>CAWDEZ010000030.1:0-37780 GCA_963801365.1 uncultured Actinomycetota bacterium | reverse complement strand
TTCGGCGGGCCGAAGTAGCCCATGCGCCCGCCGGGGGCGAGGATCAGCAGACGATCACACATGTCCAACTGCGCGACGTTGTGGGTGACCACCACCACCGAGCTTGATCCGCTGTTCCGCGAGGGCGCGCAGCATCGCATGACGGACTCGTCGTAGCCGGGATCGAGGCCGGGAGGGTCGGTTCGTCGAGGAAGACAGCGACGGTCCGGCCTACAGTTCCAGCGCGACGCCGACGCGTTCGCGCTGCCGACCTGACAGGCTCGAGATGCGCCGACCGGCTGGCGCTGCAAAACCTAGTTCCGCAGCCAAGCACCCGTGGATGCGCGGTTCTGACCTGTTCCGCGGCACTGACGTCGTCCGGAAACCGAAGCCGTCCAGGCGAATTCAGCGCCTGCGACACGGGTCAGCTGGGTGTGCAATGTTGTCTTGCTGGACAACCCCATGCGGGCGGCGAGTTCGGCGTAGTTGGCGTACAAGTCGCGCCCGGCGTAGTTGACCTGCCCGACGCGCGCGATGGGCGGAAGCCGGTCAGCGTGCCAGCAGCGTCGACTTTCCGGCACCGGTCGGGCCGACCACGGCCAGGAAGCTGCGCTGCGGTAGCGCGAAGCTGACGTTGTCGAGCAGCACCCGTCCGGTGTCGGTTGCCACGGTCAGCCCGGACGCCGCGAACGACACGTCGCCGGTGTCGACATACTCCTCGAGTCGGTCGCCCACCAAATGCAGGCGCTGGTGGCCGATTACGACGAGATCGGTGGGGTGCAGCGCGGTGCGCGCGATGCGCGCGCCGTTGACGTAGGTACCGTTGGCGCTGCCGAGGTCGACGAGTTCCCACAGTGCTCCCGACCGTCGCAGCTCGGCGTGGTGACGCGAAACCAGCAGATCGGCGAGGACCACGTCATTGCCGGGCGCGCGGCCGATCCTGATCGCGGGCCGGTCGATGTGGTGCACGGCCGACGGCTCGCGGGCGTCGCCCGACTGTGGCGGTGGATGCAGAAGTTGGATCATCATGCCGCCGGACACCGGGCCGAGCCACAGCGTGACCGGTTCGCGCACCGCGAGCCGGTCTAACCGGTAACCGTTGACGAACATCCCGGCGGGGCTGTGATTGACCAACACCCAGCCATCCGGCGTCGGCGTCAGCGTCGCGTGATGGCGTGAGAATCTTGGGTTTTGGGTCCGAACCTCTGAGTCCAGGGCGCGGCCGATCCGCCAGACACGGTCGGGCGTCGCCTGCCACACCCGGCCCTCGGCCCGCAGCTCGAGTGGTCCGCGCCGCAGCGGCATGCCCGCCGCGACGGGGTCACTGGTGCCATCCATGGTTGCCTCCGGCCTAACGCTAGTTTTCCGAAAGTCCGGCGGCCCTGCAAACCATGTGACCGCGTAGCCAGCGATCCTTACAAGCCCCGTCGGGGGCGCGATGTTTGGCTCACAATGAGCGGGACGCCGACCTGAAAGGAGACGCGCTCATTGGTGACGAACGAGGTTCTCGCGTTCGGCGTCCTCGGGCCGCTGCAAATGCGTGTCGGCGCGGCGGAGGTGCCGGCCGGAACACCGAAGCAGCGGGCAGTGCTTGCGCTATTGGTGCTCAACCGCAACCGGTCGGTCAGCATCGAATCGCTTCTCAGCGCCGCCTGGGAGCAGTGGCCGCCGCCGGGCGCGCGGGCCAGCTTGCATTCGTATGTGTCGAATCTGCGCAGACTTATCAGCGCTGGAGGAGTCGACGCGCGCACCGTATTGGTCAGCGCAGCGCCGGGCTACCGACTCAATGTGCCTGAAACAGACTGTGACATAGGCAGATTCGTGATGGAGAAGAACGCCGGCGTGCATGCGGCCGCCGCCGGGCGGTTCGAGCAGGCCAGCCGTCACCTCACCGCCGCGCTGGCCGAATGGCGCGGACCCGTCCTGCAGGACCTGCGAGAGTTTCAGTTCGTTGATGCGCTCGCGACCGCGCTGACCGAGGACAAGCTTTTCGCCCACACCGCCCGCGCGGAAGCCGAAATCATCTGCGGGCGAGCGTATGCCGTGATCGGTGAGCTCGAGGCACTGGTGCTCGATCACTCCTACCACGAGCCCTTGTGGGAGCAGCTGATCACCGCCTACTACCTGTCAGAACGGCAGTCAGAGGCGCTCGACGCCTTCGGTCGTCTCAGGACGAACCTGGCCGATGACCTCGGTATCGATCCCGGCCCGACGCTGCGTGACCTCCAAGCGCGGATTCTGCGTCAGGAGCCGTTGGGCCTCAAGAAAGCCGCGCGGGACACCGCTGAGCGCGCGGTCACAGCCATGCAGCAGCGCACCATGGTGCACGGCGAGTCCGGGCTTGCGCGCCTCCGTGACATGTCCGGGCACATTTACCCATTGCGCGCGGCGTCCACCACCATTGGCCGTCATGCCGACAACGACATCGTTCTGCCCGACGCCGACGTCAGCCGCAAGCATGCCGTCGTCATCGACACCGGTACGAGTTTCGTCATCACCGATCTCCGGTCGGCCAACGGAGTCACCGTCGGGCCCGAGCGAATTCGCAACAGCGCCATCCTGACCGAGGGCGACCACATCGGCATCGGCGGCCACGAGTTCACCTTCGAAATGGGGCCGCCTGAAACGGAACCTTAAGCAGTGTTCGTGGTAAGGACCCCGACCCGCTCGCAGGCCGCCGCAACCGGCGTCGGCCTGGCCCCGTAGCGGGCGGCGCCGACACCCGCTGCCACTACGAAGCCAATGCCGACAACGGCCGCCATGGTGGGGACCTGATCCAGGATCACCAGACCGACGAGTAACGCGAACGCCGGCTCGAGGCTCATCAGCGTCCCGAACGCGGCAGCGGTCAGTCGCCGCAACGCCAGCATCTCCAAGATGAACGGCACGAGCGGCAGCATCGCCGCCAAGCCAAGCCCGGCCAGCAGCAGTCCGGGCGTCAGCCGGCCGAACACCGACGGCCCCACGACCGCGGTCGCCACCAGACCAGCGACCGGCATTGAGACGGCCAGGCCGGTGATGCCCGCGACGTCGTCGCCGACTCTCTGCGTGAGCAGGATGTAGGCCGCCCAGCATCCAGCGGCGACGAGCGCGAATGCCACGCCCACCGGATCGACTGCCCCGCTCCACGGCTGGGTGAGCAGCAGCACGCCGACGGCGGCCACGCCTGGCCAGAGCAGGTTGCGGGCGCGGCCGGTCGCGACCGCGACGCCGAGGGGGCCGAGAAATTCCAGCGCGCTGGCGGTGCCCAACGGGATCCGGTCCAGCGCGGCCATGAAGAGCAGGGTGATCCCGGCGGTGACGACGCCGAGCAGCACGCAGTTGACCAATGCCTGCCGGCTGAACGCCGCCCGTTTCGGGCGCACGATGACGAGCAGCAGCAGCCCGGCCCACGCCAGCCGCAGCCAGGCCGCGCCGTCTGCGCCGATGCGGTCGATGAGACCAACGGAGACGGCGAGGCCGAGCTGCACGCACAGCATCGACACGATCGCCATTGACGCGCTTACGGGTGCTGCGTTCCTGGCCATGGGAGCATTGAACGGCACGACAACCGTTCGTGTCCACGTGAGTTTAATGGACACACCATTCACAGATACTGAACAATACTGACGCGTGGACACCCGACGTTTGTGGTTGCTGCTCGAACTGTCGAGGCTGGGATCGATGCGGGAGGTCGCCGACGCGCACGGACTCAACACGTCGACGGTGTCCCAACAGATTGCGGCTTTGGCAAAAGAGGCTGGGGCACAACTGATCGAGCCGCAGGGCCGTCGGGTGCGGCTGACACCGGCCGGTCGGCGCCTGGCCGACCACGCGGTGACGATCCTCGCGGCCATCGATGCGGCGCGACTTGACCTCAACCCCGATGCCGAACCCGCCGGCGTGCTGCGAGTTGGCGGATTCGCGACCGCGATCCGCGACTCGTTGTTGCCGGTCCTCAACGATCTCTCCCGAAGCCACCCGCGAGTCGAGGTGGTGATCCACGAATACGAACCGCTCGAGGCGTTCACGCTGCTCGTCGACGACAAGCTCGACCTCGCGCTCACCTATGACTACAACCTGGCACCCGCCTCACCGAGCCCGGTGATCGACACCGTGGCGCTGTGGTCGACGCCGTGGGGTCTCGGCGTTCCCGCCGACCAGGCCGATAAGCAAACCGGCGTCGCCACCTACGCGACCCGCCCGTGGATCGTCAACTCCCGCAACACCGCCGACGAGGACGCGGTGCGCACGTTGGCGTCGCTGGCCGGATTCACGCCCCGGATCACCCACCAGATCGACAGCCTGGAGCTGGTCGAGGATCTGATCGCGGCCGGATACGGGGTGGGCCTGCTGCCGCTTCGGCGACGCACCCGCGACGGCGTCACGGTGCTGCCGCTCTTCGATCCGCAGCCCGTGCTCACCGCGTATGCGGCGACGCGGCGAGGGCGGTCGAACTGGGCGCCGCTGCGGCTGGTGCTCGACCGGCTCATCACGACTGCCGGTCTGACGTGCCGTTGAAAAAACAAATGGCAGCAGATCGGTGCGGGCCGTTACCGTCGACGTATGTCCGGTTCACCGCCGGCCATCGAGGCAATCGATCTGGTCAAGAAGTTCGGCGCTGATGTCGCTGTCGACGGCGTGAGTTTCGCCGTGCCGCAAGGCAGTGTGCTGGGTCTGTTGGGACCCAACGGTGCCGGCAAGACCACCACGGTGCGGATGATGACCACACTGACCGAGCCCACCAGCGGTACCGCCCGGGTCGCGGGCTATGACGTTCGCGAGCAGCCGGATATGGTGCGGCGCAGCATGGGCCTGACCGGTCAGGTGGCGACGGTCGACGAGCTCTTGACCGGGCGCGAGAACATCCGGATGATCGGCGGTCTCTACGGCATCCGCCGCCGCGAACTGGCGCGCGTAAGCGACCAACTGCTGGAAAAGTTTTCGATCGCCGACGCCGCTGACCGGCCCGTCAAGTCGTATTCGGGCGGCATGCGCAGGCGTCTCGATCTGGCCGTCAGCCTGTTGGCCGGGCCGCCGGTGCTGTTTCTCGACGAGCCCACCACCGGTCTGGATCCGCGCAGCCGCACCGATCTGTGGGACGTGCTGCGCGGGCTGGTCCGCGAGGGCACGACACTACTGCTCACCACCCAATACCTGGAGGAGGCAGATCAATTGGCCGACACCATCGTGGTGATGGATAAGGGCCAGATCATCGCCGAGGGCACGCCGCTGCAACTCAAGCTGCAGGCCGGAAGCGCCAGCCTTGTGGTCACTGTCTCGCGCGCCGACGACCTTCCGGTCGCCGCGGCACTGCTGCGCAAGGCCGGCGCCGAGGTGTTCGTCGATACCGGTGCGCGGCAATTGACCTCTGCCGCAGACGGTCTCGCGGACATGACGCGGGTCGCTGGCTGGTTGCGCGACAGCGAGATCGAGGTCGACGACATCGGGTTGTCGCGGCCCAGCCTCGACGACGTGTTCCTGTCGCTGACCGGACATCGCACGGAGACCGAACCCGACGATGAGCCGCTTGCGCGAAGAGCAAAGGGTGAGGAGGAATCGGCATGACCACCGTCGCACAGCTGCTGCCCACCCAGTCCCGTCGGCCGGCAACGCACCGCACCAACATCGTGCAGCAGTCGTGGATCATGGTTAAGCGCAACATGATTCATACCAAGCGGATGCCTGAGATGCTGAGCGACGTGACGACGCAACCGATCATGTTCGTGTTGTTGTTCGCGTTCGTGTTCGGCGCGTCGATCACCAACACCGGCGGGCCGTCCTACCGGGAGTTCCTGCTGCCCGGCATCCAGGCGCAGACCATCGTGTTCGCCGCGTTCGTCGTCGCCGCGGGCATCACCAACGACATCGAGAAGGGAATCATCGACAGGTTCAGGTCGCTGCCCATTGCGCGGTCGTCGGTGTTGATCGGGCGCAGCGTGGCCAGCCTGATCCACTCGTCGATCGGCATCGTGGTGATGGCGCTCACCGGCCTGGCCATCGGTTGGCGCATCCGCGGCAGCATCGCGGCGGCGGCGCTGGGGTTCGCGCTGGTGCTGCTGTTCGGGTTCGGCATCATCTGGTTCGGCATCCTGGTGGGATCGATCATGCGGTCCGTGGAGGCGGTCAACGGCGTGATGTTCACCGTCTTGTTCCCGATCACGTTTTTAGCCAACACTTTTGCGCCGACTGAGCCGATGTCGCGTTGGTTGCGGGTGATCGCCGAGTGGAACCCGGTGTCGTCGTTGGCTCAGGCGATGCGCCAACTGTGGGGCAACGGGCCTGCCGCGCCGCCGTCGGCGCAGTTGCCGCTGCACCACCCGGTGCTCGCGACCATCCTCTGGTCGCTGGTGTTGACCACGGTCTTCGCACCCGTGGCAGTGCGCACCTATGCGCGCCGCACGGCCGACTGACGCCGAACGTGAGCGTACTTCGAGAAATCGGCGGGCGCTTGGTTCGCAGTGAGCTCACGTTGGGCGCGTACAGCCGTCAACCCCATGCGTGCACTTGGTTCTGGGCGGCCTCGAGTCCGAGCTTGATCAGCAACTCGGTGGCGTCGGCGGCCTGCTCACAGATCACCGGCACCTCCGGGCGTTCAGTCGCGGTGAAGTTCTCCAGCACGAAGGCGGCCGGCTCCTTGCGTCCGGGCGGTCGTCCGATGCCGATACGGACACGGTGGAAATCGTTGGTGCCCAACCCCGTACCGACTGAACGCAGCCCGTTGTGCCCGGCAACCCCGCCGCCAAACTTCAGCCGGATCCGGCCGAAGTCGATGTCGAGGTCGTCGTGGATGACGATGAGGTCGGCGGGCGGTACCGAGTAGAACTTGACCAGCGCTGCGACTTGGCGTCCGGACTCGTTCATGTAGCTGCGCGGCTTGCCGACGATCACCGGACTTCCGGCCAGCCGGCCGGTCGCGACGTCGGCGCCAGACTTCTTGTGCGTCTTGAATATTGAGCCGGCACGGGCTGCCAGCAGGTTGGCTACCAGGAACCCGAGGTTGTGCCGGGTCTTGGCGTAGACCGGTCCCGGGTTGCCCAGGCCGACCACCAGCTGGGGCCCCCGCGGCGTCGCAGGGGACGGCTCGGCCACGTTCTTTTTGCTCCTCGCGTCCGCGGCGGCTACCCGTTGTCGGGCGCTTCGCCTGGCGCCTCCTCCGACGCCGCGGCTTCGCCCTCTTCTGCGGCCTCGGCAGCCTCGGCCTCGAGGTCCTCGGCGGTCGATGAGGTGACGACGTTGACCACCAGCATCTCGGGGTCCGACACCAGTGTGACGCCGCTGGGCAGCTGGACCTGTCCGGCCAGGATCTGCGTGCCTTCCTCGGCGCCCTCCACCGACACGGTCAGCTGGTCGGGAATTGACAGCGCCTCGGCCTCGATCTGGATCGTGCTGGTGTCCTGCGTGACGAGCGCGCCGGGTGTCGCCTCACCCTCGACGACGACGTTGACGTCGACGACGACCTTCTCACCGCGGCGCACGACGAGCAGGTCGGCATGCTGGATGTTGTGCCGGATCGGGTGGATGTCCAGTGCCTTCGTGAGCGCGAGCTGTTCTTTGCCATCGATCTCGAGAGCGAGCACGGCGTTAGTTCCCGAGCTGCGCAGCACCGCCGCGAAGTCGTGCGCCGACAACAGCAGATGCCGCGGGTCTGAGCCGTGCCCGTACAGCACCGCAGGTACCATGCCGTCGCGGCGGGCGCGCCGCGACGCGCCCTTGCCGGTCTTCGTGCGGATCTCGGCGGTCAGTTGATTAGTCGTGCCCTTGGCCATGTGGTTGCTCCTGTGCAGCAGGTCGTCGGTTCGTCGTACGACGGGGAGGGGCAACCAAGCGCATAATCATGCGGGTCTCCGTCGATAACGGTGGTTGCGGGCCACCCTCGCCGTGAGGTCGAGCCAGCGTAGCCCACCAGAAGCTCAGAGCGGAAATTCGGTGCCCGTGAGCTGCTCGGATAGCTCCCACAGGGCCTTCGCCGCACCCGGTTGGCGGGCCTGCCTGCTGCGACCCACCGGTTGGGTGCGGCCGAGGTATCCGAACCGCGGGCCGACGTAGGTGTCACCCGGCAGGTCCTGCGACACCGCGAACAGTGTCGGACGGCCCCGTAATCGGCGTCGGTGGCCATCCGGTCGCCCAGCTTGAGCAGGGTGGCGCCGAGACCGCCACTTCCGGCGTCGCCCTGCAGATTCGTCGACGAGTAACCGGGGTGGGCGGCGAGTGCTCGTAGCGGCGAGCCGGCCTCGTCGAGGCGGCGCTGCAGCTCGCTGGTGAACAGCAGGTTGGCCAGCTTCGACTGGCCGTACGCCAACCATGGCCGGTACCGCCAGTGCCGGCCAGTTCAGGTCGTCGAGGCTGATTCTGCCAATCCGGTGGAACACCGACGAGATGGTGACCCCGCTCGCCGATCTTCGGCAGCAGCAGGTTCGTCAACGCGAAGTGACCGAGATGGTTTGTGGCGATCTGACTTTCGAAACCGTCCTTGGTCACCGCGTGGGGGACAGCCATGATGCCGGCGTTGTTCACCAGCACGTCGACGTCGGTGACGCCGTCGGCGAACTCGCGAACGGATGCCAAATCCTGCAGGTCCAGCCTGCGTACCTCGACGTTGCCGGAAATGGCCGCGGCGGCGTCGTCGCCCTTTGCGGGTGTTGCGCACCGCAAGCACGACATGGGCTCCGACGCGGGCCAATTCGCGTGCGGTGACGAAACCGAGGCCGCTGTTGGCACCGGTGACAATCACTGTGCGTCCGGCGAACACGGGCAAGTCGGCGACGGTCCAGTCCGTCATGCGGTTTACCCTAACGGGACTGCGGAGGACATTGAGACCTCAGCGCACCGCAACCGTGAAACCCTTGATGATGGCCAGCACGTCGGGGTCGGATTCCTGCGGCTGGTCGGCGAGCGCGGTCACTGAGAACTGCACCAGGTATCGCTGGCTGGCCGGTGGTCGCGCCGTCGCGATCACGATGCGGTTGTACCGGTGAAGTTTCTGGCCGGTGGCGTCGGCGTAGGTGGCCTCGATCTTCGCCGACGGCATGCCGTTGAAGGGTTCTTGAATCCCGCCGGGAATGTCGTACGCGTGCTTGAGCGCCTCAGCGGGATCGAAGGCACCGCCGGTCAGCTTGAACACGAAAAGCATTGCGGTCGGCTGGTATTGACCAACCGCGGTCTTGCGGATGATCTCGAAAGCGGACGACTGATTCGGATCGGTCACCGTCGCCCATCCCGGCGGATGCGGCATGGACACCGTGAGCTCGGTGAGAGTCTGCGGCGTCATCGGCGCACCGTCGACGCCCCTCTCCTGCATGAACTGCGAGAATGGAACCGGCGTTTCGGTGGCGCTGGAGGTCGTTGACGGCATCGACGACCACACCGCGCGGTAGTCCGTGGGCTGCTGTTGGCACCCGGTCACGCAGACGAGCAGCAACAGCGCGATCGCGAGTTTCGCCGGCCAGCGGCTCCGGCGCACCGTCACAAGATCTCGCGCAGCACGTCGACCGGGCGGGCCAGTCTGGTGCCTTTCGGGGTAATCACGAACGGCCGCTCGATCAAGATCGGATTCTCGGCCATCGCGTCGAGCAGCTCGTCGTCGCTGGCGTCGGCAAGCCCGAGTTCGGCGTACGGCGCTTCACGCGTGCGCACCGCCGCCCGCACACCGATTCCGGCGTCGCTGATCATGTCGGCCAGCTGTCCCCGTGTCGGCGGCGTCTTGAGGTACTCGACGATTCGCGGCTCGATGCCATTGTCGCGCAACAACTGCAGTGCATTCCGCGATGTGGAGCAGCGCGGGTTGTGGTAAATGACGCTGGACGAGCTTTCCGTTGACAATTATGCTTCCCCGTCGAAAAGGCCTGTCACAGAACCATTTTCGAATACCGCTCGGATGGTGCTGGCCAGCAGCGGTGCAATCGACAGCACCGTCAGCTGTGGGAAGTGCTTGTCTTCGCCTATCGGCAATGTGTTAGTGACAATCACCTCTTTGGCGCCGCTGGCCTCCAGTCGCTCGGCGGCCGGCTCCGACAGCACCCCGTGCGTGGCCGCGATGATCACGCCGCGCGCGCCGTCGTCGTGCAGCAGCTTCACCGCTCCCGCGATAGTGCCGCCGGTGTCGATCATGTCGTCGATCAACACGCAGGTGCGGTCGCCGACGTCGCCGACGACCCGGTTGGACACCACCTGGTTGGGGATGCGCGGGTCGCGGGTTTTGTGGATGAACGCCAGGGGAACGCCACCCAGTGAATCGGCCCACTTCTCGGCTATGCGCACCCGTCCTGAATCGGGGGAGACGACGACCATGTCGTCGATCGAATAGTTGTCCCTGATGTAGCCGGTAAGCAGGTGCTGCGCCCGCATGTGGTCCACCGGCCCGTCGAAGAAACCCTGGATCTGGTCGGTGTGCAAGTCGACCGTGACGATGCGGTCAGCGCCGGCCGTCTTGAGCAGGTCGGCCACCAGCCGCGCCGATATCGGCTCGCGCCCGCGGGTCTTCTTGTCCTGGCGCGCGTACGGGTAAAACGGCAGGATCGCGGTGATCCGCTTGGCGCTGCCACGCTTGAGCGCATCCAGCATGATCAGCTGCTCCATCAACCACTTGTTCAGCGGCGCGGGATGAGACTGCAGCACGAACGCGTCGCAGCCGCGGACGGACTCGTCGAACCGGACGAAGATCTCCTCGTTCGCGAAGTCACGCGCCGTCTGCGCGGTGACGTGCACGTCGAGTTCCTTGGCCACCTGCTCGGCGAGCTCAGGGTGTGCGCGACCCGCGAAGAGCATCAGGTTCTTGCGGTTGTCGGTCCAGTCGGTGCCCACGGTGCCTCGTTCGTTGGAGATGTCGGCCTTATGGTACGTGGTTGCCGGGAAGCGAATAACCGGTGACGCGCTCAGTTTTCCTCGTCACGCTCGGTCGCGTTGCGGGCAGCCTCATCAGCCGCTGAGCCGGGCCGCTTGCGCGCCACCCAGCCCTCGAGGTTCCGTTGCGGACCGGCGGACACGGCAAGCGCGCCAGGTGGGACGTCCTCACGGATCACTGTGCCCGCGCCGGTGTACGCCCCGTCGCCGACGGTCACCGGCGCGACGAACATGGTGTCGGAGCCGGTGCGCACGTATGAGCCGATCTTGGTGCGATGCTTGATCTGCCCGTCGTAGTTCACGAACACGCTGGACGCGCCGATGTTGCTGTGCTCGCCGATGTCGGCGTCGCCGACGTAGGTCAGGTGCGGCACCTTCGTGCCAGTTCCGATAGTCGAGTTTTTCGTCTCGACGAACGCGCCGAGCTTGCCGTCGGCGCCGAGCACCGTGCCTGGCCGCAGATACGTGAACGGGCCGACGTCGGCGCCGTCGCCGATCGACGACGAGACCGCATGCGTGCGCACGACGCAGGCGGCGTCTCCCACTGTGACGTCGATCAGCGTGGTGTCCGGCCCGATCGTGCAATTCGCTGCCCACCCGGGTGGAGCCGAGCAGCTCCGTGCCGGGCCGGATCACGGTGTCGCGCTCGATCGTCACGTCGACGTCGATCCAGGTGCTGAGCGGGTCGACGACCGTAACGCCTGCCCGCTGGTGCGCTGCGACGATCCGGTGGTTGAGTTCGGCGGCCAGCGCGGAGAGCTGCACCCGATCGTTGACGCCGGCAACCAGCGTGCTGTCGTCGACGTGTTTGCTGTGCACGATCAAGCCGTCCTGGCGAACGATCGGCACCACGTCGGTCAGATAGCGCTCGCGTTGCGCGTTGTGCTCGCGCAGCCGGCTCAACGCCGAGCGCAGTGCGGCGAAGTCGAATGCGTACACACCGGCGTTGACTTCGCGGATTTCTCGCTGCGACGCGGTGGCGTCGGTTTGCTCGACGATCGCGATCACCTCGCGGTCCTGGGTACGCAGGATGCGTCCGTACCCGGTCGGGTCGGGCAGTGTCGTGGTGAGCATCGTCACCGCCGCCCGGCCGGCGCGGTGGCTGGCGACAAGGTCAGCCAGCGTGTCGGCGTCGAGAAGCGGAATATCACCCGAGGTGACGATGACAATGCCGTCGAACTCGGCGGGAAGCGCCGCCAGGCCGCACGCCGCGGCGTGGCCGGTGCCGAACTGCTGGTCCTGCACCGCTATGTCGATGTTGCGGCCGAACTCGTCGGCCAGTTGCTCAATGGCAGGCCGGATCTCGTCGAGGCCGGCGCCGAGGACCACGACGAGATGCTGCGGCGCGACCTTGGCCACCGAATGCAACGCGTGGGCCAACATGCTGCGACCGGCCAGCGTGTGCAGCACTTTCGGGGTATCCGACCGCATCCGCCCGCCGGCACCGGCGGCCAGCACCACGACTGCCGTATCCATATGTTGTGTCACGGGCCTCCCGCCTCCACCTCAGCGCCAGCGTGCGTAGCCAACAACACGCCGCGAAACGTGGCACGTGCCGATTGTCGCTCGGCAAGCCTCGCTCCGTGCTGATTGTCGCTCGGCAAGCCTCGCTCCGTGCTGATTGTCGCTCGGCAAGCCTCGCTCCGTGCTGATTGTCGCTCGGCAAGCCTCGCTCCGTCGCCAGGACTCGAACCTGAACTCTCAGAACCAAAATCTGATGTGCTGCCGATTACACCACGACGGACCGGATCCCGAAGGACAGCGTAGCGACTGTAGCCTTTTGCTCTTCGCGTGCGCGGCTCATGGCCATCTGACGGATTACGCTGGCCACGTGGCGGCACCAGAGAAGGAAGCGCGCATTCCACGCGCCCGCATGACCGGGACGGAGCGTCGACATCAGCTGATCGATGTCGCGCGTTCGCTATTCGCCGAGCGCGGCTACGAGGGCACCTCGATCGAGGAGATCGCCCAGCGCGCCAACGTGTCGAAGCCCGTCGTCTACGAGCACTTCGGCGGTAAAGAGGGGTTGTACGCGGTGGTGGTCGACCGCGAGATGTCGGCGCTGCTAGACGGGATCACGTCGTCGCTGACCAAGTCGACCAACAACCGCTCCCGCCTGCGCATCGAGCGGGTGGCGCTGGCGCTGCTCAGCTACGTCGATGAACGCACCGACGGTTTTCGCATCCTGACCCGCGACTCCCCCGTGGGCATCACATCGGGCACCTACTCGACGCTGCTGAATGAGGCCGTCAACCAGGTCTCGTCGATTTTGGCCGGCGACTTCTCGCGCCGCGGACTTGATCCCGAGATGGCGCCGTTGTACGCGCAGGCGCTTGTGGGCTCGGTGTCGATGACGGCCCAGTGGTGGCTAGACGTTCGGGAGCCGAAGAAGGAAGTGGTGGCCGCCCACCTCGTCAACCTCTGCTGGAACGGGCTGATGCACCTCGAGGACGATCCGGTGCTGCACGACGAATAGCCAAGGCTCCCAAATAGACTGGCCAGACATGATCGACACCCCGATCGCGGGGCTCGTCAGCCTGGCGCTGCGCGACCCGACTCTGCAAGCCGTAGCCCAGCGCGCGACCGCAAGACCGGCCGAGCTCGCGCTCGTCGGACCGGCCGGCGCGCGGCCGTTCGTCGCGTCCGCACTCGCCCAGGCTGGTCCGTTGCTGATGGTCACCGCCACCGGGCGCGAGGCCGACGACCTCACTGCAGAACTGCAAGGAGTGTTCGGCGACGCTGCCGCGCTGTTCCCGGCATGGGAGACGCTGCCGCACGAACGGCTGTCGCCAGGCGTCGACACCGTCGGCGCCCGGCTGACAGTGCTGCGACGGCTGGCATCCCCCGACGACGACCGGATGGGGCCGCCGCTGCGGGTCGTGGTGACCACGGTTCGGTCGCTGATGCAACCGATGGCTCCCGGTCTTGCCAGCATCGAGCCGGTCACGCTGACGGTAGGCACCGAGGTCGGCTTTGAGGACGTCATCCAACGGCTGGTCGACCTCGCCTACACCCGCGTGGACATGGTGGGCAAGCGGGGCGAGTTCGCGGTGCGTGGCGGCATCATCGACATCTTCCCGCCCACCGCCGAGCACCCGGTTCGGGTCGAGTTCTGGGGCGACGAAGTCAGCGAGATGCGGATGTTCGCCGTCGCCGACCAGCGCTCCATTCCCGAACTTGAGGTCGACATGGTCGTCGCGCTCGCGTGCCGCGAGTTTCTGCTGACCGACGACGTCCGCGAGCGCGCCGCCCACCTGGCCGACAAAGCGCCCGTCCGCGGCGGGCCGATCGGCAGCGTGGGCGACATGCTGGCCAAGCTCGCCGAGGGCATCCCCGTCGACGGGATGGAGGCACTGATGCCGGTGCTCGGAGCCGCAGGGCCGGCGACATCCAGTTCCGCCGGCGGCGACCATACGTTGCTCACCAACCACCTACCGACGGGCACGCCGCTGCTGGTCTGCGACCCGGAGAAGGTGCGCGCCCGGGCGGCCGACCTGATCAGGACCGGACGCGAGTTCCTTGAGGCGTCGTGGTCGACGGCCGCTCTCGGCAGTCAAGAAGGTGGCGCGCCCGTCGACGTCGAACAGCTTGGCGCGTCGGGGTTCCTGGATCTCGACCATGTGCGGGCGGCGGCCGTCGACGCCGAGCACCCGTGGTGGACGCTCAGTCAGCTGGCCGACCCGGAGGCCACTCCGCTGGAGATCCGGGCAGCGCCGTCGGCGCGGGGCCATCAGCGCAGCGTCGAGGAGATTTTCGCGATGCTGCGTGCTCACCTCAGCGCCGGCGGCGTGGCTGCCGTCGTCGCGCCTGGCACCGGAACCGCGCATCGGCTCGTCGAGCAGCTCAAAGACGCCGACGTCGCCGCGGTCTGCCTCGACCCCGGGCAGGCGCCGACCCCGGGTGTGGTCGGCGTGCTCAAAGGTCCGCTGCACGACGGGATCGTTCTGCCCGGCAGCAACGTCGTCATCATCACCGAAACCGACCTGACGGGCACCCGCGTCGCGGTCGCCGAGGGCAAGCGGCTGGCCGCCAAACGCCGCAACATCGTCGACCCGCTGGCTCTGACCGCAGGCGACCTCGTCGTACACGATCAGCACGGCATCGGCCGGTTCATCGAGATGGTCGAGCGCACGGTCGGCGGCGCCCGTCGTGAATACCTGGTGCTGGAGTACGGGTCCAGCAGGCGGGGCGCGGACAAACAGACCGACAAGCTCTTCGTTCCGATGGATGCCCTCGACCAGCTGTCGCGCTACGTCGGTGGTGAATCGCCGACGCTCTCGAGACTGGGCGGCAGCGACTGGGCCAACACGAAAACCAAGGCCCGCCGAGCCGTTCGCGAGATCGCACAAGAACTGGTCGCCCTCTACGCCAAGCGGCAGGCGTCGGCTGGCTTTGCGTTCGACCCCGACACCCCGTGGCAGGCGGAGATGGAGGACGCGTTCGGCTTCACCGAGACCGTCGACCAGCTCACCGCGATCACCGAGGTCAAGTCCGACATGGAAAAGCCGGTCCCGATGGACCGGGTGATCTGCGGCGACGTCGGATACGGCAAGACCGAGATCGCGGTGCGGGCGGCATTCAAGGCGGTGCAGGACGGCAAGCAGGTCGCAGTGCTGGTGCCGACGACGCTGCTGGCCGACCAGCATCTGCAGACCTTCAGCGAGCGGATGGCCGGCTTCCCGGTGCGCGTCAAGGCGCTGTCCCGATTCACCAGCACCGCGGAATCAAAAGAGGTGCTCGACGGCATGGCCCACGGCACCGTCGACATCGTGATCGGCACCCATCGGCTGCTGCAGACCGGCGTGCGGTGGAAGGACCTCGGGCTGGTCGTGGTCGACGAGGAGCAGCGGTTCGGCGTCGAGCACAAGGAGCACATCAAGAGCCTGCGCACCCACGTTGACGTGCTGACCATGAGCGCGACCCCGATCCCACGGACGCTGGAGATGAGCCTGGCCGGCATCCGCGAGATGTCCACGATCCTCACCCCGCCCGAGGAGCGCTACCCAGTGCTCACCTACGTCGGGCCACACGACGACAAGCAGATCGCCGCGGCGTTACGACGTGAGTTGCTGCGCGACGGACAGGCGTTCTACATCCACAACCGGGTCAATTCGATAGACGCCGCGGCGGCGCGGGTGCAGGAACTGGTCCCCGAGGCGCGAGTGGTCGTCGCGCACGGCCAAATGCCCGAGGAGCTTCTGGAGCGCACGGTCGAGGGCTTCTGGAACCGCGAATACGACATCCTGGTCTGCACCACGATCGTTGAGACCGGGCTGGACATCTCCAACGCCAACACGCTGATCGTCGAGCGTTCGGACGCGTTCGGCCTGTCGCAGCTGCACCAGCTGCGCGGCCGAGTGGGCCGCAGCCGCGAGCGCGGATACGCGTACTTCCTGTACCCGCCAGAAGTGCCGCTCACCGAAACCGCCTACGACCGGCTCGCGACCATCGCGCAGAACAACGAGCTGGGCGCGGGCATGGCCGTCGCGATGAAGGACTTAGAGATCCGCGGGGCCGGCAACGTGCTCGGTGTCGAACAGTCCGGCCATGTCGCCGGTGTGGGCTTCGACCTATACGTGCGTCTGGTCGGCGAGGCCGTCGAGGCCTACCGCGCCGCCGTAGACGGTCAGCCGGTTGCCGCGCCCGAGGAGCCTAAAGACGTGCGCATCGACTTGCCGGTCGACGCGCATCTGCCGCCGGACTACATCGGCAGCGACCGCCTGCGGCTGGAGGCCTACCGGCGCCTGGCGGCCGCGGCAGACGACGACGCGATCGGCGCCGTCGTCGAGGAGCTGACCGACCGCTACGGGGCGCTGCCGGAGCCAGCAGAGCGGCTGGTCGCAGTAGCCCGGCTGCGTCTGCTCAGCCGCCGGTACGGGGTCACCGAAGTGACGACGACGGGTACCACCCTGCGGCTGTCGCCGATGCCGCTGTTGGACTCGCAGCAACTCCGGCTGAAGCGGCTGTACCCGTCGGCCACCTACCGGCCCACCACAACCACCGTCCAGATCCCGATCCCACGCGCCGACGGCGGCATCGGCGCGCCGCGCATCCGTGATCTTGAACTGGTGCAAATGGTTGCCGACCTGCTGCTGGCACTAGATGGAAAGCCGCAGGGAGTCGCAACCTAGAGAGGCTACCGGCAGTGTCCGGCCGTCATTCGGGCCCGGCGCGTCGCCCCAGCAGCAGCGCGATCGCGTCGTGCACCGATAACCCGTGGTGACAGACCCGGTTCACCGCTTCGGTCAGCGGCATCTCGACGTCATAACTCTGCGCGAGCGCAAGGACGGACTGACATGACGCGACGCCTTCGGCCACGCGGCCCCTGGCGGCAGCCATCACCGATTCCATCGAGTGGCCCTGGCCGAGCCGCTCGCCGAACGTACGGTTGCGCGACTTCGGCGACGTGCAGGTCGCCACGAGATCGCCGAGACCGGCGAGGCCGGCCAGCGTAGTGGGCTGGGCTCCCAGCGCGACGCCGAGCCGCATGATTTCGGCGAGCCCCCGGGTCATGATCGCCGCAGCCGTGTTCTCCCCGAGCCCCACCCCGGCGGCCATCCCGCAGGCTAACGCAATCACGTTCTTGCAGGCACCGCCGATCTCCACTCCGACGACATCGGAGTTCGTGTAGGGCCGGAAGTAGCCCGCGCTCAGCGCGCGCTGCAAGGTCACCGCCCGCCCCGAGTCGCTGCACGCAACGACGGTGGCGGAGGGCTGCTTCTGGGCGACCTCGGTGGCGAGGTTCGGGCCCGACAGCACCGCAACCCGGGACGAATCAATCCCGGCCACCTGGACGATCACCTGGCTCATGCGCAACAAGGTGCCGATCTCGATGCCCTTGGCAAGGTTGACCAGCGTGGCACCATCCTCGATGAGCTCGGTCCAGTCAGCGAGGTTCTCGCGCAGCTTCTGCGACGGCAACACCAGCAGCACAGTGGTCGCACCGGCGAGCGCCTCGGCGGGGTCCGAGGTGGCCCGGATGGCAGCCGACAACTCCATGTCGGGCGCGAACCGGGTGTTGCGTTGGGAGGTGTTGATCTCGTCGGCGACCTCCGGCTCCCGCGCCCACAACGTCACCGAGCTCCCCGCATCGGCGAGCACCCCGCAAATCGCGGAGCCCCACGCACCGGCGCCCATCACCGTCACCTCGACCACGGGTTCACCCTAGCCCGAAGTTACGCCGGTGGGGTGATCTCTCTTCGCAGTTCAGCGAGCTTCCACCGCTGTGGCCAGGGCCGAAAGCGCCGAGCTTGGACAATGTTGATATAACCGAGGTCACCGGTGTCGACGCTCCCGTCGCCATACAACGCGGGCTCCAGCACGAGGGGGTGCAGCACGATGACCGTCATTCTGGTCGATCCGCGCCGCCCGTCGCTGGTGCCCATCGAGGCGATCACGCTGCTCACGGGTGAGGTCGCCTACACCGAGGAGCTGCCGGTCCGGGTGCCGTGGTCGCTACCGGCGGGGCGGCCGGTGTTCGACGGGTCCGATACGCCGGTACTGCTGTCCTCTGATCCGGGGCATCCGGCCGTGAAGGCGCGGCTGGCGGCGGGTGACACCGTGATCGCGGCACCGGCGCCACAGAGGGGGGAGCGGCTGGTCGACGCGGTTGCGCTGATGGATAGGCTGCGCACCAACGGGCCATGGGAAAGCGAACAGACTCACGACTCGCTGCGCCGGTACTTGCTGGAAGAAACCTACGAACTGTTCGACGCGGTGCGTAGCGGTAGCGCCGACGAATTGCGCGAAGAACTCGGCGACGTGCTGTTGCAGGTGTTGTTCCACGCCCGGATCGCCGAAGACGCGCCGCAGCACCCGTTCACGATCGACGACGTGGCGGCTTCGTTGCTGCGCAAGCTCACCAACAGGGTGCCGGGGGTCCTTGCCGGCGAACCCATTTCGCTTGAGCGCCAGATCGCCGAGTGGGACGAGCGCAAGGCGGCGGAGAAAGCCCGAGGGTCTTGTCTTGATGGAGTTCCGACCGGTCAGCCGGCGTTGGCGCTGACGCATAAGGTGCTCGGCCGAGTACGGGAGGCCGGCATGCCCGCCGACTTGATTCCGGCGTCATTGATTACGGTCGTTGTGTCGGCCGACGTCGACGCCGAAAACGCTTTGCGCATGGAGGTTTTGGAATTCATGGACGCGGTACGGACAGCCGAGACGGCGGCTCGTCACGGTGGTGACGTGTTGGTCGAACTCGACGTCGCGGTCCTGGACTCGATCACCGAAGAGGAGTGGCGCGCGGCCTGGCCGGGCCAGGCAACCGAGCCGGCGCCCGACCGCATTCCCGAGCCCAGCCCGGCAGAAGTGCCCGAGCCCGGTCCGGTTGAGGTGCCGGAACCTTCACCGGTGGAAACGCCCGAGCGTTCGCCCGAGCAAGTCACCGAAGAGCACCCGCCGGTCATCGAGGACGAGTTCCCTACTGAACAGTTGCCGGTGCTCAGCGATATCGACTCGGTGCCAAACGGCGGCGAACTGTCAGTCGAACACAGGCCGGAGTGACAGGCTTCACTGACCGATCACGTTGCGCAACACCACGATTGCCTCGTCGGACTCTCGTCGGCTGATCACAGCATCTCGGATCAGCATCGAGCCGTGGAACGTGCCGGGGAACAGGTGCAGCTCGACGGTGACTCCCGCCGCCAGCAACGCCTGCGCATAGGCGATGCCTTCGTCGCGCAGCGGATCGAAATGCATCACCGACACGTAGGCCGGGGGCAGGCCGCGCAGATCAGTTGCCCGAGCCGGCGCCGCGTAGGGCGAAACGTCGGCGCCACCCGGCACGCCGGCGCCCAGGTAAGCGTTCCAGCTGTGAACAGCGGCGGGCCGGTTCCACAACGGGGTGTCGGTGTATGCATGCATGCTCGGCGTGTCCAGGCGGTCGTCGAGTTCCGGAACCGCAAGGAACTGAAATGCAATGGCGGGCCCGCCGCGATCACGGGCTAACAATGCGAGCGCGGCTGCCAGACCACCACCGGCGCTGACGCCGTGAACCGCGATGCGGTTGCTGTCGATTCCAAGTTCGGCCGCGTGCTCTGCGGTCCAGACAAGCCCGGAATATACGTCTTCAAGACCGCCCGGGAACGGCGTCTCAGGAGCTAACCGGTAATCCACCGACACCACGACGACATCGAGTTCGCGTGCCAGCCTGACATTCACGAAGTGGTCCAAATCCAAGTGGCCAAGGATGAAGCCGCCGCCGTGAATGTCGTAGATCACACCTCGCACGGCTTGCGTCTCTGGCCGATAGATCCGCAATGTGATCCGCGGGGCTCCAGGTGGGCCCGCCACGCTATGCTCGTCGATCTGCAAGCCTGCGGTGTCCGGTACCGGGAGTGCCCTCGCCAACTCGTCGAACTGGGCACGGGCGACCGTGATGTCCTCATAATCAGCAACCGGCAACATGGGAATACCCGTGGCTAGCTCGGGATCAAAGGCGTAGTGCGTCACCGCTTCACTTCAGCACACGGGCGCACAGCGCAAGTCGAAAATCAGCCGAACAGCGTCGAACCCCAGTAACCCGACGAGTCGTTCTCCTGCAGCCCAGGCGGACAGGCGAAAACCGCCGTCCCGGTGTGGGTGATGTACTCGTTGAGCGCATCGGTGCTCATCTGCGATAGCACCGGAATGAAATTCGTGACCGGGCTGCGCACGAACGCGATGAAGAACAGACCCGCGTCCAGGTGGCCGAATCCGTCCGAGCCGTCGGTGAAGTTGTAACCGCGCCGCAGCATCCTGATACCGCCGAGATGATCGGGCGCGACCAACCGGATGTGGGAGTCGACATCGACGAGCGGCTTGCCGTTGGGACCCTTGATATCGAAGTCGACGGCGTCGAATTCGTCTTCATAACCGTTGGGTGCCCCGCTGCCCTTCTGCCGACCGATCACCCGCTCCTGCTCGTGCAGCGCGGTGCGGTCCCAGTTCTCGATGCGCATTCGGATCCGTCGCGTCACCAGATAGGTACCGCCGGCGAGCCAGTCCTGGCCGTCGTCCCGGGCGACCCAGACGTTTTTGTCCAGCAACGCGGTGTCTTCGGCCTTGAGGTTATTGGTTCCATCCTTGAAACCCAACAGATTTCGGGGCGTTAACTGCTCGCGCGTCGTCGATGACGTCCGGCCGAAGCCCAACTGCGAATAGCGCACCGCGACAGTGCCGAACCCGACCCGGGCCAGGTTGCGGATCGCGTGCACCGCAACCTGCGGATCGTTGACGCACGCCTGCACGCAGATGTCACCGCCGGACCGCGCCGGGTCCAGCGTCTCGTTCGTGAACTTCGGCAGCTCGGCGAGCCCTGCCGGACGCAGGTGCGCGATCCCGAACCTGTCCTTGGCGCCCTTCTCGAAGAGCGTCGGCCCGAACCCGATCGTCAACGTGAGCGCAGACGACGGGAGGCCAAGTGCCTCACCGGTATCCGACGGCGGGGCATACTCATTGAGCCCCACCGCACCGTTGGGAAAGGCCTCGTCGCCGGCGGTCAGCCGCTCGGCCATGCGCGTCCACTCCTTGAGCATCGCCACTACTTCGTCGCGCTTGTCGGTGGTGACATCGAAGGCGCAGAAGTGCATTCGATCTTGGGCCGGCGTGATGATGCCAGCCTGTCGCTCGCCGCGGAACGGGATTGGTTGGTGAATACTGTCTGAGTCGCGGGCGGCCGCCGACGCACGGCCGGCCAGCGCGCCGGCGCCCGCGGCGCTGACCACGGCAGCGGTGACACCGGCCGCCCCGAACAGCTTTCGCCGCGAGATGCCTCCACGCTCAGGCGTCGGGGCATCCGCCTCAAGCGGCTGGTTACTTGGGGGCGATGACACCCTGAACCTGGCTGACTTCCTTGGACAACGCGTCGATCGCACGCGAAAGCTCTTGGCGCTGCCGCTCAGTCACGGTCTCGTAGGACGCATAGCCGTCGCCCTGCCGATACTTGTTCAGCAGCGCGAACACCTCCGCGAACCGCTGGTCGACGCGCTTGCCGAGCTGCGCATCACGCTGGTCGAGAATCGTCCGCACCGACGCGACTGCGGCTTGAGAGCCCTCGACATTGGCGTGGAAATCCCACAGATCGGTGTGGCTGAAGATGTCTTCCTCGCCGGTGATTTTGCTGATCGCGATCTCGTCGAGCAGACCTTGCGCGCCTCCGGCGATCTGTGTGGCGTCGATCGTGTACTGCGGTGAGTTCACCTGCTCGTGGAGCTCTCGGACGTCGGCCACCAGCTGGTCGGCGATCGCGTTGGTATCGGGCTGCAATCCGGTCACCCACAGGTCCTTTTCGAGCCGGTGGAAACCGGTCCACCTCTGGCCGGACTCGAGGTCGGCTTCACGTTGATCGACGCGGGGATCGAGATTGTCGGGGAACGACTCGGCGACGGGCTCGATCCGCTCGTAAAAGGTTCGACTGGTGGGGTATTGGGCCTTCGCCGCGGCAATGTCACCCTTCTTGATCGCCGCGACGAACGCCTCGGTGGCCGAGACGAGCGCGTCTGTCTGGCCGATCACGTACTGCTTGTAGTTCTGCGAGGCCTGCTGGAACTGGCCTTCGGCACCGGTGGTGACGGCCTCGCCCGTGACGGTGAAGTCGCCGCGGATGCCCTCGCCGACCATCCCCGGCTTGCAGGCGGTCTGGTACTTGCCCGACTGGCTGATATTCACGACGAGCTTGCGTTGCAGGCCCGGAGAGATGTTCTCCACCTCGCCCATCACCCGCTCACCCTCGCCGTACACGTAGAATTCGCTGACCTTGGTTCCGTTGTTAGTGATCACGAAAGTGGTTGCACCCGTGCCTACTTCGGTCTTCGACAGCTCGCAGGTGGTGTCCGTCGCGTTGACGGTGATATCCGTCGGGGCGGCCGCCGACGTGGAGTTGCCCTTCGATGATTCTTTGGAGGCGCAACTCATCAGAGAAGCACCGGCCAAGACGGCGGCAACGACCGCCATGCCGGTTCTGGTGGCCGACACAGAGTTCAGGTTCACGTGGTGGACCTTTCGTGGGTTGATTGCGACGGAGACGACGACTCGGCGACAGCGGGGCGACGCGCAGGCGCGCGGTTGGGGCGCAAGAATAGTGCCAGCACCACGACGAGGTAAGTGAGGTATACGACCAACTGCAACACCGACGGGGTCGGGGTGATGTTGAAGACTCCCTGGATCAACTGGCCATACCACGCCGACCAGTTCACCCATCCCGTGATGTCAAAAGCCGTGGCGCCCAGGCCAGGTAGCCAGCCGACGGTTTGCAGTGCGTGGACGCCATAGCCAAGGATTCCTGCCGCGACCAGAATCAGGAAGACGCCGGTATACGTGAAGAACTTGCCCAGATTGATCCGGACCGCACCCATGTACATTCCGTAGGCGATCCCCGTCGCCGCCAGCACGCCGACGAGCAATCCGACCAGGGGCCAAGCGGTTTGGGCCTCGGCGTAGCCGACCATGAACAGCGCGGTCTCGAACCCCTCGCGGCCCACGGCCAAGAACGACAGCGCAAACACAGCCACTGCGCCTGTCTCCAGCGCGCGGGCCATGTCGGCCCGCAATTCGCCCGAGATGCCCGCCGCGGCCTTCTTCATCCACAGCACCATCGTGGTGACGATCGCGACCGCGACCAGCGACGCAATGCCGGCGATGGCCTCGGCCCCTAGGTCGGTCACGGTGTATGCGCTGTACTGGATCACCAAAAACACGCCGACCGTCATTGCGAGCGCCGCGGCCACGCCCAGCCACACCCACTTGAGCGCGTCGCGCCGCTGCGACTTCACCAGGAATGCGACCAGGATCATCACGACGATCCCGGCTTCCAGGCCCTCGCGAAGGCCGATCAGGCCACTACCGAGCAGCTGAGAGGAAAGCGTCGGAGCCGCGGCATTCACGCTCACCAAGAGGTCCGCACCTGCGGTCATGCGCGCTTCCTTAGATCAGCGTTGGCTCGCCAAAGTTATGTGTGGCTCACCTTACCAAGCGTAAGAATTTCACGGTATAGGTCCGTTGACTCGCGGAGGAGGGCCGAAGGTCGTCAGTCGCATGGGACGATGGCACAGACCAGAGTTCGTTGAGGAGATGCGGTGTCGCCGGAGGGGACGGCCCAGGGATTGGCGGGGGTGCGTTGCCTGCGCGTTGTCGCCGTCGTGGCGATAACTGCGGTGCTCATGGCGGCCAGCTGTTCGTGGCACCTCGGCACGCCCATCCCGGAGGGCGTACCGCCGCCCGCGGGCGATCCGGTACCTGAGATCGACACCCACGCCGCCGGCAGGCCGGCCGACCAGCTGCACGCCTGGGCCGCCGCCCGCGCGCCCGCGCTGAACATGCCGGTGAACGCGTTGGAGGCCTACGCGTACGCGGCGAGGGTGGCAGAAGTGGAGAACCCGCGTTGTCACCTCGCGTGGACGACGTTGGCCGGCATCGGGATGGTCGAGAGTCACAACGGCACGTACCAGGGGGCTGTCATCGCGCCCAACGGCAATGTGACGCCGCCCATCCGGGGCGTTTTGCTCGATGGCTCGAACGGCAACCTCGAGATCATGGATACCGACGGCGGGCTACTCGACGGGGATCAGGGAATCGACCGCGCGATGGGGCCGATGCAGTTCATCCCCGAAACGTGGCGACTCTACGGCGTTGACGCCAACAACGACGGCGTCATCAGCCCGGATAACTTCGACGACGCGGCACTGTCGGCGGCGGGTTACCTGTGCTGGCGGGGAGGTGACCTGTCGACGCCGGCGGGTTGGATGAAGGCCTTGCGCGCTTACAACCTGTCCGACCAGTACGCCAGAACCGTGCGCGACTGGGCGACCGCCTACGCCGACGGCCACCCGCTGTAAAGACATCAGCAGTCGCCCACGAAACAGTCGTCTACCCAATAGGGTTGAGTGCGGTCAGTCCGCTGACTTCAGAGATCAGCGCTCGCGAAGAGCAGAAAAGGGAGAAGAAGCAGTGACCGTCATCGAGCAGGTCGGGGCTCGGGAAATCCTCGACTCACGCGGCAACCCCACTGTAGAGGTCGAGTTGGCCTTGGCCGACGGGACATTCGCGCGGGCGGCCGTCCCATCGGGCGCGTCGACCGGCGAACACGAAGCTGTAGAGCTGCGGGATGGGGCGTCCCGCTACGGCGGCAAGGGGGTGGAGAAGGCGGTCAACGCGGTGCTCGACGAGATCGCGCCGGCCGTCATCGGGCTCTCGGCCGACGAGCAGCGCCTGGTGGACCAGGCGCTGCTCGACCTGGACGGCACCCCGGACAAATCGCGGCTGGGCGCCAACGCGATCCTCGGCGTGTCGCTGGCGGTGGCCAAGGCGGCTGCCGAATCGGCCGGGCTGCCGCTATACCGTTACCTCGGCGGGCCGAACGCGCACATTCTGCCCGTCCCGATGTTGAACATCCTCAACGGCGGCGCGCACGCCGACACTGGCGTCGATGTGCAGGAATTCATGATCGCCCCGATCGGCGCACCCAGTTTCAAGGAGGCGCTGCGCTGGGGCGCCGAGGTCTACCACGCCCTCAAGTCAGTGCTCAAGAAGCAGGGACTGGCGACCGGTCTCGGTGACGAAGGCGGGTTCGCCCCCGACGTCGCGGGCACGAAGGCCGCGCTCGATCTGATCCTGTCGGCGATCGAGTCCGCCGGATACAAGCCCGGTTCCGACGTGGCATTGGCGCTCGACGTCGCGGCGAATGGCTTCTTCAGCGCCGAAACCGGCTACACATTCGAGAAAGAGACCCGTGACTCGGCGCAGATGACTGAGTTCTACGCCGGCCTGCTCGCTAGCTATCCTCTTGTCTCTATCGAGGATCCGCTGGACGAGGACGACTGGGACGGGTGGGCCGCGCTGACGAATGAGATCGGCGACCGGGTGCAAGTGGTGGGCGACGATCTGTTCGTCACCAACCCGGAGCGTCTCGAGGAGGGAATTGCCAAGGGGGCGGCGAACGCGCTTTTGGTGAAGGTCAACCAGATCGGCACGCTCACCGAGACTCTCGACGCTGTCGCACTCGCGCACAACAGTGGCTACCGCACGATGATGAGCCATCGCAGCGGCGAGACCGAGGACACCACGATCGCCGACCTCGTGGTCGCGGTGGGCAGCGGCCAGATCAAGACGGGCGCACCGGCGCGCAGCGAGCGGGTCGCCAAGTACAACCAGCTGATGCGGATCGAGGAATCACTGGGCGACGCCGCCCGGTACGCCGGAGACCTTGCATTCCCGCGCTTTTCGGTGGAGGCCGACTAACCGGTGCCCGAGGCGAAGCGGCCTGATCCAAAACGGCGCGCCCCCCGGTCGCGTCCCGGTCGGGGCGGCGAGACGGCTCGGGGGCGCCCGCGGTCGGCGGCTTCGCGACCGGAACCTCGGCCGGCTGAATCACGGCCTGCGCCAGAGCCCGTCACCGAATCGATCACCGCCTCGATCGCCGCGGCGGCGGCACGCCAGTCGGAGCAGCGGTTCGGCTTGACCGCGCGCCGGGCCGCGATCCTGGCGGCCGTCATCTGCGTGGTGACGCTGACCATCGCCGGTCCGGTGCGGACGTATTTCGCGCAGCGCACGGAGATGAAACAGTTGGCGGCCAGCGAGGAACTGCTGCGCGCCCAGATCGCGGAGTTGGAGCAGCAGAAGACGCAGCTCGCCGATCGGGTGTTCATCGCCGCGCAGGCCCGGGAGCGACTCGGGTTCGTCATGCCCGGTGACACTCCGTACCAGGTGCAGCTGCCGCCAGGGGCAGTTGTGGCGCCGGATCAACCCGGCACGCAATCGGAGAATCCATCGTCGAATAACCCGTGGTACACGGCACTTTGGCGCACGATCGCCGACAAGCCGCACAACATCCCGCCTCCGGCCGCCCCGGCTGCGCCAAGTCCACCGCCCCCGCCGGCGCCCGGTGGTTGACCGCGCCGACCTCGAAGCGGTCGCACGTCAACTGGGCCGAGAACCGCGCGGCGTGTTGGCGATCGCCTATCGATGCCCGAACGGCGATCCCGGCGTGATCAAAACCGCGCCCAGGCTGTCAGACGGCACCCCGTTTCCGACGCTGTACTACCTGACGCACCCCGCGCTGACGACGGCGGCCAGCCGGCTGGAATCCTCGGGATTGATGAAGGAGATGACGGCGCGTCTGGCCACCGAGCCGCAATTGGCGGCCGCGTACCGGCAGGCGCACGAGAGCTATCTGGCCGAACGCGATGCCGTAGAGCCGTTGGGCACCACGTTTTCCGGCGGGGGGATGCCCGAGCGGGTGAAGTGCCTGCATGTGCTGATCGCACATTCGCTGGCCAAGGGCCGCGGCGTCAACCCGCTGGGCGACGAGGCCCTTGCGCTGCTGGCGACCGACCCGACGATGGACGGCATCCTGGTCAGGGAGCAGTGGACGTGACACGCGTCGGGGCGATCGACTGCGGCACCAATTCAATCCGGTTGTTGATCGCCGATGCCGCGGCCGACGGCATGCTGCGCGAATTGCATCGCGAGACGAGGATTGTGCGGCTTGGTCAGGGTGTCGACGCCACCGGCGAATTCGCGCCGGAGGCCATCGCGCGCACCCGTGCAGCACTGACCGATTACGCCCGGCTGCTTGCGCGGTTCGAGGCGGCGAACGTGCGGATGGTCGCGACGTCGGCGACGCGCGATGCAGGCAACCGCCAGGAATTCTTCGCGATGACCGCCGAGGTGCTGGCGTGCGCGGCTCCCGGGGCGGTCGCGGAAGTGATCACCGGCGAGGAGGAGGCGGCGCTGTCCTTTCATGGCGCCGTCGCCGAATTGAATTGCGCCGAAGCGCCTTTCCTGGTCGTCGACCTCGGCGGTGGCTCCACCGAACTGGTGCTGGGCACCACCGACGTACAGGCCAGCTTCTCGGCGGACATCGGTTGCGTGCGGCTGACCGAGCGCTGCCTGCACACCGACCCACCGACTGCCACAGAGGTGGCCGCCGCCCGCGAGGTGGTCCGCGAGCGCCTCGGCGAGGCGCTGCGTGCGGTTCCGGTGCACCGCGCGCACGCCTGGGTGGGTGTTGCTGGCACGATGACCACGCTGTCCGCGTTGGCACAACAGATGACGACCTACGATGCGGCGGCAATTCACCTGTCGCGGGTTGGTTTTCCCGAGCTGCTCGACGTGTGCGACAGGCTGATCGGGATGACCCGCGCGCAGCGTTCAGTGCTAGGGCCCATGCACGAGGGCCGCGTCGACGTGATCGCCGGCGGGGCGATCGTGGTGGAGGAGCTGGCCTATGCGCTGGGTCAGCGCGCCGGCATCGACCAGCTGATCGTCAGCGAGCACGACATCCTCGACGGCATCGCGCTCTCGATCGGTTAGCGACGCTTGTAGAACTTCTGACAGCCGCTACCGTAATTGCCGCAGTGATTGCCGGACTGGCACCGCTGGCAGCGACAGGTACAACTCTTTTCTTCTGGGGCGCTCATGGTCTTACCTCCTACCTCAAGCCTGCCCAACGTCGAGTTACGGCACAAGAATTACCGTCTTTTCGGGCAATAAGTCCACGTACGGCGACTCCCGGGATGCGGTCGACCGCGATGACTCTGTGTCGATGATCGCGCTAGATCACGCCACACCGGCGAACGCGCCATTCCTTTTGCATGACCATTTTGGCCCCAGCGCAGACACATGGTCTGCGGTCATGCCTCTCCTCGGCGACGTTGATCCGCTGGGCGCCGGTAACCTGCTGATCGTTGCACAGCCCCCATAGCCCAATTGGCAGAGGCAGCGGACTTAAAATCCGCCCAGTCTCGGTTCGAGTCCGACTGGGGGCACAGAGAAGAGGCTGGTCAGCGTGCTAGATGCAGATTTGGCCTAGGTGTCGATGAGGCTGTGGTCCGCAGTCGGTCCGCAGCTTCGCGAGCCCCTTCATCCAGACGCTGGGCGACAGCGTCCAGATCGTCTGGGTAGAGGTGGCCATACCGGTCGAGCGTCATCGTGGCTGATTTGTGCCCCAGCAGGTTCTGTACCACTTTGATATTCGCGCCCGCCTGCCTGATCGCCAGTGACGCGCAGGTATGCCGAAGCTCATGCGGGGTGATGGCTGGGAATTCCTTAGTCGTCGCCTTGCCCGTCTCCTCGATCTCCTGCCGGCGCTTGGCGTTAGCCTCCGACCGCACCGCGCCGAGACCCTTGTCGAATGCCCACCGAAATTCTCCGAGGGGCAGGTAGGCGCCCGTGCCCTTGCGACCCGGAAAGACCAAGGCCTCCAGGTCGGTTGGCAGTTCGGTCCGTAGCAACTCCACCACCGACGCCGGGATCGGAACCTTGCGATCGGTGGACCGACTGCTGGCGCGAGTCCTCTTCGTGGTGTTGTTTTCGACGATCCCTTCGCCCGCTACGTGAGTCGCCGATTTGGTGACCCAGATCCGGGCTTCGTCCAAGTCAATGTCTCTGCGGCGCAGTGCGACCGCTTCGCCGAACCGTAGCCCGCTGTAGGCCAGCACAAGCACCAGAGTTCTGAACCGCCCCGACGCGACTGCCAACTCCTGCACCTGCTGGTGATCTAGATACCGCTTTCCTGGGGGAGTGATTGTCGGCTTTTCGACGTCGGCGGACGGGTTGACCACCAACCGCCGGGCTCGGATCGCGTACTTGAAGACCATGTTCAGCACCTGATAGCTCTGAACGACCCGCGAGGGTGACAGGCCGTTCGCGAATCGCACACCGCCATCCAGCGACAACCCACTGATCCACGTCTGCACGTCTACGAACGTGATATCCGCCAGACGAACGTCACCCCACCTGGGCAGTACCACCGTGTCGAGAATGCTGCGATACCCGGCTTTGGTTTTGGGACTCTTCGATGCCTTCGTGGCGAACCAGGCTTCTGCCATCCCGGTGAATACCTCCCGACTCAGAGACGGATCCACCCACGTATGCGTTCCGATCTTGGTGGTCACTTCGCCGTCGACCCAGGCTTGCGCGTCCGTCTTGCGCGCGAAGTGCTTCGCACGCTCCTTGCCGTCTGGACCGACATACCTTGCCCGCCAGCGCAACCCCTTCCCGTCCACTGCGCTGGGCACCTTCTGCGTGTTGCCCTGATCGTCGCGCACGGTTTTGGTCCAGCGGTCCTCGACACCGGCCCTACGGTTGCGCTTCATCGGAATGCCTCTGGCGTCTGCTCGCTGCCCAGCCGCTGCGAGGCTCGCTCGGCTACATCGTGCAGGTTGTCGTGTGTCTGGTCCAGCAGCGCGGTGATGTCGTCGATGTCGCTGTCGTACTCGTCGGCGTCGTCGGCGACGTCGCGCATCAGGTCCATGAGGGCCTTGTGGGCTTGGTAGACCTGCAGTGCGGTTCGGGCGCAGGTGTCACGGATGGCGCGCAGCGACAGCGTGAGGTTGTCCTCGGACGCTTCGCTCGCTCGGCCTAGCAGGGTGTTCAGCGGCACGCCGAACACATCGGCGTACGCCACCGCCTCGTTGATCCGTACCGACCGGTCGCCGGCTTCGATCTTGGCGATCGACGACGCATGCAGTCCGCGCACGCCCTGTGCCGTCAACTCGCGCGCCATCTGGGGCTGCGACCAACGGCGCTGCTTGCGCTGCGCCTGGACGTTCATGCCAAAAACTTCGTCTCTCCACCGTCTTGGCGACATTTTAGAAATGTTAGCTTTTTAGGTTGACTGTCGCCAATTGCGCTGGTCAACTCGATGGAGATCAGCCATTCGGGGACACGAAGCAGGAGCTGAACGTGAACACAAAGCTCGACTCCGACGCAGTCGCCAAGGCGATCGACGAGATGCGTCGAACGGAACTTGAGAACGCTGCGCGCGAGGTTATCGGGGAATGCGAGTACTTCAACTCCACGGAGCTGGAGCGGCTCACCGGCACGCCATCTTCCACCTGGAGGTACTGGGTCTCCGTCGGCCAGGGACCTGAGAGCTGCCTGCTCGGCAGAAGGCGAGTGTGGCCGCGGGCCCAGCTCATTCGGTGGCTAGTGGCCCAGGAGCAGGCGTCCCGGCCCCTGGGCGACTGAGGACAGTCCCACATGAACTGCACCATTGTTGCCAGCGAGGCCGGCATCAGCTCCCCCGAACCACCCATGCCCCCGCCGCGGCGGTGGGCATCGAGGCGCGCTGCTGCTGAGCATCTCGCCTGCGCCGCGAACCCCGGACCAGATGGTCGCCGATGGGCGGATCACCGCCTACCGCTTCGACGGCTTACGCACCGTCAGGTTCGACCTAACGAAATCGACACCTCGCTGAAGCCGTCCATTGGACAGGGTGTCGAGTCGTGACCGCCCCCGAAGAGCCAGTCGTGAGCAACGAGATCATGGGCGAGACCGGAGAGCCACAGCGCAAGATCGAGATCATTCCTGCGCCTCGGCCTGCCCGCCGTCGGCGTGACACGCCCACTCCCGCCCCTGCACCGCAGCCGACCAGGGAGCCTGAGCGTGAACCTGCCCATCGGTGACCTGCAGGCGCAGTTGGAGGATCTGCTGCGCCGGGACGTGGAATACGACATCACTCGGGAAGAGGGCATCATCACTCTCGACCTCTGTGATGAGTTCGCCGCCCGCTATGTGGCCTACCGCGACGTTGACCGCTGGGCCAACGTGTTGTGGTCGGCGCACTCCTACCTGATGCCGTGCTGGTACTACAGTCCGCGACTGCTGTTCATCAGCCCGGAGTCGGGCTGCGGCAAAACCAGAGCGATGACGATCACCGAGCATCTGGTGCCTCATTCCAAGCGATCCGACAGGATGACCGCAGCCGCGGCCACCTACGCCATCGAGGCACAGCGGCAGATCAACGGTGGTCAGCCGACCCTGCTGCTCGACGAGATGGACACGCGGTTCGGGGAAGGCCGCAGCGATGAGGATGTGCGCCAGATCATCGACTCCGGGTTCGAGCAGGGTGGTGCCGTCACCAAGACCATCCGGGAGGACGGCAAGTACAAGTCGTATGACTTCCTGGTCTACGGCCCGATGGCCATCGCCGGGAAGATGGACATCAACGAGGTGCCGTCCACCATTCGGACCCGCAGCATCGTCATCCAGATGCAGAAGCGGGCATCCGATGAGGTCGTGCAACGGTGGAACAAGCGCCGCAGCCCGAAAGAGGCTGAGCCGCTTCGGAACGCGCTGACCTGCTGGACCGAGTTCATCGCTGAAGAGGCCGCGGAGTATGAGCCGGATCTGCCCGATGGTGTCGAGGACCGTGATGCCGACCTGTTGGAGCCGCTGATCACCATCGGCGACTTGGCCGGTGGGCACTGGCGGGATCGGGCTCGTGTAGTGGCTGTAACGGCTGTAACGGGTCTGGCCAAGACCCCCACCGAGCGGGTGCTGCTGCTCAACGACCTCAAGACCGTGTTCGCCAAGCACGGCTGGATCGACCTCTACACCGCGGAAATCCTCCCCGGTCTGGTCGAGGTGGATGAGCGATGGGCCAGGCTCAACGAGGTCAGGCTGCGCAACATGCTGATCAACTTCGGAGTCGGCCCCGAGCAGTTCCGCCGCGGCAAGCAGAACGCTAGGGGCTACCGCAAGGACCATCTGGCCGACCTGTGGCGGCGCTATCCGCTGTCCGAACCTGTTACACCCCTTACACCCATTACGCCTGGCCAGGGGCGGCCCAAATGAGTGAGCACCCCTACGGCAACGTGCCGACCGAGTGGGTCGAGCCCGTCTACGCACTGCGGACCTTCGTGATCCGTGACGGCCAACTGGACTCGGTAGTCCAGAGCGGTGGCCACTGGGTCGAGGGTGAGTGCCGGGCCGTCTGCCTGGGTGCGCCAGAGGACGAGGCTCCACCCCACGAGGCTCCCGGCGAGGATTGCCGGTGCGGGATCTACGGGGCGCTCTCCCTGGCTGCCCTGCGCCGCCAGTACGGGGAGCAGGCTCGCTGGATCGTAGCGGTGATCCAGTGCGAGGGCACCGGCATGCAGGGTCCGGTCGGCATCCGGGCCGCCCGTGCCTTGGTGGTGGCGTTCTGGTGCCCTGAGCCTGACGACGAGCACTGGGACGACATCAGGCTGTGCCTTGAGCAGTTCCCCTACGCACGCCAGTACCGCAACGACCAGGCGATGGCGCTGGCCTACCGCATCGGCGAGCCGAGGTGATGGCAGAGATGTACGGAATGAGCCACGGCGTGTGCGGCCAGCGCTCCAGGCACGCGTCGGTACTTCGACCGAGACGTGATGGTCCGCATCCACGGGCTCAGGGAATCCCCAAGAGAGAGGAACCAAGATGGGTGACATCGGGAAACCGCGGCGCCGGGTCATAAGGGTGCCGGCAACGCCGATACGCAAACCGGCGCAGGAGCCAAGCCGTCCAGCACCAGCACCGGCACCAGAGCCAGTGCGGGAACCGGCTCGGACTGGCTGGCCACGATGAGCGATCGTCTTCGCCGGCAACCGCCGGGAAGAGTGGCCCCCACCCTAACCGAGAGACTGGAGCGGGAGCCGGACATCAACGGTAGAAAGGACCGTCAATGTCAACCCAAGAATACGACCTCACCGACGACGCGCCGCGTTATGTCGTTGAGGCATTAGCCGCCATCCGTGAGAAGGACCCGAAGCGGACGGCGGACGTCTACGACTTGGCTGACGCCTGGGTCCTGCCTCGCCCGAGCAACTACATCGATCTCCGGGTGCAGTACGCCGACGAGGTAGATGAAAAGCGGAGCGAGGTCGATGAGTACAGCGTCAAGGAATGGCTGGTCGAGGCGGCCATCGGCGACGTCATCGCCAATAACGGCGGCGACTACGAGAGCGTCATCATCCAGGAAAAGGGCGAATACCGCCTAGAAGAGGATGTTGACATCAGCACGTTGCAGCTCCACGGCGAGCCGCTGTTCCCGAAGACGGTGCCACTGGACCTGTTCACGCCCGGCGGGAAGTGGGCGAACAACAGCCGGACCTACGACCCGGCCAAACTCGGCACGCTGCGCGAATCGATGAAGGCGATCGGCTGGCCGAAGCACCTGCCCGCCATCGGCGACAAGCGCACCAAGGACAGCGACACCCCGATCATCATCGGCCACCGCCGGATCGAGGTCGCCGAGCAACTGGGCATCGAGCCGAACATCGAGTGGGTCGACTTCGGTGAGGGGCCGGCCGCCGAGGCCACCAAGATCGCGCTGGCGATCGCGTCCAACACCGGCGGCGAGAACATCAGCCCGGCTGACCGCAAGAAGATCGCCCAGGACCTGTACGGCTCCGACAAGTTCTCACAGGAGGAGATCGCGAACCTGCTCAATGTGTCGGTGATGACGGTGTCGCGGGACCTGAGAGGTTTAACAGATGTTAAACCTCACCCGGAGCGCGGTGGTCGGCCGCGAAAGAAGCCGACGCCCCCGCCGGAGCCAACCCCGCCGGCACCGCCCAAACTCACCGTGGTGCCCGGTGAGGCCACGGTGGAGGCGGCGCTCACGGCCATGGGCGAAAGGGTCGCGGCGAGTCTTAGCCCCGGGCTGGCTGGCATCGAACCCGCGCCTGCTGAGACGAAGCCGGTCGACCACGATGTCGAAGGCGACGTGAAGGAGATGCTGCCGCAGCTGAACGAGCGCATCGAGAAACTGGGCAGCGCCATCATCGGACCGATGCTCACCCAGATCGCCACCGGGCTCGACGGGATTGCGGACTACGTCGCGAGGCTCGATTACGACGGCCAGATCAAGCTGCTGACCGAACACCACGAGGTCCTCATGAACGTGCGAGACAACTGGCAGCGCACGGTCACCGTACTGAAGGCCGCGGAAGAGAAACGCTTCGCCGCGAAGCAGCCGGCTGACGAGGCAGTGTCGGGGGCGGGCGAGCATGCCGTAGTCGCCGACGAGGTCCACGACGACGCGAACGTCGAACGGGTGGCCCAGGGCATCCTGCGTGGCTTGAAGAAGCGCGGGGGTGCGGCCAAGACCGGCGAGATCCGCACCAACTGCGTCCAGGGCAACGACCGAAAGTACTTCGGACCCGCGCTAGACCGGCTGGTGCAGGCCGGGTCGGTCGTTGTCACCGACGACGGAATCAAGGCGCCCGCCGCGCAGCAGGAGGAGTCGAAGTGATCGGAGAGGAGAAACGGGCTGGTCAACCACGGAGTCCGGTGCAATCGTGTCCGGCGACGGCCTCGCGCCACGGCCCATCCGAGTGGCGTGGCGTCCGATGCTTCACTTCGCCGATGACGCGAGCATCGACTGGGATGCGGTTGCCGCAAACGGAGGCCCGCCGTTCACCGTCGGGCCGAACGTCGCGCAGATGTTCGGCTACTCCATCAACCCGTGCATCAACGACGACGACAGGAACGACGCTCTCGACTCGCTGCGCCGTTCGATTGATCGGAAGAAGCGCCAGCGCGACCCGAGCCTGCCGCACTTCGTGGCCATCGCGCCGACGTTCCCGCGCATTGCCGTCTCGCCAAACGAGTTCGCCAACACCTGGGACGTGTTCGGCCCGCTCATCGAGGAACGGCTGTGGCCGAACCCCAAATATCGGTGGCTGTCGGGCATCCTCGAACACAACACCAGCCGCGTGGCCCCACCGTCCGAGCTTTCCTATTTCGTGGGTTACAACCCCAACCCCAACGCAGCGGTGCCTGTCCCCGAGACGATGGTCCGCGCGATGAAGGGCGAAGCGGAGTTCCATCTGATGTGGCAGCGGCTCAGGCGTCCCGAAGCGGGACCGCTGCCGTCGCAGAGCAGCGCGTAACCCCAGTGGCACGACGCCCACCGGCGCCTGGCACGGCCCTGCCTGCACCCAGTCGTGCAGGACATGGAGCTGCTCGGCGATCGCGGCTGGGGCTGGGCAGCTCGCGGCCCCGCGTAACCCAGTACCCGGCGAGGTGGCTGTTTACTCGGTGTTTCGCCCACTCCGTCGGACCACACGATCGGTGCGCGATCGCCTGCGAATAATGGGCGGTCTGCACAAGATTCACACCCCGGGCGCCCAAAACACGCCGTTGTGCGTGCCGTAGAGCGACGATCACGGCCTGCCCGGTGTCAGCTGCATGGCCCGCACTCTGGTTGCACGCTGCTGACGCTGCCAAGCCCGCACGATCATCAGGACCCGGTCGGGACGCACGATCGCAGCCGCCGCACACCGTCCACAACGGCACTCGGCGCCATGGCCGCGTAGCTCGGCGACGTAGTGCTCGACGTCGCCGATCGTGATCTGGCGGGCGCCGGAGTTGAACACATCCAGGGCCAGCTTCTCGGTGGCCTCGGTGACATTCACGGCACAGACCATAGACCGGCTGTGGCCGAATGACGTCGAAATGCGGAGGGATTCCGCAAATCGACGCACTAGCAGCGTAGGACCCGCGCGTGTGCAACACCGGGTGTGGTGACGATGCGACCAGCGACGTCACCCCGAATAGGCTGTGGCGCCGTACAGCGTCGAAACGGCGCCATCTGACGTCGAGTGCAGCCAGTGCGGATGCGCGTTCACCGACGCCGCCGCCTTCGACGCCCACCGTCCTGATGGGAAGTGCGTCAATCCCACCGACGCCGGTCTGGTGGTGGCGCCACGGGTGAAGCTGACGTGGAGCATGCCCGTCAAGGTGCCGGTCGACGTGGATGCGTTCGGCAACGTCACCCGCTGGATTGACGTCGATCGCGTGAGCGCCGGGCACCTTCCCGTACCGAAGAAGCACCCCGGCGAGATGTGATGATGCGGGTGATGACGATGAACATCGTTGAGGTGGACGCGATCAGCCACACGATGTCGTGACAGCAGAACGCCCCGACCGTAGCCGGGGCGCCGCTGTTTATTTTTCCTCGACCCAGAGTTTTTGGGTGAGGTCTTGGAACGTCGCTAACGCAACGGAGTCGTCTTTGCGGAGCAGCGCCGACTTGCTCATCTTGGCCCGGACGGTCGAACCGTCTGCGTGCGTTAGTTCCACGATGTGTTCAGCTCGCTCGCCGATAGCCGAGACCACGCCGTCCGTACGGGGCAGGTTGAGAAAAATCTCGCGGGCGCTCAATGACCTCAGCGTTTCGACAGGGTGGCCGAGCATGTCGGCGAAGGAATTATTGGCGAATAACACGCCGCCGTCCTCGCCGACCGCCAGTGCCGGCACCGAAACGCGGTCCAGCAGAACCACTGCGGGCAACTGCTCCAACTTGGCTATCGGGGACTGGCCGACTTGGCCCTTTCGCCGCCGCTCTAACACTTCAATTCACCGCCCGTGCCTGGTCGTTTGGCTAGCGACGGAGCGGTTTCTGGGCCGTTGGCTACACCACACATGAGTGGTGTGTTTACCCTGCAAGGACACCGCAAACCCGCCCGCCGTTGCTCGAAGGTGTAGGCAGCTGTCCCGGTCCGTGGTGTGCAGCCGCTGGAACCGATGGGACGTACAGCCAATAAACCACTAAAGGCTTTCTGTCACAATGCTATAGCGCAATTCGATGTGGTGTGCGGGATGCAAAGCTGCCTCGCTGGACGCCCGGACCTTCGCTTCCACCACCTTCGGCCCGCCGGTGCGGTGCTGGCAGGTCTGATCCGCTGGCGGCACCGCGACACGTTTCTGGCCGACTTGGGCCGAGTCGCCCGGATAGACGTGACGTCCGTCACGCTGCGAACCGATTTCCGCAGGCTATTCGGCTCGGCTGCCCAGCGACACCGCCGCCGCTGTTTAGCGGCCCGGCGGTGCCGGGAATGTGTGCTCGCGGCGGGTGATCAATTCGCCGGTGCGGGTGAGTACAGGATGCGGATCAGCCGCCTCTACCCGTGTTCAGAGTGATCAGGCTCTGACCGAAGTAAGCCAACCAGAAGAAACGAGGAATCCATGGCACGACACAGCGGACCCGAAGAAGCCGTCAAGGGCGTCGTCGAGGACGCCAAGGGCAAAGCCAAGGAAGCCAACGGTGTACTTCGGCAGCAAGACCACGCTGGCCATCGACCGCTACGCGAGGGCCAGAAGGGGACACCGTCATGCCGACGACCCCGCGCTGTTCCTGGCTCAGCGAGGACGGCTCACCTCCGACGGTGTGCGTGACCGCATGAAGGTGCGTGCCCGAAAGGCTGGACTGGACCCGAAGCTGGTACACCCGCACATGCTGCGCCACACAGCGGCC
>CAWDEZ010000029.1:0-114727 GCA_963801365.1 uncultured Actinomycetota bacterium | reverse complement strand
GCACGGCGCTGCCCACCTGCATCGCCGCCACCGACGCGGCGAGCGAGCCCGTACGCTCGCTGGCGGCGCTGCGGCGCCGGGACGAGGGTGGGCCTGGTGTAGGTCTTGCCGTCAAGGCCGATCACCGGCGGTTTCGGCTCGACACCTCACAGGTTCGACCACCTCGACGCCGACCTCGCCGGCGTGGAGCAGGGCCCGCACGGGCGAGGCGAACCGCAGGCGTCCCGGTGTTTCGGCCAGATACAGCGGTTTGATCCCCAGCCGGTCGCGTGCCCACGTGACGACGCCGGTGTCCCGGTCGGCGATCGTTAAGGCGAACATACCCTTGAAGCGGTGACTCAGCCGGTGCCCCAGCGGTGGAACGCCTTGATCACCACCTCGCTGTCCGCTATCGAAAAGAACTGGTAGCCAAGGTCTTCCAGTTCCCTGTGGAGGTCCTTGTTGTAGATGCAGCCGTTGAAGACCAGAGCCCGTGTGCGAAGACGCCGTCGGAATCGGGCCTGCGGGACACCGTGGCGGCCACCATCCGGCTCACCGCCACGACGTCGGCCGACCGCCCGTCCCAGCGGATTTCACCGCAGATACCACACATGTCGTCTCCCTACGGCGATGCTTGGTCGTTTTGGCTGCCGGGATGGCCAGGTTGCTCGCGAACAGGTTCGACGTGCATGCGGGCAGCACGGCTATCGGCACGTTCGGCATCTTCGTGCGGGCGACGGTGTCCAGTGCGCGCTGCACCGTGCCGTCGCCGCCCCAGAGCATCAGCAAGTCAGGACCGGTGGCGAGGGCGGCCCGGACCGCGTCCGGCACCTTCTTGCTCTTCGTCACTTCGTGCCACGCGACCTCAATCTGGCCGCGGCGCCGCAATTCGGTGCGCAGCTCGGGCAGGCCGCCCCGAGATTCTTCTTCGCGTGAGCCACCACCGGGATCTTCACAAGACCATGAATGCCCACATCGCAAGATCGCTACACGCCAATTTTCCTATCGATGTTTGCCAGCCCCCTCGACGCCCCCAACGCGTTGGGCCGTTGTTGACGCTCTCCGGGCGCGCCCCGTCCTCCGCTGGCCGGACGCTGATCATGACTTGCGTTGTGACAAAGCGTTTTCCGCGTCCGAGCGCCCGCGGCACGCGCAGCGCTCGGGCGGGACAACTTCGAATGTCTCGAGTTCGAAGCCGCAGCTGCTGAACGCCTCACCGAGGCAGGGCTTCCGTCGCGATGTGGTCGTTGAACAGGAACAAAGACCTTCGGCGTCACGGCTTACGCTGCTTGGCCGGTCGCGCGGGGGGCGCAGCAGCTTGGGGCGAGCCCGGCACGTGGCGGGCATGTATGGCGGTGGTGGCCGCAGCCGTCATCGACTCGCCGGCGGCCAGCGCACCACGGTGAACGGCAGCGAAAGGACACGACCGCATGCGGCGCGTGCCACAGTGGAATCAGACACAAGCGGGGAGGGTGGGTCGGCCAAGGTGAGATCTCTACACCCTGTTCGTCGGAGCGGCGGTGATGGCGAATTTCGCGCCGCGCCCGCCGTTACCGCGGTGGTGGTCTGGTGGACGATCCTGACCGTCACCATAGCAAGGAGGCTGAGTGGCCGGTATCGAGGACTGGTTCCTCACCACAGCGCAACGGGGTAACCCGGCGTCGACGCTGGCGGCCTGGTGTGCGGGTAACAGGGTCGAGCCGCTGGTGCACGGCGCCACCTACTTCGATCGGCTGGTCACCGAGGTCGAAGCGTTGCGGCGCGGCGACTATCTGTTTTTCACCGACTGGCGCGGCGACCCCGACGAGCTGATGCGCCCCGGCGGTCCGACGATCCGGGATCTGTTCGGCGCCGCGGCCGAGCGCGGCGTGGTGGTGAAGGGCCTGATGTGGCGCTCGCACCTGGACAGGTTCCAGTTCAGCGAGCAGGAGAACTGGCATCTCGGCGAGGGGATCGAGCGGGCCGGTGGCGAGGTGCTACTCGACCAGCGGGTCCGCCTCGGCGGTTCGCACCATCAGAAGCTGGTCGTGCTGCGGCACTTCGGGGCGCCGGAGCGCGACGTGGCGTTCGTCGGCGGCATCGACCTGTGCCACAGCCGCCGCGATGACGCTGCCCACCACGGTGATCCACAGCCGATGGGTATGAGCGTCCGCTACGGTCCGAACCCGCCATGGCACGATGTGCAGCTGGCCCTCCATGGACCGGTCGTCGGCGCAGTGGACACAACGTTTCGGGAACGGTGGAACGATCCGGCGCCACTTGACGCGCACTCGCCGATCGCGTGGCTACAGGACCGGCTGCGCGGCGCCGACCTCAGTCCGGGCCGGCTGCCACAGCAGCCACCTGACCCGCCGGTATGCGGGCCGCACGCCGTTCAGCTGCTGCGCACCTACCCCGACGCCCACCGCGTCTACGATTTCGCGCCGCACGGCGAACGCAGCGTCGCGCGCGGCTACCGCAAGGCGATCCGCCGGGCCAGGCGCCTGATCTACCTGGAGGACCAGTATCTGTGGTCGAAGGAGGTCGCCGAGCTTTTCGCCCAAGCGTTGCGCGACAACCCCGCCCTGCACGTGGTCGCCGTCGTTCCGCGCTATCCGGATGTGGACGGCCGGTTGTCGTTGAGCCCCAACCTGATCGGACGCCAGCAGGCCCTGGAGGTGTGCCGGCGTGCCAGGGCCGACCGGGTGCACGTGTACGACGTCGAGAACCATCACGGCACCCCGGTGTACGTGCACGCCAAGGTGTGTGTCATCGACGACGTGTGGGCCTGTGTCGGCAGTGACAACTTCAACCGCCGCTCCTGGACCCACGACAGCGAGCTGTCGTGTGCTGTGCTGGACGACACCCGCGACGGCCGGGAGCCGCGCGACCCGGCCGGGAAAGGTGATGGTGCGCGGGTGTTCGCGCGCGATCTGCGGCTGCGGCTGCTGCGTGAGCACTTAGACCGCGCGGATGACGGCAGCAGCGACGACGGTCTCATCGACCCGGCCACCGCGGTATCGACGATCGCCGCGTCGGCGCAGGCGTTGGAGCACTGGCATATGTCGGGGAAGGCTGGGCAACGCCCGCCGGGACGGCTGCGGCCGCACCGGCCCGAGCGGCTGAGATGGCCGACACGGCTGTGGGCGGTGCCGGCTTACCGGCTGATCTACGACCCGGACGGGCGGTCGTACCGGCAGCGGCTGTCCGGCGTGAAATTGGCCGAGTAACCGTTGGATGGTTCGCAACATCGGCGCGTCGGTGGTCAGCTTGGCATAGGTTCACCGGCGTAGTCGCCGAATGACCACAAGTTGCCCTCAGGATCGCGTACGGCGAATTCGTTTGCTCCGTAATCGGTTTTAGCGAGTGGGCGAACGATTTCGGCCTGGTGTGAAAGGACCCGCTGGTAGAGGCCATCCGGGTCGCTGGTGACGACGTATCCGCCGGCGGTTCCCGGTTCACTTCACCACGAGCCAACATCGCGATCGAGTCCCCGCGCTTGGCGAACTCGCGTACGACTGCCCGGCCAACACCGCCGCTCGCGCCGGTCACGGCGACCACGCAACCATGTACCCTGCCATCGCTCATGCCTACGCAGTACCCAATGGCAGTCAGTCGAAATCCCTTTACGCACAACAGCACCCAGAACCCTGTATTAGTTAGATTGGTCCGCGCGTGAAGCGACTTGAAGTCAAAGTCGCGCTCGTGCCCCCGGCACATCCACCAGCGTCGACTCGCCCGCTGTCGCGGAGCGCGACAGATCGGAGGACCCACATGACCGAGTCCTTGGCGTTGACCAGGACACCACCAGCGATTCATCGGACAATGGCTCATCAAATGGCCTGAGTGCGCTTGCTGTCACGACCAGGTGGACTGGTCCTCCACCGCTCCGTCCACGACACCGGCCACACCATGAAGATGCGGACCTACGAGACGATCAACTCATCGCCGCCGCCGAAGCCACCACGCCGCACATCGGAGGAAGCGCCCAGGCGCGCATCGTCAACTTCCGCGCCGGGCATCTGCTCTTCGGCGTCCTCGACCCGACACCCCCGGTGACACCGTGTTCTTCGCCCGCGGTGCCCGCGGCTACACCCCCACCCGATCGCAAGTAGCCCCGAGTGGACGGTCGGGATCGGCGACGACAAGAACCTCTGCGCTTCGCCGGGCTCGACGACGCGCTCGACCACATCCTCACCGAGCTCGACCCGGCACCCACCGCCTGAGCCAACACCGCAATCGGCCGGGTCCAGTGCGCCTGCGCGGGGCCGGCCGGCTCGGCGTGTTCCGGCGTAAAACGTTGCGCGCGGTGCGCGCCATGGCCGCCCCCGGCGGCCATCACCCGTGGCCCCTTACCTTTATTGACACATGACGTCTGGAACACCGACGAGGTCAGCGCGTGGTTGTTGCCCGAGGACTTCCCGATCCAGGCCGAGCTCGACCAGCCGCCTATCCTCGTCAACTGCCTCGATGTCGTGGAAACCTGGGTTGTAGTGCACGCGGTGCCGGGGTGGCACGAGGAGCGCACCGAAAACTCACGCCGTATCGCTTAGGCTCCTGCGGTGCTCGCCAACGATCTGGGCTGGCTCGACGCGGTTGCGCTGCGCAATCTGGTCGCCGACGGTGAGATCACGCCGGCCGAGCTCGCGGATAGCGCGATCGCCCGCATCGACGTCGCCAACCGAATGCTGAACGCCGTTGTCGTGCCGCTGTCCGACATCGGGCGCGCCCTCGCCGCCGATCCGGCGTTGCCGCGCGGGCCGTTCCACGGCGTGCCGTTCCACGGCGTGCCGTTCCACGGCGTGCCGTTCCTGCTCAAGGACGTCGGCGCCTGCCTGGCCGGCCTACCGCTGTACATGGGCAGCGGGCTGCTGCGATCGCTGGACTGGCGCGCACCCGCCGACACCATCCTGGGCACCCGCTTCCGCGCCGCCGGCGTCGTCACCATCGGCAAGACGGCGCTGCCCGAGTTCGGCTGCCAACCGACCACCCAGCCGATCGCCTTCGGCGCGTGCCGCAACCCGTGGGACACCACGCGTTCCACCGCAGAATCCAGCGGCGGTGCGGCCGCCGCCGTCGCGGCCGGGCTGGTGCCGGTGGCGCACGCCAGCGACATCGGCGGCTTGATCCGACTACCGGCCGCATGGTGCGGGGTCGTCGGCCTGAAGCCGTCGCGCGGGCGCACGTCGAGCCTGCCGATCACCGACCCAAACCTCGTCGAGAACGTGATCACGCGCAGCGTGCGCGGCACCGCCGCGTTCCTCGACGCCGTCGGCGGTGCCGATCCGACCGACATCTACCACCTGCCGCCGCCCGACCCGACGCGCCCTACGCGACAACGATGTCGGAGGCACCGGAGGGCCTGCGCATCGGCTACGTCGAGTCGGTCGCGGCCATCGGTGTGACGGTTGCCCCTGACTGCGTCGCTGCGGTCGCCGAGGCGGCCCGGCTGCTCGAGGCGCTCGGCCACCACGTCGAGCCGGGTGGACCGGCGCGGCTGTTCGACGAGGAGTTCGCGACGCACCACCTGCGATCCGCCGGCTGGGAGTTCCAGCACATGCTCGACGGGCTCGCCGCCGCGATCGGGCGGCCCGTCACAGCGGCCGATGTCGAGCCGTACTCGTGGGCGCTCGCCAGCGTCGGCGCCAGCCTCACCGACGCGACCTACTCCGCCAGCCAGACCTGGCAGCGCGCCTACACCGCCGAGGTGTCGGCGTGGTGGACCAACGACTTCGACCTGCTGCTGACGCCCGCGGCCGGCGAGCCACCCGCCCTTCTCGAGGAACTGCTGCCGCCGCCGGCCGACCCGCTCGCGATCCTGCCGCGGTTCGAGCGCATCTGGTGCTTCGCGGCGCCGTTCAGCGTCACCGGCCAGCCGGCGATCAGCCTGCCGATCGGGCAGACCGCGGGCGGGCTGCCGGTCGGCATCCAACTCGTCGCCGCGCTCGGGCGCGAGGACCTGCTGCTGCGCGTGGCGGCACAGCTCGAGACCGCCGCGCCGTGGAGCGATCGCCGTCCACCGCTGGCCTGACACGGTTGCGCGCGCGAGGGTTAACCCACGGTGGAAAAGATTGAGTCGATGACGCACAAAGCCAGGCTCCTGCAGTAGTCGTCCGGCTCGAACCACTGTGGTCGGGCGCGGTATCGAGGTGCGCAGACGGGATTCTCCAGCGGAAACATGAACTTCCCGGGTTTCCAGAAATGTGCCGGAGACACGCACATCCCAGCCAAGATAGACCTTGACCGATCCGTTCCTATTCCGATCGGCGAGGGATTCCATGTTCGTAGACCAGCCCTGGGACGACGCTGACATTGCCGGCCTGTACGACGCCTTCCCCTTCACCGACGACCTGGATTTTTACGCCGGATTGGCCGGTACTCAGGGTGGCCGTGTCCTCGAGTTGGGGTGCGGCAGCGGACGCATTCTGGTCCCGCTTGCCCGGGCCGGCCACCACGTCGTGGGGGTGGACACATCGCCGCACATGCTCGCTCTGGCCTGCGAGAAGCTGGCAACGGCGGGGCCAATGCCGGGTAGTTAAGCGTGTGACTGTTGGGTCAAGTGTGACACGCGGGACTTAGCGGTCTGTGGAATGGGCGCGGCTCCTGGTAGAAGCGAGATCACCACGATCAGTTTCTACAAAGGAGCCGCGATGGCCGATTCTGTCATGCCCACCCGTGGCCGATCCAGCCGCCGCGGCGCGATTGCCCGGCTGCGGTCGACGCGCCGAGATCCGTTACCGGATGGGATCACGCTGGCGCCAGGAAAACCACTACCGCTACGCCCGCATCCATTTCGACCTCGACTCCCATGACAGCTACCGCTCCGGCGGCGACGACCCGGACCGGATGGTGCCCAACCCGGCCAAAAAACACGCCTACCAGCAGGTCGAAAACGCCCGGCGGGCACTACATTCCGCCGAAACACTGCGCGACCGCCAACTGCTGGCGGCATCGACGCCACCGCCGGGCGCCACCACCGTGCTCACCAACGCGATGATTAACACCATCAACGCCGACGCCCACACCGCCGAAGCCACCCTGGATGCGGCGCTGGCCGCCCACCAGGCGATCCCCGCCCGGCTGCCGTTGTCTCAGGTCAATCCCGGCCAGATGGTGCTCGACACCGAAACGAAACTGATCCACCACGCCATCCGTATCGCCGCCTACAACACCATGCGGTCGCTGGCCCGCGCGATCCTCACCACCACCGGCTATGCGCGCGCCGACGACGAAGCCCACACCCTGATCCGCACCGCCCTGGCCGGCTCCGGCGACATCATCCCCGAACCAGCCACCAACACCCTGCACATCCGGCTCGACCCGCTTTCGGCGCGCACGGTGTCCGAAGAATGGCCTCACGCGCAAACGGTCCGATCACCGTTGCGCTCGTCGATGACTACGACGTGGTGCTGATGGGAGTGGCCAAAATGTTCGACCGGTACCGCGAGCGTGTCGTCGTCGCCGAGCTGGATTCGAACGAGCCCGTCGATGACGCCGTTGACATCGTCCTCTACGACTCGTTCGCCCAACCTGAGTCTGATCACGACGAGATTGCCGTCCTAGTTGCCAATCCGCACGCACGCCGAGTCGTCGTCTACACCTGGAACTTTCATCCCGACCTCATCGCGAGTGCCCGGCAGAAGGGCGCGCACGGTTACATATCGAAGACGCTCCCGGCGCGGGAGTTGGTGGCCGCCCTCGAGGCAGTACATGCCGGCGAGACGGTCATAAGTAGTCCTCCGGCACGACCGCGAAGCGCCATGGGGCTCGATTGGCCCGGCCGTGGCGAAGGGCTCAGCGATCGCGAATCGGAGATCCTTGCGCTCATCACGCAGGGCAAGAGCAATGCTGAGGTCGCGGCGCTGACATATCTCAGCCCTAACACCGTGAAGTCTTATATCCGCACGATCTACCGGAAGATCGGAGTCGGCAGTCGTACCCAGGCCGTCCTATGAGGCGTGCAGCACGGCTTCATGCCTGACCATCACCGCATCGAACATTGGCGAGGTGGTCCCTGATCATGATGGGTGTCAAAGCACCGTCATCGCCGAGATCGGCTCTTTCACGTAACGAAATTACCTCCCTAAGGGTGTAACCGCACCCTCCCGACGGGGGTTGACTGGGATCAGCGTCGAGCAACCGTTCGACCCCCGCCGGTTTACACGCGCACATGGCGGCGTGATATCAGAAGGGCTCCAGCCACGATGATCCCCAGAATGATCAAAAGGCGCTCCCCAGTGTCCGATCGCTTCACCGAACCGTTCCAGTCCGCCGCCTCGGCACATCACGGCGAATTCGACATACGGGAAAGTTGGATCGAACGGATCGTGGTGTTGTCCGTGTGCGATGCGGTCGACCTGCTTAGTGCACCGCAATTGACCGAGGCGATCCATCACGCGCTCGCGCAGGCGCCGGTCGGCCTCATCGTTGACCTTACGGACGTGAAGTTCCTGGCCTCGGTCGGAATGAGGGTTCTGGTCGAGGCGCAGGAGCAGGCTAATGCAATATCAGCCAGATTCGGGGTCGTGGCCGAAGGGGCCGCCACCAGCAGGCCGATCAGGCTGCTCGGAATTGACGCCATCCTGGCGCTGTATTCCACGCTCGACGACGCGCTGCGCAACTTTCGCTGATGGGCCTTCGGTGGTGGAGCTGCCGGGAATCGAACCCGCCACTGAAAGCAACTGGCTACACGAAACGACGCGAAAGTACGTGAAATGACCTGCGGATACGCGAAACGTGTTGACGGCGTCAACACAACCGGTCAACCCGCTCGGGGCGACGGTCGCCGTTATCAAGGTATGGGGACCTTTCGAAAGCGCCGGTCAACTAAAACCAGTGACGCCGGCCCGCGATGGTACGGCCGGTCGCACCGACAATCCACAGGACCACCCCGATGACGGCGAGAATCCCGCCGATCACCAACAACGGATGGAAAAGGAAGATGCCGATGATGATCAGGATCACGCCGAGGGTCATCATGTCGCCACCAATCGTCGAGCCGCTCGATCGCCGGCCACATGCTTAATGACTACAACCGTCGGCGGCGCTACTGCCGCTCGGTTACCCCTCCACCACGCGGTTCACGCATCGCTCCGCTCTCGCGACGTGCACATTCCGGAACGCCGCCGATCGGACCGTGCCTCCGAATAAGACTCGCAACGCGCAACGACGACTCACAGCCGACGTGGGTACGGCCAAGCAACGCGGTACGGCGCGATACAGGTATCCCAGCGCCGTTGTGGGCACGACGGCCAGCGCCGCGCACAGCGTCGGGCACACCGCGAATAGCTCGTGCAGCCCGATTACCTCCATAGGTTTTCGGCACACTCTGTTCGTCGCCACCGCAAAATGTCCGGTAGCACGCCGCAGCCGCTTGACAAGCGACGATGCGGGTGAGCCGCGACGATTAAAGCTGACCACTCGTCAACCGTTGACGCGCAGCGTTGTCGCCCCAGCAGCCATCGGCCGGTGCCTGGCGTCAGCCGTGCGGCGCCTCAGATATCTTGCTGTCTTCCTTGCCGACCGTCTGGCAGTAGGTCAATGCCGACAGTCGCGTTGCCGAGATCTCCATATTGTTTGGATCATTGCCGCTCTTGTCCTTGAGCATCTTGCTGATCTCGTCGTTCTGCTTCTTCTCTTCCTGCGCAGTGAAGTCCTTGCATTTAGTGTCGCCCCCCGTGTTGATGACGTCTGAGGCCGAACAAGCGCTGAACAGCAGCGCGGCGATCATGATCGTGGCAAGCGCGATCCGCTTCATCGTGGCCCTCCCTGAACCGAGTGGATAGGTAGCTATAAGTACACCGACGCGTTCATTTCCAAACACCAGGACCTCGAATGCGCGTCCGCTCACTCGTGGTGCAGCTGAATCGCAAACGTTCGAAGGTTGAGGCGTTGATGGCATCAACACAGCTCTCGCCGCCGTCAAATGGTTGACCGTGGATCAGTGTCAGTACCGTCGGGTACATGAGATATCTCGACGTCGATGGAATCGGACGGGTCAGTCGGATCCGTCTTGGCACCTGGCAGTTCGGCTCACGCGAATGGGGCTACGGAGACAATTACGCCTCGGGTGCCGCACGCGACATCGTGCAGCGCGCCCGCGCATTGGCGGTGACGCTGTTCGATACGGCCGAAATCTACGGCACGGGCAAGAGCGAGCGCATTCTCGGGGAAGCTCTCGGCGACGAGCGCGCCGAGGTTGCTGTAGCCAGCAAGATCTTCCCAATCGCGCCGTTCCCCCCGGTGGTCAAGCAGCGCGAGCGCGCCAGTGCGCGGCGTTGCAGCTGGAGCGAATTCCGCTCTACCAGGTCCACCAGCCCAACCCGGTGGTCCCCGATTCGGTGATCATGCCGGGAATGCGCAGCCTGCTCGACAGTGGCGACATCGGCGCAGCCGGTGTCTCGAATTATTCGCTTGCGCGATGGCAGAAGGCCGATGCCGCGCTCGGGCGGCCGGTCATCAGCAACCAGGTGCATTTCTCGCTTGCGCAGCCCCAAGCGCTCGACGATCTCGTCCCCTTCGCCGAGCGTGAGAGCCGCGTCGTGATCGCCTACAGCCCACTGGCACAAGGACTGCTGGGCGGCAAGTAACAACCTCGACAACCGGCCCGGTGGTATCCGTGCGATGAACCCACCGTTCGGCACCGAGAACCTGCGCCGTGTCGAGCCGCTGTTGCAGACGTTGCGCGACGTCGACGCTGAAGTCGACGCCAAGCCGGCACAGGTGGCGCTGACCTGGCTGATCAGCCTTCCGGGCGTGGTTGCCATTCCCGGAGCGTCCAGCGTGGAGCAACTCGAGTTCAACGTCGCCGCAGCCGACATCGAGCTGAAGGCGGATTCCCGCGACGCGCTGACCGAGGCAGCCCGTGCGTTCCGGCCAGTGTCCACCGGCCGCTTCCTGATCGATACGGTCCGCGAGAAGCTCGGTCGTCGCTGAACCACCGCGATCCGAAGCTCCGCAAAGACATGATTTGTCACGAGCACAAGAAAACAGGCCAGGGCTTGTGGCCGCCCTGGCCTGCATCCTGTTGGTGGAGCTGCCGGGAATCGAACCCGCTACATAAAGCCCGTTGAACTGCGGAAACACCGAATCTTACGACGCGAAACGACACGAAACAACGGGAGACGACCTGCGGATACGCGAAAGGTGTTGATGGCATCAACATGCCATCTGCTGGACGGACTTGACAGCCCGCTGGTCACGCGGGGCGGCAGCTATGCCGACCACGACTTCGTGGCGGAAGCGGGTCAACGGTCAGATGCATGGCCAGCTCGGCGATCCTGCCGCCGAGCGGATGCCAGGCGCGGCCCGACCAGTACGCCCCAGGAGCGGGTCAAGTGATCGATCGTCGGGCTTTCGCAGATTCAGCAAATTCCTGCTGGAGCCGACGACAAAGGCGAGTTCGAGCCTGACTGGTCAGGCTGGCAGCCCTGCTGCGCCGGCGACGGCGGCATGGATTTGCTCTTCAAGGCGAGAGTCGAGGCGAAGCGGTCGTCCCCGCGACCCACACGTCCACCGACGGCGCAGGCATCTCGCGAGCGGCTTCGACCCGCACGAACGACTGCTGCCTGCGCTCTTCGTGCACCACACCGACACCAGGCCGGGATGTTTGCCCACACCAAGTGTGCAGCCCGGAGGCCGACCCGTTCGCGGGTGCGCCGCCCCGGCATTGCCATACGGGATTGTTGCGGGTGTGTCACTGTTCTGCTGTCGGCGGCGCGGGTTCGATGGTGACCAATTCGGACAGGCCGCTGATGGTGAGGACAGACATCAGGAGGGAATGGGCGATGAGATTGATGTGGTCTGCGCGGGCGACCAAGGCGTTAATGGCGCCGCTGTCCAGGTACTCCACAGCGCTGAGGTCGACAGTAAGCTTTCCGCCGCTGCCAGCGGCCTCGGCGACGGCGGTGGTGAGGGCTTGGTTGAATGCGTCGATGTTGCTTAGATCGATTTCCCCCGCCGCGATTAGCACGAGTTTCCCGTCGTTGCAACGCGCGGTGTCGAGGGTGAGCGACGTGTTCATCAGGTGATCCTCGCGGATAGGTGAACTGTGGTTCCAGCGGTGCCGGGGTTGATGGTGACGTCGTGCATGAGCCCTCGCATGAGGGTAATACCTCGGCCGCGATGGGGGTCGGGAGCCGGTTGTGGAGGCTTCCATGAGCCGGTGTCCGTGATGGTCAACTGCACCTGGTCGACCAGTGCGGTCGCGCCCAGGCTAATTGTGCCAGCGGGACTATGGCGGTGACCGTGCTCGATGGCGTTGGCGACAGCTTCTCCGGCGGCGATGAGCACGTTCATCGTCTGATCTGGGTCCACCCGGGCTCGGGTCAACCAGCTGCGCAAGGCGGCGCGAGTGGAGGCGAGGTGGCTGACGTCGGCGGGAAACTTCAGCTCCAGCGGGGCGGGATGTCGGTAGAGCAGAAGGACAACGTCGTCCTGATAGCCGCCGCTTGGCGCGAGACCGGTCATGATCTGGTCCGCCAAATCATCCAGTGTGGAGGTGCGGCCGTCGTGAACGAGGGCGGCGGCGCGGGAGATGCCGTGCTCCAGTGCACTGCGGCGACGTTCGACCAAACCGTCGGTGTAGAGCAGCAGGGTCGCGTGCGCTGGCATGATCACGTGGGCTTCGGGGCGGGACCAGTCGGGTCGTATTCCCAATGCGATGGTGTGGCCATCGTCGAGCATCCGGATCGTGCCGTCGGCGTGGACGAGGATGGGCGGCGGGTGCCCGGCACTGGAGTACGCCAGTTCACCGGTTTCGGGGTTGAGCACCGCGCAGACGGCGGTGGTGCATTCGGCGCCGGGCAGCCGCGCAGCGAAGCGGTCCATCCCCGCGAGAGCGGCACCAGGGCTGGGGTTGTCGAACAGCAACGCGCGGCAGGCGCTGCGCACCTGCCCCATCACGGTGGCGGCGGCGAGGCCGTGGCCGACACAGTCGCCGACAATCAACGCGATGCGCCCGTCCTCGAGGTCGACGATGTCGTACCAGTCACCGCCCACCTGAAGGGGCCGGCTGGCGGCCTGATAGCGCACCGCGAACCCGCGCGGTAGATGAGCAGGGCCGAGGATTGCGTGTTGTAGCGCCAGGGCGGTTTCGCGCTGCTGGTCAACCTGGTGCACCCGCTGCAGTCCCTGGCCGAGGCGGCCTCCGAGCATGGTTAGCAAGGTCTGGTCCTCGAGGGTGAACGGCCGTTGCTCGGCCAGATCGATCCAGACGACCAGCACGCCCTCGGGATGCTGCAACGCGATGCCCGCCGTCCCGGGCTCTGTTGTGTTGGGAGTAAGTAGCTCGCCGTCGCGCAATGAGCTAAGCATCTGTCGTGTATGGGATGGCAGGTCGACCCACTGCGCGGGCTCACCGACCGACACTACCTGCGGTGCGCCATAGGCGGTTTCTGCGGAGGAACTGTGGGTCGGGAAGGTGACGGCCAGAACGCGGCGTGCCCGCCATAGCCGACGCAGTTCCTCAGCTGCCGTGTTCAATGCGTCATCGACGGTGTCCGCTTGCGCGAGTTCCTGGTTGAGCGCATGTTCGCGGCCTGCAGCCAGCGCCAATGCAATAGCGGCGTGTCGGGCGAAGTCACTGACGAGCTCGAGGTAATCGTTGCCGAATGGCGGCTGCTGCGGGTGGCGTGCGACAGCAATCACACCAAGCACCGTGTCGTCCGCAATCAGCGGCATGACGACCGCCGAGCGTTCACCGACATCGGTGAACCCCTCGATCGGATATTGAAAAGAATCAGTAATCAGCGGTAGACCGCGACGCGCAACACCGCCCGTGGTGGAGCCGTCCATCGGAACCTGGCGACCAATGACCTCCGAGGCGTACCGGCCCGCCGTAGCGGCAATCACAAGGGTGTCGACTTCACCGGCGGGCAGATCAGGGTCCCTAGGAACCAGCAATATCGCCTGCTCAGCATCGGCCAACTCCAGCGCCCGGTTCACGATGAGCTGCAACGGTCCAGTCTGTGGGTCGCCGGACAGCAGCGCGGTCGTGATCTCGCGACTGGCCTTCGTCCATTTCGCCGATTCACGTTCTCGCTCGAAGAGTCGCGCGTTGTCGATGGCGGCCGCCGCCGCCATCGCCAATGCCCGCACGGCGCCCTCCTGGGAGTCGGAAAACACTCGGCCAGGCCGGTCGTCGGCCAGGTAAAGGTTACCGAAGTCGGCTGCCCGCACGGTGATCGGAATTGCGAGGAGTGCCCGGATCGGCGGGACGTATGCGTGCAGCTCGGTGCCCTGCGAGTGAGCATTCACGTCATCGACGCGGAGACCCTCACCTACCGGCAGATCGCCGAGCCGCCGCGCCGTGTCGTCGTCCATTCCCGTGTGGACGAAAGAGGCCAGGGTGCCGTCGGACGCGCGGATGCCCAGCGCTCCGTACCGGGCACCGGTCAGCTCCATCGCCGCATCGACGATTCGATGCAACGTCACATCCAGGTTCAGATCGGAACCGATCTCGATGATGACCCGCACCAGTTGTTCCATCTGGTCGCGAGCTGCCATCAGCTCTTCAAGCTGTTCGTGCATTCGGCTCACCAGCTCGCGCTGGCCATGCCACGTGAACGCAGGCACCCCGATCGTTGTTCCATAGATAGAAACCTAATCGTTGTAGGTGGTGCGGCCAGCGTAGAAGGCCACCTACGCCAACCTGGCTGAACTGAAGGATGGTGCTTCACTGCCGCAACAGCTGTCTATCCATGAGTAGCTATATTCAAACTCCGGAGTGGCGAACGTGGGTTCTTCGTTCTGGGCTTCTTCTGTGGATTGATGGCGGGCGCGATTCTGCGCGGAAGGCGTCGCGGCCTGAACGCGCTGGGAGCCGTCGCCCGGTGCGCTGACGTCCGCCAACTGAGGGCCGGGATACGTCGTGGCACTGGTCGTTTCGCTGCTCGTGCAATCACTTTTGCGGCATCACATGTTCGACTTGGATTGTCGCCGCCGCAATGGCACCGCCAACTTCGGATATAGCGCAGCGACGCCCGCGCCCGGCGGTGGTCTCCTTCGTCGCCCTGGCGCATCGCAAGGGCCACAGATTCCTGTCGCTGTCCTCCAAGGGCAGTAGAAACTATAGAACAGCGATAGCGAATGAGAACATAAAGAACAGCTATAGCGAAAACATAAGTGTTCCAAGCAGATTCGACGGCACGAGATAGATTAGAGTAAAAAGCAAGGCCCCCGTCGACGGAGGCCCTGCCATGAGATCCCCTCAGCGCCAACCGAAAGGAACACCCCGATAGTATCCGAAAAACCGCCTGATGAGCCTGCGGACTTCGCCGGCTTCCGCGCGCGGCGCGCGGCGCGCGGCGCTCAAGGAGGAACGCCGCCGCCAAAAGGCCCGCGACAACTTCACCGCGAAGGCCCCCGATCCTGGTCGGGAGATCCCTCCGCGGCTCAATCCCGATGCCCCCGACATGGTCGACCGGGTCAAAGCCTGCTACGTCGGCCTCACCCAGTGGATGGCCGACTTCGAACGGGGGATCGTCAACCTGGCCGACGCCGGCATGCTCAATCGTTGCGTGAGCCTGTCCGGGCATTCCCGCGATCTCATGAAAGCCGTGGATGCCTCCATGGCGGACGCCCTGAAATGGCATCCAGCCGCCAAACTCGAAGACGTCCACCGTCTGGCCGACCACGCCAAGTACGTCTACGCCGTTGGCTCGCGCGACATCGCTGCCCTGCAGTATCAGCTGGCGTGGTTGGCCGGCCGCGGTCACCTCAATCACGAGGAGAACAGGGCACCTGCAGTGGGGCCGCTGCCTGCCGATGTGGGAGACGCTCTACCACGGCACCACCTGCGCCGTCGCGACGATCGCACCTGGGACGGGATGTGGGACTGGTCCGACAACACCTACAGCGACGGGCGCCAGGTCATGGCCCAGGTCCGCGTCAAGAACTGGTACGAGCTGGTCTGCAACTGGCCGTACAACGAATTTCTATGCGGCAACGGCCCGATCCAGGAGCACCCGCGGGGTTCGGTCTGCCAGATCTGCCGGACTTTCGTGACCCGGACGGCATCGCACTGGAATCTTCGCGCAGCCCGGCGTAAACGGCGGCCGGACGGGGTACGCCTGGCGGCATGTTGGGAAAAATTGGATCGTTCGTCGCGCGGGTGGCCGAAGAGGCCGGTTCGGTAGTGGGGTTGCGCTTCGGCACCGAGGAGCCGCGTTACACCAGCGAGAAAGTGACCCACGGCCTTGAGATCCGCAACTACGGGCCCCGTATCGCCGCCGAGACGACAGTCTTCGGGGATGAGGACAAGGCCCTCAGCGACGGGTTCCGGCGCCTCGCCGGCTACATCTTCGGCGGCAACCACGGCAACGCCAAGATCGCGATGACAGCCCCGGTCGCACGGCAGTCGGGCCAAAAGATTGCCATGACGGCGCCGGTGTCGAAAAACTCGGGCGCCGATGGTGGATCAGTCGTCCGGTTCTTCATGCCCGCCGGCTGGACCATGGACACACTGCCCGAGCCCAACGACGACGCGGTCAGCCTCGTCACCGTTCCGCCAGAAACGGTGGCCGTGCTCCGCTTCACCGGCGACCGTGGGTCGGCTGCCGTCGCAGCGCGCACCACTGAGCTGCTGGATGCACTGAAGGACACTGCCTTCGAGCCAACCGGCACGCCGGTCAGGTGGTTCTACGATCCGCCCTGGACCCTCCCGTTTCGGCGGCGCAACGAGGTCGCGGTGCCGGTCGCTCGTCGCTGACCCCACTAAATCGCTCGCACAGGTGCTGGTAGCGCATCGCTGCTTTCTCGTTGTCGAAAGCGTGCCCACATTTTGCCCGTGGGCCAAGCCGGTGTATCCGACGATCCGGGCGCGGATTCGGCGGTGGATCGCCAACGCCCAGACCGAGGAGCTTGCCGGCGAGCTGTTCGCCGATTTGGTCTGCGAGTCCGGCGGCGTGTACTGCGAGATGCCCGTGCGGGATCATCCCGGCGATCCGTTGCCGGGTCGGCCCGATGATCTGCTCGGTCGCCTCCAGCAGGTTCGACAGGTCAGCCACGGCGCGAGCCAGCCGACCGCGCCGGGCGCGGCCAGATCGTGCCCGCCCGCCCCGGCCAGCTCAGCTGCCGTGGCCTGTGCCCGGCGCAGGCTCGCCGCGCATTGATCAACAGCCGTTGCGCGTCCCGCGCGCCCGCCTGGGCCAGATCGGCCAGCTCGCCGCTGTGGTCCGCCTCGGGATATGTCGGCGCGTTCAGCCGGGCGATGAACCGGATTTATGAGGTCGGCGAAGGCCGCCCGATCTGGAAGCTGCGGCCGCTTCAGCTGCTGCTCACCCTCTGCGGGCTGGTGCTGGCTGCCGCGGTCGCGGTCATGCTGGCCGTCAGCGGTCCGGTGGCGAAGGCCCTCGGCGACGCGATCGGGGCCGGCTCCATCGCGGTGACCGCCTGGAACATCGCCCGGTGGCCGGCCGTGCTGGTGTGCGTCATCCTGGCGGTGGCGATGCTCTACTACGCGACACCCAACGTGCGGCAGCCGAAGTTCCGGTGGATCAGCATCGGTGCCGCCGCCGCAATCATCGTCTGGACGGCGGCGTCGTTGTTGTTGGGCCTTTATGTCGCCAACTTCGGCAGCTGCAACAGGACCTACGGCACGCTGGCCGGGGTCATCGTCTTTCTGCTGTGGTTGTGGATCACCAACCTGGCTTTGCTGTTCGGCGCCGAACTGGACGCCGAACTCGAACGCGGCCGCCAGCTGCAGGCCGGTCGGCCCGCCGAGCGCAGCGTTGGGTGTCGACGCAAACGCAGCCGATCGCGCTGGCGGACGTGGTCGGCTACTTGGCCGGCGTGGCTGGGCAGGCCGAGGCGATGGACGAGAGAGTCGACGTCGGCGGCCCCGAGATCATGACGTACAGGGACATGATCGAGCGCATTGCGCAGATCTGTGGAAACCGGCGGTCATCGTCGAGGTGCCCGTCCTGAGTCCGCGCTTGTCGTCATATTGGCTCCACCTGGTGACACCGGTGCGCGCGCGCGTCGCCCGACCGCTCATCGAGGGCGTTCGCAAGCTAGCGGTCGAAATGGAGCCTCCTCTCGTCACCGCTCTTCGGCGGCCGGCCGATCAGGATTTCGGCGAACTGCAGCATGTCCTGCACGACCTCGGCGACTCCCGAGCCCTGATCCGAGCGCGACGACTCGCGCTGGCCGTCGGATCACCACTGAGAAGGTGCTGGCATGCCGGGGCCCCGAACCCGTCCTCGTGTCGCTATGTCAGACCGGCACGCCGATCGGTGTCCTGATGCGCCGGTGGGCGGCCTGGCGCCACGATGTGGCGCCGCCGCACAACACCATCTCGGTCGTGCGGGGGTCGCGGCGTCGACGACAATGCACTGTCCTACATACTCGACCGCCACGATGGCGCGGCGATCCGGTTCATCGGCGGCTGGACCGGCAAGGGCTCCATCGCTCGTGAGCTCGCCGCGACACTGCACAAGCGGCAGCGGCGTCACGGCACGGCGCCAGCGCCCAAGTAGCTGACGAACGATGAAAAGGCCCAGCCGATGTGGCTGGGCCCTTTCGCTGTCGGTGATTACAACCGCTGATTAGCCTGCTGCCGCTTCTCGGCGGCCTTGGCGCCGGCGCGAGCCGATTCCGCTTCGGCTTCCTTCTTCGCGACGTCTCGCTGGGCATCGGCCTTGTCCTGCTGGGCCTTACCCTCGCGGACGATGTCGTCGCGGCCGGTGACGGTGCCAACGGCTTCCTTCGCCTTGCCCTTTACATCCTCGACGACACCCTTGGCGCCTTCTTTAGGTCCACTGTTCTTCTCGGTCATGCTTACCTTTCCGCTATGGCCTGGATAGGTCCAGTACACAGGGATTTCCCCGCGCAACTATAGGTTCCCGAATGCCGGCGGGGCTAAACGGGATGCGGTCAGTCGGTGCCGCCCAGCACCGGGGAGTACCGGGTGTAGCCGGGGCCGCAGCGTGGCGTGGTCGGTCGCCACCCGGGCCACGTCCTCCCAGCCGGCCAGGAACGTGCCGCGGTGCCGCCAGCGCAGCAGCGCGGCCAACACCATCGGCGCCTTGGCGGCGGAACGTTCATAGACCCGAGTGCGTGGGCTGATCACCAGTCCGAGCACCCGTGGAGTGGGCGGGTCGTGTTCAGGATCACCGGGGATCGTCAGCCGGACGTCCACCACGGTGCCCATCGGATGTGAGCCGGCGTCGATGACCCGAAGCCCCAGGAGCCTACTGAGCTGCATGGCGTCCGCCCGGGATGTGCGCGACGATGTGGTCGCGCAGCCAGCGCTCCACCCACCGCCCATCGAACGGCATGTCGGTCGGGCGCAGTCGCACCGTCACACCGACCGAGGCAACCAGCGTCCACGGGATCTGCTGCAGCCGCGACCTCGGCGGCGCGCCGCCGAAGATGCGGGTGGCCAGCACGTGTCTGGACAGCAGCGCCGACACCTGCGGCGCCGGCGCAATCGCGTCGATGTCGCGGTCCGGCTCGACGCCGTCCAGTTCGAGGTCGTCGACGATGCCGACCGGATCCTCGTCGGCGTCGAGCAGTTGCCGGTCCAGCAGGTGCAGCCGGGCGTCGAGCAGTTGGCCGTGATGGTGCTTGACGGGTAGCTCACTCACTGTCCCGCTCCTGTCACGATCATCAGCGGGATCGCCGCCAACGAGGCGGCGAGGATGATGACCAGATACAGCGAGCTCAGCATGTTGGTCAACCTCCCGTTGGTCTTGTCGCCCATGTACTGAGAATCGTTGGCGACGATGAGGATTGGTAGATAGGTCAGTGGCAGCGCGATGGCCGAGAACACCACCGAATACTCGGTCACCATGATTGGGTCGACGCCGGTGAACAGCACCGCGGCGCCGAGGACGACGGCCACGAACATGACGACATGGAACCGTGCCGCCTCGGCGGGTCGACGGAACTTGCCCCAGGTCCAGCCGAGGAACTGGGCCAGGATGTAACCGCCGGACAGGGTGGTCTCCAGCGCCGCGCCGAACGTGGCAGCAACGATGCCGATGATCGCGAACGCCAACGCAAGCTTGCCGCCGGCGGCGACCACCGGCATCACCGTCTGTGACAGCGACGTCACCTCGATCTGGTTGGGCAGCAACACGATCGCCGCGCAGGCAGCGATGGCGACCGAAAGAACCCCGCCGAGGGGGAAGCCGACCACGACGTTGAGCCGAGATTTGCCCAGATCCTTGATCGTCCAGTGCTCCTCGACAGCTCCGGAGGAGAAGAAGAACACCTCATAGGGTGTCATCGCCGCGCCGAACAGTGCGATCGCGAAGTACCAGTAGGTGGTCGCCGACTCCGATTCCGGGATCACCGGCGCGGTGGCCTGGTGAATCAGGTCCGACCAATGGGGATGCAGCGCAAAGACGCTGACCGCCAAGACGATCAGGCAAAGTCCGAGCAGTCCGGCCACGTTCTCCATGATTGAGAACTTCACCCGCCAGACCACCAGCCAGACGGCGAACGCGGCGACGGGAATCCACATCATCGGGCCGACATCGGTGGCCAGTTCCACAGCCAGCGCCACACCGCCGATCTCGGCGGTCAGCGTCATCAGGTTGATGAAGAACGACGCGGCCAGATTCGCCGCCGCGGTGCGCGGCCCGAGCCGTTCCCGGATGAGTTCGAAGGTGGCCCTGCCGCTGACGGCCGCGACGCGCCCCGACATTTGAGCGAATAGGCAGATGCCCAGCACCCCGACCGGCACCACCCACGCCAGCGCCAGGCCGAACCGGGAGCCGACGAGCGCGTTGGTGACCAGATCCCCGATGTCGAGGAATCCGCCGATGGCGGTGAGGATGCCCAGCGCCACCGCGAAAAGTCGGTTCATCAGCGGTATCCGGTCTCAAGGGCGTCCGCTGTCGCCAGCAGATCTGCGTGGGCACGCTTCGCCGAGGGCTCGGTCGCGATATCGCGTATCGTCGCCGACGCCGCGTTGAGTTGTCCGATGATCGTTGTCATGGCGTCGGTCAGCGTCTTTTGGCGGCCGATGTCGACTGGGTCTTGGGCCTTCAGGTCGGCGATTCCCTTGTAGGCCTTGACCACTTCCTCGCGGGCATCGGAGAGCTGCACGCTGGTGAGTTGGGCGGTGGAGCGCCGCTGCAGCCAAAGATCCAGGGACAGAGCGCCGCTGCGGGCCGCGCCGACGTCTCCTCCATGGCTTGACCGAGTTGGCCTGGCATGCCGTCGCGATTCGCTGGGCATCGGGTCAACAACGTGCCCAGTCCGACGATGAGCGCTGCCAACAGAGCAATCGCCCCAAAGCGTTGCAGGCGTTCGCCCTGTTGCGTCATCGCGGCTTCCTCAGCCGGGCAGCGTCTCACCCCGACGGGTGCGAGCACCTCGCCACTGTATTAGTAGGACGAAAGATCGCGGCGGCGAAGAACACGTAGGACGGCGCGATTTCGTCCGGCTGCGCAGCGCGGCCGAACGGTGTGTCCCGACCCTGCATGACCGCTGCGGCCGCCATCACCCCGCGCGGGACAGCGCGCAGCTTGCCGTCGACGACATCGGCGATCAGGAGCTTGTACGCGGTGAAGTTGTCCTTTTTGTCGCTGTCGTACCAGACATGTGCGTCTCGGTACTTGGCGTTGGGTTCCTCGGTGGCATCTGCCCATCGGCGTACCCGCTTCTCGGCGGCAGACGTCAACCGAATTTCACAACGTCGAACTCAACGCGAGCACTTACCGCAGGCCGAAGTAAAGTACTCTGCCGGCTGGCACACGCGGTGGCCGGCGGGATCTAGGCGGACCCGTGACCGACGAGTACCTGACCGAATACACCTACGTTCTGCGGGCGATCCTGTCCGCTGGGTGGCCGGGCTGACGGTCGGCGGGTTCTGTGAATTTGTCGTGAGCGCTGCCGCATAGGTTGCTGAATGCAACAGCGGTCATCTGCACGCGGCAGTACCGACGGCTGTCGTTGGTGCGGTTTTCGGACTGCACGCCGCGGGGTAACCGCCCCCTATGACTGCAACCAGTCGACCGGAGATGAGCGAGCATCCGCTGGCAGCAGCGGGCTTGCCGGCGAGCGTGGCGCTCGGCGGGCACAAGCACGAGCAACGGATCGCACTCGGGTGAGCGCCGAGCGCCCACCGGCTGTGCTGTTCGACGTGGACGGCACTTTGGTGGATTCCAACTATCTTCACGTCGTCGCGTGGCAGCGGGCCTTCCACGATGCCGGCGTCGGCGTCGAGACGTGGCGCATTCACCGCAGCATAGGGATGGACGGCAGCACTCTGGTGCGCGCCTTGGCCGGCGACACAGACGGGGACACCCAATCCCGAATCAAGGATCTGCACAGTCGGTATTACCGCCAGACAGCATCTCTGCTAGCCCCTCTGCCGGGCGCCCAGCAACTGCTACACCGACTCGCCGACCTTGGGCTGCAGGTGGTGTTGGCGACCTCGGCCCCTGACGACGAGTTGGCGATGTTACGCCTGGTTCTCGATTGTGATGACGTGATCTCGGAGGTCACCTCGTCGCGCGACGTCGAAACCGCTAAGCCGGAACCGGACATCATCGAGGTGGCGCTTGACCGCGCGGGCGTCGCCGGCGACCGCGCGGTGTTCGTCGGTGATTCTGTCTGGGATGTGAAGGCATGTACCCGCGCCGGTGTGACCGCGATTGGCTTGCTCAGCGGCGGAGTAGGACGAGATGAGCTGCAAACAGCCGGTGCTGTACAAGTTTTCGAAAACCCGGCCGACTTCTTGGACCAATTGGATGGCGACCACGTCGCGGCAGTGTTGTTGCGGCCCGGGGGCTTGGGGATGGCTCCTGCGTAGACCGTGCGGCGCCGGACGACGACTCCACAACAGCGACGAGTTCACCCATGTGCACCATGCCGTCCTCAAACCGCTGGCGGCACCGGCCGCATGGTGTCAGGCATCCCCCGGTGTGCGACGGTTTCACCAGCCCATAACGCTGTCAGCACGGCGATGCCCTCGTCGAGCACGCGGCCCAGCCGCTGCGCGTCAGCGTCCTCACCGAACGCCGAATACTCACGTCCGACATCGCCGCCGGTGCCCAAGCCCAGAATCAGCCGCCCCCGGCTCAGTCGGTCCAGGGTCACGGTCTCTCGGGCCAGCTTGAGCACCCGCCGACGCGGTAACGGAGTCACCATCGGCCCCAACCGAATCCGATCAGTCACCACCGCTGCTGCGGCCAACACGATCCAGGGATCGGCGATCTCCCAACGCCCGTCGATGAGACTGAGAACGTGATCCCAAACGAACAGCCCGTCCCAACCGGACTGCTCGGCAGCACCAGCAATATCAGCGACCGCGTGCGGATCAGCCAACGCGCCGAACAATGGCACGTAGATCGCATGACGCATTCAGCAACCGTAACGCCGACCCCGCCGCATACCCGCCCCTCAACACGCCAGCCAGCTGGAGCCAAAATTCGCGCCGACAACTGGGGCCACACGACTTGACGAGACCCAGTCCTCGACTTTGGCCATCAACCACAGCGCGGTGGGCGTGACGTTGAACCGGGGAGGCGACGGCCTCGGCATGCTGTTGATATGCCGAGAGATGTTTCTGCGCCAGCTCGTCACGCTGCTGTTCGGTCTCCCGAAGCCTTCGGCGCCAGCGGGCCGCCTCGGTGTTGGCGCCCTCATCCTGGGCATCGTCCCCACTGACGCGCTCGGCGCCGGTGTCGACAGCAGCGTCCGGGGAAGTCGCTCGTCGAAGGGCTCGCCAGCTACATCCTGTTCGTGATTGGCGCCGACACCACGGCGGGGCGCCGGGCCCACCTTGTTCGTGACCTGGCCCGGCGCCGCGACCCGGAGGAGACCCATGACCACCGAGCCGTAGGGCGAGCGGCCCTCGAAGCAGGTGACGATTGCCCAGCCCGTCGAAGTCACGCTCCAGCTCGGCGAATAGCTCCATGCTGTCGTACAGGTTGCCCCACGGCAGCGTGATGACCAGGTCGCCCTTGGTGTTGCGCCAGGCCCCGAAGGGTCTGCCCCGCGTCGTGTCGAGGCACCGTAGAAGCATTGGTCGAAGGAGTGCTTGAGGACACCGGAAACGTAGCCCAGTTCGCCGGGCTGCCCAGCATGTAGCCGTCGGCCTCCAGCAACTCGACCGGCGCGACCGTGAGCGCCGGTCGGCGCAGCACCTCGACGCGTTCGATGGCAGGGTCGGTCGCCCCGGCCACCGCCGCCTCGAACATCTCCTGGCAGTGCGGAGAGGGCGTGTGGTGGACGATCAGCAAACGTGGCTCCGGCTGCACCGGCGTGGCAGTGGTCCGGTTGCATAGGAGCGATGTATCCACTCCCACACCCGCTTGCGGTTGTGTTAACGAGACCCAGCCCGGGGGAATCGCACCGCCAGCATGCCCTCGACCGAACGTGCCCTGCTCGTCGTCTCCGGCGCAGCATTGTCACCGCGCCGATGTGTCGCAGGCTGCGGTAGGGCCCCATCGACTTCACTCCGGAAGAGCGGCTAGCCGACCGTGCGGGCCGGCGCCATCGCCGTCGTCACCTCGGTGAGGTCGCCGGAAAGCCCTGCCGCATGACGGATTTCGGTGAAAGCATGGATCATCGCGTCGGTGGCTTCATGCGGGTCGTCGACGGTGAGGTGGTCGGTGAGCACCGAGATGTTGAGCTGGTCGACGTAGCTCCACACGGTGATGTTCATGCCGCAGCCGGCGAGCACCGGCCCGACGGAATAGATTTCGCTGACCGTCGCCCCCCCGATGCGGCCCCGGTCCCGCGGCCCCGGCACGTTGGAGATCAGCACGTTCATCATCCTGGTCTGCTTGTCACGCGTCGACAGCCAGCGAAACACCGCCGGCGCGACCGGAGGCGGCATGTAGGCCGCCCACTGCGTCATCACCTCGGGCCCGATGAGTTCGAAGTCCTCCTTAGCGAACTCGGCGCCCAACGAGGTCAGCCGCACCCGCTCCAACGGGTCGTCGATCTGCACCGGCAGCGACACGCTCAGCCCCCACAGCTCGTTGCCGATCAGCCGGTCCGGCGAGGTGTCCAGGCTGACCGGCACCGACGCGATCAACGGCGAGTCGGCCCGCCCGTGGTAGCGCAGCAACAGCCCGCGCAGCGCGCCGGCCGCGGTGGCCAGCACGAGGTCGTTGATGGTGACACCCAGATGCTTGCTGGTCTGCTTGACGTCGGCCAGCGCCAGCGTCGCGGTGGCGAACCGCCGGCCGGGTGACACCACGTGGTTGATGAACGTCGGCGGCGGGCCGAAGTTGCGGGCCAGCTCGGGGTGCTCACCGCGTTCCCGGCGACGCCGCCGCACCCGCGAGATCCCGGCGGCGGTTTCTTTGACCAGGCGCGGCAACTTGCCGGCCTGAGCCCGATGGTCGCGGCCGGCGGCGCGCAGCAGTTCAGCCCTCGATGGGGCGTTGGTGGCGTATAGGTCGCGTTCTGCCTTAATCGGCCCCTTGAGGTCCATCGCCCTCGCGATCAGGTTGGCCGACGCGACGCCGTCGGCCAGCGCGTGGTGCACCTTGCCGATAACAGCGAACCGGTTCTCGGCCATCCCCTCGGCGAAATACATCTCCCACAGCGGGCAGCTGCGGTCCAGCGGCGTGCCGGCGATCTCGCCGATCACCTGATCCAGCTCCCGGCGCCCACCGGGGGACGGCACCCGGACCCGCCGCAGGTGGTAGTCCAAGTCGACGTCGGCCGTCTGCATCCACATCGGGTGATGCAGCCTCAGCGGAACGTCGACCAGCTTGTGGCGCAGCGGCTCCAGCAGATGCAGACGACGGCGCAGAATGCGCCGGAACACCTCGAACGTGAACTCACCCTCGAAATCGGTGACGTCGATGACACCGATCTTCAGCGTGTGCGTGTGCACGTTGGGGGTTTCGCTGTAGAGCAGCAGCGCGTCCCAGCCACTGAGTCGCTTCATACCCACCCCCGTCAGACGACCCGCGAAGTCTATACGCCTGCGCCCAGGTCAATGAACGCCGCGGCTGCGTCGGCGGCGTGCCCAGCGTTGTGATCAGTGCGTCGCGGACCGCGGCGGCGGTGCCGCCGTCGGGTCGGTGCAGCAGCATGACGTAACGGGTGAAGCGTTCCACCAGGGTGCCGATCACCGGCCACCGCGGTGGCTTTGCCGACGCCGCTGTTGGCGCCGGTGACGATGATCCGCATCAGGCCGAGCCCAACGGTGCGGGCCGGGCGGCTGCGATCACCGGCAGTTCCTCGAAGCCGCGCACGGTGGAGGTGTGGGCCTGCACGACGTTGTCCCAGTCCACCTCCCAGGCCGGGAACCGCTTGAAGACTTCTTCCAGCGCCACCTGCGCCTCCAGCCGGGCCAGATGCGCGCCCAGGCAGTTATGGATGCCGAAGCCGAACGCCAGGTGCCCGCGGCCCTTTCGGTGGCTGCGGGCCTTTCGGTGGATGTCGAAGCGGTCCGGGTCGGGAAACATCCGGTCGTCGCGGTTGGCCGAGCCGGCCAGCAGCAGCATCGCGCTGCCCTCGGGCCAACGACGCCGGATTCTGGCTCGTCAAAGAGTACTTCGGGATGACGGTCGGCCAGACCATCAAGACCTGGTCGGTCATGGAGACAGTGCTGTCCGTCGCGGGGTTCCTGTTCGTGCTGCTGCTGGACCTGGTCATCTGACCGAGTTCGCGTGTGGTAACTGGACGTTCGGGGTGGTCGATGATCAGGCGGACTGCTCGCCTAACCGCCACTGTGCGCCTGCTCCGCTATTTTCTCCGCGCGTTCGTGCGCCTTCTTACTGATTTCGTCGGCGCGTTCGTGCGCCTTCTTGCTGATCTTCTCGGCGCGTTTCTGTGCCTTCTTGGCGGCCTTCTGGCCACCCTCGCGGGCCAGGCTCGCAAATTCGGCACCACGCTCGCGCGCGACGTCGAGCAGCGGTGAGACGCGCTCGCCGGCGACGCCAGCAAGCTCGCGTCCGCGCTCAGCACCGGTCTGCAGCCGGTGGCTGACCTTCTCGCCGACGGTGTCAACCAACGCCGCGCTTGAGGTTGTGCCCACCGGCAACGCCGCAGACACCGCTTCTGACGCGCGCTCCGCCGCGCGACGGCCGCGCCAGCCAAGCGACGGCTTACCCTCGGTGTCCACCGACGCGATCATCAGCCCGCCCAGCAGGCTCAGGTCGGTGAGGAAGTCGCGTCGCTGTTGCGCCTTACGCTCCGGATCGGTCTCGGTCCAGAACAGATGCCCGCCAAGGCTTCCCGGCACCACGGTGGCGGCCAGCGCCGCCGACGCCAGCCGCGGCAGCCTGCCGCTCGCCAGCAACAGGCCGCCGCCGATCTGCACCCCGGCGGCGACCCGCGCCAGCGTCAACGGGTCTTGGGGTATCTTGCTCGCCGCGGACGGGGGAAGCTTCTGCAGCCCTTCCGCGGTGGGGCGCGCGGTTTCGGCCGCCCGCTCGGGCTGCCGTAGAGCCTCGATGCCTTGCCCGATGAACACTGCTGACAGCAGCGGACGCGCAACTCTGCGAACTAGCATGACTTCAAATGCCCTTCCTTCCCGGTTCGCAAACCCCAGGTCAGCAACTCGCGTCAGTGCTGCTCGAGAGACTCATCGTCGGTGACTCGGTGCAAAACCGGCAGCGCCATCCACAACAACACCATCGCGACCGCGGCGCACGCGCCGGCGATCCATCCGGCCGTCGAGCCGGACACCGCGTCGAAGATCACGATCGCGACGCCGACCATCGCGATCCCGAGCAGTAAGACACCGGCGATCGCGAATCGGTGTGTCGTGGACACCAGCGTCTTCAGCCGGCGCTGACGGAACAGCACCCGGTGCATCGCCACCGGCGCGACGAGCAGCAGGGCGGCGGCGATGGAGCACGCGACCGTCGCCAAGTAAACATGCTGGATGACATCGCTCAGCACAGTGAACCGCTGCTGAAACGGAAGCGTCAGCAGGAATCCGGTGACCAACTGTGCTGCCGGTCTGCGTGACCCGCAGCTCCTGCAACAGGCTGCCCCAATTACGGTCCAGCCGTTCAGCTTCGGTCTCGTTGCGAGCGGAGTCGTCCCACCGTTGGTCGCGTTCTGGATGGTCGACGTCCACGGCCCAATTCTTTACAGCTCGGGGCCCTACCGCAACAGCACGATTCCGGATCCCAATGATCTCGGCTCACCGAGCATGCGGGAGGAGCCCGGGGCCTCGGGCTCTACGAACGGAAGGGGTGGACGACGTTGCTTGCAGGAATGTGTGGTTCGGTGGCACCCCGGGCCCCGATCGGGTCATGGGGCTCCGCCTGAACAACGCGTAGCCATCGGGAGGGTTGCTCGTACAGGCGGTGGGTATCTCGATCAGGTGACATCCCCGAACCATCAGCTTGCGCCTGCTCTAGATATCGACGCCCGCCTCACCGAGATCGAGCGCGGCTTGAACCTGTTGCTCAACGTCACGCCGGTCAATGCAGCACAGGCATGGGCGGACTTCGAACGCAGTGACTTCGGGACGGTCCCCACTCTGCGGCTCAGACCGCTGGAATTCGAGCCGGACCTGGTGCGACGTGACCTCTATAACCTCGAGATCGAGAATGTCACCGACCCTGCGCTGCATACGCTCTTCCGGGCGACGCGAGACGAGATAGCAAGGCAGATCACAGCTTTGGAGGATCGCGACACGTCAAGGTTCGTGTACGGGTCGCTGCAGCTCTACGGAGGGATCGCCCAGCCTCTGGCGTCCGCCGCGGAGGAGCTACTGGAGACCATCCCAGCCCAAGCTCCCAGCACCCGAAGCGTCACGGCCGGGGCGTTCGCGCAGGCGGCTCGTGCCGAGTTCGATCGATACCGCGCCGTGTATCCAGACTTCCCGGCTCACATCGAGGTGCGCGGCGACATCTCCGAACTGATGGTGTCGTTCGGCCGGCTGCTCATCCCCGAAGCCGCCGCTTTCAGAGCGGACCGGGTGGCGCCCTTGCTGCATCACGAGGTCGGCACCCATGTCGTCACCTACCAGAACGGCGCCAGGCAACCACTCACGCTGCTGACGATCGGACTGCCTGGCCACGACGAGACCCAAGAGGGCCTTGCCGTGCTCGCCGAGTACCTGACCGGCGGATTGGACCCGCGGCGTCTGCGCGTGCTCGCGGCGAGGGTCGTGGCCATCGGCAAGATGCTCGACGGCGCCGGATTCCTGGAGATCTTCGAATCATTACGGAACGAACATCGGATACCGGCGAGAACCGCATGGTCCATCGCCATCCGCGTCGTCGTCGCAGGCGGTTCCGTGAAGGACGCGATCTATCTCCGTGGGATCACGCGCATCCTCGAAGCCCTCGCAGAGGGCAGCAGCCTCGATGTCCTGTTCGTCGGCAAGCTGTCATTGGACCACATCCCGTTGATCCAGGATCTGCTCGACCGCGAGGTGCTCCAAGCGCCATGGGTCCGTCCTCGGTGGCTGGACGTGCCCGGCGCCCGGGAGCGCCTGGACAAGCTGCGCGCGGGCGCGTCGGTCACAGGCCTGTACGAAGGAGATGTGTCATGAGGCTTGCCTTTTTCGTCAACGACATCGCTACCGAGGTAGACGAGTACACGACTACGCGCCTGGCGCGGGCCGCGGCCCAGGGCGGGCATGAGATTTGGTACGTCGGGGTCGGAGACGTCGAGCACGCGGAAAGCGATGGGCAGCTCTCGGCCCGGGCTCATGGCGCAGAGTTCGACAAAGACGACACGCTCGAAAGCTTCATGGAGCGCATCAAGCAGCGCGACGCCGAACGGATCGTCATGGACGACCTCGACGCCTTGTTCCTGCGAAACGAATCAATCGACGATCTGCAGAACCGGCCGTGGGCAGCTCCACTGGGTGTGGTCTTCGGCCAGATGCTCAAGGCTCGAGGGGTAACGGTGGTCAACGATCCGATGTCCCTTATACGCGCAACGAGCAAGCTCTACCTGGAGGAGTTCCCCGAGAAGATTCGACCGCGATCGCTCGTGACCCGCGACCCGGAAGCCATCGAGCGGTTCGTCGCCAAGGTCGGCCACTGCGTCGTCAAGCCTCTGTACGGAGCCAAAGGTCGCAACGTGTTCATCATCGAGGACGAGGGCGAAGCGAACCTCGCGCAAATCACAGAGGCGGTGCTACAGGACGGCTACGCGATCGTTCAAGAGTTCGTCGACGGCGGTGAGGACGGCGACGCCCGGATCTTCCTGCTCGAGGGACAGATCCTCGAGCGCGACGGGAAGCTGGCCGCCTTCCGGCGACTGCCCACCGGTAACGACCCGCGCGCCAACATTAGCAAGGGCGGACACCCGGTCCCTCTCGAGATCGGTGACATCGAACGCGGCATCATCGAAGCGATGGGCAAGAAGCTCGTGGCCGACGGCATGTACTTCGTCGGCATCGATGTGATCGGCGAGAAGGTGGTGGAGATCAACGCGGAGAGCCCGGGCGGGATGCAGAGCGTCGAAAGGCTCTACGAGATCGACGTCTGCCCAACCGTCATCGAATCCCTGCAGCGCCGCACGGGCTCGAAGTCCTGAACCGTTCGGCCATCAGGGAGCTGCAGCCGCGCTCCGCGGTGAACTTGGTGAAGTCGGCGACGTCGATGACGACGATCCCCGTGGTCGATCCGTTCGCGATCGCGGCATGGCGGCCGTTGGCCGCTGTCATCCTCGGGAGACTCGCCAACAGGTGCGCGGACTTCAACCCCTCGGCCCCCCATCGGTCCGGCGCGCGGCGCCTGGCCCAACTCGAACGGCGCGATCCCCACCCCCGAAAGGGTGGGGATCGACGTCGGTTACCGGCGTTGAGTGGTGGGATCAGCGCCCGTGACGATCTTCGGGGCGTCCTGCCGACTTGGCCTTGGTCCTACCTTCGTCGACGTCGAGGTCCGCGTGCTCCTTGCGTACCTCGCCGCTGACCTGCTCGGTTTCGGTCACCCGCTCCTTGCCGACGCGCACCTCCTCCACCGGCACGGTCTCCTTGGCCACGACGGGTCGCTCCTCGTACAGGGTTACCTCCTCAACGTGCTCGCCGGAGTCCTTGATCGGGCGATCCGTCGCCTTACCGGAGGCCGGTGTGCGCTCGACAACGAGCTTCTCCTTTGTCACCGGCACCTCGACTTGCTCGGTGTGCGTGGTGGTGTACTTGCGCAACCGTGCCCGGCCGGCCTCGACCCTCTCCTTGCCCGCAGCGAGCCGCTCCTCAGAGAGCGTCATGGCGTGTTCTTTGAAGGCGCCGCGGTCGCGGCCCTCGGTTTGGCCGGTCGTGGCGTGCATCCCACGCCCGGTGCCCGTCGTGGTGAGACCGTAGTGGCGGAAGAGCTCCTGCTCCTGCTCGGGGTCCAGGTGTCGGTCGCGGTCGATCCGCGGTGCATGCTTCACCTTGTCCTTGTCATATGCAAGCCGGATGTCGTCGCCGCGGAACTGTGCGCCCTGCAGGGGCACGAAGGACTCAGACAACCCGAAGAAACCGGTGGAGACGGTGATCCAGCTGGGCTCGCTGGTCTGGTCGTCGAGATAAAGTTGGCCGACCTTGCCGATCTTCTCGCCGGAGCTGTCGTAGGCTGTCGCTTCCTGGATGCGGGCGACGTCGTTGTTGCCAATCATTGTGAAACCTCCCCGTTGGATTTTTTCACGCTCGTCAGTTGACAGCGCTAATGCATAGCTACCCCCTGATGCGGCTCGGGTAACCCTCTTGCGGCGTGCCGCGACTTGCGGTCGGGCAAGGACGGCGCTGTTCCCGTGCCGGGTTAACCTTGCGCCGCAATATCATTCACGTGCTGCGCCGTCGTGTGCTAGCCAGCATGGACGTCGTCGGGTGGCACTTCGGTGGGCGGGTTTTTCAGGGGTGCGCACCGTCTTCGTCCAACCCGACGCCGAACACGTCGGCGCGAAGAGATGTTTGGCCTCCGCGCAGCCGGGGCATTGCCGATGCAGAGGAACAAAGACGGAGGTGGTTGACGATGAGCGTTGAGTCGAGGCCGACCGCGGACGCGTCGATGGGTGAATTGATGACCCAGCTGTCGTCGCAGACGTCGCGGCTGGTCCGCGACCAGTTGAAGCTGGCGCAGAAAGAATTCCAAGCGGCCGCCAAGCACGCCGGTATCGGTGCCGGACTGCTCAGCGTTGCCGGGCTGCTGGCCTTCCTCGGCTTCACGACGGCGATTGCGGCAGGTGTCGCCGCGCTGTCGTTGGCGCTTCCGGTGTGGGCCGCCGCGTTGATCGTGGCTGCCCTTCTCTTCATGGCGGCCGGCGTGGCCGCTTTGGTGAGCAAGAAGCAGGTGCACGAGGTATCGCCACCACGGCAGACGGTCGACAACGTCAGGAAAGACATCAGCGAGGTGAAGGACGCCCGTCATGACCGAACCTGAACGACTGCAGCCGGAGCCTGGACCGGACGCGGGCCTCGACGAGATCCAGACGGACATCGACCAGACCCGCCAACAACTCGGCGAGACCGTCGAGGCGTTGTCGGCCAAGCTTGACGTCAAGGCACAGGCGCGGCAGAAGGTCGACGACACCAAGGCGCGAGTAGTCGGAACCGCGCAATCCGCTCGACAGAAGGCTGGCCAGGCCGGCCCGGCGGTGCCCGCTTTGGCGATCCTGGCGATCGCCGCTGTGGTGGGCATCATCATCTGGCGACGTCGTCGGTAACCCGCGGCGGCGCTGACTTGCGAGCCCGGCTGGGCGTGGGCTCAGCCGGCTCGTGGCACTAGGCCTAATCGCCAAGTACATCCAGCGCGGCTGCTCGGGCGACGGCCCTTCTTACCGCCCCCGGTGTGGACAGGGCGATCGGGTCACCTGGCTACTGGCGACTGGACGACTCAACCCCGATGCACGCCTGACCCACCACACCACGACCCCTTCTGATGTCATGAAGGAGCGGGGCCTCCGCTCCTCGTGTCCGTCCCGAGCGCGCATGCTCGGGGTGCTCACGTTTGTTACGACGAAGGAGGCCCCTTGTGAGCGAATTCTATGATGGTCGGCAGTTTGTCGGAATGGATCTGCATCGGCGCCGCTCGGTGTTGGTGCGGATGAGCGAGACCGGCGAACATCTGGAGACAGTACGGATTCTCAACGACCGTGACGTGTTGGCTGAGGTGATGTCGCGTGCCGGCGAGTCACCGGAGGTGGTGCTCGAGGCGACTTACGGGTGGTACTGGGCCGCCGATGCGCTCGCCGAGCTCGGCGCGACGGTGCATCTGGCGCACCCGCTGGGGGTGAAGGCGTTTTCGTATCGGCGGGTCAAAAATGATCAACGCGACGCCGCAGATCTGGCGGACTTGTTGCGGATGGGGCGTCTGCCGCACGCGTGGATCGCGCCGCCGGAAACCAGGGAACTACGCGAGCTGGTGCGCCACCGGGCCAAACTGGTCGCGATGCGATCCCAGTGCAAGGCCCACGTCCACGCGGTTTTGGCCAAGGGCGGTGTCTGGGTGCCGATGAGCGATCTGTTCGGCGTCGAGGGCAACCTGCTGCTGGACAAGGTCACGATGCCCGCACCGTATCGGGAGCGGATCGCGTCGCTGCGCCGGTTCATCGAAGCCTTCGATGCGGAGATCGACCTGTTCACCACTTTGGCGCAGCGTCGGCTGAGCAATGATGGCGGCTACACCGCGATCCAGCAGATCCCCGGCATCGGACCCGTGCTGGGGGCGGTGTTCGTCGCCGAGATCGGGGACGTGCACCGCTTTGCTGGTCCCGCCCAGTTGACCTGCTGGGCCGGACTCACGCCGTCGCACCACGAATCCGACACCACGGTGCGCCGCGGCCGAATCACCAAGCAAGGCTCGCGCCTGGTCCGCTGGGCGGCCATCGAATCGGTGAAGATCCTGCCCGAGACCAGCCGCATCGGCGGCATCCGCGAACAGGTCGCTCAGCGCCGCGGCAACCGCAACATCGGCGCCGTGGCCGCCGCCCGAAGACAGCTTGAGCTCGTCTTCTACGGCCTGCGCGATCACCACATCCGTGCCCTGCACCGCCCACCCCGCGCGGCGTGAGCCCCCAGACTCGGTCGGCTGCGGATCGTGCAGGTCATGACCCCCGAACCCGGCGAGGTCGTTCCCTCTGATTGATCCCGACCGACCGTCTCCTGCGAACCGCTTCATGCCGCACACCGCGGCGAAGGAATGACCGGCAGCCCCTATCGCCTGCCCCGCACCGGGAAACCGGAACTGAAGACGCCAACGACCCCTTGATCACCCAAGCCGAAAGCAGCACAGGCCATTTCGACCTCCCTGCCCTGAACAGCATGCGCCGAACGGCGCCGCCGTCAAGGCCCTACGGCCGCTACCCGGTCGGGCTGCGCCCGAGCCTTGACCCCGACGCCTACTTCGACGCGTCCAGCCAGGACAAGGAAGCTCGCAGAACAACCCAAAACAACACAGAGGTTGGTCTTGACCGGCCCCTCTCCTTCAGGAATGACCTGCGATCCACCTGGGAGAGGACGCGATGACTTCTCAAGGTCAATCGTCACCGCGGCGCGCAAGTCCAGCCGATGCGCGCGCCATCGCCGAGGTGCAGGTTCACACCTGGCGGACGGCCTACACCGGTGTTGTGCCCGCCGAATTCCTACAGCAGCTCGACGTTGGCCGCCGCGAGAACTACTGGGCGGAGGTGATCGGCAGTCTGGCCGAAACCGATCGTCCATGGGTTGCCGAATCAGACGGGTCGCTTGTTGGTTTTATCTCGTTCGGATCGGCCCACGACGGCGACGATGACGGCCGCACAGGCGAAATCTATTCGGTCTACGTCCATCCGGACAGTTGGTCCCGTGGCATTGGCGCGGACCTCATGGCGCGCGCCGTCGCGGATTTGCGATCCCACGGCTACACCAGCGCGACGCTCTGGGTACTTGCTGCCAACCGGCGCGCACGGACGTTCTACGAGACTTTCGGGTGGAAGTCCGATGGTAATAACCGCAAGGAAACGATCGGCGGCATCAACCTCGTGGAGATGCGCTATGGGTTATCGCTGCACTAACCAGTTGGTCATACGACCCGCATGCCTCAAGCCGGATTTCCGCACTTGAAAGTTCAACCGTCACCTGTATCTACTCAGCCGGTTCGGTGGACGCCGTAATCGGCGCGCCGCACTCGCTGCAGGACCGGACTGTCGTGCCCAGCTCTGTTGCAGCACGACCCACAACACGGCGGTCGCCGTCATGGCATCGCCTCGGCCCACGCGATATGTCCTTCGAAGCCAAGGGATTTCGCCATCGCGCGGTAGCGATCCCGATAGTCGCGGTAGGCGGCCTCGTCGCCGTGGGCACGCGCCAGCAGCGCGCGCAGCCGTAGCAGCCAGATTTCACGGATCACCAGCCCGTCGTCGGCTTGCGCGTCTGCCAACCTGGTGATCTCGGCCTCGGCTTCGGCCACGTCAGCGTCAGTCCCGCGATCCAGCAGGGTCTCCACCAGAACAACCGCACTGCCCGGCAGCAGCCCCTCGCGGAACAGATGGTCGACGGCGGCGCGCATGAGCGGTATCGCCTCGTCGCGATCTCCACACCGAGCCCGCTCACGAGCCAAGTAGACCTGGACGATCAGTAGTAAATCGCCCAGGAAGTATCCCACGTCGCTGAACTCGGCCAGGAGCTTCTGTCCGCGGGCACGCTCGGCATCCGTTGGGCGGTGCACCAGCGCAAGGCCCAGCGTGATCTGGGCGTTCCACACCGCGTGGTCATCACCGGATCGTTCGGCCATCCGCAGGGCATCCTCGATCTCGCGCACCACGCGATCGTCGGGCCTCAGCACGCCAGCCGGTATTCCCACGAAGTAGATGTAGGTGACGACCCTGGCGTAGGACAGGGGGTCTGCGCTGTGGGCCAAGGCCAGGCCGTGTCGCAGGTCGTCGCGCCATCCGGGACGGCCCAAGGGCATAACGGGCAATAGCCCGTGTCCGAAAGAAGGGCCCAGTGGAGCTGCCGCAGACGCTGCACGCGCAGCTCTACTTGCTGGCCTACGACCGGTTACGCCGCCCATTCCAATTCGACCCTTGGAAGCTTTTCGACTTAGCCCTACGCGCCGCCATGCTGACCGACCTGTACTTGACCGGTCATCTGGAAGACAAGGGTGGCAAAGCGTGGCCGGCGACCGCTGCGCAACCTGCTGATAACCACGGGGCGGGATTGGGCCCAATTGATCTCCTACAGATCGGGTCATGCCCGCCAAGTCGTGTGTGACCAGCTCGAAACCACCGGTTGGCTACTTAGGCAGGAACGCCGGATGCTCGGCATCATTCCCACCGCCCGCCTCAGGCTCTGCGACGAAGAAGTGGTGAGCGGCTTGGCCGATCGAGTGATCGAGGCGCTTCACAATGCCATCGACGACCGGCCAGCGGATCCAAGGCCGCTCGCGGTGGGGCTACTCACCGTCCAACCGCAGATGCCCGTGGTATCGAGCCTAATAGAGAACTCGCGGCACCGAGAGGAGCTGCGCCAAATGACCCTTGCCGCAATCGAACCCATTTCCTGGGAATGGGCGCAAGCCCACAATCCAAGAGAGAAGCACCAATGACGACGGGAAACGTCTCGGCCAGGAGCATGACCCGCGAAGAGGCACGCCGTCTGACCGACGAGATCAAGGCCGATACCGAAGCCTTCCTGGAGAAGATCGCGCCGAAGCTTGCACGGGCGTACGCCGAGCAGGCTTGGTACGCCCTGGACTACGAGACCTTGGGACAAGTACTGCCGGGCGGAGTTCGGGTCGATACGGCTGCCACGAGGGGGCCGCACCGATGCGGTGCTGTTCCTGCGCGACGAGGAGGTGACCGCGCGGCGGCGGCCAGAACCGGCGTCACTTTGTATCTCACCGGACCACGCCATTTCGCTCATTAAGGGCTAGGCGGCGGTGGGCGGGTGGTACTGCGGATCGCCGCAGCTAGCTCCGCGCGGGAGCTGCAGATTTCCTCCTTGCTGAGCGGTCGCGGGCCGGAATAGGCTCCGGTTTGGTGTGCCGATGGCCGTCGTACCGATTCGAGAGGAATGTGATGCGCGCAATTACTAAACGAACAGTGGCATTTACCGCTGCGATTGCGGGATTTGCTCTGATCGGTTCCGGATGCCACGCCAACAAATCCAGCGAAACAGCAAGTTCAGCCTCGTCCGCGATGTCTTCGGCCGCTTCGTCCGCGACGTCCGCAATCAGTAGTGCGGTCGCGGGCGCAACTACAACCATCCCTGGTGCCAACGGCACGTCGTACACCGTGGAAGGACCAATCCTCGCGAGGTACCAGACTCTTACCGAAGCTCAACTGAAGGACCTGGGCAAACCGTTCGACAACCAGCATCCGACCAAGGACGGCAGCGGTGTCTACCAGCAGTTCGACGGCGGTGTGCTCATTTATAGGACTGGGAGCCCGGTCTACTTCGTATGGGGCAAGATCCGCGACCAGTGGAACAAGTTGGATGGTTCGCAGGGCAAGCTGGGCTATCCGACCGCTGACGAGCAAATCCTCCCCGACGGCTCCTTCAAGTCGGTGTTCGAGCACGGCACGGTCACCTTTAAAACAGGCGATGAGGACGCGACTGTCACCATGAGCTAGCCGGTCTGAGAGTCCACCGTTCCGGTGGGCTCAAAAGTCCTCTACCGAAGGTCGGGGCAATCGATCCAGATTGCCCGACCTTCGTGTCAGAAGACTCCTCGGAGGGAGGACGCAGTGCCATATCGGCGGCACCGTCGTAGCGAGTAGTGGTGACATCACCGAGCAATCTGCCCCGCACCGTCGGCGAACTACGTGCCGCCGGTCATCGTGAACGGGGAGTTAAGCAGGAAATCCGGGAAAATCTGTTGACCGCGCTCGCCGAGGGCGACGAGGTCTGGCCAGGCAGCCTGGGTTTCGACGACACCGTGTTGCCCCAGCTTGGGGTTGAAGGGCACTTGAAGTTCCGCCGCACCGTCCTGGACGGCACTTACAATTCAACTGATGCGTCCTGCATCACTCGGGGAAGGGTGAACAAATGACGAGATCCCCTGAAGCGCAACGGGTTCTGGACGCCCTGGACGACGAGCTTGATGCGGCGTCGGAAACGCTTGGCGCTGAGCTAGTCTGGTTTGCTGCCGATGTCGAGGTGTTGGACTTGATCGCGGCGCATGTGGATCGCCGGGCGGATCTTGAGAAGCGGTACAAGGCGACCCCGGCGAAGGATGCGCGGCTGAAGATCGCGCTGTCGACGGAACTGCGTTTGACGGAACAGGGCCTCAGTCGATTGCTCAAGACAATCGAAATGGGCATTCCTACGGGTGAGGATTCAAAACCGTTGTCTGCCAAGACGATCAAGGCTCAGCATGCGGCTCGCACGCGGTGGAAGAAGGTTCGGATGGCGGAAGGCCAGGCTTAAGTCGTGGCACGCAGGGTCAACGGTGCGGTACGTCTTCCTCCGTTGCCGCGTTGCCCAGCATGCTCACCGGCACCGACGTGTCGCGTGACACCCGAAGCCGTGCGACCTCGGCCAGCAGCCGGTAGCGTTCAGCCGCGAGATCGAATTCGGCGTTCTCAGTGATGTTCCCTCACAATCCGTTTGGAGCAAAAGGCGGCGGGAGTTGGGCACAACTCGCCGAGGAGCCTTCGAATCGCGTTGTGGCACTGCAGCTCCCGCCACTCGTTTGGCCCAGCCGGAACGCCTCGGCGATCTGCGGGGAGGACTGGTAGCTGGCGAACACCACCCGTGGTCCTGACCGCTGCCGCAGGAACGCCGCTATCTCGGCGGGGTCGGTGGTGACCGGGAAAACAGCCAGGTCAGCGTGACCGCACGGATCAACTCCATCGGATAGTAGGTGTCGGCGGAGTTGCCGGGCAGATCGGCGGGGGCGAGGTTCAGTCCAGCCCACAGCAGCTTGGCCCACACGTGGTCGGCGATCACGCGGGGATTGGTGCCGATCAGGGCGGCGACGCTGCGCGGCACTGCCAGCGCCCGGTTCGGGTCGAACCGGCGGCCGATCCACTCCCATTCCTGGCAGTCGCGGAAGAACGCTCTGGTGGCGGTGAGGATGCCCTGCTTGGTGCGCGGGGCGATCGGGGTGCCGTCGCGGTCGGCGAGGCATTCCCGGCGCTGCACGTAGTCGCCGACAGTCATCCGGTCCACCGCGGCGACCCACTCGGCACAGGTGGCCCTGGTCCACTGGCCGGGCTCGGTGATCTCGGGGTGCTCGGCGGCAAGCCACCGCCCGGTCTTGGCCATCTGGGTGCGAATGGTCGCGCGGACTCGCGGGGTCAGTGTCGAGGTGGCGCGCCACCGCTCGATCCAGTCCGCCCACGCCGGATCGGCGCCTTCGATCTCGGGAGCGTGGCGGCACTCCCTTGCCCCACCCGTCTCCGGGCGGGTCTCTTAACGACGCGGCAGGCTTCACTTGACGTTACGGACCGTTCGGTTGCACACCCCCCACACTGCGGGGTGCTTGACGCTGGGCTCCGACACCGCCCGTTTCCAGACGGCACCGCCAGCCTGCTACCGGGCCTCCTGCTAGCTACTTCGACCTGAAAAAGGGGCGACAGTTTGAACGGCCACGTGCGGCTGCCTGGATCTGGATGGTGGGCGGTTCGGGTTGCTTGTCATGAGGCCAGGGCGCTGATTTTGACGAGGTTGTGGGCGAAGACCCCGTGCCCGCACCAGGTTCGGACTCCAGCCAGGGTGGTCAATTCGGTGCGGTTCCAGCCGTAGCTGCGTTTGAGATGGTTGATCCGACCTTCGCAGCCGGTCCGCCATTTGATCTTGGCGCGGAACGCTTTTCGGTGCTCGAACTCCCGACGAGCGGCGCTGGGTTTACTCGCGCGTGGGATCGCGACGCGGCGGACCCCGATGGTGTGGAGATCGGTTTCCACCGAGGCGTACCCGTAGCCGCGGTCGGCGGTCACCGCGGTGGGGGCGCGCCCGATCCGCTCGGTGATACGAGCAATGGCCGGTGCCAGCTGAGGCGCGTCGGCGGGGTTTCCGATCTGCACATCGTGGTCGAGGATGATCCCGTCGGCGTTGTCGATGATCTGGGCCTTGTAGCCGAACTCCACCGGTTTACCCAAGCGGCCCTTGCGGATCGGCCGGGCATCGACGTCGTGGAAACTGACGATCCGGCTGGCTGAATCGGGCATCACCCCGGCCAACCGGCTGCGGGTTTGAGTGAGCACCTGCTGGGTGCGCCCCCGCAGCGTCTGCAGCTCATCCAGTGCCCGGTGCAACCGCCCGCGCCGCTGCCCGGTTGCGCTGCGCAACCCCCGGCGGGCATTGCGCAGCACCGCGCCGGCGTCGTGGATCGCGGCCTCGGCGATATCGGCGAGTTCCCAGTGATCCGCAGCACCGCAGCCTGCCCCTCTTCCCGCGCCGCGGCACCACGCAACCGCAGCTTGGCCGCGATCGAGCGGGCCCGCTGTCCGGCCGAGCGGCTACGGTCACGCACCCGGGTGCGGGTCGCCCCACCCGCGGCCTGAATACGTTTGATCGTGCCGGCGATGCCACCGACGGCCTTGGCCAGCAATCCCGAGTCGGTCGGATACGCCACCGGCGCTTCCACGACCGTCGTGTCGGCGCGCACCTTGTCGGTGCGCACCAGTTTCTCAGCCACCGCCACACCCCGACTTTTTCAGGTCGAAGTAGCTACCCGGACCGGACTTAAGACAGTGGGAGTACGACGCGGCGGGCAATGTCACCGCCCGGGTCGGCGACTCGCCTGCCGGGCTGCGCTTCGACGCCTTTCAAGATCGATCTTGTTTTCTCACCATTTATTCAGGCGCTGCAGTTCACCGCGAAAACGGTTGACGGCGCAGACTTCTCGGGGCAGAGCCTGGCGGGCAAGCCGGCGGTGCTGTGGTTCTGGGCGCCGTGGTGCCCGGCCTGTCGGCCGAGGCCCCTGCCGTTGCCAAGGCTGCTCAGACTCATCCCTCGGTGACATTCCTCGGTGTCGCCGCACGAGATCAGGTACCGGCGATGAAGCAGTTCGTGTCCACGTACAAGATGGGCGGATTCATCCATCTCGCTGACGTGGACGCCTCGGTGTGGCGACACTTCGGCATCACCGAGCGACCGGCATTCGCCTTCATTGCAGTCGACGGCTCGGCGCAAGTCGTGCCGGGCGTGTTGTCGGAGCAAGACCTCGACGGACGGCTTAAAACCGTCGCCAAGGCCTGAACGTGGTCGCTCAATCCCGGCTTCGACCCGATGTTTAAGGCGTGGACGTCGCCTCGCCGGAACGATGCGTCGCGTGAATCATATTGGGGTGCACGAACTTCAACCAGGTGTAGGGGTGCTCGGGTGAAGTCGTGCTACCAAGGATGAACGTCCGGTCGGTGCGGCGGGCGCGCGCGATCGTGGCCAGCCACGTGGCGAGTGTGCTGATGCGGTTCTCCACGCCAGTGAGAAATGCGATGTGGATGAGTCCCCAGCCCAGCCAGCCGATGAACCCGGACAGCTTGACCGGGCCGGCTTGCAGCAGGGCGTGTCCACGGCTGATGTAAGCCGCAGAGCCGACATCGCGGTAACGGTAGTGCGGACGAGCCTTCCCAGCGAGATCGTGACGAACGCAGGCGGCAGCGTGGATTCCGCCCTGCATGGCGTTCTCAGCCACGCCCGGCAGGTTGTCGCGGCCGACGAGGTCCCCGATGACGAAGATCTCCGGATGCCCGGGCACGGACAGGTCGGCTGCCACCGCGATGCGTCCGGCATGGTCGGACTTGGCCTCGAGCACCTTTGCGATACGCCGCGCGAAAGGCACGACCTCCACACCCGCCGTCCACAGGACGGTCCTGGCCGCGAACTCCTCGGGCGCCCCGCCCGCCTTCGGTGTGACGGTCACGCCGTCGTGTCGCACGTCGGTGACGTGCACACCCATGTGCAGTTCGACGCCCAGATTCTGCAGGATCTTGGTGGCTTTGTCGGTGAGGTCTGGCGCGAAGCTGCCCAGAACGCAGCTTCCCCCGTCGAAGAGCAGTACCCGCGCGTCTTCGGGCTCGATGCTGTGGAACTCGTTGGCCAGCGCTCGAGTAGCCATTTCCCGGATCTGCCCGGCCAACTCCACACCGGTGGGTCCGCCACCGGCTATCGCGAAGGTGAGCCACGCCTCGCGCTCAGGTCCCAGGGGGAGAGTTTCGGCCATCTCGAATGCGCCGAACAGCCGGCGGCGGACACTCAACGCGTCGTCGAGGGTCTTCATCCCCGGCGCCCACTGCGCGAATTCCTCATGGCCCAAGTAGGACTGACGCATTCCGACGGCGACTATCAGCACGTCGTAGTCAAGGGTAAACGTGGACTCGTCGGGGCGGCGGGCGGTGACCCGGCGCGCGTCGGCATCGAGGTCGACCGCTTCGCCGAGCAGGGTGGTGACGTTGCGGTGACGCGCGAGCTCCTCGCGCAGCGAGCGGCTGATCTGCCCGATGCTCAGTGTCCCGGTGGCGCACTGGTAGAGCAGCGGCTGGAACACGTGGCACGCAGCGCGATCAAGCAGCGTGACCGCGACATCGACCCGCCCGAGCCTGCGCGCGCAGAACAACCCTCCAAATCCACCCCCTATGATCAACACCCTTATTCGACCGTCACCCATCACGTCACCTTTTCGCATTCGAGGACCAGCTCATCACGGTGTACCCGCCTCAGTCTCCGCTCTGAGGCGTCATTGCTCGACGAGACCGTCTCGGCGGACACCCGCGTAGTTCGTGCCCTGCGAAAGGGTCGAGGCTTACGAATCTATAGGGCCAAACTTTCAGAGCAGGTGCTCTGAGGGTCCAATTCGGCCGATTCGTAGCGCTGTGCTTCGAAACGTATGGCGGGACAGACCATTCCGGCATCACCTTGACGTTAAGATGAATTAACGGCATGCGCACGACGAAGCCTGCGCGGTCTTCGCCGTCGAACACAACGGCTTCACCGCCGACCCGGGCGCGGTGATCGAGCCAGATCTGGTGCGGCAAACAGGAGAACGATCATGACCCGAGTTCGTGTTGAACAAGGCATCCTCGAAGGCAACGAGAAGCACGGGGGTGTTCCGGTTCCGGGGGGTGCCCTATGCCGCCCCGCCCGTCGGGAACCTGCGGTGGGCCGCACCGCAGCCGCCCGCCGCCTGGGACGGTGTGCGCCACGCGACGAACTTCGGCAATGCCGCGATTCAGATCGTGGATGACCCGAAGCTGAACCTCGGGGCGCAGCAGAGCGAGGACTGTCTCTATCTCAACATCTGGTCCTCGAGCCTTGACCCACAAGCCCGCCAACCGGTCATGGTCTGGATCCACGGCAGCGGCTTCCTCAACGGGGCCGCCTCCATGGTCGATTACCACGGCACCGGCATCGCTGCGCGTGGTGTGACCTATGTGTCGTTGAACTATCGGCTCGGCGCGTTCGGCTTGCTGGACCACCCGGAGGTGGGCGGGAACTTCGCCGTGCAGGACTGGGTCGCGGCGCTGCAGTGGGTGGCTCGCAACGTCGCCGCCTTCGGCGGTGACCCTGACAACGTCACCATCTTCGGTCAGTCCGCCGGCGCGGCCGCGGTGCGAAGCCTGCTCGCCACCCCCACCGCCGAGGGGCTGTTCCACCGCGCCATCCTGCAAAGCGCGGGCTTTGAACGCGCTGCGGCCCTGCCAGATACGGCCCGCGAACGCATCCTCGAGGCCAGTGCCCGGTTGGTCGAACAGTTGGGCGGCGGCGATATCGGGCGTCTCCGCGACGCACCGGTGGACCAGGTCCGCCAGGCGTCGTTCCTGCTGTCGGGCGCAGTGCCGTCACCCGGCCGCGTGCACACGCCGTTTGCGCTGGCGTGGTGCCCGACCGAGGACGGGCAGCTCGTGGGCGTGGATCTGTCCTGCTGGCGCGCGGACATTTCGGTGCTGTTCGGCCACACCGCGAACGAGGCACGGTACTTCATGAGGCCCAGCGGCCCCTACGGAATGCCACCCGGAATGGTGGACCCGGCCCAGTTCTACTCGCCCGCCACGCTGGCGGGGATGGCCGCAGTGTTTGGTGGGCAACGAGCCGACCAGATCGTGGCCGCACCCACGGGAAGTCCCTACGAGGAGTTGACGGCGCTGCTCACCACCGCCATCTGGACCGAGCCGGCCCTGGCCTCCTACTGGCGGTTCACTGCCCTGGGCCGCACGGCCTACGCCTATCGATTCGTGCGCGTCTCGCCTGGTAACCGCCGGACGGGCATGCTCGCGTTCCATTGTTCGGAGATTCCCTACGTGTTCGGTCACCTGGTCCCTGCCGAGGACTACGACGAAGCCGATACCCAGGCGTCCGAAACGATCGCACATGCATGGACGGAGTTCGCCCGGACCGGTATGCCGAGCAGCCCCGACGGCACCGCCTGGCCTGTCGCCACCGCGACAGCACCCCAAGTGACGGTCATCGACGACAAGGCACAGAGCGGTCCTTTGGACGTCAGCCCGCTGACCGAATCAGCTCCATTCGGGCGGGCGCCGAAAACCGTTGAGCCACAGGAAAGGATGCGACGTGCAGAAGAAGTCACTCATGGAGCTCGTCGGGGAGAACATCGTGCCGGTCGGCATGCAGTGTTTCACCGGCAACCACACTCTCATCGAGGTGATGGGTGCGGCTGGTTTTGACTATGTCTGGCTGGACAGTGAGCACAGCGCAGTCAATCCCCGCGCGCTGGAGGACACGATGCGTACCTGTGAGGTCGCGGGACTCATTCGGCTCGTGCGGATTCCGGAACCGACGGACTACACCGCGGCGCGGCGGGCTGGGAGGCCAGCGCCGACGGGGTGATCGTGCCGATGGTGCGGTCAGCGGCAGACGTGCGAAACATTGTCAACGCGTTGACGTTTCCACCGGCCGGTGAGCGGGGTATGTGCCCCTTGCTGCGCGTCCCGGGATACTCGGTCCCCAAGCTCAGCGACTACATCCGACACAACAATGCCAACCTGCTCGTGATCCCCCATGATCGAAACGATGGAGGCGGTCGAGCAGATCGACGAGATCTGTGCAGTAGAGCAGGTAAAGCTGATCGTCTTCGCATCGGGCGAGCTCGGCTTTGCGATGGGTGGGGGGCCCGTCGCCGGAAACCAGTGAGAAGCTCCGCCAAGCCCACCACGACGTCGTGGCGGCCGCCGCCCGGCATGGCGTCGGACTGATCGGCGGGGACATGTTCAACGTCACGGAGGAAACCCTCGGCAAGGCCTTCGATGAGGGAGTTTCCGTGCTGTGCCTCGGCATTGACGTCATGACGTTCCGCCAGGTCTGCGAGCGCATCGTGGCCGTCGCGAACGCGTCCGTGGCCCGGTGCGCAGACCGCCACCGCCCTCCGGCCCCGCCGAGCGGCTGCCCCTCGTTGCATTGACACCGGATTACGAAAGAGAAAGGTGAAACGACCATGCCAATTGGTCAGCGTTACGTCGTCGGATTGAACGAGAACGGCAAGTCGAGCGTGCTCATGACCGGGATCTCCAACGTCCAGGAAAAGGAGAACGCCTTTTGGCGGTAGACCCTCTGGAAGACCAAGGAAATGCCGATCGACACCACCATCCCAGGCGACAGGTCGCTCGACGGCGGCGCCGTCCGAGCGCCGTTCCCCAACGGAATGCTGCTGCGGACGCTTGAGTTTTGGCCCGATCCTGACCTGGAAACCCTGCGCAAGCAGGTCGCCGACGTGAACGAGATGGTTGGGCACGAAAAAGAGATCACCGAAGCCGAGCGGCAGCGGCACCCAACGATGCCTTCGCGCACTGGTCCGGGTACTACACCTATGGCATCAGCCGAACCTCCAAACGGTACCTCCCACTTCACTCATGCACCCTCATGTCGCACTCAGCCATACGTCGCTTCCAGGACCACCTCAGGGTTCGGGCCGGCCCTCTCGATCTCCAACCCCAACGCCACCAGATCCAGCACGGCACGCTCGGCAGCGTCCCAAACAAGTTGTTTTCCGGCGCGTTTGGATGACGCGGCCAATTCATCGTCGAGTTCGCGGAGCACCTTCTGCGCCGCTGGTGTCAATGGCCAAGTTGAAGTCCTCACTGGTGGCCGGGAAAAGTCCCCACCCCCTGGGGGTTAGTTCAGCGGCGATCACCTCGCTTGTGTTGGGCGTGGCGCATGCGGAACGACTCGCCGTCGGTGGATGACTTCGGCGTGGTGCACGAGTCGGTCGATCATGGCCGCGGCCACGACGTCGTCGCCGAACACTTCACCCAGCGACCGAAGGGCTTATTCGACGTGACGATCAGGCTGGCTCGTTCGTAGCGTGAAGACACCGGGTCTGTGGATTTAACGGTGGATCTGGTTCTGGTCTGACACGCCGAGCGTGAGCTTGGCGGGAAGGACTGACGATGTCAGAAACACTCGAATCTGTGGCGATCGATGTGGATCAAAGGCAATTGGCCGAGCAGCTGCTGGCGCAAGCAAAAGAACGGGGCATAGAGGTCTTCGGCGGTACGTGTCGGGATCAACATCGCCGAGGCCCACCGAGAATACCCGCACACCATCGTCAACACCGGTAACGCCGTGGCGGTGCAAACCTGGCCGTAGCCCACCGGCACCACCACATCGGGAAACCAGAAGTCGAATTGCGCGATCTCACCGGCCAAATAGGTCGTCCGCGACGCCGGATCCGCAGGCAGATAGACCGGTCGCAGCTCCCGCACCCGCCCGCTCAAGGTCCGGATCGAATACAACCAACCAATGTGGAGTAACGTCGACCAGCTCAACATCTCGGTGCTCACCGACGACCTCACCGTCGACGACCCGCATGAAGCCACCGACGCGATGATCCATGCGTTTTCCGAAATCCGCTGTGCTGCAGGGGCTTTCCAGCGACCGCACCGAGGTGACGACGGCGATGGCGCCGGCCCGCACGGTCGGCTAGCCGCTCGTCCGGGTGAAGTCGATGGGGCCCTGCCGCAGCTTGGGACACATCGGCGCGGTGACAATGCTGCGACGGAGACGAAGAAGCAGGGCAACTTTTGGAGATGTCAGCCAGTGTGAGACACCGAGTTCTCAACGTGTCTCAGGATTGGAACGATTGCGGGGTGACGGGACATGTCCCGCGACATGGTCGAACTCAACCGGTGACCATTCCAAGGACGAGATTGATTGCCGTCGCCAGGATGACGGTGCCGAAGACGTACGACAGTAGACAGTGCCGAAGCGCAACCGCACGAATGGTCGGGTCCGAGACGCTGGTGTCGGAGACCTGATAGGTCATGCCGAGGTTGTAGCTGAAGTAGAAGAAGTCGCGAAATGCAGGCCGGTAGTCGGGATCATTGAAGTCGATCCCACCTGCGGATCGGTACCCATCCCCCCGCCACCGGCCAGGTCTTGATCGTCGCTCTACGGCGAGCACAGCGGCCCGTCTGGGCGCCCGGAGTGCGAATCTTGGGTAGACCGCCCATAATTCGCAGGCGATCGTGCAATTCGTCGATCGTCGATCGCGCTCCGATCGCGTGGTCCGGTGGGGTCTCGCGACCCGCAATGCGCTGGCCATCGTCGCCGGGCACTGCTTCGTGATCTTCTTGCGTGACGGGTTCCCGGTCAACATTCTCAACCCGGTCAAGGCGGTGCCCGAGGTCTGCACGATCTACTGCGCCTCAGCCAATCCGGTTGACATCTTGGTCGCGGCGACCCCGCGTGGCCGTGGCATTGTGGGCGTCGTCGATGGACAGGCGCCCCTTGGGGTCGAGACCGATCGCGACGTGGCCGACAGGCACGACCTGCTGCGCGCCATCGGTTACAAGCTCTAACAGCACCGGAAGTCGTTGCCCGGTATTGCGAGCAGATCGCTGTGCGCAAGGCCCGAGAGGACGCCGGTGAGCGCGATGGATGGGGTCCGGGCGGATACAAGTGGCGCCAGTGGGATCACCTCAAGGAAGAACGGCGCCGCGCAGCGATCGAAACTGACGGACGCGCATCGGTGGCCGACCTGTACGAGTGAACACGTGATGTCAACGCTGGGCCAGCAAGCCACCTAGCTTAGCTAGACACTGCTCTACAAAGCTTAGCTAGACACTGCTCTACAAATTCGGGAGATTGGCCAACACGCTCGGGTAAGCACACAAAAATATTGAATCTACTCGTTCTTCCTCAAAACCTCGGGTCAGGCGCGGGCGGCGCGGTCAGAATGGGAGGCGAGGGCGATGGCGCAGCATCCCCGAGTACCTGGCGACCCTCGGACGGATCCGTGACAGGAGGGATTTATGATGGCCGCGAAGACAGATGCATCCCCGTCCCAGCCCGAGCGTCCGGGCATGAAGGATGGGGTGTGCAGCGAGTTCACCGTCTTTACCAAGATCAAGCCGGGCCATGCGGATGCGCTGCGTGAGTGGCTCGCCACGCTCGCCAGCGGGTCGGATGAAGCGGCGACCCGTGCGGCGATGCGCCAGATCGGCACCCTGCACGACGCACCGTCGTGGTGTCGTGTAGGACACCGACAGAAAGCTGTAGCGGAACGACCCTCAACCTCATCTTCGGGCGACGTTTTCCGCCAGGTCAGCAGAGATTGTTTTCGGCTGCCTCAGTCACATGCATCGCGCTTGCCAGATCGATGTCGATGCCGATCTGCTGCGCTGCGTTTGCGACCGCAAGGTCACCCTGGTGACGTGCATTGCCCATCGACATACCCGAGTTGATCGCGGAACGCATCGCGCCACAGGCCGCATTACCAAGTTGCAGCGCCTGATTGTTGGTCAACGAAACAAACAGCTTGCCTTGCAACTCATTTAGGTACATGTTCTGGTCAGCTGAAGCGCTGGGCGCAGCACATAGCATCAACCCCGTCGCCGCTACTGCGGTCAAGCAAGTCCGAGAGAAGAGCATCCTTGCTCCATCCTTTCAACCACCGATCCCTGTCTACGACGACCTAGCTCCATCAGTCAACGATCTTGCTCGTCTCCAAGTGTTAAGAACCGGACTCGACGGCGGGCTGGGAATACACTTCCCCGTCCGGGGCCCGGAGGACCAAACCGTCGAGGCTCACGTCATAGCGCCATCCCTCGTTCGTCACGCTGAAGCCCTCGGCAGTCCGAACAACGCCCGCGATCTGGATCCCCGCGCTGTCCGATAGACGCAGTCCCTTGTAGACATAGGTTCCTCCCCCCTGGTCGCAGATGAGTACCACTGACTGCGCCGTGCGCAGCCACAATGCCGCCCCACTGGAACAAGTAAGACCTCTGTATGAGACGGGATCCGAAGTTGGGGGCGCGGGAGCTGCCACTTCTGGGGGTGCAGCCGGAGCCACGTCGTCTCGGGTAGCTGTGCCAATAGTTGTATCTGTGGGCGAGGCTGTCGTTGTCCGGCTGGTTGACTGTGACGACCCACCGCTGGAAGAGATGGCCAATGTGATGAGCACGACCAGGAGGAGAAAGCCTGCGGCGGCCACACCGAGGATGGCCCATAGCGTTTTGGGATTCGATGATGCACTGCAGTGGACGGCGTCTGGGTCCGTCCCACCACCGTGCGTTTCCGGGGGCTGAGGGCGCTTCTGAGGTGCTGCTGCGCTCTGGCGAGGGGGAAGGGGACCCCACGGGGCAGACCCTAACGCCGCTCTGTGCGGCTTTCCAGAGGTGGTGACCGGGCCTGAAGGAAGCACCACAAGCACAGACCCGGCCCACCCTGCGGCGCCGGGGCCAGAAGCATCGAAGAACCCCCAGGCGCAAGCTCGGTTAGCTGCCAGGTGAGACCACCGTCAGCTTGACCACCCGTGCGGTGTCGGCGATCTTCTGGCCGAACCTGAACGTGGCACGCAGCGCGACGTTGTCCGAACCGAAGTAGTAGTCGGTGCTCGTCGCCAGCTGCACGCTGCCGTAGACGCTCAGCACGCTGTTGCGCACCAGCAGGCTGCCGTCGGGCATCGAGGAGGACACCAGCACCAGCACGCTCAGCAGCGTTCGGGCCGGTTGACGTGTGGCGGTCCCGGCAACGTCGGCGCAGTCGCATATCTTGACTAACGTGTTTGGCGGATTGCTCAGGTGGTGCTCACGACAAGATCCGTGGGCGCTCGGTTTGTCAGCGCTGGCCTTCCTAACCGCATTGGCGGCCATCGCGGTCACTTGGCGATGGGGCGTTCGTTGGGGCGATGTAGGTGGTTGGCTGAGCGGCCTGGGCACCGTTTTCGCCGGAATTGTGGCGCTACGCGTGGCGGTTCATGCCAATAACAAGGAAAACGAGAGACCCCAACTTTCGCGGTGCTCGCACCACCAACATAGGACACGACGGGGCACTGGCATGGCGCACTCGCCGGTGCCACAACGCCAAAATTACGATCTCCTACCGACAAGGAACCGGCTTCCCTCATCGAACGGGTTTCCCCCGTCATCCGGCGCGCCACCACCACAGAAAACCGCTGCTCGGAGGACGGCGTCAACCTCTGACCAGCAGGTATGCGAACGGCCCGGTAAGGGTTGTTGAACAACCTATACAGACTTCAGCACCGCCTTGTATTTGGCGATCTGCTCGCCCGCGGCCACCATGTCCGCATCGATACGCGGCTTCACTTCGATACCTGCGCGACGCTTCACCGCCGGGGACAGCAACAAACCGTTCAGGCCGGATTGGAACGCCGACCACGAATGCCCGGAAGGCAACCGGACGTTGGTCATGATTCGATCGCCGTACCAGAGTTCGAGGCGCAGCCGCTGCCAGTCCGCCTCGGAGTAAAACCGTGCCTCCGCTGATGTCTGCACCGAATCCCAGAGCTCCTGCACCATCGGATGCGGATCGGCGATGCCCAACACCCGCTCCGCCTGGGACGCTGCCGGCGCTGTCGTCGGTGTGGCCGCACCATACGACGCGGGCTTATTGCGCCTGCGTCGCTGCGAGTCCGGCTTGGGGCACACGAACCGGCGGATTTGGGTAAGTAGCCATTCTGACCTCCACAAGGTGTGCCCATAACCCTAAACGCGGGGGGTAGACCGTACGAACCCCGAGAAGCTAATCGTCGATCTCGCGCTCGGTGCCGCCGACGCAGCGCAGGCCCTCCGCTGGCAGGGGGATCATATCGGTCCTCCGGTCGCGGCGGGCGCACACACACCGCAGTTAGACAAAATGGAGAATTTAAATACTCTTGGCCTGATTCGGCAGTTAGTTGATAACTTTTAGCATCGGCGCAAGCAGACCAGCAACCCTGTCCGAATTTGTAGCCAAGCTTGCCAACGACGAGCCTCAGCCACCCGCCGTGGGCGCCGATGACGAGAGGGCCAGAAGCATCGCAAGCCGTCGTCCTGAGCGCAAGATTGCCTGATAAAGGGCACTATACAACCCGTTCGGAATCCCGGCAGAATCCCGATCACCGAAGTACTCACTGTCGTCGGTTCTACACACACGCGAATTTTTTGCCGTGTGCACTTGGTTGTAACCAAAAGGCTGGTTAGGATGGGCAGCAAATACGACCCCGTAATTCGTCCGCTTTATACAGCCCGGAGGTAGTTACGATGAGCAAGACTTTCGCTGCCCGCCTGAATCGGTTATTCGACACCGTGTATCCGCCGGGCCGCGGAGCACACACCTCGGCGGAGGTCATCGCCGCACTCAAGGCCGAGGGCATCACGATATCCGCGCCCTATTTGTCTAACTTGCGGTCCGGCAATCGCACCAACCCGTCGGCCGCGAGCATGGCGGCGCTGGCGAACTTCTTCCGGATCAAGCCGGCGTATTTCACCGATGACGAGTACTTCGAGAAGCTCGACAAGGAGTTGACCTTCCTGGCCGGCGTCCGCGACGAGGGGGTCCGCCGAATCGCCGCTCGCACCGTCGGGCTGTCGGACGAGGCCAAAGACGACCTAGTCGCCAAGGTCGAGGAACTGCGCCGCCACGAGCATCTCGAGGTCTGATCGCGCGGGCGCTCGGTCGCGCCGGTTCGCCTAATGGCGTGAGTTCAGGGAACGCGACGGCTTCCAAAACCGAAGCAGAAGGTTCGATTCCTTCCACGCCAGCAAGCAGGGAGTTGTGTCACGCCGCCGACCGGCGGGAGCTGGCGAACTCATCTGCCCACTCCCGCTTCAAGGTCACGGGTCAAGTCTCGGTATCGCCCGTGCGATCTCGCAGGATCCATTCCCGGTCGGAATGCGTGTCGGGCTGGCGCATCCAGCCCAACCCGCCCCGCAAGATCAAGAACACGTCGCGGTCGCCGTACTGCCGCCACTGCCCGCACACGCCGGGCGGCAACTCGGCCATCTCGATGCTGACCGGACGCGAACGGCTCTCACCGACAGCCCACACAAGGCGGACGATCGACACTTCCCCGTGGCGGGGTGCCAATTCCAGCACCGAGGCTACCGCGTTAGCCACCGTGCGGCTCGCGGACATACGAACCCCTGCCGCCACCCCTGTGCTGGGTGGACGCCCTGGAAACAATGAGCGGCCGCACCCTTCGGCAGCCCGCACGCCGGGCACCCCATCCATCATCATCACCGGGTACTGCGCGACACTAGTCACGGCTGATCCGATTAGACCAACTTCAGCACCTCGTGATACTTGCCGACGATCGACACCGCCGCATCCGCGTCGGCATCCGTGGTCGGCCGAACCTCGATCCCCGCCCGGCGCTTGGTGGCCGCGGAGATGAGCAACTCGCTGAGGCCATGCTGGACGGCCGCCCATGCGTTCGCGGACGGCTGGCCGCTGGCCATCGTGGCGTTGGCGTACCAAAGCTCCATGCGTAGCCGCTGCCAGTCCGCTTCGCCGTAGAAGGCCGATTCGCAGGATTCTTGGACGGTGTTCCACGGCGCCGTGATGAGCGGGTGCGGGTTGTCGATGCCAAGCTCGCGCGCGTCGACGCGCGCAGCGGCCGGTGCGGTCACCGGGACCGCCTCACCGTACGACTTCGGCTTGCCGTACCGGCGGCGTTTCGACTCTGGTTTGGGCGCTGGACCGGGCATATCGACCTTCCTGAAGCGGGCCATTTAACGGTAGCCCCGCGTGCCGTATCCCGTTGACACCCCGTCGCGGTATGCCCAGAGGGTGGCCGGTCGGGGTAGGTCGGAGACCTCCCCCAGGCGGTAGCACGAGGCGGGTTTGGTCGCTGCGTGCTCGCCGCTGATCAGCGCGATAGCGTCGCTGCTCGACAATCAGCACACAGAGCGTGGCGACCACACACCAGACTGGTGAACACGCCGCTGACTGTCAGGGGATATGCCCGACCTCACTGCAGGAGCTCGGTCGTCCTGAGTCTGCATCCGGTCGGGCCGGATCTTGGTCGGTCGACACGCTCCGATGCGATGAAGCTGCTGCGATTGCGGGACGGCCAAAACCAGTTGCTGTCGGGCAACGTAGCTACTGAGCGCCATGTACTGGCCCGCTGGCGAGACTTCATGAAGTAACCGCACAATGGGGTGGTTTTGTCAGTCGTTGGTCGAGGCATACACTTTTGAGCAACGGCGGGCGGGTTTGCGGCGTCCTTTGCGGCTAACGGCCCAGAAAACCGCTCCGTCGCTGCCCAAACGTGACCAGACTCTGGCGGTGAATTGAAGTGTTAGAACGGCGGCGAAGCGGCCAAGTCGGCCAGTCCCCGATAGCCAAGTTGGAGCAGTTGCCCGCAGTGGTTCTGTTGGACCGCATTCCGGTGCCGGCACTGGCGGTCGGCGAGGACGGCGGCGTGTTATTCGTCAATAGTTCCTTTGCCGACATGCTCGGCCAAACTGTCGAAACGCTGAGGTCACTGACCGTCCGCGAAATTTTTCTTAACATGCCCAGTAAGGACGGCGTGGTCTCGGCTATCCGCGAGCGAGATGAACACATCGTGGAACTAATGCACGCAGGCGGTTGGACCATACGGGCCAAGATGAGCAAGTCGGCGCTGCTCCGCAAAGACGACTTCGTTGCATTGGCGACGTTCCAAGACCTCACCCAAAAACTCTGGGACGCGGAAAAATAAACAGCGGCGCCCCCGGCTACGGTCGGGGCGTTCTGCTGTCACGACATCGTGTGGCTGATCGCGTCCACCTCAACGATGTTCATCGTCATCACCCGCATCATCACATCTCGCCGGGGTGCTTCTTCGGTAGGGGCAGGGTGCCGGCGCTCATGTCCGGCGTTGCGCCGCTGCCTTCATCGCGGCCAGCCGGTGGGCTTCGGTCTTGACGCGATGGGCACGACGAGCAGACGCTCTGCCTTTTGTCGTCGGTGAGTTCCTCGCGCGGCACACCACCGAGCAGCGACACCGGGATGATGTCGTCGATCTCGGTCGCGATGTAGGTGCCTGGATAGCCGAGCTGACACCGGCCGCCGTCGCGCGCGAGGATGCGGGCACGCACGTGGCGCGACAGTCCGCGGCGGCCCAGGTGCTCACGCCTGTGGGTGGCGGTCAGCGCGCGGGTTCGGGCGCGTACGGGTTACTGGGCCTCGGCATCTCGTGGGCCTTGCCGTGCTCATCGATCCATTGTTGCTGCGGTCCACTGTGCTGCTGCTCCCACTGGCCTTCGGCCCACACACGGTAGCGCTCGCGGGCCGAGCCGACGGTGTGCAGCTTCAGCGGCACGTTGCACCACGGGCTATGCCGGTGGGCGCCGGGCCGACGGAATGCGGCGCTGTCTATCTCGAGACTGGGGCCGTCGGCGCACCAGATCGCGCGATCTTCGAGCAAGTGCCCGTCGCTGTTGGCTGCCTCGGTGACCAACGGACCGACCGCGACAGGACGGTCGAGACCATCGTGGCCGAACCGGTCCAGCCGGTCCATCGCGGTCACGCTTACACAGCGCGGCTCCCCCCCGACGAAGCGGCCCGCCACGTTTCGGCGGGACGAGGCGCGCTGTTGTTGATCCGCCTCGACGTCGCGCAAGCGTCGTTCGTAGGTCTCCTCGACCATCTGCTCGCCGGTCAGGGTGATCCAGTGCGCGCGGTCGTTGTAGGCCTGTTGCAAGGTCTTGGCCGACTCGATCAGGTCGCTGAGAACTCGGTGGAAGTCGGCGATCAACTGGGGGGTGATCTCGTCGTCGACCAAGTGCGGATCGATCTCACCGGAGTGCGGCCAGCACATCCAGGTGATGCGCTCCTGCAACTCATCGGCGAGGTGCCCGACTTCGGTGATCAGGCGCCCGAGGGGGAGTGCTCGCAGCCGGCTACGCCGTCGTCGGGTGATGGTCATGGTGTCTTCTCCTTGAGATGTGGATGGACGGACTCGATCTCGGCGATGCACATGCGCAGCAGCTCCAGAGCTGACTCGTGCTCGACCCCGCACAGGTAGTGCATCGCGGTGACGCCGTGCACGGGTGTCATGTCGGTCGAACGTGAAGGTGGTAGTAGGCCACCAAGGCTCGACGCAGCACCTCGATCTCCTTGTGGCCGAGGTCGTACTCGCCCAGCTCGATCTGGAAGCCAGTGAGGGATCCGTGGGTCAGTCGCACTGCCAGGGCACGCAACTCGTCGGTCGGCTCATGGTGCGCCTCGATGACACCGAAGTCCTCGATGACGTCCTCCGTGTACTCGCGCTTGCAGTCGACGATGGGGTGGGTGCTGCGACCAGCCATGTTCTCGATCGTGGTGTGTGCCTTCCAGTCGAAGACCCACGCGGCGATCTCATCATCGGAGCCGCCTGTCGGGAAGTCGCTCATGACTGGACCTCTTCGGTGATCAGCCGCCCGAGGGGTGAGTGCTCGCAGCCGACTACGCCGGCGCATGCCGCAAAACGCCGAGAAGCCGTAATCGCCACGCAGACAAGCATTAACGCTGGTCCAGCGGGTATCCGAATCAAGTCCCCAGGCCGGTCCTGGCCCCTCGTCCACATCCGACGAAATTGCCTACACGGTGGGCGAAACGTCGTAAACCCCATCGAGACTTGTAGAAAGCTACAAACTGAACTTCATACGTTGAGGGCCTGCTGCGCGTGCCGAGTCAACGGTCAGTCAGTGCCCCGACATGGGGACGCTGTTGATCTGAAAACCGAACTGGGTCAGTGGCTCTAGTGCACTCTCCGACCTTGCGCCAGCAACGTCAACGAAGACCCACGTCCCACCATCCTTGGTCGCAATGGTTGCATAGCTGGCCCCCTTGAACATGGCCACGTCGCTCTGCAAGCCGAAGCTCGATGTGTACTTGCCAATCAGGATGGGGGCGCTGTTCGGCGACATGCAGAAGCCGCTTGAATCGGCGTTGCGAAGACGGCCCCCGCTGCTGCTTAACGTGCCGGGCTTGCATACCGCCGCCAGCCAATCATCCAACGTGGAAGGGGTGGCCGAAGGGTTCCCTGTCCCGGACGAGGTCTGCCCACTTTGATCCCCGCTCCTGGCGAAAAGGAGGATTGCCAGTATCAGTACCGCAAGGGCCCCAACGGACAAGGCAGCCATCGCAACCGGCCTGTCGCGCAACGACCGCTTCGGTGGCCGTTCGGTTTCTGACGGCGGCGGCTGCTCTGTGTGCGGCGGCTGTTGACGCTTGGCCATAACTGCAGTCGGGTCAACCTTAAATTGGTCTTGCCGGAATACATTGGTGTCCGAATCGTCCTCGGACGACACGTTCATGCCGGGCTCACCGGCTTCCTTCCGGTGCTGGTCGTCAGCGGGTATCCGGGCCAGCTCCTCCGTCAGGGTGCCGGAGTCGTTGGGGGTCGGCTGGGATTCTTGGTGGGTCTCGTGCTCCTGTTGGAGCGGTGTCCCGCACACCCCGCAGTAGTGATGGTGTGGGGGGTTTCGGTGAGCGTTCGGGCAAGCTACGGGAAGAGCAGCGCCACATTCTCCACAGAAATGCTGGTGCGCTGGATTCTGGTGACCGTTTCGACAGGTGACCATCGCTGCCGCCATCGCTGGACCTCCTGTCAGGTGACCAAAAGGACGCTGAACGTAGTGGTCGTGCCCATATTAGATTCCGATGGCTCACGAATGAGCGATAGAGCAGTAGGCGCACGATCCTGAAGCCAGCAAAGGGTCTCACCGTTTCTCAACGGCATGATGGTTGGTCCCGTTCTCTTCCTGTTGGCTAGCCCTCGTCGGGCCAGTCCTCCCGCGAATCGAGGCCGTCCCAGTCGTCCCAGGTTTCCTGGCATCTCTCCCGAGGCTCCCACCAAAAATCGTGCGCCAGGTCACACTCGTGGCGCGGTCGGTGCACCGCGGCGCGACGGTTTCGGCGGGCATCTAGCACGGAGCGTCGTCGCGGCTCACAAGGCGCACGGCGGTGCGCGGAACCCAGCCGTCACGCGCGCTTTCAGTCGACGAGGCCAGGGAGCGCCCGCGCAGGCGCATCCCCTATTCATCGGGGAAGCGCGCCGTTTCCGAGATGCGACAGGCGACCGTTTTCGCACGTTAGGGTGGGCGGGGCTGAACCGAGGTGCCACCGGCGGAAGGGCTGGGTGTGATGAACGTTTCGATGAAACCCGTTGGGGGGTGGCCTGATCCGTTCGCGCCGGTGAGGTTGGGTCCGGTGACGCTGCGTAACCGGATCATCAAGGCCGCGACGTCGGAGGGCCGCTCGCCCGGCGGGCTTGTCACCGACGACCTGATCGCGTTTCACCGCGCGGTCGCCGACGGGGGTGTCGGCATTACCACCGTCGCCTACTGCTGCGTGGCCGCCGAAGGCGCCGGCGCGCCCGGGCAGATGGTGATGAGCCAGCCGGCGTTGCCGGGCCTGCGTCGGTTGGTCGACAGCGTGCATGAGGCCGGGGCGGCGGTCTCGGCGCAGCTCGGCCACGCCGGGATGGTGGCGCCAAAGAAGCTCACCGGTGTCACACCGGTGGCCCCGAGCAGGTGCATCAACCCGGCGTCGATGGCGTACTGCCGTGAGATCAGCCGCGACGAGATACGCCGGGTGATCGACCAGTTCGGTGTGGCGGCGCGGGTGGCCGTGGAGGCCGGGTTCGACGCCGTGGAACTGCATTTCGGCCATCTGTATCTGCCGAGCTCTTTTTTGAGTCCGCTGATCAACCGCCGCAAGGACCACTACGGGGGAGACATCGATAACCGGTCCCGGTTCGTGCGCGAGATCGCGCGGCGGGTCCGCGATGTCATCGGGGACCGGGTGGCGGTGATCGCCAAGCTCGATATGGATGACGGCCTGCCCGGCGGCATCTGGATCGACGAGGCCCTGCGCACGGCGCAGCTCCTGGACGCCGACCGCACCCTCGACGCGATCGAACTGACGCAGCGAAGATCAAATGAAGGGCGACGTGACGCGGCCATCGACTACCGTCCTTGAAATGCAACTAACCGCCAAGACCGTTCTGCTCACCGGCGCCACCGGCGGGCTCGGACAGGCGATGGCCGCCGCGCTCGCCGACCGCGGCGCGCGCCTCATCCTGAGCTCGCGCAAGCCCGACGAGCTCGACCGGCTCGCCGCCTCGCTCGCCGGAGGCGGCCACCGGACGATCGTCAGTGACCTCGCCGAGGACGGCGCGCCGCGGCGGCTGCTAATCGAGGCGGGTGAGATCGACGTCCTGGTCGCCAACGCCGCGCTGCCGGCGTCCGGGAAGCTCGACAGCTTCACCCCCGAGCAGGTCGACCGGGCGCTGCGGGTCAACCTCGAGGCGCCCATCCAGATGACCCGCCAGCTGATCCCGGCGTTCACGGCGCGCGGCTCAGGGCATTTCGTGTACCTCTCGTCGATCTACGGCAAGATGGCGTCGGCCCGCGCGTCGCTCTACGCGGCGACGAAGTTCGGCATCCGCGGCTTCGCGCTTTGCCTGCGCGACGACTTGCGACCCGCTGGTGTCGGTGTCTCAGTGATCAGTCCGGGCGCCATCGGCGGCGCCGGGATGTTCGCAGACTCGGGAGTCGCCATGCCTTCGCTGCTGGGCATGGGCACTCCCGAGCAGGTCGGGGCCGCGGTCGTCAGCGCAATCGAGCGCAATCGCGGCGAGGTGACCGTCGCACCGCTTCGCCAGCGGGTGATGGGGCAGTTCGCAGCGAACGCGCCTGAGGCGGCATCGCGGCTCGCCGCCGGCATGGCCACCAAGATCGCCGACCAGGTCGCAGCCGGCCAGACCGACAAGCGCTAGACCGGATACGGATTCGATAGCGGACGGTATGACCGACTACGCCGGGACGCGGCTGCGTGCCATGTTCGCGTCGGACCTGGGACACTGGGACGTGGCCGATGCGTGCGGCAGTCCTCCCCGAGGCGTGGGAGCTCGTGGAGCGCGGGCACGTCGCAGTAGACGATTTCAAGGCCTTCACACACGACAACGCACTCGCACTCTGGGGAGATGAGATGTTCGCCGACACCGTCACAGCAGCCCGATGACTGCGCGCTGGCAGACCGGGACCGTCGCGTGCGGCGGCGAAGAGATTTATTACGAAGTCAGCGGCGAAGACGATCTGCCCGCAATCATGCTCACGCACGGCGCCGGCGGCACGCATGCCGCGTGGTTCCAGCAGGTGCCAACGCTCGCAGCCAACGGATTCCGTGTGATCACCTGGGACTGCCGCGGCTTCGGCAACTCGACGTTCACCTCCGGCGTGCACGGCAGCGCGGCGGCGGTCGCCGACATGGCCGCGGTCCTCGATGCCACGGGCACACCGGGCGCGCACCTCGTCGGCCAGTCAATGGGCGGTTGGTGGGTGACCGCCTTCACGGTCGCCCATCCGGCGCGCACGCACTCGCTCACACTGTCGAACACTGCCGGCGGGCTCTGGACGCCTGCGCTCCTCGACTACTTCCGCGAGCGGACCACCAAGGCGGTTGCCGCGAACTTCGGCGCCGAGCAGCGCATCGGCGCGCACTCGGCCATCTCCCCGACCTTCGTGGAACGCGACCCCGCCCGCGCCTTCCTCTACCAACAGCTGAACACCTTCCACACGCCCCCGATGGCCGCGGTCGGCGCCTCCCTGACCGGCGACGCCGTCGCGCACAACGACCTCGACGCCACCGGCGTTCCCGTCCTCGTGATCACAAGTACCGACGACGTGCTTTTTCCCCCGCACCTTGTCATCGACAGCGCGCAGCGCCTCGCCAACGCGTCTATCGTCGAGGTCGCCGGCGCGGGCCACTCGACGTACTTCGAGCGGCCCGACCTCTACAACGACGCGTTGATCGCGTTCATCGAGAAAGCGTGACGATGAGCGAAGAGTCTGACGGCCTGCCTAGATTTCGCCGACACCTGGTGGCAGCGCATGGGACTTGAGTTCGACTTCGAATCGGTTTTCGCGGCGTGGCCGGACCCGGCCGCCGGCTGACTCTCCGACGCGGCCATCCGGAGGGCGAGCCGAGGGGAAAGGTAGCCCTCCGGCGATTGGGAGACCCACAACCACAGGAAAAGGACCATCGAGCATCAGCCGATGGAATACAAACGGCACCATGTCGACAACGAGGGTGATCTTGGCACGCAGCCCGAGCCGATCACGACCACCAAGGACGCCAGGGTCAACACACCGAACACGTAGGAACCCCGCGCGCGAAGTGGTGCTGTTGCCCGTCGAGCGACCGTTTTGAGCCGACCATCCCCTGCGCCCGGCGGGAAGCCCAGCTGGTCTTGCCCTCAGACCTTGATCCTTCGTCGGACCCGCCGGGGCCGCTAGCCCGCCCGCCCCTACCTCCCGTACCTCCCGCGGTGCCGTGGCGGGGGCAGAGCTGACGGCGGCGTTCCTCGGCGTGGTGGGCCTGGTGGTCGGCCGTGGGGATCACGGCTAAGTGGCCCGGCTCGACGCAGCGCACCGTGCGGCATTCGGGTGTGGTGCAGTTCCTCGTCGGGCTTGATCGCTCGGCCGAGGTGAACGGCCATCACGATCCTGGCGGCCTTCACGTCGGCACCGCCGACCCTGACGCGGGGGCGCTTCTGGCTCGGGGTCAGGGGGCTGATGAGGCAGCCGTTTCCGTCGCGGCGCGCGCCGCGCATGATCCGCTGGGCGGCCTGCGGCGACACCGGTGTTCGTGTTCTTTGCACACCCTTTCCCGTCCCGGGCGCAAGCCCGGGGACGGGCAGGGGGGATGAAACCTCGTTTCGAGGACTCCGGGCGGACGTGGCGGCCCAAAAGGGGGAGGGCCGCATTGAACTGAAGACGTGTCACTGCGGCTCATACGAGCCTGGCAGGCGGCACTGTGTCGACCCTGCGACGGTCGGCCTGGTCGACGCGGGCCGCGCCTGTCGGTGCTGGGGATACCCACGCGGGGACGACGACTGGCAGCCGACACTCCGCTAGCGAGTGCCTCCAGCAAAGTGGGTACCACCGCGATCAGCTACCGATCTACCTCGATCGAAAGCGCTGATCAGCAGCTATTTTCGCGGTTTGCCGGAAAGCAAAGCAGCAAACATTCCTACAAACCCGCAGAAATTAGCTGAGGCTTGGTGCCGACCAGGGGAAACGGGGTGTCGAGCAGGGGTGAACAGCGACACCCACGTGTTAGCTGGGGGCGTTCTGCGTCTCAGTTATGTGTAACCGCATCAGAAAAGGCCAGGTCGTGACCGACTTTGGCATTCTGGGGCAAAGTTCGGCGAGCAACTGATACGGTCGCCGAGCTGTCGGCCGGGTCGTGTGCTTTCGCGCGTGTCACGGAACGAATCTGACCGTCAAGATGCCTTTTGTGTGCACGCTTCCTTGTAGGACGTGGTCATGGGAGCGGTCTCCTCTCGGGCAAGCGGCTCAGACGCTCGAATGGGCAGCGTGCCGTCGCCTCAGCGCGACGATCTCGGCGTCGGCGTGTAGCCGCTTGTCGATCCGGGCGCCGCCCTTCGTGCCATGAGGTCGCGACAACGCGTCTGCGTCTCTTCGACCGCGTCAGCGGGGATGGGGTAGAAATCGACGCTGTAAAGCACGTCGGTCCCGATGCCCGTCGAGCCGGGGCAGTCGACCCACCTCTCGGTGTCAGGGCTCCAGAATTTCGCGTCGGCGTTGATGTCGTGGTGTGGGTCGGTCTCAAACGAGACGACCCCGAAGACACCTTCCGAGTAGTAGGTGGTCATTGGACTCCTCTCGACGAGCAAGCGGCATGGCCTGCCCTGCTTGGTGATCGGAACTTCGAGGATCGCAGCGGGCGTGGTCACCGCTGGCCAGCACTTTGATTCTAGCAGGTGACCAGGGTCAGACCGGCCCCCAGGGCCTCCTACAGGTTGCGGTAAAGGTCGATCTCTGTCACCGACGCTGACCGGCGATCCGCGGCAGGGGCGCGGTGTAGCGGATCCGCGCGTCCTGCCTACTCGACCACGTTGTGGCCATTACCTTTTCGCGATACCGAAGTTCGGTCGCCAGGCCAACCTTCGCGCCGTCGGTGAACGCCGACGCGGCCAATTCAAGCGAGTCGTAAGCAAATTGCCAATCAGACTCGCTCCATAGCCTGCAGTGCGGCACCGACGCCCGGGCCGCCCAGCCCGAATGGCGGCCAGGGCGGTGTCTACTGTGCGTCCGGCAAACCACCGCAACGACTGCAGCCGGGAGTAAACGCAGGTTCGTCATTATCTGCTGCCGCACGTCGAGCGGCGTAGGCTTGGTGTTCGCGAAGGCATCGAGGCAGGCTTAAATCCGGATTGGGAATCGCTCACCTGCGCGTCTGCCACCATCCTGAAGCTGGTGGCATTGTGAACGGGGGTCGATTGCACAGAACGTGCACCGCGTGACTTACTGTATCGGCGTAATGCTCGACAAGGGCATGATTTTCGCCTCGGACTCGCGCACGAACGCTGGCGTGGATAACTTCGCCAAGTTCTGCAAGATGACGGTGTTCGAGCGTCGCGGCGACCGCGTTGTCGTTCTGCTGAGTTCGGGAAACCTGGCCGGAACCCAGGCGGTGATCAGCGTATTGACGCAGCGTTGTGCTGACGGCGACGCGGCCACCAATCTCTTGGGTGCCCGGACCATGTTCGACGTCGTGGGGCTGGTCGCGGACGCGACGCGCGATATCGAGAAACGCGACGCCGGGTACCTCGAAGAGAACAACATCCGCTTCAATGCCTCGTTCATCGTCGGTGGGCAGATCGGCGGCGAGCCGATACGGCTATTCCGGACCTACGCCGAGGGCAATTTCATCGAAGCCGGGATCGACACGCCCTTCTTTCAGACCGGTGAAACCAAGTACGGAAAGCCGATCCTCGACCGCGTAATCACGCAACACACGCCCCTCGCAGACGCCACGAAGTGTGTACTGGTGTCTTTCGATTCGACCATGCGCAGCAACTTGTCGGTGGGCATGCCCATCGACCTGATTTGCTACGAACGGGACAGCCTCCAAGTGCAGTGGCGGCGGCGATTCGATGAGGGGGACCCCTATTTCACCGCCCTCGGCGACGAATGGGGCGAAGGTACGCGGCAGGTGTTTCGCCACTTGCCCGAGTTGCGCTGGTGATCGGTTGTCACGATGGACACCATCATCATCACCTGTGAACACGGCGGCAACCGGATACCCGCGCCCTACCGGCGGCTGTTTCGGGGACAACGGGCGCTGCTGGATTCCCACCGTGGCTACGATCCCGGGTCGCTGGCCATGGCGAAGGCACTCGCCAGTGGCTGCCGGGCGCCGCTGGTGGCTTCGACCATCAGCCGCCTGCTTATCGATCTCAATCGCTCGATCGGCCACCCACAACTTTTTTCGGCGGTGACACGCGGCGCGCCGGCCCAGACGCGGGCGCAGATCGTCGAACGGTATTACTGGCCCTATCGCGAGCAGGTCGAGCGTCTCGTCGGGCAAGCGGTGTCGCGCGGGCATCGCGTGATCCACATTTCGTCGCACAGCTTTACCGCGGAGCTGGATGGCAGGGTGCGCGGCGCCGACGTGGGTTTGCTCTACCACCCCGGTCGGCGCGGGGAGGCCGAGGTGTGTGCCCGCTGGAAGGAATCGCTGGCGGCATTGGCTCCGGAACTTCGGGTACGCCGCAACTACCCCTATGCGGGCAAAGGAGACGGGTTGACCTCGCGCTTGCGCTTGCGCTTCGCGCAGTGCGACTACGTCGGAATCGAGCTGGAAGTCAACCAGGGCATCGTTATCGCCGCGGGCCGGCGCTGGATGGCGTTGCGGCGCGTGCTGATCGATTCGTTACGCACGGCATGTGCCACCTGAGCGCCCCATGATTCATGCCCTGCGCCAAGTAGCACCAGTGAGAACCTTTTCCACCACCTACGCCCATGCGCGACCTCACCTGCCGGATATCGGAGAGAAATAATGCAGATTCACGTCGGCTTCGAAATGATCTACGACTGCCCGCAGCCAACCCCGATAATATTCAACCTCAACATCCACTTCACCCGCGTGTCCGACCTCGTCGGCCGTGACGACCTGGTAATCGACCCGCCGGTCCCGATGGCAGCCTATCGGGACGGCTTCGGCAACTGGTGCACCCGCATTGTTGCGCCCAAGGGCCGCACCCGCGTCTCGGCCGATGCGGTCGTCAACGACACTGGCCTCCCCGACGTCACCGTTCCCCGCGCGCACCAGATTCCCGTGCCGGACCTGCCCGTGGACACGCTTATCTTCCTGCTCGGCAGCCGCTATTGCGAAACCGATCGGCTATCCGAGACGGCGTGGAATCTCTTCGGGCAGGCACCAACGGGATGGGGCCGCGTTCAGACAATCTGCGACTACGTTCAGCGACATATCACGTTCGGCTATGAACACGCGCGCATGACCCGGACGGCGCTGGAAGCTTTTCACGACCGGACGGGTGTCTGCCGTGATTTCACGCATCTTGCCGTTGCCTTCTGTCGCTGCATGAACATCCCTGCGCGCTACTGCACCGGGTACCTTGGCGACATCGGTGTGCCGCCGGTGGACGAGCCGATGGATTTCGCTGCCTGGTTCGAGGTGTTCCTCGGCGGGCAATGGCATACCTTCGACGCGCGCAACAACACGCCGCGCATCGGCAGGGTGTTGATCGCGCGTGGCCGCGACGCCGCCGACGTCGCGCTCAGCAACACCTTCGGCCCCGCCACATTGACGACCTTCAGGGTATGGACCGACGAGGTACCCACCGGTTGAGTGACGCAGCGCTGCGCGGGCGACATCGTCGCCGGCCGGTGGGGGAGCGAATTCGTAATGGCAAGGTCTATACCCTTCATTTGTGGGCGAGAATTGGAGCATGCAGGGTGATAGTGATGTGATCGGTTCGTGAATGTCATCGGGGGTCGTGAATGTCATCGGGGGTTAGGTGTCATCCGGACACTCGGTGACGAATTCTTCATGGTCGGCCTACTGCAAGTAGTCCGCTTCGGCGCCGACGGGACCGCGCCAGAGGCACGACTCGTCGTCGCGTGCGCGGAAGTAATACGGCCTTCCACGGGCACTGTCAACTTGAGGTCGTGTGGACGTTCTGCTAACCACGTAAGCCTCATAAGTCACACGCGACCTGGTGAATCGCGGAGGCGAACCGGCGAAAATCGCCCTCGGATTACTCAAGTTGACAGTGCCCTGTGATGGGATACCCACCGTGGGCATCAAGGTAGCGCTGGAGCATCGCAGCCGCTACACGTTCGACCGACTGGTCGAGGTGTATCCGCACGTGGTGCGGCTGCGCCCGGCGCCGCATTCCCGCACCCCGATCGAGGCCTACTCGCTGACGGTCGAGCCCGCCGACCACTTCATCAACTGGCAGCAGGACGCGTTCGGCAACTTCCTGGCGCGTCTGGTGTTCCCGAACCGCACCCGTCAGCTGACGATCACCGTGGGACTGATCGCGGACATGAAGGTGATCAACCCGTTCGACTTCTTCATCGAGGACTGGGCCGAGCGCGTGCCATTCGACTACCCCAAGGCGACGGCCGAGGACCTCCGCCCGTATCTGCAGCCGGTCGACGAAGACGACGAAGGCTCCGGCCCGGGGGAGCTGGTCCGAACGTGGGTGCGCGGGTTCTCGGTGCCCGACGGGACGCGCACCATCGATTTTCTGGTCGCGCTGAACCACGCCGTCAACACCGACGTGGCCTACAGCGTGCGCATGGAGGCCGGGGTGCAGACACCCGACGTCACGCTGCGCACCGCGATCGGGTCGTGCCGCGACTCGGCGTGGCTCCTCGTGTCGATCCTGCGCCACCTCGGCCTCGCCGCGAGGTTCGTCTCCGGATATCTCGTGCAACTGACGTCCGACGTCGAGGCGCTCGACGGCCCGTCCGGGCCGGCGGCCGACTTCACTGACCTGCACGCATGGGCCGAGGTGTACATCCCCGGCGCCGGGTGGATCGGGCTGGATCCGACGTCGGGACTCTTCGCGGGCGAGGGTCACATCCCGCTAGCGGCGACCCCGCATCCGACGTCGGCGGCGCCGATCACCGGCGCCACCGAGGTGTGCGACACGGTGCTTGACTACTCCAACACGGTCACCCGGATCCACGAGGACCCGCGCGTCACGCTGCCCTACACAGACACGGGGTGGGCGACGATCTGCGACGTCGGCGCCAAGGTCGACGAGCGCCTGGCGGCCTCCGACGTCCGATTGACCTGCGGGGGCGAGCCGACGTTCGTCTCGATCGACAACCAGGTCGACGAGGAGTGGACCACCGCTGCCGACGGCCCGCACAAACGCCAGCGCGCCTGCGAGCTGGCCGCACGGCTGAAGAAGGTGTGGGCTCCGCATGGTCTTGTCCAACGCGGACAGGGCAAGTGGTATCCCGGAGAACCGTTGCCCCGCTGGCAGATTGCACTGCACTGGCGCAGCGACGGGCTGCAGCTGTGGCGCGACGACACGCTGCTGGCGGACCCCTGGGCCGACGAGACACGCCCGGAGGTCGAGCCTGACACCGCCCGGATACTGATAGCCGGGATCGCTGACGGTCTCGGCCTGCCCGCGAGCCAGGTGCGGCCCGCCTACGACGACCCGCTGAGCCGGTTGGCCGCCAAGGTCAGGATGCCTGCGGGGGACGCGGTCGCCGCCGACGACGAGCTGAAAGACGACAGCGCCGCCGCCCGCGCCGCGCTGCTCGCCCGGCTCGACCAGGCCGTCGTCGACCCGGCCGCGTATGTGCTTCCGCTGCACCGCCGTGATGACAACGCCGGGTGGGCCAGCGCCGACTGGCAGCTGCGCCGAGGTCGAATTGTGTTGCTGGACGGGGAGTCTCCCGCCGGTTTGCGGCTGCCGCTGGATGCGATCAGTTGGCGGCCGCCCCGCCCATCGTTCGAAGCCGACCCGCTGGCACGACGGCGTGAATTACCCCTCGACCACGAACCCGAAAACGCGACAGTCGAAGACGACGACACCGCGCCCGTCACCGCGATGGCCGCCGAGGTCCGCGGTGGGCTTCTGCACGTCTTCCTGCCCCCCACCGAGCAACTCGAGCATTTCGTCGACCTGGTCGCACGTCTCGAGGCCGCGGCGGCCGCGACGGGGTGCCGGGTCGTGGTCGAGGGTTACGGACCGCCGCCCGACCCGCGGCTGCAGTCGATGACGATCACGCCCGACCCGGGCGTCATCGAGGTCAACATCGCGCCGACCGCGAGTTTCGCCGAGCAGAAGCAGCAGCTCGAGACGCTCTACGAGCAGGCGCGGTTGGCGCGGCTGTCCACCGAGTCATTCGACGTCGACGGCACCCACGGCGGCACCGGCGGCGGCAACCACATCACGCTCGGAGGCATCACTCCGGCCGACTCGCCACTGCTGCGTCGCCCCGACCTTCTCGTGTCGATGCTGACGTACTGGCAGCGCCACCCGGCGCTGTCCTACTTGTTCGCCGGCCGGTTCGTCGGCACCACGTCACAGGCGCCGCGGGTCGACGAAGGCCGCGCCGAGGCGTTGTACGAACTCGAGATCGCGTTCGCCGAGATCGCCCGCCTGACACAGGGGGGCCGCGCGCGGCCGTGGGTGAGCGACCGGGCGCTGCGGCACCTGCTCACCGATATCACCGGCAACACCCACCGCGCCGAATTCTGCATCGACAAGCTCTACAGCCCGGAAAGCGCGCGGGGCCGGCTCGGCCTGCTGGAGCTGCGCGGGTTCGAGATGCCGCCCCATGTTCAGATGGCCATGGTGCAGTCGCTTCTGGTGCGCGCACTGGTCGCCTGGTTCTGGGACGAGCCGCTGCGCGCGCCGTTGATCCGGCATGGCGCCAATCTGCACGGCCGATATCTTTTGCCGCACTTCATCATTCACGACATCGCCGAGGTCGCGGCAGACCTGCGCGCGCACGGCGTGGAATTCGAGACCGCGTGGCTGGACCCGTTCACCGAATTCCGGTTCCCGCGCATCGGCACCGCGGTGTTCGACGGCATCGAGATCGAGCTGCGTGGCGCGATCGAACCGTGGAACACCCTCGGCGAGGAGGCCACCGTCGGTGGCACCGCCCGCTACGTCGACTCGTCCGTCGAACGCATCCAGGTCCGCACCATCGGTGCCGACCGACAGCGCCACGTCGTCACAGTCAACGGTTATCCGATACCGCTGCTGGCCACCGACACCCCCGACGTCCAGGTCGGCGGGGTCCGGTTCCGCGCGTGGCAGCCGCCCAGCGCGCTGCACCCGACGATCACCGTCGACGGGCCACTGCGCTTCGAGCTGATCGACACCGCGACCGGCATGTCGCGGGGCGGCTGCACCTACCACGTGTCGCACCCCGGCGGCCGGGCCTACGACGAGCCCCCGGTCAACGCGGTCGAGGCCGAGTCGCGGCGCAGCCGCCGCTTCGAGGCGACCGGTTTCACGCCGTCGCCCGTCGACATCGCCGATATCCGCGAGAAGCAGGCCCGGTTGTCCACCGATCTCGGCGCGCCGGGCATCCTTGACCTGCGACGAGCGCGGACCGTTCTTCGGTAATGGCCCTCACCAGCGGGACGGATTCGGTCGAGGAGGCGGCTCCCCGCCGTGACCCGCCGTGACCCCGACCGCCTCCTCGTCGGCGACCGCGCCGCGCGGACCCAGGAGGCGCACCGCCACCGATCCGACCATCGACCTGCTCACCGCCGACGTCGTGAAGTGTCCTTCTGGTCGTCTGTGAATTAGCTGCAAACAGCCTTTGCGTTGGCGCTTCGCCGGCGACGCCGAGGCCGCCGAGGAGGCCGTCCGCCCGCTACGCGAGCGCCTGCCGGTGCTGAGCGACGGCCTCGGCCTCACCAGCTACCTGCAGATCCAGGTGATGCAGGGCGATCTGCCGTTTCGGGCTGCGCCACTACTGGAAGAGCCACTTCGTCGACTCGCTGCCCGACGACCTGATCGACGAGATCGTCGACCACTACCTCGCTCACCCGCAGGACGGCTGGGACGTCATGCTGATCGAGCAGATGCACGGCGCCGCGCTGCGCGTGCCGTCGGACGCCACCGCGTTCAGCCGCAGGGAGAAGTGCTTCAACGTGAGCGCAATGGCCATCTGGGAGGACGCGGCAGGTGACGCCGAGCACATCACCTGGGCGCGGCGCACGGCCGCCGCGCTCGAGGAGCGCTCGGCCAGCGGCGGCGGCTACCTCAACTACGGAGCTCCGGACGAGCCCATCGAACGCGTGCGCGCGGCCTACGGCGCTGCGAACTTCGAGCGGCTGCGGCAGGTGAAGCGGCGCTACGACCCGCACAACCTCTTCCGCCTCAACCACAACATCCCGCCCGCCGAGGCATAGGAGTGGCAGCGCGGACGGGCTGCCACTCAATCCGACTTCGCGGCGCACGGGGTTTTTGAGTCGACCACTGCTGGTCGGCCGGCGATTTCGCTCTTGTCGAGGGATTAGATGGCGTGCCACTTCCTGCCAGCCCACCGATGTGGCGGTGGACACCTTCGGTGACGCATTGTGGTGGTCGATCTGCACCGTCACCACCGTCGGGTACGGCGACGAGTCCGGCGGACAATGCCGAACTCGACAAGTGTGATCGGGTGACGGTCGACTCGGTCAGAAACCACTGCGCGCGGCACTTCCCAGTCCAGAACGTCGCCAAGGCAACCTACCGAGAGATCCTGGAACGCCGGGCACAGGCGAACGGCGTCGACTTCATCGAGGGCGTGGCCACCGCGCTCACCCCCATTGCGTTTTTTGAGACCGTGCTTGTCAAAAGTTATGAGACGCTTGTGGACTCGGACACCAAGGTTGATGTCAACACCGGCATTATCGCGGCGGGTCGGCTGCAGTCGCTGATCGACTCTAAGGACTATACCCGCGATCTGTTGGTGATGAAGGTCCAGTTGGGCCAGATCTGCGACGCGGTCAAGTCCACGGTGCCGCAGGAGATGTGGGGAGCGATCGTCGAGAAGTTGGGTCAGGTTGAGCAGCCCACACTTGGCGTCGACGACGAAACCGACTATGACGACGACGTTTTCGATCCGGGCGACTGTGATGACATGAATGACGCAATGTAAATGCTGACCCTCATGCGCTCATCGCGTCGAACAGCCGGGCCACATCCCCTGCCGAAACCTGCTGCGGGCAGGAATTGCGCAGACTGCGCAGCGGATTGGCGATGCCCTGCAACTGCTGCCACTGGTCGGTGTGAGCCCCGAAATACGTGCGGATCGCGTTCTCGTCGCCGCTGTTGACGGCGGCCTCGGCCTCGGGATGGCTCGCCAGCCAGCCAGCGGTGCCACTGGCCACGGTGGCCAGCGCCGATGACAGACCGGAGGCGGTGCAGCCCGGCTCGGCGGCGGCCCGGTTGGTGCTCATGTAGATCAAACCGCAGGCCAGGATGACCGCTGCGGCGATGGTGCCGACCACGGCCCACACCTTGGAATCCGATCCGTACCAGCGCTTACTGCTCTCACCGCTCATCGGGTATGCCTTTCTTCTGTCGGGTCAGTGCGGTACAACACTGCCTGACATACGGGCGTATCGGAGTGGATCAATAAATGTTCGCGGGCGCGGTTCGCGCCGTGACAACGACTGCCCACGCGACCACCGCTGCCGCTGGCGCTAATCGGCGTGAAGTCGGGTCAGCTGATCGCCGGTGAAATCGGTTCAGGCTCCTTTGGATACACCACGATTGGTGAGAACGTCGGTATGGCTCGCGGATGGAGTCGGTGGCCGCGCCTGGGGGGATGCTCAGCGTGTGCACGGCACGGCGGTGTGCTGCCCGAAGCGGCCGACGAAATCGAGCAGGCGGGTTACGGTGTCGGGCATGGCTGGTATGGATGTCTACGTGTCGGACGATGATGTGCGCCGCTACGTGGCCGAAACGCTGCCGAGACATCAGCGATCGCAGTGGGATATCGAGGCCATCGGTCGCGATGTCGTCGCGGAATGGCCCGACTTGGTCGGCGGGCATCCTGATCTGGTGGACATGCCCGGACCGGACTACGCCGCAGATTGGCTGGATCGGGCGATCCGACCCGAAAGCCGCTACCGGGATATCATCGCGCGCCACCAAGCGCGTCGATTCGGCTGAGTAGCCGGCCATCGCGCCAGACGCCAGAAGTGGGGAAACCCTGAAGGGTACTTTGAAAACAGCATCCCGCCGAAGGCGGACACCGGATGCTGTCTTGAGAAGCCAGAAAGGCGCCGCAGGTTCATGGTGCGATCGGATCATCGTGGCGACCCGAGGCCGCATTTCGAGGACGTGCAGGCCCACTACGACCTGTCCGACGACTTCTTCCAGTTGTTTTTGGACCCGACCCGGACGTATAGCTGCGCGTACTTCGAGCGCGACGACATGACGCTGGAACAGGCCCAGATCGCCAAGATCGACCTGACGTTGGGCAAGCTGGCGTTACAGCCGGGCATGACGTTGCTTGACGTGGGCTGCGGCTGGGGCGCGACCATGATGCGCGCGGTGCAAGCCTACGACGTGAACGTCGTCGGATTGACGTTGAGCAAGAACCAGACCGCGCATGTTCAGCGGCTGTTCGACCAGTCCGGGAGCCGACGTTCGCGTCGGGTGCTGCTGGCGGGCTGGGAGCAGTTCGACGAGCCGGTGGACCGCGTCGTCAGCATCGGTGCGTTCGAGCACTTCGGGCATGAACGCTACGACGACTTCTTCACGATGGCGCACAACGTGTTGCCCGACGATGGAGTCATGCTGCTGCACACCATCACTGGGCTGCATCCGGCGGAGGCGGCCGAGCGGGGATTGCCGTTGACATTCCAGTTCGCCCGGTTCGTCCGGTTCCTCATGACCGAGATCTTTCCGGGCGGACGGCTGCCGTCGATACCGATGGTGCGCGAGCACGCCGTCGCGGCCGGATTCGCGCGTCACTCAGGTTCAGTCGCTGCAGCCGCACTACGCCAAGACCCTCGACCTGTGGGCGGCCGCGTTGGAGGCTCATAGGGACGAGGCGATCGCGATTCAGTCGCAAGAGGTCTACGACCGGTACATGAAGTACCTGACCGGCTGCGCGGAGTTGTTCCGCGCACGGCTACACCGACGTCAATCAGTTCACATTGGAGAAGTAACTGCCGCATCACCGACACCCAGATGGAGTAGCGCCAAACGGCTCCGGAGCGTGACCGGGGACAGCAGCTGTTGGCCGAGGCCAACGATGTGTTCCTACGCCGGGGATACGCCAGATGTACCCCTGGACCCGTGCATCGGGGTTGTTTCCCTGACAGACTGGGATCGACGAGTACCGTGCACCTTCGGCGGATCGAGGAGATAGACATGTCCGTGTCACAGGCGCTCGCCACCTCTGTCGACAAGACTGTGGAGTCGATGGAGCTGGTCCCGCGCAATGGGTTTCACCTGGAGCCCCGATGCCGAATCTGCAACGACAGCGTGCGGCGGAAGGTGAACGAGCTGTTGGCCGCCGGGGCCAGCTATGCCATGATCGTGCGCGCCCTTGGGGAAGACAACACCGAACTCGACAAGTGTGATCGGGTGACGGTCGATTCGATCCGTAACCACTGCGCGCGGCATTTCCCGGTCCAGAACGTCGCCAAAGCGAACTACCGGGAGATCCTGGAGCGCCGGGCAAAGGCGAACGGCGTCGACTTCGTCGAGGGCGTGGCCACCGCGATCACCCCCATTGCGTTTTTTGAGACCGTCATGGTGAAAAGTTATGAGACCCTGGTCGACTCGGACACCAAGGTTGATGTGCACACCGGCATCGTCGCGGCGGGTCGGCTGCAGTCGATGATCGACTCCAGGGACTACAGCCGCGATCTGCTGGTGATGAAGGTCCAACTGGGCCAGATCTGCGACGCGGTGCGTTCTGTTGTCCCGCAGGAGATGTGGGGCGAGATCGTCGAGAAGCTGGAGGAATTGGAGCAGCATCAGAAGGCGATCGACGTCGGTACGGACTCCTTCGAAGACGCTGACGACGAGCCCCACGACCCGACCGAGTTCATCGACGACGACGAGGACGACGAGTTCTGACCTCCGCAGCGCCCACCGCCACCGAGGGCGATGGGGACCGCTGCCGGTGTGGACGGGGCGTTCGCGGTGACGTGGCTGGTGGCCGAGCAGTGAGCTTCCGGTCAGCTCGGCGCGTTCGTCCAGCAGTTCGTGTACCGGACCAATGGAGGGCAGCGTGCCCCTGCTCGCGGCACACCCGGCGAACGGCGGTCAGCAATCGCAACTCGCAGTGCGATGGTCTCCCGGTCGCGCATTCTGCCCGGCTTCCGCGCGGTCGTCCTCCTGCGCGCAATTCGCCTTGCAGAGACCAGCGCCAGAACAGGCCGCATTACACGAAGCCGCCGAGGAGACTGGGTCTCATTTGGGCCAGGTAAGTAACCCTCGCGAAGGGGTGGTCACACGAGGCTAGCGCGGGCTCACCCCGCGCTGATTTTCTGGTCCAACGGCACCACGACGCTCGCCTCCGGCGAATTCTTTGCTTCCTGGTATGCCGACTCAAGAGTGGCCGGAACCGCTTCTAGGTCGCGGTATACGCCCATCAGTTGCTCCAGGACTTTGATTCGTTGCTGACTCGCCTCGTCCACCGCCCGCCGGGCCTGCTCACGATAATAATCAGCCTCCTGCTTTGCATCGGCGAGGAGCTGCTCACGCTCCTGCTGGGCGTCCTGTCCCGCCTCATCGATTTCCGCTTGGGTTTCAGCGCGCATCCTGGCTAGTTCGGCGTCGAGGTTTTTCTTGGTTTCCTCATACTCGGCTTGTAGGGCTTTTCGCTGCGCGGCCATGTCCGCCAACAGCTCTTTGTGCTTTCGCCGCGCGGCCTCGGCTTCGGCCTCGACCGCCGCGATCAGGGCCTCTGCCTCTTCCCGCGCTTCGGCCTGCATCTCGGCAACCTCGTCGACCGCACCCCGCAGCATCTTCGCCAGCCGATATTGCATCGCGTGAGGCGAGGGTGAGGTGTCGGTGAGGACGGCGACCTCCTCCCGCAGCGCGGCTACTTTATCGCCGGATTCCTTCAGCCCGGCCCTGAGCATCTCGACGTCGCCGAGCAGCAGCTGCTCCTTGCTGATCAACACCTCGATGTAGGCGTCAACCGCAGCCGGATGGTAGCCCCTGAACATGCGGGAGAACGTCTTTGCGGGTTCGGTTGTCACTGCAGTTACCCCTTCTGGAAGCGCCTCCGGTAACCGGCCCAACCAATGATCCCAGTCGCCAGATTCTGCGACAGGCTCTATAGCGGATTTTCAGTTCTTTCGCCTACGAAGGTGTCCCCGTCAGGAGAGTGCGGTGATGGCTCAGCAAGTCAATCTGCGTTGACGCGCTGACTACAGCCGATACGCCGCTCGCGGCCCGCACAGTTTTTCCGCGACCTTGCGCCCCATGCCCGAGGCCGCCCCGGTGACCGCGTAGGCACCGATGAGTGCATTTGCTTCCGCTGATGGGTAGCGGCTTCACGTCGCCACTCCGACCGCGCTCTCCAGGTCAGCCAGTACGCGCTCGGTCAGCGGTATGAGCGACCCGATGTCGGGTATCACGTTGCGGCCGGAAACATAGCCGAACGTCACCTGGTCGGCATAGGAGCACATCGTCACGGTCGGTGCCTGCCCGTTCATCGCGGTCGCGACGGGATAGATGTTCTCCAGACGCGCGCCGTTCCAGTACATCTGGGCCTGCGGCCCGGGAACGTTGGAGATCGACACGTTGTAGCCGCGGCGCCAACGGCACCATCGGCAACAGGATCGTGGACCCGATGTTCGGCGCAACAAGCAGCATCGTCGCGTTGGACCCGCGGCTGGCCACTTGATGTTTCGCCCGTGTCATCACACGATGGATGTGGGTCAGCCGCTCGACTGGGTCGGCCAGGTTGGTGCCCAACGGGCACAACTGCATACCGAACAAGTTTCCATGCCTGTCCTCGTCAGTCGCGTGATCGCGGCTGCGCACCGTTACCGGGCAGATGGCTACCAGCGACCTGTTCGGCAGCTCGGCACGGGCGGTGAGCCACTCCCGTAGCACTCCTGCTACTACCGCGGTCAGCACGTCGTTGCCAGTCACCCCGGCCGCCTGTTGGACCGCACGGATGCGAGACTTAGAACGTGTTGGGAGAGTGACTCGGCGTGCCTGCGTGACTGATGTGGCTTAAGTGGCCAGTGTGGGCTTGTGGCTGAGAACAAGCGCTATCCGTCCGACCTGACCGACGCGCAGTGGGAGCTGATCGAGCCGTTGGTGCCCGCGCCCCGGTCGGGTGGCCGTCCGGCGGTACATTCGAGGCGCCGCGTGGTGGACGCCATCCTCTACGTCAACCGCACCGGATGCGCGTGGCGTCAACTGCCGCATGACTTTCCACCGTGGGCGACGGTGTTCTGGTACCACAAGCTCTGGCGCGAGGACGGTGTGGTTGACCGGCTCCACGATGCCTTGCGGGGTCGCGTGCGGGATGCCAGCGATCGGGACCCGATGGCCTCAGCCGGCTGCATGGACGCCCAGTCGGTCAAGGGCGCCGACACCGTCGCGGCGGCCGTGCGCGGATTCGATGCCGGCAAGAAGGTCAACGGCCGCAAGCGGCACGTCGTGGTCGACACGATGGGCCTGTTGCTGCTGGTGCTGATCACCTCGGCGAGCGTGCAGGACCGCGACGGCGCACGCACGCTGCTGGACCGGGTGAAGATGGCGATGCCGTCGCTGTCGCTGCTGTGGGCCGACGGCGGCTACGCCGGCAGGCTGGTCGAATGGGCCGAGACGGTCGCCCACATCACCGTCGAGATCGTACGTAAACCCTTGGGAATCAGGATGTTCCAGGTGCTTCCACGTCGGTGGGTGGTCGAGCGCACATTCGCCTGGATCGTGAAATGCCGCCGCCTGGACCACGACTACGAGCGACTGCCGGAGACCAGCGAGGCCATGATCAAATGGGCGATGATCGGATTGATGGTCCGACGGCTCGAGCCGCCACCCGGCCGCAAGCCGTGGCAACGCGCCTCAAGTGCCGCGTGAACTTTCCCAACACGTTCTTAAGGCCTGGACGGTTTTTCCGTCCAAGACGAACGACAGCGACTCGGACACCTCGGTATTCGGATGCGGCGCGACAGCAATCTGGAACTCCAACTCCGTCGGCGCGGTGATCTCGACTTCGAGCTCTGCGCCCACATCTCGCTTCATAGCGCCGATGATGCGCCGCTCGCTCGGGTTTCGCGAGCCGAGCGACCGCACCGGGTCAACGACCAAGACCACGGGGTCCGGAACCGACCGGCCGGGTGTACGACGCCAGTAGTAAACCCTCGGTACCACCGGGCGGCGATTCACCTTCTCCGGTTGCCCCGCCTTCGGAATCCCACGTGGACTGGGCCGCAGCCATTTCCCTGCGTGTGTTCCTGCGGCGTATACCTGCACGGAGTATGTCCGTGACGATCAACGAACTACGGACAGCCGCAGGCGGCGGCACGCCCATGTCGGGATGGTTGCCGATAACACGCGCTTCGGTGATGTGCGTCATGACTGTCTCTACTATCTGCCCGCAGAAGCGAGCTGCTGGTGGGGTCTCGTAATGCCGGGTGTCGGTGTGTCTACCTTGCGAGCTCGGTGATCTCAGGCGGCGCGGAAGTATCCCGGATGCCGAATCGTCGCTTTCCGCAGCCGGCGGTTATTCATGGGTTCGCCTGCCGACTTTTGGTGTTCAAGCTGCCGGATCAGTTGACGCTTTGCCTCGCAGAGGGCACGGGTGAGGTCCGGGTTGTCGGCGACCGCTACGAGCGGCGGACAGCCAGGTAGGGTCGTGCGCAATGTGATGCGCTGCTCGTTGCCGCCGCGGTCCCGCAGGGTGACTTCAATATCGACATCATTGGGATCCCACCGTCCCAGATGCGGCTCGAGGGTCGCTAGCGCGGCCAACACGTGCGGGCGCTCCTTCGCTACGAAACCCGCGCCTACGTGGATCACGTTCTCGCGAAAAGTAATCCGGCGTCCGTTGGCAGACTTTTTCATCGTGTTCATCGTGGTCGTTCTCCTAGCTTCGACAGTGGACACGCACGCGTTCGGATTTGTCCCGACGCGTGTCGCGGTCGTGCAGTGGTCTGGACCCCGATTCCCGGGATGGATCAGGAATCGCGTCGATCCCGACGGCCAACTCGTACGGCCGCCGCCGACGCCGGTTTCCCGACTAGGCCTCCAGTAAACACCCTGCTAGAGGCCGTGTCAACATTGTTGGTCTACAGCGTTGTACCACCGTAATGCCCGCGGTCTCGGCTGCCGAGTGCGGCAAGAAGCTCGGGTATCGGCACGGGTGGCGATGCCGATGGCGGCGAGTGCGGAGCAGTCACGTATGTCAAGGGACATGAAGAACTGCCCAGTGGCGGTCATGAAAACTGCCCGGTGGTGGCCATGAGATCTGCCCACTCGCGGCCACCGGACGTGCCTCCGGCGTAGTTAGGTCAAGGCGTTCACCCCTTTGCCGGCCATTGCCTGGGTGAGTCGCACGCTTTTCCCCGCTGGTTTGGCAGACGTGTGCGTGGTGCAAGAGCCCGGCGCGGCACACTAGTGGTGTGTCTCCAAAATAATAGGCTGGTTCTGGGATAGACTTCGTGGGTGATGACACCAGCGGCTGCTTTGGTCATGTCGGACGGTCAACGAGAAGCGTTGCAAGCCTTGTCGCGGTCGCAGACCGCGCCGCATCGGCAGGTTCGGCGGGCCAAGGCGCTGGTGCTGGCGGCCGATGGTGTGGCGAATGTGAGGATCGCCGCGCAGGTCGGGGTGAAGCCGGCGACGGTTCGGGCGTGGCGGGCCCGGTTCGCGGAGGAGGGCTTGGCGAAGCTGGGGAAGGTCCGGGCCGGGCGTGGCCGCAAGTCCACCATCCCGCAGGAGAAGATCGACGAGATCGTGCACCTGACACGGTATTCCACGCCGGACGGCCAGACCCACTGGTCGTGCCGGACGATGGCGGCGACGGCGGGGGTGTCGGCGGCGACGGTGCAGCGGGTGTGGGCCGCGCGCGGGTTGAAACCGCACCTGGTCGAGACATTCAAGCTGTCCAACGACCCGAAGTTCGAGGAGAAACTGATCGACGTGGTCGGTCTGTACCTCAATCCTCCGGAGAAGGCGATCGTGCTGTGCATGGACGAGAAGTCCTCCGTGCAGGCCCTGGACCGGACCCAGCCGTCGCTGCCGATGAAGCAGGGGCGGGCGCAGACGATGACCCACGATTACAAGCGCAACGGCACCGCCACGTTGTTCGCGGCGCTGGACGTGCTGACCGGCAAAGTTATCGGGCAATGCTTGCCCCGGCACCGCCATACCGAGTTTCTGAAGTTCCTGCGCACCATCGACCGCGAGGTCCCCGAAGCACTTGCGGTGCACCTGATCTGCGACAACTACGCCACCCACGTGTGTCCTGAAAGTGAAGTGATGAGGATGTAGGAGGTCCCCAGCACGAAGCGTGCTGTGCCAGTGATGGAGGTAGGTCCTCCGGGTTCGCCGAGCAGACGGAGAACTCAAACCGCCGCAGTGTCATGCCGGTCAAGAGCCGGGGTGGGAAGCGACTGCGGAAAAGGCCCGCTGCAGCGGGTCAGGTATGCGGCGAGAAGACGAACATGGATGAACCACTGCGGACGCATCGAAACGTAGAACGATGGCGCCGAAACCGGAGGTTGTGGGTATCTCCGGGACAAAGGCCCGCCCGCGGGGCGAGCCCTGAGCCAGGGGGCGGGCTGCGTGCTGCCCTGGTGGCGTCCGGTGTATAGGTGGCGTGAGCTCGTCGCGGGCGCTGGCATGGAACAGGAGAAACTGTCGCCTCGATACCGACGACCGGACGTTATCGGCGCGGTGTGCCGGTTCGGGTCGCGAGAGGGAGGACCCCAAGTGGCCGAAACCGCAAGGGGCAGAGTACCGATGCGAGGCACAGGGGCGGACCGGCTCGTAGTAGCGGTGAAGGCTCGGTAATGGGGCTGGAGCGAAGGGGCCGGGCGGGCCAGATCGACCTGAGGTCACCCCGCGAGGGTAGGAGCTGATGGTTGGATCGAAGTCGAAGGTGAAGTCGTTCGAGATCGACAAGCGCCTCGTTCATGAGGCGTGGATGAAGGTCCAGGCCAACGGCGGAGCGCCGGGCGTGGACGCCGTCAGCATCGACGGGTTCCGGGAGGCGGAGAGGGACAACCTCTACAAGCTGTGGAACCGGATGAGCTCCGGCAGCTACCTGCCGGGCCCGGTGCGGGCGGTGGAGATACCGAAGGATCATGGGGCGGGGATCAGGGTGTTGGGTGTGCCCAATGTGGCCGACCGAATCGCCCAGACAGCGGCTGCGATGCTGCTGGAGGAGAAGCTGGAGCCGATCTTCCACCCGGACAGCTACGGCTACCGTCCCGGGCGGTCGGCCCACGACGCGTTGGCCGTGACTCGACGGCGCTGCTGGAAACAGGACTGGGTGTTGGACCTTGATGTCCGGGCCTTCTTCGACAGCGTCCCGCATGATCTGCTACTCAAGGCGGTCGCTCACCACACCGACGAGCGTTGGGTTCTGCTCTACATCGAGCGGTGGCTCACAGCCCCCATGCGGATGCCGGACGGGACTCTGACAGCGCGGGACAAGGGGACCCCGCAGGGGTCGCCGATCTCCCCGTTGCTGGCCAACGTGTTCATGCACTACGCGTTCGATACCTGGATGGTTCGGGAGTTCCCGGGCTGTCCCTTCGCGCGGTATGCGGATGACATTGTCGCTCACTGCGATTCGGAGGATCAGGCCCGCGCGCTGCGGGACTCGATCGCCACCAGGCTCGGGGCACTCGGCCTCGAGCTGCACCCCGAGAAGACGAAGGTCGTGTTCTGCCAGGACGCGAACCGGCCGGGGGAAGCGGAGCACACCAGCTTCGACTTCCTCGGCTACACCTTCCGGGGGCGCCTGGCCAAAGGCCGGAGAGGCTACTTCGTGAGCTTCGCCCCGGCCATCAGTGTCACGGCGGCCAAGGCGGTCGGCCAGAAGGTCAGGGCATGGCACCTCAATCGTCGCAGTGGGACGGATCTGTCCGGCCTCGCCGAGGAGATCGACCCTCAGGTGCGAGGCTGGATCGGCTATTACGGGGTCTTCTACCGCTCCGAGCTGTACTCCCTCGCAAGGCACATCGACGAGCATCTCGTTCGATGGGCCATGCAGAAATTCAAACGACTGCGCGGGAAAGCTGCCAAGGCTCGGGCCTGGCTGGACGCGGTTCGACAGCACCAGCCCCGGCTCTTCGCCCACTGGCACCTTCTCCCGCCCACCAGAGGCCGGCCTGTGGGAGCCGTATGACGGGCGACTGTCACGTACGGTTCTGCGAGAGCCGGGGGGTGCGATTCCCCCCGGCTACTCACCAAGCACCAGAGCGTGCGGGCCTGGCTGGACAAACACCCCCGATTCCACCTGCACTTCACCCCGACCTCCTCGTCGTGGCTCAACCTGGTCGAACGCTGGTTCCGGGAACTGACCGACAAGGCGTTGCGCCGCGGCGTGTTCCACTCCGTGCCCGACCTCATCGCCAAGATCGAGGACTACCTCGCCGCGCACAACAACGACCCCAAACCATTCGTATGGACCGCCACCGCCGAGGACATCCTCGCCAAGGTCGCCCGCGGACGCGTCGCGCTTCAAGCGGTCAACCAATGACGAGACACACCACTAGGCCATCATGAGGTCCATGGGTCTTGCTACGTTCGCGGTTGCCCTGGCCGTGCTGGTGGTGACGACTTCGGCAGGACTTCTATGGCGCACACAGGTCCGCCGTCGACGCGAAACGCCGCAGGAGCGATACCGCCGTTCCGTCCCACACCTCGACAGCCCCGCGATCGCTTACTTCAAGAAGCACGGCCAAGTCTACGAGCCTGTTCAACGGCTCATGAGGCGTGACTGGGGTCCTGACGGATGACTGGCGGTAAGCGCGCCGCCGTGGTGCGACTCGGCCATCGACCTTTGTGCGGCCACCATCGGCCCGGCTGTTTTGCGACGTTTCAGGTCCGTGGGAACTGGACCTGGGCGACTTCGACAACCGCCGGAAGCGGGACCGGGCTCGCCACCGTATCTTCTCCGTAATGAATTGGGTCTGCCGCAGGCCCGCGAAGCGCACCCCGGAGTCACTCAGGAAGTCAGTGCCGCCGGAGTTCCTCAAGTGGCTGGACCAAACGCGCGAAACCCGTTTACGCACTCCACGGCCAGCGGCTTGGCTGTGCCCTTGCGCGTGGCCACGTACTGCGCGAGTTCTGAGTCGACGCGTGGGCGCGGATATCCTGATGCCGTGGTGAGCTTTCTCTTGTCGGTCACCTTCGCCTGTGGACTCGTGATCGCCGTTGCCCACGTCCTTAATCGGCGCTTCCTAGCCCCCATCTATGACATTGCAGCGAACGTAACGGCTTTCGGGTGCGCCATGGCCGCCTCTTTGTTGCTCGATCACTGGACCCCAGCGATGCTCTCGGGAAGCGCGATTCTGTGCTGGCTGGTGCTCGCGCGCCGAACCATCGTGAGACTCGCCGAAGTCAGAGCGCGGCCTCGGCGAGCCTGAGACGTGACTCAATCGAGTCAGGCCGCACGTAGGACGAAGCTGCACCCCGCGCAGCAGATCCCGCTCACCAGTCCTCGGACGGGACGCCGGTCACTGGCACCACGTCGCCCGCCTGCCGTCTCCTTATTGCACACCGCATGGCTGGCCCGGAAGTTGGACGGCTCAGTACGGCCACGGCCGCGACCGCACGATGTCGCCGAACTCGCCGGCCGTGTGCCGCAGCCGGTAGTACTCAAGCTCGCTCAGTCGGTCGATGTCCTCGACGCAGGCGACGTCCGCGGCCTTCAGCTCGTCGTCAAGCGCCACGACGAGCACGTCGCCGGGCTCCCGGCTGGCCATCGCGTCGGTGAGTTTCTGCGCTCGGCGCAGCGACTTCTGAACCGCACCCAAGCTCATGTCCAAGCGGCTTGCAATCGTCCGGAACGGCACGCCCTGACTGCGCAGCCGCGCGACTTGGACGTCGCGGTTGCGCTGGGTCTCGGCATCCACCCGACGGCGGTCGTTGGGGTCTCTCTCGAATGTCATTGTGCTACAGTCACTTTCATACGCCAGCAAACGCCACAATCGGCTGTATTCGGGTGTATTCTACCGCGTATTCGCCCTGGCAACCCGCGTGACCTGCGGGTTTAGCTGGGGGGTGTCCCGGTCGGGGCGTTTTCGTATCCAGAGGGAGAAACCGAATCCTCCGCGGGCGTACCTACTTCGCGTCGGCGACTTTGCCACCCGCCCCCGGCGCAATGGGTGCGTAGGCGCAATGGTTGCTGTAGTGCAACGGTTGGAGGCGCGCGAGCCGGTGTCGGTGGATAGGAGACGATCACCGGCTCGCGTTGCGGTAGGCGGTCAGCCGTCCATCGCTGACCATCTGGTCCGGTTGGACCTAAACGAGATCGACGCCCCGGATGGAGGCATTCGGCGGCGAGGTTTAGCCCGTCACGACTAGTCATTCATCAGGAAATTCGTACTCCCAGAGCGTGCTTCGCCCCACAAACCCGACACAGGTCGCCCGTACCTGGTGCCCGTCGCTGTCGCCCGCTCAGGGGTCCGGCGCCGGGACTGAGCAACGGATTGTCCGGCGAATCACCGCCCGCGTAACGCCGTCCCGCCTCCCGAACGTCAGCAAGCTCGCGTCCGCGCTCGGCACCGGTCTGCAGCCGGTGGCTGACCTTCTCGCCGACGGTGTCAACCAACGCCCCGCTTGAGGTTGTGCCCACCGGCAACGCCGCAGACACCGCTTCTGACGCGCGCTTCGCCGCGCGACGGCCGCGCCAGCCAAGCGACGGCTTACCCTCGGTGTCCACCGACGCGATCATCAGCCCGCCCAGCAGGCTCAGGTCGGTGAGGAAGTCGCGTCGCTGTTGCGCCTTACGCTCCGGATCGGTCTCGGTCCAGAACAGATGCCCGCCAAGGCTTCCCGGCACCACGGTGGCGACCAGCGCCGCCGACGCCAGCCGCGGCAACCTGCCGGTCGCCAGCAACAGGCCGCCGCGGCCTCGAAGTTGCCCACATCGTCGATCAGCTCTTCGACTCAATCCTCGACATGGAAGAGAATGGCTCGAAGAATGCAGAATGGAGTCGGAATATGCCCCTCTACGAGTGCGTGACCACGACCGGAACGTTGAACGAGGACCAGCGCGAGCAGATCGCCGACGCGATCACCCAGGCTCATTGCGAGCTGACGGGTGCACCGGTCGAGTTGGTGCACGTCATCTTCTCCGATATCCCGCGCGGAAACTCCTACAGCGGCGGTAAGCGGGCTACGCCAACCGTGATCCGGGGCAACATTCGCGCCGGACGCTCCGACGAGGTCCGTCACACCTTGATGAACCGGATCTTCGACGCTTACATCAACGCGACCGGCGTGGATCCGAAGACGGTGCTTGTGGCGGTCGCCGACTTTCCGCCGAGCTGGGCGATGGAGGGCGGGCTGATCATGCCGAACGTCACGCCGGAATCCGAGGAGGCGTGGCTCAACCAATTCCGCTCGGTGTAGGGGTGGCATGCATCGAATCGCGTCGTTGTGGCGAAACGCTGACGATCTGGTCTGTTTCGAGACTGACCGTCGTGACCATTACGGATGAGCGAGCAGGTTCATGTGCACCCGGTAACGCCCCAGAGAAGCTAATTTCAAACAACTCGGGTCGGTGAGGTGCCGGAGTGGGTCACGTCCTAGCCGCCTAGGCCAGCCCCGGCGCCTACGCCATCGCTGGAGGACACACTCGGCCTGGGCGCCGGGAAGCATGACACCATCCTGGTCGGAGGAGCGCCCGCGCGGGCCGGGGCGGTCTGGCGGAGGTTCAGGGTTGGCGGCGGGGACAGCGGTCTAGCGTTCGTGTTGCGGACGTCGCGAGCTGGGCACCGGCGGTGGCCGTGCTCGGCGAACGGTGCCGGGCTCCGAACGGCGAAAGGCGCACTGGTGAGCGACAATCCGAACATTTTGATCATTTGGGGCGATGACATCGGGATCAGCAACCTGAGCTGCTACAGCGATGGCGTGATGGGCTACCGGACCCGCAATATTGACCGGATCGCCGAGGAGGGGGTGCGGTTCACCGACTATTACGGGGAGCAGAGCTGCACCGCCGGGCGGGCGGCATTTATCACCGGCCAAAATCCGTACCGGACCGGCCTGACCAAGGTGGGCATGCCCGGCGCGACGCTGGGGCTGCAACCGCAGGACCCCACCATCGCGACGGCATTGAAGGCCCAGGGCTACGCCACCGGTCAGTTCGGCAAGAACCACCTGGGTGACCGCGACGAGCACCTGCCTACCGTGCACGGCTTCGACGAGTTCTTCGGCAACCTGTATCACCTCAACGCCGAAGAGGAACCCGAGCTACCGGACTATCCGAAAGATCCGGCGTTCCGGGAGAAGTTCGGCCCACGCGGGGTGTTGCACACCTGGGCCAACCCCGATGGCACCCAGCGCATCGAGGACACCGGGCCGCTGACCAAGAAGCGAATGGAGACCGTCGACGAGGAGTTCCGCGACGCCGCAGCGGATTTCATCCGCCGTCAGCACGAGGCGCAAACACCGTTCTTCGTTTGGTTCAACGCGACGCACATGCATTTCCGCACCCATCCCAAACCCGAGAGCATTGGCCGCTCCGGGCGCTGGCAATCCGAGTACCACGACACGATGCTCGATCACGACGACCTGGTCGGTGATCTTCTTGGTCTGCTCGACGAACTCGGCATCGCCGACGACACCATCGTCATGTACTCCACCGACAACGGTCCGCACATGAACTCCTGGCCCGACGCCGGGATGACCCCCTACCGCAACGAGAAGAACTCGAACTGGGAGGGCGCGTACCGCGTTCCGGCGATGGTGCGCTGGCCGGGGCGCATCCCGGCTGGGCGCGTGCTCAACGGAATCGTCAGCCATAACGACTGGTTCGTCACACTGCTATCGGCGGTCGGGGTGCCCAATATCGCGGAGAGCTTGCGCGCTGGAACGGACCTGGGCGGCACCACCTACAAGGTGCACCTCGACGGGCACGACCAGTTGGCCTACATCAGCGGCCAGACCGACGAGAGTCCGCGCGAACACTTCTTCTACGTCTCCGACGACGGAGACCTCACTGCGCTGCGCTACGACAACTGGAAGTTTGTGTTCAAGGAGCAACGATGCCCCGGCACGCTACAGGTCTGGGCTGAGCCATTCACCGATCTGCGCATCCCAAAGATCTTCAACCTGCGAACCGACCCCTACGAGCGGGCCGACATCACCTCAAACACCTACTACGACTGGCTCCTCGATCACGCGTTTATGGCCATCCCGGCGCAGTCCTACGTCGCCGCGATGCTGCAAACGTTCGCCGAGTTCCCGCCACGGCAGAAGTCCGCAAGCTTCAACCTCGACCAGGTGATCACAAAGCTGCAGGAGACCGCCAAGAGCGACTAGGGCGTGTCTCCCGAATTTTCGTGTCCTGACCAGTGATATTTGGCTGGTGACGCGCGTGGGTGTGATTTCTGATGAGTTTTGGGCGGCGGTCGAGTCGTTGATGCCTTCTGATGTGGGCAAGCGGGGCAACAGATTCGGTGACCATCGCCAGATACTGGAAGGTATCGCGTGGCGGTTCCGTACGGGGAGTCCGTGGCGGGACCTGCCCGCCGATTTCGGGCCGTGGCAGACGGTGTGGAAACGCCATCACCGCTGGTCGTTGGATGGCACCTACGATGCGATGTTCGCCCAGGTCGCGGCGGCGTTCGGGATGGATGAGGCGATGGTCGAGGACCTCGAGAAGCTGTTGTCGGTGGATTCGACGAGCGTGCGCGCCCATCAACACTGCGCGGGGGCACGTTCGGACACGTTGAACACAGGGGGCTCTGTCGAATTACAAGAAAGCTGCCGATGAGCCCGACGATCACGCGATCGGCCGCTCCCGCGGTGGGCTCACCACCAAGATCCACGCCCTGACCGATCAGCGCCAAGCACCGGTCACGGTCCGGCTCAGTGCCGGACAAGCCGGCGACAACCCTGCATTGGTGCCGTTGCTCGACGATTACGCCACCGCCCGGCGGGACCAGAGCGAACCCAGCCGCGACTTCCGGTTGCTCGCCGACAAGGCGTATTCCCATCCCAGCACGCGCATCGAATTGCGTTGCCGAGGAATCAAACACACGATCCCCGAGCGCAGTGACCAGATCGCTCGACGCAAGGTCAAGGGATCGGCTGGCGGTCGCCCGCCCGCATTCGACCCCGCGATCTACGGGCTACGCAACACCGTCGAGCGCGGCTTCAACCGGCTCAAGCAATGGCGCGGCATCGCGACCCGCTACGACAAATACGCCCTGACCTACCTCGGCGGCGTTCTCCTGGCCTGCGCCGTCATTCACGCCCGCGTCGGCACCACCCAATCGGGAGACACGCCCTAGGCCGCGTAGCGCACCGGCAATGGGCCTTGTGGCGCCGGGTCCTCGGTGTCGTCGTCGTCGGGGACCAGCCCGAGGTCTTCGATGGCGTCTCGGGCCTCCTGCTCACAACGGGGCCTCATCGTTGCCTCCTTGGGGGTGGCCCAGACCAAGAGAACAGCCACCCCACGAGAAGTCTGTTAGGCCGTCAGGTCGCAGGACACGACACTCAGCGGACTCAGCACCGAGGTCCCGAACCGGTCTTCACAGCGGGCACGGATCAGGTTCTTGCTCCAGTCGTCGGCGTTGCTCGTCTCCGAAGATTGGATGCCCACGCCTTGCGTGTCGGTGTTTAGTGCTACCGCGTCGGTGGCCAGGGCATGAGCGACACCAGCCGCCTATTCGCCGCGCTTCGTCAGATCTTTGATCACATCCAGCGCCTTGGCGAGCAGGAACTCGTGGGATATGCCCCAATCTGCAGAAATCGTCAACCGGTCACCGCGCTGCGAGGCCGCGATCAATCGCCGGCCCGTGTTGACCTTCGCGAGAGGGTCTTCGGGATAGCTACGCCACGGGTCTGGATTGCCGATGCCGTCGGTGCATTTGGTTACGCTCGGCTTCATGGAGACTGCGCTCGCCGTGATGTCAAACCCTGGCGGTGACCCGGTCGTTCGCGTGTATAGAAGTGCACGAACCTATTCAGAACGACCGGTTAGAGCAGCCAGCCCGTCACAACCGATCAAGTTCGCGGTGGGATCTCCCGGACTACGGTCAGGACTATGGCGGGTTTGGTCGCTGAAGAATAAAGACGACGTCTACGTCAAACCGATTTCGCGTGAGAGTTTTTCGAAGATCAGCTTGCACGAATCTGGTGAGTGGCGACACCAGGTGGTTACGGACAAGCTGAGTCATCCCAGCCTTCACTTCGTTCAGATGCCAGACCCGTCAAGCCGCATCCTCGACCGATGGGAACGACCAGTCCAGTACACGGAGGGCTGGACCGAGGCATTGGCGATTCTGATCCCGAGCGAGGACGTCGTACCGGTACCGGCGGATCACCACAAGCCCACGGATGTCAATCGTTGGGTACTGAGGGCACCTCCGGGTGAAATGTCTGAATTTCGCATCAACCTCGTCAGCGAGCATGCCCCCGCTCTGGTATTCGGGCGGCAAGATTGGCGGACGAACCCACTCTCGATTATCGGGGCGTACCGCACCTGCAGTGGCCAAACTGTGCTCGTTACCCACCACAGAACCAGAATGACCGAGCATCAACGACAGCAGATTGAGCAGTTGCGTGGAGATATGACATCGAATCTGCCGCCCGACTTCGACACGACCGCCCAAACGGGGCCTCGCCTGATCGGCGCGGCCACCGATGCCGACGGTTGCCGTCTCTACCTCGATCTTGCAATTCACCCCAACCGATGACCTCGGCACCCGCCATGAGGTACTTCACCGACGCCAGCGGCGGGCTGGTGAGCCTCGACGCCAGCGGGGTGGTGTCGCGGTTCACGATTCGCGGCCAGTGGGTGACCGCCGACGACCTGACAGCGCAGTCGCTGAAGAGCTTGGACTGGTGGCCGATCTCGGACGCCGAGGCGGTCGAGATACAGCGGGCCATCGCGTGCATGCCGAGGCGGGTGTGAACTGCGGAAACCCTTCACGGGTCTGTACACTGGTGTACAGAATTCCTTTGTGCGGCAAGGGATTTCCACGATTGTAATTCCCTGTGATCTCTTCCATTCATGGACATGCTTACGCAGATATCCTGCGTGACCTGGCGCCCCTCAACCGAGCCTCCTCCGGCAGATCGGGCAAAGCGGCGGGCGTCGGTCATGTCAGCGCGGCGAACAGTAGGTACGGTCTTCATGGCGGTCCCTTCCTTCGTGGGTGTACTTGTCCGTTCACCCGAAGACCTCGGGCAGGCCTCAGGTGAGGGACCGCCAACTCAAGATCCACGGCGAACGAGACAACCTCACCGGCAACGACGGATCCTTTAGCAGACACGCCCTAATCCATTGCCATCGGCATGCCCTCAGATCCGTGACTCGGCGGTTTCGTCGCAGTGCTTGCGCAGGTACGGCAGAAATGGCGTACTACCAGTGCCGATCGTGGTGGGGTTGGCCGGACTGGACTGCGCCTGCCGGAATACATATTCCGCGGCGTATCCGAGATGTCGTGATCTGAATCGTTCGATCCAGGCGATGCACGTGTTGTAGGCCTCACGCAAACCTTCGTCTGCATGGTGCTGGTAGACGTAATCGCGGATCGACGGCCCCGCTTCGATCGCGCCGAGAAAGGCGCGATGAGGCGGCGGCATGTAGTTGCGCATGTCGAGGAGGTGCGGGCGCAGCGGATCATCGCGGTGCCGTATACCCAATGCCGCGTCGAGTGCGGGGATGATCGTGCTCTGTGCGCCGGTCTCGCCTGCGAATTGCTGCGGAGTCCCTGCGAAGACGCCGTCGTAGATCAGCCCGTCGGGCAAGGCCGGATTGTTCTTCCAGCCATGAATGTAGGGGCGCACCCGCCGGTAATACACATGCGGGTCACAGTGTTCCGGCATTCGCACAAGCGTCTGGTACATGCCTTCCAACGCGCGCGCCATGGTGCCGAGCGCAATCTCGACCGCGTCTGCGTCCTCGTGCTCTACTGCCTGCTGCGCCACCTCGATAGCCGCCAAAGCGCTGCCTGCGCGGGCTTCGATGTCGACGTGAACGAGGATGAACCATTCCTCATCGATTCCGCCGGCGAAGTTCTGCAGCAGCACGATGTTGCCAAGCGCGACAGGGCCGTCGGGATCAACGCGCCGCCAGTTGGCGAGTGCGTACGACGCGTACGACAGGACTGGCGGGCGGCCAAGTCTCACTGCGACATCGTGCCAGGGCCGCGCCAGCGACGCGGGTAGCCGGTACACCGGCCGAACGTCACCCCACACGTACGCGTGCCCCAGATATGACAAGATCAGCATCGCTCGTTCGACGTCGGGCCGCGTCGTGAGCGCCGCGACGTCGAACACCGGCGGTCGTTCCAGAAACGCGCGAACCCGACCGGTTGCAATCAACTTCGGCAAGGTGCTTGCAAGTTCGTCCCATTCGGCCAGCGCCGAGGGTAGTCGAGCGATCGGATCCTCCCGAGGCAGGAATCCGCGTTCGGCGGTGACGCCGAAGCGTGCGATGGTGACGTCCTCTGCATCGGTCATGGAAGCCTCGCGCGGTGTAACTCGTATCTGCCATTCTTCCTCGAATCTGCTGCTGCGGCCATCGCCGATGACGCGGTTGCCCATCTGACACCGGCTACCGGAGTAGTTCGGTCTTGATGTCACCGGGAAATTGGTGTCGACGGAGGATCCGACCAGCCCCCCCACCCGAGGGACACCACCGGCTGCGCTGCACCTGGCCGATCTCTACACCCACACCGTCACACCAGCGGCCGCCACCGGCCACGAGACGTTCTCGACGAGGCCTACCGGCGAGCATTCCGCGAGCACGGAATCCGCATGCAGCAGCTCGGCGAAAACGGCGCCGACGGAAGCGACCTCACCCAGCGATTCACCCTGATCCACGACGAACTCACCGAACTGCACCGGCCAGCGACAAGACCGCGCAAGCCGTGCCAACCGCGAGCCAGCTGGCCGCCCAATTTGTCGACCGACGCCGAAGGTGGCCGGGGCGGTGGCCAAACGAGTCGCGCGGTCGCGGCCACACTGACCGCCGCTATCGCGATCGGGTTCCTGTGGGCCGTGGCAGCCGCGCCTGACACCTGGCCGCCACGGGCCGGCGTACCGTCAAAAACCGTGGATACCGCATATACCGTTGGCGATTATCTGCTGGACCGGCTCGCCGAGCTTGGTGTCACCGAGGTGTTCGGGGTGCCAGGCGATTTCAACCTCGAGTTCCTCGATCACGTGGTGGCACACGAGCGTATCCGCTGGGTGGGCAACGCCAATGAACTCAACGCCGGATATGCCGCCGACGGTTACGGCCGCCTGCGGGGCATGTCCGCGCTGATCACCACATTCGGGGTCGGCGAGTTGTCGGCCGCCAATGCGATCGCCGGTAGCTACGCGGAGCACGTTCCCGTGGTGCACATCGTGGGCGCTCCGTCGAAGGACGCGCAGGGCGCTCGTCGGGTTGTCCACCACTCCCTGGGTGACGGCGACTTCGAGCATTTCCTTCGTATTGCGCGCGAAATCACCTGCGCTCAAGCAAATTTGGCGCCCGCGACGGCAACCCGCGAGATCGACCGGGTGCTGTCCGAGGTACGTGAGCAGAAGCTGCCCGGCTATCTTCTGATCGCAACCGATGTTGCCCGCTTTCCCACCGAACCACCCACCATCCCATTGCCCCGGTACGCCGGCGGCACCAGTCCGCGGGCGTTGTCGTTGTTCACCGAGGCGGCAACGGAACTCATCGGTGATCATCAGGTGACGGTGCTGGCCGATCTGCTCGTGCACCGGCTGCAAGCGGTTCCGCAACTGGAGGCGTTGCTCGCCGCCGACGTGGTCCCGCACGCGACGTTGATGTGGGGCAAGAGCCTGGTCGACGAGAGCTCACCGACGTTTCTGGGAATCTATGCCGGCGCGGCCAGCAACGAACGGGTGCGTAGGGCCATCGAGGAGGCCCCTGTGCTGGTCACCGCGGGCGTGCAATTCACCGACATGGTCAGCGGCTTTTTCACCCAACATATTGATCCGTCGCGCACCATCGACATCGGACATGACCAGAGTGTCGTTGCCGGCCAGTTCTTTGCGCCGCTGGATATCGAGGCGGCGCTGCAGGCGTTGACAGGGATCCTCGAACGGCGCGGGATCCGGTCACGGCCGGTGCCCCCGGCTTCGTCCGAGACTCATTTCGAGCCACCGGCGCACGAGCAGCCGCTCACCCAGGAAGCGTTGTGGAACAGCCTTTCTGCCGCGCTGACCCCGGGAAACGTGGTGCTTGCGGACCAGGGTACGTCGTTTTATGGCATGGCGGCGCATCGGCTGCCCAGGGGCGTGACGTTCATTGGGCAACCGCTGTGGGCGTCGATCGGGTACACGTTGCCGGCGGCGCTCGGCGCCGGCTTAGCGCATGTGGACCGCCGCATCGTGTTGCTAATCGGCGACGGCGCCGCGCAGCTGACGATCCAAGAACTGGGCACGTTCACCCGCGAGGGCCTCACGCCGGTGGTGGTAGTGGTAAACAACGACGGTTATGCGGTCGAACGGGCAATCCATGTTCGTGACGCCTATTACAACAACATCGTGGCCTGGCGTTGGCAAGACCTCCCAAAGGCACTGGGCGCCAACAACGTTCTGGCTTACCGGGCGCAGACATATGGTCAGCTCGAGGATGCTCTGAGTGCCGCGGCCGCACATCGCGATCGAATGGTCCTCATCGAAGCGGTGCTGCCACGGCTGGATGTGCCACCGCTGCTGACCGTGCTGGCTGAAAGGGCAGCCGCGGCCAACAAAGCCAGATCCCCACGGTGAGAAGTTCCAACTCGTGACGAGCGTTGCCGCGCACTAGCCTAGGCGTTGTTGCCAGGTGTTGTTGCCAGAAAACGATCGACCTCGCCGCACAAAGGGTCTGGTCGGATAGTGTCGCGAACTCATAGGACCGAAAGTCATTACCTACATGAGGATTTCAAACGTTCATCCTTTCATCACACCGAGTGGAACGAGCCCGGCGATCTTGCGGGCGAGACCGGCGTCGTGACTGACTTCTATGGCGGCGTCGATATCATTGTTGGCCTCGGGTTTCTCCTCGGTGAGCCCCCGCAGGGAACTGCCGCGCACCAGGATGCCGGCGGCCTCCAAGTGTCTGCGCGGCGAATCACCGCTAGTGCGGCGAGCGGCCCGATGACGGCTCTACACTCGGCCGGCGCCATGCGCGGTGGAAAAGAACGCGGGGTTATCGGGGACCCCGGCCAGCACGTGGGAGGCGGTCCCCATCGTGCCGGGTATGAGCACCGGTTGGCCGATGGCGGCAAGGTCGGCCGGCAGGTCGGGATGGTGGGGCGGCAGCGAGCGTGTCGCTCCTTTGCGGTGTACGCAGACCGGGCGGGGCCGACCGTCGACGTCATGGACTTCGATCTCGGCGAGGTTGTTGTGATACGTCGTATAGAAGATCCAACGACGTCGCGGTGTGCCACCCCCGATATCTCGAACCGCTGAACGACGAAGTGCGACAGCATCAGTCGGCGGGGCAGCTGGTGATCAGCGTGGACACAAGAAGAAGGAGCTGGTCGGGCGGTACAAGGACGCCGGGCGGCGCTGGCAACAGGCCGGGCAGCCCGAGCCGGTGCACACCCACGACTTCCCGGACAAGGAACTGGGCGCGGCGGTCCCGTACCGGGTCTACGACCTGGCCGCCGACGCCGGGTGGATCAGCGTCGGCGCCGACCCGACACCGCCGCGTTCCGGCGTGGCAACCATCCGCCGCTGGTGGCAGCCGGTCGGCGTGGACCGCTACCCGGTTGCGTTGCGGCTGCTGAACACCGCCGGCGCGGGTGGTTCCAGCGGTTACGGCACCCGGCTGTGGAAGACCGAGCTCGCCGCCTTCGCCGCCGAGACCGGGCTACAGGTCACGGTCTGCCATTTCCCGCAGGGAACCTCCAAGTGGCACAAGATCGAGCACCGGCTGTTCTCCCCGCATCTCCAATTGGGGCGGCCAGACCCTGACCAGTCATGAGGTCGTGGTCATCCCGATCGCCGCGACCACCACCCGCACCGGCCTGACCGTGCGTGCCGAACTCGATCACGCCGAGTACCCGAAGGGAATCAAGGATTAGCGACAAGCAGATTCGTGAACTGGAGGCGCGTGCCATCACCCGCCACGACTGGTACGGCGAATGGAACTACACCGTCAACGGCGCGCCATCTGGCCCGTGAGCACCGCCATCGGCGTACAGACCTCGCACGTTCACAACCGGATAGCCGATAGCGGTGCGGCGCAGCGCCGAGGCGAGGCGAGTAAACCCTTGCCTATGAGCTTCGACCCGCAGTTCGCCCGTGACACCGTGCTGCCGATGGTCGCGGCGGCTTACCAGGTCGCCGAGACGCCCGGCACCACCCCCGTTCTCCCGCCCCGCTACCACCAGACTGCGCTTGTCGAGGCGGATCTAGACGCGGTGACCGCGATCGCCGATCTGCCCGATAGTGCCCGCTCGTTCGTCGAGAGGGTCACTGAAGCCGGCACCGTGTTCGGTCTGATGGGCAACAATCCTGAGCCCGCGGTCAAGACAGCGTTCGTGGCAATCCGCGGCACCCGAACAGAATCAGAGTGGTTGCACAACTTCAATATCGCGACCACCGCCTAGCCATGTGGCGCTGGGCTGCCAACGAACGGCGGCGTTGACTCGCTACCGGCTGGAGCTGGCCCGGCCGGACTACAAGCCGCGGTGAGATGCGGCGCCATGCCGGTGCCGATGGACGGCATGCCGCATGCTACGCCCGCTGCGGTGACCGCCGATGCTGACGTGCTGTGAGCCGCCACGCCGCCCGGTGAATGACCGCCGAAACCGTCGCGGTTCGACGGCGCACCGATCCGCCACGATTGTGACCTGGCGCACGATTTTTGGTGGGAGTGACGAAACAAAATATCCTCGTCCGCGATCAACGGGGGGCCATCGAAGGGCAATCATGGGGAGTATCTTGGCCGGGATTGATGCTGGCCAGCTGATCATGTTCTTGGGCCGACGGGCGGCGGCGTGCTGACAGATAACGCCGGGGAGGCAGCGGCCGTCTACTACGACCCGTACGACTTCGGGATCGACACCGATCCCTACCCGGTGTTCCGGCGGCTGCGCGACGAGGCTCCGCTGTACTACAACGACAAGTACGACTTCTACGCGCTGAGCCGCTACGACGATGTGAAGAACGCGCTCATCGACTGGCAGACCTATCGGTCCGGCAAGGGTTTCGCTCTCGAGGTGATCAAGAGCGGCGCACCGATACCGCCGGGCTTCATCGTGGCCGAGGATCCACCGGCCCACGACCTGCACCGCGGCCTGCTGGCCCGGGTGTTCACCCCGCGGCGCATCGCCGAACTCGAACCCAAGGTGCGCGCCTTTTGCGCGGCCACCCTCGATGCGCTCTACGAGCAGGGCTGTTTCGACTTCGTCGCCGACTTCGGGTGCGAGATCCCGATGCTCGGCATCCCGGAATCCGACCAGGTGTCCCATCGCCGGCGGGACGACGAAGTCTTTAAGCTCGCCGACGCTGGCGACGTGCCGCCCGAGGGCAGCGCGGCGCTGCTGGATCTTGCCGACCCAGAGCGATTCGGCGCCTATATCGACTTCCGAGAACACAACCCGTCCGACGACCTGATGACCGACCTGCTGCACGCCACCTCCACCGACGAGCACGGCGACGAGCAGCGTCTGGACAGGCAGACGATCGCGACGTATATCGGTGTGCTCGCCGTCGCCGGCAACGAGACCACCGTCCGGCTCCTCGGGTGGGCGGGCAAGGTCCTGGCCGAACATCCCGACCAGCGCGCCGCGCTGGTCGACGATCCGTCGTTGCTGCCTGGTGCGATCGAGGAACTGTTGCGCTACGAGGCGCCGGTGCCGGCGCTCGCCCGCTACGTGGCGCGCGACGTCGAGCATTACGGGACCACGGTGCCCGAGGGCAGCGCGATGTTGCTGCTGGCCGGCTCGGCCAACCGCGACGGCTGGGTGTTTCCCGACCCGGACCGCTTAGACATTCACCGAAAGGGCCGCAGCCACCGAAAGGGCCGCGCCCAACTGGCGTTCGGCTTCGGCATCCATAACTGCCTGGGCGCGCACCTGGCCCGGCTGGAGGCGCGGGTGGCGCTCGAAGAGGTCCTCAAGCGGTTCCCGGCGTGGGAGGTGGACTGGGACAATGTCGTGCAGGCGCACACCTCCGTCGTGCGCGGCTTCGAGAAACTGCCGGTGGTCGCGGTCGCCCGGCCGGCGACGGCGGCCTGCGCCTGATGCGGATCATCGTCACCGGCGGCAACAGCGGCGTGGGCAAAGCCACCGCGGCCGCGCTGGCCGCCGCCGGCCACCGCGTGGTGATCGGCTGTCGAACCATCCCGAAGGCCGAGCAGGCCGCCGCCGAGATGGCCGGCGACGTCGAGGTGGGTCACCTCGATCTGGCCGACTTGACCAGCGTGCGCGCGTTCGCCGACACGGTCGATGCTGTTGACGTGCTGGTGAACAACGCCGGCGTGGCGGGTCTGCCGCTCACCCGCACCGCCGACGGCTTCGAGGCCCACATGGGCACCAACCACCTCGGCCATTTCGCGTTGACCTGCCTGCTCGGTGACAAGATCACCGACCGGGTGATCTCGGTGGGCAGCGCCACCTACGTTTTCGGCCGCCTCGATCTCGACGACCTGAACTGGCACACCCGCGACTACTCGTGGTGGGCCGCCTACGCGCATTCCAAGCTGGCCATCATGCTGTTCGTCCACGAGCTGGCCCGGCGCGGGGTGCGGGCCTACGCCTGCGATCCGGGCGTGGCCGAAACCGGTATCACCCGCTACAGCACCGGTGTGGTGGGCTGGCTGCGTGACCACAGGCCGCTGCCGTTACTGGCGCAAAAGAGCGTGCCCGACGCGGCGCGGGCCAGCATCCAGGCGGTGACCACCGATCTGCCCAGCGGAACCTATCTCGCGCCCCGGCTAAAGGTGCGGGGCGAGCCCAAGGTAACCAAACCACGCAAGAAGGCCCGCGACCCGGCGATGGCCCGCCGATTATGGGAGCGTTCCGCCGAATTGACCGGCTGCGACTGGCAGCAGCATCCCACCGGGTAGCTCCACGCGACACTCCCGACCGCACAAGCTCGCCCACGCCTCCCGCCGTCGATGACCGACGGAGCGCGCACCCGTCCGGCCGTGGCGGTGATCGGTCTGTTCCTCGACGAGATCCATCGGAGTCATCTGCTGAGCAGGAAAGGGTTATATAGTCACCGAATTGTCGTGGGTCGTCACGGATGGGGTGGGGTATGAAGCGACTCAGTGGCTGGGATGCTCTCATGCTCTACAGCGAAACCCCCAACGTGCACACCCACACGCTGAAGATCGGTGTCATCGACGGCACCGATTTCGCGGGGGAGTTCACGTTCGAGGTGTTCGGGCGCATTCTGCGCCGCCGCCTGCATCTGCTGGAGCCGCTGCGCTACAAGCTGGTCGACGTTCCGCTGAGGCTGCATCACCCGATGTGGATGCAGACGGCCGACGTCGACATGGACTACCATCTGCGGCGGGTCGCGGTGCCGCCCCCGGGTGGCCGCCGCGAGCTGGATCAGGTGATCGGCGAGATCGCCGGCACGCCGCTGGACCGCGGTCGCCCGCTGTGGGAGATGCATTTCGCCGAGGGGATGGCCGACAACCGGTTTGCGGTGATCGGCAAGGTGCACCACGCGCTGGCCGACGGCGTGGCGGCGGCCAACCTGATCGCCAAGGCGATGGCCCTCAACGGGCCGGTTCGGGACGGACGCGACCTGTCCGCCACCAACGCCCCATCGAGGGCTGAGCTGCTGCGCGCCGCCGGCCGGGACCATCGGGCACAGGCCAGCAAGCTGCCGCGCCTGGTGAGGGAAACCGCCGCCGGGATCTCGCGGGTGCGGCGCGCCAAGGAGCGCGGAGAGCACCCCGAGTTGGCCCGCAACTTCGCCCCGCCGCCGACGTTCATCAATCATGTGGTGTCACCGGGTCGGCGCTTCGCCACCGCGACGTTGGCGCTGGCCGACGTCAAGCAGGTCGGCAAGCATCTGGGCGTCACGGTCAACGATGTGGTGCTGGCCACCGCGGCCGGCGCGCTGCGCGGGCTGCTGCTGCGCTACGACGGGCGCGCCGACGCGCCGCTGATCGCGTCGGTGCCGGTCAGCCTGGACACCTCGCCGGACCGGCTGATCGGAAACGAGGTGTGGGGGCTAAGCGTGTCGCTGCCGGTGCAGATCGACGACCCGTTGCAGCGGGTGCGGCTGACCGCGCTGGGGGCCGGGTTCGCCAAGGAGGACTTCGACCTCGTCGGGCCCGAGGTGATGACGCAGTGGGCGGCCTATCTGCCGCCTCCGGTCGCCCCGGCGGTGTTTCGCTGGCTGTCGAGGCGTGACAAGCAGACCAAACTGATGAATCTGCCGATCTCCAACGTGCCGGGGCCGCGGGAACGGGGCCGCATCGGGGGCGCGTCGGTCAGCGAAATCTATTCCGTCGGGCCGTTGCTCGCCGGCTGCGGCATGAACATCACCGTGTGGAGCTACGTCGATCAGCTCAACATCTCGGTGCTCACCGACGACCTCTCCCTCAACGACGCCCATGAAGCCACCGACGCGATGATCCACGCTTTCCTTGAAATCCGCTGTGCCGCAGGGTTTTCTGGTGGCATCACCGAGGTGACAACGGCGATGGCGCCGGCCCGCGCGGGCGTATTGACACCTATCGTCTGAAGCCGACGCGGAGTTCTCGCGAGCGGGGGCATCCCGCTACCCAGGAAGGACTGATGTCGCCGGACAGAGCCGAACTGCTCGCCGCGGTGGAACGTTCACCGCAGGCGGCCAAGATCCACGACCGCGCCGGCTGGGTCGGGCTGTTCACCGAGGACGGGTGTATCGAGGACCCGTACGGATCGCGTCCGCACGTCGGACGCCTTCAGATCGAACGCTTCTACGACACCTTCATCGGCCCCCGTGACATCACATTCCATCGCGACCTGGACATCGTGAGCGATACCAGCGTCGTGCGCGATCTCACGCTTGAAGTGAGAATGTCTTCCCGGGTGACCCTGATGACCCCGATCTTCATCCGCTACGACCTGCGACTCGACGGCAATGCCTGGCGGATCGCCCGATTGCGCGCGTACTGGGAACTGCGCGGCAGGATCCGGGAAGCCCTGCGGCACGGAGCCGCGTCGGTGCCCGTGGTACTGCGATTGTCTGGCGGGTTGCTGCGCAACCAAGGACTGGGCGGCATAGTGGGATTCGCGTCCGGCTTTCGCGGGGTGGGTGCTAAAGGTAAGCGTCTGGTCGACGGTTACCTCACCGAGCGCGGCGACAGTGCTGGCAAGATGCTCGCCGCGGGCAACACCGTCGGTGCGTCGTTCACGACGAGCTCCGGGGGGCGGGCCATTCTGTTCGCCGAGATCGCATCGGGCGCCACCAGCATTCGGCAAGTCGAGGAGTTCACCGAGGACGACTCGGCGAAATAGGAGTCACTAGTCCAGCGTCAACTGCTCGCCTTGGTGGGCCCGCGAGATGCAAATGAGCATCTGACCGTCGCGGCGCTCGGGGTCGGTGAGTAGCGTGTCGCGATGGTCGACGGTGCCGGCGAGCACCCTGGTGCGACAGGTGCCGCAGAAACCCTGCTGACACGAGTATCAGAACGGCCCGGTGAGGCGCAATTGCCGCCGCCGGCCGCGATGATCAGGGCGACCGGCGAGCGAAACACCAATGGCGCCACTCATTTCCACCCATACCCGCGGGGCGTTGCAGAACCACCCGGCGAGCCGGGGCAGCGGTCAGCGATAACCCAGCCTGAGCAGCAGCCTCGTGCTGAGCCTGAGTTCGTTGGTCGTGGGGAGCGCGAAGTCGAGACCGTCCGCCACCCGGTTGATGGTGTTGAACAGCGCGCACAGAGTGCAGTGAAGCGGTGAAGACGACCCGGCTGAAAGTGGTGCTGGCCGAGGTGGAACCGCCGGTGGTGCGGGTGATCGACGCGCCGTCCTTATCGCCGCTGCCCGAGCTGCACGAGCTGCTGCAGCCGGCGATGGGCCGGACCGACTCGCACCTGCATCAGTTCCTTACCGACAACGGCGCAACCTATGGGACCGTTCTGCCCGACGACTTAGACGTGTGGCCCGATCAACGCGACGAAACCCACGCACGCTTAACCGATCTCGGCGTCTCGTTTACCTACCTGTACGACTTCGGCGACAACTGGACCCACGAGGTGAGCGTGCTCGGTGCCGGCGCCGCGGCGCCGGCCGCGTGTATGGGGAGGGCGCCTGCCCGCTCGAGGACGTCGGCGGGCCGCCCGGCTACGCCGAGCGACGCATTAGCCGACCCCGGCCACCAAGAGCACCAGCGGATTTGGCAGTGGACCGGAAACCGGTTGCGCCCGTTCGATCGTGCGGTCACCGACCGCTGGGTCCGGCGGGTGGTCGGCGAGGTACCCGAAACGGCGCGGCTGCTGCTGGAACTGACTGCCGGGCGGGGTGCGGCTGACCCCCCGCGGACGACTTCCACGGACGGCCGTGCGCGCGCTGCAACAACAGCGCCCGCACTGGCATCTGACCGGTCACCCGCCGCCACCCAGGACGACCTATGGCCCTTGAGCGGGCGGCACCAGGGGAGCACCCGCGCGGAATTGTGAGGACACCCCAGCGCGACTCACTTGCGTGGTGATGACCTGTTGGCTTTCGTCAGCACCGGCAAGTTGTCATACGACGGCCGGCAAATCGTGTGCAGCTGTGGACTGGTTGCGGCGGACCGTCTCGAGGAACTGGCTGGTCGCTTCGACCGCGGCTTGGGTGCTGAAACGGTCGGTCAGGTCGAATCCGTGCCCTGCTCCTGGGATCTGCAGATACCCGACGGGGGAACGGGATACCGATTGCAGGGCGTCGACGAACCCGCGTGCCTCCCCGACCGGGATGACGCGATCGGCGTCGCCGTGAATCAGCAGGAACGGCGGTGCGTCGGGGTGCACACGGGTGATTGGTGAGGCGTTCTCGAAGATCTCACGATGGCGGTGCATGGTGTTTCGGACCACGAAGTTTTCGATGAATCTGACGAACTCGTCGCGCTCTGGGGTGGAGCGGTCGATCCAGTCGTAGCGCCCGTAGAGGCCGACGACTGCGTCCACCGAAGTATCCGCATGCGCGGCTAGCTCGGCGTTGAAGTCGTCGTCGTGGGGGGCCAGGCCGGTCAGCGCGGCCAGGTGTGCGCCGGCTGAGCAGCCGGCCACCGCGGCGAACCGCGGGTCGCCGCCGAAATCGTCGACGTGGGCGCGGGCCCAGGCCACCGCGGCTTTAACGTCGCGGATGTGCCGTGGCCAGCGATGCCGTGGCGCCACCCGGTATTGCACCGATAAACACACCCATCCGCGTTGGGCCAGATGCGACATCAGGGTGTGGCCCTGCACCTGGCGCCCGCCGTGCAGCCACCCGCCGCCGGGCACGAACACCAGCACCGGGGCGGGGCGACCTTCCGGCAGGTCGCGACGGCGCCACACATCCAACACCTGTTGGGGCGCATGCCCGTAGCGGACCGCGCTGCGGTACAGGTAGCGGCGGCGCAGCCCGCCGGCGTGCAGCAACGGCGCGAAGCGCGGGGGCGCGGGCCACGGCGCGCCCAGCGTTTCGGGCGCCACCAGTCCCGCCAGCGCCGCGCTCGCCAAGGCCTGCAGCTGTGCGGGCTGTGGTCGGGTGTGTGTATTGCGTCGGCTGGCGCCGATGAGCGACGCCGCCGAACCCGGTGCGTTGCGGTGAGCCCATGCGCCGGCGGCCGTGAGCGTGCCCAGCGGCTCCAGGTGTTTACCGATCATGGGCAGCGCCGCGGCGGCGTCACTGGCCGCTAGCGCGTAATCGAGAGGCTGCGCTCGCATCAGCGGTCTGGCATGAGCGGATACGCGCTGGTAGCGCTGCATCAGCGGTGATGACGACACGGCCGCGAAGTTTACTTGTCGGTAACATATGGTGTGCGCTTATTGTTTAAAATCCCCCCAACCAATTCCGGCCACGAGCATCAGACCTCGCCACCACTGCGCGCAGCCGCCCGGGCATACCAAACCGCGCTCGATACGCGTCCCACACCCGCTCCCCCCAGGGCAGACCTGAACTCCCGATTCATCCGCGCCCCCCAGTAGGCCGCCACTGCGGCAATGTCGTAGTGACGCTGGGAGTGGACCCAGAGCTAGGAGTAAGTGATCCGGTCGCTCTCGCCACGGCCCTCGTTGAGGGGCTGCAGGGCACGCGCGATATCTGCGTAAGTGACCTTGTGTATCTTGCCACCCTTCTGGAAGGCGGGGATTCCGTGCAAGTCCAGGAGGCCGTTGACCAGACGGCGCACATCAGAGTCTCAACAGATCGGGCAACGTGGCTCGCGAGGCTCGATAACGGCCCGCATGGCTTCAGTCGTCGTGGTCATCGTGCTCACCAGAAAGTGGTTGCAGCCCAGCGGCTTCACGCAGAATGTTCAGCGCACGCAGGGGATCGTCAGTGGGCAGCACGTGATACTGCAGGTCCTCGGCGTGATTACCAGTCACAGCCTTCACGATAATGATCTGGACCGACGAGGCCCGCGAGCTCTGCCGGTTGTGCGGCCGCCGAGGCGGTGGCTGACCATTACAGGGACCGGTGAACTGTGGTCACGCGTGTTCTCCGCCCCTCGCTGATGCACCGTGATGAGGTGGGCGATGCGTGAAACGCTTGCCGCAGGGGTAACCGTGGGCGAGGTCCCGCCGCCGTTGGTCGTCATCCAACGCGATGCGAGCGGTCCAGCGGCCAAGACGATTGGAGTGGCGACGTGATTACGCTCGGCATAATCCTGATCATCATCGGCATTTTCCTGTTCCACCCGTTGCTGGTGATCGGCGGCATCCTCGCCGTCATTGGGGTTGTCCTGTGGATTCTCGGTGCGACCGGCCGCACAATTGCCGGCCGTCGTCATTGGTTCTAATCGACCGGCGCGCGGGATAGCCCAACGTGCCGGCCAGTGCGCGCCGTTGGAACACCCGGTCTATGTCGTGGGTGTGGCGACCAATTGGTCGAGTCCGCCTCATGGCCCGGACCGCCGTGCCGCCCGGCAAGAGCCAGGCTGTGCCCGCCACTGCTGAGCGAACTTCGCATATGACTCAAGGCCCGCACCTGGTCGCACTAGTGCGCGCCGGCGCCCGATTCGAGAACGGCAAACTCGTCGAACGCCCCGACGAGACGACCCCGAAGGAGGCCGCGTAAAAGACATTGATCCACAGGTATTGACACCTGCTCGCGTCCCGGAGGCGTGTGCAGGTGTCTCGAACTGCTGAGATCGAATGACCCCATCCCTTCGAACCGTAGAGGGACTCATGTCCGGCACCGAGCAGTCCCACGCGTCCTGCTCGATGAACTGGCCGCCCTGGACCCGCCGCTGCGGCGCGCTCAGCGCGGGTAGCGAGGCGTCAGCCGTCGTCCAGCGCGAACTTGGCGCGTCGCTCCACCGGCACGAGGTCGAGGTACTCGCGATGACGGTCGATGAAGCCCTGGACGAATGGGCAGTAGGGCAGCACCGCCAACCCCTCCGCTCGTGCGGTGTCCAGCGCGGCTTTGACGAGCAGTGTTCCCAGGCCCTCCCCCTCGCGCGCCGGGTCGATCTCGGTGTGGATGAAGGAGATGACGCCGGGTCGGCGCCGGTATTCGGCAAAGCCCAGGACGGCCCCGTCGACTGCGATCTCGAAGCGCTTGCGGTCTGAGACGTCGGTGACGGTTGGCGCCATCGCGTCCGATCGCGCGCGCAACGCGGTCGCCACGTGCTCCGCCGCGGCCTCTGACCAGTTCGACGGCGCGTCGACCTCTTCGAGAAGGGCCGCCAGCGTGTTCGCCGCCGTGAAATCGCCGAGCCGGCCCAGGACGAAGGCGGCGTAGAAGCCTGCCCACAGCTCGTCGCGCACCCCTTTCAGGGCAGTCTGCTCGTATTCGTGGTGCGCTGAGCCCGCGGCGGAGAGAGCCTCCGCGAGGGCGGAATCGGAGGGCGGATCGGCCACAGCTAGGAGGAGGGCTGGAGGTAGCGATGCACGAAGGCGATCGCCACGCCGCCCTCACCGACGGATGCTGCCACGCGCTTCACCGATCCGGAGCGGATATCGCCGACCGCGAAGATCCCCGGGGCGCTCGTTTCGAGAGCGAACGGCTCGCGATCGGCCTTCCAGGGTCCCGCCTTCATCGCGTCGGTTCCCGTCAAGACGAAACCGTGCTCGTCGCGCGCGATCTCCGAGGGGAGCCAGTCAGTCGCCGCCTCGGCGCCGATGAGCACGAAGAGCGCCCTCGCATCCCGTCGAGATGTCGTGCCGGCCCTTCGATCGATGACCTCGATCGCCTCGAGTTGTTCGTCTCCGTGCACCCCGACAACCTCGGAACGCGTTTCCACCCGGATGTTCGCCTTGGTTGCGATCTGCTCGATGAGGTAGGTAGACATGCTCGCCGCCAGCGACTCGCCGCGCACGAGAAGCGTCACCGATCGGGCGTGGTTGGAGAAGAAGATGGCGGCCTGGCCGGCAGAATTGCCCGCCCCGATCAGATACACATCGTTTCCCTGCGCCAGACCGGCATCGCTGCGGGCCGCACCGTAGTAGACACCGGAGCCGACGAACCGATCGACCGAATCGACCTCGAGGCGCCGCCACTCCACGCCCATCGCGAGCACGATCGACCTCGTTCGGAGAACGTCGCCCCCATCCAGCCTGACGGTCAGGTCGGCGGGGTCGATGGCTTCGACCCGGCGGGTCACGACGATCTCAGCGCCCAGCCGCTTCGCCTGTTGCAGCGCCCGGCTCGCCAGCTCGTCCCCGGAGACGCCGAATGGAAAACCCGTGTAGTTCTCGATCCGGGTCGAGGTGCCGGCCTGCCCGCCCGGGGCGAAGGACTCGATCAGCCCCGTCTGTAGGCCCTCGGAGGCGCCGTTGACCGCCGCCGTCAGACCCGCCGGCCCGCCGCCCACGATCACCACGTCGTAGCGCGCCCGGCCCGGCGCGACCGTCAGCCCCGCGACGGTGGCAACGACACGCATCGTCGGGGTAATCAGCCGAGTGCCGTCGCGCAGCACCACCACCGGATACGGGGCGGCCACCGCGGCTTCACCTCCGGTGCGTGCAACAGCGGCAGGATCGTCTGGGTCCAGGCGTTCGTACGGAATCTGGTTGCGGCGCAGGAAGCTGTCGCAGCCGTGGACTCCCGGGTCGACGCGCGGGCCAATGACGAACAATGCGGGCTCGAGCGGCTGCGCGGTGGCGTTTTTGAGCATCTCCAGGCGCTCCAACGCCGCGGCACCGACCGTTGCGGCGACCTGGGGGGCCATGGCGGCGAGCGTGTGGAACACCTCGACGGTCACCTTCAGCACCCGCGACGGCTCGACGGCCCGCATGCTGGCGGGCAACGGCGTACCGAGCGTCATCGGGATCTCGCCTCCGAGCTCACCAGGAAACCGGACGCCGATCACCTGCTCGACGCCGTTCACCAGCTTCGTCAGCTCGTTCTTCCCCTCGACCACGACCGCCAGGAACCGGCCTTCGCCCTCGTGAGCCACGTACTCCCCGGGGATGAGATGGATGTCCTCAACGGCGCCGGCAACGTACTCCAGCTCTTTTTCCCCCAGCACCGAGAAGAGCGGAATCGTGGCCAGCTCCTCGACAGTGAAGATGACTGCCTCCCAATTTCTTTCGCCTACGTCCCCGCAGCCCATGACCGTCCGTTAGCACCTTGTCCCAAGGGTGCCGCTGGGAGCGGCTTCGCGGGCGGTTTCGAAAATATCCATGCAGAAATCGTCCACCGGACAACCATGGCGGCACATTGAGGCATCCACCTCAAAACGCCGCGCGGGGAAAGGGGGTGAGCACTTTAAGTCACAGCGCACCACAAGCCTGCTGATGCGTCGAGCATCGTCGGCGGCGAGCCGCTCATTCATCACCTCACGCTCGTCATGTGCTGAACCGCTGCCGTTCCCGAATGTTCAGGAATGTTGCCTGATAGGCAGGCGCGCACGGTCTGGTATCAGCGGCGTGATCGAGGTCGCTGCCAGGCCGTTACCGGTAGGGGTGGACCTTCTGCACGCAGCGGTCGTGCTCATCGACATGCAGAACGACTTTGCGGCGCCGGACGGAATGTTTGATGGTGCCGGCATCGACCTCGGCTGGCGGACGTTCAGCTGGTGTAGCAGTACGAGTCGCTGGACGCGTCGCCGCCTTGGAGCCGGGTTTGGTGGACCCGCAGGCCGCGGAAGTCGTCGCCGTGTGGGAAGAATCGGACATCGGGGACAAGACCTCCTGCGGAGAGGTCGGCGTCAAGCTTGGCCATCCACGCCCCGACGCCGTCGGGGTAGACCGTGTCGTCCCACGCTGAGTACAGCGAGTTGGTGAGGTACACCCGTCGACCGTCGCGGCTGATCTCCACCATCTGCGGTCCACCGGCCAGCGGCAGGTCTGGAGCCGCCGGGTGCGGCTCGCGTCGCACAATCCCGCCGAGACGAACCGACGCCGTCTCGCGCGGATGGAACGGGTCGCTGACGTCGTACTGCTTGAGTTCTCCTGTGCCCCAGCATGATACGTACAGCCAGCGATCGTCGACCGACAGATCGATGTCGGTGACCAGCGGCGGCGCCGCACCAAAGGGCTTAAACAGCGGTGGCAGGTCGTCGGCGTCGGCGGGCTCGGCCGGGATGGTGATCACCTCATCGACCGACCACTGATCACCGTTCTTGTGCCACAGCCACACCGACGCCGACAGGTCCTCGGCGCTGATCACGGTGTCGACGAAGCCCCACGCCTTGGACGGGTCGTGGGCCGGGCGCAGCTCGAGCACCATCTGGTGCTGGTCGCCAAGGTCGACGCGCTGGGTCAGCTTCCGCTCCGACATGCTCCAGAAGTTCACATGGTGTCCAAACTTGCGTCCCAGCAAGTCCTCGGGATTGAGCCCGTTCTCGATCATCGACGGGGTCGCCCACTCCGATGTGATCACGGTGTCGTACTTCAGGTGCCACCAGACGTCGTACGCCAAGAATTGCGGTCCCCGGTCCAGCTCCCACGTTTCGATCACCTCGAACGTGTCGTGGTCGATCAGCGCGATGCCGCCCGGACCTTCGGCGCCGTTGACGCCTCCCAGCGCCGACATGAAGATGCCGCCGGGTCCGCAGTGCACCGTGTGCGGGCGAGAGTATCCGGCCTTGGCCGCGAGCTCATTGGCCTCGATCGTGTGGGTCAGCACCGGACGGCGAGGGTCGGGCTTGGTGTCGAGGACATAGGTCGTCGACGAGCGAAGACCCGGAACGAGCAGATATCGCCGCTCGAGCGCCTCATGCTGGCCATGTCCCTCGTGGCACAGCGCGCTCGAGCACGCGTTCCAGCCGAAATGGTGCAGTTCGTTACCAAACGTTGGTAGCTCCGTCCAGCCGACCACGGTGCCGAACGTTGTGGACTCGGGGTCGCAGTCGACCACGGCAAGCGCGTCTTTCTGCTGGCTCGTGGGGTCGAACGCGACCACATAGGCGATCTGCTCCGGGGCAGCCGCGACAGCGGCGCCCGGGCTGCGGTAAAACGTCGGATCGGTCGTGGGCATGACTCCTCCTCGGCTCGCGCGTTTTCGCCCGACCACCATCTGAACTCGGTCAGTCGACGTGACAGTCAGGTACGTCTCACGCTTGATCCTTCGCCGCGAATGCGGGGCTGTCTATCCCCTAGGTGGCTGGTGTTTAGCATGGCAAACAATTTTCTAATACCAGACATCGTTTCTAATACCAGACATCGCGATTTCCGGGAGAGTGATTTGGTCGGCAGGTCGCCGAAAATCCCTCAGCGTCCGTTCTGGCGGCGCCGGTTTTGACCGATTTCGCCTCGGCGCGTGAAACTGCCCGTTTTACTCCAGCCACCTAGGAGGGCTCTGAACAAGGAAGCTTGGCGGGGTGGGAAGAACGCCGAGAAGGCCGTTTCTTCGGCGTAGGTCAGACCTGATTGGTCGACGATGTGGTCATTCTTCCCGCCGATTCCCGGTGTGCCCGGCGGGCATCGAGATGGGCAAGGGTGACCGTGGCCGTCAGGCCACGGCCCACGCCCCGTCCATGCGGGTCAGGCCACTGTTCACCAGTGTGCGCAGATTGATTGCGGCACAACGCAGTCGCAGCCAAGTGTGGTTCTTGTCGACACCGAGATAACGCAGTTTGATCCGCCGTCCGCGGTCGGTGGCAGTCCAGGCGACGATCCGCTCGACCGTCGAACGGGTGGGGTAGGCCCGCTTGAACTCTGGCGTGCGGGCTTGGGCCCGCGCGTCACGCAGCAGCTGCTCGTGCGGGTGGATGGTCATCGAGCGGCCGTCTTTGGCTGTGGTGCAGCGGGCTCGCAGCGGGCAGTCGGCGCACATCGCGCCGAAACTCACCGTGCGGGTGGCGGTCATGGTGCGGGTGTGCCCGCCCGGGCAGGTGACGGTGCCGGCCAGTTCGTCGATGGTGAAGTCATCGAGGGTGAACCCGCCCGCCACCGCGGGCACCAGCGGCTTGGGCTTGATCACGGTCTGGTGGCCGGCGTCTCGATAGGCGGCGCGGGCGGCTCCGGTGCCGTAGGCCGAGTCGCCGTACACCCGCAGGCTCGCGCCCTTCTCGCCGGGCGCGGCGGTCGCCTCCGCGGAATCGGTTCCCGCGGTGGTGATCTTACCGCCCTGCCCGGCAGCCGCCGCGGCGGCGCCGGGCTGATCGGCCTGCGGCTCGTCGGCGGGGGCGGCGTCGCCGCCCTTGTCCGGGCGCGGGGTCTGGGTCTCGGGGCGGTTGAAACGGTCACGCGCGATCATCGCCTGCCCGACCACCGGGTCGCTGCCTTCCTCGCCGGCCGCGCTGGTCGGCTCGGCGTCGGTGATCAGGCCGGTTTCCGGCTCGGTCGCGATGTGCCCGCGGAATCCGTCGCGACGCGCGGACTTCGACTTGCGGGTGTGCCGGGCCTCGGGATCGACGGTGGAGATCACCCGATCCGGCGCGACCCGCCGGGCGATGCGCCACCGCCCGTCGGTGCCATCAGAACCGTCGGCCGGTTCCACGTCTTGGCCCGCGACCAGCGCCAACAGCCCCAACGCATCCGCGGCGGTGTCCGCACGCGCGGGCGCATCCGGCCCGGCCAGTTCGGCCAGCACCGCCAGCGCGTCGTTGACCAGATCCGACACCAACTCCTGTTTGGCCACCGCGTCGTCCCAATCGATGCCCGGCTTGCCCGGATTCGAATAATCCAGCCTGGCCACCCGCGCGATGACCTGCTCCGCGCCGGGCACGCACCGCGCCACCTTGCGCATCGCCGCCACCAGCCGGGTCACCGTGTCCTGGGTGGCGACCGCGTCGTCGAACACCGTCGAATCCACGCACCGCTTGCGACGGCCGCGCAGGACCCCGGTCTCCGCGATGACCTGCGCGACCGCGTCGAACACCCGGTCCGGGCGATCGGAGGCGGCGATCCGTTTCCGCCAATACACCAGCGTGGACGGGTCGAACGCGCTCTGCGACCGCGACCGCCCGCACGCCACCTTCCAGCGGATGTCATAGCGCAGCGCGTCCGCGGTCTGCGGGTCGGACAGGTCGAACAGCTCCTTGAGCACCAGCACCGACCCGACCAGATCCGCCGGCAGCGACGGCCGCCCAGTCGAGGACGAGAACAGGTCGGCGATGAACGAATCCGGGAACAACTCACGGCGATGCTCGGCCAAAAACGCGAACACACTGCCCGCCGCCACCAGCTCCCCAACCAGCGCCTGCGCGTCCAACAACTCCCGCTCCGACCGCGTAATCCCTTGCACCACAACATCATCACACGCCACACGACGCACACAGCCGTCAGACACGACCAGCGATGAACGAGTTATTCAGTGGCGTCCTAAGGCCCAGCTGAGGCGCTGATCGGGGTCGGCCGGGGTTACGGCGCGCCGGGCGAGGCGCGCTGGCGACGCGAGATCTCGGGCAGCCGTGACGATGTCGCGAAGCCGTGGACCGCGTTGAGCGAGCAGGTTGTCGTATTGGGTAGCACGGTGTGCTCAACCCATACGCCGGGGTACGCGACGAGCCAAGCGAACTGTCGCACGGCCTCGGCTTGTGCCCAAAGTTGTTGCGCTACGCCGCACTGCTGATGGTGGTATGTACGCGGCCAAATGCTCGCCAACGCACCGCGATCGCAAGGGCAAGGTGCGCTGCATGACCCTCGCGAAACGCTAATAGCCTATTTCCGGGGAACTGGCTATCTGCTGAGTTCGGCTGGGCGCAGCGTCGCCAGGACGCCCGCGCCGGCCAGAATCGAGAATGCCAGTGCCAGCACCCAATCGCCGAGCCGTTGATACACGGTGGTGACCGATCCCAGCGGAACGCTCACCACGATCACGCCGCGATAGGTCGACGAGCACCAGGCGAGTTTGCGGCCCCGCGCGTCGAAGGCGGCGCTGTCGCCGGACAATGCGGTGTGCACCGCCGGCCGGCCCACCTCCACGGCATGCACGGCGGCCTGGCTGGCCAACTGGGGCTGCGCCCAACTTCCCTGGAACGTCGAGGTGGAACTCTGATACGCCAGCACCTGGGCGCCGAGTTGCACCTCGCGGCGGGGGAGGTCGGAGAACGTCGCCTCGAAGCTGATCAGTGGTCCAACGGCCAGCGAGCCGGCGTGCAGCACCACCTGCCCGCTGCCGCGCCGTCGATCCTCGCCTGCAGCCTTGGTGTAGCGGGTGATCCACCCCAGCACCGGCCGCAGCGGCACATACTCGCCGAATGGAACCAGCCGGACCTTCTGGTAGGCGCCCTGTGATCCGTTGGGCCCCACGAGAACCGACGACTTGTAGATCCCTCCGCTTGGAGCGGGCGCATCGACATTGACCAGCAGGTCCGAGCCGACCTGACGCGAGAGATTCGCCAAGGCCGTCATGGTTTGCGGATGGGTGGCCAGATCGACGCCGATGCTGCTTTCCCCCCAGACGACCAGGTCAGTGCGCTGACCCGCCAGAGTCGCGGTGAGCGCTTCGCTGGCCGCCAGGCGGGCGGCGGCATCATCGATGCGGCCCGGCTGCACAAGAGCCACCCGCACGGCCCGCACGACCACAGGTGCCGGTCCGAGCACAAACCACGCCGGACCGACCAACCCGCATGCCACGGCTGCCGACAGCGCGAGTGCCCGCCCCCGGATCCCATGTGACGAGATCGCGCAGGCGATCGCGGAGTTCGCCGCCACGAGCAGGAAACTTGTCAGCCACACTCCGCCGAGTGAGGCCGGCGCCAAGGTGGCGGGCTGGTTCCACTGCGACGCACCGAACAGGGCCCACGGGCCGCCCAGACTCTGCCAGGACCGCACCGCCTCGGCCATCACCCACAGGCTCGGCAGCACGACGATGCCGACAAGTGTGCGGGGGGTGGAGAGCGGCGCCGACAACAACCGGTGTGCCGACCATCCCCACGGCACCCAGAACGAGCCGAGCAGAGCGGCCATGAGCACAAGCATCGGGCCGGCGCTGGGCAGCAGCCAGTACTGCGAGCTCAGCACGTACCCGCCGAGACCGCACCATGCCCGCATACCGCCTTCTGTCGCCGTGGGCGCTGCGCGCACCAGCAGCAGCAGCGGGACCAGCGCAGCCCAGGCCAGCCACCACCAGGACGGCGCGGGAAAGGCCAGTGCGGGCAGCGCGCCGACGACCAGAGCCGCCACCCGCCCGGGCGTCCGGTGTTCACGCGGCCTGCGTGGGGATCGCCGGGGCCTCCAGCCGAGCAGCACCACGCCGACCAGCACCCAGCCCAGCACGAAACCCGCCGCGATTAGCCACAGCAGCCCGCGCTCGCGGCCGATCCGCCACAGCGGGACCATGACCAGCCCGGCGACGACGAACGCGACGTTGTAGAGGACGTCGTAGACGGCAAAAACACGGCCGCGCACCGCGTCCGGAGCGGTGCCGCCGACCAACGCGTCCACGGCGATCTTGAGGACCTGGAAGGCGAAGGCCACCACCGCCACGCAGCAGCCGAGCGGAAGAAGCGACGGGTACATGCCGCCGACGTAGGCTGCGGCAGCGGCAGGTAAAAACGCTGCCGGCACCAGCACGGCCGGGGAGTATCGACGGCCCAGCGGGGGCGCGACGAGGGTTCCGGCGAACGCGGCCAGCCCCGTGGCCGCCAAAGCCACCCCGTAACCGGAGATCCGCAGGTTGTAGCGCGAGTCTGCGATGAGCACCAACACCACGAAGCCGGCCCCTAACAGGAACCGGTGGGCCGCGACGGCGAGCAGTGGCCAACGGATTGCGGCGTCACCCGCCGCCGCGCGTGCCCCGTCGGCAAGTTCTCTTGCCAGACGCCGCAACCGCGATAGCATCGCCACCTTCTGTCGGCCGCCGACGTCCGAAAGCCGGCGAAACACTCCGGCGGCCACCAGATAACACATCGCTGCCAGCACGAATCCCGCCGCGGTCGACCGCGCGACGAGCTGGGATCCGCCAACCGCGCCGACGAACGATGCGGTCATCCCAGCCAGCGAAGACACCGCGTTGCCGGTCACCAGCTCGGCGTGCGGGACCGTTCTGGGCAACGCGGCGCCCTTGGCGGCCAGCACGAATCGCGACGAGGACAAAAGCAGGAGCACCGTAACGAACGCCGCGATCGTGGACCGGGTTTCGACGGTGGCGATGCCGGCGATGCCCAGCAGTGCCCGCAGCACCGACACCACGATTAGCGTGCGGCGTCGATCCCACCGATCGATCAACACGCCCGCGACCGGCCCGACGACACTGAACGGAAGCAGGGTCACCGCGAGCACCACGGCGATTCGGGCCGGGGTCGCGCCGCGGGCCACGTCGAACAACACGAACTTTGCGAAGGTGATCTGTGCCAATCCGTCGGCGAGCTGCCCGAGACATTGCCCGCCCACCAACGGGCCGAGCGGGCCTTCCAGCAGTGCCGGCGCCGCGCGCCAACCTTGCCCGCGGTTCAGGCTGGTCACGCAAGAAACCTATTAGCCTGTCCCGTAGCGCGCGATCCGGAAAATCGGCGCGGTGGCAGAACCGGGCGTAACCGTCGAGCAGCAGATGATCGTGCTGGGTCGCAAAGCGGGCGACGGCAGCGGTCATTGTTCGATCACCGCCCGTGCGGCCGCGTACTCGGCGGCCAGATGCTCATCGGACAGGTGCACGTACCCGGCGGTGGTTTCCGGGGAGGCGTGACCCATCAACTGCCGCAACGCCAGTAGGTCGATGCCGGCCGCCGCCAGCTCGGTGCCGTAGGTGTGGCGCAGCCGGTGTGGGCGCACCCGGACCGCGCCTGAACGCTGCCGGTGGTAGCGGAACATGCTGCGCATCCCGGATTCGGTCAGTGGCCCGCCCGCACTGGGGCCATGCAACACCACGAAACACTCCGGCGTGGCAATCCCGGGCGGCCGCTCCCGGGCGAGGTAGGCGGCAAGTTCGGCGAAGAACGCGTCATCGACGGGGACCACACGTTCCCGGCCGCCCTTGCCGACCACACGCAGCTGGCGGCGTCCCTGGTCGACACCGGCGAGTAAGAGTCGGCGGACCTCTCCGGCTCGCAGCCCGCCAAGCAGCATCGCCAACACGATCGCCCGGTCCCGGTGCGACCCAAGGCCGCCAAGAAACAACGACACATCCACGGAGTCAAGCGATTCCGGCAACCGGCGCGTCTGACGGACCAGCCGACCACCCCCTCGCACCCGACCGGGACCCAGGTGACCGAGCAGCCCCCGTGACTTCGGTCGCAGCCCCTGACCGCGCCGCGGCGCTGGCACCGGGTTATCCGTGCGGGCACCAACCATCACCAAGTACTCGAAGAACGCCCGGGTCGCCGCCACCCGACGATTCACCGACGCTGGCGCCGCGCCGTGCCCCGCACTGATCGACACAACCGTGCCACCCCGCCGCCCTGGCGACGACTGCCAGTCGATCCAGTCGAAGACATCGGTGGGAACCAGATCACTCAAGTCGATGCCGCGCTCCTCCAGGAAGCGAGCCAGGCACACGACGTCGAATGCATAGGCCCGCACCGTCGCTGGAGAAAACCGCCGGGCCTCCAAGTGCGACAAGAACGCGTTCGCCGATCCAGCACCAGCCCACGTGCCCTCAAGCCGATGCGACCCGTCGATCCGCTTCACCACCACCGTCATCGCCACCCCCAAGGCGTGCCCAGGCTCAGGATGAACCCAGATCCCTCTCGGCCGGCGGACCTTACGCCGCCTCGGCGAGTCGCCCCCGCCTTGGCCGGTTAACCCATATGAAGTTGGAGTGCCGGATCCGCATCCAGTGCTCCCGCGGGAACCGCAGGTAGACCGTCAGCGAGTCGCGCTCGGCGAGCAGACAGCGCACTGCTGCGGGGTAGGAGTCGCGCCAGCGTTGGGCGAACGCATCGATGCGCTGCTGGGCGACGGCCACCGCGTCCAGCCCGGGTGCGATGGTGTCGGGCAGGTCGAAGATGGCCCAGTAGTCGGCCTTCACGTCGGCTTGGGCGTTTTTGGGCACCTTGGCCACGATGTTTCGAGCGCGGTGGATCAGACAGCGCTGGCGCAGTGCGGCGCCCATGGTGCGTTCGATCGCGCTGACCAGTCCGGCCGCGCCGTCGGAGATGACCAGCAGTGGGCAGGCCAGCCCGCGTTCACCCAGTCCGGCCAGGAATCCTTCCCAGGCGTCGCCGGACTCCGAGGAGGCGGCTTCTAGTCCGATGAATACCGGTTTGCCGTCGGTGTCGATGCCCCAGGCGGCCAGCACCGGTTCGGCGGTGGCGTTGGCGTGGTACTTGAAATGGCTGCCGTCAAGGAACAGGTAGTCCAGCGACACGTCGTCGAGGCGGCGGGCACTCCACTGCTGAAACTGGGTTTTGATCTCGGTGCAGATCCGTGACACCGTCGAGCGCGACACCGTCGCCGATTCACCCAGCGCCTCGGTCAGCGCGCCTTCGACATCGCGGGTGGACAGTCCGCGCACGAACCCCGCGATGACCAGCGCCTCCAGGGCGTTGGTCTTGGTCACTCCCTTGCCGAACAGCTGGGAGGCGAACCGTTCGGTGGTGTTGCGTAGCTTGGGCCGTGTTGCCCGTCGTTGAAGTTGCAGACGATGCCGTCGTTGGTTGTGCCGATGTTGGTGGTGTGAGAACGGCCCCGCTCGGTGTGGTGAGCGGGGCCGTGGTGGGCGGAGTGACGGCGGGGTCGTCACATTGGCGTGTTGGTCAGTCGCCGTCGGTTTCGGTGACGGCGATGCGGGCGGATTTCTCGTCGACTATGGCCTTGTTGCCGGCGAAGGCGGCGGTCAGGGCGTGCACGGCGAGGTTGTTGACCGCACGCGGGTATCCGCGGGCGGCGTTGTGGATCAACGTGATCGCGTCGTCGGAGAATAAGGTGTCCTCGCGCCCGGCGATGCGGCAGTGGTGGCGGATGTAGTCGGCGCTGTCGGCGGCGGTCATCCCGATCAGCGTGTAGCGCACGGCGATGCGCTGATCCAACGCGGCCAGGACGCCGAGGCGCAGCCGTTGCCGCAGCACGGGTTGGCCGACCAGCAGCGCGGCGAACGGCGCGCCGGAGTCCATGTTGTGGTTGGTCAACAGCCGGAGCGCTTCGAGCTGGTGGTTGTCCAGCAGGTGGGCTTCGTCGATCACGACCACGGGGGTGCGGCCGCGTTCGGCGTGTTCGGCGGCGAGCGCGTCGGCGGCCTGGGGGGCCAGGGTGGCGGTGTAGAACTTCGGAACGTGGCCGAGCGCGGTGACGATGTGGTGCAGCATGCCGCGCATGCCGACCGACGGGTTGGGCAGGTAGACGATCACGTGCCGGGAGCCGTCGAGGGCGGCGACCGCGGCGCGCACGGCGACGGTCTTGCCGGAGCCGACCTCGCCGGTGATCACGCCGAGCGCGTGCTGGTCCACGCACCAGCAGATGCGGGCTACCG
>CAWDEZ010000028.1:0-190393 GCA_963801365.1 uncultured Actinomycetota bacterium | reverse complement strand
AGTGCGCAACGTATCGGCCAGCACAAAGGCGTCAAACCGGTCGTCTTTGTTACCCGCCGAACCGTAGCGGCCACGCAGGTTTTTCAGCTGGTTGGGGCTGATCACCACCACGGTGATGCCCGCGTCCAACAGCGCATTGACCACCGGCCCGTCGGGGCGTTCGATGGCCACCTCGCCGACCCCGGTGCGCGCCAGCACCGCCACCAGCTCACGCAGTCCCACCGCGCTGTGCTCAACAGTGCTGCGGTGCACCTGACGACCATGCCCGTCCAGGATTGATACCGCGTGATCATCACGGGCCCAATCGATTCCACACGTCAACCCATTAGCCGGTTCATCCGGCAACACTGCTGGGGCATACTGCATCACAGCCTCCTCGCTGCTGTTCCCAGTGGGGAGGCACCCTGATATCGGTGTCGGGATGTGACCGCAAGTTCGCTCACTGTTCGGCGCTCAATGGCGCTCAGTCCTGTCGACCGTCAGCACACCCCGAGAACCGCCGAGCCCCGCAACACTTAAGGTGACCATCCAACTGGCTAGCGACAATGGCGGTAACTCGACGGCACCTCGGGTGCATCGGTGACCCATCCAAGATCACCGACACACCGATAGTGCATCAGTGAGCGGCTAGTACTGCAGCAGTAGATCGGGATTGGGCTGTTGTGGCGTGTCTGCGCTGTTCAGGGCGGTGACCGCGGCATCGTTCGGAGTTTGTGAACACATCTGAATACGCCGCGGTCGCCGCGGCTCATAGCGTAGACCCGGATCGGTGGCGCACGGAGTTCTCGGCGGTCCTGGATCGTATCGCGCCACGATTTCGTCGCTACGAACCACTTCGGCATGCCGGCGAACTGATGGCCGGGATGGTCTGTGGCCTGGACCGCAAGAATTGCTGGACCATCGCCGAGCACCGCGGTGCGGCCACCCCGGACGGACTGCAGCATCTGCTGTCGCGGGCCAGCTGGGACGCCGATGCGGTCCGCGACGATCTGCGTGACTATGTCGTCGACGCGTTCGGCGACCCAGGCGCGATCCTGGTGGTTGATGAGACCGGCGACGTGAAAAAAGGCATCCACAGCGTCGGGGTGCAACGCCAGTACAGCGGCACGGCCGGGCGCATCGAGAACTCCCAAGTCGCGGTGTATCTGACCTACGCCGCACCCCGCGGACACGCCCTGATCGATCGTGCCCTCTACCTTCCACGCAGCTGGGCCGACGATCGCGACCGCTGCGCTGAGGCTGGAATCCCCAACGGCCAGCGGGGTTTCGCCACCAAACCTGCCTTGGCTGTCACGCTGATCGACCGTGCTGTGGCCGCGAAAGTTCCCGCGGCGTGGGTGGCCGGCGACGAAGTCTATGGCGCGGACCCCCGATTGCGGGCGGCCGTTCGTGGTCACGGTCTGGGCTACGTGCTGGCGGTGGCGGCCAACCGACGCGTGCCCACCGATGCCGGTCTGATCCGCGTCGATGCGCTGCCCGCGCTGATCCCGGCACACGCCTGGCAGAAACACTCCGCCGGTGCTGGAGCCCACGGCCCACGCCGGTACTCCTGGGCGTGGTTTCGCCTGCTGGCCGAAGACGACACCGACACCGGTGTGCATCATTTGCTGATCCGCCGCAACGATGCCACCGGGGAACTGGCCTACCTGCGCTGCTACAGCCCGCGCCCGGTGCCGCTACGCACCCTGGTGGCCGTGGCGGGTCAGCGCTGGCGCATCGAGGAGTCCTTCCAAGCCGCCAAAGGCCTGACCGGACTGGATCAGCACCAAGTTCGGCGCTGGCGTTCCTGGTATCGCTGGACCACCTTGGCCATGCTCGCTCATGCCTTCCTGGCCGTGGCCACCGCGATCGAACGCGACACCGCACCGACACCGACGGGTCTGATCGCGTTGACCGTCAACGAGTTTCGCCGCCTCTTCGACGCCCTGCTGCTGGCCACCAACCACACCGTCGCGACCCTGCTGGCCTGGTCACGATGGCGACGACGACACCAATACCGAGCCCGCCTATCCCACTACCGACGCCGCGAAAACCAATGATCCCGATCTACTGCTGTAGTACTAGGGCGGCGAAACGACATTCGCAGGAGCCGACACCCGTGGCTAAACCCCAATGGGCTACGTGTACCTTCCCGGATAGCATATCTTTTTGGAGGGGATAGCCGTGTTCGACGACGTCAAAAGCACGTTCGAGGTCCCGAGGGTGGAGCGCCCGAGCCGCCGGGAGTTCGAGGAGCGCTTCCTGTTCCCGCAGCGCCCGGTGATCGTCTCCGGCGCGACGGAGGGCTGGCCCGCGCGGGAGCGCTGGACCAACGACTACCTCAAGGAGAAAGTCGGCGCCCGCACCGTCCGCCTCTACAAGGCCCAGGGCGGCACCTACATTCACGACCCGAAGAAGGGGGTCAACGACATGCCGCCGATGAAGCTCGCCGAGTACATCGATCTGCTCGCGGGCGACGCCATCTCCGACGGCCAGCTCTACGCCGGCCTATTGCCCATCAGGACCACCCTCCCTGAGCTCTGGCCCGATGTCCATTTTCCGCCCTTCGTCGACGAGGACAAGTACAGCGCCGTGAATTTCTGGTTCGGCCCCGGCAACAACTACACCCCTCTCCATCACGACCCCAGACACAACTTCCTCGCGCAGATCCGCGGCCGAAAGCAGGTGATCCTCTGCCCACCTCGGGAGATCGCCAGCCTCTACCCCTTCCCCTTCAGCTACGTTGCCAACCACTTCTCCGAGGTCAACGTCCTCTCCCCGGATCTGACCCGGTTCCCCGCCTGGGCCCACGCAGACCGCGCTCTACTCGAGCTCGGCCCTGGCGACATGCTCTTCATCCCCGTCTACTGGTGGCATGCCGTCTGGGGCATTGACCAGAACATGTCGGTCAACTACTGGTGGCGCGCCCGCCCGGCCGCCCTCCTCCAGCACCCCCGCCAGACGGCCCGTGCCATTATCAATTACCGGAATTACCGGGGCCAGGTCCTGGGCCGTCTCCGCGCCGCGCGGCCGCGCATAGTGCAGAGGGTCGCCGCCAGCCCCGCTGGAGTCCAAGGGGGTCGGGCGGGCGCCAACGCTCGGCGTCTCGGTTCCAGCAATGGCCCCGGCCATCTACTGGCCGGCACCACCAGGAAGGACTGAGTTTCGGGCGCCGCCGCGGATGGGGTCCCTGCTTCCCGTTGGGCCGCGAGGCGCGCGGCACGCTCTTACGGCGAGTCGCTGGCGCGACACCGTTGCAGGATGCGGATAATCCATCATGCCGTTGCTTACGGGGGGCCTGGCGATTGTTCGTCGGTGGGCCAGAAGTACCACTGGACATAACTGATTTGGGACCCTCGGGAAATTTTAGGGTCGGTTCGCCCTCCCTGTCCGGCCAATTGTTTCCGTATTTTGCGCCCGGGATTATCCCGGCATGACTGGCATAGGCTTCTGGAATGAGGTCGGCCAGGCGATTTCGTTTACGTTGCAATTGAACCCCCCGCACCCCCGGTCGGGCAGCAGGCGGTTGTGTTCACCGGCTATCAAGTACATCCGCCCGCGGGAGCCGATTTCGCGCAGGACCAGGTCTGGACGCTCATCGGCGAGTTCCGACACGCGTTCGGCGAGCCGGTGGGCGCCCACCGGCATTCGATGCCGAAATCTACAAGCAGCGCAACACCGTTGAACGTGGCTTCAACCGCCTCAAGCAATGGCGCGGAGTCGCTACCCGCCACGACAAGTACGCGCTGACCTTCCTCGGCGGCGTCCTACTGGCAGCATCGATCATGCGGGCCCGCACCGGGATCCGCAAATTAAGAGACACGGCCCAGCGGAGCTAGATCCGCTAGGCGAACGGGTTGACGGCTTAGGACTGCGCCGGGGTCAATGTTTCTTCGGGCTCGGGCAGCTGGGTGCTGCCCGAGATCGCCGGCACCCGAGTGGCCCGCACGTAGACGGTGTCGCCTTCTTTCAACGCCAGCGCCTCGGCGTCGCCGCGCGTGATCTGCGCGGTGAACGGGGCCCCGCTGGCCGCGCCGGTGAGCTCCACTCGCACCTCGAAGCCGAGATAGACGATCCGGTCAATCGTCGCACGTACCACGCCGATATTTTCGGCGGTGCCGTCGCTGGTCGCCACCGCCATCTCCGGATTGCGCCCCACCCGAATGTCGTGCGGGCGCACCAGGATTCCGTTCAGTGAGGACACCGCCCCGAGGAACGACATCACGAAGCCGTTGGCAGGCTGGTCGTAGACGTCGGTAGGCGAGCCGATCTGCTCGATGCGGCCCTTGTTCAGCACCGCGATCCGGTCCGACACATCTAGGGCTTCGGACTGGTCGTGGGTCACCAGCACGGTGGTGACATGCACCTCGTCATGCAACCGACGCAGCCACGCCCGAAGGTCTTCGCGCACCTTCGCGTCCAACGCGCCGAAAGGCTCGTCGAGCAGCAATACCTCCGGGTCCACCGCAAGCGCGCGGGCCAACGCCATGCGTTGCCGCTGGCCACCTGACAACTGGCCGGGATACCGGCGTTGAAAGCCGCTGAGCCCCACCGTCTCCAGCAGACTGTCGACCTTCGCGTTGATCTCGGCTTTCGGTCGCTTGCGGATCTTCAGGCCGAATGCGACGTTGTCGCGAACGTTCATGTGCTTGAACGCCGCATAGTGCTGGAACACGAAGCCGATCCCGCGCCGCTGAGGCGGCACATGCGTGACATCGCGGCCGTTGATCGTGATGGTCCCGGTGTCGGGCTCGTCAAGACCGGCGATCGCCCGCAGCAGTGTCGACTTCCCGGATCCACTGGGGCCGAGCAGCGCGGTCAGCGAACCCGCCGGCACCGTGAGATCAATGTCATCCAGCGCGGCGAAATCGCCGTAGCGTTTGTGCACACCGCGCAACGTGATCGCGTCGGTCATGTTCCTATCTCCCTGCCGCGCCTAAGCTTTCGCCCGTGTTTGCCGCACATCGAGAATCACCTGGACTACCAGCACCATTACCGCAACTGTCATCAACAGTGTCGAAATCGCATACGCGCCGTTTACTGCGCCTCGGTTGTAGCGGTCCGATACCAACAGTGTCAGGGTTTGCGACGTTCCCGGCAAGTTCGACGACACCATGATCACCGCGCCGTACTCGCCGAGAGTCCGCGCGATCGTCAACACGACGCCGTAGGTCAGACCCCAGCGGATCGACGGCAGCGTGATCCGCCAAAAGGTCTGCCACCACTTCGAACCGAGGGTCGCCGCCGCCTCCTCCTGGTCGGTGCCGATCTCATGCAGCACCGGCTCCACCTCGCGGATGACAAAGGGCAACGTGACGAAGATGCTGGCCAATACAATCCCCGGCAGTCCGAAGATGATCTTGAAGCCCAGATCCCGCTCGACGAACCCGAATGCGCCGGCCGATCCCCACAGCACGATCAGCGCGACACCGACGACCACCGGTGACACCGCGAACGGCAGGTCGATGATGGCTTCCAGCGCTCCCTTGCCGCGAAACTTATTGCGAGCCAACACCAGTGCGGTCGGTATGCCGAACAACACGTTGAGCGGCACCACGATCGCAACCACCAGCAACGACAACTCCAACGCCGAAACCGCCGCCGGCGTGCTAATCAGCGCGAAGAACTGCCCAAGACCTGGCGCGAACGAACGCCACAGGATCAGCCCCACGGGCACGATCACCAGAACGAAGATGTAGGCCAGCGCAAAGAACCTGAGCAGGTATTTCACCGGCGTCGTCGGAGTCACTGCGCCAACTCCTCGCGCCTCGCCGTCCGAGAGCCGAGCACCCGCAAGATGAACAGCACTACGAACGAAATCAGCAGTAGCACAATCGAAATCGCCGCCGCCCCGGTGCGGTCGTCGTTCTCGATCAGAGTCCTGATCCATTGCGACGACACCTCGGTCTTGCCGGGCACGGCGCCGCCGATCAGCACCACCGAGCCGAACTCGCCGATCGCGCGCGAGAACGCCAGCCCGGCGCCGGACAGCAAGGCCGGAGTCAGCGCAGGCAGGACGATCATGTTGAAGATCGTCCGATTGTTCGCACCGAGGGACGCCGCGGCCTGTTCGGCATCCTGATCGACCTCGAGCAGCACCGGCTGTACCGAGCGCACGACGAACGGCAAGGTGACGAACAACAGTGCAACGCCGACGCCGTACTGGGTGTGCTGGATGTGAATGTTGACCGGGCTGTTGGGCCCGTACAGCGCCAGCATCACCACGCTGGCCACGATGGTCGGTAGCGCGAACGGAAGGTCGATCACGGTGTCGATCAACCGCTTGCCGGGAAAGTCGTCCCGGACCAGAACCCAAGCCACCAACAGCCCGAAGCCCAGGTTGATCACCGTGACGGCCGCCGAGATCGTCAGCGTGACGCGGAACGATTCGATGGCAGCCGGCGATGTCACCGCAGCCAGAAAGGCCGACCAGCCGCCCTTGGCCGACTGCCAGACGATCGCGGCCAGCGGCAGCAGCACGATCACCGACAACCAGAGTGCCGCGACACCGACGCGCAGCGACGTCGTGCCGCGCAACCTGAAGCCACGCGACCGGTCCCCCGGCTCCGGCTCGGTCAGCTCCGGCCGGACGGCCTCAGGGTTCGGATCGATCGCGGTGCTCATGCGCGATCCGCCTCCGCTTCTCGCTCCGTGCCCATGCGCGATCCGCCTCCGCTTCTCGCTCCGTGCTCATGCGCGATCCGCCTCGGCTTCTCGCTCCGTGCTCATGCGCGATCCGCCTCGGCTTCTCGCTCCACCGTCATCCGGTCGCCCGCTTGTAGATCTTGGTGAGCAAGCCGTTGTCTTTGTCGAACAACGTCGAGTCGACGCTGCTCCATCCGCCGAGTTCCGCGATGGTCCACAATTTCTGCGATGGAGCCGGGAAATCCTTCGCGAACTCCTGCGCCACGCCCGGATCGACGGGACGGAAGCCGGCCTGGCCCCACAGCCGCTGCGCGTCCTGGGTGAACTGGAAGTTCTTGAAGTCAGTGGCTTCCTTCACATGAGTGCTGGTGGTGACGACCGCCACCGGGTTCTCGATCTTGAAGGTCTGCGGCGGGACCAGGTGCTGGACGGGCTTGCCCAGGCGCTCGAGATTGATGGCCTCGTTCTCGTAGCTGATCAGCACGTCGCCACTACCCTGCAGGAACACGTCGGAGGCTTCGCGACCCGATCCCGGGCGCAGCTTGACGTGTTGGCCGACCAGCTGCTGCACGTATTCCAGGCCAGCCTGCTGATCCTGGCCGCCGTTGCTCTTGGCGGCGTACGGCGCAAGCAGATTCCACTTCGCCGACCCGGAGCTCAGCGGGCTCGGGGTGATCACCTCCACGTCGGGCCGCAGCAGGTCGTCCCAGTCCTGGATGTTCTTCGGGTTGCCCTGGCGTACCACCAGCGCAACGACCGAGCCGAACGGGATGCCCTTCGTCGCGTCGGCGTTCCACTCCTTGGCCACTTTGTTGGCCTTTACGAGCCTCGTGACGTCGGGCTCGACGGAGAAGTTCACGATATCGGCGGGCTTGCCGTCGACGACGGCACGCGACTGATCACCCGATGCGCCGTAGGAGGTGGTGATCGCGATGTCCTTGCCCTGATCGGTCTTGTTGAACGCCGGGATGACCTTGCTCCAGCCCGGCTCGGGCACGGCGTAGGCGACCAGCGTCAGCGTCGCGCGTGCATTGGACGGGCCACTGCTGCCCGCGACATCACTGGCGCCGCCGCCGCAGGCGGCGAGCACGATCGCGGTGAGGGCAAGAGCGGCCGCTTGACGCCACCGCGGAGCTGGCTTGGGAATGCTGAGCATAGGGGACCTTTCACTGCAATGGGATGGACGGAAGTGCCCGGGCTGCGGAAAGGCGACGAATCAGGAGGCGAGCCGATCGATCGTCACTATCGACACCAGACCGCACACGGAGGTGAGGTCACCGACAACAGTGGACGTCTGCAACAGCGCAGTCGCCGACGGCAATGAGTGCTAGTACGTAGCACTTTTTGTTGCCCCGGGCCGCTTGCATGGCGCGAAGCGTAACAGAAGTGGCGCGGTTCGCTCGCGCTGAGCGCTGGCGCGAAGAGCCACGAGGCGAGTCAGCGGGTGAGCAGCCACATGACGATCACCAGCAGCACCAGGATCACCAGCACCAGTGTCACCCGGGACTTGGGCAACGCGGTCAGACCTGCCTGCCGTGCCGCACCCGCCGCAGCAACCGGATCCCCCGCCCGAGGGCCGCGTCGAACACCACCGCCAAGCCGTAGGCGAGTGCCAGCGCCACCGGCATCACCACAATCGTCTGCAGCACGAAGCCCAGACCGGACAGCCACAATTCGACGCCGTCCCACCACCCGAGGAAACCGGCCATCCGGCCAGCCTAGCGAGCCGATTGCGCAAAGAGCAGAAGGGCAACGTGCCAGAATTGCGGCGTGCCGGCCGATGCGGACTCCACAACGTGTGTGATCGCCGGCGGGGGGCCTGCCGGCATGGTGCTCGGACTGCTGCTTGCCAGGGGCGGCGTGCCGGTGGTGGTGATGGAAAAGCACGCCGACTTCCTGCGCGACTTCCGCGGTGACACCGTGCACGCCAGCACTCTCCGGCTGCTAGACGAGCTCGGCCTCGGAGCGCGTTTCGCACACGTGCCGCATCGGCTGATCGAGAACATCAGCATGCAGTTCCAGGGTGTGCCGATCAGCGTCGGCCTGCGCAGGTTGCCTGGTCCGCACAAGCACATCGCACTGGTTCCGCAGTGGGATTTTCTGGAGCTGTTGGCCACTGCGGCCGAAGAAGAGCCGACGTTCACGCTGATGCGCAGCACCGAGGTCCTCGGGCCGCTGGTGCGCGACGGGCGCGTGGTCGGTGTCCGCTACCGCAGCGCCGACGGCGAGACAGGTGAAATGCACGCGGTGTTGACGGTGGCATGCGATGGCCGGGCGTCGACATTGCGTTCGACAATGGGGTTGAAGCCCAAAACCTTTGGCGCGCCGATGGATGTCTGGTGGTTCCGGTTGCCGCGCCAGGATGGCGACCCGGGTGGCCTCAACGGCGTGTTCCAGTCGGGGCATGCCTGCGTCGTGATTGACAGGGGCGACTACTACCAGATCGCCTACATCATCCTGAAGGGTACCGACAGCGCAATGCGCGCCGAGGGTGTCGAGGCGCTGCGCCGCCGACTGGTACGGCTGGTGCCGTGGTTGTCGGACCGCGTCGACCAGCTCACGTCGCTCGACGACGTCAAACTGCTTGACGTACAACTGAATCGACTGCATCGCTGGTATACCGACGGGCTGTTGTTGATCGGCGACGCAGCGCACGCGATGTCTCCGGTCGGCGGAGTCGGCATCAATCTTGCTGTCGCCGACGCCGTCGCCGCCGCGGGCATCCTGGCCGCACCGCTGCGCGACGATAACCCTCGAAAGTTCTACCTGGCCGGGGTGCAGGCGCGCAGATGGTTGCCAACGGTGCTGATCCAGTCGGTGCAGCGCCTTGTTCACGCCCGGGTAATCGCGACCGCGATGAACGACGAAGGCACGGCACCCGTGGAACCACCACTATTCGTGCGGATGCTGAACAAGCTGCCGGCGCTGGGCGCCGTCGCCGCGTACGGGGTCGCGATCGGCCCGCTGCCCGAGCATGCGCCCGCATTCGCCCGGCGTGACACCGCATGCTGACACAGCAGGGCTAAGTGGACGAAAAGCGCGTCGAGAGCCGATGATGAGCAAATGGTTCTGAGCGCCGAATCTGCTGAAGAAGCGCACGACGCACCGTTTTCTGTCACCAGCCCGGTGCCGTACATCCAGGCCAGCTCGACGCGCAACCCGTTTCCGCCGATCGCCGACTACGCCTTCTTATCGGACTGCGAAAACACGTGCCTGATCTCTTCGAGCGGCTCGGTCGAGTGGCTCTGTGTGCCGAGGCCCGATTCCCCCAGTGTGTTCGGCGCGGTGTTGGACCGGGCCGCGGGCCATTTCCGGCTGGGCCCCTACGGCGTGTCGGTGCCCGCCGCGCGTCGCTATCTGCCGGGCAGCTTGATTCTGGAAACCACCTGGCAGACGCACACCGGCTGGATGATCGTGCGCGACGCGCTCGTGATGGGCCCGTGGCACGACCTCGAGGCGCGCTCGCGAACCCACCGACGCACTCCGATGGACTGGGACGCCGAGCATATTCTGCTGCGCACGGTGCGCTGCGTGAGCGGCACCGTCGAACTGGTGATGAATTGTGAGCCGTCGTTCGACTACCACCGCATCGGCGGCACCTGGGAATACTCGGGCCCGGCCTACGGGGAGGCGATCGCACGGGCCAAGCGCCACCCCGATTCGCATCCTCAGCTCAAGCTGACGACCAACCTGCGGATCGGACTGGAGGGCCGTGAAGCGCGGGCTCGTACCCGACTCAAGGAGGGCGACGACGTCTTCGTCGCGCTGAGCTGGTCCAGGCACCCGGCTCCGCAGACTTACGAAGAAGCCGCCGACAAGATGTGGAAGACCAGCGAATGCTGGCGGCAGTGGATCAACATCGGAGATTTCCCGGACCACCCGTGGCGGTCATACCTGCAGCGCAGTGCGTTGACGCTCAAGGGATTGACGTACTCGCCCACCGGTGCGCTGTTGGCCGCATCCACCACGTCGCTGCCGGAAACCCCTCAGGGAGAACGCAACTGGGATTACCGATACGCATGGGTGCGCGACTCCACGTTCGCGTTGTGGGGCCTCTACACCCTCGGCCTAAACCGTGAGGCCGACGACTTCTTCTCGTTCATCGCGGACGTCTCGGGGGCCAACAACGGTGAGCGACATCCGCTGCAGGTGATGTACGCCGTCGGCGGGGAGCGCACTCTGGTCGAAGAGGAGCTGCATCATCTGTCCGGCTACGACGGCGCGCGGCCGGTGCGGATCGGCAACGGCGCGTACAACCAACGCCAGCACGATATCTGGGGCACGATGCTGGATTCGGTATATCTGCACGCGAAGTCTCGTGAGCAGATACCCGAGTCGCTGTGGCCAGTGCTGAAGAATCAGGTCGAAGAGGCGATCAACCACTGGCGCGAGCCCGACCGCGGCATCTGGGAGGTGCGCGGCGAGCCACAGCATTTCACGTCGTCGAAAGTGATGTGCTGGGTTGCTCTGGACCGCGGCGCCAAGCTCGCCGAACTCCAAGGCGAGAAGAGCTATGCCCAACAGTGGCGAGCCATCGCCGAGGAGATCAGGGGCGACGTGCTCCGGCACGGCGTCGACTCGCGCGGCGTGCTCACGCAGCGCTACGGCTCAGACGCGCTGGACGCGTCATTGCTGATGGTGGTGCTGACCCGGTTCCTGCCGCCCGACGATCCGCGGGTGCGCAACACGGTGCTGGCGATCGCCGACGAATTGACCCAGGACGGGCTGGTGTTGCGCTATCGAGTCGAGGAGACCGACGACGGCCTGTCCGGCGAGGAAGGCACCTTCACGATCTGCTCCTTCTGGCTGGTGTCTGCGCTGGTGGAAATCGGTGAGATCAGCCGGGCGAAGCATTTGTGTGAGCGGCTGCTGTCATTCGCCAGCCCGCTGCACCTGTACGCCGAGGAAATCGAGCCGCGCACGGGGCGGCATCTGGGCAACTTCCCACAGGCGTTCACCCACCTCGCGTTGATCAACGCCGTGGTGCACGTGATCCGCGCCGAAGACGAAGCCGACAGCACCGGGGTCTTCGTGCCGGCGAACGCACCGATGTAGGGCGCCTACTGGTTGGTGGCGTTCGAGACGATCCGCTCGACGATCTGCTGGCTCTCGTCGCCGACACCTTGGCCGCAGACAACCCCCTCGGCGATGAGGTTGGACACAATTCCCATCGTGTGCTGGCAGACCCAGTTGTTGCTGCGCTGCTGGTCCAAATCGATCGAGATCGTCGTTTCGCTGGGCTCGATGACTCCTTTGAAGTCCCAGTCGTACGAGGTCGAATTGCTCCCCTTGGTGGTCACCGACGTCTTCTCGCAGCTCTTCCACTCGTCGCGTGACTTGTCGAGGAACTGCACCCCCAAGTCATTGGATGGAAACAGCACGACTGTCTGTTCCACCCAATGCTTCTTTTCATCGCCGGGTTCGCGAATGATCTGGTCTCGGACGGCTTTCCAGCCGCTGCCGTCGTACGCCTGCTTCTCGGCGGCGAACACCGCACCCAGGCACTCGGGTTTGTCGACAAGATTCGAGCTGTCCGCGAAGTCTTCGGACGAGTTGCTGATCTGCAGGCTGTCGCCACCGACGATCGAACTCACGTCACCGACGCTCAGCAGCAGCCGGTCCATCGCGGACTCCTGCAGTGGCGGCACAGTGGGTCCCAGTGGGCCGGGCACCCTGACCGCTGTTCCGGCAATGGACTGCGTACATCCGGACAGCGCGATGCCCGCAGCTCCAAGAACCGCACATAACCGCGGCAGCGCCGCAAAGTTGCTCATCGCGTCATTGTTACCCGACCCGAGGCGAGCCGGGGCAATTCGTCATTTCTTCGGCTTCTCGCCGCCGGCGTCGGTGGACAGCGCAGCGACGAACGCCTCCTGTGGAATGTCGACGCGGCCGATCGTCTTCATTCGCTTCTTTCCCTCTTTCTGCTTCTCCAGCAGTTTGCGCTTTCGGGTGATGTCACCGCCGTAGCACTTGCTCAGCACATCCTTCCGCAACGCCCGAATGTTCTCGCGCGCAATGATTTTCGAACCGATCGCAGCTTGCACCGGTACCTCGAACTGCTGCCGTGGGATCAGCTCTTTGAGCTTGCCTGTCATCTTCCGGCCGTACTCGGCAGCGCCATCGGAGTGCACGATCGCGCTGAACGCGTCCACCGGCTCGCCCTGCAACAGGATGTCCACCTTCACCAGGTCGGCTTCCTGCTCGCCTGCGTCCTCGTAGTCGAGGCTCGCGTAGCCGCGGGTGCGCGATTTCAACGCGTCGAAGAAGTCGAAGATGATTTCGCCCAGCGGCATCGTGTAGCGCAGCTCAACTCGCTCGGGTGACAGGTAGTCCATGCCGCCGAGTGCCCCACGGCGGGACTGGCACAGCTCCATGATCGTGCCGATGAACTCGCTGGGCGAGATGATCGTGGTCTTGACCACCGGCTCGTACACGGCGCGGGCCTTGCCCGACGGCCAGTCTGACGGGTTGGTCACGATCGTCTCGGTGCCGTCTTCGCGCACCACGCGGTATACGACGTTCGGCGAGGTGGATATCAGGTCCAAGTCGAATTCGCGCTCGAGCCGTTCGCGGGTGATCTCCATGTGCAGCAGACCCAAAAAGCCGCAGCGGAAACCGAATCCGAGCGCCACCGACGTTTCCGGTTCATAGGTGAGTGCGGCGTCGTTGAGCTGCAACCGATCCAAAGCGTCACGCAGATCCGGATAGTCTGAGCCGTCGACGGGATACAGCCCCGAGTACACCATCGGCTTGGGTTCTCGATAGCCGGTCAGCGCCTGGGCGGCGCCGTGGCGGGCGGTGGTCACGGTGTCGCCAACCTTGGACTGCCGGACGTCCTTCACTCCGGTGATCAGATAACCCACTTCGCCGACGCCGAGGCCGGCGGCCGGTTTCGGCTCGGGCGAGACGATCCCGACTTCGAGCAGTTCGTGGGTGGCGCCCGTCGACATCATCTTGATCCGCTCGCGCGGGATGATCCTGCCGTCCACGACGCGCACGTAGGTGACCACACCGCGGTAGGTGTCGTAGACAGAGTCGAAGATCATCGCCCGCGTCGGCGCGTCGGAGTCGCCCGTGGGCGGTGGCACCTGGCGCACCACTTCGTCAAGTAGCTTTGCCACCCCCTCGCCCGTCTTTCCCGACACCCGCAGCACGTCGCCGGGTTCACAGCCGATGATGTGGGCGATTTCGCCGGCGTATCGGTCGGGGTCGGCAGCCGGCAGGTCGATCTTGTTCAGCACCGGGATGATCGCGAGGTCACGGTCGAGCGCCATGTACAGGTTGGCCAGCGTCTGCGCCTCGATGCCCTGGGCCGCGTCGACCAACAGCACCGCGCCCTCACAGGCCTCCAGTGCGCGCGACACCTCGTAGCTGAAGTCGACGTGCCCCGGGGTGTCAATGAGGTGCAGGACGAAATCCTGGTCGCCGATCGACTCGGTAATTTTCCACGGCAGCCGGACGTTCTGCGCCTTGATCGTGATTCCGCGTTCGCGTTCGATGTCCATCCGGTCCAGGTACTGCGCGCGCATCGAGCGTTCGTCGACCACCCCGGTCAGCTGCAACATCCGGTCGGCCAGCGTGGACTTGCCGTGGTCGATGTGGGCGATGATGCAGAAGTTCCGAATCTGCGCCGGCGCGGTGAAGGTCTGGTCGGCGAGGCTGCTGATGAGAATCTCCTGGTGAAAGCGCGAATGGAATCGGTTCCAGGGTATCGAGGTGCCCCACTGCCGTCACAATCGCGACGTGCCGGGCTCGCCTATGCTCGACGTCATGGCGTCGCCTTGGAAGACGTTGCAACGGCGGTTGGGAAAGGCCGCAGAGAACCTGGTGTTCAACGAGGGGGCCAAGTTCATCCGGCAGCTCCAGAACTCGCCTGCCCTCCCGCGCGGCATCTCCGAGGGCATCCGCATCGGGCTAGACGTCATCACCCGGGGGCCCGAACCGGTACGCGAAATCGCCGCCGGGCGCCCTGTCACCAAGAACAGCGTGCCCACCGCTTACCGGGCACGGAAGATCGTGTACTCCCCCGATCTCGACGGCCGCGCCGACCCCGGTGAAATCGTATGGACCTGGGTGGTCTACGAGGACGACCCATCGAGGGGCAAAGATCGCCCGGTGCTCGTCGTCGGCCGCGATCGCAGCACCCTTTTGGGTCTGATGCTGTCGAGCCAGGAGCACCACGCCACCGAGCGGGACTGGATCGGTATCGGGTCTGGCAGCTGGGACTACGACGGCCGCGCCAGCTGGGTGCGGTTGGATCGCGTGCTCGACGTCCCTGAAGAAGGCATCCGGCGCGAGGGCGCGATTCTGCGCCGCGAGACCTTCGAGATAATCGCCGCCCGGCTGCGCGCGGAATACTCCTGGAGCTGAGTTCTGGCTGCGGCTCGTGCGGGCCGTACGTCGACGTTCATCAGCCACGGGTGATGTACGTCCGCAGCTGCTCCCGCTCGGCGTTTAACTCGTCCATCCGGGTCTTCACCACGTCGCCGATGCTCACGATTCCGGCCAGCTGGCCGTGGTGGATTACCGGCACGTGACGCACCCGGTTCTCCGTCATCAGCCCGCTGAGGTCGTCCACCGCGTCGCCTGGCGCACACGTCACGACGACAGTCGTCATGATCTCCGACACCGGCAGGTTCAGCAGGTCGGCGCCGCGCTCGTTGAGCCGACGCACAACGTCGCGCTCCGAGACGATGCCCAGCAGCCCGTCGTCATCGATGACGACCATGGCTCCGACGTTGTGCTGCGCCATTCCGGCGAGCAGTTCGGTGACCGGCGTATCCGGACTGATCGTGGCCACGGCTGAGCCCTTGTTCCGCAGCACATCTGCAATTCGCATTGGCACTCCTGTGACTCTTGTGACCTGTTTCACACAAGGCTATGACCAACTCGGGCGGCGCGAAAGGAAAAGGTTCGACTTCTCTGCGCTCCTGTGACATATACCGGTGGGCGTGACGGTCACCCTGCTCGGCACCGGCAGTCCCATCTTGACCCGCAGCGTCCGCCTTCTTTTTGGTGGTCTAAATCTCGATTTGGCCCGCGCTGGGTGTCGTGGATCGCGCCCAACCGCCAGATGACAGGACATGCGACTCGGCGAGTTTCCGTTCAATGGCGACAGGATTGCCGGGAATGATCAGCTGCCGAGGCCGCTGCGGCAGCGGGTAGAAAACCATCACCTCTGCGATGAGCAGTACCGCCAGTAACGCAAAGAACAGCACGGCGCCAATATTGGCTCCGAGGAAAAGGGCCGACCGAAATAGAATTAAAGGTCGGCCTTGCGTGGTCGCTGCGGCGGAAGCAGAGTCCCGGCGACGACCAGCCACACCAGCCCGGTGAACCGCGCTATCGGCAGCAGCACGTCCAAGCGTGGCCAGACCAATACGAGTGTCGTCACCTCGGCGAGCACGGCGATCACCAATCCGGTCCATGCCACCGATCGCGGCAACAGGCCGAGAATCAAGCTGGACACGCCGATACCTGCGACCAACAGGCCCAGGCCCACCACATGAGCCGGCCCCCCGGTCAGGAACACCAGGAAGTACAACGAGCGCACCAGCGGCTCGTCGACTGTCACCTCGGGTCGGGACAGAATCCACAGCGCAAGACTGCCCAGGCACAGCGCGCCGGCCGCCAATATGCCGCCTGCCAGGGCGATCATGACTGCGGGTGCGGTGACGCCCAGTTGGCGCAGTCGAGTGCTGGCCGTCGCGGCATAGATGGCCAGCGGAACTGACGACCCGAAGACGCCCACTGCCGCGACCTGGATCGCGAGCGGGTGCGCGACGAAGAAGTTCTGAACAATTGTCCCCGCGGCGAAGGGCGACGGCGGTATGCCGCCAAGGGCGACGCCGAGACCCAGGCCGGCCAGCAACGACCCAAGCGAGATCAGGGCCAGCACAGCCAATGGCGGTCCGCCCTGCCGTGCCGTAACTGAATCATTCATGTGATGAATGATATACGGACTGCTTCATCTGATCGTTTCTAGTTCGAAATGTTCACTCGTCGTACTATTTCAAGCATGTCGCAGTCAATCCGTCCACGTCGAGACGGTGTCGCCTTCTTGTTGGCCCAGTTGGGACACCATGCGGCCGAACGCTTCAGCGAACGCATCGCATCACTTGACCTGACGCCGCCCCACGCCGGCATTCTGCGCGCGATCGCCGCCGCCCCGGGGCGCAGCCAGCAGGCGCTGAGCAGCCAGCTCCAGCTTCTGCCGAGCCGGGTCGTGGCTTTCGTCGACGATCTGGAGGCGCGCGGGTACGTCGAGCGCCAGCCCAATCCCGACGACCGCCGGCAATATGCGCTCTACCTCACGCCTGCGGGAAAAGGACTGACGCAGAAGCTTTCTCGGCTTGTCCGTCAACATGAGCACGCGGTCACCGGTAGCCTCAACGAGACCCAACGGGCACAGCTGCAAATTCTGCTCACCAAGCTCGCGGAGCAGCACGGGTTGACCCCAGGCGTGAACCCTGGCTATCGACGCCTCGGCCGCTACGCCAGCCGGGTGATCTCCACGACCACGTCGAGGTCGGTCGACCCACCGCCGGAGTAAATCCCTTTCAGGGGCGTGACATCGGCGTAGTCGCGCCCAACGCCCACGCTGACGTATTGTTCGTTGATCTCTTTGTCGTTCGTCGGGTCGAAGTTCCACCAACCGCCGGTCCACGCCTGGATCCAGGCGTGGCTCTGGCCGTCGACCGTCTCACCAATGACCGCCTTGCGGTGCGGATGAAGGTAGCCCGAGACGTACCGTGACGGAATTCCCATGCTTCGCAACAACACCAGGGTCAGGTGCGCGAAATCCTGGCAAACCCCTTTGCCTTCGCGCAGCGCGTCAAATGCCGATGAGTGCACGCCCGTCGTTCCGGTGACGTAGTCAAGTTCATTTTGCACCCACCGCGCCGCGGCGATCACCGCGTCGTGCGGGTCGTGGTCCTTGGCGATCCGCTCACCGGTCCTGCGGAGCCGTGCGCTCCGCGGGGTGTAATGCGTTGGGCCGAGCGCCTCGTCGAACCCGTCAACAACGGCGTCGCTCTGTAGTTCGTCCCATGCGACCCTTTCGGGAGGCGGCTCGGGTTTGTCGGTTTCGACGATGGACGACGCGGTGACCTCTAACTCGGTGTGCGGCGCGTGCAGGTCGAACGCGGTGACCGCGGTGCCCCAATAGTCGAGGTAGCGATACGACCGTGTCGCGGGCATGGTCTCGACCCGGCTCAGGATGACGTTCTGCCGATTGTCCGATCGCGGGGTCAGGCGCGCCTCGTTGAACGACGCTGTGGCGGGCGATTTATACGCGTAGCCGGTGGAGTGCACCACTCGAAGTCGCCACATCAGCTGTCTCTCGTCGCGCAAGCGCTCATCGCTAAATTTCCCCGTCCTCGATCACCAGCGACCCATTGCGACCGGCGTCGGTCCACGCCACCCAAGGCGCGGAGTGGAAGTACTGCAGCGACAACGCTTCTCCGAGCTCGTGGCATGTCTGTTGGATGGCCCCTAAGCGTTCCTCAAGTGACTCCAATAAGATGCCCGGCCGCAGGAACTCCAATTCGCTGCGGGCCCGGCCCAGTAGCCGCTGCGCCTCGGCCGTGGCGCCGACGCGGCTGTGTGGCCGTTGGTCGAGTTCGTCGAGACTGTGCTCCGCCAGCCGAAGCGAAAAGAACACCGACCGCGGGAAAAGCCGGTCCAGCAGCATGAATTCAACGACCCGGGTGGCATCGAGTACCCCGCGGTAGGTCCGCAGGTATGTATCGTGCGCACCGGCCGACCGCAGCAGCGTCACCCATGCAGGCGACACCGCGCTGTCGCCCACCCGGGACAGCAGGAGCCGCACCATCATGTCGACCCGCTCGATCGCACGGCCCAGCAACATGAACCGGTAGCCGTCGTCGCGGGACAGCGTTGAGTCGGCGAGCCCGGCGAACATCGCCGCGCGGCCCTCGATGTAGGAGAAAAACTGGTGTGGCCCAAGACGTTTCGATGCGCGCTCCCGCTCCGGCAGCGCATTGTATGTGGTGTTCAGACACTCCCACAGCTCCGTCGAGGTCACCTCGCGCGCCGATCTGGCGTTCTCGCGGGCGGCCGAGACCGAGTCGACAATCGAGCAGCCGCCCTCGAGATCGCGGGTAAACGCAACCAGGTCGGTCAGCGACCAGACATTGAGCTGCGAGCTGGGCGGGGTGACCCCCAAAACTCGCAGCAATACACGTGAGGTGTGGTCGGGATCGACGCTGGAGTCCTCGAGGAGCTGGTGTACGGTCACGTCCAAGATGCGCGCGGTGTCGTCGGCGCGTTCGACGTACCGACCGATCCAGTACAGCGATTCGGCGTTGCGGGCCAACATCAGTGACTACCCTCCGCTACTGCTGCTGCTGTTGTTGCTGCTGCTGCGACGTGAAGCCGGGGCCCATCTCAGTCGTGGACTGCGCGCGAGTTTCACGCGGCAGTTTGCGCACTACTTCCGCGGCGGCCAGCTCGCGGTCCGGCGCCGACGCCCGGGACGCCAGCACCCAGGTGTCCTTGGACCCGCCGCCCTGGCTGGAATTCACCACCAGCGATCCCTCGGTGAGCGCGACGCGGGTCAACCCGCCGGGCAGCACCCAGACGTCGTCGCCGTCGTTGACCGCGAACGGGCGCAGGTCGACATGTCGGGGTGCCAGCCGGTCCTCGATCTGAGTGGGCACAGTCGAGAGCTGCACCACGGGTTGGGCGATCCATCCCCGCGGATCGCTGCGGATCTTCTTCGCGGTGGCGGCGAGCTCTTTGTCGGAGGCGTCCGGGCCGAAGACGATCCCGTATCCCCCGGACCCCTCGACCGGCTTGATCACCAGCTCGTCGATCCGGTCGAGCACTTCTTCGCGTTCGTCGTCGAGCCAACACCGGAACGTGTCGACATTGGCAAGCAGCGCCTTTTCCCCCAGGTAGTACTCGATGATCGTCGGCACGTAGGTGTAGATCAGCTTGTCGTCGCCGACGCCGTTGCCTACCGCGCTGGAAATCACCACATTGCCGGCGCGAGCCGCGTTGAGCAGCCCCGCCACGCCGAGCACCGAGTCGGGCCGGAACTGCATCGGGTCAAGAAAGTCGTCGTCGATGCGCCGGTAGATGACGTCGACCTGGCGTTCACCTTCCGTGGTGCGCATGTAGACCTGATTGTCGCGGCAGAACAGGTCACGGCCCTCGACGAGTTCCACGCCCATCTGCCGGGCCAGCAGCGAATGCTCGAAGTACGCCGAGTTGTACACACCGGGGGTGAGCACCACGATCGTCGGGTCGGCCTCGTTGGTGGCGGCCGAATTGCGCAACGCCCGCAGCAGGTGCGACGAGTAGTCACCAACCGAGCGAACGCGGTTGGTGGCGAACAAGTTTGGAAAGACCCGCGCCATCGTGCGGCGGTTCTCCATCACGTAGGACACCCCCGACGGTGACCGCAGGTTGTCCTCAAGCACCCGGAACGTGCCGTATGCGTCGCGGACCAGGTCGATGCCGGCGACATGGATGCGCACGCCGTTCGGCGGGTTGATGCCGCCGGCCTCGCGGTGGAAGTGCTTGCACGACGTCACCAGCCGTCGCGGGATCAGGCCATCGCGCAGGATGTTCTGTTCGCCGTAGATGTCGGCCAGGTAGCGCTCCAAGGCCTTGACCCGTTGGGTGATGCCGCGCTCCAGCCGCGACCATTCGGCGGCCGAGATCACCCGCGGAACGAGGTCCAGCGGAAACGGTCGCTCCTGGCCGGACAGCGAGAACGTGATCCCTTGGTCGATGAACGCGCGACCGAGCGCATCCGAGCGGGCCGCCAGCTCGGATGCGTCCGACGGCGCCAGCTCGGCGTATATGCCCTTATACGGAGCGCGGACGGTTCCCGCCTTGTCGAACATCTCGTCGAACGCCGACGCGTACGGGCCGCGTTCGCGATAGCTCTCGAAGATCCCTTCTAACTTCTTCGACGGGATGCGAGTCGCCGGCCCGTTCTCGGTGGTCTCGTCCCGCATCGGCAAAGTCCGAACGCTCACCCCTGACATGGTGCACCACTCCGGTTATCTTCGCTGGCCAGGGGGCCGCGCTTTGTTGTCAACAAGCGCCGGCTGGTACCCTCGACAGTTGCTGCCTGCCCGGCGGCCCTCGATTCATCCAGTTCGAGAAAATACGAAGGAACTCACGCGTGGCCAACATTAAGTCGCAGGTGAAGCGCAATCGCACTAATGAGCGCCGCAGACTGCGCAACAAGTCGGTGAAGTCGTCGCTTCACACGGCGATCCGCGCGTTCCGTCAGGCCGTCGACAGCGGCGACAAGGACAAGGCCACACAGTTGGCGAAGGCGGCCAGCCGCAAGCTGGACAAGGCCGCCACCAAGGGCGTCATCCACAAGAACCAGGCGGCGAATCGCAAGTCGGCCCTGGCAATGACCCTGAACAAGATCTGATCAACGCCGAACCGGCCGCGCCACCAGTTCCGCGACGCGTCGCGTCGCCGCTTCCAGCACGTAATCGGCGTCAGCGGCTGCGCCCTTCACGTCAGCGTTCAGTGTCGCGACCAGCTGCATCGCCTTGGCGACCGACTCCGTCGACCACCCGCGCGCCTGCCGTTGCGCCTTTTTCACCCGCCACGGCGGCATGCCGAGTTCGGCGGCTAAGTGATACGGGTCGCCGGACAGTGGCCCTACCCGGGCGATGGTGTGCAGGGCCTCGGCGAGCGCGTCGGCGAGCACGACCCGCGGTTCGCCGCGGATCATCGCCCAGCGCAGTGCCTCGACCGCACCGGCAACGTCGCCGACCACGGCCTTGTCGGCGATGTCGAAGCCTTTGACCTCCGCCTTGCCGCTGTAGTACCGGCGCACTGCGCGGACGTCAACGTTGCCGCCGGTATCGGCGATCAGCTGCGAGCAGGCGGCCGCGAGTTCGCGCAGATCAGATCCGACGGCGTCGATGATCGCGGTGACCACATCGTCGTCGGCGTCGAGTGTTTGGGAACGGAACTCCGCGCGGACGAAATCGGCGCGGTCGCCGGCTTTGGTGATGCGAGCGCACGGATGCAGTTGAGCGCCGAGCTTGCGCAGTTCGTCGGCCAACGCCTTGGCGCGTCCACCGCCGGAATGGACGACGACCAATACTGTGCCCGGCGGCAGGTCCCCCGCCGCGGCCGTGATCAGGGCTGCAGCCTCCTTGCCGGCCTCGGCGGCCGCCTCGAGCACAACCACGCGTTGATCGGCGAACAATGACGGGCTGAGCAGCTCGACCAGTTCGCTGGTGGTCACCTCGCCGGCGCGCAGCCTGCTGTCCGGAACGTCGTCCGTGCCGGCCTGGACGCGGGCGTCGTGCAGCACCGCGGCGATCGCGCGCTCGACGAGGAGTTCTTCGTCGCCGAGCACCAGATGCAGTCCCGGTCTAGAGCTCACCCGGCGATCGTGCCATGGGCGGCCGACATCGCCGCACCCAGCGCGCGATGACCCGCCATACCACCACCGCGCCGAGTGAACCCGCGGTGACGAGCACCACGCCGGGCAAACGCGAGGGCACCTCTACGGTTGCGCCCGGCATGCTGCCCGCCCAGCGGGCGACGCCGAGCAGCCACCACACCTCCGGTCCGGTGAAGCGGATCAACAGGTGCGCTGCGCCGGGCCACAGCGCGGCCAGTGTCGCAGCGGCGGTGCCGGCGATAGTGATCGGCGGGATCACTGCGGTCACCGCGACATTGGCGGCGATCGACACCACACTGACGCGACCGCTGACCGCGGCGATCAACGGCGCCGTGACCAGCTGCGCGGCGGTGGCGACGCAGACGGCGTCGGCCACCGGTTTCGGCCATCCAGCCGCAACCAGTCGGCGGGACCACACCGGCGCGATCACGATCAGCGCCGCGGTCGCTGAAACCGACAACGCGAAACCGAGGTCGACCGACAATTCGGGCGCGCCGATCATCAGCACGATCACGGTCGCGGACAGCGCGGGCATTGCGTGCCGTCGCCGGTGGGTCAGCACGCCCAGAAGTCCGATCGCTCCCATCACCGCGGCGCGCAGCACGCTGGCCGACGGCTGGACCACGACGACGAACCCGACGAGTGCGAACCCCGCCAGCGCAACGGCCACGCGCGGGCCGACCAGCCGGGCCGTCAGCAGGACGGCACCGCACACGATCGTGACGTTCGCCCCCGAAACTGCGGTCAGATGCGTCAATCCGGCCGCCCGAAAGGCCGCTGCGGTTTCCGGCGACAAAGTCGACGTATCACCGAGCACCAGCGCGGGAAGTGCGGCGGCCTGATCGGCGGACAGTTGCGACCGCGCGTCGTCGGCGAAGCGTCGGCGCACCGATTCCGCGGCACGCTGCACCGGCGGCGCCTCACCGAAAGTCGGTGTGCCGCCAGCGGAAAGCACCGCGACGGACAGGTCGCGCCGAGTCGGCCGCCCGACGGCCGCCCGGAAACTTGCGGGGCGTCCGGCCGTCATCTCAGCGAAGCCGCGCGTCGGCGCGAAAACCGTGACGCGACCCGACGCGTCATCGGCGCCGATGCGCCTCAGTGCACCGCGGAATACCACTCGTGCGCCGTCGCGCACCGGCCGCGGTTGCTCGGCGGCAGTGACCGTGACAATCGTGGATCTGCCGTACAGGGCGGCGAGCGGGTGGCGGTCGAGCGCGTCGACCCGCACCCCCGCAGCCCATCCGAATCCGGCACCGACCACTGCTGCACCGAGGACGACCGCGCTGACCGTCGCCCGCACGGATTCGCCACGGTGCTGCCATTTGATCACTGCCGCGCCCGCGGCGACCAGCACGCAGGCCGCCGCCGCAACCGCACCGGCCCGCCACACGATCGCGATGGCGGTCACTGCCCAGCACGTCAATGCCGCTGGCACCAGCCGGATGTCGACGCGGTCCACGTTGGTTGCCGATCCGTCTCATACCCGCACCAGACTTCGGAGTTTCTCCAACCGGGCCGGCCCGATGCCGTCGACATCCGCCAACTGATCGACGCTGGTGAAGCTGCCGTTGGCGGCGCGCCAGGCCACGATCGCCGCCGCGGTCACCGGACCGATGCCGGGCAGCGTGTCCAGTTGTTCGACGGTGGCGGCGTTCAGGTCGACCGGGCCGGCCGCCGCTCCGCTCGGGGAGGCAGCCGAACGCGGCGCGGCAGGGCCGCCCGATGGCGTCACCGCGCTGCCGAGTCTGGTCGGCTCACCCGGCCCCGGCGCAATCCCGACCACGAGCTGTTGGCCGTCGGTCACGCGCTGCGCCATGTTGAGCCCGATCAGGTCGGCGCCGTCGAGCGTGCCGCCCGCGGCGGCCACCGCGTCGGCGATGCGTGCGCCCGGTTGCAGCGTCACCAGGCCCGGCTTGTGTACCAATCCGACCACGCTGACCACCGCCGGCTGGTCAGCTCCGGGCGTGGACGTGCTGGTGCTCGGCCGCGGCGCAGCCGACGAAACCATCTGCACCGGAGGCAATTTCGCCGATGCGATGGGCGGCGGTTTGTCTCGCGTCATCGCGAACGCGGTGACCATCACGGCGATCACACCCACGGCCGCCAGCGCGAACAGGCCCGCGCGTCCCGGATCCGCTCTGATGGCCGCCACCCAACCGGCCCGATCCTCCGTCGGCGCCGCCGGCAGCCATCTGGACAGCGACGTGTCCTGGTCCCCGGATTCGTCTGCGGGGGCGTCAGCCTCAGAGTTCAGGCGACGATTCAGCCGTTCCGCGGGCAGCTCGGTTCGCATGTCGCCACCGTAGAAAGCGGCAGCGACATCCGCCCCGCCCGAGGACGCGGCACGGCGCCGGTTGGGGATGAATCCGCAACTGTTGATTACTCACACAGGGGAATGCCGTCATCACACGGTGCCGCCGATTGCCCCGGTACTCGGCGACCACACGTGCTTGCTGAATACTCAGCTGCTATGACCGCCCGTGAACGCCCCCTCCGTGTCATCCAGTGGACCACCGGGAACATCGGCCGACGGTCTTTGCACGCGATCATCGGCCGGCCCGACATGGAGTTGGTGGGCGTGTATGCGCACGGTGCGCAGAAGGTAGGCAAGGACGCAGCCGACTTGTGCGGGTGGCCGCAGCCGACGGGTGTAGCAGCCACCAACGACATTGACGCCCTCATCGCTCTGCAGCCCGACGCATGCTGCTACAACCCGTTGTGGCCCAACATCGATGAGCTGGTGCGGCTGCTCGAAGCGGGCATCAACGTGTGCTCGAGCGCGGCGTGGATCACCGGCGGCAAGCAGACACCCGAGGACCGGGAGCGCATCCAAAAGGCTTGCCGTCAAGGCAATTCGACGATGTTCGGCAGCGGTGCACACCCGGGCATGAGCAATCTGGTGGGCATGGTGCTCAGCGGCTCGTGCGAGCGAGTCGACGAGATCAGGATCACCGAGTCGGTGGACTGCTCGACCTACGAATCCGCGGAAACCCAGACGGCGATGGGGTTCTCGCAACCCCCCGGTACTCCTGGCCTGGCCGAGAGCGTGCGCCGCGAGAGCGAGGTGTTCGCCGAGTCGGCAGCGCTGATGGCCGACGGGATGGGCGCCCGGCTCGACCGGATGACATTCGACGTCACGTTTACCGCCGCCACCGACGACTCCGACCTCGGATTTATGCAGATTCCGAAGGGCACCGTGGCCAGCGTATACGGCTACCACCGTGGCTGGGTCGGTGACCACAACATCGTCAGCGTCGGGTTCAACTGGGTGATGGGCCACCACGTCGAGCCGCCCAAGCCACTCGAGCATGGCCATGTCGTCCAGGTCTTCGGGTTGCCCAACATGCGCACCGTGATCCATTGCCTGCCGCCCAAGGACTGGAGGGAGCCCGGCTTCATGGGACTCGGGATGATCTACACCGCAATGCCGGTCACCAATGCGGTACCGAAAGTCGTTGCTGCCGAACCGGGAATCGTTACGCTTGCTGATCTGCCGCCGATCACCGGCCGGCCGACCCAGGTGATCTAGTCAATGTCGGTCGAGGAACTGCTTGCGGTCGACGATCGCCCGATCGATCTCGCCTGACGCGACAACCTGTCCCGACTCGTCGGTGGCACCCACGACGAAGGTGAGACGCCGGCCGGTAGTCGCGGTCGGCTCGGCGGTAACTTCGACGCTGCCGCCCACTCGGGTCGCGCGTCGGTGCTCGATACGCACCGCGGTGCCGACGGTCGTCTGGTCCTGACGGGTGAACTGCGCGGCGGCTTGGACGGTCGCGGCCTCCATCCACGCGATCAACCGCGGAGTCGCGAGCACGGGCACATCACCACTGCCCACACTCGCGGCGGTGTCGGCATCGGTCACGACGTAGCGCATCACACCACGCTACGGGCAGCGGCTCCGCCAGCCCGCTGATCAATCACCGATCTCGACGCAGACGGCCACCGCACCCGCGCCGATGTGAACCCCGAGCACCGGTCCGATGTCGGTCACCCTCGGAGGCTCCGCCGGGTGCAGACGCGCGATCAGTTCATGGGCCACCTCATTCGCGGCGTCGAGGTTCTCCCGATGATGAACCGCGACGACGACCGACCGCTCACCGACGTCTGCGACCACATGATCGACCATCGCGTCCAGCGCCTTGCTGACGGTGCGCACGCGTTGCGCCAGCACCAGCCGCCCGTCGGGGTCGATGCGCAGCAACGGCTTGATCGCCAGGGCGGTGCTCAACCACGACGCGGCCGTGCCGATTCTTCCGCTGCGGCGAAGATTGTCCAGCCGGTGCACGACGACATAGCCGCGCACTCGCCGGACCGTTGAGAGTGCCTGCGCCTCAACCGCGTTCAGATCCGCTCCGGCCGCCGCCGCCCGCGCTGCGGCCAACGCCACAAATCCGGTCGCCATCGCCACAGACCGTGAATCGACCACCCGCACCACACCGCTGAACTGCCGGGCCGCCTGCTCGGCTGCGGTGAGGGTGGACGACAACGCGGCTGAGATGTGAACCGCCACCACGCCGTCGCCACCGCTGTCCTCCAGCGCCCGCCGATACGCGTCGCTCAGTTCGGCGATGGTAGCGCCGGCGGTGGTGGCTTTCACTCGCGCGTGGATGTCGTCCGGGATGGTATCGACACCGTCGCGAAAGTCTTCGCCGTCGCACAACACATGCAGTGGTACTTGGCGAATCCGCAACTGTTCGCGTTCGCTGCCGCACAACCGCGACGCCGAGTCGGTCACGACAACGACGGCCACCGCACACCTGCCTCCGCCAACGCCTTCAGCATCAACTCGGCCACGGCATGGTGTGCCTCGAAGTTCCAATGGATACCATCGGGATTGCCCCTTCCCGACATCACGTGCTCGGCCACCGCGGCTTTCAGATCCACCAGCGGAACGCTGTGCTGCTCAGCCCATTCAGTGATCGCCGCCACTGTGCCGTCGCGCCCGCGGTGGGCACGGCCATAGGTGGCGGCGATATGCACCGATGGCAGCGCCGCGACGATCGGAATGCCCGGCCGGTTGAAATCGATGGCCCCTCGGGTCATTTCTAGGTACTCCACCGACAGGTGAGGCGGCAGCGCCGAGCGCGCCACCGGCGACAACCTGGGTTGCAGCCAGCAATAGCCGTCGCGCACCCAGCGTCGCAGCAACGGCGGTCGCAGATACCGTATCGATTCACGCAGCGCAGTCGGCAGCGGCGACGGGAGCGAATCCATACCGCCGGTGGCGAAGATCACCGCCCCCGCGCGCGGTAGCGCCGCCCACGCCCGCGGATCCTGAGTCGCGGCCCACCACACGTCACGACACGTCCAGCCGATGCGACCGATCAACTCAACATCCCAACCAAGTTGCGCCCCGACAATATTCGGCCAGATGCGGGAATCGTCGGCGGGCAGTCCGCCGGTCGGTCCGTAGTAAGCCAGCGAATCGGCGAAGATCAACAGCGCCCGGTGGCGTGCGCCCGTTTCAGAGGACATCGCCGGCAACCTGAGCCGAGGCGTTCCACACGTCGAGCCGCCAGCGGATCTCCTCCACCGCAGCGTCGCCACCGGAGTGCCCGGACAACTGCACCCAGCTGGCGTTGCCCATGCCCCCCAGCACCGGCCAGTTGTCGACGGGTAAACCGAGAAGCTTTGCGGTCAACGCCGCGATCAGTCCACCGTGCGCCACCAGCACCACCGGCCGGTCGGATTGGTTGATACCCCAATTAGGTTGGGATTCAATGAGTTCGGCGACCACCGGCAACCCACGCCGGGCCACGTCGACCCGGCTTTCCCCGCCGGCCGGTGCCCATGTCGCGTCGTTGCGCCACTCGATGCGGGCACCGGGCGCGGCGGCATCGACCTCGCTGTGCGTCATGCCCTGCCAGTCCCCCAGGTGCGTCTCACGCAACCGCTCGTCGACGACCACCCGCGACCCTGTGCGCTCGCCGAGCACGACGGCGGTGTCGTAGGCGCGGTTCAGATCCGAGGACACGATCAGCAGCGGGTGGCGCTTGCCCAGCACTTCTGCGGCGGCGACCGCCTGTTCGCGCCCCAGCTCGGACAAGTGCGTGTCGAGCTGTCCCTGCATTCGGCTTCCGGCGTTGAACTCTGTCTGGCCATGCCGCAGCATCACGAGCCGGCGCACCCTCACGACGCACCACCGTCCAGATCGACCGGAATATCGGGGCAGTCCCGCCACAACCGGTCCAGCGCATAGAAATCGCGTTCGTCTTGGCGCTGGACGTGCACGACGATCTCGATGTAGTCGAGCAATGTCCAGCGCCCTTCGCGGGCACCTTCGCGGCGGGCGGGCTTGTAACCGGCACGGCGCATCTTCTCTTCGATTTCGTCGACGATCGCGTTGACCTGGCGCTCGTTGGACGCGGACGCGATCACGAATGCGTCCGTGATCACGAGTTGCTCCGACACGTCGATGACGACCACGTTGTCGGCGAGCTTGGCCGCCGCGGCGCGGGCGGCGATGGTGGCCATGGTGGCGGCCTCGGCCGAGGCGGTCACGACTCGTCCTCGCCACGGCCGCGGTACAGGCCACGTTTGGCGACATACTGCACCACCCCATCGGGCACCAGATACCAGATCGGCCGGTTTTCAGCTGCCCGCTCGCGGCAGTTGGTCGATGAGATCGCCAGCGCCGGCACCTCGAGCAACGTCAACGCCTCCCTTGGTAGCGAGTCGAACGACGCCAGCACGTGGCCGCCGTCGAGTTCGTAGCCGGGACGACTGACGCCAACGAACCGGGCCAACGAGAACAACTCCTCGACGTCCTGCCAAGTCAAAATCGACGCCAGCGCGTCGGCGCCGGTGATGAAGTACAGCTCGCTGTCGGGATGCAGCGTATGCAAGCCACGCAGCGTGTCTTTCGTGTAGGTGGGTCCGGCGCGGTCGATGTCGACCCGACTGACCGAGAACCGCGGATTGCTGGCGGTGGCGATCACCGTCATCAGGTAGCGGTCCTCGGCGGCAGCGACGCGTCGACCGTGCTTCTGCGATGGCTCACCGGTCGGGACGAACACCACCTCGTCGAGGCTGAAACGGTCGGCGACCTCGCTGGCGGCGACCAGGTGACCGTTGTGGACGGGATCGAACGTCCCGCCCATCACACCGAGCCGTTTGATGCCTACCACCACGTTTCGGCAGCTTACTTGCCGGGTCTGAATGGTAATGTTTTGGTATGCGGGCAACCATTGATAAGGCAGGACGATTGGTTATTCCGAAGCAGTTGCGCGATCACCTCGGACTGCGACCGGGCGAGGTAGAAGTCACTGCAGACGGGGCGGCCCTGCGCGTCGAGCCCCTCGTTGACGACTCCCTCGAAGAGCGGGACGGCATGCTGCTGATACCTGCCGGAGGGGCGCAGATCAGCGACGAGGTCGTCCGGTTGCTGCGCGATGCCGACCAACGGTAGAACCACCACCCTGCTCGTTGACACCAGCGTGGCCGTGGCGCTGCTCATCATCGATCATGACCACCATCAACAGGCCTTTCAGGCACTGCGAGGTCGGCCACGCGGCCTCGCCGGGCATGCTGCGTTCGAGACCTTCTCCGTGCTGACCCGGCTGCCGCCGCCGGCACGCAGGAGTCCGGCCGTTGTCGCGCGGGTGCTGGCGACCACGTTCCCCGAGACAAGGTTCCTCGGGGCGAGACCCGCGGCGTCGCTGCTCGCCGACCTGGAGACCGCAGGAATCGCCGGTGGCGCCGTATATGACGCACTCATCGGCGCCACAGCAAAAGAGCACCGACTTCCGCTCGCCACCCGCGACCGACGTGCACTCGACGTCTACCGTGCCCTCGACGTGCAGGTTGAGCTGCTGGACTGACAGCTCACACCGGCAACAGCCCGTCGATCACCTCGGCCAGCTGTTTGGCGTTGCGGCATTCGTGCATCGTGATCACATCTTGATAGCGAGGCACCACGGAATCGCCGCTGCCCCAAAGATGTCGCGGCTCCGGATTCAACCAGTGCGCGTGCCGGCTCTCGGTGACCATCCGGTGCAGCACCTCCACCTCAGGGTTGCGGTAGTTGTTGCGTCCGTCGCCGAGCACGAGCAACGAACTGCGTGGCGACAACACCGTCGGGTAGTTCTCGGTGAACGAAGTGAACGCGTTGCCGTAGTCGCTGTGCCCGTCGCGGGTGTAGACGCCGGATTCGCGGGTGATCCGCTGCACCGCCATGGCAAGATCTGCCTCCGGACCGAATAGGTGCGTCACCTCGTCGGTGGTGTCGATGAAGGCGAACACTCGCACGCGGGAAAACTGTTGGCGCAGCGCGTGTACGAGCAGCAGCGTGAAGTGGCTGAAACCGGCGACCGAGCCCGACACATCGCACAGCACCACCAGCTCCGGACGCGCCGGGCGCGGCTTGCGCAGCACCACGTCGATCGGCACGCCGCCGGTGTTCATCGACTTGCGCAGCGTCTTGCGCAGGTCGATCTCACCCGACCGGGACCGCCGTCGCCGCGCTGCCAGCCGAGTGGCGAGGGTGCGCGCCAGCGGCGCGACCACGCGCCGCATCTGGCGCAGCTGCTCGCCGGACGCCCGCAGGAATTCGACGTTCTCCGAGAGCTGCGGAATCCCGTACATGGTCACGTGCTCGCGGCCGAGCTGCTCGGCGGTTCGCCGCTTGGTCTCGGCCTCCACCATCTTGCGTAGCCGCGAGATGCGCTGACTCGCAATGGCTTTAGCGATCTGCTCCTGGGTGGGTGTGGGCTCTTCGCCGTAGGGCGCAAGCAACCCGGCCAGCAGCCGTCCCTCGAGTTGGTCCAGCGCCATCGCCTTTAGCGCCTGGTACGACGAGTAGGACGGCCCGCGGCTGCTACTGTACCGGCCGTACGCCTCGACGATGTGTGCGACCAATGCTTCCATCCGCTCATCGCGGTCGGCGAGATCACCTGCAGCGCCGAGCAGTTCGACGAGCTGGGCGCGCAAAGTCTCGATGTCGTCGAGCGCGCCCGCATTGTCCTCGTCGTCGACCAGCACCGCGGCGCGGGCACCGAGTGCGGCCGGGAACCACAGGTCGAACATCGCGTCGTAGGTGTCCCGGTGATCCGATCGACGCAGCACCGCGCAGGCGATGCCTTCGCGCAGCACTTCGCGGTCAGCCAACCCCAGCACGCTCATCACCCGACCGGCATCGACGGTTTCCGACGGCCCGACCGAAATACCCTGGGCGCGTAGCGCTTCCACGAAGCCGACCAGATGCCCAGGAATGCCGTTCGGGGCCAGCGGCAGCGGCGGGCGGATGCGGCGGGCAGCCATCAGTGCTCCTAGTTCAACCGCAGTTCGCCGCTGGCGCGGGTGACGTCGGACTGGTGTTTGAGCACCACGCCCAGCGTCGACGCGATCGTCGCGTCGTCGATGGTGTCCAGCCCGAGCGCCAACAACGTTCGGCCCCAGTCGATGGTCTCGGCCACCGACGGCAGCTTCTTCAGCTGCATGCCGCGCAGTACCCCGATGATGCGCACCAGCTCTTCGGCCAGATGTTCGGGCAACCGAGGTACCCGGGACAACAGAATCCGCCGCTCGAGGTCGGGATCGGGGAAGTCGATGTGCAGGAACAGGCACCGCCGCTTCAAAGCCTCAGATAGCTCACGTGTCGCGTTGGACGTCAGCACCACAAACGGCGCGCGCTCGGCGGTGATGGTGCCCAGTTCCGGGACTGTGACGGCGAAGTCGGACAGCACCTCCAGCAGCAGGCCCTCGATTTCGATGTCGGCCTTGTCGGTTTCGTCGACCAGCAGCACGGTGGGCTCAGTGCGCCTGATCGCGGTCAGCAGCGGGCGCGTCAGCAGGAACTCCTCGGAGAACACGTCGGTCTTGGTGTGCTCCCAATCGCCGGACCCCGCCTGGATGCGCAGGATCTGCTTGGCGTGGTTCCACTCGTACAGCGCGCGGGACTCGTCGACACCCTCGTAGCACTGCAGCCGCACCAGCCCCGAGCCGGTGGCCTGCGCGACGGCCCGGGCCAGCTCGGTCTTGCCCACACCCGCGGGCCCTTCGACCAGCAGCGGCTTGCCAAGCCGGTCGGCGAGGTAAACGGCTGTGGCGGTGGCGGTGTCGGGAAGATAGCCGGTCTCGGCGAGGCGACGTGCCACGTCGTCGATGTCGGCGAACAACGGCACGGGCCGTGCGGGTACGCTCACTTGTTACTCCTGTCAGGCCGGGCGGGTGTGGCCGTCACCCCACACGATCCATTTGCTCGACGTCAGCTCCGGCAGACCCATCGGGCCGCGCGCGTGCAGCTTCTGCGTCGAGATGCCGATCTCGGCACCGAACCCGAACTGCTCGCCGTCGGTGAACGCGGTCGACGCGTTGACCATCACCGCAGCGGCATCCACTTCGTCGGTAAACCGTTGTGCCGCAGCAAGGTCGGTGGTGACGATCGCCTCGGTGTGACCGGTGCCGTACTCGTTGACGTGGCCGATCGCGGCGTCCAGCCCGTCCACTACCGCCACGGCGATGTCCATCGACAGGTACTCGCGGCGAAGGTCGTCGTCACCGCTGGAGTGAATCGTCACCCCAGCCGCCTTCAGCGCGTTGGTCAGCCGCGGCAACGCGGTATCGGCGATCGCCGCATCCACCAACAACGTTTCGGCGGCATTGCAGACACTGGGCCGACGGGTCTTGGCATTCAATAGGATTCGTTCGGCGACATCGATATCGGCCGCCTCGTGGACGTATACATGGCAGTTGCCGACGCCGGTTTCGATTGTCGGCACCTGTGCATCGCGCACTACCGCGTCGATCAGGCCGGCACCGCCGCGCGGGATCACGACGTCGACGAGGCCGCGGGCCTGGATCAGGTGGGTGACCGTGGCACGGTCTTCCGCCGACAGCAGCTGCACCGCATCGGGCGGCAGGTTTTCGGTTGCCAACGCCGCACGCAACACGTTCACCAGCGCCATGTTGGAGTGCGACGCCGACGAACTGCCACGCAGCAGCACCGCGTTGCCCGACTTCAGTGTCAGCCCGAACGCGTCGACGGTGACGTTCGGCCGGCTCTCGTAGACGATGCCGACCACGCCGAACGGCACCCGCTGCTGCCGCAGTTGCAGCCCGTTGGGCAGCGTCCGCCCGCGCAGCACCTCGCCGATCGGATCCGGCAGCCCGGCAACCTGCCGCAGACCGGCCGCGATGCCGTCGACGCGGTGCGGGTTGAGCGCCAGCCGATCGAGCAGAGCGTCGCTGGTACCGGCCGCGCGTGCGGCGTCCAGATCCTCCGCGTTGGCGGCCAGGATCACGTGCATGTGGGCGAGCACCGCATCGGCGGCGGCGTGCAGCGCGCGGTCTTTGTCCGCGGTGGACAGCGTGGCCAGGATGCGGGCGGCGACGTGCGCCCGTCGGGCCGCGTCGTGAACCTGCTGGCGCAGGTCGAGCGGTGTCGATTCCCGGGTCGCTGCGCGCACACTCATTGATCCAGGGTATCGGGCCAACCGCTCGGTTGGGCCGCCGGGGCTAGGGTGGCTCCGTGACGCGGGTGTGCGTGGTCGGCAGCGCAAACATCGACCTCACCTTTACCGTCGAGGCCCTGCCGCGACCCGGCGAAACCGCGCTGTCGTCGGCGCTGGCATCCTCGCCCGGCGGCAAGGGCGCCAACCAGGCGGTGGCCGCGGCCCGCGCGGGCGCCCGGGTGCAGTTCGTCGGCGCCGTAGGCACCGACGCGGCGGCCGACGCGCTGCTGACCCATCTGCGCGCGAACGACGTCGGCACCGACGAGGTGATGACGGTGCCCGGACCCAGCGGGACGGCCGCGATCATGGTCGACGCGCACGGCGAGAACGTGATTGTCGTCGCCCAGGGCGCCAACGCTCACCTGGTCCTCGACTCGGCGGCGATGCGCGATGTCGTCGCGGAATCCGACGTCGTGCTGCTGCAGCTGGAGATTCCGGCGGACACCGCGGTGGCAGCCGCCCGCACGGCTCGCGCAGTAGGCGCGACTGTGATCGTCAACGCGTCGCCGCCGAGCGCATCGTCGGCGATGGCCGAACTGGCCTCGTTGGCTGATGTGGTCGTCGTCAACGAATCCGAAGCGGCGGCATGGCACTGGCCGGTGCCGCACCTGGTGACCACCCGCGGCGCACGCGGCGCGACGTACGTCGCGGACGGCCGCACCACGAACGTCGCAGCACCGCCGGTGAAGCCCGTCGACACCACCGGCGCGGGCGACGTGTTCGTGGGCGTGCTCGCCGCCGGCTGGCCGGCGGATCCGGCGCATGCGCTGCGGCGGGCATGCGCCGCCGGTGCGCTGGCCACGTTGGTACCCGGCGCGGGCGACTGCGCACCGACCGACGAGGCCATCGAGGACGCGCTTCGCCGCTAGTGGTCAACCCCGGCGCAGCGGCGTAGGGTACTGCAAGTTACTTGCAAAAGCTGTTGCAAGTTGCTGGCACCTAGGGGTCACGGTCATGCACATCCCGGACGGTTATCTGTCGCCAGTGACCTGTGCCGTCGGCTTTGCGGTGGCTGTTCCATTCGCCGCGGTCGCCTCGGTTCGGGTGAAGAAGGTTGTCAAATCCCGCCAGGTGCCGACCCTGGCCATGCTGTCGGCGGTGTGCTTCCTGGTGATGATGTTCAATGTGCCGATCCCGGACGGCACGACGGCGCATCCCGTGGGGGCTTCGCTGGTCGCGGTGCTGCTGGGACCGTGGGCCGCGGTCATCGCGGTCACGGTGGCATTAGCCTTCCAGGCCCTGCTCTTCGGTGACGGCGGGATCCTCTCGTTTGGTGTCAACGTGGTCAACATGGCCGTCGTGATGCCCTTTGTGGCGACCGGCGCGTATCGCCTACTCGCACAGGGCAGCACGTTGACCTCGTGGCGGCGCGCCGCCGCGGCCTTCGTGGCAGGCTACGTCGGCCTCAACGCGGCCGCCCTGTGCACCGGCATCGAGCTCAGCATCCAGCCGATCCTGTTCACCGATGCCTCCGGCGCCCCGTTGTACTCGCCGTATCACCTCACACAAGCCGTGCCGGCGATGCTGTTCGCCCATCTTCTGGTCGCCGGGTTCGTCGAGGGTACGATGACCGGTGGCGTGTTCGCTTACCTTCAACGCGCCAATGTCCCTCTCTTGCAAGTCAATAACCGCGGGGTCCCGGTGGACACGAGCCAGCGTGCGGCACCCGAACCGAAGCTGCGACCCGGGTCGGTAGCAATGGTTGTGATGGGCGTGCTGGTGCTGTTGACCCCGTTGGGTCTGCTCGCTCCCGGCGGTGCGTTCGGCGAGGACGCGCCAGAACAGCTTGACCTTGGCCACCTTGGCCTCAATGCGCTACCCGCCGGGCTGGCCAAATATGCGGGGTTCTGGAATCACGCTCTGCTCGGCGGTTACGGATTCTCGGATGGCTCACACCCCGTACTGGGCTATTTGTTGTCTGCCGTGGTAGGCATTCTCGCGGTCGGCGCGGCGGTCTACCTCATGGTGCTGGCGGTGAACTCGTTCGGACCAAGGGTGAAGACCGACGCATGAGCACCCCTACGACCGCACCTGAGTGGCTGCTCAATCGAGACGCGGCTTTGTGTCCGTGTGGATGTATAGGTAAGCGGCGCAAGGGTTCCTACGTCGAGAAGACGCTCACCAGCGGGGCCGATGTGCTTCGTCAGGTGATGTTCAGCGACGGAACGTCGGCGCAGTCAGGGTTACTGCAACACATTGACCCCCGCGTGAAGATCGTCACGCTCTTCGGGGTGCTCGTGGTCGGATCGTTCTTGCACTCCATTGCCGCGCTCGTCGTGCTGTACGCGGCAACCCTGGTACTTGCCGCTGCGAGTGCGCTGCCAATCGGATTCTTTGTCAAGCGGGTGTGGTTGTTCGTCCCGATCTTCACCGGAATTGTGTTGATCCCAGCCACTTTGAGCGTGGTCACCAACGGGGACGTCGCCGTGACGCTGTGGCACTGGAATGGGCAACCGGAAGGGATCACCCGGCAAGGACTGATGTCGGCCCTACTCGTGATCTGTCGGGTGGCCTCCTCGATCAGCCTGGTGGCGCTGGTGACCCTGACGACGCCGTGGACGCGATTGCTGGCGTCGTTACGGGTCCTCGGAATACCGCGAACGTTCACGCTGATCATCGGCATGGCCTACCGATATCTGTTTCTTCTGCTCGCAGCGGTCACGGAAATGTATGAGGCGCGAAAGGCCCGTACCGTGGGCGCCGAGAAGCATGACACAACGTCGCGCCGATTCGTGTTCTCCTCGGCGGGCACGTTGCTCGGAAAGTCGTTGACGCTTTCCGAGGAGGTTCACCACGCGATGGTCTCACGGGGCTATCGGGGCGATGCGAAAGTACTCGCCCAGCCGAGACCGACGCGACGTGATGTTGTTTTCGCCTGCGCGGTAGCTATTTTCGCGGCCGGACTCGTGGTTGGCGAGTACGTCCTTGTCCGCTGACGAACCGGTGCTGGTGTGCCGTGACCTGAGCTACCGCTATCTGGGCTCCTACGACGCGCTTGCGAGAGTGTCACTGACGATCGCGCACGGGGAGAAGGTCGCACTGATCGGCGCCAACGGCTGCGGCAAGTCGACGTTGCTGAAAATCCTCGACGGCTTGCTGTTTCCCGACAGCGGCAGCTATACCGCCTTTGGCGAACCCATCACCGAGGAAGCGCTGGAGGACGAGGGAATGAACATGGGCTTTCGTTCCCGCGTCGGCTTTGTGTTCCAAAACAGCGACGCACAGGTGTTTTCACCGACGGTGCGCGAAGAACTCGCTTTCGGACCGTTACAGCTGGGCCTGGATCCCGCCGAGGCGGCGGGCCGGGTCGACGACATCCTTGCGCTGCTGGCCATCGACGACCTCGCGGATCGCGCACCATTCCAGTTGTCGGGTGGCCAGAAGAAGCGCGTCGCCATCGGCACCGTTCTGGTGATGAATCCCGAGGTGTTGTTGTTCGACGAACCGACCGCCGCGCTGGATCCGCGCACCGCAGAGTGGTTGACGCAATTGATCGAGGACCTCGCCGGCGCGGGCAAGACCATTGTGCTGGCCAGCCACGACCTCGACAGCCTTGAGCGCCTTGCGGACCGGTGCGTCGTGTTGGGTGAGGATCACACCGTCGTCGGGGACGGCAAAACGCAGGATGTACTGAACAATCGCACCCTGCTGCTCGAGGCCAACCTCGTCGCCGGACCCGCCGGCTCAGTCGTGTGAGTGCGAGTGATCCTTGGTCAGATCGTTTTGATGCACATGCCGATGGGTGTGCTCGGTCCCGTCGTGGGAATGCGAATGCTCGTGTTCGAGATGCTGATGGTCATGTGCACTGTGGGCATGGGTGTGCGTCACGTCCCCGTGGCTATGAGCATGAGCATGAGGCTCGGTATGCGGATGCTGGTCGGTCATCCAGAATTTCCCTTCGCGTGGCGAATTGGCGCGCTGTCGAGAGCACGAACAACGTCCCGGTGGTGTCGCGGAACCCCGGGCCCGGCGTGTTCGGCGTTGAACACCGCATCGATCACCAGCTGACGAACATGATCGTTCTCCAGGCGGTAGATCACCTGCGTCCCTTCGCGGCGCGTGCGAACCAATCGAGCCATCCGCAGTTTCGCCAAATGTTGCGACACGGACGGCGCGGGCTTGGCGATGTAGTCGGCCAGCTCATTGACCGACCGCTCCCCTGCCGCCAGAGCCCACAGAATCTGAACGCGCGTGGCATCGGCGAGCATTCGGAACACCTCGACGATCAGTGCGGTCTGATCGTCAGGCAGCCTAGACCCGGATAGCCCATTATCTGCATTCATGCGCAGATACTAGCAGAATGCGGGATAGTTGATCGAGGAGGAGTCCACTGAGGACCATGATGACTGATGATGTGAACCAACCGGACCAGCAGATCCGGTCAGTTCTGCGCCGTCACGGACTGCGGTGCACCGCCCCCCGCCTGATGATCATGTCGATTCTGTCGAAGGAGCCGGTCGGCGGGCACCTCAGCGCTGCGCAGATCATCGCTCGACTCGAGGACGAGGGTGGCCCCGTCGACTTGACCACCGTGTACCGAACCCTCGCAACCCTGGTCGAAATCGGAGTCCTGCACGTACTGACCGTCGGCGAGCGCGCTGCCACCTACGGCCTGGCGGAGCACCCCCATCACCACGCTGTCTGCACGCGCTGCGGCGCCGTCACGGCAATTCCCGCCGAACAGCTCTCGGGCGCGCTGGAACTGGCGAGCGAAGGTAGTCAATTCGCGCTGTCCCCGGCAGCCGGGATGACGCTGCATGGACTGTGCCCCGATTGCCAAGAGAACGCGCGGTAGCAGCCGCCCGCATACCACCACGGGGTATGGGTACTATTTAACGATGGGCGTGCTTCACCCTATCGCGCAGAGCCTGTACGAGGCGTTTTCGATGTTCTGGCAGACGCTGTGGGCCCTGATCCTGGGTTTCACCCTCTCCGGGATGGTGCAGGCGTTCGTTGCACGTGAGCAGATGCAGGCCATGCTCGGCGATCACCGCGCAGCGACGGTTGGCAAGGCCGGACTGTTGGGAATGGTGTCGTCGTCGTGCTCGTATGCCGCTGCCGCGCTGGGCAAATCACTGTTCGCCCGCGGCGCTGACTTCACGTCCTCGATGGTATTCATGTTCGCCTCCACCAACCTGGTCGTAGAGCTGGGCATCGTGTTGTGGTTGTTGCTCGGCTGGCAGTTCGCGTTGGCCGAGTTCGTCGGCGGCGTCATCATGATCGCGTTGCTCACCCTGGTGCTGCCCAGGGTGATCCGCCGGGAGTGGATCATCGACGCCCGCACCCGACTGCAGGCCGCCGCCGGCGATGTGAGCACCCACATGCACCAGGCGGACAGGCACGAGCGTGCTGCGACCCGACAGCGCATGCGTTCCAGTGCCGGCTGGGCAGACGCGGCGGCGTACACGATCAGCGATCTGACCATGCTGCGCAAGGAGTTGCTGATCGGGTTCTTGGTGGCCGGCTTCGCGACGGTGCTGGTGCCCACGTCGGCCTGGCAGATGTTGTTTTTCACCGGCCACGGATTCTGGTCATCGCTGCAGAATGCTGTCCTCGGCCCGCTGCTGGCGATCCTGGCGTTCGTGTGCTCGATTGGCAACGTGCCGCTGGCCGCCGCGCTCTGGAACAACGGAATCAGTTTCGGCGGAGTGATTTCGTTCGTGTTCGCCGACCTCATCACCCTTCCTCTGCTCTTGATCTACCGCAAGTACTACGGAGGGCGACTCACGCTGCGGTTGCTCGTGGTTTTCTGGGCGGTCATGTCAGCGGCCGGGCTGGCAGTTGAATACCTTTTCGCCCCGCTGGGTTTGATCCCCACCGTGCGCCAGGGAGCAATGGCCATGGACGGCCCGCAGTGGAACCACACCACGATCCTCAACATCATCGCCCTCGTCTGGTTCGCCATCCTTTACTGGTTTTATCGCAACCGGATTCGCTTCGGCGGCGGCGTCGGCTATGCCCAAGACCCTGTCTGCGGCATGCAGGTCGACATGGCTGCGGCGCCGGCTACCACCGTGCAGGGCGACCAGGTCTATTACTTCTGCTCCGATCACTGCCGGCATCAATGGTCGCGAAGTTAGTCCGCCGGGATATCCCGCTCGATCTCGTCGAGCCAAGTCCGCGCCGACATGTCCGACGGCGCCCGCCAGTCCCCACGCGGCGACAGCGAACCGCCGTGTGACACCTTCGGGCCGTTCGGCACGGCCGAGCGCTTGAACTGGCTGAACGAATAGAACCGCTCGACGAAGACCTGCAGCCAGTGCCGAATCTCCTTCAGCGAGTACGACGGCCGCTTGTCCGGGGGGAAGCCCGGCGGCCAGTCGCCGCGCTCGGGGTCACACCACGCATGCCAGGCCAAAAACGCGACCTTCGACGGCCGGAACCCGTAGCGCAGTACCTGGAACAGTGAAAAATCTTGCAGCGAGTACGGTCCCACCTTCTCCTCACTGCTCTGCAGCTGCTCTTCCTCACCGCTGGGCACCAACTCCGGGGTGATCTCGGTGTCGAGCACCGACTGCAGCACCTCGCACACCTCCGGCTCGAATTGCCCCGACGAGATCACCCAGCGAACAAGGTGCTGTATCAACGTCTTCGGGACGCCTCCGTTCACGTTGTAGTGCGACATCTGGTCGCCGACGCCGTAGGTCGACCAGCCCAGCGCGAGCTCGGACAGGTCGCCGGTGCCCAAAACGATTCCGCCACGCTGATTCGCGATCCGGAACAGGTAGTCGGTGCGCAAGCCGGCCTGGACGTTCTCGAACGTGACGTCGTAGACTTTCTCGCCGCGGCCGAACGGGTGATCCATCTCCTTGAGCATCACCTCTGCGGTCGAGCGGATGTCGATTTCCTGGAACGTCACTCCCAGTGCCTGTGACAGCCGGATCGCGTTGTTCTTGGTGCGGTCGCCAGTGGCGAAGCCGGGCAGCGTGAACGCGAGAATGTCTCTGCGGGGCCGGTTCTCGCGGTCCATCGCGCGCGCGGCCACGATCAGCGCGTGCGTCGAGTCCAGCCCGCCCGACACCCCGATGACCACTTTCGGGTAGCTCAGCGCACGCAGCCGCTGCTCCAGCCCGGCCAGCTGGATGTTGTAGCCCTCGTAGCAGTCCTGCTCCAGCCGCGTCACATCGGACGGCACAAAAGGGAACCGCTCGACGACGCGGCGCAAGCCGATGTCGCCCGACGGTGGGTCGAGCCGAAAGTCCATGCGGCGAAACGAGTCGATGACGGGCGCGTGGTGGCTGCGGTTGTCGTCGAACGTTCCCATCCGCAGCCGCTCGTTGCGCAGCAGTTCCAGGTCGACGTCGGCGACCGAGCGCTGCGGGCCCTTCGGGAACCGCTGGGTATCCGCCAGCAGCCTGCCGTTCTCCCAGATCATCGTCTGGCCGTCCCAGGCAAGGTCGGTGGTCGACTCGCCCTCCCCCGCCGCGGAGTACACGTAAGCGGCAAGGCATCGTGCGGACGCCGAGCGCGCCAGCAGGCAGCGGTCCTCGGCACGCGCGATCGTGATCGGGCTGCCGGACAGGTTGGTCAACACGGTCGCGCCGGCCAGCGCCGCCTCGGCGCTCGGCGGAACCGGGACGAACATGTCCTCGCACACCTCGACATGCACCACGAGCCCGGGCACATCGGACGCGGCGAACAACAGGTCCGGCCCGAACGGCACGTGAGCGTCGCCGAGCCGAATGGCTCCGTGGACGTCATCGCCGGGAGCCAACTGGCGACGCTCGTAGAACTCCCGATAGGTCGGCAGATACGACTTGGGGACCACACCGAGCACGCTGCCCCGGTGCACGACGACCGCGGTGTTGTAGATGCGGTGCCGATACCGCAGCGGTGCGCCCACCACCAGCATCGGCAACAGGTCTGCCGATGCGGCCACGACATCCCGCAGAGCGTTCTCGACTGCATCGAGCAGGGCGTCCTGCAGCAGGATGTCCTCGATCGAGTACCCCGACAGCGTCAGCTCCGGGAACACCGCCAATGCGACGTTGTCGTCATGGCACTCTCGGGCCATCTGCAGTACCGATTCCGCGTTGGCCGTGGGGTCCGCGATCGCGGTGTGGATGGTGCAGGCGGCCACGCGGACGAACCCGTGCCGGTAGGCGGAGTAGAAATCCACGGGGTCTCCCATAATGACATTGTTCATCGTTGCCCTCGTCGCGCTCGGATAACCACCGACTGGGTATGCAGTGGGCATGAGCGATACCGCGCTGCTCGTCATCGACATGACCGCGCTGGACTACCTGCTCAGTCACCTCGACACCCGGCGCGAGACCATGAGTGCTGAAATCGTCACGGCGGCCGACCGCCTGGACTGGTGCCGATGATTCGCGAATAGTGGTATAGAGCTGGTGCGCCGTGCGGCGCCACGGCGATGTGGGGAGGTGTTGGTGACGCAGGCAAGCGGCACCGACTCGGGCGGTCAGCGGGCCACACAGGTTTCGCCGTTCGTCGGCGACAGCGAGATGGCCGTGCGAATGCGCGAGTTCAACTGGGCGGCAACTCCGCTTGGGCCGGTGGCGAAATGGCCCCAGAGCTTGAAAACCGCAGTCGGAATCAGTCTGAGCTCGCGCTACCCGATGGTGATCTGGTGGGGCCCGGATCTCGTGCTGCTGTACAACGACGCGTGGGTGCCGATTCTTGGTCCCGACAAGCATCCGGCGGTCGGTCTGCCGGGTATTCAGGTGTGGCCTGAGGTGTGGCACATCATCGGCATGCAGCTGCAAAGCGTGCTCGACACCGGGCAGGCCACGTTCTCGGATGGCCAGCTGCTTCCCCGAATGCGCCGGGGCCATTTGGAGGAGGCGTATTTCACATACTCCTACAGCGCGATTCGTAATGAGTCCGGATCGGTCGGCGGCGTCTTCACCGCGGTCACCGAGACCACGCAACAGGTCCTCAACGATCGACGCCTTCGCACTTTGCGAACGTTGGGTGAGAAGACCGCATTGGCCGCAACGCACAATGTGGCCTCCCAAAATATGGCCTCGGTTGAGAACGTGTGTGCGGCGGCGATGGACGCGCTGGCCGATGATCGCGCCGACATCCCGTTCGCAGCGATCTACCTGCTGGACCCCGGCCATCCGGTCGCTCACCTGGTCTGTTCGATGGGCATTGCCGACGAGTCGGCGCTGTCGGATGCCGCGCACGGCTCCGCCGGCGGCCCGATGTTGCGCGACATCATAAACACCGGCGACTCAACGATTTTGGATGCGGTTCCCGACGCATGGGTGGCCGCGATGAAAGCCGCGGCCAGCCCGGTCGGCGACGAGCCGCCGGCACTCGCGTTGATCTTGCCGGTGCAGGCCGGAGGCGACGATCTGCCATCGATCGTCATGGTGGCCGGGGTCACTCCGTACCGCAGGCTCGACGACGACTTCCGAGGGTTCTTCGATCTCGTCGCTGCGCAGATCGGCAGAGCGGTCGGCGACGCACAGGCCTATCAGCGTCAACGCGCCCGGGCCGAAGCGCTGACCGAACTCGACCGGGCCAAGAACGAGTTCTTCGCCAACGTCAGCCACGAATTCCGGACGCCGAGGCCCGGAGACGCCGACGAGACAGACAGCGAGGCGCTCGCCGCCCTCGAAGCGGTGCGCCGCCGTCAGGCGTCCTCCGCGGTGACAGTCCCCAGTGAGCGCGATGGCGTGTTCCTCGTGGCGCCGCTCGGCAACAGCGGGTCGTGGGCGATCGCGATGGAGTTCGACTCGGCGCGCGACATTTACGCCGAACATCGTGGCTTGTTCAATCTGCTGGCCGATCATCTGGCCCAGGCCCTGGTCACCGCTCGCGAGTACGAACAGACCCGCGCGGTGGCGCTCACCCTGCAGCACGCGATCCTCGGCCCGACGCAGTTGCCGCACGGATTCGCCGTCCGCTACACCCCCGCGATCGAGCCGCTCGAGGTCGGCGGCGACTGGTATGACGTCATCACCCTGGAGGCGGGCCGCATCGGAATCGTCGTCGGCGACTCCGTCGGCAAGGGGCTGCCCGCCGCGGCCGTGATGGGCCAGCTCCGATCGGCCGCCCAGGCGCTGCTGCTGCGAACGCCCAACCCCGCGCAGGCGTTGAGCGACCTCGACAACTTCGCGCGGCGCCTTCCCGCGGCCCGATGCACCACGGTGTTCTGCGCTGTTGTCGACCTCGCCACCTCGACGGTGCGCTACAGCAGCGCTGGCCACCCACCGCCGATCCTCGTCGACCGGACCGGCTCGCACGTGCTCGACCGAGCACAGTCGGTGCCGCTTGCCGCCACCGAGACGGTGTGGTCACGGCCCGAGGCCGAAACCACCCTGTTGCCCGGGGCGACGCTTCTGCTGTACACCGACGGGCTGATCGAGCGAAGGCACGAATCCCTGGGAGTGGGCATCGACCGGGCGGCGGACGCCCTCAATCATTACCGGCACTGTCATCCCGACTACGTCGCCGATCACCTGATGACCGATCTCGTGCCGCCCGCGGGATTCGACGACGACGTGGCGGTGCTGCTGTACCGGCATCCGCCGTCGTCGCTGAGCATGCGTTCCCCCGCTGAGCCCGCGACCCTGGCAACCATCCGCGATCGCCTTCGCCGCTGGCTGCCCGCGGCCGCGATCAACCCCGACACCGCCGAGGAGGTTCTTCTGGCCGTTGGAGAAGCCGCGGCGAACGCCACCGAGCACGCCCGGAAAGATGTCAAGCATCCGGTCGAGCTCACGGTCACCGCACGTTTGACCAAGGCCGGCTTGTCGCTGACAGTCGCAGACGACGGGCTCTGGGCCGAGCCGTCCACCTCGGAAGCCAACCGCGGCCACGGCATTGCGTTGATGCATGCATTGGTCGACGCGGTCGAGATCACCGCGAACAGCCACGGCACCACCGTAGACATGCTCAAGGAGCTGCAGACATGAGCGACGACCAATTTCGGTTGAGCGCAGCGAGCGGGGAACAACCACCCGTCGTCACCGCGACAGGCGAGATCGACCTCGCCAACGTCAGACAATTCCACGACGTGATGGCACAGGCGGTCGACAACGCCGACGCGATCACCGTCGACCTGTTGGGGGTGTCCTATTGCGACAGCGCGGCGGTGCGCGCTCTGTTCTCAGTGGCCGCGACTGCCAAACTCAACCTCGTCGTGCGATCCACCGGCCCGATCAAGACACTGCTGTCGGTGTCGGGGCTGGACCGCGTCGCGACCGTCACCACGACTGACGAGTAACGCCGTGCCTATATTCCACTTCCAGCCGCGCAAGAACCCGCAGCTGGTCGCGCTGCTGCGCCGCATTCTCGACCGAGTGCGCAGCGACGTGCCCGAGGCGATCGGGCTGATGATCAGCGTGCACGGCAGGCGCTACAGCGACAAGCCCGTGGTGGCCGCAGCCTGGGGCGTCGGATCCGACATCGTCATCGCCCAACTGTCAGGTCTTGGCGGACCACTGCCCGACGCGCTGTGCCACGAAATACCCGTGCTCAGCCTCGACCTGTGGACCGACGACCGCTGGCCCGACCTGACCCTGGAAGCGATGGCCGCGCGGGCACCGCAGGATCGGAAAGTCTGGGAGCAGGTTTGCGGTGCGGCCTGCGTCCCCGGGGTGTGGGAAGACGACGGAAACATCGTGATCTCATGCCTTTTGAACAAACCGGCGACCGCCGCCAGCGTGGCCACGCTGATCAAATACGAGCGCCTGGTCAACGCGGCATTCGTCACCAGCGCCGCCGAGAACGCCGCCGGGATCGAGGACATGCTTGCGGTGCTGCAGTCTCGCGGTGCCATCGAACAAGCCAAGGGCGCGATCATGGGCCACCTCGGCTGCGACGCTGAACATGCCTGGGGCACGCTGCGGCAGGCGAGCCAGGACTTCAACGTCAAGGTGCGCGCGCTCGCCGTCGCGCTTATCGAGCACATCAGCGGGGCTCCCGCCGAGCAGCCTGCGTTCGGGACGCCCGTCGTACCGGACGAGCAGACGCGCGAGGCGGCCGACAAGTTGTGGTCGATGCTGTCGGCGCCTGCCCGGGGGTAGCGCTTACCCTCGTTAACGTGGATGCCCCGGAACTGCTCGCGGTGTTGTCGGGCCGGCGGATCGCCGTGCTCACGGGCGCGGGCATTTCGACCGATTCGGGCATTCCCGACTATCGGAGCCCGGATTCCCCGCCGAGCAATCCGATGACGATCCAGCAGTTCACCTCCGACCCGGTGTTCCGACAGCGGTATTGGGCCAGAAACCATGTCGGCTGGCGGCATATGGACCGCACCTCGCCCAATGCCGGCCACCGTGCGCTCGCCACGCTCGAGCGCGCCGGGATCGTGGCGGGCGTGATCACCCAGAACGTGGATCTGCTGCACACCAAGGCCGGCAGCCGCACCGTGGTGAATCTGCACGGCACCTACGCACAGGTGGTCTGCCTGGGCTGCAGGCACACAATGACCCGTGCGCACCTGGCCGTAGCGCTCGAAGCGCGCAACCCGGAATTCCACTCGGCCGCCGACGGTCTCGCCGTGGCACCCGACGCGGACGCGGTGGTCGCCGACACGTCGAGGTTTGCGGTCGTCGACTGTCCGTCATGTGGCGGCATGCTGAAGCCCGACGTCGTCTATTTCGGCGAAAATGTGCCTAAATACCTTGTTGCGCAAGCATATTCGCTGATTGATGGCGCCGACGCGATGTTGGTGGCCGGGTCATCGCTGACCGTGTTCTCGGGTTACCGGTTCGTGCGGCATGCCGCGGCACGCGGGATGCCGATCGCGATCGTCAACCGGGGACGCACCCGCGGCGACGATCTTGCCACGGTCAAGGTCAACGCCGGCTGCTCGCCGCTCCTGACGTTGCTTGCCGACGAACTCGTCGACACCGCAGGTGTAGTGGCATGACGGTCGAGGTCCGATCGCCGAGCTCGTCGGCCACCGTCTTGGCCCAGCGCCGCACCTGGGCGGCATCGCGCCAGTCACCGGCCCTGGTTTTTGCCATCGCGCTGGCCGGAAAGCCCTTCGCGTCGGATGTCAGGCGTCCACCGAACGTGACATGACCGCGGGCCCCGATCAGCGCAGCGAGCGTCTGCACCTGACGCGTCGGGGGGATATCGCGTTGCGCCGCAGAGTCATCCAACGGGCCGCTACTGACCAGCCAGACCGGTAGCCGCCGCAACTCCGCGCGGTTGCGCTTCACGAAGCGGCGGGCTGCACGATGCCAGCGGTTGGCGTACAGCGCGCCGGCCACGACCACCGCGTCGACGGAGCCGAGGCCGCGAACTCCCTTCGCGGGCAGCACGGTCGCGTTGTACCCGAGATCGCGCAGTGCATCCGAGATCATCGCGGCCAATCCGGCTGTGGCGCCCCGTTTAGAGCCGAACACGACGAGGATCTGCGTCATGACGTAATCCTCATCCGGTCCCCTCCGGCGGCAAAGATGCCGCAGGACCTCTGGTGATGGGACTTCGGCCCCTTCTACCGGGCCGGTCGTCGGCGCAATCTGTATTCATGGAGCACTTGTCAATGCTTGACGCAGGTTTCCTCGAAGCCGAGGACTCCGACCGTCACGTCAGCCTCGCGATCGGCTCGGTGTCCGTTCTCGACGGGCCGATACCCGACGACGACGCGCTGGTGTCCGGGCTCGCCGAGCGGGTGCAGGCGATCCCCCGGTTCACTCAGGTGTTGCGCACGCATCCGCTGGACATCGAGGCGCCGGAGTGGGTCGACGCCGAGAACTTTGACATCTCGCATCACCTGCATCGCGTCGCACTTCCGCACCCAGGCGACGACGCGGCGTTGTTCCGTGTCACCGCCGATGTGATGGAGCGCCGGCTCGACCGGGACCTTCCGCTGTGGGAGTGCTGGATCATCGAGGGCCTGCCCGACGGCCAGTGGGCCATGATGATGAAATTGCACCACTGCATTGCCGACGGGATCGCGACGATGCAGATGCTCGCCGGGATGAACGACGCCGGCGAGGGCGACACGTACGCCACCGAAATCCGCGCTGCGCACGAGCCGCCATCGCGCCGACCGGTGTTACCTCAGCTCAGCCCCGACCCACGCGAATGGGTCAGCGGCGCAAGGCAAACCTCGGCGACCCTGCTAAATGGCGCGACCCGCGCGTTCGGAGGTGCCATCGAGATCATCGGCGGCCTGCTGCGTCCCGAGCCGACGTCGTCGCTGGTGGGCCCAGTGGCCACGATGCGGCGCTACGTCGCCGCCGAGGTGTCGCTGGACGACGTGAAAGAGGTTGCCCACGCATACGACGTGACGCTCAACGACGTGGCGCTGGCCGCGATCACCGAGGCATACCGCGCAGCGCTGATTCGCCGTGGCGAGAAACCACAACGGCATTCGCTGCGCACGCTGGTGCCCGTGTCGGTTCGCTCCAACGACGAGATCGGCAAGGTCGACAACCGGGTATCGCTGATGTTGCCGCACCTTCCCGTCGAATTATCGGACCCCGAAGAGCAACTCCGTGCTGTGCACAAACGATTGATGCAAGCCAAGGAAAGCGGACAGCGGCAGGCGGGAGCCGCGTTCATGTCAGCGGCGAACATGATTCCGTTCCCGTTGACCGCGTGGACGATGCGGGCCATGATGCGGCGTCCCCAGCGGGGGTTTGTCGCACTGGCGACGAACGTGCCCGGTCCCCGCCATCGGATACAGATCATGGGTCACAAGGTGCAGCGGCTCTTTCCGATCCCGCCGATCGCGCTGGGACTGCGGACCGGGATCGCAATCGTGAGCTACGCCGACAAGCGCTGGTCTTCGGCATCACCGGTGATTTCGACACCGCGCCGGACGTGGACGACATCGCCCGCGGAATCGAACGTGCCGTGACACGTCTCGCGGTCCTGTCACGGTCAGACGACGCCGTCCCATCGCATCCGGACTTGGGTACCGGCGGTTGATGTTTCGATGGCGACGCGATCCGACAGCGCCTTCATCAACGGAATTCCGCGGCCTCGCATCAGGCTCGCCGCGTCGTAGGTGGGCATGCGCCAGACACCTTGGTCGGAAATCGTGACCGTCAAGCTGCCGGTGTCCACGTCGTGCTGTGCCAGCAGATCCATCGTCCCCGGGCGATCCGTGGTGAGGTATGCGAATTCCGCCGCGTTGGCGAGCGCTTCGTTGGTTGCCAGCACGAGGTCGCTGGATCGAATCGGATCCAGGTCGAAGAACCGCTGAAGCCATCGGGCGAACTCTTCGCGGATGCGCGAGGCACTCTGGGCGTCAGCCGTGACGCCGATGCGCTCGAAACGCTCGGCGTCGGCGACATCGGTCCGCGACATGGAGTCGAACATGGCAAAGGCGGTCTACCCCGGGGAGCCCCTTCCTAAGCGCTCAGTGCGGCGAGAGCCTCATCACGCGTCGCGTACAGCTTGATCAGGTCGGCGATGCCGACGAGCTTCAGCGGCCGGCTGGTGGCCGGGCCGTCCGCGACAACGCAGAATCGCACGTCAGGCGTCACCTCGTCATGAACGGCGACGAGAACACCCATTCCCGCCGACGCCAAGAACTCGACATCCGTGAAGTCGATCACCAAACCGGTCGGCTTCTGGTCGAGGGCGACCCGCAGTGCCTGTTCCAGCTGCGGCGCCGTCAGCATGTCCACGACGCCGGACACGGACACGACCACCACCCGGCCGATCCACTGCTCATCGACGATGCAGCTTGACGCCTTCGCTGGCGCGGCCGCAGGGTCGCTCGCCGTTGTTGCACGTTGTTCGTCCACCGTCACCTCCCGTGTGAGTTTCCCATGCGTACCGCAGAGGGCGCAGGGGGAACGCTCGCCAGGCTGCGGTCTGAACCTGCAAGTCTGTTGGCGCCGATGACGGCCGTCACCGTACGCAACCTAAGACAGGGTAACGCAGGAGCCTCGGACGGTCAGGAGTCGGCAGAGTGTGGCCAGGTCGAGCGGCGCCGTCATCGAGTACCTGGAGAAGGCTCGCCGAACGGTTCGGTGAATGAGAACAAGTTCTCCAATGGCTACCCCGACGAATTGTCCGAGAACATGAAGTATCTCGACACACTGGGCAGTCCCCACACATATAACCACTATCCGACCGGCTGGCCGGTGGCGTTCTCCTAGGGTCAATTCCCTTGTGGGAGTGGGTTCCCCGAGGCGATGAAGGTACCGTCGATTCGAATCACTTCACCGGTCCCGTCCCCGTCGACAAAGCCGGGCCAGATTTGTCACCCAGCCGATCTATACTCGAATATATGTTCGATAGGTTGCCTGGAGAGCCGGAGACGCTGAGCCACGCCGACGACGCGGCGGTGGTGGCGGCCATCGAAGAGTGGGCGCGGCTGGAGGCGGCGGCGGGGGCGAGGCGGTTGGCGGCGATCGCCGAGTTGACCACCCGGCGCTGCGACAAGCAGGGCAAGCGCGCGCAGTGGGCGTGTGACGGGTGGGATTCGGTGGCCGCCGAGGTGGCCTGCGCGTTGGGGGTGCGGCACAACAAGGCGTCCAGCCAGATGACGCTGAGTCTGACCTTGCGTCACCGGTTGCCGAAGGTGGCTGCGCTGTATGGCGAGGGCAAGGTGGGCTACCGGGTCGTCTCGGCGATCGCCTGGCATACCGGCCTGGTCACCGCCGGCCAGCCGATCGCCGCCATCGATGCCGCGCTGGCCAACCAGGCCGCGAAATGGGGGAAGCTCTCCGATTACAAGCTGGCCCAGGCCATCGACTTCTGGGTTGATCTGCATGATCCGGGCGCGCTGCGGCGCATCCACAGCCGAACCCTTGACAGGTGCCTGGAGGTGGGCAGAGAACACGACAGCTGCGATATAACCACGGTGTGGGGGCGGCTGTTTGCCACCGACGCCGCGGTGCTGGATCGGCGGCTGATGGAGCTGGCCCACGGTGTGTGCGACGACGACCCGCGCACTATCGCCCAACGGCGCGCCGACGCGCTGGGCGCGTTGGCCGCCGGCGCCCAGCGCCTGGCCTGCAGCTGCGACAACCCCGACTGCGCATCCGGCGGCAACGATGGGCGCGCATCCAACGTGGTAATCCACGTGGTGACTGAGGTTGGCGCGCTGGATGCGGCACGCGACCCGCAGATGTCCGGCGAGATCCAGACAACGAGAAGAGCCGTCACCCCACAGCGGGATCTCGATGCACCATCGGGCGCCCAGCAGACGCCGCCGGCGGGTCTGCTGTTGCGCGGCGGGATGGTGCCCGCCCCCTTGCTGGCCGAGCTAATCGCCTCCGGGGCCACGGTGCAACAGGTCCGCCACCCCCGGGATGCGCCCGAGCCGGGTTACCGGCCGTCGGCCAAGCTGGAGGAATTCATCCGGGTGCGCGACCTGACCTGTCGGTTCCCGGGTTGCGAGGAGCCGGCCGAGTTCTGCGATATTGACCACACGATTCCCTACCCGATCGGGCCGACCCACCCGTCTAATTTGAAGTGCACATGCCGAAAACACCACCTGCTCAAGACATTTTGGACTGGCATCGGCGGATGGGCCGACCGACAACTGCCCGACGGCACCGTGATCTGGAAAGCACCGACCGGCATAACCTATAAGACCTTGCCCGGCAGCCGACTTTTCTTTCCCAATTGGGATACAACAACCGCGGAGCTGCCCCCGCCGCGAAAGACGGCCGTACAAACCAGCAACCGCGGCATCATGATGCCGCGACGACGACGAACCCGCGCCACAGACCGCGCCCGCCGGATCAAGGAGGAACGCGAACTCAACGCCGCCCAGCGCGCCGCATGGGCCCGCCAAGCCGCCCAAGCCCAAGCCAAAGCCCAAGCCGCCCAACGCAACAAACCCCCGCCCCCCGAACGCCCCAATTATTGGGACATCCAACGCGGCTCCACCGACGACGGCCCGCCGCCGTTCTAATCAGCGACGGCGAACAGGCGCCATTCGCCGGGCACACCCTTGAGCTCGTAAGAGCCGCGATCCTCAAACTCGAGTCCTGACCCGATCACCAGGTCGCGCAACGTGCTGGACACCAGCACGTCGTTCGGCCCCGCCAGCGCGCTCACGCGCGCCCCGATGTGCACACCGATACCACCGATGTCATCGCCGCGGACCTCGCACTCGCCGGTGTGCAACCCGGCACGCACCTGAATGCCGAGCGCCTGCACCGCGTCACGAATCGCCATCGCGCAGCGGATCGCCCGCTGCGGGCCGTCGAACATCGCCAGAAAGCCGTCGCCCGACGTGTTCACCTCGCGGCCCCGAAAGCGAGCCAGCTGCGACCGGACGACGGCGTCGTGCGCGTCGAGCAACGCGTGCCAGTCACGGTCGCCCATCTCCGCGGCCCGGCGCGTCGAATCCACGATGTCGGTGAACAACACCGTGGCGAGAACTCGGTCATCGGCCACGTCTGCCTGCTCACCGGTGAGGAACTCGGCGATCTCCCGAAAGGACGCACGCCATCCCGGTTCAACGATGTGTTGCCAGTTGCGGCCCGGCAGCTCAACATATTTCGCGCCGGGGATGTGCTCGGCGATGTACTTGCCCTTCGCGGGCGGGACGACCACGCAGTCGGTGTGGTGGAGGACGAGGGTTGGCACACGGATTGCCGGAAGGACCGCCCGCACGTCCAAACCCGCGACTACCGGCACCATGAGAGCAACGGTTCCTGGGCTTGCCGCGAGGCGTTCATGTCGCGCCCACGCCGCCCGGATCTCCTCGTTCCACGGCATGTCCGGATTTGAATTCTGTAGGGTCTTCCCGCTGCCCGAGATGCGGACCCACCCCGCTTGAAATTCGTCTCGAACGAGTGCGGTGCCACCCGCATCTGCGTAACCGCCGAGCACGACCAGCGCGGTGGTGCGGGACGGATGTGTCGCCGCGAACAGCGCAGCGGGCGCGAAGCCGTTGTTCCCCGCGACGAGAACCGCTTCGCGACTCCCGAGATCGTCGAGCACCGCCGTGATGCTGTCGGCCCATCGCTCCAACGTCGGCAGCGCGCCCCCCGAGATCGGATCGGATGCTCCCGTGCCCGGCTGGTCAAAGTAGATGAGCCGACCGAGCGATGTCATCGCCGCGACCCACCCTTGAATGGCCGGTTGCTCCGGAAGAACCTCGCAGCACGTGAACCAGTTCGGGATGGACACGATGTCGCGAGGCCCTTCGCGTGAGGCACGATAAGCGACGCGCAAGTCCCCGTTCATCGCATAGCGCGTCTCCGAGAACACGGCGGAAGTGTAAGCCGAGCAGCCGGTCGAGCGATGCGTAACGTAAGCGTTTATGCTGCTCACGCGGATTCTTCAAAGTGTACTTTGCCCAGTCGCTGTCACCACCTGCTCAAGATGTTTTGGACTGGGATCGGTGGCTGGGCAGACCAACAGCTCGCCGACGGCACGGTCGTTGGTCTAAGACACAGGTATGATCGGTGCCGTGAAGACCGCGCTCTACCTGAGGCAGTCCCTGGACCGCGACGAAAACAAGCTGGCCATCGGCCGGCAACGCGACGCCTGCCTGGACCTGTGCATGACCAAGGGCTGGACCGACACCGTCGAATACGCCGACAACGACACCAGCGCCAGCACCGGCACCGGTCGCCGTCACGATTACGAACAGATGCTCACCGACATCGCAGCGGGTGCCATCGGCGCGGTGGTCTGCTACCGGCTCGACCGGCTACACCGCCAGCCCCGCGAACTGGAGCACTTCATCGACGTGGCCAACCGGCACCGCGTGGCGCTGGCCACCGTCACTGGGGACACTGACCTGAGCACCGAGGAGGGCAGGCTGGTCGCGCGAATCATGGGGGCGGTGGACCGCGCCGAGGTGGAGAAGAAGTCAGCACGCCAAAAGTTAGCCAATCGGCAGCGCGCCAAGGCCGGGAGGGCTTGGGTGCAAAGGAGTTTCGGCTACGACGGCAACGAGATCGTCGAGCATGAGGCCGAGGCGATCCGCACGGCGTGCCGCGCGCTGCTCAACGGCGCGACGCTGTGGAGCATCGCTAAGGACTGGAATGCGCAGGGACTGAAGACTTCCAAGGGCTATCTGTGGGAGGGCAGCAAGGTGCGCCAGATGCTGCTGCGGCCCAGTATCGCCGGTTTGGCCCTCTACGACGGCGAGATCCTCGACGGCGTCACACCCGCGTGGGAGCCAATCGTCGACCGTGACACCTGGGACGCGGTGCGCAAACTGCTGTCCGACCCGAAGCGTTTCACCGGCCGCTCGATGGGCCGCAAGCACCTACTGAGCGGCATCGCCTACTGCGGAGAGTGCCGCCGGCGTATGGGCACCACCATGCGCAAACTCAAGAGCGGCGGCAATCGCGTTGTGTACCAGTGCAAGAACGCCGGTTGCATGAAAATCGTGCGGGACAAAACCAAAACCGACGAGCGCGTGGTCACCAGCATCACCCGCCGACTCGCGAAACCGGACGCGGCGGCCATCCTGGGCCGCCCGACCGTGGACACCGCCGCGCTGCACAAGCAGATCGAGGTGCTGCGCGCCCAGATCACAGCGGCCGAGGCCGAATACGATGACGGAATCATCGACGGGCGGCGGCTGAAGGGCCGCGTCGAACGGGTCACCGAGAAGTTGAAACCGCTGGAGGACAAGCTGCTGGGCGCTCACATGTCACGGGATGTGCGCGATCTCGCGGGGAAGCCGAGCGCCCGCGAGCTGTTCGACGCCCTGCCGTTGGACCGGCAGCGCGGCGTGATCGACACGCTGGCCACTGTGACCATTCACCGGCAGCAGAAGCAGGGTGGCGGGTTCGATCCGAGGGCGGTCACCGTGGACTGGAAGCGAAGCGATGCTGATCACCTACACGATCGTGTGCTGCGGATCGAAACCCGTTGGCCGGATCGATGATCGCCGCGCTGCCGGTCAGGGCGTCACGGTGTGGGCGCCGATCGCGCCGCCCCGGTGGCAGGACCGCGCCGTGAACACCATCCGCTGCGACGTGTGCCACAAGTCCGCGCAACTGTCGCAGGTGTCGGCGTCTACGTTGCCGACCTGCTGGCACCCCACTTGGAAAATTTCTCGTCGGTGCGCGTCACCGACCCCGACGGGCACGACCGCACAATCGCTCAAATTCGGCTCGACGTGCTGTGTCGCATGCTAGGTCGCCTAGCCGTGTAAGATTGGCGCTGCGCTCGTTTGAGCGTTCCCGTCTCCAGGCTCCTGGGTGGGCGGTCTCTTCAGAGACCGAGGCCTGGAATGTCTAACACGCTAAACGTCGATCGCCGTTACATGGGCGAAACGGCCGACTATCTCGCCGTCAGCTATAGGGCTGTGCAGGACATGATCAAGGACGGCCGGTTGCGCGCATATCGCAACTGCGCCAGGGTCATCCGTCTACGGCTGGACGAGGTCGACGCCTCCATGCGCCCCTACGGCGGTGGCGAGTGAACGCCGCGGAGCAAGCCGAATGGGACGCCTGCGTCGACGCGGAAGTCAAGGCTGCGCCGCCACTTCGGCCCCAGCAGATCGCAAGGCTGTCCACACTTTTCGACTGGTCGGAAGCTAACGGCGGTGATGGCGCATGAGGTCACAATCTCTGAGAACCGGGGGCCGCCCGACCGATGGGCGCCCCCGAAGTCGCCGGGGGACACCACCATCATCGACACCACCAGCCGCCACCACGAGGCCGAAGGCTACTTCGATCCTAGCGGTGCGGACCGACAGCAGCGCATCAGGCGGGTGGTCGGATGATCGCCGATCATCATTTCGCGATGCTTGCCGCGTCCGGCATCACCCGCGAGCACGCCGAGCTGCGCGGTTATCGGACTGTCGACGACCCGCGCCGGCTAGCGGAACTCGGCATCACGAAAGCCGGACGCAATGTGCCCGGTCTGCTGCTCCCACAACTGCGTTGCGACGGATCGACCTGGGGTCACCAGTACCGGCCCGACACCCCGCGGCTGCGCGACGGCAAGCCGGTCAAATACGAGACACCGTGGCACCAGTGCAACGGTATCGACGTGCCGCCCGGCGTCGGGCCGATGCTCGGCGACCCGTCGATGCCGTTGTGGATCACCGAAGGCCTGAAAAAAGCCGACTGTGGCGCGCTGCATGGGTTGTGCATCATCGCCCTGCCCGGAGTGTGGTCCTGGCGCGGAAAAAACGCGCGCGGCGGCAAGACCGCGGTCCCCGAGTGGCATGACATCGCGCTCAACGGCCGCCGGGTGATCCTGGCGTTCGACGGCGATGTGGCGCGCAAACCGTCAGTGCGAAAAGCGTTGTGCGCGCTGGCCGGCTATCTCGAAGGCAAGGGCGCCAGGGTTGAGTACCTGCACCTACCGGATACCGAGGATAAAACCGGCCTTGACGACTACTTGATGTCCCATACGGTCGAAGACCTGTGGCGGCTCGTCAAACCAATGCCGCCCCCGGCCGAACCCGCCGACGACACCCGCAGCGACCAGCAGCCGTCACCCGAACCCGAGCCGGAGCCGGTGCACCCGGTCTCGCTCGCCGACGCGCACGCCGTGTTCCGTCACTGGTTCGGCGAGGACTACGACACCGACGCCCTGGACGCCGAATGCGCCGCCGTGGCGGTGGAAAGATTCGACGACGGCAGCGACCCTATCTGGCTACTGCTAATCTCCGGACCCGGAAACGCCAAAACCGAAACCGTGCAGGCACTCGACGGCACCGGCGCCGTTGTCTCCAGCTCAATCTCCTCAGATGCCGCGCTGCTGTCGGCGACACCGCAAGGCGACCGCGCCAAGAATGCCACCGGCGGGCTGCTGCGCAAGATCGGCGACCGCGGCGTGCTCATCATCAAAGACGTCACATCAATCCTGTCGATGGATCGCAACATCCGCGGCAAGTGCTTGCCGCGCTGCGTGAGATCTACGACGGTCGCTGGTCCCGCGACGTCGGCGCCGACGGCGGACGCACGATCTCATGGACAGGGCGTATCGCCGTCGGTCGTGTCCGGAATCCGGTGTAAAGAGGGAGCACGGGCGTAGGTTCCGCTTCACGACCTGCAAGTCTGCGAAGAAGGAAGTCACGCCCGTGCCTGTTCGAGTATCAGCCACCGACCGTATCCGCTCCAAGATCGACGCCTTGTTTGCCGAGGATCGGGAGCTGCCGGAGATCCTTGAAGAAGTCGCCCGTCTCGGCGCCCAACTGTTGATGCAGGCGGCCCTGGAGGCTGAGGTCACCGAGTTCCTCGGCCGCGAACGCTACCAACGCACCGCCGCCTGTCCCGACGCTAACGACGGCTCACGGAACGGGTATCGGCCGGTGACGGTGAAAACCACCACCGGGCCGGTCACGTTGGAGCGGCCGAAGCTGCGCGGCACCACCGCAGCGTTCGCGTCGCGGTTGTTCGGTAAGCACGTTACGAAAACCAACGCCCTGGAGACGCTGGTGATCGCCTCGTTCGTGCGCGGGCTGTCGATGCGCGACGTGCAGGCCACCCTCGCCGAAACACTCGGCGATCAGGCCGCGATCTCCAAATCCACGGTCTCGGAAGTCTGCAAGGCGATTCGAGCCGAATACCAGGCGTGGGCGCGCCGCCGACTCGACGAGATCATGCTGGACTATCTGTTTTTGGACGCCAGCTTCTTTCGGATGCATCCCGGGTCGCCGGCCGAGCCGGTGCTGGCCGCCTGGGGCATCACCACCGAGGGCAAGCCGGTGTTCGTCGGATTGGCACCCGGGACCGGCGAGTCGACCGACGCGTGGGCCGACTTTTTGACCGATCTGCGCGAACGCGGCCTTGGCTGCTCCGCTGCTGGTCGTCTCTGACGGCGCCAAGGGCCTGATCGCGGTCATCGAACAAATCTACCCAAAAGCGTTGCGCCAGAGATGTCTTATTCATCGACTCCGGAACGTGCTCGCCAAGATTCCCACCGGGATGCAAGCCGAGGTCCGCGACGGATACTGGGCGATTTTCGATACCACCGACCTCAACATCGAACCGGGACCCCAGCTGGTCGAGATCGTCGACAAGCGGATCGAGGCGTTCGCCGCCAAATACTCCGACCTCTACCCGGCGGCTATGCGGATCCTGCTCACCGACAAAGCAGGGTTGACCGCCTATCTGCGGTTTCCAGTCGAACACCATGGGCGCGTTCGACATTCGAATTTCATTGAACGATCCTTTGGGGAGACCAAGCGACGGACCAAGGTCATCGGCCGATTCCCCGGCGAGACCAGCGCCATCAGCCTGGTGTGGGCCGTACTCGACCGCGCCTCGGCCGGTTGGCGCGGCCTCACCATGACACCGGTCGGCACCCGATTGCTGCAAGATCTACGCCGATCACTCCTCGACCCACCCCGTGAACTGCGGCCACCGCCCTCCACCACGAGTGGCGACACCGACCAGGCCGATCCCATCTCGGCCATCGCGTAGCGACCTCGGGTCGCGACGCCGGTACGTCTCAAGTAAGGGATCGGCCCCCGTTACACGTGTCAGGGTCTACCTGCCCGCATCGGACAGCTTTTACCGCTGGCCTTGATGGCTGGCGGTGACCAGGTCGATCGGTGGGATGTAGCCGGTGATGCTGTTGATGGTGCGATGCAGGCCGTGATGGAGCGCGTTGATGTCGCAGCGGGCCAGACCGCCAGTGGTGGCGATGACGTGTTCGGTGGTGAACGCCAGATCGTTGATGGTGCCCAGGATGCGGCGGTCGGCGGTCTTGGCCACGGCCACCTGCCAGGGATCGAGTTCGCCGAGCGTATCGATGGGCAGGTGTTCGGCTTGCAGCGCGGCCTGGATCGCCGAGACGACGGGCGGGCCGATCGGGCGCAGCCCAGCGGCAGTGACGTTCGGCATGAACACCGAGAACAAGGTGCCGGCGTGGGTCACCAGCAGGCATTTGCGCCGGTCGATCCTGATCAGATGGGCATACCAGTCCTGCTCGCAGGCTTCGCCGATGGCCGGCTCAGACACCCGCAGCAGCGCCAACACCTTGGCGGTGCATCGCAGCATCACGAGTCATGATCGTAGGCAAAGCCACCGGTGAGCGGTACGCAACAACGCCGTGGCGGTGCGCCGGTACAGTGTGGCGGCGTGTTGGTCGCTGATCTGGGTCACTTTCTCGGCTTGCCGCACGACGCTTCGGGCTCCGCGCGGCGCCTTGCGCAGCATTTGGGCGATATTGTCCGGGCGGGCACCGTCGGCGACGTTGGTGATCCGTGGGTGTCTGCGTTGCCGTGTAGACGCCGACCGGCCCACAGGCGCTGCCCCGGGCGGATGACCATCGCCATCGTGTGGGCCGAGGCGGCGGCGCCGATCCGATGGTGGTGCACCGTCTGTGACGACGAGGGGGTGATCAGCAACTGGGCAGACACCCCATACGACCTGCGCCGCCGCCGGTTGAGCGTTGCCGGCGACGTCGACGAGGTCATCGTCAGCGACGAGACCGCCGCCGTGTTACGCGAGCTGGTGTTGCTCGACCCCGACTGTGAGCGGCTGGTGTTTGGCATGCGCGCCCACCCCGACGGCGCTGTCTTGCTGGCCGGTGCAGACGACCTCGAGGAGCTGATCGGGTCCGTGGCCGCCGAAGCCAACCACGAACCCAACCGGCGCCGCCAGCACCGCCTCGACGCCGCGTTTAATGCACTGACCGAGTCCGCCCAAACCCTTTACGGCTGAACACTCTCGGCCCTGCAGTGTCAGTCCTGTGGGCTGCCAAAGCACCTGGAGAGGGGTGAACGGAAACCCGCGTCCCGTTATCCCGGACACCATCAGCGGACAGCTGCGGGCGGGCCTGTCGCCTGAGTTCCTCAGCCCGTATGCTGACGGCGAAGTCGCGAACCGGCCCGTGCTTTTACACCAACTTTCGGACGCGACCATCGCCGTCGTCGGCGCCGTTACTACAGCCTGGGACACCGCCCAAGCCGTCATTTCCGCCATGGGTGACCGCTTCGTGCTGATCCGAATCGACTCCGCGGGCGAGGGCAGGCAGGCCGCCGGACGTCAGGCGATCGGCAACACCGGCAACGAACCAACGATGCGCGCCGAACTCGCCGCCGTTGTGGCCGGGGTGATCGCCGGAATGAACACCGAGCCGATCACCGTCACCGACGCCGAAACCGACATACTGCTCGCCGCCGCTGATCTGGTGACCCTGGCGCGCACCGGCGTCGAGTACGACTACCGCGGCGACGTCATCGACGCCCACGCCCCCGAGATGCCCACGCGGTTTGCAAAGCAGCTCGCCCAGATCGTGCGCGGCGGTGTCGCCATCGGCATGGACCGAACGGGGGCGCTGCGGCTGGCGATCCGATGCGCCCGTGACTCGATGCCGCCGCTGCGGCTGGCCATCATCGACGACCTCGCCGAGCACCCCGACAGCACCACTCAGGACGTGCGACGGCGAATCGACAAACCCCGCGCCACCGTCGACCGGCAGTTGCAGGCGTTGCACATGCTCGGCGTGGCTGACGTGGAAGAGGCCGGGTACACCCAGGACAAGGTCCGCTGGTACTACTCGCTGTCCGCCGACATCAACCCCGACGCCATCAACCCCGAAACTTGCCCAGATTTGTTACTTAATACCCCTAACCCCTTAGAAGAGACCGAAGACAAAGAGACAGAGATCCAGACAGACACTCCCGGCCTACTTCCTCACAAATCTGGGCAAGTTGAGGACGACCCGTCGCTCAACGGGCAGAAGGCGGATGGCCTGTGCCGTGAATGCCGCATGCTGCCACCGAGCGCTGGCCGCCCGCGCTGCGAGGAATGCCACCGCATTCACCTCATCATCGTCGATGGGTACGACCGATGAACCGCCGCTACTGTGCCCGGCGCACTCACTGCGGCAGGTCACGCGCCTGGCGCATGATCCTCGCCCGACACACCGACGACGACGACGCCCACCAGCATGTGGTCGACGAGATCGGCGACTGCTGGCGCTGCTGTCGTGACGTTGCCGTCGGCGCGGTCAGTGCGGCCGACGTCCTACTCATCGGGCGGAACCGAATCCCGAGGAATGGGTGTGCGGGGTCATCGACACTGCCCTGTTCGCCGAAGGGCTGGACCGCCGAGACGACCCCCGGTGCCGCCGAATAAACATCAAATGGAAAGGAGAAAAGCATATTACAAATTAACAACTCTGCCGTCCATAAAATAGAATTAATTGAGCGTGAAAGGACTATTGAAATGCATGCATCGAATTCGAGCACCGTCGAATTGGTCACTGTGGCCGCCGAGATCGGCATCAGCGCCGACGAGTTGGCCCAACGGTTCGGCGACGCTGTCGTCGAAGATGCTGCCGGAATCCGTTGCGTTGCAACGGATAGGGCACGGGCGTTCCTCGCCGACCACCGCCGCACAAAAGGCTCAACGTGAACGCGCCGAACGCCAGCAAGCCGAATTCGCCGCCAAGCGCGACGCGGAGCATCGCCGGCTCCTTCGGCGGATCCGGGCGCTGCCGCCGGCGCAGGACGGCGTGCCCGCACTCGCGCTGGCGCTCGCCCGCGACCCCGACAGCCGGCTGGCCCGCTCCAGCCGGCGGCTCGACGAAATGCTCAGCGGCGCAGGTGTTTACCACCCCATCAGGGGCGAGGAGACGCCACGATGACGGTGTCATTTCGACTCATCGGCCCGCCGCTGCCGCGGTGGCAGAGGACGCACAAGGCGTCACCTGAACCCGCCGAACCGATGCGGCTGCTCGAACTCTGCACACGAGCCGAGCTCGCGATCGAGCGCATCGACCGGCTTCGGGCCGCCCGCGCCCCCCGCCGCCCGTGCCCGGCATGCGGACTCGGCACACGCGGCGAGCCCTACTGCCCAGGATGCGGGTGGTATATCAGCGACAAGTTCAACGCCGGCGCCGACCCGAAGTATCAGCGTGCGCTCGACGAAATACGTCGGGCGCAGCGACTCCATCCGCCCAGCCTCGAATCGCGCACCTTCAAGCTGACGTCCGGCTGCCCTGAGCTGGTTCCGGTCGAGATCCGGCCCGCGGCAATCGTGGAAGTGCGCTGATGGGTATCGAGGTGGTGCCCCGACGCATTCACAGCTCAGGCGACGCGATGATCGGGCTGGTACGCGATCACCGCCACCCCGACGGGATGCGGGCGCTGCTGACGTTCAGCGACCGCGGCAACCGCAGCTACCAGGTCGATCTAGCGCCCATCGAGTTGCGCAACCTGCTGGCCGATGCGCTGAAGATGTTGACCGCCGACCAGGCCGAAGTCTCGACGTGGTGGCGGCGCCTGACCGCCGACGACCCACCCGGCACACCCGCCCACTCATGATGCGGGAGGTGCGCCGTGAGGCCGGCCCGGCTGGGACCATCTGGGGATTTAGCCCGCCAACCGGCCCCGGCCGCTGCCCTGAATGCGGGTTCCACGTACCAACCCAAGACCATCGCGACGGCTGCCGCGTGGCGTCACCGCGGCCGTGTCACGGAGGCTTAGGACACGCGAGTAAATTACCGCTACGTTCGGGATTCTGGCCTTATTCTGTGTGATGTGGTGACGGCCGCCGATCGTGAGGACGAGGTGTCGCGCAAGTTTGCGCTGCTGGCGCCCGTGCTGGACGAGCGGCAGCGTCGGCTGTGGATGGCGGTGGAGGCCCGCGAGGCCGGGCACGGCGGGATCACGTTGGTGGCACGCGCGACCGGGGCGGCGCGCTCGACGGTGACGCGGGGTGTCGACGAACTCGATAGCGGTGCAACCGATTCCGGGCGGGTACGGCGAGCAGGTGCCGGGCGCAAACGAGCGGAGGCGGCGGATCCGACGTTGTCCACGGCGTTGGAGCGCCTCGTCGACCCGGACACCAGGGGCGATCCGGAGTCGCCGCTGCGCTGGACGATCAAGTCGACGCGGCAGCTGTCGGTCACGCTGGCCGGGCAGGGCCATGCGGCCAGCGAGTGGCTGGTGCGGCGGCTACTGCACGAGGCCGGCTACAGCCTGCAGGCGACCGCCAAGCAGCTCGAGGGTGCCCAGCACCCGGATCGCGACGCCCAGTTCCGCTACCTCGACGACCGGGTGCGCGAGCATCATGCCGCCGGGCAGCCGGTGATCAGCGTGGACACCAAGAAGAAGGAGCTCGTCGGGCGGTACAAAAACGCGGGACGCCGATGGCAGCCGGCCGGGCGACCCGAACCGGTCAACACCCACGACTTCCCCGACAAAGAGCTGGGCAAGGCCGTTCCGTACGGGGTCTACGACCTCGCCGCCGACGCCGGCTGGGTGTCCGTCGGCGCCGACCACGACACCGCCGCCTTCGCCGTGGCCACCATCCGCCGCTGGTGGCAGGCGGTCGGCGCGGGCCGCTACCCGCACGCGCACCAGCTGTTGATCACCGCCGACGCGGGGGGCTCCAACGACTACCGTCCCCGGCTGTGGAAGACCGAGCTCGCCGCCTTCGCCGCCGAGACCGGGCTGGCCGTCACCGTGTGTCACTTCCCGCCCGGCACCTCCAAGTGGAACAAGATCGAACACCGGCTGTTCTCCCACATCTCCTCGAACTGGCGCGGCGAAACACTGACCAGTCACGAAGTGGTCGTCAATCTGATCGCCGCAACGACCACGCGCACCGGCCTGACCGTGCGCGCCGAACTGGACCCTGGCGAGTACCCCAAGGGAATCAAGGTCAGCGACAAGCAGATTCGCGAACTGGAAGCCCGAGCCATCACCCGTCACGACTGGCACGGCGAATGGAACTACACCGTGACCGGCCCACCGCGGGCGCCGTAAGCACCCCCAGGACGATCAAATGCGCGTGTTATTTCCTCGCAGTCCCTTAGGTTGACCGTGTGGATGTGTTGCAGGACGACCCGCGACGCTTGCGTGCGCAGTGTTACGGGTAGCTTGGTCATACCTGTGAGAGCGGCCCACCGCGGCCCACCGGGGGGACGACCAAAGAAATGGAACGCAAAATGAACACCACCCACAACCGCAAGAAATTGATCATCTCTCTTGGCGCAGCCGTCGCCGGCGCCGCAATTCCCGCTGCCCTGTTTTCGGGTTCGGGAACCGCCGCCGCACAGCCACAGATCAACCCATATCCGAAGATTGGTCTGGGGAATGTCACCGTCCAGGTTGCCGACGTCAATGGGCAGGGCGCCTGGTGCACCTTCCACGCGACACAAACAGGTGGCCTCGGCATTTACGACTCCCTTCCATTCTTTCTGGGGCAGAACGCACAAGCTGACGTGGTGATCTGGCCGGCATTTCCGACGGGCTACACATGGGACACTTGGGTGAGCTGCGATTATCCGGGCGGAAATAGCGCCAATTCGCAGGTCCAGTTCTGAGCACATCACACGCACCGCGGGCAGGCGGTTCGAACTGCATGGGTATCGAATCGCTCGTGACGGAACCCTCGCCATAACAGCCTCATTTTTTTGGTAGCAACGACCTGACGCAGTTGATGCTCGGCGTCGACCGCGACTCCGATATCTGCGCTGAGTTGTTCGACGAATCTGACGCCGCCGTGCTTGATGCGATCGGCCAGATCGTCGGCACTGCACGTCTGCCGATCGACACACCGTCGATGCCCATCCCGACGTACTCCGGAAGCCAATGCACGACGGACGGCACCCTCTGCCATCACCCATCGATGTAGTCCGCGCTGCCGTCCCAACGGGCTCGTGTCGACCAGTGAAAGGCACTGTTCCAGTTCCCATTTCGTCCGCACGAACGGAATCATCAGATGCAGGTTCGGATTTTGTTCACGGACCCGGCCAGCGCCTCGAGCTCGAGCGCGAACAGATCCGCCTCCTTGACGTACCGATAGCAGCCGCGGAAACCGATCATCGGGTTGTGTTCAACCGGCTCGTAGACGTCGCCGCCCTGCAAGCCACGGAACTCGTTGGTGCGGAAGTCAGTTGTGCGATAGATCACCGGCCGCGGGTTGAATGCCCCGGCAATCCTGCCGACGGATTCGACCATCTTGTCGACCAAATTGACCCTGCTCACCGTGCGCGATCAGGTCACGCGGGTGACGGTTGGACAGCGCCTCGGTGAGCATGAACTCGGCGCGCAGCAACCCGACCCCGTCGACCGGCTGGCTCGCCACGGCCCCGGCCGCATCCGGCATCGCGAGGTTGACGTAAATCTTCGTCGCGGTGACCTCGACGGCGCTCGCCACGGAACCGGATTTCTCCGTCACCGCGACCTGCCTCGCTGAGGACCGGCCGGCCATTACCCCGGCCATGGCCACCGTCCACGGTCACGATTACCCCATCGCTGAGATCCTTTGTCGCGGAGCGTGTCCCGACCACACACGGGATCCCCAACTCACGCGCGACAATTGCCGCGTGGCAGGTCATCCCTCCGGTGTCGGTGACGAGGCCGGCCGCCCGCCGGATCGTCGGCAGCCAGTCGGGATTGGTCATCGGCGCCACCAATACCTCGCCGTCCAGCAGCCGGCTCCCGTCCTTGGGTGATATCAGCACCCGCACCGTGCCCGCCGATATTCCAGGTGCCGCGGGCAGGCCTCTGGCCAGCAGATCCGGGTGGTCCGCCGGGGGGTGCAGCGTCGTGATCGGCCGGGCTTGGACCAGCCAGACGTTTCCGCCGGCGATCGCCCATTCGACGTCCTGCGGGCATTCGTTATGCCGCTCGATGGCGATCGCGAGTTCGGCGACGCGCTTCAGCTGGGCGTCGTCGAGAACCCTGGCGTCGGCCTGCTCGGGCCCGAGCGGAACGTCGTGGTCGTGGCCGTCGACGCCGCGGACGATCTTGAAGTCCTTGTGGCCGATACGAACATCCAGGATGTCATGCGTCTGTTTGTCGACCACGTAGGTGTCGGGCTCGACCTCGCCGGACACGACGACCTCGCCAAGACCGAACGCCGCCTCGACGACGACGCGGTCACGCGCTCGGTGTTCGGGTCCGCCGTGAATGCGACTCCGGACTGCTCGGAGTTGATCATCTGCTGCACGACCACAGCCATCGCCGGGTCGGCGGTGAATTTACGGCTGGCCCGGTAGGTGATCACCCGGAGCTGAACAACGAGGCCCAGCAACGGCGCACGGCATCGATCAGCTCGTCATCACCACAGACATTGGTGATAGTGGCGTTCATGCCCGCGAACGACGCGTCGCGCCCGTCCTCGCCAGTCGCTGAGGAGCGCACGGCGACAGCGGTATTCGGACCCAGCCGGTGCTACGCAGCCAGGGTCTGACGACGGACGCGGTCGTCGACACCGCCGTTCGCGACGAGTTCCTGCATGCGCGTGCATAACTCAGTCAGCCGCGCGGTGTCGGACACCACGCCGAGCGCCTCCCGATGAAGCGCGTTGAGTTCGGAATCGACGCCGCTGACCCGCATCGAGTCGAGGTAGCACCGCCTCAGCAGGACAAAGGCGGGCGGCACCGGCAGCCCGGCTGCCACCAGTTCACCGAGATTGGCGCCCTTCCCTCCGGCGTGCTCGGCGTGCGTCGCCAACCGCAGCTTCGTGATGTCGCGAGCGTAGCCGTCGGTATCCATGTCACTCTCCGTGTCGAAGCAGCAGCGTCTCGGCGTCACGCACCGGTTCCGGCAACGGCTGATTGGTGTCGAGGTGGTACGCGTCGCTCCACTCATCACGGGCGGGGTTCAGCGCCCCGGCAATTTCAGCTGTGGCATCGGAAACACCGCCCGGTGGCCTGTTGGCGATCCGGGACGCCGCCGTTTCTGCGCTCGCGACACAGAGGATTTCAGACAGCCTCGAATGCGTGTCTGACGCGAGCCGTCGCGCCGCGGCACGGTGCTGTGGGTTCCGCCACGTGCCGTCCAGAATCACTGACCGACCGCCGGCCAGCAGCAGGTGCGCGTGCCGAAGCACTGCGTGGTACACCTCGCCGACGTTCTCCGGCGAGTACAGGCCCTGATCGAGCACGCCGGCGGCCCCGGTGACGGCGCCGGACTCCTGAAGTTCGTGCCGCACCTCGTCGGTGGAGAGCACCTGCGCCCCGACCCGGTCGGCCAGTTGGTGCGCCAGGGTCGTCTTGCCGGTTCCCGGGCCGCCGCCGACCAGGACCAGCCGGACGGCGCCGGCCCGCAGATGGTCGATCGCCATGTCGATGTGGCGCACCGCATCCCGCGCGGCGTCGGCATTGCCCTGGCCGAGTCGGATGCAGTCGAACTTCGCGCGCACCACGGCGCGGTACGCGATGTAGGCGTGCGTCAGCGACGACGGCGCCGCGGCGCCACTGAGCCGGGCGTACGTGTCCAGGAAGAAATCAGCGAGCTCCTTGGCCCCCATCGACTCCAAATCCATTGCCAGGAACGCAGCATCGTCGATTACATCCACGTAGCGCAACCAGTCATTGAACTCGAGGCAGTCCAGAATCTCCACCTTGCCGTCGGGCAGGCAGAAGATGTCCTCGGCGAGCAGGTCGCCGTGACCGTCGACGAAGCACCGTTCCTCGACCCGTGCAGCGAAGAGCACGGAGCGGCCAGCGACGAATTGCTCGGCGAGGCCCTCGAGTTCACTCACCCTCTCAGCGGAAAGGACGCTACCGACGGATTTCTTCAGCTCGGCGATGTTCTCCTGCCACCGCGCGCTGACGACACCAACCTTTCCCTGCTCGTCGATCAGGCGGCTGCGGTCTGCTCGGCCGTGGAACCGTGCGAGCTCGTCTGCGACACGTTCCAGCGAAGAGGTGACCGGATCACCGCTGCGCACCATCGTGGCCAGCCGGCAGGTGTCGGGGTAGCGTCGCATCACCACGACCGGCTCGGTGCCACCCCACGGATAGCTCAGGTGCGCGATGCCCAGATAGCTGTCCGGGGCCAGTCGGCGGTTGAGTTCGACCTCGCGCTCACACGCCCGCTCACGACTTTCGGGCCTGGAGAAATCCACGAAGTCGGTGACAATGGGCTTCTTTCCCTTGAATGCTTGGTCGCCGACCAGCACCACCGCGCCGGTGTGGGTTTCGCGGATCTCGGCGGTCGTAGTGTGCCCCATGGCTCATATTCTGTGATCGACATGCAGCGCAAACGAAGTGGTAGGACGGCCCCGCGCGGTGGGCCCATTGGCGGGGCCGCGGGGACTAAGGACCCTGGCACCCGGCCCAGCCGTATCTAGGAGGGCGCTGAACAAGGCGGTTCTGGGGCTGGCCGCCCGCACGGGCCAGGGCGCGAGATTCGGCGTGCGGGCACACGCGAAGGCGGATCTTGGCGGGGAAGCCCTGTCCGGGATGCTGACAGGCCGCCTGGGGTGGCCCGGTGGAGGCGGCGGTGAGGCCCTGGTGGGCCCCTTGTCAGGCGGTCTCGGGGGCCAGAGCCCAGACTCCTGCCGTGCGGGTGAGCCCGTGCCCGATGAGATTGCGCAGGTTGAGCCCGGCGGTGCGGCGGGTCAGCCACGCGTGGTTCTTGACGGTGCCGCGGTAGCGCAGTTTGAGGCGGCGACCGCCTCGGCTGGCGATCTGGGAGACGACTCGTTCCACGTTGGGCCGGAACTCGCGGTAACTCTGCCGTAATTCAGGGTTGGCGGCCCAGTCACGGCGGGCCGCGCGCAGGAGGCTATCTCGTTGGTGCAGAACGATTTTGCGGCCGGTGTTGGACTTCGTGCACCGCTCACGCAGCGGGCAGTCGCGGCACAGCGCACCGAAGCTGGCCACCCGGGTCGCGCTGAGCGGGCGGGTGTGACCGGCCGGGCAGCCCACCATGCCCGCCTGCTCGTCGACGGTGAAGTCGTCGACGGTGAACCCGCCCTCCACAGGCGCGGTCAACGGCTTGGGTTTGATCACCGCCTGGTGCCCGGCGCAGCTGATCGCGCCACGCAGATCCCCCGTGCCGTAAGCGGAATCGCCGTACCACTCACGCGTGCCGCCCTCATCGCGCATGTCGTGCTGGTCGCCGTCGTGGTGTGGGGCGGCGTCCTTGGCGCCGTGCGCGTCGCCGGTATCGGCGGCCAGGAACCTCTCCGCCACCCCCGGATCGGAGTTCTCGGTACCAGCGGCCTTGGTCAGCGCCTCGTCGGTGATGATTCCGGTTTCCGGCTCCGCGGCCACATGCGCCCGGTACCCGTCCCGGCGCGCCTCGGGGGACTTACGGGTGTGCCGGGCGTCCTGGTCCACCGTGGATATCACCCGGTCGGGGGCGACTTTGCGGGCGATGCGCCACCGGCCATCGGTGCCATCGGACCCTTCGGCGGGCTCCACATCCTGACCGGCCACCAGCGCCAGCAATGCCAGCGCTGCGGCCACCGGCTCCCCGTCCTCATCGATCCCGGCGAGCGCCTCCAGCACCGCGTTCGCGTCGTTGACCAGGGCCGAGACCAGCGCGTCCTTGGCGCCGGGCTCGTCCCAGTCGATTGACGGCTTGCCGGGGCGGCTGTAGTCGTGCCCGGTGCACACCGCCGTAATCGCCTCGGCGCCACCAGGCACGATCCGCCCGACCCGCCGGATCGCCGAGACCAGCTGGGTGATGGTGTCCTGGGTGGCGACCGCGTCGGCCAGGATCGTGGAATCCACCGCGCGTTTGCGGCGGCCACGCAGGATCCCAGTCTCCGCGACGACCCGGCGCACCGCCTCGTTGATCCGGTGCGGCCGCGTGGACTTGGCCAGCCGTTTACGCCAGTACACCAGCGTGGACGGGTCGAATCCGTTGTGGTCCAACGACATCCCGGTCGCGACCTTCCACCGCAGATCGCAGCGGGCCGCCTCGGCGGTCTCCCGGTCGGACAGATCATGCAGGGTCTGCAACACCAGAATCGAGGCCATCACCGACGCCGGGATCGACGGCCGTCCCCGCCCCGACGGGAACAGGTCCTCGAACTCCTCATCGGCGAACACATCCTGGCGATGGGCAGCGAGAAACGCGAACATGCTGCCTTCGGCCACCAGATGACCGACCAGAGCTTGCGCGTCCAGCAGTTCCCGATCCGCCCGCTCCACACCCTGCATGAACCAATTTTCCCAGCTCAGGCCCATATTCTGGGGAGGCACGCGGATTGTTCAGCGCCCTCCTAGCCCGAGTTTCCGGGCTATTTCGATCTTGAGGTTTGACCGGTTCGGTCGATAGGGCTGACCTGCGGCGACATGCCGCGCGGGTGGTTGACTTCTGTCCAGAAGGCGTATTACCTAAATGGGTGGCGTCCGTGATCAGCAAGAAGATCGGCGGGAAGATGTACTACTACCTGGCGACCTCGGCGCGGGTGGGCGGGCGCCCGCGGATCGTGGAGCAGCGGTATCTGGGTACCGCTGCCGAGATCGAGCGAGCAGTCGACGGCACCACGGTGATGCCTTCGCGGACAAGGCATCTGGGGTTCGGTGACCTCGCCGCGGCGTGGTCGGTGATCGACCGGCTCGGGGTGGTCAGCATCGTCGACGAGGTACTCGGGGCGCGGCGATCGGATGCAGGCGCGTCGGTCGGCACCTACCTCGCGTTGGCCGCCGTGAACCGGGTGGTGGCGCCGCGGTCGAAACTGGCCTTCGCCGACTGGTGGAAACGCACCGCCGGGGATCGGCTGGTCAAGCTGCCGGTCAGCGCGGTGGATCATCGCCGGTTCTGGGACGCGATGGACGCCGTCGACGTGGACCGGCTCGACGAGATCGAGGCGCGTGTCGCCGCGCGGGTGATCACCGAGTACGGGGTCGACACCTCATCGATGGCGCTGGACATGACCAACTTCGCCACCTACATCGACTCGACCAACGGCAAGGCGCCGATCGCGCAGCGGGGCAAGGCGAAACAGAAACGCTCGGACCTACGGCTGGTCGGCCTCGGTCTGGTCGTTACCCGCGACGGCGGCATCCCGCTGCTCAGCCGCACCTACCCGGGCAACAAGCCGGATGTGACCCAGTTCGCCGCGATGATCGGCGAACTCGCCGCCCGGCACCGCGCGCTGGGCGCCGATGCCGGCGAGCTGACCGTCGCTTTCGACGCCGGGCAGAACAGCGAACCGAACTTCACCACCCTCACCGACGCGCGGCTGCACTACGTGGGGTCGTTGCCACCCTCGGATCACCCCGGCCTGCTGGCCATTCCACGATCGGCGTACCGGCCGGTCGCCGGGTTCGACGGCGTGACCGCACACGAGGTCGCGGTGACCGCGCTCGGGCTCGATCACCGCGGGGTACTCACCCATTCGGCCGAGTTGCATGCCGGCCAGGCCCGCGGGTTGGATCAGACCCTGGCCAAAGCCGAAGCCAAGCTGACCACGATCGCTGAGGCCCTCGCCGGTGGCCGCGGCCGCCGCAACCGTGGCCAACTCGAGGCCGCAGTCGCCAAGATCACCGACCACCGATGGGTCCGTGACGTGCTGACCACCACCATCACCGGTGATACCCCGACCGGCATGCGGCTGTCCTGGCATGCCGACGAATCCGCCCGCGCCGCACTGGAAGACCGCATCTTCGGCAAACGCATCCTGATCACCGACCGGCACGACTGGAGCACCGCCGAGGTCGTCGCCGGCTACCGATCCCAATCCGACGCCGAGTTCGGATTCCGCCAACTCAAAGACCCCCACGTCGTCTCGTTCAGCCCCATGCACCATTGGACCGAGCAGAAGATCCGCGTGCACACCTTCTACTGCGTCCTCGCCCTCACCGTGGCGCTCCTGATGCGGCGCCACGCCCACCGGCACCACCTCGACCTGTCCGTGCCCGCATTGCTCGACGCGCTGGCAGGCATCCAGGAAACCGTACTGCTCTACCCCGGCGACCGCGGCCGCCCCAAGGCCCGCCGCATCCTCACCGATCGCGACCCCACCCAGCAACGCCTCTACCAGATCTTCGGTCTCGACCGCTGGGGACCACCACAGTTAGGTAATACACCGAGCCAACCCGAAAAGCATCGATGACCTGCACATACACGCAACAAGATCAACATACCCAGGAAACTCGGGCTAGGGTCGGAACTGAGAGGAGGCGGGCGTCGATGACTCGAACCACCGTGGACATCGAGGTGATCAAGAAGGCGATCCTGCTGGCATGCAGGGCCCCGTCTCTGCACAACAGTCAGCCCTGGCGCTGGCTGGTCGGGGGCGGTGGGGTCGACTTGTTCAGCGATCAAAGCCGTACCCTGCCTTCGACCGATAGCTCCGGCCGCGAAACGGTGATCAGTTGCGGTGCAGTCATTGGGCATTTCCGCGTCGCAATGGCAGCTGCCGGCTGGAACTCCAACGTCGACCGCTTCCCGAACCCGAACATGCTCGACCATCTCGCGACCGTCGACTTCTCACCCGCTCATTACGTTACCGCCGCCGAGCGAAACCGCGCCGACGCCATAATGCTTCGCCGGACGGACCGACTACCGTTCGGCGCCCCCGCCGATTGGGACTCCTTCGAACGGGTGCTGTTCAGCGCCTTCGACCGCACCACGGCCAGGCTGGACGTGTTGCCTGACGAAGCCCGACCCGACCTGGCCGAGGCGTCCCGGCTCACCGAGTCCCTCCGCCGTTACGACCAGTACTATCATGACGAATTACGTTGGTGGACACAGTCTTTCAGCCTCTTCGAGGGTGTGCCGCACAGTGCGTTGGTGTCGGAGGAGGAAAACGCCCGCGTCGAAGTGAACCGACAGTTCCCCGCCGGCGGTCATAGTGATCGGCGTCCGGACCTACCGGCCGACCAGGCCAAAGTATTGGTGTTGTCCACACCGGACAACACTCGCGGCGACGCGCTCAACTGCGGTGAGGCGTTGTCCACGGTGCTATTGGAGTGCACGATGGCCGGTCTGGCGACCTGCACCCTTTCCCACATCACGGAGTTGGCGGAAAGCCGCGACATCATCGAAAACCTCATCGGTGACGCCGGTTTCCCGCAGCTGTTGATCCGGGTCGGGCAAGCACCCGCCCTCGGGGAGACCCCGCCGCCGACGCCTCGGCGCCCGTTGACCGAAGTCATGCACATTCGACCCTAGGTGCCCACTACTACCATGTCGGCGTCCTTGGACAGGTCGTTGTCTTCTCGACCAACGGCCATCCAGGCCGTGACTTCCGCCCCTACCGTGGTTTTCGCCCTACTGGTCAGATCGCAATATCACCACGTCAAACCGAAGGAGGAGACGATGAGCAATCTGGATGTCAGGCGCCAGCAGCGTTCGCTTTTTCCGGAGATCGCCGAATTATTTGCGGGCTTTCCGTCGTTCGCGAACATGCGTCCGGTCTTCGACACTCGCCTGATGCGATTGGAAGACGAGATGACCAAAGAGGGTCGCTATGAGGTGCGCGCCGAGATTCCAGGCATCGACCCGGCCGAGGACGTCGACATCACCGTGCACGACGGACGACTGACGATCAAGGCAGAGCGCACCGAAAGGACCGAAAGCAATGGCCGGTCGGAGTTTTCGTACGGATCGTTCGCGCGGACGGTGTCGCTGCCCCCGGGAAGCGACGAAGACGACATCAAGGCGACCTACGACAAGGGCATTCTGACCGTGTCGGTAGGGGTTCCGGGTCCCAAGAACACCGAGAGGCGCATCCAGGTTGAGTCACTCGGGTGAATTGACATCGCGAGCGCTTCGGTACAGCTGGGACGGCGCCGTGCCATCGGGAGGGCGTTTGGCAATGACCTGATTGCCAAAAGTCCCTACGACGGCAAGGGGAAGGTCCACTACGGTGAACTCGATGCGCGAGAACTCCGCACCGCGTTCGGTAGTCGTCGGAGTCGACGGCTCGAAGGCGGGCGTCCATGCGGCGCTGTGGGCCGTCGACGAGGCCCTCGGCCGGGACCTCCCGCTGCGCCTCGTGTACGCCGTCGATCCCGGTGATTCCGCGCAGAGTGCCGAACACGCCGCGCACAAGCTCGCCGTCGCCGAGATCGCGGCACGCGAAGCCGTCATCGCGGTCGAGGCGGCCTCCAAACCCGTCAAGATCGAAGTAGAAATCGATCAGGACCGACCGGTCAGTGCGTTGGTCCGGGCATCACGTCCGGCCGCGATGCTCTGCGTCGGCGCGGTGGGGTTTCACCATTTCCAGCCCGGACGGATCGGTTCGACCGCCGCTGCCGTCGCCACATCGGCGCACTGCCCCGTCGCGATCATCCATTCTCACGGGGGCGGACATGCCCGCGGAGATCCCGGCTGGATCGTCGTGCAAGCCGACAATTCGCCGCGCACCGGCGTGCTGTTGGAGGCGGCGGTCGACGAGGCTCGGCTGCGCAATGCGCCATTGCGGATCATCACCTGCTGGCAATCCCGGGTCAGCGACATCCGCGGCGCCGATGACGTCGCCGACACCAACCGCCGTGTGCAGGCACAACTCGAGCGGAGGCTTGCACGGTGGATCCGCCGTGATCCGGATCTCGACGTGCAATCAGTCGCCCGCCACGGCAGCCTGATGGAATTCCTCGCCCAGAACGCGGGTTCGGTGCAGCTGGTGGTGGTCGGCGCTCGCGACCATCACAACGTGCAGCAACTCGTCGGGCCGTCCGGGAACGCCGCCCTGCGCAACACCAACTGTTCGGTACTCGTTGTTGATCGACAACACCTGTGACGTTAAGAAGGGGCTGGCCGTGGTGAGAGTTTTTCTGGTCGACGACCACGAAGTCGTCCGCCGTGGGCTTTTCGACCTGCTCGACGCCGACCCCGATCTCGAGGTAGTCGGAGAAGCCGCCTCGGTGGGCGAAGCGCTGGCGAAGATACCGGCGGTCGCTCCGGACGTCGCAGTCCTCGATGTGCGGCTGCCCGACGGCAGCGGGATCGAATTGTGTCGCGAGCTGCTCTCGGATATGCCGGAACTACGCTGCCTGATGCTCACGTCGTTCACGTCCGACGAAGCCATGCTCGACGCGATCATTGCCGGGGCGAGCGGCTATGTGGTGAAAGACATCAAGGGCATGGAGCTCGCGAAGGCCATCAAGGACGTCGGCGCGGGCAAGTCGTTGCTCGACAACCGAGCGGCGGCGGCGCTGATGGCGAAGTTGCGAGGGGCGGCCGTGCGTTCTGATCCGCTGTCAGGGTTGACGACGCAGGAGCGGACCCTGCTCGGACTGCTCGGCGAGGGACTTACCAACAAGCAGATCGCGGCGCGGATGTTTCTGGCCGAGAAGACGGTGAAGAACTATGTGTCGCGGTTGCTAGCCAAGCTCGGAATGGAGCGCCGCACTCAGGCCGCAGTCTTCGCCACCAAGCTCGACCCGGCAAACCGCTCCGCCGAGTAGTCGCCGTGCCTGATCGAGCCGACCGAGGCATGAGTCCGCTGCGCAACACACTGTCTCAGCTTCGGCTGCGCGAGTTGCTGGTTGAGGTGCAGGACCGCGTCGAGCAGATCGTCGAAGGCAGAGACCGGCTCGACGGTCTGCTCGAGGCAATGTTGGTGGTGACGTCGGGTCTCGAACTCGACGACACGCTGCGCACGATCGTGCACACCGCGGTCGAGTTGGTCGACGCGAAGTATGGGGCGCTCGGAGTACGCGGCCAAGGTGACGAACTGGTCGAGTTCGTCTACCAGGGTATCGACGAAAAGACGAGAGCCAAGATCGGGCGGCTGCCCGAGGGCCGTGGCGTGCTCGGCGTGCTGATCGACGACCCCAAGCCCATCCGTCTCGAGCACATCCTCGACCACCCCGAGTCGGTCGGATTTCCGCCCAATCACCCCCCGATGAACACCTTCCTCGGCGTGCCCGTGTGCATCCGTGACGAGGCGTACGGGAATCTCTACCTCGCCGAAAAGGCTGACGGCCAATCGTTCAGCGAGGACGACGAGGTGCTGGTACAGGCGCTGGCCGCCGCGGCAGGCATCGCGATCGACAACGCGCGGCTGTATCAGCAGTCGCGAACCCGTCAGACGTGGATCGAGGCGACCCGCGACATCGCCACCGAGCTGTTGTCCGGCACCGACCCGACGCGGGTGTTCCGTCTCATCGCCGATCAGGCACTGCAACTGTCCGGGGCAGCCGCAACGTTTGTCGTGGTCCCAGCCGACCCGGAGCTGCCCCACAACGAGGTCACCGATCTCATGGTCGTGGAGACGGATGGTGACACGAAAATTGCTGCGTCGCAGATGATTCCGGTGGCCGAAACAGAAATCGGAAAGGTCTTCGCCGAGCGGACACCGCGTCGACTGGAATCGATCCAGATTGGGCTCAACGGCCTCGATGCCAACGGCCCAGCGCTGGCGGTCCCGCTTTGCACCACCGAAACCGTGGTAGGCGTGCTGGTGGCGCTGCGACAAAAAGACGAGCAACAGTTCGACACCGAACACCTCGACATGCTGACCGCGTTCGCCGACCAGGCCGCGCTGGCGTGGCAACTTGCCATGACCCAACGCCACCTGCGCGAACTGGACATCCTCACCGACCGTGACCGGATCGCCCGCGACCTGCACGACCATGTGATCCAGCGACTGTTCGCCGTCGGCCTCACCCTACAGGGCACGATCCCGCGGGCACGGTCGAGCGAAGTGCAACAACGGCTGGCAACCTGCGTCGACGACCTGCAAACGGTCATTCAAGAGATCAGGACTGCGATCTTCGACCTCCACGGGTCGTCATCGGGCGTCACGCGGCTGCGCCAGCGGCTGGACGAGGCCATCGCCCAGTTTTCCACGCCGGGGATTCACACCACCGTCCAATTCGTTGGCCCGCTGTCCGTGGTTGATGCTGCGCTCGCGGACCACGCGGAAGCTGTTGTGCGGGAGGCGGTTTCGAACGCTGTTCGGCACGCCAACGCCAGCACCCTCAGGGTCAGCGTCATTGTCGAGGACGACTTGCGCATCGAAGTCGTCGACAACGGACGGGGTATCTCCGGGGAAGTCACCGGCAGCGGGTTGGCGAACCTCTGCGACCGCGCCCGTGAAGTCAGCGGCAGTTTCGCCCTCGAACCCAACCCCGGCGGCGGCACCATGTTGCGCTGGTCCGCACCGCTGGATTGAGCGCGCGGCTATGACGCGCGGGCGACGATCACCGGCATCCGGACCGCGTGCACCACTGCGGAACTAACCGAGCCCAGCGCCATGCCTGCGAAGCCGCCGCGGCCGTGGCTGCCGACCACGACGAGCTGTGCCAAATCCGACTGCTCGATGAGTTGCCGCGCAGGCCGGTCGCACACCACAAGGCGATTCACCTTGACGTCCGGGTAGCGTTCCTGCCAACCGGCCAGTCGCTCCGCCAACACCTGTTCCTCGTGGGATTTCATCGCCGACCAGTCCAGGCCCGGCAATTCGACCAGTTCGGTGTCGCTCCACGCGTGCACGGCTACCAGTTCCACACCGCGCCGGGATGCTTCGTCGAACGCGATCGCGGTCGCCAACTCTGACGCGGGCGAGCCGTCGACACCGAGTAGGACGGGCGCTTGATCGGGATGGGGCATCAACGAGTCCTCGTCATGGACCACCGCGACTGGGCAATGCGCATGGTGCACGAGCCCGGTGCTCACCGAGCCGAGCAGAACCCGGGCCAGCGTGCTACGGCCACGGCAGCCCACCACAATCATGTCTGCCTCGTTGGACAGCTGGACCAGGGTCGCCACGGTGGACGCGAACACCACCTCGGTGTTGATCTGGACCGGACGCCCGTCGCGGGTGTTCTGTTCGACGATCTTGACCGCGTCGTCGATGAATCCCCGGGCCTGCTCTTTCTGCCAGCGTTTGAATTCGGCGGGCACCGGAGCCTGCTCCCAGGTGGGAAGGATCGGGTTCACGACAGTGACCAGGGTCACCGGGATGTTGCGCATCGCCGCTTCCTGGGCGGCCCAGTACACGGCGACCTTGCCCGCGGGCGATCCGTCGACTCCGACCACGATGCCGAGCTTGTGAGCAGACATTTCCGGTCTCCTTCGAAACGGTTCGCCGCTAGTGGTCCAACCACTCGACGACGTCGTCCAACGAGCGGCGCGGCGTCGACGGCAGTGGTTCGGCATTGATCGACGCCCACCCCACCCGCAGCAACATCTGGGCGTAACCACTGCTGCCGAACACGTCTTCCTGCACCGCGGCGCGGGTGCTGGGGACCTCCAGGGGCTCGGTGACCGGGCAGCTCGCCAAGCCCAGCGCGGTGGCGCTGAGCAGGATGAGGCTGGTCGCCTCGCCTGCGCGCAGCCGCGAGAGCTCGCTGTCATCTTTGGTGCCCAGCGCCAACACCACGGCGTTGTCGTCGATGGGGCTGACATCGGCCGGCTGCTCCAGGACCGGACCCGCGAACAGGCGACCCGGGATCACCGCCGTCGGGTCCGACGGCGGTGTGCTTCGCGCAGGAACACCTGCCAATGACGCGTACCGCCCGCTCCATGCGGCCAGTTCGGTCAGATAGTCGGGGTCGGTCGCGTGTGCCAAAACCGCTTGCGCCACGATCCGTTGCAGCTTCGGCAGCGACTCCACCTGGCGCATCATCACTCCCGCCCGCGCAGCACGCGCACCCATCAGGGCGATGTCGGCGGCGGGCACCGGCCAGGAACTGTAATGCCGCCGATCCGTCCGCCGCCGCGGGACCGCGGCAGCGAGCGCGACATCGAGCTCCGTCGCAGCCTGGCGTGAAACCTCAATTGCGGCTAGGTGATTCGGCTCCGCCGGGTTCGGCAGTCGGTGCACCTTGGCCTGCCAGCCCAGCGCCGCCAACCCGACGACACAGTGGTGTAGCGAGCCGCCGCAAGACAGAATCAAGTCACGGCTGTCGGGATCGATGCTGGGCAGATGCATCGTGGTGTCGGCATACAGATGCAAGCTCCGCGCGCCCACCCGCCATCGCCACGGCTGCGAATTGTGTACCGACGGCGCACGGGTGGCAAGTGCCATCACCGCACGTATCGTCTCGGTGTCGGGGAAATGCGCGCCCATGGGTTTCCCTCCCTGGCTATGTCACATCGCGTTGCTACCAGGCTGCCTTGCCGCATCGCCGGGCTGGTAGAGAAGAAAGACCCTTATCAACGGGGCTGAAGGGCGACGAGGTCGTCGGCGTGAACAGCGGGCCGGCGCAGCTCAGGCGACAACTCGGATGTCGAACGGCCGATCATTGCGGCCAGCTCCGTGGCGTCGTAGGCGACGACGCCGCGGCCCACCACCGTCGCGTCGGGCCCGTGCAGTTCCACCACGTCACCGCCGAAAAACCGGCCCGACAATGCGGTGATGCCCGCCGGCAGCAGGGACCGGCGCTGCTCGATGACGGCGCGCACCGCCCCCGCGTCGAGAGTCAGCGCACCCGCCGCCTCGGCCGCGTATCGCACCCAGAACCGGCGCGCCGACATCCGGGACCGTCGCGGGGCGAACACGGTACCCACCGATGCGTCGGTCAGCGCCGTCGCAGCATCTGACGCCGCGGCGAGCAGCACCGGCACCCCAGCGTCCGACGCCAGCAGCGCAGCCGACAGCTTGGACACCATCCCACCGGTGCCGAGATGGTGACTGCGGCCCGCCACCACGCCGTCGAGGTCCGCGGGACGGCTGACTTCGGGAATGAAGCGTGCGTTTCCCTTGCGCGGATCCGAGTCGTACAAGCCGTCGACGTCGGACAGCAACACCAGCGCGTCGGCACCCACAAGGTGCGCGACGAGCGCGGAGAGCCGGTCATTGTCGCCGAACCGGATCTCGTTCGTGGCGACGGTGTCGTTCTCGTTGACGATCGCCACCGCGTGCAATGCGCGCAGCCGGTCCAACGTGCGTTGCGCGTTGGTGTGCTGCACCCGCATCGCGATGTCGTGTGCGGTGAGCAGGACCTGACCCACGGTGCGGTCGTACCGCGCGAACGCCGCGCTCCAGGAGTTGATCAGCGCCACCTGGCCGACGCTGGCCGCGGCCTGTTTGGTCGCCAGATCCGACGGGCGGCGGGTCAGCCCTAGCGGTTCGAGTCCCGCGGCGATGGCACCCGAGGAGACGATCACGACGTCGGAGCCGGCCTTCATCCGCGCCTCGATCGCGTCGGCGAGCTTCTCCAGCCGCCCGACGTCGAACATGCCGGTGGGTGTGGTCAAGGCGGTCGTGCCGACCTTCACGACCACGCTGCGCGCAGTGCGCACGGCCTCCCGATGCGTCATGGCATGTCTCCGCCTTGATGCTCGTCGCGCAAGCGCTCATCGGCCTGGCCGCGGCGCTCACGGCGGGCCGCCTTGCGCTCGGCGGCCGAGATCCGGTCAGTGCGCTCCAGCCGGGCGTCTGTGCCGCGCCCGGACAGCGTCAGGTCGACGCCCGCCGGGGTCTGCGGCTCCCAGTCGAACGTCACGTCGCCGATCGTGACCTCGCAGCCGGGCATTGCCCCCAGCCCCAACAGCTCGTCCTCCACGCCCAGGCGCGCCAGCCGGTCACCGAGATAGCCGACGGCTTCGTCGTTGTCGAAATTGGTCTGGTTCACCCAGCGCTGCGGTCTGGCGCCGCGCACTACGTACGCGCCCGGGCGCTCGGGGTCAGGCTCGACGGTGAAGCCGCTGTCGTCGGCAGGCACCGGCCGTATCACCGGCCGGCGGGGTGGAGCCGAGGGATGCGCGGCGCGATACTCGCACACCATGTCCCATAGCCCAAAGATGAATGGCCGCAGCCCTTCCCGAGTCAGCGTCGACACTTCGAACACCGGCCATCCGAAGCGGCGCACCAGCTCGTCGTGGACAAACTCCGCCAGCTCTCGGGCATCGGAGACGTCGATTTTGTTGAGCACCACGGCCCTGGGCCGGTCCGAAAGGTCGACCAGCGTCGAATCTGCTTGCAGTCGAGGCGAATACGCTGCCAGCTCGGCTTCCAGCGCGTCGATATCGGACACCGGATCGCGGCCCGGCTCCAGCGTCGCGCAGTCGACAACGTGCACCAGCACCGCGCAACGCTCGATGTGGCGCAAAAACTCCAGGCCCAGCCCCCGGCCCTCTGAGGCACCAGGGATGAGACCGGGCACGTCGGCGACGGTGAAGGAGTGCTCGTCCGCCGAGATCACGCCCAAGTTGGGGGTCAACGTGGTGAACGGGTAGTCGGCGATCTTGGGCTTGGCGGCCGACAGCACCGACACCAGCGACGACTTGCCGGCCGACGGGAATCCGATCAGGCCAACATCGGCCACCGTTTTCAGCTCCAGCTTCAGATCGCGGACCTGGCCCTTCTCGCCGAGCAACGCGAACCCCGGCGCTTTCCGCGCCCGCGACGCGAGGGCCGCGTTGCCTAGCCCGCCGCGGCCTCCGGCAGCGGCCTCGAAACGGGTGCCGGCGCCGACCAGGTCGGCCAACAGGCGGCCGTTCTCGTCGAGTACGACGGTACCGTCGGGAACCCTGAGGTACAGGTCGTCGCCGTTGCCGCCGTCGCGATTGCCGCCTTGACCCTGCCGGCCCGACGGCGCGGCGACGTGCGGATGGAAATGAAAGTCGAGCAGCGTATGGACCTGCGGATCGACCGTGAGGTAGACGCTGCCCCCGCGGCCGCCGTTGCCGCCGTCAGGACCGCCGAGCGGCTTGAACTTCTCCCGGTGCACCGACGCGCAGCCGTTCCCGCCGTTGCCGGCCCGCACGTGGATCACGACGCGGTCGACAAACCTTGGCATCGGTCGTTCCTTTCCTCCCGTCGAAATCTACGTTTTGCAGGCAATGTGCGAGTGCGCGGCTGCAAAACGTCGATCTCGGCGAGCGAAAAGCTAATCCCCCGCGGGAACGATGCTGACCGTCTTGCGACCGCGCTTCTCGGCGAACTGGACCGCGCCAGCTGCCTTCGCGAACAGCGTGTCGTCGCCGCCACGACCGACGTTGACTCCGGGATGGAAGTGGGTGCCGCGCTGACGGACGAGAATCTCGCCGGCCTTGACGACCTGACCGCCGAAACGCTTGACGCCGAGCCGCTGGGCAGCGGAATCCCGCCCGTTGCGTGAGCTGGAAGCGCCCTTCTTGTGTGCCATAATGAAGCTCCCTGCTACTTGATCCCGGTGACCTTGAGCACGGTCAGCTGCTGCCGGTGACCCTGCCGCTTGTGGTAGCCGGTCTTGTTCTTGAACTTGTGGATGCGGATCTTGGGGCCCTTGGTGTGCTCGAGCACCTCGCCGGTCACCGCGATCTTCGCGAGCTTGTCCGCGTCGGTGGTGACGTCGGAGCCGTCGACCACCAGCGCCACGGGCAGCATCACGTTCGCGCCGGGCTCCGCGTCGAGCTTCTCCACCTTCACCACGTCGCCGGCGGCCACCTTGTACTGCTTGCCGCCGGTCTTGACGATTGCGTAGGTTGTCTTGCTCCTCGCATCCGCAGGAGTCGCCATCGTTGTCCGTTCCGCTCTTCGGGGCGCGCGCCACTAGTGGGCGCGTGCGTGTCTGGGGTTTTGCCACCGACCACCCTGATGTCCGGGGGCCTGGCGACAACTGGTCAAGGGTACGTGACCAGCGCCTTAAGGGTCAAACGACTCAGTCTTCATGCTTTGGCGGCCCGGCAGGCCTTGCCGCTGACCGGCGAGGCCTGCGTGCCTGAACCGCCGACACCTGCACCGCCACGACGGCATCGTCCTCGGGGACCTCCGAGTCGTCGGAATCATCGGAATCATCAACGTCGATGTCCAGGTCGTCGTCGAGATCCTCGTCATCCTCGTCAAGGTCGACGTCGATCTCGTCTTCGTCGTCCTCGTCGTCGTCGTCCTCGTCCTCATCCTCATCAAGGTCGTTCTCGTCGAGGTCTTCTTCGTCGAGTCCGGCCACAGCCTCCGTGAGGCTCTCGGACTCCTCGACCTCGTTGTCGACTTCCTCGCCGTCATCGCTGCGGCGGTCCGCCATCGCCTTGAACAACGGATGATCGCCCGGTGCATGCGCGGGCACCTTCACGATCGCCGGCTCATCTGCCTTCGACTTGCGCGAGCGCTTGCCGCGGCGACCGCCCGAATCCTTGCGGCCGGCGGGAGCCGACTCGACCGGATCGATGTGAAGCAGAATCCCCCGCGCGGCGCAATGCGGGCACGCCGTCGAAAACGCCTCGACCAGCCCGGTGCTGAGGCGCTTGCGGGTCAGCTGCACCAGTCCCAGCGATGTCACCTCGGAGACCTGGTGGCGGGTGCGGTCACGGGCCAACGCCTCGGTGAGCCGCCGCAACACCAGGTCGCGGTTGGACTCCAGCACCATGTCGATGAAGTCGATCACCACGATGCCGCCGATGTCGCGCAGCCTCAGCTGGCGCACAATTTCCTCGGCGGCCTCCAGGTTGTTGCGGGTGACGGTTTCTTCCAGGTTGCCGCCGGAGCCGGTGAACTTGCCGGTGTTGACGTCGACGACCGTCATCGCCTCGGTACGGTCGATCACCAGCGTGCCGCCGGACGGCAGCCACACCTTGCGGTCCATCGCCTTGGCCAGCTGCTCGTCGATGCGGTGCACCGCAAACACGTCAGGACCGTCTGACACTGCCGGTTCATACCTGGTGAGTCGCGAAACAAGATCGGGCGCAACGGAATTCACGTACGAGTCGATGGTGTTCCAGGCTTCGCCACCGGACACGATAAGCCGGGAGAAATCCTCGTTGAACAGGTCGCGGATGACCTTGACCAGTACGTCGGGTTCCTCGTACAGCGCGACAGCGGCCCCGGCCGCCTTGGCCTTGACCTCGTCGGCCTGCGCCTCGATCTGCGTCCAGCGGTCGGCCAGCCGGTTCACGTCGGCGCGGATGTCGTCTTCCTTGACCCCCTCCGAAGCGGTACGAATGATCACGCCGGCATCCGACGGCACGACCTCACGCAGGATCTCCTTCAGCCGCTGACGTTCGGTGTCGGGCAGCTTGCGGCTGATCCCGGTCGACGAGGCACCCGGCACATAGACGAGGTACCGGCCGGCCAGCGACACCTGCGTGGTAAGCCGTGCCCCCTTGTGCCCGACCGGATCCTTGCTGACTTGGACAACGACGTAGTCGCCCGGCTTGAGCGCCTGCTCGATCTTGCGGTTCGTGCCGCCGAGTCCGGCGGCGTCCCAGTTCACTTCGCCGGCGTACAGCACGCCGTTGCGTCCGCGGCCGATGTCGACGAACGCCGCCTCCATCGACGGCAACACGTTCTGCACGATGCCCAGATAGATGTTGCCGACCAACGAAGCAGAGGCAGGGGACGTCACAAAATGCTCAACGAGCACCCCGTCCTCGAGCACTGCGATCTGGGTGTACCGAGCGCCCTCGTGCGGCGGCTCGGTGCGCACCTTGTCCCGCACAACCATCACACGCTCGACGGCCTCGCGGCGGGCCAGGAATTCGGCCTCGGACAGGATTGGCGGGCGGCGCCGGCCGGCGTCACGCCCGTCGCGGCGGCGTTGCCGCTTGGCTTCCAACCGGGTCGATCCGGTGATGCCCTGAATCTCGTTGTCGTCCTTGTCCGTCGACCGTGGCGCGCGTTCGTGCACGACCGTGTTGGGCGGATCGTCGGGTGAGCCGTTGGTTTCGGCGTCTTCGCCGGAGCCGGACTTGCGGCGGCGACGGCGGCGGCGCCGGCGACTGGCCCCCTCCGTCGCGGCGGTGTCCTCGTCGCCGCTTTCGTCATCGTCCTCGTCGGAATCGTCACTCGACTCGCCCTCGGCGTCATCGCTGTCGGCCTCGTCGGTATCGGAGTCGTCCCCGTCGGCTGGGCCCTGCTCGCCGCGACCGCGGCCACGGCCGCGACGGCCGCGCCGGCGACGACGGCCCGCGGGCCGTTCGGCCTGTTCACCGTCGGACGTGTCGACATCGTCGGAGTCGTCCTCGTCGTCTTCGTCGTTGCCGCGATCGATCGGCTGCGGTGCGACGAACAGCGGCATGTAGGCCGGCGGGTCCGGCGGCTCGTCCGCCGCAACCGGGGTTAGCGTGTGGACGCCGCGCTGGTCGGGCGAGTCGTCGCCGCCATCGCTGCTGCTGTCCGGATGATTTTGGGAGAGGTCATCGTCGGCCACGTAATCTCCTAGAAGCCCCCGGGCGCGTCGGCAGACGCGGCCACGCGAGGGCTATCGCTATGGACTCGGGTCGGATGTCCCGAGTTATGTAGGTCTTCGCGCCGAGCGGCTCGGGAGCCGTCGGCACCTGGTACGAATGACGGCTGTGACGGTCCGCGCCGCATCGCGGATGCCGCGACCGTCGCGCTCGTCGAAGTCTTCATTCGGGTATCCAGCACCCCGGAGGGGCCGACTACCGCAGTCAGTATCCCATACCGCCGGCAGGCGGCGAACCGCTACCGACCCGGGAACCAGAGCGCGATCTCGCGGGCGGCGGATTCGGTCGAATCGGACCCGTGCACGAGGTTGTTCTGCGTCACCAGCGCGTAATCGGCGCGGATGCTTCCCGGCGCGGCCTTCTCGACCGGGTCGGTGCCACCGGCGATCTGCCGAAACGCGGCAACGGCGCGTGGTCCTTCGACGATTGCGGCCACGACCGGCCCTGACGTGATGAACTCGAGCAGCGGCGAGAAGAAGGGCTTGCCTTCGTGCTCTGCGTAATGCCGACGGGCCAGATCGTCGCCGACATTCTTCAGCTCCAACGCCGCCAGCGACAGGCCCTTGCGCTCTATTCGGCTGATGACTTCCCCTACGAGTCCGCGTCGAACGCCGTCGGGCTTGATCAACACGAGGGTTCGCTCGCCTGTGTTCTTTTCCCCGTCGCTTCGCTCGCCTGCTGTCACGGCGCACACACTAATCGACAGGCGGCTGCTGGCCGGGCAGATCGCCGCGTTCCTGCCGGCGCAGCACGTCGGCGCGCAGATACGCGATCAGCAGCCACACCGCGGTGAACAGCACGCCGATGAAGCCGATCGCGGGGTCCACAAAGAAGCCCGCCAACAGCACGACCTGGACCGCCACGTTGACCCAGATCGCCCACCGATGGCGCTGCAATGCCGGCAGCACGACCAGCAGCGCGGCCACCGCGATCAAATACGTGCCGGTGGCCTGCGGCACCCCGTGGCCGACAACCAGCACGACCGGCAGCGCCAGCAGCACCACCACCGCCTCCAGCAGCAGGACCCCGGCCATCACCCCGCGGAAGCTCTTCCAGGGGTCCAGCGGTGGACTACTCATGCCGGGTCCTTTCCGAACAGCGTCCTCGCGGCGCCCGCGGTCACCACCGAACCGGTGATCACGATGCCGCCGCCGGAATATCGGTCGTCCGCGCCAGCGTCCTCGGCGAGCGCGGTTGCGGTCTCGATGGCATCCGGCAAATCGACCGCCCGAACGACCCGTTCAGGACCGAACCGCTCGACGGCGACGTCGGTCAGCGTGTCCAGGTCCAGGCCCCGCGGAGAGCCATTGTGCGTGACAACGATTTGGTCGAATGCCGGCTCCAGCGCCGCGAGAATGCCCGCCACGTCCTTGTCGGCCATCACGCCCACCACACCGACGAGAAACCGGAAATCGAATTCGGCAGTCAACGCTTCGGCGAGTGCGGCCGCACCGGCGGGATTGTGCGCGGCGTCCAGCAGCACAGTCGGCGCCGAACGGACGCGTTCCAGCCGGCCAGGGCTGGTTGCCGCGGCGAAGCCGGCGCGGACCGCGTCGACGTCGAGTTGACGCTGTGCGCCCGCGCCGAAGAAGGCCTCCACTGCCGCCAGCGCGATCACCGCATTGTGGGCCTGATGCTCGCCGTGCAATGGCAGGACGATATCGGAGTACACCCCTCCAAGACCCTGTAGTTGCAGCAACTGCCCGCCGACCGCAACTTGGCGATCCAACACCGCGAACTCCGAATCCTGGCGTGCGACAGCGGCATCGGCGCGCAGGGTTTGCGCGAGCAACACCTCCATCGCGACAGCAGGCTGGCGCCCGATGACCGCGACGGTGTCCGTCGGGTCCAGCGAATCCGGCTGCCGCATGATGATGCCCGCCTTCTCCGCGGCGATGTCGGCGATGTCGTGGCCCAGGTAGTCGGTGTGGTCGACGCTGATCGGGGTGACGACGGCGACCGGCGCGTTGACCACGTTGGTGGCGTCCCACCGGCCGCCGAGGCCCACCTCTACGACCGCGACGTCGACCGGAGCGTCGGCGAATGCGGCGAACGCCATCGCGGTGACGACCTCGAACTTGCTCATCGCCGGGCCGGCTTCTCCTAATTGGCCGGCCTGCGACTGCTCGTCCACCATCTGCACAAGCGGCTCGATCTCGCGGTATACCTCCACATACCGCGCCGGGGTGATCGGCCGGTTATCGATCGCGATGCGCTCGACGGCCGATTGCAGATGCGGGCTGGTGGTTCGGCCGGTGCGCCGATTCAGCGCGGTGAGAAGCGCGTCGGTCATCCGGGCGACCGACGTTTTGCCGTTCGTGCCGGCGATGTGGATCGACGGATAGCCGCGCTGCGGCGAGCCGAGCAGGTCCATCAAGGCGCTGATGCGCGTGAGGCTGGGCTCGATCTTGGTTTCCGGCCAACGTCGATCCAGCAGATGCTCGACCTGCAGCAGCGACGCAGCCTCGTCGGGCGTCGGCGCGACATTCACAGGGCTGCCAGGCGGTTGGTGATGCGCTCGACCTCCTCGCGCGCCAGCTGCTGACGTGCGCGGATCTTGTTCACCACCGCGGCCGGTGCCTTCGCCAGGAACGCTTCGTTGTCGAGCTTCGCAGATGTCCCGGCGAGCTCCTTGTTCGCGGCGGCCAAATCCTTTTCCAGCCTGCGCCGTTGCGCGTCGACGTCCACGCTGCCCGACGTGTCCACCTCGACGCTCACCGTCCCGGCCGACACCCGCACCTCCACCGACGCCGTCGGGCTGAAGTCGCCTGCCGCGTCGGTTAGCCAGGCCAACGACGTCAGGGCCGCAACCTGGCCGCCGAGGTCCGCGGCGTCGATCCCGGACAGCTGGGCGGGCACTTTCTGCCGGTCTGCGATGCCTTGATCGCTGCGGAACCGGCGCACCTCGGTGACCAGCTTCTGCATATCCGAGATACGCTGTGCGGCGACGGGATCGAGCACACGGTCGGCGGGTTTGGGCCACTCGGCGATGACAAGCGACTCGTGTTCGGTCAGCGCCTTCCACAACGCTTCGGTGACGAACGGCATCACCGGGTGGAGCAGCCGCAGCAAGACATCCAGCACCTCGGCCAGCACCGCCGTTGTGTGCGTTACGCCTTGGACCAGTTGCACTTTCGACAGCTCGACATACCAGTCGCAGAATTCGTCCCACGCGAAGTGATAGAGCGCCTCGCAGGCGCGGCTGAACTCGTAGCCGTCCAACGCCGAATCGACCTCGGCGCGCACCTGTTCCATGCGGCCGAGAATCCATCTGTCGGCGTCAGTGAGCTCGGCCGGCGGCGGCAGCGGCGCCGGGCGTGTTCCGTTCATCACCGCGAACCGCGTGGCATTGAACAACTTGGTCACGAAATTCCGTGACGCGCGGGCGTGGTCTTCGCCGATGGTCAAGTCGCCACCGGGGCTGGCGCCGCGAGCCAGCGTAAACCGCAGTGCGTCGGCGCCGAACATCTCCACCCAGTCCAGCGGATCGATGCCGTTGCCTCGCGACTTGCTCATCTTGCGACCGAACTCGTCGCGAATCAACCCGTGCAGGAACACATTCCGGAACGGAACCTGTGCTCCTCGCGAGCCGTAGAGTGTGATCGCGTCGTCGTTCGCGACGAACATGCCGAACATCATCATCCGCGCGACCCAGAAGAACAGGATGTCGTACCCGGTGACCAAAACGTCGGTGGGATAGAACGTTTGAAGCTCTGACGTATGCTCGGGCCACCCCATGGTGGAGAACGGCCACAGCGCCGATGAAAACCAGGTGTCCAGCACGTCGGGGTCCTGTTCCCAGTCCTCGGGTGGCACCTCATCGGGACCGACGCAGACCATCTGCCCGTCGGGCCCGTGCCAGATCGGGATTCGGTGTCCCCACCACAGCTGCCGGGAAATGCACCAGTCGTGCATGTTGTCGATCCAGCCGAACCAGCGCGGCTCCAGGCTGGGCGGGTGAATCACGACGTCGCCGTTGCGCACCGCATCGCCGGCGGCCTTGGCCAGCGAATCGACCTTCACCCACCACTGCAGCGAGAGTCTTGGCTCGATCGGTTCGCCACTGCGTTCGGAGTGCCCGACGCTGTGCACGTAGGGCCTTTTCTCGGCAACGATGCGGCCCTGCTCGGCGAGCGCTTCGCGCACCTTGACTCTTGCTTCGAATCGGTCCATGCCGTCGAAAACCGTTCCGGTGTCGACGATTCGGCCCTTTGTGTCCATGATGGTGGGCATTGGCAGGCCATGCCGAACCCCGATCTCGAAGTCGTTGGGATCATGGGCCGGCGTGACTTTGACTGCGCCGGTGCCGAATTCGGGGTCGACATGGTCGTCGGCAACGACGACGAGCTTGCGGTCAAGGAACGGGTGCCGCAACGTGGTGCCGACCAGATGACGATAGCGCTCGTCGTCGGGATGCACCGCGATCGCGGTGTCGCCCAGCATGGTCTCGACCCGGGTGGTGGCTACCACGATGTGGGGTTCGTCATCGTCGGTGGACCCGTATCGAAATGAAACCAACTCGCCGTCGATGTCAACGTAGGAGACTTCGAGGTCGGAAATTGCGGTCTGCAGCACGGGCGACCAGTTCACCAGCCGCTCGGCCCGGTAGATCAGACCCGCGTCATAGAGCCTTTTGAAGATTGTGCGCACCGCGCGCGACAATCCCTCGTCCATCGTGAACCGGTCGCGGCTCCAGTCCACCCCGTCACCGAGGCGGCGCATCTGCGCGCCTATCGTGCCACCCGAGTCGTGTTTCCAGTCCCACACCTTGTCGATGAACAGCTCGCGACCGAAGTCCTCTTTGGTCTTACCGTCCACCGCGAGCTGCTTCTCCACCACTGTCTGGGTCGCGATGCCGGCGTGGTCCATACCCGGCAGCCACATCACTTCGTAACCCTGCATGCGCCTGCGGCGGGTCAGCGCGTCCATCAGCGTGTGGTCGAGCGCATGCCCCATGTGCAGGCTGCCGGTGACGTTCGGCGGTGGCAACACAATCGAATACGGGGGCTTGCCGCTGTTCGCGTCGGCGGTGAAGTAACCCGCATCGACCCAGCTCTGGTACAAGTCGCTCTCGGCGGCCGCAGGGTCCCAGGACTTCGGAAGGGCGGTCACCGGTCAATTCTAGAAATGCGCAGTGCACAACCGCGAAAGCCCCCACGACAGAGCACCGGCCAGGCGTTCGACGCTTTTCGCCGAGATCGTCAAATCGGGGGGTAGTCGGTGGCCATCAGCCTTAGACTTTTGGTCTCAAGAGGGTCGGGGCACCTGGAGGGGACTCTCGATGATGGGAATAGTCAATCGGTTCGGGGCCGCCGCCGTGGCTGCGAGCGCGCCCTTCGCATTCGTGTTATTGGTCTCCCCTGCAGTCGGTAACGCAGCCGAGTGCGGCGAAGGAACCGTCTACGACGCAGACTCGAATACCTGCGTGGCCGCACAGCCGCCGCCAGCGCCGGCGCCGCCGCCAGCCCCGGTTTGGAACGGTGGCGATATCACGCCACACTTTTCAATCGGCATCTGCGCGCCGATTCCGTTCGTATCGCTGTGCGCCGGCATCTGAGCGACGCGCGCCGCAATTAGCTACTTCCCGCCGCGGATAAGGCCGCCGAGGATATCGCCGATCGCACCGCCCTTGCCGCCCAGCACATTGCCGAGGATGCTGCCGAGCGGGTTGTCACTCTTCTGGGACCCGCCGCCGAGGATGCTGCCCAACACATCGCTGAGGCCACCGCCTGACGGCTGGGGCTGCTGGGCCGGCGCCTGGGCGCTCCCCTGGGTGAGGCTCTTTCCGACGTACGCCAGCACAATCGGCACCAGAATCGGCAGCAGCTGCTTGATCAGAGCGTTGTTGCCCGCGCCGGCGCCGGACAACGCCGAAGCAACCTGACTGCTGTCGTTGCCGCCGAAGATTTTCGCGACGTACTGGTCACCCTGATTTGCGTCAACCTGGTCGACGCTCACCCCGCCGTCGAGCAGACCGCTGGCACCTTGCTCGGCGACGGCAGACTCGAGCTCGCTCGAGTCAATGTCTTCGGTCTGGACGTTCTGTTGGATGCCACCTACAAGGGCGGGCACGAGAGTCTTGATGGCGCTGTTCACCTCGCCTTCATTGGCGCCCAACCTACTTGCGATATCCGCCACCGGAATCTGCTTGATGAGGTCATCCAGGTCGGCCATCACTGCACCACTTTCGTTGTTGATCGCGCGTTCTCGTTGGTCATGACCCTAGTCCGAACCACCGCGCCGCTCGGCGGTTTCGACAACCGTGTCAGGCAGCCGTGACAGGTGCAGCGATACCTCTGCTGTCGGGAACCGGGCGAGCAGCGCATCGCCCATGGCGGCGGCCGGAGTCAACACGCCCCGCAGATCGGACAGCTTGTCGCGGTCGAGCGCCAGCGCCAGGCCGCTCTCTCCCAGCAGTACCGACGTGGCCTTGTAGCCGGGGTCGCCTTGCTGCGCCATCCTGGCCACGTAGCGCGCGCCGGTGGCCGTGGTGGTGTACGTCTCCGCCGTGTAGTAGCCGCGCTCGCGCGCCGCCTCGCTCGGTCCGGTGCCCGGCTTCGGCACGACCCGCTCCACGAGCCGAGGCGGCAGGAAACGAAACAACCGCGAGCCCGCCGCGAACGTCGCTGCGATGGCCCCCGTCATCACCGCCGAAGTCGCGGGAGCGACCACAGACGAACCCACGTTCATCGCTTCGGAGTACCGAAACCGTCGGCCGTAGGCCCAGTCCTGCAACGCGTTGCTTCGCCGGACGACACGCGTATTCGACGGCGCCATCAGGAATCCCGCTGTCCATGTGCCGGCCAGTTCGGGAGCGATGTCGCTGCCGCGGCGCCGCGGCAGGTCGGGTTGGTCACCGAGGTCTGGTTCCGCGCCCCGGTCAGTGCTCAGCGAGTACGGGTCGCCCAGCAGGCGCCGCACGTCGGTATCGCTGGACGCATCGCGCATCAGTTCCAGCATCGATGCGACGGTGCCGCCGGAGAATCCGGCCCGGAAATCGCGCAACACGAACGTGGTGTCCGTCAACTCGCCGGTGCCGTCCTCGACGGCCGCGCGATACAGCGCGTACACGCTCAGGTCTGACGGGATCGAGTCGAACCCGCACGCGTGCACGATCCGGGCACCGGTGTCGACGGCCTGCTTGTGGTACAGGTCGATGCTGTTGCGGACGAACTGCGGCTCACCGGTCAGGTCGGCGTAGTCCGTTCCGGCGGCCGCGCACGCCTCGACCAGCGGCAGCCCATATTTCGCGTACGGCCCGACCGTCGTGACGACGACCCGGGTCTGCGCCGCCATCGCCGCCAGCGTCGACGGTTTCGATGCGTCGGCGGCCACCAGCGGCCAGTCCGCGGCGGCCTCACCGAGCGTGTCCCGCACGGCGCGAAGCCGTTCGGTGGAGCGGCCGGCGAGTGCAATCCTGGCGCCGGCTCCCGCGCGGGCGAGGTATTGGGCGGTCAGCTTGCCGACGAAACCGGTCGCCCCGTACACCACGATTTCCAATTCACGCTCTTTTGCGGCCATGCCCTGAAACTACAGTCGATCCCATGTCGAGACAGGTCGTGGTTGTGGGTGCGGGCATCGCGGGACTGGCGACCGCAGTCGCCCTGCAGCGCCGGAACATCGACGTCACGGTGTTCGAGGTGCGCGCGGACACCTCGAGCGGTGCCGGGATCAGCATCTGGCCGAACGCGCTGGCAGCGCTTGACGAGATCGGGCCGGGCACCGCGGTGCGCGACGCCGGCGGCCGTGTCACCGCGGGCGCCATGCGCTGGCGCGACGGGACATGGCTGCGGCGTCCGCATCCCAACCGCATCATCAAGGCGCTCGGCGAACCACTGGTGGTGATACAGCGCGCGGCGCTGACCCGCATCCTGGAGAGCGCGCTGACCCCGGGGACCCTGCGCCACGGCGTAGCGGTCACCGATGTCGCAGCCACGGCCGACGGGGTGCGGCTGCGCATGTCAGACGGCAGCGCCACCGACTGCTGCGCCGTGGTCGGCGCGGACGGCACCCGCTCGGTGGTCGCCCGCCACCTCAACGGACCGCTGACCGACACCTATGCCGGCTACACCGCGTGGCGCGGGGTGGCCGAATGCTCGATCGACCCAAAGCTGTCCGGCGAGACGATCGGACCCGGCGTCGAGTTCGGCCATGTGCCGATGAGTGTCGGGTGCACCTACTGGTTCGCCACCGAACGCGCGCCCGAGGGGGCAACCGCGGCCGAGGGTGAGCTGAATTATCTGCGCAGCAGGTACTCATCGTGGGCGGAGCCGATTCCCGACGTTCTCGCCGCGACCGAACCTGGCGTCGTCCAACGCCATGACATCTACGACCGCAGCCGAGCGACAGTCTGGTCTCGCGGCCCGATCGTGCTCGTAGGTGACGCCGCCCACGCGATGCGCCCGCATCTCGGCCAAGGCGGCTGTCAAGGGCTGGAGGACGCGGCAATCCTGGCCGGCTTCGCCGGTGGGGCCGGCGACCTTGCGTCCGCGTTCACCCAGTTCGCCGCGTTTCGCCCGCCCCGGGTCAGGCGGCTGGTCCGCGAGTCGGCGCTGATCGGCCGGATCGTCAATCAGAGGCCGGACGTGCTGTCCGCCGCGGCGAGCTGGGCGAGCACGCTGGCACCTGAGGCGGTGCTCACCCGGCATCTGGCGGCGATCGCGTCGCGTTCGGCGTTCAGGATGCCTACCGACCGCGACCTGCAGCCGGCGTGACCGGCATGGCAGTTGGCAGCCTGCTCACCGGGTAGGAGCGCTGCCCAGAATCGCCCGGACGGGGTTGGTGATCGCCGTGCACAGCTGCTGCAGGTTGACCACGCCGAGCAGGGTGCCCATGTTCTGGCAACCGGTTGTCGCCGACACCGTGCGCACCGTCGTCGCCGGGCCCCTCATCGGGCTGCCCGCGTAGGCGCCGCACTTCGGCCACGCCCCGAGGCCCTGGGTGCGCAGCACGTTCTCGGCCACCCGGACCTGCTGCTCACGGCTGGCGTTGGCCGGCGAGCCGACGCCGCCGTTGGCCGTCCAGGTGGCCTGCTTGAACTGCAGGCCGCCGTAGAAGCCGTTGCCGGTGTTGATGGCCCAGTTGCCGCCGGACTCGCATTGGGCGATCGCGTCCCAGTTGACGGTGTCGGCATGCGCGGTGGCCGTCGACAGCATCAGCGGCGCGCCGACAAGCGCTCCGGTCATCGCGGCCATCGTGATCGTCTTGCGGATCCCCATCATCGCGGTCCCTTTCGCCAAAGCCCCGAAACATTGGTCGAACTGGGAATCGCGGCGTGTCGTGCTGGTGTTACTGGGGTGGCATGTGTTAAGGGAAGTTTTTAAAGTTAAGAGAAGTGACAAAAGAGTCGGGCGGTGCCGATGTACCGGCACCGCCCGACTCTGCAGGTAGACGTATCAGCCGCGCCGACCACACACCGGCCACGCGCCGCGGCCCTGGCTGGCCAGCACGTTCTCCGCGACCCGGATCTGCTCTGCCCGTGACGCGCCCGCCGGCGAACCGCTGCCGCCGTTGGCCCGCCACGTGCCGATCGAGAACTGCAGACCGCCGTAGTACCCGTTGCCGGTGCTGGTGGCCCAGTTCCCACCGGACTCGCAGGCAGCAATAGCGTCCCAGTTCACGCTGTCCGCATGAGCGGAAGCGGTGGACAACGCCAGCGGCGCGGCGATGAGACCACCCGTGATCGCGGCCGACATCAATACCTTGCGGAGGTTCGTCACAATTTTTCCTTTCGCAAGCGCGCGCCAAGGCCGCCCGATGAAGCGGGCGAAGGTGCCCTTTCGGGGCGAGGTGCTTTCCTTGGTTCGCGCCATCTCTTTCAGACGCGACAGGGGAGACGAGATCCGTCTCGCCGGGCGACAGTGTCCCGACGGCTTACGAACGCGACATGTGTAACCACGTCGGCCTTCGGGTAGCCCCACTCAACACGCAGGTTCTTTGTTTGAAATTATTTTGCTTCAACTAAGAAGACGAATGGAATAGTACAAATGTCGCGGCGAAATGTCACTTTGCGATCTGACTTATCTCGGACAGATAACAGCGAATTAAGAAAAGTGCTTATCACCGTCCTACCAGGTCACCTCGGCGTGTCTTACAATTTCTCAGGAATGCCGGCGACCGTAATCTCGTGATCCAAATCACGGGTATATTGTGAACTGGCTTACGCCAGATCTCGGGCCCAGCCGGCCTCCCCATGCTTGCCGAAGTGCAAGAATGTTAGCTATGACCCAGCTCGTTAACAATGACCCAAAGTGATGTCCGCTACAATTTCAGAAATGCGGAGCCATGGCTTTTTTGCTGAAAAGCGGAAATCAGTCGATATGACAGGACATATCAACTAAGCAGCGACAAATCGGCAGCCGAATTGACGTTGGTGAGCTGCCGCTCGCTGGCTACGACAATTCGCTGTGCCTCAACGGAATTCACCAGCGCCGCCATGCTGCGCTCGCCGTCGGCGACCAGGGTGTTGATCCGCTCGACGAGCGACGTGCGGTACAGCCCCGCCACATAGTGGTCCCGGCCGTCCCACGGCAGCACCACGTCGGCAGTCAGGTTCTTCGACGACTCGACCAGCACGTCGATCAGCGCTGTGTCCAGAAACGGCATGTCGACGGCACAGACAAAGGCCCACGGCACCCCGGCTTCACCGGCGGCACGCAGACCGCGACCGGTGGCGACGAGCGGGCCGACCGCGCGCACGTCGTCGCGCAGCACCTCGGCATCCACCGGCGGAATCCGCTGGCCGGGCGCGGCGATCACGAACACCGGGGCACACCGCGGGCGGAGCACGCCGACGATGTGCTCGACGAGCGTGCCGCCCTGGTAGGGCAATGTGGCCTTGTCCCGGCCCATCCGACGGGATGCGCCGCCCGCCAGCACCACGGCGGCCAGCGGCGCCGAACGTGCGTCAGTCAACAGTCCAGGTATCGCGTCCCCGCAGCAGCGACTGCAGTGCGGCGGTGTCGTGCGCGGTCGCCTCCTGTGCGGCGCGCACCTGTTCGCGAGCGCCGTCGTCGTACGTGAGGCGCTGGACCTGCCGGAAGACACCCATCACGGTGTGTTCGAGGTTCTGTTCACTCAATCGCGACAACGCGAACGCGTAGCTCGGGTCCTCGACGGTGGCGTCATGCACCATGATCTGGTCGGCGGCGACGTCGGCGGTCTTGGCGACCTCGAGGCCGAACCCGGTCCGCACGACGCAGAATTCGCCGCTGCTGCCGAACGTGATCGGCTGACCATGGGCGACGCTGATCAGCCGCTCCTCGGCGCCCTCCTTGCGGAGCAGGTCAAACGAGCCGTCGTTAAAGATCGGGCAGTCTTGCAGGATCTCGACGAACGCAGCACCACGGTGTTGGGCGGCGGCCCGCAGCACCTCCGAGAGTCCCTTGCGGTCGGAATCCAGCGCGCGGCCGACAAACGTGGCCTCCGCGCCCAGCGCCACCGAGACCGGATTGAACGGATGGTCGAGCGAGCCCATCGGGGTGGACTTGGTGACCTTGCCGATCTCCGACGTCGGTGAGTACTGACCTTTGGTCAGCCCGTAGATCCGGTTGTTGAACAGCAAAATCGTGATGTTGACGTTGCGGCGCAGTGCGTGAATCAGGTGATTGCCGCCGATCGAGAGCGCGTCGCCGTCACCGGTGACCACCCACACCGACAAGTCCTCACGCGCTATCGCAAGGCCGGTAGCGATGGTGGGAGCGCGGCCGTGAATCGAGTGCAGCCCATAGGTTTCCAGGTAGTACGGGAACCGGCTCGAGCATCCGATGCCGCTGACGAAGACCATGTTCTCGCGCCGAAGACCGAGCTCCGGAAGGAAGTTGCGGATTGTGTTGAGAATGACGTAGTCGCCGCAGCCGGGGCACCAGCGCACCTCTTGGTCGCTAGTGAAGTCCTTCGCCTTCTGCGGTTGGTCGGTGGCGGGCACACCGCTGGTGGCGGTGAGACCCAGATCTACTCCGATCACGTCAGTCATGGACCAACTCCCGCATACTCATCCATTCGCTGCCATCCAACTTAGCGAATCTGGTCTTGTCGCTCTCCTTTTCGGCCAGAGACCCGTCCAGGGCGGCATCGATGATGTCCTCGACTTCGTCGGCCAAGAATGCCACGCCTTTGACTTTTGTCACCGATTGGACGTCGACCAAATACTTCCCGCGCAGCAGCAGCGCCAGTTGACCCAGATTCATCTCCGGGCACACCACCATGGGATACCGGCGCAGCACGTCGCCGAGGTTGGCCGGCAACGGGTTCACATGCCGAAGGTGCGCGTGCGCGACCTTGATGCCCTTGCGACGGGCACGCCGGCACGCCTCGCCGATCGGTCCGTAGCTGCTGCCCCACCCGATCAGTAGCAACTCGGCATCATCGGCGGGATCGTCGACCTCGAGGTCGGGGACCGGGATGCCATCGATCTTGGCCTGCCGCAATCGCACCATCAGGTCGTGGTTGGCCGGCTCGTAGGAGATGTCGCCCGACCCGTTGGCCGCCTCCAGCCCGCCGATGCGGTGCTCGAGGCCGGGTGTGCCCGGAATCGCGAACTGACGGGCCAGCGTCTCGGCGTCGCGGGCATAGGGCTGGAAATCCTCACTCGGCTGAGCGAGGTTGCGGTCGATGGGCTCGAATGTGCTGACATCCGGAATGCGCCATGGCTCTGAGCCGTTGGCGATCGCACCGTCGGACAGCAAGATCACCGGCGTCCGGTATGTCAGCGCGATGCGCACCGCCTCGATCGCGACGTTGAAGCAGTCGGACGGCGTGCGTGCGGCCAGCACGGCCACCGGTGACTCGCCGTTGCGTCCGTACATCGCCTGCAGCAGATCGGCCTGCTCGGTCTTGGTCGGCAGACCGGTCGACGGGCCGCCGCGCTGCACGTCGATCACCAGCAGCGGCAGCTCGGTCATGACGGCAAGGCCGATCGCCTCGGACTTCAGCGAGATGCCCGGACCCGATGTGCTCGTCACGCCCAACGCGCCGCCGTAGGAGGCGCCGATCGCGGCGCCGATGCCGGCGATCTCGTCTTCGGCCTGGAACGTGATGACGTTGAAGTTTTTGTGTTTGGACAGCTCGTGCAGGATGTCCGACGCGGGCGTGATCGGGTAACTGCCCAACACCACCTTCGTGTCGGCGAGCTGGCCGGCAACGATGATCCCGTACGCCAGCGCGGTGTTGCCGGAAATCTGCCGGTACTCCCCCGGCTGCAGCTTGGCCGGGGAAACCTCGAATGTGGTGCCGAACGCCTCGGTGGTTTCGCCGTAGTTCCAGCCTGCACGCAATGCCAGCACGTTGGCCTCGGCAACGTCGGGTTTGCGGAGGAACTTCTCCCGGATGAAGGTCTCCTGGGGGTCGATCTCACGGCCGTACATCCACGACAGCAGCCCGAGCGCGAACATGTTCTTGGCGCGCTGGCCGTCCTTCTTCGACGCGCCGATCTCCTCGACCGCGCCGAGGGTCAACGTGGTCATCGGAACCGCCTGCACGACGTATTCAGAGAGCTCGTCGGTCTCCAAAGGGTTCGCCTCGTACCCGACCTTCGCCAGGTTGCGCTTGGTGAACTCGTCGGAATTCGCGATCACCAAACCGCCGCGCGGGAGGTCGTCGATGTTGGCCTTCAGCGCGGCGGGATTCATCGCGACGAGCACGTCCGGCCGGTCGCCCGCGGTCAGGATGTCGTAGTCGGCGATCTGGATCTGAAACGACGAAACGCCGGGAAGCGTGCCTTGTGGTGCACGGATCTCGGCGGGGTAATTCGGTTGGGTGGCAAGGTCATTGCCGAACAGCGCGGCCTCAGACGTGAAGCGGTCGCCGGTCAGCTGCATCCCGTCACCGGAATCACCGGCGAAGCGAATGACGACCTTTTCAAGTTTTTGTCGCACTCCGTTGGCGCCGTTGCCGCTCGGCGTCACAACAAACCACCTTTCGCCCAAGCAGCAAAGTTGATGTCACTGCTAGTACCGATTATTGCACTTTCTTAGTGATGCCATTGCCTATGTTCACATGCGCAACCTTTTACTGTGCCGCAAAACGGCCAGCTCAGGAACTGCGACACTCTGCGACGCGCATGCAAGTGTGGTTTTCGTCACTCTGTGGCGGTGCCGATTCTTAAGAGAGCCGCACGGTGCGGCTTAGCACGCGGCCTCACGCCGGCAGATTGTACGGAGTGACGACTTGAACCGGTATCGGTCGCGCGGGGTGCGCGGGAAGTACCCCGCGGGCCGCGAGGATCAGCCTCATTGCGAGCCTCGCGTCGGCCCGCAGATCGTTGTGAAGCACCGCCGAGATCCTACGTTCACGCAGCAGGCGCCGGTTGTCGGCATCGAGGTCGTGCGCGATAAAGACTCGGCATACGCGTCCTAATTTGTCGAATGCGGCCAGCGTCGCGGTGTTGCCTCCGCCGACCGAGTACACCGCTTCCACCGACGGGTTGGCCTCCAGCGCCCGCAGCACCAAGCGCTCGTTGGTGGCGTCGATGCCGTCGCTGTCGGTCACGTCGACGATCTCGCGACCCGACCCACGCCACCCGGAACGGAACCCGACCTCGCGCTCGCCCTCCCCCCGAAACACCGTCCGGCTGACGGTGATCAGTACGTCAGACCGGGTGGCGCCCAGCCACTGCTGCATCAGGTAGGCCGCAGTCATCCCTGCACCGTGGTTGTCGATGCCGACGTAGCCACAGCGCGCACTGGTCGGGACGTCGCTGGCGTAGGTCGCCACCGGCACCCCGGCAGCGACCAGTCGATCGATCGCCTCAGCGACCTCGGGTTCGTCCTGGGCCTTCAGCACCACGCCGTGGCTTCCGCGGATCGCGCCCAGCTTGTCCACCATCTGTTGCGTCGAGCCCGACTCCCACAGATGAAACCGTGCCCGCAACATCGCCGGCGCGAAGCCGGGCAACTCCGCCTCCACCGCGTCGCGGAACGCAGACGAGAACCGCTCGGGTGTCTGCATCACGACGTCGATCAGGTAGCGACGGCCGTTGAGCCGCAATTGCGCGCGTTGCTTGTCCAGATCGCGGATCGCCTGCATCACCTCGGCCCGGGTGTTCTGTCGCACACCGGGGCGGTCGTTGAGCACGCGGTCGACGGTGGCCTCACTCAGCCCGGACTGTTGGGCGATTTCGCGGACCTTGTAGCGGTGCGGCATCGGCGCCTCCTACCTGTGAGGGCTTTTTGATGGTTTTTTGGCGTTGATCCAGCGAGCTGTCACAGCAAGACTAGCGGTCATGGCCAGTCCGCTCGTCACGGCACCGCGTTCGTCGTACATCGCCGAATCGGATTGCCGCCTTGACGATTTCCAGGAGCAGGTGGCGCGCGAGACCGATCTCGCCGACTACCCGCATGCCAGCGCCGTGCGCCGGAATGTACTGGTCTACTCGGCTGATTCGGTGCGCAGCGCCAACCCGCGGGAAGTGCAGGCGGAGCTGATCTGCGCCCTCGCCGACGGACCTGGTGTGCTCGTCGTCGAATCGGCTTTCGGCCACGATGCCGTCGACGCGGCCAGTGCGGAGCTCTGGGCGCTGATCTGCGCCGAAGACCCGCGAGGCGATCACTTCGGCACACCCGGCGCGAACAACCGGGTGTGGAACGCCGCGCAGAAGCTCGCGCTGCACGCGCCGCGCGTGTACGCCGAGTACTACGCGAACGACGTGCTCGCGACCGTTTCTCAAGCCTGGCTCGGGCCGCGGTATGAACTGACATCACAGGTCAACGTCGTCAATCCCGGCGGCAAGGCGCAGGTGCCTCATCGGGACTACCACCTGGGCTTCGTTTCACCCGCTGAGCTGTGGACATACCCGGCACACGTGCACGCGATGTCGCCGCAGCTCACGCTGCAGGGCGCGATTGCCCACTGCGACATGCCGATTGAGAGCGGCCCGACCATGCTTTTGCCGTACTCCCAGCACTTCCTCGGCGGCTATATCGCGTTCAACCGGCCAGAGTTCATCAACTTCTTCGCTGACAATCACGTCCAGGTGCCGATGCGCAAGGGCGACGCGGTGTTCTTCAATCCGGCGCTTTTCCACGGCGCCGGCGCGAACACCTCGGCCGACGTCCGCCGGATGGCGAACCTGTTGCAGATCTCCTCGCCATTCGGGCGTGCGATGGAGGCGATCGACCACTCCGCGATGGTGCGCGCGGTGTACCCGGCGCTTGTCGCGATGAGGGCAGCAGGTCGGCCAGAACAGGATCTGCACAACGTCGTCCTCGCCACCGCCGATCCCTCCCCGTTCCCAACCAATCTCGACCTCGATCAGCCAATCGACAGCCGGTGTCCTGCCAGCCAGGCCGATGTGGTCCTCGCCGCGCTATCCGACGCCCTGACTTATGACGAACTCGACGCCGCATTGCGCGACCACGATGATCGGAGAATCCCATGACCACGCTCGGTGTCATCGGCCTCGGCCGCATCGGGGCGTTCCACGCCGACACCCTCAGCGGGATCGACACGGTCGACGGGCTTGTCGTCACCGACGAGCGGCCCGAACTGGTCGCCGCGGTCTCGACCAAGCACGGCGCGAAGGTGGTCGATTCGGTTGCCGCACTTTTTGATTCGGGCGTCGACGGAGTCGTCGTCGCCGCGAGCACACCCGCGCACGCCTCGTTGACGCTGGCGGCCGTCGAGCGCGGGTTGCCAACGTTCTGCGAGAAGCCGATCGCGTCGACGGCCGCCGAGAGCGCGCGGGTCGCTGACGTCATCGCCCGCTCCGGGGTCGCGGTTCAGGTGGGCTACCAGCGCCGGTTCGACGCTGCGTTTGCCGCCGCAAAGAGAGCCGTTGACGACGGCTCGCTGGGCTGGCTGCACACCGTGCGCAGCACGACGATGGACCCGGCGCCGCCACCGTTCGAGTACCTGGCCACCTCGGGCGGAATATTCCGGGACTGCTCGGTGCACGATTTCGACGTGCTGCGCTGGATCACCGGCCAGAACCCCCTCGACATCTACGCCACGGGCAGCGTCCAGGGCGACCCCCGGTTCACCGAGATCGACGACGTGGACACCGCCGCCGTGCTGATCAGGTTCGACGGCGGCACGCTCGGAGTGGCTTCTGCAGCCCGGTACAACGGCCGGGGCTACGACTGCCGGCTCGAGGTGCACGGCAGCGCCGACGCGGTGGCCGCCGGTTGGGACCAAGGCGTTCCGCTGCACAACACGGACCCGGACCACGACTTTCCGGAAGGCCCGGCACACCGGTTCTTCATGGACCGGTTCGCTGACGCGTTCCGCGCGGAGCTCGCCGCGTTCGTCGAGGTCGCGGCGGGCCGCGCGGAACCGGCGTGCACGCTGGCCGACGCCGTCGAGGCGGCATGGATCGCCGAAGCGGCGACGACGTCACTGCACCGCCGCACACCGGTGTCGATCGAGGACGTGAAGGGTCGATGAGCGCCCGAAGGCGATCGCGAGTGAAGATCGCAGGCGCGCCGATCTCCTGGGGCGTGTGCGAGGTGCCCGGCTGGGGTCACCAGCTGTCTGCCGACCGGGTGCTGACGGAGATGCGTGCGGCCGGTCTGTCTGCCACCGAACTTGGACCGCAAGGATTCCTGCCCGCCGAGTCCGCGCAGTTGGCCGAGCTTCTGGGCTCCCACGGCCTGCGGTGCATCGGGACGTTCGCGCCGGTGGTGCTGCATGACCCCACCCGGGACCCGGTTGCCGACATTTCCGGACAGCTCGATGCGCTGAACGCTTGCGGGGCAAACGTTTTGGTGCTGGCAGCAGCCACCGGAACCGACGGCTACGATTCTCGTCCGACACTCGGCGAGGCGCAGTGGAACACCCTGTTGTCCAACCTTGACCGGCTCTCGGAGGCGGCTTCCGCTCGCGCGGTGCTGGCCGTTCTGCATCCGCATGTGGGGACGGCGGTTCAGACTTGGCCCGACGTGGAGCGCGTGCTGACCGGTTGCGCAGTGCGGCTGTGCCTGGACACCGGCCATCTCCTGATCGGCGGAACGGACCCCGTCGAACTTGCGGCGGCGGTGCCGCACCGAATCGCGCACGTCCACCTCAAGGACGTCGACGCCGCACTCGCCGCGCAGGTGCGGTCCGGTGAGCTCACCTACAGCCAGGCCGTCGCGCAGCACATGTACACCCCGCTCGGTCAGGGTGACATCGGCATCGCACAGATTGTTTCGGCGTTATGCGACAACGGGTTCGACGGATGGTTCGTGCTGGAGCAGGACACCATCCTCGACGGCGAGCCCCTCGACGAGGGACCGATGCGCGATGTGGTGGCCAGCGTCGCATACCTGCAGCGGGAACCCGGACGTATAGCGGTATGACGCTGCGCATCGGAGTGCTGGGAGCATCCCGGATCGCCGAGTTGGCGATAGCACGTCCCGCCAAGGAGCTGGGCTTCCGCCTAGTGGCGGTTGCGGCCCGCGACCCGGTGCGCGCGCGGGCCTTCGCCGCCAAGCACGGTGTCGAGCGAGTGCTCGACAGCTACGCCGACGTCGTGTCTGATGCCGAGGTCGACATCGTCTACAACCCGCTTGCCAACGCGCTGCACGCGCCGTGGAACCTCGCGGCGATCGCCGCCGGCAGGCCGGTGCTCACCGAAAAGCCATTTGCCCGCAATCGCGAGGAGGCCCAGCGCGTCCACGACGCTGCCCGTGCAGCCGGCGTCCCGGCGATGGAGGGCTTCCACTACCTGTTTCATCCGGTCAGGCAGCGGATGTTCGACCTTGCGCTCGGCGGTGATCTTGGCGAGCTGCGCCACATCGAGGTAACGATGGCCATGCCGCCGCCCGCCGCCGAGGATCCGCGCTGGTCACTGGAGCTTGCCGGCGGTGCACTGATGGACCTCGGCTGCTACTGCATTCACGTGATGCGCACGCTGGGCAAGCGACTAGGCGCGCGGCCCATCATCACGGCCGCGCGGGCCTCACAGCGCCGTCCCGGCATCGACGAATCCTGTGAAGTCCAGTTCCTCTTTCCCAATGGCCTCACCGGACGCTGCACCAATTCGATGGTCGCCCAAGAATATTCATTCGCATTGCGGATCGTGGGCGCGAGCGGTGAAGCGGTGGCGCACAACTTCATCAAGCCCCACGTCGACGACCGAGTGACCATCCGCACGCCGGGCGGGGCGCGGGTGGAGCGGCTGGGAATGCGCGCGTCGTACAGCTATCAGCTGGAGGCATTCGCCAGGCACGTGCGCACCGGCGCATTGCTCCCACTCGACACGGCCGACGCTGTCGAGAACATGGAATACGTCGATGCCGCCTACCGGGCCGCCGGGCTGCCGCCGCGGTGAAATCGGGCAGGTCGCCGATTACACTCCCCTTACGGCGGCGTCAAAACTATGCTCGTCGGTAATGAACTGGAATGTGCCGGTGTGGCGAACCAGCGTGACCGGCCTGGCTCCGGTAGCAACTGCCGCCCCCGCCACGCCGCGAGTCCCCGTGGCGGTGTTCGAGTCGGCGCGGGCGGCACTTCGGCGCGCCCGCGGCCGCATCTCTGCTCTCGCCGAGTTAGCTGACAGTCCGGTATTCGACATCCCACTGCAGACACCTGTGGCACCTCCGTCGCCGACTAGGAACTTGCTGGGGATGGCGCCGGTCGGTACGTTTCCGACCGGTGTCGCCGTCAGCCCGGATGGAAACCGGGTGTACGTGGTCAACAGCGGAGACGACTCGGTGTCGGTCATCGACGCGGAGAGCGGGACAGCTGCGATCACCGTCGCCGTCGGGCGGGCGCCATACGGCATCGCGCTGGCGCCGGACGGCCGAAAAGCCTACGTGGCCAATGCCGGAGCGAACTCGGTATCGATCATCGACACCGAGGCACACGCCGTCACCGCGACCGTCCCGGTCGGGGCGAACCCGTACGGGGTGGCGGTAAGCAGCGACGGTGAGCGGGTGTACGTGACCAACCAGGCTGACGGATCGCTGACGGCGATCGCAGCGACCATGTCCACCGTCCGGGTGGGCGCAGCCCCGACAGGAGTGGCCGTCAGCCCCGACGGGCAGGAGGCCTATGTCGTCGACAACGGCGCGCACCGGCTGGTGGTGGTCGACACCGATCTCGGCATGGTCACCGGCACGATCCCGGTCGGGAAGCGTCCCGCGCAGGTCGCAATCACGCCCGACGGTGCCCAGGCCTTCGTCACCAACGCCGCGGAGGGCTCAGTCTCGGTGGTGGACCTGTCGAGGGCGACGGTGACCGAAACCATCCCGGTCAGCGCCCACCCAATCGGTGTGGCGGTGGGCGCTGATGGCCGATTCGCATATGTCACCGCGCTCGACGCGTCCCGCCTGACCGGCACAGTGACGATCATCGACATCGCCTCCGGCATGAAGAGCATTATCCGCGCGGGCGCCCCGTACGGTGTGGCGGTCGATCCGGCGGGTGAATTCGCGTACGTCACCGACTTCGGCTTGCACGCAGTGTCGTTGATCGAAGCGGGCGAAAAATCAGATCTACCCCCGTATCGGCCGGCAACCGCCCAGCATCGCAAGGAAGCCGTCGCGAGCATCGCAGTCGATCGCGAAACCGTCACCGCCGACCCAGACAGGGCTCGTGCCTTCGTGATTCGCAGCGACGACGACGCCATCGAGGTGGCTGACCCCACCGGCCGGTCGGTCACGGTCGAGGTGGGTCGGTATCCGTCGGTCCTGGTGCTCAGCCACGACGGCACCCGCGCGTATGTCACCAACCACGACGACGGCACCGTCTCGGTGATCGACACCGACCCGGAGAGCGCTTCGTGCCACACCGTCACGGCCACGATCGACGTCGGCATGTGCTGGTCCACCGGTGTGGTGCTGGGTGGCGACCGTGCATACGCCGTCGATGAGATAGACGGCCACCTCTCGGTGATCGACACCGCCGTCGACAGCCCGACTCGCGACACCGTCGTCGGGTATATCGAACTCGGCGATCCGCCGGCGGCGCTGCGGTTCGCGCCCAATGGGCGATGGGTGTACGCCATCAATCACTTCGACACTTCCGTGTCAGCGGTGCACGTCGCAACCAACCGGGTGTCAACGATCCGGCTGCCGGCGTATCCATATCAAATTTCCCTGAGCCCCAATGGTTTACGCCTTTACGCGAGCTTGTGGGATGACGGCTCGACGTGTGTGATTGACACCGACCCGGCTAGCGGCAGCTATCACCGCGTCATCGCCCGCCTCCGTCTGGGCGGCCACGGTCCCGACCCGGTCTTCACCACCGCCGGCACGCGGGCCTACGTGGTCAAGTCCGACATCAATGCGGTGGCAGTGATCGACACGGCGGACAGCACGGTCAAACACATCGGGGTCGGCCTTTACCCGTGGGATGTCGCGGTGAGCCCGGATGGCCGACGGGCGTACGTCGTCAACCACCTCGACGACTCGCTCTCGATCATCAGCTCCGCGACGGACCTTGTCACCACGACCGTTCCGGTCGGCGCACGCCCGTGCCGGGTCGCGGTCAGCGACAACGGTGATCGCGTCTTCGTCGTCAATAGCCGGGACGACTCGGTGTCGGTGATCGACACCACGACCGCGAAGGTAAGCCGCACGGTCACGGTCGGTCACCGGCCATTCGATGTGACCGTCAGCGCAGACGGCGCGCGAGCGTTCGTTCAGCACCGCGACGGCTTGTCGTGGGTCTCGGTGTAGTCAGCTCAGGTGCACGGAACACCAACGTTTGATCTGCGTGATCGAGAGGCTCAGCGCTTCAGTTCGTGGGTGAGGGCTTCGAGTTCGTCCCCGCCTGCCATCTCCTGCGTCAGGTGTTCGAGGGTGATGTCGTCGTAGGTGCAATCGAGCTTCTGCCGGCCACGGTTAAGCAACACGAAATGGTCTCCGACCATGTGCGCGTGATGCGGGTTGTGGGTGATGAACACCACGCCGAAACCCGCCTCCTTGGCGGCGGTGATGTACTTCAGCACCACACCCGACTGCTTGACGCCCAGCGCCGCGGTCGGCTCGTCGAGAATCAGCACCCGGGCCCCGAAGAACACTGCCCGAGCGATCGCCACACACTGGCGCTGACCACCGGACAGCGATCCGATCGGCACATCGACGTCGGGCAGGTCGATGCCCATTTTCGACAACTCGGACAGCGTGGTGGCCCGCATCGCGTTGGCGTCCAGCGAGAAGGGGAACGTCTTTTTCCGGATCTCCTGGCCAAGGAAGAAGTTGCGCCACACCGGCATCAACGGCACCACCGCGAGGTTCTGGTACACCGTGGCGATGCCCTTGGCCAGCGCCTCGGCGGGCGAGCTGAACGTCGTCGGCTCGCCGTCGACGAGCAGTTCTCCATCGGTGGGCTGGTGGAGCCCAGCGATGATCTTGATCAACGTGGACTTGCCTGCACCGTTGTCGCCGAGGATGCCCGTCACCTCGCCGGCATGCACCCGAAGCGAGATGTCCTTCAGCGCAACGATGTTGCCGTAGGTCTTGCCGACACTTTTCATCTCGACCAGCGGCACCTTGCCGCCGGAGGGCGCGTCATGCACTTCACGATCAACGGTTGCGGTCACAGGTCACCTCTTCGCGGCGTAGTTGCGGAATGCGTTGTTGGCGATCACCGCGGCCAGCAGCATCACGCCCATGAAGAACTTGAACCAGTCGGGGTTCCAACCGGCATAGACGATGCCCTGTTGCACCATGCCGAAGATGAACGCACCTATGGCGGCGCCGACGGCCGTGCCGTACCCGCCGGTGAGTAGGCAGCCGCCGATGACCGCGGCGATGATGTAGATGAACTCGTTGCCGAGACCCTGACCCGACTGCACGGTGTTGAACGCGAAGAGCAGATGCATGCCGACGAACCACGCCGAGAACCCGACGAACATGAACAGCCCGATCTTGACCTTGGTCACCGGCACGCCGACGGCACGTGCGCTCTCCTGGTCACCGCCGACGGCGAAGATCCAGTTGCCGATACGCGTCTTGAACAGCAGATACGTCGCGATCGCGGTGAACACCAGCCACCACAGCACAGTGATACGCACGGACACCCCGAAGATCGTGAACGACGAGGAAAACACTGCCTTCGCCGAATCCCAGCCCTGCATGTCACTGATGCTCGGTGTGGCCACCTGCCCCGAAATCAATTTCGTGAGAGCGAGGTTGATGCCGGTGAGCATCAACAGGCTGCCCAAGGTGATCAGAAAGCTGGGAATCTTGGTCCTCATCACCAAATACCCGTTCACGAACCCGATGGCCAGCGCGAGGATCAGCGCCAGGCCGGCACCCGTCCACAGATTCAGGTGCAGGTTGTAGGCCAGCATCGACGCGGCAAGCGAGCTGGTTGTCACCGCCACGCCCGCGGACAGGTCGAACTCACCGCCGATCATCAGTAGCGCCACGGCGCACGCCATGAGCCCGATTGTCGAGCTTGCGTACAGCACAGTGGCCAGCGCCTCGGGGCTGCGGAACGGCGGAGCGACGACCATGAAGAAGACGAAGATCGCGACGCCGCCGATGAATGCCCCCATTTCGGGCCGTATCAGCAACCGCTGCAGGCGGTTTCGTTCCCTGATCCGCTCGTCTCGGACTACCTTGGGCGAGAGCTTGACTTCAGATTGGGTTGTCATTATCGCGTCCCGTTCTTCGCGTAATCGGCGACCGCGTCGATGTTTGACTTGTCAATGAACGAAGGACCGGTCAGCGTCGGCTCACCGCCGCCGAGCACGTTTCCGTTGTTGACAAAAAGCCACAACGAATCCACTGCCAGGTAACCCTGGAGGAAGGGCTGCTGGTCGACTGCCCATTGCACGGTGCCGTCCTTGATCGCCTGCACCAGTTGGGCGTTGGTGTCGAACGTGAAGACCTTTGCTGAGCTGCCCGCATTCTTGACCGACTGCACCGCGGTCAGAGCGAACGGCGCACCGAGTGTCAGCACACCGTCGACGGTGCGGTCCTGCTGCAGCTTGGCGGTAATGGTGGACTCGACCGACGGCATGTCCTTCCCGTTCACGTTCAGGACTTCAGTGTTGGGGAAGCGCTGCTTGACACCCGCGCACCGCGACTCGAGGCCGACGTGACCCTGCTCCTGGATCACGCACAGCACCCTCTTGACGCCGTCTTTGGTGAGGCGGTCGCCGGCGGCCTGGCCCGCGATGAGCTCGTCCTGGCCGAAGTATTCCTTCACTCCCATCGCGCTCCAGTCCTGGAGACCGGAATTGAACGCCACCACGGGGATGTTGCGGGACTCGGCGTTCTGCACCGCGGCGCGCATCGCGTCGGGCTTGGCCAGCGTGACCGCGATGCCCTTCACACCGCTGTCGACCGCCGTCTGGACCAGATTGGCTTGATTGGGCGCCTCAGGGTCCGACGAGTAGCGCAACTCGATGTTGTCTTTCTTCGCCGCGGTCTCGGCGCCTTTGCGCACCAGATCCCAGAACGAGTCGCCGGGCACCTCATGGGTGATCATCGCGACGGTGATCCGTGGCGTGTCGGCCGTACCGGAACCCATGTTGCCGCCGGTGTTGCCGGGCTTGCCGCCGGTGCTTGAGCACGCAGCGATGCCGACGACAAGCACACTCGTACCGGCGATCGCGACCAGTTGGCCAAACTTCATCGTTACTCCTTGTTCAGTTGATTCGGGCGCCGCGTGCCGGCGCCGCGCCCGACGGGCTGCACGACGCCTATGAGTCGATGTAATACGGCTCACAGCTGAAAGTCAATAGTTTGTTCAGACATTAGGACTGCATATCAAATATGAGGTACCATTTGTGGTGCTCAGATCTGAGGCGGCGACGTCGACCCGCGAACAATCAACGTCGGTTTCAGCGTCATGTCGAGGATGCGGCCGTCGAGGGGGCCGTCGTCGAGCCGCGTGACCAGTCGCTGCACCGCCGCACGTGCCAGCCCCGCGGAGTTTTGACGAATGGTCGTGAGATCGATGTGGGACAGGCTCGCCAACGGGCTGTCATCGAATCCGAGTACGGACATGTGCTGTGGTACCGATATCCCGGCCCGGATCAGGACGTCCATCACGCCAAGCGCGCAACGATCGTTGAACGCGAACAGGGCGGTGGGTAACGCCGGCGCAGTGAGCATGGCCGCCGCGGCGGCAGCACCTTCGCGTTCGGTGAGGCCACCGGGATACGTCGCGCCGGACAAGCCCGCTGCCCGCGCGCACCGTAGGTAGCCGCGTCGACGTTCGGCGGCGCCGGGTGCCCGGCCACCATCGAGGTACAGGATCTTGCGATGGCCGAGGTCGAGCAGGTGTTCACAACCCATCACCGCTCCGGCCATGTCGTCGCTGCGCACGGCATCGACGCCACGCACCCGACGAGCCACGGCGAGCACGGGTACGCGGGCCGCGAGATCACGGAGTTCGGGTGCCGGCATCTGCGGTCCGATGAGCACCACACCCTCGCAGCGATCGTCGATAAGCGTGCGGACCGCACGTCGTTCGTCGTGGTGAGTGGTGACGCCGCTGAGTACCACGTCGTAGCCGACATCCTCGGCTGCCATGTAGATGCCGTCGACCAGATCGGCGTGGAACTCTTGACCGGCGGTGAACGTCACCCCAACGAGCTTGGTCCGGCGTTGCCGCAGCCGCCGTGCCCGCGGATCCGGTCGGTAACCGATGGCATCGGCGGCGCGACGCACCTTCTCCCGCGTCTTGTCGCTGGCGCCCGGTGCGTCGCGCATGACGATCGACACCAGCGCCCGCGAGACCCCGGCCCGTTTCGCCACGTCCGCGAGCGTCGGTCTGCGTTCCACCCGCACAGCCTAGATCGTTCTAGTCACTTCATTGACGCGAACCGGTGACGCGGCATAACTTGACTAGAACGTTCTAGTTACGGAGTCCTGATTATGACCATCCCACTGTCCTTTGGCCTTATCGGTGCCGGCTGGATCGGCAGCTTCCACGCCGAGACCCTCGCCCGCCGACTTCTCGATGTCCGCCTTGCAGCAGTCGCAGATCCTGCGCTTGCCGCCGCGACGCGTCTGAACGCGCCGAAGGCTTACCGGGATCCGCTGGAGCTGATCGCCGATCCGTCCATCGCGGCTGTCGCGATCTGCTCCCCCGCCGCCACGCATGCCGAGCTCGTCATCGGCGCGGCACGCGCAGGCAAGCACGTGTTCTGCGAGAAGCCAATGGCTCTCACGCTGCAGGATGCAGACCGCGCCATCGATGCCGCCAGCAGCGCGGGCGTGACGCTGCAGGTCGGCTTCAACCGCCGCTTCGCGGACGATTTCGCCACCATGCGCGCCGCGATCGCCGAAGGCACGATCGGCACGCCGCAAGTGATGCGATCGCTGACGCGTGACCCGGGCATCACCGCCGACGTCGCGGCGAGGGTGAAGCCGTGGACGATATTCAACGAGACGCTGATCCACGATTTCGATACGATGTGTTGGCTCAATCCGGGTGCCCGGGTGACGCAGGTCTATGCGCAGGCCGACGCGTTGATACACCCCCAACTGAAGGCTTCCGGATTTCTTGACACCGCAATCGTGCACCTGCGTTTCGACAACGGGACGTTCGCACTCGCAGAGGCCAGCTTTCAAGCCGTCTACGGTTACGACGTCCGCGGTGAGGTTTTCGGCTCCGGCGGCGTGCTGTTGGCAGGGCGTGTACCCGAGGACGCCGCCACGGGTAACACCGACCTGTTCGCCGACGCTTACGTCGCGCAGTTCGCCCATTTCGTCGACTGCGTTCGCACCGCAACCGAGCCATCGGTGACCGGGCACGACGCGCGCGTCGCGCTCGAGATCGCTTTAGCTGCACGCGAATCGGTGCAGACCGGCGCGCCAGTTCTGCTGAATGCGGTGCTGCGATGAATCGATTCCGGCTCGCTGTCTGCGCCGAGATGGTGTTCACCGACCTGCCGATCGTCGATCGTGTCCGCCGCATCAGCGAGTTGGGTTTCGACGTCGAGATATGGAGCTGGCACGACAAGGACCTCGACGCCCTGGCCGCCACCGGAGCCAGATTCTCGTCGATGACCGGCTACCTGCGCGGCGATCTTGTCGACGCCGAGACCGCTGACGACGTGGTGCGGACGGCCGAGCTGAGCATCAAAGCCGCTGAGCTACTCGGTGTCCCACGGCTCAACTTGCACACCGCCGAGCTGGTGGACGGCGAGGCCGCGCGGCCGCGGTACCGCGCCAGCGGCTCGATGTGGTTGACCGCGCAACAGACGCTGGAGCGCATCGGTGAACTCGGCGCGTCGGCCGCAGTGACCTTCTGCGTCGAAAACCTCAATACCGTGGTCGACCACCCGGGAGTTCCGCTGGCCCGAGCGAAAGACACTCTTGCGCTTGTCGAAGGTGTCGGGCACCCGAACGTGCGGATGATGCTTGACCTCTATCACGCCCAGATCGGGGAGGGCAATCTCATCGAGCTCATCCGTCGATGCGGTGCAGCGATCGGCGAGGTTCAGGTAGCCGACGTACCGGGCCGGTGCGAGCCCGGCACCGGCGAGATCAACTATCCCGCAATCGCAAAAGCACTGGGCGACATCGGCTTCACCGGAACCGTCGGCATGGAGGCCTGGGCATCCGGTGACAGCGTCGCCGCGTTGGAGCGGTTCCGCGCCGCGTTCGCCTGAACGTCCCCGCGAGCAGTGGGAACCTAGCGATCCACCAACGTGGTGTCGAAGTAGTAGCGCGACGCCCGGTAGCAGTGTGTGCCGTACTCCACTGCGCTGCCCGAGTCGTCGAAGGCGGTGCGGTTCATTGTGAGCAGCGGCGCCCCGGCCTTCTCGTCCAGCAGACGTGCCTCGGCCCGGGTCGCTGGCCGTGCCCCGATCCGCTGGCGGGCAAGCCTGATGTGGACGCCGCGGGCCCGCATCGACTGGTACAAGCCGGCGGTCTTTAGCTCCTCGGCCTCGGGCGCGAGTTCCACCGGCAGATAGTTGAGCATCAGCGCCAGCGGCTCGCCGTTCGCGCAACGCAGCCGCCGAATGGTCACCACCTCCTGCTCCCCGGTGAGGTTCAGCTCGCGCGCAACCTCCTCGGCCGGGGCTCCGGTGTGGTAATCCAGCAGTTGCGTGGTCGGCTCCTGCCCGGCACGGGCGAGGTCGTCGAACAGGCTGGTCAGTTCGACCCGCCGGTGCACCGGACTTTGCACGACCTGGGTGCCGACGCCGCGCTTGCGCACCAGCAACCCTTTGTCGACGAGTTCTTGGATCGCGCGCCGCGTGGTGGGCCGTGACAACGTCAGCCTCTTCGCCAGCGCCAGCTCGTTCTCGAAGCGGTCTCCGGGCGCCAGCTGACCGTCTCTGATCGCGGCCTCGATGGCCTGGGCCAGCTGATAATAGAGCGGCACCGGGCTCGATCTGTCGAGCTCAACTGCCAGTGTCACGTCGACTCCCATCTGGCGGTTGCGGTCAGGATACGAGCATCTGCATCCTAACATCGTAATGATTGGAAGTCAGAATGTCAGGACAAATAGTTGACATAGCGGCGGATCACAGTGCAGAGTCGTAGCAGTCCGCCTGATCCGTCTTGGGGAGCCCCGTGACCACCACTCAGCCACTCGATGCCCTCGTCATCGGGCGAAGCGGCGTCGACATCTACCCGCTGCAGATCGGCGTCGGACTCGAGGACGTCACCTCGTTCGGCAAGTTCCTCGGCGGCACCGCGGCCAACGTCGCGGTCGCCACCGCCCGCCTCGGCCACACTGTCGCGCTGATCTCCGGTGTCGGCGACGATCCGTTCGGGCGGTTCGTGTCTCGCGAATTGGCGCGACTCGGCGTCGAGAACAGCCATCTCGTGACCGACTCCCAGCACGCGACTCCGGTCACGTTTTGCGAAGTGTTTCCGCCCGACGACTTCCCCCTGTACTTCTACCGCAAGCCTACCGCGCCCGACATGCAGGTGCGCCCGGCGGACATCGACCTCGACACGGTGCGGACAGCCAGGCTGTACTGGGCGACGGTCACCGGGCTGTCCGAAGAGCCGAGCCGCAGTGCACATTTCGCCGCATGGGCGGCGCGGGAACGGAATCCGTTGACTGTTCTCGACCTGGACTGGCGCCCGATGTTCTGGGAGTCGGCGCAGGCTGCCGGCGAGCATATTCGCCGGGCGCTGTCTGCGGTCACGGTCGCCGTCGGCAACCGCGAAGAGTGCGAAGTCGCCGTCGGCGAAACCGATCCGATGCGCGCCGCGGATGCCCTGTTGGACCTCGGTGTCGAGTTGGCAATCGTCAAGCAGGGCCCGAAGGGCGTGCTAGGACGCAGCCGCACCGAAATGGTCACTGTCCCACCGATTCCGGTTGACGTCGTCAACGGCCTCGGTGCCGGCGACAGCTTCGGCGGCAGCCTCTGCCATGGCCTGCTCGAACGGTGGCCGCTGGAGAAGACACTGCGGTACGCGAATGCGGCCGGTGCCATCGTCGCGTCGCGACTGGAGTGCTCCACCGCGATGCCGACGGCCGATGAAGTCGCCAACCTAGCGCAGGCGCAGACCCGTTCGGAGTCCGTCAATGTCTGAGCGCACGTTCGCCACCAGCTACGCCGAGGTCAGCGACATCCGGGCCGAGGATCCAGCGGGCATTGCCCGGGCCTGGGCGCAGCGCCGGGCCCGTCCCACGCTGGGTAGCGACGGCCGGCTGATGCTGGTGGCGGCCGACCACCCGGCGCGCGGGGCGCTCGCCGTGGCAAACCGGCCGACCGCGATGAACAGCCGCACCGACCTCCTCGACAGACTGCGCACCGCGCTCGCCGATCCGGGCGTCGACGGGGTGTTGGCCACCAGCGACATTCTCGAGGACCTGCTGCTGCTCGGCGCGTTGGAGGACAAGGTCGTTTTCACGTCGATGAACCGCGGCGGCCTGGCCGGCGCGATCTTCGAGCTCGACGACCGGATGACGGGTGCAACCGCCGCCGCCACCGCCCGCGCCCGCATGAACGGCGCGAAAATGCTGTGCAGAGTCGACCTGCAGGATTCGGGAACTCTGTCGATGCTGACCGAATGTGCCTGTGAGATAGACGAGCTCGCCGAGCACGGGCTGATCGCCATGTTGGAACCGTTCATGTCGCAGCGCGTCGACGGCAAAGTGCGCAACGACCTGAGCCCCGACGCGGTGATCAAGTCGATTCACATCACGCAGGGTCTCGGTTCGACGTCGGCGTACACCTGGCTGAAGCTGCCGGTGGTAGACGAGATGGAGCGGGTGATGGATGCGACCACACTGCCCACATTGCTGCTCGGTGGCGACCCCACCGACCCGGATGCGACGTTCGCCAGTTGGGCCAAGGCGTTGACGCTGCCGTCCGTGCGCGGTCTGGTGGTCGGTCGCGCACTGCTCTACCCGGCCGACGACAACGTCTCCGCCGCCGTCCAGGCTGCTGTCTCTCTGGTGCGCTGATGGATAGCTGTTACCTACCCGCGGGATCAACAGGCATTCCCCCATTCACGGTGGAAGTGCGCCCGGGAGGCCCGCTTTCCGAGTGCACGCTGCTTGTCGTGCATCTTCCCGTGGGCAAAGTGCTCGACGGGCACACCGCCGACAACGAGGTCCTGGTGGTCCCGCTGGCCGGCTCGGTGACCGTGTCGTGCGGGGAAGAAGAGTTCGTGCTGGCCGGGCGAAAGTCGGTGTTCGACGGCCCGACTGACTTCGCTTACGTCGGCCGTGACAGCAGCTACCGCGTCATCAGTGGCGGCGGCGGTCGCGTCGCGCTGTGCGGAGCGCGCGCCGGCCGGCGGTTGCCGTTTCGCTACGTCGGCGCCGAAGACGTCGCCATCGAGCTGCGCGGCGCGGGCACCTGCAGCCGCGAGGTGCACAACTTCGCCACCGCCGACGCGTTCGAGGCGGATTCGATCATCGCCTGCGAGGTGATCACCCCGGCCGGAAACTGGTCGTCATACCCGGCGCACAAGCATGACGAAAACAACCACATCGAGACCCAGCTCGAGGAGATCTACTACTTCGAGATCGCCGACGGGCCCACCGGCTCACCAGGTTTCGGCTATCAGCGGGTCTACGGCACGCCTGATCGGCCGATCGACGTGCTCGAAGAAGTGCGTTCCGGCGACGTGGTGCTGGTGCCGCACGGCTACCACGGCCCGTCGATCGCCGCGCCCGGTCACCACATGTACTACCTCAACGTGATGGCCGGGTCGGGCCCTAAGCGGGCCTGGCTTATCAGCTTCGACCCTCATCAGGACTGGCTTCGCCAAACCTGGGAGCACCAAGACATCGATTCACGCCTGCCCCTGCGCATTTCGGGAGACTAGCCATGGCCACCGATCCCACCGTCAGACTCACCGTCGCACAAGCCACCATCAAATTCCTCGGGGCCCAGCATGTCGAACGCGACGGTGAGCGAAGCCGTTTCTTCGCAGGGTGTTTCGGCATCTTCGGCCACGGCAACGTGGCGGGGCTGGGTCAAGCCCTGTTGCAGGAAGAACTCCGCGATGCCACCAACCTTCCCTATATCCTCGGCCGCAACGAGCAGGCGATGGTGCATTCGGCGGTCGGCTACGCACGGATGAAAGACCGGCTGCAGACGTGGGCGGTGACGTCGTCGATCGGCCCAGGTGCGAGCAACATGCTCACCGGCGCTGCGCTGGCCACCATCAACCGGATACCCGTGCTGCTGCTGCCCGCGGACACCTTCGCCACCCGGGTGAGCGCGCCGGTGTTGCAGGAACTCGAGCGCCCCGACGCCGGTGATGTCACGGTCAACGATGCGTTCCGCCCGGTGTCCCGTTTCTTCGACCGGGTGTGGCGGCCCGAGCAGCTGCCCGCCGCCCTGCTCGGCGCGATGCGCGTGCTCACCGATCCGGCAGACACCGGCGCGGTGACCATCGCAATGCCCCAAGATGTGCAGGCCGAGGCGTTCGACTGGCCGGAATCGCTATTTCACCAACGTGTCTGGCACATTCGGCGGCCGGTACCGGAGCGGGCGGAGGTGCACCGCGCGGCGGAGATCATTGCGTCGGCGGAGCGCCCGCTGATCGTTGCCGGCGGCGGCGTGATCTACAGCGGTGCCACCGACGCGTTGACCCGGTTCTGTGAGCGCACCGGCATCCCGGTCGGGCAGTCGCAGGCCGGCAAGGGCGCGCTGCCGTACGACCATCCGCAGTCGGTCGGGGCGATCGGTTCGACGGGAACCACCGCGGCGAACGCCTTGGCCGCCGCGGCAGATGTCGTGATCGGGATCGGCACGCGCTACGGCGATTTCACGACCGCGTCACGCACCGCGTTCGCGAACCCCGGCGTGCGATTCGTCAACATCAACGTCGCAACACTAGATTCTGTCAAGCACAGCGGGCTTTCCCTGGTGGCCGACGCGCGCGAGGCCATCGACGCGCTGGACGCGGCGCTAGACCACTACACGGTCGGCAGTGACTACCGCGAGGAGACCACCCGCCTTGCCCGGCAGTGGGACGACACCGTCAGCGCGGCGTACCGAATTGACGACGGCAGCGTGGGACTGAACCAGAACCAGGTGATCGGGTTGGCGAACACGCTGTCTGAGTCGCACGACGTCGTGGTGTGCGCGGCCGGTTCAATGCCCGGCGACCTGCACAAGCTGTGGCGCACCCGTGATCCGAAGGGCTACCACGTCGAGTACGGCTACTCCTGCATGGGATATGAGGTGGCTGGCAGCCTGGGCGCGAAGATGGCGTGCCCCGACCGCGACGTGTTCGTGATGGTCGGCGACGGGTCGTATCTGATGATGGCAACCGAGTTGGTGACCGCCGTGCAGGAGGGCATCAAGCTCATCGTCGTGCTGGTGCAAAACCACGGTTTTGCGTCGATCGGCTCGCTGTCGGAGTCGTTGGGCTCCCAGCGATTCGGGACCGCCTACCGTTACCGCACCGACGGTGGCCGGCTCGACGGCGCCAAGCTGCCGATCGATTTGGCTGCCAACGCGGCAAGTCTTGGTGCCGAGGTCATCCGCGTCAATACTGCCGCGGAGTTCACCGACGCGGTCAAGGTGGCGAAGGCCAACGACGTCACCACGGTCATCCACGTCGAAACGGATCCGCTGATATCCGCTCCCAGCAGCGAGTCCTGGTGGGATGTGCCGGTTTCGGAGGTCTCCGAACTCGATTCCACCCGCGCTGCACGGCAGATCTACGAGCAGCACAAGACCACGCAGCGCCCTTACCTTCGCTCGATCGACCCGGAGTAGAAAATGACAAGTGCCATTCGCGTTGGAACCGCGCCGGATTCGTGGGGCGTGTGGTTCCCCGACGATCCGCACCAGACGCCCTACGCCCGCTTCCTCGACGAGGTCGTCGCATCGGGGTACACCTGGATCGAGTTGGGGCCATACGGATATCTGCCCACCGATCCGGAGCGGTTGGGCGACGAGCTCGGCTCCCGCGGGCTGAGGCTTTCGGCCGGCACGGTTTTCGAGCGGCTACACCGGGAGGATTCCTGGTCGGCGGTGTGGTCGCAGATCGAGGACGTCGCGAAACTGACCGCGGCGGTGGGCGGAACCCATGTCGTGGTGATCCCCGAGATGTGGCGCGACCCGGCGACAGGCGTGGTCCTCGAGGATCGCGAGCTGAGCGATGAGCAGTGGCGCCGCAAGACCGACGGCATGAACCGACTGGGCCGGGCGATGTTAGAAACCTACGGGGTCCGGGCCCAATTCCATCCGCACGCCGACAGCCACGTCGACACCGAGGAACATATCTACCGTTTTCTCGACGGCACCGACAGCAAGTTCGTGAACCTGTGTCTGGACACCGGGCACATCAGCTATTGCGGTGGTGACAACGTGCGCATCATCACCAAATACCCCGAGCGGATCGGCTATCTGCACCTCAAGCAGGTCGACCCAGCGGTGCGGACGAAGGTCATCGACGAGGACCTGCCGTTCGGTGAGGCGGTGCGACTCGGCGCGATGACCGAACCGCCCCTGGGCATTCCGGAGATGCCACCGCTGTTGGGCACCGTCGAACGCCTCGGCATCGACGTGTTCGCGATCGTCGAGCAGGACATGTACCCGTGCCCGCCGGACGCTCCCCTGCCCATTGCCCAGCGCACCCGCGCATACCTCGGCGGATGCGGCGTCCCATCCGTCCGATTCGGTTAGGAGCAACACGATGCCTATACAAGATCTTCGGGTGGCCGTACTGGGGGCCGGGGTGATGGGCACCGACCACATCGAGCGCATCAGTCACCGGATCAGCGGTGCGCGTGTCGCCGTGATCAATGACTACCTGACGGAGAAGGCCGAGCAGGTAGCGTCCGCGGTGCCGGGCGCCAGAGTCGTGAGCGATCCGCTCGACGCGATCGCCGCCGACGATGTCGATGCGGTGTTACTGGCGACGCCGGGAGCGGTGCACGAAAAGCAGCTGCTGGCTTGCATCGAGCACCGAAGGCCCGTTCTCTGCGAGAAGCCGTTGACCACCGACGTCGACACCTCGCTGGAGGTGGTGCGCCGGGAGGCCGAGCTCGGCACGCCGCTGATCCAGGTGGGTTTCATGCGCCGCTTCGACCCCGAATACATGCAACTCAAGGGGCTAATCGCCGGGGGCGAACTGGGGCAGCCGCTGGTGGTGCACTGCGTGCACCGAAATCCAGCGGTGCCCCCTGGCTTCGATTCGGCGATGGTGGTGAAGGATTCGCTGGTCCACGAGGTCGATGTGGCGCGCTTCCTGCTTGGCGAGGAGATCTCGTCGGTGCAGATCGTGCGCCCCCGTCGCAACTCGTATGCGCCAACGGGCTTGCAGGACCCACAGATCGCAATCTTCCAGACAACCGGAGGCCGCCACGTCGACGTCGAGGTCTTCGTCACCACCGGCGTCGGGTACGAGGTACGCACCGAGGTCGTCGGCGAGAAAGGCAGCGCAACAATCGGTTTGGATGTGGGTGTGGTACGCAAGTCGAGTTCCGGCATGTGGGGCGGCCGGATCACACCCGGTTTCCGGGAACGTTTCGGAGTCGCCTACGACCTCGAGGTGCAGCTGTGGGTGGAGGCGGTACGGGCTGGAGTCAACGTTGCCGGGCCTACAGCATGGGACGGGTATGCGGCCACGGCGGTGTGCGCGGCTGGTGTCCGCTCGTTAGAGACCGGTGAGCGAGTTGCCGTCAAGCTCGCCGAATATGCTGGGAGCGCAGGCCGATGAAGATCGCGCTCGATCCCACCCCGTTCCACCATGACCACGAATTCCTCGAATTCCCCCGGCTGGTAGCCGAACTGGGCTACGAGTACTTGCAGCTCACCCCGCATCGCGACTTCATCCCGTTCTTCAACCACCCCCGCGCCGATGACGAACTGGTGGCAAAGTTCCGAAAGGCGTGCTCCGAAGCGGGAGTGGGCATCGCGTCCGTGCTACCGGTGCTGCGGTGGTCCGGTCCCGACGAGGACGCGCGAGAAGCCGCGGTGCGCAACTGGAAACGGGTGGTGCAGATCACCGTGAACCTGGGCGTGAACGTGATCAACACCGAGTTCTCCGGGCGCCCAGAGCTCCCCGAGGAATCAGAGCGCGCGTTCTTGCGGTCCGTGGAGGAGCTGCTGCCGATCTTCGAGCGTGAAGGTATCGACGTGCGCATCGACCCGCACCCAGACGATTTCGTCGAAGACGGTTTGGAGGCACTGCGCATCATCCGTGGCGTCAACTCCCCCAACATCGGCATGGTCTACGTCGCGGCCCACACCTATCACATGGGCGGCAATATGACTGAGATCATGCGCGCCGCCGGCGACAGGTTGCGGCTTGTCCATGTCGCCGACACCATGGACCACCGCCGTAGCCACGGGCTGCGGTACATCACCAATCCGCCGGGCAGCCCGGCGCGGGTGCATCAGCACCTCAAGATCGGAGACGGGGACATCAATTGGGAGGATTTCTTCGGCGGCCTCTCCGATATCGGGTTCTACAGCCGCGACGACACGGTGATGGTGTCGTCGGTATTCGCTGAAGATGAAGCAGCAGCTGAGGTTTCGCGCTACCAATTCGACACCATGACCAGCTACGTCGAGAAATATATGAAATGAGATCACGTATGAAGACCATCACCCACTGGTTGAACAACAAGGCCTACCCCGGCGCGAGCAGCGCCAGCGCTGCCGTGACCAACCCAGCCACCGGTGAGGTGACCGGCCATGTCGCGCTCGGCAGTATCGAAGACGCCCGCGCCGTCATCGACGCCGCGGCTACCGCCTTCCCGGCGTGGCGGGACACCTCGCTGGCCAAGCGCACCGCAATCATGTTCGCCTTCCGTGAACTGCTCAATACCCGCAAGCACGAACTCGCACGCATAATCACAAGTGAACATGGCAAAGTGGTCTCCGATGCGCTCGGCGAGGTGAGCCGGGGCCAAGAGGTCGTCGAATTCGCCTGCGGCATACCACATCTGCTCAAGGGCGGCTTCACCGAGAACGCGTCGACCAAGGTGGACGTGTACTCGATCCGCCAGCCGCTGGGCCCCGTCGGCATCATCTCGCCGTTCAACTTCCCCGCGATGGTCCCGATGTGGTTCTTCCCGATCGCGATCGCCGCCGGCAACACCGTGGTGCTCAAGCCCAGCGAGAAGGACCCGTCGGCATCGCTGTGGCTGGCCGAACTGTGGGCGGAGGCGGGACTTCCACCGGGGGTGTTCAACGTGCTGCAGGGCGACAAGACCGTCGTCGACGAAATGCTCACCACCAAGGCGATCAAGGCGATCAGCTTCGTCGGGTCCACGCCGATCGCGCAGTACGTGTATGCCACCGGCACCGCACACGGAAAACGGGTGCAGGCCCTTGGCGGCGCCAAAAACCACGCGGTGATTCTGCCCGACGCCGACCTCGACCTTGCCGCCGACGCGATGGTCAACGCCGGGTTCGGCTCGGCCGGTGAGCGATGCATGGCGATCTCGGCGGCCGTCGCGGTCGGCCCGATCGCCGACGAGCTGGTGGCCAAGATCGCCGAGCGTGCGCGAACCATCAAGACCGGTGACGGCACGGGTGATTCGGACATGGGCCCGCTGGTCACCAAGGCCCACCGCGACAAGGTGGCGTCCTACATCGACGCCGGCGAAGCCGACGGCGCGCAGATAGTCGTCGACGGGCGCGACATCGACCCCGATGGCGGTGAAAACGGATTCTGGCTGGGGCCCACGCTGATCGACCGCGTGTCGCCGGAAATGACGGTGTATCAGGACGAGATCTTCGGGCCCGTGCTGTCAGTGGTGCGGGTCGACTCCTACGACGAGGCGCTGGAATTGGTGAATTCCAACCCGTACGGCAACGGCACCGCGATCTTCACCAACGACGGCGGCGCCGCGCGGCGGTTCCAGAACGAAGTCGAAGTCGGGATGGTCGGCATCAACGTGCCGATCCCGGTCCCGATGGCGTACTTCAGTTTTGGCGGCTGGAAGGCGTCGCTGTTCGGCGACACGCACGCACACGGCACCGACGGCGTGCACTTCTTCACCCGAGGCAAAGCCATCACCAGCCGCTGGCCGCGCGCGCGGAGCCCGCAATCCGACTCCAGCCGCGGCGGCATCGAGCTGGGCTTCCCGCAAAGCACATAGTCGGACGGGCGTCTCCTGCGCCGATCGAGATATCTACGCGAAACGCCGATGGAATTTGGTCGCCGCCAAGCGGCTGATGGAGGATGCTGAGCGCGAGGCGCGATCCGGACGCCTCGGGGAAGGCGCTCGGATGAGTCGATTCACCGCCATGATGTACCGGAATGCCCGAGCGAGTTCGAACGGGCTTGTCACCGGCGAACCAGATGCACCCATCCGGCACAGCTGGTATCACGTGCACCAACGCGCCAAGCGGATAGCCGGTGGCCTGGCGGCGGCCGGTGTCGGCCCCACCGACCCCTTGGGCATGCTGGCCGGTGCCCCCGCCGAGATAGCGCCGACCGCCCAGGCCGTATGGATGCGCGGGGCGAGCCTGACGATGCTGCACCAGCCGACACCGCGTACCGACCTCGCGCTCTGGGCGCAGGACACCACGACCGTCATCGAGATGATCGCGGCCAAGCTGGTGGTGGTCTCCGACCCGTTCCTGCCTGCGATCCCGGTGCTCGAGGAGCGCGGCGTCAAGGTCGTCACTATCCAGCAGCTGCTCGGCGCCGAGCCGATCGAGCCGGTGGAGACCAGCGAGGACGACGTCGCGATGATGCAGTTAACATCCGGGTCGACGGGATCTCCGAAGGCGGTGGTGATCACCCACCGCAACCTTCGCTCCAACGCCAAAGCCATGTTCGTCGGCGCCGAGTACGACCTCGACCGCGACGTGATCGTCAGCTGGTTGCCGCTGTTCCACGACATGGGCATGACCGGTTTTTTGGTCGTGCCGATGTTCTTCGGCGCCGAGCTCGTCGTCGTCACCCCGATGGACTTCCTGCGCGACATCCTGCTGTGGGCCAAGCTCATCGACAAGTACGAGGGCACGATGACGGCCGCGCCGAATTTCGCGTATGCGCTGTTGGCCAAGCGGCTGCGCAAGCAGGCCAAGCCGGGGCAGTTCGATCTGTCCACGCTGCGCTGGGCGTTGTCGGGCTCCGAACCCGTGGAACCAGACGATGTCGAGGGGCTGGTCGAGGCGGGTAAGCCGTTCGGGCTGCGGCCGGAGGCGATCCTGCCGGCTTACGGCATGGCTGAGACGACGGTTGCGGTGTCGTTCTCGGAGTGCGGCAAAGGCATGGTGGTCGACGAGGTCGACGCCGACCTGCTCGCGGTGCTGCGCCGCGCGGTGCCGGCCACCAAAGGCCGCACCACACGGCTCGCCTGCCTGGGGCCGTTGCTGGCGGGGCTGGAGGTGCGCATCGTCGACGAGGACGCGAAAGAATTGCCCTCGCGCGCCGTCGGTGTGATCGAGCTGCGCGGAGAACCGCTCACCGCAGGTTACGTCACGGCGGCGGGCTTTGTGCCGGCCCAGGACGAGCAGGGTTGGTACGACACGGGCGATTTGGGCTACCTCACCGACAAGGGCCACATCGTGGTTTGCGGCCGGGTCAAAGACGTCATCATCATGGCCGGCCGCAACGTCTACCCGACCGATGTGGAACGGGCGGCGTGCCGCGTCGACGGGGTTCGTCCCGGCTGCGCCGTCGCGGTTCGGCTCAACGCAGGCCATGCGCGGGAGAGCTTTGCGGTCGCGATCGAGTCGAACGCCTGGGACAACCCGGCCGAGGTGCGTCGAATCAAGCAGGCTGTCGCACACGCGGTGGTCGCCGAGGTTGACGTGCGGCCCCGCAATGTCGTCGTGCTCCCTCCCGGCATGATCCCGAAGACGCCGTCGGGCAAGCTTCGCCGCGTCCACGCCCTGTCGTTGGTGAGTTGACCGTTCACTTAACCGGCGGCCTAGATTGAGAAGATGGCGGTCACATCGTGGGGCGCGTAACGGCGCGCCGGCGCGCGCGACACCTGCGCGCTGGTGACAGCGTCAACCGGCCCGAGACGCTGGCCGTCGAGGAGCCGCTTGAGATTCGCGTGAACGGTTCTCCGCTGACGGTGACGATGCGAACTCCCGGCTCGGATATCGAACTGGCACAAGGCTTTCTGCTCACCGAAGGCCTGATCAACGCTCGTGAGGAAGTGCTGACGGTGCGGTACTGCCAAGGGCCGGCCGACGATGGGCCGAACACCTACAACGTGCTCGATGTGACGCTGGCCGTCGGCGTCCCGGCACCCGATGTCGATCTCACCCGCAATTTCTACGCCACCTCATCGTGCGGGGTCTGCGGCAAGGCGTCGCTGGAGGCGGTGCGGTTGATCAGCCGCCACGCCCCGGGCGACGACCCGGCGAGCGTCACCGCGGAGACGTTGACTTCGATGCCCGGCCGGCTGCGGTCCGCGCAACGGGTCTTCGACAGCACGGGCGGCCTGCACGGAGCGGCACTGTTCGGGATGGACGGCACGATGCTGGCGGTCCGAGAGGACATCGGCCGCCACAACGCCGTCGATAAGGTGATCGGGTGGGCCCTGGAGTCCGAACGAATCCCGTTGAGCGGCACGGTGTTGCTGGTCAGCGGCCGCGCGTCGTTCGAGCTCACCCAGAAGGCGGTGATGGCCGGGGTTCCGGTTCTCGCGGCAGTGTCGGCTCCGTCGTCACTGGCGGTGGATCTGGCCAGCCAATCGGGCCTGACACTGGTCGCGTTTCTGCGGGCCGAGTCCATGAACGTCTACACCCGGCCCGACCGTGTCACTCGATAGCGATATGCAGCGTCCCGCCCCGGACATGATCGAACGAACGGAAAGGATCCCATGTCGGACCTGAAGACCCCCACAGCCGTGCTGCATGAGGGACCGCGTACGCTGTCGGACGCGGAGACCGCCGAGATCGAAGGGCGCGATCTTCGCGGAATCCGCCACGTCGACATCGACGATGTCATCGAGTACGTCCACCAGGGCCTGCGGCGATTGCCCGACTTCGTCACGCTGTACCGCAAATACCTCAAACAGCGTTGGGACGTCTACGAACTCGACTTCACCCAGGACCGCATCGACTGGACCGAGAAGATGACCGAAGAGGAACGAAACTCCTTTGTCGGCATCGCGTCCGGATTCCATCACGGCGAGCGGCAGGTGGAAATCGAGTTGCCGGTGTTCATGATCGGTGCCACCGAGGAAGAGAAGCTCCACCTCGCCGCGCAAATCGAGGACGAGGCGCGACACACGGTGTTCTTCGACCGCTTCTACCGCGAAGTGGTGGGGGTCGAGGGCGCCGACATCATGGAGGTGCTCGATCGGACTTTCCCCTGGGTACAGGAAACATTCGTCGGCCCGTTCGGGCTGCTTGCCTACCAGGCCGACGAATTGCGCAGAAATCCCTACGATCAGCGCGCCCGCGTGAGGTACGGGACGACCTACTTTCTGTGGATCGAGGGGGTGTTGGCGCTGTCGGTGATGAAGGTGACGCTGTCATACGCGCGCTGGCGCGGATTTCTGCCCGCCTATTACACGGGTTTCACTGCCACTTGCAGGGACGAGTCGCGGCACGTTCAGGGGGGCATGCGTTACCTCCAGGACGCGGTGCGCCGCGATCCGACGATGTTGAAGGAAATCCACAACACCCTCGAGACCATCCTGACGATCAGCGGGGTTTCGAGCCGGAAGCTGTATTACGAGCCGCTGGGCTGGACGGAGGACGAAGTACGCGTCCTGCTGATCCAGCAGCTTCGCCGAAAGTGCAACGATGTCGGCATTTCCCTCTCTGAAGACCTGGAGGAGTTGCTTGTGCAGATCGAGCCGGTGCTGGCGGGAGGCTGACCATGACAGCGATGTTTTTCAGCCCGCCCTGGGCCGACGCCGTGCGCAGCGCGCTGGATGCCGGCCCCGGCGAAGAAGCACTCGCGGGAAAGCTTCCCGAGTACTGGGAGTTCTATCACCTGGTCCGTGCCGCCTACCGATCGTCGTGGGCGCTCGGTGTCCGGGATTTCCCCGCAGCCCTCGGCGGTGGCACGCGCTATCTGTTCGTCTCCTGGGGCGACGACGCCGTTGTCGAGTGCCGACTGCTCGACGAGTCGGAGCCGGTGCACGCGACCTACGTGCTGGCCGCTGATTTTCACGACTGGAAGGCATTGCACCAGGAGTACGACGCACTGCGAACGGTCATGTATCGCAAGCTGTTGCTCGAGGACGGCCAGCTGCTGGAGTTCTTCAAGGCGATCTACTTCTTCGTCGAATGTCTGGCGCTCATCGCGGCCGTGCCCACCAGCTTTCCCGAAACCGCCGAACTAGCGACGTCTGCCTGATCGGTGAAGCTTTCAGCGGAGATGCAGCGGGTCGTCCTCGAGCAGCGACTCGGATTCGTCGCGACTGTCACCGACGACGGCCGGCCAAATGTGTCGCCCAAGGGCACCACCACGGTGTTGGACGACGAACGGTTGATGTTCGCCGACGTCGCATCACCAGGCACCGTCGCGAATCTCGCAACGAACCCCCACGTTGAGGTCAACGTCGTCGACCCGATCCTGCGAAAAGGCTTCCGGTTCAGCGGAACTGCGACCGTGCACACAGCCGGCGAGATGTTCGAGCGGGGCGTTCGCATCCTGCGCGGACGCGGTTCGACACTGGCCCTGGATCGGATTCGATCGATCGTGGTCGTCGAGGTGACCGCTGCGGCGCCGCTGATTTCGCCGGTGTACGCCGACGGCACTGCAGAAGAGGTGATCCTTCGTCGGTGGCTGGATTACTACGGGCACCTGTACGCGCGTTAAGTGTTGCGCACGTGGGGCAGGTAACTTAGGCGCTCTTGTCGCGGCGTTCCTGACGAGACGGCTTGCGCGGCACGATCGTCGGCAGCACATTGTCTTGCACGGTCTCCTTCGTGACGACAACCTTGGCGACGTCGTCGCGGCTGGGGATGTCGTACATCACCGGCAGCAGCACTTCCTCCATGATCGCACGCAGACCGCGAGCGCCGGTGCCGCGATGGATGGCCTGGTCAGCGATCGCCTCCAGCGCGTCTTCCGTGAACTCCAATTCGACGCCGTCCATATCGAACAGCCGGGTGTACTGCTTGACCAACGCGTTCTTCGGCTTCGACAGGATCTGCACCAGGGATTCCTTGTCGAGGTTGGTCACGGAGGCGACCACCGGCAGCCGGCCGATGAACTCGGGGATCAACCCGTACTTGATCAGATCCTCGGGCATCACCTCGGCGAAGTGGTCCTGGGTGTCGATCTCGGCCTTGGAATGCACCTCAGCACCGAAGCCAAGGCCGCGCTTGCCGATGCGATCAGCGACGATCTTCTCCAGTCCGGCGAACGCGCCCGCGACGATGAACAACACATTCGTGGTGTCGATCTGGATGAACTCCTGATGCGGGTGCTTGCGGCCGCCCTGCGGGGGCACCGACGCCTGGGTGCCTTCGAGGATCTTCAGCAGCGCCTGCTGAACGCCCTCACCGGAGACGTCGCGGGTGATCGACGGGTTCTCGCTCTTGCGGGCGATCTTGTCGACCTCGTCGATGTAGATGATGCCCGTCTCGGCACGCTTGACGTCGTAATCGGCGGCTTGGATCAGCTTCAGCAGGATGTTCTCGACGTCCTCCCCGACGTACCCGGCCTCGGTCAACGCGGTGGCGTCGGCGATCGCGAACGGCACGTTGAGCATCTTCGCCAGCGTCTGCGCCAGGTAGGTCTTCCCGCATCCGGTCGGGCCGAGCATCAAGATGTTGGACTTCGCCAGCTCGACGGGCTCGGTTCGCGAGTCGCGCGTCTTTTCACCGGCCTGGATGCGCTTGTAGTGGTTGTAGACGGCGACGGCCAGCGTGCGCTTGGCGTTGTCCTGGCCGATGACATAGCCCTCGAGGAAATCGCGGATCTCGACCGGCTTGGGCAGCTCATCGAGTTTGACGTCGTCGGCGTCGGCCAGTTCCTCTTCGATGATCTCGTTGCACAGGTCGATGCACTCGTCGCAGATGTACACGCCCGGACCCGCGATGAGCTTCTTGACCTGTTTCTGGCTCTTGCCACAGAACGAGCACTTCAGCAGGTCACCGCCGTCTCCAATGCGCGCCATGGTGGTGAGATCCTACTTCCTGTTCGGCTGTCGCCGGTTGTCGCTGTCGGTGTCGTCTCGGACGTCTGCCCCGACGCTACCCGCTCGATCGGCCGGTCTGCGACCCAAAGGAGTGAATCGCGTCGGTGGTATTTGCCCCGCGCCGCGTGCTGGTGCGCTGCAGTGAAACATATCCTCTGTCCGCGCTGAGAGCTGGGTGTAACGCCGGACCGTGTCCCTGGCGTGTCGCTGCCGTTACGGTGAAGTCATGGGGTTCGCCGTGCCCGACTGTACCGTGCTGATCAACGACGGCGGCTTGGCCACGGAACTCGAGGCCCGCGGCCACGACCTGTCCGATGCGCTGTGGTCGGCCCGATTGTTGGTGGACTCCCCGGAGGAGATCGCCGCCGTACACCGCGCGTTCTACCGTGCCGGGGCCGTGGTCGCGACGACGGCGAGCTATCAGGCCTCGTTCGATGGCTTCGCGGCCCGCGGAATCGGCCGTGACGGCGCCGTGCGGCTGTTGCGGCGCAGCGTCGAGCTGGCACGCAATGCCCGCGACGCGGCTGGCGCTGACGGCCGCTATGTGGCCGCCTCGGTCGGACCGTACGGCGCCACGCTCGCCGACGGATCCGAATACCGCGGACGGTACGGGCTGTCGGTGCGAGCGCTGAAGGACTGGCACCGGCCGCGCCTGGAGGTTATGGCCGACGCGGGTGCCGACGTGCTGGCCTTGGAGACGGTGCCCGATATCGACGAGGCCGATGCGCTCGTTGCGCTGGTCCAGACGCTTGGCGTGCCCGCGTGGCTCAGCTTCACCATCGACGGGACACGTACGCGTGCCGGCCAGCCGCTGGCCGACGCATTCGCGGTCGCGGCAGGAGTGCCCGAGATCGTGGCTGTGGGTGTGAACTGCTGCGCTCCCCGCGATGTTGCGCGCGCTGTCGAAATCGCGCTCGACGTCACCGACAAACCGGTCGTGGTCTACCCGAATAGTGGCGAGGATTGGGATGCGAACCACCGCACGTGGGTAGGGCCGTCGCAATTTGCACCCGAGCTGGCGTTGCAATGGGTGGCGGCCGGCGCACGCATCGTCGGCGGATGCTGCCGGGTCCGGCCCGCCGACATCGCCGACATTGCGCGGACAGTCAACTCGGAATCGACGCCGCGGCGATCCCCCCGGCGCGAAGCTAAGCCGTCTGCGCGGACAGCTTGCGGTACTCCAGCACGGTGTCGATGATCCCGTAGTCCTTGGCGTCCGCGGCCGTCAGGATCTTGTCGCGGTCGGTGTCCTTGCGGATCACGTCGGGATCCTTGCCGGTGTGCCGGGCCAACGTCGTCTCCATCAGCTTGCGCATCCGCTCGATCTCGGCGGCCTGGATTTCCAGGTCCGAGAACTGACCCTGGATCACCCCGGCGAGCGCCGGCTGGTGGATCAGCACGCGCGCGTTGGGCAGCGCCATCCGCTTGCCGTGGGTACCCGCGGCCAGCAGCACCGCCGCGGCCGACGCCGCCTGACCCAGGCACACCGTCTGAATGTCCGCGCGGACGTACTGCATGGTGTCGTAGATCGCCATCAGCGACGTGAACGAGCCGCCGGGCGAGTTGATGTACATCGTGATGTCGCGATCGGGGTCCTGTGACTCCAACACCAGCAGCTGCGCCATCACGTCGTTGGCCGACACGTCGTCAACCTGGGCGCCGAGGAAGATGATCCGCTCGTCGAACAGCTTCGCGTACGGGTCGACGATCCGTTCGCCGAGGTGCGTGCGCTCGCTGAACTGCGGCAGGACGTAGCGGGCTGAAGGCTGATTGAGATTCATCGGTCTAGTCCTGCTCCTGGTCCTGATCCGTTGACTTCGGCACGGGTGATGATGCGGTCGACGAAGCCGTACTCCAGCGCTTCCGGGGCGGTGAACCACCGGTCGCGGTCAGAGTCGGCGTAAATGCGCTCTAGCGGCTGGCCGGTGAACTCGGCATTGAGTCGGAACATCTCCTTCTTGATCACCGCGAACTGCTCGGCCTGAATCGCGATGTCGGCGGCGCTGCCCGTGACACCGCCAAGTGGCTGGTGCATCAGGATGCGGGCGTGCGGCAACGCGTAGCGCTTCCCCTTGGTGCCTGCCGCCAGCAAGAACTGGCCCATCGACGCGGCCATGCCCATCGCGTAGGTCGCGACGTCGCAGGGCGCCAGCACCATGGTGTCGTAGATGGCCATCCCGGCGCTGATCGAGCCGCCCGGCGAGTTGATGTAGAGGTGGATGTCCTTGATCGGATCCTCGGCGGCCAACAGAAGGATCTGTGCGCACAACCGGTTGGCGATGTCGTCGTCGACCTGGGAACCCAAGAAGATGATGCGCTCGGCCAGCAACCGCTCATACACCGAGTCGACGAGGTTGAACCCCGGCGCGCTCGAACGCATATCAGTCACGGCCTTACCTGCTTTCTAGAGGTTGCTTCTCCGACACTAACCAACTGGCTGCCTCACGCACTCCCGACAACGTGCGGGTTCGCTCTCAGCGTCATTGGTCCTCGGCGGTTTCTTCTTTGGCGTCTTCCTCGGCCGGTTCTTCTTTGGCGTCTTCCTCGACGGTTTCTTCCTGGGCGTCTTCCTCGGCGGTTTCTTCTTTGGCGTCTTCCTCGGCCGGTTCTTCTTTGGCGTCTTCCTCGGCCGTTTCTTCCTGGGCGCCTTCTGTCTCGGCTTGCTGCCGCGGGCCGAAGAACTCGTCCGTCTCGATTGTCTCCCCCGCGGTGTCCTTGACGGTCGCGCCCTGTACGACCGCGGCCAGCGCCTTGCCGCGGCGCACGTCGGCGAACACCGCGGGCAGCTGGTTGTTCTCCTGAAGGAATTGCAGCAGCTGCTGCGGCTCGACGCCGTACTGCCGCGACTGCAGCACCAGCCGCTCGGTCAGGTCGTCCTGGCCAACCTGAATTTCGAGCTTGTCGGCGATCGCGTCGACCAGCAGCTGGGTCTTGATCGCCTTCTCCGCGTTATCGCGCGCGTCGGCCTCGAACTCGTCGCGGCTGCTGCCCTGCTCGGCCAACGCCTCGGCCAGGCGGTCCTCGTCATGCTCGAGACCGTGCAACGCGCTGTGCACAGCCTCGTCCACCTGTGCCTGAACAATCGCTTCGGGCAGCGGCACCTCCACTTTGTCGAGCAGGGACTCTATCGCCACTCCCCGGATCTTCTCGGCCTGCTGGATCCGCTTGATTCGGGCGACCTGGTCCGACAGGCTGGCCTTCAGCTCGTCAATGGTGTCGAATTCGCTTGCCAGTTGGGCGAATTCGTCGTCGGGTTCCGGCAGTTCGCGTTCCTTCACCGAGTTCACCGTCACGGTGACCTGCGCGCTCTGGCCGGCGTGCTCGCCCGCTGCCAGCGTGGAGGTAAACACCTGGCTCTCCCCCGCCGACATCCCGACGATCGCTTCGTCGAGACCGTCGAGGAGCTGACCCGACCCGACCTGGTGGGAGAGCCCCTCGGTGGCGGCCTCGGGAACTTCGGCGCCGTCGACCGTTGCCGACAGGTCGATCGACACGAAGTCGCCGTCCTGCGCCGCACGCTCCACACCGGTCAACGTGCCGAACCGGGCGCGCAGCGATTCCAACTCCGATTCGACGTCCGCGTCGGTGACTTCGATCGGATCGACCGTGATGGTCAACGCGCTCAGATCGGGCAGTTCGATCTTGGGCCGCACATCCACCTCGGCGGTGAACACGAGTTCGTCGCCGTCTTCGATCTTGGTGATTTCGATCTGCGGCTGGCCGATCGGCTGCACGTCCGACGACGTGACGGCCTGGCTGTAGCGGCTCGGCAGCGCGTCGTTGACGACCTGCTCGAGCACCGCCCCGCGCCCGATCCGCGCCTCGAGCAATTTCGCCGGCGCTTTGCCAGGGCGAAACCCCGGCAGGCGGACCTGCTGGGCCAGTTGCTTGTATGCGCGGTCGAAATCGGGCTGCAGCTCGGTAAACGGCACCTCCACGTTGATCCGGACCCTGGTGGGGCTCAGCTGCTCAACGGTGCTCTTCACGTCCTATGGCTCCTCGTCGTCGGTCACTTCTGGTCGGGGTGACAGGATTTGAACCTGCGGCCTTCCGCTCCCAAAGCGGATGCGCTACCAAGCTGCGCTACACCCCGCATTCGCCTAACCTGGCGATCCTACGGCCCGGTTGGCTTGCGGCACGAAAGCACCGTACAGTGCCTTCGTGCTGTGCTGCGGGCGTAGCTCAATGGCAGAGCCCTAGCCTTCCAAGCTAGCTATGCGGGTTCGATTCCCGTCGCCCGCTCATTTCGTCGCCCGCTCATTTCGTGTCCAGATCGACGTTTCGCAGAAAAAGCGCGAGAAGAGCCCCGCAAAAACGTCGCTCTCGTTGCAACCGCCCCCGTCGGTAGGGTGGTCGCATGAACGCGGCGTTAGTGGTGATCCTCGTCCTAGTCGTTGCGGCGATCGCGCTGGCGGTGGTGAGTTCGTCGCGGGCCTCTCGCAACCGGGCGGCATCGTCTCTGGCCGACGCGAAGGCCGACGCACGACGCGTGATCGAACGGCTGGGCGGGCAAGTGCTCAATCTCACCGGAACCGATGACGCGTCAAAACAGGCACTGGCCGACGCCTCCGAGCGGTACACCGCGGCCTCGTCGCAGATCGACCAAGCGACCACGGCCCGGCAGGCGCAGCTGGCCAAGGAGAGCGCGCTGGAAGGCCTCTACTATGCACGCGCCGCGAGACAGGCCATGGGCATGGATCCCGGTCCGGAGTTGGAGACGCTGACCGGGCAGCACTCGGCGGGAACGGTCACCGAGGACCGCCGGGTCCAATTCGAGGGACGCGAAATCGAGGCGTCGCCGGCGCCGTCGCCCCGCACCCCGAACTACTACCCCGGCGGAAGGGTGGCCGGGCGGCCGGTGCCGGCGGGCTGGTACTCCGAGCCGTGGTGGAAGACGGCCCTTGTCGCCGGCGCCTGGGGTCTCGGATCCGTGGTGCTGTTCGACACTCTGTTTTCTGGAATGCACGGCGTGGGGTACGACGCGGCACAGTTCGAAAACGGTTACGGCCAAGGCTTCGACAGCGGGTACGACGCGGGCTTCGATGCCGGGCAGGTCCAGGACACTGGCGGCTGGGACAGCGGCGGCGACGGCGGCGGCTGGGGCGACGGCGGTGGCTGGGGCGACGGCGGTGGCGGTGGCGACTTCGGCGGCGGCGACTTCGGCGGCTTCGACTTCTAGACCCGTTACACAAACAGGCCGAGCGCCGTCGCCGTGATCAACACCAGCACCGCGATGCCGACCAGCTGCACCTCCGCGCGGGCGGCAATGCTGTAGGTAAGCGGCCGCTGCGCGAGCGTCCGTTGCCGGCGTACGCCGACCAAATAAACAGTGGCCGCGATGATCGCCGCCAGCCCCGCCGCGACGGGTCGCAGCGGTTGATCGGCGTGGTGCGGCTGCTTTACCACCAGCAATACCCCGTTGGCCAGGACCGCCAGTGCGGTGCGGCTCCATGCCAGCGCGGTCCGCTCGGCCTGGGAACCTTCGGGGCCCGGGCTCGTCAACGGATCACCGCCTTGCTGACCACGATGGCCAACACCAGTGCACCCAGTAAAACCAAGCCGAGCCCGAGGATCACCGGTGCGCTCTGCCGAGGCAGGGGCTGACCCCGGCGCATAGCGTCGTCGACGGCCCTCCAGCGACGGAGCCCCAGACCAGCGCAGAGCATGGCCAGGAGGGTGAGGAACGCTCCGACGATGTGCCGGGCTCCCGGGATGCCGAACTGCGGCACGAACTGGACGATGGCGACCGCCGCCGCCACAAGACCCAGCGAGGTCCGTTCCCACGCAAGAAAGGTGCGTTCGTTGGCGAGCGTGAACCGGTAATCGGGCTCAGTTTCAGTCGCGTCGGTCTCGCGGGGCTCGCCCGTCATGCATGTCATCGTCCTCCGGATCGGCGATCGTCAACACCGTATCGGCGATGTGCGGATCCAGTTCCAGTTCCCGCTCCAGGCGCCGTAGCGTTCGCGCGACACGTGATTCGGCGTAGTCGCCGACGATATCGACGCTGGCGACCACGAAGAGCCGTTTGGGCCCGACGAAGACGATCCGGATGAACCGCACGTCGGCGACGTCGGGCAACCGGTTGATGCGTGCGATCACCGCGTCGCGCAGTTCCTCGGACGCGGGCTCACCGGTCAGGAAGCGACGATTGCGGTCGATGAGCACTATCGCGATCACCCCGAGCAAAACGCCGACGAGGATCGACCCGATCGCGTCCCACATCTGGTTGCCGGTCAGCTGGTGCAGCCCGATCCCGAAGAACGCGATGACGATTCCGATCAACGCGCCGCCGTCCTCGGCGAACACTGCCCGCGTCGTCGGATCGGAGGTCGCAAGCGCGTGCTCCAGAAGGTCGCGCTGGTAGACGGCTGCTTCACCGCGAAGCTGGCGCACCGCCTGGAGGAACGAAATACCTTCCAACACAAACGCGATCAGCAGCACAATGTAGGAAAGCCAATAATCGCCGCGGCCGGATTCGCCGTGCAAGAGCTCACTGATTCCGTGCCAGATCGACACCGAGGCGCCCACCACGAAGAGACCCACCGCGGCCAACAACGACCAGACGTACGCTTCTTGGCCGTAACCCAGCGGATGGCGGGCGTCGGCGGCTCGCCGGCTGCGCCGGTCGGCGATCCATAGGAACACTTGGTTGCCCGTGTCCGCCCACGAGTGAGCCGCCTCGGCCACCATCGACGCGGAGCCCGACAGCATCGCGGCGACCGTTTTCGCGACGCCAATCGCGGCATTCGCGCCCAGCGCGATCAGCACAGTGCGTGTGCTTTCCCCGGCCTCCACCGACGGTGCGATGTGGTCGAGATCCTGTTCGGGTGTCACGCGCGTCGCCTCATCTGTCTCGTGTTCCCCGTGTCACGATGTTCAATCAGCGGCCTACGTCTGACAGGTCGGGCACCAGAACACGTTGCGGCCTTCGAGAACGGCGGTGAGCAGCTTCGTGCCGCAGACACGGCACGGCTCGCCGGCGCGGCGGTACACATACGTGCGCGGGCGTCCGGGCCGGTACGACGGTGGGCCGTGGTCATGCTCCGGACGCACGACATGTATCTTGCCGCGCCGATAGCCGACCCGCATCAACTGCACCAAATCAGCCCAGGCTGAGGCGAATTCGGCCGCATCGACGGCCCGACCAGGCCGGTATGGGTCGATCACATGCCGAAACAGCAGCTCGTTGCGATAGACATTGCCTACGCCGGCGATCACCGCTTGATCCATCAGCAGCGCACCAATGGGCCGCTGCGACTTGGCGATTCGCTTCCATGCGCGGTCAGGGTCGGCGTCGCGCTGCAGTGGATCTGGACCGAGCCGGGCGATCACCGCGTCGACCTGCGCTTCGTCGAGCACCTCGCATGCGGTCGGGCCACGCAGGTCGGTGCCGAAGTCGGCACCCACCATCCGCATGCGCACCTCGCCGACGGGAAGCGGCATCGGCACCTCGGACTCGGTGAACCCACCATACAAGCCCAGATGCACATGGACTATCGGTCCATCCGCGTAGTGGTGGAACAGGTGCTTGCCGTACGCGCTTGCTTTCCGCAGCACCCGGCCGTCGACGATCGCCGCGCCGTCGACGAACCGGCCCTGCGGGCTGGACACGGCGACCGGTTGACCGCCGAACTTCCGCTGGTGCAGCCGGGCCAGCCGGTGCAGCGTGTGACCCTCGGGCACGCTCTAGTCCGGTGCATCCGGCACCGCGGGCGCCTCATGCGTGCGCTCGTATTCGGCAAGGATGTCGATACGGCGTTGGTGGCGTTGGGCTTTGGACCACGGGGTGGACAGGAACGCGTCGACGATGGCCAATGCCTGCTCGACGTTGTGCATCCGGGCACCGACGCCGATCAACTGCGCATCATTGTGTTCACGCGCCAGCGACGCCGTCTCGGTGTTCCACCCGAGCGCGCACCGGGCGCCGGGCACCTTGTTCGCCGCGATCTGCTCGCCGTTGCCCGAGCCGCCGATCACGATGCCCAGACTGCCCGGATCCTTGACCGTGCGTTCGGCCGCCGAGATGCAGAACGCCGGGTAGTCGTCGTCGGCGTCGTAGGTGTAGGCGCCGCAGTCGACCGGCTCGTGTCCGGCGTTCTTCAAGTGGTCGATGATGGCCTGCTTGAGCTCGAATCCGGCGTGGTCAGAGCCGAGGTAGACACGCATGGCGGCCAGCCTATCTTTTCGCCGCGAGCGACCATACGGTGATCGATGTGTCCAACCACTTCACCGGCCTCAGCCTCGGGCCGCCCCTCGGCGACCAACGACTCGACCTCTGCGACCTCTACGCCTTCCAGTCCCCCGCCGACCCCGACCGCACGGTACTGATCCTCAACGCCAACCCGAACGCGGATGCGCTTCATCCCGACGCGATCTATCGTCTCGCGATCGACAACGACGGAGATCTGTTGAACGACATCGCATTCAGCTATGTGTTCTCCGAGCCGCAGAACGGCAACCAGACCGTCGACGTCTTCATGGCCACCGGCGAGCAGTCGCGCGAGGTCGAAGCCGTCGGCGACAAGATCTTCTCCGATGTGGAGGTGTCGTTCGGACCGCAGCCCAACATCGTCACATCCGAGGACATCATGTTCTTCGCCGGCGCCCGTAGCGATGCGTTCTTCTTCGACTTCGACGGCATCAAGAACCTGTTCGACACCTCCGGCAAGCGCAACTTCACCGAACCACACTTGGGCGGCCCGTCACCCTGGACGGGCGTGGACTCCAACACCGAGGCAAACGTCTTCTCCACGGTGCTGGAACTACCCACCGAGCGGCTCGGCGCGAATTCCGGCATCCGGATCTGGGGACGGTGCAGCCTGCGGCGCGACGGCCAACTCGTTCACGTGGACCGCGCCGGCCACCCGTCGGTGAGCAGCTTCTTCAACACGGACGACACCAAAGAGGAGTACAACGCCAGCGAACCGGTCAACGACCGCAACCGGTGGCTGGACCAGTTCGTCCACCTGATGGGCCACACCGGCAACTACACGCGCGACGAGGCGATCGAGGCGATCGATGACGAGGGCACCCTCCCGGACATGTTGTCCTTCAACCCTTCTCAGCCCGCGGAGTACCCGAACGGCCGCGTGTTCACCGACGACGTCATCAACTACCGGCTGGCGTTCCTGTCCAAGGGCGATATTCCGCCGACCGGATTAGCGCCGCACACCGACACTTTCGACGAGTTTCCGTACCTGGGGACGCCGCACGCCCGCTGATCCACTGCCGGGCAGGTGCTACGGCGGCGTCGTCGCAAACGGCGGCTGGAGATCTTTGAACATGGGGAAATGTCGCACATTGAGGGTTGCCAGCTGGAGCCCCTTAACGTCGGCGGTTGCTGCGATCAGGTAGTCGCCGAGTCCGACGCCGGTGTGGCTGCGACGATATCGGCGCATCATTTCACCCGCACGACGGGCAACGATCTCGCTGGCAGGTTCAGCGCGAAAGGATGCCAGCAACCGCCACACTTCGCGACGCTCGACTGATCGCATTCCGCCGATAAGCTCGGCGATCGACACGACGCTAATCGCGAGAGGCCCGTGCGTTCGGGCGGCGATGAGCCAGTCTCGGGCGGCGCCGACGCCGCGCAGATGCGCGATCAGCACATCTGAATCGACCAGAATCACGACGAACGGCGCCAGACGCGCGCAAGGTGGTCTTCGCGACCGCCCTGGCCGCGCATCGGCACGTCGATGTCGCGCAACGCGCCGAACGAGTCGTCGATCGCTTGAAGGTCCGACGCAAGGCTCTCGTCGGAATTCGCGAGAACCCGATCCAGCAGTTGGCGGATCAGTTCAGCACGTGACACACCCTGTTGTGCTGCCAACCGGTCGAGGGCCACCGTCTGCTCCTCGCCGAGATAGATGTTCGTGCGCTTCATACACCATATCATACACCACTATTTTCGACGTGGCAGTGACGGGCGTAGCGCCGCAGGCCAGCGAATCGCGCAGTGCGCCAAGGAATTTGGGGCCTGCCAGCTCTGCCGGCTGCTTTCAGTCGAACTGGGGCGGCTCGGTGCGCGTGCGCTTGAGCTCCCAGAAATGCGGATACGACGCGAACGTCACCGACGCGTCCCACAGCTTGCCGGCTTCCTCGCCGCGCGGAATGCGGGAGAGCACCGGGCCGAAGAACGCGACGCCGTTGACATGAATCGTCGGGGTGCCGACGTCCTCGCCGACCGCGTCCATGCCCTCGTGATGGCTCTTGCGCAGCGCGTCGTCGTACTTGTCGGTGGCGGCGGCCTCGGCGAACTCGGCCGGCAACCCGACCTCCTCCAACGACTGCGCGATCACATCGTCGAGGTCCCTGTTGCCCTGGTTATGGATCCGGGTGCCCATCGCGGTGTACAGCGGCGGCAGCACCTCAGAGCCCTTGGCCTGCTCCGCGGCGATCAGCACACGAACCGGTTTGAACGCGTCCTTCAGCCGCTCCCGGTACTCCTCCGGCAGATCCTCTTTCTTCTCGTTGAGGACGGCCAGGCTCATCACGCGGAAGTTCGCCTCGATGTCGCGGACCTTCTCGACTTCGAGAATCCAGCGCGAGGTGATCCAGCACCACGGGCACAGCGGGTCGAACCAGAAATCGGCGACGGACTTTTCAGGCATCAACGATCCTCTCATGGGAATGTCACCAGATCTTTCACCCGGCACAACCCAGTACGAAAGGCAGCTGTTCCCGACGACGCCCCGGTCCAGGCGAGAGCGGACGAAGGTGTTGAACGAGGCATGGGAATCACAGCGGCGCCCTCGGCTCCGAACGGTGATCGTCGCTGTCGGATCCGGTAGTGGTCAGGCTGCCCGCCGCTGATCAAGGATGCCACTACCAGTGAGGCCAGCCTAGGACCGCCGTGGTGGGCGGCCGGGTTGGGTGGGATCGTTGCGGTTGGCTGCTTTCAGAAGCGGTCCGAGCCTGCCTCCAACGATCGCGGCGCCGCCGGGAGGCTGGGTGGTGGTAGAGACCGGCCTCCCGATGGAAAGCCGCGGTACGTCACCGCGATTGACGCGCACACGGCGACGGTGACGGTCGGCGACGCGGAGGATCTCGAAGTATGGCAGGTTGATGGCGAGCGTCCGGTATTCACGTCGGGCATGGCGTTCAGTGGCCCGGTCGAATGCCAGCTGCAGGTACGCCGTCGCTTGTCATCCGGTGCCCACGGTTAACTGCGGGTCATATGTCGGGCAAAGACGCTGGTGCGCAAGGTGTTTAGAGACTAGGCGTCACGACTAGACGTTATCCCGTCGCCGTTGATGCATTTCTCGCCCGACTCGACTATCGCGGCTGTCGGTAGCAGTCCAGCGGAACGAGTAGATGTCGGGGCGGCCTCCGGTTTCCAGCGCGGCTTCGTGGCGCCGTTCCTCGGTGGGGATGAACGTCCATGCCCCCGTGTCGTCGACGTTGAACCTTCCGTCGTCGACGACGAAGATCCCGTCCTCGACACGGCTGCCGGCGATCGGCTCGAAGCTGTAGGTGATCGTGTCGCGGTCCAGTTCGGTGAGGTGGAAGTGGCCCGAGACTTCGCCGGTGGTCGGGTCGGGTTCACCGACGGTGGTCGGTGCGGTCTGCATAGGCGCGGTGTTGGGAGCAGTCGACGGTTGAATCGTCACAGTGATCTCTGTGCTCACGAATTCGCCGTGATTGTCGTACGCGGTCACGGTGAAATGGTCGAATTTGTCGGCGTCGGTGGCGTCGGCGACGGCAGCGTAGAACCGGGCCGCGGGGGCGGGGGCGGGGGTGAACGCGCCGGTGGTGCGGTCGACGGTCACGCTGCCTTTGGCGGTGGTGGCGGTGCCGATGTAGTTGATGGTGTCGTTGTCGGGGTCGGTTGCGGTGACCTGGCCGGTGACGATTCCGGTCGAGGCATCGGGAGTGCCGACAAGTGTGGTGGCCAGGTACGGGTTTTGAGTTCTGCAGGCCGATAGGCACGGTCACCGTTACGGGTGTGGCGTTGCCGTGGCCGTCCGCGACGACGATGGTGAACGTGTCGTGGGTGTCTTCGTCGGTGGCAGTCGCTTCGGTGGCGTTGTGGCGGGCCGCGGCGGTGGGGATATAGGTGAACGCGCCGGTAGTCGGATCGACGGTGACTGTGCCCTTGGTCGGTTCGGACGCGGTATAGGTGAGCGCGTCACCGTTTGGGTCGAAGACCGACACGGTTCCTGTGGTAGCTCCCGTGGAGGGGGTCCTGCTGGTGAAGTCGACGCCGTCAAGATTGCGGCGTGGTGCTGCATTCGGAGTGGCGCCAGTCGGTAGGACACCGACTGTGACGGCGACCCGCGTGACGCCGCCGCGGGCGTCGTTGGCGGTGACGACGAAGGTGTCTACCATGTCGGCGGTCGTCGCCGTCGTCGAAGCCGCCGCCTGCCGGGCTTCGGCGGTGGGTGTGTAGGTGAAGGAGCCGGTGCTCGTAACGGTCACGCTGCCCTTGCCGGGAGTGGACGCGGTGTAGGTAAGCGTGTCTCCGCCTGGTCGAATATCGACGCCGATCCCGTGACCACGCCGGAGATGTTCGCTGTGTTGACGGCCGGGACATTGAAGGCCTCGGGTTGCGTGTTCGCCGGGCTGACCGGGACGGTGACGAGGACGTCTGTGGTCCCGCCACGGAGATCGCTCGCCTCGATAGTGAAGGTGTCCATCTTGTCGGCTGCCGTGGCGGTATCGGCCGCCGCTCTGTGCCGATATTTTTCGAAGGTATAAGCGACCGGAGTGTAGGTGAACGTGCCGGTGGCCGGGTCGACGGAGACGGTACCCTTGCCGGGGGACCAGGCCGCGATGTACCGAAGCGGGTCGTTGTCAGGGTCGGTGAACGGTACGGATCCTCTGACCGTTCCGGTGCTGATGCTGGGCGTGCCGACGACGGGTGTGCCCGCCACTGGAGCCCCGTTGGTGGCGTTCCTCACCGGCACCACCGACACGGTGATGGCGACCGACGTGACGCCGGAACGACCATCATCGGCGAACACGACGATGGTGTCCTGCTTCTCGGCAGCGGTGGCGGCCGTCGTGGCGGCCCTCTGCCTGGCCGCGGCGGATGGGGTGTAGGTGAAGGCGGCGGTGGCGGAGTCGATGGTGACACTGCCTCTGATTGCGGGCGCCACCGAGTAGCTGAGTGTGCCTGCGTCGGGATCGGTGAACGGTACCGATCCGGTGATTACACCAGTGGGTCATATTGTTGTAGTTGCCGGTGATGCCATTGCCGGTGGTAAGGGCAAGTGTTTCACCCGAGCTCGGGGCGGTAATGGACACGGTTGCCCCGGTTAGCGTCGCGGTGTCCGCGTCGGTGATGATCAGCCCGGCATCGACGGCAACCGCGGCGCGCCTTGCTCGGTGTAGGAGGTGGCCCCCGCGGTGGTGGTGACCACGGGTGCGTCGTTGACCGGGGTGACGGTGACCGACACGGTGGCGGTGTTGCTGGTGGCCCCGGTGTTGTCGTTGACGGTGTAGCTGAAGCTGTCGGAGGTCACTTCGGCGCCGTTGGAGATGTATTTGATGGTGCCGTCGGCATTCACCGACGCGGTCCCCGATGAGGGTCGTTGGGTGATGACCACCGTCGTCGCGTCGATGGTGCCGTCGGCATCGGTGTCGTTGGCCAACACCGCGACCGTCGTGGTGCCGCGTTGGGCAACGGTGGCCGCGTCGTTGACCGCGCTCGGCGCGTCGTTGACCGGGGTGACGGTGACCGACACGGCGGCGGTGTTGCTGGTGGCCCCGGTGTTGTCGTTGACGGTGTAGCTGAAGCTGTCGGAGGTCACTTCGGCGCCGTTGGAGACGTATTTGATGGTGCCGTCGGCATTCACCGACGCGGTCCCCGATGAGGGTCGTTGGGTGATGACCACCGTCGTCGCGTCGATGGTGCCGTCGGCATCGGTGTCGTTGTCCAACACCGCGACCGTCGTGGTGCCGCCTTGGGCAACGGTGGCCGCGTCGTTGACCGCGCTCGGCACGTCGTTGACGGCGGCCGCTGGCACCCGGATCGTGATGGTGTCGGTGGCGGTGTGGGTTTGGTCCTGGGCGTGAATGTGGGATCCGCTGCTGGCGTCGGACACGGTGACGGTCACGGTGTCGTCGTAGGCTTGGCCGTCCCAGTCCGCGTTGGGGGTGTAGGTGAACGTGTCAGGGCTGGCACTGGCGGTGATAGTGCCTTTGAGGCTGTTGCTGGTCGCGCTGTAGGTCAAGGTGTCGTTGTCCTGGTCTGCGGCGTCGATGTCGATCACGAGCACCCCGTCGGTTGCGGGGTCAGCGTCTTGGCGGGAGGTCACCGACGTGATAACCGGTGTGCTGTTGGCGAGGCTCTGACCGGTTTGGCGGCGCACAAAAGCCAAGACCCCCCACAGCAGCGGATTGTCGAGCGGGGTGCCCGGGCCCACGATCGGTTCGAAGAATGACACCACGGTGTTGACCGCCGCGTTGATCAACGTGGCCGGAATCTGCAGCAGCGCCTCGATCGGATTTGCCGGCGCCGGTGCGGGCGCCAGCGCGAGGGTGTCGGCGCCAGCAGCGGTGGGAAGGGTTAGGGCCTGGGTCTGCTCGCCGAACGATGCGGCCTGCGGCGCGGACAACCGGGTCAACGCCGCCGGCGCACCGACCGCCTCTGCGGCGCGGGTGAGCAGCTGCGAGGCTGATGGCGCGGGGTCGGTTTTGGTCAGCCGCGACGCCACCTGAGGCGCGTCGGACGACCGCAACTGCTGCGCCTGCTCAGTGACTACCGCGGCCACCGGCGCAGCTGTGCTCGGCGGTGCGCTTGCCGGCTGCGCCGCCGTGCTGGTCGGCGCGATTGCTGGCTGGGCGGCGCCAGCCGTGGACGCGGCGCCAGCCATGGACGCGGCGCCAGCCATGGACGCGGCGCCAGCCGCCCCTGAGCTGGCGGCGGGTTCGCCGGACGTGATCGCGCCCCCCGAGCTGCGCACAATCACCTGCGGGCCACTGCTGCTGGTCGTGGTGGTCTCTGACGGCGACGACGTGACCGTGCTACCTGAGTCGCGATACCTAGCCGCCTACCCAGCTACCCCACCGAGAAGCCTGCATGGCTTGAACTCGCCGCCGGTTCGCCTGTCGCGGTGACGTAGACCCACGGCAGACCAGAGCCTCCGGACATCCTGAGGCGATTCGCTAGACCCCTTCTCGGTCAAACCCGATACCCGCGATCATGTCCGGAACGAGCGTCGGCGACCGCGCCAGCTAGTCGTTACGGCGCTAGTCGCCCTGCGACGACCCCACCCGTCTGAACCACGACGTCCTTCCTGTATCGACTCGCAGCGGCGTCGCAGTCTTACTGCGCGAGGTGCCGGCTGCACCACGCCGATATGTTGGACGGCGTGGCACTTCCAAACCTGACCCGCGACCAGGCCATCGAGCGCGCGGCGCTGGTGACCGTCGACAACTACCGGATCGAGTTGGACCTCACCGACGGCAGCGGCTCGCCCGGCGAGCGCACGTTCCGGTCGGTGACCACCGTGACGTTTCACGCGCTCCCCGGCGCCGACACGTATATCGACATCGCGGCCGACAAAGTGCGCGGCGCGACGCTCAACGGCATCGAGATCGACGTGTCCGGCTACGACGAGTCCGCCGGCATCCCGCTGAACATCGTCGACGAGCGCAACGTCCTGGTCGTCGACGCGGACTGCTATTACTCCCACACCGGCGAGGGCCTGCACCGGTTCGTCGACCCGGTCGATGACGAGGTGTACCTGTATTCGCAGTTCGAAACCGCCGACGCCAAGCGGATGTTCGCATGCTTCGACCAGCCCGACCTGAAAGCGACGTTCGATCTCGTCGTCACCGCTCCCACGCACTGGCAGGTGGTGTCCAACGGTGCAACCGTGAGCGCGACGGACGGGGTGCATGCCTTCGCCACCACACCGCGAATGAGTACCTACCTCGTCGCGCTGATCGCCGGTTCGTACGCGCGCTGGGACGACGCCTACATCGACGAACACGGCGAGATTCCCCTGGGCCTGTTCTGCCGCGCGTCGCTGGCCGAATATATGGACGCCGAACGGCTTTTCACGCAGACCAAGCAGGGCTTCGGTTTCTATCACCGCAACTTCGGGGTGCCCTACGCGTTCGGCAAGTACGACCAGCTGTTCGTGCCGGAGTTCAACGCCGGCGCGATGGAAAACGCCGGAGCCGTGACATTTTTGGAGGACTACGTCTTCCGCAGCAAGGTAACGCGGGCGTCCTACGAGCGGCGTGCCGAAACGGTGCTGCACGAAATGGCACACATGTGGTTCGGCGACCTGGTGACGATGCGCTGGTGGGATGATCTGTGGCTCAACGAGTCGTTTGCGACGTTCGCATCCGTGCTATGCCAGAGCGAGGCAACGGAATACACAGAGGCCTGGACGACTTTCGCCAACGCCGAGAAATCGTGGGCGTACCGACAGGACCAGCTGCCGTCGACACACCCGGTGGCCGCCGACATCCCCGATCTGGCTGCGGTCGACGTCAACTTCGACGGCATCACCTACGCCAAGGGCGCCAGCGTACTCAAGCAACTGGTCGCCTACGTCGGCCTGGACAACTTCTTGGCCGGGCTGCGCGACTACTTCCAGGCCCACGCGTACGACAACGCCACGTTCGACGACCTGCTGTCCGCGCTGGAAAAAGCGTCCGGCCGCGACCTGTCCGACTGGGGCAGCCAGTGGCTGAAGACCACCGGGCTGAACACCCTGCGCGCCGACTTCGACGTCGACGCGGACGGCCGCTTCAGCCGGTTCGCGATCCGGCAGGGCGGTGCCAAGCCGGGCGCCGGCGAGACGCGGGTGCACCGGCTGGCGGTGGGCATTTATGACGACGACGGCATGGGCAAGCTGGTCCGAGTGCACCGCGAGGAGCTGGACGCCGATGGCGAGCTGACAGAAGTGCCTGCGCTACAGGGTGTTTCACGCGGCAAGCTGATCCTGGTCAACGAGGATGACTTGACGTATTGCTCGCTGCGGCTCGACGAGGAATCCTTGGCCGCCGCGCTGAGCCGCATTGCCGATATCGCCGAGCCGCTCCCTCGCACCTTGGTGTGGTCGGCGGCATGGGAGATGACCCGTGACGCCGAGCTGCGGGCCCGCGATTTCGTGTCGCTGGTGTGTGCTGGCGTGCAGGCCGAGACCGAGGTCGGGGTGGCCCAGCGGCTGCTGCTGCAGGCGCAGACCGCGCTCGGCTCCTATGCCGAGTCGGGGTGGGCGTGTGAAGAGGGCTGGCCGTTGTTCGCCGACCGGCTGCTGGACCTGGCTCGCGCCGCTGAGCCGGGATCCGACCACCAACTGGCCTACGTCAACGCGCTGTGCTCGTCGGTGCTCAAGCTGCGGCATATCGAGGTGCTGTCCGCACTGCTGGACACTTCGCCCGACGAGAAGGACCTGGCCGGACTCGTCGTCGACACCGACCTGCGCTGGCGTATCGTCACCGCGCTGGCCAGGTCCGGCGTCGTCGACTCCGCCGGACAGGACACGCCGCTCATTGACGCGGAGGCGCAGCGCGACCCGACCGCGGCGGGCAAGCGGCACGCCGCGGCGGCCTCGGCGGCGCGCCCGCAGTTGCCCGTCAAGGAGCGGGCATGGACCGACGTGATCGAAAACGACACGCTGCCAAACATCGTGGCGCGGGCCATCATCGGCGGGATCATCGAACCCGGGCAGGCGGAGTTGTTGCAGCCGTTCACATCTCGCTACTTCGACGCCATCCAGGGCGTCTGGGATCGTCGCTCCAGCGAGGCGGCGCAGACGGTCGTGATCGGCCTGTATCCGACGTGGGACATCAGCGATGACGCCGTCGCCAAGGCCGATCGGTTCCTCGCCGGCGAACTGCCCCCGGCGTTGCGCCGGTTAGTTGTCGAAGGCAAGGCTGGAGTCGAGCGCGCCCTGAAGGCACGGAAGTTCGACGCGGGCTGAGGCTGCTGCGCCGAAATAGCATTCCGTGTCGCTGTAGGTGCCAACGCACGACATGGAATGCTATTTCGGCGCAAAGAGCTACGGAGGTGAGATGCCGGCGGACAACACTCGCACCGCGCTGATCAGCCCGTCCATCAGGTTGCCGGCCGTGAACGCCGCCGCCGCCGCCGCCACTCCGAGCGGCGCGGCCGATTCCGCGCCGCGGCCCCTCACGCCTTCGCCGTAAACCACCTCGATCGCCCGTTCGTTGGGCGAAACAGCAAGCAGCACAGCATCGTTGGGTGTGGGTACCTGCGCGAGGATTTGCCGGGCGCGGACCGCCGGGGCGTCGCCGAAGTCGCCGATGTAGACCGCCATCCGGGCCTTCGACGCCCGCGTGCCGTACTTCAGCGCGTCGTCGAGGGTCACAAGGTCCATCGCCGGGAATGGGTAGTGCACCGACACCTCGCCTGGCTCCGTGACACCGGAGATGCGTCCGCTGGAGGTGATGACGAAACCGAGCGGCAGATCGCTCTCTTGTCGAGTCGCGAGTTCACCACTTGCCACTGGCGCCACCTCCGACCGTCAACTCCTCGAATCCGTGTCCGTGCGGGTCACGGACACGCTCGTCGACCGCGGACCACAGGATGGGCTCGTGCGTCCACGGCTCCGACATCTTGTACGTGGTCGGATGCCTGTTCTTACCCGACCAGATCAGTGCGGCCAGAATCAGCACGAGCAACAGCGGAATGCCCACGAACAATGCGTGGACCAGCAGAACGCTCACGACGCAAACCGTATCTCAGAGACGCGCTACGCGGCGCCCTCACCCAAATATCTCATCCAGGCCGGGTGGAGTTCCTTGACAGTCGACAACAGCCGCCAGTGCTGACCCTTGGGGGTATGCGGCGCCGACCGCAACGTCCATCCGAGTTCGGCGAGCAGCCGGTCGGCCTTGCGGTGGTTACACGGCGAGCAGCTTGCGACGCAGTTCTCCCAGGTGTGGCTGCCCCCGCGGCTGCGCGGAACCACGTGGTCGACGGTGTCGGCCTTCGACCCGCAATATGCACACCGAAACCGGTCGCGGTGCATTAGCGCCGCACGGGTCATCGGGATGCGGGCCCGATACGGCACCCGAACATAGCTGCGCAGCCGGATCACCGATGGCACCACGACGGTGCGGGTCGCCGAGTGGATCACGGGGCCGACGGGGTCGTCATGCACGACGTCGGCCTTGCCGCACAGCAGCATCACCACCGCGCGCCGCATCGGCAACGCGGTCAGCGGCTCATAGGTGGAATTCAGCAGCAAAACTCGGCGCCGACCCCACAGTGAGGTGGATTCGTGAACGGGACGGGTGTCGACGCTGTGAATGGCGCGGTCAGCTGCAATGCCGGTCCGACGACTCTTCTTGCGCTGCGCCATGTCACCTCCGCCGATCAGTCCACCATGATTAGGGCCGTAGTGCACGACAATTCTGATCGTGTTCGCAGGCCGATCGGCGAACATCGGGTAGCGACCGGCCATGCTCCACAATGGAGGCGATGGATTCGACAACTCAGCAATCGTTTTACGACGCCGTCGGCGGCGCGAAGACCTTCGATGCCATCGTGTCGCGGTTCTACGCACTGGTCCGCGAAGACGAGATCTTGCGGCCGCTGTACCCCGAGGATGAACTGGACGCCGCCGAAGAGCGGCTCAGGATGTTCCTCGAACAGTATTGGGGCGGCCCGCGAGCTTACTCCGACCAGCGAGGTCACCCCAGGCTGCGGATGCGCCACGCCCCGTTTCGGATCGGCCCGTTCGAGCGCGACGCGTGGTTGCGGTGCATGCACATTGCGGTGGCGTCCATCGACGCACAGACCCTCGACAACGAGCACCGCAAGGAGTTGCTGGACTATCTTGAGATGGCCGCTCACTCGATGGTCAACTCGCCGTTCTGACCGATGGACGTCAGCCCTTGGTGGTCCCGCGCGGTGTTCTATCAGGTGTATCCGCGCTCTTTCGCCGACAGTAACGGCGACGGCGTCGGCGACCTCGACGGCGTCGTGGCCAAGCTCGACTACCTCAAGCTGCTCGGCGTCGACGCGATCTGGCTCAACCCGGTGACCGTGTCGCCGATGGCCGACCACGGCTATGACGTCGCCGACCCGCGCGACGTCGACCCGCTGTTCGGCGGGCTCGACGCGCTTGACAGGATGATCGCCGCCGCACATGAGCGCGGCATCAAGGTGACGATGGACCTGGTGCCTAACCACACCAGCAGCCAACACCCGTGGTTTCAGGCCGCGGTCGCCGCCGGCCCGGCTGCCGCGCAGCGACAGCGCTACATCTTCCGCAACGGTCGAGGTCTCCGCGGGGCGCGGCCGCCGAATAACTGGGTGTCCGTGTTCGGGGGGCCGGCCTGGACGCGGGTGATAGAGCCCGACGACAAACCCGGCCAGTGGTACCTGCATCTGTTCGACGCCGAGCAGCCCGACCTGAACTGGGATAACCCCGAGGTCTTCGCCGACTTTGAGAAGACGTTGCGGTTCTGGCTGGACCGAGGAGTGGACGGTTTCCGGCTGGACGTGGCACATGGGATGGCCAAGCCGGCCGGATTACCCGACATGAAAAATCCCGGACGCAACATGCTGCTCACCGGCAACGAGGACCCGCGCTTCAACCAAGACGGCGTGCACGCGATCCACCGCGACATCCGATCGGTGCTCGACGACTACCCGCACGCGGTCGCGATCGGGGAGGTATGGGTTTTCGACAACGAAGAGTTCGCCAAGTACCTGCGTCCCGATGAACTTCATCTGGGCTTCAACTTTCGGCTGGTACGTGCCGAGTTCGACGCGCTCGAGATCCGTGACGCGATTGAGAACTCGCTGGCAGCCGCCGCAATCGAAGGGGCGACGCCCACGTGGACGCTGGCCAACCACGACGTTGACCGCGAGGTCACCCGCTACGGCGGCGGCGACGTGGGCCTGGCGCGGGCTCGGGGGATGGCGATGGTCGTCCTCGCGCTGCCGGGCACCGTGTTCGTCTACAACGGGGAGGAGCTGGGCCTTCCGAACGTCGAGCTGCCCGACGAGGTGCTGCAGGACCCGGTATGGTTCCGCTCCGGCGGCCGCGAGCGTGGCCGCGATGCGTGCCGGGTGCCGATGCCATGGGCGGGCGACGAGCCGCCGTTCGGGTTCTCTGACAATCCGGACACCTGGCTCCCGATCCCGCCGGAGTGGGCGCCGTTGACGGTCGAGCGTCAGCTGCGTGACTCGGATTCGACGCTGAGCTTCTTCCGGCGCGCACTCGATCTACGGCGCGGATTCATGGGGACAGAGTTGCAATGGGTCGACTCGCCGGCAGATGCGCTGATCTTCCGCGTGAACGGCCTGGTGTGCGCGCTCAACGCCGGCGCTGAGCCGATCGAAATCCCTTCAGGTGAGGTGCTTCTCGCCAGCGGGCCGATCGTCGATGGACGACTCCCGCCCGACACCGCCGCCTGGCTGGTCTAGCACTAGCGCCGGGGATTCACACCAACCGTAGCAAGTCGCGGTGGTAGTGCACCGAGCCGTACCGCGCGTCGATGCGCAACCACGGCCCCACCGTCCGGACCCGGACAACGCCGTCCGGACTGTCGACGAAGCCCATTGCCGTCAAAGCGAATACACACCGCATCGGAACGCCGACGGTCACTCCGGCGCCAGTGACGTGGACCACCTCTTGATCCAGCAGCGACACCGGCGGACCCTGCCCCCCGTGCTCCTTGGACACCTCTGCCCCCCGCTGCGCGAGGTCGAGCACCACGGCGGCCGGCACGTCGTCGACGAACGCGAAGCCCGAATCCGGTGGCAGCGCACCACGCCAGGCCGAATCCATCGGAAACCCGGCATCGACATAACCCGACGGATCAGACGCCGCCAGCCCGCGAAGCAACTCATAAGCACCGGCGCAGACGTCGGGCGGCCTGACCGAGCCGACGGCCACTCGACTCGCCAGCACGTCGAATCCCGTTGGCGCCCATGCTGCAAGCACATCCGAGGAACGTTGCCGCAGCCGGATCACCGCGGCGTCGTCGAGTCGGCGGACCCGTTCGACGAATGCCGTGAGATTCGCACGGTCGGCCGCGCCGGGCAGCCAGATCCGGCGCTCTGCGGACGAGCTCATCGCATCCAGCGCTGCAGGTAGTCGCGCTGTGACGGCGTGAGCCGTTGCAGCCGTTGCTCTTCGATGTGAACTGCGGCCAGTTGCGTCTCGGCGATCACCGACGGTTTGGTGCTCAAGTCGGCGTTGACCGGCCGCACCTCGTAGCCGAGTGTGAAGTCGACCGCACGCACTCTTCCGGTCCATATCGTGACCTGCAGCGGCGAATCGATCAGTCGCAGCTGGCCTTTATAGAGCACCCGCACCTCGTGGATCAGCAGACCAATTGCGGTGATGTCGGCCTCGAACGGCTCGCGCAGGAACGGCACCCGCGCTTCTTCCAGGATCGTGACCATCGTTGCGTGATTGACGTGCTGGTACATGTCGATGTCCGACCACCGCACCGGCACCGGTGTGGTGAAACCAATGCCAGTCATGCAGAAGTTCCCGAGCCCGTGCGCGTCATGCTGCGGATCTGCCGCGCCGCCACCGACAATGTCGCGAGATCGTGCTCGTCGCTCTCATAAATCTCGGTGAGCGTCCTGCGCGCACGGTCGATCCTGGAGCCGTTGGTGTGCTCCCACTCGGCGATCTTCTGTTCGCCGTTCTCGTCGGGCTCCCCCACCGCGATCACGTCGAAGCACAGTGACCGCAATGACCCGTAGATGTCATCGCGAATCGCCAAGCGCGCCAACGCATGCCAGTGGTCGTCGCGGTCGAGCTCTGACACGGCGGTGAGCAATCCGTCGATACCCAGGTGTCCCATCAGCGCGAAATACGTGTCGGCGACCTCCGCAGAGTCACGATCGAGGATGTCTGCGATGTCGATCACGTCGAGCAGACTGTAGCTGTACAAACCGGCCGCGACCGCGCCCGCCAAATCTTCTGTGACGCCGTAGGATACCAAGTCGTTGGCTTTGTTGACGACGATCTGGCGGTCGTCGGCGCGCAGCCACTCTGCGATCCGCGGTGATTGCGCCCTGACCTGAGACCGGAACCGGTTGATTTCCGCGCCGACGGCCAGTGGCTGCGGCCGGTAGTTGATCAGCCAGCGCGACGCGCGGTCAAGAAGCCGGCGCAGATCGAGCGTCATCCGATCGGACAGGATGGTCGGAATGCCGCCGGCTTCACCCGCGGCCTTGATCCGGCGCCAGGTATCGCTAATGCCGAAGATCGCGTCCGTAGCCACAAAGGTGCGCACTGCATCCACCGCAGTAACTCCGGACTCCTCCACCACTCGGTAGACGAATGTGATGCCGCCGCAGTCCACTACGTCGTTGACCAACATCGTGGTGACGATTTCCCGGCGCAGTTGATGCGAGCGGATGTCGCTGGTGAAGCTCTCGCGAAGTTTTCCCGGGAAGTACGTCGGCAGCCGCGACGCGAACACCTCCTGGTCAGGCAGCTCGCTGGCGAGCACCCGGTCTTTAAGGTGCAGCTTGACGTGCGCCATCAACGTCGCCAGCTCCGGCGACGTCAGACCAACTCCCTGGTCCATTCGGCGCCGGATCTCCTTGTCCGACGGCAGCGCCTCCAGTTCGCGGTTCAGCCCGCGATTGCGCTCGAGGTCGCGGATTTGGCGGGCGTGGACGGTCAGCAGGCTGGCCGCGTTGGCGCGGCTGGTACCCATCAGGTCGTTCTGCTCGGAGTTGTCGGCCAACACCAGTCGTGAAACCTCGTGGGTCATCGACTCGAGCAGCTGTATGCGTTCTCCCTCGTCGACCTTGCCCGCCGTGATCAACGAGTCGACCAGGATCTTGATATTGACTTCGTGGTCGGAGCAGTCGACGCCGGCCGAGTTGTCCAGCGCGTCGGTGTTGATACGACCACCCGCCAGGTCGTACTCGACGCGTCCCAGCGGGGTGACGCCGAGGTTTCCGCCTTCGCCGATCACCTTCGCCCGCACCTGATTACCGTTCACGCGGACGGTGTCGTTGGAGCGGTCACCGACGTCGACATTGGACTCAGACTCGGCCTTGATGTAGGTACCGATGCCGCCGTTGAACAACAGATCCACTGGCGCACCCAGCACCGCCCGGACCAGCTCCGGCGGCGTCATCTCGGAGACGCCGTCCGAGATACCCAACGCCCGGCGAATCTCGTGACTCACGATGATCGACTTCTGCTCGCGGCTGAACACCCCGCCGCCGTCGCTGATCAGCGACTTGTCGTAATCGTCCCAACTCGAGCGGGTCAGACCGAAGAGCCGTTTGCGCTCTTCCCACGACCTCGCGGCGTCCGGGTTCGGATCGACGAAGATATGGCGATGGTCGAATGCGGCGATCAGCCGAATGTGCTTGGACAGCAACATTCCGTTGCCGAACACGTCGCCGCTCATGTCTCCGATCCCGACGACGGTGAAGTCCTCGCTTTGCGTGTCGACGCCCATCTCGCGGAAGTGCCGTTTCACGGCTTCCCACGCGCCCTTGGCGGTGATGCCCATCTCCTTGTGGTCGTAACCGACTGAACCACCCGATGCGAAGGCATCGCCCAGCCAGAACCCGTAGGACTTGGCGATTTCGTTGGCGATGTCCGAGAACGTTGCGGTGCCCTTGTCGGCGGCGACGACCAGATACGCGTCGTCATCGTCGCGGCGCACCACCCGATCCGGCGAGATGATCTTGCCCGACGAGCGGTCGACGTTGTCGGTCACGTCGAGTAACCCGGCGATGAACATCTTGTAGCACGCGACGCCTTCACCGCGGTGTGCCTCGCGGTCGGCTGTTGCGTCGCCGGTGGCCATTGGGGGCTGCTTGACGACGAAGCCGCCCTTCGCGCCGACCGGGACGATCACCGCGTTCTTCACGGCCTGCGCCTTGACCAAGCCGAGGATCTCGGTGCGGAAGTCCTCCCGGCGGTCTGACCAACGCAACCCGCCGCGCGCGACCGGCCCGAACCGCAGGTGGACGCCTTCGACCCGCGGCGAGTGCACAAAGATCTCGAATTTCGGTCGCGGCAAGGGCAATTCGTCGATCAGGCCTGGGTCCAGCTTTAGCGACAGCACTCCCTGCCGGCGAGCGGAGCCATCCCGCGTCACAAAATAGTTGGTCCGCAGCGTCGCCTGAACCAGCGACGCGAAGGCCCGCATCACCCGGTCCGTGTCAAGACTGACCAGCGCATCGATGTCTTTGGCGACCGCTGCAGCCGCCGCCTGCCCGTCGCGCTTACTCGATTCCGACGGCGCGAACAATGCCTCGAACAACGCGACAAGCGAGCGGGCAGTGTGCGGATTGTCGTTGACCACAGATTCGATGTGCGCCTGGCTGTACGGAAACCCGGCCTGGCGCAAGTATTTCGCATACGCGCGCAAAATCACGACCTGGTGCCAGGTTAGCCCGGCACGTAGCACCAACTCGTTGAACCGGTCGGTTTCGGCATGTCCGCGCCAGATCGCGGTGACGGCGTCTGCGAACCGCTGTGCTGCTTGGTCGGCGTCGCTGTCCTCCGCCCGCTCGGGAATCGTCGGATGCAACGCGATCTTGAACTGGTAGATCCACACCCGCAGTCCGTCGGCGCGCGTCACCGTGAACGGACGTTCCTCGAGCACGATGACTCCCATGCTCTGCAGCATTGGTAACAGGTCACTCAGTGACGCTGACCTGCCGCCGAGGAACCATGTCAGCTGCGCGGTGCGAGCTTCGGAGTCGTCCTGCGCGAATACCAGCTTGACCGAATCATCCTGCAGCTCTTCGATAATCCCTATGTGCGCGATCGCGTCTTCGGGTGTTACGGCCTGCTTGTAGACCTCGGGCAACGCCTCCGCGTAGTGCTCGGCCTGCTCGTGTCCGATCGAGCCGGACCGGACCGCTCCGAGCAGTCGATCAGCCCAGGTGCGGGCCGCCTCACTGAGCAGTGATTGGATCCGATGGCGGTTGTTCTCGGAGGTGTCGATCGCGTCGGTTCGGATGTCGTCGGGTAGCCGAATCGTGAAATGAACTGCGGCCCAAGGTGATTCGCTGACACGCGCGGTGTAGTCGATGCTGGTGCCGCCCAGTTCGCACACCAGGATGTCCATCATGTGAAGCCGGACCGCGGTGGTGTACCGATCGCGCGGCAGATAGACCAGCGCGGAGACGAAGTGGCTCAGCTGGTCGGCGCGCATGAACAGCAGCGTGCGGCGTCGCGAAACCACATCGGTGATCGCGGTGGCCATGTTGAGCAGCTCGTCGACGTCGAGCGCGAAAAGCTCTGAGCGCGGAAATGTCTGGATGACGTCGACCAACAGCTGACCCGGCAACGAGTCCGGGTCGCGCCCGGACTTGTCGAGCACCCCCCTAACGCGCTGGGAAATGATCGGGATCTCCAGCACGTTGGCAGTCGACGCGGCGACGGTGAACAGCCCGACGAACCGGTGCTCTATCGCTTCACCCTTCGAGTTATCGCGCACCACCACCACATAGGGGTATGCGCCGTAACGCAGATAACTGGGAATCGTGGCCTGCGTCAGCACAAACAGGTCGTCGGATTCGGTCAGCTGCGGGAACACGTCCTGCCGACGGCGCAGCACCCCTAGACGGCTGGAGTCGTCGACCTCGGCCTGCCCCTCGGACACCGAACACCGCTGGTAACCAAGAAGCACGAAGTGACGCTCGTCGAGCCAGCGCAGCAGTCGGGCGACCCCATGACGCTCGGCAGCGGGGAAGCGCCCAGAGGTGTCATGGTCCAGCGCATCTGCGAGGGTGCGCAGGGCATCCGTCATCGCATCGGAATCACGGGCGACGCGCTGCGCGTCGGTAATCACCGACGGCAGCTCGTGTTCGGCTTCATCAAGGAGCTCTCGATCGATGCCGGCGGCGAGCTCCACGTGGATCCACGCCTCGTCGATGCCGTCGGACGCAAAGCCGTCGTCCTCAGGCCGGGGACGAATGTCTTCCAACATGCCGTCGGGGCTACGGCGGACCCGAAACACGGGACTCAGGATCGCGACGTAGGCGATGCCGAGCCGGTTCAGCAGCACGGTGACCGACTCCAGCAGCATCGGAGTGTCGTCGGTGATCAGCTGCAGGGCCGGACTGAAGCCGCGGCGGTCGTCCCCGTAGGTGGCGACGTTGGTGATTCCCCGTTTGCGGGTGAAACCCAGCCGGCCGTGCGCTGCCAGCAGCTCAGGCGTCACCACCTGGTGGGCGCGGACCTGCACCGGCGCGGTGAGTCCCCGCTCGCCGATCACGGGAGCGTCGCCTTGCGGGCCGCGGTAGCTGTCGACGTAGGCCCGCATCAGCACCGGCCCGACCTTGTCCCCTGCACCCGAGCCTTCAACGCTTGCGGGATCCGACTTCACCGTCATGGAAGGGCTCCTGTATCGGCACTGCGTACCAACGCTGGTACGCACCCGCATACCCTAGTCGCGCGTCAGCCTCCGGTGGGTGACGCGATGCGGGCGGGCGGCGTCGGCGCCGAGCCTATCGACCTTGTTCTCCTCGTAGGCAGCGAAATTGCCTTCGAACCAGAACCACTTTGCTTCGTTGGAGGAATCGCCCTCCCACGCCAGGATGTGCGTGCAGGTGCGATCGAGGAACCAGCGGTCGTGCGAGATCACCACCGCACACCCGGGGAACTTTTCCAACGCGTTTTCCAACGACCCGAGGGTCTCGACGTCGAGGTCATTGGTCGGCTCGTCGAGCAGGATCAGGTTGCCGCCCTCTTTGAGAGTGAGCGCCAGGTTGAGGCGGTTGCGTTCGCCACCGGAGAGCACGCCCGCGGGCTTCTGCTGATCGGGTCCCTTGAATCCGAACGCCGACACATAAGCGCGCGACGGTATCTCGTTCTGTCCAACCTCGATGTAGTCGAGCCGATCGGACACCACTTCCCAGACGGTCTTGTTCGGGTCGATGCCGGCGCGCGACTGGTCGACATAACTGAGCTTGACGGTGTCGCCGATCTTGACGGTGCCGCTGTCAGGTTTCTCCAGGCCGACGATCGTCTTGAACAAGGTGGTCTTGCCGACGCCGTTGGGACCGATGACCCCGACGATGCCGTTGCGCGGCAACGTGAACGACAGGTCCTTGATCAGCACCCGGCCGTCATACCCCTTGTCGAGGTGCTCGACGTCGACCACCAGGTTGCCCAGCCGCGGCCCGGTGGGAATCTGGATCTCCTCGAAGTCGAGCTTGCGGGTCTTTTCCGCCTCGGCGGCCATCTCCTCGTAGCGCTGCAGCCTGGCTTTGCCCTTGGCTTGGCGGGCCTTTGCTCCGGACCGGACCCAGGCGAGTTCGTCCTGCAGGCGCTTCTGCAGCTTGGCATCCTTGCGGCCCTGCACGGCAAGCCGCTCGGCCTTCTTCTCCAAGTAGGTGGAGTAATTGCCCTCGTACGGATAGGCCCGACCGCGGTCCAGCTCGAGGATCCACTGCGCCACGTTGTCCAGGAAGTAGCGGTCATGGGTGACGGCCAGGATCGCACCCTTGTAGCTGGCCAGGTGCTGCTCCAGCCACTGCACACTCTCGGCGTCGAGGTGGTTGGTCGGTTCGTCGAGCAGCAGCAGGTCGGGCTTGGACAGCAGCAGCTTGCACAGCGCCACGCGTCGCCGTTCGCCGCCGGACAGGTTCGTCACCTGTACGTCGGGCGGCGGGCAGCGCAGCGCGTCCATCGCCTGCTCGAGCTGCGAGTCGATGTCCCATGCGTCGGCGTGGTCGAGTTCCTCCTGCAGCCGGCCCATCTCCTCCATCAGTTCATCGGAGTAGTCGGTGGCCATCAGCTCGGCGACCTCGTTGAACCGGTCGAGTTTGACCTTGGTCTCGCCGAGGCCTTCCTCGACGTTGCCGCGAACGGTCTTCTCCTCGTTCAGCGGCGGCTCCTGTTGCAGGATGCCGACCGTCGCGCCGGTGGCCAGGAACGCGTCGCCGTTGTTGGGCTGGTCCAAGCCGGCCATGATGCGCAGTACGCTCGACTTGCCGGCCCCGTTGGGCCCGACGACTCCGATCTTGGCTCCCGGCAGGAAGCTCAGCGTGACGTCGTCAAGGATGACCTTGTCGCCGTGCGCCTTGCGAACCTTGCGCATCGTGTAGATGTATTCGGCCATGCCGTGGGCGTTGCCTTTCGTGGTTGGCGCGTCATGCTCCCGACCATCCTAGGCACCAGCCGATAGCACTATGCCGACAGAGGCAGCGCCTTCCCGCCTGGGCCGGCATCACTCTGGCCGGCGTCGTTGTCGTCGGTTGCGTCAGCTTCCTTGTCGACGGACTCGGTCGCCTCGGCGTTCGCGAAACCGGCCTCCACGGTGGCGCCGTTGGACCCGGTTGTTTCGATACGCACGATGCACCGCGCCAAGTCCGGCCCGACCGAGATGGCCCGCATCTCCTGTGACGACCGGCGAATGCCCTCCCGGTCTTCGTACTCGCTGGTGTACACGTGGCCGTGCACGATCACAGGCGCACCTTTGTAGAGCGCGGCGCCCACGCCGCTGACCAGGCGACCCCAGCAGTTGACGGTGATGAACAGCGAGTTGCCGGCTTCCCAGGTGCCGTCGGCGGTGCGCCGTCGTGAGTTGCTGGCCACCCTGAATCTGATGACGTCTTGATCTCCGACGCGGCGGCGGTCGGGGTTGGTGACGATGTTGCCAATCACGGTGAGTGGTGTCTCGAACATTGGCGCTTCCTTCCGTTGGTCTCGCATTCGACGGACCGCCCTCGGGGAGTGGACGGTCGCTGACCCCATTTACCGCGGTCTCACCGACATTTCCGGGGCGGCCGTATCACTGTGCCTGTGTGTTGTGGATGAATTCGAAACTGTGGACGGGCGGGCTACACGGGTTAAGGCTGCGGCCTGGTCCCCGAGTCCCGGCGCGCTAGCTCGGCGAGCATCGCGTTGTAGGCCGCCAGCTCCGCGTCATCGTCGCGCTCGGCCGCACGATCCAGCCGCTTGGCGGTGCGCTGATCGCTGCGCGACCATTGGATCAGCAACGCGATCATGACCACTGCTAACGGCACTTCGCCCGCGGCCCAAGCGATTCCGCCACCGAGCCGCTGGTCGCCGAGCAGATCGGTATGCCAGGTCAGATGCAGCGACCGGTAGAACGCCTCCCCCATCACCGTGCTGGAGCCCATCAGCAGAACTCCGAAGAAGGCGTGCAGCGGGAGCGATGCGAACACCATGCCGAGCTTGGCCACCGCCGGAAGCGGGCGAGGCGTCGGGTCGATGCCGATCACCACCCAATAGAAGAGGTACCCACTGAGCAAGAAGTGCAGGTTCATCAGCACATGCGCACCATGGTTGCCGGCGGCGGCGTCGAAAATGCCGCCGAAGTACAACGCATAGAACCCGGCCACGAATATAACTGTCGCGACGATCGGGTGGGTGACGAAGCGAGAAACCTTGCTGTGCAACGCAATCAAGATCCATTCGCGCGGGCCGGGCGGCTTACCGCGACCTGCGGCCGGCAGTGCGCGCAGCGCGAGCGTGACCGCTCCGCCCAGCGCCAGCAGAATGGGCGCCAACATCGACAGCAGCATGTGGGCGGCCATATGCATGGAGAACATCGCCGGCATGTATCGCCCGATTCCCGACGACGTTGCAAAGAGCAGCACCGCGCAGCCACACAGCCACGAGAACGTCCGGCCGCGTGGCCAGGCATCGCCGCGGCGGTGCAGCCGGTGGACGCCGGCGACGTAGACGACTGCCATCACAATCGCGGCGGTGCCGAAGATCAGGTCGAACCTCCAATCGAACAAGACCCTGATCAACGTTGGCGGCCCGGCGAAGTCGTAGCCGATCTTGACCTCGGGTATCGACGGAATGCGGGCCGGCGGAGGCGGCGGGGTCCGACCCAACCCGACGGCGATGCCGAACGTGGCGCCGAAGACCACCGCCTCCATCAGCGCGAGCCGAACCAGCGGGCCGCGTGCGCCCGGATCGTCACGAAGCGCGCGCAGACCGACACGGCGCTGGCGCCAACCAAGCGCGCCGAGCGCGCACAGGGCGACGGCTTTGGCCAGAACGAGCCGACCGTACGTGGTATCGGCGAGGTCACCCGGGCTAATCCGGACTAGCGCGTTCAGCGCGCCACTGCCTGCCATCGCGACGAAGCACCAGCCAGCCACGGCCGAGAATCGGCGGGCAGCCAGGTCTGCGTGGTCTCCGCTGCGCAGGCAATGGGCAAGCAACGCCAGCAGGCCACCTGCCCACAATGCCCCTGCGAACAGGTGGATGGTGAGGCTGTTCGTCGCCAGATCGTGGGATCCGCCCGCCGATGAATGCCCTGTGAGACCGAGCGGGATCAGCGTGAGCAGCGAGCCGGCGAGGAGTAATGGAGTCAGCGACCAGCGCAGCACCGGCAGGCCAGCGATCGTCACGACGGTTGCCAGGAACGCGGTCCACCGCCATGCGCCTGCCGTGTTCAAGACGTCGGCGGCCGACCATACGATCATCGGGTTGACGAGCTCGGTCAGCGGGTGACCGGAAACGTCGGAAATCGTCAATGGCACCATCACCGCCGCGCACACAGCCCATGCGCCGGACGCGACGGCGCCCATCCGCAAGGCGCGATACCCGGCGACGTCCAACACTCCGTTGTCTTGAGGCGGCACCAGGAACGCCGCGAACAGGAACGACCCCACCGCGATGACCGCACCGACCTCGCCCACAGCGCGAACGAACGGCAAGCCGTAGGTGGTGACGGGGCCGGGGTCCGGCAGGCCGGTCGCGGTGAGCGCAGCAGTCAGCGACAGCGCGCCGATCACCGCGGCCGTTATGCCCGCCAGCACCGCAACGCCGACGAGCGCCGGCTTGACCGCTGCCGGTCGAGCGGGAGGCGACGCTGCTGACATGGACTCAGCGTATGGCAGCCGCTCACCGCAGCGACAATGTCGCGTCCAGGCATCGAATCCGCGTCAGGGTCGTGTCGGTCCGCGGGCCTACCGTCGTCTCGACGTAGGCTCCGGTCAGGAGAAGATGATGAATGTTGTTGTGATAGCTCTGTTATCGGTCATCATCCCGCTGGCCGCGTTTGGTTTGCACCTAGCCCAGGACTCGTTGGAGCGCTGGGAACAGCGCCGTCACGCCGACGATTGACCGACGTCAGCCGGCCGCGCGATGTTCACGCCGCCGCGTCTCCCGCTCCGAGAACTGCTGGACCGACACCAACTCCACCTGATCCATGTCTCGCATGATGGCCCGCAGCTCTGCCAGAAACGCTTGACGGCGCTCTGCGAGATCGGGTGCAGCCTGTAGCAAGCCCTCGTCGGCGGCGACCTGCCGCGCCGTCGCGAACAGCAGTGCCGACACCGACTCGTTGCTGTGCACCCGGCCCTGCGCGGCGTACTGCTTGCCGACGCCGAGCGCCAGCTTCGTCAGCTCCTTTTCACCGATCTCCGCGGGCGCGTCGCGCAGCACGTCCGCGACGATCCCGTATGCCTCGAAGAACGGACGCAGCATCGCGTGCGACATCAGCGGCTTCTTGTCGTGCAGCAGCTTGGCGATATCGTCGCCGCCCGCGCGTACACGTGCCTGCCAATCGCCATACCACGCCAACTCTTCGGCGATGTGCTCCCGGAACGCCGCCGAGTCGGCAAAGTAGAACTCGAATTTGAGCAGACCGCGGAGTCGCACCGCCTGATCCCAGAACGCCTCCAGCCGGTCGCCCTGCGCGCGGGCCGCGTACTGGAGTCCAAGCTCGATGATCGACGTTTCCAGGAACGCATCGATCAACGTGTTGCGATAGAACGCGGCCTCGTGCTCATGTTCGGGCGCGATCCGCCACACCGGCTGGCGGCCGGCGTCGACGCGGGTGATCGGATGGCCGTTCGACAGTGCATCGACCGCGGTGCGCACGCCCTCATGGGCACGAAGCCGCAGCGCGCTGTTGGTCATCGGAATCTGCTTGCGTTCCAAGTAATCAAGGGAATCCTGCAACGTGTGGTGCAGCTGGTCGAGCGTCAGCGCCCGGCCGTGCGTTGTCAGTAGCAGCGCCGACACCAAACCTGTGGCGTTGACCGGGGTGGCCCGCAAGATACGCCAAGCCACCTCGATGGCCATCTTCTGCTGCGCAAGACGTTTGGCCGGCTCATCGGCGGCCATCGGACCGTGCGGCTCGCCGAGGTATTCGCGCATCGACACCGCTTCGGGGAAGCGGGCGTAGATCTTGCCGTAGCTGCGTTCACCCTGCGCCTTGATGAACTTGTACAGCCACGACGGCCCCTCGGGTGTCTTCTCGCCGCCGCGTGCGTAAGCGGCGTATTCGGCGGTTTCGTGCAACTGGTCGAAGCTGATCGACACCGGCTGCAGGAGGATGTCGTCACTGCGCCCGTCGAGGTACGCATCGGCGACAAAGCTCAGCAGGCCAAGCTTGGGAGGCAACATCTTTCCGGTGCGTGACCGGGTGCCCTCGATGGACCAGGTGAGGTTGAACCGCTTCTCGACGATGTAGCCGACGAACTCCTTGAGTACGTACTTGTATAGCGGGTCGTCGATCTTGCGGCGGATGAAAATCGTGCCCGAGCGGCGCATCAGCGGACCCATTAACCCGAACGACAGGTTGATACCAGCGAACGTGTGCACTGGGGGCAACCGGTTTTCTTGCATCGCCACCGGCACGATCACGCCGTCGAGATAGGAGCGATGCGAGAACAGCAGCACGGCCGGATGATTTTCCAGCGCACGTCGCATTCGTTCGACCTCGGCCCGGTCGTAGTCGATTTTGGGATCAAACCCGCGGCTGAAGATGGCCCGGCCCAACGTCGGAATGAGGTCTACCGAGAACCGGCTCCATCCGGTGGCGAGTTCGTCGAGCATCTCGCCGGCCTTTTCGGCAGTCGCGCCGGGAATCTTGGCCAGACCGTCACGGAATCGCGCCAACGCCAGTATCTCGTCCTTGACGAGTCGTGGTGACTTGTACTCCGGTCCGAGCAGGCGGAGCTCGACTCGTTCGATGGCCAGGGCAGCGCGCCGCAGCACGAATCGCGCGAAGTCGCGCGGATTGTCGCCGACCGTAGTGTCCTGCCATTGCTGGCGTAGCTCCGAGACCTTGGCCGGCTCACCCGCGACGACCCGCGCCCTGGACGGATCTCGGTGCAGGATCCGACGTTGCAGAACCTCCGGCGGCCGGTAGGTGTCGCGGCCGGATAGCAGGCCCACGAGTTTCACCCGCGTCGGCAGGCCGCCGGGCACCCAGAACACCCGCACCGGTACGACGGACCGGTCTTCGTCGGCGCCGAGCTGTTCGACAAGCACAGCCACCACCGCGGGAGCCGGGTCGTTTTCGGCGGGCAGTTGGAGCACCTCGACCTTGGTGTCCGGCTGCTCGCGTCGCTGCTGGGTAAGCCAGTCGCTCAGCAGCTCCAGCTCTGCCGGCGATGACACCGAGGCCAACACCAGCGCGTCGTCGGTGGCGGTGAAACTGGCCAGATAGTCAGACGGAGGACTCATCGCGATCGTCTCCTCTTCGCGCAAGCGCTCACCGGCGCCCCTTGGTGGCGGTCCTCGTCGTCTTCGCCGGCGTCGACTTGGCCGCTGCCTGCGAATTGCCGTCGGGGCCAACCCTTTTCGCGGTCGTCTTGGCTGCGGTCGTCTTGGCTGCTGTCGTCTTGGCTGCAGCCTTCTTTGCCGGAGCTTTCTTCGCGATCGCCTTCCTCGCGGCCGCCTTCTTCGGCTGTGCCCGTGGGGTCAGCTTGGTTTCGGGAACTTCGTCGCGCGGCCAGTTCGTCAAGGTGTTCAAGTAGATCTGACGAACCTCGGCGATGCGCTCTGGGAGGTTGTCGTGCGTCCAGTCGCTGACCGGAATCGGCGGGTAGACGACGACGTCGACGGTGCCCGGGTTGAACGTGGTCGAGTCACGCGCCGCGATGACTTCGGCGTTGCGGATCACGATGGGCACGATCGGGATTCCCGCCGACATCGCGATCCGGAACGGCCCCTTCTTGAACGGGCCCACCTCGGTGGTGTCCAGCCGCGTGCCCTCTGGGGCAATCAGGATCGACAAGCCCTTACGTGCCAACTCCTCTACCTTTTGCAGCCCCTCGATCGCGGCCTTGGAATCGCCGCGGTCGATGAAGGCCGCGTCCATGATCTTTCCCAGCGTGCCGACAATCGGATTGCTTTCGAGCTCCTTTTTTCCCACCGATGTGAAGTTGTCGCGGACAAGGTATCCGGCCACCATCGGGTCAACCTGGTTGCGGTGGTTGAAGATAAACACCGCGGGCCGCTGCGCGGTGAGATTCTCTTCCCCGATCACGTTGACGTTGACGCCGGTGGCAGCCAACAGCGTTTGGCCAAAATTCGTGGTGAAGAAGTTCACGCCGCGCCGCTTGCTCTGCGCCAGCAGTCCGATACCTACTGCACCGGCGGCAATCGGCACCATCGACGCGACCCCGGCGATCGTGCGCAATGCCGATACCGGGCTGCTGCCGCTGCGGCTGGTAAACCGCAGTACCGGCCAGCCTCGCTTGGCGGCCACCGCCGCGAGTTTGCCCTCGGGGTTGGTTGGCCTTGGATTGCCAACGAGATACATCAGCGCGACGTCCTCGTCACCGTCGGCGTAGAAGTAGCTCTTCTTCAAGTCGATGTCGTGGTCGGCCGCGAACTTCTGTACCGCGTTGGCCTTTCCAGGGCCCCAGATGATCGGTTTGAGAACATTGCCGGTCAAGCGGCCGTTCTCGTCGACCTCGAAGCGGTTGGTCAGGATGTTGTCGATGCCGAGGAACCGCGCAACGGGCTCGACTTGGACCGTCAGCGCCGACGAGCTGAGCACCACGGTGTGACCGCGCGCCTGGTGGGTGCGGACCAGTTCCCGCATTTCGGGATAGATCTTTGACACGATGTGCTGGACGAACAGCCGCTCGCCGAGTTCGTCGATGTCGTCGATGGAGCGTCCCTTCATCATCGAGGCGCCGCGGTAGATCAGCTGTTCGAAATCGGCACGACCAAGCTGGTGGTTCAACGCGGCCTGCACGACCCCGAGAAACTCACCGACACCAATCTCGCGGCGCCGGAAGCGGTCTCGCGTCATGATCACGCCGGTGAACCCGGCGACCAGCGTGCCGTCGAGGTCGAAGAACGCGCCGACTTTCGGGCCGGGCGGGCTGGCTTCGATCTCGGCCACCGAGCCGGGCAGCCGCATGTTGCGACGATCGAGAGACCGGTAGTTGGAGGTACTCATGACGGCGAACTCCCATTAGGCGATGGCGGCTGGATGCTAGAGGCCGCGGGCGCGGCGAATGATGCGGGCGTGGCGCGACTCTCTCCGCCGAGCGCCAACACTTCGTTGAACCCTGCCAACAGGCAGCGCCCCCACAGGTCGTCGTCGGTGAATGACGCCCGGTCATAGCGTGTGGTGACGGTGCAGGTGCCACTGCGTGAAATCAGCACCGCCATCATCGCGACACCCGGTAGTGGCCCTAACCCGTACTCCCGCAAGACCTTCGCGCCCGCAACATATGTGTCACCGGCATATACCGGCACGTTGCTGGCCTGCACGTCAGACGACACCACAGAGCCGGCAACCGATTCCAGCATCGGGTCCGGCAGCAGACCGAGCAGCGGAGCCACCGCGCCGATCATGTCGATCGCGGGTTCGTCTCGCCGGTTGCACATCTGGATGCGGATGTCGTGGATGCGCGCGGCCGGGTCGGAGATCCCGAGCGGTGCGGAGATCATCACGCCCGCGAAGCGGTTGCCGCCGGCGGGGTCGGCCTCGGCGCGCAGGTTCACCGGAATCGCCATCGGAAGAGAGTCGATCGGAACCCCGAATTCGTGGTGGTACAGGCGCAATGCCCCACACAGCGCGGCAAGGTAGGCGTCATTGATGGAGCCCTCGGCGGCCTTCGCGGCGGCACGGATGCCGGCGAGGTCCATGTCGATTCCTTCGCTGTGCGACGAAAGACTGCGGCGGCGCAGCAGAGGGGAATGCTCGGCCGCCGGTGACATAACCCTGGCGCCGGATCGGACATACTCGACCACTCCCCCGACTGCCGACATGGGATCGCTCAGCACGCGGCCGACCACCTGGGCGGCGCCAGTCAAGGCGCCCCGGACCCTGCCGAGGACGGCGCCCGGCAGCCGGTTCAGGCCCTCCCGCGCCAGATCATTGCCGGTGAGATCCTGCGGAATCGGCAGCGGGACGGGCTCTCGGGATGGCGGATCGCGTTCGAGGTCGTAGATGTGGGCGAACATCTCGACCGCGCCCACGCCGTCAGTGACGGCGTGGCTCATGTGCAGCAGCATCGCGGACCGACCGTCGGCGAGGCCCTCGACCAAGGTCACGGTCCACAGCGGACGGGAAATGTCCAGCGGCGATTGCAGACTCACCTCGGCGAGGTCGAATACCTCGCGCAGCGTCCCCGGCTCGGGCACGCGGACACGGCGGACGTGGAAGTTCAAGTTGAAGTCCGGATCCACCACCCAGCGCGGCGCGGCCGTCGGGACCGTGGGCACCACGACCTTCTGGCGCAGCCGGAGCACACGACGTGACGCGTACTCGAACCCCGCGACAAACCGCTTCCAGTCGGGCGTCGTTTCCAACACCTCGACGGCCATGATCCCCGACCGCGTCCGCGGGTTCGCCTCACCGCGGTGCAGCAGCATGTCGAAGGCGCTGAGTTCCTCCGGCAAACCTGCTGCGTCAACTGCACCAGCCACTGTTTTTTCACCCCTCCGGTCACCGCATCCGAGATGAACAACGCTAGTCCGCTGAACTACCGCGCGGGAGGGGTTATGGCCCCGCCTCGGCGACCCGCAAGTAGACGAGGCCGTTGGATAGACTTCCCTCGCTGCCCCCGTAGCTCAGCTGGATAGAGCAAGGGCCTTCTAAGCTCTAGGTCGCAGGTTCGATCCCTGCCGGGGGCCTATCTGACCAGCGCAGATACGTCGCCGTGCAAGATTCGTGCAACTTGGGTGTTCGACGTGGCTCCCGGACGAATGGAGCCCCAAGCATGACCACCACCGCCACTGAGGAAGCGTGGCTGCGCCGCTACGGCGACTGGTACGAGACCGACGCGCAGCGCCGGGCCGCCTACCGCGACTACCTGACCAACCTGGCCGAAATGCAGTCCAGTTCGCCGATTGGCGCATCGACGGCGGCAGCGTGCACGAGGCCGCCGCACGTCTATCTCGGCGACGACGGCCTCACCGGCGTCCAGGCCCGCGCGCTGGCCGCCGCTCTGCTCGAACACAGCCGACGAGGTTGATCGGTGGGCGCAGCGATGAGCAACTACGACACCAAGTAGCCCACAACCATCAAAAAGCATCGGCCCGTCATCCTGCTTGTGTGGCGGGCCGATGCGTCATCTGCGGCGTTGTTCGATTAACCTCACGACGTCCACCATCAACCTGTACGCCGATAGCGTCGGGTGTAGCACCAGGCCGGGGTTGGTCGTCAGCTCCACTTTGAACACATCTGGGTCGGCCGTGGTCTCGAACTGTTCCCGGTCCGACATCCCGATATAGACCCACGGTCGGCCGTGCGCGTACCCGGAGCACAACCGCCACGGCAGCAATGGCTTCGACTTTTTTTTTTTTATATCGGCGTCAACCCATTTCGGTAGCCACGTCACACCCGGCCCGGTCGTGTACCACTCGACATGCAGCCGGCCGTCAGCGCGGCGCCCCGCGACACACACCGTCGCAGTCATCACGCGACGGCGGCGCATCCACACCGATCGCCAAATCCGTGCACCGGCACCGAGTACGGGTCGGTCAGCGCCTCCCACAGCGCCGGGTCGAACACGATCGACTCCACCGACTTCGGCATCCACATCGACAACCGCTCGGCCCGGAACTGGTCGGTCGGCAGCACCGCCCGGTCATCCAGGATCGCCTGCAGCGGAACACGTCCCGTCGCGACGGCCGGGTTCACCCGCACCCACAACTCCTCGTCGTCGATGTCTTCGCCCCACTGCGCGCACCACTCCCACCACGCCGAGCCGCGGATTCAAACCGTCATGCGCCGACGACCGCATCGTCGCGAACGCCTCGCGAGTCATGCATCAGGCCCGGCGCCGTCCCGAAATACAAGCGACTGCGCTCGCGGCCGCGCGAACACCGTCGGCGCCAACGCACCCACCTCCGGCGCGGGCAGATCCTCGGCCTCATCGACCACCAGCCGATCCATCGACAAGCCGCGCCCGGCGCGACGCTGATCGCGTCGTGAACGCGATCCGCGCCCCGGTGTCCAGCTCGACGTACTCGGCGCCGATCATCTGCGAATGACGCTCGCACCCGCGCGGCGAGATCCTCATGGGACTGGATCACCGCCCACAGCCGCCGGAACGCGTCGCTGCGACGTCTTCACCGCGTGCGCGGTGTGCAACATCTGCTCGCCGAGCTCGAACAGCCCGAACAGCTCCAGCGCCAGCATGATCTGGCCCTTGCCGGACTGCCGAGCGACGACCAGACCGGCCTGCGACGCCGACCAGCCGCCGTCGGACTCGCGCAGCACGCCGCGCACGATGTCTTGCTTGCCACGTCGTCCAGCGGCACACCGTAAGCCGCAGCGAGGTCGACGCAGTCCTGGCCGGTGGTCTCGTCGCCTTCGGGCCATGCCTGAAACGTCGGCTCAGTCGTCGTCACGGTCGCTGTCATCATGCGCCCCGGCGGCGCCTACGGGCCGCAATCTCATCCAACTTCGACGCGGCCGGCCGCCGGGGCCGACGCAGCCAACGCCGCGACCGTCATGCCGGTACTCACGGGACACCGTCGGCGAGATCACGCGGCGCCGTCTCGGGGTCATTCAGAACAGCCTCCAGAAGATCCCGCAGCGCCTCCAGACGAGCACGGTCGCGTGCGAGGTGGTGCTTCTTAGCTGCTCTGGCTCATTCAGGTCCTCCAGATTGATCCCTATGCCCCCGAGAGGTTCGCCGAAGCCCTGGTCAGGGGGCTCTCCCCACCCGTGTGTCTATCCGAGTGCGCCGGAGTTGGCGCCGATGGTGCCGTCGGGGTGGTTGCTGCGTGCTCGGTTGCATCTGTTGTGTGCTGGTCGCAGCCCGTCGTAGTCGTCGGTGCCGCCGCGGCTGGTCGGTATCTGCGTGGTCGACGACGAACGACCACGGGTCGGGGTAGGCATGCGTCAGGTCGATGGGCTGCTGGCAGAAGCAGCACGTTCTCCGGCTTTGACGCGTTGCGCGATGCGCTGGCGTGCGCGGTCGCGTATGCTTTGGTGGCGAACGGCATTGGTCTTTTTCTCCCTTCTCTGTACTCTATTTCTTTCATTTTTTTCCTTTCACATTTCTCATCTTTCTCCTCTATTTTATTTTTATCTTTTTTGTAATTTTTCACTTTTCCCATCACCTCTTTTTATTTTATCTCTAATATTACTTTTTTTATATTTTTATATTTTTTTTTTTTTTTTTTTTTTTTTTATTTTTTTTTTTTTTGGCCGTACATCACACGTAGTGCAGATAACGGTCGCCGAGCGCATTGACAACGACCCGTATCGGTCGTTGACTACCCCCGATGAATCCGCATTTACCGTGCCGTGCAAGACCCGCCGCCGTCGTGCCGACTGCGTCCTAGCGGCCGTCGTAATTTCGCGCATCGCCGCCATCGCCTGTTTGGCGGTGTCCCTGTTTTGACAAAACGCTGGTGAAGTCTTTAGCGAGCAGGATGCCGAAGTCGCCGATCTGCCGCAGTAGGCCACCTGTGGCGTCTCGTGCGCGTTCACGTTTCGATGTGCCGGACAACAATACCGCTTCGGTGAGGGTGGCGGCGGGCACGACGTAGGCAGCGCCGAGCAGGACGAGATTATCTCGGTTTTGCCGCCTGATGGTGGACCGACGATGAGCAGCCACACGGGATCGCCTACTACAAGGTTGGCGACCACCGCGGCGGCGGCGGCGAGCATGGGTGCTGTGTCGTCGATGTGCAGCCATTTTTTGAACACGGCGAGCGTGTCGTCGAGCGGAACCGGTTGCACCGGCTGCGGTTTCGGTGGTTCGGTTTGTCGGTGTTCGCCGGTATCGTCGGCACGTTTGGGTGTCGGCTGCACCGGTTTCACCAGCCGCCACAGCTCGTCGACTGTATGGCTTGCCAGATAGTCGTCAAGACCGGTTTTGTTGTCGGTGTCGGGTAGCCACAGGTATTCGACGCGCGCGCCTTTAGTGGCGAGGTATCCCGCTAAGCCGCGCGCCGCTTTCTGCACGGCTTCTTTGCGTGCGATGTCGCCGTCGAATCCGATGATGACGCGGCGACTATTTAGAGCGATGTCGTGGAACTCGGGCAGCACCATCTTGCCGCCGGCGGTGTTGGTGTGCAGCCAGCCGTACACGCCGACCAGGGCGACGATGCACAGGCCGTGGATGGCGCCGCAGTCTGCTTTCTTTGTGCCTTCGGTGATGAACAGCGGCACGCCGGGATCGCCGAGCATGTCGGCGACGCCGGGCGGTATGTCGAGCCCGTTGCGCTGCTGATACGGCGTCTCATATTTGATCGGCTTCCCGTCGCGCAGTCGCGGGATGTCCGGCCGGTACTGGTGACCCCACGTCGAGCCGTCGACGCGCAGCATCGGCACCAGCAGTCCTGGTGTGTTGCGTCCTGCCGAGGTGATTTTCAGTTCGGCTAGGCGCCGCTTGTCGGTGATCGTTTCGTATCCGCGGGCCATCGCGTATTCGGCTGTGATGCTCGACGCGGCGAGCATGCCGAGATGGTCGGGGCTGATCACGCGCCGCGGCGCTCTGCTGCACCGGCGTAATAGTCGGCCAACGCTTCGACTTCGGCGGCGCAGTCGACGCAGTGGCAGCGCCGGCCCATCAGTCGAAGCGCACTTGCCGCGCCAGCGTCGAAGCCTTCGTAGAAACCCATCGCGTGCAAGCCGAGCGGCGCGCGGCGCCGGTACCGACCGCCTGCGTTAGGCTTGGTCTGCTGGCTTTTGATAGTGGCCGGTTTGGGTGTGGTGACCCTTTGTTCGGCGTGCGCCGATCTCCCTGGCGGAGGTCGGCCATCGTCGTCTTCGGGCCGGTCGCCGCGCATTACACGGCACCGCCGGTCGGCTGCAGGAAGGCCGCGAGTTCGTCGGCGTCGACCTTCAACAGGCGGGGGCCGACCCGTACGGCGTTCAGGTGCCCGCTGGCGATCCAGCGTCTAACGGTCCGGTAGGAGACGTCGCAGTAGTCGGCTGCCTCTTGCAGGCCGATCAGTTCAGGGTGTCGCCGCTCGCGACGATTGAGAGGACGTGTGTTTCTGGGCATGGGGAAACGCCTTCGCGGATTCCGCTGCCAACGGAAAACTAGGTTTCGGCGTTCCACGCCCCGGCGTACCTTTTGCGGACACAACGTTACCCGTCAGGACGGTCGAACACTTCGACGAGCCGCTTCCCGGCGTGTCGACATCCGGCAACTTGATCGTCCCCGCCGGGTTCCCAGGTGTCACGCCCTCGATGTCGAACGCCAGTCTCCGGCCGGTGATTATGCCCCGAAAGTGATCGCAGTTGACGTCCGCACCCAGGTAAGGATCATCGTCACAAAAGGCGAGCAAGTCGTTGAGCGAACCCCATCGCGGCAGCCACTTCCGGTAACCATCCGACGTACGACTCTGCCGTGCTGATTCGACCGACCCGGCCTCGGTGGCTTCAGGTGAAAGCCGGAATCGGGGTCGGTAGTAGCACAATCCTTCGGTCGTATTCCACACGTGCAGGAGCAGACAATCTTTTGTGCGGCAGACGTATTCGGCGAGAAGCACTTCCCGTCTAGCCTTTCGAGACAAAGACTTATAACTCATTTCGGCGGTGGACTGCCGCCGGGCAATCTCAGCCAAAAGATCGCGTAGAACTAGGCGGTGCAGATCGTCGCCGGTGTCGTCAGTCATTTGTTGATCCTGCTGCGAGTTTGGAGAGCCGCTCCGCTATCTCGGCGTCACGGCCTTCGGCGACGTGCTGATATCGCAGCGCCATCTGCGGTGTGGTGTGCCCGAGCCGGTACATGAGTTCGGCTGTGGTAGCACCAGATTGGGCGGCCAGCACCGCCCCGACGTGACGTAAATCGTGGACCCGCAGGTTCGGTTTGCCGATGGCCGCGCGGGCTTTCTCCCAGTGTGTGCGGTACTCGCCGTCGCGCAGGTGGCGCCCGTCGTCGGCTCCGAACAGCAGCGAGTCAGCGGCCCGGTAGACGTGGTTCTTCAAGTGCGCCTTGAGGATTGGGCGAATGTGTGGGGGTATTGCGACGTCGCGCACTCCGGCTGCGGTCTTCGGCTTTCCGACGTAGAAGCGGCCGCTGCGGTAGGTGACCGCTCGACGGATCCGTAGGACGCTCTGGTCGGCGGCCACATCTGTGCGACGCAGCTCTGAGGTTTCGCCCCACCGCAGCCCGCACCACGCGGCCAGGACAACGCTCGCGCGCAGCCTGGCGGGCATCTTGGCGGCGAGCTGGTCGACTTCGGCCGGAGTCAGCACGTCGACGTCACGTTTCCGATTGGTCTGCATCGCCGCCCGGATGCGGCAGGGGTTGGCGTCGAGTACTTCGTCTTGCACAGCCGTCGCGCAGATCGCGTGCAGAAGTGCATAGCTGTGGGCGTTGCGCGTCGGATGGTCGGCACCTAGATCGGTGTGCCACTGGCGGATCTTCGCCGGCGTGAGCGTGACGATTTTCGCGTCGCCGAGGTCGGGCAGGATGAGCCGGTGCAGCATCGACTCGTAGTGCTGGCGCGTCCGCGGCCGCAGTTGCCGCTGTTCGATCCACTGTGTTGCATAGGCCCGCAGCGTGATGCCGTCGGAGCGTTCGACGGCACCCCAGGTGTCCAGATCGATTTTGCGGCGTTCGGCCGCTAGCCATCCTTCGGCGTCATGCTCTTTGGCGTAGGTTCGCGGCGCTTGGTGCAGCTTCGTATCCGGTCCGATGTAGGCCGCTTGCCACCGTCCAGACGGGAGTTGCCGGAGCCGTCCGAAGCCGCGCCGCTTCCGCGCCATTGTCGGACCCTTTCGCTACTGTCCTGTGCAAGTTTCGTGCAACAAGGACAGTACAATATGTCCGGCAGTGTCCTATACTGCCGAAGTGGTTGAAGTGCCAAAGCAGCAGCTAGAAGCGCAGAAATCGCAGGTAATGACACCAGCCACGCCGAGATACCGCGACAGGTTCGATCCCTGCCGGGGGCGCAGGGGCGCGCCGGCCAAGCCGATTTGCGGGTTCGCTTACGCGAGACGTACGCGGCGAGCGACACATCGCCGCGCTAGCTAACCCGCCCTGATAACGTACGGCTCGCTATAGCGCCGCTGCTTGCCATTGCTTGGGGGCCGGCCATTAGCGTGCGGTGGCACTAACCCAACGCCCCAGCTGGACTCGGTAAGGGGTTGCGCTTGTCGCGGGCGGGGTTCCATGGGTCCTCGGAGTAGTGCCTCCGGCCCCTGAGCTAATACTGGAAGTCGACGACTAGGCGGGGCGGGCCGTCGAGCAAGAGCACTCGGAACGGTCCCTTGGCCCGCAGACCAGCCACCCAGGTCAGCACGGCCTCAAAATCGCCGGCTGCCTTCGCCTCGGTCACCGTCGCGGTGTCGGCGGTAACCGTAGACGGCCCGAAGTAGGTGCGCGCGTCGCCGCTCCATCCGTCAGCTGTGGCCGGAGAGAGTGACACCTGCACCAGAGCGCTCGCGCCGGGCAGTGGGATCTCCGCACCAGACGCGTCCATCTGCGCCGGCAGTGGCCGGTAGCCGACGGTGTAACCGGGCACCCGGTCGGCGAACTCCAGCACAAGCCGGTCGTACCCGTCCTCGTGGTGCAGCCGCACCGCAGCAAGGTGCGCGGTGGCGCCGGTCCGGACTGCGCTCACATCGGACGTGGCGGCATTGGGTAACGGCGACGAGATAGCAACGCTCGCAGTCGGGACCGGCGTGTTCGTCGGGATCACACGGGCGGACGGCGGCTGGCTGGTAGTCGTGAGCATCGGCGATGGCGTCGAACTAGTAAAAGTCGGAAGCGGCACATTGTTGCCGCAGTGTCCCGTCGCTCGATCCTCAGCAATCAGTTGTTGGGCCGGCTTACCGCCATTTTGAATCCAGAAGTCCGAAGGCGCCTCAAGCCACTTACCGTCCTCGTACACCATGGTGATGGAGTTTTTGAAGCCCATGACTTCTTCCCTGACGATCGCCCGATCGTAACCGTCCATGCGGACGCCGATCGCGGTGACCGGCAGCCGAGTTAGGCCACTGGCGCAGGTCTGTTGAAACGTTACATAGTCGCCCTGACTGATCGCGTCCTGCAGCCGTTTGCTCGAAAGCAGCCATGCGCCGGCATAGTCTCCGGACGAGAATCGGTTCGCCCTCTCCTGGGCCGTTGCGGCGGCGGCGGCAAGCGTCCGCGGTTCACCAAGCTGAACCGATGGGAGCCCCAGGCGGTCGCAGCCGGACAGCGGTAATACGAGGACGCACAGAGCAACGATCACGCGGTACACGATCGTCTAGCATAGTTGCACCGTAATTGGCGTTCCCGGGAGGTCACGATCCGCCGCTAGCAAACACATCCCCTCGAGCCGACTAGGGGTGTGCCATACGACTCCGTAGCGTGGCCGCTCGCGTGTGCGCGTGGGCTACCGGGACCCGCATTGGAGTAAGGAAACCCGCCGCTCAACCCGTCCACGGGGCGCTCCGGACCACGACTCGACGCGAACCAGCGACGCAGTGAGTCGCTGATCGGCCGCGGGCGACCAGCGACGCAGTGAGTCGCTGATCAGCCGCGGCCGATTCCAGGCGCCGTCCAGCCGCCACGGCACGGATCATTCAGGCGCGGGCCAGGTCGATGGCGACGGGGACGGGGTTGCTGACGATGTCCCGGACGGGCGAGTAGCGGGTGAGGCTGGCGAGCTCGGCGAGCTGTTTGTCGTCGAAGTCGCCGGTGGCCTTGATCGTGACCCGAATCTGCTCGTAGCCGGGGCGGACAGTGTTGTCGAGGCCGAGGAAGCCGTGCAGGTCCAGGTCGCCCTGGATCGTGGTCTCCAGGCCGTCGATTGCGATGCCGCGGGCGGCGGCGTGGTAGGCGATCGTGCCGGTCAGGCACGCCGCGAGGGCGTGCAGGACATATTCGACGGTGTTGGGTGCCCGGTTTTCGCCGAGCAGGACCGGCGGCTCGTCGGTGTCGACCGTAAACGGTTCGGTGCGGGTGGCGTCTTCTTGGCCTGCGCCGTAGAAGTCCTTGATCGTCGTGCGGCTGTAGCCGCCTTCGATCCAGTGATTGCGGGCACGGAACTGAAACCGCGCCAGCGCGGGCGTGGCGCTTACGGCGTCGATCGTTGCGGTGAGGCGGTCGAGGTCGACGCCGTTGACGACGCTGGTTGTGTGCATGATGAGCTCCTTTGCCGATAGTTAGCACGATCGATCGTGCTAACTGCAAGAGTACGACCGATCGTGCTAGTTTGGCAACATGATGGCCGGCACGATGAACCAGCGAGACCGCGCGCAACGACACCGACGCGCCGACGGCGAACGGACCCGCGGCGCGATCCTGCGCACGGCCGCGTCGCTGGCCACCGTCGACGGTCTGGAGGGCCTGTCGATCGGGAACCTGGCAGCCGCGACCGGCATCAGCAAAAGCGGCCTGTACGCACACTTCGGCTCCAAGCAGGAACTCCAGCTGGCCACCGTGGAAGAGGCGGAGCGGATCCTCGCCGCAGAAGTCGTACAGCCCGCGCTCGCGGCGCGCCCCGGCCTGGCCCAGCTCACAGCGGTGTGCGAGGCGTTCTTCAGCTACGTCGAACGCCGTGTATTCCCCGGCGGCTGCTTCTTCACTGCCACGGCGCTGGAGATGGGCACCCGCCCCGGGCCGGTCAAGGAACGACTCGCCGCCATCCAATCCGATTTCACGGCATTGCTCCGGGCCTTCGCCGTCACCGCGCTTGAGCAGCACGAACTTCCTGCCCACGTGGACCCCGACCAGCTCGCCTTCGAGTTGCACGCGATACTGCTTGGCGCTGACACCAAGTTCGTGCTGAATGATGATCCAGCAATCCTGGACCTGGCCCGCCAGGTTGTCCGGCAGCGGCTAGGAGTGGACAACGGACGAAACGCCGACGAAAGCTGACGCCAAACCTGTTGCAGCACAATTGGGCCAGCGCAACATTCGCACGCGCGACAACGCGAACGGTATTCCTTAGGTCGCACGTTCGAGTCGCGACGGTCGCAGTCGACGCGTTGACTCGTCGGAAATGCGCGCGAAATGGTGCTTCGTTGCCTCAATGAAAATGCGCGCGTGCGGCGCGCCTACCTGACCGGTCAGCTGTGGCCTCAGTAGGCCCACATGATGGGGTTGACATTGGCCGAGCGCAGGGCAGTGACCGAGACGACCGCGATCCGCTACTCGGTGGCGGACAAACGGATGAAGGGCATCATTCTCGATGAGTTGTGCGCCACCACGGGCTGGCACCGTAACCATGCCCGCAAGGCGCTCAGCACGGCGTTGCAGCCCAAACTGGTATCGCCGAGAAGTCCGCGGCCACCGAAGTACGGACCGGATGTCATCGCCGCACTAACGGTGTGCTGGACGGTGCTGGGAATGCCGGCCGGCAAGAGGCTGGCGCCGATGTTGGACGAGCTGGTAGCGGTGCTGCGCTACTTTGGCGAGCTGGTCATCGGCGAGGACACCGCGGCGCTGTTGGTGTCAATGTCGGCGGCCACCATCGACCGCCGCCTGGCAGGTGAACGCCGCAAGCATCAGCTCAGGGGACGCTGCACCACCAAGCCGGGATCGCTGCTCAAAAGTCAGATCCCGGTGCGCACCTGGGCCGACTGGGACGACGCCCGACCCGGGTTCGTCGAGATCGACTTGGTCTGCCACGACGGCGGCAACCCGGCTGGACCCCATGCGTTTACGCTGACGGTCACCGATATCGCCACCGGCTGGACCGAGAACCGCTCAGTGCCCGACAAGACCGCCAAATGCGTCCTGGCCGCACTCAATGACATCGCCTACAAAATGCCGTTCCCGATCCTGGGCGTGGACTCTGACAACGGATCAGAATTCATCAACATCTACTTGTTGCAATGGTGCCAAAGGCACCAGATCACCTTCACCCGGGCGCGGCCGGCCAACAAGAACGACGGCTGCCACGTCGAGCAAAAGAACTGGGCGGTGGTTCGCACCGTAGTCGGCTACCACCGCTACGACACCGCCGCAGAGCTGTTGTTACTCAACGAGATCTGGCAGTTGCAGTCCAAGCTGACCAACTACTTCTACCCGCAGCAGAAACTGATATCCAAGGTCCGTGACGGCGCCAAGGTGGCCAAGAAACACGACACCGCGACCACCCCGTTCCACCGCGCGATCGATCACCCAACCATGACCGTGGAGCGCATAGTGGCGCTGACCCGGACCTACTCCCTGATCAATCCCGCCGCCACCCAGCGCCAGATCCAAGCCCTGACCGCACAGCTCCTCACAATGACCACCAGCATAGCCGGGCCCACCACCAAAGCCCCACTACCTAAGCGCGCACGCTCACATGAGGCAACGAATCCGCCTTCGCGCGCATCTTGACATGAGGCAACAGGGTCGATCATCAACACGACACACACCGCAGTTCAGTGAGACGACAAAGAAAGATGCCGCTTCTTCACCGCCTAGCCCCGGGACTTGGTCGTTGAGAACCCAAGTACGCCAGCGACGCACGTGGCTCCCTGTAAGCGCACGTCGAGCCCTTGCTGATCAGTTGGAACCGCCTGCTCATCACGCGATCGGTAGAAAAGTACGAGGCGGCGAAGCACAGCGTTGCGCAATGGCGGCGCGGATAAGCCCACAACCCGCTCATGGCCGCGGTAGACGCCGAAGGCGCGTCAAGCGCTGACCAGCACTATTCGGGGTCGTCATCTTCGTCGCCGAGCATTTTTTCGGGGGTGAAGTAGGTGTTGGTGCGGCGTTGTCCGCCGTCCAGGTGTGGTGGGGGCAGCCATTCGGTGGTGGCGTCTTGGCGTTTTCGGGTTACCGAGACGGCACGGTAGCCGACAGCGCCTACCAGGCCATCTACCCCGCATACCCGCAGCTTAAAGGTGGTTTTGGGCCGTTTACGGTAGGGGCCAAGTACGGGCGCCGTACGGGCCCGAATCGCCCCCAGACGCCGGGGTGAGCCGGGACGACGGCCGAAGTGGTGGAGCCCAGCGAGCCACAACAAGGTGACGACGACCACCCTCGGTATCTACGCGCACCTGTTCGAGGACGACCATGCCGACGCGATGGCCGCGCTTGGGGCGATGAGTCGGCCACCCGAGCCGAATGTCGTGCCGATACGGCGACGTGGATGACTGGACACCCGCCCCAACCAAAGTACCGTTATTCAACGAATTCCTTGGCGCAGCTCGCTAGACGCACACGCTGCCGCTGACGTACCCGAACGGACCTGTAGCGCTGATACACCCGCCGACATTTGGGAACCAACCCGGACCCCAACCCGGCGACCCCCAACCCGGACCCCAGTGTCCGTGGCCTCCGTGACCGTGACCACCACTTGCCAACAGCCGCGATTCGTCGTTGAAAAGGGGCGCCGGACTCACATATGCGGGGCCGCTACCCGGAGATCCGCTATCTGCCGGGGCGGCGTCGGCGCCCGCGCCCGCGACACCTATGCCCGCCAGGGCAGCGCCAAGCCGGAGGACCTTCCAGCTGACCGGTCGTTCCATGATGTCCTCCCTCTCGGTCTCCTGTCAGTTTTCACTTCCAGTTTTGCGCGGGATGTGAACGCTGGCAAGACCAAGATGATGGCCTCTCATGTCCCGCTTACGAGCCACGACATCGCAAGCCCAAGGCGGGCGACGGTATGCTCGGGCCACTGGTGTTGCTGCGCCCGAAACGGTGTAGTCGCCAGCCCGAGCAGCGCGGCAGCGGTCCGCTGTCGCAGCTGCTTGGCCGGAACCCGATGCTCGGCGTGAGCGCGGACCGCGTCTTTATAACCGGGTGCCGTTTTCTGGCCGCTGGTGTCGAGAGCCAGGGCCGACAGGTGCGCGAGCAGCGTCGCCCACTCGTCGGATCGTTCTCCGGGCCCTGCGTTGTCAATATCGAGAACAGCTGTCACCCGGCCCTCTTCGGCGAGAAGTTGGCCTTCATAAAAGTCGCCGTGGACCGGTACCCTCTCCTCTGATTGTTCTTCTACCGAGTGCAGGGCTTCCACCACGTCAGCGACCTCGGTCAGCACGGCTGGCTCGTCGGCGGCTGCGCATCGCAGCACGCCCGCGTAGTAATCCACCAGCTGCAGATGCGATGGTCGAGGCGCTAATATCATCAACTCGGCAGGCAGTGCATTCAGTACAGACTCGAGCGCCTCAGGTGAGGGCAGCGCGGCGTTGCCGTCGATGATTAGTGTGCGCAACGATGTTCCCTTCCCCTCCGGCAGCACGATCAGACCGTCCGGGGTCCAGGCAAGCACCGGGGGCACGGGCACCTTCCGGCAGGCAACGCCATGACGATGGCAGAGCCCGGTCACCGCCGACGGCCGCACGACCTTGACGAAGAACCGAAAGCGGCCGTCATGCACCTCGAGAACGGCATGCTGCGCGGGCCGGTACCGGCGGGGGCAAATGTTTAGCGTCGGCGCCGTGCTCAGCCCGAACTCTCGAAACACTTTGGCCAGCAGCACAGGATCGCTTGCGGTCGGGAGTTCGGGTAGCGCGGGATCGCGGGGCCACGCCCAAATTCCAACCTCGACCGGCTCACCGTAGTACTCGCCCGCGACGACGGCCGCACCGGCCGGGATCCGGCTTCCGGTTGTGGCGCCAAGAAATTCCGTCGTGCAGGTGCCATCGTCGCGGCGCAACCCGGCCACGTACGTGACGACGACAGCGGCGCCGAACGGGTCCACATCGACCTCCGCCGCGCGCAGGTCTTCCAGCCGACAGCCATATTCGGCGACAGCAGCGGCAAGCACATTCGAAGCTTCCGAACCCAGCAGCAGATCTAGCGCCGGCGTAGCCACATCGCCGAGGCTAACCCACCGGTCATCTGAGTTACGGCGCGCCATGTCGCGGCCAGGCCCTAGCTCAACCTGCGCGGTGGCGCCGCAAACTAGTACCCGTAGAACGCCCGGCGAAATGCGTCGGTCATCGCGCCACACTGTCCCCTGGGTAACCCCGACTTCGTGTGGCGGGCGACGGCGTTCAATCGGCATATCGCTATTCACGTGCGGGCCTTGCGCCGCGTCACGCTACGAGAAGCTGGCGCCTGAGCTTCGGCAGGCGGGGTCGGCTGATGACGAGCGTCTACAACGACCACGAGGCCAGCCTGCAGTGGCAACGCATCATGCACAAGCGCGGGTGGGCAGCACCCGCGTGGCCGGTGGAGTACGGCGGCGGCGGTTGGAGCCTGACCAGCACTTCAGTCGCGAATCGACGTCGGCCGGCAAACGTCGCCCAGCAGCGTCGTGCATAGGAGATGACTGACGACCTCGTGCGACGCCTTTTTGCGCTCATACGGCATAAGGCGACCCAGGTCGACGACGAGACAGAACGCCGCGTGCACCGCGAATCGCGCTTCATCCGTGTCGATGTCGGGTACAGCCGCTGCTACCTGATGCACCCATGCCTCGATGGTCGCGCGTTGAATGTTGTGCAGTGCGATCCGATCCTCTGCCGGCACGTTGTTGCGCTCGACGTAATAGACGTAGGCGAGTTCGGGATTGGCGAATGAACGACGCACGTACGCATCGACCAATTGGGTAACCGCGTCAGCCGGGCTATCCGCTGACGCGAGGATGGTGGACGCATCACCCGACACCAGATCGGCGGCACGTCGGTATGCGGCCGCCAAGATCGCGCCCTTGCCGCTGAAGAATCGGTACAGACTCGAGGTGGGCATATCCGCCGCAGCGGCGATGTCGTTTATTCCCGTGTCCCGGTATCCCCGTTCGAAAAACAGCACTATCGCCACGTGAATAATTTGCTCGTACGCACCTGCACCAGCACCCACGGAGGGGCTCCGCAACAGGTTGGTCGTCGGCTCTTCGTCGGGCAGGTCGGTATCACGAAGGGCCCGCGCGATTCTCACCAAGGTGGTGCGGATCTGGTCGGCCGGAAGTCGCGCACGGTGATCGGTGATACTCCCGATGACGCTCAGCACGGCCGTCGATAGTGTCCAGCGCTGGCGCGAGCTCAGCTGTGGCCGCAATTGGGACAGCGGGCGTTGCAGTCTTCGGTTGACGAGATTGATCCGCGCGTGCAGCACCATCTGGTCGTCGTGCTCGAGGTAACGCGCCTCCCAACGGTACAAGCCACCGCTGGTCCTGTTCCTCAGTGCGGTGCCGGTCAGTTGCCACACGAGGCTGTCCCAGGTCTGCCCAGGCTGGCAGTCGGCGGCGGCGTGGTCGTCGTCGACGAAGGCCGTGCACTCGACCAGCTGCTGACCCAGTCCCAGTACAGCTACCCGGAAGAGGTCGTACTTGCAGGCGTAGTGGCGGTACAGCGACGCGGCTGTAACGCCGACCCGCCCGGCAATCTGCTCCATGCTCACGCCGTGGTAGCCGAGTTCGCTGAACGCATCGGCGGATACCCGTGCGATCTGCTCCTTGCGGTCCTTCGGACGTCGCCGCCGCGCCCCTGATCTCTGCTGTTGACTAGTCACAGATCATCAAAGCGGGCGTCCCCGCGCGCGGATGTTGTCACGTCCCACCGTATTCCGGCCGTAGAATTGACCCCAACGCCGCGAGCGGGATATGCGCGACCACAGTCCCACCGTCCATCGACCACTGCATCAACGCGGGAGTAAAATTTAGCGGAAGATCATGTGCCACAGGGTAGTCCGGCATATAGACGACGAGCTCGTCGGGCGCCAATGCCCATGCCTTGTACGCCCCGGAGTACACCTTGTCGGGAGTCCACCGATCCACCGTGAATGGGTAAGTCCCGGGTTGGTGCGGCGGCGGTGCCTGATCGAGCGCCTGCTCGATGAAAGGCTCAGCGAGGGGGGGAATCGCCGTCAGCGGATCGACGCCCGGCTTGACCAGATCCGAAAGCTGCAACCGCCGGCCACCGGCGACGTCGAACGTGAAGGTGCGATAGGCGTTGTTGAAGCCCGGCCCATCAGCGTGATAAGTCTCGCGAAAAACCACTGATAGTGTGTTACCCCGTCGGAAGGTCTGGTAATTCGCTTCGCCGAAGCTGTCGGCGACCATGTGGACGCCTACCCGCTTCCAGTTGGTTACCAGAGTAGTCAAATAGTCCCGCAGCACCGGCCCGGTCCCCGGGTCGTCCACGAGTTCTTCTGGGATGGCCACCTTTACGTCGCGAACGGCGTTGCGCTCCGACAGAACTGATGTGTGGCAGTACTGACCGTCCCATCCGCCGCCCAGTTCGTCGCAGAACGACGGGGCCGTCGCCGCGGCGGTAGGCGCACTCGCCAGCGCGATCGCCGCCACCAGCGCCACTCCTACTATCCTCCGGAAGTACATGCTGGCTGCCCGCAGCTAGGGAAGTTCGACTTTGCTTGTGCGCCAATGCCCATCGACGAATTCCATTGTCATCTTGATCCTGCTGCGATCGATCCGCGGATCGGGAAGGCTGGCATTGGCGACGGACTGGTCGACGAAAAGCAGCACGACGACTTTGTTCTTCGATGCGGACTGGACGGCCGACTCCAGCACAACGCCGTGTGCGGCTGCCTTGTTGTCGATGAGCAGTTGCCGAAGCTGCATGCTGGACTGGGTATACATATCCTTGAATTCGCCTGTTGCGCCGTCGAGTACCTGGTTGAAGTTCTCGTCGACCTTGTTTGAGTCGATGCTCGTCAGGATCTGGGCATACTCGACCGCCGCTTGCTGTGCCTGCTGACCTGCCCGCGTCACCGCCCGCTGCTGCCACAGCATCCATCCCAACGCGCCCGAAACAGCAACTGCGGCAGTCAATATGACGGCGGCAGCGCCCTTGGCCAGTCGCCGCCGCCACCGACGCTCAGGGCGCGCTGTGGCAACGGGTTCCTCTTCTGAGTCGTCCTCGTCTGCCGCCTTCTTATCGTCGTTGGCGTCGGTGTCAGCCGTCGACTCAGAGTCGCCTGCGGACCCGTCGTCCTCCTTGCCAAGGGTGGCGCCGTCGTCGGTGGTGGGCTCCGGTGTCGCCTCGTCGGCGTCGCGTGCCTGTTTCGTGCTCGCTACCACGTCATCTCCTCGTGTTTGTGGTGGGTCGTTCAGCGGGGTGGCTCGATCGGAAGAGCAGGGCCGCCGTAGGGAGTGGGAATCGTGAAGCGGCCCTTCGGTGTTGGATCGGTCGTCCTACCGAGATCAGCACCCGGCGGTGGGCCTGCCGTGTCGTCGCCCGCTGGCCGAGGCGCGTTTCTCGCACCGCGGACGAGGACGCCGGGATCGTCGTTGTTGCAGTAGGTGTACATGTACGGCTCCGGATAGTCGGCCGACGACGGTGGCCGGCGGGGAGTGCCGTAGTCGCACGCGTAGCGCGGATAGAAGTCGGCGGTCAGCCAGAGCCCGTGGTCGTGCATGACGGTGCCGAGTGCGTCGAGCGCAGAGCCGCGGAAATCCGGGAACAGTGCGTGCAGCGCGGGCACGCGCAGGTAGAGAAGTTGCGAGGTGGTGGCCAGATTCCCCAGCAGTTGCACCATGGTGTCGGAATTGTCTGCGAAGAGGTTGTCGGTGGCAGTCAGGCTGCCCGGAGTCTGTGCGAGGAACCGGCCGTAGCCGTTGCGCATGCGATCGACGCCCGCGAGCGTGCGACTCAAATTGTCTGATGCGACCGATATTCCCGCGTTCTTGTCGGCAACCAACGTGAGCACGATACGGCTGTTTCTGAGCAAACTGGTGGTCTCCGGTAGCACGGAGTCCAGCGTGGACAGAAGGAACGCGCCGCCGTCGACGATGGCCGTGAGCTTCTGGGGTCCCTGCTTGCTCAGGCTCAGCTCTCGTTTGATCACCTCGAGCTTCGCGGGATCGACCTGTGCGAGCGTGCCATCGGCGTGGGCGAGCAATTGGGCGAGTGTGACTGGCACCGTCGATCTGCCCTGCCCGATGACACTTCCGTTGCGCAGGTAGGGCCCTGCATCCGAATCGGCGGAGAAGTTAATGTACTGCTCACCGGCGGCCGACAGTCCCGATACCTTCACGTCGCTGGACTCGGGGACGGGCACCGCCGAGTCGAGGTCGACGATCGCGTTGACCCCGTCCGCCGTGATGTCCAGTGACTGCACCCGACCGATCGGTACGCCACGCAGCGTCACGTCCTGGTTCGGGAGCAGTCCACCAGACTCCGGAAGTTCCACGGTGACGCGGTAGGTCGACGCGAGCGGTTGCACCCGCAGGGCACCGAGGAGCAGATACGCGGTGGCGAGCACCAGGGTGAGCACCAGCGCCGCACTCGACAGCCAGGCGCGGCGGCGGTGACCGACCCGGACGAGTCCAACGACGAAGTTGGCGAGCGCGTCGATCATCGCGGCGGCGCCTCGGCCGACCGGCCCGCAGACGGAGCGGGAGTTGGCGGTGGAACAGCTTGAATCACCCCAGGTTCGGTCGGGCTCGGAATGACCGGCACCTGCGGTACGTCGGGGCCCTGGCCAACAATGCGTTGCTGGAGCCGGAAAAGCGTGTACTTCAGCGATCCGACCAACTGATGCCAGTTGTACCACTTGGGGCCGTGCAACCCGATGTCACCGGCGAACCCGATGTCGGGGATCGAGCCCAGCACCAGCCGATCGAGGCCTATCCGTGTCGAGAGAGCGTTGCTCGATGTGGCTTTGATGAGCGGGGGGATCAACCTGTTGAGCGCGTACAGCGTCGCATCGGGCGCCAGCGCCACGTCATTCCAGGCGCCGGCGATGGTGTTCATGTCGGCGATGACGCTCCGACCGCTGGTGTCGGTGCCGGCGATCGACGGAAACTTCTGCAGCTGCTCGGCGGTCTCGCCGAGCAGCTGAACCAGGTCCGCGACCTGCGTCGTGTGCACGGCAAGGGTTTCGGTAGCGGGGCTCGCGGCCGCCATCACCTCGTTGATCGTCTGGTTCTTCTCGTCGAGTTGCTGGGCAAGTTTCGCGGTTTGGTCGAGCGCCGTCGAGATCTGGTCGGAACGCGAATCGAGAGTGGTCAGAATGCCATTCGTCTTGCCGATCAGGTCCCCGAAGGCCTGCCCCTGGTCGCCGGTGGCCTTGCCGATTCCGTTGATGATGTTGGTGAAGTTGCGCACGGCGCCGCCGTTGACCAGGATCGCCGCCGAACTGAGCACCGATTCAACCGTTGCGGCGGCCGTCGTGGAGTCCAGACCGAGCGTGTCGCCGTTGGCCAGGAGCGGTGTGTTCGGCGCAGGTTGGCGCGGCGGCTTCAACGCGACGAAGACGTCGCCGAGCGGGGTGGCCGAGCGCAGTTCGGCGGTGCTGCCCTTGGGCACCCGGACACCGTCCATGATTCGCAGCGTCGCCACCGCGGTGTAATTGCTGGCCACCATCGACTCCAGCTCACCGACGTCGGCACCGGCCAACTTCACCTTGGCGTTGGCGGGCAGGTTGAGCGCGTTGCTGAACACCGCGGTCAGCGTGTACCCGCCGGAGCCAACCCCGGGCGCCGGAAGCGGCAGGCTGGCCAGCCCGTCGGTCGCGCAGCCAGATACGGTGAAACACAACGTCATTGCGAGCGGGATCGCAAACCTGCGGGGCGACGCGTTCACTTCTGCCCCATGGCGGCGAGTCCGTCGAGCACGTAGGACAGCCCGAAGTCGGGACCGAAATCCTGCAAAGTGCCGGTGCTGCAACCCAATTGCCGCAGACCCATCATGTTGCATACCTCTTTGACGGTTTGGCTCTCGAAGATCAGCCGGTCGGTCAGCGCGCGGACGCGAGCGGCCCCGTTGACCTGGTCGACCGTGTTGTACAGGTTGTCCAGGGCCAGCGGCTCCAGGTCGATGAACTCGGCGAGGTCACGTTGCTGATCGACCGTCGTTTTCAGGCCGGTGTCGCCGTTGCGGACGATCGCCTTGATGGCGTCCCGATGGGTTTCCAGCACTTCGCCGACTTGCGTCAATATTTCGTTGAGTTTGTGGCCGGTGGTACCAGTGCCGAAGTTCTCATCGGCCAGCAGCTGGCTCAACTGCCGGATCGTCGAGCTGAACTCGCGAAGCGTGTCGTCGTTCTTTGCTGCCGCCTCCATCAGCGAGCTGATGTTGCGCACGATGGTGGTCATCTGATCCGCCGTGACGGCACCCTGATCGCTGCTCAGCCGCAGCGCCTTGGACAGTTCGTCAAATGCGGACTTGAGCTTCTCCCCGTTGCCCGAGACGGTGTCGGCGCTGGCGTTCACCACGTCGGCGAGGGGTCCGTTGCCGCGCCCGTCACCCTTAAGCGAGGTGGACAGCTTGTCGAGCACGTCAAGCACGCGAGCGAACTCGACGGGAGTCTTGGTCCGGTTCAGCCCGATGGTGTCGTGGTTCTGCAGCGTGGGACCGTCCCGGTACGGCGGGGTCAGTTCGATCTGGCGGTCAGTCAGGATCGAGTTCGACACCGTAACCGCCTGCGCATCCGCGGGCACCTTCACCTTCTCGTCGACGGTGAACTCGACCTCGACGTACCCGCCCTTGGGAGTGATCTTGGTGACCTTGCCGACCGGCATCCCCAGCACCGCCACCGTATTGTGCATGTACAAACCGGCCGCACTGTCGAATTGCGCTGTCACGGTGATGGTCTCGGATCTGCTCTTCAGGTAGGACCAGCCGCCCGCGACGACGACCACGGCCGCCACCAGGCACGTGGCCCCGAACGCGATCGCCTTGGCCCTGGCGCTCATCACTTGCAGTCCTTGAAGTACTGGATCATCCCGAATTGCTTCGCCCGCCCGCTGATCGCGCACATCCACGAATCGACCAGCAACCCGTTGACGACGTTGAGGTCGACCGCATTACCGGTGCCTGTCGCATTGGCCAACCCACGCAGCGCTACGGGGCCAGACTGCAAGGTGTTGCGCAGCAGGTCGTCGTGCTGTCCGAGCATGTCGGACAGCTCACGCAGATTGGTCAAGAGCTTCTCCAACTGCGGGCGGTCATCGATGACGATGCCGCTGAGCGTTTGGACGAAGCTTGTGAGCGCCTGCAGCATCGACTCGAAACTGGCCCGGCGCATGACGAACTCACCGACCAACGACTGGCCCTGCCGGATCAGGTTGGCGATGTTGGCGTGCTGGCGTTCGAGGGTGTTGCTGACGGATTTTGTTGTCTTCAACAGTGATCCGAGCTGATCACGTCGATCGGCGATGATCGATGACAGCCTTTGGATGTTCTGGACCGCGGCGGGCACGACGGGCGGGAGACTCTGAAGTTGCTTGCCCAGCACGGCCAGCGACTCGGCGAAGCGATCGGTGTCGACCTGCTCATATGTGTTGGTGACGTCGGCCAGCGCTTCCTGTAGATCATAGGGGACCTCGGTGTGGGAGAGGTCGAACGTGTCGTCGTGCAGCGCACCGGGCCCCGCCGGCTGCAGCGCTAGATAGCGCGAGCCGAGGATCGTCGTGACCTTGATGATGGCCTTGGAATCCTTGCCGAGTGCAACGTCGTCGCGAACGCTCAGTCCGGCCTCGACGCGATCGCCCACCAGCTTCATGCGGGTCACTTCGCCGACTTGAATCCCCGCGATAGTGATCGGGTTTCCCGCCTGAAGTGCGGCCGCCTGCAGGAACTGGGCGGTGTAATGCCGGTAACCGACGCCGGCCGCCTTGACCAACAACATGGCCCCGACGAGCACTGCGACGACGACGATGGCGATCGTCCCAAGCCACGGCTTGCTGTAGCTCTCCAATGGACGCCGCCGCTTGCGCGCCTGCTTGGTCGATTGATCAGCCATTGGCCATGTTCCTGCACCTCGGTGTGTGCCACGCCCGGTTACCTGGGGTGGCGGCGTTGACGATGATCGGCACCACGTCATTGAGTCCGGGGAAGTTCGCCGTGGGGTTGAGGTCGCACGCATAGTCGTTCACGAAGGCACCCTCATTGGTGACCCGGGCCAGGCCCTTCAGCATCAGCGGCAGGTTGGCTCCGGTGAACGCGAGCTGCGGTTCGATGCCGACCATGTGCTGAGCGAACCCGGGCTCGCGCAGGACGAGTTCGTTCAGCGCCGGATCGACCTCATCGGTGATGGTGGACAGCTGGCGCACCACCCTGGACATCGCGCCCACCGACGACACTAGTTCGGGTCGCCGTTGTTCGAAGGTGGACACCACCTGCCGAGTCTGCGTGATGATCTGGTCGAGGTTGTCGCTCTGGCCGGCCAAGTTGCCGAAAACCCGATCCATGCTGGTGATCACATCTGAAAGCACTTCGTCGCGGCCCGCGAATGTCTCAGTGAGCCGCGAGGTCTGGTCGACCAGCGTGGTGATGGACGCTTGGTCGCCCTGCAGCGACTGCAGCACGCCCTTCGTGAGGTTGTCCGCATCACGTGGATTCAGCACGCTGAACAGCGGCTCGTAACCGTTGAGCAGCGTTCCGACGTCGAACGAGGGATCGGTGCGCTCCACCGGGATCACGCTGCCCGGCGGTAGTACCCCCGGGTCTCCGATGCTGCCGAGCGACAGCCCGAGATACCGCTGTCCGACGATGTTCTGGTACGTCACCGATGCGACCGTGGTGCCCATCAGCTTCTGGTTGGTCTGCACCACGAACGACACCTTGGCCAGATCGCCTTCCAGCTCCACGCTTTCGACGCGCCCTACGCGCACGCCCGCCATGCGGACGTCGTCGCCCACCCGCAGGCCGAACACGTCGGTGAACATCGCCGCGTACGGCTCCGTTCGGCCCTCGACGTCGCGCCGCAGCGTCACATAGACCAGCCACGTCACCGCCACCGCGACGACCATGAACAGCGAGAGCCCTATCAGCGGGCCGCGGAACTTCATCAAGGCCTTCCTGTCGTACCCGGTTGAGCGAGCGACACGGTCATCCCGCGTGCCACCGGCCCGAGAAGCAGCTGCGTCGCGGCGGTGGCTCGGCGGCCCGTGATAACGCTGAGCTGATAGCGCTCATAATCACTACCGACGGGCCCAACGTTGCCCCCGAATGAGGCGGGCGCCGCTTCTGCGGGCAGCGGAGCTTCTGCGGGCAGCGGCGGGGTCGCCGGCGGACCCTCGGGCCAGATCGGCGGGCGGGGCGCCACCGGTGCCACGGGCGTCACGGACCCCGGTGGAGGCTGTAGCGGATTCGCGGGATTCGCGGTTCCCGGCACCGGAGGCGACGGCGTCATCCCAGCGGGCAGCGGCGGATTCGGATCCGCCAGACTGGGATTCGGGTTGATATACGGCGGACCGACTGCAATCAGATTCCCGTCCGGTCCGACGACGGTGCCGCGTGGAGGCATTAGATCCGGCGGTGGTTGGTAGTTCTGCGGCAGCAGCACTTCGGGCAGATCGGGACGGGTGGCAACCAACGGTGCGGTGAAGCAACTCGGCCCCTTCAGGCCCGCGTACACAGGGCAGTCGGCCCGCGTGTAGGTATACGACGGCGTGAACGACACGTTCACCCGCGTGTTGAGCGTGTCGAGTTCGGGCATCCAGACCTCGTCGAAGAACTTGTTGGCCAGACCGTTGAGCTTGGTGAAGGCGGGGACGTAGTGATGCGCGGTCTGCGCCAGCTCACCGACGACCGGGGTGAGTTCGCCGGTGATTCGGACGAGCTGGTCGGTGTGGTTGCCCAGAGCGGTGCGCGTGGTGCCCACCGTCTGCAGGCCACCGTTGATCAGGGTGGTGAGCTGCGCGCGCTGCTCGACGAACGTCTGCATCGGCCGTACCGCCTGGTGTAGCGCGTCGAACAGTTCCGGTGCGGTCTCCTGCAAACCGCGCGTGGCGTCGGTCAACGCCGAGATGGTCGTCGGGCTGTTCGGGTCGGTGCTGATGATCGAGTTCAGTTCGTCGATGATGCGGCTCAGTTGCGCTCCGGCGTTCAGAAGCTTCATTCTGCGGTTTTCGGTAGCCGCACCGACGGCGGCCAACACCCCCACCGTCTGGTCCTCGCGACCTCGCCCGGTGGCGGCGAGGATGTCGCGCAACTTGCTTATGGTCGTCTGGAACAACACAGTCGGCAGTTCGACGTCTTCATGTATGTGAGCGCCGCTGCTGATCGCGGCTCCAGGCCCGCGGTCGACCAGTTGCACCGACGACACCGCAAACACGTTGCTGGGCACCACCCGAGCGGTGACGGTGCTCGGGATCGATTGGGCGTACTGGGATTTGAGGTCGATCTTGACGTAGTTGGGCTTACCGTCGGCGGCCGGAACGACGTTGTCGACCGAACCGACGAGGACACCGCGGTACTTGACGTCGGATTTCTGCGGGAGTCCGTCACCCACGTTGACCAGCTCGGCGACCACCCGGACGTAGTTCTCGAGCCGTCCGGTCGACTTGACCAGAAGCGTGGTGGTGACGATCGCGACGACGACGAGCACCACGACCCCGCACACGAGCAGCTGGCGTTCGGAGGGGCCACGCCCATCGAGGTCGAAGGAGTTCGCCATCTAGCCACCGAACCTCGCGCCGGCGTCGACACTCCACAATGCCATGGTCAGCAGCATGTTGACCATGATCACGACCGTGACGGTGGCTCTCATGCCGTGTCCCGCAGCCACTCCCACGCCTGCCGGCCCGCCTGTGGCGTAGAACCCGAAGTAGCACTGCACCGTCGAGGCGATCCACACGAAGACGACGGCCTTGAGCAAGGAGTACAAGATGTCCCTGCCCGACAACATCAACGTGAAGTAGTGCAGATACGCGCCGGTCGAGGCGCCGCTGATCACCTGCACGACGATCTGGGTGGTCACGTAGCTCACGGCGAGGCACGCGACGTAGAGCGGGACGACGGCGATCACCGATGCCACCAGGCGCGTGGTCACCAGATACGGAATCGGGCGGATCGCCATCGAGTCCAACGCGTCGATCTCCTCGGCGATCCGCATCGAACCTAGTTGAGCGGTGAATCGGCAACCCGCCTGGGTGGCGAACGCCAGCGATACCATGATCGGGGCCAGCTCGCGGGTATTCACAAGTGACGAGATGATGCCGGTGGCAGGTGCCAGACCGAGCAGGTTGAGGAAGTTGTACCCCTCGATGCCAACCAGCGCGCCCACGGTCATGCCGAGCACGACCGCCACACCGGCGGTTCCACCGCCCACCACCAACGACCCATTGCCCCAAGCGATGTCGGAGAGTAGCCGGAAGAACTCGCCGCGGTAGTGCCTCAGCGCGATCGGAATCGACATCAGCGCGCGCGCGAAGAAGACGAGCATGTGGCCGAGCCGCACGACCGGATTCGTGGCCCGCTTCGACAGCAGAACGAGCGGTGCCGCTACCCGAACGTGCGTCGAGACCGTCACGTCACAGCCCCATCCGCGGAAAGAGCATGGCGTACAGCTGGCTGACCGCGACGTTGACGATCATCAAGACCAGGATCGATTCGACGACCGCGGCGTTGACCGAGTTGGCCACCCCGGTCGGGCCGCCCTTGGTGGATAACCCCTTTTGGCAGGAGACCACCGCCACGATCGCGCCGTAGACCACCGCCTTGAGCAGAGCCAGGATCATGTCGCCGGTGGTGGTGAAGGACGCGAACGTCGCGACGAAGCTGCCCGGCGCTCCGTTCTGGAAGTAGACGTTGAACAAATAGCTCGCGAGGAAGCCGACGAAGCAGACCACCCCGGTGAGTGCTACCCCGATCATGATCGCCGCCGCGAAGCGCGGTACCACGAGGCGACGGATCACCGACACGCCCATCACCTCCATCGCGTCGATCTCCCCGCGCATGGTCCGCGAACCGAGGTCGGCGGTGATGGCAGATCCGACGGCTGCCGCCATGAGTACGGCGGCGACGAGGGATGCGGCTTGGCGGATCACGGCCAGTCCGCTCGCGGCACCGGCTAACGACGTCGCACCGACCTGGCCGGCCAGCAGTGCGAACTGAATCGACAGCGTCACGCCGATCGGCAGGGCCACGAGAACGGTTGGCAGCACGGCTGTTCCCGCCATGAAAGCGCCTTGCCGCACGAATTCCTGCCATTGGAAGCGCCCGGTGCACAGGTCGATCACGAAGTACTGAAGGGTGCGCACACCGAGTACGAATTGGTCGCCGACCGTGTTCAGCGAGGCGCGCGGATGACGCTCGACGTACCCGCTGGCCCATTCCCCGATGGCCTTGACCCCAGCGACCGAGACCTGCTCAGCAGGAACCGTCATCGTCTGACGCTCAACGGTCGGACACGCA
>CAWDEZ010000027.1:0-321437 GCA_963801365.1 uncultured Actinomycetota bacterium | reverse complement strand
GTCATTGCTGGAGATGCCGACCATCGCGACGCCCTGATCGGTGAGGTCTCGACCGAGCGCGGCGAGCCCGGCGGCGACGTGCTGGACGTACGGGCAGTGGTTACAGATGAAGGTGACGACAACTGCGGGACCCGTGAGATCGTCGAGGCTGACCATGGCGCCGGTGGCTGGCTCAGGCAGTGTGAACGCCGGCGCGGTGGTGCCGAGGGCGAGCATGGTGGATTCGGTGGCCATGTCCGCCAGAGTAGGTCCACAACACTTCGTCTCGGAAAAATCGCCTGTCGTCAATTGCATCTACGAAGTGCCGCAGGACGCTGCGATCGCGTTCTTCGGATTCGCCGACTCCGACGTCAACTACGGATCCGACCTCGTGTTCATCTCCATCATCTCGATGGGGTGCTGGAACAGCAGTGGGCGGGTGGCATCCAGTGACTAATCAACAGCAGCCTCGGCGTCGGTCTTTGACGGCGCGGCTGCAGCAGCTGCACCGGTTCGCCAATGCTGGGCGGGCGGTGTCTAACGAGGCTGTGATGGATGAGTTCAAGCAGTTTCTCGACGCGGATTCCGGTGTGCCGCAACAACTCGATGGCCGCCCACGCCCAAAACGTATGCTCCCCGGCCCTATTCAGCAGTACCAGCTCGCCGGTGTCGGGATCACGAGGCCAGATATTGGCGACAAGCGCGTGGGCCCATCGCCCCGGTGAAGGTCCTTCCCGCGACGGTGAACGACTGCCCGGGCGGTTGTGCTGACCGGCGGCCGCCATTGAGATTCGGGTCGCCAGCGGTCGGTGGTTTCGACGTCGGATCCCGAAGCGGGACTCAGAATACTGGATCGCGCTCCTCGTCGTCGTCTGGCAGCACGACATCCCGGTCTGGGGGCGCATCATGAAAGTGTGCGGATCGGAGTCGGGGTTTCCACCGCGCGAGACGCGCGGCAGGCTGCGGTGCGAGCCGCGGCGCACGCGCGCGACGAGCTCGCGGGCGAGGCGCCGTCGCTGGCCGTGCTGCTCGCATCGCGATCACACGCCGACGAGGCCGCGAACGTCCTCAACGCGGTGCAGGAGACGGTCGAGCCGCCCAGCCTGATCGGTTGCGTCGCCCAGGCGATCGTCGCTGGCCGCCGCGAGATCGAGGATGAGGCCGCGGTGGCGGTGTGGCTGGGCGTCTGGCCTGGCCGCCGAGACGTTCCAGCTGGACTTCGCCCGCACCGGCTCGGGTGGCCTGCTCGCCGGTTACCGGCTCCACCGGTCCGCGCACGATATGCATGTGCTGCTGCCGGACCCGTACACATTCCCGTCGAACCTGCTCGTCGAGCACCTCAACACCGACCTGCCGGGAACGACCGTTATGGGCGGCGTGGTGAGCGGTGGGCTGGGACCGGGCGACACCAGGCTGTTCCGCGACCGCGACGTGCTTACCTCCGGCGTCGTCGGCGTGCGCCTGCCAGGCATGCCCGGTGTCCCGATCGTGTCGCAGGGCTGCCGGCCGATTGGCTACCCGTACATCGTCACCGGCGCGGACGGCGCACTGATCACCGAGCTGGGCGGCCGACCGCCGCTGCAGCGCCTGCGTGAGCCCGTCGAGGTGCTGCCGCCCGACGAGCAGGAACTAGTCAGCCACGGCCTGCAGATCGGGATCGTCGTCGACGAGCACGTGGCCGTTCCGGGTCAGGGCGACTTCATGATCCGCGGGCTGCTCGGCGCCGACCCCTCGACCGGAGCGATCGAGATCGGCCAGGTTGTCGAGGTCGGCACCACCGTGCAGTTCCAGGTCCGTGACGCGGTGGGGGCGGACAAGGACCGCGCCTGGCCGTTGAACGGGCGCGAGCGCAACTGCCCGGGCGCCCGGTTGGCGCGCTGCTGTTTACCTGCACCGGGCGTGGCCGGCGGATGTTCGGGGTCGCCGATCATGACGCGTCCACGATCGAGGAACTGCTTGGCGGCATTCCCCTCGCCGGTTTCTTCGCCGCCGGGGAGATCGGCCCGATCGCGGGCCGCAACGCGCTGCACGGGTTCACCGCGTCGATGGCGTTGTTCATCGACGACACGGAATAAGCGTCCACCTGCGCGTCGACGCGAGCTGAACGACCTCATCACCCGACGAGCAGGACAGGTTGCTGCGCCGCCCTTCCGGCCGCACCAAATGGAATCGCCGACCGTGGTACCTCATGTCATAGCTACTGTTATGCCCATGAGCGCAGCAATCCTGCGGTCGGCTGTAGTACGACTCGCCGGCTCGGTGATTGCCGGAGCGGTCGATCGGTGCGGTCGCCGATGTGCTGACCGACGCCGAGCTGGGCGTTCTTGCCGGAATCACCGCAACGGGAGTGACCTTCGCCCGCTTCCGGCTGGATCCTGTTGTGGCCCATGGATGCCGACGAAACCCACGACAATGCGCACCGAGAGACGTTCCGACCGGCTATGGAGGAACTCGCGGTCGTCGCGGCCGCGCTCGGCGCGCTGGTGAGCATCGTTGTGCTGCGCGTTCGCAGCCATGCTCATGCCGACCCCGCCGCGGCCGCGACCGCGCTCGCGGGGGTCTTCATGGCCTGGGCAGGTTTGCACCTGATGTACGCCGCCCGCTACGCCTACCTCTACTAGACGCCATCGGCAGGTGGAATCGACTTCAATGATCCCGACTACCGGCCTGCATTTCGCGACTTCTTCTATTTCAGCTACAACCTCGGCATGACCTATCAGGTCTCCGACACCGGCGTGTCGGACCCGACCATTCGTGCGGTTGCGCTTCGGCACTGTCTACTGTCGTACCTCTTCGGCACCGTCATCCTGGCGACGGCAATCAATCTCGTCCTTGGAATGGTCGCCGGTTGAGTTCGACCATGTCGCGGGACATGTCCCGTCACCCGCAATCGTTCCGATCCTGAGACACGTTGAGAACGCGGTGTTCTACACTGGCTGGTATCCCCAAAAGTTCTGACGGCCAACTAAAGTACGAACGTCGTCTTATCTCCCAGCGCACGACCGAGGCTCTCGCGGCGAAGAAGGCCCAAGGCGTTCGCCTGGGGGCGATCGAGGAAAGTTCAGCGGCTGCAATCCGCGGTGCAGTTCTTTCCCAAGCAACTGATCAAGTAGGGCCGATGGTGCGGTTGTCGGGATGCAGCTCTTCGACGCATTGAACGGCCGCTGGCGAGTAGACGAGGTGGACCGGGGCGATGCCCAGGACGCGTCCGCAATCCAGGCGAACTGGCCATGACCCGGTGGCGAACAGCCTCCTGAGCCGACCGTAGCGGGCGCCCTAAAACTTCGCCCGCGGGCCGCAGCATTAGGCAAACCGCCCGCGCATCAACGCGCACATCGCGCACAATTGTGAACGCAAGCTGAACTTGAGATCAACGGCAAACAGCATGGGTCGTGTAAAACTACAGCAGCGCCGGCACGAACTCGTGGGTGCGCTGTGGGTGCTTCCGGCGATTCTCGGCCATCGCCGCGATCGTGCTCGGAGCAATTGTGTCCCAGCAGCGGCCGCCGCGCGGGTCGATCTTCGAGCACCTGCTGTTCGTAGGCGATGACGTCGAGGCTCGCCGCGTGCTGTTGACCTGCGCAACAACGATCGTCGGAACACTCGCCCTGGTCATCGGCCTCACCATGGTCGCGCTGCAGATGGCGGCGAACCGCTACTCGCCCCGGCTGCTGCGCAGCTTCGTGCGGGACCGCACGACGCAAATCGTGATCGCGATCTTCGTCGGCGCCTTCACCTACAACGCCGCCGGCATGTACACCGTCGGCCGTGGGCCCGGCGACTACCCCCGCCTCGCGGTGACACTCGGGCTGTTTTGGCTGTTCGTGTGTATCGGCGCGAACTTCATCGACCGGATGGTGAAATCGATCCAGATAGACCGGGTGCTCTCCGGCATCGGCATCACCACGGCGCGCAGCATCGCCGACCACCCGCCCGGCGTCGGAGGAAACGCCGGCGAAGGTTGCGCGATCGCGTCGGCCGGCCCGCCTCCCGGGGCTGTCGCGGTGCCCGCCCAGGCGTCGGGCTACGTCGAATGGCGCTACACCCTGATCATCGACGCCGCCAAACGCGCCGGCGCCACCGTGCTGCTCGAGGCGGGCGTCGGCGCGAACGTGGTGAAAGGTACTCCCGTGGCGTGGCTGTGGCAGAGCCGAATGTCGCCGGCCCAGCGGCTCCGGCCACCGCCGACACTGCGAAGTTGCGCCACGCGATCGACGCCGCTGTCCACATCGGGCCTGCACGCAGCCGGCGCCAGGACGTTGCCATCGGGATTTACCAGATCATCGACATCGCCGTGCTGGCCATCCACAACTTCGACTACAACACTGCGGTCCAGTCCACCAACGAGCTGTCGATCCTGCTGTGCAAGCTCGCCCCGCTCCCTCTCGGCGCCGAGGCATACCAGGACACAGCTGGAACCACTCGCGTCGTCATACCAGCGCGCGGATTCAACGACTACCTCGACATCGCCTGCGGGCAAATCATGCGCCGGGGCTCCCGTGAACCCGTCGAGCTGCTCGCGTTGCTGCGCATGCTGCGCGACGTCGGCACCCTGGTCCGCGCCGACGACCGAAAGGCCGCGGTCGCCGCCAAGGTACGCGACGTGCTCAGCACGGCACGGGAATCCATCACCGACTCGAGCGAACTGGCGCGACTCGAATCGATGGCCGAATCGCGCTGTCCCGCCTGGCGGCTACGCCGCAGGGCGCCGCATACCGGCAGGCGGGCTGAGGACGCCCGGCCGGCCGTCATGTCAGCCGGCGTGGATCGCGCCGTGCGCCGGATCGCCGGGGGCCACCGGTCGGCCTTCCGATAGGCCGTCCCGGAGTCGCGGTCGATCGCGCGTCGAATCACCCGCAACGCAGCCGACACCGCATCCACGGTCTGGGCCACGTCGGCGTCGGTGTGCGCGGCCGGACGTGACGAACGAGACTGGCTGAGCACGCCGCCGCGGAGCAGCTCCTGCAGGAACAATGCCCGAAACGCCTGGGACGGCACCAGTTTTGGCGCTACGCCTTCGAACCGCCGCTATCTCTCCTGGTCAGCGCCCGAAAACCGGTTCGCTCGCACCGTTTTCCGATAGATCGGGCCGGGTCAGCGTTATTCCTCCGTCTGCACGTCCTTCGCCGTGCTCTGGCGGGACTCCTGGGCCTCCTCGAGGGTGTCATATATCGCCGAGTCGGAGCCCCCGTCCGGGGTGGTGATCTCCACCCACCACACCTCCTCATCCTCGCTTTTCGGTGATGGTGTAGGAGTACCCGTTGAGATACGCGACAACTGTGTTCGGGGCTGTCTTGTCCCATCTGAGCATCGTGGATCACTCCTCTGTTGCCCCGGCCCTGTGCCGTGGTCCCTGTCGAGAGCTTCCCTGACAATCGCTGAGCGTGGGGCTCACCCGGGCCGTCCTTGGGGGAGCTCACAAGCGAGCGGCGCCGATACGACACCCGAAGGTGACCCGCCCAACCGTCTCGGCCCGGCAAACGCCACCGCGACAACGTCACTGCGCCCACAAGCATGTCGAGCAGAGGCGGAAGCCACAATGGTCCGTTACCGCGATCCCTACAGGAGAGATCCTCGACGACCACAAGACGATTACGTCGAGGACGACGACAGGGCTCTCCGGCTGCGCGTCGTGCGCTTTGTTGGCCTAAATCCAATGCACCTGGCGGCCAGGACGGTACCACACGCACCACCGGGGAGTTCGGCGAATGTGGGCAATTGCGTTGTGCCGCAACGGGACCGTTATGAACGATGACGATGATTTTCAGTTGCCACGCGATGTATGAATAGATGGGTGTAGGTTGTTGGGACATGTCCCACCCGGGGCTTCCGGCGGGTTCGGACAATGCGAACATCGTGGGCACCAACGCATGGGCGGCTGACGGTGGCGCGCCGCTCACCTTCGCGCAAAAGCTCAGTCAGCTGCTGGGCGCGAACCTTGCCTATCTCGAAGAATTGCCGGCAGAGTTGCGGTGGGTGTTCGCATCGCGCGGCCTGGCTGCGCACAAGCACGTACCCACATTCGGCATCGAGGAATTGCCCCAGGCGGCCGCCGTCGAGCTTGCCGCGACCGAGCTTGAGCGCTACGCCGAAGGGGAAACGGAGATCCTCTTGAACACAGCTATCGCACGTTCCATTTCGCTGAGCTGCTGCACAAACAATCAAGCGCCCGCCTACCGCTGGACCGAGAGGTGCTTGCCGTGGCGGCACTTCTGCACGACGTCGGGCTTTACCCGAAAGCCGTTGCTGAGATCGACGGCATCGACTTCACCGTCCGCGGCGCGCGCATCGCGCGGCGAGTCACACAGGCGGCGGGGTGGCCCCAGCACCGGATGGATCTGGCGGCCCAGGCAATCACCATCAACGCCAATGACGTCGCCTTCCCGATCCATTGGGGCGCGGAGGCCACTTTGGGCGGCTCGCTCCACTGGTCGACGCGGTCGGTCAGTGTTGGAAGGTGCACCCCGACGACGCACGGAGCATCTTCTCGGCCTGGCCTGCGGCCGATCTCGACCGCGCGATCCTTCGTGCCGTAACCGAGGAAGCTGCGCGCCACCCGGCAAGCCGTTTCGCACTCTTCAGCCGTTGTTTCCATTCCTGGTGATGAACTGCGAACGTCGTTGGCAGCGGCGCTTGGCGTCCTGACGTTCAGCGAGCAGGCTGTAATTGTCCGAATTGCGGCGGGATTTTTTGCCGTTTTACCCTCTGCGGCGGCTGCCCTTGAATGCAGGTTCCGCTTTTAGGTCGCCTCCGTATTGTCGTGGTACAACCGGGAGCCATGAGCAGTCTTGTCGACCAGACACGGTGGATGAATGCCACCGACCAGGCTGCGCTGGTGGCCAACGGTGAGGTCACGCCGAGCGAGCTGTTGGAGGCGGCGATCGAGCGGATCGAGCAGTCGAACCCGGCGCTGAACGCCGTCGTCATCGAGTGGTTCGACCACGCCCGCTCGGTGGCCGCCGATCCGGACCTGCCCGACGGCCCGTTTCGCGGCGTCCCCTTCCTGCTCCGGGACCTCTACGCCAGCTTCGCCGGCCAGACCCTGTCGAACGGCAACAGGGCGCTGAAGGAGGCGGGCAAGATCGACGCCGCCGACACGACGCTGGTCGCCCGGTTCAAGGCGGCCGGGCTGGTGATTGCCGGGCGGACGAACAGCCCGGAGATGGGCAGCTTGCCGACCACACAGCCGCTGGCCTGGGGGCGACCCGCAACCCGTGGGCGCTGGAGCGCACGGCGGGCGGGTCGAGTGGCGGCGCCGCCGCGGCGGTGGCCGTCGGGATGGTCCCGTTCGCCCATGCCACGGACGGGGGTGGCTGCATCCGCATCCCGGCGTCGTGCTGCGGGCTGGTCGGGACTGAAGCCCAGCCAGGGGCGGCATCACGGTCGGGCCGGTGCGCGCCGAGGCGGGGCTGGGGGTCGAGTTGGGCATCAGCCGCACCGTGCGCGACACAGCGCGGCTGCTCGATGCGGTGCGCGGCCCAGGCATCGGCGACACCGTGATCGCGCCGGCGCCCGAGCGACCCTACGTCGACGAGGTCGGCGCCGACCCGGGTCGGTTGCGCATCGGGCTGCTCGACGTGCACCCGCGCGGCGACTTCGTGCACGAGGACTGCGTCACGGCGGTACGCGCCGCGGCGTTTGATGCTGGAAGGCCTCGGGCACACGGTCGAGCCGGCGTGGCCGGCGTGCCTGGTCGACACCACATTGCCCGAAAAGTTCATGGCACTGTGGGCCACGCAGCTGGCGATGTCGGCGCGCGAATTCGGCAAGACGCTCGGGCGCGAGGTGACCACGGACGACATCGAGCCGGTGAACTGGGTGCTCATCGAGCAAGCGCAGCGGTTGAACGCCGTCGACTACGCCGCGGCGCAGGCAGTGGGGTGGGCCTTCCGGCGGGCACTGCAGCAGTGGTGGGCCGACGGCTGGGACTTGCTACTCACGCCGACGCTGGCCGAGCCGCCACCGCCACTGACGGAGTTCGCGAACGACCCCGAACACCCAATGGCACCGATGCGGCGGGCCCGGCGGTTTGTCGCGTTCACGCCACCGTTCAACATGAGCGGGCAGCCGGCGATCAGCCTTCCCCTGCACCGCAACGCCGACGGTCTCCCGATTGGCATTCAGCTAGCCGCCGCCTACGGCCGGGAGGACGTCCTCATCCGCATCGCCTCCCAACTCGAATCGGCCCACCCCTGGTCATCCGACCGCCCGGCAATCCCCTGACACCGCCGCCGCCGTTAGCTCCCGCGGTCCTTCGCGACCTCGATTCGTCGTTGCGCCCGCGCCAGCGCGCCGCCGGTCAGGGCCCAGACCAAGGCGACCGCCGCGCCCACCAGCATCGCGATCGTCGGCTGCTGCGCGATCATGTCGATGCCCGCCTTGACCCAGCCGCTGACCGCGTCGGCGCCGCGGTAGACCACGGTGTCGTTGAAGTTCTTGGCCTTGTACTTGGCCTCCGGCTCAACCACGGTATATAGCATTTCGCGGCCCGGACGCACGAAGGCGTATTCACCGGCGCGGCGCGCGACCATCACCACCGCCAGCACCGCGAAGGTCGGCGCGAACGCCAGCCACAAGAAACCGGTTGCGGCGATCAACGCCACCCCCACCAACAGCACGCCCAGGCCGAGCTTGCGCGCGATGCGGCCGGTGATCAACAGCTGCGACAGGATCGACAGCGTCTGCACGATGGTGTCGATGATGCCGAACACGCGGGTCTGGTCGGTGCGATCGGGGAACGCCGCGGCGACCATCCGCGCCTGTTCGAAGTACAGGAAGGTGCTGACGCTGGCCAGCAGCAGCACGAAGACGGCGATGCCGAGCAGATAGCGCGATTTCATCACCTCGGTGGCGCCGGCGAAGGGACTGCCGCCGAGCGGGCGCTGGCGCTGGGCGGCGTCGTCAGCGGCCAGCGGATGGCGCTCGCGCCAGCGCTGCACCCTGTGCGCCGCCAGCGCAGAGGAGACCAACAGCGCCGCGGACAGGAACATCAGCCCGGCGTGCCCGACCGGCCCGACCAGAAACAGCCCCACCAGAGGGCCGGTCAGGCCGCCGAGGCTGGCGCCGGCGGCCATTAACGCGAACAGGCGCTTGGCCTGGCTGGTCGAGAACACGTCCACCAGCACGCTCCAGGCCACGGAGATCGAAACCAGGCTGAACGTCGACAGCCAGATATAGAAGGCGCGCGCGACCCAGACGTCGTCTGGATCGAACAGGAACGAGGCGCCGAAGGCGATGAGGTTGAGCGTGAAGAAGGCATAAACCCAGCTCAGGATCCGTCGCCGCTGCACCCGCCCCGCGACCCAGCCGAACAGCGGCATCGCGGCCAGCGTCGCCAAGAAGGTGCCGGTGAACAGCCATTGCAGGTTCTCGACGCCGCCGACGATGCCCATCGTCTCGCGCACCGGGCGCAGCATGAAGTAGCCGGCGAACAGCAGGAAGAACATGGCGAAGCCGGCGACGACGGCGCCGACCTCGTCGTGCTCGACTCCAAACAGCCGCGCCAGCCGGGTCTGCAAGGCCTGGCTCATGCCGTCGGCCAGCGTCCGTCTCCTCCGCCGTCATCCCGGCGTCGGACGGGATCCGTTTTGATGCTCCGCGACGTAATGACCGCAGGTCCCGCCGCGCCGGAATTAGATTCCTGGTTGCACCGGAAAGACGGCGAAGGTGCATGCCGCCATGCGAGGGTGGGCACCCTCACGCGAACATCTTGACCAGCTCGGACTGCTGCTCCGCGCTGAGCAGCGCGCCGGCGCCGGCCTTGAGGTTGTCGGCCTGGCGATCCGGCTTGCCGGTCGCCGGAATCACCGCCGTGACGGCGGGATGGCTGATCGCGAACTTGAGGAACATCTGCGCCCACGAGGTGACGCCGGCCCCGGCCGCCCAGTCCGGCAGTGGCTTATCTGCCACCTCCGCGAACAGCTTGCCGTCGTCGAATGTGCGGTTGATCAGCACCGCCACACCCAGTGCCTGCGCGGCCGGCAGCAGCGAATCGGCGGCCTGCGGCGCGTTGACCGAATAGTTGATCTGTATGAAATCCGGCCGTTCCCCACGCATGACGCGCTCGGTTTCGGCCTGGCCGCTTTCCAGGTAGTGGGTGATGCCGACGTACTTCGTCAGCCCTCGCTCTTTGAGTTCGCGGGCATAGGGCAGGGCGATCTCCCCGGCGCGAAGGTTGTGCACCTGCAACAGTTCGACCCGGTCCGTGCGCAGGCGGCGCAGCGAGTCGGCCCACTGCGCCTCCAGCGCGGCGCGGTCGTCGGCAGCGAGCTTAGTGGCCAGAAAACACCGCTCGCGCCAGCCGCCCTCGGCCAGCAACGCGCCGAGCACGTCCTCGGCGTTGGAATAATTGGGCGAGGTGTCGATGACCGAGCCGCCGCCCTCAAAGAACACGCGAATGGTCTCCTTGAGGGTCTGGAACTCGCCGGAGCCCAGCGGTACCTCGTAGCTGCCGGAGGTGCCGGCCCCGATCACCGGAACCTGCTGGCCGGTGGCGGGAATCGCGCGCGTGGTCAGCGAGTCTGCGACGAGCGCGGGCCGCGGCGGCGGCGCGGGGGTCGCGGGGGCGGACAGCGGCGCAGGAGTCTGGCGGCTGCAGGCCGCTAGCGGACCCAGCGCTAGGCCGGTTGCGATGAGGGCGGTGGAGGCCAGGAAATCGCGGCGTGACGTCATGTTGGATCCTCGGCACAAGCGAATGCAGCCTTCATCTTAAGTCGGCCGTTGGATAAAACAACCTGGGCGAGTTGCTGGCACTCGTTCCAAGTCTCCCGTGGGTGCAGAACGAATGCGACTCGTCCGTGATTCAAGAGAGCACGCATGACCTAGACGGCCATGGTTTGAATCGATCGTCGCCATCGCCGCGGCCGGTCGGCGGTTGAACCGGAAGGGGCGGGAAAAAAATCAGCTCCGCCGCCGATATATTAGACGGCGCCTCTCTGTGTCAATAGCGGTTGTGTTCGTCGGTTGTATGGTGGCTGGTGGGTCCGGGCAGTGACTTGTCCGAAGAGTCAGTGTGCGGGGTTTCAGCTGGCCGCGCTGGACAGAGAGCCGTCCCCGAGTGTCCTCCCGGGCCCGCCTCCCGTCTGGCCGCGTCGCCGACGAGTTGTCGGTAGGCGACGTCGGAAAGGCGCCGTTTGAGGCATCGCATCGCTTCCTTGCGGTTCTTGCCCGCGGTTCGTTTCCGCAGGTAGTGGGCTCTGCCCGGGGTGTCTTGCCGGATTTGGGTCAGGTGATGCGCATTGTGACGGAGCATCCGGATGGTCAGTGCGCCCGTACTCTGGCGCTGCATACCGGCCAGGCACCCCAGCCCTGTCGTGCCCTAGTGACCTCGGCTATTGCGATCTGTTCTTCTCGGGTGGCCAGATCGGCGCGTGGCGCGTAACGCAGTCCACCGTGGCGCTCCCACGTGTTCTGGTTGAATTGCACGCCGCCATAAAAGCCGTTGCCGGTGTTGATGGCCCACTTACCGCTGGACTCGCAGGCGGCCATGGCGTCCCAGGTGGCGCTGTCGCCCACCGGGGGCACCTGGGTGCCGGGCTTGGCACCGACTCGCTGGACCGACGGCCGGGCAGGTGTCACGACGTTGTGGGCCACCAGCCGTCGCCCGGTTTCCACGCCGTTGACGGTCGAGACGGCGAAGGTGACGTCCTGGGTGCCGGGAGTGCCGGGGTCCTCGACGACTTGGCGGCTGATGTTGATTGTCGGGTCTTGGATGCGTCGTAACGGCGCCGGCAGCGGCATGCGCGCGGCGACGTTGTGCACCCGGATGCGGGTGACCACGATCTGCATGCCCTCGACGACGGGCGTCCACGCCGGGGGCACCACCTTGTCGTCCTGCTGAAGCGGCGCGCCGGCCGCCAGCAGCTGGCCCACGGTGGGCGCTGCTAGGCGCTGGTCGCGGGCCACGCCGCCGTCGTTGATGTGCACCTGTTTCGCGCTGACCAGCGGCAGCGTCATGCCGCTCAGCGGCAAGCGGCTGATACGGGACGCCGCGGCGGGGGCAGTATCGCTCATCGACAGCTGCTTGAGGGCCTCATCGACGGTCACGGCCGTCGTCCACACCTGCTTGCTTGGTTGGCCGTCGATCGACACCTGCAGCGGCCGGCCGCGTCGCAGCACGATGGCGTCGGACTGGTGGACCGGCTGATTGGCGCCCGGATAAAGATTGTCATGCTCGCCGACGGCCAAGCCGTTTTCCCGCACCACGTCGATCACCCGTGACCTCATTGTCGACACCGTCGTCGGTAAGCCGTCGACAGACAGAGTGACGGTCTTGTGCACCGCGACGGCGTAGCCGCCCGCGAACATCAACGCCAGCAAGAGTGCGCCGACCAGCGCACGCGGCGCCGTCGATCTTGGGGTGGCATTGCCGCCGGTGCCCGCGCCTTCGCCGGCGGCGCCGATCTCAGCCTGCCCCGTCTCGCCTCGCCGCGGCTGCTCGGCCACCTCGCCCCCGCGACTGTTTTGACCCCACGCCGCGTCCTCGGCCTTATCGATCCGTTCGGCGTCGGCCAGAAGGGCTGAGACCTGCTCGGCAAGAACCTTGTCTCGCACCCGTGTCCCGTCCAGCGCGACCCGGCTTAGCCGGACGACGCCCGCGGCCTGGCACAACACCAACGCCTGCACGAGCAGCTGCACTAGCGCGACCAAGTGCCGCCTGCGGAATCGTGCGATCGCTCGATAGTCCGGGGCCGCCCCCGCGCCCAGCCACCGAAAGCACACATCGTCGACGCATTTGCGTTCGATCACCCGCGACGAGCGCACCCCGATGATGTAGCCGTACAACAGGATTCGCACCACGAGCCGCGGATCACAGGACGCGTCGCGCCCCTCGGTATAGGCCCGAATGCGGACAAGATTCAAATGCTCATCGACCAAGACCGCTATGAACTGGGCCAGACGCTCGGCTGGCAACCAGTCATCCAGCGACGGCGGCAACAACGATCGTTCATCCGGGGCGACTACGCGGAACGCCTTGTCCACCGGGCGGCTTCGGCCTCGCGAAATCTGCATCTGCCCGCTGTCCAAGATCTACCTCGAACAACCCACCATTACCGAGTTCATCAGCCACCCATCATCCCCCGCACCCGATCCCCCGCCGATCACCCCGCCCGGCGTGTTGTCCGCCAGTCTGCGGTTACTCCCAGTCCTTCAAGAGGTCCTTCAAGCCCAGCGGCCAGAGATCGCCGACAGCGAGACCAACCGCCGAAAGCCGAAGCGTGAAAAGATTTGGCGCTCAATAGCGTTGACAAATTCCACTACATCGCGACGTCGCCTCGGCCGCGAGCACCGCGCCGAGACGCCATCGACTTCACCGGGGAGCGGGCACAGTTGTCACGCCAATGGCGTTGCACAAGAACGTGATTGGCGAGCGCGACGCGTGCTGCGGCGCCGGCCCGTCTTTGCGTTCGCGGCGCGCACCCGGCGGCACACCAGCCCGAATCCGCGCAACCGTCTGCTGCACACTGCCCAGCGAGCAGCCCAGCCTGGCCGCGATCGTCCGGTACGGCACATGCGCCCGCAGCATCTTCGCCACCTGGGCGTCACGCTCCCGCATCTGCTCACCGTCCAGACGCCGCAGCTGATTCGGCTCACGCTCGGGCGGCGGCCGGCGGTTGAGGTCTGTCATGGCGCCAAGTGTGCGCCCCTAATTACCGTTACGGCGCGTACATCAAGGCCAAACTCTGGCTTCCGTTGGAGCACAAGGGATTTCCGGGGGGAGATTTGCCTTCGGGGGGATTTTGTAATCGGTGGGAGAGACCACCACGCACGCCAACGTGGGCGGCACCTCCCCTCGGAGCTGCTCCTGTAGGCCGCAGCAGACAGGACTGCCACCTGTTGACGTGTGCCTGCTCTGCATGTCACAGATCTTTGGCATTTTCGTCAGTGTTTCGGTCCTTGAGCGCACAATCGTGGATTTTGTGGTTCCCCCGAAATCGTGGAGGGTTTCCTATGCCGCTTCCGGCTTGGTCTTGGATTCCCTGATCTCGTAGTTGACGGGCGATAGCCCGTCGGCGGCACTGTGCCGGCGTTGGTGATTGTAGAACGTGTAGCACCAGTCGATAACCACGGCCTGCGCATGGATGGTATCACGGAAACGATTGCGGGACAGCACCTCCCATTCCAACGAGGAGAAGAACGCCTCCGCGGCGGCGTTGTCGAAACACGATCCGACCCGGCCCATCGACTGCCGAATCCCCAACTGCCGGCACAGCGTGGTGAACACGTTTGCGGTATAGGTGCTCCCGCGGTCGGTATGGAATATGACCCGCTGGGACTCCTCATCCCGCCAGATCGCTTGGCGGCCGCCGCGCGCGGCCACGGCCATTTTGATCGCCGCACACGCCAAGTCGGCATCCGGGTGCAGGCCCATGGCCGCCCCCAGCAGCCGGCGGCTATAGAGGTCGAGCACGGTCGCCAAATACAGTTTCTGCCCGGACTCAGTGGGGATCTCGGTCATGTCGCCGACCCATCTGCGGTTCGGCGCAGCCGCGGTGAAGTCCCGTTTGAGCAGGTCAGGAAACTTCGGAGCCGTCTTGTCCTGCTTGGTGAGCCCATTACGGCGCTTGATGCGGCGCGCCACCAAACCCTGGCGGCGCATCGAGTCGGCCACCGTCTTTTCCGACACTTCCCAACCCAGATCGCGCAGGTCAGCGATCAGCCGCGGCGAACCATGCAGCCCCTTGGCCGCCGTGAACGCCGCGGCCACTGCGGTATCGAGCCGCGCGCGGCGCCGATCGGTGTCGGTATGCAACCCATCGGTGGACTCAGCACGGGTGATCCACTTGTAGAACCACGACACGCTCACACCCAACAGCACGCACGTAATCGTATGCGGCACCCGGTATTTGGTCCTCTGGTCGGCGATGAAACGTGCCACGCTCACTTCGTCGCCTCCTTCACCCACTATGCCGAGCACCCGATTATGCCGAGGACGCCGCTGAATCGTCTGCAGGGCAAGGGATCCGTGTCCATGCACTCGGCATAATCCCGGATCCTGTTGGTGACGAGACTTCTCTTCAGGAAGCGCATCTGGAGAGGAGCAGGTCATGAGCGATAGAGCGACGCGGGTATGGGTTGGTGGGCCGTTGGGCCCGTACTCGGACGGGTTCCGCATGGAGTTGGCCGCGCGGGGATATGAGCCGAGTTCGGCGGCGGGTCAGCTTCAGGTGATGGCGCACCTGAGCCGCTGGCTGTGCGATCGAGGCTTAGACGAACACGCGCTCACCTCCAGTGTTGTGGAGCAGTTCCTGCGGGCCCGACGCGTTGCGGGCTACCGGCAGTGGCTGTCGGCGCGGGGCATGGCGCCGCTGCTGGATCATCTACGTGACGTCGGGATCGCCCCGGTCTGCTCGCCGGCCATGGCCGACAGCGTGGTGGAGGTTCTGCTTGCCGGGTACCGGGCCTATCTGATCGAGGAGCGCGGGCTGGCCGCGTCGACGGTTCGCAACTACGTGGATGTGGCGCGCCAGTTCGTGTCGCAGTATTGCGCGTCGGGACGGACGGATTTGTGCGGCTTGACCGCGGCCCAGGTGAGCGAGTTCGTGCTGGCCGGGTGCAGGACGCGTGGTGTCGGGTCGGCCGCGATTCTTGTTGTCGGGATGCGGGCGCTGCTGCGCTACCTGCATCTGGCAGGAGTCACGCAGACGGGGTTGGCGGGTGCGGTGCCGTCGGCGGCATCCTGGCCAGCGAGCTGTCTGGCGCAGCCGATCGATCGACGGCAGGCGGCGCGGCTGCTGTTGTCCTGCGACCGCCGAACCGCGGTGGGGCGCCGCGACTTTGCGGCGCTCACGCTGCTGCTGCGGCTCGGGTTGCGGGTCGGCGAGGTGGCGGCCCTGGAACTGACCGATGTGGACTGGCGTCACGGTGAGATCTTGGTTCGCGGCAAGGGCCATCGTGAGGAGCGGCTGCCGTTACCGGCCGACGTCGGACAAGCGGTCGCGGGCTGGCTGCGGCGAGGTCGGCCTCGGTGCGCCTGCACGCATGTGTTCACCACACTGATCGCCCCGCGACGTGAACTGTCCGGCAAGGCGGTGTCGGCGATCGTCCGACGGGCCGGGCATCGGTCCGGCGTGGTGGTGACGGCGCATCGGTTGCGGCACTGCGCCGCAACCGAGTTGCTGCGTTCTGGCGCCAGCCTGCCCGAGGTCGGTCAGGTCCTGCGGCACGCCAGCATGCTCAGCACCGCCATCTACGCCAAGGTCGATCATGCCGCGCTGTCAACTGTGGTGCGGCCGTGGCCGGCGGGTGCGCGGTGAGCGGCCTGCGTGGCGCGCTGGGCGACTATCTCAGCGTCCGTCGCGCGTTGGGTTTCAAGCTTGCCGGCGCGGGGCTGCTGCTCGAGCAGTTCGTCGACTTCGCCGACGCGGCCCACACCGACACGATCACCACACAGCTGGCGGTGCAGTGGGCCACCCTCCCGTCGGGTGCCTCCGCGACCTGGCACGCGCAACGGCTCAGCGTGGTGCGCTGCTTCGCCCGCTGGGTGCAGGCCTTCGATCCGGCCATCGAGGTGCCACCGGTGGATCTGCTGCCGGCACGCACCGGGCGCGCCACGCCGTATCTGTATTCCGATGCCGACGTCGCCGCCTTGATGGCCGCGGCCGGGCGGCTGCGCTCACCGCTGGCCGCCGCGACGATGCGGACGTTCATCGGGCTGGTGTTCGCCACTGGGCTGCGGCGCGGGGAGGCGCTGGGTCTGGACCGCGGCGATTTCGACCCGGCCACCGGTGTGTTGACGATACGTGAGGCGAAATTCCACAAGCCCCGACAACTGCCGTTGCATCCATCCACCGCGGCCGCGCTCACCGCCTATGCAGCGCGCCGGGACCGGCTGTGTCCGCGTCCTCGCACGGGCGCGTTGTTGGTGTCCACCACCGGTGCCCGACTGGCGGCCACCACGGTGTCGCAGACGTTCCGTACCCTGTTGCGCGAGAACGGGATCGGGCAACACTGCCCGCCATGTCGCCCGCGCATTCACGACGCCCGGCACACCTTCGCGGTGAACACGTTGCTCGGCTGGTATCGCGATGACGCCGACGTGCAGGCGCGGCTGCCGCTGCTGTCGGCCTACCTCGGCCATACCGACCCACGTCACACCTACTGGTATCTCTCGGCCGCGCCGGAACTGCTCGCCCTGGCCGCCGACCGGATGCAGCGCCACCCCGGAGCGACGTCATGACCGCGCTCGCCCCGACCCTGCAGGCCTTCTTCACCGAACGCCTCGCCCGGCAGAAGAACGCCAGCCCACACACCGTCGCCTCCTACCGCGACACACTGCGGCTGCTGCTCGGCTTCGTCGCGAAGCAGACCGGCACACCGCCGGCCCGGATGCAGATCGAGGACCTCGACGCCCCGCTGATCGGCGCGTTCCTCGACCACCTCGAAGACCAGCGCGCCAACAGCGTGCGCAGTCGCAACACCCGCCTGGCCGCGATCCACTCGCTGTTCCGGTTCGCCGCTCTGCAACACCCCGAGCACGCCGCCCTGATCGCTCGGGTGCTGGCCATCCCACCCAAACGCTGCAACCGGGCGGTCGTGTACTTCCTCAACGGTGAGGAGATCGACGCGCTGCTCGCCGCTCCAGACACCAGCCGATGGATAGGCCGCCGCGACCACGCGCTGCTGCTGGTCGCGGTTCAGACCGGGCTGCGGGTCTCCGAGCTGACCGGGCTGTGCTGCCGCGACGTCCATCTCGGAGCGGGAGCCCACGTGCGCTGTGTCGGCAAGGGACGCAAACAGCGCTGCACGCCGCTCACCGCCCAGACCGTCGCCGTGCTGCGGGGCTGGCTGACCGAACGACGCGGCCGACCCGAGGATCCGGTGTTCCCGACCAGCCGCGGTCGGCCGCTCAGTCGTGACGCGGTCGCGCTGCTCGTCACCAACCACGCGATCACGGCACGGCGGCGCTGCCCCTCGATCGACGCCAAGACGATCAGCCCTCACGTCCTGCGTCACTCGACCGCCATGACGCTCCTGCACGCGGGCGTGGACACATCTGTGATCGCGCTCTGGCTCGGCCACGAGAAAACAGACACGGTCCAGATCTATCTGCACGCCGATCTCCGCCTGAAAGAACGCGCCCTCGCTCGCACCACACCCCTCCATGCGGCTCCGGGACGATACCGACCCCCGGACACGCTGCTCGCCTTCCTGGAGGCGCTGTGATTATGCCGAATGCATGGACACGGATCCCTTGCCCTGCAGACGATTCAGCGGCGTCCTCGGCATAATCCGGTGCTCGGCATAGTGGGTGTTATGCCGACCTCGGCATAACACCCACAGGACCACTGATCGCTTGAGGACATCGCGCTCCATCCGCAACTCGGCGTTCTCGCTGCGCAGGCGTTTGAGTTCCTCGAGATCGTCGCGGGTCAACTCCCCACGGCCCTCCCGAGCCTCGCGGTCCTGGGCAACCCAATTGCCCAGAGTGCCCTCGTGGATCCCCAGATCCGCGCGACCGCGGCGATCGACCTACCCGTCTCACGCACGATCCGAACAGCCCCCTCACGGAACTCCCGGTCGTACTTCTTCCGTTTCTCTGACATCGCTACTCCTTATAGCTGATGCCTCCACGGTCTCGGGGGAAGGTCAGTCGAGAAGCCGCTCGAGGCGAACCCGGTAGCCGTCGAACCTCCGCCTGTCCAGGCGCCTCCAGTACCGGCTGCTGTCGCCGCGCCTCCAACCGCCCCTGCTGATGCCTGCGCCACCGCTGGTCGCGGCCGCCCCTGTCGGTCCTGACCCCGCACCGCCAGTTGCGCTGCCGCGTATCGGCCCACCGTCGCTGTGGATTGCGCCGCCGCAGATCCACCAGTGGCTGCAAATACCTTTATGGCCTCAGCAACCGGCCGTGCAACCGCCGCAGCCCCTTTCGCCGGGTCCCCCGATTGCACTATGGCCTCGTCGACAAGCACCACCACCGGTTCTGCAGTGGACACCACCGCAAGCGCTCCCAGCTCCCCAGTGGACACCGCCGCCAGCGCCGCCAGCGGTTCCTCAGCTGCCGTGGCAGGTACCGCCCGGATCGGCTAGCAGCCCTTCCTCGGCACAGGAGACTGGCCCCGGTCCACTGCCTTCGTGGCTGTACCGCTAAGCAGGTTGGACCTGCGGAGACGCGAGAGATGTTGACGCCGTCAACACCGGCAACGAAGTTAAGTCATGCGGCAGCCTCCGTCTACGGCATCATCCTGCACAGTGCATCCAGCGCGCCCGCCCACCCGCTGTCCGAGGGAGCGGCGTAGCCGACCACCAGCGCGTCCTGCTCTGGCAACTGCCACTCGCAGCCCGCCACTTCGTAGCGGAACTGCGCCATCCCGCTGACCGCCAGGCCTTGGTAGGCCGCCGCCTGCACGACCGAGCGCTCGGTCCCGGGCGGGAGTTCGAGGACCGCTTGCAGCCCGGCGGCCATGCCGGTCACGCGGATGTCGGGGGTCCTCTGCGCCACGGCCGCGACCAGCTCGTCGCGGCGGCGCCGGTAGCGCAGCCGCATCGAGCGCACATGACGGTCGTAGGCGCCCGACGCGATGAATTCCGCGAGTGTCAGCTGCTCCAGCGCGCTCGACCAATCGACGTGCCCCTTGGCCGCCAAGATCTCCGGGACCAGTTCCTCGGGCAGCACCATCCAGGCGAGCCGCAGACCCGGCGCCAGCGACTTGCTCGCCGAGCCGAAGTACACCACCCGCTCCGGGTCGAGGCCCTGCAGAGCGCCCACCGGCCGACGGTCGTATCTGAACTCCCCGTCGTAGTCGTCCTCCAAGATCAGCCCGCCGGTGGCGCGCGCCCAGTCGACAGCCGCCGCGCGCCGGTCCGGGCGCAGCTCGACCCCCGTCGGGTACTGATGCGCCGGTGTCAACAGCACCGCGCCGACTCCGCGCAATCGCGCCAAATCGTCGGTGCGCGCGCCATTTCCGTCGACGTAGAGGGGCGGGATGCGCAGGCCGGCGTTAGTCAGCAGGTCGCGATAGACGTCGAAGCCGTACGACTCGACGGCTACCGCCCGTACCCGCCGCGCCCTGAGTGCCTGCGCCATCAGCATTAGACCGTGGTGGAAACCGGAGCAGATGACGACCCGCTCCGGCTCGGCGTACACCCCGCGGGCCCGCGCCAAATACTCCGCGAGGACAGTGCGCAGCTCCAACCGGCCGAGGGCGTCGCCGTAGCCGAAGGCGTCGTGCGGCGCCGCGGTCAGGGCGCGGCGGGCCGCGGCGAGCCACTCTGTGCGGGGAAACTCCGCGAGGTTCGGCGAACCCGGCATCAGGCCGTACGTGGGACGGCGCGGGGTCGGCCTCGTACGGGCAGCGGCGGGCGGGGCCCGGCGCGGCTCGGCCCGCCTGGCCACCAGGGTCCCGGAGCCCTGCTGGGCGGTGAGCCAACCCTCGGCGACCAGTTCGGCGTAGGCATCGGCCACGGTGTTACGGGCGACGCCAAGGTCACCGGCGAGCGAACGGGACGACGGCAGCCGGGTGCCGGGCACCAGGCGCCCCGTGCGCACGGCCTCCCGCAGGGCGTCCATGAGCCCGGCGCGCAGCCCGGGTCCGTTGAGTTCCAGATGCAGGTCGGTGCCGATCGCCGAAGGCGTCGCGGCCGCCGAAGTGGCCCAGGAACTTGTCATGGAATTGGACCATATCCCTATGCCACTGGGTGGGTAGCGTTGCGGGCATGACTACGAATACAGCGCAGGAAATCAAGGAACTTCTTCAGGAACACGCACCGCGCCTGGACTGGGCAAAGCTCGCGCCCGAGGCCTACCGAGCCATGATCCGTCTCGACACAGTCACGAGGCAGGCCGTGGAGCCGACCTTGCTCAACCTGGTCAAGATCCGCGCTTCCCAGATCAATCACTGTGCCTTCTGCCTGGACATGCACAGCAAGGACGCGTTGGCGGCCGGCGAGTCGGCGGAGCGGATCATCCAGCTCAACGCGTGGATGGAGTCGAAGCACTTCTACACGGCCAAGGAGATCGCGGCGATCGAGCTGACCGAGGCGATCACCGTGCTCACGGACGGATTCGTCGCGGACGAGGTGTACGCGAAGGCCGCGAACGAGTTCGACGAGGCCGAGTTGGCCCACCTGTTCGCCGCGATTACGGCGATCAACGCGTGGAACCGTTTCGGGGTGTCCACCCGGATGGTCCCTGGTCACTACACGCCGGGCGCCTAGCGCGCTGGCCGAGCGGCCCGCGCAGCTCCGTCCGTACCGGCACCCCTTCGACATCCCCTAGGACACGTGAAAAAGATGACCTCCTCCACCTCCCGCAAATCCGGCGCAGCAAATCAGGCGCTCATCCACGAAGACACCCCCGGGGTCGTCAGCGCCCCTCGGACAGGCATGCGCATCTATTTCGCAGGTGCTTCTGGTGTCATCGGTAGTCGCCTCGTACCACTGCTCGTCGGCGCCGGTCACACCGTTGGCGCAATGACGAGATCGGCCGAGAAGGCCGGCCGGCTGGCTTCCATGGGCGCACAACCGATCGTCTGCGACGTCTTCGACCGCCCAGCCCTGACGAGCGCCGTTCGCTCGTTTTCACCCGACCTGGTTCTGCATGAGATGACGGACCTTCCCGACGATCTCGAAAATCTGCCGGCGGAGGGATCGCTGCTCAATGCCCGAATACGGGTCGAGGGCACCCGCAATCTCCTCGACGCGTTGGAGGGCTCGGGCCGGACGAAGATCGTGGCCCAAAGCGTCGCATGGACGATGCGCCCCGGTCCGGAAGCCGACGCGGTCGCCTCGCTCGAGGAAGCCGTGCTCGCGGCGAACGGCGTCGTCCTCCGCTACGGCCTGCTCTACGGGCCCGGCACCTACTACGAGGGGGAACTGCCGGCGGCGCCACGCGTGCACATCGACATTGCCGCCGCTCGAACCGTCGACGCCCTCGACGCCCCTCCGGGCATCCTGACGATCGTCGATGACTGACCCGCCCGCGCCGATCACCCGCTGAAAGGCGACTGACCGATATGAACGTCTGTGTTTTCCTCTCCGCCGCCGACCTCGACGAGCGCTACACCCGGCCGGCCCGCGAGTTCGCCGAGCTCATCGGCAAGGGCGGCCACACCCTGGTGTGCGGCGGATCCGATACCGGGCTGATGAAGGTCGTCGCCGACGGAGTACGGGAGACCTCGGCTCGTCGGGATCTCGGTCGGCTTTCTCCGGGCCTGGGCCCGGAAGGACGCCGACGAAATGGTGATCGCCAAGGATCTCGCCAAACGGAAGGCGCTAATGCTCGCCCGATCGGATGCGGTAGTGGTGATGCCCGGCGGTCTGGGCACGCTGGACGAGGCGACCGAGATCCTGGAGCAGAGGAAGCACGGACTGCACGACAAGCCGGTGGTGCTGTTGAACACGGCGGGCTTCTACGACGGATTGACACTCCAGTTCCGGCGGATGGAGCAGGAGGGGTTCCTGCCGGTGCCCCTGGCCGAGCTGGTCTTTCTCGCCGACGAGGGTGCCGCCGCACTCGCCCACCTGGAGGAGTCCGTCGGGATGCGGTGATGGTCTGAACGTTTCTTGATCACGCCACATGACTTATTAATGCGTTAGCGCGAATCTACGAGAGGGTGATGCCATGGACGGGATCGCCGACATGGGGGGCACCGAGGGTTGGGGCCGCACGCATCCACCTCGCGTCAACGAGTCGGTCTTCCCGGAACCCTGGCAGGGCCGGGCGTTCGCGGTGGCGTTGCTCTCCAATCGGCTGGCCGGGGGGAACGTGGACTCGTTCCGGCATGCGCTCGAGCGCTTGGATCGAACTGCCTACCTGGGCGATGGCTACTTCGGCCGCTGGCTCAACGGTGCCGAGCTGATACTCACCGACATCGCGCTGCTGTCGCCGTCCGCGATCGAAGCCCGCGCTCGCAACCTACGCCGTGAGCATGTCGAGGAGCCACCGGCCTCCGAACCCGCCAAACCTGACTACCCACCGACCGCCGAGGGCTCCATGCGGACCCTCGACACCACACCGTCCTTCGCGATGGGTGAGCGGGTGCGTACCAAAGATGTATCGCCGGCTGGACACACCAGGCTGCCGCGCTACGTGCGCGGGCACACAGGGGTTGTCGTTCTCGTCCAGCCGGCATTTGTGTTTCCCGACACAAACGCACACTTCCAGGGCGAGAACCCACAGTACGTCTACACGGTGCGGTTCGATTCGCGCGAGCTTTGGGGTGCCTCTGCCGAACCGTTCGCACTCACCATCGAGATGTTCGAGAGCTATCTGGAGAGGGCCGCATGACGAATAGCGAATCCGCTGAACGCATTCCGGCGTCACTGCGTGCCGAGGCTCTTGAGCAGCTGCTTACCGAACGGGGCCTAGTCGACCCGAACGTGCTGGACGCGATCATCACCAACTACGAGAACAACGTTGGCCCGCTCAATGGAGCCAACGTCGTCGCCAAGGCGTGGACCGACCCGGAATATCGGTGGTGGCTACTCGACGACGGCACCGCCGCGATCAAAGAACTGGGCTTCATCGGGACACAAACCGAGCACGTCGTTGTCGTGGAGAACACCGCGACCAACCACCACGTGGTGGTCTGCACCCTGTGCTCGTGCTACCCGTGGCAGCTGCTCGGCCTGCCGCCGAGCTGGTACAAGGACCCCGCCTACCGCGCGCGGATAGTCAAGGAGCCGCGCAAAGTGCTGTCCGAGATGGGTCTCGAACTCGGCGACGACGTGCAGATCACCGTCCACGACTCCAGTAGTGAGGTGCGGTGGCTCGTCCTGCCCGAGCGCCCGGACGGGACTGAAGGCCTATCCGAGGACCAGCTCGTGCCGCTGATCACCCGCGATGCGATGGTCGGCGTGGCCAGGATCCAGGCACCATGACCGCCCCGATGGACATCGAGGGCCCGGCCGCACCGCCGCGCTCCAATGGTGAGCTGGTGTTCGCCGAGCCATGGGAAAGCCGTGCCTTCGGCATGGCGGTCACCTTGTACGAATCGGCGGTGTTCAGCTGGGCGGAGTTCCAGGCCGCGCTGATCGCTCGGATCGCGCGCTGGCAGGCCGCACCGACCGAGGCCGCGCAGTGGGACTACTACCAACATTGGCTGGGCGCGCTGGAGGACGTGCTGGCCGGCTGCGGCGCCGTGCAGGCGGACGACATCACCGCGCGAGCCCACGCGCTGGCCCAGCGCCCCACTGGCAACGACCACCCGCACTGACCGCCACGAACCCCGGCCCCAACGCCGCTCTTGACTGTAAGGATGTATTCGATGATTGCTGCGACAAAGCCGATTCTTGTGACCGGAGCGACCGGTCGCATGGGCGGCACCGGCCGCCACGTCGCCGCTGAATTGCTGAGTCGGGGACTGCCCGTGAGAGCCATGGTTCACCGGTTCGATGAGCGATCAGATGCATTGCGCGCCATGGGAATCGAGGTCATTATCGGCGACTTCACCGACTACACCAGTCTTCTGGCGGCGCTAGACGGAATTGAGGCCGCGTATTTCTGTTACCCCGTCGGCGCGGGACTGACCGAAGCCGCAGGGTTTTTTGCAGCCGCAGGGCGTGAGCATGATCTGCAGCGCATCGTAGATCTGTCCTTGGACGCGGCCTTCCCTGAAAGCCCCAGCCCACAGGGACGCGCCCAGTGGGTCGCCGAACGGATCTTCGAGTGGGCTGGATACGGCGGCACCCATCTGAGAGTCGCCGCCTTCTTCATGGAGAACCTGCTCGCCGAGTATGGGCGACAGATCCGTGAACTCGGCCAGATCCGCAATTCCTTTGGCGATTTCGAACCCTCCTGGATTGCCAGTTCGGATGTCGGCGCGATCGGAGCGGCGCTCCTGGCCGACCCGGGATTAGTCACCGACCGCACCACCGTCGTCGGCGCGGCCGAGCGCGCCAGTCACGCCGTCATCGCCGAGATCGTGAGCAAGACCACCGGCCGTCCTGTCCGCTATCAGCCCCTCACACCGGAGGAATGGCGCGACGAGTTGATCGCGAACACCACTTCCGCAGGTCGGCCCAATCCCACAGCTGCCGCGCACCTGTCCGCCCAGAGCGTCACGCTGCGCCGCCACAGCACCCACCTGGTGACGGACGACATCCAGCGGCTGACAAGACGCCCCGCCGTCACGCTGACGGACTTCGTCGAGCGAAGCCGTGAGAATTTCACGCCTAATTCCGATGCCGCAAAATAGTCGCTCGCTTTGTCGGGGTGCCGCTGTGGCCGTCGATGCGGGGTGCCGTGCCGGCGTCACGTCCGGGAGGAATGAGCACAGACGGTGAAGATAGGTGTGCAGATTCATCCGCAGAACTCGACGATTGCCGCCCTCAGGGCCGGTTGGCAGGCCGTCGACGAACTGGGGGTCGACAGCCTGTGGACGTGGGACCACTTCTTCCCGCCGCTATACGGAGCGGCCGACGAATCGCACTTCGAGAGGTTGAGCCCCCGCCGCGCCCCGCAGGGCCACCGTTCCTGACCGCTCCAGGCGGTTCGGAGCGGACGAGTTCCAGCGGTTCGTCGTGCTAGGTGGCCTGGAACCCGCGCGCCCGGACGGCCAAGACGGGAACGGTACAGGCGTACGCCCTACACCTGCAGGGCGGCAGACAATTGACGAATCCGTGGCCATTACCGTGGATTTGTGCGCTGGATCGTTGACGGCATGAACGTGATCGGGAGCCGCCCGGACGGTTGGTGGAAAGACCGCTGGGGGGCGATGGTTGCGCTGGTCGACCGGCTCGAGCGCTGGGCGGCTGAGGGAGATGACGTCACAGTGGTGTTCGAGCGGCCACCGTCGCCGCCAATCGATTCATCGTCGATTGTGGTCGCGCATGCGCCCGCGGCAGCCCCGAATTCTGGGGACGATGAGATCGCAAGGCTGGTGCAGGCCGACGCCGAGCCGCGGGAAATCCGGGTCGTGACATCGGATAACACGCTGGCCGATCGGGTCCGCGCCGCAGGCGCAACCGTCTACCCGGCGGAGCGGTTCCGCCAGCTAATTGACCCGGCGTAGCACGGCGCTCAAGACTGAGGCCATCGAAAGTGAAAAGGGCCGCTGATCAGCGGCCCTTTTGGTTGAGCTGCCGGGAATCGAACCCGTTCTTGACTTGCGGAAATGGCGTTTGAGCTCCACATACGCTACTTATGGTTCCCGTTGGTTACGCGATCTTCCTGGGGATTCCGCCGGAGATGTTGGCGGCGCCAACACCCGGATCAGGCGGGATGACCCAGCCACCTCGTTTGCGAGAAACATACGGTCGAAGGTATGAGCCTGCTGTCAGGATTGAACTGTTCTAACGGCCCAGCAGGGGACGCCGAAAAGCCGGGGTTGGGGTCCCGCGCAACCAGCGTGCCGGACGGCCAGGCGGGCGGACCAACGAGTCCCGGCGGGACCTAGCAGCGGAAGTTCGTCACTGGATCACTGGAGATGTCTGTGACTGTGGGCAGATTGTGGGCAATGGGTGGGCACGGCTTACCACCTGATTACAGGAAGTCCCCGCGCCGCCGTCCCGGTGGCGTCGCGGTGGCGGCCCGCAGGACTCGGCAGGGCACAAGCTCGCCGTTACCCGCCACCGCTTAACCCGCGCCTTCGTCTGGGACCCGGAACCCCGTGCCGCTGGCCACCATGTAGGCGATATGCCGCTGGTTGGGTATCAGGTACGAGCTGAAGACCGACCCGCCGCGGAGGACGCGGGGCATCATCGTGTGCAACCATGCCAACGTCCAGGAGAGCGGAGCCGATGTTGGTATGAACCCCCACCCTTCCCGTACGGTAGCCGGTTCTATGATCCTGATAAGCGTCGGGTTATCCGGACGGACGTTCAGGTAGATCCCCTCACCGAGAACGTCACCGCGTCTAGTGGTGGCTGCGGTGTGTTGCCATCGTCTTGTTCACCAAGGGATTTGCCCGCTGGGGGTGGAACCAGATCGGCTTGCTGTAGCCGGTTCATCAAGGTGTTGTTCGCGGTTTCGTTCTCGAAAGCCACGACGAAGTAGGGCGGGACGAGGCCGATCTGGTTCATGAACGCCTGCTGCCCGGGGGTGACGACATGATCGCTGTCGTTGATCGTCATGCGGAGCCGCTTGAAAGCCGTGCCCTTTGCGAGGCAGTCGTCGAGGGCGCTAGCGTCCAGGGCAGCTTTCACCTCGCCAGCGGCGATACGCCGTCAACCACGTAGGTCCCGGACTTGTCTTCGGGGAACGAGAGCGGATGGTCAGGGTTGGTGATGATGACATCGGTTTGTCGTGAGCCGTCGCCGTAGGCGTCATAGACGTGGACGTATACCTGTACCGGGCGGCGTTCTTCGACAATCACCTTCAGGGCCAGTCCCGCAACGAGCACCAGAATCTTCCGGAGCTGAAGGAGATCGACCGGACCCTGGATGTCTACAGCCATGGCCGGCCCGTCAGCACCTCGAAACGCTATGGCGAGGACGAGGACGAGTACGTCACCCACGTCTGGCATCCCGACCCGGCACATCCCGACGATCAGCCCGGTATCGTCATCGAATTCTCCCAGGGGCCGTACCCGTTCCGGTACCGCTACGCCACCGTCCTCGCACTTCCCGCAGCGCGGCCTTGCCGCTGATGCCCTGCCTGCGTGCGTCGTAGAGTGCTGCCACGGTCGGTGTCCGGCTCTGAGCGGCCACGCAGTGCACGAGCACCGTGCGTCCCTCGTTGCGGAGTTGCTCGATGAGCCGCACGGTGTCGGTCAGCACGAAATCCAGGTTGGGGTTTGCGTCCGGTCCGTCGTCGTCGATGAGCCGGACGTCGATCTGCTCGACTCCCACCGGTAGATCATCGTCGTGCACCCGACACAGTGACACCACGACGTCCACGCCGGGCGGGAGTGCCAGCAACGTCGCGACGTCGCCCAGCCACACCCCGTCGTCATGGGGATGCCGGACCGGGGCCATCGAATCAATGTCATAGAAATACGGCTTGTCCGCCTTCACGATTCGGGTGGCCAGCGCCACCAGGTCGCGGGTTCCAAGCCCGGGCCAGCCGTGCAGCACGCGACGCCACTCCACGGGGACGGCTGAGGCCCCGTGGACAGCGCCGAGCAGCCCACCCGCAATCGCCGCGACTGTGTCAGTGTCCCCGCCGCCCCTGACCGCGGCGTCCAGTGCCAGGCGCAAGTGATCAGCGCGGAAGACGCCCGCAGCCGGATCATCCTGCGGAACAGGCGTTGTCGTGATGGTCGACCAGGCAGCCTGCAGCGCTTCCACCACCCACCCGTTGTTCGTGAAGTCCGAAGGCTGTGACGCTTCGGCGACATCCAACCGCGAAGCCCACAGATCTCGGCGATCAGCGTCAATGTGCTGCAGGCCGATTCGGGCATCCAGCTCGCCGGTGAGGATGGCGTGACGGATCGCAAGGCACCACAGCACGCAGGCGTCACCGGCCTCGGGGTCGTAGTGCGTCAGCTCGCTCACCGAACGTGCTGCCTCCATCAGTGCGGCTTCGTCGTCGAGGTAAGCCAGTGCCAGTGGCGCGGTGCGCATCAGCGAGCCGTTGCCTGCAGTGCGGCCCGTGCGCTCGTGCAACGCCGCCGAGGCCTCCCGGGCGGTTCGCGCATGGAGTCCTAGCCAGTGGGCTGTGCGCAGGACAGTGCTGGTTTGGATACCAACGTCTTTCGCGTCGTGCATCCACTCATCCCACCGCCGAACCACCGCGTCGAGAGCCTCTTCCTCACGCAGGTCCGCCCCGGTGGCGGGCACCTCGACGATGGCGATGGCCATCGAGGTGTCGTCGGTCCATTCGCCGGGCTCCCACTTGAAGCCTCCGCCGCCCACCATCGCGACCTCCAGTTGGGGGCCGCGGGGCGGCCCGAACTCGTAGGGAGCGCCGAGTGCATCACCGGCGGCGGTGCCCAGTAGCACTCCGACGGCCCGGTCAAGTTGTGCGGGAGTCAATGTCATGAGATCGCGTCTCCTTTCGCCCACTGGCAGTCGGCATGCCCCCCAAGCGGAAGCAGAATGTCAATGCCCCAACGAGGCTCGGTGATGTGTGGGTTCCCCCACGGGGGTGAGCAGCTTCGCTAGTTCCCCCGACGGGGGTGAGCAGGATGTCGGCACCCCCGCCGGGGGTGAGCAGGTTGGTCGATACCCCCGCCGGGGGGTGAGCGGCGTGGCCTACCCCCGGCGGGCGGCTACGCGGCTTCATCGGCGAGATACCTGTAAAGCGTTGCGCGGCTGACGCCGAGGTACTTGGCGACATCGCGAGCGGTGTGCCCGTCGGCCTTCACGTGCTTGGCTGTCGCGAAATGCTGACGTCCTCGGCGCTCTCGGCCAGGTAGCGGTACAGAGTCGTTCGGCCAATGCCGAGGGTTTGACAGATAGTGGCGGCGGTTTCCCCATTGGCTTTCATCCGCTGGGCCAGTGCGGCCTGCTCGGAGGTGAGCTTGGCGGGGCGACCAAACTTGGTGCCTGACTTGCGGGCGTGCTCCAGCTTGAGTGCGGTGCGCTCCCGGACCAGCTCCCGCTCGTACTCGGCGATGGCCATCAGGAGTCCAGCCACCATCCGCCCGGTGCTGGTCGCCGTGTCCACGCCGTCATGCAGCGATTTCACCGTCACTCCGCGCTCAGTCAACTCATGGAGAGTGTTGACAATGCTGCGCATGTTGCGACCCAGCCGGTCCAGCCGCCAGACGATCAGGGTGTCGCCCTCCCGCAGGTAGCGCACGCACTCGGTGAAGCCGGGCCGGTCATCGCGGGCACCCGACATGACGTCGTGGAATATCTTGCCCGCACCAGCAGCGGTGAGCGCCTCGGTCTGCTGCTCCAGGGTCTGTCCGATGGTGGAGACGCGGGCGTACCCGATCACGGTTGCGGCGGTGGTGGATGCGGAAGCGGTGTTCACACCTCAGTGTACCACAAATACCGCAGTGATATATTTCCGAACAGTCACTATCGGGACATACTTTCGGGACAGCATTTTCATGGGGAAACACAGCAGTGCAGACAGGACGGATGCCCTGTCCCGGAACCGAACTATTTCGGTACGTCCGCTGGCTGAGCCGGGTCGAGCAGGTGGGCAAGTACGCCCAGAACGTGTGAGGTTGAATTGCCGTCGGGCACCTCGGCGAAGGTGGCAGACACACACTGAAGGGTCTCGGCCATTTCGCGCCGTTCAAGGAGATCGAGGCTTGCCAGATCGTCGAGCAGCCCTGGCTGAAACTTCTTGTCCGCCATCGTTCCTATGATTCCTCACCGGGGTCGTCACGCGTCTACTGACTACCTATTAGCATGACCCGGATGTGGCCCCCTTGACGGCAGTATTCGGGCATTGTGGCGCTCAGAAGTCTTACGCTTACGGCATGATCCGTTTACTACTCACCGCTGTTCTCTTGGCCGTGGTGCCCAGCGGACTTGCGGGTATTGCGCAGGCCGACGGTTTCGGCGAACCCTGCTCGGATGTGGGCAGGATCAGTCACAACGCTCCTGGCAACCCTGCGGGTGACAGGCTTCTCGTCTGTGACGGACTGAGCCCTACTTGGTTTATCTTGCCAGGGTTGCCGCAAGGGATTGCCCACCACGACGCTGGCACCGCATGCAATACAAACTTTCCGGCTTTGTCGCAAGACAACAACTATCTGTTGGTGTGCAATAACGGCCTCTGGGTAAACGGCGGTACGGTTCACCCGTAGCCGGACTCGCGGCGTGCACTCCTTTACCAGCGCTGCAACCCGATCCTGCCTTGACAAGGGTCCTCGGGCCGGCCCTCCTGATCAGTTCGCCGTAAAGAACTCCGACCCGGGTCTTCTTGTCGTCGGTTGTCATTGTCGAACCTCTACGGTTTGGAACGGTTTATAAGTGTTGTGGGAAAACATGTTTCGCAGAATTATCGGCGACCTGGCTTCTCTCTTATAAGGTTCCAAGGGGACAATCAGCGCCAGCAATTCGTCACCATCGAGTAGCGACACGCCCATCACCGCATCGACCACCCCGAGCAGCACCGGACCGTCCAACTCCTTGGACTCGTCGCGGGGCACCACCACATCAACCAACGCGACAACGACGCCTGACACCTCACGGCGCACCGACACCGCACCCCAGAACACGACCAACATTCGCAGTCGGCGCTCGACACCACAACCACCGACTGCAGGCCCCGGCACGAGCACCGGCTGCGACTTCGTCAGGGTCAGGAATGACACCAACCTCAAACGGTCTCAGAACAACGACTAGCGACTCGATCGGCATCCCGAAAACTGAAATTCAGGCTGGTGTCCCCCGGAGTTCGTAGGCACATTTCGGGGTAGCAGCCAGCACCTGACCGATCCCCTTGCCCGACCCTGAGGCGGTTTGCCGCGCCGTTCGCCCTCGACACAGTTCCCGGCGGCCAGTATCGACTTGGCCGAGGCCTCCCAGCCGCATACCGGGAGGCTATCCGCAGGGGCGGCACATTCGTCGGAGACGGCGCGTTGGGAACCAGGTGGTCAGGATTGGTAGTGCGGTGAACGTAGCATTCGCGCCTTTCGTCCAGCGCCGCCAGACTGAACACGGTTCGCGCACCGCCGAAGAAGGCTTCGGTCGGCATAGCGAGGATATGCCAGCGCGGCTTCCAAACCGCCATACCGCCGAACCGGTTGCAGCGCATCGCGTAACAGCGCGGGGCGGTGATTCCACCGCACCAGAGACACATCATCGCCCTCGATGTGCACCAGCCCGTCGCCATCTAGCGCCGCGGTGACGGGGATGACCACCGACGGCTCCCGCATGGAGTGGTTGAAATGGAACCAATGAATCAGGTGGCCCGGCGCGTACGAGGCGCACTGCTTGTCTATGCCAGAAAGATCCCAGACAAACCCGGACATGGAGACTCCAGACTTTCGAGCCTCCGCATGGGAGGCGCTCCTGCCCGCACCAGTCGGTGCATGCCGCTTCGTCATCCGGGCCACCCGTGAGCGTGGGGTTGGCGTGCCGCCCAGTCGGAGCTTGTCGGCGGCATCTCGTGAAGCTCCTTCAGTTTATCCGAGGCCCACCGGCGGCGCGTGCGTCACTGTCCTCGGGACGGCAAACGCCACAAGCTAGCGCAATTAGTTAGGGGTCTCGCGGTGCGGCGGTAAATCTGTAATTGACCGGTGCCGTTGGCGGGCGAATCCTCAAGGTGATCGCGGGGACGCAGCCAACCACCGCGACGAGCCGGGAGGGTAATGAGTTCGGAATATGCAACGGAGCAGGTGCCGCTGACCGAGATCCAGGAGGGTGACACGATTCAAGATCCCATGTCCGGTCAGTGGTTCTGGCGTGACCCGAACGGCGGACGGCACAACGAGTGTCACTAACAAGCACCCAGATGGCGACAGGACAGTCATCGAGGAGTATCGCGTCTTGAGCGCGGTTCACGTTGTCAGCCTGCTGTGAGTGAACCCGTATGGCTCCTGGCCGCCCGGACAGGTGCGCCGTTGCTGCCGAACAACGGCGGGCGGTGAGCCGCCTACCGGCGATGCGGCGGCGGCGAATAAGCAGCGATGCAATACGCCCAGGGACGCGGCGCTGGCGATCCTCAAGAGGCCGGACTTGTCGGTGCGGCACTTGTCCCGCCAGGGTGAGCTGGTGTGTCGTCGGGCGTACCGCGGTTTCCGCGGCGTTTCATCGATGCCCCCGCGACGTCGCTGCTCGCGAGGACTCCATGCTGGTGCGGTTCTCACAGCCAGCCGGTAGCCGGATCGCGGCCGGGCGATGAACGGCGATTAATGAGGAACTGTCGCTGTGTGCACCCGCTGCGCGATCCACGGCAGTGCGTCGGAAAAAGCGCGGGCCCCGAACTGCCAGGTGTGATAGCCGGTGTACACGCGCAGTATGCATCCGATGTTCACGGCCAGTGCGGCCGCGCATAGGTCTGGCAGCGCGCCCTTCTCCCGGAATTGGTCTTCGTCACCGTGCCCGCCGAATCCCACCGGTGCAAGGCGATCCTCACGCCGTTCCGGCAGGTCCTTTGATTTGTCATCAGCTGGCTCTTGGGAGTCATCGAAGTAGCCCGCGACACCGCTGTACGGCCCATGCTTGGCCATGACCGTTCGTGGGTCGTAGTAGTCCCATGACGCGGCATCGCCACCGTAGAGGCGGTCGATCCTCTGTTGCTTGGTGCCGGAATTGGGACCGCGATCGCCGCCGATGTCTTCGAAGGTGGCGAATAGATCTGGATGCATAACCGTGAGGTCGATTGCACAGGTTCCGCCCGAGGACCAGCCAACGACGGCCCAGTCCGAGGGGTCCGACGACGTGCCGAATTCTGAAATAACGTAGGGACGGACGTCTTTCGTGAGGTGGTCGGCTGCGTTACCGCGTGGCCCGTTCACACATTCGGTGTCGTTGTTGAAGCTTCCGCTGGAGTCGTTGAAGCTTCCGCTGGAGTCGACGAAGACGAACACCGGGGCCGCGCCGCCGTGACTATTGGCATACTTGTCGATCACGGCAATCGCGTTGCCGGTGCGAATCCAGTTGGTAGGGTTGCTGAATTCGCCGGCGATCATCATCACCGCGGGCAGCTTGGGCGGCACGTTTCCGGTGAGCCAGATCGGTGGCAGATAGATGTATTCGCGCCGGTACTTGAAACGGCTCGCCGCGTCGGGGACGTCGATGGGTACCACCTTGCCGGTTTTGGGGGTGCGTGTTGCGCAGTCCGGGCAGGTCTTTCGCGTCGATCTGATCTGGAAGAGGGCCGGAAGTCAGATCTCCCCAAGCTTTCTCGAGCGTTGGGTAGTAGCCCACCCACTGGTTGAGCACGGTGAGAGCAGACAGCAGGGTCAGAGGAATTGCCAACAGCGACAGTCCACGTCGCCACCAACGTGCGCCCCGAAATCCCAGCACCGCCACCGCCACCGAGCCCGCACACACAGCGGTCCATACCCACAGCTTGAACGGCGCCGGGTCGGACGCCAGCCCCTCGGAGTTCACATAGGTGCGCGCACCAAGGGCGGCAGCCACCCCGATGGCCGCACTGACCGATATCCACACCAGCCGCCAGCGCCGAGTTCGCCAGCCGATGGCCACGATCAGGATGACAATCGTCAGGAGCTCGATGCTGATCGGAAACCATCCACCGAGCAACGAGGTGCCCTGGCCCCACTTGCTGAAGTCAGGATCCCGCAACCGCGGCATAAACGTCGGCGTCGGAACCGGGGGCGAGGGTGTCGGGCCTTTCGGCGGCACCCCGTCAGTCTGATGTGTATTCCTCGGAAGACGCTGTCAGACGAGACCCGGCTGGCGCTTCGGCTCCAAACTGCGGTTGTGGCTCACGAAAGGCAGCTACGCTGACGGCTCTCGATCGCACAACCGCCACTTCGCCGATGCGATGGCACAATCGCGCTGACGCTACTTATACGGGTTCGATATCGCAGGGCACGCCGGATTTTCTAGGTCGGAAGTGAGAACACCCGGTGCGGCAACCAACGTAGGCGGCGGGTCTTCAGTTAATTCGGCGGGTGCAGTTCGGGTATCCGCTCAGAGGATGCTGGCAACTCGCTAGCAGATCACTGCTACCAAGAATGTCCGTGAGGCAAATTAGGAGGCAGCCCAATACCATCGCCGCGACCACCCCCGGACATGTGTGAGGCGGTGATGGTGGGCATGATCTCTCGGACCGTCGTAATCGCCGTGAGCCCGTTGTTCGTCTGTTGCGGCACGGCCGCAGCCGATCCCGTCCCGGTCGCCGATGTGACGCAGTCGGCGGACACCGACGACGGTTGGCACTTGAGCGCCACACTGACGAACAGACCGTCAACTCCGTCCCCAACATGGCCGCCACCGCATTGACCAAGGAAGCGTTCGTCACCGGCAAAGCGGTGGCCAAAATCGATGGCGACGGCACCACTCCGGTGAACTCCGGCAGTCTCGTGCTGGGCGTACAGCTGGGCTGCCGGCTCGACTTGAGCCAAGGTGGCAATCTTGGGGTTAGTGGCACGGTCGGAATCGGCTTTGGCTTCGGCCCCGGTCTTGCCTCGCTCAACAACATCAGCCCGAACCCGTACGCAGACATCGACCCCAACGCTTCGATCAATCTGCTGCCCGGCAACCTCAACACGCTGGGACTGGGCAAAATGTCGCTCAAGGGCCGCACCGGCGAAATCACCGTTCATGAGGCCCACGTGAAGGTCGACGGGTGCGGCGGCCCGGTATCAGTGCGATTCTTCGCATACGCGCAGATCAGCACCGACAACGGCAACGACAGCGTTAACACCTACGGGGATATCCTGACGCTATGAGCAGCGGTCGACGTGTGGCAGTAGCCGCAATGGCCGCGGCTGTCGTCGCGCTAGCCTCGGCCGGCGCCGCGAGCGCCGACAACAGCAACAGCAACAGCAACAACAACGACGTGACGAATGTCGTTGGCAGCGCTGTGACCGGCAGACCGTCCAACGAGAACGCAAACTGGCCACCCACAGATTTGTCCTGGCCGCCGAACGAGATCATGAACAGCGGCGCGGGTGAAAGCGACGGCAACGACAGCTCGGGGTCGACGCCGATCGTGATGCCCACTGGACAGCCCGCTCCGACAAAGACGGCCACACCGAGCACACAACAGGCGCAGCCCATCGTGCCGGTCAATACGCCCTAGCCGGTCCAAGGGTTCGCATCCGGTTTGGATCAGCCCACGCGGACATGTGGACCACTGACCGCTACCGGCTGCTCCACCAGTGCGGGCTGCCCCGATTTTAAGGTCAAAACCGACTGCGCTGCCACACACGGAGTGCGGGCCGAACCGAACACGAGAGAATCCGTAGTCGGCAACGAAGCTATACATAGGCCAGCGTTCCTCAATATCCGCACTTTCAGAACTCGTGGTGATAACAGACCGCCGCAATTGTCGCCGGTGGCGTGATGAAACGCCGCGGGAATAGGCCGGGCGGGATACCGGAGCGCCGCGACTGTCACAAGGACCCAGTTGCCAGCTGGAGCGACGATGGAGGCGATTCTAGAATCACGGACGGGGTCGTTGGGAACCCAAAGACCACCCCGGCGTGGCCCTTGGACGAGAACGCGGCGGTGTCGATGATGAGCCGGTATCGGCAGACCCCCCGTGGGGTCTCCCTGGTGAGACCCCGCAGAAAGCGTCTGTCCTTTTTCCCGAACTTGAGTGGACGAACGGAAGGGTCCACCCCATCTGCACGCGCAACAGTTTTAGGAAGGTGAGCTAACCGCCGATGACAGGCAAAGGTCCCGAATCATAATCGTGTTCGGCATGCCGTGTGGCACGTCAGCATCCGATCCGCGACCGCCGCCGCGAGACCTGGGACGACCGGGACGGCCTCGACTCGCGGGGTGACTGGCCCGACGAGGGCTAGCCAATACACAGAGAACCGGACCGATCCGATCAGGTCGTCCGCATTGTCACCGGCGCGGAGGCGCATCGCCCCAGTGCTCGGCGTCCCCGACGGTGTGTGCTGAGTCCAGTCGTGTGGTGGCAGCAGACCTTGACGGACTACGGCGTTGTGAGAAGGGGTTTTCTTTGCGTGCCGCGGTATAACGTGCGGCGATTGGCAGTCCAGGTCCACCAGGGTCCGTCGAGGGCGGTTCTCAGCAGGTTTTGGGTCTTCCGCCTTTCGCATTTTCTAAAGGCCTAAAAGGTTCGGCGCGTGTAGTCAGCTGCTACAGGTTTCAGCACCTGTCTCCATGCTGCAGAACCTGTCTTCTGCGTCCCGAGCGCCCAGAAGAACTGGAGGGAGCGCTTCGCTCACCTCTGGTGAGAGGGGTCCGCCATCTGAGGCCCCGCTGGAGGTCGACGCATGGACGCCGACACTGCACTCATTCCTAGAGCCGAGCTGCTCAAGCAGTTCCGGATCTCCGACGCCAGCGAGCGGGCCAGGACACCGAAACCAACTAGGAGTAAATCGCGGTGCCAATGCAAGGGTACAAGTCGCCGTGAGCACTGACTCGATACCGATGTACGACAGCCTGGCGGATCAGATCAAGTACTTCCTGCTGAATGGCGGTGACTACCATGTCGCGCCGGACCTGGGCGCCGACGTGCTCGATTACATCGACGACTTCGCACTCCGATTCCTCGCCCTCTCCCATGACTACTACCGCCACACGCTCGTGCTGTGGGCGGCGCACTGCTGGCTCATCGACTGCTGGGAGCACACGCCGCGGCTGCTGTTCATCTCACCGGAGGCGGGCTGTGGCAAGACCCGCGCCCTGACGGTCACCGGGCAACTGGTGCCACGACCGGATCACGTCGCTGACCTGACACCGGCTGCGCTCTACCACTCCATCGACGAGGGGCTGGAACTCAGGGGCGGTCGGCCTACCATCCTCTTCGACGAGTTCGACACCGTCTTCGGCACCGTCGAGACCGGCAAGACCCGCAACGAGGAGATGCGGCGCCTGATCAACGCCGGGCACGACCGCAACGAGAAGACCGCCCGCAAGATGGGCAAGCGTGTCAAGCTGTTCCAGCTTTACACCCCGATGGCGCTGGCCGGGAAGATGTCCGTCGACGACGTACCGGCCACCATCCGCACCCGCTCGATCACGATCCCGATGCAGCGCCGGTTGCCCGACGAGAGGATCGAGCGGTGGACCCGGCGCGAAAGCGACGTGGAGGCCGAGCCGGTGCGCTGGATGTTGCAGTGCTGGGCCGAACTCGTCCACGGCTACGCCATCGACTACGTGGGACCGAATCGTCCGGTGCTGCCGACCGACATCGAGGACCGCGACGCCGACGTGTGGGAGCCGCTGCTGGCGGTGGCCGAACTGGCGGGTGGGCACTGGCCGGAACGGGCCCGTGTAGCCGCTGTAGCTCATGTAGCCCATGACGGAGTGAAGGCCACACCGAGTCCCGGCATCGAACTGCTGGCCGACATCAGGACGGTCTTCGGCCGACTTCGGGTCGAAGCGGTCTTCACGGCGGACCTGTTAGCCGAGCTAGCCAACACGGATCGGCGCTGGCAGAGGCTCGACGGCAGGAAGCTGGCCCGCATGCTTTACGGCTACGGGGTCACCCAAACCAACAAGGACCAGCGCATCGGCGCCACGGTCAAGAAGGGCTACCGGCAGGAGTACTTCGAAGACGCCTTGGTCACGCTACCTGCCGCCAGGGGCTACAAGGGCTACAGGGGCTACATCGGCTACAGGCGAGGGGAACGACGATGAGTGAGCTACCGACCAACTGGGAGATCGGCGACGCCTACGCACTGCGCACGTTCGCCGTCAAGGACGGCAGGCTGACGTCGATCGTCCAGGGTGGCGGCCACGGGGAGGACGGCAAGTGCATAGCGACCTGCCGGAAAGACCCCGATCACGTTGCGCCCGTGGAGGACTGCACATGCGGCGTCTACGCCTTCTGGACCGTCGAGGAACTGCTCAACCAGTACCTGGACTTCGCCCGCCACATGGTCGCGGTCGTTCGTCTGGACGGCGAGTGCATCGAGGGCGACAACGGGGTGAAGGCCAACGCGGGGCAGATCGTGGCGTGGTGGTACGCCGAAGACGCCGACGAACTGATCGCGGCGTGTGAGGCGAATGCTCCAGACACGCGCCGCTACTTCGACCGGGACGTGATGCTCGGTCTCTATCCACCACCATCAGCCGAAGAGAGGAGGAACTGACATGGGTGACATCGGGAAACCGCGACGGCGGGTCATAAGGGTGCCAGCAACGCCGATACGCAAGCCAGCGCAGGAGCCAAGCCGTCCCGCACCTAAGCCCGCGCCAGAGCCCGTGCGGGAACCGGCTCGGACGGGCCTGACCACGATGAGCACGTTGGCAGGCCACGCGCTGGAGGACCGATGTGTGCGAGTGCGGCCACCTATGGCGCATCCTGACGCTCGAGCAGATCACGCGGAAGTTCGCCGGTCTGAAGCATGCGGCGCGAGCCGAACATGGCGCTCCTAGGATCAGACATCGTGCACGACCCCGTCGTTAAATGTCGTCTTCGTCCTTCACCGTATTAGGTGTGAATGTCCGCATCGCGGGGCATGGGGCCTCGATTGTGCGAGTGGGGCCGCCTTCCACTGGTGAGTCTCTTCGCGCGGTCGCAGTCCAGCAGTCCTCGTCTGCTTTCGCAGAATCCATGGGGACGTATCTATCTTCCGCGCCGTCATAGTCTTCGAACTCGTCCATCGGTCTATCAGCCGGGACTGGTCCATCGATCTTGCGCAGGATCTGCGGCCAAAGCTCTTCCGGCACGCTGGAGTGGATGGCGTTGATGATGCGATCCATCTTGACATGCATGTCCACCATGGTTGTCCGTCCGGCCCGGGATTCAACCAGCGCTTGCAGCCGAGCCGCGGCGATCATGCCGGTGCTCACGCCCACCGTGGTGCCTGAATCGACAAGGGTCTCATAGCCCCTGACCATCACCGTCTCGTAGAAGGCCATCGGGGTGATGGCGGTGGCCACGCCCTTGACGAAGTCGACGCCGTTCTCTTTGGCTCGCCGCTCCAGGATTGCCCGGTAGGTGGCCCGGGCAACGTTCTGCACGGGGAAGTGCCGCTTGGTGTGGTGGCGGATCGAATCGATCGTGACCCGGTCACGCTGGTCCAGCTTCGCGTTGTCCTGTTCGAGGGTGCGCAAGATCATCGCGTAGCTAACACCACGGGCCAAAAGATCGTTGACCTTGTGCCGCACTTCGTCGTTGCGGCACACCCGGCAGCGCGATTCCACCGGCAGCCCGTTGATGCGGGTGGCCAACTCGTTGAATGGCGCTGTCTCGGTGTGGACCTCACGGAGTGCTTGCAGCTGCGGCACGGCTCTTCTCCATCCCGGTGTGGGGTTGTCGCTTACCAGTGTCTCAGCACGGGGTTGGTTCTGCATGTATCAGCCCGAGTACTTTTGCGGGACTTGACGGGACGTGACACAGCGCAAGTGCGCTGTGTTGTAGGGCTATCCCGCTTCTGTAGGGATCGGTGCGAAACGTGTTGATTCGTCTATAGGTTCGGGCTCGACCTCAAATGGCAGCTCGTGACCTAAACCCGCCCAGATAGCCAGGCTGGAGTCACGCCGTCGCCTCGCCCGCGATTCCAGAAGTGTTGGTGAGAGTGTTGGTTACTATTTCTGGCGATCCTGATGTCATCTGACCAGCAGTTTTTAGTGGAGCTGCCGGGAATCGAACCCGGGTCCTACGGCATTCCCTCAAGGCTTCTCCGTGCGCAGTCCGCTATGTCTTTCTCGGATCTCCCGGTCTCGCAGACCCACCGGGATGACGATCCCAGTCGCTGTTAGGTGTTCCGGTGAGCCCCGCGACCGGGCTCACCGGTGGATCCCTCTAGCTGACGCCAGGGTCCGGGTCGAGGGCATTCCCGGGCTGACGGACTAGCTGTCGCTTAGGCAGCGAGAGCGTAGTCGCGCTGTTGTGAAACGGCGCTTAATTGGTTGCAACGACGCTTGCGGTGGTCTCTTGCCTGCACCGGCACGCTTCCCTTGATTCGATGCGCGAAGTCGAAACCGTTCAGCCCCTCGCATCCCCGCCGACTTTCGGCAGACAGCTCAGTCTACGTGAGATACAACGCCCGTCCAGCGATTAAAAGTCCCCCGCCAGCGCCGACAGTGAACACAGCTGCGGAACACGCCGTGACGTCGTCGTAAGATTCACGCTCGACGCTAGAGGGGTTGTCTACATCACGAATCGCAGCCGCTCCACGACCTGCCGGCCCAAGCCCTCGTCGCCGGTGATCTCGATGGCCGCCATGTTCTCGGCGGCGGTAGTGCGCCCGCCCGCGAGCCGCGCGAACAGCACCGCGTCAAGCTGGATCGTCGTGGTGGGGCCATCGTCGAACTGGTCGACCACCTGGCCGCGGCCGTTCACCGCAACACGCAGCGTGCGCTGCAACGGACCGGTCAACTCGAAGGCCACCCGACTGCCGTCCGGCGCTCCACCGAGCTTGCCGACGATGCGGCCGAGGGCCGCCTTGATCTCTTCCAGAGAGCGCTCAGCCGGAGCGCCGGCCACCTTTGCGTCGGCCGCCCATACACCGACCGCATAGCGGATGTCGTATTCGTGCATCCAACAGTCGAAGGTCCGGATTCGCATGAAGCGCCCGTAGGTGTTCGGGCCGACCGGCGTCGCGATGGTCTGATCCCACGCATCCTCAGCCATGGCGGCCAGCGTTTTGCGTCGCTCGGCGGTGACGGATCGGAACTTCTCGAGCATCGCGACGGGCGGCTCGCCGTACAAATGCCGGACCCAGCATTCGTTCATCGCCCCGACCTCGTTGTGCACGTGCGGCAAAGCCGACACGTCGCAGTCGGGTTCCGGCGTCGGGACGCCCATCAGGAACGACTCGGTACCGATGATGTGCGAAACGACGTCGTGCGCCCGCCAGCCGGGAAGCGCTGTCGGCGCCTCCCACTGCTCGTCGGACAGTCCCGCCAGCAGCTCGTCGATGTCCTCCCAGCAGGTGAACAATCCGTCCAACACGTCACGCTTGTCGAGGTCGGTCACCACGTGATGCTAGCTCCGGGACAGGATGCTCTTGGCCGCCTCCCCGCGACAACTCATTGACCTGCATTGGAAGCTGTCAGCACTATCCCTGCGGCGCGCACTAGGTGGCTGGTGTTTTTCGCGTGGCGGTGACCGGCTGATCGGCGCTGTTCGAGTTGAATTGGTGGGTGACGTTGGGACGCACACCTGTTCAGCCGGATCTGTGGCGGTCGACTGCGAATTTCTGTGGGGACCGGGTGGCGCCGGACTCGATTTATGGTGTGCTGCACCGGGAGTGCTTGAACCTGTTCCCGGATGAGATGTTCGCCGACTTGTTCACCGATGTGGGCCGGCGCAGCGTGCCGCCGATGATCGTGGCGGTGGTGATGGTGCTGCAGCGCATCGAGGGTCTGTCGGATCGGGAGGCGTTGGAGCGCTTCGCGTTCGATGCGCGCTGGAAGTACGCGGCCGGTGGCCTGGACTTCGACTATCCGGGGTTTGTGCACACGGTGTTGGTGGACATGCGCGCGAGGCTGGCTCGCTCGGATCGGCCGAACCGGATCTTCGAGACCACGCTTGAGGCTGCCCGGGCGGCGGGGCTGGTGGGCCGGCGGCGGGTGCTGGACTGGACTCCGCTGTATGACGCGGTGGCCACGATGGACACGGTCACGCTGATCCGTTCGGCTATCCGCGGGCTGTTGCGGGTCGCCGACGCGGAGCTGGCGGTCGAGCTACGCGCGCTTTTGCGCCGCGACGACGACTATGCGGCCGCGGGTAAGCCGGTGTGCGACTACGACGACCCGCACGCCCGCGCGGCGCTGGTGGATGCGCTGGCCCGCGACGCGATGGCGCTGGTGGCGGCGCTGGATGGGCGGGAGCTGGCCGCGCAGGTGGACCAGGCGGCGAAGTTGGTGGCCACGGTGGTCGGCCAGGACCTCGACCAGGATCCCGGTGATGGGGTGTTCCGCATCGCCCGCCGAGTCGCCGCCGATCGGGTGATCTCCACCGTGGACCCCGACGCGCGGCACGGGCACAAGACCTCGGCGCGCGGGTTCGACGGCTTCAAGGGCCACATCGCAATCGACCCGGATGCCGAGATCGTGACGGCCACCGAGGTCAGCGCGGCCAACGCCGGCGACGCCGAACCCGCTGCCGATCTGCTCGCCGACGACCTGCCCGGGGTCAGCGACGCCGACGCGGGCGAGGCCGGCGAGGATGGCCCCAACCTCGTCGCCGGCGGTGCGCAGGCATCCGAGGGCGCCGAGCGCGGCGAGGATGGCCCGGCGGTCTACGGCGATGCGGCCTACGGCGCGGGCAAGCTGCTGGCCGGGCTGGAAACCGCGGGCGCGCGGATCTTTACGAAGGTGCAGCCGCCGACCGCCCCGGGTGGGCGGTTCGCCAAGGACCGCTTCGTCATCGACCTGGACTCGGGCACGGTCAGCTGCCCGAACGCGGTGAGCGTGACGATCCGCCCGGCCACCGCCGGCGGCGGCACCGCGGTGTTCGGCGCGGCGTGTGCGGCCTGCCCGCTGGCCGCCCGGTGCACCAGCTCGGCCGCCGGCCGCACCATCACGATCAGTCGTTATGAGGCCGAACTGGCCCGCGCCCGCACCGCCCAGGCCGATCCCGCCTGGGTCGCCGACTACCGGACGACCCGCCCGAAAGTGGAACGCAAGATCGCCCACCTGATGCGCCGCCGCCACGGCGGGCGCCGCGCCCGCGTCCGCGGCATCACCAAGGTCGCCGCCGACTTCTCCCTACTGGCCGCCGCGGTCAACCTGGCCCGCCTCGGTGCGCTCGGATTGCACCGAGCCGCCGGCCAGGGGTGGGAGATCATGCCGGCAATGACCTGAAAAGCGTTGCTGGAATACAGATTCCGGATGATACTGGCCGGTCTGGACCAGACAGTAGGCACGTCAACCGGCCGAACCCGTCATAACCGCACCAGCCGCCACAGCAAGCACAACCGCAGCGCGGTTACCACCTACCCCACGAAGCCCATTCGACACCAGCCACCTAGCCGGTCATGCCTTTGACGCGGCGGCCAAGCTCCCGGGTGACTTCTCGTTGCGCGTCCCTGCGCGCCATGTCCTGACGCTTGTCGCGCGCCTGCTTCCCGCGGGCCAGCGCCAGTTCGACCTTGACCTTGCCGGAGACGAAGTAGAGCGACAACGGCACCAGCGTCAGGTTGCCGTCGCGGATCTTGCCGAACAGCGTGTCGATCTCGCCGCGATGCAGCAGCAACTTGCGATCACGCCGCGGCGCGTGATTGGTCCAGCTGCCGTGGTGATACTCCGGGATGTGGACGTTGCGCAGCCACACCTCGCCGTCGTCGACGGTGGCGAAGGCATCGACCAGCGACGCCTTGCCTTCGCGCAGGCTCTTCACCTCGGTGCCCGCCAGCACAACCCCGGCCTCGAACACGTCGATGATCGAATAGTCATGGCGCGCTTTGCGGTTCGTGGCCACAACCTGGCGGGGCGGACCGCTATGGGCAGACTTCTTCTTGCTCACGGCTAGCGCCGCACGTACAGCCGCAAGGTCACGTAAGCCGTCACACCCGCCACTACGATGCCGAGCAGCAGCACCGGAGTTATGTAGAGGATGTCGAGATAGTCGACGCGCGCTATCAGCGGCGGGTTGGGTGGTGGCACGTCATAGAACTGCTTGAGTGCGTCCTCCAAGAAGAATGCCCGCACGACGACCAAGCCGACAATCGCAAGGCCCACACCGACGAGCGCGGCCAGCATCGCCTCCAGCAGGAACGGCAGCTGGGTATACCAGCGGCTCGCGCCCACGAGCCGCATAATCCCGATCTCGGTTCGCCGGTTGAACGCGGACACCTGGACCATGTTGGCTATCAGCAAGATCGCGCCGATCGCCTGCACGAACGCCACCGCGAACGCCGCGTCACGCAGCCCGTAGAGAACCGAGAACAATCGGTCGACGAGGTCCTTCTGGTTGAGCACGCGCTGGACCCCGGGCTGGGCCATCATGGCCTGCTCAAATTCTTTGTCATCCTCGGGGTTGACCAGTTTCACTTTGAAAGAGGCCGGAAACGCCGCTCGGCTGGCGACGTTCTTGAACGTCGGGATCCTGCTGATCGCGTCGGCATAGGCCTGGTCCGGGTTGAGATAAACCACGTGCTTGATGTCCTGACGCCGGTCTCGCAGCAGATCGTAGAGCGCCGCGCACGGGTTTTGTTTGCAGTCCGGATCACGCTGCGACACATCCGCGTTCAAAAAGACCTGCGATTCCACCCGGTTCAGGTAGATCTTGCCGGACTGCTCGGCCAGTCGCCACACCAAAAGCGCCCCGCCGAACAAGCCGATCGAGATCGCGGTCGTCAGGATCATCGCGACCGTCATCGTCAGGTTGCGACGAAGACCGGTCCAGATCTCGTTGAGTAGGAATCGAAAACGCACTTAACGGTCCATCCCGTAGACGCCGCCCTGTTCGTCTCGCACCAGCTTGCCCATGTCGAGTTCGACGACGCGCTGCCGCATCGAGTCGACGATGTGGTGGTCGTGGGTGGCCATCACCACCGTCGTGCCGGTGCGGTTGATCCGTTCGAGCAGGTCCACGATGTCCATGCTCGTGTCAGGGTCGAGGTTGCCGGTGGGCTCGTCTGCGAGCAGCACCAGCGGACGGTTCACGAACGCGCGAGCCATCGCCACCCGCTGCTGCTCACCGCCCGACAGCTCGTGCGGCAGCCGGTTAGCCTTGCCCGCCAGCCCCACCATCTCCAGCACGTCGGGCACCACGCGTTTGATCACCTCGGACCGCTTGCCGATCACCTCAAGCGCGAAGGCGACGTTGTCGTAAACGGTCTTTTGTTGCAGCAGCCGGAAGTCCTGGAAAACACACCCGATCACTTGCCGAAGGTGCGGAACGTTGCGGCCATGCAGGTGGTTAACGCGAAACTTCGAGACCTGGATTTCGCCCTTGCTGGGCTTCTCTTCGGCCAGGAGCAGCCGCATGAATGTCGACTTGCCGGAACCGGACGGGCCGATGAGGAAGACGAACTCACCCTTCTCGACCTTCACGCTGACGTTGTCGAGGGCCGGCCTGGCGGACGACTTGTACTGCTTGGTGACTTTGTCCAGGGTGATCATCACGGCACGCCAGTGTAGCGGGGTCCGAGGCGCGACCCCGGTCAGCTCGACGGGGTAGGGGACGGCCCGGGCCCCGGCACCGGTGACGGCGAGGCCGGCAGGACTCCCGGTGGCGCGGCCGTCGTGGTGGTCGGCGACGTGGTCGGCGGACTGCTCGTGCTGGTGGCTGTCGGCGTGGTCGGCTCGGTCGGCGTGGTCGGCTCGGTCGACGAGGTCGTCGTCGGTGGCGAGGACGTCGTCGGTGCAGTGGTGGTCCCCGTCCGCCGCGGCTGCACGTCGGTGCGCGGCACCCAGGTGTAGTTCGGGTCGGGCACGAAACCCGGCGGCACTACCTGCGTCTCGGGGGCATGCGCAGGTGCCGGCTGCTCAGGTTGATTCGCCTCGTAGATCCACCACACCAGCAAAAAGGCCAGGATCAATGCGACGGTCGACGTGCGCAGCCTGCCGTTCAATACATAGCGCGGCCACTTGCGATCTTCCTTCGTCATCGCCGGATCACCTCGGCTCCGACGCTTCGGTCTCCTGGGGTTCGGGGGCCGCTGCCGAATGCGGGAGTGCAGCGACCATCGGGGACGCCTGGGTCGGCGAGGCGATGCCCGCCCGGCCGAGCTCTCGCAGCACCAGCACCCGCAGCCGTCGGCCGACCTCGAACTGCTTGCCGGGCAGCGTGCGGGCGACCATGCGCAGGATCACGTTGTCCACCTCGATGCTCTCCACACCCATCAGTGATGGCTCGTCGAGCAGCAGGTCCTTCAACTGAGGATCTTCCGTTGCGGAACTGCAGACGTCGTGCAGCACCTCGTTCACCCGGCTCAGATCGGCGGTGACCGGCACCGGAATCTCGACCACCGCGCGGGCCCAGTCCTTGGACAGATTGACCGACTTCACGATCTGTCCGTTCGGGATCGTGAACACCTCGCCGTCGCTGGAGCGCAGCTTGGTCACCCGCAGCGTGACGTCCTCGACGGCGCCCGTCGCCTCCTTGTTGATGCCCGTGACGGTGAGCGAAACCAGGTCACCGAAGCCATATTGCCTCTCGGCGATGATGAAGAACCCGCTGAGCAGGTCCTGGACGATCCGCTGAGCACCGAAGCCCACCGCCGCGCCCAGCACCGCGGCCGGGGCCACTAGCGACCCGATCGGAATCGACAGGATGTCGGTGATCTCGACCGCGACCACGACATACAGGATCGCGATCGAAACCCAGGAGATCACCGATGCGACGGCTTGGCGGTGTTTGGTGGTCTCCGAGCGCACCAGCGCATCGGTCTCCTGAAAGCCAGCCTCGATGCGCTTGCTGATCCGTTGCGCCGCCCAGGTGATGAAGCGGGCGATGAGCAGCGATGCGATCAACAGCATCATGATTCGCAGGCCCTTGGTGAGGATCCATTCTCCGAACTGACCTCGCCAAAAACCGTGCCATTGATCGGCCAGGGGGAACGCCAGGTAAGTGTTAGTCGTCATCTTTTCTGTTACGCCACCGGATTCCTGCCTCGAGGAACCCGTCGATGTCTCCGTCCAATACGGCAGCCGGATTCCCAACCTCGTAGTCGGTGCGCAGGTCCTTGACCATCTGGTACGGGTGCAGCACGTAGGAGCGCATCTGGTTCCCCCACGAACTGCCGCCGTCGCCCTTCAACGCATCCAGCTCAGCACGTTCCTCTAAACGCTTGCGTTCCAACAGCTTTGCCTGAAGCACGCGCATCGCCGAAACCTTGTTCTGCAATTGCGACTTCTCGTTCTGGCAGGTGACCACGATACCGGTTGGGAGGTGCGTTAGTCGAACCGCCGAGTCGGTGGTGTTCACCGATTGGCCGCCCGGTCCGCTGGATCGGTACACGTCAACACGCACATCGCTTTCCGGGATGTAGATGTGATCCGTGGTCTCCACCACAGGGAGCACCTCGACTTCGGCGAACGACGTCTGGCGGCGACTCTGGTTGTCGAACGGGCTGATCCGCACCAGCCGGTGTGTGCCCTGTTCCACCGACAGCGTCCCGTATGCGAACGGCGCGTGCACCGCGAACGTCGCGCTCTTGATGCCCGCCTCCTCGGCGTAGGACGTGTCGAACACCTCCACCGGGTACTTGTGCTTCTCGGCCCAGCGGACATACATCCGCATCAGCATCTCGGCCCAGTCGGCGGCGTCGACCCCGCCCGCACCGGAGCGGATCGTGAGCAGCGCTTCACGCTCGTCGTACTCTCCGGACAGCAGCGTGCGGACCTCCATCGCCTCGATGTCCTCGCGCAACGACTTGAGCTCGGCTTCGGCCTCGGCAAGCTCGTCGCTGCTGTCCTCTTCGGCCGCCAACTCGTAGTGCACCGGCAGGTCGTCGAGCCGGCGGCGCAGATCCTCGACCCGGCGCAGTTCGCCCTGGGTGTGCGACAGCTCACTGGTTACCTGCTGGGCCCTGGTCTGGTCATCCCACAACTTGGGGTCAGCCGCCTCGTGTTCGAGCTTCTCGATGCGGGCCCGAAGACCGTCGAGGTCGAGCACCCGCTCAACGCTGGTCAGCGTCGAGTCGAGCGCGGCGATGTCAGCTTGACGATCGGGATCCACGGCTGTCTAGGTTACCGGCCGGTCCTTGTCTAGCATTTTCCCGTAACCGTCTTGGCAGCGCTGTGACAGTCCCTCCGCGCGCAGCCGGCAACTGGGGAGGCTCGAAGATGCGTCCTTACTATGTGGCGATCGTCGGCTCTGGGCCGTCGGGCTACTTCGCGGCGGCGTCGCTGCTGAAGCTGGCCGATGCGCCGCAACCGGTCGACGTGCGCGTCGACATGCTCGAGATGCTTCCCACACCGTGGGGCTTGGTGCGCTCCGGTGTGGCGCCCGACCATCCGAAGATCAAGTCGATCAGCGCTCAGTTCGAGAAAACGGCGTCGCATCCGCGGTTCCGGTTCTTCGGCAACGTCGTTGTCGGCGAGCATGTGCAGGCCGGCGAACTCGCCGAGCGTTACGACGCGGTGATCTACGCGGTCGGCGCCCAGTCCGACAAACCGCTGCGGATTCCTGGTGAGGACCTGACCGGAAGTGTGGCCGCGACTGAACTGGTCGGCTGGTACAACGCCCACCCGCAGTACGAAACGATGTCGCCTGATCTGACAGGCGAACGGGCGATCGTCGTCGGCAACGGCAATGTGGCCCTGGACGTGGCACGCATCCTGGTCACCGACCCCAACGAGCTGCGCGTCACCGACATCGCCGACCACGCGTTGGATCTGCTCGACCCGCGTGGTGTGGAGGAGGTGATGATCATCGGTCGCCGCGGCCCGCTGCAAGCCACCTTCACCACCCTGGAGCTGCGCGAACTGGGCGACCTGAAGGGCCTCCAGGGGGTCGACGTGATCGTCGACCCGGCGCACGTCGCGGACATCACCGACGAGGAAGCCGAGGCCGCGGGCAAGACCGTGCGCAACAACCTCAAGGTGCTCCGGAAGTTCGCGGAGAACCAGCCGACGCCCGGCAACCGCCGGATCGTGTTCCGGTTCCGCACGTCGCCGATCGAGATCCGCGGCGACGGCCGGGTCGAGGCGGTAGTGCTCGGCCGCAACGAGCTGGTCGCCGACCAAAGCGGGCGCGTCGTCGCGAAGGACACCGGGGCTCGCGAGGTGCTGTCCGCTCAGTTGGTGGTGCGGGCGGTCGGTTATCGGGGTGTGCCGACGGCCGGTCTGCCGTTCGACGAGCAGACAGGCACGATCCCGCACACTGACGGCCGGATCGACGGCAGTCGCAACGAGTACGTCGTCGGCTGGATCAAGCGCGGACCATCGGGCGTGATCGGCAGCAACAAGAGCGACTCGCAGCACACCGTCGACACGCTGGCCGCGGACCTGGGCGACGCGTCGCGAGACGAGGGCTACGCAGACCAGCTGCTGGAGTGGTTGCTGTCACGGCAGCCGAAGCTGGTCACCGACGAGCACTGGCAGCTGATCGATCGCCACGAGCGATCCACCGGCGAGCCGCACGGGCGCCCGCGCGTCAAGCTGGCAAGCCTCGCCGAGCTGCTGCGCATCGGGCACGGATAAGCGACTGCGTGCCCGCACCTACTGCGTGAGGTGCCGACGTGACCCGAAAGACGTTGGCAGTAGCACTGATTGCGCTCACGGTCGCGACGATCTCTGGATGCGCAGCCACAGTCGCCGGCACCGCGCCGTATCGCGGGTGGTTCGAACGGCGGTTGCCTACCGCACGACTGACGACAATGTTGTCGGCGGTCGTGGTCGCATAAGCCATGCTGACGAAGATCACTGGATCGCACTTCGCTCAGCAAATTGCCATCAGCGCTTAAGGTTTCGCTGCGGCGTGTCTACGGCGTGAAGAGCTGATCGCCGATTACGGTGAACAGCACCGCAGACTGCTATCGACCCAGGGTGCACAATTGACGGAGCCGTTGGGGTTGTCCGTCGGGACAACGAATCTGATCGCGGCGCGCACCGGTAGCCCACCATTGACACGACGCGCGATGCTGACGTTGTCACGTGGCCGTGCACCGCACGTGGGTGCGCCGATGGGCGAGGCCCGCGCCGCGGCTGTCACGATCACCGGCTTCGTCGAGCGTGTCGGTGACCCGATTCCCCTTGTCACCGCCGACGGGTCGCGGCACCGCGCCGACCGGCTGATGGCCGAGGCACTGACCGCACTCGTCGATGCGAGTGGCCCACCCCCGTCGGCCATCACGATCGCGAAACCGGCCTATTGGGGCGCCGCCGCAGTGTCGGCCCTGCAGTCGGCAATGCACCGCCGCGAACCCAATGGCGTTGTACCGGCGGTGGTCCCGGATGCCACTGCGGCGTTGGCAGCGCTGGCAGTCGACCCGGGCCTGCCCCAGGACGGTGTGGTCGCACTCCTCGACTTCGGCGCCAGCGGCACAAGCATCACCCTCGCCGATGCCGGGTCGCGCTTCACGGCTGTCGACGAGACGTTGCGCCACCACGAATTCTCTGGCGATCAGATCGATCAGCTGCTGCTGACCTACATCCTGGACGGGCTGGTCAATGCGCGTGGCTTCGATACGTCGGCGACGGCGCCCGTCGGTTCGCTGAGCGCACTCCAGGACAGTTGCCGACAGGCCAAGGAGCGGTTGTCGGGGCAGCCGGCCACCGAGGTTCATATCGAACTTCCGTTGTACCGCAGCCGAATTCAAGTCACTCGAGCCGAATTCGAGAGCCGGATCGCGGACCCACTCGCCGGCGTGATCGTCGTGCTGCATGAGGTGTTGCGTCGCAATGGAATTCCCGTCACTGGCCTTGCCGCGGTCGCGACGGTCGGCGGCGTGGCGAATATCCCACTGATCACCCAACGATTGTCCGAAGACTTGCGCATACCGGTCGTGACGACCCCACGACCCGAGCTCAACGCGGCTGCGGGTGCTGAGCTGCTCAGCCCGCGGATACCACTGGACGAGGCACAGACCGGGGTGGCTCCGTGGGTGGCACCGCCCAACGGTCCGGGATCGGCGACGCTTTATGCATTGGCATGGTCCGAGGGCGATCAGGACCCGGCCGAGCCGGTGTCGTTCACCGACGACGAGTACGCGTTCCCGGATCTTGGCGACGCTCGGCCTCCCGTGCAATTCGCACCCGCCGTGAGCGATCGACCGCGGTGGTTTCGCCGGCCGCTTGCGGCCGTCGGGTTGGCCGCGCTCGTGCTGTTCGTGGCTGTCGGTGGATTCGCATATGCAGTCACCGCGAACGACAGCGACGCGCACGGCAGGAGACCCACAACCGCCGTGAGGCCACCGCCGACCGCCCCCGCGGTCGAGCCGCCGGCGACCACGCCAAGCGTCATCGTGAGCATCAGTACTCTCCCGGCGCCGGAGCCATCGACTCGAACCGTCACAGCCGTTGCTCCGGCATCGACCACCACGACGGCGCCCACCACCACCACCACCACCACCAGCAACAACAACAACAACAACAACCACCACCACCACCACCACCACCACGACCACCACCACGACCGCGACGACAACATCGGCGACCACAACCACCACCACGTCGACGACAATCCCGACGGCCACCCCGACGACCACCCCGACGACGACGACCACGACGAATCCGATGACCACGACATACCTGAACGTGCCGTTCCTGCCTGCCCCGATACCGATTTTGGTGCCGGCGCACTAAATTGCGGTTCGGCCGAAAGCGCTAGGCAGGCGGTGCGACGCGCCAGTCGTCCGGATTCCTCGGCGAATACACGACCGGAATCAGCTCACCCACGCTCGGCCAATTGCCGGCGTCGACCGCCCACCGCTGGTAGACCACGTGCTCGTCGACGCTCGGGCCGTTGAGTACGCCGGTGACCGTGACGAACTGCTCCCCCGTGGCGTCCGGGCGCGGACTCACCCCGGTGATCAGCAGCGTGCCGTGCAGCGCGTCGGCGGGTTGTCTGCGGCGCATCAGCCACGGCGCCACGATCACCGTGAGCGCCCCGAGCGGGAGCAGCAGCCACAAGATTTCCCACACATGTTCATGGTAGGACTGCTGCCATGGGTGAGAGGCCGGACGATCTGGCGCTGGCATTGACGTTGGCCGACCAGGCCGATGCGCTGACCATGCCGCGCTTCGGGGCCATCGATCTACACGTCGACACCAAGCCAGATCTCACACCGGTCACCGACGCCGATCGGTCGGTCGAAGAGTTGTTGCGCAAAGTGCTGTCGGCCGAGCGCACGGCCGATGCGGTGGTGGGCGAAGAATTCGGTGGCTCAACGCAGTTCGTTGGGCGCCAGTGGGTGATCGACCCGATCGACGGGACGAAGAACTTCGTCCGCGGTGTGCCGGTATGGGCGACGCTGATCGCGTTGCTCGAGGACGGAGTGCCGGTGGCCGGTGTGGTCAGCGCACCGGCCCTGCAGCGGCGGTGGTGGGCGGCGACGGGCGGGGGCGCGTTCGAGACCGCCGGCGGCGGGTCCCCGCGGCGGCTCGCGGTCTCGGCGGTGGACGACCTGTCGGCGGCAAGCCTGTCGTTCTCCAGTCTGTCCGGATGGGCTGCCCGGGGACTGCGGGACAAGTTCGTCGACCTCACGGACGCGGTGTGGCGGATGCGGGGCTACGGCGATTTTTTCTCGTACTGCCTGGTGGCCGACGGCTCCGTCGACATCGCGGCCGAACCCGAAGTCTCCGTGTGGGATTTGGCTCCGTTGGACATCTTGATCCGCGAGGCCGGCGGGACGTTCACCAGCCTCGACGGTGTCGCGGGCCCGCATGGCGGCAGTGCCGTCGCCACCAACGGCCGGCTGCACGGCGCCGTGCTCAGCCGACTGTCCGGCGGGTAGCCTGGTCGTCGGAGAACTACCTTACTCCGGAGTAAGATAGGCTTTGCCGGCATCGCCACCAACCGTGAGGCCGCGGAAATGACCAACACCGTTTCTCCCAAAAGCACGCGCCGGACCAAGCGCCGCGCCACATCCGCCGGCGACGAGAGCCGCGTCGGGCTCAGGCGGCGCAAGCGCGGTCCCCTCGACATCGGGCTGGCGCTGATCACGCCGATCGTCGGCCAGGAATTCCTCGACAAGTACCACCTGCGCGATCCGCTGAACCGGACCGTGCGCTACGGCATCAAGCAGGGGTTCTCCGTAGCGGGTGCCAGCACACGGCAGTTCAAGCGCATCCAGGGCATGCGCGGCGGCCCGAGCCGACTGAAGCCCAGCGGCAAGGGCTACTTCGATCTGACGCCCGACGACGAGCAGAAGATGATCGTCGACACCGTCAGCGAGTTCGCCGAGGAGGTGCTGCGGCCCGCCGCACGCGAGGCCGATGACGCGGCGACATACCCGGCGGACATGATCAGCAGGGCTGCCGAGCTGGGCATCACGGCGATCACCATCTCCGAGGACTTCGAGGGCATCGCCGCTCACCGCTCGACGGTCACCAACGCGCTGGTGGCCGAGGCGCTGGCGTACGGTGACATGGGCCTGGGGCTACCGATTCTCGCACCGGGAGGCGTCGCTTCGGCACTGATGAATTGGGGCAGCGCCGACCAGCAGGCCACCTACCTCAAGGAGTTTGCCGGCGACCACGTGCCGCAGGCATGTGTCGCGATCGCCGAGCCGCAACCGTTGTTCGACCCGACAGCGCTGAAAACCACCGCCGTGCGCACGCCGAGTGGCTACCGCCTTTTCGGCGTGAAATCCCTTGTGCCGGCTGCAACCAACGCCGAGCTATTCATCATCAGCGCCCAATTGAACGGCAAGCCAGCGCTTTTCATCGTAGAATCGTCGTCACAGGGGCTGACGGTCATAGCCGACCCGAGCATGGGTATCCGGGCTGCGGCATTGGGACAGGTCGAGCTCGACAACGTCACGGTGCCGTTGTCTGCGCGACTGGGTGAAGGAGCGGCGGGTGACGCCGACTACTCGGAGGCCGTTGCGCTTGCGCGGCTGGGCTGGGCGGCACTGGCCGTCGGAACCGCGCACGCCGTGCTCGACTACGTCGTGCCCTATGTCAAGGACCGGCATGCGTTCGGCGAGCCGATCGCGTACCGGCAGTCGGTCGCGTTCATGTGCGCGAACATCGCGATCGAACTGGACGGTCTGCGGCTGATCACCTGGCGCGGGGCATCTCGGGCCGAGCAGGGTCTGCCGTTCACGCGCGAGGCGGCGCTGGCCAAGCGGTTGGGCACCGACAGAGGCATGCAAATCGGGCTCGACGGCGTGCAGCTGCTGGGCGGCCACGGATACACCAAAGAACACCCCGTCGAACGCTGGTACCGCGACCTTCGGGCCATCGGTGTCGCCGAAGGCGTCGTCCTCCTCTAGACCTTCGAATAGGAAATACCGGTCATGGCAATCAATTTGGAACTTCCGCGCAAGCTGCAAGCGGTGATCGATAAGGCGCACCAGGCCGCAGCCGAGATGCTGAGGCCGATTTCGCGCAAGTGGGATCTGCGCGAGCACGAGTACCCCGTCGAGCTGAACACGCTGGCCGACCTGTTCGAAGGCATCTCGGAGGCAAATGCCGTCGCGTTCGCCGGAGCGGAAGCGTTCCGCGACTCTGACGAGGCCAAATCCGAGAACCACAACGGCGGCAACATGTCTGCGGTTGTCAACGTGATGGAAGTCAGTTGGGGCGATGTGGCATTGCTGCTGTCAGTGCCGCGGCAGGGCCTCGGCAACGCCGCGATCAGCGGTGTGGCCACCGACGAACAGCTGGAGCGGATGGGCAAGGGCGTCTGGGCCGCGATGGCGATCACCGAGCCCAGCTTCGGCTCGGACTCCGCGGCGGTGTCGACTACAGCGAAGCTCGACGGCGACGAGTATGTGATTAACGGCGAGAAGATCTTCGTGACCGCGGGATCCCGGGCCACCCACATCGTTGTGTGGGCGACGCTGGACAAGTCGAAGGGCCGTGCCGCGATCAAGTCATTCATCGTGCCGCGCGAACATCCGGGTGTCACCGTCGAGCGGCTCGAGGACAAGCTCGGAATCAGGGCTTCCGACACCGCGGTCATTCGTTTCGACAACGTCCGCATCCCCAAGGAGAACCTGCTCGGCAGCCCCGAGATCGACGTGGAAAAGGCCTTCGCCGGCGTTATGGAGACCTTCGACAACACCCGGCCGGTGGTGGCGGGGATGGCCGTCGGCATCGGCCGGGCCGCTCTCGAGGAGCTGCGCAAGATCTTGACCGACGCAGGGATCGAGATCTCCTACGACAAGCCCTCGCACTCCCAAAGTGCGCCCGCCGCCGAGTTCTTGCGGATGGAAGCCGACTGGGAGGCCGGTTACCTGCTGACGGTGCGCTCGGCGTGGCAGGCCGACAACGGCATCCCGAACAGCAAGGAAGCGTCGATGGGTAAGGCCAAGTCGGCGCGGGTGGCCAGCGACATCACGCTCAAGGCTGTCGAAATGGCCGGCACCACAGGCTATTCCGAGCAGACGCTGCTGGAAAAGTGGGCCCGCGATTCCAAGATCCTCGACATCTTCGAGGGCACCCAGCAGATTCAGCAGTTGGTGGTGGCCCGCCGGTTGCTCGGACTGTCGTCGTCGCAGCTGAAGTAGCGCGGCGCGGGGAAAGGTTTCGCGACGCCGCAATCGGGTACGTCGGTCCTCATCGAAGCTACGGGGACTGATGTGACCGACCACGCCTCCTTGATCGCGGAGTTCGGCCGCGATCCCCGGCGTGCGGAGGCAGTGTTGATCCGCGCCGGCATCTTGCAGGGCGTCCCGCCGGCCACCGCGAAGGATCTCATCCAACAGCTGAATGTCGTCGAGTTCCCGCGCGGTCACATCATCTACTCCACCGGCGACCTCGGGGACCGGCTGTACATCGTGATCACGGGGAAGGTGAAGATCGGCAGGCGCTCGGCCCACGGCCGGGAGAAGTTGTTGACCATCATCGGCCCATCGGACATGTTCGGCGTGTTGTCGATGTTCGATCCGGGACCGCGGACGGCGACCGCGACAGCCATCACCGCGGTAAGCGCGGCCACGATGGGCCGAGATGCGCTGGATTCCTGGATCGCCCACCGGCCGGAAATCGCCGAGCAGCTGCTCCGGGTGCTCGCGAGGCGGCTGCGTCGGACAAATGACCAGCTGACCGATCTGATCTTTACCGACGTGCCAGGCCGAGTCGCGAAAGAATTGCTCGGGATGGCTCAACGGTTCGGCACGACCGAGCCGGAGGGGATGCGCGTCACGCATGATCTCACTCAGGAGGAGATCGCACAGCTGGTCGGAGCATCCCGGGAAACGGTGAACAAGGCGCTCAACGACTTCGTACACCGCGGCTGGGTCCGTTGGGACGGCAAGAGCGTGCTGATCCTCGATGCCGAGCGGCTGGCTCGCCGCGCCCGTTAGCGCATCAAGGGCCTGTCCACGACTCGTCGACTTGCTTGGCCACGTCAATGATTTGCGCCTTCTTCGACGCCGGCTTGTCGATCTCTTCGCGGACATACTTGGCGATGAAGCGCTTGATCTCGCCGTCGACCCCGGCGATGATGCGCAGCAGTTCCCCCCGGATCGACTGCGATTCCACGTCGACGGAGATGTCGGACGCCCGCGGCTTCGCGACGTCGATCAGGATCAGCAAGGGTTCGCCGGCACGCGCCTCAGCTCGTAACTGGATCTCCCCCGCGACGTTGAACCTCGGCTTGTCCAGCCGCAGATCGATGACCATGTCGATCTCGAGAGGAATACGCACATCGAAGACAATGGGTTCGCCGAGGATCCGGTGAGCCGTGGGGGTCTTGATGGTCACTTTGGCGGTGACCTTGGCGAGCCCGCCAGGCCCCTGGCGCATCGGTCCCATCTCGAACTGCTCGCCGGCGATCGCGCCGAACGCGTCGGCGACCCGTTCCTCGGTCACCGCGATCTCGAAGAACCTGTGGCCGAACTCGTTGTAGGTCATGAACTCGTAGCCATCCATAGCGGTGTTTACCTTCCCACGATTCGGATACTCAGCTCAGCAACGGCGCGCAAAAGCGGCATTATCGTGACCGTCCGCTCATTCAACACCGACCATCACCGCGGGCATGGGTTTCTCGAGCACCATTGCTTGTCGCGGGCGGCTCGCCTGATTCCGTAGGCTCCGGTCATGGCACGGTCGCGGACATCGCCGCCGAGCCGGTTGTCCGTTGACGACTGGATCGCGGCCGGCTATGCGATTCTGGCCGAAGAAGGCATCAAGGCGCTGAAAATCAACCGGCTGTGCGAGCGTCTCGGTGTGACGAAGGGCAGCTTCTACTGGCATTTCACCGACATGCCGGCCTACCGGGCCGCACTCGTGCAGTCCTGGGCCGAGTCGCGCGACGCTGACCGCCACGAGTTCGAGCAGATGTCAGACCTTGCGCCGCGCGAACGACTTTCGCGCATGATGTCGTCCCTGGTGAATCCCCGTCACTGGATGCTGGAGCGTGCGATGCGCGAATGGGCCCGCTCCGACGAGACGGTCGCCGCAAGCGTGAAGGCAGCCGATCGCCGGATTCTGCGGTCAGTTCGCCAGGCCTTCGCGGACTACGGATTCGACTCACAAGAAGCGGATCTGCGCGCGAATGCGACATTCGCGGTCGGCGTCGGTTTTCTGCATCTGGGCGGCCCGAAGCCGCGCCCGAAGGACGCCGGGCAGCGGGACCGCTTCCTCGATCTGATGCTCAACCCGTGATCACTGCTCCATACTAAAAAGTATGGTACCGTCGGCCGCATGTCGGACATCGGTCCGGAGTTCGTCGCACGCGTCGCCGCGCGCGCCGAGGAGGCCGAGCGGCTGCGGAGGCTGCCGCGTGAGACCGTGGACGACCTAATCGCGTCCGGTTTCACCGACCTGCTGAAGCCAGCGCGCTACGGGGGCCTCCAAGCCGACTTTCCGGCGCTACTCGATCCGATCCGCCGGTTGGCCCACGGCTGCGCGTCGACCGCATGGACCATCGGCTTCTACGCCCTGCACAACTGGATGCTGGCCCTGTTTGACGAGCAGGCCCAAAAGGCGGCTTTTCAGGCCCGTCCGTTCCCGGCGCCCGCTCCCCTGGCGCCGACGGGCCGTGGGCTGCCGGCCGGCGATGGCGTGAAACTCAGCGGACGCTGGTCGTGGGCAACCGGGGTGATGGATGCGAACTGGATCATGGTCGGCGCACTGTGCGGGCCCCAGGATGATCTCTATCCCGCGCTTGCGTTGTTGCCCGCCAATGAGATTCAGGTGGTCGATGTCTGGCACACCGACGGCATGCGGGCCACCGGCACCAACGACGTGATCATCGAGGATGTCTTCGTCCCGACCCACCGACTGGTGCGCGTGTCAGACATCTACGCGGGCAGCGCCCCTGGAGCCGCGTTGCACGATGCCGCCGTCTATCGGTGGCCGATGGTGCCCGCGTTGTCGTTGTTGGCCGCGATGCCCGCATTGGGCAGTGCGGAGAAGGTCGCCGACATCTACGCCGAGCGGTTGTCCGAGCGAGTGATCGCCTACGAGGGCGTCAAGCAGAGTGACAAGCCGATGGCGCGCGCTCGCCTCGGCGAGGCGAAGGTGCGGCTACGCGCGCTGCGAGGACTGCTCGCCGATACCGTCGGTCAGATCGAGGACATCGTGAACACGGGCGATCCCGTGCGACGGAGCGTGCGTGCCGACGCGCGGTTGGCCGCAGCCCACATCGTGCATGAGTCGCGCACCGTCATCGCCGACCTGCTGGAGGCCTCCGGCGCGAGCGCCCATTTCTCGAGCAGTTTTCTGCAGCGCGCCAAGCGCGACGTCGACGTCATATCCGGCCACGTGGTGTTCGACTACGACACCAGCCGCGAGCTGGCGGGGGCGTTGTCCATCGGCATGAAGATTTCTCGGTTCGCGATGGTCTGACCGCACGCATTCGCCGTCGACAGTGCAACCAGCTACCCGACACGCCGATGATGCGTCGCGAGATTCACGCTCGGCGTCCAGCCTCGGTTTCGAAGCGCCTCGTCCACTCGCGAAACCAGGGTTGCCGGGCGGTATCTGAGCAAGTCGTTGCTGACCCGAAGGATGAGCCAGCCCTCGGCTCTGAACTCGACATCACGATCGATGTCGTGCGCGCGCTGCGCGGGGTCGGTCCAGTGTTGCCGGCCGTCGTACTCGACGCCGACGAGCCACTCTCGCCATCCCATGTCGATGCGGCCGATGAAGTCTCCGTATGAGTTGAGAACCCGGATCTGCGTTTCGGGGGCTGGCAGTCCGGCATCGATCAACACCAGGCGTGTGCGGCTTTCCTGCGGAGACTCGGCGCCGCCATCGACGAGCGGAAGAATGCGTCCCAGGCGCCGAATCCCGCGCGCACCCTTGTGGTCCGCAATGACGGCGTCGACGTCGGCAATCTTCAAATCGGTCGCGTTCGCCAGTGCGTCGAGGCGCTGAACTGCAAACAGTCGGGATGTGCGCCGACCGATGTCGAATGCTGTCCGCGCGGCGGTGGTGACCGCGATGTCGCCGACGGTGGTCACTTCAGCAGGCAACAACATGTCGCTGTGCACGACGATCAACGGCGGTGGGCGGCGGTTATCTGAGACCAGTTCGGCTGGTGCCAGGGGGTCGGCCCATTTCGCACCCAGCAACACGGCTGCCGATTGACCGGCGACGACGGCGCGGCGTCTTGACCAGAGCCATGCGGCGTGAGCCCGCTGCTCGGGGGTCAGCGCGACGTCGCGGGGCGCGAACACGCCTGGGTAGACCGGCTGATACCACTTGCGCATCGCACGCTCGGGGAGGGCTTTCTCGACTAGTGCCTCGGACCCGACAAAGGGCCATGACGGATCATCCATGCAGCGATGCTGCCCGCGACCACTGACAACGCGGCTGTCGGCCGTCGACAGTGCAACCAGCTACGCGACACGCCGATGATGCGTCGCCAGATCCACGCCCGGCGTCTTGTGCCGCGACCTAACAAAAAGTAACGTCAGTTTTAGTTTTTCGCACGGCTAGCCGAGGAGCTGCGATGGAATCGTTCGTTCACCTGCGCAAAGGGACCACACCCCGCCGATTGCACGCCGACCTCAATGGCCTGAAGGACGACGAACTCGGCCGCGGTGGCTTCACCGGGCGGACGGCGAACATGTACCGGCGACATGACCCCACCGCCTATCGCTCCGAGGGTCCGCTGCGGCCCATCGATGTGCTGTCCACCGAGCTGAAACCCAGCGATGCCACCGACGCGGCCGGTGAACCGATGCTGCTGTTTTTCAATCCAGACTGCCGCGTCCTGCTCTCCCGCCGAGCACAGCCGATGCCATTTCACAGCCGGCACATCGACGGCGACCTGCTGTGCTTCGTACATGGCGGCTCGGGTCTTCTCGAGACGGAATTCGGCCCGATGCGCTACCGCGAGGGCGACTGGATCTACCTGCCCAAGGCGACGACGTGGCGGCAGCTGCCCGACGATGAGACGACGCTCTTGATGGTCGAGGCCACCGACGAGTTCCGGGTGCCGCCGCCTGGGACGTTGGGGCGCCACTTCCCGTTCGATCCGTCTCAGGTCATCATCCCCGAGCCCGAACCGCTGGCCGATGACGGACGCGACGAGTACGTGGTCCGGCTGATCCATGAGGGCGGCCCGACAACGCTTTACTACCAGCACAATCCTCTCGACGTCGAGGGCTGGCGCGGCGACAACTTCCCGTTCACATTCAACGTCGCCGACTACAACGTGGTGGCAAGCGACAGCGTGCACCTTCCGCCCACCGTCCACCTGTTTATGCAAGCCACCGGTGTGTACGTGATGAATTTCCTGCCACGGCCCGCCGAGGGTGTGGCCGGCACTGAGCGGTTGCCGTGGTATCACCGCAACGTCGACTATGACGAGATCGCGTTCTTTCACGGCGGATCGCTTTTCGGCGTCCCGATGCCGGCCGGTCTGATCTCGCTGACCCCGCAAGGCCTTCATCACGGCCCTCCCGAGAAGGCCCGCGAGCGGGCCAGGCGCAAGTTCGACGAACACTCCCGGATCGACTGGCAGTTGATCGCCATCGACACTCGCCAGCGGCTCACGCCCTCGGCTGACGTGCTGGCCAACGATTTGGGCCAGCACTGATGACCACGGCCGTCAAACACGACTACGAGCGTATCCCGTATCTGGTTGTGTTCCAGAATGATTCGGGGGTGCGCGATGTCTACGGCGGCGTTGCCGAGCTGGTGGTGTTGGAAAGCTATCTGTTGCAACCGAAGAACAAGCCCTCGGATACCGTGCTGGTGTTCATGCACCCGATCGGCGGCGGCGCCTACCTGCCGATGATCAACGCCCTTGCCCGCACCGGCCATCACGTCGTTTACTGCAACAGCCGGTTCCGCGGCGCCGACTCGGCGCTGCTGATGGAAAAGGTCGTCGAGGATCTCGGCGAGTGCATCAAGGACGCGAAGAATCGGCTGGGCTACGACAAGGTGGTGCTCGCCGGTTGGAGCGGCGGCGGCTCGCTGTCGGTGTTCTACCAACAGCAGGCGCAGAACCCGACGGTGACGGCCAGCCCATCAGGCGACGGCCCCGATTTGACCAAGCTCGGACTGATCCCCGCCGACGGCATCATGCTGCTGGCCGCGCACATCAGCCGCCACGGCACGCTCACCGAGTGGCTCGACGCGTCGATCGTCGACGAAACCGACCCCACAAAGCGCGATCCCGAGCTCGACCTCTACAACCCCGACAACCCGAACCAGCCGCCCTACACCGACGAGTTCCTCGCCCGCTATCGGCAGGCGCAGATCGACCGAAACCGTCGGATCACCAGATGGGTCAAGGCCAAACTCGCCGAGCTGAAAGACGCGGGACGACCCAACGACGAGTTCGCGTTCGTCGTACACGGCACTATGGCCGACCCACGCTGGCTGGATCCCACGGTCGATCCGAACGACCGCACCCCGGGCACGTGTTATCTCGGCGACCCACAGGTGGTGAACATGGGCCCGGTCGGGCTCGCCCGGTTCTGCACGCTGCGCAGCTGGCTGTCGCAGTGGAGTTACGACGACGCCAACGGCGACGCTCTCACGTGCGGCCCGGACATCGCCGTGCCCACGCTGGTGATCGGTAACCTCGCCGACGACGCCTGCACGCCGAGCCACACCCGTCGGCTCTACGACGCGATCGGGTATCCCGACAAGGAGATGCACGAGATCGCGGGCGCCAACCACTACTACTCCGGCCCGGACCAACGCGAGACGCGTCGAGAGGCGGTCGGCATCTGCACCGACTGGCTTGTACGACACGGCTTTGCGAGCGCGGAATGACTGTCACCGGCCCGCTGGACGGCATTCGTGTGATCGAGGTCGGCACGCTGATCTCCGGGCCCTTCGCGGGTCGGCTGCTCGGCGACATGGGCGCGGAGGTCATCAAGATCGAACCCCCGGGCCAGCCGGACCCACTGCGCACCTGGGGCCAGGCGGAGCTGAACGGGCACCACTTCTTCTGGACGGTGCACGCGCGCAACAAGAAGGCGGTGACGCTGAACCTGCGTGGCACCAAGGGCCGCGATCTCTTCCTCGACCTCGTGGAGCGGTCGGACATCATCGTGGAAAACTTCCGGCCCGGCACGTTGGAGAAGTGGGGTCTTGGTTATGACGTTCTGCGCGAACGCAATCCGGGTATCATTCTGGTCCGGGTGTCGGGTTACGGACAGACCGGTCCGGACGCGCAGAAGGCCGGGTACGCCTCGGTGGCCGAAGCGGTCAGCGGGCTGCGCTACATGAACGGTTTTCCCGGCGGGCCGCCGCCCCGCCTTGCGCTGTCGCTGGGTGACAGCCTGGCCGGCATGTTCGCCGTGCAGGGCGCGTTGGCCGCGCTCTACCGGCGCACAGTCACCGGCGAAGGGCAGGTGGTCGACGCCGCGCTGACCGAATCATGTTTGGCCATCCAGGAATCCACCATTCCTGACTACGACGTCGGCGGCGTGGTCAGGGGGCCATCCGGCACCCGGCTGGAGCGCATCGCGCCGTCGAACATCTACCGCACCGCCGATGGCAGTTGGGTGGTGATCGCCGCCAACCAGGACACTGTCTTCCGGCGGCTATGCACCGCGATGGACCGCCCGGAGCTGGCCCTTGACGGCCGGTTCGCCAACCACGTTGCGCGCGGGCGCAACCAGGACGAGCTGGACAAGATCATCGGCGACTGGGCATCGCAGCGCCAGCCCGACGACATCATCTCGACGCTTTCGGCGGCCGGGGTGATCAGCGGGCCGATCAACACCGTCGCCGACGTGGTCAGCGATCCACAACTGCGCGCCCGCGGCATGATCGCCGAACACTGGGACGAGCGAGTCGAAAGGGCCGTCTTGGGGCCGGGGGTGGTGCCGGTGTTGTCGACGACACCGGGGACGATCCGAAATGCGGGACCGGCCCGGCCGGGCCAGCACAACGACGACGTCTACCGCGGCCTGCTCGGCAAGACGGCCGACGAACTCGATGCATTGCGGTCAGAGGGAGTGATATGAACGGCTTACCGGGCCACGTCACGATCCGCGAGGTGTCGCTGCGTGACGGGCTGCAGATAGAACAGCGGATCCCTTTGAGCGCCAAGCTCGAACTGCTGGCGGCCATCGCGGCCACCGGGGTCCGGGAGGTGGAGGCCACCGCGTTCGTGTCACCGTCGAAGGTGCCCGCCCTGGCCGACGCGCCCGAACTGGCCGCCAAGCTGCGCCGCTTCGACGGGATCGATTTCTCCGCGCTGGTGGCCAGCCCGAACGGCGCAAAACGCGCTGTCGCCGCCGGACTTCGATCCATCGAGTACGTGGTGTCGGCGGCCGATGAGTTCAGCCACGCCAACGTCGGACGATCACGTGCAGAAGCCATAGCGCAGATTGGTGAGATCGTCGCGATCGCCCACGGCAGCGGCGTGTCAGTGGAAGTCATCATCGCGTGCGCGTGGGACTCCCCCTTCGACGGGCCTACCCCGCCGAAGCAGACTCTCGATATTGTCGAGCGCGCGCGCGATCACGGCGTCGACCGGCTAGCGCTGGCCGACACCATCGGCACCACCACCCCGCGGCGTACTGCGGACCTGATCTCCGATGTGCAAGTGGTTTCTGACGGCATCGCGCTCGGGGCGCACTTCCACAACACTCGCGGCTCCGGGCTGGCCAGCGCCTACGCCGCGGTGAGCGCGGGCGTGACCCGGCTGGACGCGTCGGTCGGCGGCTTGGGCGGATGCCCGTTCGCACCCGGAGCCACCGGCAACATCGCCACAGAGGACCTGGTCTACCTGCTGCGGGACAGCGGCATTCACGTCGATGTCGACCTCGATGCCGCGATCGCGGCCGCGCGTGTGGCGCAGCGGGTCGTCGGCCATGACCTACCCGGCGCGTTGATGCGAGCCGGTGATCGCCGGCTCGACGGGTGAGCATGCCGGCGCAGGCGCTCAGCTCCAAGGGGCGGCAGACGCGCGAGGCGATCGAGCAGGCAGCGCGAAAGGCGTTCGCGGAGCGCGGATTTCATGGCACGACGCTCGCGGATATCACGTCGGTGGCGGGAAAATCGCCCGCGGCGTTCTACCGCTACTTCAACGACAAGGAAGATCTGCTCGCGGCGCTGGCCGAATCGTTCCTGCACGACATCGTCGAACCCTCAGGCGTGTCCGTCTCATTGCCGGAATCCCCCGACGACACCGAGTTCTTCACCGAGGTCGTCACCGGCTACTGGAACATGTTCAAGCAGAACATCGGAATCATGATCGCGGTCGCCCAGCTCGCCGCAACTCAGCAGCGATTCGCGCATGTGCAGAACGAGTTCCGCCGGTTCGGCATGGACATCGTCGCCGCCTCGGTGCGCCGCGCGCAGGAGCAGGGCTATGGTCACGAACTGAACCCCGATCACATCGCCGCGGCCATCTCGCTGCTGTTCGAGAACTTCACGACGGTGTTCGTGGCGTCGTCGGGGCTCGGGCAGATCAGCGATCACGATGCCATCGCGACACTGTCGACCATCTGGAAGAAAACACTGTACGGCTTCTGAAAAGGAGAACACTGTGGATTTCACACTGCCCGAACATCTTCCGGGTGTCCTTGACGAGATCGACGCATTCATCGAACGAGAGATCAAGCCGCTGGAACGCGAGCACATGCAGTACTTCGACCAGCGGCGCGAGTACGCACGCACCGACTGGGAGAACGGTGGAATCCCCGCCCGGGCATGGGAGGACCTGCTCGGCGAAATGCGCAGGCGTGCCGATGCGGCCGGCTGGCTGCGATACGGTCTGCCTGCGTCGTTGGGCGGTCGTAACGGCACCAACGTCGACATGGCCATCATCCGTGAGTATCTGGCCGCCAAGGGACTTGGCCTGCACAATGATCTGCAGGACGAGTCGTCGATTGTCGGCAACTTCCCGCAGGTGATCATGATGGAGCGCTTCGGCACGAAGCCGCAGCGCAAAGAGTGGTCGCAGGCGCTGATCACCGGCGAGCGCAGTTTTGCATTCGGGCTCACCGAGCCGGGACACGGCTCGGACGCCACCTGGCTTCAGACCCGCGCCGAACGCGACGGGGACAGCTGGCTCGTCAACGGCGCCAAGCGATTCAACACCGGCGTGCACCGGGCCACCCACGACCTCGTGTTCGCGCGCACGTCGGGCGAGCCGGGACAGGCATTGGGCATCACTGCGTTCCTGGTGCCCACGGATGCGCCCGGCTTTGAGGTGCCGTACTACTGGTGGACTTTTAACATGCCCTCCGACCACGGTGAGGTTGAGCTCCGCGACGTCAGAGTGCCCGGCGACGCGGTGCTGGGTAATGTCGATCGGGGGCTGGAGGTCGCGCAGACGTTCCTGCACGAGAACAGGATTCGCCAGGCCGCGAGCAGTCTGGGCGCCGCGCAGTACTGCATCGACCGCGCGGTTGCGTACGCGGGTCAGCGGGTGGTGTTCGGCAAGCCGCTGTCGGTGAACCAGGCGGTGCAGTGGCCGCTCGTCGAACTGCAGACCGAGGCGCAGATGGTGCGGCTGCTGGTGTACTACGCGGCCTGGCATCTGGACCGCGATCATCACCTCGAGGTTTCCGACAAGGTGTCGATGGCCAACTACCGAGCCAACCGGCTGGTGTGCAACGCCGCCGACCGCGCCATGCAGGTGTTCGGCGGCGTGGGCTACACCCGCCACGAGCCGTTCGAGCACATCTACCGCCACCACCGCCGCTACCGGATCACTGAGGGATCGGAGGAGATCCAGATCCGCCGGGTGGCGCAGCGGCTGTTCAAGTTCGGCCGGTCTGCCAAATGACGGCGTCGAGTGTGCGGATCTGTCGGCCCCCACCGCGTGTCCTCAACGAAACCGCACAGTCGCGATGACGACCGCTGACCGCGTGCGTGACGCGCTGCCCGGGGTGCTGGCGCCGGCATTCGGCGGCTCGGTGACCGTCGAGAATCTGCGTGCGCTGACCGGCGGCGCGAGCCGATCGACCTGGGCGTTCGACGCGGTCAACGAGGCCGGTCGGCGCCGGCTCATCCTGCGCACCGGTCCACCCGACGACGTCCACGCCACGATGGAGACAGAGGCGCTGACGCAAGGGCTGGCAGCCGCCAAGGGTGCGCCGGTGCCACGCGTGGTTGCCGTCGGCGACAGATATCTGGTGTGCGACTTCATCGACGGCGAGACCATCGCCCCCCGAATCCTCCGAAAGCTCGACCAGGCGGCCCGAGTGCGATTGCTCGATCAGTGCGCGCAGGCGCTGGCCGCGATCCACCGCGTCAACCCTGCAGGTGTCGACCTGCGAAGCGACGACCAGATGACCGTCTGGCGGGCTCAGCTCGACGAGATGGGCGACACCACCGCGACATTCGAGTGGACGCTGCGCTGGCTGGCCTCGAACCGGCCACTGCCGTCACCGCACGTGATGGTGCACGGCGACTTTCGGATGGGCAACCTCATCGTCCGCGACGGCGAGCTCGCCGCGGTGCTCGACTGGGAGCTGGTTCACGTCGGCGAGATCTACGAGGACCTGGCCTGGTTCTGCATCCGCGCCTGGCGATTCGGCGCGCCGGAGAACCGCGGCGCCGGCGGCCTGGGCAGCATCGAATGTTTTCTTACCGCCTACGAGCGGGCCAGCGGGGCTAACGTCGACCGTGTGGGCATGCGCTGGTGGCTGATCCGGGCCACGCTGTCTTGGGGAATCATCTGCCGCTACCAGGCCGAGCGGCATCTGTCAGGCCGGACGCGCTCGGTTGAGCTCGCCGCGATCGGCCGTCGGGTCTGCGAAACCGAGTGGGATCTGCTGGACCTGCTGGAGGCGACGGCATGACCGCCCCTTACGGCAGGCCGACCGCCGCCGAACTGACGGCGGCCGTCGCGGAGTTCCTCGACGCCGACGTCCGACGCGCGACCGACGGCCAGGTCAACTTCCACGCGCGGGTGGCGGCCAATGTGCTGCGGACCGTCGAACGCGAACTGTCTGCGGGCACCGTCGAAACCGACGAGCAGGACCTTGTCGCCGCTATCCACGACGGTCAGTTCGACGACCGCCCAGGCGACGTGATGACGGCGCTGCGGACACTGGTCTACGACCGGCTCGAGGTCGCCCACCCGGGATATGCGCTGGCATCGGTGGCGGACCGGCTGTTCTCCGCAATCGAAGCGGGCGACGTGGACGCGGTCGCGGCGATGTGGTCGGATGACGTGACCGTCTGGCATACCGGCGACAACCGCCCGAATGACAAGACTCGCGCCTTGCGCGTGATCGACTGGTTCGTGAATGCGACTGCCGACCGCCACTATGACGTGCTGGACCGGCGATTCTTCCCTGGAGGTTTCGTGCAGCAGCATCTTCTGCACGGCGAAACCAAAGCCGGCGCGCCGTACTCGCTGCGCGTCGCAATCATCATCGACGTCCGACGCGATGCATTGATCACCCGGATCGACGAGTACTTCGACCCGGCCGATCTCGCGCCGCTGCTCAACCAATCCTGATGGGAGGCGAAATGACAGCCGTGACAGAGCTTCTCAAAAGCCCACAAGCTGTCGGCACATGGTCGCTCGATGCGAACCGGTCGTCGTTTGCGTTCAAGAACAAAACGGTGTGGGGGTTGATGAACGTCAAAGGTCGCTTCACCAAGTTCCGCGGCGAAGGCCACGTCGACGCGGGCGGACAGGTGACCGGCCGCATCGACATCAAGGCCGCCTCGGTGGGCACCGGGATCAAGCAGCGCGACAACCACCTACGCTCGGCCGACTTCTTCGACGCCGAGCAGAACCCTGACATCACGGTCACGGTGACCGGCGTCGATCACGCCGATGGTGACGAGGTCAACGTGCGCGCGGACATCTCCATCCGCGGCAACACCGTCGCGCTGCCGATGCGGGCGCGGACCGCGCTTCTCGACGACGGCGCGGTGCGCCTGACCACGACCACCACGGTCGACCGCCACCAGTTGGGCGTCAGCGGCAACATTCTCGGCATGATGCCCCGCAACACCACGCTGTCCGCGGACGCGGTGTTCCGTCGCGCGGGCACCTAGGGAGGTTCTAGCATCGCTGGGTGCCCCCACGTGACTTCGCTGCTCCTCACGTCCGCGTCCTCGTCTACAGCGACGACGCCAGCGTGCGCGAACAGGTCAAGCTTGCGCTGGGCAAGCGGATCCATCCCGAACTGCCGGAACTGACCTACGTCGACGTCGCGACGGGTCCGATGGTGATCCGCCACGTCGAGAACGACAATATCGACCTGGCGATCCTCGATGGCGAGGCCACCCCGACGGGCGGGATGGGCATTGCTAAACAACTCAAGGACGAGGTCGCCGACTGCCCGCCGATCGTGGTGCTGACCGGGCGGCAAGACGACGCCTGGCTGGCGAAGTGGTCGCGTGCCGAGGCCGCGGTCCCGCTGCCGGTTGATCCGATTCGGCTGGCCGACGCGGTCGTGGGGCTGTTGCGCAGTAACCCCTAGTCGGCGGCGGTCCGCGCATATTGTTTAGGCTGTGGGTGAGGTCACCTGAAGGACCCACGGGCCCCGGTCCGTCACATGCCTGCGACCCATCAGGGAGCGAGTTGAACGTCTACGTCCCGATCTTGGTGTTGGGTGCGATTGCCGCGGCATTTGCGGTGTTCTCCGTGGGGGTCGCGGTGCTTGCCGGGCCGCGGCGCTACAACCGGGCCAAGCTCGAGGCCTACGAATGCGGGATCGAGCCGATGCAGGAGTCGGTCAGCGGCTCGCACGCGGCGCAGGGACAGCGGTTCCCGATCAAGTACTACTTGACCGCGATGCTGTTCATCATCTTCGACATCGAGATCGTGTTCTTGTATCCGTGGGCGGTGTCGTTCGACGCGCTCGGGCTGTTCGCACTCGTGGAAATGGCGCTGTTCATGGCGACGGTGTTCGTCGCGTACGCCTACGTGTGGCGGCGCGGCGGCCTGAGCTGGGATTGAGAAGATGGGTATCGAGGAGAAGCTTCCCGGCGGCATCTTGCTGTCCACGGTCGAAAAGGTTGCCGGTTATGTGCGCAAGGGATCGCTGTGGCCGGCGACGTTCGGGCTGGCGTGCTGCGCGATCGAGATGATGGCCACGGCCGGTCCGCGGTTCGACATCGCCCGGTTCGGGATGGAGCGGTTCTCGGCCACCCCGCGGCAAGCCGATCTGATGATCGTCGCAGGGCGGGTCAGCCAGAAGATGGCCCCGGTGTTGCGCCAGGTCTACGACCAGATGGCCGAACCGAAATGGGTGCTGGCGATGGGCGTCTGCGCGTCGTCGGGAGGAATGTTCAACAACTACGCGATCCTCCAAGGCGTCGATCATGTTGTTCCCGTGGACATCTACCTGCCCGGCTGCCCACCGCGCCCCGAGATGCTGTTGCACGCAATCCTCAAGCTGCACGCCAAGATTCAAGACATGCCGCTGGGCGTTAACCGCGAGGAAGCCGTCCGGGAGGCCGAGCAGGCCGCGCTGGCCGCGGCCAACCCAATTCCCACGACGCTGCAGATCGGCGGGCTGAGACGATGACCGAGCCCGAGACCACTCACCCGCCCACATCTTCCGACGGTGATGTCATCGGCGTGCGCCGAGGCATGTTCGGGGTCAAGGGCAGCGGCGACACGTCGGGCTATGGGCGGCTGGTCCGCGAAGTCGCGCTGCCCGGCAGCTCGCCGCGGCCCTACGGCGGCTATTTCGACGAGGTCGTCGACGCTCTGATCGACGCTCTCGGCGAAGACTCGTTCACCGCTGCCGTCGAGCGCGTGGTGGTGTACCGCCGCGAGCTGACGCTCGACGTGCGCCGCGAGCATCTCGTCGCGGTCGCGCAGACGCTGCGCGACGATCCCGCGCTGAGATTCGAGTTGTGCCTGGGGGTTTCCGGGGTGCACTATCCCGACGAGGCGGGACGCGAACTACACGCGGTCTATCCGCTGATGTCGATCACTCACGGTCGTCGCATCCGGGTGGAGGCGGCCGCCCCGGACGCCGATCCTCATGTCCCGTCGCTGTTTTCGGTGTATCCCACCACCGATTGGCACGAGCGCGAAACCTATGACTTCTTCGGGATCATCTTCGACGGCCACCCGTCGCTGACCCGCATCGAGATGCCCGACGACTGGGTGGGCCACCCGCAGCGCAAGGACTACCCGCTGGGCGGGGTCCCCGTCGAATACCACGGCGCCGAAATACCCCCGCCCGACGAGCGGAGGGCCTACAACTGATGAGTACACCGGACCGCCCGGCCGACACCGTCGTGATGGTCGGCGGTCAAGATTGGGACGAAGTCGTCGCCGCCGCAAGGGAATCCGCCGCGGACGAACGCATCGTGGTCAACATGGGTCCGCAGCACCCGTCCACGCACGGAGTGTTGCGGCTGATCCTGGAGATCGAGGGCGAAACCATCACCGAGGCGCGTTGCGGCATCGGGTACCTGCACACCGGGATCGAGAAGAACCTCGAATACCGCAACTGGACCCAGGGTGTGACGTTCGTGACCCGGATGGATTACCTGTCGCCGTTCTTCAACGAAACCGCCTACTGCCTCGGCGTGGAGAAGCTGCTCGACATCACCGACGAGATCCCCGAGCGCGCCAGCGTGATCCGGGTAATGCTGATGGAGCTCAACCGGATCACTTCGCATCTGGTCGCATTGGCCACCGGCGGCATGGAACTCGGTGCGATGTCGGCGATGTTCTTCGGATTCCAGGGCCGCGAGCTGGTGCTCAGCGTGTTCGAGACCATCACCGGGCTGCGGATGAACCACGCCTACATCCGGCCGGGCGGCCTGGCCGCGGACCTGCCCGACGAGGCGATGCCCCAGGTTCGCGAACTGCTGAAGATCCTGCCGCGCCGCCTCAAGGACATGGCAGACCTCCTCAAGGAGAACTACATCTGGAAGGCGCGGTGTCAGGGCATCGGCTATCTGGATCTCACCGGGTGCATGGCACTGGGAATCACCGGCCCGGTGCTGCGCGCCACGGGTCTTCCGCACGACCTGCGCCGCGCCGACCCGTACTGCGGGTATGAGAACTACGAATTCGACGTCATCACCGACGACGGATGCGATGCCTACGGGCGGTTCCTGATCCGCGTCAAGGAGATGACCGAGTCGATCAAGATCGTCGAGCAGTGCGTCGACAAATTGCGGCCCGGCCCGGTGATGATCACCGACAAGAAGCTGGCGTGGCCGGCCGACCTCAAGGTGGGTCCCGACGGTCTCGGCAACTCGCCCGAGCACATCGCGAAAATCATGGGTTCGTCGATGGAGGCGCTGATCCATCACTTCAAGCTCGTCACCGAGGGCATCCGGGTGCCCGCCGGCCAGGTGTATGTCGCCGTCGAATCGCCGCGCGGTGAGCTCGGGGTGCACATGGTCAGCGACGGGGGCACCCGCCCGTACCGAGTGCATTACCGCGACCCGTCTTTCACCAATCTTCAGGCCGTTGCGGCGATGTGCGAGGGCGGCATGGTGGCCGACGCGATCTCGGCGGTGGCATCGATCGATCCCGTCATGGGCGGGGTCGACAGGTGACTCCAAATATCCCCGAGTCGCTTCGCTCCAGCCCGCCGGTCTTCGTCTCGCTCGGGCCCAAACCCGAAGAGCCCAGCCACCTTCACGGCCGGGAAGCCTATCCGACCGATGTGCGCGCGCGGCTGGAAGCCGACGCCCGGGAGATCATCGCGCGCTATCCGGTGTCGCGGTCGGCGCTGCTGTCGCTGCTGCACCTGGTGCAGGCCGAAGACGGCTGCCTGACCCCCGCAGGCATCGAGTTCTGCGCCGCGCAGCTCGGGTTGACCGGCGCGGAGGTCACCGCCGTCGCCACGTTCTACTCGATGTATCGACGCGAACCCACCGGCGACTACTTCGTCGGCGTGTGCACCAATACGTTGTGCGCGATCATGGGTGGCGACGCGATCTTCGATGCGCTGAAAGATCATCTCGGCATTGGCAATGACGAAACCACGAGCGACGGAAAGATCACGCTGCAGCATGTCGAATGCAACGCCGCGTGCGACTACGCGCCGGTGGTGATGGTGAACTGGGAGTTCTTCGACAACCAAACCCCGAGGTCCACAATCGAACTCGTCGACAAGCTGCGTAACGGCCAGTCCGTCGCACCGACCCGCGGCCTGCCGTTATGCACCTTCCGCGAAACCTCCCGCATTCTCGCGGGTTTCGCTGATGACCGTCCCGAGGAAGCCCAGAGCGACGCCGGCGCGGCAACACTGGCCGGCCTGCGCGTCGCGCAGGAACACGGCATGGAGGCTCCCCCGCCACCGGAGGACGACTGAGATGGCCGACCGCACACCGCTGACGCCGGTCCTGAGCCGATTCTGGGACAACCCCAAGTCGTGGACGCTGGACACCTACCGCGAGCACGACGGCTACCGCGCGCTCGCCGAGGCGTTGACGATGAAACCCGATGCCGTGTTGCAGGCGGTGAAGGATTCCGGCCTACGCGGGCGCGGCGGTGCCGGATTCGGGACGGGAATGAAATGGGGGTTCATTCCCCAGGGCGACACGGGCGCCGCCGCCAAGCCGCACTATCTGGTGATCAACGCCGACGAGTCAGAGCCGGGAACATGCAAGGACATTCCGCTGATCTTCATGACGCCGCACTTCCTGGTGGAGGGAGCGATCGTCGCGGCGTATGCGATCCGAGCCTCACACGCGTTCATTTACGTTCGCGGCGAGGTGGTTCCGGTGCTGCGCCGGCTACGCGCCGCGGTCGCCGAGGCATACGAAGCCGGGTACATCGGACGCAACATCCTGGACTCGGGCTTCGATCTCGAGATCATCGTCCACGCCGGCGCCGGTGCGTACATATGCGGTGAGGAGACCGCGCTGCTGGATTCATTGGAGGGCCGACGCGGTCAGCCGAGGCTGCGTCCGCCGTTTCCCGCAGTGTCCGGGCTGTACGCCTGCCCGACCGTGGTCAACAACGTCGAGTCGATCGCCAGCGTGCCGCCCATCATGCTCAACGGCGTCGACTGGTTCCGGTCGATGGGGTCGGAGAAGTCGCCTGGCTTCACGCTGTATTCACTGTCTGGGCACGTGACCCGGCCGGGTCAATACGAGGCGCCGCTGGGCATCACGCTACGGGAACTGCTCGATTACGCGGGCGGCGTGCGGGCCGGACACCGATTGAAGTTCTGGACACCGGGCGGTTCGTCAACGCCGATCCTGACCGACGAGCATCTCGACGTGCCATTGGACTACGAGGGCGTCGGCGCAGCAGGATCGATGCTGGGCACCAAGGCGTTGCAGGTCTTCGACGAGACCACCTGCGTGGTACGCGCGGTGCGTCGCTGGACCGAGTTCTACGAACACGAGTCCTGCGGCAAGTGCACACCATGCCGCGAGGGCACGTACTGGCTCGCGCAGATCTACGAACGGCTGGAAACTGGCCACGGAACCGCTGAGGACATCGACAAACTGCTTGATATTTCGGACAACATCTTCGGACGGGCGTTCTGCGCACTGGGGGATGGCGCAGCGAGCCCGATCACGTCGTCGATCAAGTATTTCCGCGACGAGTATGTCGCCCACGTGGAGCAGCAGGGCTGCCCGTTCGACCCACGGGACTCGATGCTTGTCGCGCCGGAAGGAGCGCTCATATGAGAACGACTTCGTCGAGTGTGCGGTTTCATATGGGCGACCCGGCTCCCCCGCGTGGGTGGGGGTCCCCCCGCTTGCGGGGGAGTACCCCCAGTCGCGTACGAAACCGCACAGTCGCGGCACAAGGGGTGTCTAGATGACGGCGACGGCCGACCGTAGAGCCGCGACCGACACCGAGATGGTGACGCTGACCATCGACGACGTCGAGCTGTCGGTTCCGAAGGGCACGTTGGTGATTCGGGCCGCAGAGCTGATCGGGATCCAGATCCCGCGGTTCTGCGACCATCCGCTGCTCGACCCGGTCGGCGCGTGCCGACAGTGCCTGGTGGAGGTCGAAGGCCAACGCAAACCGTTGGCGTCGTGTACGACGGTGGCCACCGACGGGATGGTCGTTCACACGCAGTTGACTTCGGAGGTCGCCGACAAGGCCCAGCAAGGGATCATGGAGTTCCTGTTGATCAACCATCCGCTGGACTGCCCGGTGTGCGACAAGGGCGGTGAATGCCCGCTGCAGAACCAGGCGATGTCCAACGGGCGCGCGGACTCCCGCTTCGAGGACGTCAAGCGCACCTTCCCAAAGCCGATCAACATCAGCTCACAGGTGCTGCTGGACCGTGAACGGTGCGTGTTGTGTGCCCGCTGCACTCGGTTCTCCAATCAAATCGCCGGGGATCCGTTCATCGAGTTGCTCGAACGGGGCGTGCTGCAGCAGGTCGGCATCTATACGAAAGAGCCGTTCGATTCGTACTTTTCGGGCAACACCGTGCAGATCTGCCCGGTAGGTGCGTTGACGGGGGCCGCCTACCGGTTCCGCGCGCGTCCATTCGATCTGGTGTCGAGCCCGAGCGTGTGCGAACACTGCGCCTCGGGGTGTGCACAGCGCACTGACCACCGCCGCGGTGTGGTGCTGCGCCGGCTGTCCGGCGACGACCCGCAAGTGAACGAGGAGTGGAACTGCGACAAGGGCCGCTGGGCGTTCACGTATGCCACCCAACCGGACCGGATCACCACGCCGTTGGTCCGCGGCGAGGACGGCACTCTGGTGCCGACGTCGTGGTCGGAGGCGCTTACCGTCGCGGCAAAGGGACTGTCGGCGGCCTACGGCAACGCCGGCGTGCTCGTCGGCGGCCGCGCGACAGTGGAGGACGCGTACGCCTACGGCAAGTTCGCGCGTCTGGTGTTGGGCAGCAACGACGTTGACTTCCGCGCCCGCCCGCACTCCGCGGAGGAGTCGCAGTTCCTGGCCGCCTGTATCGCGGGGCAGCCGATGACGACCACGTACGCGGATCTGGAGGCGGCGCCGGTGGTGCTGCTCGCCGGGTTCGAACCCGAAGAGGAATCGCCGATTGTGTTCCTGCGGCTGCGCAAGGCCGCACGCAAACGCCGCACCAAGGTGTACTCGGTCGCACCGTTCGCCAGCCGCGGGCTTACGAAGATGTCAGGAACGCTGCTGCAGGCCAGTCCGGGCGGCGAGGCCACGCTGCTCGACGGGCTACGAACCGGCGAGTTCGGCGAAATCCTCAGTGCCGCAGGCGCGGTGATCATGGTCGGCGAAAGGCTGGCGTCCTTTCCAGGGGTGCTGTCCGCCGCCGCCCGCTTGGCCGACAGCACCGGCGCGCGCCTGGTGTGGGTACCCCGGCGCGCCGGTGAGCGTGGCGCGCTGGAGGCAGGCGCGCTGTCTTCTCTGCTGCCAGGTGGGCGGCCGGTCGCCGACCCGGCGGCACGTGCGCAGTTGAGCTCGGCGTGGAGTGTGACCACCCTTCCGACGGCAACGGGTCGCGATACCAACGAAATACTGGCCGGCGCGGACGCTTTCGGTGCGCTCGTAGTCGGCGGCGTCGAACTCGCCGATCTGCCGGATCCCGTCGCGGCCGCGGAGGCACTCGACGCCGCGGCGTTTGTGGTCAGCCTGGAGATCCGGCACAGCGCCGTCACCGAGCGGGCCGACGTGGTGTTCCCGGTGGCGCCGGTTGTCGAGAAAGCCGGCACGTTCCTGAATTGGGAAGGGCGGCCGCGCCCGTTTGAGCCGGCGCTGCGAAACTCCGGGGCAGTCAGCGACATGCGGGTGCTGCACATGATCGCCGACGAAATGGGCGTGGAATTCGGGCTCCCGCACTTGACTGCGGCGCGCGACGAGCTGGCGTCGCTCGGCGTGTGGGAGGGCGCGCGGCCCGAGCCGCCGAGTGTGACACCGGAAGGTGTGCCGCGGCCCGGCCCGGGCCAAGCGGTCTTGGCGAGTTGGCGAATGCTGCTGGATGCCGGGCGACTTCAGGACGGCGAACCCCACCTGGCGGGTACCGCGCGCCGGCCTGTCGCGCGACTGTCGGCGGCGACCGCCGACGAGATCGGCGCGTCCGGCGGTGATTCGGTGGCGGTGAGCACGGAGAATGGCTCGATCACGCTGCCGCTCGAGATCACCGAGATGGCCGAGCGGGTGGTGTGGGTGCCGATGAACTCCGCAACGTCCCTCGTGCACCAGAAGTTGCGGGTGACGGAGGGTGTCGTGGTGTCGATCGAGGTGGCGTCATGAACGCATTCGGCCACGATCCGTGGTGGCTGGTACTGGGCAAGGCGGTCGCGATATTCGCGTTCCTGTTGCTCACCGTGCTGGCGGCGATTCTGATCGAAAGAAAAGTCCTGGGCCGCATGCAGATGCGGTTCGGCCCGAACAGGGTCGGCCCGTTCGGGTTGTTGCAGAGCGTGGTCGACGGGGTGAAGCTGGGACTCAAAGAAGGGCTCATCCCCGCCGGCGTCGACAAACCCGTCTATCTGATGGCGCCGGTGATTTCGGTGATCCCGGCGTTCATGGCGTTCGCAGTGATCCCGTTGGGACCGGAAGTCTCGATCTTCGGGCACCACACCCCGTTGCAGCTGACCGACATGCCGGTGGCTGTGCTCTACGTGCTGGCGGTCACTTCTGTGGGCGTGTACGGAATCGTGTTGGCCGGCTGGGCATCCGGATCGACCTATCCGCTGCTGGGCGGGCTGCGGTCGAGCGCACAGGTGATCTCGTACGAGATCGCGATGGCGCTGTCGTTCGCGGCGGTGTTCCTCTACGCCGGCACCATGTCCACGTCGGGCATCGTGGCCGCCCAGGACCGGATCTGGTATGTGTTCCTGCTGCTGCCGTCGTTCTTGATCTATGTCACCTCGATGGTCGGCGAAACCAACCGGGCACCGTTTGACCTGCCCGAGGCCGAAGGAGAACTGGTCGGCGGGTTCCACACCGAATACTCATCGCTGAAGTTCGCGATGTTCATGCTCGCCGAATACGTGAACATGACCACCGTCTCGGCGCTGGCAACCACGCTGTTCCTGGGCGGCTGGCACGCGCCATTCCCGTTCAACCTGATCGACGGCGCCAACTCCGGGTGGTGGCCGATGCTGTGGTTTACCGCAAAGGTGTGGGGCTTCTTGTTCCTTTTCATCTGGCTGCGCGCCACCCTGCCGCGGCTGCGCTACGACCAGTTCATGGCGCTGGGATGGAAAATCCTGATCCCGATCTCGCTGGTGTGGGTAATGATCGTCGCCACCGTGCGGACGCTGCGTGCACAGGGATACCACTCCTGGGCGGTGGCGCTGATCACCGCGAGTGTCGTGGGCGGTATCGCGCTGCTGATGTCGTTCCGAAATGTTCTGCGCGGCAAGCCTCAACCAGCCGAACCGGGCACCACGACGTCCTCGTACAGCGACTTCCCGGTGCCTCCGCTCCCTGAGAAGAAAGCCGCCGATGCCTAATTTCCTGGATGCGATCGCCGGATTCGGTGTCACGCTGAAGACGATGTTCAAAAGGCCGGTGACCGAGCAGTATCCGGAGAAGCCGGGGCCGGTGGCGAAGCGGTATCACGGCCGGCATCAGCTCAACCGCTACCCGGACGGGTTGGAGAAGTGCATCGGTTGCGAGCTCTGCGCGTGGGCATGCCCGGCCGACGCGATATACGTCGAGGGTGCGGATAACACCGAGGAGGAACGCTATTCGCCGGGTGAACGCTACGGGCGCGTGTACCAGATCAACTATCTGCGCTGCATCGGCTGCGGACTGTGCATCGAGGCGTGCCCCACGCGGGCATTGACGATGACCAACCACTACGAGATGGCCGACGACAACCGCGCCGACATGATCTATGGCAAGGACAAGCTGCTCGCCCCGCTGCAACCCGGCATGATCCCGCCGCCACACCCGATGGCCCCGGACGCCACCGACGAGGACTACTACCGGGGCAACATCAAGCCAGCAGCGATGGGCCACGTGCGCGAAGAGCAGACACCGCTGAGCGAGCAGCCGCAATGACCACGACGTTGTTGGCCGATGCGTTGACGCACACCTCTACCGGTGAGGCGGTGCTGTTCTGGGTGCTGGGCACCATCGCGGTGATCGGTGCCGTCGGAATGGTGATGGCGTCCAAGGCCGTGTACTCGGCGATGTTCTTGGCGATGACAATGATCGTGCTGGCGATGTTCTACATCGCGCAGGACGCGCTGTTCCTGGGTGTGGTGCAGGTGGTGGTTTACACCGGTGCGGTGATGATGCTGTTCCTGTTCGTGATGATGCTCATCGGCATCGACACCGCCGAATCCCTGGTGGAAACCATTCGCGGGCAACGCATTGCCGCGACCGTGGCCGGAGTGGGCTTCGGTGTGCTGCTGGCCGCCGGCATCGGCACCGCGTCCACGGCGTTCACCGGTCTGGCTCGGGCGAATGCGGGCGGCAACGTCGAAGGACTGGCGGTGCTGATCTTCACCCGGTACCTATGGGCCTTCGAGGTCACCAGCGCGCTGCTGATCACCGCGGCCCTCGGCGCGATGGTGCTGGCGCACCGGGAACGCTTCGACCGCCGCAAGAGTCAGCGGGAACTGTCCCAAGAGCGGTTCGCCGGCCTCGGGCGGCCAACTCCCCTGCCGAGTCCCGGCGTGTACGCCCGGCACAACGCGGTCGACATCCCGGCGCTGCTGCCCGACGGCTCGTACGCGGAGGTGTCGGTGTCGAAGATTCTCACCCCGCGCACGGCGGACCTGACCGATGGTGTTGGGGCACCACCCGCTCGCGGGGGACCGCTTGCGCGAAGAGGAAACGGCGCCGATGAGCCGCTTGCGCGAAGAGGAAACGGCGCCGATGAGCCGCTTGCGCGAAGAGGAAACGGCGCCGATGAGCCGCTTGCGCGAAGAGGAAACGGCACAGATGGGTCCCGAGCGCCGAAAAGGAACGGCCGATGAACCCAATCAACTACCTGTACTTGTCGGCGTTGTTGTTCACCATCGGCGCGGTCGGAGTGTTGTTGCGGCGCAACGCGATCGTGATGTTCATGTGCGTCGAGTTGATGCTGAACGCCGCGAACCTTGCGTTCGTCACGTTCTCCCGCATGAACGGAAACCTTGACGGTCAGGTGGTGGCGTTCTTCACGATGGTGGTGGCGGCCTGCGAGGTGGTTGTCGGACTGGCCATCATCATGACCATTTTCCGTGCCCGACGCTCGGCTTCGGTCGACGACGCGAACCTGCTCAAGCACTGAGATGAACGATTTGGCGTGGTTGTTGTTGGCGCTGCCCTCGTTAGGGGCGGCGGTATTGCTGTTAGGCGGCCGGCGTACCGACCGCTGGGGCCATCTACTGGGGTGCGCGACCGTACTGGGAGCCTTCGCGGTCGGGGTTTTCCTGTTCGCCGACCTGCTCCGTCGCCACAGTGAGGAACGCGCGATCCATCTGGACGGGTTCTCCTGGGTGCCCGTCGGCGGACTGCAGGTGAACTTCGGGCTGCTGGTGGACCCGCTGTCGATGTGCTTCGTGCTGCTGATCACCGGCGTCGGCTCGCTGATCCATATTTACTCGATCGGCTACATGGCCGAAGACCCCGACCGTCGCCGGTTTTTCGCCTACCTGAACCTCTTCGTCGCCGCGATGCTGCTTCTGGTGCTCGCCGACAATTACCTGGGCCTCTACGTCGGGTGGGAAGGCGTCGGCTTGGCGTCATATCTGCTGATCGGGTTCTGGTATCACAAACCGTCGGCCGCCACCGCCGCGAAGAAGGCGTTTGTGGTCAACCGCGTCGGCGACATCGGCCTGGCCGTTGCGATGATGGTCATGTTCGCCACGTTCGGCACGATCTCGTTTTCCGGAGTCTTCGGCGCGACACCGGCCGCCAGCGAAAGCGTGCTGACCGCGCTCGGCTTGCTGCTGCTACTGGCCGCGTGCGGTAAGTCGGCGCAGGTGCCGCTGCAGTCCTGGCTCGGTGACGCGATGGAGGGTCCGACTCCCGTGTCGGCACTGATCCACGCCGCCACCATGGTCACCGCCGGCGTCTACCTGATCGTGCGGTCGCATCCGATCTACAACCTCGCGCCCGGTGCGCAAGCCGGCGTCGTGACCGTCGGCGCGGTCACGCTGCTGTTCGGGGCGATCGTCGGCTGCGCCAAAGACGACATCAAGAAGGCCCTGGCCGCGTCCACCATGAGCCAGATCGGCTACATGGTGCTTGCCGCGGGACTGGGGCCGGCCGGGTACGCGTTCGCGATCCTGCACCTGCTTACCCACGGCTTCTTCAAGGCCGGGCTGTTCCTGGGCGCCGGGTCGGTGATGCACGCGATGGGCGACGAAGTGAACATGCGCCGCTACGGCGGACTGCGCACCCTGCTGCCGATCACGTATGTGACCTTCGGGCTCGGTTACCTTGCGATTATCGGCGTGCCGCCGCTGGCCGGGTTCTTCTCCAAGGACGCGATCATCGAAACCGCGCTGGCGGCAGGCGGATTCAAAGGTTTCGTGTTGGGCGGCGCGGCGCTCTTGGGGGCCGGCATCACCGCGTTCTACATGACCCGGGTCATGCTGATGACGTTCTTCGGCGAGCGGCGGTGGGAGGGTTCCTCGGGGGTCGGCGAAGCCGGGGGGGATAACACAGGCGTGCACCCGCATGAGTCGCCGCGGGTAATGACGTGGCCGATGATCGTGCTCGCGATCGGCTCTGTGGCGTCGGGCGGCCTGCTCGCGATCGGTGGCACCCTGCGGCACTGGCTCGAGCCGGTCGTCGGCGCGCACGAGGAGGTCACCCACGCGATGCCGGTGTGGCTCACCACATCCATCACCCTGGCCGTCGTCGCGGTCGGCATCGGGGTCGCCTACCGCTTGTACGCCGCGCGTCCGGTACCGGCCGAGGTGCCCGCCGGCTCGGCGCTGACCGTCGCCGCACGCAAGGACCTCTACGGCGACGCATTCAACGAGGGAGTCTTCATGCGCCCCGGCGCCGACCTGACGCGCACCTTGGTTCGGGTGGACGACAAAGGAATTGACGGCTCGGTGACCGGGCTGGCCGCGGCGATCGGTCGGCTGTCCGGCACGCTGCGCCTGGCCCAGACCGGGTTCGCCCGCTCCTATGCCCTCTCGATGTTCGCCGGCGCCGCCCTGGTGGTCGCCGCGATCCTGGCGGTGAACCTGCGGTGAACGACATCCCCTGGCTTTCCGTCCTGTGGCTGCTGCCGGTGGCCGGGACGGTGGTGATCATGCTGCTGCCCCCGGCGCAACGCGCGCTCGCCAAGTGGGTGGGGCTGATCGTGTCGGTGGCGGTGATGGCGGTGGCCGTCGCGCTGGCGATCTCGTTTGACACCGGTGGCCCGCAGTACCAATTCCGCGAATCCCACCAGTGGATACCGGCGTTCGGCACCGGCTACACGCTCGGGCTGGACGGTATCGCGCTGGTACTGGTGCTGTTGACCGCTGTGCTGGTGCCGCTGCTGTTGGTGGCCGCATGGAACGACGCCGGCGACCGCAAGCGGGCGGCGCACACCTACGTGGCGCTGATCCTCGCCGTCGAGGCGATGGTGCTGATTTCGCTTGTCGCCCTTGATGTGCTGCTGTTCTATGTGTTCTTCGAGGCCATGCTGATCCCGATGTACTTCCTGATCGGAGGTTTCGGTCCCGGGGAGAATCGATCGAAAGCGGCGGTGAAGTTCCTGCTGTATAACCTGTTCGGCGGCCTGATCATGCTCGCGGCGGTGATCGGGTTGTACGTGGTGACCTCGGACAGTGGTCCGGGCACGTTCGATTTTCAGCAAATCGTCGCGTTGGCGCAGGCCGGTCAGCTCGGCGTCAATCCGCTGGTGCTCAACGCTCTATTCCTGGGTTTCATGTTCGCGTTCGCGGTCAAGGCGCCGCTGTGGCCGTTCCATGCCTGGCTGCCCGACGCCGCGGTGCAGTCCACCCCTGCCACCGCGGTGTTGATGATGGCTGTCGTCGACAAGGTCGGCACGTTCGGCATGCTGCGGTACTGCCTGCAGCTATTCCCCGATGCGTCGAAAACCTTTGCGCCGCTGATCATCACGCTGGCGGTGGTGGGCATCGTGTACGGTGCGATCGTGGCGATCGGGCAGACCGACGTGATGCGCTTGATCGCGTACACGTCGATCAGCCACTTCGGCTTCATCATCCTGGGCATCTTTGTGATGACCACCCAGGGCCAGACCGGCTCGACGCTGTACATGGTCAATCACGGCATCTCGACGGCGGCGCTGTTCCTGATCGCCGGGTTCTTGACCTCTCGGCGCGGTAGCCGCGCGATCGCCTCGTTTTCAGGCGTTCAGAAAGTCGCCCCGATGCTGGCGGGCGCCTTCCTGGTCGCCGGTTTGGCCACACTGTCGCTGCCCGGTCTGGCGCCGTTCATCAGCGAATTCCTGGTTCTGATCGGTACTTTCACGCGCTACCAGGCGGCGGCGGTGATCGCCTCCTCGGCGCTGGTGCTGGCGGCAATCTATATCCTGTGGATGTACCAGCGGATGATGACCGGCCCGGTCAAGGACGGCAACGAGCGGCTTCGCGACCTGGTTCCGCGCGAGATCGTCGTGATCGCACCGCTGATAGCGCTGCTGCTGGTGCTCGGTTTTTACCCCAAACCAGCGCTCGACGTCATCAACCCCGCCGTCGGTCACACCCTTACGACCATCGGCCAGCATGACCCGGCTCCGTCGGTGATACCGTCGAGAACCGCGGAGGGACAGCGCAAATGAGCATTCCCGCACCGAGCGTCGAATACGCCCAAGTGTCGCCCATGCTGATCATGTTCGGCGCGGCTGTCGCGGGCGTGCTTGTTGAAGCGTTCGTACCACGCCAGCTTCGCTATCCCGTTCAGCTGCTCCTGAGCCTCGGCGCATCGATCGCTGCGCTCGCGGCGGTTGTACTCGTGGCCCGGGGTCTGGTTCTGCCCGGTCACAGCGCTGTATCAGGCTCGGTCGCGGTTGACGGCCCGGCGCTGCTGCTGCAGGGCACTCTACTGGTCGTCGGCATTCTCGGGCTGATGTTGATTGCCGAACGTCGCATCGCCGTGGAAAAGGTTGCGGTAGCAGCGGTTTCGCGGGCACGTGCCGGATTCGACGCGTTCACGCCGCAGGCCTCCGTGGTGCCCAACAGCGCGGCAGAACGGGAGGCCGAGCGGGCAGGCATCAGCCAAACCGAAGTGTTCCCGCTCACGCTGTTCGCTCTCGCCGGAATGCTGCTGTTCGGAGCCGCCGACGATCTGCTGACTATGTTCGTCGCACTGGAAGTGCTGTCGCTGCCCTTGTATCTGCTGTGCGGACTCGCGCGTCGGCGCAGGCTGCTGTCGCAGGAAGCTGCGCTGAAATACTTTCTGCTCGGCGCGTTCTCGTCGGCGTTCTTCCTGTACGGCATCGCCCTGCTCTACGGATACGCCGGAACGCTGAGGCTGTCGGGGATTGCCGATGCTGTCGGCGGGCACCGCGGCGATCAGTCGATGGCGCTGATCGGTGTCGCGCTACTGTCGGCGGGCCTTCTGTTCAAAGTCGGTGCCGTTCCGTTCCATTCCTGGATTCCCGACGTCTATCAGGGCGCCCCGACACCGATCACCGGGTTCATGGCCGCCGCCACCAAGATCGCCGCGTTCGGCGCGACCTTGCGGATCTTTTACGTCGCGCTGCCCGGTTTGCAAGCGCAATGGCGCCCGGTGATGTGGGCGATCGCGATCCTGACGATGGCTATCGGAACCATCAGTGCCGTCACACAATCCGATGTGAAGCGGATGCTGGCGTATTCGTCGGTCGCGCACGCCGGGTTCATCCTCACCGGCGTGATCGCTGCCAATAAGGCGGGCCTGTCGTCAACGATGTTCTATCTGTTCGCGTACGGGTTCAGCACCCTGGGGGCCTTCGCCGTCGTGTCGCTGGTGCGCAACGCGGACGGCGATGAGGACACCGACATGTCGCGGTGGGCGGGGCTGGGCCGTGAGCGGCCGTTGGTTGGCGCGATGTTTTCGATGTTCCTGCTGGCGTTCGCCGGCATTCCACTGACCAGCGGTTTCGTTGCGAAGTTCGCGGTGTTCAAGGCCGCCATCGAAGGCGGTGCGGCGCCACTGGTGATCATCGGCGTGGTGGCCAGCGGTGTCGCGGCGTACTTCTACGTGAGAGTGATCGTGCTGATGTTCTTCACCGAACCGGACGCCGACCCACCCGAGGTCGTGGTGCCCGGCACGCTCAGCAAGATTGCGATCGCGGTTTCGGCCGCGGTGACCATCGTGCTCGGCATCATACCGCAGCCGCTGCTCGACTTGTGCGACAGCGCAGCGCAATTCGTGCGCTGACTACACCGAGTTCAGTCCGCCGCTCGGCGAGTTCTTGGACGTTTCTCGATGAGGATGAACTCGACGGCTCGATGCCCGCCGAAATCCGGGTGCGGCGCCGTGGACGCCTCGACTTGTTTGCGGGCCTGCTCAACCACCGGAGTATCCGGGTTAAGGACCGACAAATACCTTTCATGCGCGGAAAGGGCATCAACAGCCAGACCGAGGAAGCCGTCCACGGTCTCGACATGAGTTCCGTGGGGACCGTTGGCGAACAACCAAGGTGGCTCAGTAAGTTGTCGATACGCTGCACGAACCGCCGCGCTGAACTCGATGTGGTCACGCTGGTTCGGTGCACCGGGCGCCCATTCGAGCCCGTCGAAGATGGTGACGACGACGTCGGGCTGTGTCTGGATCAGGGTCTCAGCGATCCTCGCACGCAGTTCGGCGCAGTCCCGTATCTGGCTGTCCGGGAAGTCCCAGAAGCTGACATCGGTGACTCCGACGATCGCCGCAGCCCGTCGCTGCTCGGCCTCGCGAACCCTGCCCGTTTCCTCGGGAGGCATTCCCTCGATGCCCGCCTCACCGCGGGTCGCCATCACATATCCCACCGTCTTGCCCGCCCCCGTCCATTTCGCCACGGCCGCCGACATGCCGTACTCGGGATCGTCGGGATGTGGCATCAACACGAGCATCGACTGCCAGTCGTCCGGGAAAGGCTCGAGCATTCCGCTATGCCACCACACCGTGAATGATGATCGCGGTGGTTTGTGCCAACCAGTGGTCGTCGAGGTCTTCCTCGGGGTGCAGCAACAGGCGCATCATCGTCGCGCCGCCGATCACCTCGACCAGCCGGTTCGGGTCCACCTCCGGCCGGGCGTCTCCCTCGTCGACCGCTCGGCGGACACGGTCGCGCACCGCGGCGAACAGGTCCGCAAACCGCTGCATCACACGGGCATTCAGTTCAGGGTCCCCGGCCATGTCGGCGACCAGGCCGGGTAGCGCAGCGCGCACCACCGGGGTGGTGAACACGTCGCGGGTAGCCTCGAGCATCGCGCGAACGTCGTCGGCGAAGCTGCTGGAAGGGGCCACCAGCGCGGTCGGGGTGGCCGGGAACGCCGCCTCGTGGACAAGCTCGGCCTTGCTGGACCACCGACGATACAGCGCGGTCTTGGTGGTGCCGGCGCGCTCTGCAACCGCGGCCATCGTCACATTCGAATAGCCGATCTCGACAAGCAGTTCGGCTGCGGCGCGCAGGGTCGACGCGTCGATGCGCGGGTCCCTCGGACGCCCCGCGGCGGAGGACTTGCCAACCGTGGACGAGTCTGGTTTCATATCGCTACCAAGCGTATCGTAATTGTGTGACCGAAGGACGAGTTGTGGCGGGAGAACCGGCTCTCGGCGAGGTGAGCCGACTACAGCACTCGAGCCGGGACACCAGCACAGTGCCCGAGATCATGTCCCGGTGGCTGGCGACCGTACTACCCGACGGCGCGGCCCCCGAGGTGACCGTCGAAAGCGGCGTCGACGCCAACGGAATGTCGTCGGAGACGATCATCCTCACTGCGTGGTGGACGCAGGACGACGCGCGCACCGAACAGCGATTCGTCACGCGCGTCGCCCCCACTGCCCAAGACGTCCCGGTGTTCCCGTCGTATCGGCTTGATCACCAGTTCGAGGTGATACGGCTGGTCGGTGAACTCACCGATGTGCCTGTACCCCCGGTGCGATGGATCGAGCCGACGGGCGACGTCTTGGGTGCACCGTTCTTTTTGATGGACTATGTCGACGGTCTAGTGCCACCCGATGTGATGCCATACACGTTCGGTGGCAACTGGTTCTACGACGCTCCCCCAGAATCCCAACGCCTACTGCAGGATTCGACGGTCGAGGTGCTGGCGAAATTGCACGCCATCCCGGATGCGACCCAGACGTTCGGGTTCCTGTCCGACGGCTCGGACGACGAGAACGCGCTAAAGCGCCACTTCGCGTGGGTCCGGTCCTGGTATGACTTCGCGGTGCCCGACATCGGCCGGTCTCCGCTGCTGGAGCGGACATTCGAGTGGCTGCAGGCAAACTGGCCTCGCGATGTCGCTGCCACGCAACCCGTATTGCTGTGGGGCGATGCCCGGGTGGGCAACGTGCTGTACTCGGACTTCCGGCCGGCCGCCGTGCTCGACTGGGAGATGACCACGCTCGGACCCCGCGAACTGGATGTCGCATGGCTGGTCTTCGCACACATGGTTTTTCAAGAACTCGCCGGACTGGCGGGGATGCCGGGACTGCCCGGCGTTCTGCGTGAAGACGATGTCCGCTCGGAGTACCGGCGGCTGACCGGCATTGAACTCGGTGACCTGCACTGGTTCTACGCCTATTCGGGCGTGATGTGGGCATGCGTGTTCATGCGCACCGGTGCGCGGCGTGTTCACTTCGGCGAGGTCGAAAAACCCGAAGATGTCGAATCACTGTTCTATCACAGCGCATTGATGAAGCGGCTGATTGGAGAGGATGCGTAATGCTCGGGCCTGTCGACGAATTCCCCGTCCACCAAGTACCGCAACCGATCGCGTGGGCCGGCTCAAGCGACCGCAACTTCTACGACCGGTCTTACTTCAACGCCCATGACCGCACCGGAAACATCTTCCTGATCAGTGGAATCGGGTACTACCCGAACCTCGGCGTCAAGGATGCTTACGTGCTGGTGCGCAGGGGCGACGTGCAGACCGCCGTGCACCTCTCGGATGCCATCGACCAGGACAGGTTGCGGCAGCGCGTCATGGGTTATCGCGTCGAGGTTGTCGAGCCGTTGCACAAGCTACGCATAGTGATGGAGGAAACCGAGGGCATTGCCGTCGACCTGACGTGGGACGGACTGTTCGACGTGGTCCAGGAGCAACGGCATGTGCTGCGCAGTGGCAATCGAATCACGTTGGACGCGCAGAGATTTGCGCAGGTCGGCAGCTGGAGCGGCCGCATCCTGATCGACGCTGAGGAGATTGCCGTCGATCCGTCGACGTGGATCGGGTCGCGGGACCGCTCGTGGGGCATCCGCCCGATCGGGGAACCGGAACCGGCTGGGCGGCCGGCTGATCCGCCGTTCGAGGGCATGTGGTGGCTTTACGTCCCAATGGCGTTCGACGACTTCGGGATTGTGCTGATCATCCAGGAGGACCCCAGCGGCTTTCGGTCATTGAACGACTGCACCCGGATCTGGCCTGACGGGCGTGTCGAGCAGCTGGGTTGGCCCCGGGTGAAGATCCACTACCGCTCCGGGACACGCATCCCGACCGGCGCGACGATCGACGCCACGGCCGCCGACGGCACGCCGGTGCGGTTCGACGTGGAATCAAAGCTGCCCGTGCCGATCCACGTCGGCGGCGGCTACGGGGGCGACGCAGACTGGCTGCACGGCGTCTGGAAGGGCGAGAAGTTCACCGAGCGGCTGACTTACGACATGAATGACCCGGCGATCATCAGCCGAGCCGGATTCGGCGTGATCGATCACGTCGGCCGGGCCGTGTGCCGGGACGGCGACGGCGAACCGGCCGAGGGCTGGGGTCTTTTCGAGCACGGCGCGCTGGGCCGCCACGACCCATCGGGCTTCGCAGACTGGCTGACCGTCGCGCCGTAGTTGCTTGCGCACTCATTCCGTGACTGTGCGGATTTGTGCGCCCGCACCGGCGTGTCGTGTACGAAACCGCACAGTCGCGAGACGACCGTCGCGCCCGTCGCGCCCTAAGCCCTACGCGGCCCGCTCGCTTTCTGCGGCGCGGCCGAACACCATGGACTCCTCGATGCGGTCGAGGCGGTGGTCGATCGAGTCGAGCACATAGTTGTGGCGCACGTTCCACGGCCGGTGGACGCTCGACTTCGGCAGCACGCCCAGCGCGCGCATTACATATCCTGACTGCAGATCCCACGTCGGCTTCTCCGGCAGTTGCTTGTCGCCCAGATCTGGGTAGGCGTGGGTGTAGCCGTGAGATTGCATGTACGCTAACAGTTTTGCCACCGACTCCGCGTTCATGTCGGCCCGCAGGGTCCACGACGCGTTGGTATAGCCGATGCACCACGCCAGATTGGGCAGGTCGTCGAGCATGTAGCCCTTGTACACAAAGCGGTCGTGCGGGTTGACCTTCTGGCCGTCGATGCTGACCGTGATGCCGCCCAGCGCCTGCAACTGCAGCCCGGTGGCCGTGACAACGATGTCGGCGTCGACGTGCCGACCCGACTTCAGCATGATGCCCGTACCGTCGAAGTGATCGATATGGTCGGTGACCACATCGGCACGCCCCTCGGCGATGGTCTTGTAGAGGTCGGCGTCGAGGATTAGGCACAGCCGCTGATCCCACGGGTCGTACTGCGGCTTGAAGTGTGTGTCGATGTCGAAGCCCGCGGGCAAGTTGGTGACCGCGGTGCGGCGCAACACCCGCTTCATCAACGTCGGCGCCTTCTTGGCGAACTGATACGTCAGCACGTAGAACAACGCGAATCGCCAACGGATCAGCCACATAGCGACCCTGGGCGGCAACAGTTTTCGTAAAATGTTCGCCAGCGGATCAACCTTGGGCGAGGACCACAGGTAGCTCGGCGATCGCTGAAGCATCGTGACGTGACCGGCCTTTTCCGTCAACGCCGGGATCAGGCTGATCGCCGTTGCGCCGCTGCCGATCACGACCACTTTCTTCCCGGTGTAGTCCAGCGACTGCGGCCAGTGCTGTGGATGCACCACGTCGCCGGTGAAGTTCTCCATCCCCTGGAAATCGGGCGTGTAAGGGCTGTCGTAGTCGTAGTAACCGGTAGCGCAGTATAGGAATCGGCAGCGGTATGTCCGGTCAACGCCGTCGCGTTCGACGCGGACCGTCCAGGTGTCTGTGCTCGAGTCGAAGTCGGCGGACCGGACATGGGTGTTGAAGCGGACGTGTTCGGCGATGTGGTGCTTGTCAGCGGTGTCGGCCAGGTACTGCCAGATCTGTTCCCCGTCGGCGATGGCCTCCTGATGGGTCCACGGCTCGAACGGGAAGCTCAGCGTGAAGATGTCGCTGTCCGAGCGAACACCCGGGTAACGGAACAAATCCCACGTCCCGCCCAGACGCGCCCGCCGCTCCAGAATCGCGTAGCGCAGATGCGGGTTCTGTTCGTGAATCCGGTATGCCGCGTCGATGCCGGAGATCCCGGCGCCGATGATCAACACATCGAAGTACTCATCACTGCTTGTCTGCTCTTCGCGCGAGCGCTCATCACTGCTTGTCTGCTCTTCGCGCGAGCGCTCATCACTGCTGGCGGTCATGTTCTCACGATAGGCATGTGTCGCCGGGCCGAACAGGAGTTGACTAGGGTCCGTGGCTGAGACGAATACGGACGTGGTGATTGTCGGCGCCGGATTCGCCGGATTGACCGCGGCGCGCGAACTCGTCCAGCGCGGACACGACGTCCTCGTGCTCGAGGGCAGGGACCGCGTCGGCGGGCGGTCGCGCACCACCACCCTCGCCGGCGTGCCCGTCGACCTCGGCGCCACATTCGTCGGCCCGACGCAGGACGAGGTGCTCAGCCTGGCCGCTGACCTGGGCTGCCGAACTGCGCCGACGTATGACGACGGCGACAATCTGATCCGGTGGCGCGGCCGGGTCCGCTCATATCACGGAACGACACCGAAGCTGTCGATTCTCGAATTGGTCGATCTCGGTCGTGTCCGCTGGCAGTTCGGGCGGTTGACTGCTCGCGTCTCGGTTCAGGAGCCGTGGACGGCGGAGGGGTCGCTTGATTCGATGTCGGTCGAGCAGTGGCTGATGTCGATCCACGCGTCGGCGGCGGTGCGGGGCCTCATGGCGCTCGTCAGCCGCGTCACCTGGGGATGTGAGCCAGACCAGGTGTCGATGCTGCACGCGGTGCGCTACGTCACGGCTGCGGGCGGCCTGGACCGGATGCTCGACACCTCCGGCGGCGCACAGCAGGACCGGTTTCCGGGCGGAACGCAGCAAATCGCGCTGAGGATCGCCGACCAACTCGGCCCGCGGCTGTTGTTGAACGCGCCGGTGCGCCGCATCCAGTGGCGTGACCTCAACGGTGTGACCGTGACGTGCGACGGCGACCGGGTTCACGGCAAGTTCGCGATCGTCGCCATTCCTCCCGAGCATCGTGGGGCGATCGAGTTCGCGCCCCAACTGCCGTGGGAGCACGGCGAGCTCGTCGGGCAGTGGCCGCAAGGCCATCTGAGCAAGGCGTACGCCGCGTACGAGACACCGTTTTGGCGGGCCAAAAGACTATCGGGTCAAGCACTTTCCGACGAAGGCCCGGTATTCATCACGTTCGACGTCAGCCCCTTAGAGGGCCGACCCGGAATTGTGCTGGGCTTCGCCGACCCTCGCACGTTCGACAGCATGCCCGCACGACATCGTCGCGAAGCGGCGCTCGGCTGCTTCGCCGACATCTTCGGTGATGCGGCGTTGGATCCGATCGACTATCTCGACCACTGCTGGAGTTTGGAGCCGTTCGCGCCCGGCGGCCCGACCGCAGCGGTGCCGCCCGGATCGTGGACCCGCTTCGGGCCATGGCTGCGGCGACCGGTGGGCCCGATTCACTGGGCCGGCACCGAGACGGCCGACGAGTGGACCGGCTTCATGGACGGCGCGGTGCGGTCGGGGCGACGTGCGGCAGCCGAGGTGGCGCAGCGGCTCGTTGGCTAGCAGCTCGCCTGCTGCGGGGCCCGCACCGACGCGACGAGGTCGCGCAGGTGCCGGTTGACCTCATCGGGCCGCTCGAGGATTGCGCAGTGGCCGCCGGTCAGCTCGACGAAACGCGCGAGATTCGGCACCGCATCGGCGATCTTGCGGGACTGTCCGATCGGCAGCAGCCTGTCCTTCGTGCTGCCGATCACCAGCGCGGGCACCGTCAGGCCGTCCAACGGAAGGTGTTGCGGGCCAAGCGCGTCGGCGAGCATCCGGACGCAGCTGCCGCGCGCGACCGGTGAAGTCCCCATGAAGAGTTCGTAGACGAAGTCGGCGACCGATGGATGCGCGTCGGCGCCGACGGCCATCAATGCGACGAATTGGCGGCTTGTCCATTTCGCCCCACGTGGCACAGTCAAGGAACCAATGGCCCGGATCACGTTCTCCGCCACGAGGATTCGTGTGGAAGCCAGCAGGCCGGGGACCTGGAGAAGCTGCAATCTGCGCAGCAGCTCACCCGTGGCGGTGTTGATCAGTGCGACGCCGTCGGCGCGGTGTGGGACGAGGTCGCGGTACCTGTCGGACCACGCGCTGATGGTGATGCCGCCCATCGAATGCCCGGCGATCACGGCGCGTTCGCCCGGTCGCAGCGTCGCATCCAGGACAGCCTGCAGATCGCCCGCGAGGTGATCGAGGCTGTAGCCGTGCCGGCGAGGGATTTCGCTGCGGCCGTGCCCACGATGGTCGAACGCGATCACCCGGTGGTCTTTGGACAAGTCGGCGATCTGGTGCTTCCACACGCGGAGCGCGCAGGTGATGCCGTGGCTGAACACGATCGGGTAGCCGTCTTCGGGGCCGAAGATTTCGGTGTGCAGCCGGGTGCCGTCGGCGGCGCGCACCATGATCGCGCGGCCCCGAGGTAATCCGGCAACACCGCCGGAGTGCCTGGCGTCAGTAAGCCGGTAAACCTGATGTGCCATGACCACTCCGATCGGGAGAGCGGCGTCGTTGCCGCTCTGGCAAAAGCCTACACGCCTCCTGAGCGTGGAAGGGGCGGTTTTGAGCAAATTGACCTAATCGATTTTCAAAAGTGATGATCGGGCGGGATTCCGAAGGAATTCGCGCGGGACAGTGCGCCAACTCGCCGGACGAGGCATCAGCCTTCACCAGGCCGACTGCCAGCTCGTGGCCGCTACCGCGATGCCCGCTTGGCGACCGGCAACCCCGACGACTTCTCTATTGCGGGCTGGGTGACCCGGCGGACGCCGGGCATGACGACGCGTTTGAGGCCGCCCTTGCCGATGAGCGCTTCTTCGGCCTGCTCGATGCCGTATTCGTGGGTGACGAGTGAGTCCAGGTCGACCTGGCCCGCCAGCAGCAGCGCCCGAGCGATCGGCCAGGTGTTGGTGTAGCGGAAGGTGCCGGTGACGTTGATCTCGCGCATTGCGATCTCGGGTACCGACAGCGGGATCTCGTCGGCGCAGCCAACCAGCACAGCGGTGCCGCCGGCGCGCAACGAGCGGATGCCGTTCAGGATCGCCGGGGTGGCCCCGGACGCGTCGATGAAGACGTGGGCGCCCAGCTCTTCGGTGGATTCGACGGCCGGATCCACCACTCGTGCACCGTATTTCGACGCCAGCTCGCGCCGGGCCGGGTCGATGTCGGCGACCACCACGTCTGCCGCGCCGAATGCCCGGGCGACCTGCGCGGCGATGACGCCGATCGGCCCACCGCCGGCGATGAGCACCGTGTCGCCTACCTTGATGCCACCCTTTTGTGCGGCGGCGATGCCGACCGACAGCGGCTCCATGAGGGCTGCGGCGTGGTCGCTGATCGTGTCGGGCACCTCGTAGGCGAATTCGTTCTGGATGAGGACGAATTCACAAAATGCGCCGTCGATCGGAGGGGTTGCGTAGAACTCCATGTCCGGGCACAGGTTGTACGCGCCGTCGCGGCAGAATTCGCAGGTGCGGCATGGCCGCTGCGGCTCGATCGCCACGCGCTGACCCACGCGCTCGGGGTCTACCGCCGCCCCGACTGCGACGATCCGACCGCTCACCTCATGCTCGAGCACGAGAGGAGCGGTGACAACGTAGTCGCCGATGCGGCCGTGTTCGTAGTAGTGCGTGTCGGAGCCGCACACTTCGACGCTGGCCACTTTGACCAAGACCTCGTCTGGTGCGCACACCGGCACCGGACGCTCTTCGAGCACGACCTCGTGCATTGCACCTTGCGGAGCACGCTCGCCGTCATCGTCGACGGGATCTCACTCATCGTCATTTCACTCCCCTCCACTAAGCATGTTGGCTGTGACAGACGTCACAATTGACTTACCCGGAGGCAGCAATGCATATGCGGCGCCGTGCAGGCCATCGCCCCGGGTTACAGAATCGCCCGTGCTGTGCTCATCGTGACAGTCGATCCTCAGGGACGGAGATGTCATCGGGGTGGATTGCGGTCGCACGGTAACCTACATCGCGCCTCATCTGAGCGCGCTGCCCAAATGTGATGTCGTGCAGCTGACGGGCTTGGCCGGTGCCCTGACCACCAACGGCGCCGATCTGGTCCGGCGGCTCAGCGCCATCACCGGCGGTAACTCATGGCCGCTGTACGCTCCGCTGGTCGTCCCGGACGCGCGGACCGCCGAGAGCCTCGCCAGCAATCAGCAGATCCAGGAAACCTTCGCCCAGCACGCCAAGGTCACTTGCGCCATCGTCTCGATCGGAGCTTGGGCGCCTACCACGTCCCAGGTCGACGCGTCGTTGCCGGAAGCCGACGCCGCACAATTGCAAACCGCGGGAGTCTGCGCCGAAACCTGCGCGTTGTTGCTGGACGCCGACGGGGACCGGGTACACGGGCTCGACGCACGCCGGATGGGAATAGGCGAGGACGCACTTCGCGCTATCCCCACCGTCATCGCCATCGGCACCGGCCGGGAGAAGATCGCGGCAACCAGGGCCGTATTGCGCTCGAGACTGGTGTCCTCACGGGTCACTGACACTGGTGTCGCAGCGGCCATCCTCGATTGACGGTCGCCTGCCTGTCAGTAACGGAATAGCCAGCGCCAAAGCCGGAACTGCACAGTCGTTAGCGCACATCAGCGCACGCAATCGCACAAGTCGTTAGTGACGCTAATGTTCCCAAAAGTGTTCCCAACGGGCATGAAAATGGCCCCCGGAGGAGTCTCCGGGGGCTATTTCCGCTAGTAGCGGGGACAGGATTCGAACCTGCGACCTCTGGGTTATGAGCCCAGCGAGCTACCGAGCTGCTCCACCCCGCGTCGGTAAACGCAAGGTTACTGCCGCCTGCCGCCTGCCGCCAAATCCCCAGTCAACGGACCCTCGCGGAGCTAGCGGAGGAGGTTACTTCGCGTTGTTGTACTTGGTCATCGCGTCGTCGAGCCGCTGCAGCGCTGTCCCGTAATCGGCGAAGTTGCCACTTCGCTGCGCCTGTCGCACAGCGTCGAGCGCCGTCTGCACCTCCTGCAGCGCGGCCGCCTTCAGCGGCGACAACTGCAATGGGGCAACCGGCGGCACGGCGGCCGGGACGGGTGGTGCCGCCGGCGGGATGGTGGGGTTGCCGTCGGGCGGAAGCCCCGACGGGAGCGGCACCGACGGGGCTGGCGCCGCCGGTGGCGTGCCTTCCGGCGCGGGCGCGGGTCCGGTCGCGGTGGCGCCGGCACCAGGACCGAACAGCTGTTCCAACGCGTCACGCACGGTCGGACCGAAACTGACCCTGTCGTTGTACATCATCGCGACGCGAATCAACCTCGGGTATGACGACGCCACGTCGCTGGTGCCCGGCGACGCGTACACCGGCTCGACGTAGAGCAGTCCGCCTTGCCCGAGCGGCAATGTCAATAGGTTGCCCCACCGAATCCGGTTCTGGTTGTCGCGTCCGATCACGCCCAGGTATTGAGAGACCCCCGTATCGGTGGTGATCGCGTTGTTGGCCAGCTTCGGCCCGTTGACCTGACCCGGGATCGTCAGCACCGTGATTTTGCCGTAGGTGTCTGGGTCGGAGCTGGCGCTGATGTAGCCGGCGAGGTAATCGCGCTTGAACCGGTTCATCGCACTGGTCAGCTGGAACGCCGCCGAACTGTCATTGCTCGCAAGGTCTTTGGCGACGATGTAGTACGGCGGCTGATAGCTGCTGGCCGTCGGATTGGGATCCAGGGGCACATCCCAGAAATCCGACTGCGAGAAGAACGTAACCGGATCGCTGACGTGGTACTTGCCCAGCAGCATCCGCTGAACCTTGAACAGATCCTCCGGATACCGCAGGTGCGCCGCCAAGTCCGACGTGATGTCGCCCTTCGGCTTCACCGTGCCCGGGAAGACCGCCATCCACGCCTTGAGTACCGGATCATTCGGGTCCTGGGCGTACAACGTGACATTGCCGTCGTACGCGTCGACAGTGGCCTTCACGGAGTTACGGATGTACGAGACCTGCTTGTCGGGGGCGAGCCTGTTCGCAGTCACCTCGGTGGAGTCGGCGGTCGCCGACGAGAGCGACGTCAGCTCCGAATATGGGTAGTGTTCCAATGTCGTGTAGCCATCGACAATCCAAACCATCCGCTTGTTGACGATCGCCGGGTAGACCCGGCTGTCGGTGGTCAGCCACGGCGCCACCGCACGCACCCGATCGGCCGGATCGCGGTTGAACAAGATCTTGCTGCCCTCACCGATGACGTCGGAGAACAAGAAATTCTGCTCGCCGAAGTGCACAGCGAACACGACACGGGAGAACCAGCTGCCGATCCGCACGCCGCCGTTTCCGGCGTACGTGTAGTTCTTGGTCTCGGTGTTCGTCTCATAGTCGTACTCGCGGTCGCCGCCGCGGTTATTGCCGACGATCGCGTAGTCGGCCGACGTGCCTGCAATCACCGGTCCGAAATAAATCCGTGGCTGCTCCAGGGGCGCCGGCCCGTCGGAGCGGACGGTCCCGTTGGCGCCCACCGCGTTCACCAGGAACTCCGGGTAGCCCCCGTTCTGGTTGGGGTCATTGGCGATTCCGCGCACCGTGTTGGCGGGTGAGGCGATGAACCCGTTGCCGTGGGTGTAGACGGTATGTCGGTTGACCCAGTTGCGCTGATTTTCGGTCAGCCTTTCCGGATTCAGTTCGCGCCCGGCCACCACATAGTCACGCATGTTCCCGCTCTGGTCCGCGTAGCGGTCGATCGAAAGCTGCTCGGGAAAGTAATAGAAGTTCTTGGGCTGCTGAAACTGGGTGAACGCCGGGCTGACGATGTTGGGGTCCAGCACCCGAATGTTCGACGTGGTAGCCCGGTCTTCGGCCACCTGCTGCGCGGTGGCAGCAGCGTTGCCGCTGTAGTCCCGATACGTCACCACATCAGGCGTCAGGCCGTAGGCCTGCCTGGTGGCTTGGATACTTCGGTGGATGTAATCGCTTTCCTTCTGCGCGGCATTGGGCTTAACGCTGATCTGCTCGACGATCAGCGGCCAGCCCGAGCCGACGATCACCGACGACAACAGCAGCAGCGCCAGCCCGATCGCCGGTATCCGCAAGTCGCGCAACACAATTGCCGAGAACACCGCGACCGCGCAGATGATTGCAATGGCCAGCAGGATCATCTTCGCCGGTAGCACCGCATTGATGTCGGTATAGCCGGCCCCAGTGAACGGCTTACCGGCACGGGTGTGCGACAGCAGTTCGTAGCGGTCGAGCCAATACGCGACGGCCTTGAGCAGCACCAGAATTCCGGCCAGCGTGATCAGCTGGATGCGCGCGGAGCGGCTCAGCGCGCCGGCACGCCCCGACAGCCGGATGCCGCCGAAGATGTAGTGGCTGACGACGTTGGCCAACAGTGCCAGGAAGACTGCGGCGAACAGATAGCTCAGCACCAGCCGGTAGAAGGGCAGGTCGAACGCGTAGAAGCCGAGATCCTTGCCGAATTGCGGGTCGACGACTCCGAAGTCGCCGCCGTGCAAGAACAACTGGATACGTGTCCAGTGGCCTACCCCAATCAGGCCGGCCACCGCGCCGATTGGCACCGGGATAGCGATGGCGAACAACCGCAGGTGGCTCATCACGACCGTGCGGTATCGAACGACAGGATCGTTGGGCCCGTTTGTGGGCGCAAACACCGGCCGGGTGCGGTAGGCCAGCGCGAGGCTGGCGTAGACGATGGTGCCGACAAGCAGGCCCGCGGCGAAGAAGACCACGATCTTGGTCACCAGCATCGTCGTGAAAACCGACCGGTAGCCCATCTCCCCGAACCACAACCAGTTGACATACGCGTCGGTGAACTGCGGTGAGAGCAGGAAGAGCGCCGCGACGGCAAGCGCGACCCCGATCAGGATCCGGCTGAACCGTGTCAGCTTGGGCATCCGGGCCGGCCGCATTCCCACGTCGTCAACTCCTCAATCAAACTGTGACGACCCAACTGTACGCATCGTCGCCAGTGCGGCTCTTTCAGCAGCGGGGAGGTTCGCCGCCGGCAGAAAGCTGATGCATCGCATCGACGGCCTGCCCGAGCGTGTCCACCTTGACCAGTTCGAGTCCGTCGTCGTTGCCGGATCGCGCCTCTGCGCAGTTGTCGGCAGGCACCAAGAACACCGAGGCGCCAGCCTCGTGTGCCGCGAGCATCTTGTGGGTGATGCCGCCGATCGGACCGATCTTGCCGTCCGCATCGATCGTGCCGGTACCCGCGACGAACTCGGAGTCGGCGAGATCGCCGGTGGTGAGCTTGTCAACCACGGCCAGCGCGAACATCAGGCCGGCCGACGGGCCGCCAACGTTGGCCAGGTTGAACGTGATCTTGAATGGTGCCCACGGCGCCTCGCGAACAGACACCCCGAGATAGCCGTAGTCGCGGTCCTCGTTCTTGCCGAGCATGATCTTCGTTGTCCCCGGCGGCGCGTTCTTGCGCCGGAAATCCAGGACGATGTCGTCGTTCGGCCTGGTCTTCTTCAGCAACGACTGGAACTGCTCCAGGCCCGTGATCTGGGTGCCGTTGACCTTGTCGATCCCGTCGCCGGGCTGCAGCTTGCCGTGGGACGGGCCGTCGTCGTTGACCACCTCGACGGTCACCGCGCGTGCGTACTTGAAGTAGCCCAGCGCGGCGTATTCGGCGTTGGCCTCGGACTGTGCGAAGTCTTCGCTGTTGTCCTTGTTGATCTCCTCACGCGACTTGGCGGGCGGGTACACGAGATCACGGGGCCACAGCTGCTCACGGCCCGACATCCACAACGCGACGGCCTGGCCCAGCGTCAGGTGATCGCGCTGTGCGACCGTGGTCATGTTCAGATGGCCGGAAGCGGGAAACACCTGCGTGCCCTCGATGTCGACAACCTGTTTACCGTCGATTTCTCCGAGTGTATTGAACGTCGGGCCGGGACCGAGCGACACATAAGGCACGGTCACCAACCCGAACAGCAGCCCGAACGCAACGATCGGCGCCAGGGCCACCAACAGCGTCACAATCCGCCTGTTCACGCCGCCAACAGTACGGGTGCCCGCCACCGGCGTTCACCGAGAGCATGAGGCCGGGGCCCGCGCGGCCGGGCGGCGGTGAGTACCGTTGACGGTATGGCTGACCTGCCTTTCGGCTTTTCCGGCGGCGACGATCCCGACCGCGACAAGCAGAAAAAGGATCCCGACTCCGGCGACGACGGGAGCCGCCAAGGTCCGTTCGGCATGGGCGGCGAGTTCGACGTCGCCGACCTCGGCCAACTTTTCACCAAGCTCGGGCAGATGTTCAGCGGCGCCGGCGTCGCGATGAGCTCCGGAAAGGACTCCGGTCCCGTCAACTACGACCTGGCCCGACGGCTCGCGTCGAATTCGATCGGCTTCGTCAAACCCGTTGCGGCCACGACCACGTCGGCAATCTCGGATGCCGTGCATCTCGCCGAGACGTGGCTCGACGGCGTCACCGCGCTGCCCGCCGGCACCACCAAGGCGGTCGGGTGGACGCCTCAAGACTGGGTGGACAACACGTTGGACACCTGGAAGCGGCTGTGCGACCCGATGGCACAGCAGATCTCGACGGTGTGGGCGGATGCGCTGCCAGAGGAGGCCAAAGCGATGGCCGGCCCGCTGATGTCGATGATGTCGCAGATGGGAGGGATGGCGTTCGGTTCGCAGCTGGGCCAGGCGCTGGCGACACTGTCCAAGGAGGTACTCACCTCCACTGATATCGGCCTGCCGCTCGGCCCGCACGGCGTCGCGGCGCTGATGCCCGACGCGATCGAGGAGCTGTCGAAGGGCCTGGAGCAGCCACGCAGCGAGATTTTGACGTTCTTGGCGGCGCGGGAGGCCGCACATCACCGACTGTTCAGCCATGTGCCGTGGCTGGCCAGCCAGCTGCTGAACGCAGTCGAGACCTATGCCCGCGGCATGAAGATCGACATGAGCGGCATCGAGGAGGCGGCCCGCGGCATCAACCCGATGGCGCTCGGCGACCCGGCCGCGATGGAACAGCTGCTGACCCAGGGTGTGTTCGAACCGAAAGCCACCCCCGAGCAGACCGCTGCGCTGGAGCGGTTGGAGACGCTGCTCGCGTTGATCGAGGGATGGGTGCAGACGACGGTGACCGCCGCTCTCGGCGACCGCATTCCCGGCACCGCCGCACTGAGCGAGATGCTGCGGCGCCGACGCGCCACTGGCGGCCCGGCCGAGCAGACGTTTGGCACTCTGGTCGGCTTGGAGCTGCGGCCGCGCAAGATGCGGGAGGCGGCCGTTTTGTGGGAACGGCTGACCGAGGCGGCCGGCGTCGATGCCCGCGACGGCGTCTGGCAGCACCCGGATCTGCTGCCGGGGACCTCTGATCTCGACGAGCCGGCCGGGTTCATCGATCGGGTGATCGGCGGCGACACCAGCGGCATCGACGAAGCGATTGCGCGCGCGATCGGCGATGAGCGCTCGCGCGAAGAGCAACCAGGTGAAGATCCCGAGGAGACGCCCGATGAAGGCGACAGCAAGGCCTGACGGCGGCCTGTGGATAACTCCTGGGCGTGGGTATCGGCGTGGCACGGTTGATGCGTGCTCTACACGCTGGACTCTGCGATGCCTGTGCTGCTACGGCCCGACGGGTTCGTCCAAGTCGGGTGGGACCCGCGCCGGGCCGTACTGGTTCGCACGCCCACCGGGCTGACGGCCGACGGGCTTGCCGCACTGTTGCGAGTGATGCAGTCGCGCATCGCGATGCCCGACCTGCTCGCGCGAGCAGCCGAGCTGGGGCTCGATGACCAGCAGCAGATGATCGACGTAGTGCGTCAGCTCGTGGCCGCGAATCTGGCGACGCAACATGCGCGGTCGCGCCGCGGCCGGTCGATGCGCATTCGGGTGCACGGTAAGGGTCCGCTCTCCGACGTGGTGGTCGGCGCGCTGCGCTGCTCGGGCGCACGCGTCCGGCAGACCAACCTGCGGGGCGCCACCGGCGCCGACGCGGACCTTGTCGTGCTGACCGATTACCTCGTCGTCGACCCGGCACTCGTGCGCGACCTTCACGCCGGGCGCATCCCTCATCTGCTCGTGCGGGTGCGCGATGGCACCGGGCTGATCGGCCCGATGGTGGTTCCCGGTGTGACGAGCTGTCTGCGCTGCGCGGACCTGCACCGCAGCGACCACGACTCGTCCTGGCCGGCGGTCGCGGCCCAGCTGCGCGACACGATCGGCACCGCCGACCGCGCCACCGTGTTGGCTACCGCGGCGCTCGCGGTCAACCAGGTCGACCGCGTGCTGCGGGCGATCCGGGGTGACGATGGGCGGGTGCATCCGGGGCCACCGCCGACTCTGGACACGACGCTGGAGTTTGACGTCGGTGCCAGCTCCATCGTCGCGCGGCGCTGGGCGCGGCATCCTCGCTGCTCGTGTTGAAAACGTTTGTTGCCACTTCGTCGCGGCACCGAACTGGCTGTCGGGGATGATGGTGTGGTGGCAGACATCAAGCGCGGGCGCGCTGCGCGTAACGCGAAGCTCGCGACGCTTCCGGTCGGGATGGCCGGCAGGGCTGCGCTGGGCTTCGGTAAGCGGCTGACCGGCAAGTCGAAGGACGAGGTCAACGCTGAGCTGATGGACAAGGCTGCCCAGCAGTTGTTCACCGTGCTGGGCGAGCTCAAGGGCGGCGCGATGAAGGTCGGTCAAGCGCTGTCGGTGATGGAGGCCGCGATCCCCGAGCAGTACGGCAAGCCGTACCGGGAGGCGCTGACCAAGCTGCAGAAGGATGCGCCGCCGCTGCCCGCAGCCAAAGTGCATCGCGTGCTCGACGCGCAGCTCGGCACGAAGTGGCGCGAGCGCTTCCTCTTGTTCGACGACAGCCCAGTCGCCTCCGCAAGCATCGGCCAGGTGCACAAGGCCATCTGGCACGACGGCCGCGAGGTCGCGGTCAAGATCCAGTACCCCGGGGCCGACGAGGCGCTCCGCGCGGACCTGAAAACCATGCAGCGGATGGTCGGCGTGCTCAAGCAGCTCTCCCCGGGCGCCGACGTCGACGGCGTGGTCGACGAGCTGATCGAACGCACCGAGATGGAGCTCGACTACCGGCTCGAGGCCGAGAATCAGCGGGCCTTCGCCAGAGCCTATGAAGGAGATGCGAAATTCCTCGTGCCGCATATCGTTGCGAGCTCGCCGAAGGTGTTGATCGCCGAGTGGATCGACGGCATCCCGATGTCACAGATCATCCGCACCGGAACCGTCGAACAACGAGACCTGATGGGCACGCTGCTGGCCGAGCTGACCTACAGCGCGCCACAACGTCTGGAGATGATGCACGGCGACGCGCATCCGGGGAACTTCATGCTGATGTCCGACGAAAAGATGGGCGTCATAGACTTCGGCGCGGTCGCGCCGCTGCCGGGAGGGCTGCCGATCGAGCTGGGCCACATGCTGCGGTACGCGCTCGACAAGGATTACGACAACCTTGTCGCCACGATGGAGAAGATCGGTTTCATCCAGCCCGGAGAACGGGTTTCGGTGCGCGAAATCGACGAGATGCTGCGTCAATACGTGGAGCCGATGCAAACCGACGTGTTCCACTTCAACCGCAAGTGGCTGCAGAAGATGACCGCGCTGCAAATGGATAGGTCCGTTGCCCAGATCAAAACGGCCCGCCAACTCGACGTACCGCCGAAGCTGGCCATCCCGATGCGGGTAATCACGTCGAATGTGGCGATCGCGTGCCAACTCGACGCGCATGTGCGGATTAAATCTATTGCGCTGCAGTATATTCCGGGTTTCGCCGACGCCGCCTAGGTTAGGCTGCCGCGACTTCCTTGCGCGGACGTCCACGCGGCCGTTTGCGGTCGACGATCATCCCACGCTCGAGGATCTGACCGCCCCACACGCCCCACGGCTCTTCGCGCTCCAGCGCCGCCGCGAGACACTGACGCCTGATCGGGCAACCCGCGCACAACTGCTTGGCGCGTTCCAGGTCAGTGGGATCTTCGGCGAACCAGAGGTCGGGATCGCCTACATGACAGGGCAGTTCGGGCATGATTCTCTCCCGGCACGTCTGGAGCGACATGTCCTCTTCACCTGCTTCCTGGTCGTCCGTCGGTTGTCTTCTGGCGGATCTGTGACCAGGTGCCCTATCTAAACAAAAAGGCCACGGATCCTTGATGACTGCGGTCCGTGGCCTTGGCTGTGGGGCTTCTACTAGGTGATGCCCCCGTCCACGAACCCGGCAGTCGCGGTGCGGCGCTTGCGCGCGGCGGCCGGCGCGGCGTGCGTAGTCCACGGGCTGGCCGGGAGAGCCCGAACGGCGCCGGCAACGCGGATGCCCACTGCGAACGCATTGATGCTTTTCATGGTCGGGCCTCCTCTCGCTACCGGGTGCGGGCACAAAACGTGGGCGTCATGCGACCTAACTGAGGTTAAAGGGTAGCAGTTAGCTCGGACAACCCATTTTTGACCTGGGCTTATGGCGCATTCTCGCGAATTTCGATCGGTGCCGGTGAGCCCCCCCATTTTGCCCACGAGCCGGTCAGGGTATGGCTCAATACCATCAGCACATTGGAGCTTGTCCCCTGGAAGTGAGTCATGGTTGAAAGAGTCCGAGTCCTGATGGCCGTCATAGCGATCGCGTCGACGTCGGCGGTGATGGCCGCAGCGCCGGCCCAGGCCGATGAGAGCGAATATCTGCGCGTGCTGGAGCCCAAATACGCCCACCTCAGTGCGCAGCAGTTGGTTACGGAGGGTTACCGGGTGTGCAGCGCCGTCGACAGCGGCATGAGCTCGTCGAATGCCATGGGCATGGTGCAAAAAGATCTGGCGACATCGGTTGCCGTGGCGGTCGACATTGTGAGCAACGCCATCGTCGTCCTCGGCTGCTGAGTTGCCGCGGTCAGGTTGTACGGCCGCGGACGAGGCCCAGTACGTCGGGCCCGAACTGCTCAAGCTTGCGCGCGCCGATGCCCGGAATCGCCACCAAAGCGTCCTCGTCGCCGGGCAGTTGCTCGGCGATCGCGATCAATGTGTTGTCGGTGAACACCACGAACGCGGGCACGTTCATTTCTTTGGAAATACGCAGCCGCCATTCCTTGAGTTGCTTGAGCAGTTCCTCGTCCATGTCGGCGGGGCATTTCTCGCAGCGGCGCAGCATGATCGCGGTGGGCCCAGACGCGAGGCTCAGCGCGGCATTACAAACCCGGCACCGGGGCGCCGGACCGCGCGGACGCCGGGGCTTGTGCGGCGCGACGTTGTCGGATTGCGTGTGCGGTGCGATACCGACGAGAAAGCGTGACGGCCGACGATTCTGCCGACCACCGGCGGTGCGCGCCAACGCCCAGCTCAGCATCAAATGCACACGGGCCCTTGTGATTCCGACATAAAGCAGACGGCGTTCCTCTTCGACGGCCTCGCTATCCGGTCCATGGGCGAGTGCGTGCGATATGGGTAATGTGCCGTCGGCCAATCCGACGAGGAATACCGCGTCCCATTCCAGCCCCTTGGCGGCGTGCAACGACGCCAGTGTCACACCCTGCACCACCGGCGGGTGCCGCGCGTCGGCGCGCAGCCGCAACTCGGCGACCAGGCCCGGCAGGTCTAGGCCGGGCCGACGAGCCACCTCATCGTCCACGAGATCGGCCAGCGCACCGAGCGCCTCCCAGCGTTCTCGCGCGCGTGCACCGGTCGGGGCTGCCTGCGTGAGGCCGAGCGGCTCGAGCAGCCCACGCACCAGCGACCCCAGATCTCCGCCTTCGCCTCGCTCGGCGGCTCGATGCAGGGCCAGCAGCGCCTGCCGGATCTCTTGCCGGGTGAAAAACCCCTCGCCGCCACGCACCTGGAACGGGACGCCCGTTTCGGTGAGCGCCTCCTCGTACACCTCGGACTGCGCGTTGATTCGGTAGAGCACGGCGATCTCCGACGCCGGTGTGCCGGACGCGATCAGCGATGAGATCCTGGCCGCGACAGCGGTGGCCTCGGCGACCTCGTCGGCATGCTCGGCGAATGACGGCGCCGGGCCGGGATCGCGCTGACCGACAAGATGCAGCTTGCTTCCCGCAACCCGACCGCGCGCGACGGCGATCACCCGGTTGGCCAGTGACACGACCTGCGGCGTGGACCGGTAGTCGCGCTCCAGCCGCACCACCGTCGCATCGGGAAATCGGCGGGAGAACTCCAGCAGAAAGCGCGGTGTGGCACCGGTGAACGAGTAGATGGTCTGGTTCGCGTCGCCGACTACCGTCAGGTCGTCGCGCTCCCCCAGCCACGCGGTGAGCACCCGCTGTTGCAGCGGTGTGACGTCCTGGTACTCGTCGACCACGAAGCAGCGGTACCGGTCGCGGAATTCCTGTGCGACGTCGGAGTCGTTTTCGATCGCGGCGGCGGTGTGCAGCAGCAGGTCGTCGAAATCGAGTAACACCACGCCGTCGCGACGGGTCTTGGCCGATTCGTACGCGGCGTACACGCCCGCCACCTGGCCGGCGTCCAACGGGGTTTCCCGGCCGGCGTCGGCGACCGCGTCGGCGTATCCCTCGGGGGTGATCAGCGACGCCTTCGCCCACTCGATCTCGCCCGCAAGATCACGCACGTCGTCAGTGGACACCTGCAGACCCATCCGCGACGCCGCCTGCGCCACCACCGAAAACTTGGTGTCGAGCAGCTGCCAGCGGGTGTCGCCGACAACCCGCGGCCAGAAGTACTGAAGCTGACGGCGCGCCGCGGCATGAAACGTCACCGCCTGCACCGACCCGGTGCCGACTCCGTCGTCAAGCTCGCGCAGCCGGTTGCGCATCTCCCCCGCCGCCCGCTGCGTGAACGTCACGGCCAACACTTGGCCTGGGGCCACGTGACCGGCGGCGACCAGCTGCGCGATCCGGCACGTGATCGTCCGGGTCTTGCCTGTGCCGGCGCCGGCCAGCACACACAGTGGGCCGCGCGGTGCCAGCACGGCTTCGCGCTGCTCGTCGTCGAGCCCAACGATGGCGACCGGCATGTCGCCCATCATGGCAGGGCCTGCTGACAAAGCCCGCGCGGGAATCACCGCGTTTGGTGCTGGTTGAATCTGGGCATGACAGCTGCCGTGTTGACCGTTTACACCACCAGCTGGTGTGGTTACTGCATCCGCCTGAAGAGCACGCTCAACGCCGGCGGGATCGCCTACGACGAGGTCGACATCGAAGACGACACGGCCGCAGCGGATTTCGTCAGCTCGGTGAACAACGGAAACCGGACCGTACCGACCGTGAAGTTCGCCGATGGGTCGACGCTGACCAACCCGAACGCGGCGCAGGTCAAGCAGAAGCTGGACGAGCTCGGTTAGCGGCCACTCACCAAGCGTTGTCGCTGCGAGGAAATCAGCGGATCAGCCTGCGTACGCCCAGGACTCGATGATCTCGCGGGCGATCGAGATCGACCCGGGCAGCAAAAGCCGCGACTGCGTGGCGGTACTCCAGTCGCCCTGCTCCAGCGCGTCACGAACCTCGGTGCGGGTGAACCACGCGGCCTCGGCGATCTCGCCGTCGCTGAACGAGAACTCTTCCTCCGGATCCGCGATCGCGTGGAAACCAACCATCAGCGACCGCGGGAACGGCCACGGTTGGCTGCCCAGGTAGCGCACGTCGCGCACGTGCAACCCGATCTCCTCGGCGACCTCGCGGATCACGCAGGATTCGAACGACTCGCCGGCCTCGACGAACCCGGCCAGCAGCGAGAACCATCGCTCGGGCCACACAGTTTGGCGCGCGAGCACCGCGCGGTCGCCGTCGTCGTGGACCAGACAGATCACGGCCGGATCGATGCGGGGGAACTCCTCGTGACGGGTGACCGGGTCGATCCGCGACCAGCCCGCCTTGATCGGTTTGGTCGGCGCGCCGTCCACCGGGCTGAACTGCGCCGTGTCATGCCAGTTGAGCAGCGCGATGGCGGTCGCGACAAGTTGCGCGCTGACGTCGTCGAACACCTCGCCAGCTCGGCGAAGGTCGAGGATTCCCACGTCGTCGTCATCGGGTGCCACAAGCGTTGCTCGAATTCCCCACACGTGCCGCCCATCCGGCATCCGACCGAGGAACACCGCGTCCGTTGGCGGCTCGTCACCGAGACCGCGCGCGTCGCCGAGCACCACCCCTCCACCGGAGATCAGCACCTGGTTACGCGAATCCACCTGCAGCACAGCCGCATCCCGCCAGCCGGCTAACGCGGCGTCGACGTCGGTGCGCAATGCATCCGCCCGGTCCGCCCCGACCCGGGCCAGCAGCGGAACGTTGCGGAGTTCGAACACTTCTCAGCGTTCCACGCTGCGCACATAGAGCAGCCGGTCGCCCTGCTCGAGTGCGTCGACCTCCGGTGAATCGACGCGCATCAGCTCCCCGCTGCGCAATACGCCGAGCACGATGTCGGACAGATGCCGCGGCGACCCGCCGACTTCCTTGCGCTCGACCTCACGCTCGGCGATCGCGAAGCCTTCCTGAGGGGTGAGGAGGTCTTCCATCATCTCGACGACGCTCGGGGTCGTCGTCGCGATGCCGAGTAACCGGCCTGCGGTCTCCGAGGAGACCACCACCGAGTCGGCGCCGGATTGCTTTAGTAGATGCCGGTTTTCGGCTTCGCGCACCGCAGCGACGATCTTGGCGTTGGGCGTAAGCTCGCGGGCGGTGAGCGTCACCAGAACAGCCGTGTCGTCGCGGTTGGTGGCGACGACGATCGCGTCGGCGTGCTGTGCCCCCGCGAGCCGCAGCACGTCGGATTTCGAGGCGTTGCCGTGCACGGTGACAAGCCCGTTGGTGGCGGCCTGTTCTAGGGCGGACTGGTCGGTGTCGACGATGACGATCTCGCCGGCCGGAGTGCCGTCGCCGATCATCGCGTCCACGGCGGTCTTGCCCTTCGTGCCGTAGCCGATCACGATGGTGTGATTACGCACTCTCCTCCTCCATCGCTGGATCTTCAGGGCCTGGCGCGACTGTGTGGTGAGCGTCTCGACCGTCGTACCGATCAACACGATCAGGAAAGCCACCCGCAGCGGAGTGATCACTAAGACGTTGACCAGCCTCGCAGACGGCGTGAACGGGGTGATGTCGCCGTACCCGGTGGTCGACAACGACACGGTCGCGTAGTAGAAGCAGTCCAAGAACGACAGGCCCCCGTCATTGGGACTGCCGACTTCGTTGCGCACGTCCCGGTATCCGTGGCGGTCCAGATACACGATCACCACCGCCGCGAACAATGCCAGCCCCGCATACACCAACCGCCGGAAAATCCGCTGACCGGGGCTGATGAACTTCTCTGGGATCCGCAGGACATCCACCAACGCGGCATCCGGCCGGGAGACGAGAGATTCCTCAGCGCCGCCGAAGCGGCCGAACCTACCTCTGGTCACGCTGACCCGACATGATTGGGTTCCCGTCTGGGCCGGTCCGCACGGGCACAATGCTCTCATGACACTGACTCAGGACAGCGCTGCCGGTAGCAAGAGGGCGACGGTGATGGGTGCCATGCTGCTGGGCATGGGCACCCTGCACTTTCTCGCCCCGAAGCCATTCGACACGATCATTCCGGCCGAGCTTCCTGGCAGCCCACGGTTCTATACGTACGCGTCCGGGGTCGGGGAACTGGCGACGGGCGCGCTGCTGCTGGTGCCGCGGACTCGCCGGCTGGGTGGTCTGGCCGCGGTGGCACTCTTCGTGTCGGTGTTTCCCGGCAACGTCAACATGGTCCGGCTGTGGTGGGACAAGCCGTGGCCGATGCGGCTGGTGGCGATCGCGCGGCTTCCACTGCAGATTCCGATGATCGTTCAGGCGCTCAAGGTCTGGCGTTCCGAGCCCTGAGCGTTGATCAGCACCGCGGCCAGCTCGTCGGCACCCGGTAGTGCGTCGGGCCTGACGGTCCGTCCTGTGCGCACGTAGTGGAATGCGGCCCGCACCTTGGATTCCGGGCAGCCGGCCAATGTCGCCCAGGCCAGCCGGTACACGGCCAGCTGAATCGCCGACCGGCCGAGTGCGTCGTCGGTTGCCGGCGGTTCGCCGGTTTTCCAGTCCACCACCGTGGCACCGCCGTCCGGGTCGGCGAACACCGCGTCGATGCGACCGCGCACCACGACGTCGCCGATCGTCATCTCGAACGGCACCTCGACGTCGACCGGTGTCCGTGATGCCCACGTCGACGCCGTGAACGCCGCCTGCAGCGCGGTCAGCCTGTCGGTGTCAGCCGTCGCAGCGTCCACCGCACCCGGCAGGTCGTCGAGTTCGAAAAGCCTTTCCGCGCCGTAGAACCGTTGGACCCATTCATGAAACGCTGTGCCTAGCAAGGCGTTCGGGTCAGGCCGCGCGGGGAGCCGGCGAATCAGCCGCTGCGGCGCACCGACCGGGTGACGGGCCGCTTCGACGAGGCTGCTCACCGAGATTTCCGGCGGTGGCGCGGTTTGCGGCGGTGCCTGGCTGCGCGCGCGCTCGGCCAGCAGTGCGTCAACGTCCGCCGCCCACCCTTCGGGGTCGTCGTCGGGGTTGGCGGCTTCTGCGGCGGCCTGCACCATCGCGGCCCCTCGTTCCACGTCGGCGCGGCGAGAGCCGAGCGGATCTGCCGGCCAAACGACCTCGACGGCCTCGTCCCGCAACGGGTTCCGGTCGCCGTCGGCGGGCGCCGCAGCCCAGTGCTCGACGACGCCGCACGGGCGACCGTCGGCGGCGGATTTGTCGATGATCTCCTTGAACTCGGTGAGGAATGCCGAAGGGCCGCTGGACTTGGCCGCCGACGGCCCCCAGTGGTGTCCGGACAGCAGCAGTGTGTCCTCCGCGCGTGTGATCGCCACGTATAGCAGGCGACGCTCCTCGTCGATGCGTCGTTGTTCGAGTTGACGGCGGTGTGCATTGATGGTGTCCGACAACTGCTTTCGGTTGGTCACGGCGGAGGTGTCCAGTACCGGCACACCCAGCACCCCGTCCGCAGAGCGGTCGCCGCGCAGCAGCGGTGGCAGGTCCGCGGCGTCGGTCAGCCAGCTGCGCGTGGACGCGGTGGACGGGAAGATGCGGGTGGTGAGATGCGGAACGGCGACAATCTGCCACTCGAGCCCTTTGGCGGCATGCACCGTCATGACCTGCACGCGGTCCTTCGACACGGTGACGTCGGCGGGTGCCAGACCGTTCTCGACGACCGCGGCGGCGTCGAGGTAGGACAGGAATCCCGGCATCGACGCATTCGGTCGTTCGGCGTATCCGGCGGCTACATCCACGAGCGCATCCAGATGTTCGGTGCCCCGGCAGTTTTCGTCTGCGGACCGCGCAGCTCTTGCTTCTACGTCGACGCCGATCATCCGGCGCACCTCGGCGACGAGGTCAGGCAGCGGGTAGTCGAGCCGGCCGCGCAGCGCGGTCAGTTCGCGCCGGATTGCGATGATGCGTCGATAGCCCTCACCCGAATAGTCCTGCGCCGGTCCGGGATCGCAGATCGCGTCGGCAAGGCACGCGGTGTCGGCATCGGGTGTGGCTTTGCCGCCGTCGATGTCCTTCGCCCGCCGCCACAGCGCCACGATGTCCTTCCCGCCAAGGCGCCAGCGCGGTCCGGTCAGGACCCGCATCGCTGCCGATCCCGCCGTCGGATCGGCCACCAGCCGAAGCATCGCGACCACGTCGGCGACTTCGGTGATGCCGAGCAATCCGGCCAGTCCGACCACCTCGACCGGCACACCGCGGGCAGTGAGGGCTTCGGCCAACGGAGCAGCGTCTGCGTTGCGCCGCACCAGCACAGCCGCGGTCGGTCGGGGCGCGCCGGCGCTCCTGGATTCGTGGTAGCGGCGGGCCACATGATCTGCGACCCAATCGCGTTCAGCATTCACGTCTTCGAAAAGCGCGCACCGAATAGTTCCGGCCGGTGCATTCGGCCGCGCCCGCAATGTGCGCACCGCGACCGAGCTACGACGGGCGTCGGCCGACACCGCGTTGGCAAGCTGCAGGGTCCGGGACGGATTTCGCCAGCTGGTGCGTAGTTCCATGGTCGGCGCCGAGGTGCCGTCGGCGCGCGGGAAGTCGGTGGCGAACCGTGGCAGATTGGTGGCCGACGCACCGCGCCAGCCGTAGATGGACTGGATCGGGTCGCCGACGGCAGTCAATGCCAGTCGGTCGTCGACTCCGCCGCCGAACAGCGACGACAACGCGATGCGTTGGGCATGACCGGTGTCTTGGTACTCGTCGAGCAGCACGACGCGGAACCGGCGGCGAAACTGCTCGCCCACCCCGGGATGTGCCAGCGCAAGCCGGGCGGCCGCCGCCATCTGCTGGCCGAAGTCCATCACCTTGTCTGCGCGCATTCGGGCGTGCAACGCGTCGACCAGCGGCACCAGCTGGGTGCGTTCGTGCTGCACCGCTAGCATGCGCAACAGCCACTGGCTGGGACCGCGGTCGCGCTGAAAGGGTCCCGCGGGCAAGGTATGCACCAGCCGCTCGAGTTCGACGTGGGTGTCGCGCAGCTGGGCGGTGTCCACGAGGTGCTCAGCTAGCGCCGACGACAACCGCAGCACCATCGACGTGACCGTGGCCGGGGTCTTGTGGGTGTCAAGGTCGCCCGGGTAGTCGCTGATGACCCGGAATGCCAACTGCCACAACTCTGTTTCGCCGAGCAACCGGGCATCGGGCTCCACCGGCAACAGAAGCCCGTGGTCGCGGAGCAGCGCGCCGGCGAACGCATGGTAGGTGCTGACCGTGGCCGGCTCTGCGTCGAAGGCGTCCAGACACAAGCCTGCGCCGACGAGGCGGGACAGCCGGGAGCGGACCCTACGCAGCAGCTGCCCGGCGGCCTTGCGGGTGAACGTCAACCCCAGCACCTGACCGGGGTGGGCGTAGCCGTTGGCGACCAGCCACACCACCCGCGCAGCCATGGTCTCGGTCTTGCCCGCTCCGGCACCGGCGATCACCACGAGCGGACCCGGCGGCGCGGCGATCACCGCCGCCTGCTCGTCGGTGGGCACCGGAAGTCCCAACGCACCGGCCAATTCGGCGGGATGGTAGCGGGGTGTCACGATCGGGCCCCTCTCCCGCAAGCAGGTGCCTCCTGTGCCGGGCAGCTGGAACGGACCGGGCAGTGTGCGCAGTTGTCGTTGATGCGGGCGAGAAACGCCGGGCCGGCGGTCGCGGCCGCCGCCCGATGCACCGTCTGCTGCCAGTCCCGCTGCGCCTGCGGCGTCAACGCGTCCTGCTCGCGTTCGACGATGCCCGGCTTACCGAGGTAGACGAGGCGCCCGCCGCCTGGCTGCCGGCCACCTGGCAACAGCCCGGCGGAAACCGCAAGCTGGTACATCCCCAGTTGCGCGTGCCGCTGGGCGTCGTCCTTGGTGGCCGGGTTCTTTCCGGTCTTGACATCGACGACCACCGGCCGGCCGGCGCCGTCGCGTTCGAGGCGGTCGATGCGGCCGCGTACCCGCACGTCGGGCATGTTCGGGTCCGGGCTTGTCAGCAGACCGTCGACATCGACCTCGGTGGCCATCTCGGTGAGCTCATGACGGGTGGAAGCCCGCCACTGACAGAACGCGGACAGCATCGCCCGATGACGGGTGAGCTCATTGCGGGAATACCACTGCGAATCGAAGGGCAAAGCGTCCCAGACCTTTTCGAGTTCATCGAGGAGGCGCTGTTCCGTCGTGGCATTCGATGCGATCAGGGCGTGCACCACCGAGCCGAGCGCCGAGCTCATGTCCTGCCCGTCGGTGCCGCCGTGGCGCTCGAGGAGCCAGCGCAGCGGGCAGTCGGCGATCGTCTGCACAGTCGACGGCGAGAGCGTGACGGGTTGGCCGTCCGCACCCGTCAGCGCCTCATCGGTGCTGACCAGCGTCCTGCCGTACCAGGTCGCCGGGTCGGCGCCGGGCACGCCGGCGGTCGCGAGGCGGGCCAATTGGGTGGCCGCCCGACGGCGTCTGCCCTGCTCGGCAGCGCCAGCCGGTGCGCACACGATGGACCGCAACCGGCCGACGAGCGCGGCGGGCGCGAGCACCGGACGCGCAGGTGCGGGCACTTCTTCGTCGCCGGTGTTGGCCAGCTGCATCAGCTCGTCGAAGAACACCGACGGCACGCCCGTATCGCCGCTGTCGCTGTCAACCGCGGTGATCATCAGCCGGCGCCGGGCCCGGCCCATCGCGGAGACGAGGAGCCGTCGCTCGTCGGCCAGCACCGGTGCCCGCTGCGACGCGGTGTCTGCCACACCGTCGAGGACATCGACCAATTGCTGCGTGCCGAGCACACCTCCACGCGGAACGGTGTTGGGCCAGAGTCCTTCTTGAAGACCCGCGATGACCACGAAGTCCCATTCCCGGCCGAGTGCCGTGTGTGCGCTGACGACGGCGACGGTGTCCGGCTCGACAAGCGGCTCCCGTTCCGGCGGCCAAAGCTGCAACGCACCGATGTGGTCGACGAGGCCGCGGACCGTTGCACCCGCGGTGTGGGCGACGTAGTCGTCGGCGATGTCGAACAATGTGGTGACCGCGTCGAGGTTCCGATCCGCTTGGGCACCGGCAGCACCACCGCGAGCCCCTGCCCGCAACCAGCGGCCCTGCAGACCGGACCGGCTCCACGCCTGCCACAGCACGTATCGCGGATCATCACCGGCCACCCGGGCCGCCGCGTCCACGACGGTCCGGACCCGGCGTAGCGCTCGGGCGTGTGCGGCCGGTGGCGGCGCGGCACCGGTCAGCACGTCGACCAGTAGATCCTCGAATCGCGTTGAACTGTCGGTGTTTGCGTTGCGGCGGAGGGCTCTGCGCAGGGCACGCAGCGACACCGGGTCGACCCGGCCGATCGGCCCAGTGACCAACGTCAGCGCCTGCCCGCCGTCTAGTCCATCTGCGGCTGCGGCCAGCGCGGTGAACAGCGCCCGCACGGCAGGGTGGTCGGCGGGCCGGGTGGCCGACGCCGGCGCGCGCACCGGAACACCGGCGGCAGCAAGCGCTCGCGGCAGCATGGCAGCGGCCGACGGCTGGGAGCACCGCCCGCTTGCCGGGGACGACCGCACGATGACCGCCATCTGCGACCAGGGCACCCCGTCGATCAGGTGTGCGCGGCGCAGCGCGTCGGCGATCATGGCCGCCTCGGCGTGCGGGGACGACGCGACCCGCACAACGCCCGACCCCGGATCTTCCGCGCCGGCACCCTCGATGACGCGGCCCGGCGCCGCGCCCGGCAGCCGGGCGGCCACGGCGCAGATCGCATGCGCGACCGCGGCTGCGCAGCGGTGCGACCGCGTCAGCGTCACGATCTCTCGGCTTTCAAGAAGCGCGGGGTCTGCGCCACGGAACCCGAACACCGTCTGGTTGGGGTCTCCGGCGAGGACGGTGACGGCGGCGGCTTCCGCGAGCACCCGTACCAGCCGCGCGGCCTGCGGGTCGAGATGCTGAGCGTCGTCGACCAGCAGGACGCGGACACGGTCCCGCTCGGCAGTGAGCAGTCCCGGGTGGGCGGCGAACGCCTCCAGCGCCGCACCGACCAGCTCTGCCGCACCGAGCGCCGGGACGGTAGCCTGCGCGGCGGCCCGGCCCGTCGCCGCGCGCAGCAGCATCACCTGCTCGTACTGCTGGGCGAACTGGCCTGCCGCCACCCACTCCGGCCGCCCCGAGAGCCTCCCGATCCGCTGCAGCCGCGGTCCGTCGACACCGCGTTCGGCGCAGCGCGCCAACAGGTCTCGCAGTTGGGTGGCGAATCCCGCGGTAGCCAAGGCTGGACGCAGCAACTCCGGCCACGACACCGCCGCCTCGGCTCCGTCAGCGAGGTCACCGGCCAGCAGCTCGCGGATGATGCCGTCCTGCTCGGTGCCGGTGACCAGCCGCGGAGGCGGGTCGCCGGTGCGCTGCGCGGCGAGCCGCAAGACCGCGAACGCATACGAGTGCAAGGTGCGCACCAGCGGCTCCCGGATGACCGCGGGACCGTGTGCCTGCGTCAACGCCTTGGCCAGCGCGCGGCGGGTACGGACCGCGGCCCGCGTCGTCGGACACAGCAGCAGAACCGATTCCGGGTGCACGCCGGAGCAGATGTGCGCGGCGGCTGCTTCGATGAGCAGGCTGGTCTTGCCGGTGCCGGGACCGCCGACGACCCGCATGATGCCCCGGGCCGCCTGGTCGGTGATCAGCTGCGGTGATGCCATGCCGGCATGACACCACGAGGGTCCGACAGGTCGGTTTGGCACTATCGAGGCCGTGACCGACCTGCACGTGCACCGGTACGGACCCGATGGCCAGGTCCGTGCGCTGGCCATCCACGGGTTGGCTGGTCACGGTAGGCGCTGGCATAGCTTGGCAACCCGACAGTTGGCCGGCGTCAGCGTCGGCGCCCCGGACCTGATCGGCCATGGCCGTTCATCGTGGGATGCACCGTGGACGATCGACGCGAACGTCGACGCGCTGGCGGCGCTGCTCGATGCAGGCGGCGCACAACCGGTCGTGGTGGTGGGCCATTCGTTCGGCGCAGCGATCGCGCTCAGTCTCGCTGCCGCGCGGCCCGACCTCGTCGACGCGCTGGTGCTGCTGGATCCCGCGGCCGGTCTGGACGGCGCACGGATGCGTGAGGTCGCCGTCGAGATGCTGGCCTCGCCGGATTACCCGGATCGCGCCCAGGCCCGCGCCGAGAAGATGTCGGGATCCTGGGCTGACGTGCCCGAGGCCGAGCTGGATGCCGAACTCGACGAGCATCTGATCCCGTGGCCCGGCGGCCGGGTGGGCTGGCGGCTGAGCCTGCCCGCGATGATGTCGTACTGGAGCGAGCTGGCCCGCCCGATTGTGTTGCCGCGCAGCGGGACTCCGACGACACTGCTGCGCGCCACCAAGACTGACCCGCCGTACGTTGTCGACGAGCTGGTCACCGGACTTCGTGACAGTCTCGGACCCGACTTCGAGCTGGTCGACCTGGACTGCAACCACATGGTGCCGTTGGCGCGGCCCGACGAGACCGCTGCCGCGGTGCGCGAACGGCTATGACGGCGATCTCCGACGACGACGTCGAGTTGGTGCGGGCGCTGGTTGCCGCGATCCCGATTGGAAAGGTCGCCACCTACGGCGACATTGCCCGGGCCGCCGCACTTTCCAGCCCACGGATCGTCGGCTGGATCATGCGCACAGACTCCGCCGACCTGCCGTGGCACCGGGTGATCCGCTCGGATGGCAGGCCGGCACCCCATCTGCGCACCCGACAGCTCGCGCTGCTGCGCGCCGAGGGTGTGCTCAGCGTGGACGGCAGGGTGTCGCTACGCGACGTCCGCCACGCGTTCTAACCCGGTTCGCGAGAATCTGTTCACCAGCAGATCCACGACACCCGGATGCAGCCCGAGCGGGCTGGCGACCGCCGTCGCGCCGCAGTCTGCCAAGCGACTGTGAAAAAGGCCTGGCGCCAATAAGTATGACGCGATGAAGATGCGGCGCCTGCCGGCGGCACGTAGCCGACCGACAACGTCGCCCACCAGTGGGGCACCGGTGGCCACGAAGCCGATCTGCACGGGTCCGACACGCTGTGCCAAAAGCTTTGCAGCTAACCGTAATTCCTGACGGGCACGTGGATCGGACGAGCCGGCAGCTGCCATCACGACGGCGTCGCCGCGTCGCCAACCGGCCTCGCAGAGCCGATCGCGCATGACCGTGGCGAGCCCCGGACTCGGGCCGAGCGCCGGTGTCACCGACACATCGGCATGGCCGCTGTCACGGATGCGGGCGGGCAGGTCGGTATGGACGTGATATCCCGAGGCCAGGAAGGCTGGCACGACGACCGCGGGATCGATCGACTTCGCCAGCACCTCAGCCGGATTCGGCGCGATGACGTCGATGAATGCGGTTCGCAATGGCCCGGTCCGAGCGGCTACCGCCGAACTCAACGACTCGATCGTCTGCATGCCGGCGGCGCTGCGGGTGCCGTGGGCAACCAGGATCAGCATGCGGTCGGGTCGATCGCCAACCGGTAGCCGCGCTTGACCACGGTTTGTACCGCTCCCGGTGCACCCAGCGCGGAACGCAGTCGCCCCATCGCGGTTTCCACCGCATGAGTGTCGCCGCCACCGCCAGGCAGCTGCGCCAGCAGTTCGTCCCGCGACACCACCCACCCGGGATTCGCCATCAACCGCCGAAGCAACGCCATCGCGGCCGGCGGCAGGGTTCGGACCTCGCCGTCGACGGCTACCGTGGCGCTGCGCACACCGATGCGATGGCCGCCGGCGGAGAACTGGTGAGCGCGGCACGGAACCTCGACTCCCATCAACCGGACCAACAGGTAGAACATGAAGGTCTGCTCGAATTCGAGCTTCACCTTGTCAGACACCTTGGCCAGCAACGGATCCCGACTGATCTGCGCCGGACCGCCGCCCAGGTCGTCGTCCCAGTTCGCGCCCCACGTCACCTTGGTGTCCTGCCCGGTGATCAGCGACTTGGGAAGAGCCACGGGTGTGGTGTCCATCGCCGGCGCGGACAACAGGTTCTCGTAGTCGTAGGTCCACGGGTCGTAGTAGTCCGACACCGTGGGCAAGTCCGGGTTGGCGAAGATGTTCAGTAGTCGCTTGACCCGCGAACCGGACTTGAGCGTGAGCTTGCCGCGCTTGTTGAGCGTCCAGCCGCCCTTCCACTTCTCCTGGTCCTGGTACCGACGGGGATACCCCTGGCCGGGACGGGTTTCCACGTTGTTGAACCAGACATACTCCACGCCACCGCGATTGGTCCACGCCTGCTTGCACGTGACGCTGCAGGTGTGGCATCCAATGCACTTGTCGAGGTTCATCACCATCGCAAGCTGAGCCATGACTTTCACTGGATGCCTCGCTCTGGAAGTTTCGCTCGGCGCATCATCAGTACCGCACCTCCTGCGACCGTCTCCGGATCGTGGTGACCTCATCGCGCTGGTTTCCGGTGGGGCCGTGATAGTTCAGCGCGAACGACTGCTGCGCGTACCCGCCGATCAGATGTGAGGGCTTGATCATTATTCGGGTCAGGGCGTTGTGGATGCCGCCGCGCTTTCCGGTCTTCTCGGTGCGGGGCACGTCCACCGCCTTGTCCTGCGCGTGGTACATGAACACCAACCCCTCGGGCATCCGGTGGCTGACGATCGCCCGCGCGCTGACCACACCGTTGCGGTTGGTGCATTCGATCCAGTCGTTGTCGACCACGCCGATCTTGGCTGCGTCCACGTCGGACATCCAGATCGCCTGCCCGCCACGGGAAAGCGTGAGCATGTGCAGGTTGTCCTGGTAGGCGGAGTGGATCGACCACTTGGAATGCGGCGTAAGGTAGCGCACCGTGATGGCGCCGCCGGCGGTGTCGCCCACCGCGGGCTCGTCGAACAGGGCCGTCATGTCCAGCGGTGGCCGGAACGTCGGCAGTTGCTCACCGAGTTCACTCATCCAGTCGTGATCGAGGTAGAAGTGCTGACGACCGGTCAGCGTGTGCCACGGTTTGAGCCGCTCGGTGTTGATGGTGAACGGCGAGTAGCGACGGCCGCCGGTCTCCGATCCGGACCACTCCGGTGACGTGTTGACCGGCACCGGCCGAGACTGGGTGTCGGCGAAGGTGATTCGCCTGCCTTCGCTCTCCTTAGCAAGGTCGGCCAGTTGGGTGCCGACCCGGCGTTCCAACGCCTCGAAGCCTTCGACGGCCAGGCGTCCGTTCGTCGTTCCGGACAACGCCAGGATCGCTTCGGCGGCGTGCGTGTCCTTGGCCAGCGACGGCCGTCCTGCCGCGATCCCGCTGACCACCGCGCCGTTCAGCTCCCGCAGGTACTCGACCTCCGCCTCGGGATGGGTCGTGACGCCCTTAACGGTGAGGCCGACGGTTTCCACCATCGGACCCAGCGCCGCCAGCTTCTCGGCGATCGCCGGATAGTCGCGTTCCACCACCACCAGCCGCGGCATCGTCTTACCCGGAATGGGCTCACACTCACCGGCTTTCCAATCAAGCACGCGCCCACCGGGCTGAGCGGTGGCGTCAACACTGTCGTGCTGTAGCGGCACGGCCACGATGTCCTTGCGCTTACCGAGGTGCTTCTCGGCAAGCCACGAGAACCCGCGCGCAATCCGATGAAACGCCTCGAAGTCGGTCTTAGTTTCCCAGGGCGGCGAGATCGCCGGCGAGAATGCGTGCACGAACGGATGCATGTCCGTGCTCGATAGGTCGTGCTTCTCATACCACGTCGCCGCGGGCAGCACGATGTCGGAGAACAATGTGGTGCTGGTGTTGCGAAAGTCCAACGAAAGCAATAAGTCCAGCTTCCCGACCGGCGCCTCGTCTCGCCACCGCACCTCCTGCTGCCGCACCGCGTCGTCGTCGCGTGCGGCGACGTTGGAGTCGGTTCCCAGCAGGTGTTTGAGGAAGTACTCGTTGCCCTTCGCCGACGAGCCGAGCAGGTTCGATCGCCACACGGTCAGACAGCGGGGAAAGTTTTCCGGAGCGTCGGGGTCCTCGCAGGCGAACTGCAGGTGACCCGAAGTCAACCCGTCCACTACATGTGCCGCCGGATCCTTGCCGAGCCTGCTCGCCTCGTCCGCGAGGTCCAGAGGGTTGCGGTTGAACGTCGGATAGCTCGGCATCCATCCCAGCCGGCTCGCCAGCGCGATATTGTCCGCGGCGGTACGGCCCGCAAAGCGCCCTTCGGCCAGCGGAGATGCCATCACCTCAGACGTGAACCGGTCGTACCGCCACTGGTCGGTTGCCAGGTACCAGAACACGGTGCCCTGCATCTGACGCGGCGGCCGCTGCCAGTCCAGCCCGAAGGCCAGCGTCGACCAACCCGTTACGGGTCGGCACTTCTCCTGGCCGACGTAGTGCGCCCAGCCGCCACCGTTGACTCCCTGACAGCCAGTCAGCATCACCAGCGTCAAGAACGAGCGGTAGATCTGGTCGGAGTGAAACCAGTGGTTGGTCCCTGCGCCCATCAGTATCATCGACCGGCCACCGGAACGTTCTGCATTGTCGGCGAATTCACGCGCGATCCGCTCGGCAGCCGGCGCCGGCACGCCGGTGATCGGCTCTTGCCAGGCCGGGGTGTAAGGATGCAACGCATCATCGTAGCCCGCTGGCCAGTCACCGGGCAGGCCCTCCCGTTGCACGCCGTACTGAGCGAGCAAGAGATCAAAAACCGTTGTAACCCATTGTCCAGCAACCATCGTCGTCGGCACGCCGCGCGTCAGGGTGCCGGCGCGGTCGTTGTCGAACCGGGGCAGCTTGACCGCCGCTACATCGCTGTGGGCCCCGTGCAGCGTGAGCAAGCGGTCGACGCCGTGCAGGTCGAGGTTCCACTTGCCCTCTCCGGATGCGGTGAACGGGTGTCCCAGAGAGCCGTTGGGCGCCACCGGCTTTCCGTCCGCGTCGAGCAGCACCGTCTTCGATTGGGCACCCTCCGCGGTGTCACCGAGATCGGCTGCGGTGAGGAACTTTCCGGGCAGCAGGTCACCGTTGCGCTCGATCAGCGTGACCAGAAACGGCAGATCGGTGTACTTCTTGACATAGTCGGCGAAATAGGGCGTTGTTCTGTCGACGAAGAACTCCTTGAGGATGACATGTCCCATCGACATCGCAAGCGCAGCATCGGTTCCCGGCCGTGCCGCGAGCCATTCGTCGGCAAACTTGGTGTTGTCGGCATAATCGGGCGAGACGACGATCACCTTCTGGCCGCGATACCGCGCCTCGGTCATGTAGTGCGCATCCGGCGTGCGCGTTACGGGTACGTTGGAGCCCCACATGTGAGGTAGCCGGCGTCGAACCAGTCGGCCGACTCGGGCACGTCGGTCTGGTCACCGAAAACCTGAGGTGAGGCGACCGGCAGGTCCGCGTACCAGTCGTAGAAAGACAGCATCGAGCCGCCGAGCAGCGAAATGAACCGGGCGCCAACGGCATGACTGACCATGGACATGGCCGGTATCGGGGAGAACCCGGCCACCCGGTCGGGGCCTTACTTCTTCACGGTGTGCACGTGCGCAGCCGCGGCGATCTCGGCGGCCTCCCACCACTCGGTGCGCACCAACCCGCCCTTGCCGCGGGCAGCCTTGTAGCGCACGGACTTCACCGGGTCGTCGACGAGGTCGGCCCATGCCAGCACGGGGTCCTTCAGTCGTTCCTTTGCCTCGCGGTAGTACTCCAGCAGCACTCCACGCACGTATGGATAGCGCACGCGCGCAGGCGAATACGTGTACCAAGAGAACGACGCCCCGCGCGGGCAGCCGCGCGGCTCGTACTCCGGCTTGTCGGCGCCGACAGGCGGGTAGTCGGTCTGCTGTGACTCCCAGGTGATCACGCCGTCCTTGACGTAGATCTTCCACGAACACGATCCGGTGCAGTTGACTCCGTGCGTCGAGCGGACCACCTTGTCGTGGGCCCACCGGTCCCGGTAGAAGTCGTCCGCGGCCCGGCCGCCGACTTTGTGCAGCGTCCGGTGGTCCGCGGACACCTCGCCGCGGTGAAAATACTTGCCGAGTCCGAGCAGAGCGTCGGCGGCCGATGTGCCACTTGCGCGAAGAGGAGAAGCCGCGGGAAGACGTGTGTGCCGATCGACCACGACGCCTCCTGTAGTCGGATGGAATGCCGCGCATCGTCGCGCCGAGTCTTCTTGGAGGGTAAAGGCGGTTTGAGGGCGTTCAAAATTTCGCACCGACGCGCGTCCGGCGACAGTGCGATTGTGTTAACACGGCGGCTATCTAACCGCTGTGACGTGGGTCGCAGAGTTGCCGTCGGCAGACGATAATCGCTGTTGGGAGCCGCCGTCAGAGAATGCCCTCCTGAACCCGACTGACCTGTCGTCACAGCGCCGAATTCAGCATTTTTCACCGCGTTAACACACATTATCGGCCGTGTCGGGCACCGCTTCCGAAGCTACAGGATCAGCCTCACCAGAGCCGCCGTCCGCGCCAGCCCGGGAAAGGCCACAGCGGTGGAGCGAGGATGCAGCGCGTGCACTGCCAGACGAAACATCAATGCGCGCAACAGCATTTGTGGCCACTCCGGTAACGAAGCCCAGCGTTCGATCAGTCCGTCGTCGGCCTCGCCCCAGGACAGCGCGTCGACCACGGTGACGCCCGCCGCCCACGATGCCGGCCGCCAGTACGGTGTGATGTCGGTAATACCCGGTGCGGCGGTCCCGGCGAAAAGCACTGTGCCGTAAAGGTCGCCGTGCACCAGTTGACTGGGGCTCTTCGTCGGTTTGCGCAGCCCGGCCAGTTGATTGATCAAATCGAGCGAGCGCTGGCCATCTGGTGACCCGGGCGATACCCTCGCCCCCGACGGCCACGAGTGCAGCGGGCGATCCTCCCACGCGGCACGATCCGCGGCGACGAACACGTCGACGTCGCCCCACGGCGCAACCGGAGGTTGGGTCAGAAACCGCGGCCGTTCGAGTTTCGCGGTGGCCTCATGCAGTCGCACTCCGGCAGACACCACCTCGTCGTGACGCGACTCGGGCGTGCCGGCCACGAAAGTGTCTGCGCGCCAGCCCGATACCACGAAACGTCCGTCGGTGGAGCGCACCGGCCGCGCCAACCGCACCCCGTCAACGAATAACGTCTCGCGCACCTTCGCCGACCACGCGGCGCGGGGATGGTCGGCGACCATCGACAGCACGACCTCCCCGCAGCGGGATCCGCCTTCCCAGCCGGCGCCCAGTGGCACCGGCCGAAATCCTGTCAGCCCGAACGCCGCCAACACATGCTCCGGCGGACGTTCGATGGTCATGGCGCCAGGTTACCTGCGTAAACACGCAGGTCCGGCAAGCCCCGCGGCTGTGTCGGGACACCGCGGCGCGGTCAGTACATCACCATGTCGGGTTCGAGTTGACTGGCCCAGGCCACGATGCCGCCTTGCAGGTGCTTGGCATCGGAGAACCCCGCCTTCTTCACGGCAGCCAGCACCTCGGCGGAACGCACACCGGTCTTGCAGTACAGCACCGGAATCCGGTCGTGCGGCAGCATCGCGAGCCCCTCGCCCGACTCGATCGTCGACTTCGGCACCAGCTGCGCGCCGCTGATGCGGTTGATGTCCCACTCGACGGGCTCACGCACGTCGATCAGCGCCACCTTCGTGCCCGAGTCGAGCAGCTCGCGCAACTCCCGCGGCGTCACCGTGGAGTCGGCCACGACCTCGGCTGCGTCCGCGGAGACCACGCCGCAGAAATCGTCGTAGTCGACGAGCTCGGTGATCTTGACCGTCTCGGGGTCCTTGCGGACCTTGATGGTGCGATAGCTCATCTCCAGTGCGTCGTACACCATCAGCCGGCCGAGCAGCGGCTCGCCGATGCCGGTGATCAGCTTGATCGCCTCGGTGCCCATCACCGACGCGATCGATGCGCACAGGATGCCCAGCACGCCGCCCTCCGCGCACGACGGCACCATGCCGGGCGGCGGCGGCTCAGGGTACAGGTCGCGGTAGTTCAGTCCGAGCCCATTGGGGGCGTCCTCCCAGAACACCGATACCTGGCCTTCGAACCGGTAGATCGAACCCCAGACGTAGGGCTTGCCGGCGAGAACCGCGGCGTCATTCACCAGGTATCGGGTGGCGAAGTTGTCGGTGCCGTCGAGGATCAGGTCGTACTGCGTGAAGATGTCGACCGCGTTGTCCGGCTCCAGCCGAAGCTGGTGCAGACGGACATCGACGAGCGGGTTGATCTCGTCGATCGAGTCGCGGGCGCTCTCCGCCTTCGACCGCCCGATATCGGAGTGCCCGTGAATGATCTGACGCTGCAGATTGGACTCGTCGACGACGTCGAACTCCACGATTCCGATCGTGCCCACGCCCGCGGCGGCCAGGTACAGCAACGCCGGCGACCCGAGACCGCCGGCCCCGATCACCAGCACACGCGCGTTCTTCAGGCGTTTCTGCCCGTCGACGCCGAGGTCGGGGATGATCAGATGACGGCTGTAGCGTGCGACCTCGTCACGGGTCAGCTCGGCTGCTGGCTCCACCAGCGGCGGCAAAGTTGTCGACACCACCCGGGTTCTCCTCGGTCAGCGGTGGCCGCAGACGTCCGCAGCCAGCCCTCACACACCCTCAACAATAGGCGTATCGCATAACGACCAAACCGAGTCGGACCTTCCCGAGTCCGGGCGCGAGCGTCCGCGGAATGCGCCGCTTCGCGGCTCCCCCGGCAAGCGGGCGGTACCCCAGGTCTCCGGCGCGACGCGCACGCGCCAGGAGGTGGCAGGGCGCTAGGCGATTGGGTAGGGCCAGGGGTTGAAACGGCACACCCTGCCGTCGGGTTTGACCGTGTCAGGGTCGAAGCGCGCTTCGTCGTTGTTGCTGATGGAAAACGTCTGTTGCATCATCACCGGCGCGAGTGCGCCGTTTTCCAGGCACGGTTCGTGTAGCCGGTAGCCGATCGCGTGGCCGACTTCGTGGTTGATCAGGTACTGGCGGTAGGACCCGATGTCGCCCTGAAACGGCACCGCGCCGCGCACCCAGCGGGCTTCGTTGACGAACACCCGGCGCTGCACCTCACGGCCGTAGGCAGGGTTGTAGCACGACGCCTCCAGCGGAATCTCGTAGCCGCAGCCTTCGCGCACGGACATCGGCGACGTCAACGACACCCGAAAGTCCGGGTTGCCCGGGACGCTGCCGTCGACCCGACGAAACGCGAACTGAGGGTTGTGCGTCCAGCTCTTCGGATTGCTCAGCGTCTGGCTAACCATCCGCGCGAAGCCGTCGTCACCGCCGTAGGACGTGGTGTCGACGCCGTCCTCCACCTCCACGGTGTAGGTGAACACCTTGGTGGTGCCCTGCCCGATCTGCTGTTCATTGCCGGGCGCGATGTGCCATGTCTTCGCCCCGGCCTCGGTGTACGGGCCGCCGTCGGGCAAGACGCCGGTGGGCAGGCTCGCGTCGAACTGGGTCAGCCCCTTCGGCGGCGCACCGATGATCGCGGTGCCCACCGCCTCGATCGTCTGTCGGGGACCCTCGACCGCACCGACGGCAGTGTCTTCCTGGTGGGCACTGCCGTCAACCATCGTGAGGAGCGCCATGACTGTCACGGCCACCAACACCGGCAGCGCGTACGCTCGCCAGCCGTAGGTGGAAACGAACCGTCCCAGCCACGTTCGCTTGCGCCAGCGTTGTCTGCCATCGCGATTCGACCTGGGCCGCCCGTGGTCGGTGGTCACCGGGTCGCGCTGGGCACGTAACGGCTCCCTCCACTCGTTGCGCAGCACCGGCACACGACCGCCGCGACGCCCCGAGTCGTAGGTCACGGCACCCAGAATGTCACAGTCGATCCGGGTTGCCCCCCCGGCGCACCGCTCCCCGCGGTAGTAGTGTCGGACTCTTGGACCATGCCCAATTGCGGCCAGATGAGGATTTTGATGAGCGATCTCGCCAACACCGCCGAGAGACGCGGCAACGCGCTCAACCGCGGCGACGACGTGGCCGGAACCGCTCAGGGTGGTGGCCGGCGCGGCAATCGGCTTCCCCGCGACGAGCGGCGCGGTCAGCTACTCGCTGTCGCGAGTGAGGTTTTCGTCGATCGCGGCTTTCACGCGGCAGGAATGGACGAGATCGCCGACCGCGCTGGTGTCAGCAAACCCGTTCTGTACCAACACTTTTCAAGCAAGCTCGAGCTGTACCTCGCGGTGCTGCAACGCCACGTCGACAACCTGGTGTCCGGCGTCCGGCAGGCATTGCGCACCACCACGGACAACCGGCAGCGGCTGCGCTCAGCGGTTCAGGCATTCTTCGACTTCATCGAGCACGACAGCCAGGGTTATCGACTGATCTTCGAGAACGACTACGTCTCCGAGCCGCAGGTTGCCGCGCAGGTACGCGTGGCTACCGAATCCTGCACCGACGCGGTGTTCGACCTGATCAGCCGCGACTCTGGGCTGGAGGCACACCGCGCCCGGATGATAGCGGTCGGTCTGGTGGGGGTCAGTGTGGACTGCGCGCGCTATTGGTTGGGCGCCGAACGTCCGATCTCCAAGGAGGACGCCGTCGATGGCACCGTGCAGTTCGCCTGGGGCGGGCTGTCGCATGTGCCGCTGACCCGGTCGTAGCGCTAGCCGCCGAACCCGACGCGGCGCACGTCGGCGACGCCGATGTCGACGTAGGAGATCTTCGAGGTTTGCACCAATACCTTGCGTCCCCGCTCGTCGGTCAGGTCGAGGACCGGTGAGCCCTTCTCGAGCGCAGCGCGCACGTGCTCCTCGACCTCTTCGGGCGTCTGTGAGCTGTTGAGCACCAACTCGCGCGGGCTCTCCGCGATGCCGATCTTGACCTCCACGCTGACCCCTTCCGCCGCTGCGTTATCTGCTCTTCGCGCAACCGCTCATTGCCGTTCTCCCGACAGCAGGCTAGTTGAAACATCACAGACCGGTCGGGGCGCGGGCGTTCGCGGTGCCCGAATCGACACCCATCGGTGACCTGACACGCCCGGCGGCCGACCAGAAGCGACGTCGCGACCCCGCTAACATCGTGCGGTCCTTCTGTGAGGTGAGTAGCGATGACCAGGCACAATTCCGGCAACACCTGGCGCCCGAGCACTTACTACACCCCCACCCGCGAGCTGGTGCGCGACGGCGCCGATGACCGCCGGGACGACTTCGACGACTATGACGACAACTACGACTACGACGACGGGGAGATCGTCTACTACGAAGATTCGTCCCGATGGCGCTGGGCCGCCGCGATCGCCGGCGCCGTGGTGGCGTTGGCCATGATTCTCGCAATTCTGATAGTCCGCGGCGGCGACAGCGTGTCCACGAGACCTGGAATCGTGCCCTCTAAGTCGGCGCCGGCGCTCACACCTCCCCGACCGACGTCCCGGCCTTCGTTGCCTCCGACCACGTCGCTGCCGGCGGAAACGGTGACCACGGTGAGACCGTCGGCCTCCACATCGTCCTCTACCGCGCCTGCGCCCGCCCCGCTCCCGACCGCCCCGCAGGTCGACCCGCGGGCAATCACTTACACGGTGTTGGGCAGAAGCCAGCCCGGTGACATCGTCGCGGTGACCTACCTGGACGAAACGGGGTTGCCGCGCACCGACTTCAACGTCACGCTGCCGTGGACGAAGACCATCGTCTCCGGCGGGAAGGTGCTGGTGAACTCCGTGACGGCCGTGAGCCTCGCAAGCCACCTCAATTGCACAATTACCGACGCGAACGGCCAGATTCTCACGTCGCAGAGTCACAACACGATCGCGGCGGCGTGTACCCGCTGATGCGGATTACGCCAACCCGAGCTTAGACATCCGCTCGGCGTGCGTGCGCTGCAGGCGATCGAAGAAGTCGGTGATCCGACCGAGTCCGCCGGTGCCCGACACCACGAGATCGGTCAGGTCGTCGTGTTCGGCCAACACGTACTGGGCCTGCGTAATCGCCTCACCGAGCAGTCGGCGGGCCCATAGCGTGAGACGGTTGCGCTGTTTGCCGCTGGACGCCACCGCCGCGCGCACCTCGGCCACCACGAACTGCGAATGCCCAGTCTCCGCGAGCACGCCGCGCACCACGTCGGCAACCTCGTCAGGCAACACGTCGGCGATCTCCCGGTAGAAATCGGCGGCCAGCGCGTCGCCGATGTAGGTCTTGACCAACGCCTCCAACCAGGTGCTGGGGGTGGTCAACCGGTGGTAGTTCTCCAGCGCCGAAATGTAACCCGTCATAGCCTGTTCGACGTCGACTCCCCTGGCGTCCAACGCATCCCGCAGCATTTCGTAGTGCTGCATCTCGGCGGCGGCCATGCTCGCCATCGCGATCCGGCCACGCAGGTTCGGCGCCATCTTCGCTTCGTCGGTGAGCCGATAGAACGCGGCCACCTCCCCATAGGCGAGCAGCGCAAAGAGCTTGTTGACGCCCGGATGGTCGGGGCCGATGCGTGAACCGGGTTGGTCGGTGAGCTGTTCTGCGGCAGCCGAAGGCTGCGTGGAACTCATGGCCCACAGCCTAGCCCGGTATGATGGGGTCAGGCGGCCACGCGGCCGCCACTCCGATATATGTGCGTGCACGCAGTTGGCTCGCCTTCCTAGAAGCGCAGGGCCTCGCGAATCGGCGTCGATGCAGCAATGCTTCGAGCCGGCCAGACGTGTTTATTCGAACTCGTGCGCGCGTGGCGAGAACAACGGCCAGCTCCGCTGGCGCGACGAATGACACGAAAGGCCTCATGACCGCCCTCAACCCATCGTTTGCCAAACTCGGCGTTCGCGGCGAAATTGTCCGCGCATTAGCCGAGAACGGCATCCAACATCCCTTTGCTATCCAAGAGTTGACTTTGCCGCTAGCGCTGGCCGGCGACGACCTGATCGGCCAGGCTCGCACTGGCATGGGCAAGACGTTTGCGTTCGGGGTACCGCTGCTGCACCGCATAGCCGGTGACGGCGATCGCCCGCTGACCGGCGTGCCTCGCGCGCTCGTGGTCGTGCCCACCCGGGAGCTTTGCCTTCAGGTGTCCGGCGACCTGGCGTCCGCGGCGAAGTACCTGAACGCAGCCGAAGGCGCAGCGGCGCCGACATTAGACACCGGAGGCGCAGCGGCACCGACATTAGACACCGGAGGCGCAGCGGCACCGACATTAGACAAGCGCCGCAAGCTCAGTGTGGTGTCGATCTACGGCGGCCGTCCCTACGAGCCGCAAATCGAGGCGTTGCGGACCGGTGCCGACGTGGTCGTCGGTACGCCCGGCCGACTGCTGGACCTCGCACAACAGGGCCATTTGCAACTCAACGCACTGTCCGTGCTGGTGCTCGACGAGGCCGACGAGATGCTCGACCTCGGATTCCTGCCCGACATCGAGCGGATCCTGCGCCAGATTCCCGCCGATCGGCAGGCGATGCTGTTCTCGGCGACGATGCCCGACCCGATCATTACGCTGGCCCGGACCTTCATGCGGCGGCCCACCCACATCCGGGCCGAAGCACCGCACTCTTCCGCAGTGCACGCCACCACCGAGCAGTTCGCGTACCGCGCTCACGCGTTGGACAAGGTCGAGCTGGTCACCCGGATACTGCAGGCCCGCGGACGCGACGCGACGATGATCTTCACCCGCACCAAACGCACCGCGCAGAAGGTGGCCGACGAATTGGGCGAACGCGGCTTCAAGGTCGGCGCCGTGCACGGCGACCTCGGCCAGGATGCCCGCGAGAAGGCGCTGAACGCGTTCCGCGGCGGCGACGTCGACGTGCTGGTGGCCACCGACGTAGCGGCGCGCGGCATCGATATCGAGAACGTCAGCCACGTCGTCAACTACCAGTGCCCGGAGGACGAAAAGGTCTATGTGCACCGCATCGGTCGCACCGGCCGTGCCGGGCGCGCAGGCGTGGCCGTCACGCTTGTCGACTGGGATGAGCTCGCCCGCTGGTCGATGATCGACAAGGCCTTGGATCTGGGCTGCTCCGATCCGTCGGAGACCTACTCCAGCTCGCCGCACCTATACGCCGAACTCGACATTCCCGCCGACGTCAGCGGCCGCGTCGGTCCGGCGCGCAAGCAGGGGCGGCAGCCCGGGCCGCGCCGTGATGCTGCTGAGCATCCGGCCCGCAGCCGCACCCGCTCACGGCGGCGCACTCGCGGCGGCAAGACTGCCACCGGCCACGTCGAGGCCCAGACCGAGGAGAGCGCCGCGGACGTGAGGAGCGGTCCAAACTCCGCGGACATGCGGACCTCGGCCGAGCAGGAAAGCACTGGTTCCGGTCACTCTGGCCGGCGGCGTCGCCGCCGTCGGCCGAGCCAGGCTGCACCCTGCGTTGGTTAGCCACCGCATTGATCAAACCCGAGCGCCGCACCAAGGGCGACATGCTGGCGGCCGCCGCCATCGTGGCGGTCGTTGGCGTGGTCGGGGCGCTGATCTGGTGGAAGAGCGATGCGCGGGCCACAATCAGTCGTCCGGCCGCGACCCCGGCGCCGGCGATCAGCCCCGCTCGCGCGGTGCCGGCGAACCTCCGGCAGCTGTGGACCGCCCCTAGTTCACGAACCAACCAGCCGGTGATCGTGGCCAGCACCGTGGTCACCGGCGACGGACGCGAGATTGTCGGGCGGGATCCGAAAACCGGAGACCAGCGCTGGAGCTTCGCACGCGACCATGACCTCTGCACGGTGACCTGGGTCTACGACCTGGCGGTCGCCGCCTATCCCGATAGTCGAGGCTGCGGCCAAGTGAGCACCGTCGAGGCGCGCACCGGCACGCGCGGGCCGACTCGCTCGTCCTACGCCGATGACCAGATCACGCTGTCCACCGACGGCACCACGGTGCTGGCGGCGGGCCGTACCCGCATCGAAATGTGGCGCTCGGACATGGTCCGCACGTTGGCGTACGGCGACATCGATGCTGCGATCAACCCGCCCGTGCCGCCTCACCCGCCCTGCCAGTTCCTCTCGACCGCGGCCAGCTCATCGGGTGCGTCGATCCTGGAGACCTGCACGAGCTTTCCCGACGTCCGGCTGACCCTGCTCAAGGTGGCCAAGGAAGACGTCCAACCGGAACAGAAATACGTCCAGGAGCCGGGCCTGACGGCGGACTCCGGAGCCAAGGTGCTGGCCGTCGCGGATCTGCGCACCGCGGTGTATCTACCCGTCCCGCAACCGCGGGTGGTGGTCTACGACGAGACAGGTCACGAGACCGCCAGCACGCTGCTGCCCAGACCCCCCGGCCCCAACATCATGGTGTCGCACACCGGCGACATGATCACTGCCTGGACCGGCGACAGCGTCGCGGTGCTCGACGGCACCAGTTTGGCGTTCCGCTACACGATCGCCTCGGGCAGCGCGGTGCCGCTGGGACCGGGCGAGATGATGGCCGATCGGCTGCTTGTCCCCGTCACCGGCGGCATCGCGGTGTACGAGCCGAAGACAGGCGCCTTCGAGCGGGTCATCCCCGTCGACCGCGGCAACGTCTCCGGACCGATCACGCCGGGCGTTGTCGGCACCACCGTGATCGAGCAACGCGGGAACACGGTGGTCGCGCTCGGTGAGGCGTAGGGCGCTGGCGCGAAGACCAGAAGTTTCAGATCTCCGGCGCGAAGCTCGCCAGCGGCTTACCCGACTTCCAATGTTTGAGCAGCGCGCTCGCCAGCTCGCGATAGGCGGTCGACCCTTTGTTCTTGCGGCTGGCCAACACTGATGCTCCTGACGCACTGGCCTCGGCGAACCGCACCGTGCGCGGGATCGGTGGGGCGAGCACCGGCAGTTGGTAGCGGTCGGCGACGTCGAGCAGCACGTCGCGGCTGTGGGTAGTGCGCGAGTCGTACAGCGTGGGCAATGCGCCCAGCAGCTCAAGGTCAGAATTGGTGATCTGCTGCACGTCGGCGACAGTCCTCAGGAACTGCCCGACCCCGCGGTGTGCGAGGGTCTCGCATTGCAGCGGCACGATCACCTCGTCGGCCGCCGTCAGACCGTTCAAGGTGAGCACACCCAGCGACGGCGGGCAGTCGATGATCACAACGTCGAATTGGTCCTTCACCTTGGCAAGCGCGCGTTTGAGCGCATACTCGCGGCCCGCTCGCATCAACAGCATCGCTTCGACACCGGCCAAGTCGATGTTGGCAGGCAGCAGCGTCATGCCCTCGCTGGTGTCAACCAGCGCCGTCGACGGCTCCACTTCGCCGAGCAGCACCTCGTGCACCGACACCGGCAACTTGTCCGGGTCGTAGCCGAGGGAGAACGTCAAACATCCCTGCGGGTCAAGGTCGACGAGCAGAACGCGCCGATTACTCTCCCCCATCGCCGCCCCCAACGACGCGACCGTCGTCGTCTTGGCGACCCCACCTTTCTGGTTGGCCACTGCCAGTACTCGGGTCACAATGCCATCCAAGCACGCACGTGAACTTCGTCACGTCAGGTGGGGCAGAATCGGCGGCGTGGCGCTTCGCGAGCATCGACTGTTGCTACTTCGGCACGGTGAGACCGAATGGTCGCGGTCCGGAAAACACACCAGCCGCACGGAATTGGATCTCACCGACGACGGCCGCAAACGGGCGAAGGCCGCGGGCGAAACACTGGCGCAACTGGAATTGGACAAACCGTTCGTCGTCAGCAGCCCTCGCAAACGTGCGCTGGACACCGCGGAACTGGCCGGTCTGGACGTACACGAGGTGACGCCCTTGATCACCGAATGGGACTACGGCGACTACGAGGGCACCACCACTGAGGAGATCCGCAAGGCGGTGCCCGATTGGCTGGTGTGGACGCATGGCTGCCCCGGCGGCGAGACCGTCGCGCAGGTGTGCCGACGCGCCGATCGGGCGATCGCGATCGCGCTGGAGCACATGCAGTCCCGCGACGTGCTGTTTGTCGGGCATGGCCACTTCTCCCGCGCGGTGCTGACCCGCTGGATCGAGCAGCCGCTGTACGAGGGAATCCGCTTCGCGATGGTGGCGGCGTCGATCGCGGTGTGCGGCTTCGAGCACAACGTCCGCCAGATCATCGGGCTCGACATCACCGGCTGTCCCCGCCCGCTGTCCCGATGAATCCGTCGTTCGTCCTCAGCGGTCAGGGCGGGACACTGGTGGCGCATGGGATCACCGTCCGTTACCCCGAGATCGGGGCAGCGCAGGCTGCACTGCGGTTAGGAAACATACCAATAGTTCTGGGCGCCTTGCCTTTTGACGTCACGCATCCGACAGCGCTGATGGTCCCGCGCTCACATGAGTTCAAGGGCGCGTTGCCGCTCCCATCCTCTGAGTCGACGCTGGCAGTGCGGATCACCGCCACAATCCCGAGCGCTGATGAGCACGGCAAGCGGATCCGCCGGGCGCTCGCCGCACTGCAAAACCCGGACAGTGGGCTGCGCAAGGTAGTGCTCGCGCGCTCGTTGCAGCTGTCGTCGGAAGCGGCGCTGGACGCTGCGACGGTGCTGCACCGCCTTGCGGCCGCGGATCCGCAGGCATATTGCTACTTTGCTGACCTGTCACCGGCGGGCGCCGAATACGAGGGACGCGCGCTGATCGGCGCGAGCCCGGAGCTGCTCGTCGCCCGTTACGGCGACAGGGTGACCTGCCGCCCGTTCGCCGGGTCGGCGCCGCGCTCGACCGACCCGCAGACCGACCGCGCGAACGGCTCCACGCTCGCCGAGTCTGCGAAGAACCGGTTCGAACACTCGCTGGTAGTCGACGAGATGCGCAAAGCGCTGGACCCGTTGTGCGTCGATCTGCAGATCGCCCCGACGCCACAACTGTCCAGCACGGCCGCGCTGTGGCACCTGAGCACTCCGATCACCGCGAGGCTGCGCGAATCATCAACCACGGCATTGGATCTCGCATTGGCGCTGCATCCTACGCCCGCCGTCGGCGGCGTACCGGCTGATGCCGCCGCCGCGATGATCGCCGAGCTAGAGGGCGACCGCGGCTTCTACGCGGGCGCCGCCGGATGGTGCGACCGGCACGGTGACGGCTGCTGGGTGGTGTCGATCCGGTGCGCGGAGCTGTCGGCGGATCGCTTGAGTGCGCGGGCCTACTCCGGCGGCGGGATCGTCGCCGACTCCGACGTGAGCGATGAAGTCGCGGAAACCACAACGAAATTCAGGACCATTCTGTCGGCACTCGGGGGGTCACTTATGACGAGCGTGATCCGGCGGGCCCGGCCCGGCGACGAGGCCGATCTCACCTCGATGGTTTACGAGCTCGCAGATTTCGAGCGATCGATCGAACACTGCGTGGTGACCGAAAGCCAGATGCGCGCAGCACTTTTCGGGCCGGAGCCGACGGTCAACGCGTACGTCGCCGAGGTCGACGGCCGGATCGCGGCCAGCGCGCTGTGGTTTCGCAACTTCTCTACATGGGACGGCACGGCCGGCATCTACCTGGAGGATCTGTTCGTCCGTCCCGCATTCCGTCGCCGCGGACTGGCCCGTGCACTGTTGCGCGAGCTGGCACGGGAATGCATCGCCGCTGGCTACACGCGGCTGACGTGGGCCGTGCTGGATTGGAACGTCGATGCGATCGCTCTGTACAAGGCGGTCGGCGCCAAGCCGTTGAGCGATTGGATCAGCTACCGGGTATCCGGCTCGGAGTTGTCCGACCTAGCCGAATCCGATTGATATGCAGCCCATTTCAGTGCCTGTGGGCTGAACAACAGCGCCAGCGTCACCATTGCGACGACGCCCAGCGGCATGCCGAACTCCGGACGGTGTGAGCCGGACAGCATGTAGTAGGCCAGCGGCAGCAACATCAGCTGGGCGAACACCGCGACACCGCGTCCCCAACGCTGCCCGCGAAACAACGCCCAGCCAGCCGCCGAGACCGCGGCGCCGATCAACAGGAACATCGCCGCGGTACCGAATGCGACCCGCGCGTCGCCTTCCCTGATCCCGCTGATCACCAGAGCCAGCGCGAATACCAGCGCAGCCACTCCCTCCAGGCCGACCGCGACTCCGGTACCGCGCACGACGGGTGGGATTGGACCGGCCACAGACCTCAGCCTAAACACGCCGCTAGGCTCATGGCTCGTGCGCGCGGTGCTGATCGTCAACCCCAACGCGACGTCGACCACACCGGCGGGGCGTGACCTGCTGGCCCACGCGCTGGAGAGCCGCGCGCATCTGACCGTCGAGCACACCGACCACCGCGGCCACGCGATCGAGATTGCCCGGGCAGCCGCCGCGACCAACATGGACGTGATCATCGTGCACGGCGGTGACGGCACCGTGAACGAGGTGGTCAACGGCATTCTCGGCCCGCCGGGCGGGCCGCCGCCCGCGAGCGTGCCGGCCGTCGGGGTCGTGCCGGGCGGATCGGCCAACGTGTTCGCGCGGTCGCTGGGTATCAGCCCCGATCCGGTGGAAGCCACCAACCAGCTCATCGACCTGCTAGGCAGCCATAATCGGGACCGCCACTGGCGGCGGATCGGTCTGATGGACTGCGGCGAGCGCTGGGGGGTGTTGAACGCGGGAATGGGTGTCGACGGCGAGGTGGTGGCCGCCGTCGAGGCCCAGCGCGACAAGGGGCGCAAGGTCACCGCGTCGCGCTACGTCCGGACGACGGTGCCGCTCGTGCTGCGCAGCTCGCGGCGGGAACCGATGTTAACCCTGCAACTGCCTGGCCTGGAGCCGATCGACGGCATGCATCTGGCGTTCGTGTCCAACTCCAGCCCATGGACGTACGCCAACAACCGGCCGGTGTGGACCAACCCGACCACCGCCTACGAGACCGGGATCGGTGTGTGGGCCACCACGTCGATGGGCGTGGTCGCGAGCCTGCGCCTGGTACGGCAGATGCTCTCCAAGAACCCCCGCACGGATGCCAAGCACCTGATCTGCCACGACGACCTGCCGTGGGTCCGTGTGACGTCGAACACACCGGTGCCCGCTCAGATCGACGGGGACTTCGTCGACTCCCGTCGCGCGATGACCTTCAGCGCGGCTCCCGACGCTCTTGGCGTGGTCGCTCCGCCAGCACAGCCACGCTGACCTGCGAGGACCGCGCCGTTGCCGGTCGGTTCAGCGCGCAGGCCGGCCGCGTGTAGTACAAACGGTAAAGGAATCCGCCAACAGATTCTTCAGAGTGAGATTCAACACGAGTTACCGCGGAGTATTGACATCTGTTGAGCCTGTGAAACGATCGGTTGCAACAGTGCCGCAACATTTCGCGTGCACGCATTAACAGTCGAAGACACCCGTGCGCCACTGTGCGCACGCAACGAGGAGCATTTACATGGATTGGCGCCACAAGGCGGTCTGTCGTGATGAGGATCCGGAGCTGTTCTTCCCGGTCGGCAACAGCGGGCCTGCGCTCGCCCAGATCGCGGAGGCGAAGCTGGTGTGCAACCGCTGCCCGGTGACCACCGAGTGCTTGACATGGGCGCTGGATTCCGGCCAGGACGCCGGCGTATGGGGCGGTATGAGCGAAGATGAGCGCCGCACACTGAAGCGGCGGAATGCGCGGACACGAGCGCGCAGCTCGGTCTGACGTTCTAATAGCAATTTGCCGGTGCGCGAATTTCGCGCCTCAACTTTGCTGGGCTAATTTGCTGGCGTGACGCGTTTATTGTGCTATTGCGCACTCCGCGCGCCCCCGCCTCACTGCGCGCTCCGCGCGCGGCGGCCGATCGGTACCCGCAGCACCACATCCGTACCGCCGCCGGGCGCGTCGTGCATACCCAGCGAGCCAACCAGCTCCGTCGACACCAGCGTCCGCACGATCTGCAGACCCAGCCGATCGGACTTCTCCAGGTTGAAGCCGGTGGGCAGTCCTCGACCATCGTCGTGCACGACCACGTCGAGCCAGCGCGACGAACGCTCGGCGCGAATCGTCACACTCCCGTGCGTGCCCGACGAGTCGTAGGCGTGCTCGATCGCGTTCTGGACAAGTTCGGTAATGACCATGATCAGGGCCGTCGCGCGGTCGGCGTCGAGCAGACCGAGAGTGCCCAGCCGACCCACCCTTACCCGCGAATCGACGCCGGCCAGGTCGCTCATGATCGGCAGGATACGGTCCACCACCTCGTCGAGGTTCACCTCTTCGTCCACCGACATCGACAGCGCGTCGTGCACCAGAGCGATGGAGGACACCCGTCGCACCGACTCGATCAGCGCCTCACGGCCTTCGGGGTTGGCGGTCCGGCGAGCCTGCAGCCGCAGTAGCGCTGCGACCGTCTGCAGGTTGTTCTTCACTCGATGATGGATTTCGCGGATCGTCGCGTCCTTCGACAGCAGCGCGCGGTCGCGGCGTTTGATCTCGGTGACATCACGGATCAGCACTGCGGCGCCCACGGACTCGCCGTGCACCACGAGCGGTAGCGTGCGCAGCAACACCGCCGCGCCTCCGGCCTCCACCTCCAGCCGCATGCTCGAACCGCCAGCGAGCGAGTTGAGAACGTGCTCGGCGAGTTCCTGAGCCTCGAACGGGTCAGAAATCAGCGGACGGGTCACTCGCACGAGGTTGTGTCCCTCAAGCTCAGAGGCCAGTCCCATGCGGTGATAAGCCGAGATCGCGTTCGGGCTGGCGAACACCACGTTGCCGTCGACGTCCAACCGGATGAATCCGTCGCCGACCCGGGGACTGGACCGGGACACCGGCAGGTCACCGACGTCCGGGAACGTGCCTTCGGCCAGCATGTGCTGCAGGTCCTTCGCGCAGTCCAGGTAGGCGATTTCCAGCGGAGAGGAGTTGTGCCGCGTAGTCGCCTGGTGAGTGAGCACCGCAACCACCGCATCGCCGTGGCGGACGGGCACGGCGTCGATGCCGGTGCCGGCGGTGCCGATCGTGCCAGAGTCGAATGCGGCGGTCGCCTGAGGGCAGTGTTCGGGGCCGGTTACAGTTCCCACGGCGTCGGTCAACAGCACCGTCGGGGAGGTGTTGGGCCGGCATTGAGCCACGCAGACCAGCGCGCCATCGTCGCGGCGGACCCACATCAGGTAATCGGCGAACGACAGATCGGCCAGGAGCTGCCACTCCCCGACCACTGCGTGCAAATGATCGACCGCGTCGCCGGGCAGGACCGTGTGCTCGGCGAGCAGTTCACCGAGGGTGGACATCGAGGCTGTTAATCGATTACTGCGATCAGGTCGCCGGCCCGGATGACGTCACCCACGGAAACTTTGACCTCGGTGACCGTTCCCGCCTTCTCCGCATGCACTGGAATCTCCATCTTCATCGACTCCAGCAGTACCAGGGTGTCCCCCTCGCCGACGTGATCGCCCTCGTTGACCATGACCTCCAGCACGCTGGCCACGATTTCCGCGCGCACGTCCTCGGCCATTACTACCCCGTTCGTCTACCTGCTTGCACCCCGCTTGCCCATCATCGAACCACAGCGATGAGCGCTTGCGCGAAGAGCAGACCACTTGAGATGAGCGCTTGCGCGAAGAGCAGACCACTTGAGCGCATGAGAGGATGGACGAGAGTCGAGCGATGAGTTTGCGCGAAGAGGAGGAGAAGATGGCCAAGCGCGGCCGGAAGAAGCGCGACCGCAAGAACAGCAAGGCCAATCACGGCAAACGGCCCAATGCCGGCGCCAAGAAGTAGTCGCTTCTAATACTTGATGATCGTCGTGCGGCTGATCTCCAGCATCAGCCGCTGCCGTAGGTGCTCGGGAGCCCTCTCACCGCCGCACTTCTTCGCGATGAGCTGCTTGATGCGTTCCTCCACGCCGTAGTGGCGCAGGCAGCCGGGGCACTCCTCGAGGTGGTGACGTAGCTTCTCACGCGTCTCGGGCGTGCATTCGCCGTCGAGCAGCGTCCACACCTCGGCCATCACGGCCGCGCAGTCGGGATGATCTGGGTCGACGGGGCCAACGGGTTGACGCAACTGGGCCGTCTGCTCTTCGCGCGAGCGCTCATCGCTGCTCACGACGACACCTCCTCCGTCGTATGTCCGCGCATGAATCCGCGCTCCCTCGCCACGTCGGCCAGCAAGCTACGCAGTTGGCGCCTGCCACGGTGCAGCCTTGACATCACGGTCCCGATCGGAGTGTCCATGATCTCGGCGATCTCCTTATACGGGAAACCTTCGACGTCCGCGTAGTACACCGCCATCCGAAATTCCTCCGGCAGCGCCTGTAACGCCTCTTTGATCTCGCTGTCGGGCAGCGTTTCAAGCGCCTCGACCTCCGCCGAGCGCAGCCCGGTGGACGAATGCTCTGCGTTGGCCGCCAGCTGCCAGTCGGTGATTTCCTCGGTCGGATACTCCGCGGGCTGGCGCTGCCGCTTGCGGTAGCTGTTGATGTAGGTGTTGGTGAGAATGCGGTACAGCCACGCCTTGAGGTTGGTGCCCTCTTTGAACGACCGGAACCCGGCGTAGGCCTTGACCATCGTCTCCTGGAGCAAGTCCTCGGCATCGGCGGGATTGCGGGTCATCCGCAGTGCACCGCCATAGAGCTGGTCGAGCAGCGGAATCGCGTCGCGTTCGAAGCGTGCGGTCAGCTCGGCATCGGACTCTGTCCGCGCGGCATCCGAGGGCCCGGCACCGTCCGACGGTGCGTCGCCCGCACCATCGACGTCGGTCATTGCGATCCCTTTCGTCGGGGTGTCATCGACGCCGCCCGGCCACACCGGGCGTTCGAGGCACGCGGTCAACACCAGACAACCCCTCTGCAATCCTAGAACCGCAGGGCGCGCTGCCGAACTGCCGGTGTGCCGAACTGCCGGCTCGGCCGGCGGCCCCTGACTGTACCCATCAACATCGCATCCGCGGCCGCTTGTTCCCCGGCCGCGTCGACGGACTCAGCAGGACAGGAGATGCTTCGCGACTGCTCGGTGGTTCGCCGCATAGCGGGCGAAGATGTCGGAGCCTTCCTTCCTCGAGGCAGTAATACCCGTTCCGCGCTCGCACCATCCGCGGTTAAGGTCGTCGCCATGTCCCTTTCCGGCAAGACCATGTTCATCTCTGGGGCCAGCCGCGGTATCGGCCTCGCGATCGCCAAGCGGGCCGCGGCCGACGGTGCCAACATCGCGCTCGTGGCCAAGACCACGGAACCGCACCCCAAGCTGCCCGGCACCATCCATACCGCCGCCAAGGAGATCAAAGAAGCCGGCGGCCACGCGCTGCCGATTGTCGGAGACATCCGTGACGGTGAGATGGTGGTCGCGGCCGTCGCGAAGGCGGTGCAGCAGTTCGGCGCCATCGACATCTGCGTCAACAACGCGTCGGCGATCAACCTCGGATCGATCACCGAGGTTCCGCTCAAGCGGTTCGACCTGATGAACGGTATCCAGGTCCGCGGCACCTACGCAGTCTCGCAGGCGTGCATTCCGCATATGAGGGGGCGGGAGAATCCGCATATCTTGACCCTCTCACCGCCGATCCGGCTCGAGAAGAAATGGCTGACGCCGACCCCCTACATGATGGCCAAGTACGGAATGACGTTGTGCGCCTTGGGGATTGCCGAGGAGCTGCGCGACGAGGGCATCGCATCGAACACGTTGTGGCCCCGAACGATGGTGGCAACCGCCGCGGTGCAGAACCTTCTCGGCGGCGACGAGGCGATGGCCAAGGCCCGTAAGCCCGAGGTGTATGCCGACGCCGCGTACGCGATCGTCAACAAGCCCGCCCGCGAATACACCGGCAACACTCTGCTGTGCGAGGACGTGCTGCTGGAGTCCGGTGTCACCGACCTGTCGGTGTACGACTGCGTCCCGGGCGGCAATCTCGGCGTCGACTTGTGGGTGGACACCCCCAACCCGCCGGGGTACAAGGGTTGAATGTTCTTCGCGCAAGCGTTCATCAGCGCTTGATGTTCTTCGCGCAAGCGCTCATCAGCGCTTGATGTTCTTCGCGCAAGCGCTCATCAGCGCTTGATGTTCTTCGCGCAAGCGCTCATCAGCGCTTGATGTTCTTCGCGCAAGCGCTCATGAGCGGCCCGCAGGGCCGAATGTGCGGCTTATGTACGAGCTCGAGTTTCGCAGTTTGATCAGTGTGGCGCGTGTGAATTTTGGGGCGTTTGTGACGTGATCGGCGTGTCGCCGTGATCCGGTCGTAAGATGACGAAGCATCGGCGGGTGTGGATGAAAGTTCAACGCTGATGCGAGGTTCCGCCGATGCTTCCGTCGCCGACCTTACCCGTTACCTGGCGCGGTCTGTTGGAGATGTTCCGTCCCGCGTTTCGCCGGTCGCGGACGTTCGGGTTGTTCGTGCTGCTGGCTACCGGGCTGGTCGCGCAGACCGCGCGACGGACGGTGGTGGGCATGCTGGTGGGCGCCGGGGTGGCTGCGGTGGTGTCGTTTCACGCGTGCTGCCGGTTCTTCTCGCAGCACCGCTGGGAGGTGGATCTGATCGGGCTGGTGCTGGCCCGGCTGATCGTTCATCGGCTGCTTGACGCGGGTGCGCCGATCGTTGTGGTGGTCGACGACACGCTGTTTCGCCGCTGGGGGCCGAAGGTGTTCGGCGCGTTCTGGACCCACGACGGGTCCGGGCAGGATCCCAACGCGCTCGGCCGTGGCAACCGGTGGGTTGATCGCCGGGATCCTCGTCCGGCTGCCGTTCTGCGCGCATCCGGTGTGCTTGCCGGTGCTGTTGCGACTCTGGCGCGGCAGGGGCACCGCGTCCCCGGTCCAGTTGGCGCGTGAGCTGATTGTCCTTCTTCCGGACAGGTGTATCCACGCGGTCGGCGACGCCGCCTACCACGGCACGGCGCTGCTGGTCGAGCGCACCACCGTCACCACCCGGCTGCCGGCCAACGCCGCGCTGTACGCACCCGCCCCACCCCGCACCGGCAACCGCGGCCGCCCCCGGCTCAAGGGCCACCGGCTCGGCACCCCGGCCGAGATCGCCGCGGCCGCGACCTGGCGGCAGGTCACGGTCTCGCGCTACGGCCGCCGCGACACCGTTGAGATCACCGTCATCGATTCGATCTGGTACGGCGCGTTCGGCAACACCGAAGGCCGCACCGTCCTGGTCCGCGAGCCCGGTAGTGAAAAGGTCCTGCCGATCTTCACCACCGACACCACCAGTGACACCGAGACCGTGGTCACCCGCTACGCCGACCGGTGGCCGATCGAGGTCGCCATCGCCGGCGGCAAACAACTGCTCGGCATCGGCCAGGCCCGCAACCGGCTGCAGCGCGCAGTGGAGCGCACCGTGCCGCTGAGCTTCTGCGTCTACAGCCTCGTCGTCATCTGGTACACGCTGCACGGCTACCACCCCGACGACCTCACCGCCCGCCGCGCCGATCAGCCCTGGTACTGGCACAAGGACGACATCGCCTTCGAAGACATGCTCGCCAAGCTTCGCAGAACCCTTGTCGCAGCGCGAATTACGGGCGTTGACGCAGCTCAGCCCGATCCCCTAAATACCGCGACTACGAACTGGCCTGCGCGGCAGCCGCCGCGTAACCGCGAAACTCAAGTACGAGAAATCCCGACTTATTTCAGAACAGGCGGGATGCGCCTCGCGACGGGTTGAGCAGCCGGGCGAGAACACCCACCACCTGAGTGGTATTCGTGCCGTCCCGCACCTCTGCGAGCGTCTCGGACAGGCTGCGCAGGATCGCCGCCATCTGGTGCTGCGCTGGCGGGTCCAGGCCGGCCAAAGCGTCGAGCAACGGCGGGGCACCTACCGAATCCCGGGGATCGAAGGGCCGAAAGCGTCGAGACCATCGTATGACGACGAGATGGAGTCGAGAATGTGTTGCGTGGCACTAGTAGCGGCGGTGATCGTCACCGTCACGTTGATAGTGATGACTACCGGGACAATACCGGCGGTGCTGGCGCTGATTTGCGCTCTTGTGGTGGCGGGACTGTTGGGCATTGCCACCCCGGACCAGCTGTTTGCCGGATTGAGCAATCCGGGCGTCATCACCGTCGCCGCGATGCTGGTGATCGCCAAAGGCGTCTTGCATACCGGAGTTGTCTCGCGGGTGACCTATCGCCTCTTGTCCGGCGTCAGTACTGCTACCCAAACGTTGTACCGGATCATCCCGACCGTCGGATTCGTCTCCGCCCTGATTAACACCACGCCCATCGTGGCCATGCTGATCCCAGCTACGAAGGAACTAGAGCAGCAATCCGGTGTCTCGGCGCGGGGTGTGCTATTGCCTGTCGCCCATGCCACCACCCTGGCCGGCTCGGCGACTCTTATCGGCACCAGCTCCAATTTGCTCATCGCAGGGCTTGCCGCGCCGGCCGGCGTGAAATTGTCGATGTTCTCGTTCGTCCCAATCGCCGTTCCGGTTGCAATTGTCGGCTGGGTAGTGCTGCTCGTCACCGCACGGTTTATGCTGCGCGGCCGGACTGAAGACCACGAACGGGATCTGTCCTGGCGAGCGGAGATTCCAGTCGCAGCTAAGGCGATTGCCGTCGGCAAAACCGCAGCGGAGTTGGGCATCCATACGACGCCGGAATTCGAACTAGTCGGAGTCAAGCGATGGGAAACATCGGTCGACGCAGACACCATCATCGAGGGCGACGATGTCTTGATATACCGGGCCACCGAGAACGGGGTGCGGATGTTGTGGGCCAGCGCGCGGTTCGGCCTGTCCCCGCACAACCTGTATCTGGTGTCGATCGCCACTCAGGAACAGGCGAGGATACGCGACCTGGAGGACGACGACAACATTATGGTGGTCGCCGCCCAGACCAATAAGTCGCTCCGGAAAGCCAAAGCCAAGCCGGGTGAGATGTGCCTTGTCACCGCCACATCGGTCGGCGCCCTCGACGACCATGAGCTGGTTGGGCTGTGGCAGAAAGTGGCTGGCAAGGCCCCGCAAACTGGAAAGACGTGGATTGCTCTATCCATCCTGATTGCCGTCATCGTCGCAGGCTCCTTGAATCTGACTAAGATTCAGCTCGCCGCCGTCGCCGGAGCCGCCCTTATGGTGATTACCCGCGTGCTGACGCCGCGCTCAGCTGTGCGCGCCCTGAACTGGAATATCCTCGCGATCATCGCCGGCTCGATCGGCCTGGGAACGATTGTTGTGGAAAGCGGTCTGGGTAGCTACTTCTCCGACGCCATCCTCACCCTGTCGGGCGCGAACACCGCGCTAGTGGTTCTCACGATCGCGATCGGTACCACCATACTGACCAACGTCGTCACCAACGCAGCCGCCGCCGCGATTCTGACCCCGGTCGCCATTACGGTAGCCACGACCACGGGCCTCAATCCGGTGCTGCTGCTCACCCTCATCGGCACGTGTATATCTTTTACATTTCTCAACCCATACAGCCATCAAACTAACCTGATGGTGATGCAACCTGGCGGATACTCTGCAGGGACGTTCTTCCGATTCGGCATCATTCTCACCACGGCATGCTTGGCGACAGTGTTCGCCGTGGGCTGGGCATTGCTCTCGCCGTAGCTCTGCGACACAACGTGTGACGGACCGCGCACCTTGTCAACCGTCTCGACATCTTCCGAAGGGTCGTAGCGACTTCGCGCCCCCGGGTATAAGGCTCGAGCGCACAACAACCGTCAAAGGCGACGAGGCACAGCAACACTCCTCAATCAAATCAAGGACTGTTGCATCCACCCCCAGAACCCAAGCAGTTCAGAATTTAAACACTCGGCGGCGCGTCGGCCGGCTCGATCAGCTCCGGCCCGTTGTTGCGCACGTTGTTGACCAGCGTCGAGACCTCCCGGATCTCCAGACGCGACAGGTCGGCGCGCACCGTGAGCAGCTTTTCGTCCAGTGCGGTGTCGGGATCGAGCCAGTGGTCCCAGCCGCGCTCGTCGATCATCAGAGGCATCCGGTCGTGGATCTCGGCGAGCGGACCGACCGCGTCGGTGGTGATGATCGTGCAACTGAGCAGCGGCGCGGAATCCCTTGACGCACCCTTGGGCCGCCACACCGACCACAGCCCGGCCATGCAAATCACGTCGTCGTCACCGGGCGTCATGAAAAACGGGGTCTTGCGCGCCTTCTTGCCGGAGGGCGTCTCGGGATTGGACCGCCACTCGTACCAGCCGGTCATCGGCACCAGGCAGCGCTTGCTTTTCGCCGACGACCGGAACGCCGGTGACGTGTTGACCTTGTCGGCGCGCGCGTTGATCAGCAATGGGCCCTTGCCGTCCGGGGCCCCGTCGGGGCCCGCCTTCGCCCACGGCGGCACCAGCCCCCACCGCATCAGCCGCAGCCGCCGCGTCGGATCGTCGTCGGGGTCGGTGTGCCTGCTCACCATCGTCGCGATCGTCGCCGTCGGCGCGACGTTATAGTTAGGACCTGCACTGTAGTTCGGCCCCGAGCTGCCCACCAGAGCCGACGTGGCCTCGTCGATGGCGTGAATCTTCTCCGCCAGCAACTTCGGGTCGGTGGTCACCGCGAATCGCCCGCACATGCCTCCATGGTGGCATCGGTGCGCCACAGGCGATGATGGGTGTGTGAGCACGCGCACCTGGCCGGCACCCACCGCTTCGGCACCGGTTCATGCCACGGTCGCGGTTCCGGGCTCCAAGTCACTGACCAACCGCGCTCTCGTGCTCGCCGCGCTGGGCGCTCGGGAGGGCGGCACGCCAAAGGTCACCGGCGCGCTGCGCAGCCGCGACACCGACCTGATGGTCGGCGCGTTGCGCACGCTCGGGTTCGGCGTCGACGCCTCCGATACCGATGTCACCGTCTCGGGCCGAATCGACCCGGGCCCCGACGCGGCGGTGAATTGTGGCCTCGCCGGAACCGTGCTGCGCTTCGTGCCGCCGCTGGCCGCACTGGGCGCCGGCGCAGTCAGTTTCGACGGCGACGAACAGGCCCGTGGGCGGCCGATCGCGCCGTTGCTCGACGCGCTGCGCACGCTCGGTGTGGACATCGACGGCGCCGCGTTGCCGTTCGTCGTGCGCGGCAGCGGCTCGGTGGCCGGCGGGACGGTCGAGATCGACGCGTCGGCGTCGTCTCAGTTCGTGTCGGGGCTGCTGCTGTCGGGGGCGGCGTTCGCCGACGGATTGACCGTGGTGCACACCGGCCGCACCCTTCCGTCGACACCGCATATCGCGATGACCGCAGCGATGCTGCGCGATGCCGGCGTCGAGGTCGATTCGGGCTCCAGCCGGTGGCGGGTGGCCCCCGGCGCGATCACCGCCAGACACTGGCACATCGAGCCCGACCTGAGCAATGCCGTGCCGTTCCTCGCCGCGGCCGCGGTGACAGGCGGGGGTGTACGCGTCGAGAGTTGGCCGCGGGTGAGCCTGCAGCCCGCCGACCAGATTCTCGACTTGTTGCGGCAGCTGGATTGTACTGTGCTGCAATCAGATTCACACGTAGAATTGCAGGGGCCGATTAGCTACGGCGGCATCGATGCCAACCTCGGCGACGTCGGCGAGCTGACACCCGCGGTGGCGGCACTGGCCGCGCTTGCCGCGGGGGGGTCGGTGTCCCGGTTGACGGGCATCGCCCATTTGCGCGGTCACGAAACCGACCGGCTGGCCGCCCTCGCCACCGAAATCAACAAACTCGGGGGTAACTGCGAGGAGACCGACGACGGGCTGGTGATCACCGCGACGACGCTGCACGGCGGCACGTGGCACTCCTATTCCGACCATCGGATGGCGATGGCAGGCGCCATCGTCGGGCTGCGGGTGCCCGGCGTCTGCGTCGATCACGTCGAAACCACTGACAAGACGATGCCGGAGTTCCCGCGCCTGTGGGCAGACATGATGGCCGGCCAGGAACCGGTTTCTTGAGACCCGGTGATTTCGACGAGTCCGACGTCCGGGTCCGCTCGGGCCGGGGATCGCGCCCACGGACCAAGACCCGCCCAGAGCATGCCGACGCCCGCGCGGCGATGGTGGTCACCGTCGACCGGGGCCGCTGGGGATGCGTGCTCGACCGCGACCCGACGCAGCAGATCACCGCTATGCGGGCGCGCGAACTGGGCCGCACCCCAATCGTGGTCGGCGACGACGTGGACCTGGTCGGTGATTTGTCGGGGCGCCCCGACACGCTGGCGCGGATCGTCCGACGCGGACCGCGGCGCACTGTGCTACGGCGCACCGCCGACGACACCGATCCGGCCGAACGCGTGGTGGTCGCCAACGCGGATCAGCTCCTGATCGTGGTCGCGCTGGCCGACCCGCCGCCGCGCACCGGGCTGGTGGACCGTGCGTTGATCGCTGCGTACGCCGGCGGGTTGGCCCCGATCGTGTGTCTGACGAAAACGGATCTGGCGGCGCCGGGGCCGTTCGCCGAACAGTTCGCCGACCTTGACCTGACCGTGACGACCGCCGGCCGCGACGATCCGCTGGACGCTGTCGCTCCGATGCTGGCGGACAACGTGACCGTGCTGCTCGGGCATTCCGGGGTGGGCAAGTCCACATTGGTAAATCGCCTTGTACCAGAAGCGGATCGGGCCATCGGAGAGGTGACCAGTGTCGGCAAGGGCCGGCACACGTCGACGCAGTCGGTGGCACTGCCGCTGCCGGAGTCCGGGTGGGTGGTCGACACGCCGGGGATCCGGTCGTTCGGGCTGGCGCACATCGAGCCCGACGACGTGCTGTTGGCGTTCTCCGACCTCGCCGAGGCGATCAAGGACTGTCCTCGCGGATGCGGCCACCTCGGCCCGCCGGCCGACCCGGAATGCGCGCTGGACTCGCTGCAGGGGCCCGCGGCGCGGCGGGTGACGGCGGCTCGCCGGCTGCTGCATGTGCTGACGGAAACATAGCGTTACCAGCGCGTTTTTGGTCAGCGTGCAATGGGCCCGTACGATTCGATGCGGTGTTCTAGAGCGGCGACGTAGCGCAGACGGACATGCTGCGGCCGCGAGCAACGGGCAGGCTTCGCGTCTGATGGCGGCCGCCCCGGCCCGGACAGGGCCCTGAAATCTATACCGAGAGGAACCGAAGTGAAGACTCGCACCGGTAGCATGCTCGGCCTTGTCGCGGCCGGCACAGCGATCGCGTTGTCGATGGGTGTGACGGTGACAGCCCATGGCGATCCCGTACCGAGCCCGACGCCGAGGACGACAACGGCGACCTCCACGGTGGAGGTGCCCGACCCAGAGGGCGCGGGATGCGACACCTACAAGCATCAGGTTCCGACCGGTAACGGGTCGTTCAAGAGCATGGCGACCGAATTGACGACCGACGCGGTGGCCAATAATCCGATGCTGACGACGTTGAACGAGGCGATATCAGGACAGCTGAATCCGGCCGTCAACCTGACCGGCACGCTGAACAGCGGCGAGTACATCCTGTTCGCCCCGACGGATGATGCGTTTGCGAAACTGCCGCCGGGACAGCTCGACGCGTTGAAGGCCGATCCGACCGCCCTGTCGAATCTGCTGCACTACCACGTCGTCCTCGGCGTGCTTTACCCGGAAGACGTGCACGGCAAGCTGACCACACTGCAGGGCAACCAGGTTACGGTGACGGGCAAAGGCGGCGACATCAAGGTCGACGACGTCGCGAAGGTGGTTTGCGGAGGAATCACAGCCCACAACGGCGTGATCTACATGATCGACAGCGTGCTGAACCCGGCGGAGTCGATTGCGTCGAGCACGACGGCGACCACGTCGACCACGCCCACTACCCCGACCACCACGGCCGAGACCAGCTCCCCGACCCCGACCCCGACGACGACCGCGCCCCGGTAGAACCGGACCCGGCGCCCGCGTGCCCGTTCGCGCGATCAGCGACGGCGGTCAAGCGCGGCCATGAACGCAGCGATGCGGGCGCGTGCCTCCTCGGACGTCCAGTACGCGCGAACCTCTGCGTCCACGGCGGCGCCGGCGGCGATTGCCGCGCGAGCCGGGCGATGCAATTGCTCCTTGGTGGCCGCATACGCGCTCGAAGAGCGCTGTCCGAGTTCGCGCGCGAGCGCCAACGCCCGGTCCAGCAGTTCGGTGCCGGCGACGATCTCGTCGATCCACCCGCGGGCCAGCGCGGTGTCCGCGTCGATCGTGTCGGCCTGCAATGCTGCCCGTGTGACCGAAGGGCCCATCGCTTGGCGGCATATCTCGAGCGCGGGCACCGGGAACGGCACGCCGACCGCGAGTTCGGTGAGCCCGATTTTCCCGCCGGACATGAGCCGTACGTCCGCACACATCGCGACCACGCACCCGCCGGCGATGGCATGCCCGTTGACGGCGGCCACCACCGGCGCCGGGTAGTCGAACAAAGCGAGAAAAGCGGCCCTCGCCGAGCTGATGAAGCGGTCGACGTATTCGGCTCCGCCGTCGAGGACCGCTTGCAGATCCACGCCCGCCGAGAAGCAGGTCCCCGCGCCAGTGATGACGACCGGCCCGTCGAGACGGCCCATCGTCGCGACGAGGTCCTCGGCCAACTCCAGGTCCAAAGCGTTGACGGGCGCATGATCCAAGCGGATGGTCGTCACCCCGTCGACCACATTGACTTCCACGGCAGCAACCTACAACGACGTGCGATCCGGCGAGCGCCACCCACGCGCTCGCGAGGGGGTTAGGCCGCCTCGCGCGCTTCGCGTCGGCTCTGTTGCCAGCCCCGGACGGTCGCGATCGCGGTCTTGAGACCGCGGCGGCGGCCGGTCCTCGGGTCGGTGTACACGAAGCCCGGTTCCAGTTCGGCGAACATCTTCTCGCTGCACGTCTCCGGCGCGTCGTCCACAGAGGCACTTAGATACTGGTCGGGCAGCGACAGCTTGGCGATCGTGCGCCACGCCTTGCCGTACTGCACGAGGAACGACCCTGTGGTGTAAGGCAAGTCGTACTTGTCGCAGACCTGGCGCACCCGTACCGAGATCTCGGCGAGCCGGTTGCTCGGCAGATCCGGGTACAGGTGGTGCTCGATCTGATACGACAGGTTGCCGGTCATGAACGCCATCACCGGCCCGGCGTCGATGTTGGCGCTGCCGAGCATCTGCCGCAGGTACCACTCGCCCTTGGTTTCGCCCTCCATGTCGGTTTTCGTGAACTTCTCTGCGCCGTCGGGGAAGTGGCCGCAGAAGATCACCGCGTTGGCCCACACGTTGCGGATGACGTTGGCTATCGCGTTGGCAGTCGCGGTGGACTTGAACGTGGCGCCCGGCGACGCCGACGTCAACGCCGGGAACGCGACGTAGTCCTTGAACAGTTGCTTGCCCGCCTTGGCGGAAAGCTCACGAATGCGCACCTGTGTCGCCTGACGATTGGCCCGGCCCTTGAAAAGCTTGCCGATCTCCCCGTGCTGCAACGCAACTCCCCACTCGAAAGTGAGTGCAAGGACGGCGTTCCACAACACGTTGAGACTGTTGTACTTCTTCCAGCGCTGGTCGCGGGTGACGCGCAGCATGCCGTAGCCGACATCGTCGTCCATGCCGAGAATGTTGGTGTACTTGTGATGCTGGAAGTTGTGGGTGAATCGCCAGTGCTTGGCCGCTCCGCCCATGTCCCACTCCCACGACGAGGAGTGGATTTCGGGATCGTTCATCCAATCCCATTGGCCGTGCATGACGTTGTGGCCGATTTCCATGTTCTCGACGATCTTGGCCAACGCCAGGGTGCCGGTGCCGGCCCACCAGGCCGAGCGCTTGGAACTCGCCGCCAGGATCACCCGGCCGGCCACCTCCAGGGTGCGCTGTGCGGCGATTGTGCGGCGGATGTACCGCGCATCGCGTTCACCGCGCGAGTCTTCGATGTCCTGCCGTATCGCGTCCAGTTCGACGGCAAGGCTTTCGATGTCCGCGTCCGTGAGGTGGGCGAACGCGGGGACGTCTGTGATTGCCAATGCGTTCTCCTTCCGTGTGGTCGCTCTCTACGTTAGCGTAACCTACGAGTGCGTAGGTTACCAGCGGGTAATGCTTACACGTCGAGCACGCAATCACCCGATGCCGCCGATATGCAGGTTTGGACGCGCGTGCCCGGTTCATGTTCGGCACCGGTGCGCAGGTCGCGGACGTGGCCGTCGACCAGGTCCACCACACAGGACTGGCAGATGCCCATCCGGCACCCGAAAGGCATTGGCACGCCGACGTTTTCGCCGGCGTCCATCAGCGACGTGGCCGCATCGGCGGTAGCCGACTTGCCGCTGCGGGCGAAGGTCACCGTGCCGCCCTGGCCACGGGGCATCGCCCGTTTCACCGCGAATCGTTCGAGGTGAAGTTTTCCGGCAATGCCCGCGTCGGCCCATGCCCGTTCGGCCGCATCCAGCATGCCCTGCGGCCCACAGGCCCATGTCTCGCGCTCGCGCCAGTCGGGCACCTCGTCGTCCAGCCGGCGCACGTCGAGGCGGCCCTGCGTCCGTGTGGCCCGGACCCGGATCCGATAGCCGGCGTGCCCGCGTTCCAATTCGGCCAGTTCCGCAGCGAACATCACGTCGGATTCCGTCGGGGCGCAATGGACCTGGAGCACGTCGGTGATCTGCCCGCGACGGGCCAATGTCCGCAGCATCGAGATCACCGGCGTGATTCCGGAGCCGGCGGTGAGAAACAACACCGATCCCGGTGCGGGGTCGGGCATCACGAAGTTGCCCTGCGGTGCGGCCAGTCGCACGATCGTCCCAGGGGCCACCCCACCGACGAGATGCGTCGACAGGAAGCCCTCGGGCATGGCTTTGACGGTGATTGTGATAGTGCGCTCGCCAGTCAGCGGCGTCGAGGTCAATGAGTAGGACCGCCACCGCCACCGGCCGTCGACGAGCACGCCGATACCGATGTACTGACCTGGCCGATAGTCGAACTCGAAGCCCCATCCCGGCTTGATGACCAGGGTCGCAGAGTCGGTGGTTTCGCGCCGGACCTCGATGATCCGGCCGCGCAACTCGCGGGCCGACCACAGCGGATTGGCGAGCTGCAGATAGTCGTCAGGCAGCAGGGGCGTGGTAATCCTGCTCGCCGCCGCACGCAACGTCTTCCACACCGGATTCTTGGCTGCGGTGCCGGAAACGGCCGGCGGCCTCGTTTCGGCGACGACGGCTGAGGGCTTGGAGATCTTCGAACCCATGACTTGACTCCCCGCAGTTCCCGCCCGTCAACCTACGGTACCGTAACCTACGTCCTCGTAACAACCCGGTGTCAGAGTAATTCCAGCAGAAAGGGCAACTCTTGCGGCGCGTACCAGGCGAGGTCGTGGTCCTGCGCGTCGCCGAGCGCCAGCTCCGCGTCCTCATCGCCCAGGTCCGCGGCATCGACGGCCTCGATCGCAGCCGCCACGGCCGGTTCGGCATCGGCTTTGTCGACGTAGACGCAGACGACCTGGTCAACTCCGACGGGCCCGCCGAGCCGGACCACTGCGTCGTCCAGATCGGACCGCAAAGTGACCTCGTCGACGTCGGCGAGCAGCACAGCGCGACGCGGCGGCAGCCCTGATTGGTCGGCGGTCAACAATCGCAGGGACGCAGTCGCGGCGTCGCGCGTCGCCACCTCGGCAAGCTCGTCCTCGTCGCCCTCCGCGTAAGCCTCGCGAAGCGCCGGGGTCACCGCGAAAGCGGTGCCGTTCACGGCGTGCAGCCTATCGTCGGCGACCAGCCGCTGCAGCATGGCCAGTGTGGCCGGAATGTAGACCCGAATTACCGCTTTTCCTCGCGGTCGCCCATCAGTTCAGCCACGAAGTTGGGGACATAATGCGACAACTCGCGGGGCGGACGAATGTAGTTGCGGGATTCCACCGGATGCTTCGGCAGCTTGACAACCGGCGCAGGCGTGTCGGTATAGGGGATGGTGGACAGGAAATGCGCGATCATGTTCAGCCGGGCGTGCTTCTTGATGTCCGACTCAACGATGTTCCACGGGCTCTGCGGGAGGTCGGTGTGCACCATCATCTCGTCGCGGGCCCGCGAGTAGTCCTCCCACCGGGTCACCGACTCAGTGTCCATCGGGCTGAGTTTCCACCGGCGTACCGGATCGGTCATTCGCGACCGGAACCGCCGCAACTGTTCTGTGTCAGACACCGAGAACCAGTACTTGCGCAGCAGGATCCCGTCGTCGATGAGCATCTGCTCGAAGACCGGCGTCTGCCGCAAAAACAGCGCATGTTCTTGTGGTGTGCAGAATCCCATCACCTTCTCGACGCCAGCGCGGTTGTACCACGACCGGTCGAGGATGAGGATCTCCCCCGCGGTGGGCAGGTGGGCGATGTAGCGCTGGAAGTACCACTGGCCCTGTTCGCGATCGCTGGGCGCGGGTAGCGCCACGACCCGCGCAACGCGGGGACTGAGGTATTCGGTGACGCGCTTGATCGTCCCCCCTTTGCCTGCGGCGTCGCGACCCTCGAAAATGATCACGATCCGTGCGCCGGTGTGCCGCAACCACTCCTGCACCTTCACCAACTCGGATTGCATGCGGAATACCTCGGCCAGGTAGACACTGTTGGAAATCTTGCGTGGCTTGCCGTCGGCCGACTTCTTCGAATTTTTCTTGGCCATCGGCGAATGGTATCCCCGCGAGGCTACTGCGCGGCCTCGATCAGCTCATCTAGTGATTCCTGAAGCATCGTGGGCAGCATCTCGACGTCGCTCATCGCGTCGCGGTCGGCGTTGATGCCGAAATACAACATCCCGCAGTACGAGGTCACCCCGATCGCGAGCACCTGGTTGTGCAGCAGCGGTGGCACCGCGTAGGTCTCCAACAACTTCGCCCCCGCGGTGTACATCTGCGACTGCGGGCCGGGCACGTTCGTGATCAACAGGTTGAAGACGCGTGCCGAATAGGTGGTGGCCACCCGGATGCCCATCGCGTGCAGCGTCGGTGGCGGAAAGCCCGACAGGGTGACGATGGTCCGCGCGTCCACCAGGCTCGAGGCAGTGGGATTGCTTTCCGTGGCGTGCGAGATCTGCGACAACCGCACCACCGGGTTGCCCTCCCCGACCGGCAGGTCCACCAGAAACGGCGACACCTCGTTGATCGCCTGACCCGGGCCCGCATTGGTTTCGAGGTGGGCGTCGGGGTACACCGACATCGGCGCCATCGCCCGCACAGTGGACGTCGTCGTCACCGGCTCGCCCCGCGACAGCAACCAATTGCGCAACGCCCCCGCGACCACCGAGAGCACGACGTCGTTGACGTCACAGTCGTAGCGGGCGCGCAGCTTGCGGTAATCCTCGAGCTGGCCGCGGGCCACTGTGAACCGGCGGTTGCGCGATACCTGGGTGTTCAACGGGCTGTCCGGTGCGGTACCACGCAGCACCGTGCGGGCGGTATGGGCGAACTGGCGGCCCATGTCGGCGAGGTAGCCCGCGTTGTTGACGATGTCGCCGACCGCCGAGCGCATCACCTCCAGTTGAGTGGTGGGCCGGCTAACCCAGTCGCCGAAGGCACCCATCACCAGCGCGACGTTCGACGGTTCGTGCGCTGGGATCCAGATGTCTTCGCCGAAGGCGGGCTGGCGCTGCGTGCGGTCGGCGATTACGTGCCCGATCTCCAGCGCCGTCATCCCGTTGACGAGCGCCTGGTGGGACTTCGTATAGATCGCGAGCCTGCCCTTGGACAGCCCTTCGACCAGATACATCTCCCACAGCGGCCGCGACCGGTCCAGCGGTCGCGACGCCAGCCGCGCGATCAGCTCATGCAGCTGGTCGTCGCTGCCCGGCGACGGTAGCGCGGAGCGCCGAATGTGGTAGGTGATGTCGAAGTCCGGGTCGTCGATCCACACCGGCCGGGCCAGCCCGAGGGTGACTTCACGAACCTTCTGCCGGTAGCGGGGAATCTGCGGCAGCCGCTGCTCGACCGTTCTCAAGAGCGTCTCGTAGGAGAGCCCCGCCTTCGGGCGGCGCAGGATCGACAGGGACCCGACATACATCGGCGTCGACGTGTCCTCCAAGTGGTAGAACGACGCGTCGGATGCCGACAACCGATTAACCATCGCGGCCAACCTCCCCTCCATCAATGTCAGCCGCAGCTCCCGCCACCGTATCCGGCCTTCGGGGGGTCGCGCATTCCGGGTGGCAGCAGCGCAATTTCGTGCTTCGTCGCACGCGCGGCCGTGGGATTATTAATCACAGCAAGTCTGCATCTCTCCAGCAGACACACGTCGGAGTCGTCACCGCTGGAGGGCGCCCATGAGCAGCGACCTGAACGTCGTCCCCATCATCGACTATGAGCCGCCGATCGGCGAACCACGGCGCACGTCACCGCCGCGAGCCCTGCACCGCCGCCGCCGGCGGCTTACCACGGTTCCGCCGCTGCGAGAGCAGCCGTCGGCCCGAGCAGCGGCGGCGTTCGCCGATGCCGCGCTGCGTGGAGTGCTCGAAGTGCTCGACGGGCGCCGCCCGTTCGCCCAGCTGCAGCCGCTGCTTGGCGACGGGCTCGCCGACACGGTGGTCGCATTGGCCCGTTCCTCGCGTGGCTCCCCGGTCGCCATGGCGGCCCGGCTGAACAGAGTGCGGCTGCGCATCGTGGACCGCGACGGCGACGAGGCCGAGGTGTTCGCCACGTACAACCGCGGTGAGCGGGTCGCGGCGATCGCCGGCCGGGTGCAGCGGGCCGAGATCCGCGGCCGTCGGCGATGGCGATTGGTCGCACTTCAGATGGGCTAACGTGGACCCGTGGAAGGCAACACGCTCAGCGTCGAACGCGTCATCAACGCCCCCGCCAGCGAAATCTTCTCGCTCGTCGCCGACGCCGGAAAGCATCCGAGCTTCGACGGCTCGGGCACCGTCCGGCACGCGACGCAGGAGTCGATGCCGCTATCGAAAGGCTCGAAGTTCGGCATGACGATGCGGTGGGGCTTGCCCTACCGAACCACCAACACGGTCATCGAGTACGAACCGGATCGCCGCATCGCATGGCAGACCACGATGCTCGGCGGTTTGGTCGGCGGCCGGATCTGGCGATACGAGCTGACGCCGATGGATGACGGAGCCGCCGGGCCGGCGACATGCAGCCACCGCACGCTGGTCCGCGAGACCTGGGACATCTCCCGGGACAAGCAGCAGCTGATCCTGAAGGCCAGCGGGATGCCCAAGCAGGCCGAGCAGGGCATGCGCTCGACACTGGAGCGCATCGCCCAGCTCGTCGAAAGGCCTTGAGGCCCAGCCCTATCGGCGCCGCGTCTTGGCAGGCTTGGGCCCGCGGGCCTGCCTACGCGCCGCCTCGCGCCGTTCGCGCCGGGTGCCGCCGACACCCGCGGGCGCAGCCTCCCCGCCGTTGCGGCGCTGCACCTGCGCCGATCCGTCCTCTGACGGCCCGGTGTAAGTGAGTTGCTGCTCGCCGTCCGCTGAGTTGTCAATTCCCCTGGCGCGCAAGCCCGCCACCGCGGCCTGCAGCTCCTGGGATGATGGGCCTTCCGTTCCGCCGAGCTCGGCCAGGCCCTCCGGGGTGGCCACCGGCTCGACAACCGGCGCGGGTGCGGCCTCCACCATGACGTTGAACAGGAAGCCGACGGACTCTTCCTTCAGGCCGTCGAGCATCCCGATGAACATGTCGTAGCCTTCGCGCTGGTACTCCACCAGCGGATCGCGCTGCGCCATCGCACGCAAGCCGATGCCCTCCTTGAGGTAGTCCATCTCGTAGAGGTGCTCGCGCCACTTGCGATCGAGGACGGACATCAGCACATTGCGCTCGAGCTCACGCGTAGCGCCGTCGCCGGCGATGCCGTCGATCTCGGCCTCGCGCTTCGCGTATGCGCTCTCGACGTCGTCCACCAGCGCGTCGAGCAGCTCCTCGCGGGTGAGGTCGTCGATTTCGTCATGGCGATGGGTCAGCTTCGTGTGGTCGATGCCGACCGGGTACAGCTGCTTCAGCGCTGTCCACAGCTGGTCGAGATCCCAATCCTCGGCGTAGCCCTCACCGGTCGCGCCGTCCACATATGCGGTGACCACATCGCAGATCATCGACGTCGCCTGCTCTTTGAGGCTCTCGCCCTCGAGGATGCGCCGACGCTCGGCGTAGATGACCTTGCGCTGCTGGTTCATCACCTCGTCGTACTTCAGGACGTTCTTGCGGACCTCGAAGTTCTGCTGCTCGACCTGTGTCTGCGCGCTCTTAATCGCGCGGGTGACCATCTTGGCTTCGATCGGCACGTCGTCGGGCAGGTTCAGCCGGTTGAGCAGCGATTCCAGCGTCTCGCCGTTGAACCGTCGCATCAGCTCGTCACCGAGCGACAGGTAGAACCGGGACTCCCCCGGGTCACCTTGACGGCCCGAGCGGCCGCGCAACTGATTGTCGATGCGCCGAGACTCGTGACGCTCGGTGCCCAGCACGTACAACCCGCCGGCCTCGATCACCTCTTCGGCCTCGGAGGCCGCCTCGGCCTTGACTTTCGGCAACTCCTTGTGCCAGGCGGCCTCGTAATCCTCGGGCGTCTCGACCGGGTCGAGGCCGCGCTCGCGCAGCCGCTTGTCGGCCAGGAAGTCCACGTTGCCGCCGAGCACGACGTCGGTGCCGCGGCCCGCCATGTTCGTGGCGACGGTGATCGCGCCCCGCCGGCCGGCCTCGGCGATGATTCCGGCCTCCTGCTCGTGGTACTTCGCGTTGAGTACGTTGTGCGGAATACGCCGCTTCTGGAACTGCCGCGACAGATACTCCGAGCGCTCCACGCTCGTCGTGCCGATCAACACCGGCTGGCCCTTCTCGTACCGCTCGGAGACGTCGTCGACGACCGCGATGTATTTCGCTTCCTCGGTCTTGTAGATCAGGTCGGACTGGTCGGTGCGGATCATCGGTTTGTTCGTCGGGATCGACACCACGCCGAGCTTGTAGATCTCGTGGAACTCCGACGCCTCGGTTGCCGCGGTGCCAGTCATGCCGGCGAGCTTGTCGTAGAGCCGGAAGTAGTTCTGCAGCGTGATCGTGGCCAGCGTCTGGTTCTCGGCCTTGATCTCCACGGCTTCCTTGGCCTCGATGGCCTGGTGCATGCCCTCGTTATAGCGGCGCCCGATCAGCACGCGGCCGGTGAACTCGTCGACGATCAGCACCTCGCCGTTGCGGACGATGTAGTCCTTGTCGCGCTGGAACAGCTCCTTGGCCTTCAGCGCGTTATTGAGGTAGCTGACCAGCGGTGAGTTGGCCGCCTCGTAGAGATTGTCGATGCCCAGCTGGTCCTCGACGAACTCGACGCCGAGCTCGTGAACGCCGATGGTGCGCTTGCGCAGATCGACTTCGTAGTGGGTGTCCTTTTCCATCAGCGGCGCCAAGCGGGCGAATTCGGAGTACCAGTTCGACGCGCCGTCGGCGGGCCCGGAGATGATCAGCGGCGTCCGGGCCTCATCGATCAGGATCGAGTCCACCTCGTCGACGATCGCGAAGTTGTGGCCACGCTGCACCAGGTCGTCCAGCCGGTGGGCCATGTTGTCGCGGAGGTAGTCGAACCCGAACTCGTTGTTGGTGCCGTAGGTGATGTCGGCGGCGTAGGCGATGCGCCGCTCGTCGGGCGTCATCCCGGCCAGGATCACGCCGACGTCCAGGCCCAGGAAGCGGTGCACCCGGCCCATCCACTCGCTGTCGCGCTTGGCCAGATAGTCGTTGACGGTGACAATGTGCACGCCCTTGCCGCCGATCGCGTTGAGGTAGGCGGGCAGCACGCAGGTGAGGGTCTTGCCCTCACCGGTTTTCATCTCGGCGATGTTGCCGAAGTGCAGCGCGGCGGCGCCCATCACCTGCACGTCGAACGGGCGCTGGTCTAGCACCCGCCAGGCGGCCTCGCGGGCGACCGCGAACGCCTCGGGCAGCAGGTCGTCGAGGTCTTCGCCCTTGACGAACCGCTTCTTGAACTCGTCGGTTTTGGCGTGCAGTTGGGCGTCGGTCAGCTTCGCTACATCGTCGGACAAGCTGCCGACGTAGTCCGCCACACCCTTAAGGCGTTTGACCATGCGACCTTCACCAAGGCGCAGCAACTTCGACAGCACTGATACGTCCCCTAATTCCTTGACTTCTTCTTCTTTGACTTCTTCGGCGTCTCCCAATGGTAGGCGAGAGGCCGGGCCGTACTGAGTGTCGCGGTTACTCGTCGCTGTTTAGCCGGAAGTAGCGTTGGGGGTGGATTAGCCGCGGACAGCGCCACATCAGGCGGTTTCGGCCGCCTCTTCATACCTCACCGCGCCGACAGTTTCATGGTGAGTGGATCCGTCGGCCAAACATTTTCGCCCGCCGACCGAGTCAACGCGGCTCAGGCGAGCCGGATCAACCCGTAGTCGTACGCGTGCCGGCGATACACGACGGACGGCTTGTCGCTGTCCTTGTCGTGGAACAGGAAGAAGTCGTGGCCCACCAACTCCATCTCGTAAAGAGCATCGTCAACGGTCATCGGCGTCGACGGGTGCTCCTTGGTGCGCACAATGCGGCCGGGCTCGTAGTCGTCGGCGGCGACGCCATCGACCGGGGCCGAGGCGGACTCCGCGGAGCCGGTATCGATCAGCGGAACCACAGCGGTGGCTTCCGCGAGTGACACCGGGGTCTTGTCGCCGTAGTGAACCTTGCGCCGGTCTTTGCTGCGCCGCAGCCGGTTCTCCAGCTTGCTGACCGCCGACTCAAATGCGGCGTAGAAGCTGTCGGCGCAGGCCTCGCCGCGGACCACAGGCCCGCGGCCGCGCGCCGTGATCTCCACGTGCTGGCAGTTCTTGCGCTGGCGGCGGTTCTTCTCGTGGTCGAGTTCGACGTCGAAGAGATAGATACTGCGGTCAAGCCGCTCGAGGCGGGCGAGTTTCTGCGACACGTAGACACGGAAATGGTCGGGGATCTCGACGTTGCGGCCCTTCACGACGACCTCGGCGGTCGCAGTCGGCTCGAGCTGGTCGTCGGATTGCTCGGGGGACAACATCCGGTCGGGTTCCACGGATCGGCTTGACATGCTTGAAAACTCGTTTCTGTCGTGGAGTCGCACGCGGTTCCGGCGTGCCCGGTTCTGTTGGACGAGCCCGGCGAGAGTTGCTGTGGTTTCGCCCCTCGCCGGGGCTAGAGGTCGAAAGACTCACCTCCCACCGCTATCGGCAAGTGGCGCCCCGCATGCTGAGGCGACCGCCGTGAGGTTTCACGGAATGCTTGCCCCGACGGTAACTCCTGTTCACCATCACATGCCACCCATTCGGCAGAGCTGTTGCTAGTTCTTCGCGCCGTCAGGCGTGTGTGATCGCCAGCACCCCGGCGACGCGGGCACCCGCCGCTTGCAGGATGCGGACCGACTCGGCGGCGGTGGCACCGGTAGTGATGACGTCGTCGACCAGCAGCACGGTATCTCTGACGGGTCGACGAAGCCGCACCCGACCGTGGACGTTACGCTGCCGCGCCGTCGTCGACAGCCCGACCGAGTCGCGCGTCGTCGCGCGCATGCGCAAAGCGGATGCGACGTTCACCCCGGCGGGAGCGCGGGCGACGGCGGTCGCGATGCGGGCGACCGGGTCGCCGCCTCGGCGGCGGGCGGCGGACCGACGGGTGGGCGCTGGCACCAACGTGACCGGCAGGTCGACGACACCCCAGCAGATGAGCCGGTCCACTCCTTCGCCCACCGCTCGCGACAGCGGGCCGAGCAAATCTGATCTCCCGTGCTCCTTGGCGGCTACGATCGCGGCGCGGCGGGCGCCGGCATAGCGGCCGAGCGAAAACACCGGAACGCCAGGGTCGAGCCGCGGGATGATCAGTCGTGGGTCATCGATCTTGAGGGCGAGCTCACGCGCGCACGCATCGCACCAGCGCGTCGACGGCGCGCCGCAGCCGCCGCACTCCAGCGGGAGCACCAGGTCGAGCACGACGCCAGTGTGGCGATCGCCACCGACATCGAGGACGGCTGGAACGCATACCCCTCGTTACTCACTCTACGATTCCCTTTCGCAGCAAGAAATTTACCGGAACCGCCTTCCTATTCTCGCAAATCATCTTGATCGAACATCGCTTTCACGCCATCGACCGTATGAGTGAGCAAATGTGACAATTCCACTAGAATACTCGTGCCGATAATGCCGGTTTCCGCGACAGCAACTTTTTTGCCGGCTGAGTCAACCAATAGCTGCATATCATTGCCTTGAGATGTTATCGAATAGCCTTCATGCAGATTTTCGATCTCTTGTGGCAGGTTGACAAGCGGGAGCCCGCGGTTGCCGCGGGCGAATTGGCCAAAAAGCATCAAGAAATACCGATCGAGCACATTCCGGTCGGCAGCAGCGAGTTCGAACTGCTCTGGGTCGGACCGGTCGGCGGTGGTTACTACGTACCAGCCGTGAGGATCGGGTCTGACATAAAACCGCGTTTCGCCGCCCCTGTTCGATAAAACCGTCGTGTCGACATCCCATTTGTGCTCCGCAAAGCGAGCCCGCGCCGCGAAAGATGCAACATCGGGAGACAATTCATATCCACCTGTACTCACTCTATGACTCCTGTTCGCAGCAAGAGATGAACCGGAACCGCCTCGCCTTTATTGTTCAATATCACCATTTGCAACCCGCCACCGTCACGGCCGAAGGCAGGAGCAACCTCGGATACCTCGATCGTCCATCCCTCAGGAAGCATGCCACTCAAGCGGTATTGCAAGTAGGGCTCGCCTAGAGAGGCAACAGGAAGGCTTCGTTCCTCAAAAGAAGCCGGCATGCCATTTTCCAGCACGCCGAAGTACTTCCCCTCGATGCCGCCAACTCTGTCAATCCGATTGCCGAAATCCTCGATGAACGCCTGCGCCGAACCGTAAGCTGCCCTGGTGCCCGGCACGGCGCCCCTATTAGGCGGGTATAGGTCCCAGACATCACCGTCCGGCCGCACCTGGGTATAGCGCTCGTCGTATTGCGCTTTGGTGAGGGCGTCTCCATTAGCGTCGTGCCCATACGGTTCTTCGGGATGTCGAACGAGGTCCCATGTCCCTTGGGTATCCGCCGCGGGAGTCGGATAAGGGCCTGAGTCGCCCCCGTCGTGCACTCGTTGCCCATAGTTGGGATCTGGCGATCCGTCATCCACGCGATGCCAGTGCGGACCGGAATCGTCGGCAGAGGTCAGCACGGACCTACCGCTGTGGGGCGACGCTCCATTCCCGTTATCGCCGGATGGCACATCCGGGTCGACGTGTGTGCCGGGCGACGATGCGCTGTTTGCAGTTCCGCCGTTGTTCGGACCGTCACCGTGGCGTTGGTCATGCGGACCGCCGGGCTCATGCAACACCGGTGAGCCACCGGGCCCGGACGGCATCGGATGAGGCGGCTCTATCCGTTCGGCGGCGGACAAGCCCGACGGAGGAATCGGACCCGCCTCGCTGAGACCGCTTGGGGTAGCACCGGTTGACGGCGATGCAGGAAGTTCTCCTGGGGGCGTCCCTACCGGCAACGCCGGTACCCGTTGAGCTTCCGGCAGTGCGCCCGCCGCAGCGGGTGTCTGTGAGACCGGCCGACTCGCCGCAGCGGGAAGTTTCGCATCGGCGGCCGACTGTCCCGGCGTAGGCGTGGGCGCCTCGTGCATCCCCGGGGGCGCCTCGTGCACAACCGGGGGCGGCTTGGGCACCTCCGCGGCGGCTTCGGCAGGGGCAGGTTTTCCAACGGACGTTCGACACGCGCGGCATCTGCTGCTGCGTCGGCCGCACGCATGGTGGTGCGAACCGCCGTCGCCTCTTCACCGGCCACGGGCAGGGCCAGGGTGGCAACGTCGACCACGCTGCGCCCCGCCGCCTCCGCCGGGTTGGTGGTCCACTCATCCCAATGGACGGCCTGCTTACCGAATTCCTTCCAGGCGTGGCCGACTCCGGGCGCATCCGGGCCGCCGCCAAGCCCGACCAGCGGCGCCAATCCGCGACCCAGCGCTTCGAGGTCGCGGTGATATCCCTGCGGGTCGATCGCCTTGCGCGTATCTGAGTACGTCCACAACAGGTCCTTGAGCATGCCGCCGGCCTCTTCCCATGCCCCGTTCTCGAACTGGCCGAACTGGTTGAGCGCCCGGCCGGTCGCGGTCTCGTGCAAGAAGTGGTCCCACTCCTTTTCCGCGTAGCGCCCCATGCTGGTCGCGGCGATGGCCGCCTCAGCGGCAAGACCGGCGATCTGGTGGCCCAGCGCCGTCACTTCAGCCTTGAAATTGTCGATGACGGTGCGTATCTCGTTCGCGATGCGTTCGATCTCGTTCTCGTCGTCGCCGGTGAGGAAATCCCAGACGATCTTGATCCCGGTCATCGGGTCGGCGACCTGGGATAGCAAGTCCAAGATCGCGGCGTGCACCTCGTCGACGTGGGCCGCATAAGTCGTCAGAGCGGTGGCGATGGTCGCACACTGTTGGAGGATCTGGCTTCCGCCCCGCGCCGCGGTGGCGAATGCCGCACCGATCGCATCAGCTTCTGGGATATGTTGTGCCCCAACGATTCCCAACGGCACAGCGGCACCGACCTCGGTTGCCAGGAATTGCGTCCCCGCGGCCGTCCAGGCCGCCGCCGCAGCCCGCAGACGCCCCGAATCGGCGGTCGGCCAGATCATTCCGATAAACGGCGCCACCCAGCCCCACCCCGGCGGCGCGGGCGTGCCGGTGCCGCCACCAGAGGGCACCGAGCCGGCAGTGATCAGGTCGGTCAGCGCCGGTCTAGGAAGCGGCTCAGCGCCGCCCGCAAGGTTGGATCCCGCCTCAGCGGCCGAGTAATTGGCCGCTGACATGCGGACCCCGTCGCCGATTCGGACCAACCCGTTGCGGATCTGCGTCATCGCTTCGATCAGCGCCTTGGCAGAGCTGTCGTACTGACGAGCCAACGCGGCACCAGCCGGATCGTCGCCACACATTCCCCCTGTCCCGCCCAGGGCGCTCGTCAGCGTCGAGGTCGCCGACCCAAGGTCCCTGCCGACGGAGACCACCGACGCGCCGGCACCATCAAGCGCCAGCGGATCGACGTCGAGGGAGCCCATCGCGAAACGTCACGACCACATGTGCTGGTTGGTCGCGGCCGCTCCCGTGTAGTTGTGGTGGGCGATTTTGCCCGCGGGCTGCAGTTTCCCCAGGGCGTCTTGCATCATGGCGGCACCCTCGGACCATTGCCGATGCGCTTCGGCGTGTGCCGCAGCGGCGGTCCCGCTCCAGTCCACGTGAAGCCCGGCGACCCAGCCCATCGATCTCGTGCAGCATCGACTCGACGTAGCGCTCGAATCCCGCCATCCGCGCCACCGCATCCAGCAGCGCATCGGCGTCGACGGAAAACGCGTTGCTCACGGCGCCACTTCCCGCAGCGCTTCAGACGACGCGCCCTCCTGGTGTTGATATCCGCCGCCAGTCCGGCCCAGCAGCGACGCCATCAGCGACAACCCCGACTTGATGCGCGCCGCCCCCTCATGCCACTCACGCCAAGCCTCGCCGTAGACCCCGCCGGAATCGCCACGCCACCCGTCGAGCATGCGCGACACCTCCGAGTCCACGTCCGCCAGGCCGGCGCGAAAATCCTCGCAACCCCACGCCAGCAACTCCGACACCCTGGCGAACTCAGCCGGATTGCCGCGCAACACAGATGCATCAGCCATGAGTAATAGCTTAAATGCTGGCGACAGCAGCGAGCGCGGCAGTCTAATCGCCACGCCTCCAGCGAACTTACGGCGCATTCCATTCTCGTCTGGCTCGCCGCAAAGGAATCGTTGTTCGCACCGCGCGACGGCGCCAAACGGCGCTTGAAACCGGCCCGCGGGTGATACATACGGAGTTAGCGGGGCAGCTACGGGCAAGGGGCATACATGGCCATCGATCCAGCACAGACGTCGTCACCACCGGAAACCGATCAACCATCTTCCGAGCGCCTCATCGGCAAGGGGTGGGGCCAAGGCGTCGCCCTGGTGATGATCTTCGGCTTCTTCGTGATGGGCATCCTTGCCTACCGCGCATATAGGGCCTCGATAGCGTTGCCCGACAAGGTCGTCAACGAATCCGGACTGGTGCTGTTCACCAAATAGCAGATCACCCGCGGCCAGGAGCTGTTCCAGGCGCGGGGCCTACAGGAGTACGGGTCGATACTCGGCCACGGCGCCTACCTGGGACCCGACTACACCGTCGGAGGACATCCGCGCGTACTACGCCGCCTACTTCGGCGAGAACTCCACCAAACACGGCCTATTGCCGCACGCGATCAGCAACGACGCTGACATCACCGACTTGACCGCGTTCTTCGCGTGGACGGCGTGGGCGTCGGCCGCCGAGCGCCCCGGCCACAACTACACCTACACCAACAACTGGCCATCCGAGCCGCGCGTCGACAACGGCCCCACCGGTCAGGTGGTGGTGTGGTCGATGCTGTCGCTGGTGGCGTTACTCGGCGGCATCGGCATCATGTTCGCGATCTACGGGCGGTGGAGTCAGAAGATCGGCTGGCAGAGCGCCGAGGCACCCACGCTGTCCTACCGTCAGCCCGGCGAGGTGACGCTCACCAAATCGCAGCGGGCGACGATCTGGTTCTATGCGATCGTCTCCGTTCTCTTCCTGGCCCAGACCCTGGTCGGCGCCGCCGCACAGCACTACCGGGCTGACCTGTCCACGTTTTTCGGGCTGGATCTGGCCCGGCTCCTGCCCTACAACCTGGCCCGGACCTGGCATGTCCAGCTGGCGCTGTTCTGGACCGCGGCGGCGTTTCTGGCCGGGGGCATCTTCCTGACACCGTTCATCGCGCGGCGGGAACCGCGGCGGCAAAGCTGGCTTGCCTACGGATTGCTCGCGGCGGTGGCGCTCGTGGTCTTCGGGTCGCTGATCACCGAAGCGCTGTCCATCTACGGTGTCGTTCCTGTGGGGTCGCTGTTCAGCCAGCAGTGGGAATACCTTGACCTGCCGCGACTTTGGCAGATCCTGCTCATCGTCGGCATGTTCCTGTGGATCGTGATCATCTGGCGAGGCATGCGCACGCGCCTGAAAGGCGAGTCGAAGCTGAACATGCCGTGGCTGTTCTTGTTCGCCGGCTTGGCGATTCCCGCTTTCTACGCCGTGGGACTGCTCGCCAGCAGCGGCACGCACTACACCGTCGCGGACTTCTGGCGGTTCTGGGTGGTGCACCTGTGGGTCGAGGACTTCCTTGAACTATTCACCACCGTGATGGTGGCCTACATCTTCGTGCTGCTCGGCGTGGTACGCCAGCGGATCGCGTTGGGCATCATTTTCCTCGACATCATCTTGTACTCAGCGGGTGGCGTCATCGGCACGATGCACCACCTCTACTTCTCCGGAACGCCCGTCGAGCACATGGCGTTGGGTGCGTTCTTCTCGGCGGCAGAGGTCATCCCGTTGACGTTCTTGACCGTCGAGGCTTGGGCGTTCCTTCAGCTCGGCTCTCGCCAGCAGGCCGGGAGCGATCATCCGTTCCCCCATCGCTGGGCGGTGATGTTCCTTGTGGCGGTTGGTTTTTGGAACTTTGTCGGGGCCGGTATCTTCGGGTTCTTGATCAACCTGCCGATCGTGTCGTACTACCAGATCGGCACCGCGTTGACCGCCAACCACGGTCACGCGGCGATGATGGGCGTGTACGGGATGCTTGCGGTCGCGCTGGCGATGTTCACGTTCCGGTACGCGATTCCGGCCGACAAGTGGCCGGAAAAGATGGCTAGGCTGTCGTTCTGGTCGATGAACATCGGCTTGGCGTGGATGGTTTTCGCGACGCTGCTGCCGCTGGGAATCCTGCCGTTGTTCCATTCAGTCAACGACGGGTACGTCGACGCGCGGTCGCTGGGCTGCCTCACTAAGCCGGGAAACGCGCTGCTGGAGTGGTTGCGCTTGCCCGGCGACGTCATCCTTATCGGCGGCGGTGTGCTGCCGTTCATCTGGATCGCGTGGACGGCATTGCGGCATTTCCGTTCCGGGCCGAGCGCCGACGAGCTGCCCGAACACCCGCTGTACACGGAAATCGATGCGGAGAAGGCGGCGGCCAAGGAGTGAGCGCTTCGGTGTGGCTGGTCGCGATCTACGCGCTGGTGCTCGTCGCCATCGCATGGGGCCTCGACTTGCTGGCGCGCCACTCATCGCTGCGCGCAACCCGTTGGCGCACAGGCAGTTTCACCTATCGCGCCGATCACGATGCCTGGGTCTACCCGCAAGACCAGTGGCTGTGGCCGACGTCTTTTGATCCGCAGCATCGGGTCATGCGCTACCGGGCGTCGCCGACGGTGTGCAACAGTTGCCCGGTCAAGTCCAGCTGCACCACATCCGACCGCGGACGCGAGGTCACCCGCGAGGTCGACCCGTGGCCGCATTCCGAGGCCGGGCGGTTCCACCGCGGCATCGCCTGCGCCATCGCGGTGATGGGGCTGGTGATGCCGATGGGGATGCTGATCGGCAGCCATTCGGTGGCGGACATGCTCGTGCTGCTCGGGACGTCGGTGGTGGTGATCATCGCGGGAGTGCCGCTGGCGCGGCACTTCTGGAATACCCCGTCGAACGCACCCGCGCATCTGCCGCACCGGTCCGGTGAGGAGGAGGCGGCGGCTGCCGCGATCGACCGCTACTCCACCCGGTGGGGCGGCGGCTGGGCCGCCAAGAAAGACTCTTCACCATGACCGCCGCAGCGCTGTGGTTCGTCATCGGACTCGCCGTCGTGCTCGTCGTCGCGCTGGCCTTCGTCTCGCTTGCGGTGTTGCGCGAATACGAACGCGGCGTGGTGTTCCGAATGGGCCATGTCCGTCCGCTCTACCAACCCGGGCTGGTGTTTCTGATTCCGCTCATCGACCGGATGATCCGGGTCGACCAACGGGTGGTGACGCTGACCATTCCGCCCCAAGAGGTGATCACCCGCGACAACGTGCCGGCCCGGGTGAACGCCGTCGTGATGTTTCAAGTCACCGATCCACTGAGAGCCATTCTGGCCGTGGAAAATTATGCGGTCGCGACATCGCAGATCGCACAAACCACACTGCGGTCGCTGCTCGGTCGCGCTGACCTCGACACGCTGCTCGCCCACCGTGAAGACCTCAACAGCGACCTGCGGACGATCATAGAGAAGCAGACCGAGCCGTGGGGTGTGGAGGTCCGGGTCGTCGAGATCAAAGACGTCGAGATCCCGGAATCCATGCAACGCGCGATGGCGCGCGAAGCCGAAGCCGAACGGGAGCGGCGCGCGAAAATCATCAACGCCCGGGGCGAGCTGCAGGCCTCCGAAGAGCTGCGGCAAGCGGCCGACACGTTGTCGCAAAGCCCCGCGTCCCTGCAATTACGTTACCTGCAAACGCTTTTAGAGCTCGGCGCGGACCAGAACTCCACCGTGGTTTTCCCGTTGCCCGTCGACATCATCACGCCGTTCCTGAAGAACGTACAGGTGTTGGCGCGCTTGGCTGACGACGTCGCACCGGGCGACTGACGTCCACCGAACGGGAACACCGCGACTTCCTCCAAGCTGGTGTCCGGGTTGGCACTGTCCGCGCGGAAGTCAGCCGGGCAGCACCGGGATCGCGCCGGGGATCATCAACGGACGCACGTCAACCCATCGCTGCTCGTTCTCGGCCGCCGCGCTCGACAGCTGCAGCACGCCACGCTGGTCCGCGATGTACACCGTGGACGGATTGGCCGCGACGGTGGACACCGGCGACGAGACATTGCGGCCCGGGGCATCGGAATTCACCCCGTCGAGGTTGACGTAGGACACCGGGTGCGCGGCATCAGTGCGGGTGACCACGATGTCGTCGCCGGTGCGCCATGACAGCGACACCACCGACGAGCCGAGACCAAAGCCCAGCCGGCGCGGATAGGTCAGCGCGTACTCGCCGCCGGGCATCTGTTCGACGGTCACGAGGATGACCTGGCCATTGACCACCACTGCCGCGCGCGTGCCGTCCCGGGACAGTTGCAACTCGGTGATTGGACCTGGGAACTTTGTGGTCACGGCGGTCGCGTTGACCGGAATCCGGGCCGGCTGACCGGATGCGGCTTCCTGGATCACCCGCACCACATTGATGCCGTCGACGACCACCCACACCGCGTTGTCCAGCGACCAGCTCGGGCGGGTGATGGTGCGGCCGTCGGTCGCCTCGACCGCGACTCCGCCACCGGGCCCGATCCACAATGACGCTGCCGGGTCCGGCTGGTCGCCGCGCAACGCGACCACCGATGCCACGTCGCGGCCGGTGCGCGACAGCGTCGCGGCCGTCTGGTCGGGCATCTGCCCGAATGACTCGGGCATCCGGGGCGCGTTGTCGTTCTCGACCGCCACCACCGACCCGCCGACCAGCGCGTGCAGCCCTGCCGCGGCACCGTCATCGGCACCAGGATCCGTCGACGCCACGTCGGTGGCCTCCCACCCGTCGGCGAACCGGTCGTCGAGGGCCGCGCCGTCGGCGTTGATCACGTACGGTCCGGCGATGTCAGACCGCGCCAATGTCCAAATGATCTGTGCCGCAACCAGTTGCCGGCTGTGCGGGTCGGTGGTGGACAACCCCTCCAGCTCCACGCGGGCTCCACCGTAGCCGCGGCCGATCCCGGTCTTGCCGCCGTCAGCCCGGGACACCGGCCCCCGTAGCCTCATCGGTGTGGCGAGCATGTTGCGCACCGAGTTCGCCATCTCGGGTCGCGGACCGGCGATCAGCTTGCTCATCAACTCGGTCGGCAGCTGGTCAGGATCCGACACCGCGACATAGCGCGGATCCGGCACAACGGTCTTGCCGGTGGGGTCGGCGAAGTACAGATTGTGGCGCTTGTAGGTGTCCTGGAATTGCTGCCAGTCCAAAAACACGCCGTTGGGCAGCCGGTCGATGCGCCAGCCGCCCGTGGTCTTCGCCAGTTCGATCGGTCCCTGATCGGGCAGCGCGCCCTCACCGGTTTCGAACACCCCGATGTCGGAGAGCGAGCCGAGAATGTCGGCACGCATATTCACCGAAACCCGATCGGCGCTTCGGGTTTCGACGAAGACCACGTTGTCGATCAGCAGTGCGCTGCCGGCGTCGTCCCAGCCGCGCGATGCCGACTCGGTCAGGAACTGGCGCGCGGCCAGGTGGCGGTTCGCGGGGTCGGCGGTGGCCTTGAGGAATTCACGCAGCAGCAAGTCGGGATCCATGGCCGGCGTAGGCTTGGGCAGGCTCGGGGGCGCCGACCGCTCGACCGTCCCGATGGCCTGAGGTGCCGACGACGACGGCACGCCCGCACATCCTGAGACTGCCAGAACTGCGATGACGACGGCAGCCGCGAGGCGTCTCATACGCTTTCCGCGGGTTCTCGCTGGCGCGTCTTACCGTTGACCGGCTGCCCAGCGGGTTTGAGCGGCAGCGGGCTCGTCGTCACCTTGTGGCCACGCACCAGCGGCAGCGTCAACCGGAAACACGCGCCGTTACCGGGTTCGCCCCACGCCTCGAGCCGGCCCTGATGCAATCGCGCGTCCTCGATGCTGATTGCCAGCCCCAGCCCGGTTCCCCCGGACCGGCGCACCCGCGACGGGTCAGACCGCCAGAACCTGCTGAACACCAGCTTTTCTTCGCCGGGCCGCAGGCCGACCCCGAAGTCCCGGACGGTGACTGCGACGGTGTCGTCGTCGGCGGCCATCCGGATCTGCACCGGCTTGTGTTCGGCGTGGTCGATGGCATTGGCAATCAGGTTCCGCAGAATCCGCTCGACGCGACGAGGGTCGACTTCGGCGATGACCTCGCGATCGGGCAGATCCACTTGCACGTCGACGTCCGTGTCGTGGGCCAGGTGGCCGACGTTCTCAAGCGCGCTTCGCACCGTGGCCCGCAAGTCCAGCTGCTCGACAGACAGCTCCGCGACCCCCGCGTCGTGCCGGGAGATCTCGAGCAGGTCGTTGAGCAGTGTCTCGAAGCGGTCCAGCTCACTGACCATCAACTCGGTGGAGCGCCGCAGCGCCGGATCGAGATCTTCGCTGTGGTCGTAGATCAGGTCGGCGGCCATCCGCACGGTGGTCAGCGGGGTGCGCAGCTCGTGGCTGACGTCGGAGGTGAACCGCCGCTGCAGGTTGCCGAACTCCTCCAGCTGGGTGATCTGTCGAGACAGGCTTTCGGCCATGTCATTGAACGACACCGCGAGCCGCGCCATATCGTCCTCGCCGCGCACAGGCATGCGTTCGGTGAGGTGGCCTTCGGCGAACCGCTCAGCGGTCCGCGACGCCGAGCGCACCGGCTGCACCACCTGTCGCGAAATCACAAGCGCGATCGCAGCGAGAAGAACCAGCAGCACCAAGCCTCCGGTCAGCATGGTCCCGCGGACCAGCGTGATCGTGCTCTCCTCGCTGGACAGCGGATAGATCAGGTACAGCTCGAGGTTGGACACCGGTCCGGTGGTCGGGCTGCCGATGATCAACGCCGGGCCGTTGAACCCTTCGGTGCGCACGGTGGTGTATTGGTAACTGACTTGCCCGGCCTTGACGAAGTCGCGTAGCGATTCGGGAATCTGCGTCACCGGCCCGGCAGAGGTGGCCGCGCGCGGGCCGTCGCCGGGCACCACGAGCACCGCGTCGAACGCCCCGCCGAGCGTGTTCGCCGCCGCGGCATCGGTCTTGCGATCCGTAAGCGTGTTACGGGCAAGTTGCAAGCTGCTGTTCAGGGAACGGCTCTCCTCACCGCCGACGATGCCGCTGACCGTGGTGCGCGCCCGCTCGATCTCTTCCGTCGCGGCATGCACCTTGGCGTCCAGCACGCGGTCGGTGATCTGGCTCGTCAACACGAAGCCAAGCACCATGATCACCAGAAGCGACAACCCCAGCGTCAGGGTGACCACGCGCAGCTGCAGCGATCGACGCCACACAAGACCCACGGCTCGACTCAACGCACTCAGCCCACGGATCAAGGGGGCAGAACGCTGAATGCGCCGCCTCGAGCCAAAGATCACGGCGACCGCCGAGCGGTCAATGTCACGGCGACCGCCGAGCGGTCAAATGTCACGGAGGTCCGGCCTTGTATCCCACTCCTCGAACAGTCAGCACCACTTGCGGGTTCTCCGGGTCCTTTTCGACCTTGGCCCGTAGCCGCTGGACGTGCACGTTCACCAAACGGGTGTCGGCGGGGTGCCGGTACCCCCACACCTGTTCGAGCAGCACATCACGAGTAAACACCTGCCGCGGTTTGCGCGCCAACGCCACCAGCAGGTCGAATTCCAGCGGGGTGAGCGAAATCTGCTCGCCTTGCCGCGTCACCTTGTGGGCGGGCACGTCGATGTCGACGTCGCCGATCGACAGCATCTCGGCGGGCTCGTCGTCGTTGCGCCGCAGCCGGGCTCGCACCCGCGCGACAAGTTCCTTGGGCTTGAACGGCTTCATCACGTAGTCGTCGGCGCCGGACTCCAGCCCGAGCACGACGTCCACGGTGTCGGTTTTGGCGGTCAGCATCACGATCGGCACGCCGGAGTCGGCCCGCAGTACGCGGCACACGTCGATGCCGTTCATGCCGGGCAGCATCAGGTCCAGCAGCACCAGGTCGGGACGCAGTTCGCGCACCGCGGTCAGCGCCTGGGAGCCGTCGCCGATCACCGCCGTATCGAAACCCTCGCCCCGCAGCACGATGGTCAGCATCTCGGCGAGCGACGGATCGTCGTCGACCACAAGAATCCTTTGCCTCATGGTCTCCATGGTGTCACCAGATCGGGATAAATCCCGGCTACCACACGCGCGTTTTGCGTGCTAGCGCCTCACCTACTTCGCTGAGATGGGGCTCACGCGAGGAGGGAGCGGGCAAGCCCCTCCGGATTGACCTGTGGACCCGCGATCTGCCAACGCCCGCCGAAGCTCGTGCCGGCAAGTTCCACGTAGACGTCGCCGGTGCGCCGCTGCAGTTCGTCGTCGCGTTCGTAGGCATCGCGCTGTCGGCTCGCGTCCTCCGCCTCGCGATTCTGCGCACGGTCGGCCGCGAGTTCGGCGGGCACGTCGAGCAGCACCTGCCAGTCCGGCGCGGGCATGTGCAGCCGGTCGTATTCGAGCGTCCGTATCCACGCGACAACGTCGCCGTGCCCGTCTTGGTGGAGGCGGGCGGCGCTATACGCGGCATTCGACGCGACGTAGCGGTCGAGGATCACCACGTCATAGGCGGCTTGCAGGTGGGCGATCTCCTCACGGGCGCCGGCGCGGTCGAGCGCGAACAGCACCGCCATCGCATACACCGACGACGCGAGGTCTCCGTGCTGGCCGTACAGCGCCTCGGCGGCAAGGTCGGCAGCCACCGAATGCCCGTAGCGCGGGAACGACAGACTTGCCACCGAACGATGGCCGGCTTCCAACGTCGCACGCAGGCCGTTGCACAGCGTGCGCTTGCCCGCGCCATCGACGCCTTCGACCGCGATCAGCAGTCCGGACACGGCACGAGCGTAGACGGGCGGCCATCTCGAGCGCGGCGCGATAGAAGTCGCTGGTGGGCATTGCCCATTCGGGCGCCCGCATGACGAAGAACAGGGTGGTGCGGACGTCTCTCATGCAGCCATCCCACCGCGGGGTCAGTACCGGTAGTGGTCCGGCTTGTACGGGCCCTCGACGTCGACGCCGATGTACTCGGCCTGCTCCTTGGTGAGCTTGGTCAGCTGGCCGCCCAGCGCCTCGACGTGGATGCGGGCCACCTTCTCGTCGAGGTGCTTGGGCAGCCGGTAGACCTCGTTGTCGTACTCGTCGTTCTTGGTCCACAGCTCGATCTGCGCGATCACCTGGTTGGAGAAGCTGTTGCTCATCACGAAAGACGGGTGCCCGGTGGCGTTGCCGAGGTTCAGCAGCCTGCCCTCGCTCAGCACGATGATGGAATGCCCGTCGCCGAAGACGAATTCGTCGACCTGAGGCTTGATGTTGATCCGGCGTACATCGGAAGCCCGCTCCAGAGCGGCGATTTGGATCTCGTCGTCGAAGTGGCCGATGTTGCCGAGGATCGCCTTGTCCTTCATCGCGCGCATGTGGTCGAGCGAGATGATGTCCTTATTGCCGGTCGCAGTGATGACGATGTCTGCGTCGCCGATGGCCTCTTCGACGGTCTTGACGTCGAAGCCCTCCATCAAGGCCTGCAGCGCGTTGATCGGGTCGATCTCGGTCACGGTCACCCGCGCGCCCTGGCCCTTCAGCGACTCCGCACAGCCCTTGCCGACGTCGCCGTAGCCGCAGATCAGCACCGCCTTGCCGCCGATCAGCACGTCGGTGCCGCGGTTGATGCCGTCGATCAGCGAGTGCCGGGTGCCGTACTTGTTGTCGAACTTGCTCTTGGTCACCGAGTCGTTGACGTTGATCGCGGGGAACGCCAGCTCACCAGCGGCGGCGAACTGGTACAGCCGCAGCACGCCCGTCGTCGTCTCCTCGGTGACACCCTTGACGGACTCGGCGATCGTGGTCCACTTGGTCTTGTCGGTTTCGAAGCGCGCACGCAGCACACCGAGGAAGACCTTCCACTCCGTGGGGTCGTCGTCCTCCGCGGGGGGCACCACGCCGGCCTTCTCGTACTGGGCGCCGCGCAGCACCATCATCGTGGCGTCGCCGCCGTCGTCGAGGATCATGTTGGCGGGGCCCGATCCATGGGTCGAGCTCCGCTTCGCTTCGTCTCCCTCCGGCCACGTGAGCATCTGCTCGGCGGCCCACCAGTACTCCTCCAGCGTCTCGCCCTTCCAGGCGAACACCGGGGTGCCCTTTGGCTCCTCCGGGGTGCCGTGCGGGCCGACGACGACGGCCGCGGCCGCGTGGTCCTGGGTGGAGAAGATGTTGCACGACGCCCACCGGACCTCGGCTCCGAGCGCGACGAGCGTCTCTATCAGCACCGCGGTCTGTACCGTCATGTGCAGGGACCCGGAAATGCGGGCGCCCTTGAGCGGCAGCACCTCGGCATACTCGCGGCGCAGTGCCATCAATCCCGGCATCTCGTGTTCGGCTAAGCGAATCTCCTTGCGGCCGAATTCGGCCAACGACAGGTCGGCCACCTTGTAGTCGATGCCGTTGCGGACGTCAGCGGTCAGCCGGTTCTCGGTCGTTGTCATCTCTTCCTTCTCAGCTCAATCTGTTTGGATGACACCGTAGCGTTCGGCAAACGGCGTCATCAGCTCGGCTAGGTCGTCGGCCACAGGATGATCGGCCTCTGGCGGCATTGCAACGTAGCTCATCGCCAGCCGCACGATCGCGCGCGCCAAGACCCCGGCGTGCTCGTCGGACGCGTTCATCCAGCTGTTGGCGAACGACGCGGTCAGCCGCTGCGAGCAATAGTTGATGATAGGCGCGCTGTCGACGGTGATCAGCTGCAGCAGGTCCGGCTTGGCCTCGCCGGTATGCAGGGAGATCACCAGCGGGTCTGACGCGGACTCGGCGAAGAACGCCCGGAATCCCTGTACGAACGCCGAGTAGATGTCGCCCTCGTTACGGGCGATCTCGTCGTCGATCACATCGACGAGGCGGTCGGCCAGCCGCATCGCGTACCCCCGCGCCAGCCCCTGCCGCGAGCCGAACTCGTTGTAGATCGTCTGGCGGCTGATGCCAGCGGTGCGCGCGACGTCGGTGAGCGTGATCGCCGACCAGTCCCGGCTCAGCAGCAGATCCCGCATGCCGTCGAGGATCGAGTCGCGAAGCAGCATTCGGGACGCCTCGCCATACGGGGTCCGCTGTTTCACAGGCGCGATACCATCTTTTCGCTCGCCCAGGCCACGCTCACGAACGCGCGACCTCCACCATGACGAAATCCGCCTTGGCCGCGCCGCAGTCGGGGCAGCTCCAGTCATCGGGAATGTCGTCCCAGCGGGTGCCCGGCGCGATGCCGTCCTCCGGCCAGCCCAATGCCTCGTCGTACTCGAAACCGCACTGGACGCACTGGTACAGCTTGTAGTCCATTTCCCTTTTCCTTTCTGTGTTGACTCTGCGTCGACGGCGCACGGTACTCGAACTTTCGCACCCTGGACGCAGAGCCAATGGACCAGTTCAGCGGTATGCAGTCACGCGGCCGCTCCATACTCCGCGAGCAGCTTCTCGCGCTTCGGCGGGTGCAGGTGCGCCCGCGTGATGTCGTCGTCGTAGTGCGCCAACACCCGAGGGTCCATCATCTTGCGCCACAGCGGCGGCACCAGCGCCAGGATGATCATGCTGGCGTATCCGCTCGGCAAATTCGGCGCCTCGTCGAAGCTGCGCAACGTCTGGTAGCGGCGTGTGGGGTTCGCGTGGTGGTCGCTGTGCCGTTGCAGGTGGTACAGGAAGACGTTGGTCACGATGTGATCGGAGTTCCAGCTGTGCTGCGGCGTGCACCGCTCGTATCGCCCGTTGGACGTCTTCTGCCGAAGCAGCCCGTAATGCTCGAGATAGTTCACGGTTTCCAGCAGCCCGAACCCGACGACGGCCTGGACGACGATGAATGGGACCAGCGTCCAGCCGAACACGGCCAGCAACACGCCCCACATCAGCACCGACATCAGCCACGCGTTGACCACGTCGTTGCGAATGTTGAGCACGGTCGTCTCAAGCCGGCGCATGCGTTGCGCCTCCAGCTCCCACGACGAGCGCAGGCTGCCCCAGACGCTGCGTGGCAGAAACGCCCATAGGCTCTCGCCCATCCGCGCGCTGGCCGGATCTTCAGGCGTCGCAACACGCACATGGTGACCGCGGTTGTGCTCGATGTAGAAGTGGCCGTAGCACGTCTGCGCGAGCGTGATCTTGGATAGCCAGCGCTCCAGCGCGTCCTTCTTGTGTCCCAGCTCGTGGGCGGTGTTGATACCGACGCCGCCGAGCACACCGACCGTCAGCGCCACGCCGAGCTTGCCGACCCAGCCCAACGACGCGTCGTACCCGAGCCAGCTGATGCTGTCAGCGGTGAAGAGGTAGGCGCCAAACAGCACGCTGGCGTATTGGAACGGGATGAACGCGTAGGTGCAGTACCGGTAGTACTTGTCGTTCTCCAGGCGCTCCATGACCTCGTCGGGCGGGTTTTGCCCGTCGGCGCCGAACTTCAGATCCAGCAGCGGCAACAGCACGAAGAGCAGCAGCGGGCCGATCCACAGCGACACCTGCGAGACTGTGTGCCAGCCCTGCTGGTTCATCGCCCAGACTCCCGGTAGCACCATGAACAACGCGGTCGGGGCGACCAGCCCGGTCAGCCACAAATACCGCTTCTTGTCGCGCCACTGCCGTGCGCCGGGCTCAACATCCTTGTCGAGGGCCGATACCACGATCGCAAACCTCCTACGAGACGTACACCGTGAACCTGGTTTACTTTAAGCGGCACTATGTCGTTTGTCTAGACACAGATGGCTTTTTTGTAAATCCGCTGTTGCGACCCCGTTACCTTTCGTTCACGTACTGTTTGCTAAACGTCGCTCCCAGGGTTGCGCGGGCCTCTCGTTCCGGCTTTTATGGTTGGCTGTGCCCGAGATGAATCGTCGCCGCGCGATGTTGATCACCGGGATCGGCGTGTTGGCAGCCGCGATCCCCCTCCCCGAGGCCGAGGCCTATCCGTCGCCACGGGTGGCACCGCCAGCCGCGCCACCCGGCGGCCAAGCGGGAAATTACATTTTCCACGACGAGTTCGATGGCCCGGCCGGCTCGGCTCCCGATTCGTCGAAGTGGATGGTGGCGCGGGCCCGCGAGACGATGAAGGACCCCACGTACTGGGAGTTGCCCGAGAACGTCGGGCAGTACCGCGACGATCGGCGAAACGTGTTTGTCGACGGCAACTCCAACCTTGTCATCAAGGCCTTCAAGGAGGGCAACACCTACTACGGCGGCAAGGTCAATACCACGTGGGAAGGCGGCATCGGCCACACCTGGGAAGCCCGAATCAAACTCGACTGCCTAACGCCAGGTGCCTGGCCCGCCTACTGGTTGTCCAGTGATGCCAACGGCGAAATCGACATCGTCGAGTGGTACGGCAACGGCAACTGGCCGTCGGCCACCACCGTCCACTCAAAAGCGAACGGCTCCGAGTGGGCAACGCACAACATCGCGCTGGACAGCGCCTGGCACACCTGGCGAGTTCAGTGGGATGACGCCGGCATGCGCTTTTGGCAGGACTACACCGACGGGTCGCAGCCCTACTTCACCGTTCCGGCGAACTCCGTGGCGGATTGGCCGTTCAACAACCCGGGCTACAAGGTCTTTCCGATCTTCAATCTTGCGGTTGCCGGTTCCGGCGGCGGCGATCCCAGCTCTGGTACCTACCCCGCCCAGATGCTCGTCGACTGGATTCGGGTCTGGTAAGTCCTGGTCCTCACGCTCCGACCTTCGCCCCGGCCATCCGCAGCGCAACCATCGAGTGGCTCCTGCCGTACACGAAGTAGACGACGACCCCGACGACCATCCAGACCACAAAGCGGATCCAGGTCAGCAGCGTCAGGTTCACCATCAACCACAGGCACGCCAGGATCGCCGCAATCGGCAGCACCGGCACCCATGGCGCCTTGAAATCGCGGTGCAGGTCGGGACGGGTGCGGCGCAGAACCACCACGCCGGCGGACACCAGCACGAACGCGAACAGCGTGCCGACGTTCACCATCTCCTCGAGCTTGCCGATCGGAAACACCGACGCTGCCACCGCGATCAGCACGCCGACCAGCACCGTGATGCGCACCGGAGTGCCGTGCGAGCCGGTCTTGGCCAGCGACCGGGGCATCAGTCCGTCGCGCGCCATCGCGAACAACACCCGGGTCTGTCCGAGCATCAGCACCATCACCACCGTGGTGAGTCCGGCCAGCGCCCCGATCGAGATGATCTGCGCGGCCCATGTCACGCCGTTGGCCTCAAACGCCGTCGCGAGGTTCGCGTGCCCGCCAGCAGCGGTGTTCTTGAGCTCCGTGTAGCGCACCATCCCGGACAGCACGACGGCCACCGCGACGTAGAGGACGGTGACGATCGCGAGCGTGGCCAGGATGCCGCGGGGAACGTCGCGCTGCGGCTTCTTGGTCTCCTCGGCGGTGGTCGCTACCACGTCGAACCCGATGAACGCGAAGAAAACGATCGACGCACCCGCCAGCATGCCGTACCACCCGTATGTGCTGCCGCCAGCGCCCGTCATCAGTGAGAACACCGATTGCTCGGCAGTCGCGGTGTCCTGCACCGGCGGGACGAACGGGCTGAAGTTCGCGACCTTGATATAGAACGCCCCGACGACGACGACCAGCAGCACCACCGACACCTTGACCGCGGTGATCGCCAGGCTGACGTGCGCCGACAACTTCGTGCCCAGCGCCAGCAGCGTCGTCAGCACAGCGATGATCAGCAGCGCGCCCCAATCCACACTCAGCGGGCCGAGATCCACTGTGCCACCAGAGAATCCGAATACCGTGCCCAGGTAGCTGGACCAGCCCTTGGCCACCACCGCCGCACCGACGGCGAACTCCAGGATCAGATCCCAGCCGATGACCCAGGCAACGAACTCGCCGAACGTGGCGTAGGAAAATGTGTAGGCGCTGCCCCACCGGCAGTGTGGACGCGAACTCCGCGTAACAGAGTGCGGCAAGGCCACAGGCGACCGCGGCGATAATAAACGAGATAGAGATCGCCGGACCGGTGATGTTGCCGGCCGTCGACGCAGTGATCGTGAAGATGCCTGCACCCACGACCACCGACACCCCGAAGACCGTCAGGTCCCACCAGTTCAAGTCCTTGCGGAGCCGGCTTTCGGGCTCGTCGGTGTCCGCGATCGACTGTTCGATCGACTTTGTGCGAAGACCGTGCGCCATGTCGTGTCTCCTTCAGTGGCGGCCTGACCGCTGATCTGCCTCTACCTTTAGTACCCTGCTTCTCAATGAATCACCGAGGTAACCACGCAGTTGTCATCGGCGGCAGCATCGCAGGCCTGTGCGCGGGACGGGTACTGTCCGACTTCTACGACCAGGTGACGCTGTTCGAACGCGACGACCTGCCGGAGTACCCGGCGAACCGGTCCGCAGTGCCGCAGGACCGTCACGTCCACATCCTGATGTCGCGCGGTGCGCAGGAGTTCGGCGCGCTGTTTCCCGGCCTGCTCGACGACATGGTGGCCGCGGGCGTGCCGATTCTGGAGGACCAACCCGGGTCCATCCACTTCGGCGCCGCGGGCCATGTGCTCGGCATACCCACCGAGTTGGAGGAAACCTTCACCACCTACGTCCCGAGCCGACCGCACTTGGAGTGGCAGATCCGTCGTCGCACCAGTTGGTTGCCGAATGTGTCGATCGTGCAGCGGTCGGTGAGCGCCCCCCGGTTCGACGCGGCGACCCAGCGGGTCACCGGCGTGGTGCTCGATGACGGCCAATTCGTGGCCGCCGAAATGGTGGTCGACGCCACCGGGCGCGGCACCCGACTGCCAGTTTGGTTGCAGGAGTGGGGATTTGAGCGCCCGGCTGAGGACACCGTCGACGTCGGCATCGCGTATGCGACGCACCAGCTGCGGATTCCGGCCGGGCTGATCGAAGAGAAGGTCATCGTCGCTGGCGCATCGCGAGAGCAGCCGATCGGCATCGGGATGCTCTATTACGAGGACGGTATCTGGGGCATGACGACCTTCGGCGTCGGCAAGGCAGAGCCGCCACACACCTTCGCCGAGATGTGCGCGGTGGCCGACGTGGTGGTGCCGGAGCACGCCGCGGCGATCCGCCAGGCCGAGCCGATCGGCGAAGTGGCGTTCCATAAGTACCCGACCAGCCGGTGGCGTCGCTACGACAAGCTGACCCGGTTCCCCGCCGGCATCGTGCCGTTTGGCGATGCGGTGGTCAGCTTCAACCCGACATACGGGCAGGGCATGACGATGACGTCGCTGCAGGCCGGCCATCTGCATCGGGCGCTCGAATCAGCCGACGGCGACATCGCATCCCAACTGAGCCGAGCAACCGCCAAGACCACCTACCCGGTGTGGACGATGAACGCGATCGGCGATCTGATGTTCCACAACGCCAGCGGGCCGATGCCGCGGTGGTATCGACCCGTCGGCAACCTGTTCGAGCAGTTCCTCGGCGCTGCCGAGACGGAACCTGTTCTGGCGGAATGGTTTCTGCGGCGGTTCAGCCTACTCGACAGCCTGTACATGATCCCGTCGGCGCGCATCGTCGGCCGCACCGTTCGGCACAACATGCGCTGCTGGCTGGCCGAGCGCCGGCAACCGCGCAATGACACCCAGCGCGACGACTACGTGGTCACGGCCCGATCGAGGTCGGGCTCCAGGTAGATCACCCGCGCCGCCGGCACCGCCTCACGCATCCGGGCCTCGGCCTCGTCGATGATCCTGGCGACGGTGGCCAGGTCGGTGTGCGGCGGCAGCGCGATCTTGGCCCCGACCAACATCTCCTCCGGGCCCAGGTACTGGGTGCGCAGGTGGATCACCCGGTCGATGTGCGGCGAATGCTCCAGCGCGGCGTAGATCGCGCGCTCCTCCGCACGGGTGGCACCCTCGCCGATCAGCAGGCTGTGCATCTCGATGATCAGGATCACAGCAATCACGCCGAGCAGAACGCCGATGGCGACGGTGCCGATCCCGTCCCACACCACGTCGCCGGTGAGAACACTCAACCCGACGCCACTCAACGCGAAGGCCAATCCGATCAGCGCGCCGGTGTCCTCCAGCAGCACGACTGGGAGTTCCGGGTTGCGCGACGTCCGGATGAACCGCCACCAGCTGCTGGACCCTTTCAGCGGCCGCGATTCCACCAGCGCGGTGCGAAGGCTAAACGACTCCAACCCGATTGCGACCACGAGTATCGCGATGGCCACCACCGGCGAGGTGAGGGGGTCGCGATGGGAGATCTTGTGGTAGCCCTCGTAGAGCGCGAACACCGAGCCGAGAGTGAACAACACCAGCGCGACGACGAACGAGTAGAAGTACCGGTTGCGGCCGTAGCCGAACGGGTGAAGCCGATCGGCCTTCTTCTGTGCCCGGCGCTGCCCGAGCAAGAGCAGGGCCTGGTTGGATGTGTCGGCCACCGAGTGCACCGCCTCGGCCAGCATCGACGAGCTGGTGGTGATCAGGTAGCCGATGAACTTCGCAACCGCGATACCGGCATTGGCGGCCAGCGCCGCGAGGATTGCTCTGGTACTGCCCTCGGTCGACACCTCGCATCCTCTCCTCAGAGTCCGGTACTGACCCGGAATAGCTCCGCGGGCTGCTCCGCGACAAGCCGGATCGGGCCGTCGTCGGCTGGCACCCACGCCGCCTGTCCCCGGTGAAGCGTCAGCGACGACGACTTCGCGTGCAGCTGCGCCGTGCCACTGGTGCCCAGCAGCACCTGTGGCCCGTCATGGCGCACCACGGTGTCGATTTCGTGGCCCAGGTTGTCGCCGTCGATGCATAGGCGCGAGACCGCGAACTCGTTGGTGGGCACCTGGTACATCAGTTCTGGCCCGTCCCAGTGCATTTCCGGCCGCAACGACGCCTCGGCGACTGGATGGAAGTCCAGGATCCGCAGCAGCTCTGGGACATCGACGTGCTTGGGCGTCAAGCCGCCGCGTAACACGTTGTCCGAGTTGGCCATCACCTCTACTGCGATGCCACGCAGGTAGGCGTGCAGGTTGCCGGCAGGAAGGAAGATGGCCTCCCCCGGTTTTAGATGCATCCTGTTGAGCAGCAAGACCGCCAGCACACCAGCGTCACCCAGATACCGCTCACCAAGCTCCAGCACGGTCTTGGCCTCGTCCGCAAAGTCCCCCGCACCCGAGCGGATATAGCTGATAGCACCGTCGAGCACCGCGGGCACCAGTGCGTCGAGATCGGGCTGCGGAGCGGTGATCCAGGTGGTGAACAGTGCCCGCAGTCCGTCGGCTTCAGGCTGGCCGTTGAGCAGTTCGATGAACGGATCGAGATCGGGCACCCCTAGTGCCTTCATCAGCCCAACGGTGCGGGACACGTCGCGGAAACCGGCCAGCGCCTCGAACGGCTCCAGCGCGATTACCAACTCCGGCTTGTGGCTGCGGTCGCGGTAGTTGCGGGTCGGCGAGTTCACCGGAATGCCGAGCCGCTCCTCCCGCTCGAAACCCTCGGCGGCCTGGCGAGCGCTCGGATGCGCTTGCAACGACAGCGGTTCGTCAGCGGCGAGCACTTTGACCAGAAACGGCAGGCATTCGCCGAACCGGTCGACAACGGCCGCGCCAAGCTGACCCTCGGGGTCGGCGGCCAACGTGTCCAACAGCGATTGCTCGCCGGCCTCGGACTGCAACCAGGCCGGATCTCCAGGATGCGCACCGAACCACAGCTCTGCCTCGGGATGCGGTGTGGGCGTTGGTCTTCCAGTGAATTCGGCGATCGCCGTTCGTGACCCCCAGGCGTAAGTACGCACCGCGCCGCGTAACAATTGCACGTCGCTAACCCCGAATCAATCGCAGATAAATCGCTGCCATTTCCAGTCGCACCGCCAGCACCGCCAGTTGCGCGTCATTGCTGCCGATCCCCATCGCCGCCGGATCGGCGACGTCCTCGGCACCCACCAGATCGATGTCGTCGAGTCCGGCGGTACGGGCCGACACCACGGGGCGTTCGTCGCCCAGCGTCAATGCCAGCACACGCAACCGGTCCGGCAGCGGTCCATCGATCTGATCGTCGTGGAACAGCGCGTCCACGGAATCGTCCGCCCCGCCTGCGGTTCCCGATCGCAGCGCGGCCACCACATCAGCCAGCCCCGCGGCTGCCGCAACAGCCCCTGCCACCCTCAGCAAGACCGCACTGCCATGGTGCGCCAGCGCAAGGCCGGCGGCAGAATCGGCGGCAAGCACCACGCGGCGCGAGGTCATCCGTCCCGCCAAAGCCTTCGCCGGGTTGGTGAACACCTCGCGGCCTGCGCTGCTGCGTAACACTTCCGCGTCGACTTCGTCGGCCAGCGCGGCGACGTTCGCGCGCACCGTACCGTCGATGGCGGTGACCCCGGCCAACCCAGCCGCCAGATAACGGGTCAGACCGAAAACGTCGTTGAGCGGCAACCGCGGCTCCAGCACCGCGGACCGCCCCGCGGCCGCGTCGCGCAGCGGGCCCTCGAACGGAGCGACGACCAACACTCGCGCGCCACGCCGCGTACCCACCGACGCCGCCGCGGCAAGCTCCGGATCGCCCGCGTCGTCGCCGGCCACCACAACCAGATCCAGTGGACCGATCCACGGCGGCGCGGCGGCGGTCACCATGATTGGCGCCGCTGCGATGTGCCCGACCAATGCGCACACCATGCGGCCGGCTATGGCGGCCGTGCCGCGGCCCGCCACCCAGATCACGGTACGGGGCACGGGCCCGGCCAACGACTCGAGCGCACCTTCCTCGACCGCGGCGGCCACGGCGCGGATGTGCGCACCCGCCGTCGACGCCGCCCGCAGCAGTCCTTCGTGGTCGGCCGCGACGAGGCCATCGACATCGTCGAGGTCGACCGCGGATCGGGTGGTGTTCATCCAGAACTACCCGCGCGCGAGGCGATTTCGGCTGCGACCTTCTCCACGACCTCGTCGACAGTCTCCTTTGCGCGGGCTTCGACGTTCAGCCGCAGCAGCGGCTCGGTGTTGGACATCCGCATGTTGAACCACGTGCCCTCGCCCAAGTCGACGGTCACGCCGTCGAGGTGGTCGATCGACACGATCTGCGTGCCGAACGATTCGAGCACCGCCTCGATGCAGGCCTGCGCATCGGTGACCGCGAAGTTGATTTCACCCGACGACTCATATCGCTGATAGTCCGCCATCAGTTCCGACAGCGGCCGGTTTTGTTCGCCCAGCGCCGCCAGCACATGCAGCGCGGCGAGCATTCCTGAATCTGCGCCCCAGAAGTCGCGGAAGTAGTAGTGCGCCGAATGCTCGCCGCCGAAGATCGCACCGGTTTCCGCCATCAAAGCTTTGATGTAGGAGTGCCCGACGCACGACCGCACCGGGGTCCCACCCCGCTCGGTCACCAGCTCGGGCACGGCCCGCGATGTGATCAGGTTGTGGATCACAATCGCGCCGATCTCGCGTCCGAGCTCGCGGGCAGCAACCAGCGCGGTGACGGCCGACGGCGAAACCGGCTCGCCGAGTTCGTCGACCACGAAGCAGCGGTCGGCGTCCCCGTCGAACGCCAGCCCGATGTCGGCGCCCGTCGCGCGGACGTGGTTCTGCAAATCGACCAGGTTGGCCGGATCCAGCGGGTTGGCCTCGTGATTGGGAAACGTGCCGTCGAGTTCGAAATACAGCGGCTTCACGGTGATCGACGGGATCGCACCCAGCACGGCGGGAGTGGTGTGGCCCGCCATTCCGTTGCCCGCGTCGACGGCAACTCGCAGCGGCTGCGTGCCGGTGAGGTTGACCAGTGACCTCAAGAACTCGCCGTAGTCGGCGAGCACATCGTGATCCGTGACGTCACCCTTTCGCCCGTCGTAGTCGGGCACGCCGGCAATGACGCCATCGGCGATCGTCACCAGCCCGGTGTCGCGGCCCACCGGCTTGGCACCGGCCCGGCACAGCTTGATGCCGTTATAAGCGGCGGGATTGTGGCTGGCGGTGAACATCGCGCCAGGACAGCCCAGCAAGCCGGACGCGAAGTACAGCTGGTCGGTGGAAGCCAAGCCGATGCGGACTACGTCGAGACCCTGGCTGGTGACCCCGCACGCGAATGCGGCCGCCAGCACGGGAGAGCTTTCTCTCATGTCGTATCCGATGGCCACTTGCCGGGCACTTTCGTCCCGAAGTAATCGCGCGAAGGCCGCGCCGACATCGGTGACGAACGACTCGTCGATCTCTTCTCCGACCAAGCCGCGGACGTCGTAGGCCTTGATCACGCGATGAACCACCGCAGCGGGCCGGGACATGTGAAAGCAGACTCCTGGTCGGGAACGAGGCTGTTGGTCGCCAGCCTAGCCGTTGGGGTCCATCCCAACCGAAGTGAACACCCCATAGGCGGTATGCTCGGCCGATCGACAGTAGGCTTGGCCGCTCTTCATCGACAAGGAGTACCGCAAAAGTGGCTCAAAATCTGTACGAAAGCGGCGAATATCTGATGCACAATCCCGATTGGCACGCCGGCGACTCCCCGACGAAGGCACAGTGGATCGCCAATATCCTGGAGCGGAACAACGTCGACCCAAAATATATCGTCGAAGTCGGCTCCGGAGCCGGCGATATTCTGGTTCACCTCAAAAAGCGCTACCCGGAATCACGGATCGAAGGTTATGACATCTCTCCACAGGCCCACGCCATTGCCGCTCCGAAGGGGGCCGCAGGGCTGACGTTCCACCACGCGGACTATCTGACCTCGGAGACGCCTGAGCCGGATCTCGTCATGGCGATCGACGTATTCGAGCACGTCGACGATTACATGGGGTTTCTGCGGGCGATCAAACCGCGTGCGCCGCTGAAGGTATTCCACATCCCCCTCGACCTCTCCGTACAGGGCCTTCTTCGGGGAAAGCCGATTCTGCAGGCTCGAGAGATCATCGGACACTTGCACTATTTCACCAAGGACACCGCGCTTGCTGTGCTGGCTGACTGCGGCTACGACATCGTCGACTGGAACTACACGCACGGCACGGAGCAATTGCCGGACCGAGCGTTGCGCACAAAATTATTCAACGGGCCGCGCCGGCTCGTGCGAATGATCAATGAGGATTTCGCGGTGCGGCTAATGGGAGGCGCTTCGATGATGGTGCTTGCGCGCTGACATCCGCCCGCCATCGCAATACAGCAGGTAACGTCTTCGACTTAGCTCTTTTCTGAGGTGATGCCAGAGTCGTCACTGCGGAGGGTCGGGCAGCACGCGCAGATGACCGCGACGACGGCCGGCCTTCACGGGGTGGGTGGGCGGTGGTGCGAGCACAGCGCCGTTGGCACCGACGGGCACGCTGTTGGGATCGGTGAAACCATCTAGGGCTGCGCTTCCCCGGCTTCCGATCAGGACACCATCGCGGCTTTCCCGTACCGCATCGGCGAGGGCGACGAGATCGTCCTCGTCGGGACTGGTGGGCAGCGGTCCGGCGTGGCGAACCAGGTCCCATCCCCGCGGCGCGGTTATCCGCGCGGCGTGGGCGACGCAGAGGTCCCACGAGTGCGGTTCCGGCGCGGTGGCCAGCGGGCCGACGACCGCCGTCGAGTCTGAATAGACGAACGTCAGCGTCGCGACCGCATACTGCGGACACCCGGGCCGGCAGCACCGACGGGGAACGTTCACGTCGGAGAGGCTATCGCGCGAGATCGCCTGCTGGTGCCGGACACGCGCACCGCGCCAGCCGAAGATCTACAACCGTTACGATCGCGCGCGTGGCGCCGAAACGTGGTTCCCGGCGGCGGGAAATACGGGGTCCGCTGTTGCCTCGCACCGTGCCGGGATGGCGCAGCCGCGCGGAGCGATTCGACATGGCGGTGCTAGAGGCCTACGAGCCGATCGAGCAGCGGTGGCATGAGCGGGTGTCGGCGCTTGACGTCGCGGTCGACGAGATCCCGCGGATATCGCCGAAGGATCCCGGCAGTGTGCAATGGCCACCCGAGGTGGTGGCCGACGGCCCGATCGCGTTGGCCCGGCTGATTCCCGCGGGTGTGGACGTCCGCGGCAACTCGACTCGGGCGCGAATTGTATTGTTCCGCAAGCCGATCGAGCGGCGCGTCAAGGACAGCGACGAATTGGCGGATTTGCTTCATGAATTGCTGGTGGCTCAGGTGGCCACGTATTTAGGCGTGGAGCCGTCGGTCATCGACCCGACACTCGACGACGACTAGCTGTTCTTATCGTAAGGACTGCCCCAGCTCGCCGGAAAGCTACATGATGCCGCGCTTGAGGCGACGGCGCTCCCGCTCGGAGAGGCCGCCCCAGATGCCGAAGCGCTCATCGTGGGCCAACGCGTATTCCAGGCACTGGTCACGTACTTCGCAGCCTGTGCAGATGCGCTTGGCCTCGCGTGTGGAGCCGCCCTTCTCGGGGAAGAACGCCTCCGGGTCGGTCTGGGCGCACAGCGCCCGCTCCTGCCATTGGTCGTCGGGGCTTTCCGGTGCCAGGCCGAAAACGTCCGGGACCAAAGTCAGGTGGGCACGTTTGGTGGTGTCCATCGGTCCTGCGTTGGGGTGGATTTGCGGCGTGCTGCCTACAGCGCCGAAGCCGCGATCGGCCAACTGGAATGGTCGCGGGAAATCGCTGTGCTGGAAAGGCATTTCGCCTCCTAACCTGATGATCGCAGTTGGTGTGGAATGACGCCCACTATTCAATGCAGTATTCGAACAGGTGATCGAATCTCGGCCTGCGGCACCGGAACCGGAGAGCCAACCGGGAATGACACTCATGTGATTACACTCTTGTGAGCTGGCCCGGTCAAGCTTTAGAACCAAAATTCATATCATCTTGTGATCCAAATTCGGCGCGTCGTAGCCGCGGCGTGTTGTCGGGGGCACCGCGACTGACGCCGATGACAGCCGAAGGCTTACTGTCGTCACCGATGAGCGCTTGCGCGAAGAGGAGACAATGGCGTGAAGGTCACCGTTCTCGTGGGTGGCGTCGGCGGTGCGCGGTTCCTGTTGGGCGTGCAGCACCTGTTGGGCTTGGGCCAGTTTGCCGTCAACGACACGACGGGCGAGCACTCACTGACTGCGGTGGTCAACGTCGGCGACGACGCGTGGATGCACGGCGTGCGGGTGTGCCCCGACCTCGACACGTGCATGTACACCCTGGGCGGCGGCATCGACCCCGAACGGGGTTGGGGCCACCGAAATGAAACCTGGCATGCCAAGGAGGAATTGGCCCACTACGGTGTGCAGCCGGACTGGTTCGGACTCGGCGACCGCGACTTGGCCACCCATCTGGTGCGCAGTCAGATGCTGCGGGCCGGCTACCCGCTGTCGCAGGTGACCGAGGCGCTGTGCCGGCGCTGGTCACCCGGCGCCACGCTGCTGCCGGCCAGCGACGACCGCTGCGAAACCCACGTCGTGATCACCGATCCCGGCCACGCCGACAGTGCCGGCGGGCGCCGGGCGGTCCACTTCCAGGAGTGGTGGGTGCGGTATCGCGCACAGGTGCCCACCCACAGCTTCGCGTTCATCGGGGCGGACACGGCCTCGGCCGGCCCGGGCGTCGTCGAAGCGATCGAATCCGCCGACGTGGTGTTTCTCGCGCCGTCGAATCCGGTAGTGAGCATCGGCGCGATCCTGGCGGTGCCCGGTGTTCGCGGCGCACTGCGGTCCACCTCCGCCCCGGTCATCGGGTACTCCCCCATCGTCGGAGGAAAGCCGTTGCGCGGCATGGCCGATGAGTGTCTGCGTGTGATCGGGGTGCCCACCACGTCGGAGGCGGTCGGGGCACACTACGGCGCCTGCTCGGGGGTCGGAATCCTCGACGGCTGGCTCGTCCACGAGGGCGATAGCGCGGACATCCCCGATGTCACCGTTCGCGCGGTGCCATTGTTGATGACCGACCCAGCCGCCACCGCCGACATGGTGCGCAGTGGTTTGAAAATGGCAGAGCAACAGCGGTCCATCAAATCGGGCCCGCAGTCATGACCGACCATGGGTCGGCACGCCGCGTCGAGCTGCTGCCGGTGGCAGGGCTGCCCGAATTCCGCCCCGGCGATGACCTGGCCGCGGCGCTCGCCGCAGCCGCACCGTGGCTTCGCGACGGTGACGTCGTGGTTGTCACCAGCAAGGTGGTGTCCAAGTGCGAGGGTCGCATCGTGCCCGCGCCGTTCGATCCGCAGGCACGAGATGACTTGCGCCGCAAGCTGATCGACAATGAGGCGGTGCGGGTGCTGGCCCGCAAGGGCAAGACACTTATCACCGAGAACGCGCTGGGACTCGTTCAGGCGGCCGCAGGTGTCGACGGCTCCAACGTTGGGCCCACCGAACTCGCGTTGTTGCCCGTCGACCCGGACGGCAGCGCAGCCATGCTGCGAGCGCGGTTGCGAGAGCGACTCGGTGTTTCGGTCGGGGTGCTGATCACCGACACCATGGGCCGGGCATGGCGCACCGGGCAGACCGACGTCGCGATCGGCGCGTCCGGCGTCGAAGTCCTGCATGCCTATGCGGGCGTACACGACGCACACGGCAACGAACTGGCGGTGACCGAGGTCGCGGTTGCCGACGAAATCGCGTCAGCCGCCGACCTTGTGAAGGGCAAGCTGACCGGGATTCCCGTCGCGGTGGTGCGTGGCCTGCCGACCGGCGACGACGGATCGACCGCGGCCCGGCTGGTCAGGCCCGGCGATGAGGACCTGTTTCGGCTCGGTACGGACGAGGCGGTGGCCGAAGGCCACCGCCAGGCCGTTCTGTTGCGCCGCTCGGTGCGGCGGTTCGCGCCAGAACCGGTGCCGGCGCAGCACATCGAGGCTGCCGTCGCCGACGCGTTGACCGCCCCGGCGCCGCACCACACCCGGCCAGTGCGCTTCGTCTGGCTGCGAGACGCCGACCGACGCACCGCACTGCTCGACCGAATGAGAGCCCGATGGCGCGCCGACCTGCGCCGTGATGGAAAACCGCCGCATGCCATCGATGCCCGAGTGGCAAGGGGCCAGATCCTCTACGACGCACCGGAATTGATCGTTCCGCTGCTGGTACCCGACGGCGCACACGACTACCCCGACGACATCCGCGCCGCTGCCGAACACACGATGTTCACCGTCGCGGTCGGCGCCGCCGTTCAGGCGCTGCTGGTCGCACTGGCCGCGCGCGGGGTGGGCAGCTGCTGGGTCGGTTCAACGATCTTCGCCCCCGACGAAGTCCGCGATGAGCTCGGGTTGGCCGCGCAGTGGGAACCCTTGGGCGCCATCGCAATCGGGTACCCCGACGAGCAACTGACACTACGCGAGCCGGCAGTGTCAGCCGACCTGTTAGTGGAAAAATGACTTTCCGTGACTCGGTGATCGCGACGCTGAGCAATTGGCGCGCACCGGATTTCACCCAGGACGCGCTGCGGGAAGCGGTCCTGGCATTCGTGATCGCACGCGAGGATGCGTGCCGACGGGAATGCGAGCCCGGGCACATCACCGCCTCGACGCTGTTGCTCGACGATGCCGGCACGCACGCGCTGCTGACGCTGCATCCGCGGCTCGGTCGCTGGGTTCAGCTCGGCGGGCACTGCGAGCACGGCGACACCGACATCTTGGCGGCCGCCCAGCGAGAGGCGGTCGAGGAGTCCGGCGTCGACGGCCTGTCCGTCGAACCGGAACTGGCCGCCATCCACGTCCATCCGGTCACATGTTCGCTGGGGGTACCGACCCGTCACCTCGATCTGCAGTTCGTTGCCCACGCCCCGGCCGGCGCACAGATCACGGTCAGCGACGAGTCGCTCGACCTGCGCTGGTGGGATCTCAACGATCCGCCAAAGGACACCGATTACGGTTTGTCCCAACTGATTTCGTACGCGTGGGCCCGGCGTACTTAGTGGCGCGAAATCAGATTACCCGCACAAAATTCGGTCAATAGTGTGCATTAAGTCTGATGTCGCCGCTCCATCCGGCAGTGTGCATCGCACTCAGCGTCCGCTCGATGATCACGCCTGGCCGGTAGCGCAAGATAGCCGCACTCACACGGATGATCCTCCAGCGAAGAGCCTCGAGCTTGGCCAGCCGGTCGATATCCCAAGCGCGCTGTTTCGCATCAGTCCAGTGCTGAGCTCCGTCGTACTCCACACCGACCCGCCACTCCGCCCAGCCCATGTCGATGCGCGCGAAAGGAACGCCGAACTCGTCCCTGACGACGATCTGCGTCTCCGGCGCAGGGAATCCCGCTCCGACTAGCGTAAGCCGCGTTCGTGTTTCCAGCGGCGACTCGGCACCCGCGTCAAAAAGGTCGAGAACTCGCCGCAACTTGACAATTCCGCGCGCCCCCCGATTGCGGTCTGAGATCACCTGCACGTCGCTGCGCTTCAACCCCGTAGCCTGGGCAAGCGCATCGATGCGGATGACGGCGTCGGTCAGCCCGCGCTGGCGTCCGATGTCGAAAGCCGTCCGTGCCGGCGTCGTGGCCACCATCCCGTCGACGACGCACATCTCGTCGTCGATGAGCTTGCCGCGGCGCATCAAGATGCCGTCCGATTCATCACCTATCCGGTACAACTCGGCAGGTTGCGATGCATCAATCCACTGCGACCCATGAAGTGCTGCCGCCGACATTCCGCCGAGTACAGCTTGCCGCCCTGACCACAACCATGCGGCCTGCGCGCGCACGAGTGCCGTAATCTCTGCGCCGCGCGGCGCATACACATTCCGGTAGACCGCCACATGTTTGCCGTAAAGTGCACGCCTGCTGAGAGCGCCCGACGCCAGCGCCTCCGTCCCGATGAACGGCCAACTGATTCCCCCCATGCCATCACGTTGGCACGACGGCATGCCGCGCAGGAGCACAGATCGCGGAGCTGTGGACAACTCATGTACACGCCGCCACCGAGATCAGACTTTGTGCACTCTCAACGCCAATTTGCGTGCGGGTAACCAGATTTCGGCGATAACCCTAGGCGCCCTCAGACGTCCGTCGAGAACCGGATCCCCCCGTCGGGAATGGTGACGCCCGGCCATATTCGCGCGCCGCGCAACAGTTCGCAGCGCGCGCCGATATGCGCGCCATCGCCGATCACGCCGTCGCGGATCAGCGCTCGCGGGCCGATCCGGGCACCGAACCCGATGATCGACCGCTCGATCACCGATCCGGCCTCCACCCGCACCCCGTCGAAGATCACGGCGCCGTCCAGCCGCGTCCCCGGGCCGATCTCCGCGCCGCGGCCGACGACCGTGCCGCCGATCAACAGCGCGCCGGGCGCCACTGCGGCGCCGTCGTGCACCAGCTTCTCGCTGCGGTGGCCGCCGAGCGCGGGCGACGGCGCGATGCCGCGCACCAGGTCGGCCGACCCGCGGACGAAGTCCTCGGGAGTGCCCATGTCGCGCCAGTACGTCGCGTCCACATAGCCGCATACACGTAAGCCATCCGACAGCAGAGCTGGAAACACCTCGCGCTCCACCGATACCGGACGGCCGGTCGGGATGCGATCGATCACCGACCGCCGGAACACGTAGCAGCCGGCGTTGATCTGATCGGTCGGCGGATCCTGGGTCTTCTCCAGGAACGCGGTGACCAAGCCGTCGGCATTGGTGGGGACGCAGCCGAACGCGCGCGGGTCGCCGACCCGGACGAGATGCAGCGTCACGTCGGCATCGAGCCGGCGGTGGGTGTCGAGCAGCGCCGAAAGGTCCGCGCCGGAGAGCACATCGCCGTTGAACACCATCGCGGTGTCATGGCGCAGCTTGTCGGCGACGTTGGCGATCGCCCCGCCAGTGCCCAGCGGCTCGGTCTCGGCGACGTAGTCGATCTGCAGACCCAGCTTGCTGCCGTCGCCAAGTTCCGACTCGAAGACACCCGGCTTGTATGACGTACCGAGCACCACGTGCTCGATTCCTGCCGCCGCGATCCGCGACAGCATGTGCGTCAGGAAGGGCAGCCCGGCGGTCGGCAGCATCGGCTTGGGCGCCGACAGCGTCAGGGGGCGCAGCCGCGTGCCTTGCCCGCCGACCAGTATGACTGCGTCGACTTGATACTCCCCCGGCCGGTCCGCGGCTACCTCCTGGGCAGCCGGTTCGATCGGAGTATCGGTCATGTCGGCTCCCCCATTTTCACCAGTTTGCGCCGAGCCCTCTGCTGCTCGCGACGAGCGCTCATCGCCGATCGCCGGACCGACAACGCCGACCGCACCGCGAGCGCAGCCCGCATTGCCCACCGCAGCGGAGCTTGCCACCAGTGCGCATGACGGTCGGCAAGGTAAATATAGGTGCTCGCATGATGGGCCGCGAGGTTCCGGGCGGGATCGCGGCCGGTGGCGTGGCCCTTGTCGTGCAGAATCTCCGCCGCCGGCACGTAGACGTTCTGCCAGCCGGCACGCCCTATTCGGTCACCGAGGTCGACGTCTTCCATATACATGAAGAACCGCTCGTCGAATCCGTTCACCTCCTCGAACGCAGCCCTGCGCACCAGTAGGCAGGACCCCGAGAGCCACCCGACCGGCCGCTCGCTGGGCTCCAGCCGATCTTGCCGGTAGGCCGCGGTCCACGGGTTGTTACGCCAGATCGGCCCGATGACGGCATGCAGGCCGCCGCGGATCAGGCTGGGAAGGTGGCGTGCGGACGGGTACACCGAGCCGTCCGGGTCGCGAATCAGGGGCCCCAGCGTGCCGGCCCTGGGCCAGCGGCCGGCCGCCTCGAGCAGCAGGTCGATGCTTGACGGACCCCACTGCACGTCGGGGTTCGCGACCACAAAGAGGTCTGTCTCCGGCCCGAGCTCTGCGACCGCGCGATTGACCGCGGCGCCGTACCCATAGTTACCGCCCGTGCGCAGCAGCCGGATATCGGGATGGTCGGCCAACGCGGCCTCGGGGCTTCCGTCGGTGGATCCGTTGTCGGCCATCACGACATTGATCGGCTGGTCGGTGGCATGCGACAGCGTGGCCAGAAACCGGTGCAGGTGCGGCCCCGGAGAGTACGTCACCGTCACCACGGTCAACTTGTCACTCATGTGACGTGACCAGTTCGTCAGTCACGGCGTAGAGGGTAACGGTTCGACGGGTCGACTCGTGCACCGAGCCGCGCCGCAAGCGCGCCGGGCTCGCGCAGAGCCTCCGCCAACGCCTCACGCCAGGGCCGCAGCGGCGTGAGCCCGGCCGCAGTTGACAGGCGCGACGACAGCGCGGAGTAGCCCGGCCGCGGTGCCGGCCGGGGGTAACGGTCGCTGGTGATGGGGCATACCCGCTCGGGATCGCCGCCCAGGCCGGCGAACACGGCTTGAGCCTGCTCGAAGCGGCTGACTGCGCCTGCGTTCGCGGCGTGCAGCAGCGGCGCGGTGATGCCGCCCGCGGCAACCTCAAGCAGCGCAGCGACCAGGTCGCCGACGAAAGTGGGTGACCCGATCTGATCTGCCACCACGTCGGCGTGCCCGTCTTCCGCGACGCGACGCGCGATGGCAGCGACGAAGTCGGATGTCGCCGGCCGACCGGCTCCAGCGCCACCACCCACGCCGGTGTAGATCCACGCAGTGCGCACCACATGGGCCTGGGGCAGCTCGGCATGCACTGCCTGTTCGCCGGCAAGCTTGCTGTGTCCGTACACGCTGATCGGGTCGGCGGGGTCGTCAACGTCGTATGGGTGAGGCGCACCGTCGAAACGGCCGCTGAACACGTAGTCGGTGGACAGGTGGATCAGCCGGGCGCCGACGCGAGCGCAGGTCCGCGCGACGTTTCCGGCGCCGACTGCGTTGACCGCGTGCGCGGCGTCTGGTTCGGCTTCGGCGGCATCCACCGCCGTGTAGGCCGCGCAGTTGATCACGACGTCGCCAGCTTTGACAATTCCCTCACCTGCGGAAGGATCGGTGATGTCCCAGTCGGCCGAGGTCAGCGCCACCACGTCGCGGCCGAGGCGACCGGACTCGACCGCTATCAGCCTGCCGACCTGCCCCCCGGCGCCGGTGATAACGATTCGGTCAGCCATGGTTTTCGAGTCTGGCACGCCGGGCTTGGCTACGGCCCGTAACGGGATTCCGCCAGTAGCCTGATCGAAGCTAACGAACTGAATGGGGTCCCCTTCGTGCCAGCTGCGCCAATCGCCGGCCCAGCCGCAAGTGCGCGACGCGGCGCGCGCGTGGTGTGCACCCTGGTGGCGGTTGCGATCGTGTTGGCTACCGGACTCGCCTGGACCAAGTTCAAGTCGCTGGAGAACGGCATCCTCCACATCAGTTCGCCTCTGCTCGGCACGGGAGGCGAAGACGGCGCGATCGACATTCTGCTCGTCGGCATGGACAGCCGCACCGACGCACACGGAAATCCGCTCAGCGACAACGAGCTCGCGCAGCTGCACGCCGGTGACGACGTGTCCACTAACACCGACACGATCATCCTGGTGCGTATCCCGAACAACGGGAAGTCCGCGACCGCGATCTCGATACCCCGCGACTCTTACGTCCGCGCACCGGGATTGGGCAAGACGAAGATCAATGGGGTCTACGGACAGACCAAAGAGGACAAACGTATGCACCTCGTCGAAGCGGGAGTCAGCGACGCGGAAGCGGATTCGCGGTCGGCGGAGGCGGGCCGGGAGGCGTTGATCGAGACGGTCGCCGACCTGACCGGTGTTACCGTCGACCACTACGCCGAGATCGGGCTGCTGGGGTTCGCGTTGATCACCGACGCCATCGGCGGCGTCGACGTATGTTTGAAAGATGCGGTCTACGAACCGCTTTCGGGTGCCGATTTCCCCGCGGGGTGGCAGCGGCTAGACGGCCCGCAGGCGCTGAGCTTCGTGCGCCAGCGTCACGATCTGCCGCGCGGCGACCTCGACCGGGTGGTGCGTCAGCAGGTTGTCATGGCATCGCTTGCGCACCAGGTGATCTCAGGTAAGACCCTGGCCAGCCCGGCGGCGCTGAATCGCCTCCAAGACGCGATTCAGCGCTCGGTGGTGCTGTCGGAGGGCTGGGAAATCATGGATTTCATCAAAGCGCTTCAAAACCTCGCAGCGGGCAACGTCGCGTTCGCCACGATCCCGGTGCTTGACGAGTCGGGCTGGAGCGACGACGGCATGCAGAGCGTGGTGCGGGTGAACCCCACGCAGGTGCAGGAGTGGGTAAAGGGGCTGCTGAACGAGCAGGAGCAGGGAAAGACCGAGGAGTTGGCCTACACACCGGCCAAGACCACGGTCGAGGTTGCGAACGACAGCGGCATCAATGGTTTGGCCGCCGCTGTCTCACAAGTGTTGGCTAACAAGGGATTCACACCGGGTCCGATCGGCAACCACCAGGGCACCCACATCGCGGGCAGCCAGGTTCGGGCGGCAAAGGTCGACGATCTCGGCGCGCAGGCGGTGGCGAAGGAGTTGGGCGCGCTTCCGGTGGTCGAGGACGTGTCCTTGCCGCAGGCCAGGGTGCGGGTGGTGCTCGCGGCCGACTACACCGGACCGGGTTCCGGACTCGACGGCAGCGACCCCACCGAGGCGACGTGGGATCCTGCGGCGGCCACACCGACCGATTCGGAGACGCCGCCACCGCCGATCATCACCGCAGGGTCCAACGATCCTCGGTGCGTTGACTGAGCTGGTGACCAATCTCGCTGCGGCAGTGCTCGATCCGTTGCTGCGTGCTGAGGCGTCCAAACCGCGAATCACCTTCTACGACGACGAAACCGGCGAACGCATCGAGTTGTCAACTGCCACGTTTGCGAACTGGGCGGCCAAGACAGGCAACCTGCTACGCGATGAACTCGGTGCCGGGCCGAGCAGCCGGGTTGCGGTCCTGCTGCCCGCACACTGGCAAACCGCGGCCGTAGTATTCGGTGTCTGGTGGATCGGCGCCGAAGTCCTCGTCGGTGCAACGGAGAATGCCGATATCGCGATGTGCACCGCCGGCCGGCTCGCCGAGGCCGAGACCGAGGAGGTGGTGGCGTTGTCGCTCGACCCATTCGGCAGGCCGGTCGACGACCTGCCCGCCGGCGTGACCGATTATGCGACGTCGGTGCGCGTGCAAGCCGACCAGATCGTCGCGGAGCGGCAACCCGGTCCCGCGCTCTGCGGCCGATCCGCCGACGATGTACTGGCTGATAGCTTGGATTTTGCTGCGGCGGTTGGCATTTCCCGCGGCGATCGCGTGTTGTCGACCGCGGAGTGGGACACTGCCACCGCACTGGTGCATTCCCTGGTGGCAATCTTCGCGGTTGGCGCGTCGCTGGTGCAGGTCGTGCATCCGGAGCCGTCGGCGCTGCAGCGGCACCGCAGCACCGAGAACGTCACCGTGACTCTGTAACCTTCCGCGAGCGTGCTCCCCCGCAAGCGGGCGGTGCCCTCAGTCGTGCCAGTGACACGCCGCTGAGACTGGCATGCTTCGCGCGCTCGTCTGGATGATTCGCGAGTTCCCACCCGCGCGGCCCGCGGCAGTGCAACGCTCTACAGAATGTTGGATCGACGCCACTTCTTGATGATTTCCGCAGTGTCGGTGGCGGCGGCCTGCTCCCGGTCCGGCGACCCCGGGACCCCGCCGACGACCAGCCCGGGCGGTAAACCCGTCGATGTCAATCTGGCGGCCGGGGAGACGGAACTTCGCGTCGGCGGTCTTCAGTGGCGCACGTGGGCGTACGGCGGGACGGTGCCCGCCAAGGAGATCCGGATCCGCAAGGGTGAGACCTTGCGGGCCGCGGTGACCAACAACCTGCCCGCCGACACGAGCGTGCATTGGCACGGGCTCGCGATCCCGAACCCGATGGACGGGGTGCCACCGCTGACGCAGCGGCCGATCGCCGCGGGCCAGAGATTCACTTACGAGTTCGCCCCTCCCGACAGCGGAACCTACTGGTTCCACAGCCACGTCGGCGCGCAACTGGACCGCGGGCTCTACGGGGCGCTGATCGTCGAGGACCCCAGCGAGCGCGCGAATTACGACGACGAGTTGGTTCTGGTGCTCGATGACTGGATCGACGGCACCGGCACGGACCCCGACAAAATGTTCGAACAGCTCAAAAAGACCGGCATAGCGAACATGGGGCCCATGGGCGGCGATGCCGGGGTCAAGCCGGTCATCCCTCTCGGCGACGACGGCGGCGACGTGACCTACCCGTACTACCTGATCAACGGGCGTATACCCGGCGACCCGCAAACCGTCGATTACCGTGCCGGGCAGCGCATCCGATTGCGGATCATCAACGCGGGCTCCGACACCGCATTCCGCGTCGGCATGCCGAACACGAAGATGACGGTCACGCAAACCGATGGCTTTCCCGTCGTGCCGCGCGACGTGGACTCGGTGATCCTCGGCATGGGCGAACGCGCCGACGCGACGATCACGGTGAACTCGTCGATGCCGGTGATCGCCGCCGCCGAACGCAAGGACGGCTACGCGCAGCTGAACATCCGAGTCGCCGGCGCGGCGAGCAACGTCAATATCGGCCAGTTCGTCGCCGCACTGCGCATAACCCAGCCGTTGGATACCGCCACGCTAGAAGCTCCTTCGGAAATTCAACTGCCGCAACGTAATCCGGATCAGAGCTACGATCTGCGGCTGGGCGGGCCGGTGCCGCCGTACACGTGGACGATCAACGGCGCGGTGTACGACCCGACCAAGGCCGGCCTCCCGGTCAAGCAGGGTCAGCGGGTGCAGATTCGCTACATCAACGAGTCGAAGATGTTTCATCCCATGCACTTGCATGGGCACACGTTCCAGGTGATGAGCAACGGGCGGCCGATGGCCCGCAAGGACACGGTGCTGGTCCCGCCGCTCGCGACGGTGGACACCGTCTTCGACGCCAACAACCCGGGAAAGTGGATCGACCACTGCCACAACACATATCACCTCGAGTCGGGCATGGCGGTCTACTTCACCTACGACTAGCCTCCTCGCGAGGGCGCGCTACTTCAGCAGCGCGCGCGACATCACCACGCGCTGAATCTGGTTCGTGCCCTCGTAGATCTGGGTGATCTTGGCGTCGCGCATCATCCGCTCCACCGGGAAGTCGCGGGTGTAGCCCGCACCGCCGAACAGTTGCACCGCATCGGTGGTGACACCCATCGCGACGTCGGATGCGAAGCACTTCGATGCCGCGGAGATGAAGCCCAGATTGCGCTCCCCCCGCTCCGCACGGGCCGCCGCCGTGTAGACCATCAGGCGCGCGGCCTCCACCTTCATCGCCATGTCGGCCAGCATGAACTGCACACCCTGGAAGTTGCTGATTCGCTTGCGGAACTGCTTGCGCTGCTTGGTGTATGCGATCGCAGCGTCCAGCGCGCCTTGCGCGATGCCCACCGCCTGCGCGCCGATTGTCGGGCGGCTGTGATCCAGCGTCGCCAAAGCAGTCTTGAAGCCGGTACCGGGCTTACCGATGATGCGGTCGCCCGGGATGCGGCAGTTCTCGAAATACAACTCGGTGGTGGGCGAGCCCTTGATGCCGAGTTTTCTCTCCTTGGGCCCGACGGTGAAACCGTCGTCGTCCTTGTGCACCATGAACGCCGAAATGCCGTTGGCGCCCTTGTCGGGATCGGTCGACGCCATCACCGTGTACCAGGTCGACTTGCCGCCGTTGGTGATCCACGCCTTGGTGCCGTTGAGGATCCACGAGTCGCCGTCGGGGCGGGCGCGGGTGCGCATCGCTGCGGCGTCGCTGCCGGACTCCCGCTCGGAGAGCGCGTACGACGCCAGCGCCCCGCCCGACGCCAGTGACGGCAGCACCTGCTTCTTCAGACCGTCGGAACCCGACAGGATCAGCCCCATCGTGCCGAGCTTGTTGACGGCCGGGATCAGCGACGCGGAGGCATCGACGCGCGCCACCTCCTCGATGACGATGCAGGTGGCCACCGAGTCGGCGCCCTGCCCGCCGTACTCCTCCGGGACGTGCACAGCTGAGAATCCGGAGTCGTTGAGCGCCTTGAGCGCCTCCTCCGGGAAGCGCGAGTTCTCGTCGACGTCCGAGGCGTACGGGGCGATCTCCTTCTCGCACAGGTCGCGTAGCACCGCGCGCAACTCGTTGTGTTCGTCGGGGAGTTTGAACAGGTCAAATGAGGGATTGCCAGCCATTTTCGGACTCCTTGCTACATGCCAGGAACGTTACCTTCGGGCCCGAGTAGTCGGTTCCGGAGGGCAGCATCCTTTTCCAGCACGGTGGCCCCGAGCTGATCCTGAAATGCCTCGACGCGTTCCCGCAACCGCGGATCCGACGCGGCCAGGATCCGCACTGCCAACAGCCCGGCGTTGCGCGCGCCGCCGATCGAGACCGTGGCCACCGGAACACCGGCGGGCATCTGAACGATCGACAGCAACGAGTCCAGCCCGTCCAGCTTCGACAGCGCCACCGGCACGCCGATCACCGGCAGCGGCGTGGCGGACGCGACCATGCCTGGCAGATGCGCGGCACCACCGGCGCCGGCGATGATCACCGCGATGCCGCGTCCGGCGGCGCCGCGCGCGTAGTCGAGCATGCGAGCCGGCGTGCGGTGCGCCGAGACGACGCCCACCTCGAACGGGATGTCGAACTCGGCCAATGCGTGGGCAGCGGCCTCCATGACGGGCCAGTCGCTGTCGCTACCCATGATCACGCCGACCCGGGGGCTGTCAGTCACGCCCGTCCCATCCGTCGGTCCACTCCGCGTGCGACAACCAGTGTGCCGCGCGTTCGGCCCTTTCACGCAGCTTCGCCACGTGCTGTCGGTCGTCCGGTGAGCCGTCGCCCCCGAGGACGTTGACGTGGCCGATCTTGCGGCCTGGTCGCTCGCCCTTGCCGTACAGGTGCACGCGGGCGTCGGGCATACGGCCGAACAGATGGTGCATCCGCTCATCCATCGTCATCGTCGGGCTCTGCGGTGCTCCGAGGACGTTCGCCATCACCGTCATCGGTACCACGGGCGTGGTGGCGCCGAGCGGATAATCCAGGACCGCCCTCAGATGCTGCTCGAACTGGCTGGTGGTGGCGCCGTCCATCGTCCAGTGCCCCGAGTTGTGGGGGCGCATCGCCAACTCGTTGACCAGCAACCGGCCGTCGACCGTTTCGAAGAGCTCGACGGCCAGCAGGCCAACGACCCCGAGGGCGTCAGTTAATCGAAGCGCCAGCTCCTCGGCGTCGGCCGCAATCTTCGGCGACAACCGCGGGGCCGGGGCGAGCACGAGCACACAAATGCCGTCGCGTTGCACGGTCTGCACCACCGGCCATGCCGCACCCTGCCCGAACGGCGACCGGGCGGCGAGCGCGGACAGCTCTCGTCGCATCGTGACCCGCTCCTCCAGCAGCACCTGCATCCCGTTCGAGAGCAGGCGTGCGACCACGTCGCGGGCCTCGGCCAAGTCCGCGGGCAGATACACCCCCCGGCCGTCGTAGCCGCCGCGCACGGTCTTGACCACGAGCGGGCCGCCGATGCGTGCTGCGAACCCGTCAACGTCGTCGACCTTGCCCGCCTCGTCGAATTTCGGCACCGGCGCCCCCAGTGCCTCCAACCGCCGCCGCATCACTAGCTTGTCCTGGGCATGCACCAATGCCTCCGGCGAGGGCGCCACCGTCACGCCCTCGGCGACCAGTTTTTCCAGCAACTCGGTCGGCACGTGCTCGTGGTCGAACGTCACCACGCACGCGCCGTCGGCCGCGCGGCGCAGAGCGTCGAGGTCATCGTGGTTGCCGAGCACCACATCGGGTGTGACCTGGGCGGCCGGGTCGTCCGGACGAACGGCCAGGACGCGCAATGTCTGGCCCAGCGCAATCGCGGCCTGGTGGGTCATTCGGGCGAGCTGACCAGCGCCGATCATCGCCACCATCGGCAGACCATCGGAAGTGTTGCGCACATTGCTATCGTGTCACGGCTGTCCTGCATGGATGGGCACACCAGCCACGCTTACGTAGACTGCCGTGTTGTGTCCTTCACCGACGCAACGATCGCCCGCCTGCCGCGAGCGATCCGGCCGGTAGCCGAGCAGCATCACGAGCTCATCAAGTTCGCGATCGTCGGCGCCACCACGTTCGTCATCGACTCGGCGCTGTTCTACACGCTCAAGCTGACCGTGCTGGAGCCCAAGCCGGTGACCGCCAAGATCGTTTCCGGCATCGTCGCGGTGATCGCGTCGTACATCCTCAACCGCGAGTGGAGCTTCCGCGACCGGGGCGGTCGGGAACGCCACCACGAGGCGCTGCTGTTCTTTATGTTCAGCGGCGTCGGTGTGCTGCTGTCGATGGCGCCGCTGTGGGTCTCCAGCTACATCTTCGAGTTGCGGGTGCCGCACGTCAGCTTGACCATGGAGAACATCGCCGACTTCATCTCGGCCTACATCCTGGGCAACCTGCTGCAGATGGCGTTCCGGTTCTGGGCGTTCCGGCGCTGGGTGTTCCCCGACGAGTTCGGCCGTGCTCCCGACAAGGCGCTCGAGTCCACGTTCACCGCGGGCGGCATCGCAGAGGCGATGGAGGACGTGCACGAGGCTCACGAAAAGTCGAATGTCACCCCGCTGCGGCGCTCGCAAAGGCGTCAGCGCCTGCCGGAGGATCGGCTGTCGGACTCCTCGCTGCCGAGAGTGTCGAAGACTTCGTGATACAGCAGCGAGTGGACGCGCTCCACTTGCGGGATGTCATGGAATTCGAGCGGGTCCTGTGACGCTGACTCGATGATCAGCGTGCCCGTCCTCAGCATCCGGGAGAGAAGGCCGTGGCGGAACTCCACGCTGTTGATCCGCGCCAGCGGAATATCGATGCCCGAGCGAGTCAGCAATCCGTGCCGGAACATCACTCGACGGTCGGTGATGACGAAGTGGGTGGTGAGCCACGTCAGATACGGCCACAGCGTCAAGCAGCCGACGAGCACCAGCCAGATCGCCCACACGACACCGTAGACGACGTATCGCGCGGTCTGGCCCCATGAATCGGTGTGCGTGGCGATCACCGCGGTGACGAAAACGGCCACGCCGGTGGCGACGACGAGCACCAGCACCGGCCCGACCAGCTGTTTCCAGTGCGGATGGCGATGCAGGACGACTTGCTCATCCTTGGCCAGCACATTGTCGGGGTAGCCCATTGGTAGTTAGGGGCGCGGTGTCCGCTGGGCGGATCCGTTTCCCCTGTCCCCTTTCAATCCGTGCGTGCGGTTTTCCCGCACACGGCTTACCGATGATCTTCTTGACATGGTTACGCAGCCTTCGGGTAGCGGATGGTGCCGCGCAGGCGGTGCAGGCCGTGCCCGTTGAACCAGTCTTCAGTCCATTGATCGGCTTGTCCGGCACGCAGGTTGCGGCCCCGCTTCTTGACCATCAAGCGGAACAGCCGCCACACCACGTACTGGTCGATCTGGACGAACTTGTCGGCGGCGTTGCCGGTACGGAAGTAGGTGCCCCAGCCACGCAAGATCGGATTCAACTCCGCGATGATGATGCGGATGTCGGTCCCGACCCTGTTGCGGCCGGTGCGCTCACGGACCTTGTCCCGCAGCCGGGACATGGCCGTCTGGCTGGGCCAGCGGTGCAGGTAGTAGCGCACGATACTGCGCTGTTCCCACAACCGCCCCGACATGCGCGCCCGGAAATGACAACCCAGAAAATCCAGGCCGTCGCGACCCTCGCGCAGGTCGACCACCTTCGTCTTGTCCGGATGCAGCCGCAACCCCAACGACGCCAGGATCTCTCCCACCGCCGCCAGAGCCGCACTCGCCTGCCCCGCGCTGCGGCACAGCACCACCCCGTCATCGGCGTAGCGCACCAACTCACCCACCCCGCGGGCGGACAGTTCGGTGTCGAGCACGTGCAGATAGACGTTGGCCAGCAACGGGGAAATCACCCCGCCCTGCGGGGTGCCCGCGACCGTCCGCGACACCACCCCATCGACCAACACCCCGGCCTGCAGCCACAACCGCAGCAGTTTGAGCATCCTCCGGTCCGAGACCCGGCGACTCACCTCGGCCAGCAGCCGGTCGTGGTCGATCTCGCCGAAGAAATTGGCGATATCAAACTCCACCACAAACGCGCGGCCCTCGATGAAGCCGGTACGCAACCGCTCCATCGCTTGTGTCGCCGACCGCTTCGGCCGGAACCCATACGAGCACGACAGAAAGTCCGCCTCGAAAATCGGTTCCAACACGATCTTGGCCGCCGCCTGTGCCACCCGGTCTCGCACCGTGGGAATCCCCAACGGCCGCCTACCGCCTCGTGGTTTCGGGATCTCCACCCGACGCGCAGGCGCCGGACGGTACACACCCCGGCGGAGATCAGAACGCAACTCACGCAACATGCGGTCCACGCCGTAATCCTCCACCGCAACCAGGGTGATCCGATCCACCCCAGCCGCACCCCTGTTCTTACGCACCCGCTCCCACGCCTCCCACAAGACGTCACCCCTGTAGATACGGTCATACAGGGCGTGGAAACGCCGACCCTCAGACTGCTTGGCCGCAGCCCATAGCGTGCGTTGCAGTTCTCGCACTTTCACCGGCGAGAAACCCAACGGCTCCTCCACGGCTACGACAGGCGATGGCCTGCCGGGGGAGTTGGACCGAGACAATCCGGTCATGCCCTCGCACTTACCCGCTTGGCCCGCGTGATCAAAGTCAGGGCCCTTCCCTCCCGGCGCGTTATGTTGCACGCCGATCAGCGGTACTACGACCCCATCGGACTCCCGCTGCCCTCCAAGAGCTTTCACCATCGGCTTATACCCTTGGTCTTTGCCCGACGAAGGCCAGGCAGACGGGTCTCTCCTGTTCCGAACCAGACCGTGTGCACGTGCCGCCTCCCGTACCCCGGAGAGACCCGACGAGCTGACCCCGGACCGGGGCTCGCCGGACATGGCCTTCGCCGTGACATGAGCGGCTCGGCTCTCCCATCGTGAGTCTGACGAGGCTGCAGAGTTCGCTTGACGCTACGGCCCGCACACTTGCTCCCTCCGAAGAGGCTCTCGACACCCCGCTCAGCCCGACGGATCTCTCCGCCGAACCGGGGCCTGCTACCCGGCGTTCCGGTACCTACCGGGACGGGACTTCCACCCGCTAGTCCAGTCCAGCTTTCAGGACGCAACACGGGTTGACCTTAGGTGTTGGAACGCAGATGCACGACGTCTCCGGCGGATACCGCGACGACCTCGCTTTGCGTGTCGATGCGCAGCCGGCCCTGGTCGTCGACCGACAGCGCGGTTCCGACGAGCTCGCGGCCGCCGGGCAGCACGGCGCGCACCGGCGACCCGATCGTGGTGCACCGGGTCCGGTACTCGTCCATCAATCGTTGGTCGCCGGCGCGCCAGCGGCTCACCCACTCGCCCAGCTGGCGCAGCAACTCGGCTGCCAGATCGGTGCGGTTTGGCTCGGCGACGCCGAGATCCACCAGCGACGACACCTGCGGCTCGCTGACATCGTCGGCGCGCAGCGTGACGTTGAGCCCGATCCCGACGACGACGGCGTGCCCGGCCACCTCGGTGAGGATGCCGGCCAGCTTGCCGTTACCGGCAAGCACGTCGTTGGGCCACTTCAAGGCTGCCTGCACACCGGCGGTCGCCTTGACCGCGTCCACCACGGCAAGGCCGGCGACCAGCGGAAGCCAGCCCCACGCCGCGGTCGGCACGTCGGCGGCACCCACGCCGACCGACAGCGTCAGCTGCGCCCGCGGTGCCGCCGACCAGCTCCGCCCGCTGCGGCCCCGGCCTGCCGTTTGGTGCTCGGCGATCAGCACTATGCCATCGATGCGTTCGCCAGCGGCCGCGCGGGCGATCAAGTCCCCGTTCGTCGATCCGGTCTTCTCCACCACCTCGAGCTGCCGCCATCGCGGGCCGAGGACGCTTCGCAGCCGCGCGGTGTCGAGGGGGCGCCGTAAGTCGTCCATATCGGAAAACTAGCCCGCCGCGCGTCCTGGATGGCGGCGAGGTGGCCTGACCAGCTATGCGCACTTCGCCGCCGTGGCCTGCTAATGCATTAATGCGTAGAGCCCGCGCCGGTCACAGGCTGTTCGCCGAAAAGCTCTTGAAAGCGAATTCGGTAGGTGAGCCGCCGCTCGCGTCCTTGAAGAAGCCAATCCCTGGGTTACCGGACGAATACGTCGAATCGGTCGCCTGCACCAACATCGTGTCGTTGAGATACAGCGTGATGATGTCATCGATGGCAGTTGCCCGGATGATATCGCCGTCTTGCGGAACGGTGAGCCCGCCGACCTCGGCGATGGTCGTGAAGTCGCCAAGGGCGCCATTCCAACGGACGATCTTCGCATATTGGCCACCGTGGTGGACGAAGCATTCGTAGCCCTTCGCGGTGGTCTCGGTGTCGCTCCATCGGAGCAGAATTTCCACCTCCGCGTAGCCGCTGGGAGAACCCTTATGGATCACGGCGCAGGCTTGCTGATCCCGGGGGAAGCCGGACAAGCGTGCGTACGAATCGTCGTATCCACCTTGGCCGGTTTGCGTGCCGTGCGCGTAGCCATTCTGCGTCTGGACGAAAGTCCATGAAGTACCCACGTGCGACCAGGCACCGCCCTCGAAAATCGGAAGTTCGTCGAGCGGAAAACTTGTGGAGTAGGAAGGTGCGCGGCCAACCCCGTTGCCGCACGACCGGTCGTCGCCTTGAGCGCCAGGGCCCTCCGCTTGAGTGGTGTCCCCGCGTCCGACGGCGAGCATCGTAATCACGGCTGCGCCGATCGCGGCGGTGGTCCAGAGCATCCTTCGCACGGTGCCTCCTCGTGCGGGACGAACTAGCTGCGACGATCTCCGTTCGGCTGCGCGACGCATCGTCCGCACTTCCAGGTCGTTGAGGCGCGACAGCGATCCGAACATACACGATCTCATTGCGGGCCGCGCCCATACGTGTCAACGCCCATGCAGCCACGTCGACCGTTGCGTCGTGCCCACTGTCGCTGACAATGCTCGTCCTTCATTCACGACAACCGATGGCGCCTCCTACCGCATGCCCATCCAGGGCTGTGGCGGAACGCTCATGTCTGGGATTGTCCGCTCGATTGACTCAGCCAGCTCCGCCAGTTTGCGCCGTCGGCATTCCATCGCGCTGGTCTCCTTCAGCCCGGTAACGGCGAGGATCTGGCCCCACCGGTGCATGTGATCGTGCCGCCGCAGCGAGTTCACCACATTGGTCTTGCTGATCCGCTCGAGGAGGATCGGATCGGCCTCGAGTCCGGTGATCACGTCGGCGATGTCAGCGGAATTAAATTTGACCGGAATGACCGAGTTCGGCCAGCCGAAGTACTGGTCAAACGTGGCGCTGCGCGGCGCTTCGCCGATGAGCACCGATCCTCCAGCAGCACCCTCGACAAAGCGATACGCCAACTCCTGATGGCCGTCTATGCGATTCCCTTTGTGCCACGACGCGACGTTCACTAGGAAGAACCGCGATCGCTTGATCATTTCCGCCAGGCGGCTTCGATGCTCGGTGTGACTGGAGACGCGAGTGTTGGCCACCGTGTCGTACATGTAGTACCGGTCGCCCGCCTCCGCCATGCGGAGCAGCGCCTTGTGCGTCTCGGGAGGACGATGCCCCATCGCATAGATGTCGATGACCCGCTCCGGGGATTGTGGATACGGGCAGAATTTGAGCGTGTCCGTCGACGGGGCAAGATAGTGACACGGGCGGCCCGTAGCTTCGGCGAGCGTCTCGACCGTGCCGGACATTCCGACGAAAATGTAATCGAACTGCTTCAAGATCTTAAGAATGCCGCCCAATGTCCGCACATCCGAGACGTAGAGCTCGTTGATGTAGCACACGGAGACGCGGGCGGCGGAGCGCCACATCGCGCAGGGAGCCAAGTCGTACAAGTCGCCGGGTGCTTCGACGCTGACGAAGAGCATCTCGTAATCGGGCGTCACCCCCGGAGGAAGTCGCCGCCGGCCCGCGGCCGGTACTACCCCCTCGGCTTTCACCTTCAGCCGCCGCAGTGCCTTCGCGGCTAGACGCTGAAGTGTAAGCACGCCCTTCTGCGTCGCAGTGCCCGCGTCCTGAGGAGCGGTCAACTCCCCCGGAGCGATCACGTCCACCGCGTCGATCGAAGCGATGAGGTCCTCGAGTTCGAACTGTATGCATCGAGATATGATGGGAGAAATGTCCCGGATCGACACGCAAAGTACGCGCGGATCCGAGGCTTTCGTACTGAATCGGTATTTCCTCACCTTGCTCGATTGTCCTTTGCGATCTGTACATCGTTCCTAATGCGCACTCAAATGCACTCAACAACTTCACGCGGGGCAGGTGTTTACCGGGGCGCTCCGGCAAGTCGTTCGCCCAGCCATTGAGCCACACGCGGACCGCCGTTAAGATTCGTATAGCCTTCGCCGGGCCGAATGACGAATTCCACGATGCTCCCCTGAGCACACGCCTTCTTCACGGCCGAAGCCACCCATTGCCAACGCACGATGTCGTCGTCGTTTCCGGTGATTACCAGCATCGGGCCGGTAGCAGGACGTTGCGGTACGACGTATTCGAGCAGCGCTTGGCGAAGTGCCTCAGTCGCTTCCTGGGAGACAGGTTCACTGTCAGACATTGTCAACTGCCCAACCGCCTTTGACTGCTGTTTGAGGAGCGGGTCAGTGCAAGCCAACCACACGTCCCGGTTCCGCGCCAAAGCGCCATGAAGATAATCGTCGGGATTGAGGTTCGGATGAGTGGCTGTCAATCCGAAAACCAGCTTTGGTAACAGCACCTGCTGTTTCGTCGTCAGCCAGCCCGCCTTCGCAAGAGCCGGGAGGCCGGAAAGGTCCGCATCCGGAGACAAGGACGCTGAACCGAGGAACTGCAGTCTGTCGCCATATTCACCGGCCAGCTCGTTAGCGGCCCAGCTAGCTTGGCCGCCTTGGTTCATCCCCACTGCCAGCCATCTCGTCGAGGTATTGGGAACGACTTCACGAGCCGCGCGCACGGAATCAATCATGTTGAAAGCCGCCGTTCTCGGCTCCAGGAAGGGATGTACGCCACTGTGGCCTAAGCCCTCGTAGTCGGTCAACGAAACGACATAGCCCAAGTCGAGCAGCGATGCGACCACCAAGTCGTAGCCCATCAGATCCGGATACCCGGAAGGGCCGCAGTCGTTCGTTATCCCAGCTGTGCCGTGGCCGTACGCTATCACCGGCCAGCCGCCGCTCGGCGGTGCCCCGGAGGGAACGAAAACCGACCCAGAGACGTCGCGCTCAGTTCCGTCGATTCCCGAAACCGACCGATACACCACCTTGTATTGAATCGCGTTGGCCGAAGTCAGCGGAGGAGACAAATCTCTTATTGCCTCAGAGCTGACAATCGTTCCTCGCTGATCTCGAACCTCGGGCGAGATTGTCGGAATAGCCGGCGCAGAATTAGAAGCAATACTAGAAGATGCAGGGGAGGTCTTCGAATCCGCGTCCGCACAAGCCGCCAACGCGGCGATCACGAACATCGACAGTAATGCCATTCCCCGCACACGGCCGGTTACGGGCTTTGTTACGCGCAACTCGCAACTCCCTGCTGAATTGAATAAAGCTGACCAACTGCTTGTCCACGCCCGAATCCGTCACACCGAATTCCTGAAAGTTCCCCACATGTGCTGGTCTAGCTGCCACTCGCACCACCTTCAGACACGGTATAAGACAGATCCTGAACGAGAGGATTCGCAACGATCTTGTACGGCGAAACCAAGGTTACGATAGACCGCTCGTCACGAGATACGTCCGCCCTCACCGTGAAGCCTTCTGGACCAGGCGCGCCAATCAGCGCAATGCATGTCGAGACGCCAGCGGGAACATGACAGACCGTCTGCGACGGCCCGATGGTTACGGTGACGGTCGCCGGGCGAAGTGAGAAAACTCAGCGCCTCGACCGCATCGCGGCCCGGTGTACTTCCTTTCGCAAGCTCGCGAGTGCGTCTGGTGGCTCGACGGAGTCGCACCGATCAACTGAGTCCGGTGAGCTCAAGAACACCCGATCTTCAGTGATAGCGGCGGCACACCATTCTTAAAGTACGCGATATAGTACGAACAGATATCAAGTAACGCCTTGCCATGCCCAACGATGGTGCGATGCCGGTATTCTCGGAATAGTCGTTCCATGTGACGATCTGAACCCACTGAACTCTCCCGTCAATCGCGATCTGCCAAGTATTTCGCAGATTCGTCGTATTCTCAGCCTCATCGTATATCTGGTCTCTTGGACGGTAATCCTGCATCGATACCGGCTGCATCCATATCTGGCCGAATTCAGGCAGCATGCGACCGGGTCCAGCGGGCCTCTTTCGACGGGATTGAATGCGGGATTCCTACCGCCCCAATCGGACATCCCAAACGTGATGGGACTGAATTCATTTATATTCGCGGCAGGGCTTGTCGAGAAATACAGGTACCAGCGCGACATCGAACCCATATTGCAACTTCATCGCCGCAATGAACTCCTGCCACCACGACACTGGTCGAGCCTCGGCGAGAAACGGCGCCACCACGAGACGCCCATCCCCGATGCGAAAAGCTGCCGGACTCGCTGCGAGGAGGGCCATCTCGGAAGCCAGTTGCTGCGGTGTCATCGAATCCAACGAGTTCATGTCGGGCATCAACATGATCCTGAAAGGCGGATTCATCTTTTCCGCAACGTGTAACAGTAACGAGGGAATAGGTGCTATCCAATTCTTACTATCATGGGTCGTCGATGATATCCACGCTGAACCCGTCAATGCCCGCAGACGAAGCCTGTTTGATTTCTTCTGCCAGATCCAGCTGTCGCCAATTGTCTTCGGGGCGGGGATTCCTGGGCAGAGGGCGATCACGGAGTAGTCCACCATATGCGGCGTGAGCACCGTTTTCACCGTCAGGTTTCAGGTATTGAGTGGTGTAATAGTCCACGCCAGGATCCAGGTTATCAATTGATATCGGGTACGGCGGAAAATAGTGCGCGAACACCAATCTCGGTTGCGGGCGCGGACCCTGTCCGAGCCAGCCTGCGGTACCTTGGCGCAGAGGGACCGCGATCGCGATCGCTGGCCAGAAGCGCGACACCAACGATCACCAGTGAGCGAATCCACGACCGAAGCCGCGACCACCACCCCTAACTCGCCGCTGCCGCCTACGAGTTGCACCTCGCACAGCGCCTTGACGCCTCTCACCTTACCTCGGTAAGCACGGCCCCGATGATCTTTGCGCCGAGGCTCCGGAGCGTCTCAGCTGTCTCTGATAGGCCTTCGATCCGTGTCTTTCCCTGCGCAGCCACCAAGACCACACCGTCACACGCGAGGCCGATCACAGCGGCGTCAGCGGCCGTGAGAAGCCCTGGCGTGTCGCAGAATACGAAGTCATAGCTGTTCCGCAACTCAGCGAAAAGTTTCGCCAGTGAGTCCGACGCCAGCACCTCACCTGCTGTATTCGATGGCGGTCCAGCGAACAAGACGTCGACGCCGGTATCCGGCACCCGCACGAAAACATCGTCGAACGCCGCGTCACCGGTGATGACAGACGTGAGGCCGCGATCTGATTTTCACCGATATAGTGAGCCAGGCGTGACTCACGCAAGTCTGCGTCGATCAACGCCACCTGGCGACCTATCCCACCAAGCGCGATCGCCAGATTGGTCGCGGTCGCTGTCGTCGATACAGTCGATGTGGGTGATACGAATGCGATCGTTACCGGCGGCGCGTCAACATCCGCATAGAGCAGATTGGTGCGAAGTTTGCGAACCGCCTCCGCGTATGCCGATGTCGCGTCTGTGGCCAGATCCAGCCTTCGATTCCGACGTGCGGCATCTTTAGGGAGCACACCCAACACCGGTGCGCCCGTGGACTCCGCAACGTGTTGGGATGTCCTCACCCTGCGATCGAGAATTCGCACCAGCCATTTGGCAAAAAGGCCCAGTACGACGCCTCCGACCAGCCCGATCAGAATGTTCAACAGGGTATTCGGCGACGTGGGCGACGTCGGCAGTTCCGCCTTCTGAATCACTGTCACATCCGAGATTGGTCGGTTCGAGTCAACGGGGGTCTCCAATCGGGCGACATACTGGGTGAAGTCAGATGCATACATGTTCGCGATGTCAGCGGCACGCTTTGCTGAACCGTCCGTCACAGACAACTGCATCAGCACCGTCTTCGGAACGGGATCGCGGTGACCTTTGTCGATAATTCCTCCGGCGTAATAGTCAGATCAAGATCGTCGATGACTTTCACCGCGAGGTCACGGCTCTTGACTAACTCGGAGTACGTTGACGCACGCTGCTGCGAAAAGAGATCGCCACTGTAGGCACCGACGAGTCGGTGCTCGCCGGCGCCCCCAGGAAAAGTGTTGACGTCGCTGTGTAGGACTTTGGCGTGACTGCGCCCAACGTCAGGCCAGCGGCGATCCCGAGTGCAGCTCCCAGGCCGACTGGCCACCAACGCCGCGCGAACTCTTGTACTTTCACTGACCAAGCCTCCTGCTTAATGTGACGAAAGTGCGCTGGGATCCACTGATAGAGGTTCCGCGCGAATCTGACTTCAATATTGAGCCCAAGAGCCGCACGTGGCAGTTGTCGATAAGACGCACCGCCGCCAAGAGATCGCGCCTATCCGTATTCTTCTCCGTCACGACGAGAATGACGGAATCGACGACCTCGGACAACAAAGTGGATTCCGCCTGCCGCAGAAACTCCGGTGAATCAAATATCACGAGATCGAAGGAGTCGCGCAATTGGTCAACGACCCCGCGAAACTTCTCGGACTGCAGCAGCGGCGTGACGTTGTCCGGCCCCGGGCCGGCGAGGTAGTACAGATTCTCGTTGTCGGCGGGCTGGATCGCATCGTCCAACCGCGATTCGCCCGCAATGACCCCCGAAAGGCCGACCGGCGGACATTCTCGGGTAATGGCGAGAGTTATGAGCGTTCGGTTTCGTCACCACGAGTACGACCCGCGATCCTGTCGCGCGAAAGCAGAAGCGAGAACCGCAGCGGTCGCTGAGCTCTGGCCGGAACCGTTTGCGCTGGTCACCGCGAGAACCCGGTCAGACGCGTCCTCGATTTCGAACGCGACGTTCCGGTGAATCACACGCCACTGCTCTCCGAGGAGGTCCGATGTCGAAGGTCCGCCATCGCGACGCCTTCGGAATCGACCGGATCAGACGCGACGGAGCCCAGCACAGGCCGACCCGTGAACTGTTCGACCTGTGGCCCCCCGACGGCTCGTCTTCGCCGCAGCCACGAGGCGGCGGTAACGCCTACCAGGAACCCCCCCGAGGCACCGAAGATGAGGTAGATCGAAATATTGGGTTCGCTCGGCTTCCCCGGAGTCTCGGCAAGCTGGGTAATGACGGGGTCGACGACGGGGATTAGTATCCCGGCGGGGGTCTCCAACTTGCGGATGTCGTTCGCCAGTTCGACGGTCACCGCATCGGCGAGGACCTTCGCCTCACTCGGCGAGCTCGACTTCACCGTGACGTCGATCAGAACCGTGTCGGCCTGAACCGACGCCGACGTCGCGCTGGCCAGATCCTCGGGCCGCATATTGATGCCGAACTTCTCGACAACCCGGCGCGCGAGATCGACCCGCGACGCAAGCTGGACGTAACTTCGCGCACGCTGCTGCGAGAACACATCGGCCTTGTAGGGACTGGTGGCGCTGTCCGCCAGCGAACCGGGGCGCTATATCCGGGCGTAGTCAGGAAGAGCTCTGAAGTGGCGACAAATCTTGGTGTTGTTGACAACGAACCCCATCGCGACGGTGATGCCGATCAAGGTGAATACCGCCACTAACTCCCAGCTCCCGCGGAGGAATCGTACATACGAACGCAGATCCATCAGCTCGTGGCTCCAGTATGTCCGATCCCGTGGTTTCGCAGTGATTCCCCTAGTTTCTTCGCGATGAACAGATGGCCAGCCTGATTCGGATGTACACCATCGGAAAGTAAGAGGGTGGATACGTCGACCCCTTCGTACCACCCCTCCGCGATAGGATCGATAACTATTCCGCCGAACGACTCGACAATCTTGCTGATCAGCGTTATCCGGGTGCCATAGTCAGAGTAGGGTTCGGCCGATAAGTACGACGGTGCGATCACGACAATCTTGGCTGTCGGCCACAATCGCGAGACCTGCTGGAGGTATTGTTCCAGCGCCTTGCCATAGACTTCCGGCTGCAACTCGAGGTCATTCCGTCCCCCGTCGACGATGACGAAGTTGGCCTCGTAGAGTCTCCGGTCATTGGGAAGCCTGTCAATCAGTCGAAAAGTCCCCGATGAAAATCCCTGCCGTCGTTGACGAACCCGGTGCCGGCTTGTGCATCCACGTTGCAATTCAGGCCGATCGAACTACATACGATATAAGGGTACGCATTTCTGCCGAAAATTCCGTATCCCGCGGTGAAATCGTCACCAACGAAAAGCGCCGTGGGTCGTTGGGTTCCCGCCATGGAAACAGGGTGATACGGAGTGTCAGTCGGCTGCTGCGCAGAGCCGCCATACCCTCAGGTGAGATGTCCTGAGCCAGATGACGACGCCCAACGTCGCGACCACCACCGACGCCAGCACAACGAATGAACGCAAGTACGGAATCGTCGCAAAAGTTCTCATCGTCAGGCGGCCCTTTCCCAACGACTGACGAATATCGTACACCCCACTATCACAAACAGGTATGACATCGCTTGCAGCAGCGATCCCCGCAAGAGAATCATGAGGTAGAACGGCAGAATGCATCCGAGAATGCTCGGTGCGCGTGCGCGCCGAAACCTTTCCTCGATTCGATTGTCTTGAGATCTCACCACAATGCCAAGGCCAAGCATTCCGACCACAAGAAGCGGCCAACCGCCGTTGATATACATCTCGGCCCACACGGGCGCAGATAGATTCTGCGTGTATCCGCGGCTTTCGGCGAGGAGAATTCCGGTATCACGCGGTTTGTCTGGCCAGAATCGTCTTGGTACCCAGAACAAGGCCACACCGACGGCTTGCGTGCCTCGGGTCACACCATGCCTTTCGACATATAGCAAGGTATTGTTGATCTGAGCGAAGACATCGAAGTCCGCCGAGGTCAACGATTCGAGGGGAGAGCTCGATTTGAACTCGGCCGACGTGGAGTATCTGAATGCATCCGCAAGTGGAAAAACAAATATCACAACGATAACCCACAATATCGTGGTAAGGCGGAATAGCCTAGGTATCGTAAACATACCAAACAATGCTGCAACCGCCAGCGCGGCTGTGGCGAAAATAAATCTGGGGCTTGTGATCAGATTAACTGTGATCGCGAGCGCCAGCCCGACGAGGACGGTAAGCGCGATCAGAGGCCATTCGCGGCTTTTCGTCTGCTTGACACATTTCACCAACGCGATGAACGACACCAACAGCGTCATTGTGGCACGCTAGAACCAAAGCCATGATCGAGCTCTCGACCCAGGCGGAACCAACGGCCTTAGCAAACTCGTCACGACTCGAAAACAGCGTTCCAATACCTATTTTCGCAATGAAGTATGTATCGAAAAGCAGCGCGAACACTGCGAGTACTACCGTCCGCCCCAGATCCACCCCATTCACGGCGTACGCTCCGCGAAGGAAGTTCCGCCGGGGACCGGAGATGGACAGCCCGATCACGAACGCGACGATGCCGACGACGACAATCACCATGGCGTCCAGCTGGAGCGTGGTGTCGATGCGGGGCGTCGTGAAGGGTGTCTCTCCAGTTCGCAATTGCACAAGTGGCGCGATCCCGAGAAAGACGTAGGTGAATACCCAATACGACACCTCATAGAGTCGCCGTCGCCCATCCGCAACGATGAAGGCGTATCTAGCCCCGACGATCGTGGTTACCAACAGCGCGAAAAGCCAGGCAGCGCTCTTTGGGGCGGGCGTGACGTAGATCAACAGCGCGGGCAGAAGTACCACCATGGCGACGCCGACGCAGGTGGCCAGAACCCACGCGCCGAGCGCCCGGGTTCTGTCGGCGGAGGCGTCTAGCTCGTCGAGTGCCCAGAATTCAGCGACATCAGTGCCAGACCTCGGCGGCATCACTCGTGCCTTCCACGGGATGATTCCTGATTTCGCATTCAGTCGGGTCGGCGACTGTTCCATAGCCCAGCGACACCTGGAGGTAGACCCGTCCAGAGTCTAGCAAATAATCTTGGCGATGCTATCACGTGCCGCATCGACAGGACGAGGCTGGGTATTCGAGCGGCTCGCAGCATGGGTTGTTTCAACCTCGGTACACCGGTCGTTTCAACCTCGGTACACCACCTTCGGTGCAGGCAGATGTGTACTCAACTATCCCTCAGATCGGCTTTTGCACACCGGCAGCCTCAAGGACGTCGAGTTACCTGACCAGGTTCGGCGATCGCTTCACTTCCATCTAGTCTAGGGACCCTTGGTCACTGGTGGTGTGTCTCATCATTGATTGATGGCTTGCAGCGCCACTCGGCCGCGGTGGACTTTCTCCAGGACGGAGTAGGCGGCGGGGGTCCATCTGAAGGGTTTCGGGTCGTCGCTGTGAGCGGCGAGGTTGTCCTCGATGGTGGCGATGAGGTGGGGCACCGAGCGCGATCTGCTCCACCTGCCCCCGCGCGATCGAGGGCTTGGGCCCGCCACCGGTATCAGCAAAGACAGCAGCTGCGCTGCCTCACGAGACTCCACTTCGCGTTAACCAGTTATTGTGTCAGCAATGACCCCGATTGAACCGCATCCCTCAGCATGGCCAGCGGAACTACCCCAAGCGCTCTGGCCGGCTGCGCCGACGGGTGCGATCGCAAGGTCCACCCCACAGCAAACTAGAATCAGTTCCGAGGACACATGGTGCAAGCGATGATGGCCATGTGTGCTGCGATCGCTGGACAAGGTCTGCTCGGTCGCACCCACAGCTGCCCCGGGCTGCCGTCTGCCCTAGGGGCTTGGTCGCCTAGTCGGTCAGGATCGGTGGAGCGCGGCGGCTTCACCAGCGCTGATGAGATATTGGACCGACATAGGCAGGAATGGGATTGATCATTCGAACGGCGAGATTGCTGTGCCTGCTCGGATCTATCGTCCTCGTGGGCTCAGCATGCGGTGACCAAAGGCAGGCCGACCCGATCCATTCTGTTGAAGTGTCCGGCCAGGCGCTGCAGGGCGACTTTAGCGGGTTAGGTCCCGGCAGGTTAGTCGCGGCCAAGTCGCTGCCATCCATTGATGGGGAGCTAGCGGCAGCTACGTCATTGGCTGCGCGCATCACATACGTATCGAAGTCGGGAGTCGATGGAAACGAGCCCGAAGTCACCGCGGCGGTTTTCGTGCCAAAGGGCACTCCTCGGCCGGGCGGGTGGCGGATAGTGGCGTTCGGTCATCCAACGACTGGCATCCAGCCTGAATGCGCACCGTCCCTGTCCCCGAGTCTGCTGAACTCGTCGACGGCGGTCACAGCACTGGTCCGGGCTGGGTACGTGGTAACTGTTTCGGACTATCAGGGTCTCGGGTTGCGTGAGACCAACTATCAAGGTATCGGGTTGCGCAAGGCCCACCACCCCTACCTTGATTCCACTACCGTCGGATACAACCTCATCGATTCGGTGCGGGCCACACGGAAACTAGTTCCGAATACCTCTCAGCAGTGGGCGGCGCTGGGAGTTGAGCAGGGCGGACAAGCGGCCTGGGCCGCCAATGAGCTGGACACCGACTCCGGAGGAGGCTTGAATCTCATTGGCACGGCAAGCCTGGCACCCATTGCGGATTTGGCCGAACTGGCAGATAGTGCCGCCGCTGGCAGACTGACCACAATGCAGCAACTTATGCTGATTGGTTACCTCGCCGCCCTCAAGAATGAATACCCGGACTTCGATCTTGACGCGTACCGGCGGGGGGTCGTCAAGGACGAGTGGGACGTTCTTCTCGGGTGTCAGGCATCGGCGGTCGGCGAGCGCGATCACGTAGCCCGCCAAATCTCTGCCGATGATCTGCGGCCCGGCAGCCCAGAGGCGCTCGAGAGGCTACACGGCTTTATGCAGAAGACGACCCTGCCGCAGGGACCTACTGCAGCCCCGATGCTAGTAATTTACGGGGGTCAGGACGGGCTGATACCGACCGCATCGACTCACCGGGCGCTTGTCCAAGCCTGCAGAATGGGCGATGTCATTCAGATTGAAAAGGTGGAGACCCGGCCCGACAGTGATCTGTCGCCAGCGTTGAAGTGGATCGCTGACCGCTTCAATGGGGTTGCCGCGCCTAACGACTGCCCGTCGCTAACGGCCACCAGTCAACCGTCTACTGAAGGCCGCTGAGCAGTGCAGACGTACGCTGTCGCGAGTGACAACGCGCTGATTGCGGCAGAACCTGCGCTCGCTTCGTCCCCCTCGCTGCTGCACGGCTGGCTGCCGCTGACGGTCCAGATCATCACGACAACGGTCCTGATCATCGGGCTCGGCCGGCGATCGCGCCGCTGGCTATTTCTGTGGCTGCCCGCAGCGGCGGTCGTCGGGACTGGCGGTGGCCCTGGTGGTTCGCTGGTACATCAGTGATCAAGGAATCACCGGTGACCCAACGCCGATCACCTGGTGGGTATGGGTCACATTGACAGGGTCCGCTGTCGCGGCGTTGATTTTCGGCTGGCGCGAGAGTCCGTGGTGGCGGCGTGGCGTGTCGCTCATGGCGATTCCGCTGTGTGCTCTATGTGCGGCTCTGGCGCTGAACCTGTGGGTCGGTTACTTCCCGACCGTAGATTACGCATGGGGGCGGATCACTGGCGCCCCGCTGGCTGGGCAGCAAGACCAGGTTACGACCAACGGAGTGGGCAGACCCGGCGACGCACCGACCAAGGGCACGCTCGTGGCGGTAGATATCCCCGACCAGGCGTCCGGCTTTCGGCACCGTCAAGACCTGGTGTACCTGCCCCCGGCGTGGTACGCGAGCAACCCTCCGCCTCGACTTCCGGTGGTGATGATGATCGGCGGAGCATTCAGCAGCCCCGAGCAATGGGCCGGCCCCGGCCAAGCCCAAGAAGTCATCGACGACTTCGCAGCAGCGCATGGCGGGTACGCTCCGGTGCTGGTGATGGTTGACTCCAGCGGCGCGTTCAGCAATGACACCGAGTGTGTGAACGGCCGCCGTGGCAATGCCGCCGATCACTTAACCAAAGACGTTGTGCCGTATATGATTTCGAAGTTTGGTACAAGTCCTGAGGCATCAAGCTGGGGTATCGTAGGGTGGTCGGCGGTGGCACGTGCGCCTTGACACTGACGGTGACGCACCCCGAACTGTTCACGGCATTCGTTGACATCGACGGCCAACTCGGGCCTAACGCGGGCACCAAGGAACAGACCATCGCCCGGCTATTTGGCGGCGACGCGAATGCATGGGCGGCTTTCGACCCGGCGACTGCAATGGCAAAGCAGGGCCATTACAACGGCGTATCGGCATGGTTCGCCGTGTCGGAAGACACTCCCCTCGTATACCGGGACGGGAAGGCCGATCCCGGCGCCGCCGACGACCGCCCACCGGAAAACTCCGACGGGCAACCGGCAATCGCCAACTATATGTGCGCACTGGCCAGCAGCCATGGGATCGAATGTGCGGTCGTACCTGCGTCGGGTAAGCACGACGTGGTGTCGACCGGGAGCATTTTCGCAGCTGCCCTGCCGTGGTTGGCAGGGAAGCTCGGTACCCCGGGCGTGCCCCGGATCTCCTTGCCGGGTGCCCCGCCGAGCTGAGTTACGCGCGAGGTCTTCGTCATCTACCGGCGCAGCGGCTGGTGCTGCCTGGTCGATGCGGCGGTGTATCCTCGCCGGCATGCCGAAATTGCTCGCTGCACCCCACGCCGTGCTCGTCGAGGCCTCTTTCGCGCGTCTCTACGATGGCCAGACCGACCGTTCCGCCGTCGTCGCCCGCTTGCTAGGCGCCAGATTCTCGCTCACCGGCGCCGCACGCGTGCCGGGCTCGCCCTCAACCTGCGCCCTCGACGAGGCCGACCTCTTCGAGCGGCGCTAATGGTTGGTTCATTGGACGTCCTCGTCGTTGGGCCAGTCCCGCCGCCCGTGGACGGGCGAGCAGTGGCGACGAGCTGGCTCATAGACGCCTTGCGCGACGACGGCCATGCCGTGACCGTGTTCGATACCCACGCCGGCGCCACCACCAAGGTTCGGAGCTGCCTGCGCGCCGCGCTGGTGCTGCTCCGCCCGGGGCCGACCCGACCGCGCTGTCGTGGTCGCCTCGGGCGGGTCCGGCCTGGTTGCGGAGGCGGTCCCGCTACTCGCCGCCCGATTCCGACGCGTGCCGACGACGCTGACCCACCACTCGGCGCACTACGTGCGTGAGCCGTCGTGGTTGCTGCGGCTGGCGCTCGCGGCCGGTGGGCGGCGGCTGCGCCACGCCGTGCTCGACGAGGCGATGGCCGCGGAGCTGTCGTCGCGCTACGGCATCGGGGCCGATCGGGTCGACGTGGTCGACAACATCGGCCTGCTGCCGCTGCACCCGGCCCCCGACCCCGCTGTCACCCGGCAGGGCGTGGTGCATCTGTCGAACCTCTCGGCGGAGAAGGGCTTGGGGGCCGTGCTCGACGTGGCGGCGCGGACGGGCATCCCCGTCCGAATCATCGGCGGCAGCGGCGAAGAACAATGGGGTGTAAGGGCGTCGGCGGAGACGACGGCGCTGCTTGACGCTGCACGCGGTCGCGGCGTCCCGTTCGAGGCGGTCGGTCCTCGGTATGGCGATGCCAAGTATCGCGAGCTAGCGCATGCCCGCTGCTTCCTGTTCCTTTCGCGGTACCGACACGAGGCACAGCCGCTGGTGCTCTACGAGGCAGCCGCGGCCGGATGCATACCCGTTGCCTGGCGCGCCGGGTGGGTCGGCCGACAGCTCGGCGCCGCCCTCGGACTCGACGAGTACGCGTTCCCCGTCGGCGACGTCGATGGTGTCGCCGCCGCCGTCGCACGCATTGTCGAGCTCGACGACCACACCTTTGCCGCGCTGTCTGCGCGCACGCGCGCCGCCTTCGAGGCGCAGCATGAGCGCGCCGGCCACCAGTTCAGGGCGGTGGTGCAGTGACGAGCCAATGCCGCAGCAACCAGCCGCTGGCGTCAAGCGGCTTTACAGCGCAGGTAGGCCAGTTCGCCGGTGCGCGTCGTTGCGGCGGATCAGCAAATAGTGTCCGGCCGGTGTCGGTCTCGTCTTCGGGCAGCAGGGCGATCCAGGCCCAGGCGTACCGGCGGTGTCCCGTGGCTGCCGGCGCCCGCGCGGAGTGTTTCTGCCAGGCCCGCTTGGGCAGCGTGCGCCGGGAGCCGGTCCGCCCGGATCGTGCCCGGCCGGGGTGGGCACGCGCCGGTTGGCCGAGACGGCCAGCGCATCAGCCCAGACCGGTGGCCGCGGATCGCCGCACGCAGTCTGCGGGTCGGCGCCGTAGACCTCGTCGCCGGCCACCCACGACGCGGGGACCTCCGCGGCGACCGCGCGCGTGATCAGCGCACGTCGCCAGCGCCGGCTTGGTCGCGAAACACCGCCGGTCGGCTGGGGATTCCGGCGTCGGTGCACCGCCGGCGGATCCTCGGCCCACGACCGCGGCATGATACAGGGCGCGGTCGATCACGGCGTTGCCCACGCGGCGCGGCGTAGGTCAGAAACACCGCCACCTGGGGCGTTCTCGACGCGCCCGGCGGTGCCCGGTGTACTGGCGCTGCACCCCGACCGAATGCACTCCCTTTGATGTCGCCGGTCTCGTCCACCACGAGAATCGCGTCGGGATCACCGAAGGCGTCGACGACGTAGTCACGCAAGTCATCGCGAACGGCGTCGGCGTCCCATTTCGCCGTGCCAGCAGATGCTACAGGCCATCGGGAGTGGCACCACCGCGATGCTCAGCAATAGTCCAGCAATTCTTGCGATCCAAGCCCAAACCATCCCGAGCATCAGCGCGCTGGCATGACGCAGCGGCTCGTAGCGGGCGAAACGCGGCGCGATCGATCGACCACCGCCGCGACTCCGCCCCACCGATCAGGATCTACGCTATGAACCGCGGCGACCGGGCATATTCGATGTACTCACAAACCCGAACAATGCCCCGGTCACCCTCCTACCAGCGCAGACACGCTCGATCAGCCGAGCCACGATCTACGGCTTAGCCCGCGAGGTGATCCTCCCGCCTCACGCGCGCTGGGTGCACGTAGAACGTCATGACGGTTGCCATAGCCCTGACTTGGCTCACGTTTCGCGATGTGGGGTAGTTGCAGCGGTTTGACCTGTTGGTTTGTAGGCGGACCGGACGAAAATTGCGCACTAAACCTGGGCTCGTAGGCTGCGTCGGTGGCCTACGTGCGCACCGTGCAGACCGCCTCGGGGGCTACTGCGGTGCAGATCGTGTGGTCATCGCGGCGCGGGTCACGCTCGATCGAGCACCTCGGCTCAGCCCATGATGAGGCGGAGTTGGCCGCACTGAAGGCAGCCGCCGCTGAGCGGTTGGCTGCCGGGCAAGCGGTGCTCGACCTCGGTGTGGCCGGGCCACCCGGATCGGAGCCGTTGCCGATCACGTCCTCGCGGATGACCCATCTGTGGGACGGGTTGTGCGCCGCCTACCGGGTGTTGGAGTTCGAAGCAGCCACCAAGGGCGACACCGTGTTTCGTGACCTTGTGCTCGCGCGGATCATCGAACCGACCAGCAAGGTTGACGCAGAACGAGTCCTGAACGAAGTCGGTGTGGAGGCGGCCTCGTATGCCACCCTCAAGCGTCGGCTGCCCGTCTACGCTCGAGGGTCGTGGCGGCAATCGCTGGCAGCGGCATCGGCACGGCACGCCGGGTTGGGGCATGCGTCGCTGGTGTTGTTTGACGTCTCGACGCTGTATTTCGAAACCGATGCCGGTGACGGTTTCCGCGAGCCGGGGTTCTCCAAGGAGAGGCGGCTGGAACCGCAGATCACCCTCGGGTTGTTGACTGATGCGACCGGATTCCCGTTGACCGTCGCCGCGTTCGAGGGCAACAAGGCCGAGACCGCCACCATGCTGCCGGTGATCAACGCGTTCAAGACCGTCCACCAACTCAGTGATGTCACGGTGGTCGCTGATGCGGGCATGATTTCTGAGGCCAACCAGATCGCGCTGCAGGCCGCGGGGCTGTCCTACATCCTGGGCACCCGCATCCCGTTCTTGCCCGACGTGGTCCGCGAGTGGCGCGACACGCACCCCGACGAGGCAGTTCCTGACGGGTTGGTGTTGACCCAGCCGTGGCCGGCCACCAGTAGTGAGAAGGCCCGAGGGATCCCCGACCGGGTCGTGTACTACCAGTTCCGCCATGACCGGGCGCGGCGAACACTGCGCGGTATCGATGAGCAGGTCGCCAAAGCGCAACGGGCCGTTGATGGTCACGCACCGGTCAAACGCAACCGGTTCATCAAGCTCACCGGTGCGACCAAGACCGTCAACCGCGAACTGGAGGACAAGAACCGTGCGCTCGCCGGCTGGAAGGGATACACCACCAACCTCACCGGCCAATCCGCGGAGTTCGTCATCGATGCGTATCACCAGCTGTGGCGCATCGAGAAGAGCTTCCGGATGTCCAAGCACGATCTGCAGGCCCGCCCGATCTACCACCACATTCGGGAATCGATCGAGGCGCACCTGAGCATCGTGGTGGCCGCGATGGCCGTCAGCCACTTCATCGAGCACCAAACCGGCTGGAGCATAAAGAAATTCGTGCGTACCGCCCGCCGCTACCGGACCGTCAAAATCAAGGCCGGAACCCAGATCCTCACCGCAGCCGACCCGCTACCCGAAGACCTCCGCGACGCGCTCATCAAAATCCGTGCCGGCGGTACGCACTAAATTGAGCCAAGTCGGGTCACACGAGCTGGGTGCACGTCAAGGTGATTACGGTTGCCATGGCGACTGCGCTGACCGCCAAACCAACCGCCCACCCCACTGCCGTGCCGGTCAGGAACGCCATGGTGGTGCACACCGCGATCGAGATTACGCGGATAGACAGACGTCGCGGCCAATAGCTGCCCGCTCTTTCCTTGAAACCGCAGATAAACCATCGCTATCGAACTCCAAACGAGAGCGGCGTACTCCAAGGAGATGATCGGCAACACAACTTGCACGTAGTCCCACGAGTCGCCGAGAATCAACCGACCGACTCGCTCCGGTAAAAGCACCAGTGCCGGCCCGACTGTGACCACCGCCAATGACCCCACGAAAGCGATTCGAAAGAGTTTGCGCCACACGGCGCTCGACGATGCGCCGCTGCGGACTGACTCGGGAATTATCACCAGCGGGAGCGCGCTGATCCGCACAGCGAGCGGCGACAATAATGTTGCGCGCGCCTCGAAGTGATGCTGCAACAGACGCGCCAACCACCGCCGTCGCAATTGAAATGATGACAATGACATTGATCTGCTGCAGACTTGCTTCGAGGCCATATCGAATTCGTGATCCATTCGTCGCGCGCCACCAGCTGCAGATACCACGAACCCGAGGACGCAGGGGGTAACTCAGCGCCATCCCAATGCGCTGATTCCTGCAAGAATTGCCCAGAAGAGCACCATTCCCGCATCGTCGATTGCGTGGGCCAGAACAATGTCATGACGAACAGCAGTGCGCTGCCGATCGCCCATAATGCATCCCACATCAATGCGACGTGCGGCTTGGAAGCCAAAATGAGAGAATACCGAAACACATCGACAATGACGACCAGCGGTATTGCTGCCGCAAACGCGGCACCCATTCCCGGAACTTTCAGGAGAACGGACGCAACAGCGGCCGCACACGAAACGGCGAGCCCGAACGCTAGAGCCATCGTAACTGCAAATCCGGCTTCACGACGCAGTTCCGCGTCTCGACGGTCTGCGGCCAGCATGATCGGAGTGCCGAACGGCACCTCGACCAACACCCATTGCAGACGCCGCAAACGCGAAGAGCAGCGTCGCGGCGCCGAACGCGTCGACCGACGCAGACCCGCGCAACTGCGAGTACGATGAGGCCGTTGCTGGCGCTAGACATGGCCTGATCGAGCAGGCTGCTGGTGAGCTTTTCGACGGGCGCTACGGGTTGCGGGCGAGTCACCACGCGTCTATCTCCGTAACGCCTAGTCCAAAGTCGGCCAACAATGGTCGATCCCAGTTGGCAGTCGTGGCCTTACCTTTCATCGAACCACGTCACGCCGCCAGACGAACAGGCGCGATGCACCTGGCAGGAGTGCCAGCATAAGAGATCCGAGGCCGGATTGTGCTCCTTCGTCTTGATCAGCGTCGAGTGCGCAGCCAGAAGGGACCTGGCCGGCAGGACGGCGCCTTCAGCAACACAGTCGTCAGACACTGCAGAACGCTGACCGATAACGACGCGTGCCTGGCGGTCTGCTCATTCGTCGAACATGTCGATTTCGTGCGTGAGCAACGTTGTACGATGCCCGCAGAAAGCCGATAACTCGCCCATCTCGACTCGGCCAAACAGTCAAACAGTGTCGGCTCGTTATGAATGGGGCCATTACCGATCACAAGACATCCGCTTCCCGGGTCAAGCGCATGAAAACCAGGGAACGTTGTGAAGGTGTTCGAGTTCCCCGATGTCCGCCCCATCACCGCATTTCAGGAGTCGGAGCGATCGGAAGATGTTGAGCGCATCTATAGTACAACCCTCACCGATGACTACATGGCCGAGATCGAGGGCCAGTATAGGGCCGATGCGCGCGGATCGAGCAATGTCGTGGCCGAACATCCGCAGTAACCTATTCTTCAGGGCAGTACCGGGCAGGAGCCAAACCAACGTTTCGATTATGCTCAAGTCATTGTCCTTGAGCGTGAGGATCAGTTTTCTCCTCTATGATCGCATGGGCGACATGTGGGCCACCATCCCGCCCATATCGAGTTGATCGAAGCCGGCACAAGACCGGACGTGAATCCATAGAGTTCCCACGTGGGGGAAGGATCTGGTGCAGGCAGCGATGCGCGGGTCGAGATGGTACGACTTTGCCCATCGGGAAGCCTGACCACGACCGTGTCTCCATGACGGATCGCTTCGAAGACTTGTGGAGTGTTGAAGCCTTTCGAAGTGAACGTGCGAGACGCCAAGACCGCTTCTCCCCGGTCTTCCTGCCAAACTCGAAAATGCCATCGGGTTTGCTCCGAGAACGAGATGGATTCCCGCATTGGGGAATTCTCCCGCCTGATTTCGCGACGAGACCGCCAAACCACCAGCCCGACGCTTCCGGAGTAAGCGGGAAGAAGGCGGTCACACCAATACGCGTCACCGGCTCCTGTTAGAGAGGTTTCGAGAAGCTTGCAGCGTTATCTGCCAACGGACCGCCATGACACAATCGGCCGTTGGTCACCCTCAGTCCGTAGCCGTTGCGTTGGCCGCCGACCGTGGAAAGGTCGAACCCATTGCTACGTGATGGCACGCTTCCGTTCGGCATTGTCGCGAAATCCAATTCGAATGTTGCGTGTTGCGGGTTTGGGACAGTGCTCCCGGCGCCAACGGCAGGCGACCAGGGCGCCCCCGTCGAATCGCTTTCGCGATGCTTCGCGGCGGCAATCACTGCGATCACGACGATAACCGTCGCAAAAGCCAACGCCGCGAGCCAGCCAGCAGAGCGGGTCGTGCTGAGTCCGACGATTCGGCGTCGCGTAAATGTGCGGAACATGTCTCCTTCAAAGGTATTCGTAGCCGGGTATTCGGAGCCGGTTTGCGACTAGTCGATCCAGCGTCCCAACGCCCGCGCGTGATCACCTTTCGAGGTCATTGTGCCCTTCGCCGGGCGAAGCACGATTTGCGCAGCGTAACCGTATCTGCACGCTATCGGCACCGCAGTTCGAGCCCGCAAACCGACGACGTCATCGGCAGTGATCACCAGCAGCGGGCCGCTGGTCGGACTTTGGGGAACCGCCAAGTCGGCTGGAGCGTGCTCGAATCGGTCGGTTACCTGCACGGGTCCTGGCTCGCATGTTTTGCGATCCAGTTTTGCTGCCCCCTCGAATCGTTCGACAAGTCCCGGAGTCATAGCATGCCAGCCACATGGCCTGGTTTGCCGACAGAACCCGTGTGAGGGCGATCCGCGACGAGTACAGGAATCTTCGGATCTGGCGAGCCGCACTCCGCGCAGCACCTGCAGGGTCGTCTCGCCGGGGCTGTGATGCTCATCCAACTCATGCCCGACCGCAACGCCATCACGGTCGGGCGGAGCCGATGATCACGCCCGCCATTGACATTCCGCGCGCCTTTGCTGTGTGAGTTAAATAACATGCTCTGCCCCTCGTCGGCAAGCGCCGTCAGCCATGACTCGGACCGGCATCAGGTGCCCAACGACATAATGCAGCCGACGAGCTGAGCCACGGTTTTGATTTCCTTCCAACCCAGGTAAGCGCAGCGGCCCGGGTTTGACCTTGCGTTGCACAGTCTAGCCAGCTCCGCAAACGACGGAAACTTAGCTGCACTATAACCCGACCGCAATGTTAGTCGCAACCGACGACTTTGGGGCCACATCTAGTTTGCTGGTCTATAGTCGATCCCACCCTGACTGCGGGAGCGGCCGTGGACGAGCCGAACGCGAACGATTCCGCTGGGACGACTTGCCGAAGTGCAGAAGAAGGCGCATTCTTTGCTTCGCAGTGGGCACCGCTAGCCCATGGGGCAACGGCTCACCTGGACTCGGCGCATGATACGCCGGGCGCATTTCGTTCATCACAGCCGGCGAGGAGGTTAAACGGTGGATTCGCTACGTGTGCTGATGCTTGGCCTGAACTACGCGCCCGAGTCCACCGGCATCGCTCCATACACAACCGGATTGGCGGAGGGGCTGGCGGCGAAAGGGCATCAGGTGCGAGTGCTGACCGGGTTGCCGCACTACCCGCAGTGGAAGGTTGCACCAGGTTACGAAGCAGGACGGAGGGACTTTGCCAGCCAAGCCGGCGAGCCGAGGGTTGAGCATCTGGTCCACCACGTACCGTCTCCGCCCAGTTTGCCCGGGCGGATTCGCATGGAACTTAGTTACGGTAGCCGCCTGTTGAAAACATCGTGGGAAACACCTGACGTCGTACTGTGCGTCAGTCCGGCTTTGCTGGCTTCCGCGATGGCGATAATACGAGCGAAATCAATTCGCCGGCGACCGGGTGTGGGCGTCTGGGTGCAGGACCTGTATGGACTTGGCGTCGTAGAAACCGGAGCCGCGATCGGTCGAATGACAGGATTCATCAACCGAGTTGAATCCAGGATGCTGCGGTCTGCTGATGGGGTCGCGGTAATTCATGACAGGTTTAAGGCGCACCTGGTCCATGAATTGGGTGTCAATCGCGAATCCATCACTGTCATAAGAAACTGGACTCATTTGCAGCCCGTCCAACCACGAGACCGTGCCGAAACACGGCGAAAACTGGGCTGGGCCGAGAACGACATCGTTGCCCTTCATGCCGGCAACATGGGTGCAAAGCAGGGACTCGAGAACGTCATCTGTGCGGCCAAGTTGGCCGAGACCGCCCATGCGTCAGTTCGATTCGTGCTCCTCGGAGATGGCAACCAACGCGCCAGACTTGAAGAACTCGCCACCGGTGTGACGAATCTGGAAATGGTCGATCCGCTGCCCGATTATGAGTATCAGTCGGCGCTTGCCGCCGCGGACGTATTGTTGGTCAACGAAAGGGCGAGTGTGGCGGAGATGGCGGTGCCCAGCAAGATCACTTCTTATTTCACTACCGGCAATCCGGTTGTAGCGGCTACCCGGGCGGACAGCATCACCGCCTCCGAGATCGAGTCCTCCGGTGGTGGCGTGGTGGTCCCGCCCGATAGCCCTTCCGAACTCCTCGCAGCCGTTCATTCTCTCGGAACCGATCGAAACCTGGCGCGCCGCCTCGGGAGCGCAGGTATGAAGTTCCGTAGCGAGACTCTCTCCCAGCGTCATGCCATCGACAAATATGAGGAATGGATCAGAGAACTCGCAACACAAACGCGGAAACGCCGCCGAAAGGACAGAGGGTCAGAACACCAATGACAAAACGTGCCCTAATCACTGGAATCACAGGTCAAGATGGCTCATATCTCGCCGAATTATTACTTCAGAAAGGATACGAGGTCCACGGACTCATTAGGCGTGCGTCCACGTTCAATACCGCGCGGATCGATCATCTCTACGTGGATCCACACCAAACTGATGCGAGGCTGTTCCTCCATTACGGAGATCTAAGTGACGGCGCCCGGCTTGTCACCCTCCTGGCTCAGATCGATCCGGACGAGGTTTACAATCTCGCCGCCCAGTCGCATGTTCGAGTCAGTTTCGACGAGCCCGAACACACTGCCGACACCACCGGCGTCGGATCGGTGCGAATGTTGGAGGCGGTCCGCCTCGCTGGCCTGAAATGTCGTTTCTACCAAGCGTCAAGCTCGGAAATGTTCGGGGCAACACCGCCCCCCCAGAACGAGGACACACCGTTCTACCCGCGGTCACCCTACGGCGCCTCGAAAGTCTTCTCATTCTGGATCACGAAGAACTACCGCGAGGCGTACGGCATGTTCGTAGTCAATGGAATCCTCTTCAACCATGAATCTCCCCGCCGTGGGGAGACGTTTGTTACGCGCAAAATTACGCGTGCGGTTGCGCGCATCAAGGCCGGAGTGGACGAGTACCTCTATATGGGTAACCTCGACGCGGTTCGCGACTGGGGATATGCACCTGAGTATGTCGTCGGAATGTGGCGCATGCTACAGGTCGACGAACCCGATGATTATGTGCTCGCCACCGGTCGGGACTATACCGTGAGGGATTTTCTGACGATTGCATTCGAGCATGTCGGACTCAATTGGAAAGATCACGTCCGCCATGACGAACGCTACCTTCGACCCACTGAGGTTGACGCGTTGATTGGTGACGCTAGCAAGGCCGAGCGCAAACTCGGCTGGAAAGCAACCGTCCATACTCCCGACCTCGCGCGGATCATGGTCGAGGCCGATATGAAGGCGCTCACGCACCAAGGGCGCCCGTGGATAGACGAGCCTGTTCTAACCGGCTGGCCGGCAACGTGATACGGAATATTTCGAGCGGTCAGTTCCAGCTGGACAGAGATCAATGCGTGTACATCGCGGGTCATCGTGGACTCGTTGGATCGGCGATCTGGCGGAAGCTCGAAGCCGACGGCTTCACCAATCTGGTGGGCCGTACCTCTAGCGAACTCGATCTCACTGACCGCGATGCCGTCTTCGACCTATTCGCCGACCTGAACCCGGCCGTGGTTGTTCTCGCCGCTGCAAAAGTTGGCGGCATCAAAGCCAACAGCATGTACCCGTCAGAATTTCTATCGACGAACGTTCGGATACAGGTGAATGTTCTTGATGCGGCTGCGGCGGTTCGGACACGCCGGTTATTATTCCTGGGATCGTCATGCATCTATCCGAAGTTAGCGCCGCAGCCGATTCGGGAAGATTATCTCCTTACCGGTCACCTCGAACCTACAAACGATGCTTATGCGATAGCGAAAATCGCGGGAATACTGCATGTACAGGCCGTGCGTCGGCAGTACGGGCTTCCCTGGATTTCCGCCATGCCGACAAATCTCTACGGTCCGGGCGATAACTTCTCGCCGGACGGGTCGCATGTGCTGCCCGCTCTCATTCAGCGCTATGATCGGGCGGTACAAGACGGGCAATCCGTCGTCACGAACTGGGGAACGGGCAAACCGCGACGCGAATTCTTGCATGTCGATGACATGGCGGACGCGTGTCTGCATCTCCTGGAGAACTACGACGCACCGAGCCACGTCAACGTCGGCACTGGCCGCGATACAACCATTGCCATGATTGCGTCACTGGTAGCTGAAGCCACCGGATTCGAAGGTGTTACCGAATGGGATACGTCGATGCCAGATGGAACACCGCAGAAGCTGCTTGACGTCCAACTGCTTCGAAGTTCCGGCTGGTCTTCCCGAATAGGATTGCGCGAAGGAATAGCTTCGACTATCGATTGGTACCGCACGAATAGAGAAGGCATTCGAACCTGAACATAGACCGTCGAAGATCTTTCCCGCGCACCACCAGCCCGGGCGGTGACCTGGCTTTCGGCCTCCGTGTAGTCAGGTCTTGAGTAAAGCAACATCGCCGGTCAACGCACACAACTGTCTCAGTTGAGCGTCCTCGGCACGTCGTAAGCGAAGACCTCGAATCGCCATATAGAGGCCAGCTGAAAAGGTGGTTGCGGCCGCGGCCACAATGATCAGTTGCCTACGCCTAAACGCTGGGCGCTCCTCATCGTGAAGCGCGCCTGCGGCGTGTCCTACCGACGAAGCGGATTTGCGACAAATTGCGCGCGCGTCCGCTTGTTGTGGCTTGGCACAACCACTTGAGACATCACCGACAGAGGGAGCCTCGGTGATCGTCGGTAACACAACTGAGGTCCCGGTGTGTCGCCTTACTTATGCTCAACTTAGTAAGACGTCATCCACCGGTCTGTCGGCCGGGCATATGCAGCCGCCATGGCGATAACCTACTCAATGCGACTAAAGCTACCGCGGCTGTTGCCAGAGCGAGGCCCCCAGCAACGCCAGTGGCGCTTCTGATCCATTGCGCCGAGATGATGGTCGCAACAAGCGTCGTGACTATATATGCAATTTTCAGCCAAAGCGCCTCGACGCTTCGGTTGAACGTCCGTAAAAAGATGGACAGCGCACCCAAAACACACCCAGCGATGAACTGTGCGGTGACAAAGGGAAGAACATGTTGAGACGGTCCGAAAGAATCTCCAAGCAGATAAGAGCCGATACTTATCGGCAGCATATAAAAGACCAGACAGTCCGCGGCTGTAATAAATGCAGTCAAGATTGCAATTCGCGTCAGAATCCGCCACACCTGATGCGGTAGAGCCGAGCTGCGAACGCTTTCGGGAATCAAGACAAGCTGCACCGCGGCGCCAATGATCCCGAACGGCGCTAACAAGGCAATGGCACCCTGTAGTGCGCCAGTTGTCTGCGGACTCAATATGGTCGCCACAACGGCGAGGACGAGCAAGAAGCCAATCTGTTCGAGTCCCACATCGGCCGCATAACGGACGCGATGCTGCCAACCTACCCTAATCCAATTGATGAAGCCGCCCATCGACGGCAACAGTCGCAGATCGATCGACATTGCGACGAACGCGATCAGGGCCAAGAATCCCCAGCAAGCCAGCACCGAGCCCGCGGTCGCAAACCTGAAGCCAAGCCATGAGCAGATAAGAACCAGCAATGTCCCCACACACCATATGCCGTCCCATAGCGCCGCAACATGAGGCCGCCCAATCGCCAAACAGACATAACGAAGAACATCCTGGCCGAGCACAAACGGGCCGGCTATCGCAAGAGAAACGGCGGCGAATCCAATTTTCGGCATGAATATTAGTATGGCTAACGACAACACCGGGGCGACCGCCATCGCCGCCGCTAAGGCACGCGAACCCTCTCGACGCACATCCTCAGCGGACCGATTCGCCTTCAGTAGTAACGGAATGCCAAGGCTGCCCCGCAAGCAAGCCAACACCGCTAATAGGAAGGTGTAGAGAAGCATGATCTTCCCGAAGGCTTCCGGAGACGCCAAGACGCCAAGTGCGAAGACGATCAGACCGTTACTTGTGCTTGAGAACGCTTGATCGATGGCTCCGGACAGCGCCCGCAGCCGACTTGATCCGACGGTCGCGCTCACAGTTGGGCAACAATCACGTGGAGTATTGGACTGCTTGTGGGTCACGCTTAGGCAGCAAAGGGGGCCAATACGACTGCGCCCTCTCCGGTCTCGACGTTGTCCGCGGGCTCTGCATTGGGCGCCGTTCGGTCCTCGCCGCAGCTAAGGACGCAGTCCGCTCACCAATCCAGCGTCTTAAGCTCGGCACGGAACGCCGCGTCGTCGAATGGTGTCACCGGTGTAACGAATACGTTGCGATCCCACCAGGCCATGTCCTTCAATTCGGCGATGTAACGTGCCGGCGCGCCGCCGTAGAGTGCGGATATTGGCATCGCAGCGTGGTCCCGAGCCTTGGGGAGAACTGATCCAGCGGCCAGGATGGATCGTTCAGGGACGCGTGCGCCCTTCAAGACGATGCAGCCAGTACCCGTCATGGCGTTCTTCTCGAGGACTATTTGTCCGACCGTTGTCTCGTTGTTTGCAATATCGATTTCGTGACTTTGGAAAATACTCTTAATGCCCCCGATGCCGGAGTTGGGCCGCAGAATGATTTGGCCAGAGCAGTCAAGATAGTGACGATTAGTAAGTCCAGCCAACTTTCCCAGAAGTAGCATTCCGACGCTGTCGCTATACCGTTGGTAATCCACTGCAGCCGTGATCTGATTCCATCTTCCTATGAACGACCATTCACCCATTCTGACGTACGCGAGGTTACGGAAGACGTTGCCACTCTGAATTACTGCATTGTCGTCAATCGAGAAAGCACAACATCCGATTACAAGATTGATACCCAGGCTGACATTGGCGCCAATGACGTTACCGAGTTTTCTCAGCGCCCAGAGTTTGAAGCGGCAACTCGGCATGAGCCAGAGCACGAGTGATAGATAATTGTTCGGTCGGGATCTCGAAGGTTGGAACTCCTCCATGCCGAAGACCTTCCCCGCAGACGATTCTGCTCTCATAGACACCAGCCGAAACCCTCCTAGGGAGGTAGCCGGTAGTTAGTGTAGCAACTATCCATCCCCAATGCGACCTGCGCGATGGGTTGGGTATACTTACGCATGCCAACGCGCAACCGTCGAGGCAGCCGTTGAGGTCATTGGCCATGAGCAACGATTGATTGGTCCGCGAGAGCTGTGATGCGCGTCACATTCGGCGGGGCATGAAGACCGTGTAAGACTTAGCCAGATGGCTTCTGAGCGAACGAGGGGAATGTTGCTTAGATGACCTGCGCCATCCCTCTACTGCCGCCCCGCGGCACCCTTTACCCCAAGTACCAAGGAGCACATGCGTGACCGAAGCGCCCATCATCGTCGTCGGCACCGGGTTCGCCGGATTCGGCGCAGGCTATCGGCTTGAGGCCGCCGCTCAGCCATACATCGTCTACGACCGCAACGCGTACATCGGCGGCCATACCGCGAGCCACCGGCTACCCGGTGGATTTGTCTTCGACCAGGGTCCGCATGTGTCGTTCGCAAAAGACGAGCGGATACAGCAGATCCTCGCTGACGCGGTCGGCGGCCGGTATCAGGACGTTCGTATCGGGTTGGACAGCTATTGGCAGGGGCGGATTCTGACCCACCCGGTCCAGGTGAACCTCCACGGTCTGCCAGAGGATCTGATCGTGCGGATCCTGCTAGACCTCGTGGCCGAGTCCGCGGCGCCTGCCGACCAGCCGCCGCCTGCCGACTACGAGACATGGTTGCGCCGCTCTTACGGCGACACGTTCGCCGAGACATTCCCGATGAAGTACGGCGACAAGTACCACACGACTCCGATGTCCAATCTGACAACCGACTGGCTCGGCCCTCGTATGTACCGGCCATCTTTGGAGGAGGCGCTGCGCGGGGCGCTCTCGAATACTCCAGTGCGTGACCTCCACTACGTCACCCAGTTCCGATACCCGACTGAAGGAGGCTACGAAGCCTACTTGGCGTCCTGGATCGGACGGTCCGACGTCCGGCTTGAGCACGAGATCGTCGGTATCGACCCGAGCACGCGAACGCTTCGCTTTGCCAACGGGAACGGCGCCGCATACGGGGAAATCATTTCGTCCATTCCGCTTCCCGACCTCGTACCGATGATCGACGGGGCGCCGGATGCGGTCCTCGCGGCCGCAAGGCGGCTCGCGTTCTCGTCGGTCACCCTCGTCAACCTCGGCATCGACCGCACAGGAATCGGCGGCGAGACACACATCCGGTATGTCTACGACGAGGACATCCCGTTCTCGCGCATCAGCTTCCCGCACCGCCTCTCGCCGCGCGTCGTCCCCGACGGCGCGAGCGCAATTCAGGTCGAGTGGTACAGCTCAGAGAAGTACCGGCCCCTGACCACGCCACCCGACTCGCTCATCGACCCCACAGTGGCACATCTCCGCTCAATGGGCGTGCTCGCGGCCGGCGATCGGATCTTGGTGTCAGAGGCGCAGTTCACGCGGTATGCGAATGTGATCTACGACCACGAGCGGGCGGCGGGCGTCGCCACGATCCATTCCTTCCTTGACCAGGTCGGCATCCATATCTGCGGCCGTTACGGCGAGTGGAACCACCTCTGGACGGATGAGTCTTTCCTCAGTGGTGAACGCGCCGCCGAGGCAGCGCTCGGGGGCTGGCGCGAGCGATCATCTGACGGGTCGCTGCCGGAGTCCGCCGTGTCGCAATCACAGCCAGTGCGACGGTAGTAACGCCACGTGAACGAGCCGGACAGATGGGTCGAGGAAGTTGGTCGCGCGTTTTCGGGCCGGTCCGTTCTTTTGACGGGTCACACCGGCTTTAAGGGCTCGTGGCTCGCGCTGTGGCTGCATCGCCTCGGCGCGCAGGTCACAGGATACGCACTGGAGCCTCCTACCGATCCGAGCAACTTCGCTGTGTCAATGGTCGGCGAGACCCTCGTCGACGATCGTCGGGCGGACATCCGTGACCGCGACTCGGTCGCTCGTGCCGTCGACGAAAGCCAGCCGGATGTCGTGCTGCACCTCGCGGCGCAGAGCGTGGTGTTCGACGGGTACCGCGCCCCTATCGATACTTTCGACGTCAATGTGGTCGGGACGGCCGTCGTGCTCGACGCGCTTCGCGTGATCGACCATCCCTGCGCCGTTGTCGTCGTAACGAGCGACAAGTGCTACGCCAACGATGAGAGCGGCCGGCGGCTCGCTGAGGGCGACCCGCTGGGCGGCCACGATCCGTACAGCGCGAGCAAGGCCGGGACCGAGCTCGTGGCGGCCGCCTATCGACGTTCGTTCTTCCCACCTGAGGACCTCGATCGGCACGGGGTAGCGCTGGCGACCGCGCGGGCGGGGAACGTTATTGGCGGCGGCGACTGGACCCGTGACGGGGTGGTGGCCGACATCGTGCGCTCGGTCGGCGGGGCCGTACCCGTCTCGCTGCGCCGTCCCAACGCGATCCGGCCCTGGCAGCACGTCCTCGAACCGCTGGCGGGGTACCTCACTCTTGCCGCCCGTCTGAGCGGACCTCGCCGAGCCGACTACTGCGACGCGTGGAACTTTGGGCCGGTGCCCGAGGACGAGGCGACCGTCGGCGTATTGGCCGATCGGATCCTTCGAGAGTGGGGTAGCGGCTCCTGGGTCGACCACAGCCGTCCGGACGATCTGCCCGAGGCGGCTACCCTTCGGTTGTCGATTGAACGGACGGTGTCGGAGCTCGGCTGGTCTCCGCGCTGGCGTCTCGACGAGGCAGTCCGACGGACTGTGGCGTGGCACCGTCGGTTCGATGCCGATCCCGCGTCGGCGCGCGCCGCGTGTTTGGCGGACATCGACGCATACATAGGCGCGGGCACTCCGGCCGCCACATGACCCGGCCCTTCCGGTTCATCGCGCCGATGCCCCGGTTCGGGGGTTCGCCAGGCGCCTGGCGCGACGCCATCCGGCGCATTGAAGAGCTGGGCTTTGCGACCGTGTCCATCTCGGATCATCTCACCGCGGGCTGGGTCATGGACCCGCTCACGGCGCTGACGGCGGCAGCCGAGGTGACCAGCCGCATTCGCCTTTTGACGCTCGTCCTGGCCAACGATTTCCGGCATCCGGTGGTGCTCCACAAGGCGTTCGCGACGCTCGACGTCCTGAGCGAGGGTCGGGTGGAGATCGGGCTCGGCGCGGGCTGGATGGCATCCGACTACGACGCAGCTGGCCTTTCCTTCGACCCGGTGCGGATCCGGCTCGCCCGGCTCGAGGAGGCCGTGACCGTCATCGACGGACTGTTCGGCCCGGAGCCCCTGGACTTCACCGGCGAGCACTACGAGATCAAAGGCCTCGACGGCTTGCCCAAACCAGTCCAGCAGCCCCGCCCACCCGTCATGCTCGGCGGTGGCGGTCGCATCGCCTTGGAGTTGGCGGGCCGGGTGGCGGACATCGTCGGCGTACATGCGCGCCTGCGCGGCAGGACACCGGGCGCCGACGCGGCCGCCGACCTGCGTGCCGGCAAGGTCGCCGAGAAGGTCGACTGGGTCCGGGCGGCATGGCGGGCGGCTGGCCGGCCAGGGGCCGGCCCGGAGCTGCAGCACACCGTCTACCTGGTGGAGGTCACGGATTCACCGCGAGCCGCGCGGCGATCCGTCTCGAGCTTCGCCTACTCGCTCGCCGCGGACGAGGCCGCGATGGCCGATTCGCCCGCGGTGCTCGTGGGCAGTGTCGAGGCTTGCGTGGAGCGACTGCTGGAGGTGCGCGAGCGGTTCGGGTTCAGCTACTTCAGCCTCGGCAGCGACGTCGAGATGGTGGCGCCGATTGTGGCTCGTCTCGCCGGACTCTGAGCGTCGTTACTACCGTGGAAGGGATGCACCGCTCCATGACCGAGCCACCGCCTGCACGGGCCTGCTGCTCATGCGGGGCGCGAAACCTGGACACGATACTCGACCTCGGAGCGCAACCGGATCCCGATTGGCTGCTCGATCCGGCGGACCCCCGGTCGGCCCCGGAGGCCCCGGTCGAGCTGGCGATCTGCTCGACCTGCGGGCTCGCCCAATTGCTCGGCCCTCGGCCGGATGGACCCCGCCCGGCGCACGGGCACGCGATGGCGGCGCAGGCCAACGATCCGTGGCTTGGGCTGATTGCGCGATCGCTCCAGGCGACGCCCACTGTGGTCGTGGACGTCGACGGCTCGAGCGGGTTACCGTCGGCATCGCTCGCCGCAGCCGGTCGCGTCGTCGCAGGCCTGCCACCGGACGGGGCGGATCCGGCTGGGCTAATCCTCGTCGGCCATGCGCTCGCACATGCCGACGATCTTGGCGCCCTCATCAGGCGTATCGCTACGGCGCTCGCACCGCGGGGACTGGTCGCCTTCGACTTCCATCATGCGTTAGGTCTCGCGCAAGGCCAGTTCGACGTGGTCGCCCATAGCCATCGAAGCTACCTCTCGCTTCACAGCCTTGAACATGCGCTCGATCGAAATGGCCTGGGCGTGGTCGCGGCTGAGCGAATCGCGGAGTATGGGGGCACGGTGCGGGTACTGGCGGCGCGCCTGTCCGACGACGTCACCCTTGACGAGGGAGGTTCAGGCGCGGATCGGATCAAGGAGGTGGAGCGGAGCGCGCGGATCGACCGCCCGGAAGGGTACGAAGGGCTCGAGCAACGGCTGCGCATGGCCTGTTCAGATCTGGTTGCGTTCCTTGACGAGGCACGATGCGCGGGCCGAACGGTGGCCGGCTATGGCGCAGCGGCGCGAGGAACGGTACTCATCAATCTCGCTGACGTCGGGGTCGATCGGCTGCCGTTCGTTGTCGACCGCGCGCCGGCCAAGCAGGGTCGGCTGCTGCCGCGAACCCGGATTCCGATCCTCGCCCCCTCAGAGATCGAGCGTGCGAGACCCGACGATATTCTGATCCTCCCCTGGCCGTTGGCCGAACAGATCGCCGAAAAGCTGGCTCTCACGGGTGGTCGGGGGGTGCGCTGTGTCGTCGCGCTGCCACGCCTGGAGATCCTGCGATGACGGTTGGCGTTAGCGAAAGAGATCGCACGGCGCGAACCTCACGGTGGCCTTTGCTAGAATGAATCCTTCTGCGTGCAGGTTGCGGCACTGCACGCCGCGAATTCTGGAAAGCCCGAGAAACGCTTGCTCGTCAAACCAGTCGTGGCTCGTCTGGGTCGAATAGTGCTTCAACAGCAAGCGCGCCTTCTCCTCGGCCACGTCGGTTTCGAGCCGATGGTAGATCGTCGGGCGTGGAGTGTCGGCTTCCCATTTCAGGATCTCGTAGCCGAGTAGGAGATGATCGCGAAACTCGGTCGGCAACAGTTCGGCGAGCAGCCGATGATCTTGATGAGCGTCGTCACGGTGAGGGCCGAACACCACATCTGGGGTGCACGATCTGCGGAAATCATTCAGATGGTTCTTGATTCGATCCCAATGTGCGGGCGCTCGCCCGTCCGGTATGTCGAGGACGGTCAGCTCCACGTCGGCGCCCGGGCAGAATGCCGGCAGCGCTTCTCGTTCCTCGGCTTCGCGATCAGTACCCCCGCCGGAAAGCACGAGCCCCCGAACGCGTAATCCGGGCCAGGCTCTCGCCAGAGTCAGCAGCGTGCCACCCATCCCGATCGCGATGTCGTCGGAATGCGCACCGACAACCGCGATTTCGCGAAGCGCGCCGGTGAAGAGTTCGATCATTGAGACTCTGTGGCCATGCCGACTCTCGGGCCATCGGCGGCGCGCTCCCAGACCATCCACGGTCGGTCGCCGCGATGATATCCGGAATCGAGCTCGGCCCGTTCCTTGAAGGTGTCGGCAGGCTTCCAGAACCCTTCGTGCCGATAGCCGAACAGCCGTCCCTCACCCGCGAGCGTCTCGCATGCGTCGGCGACAAGATCTCCGCCTGGCGGCAGAAGATCGAAAACCTCTTGAGAAAGCACGAAGTATCCGCCGTTTACCCAGATGGGCAACTCGGAAACCGGGAGGATGTCCTTCACCTCACCTGTCTCACTAACTTCGAGACAGTGGAACGTCGCCTCCGGCCGGACGACCATCATCGACGCCGCCGCACCGGACTCGTGAAATTTGCCGACGATATCGTCCAGCGGCGCATCCGTCAGCACGTCGGCGTAGTTGGCCAGAAAATAATCATCCCCGTTAAGGTGACTGCGCACGCGGCGGAGCCGTTCGCCGATCGGCGATTCGAGTCCGGTGTCGACGAAGGTGATTGACCAGTCGCTGATGTCGGACCCCATTAATTGGACATGGCCCCCGCGCATCACAAAATCGTTCGAAACGGCTTCCTCATAAGACAGAAAATAGTTTTTGATGTGCGACGCGCCGTAGCCCAGGCACAGGATGAATTCCTTGTGGCCGAAGTGGGCGTAGTAGCGCATAACGTGCCAGATCAGTGGTCGCGGACCGACCATCTGCATTGGTTTGGGCATGCCGTCGTCAACGCTGTCACGCATTCGCATCCCGTATCCGCCGCAGAAAAGGACGACCTTCATGATGTTTTCCTCCTTTGATTCCCCTGGTCCGGAGTGTCTGCGGTGTGCAGTGTCGGGAGCGGGAAGACGAGCTGGCCGCCCCAGTCGGTGATGTGGGCCAGCTGCTCCGTCAGCTCGGCCTCGAGGTTCCACGGCAGCGCCAGCACGACATCGGGACGGTCCTTGTCGATCTGGGCCGGATCGTGGATCGGAATCCGTGTACCCGGGGTGAAGCGACCGTGCTTGTAGGGATTGCGGTCGACGGTGTACTCGAGCAGATCGCTGCGGATACCGCAGTAGTTGAGGAGCGTGTTCCCCTTACCAGGCGCGCCGTATCCGACGACGCGCTTGCCTTCGGCCCGACAGTCGAGCAGGAATCGCAACAGATTGTGACGAACGGACTCGACTCGCGGCCTCAGCCGCAGATAGCCGTCGACCCCATGAAGTCCGGCCTCTTCTTCGATACGCAGGACTTCGTGCACCCGAGCACTTGGCGTGCCGGCGCTTTCCTCAGGCCGCGCCCACACCCGAATCGACCCACCGTGCGTCGGTATCAGCTCGACGTCGACGACCGCCAGTCGCGCCGTCGCGAGCGCGCGCATCGCGGACAGCACCGTGTAGTACTGGAAATGCTCGTGGTAGATGGTGTCGAACTGACCGAGAGTGACGAGGTTTAGGGCATGGTGTACCTCGATGCTCAGCCAACCGTCGTCGGCCAACAGCGCACGCAGCGAACGGGTGAAGCCAAGCAGATCGGGAATGTGTGCGTAGACATTATTGGCCACCACAAGGTCTGCCGGTCCGTGATCCTGTCGCAGCGTAGCGGCGGTACGCTCGTCCAAGAACGCCGTCAGCGTGGGTATTCCACATTTGCGGGCGGCGGCGCCGACATTCACCGATGGCTCGATACCCAGGCATGGAATGCCGGCTGCCATGACGTGCTGAAGCAGATAGCCGTCGTTACTGGCGACCTCGACTACAAATGAATCGACGTCCAGATTTAACCGGGACTTGGCAGCATCCACGAAGTTCTTCGCGTGCTGGACCCAGCTGTCAGAGTAGGACGAGAAGTACGCGTACTCCGTGAAGGTATCTTCCGGGGTGATCAGCGCGGGGATCTGCAGCAGTAGACAGTCCTGACACAGCCGAAGGTGCAGCGGAAACGTCGGCTCGGGCAAATCGAGCTGCTCGGCTGTAAGGAAAGCCTCGCAGGGTGGGGTCGCACCCAGGTCGAGGACACTCAGCAGGCGGTTCGATTCACAGAGTCTGCAGCGCATCTGAACTCCAATTCGTAGCTTTGCCAGGACGGAGAAGGGAATATTTCACGGTGCCGGTTCCCGTCCGTCGAGAAGTCCGAGCAAGTAGGCGCCGTACCCGGATTTGCGCAGGAGTTCGCCGCGCTCCCGCATTTCGTCGTCGGTGATGAAGCCGCGACGCCAGGCCGCCTCCTCCGGCACACCTACCTTCAGGCCTTGGCGCTCCTCGATTGTGCGGACATAGTTGCCCGCATCGAGCAACGAGTCGAATGTCTCGGTGTCAAACCAAGCAGTCCCGCGAGGTAGTACCTCGACCGATAGCTTGCCCTGCTCTAGGTATGCGCGATTGACATCGGTGATTTCGTACTCACCACCATCGGAGGGCGTTAAAGACGAAGCGACGTCAATCACATCGTTGTCATAGAAGTACAGGCCTGGGACCGCGTACTCCGATCGCGGAGACTTCGGCTTTTCTTCGAGAGACACCGCACGGTGTTGTGCGTCGAATTCGACGACGCCATATGCACTGGGATCGGACACACGATAAGCAAAGATGGCTGCACCATTGATCTCGCTAAATCGGCTTAATTGCGTGCCCAACTTTGGCCCGTGGAACAAGTTGTCACCGAGCACAAGCGCCACGTTCTCGCTCCCAATGAAATACCTCCCGACGACGAACGCTTGCGCAAGCCCGTCCGGCGCAGGCTGAATCGCGTACGCTATGGAAATACCAAACTGAGAGCCGTCCCCGAACAATCTGCGGAACGCCGGAGCATCCGCCGGGCTGGTCATGATCAGGATATTTCGGACGCCAGCAAGTATCAGAGTGGACAACGGATAATAGATCATCGGTTTGTCGTAGACGGGCAACAACTGCTTGCTCGTGCCGGCGGTTATAGGCTGGAGACGAGAGCCAGTGCCCCCTGCGAGAATGATTCCGCGCATCACAATCCCTTAGTAAGCGCCGGTGCGCTTGAGTACTGCTGCGAATGTCTTTGCGATGATCAGAATGTCGCCGACCATCGACCAGTTGTCGACATACGAGAGATCCAGACGAACAGCTTCATTCCACGAGAGGTCGGATCGACCACTGACCTGCCACAGGCCGGTAATACCTGGCTTAACGAGCAACCGTCGCAGCACTTCACAGTCGTAGGCTTCAACTTCGCGCCTCAACGGCGGACGCGGACCCACAACACTCATCTCGTTGCGGAGCACGTTGATGAACTGCGGCAGCTCATCGATGCTGAAACGCCGCAATAAACTGCCTACTGGTGTTATCCGCGGATCGTTTCGGATCTTGAACAAGAGACCGTCAGATTCATTGCTATCCAATATGTCCGCTAACTGCTTGTCGGCGTCAGCGACCATGGTGCGAAACTTTAGCATCGCAAAAGGCTTACCATCGATTCCGATGCGTTCAGAGGAGTAAAAGACTGGCCCCCTACTGCTGAGCTTGATCGCAATCGCGGTGATGATGAGGATCGGCAGTGTGATTGTGAGCACGACCAAGGAGAAGCAAAAGTCAAAAGCGCGCTTCTCGAAGCGCTTTGCGCCCCGATATTGCGGCTTCTCAACATGCAACAGCGGAAGCCCCGCAATTGGTCGCATCACCAACCGAGAGAGAGCAACATCCATAACTCCTGTCGCCACCATGAGGTCAACGCCCATCGGCTCGAGATCCCAAATGAGCCTGCGGATTCCGCGGACGCCGAAGTGTTGTGTACCGGCAATCGCCACGGTATCGGCACCGCAGGTACGGATGGCCTCGAACGCCTCGGGTTCTCCGCCCACGATCGGGATCATCCGGTCGTTGATGGTGACGTATTCGCCACGTGAAGGCCCATACCCCGGTATGCCAATTCCTACGACGTGATATCCATCCGTCGGGTTTCGGGTCAGCTCGTTCACGAGATGTTCCACCGCATCAAGTTCTCCGATGGCCAAGACCGCAGTTTGATATCCGCCGTCCTCGCGCTTGCGGGCAACATGTGTCCGCCACGCCCATCTGCTCAGCACCAGTAAGAGAACGCCTCCGGGAAGAGCCACCGCGAGATAGCCACGCGCGATGTCGACTTTGAGAAGCAGCGTGACAATAGCGATGGCTCCAAAGGTCCAGAAGGACGCGGTAACCACACGCCGATACTCCTCGATGCCCGTACCGATGAGCCTCGGGGATCTCGTATGAGATGCGGCGAGGGCCAACAGCCACACGATCGCGAACAAAACCGAGAAAGCCGGCACGAAATTGTGCGGGTATCCAGACGGCGTAAGAGTAGGACCGAATCGAAGATACTGCGCGACTAGAATCGCGGCAATTACCACAACTGTGTCGGTTAAGCGTAGATAAGCGGTGTATCGGCGTTGCCACCGTGTCCGCTCGAATACCTGGCTCGGCAGCAAGCCAGGTATCTCTACTGGGCCAGTCCCGTTGAGCGCTCGATTGTTAGGCGCCACAGTGTTGGGGTTAGCAAGCAGGGTCAAATGTTCTCGTCCGGCATCGGGAAGATGGGCGACGGAGAGCGGCTCGACATCGGTCGTCATGGCTGACGCTCCCGTCCCACGACCCACAGCGAGGGTGCGCCTGCGATCGGGTAGACGACCCATGTTGCAGCTCCGGCGTCAGCACCTGCACCGGCGGCGATGAACTGGGCGAGCACCTCGTCGTTGACGGTAATCCGGTTCCCAGCAAGGCTGGCTGGCCAGCCAGCTCGTATAAGCGCCTCGCAGGCCTCGCCGATGGACGAAATCCCAGCGATTACCCCGGCCACCTGCTCAGCTGTCGGCGTCTTCTTGTCTGCAGCGGAGCGGCCGGTCCACTCACTCGGCCCTTGGTGGTCGTGGTCGCCTTCTGGATATGTGCGGCTGCGCACCTCCACGCGATCGTCCGCCAGACGTCTCGTGAGAGATCCGATATCTGCGGCGGTCATTGTGGCTGCCCCTCATTCGTCCTAAATGGATTGTTTAATTTGTTCAGTGGGATCTGAATTGAGAACGTCCGCATCGTCGTATTTCTCTCAAAGCCTCGAGTAGGTAACCGAAGAAATAGATTGAGACCAAGATCCGCTGTAATGCGTCAGCGCTGAGAGCTCAAAGCAGGACCTGTGCGAAAACGGCGAGCCTTCGAGATATAGGCGACGTAACATAAAGAAGCCTTCCTTGGTTGGTAGGTCGGGGGTGGGGTCGGTTTGGTCGCTGTCCCCACTCCCGCTCGCGAGGGGGTGAATTTGTTGATCGCTACGCCATAAGGGCGCCGGTCGCGACTCGGCGCGGACGGGCTACAGCCGAGGCCGACGCGGCGCCGTCACCGATGGCGGGCTGATTGCCGCTCGATCGCCCTGCCATGGTGATCCCGGCGGTGCCTGGTGCATGAGGCGCCGAGCGGCAAGGCGAGAGTGACTCAAAAGCCGCAGCTTTACGAAGATGCGTGTTGAGCGGGGCGGTGTGCCACGCAGGAAAATATCTGATCACTCTTGTGCTCTTTTCTGAACTAGTGCGCGTTTGCTTAGGATCTCAAGGTGGGGGTCTCGTGCTGACCCAGCAACATTTCGACAGCTGACGGCTCGGGCGACAGCCACCGTCAATCTCAAATCTCCTCTCGGCGAAGGAACGCGGTTGCACGTCAAAGGCCTGGGAGCCTTGCTCCTCCAACTATCCAGTAGTGCAGCTTTGCTGTCTGTCAGGAAACCGGTTGATGTAGGGGATGAATCGGCTGTCCACCTGTCGGGGGAATCTCGCTGGCGCTGCCGGTCTGGGAGTACTGCAAAAACGCGGGTGGCCAAGTGCATGGCAGCTGGCCCTGAGACTGAGGGCGCATCGCCCGCTAGCGCGTCGACGACTTCGTTGTTTGGCGCACGACCTTCGCGGATGACGACCCGGGCCGTTTGCATCGGCCTTCCGCAAAACGTATGGGTACGCAGCGGAGCACATCCGCCAGCGCTTTCGCGCCGAATAGCGCACAGATAGCCCGCGTCCATTTGCGCTCCTCATCAGCGGCCAGCTTGTAGTTCGTCGTTGTCTGCCAGGGGACTGTCGCAAAGACCGGATTGTTAGCTGAGACCGCTGTCCCCGGGTGAAGTCAACAACCTGGTCGACAGTACCAGATCAGTCTCATCTCCGCCACAGGAGCATCCTAATCAACTTCCAACATACTTTTGGTTTCAACCCCGGACGCCCTTCTGACCAGCGGCTTCCACTTGAAAAAGGGCAGCTCAAACAGTATGTCATGAGGACCGGGATGCGACGCCGTGACCATGATCGCGGGCCTACGTTCAGGCCTTCAGGCGTGAAACTCAGCAACCGGAAGGGCGTATCTGACCGGAATTATCCGACCCGCTTAGGTTTCCTGGCACACGCGCCGGTTACTGTCTGAGGCAGCTCCACAAGGGGTCTCCTCCGAGCCGCCCATCCATACATCCGCCCAGTAATGATGCGCGAGATTAGCAAACAGGCGTTTTCCTGATTTCCGGGGCGCGCCGAGTGCTTTGGGCAAACTCAGTATCGCGCCTGCAAGATGTCCGACTGGCTCTGCGGATCGCCGTCGCGGCGAGTCCGGATAGCATCGAGCACCATGACGAGCGTTTCAGAGCAGCGATCTGAACACACCGCGGAACCCGCCGCCGAGCACACCATCGACATTCACACCACCGCCGGCAAGCTCGCCGATCTGCGCAGGCGAAGTGAAGAGACACTGCATCCCGTCGGCGAGGCCGCGGTCGAGAAGACCCACGCGAAGGGCAAGCTGACCGCGCGCGAGCGCGTACTGGCGTTGCTGGACGAGGACTCCTTCGTCGAACTCGACGCCCTGGCTCGGCACCGCAGCACCAACTTCGGCCTGCAGGACAAGCGACCCGTCGGTGACGGCGTGGTGACTGGCTACGGGACCATCGACGGCCGCGACGTGTGCATCTTCAGCCAGGACGTCACGGTGTTCGGTGGCAGCCTCGGCGAGGTGTACGGCGAGAAGATCGTCAAGGTCCAAGACCTCGCGATCAAGACCGGCCGCCCGCTCATCGGCATCAACGACGGCGCCGGCGCACGCATCCAGGAGGGCGTGGTCTCGCTGGGCCTCTACAGCCGCATCTTCCACAACAACATCATGGCCTCCGGGGTGATCCCGCAGATCTCCCTGATCATGGGCGCCGCGGCCGGCGGGCACGTGTACTCCCCCGCGCTCACCGACTTCGTTGTCATGGTCGACCAGACCAGCCAGATGTTCATCACCGGCCCCGACGTGATCAAGACCGTCACCGGCGAGGACGTCACCATGGAACAACTCGGCGGCGCGCACACCCACATGGCCAAATCCGGGCTGGCGCACTACGTGGCCACCGGCGAGCAAGACGCCTTCGACTACGTCCGTGAACTGCTGTCCTACCTGCCCCCCAACAACTACACCGACCCGCCGCGCTACCCGGCGCCGGCTCCCGAGGGCGCCATCGAGGACAACCTCACCCCGGAGGATCTCGAACTGGACACCCTGATCCCCGACTCCCCGAACCAGCCATACGACATGCACGAAGTCATCACACGCATCCTCGACGAGGACGAGTTCCTCGAGGTGCAGGCCGGTTACGCAACCAACATCATCGTCGGATTCGGCCGCGTGGACGGGCGTCCCGTCGGCATCGTCGCCAACCAGCCCACCCAGTTCGCCGGCTGCCTGGACATCAACGCCTCAGAAAAGGCCGCCCGGTTCGTGCGCACATGCGACTGCTTCAACATCCCGATTGTGATGCTCGTCGACGTCCCGGGCTTCCTGCCAGGCACCGACCAGGAATACAACGGCATCATCCGCCGCGGCGCCAAACTGCTCTACGCCTACGGGGAGGCCACCGTCGCCAAGATCACCGTGATCACCCGCAAGGCCTACGGCGGCGCCTACTGCGTGATGGGCTCCAAAGACATGGGCGCTGACGTCAACGTCGCCTGGCCCACCGCACAAATCGCGGTGATGGGCGCCTCCGGCGCGGTCGGCTTCGTCTACCGCCAACAACTGGCCCAAGCCGCGGCCAACGGCCAAGACGTCGAAGCGCTGCGGCTCACACTGCAGCAGGACTACGAAGACACCCTGGTTAACCCATACATCGCCGCCGAACGCGGCTATGTCGACGCGGTCATCCCGCCATCACACACCCGAGGCTACGTAGCCACCGCACTACGACTGCTGGAACGCAAAATCGCCCAAATACCGCCGAAGAAACACGGAAACATCCCACTGTGAGCGAAGCGAACGATCCAGCAACTGTGAGCGAAGCGAACGATCCAGCAACTGTGAACCAGACCAGCGCGCCGCACCCCCACGTCGACATCCACGTCCAGCGCGGCAAACCCAGCACTGAGGAGCTCGCCGCACTGCTGGCCGTACTGGGGGCCGCCGCCGGCGCCACCCCCGCCCCGACGGTGCCGGTGCGCAACATGTGGGGCCACCCCGTCGACAAGCTGCGCTACGCCAGCTGCTCCTGGGAACGTGTCACCCTGCTGGAACGCACACACATGCGACGATGACCCGGGTGGTGCTCGGGTCGGGCTCACCCGGGCGGCGAAAAGTGCTGCGCCAGGCCGGGATCGAGCCACTCGTGGTGGTTTCCGGCGTCGACGAGGACGCCATCGTCACGGCCCTGGGCGACACCGCCCCCGACCTGGTCACCACCGCTCTGGCCACCGCGAAGGCAGAACAGGTGGCCGCCGGCCTGGACGAATCCCTGGGCGCGGACTGTGTCGTGATCGGCTGTGATTCGATGCTCTACTGTCACGGCGCGCTGCGCGGCAAGCCGTCATCGGCAGACAACGCCAAAAAGCAGTGGCAGACGATGGCCGGTCACATCGGCCAACTACACACCGGACATTGCGTAATCCGACTGCAAGACAACAAGATTTCCCACCGAAGCGCCGAAACACTCATCACCGCAGTCCATTTCGCTGCACCCTCTGCCGACGAGCTTGACGCATACCTGGCCAGCGGTGAACCACTGCACGTCGCCGGCGGCTTCACCCTCGACGGCCTCGGCGGCTGGTTCGTCGACGCCGTCGACGGCGACCCCTCGAGTGTCATCGGCATCAGCCTGCCGCTCACCCGGCGGCTCTTCAGCCGCGCCGGACTGTCCATCCCCGCGCTGTGGGCAGCCAACCCGGTCACCTGACGCCTAGATTCACAATTTGCAGACGTCTACTCGAACTTTCGCTGTGAAACGTCGACCTCGGCGAGCGCAACCCTTCGCAGTAGGCTCGACGATGTGCCGCTACCTGCCGATCCCAGCCCCCATCTGCAGTCCTACTCCCACCCAGAACGGTTGGTCACCACGGACTGGCTGGCGTCACATCTCGGTACGCCGGGTCTCGTGGTGGTCGAATCCGACGAGGACGTGCTGCTCTACGACATCGGTCACATCCCCACCGCGGTGAAGATCGACTGGCACACCGACCTGAATGATCCACACGTCCGCGACTACATCAACGGCGCGCAATTCGCCGCGTTGATGGACCGCAAGGGCATTGCCCGCGATGACACCGTGGTGATCTACGGCGACAAGAGCAACTGGTGGGCCGCCTACGCGCTGTGGGTGTTCACCCTGTTCGGGCATCCCGACATGCGGCTGCTCGACGGCGGCCGCGACCTGTGGATCTCCAGCGGACGCGAGACGACGCTGGACGTGCCCGACCGCTCATCCAGCGGCTACCCGATGGTGGAGCGCAACGACGCCCCCATCCGCGCGTTCAAGGATGACGTGCTGGCCACGCTCGGTTCGCAGCCGCTGATCGACGTGCGCTCTCCGCAGGAGTACACCGGCGAGCGCACCCACATGCCCGACTATCCGGAGGAGGGCGCGCTGCGCGGCGGCCACATTCCGACCGCGGTGTCGATTCCGTGGGGCAAGGCGGCCGACGAAAGCGGGCGGTTCCGCGGCCGTGACGAGCTCGAGACGTTGTACGGCTTCATCAGGCCCGAGGACAAGCCGATTGCGTACTGCCGCATCGGCGAGCGGTCCAGCCACACCTGGTTCGTGCTGACGCATCTGCTCGGCCTGCCCGCCGTGCGCAACTACGACGGCTCATGGACCGAATGGGGCAACACGGTGCGCGTGCCGATTGCCGTCGGAGAGCAACCCGGGTCACCATGACGATGCCGGATTGTCGCTCGGACGAGCCTCGCTCCGTGCCGGATTGTCGCTCGGACGAGCCTCGCTCCGTGCCGGATTGTCGCTCGGACGAGCCTCGCTCCCTGCCAGCACCGCTGGCCGAAGTAGTCTCTGACTTCCAAGAGTTGCACGGCCAGGACAAGCTCAAGCTGCTGATCGAGTTTGCCGACGAGCTGCCCACGGTGCCAGCCGAGCTCAGCGAAGCCGCGATGGAGCCGGTGCCAGAGTGTCAGTCGCCGCTGTTCTTGCACGTCGACTCGGCCGACCGCGACGACGTCCGGCTGTTTTTCAGCGCCCCGGCCGAGGCGCCCACCACCCGAGGGTTCGCCTCGATACTGGCCACTGGCCTGGACCACCAGCCCGCCGACGACATTCTGGCCGTGCCCGACGACTTCTACACCGACCTGGGGCTGGCAACGCTGATCAGCCCGCTGAGGCTGCGCGGCATGTCCGCCATGCTGGCAAGGATCAAACGACACCTGCGCGACAACAGCGCCGAACGTGAGTCCAAGCTCCGATTTTGATTGTGAGCCCACACTCGACAGCGCGGCTCCCGGCGCCGGGGTCTACCGGCTCGACGCGCCGCCATGACGGACGCATAAACTGCCCTCGGATACATTTTTAAAGACTTTCCTTAAGAACAAGCCATGTAGGAGGCGCAGTGCCTAGTCACGCCAGCTCACGGATCTCCAAGGTCCTCGTCGCCAATCGCGGCGAGATCGCGGTCCGAGTGATCCGGGCTGCCCGGGACGCCGGGCTCGACAGCGTGGCGGTCTACGCCGAGCCTGACGCCGACGCGCCGCACGTCCGGCTCGCCGATGAGGCGTTCGCCCTGGGCGGCCAGACCTCGGCCGAGTCGTACCTGGACTTCGGGAAGCTCCTCGACGCGGCGCGGAAATCCGGCGCCAACGCAATCCACCCCGGCTACGGCTTCCTGTCGGAGAACGCGGATTTCGCGCAGGCCGTCATCGATGCGGGTCTGATCTGGATAGGGCCGAGCCCGCAGTCGATTCGCGACCTCGGCGACAAGGTCACCGCCCGCCACATCGCCGCCCGCGCGCAGGCCCCGCTGGTGCCCGGCACACCTGACCCGGTCAAAGACGCCGATGAAGTCGTCGCGTTCGCGCAGGAGCACGGGCTGCCGATCGCGATCAAGGCGGCGTTCGGCGGCGGTGGCCGTGGCATGAAGGTGGCCCGCACCATCGAGGAGATTCCCGAGCTGTTCGAGTCCGCGACGCGCGAGGCCACAGCGGCGTTCGGTCGCGGCGAGTGCTTCGTCGAGCGGTACTTGGACAAACCCCGCCACGTCGAGGCGCAGGTGATCGCCGACCAGCATGGCAACGTCATCGTCGCCGGCACCCGCGACTGTTCGCTGCAGCGCCGCTACCAGAAGCTGGTCGAGGAGGCGCCCGCACCGTTCCTGACCGACGCCCAGCACAAGGAGATCCACGAGTCGGCCAAGCGGATCTGCAAGGAAGCCCACTACTACGGGGCCGGCACGGTCGAATACCTCGTCGGGCAGGACGGCTTGATCTCGTTCCTCGAAGTCAACACCCGGCTGCAAGTCGAGCACCCGGTCACCGAGGAAACCGCGGGCATAGACCTGGTGCTGCAGCAGTTCAAGATCGCCAACGGCGACAAGCTCGACCTCACCGAAGACCCGACGCCACGCGGACATGCGATCGAATTCCGGATCAACGGCGAAGACGCCGGCCGCAACTTCTTGCCGGCGCCGGGTCCGGTCAGCACGTTCAACCCGCCCAGCGGCCCGGGCGTGCGGCTGGACTCCGGCGTCGAGTCCGGTTCGGTGATCGGCGGCCAATTCGACTCGATGCTGGCCAAGCTGATCGTGTACGGCGCCAGCCGGGAGGAGGCGCTCGCCCGATCACGCCGCGCGCTGGACGAATTCCAGGTCGAGGGCTTGGCCACAGTGATCCCGTTTCACCGAGCCGTGGTGTCGGATCCGGCGTTCATCGGCGACGGCGAGAGCTTCTCGGTACACACCCGCTGGATCGAGACCGAGTGGGACAACAAGATCGAGCCGTTCACGGGCGGCGAGCCGATCGACGAGGAGACGCTGCCGCGGCAGAAGGTGGTCGTCGAAGTCGGCGGGCGTCGCCTCGAGGTGTCGCTTCCCGGCGACCTGGCTTTGGGCAACGGCGCCGCGGCGGCCAACTCTGATGTCATTCGCAAGAAGCCCAAACCACGGAAGCGCGGTTCGCATGCGGGCGGCGGGACCGCCTCCGGCGATGCGGTGACAGCGCCGATGCAGGGCACCGTAGTCAAGGTCGCGGTCGAAGAGGGCCAGGAGGTGAGCACCGGCGATCTGGTCGTGGTGCTCGAAGCGATGAAGATGGAGAACCCCGTCACCGCCCACAAGGACGGCACCATCACGGGGTTGGCCGTCGAGGCCGGTGCCGCGATCACTCAGGGCACGGTGCTCGCCGAGATCAAGTAATCCACATGGAGCCGGTCGAAATCAACGCCGGCACTTGGTATTTGCGCGCGCTGAGATCAGACGACCGTGTCGACGACCGGCCCGCGCTGGCCGAGCTCGGCGAGACCGACAGCCACTACATCGCGCGACGCAGCGCGCAGTGGGTGTCCGACGCCGCCTATTCATGGGCCGCCTGCGAGCCGACGACGGGAGAGCTCCTCGCCGAGATCGTTCTCGATCCCGCAGCCGCGACGGTGACCTGTCGGGCGCGCGCGGGCCGCGAGGATGTCGCGGCGGCTGCCGAAGCATCGGTGCGACGCTTCGCCGCGGCGGCGCTGGACGTCAAGCTCAAGCCCTGAGCACGCGTCACGTTCGGCCGGAAATTGCGGCAGAATCCCTGCGTTGACGAACGATTGGAGCTACCTGAAAAGACCTTGAGAAGATGATCCGACCATCATCATTTCCGGTTGTCAGCACCTCGGCGCGGGGGTAATGTCAGATCCAGGGTTGAGTTCACAGCCTGAGCGGAGCGCTTGGGCGGTGCAGGAGAGAACTCCCCGCCGCGGGGCGGATTGCCCGGCGTATCCGTCATCGATACGACACCTTCGCACAGATGAGGTCGTCAATGACTGTTGTTCACAATCTGAAACCGTCCGCTTTGCGGGCGGCAGGCAAGCCTGACCACTTCTCCGGCGATGGCGTGTGCCTGCATGCACGATCGCACAGCGGCGCCATCGTTATGGCTGCGACCGGAGAGCTCGACGCGTCCAACTTCCATCACCTCACCGATTACGCGCATAGTTGGCTCAGTGCCGGCCGTCCGCTGGTGGTCGACCTCAGCAAACTGGATTTCCTTGGTGCACAAGGGATTAGATGCCTGTTCGAGATCGCGGAGGAATGCGAAAGAAACGGAATCGATTGGGCCCTGGTTCCCGGTCAGGCCGTGACCAGGTTGCTGCGCATCTGCGACAAGGAAGAGCGGTTGCCCGCCGTCTCGTCGGTTGGCGAAGCAGTGCAAGGCTTTTCGGCTCCACCCACCGTCCGCGGATTACTTCAGCTCGTCCCGAAGTCTCGTTAACGTTCGCGCCAGCAGGCGCGACACATGCATCTGCGAGATCCCGACTCGTTCGGCGATCTGGCTCTGCGTCATCGATTCGAAGAATCGCAACACGATCACGGTTCGTTCGCGCTCCGGCAGGGCGTCCAGCAGCGGCCGCAACGCCTCGTGATTCTCGATCCGATCGAGGTTCGCGTCGTGGCTGCCGAGCGTCTCGGTCAGCGGTGGGCTGTCCTCGTCGCCGCCCCCGCCACCGCTGTCCATCGACAAGGTGTTGTAACCGCTTCCGGCGATCAACGCCTCGACCACCTCTTCGCGTTCCAGGTCGAGTTCGGTCGCCAGCTCCGACGGCGTTGGCGCGCGGCCCAGCCTCTGCGACAGCTCTGCGGTGGCGCTGCCGAGTTGGAGATGCAGTTCCTTCAGCCGGCGCGGCACCTTGACCGCCCAGCTATTGTCGCGGAAGTGGCGGCGGACCTCGCCCATGATCGTCGGCACCGCGAACGAGACGAAGTCGCTGCCGCACTCGACGTCGAATCGGTTGACGGCGTTCACCAGTCCGAGCCGTGCGACTTGCGCGATGTCCTCGCGTGGCTCGCCTCGTCCGTCGAAGCGATGGGCGATGTGCTCCGCCAGCGGCATGCACCGGCGAACGATCTTCTCGCGGGTCCGCTCCCGTTCCAGCGAGTCGACGTCGAAGGCGTTCATTTCCCGGAACATGTCGGGTACGTCGGCGTATTCAGAACGGGTTCGCGGTGACGAACTTTCTTTCACCTGGTGTTGTCCAGCCGTTTTGCTGTCATGGTGATACCGAAGACTCGGCCTGAATCGCCCACCTCGTTACCGTCGCGGAACGTCTCCACGCCGTCGGTGAGCGAACTGATCACGTGCCAACTGAAGGTGCCGGGCCGCAGCACGTTTTCTTCCACGCACGGCGCCGACACGGAGACCCACACGTCCAGCTCGCGGGGGCGCACGATGACGGTCAACCGGGAATCCGGAGTGGCCGACCGAATCAGCGCGGTACACGCCTCGTCGAGGGCCAGCCGCAAATCGGCGACCGCGTCGAGATTCAGATCCTCAAGCGTGCCCAGCGCCGTCACCAGGGCGCGGATGACGGCCAGGCTCTCCAACTGCGCGGGCACCCGGAACTCGACCGGCTGGCCATGCACCGCCGGTGCGGAATGGTTGTCAGGCTCGGACATCTGGCCTCCTGGCATCGGCACGACAATACCCTTCAACCCGTTGCCACCTGTCATGACAGTCCTTCCGGCCGAGTATGAAACCGCACGAAACAGGGTATTCCGCGGCCATGCCGGACCGACCAGTCACCGAGGGCCCAACCACCGCGTTTCAGGCGTTTCGTAGCGCGGCCGCTGCGGTGGCGGTCGTCATGCTCGTTGTCGCCATGTTGGTGTTGGGTGTCTACGCGGTGGTATTCATGGACCTCATGCCGCAGATGCAATGAGCCGGCTTCCAGGGGCTCACACACCGCTTCGATCATGTCCATCACGCACCGTGTACCCGGCGCAGTCCAGCGGTTAAACGGTGATGTTTGAGGCGTGGGTCTCAGTGGAAGAAGTAAGCCCGTGAGGCTGCGCCGGAGCACCGTCGGCGGCCCCGGTGTGCGCCGCGTCCGCCGGGGTCGCGGTTTCTCGTATGTCGACGCCTACGGCACACCGGTGACCGATTCGGACACGTTGGCGCGCATAGCGGACCTGGTCATCCCGCCGGCGTGGAAGAACGTCTGGGTCTGCCCGTACCCCAACGGACACATCCAGGCGGTGGGCACCGACGCGGCGGGCCGCAGACAGTACCTGTATCACCAGCGGTGGCAACAGGAGCGCGCGGAGGAAAAGTACGACCGGACGCTACGCCTGGCCAAACGATTGCCGGACTGGCGTCGGCACGTGGTCAGCGACCTGCGCGGCCGCGGATTGCATCGCGATCGGGTGCTGGCGGTCGCGCACCAGCTGCTCGACCGCGGCTACTTCCGGGCAGGCGGTGAGGAGTACGCGGAGGAGAACGGCAGCTTCGGATTGGCCACGCTGCGCCGCGAGCATGTGCGGCTGCACCCATCCAGCGTCGAGTTCGACTATCCCGCCAAGAGCGGCGTGCAACGCACGATCGAGCTGGAGGACCCGCTGGTGGTGCGCGCGGTGCGGTCGCTGATGCGCGCGCAGACCCGGTTGCTGCGGCTGCTGGTGTACCTCAGCGACGAGGGCGACTGGGTTGAGGTGCGCTCCGACGACGTGAATGCACGCTTCCGCGACCTCGTCGGTGACGAGTTCAGCATCAAAGACCTGCGCACCTGGCACGGCACGGTGCTCGCCGCGGAGGCGTTCGCCCACTCCCCCGAGCCGACGTCGAAGACCGCCCGTCGCCGCGCCGAGTCGACAGTGATGAAGGCGGTCGCGGCGGAACTAGGCAACACTCCCGCGGTTGCGCGATCCTCGTACGTCGACCCGCGCGTGGTGCAGGCCTACGAGGACGGCCTGACGATTGCGCCGGCGATCCGGCGGGGCCAGCGACACCGTTCGCTGGCCGCCCGCCAGGAGCTGATCGAGACGGCAACGTGCCGGCTGATCAACCGGGTCGAGAAGGGCCGCTAGTCAGTAGCCGCCCGCCTGCCGTTGCAGACGTAGCCCAGTTCCGGGCCGTGGGTCACGTTGGCACCCAGCAGGTTTCAGATGTCGACGACGGCGCCGGTGCCTGCTTTCCGGCCGATCGCGACCAAGTCCAGCACTGTGCCGGCGGGATGGGCCAGAGTTTACGGCACGACGACTCTTTCGAGGAGCATGCCACCATTTCCCCGGATTCGCATCCGGCCGGTTGGCTCAGCGCGAACACCACGGTCCCCGCGACGTGATGTAGGCCCTTCGCCTTCTCGACGCCGTGCCGGGCGATGATCTTGCCCCGGTGCGTGCCCTGCAGCAGGCTGATCTTGGCAGAGCTGTAGTCGGTCGCGCAGGCACCCACGGCGTTTCCTGATGCGGCACAGGGTATCTTCGACCCGTGGCTTCTGACCTGACACCCGAGGAACCGATCGACGAAGACGTTCCGGTCGCCGACGCTGTCGAACAGCGCCGCGAAGTCGGCGAATCGCCCAGTTTTTCCGAGACCATTCAGCCGACGGTAATCAACGAGATGGCCGCTGAATCCGCGCCGTATGACGCCGATCCCGCGGATTGGCAGGAACAACGCACGAGGGCCGACGACGGCTGGGATCCCGACGTCGACGGGTAGGGAGCGATCGTGAGTGACGACGAGCACTACAGCGGAGAGGTGCTCGCGCCCGTCGCCGAAACGCTGCCTGGTTGAGGGGTCGTGCGATGGCGCGGCTGGCGTCGTGGCGGCGACTCCGAACGGCAGCATCGCTGCTCATCCTTCTGGCAGCGTTCGGCGTCCTGTTGCATGGCTGCCCCTCGTTCCGAGATGGCATGACCGGCCAGCTCGTCCAAGCGCAAGAAGAATGTGAATCCGCCACCCAGACCGGCATTTTCGCGCTGGATCTGTGGCGCAACCGAAAATCTACCACCCAGTTGACGGCCGTACAGCTCTCGGACGCCCGTGACGAAGTCATCAAGAACTACAAGGGAATTGCGACGCTCACCGCGACGGGCAGCGACGACCTGCGCCAGCAGCATGCCCTGCTCGATGCGATGACCGACGCAGCCGCGGCCCTGAACACCGCCACTGCGGTGGTGCACGGCGTTGACGCCACACCTGCTGATGTCGCCCACCAGCGCCTCACCGACGCCGTCGACCGGCTATCAGGGGTGAGCCACGGATGAAACAAATCTTCGCCGTTGCATTGGGGATTCTGACCGCGATTGGCGGGTTCCTCGACATCGGTGATCTGGTCACGAACTCGGTGGTCGGGTCGCGGTTCGGCCTGACCTTGGCGTGGGTGATACCGGTGGGGGTGCTGGGCATCTGCCTTTACGCCCAGATGGCCGGCCGGGTGGCCGCGGTCAGTGGACGGGCGACGTTCGAGATCATCCGCGACCGGCTCGGGCCGCGGGCCGCGCTGGCAAATCTCGGTGCGTCGTTCTTCGTGAACCTGATGATGATCACCGCCGAAATCGGCGGCGTCTCATTGGCGTTGCAACTCGCCACCGATGTCGGCCCGAAGCTGTGGATGCCGGTGGCTGCGTTCGGCGTCTGGCTGGTGATCTGGCGGGTCAAGTTCCAGACCATGGAAAACGTCACCGATCTGGCCGGACTATCACTTGTCGTCTTCGCGGTGTGTCTTTCTGCTGCAACCAGACTGGCATGACCTGGCGGCCAGGCGTTGGCGCCGGTCATACCACAGTCTGAGTCCGCAGCCACCTACTGGTATTTCGCGATCGCACTCTTCGGTGCGGCGATGACCCCCTACGAGGTGTTCTTCTTCTCCTCGGGGGCGGTCGAGGAAGGCTGGTCCGAACGGGACCTGGGCACGTCGCGGCTGAACGTGCTGGTCGGCTTCCCCTTGGGCGGTCTGCTGTCCCTGTCGGTCGCGGCGTGCGCAGCGCTTGTCTTCGCCCCGAAAGCCATTCAGGTCACCTCGCTTTCACAGATGGTGGCACCGCCGGTGCTGGCTGGTGGACAGCTGGCGCTGGCCTTCGTGATCGTCGGGGTCGTCGCCGCGACGTTTGGCCGCGCTGGAGACCACGCTGTCGGCCGGGTACACGCTCGCGCAGTTCTTCGGCTGGCCGTGGGGAAAGTTCCGCAGGCCGGCGGAGGCATCGCGGTCCCATGCCGTGATGATCATCGTGCTGGTGATCGGTTGCGCAGTTCTGTTCACCGACGTCGACCCGATACTGGTCACCGAATACTCGGTGGTGTTCTCCGCGATCGCGCTGCCGCTGACGTATCTGCCAATCTTGTTGGTGGCCAATGATCCGGAGTATATGGGCGAGCGGGTTAACGACCGAGTCACGAACGCGCTCGCCATGGTGTACCTCGTCATCATTCTCGCCGCTTCGTTGGCGGCGATACCGCTGATGATCGTGACGGGAGCAGGGCAATGACCCCACCTGATGAATTGCCGGAAATTCATTGGCCGGGCCGGGTGCTCGACGCGCGGCTGCAACTGCTGGATCGCCTGATTCATGACATCCACGAGGTTCCGCTGGGCACAGTGGATGACATCATGCTCGACGGATTGCCTGTCGGCCAAGACATTCCACGCGATGCCCCGCCACCCGTCGTGACGGGACGGGACTGCTGACCGGGGCCCGTGTTGGCGACCCGGATCTTCGGTGGTCGGCCATCCGAATCACGGCTGACGTTCATCGACTGGGACACCCGCTCGGCCTACCTCGGATACGAACGCACCAATGTCAACTCGCCACGGCTGCTGGCGCGGATTGTCCGGTGGCGCCATCGCGGAACGTTTTGGCCGCATGGCAGGACGTCGCGCGCATCGACATGAACTGCGTCACGCTTCGAAGCGATTACCGCAGGTACTCCGCCCGGCTCAGGCGGTCGGCGGGCGGTGAGGTTTAACGCCACAAGGCTGGGGGAAGCCTGATGCCAGCGACGGGCAGAGTCGCCCGCCGCAGCGGACGTTTCGTCCGCGGCGCAGAACATCCGCGCTCATCCGAATTTTAGCCAACAAGGAGGAAATCTATGGCGGAGAACAGCGGCCCTCAGGAAGCTGTCAGGGGCGTCGTCGAAGGTGTCAAAGGCAAGGCCAAGGAAGCGGTCGGGACCGTAGCCGGTCGCGACGATATGGTCCGCGAGGGCAAGGCCCAGCAGGACAAGGCCGACGCACAGCGCGACGCCGCCAAAAAAGAAGCCGAGGCTGACGCGGCTCGCGGCAGTGCCAAGGCGGCCGAGAAGCGGCAAGAAGCCAACCAGTAGCTCACTGATTCGCTACGGGCCCAGCCGGGGGGACTAGGCCCGTAGCCATGCCTCGATGCGGCCGCTCCATCGTTAGACTGTGCATGCGCACGCGCGAAACTAGCCGGAGCTGCCGGGCAGTCGTCATGCAGCGGGGCGATGGGGCTGCCTGGCGGCCTGCTCCGCCAACCATCTGGCCTCGACGCGCCGGATTCGATGGCGCTCGACAATGAGCCACGAGATGCCCCCACCCATGGTCAGGGCCGCGGTCAGACCGCCCCAGACCAGCAATTCGGGGTGGTGGTACGCAAGTGCCGCGATGCAGGCGGCTATCGCGACGACGCCCACCGCGATCAGGAAGAAGCCCGGCCAGAAATAGGCGTCGATCATCGACTCACCCGCGTGCTGTTGAGTTGTGCGGGAGTGATCCGTGGGATCGAAATGCGTATCTCCCATCACGGTCTCCTTCGTTTAAGAATACCGGTAAGGATACTCGGCGAGAGCCGCGACGGAAGGGGTCAAGAGGCGTTCTGAGCAGCCGTTACTTTGTACGGCGGGTAGGCATGCTGGCGCAGCAAGATGCATGGCGTTACGAGCCGCTGATTGCGTGGTCTTTGCGTTCACCTCGGGCACCTGGTCGAGATCCGTGGATCACGCACGGCCGCAAGGGCGGAAACGGTTACGACATCAAGGCCGGGGGCACGGTCATTGTCAGCACCACCAGCATCAGCACAAGCAGAAACCAGCCGGCGCCCTGCCAGATCCACCACCCGGCACGTGCACGCCACTCCTGGTAGGTGCGAACGAACGCCCACGCCCCTCCGACGAACAGCACCACGGCTGGTCCAATGGCCAGCGTGTTGCGCTGCAACGCGCTGCAATTGTCCAGCGCGCCTTGGCCTGCGCCCACCTTGCAGCCGTTCAGCCAGGCCAGTGCGCCGAGCAGAACCGCTAGCGCGATCGCCACGAAGACGCCGACGAACTTGACCACGGCGGCGAACGTCGCGCGGTCGCGCTGCGGGTCACTCGTGTCGGGCGACATCTTCACGGCGCTTTTGCTCCTCGCGTATGGAGTGACCCTAGGCTCCGGCGAGAGTCGGGAAGCGGTCGTTGACGTCGGCAACGTGCTCTGCGCACTCGATGCTGTCGAATGTCGCCGTCCGACCGTGCCCGTTTCACCGTGAACGCCTTGTCGTATTCGTTTCCCTCTTTCTGCGTGGCGTGCGAAGGGTTCCCTGCCAACTGAGCCGATAAACGCCCCTCGCCCATGATCAGGGAACGGAGCAGAATGCTCGGAGATGTATTCGCGGGGACGGGCGGGAAGATGACAGCGGCGGAGTGGGCGCGACGAGTCGTGAGACTCGCGGCCTGGGCGTATGCCGTCTGGATTCTTCTGACCTGGACGGCAACCCCAGAGAACCTCACAGTGGGCGCGGGGGTTGCGCTCGTGTGTGGTGTTCGCGTTTGCACCGCTCGGCCAGGTGGCGGGGCCGTGGACAGCCTTGCGGCCACGTCGATTCGGCGCGCGTCATAGAGGCCGTTCAGCAGGTGCACCGCCCCGGGCCCTGATGTGGCCATGCACACCCCGATTCGGTCGGTGAACTTGGCGTAGCCCACCGCCTCGAACGCGCTCATTTCCTCGTGCCGGGACTGCACGAACTGGGGGTCGTTGTCGGCGCGTCCCCAAGACGCCAAGATCCCGTTGATCCCGTCGCCCGGATAGTCAAACACGTGCCGGACTCCCCAGGACCGGAGCCGGTCGAGGAGATAGTCACCTACGGTCGTGGCGGTCATCGCGGTCGGCTTCAATGAGATTGTGTGGGATCCGATTAGCGGCCGTCAGGTTCGCGATACACCGCGACTGCCGCGCTGCGCAGGAATGGCCCGCCTGGCACTGTCTGAAACGCAAAGGTTGCGCTGCCGCAATAAATACGGGGAAGATGTCGGGTATGACGTCTGCAGGCCGACGACGCACTGCCAATGCGAGGCCGTCCGCGTCGCAGGTTGAGTCGGTGATGCGGGCCTCCCGCGCACTGGTCGGCATCGCCGCGGCCTCGATCAGCGAGGTCGACGGAATGGTGACGGTGCCACAGCTGCGAGTGCTGGTGATCATCGACACGCGAGGCCCGCAAAATCTGGCCGCCGTGGCGTCCGCGCTGGAGGTTAATCCGTCCAATGCCAGCCGCACCTGCGACCGGCTGATCAAAGCCGGTCTGCTCCACCGCAAGGAGTCGCCGCAGGACCGCCGCCACATCACGTTGACGTTGACCGACAAGGGCAAGGACCTCGTCGAGCGCGTCAGCGCGCACCGCCGCAAAGCCATCGTCGGGGTGCTGCGGCGGATGCCCGCCGATGAGCGTGATCGGCTGGCAACGGCGTTCGACAGCTTCGCCTCAGCGGCCGGTGAACCATCGCGCGACGACAACGCTGTCGTACTCATCTGATGCTGCCATCCGCCGAAGCGTGACGGGCCGACCGAAAGTCGGCACCGGCGAAGGCAAGCGCGACCGCCGCATTGGCCAGCGCCGGGAAGCGACGACGACGATCCGCTGCGGCGAGTAGGACCATCGTCGCGGCGTGAACGGTATCGATGCCGCCGCCTATCCCATGCCGAACAGCGGTCGGCGCGCGCGCAACGAACCAGGCTTGGATCAGGTGCCGAGCGCCCAGGATTCGGAGAATCCAGCGCATTCTGTCGTCGAGAGGGTGGGCCAACCCCGGAACGGCGTCAGGCGCGGCCAGACACACGCCTCCGAAGCCGACTCGCACCGCGGTCAGCGCCCTCATCGCCGCCACCACCGGGCCGCGGTCACTCCGCCGGCCGCCGCGGCGACCGCACCCAGACCGGCCAGCAGTGTGTGGTGCTGGCTGGCCCAAAGCTGAGGGCATGCCGAGGAGGACTGGTCACCAAAAATTCCGTGCGCACCGAAGTCGTGACCGTCGGGTCCGTCCGCGGGCTGCCACAAATTTGCGGGTTGATCCGGCGAGCGGGGACGGTTCGTCTGCTGCGACGCGAAGCCGGTCTTGGCGAGATAGCGATCCAACACGCCCGGCGCGACGGCATTGGCCAGCAGTGTGCCCACTGTGCTCGCGCCCACCCAGTACTCTCGCCGGCGCGGGTGGTCGGCGGCATACACGATCGCCCGAGCGGCGACCTCCGGTTGGTATATCGGCGGCACCGGCTGGGCGTGATGGGGCAGCCGCGACAGCACCCACGAGAACTGCGGCGTGTTCACGGCAGGCATCTGCACCATCGTCACGTGGACATTGCTGTTGTCGTGCAGCAGTTCGCAGCGCAGCGCCTCGTTGAACCCCTGAATGGCGTGTTTGGAACCGCAGTACGCGGTCTGCAGCGGAATCCCCCGGTACGCCAAGGCCGACCCGACCTGCACGATGGTCCCCGCGTCGCGCTCGCGCATGCGACGCAACGCAGCCATCGTCGCGTACACGAAGCCCAGGTAGTTGACCTCGGTGACACGCTTGAACTCGTCGGCGCTGATCTCGGTGAACGGCGCGAACACCGACGTGAACGCGACATTGACCCACACATCGATGGGCCCCAACGCGCTCTCCACGGCCGCGGCGGATTCCTCGACCCGCCGGGCGTCGGCGACATCCACCGGCACCACCATCGCCTTCCCGCCGGCCGCTTCCACGTCGCGTGCGGCGGCTCCGAGCCCGACTTCCCCGCGCGCCAGCAGCGCGACATGCGCCCCGCGCGCCGCGAAGGCCCGGGCGGTGGCGCGACCGATCCCGGCGCTGGCGCCCGTCACGACCACGACCTGGCCATCTCCCTTCGCCTGCACGACCACCACTCCCCTCTGCTAGCGTTCGACTAATACCGTGATACCCACAATGATTGCGATGACGCAAGTGTTGCCGAGAAGGAATCAATCTCGCGATGCGCGGTTTGAGATGCCGGCACGCCGGGTATTCAGCTCGGTCGTTTTCGGCGTCTCAGCGGCCGCGGTACTCCGCCCGGTAGGTTTCGCGTACGCGGTGGTTCGGCTGGGCGCTTCGGCGCCCTCGAGCCATCTCCGGTCGTCCTCTTTTATTGCTTAGACGCAATTATTGCGGGTATGAATGTCGGTATGCAACGGTGTGCGGCGACGACGCCGGCTCGACGTGATTGACATGGCGAGGATCGAGGACTACGCGCTGCTGGGCGATTTGCAGACCGCCGCGTTGGTCGGCCTCGACGGCAGCGTCGACTGGCTGTGCCTGCCCCGTTTCGACTCTCCCGCGTGCTTCGCCGCGTTGCTGGGCGGGCATGACGCCGGGTATTGGAAACTGGCTCCGGCCGGCGGTCGCCGGGCTACCCGGCGTCGGTATCGCGGGCCGACACTGGTGCTGGACACCGAATGGGCCACCCGTGAGGGCCGGGTTCGCATAACGGATTTCATGCCGCCGCGCGGTGAGGCGCCCGATCTCATCCGGATTGTCGAGGGGCTCGACGGACGTGTCCCGATGCGGATGGAACTGAAGATCCGCTTCGACTACGGGGACGTCATACCGTGGGTGAGACGCCGGGAAGGCGGATTGACCGCTGTCGCCGGACCCGACTTCCTGCGGCTCGCCACGCCGGTCGAACTTCTCGGTCACCACATGATGACCGAGGCGCAGTTCGACGTCAGCGCGGGCCAGAAGGTGCCATTCGTGCTGACTCACACCGAAGCCCACCTTGACGAGCCCCGCGAAGTACTCGCCGAGCACGCCCTGGCAGACACGGTGAATTTCTGGAGCGACTGGATTGACCGCTGCGCCTACGACGGGCGCTGGCACGATGCGGTACACCGCGCCCTGGTTACCCTCAAGGCCTTGACGTACTCACCGACCGGTGGCATCGCAGCGGCGGCAACGACGTCGCTGCCCGAACAGCCCCGCGGCTGCAGGAACTGGGACTACCGCTACTGCTGGCTGCGCGACGCCACGTTCACGCTGCAGGCGCTGCTCGGCACGGGGTTCCTCGACGAGGCCCGCGCGTGGCGGGAATGGCTGCTGCGCGCCGTCGCCGGCGATCCGTCCAGGCTGCAGATCATGTACGGCTCGACGGTGCGCGGCGCATCCCCGAGCACACGCTGGACTGGCTGTCCGGGTACGAGTGCGCCACCCCGGTGCGAGCCGGCAACGGCGCCGCCCGACAGTTCCAGCTCGACGTGTGGGGCGAGGTCCTCAACGGCCTGCACACCGCCCGTGAATTCGGACTGCCGGGCTCTCACAGCGCATGGGATCTGCAGCGGGGACTGTTGGATTTCCTCGAGGGCAACTGGCATCGGCCCGACAGCAGTCTGTGGGAATTTCGGGGACCCGAACGGCATTTCGTGCATTCCAAGGTGATGGCATGGGCCGGTGTCGACCGCGCCATCAAGACCGCGCAACGCTACCGCCATGATGCGCCGCTCGATCGCTGGCGCGCGCTGCGCGCTCGAATCCGCCGTGAAGTGTGCCAGCGCGGCTTCGACGCCGAACGCAACACATTCACTCAATTTTATGGATCCCGTGGACTCGATGCCGCACTGCTGTTACTTCCCAAAGTCGGTTTTCTGCCCTGGAGCGATCCGCGGATCGCCGGAACAGTCGACGCCGTCCGAAAAGAACTGTCCGATCACGGCTTCGTGCACCGCTACCAACCCGACGCCGACGGCGACGTCGACGGACTGCCCGGCACCGAAGGCGCCTTCCTCGCCTGTTCCTTCTGGCTGGCCGACGCGCTCTGCGGGCTCGGCCGCGTCGCCGACGCCGAGGCGTTGTTCGAGGACCTATTACGTGTGCGTAACGATGTAGGGCTGCTCAGCGAGCAATACGACACCCAAACCGGCAGGCAGATGGGCAATGTCCCGCAGGCCTTCAGCATGGTGGGCCTGGTGAATTCGGCTCTGGAACTCAGCGCCGCGCACGGCAGGCACGCCGACTGCTAGTAGGCAGTGCTTGCGCAGGAATAATACTTGCGTAATAGCAACTGTTGCTGGTAGTAATGAATTATGGATGCGGAGTTGCGGGCGCGATTCGAGCGCGACGTCATTCCCTTGATGCCACCGCTGTACCGACACGCCTTGCGGATGACCCGCCACCACTGTGATGCCGAAGGCCTGGTGCAGGACACGATGGTCAAGGCTGTCAAAAGTTTCGGCTCGTTCCGGCAGGACACCAACCTCAAAGGCTGGCTGTGGCGGATCCTGACCAACACCTACATCGACGACTACCGAAAAAGGGTGCGTCGGCCGGCATTCCTTCCGGCCGAGGGCATCACCGACAAACACGAAGCGACTGCCGCGGAGCATCGCTCGACGGGTCTGCGGACAGCCGAGGATCAGGCTTTGGACAACCTCCCGGACGCCCAGATCAGCGCTGCAATGCGGGATTTGCACCGTTCATTCGGCTTCACGGTGTACTACGCGGACGTGCAGGGATACCCCTACAAGCAGGTCGCCCAACTGATGGATTGTTCGGTCGGGGTGGTGAAGTCGCGCCTGCACCGCGGTCGGCGACAGCTGCGCAGCCGTCTCGCCGGCGCCGCCAGTGCGCGCGGATTCCGATGCCGACCGATAGCGGCATGAACCGGACTGCCGCGCAAGGAGAAAGGAGATAGGAATTGAGTACAACTCATTCGTCGATTGATCAACACCCGGACCTCTTGGGTCTGCGGGCAGGTTATGAGCGCGCTTCCGAATCTGTAGCCGCCCAAGCCACATTCGGGCTGACACTCTTGGTGGCGCTCTACACTGCGCTGTCGCCCTGGATCGTCGGGTTCGACGCCACCACCCGGCTGGCGGTCAACGACCTGATCGTTGGGCTCACGGTCGCAGTACTGGCGATCGGCTTCGGCTCGGCGCTGGACCGCACCCACGGCATCACGTGGACTCTGCCCGTCGCGGGGGTCTGGCTCATCATCTCGCCGTGGATCCTCCGCGACGTGTCGCCGACCGCCGGCATGATCTGGTCGAACGTCGTGGCTGGCGCGTTAGTGACGATTCTCGGTGTGATCGCGCCATACTTCGGCCGCGCTGGGCGGTTCGCCGCGCGTTGACCCGCCGGTGCGCTGTTCCAACGCCGAGCAGCCCCGCATCGAGCAGGAAGGATCGCCGCGCGACTCCCTGCAGCCGGCTTACATTGCCCGCAGCAGGGCCGCGCGGCCCTTCACGTGCAGCTTCTCGATCGTCGACTCGCGAAGCTGCTCGATGCGGGCCAGCATCTCATCGCCCAGCGCATCGAGTTCCTGCTGATCCATTTCGACCGGCGGCGGGACGAGGTCGCGCTCCTCTTCGTCGGCGTGCGCGTCCAACACCCTGACGAAGGCACTCCACTCGTCGTCGTACTCGGCAGCCTCCGGCGGTGTGCGCAGTACGACGGCGAGCTGGTCGAAGACCTGCCGGTGTTCGGCGTGCGCGATCGCTACCAAGGTGCTCGCGGCCTGCACGGCCGGGTAGAACAGGTCGTCCTCGATGCGCATGTGGATGTCGAGTTCGACCAGGAATTCATCGAGCAACTGCTCGCGTTCATCCGATCCCTTGGCGGCGGCGGTGATCTTCTTGCAGTACGAACGCATGACGTTGTGGTGGTCAACGAGCACGTCGAAAGCGTTCACTGCTCAACCCCTTTCGCCGACGTGGCCGGTTCCGGCAAGCCTCCGCGCACTTCGATCATTCCGTCGCACACCCTGGTCGAGTAGCAATGCAGTGGTGTCGTCGCAGGTCCACGCAGGACTTCCCCCGAGCTTGCGGAAAATCGCGAGCCGTGCCACGGGCACACGATCACGTCGCGGTCGATCCAACCGTCGGACATCGGCGCACCCAGGTGCGGGCAGAACTCGCCGATCGCGAGCACTCCTTGGCCATTGCGGTGCAGCACCACTCCGACCCCGTCGACCTCGACTCGCTTCGGTTCGCCGTCGGCGAGATCCGTCACCGCCAGCACTGGGGTCCAGTCCGTGACGGTCAACCGGTCACCGGAGCGGTCGACGCCCAGGCCTGACCCATACACGAGCTCTCCGCCCAGATAGCCGCTGCCCAACGTGATGCCGTAGCCCAGCGCACTCTTGGCCATTCCGCGCAAATGGCGGCCACGACGGCGGTCCCACCACGATGTGATGTACAGCGCCGTCGCGATCCCGTTCAGTGCGCCGTGAACCAGCCCGACCCGCCGGGACTCTTCATGGGTGTGCTGCCAATCGGTGACACCGGTGACCGCCGCCCCCACGCTGCCGACGATTCCGACGCCGAGCGCACACCTCGATGCGTCGCGCAATGTCGCCGCGCTGCCCGGCAGCACGCTGGCACCGTCGAGCGCGATCGTCGTCGCCACCGCGCCCGTCGGCAGTGACGTCAGCACCGGGTGCACCGGATGGCCCAGCCAGGTGCCGTGCAATGCATTGCTGACGCGTTCCCGTGCGCCACCGAAAGACGCGAACACAATGGTCAGAGCATGCTCGAGGCGGTAGCTCGGCCTGTCCAGCAAGTTCTGCCGTCCTACTGCGTCCACCATGCGCTGGCCCCACCGGCGCGGCTGGCTCGCACCAGGGCGTCCGCCTACTTCCCCCATACTCGATTTCACGAATTTCTGTCTTGTCGGGTTCACCCAGGGCCAAAAGATTTTGTCGGGCCACATTGGCACCATGGTGAGGTGAGTTCTTCGGCCCCGTCGCTGAGCCGGTTCAGTCCTGCCACCCGAGAGTGGTTCACAGGCACCTTTGCTGCGCCCACGCCGGCGCAGTCCCAGGCCTGGTCGGCGATCGCCGACGGGGACAATACGCTGGTCATTGCGCCGACAGGATCCGGGAAGACACTGGCCGCGTTCCTGTGGGCGATCGACCAGCTGGCACACGAATCGGGGTCTGGTTCCGGCACGCGGGTGCTCTACATCTCCCCGCTCAAGGCACTCGCCGTGGACGTCGAACGCAACCTGCGCACCCCGCTCACCGGCATCACCCGCACCGCGCAGCGCCTCGGACTACCCGATCCGCAGATCAGCGTCGGCGTGCGGTCCGGTGACACCCCGCCCAGCCGGCGGCGCGAACTGATCACCCGGCCACCGGACATCCTGATCACCACGCCCGAGTCGCTGTTCCTGATGCTCACCTCCGCCGCCCGCGACACGCTCGCCGAGGTGCACACCGTGATCGTCGACGAGGTGCACGCGGTCGCGGGCACCAAGCGCGGCTCGCATCTCGCGATCTCGCTGGAACGTCTCGACATGTTGTTGAAGCGGCCCGCGCAGCGCATCGGACTGTCCGCCACCGTGCGTCCGCACGACGAGATGGCGCGCTTCTTGTCCGGAGCCGCAAGGGCGGCGACATCGGGCAGCGCTCGGCCGCGCACCACCATCGTCGCGCCGCCAGCCGCCAAGACGTTCGACATGTCGGTCGTGGTGCCGGTGCCCGACATGGCCAACCTCGAGAACAACACGATCTGGCCGGACGTCGAGCGGCGCATCGCGGACCTGATCGAGGCGCACAACTCCACGATCGTGTTCGCGAACTCGCGGCGGCTGGCCGAGCGCCTGACGTCGCGGCTCAACGAGATTCACGCCGAACGGTCCGGCATCGAACTTGCGCCGCAGCCCAACCCCGAGGTCCCGGGCGGTCCGCCCGCCCACATCATGGCCAGCGGTCAGACGTATGGCGCCGCACCGTTGTTGGCACGGGCGCACCACGGCTCGGTAAGCAAGGAGCAGCGCGCGGCGGTCGAGGACGACCTCAAGAGCGGACGACTGAAAGCGGTGGTGGCCACCTCCAGCCTCGAACTCGGAATCGACATGGGCGCAGTCGATCTGGTGATCCAGGTGGAAGCACCGCCGTCGGTGGCCAACGGGCTCCAGCGGATCGGGCGGGCGGGACACCAGGTCGGGGAGATCTCCCGCGGTGTCGTGTTCCCGAAGCACCGCACCGACTTGATCAGCTGTGCGGTCACCGTGCAGCGGATGCTGTCCGGTCAGATCGAAAACCTCACCGTGCCCGCCAACCCTCTCGATGTGCTGGCCCAGCACACCATCGCCGCGTGCGCGCTGGAGCCGCTGGACGCCGACGTGTGGTTCGACGTAGTGCGGCGCAGCGCGCCGTTCGCGAAGCTGCCCCGCAGCGCGTTCGAAGCGACGATGGATCTGCTGTCCGGTAAGTACCCGTCGACAGAGTTCGCCGAACTGCGACCCCGGCTGGTGTATGACCGCGACGCCGGTGTGCTGACCGGGCGACCCGGGGCGCAGCGGTTGGCGGTCACCTCCGGCGGCGCGATCCCCGACCGGGGGCTGTTCACCGTCTACTTGGCCGCCGGGGCGGACTCCGAAAAGCCTTCGCGGGTAGGCGAACTCGACGAGGAAATGGTCTACGAGTCTCGTGCAGGGGATGTCATTTCGCTCGGCGCGACCAGTTGGCGCATCACCGAGATCACTCACGATCGCGTGCTGGTGATCCCCGCCTTCGGCGAGCCGGCCAGGCTGCCGTTCTGGCGCGGAGACGGTGTCGGGCGGCCCGCCGAGCTCGGCGCCGCGCTGGGTGCTTTCACCGGGGAGCTCGCCGGCCTCGAGCTGGGTCCATTCCAGCAGCGCTGCGCGGCAATGGGTTTCGATGGCTACGCCACTGAGAATCTGCGGCGGCTGCTCGACGACCAGCGTCAGGCCACCAACGCCGTGCCCACCGATTCCACGTTGGTGGTGGAGCGGTTCCGCGACGAGCTCGGCGACTGGCGGGTGATCTTGCACTCGCCGTACGGGTTGCGTGTGCACGGGCCGCTGGCGCTGGCGGTCGGCCGTCGGCTGCGTGAGCGGTACGGCAGCGACGAGAAACCCACCGCATCCGACGACGGAATCGTCGTTCGGCTGCCCGATACCGAGGACGCGCCGCCGGGTGCCGATCTGTTCGTGTTCGAGCCGGACGACATCGAGCCGACTGTTACCGCGGAGGTCGGCGGTTCGGCATTGTTCGCGTCGCGGTTCCGCGAGTGCGCGGCCCGTGCGCTGCTGTTGCCGCGTCGGCATCCGGGTAAGCGTTCTCCGCTCTGGCACCAACGCCAGCGGGCCGCGCATCTGCTCGATGTGGCCCGTAAGTACCCGGACTTTCCGATCGTGCTGGAAGCGGTCCGTGAATGCCTGCAGGACGTGTACGACGTGCCGGCGCTGTCGGCTCTGATGCGGCGCATCGAGCAACGGCGGGTACGCGTCGTCGAGGTCGAGACGGCTACGCCGTCCCCGTACGCGGCGTCGCTGCTGTTCGGCTACGTCGGCGCGTTCATGTACGAGGGTGACGCGCCGTTGGCCGAGCGGCGCGCGGCGGCGCTGTCGCTGGACACCACGCTGCTGGCGGAGCTTCTGGGCCGCGTCGAGTTGCGCGAGTTGCTCGATCCCGACGTCGTCGCCGCCACCCATCGCCAGCTGCTGCACCTCAGCGAGGATCGTCTTGCCCACGACGCCGAGGCGGTGGCCGACTTGTTGCGCCTGCTCGGCCCGCTCACCGAAGACGAGGTTGCCCAGCGCAGCACCGCACGTGAAGTTGGTGGCTGGCTGGAGGGACTTCGCGCGGCGCGGCGAGCCGTGACCGTCTCGTATGCGGGACGCACTTGGTGGACCGCGGTCGAGGATATCGGCCGACTGCGCGACGGCGTTGGCATAGCGGTGCCGCCCGGCGTGCCGGTGCGCTTCACCGAGCCGGTGGCCGACCCGCTGGCTGAGCTGATCGGCCGCTATGCGCGCACCCGCGGACCGTTCACCACCGCCGACGTCGCGGCGCGATTCGGATTGGGCCTGCGGGTCGCCTCAGATGTGCTGGGTCGGCTGGCGGTCGACGGCAAGCTGGTTCACGGCGAATTCATCTCTACCGCAACATCTTCTGCTCTTCACGCAAGCGGTCCCCCGCAGGCGGGTGGTGCCCTCACGTCGCCAGACTCCGAGCAGTGGTGCGACGCCGAGGTGTTGCGGATGCTGCGGCGCAGGTCGCTGGCCGCGATGCGGGCGCAAGTGGAACCGGTCAGCACCGCGGCCTACGGCCGGTTCCTCCCGGGGTGGCAGCAGATCGGCTCGCCGAGTTCCGCGGGCATCGACGGCGTGGCCGGGGTAATTGAACAGCTTGCCGGTGTCGCGGTGCCCGCGTCCGCGCTTGAGCCGTTGATACTCGGCCAGCGTGTCGGCGACTACCAGCCTGCGATGCTCGACGAACTGCTCGCTTCCGGAGAGGTCGTCTGGTCCGGCGCGGGCACGATCTCAGGGAGCGACGGCTGGATCGCGCTGCACATGGCCGACACCGCACCGCTGACGCTGGCCGCGCCCGCGAAGATCGAGTTCACCGGCAGGCACCAGATCATCCTCGACACGCTGCGTCATGGCGGAGGATTCTTCTTCCGGCAACTGGCCGACGGCCGCGGACGCGAGGAGCAGATCCAGCACCGCGGCCGCGAGGAGCAGAGCCAGCACCCGGACGACGACGAGCTGAAAACCGCTCTATGGGAATTGGTGTGGGCCGGCTGGGTCACCGGCGACACGTTCGCGCCGGTACGCGGACTGCTTGCCGGATCAGGCAGACGTTCGATGCCTGCACACCGGCAACGTCGGCGCCCGCCGCGGCTCAGCCGCTACGGCGTCGCGCACGCGCAGACCCGGGCTGCCGACCCGACCGTCGTCGGCAGATGGTCGGCGCTGCCGTCCCCCGAACCAGATTCGACTGTGCAGGCGCACTTTTCGGCAGAGGTACTGCTCGGCCGATACGGTGTGCTGACCAAAGGCAGCGTGGCCGCCGAGGGCGTGCCGGGTGGATTCGGCACGTTGTACAAGGTGCTGACCGCGCTGGAGGACGCCGGCCGCTGCCAGCGCGGATACTTCGTCGAATCCCTCGGCGGGGCACAATTCGCGATCGCATCGACCGTCGACCGGCTGCGGTCGCATCAAGACAGCATCGACCCCGACCGCCCCGCCTACCAGGCCGTCGTGTTGGCCGCGGCCGACCCCGCCAACCCGTACGGCTCCGCGCTGGCGTGGCCGACATCGGGGTCCGAACACCGTCCCGCTCGCAAGGCCGGCGCGCTGGTGGTGCTCGTCGACGGAAGCCTGGCGTGGTTCCTGGAACGGGGCGGCCGTTCGCTGCTGAACTTCTCGTCTGACCCCGACGCGCACCGGGCTGCCGCAGGCGCGTTGGCCGGGCTGGTGAGCGGCGGGCGGGTTCCGGGAATCCTTGTAGAGAGAGTCGACGGTGTAGCGGTGCTCGAGCCGGCCCAGTCCAGTGACCGCGCGCAGGTGGCCGCCGCGCTCACCGATGCCGGTTTCACCCGGACGCCGCGGGGCTTGCGGCTAAGGAGATAACACCGTGCCGGAAGGCGACACCGTCTGGCTCACCGCCGCCGAGCTGCGCGACGGCCTGGTCGGCAAGACGCTGACTCGCTGCGACGTCAGGGTGCCCCGGTTCGCCACTGCCGATCTGACCGGCCGCACCGTCGACAAGGTGCTCAGCCGGGGCAAGCACTTGTTCATCCGCGTCGGGTCGGCGAGCATTCACTCGCATCTGAAGATGGACGGCAGCTGGCGGGTGTTCCATGAGCGCCGGGTGCGAGAGAGCGATCGCCGGGTACGAATCATCTTGGAGGCAGGCGATATCCAGGCCGCCGGCATCGATTTGGGCCAACTCGAAATCCTGCCGCGTGCCGACGACATGTCGGTGGTGGACCATCTCGGCCCCGATTTGCTGGGCGCCGACTGGGATCCTGAGCGGGCAGCGGTGAATTTGACCGTTGACCTCCGGCGGCCGATCGCGGCCGCCCTACTGGACCAGCGGATCATGGCGGGCGTCGGCAACGTCTACTGCAACGAATTGTGTTTTGTGTTTGGGCTTTTGCCTAATGCGCCGGTAATCCGGGTTGCCGATCCGCTGCGGATGGTGTCACGGGCACACAACATGCTGATGGCCAACCGATCGCGGTGGAACCGCACCACCACCGGAGATCGTCGGCACGGCCACGAACTCTGGGTGTACGGCCGCGCCGGGAAGCCATGCCGGCGCTGCGGCACTCTGATCGAAACCGATTGGGGCGGAGAGCGTGTCAGCTATTGGTGCCCACGCTGTCAGGGCTAGGCCCCAACCCCGCCTGCGCGGCGTGCTCGTGCAGCGCACGCTCAATTTCCTTTTCCAGGCTTGTGATCGTGGACTTGTCCAGCCTGTTGATCGACTTGCTGTCCGCACCCGGCAAATCACGCTCGGCGGGCATCAGGCTGCTGGGCGACAGGATCACCACCACCGCACCGGTGCCGGCCGCCAAGGCTCCGGCCAATCTCGTGTTCCAGACCGATCTTGAGTTCGTGACTCGCGAAGCCGGCGAACAATGCGCCCGTGGCCGCCCCGAGGACAAGCGAGCCGAGAAACGGCGGCGCGAAGAGCCCCAGCAGGATGCCGATGCCGGCGCCTAACCCCGCGCTCTTGCGTCCGAGGTGGTTACCGATCTCGAGGACCCGGGGCGTGCCGTCCGCGTCCTTGGCCAGAAGCGCTGCGCCCTTTACCAGGAAGCGGTGATGTTCCACGTCTTCGGCCAAGGTAGCGAAGTCGTGGCGCGCGGTGTCCAAGTCCCGGTAGCTGGCGACCACGACCAGCTCGTGATCCTGGTGCAGGGCCTGCGTCTCATCCATGCCGACAATGCTGGCGCCCCGTGGCTCGCCTGACACGGGCCTAAGGCCCCAAGATGCCAGGGCAATTCGTCGTTAACCGCCGAACAGTTGAGGATGTGCCGCGACCTGCTGCTCCACCGTCTGCGCGGGCGCACCAATCACCTTCTCGAAATCATCGCTCGTCCTGTTGTAGCGGTCATCGTGGTGAAGTCGCGCCATCGTCGCGATGTGCTGCTGGACGTGGTCCGGCAGCCCGGACACCCGCAGGTAGCGCCGAATCCACTCGTCGTACGGCGTGTCCTCGGCTGTCACCGGCCGGTTCAGCGCTCGGGCATACCGTTCCGCCAGGCAGTTGAGGTCAACGACTTCCGGCCCGGTCAGCTCGTATACGTCACCGATGCGGTCGGTAGGGTCGAGCAGCAGGGTGGCGGCCACCCGCGCGACGTCGACGGCCGCGATCGGCGACGTGCGACCGGTGCCGAACGGCAGCGGCAGCACGCCACGATTGTGCACCGACCGGCGGACCAACGTCGTGAACAGCGGGTTGTCGAGGAAAACGGTCGGTCGGATGTGCACCACGGGCACGCCTGACCAGTTCACGACCTGCTCGGACAACCAGTGCAGCCACTGCTGATGCGATTCACTCGTGCTGGTGAGTGTCATCTCGGAGACCGTCATCTGCGACATGTTCACAATCACCTCGTATCCGCCCAACTCGCGTGCCGCCGCGCACACGATCGCGGTGGCTTCGAGGTACTCACGTGACACGCTCATGTTGAAGAACATCCGCTCGACGCCGGTCATCGCGTCGACGACGTTCCTCGGGTTGGTCAGGTCGCCGATCACCACTTCGGCTCCGAGCTCGCGGAGCCGCTGCGCGCGGCCGTCCTCGCGGTGCACCATCGCGCGCACCGGCTCACCCCTGCCGATCAGGATCTCCACGACAGAACGACTGACTCCGCCGATCTTTCCGGCTGCCCCAGTGATCAGGTACATGCCCCCAAATTAGTCGCCGTGGGCCGCCGTAGCAGTGCTGAACCGGGTCCACTCGGCGGATCGCAGAACATCACCGGCCACAAGAGCCGCGCGAGCACCACGCCCACCGCGAAGACGACGATCAGTCCGCGACCAACCATCTCGATGTCGCGATCAGGTCGCCACGCTCGAGCGCAGCGGCGCGGTGCTCGTGCACCTTGGCGTACTCCTCGGTGGTCACCATGTCGATGGATGCGCCCGGCGTCGGATATTCGACGATCAGGATCGCGTCCCACCACGGCCGCTCGCCGTCGCCGATGACCACCTCCGGCGCGGTACCGCCGTAGCGGATTGTCGCCCCGACCCGCTGCAGGTGCGGCGCCACTTCGCGCCCGTACTGCAGATAACGCTCGAGTCCGTCGGGTTGCTTGAATTTCAGCAGGTTGACTATCACGACCGGCGCGTCGGCCGGTCGCGCGGCCAGGGCCGCAAACTGCTCAGGTGTGGTCTGCAGGCTCGCACTCATCTGAATCTCCTTGTCTTGCTTTCCTATTGGGTAGCGCGACTGACGCGGTCGCGCTGGAACGGAAGGACGAAACTGGCGACCCGTTCGGGGGCTTCGAGCCAGGCCCAGTGTCCGACCAGCTTGTCAAATTCTGAAATCCAGTCCAAAATTCCGGCGTGGCGTACAGAGTCACGGCGGGCGCCCGCTCAGCCGGCAACAGGTATGCGAAACGTCACCGAACACGGGCGGTGATCCTGGACGCCGATGGACGAGTCTGAGATCAAGGTTGAAGCGCACGGGTTGGTTGGCGCCCGTCGCTTTATCGAGGAGCTGGTGGTCGGCCAGGCCGGCCGGGCCGAAGGAGTCGTGGACGCGTACCTGAGACTGGTACGCGGCGGTATGGGAGTGTCCCCGGCGGCGCAGCGTCGTGGTTGAGGTGGAGTTCGATCCGGACGCGTTGCGCCAGAAATATGCCGAGGAGCGCGAGCGTCGGCTTCGGCCGGACGGCATCGCGCAATACGTCGAGATCGGAGGCCGCTTCGCTTCCTTCGGCGAGGATCCGTGGGCTGACTCCGACTTCATGCGCGAGCCGATCAACGGCGAGGTCGATGTCGCGCTGGTGGGTGCCGGCTTCGGCGGGCTGCTCACCGGAGCGCGGCTGCGGGAGTTGGGCGTGACGAGCATCCGCCTGATTGACAAGGCCGCCGATGTCGGCGGCACCTGGTATTGGAACCGCTATCCCGGAATCGCCTGTGACGTTGAATCTTACGTGTATATGCCGTTGCTGGAAGAACTTGGCTACGTACCGACCGAAAAATACGCCACTGGCGCCGAGATCTTCGCCCACTGCCAGCGCATCGCCGAGCACTACGACTTGTACCGCGACGCGTGCCTCCAGACCGAAGTCCACGAGATCCGTTGGAATTCAACCGACTCGCGTTGGGTGATCTCGACCAACCGCGGTGACGCGATACGCGCCCGGTTCGTGTCGATGGCCAATGGGTATCTGGGCAAGCCGAAACTGCCTGGCATTCCCGGCATCACGGCGTTCACCGGCCACACGTTCCACACCAGCAGATGGGATTACCGCTATACCGGCCAGGACCTCGAGAACCTGGCCGACAAGCGGGTCGGGATCATCGGCACCGGCGCCACGGCGATCCAGTGCGTTCCTCACCTCGCTCGAGCGGCCAAGCGGCTGTTGGTTTTTCAGCGCACACCGTCGTCGGTCGACGTCCGGGCGAATCAACCGACCGACCCGCAGTGGGCAGCGCAGTTGCAGCCCGGCTGGCAGCAACGGCGTATCGACAACTTTCAACTGCTCACCGCCGGTGGGCACGCCGAGGAAGATTTGGTCGCCGACGCGTGGACCAGCATCACCAAGAAGCTTCTCGTGATGCGCCTGAACAGCGTCGACGGGCTATCGCCGGCGGAACAGTCCCGCATCGCCGATCTCGCCGATTTCGCCAAGATGGAGGAGGTGCGGGCCCGGGTCGACGCGATCGTGGCCGATCCCGCCGTCGCTGAAGCGCTCAAGCCGTGGTACGGATACTTCTGCAAACGCCCGTGTTTTCATGACCAGTATCTGGACACGTTCAACCGGCCCAACGTTACGCTCGTCGATACGCACGGCCGCGGAGTCCAACGGATCACCTCAAGCGGTCTCGTCGTCGACGACGTCGAATACCCGCTGGACTGCTTGATCTTCGGCACCGGTTTCGAAGTCGGCACGGAGTATTCGCGGCGCAACGGGTTTCAGGTGATCGGCCGCAACGGCGTAACCCTGACCGAGAAGTGGCGCGACGGCGTGCGCACGTTGCACGGTCTGCACGTCAACGGCTTTCCGAACTGCTCGGTGGTGAGCATCTCCCAGTCTGGATTCACGGTGAACTTTCCCTACCTGCTCGATGTGCAGGCCCGCCACGTCGCATGGGTGATCGCATGGGCGCTCTCCCACGACGTCGCCGAGCTCGAGGCGTCCGCAGACGCGGAAGCAGGCTGGGTGGATGCCGTGCTGCAGCGATCCGCCGTCAGCGCCGAACGGGCGAAATCGTGCACCCCGGGTTACTACAACCGCGAAGGCCAGGCCAACAGGACGTCGCGTCAGGGCAGCTTCTACTTCGGCGGTCCGACAGAATACGCCGACATCCTCGAGGCCTGGCGAAACGCGAGCACATTCGAGGGCATCGAGATCCGCACCCGCCAGTCCACGCAATCATGACCCACCGATACCACCTCGGTCGGCTCCGCGCGATGACGCGCCGTCGGCGCACACCGAGGGTGGCCATCATCGGAGCGGGATTCGGCGGTGTCGCCGCGGCGGTGGCGTTGCGCCGCAACGGTATCGACGATTTGGTGATGATCGAGCGCGCTGATGGTGTCGGCGGCACCTGGCGTCAGAACACCTATCCCGGCGCGGCCTGCGACATCATGAGCCACCTCTACTCGTTCTCGTTCGCGCTCAACGGGTCCTGGAGCCGCACGTATGCCACGCAGCCGGAGATCCTCACCTATCTCGAGTCGGTGGTCGACGAGTTCGACCTGCGCCGGCATCTGATGCTGTCTACCCGAGTCTGCCGCGCGCAGTGGAGCGAAGACGAGCAGCAGTGGGAGCTGGAACTCATATTCGGTGACGACGCGCGGCACCGCACGCTTGTCGTGGATGCGGTGGTCAGCGCCGTCGGATTGTTTGGCGCCGCAAGGTTGCCCGACATCAACGGGCTGAACAGCTTTTCCGGCGTGATCATGCACACGTCGCAATGGGACAGCGCCGTCGACATGGCCGGCGCGAAGGTAGCGGTGATCGGGACTGGGGCAAGCGGTGTCCAGGTCATCCCCGAGCTCGCGAAGAGTGCGTCACATGTGACCGTCTTTCAGCGCACACCGCCATGGATGGTCCCGAAGGAGGACCGCCCCTACGACGCCGACGAGCTCGCGCGATTCGGGCGGCGTCCGTGGACAGTGCGACGGGAGCGGTGGCGGCGCTGGAAAGAGCAGCATGTCAACACCGCGTTGACGCTCGACGACCCGCGGATGAGCCAGCGGCAGAACATGGCCGAGGCGTTCCTCGCGCGCGAAGTGCCCGACGAGCAGTTGCGCCGAGCGCTGACACCCGATTATCCGTTCAGGTGCAAACGCGTTCTTCTCGGCGAAAAGTATTACGCAGCACTGCAGCAAGACCGCGTCGATCTGGTCACCGAACCGATTGAGCGGGTCACGGCGACGTCGGTGGTCACCGCCGACGGCTCGGCCGTCGGCGCCGACGTGCTTGTGCTGGCAACGGGATTCGAGACCACCAGCTACCTATCCGGAATCGAGGTCATCGGCGAGGGGGGCCGGAGCCTGCACTCGCGGTGGGGTCCTGATCCGTGTGCCTATCTCGGCGTCGCCGTCAGCGGCTTCCCGAACTTCTTCATGCTCTATGGGCCGAACACGAACCAGGGTGGAAACTCCATCATCTACATCCTGGAGGCCGGTGCCCGACTGGTTGCGAGCGCGCTACGTCGGCTGGCACGCCACGGCGGAAGCCTGCAGGTGCGCGCCGAGGCCGAAGATCGGTTCAACGAAAGGCTATCCGCAGATCTGTCGCGCACCGTGTGGACGCAATGCTCCAGCTATTACCGGTCGCCGACGGGCCGGATCGTCACCCAGTGGCCGCACACCGAACTCGACTACGCCCGGCAGACGTGGCGGCTGCGTCCCCGCGATTGGGTTCATCTCCGCTGATTACGGATTCGCGGCAGTCCTGGCTGCGCGAGCCGTGGCTGTCGGGGCGATTCCGGCCGCCGACTTCAATGGCTTGCGTGTGTTCGGTAGCTACCGTGACGCCTGGCTCATCGAATCCCACTACGTTCCAGCGGGTTACGTTATCGTGGCCGCAACCCGCGGGCTTGACTCACCCCGGCGAGCGGGTAGCCCGGCGAGTCGTGGCCGGGGCGAGGTTGAGGGTTATGAGCCGGTGCGCATGGGAGACGCCACGCTAGGCGCCCAGGCGGTGCGCCCCTAGTCGGTGCCCGGCTTGGGTGAGGCCGGTTGTCGTTTTGCTGATCTGCGGCGGGTTTCGGCGGCACGCAGAGCAGCATTGTCAATTTCCAGGGCGATGTTGCGGTCGCCGAGGGTGTCGTTGCGGTCTTCCAGCTCAAGGATGCGTGCAATGCCGGCGAGGTTGACCCCGGCGGCGACCAGCTCGCTGACGCGCCGTAAGCGCGCCAGGTCGTCGGCGCTGTAGCGGCGGGTACCGCCTTCGCTGCGGGCCGGGGTCAACAAGCCCTCGCGTTCATACAGACGAAGCGATTGCTCCTTGATGCCCGACAGTTCGGCTGCCACTGAGATGCCATACACGCCGCGATCAGAAGCGGGCGGGCGCCCCGGCTTGTGGTCGTCATCGGTCATCGCGGCGAATTACCTTCCTTGTTTCAGAGCTGGTCCCCCCAGACAAAAAATGTGGCAAGTCAAGAAAAACATATGCTCGGGCTCTTGCACAAGAGTAGCAGCGGTGCTATATATAATAATCCGTTATGAACAGCATAGATTATCGCTGCCTTTAACAGGAATTATCCACATCAACAATGCAGATTCTCTTTACCGGTTGACAGCGGTAATCGTGAGGGAGGTGAGTGAACGGTTCCACTGCTCGTCTGCTCGTCCCGGCCAGGGACTCCTGCCGAATGCCAGCAGTCGAACAGCCTGACACCAGACTTGAGGTCAAGACCATGGCCACAAGCCCGCACACCACGCTTTAGAAGCAGGCGAGGACATGTCAGATGATTTGATCAGCCAGGCCATCGAGCTCACAACGCTGCGCTACAACATCGACGCCGACGCGGGGCATGCGCTAATCATGCAGCTCGCGAATCACCAACAGCAGCCGACGATCGACGTCGCTCGCGCCCTCATCGCCAAATTCTCCGCACCGACCACTGCGGACCCGGCCCCCGCCGAAGCCAGCCCACAGCCGGGACCGACCGTCGACCGGCTTTCACGCCACGACATCCATGTGCGACTTGCCACCCTGATCCGCGATGTTCAAGACCGCTCCCCAACCGAGATCCCCAGGGCGCTCGATGAACTCACCGTCACCGCGGTCCAGTACGTGCCCGGGGCGCAGTACGCCGGTATCACCGTCACTGACGGCCGCGGTCATATCGACACCCCGAGCGCGATTGGACGATTTCCCGGATTGCTAGATGTGATCCAGGAACGCCACCACGAAGGGCCATGCCTGCAAGCCGTTCGGCAGCACCGCACCGTGCGCGTCGATGACCTCAACACCGAGACCCGCTGGCCGAAATACCAGCGCGATGCGCTGGCCCAGACCCCGATCCGCTCGGTGCTGTCCTTCGCGCTATCGGCCAACCACCAGGCCCTCGGTGCGCTCAACTTCTACGCCGAACACCCCCACGCATTCGACACCGAGTCAGAACGCCTAGGTGGCTGGTGTCGAATGGGCTTCGTGGGGTAGGTGGTAACCGCGCTGCGGTTGTGCTTGCTGTGGCGGCTGGTGCGGTTATGACGGGGTTCGGCCGGTTGACGTGCCTACTGTCTGGTCCAGACCGGCCAGTATCATCCGGAATCTGTATTCCAGCAACGCTTTTCAGGTCATTGCCGGCATGATCTCCCACCCCTGGCCGGCGGCTCGGCGCAATCCGAGCGCACCGAGGCGGGCCAGGTTGACCGCGGCGGCCAGTAGGGAGAAGTCGGCGGCGACCTTGGTGATGCCGCGGACGCGGGCGCGGCGCCCGCCGTGGCGGCGGCGCATCAGGTGGGCGATCTTGCGTTCCACTTTCGGGCGGGTCGTCCGGTAGTCGGCGACCCAGGCGGGATCGGCCTGGGCGGTGCGGGCGCGGGCCAGTTCGGCCTCATAACGACTGATCGTGATGGTGCGGCCGGCGGCCGAGCTGGTGCACCGGGCGGCCAGCGGGCAGGCCGCACACGCCGCGCCGAACACCGCGGTGCCGCCGCCGGCGGTGGCCGGGCGGATCGTCACGCTCACCGCGTTCGGGCAGCTGACCGTGCCCGAGTCCAGGTCGATGACGAAGCGGTCCTTGGCGAACCGCCCACCCGGGGCGGTCGGCGGCTGCACCTTCGTAAAGATCCGCGCGCCCGCGGTTTCCAGCCCGGCCAGCAGCTTGCCCGCGCCGTAGGCCGCATCGCCGTAGACCGCCGGGCCATCCTCGCCGCGCTCGGCGCCCTCGGATGCCTGCGCACCGCCGGCGACGAGGTTGGGGCCATCCTCGCCGGCCTCGCCCGCGTCGGCGTCGCTGACCCCGGGCAGGTCGTCGGCGAGCAGATCGGCAGCGGGTTCGGCGTCGCCGGCGTTGGCCGCGCTGACCTCGGTGGCCGTCACGATCTCGGCATCCGGGTCGATTGCGATGTGGCCCTTGAAGCCGTCGAACCCGCGCGCCGAGGTCTTGTGCCCGTGCCGCGCGTCGGGGTCCACGGTGGAGATCACCCGATCGGCGGCGACTCGGCGGGCGATGCGGAACACCCCATCACCGGGATCCTGGTCGAGGTCCTGGCCGACCACCGTGGCCACCAACTTCGCCGCCTGGTCCACCTGCGCGGCCAGCTCCCGCCCATCCAGCGCCGCCACCAGCGCCATCGCGTCGCGGGCCAGCGCATCCACCAGCGCCGCGCGGGCGTGCGGGTCGTCGTAGTCGCACACCGGCTTACCCGCGGCCGCATAGTCGTCGTCGCGGCGCAAAAGCGCGCGTAGCTCGACCGCCAGCTCCGCGTCGGCGACCCGCAACAGCCCGCGGATAGCCGAACGGATCAGCGTGACCGTGTCCATCGTGGCCACCGCGTCATACAGCGGGGTCCAGTCCAGCACCCGCCGCCGGCCCACCAGCCCCGCCGCCCGGGCAGCCTCAAGCGTGGTCTCGAAGATCCGGTTCGGCCGATCCGAGCGAGCCAGCCTCGCGCGCATGTCCACCAACACCGTGTGCACAAACCCCGGATAGTCGAAATCCAGGCCACCGGCCGCGTACTTCCAGCGCGCATCGAACGCGAAGCGCTCCACCGCCTCCCGATCCGACAGACCCTCGATGCGCTGCAGCACCATCACCACCGCCACGATCATCGGCGGCACGCTGCGCCGGCCCACATCGGTGAACAAGTCGGCGAACATCTCATCCGGGAACAGGTTCAAGCACTCCCGGTGCAGCACACCATAAATCGAGTCCGGCGCCACCCGGTCCCCACAGAAATTCGCAGTCGACCGCCACAGATCCGGCTGAACAGGTGTGCGTCCCAACGTCACCCACCAATTCAACTCGAACAGCGCCGATCAGCCGGTCACCGCCACGCGAAAAACACCAGCCACCTAGGGTTCGTCTACGCCACCCACACCGCGCTGGCCTGGAACGCACTTCGCCGCGACCGCCAGTTCCGCGACGCCCTGGCCTCACGCGACATCATCGGCCAAGCCAAGGGCATGCTTATGGAGCGCCAACAAATCAACGCCGAGGAAGCCTTCAACCGGCTGCGTCAGCTCTCCCAGAAAACCAACACCCCGGTGGCTGAACTCTCCCGCAAGATCGCCGCCAACGATGAACGACTTTGACTTTCTTCGTCGAAAAGCAGGGCCACCTCTTAGCCGCTCGCTGGCATGTCCCCAGCGTCAAGAGCGACTCATGGGTCTGAGCGTCAGTGGTGGTGGCCGTGCCGGCCGAGGGTGTCCACGCGGGTCGCGCCGGGGCGGGTCCACTGCGGCACGGGGCGGCTGGTGGGGCCCCAGGTGGCGACGCCGTCTGCGTCCGTGCGCCAGTACCAGCAGATCGGCGAGCCATGCCCACCGACCGGCGAGTCGGCCTGAGGGTCCTCGGGCCAGCCCTCGGGGTTGTCCTCCCACGCCTCGCGTCGGCCGTAGGGCGTCATGTCGAGCAGGCCGAGGGACCCGTTGATCGGCTCGTTGCCGCGGCCCGTCGTGGAGTAGGTGAGGAACACGCGGTCGCCGTCGCGCAGGAAACAGGTGATGAAACCCATGCTGCCGCCGACAGGTGCGTCCACGTCGCGCACCGAGTACCAGGGCTGGGTGTAGCCCATGAACTCGACGTAGGAGGCCGCCTCGTCCCACCGGCCCGTGGTCAGGATGGCGAACGAGACGCCGCGGGCGTTGAGGTAGACGGCGTCCTTCAGGTGCCAGGCCGTGGTGGTGCAGCCCTCGCACTGCCCCTGGTGCGGCGCGCCGTCGTACCACATGTGCTTGTAGACCACGAGCTCGTCGCGGCCCTGGAACAGGTCGAGGAACGGGACCGGGCCGTCGGGTCCGACGACCTGGACGGTGCCGTCGATCTCGACCATCGGGAGCCGGCGGCGGGCCGCGGCGATGTCGTCGCCCTCGCGGGTGTGGGCCTTCTCGCGGACCAGGAGCTCGTCACGGGCGGTCTGCCAGGTGGCCAGGTCGACGATGGGCGGGCGGCCGGGCAGCGCGGTGGTCGGGTCGTTCGGCGTGGTCGTCATGGTTGTCCTCCGTGGAGTCTTGTGCCGGGCAGCGTCGTACGACGTTCTACGAGCGGTCACCAGAACAGACGCACGACCCGGCCGAAACTCGTCGCGAAGGGGCGCCCTCGGCCGAGCCTGCACCGACCACACCAGAGTTCGCGTGACCCTTGGTATTTCAGTTTAGGCCTCAGACTGGTTCCGTTCGGCCAGGTCCTGCAGGAATCGAGGCAGTCGGCCAGCGCCGAAGTCGTAGTAGCGCACCCAGTGCGGCGTGACTGCAATTCGTGCCATTTGGTCGTACATCCCGCGGACGTTCTGCTCGAACTCGGCCGCTGCTTTGGCGTCCATGGTTTGCCTGGCGGCGGCGAGGTACTCCTTGACCACGCCGTCGACGATCTCGACGCTCGCCCGCCCGCGTATCGAAAGGGCTCGCGCCTGGTCGGGGGTGTCGCCTGCGTCGATGGCCAGCGCAACGTCCGGGCGAGTCGACACTGCCGTGACCTTCGGTGAGGTCACGGCCGTGGAGATAACGAATTGGTCGCCGGTCCAGAAGAATCCGACCGGAACCACCCGTGGTGTCCCGTCGTCCCCGACGTAGGCGAGGTGGGCGGCCGAGGTGGACGCGAGCAACTCCTGCGCGCCGGTTGTGGACAGTTCATCATCGATCTCTTGTCGCTCCATGAGTGTTCTCCTATCGGTTACTTCGCGAGCACGCTGGCCGACCAGGACGCGATGACCCCGTGCACTTGGTCGAGCAGCTGTCCACCATCCCGGTGGGACGGTCGCACCCTCAGCCACCATGACCACAAACTCCACCGACGCCGATGCGAAGGTGGAGTTCGATAACGATCAGCCACCTGGCTGATTTTCGGTCGAGACGAACGCCTGGTCTCCGCATCCACCTGATTCTCAGCCGACGCGCCAGGTGATGTGTGTGGCGTGTTTCGAAGCGCGTACGGACGGGTCCCGCAGTTCTCGTCGTACGGCGCCGACGAACAGCGGCGTCCCCGCACCGAGCAACAGCGGCGCTATGTGCAGGCGCAGGACGTCGACGAGGCCTGCGTCGATGCATTGGCGTACGACGTCGGCACCTCCCATGACGAAGGTATCGAGGTCACCTGCGAGGTCACGGGCCGCGGCGACCGCGTCGGCGACAGCGGTGGTGATGAACGTGAGGTCATGGGTGAGCCGCACTTCGGTGGGCGGCCGGTGCGTGACGACGACCAGGGGAGGTCTCCCGACCTCATCCGCGCCATAGCCGCGCGTGTCATCCCAGCCCTGCGGGGCGTCGACGACGTCGAATAGCCGGCGCCCCATCACGACCGCGCCGCTGGCCGCGGTCGACTCGCGCAGGACGTCGGCATCGACGGGGTCGTCGCTGTCGAGGGCCCAACGGTGCAGCGCCTCACCTCCGACTCCAAGGCCCCGGTCTGGACTCGGGTCGGGGCCGGTCACGAAGCCGTCCACCGAGACGGTGATGTCGGCGACGGTACTCATGGTTCGCTCCTTCCTCCGCAGGAATTCGTCCTCGTGAGTATGGACCGGCCAGGCCGCCGCGATTCATCGCCGCCGTTGACGCATCTGTGACTGCACGCCCAATCCGCTCACCTGCGCTTGAGGCCACGCCACCAGCATGCCTGACGCGCATTTCGCGGGCACTGAGACCCGCAGCGCCACAACACATTACGGACTCAGGCGGGCTTTTTCGACACTCCCGCTGCTAACGTCGCAAGTAGCTTGCACGGTGCTGTGTGACAGCATCCAAATCGTGATGACCATTGACAGCACAGCCACGACACTGAGCCCCGCGAAACGAGCGCACCGCGGCCGAGGTCAGAAACCCTTGGCGCATAGTTGACGAGCTCGGTCTGGACTGCTCGTAAACACAGGCGGCCCCCGGCCGTCCCGAAATGGGCCGGGGCACCAAATACTTTCTCGACAGTGAGGTCTCCGAATGAATCCCCCCACCGCATCTGGACCGCGGACAACGCCGCACCAACACCTTGTACCGCCCGCCCCGGCGGCTGGGCCGACACCCAATCGCCCGACGGCACGGTGGTATGGACAGCACGGTAAACCTATGCACCATCGGACAGTCACGCAGCTGCACCTACGCCCAAACCCGAGGCACGGCGATGGCCGCCTTGCCGAAAAAGCAAGGCGGCCAACATGTTACTTACGGGAAACTCAAGTGACATTAGGAACAGGGAATGCCGTGTGGACCACCCTTCCAGTGGCCGGGCGGGTTCCAGGGGCACCATGCATTCTTAACCTGTCCGGGCGGGCCCCAATTGACTCCCGGATTCCAGTCGACCCATCCGGGCCCGTCGAGGCATGCGGATGCGTATCCCCAAGGGCCGCTGACGCAGATACCGGGATCTGCTGCGGCCTGCCCCGCTCCCGCAACCGCGAACACCACTGGCACCGCCACCGCGCCCAATCCCGCCGCCGTCTTTTCGAGGATTCCTGACCAGGTCATAACTGTGCCTCCAATCCTCGACATCCACGAGCCTAGCCGTTTGCGGGCCATAGCGGCACAGCCAGCGGCACGGTCGCCGGGCAGTCCGACGGACCCTGAATTGTTCTTCGCATAGTCGCTCTCAACGCCGCACCAACAGCTACTTCCACCCCGAAAAATGCTCCACGACGAAGAAGACGACGAGCCCTAACGCAGCGATCGCCGGCTGACGAACCGCCTTCTGACGCCCGTCGCAGGATCGTCGAACTCGATGCTGTGCGCGAGCAGCTGCAGCGGCGTGGAGAAGTCGTCGGCTGCGACGTCGTTCACGTTGGGATACAACGGATCTCCGTCAATCTGCAGGCCAAGCGATGCCATGTGGACCCGTAGCTGGTGCGTGCGGCCCGTCCGCGGCGTGAGGCGGTACAGCCCGTCGCCCACGGCTTCGATCAGCGTCTCGGCGTTGGGTTCACCAGGCTCCGTCGAAGCCTGCAAGACGCCGCGTCGCTTGAAGATTCGGGTTCGCACCAGGTGTGGCAGCTCCACGATTGGCGTCCCCACGGACCGGGCCAGATACATCTTGCGAACTGAGCCACCAGAGAACAGCGTTTGGTAGCGGCCGCGTACCTCGCGTCGGGTGGTGAACAGGAGCACGCCGGCGGTCAGGCGGTCGAGCCGGTGCGCCGGACTCAGCTCCGGCAGCTCCAGTTCGCGGCGCAACCGCACCAGCGCAGTCTGCGCGACGTGCCGGCCCCGCGGCATTGTCGCAAGGAAATGCGGCTTGTCGACGACGACTATGTCGTCGTCCCGGTGCAGCAGCGGGATCGCGAACGGCACCGGCACCTCGTAGGGCAACTCGCGGTAGAAGTAAACGAAAGACCCGGGCGGCATCTCACTGGCACCATCGAGCACTACACCGTCGGCGTTGACGACCTCGCCGGCCAGAACCTTCCCCGCACCCGCCGGGCCGAACCGGCGCAAGAACTCCTGCACAACGGATCCACCGTGCAACCGCAGCCGCGCGGGTCCGAGCCCGTGGCACACCGGAAGCGGCGCGGGCCTCAATGCCTGCTCAATTCAAGGGCACCGGCTCGAGAATCTGCGCGCGGGCCTCTGGCGCGGCTTGCCGCAGCGCGTCGGCGGATTCGTCGTCGGGCTGCTGCTGCGACCGCACCTCCGCGTCGACTCGGGCGATGTACGTGTCGACCTCGCGCTGGATGTCGGATTCGTCCCAGCCCAATACCGGCGCCACGGTCTCGGCCACCTCGCGGGCACAGTCGACGCCGCGGTGCGGGTATTCGATCGAGATCCGCATCCGCCGGGCCAGGATGTCTTCGAGATGCAGTGCGCCCTCGGCCGCCACCGCATAGACCGCCTCCACCTTCAGATAGATCGGTGCCTCTACGATCGGGCTCAGCAGGTCGGGCTTGTCCTCGGCAATCGAGAGCACTTCCCCGATCAGCGAGCCGTATCGGTCCAGCAGGTGACGCACCCGGTACGGATGCAGCCCGTAGTAGGCCCCCACCCGTTCAGCCTGGTTGACCAGCGCAAAGTAACCGTCGGCACCCAGCAGCGGCACCTTCTCGGTGATCGACGGCGCAACGCGCGCGGGGATGAATTCGCTGGCCGCGTCGATCGCATCCTCGCCCATAACCCGGTAGGTGGTGTACTTGCCGCCCGCAATCGCCACCAGTCCCGGTGCCGGCACTGCCACCGCGTGCTCGCGCGACAACTTGGACGTGTCGTCGCTCTCCCCCTCCAGCAGCGGGCGCAGCCCCGCGTACACGCCGTCGATGTCGTCGTGGGTCAGCGGGGTCGCCAGCACGGTGTTCACGTGGTCGAGGATGTAGTCGATGTCGGCCTTCGTGGCCGCCGGATGCGCAAGATCGAGGTTCCACTCGGTGTCGGTGGTGCCGATGATCCAGTGCGTGCCCCACGGAATCACCAACAGAACCGACCTCTCGGTGCGCAGGATGATCGCGACCTCGCTGACGATTCGGTCGCGTGGCACGACGATGTGCACGCCCTTGGAGGCCCGGACCCGGAACCGGCCACGCTGCTTGGACAGCGCCTGGATCTCGTCGGTCCACACCCCGGTGGCATTGACGACGACGTGGCCGCGCACCTCGGTGACCGCGCCGTTCTCGGAGTCGCGCACTCGCACGCCGATAACCCGGTCCCCCTCGCGCAGCAGTGACACCACCTGCGTCGAGGCCCGGACCACGGCACCGTAGTGCGCGGCGGTGCGCGCGACAGTCATCGTGTGGCGGGCGTCGTCGACGGCGGTGTCGTAGTAGCGGATGCCACCGATCAGCGAGCTGCGCTTGAGCCCGGGCGCCAGCCGCAGCGCGCCCGCCTTGAACAAATGCTTTTGTGCGGGAAGGGATTTCGAGCCGCCTAGCTGGTCGTAGAGAAAGACCCCGGCGGCGATGTAGGGCCGTTCCCACCACCTGTTGGTCAGTGGGAACAGAAACGGCAGCGGCTTGACGAGGTGGGGGGCCAGCGTGGTCAGCGAGAGCTCCCGCTCGTGCAGCGCCTCACGCACCAGCCCGAACTCCAGCTGTTCGAGGTAGCGCAGGCCACCGTGGAACATCTTGCTGCTGCGGCTCGACGTGCCCGATGCGAAGTCCCGGGCCTCCACCAGCGCGACCTTGAGCCCGCGGGTGGCCGCATCCAGCGCCGCACCGGCGCCCACCACGCCGCCGCCGATCACGACGACGTCGAACTGCTCAGAGCCCAGCCGTTCCCACGCGACCTCGCGTTCACGCGGCCCCAGGAACGTCTGCCCATTGCCGGGGGCGGGGGCAGCCTCGATCACTAAGCACTCCCTGTTACTGGTCGGTACTACCAGGTTAACGGCACTCAGTCGAGGTCGTCGTGCGCCATCAGTCGGCGGGCCGCCTCGGTGATCGACCCCGTCAGCGACGGGTAGACCGACAGGGTTTGCGCCAGATCGGCGACCGATACCTGGTTCTGCACCGCGAGCGCGATCGGCAGGATCAGCTCGGAGGCGGCAGGCGCGACCACAACACCGCCGATCACCACGCCGGTGGCCGGACGGCAGAAAATCTTGACGAAGCCCTTCCGGAGGCCGGACATCTTCGCTCGGGCGTTGGTGTTCAGCGGCAGGTTGAGCGTACGGGCCGGTACCGTGCCGTCGTCGATCTTCGCCTGTGGCACACCGACTGCCGCGATTTCCGGCCGGGTGAAGACCGCGGCGGCGACGGTCCGCAGCCGGATTGGTGTCACCCCGTCGCCGAGCGCGTGATACATCGCGATCCGGCCCTGCATTGCTGCGACCGACGCCAGCGGCAGCAGGCCCGTGCAGTCGCCGGCGGCATAGATCGTCGGCACCGATGTGCGCGAGACCCGGTCGACGGGGATGTAGTTGCCCTTGCCGAGTTCGATGCCGACGCGCTCGAGCCCCAACCCTTCGGTATTAGGCACCGAGCCGACAGTGATCAGCGCATGGCTACCCTCGACGCAGCGGCCGCCGGTCATGTTGACCACCACGCCGTCGGCCCCACGGGTCACCGACTCCGCGCGCGCGTTCTTGACCAAGGTGACGCCGCGCTCGGCGAACACCTCTTCGAGCACGGCCGCCGCGTCGGAGTCCTCGTGCGGGAGGATTTGATCGCGGCTGGCCACCACCGTCACCCTCACGCCGAGCTCGGTGTATGCGTTGACGAATTCGGCGCCCGTCACCCCCGAGCCCACGACCACCAGATGATCGGGAAGGTCATCGAGGTCATAGAGCTGCCGCCAGGTCAGGATCCGTTCACTGTCGGGTTGTGCGCGCGGCAGCACGCGGGGCCTGGCGCCCGTCGCGATCAACACGACATCAGCGTCGAGCACCAGCTCGGTGCCGTCAGCCTCGGTGACCCTGACGCTGTGCTTAGCCATGCCCTCCACGGGGTCGACGATCTCGCCGCGACCGCTGATCAACCGCACCCCTTGGCTGCGCAACCGCTCGGCGATGTCGACCGACTGCGCGGCAGCAAGCGTCTTCACGCGGTCGTGAATCTGCGGCAACGAGATCTTCGCGTCCTCGATGTGGATGTCATAGCCGAGTTGTGGGGCGCGGCGCAGGTCGGTCCGCACGCCCGTCGAGGCGATGAACGTCTTCGACGGGACGCAGTCGAACAGCACGCACGCCCCGCCGATGCCGTCGGAGTCGACCACCGTCACCTCGGCTGTTTGCTCTTCGCGCAAACCCACATCGCCGGCCGGGTGCGCCGCTGCGACCAAGGCCGCCTCGTAACCGGCCGGCCCTCCCCCGATGATCACGATGCGGATTGCCACGACGCCAACGGTAGTCAAGCGCTCAGTTGAGCGCCCACATTGCGGCCAACGTTTAGGCTTTCCCCGTGCCGCTCTACGCCGCGTACGGGTCGAACATGCATCCGGAGCAGATGTTGCAGCGTGCACCGCATTCCCCCATGGCCGGGACCGGCTGGCTGCACGGCTGGCGGTTGACGTTCGGCGGCGAGGACATCGGTTGGGAGGGCGCGCTAGCCACGATCGTCGAGGATCCAAATTCCAAGGTGTTCGTCGTGCTCTATGACATGACCAAGGAAGACGAGAAGAACCTCGACCGCTGGGAAGGCTCAGAGTTCGGCGTTCACAAGAAGATTCGGTGCCGCGTCGAGCGCGTATCGTCGGACACCACAACGGATCCCGTATTGGCGTGGCTGTACGTGCTCGACGCGTGGGAGGGCGGCCTGCCGTCGGCGCGTTATCTCGGGGTGATGGCTGATGCAGCCGAAATTGCGGGTGCCCCAGACGGTTACGTGCGTGCACTGCGTACTCGCCCGTCGCACAATATCGGCCCCGGCCACGGCGACTAACCCCACCCGCGCGAGGGTGCGTGTCTGCTGCGCGACACGCGGGTGTTTCGACAACAACAGCGCACGCTCGTGGTGGTTAGAAAGCAGCGGCTTGCTCGACCGTGTTGACGAGCACCCGCACCCCGATCGCCAACGCGCGCTCGTCGAGGTCGAACGTCGGCTGGTGCAAGTCCAGCTGGGGACCACGGCCCGACCACACGCCGAGCCTTGCCATCGCGCCGGGCACCTCTTCCAGGTACCACGAGAAGTCCTCGCCGCCGCCCGACTGCCGCGTCTCGGCCAGCGCATCGGGGTCGACGGCCTCGATCGCATGCGTGAGGATTCTGGTCGAAACCTCCTCGTTGACCACCGGCGGCACCCCCCGCCGATAGACCAGCGAATGCTCGATGCCCAGCGGCGCCAGCAGCGAGGCGACGATCTCCCGGACCAGCGACTCCAGCGTCAGCCACGTCGCGTGACTGGCCGTGCGAACCGTGCCGGTGAGGACGCCGTTCTGCGGAATCGCATTGGGTGCGACGCCCGCATTGACCGCACCCCAGACCATCACGGTGCTGTTGCGCGGATCGATGCGGCGCGACAACACTCCCGGCAGACCGGTGATCAGCGTCCCGATGCCGTACACCAGATCGGCGGTCAGGTGCGGCCGCGCCGTGTGTCCGCCCGGCGAGTGCAGGATGATCTCGATCGAGTCGGACGCCGACGTGATCGGCCCGGCCGCGACCGCCACCCTGCCGACGTCGAGCCGCGGATCGCAATGCAATGCGAAAATCCTGGACACCCCGGCCAGCACCCCAGCCGCGATCGCGTCGATCGCGCCGCCCGGCATCAGCTCCTCTGCGGGTTGGAAGATCAGCCGCACGCCGATGGGCAGGTCAGGGACTGCCGCCAGCGCCAGCGCAGTACCGACCAGCGTCGCCGTGTGCGCGTCATGGCCGCAAGCGTGCGCGACCCCGGGTATCACTGACGCGTACGAAGCGCCGGTGCGCTCCGCCATCGGCAGCGCATCCATGTCCGCGCGCAACGCGATTTTCGGCAAGTGGTCCGGGCCCAGGTCACAGGTGAGCCCGGTCCCGGCGGGCAGCATCTTCGGGTTGAGCCCGGCTTCGGCCAGCAGCGTCGCGACGAATTGCGTCGTCGCGAACTCCTGACGACCCAGCTCCGGGTGAGCGTGAATGTGCCGGCGCCAGGCGATCAGATCGTCATAGTGCGTCGCCAGCCACGATTCGGCGGTGTCGGCAAGACTCATCCGCGATCCGCCTCTGCCTGTATCACCCGATGTCGCTCCGACGGTGTCTCCGCGAGGCAAATCACGTTGCGCGCCAACATAATCGAGCCGTCAACCACCGCATCGTCAGCACTGGGGGACGCCGCGGCAGCGGTGAACTCCGGCTGGCGCAACGACGCACCGCCCGCGTCGATCCCGACGATCGGATGGATGCCGGGCATCGCGTGGGTGTCGGATGAGAGTGCGATCAGGTCGTTGCGCCGGTTGAGCACGACCTGTTGTGCCAGGTCCGCACATGACGCCGTCTGAGCACGACGACGGGGCGGCGAACTGGCGGGCATCATCGCAGTATCGCACCGATGGCTAACATCGCTCACCGTGATCAGCGATGAGCCGCTTGCACGAAGAGCAGACAACAGCGATGAGCTTGCCGAACGTGCAGCCGCCGCGATCGCCGAGCGCACCGGGATCAACACCCACGACGTCGCGGTGGTGATCGGGTCGGGCTGGGCACCGGCCGCCGACGCATTTGGCCGCCCTAACGCAAGCCTGCAGATGGCCGACCTCCCCGGATTCGCGCCGCCGTCGGCCCTGGGCCATCCCGGCACAGTGGCCTCAATTACGGTCGACGGCACGCGAATCCTGCTGCTGCTCGGCCGAATTCACGCGTACGAAGGCCACGACCCGCAACACGTGGTGCATCCGGTTAGGACCGCGGCCGCTGCCGGCGTGCGCGCGGTGGTGCTGACCAACGCGGCGGGGGCGCTTCGCGACGACTATCAGGTCGGACAGCCCGTGCTCATTTCCGACCACCTGAATCTGACCGGTCGTTCCCCACTGGTGGGGCCGCAGTTTATTGACATGGTCGACGCATACTCCGCCCGTCTGCGCGCGCTGGCCCGCGATATCGACCCGACGCTGGCAGAGGGCGTCTACGCCGGACTGCTCGGGCCGCAGTACGAATCACCTGCCGAGATCAGGATGCTGCGCACGCTGGGCGCCGACTTGGTCGGCATGTCGACTGTGCACGAGACGATCGCCGCGCGGGCCGCCGGTGTCGAGGTCCTCGGGCTGTCGCTGGTGACCAACATGGCCGCCGGTATCACCGGCCAACCGATCAGCCACGACGAGGTGCTCGAAGCGGGCAATCAATCGGCGGCACGGATGGGCGCCCTGCTCGCCTCGTTCGTGGCCGAGATCTGAGAAGGACGTACGAACAGGCGTGCCCACAGCGGCGCGGTGAACAGCATGAGCAGCACTCGAATGACTTGCGCCGCAATCACGAACGTGAAATGGGAGCGGGTTTCGACGACGGTGGCCAGCACCGCGTAAATGCCACCGGGGCTGGTTACCAGGTAGCCATCGAGCGCGTTGATACCGGTCACCTTCGTCAGCGCCACACCGAACCGGCGCCGCAACATTCAGGACGACGATCAACCCGAGCGCGGCCGGCAAAATGCGCTCATCGCGCGCTGCGATTCGCAGGTGAACGCAAGACCGGCCAGCCGATCAGCATGTGAGCGACCGCCCGGAAGCGCCGCCTGCGACCAGCGCCGCGGATGGCACGCCCAGCGTGGTGAGCGGGGGCCATCACGGCGACAGTCACGGCCGCCAGCACCAACCACCTCACGATGAAGACAAGTATGCTCTTGGTATTTTGCCCTTCGAATTCGGTGAATATTGCGAATATCGTTAAGGGCTAACTTGCTTATGCTCATGCAGACGCCCGCTTCTGCCACTGAGCTGCGCGAAGCCATGATGGCGCTGACCCGGCAGCTGCGCCGGCGCCGCTCGGACCATGGGTTGACGTTGAATCAGCTGGAGCTGCTCGGCGAAGTGGGTCGCACCGGCGTGAGCACGCCGGCCGAGCTGGCCGGCCGGATGCATGTGCGGGTCCAGTCGCTGACCGACAGCATCAACGACTTGGTGTCCCGCGGCCTGGTCTCTCGGCGAACAGACACCGCGGATCGGCGTCGCCAGCTCGTCGAGATCACTCCCGACGGCTCCGCGCTGCTGGACCACGACCGTGCCGAGCGCGACCGCTGGCTACAAGACGCAATGCGGGACACCCTCACCGACTTGGAGACCGACCTGCTGATGCTGGTGGCACCGATCCTGCGGAAACTGGCCAGGGCCAAATCGACTGACTCTTCTGCTCTTCGCGCAAGCGGCTCATCGCTGTGACGCCCGAGGAGTGGATCGCGCACGACCCGGATCCGGATGCGGTGGCCGAGTTGTCGGCCTGCGCTCCCAAGGAGCTCGCGGCGCGGTTCAGCGGGTCGCTGACGTTCGGCACCGCCGGACTGCGCGGACCGATGCGGGCCGGTCCGACGGGGATGAACCTCGCGGTGGTGTTGCGGACGACATGGGCGGTGGCCCGGGTGCTGAAGGACCGTAGCCTGGGCGGGTCCGTCGTCTTCGTCGGCTATGACGCCCGGCACCAATCCCGAGAGTTCGCCGTCGAAACTGCGAAAGTATTTGCTGCGGAAGGTTTTTCGGTCACGCTGTTCCCCGAGCCGCTGCCGACGCCCGTGCTGGCGTTCGCGGTCCGGAACACGGGTGCTGCGGCGGGCGTGCAAATCACCGCGTCGCACAACCCCGCTTCCGACAACGGCTACAAGGTCTACCTCGACGGCGGCATGCAGATCGTCTCGCCCACCGACCGCGAGATCGAGGACGCAATTGCGGCGGCACCGTATGCCGACGAGATCCGCCGTACATCGGCGACACCCGGCGGCTCCGACATCCTCGAACAGTATCTGAACCGAGCCGCCGCGGTGCGCCGCGGTTCCGGTGGTCTGCGGGTGGCATTGACCGCGCTGCACGGTGTCGGCGGCACCATCGCGGTCGACGCGCTGCGGCGCGCGAGGTTCACCGATGTGCATACGGTGGCAAGCCAGTTCGCGCCGGACGCGGACTTCCCCACCGTCGCATTCCCGAACCCAGAGGAGCCGGGCGCGGTGGATGCGCTGCTTGACCTTGCCGCGCGCGTCGACGCCGACATCGCGGTGGCGCTGGATCCCGATGCCGACCGGTGCGCGGTCGGCATCCCGGTCCAGAATCGCTGGCGGATGCTATCCGGTGACGAAACTGGTTGGCTGCTAGGCGATTACATCCTGCAACACGCCGAACCGGGTGCCGTCGTCGCGAGCACGGTGGTGTCGTCACGGATGCTGGCCTCGATCGCCGCCGCGCACCACGCCCGCCACGTCGAGACGCTGACCGGGTTCAAGTGGCTGGCCCGCGCGGCCGGCGACGACCTCGTCTACGCCTACGAGGAGGCGATCGGCCACTGCGTCGACCCTGACGTCGTCCGCGACAAGGACGGCATCAGCGCCGCGGTGCTGTGCTGCGATCTGGCTGCCGCGTTCAGAGCCGACGGCCGCTCGGTGTCCGACGCGCTCGACAATCTGGCCCGTCGCCACGGCGTGCACCTCACCGCGTCGATCACGATACGTACTGACGACGCCCAAGCGGAGCTTGAGCGACTGCGCAGCCAACCGCCGACGCGACTGGCCGGTATCGACGTCGAGGTCACCGGTGTCGACGGCGTGCAGGTCTACACAGGTGACGGTGTGCGGCTGGCGGTGCGTCCATCCGGTACCGAGCCGAAAATCAAGGGCTACATCGAGATTCGCGAACCTGTCAACAGTAGGCTCGCCGCAGCACGGCGCAGCGCGGAAGCGCTGTGCGAGGCGGTTCGGCGAGACGCAGCCGCGCTGCTTCAGCGGGGACCGAACTGACGATCACCCGCGTCGCCCAAACCTGGGACGATGTAAGCGATCTCGTTGAGCCGCTCATCGACTGCCGCCGTGAACACCCGCATGTCAGGTGCCACTTGCTCCAACAGTGCGATCCCTTCCGGCGCCACCACCACGCATATCGCGGTGATATCGTCGGCGTTGCGCGCCTTCAACAGCCCGATGGTATGTGCCATCGATCCACCGGTCGCCAGCATCGGGTCCAGCACCATCACCGGGTCACCGGTCAGGTCATTGGGCAGCGACTCCAAATACGGTATGGGCAAATGAGTTTCCTCGTCGCGCGCGATCCCGACGAAGCCGACGCGCGCCTCAGGGATCAGCGCGTGCGCCTGGTCGACCATCCCGAGGCCCGCGCGCAGCACCGGTACCAGCAGCGGCGGATTCGCAAGCCGGCAGCCGGTGGTATCGGCCAGCGGCGTGCGTACCGACACCGCGTCAGTCGTCGCGTCGCGGGTGGCCTCGTAGACGAGCATCAGCGTCAGGTCGCGCAAGGCGGCGCGGAACGCGGCGTTGCCGGTGCGCTCGTCCCGCAGGGTTGTCAACCGAGCGGCGGCCAGCGGGTGGTCGACCACGCGCACTTCCATGGCCGAGACCTTAGCCGCCCTCTGCAATCCGTCGGAACCGCGCGGGCTCAACGACGCGTCCAACGTCGCATGCACGCTGATACCGACGCGATCCGCGGCTACGGCGCCGCCACCACCGACCTGGGCACCGACCTTCACGCGGCGGCAGCCGTGTTATCCCGCGATCTCGGGCCCACTGTCGCTGCTGCGTTCGGGCCGGTGGGTGCGCGTTTCGCAAGCGCGCTCGCCGCCGCTGCCGAGGCCTTGGTGGCCAGCGTGACCAGGATCGGCGACGACGTGGTGGCATCCGGCACGGCGACCACGGCGGCGGCCGGGCAGTACAACGACGTGGAGGCACGCTCGCGGGCCCAGATCGCACGAATCGCGATGTAGACGTGGCCAGCGCTCTCGTCGCCTCGCTTGCTGCGCCGCTGCACGAACTGCACGCGGTTATCGGCTCGGGAGTGTTCAGCGGCGACGACCCAGCCAGGCTGCTGCTCGACGCCAGCCGGCTCCTCACCACCGTGGCGGACGCCGGCACCGCCGCGGCGGGTCAGGTGGGTGGCGCGTGGACGGGCCTCGCCGCCGACGCGGCGACGACGACGATCTCGACGGCCCTACGCAGTGCGGCCGACCTCGCGGCGCGCACGTTGAGCATGGCGAGCCGGGTAGGCGCCGCATCCGATGCGGTTGCGCAGGCAAAGGCGCAGTTACAGAGGATCGTCGACGACTTCGAAGCCACGGCGCAGGCGATGGAGGCGGACCTTCCGCAGAGCGCCGACGCGTTGGCCGAAGCAGCGCGGCGAGCGCTGGCCGACGCGGTCGGCATCGTCACTGAGTTGGAGGCCGAACTCGACGGGCACACCGCGGCGGTCACGGAGTCAGGTGCCGCCGTGATGCCCGCGGCACAACCACCTACGGCGACATCTCCTTCGGGTTTCTCCCCCGCGAGCGGGTGGTACCCCCAGTCGTCGACGCTGCCGTCTGCCACGGGCGTTCCGGCCACGCTCGCCGGCCTGACATCCGGGATGATGACGGGCGTCGCACCCGAGCTGGACCAACTCAACCATGAATCGCTGCTGGGCCGCGATGCGTTGGGTGATGGCGTTGCGGTGCGACTACCCGACGGCAGCACAGCCACGGCGCCAAACCAGGTGGCCGCGGACGCCGTCCGGCATGCGCTCACGCAGCTCGGCGTGCCCTACGACTGGGGAGGGACGACGCCCGGCGTGGGGCTGGACTGCAGCGGCCTGACCCAGTGGGCGTATCACGAAGCGGGACTTGACCTTCCGCGGTTGGCGGAAGACCAGGACCTGGGCGCGGAGGTGGCGCCTGGAGCGCTGCTGCCGGGCGATCTCGCGGTGTGGGACGGCCACGTCGCAATGGTGGTCGGCAACGGCATGATGATCGAGGCGGGTGATCCGGTGCAGCTGTCGCCGATCCGAACGACCAACGTGGGTCAGGGTTTTCAGGGATTCTGGCGGCCCACGGCGTAAGAGCTTCGCACCGAGGGATCCCTGGTCGGCGGTGTCCATCACAATCTCGAATTGCCCGGCTACCCTAAACCGAAGTTACGACCGCCGGAATAGGTGTATCTCTGGGTTGACCTGGGGATTCGCTGATTGACTGGGTGATTGTTCTGGCTACGCGGCGGCGGTGAGCGGGATTGGGACGTTCAGGAGGTCGAAGGCGCGGCGTTGGTCGGGGGTGGGGTCGGCGAGCATGGGCACCTCGATGTTGGTGTCCTGGTAGCGGATCTGGTTGCGGGTGAGGGTGGCCAGGTGGTCGAGCAGGCCGCGGAAGCTGCGTAGCGGGTTGCCGTCGGCGTCGTGCTTGCGGGATGCCTTCGCATCGGCTTGGGGTGAGCGCTGTGCGGGCGCGACCGGGTTGTCCCGCTGGGGTGGGTGCTCGTCGGTGAATGTCAGTGGGGCCCAGGCCTTGGCGCAGGTGCCAGATGAGGTAGCAGGCCAGCAGGCAGATCAGCACGTGGGCTTTGACGGGGTCATCGAGGCGGTGGTGGATGGGCCGCAGGTCCAGGTCGTCGGTTTTGATGATGCGGAAGTCGCGTTCGATGTTGGCGAGGTTCTTGTAGCTTGCCACCACCGCGGCGGGGTCGAGGGTGTCGGCGTGGACGCTGGTGCGCAGCACGTAGATGCCGTCGAGGCCGGCTTCGGCGTCGATGCGGGCCTGGTCGCGACGGTAGGTGAAGGTGGTGTCGGTGATGGTGGTGTGGAAGTGCTTGCCCATCTTGTATTTGTCGATCACCTTGCCCACCGCCTTGCCGATCTCGCCGGCGCCGCTCAGGGTGCCGCGGGTGACCCGGCCGGCGACGCCGGCGAGCAGTTCGTCGGTGGCGGCCAGCAGCTCTGCGCGTTTGCGGGCGCGTTCGGCCGCGAGCGCGGGGTTGCGGCAGGCGATCAACCGTTCGCCGGGGTGGTCGGGGTGGGCGATCTCGGCGAGGTCCTGGGCATCGAACAGGCTCATCTGCAGCGGTCCGTCGTCGGCGGCGAGTTTGGCGATCGCGGGTGCGCGCAGCGCGGTGATCCACCCGAAATCGGTTGCGGTGTCGGGGTCCTCGTTGAGTTTGCGCAGCGCCTCGATGCGCGCGGCGGTGATCATGCCGCGATCGCCGACCAGCACCAACCGCTGGATACCGAGCTCGTCGCGGATCACGGTGACGATCTGGGTGAACGCGTCCGGGTCGGCGGTGTTGCCGGGAAACACCCGCACCGCGACCGGGCGGCCGGCCGGGTCGGTGAGCACCCCGTACTCGATCTGCTCGCAGCCCTTCTTGCCGTCGCGGGAGTAGCCGCGCGCGGCCAGCTCGCAACACCGCCCGGTCACCCACGCGCTGGTCAGGTCGAACAACGCCATCCGGTCCGGGTTCACGTCCGGGGCAAGGTGTTTGGCCGCGAGCTTGCGCTCGATCGTGTCCTGCCGCTCGGCCAGCCAGTCCATCGCGGCGTAGACCTCGTCGGTGGACGCGCCGGCCACGCCCAGGTCGGTCCCCAAAGTGGTGTCAGGCCACCAGGCCAGCGTGGACAGTTTCGACTTCGGCCGCACTACCCGCGACACGATCAGCACCAGCGCCAGATCGCGGTGCCGGCACGCCGGTCCCAGCAACGTGGGAAGGCCCAGCTTGCGTGCCATCGCGGCGACCGCGGCCACGTGCCCGTGCGGCAGCGACCGCACGATGGTGAACTCGCTGCCGGCCGGCACCAGCTGCTGGCCCTTCAGGGTCGCCTCAATCGCGGTGATCACCTCGGCGGGCAGCTTCGACAGGTTGGCCAACGTCTCATGACGGACCTTTTTGCCGTCGCGGTAGCTGCGGCGCACCAGCACCGACTCGTAGCGGTGCACATTGCCGGCCTTGTCCACATACCTACTCGGTGTCCGGGCTACATGCATCCGCACTGGCTTCGCCATAATTGGATGCTACAAGACAAACTCGGACTCGTGTGCCAGCGACACACTGAAATTACTGGCTACACAATCGGCGCCCAAACCCGCACCAAACCCAGGTCAACCAACAACTTCGCCTACCTCACAGGGCGTAACTTCGGGCTAGCCCGCCGTCGACAGCCCGGGACAGTTGATGACCGTGCTGCCGCCGACGGTATGCCTGTTGCGCGGACCGTCAGCGGCACTCGGCTTGGATCAAGCCGAAGATCGGGTGGGGCCGGAATACGCCGAAAGGAGTTCCGGACACATCAAGCGCAGTGCAGACTGAAATTGCAACGTCGATCGCGCCTGAGGGACAACAGCACCAGGCACGAGGATGAGGAGTGAAAGGCCTCACCAGAAGGGGGAGATACCGTGCCGACAAACGGAGGGGATGGGTCGGGCGCGACGCTACCTACAGCTTCCGGTCAGACCGTGACGGTTTGCGAGGACGACGTCCGCACCTTCGCAGCCTTGCTACGGGGCGGGCTCCTGCGGCCGTCCGACGCCAACTACGAAGAGGCCCGCGCGGTGTGGAACGGCATGATCGACAAACGCCCGGGCCTGATTGCCCGTTGCGCCGGAACCGCCGATGTGATCGCGGCCGTGAAGTTCGCCCGGGAGCACGAGCTCCTGGTGGCGGTGCGCGGCGGCGGCCACAACGTCTCGGGCAACGCGGTCTGCGACGGTGGCCTGGTCATCGACCTGTCGCCCATGAAGGGCGTACGCGTCGATCCCGCCGCACGCACGGTGCGTGCCCAGGGCGGAGTCACCATCGGCGAGCTCGACCTCGAGACACAGGCGTTCGGGCTCGCTGTGCCGATGGGGGTTGTGACGGCGACGGGCATCGCCGGCCTGACCCTGGGCGGCGGGCTTGGCTGGCTGCGTCGCAAACACGGGCTAAGCAGCGACGCCATGCTCTCGGCCGACGTCGTGACCGCTGAGGGCCGGCTCGTTATCGCCAGCCCCGAGGACGACGCCGACTTGTTCTGGGCGCTCCAGGGTGGCGGCGGCAACTTCGGGATCGTCACGTCTTTTGCGTTCCGCGCGTATCCCGTCGGCCCGGAGGTTTTCTTGGCGTTCGTCGTGCACGCGGGCAGCGACGCGAGCCAGGGCCTGAGGTTCTACCGCGAATGGGCGGCGACCGTCCCTGAGGAGGTGAGCTCGTTCGCGATCCTCTGGCATGCTCCGCAGCTCGACGAGATCCCGGCCGACCATCACCACAAGCCGATCCTGGTGTATTTGGCAATGCACTCCGGGAACCCGACGGACGGCGAGCGCACCTTGGCGGAGCTTCGTGCATTCGGCTCACCGATCGCCGACCTCAGCGGCGCCATGACGTATCTAGACGTGCAGCGGTTCTTCGACGAGGACTACCCCGCAGGACAGCTTCGCTACTACTGGAAGTCGCGTTACCTCGTCGGCCTGCTGGACGAGGCAGCCGACATAATGGTTGAACTGAACGAGAGGAGCCCGTCGCCGCAATCCACGATCGATGTCTGGCAGCTGGGCGGCGTCCTGGGCCGCGTGGGGCCACAGGACACGGCGTTCGGCGACCGTTCCGCCCCCTTCATGATCGGCATCGAAGCCAACTGGGAAAGCCCGGAGCAAGACGACGCTGCTCTGGCATGGGCCCGCGAGGTGTATCGGGTTCTTGAGCCGTTCTCTACCGGTGGTGAGTACGTGAACTTTCCCGGCTTCTACGAGGACGGTGAGAGGATGGTCCGGGATACCTTTGGGGTGAATCTCGATCGCCTCGCCGCCCTGAAGAAGCGGTACGACCCGACCAACCTCTTCCAGCTCAACCACAACATCCGTCCGAGCTGATCGTCGGCATCACGAGGATTTGGTGACCAACCGCGATCGCCAATGCGCCGAACGGCATCTCGTGCCTCGCGCCACAACGTCACAGGTGTAGATGACGATTGACCCGGCATGCACCTCTATTGACAGCTTGTGGAAGCGGGCGATCCGGTGCAGCTGTCACCGATCCGAACGACCAACGTGGGTCAGGGGGTTTCAGGGATGCTGGCTTCCGACGGCGTGACGACCGATGTCGTGGCATCGCCTCAGCCTGTACCCCTATTGATACATCTCCTCGGCCCACCTAATGTGCCCTTCGAAGTCGAGTGCTATGGCCATGGCGCGGTAGCGATCCCGCTTGTCTCGGTAAGCGGCTTCATCTCCATATGCCCGGGCGAGCAGCGCGCGCAGCCGCAGCAGCGTGATTTCGCGTATCGCCGAACCTTGATCGGCGGGCAGGTTCGCCAACCGGTCGATCGCCTCGTGGGCTTCGGCCAGGTCGCCCTCCGCGCCACGCTCCAGGAGCGTCTCCGCCAGAAGGCCGGTGCCCAAAACGTCATACCCGAGCCGTCCTGCCTGATGGAGCTCGTCGACGGCTTTGCGCATCACCGGAATGGCAGCATCGCGGTCGCCGCGCCGGGCCATCTCAGGGGCGGCCAGCAACTCGGTGACCGGAACCAGGGAAGGAATACGGTCGCGCATCCACTCGCGGGTCTGCATCATTAGCTCCAGCCCGCGGTGACGGTCGGCCGCGACGTCCCGATACAGCAGTGCGATACTCCACGCGAACTCGGCGAAGATCAGTGCGCGATCCTTGCTGACCCTTTGCGCGGTCCGCGCCGTCTCCTCGATCGCGCGCAACGTGGAGTCATCTGCCCGAAGTACCCCGTAGCTTATCGCCCCACCGTAGGCGCAGGTGACGTCGATGCCGAGCGTTGCCGGGTCGCTGCTTCGGGCCATCGCTACGGCATCGTCGAGGTCTTGGCGCCATCCGGGACGGCCCAGCCACCACCGAGCAATGCCGCGAAACGCCACCCCGATTGCCAGCGGTGATCCCACACCGAAGGCGGCGCCCTTGGCGGGGTCACCCCCGGCCCAGGTCGATGACGGTCTGCGACCACCGCAGGATCTCGCCGAATTCACCGACACCGAACCAGTTGGCGAACGCTGCGAACGCCAATCCCATGGTCAAGGTGGGATCGCCGATCGACTCCAGCAGCGCCATCTGTTCGGATGCCAGCCGCGAGCCCTCACGCGAACGCCCGGCGACACTGGAGCTCGGTGGCCAGCCCGGTCATGGCGATGGCCAGGGAGACTTTGTCCCCGGCCGCGTTGCACAACTCCCGCAGCTCCGCGAAGCGGCCCCGGCTTTCCTGGATTGCAAAGGCTTGCCAGTCGGTGGCACACAGCATGGTGCGGGGGGCGATGCACATAGACAAATGGTCGGGGTCGTCGGCAGGCAACACCTCGGCGATGCGGCGGGCCCGCTCCCAACTGAGCCGGGCCGCGTGGATGTCGCGGTTGGTGGACCACGCGGCGGCGCGCATGTGCCAGCCATACGCCACGCGCAGCTCGCCCGCTGCTTCGAGGTGTTCGGCGATCAGCGCCGCGTTCTCCTCCACCGACCCCGCCGCACGCTCTTGGATCGCGGCGGCCAGGCGCCGGTGCCACTGGGCGCGATCGGATTTCAGCTGCGATTCGTAGGCCACCACGCGGATCAGCGGATGGCGGAAGGCGTACTCGGCGCTCGGGGTGAACCACACCTGATCGATCAGCTCCGCGCCCAGCAGCTCGTCGAACACCGCGTCGATCCCCAGCGCGGCCAGCAGCTCCGTCCCGAAGCGTGCTCCGATCACCGACGCCGCGTTCACCGTGCGCTTGGCCTGTGTTGTCAATCGGTCGATGCGCGCCTCGATGGCCGCCTGCACCGTGGCCGGCACGCTCACCTCGGCGACATCCACCCGACACACGTAGCCACCGCGCTGCCCGGTCAGTACGCCGCGCTGCACCAACTCCCGCACCATCTCCTCGGCGAAAAACGGATTCCCGGCGGCCCGCTCGGCGATGATCGCCGCCAGCTCGCCGACGGAGGGATCCGACCCCAGCAACTCACCCAGCAATGCAGCGGTGTCCGAATCACCCAGTGGGGCAAGCACTATCGTCTGGGCGTCGTGCACCCGCGTCAGCGCTCCCCCATATTCGGGGCGCGAGGTGATCAGCACCATCGCCGAGGTTTGCGGAATGACGGACAGGAAATCGGCGATCATCGACTCGCTGATCGCATCGATCCACTGCGCATCATCGATGATGAAAAGCGCCGGTTGGGTGCGCGCCAGCGACGCGGTGTTGATCAGTGCGGTCAACCGGCGCCGCCGCGCATCCGGGTCGATCTGTGGCAGCGCCACATCGGGGTCGGCGATGCCCAACAGATCATCAAGCAGCAGCAGATCCTCGGGGTCGGCCTCCAGAACTTGGTCCCGGACCCGGGCGCGGGCGGCGTCGCCGTCGAGGTCAGCCGCGCCGGTAGCCGCCCGCAGCAGCCGGGCCACCACCTGGAAGGGAATGTCGCTGGCGTGGGATTCGCAGAAGGTCCAAAACACCTCGGCCCCGCGACCTGCCGCGGCCGCCGCGGCCTCCCGGGCCATCCGGCTCTTGCCGATGCCCGGCGGTCCCACCATGTTCACCACACCACCGCGGCCACCGATGGTGCGGTCCACCACGGCGTCGAGGGCCGCCATCTCCTGGCGCCGACCGACCAGGCTCGCCTCGGCGCGCCCGACCAGACCATCGCGCGGGGTGATCGCCACCAGCCGGCGCGCCCGCACTGGCTCCTCGGCACCTTGACGCGCACCCACTCTGGCTCGGCCAGCACCGTGGTGTGATCGACCAGCCGGGCGGTCGACTCCGAAAGCATCACTCCGCCCGGCGGGGCCACCGATTCCATCCGCTGCGCCATCCCTACCTGCTCACCGACAGCGGTGTAACCCAAAGCACCCGAACCGATCTCACCGGCGATCACCTGACCCGAGTTGAGCCCGACCCGCAACTGCAGATCGATCCCGTCGTGCTCACGAACATCGACGGCAAGCCGCCCGGCTTCCTGCTGAACACCCAAGGCAGCCAGACACGCACGTGTCGCGTGGTCCTCCAGTGCCACCGGCGCGCCAAAGACGGCCATGATGCCGTCGCCGGTGAACTTGTCCACCGTGCCGCCGAAACGCTTCACTACCGCCGCCGAACGCTCAACCAACCCGGCCATGATCTCGCGCAACCGCTCCGCCCCCACCGCCGCAGCAATATCCATCGACGAAACAACATCGACGAAAAGCACCGTGACCTGCTTGTACTCCGCCGCGCGGGTGGCATGTGCCACTGGCGTGCCGCACTCGCTACAGAACTTGGCAGTCGCAACCAACTCAGTCCCGCACGACCCACACGAGAGGCCCGTGGCTGTCCGCGCGCCGCTGCCCTCCCCAGCGTCATCCACGTCGATATCGTGTCACCGCCGGTCAGACATGTCTGCCATATCGCACGCTGGGCGCTGCCCTGACCACGTTCAGGCGGCCACCATCTGCACCCTGATTGACACCCGATCGAAGCGGGCGATCCGGTGCAGCTGTCGCCCATCCGAACGACCAACGTAGGCCAGGATTTTCAAGGATTCTGGCGGCCCACCGCGTGACCGGCGTCATGGCATCGCCTCGGCCCACTTCAGATGCCCCTCGAAGCCAAGCGATCTCGCCATGGTGCGGTAGCGATCCCGCAAGTCGCGGTAGGCGTTGTCATCGCATTGGGCCTGCGCCATCAGCATCTGCAGACGTGCCAGCCAGATCTCGCGCAGCGCTAGATGTTCGTCGAACCGAACAGACACCAGCATGTCTATCGCGGCTTGGGCTTTGCGCACATCGTCCTCGCCACCGCCAGTCAGAAGCGTCTCCACCAGAACGCCGGTGCCCGGAATGAAAGGCCCGAGATGTCCTGTGTTGAACATCCCGTCGACGGCCCGACGACAGGAGCGCTAGTGTTGCGTATCGTTGAAACATTTACGTTTGATTGGATGGGACAATTTTCGGGTGTATGTGGCCCAGCCGTTGCCGTTGCGTGATGGTGATCGTTCGAGGTTGGAAGCGTTGACGCGGGCCTCGACCGTGGCGGCGGGGTTGGCGACGCGGGCTCGGATCGTGTTGTTGGCCGCCGACGGAGTGGCCAACACCGATATCGCCGATGCGACCGGCACGTCGCGCCCGACGGTGCTCAAGTGGCGCGGGCGCTATGGCGAGTCGGGGGTCAACGGGCTCGACGACGATCCACGCCCGGGACGTGCTGACCTTCCCCCGAGACCGTGGAGGCATCAGCTATAAGGAGTAGCGATGTCAGAGAAACGGAAGAAGTACGACCGGGAGTTCCGTGAGGGGGCTGTTCGGATCGTGCGTGAGACGGGTAGGTCGATCGCCGCGGTCGCGCGGGATCTGGGGATCCACGAGGGCACTCTGGGCAATTGGGTTGCCCAGGACCGCGAGGCTCGGGAGGGCCGTGGGGAGTTGACCCGCGACGATCTCGAGGAACTCAAACGCCTGCGCAGCGAGAACGCCGAGTTGCGGATGGAGCGCGATGTCCTCAAGCGATCAGTGGTCCTGTGGGTGTTATGCCGACCTCGGCATAACACCCACTATGCCGAGCACCGGATTATGCCGAGGACGCCGCTGAATCGTCTGCAGGGCAAGGGATCCGTGTCCATGCACTCGGCATAATCCCGGATCCTGTTGGTGACGAGACTTCTCTTCAGGAAGCGCATCTGGAGAGGAGCAGGTCATGAGCGATAGAGCGACGCGGGTATGGGTTGGTGGGCCGTTGGGCCCGTACTCGGACGGGTTCCGCATGGAGTTGGCCGCGCGGGGATATGAGCCGAGTTCGGCGGCGGGTCAGCTTCAGGTGATGGCGCACCTGAGCCGCTGGCTGTGCGATCGAGGCTTAGACGAACACGCGCTCACCTCCAGTGTTGTGGAGCAGTTCCTGCGGGCCCGACGCGTTGCGGGCTACCGGCAGTGGCTGTCGGCGCGGGGCATGGCGCCGCTGCTGGATCATCTACGTGACGTCGGGATCGCCCCGGTCTGCTCGCCGGCCATGGCCGACAGCGTGGTGGAGGTTCTGCTTGCCGGGTACCGGGCCTATCTGATCGAGGAGCGCGGGCTGGCCGCGTCGACGGTTCGCAACTACGTGGATGTGGCGCGCCAGTTCGTGTCGCAGTATTGCGCGTCGGGACGGACGGATTTGTGCGGCTTGACCGCGGCCCAGGTGAGCGAGTTCGTGCTGGCCGGGTGCAGGACGCGTGGTGTCGGGTCGGCCGCGATTCTTGTTGTCGGGATGCGGGCGCTGCTGCGCTACCTGCATCTGGCAGGAGTCACGCAGACGGGGTTGGCGGGTGCGGTGCCGTCGGCGGCATCCTGGCCAGCGAGCTGTCTGGCGCAGCCGATCGATCGACGGCAGGCGGCGCGGCTGCTGTTGTCCTGCGACCGCCGAACCGCGGTGGGGCGCCGCGACTTTGCGGCGCTCACGCTGCTGCTGCGGCTCGGGTTGCGGGTCGGCGAGGTGGCGGCCCTGGAACTGACCGATGTGGACTGGCGTCACGGTGAGATCTTGGTTCGCGGCAAGGGCCATCGTGAGGAGCGGCTGCCGTTACCGGCCGACGTCGGACAAGCGGTCGCGGGCTGGCTGCGGCGAGGTCGGCCTCGGTGCGCCTGCACGCATGTGTTCACCACACTGATCGCCCCGCGACGTGAACTGTCCGGCAAGGCGGTGTCGGCGATCGTCCGACGGGCCGGGCATCGGTCCGGCGTGGTGGTGACGGCGCATCGGTTGCGGCACTGCGCCGCAACCGAGTTGCTGCGTTCTGGCGCCAGCCTGCCCGAGGTCGGTCAGGTCCTGCGGCACGCCAGCATGCTCAGCACCGCCATCTACGCCAAGGTCGATCATGCCGCGCTGTCAACTGTGGTGCGGCCGTGGCCGGCGGGTGCGCGGTGAGCGGCCTGCGTGGCGCGCTGGGCGACTATCTCAGCGTCCGTCGCGCGTTGGGTTTCAAGCTTGCCGGCGCGGGGCTGCTGCTCGAGCAGTTCGTCGACTTCGCCGACGCGGCCCACACCGACACGATCACCACACAGCTGGCGGTGCAGTGGGCCACCCTCCCGTCGGGTGCCTCCGCGACCTGGCACGCGCAACGGCTCAGCGTGGTGCGCTGCTTCGCCCGCTGGGTGCAGGCCTTCGATCCGGCCATCGAGGTGCCACCGGTGGATCTGCTGCCGGCACGCACCGGGCGCGCCACGCCGTATCTGTATTCCGATGCCGACGTCGCCGCCTTGATGGCCGCGGCCGGGCGGCTGCGCTCACCGCTGGCCGCCGCGACGATGCGGACGTTCATCGGGCTGGTGTTCGCCACTGGGCTGCGGCGCGGGGAGGCGCTGGGTCTGGACCGCGGCGATTTCGACCCGGCCACCGGTGTGTTGACGATACGTGAGGCGAAATTCCACAAGCCCCGACAACTGCCGTTGCATCCATCCACCGCGGCCGCGCTCACCGCCTATGCAGCGCGCCGGGACCGGCTGTGTCCGCGTCCTCGCACGGGCGCGTTGTTGGTGTCCACCACCGGTGCCCGACTGGCGGCCACCACGGTGTCGCAGACGTTCCGTACCCTGTTGCGCGAGAACGGGATCGGGCAACACTGCCCGCCATGTCGCCCGCGCATTCACGACGCCCGGCACACCTTCGCGGTGAACACGTTGCTCGGCTGGTATCGCGATGACGCCGACGTGCAGGCGCGGCTGCCGCTGCTGTCGGCCTACCTCGGCCATACCGACCCACGTCACACCTACTGGTATCTCTCGGCCGCGCCGGAACTGCTCGCCCTGGCCGCCGACCGGATGCAGCGCCACCCCGGAGCGACGTCATGACCGCGCTCGCCCCGACCCTGCAGGCCTTCTTCACCGAACGCCTCGCCCGGCAGAAGAACGCCAGCCCACACACCGTCGCCTCCTACCGCGACACACTGCGGCTGCTGCTCGGCTTCGTCGCGAAGCAGACCGGCACACCGCCGGCCCGGATGCAGATCGAGGACCTCGACGCCCCGCTGATCGGCGCGTTCCTCGACCACCTCGAAGACCAGCGCGCCAACAGCGTGCGCAGTCGCAACACCCGCCTGGCCGCGATCCACTCGCTGTTCCGGTTCGCCGCTCTGCAACACCCCGAGCACGCCGCCCTGATCGCTCGGGTGCTGGCCATCCCACCCAAACGCTGCAACCGGGCGGTCGTGTACTTCCTCAACGGTGAGGAGATCGACGCGCTGCTCGCCGCTCCAGACACCAGCCGATGGATAGGCCGCCGCGACCACGCGCTGCTGCTGGTCGCGGTTCAGACCGGGCTGCGGGTCTCCGAGCTGACCGGGCTGTGCTGCCGCGACGTCCATCTCGGAGCGGGAGCCCACGTGCGCTGTGTCGGCAAGGGACGCAAACAGCGCTGCACGCCGCTCACCGCCCAGACGGTCGCGGTGCTGCGGGGCTGGCTGACCGAACGACGCGGCCGACCCGAGGATCCGGTGTTCCCGACCAGCCGCGGTCGGCCGCTCAGTCGTGACGCGGTCGCGCTGCTCGTCACCAACCACGCGATCACGGCACGGCGGCGCTGCCCCTCGATCGACGCCAAGACGATCAGCCCTCACGTCCTGCGTCACTCGACCGCCATGACGCTCCTGCACGCGGGCGTGGACACATCTGTGATCGCGCTCTGGCTCGGCCACGAGAAAACAGACACGGTCCAGATCTATCTGCACGCCGATCTCCGCCTGAAAGAACGCGCCCTCGCTCGCACCACACCCCTCCATGCGGCTCCGGGACGATACCGACCCCGGACACGCTGCTCGCCTTCCTGGAGGCGCTGTGATTATGCCGAATGCATGGACACGGATCCCTTGCCCTGCAGACGATTCAGCGGCGTCCTCGGCATAATCCGGTGCTCGGCATAGTGGGTGAAGGAGGCGACGAAGTGAGCGTGGCACGTTTCATCGCCGACCAGAGGACCAAATACCGGGTGCCGCATACGATTACGTGCGTGCTGTTGGGTGTGAGCGTGTCGTGGTTCTACAAGTGGATCACCCGTGCTGAGTCCACCGATGGGTTGCATACCGACACCGATCGGCGCCGCGCGCGGCTCGATACCGCAGTGGCCGCGGCGTTCACGGCGGCCAAGGGGCTGCATGGTTCGCCGCGGCTGATCGCTGACCTGCGCGATCTGGGTTGGGAAGTGTCGGAAAAGACGGTGGCCGACTCGATGCGCCGCCAGGGTTTGGTGGCGCGCCGCATCAAGCGCCGTAATGGGCTCACCAAGCAGGACAAGACGGCTCCGAAGTTTCCTGACCTGCTCAAACGGGACTTCACCGCGGCTGCGCCGAACCGCAGATGGGTCGGCGACATGACCGAGATCCCCACTGAGTCCGGGCAGAAACTGTATTTGGCGACCGTGCTCGACCTCTATAGCCGCCGGCTGCTGGGGGCGGCCATGGGCCTGCACCCGGATGCCGACTTGGCGTGTGCGGCGATCAAAATGGCCGTGGCCGCGCGCGGCGGCCGCCAAGCGATCTGGCGGGATGAGGAGTCCCAGCGGGTCATATTCCATACCGACCGCGGGAGCACCTATACCGCAAACGTGTTCACCACGCTGTGCCGGCAGTTGGGGATTCGGCAGTCGATGGGCCGGGTCGGATCGTGTTTCGACAACGCCGCCGCGGAGGCGTTCTTCTCCTCGTTGGAATGGGAGGTGCTGTCCCGCAATCGTTTCCGTGATACCATCCATGCGCAGGCCGTGGTTATCGACTGGTGCTACACGTTCTACAATCACCAACGCCGGCACAGTGCCGCCGACGGGCTATCGCCGGTCAACTACGAGATCAGGGAATCCAAGACCAAGCCGGAAGCGGCATAGGAAACCCTCCACGATTTCGGGGGAACCACATGCTCCGGTGATCGACGAGGTCGCGGTGCTGGCGGAGACGTTGGCGGACAAGGGAAGACCGCCCGCCCATCTGGGTGTGACGCACTGGTCGGCGCGGTTGATGGCCGACCGGCTGGGGATCTCGTTTGCCTCGGTGGCGCGGATCTGGCGCAAGTGGGATATCCAGCCGCACCGGGTGGACACCTTCAAGTTCTCCACCGACCCGGAGCTGGAGGCCAAGCTGCGCGACGTGGTCGGACTGTACCTGGATCCCCCCGCGGGCGCAGTCGTGGTCAGCGTCGACGAGAAGTCCCAGATCCAGGCACTGGATCGCACCCAGCCGATTCTGCCGCTGCGCCAAGGCATCCCCGAGCAGCAGACCCACGACTACATCCGCCACGGCACCACCAGCCTGTTCGCCGCGCTGGAGGTCGCCACCGGCAAGATCACCGCCGACGCCTGCTACCCGCGCCACACCCACGTCGAGTTCCTGGCCTTCCTCAAACTCGTCGCCAAGACCCATCCCCGGGTGCGGCTGTGCGTCATCTGCGACAACTACGCCACCCACAAACATCCCAACATCCAAGCCTGGCTGGGCAAAAACCCAAGAGTCACCCTGCATTTCACCCCGACCAGCTGCTCGTGGCTGAACATGGTCGAGATCTTCTTCGGCATCATCACCCGCCAAGCCATCCGCCGCGGCACCTTCACCGACGTCACCGACCTCGAAACCGCGATCCGCACCTACATCGACAGCTACAACCAACGCGCCAAGCCGTTCACCTGGATCAAGACCGCAGACCAACTCCTCGGCAAAATCAAACGTAAATCAATCAACAACACGCGACACTAGCGCCCCATCCCTTTCCCCCCGGCGGGCTCTCTCACGTGCGATGTACACCTCGCCGAAATGCAAGAGGCTCAGGTAGTAGACCTTGTGGAGGCACATGTCACGGAGCTGCTCCAGCAGCTTCAGTCCGCGCTCGCGGTCTGCTTCGGAGGCACAATGCAGGAGCGCGACGCCCAACGCGGTTCGCGCCATGCCCAGCGCGACATCGTCGGCTGATCTTTCCGCGACCCGCAGGGCCTGGTGGAGCTCGTTTAACGCCTCATCGTCGGGAAGAAGCAACCCGCACGTTATCGCGGCCGTGTAACGAAGGTTGACCACGGCGACATACTAAATCGGGTCCACCGTGCGGGCCACGGCACGATCGAAGTCGTCCCGCCAGCCCGGTTGGCCTAGGGCCCAACGGGCGAAGCCGCGTAGTGCCAACGCCCACGCCAGCGGCGACCCAATGAACAGATTTCCTTTGGTGGCATTGTCACCGGCCAGTTCGATTACCCTGTTCGACCATCGCAGCACGTCTGCGAACGCACCGTTGTCGGACTTGACGACGCTCGCGAGCACGGACAGTGCGATCGTCAACATCGGATCACCGATGGATTCGATGAGCGACATCTGTCTAGATGCCCACCTCGACGCCTCTCGCAATCGCGCGTGCATGTAGTGCTCACCAAGCATCCCCGTCATACCGATGGCCAGCGACGCGTTGTCGTCTGCGAGCATGCACAGCTCACTCAGCTCCTGGAAACGGTCTGACGTGTTCGCAAAGTCGCCGCGCCAGCCCCTGCCGGAGAGCAAAGTGCAGGGAGCGATGCGCATCTGCAACCGGTTCGGGTACTTGGTAGGTAAAGAGTGGGCAATCCGGCGAGCACGCTCCCAGCTGAGCCTTGCCGCGGTCACGTCGCGGTTGGCTAACCATGTCCCGGCTCGCATATGCCATTCGTACGCGACGCCCAGATCGCCCGCGGTCTCCCAGTGTTCGGCGATCAGCGCTGCATTCTCGTCTACCGATGTCGCGTCCCGGGCTTCAATCGCGGCGGCCAAGAGGCAGTGAAGACGCGCGATCGGATTTGAGTTGTGATTCGTAGGCCACCGTGCGGATCAGCGGATGCCGAAACGCATACTCCGCATCGGACGTAAAGCGGACCTGCTCGATAAATTCAGCCTTCACGAGTCCTTCGGGAACGGCATCAAACCCCAGTGCGGTGAGCAGTTCGGGTGTGAAGCGCAATCCGATCACCGCTGCGGCATTCAGCGTCCGCTTGGCCGCCGGATCTAGCACATCGATGCGGGAGGCGATCGCCGCCTGAAGGGTTGCCGGCACGGTTACCTCAGCGACGCTCGTGCGGCAGATGTAGGCACCGCGGTCGCCTTGAAGTACGCCGCGTTCGGCAAGCTCGCGCACCATCGCCTGGGCGAAGAACGGGTTTCCAGCGGCTCGTCCGGCGATCAGCGCCCTGATCGCCGGAATGGACTGATCAGAACCCAATAGCTGGTCGAGCAGTGCGGTGATCTCCGCGTCGGTTAGCGGGTCCAGAGAAAAGGTTTGTGCGCCGGGAAACTGTGCGAGTGCACCTCGGTAATGCGGACGGTAGGTGATCAGCACTACCGACAGAGTCTGCGCAATGACGGCTAGGAAGTCGGCGAGCATCGACTCGCTAACCTCGTCGATCCAGTGCGCGTCTTCGATGACGTAGAGGACCGGCTCAGTCCGGGCCAGCGACACCGAGTTGACCAGCGCGGTCAACCGTCGCCGCCGCGCATCGGGATCGATCTCCGGCAGCGGCACTTGAGGGTCGCGGATGCCCAGCAGGTCATCGAACAATAGCAGGTCCTCACCATTCGCGTCGGCAATCTGGGCACGCAGCCGTTCCCGCGCCGCCGCAGGATCGAGGTCCGATACCCGGGCGACTTCCCGCAACAGGCGCGCCGCCACACCAAACGGGACCTTGCTGGCGTAGGACTCGCAGAACGTCGAGAACACCTCGACACCACGGTGGCGCGCCATCGCCACAGTCTCGGCAACGAGGCGGCTCTTGCCGATACCCGCTTCTCCAGCGACACCGACCACGCATCCGCGCCCGCTGGCTGACCGCTCCAACATTGCCCCGACGGCACTCAGCTCTGCCTGCCGCCCCACCAACGTGGTCTCAGAACGGCCAACCCGCCCAGCCTGTGCCGCCATTCCCAGCAACTGACGTGCGGGCACCGGTTGCTCGCTACCTTTGATGTGTGCCATTTCGGCTCCAGCGAGCACCGCCGCGTGGTCGACCAACCGCGCGGTGGACTCGCTGACCATCACCCCACCCGGCAGAGCCACCGACTCCATCCGCTGCGCCATCCCCACCTGCTCACCGATGGCGGTGTAACCCAAAGCGCCTGAACCGATTTCACCGGCGATTACCTGACCCGAGTTCAGTCCGACGCGCAGACGCAGTTCGACGCTATCTCCACGTTCGACCTCGACGGCCACGGCCTTCGCTTCTTCTTGAATGCCCAACGCAGCCAGGCAGGCCCGGACGGCGTGGTCCTCCAGCGCCGCCGGTGCACCGAACACCGCCATGATGCCGTCGCCGGTGAACTTGTCCACCGTGCCGCCGTAGCGCTGCACCACCCCAGTGGCTCTATCAACCAGTTCCGCCATGCCTCGCGCAGCCGCTCCGCCCCCACCGCTGCCGCGATGTCCATCGAGCGCACGATGTCGGCGAACAGCACCGTGACCTGCTTGTACTCCGCCGACTGAGCGACATGTGCGACTGGCGTGCCGCACTCGCTGCAGAACTTGGCGGTCGCGCCCAACGGCGTACCGCACGACTCACAGGACGGTCCGGAGTCCACGTCAGTATCGTGGCACCGCTGATCAGGCATGTCTGTCAAATGGCACCTGGGACGGACCGAGCAGCCGCGTCAGATGCGTTCAGGATCTTTGCCCATTTGATGATTGATCGAGCGCCGGGACCCCGTCGAACTGTCACCAATTCGAATTACCAACGCGGGACAGGTTTTTCAGGAATTCTGACGGTCGACCGCGTGAACAACGGCCGTCATGGCATCGCCTCGGCTCACTCGATGTCCATGGTCCGATAGAAACCGTTCGGCCACAATGCTTTTGGTGCGGCAGTACTTGCGGATCCCCTCGGCGCCGCCGGCACGGGAACCGCGGTCGCGTGTCAACCTAGACGCAGCCGCCGACACGGATTCTCCGGCCGAAGCCAGCGCAGACGCCGACATTCACGGGCGGAGGTGCCGGAGGCGGCGCCTGAAAGTCTTCCGGCAGGGGAGCATATTCGGCTGGTGGCGGGACATAGGCGTTAACCGTATCGGCGACGTTCATGCACCCGCCGACCGAAATGCGCCTCCCCACGTTTGCGCAGACATCCGCGTTGGCCACACCGGAAGGCTGCATCACGGCATACATTTCAGGGATCGCCGTCAGCGCCAACACCGCTATCCCCGCCGCAATCCAAGACCGCTTCCACATGTTCATCGCGATCTCCTTCCCGTCTCCACCGCGGGCCCTTGTTGGCCCGTGCGGGGACCGAGGGCAGCAGTATATTCCTCGGCATTCGCGATAAGACCTGAATCGTACAGCCGATTGCGCTCGGTGAGCTGGTCAGCTTCTAAATCATGCACACGACCTCCGGAACAATCGATCAGGACGTCGCGCCGTCCTGCCCGAGTATTGGAGTCCACTGGCAACGTTGCCTGATGTCAGTCAGCGGCTGACGCATGCGCTCGAGGTCGGCTTGCACTTGCGGGTTGGCATTGACGTAGTTCTGCACATCGTCGCGCATCTCGTCTTTGGGTTGCCCCTGCAGGTCGGTGAAGAAGCCGTTCACGTCGGGGTGGGTGAACAGATAGGTCGACACGGCTGCCGCCACACCTGCCGAAACCCCGGCCACATCCGCGGCCGAGCAGTTGGGTGGCCGAGGCGGCGGATCAGCCGCAGCGCTCCCCGCCGTAGCACACAACAATGCGCCTGCAACTGCGCCAGCGCCGATTGCGCCGACCACGGCATGGCGCCAAATGGGGGCAGAGGGGAACATACCTGGCTCCTTCAATCCGATAACAACTGGCCGAAACGGACGATGGTTGTCGCCTAGGCAAAGCTAATCAGAGCGAACCGTCACTTTCGTCGCAATTCTTGGAAACTCTGAACGCGTGTCTGCCGCGATTCCTTGATTCCCTTAAATCGTTTGGTTCGGCTAATGACGCACGACCCACGTAGAGGCCTGCGGTTGCCAGTGCGGCGCAGCCGTCCCCACCGCCGTCCACGGCCCCCTTTACGACTGGTTGTGAAGAGCGCAGGCTCGAAGCATCGCCACCCGGTTGGCGTGTCTTGATGACGCTCGTGCCGAACGACCGAAAGCTGTATCGCGATATCTCTGGAGGGGCGGTGGACGTCGTACTGGGAGTCTCGATGACACCCACCAATATCCGTATGGTGCTGGTCGAGGGCGAAAAGGCCGACGGAGTCACGGTCGAGCACGATCTCTTGGATGTCACCGCCATCGGTGACGGTGCAACCTCAAGCCGATCCGATCAAGTCATCGACGCGGTGCTCGGTACGCGGGAGGGTGCAGTCGCCGGTGGCCACCACCTGGTATCGACCGGCGTGGCATGGAGTGACCGCGCCGAGGCGGCCGCGCTGCGAGAAGCTCTGTCCATCCGCGGCATCGAGAACGTCATGCTCTTCTCAGAACCGCACGCAGCGGGTGCGCTTGCGCAGGCAATCGGCCGCGCGGTCGGCTACGGCACGACCGCGCTGATGTTCGTGCAGCGCGACACTGCAACCTTGTCGGTTGTCCGAACCGTCGACGGTTCTGTCGTGAAATGGGTTAGCCGCGGCCTGGACGGCCCCGATCCGATGGCCGTGCTGGCCGGCTTGGTCAGCGACCTTGAATCGCAGGAGCCGCGGCCGGACGGGGTGTTCGTGGTCGGCTCCGGAGTGGACACCATGTCGGTGACGTCGCATCTGGAGCACCTCGTCTCGATGCCGGTACACGCGCCCGACGAACCGGAGCTCGCGCTCGCCCGTGCCGCGGCGCTGGCCGCAGCCAACGTGCCCCGTATCGATGCCACGACCGGTGGACTGGCCTATTCGCGAGATCCGGAGGACGGGACAACCGCAGGAGCGGCTGACGCGGTTGGCCTGACCGGCCACGCCCGCCGGCTCGTCGTCGTTGGCACAGAGGAAGGCCGGAAACCGTTCCTGCTGGCGGGCAGCGCGCTTACCGCAATCTTCGTTGTCGGTGTGGTCGCGCTGGTGGTTTCGCTCGCCGTCAGCATCCAGCCGGCCACCGAGCAGCAGCCAGACACCGGCCAGAATGCGGTGCATCCGAATACCCTGCCGCCTGCGCCCCCGTTGGTTCAGAATGCGCAGCCCAGTCAACCCGGCGTCCTCCCACCCCTGCCCGCGCCCTCGGTTGCCCCGCCGACGGCGCCGCAGCAGCTTGCACCCCCGGTGCCGGTGCAAGTGATTCCATCCCCGCCGGCGGTGCTGACGCGCACACCCGCGCCGGCCGGTCCGCCAGTGGCCCCTCCGGCGCCGGCCGCGACACCGCCGGTGTTATTGCCGGCGCCCGTCATCGAGCTGCCGGTGCCCGGGCTCCCACCGATCCTGGTGACGCCCCGCTTCGACCCGCCGGCGGTGCGGCCGCCGTGGTATCCGGTTCCTCAGCAGCCACCACGGCAGCACCCTAAGCATGGACGCCACGGCGGCGACGATGGCGAAGACTAGCCAATATCGACCGTAGAGGCCTCCGGATCAGTAGGCATCGGGAATGTACTGGTACGGGTAGTCCGGCTCCTTATATCCGCGGGCAGCTTGGCGCCTGGGCAATGTGACCGTGGCCGACGGTATCTCCTTATAGGGAACCTGGCTGAGAAGGTGGGAGATGATGTTGAGCCTGGCTCTCTTCTTGTCGTTAGATTGGGCCACGAACCACGGCGCCCACGGAGTGTCAGACGCCGCGAACATGTCGTCGCGGGCACGCGAGTAGTCATACCAGCGGCTATAGGACTTCAGGTCCATGTCGGTAAGCTTCCAGGTCTTGCGGTCGTCGCCGATGCGGCCCTTGAGCCGCCGAGTCTGCTCGTCGGCGCTGACCTCGAGCCAGTACTTGATGAGCACGATCCCCGAATCGACAATTATCCGCTCCACCTGTGGGGTCAGGTGGAGGAACCGCTCGGCCTCCTCGTCGGTGCAGAAGCCCATGACCCGCTCCACACCGGCCTTGTTGTACCAGCTGCGATCGAAGATCACCACTTCGCCGGCAGCGGGAAAGTGCTGTATGTATCGCTGGATGTACATTTGCGACTTTTCCCGCTCGGTCGGTGCCGGCAAGGCGACCAGCTTGAACACGCGAGGACTGACGCGCTCGAGGATCCGCTTGATCGTTCCGCCTTTTCCGGCGGTATCCCGCCCCTCGAACACGACGATCACTCTGGCACCCGTAGCCACAACCCACTCCTGCATGGCAACAAGGCGGCCCTGCAGCGTTTCGAGCTCACTCTCGTATTTCTTCGTGTTCATCTTGGGCCTGGGCGACGCTGTGCCACCAGCCTGCTGTTTTTTGGTGGTATCTGTCGCCTTCCGTTCGGCCGATGTCGCGTTCGTCGCGGAGCCGTCAGGCGACTCGATCAGGTTCAGTGGAGATGTCACTTCGCCGTTATGGGCTTTGCCCTGCTTCGCTGCCTTGTTGTGCTTCCGTCCATCTTTTGTGTTGGCGCTCTTCTTGCTCACGGTGCCGCTCCTTCGATTTTGTGCCGATGCTCTTCAACGGTATTCGGCCAGCGGCGCCGGATAGCGGTAATGCCCGAGAACGATGACGAAGTCTCTGAGGGCGATGGCGTCGGGGCTGCGGGAACCGCCGGGCCAAGCCGCCCAGGCCAGAAAAAAACTGAGCGCCGGATGGCCACTTATTGCACGTATTTTCGCCAATCGCGTGTCATAAGTGGCCACTCGCGAACACAGCGAGCGCCTCAAGGCATCGCCTCGGCCCACTGCATGTGCCCTTCGAAGCCCAGCGATTCCGCCTTCGCACGGTAGCGATCCCTGAAGTCCCTATAGGACATCTCGTCACCGCTCGCCTCTGCCAACAGCGCGCGCAGCCGCAGCACCAAGATGTCGCGCAGTACCCACCCTTCAGTCGACGGGAGGTTCGCCATCCGGTCAATCGCCGCTTCCGCCTCCGCCATGTCGCCCTTCGCGCCACGGTCCAGCAGCGTCTCCACCAGAATGCCGATGGCAACAACGCAAGACGCCGGCTGACCCAGCTGCACGAGATCATGAACGGCTGTCCGCATCACCGGGATGGCATCATCGCGGTCGCCGCGCCGGGCTGCCTCACGGGCGATGACTATGTCGGCGAACGGTACGAGATACAGTCGGCTGTGCTCGCGCAACCACGCGTCGCGCACCTGCGTCAGCAGCTCTACCCCGCGCTGACGGTCTGCGGGAGCGTCCAGACACGTCAGCGCGATACCCAGGAAGTATTTGACGCTGCCCAGCGCGGTGTCGTCGCTTGATCCCTCGGCGATCTGCAGCGTCTCCTCGATCTCACGCACCGCGCCGTCGTCGGCCCGCAACACCCCGGCCGCGAACGCGACACCGTAAATCGCCGCAGCGAGCAACCCGTGGGTCACCGGATCACTGCTTCGGGCCATCGCAAGGGCGTCGTCGAGGTCCTGGCGCCACCCGGGATGCCCCAGCCAGTATCGAGCGACGCCGCGGTATCCGACCGCCGCTGCCAGCGGTGACCCCACCGCGAAGTTGGCACCCTTGGCGGGGTCGCCCTCGGCTAGATCGATGACGGTCTGCGACCACCGCAGAACATCGGCGAACTCACCGGTGACGAACTTGATGATTAGAGGTACGTAGGCCACCCCGATGGTCAGGGTCGGATCACCGATCGACTCCAGCAGTGCCATCTGTTCGGACGCCAGACGCGACGCCTCGCGGGCGCGCCCGTGCCACAACAGCTCGGTTGCCAGCCCCGTCATCGCGGCGGCCAGCGAGCCCTTGTCCCCCGCCGCGGCGCACAGCTCCCGGAGTTCCTCGAAGCGCCCGGAGTGGTCCACCTCGGCCGCTCGCCAGTTGGTGACGCACAGCATGGTGCGCGGGGCGATGCGCATCGCACTACGGTCCGGGTCGTCGGTCGGCAACGCGTCGGCGATCTGGCGGGCACGTTCCCAACTGACCCGCGCGGCGGCGATATCACGATTCGTCGACCACGCGCTGGCCCGCGTGTGCCAGCCGTAGGCGGCACGCAGCTCGCCGCCGGCGTACAGATGCTCGGCGATCAGCGCCGCGTTCTCCTCGACCGCTACGGTTTCACGCTCCTGGATCGCGGCGGCCAGGCGCCGATGCAACTCAGCGCGATCTGATTTGAGTTGTGATTCGTACGCCAGCGCGCAGATTAGCGGATGGCGAAACGCATACTCCGCGTGCGGGGAGAACCTCACCTGGTCGATCAGCTCTGCCCTGATGAGCTCCTCGACGACCGGCTCGACGCCCAGGCTGTTCAGCAGCTCTGTGCCGAACGGCGACCCGATCACCGCTGCGGCGTTCAGCGTGCGCTTGGCCTGCTTGTCGAGGCGGTCGATGCGCGCGCCGATGTTGGCCTGCAGGGTGGCCGGCACACTGACCTCGGTGAGGTCCGTCTGACATACATAGGCGCCGCGATGCCCGCGCAGCACGCCCCGCTCGGCCAGATCGCGCACCATCTCCTCGGCGAAGAACGGGTTGCCGCCGACCCGCGACGCGATCGTGGCCGCCACCCCCCGCCAGTGGGGTGCTGCCCCAGCAACTCGGTGAGCAACGCCGCGGTATCCGAATCACCCAGTGGTGCAAGCGCTATCGTCTGCGCACCAGGTACCCGCGTCAGCGGTCCGTCGTACTCGGGGCGGCAGGTGATCAGCACCATCGACCGGGTTTGCGGGAGGACCGCAACGAAGTCGGACAGCATCGACTCGCTGACCTCATCGATCCAGTGCGCATCCTCGATGATGTAGAGCGCCGGTTGAGTTCGGGAAAGCGACGCGGTGTTGATCATGGCGGTCAACCGCCGCCGCCGGGCATCCGCGGCGATGCTGCGCGGAGGCACATCGGGGTCGGCGACACCCAACAGAGCATCCAACAACGTCAGATCCCCTCGGTCTGCGTCGGGAATCTGCGCCCACAGCTGAGCTCGGACAGCGTCACCGTCCATGTCCGTTATCCCGGTGACCGCCCGCAGCAGCCGCGTCACGGCGTGGAAGGGGATGTCGCTGGCATGCGACTCGCAGAAGGTCCAAAACACTTCCACCCCATGACCGGCTGCCACTGCGGCAGCCTCACGCGGCATCCGGCTCTTGCCGATACCCGGCGGACCCACCACACCCACGACACCGCCGCGACCATCTATAGAGCACTCCGCCACGGCGGCGACAGCGGCCATCTCCCAACGCCGACCGACCAGCGTCGATTCCGCACCCCCGACGAGGGCACGTCGCGGCTCGATCGCATCAGCCGACGCGCGCACCGGTTCGTCGGCGCCCTTGATGTGCACCAGCTCGATGTCTTCGAGCACCGCGGAACGTTCGACCAGTCGAGCCGTGGATTCGCTGAGCATCACCCCACCAGGTGGGGCGACCGACTCCATCCGCTGAGCCATTCCCACCTGCTCGCCGATCGCGGTGTAACCGAAAGCCCCTGAACCGATTTCGCCCGCAATCACCTCCCCGGAGTTAAGCCCGACGCGCAACTGGAGGTCGATACCGTCGCGGTCTTGCACCTCGACCCCAGCCGCTTCGCCTCCCCCTGAATATCCAAGGCCGCAAGACATGCGCGAAAACCATGGTCCTCCAACGCAATTGGTGCTCCGAATACGGCCATGATGCCGTCGCCTGTGAACTTGTCGACGGTGCCGCCGTATCGCTGCACGACAGCCCCGCAGCGGTTGGCGAGTTCGGCCAGGATCTCGCGGAGCCGCTCCGCCCCCACCGCTGACGCGATGTCCATCGAGCGCACCACGTCGGCAAAGAGCACCGTGACTTGCTTGTACTCGGCGCGCTCGGTGGACGGCGCAATGAGCGAACCGCAGGTGTCACAAAAGCGCGCACCCTCCCGTGGCTCGGTGCCACACCTACGGCACGCCGCTACGGCCATCCAACCCCCCGCCGATGTGGCCCCAGAGAGTCCAGGGTCCGCCCAGAATATGGCGGTGGAGTCATCCCGACGCCGCTAATCGCCTCTCGAGCTCTGCACGAGCGACCAGTAGTTCTGTTCGCGCTCGGTCAGCTCATTCGACGTGATCGCACCGAAGGCGGCAGCCTCGCGTGCGAACCGGACCGGGGCATCCGGAAGCGCATCGGGGCCCTCGAGCCGGAAGCAACTCGGCGCGAGCGGGCCGAACAGCACGGCGCGGCGCAGATGCGGCCAGTTCTCCAGGTGAGGCTCGACGCCGGCTGCGCGGGCGAAGGCCAGAGCCACCAGGTTCATCCGAGTCTTCTGGGACATCCCCCGCCTCGACCGGTACGCGTCGAGTGCAAACCGCTGATCGGTCTCGGTTGTCGCCGGGATCGCGCCGCCCCACGTGTAAGCGACCCACCTCGCCTGCAATTCCAGCGGCACAAAATATCCGCCGGATTGGTCCCACATGCCCATGAAGGCCAGCCCTGGCAGGTCGGGGTGGAAGGTGTAGCGGTCGGCGTCCAGGTGCACCGCGTCGAGGTCGAGGACGGCCCGGATGTCGTCACTCAGGAAGGGCAGGTCGAGGTTGAATCCGGTGCCGAACAGGATCGCGTCGAACTCCTCGGCAGGCCCGCCTGCGAAGGTCACGGTCGCGCCCGCGACGGATGTCATCCACGGACGCACCGTGATTCGGCCCTCGCCGACGAGCGGCAGGTAGTGCTGGTTGAGGGTGACCCCTGCGACGAACAGCGACGGGTCAGGCGCCGGTGCGCCGTACTGCTCCGGGCTTCCCCCGGCCTCGACCACGATCTCCTTTAGCTGCCGGTCGATCTCCTCCGCGGCCAGTGTCTCGTCCGCCAGGGCTCCGTACCGCGTGAAGATCCGATGATCGGAGGGAACTCCGGCGGCGAACTTCGGCAGGACATACTTCTGCCGCCGCTGGGTCAGCACAACGCGGGCCGCGCCGAGCTGGGCGAGGTCGGCGGCGATCTCCAGCGCGCTGATCGCGCCGCCAGCGACGAGGACACGCTTGCCGCGATAAAGAGAGGGCACCTTGTAGTGGTAGGTCGAGATCGCTCCCTCTGACCCGGCGAATGTGTCAAGGCCCGAAACGTCTGGAATGGCAGGCGCATGGAACCTGCCGCTGGCCACCACCACTCGGTCGAAATGCTCGCTGATGCCGCTGTGGCCCACGAGCCATCCGGTGTCGTCTCGACCGAGAAGGTCGACCCGGGTGCCAAACCGGATGCGCGACATCAGGTCGAACATCTCGGCATAGCGACCCAGGTAGTCGAGGATGTCGCGATTTGACGGGTAGACCAGATCGCTGTCGTGCTCGAGATCGCTGAAGGCGGTCATCACGCGACTGGTGTTGGTGTGCATCGTCGGCCACACGCCGCTCAGGCCATCGAGCGCTGTCCACTGACCGCCCAGCATGGGACCCTGCTCGAAGATCGTTGGCTCGAGTCCCTGCGACAGCAGCCACCGCGCCGCGACGAGCCCGCCCGGTCCGGCCCCGATCACGGCGACGCTTCTCTTCATCGGGGAACTGTCGCACGGCGACGAGTCAGAGCCGG
>CAWDEZ010000026.1:0-256349 GCA_963801365.1 uncultured Actinomycetota bacterium | reverse complement strand
GCGTCGACCGGCACACCGTCAGCGACCGGTACACCCTCGGCGAGCGGCACACCGTCGGCGAGCGGCTCCTCGGTCGGGGCGTCGACCTCGGCACCGGCATCGACGCCTACGACGGGCACCACCGCAGCGACGTCGAGCGGGTCGACGGCGACCGATGATCCGGGGGGCGGGCTGGTGCAGAGCAGCGGCGCGGCGCAGTCGGGCGCGATCGGCTCGGCCGCCGATGTCGGGGCGCCGGTGACCGGTGACGCGCTGCCCGAGGCGGCGCCCGCGTCGACGGCTGCCACGGCGCCCCCGGTGGCCGCGGCCAAACCGTCCTCACCGAGCAGCCGGTCGGCGGCAGCAGCGGTGGGCGGCCCGAGGACCGGCTCGGATAACAAACAGCCGGTGGTGAATAACCCGGCCGATGCGGCGCGGCTCACCGCCGACACGCAGTCGACAGCGGTCAGCGCTGCCGCGTCCAAGCTGCGACCCGCGCAGGCCGACACGCCCGCGGCCGACGTAGCCGATCAGAACACCGCACCCCGGCCCGCCGCCACCACCGTGAAGACCGTTGCGGTGCAGCAGAGCGACGCGGTCGTCGTCCAGAGTCCACCGGTGACCGCCACCGCGCCGGTGAGCAGTCCGGTGTCGCGCGCAGTCGCCGACACGCTGGCGTGGGCGGGTCTGGACCCATCGCTCACCGACAGCCCGGTCGGCCCGGTCGAGTCACCGGCCCTGTTGGCGGCGCTGGCCGGGTGGCGCCGCCAATCCCAACAAGCCCTGACCGGCGAGCAACCGACCAACCTGGCCGACGTCCCGCAGACCAGCCAGACCGTCGACCCGATGGTCACCGCCACTGAGACCGTTGCCGCCGATACCACGGCGCCAGTCGCCCTCGCCGCCGCCGCCGCCGCCGATACCACGCCGCCCACGGTGAACCTCACCGCTCCCGCCGACGGCGCGACCGTGTCGGGCAACGTGACCCTCTCCGCCAATGCCGCCGACAATGTCGGGGTGGCCGGGGTGACGTTCCTGTCCGGCGGCGCCCCGCTGGGCGCCGAGGACACCACCGCGCCCTACAGCATTACGGTGAACGCCACCGGGGCCGCCAACGGCCCCTACACGCTGACCGCACGAGCCCGTGACGCCGCCGGCAACATCACCACCTCGACGCCGGTGATCGTCACCGTGCCAACGGCGCCGCGGATACCACGCCGCCCACGGTGAGCCTCACCGCTCCCGCCAACGGCTCGACCGTGTCGGGCAACGTGACCCTCTCCGCCAACGCCGCCGACAATGTCGGGGTGGCCGGGGTGCAAGTTCCTGGTGGACAACGCCCCGCTGCCCACCGAGGACACCACCACGCCCTACAGCGTCACGTGGAACACCACCACGGCGACCAACGGCGTGCACACGGTGACCGCACAGGCCCGCGACGCCGCCGGCAACATCACCACCTCGACCCCGGTGAGCCGTCACCGTCGCCAACGGCACCGCCGGGATACCACGCCGCCCACGGTGAGCCTCACGGCTCCGGCCAACGGCGCGACCGTGTCGGGCAACGTGACCTTCTCCGCCAACGCCGCCGACAATGTCGGGGTGGCCGGGGTGACGTTCCTGTCCGGCGGCGCCCCGCTGGGCGCCGAGGACACCACCGCGCCCTACAGCATTACGGTGGACGCCAGCGGGGCCGCCAACGGCCCCTACACGCTGACCGCGCGAGCCCGTGACGCCGCCGGCAACATCACCACCTCGACCCCGGTGGTCGTCAACGTGCTCAACGGCGCCGCGGACACCACGCCGCCCACGGTGAACCTGACGCGCTCCCGCCAACGGCTCGACCGTGTCGGGCAACGTGACCCTCTCCGCCAACGCCGCCGACAATGTCGGGGTGGCCGGGGTGAAGTTCCTGGTGGACAACGCCCCGCTGCCCACCGAGGACACCACCACGCCCTACAGCGTCACGTGGAACACCACCACGGCCGACCAACGGCGTGCACACGCTGACCGCACAGGCCCGCGACGCCGCCGGCAACATCACCACCTCGACCCCGGTGAGCCGTCACCGTTGCCAACGGCACCACCGGATTCACTCCTGTGCAGGTTAACCAAGCGACGGACTTCCGGTTCCTGCCGGACGGTCGAATCCTTGTCGCCCAGAAAAACGGAACGATCCAGGTGGCCAGCGCGACTGGCCAGCTGCAGTCCACACCGGTGATCACGCTGCCGACCAACTCGGGCAATGGGCGCGGGCTGCTCGCCATCGCGGTGGATCCGGATTACCAGACAAACGGCTATATTTACGCGGCATATACACCGTCGTCGGACAACATCCAACAGTTGTCGCGCCTAACGGTAACCGACCCGTCGGCTGCGGTCCTCACTGCCGGCTCTGAGACAGTGCTTATCAAAGGGACCGAGCCGGCTACGAACGACCACATGGGCGGTGGGCTCGATTTCGCCCCGGACGGCACCCTGTACTGGTCGACCGGCGACAACGTCTGCTGCACCGTGCTCGATGGCACCCGTTCACAGGACTTCACAACCATCTACGGCAAGGTCCTGCGGCTTGACCCGAACCATAGGGTGCCGGATCTGGCCAGCAACCCCCTGGTGCCCGCCGACAACCCGTACGCAAACGTCCCGGGCGTTAACCCCTACATATATGCCAGGGGTTTCCGCAACGCGTTCCGGTTGACCTTCACTCCGGACGGCAAGCTGTTGGTGGTTGACGTGGGCCAGGCCACCTGGGAAGAGGTCAACCTCGTGACGGCTGGCGCCAACTACGGCTGGCCGAACGCCGAAGGCCCCTGCGACGGGATCGGCGTAACCAGCTGTACACCTTCCACGACGTATACCAACCCGATCTATGCCTTCCTTCATGCGACGCTCACCGGTGGCACCGGCGCCGATTCGATCACGGGTATCACGGTCTATACCGGCCCGGGATCGGCGCCGGCCCCCCAACACACAGTCCTGATAGCGGATACCAACCAGGGCTGGGTCAAACAGCTGACCTGCGCTTCTGATTACTCGTCGTGCGGCAACGCGACGCCGTTTGTTGGCGCAGCGGCCGGTGCCACCGTCAAGGTGGCCCAGGGACCGGATGGCAACATCTATCAACTGCTATACGGCGCGCCGGGCCAGCTTGTGCGCATCACCCCAACAGGCGGAACGACGGTCTGACCACCGCATCACGGTCAAGAAGCAATGGCCCGACACCGATGACACCGCGTCGGTCTCGGGCCATTGCCGAGCGTGTCCCAATCGCGTAGAACTTGGTGCCGTCCATGGTGAACTCAAGGCGGCGGCACCCACAAGAGCGCTAGGCCGCCAGCGGCATGTACGTCGTCGTGCGCTGACGTGCCGGTCTGCCAATGCCTGCGGCGATCTCGACTAGCTCGGCCACCGTTTTCGCCGAGCCGTACTCGGAGCCGGCCATCCGCGAGATCGTCTCCTCCATCAGCGTGCCGCCCAGGTCGTTGGCGCCCCCATTGAGCATCACCTGCGTGCGCTCGACGCCAAGCTTGACCCAGCTGGTCTGGACGTGAGAGATCCTGCCGTGCAGCATTATCCGCGCCAGCGCATGCACCGCGCGATTGTCACGATGGGTGGGGCCCGGGCGAGCTCCACCCGCGAGATACAGCGGCGAATTCTGGTGCACGAATGGCAACGGGACGAACTCCGTGAAACCGCCTGTGCGGTCTTGGATCTCACGCAGAATCCGCAAATGGCCGATCCAATGCCGAGGCGCGTCGACGTGGCCGTACATCATCGTCGAACTCGAGCGCAGACCCACCTGGTGCGCAGTCGTGACCACCTCGACCCACGCCGACGTCGGGAGCTTGCCCTTGGTCAACACCCACCGGACCTCGTCGTCGAGGATCTCCGCGGCGGTCCCCGGAATCGTGTCAAGGCCCGCCTCGCGTAGCCCGATCAACCAATCGCGAACGCTCACGCCGCTTTTCGCAGCGCCGTTGACAATCTCCATGGGGGAGAACGCATGAACGTGCATGCCCGGCACCCGTCTCTTGACCGCGCGGACGAGATCGGCGTAACCGGTGGCCGGCAGCTCGGGATCGATGCCACCCTGCATGCACACTTCGGTGGCACCGTCCAGGTAGGCCTCCCACGCGCGTTCACCGACTTCGTCGTAGGACAGCGTGTAGGCGTCGGCGTCTCCTTTGCGCTGTGCGAACGCACAGAACCGGCAGCCGGTGTAGCAGATGTTCGTGAAGTTGATGTTGCGGTTCACCACGAATGTCACGTCGTCGCCGACCACATCGCGCCGCAGTGAATCAGCCAATGCCGCAAGAGCATCAAGCCCAGGGCCATCGGCCGACGCCAGCGCCAGATACTGCGCGTCGGTGCAGCCGGCGGGATCGCGCTCGGCCGAGCGCAGCGCCGCCAACACGTCAGCATCGACTCGCTCGGGCGCCCGAGCGGCCAACTCGGCGACCTTCTCGCGCACCGACTCCCAGTCACCGAACGCGCTGCCCAGATCGCTGCGCGCCGAAGAAAGACGTCCCTCGGTGTCGATCGTGGCGTTCAGATCCACCCGACCGGTCGACTCCCACGCCGCGTCGGGTTCCTGCCACGGCAGGCCAACGGGCGCAACGTCGGCGGCCAAACCGGTCGACGGATCGGCCAACGCCACGACATGACCACGCACCCGCGGGTCAATCCACGCGGATCCGGCCAGCACGTACGGCGGATGCGCAGTCAGGCGCTGCACCAACTCGAATCCCGCCTCGGCCGTTACGAGAGCCAACTCGTCCACGGCGGGCCACGGCCGTTCGGGGTTCACGTGATCCGGCGTCAGCGGTGACACCCCACCCCAGTCGTCAACGCCGGCACCGATCAACGCCAGACATTCGGACCGCGACACCAGGTTCGGCGGCGCCTGGATGCGCATCTTCGGACCGAGCACCAGCCGTGTCACCGCCACTGTGGCGACGAAATCGTCGAAATCCACATCGGGCATTGACCGCATGGCGGTCGAAGGCTTCGAGCGAAAGTTCTGCACGATCACTTCCTGAATGTGCCCGAACTCCTTGTGGCACCGCCGAATCGCGTGCAACGTCTCCGCGCGGTCGGCCAATGTTTCACCGATGCCGACCAACAGCCCGGTGGTGAACGGAATCGACAGCCGGCCGGCATCTGTCAGCGTGCGCAGCCGCACTGCCGGATCCTTGTCCGGACTGCCGTAATGGGCCAAACCACGCGTCTGGAACAACCGCCGAGACGTGGTCTCCAGCATCATGCCCATTGACGGAGCGACAGGCTTTAGCCTCGACAGCTCCGACCACGACATGACACCGGGATTCAGGTGCGGCAGCAGCCCCGTCTCTTCGAGAACCCGGATCGCCATCGCGCGCACGTAATCCAGCGTGGTGTCGTAGCCGCGTTCGGCCAGCCACTGCCGCGCCTCCGGCCATCGCGCCTCTGGACGGTCTCCAAGTGTGAAAAGTGCTTCTTTGCATCCCAATTCGGCACCATTGCGCGCGACGTCGACGATCTCGTCGGGCTCCATGTACATGCTGGCGCCCGTCGAGCGCAGCTTGCCCGGCACCGACACGAACGTGCAGTAGTGACACTGGTCGCGGCACAGATGGGTGACGGGAATGAAGACCTTCCGCGAATAACTGATCGGCAGCCGCCCCAACGGCCCACGGCGCCCGGCGGCCTGCAGCCCCGCATCGCGCACCCGCGCCGCGCTGGCACACAGATCCAAGAGATCGTCGCCGCGCGCTGTCATCGCAACCGCCGCCTCGTCGACGTTCAGCGCGACACCGTCACGGGCACGCCGCAACACACGCCGCAACGCCGATGCGCTCGGCTTCGGGGGCACCATAGGCGTGGGCAGGACAGGCCGATGGTCGCCGTGGGTCAACGCCACGCTCGTGTAACTCCCCCTGGTGCAAGATTCATCCCGCGCGTCTCAGCATGTGAAACCCCGGCCCCTGGCATGCGTGTCAGCGTAGACCCTTGGAGTCCCGCGAGCGCTCATCGGTAGCGGCCGCGCGCGGCCCGCCACAGCACGATGCCGGGTGATAGCACCCCGAACACCAGCATCAGGATCGGAGTCAGCTGATCGGAAATCGGGCCGCCCGTCGCCAGGATCACATCTCCGCCCGGGCCGCCATAGAAAGCCATCGCCGCCAGGGTGAAAAGAAAGGTCCACAGTGCCACCGCGGCCAACCGCAACGACGTCGTCCACTGCAGGCCAGCCCACACCAGCACGGCATTCAGAAGGCCGCTGATGAGCGCGCTGACCGGCAACGGCACGGCACCCACATAGAGCAGGAGGAACATCGCACCCAACACCGCCGAGATGACGCCGTCGACAGCGAGAATCACCAGCACGACGACGCGCAGCACAGAATACGCCGAGCGACGCCGCGCGTCGGTCAGGTCGGGATGCTGTCGAGCACGCCGACCAGCGAGCCGATCACCCACTGGAAGCTATCGGCATGCCACTGCCAGTACTCCAGTTGCGGATCCAGATCCGGGTCCATGCCACCCTCCCTTGCGCCGCGGTGTGGTCGAAAGCTTACGCGGAGCGGCGACAGCTAGCCAAGCTTTAGTCCAGCCAGCAGATCGGTTTCCCAGCCGTGGGCATTACGTGGACCCGACGTACCTGCGGCCAGCACGTAATGCTCCCCAGCAAGGACGGGCATCGCAATGTCGTTCGACAGCGCGCACGATCGCCGGTTCGGCGCGACGCTGACCTGGGTGGCGTGCGCGGTAAGTGCCGCAACCTTCGCCGTCATGTGGTCGCTCACATCGATGAAGGCGTCGATCTTGTCGTCGGGGTAGCCGAAGTCGAAATCGCCGGGCTTGACCTTTCCCCAGCCGGGCGGGACGTCGACCATCGCGGCCAGGGCGGCGTTGACGGCCGACGACGACAACACAGTCCAATAGAACTTCGGGATGGCGCAACCGGATTCCGCGACGGCGGCGGTGGTGACGGTGTGGGCGTGGATGTGGTCCGGGTGGCCGTAGCCGCCGGCTGGGTCGTACGTGACGACCACATGCGGGCGGAACCGGTCGACGATCGCCGTCAGCTCGTGCACCGCCGCGTCGCCGGCGTCGATGAACCGGGTGTGGCGCCGAGGCGGCGTGCCGGCCATGCCTGAATCCCGCCAGCGGCCGGGCCCGCCCAGAAACATCGGATCGCCGACGCCGAGGATCGCGAGGGCGTCCGTCAACTCGCAGATGCGATAGCCCCCGAGTTGATCCGCATCCTCGACGCTCAAACGCGCGTACCGGTCCCCGATCACCTCGCCTTCCTCGCCCAGCGTGCACGTCACCACGTACACGTCGGCGCCCTGGCTCGCGTAGCGCGCGATCGTGCCGCCGGTGGTCAGAGTCTCGTCGTCGGGATGGGCATGCACAAACAGCAGCCGGGGCGTTTCAACCATGGTTATTGCGGCATCTTCTGCCAGCGGCTGGCATCGCCGACGATCCCGACTGGCACCGCACCGGACAAGCTGACATTTTCGACGCGCGGCCCGGCCGCGACGATCGTGGTGTCCTGCAGGATCGGCAGCACGGTCGCCATCGCCCACAGCTTCGGCTCCACGAAGTCGATCACCTCACCGATGGGAACATGGCCCATAAGCGCGGCGTCGATGCGCGGCTGAAGCGACTGGTCGCACACGCCGGTGATGTTGTTCGGCACCTGCACCGGGGCACCAGGATCGGTCGCGGATCCCGACGCCGGTGTGATCGGGGTCGTCGGGCTCGTGGGTGACGGGGTGACCGTTGTCGTGCCATTCGGCCACGACCCGGCCAGCGCGGTGCAACCGTAGCGGGATGCCAGCTCGGTGGCCAGATCGCCGCCCGCTCGATGCCAGCCGACGACCACATCCACGCGGTTGTTCGGCACCGCGTCGCCGTAGAGCACCGGCGGGTCGAGCGCCTGCACGGACGCCGCTATCCCGACGTTGCGCAGCTGGTCGGCCACGGTGCTGGCGACCGCGACGGACGTCGGGTCGTTTGACGCGACGCCAATCAGCATCGTCAGCGGAACGCCGTCCTTGCTGATCTGCCCGCGCGTCGACTCGGGCGTCGGCGACGGCGTCGCGGGTGTGACCGCCGTGGTGGCCTCCGTGTCGATCTCGTACCCGGCCTCGCTCAGCAGCGCCAGCGCGGTGTCCTTGCTCAACGCCGACGGCGCGGTGGGCACGTAGCCGGGATCCGACGGGGACCGCACCTGGGCCTGTGCCAGCGTGACGGTGTTGTCGCTGCCCGCACCGACGGCAGCCAGCAGGTCCACGTCGAGCAGCCCGAGGATCGCTTTGCGCACCCGCACATCGGTGAGCTTGGACTGCACGGCCCGGAGCGACATCTGCATGGTCCGCGGCGTCATGATCCTGGCCGTGCGCACGTCGGGAATGGCCGACAGCTGGGCGAACGCGGCCGCGCCCCCGTGCACCTGTGCGACCTGCGTGTCGCCGTTGCGCATCGAGTCGGCCAGTGCCGCCGGCGCGCCCGCCCGGCGCAGCAGGATGTGGTCAGGCAGCGCCTGCGCCGCCCAGAACCGGTCGTTGCGGGCGAGCAGGATTTCGTCGCGTTGCGGGTCGATGCTCTCCACCCGGAACTGCCCACCGGTCACCGGCATGGCCCGCGCGAGACCGGCAGGGAATCCGCCGGGCGTGTCCTTGACGATGTGCGCGGGCAGGATGTCGCTGAAAAGCTCGCGCCACGCCGGGTACGGCGACGAGAACGTCACGACCGCTTGCTTGCCGCCATCGATCGACTGTACCGACGTGATCAGGTTGTACCCCGCCGGGTCCACCACACCCGGCTGGGTGACCATCTGCCGCCACAGGTACCAGAAGTCGTCGGCGCCGATCGGTGCGTTGTCGGTCCACTGCGCCTCCGGCCGGATCTTGTACGTGACCGTGAACGGGTAGTTGTTGGTCACCTCGGCCGACAGCAGCAAGGTGGAATCCATCTCCCACCGCGAGCCCGTGGCCGTCGCCGGGTCTGGCACCGCCCTAAACGCGCTGGGCAGCACCAGCGAGGCGACCGCGGCGTTCACCGGCGACTGATCCGACAGCAGGTGCGGGTTGAATCCCGCGCCAATCGAGTCGATGCCCATGATGATCTGAAAGGCCCGGGGTGGCGGCGGCGCAGAGTTCTGCGACGTGTCCGTGCTCTGCGGCGCCGGCGGCGGGCTCACAGTGCAGGCCGACACGATCGCGAGCACGCCGGCCAGCACGCTGACACGCACGGACGGTCTCGGCACGCCCTACAGGGTAATGATGACGACCCGCTACGCGCGGTTGGCCGCCTTGGCGCGTGCCCTGTTGCGGGCCCGCATGGTGGCGTCGAGTTGGGCTTTGCGGACGCGCACGATTTCGGGAGTCACCTCGACGCACTCGTCGACCGCGCAGAACTCCATCGCCTTCTCGAGGTCCAGTTCGATCGGCTTGGCCAACGTCTCGATCACGTCCGCGGTGGACGAGCGCATGTTGGTCAGCTTCTTCTCCCGGGTGGCGTTGACGTCGATGTCCTCGGCGCGCGGATTAACGCCCACGACCATGCCCTGGTACGTGTCCTGTCCGGGCTCGACGAAGAACGTGCCGCGATCGGCCAGCTGCAGCAGCGCATACCCACTGATCAGACCGGCGCGGTCGGACACCAGCGAGCCGGTGTGGCGCGACCTGATCTCGCCGGCCCAGGGGTGATAGCCGTCGAACACTCCGTTCGCGATGCCGGTGCCGCGGGTCTCGGTGAGGAAATCGGTCCGGAACCCGATAAGTCCGCGGCTCGGCACGACGAAGTCCATTCGCACCCAACCCGCGGCGTGGTTGGCCATCTCGGTCATCCGACCCTTGCGCGCGGCCATCAGCTGCGTGATCACGCCGACGTACTCCTCGGGAGCGTCGATGGTCAACGCCTCGAACGGCTCGTGAAGCTTGCCGTCGATCATCCGCGTGACCACCTGCGGCTTGCCGACCGTCAGCTCGAAGCCTTCCCGGCGCATCTGCTCGACGAGCACCGCCAACGCGAGCTCGCCGCGGCCCTGCACCTCCCACGCGTCGGGGCGACCGATGTCGACCACCCGGATCGACACGTTGCCGACCAGCTCGGCGTCCAGCCGGGTCCGCACCATCCGGGCGGTGAGCTTGTGGCCCGTCACCTTGCCGGCCAGCGGCGACGTGTTGGTACCGATGGTCACTGAAATCGCAGGCCCGTCAACGGTGATGCGCGGCAACGGTTTTGGTTCCGCAGGATCGGCCAGCGTGTCCCCGATCATGATGTCGGGCAGACCCGCGACCGCGACGATGTCACCAGCCTGCGCCTCGTCGGTGGAGTTTCGCTCGATGCCTTCGGTGGCGAGCAGCTCGGTGATCTTCGCGCTGGCGACGCCGTCTTCGCGCAGCCACGCCACAGTCTGGCCCTTACGCAGCCTGCCGTTGTAAATGCGCACCAACGCCAATCGACCGAGGAACGTCGACGCGTCCAGGTTGGTCACCAACGCCTGCAGCGGCGCGTCAGCGTCTCCGGCCGGCGGTGGAATGTGCTCGAGCAGCACGTCGAACAGCGGGTCGAGGTTGGTGCCGTCGGGCACCTGGCCGTCCGGTGGCGCAACCGTGCCGGCCACGCCGGCGCGACCCGACGCATACAGCGTCGGAATGCTCAGCGCGCGCTCGGCGGCCGCGGCGGCCTCATCGTCCAGGTCGGTTGCGACGTCGAGCAGCAGATCGTGGCTGGCTTCCACCACCTCGTCGATGCGGGCGTCCGGGCGGTCGGTCTTGTTGACGACCAGGATCACCGGGAGGTGGGCGGCGAGCGCCTTGCGCAGCACGAAGCGGGTCTGCGGCAGCGGGCCCTCGGACGCGTCAACGAGAAGCAGGACGCCGTCGACCATCGACAGGCCGCGCTCTACCTCGCCGCCGAAATCGGCATGACCCGGGGTGTCTATCACGTTGATCACCGTGACGGTCCCGTCAGGATGATGCCGGTGCACCGCGGTGTTCTTCGCGAGAATCGTGATGCCCTTTTCGCGTTCCAGGTCGCCGGTGTCAAGCACGCGTTCCTGGGTTTCGCCGCGTTCGTGCAGCGCGCCGGATTGCCGAAGCATCGCGTCGACCAGCGTCGTCTTGCCGTGGTCGACGTGCGCGACGATCGCGACGTTCCGGAAAGCCACGCTGGAGATTGTGGCAGCGCAGGGCCTCGATAGTGAAACGAGCGGTGGCGACCTGGTCATCTGACGAGCAGCAGAATCCCACCCACCACGAGCGCGATCACCTTGACCGCTTCGAGCGCGACGTAGACGTAGTGCCCGCGAGAGCGGCGGGGCGCGTCCTGGCCGGCCAGCACCGCGTCTGAGCGGCGGGTCAATCGCGGACGCACCACCAGCAATTGGACGCCCAACGCGACGAACGCGACCGCCAGGGGCAGGACGGCAGCCACCGGCGAACGGCTCAGCGCGAGCGCGATCACCGCCGCGACGGCCAGCAGCACCTCGGTGCTGTTGAGCGCGCGAAAGACCAAGCGGCCGATGCCAAGTCCGATCTGCAGGGTCACCCCGGGTGCCCGGAACTTCAGCGGCGCCTCGAGGAACGAGATCGCGAGCACCATGCCAACCCAGATGAACGTCAGCGCGGCGGCGATCGCCGGGCCGACGCTCATCTGGACCCCTCGTGCGGCGCCAACCGGGCCAGGCACAAGTCCGGTTCGGCGAACGGTTCCAGCCGGTCGACGGTGACCGGTGCGTTCCAGCTTTGCAACGCCCCCTGCATCAGCCCGAGATGGATCGGGCAGACCACGGCGGACCTGTTTTCGGCCAGTTCTAAGAACGGACAGTGCCGCAGCCCGACCTGGCCGGCGCCGACGACGTGATTTCGTTCCGGCTCGAATCCCAGCTCGTCGAGCAGACCGACCAGCTGGTGAACCGGTTCCGCGGGCCCGTGCGCCGTCTTGGTTTCCGAGCCCAGCCGGCGTCCCCACGCGCGTCCCGCGTCGAGCGCCTTGCTGCTCGCGTCCGGATCGCCGGCCAGCCCGACGGTGAGGATCTCGGCGAGCATCCGGTAGCGCCGCGGGCCACCGGGATTCATCCGGCGCACCGGGCGGAACAACAGCGGCGGACGCCCGGGCCGCCTGTGGTCCGGTTCGACCCGTTCCACCCGGCCCTCCGCAAGCAACGTGTCCAAGTGGAACCGGACTGTGTTCGGGTGCACCGCGAGATCCGCTGCGAGCTGCGCGATGGTCATCGGAGCCGCCGCCGATTTCAGCGTCGCCAGCACGTCGGACCGGCGTCCGCGGAGTGCGTCGGGCGTCACGGCGAAGTGGGCTTCCCGATCGTGGACGACATGCACTAGAGTTTACACAGCAATGACTTGTAAAAACTCATGCCAGGCGGTGATCCCGATGACCGATGCTGACCAGGCAGGCTGCGCGCTGCCGTTCGCCGATCGCGCCGACGACGCGGTGCAGGGGCACTGGCTGCTGGCCCGCCTCGGCAAGCGCGTGCTGCGTCCGGGCGGCGTGGAACTCACCCGCATCCTGTTGGAGCGTGCCGGCGTAGCCGATCGCGACGTCGTGGAACTCGCTCCCGGCCTTGGGCGGACGGCGGCAGAGATCATCGCCCGCCGTCCCGGCTCATACCTCGGCGTCGAGCGAGACCCCAGGCCGCGCACGCCGCGCGGTCGATTGTCTCCGGGCAACGGAGACGTTCGGGTAGCCGACGCCGCCGACACCGGGCTGCCCGATGCGTGCGCCGACGTGGTCGTCGGCGAGGCGATGCTGACCATGCAGAGCGACAAGAGCAAGGACGCCATTGTCGCCGAAGCGGCTCGAATCCTGCGGCCGGGTGGGCGCTACGCCATCCATGAACTCGCGCTGACCCCCGACGACCTGCCCGATCACCCCAAGGCCGACATCCGCCGAGCCCTTGCCACGTCGATCAAGGTCAACGCCCGCCCACTCACGGTCGCCGAATGGCGCGCCCTGCTGGCCGACCACGACCTGGTCGTCGACCATGTTGCGACCGCGCCGATGGCCCTTTCGCAGCCGCGGCGCATCATCTCCGAGGAGGGGCCGGTCGGGGCGCTGCGGTTCGCCAAGAACATCCTCACCCGTCACGACGCCAGGCGGCGCGTGCTCCATATGCGCCGGACATTCCGGCAGAACCGCAGACAACTGACCGCCGTCGCGATCGTCGCGCGCAAATAGGCTCACCAGCCGCGGCGCTGCGGGTGCGACCCGACCAGCTGCTTGCCGGCTGCGCCATCGCGGCTGCGGTAGACGATGTACGGCCGGAACAGGTAGGCGATCGGCACGCTGAACGCGTGCACCAGCCGGGTGAACGGCCAGAGCGCGAACAGCGCGAGCGCGATCAGCACGTGCAGCTGGTATAGAGCGGCGCCTCGGCCATCAGGTCGCCGCGCGGCGCTAGCACCCAGATGAACCGGAACCACACCGATACCGTTTCGCGGTAGTTGTACGACTCTCCGAAGAGCCCAGAGCCCAACGCCGTCGCGTACAGTCCCGCCGCGATCGCGCCGACGAGGAACACGTACATGACCTTGTCGTTGACCGTGGTTGCCATGAACACCGGTCCGTGGGTGCGTCGCCGGTAGATCAGCAACGCCAGCCCCGCCAGCGTGGCGAACCCGGCGATCGATCCCAACACGACGGCCTGGACGTGATAGGCGTGATGGCTCAACCGCGCTGCGTCCGTCCATGATTCAGGGATCAGAAGCCCGATGATATGCCCGACGATCACGACGAGGATGCCGAAGTGAAACATCGGGCTGGCGATGCGCAGCAGCCGAACCTCGTAGAGCTGAGACGAGCGGGTGGTCCACCCGAACTTGTCGTAGCGGTACCGCCACCAGGTGCCAACCACGACGATCGCCAGCGTCACGTACGGCACCACGTCCCAGAATATCTGGCCCAGCACGTCATTCACCAGCCGGTCTGCGTCGCGGCGGAACGGTCAACGTAAACGGTTGCAACCCAACCGCTTCGGCGGGTGGTCCGGCCTGAGCCAACCGCTGTGCGCGCTGCACGTCGGCATTGGTGGCGGCGGGCAGTGTGGTCAGCACCGCACCAACGCCGTATGCGTACGGCGAGTCGGCGTCGGCGAGCGCTGTGTGCAGCACGTCGATGGGCACCCGATGCTCGCCGAGCAGCCTGCGCCCGCATTCGGTGTCGACGGTGGCTGCGAATTCCAGCACCACCGGCAGATAGTCCGGTGCCTCAGATGCCGGCGGGACCACGCCAGCGTCTCGGTACGCCTGGGAGAACACCAGCATCGCGGCACCGCGATTGCGGGTCTCACCAGCTGTCCAGTAGGTCAGGTACATCGTGGCCCCTCGGCGCATGTCGAAGATGTCCACGTAGTTTTGCGCCGCGCGCATCGGGTCCAGCTTGCGCAACTCTCCGGCGGCGCGGGAAAGTAGTTCTGCCGCAGCACCGTCGGTGTGCACCATCAGCTGCTCGGCGGTGTCCAGCCGCGCCGCGTCGGGGTAGGCCAGCAGCAGCGACGCGCACTGCCACACCAGGCGGTCCTGCAGAACCGCCGACCGGGTACGGCTTCCCAACCTCATCGCCGCGCTCCGTGCTGCGGGAACATGCCGCGCGGCACTCCGCGACCGTCCCAGTTGAGCAGGTTGACCCGTGAGGGGTCTTCGGCGTTCGCGGCCATTCCCTCGCTGGTCTGCCGTTGCCGCAGCGCATGGAATGTCTCGATTGCCACCAGTACCGGTCCTCCGCTGGCCTCGCCGAACGGTCCGGACTCGTACATGGCCGGGCCGCCGTCGAACGACAGCGCACACCCAGGTTCCTCCACCGCGCGGCCGTCCAGGTTGTACGCGGTCGGAATCACGTACCGCTCATCATATTTCGCCAATGCCAGCAGCCGGTACATCTGGTAGATCTGTTCCTCGGTCATGCCGACCGACTCCGGGATGTGCGGCTGCGTCTGCCGGCCGAGGTTGATGTCGCGCATGTATGAGCGCATCGCCGCAAGCTTGCGCAGCACGCCCTCGACCACGGTGGTATCGCCGGCGGTGAACAGCCCGGCGAGGTATTCGATCGGGATGCGCAGCGCCTCCAACGCGCCGAACAGGTTGCCCAGGTCCTCGCCGTCATGGCCGTCGCGGCTGACCGCGTCCACCACCGGCGACAGCGGCGGGATGTACCACACCATCGGCACGGTGCGGAACTCCGGATGCAGCGGAAGCGCCACCTGGTAGGTGTTAATCAGCGCATACACCGGTGAGCGCCGGGCGGCCTCGATCCACTCGTCGGAGATCCCTTCGGCGCGCGCTCCGGCGATCACCTCGGGATCGTTGGGATCCAACAGGATTCGCCGGTGGGCAGGGTAGAGGTCCGTGTCGCGCTCCACCGACGCCGCCTCCAGAACACGGTCAACGTCGTAGAGCACCAGGCCGAGGTAGCGCAGCCGGCCCACGCACGTCTCCGAGCACACCGTCGGCAGGCCGACCTCGATGCGCGGGTAGCACAGCGTGCACTTCTCGGCCTTGCCGGTCTTGTGGTTGAAGTACACCTTCTTGTACGGGCATCCCGACACGCACATGCGCCAGCCGCGGCAGCGGTCCTGGTCGACAAGCACGATGCCGTCCTCGGTGCGCTTGTACATCGCGCCCGACGGACACGACGCCACGCACGACGGGTTCAGGCAGTGCTCGCAGATGCGGGGCAGATAGAACATGAACGCCTGCTCGAGTTCCAGCCGCACCCGTTCGTTGACCTGCCGCAGAACCGGGTCGCCCGGCACGATCTCCGGTGAGCCGCCGAGGTCGTCGTCCCAGTTCGCTGACCACGACACCTTCATCGGCTGACCGCTGATCAGACTGCGCGGCGGCGCCACCGGCATGTGCTCGCTGAGCGGCGCGGTGATGAGGTTTCTCGTAGTCGTACGTCCAGGGCTCGTAGTAGTCGTCGACGCTGGGCAGCTTCGGGTTGGCGAAGATGCGCAGCATCTTGGCCAGCCGGCCGCCGTCGCGCAACCGCAGCCGGCCGCGGCGGTCGCGCACCCAGCCGCCACGCCAACGGTCCTGGTCCTCGTAGGTGCGCGGATATCCTTGACCCGGGCGGGTTTCCACGTTGTTGAACCACACGTACTCGGTGCCCGCGCGGTTGGTCCACGCCTGCTTGCAGGTGACCGAGCAGGTGTGGCAGCCGATGCACTTGTCGAGGTTCATCACCATCGCCATCTGGGCCATGACCTTCATTCGTATGTCACCTCCTGGGAGCGCCGCCGCACGACGGTCACCTCGTCGCGCTGGTTTCCAGTGGGTCCGAGATAGTTGAACGCGAACGCGATCTGGGCGTACCCGCCGGCCAGGTGGCTGGGTTTGACGAGCAGCCGGGTCAGCGAGTTGTGGATGCCGCCGCGGTTTCCGGTGGTCTCCGACAGCGGCACATCGATGGTCCGCTCCTGCGCGTGGTAGACGAACACGACACCCTCGGGCATCCGGTGGCTGACGATCGCGCGGCACACCAAAACCCCGTTGCGGTTGACCGCCTCCACCCAATCATTGTCGCGGACATCGATTTTCGCCGCGTCGTCCACGCTCATCCACATGGTGGGGCCGCCGCGGGACAGCGACAGCATCAGCAGATTGTCCTGGTACTCGGAGTGGATCGACCATTTCGAGTGCGGCGTCAGGTAGCGCACGGTCAGCGCGAGGCCGTCGGCACCTATGCCCGGCTCGCCGAAAAGCCGCGACATGTCAAGCGGCGGGCGGTAAATCGGCAGCTGCTCGCCGACTTCCTCTAGCCAATCGTGGTCCAGGTAGAAATGCATCCGACCGGTCAACGTGTGAAACGGCTTGAGCTGCTCGATGTTGACCGTGAACGGCGCGTAGCGGCGCCCGCCGGTCTCGCTGCCCGACCACTCCGGGCTGGTGATCACCGGCACCGGTCGCGCCTGCGTGTCGGCGTAGGTGATCCGGCGTTCCTCGCTGCCCTCGGCCAGATGCGCCAAACTGCGCCCGGTCCGGCGTTCCAGCTCGCGGAATCCCTCGACCGCGAGCCGCCCGTTGCTGGTCCCCGACAGCGCCAGGATCACGTCGGCCATCCGCTCGGCGTTCGTGATCGCCGGCCGCCCGGCTGCAGGGCCTGAGTCCATCACCCCGAACTTGGCGGCCAGTTCGTCGACCTCCTTGTCCGGCCGGGTGGTGACGCCCTTGGTGGTCAGCCCGAGCCGCTCGACCAGCGGACCCAGCGTTGCCCATTTGTCGGCGATCGCGGCGTAATCTCGCTCGACCACCGCCAGCGGACCCATCGTCTTGCCCGGTACAGGTGTTTGATCCGTTGTGCGCCAGTCATTTTCGGTGCCGCACGGGTATGCCATGGCGGCAGGCGTGTCGTGCTGCAAGGCACCCAGCACGACGTCGGTGCGGGCGCCGAGGTGCTTGGCCGCCAGAACGGAGAAGCTACGCGCGATCGCGCCGAACGCCTCGTAGTCGGAGCGGGTCTCCCACGGCGGGTCGATGGCCGGGCTGAACGCGTGCACGTACGGGTGCATGTCGGTGCTGGACAGGTCGGCTTTCTCGTGCCAGGTGGCCGCGGGCAACACGACGTCAGACAGCAGCGAGGTGGAGATCATCCGGAAGTCGATTGACATCAGCAGATCGAGCTTGCCTTCGGGGATCTCCTCGCGCCATGCAACGTCATTGGGCCGCAATGCCTCTGGTGTCGGAGTCGCCTGGAGGTTCGAGGTCGTGCCGAGCAGGTGGCGCAGGAAGTACTCGTTGCCCTTGCTCGACGAGCCCGGAAGGTTGGCGCGCCACACGTCGAGCACACGCGGCCAGTTCGCCGGGTCGTCGGGTTCGGCGAGTGCGGACTTCAGCGCGCCAGTCGCGAGTTGTTCGACCACGTAGTCGGCGATCTCGCGGCCGGCGGCACGCGCGTCGTCGGCGACGTCGAGACTGGAGCGGTTGAACTGAGGGTAGAACGGCGTCCAGCCCATCGCGACCGCGGAGGCCAGCACGCCATGGTGTGCTTGCCGGTGAATCGACCGCGGCCGACCGGGCTGGACAGCGCGTCGGCCCGGTAGCCGTCGTAGCGCCACTGGTCGGTGTGCACGTACCAGTACGACGTGCCCGCCATCTGCCGGGGCGGGCGCTTCCAGTCGGTGGCCATCGCCATCGTCGCCCAGCCGGTCACCGGCCGGCACTTCTCCTGGCCGACGTAGTGCGCCCAGCCGCCCCCGTTGCGGCCCATCGACCCCGTGAGCAGCAGCAGCGCCAGCACGGCCCGGTAGGTGGTGTCGCCATGGAACCACTGGCAGATGCCGGCGCCCATGATGATCATCGACCGACCGCCGGATTCCTCGGCGTTGCGGGCGAGTTCGCGGGCCACCCGGGTCGCCTGCTGCGCCGACACTCCGGTGATCGGCTCCTGCCACGCCGGTGTGTACGGGTGCGCGGGGTCGTCGTAGCCGGTCGGCCAGTCCCCCGGCAGCCCGGGCCGGGCCACCCCGTACTGGGCCAGCATCAGGTCGAACACCGTGCACACCCGGTGCCCATCCACGACGCGCACCGGGACGCCGCGCACCATGGTCTGGCCGTGGCCGTCGACAGTGTCGAAGCGCGGCAACACAATTCGCGCGGATTCGGCACCGTTCGGGTCGGCCACGGTCAATGCGGGGACGATGTCGCCGAGGTCGAGATTCCACTTGCCCACGCCGTCGTCGCCGAACCGGAAGCCCAGCGAGCCGTGCGGCACCCTGGGCTGGCCCGTAGCGCCGTCCAGCACGGCCGGCTTGAACGCGGCGTTCTCAGTTCTCTGCCCGAGGTCGGCGGCGGTGAGCATCTTCGCGGGTACCAGGGCGTCACCGCGCTCTTCGAGCTTGACCAAAAACGGCAGGTCGGTGAATCGGCGCACATAGTCGACAAAGAACGGAATACACTGCTTGACAAAATATTCCGATAGGATCACGTGTCCCATCGCCATGGCCAGCGCGCCGTCGGTGCCGGCCGCGCACGGCATCCATTCGTCGGCGAACTTGGTGTTGTCGGCGTAGTCGGGGCTGACCGAGACGACCTTCGTGCCGCGGTAGCGCACCTCTGCCATCCAGTGCGCGTCGGGCGTGCGGGTGACCGGCACGTTGGACCCCCACATCACCAGGTACGAAGCGTCCCACCAGTCTCCGGACTCGGGCACATCGGTCTGGTCGCCGAACACCTGCGGCGACGCGACGGGAAGATCGGCGTACCAGTCATAGAACGACGTCATCACCCCGCCGATCAACTCCACGAAACGGGAGCCGGCCGCGTGGCTGACCATTGACATCGCGGGGATCGGCGAGAAGCCGGCGACGCGATCAGGACCGTACGTCTTGATCGTGTGCACGTGCGCGGCCGCGATCATCTCGGTGGCCTCGGCCCACGTGACCCGCACCAGTCCGCCCTTGCCGCGGGCCTGTTGGTATCGACGGCGCCGGTCAGGGTCGGACTGAATGTCGGCCCATGCCAGCACGGATCACCCAAGCGCGCCTTGGCTTCTCGGTACATGTCGACGAGCACACCTCTGGCATAGGGGTACCGGACGCGCGTCGGCGAGTAGGTGTACCAGGAGAACGGCGCCACGTGGACAGCCGCGCGGCTCGTATTCCGGTCGGTCGGGCCCGACGGACGGATAGTCGGTCTCCTGGGTCTCCCAGGTGATGATTCCATCCTTGACATAGATCTTCCACGAGCAGGATCCGGTGCAGTTGACGCCGTGGGTGGAGCGCACCACCTTGTCGTGGCTCCACCGGTCGCGGTAGAACACGTCGCCTTCCCGGCCACCGCGACGGGTCACGGTGCGCAAGTCGTCGGAGAACGCCCCCGGCGTGAAGAATTGGCCGCTGCGCTCGAGGAGCTCTTCGATCCGGCCACCGACGCGCGGTGTGCTGGTCACGCGGGCGCCTCCCTGCGTTTCGGGGCGGGTTCTTCGGCGTGCAGTCTCAGCGCCGTATACGCCAGCGCCACGAGCGCGGTAGCCACCAGCAGAAGCAGCCCGATTGTGTAGTCGTTATGCACCGGGTCATACGTCAGGCCCATCACGAGCGGCGGGAAGTATCCGCCCAATCCGCCTGCAGCGGCGACAATTCCGGTCACCGACCCGACCGCGTTGGCCGGCGCCCGTCGGGCCACCCATGCGAACACGCCGCCGGTGCCGATCCCCAGGAAGATCGCGAGCGTGATGAACGTCGCGGCGGACCAGAGGTCCGGCGGTGGCTGGAACACTGCGACGAACGCCACGCGGCGGTGCCGGCGAACGACGCGAGCACCACGTACTTGGGCGGGATGCGGTCCGACAGCGTCCCGCCGATTGGGCGCGCCAGCACGGCCGCCAGGGCGAACCCGGCCGTGCGGGCGCCGGCCTCCACAGGTGAAAGCCCGTAAATGGTCTTGATGTAGGTGGGCAGGTAGTTGCTGAACGCGACGAAGCCGCCGAAGACCACCGCGTAGAGACCCGACATCTCCCAGGTGACCCGCAATTTCGCGGCAGCGACGAGCTTGGGCAGCACCGGGCCGGTGTTCGGGGTGAACGCCGGCGAGTTGCGCATCACGAGCACGCAGGCACCGGCCGTCAGTGCCAGCGCCACCGCGACGATGACGTGGGTGCTAAACAGCCCGAACCACCGCACGAACCGCGGCGTGAAGAACGCCGACAGCGCGGTTCCGACCATGCCCATGCCGAAAACCCCCTGTGGCGAAACCGCGCCGCGCTGGCTCGAACCACGCGTTCGCGAACGGGATGCCGACCGCGAAGATCGTGCCCGCGACACCCAGGAAGAACCCGAACACCAGCAGTAGCGGATAGGACCTTGCTGTTCCCGCCGCGCCGACCGCAAGTACCGGCGGGATCGACGCCAGGGAGATCGCGATGAACAAGGCACGACCACCGAAGCGATCGGTCAGTGCGCCGACCACGATCCGCCCCAGCGAGCCGACCAGGATCGGGGTGGCGACCATCATCGAGGTGTGCGCACTCGAGAGCCGCATCTCGGCGGCGTAGGTGGTGGACAGCGGGCCGATCATGTTCCACGCCCAGAAGTTGATTGCCGATACCCACGTCGCCAAGGCCAGATTCAGGCCCCGCCGCCCGCCGGTGTCCGGCGACGTCGCCGCATCCACCCCTTGATTGTCCGCGAAACGGTGTTCCGTGACAGCGTTACCCGAGAAACGAGTCACGGAATGGCGCGTCGCGGTGCTAGCGCTGCGACAGCAACCGCGTCAGCTCCGGGATCCAGGCACGGTCGGCGGCCACCCAATCAAGTTGCCCCAATTCCGCAGCCGCAACCCAGCGCAACGCACGGTGATCGTGCGCGCGCACGACGCGGCCACAGGTCTGCGTGACGATGTATGCGCGCAACGTCATGGTGTCGCTGAGTGCGACGTCGTCACCCAACCGCGGCCCGACGGACACCTCGATGTCCAGTTCCTCGGCCAACTCGCGGGCCAGCGCCGTGGCGTCGGTCTCGCCCGCTCCGACCTTGCCGCCGGGGAGCTCCCACCGCCCGGCCAGCTCGGGGGGACGGTCTCGTTGCGCCACGAGCAACGCGTCCCCGACGATCAGCGCGCCGGCGACGACGATCTGGTTCTGCATGGCGTAAGTGACGGTATACGGTCAGACCATGGTCGAGTTGCACGTGGAGCGCACGATTGCCGCACCGCCGGAACACGTCTTCGCCTGGTTGGCTGACCCGGCCAGTTTGACCGCTGTTCCACTGGTCTTCAAGGCCGGCTGGACGAAGGACGCGTCGGGGCCCGGCACGGGCGCGGTGCGGGAGGTGATCGCAGCCGGGGCATGGTTTCGCGAGGAGATCACGGCGTACGACCCGCCGCACAGCTACTCCTACCGGATCCTGCGCTCCTTTCCGGCCATCGACCACGAGGGCGGCACGCTGACGTTCATCCCGTCAGGCGTCGGCACGCATGTCGACTGGGTGACCAGCTATTCGCATCCGGCTCGCGCGGGCGGCAAGGCGATGGAGACTTTCACCCGCCGGGTGCTCAAGCGAAGCTTCCTCGACGTCCTCGCTGGTTGCGCCAAGGCGCTGGAGGTGGGCGCGCAGGTACCGTAGGTCTTATGGCCGTGCTTTCCGACGAAGAAGTGGACGCCGCGCTGCCCGACCTCGCCGGCTGGGAACGCGTCGACAACGCGGTGCGCCGCTCCGTGAAATTTCCCTCATTCCTCGACGGCATCGAGGCAGTGCGCCGCGTCGCGGAGGCCGCCGAAGCCGCCGATCACCATCCGGATATCGATATCCGCTGGCGCACGGTGACTTTCGTGCTCTCGACACACTCCGTGGGTGGTATCACCCAGAACGACTTGGCGATGGCTCGAGAGATCGACGCGATCGTCGACCGGTAGCGGCGATCCACGCCAGCGTCGCCACCGCCGCGACGATGTACACCAGGCCGGCCCACGCCAGATACCACGGCCTGCCGGTCTGCCAGATCGACGGCTGCGCGAAGCTCAGCAGCCAGGGCAGACCGATGAGCGTCAGCACCAACCAGCCCCAGCCGAAGATCTTCGCTCCGCGCAGCTCACGCAGCGGCCCGTGGATGAGCCAAATCATCAGCGGTACAAGCCACACCCAGTGGTGTGTCCACGAGATCGGCGACAGCAGCAGCCCGAACAACTGCACGATCACGATCCCGCCGAGACGGTCCTGCGCACCGATCGCCCGCCAGGCCAGCACCGCCAGCACCGCGGTCGCCGCCAGCTCGATCAGCACGGGTGCGCTGAAGCCGGCGTCATAGCCCACGATGCGACTGATGCCGCCGCGCCACGACTGGTTGAAAGACGTCGCGACCGGACCGATGCGATTGGGTTCGAAGATGAGATCGGTGAAGTAGCGGCGGACATCGTCGCCGACCGCCAACGCTGAGATCCCGATGGTGCCGACGAATACCATAGCGGCGAACAATGCTGTGCCCCAACGCTTCACACCGAGGAAGTACAGTCCGCTGATCGCCGGGGTGAGCTTGATGCCGGTGCCGAGGCCGACGAGCAGGCCCGATACCCACCAACGCGTGTTGCACACCGCGTACAAGACGACCAGACACAACAGCACGTTGATCTGGCCGTAGTCCAGCGTGCTGCGCATCGGCTCGATCCAGATGCAGACTGCCGTCCAGCACATCGCCATGCGGCGGCTGCCGCCGCCCAGCAACCGCTGACTGAGGCGGACAACACCGTAGAGCGCCGCGATGATGCCGACCGTCCACGAGAACGAGAGGAAACCGAACGGCAGCAGCGTCAGGGGATAGAACGCCACCGCGGCGAACGGCGGATAGGTGAACGGCAGCGCAAACCCCGGAGTGAGGTCGCCGTAGGTGAAGTCGTAGAGCGAATGCTCGGTGCCGATCGTGGCGGCCCCGCCGACGTAGACGTGCAGGTCGACGAAATTCGCGCCGTTGGGCGCGAGGTAGGTCCAAGCCAGCCGCGCGGCGACGCTCAGCGCGAGCAGCAGCGGGGCGAGGATGGCCAGCCGGCCGCGCGTCGGCGCCGGGGCAGTGGTGACGGTGTCTATTCGCCAAACTCTAGCGATCAGCACGTCGCCAGCCGGAAGTCACCGAACCCACTCAGCTGGATAACGGTTGAATAAATGCCACAAGTGTCACTTGAGTAACTCCTGCATCGCGATACGTTCGCATTCATGCCTGTCGCCAAGAAGCGTTACCTCCGCACGTCACGCGTCCAGGTGCTGCTGGCGGGTGCAGCTGCTGGCGCGCTGACGACGGCAGGGGCGGCGTGGGCTGACCCGGCCCCCCCACCGATTCCAATCAACATTGCCCAGGCGCCCGCACTTCCTGCGATCGAGCAGCTGAGCCCGGTGCTCCAGCAGGCGGCCTCCAATCCGCAGGGCGCGGCGTCGATGTTGATGGCGGCCGCGTCGGCGTTCACGGGCAATGCGGCCGCGTCCGCCGATTCCCGCCAGGTCGCGTCGTCAGTCAACCAGTTCGTGCAGCAGCCTCCGAACATCCCGTCGCCTGCCAATATGGCCCAACTGCTTCCAGCCGCGCCGGCTGCTACTCCATCGGCTGCGATCCCGGCGGTCCACGTTCCTGCGGCCGGTGCGCAGCCCGGGACAGTCCCACATCTGCCCACCGGGATCGATCCCGCCCATGCCGTCGGGCCGGCACCCGTAGAAGCGCTCGCACCCGCGCCCGGTGCCGCGCCCGACCCAACACCCCCGCCGGCTCCCCCGGCCGCCCCGGAAACCCCGCCCACCCAGGAGTTCATTTACCCGTCGATCGGTAACGGTTGTCTCACCGACGGCGGCAACTCGATCGCGACGGCGATCTCGGTGGCCGGCCCTGCTTCGATTCCCACGCCGGGTCCCAAGGCCGGCCAGACCGCCTACGTGTTCACCGCGATCGGCACGCCGGGGCCTGGACCCGAACAGAAGCTACCGCTGAACGTGACCTGGGTGAATCTGACGACGGGCAGATCCGGCAGCGCGACGCTCAAGCCCAACCCAGAGATCAACCCGGACGGCCCGACCACATTGATGGCGATCGCCGACACCGGGTCGGGCAGCATCATGTCGACGATCTTCGGTCAGGTCACGACCGCCGACAAGCAGTGCACGTTCCTACCGACGATCGGCTCGACCGTCGTACCTTGACACTTCCCGCGTGCGCTCAGTGCCGGCGTACGCCAGCGCGGGTGGCATTCGGCACACGCTCGCGCGAAAGCGATGGTGTGAGCTTCGTCAATAAGCCATGAAAAGGATGGCGTCCCGGTCGTATTCACGGCCGGGATGCGCCTCGGAGAGATGCTTCTGAGCCTTCTCGACGAGGTCGTCTTCGTCCTTGCCGGCGATCGCTTCGCCGCACGGGCAATTCAGATGAGTCTTCATGTGTTCACCATGTCACACCGGGTGGCACCCAGAGCGGCTCAGGACTTCGCCGCCTTCACCTGTTTCTTGTAAGACCGGACCTTCTCTAGCGACCCGGCGTCGACGATGTCGGCGACGGACATGTGCGTACCCGCCTTGCCGTACTCTGCGGCGGCGGCACGCCAGCCCTTCGGCGTGACCCCGTACTGCTTGCCCAACAGCGCCAGGAAGATCCTCGCCTTCTGCTCACCGAAGCCGGGCAGCGCATTGAGCCGGCGCAACACCTCGGCGCCATCGGGCTCACCCTGCGTCCACAGCGCGGCGGCGTCCCCGTCGTAACGCTCGACTATCTCATGGGCCAGCGCCTGAATCCGTTTGGCCATCGATCCTGGAAAGCGGTGCACCGCAGGCCGTTCCGCGCACAACGCGGCGAACTCCTCAGGGTCGTAGTCGGCGATGAGCCGAACGTCGACGCCGCCGATCCGGTCGGCGATCTTCTTCGGTCCGGCGAACGCGGTTTCCATCGGAACCTGCTGGTCGAGCACCATGCCGATCAGCAATGCCATCGGATTATCGTCCAACAGCGCGTCGGCCGCCGGGTCACCTACAAGCTGTAGATTCGGCACCGGCCCAGTTTAGAACCTCGCATTCGCGACGCGGCTCTCAGTAGGCTCAGGTTCGTGCGCACGCGCTAGCAGTGTTTGGAGGTCCAGACCGGGTTGGATGCGGAAAAGGCTGTGACACACTGACTCCCGTCCTGCGAACCAGACTCGCGTTCCCGCTGCTGGCCTACGCGTTCGGAGCGCTCATGCTGGGTACCACGCTGCCGACGCCGATGTACGCGCTGTATTCCGCACACTTGCACTTCTCCGTGCTCACCACCACAGTGGTGTTCGCGACGTACGTCGCCGGGGTGTTGGCTGCGCTGCTGGTGTTCGGCCGGTGGTCCGACGTCGTCGGCCGACGCCCAATGTTGTTGCTGGCGATCGCTTTCGCGGTCAGCAGCGCCGCGGTGTTCCTGGTTGCCACCGGGGTCGATGACCTCCTGCTGGGCCGGGTGCTGTCCGGCTTGTCGGCCGGGGTGGCCACCGGCACCGCCACCGCGGCGGTCATCGAGCGATCTCGCTGCCGGTGATCGGCGAAGGCCTCGCGGCCGAAACGTGGGGGCTGCGCACAGCGGGAATCGTGTTCGCGCTGGCGGTTGCCGGGCTGACCGCAGCCTGTCTGGCCGCAGTTTTGGTGCGGGAGACACGCCTTCAGCGCCGGTAAATTCGCGTGTGTGACGCTTTTCCCCAGCTCGGCGGAGATCGCGGCCCGGACTCCTGCCAACCGTGACCGCGCGATCGATGTCATCCGCATCCTGTCGCTGGTCGCGGTGGTGTTCGGCCACACGATCATGGCGGTCAGCACGATCCGCGACGACGTGTTCGTCTGGGGCAACCTGCTCAGCTCGGTGCCGGCGTTCAGGGCGCTGACCTGGCTGCTGCAGGTCATGCCGCTGTTCTTCTTCGCGGGCGCCGCGGCGTGCGTGGAATCTTGGGCGCCGGGCAGCAGCTGGGGCGGGTGGCTGATGCAGCGGTGCACCCGGCTGTACCGCCCGGTGTTCTTCTACCTCGCATTCTGGGGTGCGGCGCTGGCTGTGCTGCGCTTGGTCCTGCCCAAGCATGTCTATGAGCCAGTGGCCGGTACCAGCATTCAGTTGCTGTGGTTCCTCGGCGCGTATGTTCTCGTACTTGCGGCGATTCCTTTGCTGTACCGAATCACCACAACCAAGCGCCTGGCCCTCGGTGTGCTCGCCGGATACGGAACCATCGCGGTGATTGATGTCCTGCGGCTCAACGTCGACGGGCTGTCCGCCTTGGGTTACCTGAACATGATTGTCTGGCTGATCCCCGGCATGTTCGGCGTCGCCTACCGGCGGGGCCTGCTGTGCGGGCTCGCCGCAAAAGCTGTTGCCGCCCTGATGTTCGTCGTCAATGTGCTGCTGGTGCGCCTCGGTCCGTACGAGCCGAGCCTGGTCGGCTACCAGGAGCAGCGGCTGCCGAACATGACGCCGCCGTCGGCGCTGCTGGCCGGACACGCGATCGTGATGTGCGCGGTGGCGATCGCCGCGGCGCCCGCGATCGCGCGGTGGGCGCAGCGGCCGCGGGTGTGGTGGCTGGTGGTAATCGGCAATTCCGGGGCGATGACGCTGTACCTGTGGCACATGCCTGCGCTGCTGGGCATGCACCTGGTGTTCGACGCGCTCGGCCTGCCGCGCTACGACGCCGGCGCGCCGGGCTTCATCGCACTGTCCGTCGTGCAGATGGTCCTGATGGCGGCCATGGTCGGGGTGCTCTTCGTCGCGCTGCGACCGCTGGAGAACAATCCGCTGCCCGGCTGGGACCGCGGCTTCGTTGCCGGGCCCGGTGTGCGCAGCGCGGCGGTGGGCACGCAGCTTTGCATTGCGGGAACCGCCACGCTGCTGTCGGTCAGATGGGGCCTGAAGGACGACGGGCTTGTGTGCGTCGCAGTCCTTCTCGTCGCGCTGGTCGCAGCGCGCGCTCTTGCGACCGACGACCGAGTTCCTGTGCCGGCGGCCTAGCCGCTCTTGCGGCGGAACTCCCGCCGCTGCTCAGCCGGGCCATGCGTCCGGGGCTGCTTACCTCCGCCATGCTTATGCTGTTCGCCGCCGGAGGCGCGGGCGTTCTTGCGTTCCAACGCCTCGCGGAACTTGCGGCGGGTGTCGTCCTCGGAAGAAGTACCGTCGTCCGCTGTCATGCCCATAGGCTAACCGGGCTAACGGACTCCCGGCGGCATTCCGTAGACGTGTGAGATCGGCAGCCGCATCCGCACCCGCCGGTCGGTGACCATCGCGCGCCGGTAGTCGTCCCAGTCCGGATGCTCGCCCGCAATGTTGCGGTACAACGCGATCAGCGCCTCCACTGTCTCGTCGTGGGGATCAGCTGCGGGAGGGCTCAGCTCGGCGGTCCCTTCGGCGACCGCGTACGACCAGCCATCGTCGGCACTGACCAGGATCGTGGCCCGCGGATCGCGACGCAGATTGCGGGTCTTCGCTCGCGGCTCGGTAATGGACACCTCGATGACCGCGGTGCGCGGATTGAAGTAGTACGACACATTCGACAACTGCGGGCGCCCGTCGCGCTTGATCGTGGCCAGCACGCCCAGCGAGTTCCCGCTGATGACAGCGAGCAGCTTGTCGTCGAATGCCTGCGGCGCCATGCCCGTGAGCCTACGTCGGACCTTCTACGATTGATTACCGATGAGCAAATACGCAGCGTTCCTGCGCGGCGTCAACGTCGGCGGCGTGAACCTAAAAATGGCCGACGTGGCGACGGCACTGACCGACGCGGGGTTCAGCAACGTGCGCACTGTCCTGGCGAGTGGCAACGTACTGCTCGAATCCCGGTCCAAGGTCACGGCGGTGCGCAAGGCCGCGGAGGCTGCACTGCGCGAGGCTTTCGGCTATGACGCGTGGGTCTTGGCCTATGACATTGACACGGTGGCCGCGATCTCCGATGCTTACCCGTTCGAACGTGAGCTGCCCGACACCCATTCGTATGTCACGTTCGTGTCCGACCCCGACGTCCTCGACGAGCTGGCTGCGCTGAAGCCGGGCCCCGACGATCGGATCGAGCGCGGCCAGGGCGTGATCTATTGGCAAGTCCCGCGGTCGAAATCGCTGGACAGCGCAATGGGAAAAACCATGGGAAAGAAGCGCTACAAGTCGTCGACCACCACCCGCAACCTGCGCACGCTCGACAAGGTGCTGCACCGGTAGAGTGGCGCCACGATGACCTCTGTTAACGGCTACCACGCCGACGCGAGCACCCTGACCGGGGTGTCCGAGACGGCCCTGCTGACGCTGCGGTCGCGCGCCAACGAAGCGCGCAGGCACGACGCGATCATCGACGATCCGATGGCGATCAAGCTGATGGACTCCATCGACTATGACTTCGCGAAGTTCGGGCTGCACAGCGGGCAGGACGCCGCGCTGCGTGCGCTGGCCTTCGACAACAACGCCCGGCGATATCTGGCGGCCCATCCGTCGGCGACTGTGGTGGCGCTGGCCGAAGGGTTTCAGACCAGCTTCTGGCGGCTCGACGCATCCGGTGTCGGTGACCAATTCTTTTGGCTCACCGTCGATTTACCGCCGATCATCGAACTGCGTCGACGCCTGCTGCCACGGTCGCCACGCATCGTGGAACGTGCGCAGTCGGCGCTGGATTTCTCCTGGATGGACGACGTCGACCCGGCTCAGGGCGTGTTCGTCACCGCCGAGGGAGTGTTGATGTATCTGCAGCCCGACGAGTCGATGAGGCTGATCAGAGAATGCGCCCGCCGGTTCGGCGGCGGCCAGATGATGTTCGACCTTCCCCCGCGGTGGGCCACGACGCTGACCCGCCACGGGTTCCGCACGTCGCTGCGCTACAAGGTGCCCCAGATGCCGTTCAGCATGTCGCTCGCCGAGATCGCTGATCTGGTCAACACCGTGCCGGGCGTCCGTGCGGTTCACGACCTGCCGCTGCCACGCGGCCGCGGACCCGTAGTCAACCTGCTGCTGTGGACGATTCAGCGGCTTCCGCTGTTCGACCCGGTCCGGCCGGCACTCACGCTGCTCGAGTTTGGTTAACACCGGCCGAACGCCGCCTCGACGTAGCCCGCCGCCTCGGCCGGCCCGATTCCCAGCGCTCTCGCAATGTCGGCATAGGCGCGCGCGGCGGCCACCATCCTCGCGTCAGCTGGATCGACACCGCAGACGAAGGTGCCTGCGCGGCCCCGGGTTTCAACCATTCCGGCCACCTCGAGTTCGCGGTATGTGCGGGCCACCGTGTTCACCGCCAAGCCGAGCTGCCCTGCCAGCGCGCGCACCGTTGGCAACCGCGCTCCCGCCGCGAGGCGCCCGTCCCGGATGCCGTCGATGATCTGGGTTCTCAGCTGATCGAACAGCGGCGTGCCCGCCTTCGAGTCAAGCCGCACCCAGTCGGCCAACTCGGACACCTGCTCAACATAGCGCGCATGCGGCAGCCAGTAGGTTGAAGCTGTGCGCGTGACTGTGCTCAGCGGAGCTGGGATGTCAGCCGAAAGCGGGGTCGCGACATTCCGCGACGCCCAAACCGGGCTGTGGGAGACTTTCGATCCCGCGGAGCTTGCCACCCCGCGGGCGTGGCTGCGCCAGCCTGACGTGGTGTGGGCGTGGTATCTGTGGCGCTATCACCTCGTGCGCTCGGTTGAACCCAACGCCGGCCATTACGCGCTCGCCGACTGGCAGCGTCGTGCCGATGTGCGCGTCGTCACTCAGAACATCGACAACCTGCACGAGCGCGCGGGCAGTCGGCACGTCGCACATCTTCACGGCAGCCTGTTCGACTTTCGCTGTTCGGACTGCGGCAAGCAGTACCACGGTGAGCTCCCAGACATGCCGGAGCCAGTCGGCTCGGTCGACCCGCCGCTGTGCGAGTGCGGCGGCCATATCCGGCCCGGCGTGGTGTGGTTTGGTGAGGCGCTGCCCGACGAACCGTGGCAGCAGGCCGTCGAAGCGGTGGCCGGAGCCGATGTCGTCGTCGTGGTGGGCACCTCCGGAATCGTCTATCCCGCAGCAGGATTGCCGTCGGCCGCGCTGGCGGAGGGCATTCCGGTCATCGAGGTCAACCCGGACGCCACACCATTGTCTGACAGCGCCACGGTCATCGTCCGCGACACCGCCGCGCGTGCGCTGCCGAACCTGCTGAACCGGCTCGGCCACCTGATCGGCTAGGCCTACGCCGGCCGCATGGCTCGCCCGACCGCATGCTCGGACACCGGCGCGGGCACCCAGGCCGGCAGGGTCCAGTCGTGACGGCCACGCTGCCGGACAAACCCGGCGTTTACGAACGCGCGCTCGGTGTCGCGGTGGGTGTGGCAGTTGCCTGCCAGCCGCGGCCATACGGTCGCATCGGCCAGCCGCTGCAGCCTGCCACGAGCGCCGCCGCTGGCCACGTGTTCCAGATAGCGCAATTCACCACCCGGTCGCAGCATCGAAAACAATTGCCGCAGAACCGCTTCCTGGTCCTCGACCGAACAGAGCACCAGCGAGCAGACCACGGCGTCGAACGGCACGCCCGACTCCAAGTCCTCGACGGCACAGTCCATCACGGTGACGGGCACGGGCGCAGTCGCGGCGGTCCGCCGCGCGATCGCGTTCAGCCGCGGCTCGGGCTCGACCGCGCCCACCTCCTCGACCGAAGTGGGGTACAGGACGAAATTGGAGCCGGTTCCCGCGCCCACCTCCAGAACCCGGCCCGACAGACCGGCGAGGTTCTCATGTCTCAGCTGCCGCAGCGGCTCGGGCTCGTACCGGGACAGCGCAGTCCACATCCGCGCAGAGAACGGATTGTCGACGCGGCTGTTACTCACGGTCGCCGCCTTTGAGTTTCATGATGACGTTAATCGCGTCCTGCGGGCGAGCGTCGTAGCCGATGATCCCGGTGACGATCTGGCCACAGCACACCGCCCGCAGCACCCGGTCGGTGAATACTTCCGCCTCACCCCACGGCAAGTACGGCTTGGCGATCAGCATTGCCGCCACACCATGGGCCGCAGCCCACATCTCAAGTGCCGTCTGCGTGGCGTCGCCGTCGGTGTAAATGCCCTCGTCCATCAGTGTCTGCACGGTGGCCCGCATGTGCGTGAATGCCGAACTGTTCAGCGTGATGTCGACGTCGCGGCCGGGGCTGCCCTCGCTCATCGTCGCAATCCGGTACAGCTCGGGTGTCTGCAGCGCGAATCTCACGTAGGCCTGCCCTTGGGCGCGAAGCACGTCCATCGTGGTGGTCTGGCCAATCGCGGCGCGTTGCATTTCCTCGTCGAGCTTCTCGAAGTAACGCGCGCACACCGCGTCCAACAGCGCATCCTTGTCGCGGAAGTGCAGATAGATCGACGGCGGCGTGACCCCGACGCGTTGGGCGACCGACCGGATTGAAACCGCTTTGGCGTGACCGGTTTCCAACAGTAATTCGGTTGCAGCGACGAGGATTTCGTCGCGCAGTTGATCACCAAAGCCGCGGGGCGCCCGTCGCCTGCGTTCGGAATTAGGTACGGGTGTCGACACGTTTACCAGCCTCGGTCATCGCATGCTTGGGACGCGGTGGTTCGTCTCGGGAGTCTCGCCCCCCTCGCTGATCCCGAGTCGGGCGTGCAACCGCGCCAACGGCTTCGGTGCCCACCAGTTCGCCCGGCCGAGCACACGCATGAACGCCGGCACCAATAGCACCCTCACCAGGCTGGCGTCCACCAGCACAGCGAGTGTCAGCCCGACACCGAACATTCGCATGAACGCGACCTGAGCGGTGATCAGCGCTGCGAACGAAATTGACATCACAAGCGCGGCGGCGGTGACCACCCGCCCGGTCCGGGCCAGCCCGAGTGCGACGCTCTCCTCGTTGTCGGCACGGGTCCGCCCGGATTCCAGCCAGTATTCGCGAATCCTGGAAATCAGGAACACCTCGTAGTCCATCGACAGACCGAAAGCGATGCAGAACAGCAGCACCGGCATGTTCGCGACCAGTGTGCCGGTGGGCGTGGTCCCGAACGCGCCCAAGTGGCCGTCTTGGAAGATCCAGACCAGCGCACCGAACGCTGCGGTCAGCGACAACACGTTGAGCAGCAAGGCTTTCAGCGGCAACACGACACTGCCGGTCAGCAGGAACAACAGCACGAACGTGATCGCCGCGATCACGGCCAGCACGATGGGAATCCGGGACGTGACGGCAGTGCTGCCGTCGCGGTTGATCTGCGCGGTTCCGGTGAGCAACACGTCATGGCCGGCCGGTCCTCGAACAGCATGCAACCGGTCGAGCTGATTTTCCGAGGCCTGCGTGAACAGTGGTGCGGTGCTGCCGATCGTGACGAACGCGCGGCCGGCCTTGACACCGGTCGCCGCCGACGGCGGTCCGGCCGAGGCGCCACGTACGTAGGTAGCACTCGGTGCCGACACCGACGATACGTCCGGCACCTTCGACAGGTCAGCGGCGTAGCGGTTCAGCTCATCCGCTGCGACACCCGACATGTCGGAAATCACCGCTGTCACATTGGTGGCCGAGTCGACCGCGTAGTCGCTGCGCAGACTGTCGCCAATCTGGCGCGCCGACGCCGACTGCGGCAGCACCCGGTCGTCGGGGGAACCCCACTTGACGCCCATGAACGGCGCACCCAACACCAGCAGCAGCGCAATGATCGCTAAACCACCCGTAATTGCATGGCGCATAACGAAATTCGTCGACCGATACCAGAACGTCTCTTCGACCGACTTCCTCACCGGCTCTCGGCGGCCAAGCAGACGCCGCAGAAACCGGCGCACGTCAAGTGAATCCAGCCGGTTGCCGAGCAGCGCGATCGCGGCAGGCGCCACCACGATCGCCGCGGCAGCCGCGAAGGCCACCACCGCCACCCCGGCGTACGCGAACGACTTCAGGAAGTACATCGGGAACAGCACCATCGCGACCATCGACAGCGCGACCGTCATCGCCGAGAACAGCACCGTGCGACCCGCGGTCGCCATGGTTCGTTTCAGCGCCTCGTCACGTTCGGCGCCGTCGGCGATCTCGTCGCGGTACCGGCTGATGATCAGCAGCGTGTAGTCGATCGCCAGCGCGAGCCCCATCGCGACAGTCAGGTTCAGCGCAAAGATCGACACATCGGTCGCGAAGGTGATCGCGTGCAGCACCGCCATCGACCCGAGGATCGCGAAGCCGCCGACCGCCAACGGCAACGCGGCCGCGAGCAGGCCACCGAAGACCCAGACCAAGACGAGAAAGCTCAGCGGAATCGCGATCGACTCCATCAGCAGCAGGTCTTTTTCCGTCTGGCTGTTGATCTGGACGTAGATCATCGCCTCACCGCCGGCCTTGACTGTCACGCCGTCGCGGTCGTGGACCACCCGACTGGTGAGCGCCTTGGCGTGCTGCTGCGCCTCGCTTTCGGTGCCGGAGATGCCGGCCACGATCAAGCCGGTCTTGCCGTCCTTGCTCACCAGCGCCGGCGCCGCGGACGAAGGTGAGGTCCATGCCGAATCGACCTTGGCCACGAAGGGCGAGTTCTGCAGTTGACCCGTGATGTCGGTGCCGACCTCACGCGCGTTCGCATCCTGGGCACCGTCCGCCGAGGTGACGCTGATGACCAGTTTCATGTCGCCCTGCCCGAAAGTGCCGGACAACATTCTCTGAGCTTGTGCCGACTGTGACGTCGGGTCCTGGAAGCCACCAGCGGACAGGCTCTTGGTGACCGGTATGCCGAACACCGCGGTGCCGACCATGACGAGGAGTGCCACCGCGACGATGCGCCGCGGTGCGGCGAGGGCCAGTCGAGCAATTCCGGTCAACACGATGCGTCCGTCCCCCCAGGGGCATCTCAGCGCTAACTTATCAGTGATAAGTCAAGGGGGTCAAGGTCTGCAATCGCCCGAAACGGCCCACTGGGGCCCTAAAACCCTACCCGCGGGTAATATTGCCAACGTTTTCCGAACCGTGACTCAAAGTCCTCTTAAAGGTGACCCATACTCTCAGGGTCATGTGGATCGATGACACCAGCGTTGACGTCATCAAGGTTGACTTCGACGCGCTCTACCACGGGGATCTATTGGTAGAGGGCGACACCTCGGAGCAGCTCGACGACTGGCACCCGCTGGCACCCGCGGTCTGACCGCACCGGGGAAATAGGCCGACGCGAGACTTTGCTCTCGCGTCGGCCTAAAATTTAGACCGGAACCTTCTCCTGTTCATCTGATCCGATCATCCTCGGCTCTTCGCGCAAGCGCTCATCTGGACCCTCAGCTCTTCGCGCAAGCGCTCATCGCGGCGCCATCCGGATCGCGCCGTCCAACCGGATCACCTCGCCGTTGAGCATCGGATTCGCTACGATGTGCGCCGCCAGTGCGCCGTACTCCTCGGGCTTGCCAAGCCGGCTCGGGTGCGGCACCTGCGCACCGAGGGACTCCTTCGCCTCGTCCGGCAGCAGCGCGAGCAGCGGGGTGTCGAATAGGCCCGGCGCGATCGTCACCACCCGAATTCCCTCTCTGGCCAGATCCCGAGCGATCGGCAGCGTCATCCCCACGACGCCCCCCTTGGACGCCGAATACGCGGCCTGGCCGATCTGGCCGTCGAACGCCGCCACCGACGCGGTGTTGATGATCACGCCGCGCTCCTCGCCCAACGGCTCGGTCTTGGCGATCCGCTCGGCGCCCAGCCGCAGCACGTTGAACGTGCCGATCAGGTTCACGTTCACCACACGCTTGAACTCGTCGAGTGGGAACACGCCGTTCCTGGACAGCACCTTGATCGCCGAGCCCGTCCCCGCGCAGTTGACGACGACGCGCAGCGGGCCGAGCGATTCGGCGACATCGAGCGCCGCAGTCACGGCCTCTGCGTCAGTCACGTCGGCGGGCGCAAACCGGGCCCGGTCGAGCTCCTTGGCCACCTGCTCGCCCTTGCTACTGGCCAGGTCGAGTATCACCACCTGCGCGCCCTCGTCGAGCAGCGCCTTGGCGGTGGCCAGCCCGAGGCCGGAGGCGCCGCCGGTGACAAGCGCCACGGCGTCTTTGATCTCCACTGATCGGTTCCTTTCGTCGGTGAGTCGTCGGTGAGCGGCGAGCCGACCTACTGGTTGGTCGAACTATACAAAGCTTAAGGTGAGCCGATGACCACCATCGATTCCAGCATCCAGGCCTACGCGACCGTCGACGGCCTCACGATCGCGCTCGCTGACGGCGTGCTGTCGATCACGATGAACCGCCCCGACAGTCTGAACGCGCTCACGGAGGCGATGCTGTCGGGCATTGCCGACTCCGTGGAGCGCGCCGCCAATGACGAGCGCGTCAGGGTGGTGCGGCTGGCCGGCGGGGGCCGGGGGTTCAGTTCGGGCGCGGGGATCAGTGAGGAGGACCAAAAGCGCGGCGGCGCGAGCTCTCCGACCAAGATCATCGATGAGGCAAACCGTGCGGTCCGCGCGATCACGACGTTGCCGAAGCCGGCCGTCGCCGTCGTGCACGGCCCCGCCGCCGGGGTGGCCGCGTCGTTGGCTCTCGGCTGCGACATCGTATTGGCATCCGAGAAGGCGTTTTTCATGCTGGCGTTCACCAAGATCGGCCTGATGCCCGATGGTGGCGCTTCGGCGCTGGTCGCCGCGGCGGTCGGCCGGATTCGCGCGATGCGGATGGCGCTGCTGGCCGAACGGATCGGCGCGCAGCAGGCGATGGAGTGGGGTCTGGTCACTGCGGTCTACCCCGCCGAGGAGTTCGACGCCGAAGTCGACAAGGTGGTGGCGGATCTCGTCAGCGGGCCGGCGGTGGCGTTCCGCAAAACCAAACAGGCCATCAATGCCGCGACGTTGACCGAGCTGGAAGACGCGTTCGAACGCGAGAAGCAGGGCCAGTCAACGTTGATCACGTCGCACGACTTCATCGAAGGCACGCTCGCGTTCCAGCAGCGCCGCTCCCCGACCTTCACGGACAGCTAGGCCGGCGCCAAACTGAATTGCGACGAGCTCACAGAGGCGCCGTTAAGGCATCCTGGCCATGTGGGATTGGTGTTTCGCCTCGCGGAGCTTCTCATTGTCATCGCGCCGCTGGCCGGTCTGTTGATCGCCGCGATGAAAGCGTTGCGCCGGGGCTCGCAATCCCGTGATCAGCCCCAGGCAACCAAACAAGACGACGACGCGGTTGCTTCACCCTCTCGGCGCAACAGCAACCCGCCCGCCCAGTGGAATGCGATCACGCGGGCTGTCGAGAAACACGCACAGACGGACGCGCGCTGGCTCGACTACGAGCTCGACGTCGCCAAGCTTCTCGACTTTCCGGTCATGACTGATATGCGTGATCCGCTGACGGTGGCCTTCCACCGGGCCAAGCTCCGGGCAGAGCTGTTGCGCCCGGTGCGGGCCGAATATCTTATGGATGACCGACCATCTGCAAGCCAGTATTTTGCTGCCGTCGAAGACTACGTGACCGCGTTTGACACGGCCGAGGCGGAGGCCAAACGCAGACGGCGCAACGCCTTCTCCTCCGAGGAGCAGAATCGAATTGCCCGCGGGCAGAGGCTATTACGTATGGCATCGGACTCCGCCGCGACAACCCAGGAACGAGCGCACGCCTATGAACTGGCGTGCAAAGAACTCGACGGTCTGATCGTGCTGCCGGCAGCAACACGACTTCAAATCGAACGGGGCATTGCCGGTGAGATCGACGGATGACGGCTCGCGGGACGCACCACAGGGCCGGCAGTCGACGACTGCTTGCCTGCCCGCAGGAAGCGGCCGAACTTCGTGGTCGTGCCGTACCCCTCGCAAAACTCCCCATTCCGGTAGACGACGGCGCCCCCCACCCCCGTCGCGACCACCGCGGCGTCGTTGCGGTTGACCATCCGGCTCAAGCCGCCGTAGTACGGCACCTTCTCTTCGTGGTAGCCGTCGACCGAGTCGTCGAGTCCGGCGGGGTCGATCACCACGAAGTCGGCGCGATCGCCTTCGCGTAGTGTGCCGGCGTCGAGCCCGAACCAGTCGGCAATCTCTGCGGTGAGTCGATGTACGGCATGCTCGATCGTCATAAACGGCGCTCCCGACCGCTGGGCCTCCAGCACGCGCTTGAGCAGTCGCAGCGAGAAGTTGTAGAACGCCATGTTGCGCAGATGCGCGCCGGCGTCGGAGAAGCCCATGTGAACGGTCGGCTCGACGGCGAGCTTGTTGAGCTGCTTGGGCCGGTGATTGGCGACGGTGGTCGTCCAGCGGACATTGCGTTCGCCGTTGTCGACGAGCACGTCGAGGAACGCGTCGAGCGGGTGAAGCTCACGTTCGTTGGCGATCTGCCCGAAGCTCTTGCCGATCAGACTTTCATCGGGGCATTCGACGATCACCGCGTCGTGGAAATTGCGGTGCCACAACGACGGTCCCAGCTTGGTGCGGTCGAACTGCCGGCGAAACGAGCGCCGGTATTCGGTGTCGGCCAGCAGCTTGTTGCGCTCCAGCTGGTCGCGCAGATGCAGCGCCGCGGTTCCGGCGCCGAACTCCTCGAAGACAGGCAGATCGATTCCGTCGGAGTACAACTCGAACGGCACCGGGAGATGCTGGAACCGCACGCTCGAGCCCAGCACGGCGTTGAGTAACCGGGTGACCGGCCCCAACACGTTCACCGCGGCCTCGTTGGACTTCGCGTCTGCCGACACCAGCAAGCTCATCCGAACGCCGCTGCGGCGCCCCAACATCCGGCTGCTGGCCAAGAAGAACAGCAGCCCCGACACCATGTTGTTGACATCGGGTGCGCTCTGCAGAATCCTGCCGCGCTTGCGCAGCACCTCGATCAGCTTGCGCCGCTCACGCCATGTCGCGAATGTCGAGGGCAGCGCACGCGATCGATAGCGGTCTCCGTCGAGCTTGTCGATCGCGGCGTCCATGCCGGACATGCCCAGAAGACCGGCGTCGAGCGCTTCGTCGAGCAACTCGGCCATCTTGTTCAGTTCGGCGTCGGTCGGCCTCACGTTCTCGGTAGTGGCCCGGCCGAGCCCCAGCACCGAGGTCCGAAGATCCGAATGGCCGAGCAACGAACCGACATTCGGCCCCAATGGCAAGTCGTCGAGCGCTGCAACGTAGTCCGCCGGCGTCGTCCAGGTCTTCTTGTTGTTCAATGCGCCGAGCACATACTTGCGCGGCACGGCCTCGACTCGGCTGAAGAGGTCTGCGGCATCGGCCGAGTCGGCGAAGATGGTCGATAGCGAGCAGTTGCCCAGCAGCACCGTGGTGACGCCGTGTCGCACCGACTCCCGCAGGCCGGGATCGAGGAGGACCTCCGCGTCGTAGTGCGTGTGTACGTCGACGAAGCCGGGGACGATCCAGTTGCCCGCCGCGTCGATCACATCCGGGCAGCCCGTCTCGTCCAACGGCTCGTCGGAGACGGTGGCGACGACGCCGTCGCGAATGCCGAGGCTGCGTGTGCTGGGCGCTGTGCCGGTCCCGTCGAAACACAGGCCGTTGCGGATGATCACGTCGTATGTCACGAAGCCAGCCAGCCCTTCTACTGTCCTAGTGAGAGGCCGAAAATCGGTGGCATCGCCAGCACCATCAGAACGCTCCACCAGAAGTGGGTCAGGATCGGTGCCAGCACCCCGCCGGTGGCTCGGCGCTCGAGCGCGCAGACCGTGCCGAGAATCACCGCCGCGACGCCGAGCATCAGATTACCGCTGGCCAGCGTCGCGGCGGTATACAGCAGCGTCGAAATGGCCACCGGATAGAAGCGGCCAAGCGCCGAGTACAGGGCACCGCGGAAGAAGCACTCCTGGGCGATCCCGATGAGCAGCGTGATCCCCAACACAAGCGCGAGTGAGCCCTTGTCGGCGTAATCCAGAACGCGCACGATCAGGTCGTTGACCGGCGGCATCTCGCGGGCGACCAGGCCGGCGAGCAGAAACAGGCCGCCAAGCACCAGCCCGATCAGGGTCCCGGTGATAACCGGGCGCTGGTTGCGGCCACGGAACTTGATGCAGCCGAGGTGAAGCGGCCGGGAGAACAACGCGCCGATGAACCACACCCCCGCGAGCAGGAACGTCGCCCAGTAGAACGAGTTGTCGCCGGCCGGCCGGGACAGCGAGAACCCCAGCACGACTGCGCCGAGCGCCAGGAACACGGCGACGACGATCCGCCTGCGCAGAATCACGGCGGGCGGCTCGTGGTGCGGCACGGCGACGGTGGTCACGATGTTCTTGATCTCGGCCAGCAGTGCCGGCCGAGTGGTTTCTGATTGCGTCATGCCGACTTTCCGTTCGGGGTGAACTCGTTGAGAAGGTCGATCCCGGTACTCAGCACTGCGGCCACCGGGCGGGGCATCAAGTTGACCAGGTCAACGGCTGGTTGCGTGGTCGCGTCGACGTCGCGATGCCAGCCGAACTTCTTCAGCCGGGCCCGGTTTCGGGTCGCCGCTACGACGCGCTGACCGTCCCCCAGCAGGGCCGCGACAAGCCGCGAACCCACATATCCGGCGGCGCCGGTCACCAGTATTCGCACATTGCTCACCGTAGGCGATTACCCGTTCCTACCGGCACACGACATCGGCTTCATAGGCTGGTGGTGAGTCGACGATGAAAGGGGACGTCAGATTGGCCACGCTTCGCTACGGAGACAGAGAACTGCCGCTTGAGTTCACCAACCATTTCCTGGCTCACCTGCAAGCCGCGGTGTACCGGTACTTCCAGGAGGCCGGCGGCTTTTTCTTGACCGGCACATACCGCAACGCCGACGGCAAGGACGTGAGTGTCTCGCACTGGCTGCACCCGTGCGCACCATTGCAGTTCGAGTACGACGTGCGCGACGAAAACGGCGACCGGCTGCCCCCTGTGGAGCTGGACCATAAGGAGCTCGACGCGATCCTCGATGCGATGAGCCGACCCCTCGGTGTCCACCCCGACGATGTGTGGGTGACGTTCCGCGAGAAGCTGTAGAGGGCCTACAGCGCCGCGCGGTGCAGTTCGGCGAGCCGCTCATAGACGCCCGCGTTCTGCCGGTTGCCGGCGACCTCGGCGTCGCTCAGCTCGCGACGCACGCGCCCAGGCACACCAGTCACCAGCGACCGTGCCGGCACCGCCATACCCGGGGGCACCAGCGCACCTGCCGCGATCAGAGAACACGTGCCGATCACGGCCCCGTTCATGATGATCGCGCCCATTCCGATCAGCACTTGGTCCTCGATCTCACAGCCGTGCACCACGGCGTTGTGGCCGACAGTGACCCCGGTTCCGATGCGTACCGGATATTCGGAGTCGACATGCACGGTCACCCCGTCCTGAATGTTGGTGCCGGCGCCGATGTGGATCGGCTCGGCCTCGGCGCGCAGCGTCGCCGAATACCAGACGCTCGCCCGCGCGGCCAGCGTCACCTGCCCGATCACGGATGCGTTCGGAGCGACCCAGGCTTCAGGGTGGATCTGCGGAGTGCGGCCACGCATCGAGACGATCAGCGCCATGTGGGCTCACCTACTGTCCTTTCCATACCGGCTGTCTTTTCTCGGCGAACGCCAGCGGCCCCTCCTTGGCGTCCTTCGACTTCATCAGCGTCTTGACTTCGTTGAACAACCGCGTCCACTTCGGCTCTTCCTCGGTAATCACCCCGCCGTCGACGCCGTATGCCACTCGCTTGCTGACCTGGACCGCCAGCGGCGCGTTCACCGTGATGCGTTCGGCGAGCGCCAGTGCGGCCTCGAGCGCGGTGCCGTCGGGAACCACCTGGTTGATCATCCCCCACCTGGCCGCGTCGGCCGCGCTGATCGGATAGCCGGTGAACATCATCTCGACCGCCACCTTGCGAGGCAGGTGCTCGACGATCCGGAACACGCCCCCCGCCGCGGCGACCAGCCCTCGCTTCACCTCCGGCAGACCGAAGGTCGCGCTGTCATTCGCCACCACCAGGTCGCTGGCGAGCGCGATCTCGGTGCCACCGCCGAGCGCGGTGCCGTTGACCGCCGCGATCGTCGGCTTGTCGATGAAGTGGTGCACGTATCCGGCGAAGCCCCACTCGCCGTGGTTTGGGTGATACAGGTTCTCACGACGGGCGATGGCCTTGAGGTCGGCTCCGGCACAGAACGATTTGTCGCCTGCGCCGGTGATCACGACGGCCCACACGTCGGGGTCGTTGTTCGCCCGCTCCAGCGCGTCACCCACGCCGATGCTGACCGCTCCGTTGACCGCGTTGCGGGCCGCGGGGCGATTGATCGTAATGACCTCGACGTTGCCGCGGCGCTCGACGAGCGCCGCGGGTCCCTCATCTGCTGACGTCACAACAGCTCGATGATGGTGGCGTTGGCTTGGCCCCCGCCCTCACACATGGTCTGCAGCCCGTAGCGAATTCCCTTGTCCCGCATGTGATACACCATTGTGGTCATAATTCGGGCGCCAGACCCGCCGAGCGGGTGACCCAATGCGATCGCACCGCCATTGGGGTTGAGGTTCTTCTCGTCGGCGCCGGTGTCGTGCAGCCACGCCAGCGGCACGGGCGCGAACGCCTCGTTGACCTCGAACACCCCGATGTCCGAAATGCCCAGGCCGGACTTCTTCAGGGCTTTTTGCGTCGCCGGGATCGGCGCTGTCAACATGATCACCGGGTCGGCGCCGGCCAGCACCGCGGTGTGGATCTTCGCGATCGGCTTGAGCCCCAACGACTTCGCCTTCTGGTCGGACATGATCAGCACAGCAGCCGACCCGTCGGAGATCTGTGAGGAGTTGCCCGCGTGGATCACGCCGTCTTCCTTGAACGCGGGTTTGAGCTGAGCCATTTTCTCCATCGGCGTGCCGCGCCTGATGCCTTCGTCCTTGAGCACCGGGTTGCCGTCTTGATCCTTGACAGCCACAACCTGGTCGTCGAATCCGCCGGAATCTTGTGCAGCAGCGGCCTTTTCATGTGATCCCAGCGAGAACTCGTCAAGGATGGGGCGGTCGAAGCCCCACTGCTCGGCGATCATCTCCGCGCCGATGCCTTGGTTCGGCGTCTGACGGTAGCGATTCCGGAACGCCTCGGGATAGGGGTTTCCGCCGCTGGCCAGCGACGCCCCCATCGGCGTGCGGGACATCGACTCGACCCCACCGGCCACCACCACGTCGTAGTGCCCGGCCACCACGCCGGCCGCCGCGAAGTGGATGGACTGCTGACTAGACCCGCACTGCCGGTCCACAGTCACGCCTGGCACGCTCTCGGGCCAGCCCGCCGCCAGCACCGCGGTACGGCCGATGTCGAGCGCTTGTTCGCCGGCCTGCATGACGCAGCCCCAGATCACGTCGTCGACAATCTCGGGGTCGACTCCGGCGCGGTCCACCAGTGCGTTCAGCACCTGAGCGGACAGGTCGCCCGGATGCACTCCGGAGAGTCCGCCGTTGCGCTTGCCGATCGGTGACCGTACCGCTTCAACGATGACGGCTTCTGCCATGGCCTTCTCCTATCGAAATTCGACTCGTGTCGATTGTCGACCAGACCCGTCGGCACGCTGCGTCGGGGGGCTTTTCATCGCAAATTCCGTGTTCACAGGGCAGGATCAACACAGGGATGAACCCCTCGACCCTCACGCGCGTGTCCGAGTTGAACCTGTCAAGCGGGAGAAATGTGACCACCTTGCACAGCGCGTTCGCGGTGAACTCGCCGCGACTGAAGCCCCGCGGCGCGGCGGTTGCCGGCTGGGTGATTCAGGTCGCGGTCGTCGCACTGTGGGTCGCGCTCTTCGCACAGGTGTTTCTTCAGGTCGGGACGGGCTTGTGGTCGATCGGTATCGCCTATATCGCCTACGACACGCTGCTGCTCGTGTTCGTGCTCTGGCAGACGCTGCCGTTGCGCCGCTCGACGCGCGATCAGCGCTTGCTCATCGACGGACCGAGCGTCGGTGTGCTGATCGCCGCGCACAACGAGGCGTCGGTGCTCCCGTCGACGCTGCGCGCACTGCTCGCCCAGACTGACCCGCCGTCGCGGATCGTGGTCGCCGACGACGGGTCCGACGACGGCACCGCGGACGTGCTGGACGCGGAGTTCGGCGACCGGTACCAGTCGCTGCGCATCCTCAGACTGTCCCACCGCGGTAAGGCCGCCGCGCTCAACAGGGCGCTACTGGCCGTCGACACCGACGTGGTCGTCACGATGGATGCCGACACCGTGCCTACGCCGGATGCGATCGCGGCGATCCGGTATGCGTTCGCGGCCGAACCTGCTCTTGTCGTCGCGGGCGGCGTGCTGATACCGATCTGCGGGCCGACGCTTTCCAACCGGATCCTGCAGTGGTTCCAGACCTACGAATACCTGCACAACTTCATGGGGCGCTACGCGTGGATGCGGGTGAACTGCCTATTGCTCATCTCAGGTGCGTTCGCAGGGTTCCGGCGCGACGCGGTCCTGACGGTCGGCGGCTTCGACACCGACTGCCTGGTGGAGGACTACGAGCTCATTCACCGCATGCAGCGGCGCAGCCGCGACGACGGCCTAGCGGGAGTTTCCGCCCTGTGTAGTTGATCGGCGTGTCTTTTGTTGTGGTGCTTGGTTTTTGATGTAATTAAGTGTGTATTACCCATATATGCCGTCTATCGTGGGGAAGCGACGTGGGAGACACACGTACTACTACCTGGTGGAATCGGCACGGGTGGACGGCAAGCCGCGGATCGTGTCGCAGGAATATTTGGGTACCGCCGAGGAAGTGATGGCCAAACTGGCCGGTGGTGGTGCCGGGGAACCGGTGCGTAGCCAGCACAAACGGTTCGGCGACCTGGCTGCGGTGTGGTCGGTTCTGCAGCGCCTCGGGGTGGCCGAGGTCATCGATACGGTCGCGCCTCGCCGCGCGGATGCCGCGGTGTCGGTGGGCACCTACATCGCGTTGGCCACCGCCAACCGGGTGGTCGCACCGTGCTCGAAGCTGGCGTTCGCCGACTGGTGGGCCGGCACCGCGGGTTCGCGGTGGGTCAAGACACCGGCGGGGGCGTTGGATCACCGCCGGTTCTGGGACGCGATGGATCACCTGGACACCGAGGCGTTGGGCAGTATCGAAACCGAGTTGGGGCGGCGGATGGTCACCGAGTTCGGGTTGGACCTGTCTGGGCTGGTGCTGGACATGACCAACTTCGCCACCTACATCGACTCAGCCAACGACCGCGCCCCGATCGCTCAACGCGGCAAAGCGAAACAGAAACGCATGGATCTGCGGCTGGTCGGGTTGGCGTTGGTGGTGACCCGCGACGGCGGGGTACCCGTGGTGTCGCACGCCTACCCCGGGGATCGCCCCGACGTCACCCAATTCCCCATGGTCATCGAGGAATTGGTGACCCGGTACCGTGCATTGGCCTCCTCGGTGGAGTCGTTGACGGTGGTCTACGACGCCGGACAAAACTCGGCCGACAACCACGCCCTCATCGAAGAGTCCGGGCTCGGGTTCGTCGGATCATTGCCCCCGTCAGACCATCCCGACCTGCTCGCGATACCGCGGAAAACCTACGTTGCCGTCGATGCCGACCGGTACCCCGGCCTGAGCTGTGTGGACACCGAGGTGACCGCGTTGGGGGTGACACGGCGTGCGGTGCTGACCCATTCCCCGACCCTGCACGCCGCCCAGTCCCGCGGTTTTGATCAAACCCTGGCCAAAGCACGAAAACGTTTGACCGAACTGCAAACCCGCCTCGCGCGCGGCAGAACCCGCCGGACCCGCGACGCCGTCGAGGCTGATATCGCCGCGATCCTCACACCCCGCTGGGTCAACGAGATCCTCACCGTCACCCTGACCGGCCAGACCCCGTCCGAACTGCGGTTGACTTTCCGCACCGACGCCGCGGCGCGAAAGAAACTGGAAGACAGGATCTTCGGGAAACGGATCCTGTTCACCAACCGCGCTCAATGGTCTGTTGCCGAGGTGGTCGCGGCCTACCGTTCCCAATCCGAAGTCGAAGCCGGGTTCCGTCAGCAGAAAGACCCCCACGTTGTCTCGTTCGGGCCGATGCACCACTGGACCGACCAGAAAATCCGCGTCCACGTCTTCTACAGCGTTCTCGCGCTCACCGTCGCCCACCTCATGCGCCGCCAAGCCGACCAAGCCGGCCTACACATGTCAGTGCGTGAACTGCTCAACGAACTCGCCGGCATCGAAGAGACCGTCCTGCTCTACCATGACGGCGGCAAAGGACGCCCCCGCGCCCGCCGCATGCTCACCGACACCACCCCCACCCAGGACCGCCTCGCCGACCTCTTCGGCATCGACCGCTACGCACCCACCCGCTAACCGACCCCGACGATGGGTAATACACACACCACCCACAAAAACCACCACTGACCAGCACCAACAACGCCCGTCAACGACCAAGGGGGGAAACTCCCGCTAGGCTGGCAGATGCAGATTGTCGGGAACGCGGTTGCACAGACCGACGCGCCCGGCACGATCCGCGACTTCCTGCGTCAGCGGCGCCGCTGGTTCGGCGGCTTCCTGCAGACGCAGTACTGGAACCGCGATATGACCGGCAATCCCCGCTGCGGCGCGCTCGGGTTAGCGATGCTGCCGGTGAAGGCCGTCGACACGGTGCAGCCGATTTACGGGCTCACCGCGTTTTTTATTGTGATCGCGCTGGCGGTCTCGGGCAATGCCGCGGTGCTGGTGCCCGTCGGGGCGATCGTGCTGGCGAAGCTGGCAATCGACCTTGCCGCCCACACGTGGACGATCCACCTCTACCGGCGCTGGACCGGATCCAAGGCCAACACCCACTTTTCATCGGCGTTGCTGGCCGCGGTCATCGAGCCGTTCACGTACATTCCGCTACTACACACCGGTGCGCTGCTGGGCTGGTGGCAATTTCTCACCGGCCGTCAGACGTGGGTTCCGCAGCGCCGCAGTGCCTTTAGCGACTAGGACTAGGTCAGCCGCTTGCCGCTTTCACCTCGTCAGCACCGTGGACGTGCACGGGCAGGTCGTCGTCCCAGGGCTGGCGGGTCACCATATCGGCCACGCGGACATAGCCACGCTCGAATTCGCCCGTGGCGGCGTCGACCAAGCGGTACTCCTGCCTCTGCCTGTGGAACGGCTGCGCGTCGAGCAGGATCACCCGCACCTCACCCGGTTCGAAGTGACACCGCTCCTGCATCGCGGCGATCAACTGCTCGTTGTGCATGTGGCCGTCGCCGAAGTTCCATCCGACGGCGGTACTGCAGAGCCGCTCACCCTCGGTGATGATGTAGTCGTCCTCGTTGTAACCCGCCAACGCGCGATGCGCCAGGGTAAGCAACGCCTTGCCGTGGCTGTTGAACCCACGGAACGCATATCCCTTGTACAGGTAAATCAGCGCTTGCTCCTCGCTGCCGTAGAACCTTTCGAGCTGGGAAGCCGGCATGCTCGCGATCGCAACCAGTCCGCGCTCGATCTTCTCGTTGGCCGACGGCTTGATGCACCACCACGAGGTGTCCCAGTTTCCGGCGTAGTACCGCATGCCGGGGAGGAACGAGATCTTGCGTGGGAATAGATTTCCGAGGATCACGATGCTCGCAATGACAGCGAACAGAACCGCCACCGGCACAGGGTTGTTCAGGTCCATGAGACCGAGGTCCGCATGTGTGACAAACAGCCACAGCACGCCGAAAATCATGAACACGTTCCACTCCAGCGGCACACCCATCGGGATCGCCGACAGGATTCCCAGGTGAAAGCACACCATCACGAACGCCGCGATCGCCGTCGGCCAACCACCGTGGCAGAAGAACAGCACCAAAGGCACCAACATCTCGATCGCGGTGCTGAAATGGGCCAGCAGACGCGAGATTCGGCCCGGCCGCAGATCGTCCGGAAACCTCTCGAAGAACTTCCGCTTCAACCATTTCGTTCGAACCAACGGATTGTTCGACATCATCGTGGAGATGACGAACGGAAAATGCTTGTTCAGCTTCGATGTGGCAGCACCCATCCAGATCACGACGAACACCACCTTCGCGGCGACGATCATGTCGACGCCGGCGAACAGGAACGTCACCGTCAGTGTCGCGTAGACCTCGCCACGGGCGGCCAGAAAGATGACCTTGTCGCGCAGGCCCAGTACGGCCAAGAGTCCGAGGATCGTCGCGATGTGCCACGTCGGCAGGCGTCCCGGCGCTCCCCCTGTGCCGTCGGACAACAGCGCCCACAGCAGCATCACCAGCAGCGCGCCATACAGTGCTACGTCGACGGGTGTGCGGTTGGTGCCCCCGGTGAGAGGGATACGCCCGGGCCACGGCGGCAGCCGAATGGTGTTGGGGCGCAACCAATAGAGGATCGAACCCATCGGCGGGAAGAACCGGTTGTTGAGCGGACCGAACCCGCAGCCGAGCCCGACCACCTCGAACAGCATCGTGTAGAGAACGACCTTCTGGAAGACGATCGGCTCCGACCACCAGGCACCGACATTGTAGAACCCGTCGATGCCCTTGGTGGCCAGGGCGAACAACCAGCCGCCGAGGATGTACAGCAAAATCTTGACGACGTAGAACAGGTGCATTACGACGGGCGTGCCGAAACCCACCTCGGCCCAGTGCAGGGCCATCGGGCGAATCTTCTCGGCACGCGTGCCCTTGCTCCACTCGACGAAGTCGACGACGGGCATGTCCGGCTTCAGAAATCCCATGGGCAGACGGTAGAACGTGTTCTAGTGTCGCGGCAATGCCGCCGCCAGCCGGTCGACGTAGTCGTCGACGTCGGCGACCGCGGACTCGGCTGCCTGCACGCTGATCGCGATCGTGTCGCCGATTCCGTGCACCCCGTGCGTCAGACCCATCATGGGGGACAATGCCGGATAGCCGGCGGTCAGCACGACGGGCTGTCCACCGAAGGTCAGATCGGCAGGTCCGCGGTTGACGCTCGAGACCACGGTGTTGCCGACGACGACGGACGAGCGGGCGTCGGCGTCGAATTGCCTGACACCCCAACGCAAAAGTGGCGCCGGCACCGCGGCCAGCGATCTGTCGCCCGCCGCGAAAGCCGGATGCGCGGCGCGGCGTCGACGGTCGTGGAGTTCGGCGGCGATCCTGTCGGCCCGCTGTTCGAACGGCAGCTCTGGATTGAGCCCGATACCGACGTTGCCGAAGTGATTATTCGCCTGGCGCACAGTGCTTTTAGCCATCGGCACTTCGGCACCGAGCGCCGACGGGACCTCACCACAGTCACGTAGGTACGCCGACAGCGCGCCCGAAACCGCCGCCAGAGCCGCGACGGTGACGGTGCGTCGCGGCAGTTCGGACCGGCGCCACGCGACGCTGCGAGTCGCAATGCTGCCACCGGGTCTGTTGTTGATGCTCAGCACCGGCCGCAGCGGCGCCGGCGGTGGTACCAGGCCCGCAGCGCTGTCACGTTCGAGCCGCCGGTGGGCGCGCGCCGCGGCGACGCCACGCGTGACGAAGACTCCCCGCCGATGGCGCTGAATGCCCGGCACATTGCCCACGCGGCCGAATAGCACCGCGGCGAGCGCAGACGACCGCAGCCCGTCGCCGAGCGCGTGTCCCATCTGCACGACCGCGACCGTCGATGGCGTCGTCGTGCCGGGTACACCGGGCACCGGGCCGAAAACGTGCAGCCGCCACGCCGCCTCTCGCAGGTCAAGCTGGTCGTCGGCCAGCGCCACAACCGCGTCGAGGCAGTGCTGCCAGTCCGCCGCGGGGCCGTACACCAGGACCTGGTCGTGCGTGACGTCGCTACGCACCCAGTCCGGATACGTCAGCGCGCAACCGTCGTCAACGCGCAGTGCAAGGTCCGAACAGTGCCGGGCGCGTCGAACGACTTGCGCCACGGCTTCTTCCAGATCGGCAGGTTCGCCGCGGAACGCGTAGAGCAGGAACTGGTCATTGGGTATCTTGGCCGATATCCAGTAGACCTGCGCGTCGGCGGCAGCCAGCGCTACGGTCATACAGACGACCCTTCGGTTAGGCCCGGCCGAGGAAGTCGAGGATGTATCCGGCCACGACGTCCGGCTGCTCTAGCTGCAGGAAATGACCGGCGTGCTCGACGATCTGCACGGCGCTGCCGGGCGGCAAAATTTTCTTCACCCACTCCGAGTAGACCGGCGTCGCGCAGCCGTCGTCCGCGCCGTGCAGATACAACGTCGGCAGCGTTGGCGCCGAGAGCCAGTGCCGATGCAGTTCGGCGTACTGCACCGGCGGCCGCGTGTTGCGAATCGTCGCGCGATAGGGCCCCAGTGCCGCGCGCCAACTCTCGGGCGTGCCGATCGCCGCGTCGACGTGGCGGAGGTCTTCGCCGGCGTAGTAGCCGTGCGACCAATGTCGCCAGAGCCGTCGCGGCAGCCACGACGCAGAGCGCTCGGGCAGCAGCGGCAGCTGGAAGTACATGATGTACCAGCTGCGGGCGAGCTGGCGGGGAAGCTGCGCAGCCAACCGGCCCACATCGGGAATACGGCGCAATGGCTGAAACGACGCGGCGAGAGGAACGGACATGATGACCGCCTTGCTGAACGGGCTGTCCGGCATGGCGGCCAAACCTGCTGCCGCGATTGCTCCCCAGTCGTGCCCGACGATGACGTCCCGGCCGGTCGGCCCTACCGCGTCCAGGACGCGGAGCGCGTCGTCCATCAGCGCACCGATGTGATAGCTACCGTCGGACGGGATCGTCGACGGTGCGTACCCGCGCATGAACGGCGCAACAACTCGCCAGCCCACCGCCGCGAGCTGGGGCGCGACGGCCCGCCACCCATGGGCAGTGTCCGGAAACCCGTGGAGGCACAACGCGATTGGCGCGTCGTCAGCGTCATTGCGCGCCGACGTCCAGGTGAGCCCGCGCAGCGTCACCGAGGGTGCGTCGACTTCGACCCAGCCCGGCTCGCCCATGGCGGGCAGCTTAACGGGACTGCGGTCATGCGTCGCCGTTGGCGCGGCTTCGACCCCGACTACGTGGACATCGCCTGGAAGGCCTAGGGCCAGGGTCTACCGTTAACGGCATGGCCGGTGATCACGACAACCTCTACATCCACCTCGGTAGAAAGCTGATCTGGGTCCAGGACTACCCGGACGACCTGGTGGGCGAGTCGTTGTCGCGGCTGAACCTGGCGATCATGCGCCTGAGCCGCGGTGGACCCCTGTTCGTCAACATGCTGCCCCCGGACGAGGCCGGCGAACTGTCCACGTTGTGCGACGCGGTGGCTGCCGAAAACGGCCACACCTGGTCGTGGCAACGTAGTGCCGGCGTCGAAAAAGCCGAGCGAAAACCTGGCGGCTTCTGGCGGCGGCGCCGGGGCTGAGCAGGTATCACGCCAACAGTTGGCTACCGATGGGGACCGCCGCGGCCGCGGAAACTCATCGCGGATTCGTTGCACCGAGGGCGCGCAGAGCGAAGTCGACGACGTAGGAGACCAGTTGCTCCCGACCGGGGGCGAGGCCGAAAAGTGGTGCAGTGAATGCGCGATCGACGACGGCGTGGATGGCTGCGGCGTCGCGGTCGGGTTGGGCGAGCGGAAAAGAGCCGTCGTCGCGACCGCGCCTGATGATGTCGGCGAGGATCTGCTCACGCTGGGCACGAAGCTCGGCGCTGCATTCCCGATAGCCCTTGGCCACTCGCACCTCATCGGAGTCGAGGACCACGACATGAGCCCGCCGGCGCGGGTGATACGCGTGTCCGAGGAGACAGTCGATCCACGCATCCAACTGCGCCAACGGACCGCCCGGAGTTAGTTCCGCCACGCGCCGCAGGCGGCGCGCCACCGCATCGCTGTCCCGCTTCAGCATCGCCAGAAAGAGCTCGTCTTTCGAGGCGAAGTGACGGTAGAAGGCTCGCGTCGACAAGCCGGCGGCACCCAGAATCGCAGCCACCGACACGGGTCCCTGATGCGGCGACGACAGGCATGCGTACGCGGCGTCGATGATGTCGGCGCGTTCGTCGGCGGCAGACCGTATCCGCGGTGGCACGACCGCAGATTGTAAGACCGTGGGACGTCAGTGAAAACGGCAATCTCACATCGGCTACCGTGAGCCGGATGAGCAGCGCACCAGAGACGGTGACCTATTGCGGCATCAACGACGTGGCGCTCGTTGCCGACGAATGGAACCGGGGGGCCGCAGAGGCCGACGGCCGGCCCTCGATTGTGATGCTGCACGGGGGCGGCCAGAACCGCTTCTCCTGGAAGAACACCGGGCAAGTGCTCGCCGACCTGGGCTTCCATGTGGTTGCGGTGGATACCCGCGGCCATGGCGACAGCGACCGCGCGCCCGGCGCCGACTACGCGCTGGAAACGCTGAGCGGGGACGTGCTGCGGATCGTCGACGAGGTCGGCCGGCCGGTGGTGCTGATCGGGGCGAGCATGGGCGGCCTCACCGGGATACTGGTTGCCGACGCGGCCGGCCCGGACAAGGTCACCAAGCTGATTCTCGTTGACGTGGTGCCGCGATACGACAAGACCGGCAGTGCTCGGATCCGGGATTTCATGTTCAGCCACATTCATGGGTTCGACTCGCTGGAAGAGGCCGCCGACGCCGTCGCTGCATATCTCCCCCACCGGACACGACCACGCAGCCCCGAGGGCCTGACAAAGAACCTGCGTCACCGCAACGGTCGCTGGTTCTGGCATTGGGACCCGCAGTTGATGACCAAACCCGGCGACGATCCGCAGCTGCGCGTCGAGAAGATCGAGCGCGCCGCAATGAAACTGACGATCCCGATTCTGCTGATCCGCGGGAAGCTGTCCGACGTCGTCAGCGTCGACGGTGTCAAGGACTTCCTAGCCAAGGTCCCCGCAGCTGAGTTCGTCGAACTTTCCAACGCCGGTCACACCGCCGCCGGCGATGACAACGACGCATTCACCGACGCCGTCGTGCAATTCGTCAACCGATGATCGAAAACGTCTCAACGACAGTTGGTTTCGTCGTGGTCGGCGGGCAGTATCTTTTGTGGTCGTAGGTGTTGGTTCGGCGTTGTCCGCGAAACCTACGAAGTACGTTTTAAGCTGTGCCTTGTTCAGTCCAGGGTCACGAACGCGCCGGCCGCATCGAACGCCTCCGGATGGTCCCGGCAGGCGGCCGCGTGTAGATCCGGTGCGCGGGCCAGATCAGCCAGCAACGGGAACAAACCGGCGTAGCCTTTGCCCATGGGTGCCGCGCTTCTGGCCGGAGCCTCGATCGCGGGCCGGTTCACCGAGGCGTACAAGAGTGCGGTGCGGGACAGTCGTATCGAGCCGACGCGGCGCCTGGCCGTGTGCGCTGCAGCCGTGACTAACGGGCCTTCGACCTTGTGTGTGCGTCGGCGATCGGCGTCTACGGATACGATCGCGGTGAGGTTCAATTGCGCGAATCCGCGTCGAAGGGCGGCGGATTTCTCTCCGACGTGGTCACTGACTGGGAAAGGGCAAGAGGCCTGGCAACGGCGGCCGGACTGCGCGTGTTGACCGTGCGTACCGGCGTTGTGCAGACCCCGCGTGGCGGAACTCTGCGGTTGATGCATCCGTTGTTCGCTGCCGGTCTCGGCGGTCGGCTGAGTATTGCCCGGATCCTGCAACGACCGGCGCTGCTACCGGTGCCCGATATCGGCCCGGCATTGCTTTTCGGCGAACAGGGGGCGCGCGAGCTGGCCACGGCAAGCCAACGCAGGTTTCCAAACCGGCTGATCGAGGCCGGTCACCGGTTCCGTCGCCCCACCCTCGAACAGTGTCTGCGCGATCAGCTCGGACACCGTGCCGGGGAGACCCCGTGACCGACCGGGAAAACTCCGCGGCGTCATTGCGTGTGCTGGTCACCGGCGCCACGGGATACATCGGAGGCCGCCTGGCCCCACGGCTCGTAGAAGCCGGCCACCGGGTTAGGGCACTGGCCCGCAATCCCGACAAGATCAGCGATGTGCCGTGGGTGGCCGATGTGGAGGTCGTACGCGGCGACCTCACCGACTGGGACTCGCTCGATGACGCCTGCCGCGATATCGACGTCATCTACTATCTCGTGCACTCGATGGGCGGCCGCGGAGAATTCATCGAATCCGAGCGCCGCAGCGCGAGAAACCTTGCGGCGGCGGCACGGCGCGCCGGCGTGGGGCGCATCGTCTACCTCGGTGGCCTGCATCCCGAATCGGATCGCCTCTCGACGCACCTGCGATCACGCAGTCAGGTCGGAGAAATCCTGTTGCACTCCGGTGTCCCAACCCTTGCGCTGCAGGCCGGAATCGTCATCGGTTCCGGGTCGGCGTCGTTCGAGATGATCCGACACCTGACCAACCGGCTGCCGGTGATGACCACACCACGCTGGGTCAACAACCGCGTCCAGCCCATCGCCGTCCGCGATGTGCTCTACTATCTGCTCGCTGCGGCGACCGCTGCGCTGCCGCGCAGCCGCGCGTACGATATCGGCGGCCCTGATGTGCTGCGCTACAGCGAGATGATGCAGATCTATGCCGACGTCGCCGGCCTGGCCCGGCGCAGAATTATCGTACTGCCTGTTCTCACACCGAAACTCGCCGGACTGTGGATCGGACTGGTGACCCCGGTCCCGCCCCGGATCGGTCGCGCCCTCATCGAATCCCTGAGCACCGACGCCGTGGCCGCCGAGCACGACATCGACGCGATCATCGCGCCGCCACCGGCAGGGGCGACCCGATATCGGGATGCCGTCGCGCTCGCTCTACGCCGCATCGACAACGGTGAAGTCGAAACCACCTGGGCCAACGCCTCTTCCACCGGCGCCCCCGCCGACCCGCTGCCATCTGACCCCAGTTGGGCCGGTGACGTCATCTACACCGATGACCGCAGCGTCGACTGCAACGCCACGGTTGAGCAGGTATGGCAGGTCGTCGAAGGCGTCGGCGGCGCGAACGGTTGGTACTCCTTTCCGCTTGCCTGGACGATCCGCGGCTGGCTGGACCGACTCACCGGGGGAGTCGGCCTGGCACGTGGCCGCCGCAACCCTCACGTCCTGCACACCGGAGACGCCCTGGACTTCTGGCGAGTCGAACGCATCCAGCGACCACACCTGCTGAGGTTGCGCGCCGAGATGCGCACCCCCGGCGGCGCGTGGCTCGAATGGCGACTCGAATCGCGCAACACGCACATGACCCGACTGCACCAGCGTGCGATCTTCTTTCCGAAAGGTCTTGCCGGAATGCTCTATTGGTATGCATTGCTGCCATTTCACGGCATTATCTTCACGGGCATGCTCAACAACATCGCTGTCGCCGCCGAGCACCGCGGGCCGCTAGGCGGCCACGCGGCCGTGGCCGGCGACACGAGCAACACCGACCGCGTATCAGAGGCCCTGCCCAAGGAGTACACATGATCTAGATGCATCGTGAGCTGACCACCGATTCAGCAATCGAGGCCGGGTTGGCGTACTTGGCCGATTTCACCACAACCGAGCAGTGCGATCCCGGCACGGTCCGCACCGTAGGCATCGCCGGCGACGGTGGCCCTCCACCATGGCGACCTCAAGTTTGAGGCCGCGTGGCGGGCCGAACTCGTATGCGGCACCGAGGGCGTCACCGGCTGCGGTGGCGAGCAAGACGCCGACGGCGCGGTCAAGCTGAGCGGTTGTCAATGTCACAGGTCGAGTCTCCTTTCACCCACTGACAGTGGGCATGCCCCCGGCGGGGGCGACGCAGAATGTCAATGCCCCCAACGAGGCTCGGTGATGTGTGGGTCCCCCCGACGGGGGGTGGGCTTCGTTAGTTCCCCGACGGGGGTGAGGCGATATGAAGGGCCCCGGCCGGGGGTGAGCAGGTTGGTCGATACCCCCCCGCCGGGGGGTGAGCGGCGTGGCCTACCCCGCCGGGGGGCTACGCGGCTTCGTCGGCGAGATACCTGTAAAGCGTTGCGCGGCTGACGCCGAGGTACTTGGCGACATCGCGAGCGGTGTGCCCGTCGGCCTTCATCCGTCGTGCGGTCGCGACGTGGACCGGGTCGGCGACCTTGGTGCGTCGCCCGAATTTGGTGCCGTTGGCACGGGAGACCGCTCGCTTGAGGGCGGTGCGTTCCTTGATCAGTTCCCGCTCGAACTCGGCCATGCTGGCGAGGACTCCGATCACCATGCGACCCGCCGCCGTAGACGAATCAATGCCGTCAGTGGTGGAGATCAAGGTGACACCAGCGGCGGTCAGCGCCTTGACCGTCTCCAGGATCTGTAACGTGTTGCGGCCCAGGCGGTCAAGCTTCCAGACCACCACGGTGTCGCCCTCACGGACGTAGTCCAGCAGCGCGCGGCCAGGCCCGGACGTTCATCGGTGGCACCAGAAATGGTGTCCGAGAACGTATTCGTGACCCCGGCGGCGGCAAGAGCCGCGTCCTGCTGATCCAGCGTCTGAGCAACGGTGCTGACTCGCGTGTAGCCCACCCGTGTCCCGCCGTTCGAAACTGATTCCATGTTCAAACCCCCGGTCTCACAAGGGCTTCAACGACGATTCCGAGACAGCTATTCCTGAGACTAACTTCTGAGACACCTCGACCTGGCGAAATGCGCTACCCGTTGGAGCTCCGAGGCGAGTCGCATATGTGCTCTATTTCGAGACGGCGTTCAGCTCTGCTCGGGCCTGGTCGATTTGGTCGTATGCGTATGTCGCCATGGAGGCCGTGGTCATCGTCTCGCCCTTGCGGGCGAGTGATTCGTAGGTCTGGTCGCCGAGAACATCGCGTAGGTGGGCGATGACGTGGCCGAGGTCAGGAAAGGCTCCTGCCGTCAGGGGACTAACCGCATAACCGAGGATAGTGGCCGCCACTTCGTAACGCTTGAGCCGGATAAAGATTGGTGTGAGCAATGCCAGGGGAAGCCGCATGATGGCGCTGTTGCCGGAGTCGTGATAGTTGCGAATCGCCAGAGTGGCGTAGTCACACGCAGCAGTTGGGTCACCATGTTTGGCCTCAAGTCCGACCAGGATGGTCGCAATGTTGGACTCGTTCAAGCGGTTACCGCTGCCCCGGGCGATAACTAGGCCACGGCGCAAGGCTCTAAGTGCACGGTCCGGATCGGAGTCCCGAAAGGCGACGCCCTCGCTGAAAAGCGCGTACGTCAACGCCAACGGGTTGCGCGTGACCTCGGCGGCGTCGACCAAGCCGTTCGCAACGGCCATCGCCTCGGTAGAGCAGCCGACGAACATCAGTGCGAGGCACAAGCCCGCCCTGTTGAATGTGTGCGTGTCGCGTCCGCGTTCAAGTTGTTCGCGACACCATTCGACCCACCGTTCGGTCTGGCCAATGGCTAGGTAGGCACCGCCGAATGCGTCGACACCGAACGGCACCTCGCCGTGTCCATGCCGAATCAGATCTTGAATCGCGTCGGCGTAACCGACAGCAGCGTCGATCCGTCCGGCCAAGTAGCACTGTGACGCCGTGATGCACACGAACGCGAGCTGCGGGTGATCGACGGCGCGAGCAGACTCGATGAGCTCTTCGGACCAGGCGATGGGCTCATAGTTTTCGACCCAAATTCCGACAAATGCCGCACAGGTGGCGATGGCGACAGCGGTATCTAGGTCGTCGTGGTCGGCGGCCCACCGAAACGCGGTGCGAAGATTGGCGAGTTCGGCAGTGAACCAGGTGTAGGCCTCGCGTTGTCGGGGGCTGTCCCATAGGGACATGATGTCGACTTCTCGCCCGGCGAAGTAGCGAGCATGCGCGGCCCGCACTGTGATCGCTTCACCCCGCACGACGAGTTGTTCCTCGGCGAACTGACGAATCGTCTCCAACATCGAGTATCGGGCTCGCCCGGACGAGCGGTCGGCCACCAGCAGCGACTTGCGCACCAGCGCATCAAGCACATCGAACACGGCGAACTCGTCATCGGAACCGTCGACCGCACAGGCACTTTGGAGATCGAATCCGCCCGCGAACACCGAACACCGATCCAGCAGCGCCTTTTCCGCGTCATCGAGCACGTCATAGGACCACGCCACCGCGTGGCGCAGGCTGTGGTGGCGTTCCAGCCCGCGTCGTGAGCCGACCAGCAATCGGAATCGATGATCAAGACGGTCCCGAACATCGCCCGCGGTCATCGATGCCATCCGCGAGGCGGCCAGCTCGATCGCCAACGGTATCCCGTCGAGGCGACCGCAGATCTCTACCACCGCGTCTGCCTCATCGGGTATCGAGAAGTGCGGCGCGACGGCGCGGGCGCGTTCGGAAAACAGCGTCACCGCCGACGAATCGATTCCTGTGCCGACGTCTAACGAGGGCACCGGCCATAAGTGCTCGCCGATGACCCTCAGTCCTTCGCGGCTCGTGGCCAGGATTTTCACGGTAGTTGACTGCGCGAGGATGGCCTCGATGAGATCGGCTGCGGCATCGAGCACATGCTCGCAGTTGTCGATCACCAACAACCGGACTCTGCCCTCCAGCGCCGCGGCCACCGACTCGTTCACGGGCTTACCCGGCTGTCGGATGATGCCCAACACTGCCGCCACCGCGTCGGGCACCGCCGCCGGATCGGTGACCGCGGCAAGTTCGAACAACCAGACGCCGTCCGGAAATTCATCAGCCAGCCGCGCCGCGACTTCCAACGCGAGGCGGGTCTTGCCGACTCCACCCACCCCCGTCAACGTCACCAACCGATGCGCTCGCACCGCCGCTACGATTTCGGCGAGCTCGTACTCACGCCCGATGAAGCTGGTGGTCTGTGGGCGCAGGTTCCCTCGACTGGCATCGAGCGCCCGCAACGGCGGAAAGTCGGTCCGCAGGCCCGATGCTAGGACCTGGAACACCCCGACCGGAGTGGGCAGATCCCGCAACCGTCGCGGCCCCAGATCGATGAGGTCTACTCCGCTAAGCAGACTCGCCGTCGAGTCGGCCAGCAGGATCTGACCGCCGTGACCGGCAGCCATCACCCGCGCCACACGGTTCAGCACCGCACCGAAGTAATCCCCCTCGCGTAACTCGGCCTCGCCAGTCGCCAACCCCATCCGCACCGGCAACTCCAGCACCCGCTGCGCAGCCACCGCCGCATCAACCGCCGACCTGGGCGAGGCGAATGCGGCGCACACCCCGTCCCCGGTGTGCTTGAACAACCAGCCCCCGTGCGCCTCAATCGCCCCGCGCAGCACCTCGTCATGCGCGGCCAACGCCACTCGCATCCCATCGGCGTCGGCCTCCCACCGACGGGTCGAACCCTCGACATCGGTGAACAGAAACGTCACCACCCCCGAAGGAGCAGCCGCCCGATCAGCGGACACCCCCGCAGAATCTCACACAGACACGCGCCTACCTCATACATCGGCGGAATCCCGACCGGTCACCGAATACACGTGGTTTGAGACGAACTTCCGCAAGTCGCAGATGTGCTCTCTTGCGAGACAGGGCACGGCAGCTCCCGGAAGCCCGGCCACTCCCTCCGCTGAGCGGCAAATTAGCCCGGCGGGATTGGAAGGTCGGGGCAGAGCTTGGTGTAGTCGATGTCGGGCGACACCCAGTCCCGCCACTGCTGGTGGCTCATGTTGGTGGTGAGCTTGGCGCACAACATCGTGGCGTCGGGGTAAGCGGGCCACGGGCGCAGCGTTTTGTCCACACTGCCGGAGACGATGCGCTGGCCGTCGGGGCTAAACGCCACGCTGTTCACCGGACCCCGTGTGCCCGGTCAGCGGCTGGCCGACGGCGGTACGACGAGCACTACGCAGGCGGCACCCGTTGTGCCGATCATCCCCCCGCCGTTGCCCCCACCACCCCTATCCTCACCGTGCGTCCTTCGCGTCCAGGGAACTTGGGCAGTTGCGCCACGGCAGGCCGTGCCAGGCGCTTTCACACCGCGGGCACCGGTCGTAGCGCATGAAGTCCATGTAGTCGGCGCGCGGACCGAGCGCGAGCTCCTCGTCGACGAACTCGTCCGGTCTGGTCGATTTGCGCCGAAATCCGGTGTTGCTAGCGAAGCTACGGTCGGCGAAGCCGGAATTGTGAGTCAAATTTGTGTCCGGTGAGTCGGTCTTTCGTTCATGCGGCGAATTGTGTTGTGACGGTGAGGGTATCGACCGCTTTGCGGTAGGCGGTGGCTGCTGCCTTGAGTTGGCCTGTGGGGCGGAGGTTGGCGAGTTCGGCCAGACCGGTGGGCAGGAGGCGGTCGTGCACCGCATCAACCACCTCGGCCATATCGTGGCGGACTGCTCGGCCAACTTCGCGAACAACTCCGCGACCCCGGTTGCGCCGCGATACGTTCCGCTGAGCGTGCTGTTACCGGGCAGAACAACCTCGATGTCGTCGTGGTAAAGGCTCAGGGCCGTTTCGAGCTCACCCGCGGCGAGCCCAGAAATCGCCTTCTTGCACGTCTTGACAGTCTGACTTGTAGACATAGATCACGCCGTTGTTTCGTCTCTCGGAGTCCGTCCTCGGCCTTGAAGGTAGATCTCGTGCTGGCACGCGCCCAACAGAGTGCTCACTGAATGTCCTGCGCGACCTCGGCGGCTCTCCTGAGCTGGTCGATGTCGGAACTGGTTGGGATCAAATAGATTTCGTCGGTTCCCACCGCCTCGAAGGCGCGCAGCGTCGCGGCGAGTTCGTCCTCGCTGCCAGACCAGCCTGTGCTGGGCGCCATCGCGTCGACGAATTCGACGGGGATCCAGTTCATGTAGCGGCGCAGGTGAGCACGGACCTGGTCGCGGGCCGCTTCCGCGGACCCGAATGCGAACCAGAACGATGTCGCCAGATGCGGGGCAGGTTTGCCGGCCTGCCCCCACGACTGTCGGGCGACGTCGAACAGTTCGTTCTGTCTGCCGACATGCAGGTCCAAGGTGGTGCCGGCCAGTCCGTCGGCCCAGGCCGCCGCGCTGCGCACCGTCTTGGGCCCAATGGTGCCGACGAGCAGCCGCGGTCCACCATGCTGAACGGGCTTCGGGCCGACCGGCAGCACCGACTCGGTGACCTTCTCGCCCGCCCATACCCGGCGCATGATCCCGACACGCTCCGCCATCCCGCGCATGGTCTGCGTCTTGGGGTCGGCACCGACGGCGCGATAGTCCTCGTGCCGGCCGCCTACACCGATCCCGACCGTGAGACGTCCGCCCGACAGCACATCACCGGTGGCCAGCGCTTTCGCACACATCACCGGGTCGTGCAACTGGGGGACGATCACCGTTGCCACCAGCGGCACCCGATCGGTCCACGCTGACAGCGCGCCCAGCAGGGTCAAGCTGTCCGGGTTGTCGAATGCGATCCGTTCGCCCCAACACAGCGACGAGAACGGCCCGTCGTCGATCGCCTTTGCCCATGTCCGCAGCACCGCCGCATCCAGGTCCGGTTCCATCACCGGCATCGTCATCCCTACTCGCATGACAGTTCCTCCACGATCGCGGCCAACGGCGCTGCCTTCTCCAGCCCCGTCTCCGCCAACACTCGCTTTGAGGGTGGCGTCTTCGCGCTCCAGATCCCTCAACCGCTGGGCGTCATCGGCGTTATCGACCAGCTGGACGAGTACACCCAGCACGTGCGATCTTATGTGACCGACGGGCATCTCGGCGCAGCTATCGGACACCGTGCGCGGGGCCGCCGTCTCGCGCCGTGCCTGCGGATCCAGGCCGGCCAGTTCGGTGAGCAGGGTCGCGGGTGTCTTCTCAACGTCGGACATCACTTCTCCCCTTGCCAGCGCGACGACCAGGCCCGAACAGCTCTTGAACGCTCTACCTGATTCTCGGATCGACTCTGCCAGGGGACACCGCACATCTCCCGTGCGTCTAGCCCGGCCCTCGGTCCACTACCACGATGAATGTTGCCGGTTTTCGGACGTACCGCCTGCTGTCGGCGGGGCTTGCCTTACTCCGCACTGATAAACCGCCTAGTCAGCTTGGCTAGCGCCCTATGCTGGGAGAACCCTGGAGACGCCGGGGCCGGAAGCGGCGGAGGCCGGATGACCGCAGCGACCGCGTGCCTCACGTGTGGCACCGAACCCCTCGAGAACGCTCGGTTCTGCCACGGCTGCGGCTCACGTATCGGCGAGGCCACCACGACATCGGCGGAGTTCAAGCAGGTGACTGTGCTGTTCGCCGATGTGGTGGGTTCGATGGAGATCGCCGGCGCGGTGGGTGCGGAGCGGTTGCGCGAGATCATGGCCGAGCTGGTCGACCGTGCGACCGCGGTGGTGGAGCGCTACGGCGGCACGGTGGACAAGTTCACCGGCGACGGGATCATGGCGGTGTTCGGCGCCCCGACCGCTTTAGAGTTCCACGCGATGCGGGCGTGTTTGGCCGCGTTGGACCTTCAAAGCGAAATCCACCCGCTGGTGGCCGAGGTCAACGATCGCGACGGTGTCGACCTGCGGCTGCGGATCGGGCTGAATTCGGGCCGGGTGGTCGCGGGCGGAATCGGGTCGGGCACGGCGGGTTACACGGCGATCGGCGCCGAAGTCGGGATGGCGCAGCGGATGGAGTCGGTGGCGCCGCCGGGTGGGGTGATGCTCAGCGAGTCCACCGCCGGACTCGTCGGCAACCGCGCGGTGCTCGGTGAGCCGGAGCTGGTGGCGATCAAGGGCGCGGACACCCCGGTGCGCGCCCGGCGGCTGCTGGGCGTCGACGAGAACCGGCTGGCCCGCCGCGCCGAGTCGGCCCTGGTCGGGCGTGGCTGGGAGATGAACACCCTCACCGCGATCCTGGATGAAGCCATCGGCGGCGAGGGGTGTGTGGTCAATGTGGTGGGGCCGGCTGGCGTCGGCAAGAGCCGGCTGGTGCGCGAGGTCGCGGCGATCGCCGTGCGCCGCGGGGCGGCGGTGTTCGCCACCTACTGCGAGGCCTACGCCAGCGACATCCCGTTTCACGTGGTGGCGCGGTTGCTGCGGGCGGCCACCGGGGTCGACGATTTCGCCGGCCCGGCGGCCCAGGGCGCACCTGCAGCAGCAAATCCCCGGCGCCGACCCCGAGGACCTGCTGCTGCTTGAGGACCTGCTGGGCATCGGCGACCGCGATATTGAACTGCCCAGGATCGACCCTGATGCGCGGCGGCGACGGTTGACCGCACTGGTCAACCCCGCGTCGCTGCCGCATAGCGAGCCCGCCGTCTACATCATCCAGGATGCGCAGTGGATCGATGAGGTCAGTGAGTCGATGCTGGCCGATTTCGTTGCGGTGATCCCGCGCACCCCGTCGTTGGTGCTGATCACCTGCCGCCCCGAATACCGGGGAGTGCTCACCAAAGTGTCGGGCGCGCAGACCATCGCGCTGCGGGAGCTGTCCGATGCGCACACCGCGGCGCTGACCGGCAAGCTGCTGGGCAGCGACGCGTCCTCGACGGGGTGGCCGCGCAGGTCGCCGCCCGCGCCGCCGGCAACCCGTATTTCATCGAGGAGATGGTGCGCGATCTGGCCGAGCGCGGGAGCCTGTAGTCCAAGTGGCGGCCACGCAGCCTCCTTGGCCCGGCTTCGGTCTTAAGGACCCGCGAAGTCACAGACGGCGGTCATCTTGTTGCCGTCCCAGGCAGTGGCGAAAGTACTCCCATGGTTGTTGTCGGAGCCGATGTTCACAAGCGAACTCACACCTTCGCTGCGGTGGATTCAGCAGGCCGCAGCCTCGGCGGGAAGGTCGTCGAGGCGACCAGCGCCGGGCATGCCAGTGCATTGCGGTGGGTGCGCGTCAATTTCGGCGGTGACGTAAGCGCGTGGTGCGGGTGCCGCCGCACTTGACGGCCCGATACCGGGGTTGTGGACGTGCCCGGGGTAAGTCGGATCCGATCGATGCGCTGGCCGTGGCAAGGGCGGTGCTGCGTGAGCCGGGTCTGCCGGTGGCTTGTCATGACGAAGTGTCGCGTGAGATGAAGTTGCTGACCGATCGGCGCGAGGACCTGGTCGGTCACCGCACCGCTACCATCAACCGCCTGTTGGGGCGGGTTCATGAACTGGACCCCGCGCGCGACCCCAAGCCGCTAGCGCTGAGGCACCAAAAGCATCGTGTCGCGCTGGGCGATTGGCTGGCGACGCAGTCGGGATTGATCGCCGAGTTGGCGCGCGATGAACTTGCCGACGTCGATCGGCTCACTGAAGCCATCACCGCGCTGGGTAAGCGTATCCAGGCCAGAGCCCGGGTGGTTGCCCCAGACCTGCTGGCCTTGCCAGGCTGCGGGGAATTGATGGCGGCCAAGATCATTGGGAAGCAGCCGTTATCACGCGCTTCAAGAATGAGGCGGCGTTCGCCTGTCATGCCGGGGTGGCACCGATCCCCGGCGGGTCGGGCAGCACCGCCGGTCGCGTGTACATGACCAAATTCGGCAATCGCCAGCTCAATATGGCGCTGCACCGCATCGCGGTGACACAGCTTCGAGTTGATGGGCCGGGGCGCGCGTATTACCGCAAGCGTCTGGATGCCGGTGACCCACCGGCCAAAGCACGGCGCTGCCTAAAACGCCGGATAGCGCGGGCGGTCTATCAGCGCCTGAAAACCGACCACCACCACAGCAACTCGGTCAGCCCCGCACCGCAGGCGTGACGCCGCAGGGCCCCGTAGCCTGTCAGGTGTGCCCGACCCCGACGACGTCGCGCCGGAACACCAGCCGTCACCGGCCGACGAACAGGCCACCGGTCTTCCTGACGACACGCCGCCCCAGCCTGTGTCGTGGCCGTCGCCGCAGCGGCGGCGGATTCCTCCAGCGCCGGAGCACCAGCCACCGGGTGAACCAGAAACTGACCTCCCGCCGCGTCAGTGGTCCGGTCCGCCGCCCGAAGAGCAGCCAACCCAGCCACCGCCGGGCTATCCACCGGCAGCCCTGCCCAGGCAGCATCGACCTGCGCCACCGCCGACGGGCGGAACCGGCTCCGACGATGAAACTCGTCCGTTCCTCGCCGCGCGACCCGGTGCGATGCCGCACCAGTGGGAACACCCTGGACAACCGCGTCAACCGCCTATCGCGCCCTCACATCACGGCGCTCAGCGGCCGCCCAGCCCCACCCCCGGGAGACCTCTGGCCGCGCCGTCGAGCGGCTGGAACTACGTCGAAAGCATTAGCACCAGCGAGCTAGTTCCGACCCGCAAAGCTCCGCCCGGTCACGGTTGGCGGCGGTTGGTCTACGAGCTCACGGGTGGGCTGGTTAACCTGGGCCAGTCTCCCGACGAGCGAGCGCAGGCGCAGCTGGAGGCCCGAATCCGCACGCCGCGTCGTGGCCAGTACAAGATCGGCGTGCTGGGCAAGGGCGGGGTGGGCAAGACCACCGTGGCGGCCTGCGTCGGGTCGATCTTGGCGCAGCTACGCCAAGACGACCGGGTGGTGGCCATCGACGCCGATACCTCGTTCGGCAAGCTCGGTGCCCGCATCGATCCGCATGCGGTGGGGTCGTACTGGGACCTGGCCGCCGACGAGCACCTGGACACCTTCGCCGACGTGCGCGGCCGGGTCGGAAACAACGCCGAGGGCCTGTTCGTGCTGCCCGGTGAGTCGGCCACCGCCCGTCGGCGGGTGCTGGACCCGGCGATCTACCGCGAAGCCGCCGGGCGGCTGGACCGCCACTTCACCATCTCGATTGTGGACTGCGGCTCCACCCTGGACTCGCCGGTGACCCAGGAGGTGCTGCGCGATCTCGACGCGCTGATCGTGGTGTCCTCGCCCTGGGTGGACGGCGCATCAGCCGCCGGGCAAACCCTGGAGTGGCTGGCCCACCACGGCCTGGCCACTCTGTTGCAGCGCACCGTCGTGGTGCTCAACGACTCCGACGGGCATGCCGACAAACGCACCCGCACCATCCTGGCGCAGCAGTTCGCCGATCACGGTCAGGTGGTCATCGAGGTGCCCTTTGATCCGCACCTGCGCCCCGGCGGAGTGATCGACGTGACCAACCAGATGTCCCCCAAGACCCGACGCCGCTTCTACCAGATCGCCGCCGCCATCGCCGAACACTTCTCCAGCACCACCCAGCGGCCGCGCGCGCAGCGATTCCGCTGACGCGCCGGCGGCTGTGCCCCACGTCCTCCATGTTGCTTGGACGCGACGCCGTCATTGGGCAGCGGCGCTGGCTGGGGCGTTCTGGGCGGCTCACGGCTTCAAGGTAACTGCCGTCGTCATACGGCTTTGATGAACTACCGTCGATTGATGCGGACCTCGTCCCTGATCAAGACGGCGGCCCCGCTGGCCGGAGTGGTTTTGGTGCTCGGCGGATGCGCCGCCGAGCACAACGCACCCCCCACCGCGGCGGGTTCGTGCTCGATCATCGAAAACGGCACCCCGGCCCCCAAGACCTCGGTGCCGCCGGCTGGCGGCGAGGCCACCACATCCCGGAACATCTCGACGAATCCCGAGGTCGCCACCGGCTACCGCAAGGACATGAGGGCGGTGCGAACAAGCAGGTACTCGGTGGTCACCGCCAACCCGCTGGCCACCCAGGCGGCCTGCGGAGTGCTTCGCGACGGCGGCACCGCGGCCGACGCTCTGGTCACCGCCCAGGCGGTGCTCGGTCTGGTCGAGCCTCAGGCCTCCGGTATCGGGGGCGGCGGGTTCCTGCTCTACTACGACGCCGCGTCGGGTTCGGTTCAGGCCTACGACGGGCGCGAGGTCGCTCCTGCGGCCGCGACGGAGTACTACCTGCGGTGGATCTCCGACACCGACCGCACCGATCCCAAGCCGGTTGCGCGGGCATCGGGCCGTTCGATCGGTGTCCCCGGCATCATGCGGCTTCTGCAAGACGTCCACGCCGAGCACGGCAAGGCCGCCTGGCGCGACCTGTTCAATCCGGCGGTCAGGCTGGCCGACGACGGCTTCGACATCAGCCCGCGACTGGCGGCGGCCATCGCCGACGCCGCGCGGGAGTTGAAGGTCGACCCCGCCGCGTCGGCGTACTTCCTCAATACCGACGGCAGCGCCAAGGCATCCGGAACCCGGCTCAACAACCCGGCCTATGCAAAAACGTTGGGCATCATCGCGTCTGACCCTCAGTCGTTCTACACCGGCGATATCGCCCGTGACATCGTCGCCGCAGCCGCCGATATCTCGGGCGCCCGTACCCCGAGCCTGATGACACTGCAGGACCTGTCCGGATACACCGCGAAGAAACGCGAGCCGCTGTGCACTCCTTACCGCGGCAAGGAGATCTGCGGTATGCCGCCACCGTCATCGGGCGGCATCGCGGTCGCGGCGACACTCGGTATGCTCCAGCACTTCCCGATGAGCGATCACAAGCCGACCGACCTCGACCTGAACGGCGGCCGGCCCTCGGTAATGGGTGTACACCTGATATCCGAGGCAGAGCGGCTGGCATACGCCGACCGCGACAAATACGTCGCAGACACCGATTTCATCGCCCTGCCGGGAGGGTCACCCGACGCGCTGATCAACAGCGACTACCTGACGGGTCGGGCGGCACTCATCTCCGATCAACGCACCATGGGCACTGCGAAGCCCGGTGAATTCGGGCCTCCGACGGCACCGGCGCCGCCGGCGCCCGAACACGGCACCAGCCAGATCAGCATCGTCGACGCCAATGGCAACGCCGCCTCGATGACCACCACCGTGGAGTCGGCGTTCGGCTCGTTCCACATGGTGGACGGGTTCATCCTCAACAACCAGCTGACCGATTTCGCCGCAGAACCCCTCGGCCTCGACGGTGTGCCCGTACCCAACCGTGTCCAGCCAGGAAAGCGGCCTCGCAGCACCATGGCCCCCACCCTTGTATTCGACCAGGTCGCGTCCGGTCGCGGGCCGCTGTACGCCGTCACCGGGTCGCCAGGTGGTTCGGTGATCATCCAGTTCGTGGTGAAAACGGTTGTCGGGATGCTCGATTGGGGTCTCGATCCGCAACAGGCGGTGTCCATGGTCGACTTTGGCGCCGCGAACGCGCCCAAGACGAACGTCGGCGGCGAACATCCCAACATCGATACCGCCGATAACGGCGACCACGATGCGCTCGTGCAGGGATTGCGCAAACTCGGTCATCAGGTCGACCTCGCCGACCAGTCCAGCGGGCTTTCGGCGATCGTGCGTGACGATGCGGGATGGGTGGGCGGCGCAGATCCGCGCCGGGAGGGGCTGGTTATGGGCGACACCCGGTGAATCCCCGGGTCGCCAGACTGACCGAATCGGACTGGCGCGTCTTCGCCCATTGGGCATGCGCGGAGGCGGAGGCGGCGCGCTGGGCGCTGAACAGCGCACCAGGTGCGCCTGAAGCGCATTGTCGAGGCCGCAAGGAATACGCCGATAACAACGACTTATGTTCGCGCTTCCATGATTTCATGCAAGAGAACGGGCTGCGGCTGTGGTCGCTCGAGTTGGTGCGCGGCGCGGCGATGCCGGCCGCCGTGTCCGAGTGACGCGCCGACACCGGGATCCCGGACCCGCACCGTCGCGTCAACCACTGCGGCTACGGTGCCGGGCTCGATCAACTGCCGGCCTCAGCTCGGCAGCGCGAGACCGCCAGCCACTCGGACAGCTCGGTCACCGGCATGCCATCCCGGGCGAGCACTGGGCGGGCGATGGCTACGTGCAGTCCCGGAGGGGCATCGCGAAAACCGCGTCATGAGCACAACGTGACCGTGCAGCCGCACACGGTTACGTTCCGCAAGCGAGAGCTCCTGGACGGGTCTCCCGTAACCACGGCGCGCTGGTCCTTTGGGATGTTGGTCAGTCTCTCCGCGCGCAGCCATTCCAGCAGTCCTCTGCTTTCACAAATTCCATGGGGTCGTATTCGTGCTCCGCGTCATCACAGTCTTCGAACTCATCCGCCGGTCTATCAGCCGCGACTGGTCCATCGATCTTGCGCAGGATCTGCGGCCACAGCTCTTCGGCACGCTGGAGGGGATGGCGTCGCTGGCCTTCATCACTTGCGGCGCAGCTGAATTCGGGCACATTTCAGCTCCGCCATTGCCAATTGCCGCAGCCCAATCACGATGTGCTGCAGTGCCTTTGAATATCGCCAGATCATTCCAAACTGCCTGCCTCACAATCCATATGATAAATCCAGATCACTATTCTGGATTACTAAGTTGAGCATAAGTAAGGCGACACACCGGGCGTGATGCTCGAGTTCGCTGAGCGTCTCGTGTTGACTAACTGCACAGTGCGGGACAACGACGGTCGCAAGCTCGACCATGCCACGCTCGAGGTGCTGCGGATGCGGGCAGTGGACCGGATCCGGGCCGGCGCGTCGGTTGCGGAGGTGGCCGAGACGCTTGGCCTGCACCGTGGTTCGGTGTACCGATGGTGGTGGCGGTACCTGCGGGGCGGGACCGAGGCGCTGCGGGCCAAGCCGGTGCCTGGGCGGCCGGCCACGTTGACCGACGAGCAGTTGGCACGGCTGCGCGAGATCGTCGCTTACTGCGACCCGCGGCAGCTGCAGTTCGACTTTGGGCTGTGGACCCGCGACATGATCGCGGCTGTCGTGCAGCGCGAGTTCGGGATTCGGCTGCACCCGAGCACCATCGGCCGGATCTTGGGCAGGCTCGGGTTCTCCCCGCAACGCCCGCTGCACCGGGCCTACCAGCAGAACCCCGAGGCGGTGCAGACGTGGAAGACCGAGACCTTCCCCAAGATCCGCAAGCAGGCGAAGAAGCAGAAGGCGGCGGTCTTGCCCCTCCATGGGGGCCACAGGACTCTAAAACCAGCCGGACTCATTCACCGGGAACACGCCAGCAGCGCGATACATGATCACCGGCACCCACACGGTGAAGACGACAGCTACGGAGACCACCAAGATCGTGATGCTCACCGGAACGTCGGGAATCGGATGATCCACCGCTTCCTCCCCAACCAATCTCTTCGAACGTAAGCTGCTGTGATCCGGCGGCACAACCCCTTGCTTGCCAGCGGTCGGTCATCTGGTCCGGCAAACTCATCCGGCCCTCCGCGCGGTGTACGGCGGCGGTGCTGCGGTGGTGAAGTCGCGGATCTGCTGCCGCAAGGTTTTCCGCCGGGGCTCCTGGCGTCCCCGCGACCGCATCGTGAACACAGGCAGCGGTTCTGCCAACCCGCTCTCGCGCCTTCGCCGAAGGTTCTCTCCCACGCCTCCACCGAGGAGTTGCTGCTGGAGCTACGCCGCCGCATCATCGCCCCCCGCGAGAGACGCCACGAGACATGGGACGGGGCGGCCTTGACCCGCGAGGCGAGGGGCCCGAACACGGCTAGCGGCCTAATTGATGCACCGCGCTAGTGCACGAGGCGGCCCTTCCTCAACGCTGGACCCTGCCGCGCGTCTTCAAAACCTGAGATTGTTCACCCGGAACTCTGTCAGTGTGGGCGTACCCGGTGTGGCCGGTGGAAGGAGAGCTGTGGATCTGGCGAGCTGGACCTTGGGCTTGTCACTGATCGTGCTGACCATCGCGATCCACACGACCGGGGTGGTGCTGATGGCGTTCGGCCTCGAATCGAGGATTCGGGTCCGAGTCGACAAACACAAGCTTGGTCGGCTGCGCGCGATCCCGATCGTGATCGGCCACATCGGGGCCGTCGCGCTGGTATTGGCCGCTCTTCACGGGCTGGAGGGCGTGCTCTGGGCATCGGCCTATCGGTGGCTCGGCGCGTTCGACTCGTTCACCGACGCCTCGGTCTATTCCCTGGGCACCATGACCACGTTCGAGCTACCGGGGTTAGCGTTGCCATCCCGGTTGCGGATGGTAAGCGCGCTGGAAGCGGTGAACGGGGTGCTGCTGTTCGGCATCAGCACGGCGTTCATTTTCGCGGTGATGCAGGTTTATTGGTTGATGCTCTTCCGCCGAGACAAAACGGTTGAATGACCGGTGAGGTTGTCCACCCATTCCCGTTGAAGGGCGGACGCCACACCGCCGCAGGCCCATTCCCATGATCAGGCCGACAACTGTGTCACCCGACCACCACGTTTCATTACGAAGACCCAGTTAACCCCAATCTTCTTGCACCGCCAAGGCCCGGTTGCCACCCACCTGGGGAAACGTCGTTATTGCTCCGGGGGAGCCGCGTAGAGCCACGCAGCAGCCTTCTCCGGGTCCCTCTTTTTACTTCGGAGACCCCCACAGCCGCCTCAGAGCACGCGGGCTACAGCGAAAACGACCCTCCTGGTGAGGTCGCGTGCCCGACCACCGGACGCTGGTGGGACGACCCCGACGTCGTCCACTGCCAGCCCCGCACGGGTGTGGTCAGACCTTCCTCGGCGCCTGGCCCGCCGTGGTTCCCGACCTGACAGCTCCGCTCCACGCGGAGATCCATCCGCTCGACGGTTGACCCGATCGACGACGACTCGGGCACCTTCACCGGTTTGGCCTCGGTCTTCGACAACCTCGACCACGACAGTGACATTGTTCGTCAAGGTGCCTTCAGCAAGTCACTCGGTGGCGGCACACGCCGATGCCGCTGGTCTGGATGTCTTGGACCAAGTCGAGACGCACAAGCGCCAGATCGCCGATGGTGTCCGTGACGTGTGGGGGACACCACGAATCACGCAGAGAGCGGCACACCATCGGAGAGGTAGCGATACACGGTGGCGCGGGAGACTCCCAGCATTTTCGCGATGTCGCTGGCCGCGATGCCCTTCTCCCGGAGCTGACGGGCTTTAGCGGCATCGGCGTCGTCGACCTTGCGTGGGCGGCCACCCTTGCGCCCGTTGGCTGCGGCAGCGGCCAGCCCGGCGCGGGTGCGCTCGATCATGGTGTCGCGTTCGAGTTGGGCGAAGGCGGCCATGATGGTGAGCATCGCGGTGCCCATCGGCGCGTCGGTGTGCAGACCTTCGGTGAGGCTGCGGAATCCGATCCCTCGGGAACTGAGCTCGTCGACCACGGCGAATACGTGTTGGGTGTTGCGTCCGAGGCCGTCCAGTTTCCAGGCGGTGAGCACGTCGCCCTCGCGGAGATGGTCGAGGCAGGCATCGAGTCTATTTCGAGACAGCCGATCCCAAGTGAGAGCGGCGGAGCGGCCGATGGGTCCAACATTTGGACGTGGTCGCCCGTAGTGGTCGGAGCGTGTCTCAGTCCGTTCTCTATCGAGACGGGACAGGGCCAGGTCCAGTGCCCGTCAGTCGGTTCGAATGGGTGGGCGACAATCAGAGCGCGCTCGATGCGCTGCTCTAAGCGGAGACCGCCGAACGCCGCCAAGCACCCGATCCGGTCGAGCGCACAGACGTGCTCTCCCGACTGCTTCCAGGTCATTACTTCTACCTGAGGCCCCCAGTCGTCGTACGCGACGGTGATGCCGCCGTCGGCGGCCGATCTCCACGTCGACGTGGAGAAGAAGCGGCTCGCGCGAGCCTGACCGCTACTTCGTCAGGGTGAACTGGCCAACGTTGGTGATGCCCCGGCGGAAAAAGTCCGCACACCCGGTCAAATACCGCATGTAGCGCTCGTACACCTCGTCGGATGTGATGGCGATGGCCGGTTCGCGAGCGCTCGCCAGGTTTGCCGCCCACATGTCCAGGGTCCGCGCATAATGCGGTTGCAGCAATTGGATCTTCTCGACCGAGAACCCCGCCTCATGCGAAAGCCCGACAATGTCTTCCTTGGCTGGCAGCTCGCCGCCCGGGAAAATTTCCTTCCCGATGAATTGCATGAACTTCAGATCACTGATTGTCAGCGCGATTCCGTTTTCATGGAAGAACCTCTGCGTATGCGCCAATATCGTGTGCAGCAGCATTCGGCCGTCGTCGGGGAGAATATCACAGGCCTGGTCGAAGAAGGCGGAATACCGCACTCGCTTGAACGCTTCGAACGCGCCGATGGTGACGATCCGATCGACCTTGTCTTCGAACTCTTCCCAGCCCTGCAGCCGTACCTCGACATTTCGCTGCGTGGGAACCTTCGCCAGTTTGGCCTTGCTGTACTCGTATTGATTGCGGCTCAGAGTAAGGCCGATGACGTTGACGTCGTACCTTTCGATGGCCCGGGCCATCAAAGCGCCCCACCCACAGCCGACGTCGAGCAGCGTCATCCCCGGCTGGAGTTTCAGTTTGCTCAGCGCCAGATCGAACTTGGCTATTTGTGCCTCTTGGAGAGTCATATCCTCGCGTTCAAAATACGCGCAGGTGTAACCCATCGTAGAGTCGAGAAACAATGAAAAGAATGTGTCCGAGATATCATAGATCGCTTGTGACTCCTCGTAAAAGGGTTCTAATTCAGACATACCCGCCACTTTCCCAGTCTTCGTTCATGACCACGCCCCGCACCATACTCCCCGACAAACGTCGTCGCGTTCGAGACACATGGTCTCAGGTGCGCGCCCCCAGTGCCTGCAACGGCTCGGCCACCACATCGTGAGTCGGCGCGTGGCACTGGGCTACCGCACCCGCACCGACCTGGCCGACAGCCTGCAGTTCACCGTGCGCACGCTTGCCGACATCGAGCACGGCGTGCGTAAGGCCAGCCCCGGCACCTACGCCATCCTGGAGAACAAGCTGTCCTGAGCCAGCGCCCGATCAGTCCGATTCGAGGGTTCGCTCGAACCGGCCAGTCGGTCGAGTAGCTCTCCAGTTCGCATTCTTGTCGAATCTCACGGGTGCTTTCGATGCCGTTCGCCAGTCATCGTCTTCCACCACCGCGCTCTCGCTTCAGATGGGCGAACTTCTGCCTGATCTGCTCGGGCGTCAGGATGCGCCACAGGCCGCCGCATTCGCAGTCCCACCGTTCCGGGTTCTCGTTCGTCGGCGCGGGCTGCAGGTGATGACCTGCACGGCGGTGGCGCTCGGCCCATTCCTCCACCGGCACAGAACGAAACGGACCCTCGATTGTCACGGGGCGCAGCTTGCGCGGTTCCTTCATTTTCGGCTGGGTGCCCTGCACCGGCCACGGCTCCAGCCCGGCGGCCTCGCGCAGGATGTTCAGCGCGGCCAGGGTGTCATCGGGCAGCACGTGATACTCCAGGCGCTCCGGTCGGATGTGGTCGCCGTTCGGCGCTCGGTGGTGTCGGTCATTGCCCGTCCCTCATTCGGGCCTCCATCAGGGAGACGCTCTTGCCTGCACCGGTCGGTGCTGGCCGCTTCGTCATCCGAGCCACCCGCGAGCGTGGGGTTGGCATGCCGCCCAGTCGGAGCTTGTCGACGCATCTCATGAAGCGTCTTAAAGTCTATCCGAGGCCACCGACGACCCGAGCGGCGACTGTCGGTCACTGCGCGTCCTGTCAAATACCGAAGCCGATGGTGATTGGTGAAGCTCGGCTCGAATTCCAACGTTGACGCCCGACACCTCGGTGATGACGTTTGCGTTGGGGTCGGGCACGCAGTAATCCACCTCCACGCCCTCCACGACGTCGCTGATGCGCACACCGCTACCGGATCGGCCACGGCGCTCGATGCACCGGTCATGGCGAACGCGCCGACCGCGCCCGCCGCCACCAAAAATCGAGCGGTTCGCCGACCCCGTTACCACGTTGTCACTCGCATTGTGCGATTCTGCCGGGGCGGAAATTGCGCACTGGTGTCTGTGTGAGTTAGTACGTCTGCTATTCACGCTCCGTGAGGCGTCGCGCCCCCGCTTTCCTCCTGGTCTCGCAACCGCCAACCCCGGGCGGTGCGCCCATGCCTTCACCTGTGGTGTCGCACACCGCCCAGCGGAACGCATCGGACGAGCGCACGACGGCGGTTCGACTGGGCATCACCAACTGCCAGGCCCGGCGACATGACCCGCCTGGACCCCGTCAGGTGAACAGGGGTTAGGTCGTGGTGTGCTGGTCGGATGAGTCGCTGGGCTCGATGACCTTTGTTTCCTCAGGTGCCCCTCGGGTGATCTCGATGCGGCGCGGCTGGGCCCGTGCCGCCACGGGGAGGGTGACGGTCAGCACCCCGTTCTGATAGGTGGCGGTGATGTGGTCGGCGTCGATGTCCGCACCGAGGGACAGCCGACGCATGTAACCGCCGGTGAAGCGCTCGGAGCTCAGCCACTGCACGTCGTGTTCGGTGCGTGCGCTGCGTTGTGCGGTCACGGTGAGGATGCCGCCGTCAACGCTGACGTCCACCGAATCGGGGTCCACGCCCGGCAGGTCGGCGTGCAGGAGGTAGTGATCGCCGGAGCGGTAGAGGTCCATCGGCATGGCCAGTGGGACTCGGGCGGATCCCGGCGATGTACCGAGCAGCTGCGCGGCGAGTCTGTCGATGTCACGGAATGGATCGGGATGAAGCACAGCAACCACCTCCTACATGTTGGTGGCCGCACCTCGCCATCGCGACGGGTGTCGGCTGGCTGCGCTCTTCTGGTTTAGCACTGCACCTGCGCGAGCACCAGGGGCGGGATGTTCTGGGGCCGAACTCGTGTCTTCGCCAGCATGACCGATGCAAGACGCTGACAGGAGCACGGCCATGCCGGGCATATCGTGTTGAAAGTGAACGCGAGGACGTCGCCGTGACGATCCGGCCAAGCCCTGTCAAACCTCGTCCGGGGCAGGAGTCGGTGTGGGACTACCCTCGTCCGCCGAGACTGGAGCCTTTCGTCGGCTCGATCACCGTGGAACTGGGCGGCAAGACCATCGCCTCGACCACCCGCGCATGGCGGGTGTTAGAGTCCAGCCACCCGCCGACGTATTACCTGCCCCGCGATGCCTTCTTCGCCGAGGGGGTGCTGCGCGAGACGTCGGGCTCGTCGTGGTGTGAATGGAAGGGCCAGGCGAGCTACTACGACCTGGTGACCGAGAAGCGGATTGCGCCGAAAGCGGCGTGGAGCTACCTCAACCCCAGCCCAGGGTTCGAGCCGATCGCTGGCGCAATCGCCGTAATGGCCTCAAAGGTTGACCGGTGCACCGTCAACGGCGAGCAGGTCGTTCCACAACCGGGCGGCTTCTACGGCGGCTGGATCACCAACTGGGTCGTCGGCCCGTTCAAGGGAATCCCAGGGTCGACGGGCTGGTAGCGAGTCCCTTGTAGCGCAGCACCACATCGGTGTCGGCGAGGGTGGGTTCGGGCAGGCTGGTGCGCAGCACGTAGATGCCGTCGAGGGCGGCCCGATGCGCACGCCGACCAAAGGCCCCCCTTGGAAGTGGCTGTCAATCGCCGTACAAGTGCCTTGGGCCGTCGCGCGTGCCACCGCCGCCACAAATAGCGTCGGATTACCGAGGCAGCCGCTGATATACGACCCGAACTGGAGTTCCGATGAAATCAAGCGGATCGCGACCGCATATCGCTACGACCGTGAAGATTGCCGCACTGTGTGCCGGTGCGGGCGCATTGGTGATCATGGGGGCGGTGACGCTGGAACCGTGGTTGTCCGACGCCGTCGGCAGCCAATTCTCAGTGTTCGTCGCAGATACCGACACGGCACCGGCTACCACCGCCACGGTGGCCTCAGCCGTCCCACCGGTGAAGGCGACCACGTTCGTCGGCGGTGACTGGCCTGGCATGCCCTCAGCACACTGAGACTGGGCGCGAAGTTCAGCGGATCGGTTGCGGCTCTAGGCGTTCGAAGCGCACAGGTCGCGGCCAAGATGCTGCCCAACGGCATGAAAGCACTCGCACCCTCCGGTTCGTCGGCCAGGAGTTCCAAGCCGACCCGGTGGCACTCGGCCAGGTCGCCACCGGGCTGTTGGACGTGTTGCCGACCAAGCAGCACACCACGCCCGAGTACGCCTACCGGAGGCAGACCACGAGGACGAACGACGCCGCCGAAGTGGCCGAGGGTGCTACGAAGCCGACCTCGGTGCTGTCCGTCACCCTGATCGAGCAGAGCCTGGCCGTGGTCGCCCACCTGTCCGAGGGGATCCCCGCTACTAGCTGCTCGACTCCACCGCGCTGGAGCAGTCCTGGACAGCGAGCTGAGCTTTGGTCTGGGCCTGGCCGTGGAAGCCAAGGTGCTCACCGACGTCGACGCCACCAGCGGGATCCAGACGCGGACGTTCGGGACCAGTATCCCCGTCACCATCCGCAAGGCGATCACGAAGTTGGAGGCCGCTGGCTACACCCCGGCCTCCATCGTGCTGACCCCAGCCGACTTCGAGACCACCGAGCTGGCATTGAGCACGACCAACGCGGTCGAGCACATCAGTCTGCCCTATGACCGGCGGCTGTCTGGGGTGCCCATCGTGGTGACCACCTCCCAGACGGCTGCGGTCGGCCATGTGCTGGCCCGTGACTCCGTGGTGGTGGACACCGACCACAGCGGCGTGGGTGTGCAGTGGTCGAGAATTCCCACGCCGACGACTGGAGCAAGAACTTGATCCGTGCCCGCTGCGAGGGCCGTTACGGGACCTCGGTTTACAGCCCGCTCGGTGTGGTGAAGGCGGCACTGGCATGACGGCGCTCAAGGAGTACGACGTCACGATCCACAACCACCCCACCACCCTTCAGCTGAACGACGAGGACGCCGTGCTCTGGGTGTGAAGGGGTCACCGCCTCATCAGCCCCCCAAGGGGGTCACCTCCCCAGCCCTTCATTTGGCTTTCGGCGCTGCCTTGGCTTCGGATTGATCGCTGGCGGCGACCGCCCGCAGTTCTCCTGGTCCGAGGTGCTGCTGCCGGACGGCGAACCCCCTGGCACCACCACCGGCAGAAGAACCCCATCCTCTGCCACAAGGCCCGGAAGCCACTGCCCGACTACCTGCCCGCCGAGATCACCCCCGAGGTGGCCTTCGGGCTGGCGCAGCACCTGGCGCACGCCGACGACCGCGTCCACGAGCTGTTGGTCCTGCTGTTCCGCCGCAGCCGCGAGGAGTGGGAGGAGCAGGACTCATGACCCGCAGGCCACCGGGTGCCGACCAGCCCCACGAAGTTGCGTGGACGCGCCTGTTCGAGCAATTGGACGCCATCGAGACGGTGCAGACACTGGCCACCCGACAACATGGGAGAAGACAGATGACGAACGAGATGAGCACCGCCAGCGACGAGGAGGCCATGCTGGCGCTGGAGGTGGTTTTCACCGAGATCAAGCAGTGCAACACCCGCAACCCGCATCCACCCGTGACGGCCACGAGATCGTGGCCGACCATGACGCGCTGTATGAGGCACTGGGTGCCGACCGCTACCACCGCCTGGCCGGTGAGATCAACCGCCGCCAGTGGCTGGCGATGGGGCTTGTTGCGCGACACTCATTTTGAGCATGGTGGCGACGCTTTGCGTGCCCACGGAATCGTCGGGTTTGGTGCGTCACCGTGAGGATGATGTGAAGCCGTCACCGGCGTGTGACTGCCGCCAGCGCAGCCGGTGGTGTGGTGAAGAACACAGACTTCACCAATTCGCGGTGACGTGGATTCAGCCGGAACGAGCCGGTAAGGGGCGCAGCAGGCGGCCACCGGTGATAAGCACGATCAGCGGCCATGCCGAGGCGCGTATCGAGGTGCCGAACAAGCGCCTGATCTTCGCCGCCGCGGCCCCCAGCGCGTCGACGGCAAACCACAAGGCGGAGCGATTCGGCGCAGGCAGGGCAGGGTCGTCGCGGACGGCTTTGTGCAGCGCGCTCACCGCGGTCTCATACAACCATCGGCTGTTGTCGCGGGCGGCGCGCAGCCAGCCGCGCACGGTGTCCGGCGGCATACCCAGCCGGTCGGCGATCGGTCGGTGCCCGGTGCCGTTGGCGGCGGCCAGCAGCGCCGCCCCAATCGTGTCGGCATCTACACCTCGGCCGGGTACGCACCAGGCCGGCAGCAGTACGTGGGTGCGGCCGCAGGCGGGTTCGGCGCAACGCACCCGCGCCGGACACAGCGTGCGGTGGGCGCCGCCATAGGTGCGCACCGACCGTGGCCGTGAGAAGCCATGCTTTCGCAACCGTCCACCGCAGACCGGGCACACCAGCTGCCCGGCGGCGCGCGCGGCCTCGGCCACCTGCTCGTCGGCGACGATGATCACTGCGTCCGGCTCCTGACACGCGTTCCACGATTCCGCCGGCCCACCACCATCGGCAAGGGGGGATCGGTGTTGCACCGTGCCCGACCAGACCACTCAGAGTCAACCGCACCCGGGAACCGTCCGATGTCGGACTGCTACCGGGATGAATGGACTCAGACGCGACACCGAGCACACCGGCCAAGCTCACCGAAAGCGACCGAAAGTCACATTGGGGTCGCCACCGACAGCGACGCTCAACAGGGCTGCGCCCGGCGCGGGACACTAGTTCGACAGGCGGTGGAGGAGGCGACTGCCCCCCAACACCCCACCCCGAACTAAGCAACGCGCTTAGGCGAATAAGCAGCGCGCTCAGGCGAAAGCCCAGGTCACACGTCAGATCAGGCCTACCCGACTCCACAGGGTGGGTCTGTTCGTCGCTCTACGCGGCTCTCAGGCGGGGCGTTTCCCCGCGCTGGTGCCCAACTTACGCGATCGCCGCGATTCCGCAGCCTGACGAAGCGTCTGTTCGATTGGTCGCGGCGTGTCAGGGCGAGGCCAAGGGTCCACCTGCGTCGGTGCAAGGTCACCGCGAAGTCTCCCGGGTTCCGGCCCGCTCACCCCCTCCCCCCGTCGGGGGTATGGCCCTCACCTGGGGAGATGGAGCAGGGAAGCTGTAGCGCAGTTCAAATTCAATCACCCGACTTAGTAAGCTCAGCGAATGATGCCGTGCCGTGACCAGAGGCCCGGGACGCCCTTGAGGACCTCGGGCTGGTTCACGACGTTTCACCCCCGACGAGGGAGAATCGCTGGATGCCGATCAGATGGTGCGTAGCCTGCTTATCAAACGTCTGCCCGCCGTCATCGAGTAACTGTTCTGACTGTGTCGGTCGGCCATCCCCTGCCGCACCGCTCGGAGCGGCTGCGTCCACGCGGAAGCGAAATACTGCAGGATAAAAACCGCCACAGCGTTCAGCAGCGAGCACCGTCTTCCTGCCAATCCATAGCGTTGCACTCGGCTAACCGACGCATATCTACTCGCGCTCGCAACCGCCAACGGCGGCCGGTTTGCGACTCTCGATCAGTCGATTCCCATTGATGCTGTCCGCAACGCCAGGGCGCGGAACCTGACGCTGATCTGATTCGTCGGGCCGGGCATCCCGAGAATCGCATCCGCCTCATTCGTCACACATCGGCGTGGGTCGTCGGCCGTGTCGGGGGTCGCCGGTACTGTCCGGCGCAAGCAAGCACGCACCAGGTCGTGGGGAGGCCGCATGACCGTCACGGTCGCCGCTGGCGAGACGTCGACAGCAGACCTGTCCGCCTACCTGCCGTTGCTGGCGCGGCTGCGCAATGGCGCACGGCCGCAACCGGATTGGTCCGCGATCGTCGATGACGCCGCCCGCGTCTGGGCACGGCCGGGGTTCGACACCTTCCTTTCGATTTCGCGGTTGCGGTTCGAGCCGTTCGACTATCAGCTGCGGGCCGCGCGGACCGTGCTGCGGCGGATGCGCGGCCGAGGCATCCTGGCCGACGAGGTAGGGCTCGGCAAGACGATCGAGGCCGGGTTGGTGCTGTCCGAGCTACGCATGCGCGGGCTCGCCGACAAAGTGCTGGTGATCGTTCCGGCGGGACTTGTCGACCAATGGCGCGACGAACTCGAGCGAAAGTTCGGGTTGCCGACCACGATCGCCCGATCCGGGTCGACACCTGCCCCCGAGATCGGGATGGACCGGCCGGTCACTATCGCGTCACTGGCCGCCGCTCGCCGCGATCCGTTGCTGGGCAGGGTGACCGACACCGACTGGGACCTGGTGATCTTCGACGAGGCGCACCGGCTCCGCAATCCCCGAAGCGCATCGGGCAAGCTCGCACGCGGCCTCCGCGCCCGGTATCTGCTGATGCTGACCGCAACGCCGGTGGAGAACAAGCTGTCGGACCTGTACCAGCTGGTCAGCCTCGTCGCGCCCGGACTGCTCGGCACACCCGCCCAGTTCCGCGCCAAACATGGCGTGGCGTCGGTCGAGTCGAAACCGCACAACACCGAGGAGCTGCGCGCACGGACCCGAGAGGTGATGGTCAGACATCGCCGCAGCGAGGTTGCCGTGATGCTGCCGTCTCGCCTCGCCGAGACGGTCTTGGTGACGCCCGGCATCGACGAGTCCGGCCTCTACGCCGACATCGTCCGGCAAGTCAGGGCAGCGGCAACTGGGTCGGGAAGCACCCGGTTGGCCCTGCGCGGCCTGACCCGGCTGGCCGGCTCCAGCCCCGCGGCCGCGGCACCGACGCTGGCGAAGCTCGGCTGGAACGACCTCGCGGAACGGGCCGGAGCCGTCCGGGAACCGGACAAGGTGCGTGTGCTCGTCGAACTCCTTCGACGCCACGTCAACAGGGGCGAGAAAGTGTTGGTGTTCACCGGGTTTCGGCAGACACTGGAGGTGCTCGTCGCGGCGGTCGAGAGTGCCGGCCTGTCGTCGGCGTTCTATCACGGCAGCTTCACGCGGGCGGAGAAAGAATCGGCGATCGCGGAGTTCCGCGCCGAAACGCCGATCCTGCTGTCGACCGAGTCGGCGGGTGAGGGTCGCAACCTCCAGTTCTGCCATGTGATGGTGAACTTCGATCTGCCGTGGAACCCGATGCAGATCGAGCAGCGGGTCGGCCGGCTGCACCGGGTCGGGCAGGAACACGACGTGACCCTGACCAACCTGGTCTGCCGAGGCAGCATCGAACAACGGGTCATGCACGTGCTCGAGGCGAAGATCAACCTGTTCGAACTCGTCGTCGGTGAACTTGACATGATCCTCGGCCGGGTCGATGACGACTTCGATTTCGAGAACGAGGTTTTCGATGCGTTCGTCGATGCGGTCGACGACGACGAGTTCGAGCGGCGGCTCGACGCGCTGGGCAACGCGCTGGCCGAGGCGAGACGCAGCTATGTCCGAACCAGGGAAGGTGTTGACCTCCTGGTGGGTGAGCAGTCGTGACGAGCACCGATGCGGGGCTGGCCTTTTGGTTGCGGTATCTCGAGGCGAGCGGCGGGCTCACCGAATCCGGCGACGATACGACGCTGGTGATGCTCCCACCGGCCCTGCAGACGATGCTGGAGCTGCCGGAGGTACTTCGGGTCACCGCGGATCCCGATGTCGCTCGCGAGGACGGCGCCACCTTGCTCTCGGCGGGGCATCCGGCGCTGGGTCGTTCCGCCGACGAAGTGTTGGCGGTGGGTGATGTCGCCGCGATGGCCGTTCCGGTGGACGCTATGCCGCCGCCCCCGGCCGAGCACCTGCAGGCGATAGCGCGCGACCAGTTCATCATCGATCACGGTCGGATCGACGCCACCGGCGCACCGACCCGTTCGGTTCGCGCGATGCTGCGTGTCGGTGCGCTGGTGGACTACACGCTGTCCAGCGACGACCACTACCAGGAATGCGTTGAATGCTGGGTGGATGTGCAGTCGCGACGCCAGCTCCCGATCCACGTCCGTAGGAAGCTCGCCGCCTTGCCGACGGTGCCGAAAGATGGTTCGCCGGCGCTCACCGGTCTGACCGCGGCGATCGGATGTGCGGACCGGGTCATCGAGCAGTGTGCCGAGCGGCGACGATCCGAACTCGGTGACGACATCGACAAAGCGCGCGACGCGGAGCTTGACCGCGTCGAGGCCTACTACCGCGATGCGCTCGCGACGATCGATCGTCGGCGCGCGCAAGCACCTGCCGATCGCCGGGAGCTGCTGGACGCACGCGCCGACAGCGTACGGGACGAGCGCGCCCGGCGGATCGACGAGACTCGGGAGAAATACCAGGCGAGCCACCAGGTCAGGCCCTATCGGCTGCACATCTACGAGGTGCCGGTGTGGCGGTTGCCGGTCGACGTCCGCCGCGGCGACCGGCGTTACCCGCTGACGCTCGATTGGCTCATCCCGCTGAGCCGTTTCACCGACCTCGCCTGCCCACACTGCGGTGCCGATCAGCGACTGGTCGCGACGAAGACGCGGCTCGGGTGCGCCCGCTGCGCGCCCCGACAGATCGCCCGGCTCGTGCCCGAGCCCGGGAGACCGCCGGCTAGCCCGAAGTCCCAACCAGCCGCCAAGGCAAAACAGGCTGTCACGCAACCGCCGACACCGAGGCAGCACCCTTCACCGGCGCCCGCCGATCCCAGCCCGACGCCGGCCAAGCTCGGGACACTCGGCGACAAGCTGACCGGAAAGGTGTGGGACGCGGTGGTCCGCAACGACCGGCGGCTGGCGCATATCTGTGCGCCGGATTCGCCCGCGGCGGCGGCGATCCGGCTTTACGGTCCGTCGGGCGCCGCCTGGGCGGTCGGGATACCGCCGACCGAGGACCTGGTCGCCGTCGCCGCCCACACGACAACAGCGTCGTCGGGCGTACGCCATGCGTCCAACGGCTACGTGGATACCGCGGCGGGACAACGCTTCCCGTTCCTGCTCCGGTGGCAGACGGCGAGGGGCACCGGACAGATCGACGAGATCCTGCCCTACGACCGGCCGTTCGAACCGGCGCGCCTGAGCCGATGGGTGCTGGGACCCGGCCGGACGGGTGTGCACGCGCCGCCGCAACCTCGGATCCCGCTCAGCCCTGTCGGCGAACTGCTGTGGCGGTGCGTGATTCCCACGTTTGCCCTGCCCGGCCTGCTGCGCTGCCTCGCCGCGCTGTGGCGGCTGCCGGACGAGGATGTCTTGCTCGATTCGCACGGCACGGCGGCGGTCGCGGCCGGAATCGAACGAATGGTGTGCCAACGGGCGAACCTGACAACCGGCCGCTTCGCTGACATCGCTGCCGCCTACCGCGTCAAAGAAGCCGCAGTGCGCGCCGCCGACGCCGACCTGCAGAAGTGCCTCCGACTCGGCCCGGAGAAGTGGTGGTAGCCCGGGACAGCACCACCCTGTTCGCCGCGCTCAACGTGCTCACCGGCGTGGTGATTGGACGATGTCGGCACAGACACGTGAACTTGGTGACAAGTCGTTAATCTGCCTGTTGTTCTCGGGTGCCGCGTTCGGCGGTGGACGACCCGACGAAATGGGCGGCATTGGCGCACGCGATTCGTCAGGTCACCAGTTGGTACTCCACGCGCAACCGCTCGTAGGTTCTGGCCGCTCGCAGGTCGCGAGTCAATAGCGTTGCACCAGCGGCTTTGGCCGTTAGTCCGATCAGCGCGTCGTAGGTTGCGCCACCGTTGACGTTCCGCTCGGCGACGCGGTTGATTAGGCCACGATGCGCGAGCGCATCCAGCGTCAGGTAGCAGTCACCCGAGGCGGTGTCGGTCAAGTACGCGTGAACGGCCGCGGGCGCAACACGATGCGGGGGTGGCAGACGCGTGAGGACGGAATACGTTTCCACCGTCGTGTGCGCGACCAGATGAACGCCGCGGTTAAGGGCTCGGGTGGCGGATTGGTGCCCTTCATGCCATGTCGCGAAACCGGCAACAAGGACGCTGGTGCCCGCTGACGGGCGATCGGGTCCTATCCACGCTTTGGCGCCGACGGATTTACATTCCGTGTAGGGGGCAAGATCGGTTTCGCGGCGTACGGCTGGTTTGTGACCCATGTCGAGCCGTTCCAGTACTGGTACTGAGTCACGTCAAAGATATGGTCCTGCTGAACTCGCGACAGGTAGATCGTGCCCGCTCGTCCCGAGGGTGTGCCGTACGCGCAGACCCAGCCGGCAGCGGCGTCGGAGCCAGCGGCACCGGGTCGACGAAGGCGAACCGCTGGAAATGCTGGTTACCGGAAACAAACGGCTCGGTCGAGTAGCCCGGCGCGGGCACGACCTCGGGATAGTCGCGCATCAGCAGGTGTCAGGACACGACGCCCTCGCCTGGTGTTTGGCTGAGCCGCCACGCAGGTCCCGCCCTGGCCTATCTTGACACCGGCTTCCTCGCCGACGGCGCGCTCGGCCAGTTGCCCACCGGGTCCCGGCTCAGCGCCACCCGCATCGGCGGCATCGACCTGACCAAAACCGCGGATGCGCAACGCGATGTCGGCGGTGCTCGCCCCCGTCCTGGCAGCGCACGGCTTCACCGTGAGCGAGTTCGCCGCCAACGTCCACGCAATGACCGGCACATCCGACGCCGAATAGACCATCCGCCAAACGGCCTACGACCTGCGCAAACTTGTCCGCAAACAGCTCGTCGACAAGCCCGCACGGACGCGCCGCTACCGGACTCCGGCGCTGGCCGCGCGCACCATCGCTGCGCTGCTCACCCTGCGCGACCAAGTCATCGCCCCCATCCTCGCGAGGATCCGTAGCCCACGGATGGGTCGAAAACACGACCGCGACTACAACAGATCCGCATCAACATGCAGACCCTCTTCGACGACCTGGCCCTCACCAGCCCGGCGGCCGCTAGCTACTTGAGACTCCAACCCGCACGCGGCCCACATCCGACAACCACTTGTCGATCGGAATCCTCAAGCGGCTAGGCGGTGGTGCGCGTCGGGGTTGCCGCGGCGATCTGATTCAGGTGTCCGGTGGCCACCTCGACCGAACTCTGTCCCGGTAGTGCCGGAGCAACGTGGTAGGAAATGTGCGGCCAGGCCGGCGGATTCGTGCCCGCGAAGGCGATCGTCAGGTTGATCGCCTCGACGAGCGCCGGACCACCCACGAGAGGATTGGTGATCAGGGCCGCGATCTCCTCTGCCAAGCCACCCATTCCCGTTAGCACGGCCAGCATGTTCACGACCAGATTGGTGTTGATGCCAAGTTGGACGGCCGCCTTGTAGACGGCGGTGATGTCGGCACCGGCGGCGTCATTTGGCGTTGTGGTGTAGAGGTCGCCGGGATTGGCGAAATCCCACCAGGTATCAAGGCCGTTCGCATCCTTCGGAATTTGCTCCGCGGTGAGGTTGATGTCGGCGATGCCGCGTCCCCCCGGGTCGGTACCCCCAGGGAATGTGTGCTCAGCGGGTCGCCACGGACTGCCAAAGGTGTAGCCGCCGATCAGGTTCGGCCGTGCCCATTGCAGCGTGTCGGTCATGATCTCAGCGAGTACCCGCGAAGCGGCCTCGGCGCCCTGGCTGTAGCCGCCCATGGCGAATGTTTGGTTCGGGTTGAGGTTGATCCATTCCGTTGCATTGGCGACCGCGATCTGGACGGCTTCCGCGTAGCTTGGCGCAGTCGGCGCGCCGGGTGTTGTCGGCCCGAACGACCACGGCGACTGCACCGGCACCTCGAACACGAGGTCAGGGTTTGCGGCGTGCACGACGTCGGACGGATATCCGGTGCCTGGCGCAGCAAAGGCGCCGGCAAAGGTGAGCACTGCATGTCGGTCTGGGCTTGCGCCGGCGGTCAAGGAGACATCGCGGACGGGCGTAATCTCTCCCGCTGGAACGGAGATGCCGCATGCGGCGGCGAACTGTGATGGGTCGAGTCCGTCGGCAGAGTTCATGTCGCAGTTGCCGAACGGCGGCGCTCCCTCCGGCAGTCCCCCTCCGTAGCCTTGCCCGTCGGTGTACTGGTGGGCGACCTTGCCGGGATAGTAAGGGTTGGCGCCATAGGCAGCAACGATGATCCGGATGCCGGACGGCTTGGTGCGCCACATGCTGTCGAGGTCGTAAATGTTGCCGTAGCCGATGATTCGGGCCCGATTGCCGGTGTAATCCGCGAGATTCCAGTAGAGCCGGTTTATCCAGTCCGACCCGTCGCCCCTTGGGTTGCCGCCTTGCTCGACGTCAAGCATGAGCGCGACGCGGGGGTGCAGGCCCCCGTTGGCTTCGATCATGGATCGGACGGTGTTGGCGTTGTCTTGCCAATTCGGACGGCAGTAGGTGTAGACGATCCCGAACACGAGCTTGCCGGAGTCCAGCGCGCGGCGCATCCATGCGTAGTTGGCGGCGAAATGGTGGTCGCGGTATGTCCCATCGCTGACACGGATAGACAGGACCTGATAACGGTAGCTGTCGTTGACGACGGGTTGGAACTCGGAAACGTCCGCGAACAACGTGTCTACAGTCACGTCGCGAACTGCAGCAGTCGCCGGTCGAACGCCACTGGATGTGGCGTCTTGAGTTGGATCGGCGTTGACCGCGATGTCGCTTTGAGGGCTGTCTGCTACATCGCTCGGCTGTGGCGCAGCTCTCCTTCTCCCCCGCGCCTGCCTACCGCGGCCGACCGCTGGATCACGGTTCACCATTTCCGTCCACCCCTAAACATGCATGACGCACTAACTGTGTACGACAAGCCTAGGTGCGAATTTCCCGATCGGCACGGATCGATCTCGGGGACCTTTCCCGGTGCCGGCGGTGAGCATTTGGTTGCCGATCTTTCGGCTCCGCTCGAGTTCTGTTGTCGCACTGCCGATCCGGGTCACCAAGGCGTCGGTCGCGCTTCCGCCGCAGTTCATTCGGCGAGTCGCGCCGCCCAGACCGTTCATGTCCCCGTTGTGTCGTTGAGGGTCACCTTGAACTGCATGGCGCGGTAGGGCCAGCCTGTCGCGGTGTCCCATTGGGACACGACCAGCCCGACACCGCCCCGCACGTCGAGCTGCGATCTGGGCAGAACATATCCGCCGTACAGTTGGGCGACCAGACTGTGCTCAAGGTTTTGGGCGTCCCATGACGTTCCGATCACCGGCGTCTGGACCTCAGCTACGTACAGGTCGGCGGTCGGCGAGTCGATCGTGCGGTATCCCAACGCATATTGTGAGGACAGGAACCCGCCCAGGATCCAGGTCCCGGCGTGCAGTCGGCGCAAGCACAGCTCGCCCCAGGTTTCGGAAGCGGGTGTGATCGGCGTGGGTTCGTTGTCCCACGCCCATTGGTTATGGGCCCAGCCCCAACCCGAGTACTTCGTCATGTCGCCGATGTTCTGTGGGCGCACGCGCCTGAGGATCATGCCTTTGTCGCGCTGAAACCCCGTGGAGGCGATGTACACCCAGCCGTCGTCGGGGTTGTAGTCCCATGACCACAACTGGGCGTAGCCGTTGTGCAACGCCCCCGGAAACATTGCTTTAGGGCCCATCTGCTGCCAGGAGACGCCGTTATCGGGCGATGTCCAGATCTCGGTCCAGATCACATTGCCGTAGCCGCGGTTGACGATCGCGTGCAGATATAGTGACCGCCCTATCCGCAGCAGGTCGGAGGGAATCACAGTGCTCACGCCGCCGTGATTCCAGGGGGGGCCGTCGTGGATGTAGGGCCACAACTGCTGCGCATAGTCGGGGTCCGCTCCGCCCGCATACTCGTAGTGGATTTGGTTATTCGTGTCGCCGGTGCCGATCAGCGCGACCGGGGACCGCCAATCACCTTGTCCTACTGTGGGGCCGGAGAAAGTGTCTCCGAACACCGACAGCAGTTTGCTGTTGGGTGCCACAATCGACACGCCCAGGTCGGCGCAGCTCACGCCCCATTGGTCGGTGACGCCGGGCCCGGTCATGTCTGCCACGTAGCCCTCGACGGGCATCACTGCCGGCACGGGCACCGGCGGTACCGGCACCACCTCCATTGCGATCGTCGCCGATGGCCGCGCGGCGGGCGATTTGGTTGCTGCGCACAGACTTTCGCGTTTCCAGCGATATAACGTCGAGCGGCTGACGCCGGTGTCTGCGGCAACCGCGGCGATCTTCTCGCCGGAGCGCAGCCTCGACATTATCTGGGTGCGCAACAATGCCGCATCAGCGTCCATGGCTCCTCCGGTGTTGGCTCGGTCATCCCCTTGGTGGATGCGCTTATTGGACCGTTTCAGCGACCGGCGGCGGCGACACGAGTGGCGCACTACGTCTCTTCATGAGCGTGTCCCTATCCGCGTGGATTTTCGGTTGACGATCCACGGTGAACTCTAGGCTTCGGTTTGGCGTGTCAGGAACGTGTTTAGGAAGGCGTGGGTGGACGCCAAGCCGGTATAGGCCTTCGATTATCGCGATCCAGACACAGGGCTGGTAACGCGGGTGCAACCGCTGCGGCCGGATGGTCGGGCGTCGCGTTGCTGCAGTGCGGGCGTGTTCACGCCGTTGGTGCCGCAAGAAGCCCAGCAGCGGAACGAAACTACGCAAGCTCGGTACGCGTAGCAGCTATCCTCAATGCTCAATCAATGTTCAATCCAAGGGGCGCGCGAAAATGGCTGCGACGAGGAGAACTACTGAAGGAAGCAGGGCATCCACACCTTCAAAAGAAAGCGAAACGGCCGACTTTATCGACGGCATATTAGCCGACAAGAACCGCGAGGTTCAGGAGTTTAAAGAGGAATACGCTTTCACACCAGCAGATTTGGACTTCCGCAACTTCACAGCCGATGCGGCAGCAGCCCGGGGAGGGACACGTTTTGAGGACATCAAGGACGAATACTCGGCCCTGTGGGCCGAGATGGCTATTCGTCGGGAAAAGCTGCCCGAGGTGGATTCGATCGTCGAGCGCGTCGTGCGCCACAAGGATATCTATCGCTCGGTCGAGCAGCTGACGACGGTCCCGTGGTTCGCGATCGCGATAATCCACAATCTCGAGGCGGGTGGCAACTTCAACAGCCACTTGCACAATGGCGACCCGCTAACGGCGCGTACCGTGCACGTGCCAGCCGGGCGGCCGAGATCTGGCAATCCGCCATTCACCTGGGAGGAGAGCGCCCGCGACGCGCTGGAATATGACGTGCTCACCCGGATCACGGACTGGTCTATCGAACGCCTGGCCTACGTGTTCGAAAACTTCAAGGGCTGGGGATATCGCCTGTACCACTCGCATGTGAAGTCGCCGTACCTGTGGAGCTTCAGTAATCACTATAGAAGTGGGAAATATGTCGGCGACGGGCGATGGTCAGAGACGGCCGTAAGCGCGCAATGCGGCGCCATGGTGCTCCTGAAGCGACTCCAGGAAAAAGGCGAGATCCGGCTTGATTTCGCCAGAGTCGAAGTGCCCGTGGCACCGCCGCAGGCGGCCGCGATCCCGATGACATGGGATGCGCTGACGCAGGCCTCGATCCCGCTGACGTCGGACGGGCTGGCGCAGGCCGCGATCCCGATAACGCTTGACGCGGTGGCGCGGGCCACGGCTGGCGAGAAGGTACTGCCCTATGACCACAGCATCGTCCCGCAGGAGACCGGATATTGGTGCGGCCCGGCCGCAACGCAGGTCGTGCTCAACTCCCGCGGCATCTACGTTTCCGAGCAGGACCTGGCGCGCTCGATCGGCACGCACACGGGTGGCACCGACTACGTCGGCCTGATCGAGAAAGACCTGGACAGGCGGGTGCCGCAGGCGGGGTACGTGTCGGCCTACATGCCGAACGATCCGCCGACTTCGGCGCAGCGCGAGCGGCTATGGCGCGACCTCGTCCGCGGCATCGACGCCGGCTGGGGCGTCATCATGAACTGGGTCGCCCCGCCATCGAACTACCCGCGCGGCGTGAAGGGCAGCATCTCACCACGGTATTGCTGCGACACCGTCTATCACTACGTCGCCGCGATGGGATATGACGACACCCCGGGCGCGCGGGCGGTGTGGATCGCCGACTCCGGCTTCTGGCCCTTCGGGTACTGGTGCGGCTTCGACCAAGTCGCGACGCTCATTCCGCCGAAGGGCTACACGTACGCCGACGCCGCCCGCTGACCGCCGGGCGGGCGCTTGACCACATCGCCGCGCGGCTCAGCCCGGGGGTAATGCGAAGCGGGAGATCAGGATTCCTGACATTGCGCAAGAGTGGATCGCGCAGACCACGACTCATTTGAGGCGTTTCCGCCTCGGTTGAGCGTCCCGACCCGCGGTTTCGTCGACCCTGCACTGGACCACTTTGCACTTGTCATTGAGCGTTGCATGCGAGCCTCGGCGGAATCCGCGCCGAAACCCCGAGGTCAGCGTAATGAACCGACTGGGCAGCCCGCGCGTCGTGTCAAGAGTCCTGGAGATCGCGTCGGGTTGTTCGCGTGCAATTCTGGAGGCATTCGTACACGCACAGCTATGCGCTCATGTGAGCCGTAGACAACGACGCCACGCGGTACTGAATCCTCCACGATCTTGTTGCGGGACTGGTTTAATAGCTCTACAGGCGCCGGCGGGTTCGGATCTGTGATGTCTGGTTATTGTTCTGGATTCGGCCGTGGTTGAGAAGTAGGCGGAGCCGGTAATTGCCGAAGTTGCGGAATCCGCGCCGCGGCGTGCTGTGGGTGCCGGCGTCGGCCGTCGTGGGCGTCGGCATTCCGGCAGCCGCCACGGGCGCTGTCGGCGGTGGCATCCTCGGCGGCACGGTCGGCACCCGAGGTGCGGCACCTGTACGGGGCCCCGTGCCGACGCCGATGGCGGAACGGGTGCCGGCCCGTGCAGCGGAGGTAGGCGACGTCGTGGCGTGGGCACCGCCGAACACTGGCTTTACCCGGCTCACTACGCCGCCCAACCGACCTGGGAAGGACACCACGCGATCAAAATCGCGAATGGCTCGGGGCAGAGTGGGTCGGTGCGCGAACTGGAGCCCGTTGCAACTGAAGGAGTGAACGAATGGTCAGAACACATACGGTTGTCGCGGGGGAGACGCTGTCGGCGTTGGCGTTGCGGTTCTATGGTGACGCGGAACTGCACCGGCTGATCGCCACCGCCAGCGGGATCGCCAATCCCAACGTCCTCAGTGTCGGCCAACGGCTGATCGTCGCTGACTACACCAGATACTCGGTTGTCGCGGGGGACACGCTGGCGAGGTTGGCACAGCGCTTCTACGGTGACGCGACACTGTATCGGCTGATCGCCGGCGCCGGCGGGATCAGCAATCCCAACGTCCTCAATGTGGGGCAACAGCTGGTCATCCCCAACCTCATGAGATACACGGTCGTCGCGGGGGACACGCTGGCAGAGTTGGCGCAGCGTTTCTATGGTGACGCCTCGTTTGCTCAGCCGATAGCCGCCGTCAACGGTTTCACCGATTCCGGGGCCCTCGCCCCCGGGCAGGTAGTGATCATATTCGCCGCGGCCAGCGACGGGTTCGGCCTGACGATCGTGGATCGCAACGAGAGCGACCCACGCTTGTGGTACTACCGGTTCCAGACCGCCGAGATCGGCTGGAACCCCGGCATCAACGTCCTGCTTCCCAACGACTACCACACCAGCGGACGCACCTATCCCGTCCTCTACATGTTCCACGGCGGCGCCGACGACTTCCGCCAGTTCGACTTCATGGGCATCCGGGACTGGACGGCCGGAAAGCCGATCATCGTCGTGATGCCCGACGGCGGGCATGCGGGCTGGTACTGCAACCCGGTGACGTCGTTCACCGGCCCGCGGAACTGGGAATCGTTCCACCTCAACCAGCTGCTCCCGTGGATCGAGGCGAACTTCCGCACATACGCCGAGTACGACGGCCGTGCGGTCTGCGGGTTCTCGATGGGTGGTTTCGGTGCGCTGAAGTATGCGGCCAAGTACTACGGCCACTTCGCCTCGGTGAGCAGCCACTCCGGCCCGGCGAGTCTGCGCCGTGACTTCGGCCTGGTCGTACATTGGGCAAACCTGTCCTCGGCGGTGCTGGACCTGGCCGGCGGCACGGTCTACGGCGCACCGTTCTGGGACGAGGCCAGGGTCACCGCCGACAACCCGGTGGAGCGTATCGAGAGCTATCGGAACAAGCGGATCTTTCTGGTCGCCGGCATCAGTCCGGACCCGATCAACTGGTTCGACAGCATCAACGAGACCGAGGTGCTGGCCGGCCAGCGGGAGTTCCGCGGACTACTCAGCAACGCCAACATCCCGCATGAATGGCACGAAGAGCCCGGCGGACACATTTTCCGGCCCGACATGTTTGCCATCGACCTCGACGGCATCATCGCCCGGCTGCGACCTGCGGCGCTCGTGTCACCCTCGAGTGCGATGCCGCAGCTGTGACATAACCAAACACGAAGACCGAGCTTCTCGAGAGCTCGTGCGAGCGGCCGGACGATCTCGTCTTTATCTTCGCTGGCGTGACCGTGACGACATCCCACTCCCTTTGCGACCACTTCGCCGTCGCCTCACCAACGAGCCACGCCGCCGCTCTACATTACCGAGATGGACCTCGTGCTCACCGACCAACCGGCACCGCATCTCACCGTTGTCACGCTCAACAATCCCGGCCGGCTCAACGCGCTGAGCATGGAGTTGGTGTCGCAATTGCACGACGTCCTCGACACACTCGCCCGGTCCGACACGCGAGTGGTGATCCTGACCGGCGCAGGCCGCGGCTTTTGTTCCGGGCTGGACCTATCGCGGCCGGCCATCGCGCCGATCGCGAAGACGCGCAGCGGCCCGGCCGCGGGAATGCGCACCCAAGAATTCGTCGCGTCGCTGGTGCCGAAGGTGGTGGGCATGCCCCAGCCGGTGATCGCCGCGGTCAACGGCGCCGCAGTCGGAGGCGGATTCGGCCTCGCCGCCGCCTGCGATCTGCGGATCGCCGCCCGCAGCGCGATGTTCTGCACCCAGTTCATCAAGCTCGGCCTTTCCGGATGCGACATCGGAGTCAGCTACACGCTGCCCAAACTCGTCGGAACCACCCGCGCGGCCGATTTGATCTTCACGGCACGGCGAGTCGGCGCCGAGGAGGCCGAACGCATCGGGCTCGTCTCGGAGGTGGTGGACAACGACAAACTGCAAACCCGAGCCAAAGAGATCGCCACTATTCTGCTCTCCTACAGCTCATTCGGACTCGAGATGACCAAGCAGGTGTTCAGAGCCAACCAAGATGCCCCCAACGTCGAGGCGGCGATAGCGTTGGAAAACCGCACCCAGATCCTTTCGGCCACCCAGCTTTTCGAGACGACAGGTCAAAGCTTCAGCGAAACGAACAAGGCAAGATAGATGGACGCCGAGAAGCTAAAGAATCTCTTCGACCTGTCGGGCCGCACGGCGATCATCACCGGGGGCACCCGAGGCATCGGTTTCGCGCTTGCTCAGGGACACCTTGCCGCTGGCGCAAACGTCGTGGTGACAGGACGAACCGCGGAACGTTGCGAAGCAGCCCGGGAGCAGCTCGAGACCGACGCGACGGGCCGGGTGGTCGCTATCGCGGCTCATATGGGCGACTTGAATCAAGTCAAAAAGCTTGTTCAGCAGACTGTTTCGACATTCGGCGGGATCGACATCGTCGTGAACAACGCCGCGACCTCGCTGCTGCAGCCGTTCGGCGACATCACGCCCGAGGCTTGGCAGAAGTCGCTGTCGGTGAATCTGACGGGCCCACTGTTCTTGGTGCAGGAGGCACTGCCGCACCTGGCGACAAGCGGGCACGCGGCGGTACTGAACCTGATCTCGCCGGCGGCGTTCATCTTCGCCGGCTCGATGCCGTTGTACGCAGCGGGAAAGGGAGCGTTGCTTGCCTTGACGCGTTCGATGGCCGCGGCCTTCGCAACCCATGGCATCCGCGTCAACGCGCTTGCGCCCGGACCGGTGGACACCCAGATGATGCGCAACAATCCACCCGAGTTCATCGAGGCCACGGCCAACGAAACGCTATTGCGAAGGCTCGCCGACCCGGACGAAATGGTTGGCCCGGCAGTGCTTCTCACGTCGGACGCGGGCAGCTAGATCACCGGTCAAGTGCTTCTCGCCGACGGCGGCATGGTGCCGCACTAGGCCAGCAGCGGCACGTCATCGAGCCGCGAGTCAGTCAGGATCTCGAGCATCGCGCGACGTGTCGCCGTCAACTCGGAGTCAAACGCACTACCGGACAATTGGATTCGGCATGTAGCGAGGGCCGAGTTGTAGCAGTACTTGGTTTTTCCGTTCGTGTCGGTGTAGTTCAGCCCGATCACATCGCTGGGCGCAGCGCTGATCTCGCCTCGCAGTGCCACGTCATCGAACCGAGCCGAGAACGTCCAACGGAACGGCTTGTACTCGCCAGCTGTCCGCCGCGCTCCGAGAACAGATCGCACCGCGAACTCGCGGTCGTGATGGCGGAACACCAGCAGTGTGGCCGGTGGCAACATCAACGGGCCGACGCCGGCACGCGCGGTGACGATCTCGAGTGACGACGCCGGCGCGGCATCGAAGCCGCATACCTGTCCGAACGCATAGGCAGGCGTGTGGCGGCGGCCCCAGTTGTGGTTCACGCTGCCGGTCCAGCCGTCCAGCTCGAGCCTGGTGTCCTCGACGACCACCCGGCCGTCGAACCGCGCCAGCGGCGAACGGACCTGAGTCTTCGCGGATGGAAACCGCCCCGAATATTGGCGCTCCGTCAACAACTTGACCGGCTCACCGCCCGCGGTGATCCGAAGATCCCACGAGGCGAGCCGAGGACCCGGGACCCAGCCGCGGGCGCAGTTGTCATCGAGGAAAGCATCGCCGATCAGCACCGACCACGGGTCAGTGCTGAACTCCGCCTCCTCGATTGGGTACGGCTGCTTTCGCGCGCAATTGCCTGCCCCGTCGGGGTCGGACACCATCACCCAGACGTCCGCACTCGCCCTGCCACCGCTCGTCAACAGCAGCGTCTCGCGCAGCCACAGGGCCTGCGGGCCGTCCGGACGGTTCGCACGGACGAACCGGCTTTCGTAGTACGGCGCCTTCATAATGTGCCGTCGGATTCGGCCAGCCGCTGGTGCAGACGCGCGCGGATCTCGTCGGCCGAGTACGCGTTGCGTCGCCGCTGATCGCGCGCCACCAGCACGCCGCCCGCGACCACCCCGGCCAGCCCTGCCAGTCCGATCCACCTCCACACGTTGCGCATCGTGGTCAGCCTAAGCTGCGACCGTGAAAGAGCACACCGTGCCGCTGGATCACGCGCTGGAAGAAACCCGGACCGGCGACATCTGGCTGTTCCGCGGCCGGTCGCGACCGGATAGGGCCATTCAGTCGCTGACCAACAGCCCAATCAACCACGTCGGCATGACAGTGGCGATCGACGATCTGCCGCCGCTGATGTGGCACGCCGAACTCGGCAACAAGCTCACCGACATGTGGACCGGAACCAAGCAGCGCGGTGTGCAACTCAACGACGCCCGAGAAGCGGTCGGGCAGTGGGTGCACCACTACGGCCAGCAGTGCTGGTTACGCCAGCTCACGCCGCAGCCGACCCGCGAGCAGGAAGACCGACTCCTGCGGGTCATCGCGAGGATGGACGGCACGCCGTTTCCAAGCACGATGCGGCTAACGGCGCGCTGGTTCCGAGGCCGAGTTCCCACGGCTATCGAACTTGGTGGTCGAATACCATTCGCCGACAAGCGATTCCGTGAAGCAGCGCAACGCAGGAAGGCCACGAAACGCGAAGCCGGACTCGAGACCGCTTACTGTGCGGAGACGGTCGCGATCAGCTACGAGGAGATGGGACTGCTGTCGACCTATAAGCATTCGAATTGGTTTGACCCAGGGTCCTTTTGGAGCGGCGATGCTCTGCCGCTCGCCGATGGCTATCGACTCGGCGACGAGGTCGCAGTCGTGGCCTAGTCGACGGAAATCTCAGCCAACTTCGACCAGCCGGTCGCGTCGATGGTCTCGCTGATGACCTTCGGCGTCGACGCCAGGCCCTGCGGCAGATCGCGCTGCGCGGCCTTGAAGTGGTCGCTGTTGACGTGCGCCGCGCCGGCATCGCCGTCTCGGAAAGCCTCGACGAGAACGTACTCAGCCGGGTCCTCCAGGCTTCTCGACCACTCGAACCACAGGTTGCCTTCTTCCGCGCGGGTCGCCTCGGTGAACGGCGCGACCAGCTCGGGCCACCGGTCGGTCCACTCCGGCTTGGTCTGGAACTTCACGACGATGAAGATCATTACGGCCCCCTTCCACGTGCAACGGTATCGCCCAAGAACCGGCGCTTCCACTACGGTTGTGGGCAAACAGGCGGATGGGAGCAGCGCGATGAGGATCCGGTTCCGATACGTGACAGTCGAGATCGATGACCAGCTGCGTCAGCGGTTGGCATTGGCCATCGACCGGCTGCGCGTCAACGTCACCGCATATCTGCATATCGCCTCGGATGATGTCGGCACTGCCAGCCAGCGGCTGCGCGGGATGTGTGATCGAGCCGCGGAACGGGTGGATGTCACATTGACGACAGTCAATGACCGCATCGATCCGGTGGAGGAGGCGACGGAGCGGCGGCTCACCGCGGTCTAGCGCGACGAGGTTACGGCGTCACCAGTGACGCAGATGCGACCTGCCGACTTCATAGCCAGTGGGAAACGACTTCTCGATGACCCGGAACCGATCGTCGGCCTTGGACTCCAGCTCCAGGACAACGCAGCCGTCGCAGACGCACTTGGACTCCAGAACCTTGTAGTGCTCTCCGCCACCGTTGACGTCGGTGATCGGGTCGCCTGAGCGAAGTGCCTCGACCGGCACGAGTTCGCTGGCGCTCAATTGGTGTGACTCCACCTCGGACACGTTAAGCCATAGACGCCCGTCAGGGAAACGCCTTCGTCGGCGCGGCTCGCGGCTAACTCGACAACGTGACATGCACCGTGGGCCGGAAGCGGGTCATGCCGACCCGGAGCAGCAGATTATCGCCTGGGTGCAGCGTTGGGTGGTGATGAAGCCGAGCAGCTCCGAGACAGCGGGTTGACGAGCCGCGGGCAACAGCGTGGACGCGCACCACTACCCCATCGGGCGCAGACAACCCAGTTAAGCGATCACTAAACTTGCTATTGACGCTGCGGAAACGGCGCCAGACACTGGACTCCCCTTCCCAGGGAGGTGTTGGAATGCAGGTACCTGGACCCTTCGAATACGAACGAGCGATGAGCGTCGACCATGTGATCGGATTGCTCGACCGGCTCGGGGAAGGCGCGATGATCATCGCCGGCGGGCACAGCCTGCTGCCGATGATGAAGCTGCGTATCGCCAACCCCGAATACCTCGTTGACATCAACGACCTGGCTGCCGAACTCGGGTACGTGGTTGTCGGAGCCGGAAGGCCGACGACATCAGACAGCGACCCGTCCGTGGTGCGGATCGGCGCGATGACCCGCCACCGGGAAGCATTGGAGTCCGACGCGCTGGCCGCGGCCTGCCCGATCTTCCGCGACGCTGAACGAGTGATTGCCGATCCGGTGGTGCGCAATCGCGGCACCGTGGGCGGATCGCTTTGCCAGGCCGACCCGGCCGAGGACTTGACGACGGTTTGCGGCGTCCTGGATGCGGTCTGCGTGGCCCGCGGGCCGTCGGGCACCCGTGAGATCGGTATCGGCGACTTCCTCACCGGCCCCTACGAAACGTCGTTGGCGCACAACGAGATTCTAGTAGAAATCCGGATTCCGCTGCGGCCCAACAGTTCCAGCGCCTATGCGAAGGTGGAGCGCCGCGTCGGCGACTGGGCGGTCACCGCGGCCGGAGCCGCGGTCACCCTCGACGGCGAACACATCGCGGCCGCAAAAGTCGGCCTCACGGCCGTCAACGCTGACGCGCCCGCCCTGGCCGCAGTCGGCGAAGCATTGACGGGCCAGCCGGCGACCGACGAGGTGTTCGCTGATGCCGGTCGACGCGCGGCGCAGGCATGCGCACCCGCAACCGACATGCGCGGCAGCGCCGAGTACAAGCGGCACCTCGCAGCAGAGCTGACGATCCGAACATTGCGCACCGCCGTCCGGCGGGCGCGAGTCGCCTCCTAGAAAGGCAGTAGCGATGCAGGTGACGATGACCGTCAACGGCGAGTCGGTGACCGCCGACGTCGAGGCGCGCATGCTGCTGGTGCATTTCCTCCGCGACCAGTTACGGCTCACCGGAACTCACTGGGGGTGTGATACCAGCAACTGCGGTACCTGTGTGGTCGCCGTCGACGGCGAGCCGGTGAAATCCTGCACCATGCTCGCGGCGATGGCGAGCGGCCACAGCATCCGAACCATCGAAGGCCTGGAGGTCGACGGCAAGCTCGACCCGGTCCAGGAAGGGTTCATGCAATGCCACGGGCTGCAGTGCGGATTCTGTACACCCGGAATGATGATCACCGCCCGCGCGCTGCTCGACCGGATCCCCGACCCCGACGAGCAGACCATCCGCGAAGCGATCTCCGGACAGATCTGCCGGTGCACCGGCTACACCACAATCGTGCGCTCGATTCAATGGGCGGCACGACACTCCAGCGGGCGCACCGTCGAATCCGGCCCGTCCGAAACCGACTTCGCGCCGGAGGCGCAGACAGACACCACGCGCGGCGGCGAGGGAGCCGAGCCGCTTCTCGAAGCAGGGAGCCCGTCATGACAACGCTTGACGACGCTGTCGACAACGACCAGAAGCCGTGCGGTTACGGCCGGATGCTGCGCAAGGAGGATCCGCGCTTCATCCGCGGTCGGGGCAACTACGTCGACGACGTCAACCTGCCGGGCATGCTGCACCTGGCCATCCTGCGCTCGCCATATGCGCACGCCCGCGTCGTCGGCATCGACACCATTGCGGCGCAGGCACATCCGAAGGTCAAGGCGGTCATCACCGGCGCCGACCTCGCCGAGAAGGGGCTGGCATGGATGCCGACGTTGTCCAACGACGTGCAGGCTGTGCTGGCCACCGACAAGGTGCGGTTCCAGGGCCAGGAGGTGGCATTCGTCGTCGCCGAGGACCGCTACTCGGCGCGCGACGCACTGGAATTGATCGACGTCGAATACGACCCGCTGGACCCAGTCATCGACGCGCGCAAGGCGCTTGACCCCAACGCCCCGGTGATCCGCACCGACCTGGACGGCAAGAACGACAACCACTGCTTCGACTGGGAGACCGGCGACGCGGCGGCCACCGAGGCGGCGTTCGCGAAGGCCGACGTCGTGGTCAAACAGGAGATCGTTTACCCGCGGGTGCATCCTGCGCCGATGGAAACCTGCGGCGCAGTGGCCGACCTGGACCCGGTGACCGGAAAGCTCACGCTGTGGTGCACCTCGCAGGCACCACATGCAGCCCGCACGCTCTACGCGTTGGTCGCGGGCCTGCCCGAACACAAGATTCGCGTCATTTCCCCCGATATCGGCGGCGGGTTCGGCAACAAGGTGCCGATCTACCCCGGCTACGTGTGCGCAATCGTCGGTTCACTGCTGCTCGGCAAGCCGGTGAAGTGGATGGAGGACCGCAGCGAGAACCTCACCAGCACTGGCTTCGCCCGCGACTACATCATGATGGGCGAGATCGCGGCCACCAAGGACGGCAAGATCCTAGCGATCCGGAGCAATGTGCTCGCCGACCACGGCGCGTTCAACGGCACCGCGGCACCGGTGAAATACCCGGCCGGCTTCTTCGGGGTGTTCACCGGCAGCTACGACATCGAGGCCGCGTACTGCCACATGACCGCGGTGTACACGAACAAGGCGCCGGGCGGCGTCGCCTATGCCTGCTCATTCCGCATCACCGAGGCCGTGTATTTCGTGGAACGCCTGGTGGACTGCCTGGCGTTCGAGCTGAAGATGGACCCCGTCGAGCTGCGGTTGCGAAACCTGTTGCGGCCCGAACAGTTCCCGTACAAGAGCAAGACCGGCTGGGTGTATGACTCCGGTGACTACGAGACCACGATGCGCAAGGCAATGGAGATGATCGGCTATGACGCGCTGCGCCAAGAACAGAAGGAGAAGCGCGCGCGCGGCGAGCTGATGGGCATCGGCGTGGCCTTCTTCACCGAGGCAGTCGGAGCCGGACCCCGCAAGGATATGGACATCCTCGGACTCGGCATGGCCGACGGTTGCGAGCTGCGCGTCCATCCGACCGGCAAAGCCGTTGTCCGGCTGTCGGTTCAAACGCAGGGCCAGGGCCACGAGACGACGTTCGCGCAGATCGTCGCCGAGGAGCTGGGAATCCCGCCCGACGACATCGACGTCGTACACGGTGACACCGACCAGACGCCGTTCGGCCTCGGCACCTATGGCAGTCGGTCCACCCCCGTATCGGGTGCGGCCGCGGCGCTGGTGGCGCGCAAGGTCAGGGACAAAGCGAAGATCATCGCGTCCGGAATGCTGGAGGCCTCGGTCGCCGACCTCGAGTGGGTGAAGGGATCCTTCCATGTCAAGGGTGACCCTTCGGCGTCGGTGACCATCCAGGACATTGCGATGCGCGCACACGGTGCCGGCGACCTGCCCGAGGGCATCGAGGGTGGGCTGGACGCCCAGATCTGCTACAACCCAGAGAATCTCACATATCCGTACGGCGCCTATTTCTGCGTCGTCGATGTCGATCCGGGCACCGCGGTGGTGAAAGTGCGTCGCTTCCTGGCGGTCGACGACTGCGGCACCCGCATCAACCCGATGATCATCGAGGGCCAGGTGCACGGGGGCATCGCCGACGGGATCGGGATGGCGCTGATGGAGATCATCGCGTTCGACGAGGACGGGAACTGCCTCGGCGGATCGCTGATGGACTACCTGATCCCGACCGCGCTCGAGGTGCCGCACCTGGAGACGGGTCACACCGTGACCCCTTCACCGCATCACCCGATTGGCGCGAAGGGCATCGGCGAATCGGCGACGGTCGGATCCCCGCCTGCCGTGGTGAATGCGGTCGTTGATGCGTTGGCGCCGTTCGGAGTTCGCCACGCCGATATGCCGCTGACGCCGTCGCGGGTGTGGGAGGCGATGCAGGGCAGACCGACGCCGCCAATCTGAGGACCGATGTCGATGACGATCAGCGAGCGGGTCGGGCAGCTCATGGCGGCCCGAACGCCGTTCGTCCACGCCACCGTGGTGCGGGCGGAACAGCCGACGTCCGCGCATGCCGGTGACGAGGCGGTTGTGTTGGCAGACGGCACGATTGAGGGTTTCGTCGGCGGCCAGTGCGCGCAGAACTCGGTGCATCAAGCCTCCCGCTGCGCGCTGCAGACCGGGGAGAGCGTCCTGCTGCGGGTACTGCCGGACACCGAGGAGCAGTTCCCTGAGACGCCCGGCGCGACCGTCGTGGTCAACCCGTGCCTTTCCGGCGGCGCACTGGAGATCTTTCTCGCGCCGTGGCTTCCGTCGCCCATGGTCGGAATCGTTGGGGCCACGCCGATAGCCGACAAGCTGGCGGAGGTCTGCGCGGTAGTCGGCTTCGATGTGCGCCGCGACCTGCCGGAGGACCTCGCGGGACTCACCGCGGTGGTGATTGCCAGCCACGGCGGCCCCGAGGCCGCAACGATGCGGTCCGCACTGGACGCCGGGGTGGGCTATATCGGACTGGTGGCCAGCAGAATTCGCGGCGCAGCGGTGCTCAGCGAGCTCACGTTGACCGACGCCGAGCGGACTCGCCTGCACACTCCGGTCGGACTGGACATCGGCGCGAAGACCCCCGCAGAGATCGCGGTCTCGATCGTCGCCGACCTGATCCGCGGCGTCCGGATCGGCGGGCTACGGGCCGTCGCCGCTGCGCCTGCGCCTCCCGCGACCGCGGTCGACCCGGTCTGCGGGATGACCGTCACGATCGGCCCGGACATCGAGCGCTTGCGACTCGACGGTGTCGACTACTGGTTCTGCAGCCCGGGATGCCACGCGGCGTTCGCCGCTGCGAAAGTGGACTGATGACAATCCGATCCGTGACCGGTGTCGTGCTCGCAGCGGGCGGCTCCACCCGCCTCGGCACACCGAAACAACTGCTGCCGTACGGCGACACCACGCTGCTCGGCGCGGCTGTCGACGTCGCCCGCGCCTGCGGCTTCGACCAGTTGATCGTGACGTTGGGCGGCGCGGCCGACGCCGTGAGAGAAGCGGTGCCGCTGGACGACGTCGTCGTGGTGACCGTCGACGACTTCGGGTCGGGGTGTTCGTCGTCGCTGCGTGCCGCGCTGACGCGGGTCAACCCCTGGGCGGCGGGAATCGTGCTAATGCTCGGCGATCAACCCGGACTATCGCCGGCGACCGTGAAACGGCTCGTCTCTGCGGGATCGGCGCCGATCGTGGTGTGCAGGTACGACGACGGCACTGGGCATCCGTTCTGGTTGAGCCGCAGCACTTTTGACCAGCTCGCGCAGTTGCATGGCGACAAGGGCGTCTGGAAGGTGATCGAGTCGGGCCGGTTCCCGGTGCACGAGCTACCGGTCGAGGGCTGCGTCCCGCCGGACGTCGACACCTGGGACGACTACCGGCGGCTGCTGGCGTCGGTGCCGCGATGACCGTCTTCGCTGACGTCGATGACGTCGTCCGGCGTTTCGACGCCCACGATTTTCTCCTCGACGTGGGCACGGCGTCTGCGTTGTATCTCGCGGTCACACTGGGCCGGCCGCTGCTGCTGGAAGGTGAACCGGGCGTGGGCAAGACGACGGCGGCAAAGACGCTCGCCGCGGTCATCGAGGCTCCGCTGATCCGGCTGCAGTGTTATGAGGGCCTGACCGCCAGCGAGGCGCTCTACGACTGGAACTATCAGCGACAGCTGCTGTCGATCCGGCTGGCCGAGGCCCGTCACGCCAGTATCGACGAATCCGACTTGTACACCGAGAACTATCTCGTCGACCGCCCGATTCTGCAGTGCGTGCGCCACCGCGGTCCGGCCCCACCGGTGCTGCTGATCGACGAAATCGACCGCGCCGACGACGAATTCGAGGCACTCCTGCTGGAGTTCCTCGGCGAAGCTGCGGTGACCGTGCCGGAATTGGGCACCTTCATCGCGGAGCGCCCGCCGATTGCGGTGCTGACCTCCAACCGCAGCCGCGACCTGCACGACGCGCTGCGCCGCCGCTGCCTCTACCACTGGATCGAATATCCCGAACCACCCCGCGCGGCGGCGATTGTCCGCCGCACTGTGCCAGGTGCGACGACGCCGCTGATTGAGCAGGCCACTCAGTTTGTCGGTACGGCAAGGGGGTTAGACCTCGACAAGCCGCCCGGCGTGGCCGAGACCATCGACTGGGTGGCCGCACTGGTGTCGCTGGGAGTTGCCGACCTCGCCGCGCCGGAGACGTCGGCCACTCTCGGCGCGCTGGCCAAGACACCCGACGACGGCGGGACACTGCGTGAGGCGTTGGCCGGTACATCGACGAGAGGAAGCAGCGAATGAAGATCGCCAACGAATTCACGATCAGCGCTCCGGTTGACGACGCCTGGGCCGTGCTCACCGACTTGTCGCAGGTGGTGCCGCTGATGCCGGGCGCGCAGCTGATCGGTCAGGAGGGCGACGACTACCTGGGCAAGGTGAAGGTGAAGGTCGGCCCGGTCACAACTGAATTCACCGGCAAGGCGCGCTTCGTCGACCTCGACCCCGAAAACCACCGGGCCGTGATCGACGCACGCGGCAAGGAAGCTCGCGGTACCGGCAACGCGGCCGCGATCGTCACCGCGCAGGTGCATCCCGACGGCAACCACAGCCGGGTCACTGTCGACACCGACCTGAAGATCGTCGGCAAGCTTGCGCAGTTCGGCAGCGGCATGCTGCAGCAGGTGTCCGAGAAGCTGCTGGGCCAGTTCGTCGAATCGTTGGAGGCCAAGCTGGCCGGCTCAGCGCAGGGGGCGCCGACGCAGGCGCCCACCATGGAAACCGTAAACTCCGCAACCCAACCCGCGCCCATCGACCTACTCGAAGTGACTGGCGGCGCAGCCCTGAAGAAGTACGGTCCCGCCATCGCCGCGATGCTGGCACTGGCGTTGGTCTTCGTGTTGGGCAGGGCGTCGCGCCGAGGCTGATGAGCCTCCCGCTGTTGCTTCCAGGCGTCGACCTCGCGGCGTTCGCGGTCGGGTTGGTCGCGCAGATGCGTGCTGCCGGAGTCGCGGTCGCGGCCAGCGGTCCGGCCACGTTTGTCCAGGCGATAAAGCATCTGCGACCGCGGACTCGCACCGAGCTGTACTGGGCGGCCCGCCTGACGCTAGTGAACCGCGTCGAGGATCTCGCCTCGTTCGACACGGCGTTCGACGCGGCGTTCGGTGACACCGGGGTCGGATTGGACCCGGTGGTGCGGCGGTCGCAGCGCAGCGGGGCCGCAGCCTCGGCGCCAGGGATGAAAACGGGCGACGACCCGACGTTCGCTGGAGAGGGATTGCCTTGGGCCACAATGCCGTCGGTGATTAACGCGGCAGAGCGCTCGAACAGCGCGGTGTCAGCCGACATGTTGCCGAGCGGGATCGTGGCGCGGGCCGACGCGCCGTTCGACCGGTTCGACCCTGCCGATCTGCGGCTGCTCGGGACGTGGCTGGAACAGGCGGCGGCAGCTTGGCCGCAGCGGCGCAGCATGCGTCGCGAGGCGAACCGGCACGGCAGGCGGGTCGACCTTCGCGAGACGATGAAGGCATCGCGGGCAACGGGCTTCGAGGCGCTGCGGCTGGCCCGAACTCGGCGACGGCGACGGCCGCGGCGGGTGGTGCTGGTGTGTGACGTCAGCCGGTCGATGCAGCCCTACGCGACGATCTATCTGCACCTCATGCGGGCGACTGCGCTGCGGCGCACGGGGATACACCCCGAAGTGTTCGCGTTTTCGACGTCGTTGACTCGGCTGACCGCCGTGCTGGCGCACCGCTCACCGGAGGTGGCGTTGGCGCGGGCCAGTGCGAAGGTGACCGACCGCTACGGCGGCACACACCTTGGCCGCAGCGTCGCCGGTCTGCTGTCGGTGCCGCACGGCAGCGCGCTGCGAGGAGCGGTGGTGATCATCGCCTCCGACGGCTGGGACTCCGACCCGCCGGAGGTGCTGGAGCATGCGCTCACGCGGGTGCGACGGCGCGCCGAGATGGTGGTGTGGCTGAATCCTCGGGCCGCGCAGCCTGACTTCCGGCCGCTGGCCGGGTCGATGGCCGTCGCACTGCCCTACTGCGACGTGTTCTTGCCGGCGCACTCGCTCGCCGGCCTCCGGCAGCTGTTCTTCACGCTGGCGGATTGGGCGCCAAGAAATCGCCAAGTGCGGCCGGTCACCCTTCTGGAGTAACGCACACCGAGGAGGCGACCGCTCATGAACATGCAGTACGCGCGAGCAGTGACTGCTCACGAGCAGACTTACCGTGACCGGCCGCGCGCCAACCACCTGACCGCGAACATAAACGTCCGACCAAAAACAGAGGTCGGCCACGTCGCGGCGCTGCCCTCGGTCTGCTGGCCTATCCCACCGTCGGGAGTGCCGAAAAGGTCTGGGATATTGAGGAATTCGACATGCACGGAAATGGGCGTTACCGATAAGCGTCACGGCGATGCACGATGTAGATGACGCGGACGACCACCCGCTCATCGAAAATCTGGTAGATCACTCGGAACTCGCCCCGCCGTGCAGAGTATCTTCCTTTCAGTTGATCCCGAAGCGGCTTGCCGGCTCGGTAGGGATTTTCCGCGAGCGGACCTCGGATGAACTCCCAACACGCGACAGCCACTGCCTCGGGCAGCAAATCGGTCAGCGCCTTTTGCGCGGCTTTCGTCAACTCGATTCGATAGGTCACTGTGGGAGTCGGCCGGCGGCGCGCATCTCCTTGGTCACTTCGTCCAGTGTGTAGATCTGGCCGTCCTCAGCCTCGGCCTCGGCTTCACGGATCTCACGCATGACCGACTCATCGCTGAGAATTGCCAGGGTTTCCATGATCGAGTCGTAGTCGTCGGCGCTCAGGATGACTGCAGCCCGGCGACCCTGCCGAGTGACCTCGATGCGCTCGTGGGTGCGGACAGCCTCATCCACGAGCTTGGAAAGGTTCGCCCGGACCTCGGCGAGCGGAAGCGTCGTCATGTACAGAATTCTAGCGTGAAACCGGCCTGCGCGGCCGGCGGTGACGACATCGGCATAGGCAACCGCCGGCATCCCGACGGTCTAACGACCTGCCGCCTTGCCCCCCGACGTTGTCTGAAACCGGAACTCGACCACGTCGCCGTCGGCCATCACGTAGTCCTTGCCCTCCATACGGACCTTGCCGGCCGCTTTCGCGGCAGCCATCGACTTGGCGGCCACCAGCTCGTCGTACGACACCACCTCGGCCTTGATGAAGCCCTTTTCGAAGTCCGAGTGAATCACACCGGCAGCCTTCGGTGCAGTGTCGCCTTGATGAATCACCCACGCCCGCGCCTCTTTCGGGCCTGCGGTCAAAAACGTCTGCAACCGCAGCGTGTGAAAACCCGCGCGCGCCAAAGCATCCAGGCCACGCTCGTTCTGGCCGATCGACGCAAGCAGCTCGGCGGCGGACTCGTCGTCGAGCTCCAGCAGCTCCGCCTCGATCTTCGCATCCAGGAACACCGCATCGGCGGGGGTCACCAATTCACGCAGCGACGCCACCCGAGCGTCGTCGGTCAACACGGCTTCGTCGGCGTTGAAGACATAGAGGAACGGCTTCGTCGTCAACAAATTCAGCTCGCGCAGCCGCGACGTGTCCAGGCCGGACGCGAACAACGTTGTCCCGTCGTCAAGCACCTTCTGGGCCGCCTGCGCCGCCTCGTGCGCGGGCCGGCGGTCCTTGTGAGTCCGCGCTTCCTTCTCCAGCCGGGGCAGCGCCCGCTCCAAAGTCTGCAGATCCGCAAGGATCAGCTCGGTCTCGACGATCTCAATGTCGGACGCAGGGTCCACCTCCCCCGCGACGTGCGCGACGTCGTCGTCGGAGAACACCCGCACGACCTGGCAGATCGCGTCGCACTCGCGGATGTTGGCAAGGAATTTGTTGCCCAGGCCGGCGCCTTCGGACGCACCCCTGACCAGCCCGGCAATGTCGACAAAAGTCACCGGCGCCGCGACAATGCGGGCCGATTCGAACATCTCAGCCAGCGCGGCAAGCCGCGGGTCAGGAAGTGCCACAACACCTTCGTTGGGCTCGATCGTGGCGAACGGGTAGTTCGCGGCCAGCACGTTGTTGCGTGTCAGCGCGTTGAACAACGTCGACTTACCGACGTTCGGCAGGCCCACGATTGCCAGGTTGAGGCTCACAGGGACCACAGTGTATGCAACGGCGACATGCGGGCTCGGGCACGCTTGACACCGGAGTTTGCGGAATAACCGGTACGGTCTACGTGTGTCTGCGCAGCGGAACGGGTCGGCAGTGGACACACAGCGCGGGTCCGCACATCCGAATGTGCCCGGGGTGCCGTGGTGGGGCGCCGTGATGATCGCGGTCACCGCGACCGCGATCGGCTTCGCATTCGATGCCAGCGGGGGTGAAGAGCTCACCCGCGTGTTCGCTGTGCTGTACGCAATCGGCTGCATCACGGCGGTGGTGGTGGTCCGGCACTCCGGAATCTTCACGTCGGTCGTGCAACCGCCGATGATTCTTTTTGTCAGCGTGCCCGGCGCCTATTTCTTGTTTCATGGCGGGCAGGTGAACGGCATCAAAGACGTCGTCATCAACTGTGCCTACCCACTGATCGAGCGGTTCCCGCTGATGCTGCTCACTTCGGGCATCGTGCTGCTGATCGGGCTGGCCCGGTGGTTCGTGGGCGGCCGGTCAGACCAGACACAGCCAACCCAGACGGCCGCCGCCGGTGGCTCGAAGGGAATCGCGGCGAAGTTCGCCGGCATCTTCTCGCGGTCTGTCGACCAGGACGAGGAGCCGGCCCCGAAGCGCCGCCACGCCGTCAACAGATCCAAGTCGACAAGCACGACACAACCGGCAAAATCCGCCGGGCGTGGCGAGCCGACGCGGTCCCGACGCTCGCGGACCCCGCCGGCGGACGACAGCCCACCGAATCCCCGGCGCCGAAGCCGCCAGGCCGCGGCGCGGCAATCCGACGAACCTGTCGACCTCCCTCGTCGCCGGTCAACGCCTGCCCGCTCGTCACGCGACCCGTACGAGCGCCCAGAATCTTACGAACGCCGGGCGCCTCACGACCGCCGCAGCCGCTACGACTCCTACGATCCGTTCGAGGCCTATGCGCCGCCGCCTCACCGGCGTCCAGGACCCAGCGGAGCTGCCGTGGCCAACGGCGCACATCACCCGATCTCCCGGGTGCGCTATCGCGGACGCCCAACCGACACCGAGACTTTGCAGGACCGCCCAGCCCGCCAGCGCTCGCGGTCTGACGCCGAGGGTCGGGAATACGATGCCTAAAGCGTCTGCGGCGCTTGATCTTTGACGGTCAGCGCCGGGACGGGCGAATCTCCCGCGGGAGCGCGAAGACCAGCGTCTCGTTGGCGGTGGTCACCGGCTGCACCACGTCATAGCCGTACTGGGCCAGCCGCTCGATCACCCCTCGGACCAATACCTCCGGTACTGACGCGCCGGATGTGACGCCGACGGTTTTCACGCCGTCGAGCCATGCCGGATCGATGTCGTCGGCGTAGTCGACCAGTTGAGCGGCGTGAGCCCCTGCACCCAGCGCGACCTCGACCAACCGCACGGAGTTCGACGAGTTGCGCGAACCGACGACAATCACCAACTCGCATTCGGGCGCCATCGCCTTGACGGCCACCTGGCGGTTCTGGGTCGCGTAGCAGATGTCGTCGCTGGGCGGATCCTGCAACTTGGGGAACCGTTCGCGAAGCCGCTGCACCGTCTCCATGGTCTCGTCGACGCTCAGCGTGGTCTGCGACAGCCAGACCACCTTGTTCTCGTCGCGGACGGTCACGTTGTCGACCGCATCCGGACCGTCGACAAGTTGGACGTGGTCGGGCGCCTCTCCCGCGGTGCCGACCACTTCCTCGTGGCCCTCGTGCCCGATCAGCAGGATGTCGTAGTCGTCGCGGGCGAACCGCTTGGCCTCGTTGTGCACCTTCGTCACGAGCGGGCATGTTGCGTCGATCACCTGCAACCTGCGCTCGGCGGCCGACTCGTGCACGGTCGGCGCCACGCCGTGCGCGGAGAACACCACGATCGCGCCCTCGGGAACCTGGTCGGTCTCCTTCACGAACACCGCCCCTGCTTCCGCGAGCGTGTTGACGACGTGCCGGTTGTGCACGATCTCGTGTCGGACGTACACCGGCGCTCCGTGCTTTTCCAGCGCCCGCTCGACGGTTTCGACAGCCCGGTCGACGCCCGCGCAGTACCCTCGCGGCTCGGCGAGCAACACCCGCTTGCCGGTGGGCCGCTGTGCCGCGCCGCTGGCGGCACCGGGAATCCCCACGTCGATCGTTGGCGGCATAGAGCCAGGGTACGGTCCGGCGGCTGCGCATAGCCAGTTGCGCCCCCCGGCTTTTGATATGTGGGAGTGTTAAGGCAGGCTGGTGGCCATGGCGAATGCACCATATGGGGTCCGGTTGCTGGTGGGCGCGGCGGCCACCGTCATCGAGGAAACACGCAAGTTCCCGCAGACGCTGATGATGTATCCGATGACGCTGGTCAGCCAGGCTGCGCACTTGTTCATGCGGTTTCAACAGAACGTCGCCGACCTGGTGATCAAGGGCGACGAGGCGCTCGAAGCGCTGTTCCCACCCAAGGACGAGCAGCCGGAGTGGGCTACGTTCGATGAGGACCTCGGCCAGGACGCCCAGGTGACCCCGCTGCGCACCGAACGCGACCGGCGCGCCGAGGGTCGATTTGCGCTGTACTCGGCTGACCCACCGGAACCGGACACGCCGACCACGGAGCATTCAGACAGCACCGCGGAAACACCAGGCATCGTCGTGGAAATTGACTACGACGAGCTCACTCTGGCCCAGCTGCGGGCTCGGCTGCATTCGCTGAGCGTTGCCGATCTGGATGCGCTGCTGTCCTACGAGGAAGCCACCAAGGCGCGCGCGCCGTTCCAGACGCTGCTGGCCAACAGGATCACCCGCGCGTCCGCCAAGTGACCGCGCCCGCGCCGCCGAACTCCGCGGAACACCCATGGCCGGTGCGGGCCGTCGCCACCAGACTCGCGAGATGGATCGACCGGCTCGGCACGGTGTGGGTCGAGGGTCAGCTCACCGAAATCAAGATGAGGCCCGAATCCAAGACGGTGTTCATGGTGCTGCGCGATCCGGCTGCCGACATGTCACTTTCCGTCATGTGCCCCCGCGACCTGGTGGTCAACGCGCCGGTCCGGCTCGCCGAAGGTACCCAGGTCATCGTCTGCGGCAAGCCAACCTTTTATACCGGCAAGGGCTCGTTTTCGTTGCGGCTCAGCGAGATTCGCGCTGTCGGGATCGGCGAGCTGCTGGCCCGCATCCAGCGGCTGCGCCGACTGCTGGACGCCGAGGGTCTGTTCGACGTCCGGCTGAAGCGACCGATCCCCTTTCTGCCCGCGGCCGTTGGGCTGGTGACTGGGCGCGCCAGCGCGGCCGAACGCGACGTGATGACGGTGGCCGCCGTGCGCTGGCCTTCCGTGCGGTTCGAGCTACGCAATGTGGTGGTTCAGGGGCCGAACGCGGTGCCACAGATTGTCGAGGCGCTGCGCTCACTTGACGGCCATCCCGAGGTCGACGTGATCGTGCTCGCTCGGGGCGGAGGCAGCGTGGAGGACCTGCTGCCGTTCTCCGACGAGACGCTGTGCCGCGCGATCGCGGCATGCACCACCCCGGTGGTCAGTGCGGTCGGCCATGAACCCGACAACCCCCTGTGTGACCTCGTCGCCGACCTGCGTGCAGCGACCCCGACGGACGCGGCCAAACGGATCGTGCCCGACATGGCGGCTGAGCGCGCGTTACTCGACGATCTGTGCCGTCGCGGCGCCCGGGCATTGCGGCACTGGGTCGTTCGCGAGGAGCGGCTCGTCGGGCAGCTTCGCAGCAGGCCCGTGCTGGCCGCGCCTATGCAGATGCTGACCGCCCGCAGCGACGAGATCCACCGCGCGCGCACCGCAGTTCGCCGCGACATCAATCGCCTGGTCAGCGCCGAGACCGACGGCATCGGGCATCTGTCCGCGCGGCTGGCCACACTCGGGCCTGCGGCGACATTGGCCCGCGGCTACGCGGTGGTGCAGGCTATTCCTGACGGTGCATCGCCGATTGTGTTGCGTTCCGTTACCGGCGCCCCGGCCGGCACTCAGCTGCGGGTCCGAGTGTCCGACGGCGTGTTCGGAGCCGTCAGTTCTGGTGAGGGTCCGTCATGACCGAGCCGGAATCAAGGTTTGGCCTCAGACCGATTAGCTCGCTGGGCTACGAGGAGGCCCGCGACGAACTCATCGAAGTGGTGAAGGTTCTGGAGCAGGGCGGCTTGGATCTGGATACGTCCCTGAAGCTTTGGGAAAGAGGCGAAGAACTGGCTAAGCGCTGCGAGGAGCACTTAGCCGGAGCGCGTAAGCGAGTGGAGGATGCGCTCGCCGGGCGGGACGGGAACGAAGACAGCTAGGCATTGCGACGACCCGACCGCGAGCAACATCTTCAGCCGAACATCCTCGACGCGCGCGTCAGCGAGGAGGACGATCCTTGTGTGTCTCTGCACTCGACGGACGGCAAAGAGCCTCCGCCGCTGCGTGACCGTGCACGCGAGCGGATCGCCACAGTCCGGACGCGCTACCAGGCATCGTGGGCAGGGGAACTCGGCCGCGAGCTCAAGGCTCTGGATTTCGTCAAGTGGATCACGGTCTTCGGGGCCTTGCTGCTGTCGTCGGCCCTCCCGTTGATCATCCTCTTGAGTTCACTCGCCAACGAGGCGATCGACGACGACCTCAGCCGCCACATCGGGCTCAACAGCGAAGGCGCGCACATCGTGCGCGTGCTCTTTCGCCGTGCACCGGCGCATGGCGTCGAGCCGATCCTGACCGGCATCCTCTTCAGCTTCGGCGGAGTTGTCACTGTCGTGAGCTCGCTTCAGCTCATCTACGAGCGGATCTTCGGCCAAGAGCCTCGCGGGTGGCGTAGCCTGCCTCGCAGCATCGCTTGGATCGGGGTCCTACTGGCGCTGCTGGTCTTCGACGCTGTGATCAGTGGCCCCGTCACGCACAACTCGGGCCCCGCCGTTCTAGACCTGATCGAGCTGGTCACGACGACGGTCTTCATCTGGTGGACGATGCACTTTCTGCTTGCCGGGCGCGTGCCGTGGCGCCGCCTCCTCCGGCCGGCCATGACCTCGGGTGTTCTCTGGCTTGCGTTCGGGCTCTTCTCATCGGTGTACTTCTCGCCGACCCTCATTTCCGACAACCACACCTACGGCACCATCGGGGTGGTCTTCAGCCTCCTCACGTGGTTCTTCCTCATCGGCGGGATCATCGTGCTCGGCGCCGTACTCGGCGCGGCGTGGCAGGCCCACGCGGAGCATGATCCGCGAGCACGGAAGACGCTGGCCGAATAACCACATCGGCGAACAACACCGTCAGCTGCTTGTACTCGGCCGGTGTCGCGCCCGTCAGCGGCGCCCCCAAGAGTGGCAGAACCGCGCGGTCTCCAGCGGCTCCGTGCCACAATTCGGGCATGCAGTCGCTGCCGTCATCCGCTCCTCCCCCGATCGAGCTCGAGTCGCTCGACCGGCTCAGGATAAGCGGGTCGAATCCGGTTAGGACGGGTATTGCGGTGGGCCCGTAACGGCGTGCCCCACGTCCCATTTTGCTCGGCGAATGACAAGGTTAGGCAATGAACGGCGAGTTCACGGACACCCAGAAACGGGCGTTGGCCATCTTCACGGTCATAGCGATCGTCTTCGGGGCGTACTTCTTGCGCGGGTACTTCATTCTCATCGTGGCCGCCGCGGTGGGCGCACATCTGTTCACGCCGCTCTTCAATCGGCTGAACAAGCGCTTCGGCACCGGCGTGTCGACGACACTCACGGTGCTCGCTTCCCTGCTTACACTAGCCATACCCGCCGTGTTGTTCCTGTTACTGGCGACTGTTCAGATCACCCAAATGGTCAAGAGCGTGGCCAATTGGGTCGCCGGCACCGACATGACCTCGCTCGGCGACCGGATACTCCAATGGGTGAACGAGGTGCTCGCGCGGGTGCCGTTTCTCCACATCACGGTCACCCAGGAGAATCTGCGGAAGGCGATCACGACCGTCGCGCAGTACGCCGGTCAATGGGCTCTCGGGCTCCTGCAGACGGCCGCGGGAAGCGTCATCGGCGCCATCACGTCGACCATCATTTTGCTGTATGTGTTCGTCGCGCTGGTGGCGAATCACGACAAGGTCGTCATGCTTATCCGCCGGCTGAATCCGCTGGGGGAAGACGCCACAGACTTGTATCTGGCGAAGATGGGCGCGATGGTGCGCGGCACCGTCACAGGCCAGTTCGTGATCGCGGCCTGCCAAGGTGTTGCGGGTGCCGCGTCGATCTACATCGCCGGATTTCACGAAGGGTTCTTCATCTTCGCGATTCTGCTGACCGCGCTTTCCGTCATTCCGCTCGGCAGCGGCATCGTGACGATTCCGTTCGGCATCGGAATGGCGCTGTTCGGCCATGTCGTCGGCGGCATCTTCGTGGTCGTGTGGCACCTGATCGTCGTGACCAACATCGACAATTTCCTGCGGCCGATGCTCGTTCCGCGCGAAGCGCGACTGAACCCCGCGCTGATGTTGCTCGCCGTGTTCTCGGGCATCGCGATGTTCGGCTTCTGGGGCATCGTGATCGGCCCGGTGCTGATGATCGTGATCGTGACGACGATCAGCGTCTATTTGGCGGAGTATAAGGGGATCCCGCTCGCGTTACCCGAGGACGAGCGCCCCAAGCCGATGCGACGCTGGCAGTTGCGCCGGAAGAAGCCGGCTGTCAGCCAACCAGCCGCTCCATGAAGAACTCTACGACGCGCTTGCGCGCCTCATAGGCCGGATGACCCTCCCTTTCGCGGACCTGATCGGTCAGCACCGAATGGGCCATCCGGCCGAACCCGTGCTCGTTGCCCGGCGAGGAGTCGATTTCGATCACCTCGAACGCGGCGCCGAGTCGCTGCCGCAGCGTCGCGAACCGCTCGCTCGGCACGGCGCGATCACCGGTAAAACGTAGTCCGAGCGCGCAGAGCCCCTCGTCGGTGGCCCGCTGGACCACTCGCTCGAGTTCCTTCTCAGACAGCCCCGGGTCACGACGCTGCGCCGGAGTGAGCGGGAACGGCACCGACGGCTGGCTCATCACCGGCGCCAGCACGCTGTCATCGACGGCCGCCGCCAACGCGAATCCGCCGGTGAAGCACTGGCCGATCACGCCGACGCCCTTTCCGGTGGTGCGTTCGTTGAGGTCGCGCGCCAATGCCCGCAGGTACCGCGCCACCGGCCGTTCGGCTTTGGTGGCGAATGCCATGAACTCGCGCGCCACGCAGGCGCGCGCCATTGTCGGCATGATGTAACCGACGCTCAGTGGCCGTCCGGGCTCACCGAACAGCGACGGCGACGCGACCGTAAAGCCGTTCTCCACCAAGTAGTTTCCGAGCCCCAGCACTTGGGGAGTCAGCCCAGGTATCTCGGGAATCATCAAGACGCCGGGGCCCTCGCCCTTGCGGTAGACGTCATGCGTGATGCCCTCGGCCGTAAACGGCGCCGCGGTCCAGCCGGTGAGATCGGCTTCCGGTGCGGTCATCGGTCTCCTAACGCGCGGGGAGTGGCTGCTGCGATTGCGTGGCAGCGGCCAGCGTACGGAGTTCATCCGCCGTCGCGCCGCCGCTTAACGCAATCTGCGCCTCACTGGTGGACCCGTTGAGCCGCGTCGTCCACAGCGGTCGCACACCGTCCCCGCCTTCGTACACGACCCATGTCACGCCGTCGACGTTCTGCGCGCCGGTGGGACGAATATCGCTCTCGATCGAGGTGACGAGCTTGTCCTCGTCGGCGTTGCTTTGCGTCAGGCTGACATACATGCCGCTCGGCGCCAGGTAACCGACCTGCGAGAACACGGCCTGCTCGGATCGGCCCGTCGCGGGGTTCTGACGGCCTGATTCGATGGTGCCGCGGCGTCCGGAGTTCGCGTGCCAGCCGTCGGGCAGCTGCGGCAGCCGGATGGCAATGCCCAGCTCGGCGGCATCGGCGCGCAGTGCGTCGGCCGCGTCGTACGCCGGCGTCGGACCAGGCTTCGGTCCGCGCATCTGGAACGAACACGTGCCGACCAGGCCGGCCAACACAATGCAGGCGAGCACCAGCGGTGCCAGGGACCAGAACATGTCGCGGCCGTCCTGCCGGAATCGCGGCTTGGGCGCCCGCGGGACGCGCCCCGGCTGGATGCTCACGACGCCAGTATCCCAGCTCACTACCGGCGACCCCCTTCTGGGACAATCGCGGCATGAGCGCCTCTGATGTTGATGTTGCTAACGGCTCAACCTCGCCACGCCGCCGCGAAGCCCCCGACCGCAACCTCGCCATGGAGCTCGTCCGGGTCACCGAGGCTGGCGCCATGGCCGCAGGCCGCTGGGTTGGCCGCGGAGACAAGGAGGGTGGCGACGGCGCCGCGGTCGACGCGATCCGCGAGCTGCTCAATTCCGTGTCGATGCGCGGCGTCGTGGTGATTGGCGAGGGCGAAAAGGACAACGCGCCAATGCTTTACAACGGGGAGGAGGTGGGCAACGGTGACGGCCCCGACTGTGACTTCGCCGTCGACCCGATCGACGGCACCACGCTGATGAGCAAGGGCCTGCCGAATGCGATCTCGGTGCTCGCGGTCGCGGAACGCGGGGCAATGTACGACCCGTCGGCGGTGTTTTACATGAACAAGATCGCCGTTGGTCCGGAAGCTGTCGAGGCGATTGACATCACGGTGCCGATCGGCGAGAACATCCGTCGGGTGGCCAAGATAAAGAACCTTTCGGTGTCGGATATGACGGTGTGCATCCTCGACCGGTCGCGGCATCAGCAGCTCATCGCCGAAGTGCGGGATGCGGGTGCCCGCTGCAGGCTCATCTCCGACGGCGACGTGGCGGGTGCGATCTCGGCGTGCCGACCGAACTCCGGCACGGACATGCTGGTCGGCATCGGTGGCACGCCGGAGGGCATCATCGCCGCAGCCGCGATCCGCTGCATGGGCGGTGCCATCCAGGGCCAGCTTGCGCCGAAGGACGACGCGGAACGCCAGAAGGCCATCGATGCCGGTCATGATCTTGACCGCGTGCTCACCACCGAAGACTTGGTATCGGGAGAGAACGTGTTCTTCTGTGCCACCGGCGTCACCAGCGGTGACCTGCTCCATGGTGTGCAGTACTACAGCGGCGGCTGCACCACACAGTCCATTGTGATGCGCAGCAAGTCCGGCACCGTCCGGATGATCGAGGCCTACCACCGGCTGTCGAAGTTGAACGAATATTCGGCGATCGACTTTACCGGCGACTCCAACGCTATCTACCCGCTGCCCTAACCGATAACCAGTAAGGGAATCCATGACCGACACTGCCGTCGAGAAGGCAACAGACGCAGACGAATACCGCACCGAACACGACACCATGGGTGAAGTCCGGGTGCCGAAGGATGCGTTGTGGCGGGCACAGACGCAACGGGCGGTCGAGAATTTCCCGATCTCGGGCCGGGGTCTGGAGCGCACGCAGATCCGTGCGCTCGGCCTGCTCAAAGGCGCCTGCGCACAGGTGAACAAGGATCTCAGACTGCTCGACTCCGAGAAAGCCGACGCGATCATCGCCGCTGCCGCCGAGATCGCCGACGGCGAGCATGATGACCAGTTTCCGATCGACGTATTCCAGACCGGCTCCGGCACAAGCTCCAACATGAACACCAACGAGGTGATCGCGAGCATCGCCGCACGCAATGGGGTCGCGGTCCACCCCAACGACGACGTGAACATGTCGCAGTCGTCGAACGACACGTTCCCCACTGCCACCCACATCGCGGCGACGGAAGCCGCTGTGCGTCAGCTGATTCCGGCGCTGGAGGTATTACACGAGGCGCTGGCGGGCAAGGCCCGGCAATGGCGTACGGTCGTGAAATCTGGGCGCACTCACCTGATGGATGCAGTGCCGGTGACTCTCGGCCAGGAGTTCAGCGGGTACGCCCGCCAGATCGAAGCGGGTATCGAGCGGGTGCGGGCAGTGCTGCCCCGGCTTGGCGAACTGGCAATCGGGGGCACGGCCGTCGGCACCGGCTTGAACGCGCCGGACGGCTTCGGCGAAAAAGTCGTCGAGGTGCTCAAGGAGCAGACCGGCATCGCCGAACTGCGCACGGCGGTCAACTCTTTCGAGGCGCAAGCCGCTCGCGACGGGCTCGTCGAGGCGTCGGGCGCCCTGCGTACGATCGCGGTGTCGCTGACCAAGATCGCCAACGACATCCGCTGGATGGGTTCGGGCCCGTTGACCGGGCTCGCCGAAATCCAGTTGCCGGATCTTCAGCCGGGTAGTTCGATCATGCCGGGCAAGGTGAATCCCGTTATTCCAGAAGCGGTTACGCAGGTGGCGGCGCAGGTGGTCGGCAATGATGCGGCGATCGCATGGGGCGGTGCTTTCGGGGCGTTCGAGCTGAACGTGTACATCCCGTTGATGGCCCGCAACGTTCTCGAGTCGCTGAAGATCCTTTCGAACGTGTCGCGTTTGTTCGCGGAGCGCTGCATCGACGGACTCGTGGCGAACGAGGACCGGCTGCGAACGCTGGCCGAGTCGTCGCCGTCGATCGTGACGCCACTGAACTCCGCGATCGGCTATGAAGAGGCCGCGGCGGTGGCCAAGGAAGCGCTCAAGGAGCACAAGACGATCCGCCAGGCGGTCATCGACCGCGGGCTGATCGGCGACAAGCTGTCGGAAGAGGAGCTCGACAAGCGCCTCGACGTGCTCGCGATGGCCAAGGTCGGCGATGAGCGCTTGCGCGAAGAGCGATAGTCAACGATGAGCGCTTGCGCGAAGAGCGATAGTCAACGATGAGCGCTTGCGCGAAGAGCGATAATTGACTTCGTCGGGATCAACCTAAACTGCTAGGCGCCGTTGTTCGGGCCGCCCGAGTTCTGGTTCGGGATGTCGGTGATCGGGAAGTTCGGCATTGGCTTCGGTGACGGCGTATTCGGCAGTGTCGGTATCTCGGCGGGCAGGACCTCGTGAAGGTCGTTGACGGGCGGCCCGTTGTCACGCCTGCCGTAAACACTGCCCGGTGCCCGCGGACCGAGCAGCTGGCTGATCGTGACCAGGCGATACCCGTTGGCCTTCAGCACCGGCAGAAATTGATACACCAGGTCCACGCTGCTCGAATAGGTGTCGTGGAACAACACCACCGAGCCGGGCTTGATGTGGGTCATCAGCATGTAGCGCGTCGCAGCCGTGTCGGAGTCGTTGATCCAGTCGAACGGGATGACGTCCCAAAGGATCGCCGCCTGACCCTGCTCAGCAGCGACCTTGTTCACCTCGTCATCGGTCAACCCACCGGCGGGACGCCACAGCGTCGGGGTCCGCCCGGTGGCGGCGCGTATCGCGTCGCTGGCCTTCGACAGCTGACTCGCGATGTCCTCGGGCGGGATCGTGGTCATGTTGGGGTGTTCCCAGGTGTGGCTGCCCACCTCCATGCCGGCGTCGACGATTCGCTTGGCGCCGGCTGGGTTGGCCGCCACCTTGTTGCCGATGAGAAAAAACGTCGCCTTCGCATCGTTGTCGTTGAGAATCTGCAGCAGCCGGTCGGTGTAGGGGCCGGGACCGTCGTCGAACGTAAAGGCGATGCACTTCTCCTTCGCGCAGTCGACCTCGTCGGCACTGGTCAACTTGACGTGCCCGGACAACCCCCCGATGACCAGGACCGCGACCGCTCCGGCCGCTGCAAAAAGCGTCAGCCAGCACGGGTTGGCACGGCTAGCTGGTCGCTTTGGCACCCGCGCAGCTTACCGGGACTTGCTGAGGTGTTGATTCTGCGCTGAGGGCGAAAAAAATGCGGGTAACCCGCGCCCTGTGCGCAGAGTCAATGGGTCTCACGGCAATGCGCCCGGGCTGATTTCCTCGAGCATCTCGGTGACCAGCGCCGCGATCGGAGACCGCTCGCTGCGCACGAGTGTGATGTGCGCGAACAGCGGGTGACCCTTGAGCTTTTCGATGACGGCCGCTACGCCGTCGTGGCGGCCCACCCGCAAGTTGTCTCTCTGGGCGACATCGTGGGTGAGCACCACCCGCGAGCCGGCGCCGAGCCGGGACAGCACGGTCAGTAACACGTTGCGCTCCAGCGACTGCGCCTCGTCAACGATCACGAAGGAGTCATGCAGTGACCGGCCGCGGATGTGGGTCAGCGGAAGCACCTCGAGCATCCCGCGTGACAGCACCTCTTCGAGCACCGCCGGGCTGGCCAGCCCCTCCAGCGTGTCGAAAACGGCCTGCGCCCACGGGCCCATCTTTTCGCTCTCACTGCCGGGCAGATACCCGAGATCCTGGCCGCCGACGGCGTACAGCGGCCGGAACACCACCACCTTGCGATGTGTCCGCCGTTCCAGCACGGCCTCCAGACCCGCGCACAACGCCACCGCCGATTTGCCGGTTCCGGCCTTGCCGCCGAGTGACACGATCCCAACAGATTCGTCGAGCAGCAGGTCCAGCGCCACCCGCTGCTCGGCCGACCGCCCACGCAGCCCGAACACCTCGCGGTCACCGCGGACCAGCTGTACCCGCTTGTCGGCGTTGACCCGGCCGAGGGCGTGCGAGCCGCCACCGAGAAGCCGTATCCCGGTGTGGCACGGAAGATCTCGCGCCGGCTGCAGGTCGATCTCGCCATCGGCGAACAACGCGTCGATGTCGGCGGCGGCAGCGTCCAACTCAGCCATCCCGGTCCAACCTGACACGATCACATCCTGCGCGTGGTATTCGTCGGCAGCCAGCCCGACCGCACCGGCTTTAACGCGCAGCGGAATGTCCTTACTCACCAATGTCACTCGCTTGCCTTCAGCTGCGAGGTTGGCCGCGCAGGTGAGGATCCGAGTATCGTTGGTATCGGTGCGAAATCCCGCCGGCAGCACCGCCGGATCGCTGTGATTGAGTTCGACGTGCAGCGTTCCGCCTTGTGTTCCAACAGGAATCGGCTGATCCAGTCGGCCATGCTCGAGACGCAGATCGTCGAAGAGGCGCAACGCCTGCCGGGCGAACCAGCCCAGCTCATGATGATGCCGCTTGGCCTCCAACTCGCTGATCACCACCAGTGGAACCACCACTTCGTGCTCGGCGAACCGGGTAGCTGCCCAGGGATCTGACAACAGCACCGACGTGTCGAGCACGTAAGTCCGAAGAGGTGACGGCGAATTGGTCACGGACAGCTCCTCGAGCCCGCGCGGCCCCGCGGGTCGGCGTTGGATGGCCGGGGGCCGCCCGGATAGCAGAGCATGTCGCTAGCCATCGACAGCGACGCTACTCCCGCCGCCGCATCACCGGCCCGCAGGCGCGCCGTGCGCGCGGCGATGTGGGGCACTCCCCCGCAAGCGGGAATTCCCCCACCCGCTTGCGGGGGACGCTTGCGCGAAGAGCAGAAGCCTCAGCGAACGAAGTCGGCAAGCTCCGCGCGGTCGGTCAGGCCCCACGCCGCGATCGAGTCGACGATTCCGGCGCGCATTAGCCCCTCGTCGTAAATGCCTGCTTCGGCGACAACGGTCACCTTGTCCTTGTAGGCATCGATGTCGGCGCCGACGACCTGAAGTTCGGCGGCTCGTGCCGCGACCGCAGCAACGGTCTCCTCCGGTCGGAGCCGCAGGCATTCCCGCACCAAGTTCTCAAAGAACTGCCGGTGCCTCTCCTCGTCGGAGGCGATGGTCTCGACCAGGCTGCGCAGCGTCGGGTCGTCGATCTGCGCAGCCAGCCCGCGGCAGAACACGCTGTGCTGGCGCTCACGCAGCGCCATGAACACCAGCGTCTCGATCTCGCCGAGGTGATCGGCGCGGTAGCCCTTCATCACGTGCTGAACGCGGACGTTCTCGTTGGCCACTGGATCGACTTCCCGGGTCACGACGAGGTACTCCCGCAACGCGATCTGGTGCAGGGTCTCCTCGGCGGTCCAGCGGCCGATCCACGTGCCCCACCAGTCCTCGAGGATGAAGTGCTCGACGAACTCCCGGTGGTAGCCGGAGAGGTTGTCCTTGGTGACGAGGAAAATCTCCAGCGCGTCGGTAAGGTGCCTGGGCAGCGTGGCCTGCGACGGATCCCAGTCGTGTCCGCCGAGGAAGTTGAAGTTCTCGCCGCGGTCAAACGGCACGAAGTCGTGCGCGTACCAGGGCTCAGCGGTGTCGAAGTGCCGGTGGTAGTTCTCCCCGACGACGGGTTCCAGCTGCGCCTTCAGCGGCGTCACAGTAGGTTTCTGTGCCATGGAGTTACAGTAACCCGAGTCTGTGAGAATTTTAAAATTGACGCGCCGCCGGCCCCGGGCGGGTTACAGCCGGACCCCCGGATACAGCGGATTGGCGTCCAGTAGTTCGACCGCAGCGGCGCGGACTTGGTCCGCAGTGGCGTCGACCAGCGAATACTTTGCCTTCGACGTGCCCTGCGGGGATGTGTCCCTGAGCACGTCGACCACCAGCTCGGCGGTGCGGTCGAACTCGGCCTCGGTGAAGCCGCGGGTGGTCAGCGCGGGCGTGCCGAAGCGGATCCCGCTGGTGTACCAGGCGCCGTTTGGGTCGGACGGGATCGCGTTGCGGTTCGTGACGATGCCTGCGTCCAGCAGCGCGGATTCCGCCTGACGCCCGGTCAGGCCGAACGGCGTCACGTCAAGCAGCACGATGTGGTTGTCAGTGCCCCCGGTGACCAACCGCGCACCGCGCCGCAGGAAGCCGTCGGCCAGCGCCTTGGCGTTGTCGGCGACCCTCTGCGCGTACCCGCGGAAAGCGGGCAGCCGAGCCTCAGCCAGGGCGATCGCCTTCGCGGCCATGACGTGTGACAGCGGACCGCCCAGCACCATCGGGCACCCCTTGTCGACGGCGTCGGAGTATTCCCGGGTGGCCAGAACGAGACCGCCGCGCGGACCCCGCAGCGACTTGTGCGTCGTCGTGGTGGTGACGTGCGCGTGGGGCACTGGGTCCTCGTCGCCGGTGAACACCTTGCCTGCGACCAGGCCCGCGAAGTGTGCCATGTCGACCATCAGCGTCGCGCCCACCTCGTCGGCGATCTCGCGCATGGTCGCGAAGTTGATGCGCCGCGGGTACGCCGAGTAGCCGGCGACGATGATCAGCGGTTTGAACTCGCGCGCGGCCTCGGCGACCCTGTCGTAATCGAGCAATCCGGTGGCCGGGTCGGTGCCGTAGCTGCGCTGGTGGAACATCTTGCCGGAGATGTTCGGCCGGAAGCCGTGGGTGAGGTGGCCGCCGGCGTCCAGCGACATTCCCAGCAGCCGCTGATTGCCGAGCCTGGCCCGCAACTCCTCCCAGTCCCTTTCCGAGAGGTCGTTGACATGCTTGGCGCCCAGCTCGGCCAGGCCTGGCGCCTCGACACGGGTCGCCAAAATGGCCCAGTAGGCGACCAGGTTCGCATCGATGCCCGAGTGCGGTTGCGCGTAGGCATATGGGGAGCCGAACAGTTCGCGGGCGTGCTCGGCCGCCACCGATTCCACTGTGTCGACGTTCTGGCAGCCCGCGTAGAACCGGTGCCCGATCGTGCCTTCGGCGTATTTGTCTGAAAGCCAGTTGCCCATGGTGAGCAGTACCGCCGGCGAGGCATAGTTCTCACTGGCGATCAGCTTGAGCGAACGCCGTTGATCCGCAAGCTCTTTGCGCGTCGCTGCGGCGATACGGGGTTCTACGGACTCCATGACCTCCAGTGCCGCACGGAAGGCCGCGCTCGCCGTCTCAACGTAATCAGTGGCAGACGTAGTCACGGAGTCAGTCGTCACGTTGCCAGCCTATCGCCCGGCCCTCAGTCCGCGGAACTCCCCTCGCAAGGCGGACGGGATCAGCGCCTCGTCGAGCAACCGGGTGAACCGGTCGATGAGGCTGACATCCGCTGGCCTGGCATCCAGCCACGCGCGCAACAGCCGATACCCCTCGACGTAGGTGCTGCTATAGGCACGCCACAACGGCGACGAGAGAAAGCGCAACATCTGCCGTGCCCGGACGTCGTCGACCAGCAACCAGCGCTTCAAGAACGCCGCGACCTCGTCGACGTCGCGGTGTTCGTCGTGCAGCATCAGCGCTGCGTCCTGGCGAACGTCGATGAGTGCCGCAGAGGCGTCCGCAACAGCCTCGGCTTGCTCGCCGTCGAACCTGAACCCAAGGTCGGCGTATATCTCGGATGCCCAAGCGCCCCAAGGTAGTTCCGATGGCGGCATACAGCGCCACGTCCGCGAGGCCTTCCGCCATCAGGCACTGCGGGGTGTTGACGAGGAATATCGTGTGCTCGGCGTGGCCCGCGGCCTCGACAAGGCCGGCCTCCTTACGGCAGTGCTCGGTGTGGTGGCCGGGATAGGACTCGTGGGCCACCAACCGCGGCAGGTTCGACATCTGCTGTTTGACGTCGGCGTTCACCGCGACACGCGACCGGTAACCGCCGAGGTAGTAGTTGAAGCCCGACCACGGCTTGTCTTTGACCACCTCGTATTCGACGAGTTCGCGGTCCGGAAGGGGAAAAGAAGCGCGGACCCGATCCCGTAACGCGCTGGAGAACGCGTCGATGCACTCGCGCAGTCGCTGCGCCGGAATCTCGTCGCTCAACCGGAAAGCCTGCATGCGGTCCGCCAGCGGACCGGTGCCGCCGAGCGCTGCGTTCAAGCGCGCATGCGCGGCGCGGTATCGCTCGGAGTCACCTTACGAGATCGACACGTCGAAGTAATCCCGCACCTCGTCGATGAACCCGACCGGCGCGCCGGTGAATTTCCGGCCGGCGCACGCCAAAGCACGAAGGTGGGCGCCGACGAAGTCCACGCGTGCCGGCCCCAGGCTGGGCGGGATCATGGTCAGGAGTTCATCGGCGCGGCGGGCCAGCTGCGCCGGATCCGGCGGCGGCTCGTTATCGACGATGCGGCGCAGCGCAGGGTCGCCCGTGAACGCGTCGACGTAGCCAGCCTCGATCCGGTCGAACCGCAGACCCAGCAACATGTATTCACGGATGAGTGTGTCGGGCTCCACCCGGCCCAATGTAGAGGTCGCGGTGGAGCGAGCGGCCATCCCTTGCAAGGATGGCCACATGGCGCGGCCGAGCGAGCCAAGTCCGTACGTCGAGTTCGACCGGGCGCAATGGCGCGAACTTCGCAAGTCGACGCCGCTCCCGCTGACCGAAGAGGAACTCTTCCGGCTGCGCGGCCTAGGTGAGCAGATCGACCTGACCGAAGTCGCCGAAGTGTACCTACCGCTTGCCAGGCTGATCCACCTACAGGTCGCGGCCCGGCAGCGGCTGTTCGCCGCGACCAATGAATTCCTCGGCGAGCAGCTTCAGCCCGAGCGGCCGGTGCCGTTCGTGATCGGGGTCGCCGGCAGCGTGGCGGTGGGGAAGTCAACCACTGCACGTGTGCTGCAGGCGCTGCTGGCCCGATGGGAGCACCATCCGCGCGTCGACCTGGTCACCACCGACGGCTTCCTGTACCGCAACGCCGAGCTCGGGCGGCGAAACCTGATGCATCGCAAGGGCTTTCCGGAGAGCTACGACCGCAGGGCCCTGTTGCGGTTCGTCACCGCAGTGAAGTCCGGCGCCGACGAGGTGTGTGCACCCGTCTATTCGCACCTGCTCTACGACATCGTGCCGGGCGAAATGCACGCCGTCCGGCACCCCGACATTCTGATCCTCGAGGGACTCAACGTGTTGCAGACCGGGCCGACGCTGATGGTGTCGGACCTGTTCGACTTCTCGATCTACGTCGACGCCCGCATCGAGGACATCGAGCAGTGGTACATATCCCGGTTCTTGACCATGCGCTCGACCGCGTTCGCAAACCCGGCGTCGCATTTCCACCACTACGCGGCGCTCAACGACCAGCAGGCTGTCGCGGCGGCGCAGGAGATCTGGCGGTCGATCAACCGCCCGAACCTGATCGAGAACATCCTGCCGACCCGGCCGCGCGCCACACTGGTGCTCCGCAAGGACGCCGACCATTCGATCAACCGACTGCGGCTGCGCAAGCTCTAGCCTGAGTCAGGCTTCAGACGTCGCACCAGCCACTGCCACTACCACGTCGCGCACTGCCAAACACTGCCAATCGGTTCAAAGGCGCCCGTCGGCTCGAAGTGAGGGATGCACCCAGTCCGGTGAGCGACGTTCTTTGAATGCGCGCACCCCTTCGGCGGCCTCCGGCGAAGACAGACTCGTGGTCATTCCGATGCGGTCGTACAGCGCCATGTAGCTGTCCAGGCTGGACTTGACCACGGCACGAGCGCCCGGCGCCGTGCGGCAGCACTGCGTCAGCACCTGACGCGCGGCGTCCCGCAGATCGTCGTGCGCGACCACCCGGGCCACCATGCCCCAGTTCAACGCCTCGTGTGCGCTCAACACTCGACCCGTGAACATCAGGTCCCGGGTCCGCACCGGACCGATGAGCCGCGCGAGCATCTGGCTGTAGTAGGTGTCGGCATAGCCCCGAAACAGCTCCGGGACACGAAACGTCGCGTGCTCGCTGACCACCGACACGTCGCTGCACAATGCGATCTGCAAACCCCCGCCCTGGCATAGGCCGTTGACCGCGGACACCACTGGCTTGACCGATGTGCGCAGCGAGTCGAACGGCGTGATGTCCATCTGCAGTGCCGACCCGAATGTGATCCAGTCATCCGCGCCACCGCCGCCCATGTCGCCGCCCGGGGCGAAGACGTCGCCGGTACCGGTGATCAGCAAACCGGCGAGTTCGGCATCTTCGTTGACCCTGCCGACCGCATATCGGATGCCGAAATACATCGCCGGGGTCAGCGCGTTGCGTGCCTCCGGACGATCGATGGTGAGCACCGCAAATGGCCCCTCGCGCCGGAACGACAGAAACGGGGTGCCCATCCAATCCCCCTCGGGTGGGCGTGGAGGGCGGTCGGCCGCCGGTGTGACCATCGAGTCTCCTTCAGGTGGTGCGCAGCTCGCTCAGGATCTCGGTTACCTTCGCGTCGCGACGGCGAAGGCATTGAGGATCTCGTCGTCGATGAGCGATCCCATCGCGTCCCAATCCCCTTTCCGCGACAGGCGGTGCAACTCGTCCTGCAGCTCGCCCCAACCGTGAAGTTCGAGCACTTTGCGATAGGCGGGAGTCGACCCGTAGAACGCGATCTGTCTGCGAGTCGCCGCGGCGGCGGCCGCGAGTTCGGGCTCTGATTCACCGGTGACGACGAACACCGGGCACATCAGCTGAAAGTTTCGTCGATCACGGCCCGAGCGTTTGATTCCGCGCATCAGCGACGGGATCGTCACCTCGTCAAGGTAGGTCTTCGTCGTGAACGCATGGACGATCATTCCGTCGGCGGTCTCGCCACACATTTCGGTCATCGCTTCACCGACGGCAGCGACGAACACCTTCGGGAACCCGTGCGGCATACCCTCGGGCACAAACATCGGCGTCATCAGCTTGTGGGTGTAGAAGTCGCCCTCGAAGCTCAGCGTGGTGCCGTCCTGCCAACACGCCCAGATCGCGCGGAGCGCCGCAATGAATTCGCGCATGCGACGCACCGGCTGGCTCCACGGCATGCTGAACCGCTTTTCGATATGCGGCTGGATCTGCGATCCAAGGCCGAGGATGAACCGGCCCTGCGAGTAGGCCTGCAGATCCCAGCCGACGTTGGCCACCGTCATCGGATTTCGCGCGAACGCCACCGCGATGCTGGTGCCCAGTTCCACCCGCGACGTGTGTTCGGCGGCCAGCACCAGCGGCAAAAACGGGTCGTGGTTGATCTCGGCGGACCAGAATCCGTCGTAGCCCTGTCGTTCCAGTGTCGACGCTTTCTCGGGAATGCGGTCGAGTTGGGATGGGATGCCGCCGTCGATCTTCAGGCGCGGCGTCGACGCGGCGGTCATGCGAGATACAGTAAGCCATTCAGTATGGTCACCATGCGCCGAGGAGAGGCATGACGAACGCCGAGGGCTGGCGGGGCACGCTCGACGACCTCAACCGTCGCCGACAGCATGCTCACGGCATGGGCGGAACGGATCGGCTGGCCAAGCACCGCGACAAAGGCAAGCTCGACGCGCGGGCACGCATCGAGCATCTGCTCGACAAAGGCACCTTCTCGGAGCTCGGCACGCTCGTCGGCGGGGACGTCGCTGCCGACGGGATCGTCGCCGGCTCCGGCTGTGTCAACGGCCGCCCCGTGATGCTCGGCGCCGAGGACTTCACCACGATGGCCGGCAGCATCGGCCCGGGTGGAAACGCCAAGCGGTACCGGCTTGCCGAGCTGGCACTGCGCAACAAGATCCCGCTCGTGATGCTACTCGAAGGGGCCGGTTTCCGTCCCTCCGGAGAGCATTACGGGCGCACGCCCACCGACCTCATTGCGCAAGCCAGGTGTTCGGGGCGCGTCCCGACGGTGTCGGCGGTACTCGGGCCGTCGGCCGGCCATGGTGCCTTGGTGGCGCCCGTCTGTGATTTCACGATCATGAGCCGCCAGGGCGCGATCTTCACGGCCGGACCACCGGTGGTGAAAGAGTCCACGGGCGAAGAGATTTCGAAAGAAGATCTCGGCGGCCCCGGTGTTGCCCTGGCCAGCGGGGTCATCCACAACGTCGCCGAGGACGACGAGGCCGTGCTCGACGACATCGGAAAGTATCTCTCGTATTTCCCGCCGAGTGCGTGGTCGTATCCGCCCGCACTGCCCGCCGACGAAACCACCGGCCCGCGCCCGACACCGGAGCTACTCGACATCGTGGCGCGCGACAACCGCCGCATCTACGACATTCGCGCCGTGCTTGACGTGGTGTTCGATCGGCCCGACTGGTTCGAGGTCCAGCCGACCTTCGGGCGGGCCATCATCTGCGCACTTGCCCATCTCGGTGGCGAGCCGGTCGCCGTCGTCGCCAATCAGCCTCAGGTTCTTGCCGGTTCGATCGACGCCGACGCCGCCGATAAGGCCGCACATTTCATCATGGTGGCCGATGCGTTTCATCTCCCGATCGTCTTCCTCGCCGACAACCCCGGGATGCTGCCCGGCAGCCAGTCTGAGCGGAGCGGCGTGCTTCGTAGCGGCGCGCGCATGTTCGCCGCCCAGACCGCAGCGACGACGCTGAAGCTGAACGTCACGTTGCGCAAGGCGTACGGGTTCGGCTCGATGGTGATGTCGCTGCTCGGGTTCGACGCTCAGGTGGCGACGTTCGCGTATCCGGGCGCGACGATGGGTGCGATGAGCGCCGCGGCGCTGAGCCGGGCGTCCCACGCGACCGAGGACTTCGAGGCCAAGCTGCGCAAAGCGGAGCTCGATGCGTCGTTCCGATCGGCGAGGAACCTCGGCTTCGATGAACTGATCGATCCGCGCGAGACTCGCAACGCTTTGCTGCTCGCGCTGAAGCGCGGTGTGTACAGCAGGCAGTCTGCGGCAGAACCTGTGAGCCGCACGGTGATTACGCCGTGAGCGCGCCGGCGAGGAACTTCTCGGTGACGGTCTGAATTCGGCGGGAGAAGGTGTGCCCCACGTGGCTGCCGTCGTACCAGTAGAGTTGACCTCCCCAGCGTTCGTGTAGCGCGATGGCTGGTTCGCGAAGGGCCATCTGGTCGTGCCACGCCCCGACGACCAGCCGGCGATGTGGGGGCGGTGCGGGTTCGACGCTCAGCGGGTCGATGACCGACGTCAGCGCGGTCGCCTCTTCCGACACCAGCAGCGCTCGGAAGCGTTGATTCGACGGTCCACCGCGCGCCAGATGATAAGCGATCATCGCGTTCAGTCCGAGAATCGGCGTATAGACCGCGACGGCGGTGACATCCTTTTCCAGTTGCGAAACCAGTGCGGCGACCGGGCTGCCCATCGAAACTCCCGATACCGCAATGCCTCTCGATTGGGGTTGCAGCCAACGCACGATAGCGCGCACTTCGGAGACGGCGCGCATCATCCCGGCGACGTTTGCCAAGGGTTCCCTGTCGGGGTACGCCGGCCAGGCATTGCGCCGAAAACCGTGTCCGGGCTGGATGGGCAGCGCGACGTTGAAACCCAGTTCGTGGTGCAGGCGGCCGGCTCGAGCGAAGAGCAGATCGATGGGCTTGCCCTGACCCGCGCCGTGCACCCAGACCACCCAGGGCCGCGGGCCGTCCTGGTGTCGGATCAAGTAAGCACCGGCGGTCGCCGGGCCCGAAAGGTTCTCGGCCGCCAGCGAACTCGGCAACAGTGGTTCGTGGTCGAACGTCAGCTTCTCGTAGGTCAGGTGCCCGACTCGGCTCCGGCGCAGCGTACGAATGTGCAACGGTGGCGGTTCTGCGTGAGCCCGCGTCACGCCGAGCGTCGAAAGTTCTTGCGCCCCAGTGGTGTACCTGCCCGGCGGCAGTGCCAGCGGCGCGCCTCGGCCGGCCATCAACGACATGCCCGACAAGACAAGCTGGTCGAGCACCACCTCCAAGAGCTGACGCGCACCCCGCGGAGATGCGGGCGACCAGTCGCTGGACCTCAGCCCGGCCACCGCGCGAGGGACGACCCCGCCGAACTCTTTCAGTGCGTTCATCGCGGTTAACCCATCCCAGGTTGACGCCGGCATCGGTCGGCCATGCCGAAGATATTACGGTAACCAATCCGGTACGGTGCCGACGATCTCGTTCTATTTCGCCAGTTCGGCTCTCCGAGCACCACGGCGTAGGCTCGCGGCATGAATCGGTTGTCAAGTGCGGACGCAGCATTCTGGTTTGCCGAATCTCCAAGCTGGCATATGCATGTGGGCGCCTCGGCGATCTGCGACCCGTCCGATGCCCCGGATTTCAGCTTCGAGTCGGTCAGAAAGCTCATCGCCGCGCGGTTGCCCGAGGTGCCGCAACTGCGCTGGCGAGTGGCCGGCGCCCCCCTCGGCTTGGACAGACCGTGGTTCGTCGAGGACGAGGATCTCGATATCGACTTCCACATCAGACACATCGCGGTGCCCTCACCCGGTGGCCGGCGTGAATTCGACCAACTGTTGGGTCGGTTGATGTCGTACAAGCTCGACAGGTCCAAGCCGCTGTGGGAGCTGTGGTTCATCGAAGGCTTGCAGGACGGCCGTGCAGCGATCGTGACGAAGATGCACCACGCCGTCATCGACGGGATGTCGGGTGCCGGGCTCAGCGAGCTGCTGTTGGACGTGACGCCGGAGCCGCGGCCACCGTCGGTCGATGTCAATCGGTCCCTCGTGGGCGTAAACATTCCCCGACCGGAGCTGCGCGCGTTGGCCGGACTCGTCAATGTCGGGATCAAGACGCCCTATCGCATGACCCGGCTAGTCGAGCAAACGCTGCGCCAACAGCTTGCTGTTCGCAGCATCGCAAATAAACCACCCCGCTATTTCGATGCGCCGACAACACGTTTCAACGCTCCGATTTCACCGCACCGCCGGGTGAGCGGAGCCAGTGTACCGCTGGAACGCGTCAAGGCGGTCAAGGAGGCATACGACGTCAAGGTCAACGACGTGGTTTTGGCACTGGTCGCCGGCGCTATGCGGGGTTACCTCGACGATCGCGGTGAACTTCCCGACAAGCCGCTGGTATCTCAAGTTCCGGTGTCCACGCGCGCCGAAGGCAACACCGAAGTCGGCAACCAGATCAGCACGATGACGGTGGCCCTGGCCACCGACATCGACGACCCGGGCGAGCGGATCATGGCCATTTACAAGAATTCCCAGGGCGCCAAGGAAATGGCGAAAGCGCTGACCGCCCATCAGATCATGGGTTTGACGGAGACGACGCCGCCCGGCCTGCTGTCGTTGGCCGCACGGGCCTACACGGCCAGCGGGATCGGGCGGTCACTTGCCCCGATCAACCTCGTCGTCTCTAACGTCCCGGGGCCTGACTTCCCGCTCTACCTGTCCGGGGCGCTCCTCGAGCGGCTGATGCCGGTGGGACCGTTGGTCCTCGATGTCGGTCTCAACATCACCTGCTTCTCGTACCGCGGCTCGGTCGACTTCGGTTTCGTGACCACACCAGAGATGGCACGCGACATCCACGACATGGCGGACTCGATCGAGCCAGCGCTGCGCGAACTGGAAGCCGCGGCTGGCCTGACTACGAACTAGAAACGCGAGATTCCCACGCACGCAGGCACGCTCGGGTGCGCTCGCGTCCTTCCCGCGACGGGTCGAAGGCGATGGCCGCGAACTCGTCCACACCTGCGTCGCACAGTTCGTCGAGCCGCCCGCACACCGTGTCCTCGTCCCCGATCAGTGCGGTGTCCTCGGGACCGGCGTAGCCCTCCCGGTCAAGCACGGCCCGATACGACGGCAGGTAGCCGTACATCGCGAACTGCTGCGCAGCCCGCGATCGGGCCGCGTCCACGTCGTCGGTGACAGTGACCGGGAGCGCGGCGGCCACGGTGACTGATCCCTCCGCGCGCCCCGCCTCTGCGGCGGCATCCCGCAGGGTGGGACCGATGTGTTCTCTCAACGTTTTCGGGCCTGTCATCCACGTCAGCGTTCCGGCCGTGCGTCGACCGGCGACGCGCAGCATCTGCGGGCCCAGCGCGGCGACGAACACCTGCGGCGTCGGCGCGTCGGGGATCTGCAGTGCACCGCGGGTGGTGACGATCTCGCCGGGCGCGTCGGCCGGTTCTCCGGCGAGCAGTGGAAGCAGACCGTCGAGGTATTCGCCGAGCCGCCTGACCGACCTGTCCCAGGAAATCCCCCACATTCCCTCGGTGACCGTCCGGTGAGTGACTCCTATGCCGAGCGTGAACCGTCCGTTGCCAATGACGTTGAGTGTCAACGCACGCTGGGCAAGCTGCATCGGATGTTGGTTCTGGATCGGCACCACCCCGGTGCCCACCTCGATGCCGGGCACTTCGCGCAGCGCGACGGCCAGCACGGTCATCAGATCCGCGTCATAGGGCATCTGGGTCATCCAGACGCGTCCGAACCCCTCGTCGCGCGCCTCGGTCAGATCACGGATGCACGTGTCGACGGGTGACTCGTTGTTGAGGCCGGCTATCAAGCTGATCCGCATGGCTTCCACCTTCCGCCGTGGGTGGGTAAAGCCTATGCCACGGTGTCGCGGTACGCCTCGGCGATCGGTTCGAGCTCGTCGGGGGTGGCGCCGTGCATGATCACGCAGTCAGCACCGTAGCCGAACTCGGCGCGGACGCGGTCCACACACTGCTGCGCCGATCCGGTGGCGGACGGCTCCAACCATTCGTCGGGAATCAGCGTCGCGATGTGCTCGATCTGCTCAGCGGTGGCCTTGTGGTCGATCCCTCCGGGGATCGACGTGACCACCGGATCGTCGCGGAACCGTTGCAGCACAGCCGGATCCCAGTTGTTGGTGTTCACCAGTAGATCGCCGTAGCCCTGCAGGTAGGTGGCCAACCGAGCGACGGTCTTCTTCAGCCGCAGTTCCTCCGCAAGGTGGTCGCCGACCGTCGCGAAGCACGACCAGACCCGGACGCTGCCGGGATCGCGTCCAGCCCTCTCGGCGGCATCCTTTACCGTCTTGACGCAGCGCTGCAAGGTGTCCGGGGTGAAGTACGTGTGCAGGATGACATCGTCGAACGCCCGACCACCCAACGCCAAGGTTCGCGGCCCGAACGCGACGATCGCCAACCGGATGTCCTCGTTGAAGTCGCGATCGAGGAACAGCACCGGATACTTACCTATCGGCCCGTCGTGATTGAAGATCACCTCCCCGTGCCAGAGCCGGCGCATGACATTCGCGAAGTCCTCCATCTGCGCGGTAGTCACGGCGGGCACACCGAACGCGGAATACACCGCGGCGATGCCGCGGCCGATGCCCAGCGTGAACCTGCCGCCCGAGAGCCGATGCATCGTGGTGGCCCAAGAGCCGGTGATCAGCGGATGCCGGGTGTTGTGATTGGTTGCGGCCGTGGCGATCTGCATTCGGTTGGTGACCGCGCAGGCCGCGCCCACGAGTGACGAGGCTTCCTTCACGTTCCAGCGTTCCGAGATGAACGCCGTGCCGAAACCGAGTTCCTCGCCGCTGCGCGCCTCGTCCGTCAACGTCGCGGGCCCTTCGCCACCGGCACCGGCCAGCAGGTAGTAGCCCAGTTCATCAAGCGTACGGTTTGCTCTCAACTCCACACACCCCCAGCTTGTAACCGCAGTTCCACACCTCGGTGATCCGGCCGTCGACCAGGCGGAATATCTCCATACTGCCGACCGTCGTCTCGGTGCCGTCCTTCAACGTCATCGGTGATTGGTAGACGATCGCGACGTGCTCGCCGTCGTCTCCGGCGACGACGAGATTGAGGTCAAAGCGCAGTTTCTCGAACATCTCCCAATGGTCTACCACCCGCTTGACCGCCTCGTCATGTGTAAGGCTCTGCGCTGCGCCGACCTCGTGGCGAATAACGACATCGCCCATCAGCTCGTCGGCGAGCGCGAAGTTGCGCTCGTTCCAGACGACGAGGTTGTAGAGCTCCACAACTTCCCGGGCGGTGCGGGTCATCCAAACACCTCCAGTGCATCGATGTCGTCGATGGTCTGCACCGCACGCTCGGTGAGCTTCAGGCACAGCGCGCGAGACCGCTCGGGCAACGCATTCCAGCCGACCAACGTGATGACCGGCAGGACTATCAGGTAGGCGACCGCGAATCGGCGCAGCCGCGGAAAGTACGGATGCGGCGCGTAGTGCCGCCACGCGTCGTCGAACGAGTAGTCGTCGACGTTGAGCTCGGCCAGGTGGTCAAGGTAATGGCGAACCAACTCCCCGTCGTGACCTCGGCGCGCTTCGCCCGGAAGACCCTGGCTCACCAAATAACCGATGTCGGCCGCTCCAGCGCCACGGCAGGTCAACTGAAAGTCGACCAGCTTGAGCTGGTCGCCGTCGAAGAACATGTTGTCGGCCCTGATGTCGCCGTGCAGCAGCATCGACCGCTCGGTCAGCGACGTCAGAGCCGTCGGGGCCACATCGGCGAACCGATCGGCATAGCGCGCCACCGCCGGCGGCACGGACGTCGAGCAGTTGTCGCGATAGATCTGCCATCCCGGAGCGAACGCCGGTAGAAAAAGATCGCGAACAATCAAAGTGTCGAGACTCGGAAATTCTTGCGCCACAGCATTGTTGGCGGCATCGAGCGACCAGGCATGTAATCCCGCCAGCTGCCCGATGCACATTCGCGCCTGATCCATCGAAAGCCCCGCCAGGTGGTCGGCGTTCTCCCAGGTTTGCAAGTCCTCGAGCACCAAGACGAAGTCGGTCGAGTTTTCGGCCATCCGCGCGGCGTAGACGCGAGGCGTTTGGATCGGAGCACGGCCGGCAACCTGTTGATAGAAGCTCAACTCGCGCCGGTATCCACCCAACATCTCCATCGCGCCCCGAGCCTCTGATTGTGCCGGCAGTTTCGCAATCACCGTCGACGGCGCGTCGGTGCTTGCTGCGATGTGCAGCCGGTACAGCAGCGAAGAGAAGCCGCTGTCTTGGGCGATCCGCTCGCACCGCACATCGGTGACGTCAGCACCCAGCACGCCGGTCAGCCACTGCGGGGTCACGTCGGCGATGCCGGACGGGACGCGTGCTGTGGCTGATGTCATCGAAGGCTCCCGAAGATATTTGATGTCAAACAAATAAGATAGTTGTCGAGCGTCTAATATGCAAAGGGTGCCCTCTCCTGCACGCGGCCTGACGCAACCGCAACGCGTCGAGATCTCCAACCGCCGACTGGTCGAAGCAGCCGTCGAACTCATCGCCGAAAAGGGTTGGGAGGCAACGGCAGCCGCAGAAATCGGGCGCCGCGCGGGTTACAGCCGGGCGATGGTTCACGCCCGCTACGGAAGCAAGGACGCCATCCTGGAGGCATTCTTCACACACGAGTACGTGCAACGCCTCAGTCCTGCTCCGGAGCCTGATGCACCAGGCTTGGACGAGGCCCTGGCACACTTCGGCCGGATACAGGAGGTGTACGCCGAGGCACCCGAATTCCTGCGGGCGATGTTCGCGATGACGTTCGAAGCGGTCAAGACGACGTCACCGGTGCGCCCGATTCTGCGGGCATGGCTGACACGCGGCGTCGAGTTGGTAGAGGCCGGCCTGCGAAACGGCATCCGAGACGGATCGGTGCGGCCCGACATCGACGTCGACCGAGCCGTCAACGACATCAGCGCTGCGGTCTTCGGTCTGGCCTTCCAGTGGATCGCGCTGTCCGACCGCTACGACCTGCCGCGCGAGCTGACATATCTGCGCGCCCGGCTGGTGAATGAATATGGCACACAACGGAAGGGACGCACACATGCCGCGAGACATTCGCGAGCTCGCCGATCAACCTGAGGCCTACGCTGCGGAACTCCGTCGGCGATGGGGCGGCTTGCTCAGTTACCGCTATATCGGCCGCACCCACGCATCGATTGATCTCGGTCCGGTCGACGACACCGTCACCGTGCGCCACGACATGCGCAATGGCGCGGGCGGACTGCTGTTCGCCGTGCTCGGTATCGCGGCGCCCGAAAGCGGCCACATGTCCGACCTGGAGGCGGTGCCGAACCCTGTCATCCATTCCTGCCAGATCCTCGACCCCGGTCGCGACGTCTGTCGCTTCGAAATCGTGTCCGAAGAACTCAAGCTCGGGCGCCAAATGGGTTACAGCCGTGCAAAGATCGTCGACGCAGACCAGCCGACCCGCGTCCTCGCCGTGATCGAGGGCCAGGGCGTCAGCATCGGTACGCCACCCGAGGGGCTCGAAAAGATGCCGGTGGACGCCATCAAGGTGGTCGACTCACCCGGCCTGCCGCCGCTCTGGCAGGTGTTCGGCGCCGACCGTCGCGTGGACGGACGGTGGGCGCTTCCCGAACTGAGCGACCGAGTGGCCTCACCCGACGCCGCGCTCCATATCGGGCCGTAGTTCGTGGTCTTGGAGACCGCGGCTCTGGACGTCGCAGCCGATATCGCGGGAACCAAGGTCCTGCAAGGCATCTCGTGTCACGTGATGTTCGTCGCTCGCGGGAAGGTCGGCCCGTTCCGCATCGATGGTGAACCGCTCTCCGGCGCCGACGGGCTCGTCGCTGTGCGGGTGGTGATGCACGACGAGGGCGCCGACGACCGCATCACCACCGTCGGGTCATATCTGTTCCGGGCGGAACGGGCCTGACGCAGTGGAGCTCTGGGAATTGGTGGCGCGTGAGCGCATCCGTGACGGCCTGGCCCGCTACAACTGGTCGGGCGACTCGCTGCGGCTCGCCGAGCTGGCCGAAAGTTTCTGCGAGGACGGCGAACTCCAGCTGCGCGGCGAGGAGCCGGTGCGCGGACGAGCGGCGATCATCGCATTCATCGGTGGCGTCGCGGCGCCGGGCGCGACGCCATCGGGTGGTGTGCGCATCGTTCGGCACAACCTGACGAACGTCCGATTCCTCGAACTGACCGCGGAACACGCGCGGGTCGCGTCGTACTTCACGGTCGTCACCGAGATCGGGCTCGACCACTACGGCCGCTACCGCGACACCTTCGTTCCGGTGGGCGATGATTGGCTGATCCGGCACCGCTTCATCTCGACGGACTGGGCGGCCCCAGACTCGAGAATGGCGCCGCAAATGCGGTCATAATCGACTCTAATATCCGCATCTGCGGATATTCTGACGCCATGACGACGATTCGGGTCCGCGAGGCCTCCGAACTGCTCGGGGTCAGCGACGACAGCATCCGGCGCTGGATCGACGACGGCAGCCTGCCCGCTGACCGCGACGCGTCCGGGCGCATAGTCATCGCCGGCGACGTGCTGGCCGACTTCGCCCGAACCCACGCGACGACGCCGCCCAAAGACCCTCTCACCGTAGGCAGTTCGGCACGCAACCGCTTCGCCGGGCTCGTCACCAAAGTGGTGACGGACAAAGTGATGGCGCAGGTCGAGATGCAATGCGGACCGTTCGCTGTGGTCTCGTTGATGAGCGCCGACGCCGTCCGCGAGTTGAACCTCCAGCCGGGCAGTGTCGCGGTGGCCGTCGTCAAGGCCACCACGGTGATCGTCGAAACCCCTGGCGGACAGTTGTGAAGCGCGTCCTCCTGCTCGTGCTTGCGGCGGTCCTGTCACTGTCGTTGATCAGCGGCTGCGGCTCGTCGCAAGACAAGCAGGACAACAAGATCATGGTGTTCGCCGCAGCGTCGTTGAAGAAGTCGTTCACCGAGATCGGTGAACGGTTCAAGACCCATAACCCGGGCGCTTCGGTGGAGTTCTCCTTCGCGGGCTCCTCGGACTTGGTCACACAGCTGACTCAGGGCGCCTCCGCGGACGTGTTCGCGTCCGCCGATACCAAGAACATGGAGAAAGCCACCCAGGGCGGTCTGGTCGCGGGCGTCCCGGTGAACTTCGCGTCGAACACGCTCACCATCGTCGTCACCCCGGGCAACCCAAAGAACATCACCTCGTTCCAGGATCTCGTAAGGCCAGGCCAATCCGTCGTGGTGTGTGCGCCGCAGGTGCCGTGCGGGTCTGCCACTCAGGAAGTCGAGCAGGCCACCGGAGTAACGCTGGCGCCGGTCAGCGAGGAGTCCCAGGTCACCGACGTCCTCAATAAAGTGGTGACCGGCCAGGCGGATGCAGGGCTGGTGTACGTCACCGACGCCCTCGCTGCGGGCGACACGGTCACGGCGGTGCCTTTCGCCGAATCGGCCGGCGCGGTCAACACGTATCCGATCGCGGTGCTAAAGGGATCCAAAAATGCCGAGCTGGCCCGCAAATTCGTCGACTTGGTCACCGGCGAGGCGGGCCAAAAGATCCTGACAGCTGCCGGATTCACGAAACCCTGATCAGGCCTGCCGCTTTCGCTGTTCCTCGAAGAAGCGCGCCGCTTTGCGGATCGAATCGGGTGTGGGGCTTGGCTGCCAACCCAATTCCCGCACGGCCTTGCTGTGATCCATCGGCGACATGATGTGTGCCAGCCGGACGGCGACGCGGTTGACAAGCAGGTCGCGTCGCAGGACGCGAGCCGCGAAGTCTCCGGCCGAACCCAATCGGATGGTCAGGCCGAAGGGCACGGGGATTCTCGGCCGGCGCGCGCCGACGGCGTCGGCCGCGATGTCGAAGAGCTCGTTCCATTGCATGAATCGTTCTGACACGATGTAGCGTTCGCCGTTGCGGCCATCATCGGCTGCCAGCAGAAGGGCCTTCGCCGCGTCCTCGATCCCAACCACTGGGTAGGCCATGCCGTTGAAGCGGAAGGGCATCTTCCCCGCGGCCGCCAACGCGACGAGGCCTCCATGTGGGGTCGGCTGCCAATCGCGAGGGCCGTAGGTGTTCGCCACGCACATCGCGACGGCTGGCAGGCCTCGCTCGCGCGCGTATTCGAGTACGAGATCCTCTGCCTGCACCCGGGATTGGATGTAGGCGCCGCCCTCCTCGTACCAGTTGAAGGGTTGATCCTCGGTGGCGGGGCCGTCGTCGCTGAGGGCGATGGTGCCAATCGTGCTGGTGAACACGAACCGTTTGAGATTTGCATCGGCCGCGGCATCGAGCACATGTCGCAGGCCTTCGACATTGGTTTTGAACAACGGTGTGGGATCGCGCAGCCATGCGCGGGTGTCCACCACGCAATAGAAGACGACATCGCAGCCGTCCATCGCGTCGCGCAGCGCTTGGTCATCGAAGATATCGCCGTAGCGGTATTCGACGTCCAGGTCCGAGATACCTTTGGTGGAACTGGTTTTGCGGACCATCACCCGAACGTCGTCGCCGCGCTCGACGAGCTGCCGGGTGACATGCGAACCGACGAAACCGCTGGCGCCGATGACCAATTTCTTAGGTCCCGCCACGTTAAGCTCTCTCCTCTATCCGGCCTTCGACAATTCAAACTTCGGCATCCTTGCGTTCTCCGCTGGTGAATTGGCGGAAATCTATACTGTAATCTATTCAGTATCAACTGAGCGGAGGGGTTGAGGCGTGAAGGTCCCGTTCACCTGGAGGGTCACCGGGTGGTTCATGATCGGCTGGTCAGCCGAGTTTCTCCAGGGCGAGGCGAAGCCGCTGCGCTACTTCGGCGAGGACCTCGTCGCCTACCGCGACGAATCCGGTGAGCTGCATGTCTTGTGTCTACCCGGTGGTCGAGCAGTACAGGTGCGTGTTCGCCTGGCATCAGCCGCAAGACAAGGAACCACAGTGGGAGATGCCCGACATCTTCGCCTCATTCCCGCAATTCGAGACCGATCCGTCGGCGTACTACCGCCCGTATCCGGAGTTTTCGCGGCGTACCGACAACGAGCCTGTTCACCCTCAGATCGTCGCCGAAGAACGGTCCCGACAGCTCGCACTTCCGGTACGTGCACCGCGCGACGGTGACGCCGGTATGCCTGGAGTGGAAGTTCGTCGACCAGGAGTGGCGGTTTTTGACCGGTTGGCCGGACGTGCGAAGCGACGATCCGGACAAGATGGCGTTGCACATCCACAGCCACATGTTCGGCCTCGGCGGCGCAATCAGTGTGTTCGAAGGGTCGTCGAACCACCGCCTGATCTTCGCGGTGACACCGGTCGAGGACGGATCGTCGACGATGTTCTACTCGATCTGGTGGCCGAAGGTCGACGGCGAGACCTCCGACGTTCCGCCCGAACAGGTACGACAGCAGGTCGAAAGGCAATTCCTCGGCACCGTCTGGGAGGACCTCGACATCTGGCGCTACCAGGAGTACGTTGAGCACCCGCCGCTGTCCAAGGTGGACACGAAACCTTATCTGGCACTGAGGAAGTGGGCTACCCAATTCTACGAAGTGCCGCCGAGCGATATCGTTCCGGGATGAACCCGACGCCGCAGTACACCGTCCCGGCGGTGACAGATGCCGTGACCGCCGAGCTTGGCGAGCGCGAACTGATCATCCAGGCCGACCGCCGGTACACGTATGCACAGATCGCTGACCGGTCGACGCGGCTCGCGTCCTACCTGCACTCCCGCGGACTCGGGTGTCACACGGAGCGTTCGGCGCTCGCGGGCCACGAGGTGGGCCAGGACCTCCTCGGCATCTACGCCTACAACGGACCCGAGTACGTCGAGTCGATGATCGGCTGTTGGCGCGCGCGCGTCGCGCCGTTCAATGTCAACTACCGATATGTGAAGGCCGAACTGCAGTACCTTCTCGCCGACGCCGGCGCGACCGCGCTGATCTACCACGCCACCTTCGCGCCGCGTGTCGCCGAGGTGCTACCCGAGCTGCCCGCGCTTCGCGTGCTCATCCAGATCGCTGATGGCTCAGGCAATCCCCTGCTCGACGGTGCCGTCGACTACGAGACCGTCATCGCATCGAGCACGCCCGAGCCACCGCCGGTGCAACCGTCACCCGACGACCTGTACGTCCTCTACACGGGCGGAACCACGGGGATGCCCAAGGGCGTGCTGTGGCGTCAGCACGACATCTTCGTGACGTCCTTCGGTGGCCGAAATCTCGTCACCGGCGAAGTGATGGGGTCCGTCGACGAGATCGTGTCGCGCGCCGCCGAGAATCCGGGCACGAAGATCATGATCCTGCCGCCGCTGATGCACGGCGCCGCCCAGTGGGGTGTGATGACGGCGATCACCACCGGGCAGTCGCTGGTCTTCGCGTCGGTGGTCGACCGCATGGATGCCGACGACGTGGTGGGCACGATCGAGCGCGAGGGGGTGTCGGTGGTGACGGTCGTGGGCGATGCGATCGCGCGGCCGCTGCTCGCGGCGATCGAGAAAGGGACCGCCGATATCCCATCGCTGGTGGTGGCCAACGGCGGCGCATTGATGAGCCCAACCGTCAAGGAGCGCTTGATCAAAGCCCTGCCGAACGTCATGGTTATCGACGGCGTCGGCTCTTCGGAGACGGGCGCGCAGATGCACCACATGTCGATGAGCGGAGCCGTGTCCACCGGCACATTCAACGCGGGCCCCGACACGTTCGTCGTCGCCGACGATCTCAGTTGGGTGCTACCCCCCGGTCACGACGGCATCGGCTGGCTGGCGCAGCGAGGCTTTGTGCCGCTTGGGTACCAGGGTGACGCGGCGAAGACGGCCGCGACCTTCCCGGTGATCGAGGGCGTGCGCTACGCAGTTCCCGGTGACCGGGCACGACACCTGGAGAACGGCACGATCGAGTTGCTCGGCCGCGATTCGGTGACGATCAATTCCGGCGGCGAGAAGATCTTCGCCGAGGAAGTCGAGCTGGCGCTCACGTCACATCCCGCCGTCGCCGACGCGGTGGTGGCCGGCAGGCCGAGCGAGCGCTGGGGTCAAGAGGTGGTCGCCGTCGTCGCGCTTGCCGTCGGCGCCAGCGCCGACGCCGACGAGCTGATTGCGCATGCCGCACAGTCGATCGCCCGCTACAAGCTGCCCAAGGCCGTTGTATTCCGTCCGGTCATCGAACGCAGTCCGGCCGGCAAGGCGGACTACCGGTGGGCGCGCGAGCAGGCGGTCAGCGGCTAGGACCCCCGCGAGCAGCCAGAACCCCGCGCGAGCGGCGAGAACCCCGCGCGAGCGGCCACTTATCGCACATCTTTCGCGAAAATGCGTGCAATAATTGGCCATTCGGCTAGGTCGACACGACGGTCGCCGCGGCGGTGCCGGGTGCGCCGTACAGCTGTGCGAAACCGACCCGCGGTTCTCCCGGCACCTGGCGGTCGTCGGCCTCGCCGCGCAGCTGGCGCACGAGTTCGTGAATCTGCCGCAGCCCCGACGCGCCGATCGGCTCGCCGTTCGCGATCAGTCCGCCGTCGGTGTTCACAGGCATCACGCCGCCGATTTCCGTTGCGCCGTCGGTCAATAGCTTCTCTTGGTCGCCGTCTGCACAGAATCCGCACTCGGCCATGTGGATCACTTCCGCACCGGCGTCGGTGTCCTGCAACTGGATCACGTCGACATCCCCTGGTGCCACACCGGCCTTTTCGAACGCGGCCCGTGACGCGTACACCGTCGGAGACAGGTCCTCCTCGACCGGGGCGAACGTGGTGTTCACCTCGTAGGCACCGTAGCGGCGGGTCCGGACCTCCACCGCCCGCAGATACACGGGTTTGGACGTGTAGCGGCGCGCGATGTCCGCGCGGCACATCACCACTGCCGCCGCGCCCTCGTCGGGTGCGCAGAACATGTACTGCGTCAGCGGATAGTTCAGCATCGGTGAGTTGAGGATCTGGCTCTCAGGGATTGGCTTGCGCCGGAACGCATTCGGGTTCAGTGCACCGTTGCGGAAGTTCTTGGCAGCTACCTTGGCCAGAGTCTCCTGAGAGATGCCGTGTTTGTGAAGATAGCGATTGGCCTTCATCCCGAAGAACTTGGTTGTCAGGTATTGACCGTTCTGGGCGTACCAGGTCGGCATCCCGACCAGTGCAGGGTCTTCGGTGAACGCGCCGCGGGGGTGCTTGTCCATGCCGACGGCGATGCCGATGTCATAGTCCCCCAACCGAATACCGTCGGCACACGCCTTCGCGGCGCTGGCCGCGGTCGCACAGGCGTTGAACACGTCGGTGAACGGGATCCCGGTGAGCCCGACCAGGCTGACGATCGCGTCGGGATTAGCGACGGTCCAGCTGCCTCCGACAGCGAACTGGATGTCCTTCCACTCGACGCCGGCGTCGGCCACTGCGGCGAAGATCGCCTCCGCACCCATCTGCATCGCGGACTTGCCCTCGAACCGGCCGAACGGATGCAGGCCCACCCCAATGATCGCCACGTCGTTCATCTGCAACGTCCTCTCGCATCATGGAGGCAACTTACTCGCCAATAGTCGGCATGAATACTGTAATCTTTACAGTACGATCATGTAGCCCGCATCGGAGAACGCTGAGAGTACCGCCGTGGAGACGCAAGCCCAGGAGATCCTGCCGGCCCACCGTGCCGCTGAATGGAAGCGCGATCCGTACCCTTTCTTCGCCGAGCGGCGTCGGCAGAACGGCATCTTCACAGGCCCGATCGTCGACTACTCCGGGCTTCCCGATTCGATGAGACCCAAGCAGGTGTTCTCGGCTTTGTCGTTCGACGCGGTGAACACCGTGCTGCGGGACGGGAAGTTGTTCAGCTCCGAGGGCCACGACACGTCGATCGGGTTGTTCATTGGCAAAACCATCCTCGCCATGACGGGCAAGGAGCACCGCGATCACCGCAACCTGGTCTCGGCCGCCTTCAAGACGAAGTCACTGGCCCGCTGGGAACCCGAGATCGTCCGTCCGGTCTGCATCCAACTGATCGACGAGTTCGCCGACGACGGCGAAACCGATCTGGTGCGCAACTTCACCTTCGAATTTCCGACGCGGGTGATTTCCAGGTTGCTGGGCCTGCCCGAGGAAGACCTTCCCGAATTCCGGCGGCGCGCGGTCCAGCTCATCAGCTACAACGTCGACTACAAGACCGCGTTCGAAGCCTCGGCCGTGCTGAAGGATTACTTCCAGGAGCAGATCGAGCAACGCAAATCCAAGTCGACCGAGGACATCATCGGCGACCTTATAGCCGCCGAGATCGATGGCGAGAAGCTCAGCGACGAAGCGATCTACTCGTTCCTGCGGCTCTTGCTTCCCGCCGGCCTCGAAACAACCTACCGATCCTCGGGCAATCTGCTCTACAACCTGTTGACGCGACCGGACCAGTTCGCGGCGGTTCAGGCCGATCGGCACTTGATCGGCCGATCAATCGAAGAGAATCTCCGGTACGAGACACCGCTCACGCTGGTGCAGCGGTTCGCAACCGAGGACACCGAACTCGACGGAATCGAGATTCCCGCCGACTCCATGATCGACGTCTGCATCGGCTCGGCGAACCGCGACGAGCACCGCTGGGAACGGTCCGAGGAATTCGACATCTTCCGCAAGCCGGTGCCGCATATTTCGTTTGCGGTTGGTGAACACACCTGCCTGGGACTGCATTTGGCGCGGCTGGAGACCCGGGTCGCCATGGAGTGTCTGCTTGACCGGCTGACGAACATCGATCTGGTGACAGATGACAACCCCCACATTCGTGGCAATCCGTTCCGCTCGCCGACCGCGGTGCCGGTGACGTTCGACGTGATCGGCTGACGTGTCGGCCGCCCGCAATCTCAGCGACTGTGCGGTTTCGTACGGGACACGCCGTTGCGGCGTACGTAACCGCACAGTCGGCGTCTGAAGAGAGGCACACGTGGTCAAGGTGATGGAGGGTGTTCGGGTCCTCGAAGTCGCGCAATTCACCTTCGTCCCCGCGGCCGGGGCCATACTGGCCGACTGGGGCGCGGACGTCATCAAGGTTGAGCATCCCGTGCGCGGTGACACCCAGCGGGGCTTCATCAACATGGGCGGGTTCGAGCTCAACCCAGACCGGCACCCGTTGATCGAGCATCCCAACCGCGGCAAGCGAAGCGTGGGCATCGACATTTCGACCGCCGGCGGCCAGGACGTGCTCTATGAGCTTGCCAAGGCCTCCGACGTGTTCCTCACCAACTACATGCCCGCGGTGCGGCAGAAGAACAAATTCGACGTCGAGCACATCCGAAGGGTGAATCCGAGGATCATCTACGCGCGAGGCAGCGCCTACGGCGACAAGGGGCCCGAACGCGACGTCGGCGGCTTCGACGGCACAGCCTTCTGGACGCGCAGCGGCGTAGGACACGCATTGACGCCGGAAGAGCTGGGTGGTGCTTTGTCGCAAGGCATTCCGGCGTTCGGAGACTCCATCGGCGGCATGTTCATCGCGGGCGGCATCTCCGCCGCGCTGTTCCACCGTGAGCGCAACGGTGACGCCGTCGAGCTGGATGTGTCGCTGCTGAGCACGGCGTGGTGGTCGGGCGGAGCGAGCATGACGCAGGGCATGGAGACGGGTGAAACGATGCGCTCTGTCATGCCGGGTTCGGTAGGGCCGACGGTGAACCCGTTCATGGGCAACTACCTGACCTCCGACGGCGGCACGATCAACCTCTGCATCGTGAGCCCGAGCGGCTACATCCGCGATGCATTCGAGCATCTGGGACTTCCGGAGCTGGCCGACGATCCGCGGTTTTCGCAGGTGCTGCCGCTCATCGAGAACGCCGAGACGGCAATCGAACTCGTCGCTGAGGCCATCCGCAGCAGGCCCTTCGAATACTGGCGTCAGCATTTGAAGACCATGAAGGGTCAGTGGGCGCCGTTCCAGAGCTTCATCGATCTGGCCTGCGACCAGCAAGCCATCGCCAACGACATGATCGTCGAAGTGGAGGCCGCCGACGGCGGACCGCCTTTCAAAGTTGTGCGCGGGCCTGTGCAGTTCAACCACGAGCCTCTCGTGACGACGCGAGCGCCGCAGGCGTCCGAGCACACCGAGCGCGTCCTGTTGGAGGTCGGGATGGACTGGGACCGTATCGCCGAACTCAAGGAATCAGGCGCAATCGCCTAGTACTGCAGCCGTAGATCGTGATCATTGTTGTTCCCGTCGCCGGTAGTGGGATAGTCGGGCGCGGTGTTGGTGTTGTCGTCGCCATCGTGACCAGGCCAGCAGGCTGGTCAGGGTGTGCTTTGTCACCAGGAGTAGGGCGTCGAAGAGTCGGCGAAATTCATTGACGGTCAAGGTGATCAGACCAGTTGGCGCTGGTTGGGTGTCGCGTTCGGTGGCGGTGGCCACGGCCAGGAAGGCTTGGGCGAGCATGGCCAGGGTGGTCCAGCGGTGCCAGGAGGTCCAGCGGCGGACCTGGTGCTGATCGATGCCGGTCAGTCCCTTGGCGGCCTGGAAGGATTCCTCGATGCGCCAGCGCTGACCGGCCACCTTGACCAGGGTGTGCAAGGTGGTGGGCCGCGGCGAGTAGCAGCGCAGGTAGGCCAGTTCGCCGGTGGCATCGTTGCGGCGGATCAGCAAATAGTGTTCGCCGGTGTCGGTCTCGTCTTCGGATAGTAGGGCGATCCAGGCCCAGGCGTAGTAGCGATGTCCGTGGCTGCCGGCCCCGGCGGAGTGTTTCTGCCAGGCCCTTTTGGGTAGGTGGGCCGGGAGTCGATCCACCCGGATCGGACCGGCCGGGGTGGGCACGCGCCGGTTGGCTGAGACGGCCAGCACATAGCCCAGACCGTGGCCGCGGATGGCTGCACGCAGTCTGGGGTCGGCGCCGTAGACCTCATCGCCGGCCACCCACGACGCAGGGACCTCCGCGGCAACGGCGCGGGTGATCAACGCTGTTGCCAGCGCGGGTTTGGTCGCGAAACTCCGCTGGCTGCTGGGGATTCCGGCGTTGGTGCAGCGCCGGGGATCCTCGGCCCACGACCGCGGTAGATACAGGGCGCGATCGATGAGGGCATGTCCACGCGGCGCGGCGTAGGTCAAAAACACCGCGACTTGAGCGTTCTCGATACGTCCGGCGGTGCCGGTGTACTGGCGCTGCACCCCGACCGAATGCACTCCCTTTTTGATGTCGCCGGTCTCGTCCACCACGAGAATCGCGTCGGGATCACCGAAGGCGTCGACGACGTAGTCACGCAAGTCATCGCGAACGGCGTCGGCGTCCCATTTCGCCCGTGCCAGCAGATGCTGCAGGCCATCGGGAGTGGCACCACCGCGATGCTCAGCAATAGTCCAGCAATTCTTGCGATCCAAGCCCGAAACCATCCCGAGCATCAGCGCGCTGGCATGACGCAGCGGCTCGTAGCGGGCGAAACGCGGCGCGATCCGATCGACCACCGCCGAAAACTCCGCCCACCACCGATCAGGATCTACGCTATGAACCGCGGCGACCGCGGCATATTCAGATGTACTCACAAACTCCGAACAATGCCCCGGTCACCGCTCCTACCAGCGCAGACACGCTCGATCAGCCGAGCCACGATCTACGGCTGCAGTACTAGCGGAGCTAGATCCCGCGTTCACTCTGCGCTGAGGGCGCGGGATACTCGACTTTTCTCGCCCTGGGCGCAGAGTCAACGTGGGACGGGCGGCAATTACGACCGGCTTCGCACCCGCCCGTCTACGCTCGCGGTCAACGGAGAGGATCCACGCGCACCGGCACACCCGTCAACCAGGACATACCGGCCAGCGCCTCCACGTCCTTGGGATCGCTTGACATCAGCTGGTTCACGTTGGCGCCGCCGGCACGATTGGCCAACCGCCAACCGCCCGTGCCTTTGTGGCCCCACCCATGCGGGACGGCGATCGTGCCCCGCATGATGCCGGCGGTCAGTGATACCGGAATCTGGAGCTGCCCGTGCGGGGAGCTGACCTGCACGGTGTCGCCGTCGGCGATGTGACGTTCGGCTGCGTCCGCTGCGTGCATGATCGCGCGGTGAATCCTATTGCCGCGCATCAGCATCGGCGTGTTGTGCAGCCACGAGTTCTCCGAGCGCGGCTCGCGCATGCCGATCACTCGCATCGGAAAGCCCACAGGGCGGCTACGCTGCACCAAGTCGACAATCTCGGATGCAATGTCGACATGTTCAAGCTGGACGCGTCCACGCCGGTAGACCACAACGTCGCTCAGCACACCCGTCCGGATGTGCGGTGCGACCACCACACCGTGGCGATGCTGCTGGGTCAGTCGGCGAAATGTCAGGCCGCCGCGGCGCAGACCGAACCAGTCTCCGCCCTGGGACATCCGGATCATCAGATCGATGACCGGACGCGGAGTCAGGCGCCTGCCGAACAAACCCGCGAGCCTTCGGGCCAATCCCATCGTCGCAAACATCGTTGTGCGGCTTGACATTCGTTTCGTCAAATCATCGACGATGTCCCATTCCGTACGCGCCTGGCCGACCGGTGCGACGACGGCCTCCGTCGCCTGCCGGAATGGGGTGGCCTGGAACGTCTGGAACGTCACCGGAAAGTCGTCGCGCTCATACATCGTGGTGACGGGCAGCACGTAGTCGCAATGCGCGGTTGTCTCGTTGATGTAGAGGTCCAAGCCGACCATCAGGTCCAAGGACTCCAACGCTTCTTCCAATTCTGAACCGTTCGGCACCGACAGCACCGGGTTGCCAGCACTGGTGAACAACGCCTTGATCTGCCGGTCGCCGGGAGTGAAGATCTCTTTAGCCATCAAGGCCGCCGGCTCCGCGGAGGCCACTGACCTGAATCCGCCGATGCGCGAACGCTTTCGCTCGTAAGCTCGCCGGGCCCCGGCGCCCATTGCCTTCATGACAAATCTCTGCCCAGGCATGCCTAACGTGCTGAACACACTGCCGCCAGGCTTGTCGAGCGTGCCCGCGACAAGGTTCACCGCGTCGATCAGATATGCGGTCAGCGTGCCGTTCTGCCCTACACACGTTCCGAACCGTCCGTACACGGCGGCGCGCGGCGTACCCGCTAAGTCACACGCCAACGCGCGAACGGTGGCGGGCTCGATACCGGTGAAGGGGGCAGTGACTTCCGGGGTGAACGGCGCGCACTGCCGCACGAGCCAATCCACGCCGTCGGCCTGGGATTCCACCCGCCGGCGGTCGACCAGGCCGTCGCTGAACATGACCTGCAGCAGCGACAGCAGGAAGTAGGCGTCACCGTCGGGAATGATGCCCACCCATTCGAACTGCGCCGCGGTCTCGGTCTTGCGCGGATCGACAACCATCACCCGTCCTCCGCGCTTGACGATGTCATGCATGCGGTCCTTGATGCGCGGGGCGGTCAAGAAACTGCCGTGAGAAACAACGGGATTCGCGCCCATCATCACCAGCAGATCGGTACGCATCACATCCGGTATCGGCACTGCCATAGGGCCGCCGTAGAGGAACTGGCTTGCTGCAAGCCGGTTGCTGGTGTCCTGCGACGAGGCGGTGAAGTAGTGCGAATGCCGTCCGACGCCTTTGATGAAAGCCATTGCCGCGAACAGGTGCGAGTAGCTGAACGCGGCCGGATTGCCCATGTACCAGCCGATCGCGCCGGAACCATGCCCACGGTGAATCTGGGTCAGCCGGGCCGCGATGTCGGTCATCGCCTCATCCCAGCTGACCGGCTCGAAACCGTTCGCACCTCGCCGCAGCGGGGTGGTGACGCGGTCGGGATCGTTCACCACCTCCGTGAACGCAATGCCCTTCTGGCAGGCAAAGCCGGACGACAGCGGATGCTCCTTGTCCGGCCGCAGCGCTACCAGCCTGCCGTCATCGACAGTTGCGATCATCCCGCACAGCGGCTCGCAAATCCGGCAGAACGTCGGCTTGTGCTCGATGCTCATTCAAGTCCGCACCGGTGATGAGTAAGTCGGCTTGCCGAGACCGAGGACGTACTGCGCGATCATGTTGCGGAACACCTCGAGGGTGCCGCCATAGATGCCAACCAACGGCGCGAAGCGGTGGATGTATTCCGACGCACCGTCGTCGGCCGCGCCATCGGTCCCGACGGGCAATGACGACGCAGTCCCGAGGATGTCCATCAAGTCCGGCGAGATGTCCCGCATTGTCTGCGCCAGGGCGACCCGACCGAAAATGCTGGGTGCACTCAGCGCGGCCTCCAGCCGAGCAGCGCTGCGGCCCAACCGATACGCCACCGACTGATCGTCGATCAGTCGGCGGCCGTTAGGATCTTGCTGCGCCACCCTGCCCGCGACCTTGTCGACCGCATCGGCCATGAAGCCCGCCTGGTGCATCATGATCGACACGTCCTGCAAGCCGTCCGCGGCGGCCTGGACCGCACCGTGTTCGACGTTGAGCGGCTCGCGTAGCACAGTCCACCCGCCGTTCACGTCGCCCAGCCGGTATTTGTCGTCGACGTGGACATCGCTGTAGTAGACGATGTTTGTGCGGTCACCGTCGACGGTGCGGATTCCCTGAATGTCGATGCCCGGCGAATTGAGCGGGACCAGAAACATGGTCAGGCTCTTGTGCTTCGGCGCGTCGGGGTCGGTGTGGGTGATGAGGAACACGTACTGGCAATTGTGCGCGCCGGTGGTGAACATCTTCGACCCGTTGATCACCCAGTCGTCGCCGTCGCGCACCGCCCGAGTCTTACAGGTGGCGACGTCGGATCCACCTTCTGGCTCGGTGTAGCCGAGGCAGAACCTGACGTGGCCGCTGAAGAACCCTGGCATTACCTCGTCTTGCAGTTCCGGAGAGCCGAACTTCTGCACCGACCGCGCGACCATGGCGCTGGTACCCCAGGTCACCCATGGCACATGGGCGCGGCGCTTCTCCAGTTCCCAGATCCGCCGCCGGATTCGGCTGAAGCCGCCCTCAGCGGCGGGCTTCCACTCGCGTTCCAGGTAGCCGGCGGCGCCCAGCGCTAGGTGCACCCCTTCGTCGAAGTTGTCGCCGGTCTCGCGGTCGCGGCGTTTGACCTCTTCGGTCACGTGGGTTCGCAGGAATTTCCGTGCTTCGTCGAGAAACACCTGATCGTCGTCGGAGAGTTGTACTCGCGCGAAATCCATTGGTCAGCTCTGTCCTTCGCGGCTCTCGCGCTTCGCGACGATCTCGGCGATGTGCTTGGCGCTGGCGCCGGGATCGCCCCCGGCCAGCGGCCATCCCCTGGCCCGCACCAGATATGTCGTCGCGGCCGCTTCCACCGAAACACCAAGTCCCCCTTGGATATGCACCGCCATGGTGGCGGCTTTCGAGGCCTCCTCTGCCATGAACACGAACGCCGACGCCGCCAGCTCGGGCCGATCTTCGGGCTCGTTGTCGAGGAACCACGCGGCGCGCCGGCAGAGGTTGCGGCCGCCCTGCACGGTGATCGCGATGTTGGCCAGCGGATGGGAGATGGCCTGCAACGTCGAAATCGGCACGCCGAGCGTGTAGCGCGTCTTGGAGAACTCCGCCGCGATGCGCATCGTCTCGTCGACGAGTCCAACCAGCGCGGCAGCGGTCAATAACCGCCACTCATCAAGCGCACGTTGGTAATCTGCAAGCATACCGGCACCACTGGAGAGCACCACACAACTGTCGGCCCCGGTAGGATCCACCCACGCCATCGGCAGCCGGCCGATGTTGTCGACCCGCGCCGGGCGGGTGTCGAACGTCAACCGGACAATATCTTCGCCGTCGCGGAGAACGATGTGATCAGCGATTGAGCCGGTGGGGATCAGCCGCACCCCCGACACGTTGTCGTGCTGCGCGTCCAGGCCCGCGACCTGCTTGCCGGTGATCACGTCGGCGAAATTATCCAGAGCCCCCAGCCGACCGAGCAGTCGCGCCGCGCAGACATGGTCGATCCACGGGACCGGCGCCAGCGAGCGACCGATCTCCTCGGCGACCAGCGTGAGGTCGACGAGTGTCGCCCCGTCCCCGCCCATGGATTCCGGCAGCGCCATGGTCGTCGCTCCCATGGCGCACAACCGCTCCCACAGACTTTTGTCGAAACCGGATTCCTCTGCGGCACGGACGTTCTCGATCGGGCAGTGGGTCTTGAAGAACTGACGATATGCGGCCTGCAGCGCCTGGTGATCCTCTGACAGGCTGTAGTCAAGCCGGCGCAGTTCGTAACGGTCCACGTCAGTCCTCCAGACCTTCGAAGAAGAATCGCTGTGCATTGTTGAAGAGGTAGTTCTCGAGCACGTCTGCTGGCAGATCCAGTGCTATCGCCTCGGGCACGACGCGCCGCATTCTCAGTACCGGCCAGTCCGAAGCGTAGATCACCTTGTCCGGACCGCGTGTCCGTATATAGTGCAGCAGGCTTTCAGGCAGGCGCTTGGGCGACCATGCCGACGTCATCAGCCGGAGGTTGTTGTACTTGATCAGCAGCCGTATCGCGATGTCCCACCACGGGTCCGCGCCGTGGATCATGCACAGCCGCAGTTCCGGAAACCGCACGCACACCCGGTCGAGATAGATCGGGTTCTGCACCTCTCCCGGAATCGGCGGGCCGGGGATTCCGGTGTTCATACACAGGGGCAGGTCGAGTTCCGCGCATTTGGCGTACAGCGGATAATAGACCGCGTCGGTCGGCGGGTACTGGCCGTCACCCCAGAAACTGGGGCCGACCGCAGCATAGGCGACCGGGAGGTCCTTGACGATCGCGGCCAGTTCCCGCAACGGCTGCACCGGCCGCAACAGGTTCACACCTCCCATCGCCAAAGCGAAGCGATCCGGTTTGGCCTCAATGAATTTGCGAGCGGTCACCGACGGCTTGGCGAGGTTGTCCATCAGGATCGCCTTGCGCACACCCTGCTCGTCCATCTCGTCGATAAGTTCAGACAACTCGACCGGCGCGAACATCGACTTCGGGCCTTTGAAGTAGTCGTCGCGCACCTTGAGCATCCAACCGGGTTGTACTTCCGTCTCGCCGAAGTGCACATTCACCAGGCAGTCGAGCACGTCGTGCGTCACGGCACCGTCTCCTGCTGCGTTACAACGCCTTTCGCCCAGCGATAATCCGCCTTGCCGTTGCCCAGACGACGGATCTCGTCGACGACGATGTACCGCTTCGGCACCTTGAACCGGGCCAGTTGAGAGGCGCAGTGCGCATGCAACTTTTCGCCGCTGACGTCGGTGCCGTCCCGCAACGCGACCACCGCGACGAGTTCCTCACCCCATCGTTCACTCGGCCAGCCCACGACAAGGGCATCGACGATGTCCGGACGGGCTCGCAGCACTTCCTCGACCTCCTCGACGAAGACCTTCTCCCCACCGGTGTTGACCACCAGCGAATCGCGGCCGAAGAGCCGCAGAGTGCCGTCCGGCTCGACGGACGCCCGATCGCCGGAAATCACCACCCGCCGGCCGTCGACCTCCGGGAAGGTCTTGCGGGTGGCATGTTCATCGTCGAAGTATCCCAGCGGAATTCGACCAACCCTGGCCACCCAGCCCACTTCGCGTTCGCCAGGTTCCAGGAAGTGGCTGTAGTCGTCGGCCAGCACCAACCCCCCTTCTCTGAACAGGAACGTGTGGTTTTCGTTGCCGCGCTGACTGTGTGCGAACGCCATGTTTCCGGTCTCCGACGAGCCGTAGCCGTTGATCAGCGTGATCTGCGGCATGGCTTCCAGCAGTGCGCGCTGATACTTCGGATTCGTCGCCGCCCCACCGGTGCCAATCGCGAACAACGAGGACAGGTCGTACGAACCCCGTTGCAGCTCTTGGATGAGCGGGGCGGCATAGGCGTCGCCGACCATCGTCATCATTCCCGGCTTCTCCCGCTGGACGGTTTCCAGCACAACCGCGGGATCGTACGTGGACCGGTTGTCGTACAGAATCGCCGTCAGCCCATTCATGGTCGCCGCGAACGCGGTCCACATACCGGCCGCATGCATCAGCGGTGACACCGCGTACCACGGCGGTCCGCCCTGGCGTACCTTCGTGTGTATCTCCTCAACAGAGGCGTGATCTGCTCCGTTCATCGACAGCACGTACATGTCGCACTGACGCCACAACACTCCTTTGGGCCGGCCCGTGGTGCCTCCCGTACAGATCATGATCAGGTCGTCCGGGGACGGCGACGTGCTGTACTGGGTGTCGCCTTGCGCCAGTGCATCTTCCAACGAGACAGCGCCGGGAAGTTCCGGTGCCCCGCTTCCGTCGTCGATCGACACCAACAATTCCGCGCCGTCAGGGGGGAGCACGTCGGCGAACTTCGCGCCGATGCAGCGGTGATAGATGACCCCCCGCGGCCTGACGTATTCGAGCAGCTCGGAAACCTCACGGGGCGTGTAGTAGTGGTTGATGTTCACCGGCACGACGCGGCCCTTCAGGCAGCCGATGACCATGTCGGGATACAGGTCGTTGTTCATGATCAGCGCGACCCGATCCTGGCCGCACTCCCAGGGATTGAGCTCCTCGCGCTCACGCGCGGCGCCGAATCCGTTGGCGGCGAGAAAATTGCCGAGTCTGCGGGTGCGCTCGGCGGATTCGGCGTAGGTGCTCCTGCGGTCTCCGCAAACACTCATCAGACGGTCGGGGACGACGTCAGCGATGGCATCCAGCACCTCTCCCAATGTCCATTCGCTCATCGGCGTGACTAGGCGGCTGACTCGACCTTGACACCGAGAAGGCCCAAGGCGTTGTCGCGCATGATCTTCCGAACGTCGGCATCGCTGAATACGGTGAGCTCCTCGACGAAGGACATCGGTGATTCGAGCCCTTCGCCATGCGGCCAGTCGGACCCGAACAGGATCTTGTCGACACCGATGACCTCAGCGAGCTGTGGCAGATCATCTTCGTAGTAGGGGGCGATCCACACGTTGGTGCGCAACTGCTCCACCGGATCTTCGGGAAACATCTTCGGCTGATTGTTGGCGGCCTTTTTCAAGCGCTTGATCAAGCGGTGCACGAAATACGACCCGTTTTCGATGCTGACTACCCGCAACTGTGGATGGCGCGTGAATACGCCGTGCACGATCATCGAGGCCATCGTGTCGTGGATGGCGCGATCGTCAAGGAGCACCTGATCCAGTGGATCTTTCGCGCCGAACCCCTCGAACGTCGACTTGCCGCCCCACATCGCCGCGATGTGCAGATACCCGCTGTCGCTGAGGTGGAATCCCACCGGCACGCCTGCCTCGGTCAGCCGCGCCCACACCGGGTCATGGACCGGATCGCCCAATGACCGCGGCCTCCCGACGCCGGGCACCGGCGCCGGGCGTACCAGGACAAGCTTCGCTCCCCGGGCCAACACGAAATCGACTTCCTCGAGCGCTTTTTCGGGGTCGGCCAACGAGATGATCGGCGCGGCGATGATCCGGTGATCCGGCCGGTCGAAACCCCAGTCCTCGTCGAGCCAGATGTTGAACGCATGCAACGACGCAATCGTCGCCTCGATGTCGTGCTTGAGCGCTTCCTCGACGCCGCATGCGAATGTCGGCAACATGAACACCGTCTCGATGCCCTGGGTATCCATCACGGCGATGCGGGCGTCGCGGTTCTGGTACTCGGGGTGCTCGGCCAGCCGTTCGACTTTCATCAGCGACGGGGGGTCGACGCCCTCCGGAATCTCGCCGCGGAAGAGCAGGTCCAGGCAGCCAGGCACGATGATTGGGTCGAAGGTCGGGTTGGGGATGAAGTGGTTGACTCGTTCTCCGATGACGGCCAGCGTCCGCTTGCCGTCGGCCACCATCTGCACACCGCGACGCTTGAACTTCTTGTCGAGGTGCCGAGTGAACGCGTCCAGCGTCTCGTAATAGTGGTTGTCGACATCGATGGCCTTGTAATCCAGCGCCATGATTGGTGTCCCTTTCAGTCGCGCCTCGTCAGTCTTGGACTGCCGGGAAGTTCGGTGGACGCTTCTCGAAGAAGCTTGTGATGCCCTCGATGAAATCGGGGCGGAGCATCGATTCGTGCATCAGCTTCTCCGCTACCGCACTCGCTTCGAACACGTCCCGCATAGTGTCTGCGTACACCTGCTGCTTGATCACCGCCAGAGAACTCGGCGCGCAATGTGCGGCGATGTCCTCGGCGTAGGCGATCGCGCGGGGCAGCAGTTGTTCTGCGGGCAGGACTTCTTTGACGAGCCCGAGCTCGGCCGCTTCCTCCGCCAGAAAGACCCGGCCGGTCAATAACAGGTCAAGGTCCGCGCTCCAGCCCACGATCCGCGGGAGGATCCAGGAGATGCCGTATTCGGCGATTAGCCCGCGGCGGGCGAACGACGTGGTGAACTTCGCGCCCTCCGCCGCGAACCGCACGTCGCACATCAGCGCCTGCGTCAGACCGATGCCCGCGCACGCGCCGTTGATCGCGGCGATAACCGGCTTGCGAAGCGTCGTCACGAAATGCGGATGACGTTCTCCGACGAGCTTGTCGACGTCCAGGTCACCGGCGCCGTCCATGCTCGATGTCGCCGGCCCTGCGGCTCCGACCGTGGTGCTGCTGATCGTGGACAGGTCACCCATGTCCGCCCCGGCGCAGAATGCACGGCCGGCACCGGTGATGACGATTGCGCGGACCTCCGGGTCGGCCTCGGCCCGGTCGAGGCATGACCAGAACACGCCCGCTATCCCACCGCCCCAGGCGTTCATGCGCTCGGGCCGATTCAGCGTCAGCAGCGCCACGCCTGTGTCGCGCACGTTGCAGCGCACCAGGTCGCGGACACTCACCGGGGTGACCTCCTCAGGTGCGGCTCCGGGCTATGCGGATGCACATACTGTACACCTATCAGTAGTACCTTCCGCGATCGCTCGGGCATCACGTTTGGATCAGTCCGAACCGCCGATATGCCTCGCGGATCTGCAGCTTGGCCTGCTCGGGCAGCTTCGCCTGCGGCGGCCGCGACTCCGGGTAGTCTCCGATCGGCAGGCCGAGCACCGACGCCGCGTACTTGAACGCGCCGCCCCAGTGCGTGAAGTAATCCGGACGGCCGGGATAGCACGTGGAGCAGGACGAGATGACGGCGGCCAATTGGTCCAATCCCGACTCGACGGCGTAGTCCATCGCCTCAACCAGCTTGTCGCTCCAGATCAACTCCCAGTAGTCGGTGAGGATTCGCCGCCGCGGTGTGTCGTAGAGATACCCGACCGTGCCCAATTGCGCCGGGCCGACGACGCCCGCACGTAGCCAACCCGCGCGGTACACCGTGGTGTCGCACTCCCAGATCACCAACTCGGGCGCCAGCTCGTGCAGGCGGCGACTGTTCGCAGGGCGGAACGCGCCCTCCTTGGTCGCGCAGACCGCAGGGATCTCGTCGACGATTCGCGCGCCCTCGGCCGCGTCCAGAACATAGCCCGACGACGGCGAATTGAACATCCCCAGTGCGATGTCGGTGCGATCGCTGATGTAGCGGAAGAACTTCAGAGCACCCTCGCCGGCGTGCAGTTCCATCATCGGCGTCTGGATAAAGACGATGTCGGCGCCCGAGTCCTGGGCGTGCCGCGTCAGTTCGAGGCAGTCCTTCGCCGACAGGGCCGCGGTACACGCTTGGATGACGACGTCTGGGCTGATCGCACGTGCCTCCTCGATTGCCACCTCCAGCAAGCGCTTTCGCTCGGAGAGGGTCAACGACCAGAACTCGCCGACACCGCTTGTCAACCAGAGCATCTGGTGGGCGAGATCCCCGACGCAATAGCGCACGAGAGTGCGATACGCATCCCAGTCGATGTCGTCCCCGTCGACTCCGCAGAACGGCGTGTAGAGCGAGTCGCCGATCCCCTCAGTGCAGAACGGGCCCATGCTCGCGCGTCGCGTGCCGTTGCCATCGAGTCACTCCTCGGCTGTCGGGATTAGGTGAAATCGCTGCCGCCGTCGACGTTGACGTTGGCACCGGTCATATAGGAGCTGCGTCGGCAAGCCAAAAATGCAGCAACAGCACCGATTTCGGCTGCAAGCCCGGCCCGGGCCAGATGAGCGGCATACCCGAAATGCTTGACGACACGCGTCCAACCCCTCTGCAGTTCACGATACGTCCCAGAAAAGCTTACTATAGGTGTTACGGTAATTCGTTGACGGGTTGACACGACGGAGGTAAACCACGGTGGCAGGCAAGGCGGCCGCTGACAAACGCCAGCGGCGCGAGCGTGGTTCGATCAATCCCGAGGACATCATCGACGGTGCATTCGAACTTGCGGACCAGGTGTCCATCGACAACCTGAGCATGCCGCTGCTGGGCAAACACCTTGGTGTCGGCGTGACGAGCATCTACTGGTACTTCCGTAAGAAGGACGACCTTCTCAACGCGATGACCGACCGGGCGCTGAGCAAATTCACGTTCGCGACGCCATACGTCGAAGCAGGCAATTGGCGCGAGTCGTTGCGCAACCACGCCCGCATGATGCGCAAGACCTTCCTGAGCAGTCCGATCCTGACGGATCTGATTCTGATCCGGGGCGCCCTGAGCATGAAAGCGCGACGGCTGGGTGTCGAGCAGATGGAGAAGGCGATCCAGACATTGGTCGAGGCAGGGCTTTCACCTGAGGACGCGTTCGATACCTATTCGGCGGTCTCGCTGCATGTCCGTGGAACCGTGGTACTGGAGCGCCTGCAGGAGAAAACTCGCGAATTGGGTTACGGCGACCTCGGTTTCGGCGAGCCCAACACGATCGATCCGAAGAACACCCCGCTGATCGCCAAACTAGCCGCGAAAGGTCACCGCCTGGCCGCCGCGGATGAAAAGAACTTCGAGTACGGGCTCAACTGCATCCTCGACCATGCCAGCCGGCTGATCGAAGAGGGCCAGAAGGCCGGCAAGGCCGCGCCTCGGCGCGCGCACAAGACCGGCGCGAAACGCTGACGCGTCAGACTTCGACGACGACCGCGCCGCCCTGGCCGCCGCCCGCGCACATCGCGGCCACGCCGATCCCGCCGCCTCGCCTCTGAAGTTCGTAGACGAGCGTGGTGACCATTCGCGCGCCGGAGGCGGCAATGGGATGCCCGAGACTGCAGCCGCTACCGGAGAAGTTGACCTTCTCCTCATCGAGGCCGTATTCGCGGCAGGCCGCAATCGGCACTGAGGCGAAGGCTTCGTTGATCTCCCACAGCGCGACGTCGGTGGGATTCAGCCCTGCTCGCGTCAGCACCTTGCCGATCACCTTCACCGCGCCGAGCCCGGTATCACGCGGTGCGACACCGGAAGCCGCCCATGCCTTGACGGTAGCCATCACTGGCAGCCGCTCGGCCTCGGCGTAGTCCTTGCCGACGAGCGCCACGGCCGCGGCGGCGTCGTTGGTTCCGCTGCTGTTGCCTGCGGTGATCGAGAATCCGTCGATCTCCGGGTGCAGCACCTTCAACGCGGCGAGCTTCTCCACCGTGGTGTCGCGGCGCGGATGCTCGTCGACGCTGAAGTCGACCACCGAGCCGTCGGGCGTCTGGACTTTCAGCGGCACGGTCTCGTCGACGAACTTGCCCGCGTCGATCGCGCCGATCGCGCGCTGATGAGACCGCGCGGCCCACGCGTCCATTTCCTCGCGGGTGATGCCGACGGCCTTGGCGGTATTCCATCCGACGGTGATCGACATGTCCCGCGTCGGGGCATCGGGGGTTTCGACGTGCCTCGTAGGCATCCACGGTTCGTCGAACTTCAGCTCGGGCCCGGGAACCCGCCACTTCATCAACGGCATCATGGACAGCGATTGGACTCCCCCGGCGACCACAACGCGCTCCATGCCGGAGCCGATTCCCGCGGCGCCGTTGCCGATCGCGGTCAGACTGCCCGCACAGTGCCGGTTCACCGACTGGCCGGGGATGTCCTCCATGCCACAGGCAGCTGCCGCATAACGCGCGAGATCCCCACCGCCATAATGTGATTCGGCGAAGATGATGTCGTCTAGGGCGCTCGGCTCGATGCCAGCCCGACGGACGACCTCGGGAAGCACGGTGGTGATCAGCGTCTCCGGCGGGGTGTTGGCCAGCGTTCCCTTGAAGGATCTTCCGATTGCCGTCCTGGTTGCGCCGACAATGACGGGTGTGGGCATGGTGGTGATCTCCGACTGTCGGGCTGCCGGTGAGCAGCGTTACGGATTGTGTCGTGACTGTAACGGTAACAGTAGGTGGCGTGGTAGCGCCGACCGGGTCATGGTTCGGGCACGTGAAAGTGCTCGTCACGCAGCCGAAAGGCTTCCTTGGTTCCGAATTGCGCTCGAGTCTTGACGAAGTTGAACTCGCCGGGAGAGAACTGCAGGTTGGTCCCGAACGCGTGGAACAGATAGCTGGCCACCTCCTCGCCCTGGTAGGCCTGGCTCTGTTCGACCAACCGGAACGCCTCTTTTGCGATGACGATGCCGTCGGCGGGCATCTTCGCGGCCTTGTCCGCCCAATACCGTGCCCGGGCGCCGACGTGCCCCGCATCGCACGTCTCGGTGAAGATGCCGAGGTGCTCGATGGCACCGGCCTCGATGATGTCGCCGGTGAGCAGAAGGCGACGCGCCAGCACCGGGCCGAGGCGGTGGAAGAACATGTGCAGGCTGCCCAGCGCGGGTCCGAGGAAGCGCGTCGCCGGCATGCCGATCTTGGTGTCGCGCGCGATCACTGAAATGTCGGTCATCAAGGCGATCTCGAAGCCGCCGCCGAGTGCATAGCCGCCGATCTCCCCGACGGTGACCTTCGGGAAGCCCATCAGGTTGTGGTAGAAGCTGAACGACTTGCGGTCCACTGTCAGCCGGCGACGTTGGCTCGGACGGCTTTTCGCCGGCTTGTCGCGGTCGCCGTACCAACCGTAGGCGTTGTTCATGTCCGCACCGGCGGAGAACACTGCGCCGGCTCCCCGAAGGAGCACGACGGTGACATCGTCGTCCTCAGCGACGCGATCCAGGTAGCGGGCCACGCTGTCGCGCATGGCGGCGTCGTAAGAGTTTCGCTGCTTCGGGTTGTTCAGCGTGATGGTGGCGATGCGCCCGTCCGGGTCCACGTCAAACAGGACACGATCGTCGTCCGATACGGTCATGCGCCGGACCTCCTTCTAGTGCTCGCTATTGCTCGAAATCCGTTTTGCCTCAATGGTTTTGTCTCGTCCAAACGCGAGCGTATTCCGGCGGGCGGCCGCAAGATGCGCCTGAGCCACGCGAATGGCCCTGCCCTGGCTGCCCTCGCGGATCGCATCGAGCAACTGTTGATGATCGCGCAACGCGGCTCGCATCGTCTTGTGGGTCATGGCCCTTTGCTCTTCGCGTAAGCGCTCATCGGCCGGACCGTCGTCACTCCACACCGACGACTCGTGCGCGGACCAGACGAGCTCCAGCGAGCCGATCAGCAGGATCATCGGCTCGTTGCCGCACCGGGACACAATCGCTTCATGGAATCGGCGGGCATTCGGAACATATCGTGATGCGTCGTCGAATTGCTGGGTTTGTCGGTAGATTTCGGCCTCGAGATAGGGCACCACATCGGTCAGCCGGTCATCGCGCGCGGCGCACATTCCGGCGCAGATCGGTTCCAGGCAAAGCAGCGCCTCAGTGACATCAGCCGGTGTCGCCGATCGCGCCTGCAGAACCATGCCGATCATGTGCGCGGTCCGCTCGGCCGAGGGAAGGTGCACGACGGCGCCGCCGACATTGCCTCGACGCACCGAGACGAGCCCGTCGCTTTCCAACATGTGAATCGCCTCACGCATCGCAGGTGGACTCACACCGAACTCCGAGAACAACGTCTCCTGCGACGGCAGCACCTCGCCTTCCTTAATGCGCCCCGAGAGGATGTCGTCGCGCAGCCGCGACGCGACGATCTCGGCCACCCGCGGCTGCCGGATCCGCTGCAGCGCCGGACGGCTCATCAGCCCCGCCTGGCGAAGCGGGACACACTCAGCTTGTCGGGACTCATCGCCACCGCGTTCATCTCGCCGATGCAGAGCACCTCGTCTTCCTGCAGGATTCGCGCCGTCGAGGTAATCGCGCGGTTAACCTCGGTCCGGACGACATCGAAGCGCAGTTCGGTCAACACCGGAGTCGGTCGGCGATATGTCACGGTCAACGTGCGGGTCCTGCCGGACAGGGCCGCCGCGCAGTTCTGATGTTGGGCCACACAGTCGAAGAAGACGGCGAGGAACCCGCCGTGCACGAAGCCTGGCGGACCCTCGAAGACCAGGGGGAACGTCACAGTTCCCGACGCAGCCTCGGCGTCGAGGTGGTCGAAGCGGTATTCCGGAAAACACGGGTTGAATGCGCCGATGTCGAACGCGTGCCCGAGGTAGATACGCTTCGTCCCGCCGTCGTCGTGGAGGCGCGGAGCGCTGTCCGGCGGAACTGCCGCGGCGAGTTCGGTTTCCCAGTCCGCGAATCGGCTGAGCATCGCGTCCACGGTCGGGTGCGGATGTTCGAGAGACAGCAGCAAGCCGGTGAGACGCCGGATCGCGGCGGCCACGGCGACCGTCTGCGCCAGCGGTCGTTCCCCGAACCGAAGGTCGTCGTTTGTTGTCACCTGGTCGCGGCCATTCCGTTTTAGGCCTTTCCTTGCTAACTTATACAAGATAGTAACGGAATAGCCTACTGTATCGTCAACCGTATATGGCGGAAGGTGTGGATATCGCGGTGGGTGACAGCCTCGACGGTTCGGTAGCGACGCAGCGCGACGACGCGGTGCTGCGCATCACGCTGGATCGGCCGGCTCAGCGCAATTCGTTGAGCCACCGGATGGTCGACACCCTGGTCGGCGTCCTGACAGATGCGGCCGTCGACGGTTCGCTTCGTGCCATCCACGTGACCGGCGCCGGCGGCGATTTCTGCGCCGGGGCGGACCTGCGGGCGCCGAACAGCACTGGACCGAGGCCCCGGACCGGCGACATCGTTCGCCGAATTCCGCACACCGCGCACCGCGTCGTCGAACTGATTCACACTGTGCATCTGCCGGTCGTCTGCAGCGTGCGAGGCTACGCCGTTGGCCTCGGGTGCAGCCTCGCGCTGGCCGCCGATTTCACGTTGGCCGCCACCGACGCTGTGCTCTGGGAACCGTTCGTGGCCCGCGGCTTCACCCCGGACTCGGGTGCCACCTGGCTGCTGCCCCGGCTCGTCGGCATGGCGCGGGCCAAAGAGATGCTGCTTCTCGGTGAGAAGGTCACGGCAACCGACGCCGCCGACTGGGGCTTGATTTACCGCTGCGTGACCGACGCGGAATTGAACGCAGCCACGAACGAGCTTCTGGCGCGACTTACATCAGGACCGACGGTGGCCATCGGTCTGACCAAGCAGGCGATTCATTCCAGCCAGTATGCGACACTGAGTCAGGCCATGACGCAAGAACTGTTTAGTGTCGAATTATCTAGTCGCACACATGATTTCAAAGAAGGACTCACCGCGTTCAAAGAGCGACGGCCACCGCGGTTCGAAGGGCGATGACGGTATGAAGGGAAATCTTTTGTCAAGCAAGTCGTTCGACACCATCAAATACGAGGTCGATGGGCACAAGGCGACGATCACACTGAATCGGCCGGACGCGCTCAACGCGCTGAGCCCGCACATGATCACTGAGCTGCGCGCCGCCTATCACGAGGCCGAGAAGGACGACGACGTGTGGCTACTGATCGTCACAGGCGCCGGGCGTGGGTTCTGCACGGGCGCCGACGTCACGGAGATCCCGGAAAACGGCAAGGTGATCAGCGAGCGTCCCTATCTGTCGACCTACGAACAATGGGAGGCACCTCAGGAGGGCACACCCCCCTTCCGGACGATGGCGAAGCCGGTGCTGGCTGCCATCAACGGAATCTGTTGTGGTGCCGGACTCGACTGGGTCACCACCGGTGACATCGTGATCGCATCCGAGAAAGCCACCTTCTTCGATCCACATGTCAGCATCGGCCTGGTTGCGGGGCGCGAGGTGGTTCGCCTGGCTCGCGTCCTACCTCGGTCCATCGCGTTGCGTGCCGCCCTGATGGGCAAGCACGAACGCATAAGCGCGCAGCGCGCCTATGAGCTGGGACTCATCAGCGAGATGGTCGAACACGACCGTCTTCTCGAGCGGGCCCACGAGATCGCCGACATTGTCAACTCCAATGCGCCCCTTGCGGTCCGGGGTACACGGCTGGCAATCGTCAAGGGGCTCGATCTTCCGCTGCACGAAGCCGAGATTTTGGCCGAATCATTCCGCGAGCGCAACCTGCACACCGAGGACTCGCTCGAAGGGCCGAAAGCGTTCATGGAGAAGCGTGCCCCCAATTGGCAGTGTCGATGACGGGCTGCCGATGACGAGCTTCGAAACCATCCTGCTCGAGGTCGATGCGACGGCTCATGTCGCGACCATCACGTTAAACCGGCCAGACCAGCTGAACGCGTTCAACCGGACCATGTGCGAAGAGATGGCCCGTGCGTGGCGCATCGTCAAGTTGGACGAATCGATCAACGCCGTTGTGCTGCGAGCGGCCGGGACACGGGCCTTCAGCGCCGGTTTGGACATCAAGACGCCGTACGGTCAGCCGACCAATGTGTGGAATCATGAAGACCCCGGTGAGGCGCTCAGCCCCAAGTGGCAGAAAATGTGGAAGCCGGTGGTGTGCGCGGTTCAGGGCATGTGCACCGCGGGCGCATTCTATTTCGTCAACGAATCCGACGTGGTTATCTGCTCGACGGACGCAACGTTCTTCGACTCTCACGTCAGTGCCGGACTCGTCTGTGCACTGGAGCCGATCGGGCTGATGCGCCGCATCGGTTTGGGTGAGACGTTGCGGATCGCACTGACGGGTAACAGCGAACGCGTCTGCGCCGACACCGCACTCCGGATCGGTTTGGTCTCGGAAGTGGTTGCACCCGAACAGCTGTGGCAGCGTGCACACGAAATCGCCGCTATGATTGCCGCCTACCCGCCGGCGGCGACGCAAGGCACGATCAAGTCGATCTGGGAGTCGCTCGACAAACCCTACCGAGCGGCGCTGGAGCAGGGGCTCATCTACACGCGGCTCGGCAATCCGATCGGGCAGGCTGAAGTCGCGTCCCGAGGCAACGCCCCGTCAGTCGAACCGAGAATTCGATGACGAATTACCGGCTCAGCCGGCGCATCGCGGAGGTGCTGGAGCTCGAACATGGCGCACCGGCAATCGAATATGAGGGCCAATGGATTTCGTGGGACAAGCTTGCTGAAGCGGCCCGTCAAGTCAGCGCCCTGTCGGGCGACGGGGTGCAGGTGGGAATACTGCTGCGCAATCGGCCCACGCATGTGGCCGCGCTGCTCGGGGTGCTGATGAGTGGCGGCTGCGTTGTCGTCATCAACCCAGCGCGCGGCCAAGACGCCATCAGAGCAGACATCGACGCTCTTCAGTTGCCGGTGATCATCGAGGATCCCGATGACGAGCCGACCATCACGGGCGCCAGTGGCGTCGGGGATGGCGGCCGGCCTGGCGTCGCCGTCCGAATGCTGACAAGCGGAACGACCCGGCCGCCCAGGCGCATCGACCTCACATACGACATGCTGGCCGTCAGCGTGATGGGCGACGACGACGGGTCGGCGCCGGTGAAACTGCGCCGCGGGGTCGCGATCATCAACGCACCGCTCGTGCACATCGGCGGTGTGTTCCGGGTGCTGCAATGCGTCGCCGAGGGGCGATCCTTTGTGCTGCTGGAGAAGTTCGACCTCGACCTGTGGGCGGACGCAGTGCGCCGACACCGGCCCGCAGCCGTGTCACTCGTGCCTGCCGCACTACGCATGGTGCTGCATTCCGACCTCACCCGCGATGACCTGTCCAGCATTCGCGCCGTCACGTCCGGGACCGCGCCGCTGTCGGCCGATGACGCCGACGCGTTCACCGAAAAGTACGGGATGCCGGTGTTGACCTCCTATGCTGCAACGGAATTCGGCGGGGGCGTAGCGGGCTGGACGCTGGCCGACCACCAGAAGCATTGGCACACCAAACGAGGTAGTGTCGGGCGGGCGACACTCGGGGCGCGCCTGCGGGTGGTCGACGACGACGGTCACCCCCTCCGTCCCGGCGACGCCGGCCTGCTGGAGGTCAAACCGGGTCAACTGGGGCCGTCCGCCGACTGGCTGCGCACCACCGACATCGCCCGCATCGACGCGGACGGCTTCCTGTGGATTCTGGGACGCGCGGATCAAGCCATCATCCGCGGCGGCTTCAAGGTGATGCCCGATGACGTTCGCAGCGTGCTGGAAAAACACCCTGCCGTTCAAGGCGCTGCGGTCGTAGGGCGACCAGACGAGCGTCTCGGCGAAACCCCGGTCGCGATGGTGGAACTCCGACCTGGCGTATCGGCCAATGCCGCCGCGCTTTCCGGGTTCCTCGGGACACGCCTGGCTCGTTACGAGGTTCCGACCGAGATCGTCATCGTGGACGCCATTCCGAGAACGACGTCCGGCAAGGCGGATTTGAGTGCTGTCGCCCAGTTCTTCGCCGGCGAACATGCCAACTGAGCCGTCGACGGTCGCCCGCCTGCTGCACGAGCAGGCGCGCGAACGCGGTGACCATCCGCTGCTGATCTGCGACGCCGACCGGATCAGTTATGCACAGGCAGAGCGTCGCTCGGCAGTGGTCGCCCGCGGGTTGATCGCGCTTGACGTCGGCAAGGGCACCAACGTCGGACTGCTGTATCCCAACGGCACAGAGTGGGTCGTGGGCATGCTTGCCGCTGCACGGATAGGCGCGGTGGTGGTGCCGTTCTCCACGTTCGCGACAGCGCGCGAGTTGCGGCAGCAGCTTGGCGACAGTGACGTGAGGATTCTGCTGACCGCCGCCTCCTACCGTTCGCAGGACTACGTGCGGCGGCTAGCCGACGTGTTCGATAAGTCCGACACCGTCTTTGACGAACCTGTGTTCAGCACCGCCGTTCCGCAGCTGCGTCATGTGCGCGTCGGTTACGCGGACGTCATTCGGCGCGCCGATACGGTCGACTCGGCGCTGCTTGCGGCGATGGAAGACGACGTTGACGGTTCGGATCCCCTGACGATTGTCTACACGTCGGGATCGACCAGCGCGCCGAAGGGGGTTGTGCACACGCACGCAACGCTGCTCGGACATCAACACAGTCTCAACGACATTCGCGGGTTTACCGCAGACGACAAGCTGTTCTGTAATTCGCCATTCTTCTGGATTGGCGGCTTCGGGTTCGGGCTGATCGCGACGATGCTCGCCGGGGCGACGTTGGTGTGCTCCAACGCCGTCGACGCCGGCGAGACACTCGATCTGCTGGAGGTCGAACGACCCACTATCACCAATGGTTTCGCGGCAGGGGTCGCTCATCTGGGCCGCCACCCGAGCTTCGGGGCGCGCGACCTGTCGTCGATGCGTCGAGGCAACCTGTACCCGATCATGGCGCCCGATGCGCGGCCAGCCGATCCTGAGTTGCGGCACAACATGCTGGGCCTGACCGAAGCGGGCAGCGTCGTGTTGCTCAGCGGCGACGACACCGACCAGCCCGAACACCGCCGCGGGTCGTTCGGCAGGCCCGCGCCGGGCTTCGACACCAAGGTCGTTGATCCGGACTGCGGTGAGGCCGTGAACGTCGGGGATGTCGGGGAGTTGTGCATCCGCGGGCCATATGTGATGCAGCGCTATTACAAACGCAGCCGCGAGGAATGCTTCGACGCCGACGGATGGTTTCACACCGGAGACCTCGTTCGCACCGACGACAACGGGTTCTATTACTTCTTTGCCAGGCGCGGCTCGATGATCAAGACCGCCGGCGCAAATGTCTCACCTGCAGAAGTGGAAAGGGCCATCGCGAGGGTCAGTAACGGCACCACGTCCTACGCTATCGGGATTCCGGATCCGGCGCGTGGACAAGTGGTCGCAGCAGTTGTCGTCTCGGAAGAAGGCATCGACATCGAGGCGTTGACGCGCGAGCTGAAGACCGAGCTGTCGGCGTACAAGATTCCCCGGCGATTCCTGACGTTACGCCCGTCCGACGTCCCGCTGATGCCCAGCGGGAAGGTCGACATCCAAGAGCTCAAGAAGATGTTCGATGCCTGAGCACCCATCGACCATCGACCAGTTGGTGAGACTGCGTGCTGCACAGGAGGATTCCAAACACGCGGTCATCGACACCGCGACCCGGATCACCTACCGCGAACTCGAAGCCACGACACGCGAGCTGGCCGCGGTCTTCGTCGACGCCGGTATCGGCAAGGGCACTCGCGTCGGCTTGGTGATGCCCAACGGCGTGCGCTGGGTACAGACCGCGATCGCGCTGACCCGCATGGGCGCCGTGCTGGTGCCATTGAGCACGCTGCTGCGAAGCAGGGAGCTGGTCGCGCAGCTACGCGTCGCATCGGTGCAGTGGCTCATCTCCGTCGAAGAGTTTCGCGGGCATCGCTACCTCGACGATTTGGAGGACAAGGTCGCATCACCAAAACTGCCTGCTCTGCAGCGTGTTTGGACTGCGGACCGACTATTACTGACACGTGCTGGGCAGGCCGCCGCCGGGATCGTCGATGCGCTTACCGCAATCGTGACGCCCAGCGATCCCCTCGCGATCATGTTCACGTCCGGTAGCAGCGGACCGCCGAAGGGTGTCGTGCACTCGCACGGCAATGCGTTGTCGGCAGTGCAATCCGGGCTCGCCGCCCGGTGCATCGACTCCACCACCCGCCTGTACTTGCCGATGCCGTTCTTCTGGGTGGGTGGATTCGCGAGTGGATTGATTTCCGCTCTTCTTGCCGGGGCCACGCTTGTCACCGAGGAGGCTCCCCAGCCGGAAACGACGCTGCGGCTGCTGGAACGCGAGCAAGTCACGTTGTTCCGCGGGTGGCCCGACCAGGCGGAAGCGCTGGCGCGGCAAGCAGATTCCGTCGGCGCAGACCTGCCGGCGTTGCGCCCGGGAAGTCTGGATGCGCTGCTTCCGCCCGCACACCAAGCCGAACCGGGCGCGCAGGCCAAGTTGTTCGGTATGACCGAGTCCTTCGGGCCATACTGCGGCTACGCCGCTGACACCGACATGCCGCGGTCCGCATGGGGCAGCTGCGGCAAGCCGTTCGACGGGATGGAGGTCCGGATCGTCGACCCCGATAGCGACGCGCCTGTACCCACCGGGACGGTGGGAATGATCCAGATCCGAGGACCGCACACACTGCGCGGCGTATGCCGGCGCACCCGCGAAGACATGTTCACCGTCGACGGCTATTACACCACCGGCGATCTCGGCCACCTCGACGACGACGGCTTCATGTTCTACCACGGACGATCCGACAACATGTTCAAGGTCAGGGGCGCCACCGTCTACCCCAGTGAGGTCGAGCAGGCGCTGCGGAGCATCGACGGCGTCGAAAACGCCTTCGTCACCAATGTCGGCAATCGCCTCGGCGCCGTTGTCGTGTGCGACATCGCCGCAACGACAGCTCGGGAGCTTCATGCCGCCGCGCGAAAGGTACTGAGTTCCTTCAAGGTTCCTACGGTGTGGCTTCTGGTGGACTCCGATGATGCGATTCCGCGGGGATCAACCGGCAAGGTGGACGTCTCGCGCCTGCGCGACATGCTGGCTCAAAGCCCGTAACCCACGCCGACAGTGCGCTCAGCGACGCGACACGCCGTACGAGCGTCGCCAGATTCACAATCGGCCCGGCTGCGGTCAGGCCTTTGTTGCCTCGATGAAGTAACCGCGGGGAACACCGGGTACATCCCGGGGGACTACCGGATGTTCCCATCGATGCCACGCGTTTCCGGGCTCGGCCACGTCGGTGACCTTCGCGGTCCAGCCGCGGCTCTCGACGAGAGCGGCCGGCGTGTCGGTGCCGAAAGTCCATGGCGCGCCGAGCTGCTCCATGAACTGCAGAGTCGGCTTCATGAACGGCGACTCCAACAACGTCTGCCCGACGATCTCATACAACAGCACCGAACCCGAGGCCGACAGCGCGTCGATGCGGGAAAACAGGGTGTCGACAGCCGATGCGTCGAGATACTGCAGCAGCCCCTCGACCAGCCATATCGTTCGCGTAGACGGGCTAAAGCCTCGTGACCGCAGCAATCTCGGCCAGTTATCGGCAAGGTCGATCCCGATCGCGACGCGTTGACACCGGGGCCGCTCACCGGGTAGCCGGCCGTCTTTGAGCTCCATCACGGCCGGCTGGTCGATTTCGTAGACAGTCGTGCCGGCATACCACGGCAGGCGATACGCGCGCGCATCCATGCCAGCGGCGAGAATCACCACCTGTGAGAGGCCGGCGGCGTTCGCCCGTAGCAGCGCCTCGTCCCAGAACCGTGTCCGGATGACGATCTGCCCCGACGCCCGGCCGGTGGCTGCGTCAGCCTCGACGAGCAGCCGTCGACCCTCGTCGCCTGCCAGCCGTTCTGCATAAGGGTCGGTGAAGAGCCGGTCGTCTCGCTCGGATTCCGCGGCACGCATGGCCGCCACGAGGAGTCCGGTGGCCGCTACGGCTTCTCTGGTGCTGTCCATACCGCCATCATGCACATGTCGTTGACTCTGCGCTCGGGGCGTGGCGTACTCGAACTTTGGCACCATGGACGCTGAGTCAACACATCAGTGAGTACCGGATCGGTAGGTGCTTGAGCCCGCCGACGAACGTCGTGGCCATGTATTTGGGTTCGCCCACGAGCTCGATCGAGTTCAGCCTCGGCAGCAGTTCGGTGAAGAAGCTGTTCACTTCCATGCGCGCCAATGCCGCACCGAGACAGAAGTGCACGCCATAGCCGAAGGCGACGTGCTTGTTCGGCTCGCGGCCCACGTCGAACCGGAACGGATCGACGAACACGTCTTCGTCGCGGTTGCCCGAAACGTACGAGAGGAGCACCGATTCACCGGCGGCGATCGGCACACCGTGAATCGTCGTGTCCTCGGCCGCAGTCCGCATGAATGTCTTGACCGGCGTCACCCAGCGGATCATCTCTTCGGTCGCCAGTGGCATCAGCGATATGTTCTCGCGCAATCGCTCCCGCTGATCGGGGTTCCCGACGAGACCAAGCAGCCCACCCGAGATCGTGGCGCTGGTGGTGTCGTGTCCGGCGGTGGCGACGAGAAGGTAGTAGGACAGGGTGTCAACATCGGACAACAGCTCACCGCCGACGCGGGCATTGGCGATTGCCGACGCCAAGTCCTCTGTCGGGTTCTCGCGGCGCGACGCGGTCACCCCTGTGAAGTAATCGAACATGTCGATCAGGGCGGGAAGCTGCTCCTCGGTTGTGGGGCCCCTCTTGAATTCGTCGTCCTCGCTGCCGAACAACTCCTGGGTGAGCTTCAGCATGAATGGGAAGTCCGATTCGGGCAGCCCGAGCAGCGACAAGATGACGTAGAGCGGGTAGTTGACCGCGACCTCCTGGACGAAGTCGCATTCGCTCCCAAGCGTCAGCATTCTGTCGACGTATATCTTGGCGAGTTCGTCCACGCGCTCCTTGAGCGCCCGCATCGCCTTCGGGCGGAACCAGTCCGCGCCGATCGCGCGCACGACCCGGTGCTGCGGGTCGTCCATGTGAATCAATGTGCGCACCGTGCCGGCGGACGCGTCCTCGCCCTCCGCAACTGCCAGTACCGGACGTGGCCAGTTGGTGAAAAGCGTATTGGCGCGCTCGATGTCCATGATGTCGGCGTGCTTCGTGACCGCCCAGAACGGCCGGTATTTCGGCACGTCGACCCATGACACCGGGGCGTGGGCGCGCAGGTGGGTCAAAGCCGCATGCAGCCGCGCTTCGTCGGCATACGCCTGCGGGTCGGCGAACACGTTGGCTGCCTCGTCGATCACCCGTGTGACCATGAGCGACTCCTCACCGGTTACCGTCGCACTTACCGTAAAGGCTTACAGGGCTATGTTCAATGACCGCGCGCCTCCACGACGCCTTGCTCCATCAGGTGCTCCACTAGCGGCGCCACACCTGCAATGAAGTGCTCTGCCATGGCCCTTCGTGCTCGCTTTTCGTCGCGCAGCTCGAGGGCCGAAATCACGCGGCGATGGTCTTTGATCGACTGCGCCGGCCAGCCCTCGACGGTGGGGAAGACCGCTTCCGGTGCATAGCGGGTGATTTGGCCCATCAGCTGCGACAGCTTGGGCGAATCGGCCGCCACGTTGATCGCCCGATGGAACTCGTGGTTCAACCGCACGACACGATCGTGGTCTTCTTGATCGTAGGCGTCCTCGAGCTGGGCCTGCAGTTCCTTTAGTTGCTCCAGTTCCTCATCACTGATGTTGCTCGCCGCTCGAGCTGCCAACTCCCCGCCGATGTGTGCCTGGACATTGGACACGTCCGCGATGTCGCGGCGCGTCACCGGCAGCACCATGAAACCGCGGTGCGGGCGCTGAACCAGCAATCCCTCTGCACGCAGCTCGAGCAGAGCCTCGCGGACGGGCGTCACGCTCACCCCGAGTTCGGCGGCCAGCTGTTCGAGCCGCACGTATTCCCCTGCGCCGTAGGCCCCCTCGAAGATCCGCCGGCGCACATAGCGAGCGACATCCTCGGAGAGCCGTGGCCGCGCAACGAATTCCGGAACAGTCATATCCGATACTCGGCGAGCAATCGCTTGCTGATGATCTGCTTCTGGATCTCGCTGGTGCCCTCGCCGATGAGCAGGAACGGGGCGTCGCGCATGAGGCGTTCGATTTCATACTCCTTGGAGTAGCCGTATCCGCCATGGATGCGGAAGCTCTGCTGCGTCACCTCAGAGCAGTATTCGCTCGTCAGGTACTTGGCCATCCCGGCGGCCAGGTCGTTGCGCTCGCCGGAATCCTTCAACCGGGCCGCGTTGACCATCATCAGGTGTGCGGCTTCGACTTTCGTTGCCATCTCTGCTAATTGAAACGCGATGGCCTGATGCTCGGCGATGGGCTTGCCGAACGTGGCGCGCTGCTGTGCATACCGCACAGCCAGTTCGAAGGCCCGGATACCCACCCCGCACGCGCGGGCGGACACGTTGACGCGGCCGACCTCAATGCCGTCCATCATCTGGAAGAAGCCCTGGCCTGGAGTGCCTCCGAGGATGTCCTCGGCGCTTGCGGCGTAGCCGTCGAAGATCATTTCGGTGGTGTCGATACCCTTGTAGCCCAACTTGTCGATCTTGCCTGGGATCGTCAGGCCCGGTGCGACTTCGCCGAAGCCGACAGGCTTTTCGATCAGGAATGCGGTCAGATTGCGGTGCGGTTTGTCCGCGCCCTCGTCTGTCCGCACCAATACCGCCACCAACGTCGAGCTGCCGCCGTTGGTGAGCCACATTTTTTGGCCGTCGATGGTATAATTCCCGTCGGGGTTTCGCTTGGCCCGGGTGCGGATTGCGGCCACGTCGGATCCCAGTTCCGGCTCGGACATCGAGAACGCGCCGCGGGCCTCGCCGGTCGCCATGCGCGGCAGCAGGCGCTGCCTCTGCGCGTCGGTTCCGTGCTGGCGCAGCATGTACGCGACGATGAAATGGGTGTTGATGACGCCGGAGATGCTCATCCAGCCGCGCGCCAGTTCCTCGACGCACAACGCGTAGGTCAACAGCGATTCGCCGAGTCCCCCGTACTCCTGCGGAATCATCAGACCGAACAGGCCCATCTCGCGCATCTGGTCGACGATGTCCTGCGGGTAGGTGTCGGTGCGCTCGAATTCCGGCGCGTTCGGAATAACTTCCTTGTCCACGAATTGTCGTACGGTGGCGATGATCTCAGTTTGGAACTCGGTGAGCCCGAGAGTCTGAGCGAGTCTGGTCATGGGTGTTTCTCCTCTGCCCTCAGCAGGCGATGGTGCCCGCGTCCTCGAGGCGGGCGATCTCGTCGGAACTCAGCCCGAGACGTTCGGCGAGCAGCCCGGCGGTGTCCTGCCCTAATGTCGGCGCCGCCGCGGCGGCGGGATGCCTCCCGTCGAACACGGCGGGCATTCCCGGTGCGAGGTAGTCGCCGACCCCAGGCTGATGCATCCGCGTGAACAACGGGTTCCGCAACACCCGGTCGTCGCTCGTCACCTCCGCGAACGTCCGATACCGCTCGAACAGCACGGTGGTGGCGGACAGCGCATCGGTGATCTCGCTGGCCGAATGCTCGGCGAACCACGTGGAGAACAGGCCGGAAAGGACGTCGCGGTACCGGTAGCGGTCACCTTCGGAACTGAAGTCGGCGCCGAGCGCCTCAGCCACCGCCGACACCGCCCCTCCGGTCCTTGTCACATCGACCAGGTCGCGAAAGTGCCTGCCAGTCAACAACACAACCATGAAAGCTATGCCGTCGCGGCTGGTGAAGTCTTGGCCGTACTGGCCATAGATCGCGTTGCCCAGGCGGGGTCGTTGGGTGCCGTTGACCTGAGGTTCGGTGAGGAACCCGAGAGTGCCGCCGGTCGCGAGCGCGACGTCCTCGAGCGCGATGCTGACCTGTGCCCCGGCTCCGCTTTGGTCGCGGCGGCGCACCGCGGCGGTCAACGCGAGTGCGGCGTACAAGCCGCAGCAGACGTCCCACGCCGGCAGGACATGGTTGATCGGACCCGCGTGTGCCGTCGGGCCGGTGACGTAGGGGAACCCGATCGCGGCGTTGACGGTGTAATCGACACCGGTGGACCCGTCGCCGCGGCCGAGCAACTGGACGGAAATGACATCCGGTCGCATCGAGGCGAGCCGGTCGTGAGACAACCACGCCAAACTCGCGGCGTTCGTCACCACGATGCCGTCACCCTCGACGATCAGCCGCTGCACCAACTGTTGGCCCTCGGGAGAACGCAAGTTCACTGTCGCGGAACGCTTTCCCTTATTCAGTCCTGTCCAGTAGATGGACGTGCCGCTCTGCGCAAGCGGCCAGCGCCGGAAGTCAGCTGCCCCGCCGATCGGATCGACACGAATCACCTCGGCCCCGAGTTGAGCCAAAGTGACGCCGCACAGCGGCGCGGCCACGAAGCTGGACACCTCGACGACTACAGTGCCGTTCAGCGGCAGGTTCACGTCAGCACCTTCTCCTCTTCGCGCAAGCGCTCATCGGTGCCTTCTCCTCTTCGCGCAAGCGCTCATCGGTGCCTTCTCCTCTTCGCGCAAGCGCTCATCGGTGCCTTCTCCTCTTCGCGCAAGCGCTCATCGGTGCCTTCTCCTCTTCGCGCAAGCGCTCATCGGTGCCTTCTCCTCTTCGCGCAAGCGCTCATCGGTGCTCACAGCGTTCGAAGACCGCGGCCAGACCCTGGCCGCCGCCGATGCACATGGTCTCCAGCCTGTAGCGGGCTCCGCGCCGGTCGAGTTCACGCGCCAATGTGGCCAGCATCCGCCCGCCGGTGGCGCCGACGGGGTGACCCAGTGAGATGCCCGAGCCGTGCACGTTGGTGCGCTCGCGGTCGGCGGCGGTGAAGTTCCATTCGCGCATCACCGCCAGGGCTTGCGCCGCGAACGCTTCGTTAAGCTCGATGAGGTCGATGTCGGCCATTCGCAGGCCGGCCTTGGCCAGTGCAACCTCGGTCGCCGGTACCGGGCCGATGCCCATGATGTTGGGCGCCACTCCGGCCACGCCCCACGACACCAACCGGACCAACGGCATAAGACCCAGCTCGCCGGCCTTCTGCGGGGTGGTCACCACGCACATCGACGCCGCGTCGTTCTGCCCGCTGCTGTTGCCGGCGGTGACTGTGGCCTCTGAATCCTGATTAGCGAGAATGGGTTTGAGCTTGCTCAGGGATTCCACCGAGGTATCGGCACGAGGATGCTCGTCGGTGTCGATCAGATCCTCACCTTGGGGAGTTCGCACCCCAACGGCAATGATCTCGTCGGCGAGAATCCCGTCCTTCTGGGCGGCCACCGCGCGCTGGTGCGATGTCACCGCCAGCTCGTCCTGCTCCGCGCGGGAAATGCCGTACTGGCGTCGCAGATTCTCGGCGGTCTCCAACATCCCGCCGGGCACCGGGTGGTGGCGACCGCCGGCCGTGGTGCGACCGCGGGCAAGTCCGTCGTGCACCGTGACGCCCGTGCGGGCGGCGCCCCAGCGCATGTCGGTGGAGTAGAACACAACGTTGCTCATGCTTTCGGCGCCGCCCGCCACGACGAGATCGTTATCGCCACCAGCGATCTGCAGGCATGCCTGGATCACCGCCTGAAGGCCCGATCCGCATCGACGGTCGATCTGCATTCCCGGCACCGTGACAGGCAGGCCCGCGTCGAGTGCCACCACCCGGCCAATGGCCGGCGCCTCGCTGCTGGGATAACAGTGCCCGAGGATGACGTCGCCGACCGCGTCGGGGGCGATCCCGGTCCTGTCGAGCAATCCGTTCAGCGCCGCCACACCGAGGTCAACGGCCGTCAGCGACTTGAACATTCCGCCGTAACGACCGATTGGCGTGCGGACCGGCTCGCATATCACGGCTTCTCTCGACATCACATGAGCCTTCCGCCGGTGACCTCGAGAACGGTGCCCGTCATGTACGAGGACAAATCGCTCGCCAAGAACAACGCCACATTGGCAACCTCACTCGGCTCCCCCGCCCGCCCCATCGGAACCTCGGCGAGCTTCACGTCCCAAATACGTTGGGGCATCGCTTCGGTCATCGCCGAGCGGATCAGCCCGGGTGCGATCGCGTTCACCCGCACTCCCAGGTGGGCCAGCTCCTTGGCCGCGGCCTTCGTCATCCCGACGATCCCGGCCTTGGCGGCTGAATAGTTCGTCTGGCCCACCAAGCCGACCTTGCCCGACAGCGACGACATGTTCACGATCGCACCGCGCTTGTTCTCGCGCATGATCCCGCCTGCGCTGCGCATGCCGTTCCAGGTCCCCTTCAGGTGCACCGCGATGACCTGATCGAACTGCTCCTCGGTCATCTTGCGCATCGTCGCATCGCGGGTGATTCCGGCGTTGTTGACCATAATGTCCAATGCACCGAACCGCTCGACGGCCGTAGATGTCAACGTGTCGACCTCGGCTGCCAGTGTGACGTCACACCGCACGGCGGTGGCAACCGCATGGCCTCCGAGTCGTTCGGCCGCCGCCTCGGTGGCGTCGGCGTCGAGATCGCCGAGGACCACGCGGGCACCTTCGGCGATGAAGCGTTGCGCTATCGCGAGGCCGAGACCGTGCGCACCGCCCGTGATGACCGCCGTCTGACCGCTCAGCATCGACATAACCTGCCACCTCTCATCGCTCATCGCGGACCTCGCGCCGCCACATCATATTTCATATATGATTCCGCGCGGACGCTGCCCCGCGCTGAATGAGGAGGCCCAGAGATGACCACTGCAGCCGGCGATGAGCCGCTCGGGCAAAGAGCGACAGTGGAAGTCGGTGATGAGGACTTCGCCGACATCCTGGCTCAGACGCGTCACTTCGTCCGCACGGCGGTGGTCCCGCGCGAGCAAGAGATCATGGCCGCGAATCGCGTACCCGACGACATCGCGGACCAGGCGAAGAAGATGGGACTGTTCGGCTACGCCATCCCGCAGGAGTGGGGCGGTCTCGGGCTGAACGTCGCCCAGGATGTCGAGTTGGCCATGGAGCTCGGCTACACCTCCCTTGCGCTGCGTTCGATGTTCGGCACCAACAACGGCATCGCGGGCCAGGTCTTGGTCGGCTTCGGCACCGACGAGCAGAAGGCCCGCTGGCTCGAGGGCATGGCCTCCGGCGAGGTCATCGCCTCGTTCGCACTGACCGAGCCCGGCGCGGGATCGAATCCTTCGGGATTGCGCACCAACGCAATTCCCGACGGTGGTGACTGGATCATCTCCGGGCAGAAACGGTTCATCACCAATGCCCCAGTGGCCCAACTGTTCGTCGTGTTCGCACGCACTCGGCCCGCCGACGACAACGGGCCCGGCATTGCGGTGTTCCTGGTACCGGCCGACGCGTCCGGGGTCGAGGTGGGCGCGAAGGACGCCAAGATGGGTCAAGAGGGCGCCTGGACAGCCGACGTGCGCTTCACCGACGTCCGCGTTCCCGGCGGCGCGCTGGTCGGCGGCAGTGAAGACATCGGGTACCGGGCGGCAATGACGTCCCTCGCACGTGGCCGCATCCACATCGCGGCGCTCGCCGTCGGAGCAGCTCAACGAGCGCTCGACGAATCGGTGGCATACGCCACCACCGCGACTCAGGGCGGAACACCGATCGGGAAGTTTCAACTGGTGCAGGCGATGATCGCCGACCAGCAGACCGCGGTGATGGCCGGGCGTGCTCTGGTGCGCGAGGCCGCGCGGCTGTGGCTGAGAAACGAGGACCGCCGGATCGCGCCGGCGGCCGCCAAGCTCTTCTGCACCGAAATGGTCGGCAAGGTTGCCGATCTGGGCGTTCAGATCCACGGCGGTAGCGGATACATGCAGGGCGTGCCGGTGGAACGGATTTACCGCGACGTTCGGCTGTTGCGGCTCTACGAAGGCACGAGTGAGATCCAACGCCTGATCATCGGCGACGGGCTGGTCAAGGCCGCGCAGCGACACTAGGTGATGAGGTCCAACGTCTTCAACTCACGGATCGCCTGACAGCCGCGCTGCAGCATCACCACCATCATCGCATTGCCGCGCACTGTCGACGACGCGAATGCACAACCCAGGCTGGTGAGCAATGGTGCCTGCAGCATCCCCAATCGGTAGTCGCGCCAACATGATTCACTGTCATAGCCGGTGACGCCGTAACTCAGCAGAGATTGGAGGTAGTCGTCGACCAGCTGCTCTTCGATCGCGGCCCGCAATTCAGGCCGCAGGCTGGTCGCAGTGAAATACGACAGGTCCCGCGCAGGCAGGCCGACACCCATCGTCTGCCAGTCGACGACCGTGACCCGGGTGGTCGTTGGGTCGAACAGCAGATTGTCCAGGCGGTAGTCGCCGTGCATCAGCGAGTACCGGTTCGGTTCGGCCATCAGCCAGGATGTCACCACACTCATTGCGGCCATCGCTGTTTCGCGGTCAGCGGCGTCGATGTGCGGGCTCAGCTTCTCCAGCGTCATGTCGACGGCCATGCGGGCGATGTCACCGAGACCTTTCATCGCCTCCTCGTTGCCTGGCATCGGCATCGCAACCTCGCTGAGATCCAGCCACGTTGGGTCGCACCAACTCGGCCCGTGCAGTCCGGCCAGCGCCGTGACCGCCAACCGGGCCTGCTCGGCGGTCGATCCGACGATCTGGTCACCTTGGACAGCCGGCGACATGTCCTCGAGCAACAGCGCGAAATCGGCGCCCTCGTTCGCGATCGCCGAATAGAAGCACCGCGGCGTCGGCACGGCCATCTTGTCGGCCACCCGGGCGTAGAACGCCACCTCGCTGAGGTAACCCAGTGTGACTCCGCCCCTGACAGCGTCGTCCTGCACGGGCAGCTTGATCACGAAAGTATCCGGCAGGCCAACGGAATTGGCCGCATAACTCGCCGCGATGCGGTATGTCGCTCCGGTCTGGCCGGTGCCGACGGGAACGATGTCGAAGCTGTCGACGGCAGCACTCAGCGCGGCGGAAAGCCACTCGCTGGTGACATCCGTGGGGCGTCGAGGAATCGACAGCGCATCGCTCATCGCAGTTGCCGCCGTCGCGCAATCATGCGGGCCGACGCGCGTTGCATCAGTGTCGGCGCCAACCGGACAGCCAGCCATCCCGCGTGTGCAATCTTCGGCACGACGAGCATCCCCCGCTTCTGCTCGATCGCCCGCAGCACGTCACCGGCCAAAAGGTCCGGGTCATACCCCGTCGAGCCGCGCTGCCCGGTGAGAAAGAAACTGCGACCCTCGAAATCTCCCACCGCGCCCTTGTCGAGGATCGGGGTCTCCACGGCTCCCGGGCAGACCACCAGCACGTCGACGCCGTGTACGGCCGCCTCGGATCGCAGCGCCAACGACAGCCCGACCACGGCGTGCTTGGTCATCGCGTAGCTGGTGAGCCGGCCCGCCGGGACCAGACCCGCCATCGACGCGGTGTTGACGATGTGGCCGTGTCCCTGCCGGATCATCACCGGGTAGGCGGCAGCGACTCCGTGCACGACGCCGCGGATGTTGACGTCGATGATCGCGTTCCACTGGTCCAGCGTGAGCAGTTCGGTGTCACCGCCCCAGACGATCCCGGCGTTGTTGAACATCAGATCCAGTCGCCCGGCGCGGGACACCACGTCGTCGACGCCCGCCTGTACCGCGGCGGCGTCGGTGACGTCGAGGATGGCCGAGCGCGCGGTGCCTGGTCCGGTCGACTGGCGGGCGGTTTGCGCGGCCGCGTCGCCGTCGATGTCGGTGCAGAGCACATCGGCACCTGCCGCGACGAGGGCGCGCGACAGTGCCGCACCGATTCCGGAGCCGGCGCCGGTGACGATGGCCTGCTTGCCGTTGAATGCGGTCACGTCGACGACATCATCCTTTCGAGGTGGGCCAATACATCCGGATAGCGCTTCAGGTGCGCACCTCCGTTGAGGTCGACGACCTCACCCGTCATCCACGACGCTTTGTCCGAGACCAGGAACAGCACCGCGTCGGCGACATCCTGCGGCGTGCCGACGCGGCCGAGCGGGGTGTTCTCGACGTATTCCTCGAGCGCCCCGGGAACCAGCTTCACGCCTTCGGTCAACGGCGTGTCGACGAATCCCGGCGACACCGCGTTGACCCGGATGCCACGCGGCGCAAGCTCCAGCGCCGCCACCTGAGTCAGCATCGCCAAGCCGGCTTTCGCCGCGCAGTAGGCACTCATGCCGGGGGCGGCCAGCCGCGCGTTCAGTGACGTCAGCGTCACCAGCGAGCCACCGTCACGGAGCTGGCGGCCGGCGTACTTGGTGACGATGAATCCACCGGTCAGGCAGACGTCCACCACAGAACGGAACTGCTCGACCGGCAGTTCGGTGATGTGGCCAACGCCGCCGATCCCCGCCGTGTTGACCACGACGTCGAGCGACCCCACCCGCTCGAAGAGAGCGGCGACGGCATCCTCGTCCGTGACATCGACGGCGGCGCCGGTATGCGGTGCGCCGAGTTCACCGGCGCGCGCGGCGGCACCGTCGGCGTTGAGGTCGGCGATCACGACGCGATAACCGTCGGCAACAAGTCCCGTTGCGACTGCCCACCCGATGCCCGACGCGCCGCCGATGACCAATGCGACGCGATTGGTGTTGGTGTCAGACATTTCCCGACTGTAACCGTAAGTGTTTCGGTAAGGTGGACGGGCTCTCGCCCTCTGCATTAAGATAGGCTTACCTATCTGCGCGGACGGTGGCCCTGACCGTCCGGCCGGTGAGTTAGGCGGGAGCGCACCGATGTATGTCTGCCTGTGCCTCGGCATCACCACCGAGACAGTGCGTGAGGCGATCGACAACGGCGCGTCGACGTCACGACAGGTTGCTGCTGCTTGCGGCGCCGGCTCGCAGTGTGGGCGGTGCCGGCGGAGCGTCCGGGCAATCATCGCCTCGCACACCGACGCCGAGGCGGCACCGGCACACGGCCTGTGGGCCCGGGTCAGACACCTCAGCCACCACTGACTCATTTTTAGGGCCCCGCTCAGGCGCGCTCACCCACGTTTGACATCCGTCCCGGGCATCTGGTTACATACTTGGTAATGTTTATAACCCTGGCCATATTGACCAAGATTACGAGGTAGCGATGACCGCGGGGACATCACAGCTCGAGGCGGGCCACTATGAGCTCAGCCATTTGAGGTCTCTGGAGGCCGAGGCGATCCACATCATCCGTGAAGTCGCGGCCGAGTTCGAACGGCCGGTGCTGCTGTTCTCGGGCGGCAAGGACTCGATCGTGATGCTCCATCTTGCGCTCAAGGCCTTCCACCCCGCGCGACTGCCGTTTCCGGTCATGCATGTCGACACCGGCCACAACTTCGAGGAAGTGATCGCTACCCGCGACCAGTTGGTTGCCGAGCACGGCATTCGCCTGGTGGTTGCCTCGGTGCAGGACGACATCGACGGCGGCCGGGTGGTCGACAACGGATCGTCGCGCAACCCATTGCAGACCGTCACGCTGCTTCGGGCCATCCGCGAGAACAGGTTCGACGCGGCATTCGGCGGCGCCCGCCGCGACGAGGAGAAGGCCCGCGCCAAGGAACGCGTGTTCTCCTTCCGCGACCAGTTCGGGCAGTGGGACCCGAAAGCGCAACGGCCCGAACTGTGGAATCTCTACAACGGGCGGCACCGCAAGGGCGAGCACATCCGGGTATTCCCGCTGTCGAACTGGACCGAATATGACATCTGGTCCTATGTCGGCGCAGAGAACATCGCACTGCCCGAGATCTACTACGCGCACCGCAGGCCGGTGTTTTTGCGCGATGGCATGCTGCTCGCGGTCCATCCGTTCATGCAACCGGATCCCGACGAAGACGTCTTCGAGGTCAGCGTGCGGTTCCGCACCGTCGGCGACGTAACCTGTACCGGCTGCGTCGAATCCACCGCCGCCACCGTCAACGAGATCATCGCCGAGACAGCGGTTTCCCGTCTCACCGAGCGCGGCGCCACCCGTGCCGACGACCGCATCTCCGAAGCGGGGATGGAAGACCGCAAGCGGGAGGGCTACTTCTGATGACTCCAGTAATCGCGCGGCCCGCCGCGACGCTTTTGCGCATCGCCACCGCCGGGTCCGTCGACGATGGCAAATCCACGCTGATCGGCCGGCTGCTCTACGACTCCAAGGCCGTGATGGAAGATCAGCTGGCCGCCGTCGAGCGCACATCCAAGGAGCGCGGCCACGACTACACCGACCTGGCGCTGGTGACCGACGGCCTTCGCTCCGAGCGGGAGCAAGGCATCACGATCGACGTCGCGTACCGCTATTTCGCTACGCCCAAGCGCAAGTTCATCATTGCCGACACGCCCGGCCATATTCAGTACACGCGCAACATGGTCACCGGCACGTCGACCGCGCAGCTGGCCATCGTGCTCGTCGACGCTCGACATGGGCTGCTGGAACAGTCCCGCCGCCACGCGTTCCTTGCCTCACTGCTGGGTGTGCAGCACATCGTGCTCGCGGTCAACAAGATGGACCTGATCGGATGGGACCCGGAACTCTTCGAGAAGATCCGCGAGGAGTTTCATGCGTTCGCCGCGCGGCTGAACGTGCATGACGTCACGACGATCCCGATGTCGGCGCTGCACGGCGACAACGTCGTCAGCAAGTCGGACAAGACGCCGTGGTACGAGGGGCCCGCACTGCTGTCGCATCTCGAAGAGGTGTATATCGCGGGCGATCGCAACCTGGTGGACGTGAGGTTTCCGGTCCAGTACGTGATCCGGCCGCAGACCACCGACCACCACGACCACCGCAGCTACGCCGGTACCGTCGCCAGCGGCGTGATCCAAGTCGGTGACGAGGTGGTGGTGCTGCCCAGTGGCAAGACCAGCCGGATCGCCGCGATTGATTCTCCGACCGGTCTTGTGTCCGAAGCCTTTCCGCCGATGGCGGTATCGATCACGTTGGCTGACGACATCGATATCTCGCGCGGCGACATGATCGCGCGGATCAACAACCAACCGCGGGTGGCACAGGAGTTCGATGCCACGGTCTGTTGGATGGCCGATGATTCGGCGCTCGAAGCCGGCCGCGAGTACATCGTCAAGCACACCACCAAGACGACGCGCGCACGGGTCACCACACTTAACTATCGGCTCGACGTCAACTCGCTTCACCGCGACAAGAGCGCAACGGCATTGAAACTCAACGAACTCGGCCGGATCACGCTGCGTACCCAGGCTCCGCTGATGCTGGACGAGTACACCCGCAATGCGAGTACCGGATCGTTCATCCTGATCGATCCCACAACCAACGTCACTGTGGCCGCAGGCATGGTGCTGCGCGACGTGTCAGCACGAGACGCTGCGGTGCGTGCATCGAGCCCGAATACCGTTCTGCATCCATCCCTGGTAACCGCCGCCGATCGAATGTCGCAGGGAGTCACGGTGTGGTTCACCGGATTATCCGGCTCCGGCAAGTCGTCGGCCGCGATGCTCGCCGAGCGCCGGCTGCTGGAATCGGGTCGGCCTGCATATGTCCTCGACGGTGACAATCTGCGGCACGGCTTGAATGCAGATCTCGGGTTTTCCATGGCGGACCGTGCAGAAAACCTCCGCCGGCTGGCCCACGTCGCGACACTGCTCGCCGATTGCGGACAGGTGGTGCTGGTGCCCGCGATCAGCCCGCTGGCCGAGCACCGCGCGATGGCCCGTCGGATCCACGAGGAGGCCGGCGTGCCGTTCTACGAAGTCTTCTGTGACACTCCGCTGACCGAATGCGAGAAGCGAGATCCCAAGGGGCTGTACGCCAAGGCGCGTGCCGGTGAGATCACGCACTTCACCGGCATCGACAGCCCGTTCCAGCGGCCGCAGAATCCCGACCTGAGGCTGACCCCCGATCGCTCGCTTGAAGAACTGGCGCAACAGATCATCGGGCTGGTCGAGTCACAGCAATGACGGACCATGAACTGGCCGCTCGGCTGGCGACCGAGGCGGGCCGGCTGCTGTTGCAGGTTCGCGACGAGCTCGCATACGCGCCCGCGAGCGAGCGAAAAGCAGCTGGCGACAAGCGATCTCACGAATTCTTGATGCAGGCTCTGGGCGCGGAGCGACCTGGCGACGCGGTGCTGTCCGAGGAAGGTGTGGACGACCCTATTCGGCTGTCCGCAGAACGGGTATGGATCGTCGACCCGCTCGACGGCACTCGCGAGTTCTCCGGCCTCGGCCGCATCGACTGGGCGGTTCATGTCGCGCTGTGGCAGTCCGGCTGGTTGACCTCCGGCGCGGTTGCGCTTCCGGCGCAACGGATCACGCTGGCCACGCCGCACGTGCCCGCCCCTCCGCGGGCTCCGTCGTCGCCGCGCATCGTGGTGTCCAGGACACGGCCACCGGTGATCGCGCTCGACGTGCGCGACGCCCTCGGCGGCACCCTGGTCGAAATGGGTTCTGCGGGGGCCAAAGTCGCGTCGGTCGTGCAAGGCATTTCCGACGTGTACGTGCATGCGGGCGGGCAATACGAATGGGACAACGCCGCTCCGGTCGCGGTCGCACGAGCCGCCGGTCTGCACGCCTCCCGCATCGACGGCTCGCCGCTTAAATATAACCGGCGCGACCCGCTGCTCCCCGATATCGTCATCTGCCGGCCCGAGCTGGCCGACGCCGTGCTCGCGGTCACCGCCGCAACCTAACTGGGAGAATTCGCCGCATGCGGATGTCAGCCAAGGCGGAGTACGCCGTTCGAGCGATGGTCGAGTTGGCCACCGTCGACGAGGGCGTCGTGCTCAAGACCGACGAGTTGGCGCAGGCGCAGGGAATCCCTCCGCAGTTCCTCGTCGATATCCTGTCGGCCTTGCGCACCGATCGCCTTGTCCGCAGCCACCGCGGCCGCGACGGCGGCTATCAGCTCGCTCGTCCGGCTGCCGACATCAGCATCGCGGACGTGCTGCGATCGATCGACGGTCCACTGGCGAGTGTTCACGACACCGGGTTGGGAGATCTGCCGTATTCCGGCGCGACCGCTGCCCTGACCGACGTCTGGCGGGCGCTGCGGGCCAGTATGCGCTCGGTGCTCGAAGAAACCAGTTTGGCCGACGTCGCGGCCGGGCAGTTACCCCACCACGTGGGCAACCTCTCCGACAACTACCTCGACCAGGAGCAGCAGCGGGGCCACCGCCGCATGGGCTGACATCAATTCGCTTGGACGACAGGCACTCGGCCGCGATCAGGCGGCCAGCCGCGTTCTGCCAGTTGTACCCGGCCGAGCGGGATGATCAGAATCGCGTTGCCGAGTCCGAGATCACGCCGAACATAGTTCAAATTGTCGCTCACATGCCGTAGCGGCGGTGCCGCGCGCTGTAGTCGCGAAGTGCGCGCAAGAAGTCGACCCGACGGAACGCCGGCCAATACGCCTCCGTGAACCACATCTCCGAGTACGCGCTCTGCCACAGCAGAAATCCGGACAGGCGCTGCTCCCCGGATGTGCGGATCACCAGATCAGGATCGGGCTGGCCCGACGTGTAGAGGTTTTCGGAGATCCGTTCGACGGTGACGGCTTCGATCATCTGCTCGGACGTCGCACCGTCGGCCAGTTCCTTCGACAACAGCGCGCGCACCGCGTCGGCGATCTCCTGCCGTCCGCCATATGCGACCGCGACGTTGACGTGGAAAGTGCCGTCATCAGGTGTCGATTCGACGGCTTCGCGCAGCCGCCGCGCGGGCTGCTCCCCGATCAGCTCGAGATCGCCGACGGCCTGCACACTCCAGTGGTTGGCCGGCGCACAGATTTCCTCGACCACATCGGTGATGATTTCAATCAGCGCGTCGATCTCATCGGTGTCACGCTGCAGGTTCTCGGTCGACAGCAGATATACGGTCGCCATCTCTATCCGGGCGTCGGCGCACCACCCCAGCATTTCGGCGATCTTCGCCGCGCCCACCCGGTAGCCGTAACTGACGTCGTTGTAACCAAGCTCACGCGCCCAGCGCCGGTTACCGTCGCAGAGCACCGCGATGTGGCGTGGTAGCTCGGACTTCGTCCGCTCCAGCCCCTGCCGGAGACGCATCTCGTAGAGCCGATACAAGGGGTCTTTCAGGCGCGGCGGAATGAGTTCCACAAAAAGCCAGACTACTGTGGCAGGCGAGGAAACCGTTGCGGGCAATGGAGGTGCCATGGCCGTTGACACCGAGTTGCGGCAGGCGCAGTCGCCGACCGATCACCCCGAAGATCTCGCCGAGGCCGTCGCCGACGGCGTCGCTCACATTCTCGGGAAGCCTCGCGCGCGTGGCTGGATCCACGTATACGGCGCAGCCGTCGCGATGGTCGCCGGCGCCACGCTGGTTTCAGTGTCGTGGGCCGTCGAGTCGACTCGCGCCGGGCTGGCCACGCTGATCTACACGTTGACGATCGTCGCGATGTTCGCGGTCAGCGGCGCGTATCACCGCGTGCGCTGGGCGTCGGAGACGGTCCGGAAGTGGATGAAGCGCGCCGACCACTCGATGATTTTCGTGTTCATCGCCGGCAGCTACACCCCCTTTGCGCTGCTGGCCTTGCCGGAGCAGAGCGGCCTGGTGTTGTTGGGCATCGTTTGGTCCGGAGCCCTCGCGGGCGTCGCCCTGAAGATGTTCTGGCCGTCCGCGCCGCGCTGGGTCGGCGTGCCGCTGTATCTGCTGCTCGGCTGGGTCGCGGCCTGGTTCATCGGTCCGATCATGCACGGCGCCGGCGTCGCGGCGTTAGTGCTGCTTGCGGTCGGCGGTGCGCTCTACAGCATCGGCGGCGTGCTCTACGGGCTGAAGTGGCCCGATCCTTGGCCGCAGACGTTCGGCCACCACGAGTTCTTCCACGCGTGCACGGCGGTCGCGGCGATCTGCCACTACATCGCGATGTGGTTCGCGGTCTTCTAGGGCTGCCGTTGCGCCGAAGGTGAGCCGGCTGCGAAACGCGAAGACTTCGCAGTGGAACCACGCTCGTTACCGGTGCGCGCCCAACGCCGCTGCCAGCTCTGCTGCGGTGGTGACCGGCAAGTCGCACACCGGACCGCGGCACACGTACGCTGCGTCGGCCCCGTGAATTCGGCCGCGGCCCGCGAGCAGCTCCGACGAGTCGGGGGGCCCTCCGACCACGATCGCCCCCCCCGGTGCCACCCTGCGCGCCTCGGCGAGCAGCTCCGAGTCGGCCGAATCGCATGCCACCGCGATCTGCAGCGGACCTCGCACCGCGGCCTCGGCAGCGGCCAGCCAATGCCCCGCAGATCTGGGCACCCGCGCAATCAGCAGCGTGTGCGCTTCCAGCGTCTGCTGCGCGACCTGCCGATAGCGGTCGCCCTCTGGCGAAAGATAGCCCGCGATCAGCAGCGCCTCGGCGACCAGAGCCGCACCCGACGGGGTGGCGCCGTCGGCGGGATCGGCCGGCCGCAGAACCAGCTGCTCGGCGTCGGCCGCGGTGTCGAACCACCGGCCGGGACTGTCAGTGTCGGCGAACTGCACCAGCGCGGTGTCGAGTAAGTCGGTCGCGGCCATCAACCACGAGGCCTCACCGGTGGCCTGATGCATCGTCATCAAGCCGGTAGCCAGCGCCCCGTAGTCCTCCAAGATGGCGGGACTGTCCCCGACCACCCCGCCGAGGCTGGCCCGGCGAAGACGGCCGTTGACCAGATGAAGGATCAGCAGCGAATCAGCGCACCGCCGGGCGGCGTCGACCAGATCCGATCGCCCCAGCGCTATGCCAGCCTCTGCCAGCGCCGTGATCGCCAGCCCGTTCCACGCGGTGACCACCTTGTCGTCGCGGTCGGGCTGGACGCGATCACGACGGGCGGCCAAAAGCGCGGCGCGGATCCGGGCGAACCTTTCGTCATCGTCCGGATCCTCAGGCAGTTGCAGCACCGAACTGCCGTGTTCGAACGTGCCGTCCGGGGTAACTGCGAAAACCCGTGCTGCCCAACGCCCGTCGCCGTCGCCGAGCACATCGCGCAGTTCATCCGGCGTCCAGACGTAGGTGGAACCTTCTCGGCCCTCGGCGTCGGCGTCCAAAGACGAGGCGAACATGTCGCCGGTTTCCAGCATCTCCAGCATGAAGTCCGCGGTCTGGGAGGCGACCCGGCGGGCCAACGGATCGCCGGTGCGCCGCGCCCAGTGCGCGTAAGCACGAAGCAAGAGCGCGTTGTCGTACAGCATCTTTTCGAAGTGCGGGACGATCCACGAGGCGTCGACGCTGTAGCGGGCGAAGCCGCCGGCCAGCTGGTCGTAGATCCCGCCGCGGGCCATCGCGGTCGCGGTGCGCTGCACCACGGCAAGCGGCGACGGGTCGCCGGTGCGTTCATAGCTGCGCAGTAACGCCTCCAGCAGCGCCGACGGGGGGAACTTCGGCGCGCCGGTTTGATTGGTCAAGAACCCGCCCCGATCAACATCCTCGTCGTCCAAAACCGCGTCGACCGCCGCATCGCAAAGCGAGGGCGTGAGGCCCGGGCCACCGCCGTGCAGTCCGGAGGACAGCTTGCGCAACTCTGAGGCGATCTGGTCTCCGGCCCGCTCGACGTCGCCGCGCCGGGTGCGCCACGTGTCGGCCACCGCTGAAAGCAATTGCAGGAACTGCGGTTTCGGGTAGTAAGTGCCGCAGAAGAACGGGCGGCCATCCGGTGTGAGGAAACACGTCATCGGCCAACCACCGTGGCCCGTCAGCGCGACGGTGGCGTTCATGTAGACAGCGTCGAGGTCCGGACGCTCCTCGCGGTCGACCTTCACACAGACGAAGGCGGCGTTCATTGCGGCAGCCACCTGGTCGTCTTCGAACGACTCATGGGCCATCACATGACACCAGTGACAGGCGGCGTAGCCAATCGACAGCAGGATCGGGACGTCCCGCGACGCAGCCTCGGCCAGCGCCTCCGGTGTCCACTGCTGCCAGTGCACCGGGTTGTCGGCGTGCTGGCGCAGATACGGGCTGGTGGCAGCCGCGAGAGTGTTAGCCGCCGGGCTCATGGTGTGAACCCTCGTTGTCGGGAGCGGGCTCGGTAGGGACTGCGACGGTGCCGCCATCGGCGGCCTGGTCGGGTTCGGGGTGTTCACGGTCGAAACTGCCGGGAAGCTTCTTCAGATGCCTGTTCATCGACCAGATCAGCGCGAAAGTGCCGATCAACAGCAGCACGATGATCAGCAATCCGACCGGACTGGCCTTGCCGAAGTCGGGCCCCGTGTTGCGCGGCGCGTCGTCGGCGATCAGGCCCATCGTCACGGTCACGATATCGGTCATGATTCGGCCTCGATGCCGACGAAGAGGTCGGTCTCCGGCAGGTTCACCGGCACCCTGGATCGCGCAAGCTCGAATTCCTCTGTGGGCCAAAGACGTTGCTGCCACTCGATCGGCGCGGCGAAGAAGTCGCCGTTGGGATCGATCTGGGTGGCGTGCGCACGCAGTGCGTCGTCACGCTGACTGAAGTACTCCGAGCATTCGATGCGGGTGGTGACGCGATGGGCGAACACATCGTGTTGGGGGTCCCAATGCTTCAGCCACTTCTCGAATGGGCCCTGGTGGCCGTGTTTGGCGAACTCGTCCTGAAGCAGTTGCATGCGCTGGCGCAAAAAGCCGTGGTTGTAGTACAGCTTGTGCACCTGCCACGGCTCGCCGGCATCAGGGAACCGCTCCGGGTCGCCGGCGGCTTCGAACGCGGCCACCGAAACCTGGTGGCATCGAATGTGGTCCGGATGGGGATAGCCGCCGTTCTCGTCGTAGGTGGTCATCACGTGCGGCCTGAATTCGCGGATCACCCGGACGAGCGCCTCGGCGGGCTCGTCGAGCGGAACCACGGCGAAGCAGCCGTCGGGCAACGGCGGAGGCGGATCGCCCTCGGGCAACCCGGAGTCGACGAAGCCCAGCCAGGTGTGCTCGACGCCGAGTATCTCAGCGGCCTTAACCATCTCGTCCCGCCGGATTTCGGTCATCCGGCCGTGCACCTCGGGCAGATCCATCGCGGGATTGAGGATGCTGCCGCGCTCCCCGCCAGTCAGTGTCACGACGAGCACCCGACCGCCTTCCGCGGCGTAGCGCGCCGTCGTGGCCGCGCCCTTGCTGGACTCGTCGTCCGGGTGCGCGTGCACGGCCAACAACCGATATCCGTTCACGTCTGTGCGTCTGTCCTCTGCTGTGCTGACGGTCTCTATAGTTCCAGTCCTATCGCATCCCATCGACCGACGGGCACCCAAACGTGACAGAGCATGCGTCCGCCCGTTACGGACGGCAGCGACAATCGCGTCGCAGCCGGCGCTGGATGATCATCGGCCTGAGCGTGCTGATTCTCGCGGCAGGCATCGCCATTGCGGTGGTCGGCTATCAACGGCTCGGCCACGCCGATGTCGCCGGCACGCTCGGCGGGTACAGGCTGATCGACGACCGCACGGTCGAAGTGACGATCACAGTGACCCGCGCCGACCCGTCGCGACCGGCGGTGTGCATTGTGCGCGGCAGGTCCAAAGATGGCAGCGAAACCGGTCGCCGGGAGGTGCTGGTGCCGCCGTCGACGCAGGAGTCGATGCAGGTGACGACGGTCATCAAGACCAGTCGCCCGCCCGTGATGGGCGACGTGTACGGCTGCGGCTTCGACGTGCCGGGCTATCTGGTCGCGCCGTGACGGGCTGGCGGTCGCTATCGGGAAAAGCGTTAATGGCGAATGACCTGCCGGTGGTACGATCGGAAGATACACGGTTCCTGCCTGGAGCCGTGTATTGCTGCATTTGAGCTGATTGGCAAGCTGCGAAAACGGCAATACTGCGGTGTGTCCGCGTGCTCCAGGCAATGAGGCGTTGAACTGCCGTCGCGAGCAATCGCGACACGGAAACGAGGAGCGCGACGAGATGACCGACACCCAGGTGACCTGGTTGACCCAGGAGGCATATGACCGCCTGAAGGCCGAACTCGACCAGCTGATCGCCAATCGCCCCCGCATCGCCGCCGAAATCAATGACCGGCGCGAGGAGGGCGACCTTCGCGAAAACGGCGGTTATCACGCCGCTCGTGAGGAACAGGGTCAGCAGGAGGCGCGCATCCGTCACTTGCAGGAGTTGCTGAACAACGCCAAGGTGGGCGAGGCCCCCAAGCAGTCCGGCGTGGCACTGCCGGGCTCGGTGGTGACGGTGTACTACTACGACGACAAGTCCACCGAGACGTTCCTGCTCGGCACCCGTCAGGAAGGGATCACTGACGGCAAGTACGAGGTGTACTCGCCGAACTCTCCTCTAGGCGCCGCTCTGATAGACGCCAAGGAAGGCGCGGACTGCGCCTACACATTGCCCAACGGCAAGACCGCAACGGTGCGGTTGGAAAAGGCCGAGCCTTACCACGGATAACCGACCGCCCGGGCGCGAGTGGTTAGGGGTCGCGCGCATGGCGCAGATCGCCGAAGACCTACTGCTGCTACTACTCGACAATGCATCCAATCGCCCCGCACTCGAGCGCGGCCGCCGCGAGAACGTGCTCGCGGCCGGGGTTCTGTTGGATCTCGCGTACGCGTGCCGGATCCGCCCGTCGCTCGACGGCGAGCCGATCCCGGCTGGGCGGCTGGTTCTGCTTACCGGACCCCATCTGACCGACCCGATCCTCGAGCCGGCCTTGCGACGGCTGCAGCGGCGCCCGCTGAGACCCGAAGCGGCGGTGGCCAAGCTGCGGCGCGGTGTGGAGCCCGCCCTATTGCGACAGCTGGAACACGGCGGCTACATCAGTCCGGTCCAGTTGCAGGGCAGCCGGTTGTCTCAGGTGTGGCCGATGGCGGACCGCTCGCGCGTAGACCGGGCCCGCGCAGAGCTTCTTGCGGCGCTGTTCGACATGCGCACGCCGACACCGAAGACCGCTGCGATCATCTCGCTACTGCATGCCGCAGGCGCATTGGACACGCTGTTGAGCCTCAACGAGCGGGGACGGCGTTGGGTCCACTCCCGGGCCGCCGATATCGCGGGTGGATGTTGGATCGACGAGTCCGGCGCGCCCGGTCTGTCTCAGGTGAACCTGGCGGTGACGGCGTCGGCGGTCAAACCCGCGCTAACCTAACGCCTGCTCGAGATCGCCGATCAAATCGGCGATGTCTTCGATGCCGACCGACAGCCGGACCAGATCGTCAGGCACCTCGAGCAACGACCCCGCGGTCGATGCGTGCGTCATCGCACCGGGGTGCTCGATCAACGACTCGACGCCGCCGAGCGACTCGGCAAGAATGAAAACTTCAGTGCGAGAACACAGATCGAGCGCGGCCTGGCGTCCGCCGCGCAGTCGTATCGACACCATGCCACCGAATGCGCTCATCTGGCTGGCCGCGACGTCATACCCGGGATGGTCGGGCAAACCGGGATACAACGTCGTGCTGACGGCTGGATGGTCGGCGAGGAATTCCGCCACCCGGGTGGCGTTCTCGCTATGTCGCTGCATGCGCACCACCAACGTCTTCAGGCCGCGCAGCGTCAGATACGCGTCAAACGGTCCAGGCACAGCGCCCGACCCGTTCTGCATGAAGCCGAACGCGGTGTCGAGTTCTTCGTCGTTGGTCAGCAGTGCGCCGCCCACCACGTCGGAGTGCCCGCCAATGTACTTCGTGGTGGAGTGCAACACGATGTCGGCACCGAGAGTCAGCGGACGCTGCAACGCGGGTGAGGCAAATGTGTTGTCCACCAACACTTTTACCTGGTCGCGGGCCAATTCCGCGATCGCGGCGATGTCGGCTATCGACAGCAGCGGATTGCTCGGCGTCTCCACCCAGATCAACTTCGTCGCATCGGTGATCGCACCGCGTACGGCGTCGAGGTCCGACTGCGGGACCGCCGTGTATGTCAGCCCCCATAGCGTGAACACCTTGTCGATGAGCCGAAACGTTCCGCCATACGCATCGTTGGGGATCACGATGTGATCGCCGGGCCGCAACAGCGCACGCAGCGCGCAGTCGGTGGCTGCCATGCCCGAGCTGAAGGCCCGTCCGAACCCGGCGTCCTCCACCGCGGCAAGTGAGGCTTCCAGCGCAGTGCGAGTGGGGTTGCCGGTCCGGGAATACTCGAAGCCGCCGCGCAGGCCGCCAACTCCGTCCTGGGCGAACGTGGAGGTCGCGTAGATGGGGGTGTTGACGGCACCGGTCGCCGGATCGGGCCGGTAGCCGGCATGAATGGCGGTCGTCGCCAGGCCGCGCTTCTCGGTCATGGTGACCGAGCCTATGGCGTCCGGTGTAGACATAGAACATGGGTACCGCCGCCAGGATTGACGACCTGATCGACGTCGACACGCTGCTGTCGCCCGAAGAGATCGAATTGCGCAGCACCGTTCGCCGGTTCGGCGAGCAGCGGCTGCGCCCGCACGTCGCCGAATGGTTCGAGGGCGGCGAGGTGCCCGTCCGCGAGCTGGCCGCTGAATTCGGCAAGCTCGGCCTGCTCGGCATGCACCTGAAGGGATATGGCTGCGGCGGGTCGTCGGCCACTGCCTATGGGCTGGTGTGCCAGGAGCTGGAGGCGGTGGACAGCGGGTTGCGCAGCCTGGTGTCGGTGCAGGGCTCGCTGGCGATGTTCGCGATCTACCGGCACGGCTCCGAGGAACAACGCGAGCAGTGGCTACCGTCGATGGCCACCGGCGACGCCATCGGATGCTTTGGACTCACCGAGGCTGACTTCGGATCGAATCCTGCTGGGATGCGTACGACCGCGCGTCGCGACGGCAGCGACTGGATTCTCAACGGCTCCAAGATGTGGATCACCAACGGCACGGTCGCCGACGTCGCGATCGTTTGGGCGCGGACGGACGTGGGCATCGCGGGCTTCGTCGTGCCGACCGATACGCCGGGCTTTTCCGCGCGGACCATGACACACAAGTTGTCGTTGCGCGCATCGGTCACCTCCGAGCTGGCGTTCGACGACCTCCGGCTGCCAGCCGCCGCGAAACTGCCTGAGGCGCAGGGATTGTCGGGTCCGTTGGCGTGCCTTTCCGAGGCGCGATTCGGCATAGTGTTCGGCGCTGTGGGCGCGGCCCGTGACTGCCTAGAAGCGACGCTGGATTACGTGACCACGCGCGAGGTGTTCGACAAACCTTTGTCCGCCTATCAGTTGACGCAGGCCAAGCTGGCCGACATGGCCGTCGAACTGGCCAAAGCACAGCTGCTCGCGGTGCATCTCGGCCACCTCAAGGACGCCGGCAGGATTCGCCCTGACCAAGTCAGCGTTGGAAAGCTCAACAATGTCCGGGAAGCTATCGCGATTGCACGGCAGTGCCGGACGTTGTTGGGCGCCAACGGCATCACGCTGGAGTACCCGGTGATCCGCCATGCCAACAACCTCGAGTCGGTGCTGACCTACGAGGGCACGTCGGAGGTCCACCAGCTGATGATCGGCGAAGCCCTGACTGGGCAATCGGCGTTCCGGTAATCGCTGCTTCGCACGCTACGGCGTCAGTGGCGCGACCTGCCCGCCACTGATTCGGCGGTAGCTGTACGTCAGGAACAAGGCCGACAACGGCCCAGTGACGATAGCCCCGACGTAGCACACCGCCACACCGACGGCCATGATCACGCTGGCGATCAGCCACGCGAGGATGCAGTCGCCCACATGCGACTTCGTTATCTCGTAGCTGGCCTTGATGGCGTCGACGGGCGAGAGGTTGCGGTCGAGCAGTGCGTAGATCGTGAACATCGTCAAGAAGGCGACGATGATGCCTGGGATGACGAACAGGAACCAGCCGATGCCGGTCGCGACACCGACGATCAGGCTGGCGACGATCACGCTACCGAGGTTGCGAGGTTTGAAAAAGTCCCCGATCGTCACCCGACGGCCGTCGGCTATGTCCAACAAGCTGCTCGTGTAAGCGGACTGTATCGCGAGGCCGAGAATCATCGCCACGATGACCCCGACGCCGATCACGACGTAGCTGCCGACGCTGAACGTTCCAGTCGATGTCGAGTACTCGAAGCCCATATCGCTATCCGAATATGTGGTCACAGTCTGCGGGCTGATCGCTAGTGCAATGCCTACGAAGATCCCAACTACTGCTGCAAGGATCAACCCGTACACCAAGGTCGCAACGATCAGTGGCCCGGCGTTCTTGCTGAATTTGTTCCAAGCCCACGAGAATGCGTCACCGATGCTGTAGCGCGGCTCGATGCCGTAGCCGCCATAGCCGCCATAGCCGCCATAGCCCGGCGCGCCGCCGGGGAAGCCACCGGCTGGTGGGGGTGGATAACCGCCACTCTGCGGGGGCGGAGGCGGTGGGTAACCACCGCCCTGCGGCGGCGGTGGCGCTGGATAGCCTCCTGCAGATGGCGGCTGGTGCGGTGGGTAACCGCCACTCTGCGGCTGCGGATAGCCGCCACTCTGCGGCTGCTGCGGCGGGTAGCCGCCACCCTGCGGCTGCTGCGGCGGGTAACCGCCGCTCTGCGGGGGCTGCTGCGGCGGATAACCTTCTGGCGGTGGCGGATAGCTGCCCGGCGGTGGCCCCGAGGGTGGTTCGGTCATTGTCACCTTCCTGTTGAAGCTGATCAGCCGGCGTTCGAGCGGTGCTCACCATACCCGAGATGGGGGTCCTGAATCCGGTAAGTAAAGAATAGGAGCAAACGCTCGGTTAGCCCCGACGGCCACTACCCGAAAGGAATCCCAAAAGGTCCTGCCGGGTAATCACGCCAACGGGTTTGCCTCCTTCGACAACCATCAGCGCGTCGCATTCGCGCAGTGTCTTCGCCGCCATTCCAACGAGCTCGCCCGTGCCGATCATCGGCATCGGGGGACTCATGTGCTGCCCCACTGCGTCCGCGAGTTTGGCACGGCCCTCGAACACCGCGGACAGCAGTTCCCGCTCGGACACGCTTCCCGCGACTTCCCCTGCCATCACTGGTGGTTCGGCTCCAACGACGGGCATCTGCGATACGCCGTACTCGCGCAGGATTCCGATCGCATCGCGAATTGTCTCCGACGGATGGGTGTGTACCAGGTCCGGCAACGCACCGGACTTGCCACGCAATACATCTCCGACCCTCGGCTGCGCCACTGAGCCGTCAAGCCGGCTGCGCAGGAAGCCGTATGACGACATCCAATCGTCGTTGAAGATCTTCGACATGTAGCCGCGCCCGCCGTCGGGCAACAGCACCACCACCAGAGAGTCCGGGCCTGCTTGCTCGGCTACCTTCACCGCCGCGACCACCGCCATGCCGCATGAACCACCTACCAACAACGCCTCCTCACGGGCCAGCCGCCTGGTCATTTCGAACGAGTCGGCATCCGAGACGGCAATGATCTCGTCGGGGACACTCGGGTCATACGCGGCCGGCCAGAAGTCCTCGCCGACGCCTTCGACCAGGTAGGGCCGTCCGGTGCCGCCCGAGTAGACCGAGCCCTCGGGGTCCGCGCCGATGACGCGCACTGGGCCTTCTGGCCTACTGCCCGAGACGTCCTTGAGGTAACGACCAGCGCCGGTGATCGTTCCGCCAGTACCTATGCCGGCGACGAAATGAGTCACGGCGCCATCTGTATCCGCCCACACCTCCGGTCCAGTGGTCTCGTAGTGGCTGGCCGGTCCGTTCGGGTTCGAGTACTGGTCCGGTTTCCACGCACCGTCGATCTCTCTGACCAATCGGTCAGAGACGCTGTAGTAGCTGTCAGGGTGGCTCGGCGGAATGGCGGTCGGGCAGACGAAGACCTCTGCGCCGTACGCCCTGAGCACGTTTTGCTTGTCCTCACTGACCTTGTCCGGACAGACGAATATGCAGTTGTAGCCGCGCTGCTGAGCGACCAGCGCCAGGCCGACGCCGGTATTGCCCGAGGTCGGCTCGACAATGGTTCCGCCGGGCCGCAACTCGCCGCTGGCCTCCGCCGCGTCCACCATTTTGACGGCGATCCGGTCTTTCACGCTGCCGCCGGGACTGAGGTACTCGACCTTCGCCACGACTCGTCCAGCGCCCTCAGGGACAACCGAGCGTAGTTCAACCAGAGGGGTGTTGCCGATCAGCTCACTGATGTGCCGGGCAATCCGCATGCATCCATGATCGCAGGCTCGCTAATCCGTTGCTTCGCGGATGTACTCACCGATCTGCCGCAGCGACCGGACCGCTTCGGGCACGAGCGGAGCGCACAACTGAAACACGTGGATCTGGCCCGGCCAGACCCGCACCTCGGCAGGAACCCCGGCTGCCGCGAGTCGGCGGGCGGCCAGGCGCGCGTCGTAGAGCAGCACTTCGGATCCCGAGACATGAATCAGCGTGCGGGGCAGGCCCGGTTCGACGTGATCCAACGGTTCGTAGACTTCTTCGGGCTTACCGTCGACGATCCGCCGGGCGGCCGACCGAGCGATGATGTCGACCAGCGCGTCAAAAGCCTTGGGCGGGAACATCGCATCGGTTCGGATGTTCGGATGGGCCTTCTTGGGTTCCATCTCCAGCTGCATCAGCGGCGACAGCGACACCATCGCCGCCGGCTCCTCACCCTCGTCAAGCAACCGCTCCGCAAGCGCCAGTGCGAGGTATCCGCCGGCCGAATCGCCCGCCAGCACAATCTGATCCGGACCATATCCGAGCTCGCGCAGCCACTGGTAACCGTCGTAACAGTCGTCGATCGCCTGCCCGATCGAGTGCTTCGGGATCATCCGGTAGTTGAGCACCAGGACGGGCGAGTCGGCGTAGTGCGAAATCATCGTGGTAAGCCGACCGTGCGAATTCGCTCCGCAGGTGAGGAACGCGCCGCCATGCATGTACAGGACGATGCGACGCTTGCCGTCGGCCGGAAGTACGCCCTTAGCGCGCACGAGCTGAGCGGTACAGTGCGCGAGCTTGATCGTCGCGCGGACGGTGCCGGGAATCGGCAAGAGCGCCCGCGAGGCGAAGTCGACAAGGCCCCATGGCCAGGGCAGGAAGGGGATGTGGCTTCCAATTGTCAGCGTCGGCCGAATAGTTAGCCGGGCGCCGAGCCACGCCAGCCGCCCGGCGATACTAGGCCCGTCTTCGACCACCTCTACCGGTGCGCCGTCGCTGACCGGATACCTGCGGGCTTTCAGCCCACGACCTGCGCTGATGTGTGCGCGAGGCGCACCCGAGACCTTACCTGGTGCAGTCATGTCGCACTCCTACGCCGTTGTAGGGCCGGGTACGTTCGGTCGCGCCGGCAATTCCCGGTAACTTAGCTTGACATCTATAGGTGTTACAACAATTAGCCAACATGTTTTGATACCGGATCCGATACTGGTCCGTGATCGTGCTGAGTTTCACCAGCGGTTCCCGGCGTGTTCGCACCTAAACTTGGTGTGTGGGCATGCGCGCGCCGCGTCGGTCGACCATCGTGTTGGCGGCCGCGGGAGTGCTTGCATCCTCCGGCGGCGCCTATGTGGGTGCGCGAAGCTTTCCTCAGCGGGCAGGCGGATCAGGCTCGCCGCGTGATCCAAGGATTTGGGAGCCGCCGCCACGCGCCGACGGGGTGTATGTGGCCGGCGGTGGTGCCGTGCAGCGCTGGTCTCGGGACATCCCGTTCGACCTGCATCTGATGATTTTCGGCGACTCCACCGCCACCGGATTCGGCTGTAGCTCCGCCGACGAGGTGCCGGGCGTGTTGTTGGCCCGCGGCCTCGCCGAGGAGACCGGGAAGCGAATCAGGTTGAGCACGAAGGCTATTTCCGGCGCGACGTCCAAAGGATTAGTCCGGCCAAGTCGACGCGATGTTCGTCGCTGGGCCGCCGCTGGACGCCGCGGTCATCATGATCGGCGCCAACGACATCACCGCGCTCAACGGCGTGGGCCCATCCGCCCGCCGCCTCGGGGCGGCGGCGCGGTCGTTGTTGTCGGCACCTGTCCCGACTTCGGGGTGATCACCGCAATTCCGCAGCCGCTGCGCTGGACCGCGCGCACGCGCGGCTTGCGGCTGGCGCGCGCGCAGGCTGCGGCGGTGCACAATGCCGGTGGGATCCCTGTGCCACTGGCCGACCTGCTCGCTCCGGAATTTCTCCAGGCCCCCGAACTTCTCTTTTCCGAAGACAAGTACCACCCGTCCGCGGCAGGTTATGCACTGGCGGCCAGGCAACTCTTTCCTGCGCTCTGCGATGCGTTGGGCGAGTGGACCGGTCGGCCGGTGTCCCAGCTGCCGTTGGTGTCGCGCGCGGCGGAAGGTCAGGACGATCAGGCGCCGGCTGCGACAAATAGCCCGGATGCGGGGGCGCACCACCGGAGTTCCGGCGCCCGTCGTGGTACCTGCGAACTGACCCCAACCTGGTCCCGGCTAGGTTCGTCGTAGTTCACCTCACTTAGGAGGCGTCATGCCCGAAGCCGTCATCGTATCGACCGCCCGTTCACCGATTGGCCGCGCCGGCAAGGGGTCGCTGGTCGACATGCGTCCCGACGACCTGGCGACGCAGATGGTACGGGCCGCCCTGGATAAGGTGCCCGCGCTCGATCCGCACGACTTGGACGACCTGATCATGGGCTGTGGCCAGCCAGGCGGTGAGGCGGGCTTCAACATCGGCCGCGTGGTGGCCGTCGAATTGGGCTACGACTTCCTTTCGGGCACGACCGTCAACCGCTACTGCTCATCGTCGTTGCAAACCACCCGCATGGCATTTCACGCGATCAAGGCCGGCGAGGGCACGGCGTTCGTCTCGGCGGGCGTCGAGACTGTGTCGCGATTCCCGAAGGGGACGTCCGACGGCTGGCCGGACTCGCACAACGCGCTGTTCGCCGACGCGGAGGAGCGCACTGCGCAGGCCGCCGCCGGCACCGATGAATGGCACGATCCGCGCGCGGAGGGGGTGCTGCCGGATGTTTACATCGCGATGGGCCAAACCGCCGAAAACGTTGTGCTGCTTACAGGTATCAGCCGCGAAGAGCAGGACCACTGGGGCGTGCGCAGCCAGAATCGGGCCGAACAGGCGATTGCCAACGGCTTCTTCGAGCGCGAGATCACGTCGGTGACGCTGCCCGACGGGTCGACGGTGTCCACGGACGACGGGCCGCGACCCGGCACGACGTATGAGAAGGTCAGCCAGCTCAAACCGGTGTTCCGGCCGAACGGCACGGTGACCGCAGGCAACGCATGTCCGCTGAACGACGGCGCGGCGGCGGTGGTGATTGTGTCTGACGCCAAGGCGCGCGAGTTGGGCCTCACACCGTTGGCCCGCGTCGTGGCCACAGGTGTGAGCGGGCTGTCGCCGGAAATCATGGGCCTCGGACCGATCGAGGCGACACGCAAGGCCCTGGCCAACGCTGGCATGTCGATTCACGACATCGACCTGTTCGAGATCAACGAGGCATTCGCGGTACAGGTGCTGGGCTCGGCGCGGGAACTGGGCATCGACGAAGACAAGCTCAACGTCTCAGGCGGGGCGATCGCGCTGGGCCATCCATTCGGGATGACCGGCGCGCGGATCACTGCCACGCTGCTGAACAACCTGCAGACCTACGACAACACGCTCGGGCTGGAGACCATGTGCGTCGGCGGTGGTCAGGGCATGGCGATGATCGTGGAGCGGCTCTCCTAGTCAGGGTTGACTCTGCGTCTATGGCGCAAAAGTGCGACCTCAGCGCAGAGTCAACGCGACCGCTTACGCCATGCCCGCCGTACACGTTCGATGACGTCGGCTGGCTGGTGCCGAGCCGTCACCCTGACATCCGTCCAGCCCAGCTCGTGCAGGTCCTCAAGACGCCGCACGTCATAGGCGAACTGAACGGGGTCGACGCGGTGTTGGTCGCCGTCATATTCGACTGCCAGTTTGATGTCTTCCCATCCCATGTCGATGTAGTACCTTCGAGACCCGTCGGGGCTGAATAGGGGTATCTGAGTCGTCGGCCGGGGAAATCCCGCACGAATGAGCAAGAGCCGCAACGAAGTTCCTTCGGCTGTGCGCCGTCGTCGACGAGATCGAGTGCGACGCCTAGCTGGCGCAGGCCGCGGGTGTGGCGGTGCCGGCGCATTAATTCCTCGACATCCGCCACCTTGAAGCGTGTGGCTGCCGCGAGCGCGTCAAAGCATGCGACGGCGGGACCGACGCGGCCGCGGCGGCCGAGGTCGAGCGCCGTCCGCTCCGGCGTGGTCACGACGAGGCCGTGCAGGGAACGAAATTCGTCGTCCAGCAGCAGATCGTCGCGAGTGATCACCCCCTGGGGACTCCTCGCGTTTCGCCAGATCAGCTCGACCGGCGAACCCTCGTCGACCCATTTCGCTCCATGCAATGCAGACGCCGCCGCACCTGCCACAACGGCTTCCCGACGCGACCACAGCCACGCGGCCGCCGTGCGCTGGCGTAGCGAGGGGCTTATCCGTTTGTCCAAATAAACATTCGGCATCGCTGCCCTGTAGTACCGACGCAATTCGTAGCGGTTGAGCGCGCCAGATGCCAGCGCCTCGGTGCCGATGAACGGTTCGTCCGCCCCCATGCCGGCAGAGTGCCACCGCGCACCGACATACCGCTGAGTCTGCGTCCAGGGCGCAAAAGTGCGACTACGCCCTCAACCCAGAGTCAACGAAAGAACGCCCGGAGTCGCTAGTCGCTCTGGAAGTAACTGAGCAGACGCAGGATCTCGAGGTATAGCCACACGAGCGTGACCGTCAGACCCAACGCGATACCCCATGCCGCCTTTTCCGGCGCGCCGGCGCGGATCATCTGGTCGGCGGCGTCAAAGTCGATTAAGAACATGAACGCCGCTAGTGCGATGGCCACCAGGGAGAAGACGATCGCAAGCGGGCCGCCGTTGGTCAGCGGGGCGTTTCCGGTGAAGATCGCGAACAAGACGTTCACGAATCCGAGCACGACCACGCCGAATATGCCGGCGACGACCATTCGAGTTAACTTCGGAGTGACGCGGATAGCGCCGGTCTTGTAAACGACGAGCATGCCGGCGAAGACACCCATGGTGCCCACGACCGCCTGTAGCACGAGCGCGGCGCCAGCTGCGGTGTAGAGGTTCGCGAACACCCACGAAATCGCGCCGACAAACAGGCCCTCAAAGGCGGCGTAGCTGAGGACGATCGCCGGGTTGTCCTGCTTGCGACCGAGTGTCGCGACGAGCACGAGGACGAATCCGACGAGCGCGCCCAACCCTGCAAGCGGCAGCGCCAGGGCGGGGTTTGTCCCGGTCAGGAAGTAGGAAACCACCGCGACCAGCGAAACCACTCCGAGGGAGATCCCAGTCTTGGTGACGACGTCGTCGATGGTCAGGGGGCGCGAGACACCCCGCTGTACGTAGGGCTGTGCTGCATAGGGCTCGGTCTGATAGCCCTGGTAGGCCTGCTGCGCGCCGGCGGCGTAGCCGGGGCCGAACTGCGCGTATCCGCCTTGCTGCTTAGGCAGCGACCGAAATACCGGATTGCTTGACTCCCGCACCGTCAGTTCCTCCTGTGTGCTGTGGCCGTAGAACACCGGTCTAACGATCGACGGACTTCCCAGGTTCCCGGACGTGGCTTCCGACGCAACCTTAACCCGGCAGGGATCCACCTGGGCAGACGATCTAGATTGCTTCCCCGTGACGGGTGAATCGGACCAGCCTCGCTCGGACCGGCCTCGCTCCGACGAGGTCCTGACCCGCGCCCACGGGGGCGTCCGGTTTCTGATCCTGAACCGGCCCAAAGCGATCAATTCGCTGACGCATTCAATGGTCAGGACCATGCACTCGGTGCTGCGCGACTGGGAAAGCGATGACGACGTCCACACGGTCGTGATTGCCGGTGCCGGCGACCGCGGGTTGTGCGCAGGCGGCGACATCGTCGCGATCTACCACAGCATCCTCACCGACGGCGGCTCCGAAACCAGGAAGTTCTACCACGACGAGTACATCCTCAACCACTACATCGCCCGCTATCCCAAGCCCTACGTGGTGCTGATGGACGGCATTGTGATGGGCGGTGGAGTCGGCGTCAGCGTGCACGGCAGCACCCGGGTCGTGACGGACACGTCGAAGATGGCGTTGCCGGAGGTCGGCATCGGCTTCGTCCCGGACGTCGGCGGCACCTACTACCTGTCTCGCGCACCTGGCAACCTGGGCCTGCACGCCGCGCTCACCGGCTCGCCGTTCTCCGGATCCGACGCGATCGCGATGGGATTCGCCGACCACTACGTGTCGCACACCGCCCTGTACGACTTCGCACAGGCCATCGTCGACGACGGGCTCGACGCGGCCGTGAAACGCCACGCCGTCGCACCGCCATCGAGCAACCTTGTAGCACAACGCAGTTGGATCGACGAGTGCTACGCCGGCGACACCGTCGCCGACATCGTCGCGGCGCTGCGTGGACACGACGCCGGGCCAGCGAACGACGCGGCCAACCTGATCGCTACCCGCTCCCCTACCGCGCTTGCGGTGGCCCTGGAAGCGGTGCGCAGGGCGGCCCGGCTCGACACCCTGGAAGACGTTCTGCGCCAAGAGTATCGAGTCTCGTGCGCGACGCTGCGCTCTCACGACCATGCGGAGGGCATCCGGGCGCAGGTCATCGACAAGGACCGCAATCCGCAGTGGTCGCCGTCCTCACTATCAGCGGTCAGCGCTGCCGACGTCGAAGCGTTCTTTGCGCCCGCCGAGAATGATCTGTCGTTCTAGAAGGGACCCTCCGATGACCTACGAGACCATCCTCGTTGACCGCGAAGACCGCGAAGACCGCGTTGCGACGATCACGTTGAACCGGCCGGAAGCGCTCAACGCGCTCAACGGTCAGGCAATGAACGAAGTCACCACGGCCGCAGCCGAACTCGACGACGACCCCGGCGTCGGCGCGATCGTCGTCACCGGCTCGGCCAAAGCGTTCGCGGCCGGCGCCGACATCAAGGAGATGGCCGGGCTGTCGTTCGCGGACCTGTTCTCCGCCGACTACTTCGCGGCTTGGGGCAGGTTCGCCGCAGTGCGCACGCCGACGATCGCCGCCGTGTCCGGCTACGCGTTGGGTGGCGGCTGCGAGCTGGCGATGATGTGCGACGTGCTGATCGCCGCCGACACCGCCAAGTTCGGCCAGCCCGAGATCAAACTCGGTGTGCTGCCGGGTATGGGCGGCTCGCAGCGGCTGACCCGCGCGATCGGCAAGGCCAAGGCGATGGACCTGATCCTCACCGGACGCAACATGGACGCTGCGGAGGCCGAACGCGCCGGGCTGGTGTCACGTGTGGTGCCCGCCGACGAATTGCAGCGCGAGGCGATGTCGGTGGCCACGACCATCGCGCAGATGTCGCTGTCGGCGGCCCGGATGGCCAAAGAGGCGGTCAACCGCGCGTTCGAGTCGACGTTGTCCGAGGGACTGCTCTACGAGCGCCGGCTGTTCCATTCGGCGTTCGCGACCGACGACCAGAGCGAAGGCATGGCCGCGTTTATCGAGAAACGCACCCCGAACTTCACTCACCGCTGAAGATGAGGGCATGACCGACACGCAGGCCACCGAAGAAGAGCCCGAGGCGGAAGCGTCGGAACCGGCCGAGGAGCCTGCCGAGAAGCCGGACTGGTGGCAGCGCCGATACACGTTCACCGGCACCGCCGTCGGGTTGGTGTTCCTGTGGTTGTCGATGACGCCGTCGCTGCTGCCCCGCGGGCCGCTCTTTCAGGCTCTGGTGAGCGGCGGGGCGGGCGCGATCGGCTACGCCATCGGTGTCTTCGCCGTCTGGTTGGCGCGCTTCATGATGTCTAAGGACAGCAGCCCGAAGCCACCGCGGATAGCGTGGCTGATCCTGGTCTGCATCGGCGCCGCCGGGACCCTCGCCATGATCATCTGGTTCCACCTCTGGCAGAACCATGTGCGCGACATGATGAACGTGCCACATCTCAAATGGCACGACTACCCGCTGACCGCGGCGCTGGCGATCGTGGTCCTGTTCGTGTTCGTAGAAATCGGTCAGCTAATCGGGCGGTTCATTCGATTCCTCGTTCGTCAACTGAATCGTGTCGCGCCACCGAGAGTGTCGGCAGTTGTAGCCGTTGTGCTGGTCGTCGGGTTGTTCATCGCGATTCTCAACGGCGTGATTCTTCGGGTCGCGATGGACGCGATGAACAACACGTTCGAGACCGTCAACAACGAGATGGACCCGAACAGCCCGCCGCCCACCAGCGCGCTGCGCTCGGGCGGGCCCGGTTCGCTGGTGACGTGGCCGACGCTGGGCAACCAGGGCCGCATCTTCGTCGATGGTGCCCCGACCGTCGAGGAGCTGTCGAAGTTCAACGGGACACCCGCCGCCGAACCGATCCGGGCGTACGCGGGCTTGGAGTCCGCCGACGACATCAGGGCCACCGCGGAACTGGCGGCCCGCGAGCTGGAGCGCATGGGCGGTTTGACGCGCAAGGTCGTCGCCGTCGCGACCACCACTGGGACGGGCTGGATCAACGCGGCCGAGGCCGAAGCGATCGAGTACATGTACAACGGCGACAGCGCGATCATCAGCATGCAGTACTCGTTCCTGCCCAGCTGGCTGTCGTTCCTCGTCGACAAGGAAAACGCGCGACACGCCGGGCAGGCGCTGTTCGAGGCGGTGTCCGCGCGGGTGCGCGCCCTTCCCGAAGGGCAGCGGCCCAAGCTCGTCGTCTTCGGTGAGAGCCTCGGGTCGTTCGGCGGGGAGGCCCCGTTCCTGTCGGTCAACAACATCGTCGCCCGCACCGACGGGGCGTTGTTCTCGGGCCCGACGTTCAACAACACGATGTGGCAGGAGGCCACCCACAACCGCGATTCCGGATCGCCGGAGTGGCTGCCGATCTACCAGCAGGGCGAAAACGTGCGTTTCGCGGCGCGCCCGGACAACCTGGGCCGACCGGCCGATTCGTGGGGCACGCCGAGGGTGGTGTACCTGCAGCATGCATCTGACCCGATCACCTGGTGGAATCCCGACCTGCTGTTCCAGCAACCGGACTGGCTCACCGAATCTCCCGGCTACGACCGGCCACGCGACATGTTCTGGTTCCCGGTGGTGACGTTCTTACAGGTGTCGGCCGACATGGCGGTCGCCGTGGATGTGCCCGACGGCCACGGACACCGCTACGTCCGCGACGTCGTGAACGCGTGGGCGGAGATCCTGCGGCCGCCGGGCTGGACGCCGGAGAAGACGGAGCGGTTGCGTGGGCTGGTGAAGGCGCCCGAGTAGCGGGTCAGGAGAGTTCGGCCAGCGCGCCGGTGGCGACCAGCGCCCAGTAGCCGCCGACGACGTCGGTGGCCCGATGCAGCCCGAGGTCATGCAGCGCGGCGGCCGCGAGGCTGGAGGTGTAGCCCGCCGAGCACAGCACCACCCACTCGACGTCGTCGTCGACGGCCTGCGGCAACCGCGCGTCGCTGGTCGGGTCGCAGCGCCACTCCAGCACATTGCGTTCGATGACCAGTGCGGCCGGCACGCCGCCTTCCTGCTCGCGCTGCGCCTGCGGACGGATGTCGACCAGCACCGCCCCGCGCCGGACGGCCGCGGGGACCTTGAGCGCGTCGAGCCTGTGCAGCCGGCCGCGCGCGGCGGCGAGCATCTGGTCGATCCGGCTCCGTCATTGCCCCTCCGGGGTGGCGGTCAGTTCGGTGCGGACCCGCCGCAGCGTGTTGCGATCGGTGACCTCGTAGTAGGACATCGCGGTGAGGGGAGGCGAGTAGGCGTGCACGCTCAGTGTGGGTGACTGGGACGCCTCGGTATCGACGGGGGCCCAGGTGACGTCATGCACCCACCCGAGCGGGAACGCCGCCTGATCTCCGGCGGTTAGCCGACGGCTGCGCAATTCGTCTCCGGCCCAACGTGATTCATTCAGCGCGCCACTCAGCAGGGTCAATGCGCCGAGGGACCCGGAGTGGTCGTGCAGTTCAGTGGCCTGGCCCGGCACCCAGCTGATCAGCCAGACGTCGAGCTCGTCGTCGCTGCGCAGCCGGGTGAACCATCGTTCGTTGACGGGGATGCCGGCGGCGGGCAGGAGGTGGTCGTAGCGGCCACCCAGGACGTCGTCGGCGTCCCGGTCGGTGATGTGCAGCAGGTCGGGCAATCGCAGCCGGGTCGGCGCGGACACGGCGGGAATGGCGGGCGGACGCAACGCAACGGAGTGTGCGGACATAAGGGAACAACTCTCAAGAGATGGGTGGACGAATCGGGGGCGGGCAGTCAGGCCCGACAACACTCCCGAGTGCCGATGTGTCCCATCACGGCAAATAGTGTTGCACAGATGAGTGCTGTGCGCTGCTTTCAAGGTCTGGTCTTGGCCTGTGTCGCGTCCACGATGGTGCTGTCCGGTTGCTCGTCGGCCGGGACGAACTCCAATCCGCCTGGGTCGTCCTCCGCTCCGGACTCAGCCGCGGCCGAGGCCGCCGCGACGGGTCCGGTGCAAGTAGGAATCTCACCGGGCGGGATAACCACCTCGGTCGATGCGCCGGCGTCGTCGACCGAAGAGGAGTACTACCAGGCCTGTCACTGGGCGCGCGAATGGTTGAAGGACAAGCCAGGCGACCCGCGGGCCCAGATCGAGCCGTATCTAGCGATGGTGCAGGCGTCGCAGAACGGCGAGAACGGCACGTGGAATACGCCGTGGGCCAAACTGACCCCGCAACGCCAAGCCGGGGTGATCGTCGCCGTCAAAGCAGCCGCGGAAGCTGGCTGCGATTAAAGCGTGTGGGGCGCAAGATATCGGTATGGACGGCAAGCGGGTAGCGCTGGCGCTCGGCAGCGGAGGCGCGCGCGGCTACGCCCACATCGGCGTGATCGCCGAAATCGTCGACCGCGGCTATGAGATCGTCGGCGTCGCGGGCTCGTCGATGGGTGCATTGGTGGGCGGTCTGCACGCGGCCGGTGCGCTGAACGACTTCGCAGACTGGGCCAAGACGCTGAGCCAGAGCGGGGTGTTGCGGTTGCTGGATCCCGCGTGGCGCGGGCCCGGGTTCTTCCGCGCCGAGAAATTGCTCGACGTGGTGAGGGAGTTGCTCGGAGACGTCGAGATCGAGACGCTACCGATCGCGTACACCGCGGTCGCCACCGATCTGATCAGCGGGAAGTCACTATGGCTGCAGCGCGGGCCGCTCGATGTTGCGATTCGCGCGTCGATTGCGATCCCGGGCATGGTCTCGCCGTACATCGCCGACGGCCGCATTCTTGCCGACGGCGGCATCCTGGATCCGCTGCCGGTCGGCCCGCTTGCCGGTGCGAACGCCGATCTGACGATCGCGGTGAGTTTGAACGGAGAGTCCGACAGTAGTCCGCACCGCCGCTCCGGTTCCGAGCCGAACCCGGCCGCGGAATGGTTCAACCGCATGGTGCGCAGCACGTCCGCTCTGCTCGAGACTCCCGCCGCGCGTACGTGGTTGAGCCGCTTCGGCGCCCTGACCGACGACGAGGTGGTGGACGAAGAGCTCGCCGATGTCGGTGAGGATGCCGACGACGTCGCCACGGCCTCGGCAATGGTGCCGAGGCTCGGCAGTTTCGAGGTGATGAACCGCACGATCGACGTGATGCAGTCGGCGTTGGCGCGCCATCATCTTGCAGCCTATCCGCCCGACGTCCTGATCGAGGTGCCGCGCACGTCGTCGCGGAGCCTGGAATTCCACCGCGCCGCCGATGTGATCGACGTCGGACAGATGTTGGCGGCACAGGCGTTGGATTCGTTTGAGGCTGAGGCCAGTTCCGATGACGACGAGCCTGTCGAGGCCGACGGCCCTGCGGACAGCGACGGGTGAATCTGGTTTGCCGAATACCATTCGCGGACAACATTTTTCGTTCCCCATCCGCCCAGATGCGGGTAGGGCTCATACCCCTGCGGGGCGGCGGGCAGCGGTGCGCCCGAGGAGCACGCCGAGAAAGACCATGCCGACGCCCAGCGCGAAGTGCAGCCAATTGTCAGCGGTATTGACCGGGATGAAGTTGCTAACGCTCTCCTGCTTTATCAACAACCCGTAGATCCACAGCCCGAGGTAGATGAAGCCGCCGCCAATCAGGAAGGCGCGAGCTCCGTTGACGGTTCGAGCCATCACCAGTCCCCCAACGCCGAACAGCAGGTGGACGATGTTGTGCAGGACCGACACGTTGAACAGCCCGAGCAGCTTGGCCCCGGAGTGATGGCCGGCGATGCCGAGCATGTCGTAATGCGTTGTGACGCCGGGAATGAATCCGAGGATCCCGACCAGGACGAACACCGCGCCGATGACGAGGGCGGCTCCCTGGACCGTCGCCCAGCGTTCCGACCGGCCTGCAGAAGGTGTCGTCATGTCCACACCTTTCTTCGTTGAATCATGCAGAAAGGGAGTAACCCCACGGGGCCGTGCAGAAACGCTGAGGCCCCGCCCTAACCCGCACAGTCCAGGAAGGCCGCGACCTTCACAGCGTCCCGCCAGCCCTGCTCGCGGCCCGCGACCGCCGATGGTCCGCGACACGCGGGGTCGAGCGGGTTGCGGCCGAATGCTGCGACCGAATACTCGTCGGAGAAGATGCCCAGCGTGCGACCAGGGTGCTCGGCGAGCTCATCGGCCAGACTCCGCCCGAACGGCGAGAAACCCGGCTCGGGGGTGGGCGACAGCATCACCACCGCGTCGACGTCAGAAACGGTATCCACGTTTGCGGTGCTGCCCACCCCACCGTCCATGAACCGCCGCCCATGAATTGTCACCGGCGGCCACACCACAGGCACGGCACAGCTGGCGGCGACGGCATCGACCAATAACACCCCACTGTCACGGTTGAACACCACTCGTTCGCCCGTCTGGACGTCGATCGCGGTGACCTCGAGTCGACGGTCAGGCCAGCGGTGCGACGGCAGCCGCTGCTCGATTACCGACCGACGCATGTCTTCGGAAACGGTCGGTGCCGACATCGCGTGCTGGCCAATCCAGCGCAATCTCTCGGGAATAGAAGTACTGGGGTCATGGGCGTGCTCGAATAGCTCGATCAATTCATCTATGTCGACGCGCGGCGCCATCTCGTATGTCGGTGGCGCGAGCTGTCGCGCGTAGAGTTCCTCAAGCGGCGTACCGCTGGAGATCTGTGCCGCCACCGCCGACCCCGCCGACGTGCCCAGCACAACGTCGGCGTCCAGTAGGCGGCGAGCGGCGCAGCAAGCTTCCTCGTTCAGACCGAGCAGGAACCCTGTCTCCCAGGCGATCCCGGCAATGCCGCCGCCCGCAAGCACCAGAGCAAGTCGTTCTGCCACGGTTAGGTCCCTCCGGCGATGTCGTGAGGTCGCCTGACATCATGACGGACGCATATCAGACGACGCTACGCGCACCCTGACCCTCGGCAGGACCGGATTACATCTCGTGTGTCAGGGCGATCCAATCGGGAAAGACGGTCAGCGCGGGTCGCGGCAGCCGTAACCGAGCACAACCATCCTCAATGACATCGCGGATGTCCTCGGCAAGCTGCTCCGGTGATGTCGGTTCTCCACGCATCGCAACCGCAATGCGTCTGAGGAGAATGCCATGCTGACGCCGCACGTCCGCGATGTGTTCGAGCATGGGGAGGACGGCGTCCTCCGCCCTCTTTGCTTCCCGGTAGAGACCGGTCAACGTCAAGGGCGCTTCGGCGAGCACCGCAGCTACCAATCCGTCCGTCTTGTCGCCCGTTACGTCGACGAGAACATGCTGGGGCTCCTCCGCGCAGCCGACCATCACGGTTGTGCTTTCCGAGTCGACGATGAGCTGTCCGATGCGCAACCCGATTGCTCCACTGATGGTGGGACCAGTTGCACAGTGGCAGTGGAACATCACGTGTGCCGGCGAGATCCGCGCCGACATCGTGAACGCAATGCCCTGAGGCGAATGTGCGTTGACCTGGCAGCCATGCTCGCGAATCCAGTTGGCCGCGAGCGGGATCGCCAACGCAGTCGCCGGATACGCCACGCTCGCATCACGAAATGCCTTGCGCCACCGGTTACATCGAACGACGACCTGGGACTGATCGCCGTCTCTTGACGAGGGTGCTACACGATCGTCCGGAGGCGACATGCGCACCCGGACGAGACGGGTCCTTTCAGAGGAGATGGTCATCGGTGACCTTCTTGCCGGGCACCGGCGCTTCTGCCGGAGCAACACCCTCCGGCTTACGCCGGTCTGATTGACAACGGGGAATATCTAGCGCTTCCTTTACGCGTCAACCGAAAACTTTGACGGCCGCTTGACGTCCAGCGCCGTCACCGTCGGTTACGCCGGGCAATGGATTGCCGCTGGCCGTGCCGGTGCCAATAGTAGACAGCCACCATGATCGACGCGGGGCCGATCACCGAGGTCCAGGAACTCGGCCTTGCCGTGCCGGTCATAGTAGCGGCGTGCGTAGTCCGGGTTTGGGATGCTTGTACTGGTGTCGTCATCGTCAGTTAACGGTGCATGTCGGCTACGGTCGATAGGCGTTCCCTCGGGAGGGTTGGAGTCATGCCCAATTCGCGGCTGCGTTTCTTGATGCCCCGCCGTGCCTCTGGTCCGAGTCAGCAGAGCACCGATCTGTCGGCCGCACCGGAGCGGTCAATGGACCCCGACATGCAGGAAGAGCCCACCCTGGCGGTGCCGAGCTTGGTCGACAGCGGGGTGTACCGGGATGGGCGGCGTGCCGAATCGCCGGCAACCCTCGAGGAGGCGCTACGTAGCCTGCCCGATGAGACGAGCATGGCCTGGATCGGGCTGTACCGGCCCAGCGAGAGGGAGCTACTCGCCGTTGCCGAGCAGTTCGGACTGCACGAGCTGGCGGTGGAGGATGCCATTGTTGCCCACCAACGGCCCAAATTGGAGCGCTACGGGGAGACGCTGTTCGTCGTACTTCGCGCTGCCCGCTACCTGGACGAGACCGAGGAAGTCGAGTTCGGCGAGTTGCACGTATTCACTGGGCCTGGGTTCGTTCTAACCGTGCGGCACGCCGAGTCACCAAACCTGGCGGCCGTGCGCCAACGGATGGAGAGCGACCCCGACCTGCTACGGCTGGGTCGGGAATCTGTGCTTTACGCCATCCTTGACGCGGTGGTCGACGGCTACGCCCCGGTGGTACGCGGGCTGCAAAACGACATTGACGAAATCCAGACCGAGGTATTCCGTGGGGACCCGAAGGTGTCCCGCCGCATCTACGAACTGTCGCGTGAGGTCATCGAATTTCAGCGGGCCACCCGCCCCCTGCTGGGCATGCTCGCAGCGCTGGAGGCAGGGTTCGAAAAGTATGGCACGAGCGAGGAGTTGCAACGATATCTGCGCGACGTGGCAGACCACGCCACCACCGTGGTGGAGCGGGTTGACGACTTCCAAACGCTGCTGACCAGCATCCTCACCGTGAATGCCACTCTGGTAAGCCAAGCCCAAAACGAGGAGATGAAGAATCTTACCGAGGCGAGCTACGCCCAGAACGAAGAAATCAAGAAAGTATCGGCGTGGGCGGCAATTCTGTTCGCGCCCACCTTGATTGGCACGGTGTACGGGATGAACTTCGACCACATGCCCGAATTGCATTGGCTGGGCGGCTACCCGTTCGCGCTCGTACTGATGCTCATCATCTGTCTCGGGCTCTACACGATGTTCAAACGGCAAAACTGGCTGTAGCCGCGTACCTCGTCCATCGCTGCCTGTCGTGCTACAGAATCCCCACGCCGAATCGGACTTACTTGACGCAATCCTGATCGACAATCATTTAGACGGTCCAGGCGAACGCGGCACGAATGCCGTAAAGGTGTGTGGTCAGGGTGCTAAGAAAGCGTCAACGACAGGCCGTCGTACGCAGAGCCGGGTCTAACTTCGCTTTGGTCCTCGGGGCTGAGGGCCCAGCGGATGCTGCCTGGAGAAGAGGCGCCGAACGCCGGCATTGACCGTGCGAAATGGAGACAACATGGGTGTCCTGGTGTTTATCGTGCTGACGGTGGCGATCTTCGCCCTGCTCGGCCTGGTTGTGAAGTTGGTCGAAGGACTGTGAGTTACGAAAACGTAGTGGGCCTGGTGCTGTCCGTCCTATTGGCACTGTTTCTCTTTGCGGCCCTGCTCTTCCCGGAGAGGTTCTAGTGGGTACTGTGACGCCGGGGATCATCTTCCTCGCGCTACTTGTGCTGGCGCTGGCGGCTGTGCATGTGCCCCTCGGGGACTATATGTACCGCGTCTAAAGTTCCGACAAGCACTTTCGCGCTGAGCGGTTGATTTACCGGACGATTGGGGCGGACCCGAAGGCCGAACAAACGTGGGGCGCCTACGCACGCAGCGTGCTGGCGTTCTCGGCGATCAGCATCCTATTCCTCTTTGGCTTCCAGTTGGTCCAGGGCAAGCTGCCATTGCACTTGAACGACCCCGCGACGCAAATGACCCCGGGACTGGCGTGGAATACCGCGATCAGCTTCGCCACGAACACCAACTGGCAGGCCTACTCAGGTGAGTCGACGCAAGGTCACTTGGTGCAGATGGCCGGTCTTGCCGTACAGAACTTCGTCTCCGCCGCGGTGGGAATGGTCGTCGCGATCGGCCTAGTCCGCGGCTTCGCGCGTCGGCACACCGGCGAGCTGGGCAACTTCTGGGCGGACCTGGTCCGCGGTACGCTTCGCATCCTGCTGCCGATCTCGATCATCGGCGCGATCGTGCTCATCGCCGGCGGGGCGATCCAAAACTTCCACCTCCACGACCAGGTCGTCAGCACGCTCGCCGGGGGTCAGCAGACCATCACGGGCGGCCCGGTAGCGAGCCAGGAGGCCATCAAAGAGCTAGGCACCAACGGCGGCGGGTTCTATAACGCCAACTCGTCGCACCCGTTTGAGAATCCGAACTCGTGGACGAACTGGGTGGAGATTTTCCTGCTGCTGATGATCAGCTTCTCGCTGCCGCGCACCTTCGGCCGCATAGTCGGAAGCAAAAAGCAGGGCTATGCGATCGCGGCGGTCATGGCGTCGCTGGCGCTCATCAGCGTCAGCTTCATGCTGTGGATGCAGATGCAGCATCACGGCACCGTTCCGACAGCGGTCGGCGCTGCGATGGAAGGCGTCGAGCAGCGGTTCGGGGTGCCGAACTCGGCGGTGTTCGCCGATGCGACGACGCTGACCTCAACCGGCGCGGTGGACTCGTTCCACGACTCCTATACGAGCCTGGGCGGCATGATCACGATGTTCAACATGCAACTCGGTGAAGTAGCGCCCGGCGGCACGGGCTCTGGCCTGTACGGCATGCTGATTCTCGCCGTCATCACCGTGTTCGTCGCCGGCCTGATGGTTGGCCGCACGCCCGAGTATCTCGGCAAGAAGATCAACCCCCGCGAAATCAAGCTGGCCGCAACCTATTTCTTGATCACGCCGCTGATCGTGCTGACCGGTACCGCAATAGCGATGGCGATGCCGGGCCAACGAGCGGGGATGCTCAACACCGGCCCGCATGGTTTGTCGGAGGTGTTGTACGCGTTTACCTCTGCTGCCAACAACAATGGGTCGGCGTTCGCCGGCATCACGGTCAACACCGACTGGTACAACACCGCGCTGGGCTTCGCGATGGTGTTCGGCCGGTTCTTGCCGATGATCTTCGTTCTCGCGCTGGCCGGTTCACTGGCCAAGCAGGGCACGACTCCCGCCTCGCTCGGCACCCTTCCCACGCATCGACCGCAGTTTGTCGGGATGGTCGCAGGCGTGACGCTGATTCTGGTCGCACTTACCTTCCTGCCCATGCTGGCGCTCGGGCCTCTCGCTGAAGGGATTCACTAATGGCCGCCACCACTATCGATTCGGCGGCGGGTCCGGAGGAGATCTCGCCACACACGGACGCGCCCAAGCGCGTCCAGGGCGGCTTGCTCGACCCCAAGATGCTCTTGAAGTCGACGCCGGACGCGCTGCGCAAACTCGACCCGCGCACGTTGTGGCGCAACCCGGTCATGTTCATCGTCGAGATCGGGGCGGTGTGGACGACGTTCCTCGCGATCGTCGATCCCTCCTGGTTCGCCTGGCTGATCGTGGTGTGGTTGTGGCTGACCGTCATTTTCGCCAACCTGGCCGAGGCGGTGGCCGAGGGCCGCGGCAAGGCGCAGGCCGAGACCCTGCGAAAGGCCAAGGCGCACACGGTGGCCCGTCGTCTCACGGGCTGGACGCCAGAAACGCCCGGAAGAGAAGAAGAAGTCGCGGCGGCATTGCTGAAGCAGGGCGACATCGTGGTGGTCGAGGCCGGCCAGGTGATTCCCGGCGACGGCGACGTGGTAGAAGGTATTGCGTCGGTGGACGAGTCGGCCATCACGGGTGAGTCGGCACCCGTCGTGCGTGAGTCCGGTGGCGACCGTTCGGCGGTGACCGGCGGCACCACGGTGCTGTCGGATCGCATCGTCGTGAAGATCACCCAGAAGCCCGGTGAAAGCTTCCTCGACCGGATGATTGGGCTCGTCGAGGGCGCGAACCGGCAGAAGACACCGAACGAGATCGCGTTGAACATCCTGCTGGCCGCGCTGACGATCATCTTCCTGGTCGCGGTCGCAACGCTGCAGCCGCTGGCGATCTACTCCAAGGCCAACAACCCTGGCGTTTCGGATACGTTGGCGCTCAATGCCCACGGAGTGACCGGGATCGTGATGGTGTCGCTGTTGGTATGCCTGATCCCCACTACGATCGGCGCGCTGCTGTCAGCCATCGGCATCGCAGGAATGGACCGGCTGGTCCAGCGCAACGTGTTGGCCATGTCGGGCCGCGCGGTGGAGGCCGCGGGCGACGTGAACACGCTGCTGCTCGACAAGACCGGCACGATCACCCTCGGCAACCGCCAGGCTGCAGCGTTCATCCCCGTCGATGGTGTCTCCCCCGAGGCTTTCGCGGATGCAGCACAGCTGTCCAGCCTCGCCGACGCAACACCCGAGGGACGGTCCGTTGTCGTGTTCGCCAAGCAGCAGTACGGTCTGCGCGCGCGCACCCCGGGTGAATTGGCGAATGCGCGTTGGGTTCAGTTCAGCGCCGCGACGCGGATGTCCGGCGTCAACCTCGAGAACGGGCACATGCTGCGCAAGGGCGCGGCGAGCTCGGTGGCCGACTGGGTACGGGGCCAGGGCGGTAACGTGCCGCCCGACTTTGGCGTCATTGTCGACGGCATCTCCGCCAGCGGTGGCACTCCGCTGGTGGTCGGTCAGGTCGCCGACGGCAAGGCCTCCGTACTTGGCGTCATCCACCTCAAGGACGTCGTCAAGCAGGGAATGCGTGAGCGCTTTGATGAGATGCGCCGGATGGGCATCCGGACAGTGATGATCACCGGCGACAATCCGCTGACCGCCAAGGCGATTGCCGACGAGGCCGGGGTGGACGACTTCCTCGCCGAGGCGACGCCCGAGGACAAGCTTGCGCTCATCAAGTCCGAACAAGAGGGCGGCAAGCTGGTGGCAATGACTGGTGACGGCACCAACGACGCTCCGGCCTTAGCTCAGGCCGACGTCGGCGTCGCCATGAACACCGGCACCTCCGCCGCCAAAGAAGCCGGCAACATGGTCGACCTCGACTCGGACCCGACGAAGCTCATCGAGATCGTCGAGATCGGCAAGCAGCTGTTGATAACCCGCGGTGCGCTCACGACGTTCTCGATCGCCAACGACATCGCGAAGTACTTCGCGATCATCCCGGCGATGTTCGTGGCATTGTTCCCCGGGCTCGATCTCATCAACATCATGCAGCTGCACAGCCCTCAGTCAGCGATTCTGTCGGCGGTGATCTTCAACGCCGTGATCATCGTCGCGCTGATTCCATTGTCGCTGCGCGGCGTTCGGTATACCCCAAGCAGCGCATCGAAGCTGCTGTCCCGAAATCTTTATGTCTACGGGCTCGGCGGCATCATCGCCCCGTTCATCGGAATCAAGATCATCGACCTTGTCGTCCAGTTCTTACCGGGAATGTGACATGAAATTCGCTAACTTGGTTCGCCAGCACTGGGCCGCGCTGCGCGCGCTCCTGGTACTGACCGTGATCGTCGGTATCGGCTATCCGCTCTTCATTTGGTTGGTGGCGCAGCTTCCGGGTCTACGGGACAACGCCAACGGATCAATCATCGAGGTCAACGGAAAGCCGGTGGGCAGCAGGTTGATTGGCCAGCTATTCACCGACTCCCACGGCAACCCGCTGCCGCAGTACTTCCAGAGCCGCCCGTCGGCCGCCGGCGACGGATATGACCCGCTTGCCACCGGCGCAAGCAACCTGGGACCGGAGAGCATCGTGGATGCGCCCGGCAAGCCGAGCCTGCTGACGCAGGTGTGCACGCGCAGCCACGACGTCGGAAAGCTCGAGGGTGTGGACGGATCGCGGCCGTTCTGCACCGGCGATGGCGTCGGTGCGGTGCTATCAGTGATCGGACCCCGGGATTCGACGGGCAACGTCCTACGACCGACTCGTGTGGTGAGTGTGAACGAGCCGTGCAAGACCACCCAGGCGCCGTTCCTGAGCACCTACGAGGGCATGCGGGTGGAATGCGCCGACTACGGCGAGGACTACTCGATCGGGCAGATTGTTCCGATCCGCGGTGCAGCCCCGGCGAATCCCGTCGTGCCGGCCGACGCCGTCACGGCGAGCGGCAGCGGGCTGGACCCACACATCTCGGTTGCCTACGCCGACCTCCAGATTCGCCGCGTCGCGGGCGCTCGCGGCGTCACCGAGGACGTGGTGCGTCAAGCGGTTCGCGACAACCAAGACGGCCCGGTGTTCGGTTTTCTCGGTGAGGCGCGGGTCAACGTGGTCGAACTGAACCTCGAGCTCGACCGGAAGTACCCGGTCGCAAGCTGATCCGCGGGGTGGATGATGGCAACATGACCGGCAAGCGCGGCGAACTCCGCATCTATTTGGGGGCTGCTCCCGGCGTCGGCAAGACCTACGCGATGCTCGGCGAGGCGCACCGCCGGCTGGAACGCGGCACCGACCTCGTCGCGGCGGTGGTGGAGACACATGGCCGCACAAAGACCGCGGAACTGCTGGACGGCGTCGAATTGATCCCGCCCGAGTACATCGAGTACCGCGGCACCAAATTCCCCGAACTCGATGTCGACGCAGTGCTGCGGCGGCAGCCCGAGGTGGTGCTGGTTGACGAGTTGGCCCACACGAACACCCCGGGCAGCAAGAACCCGAAGCGATGGCAGGACGTCGATTTGCTGCTCGACGCCGGCATCACCGTGATCTCCACGGTCAATATCCAGCACCTCGAGAGCCTCAACGACGTCGTCGCCCAAATCACCGGCATCGAGCAGAAGGAGAAGATCCCCGACGAGGTCGTGCGCGCGGCCGACCAGATCGAACTGGTGGATATCACACCGGAAGCGTTGCGGCGCAGGCTTGCTCACGGCAACGTCTACGCAGCCGCACGAGTCGATGCCGCGCTGTCGAATTACTTCCGGAAAGGCAACCTGACCGCGCTGCGGGAGCTGGCTCTGCTGTGGCTCGCCGACCAGGTCGACGCGGCGTTGGAAAAGTACCGTGCCGAAAAGAAGATCACCGACACCTGGGAGACGCGCGAACGCGTCGTCGTCGCCGTCACCGGTGGCCCGGAGTCAGAGACGCTGGTGCGCCGAGCGTTTCGGATCGCGTCGAAGTCGAGCGCCGAGTTGATGGTCGTTCACGTCATCCGCGGTGACGGCCTGTCCGGCGTGTCTGCCCCACAGATGGGCAAGGTCCGTGAACTCGCGATCAGCCTCGGCGCAACTCTGCACACGGTGGTGGGCGACGACGTTCCGACCGCATTGCTGGATTTCGCTCGCGAGATGAACGCCACCCAGCTGGTTGTCGGAACGTCTCGAAGGTCACGGTGGGCGCGGATCTTCGACGAGGGTATCGGCGCCGCGGTCGTGCAGCATTCGGGCAAGATCGACGTTCACATGGTGACCCACGGGGAGGCCAGCCGGGGTTTCTCGTGGTCGAAAATTTCGTCGCGGCAACGTCATCTGATGTCCTGGCTGGCCGCGCTGGCGGTGCCGTCGGTCATCTGCGCGGTCACGGTTGTCTTCTTGGACCGCTATTTAGCCATCGGTGGCGAAAGCGCGCTGTTCTTCGTCGGCGTACTCGTAGTCGCTCTGCTCGGTGGTGTCGCACCGGCCGTGCTGTCGGCGGTGCTGTCGGGCATGCTGTTGAACTACTTCCTTACCGAGCCGCGGTACAGCTTCACCATCGCGGAGCCGGACGCCGCGGTCACCGAATTGGTGTTGCTGGTCATGGCAGTCGCGGTCGCCGCTTTGGTGGATAGTTCCATCAACCGGACACGGGAGGCCAGACGAGCCTCGCAGGAAGCAGAGCTGCTCGCCTTGTTCGCCGGCTCGGTGTTGCACGGTGCCGGGCTCGAAACTCTGCTGGAGCGGGTCCGCGAAACGTATTCGCAACGTGCCGTGAGCGTACTGCGGGTGCTCGAAGGCGGCCCGGGCGGTGAGGTCGTCGCCTGCGTCGGCAACGATCCATGCGCCGACATCAATTCCGCCGACACCGCCGTGGAGGTGGGTGACGACGAGTTCTGGATGCTGATGTCCGGGCGGAGGGTCCAGGCGCGCGATCTTCGCGTGCTCACCGCAGTGGCCAAGCAGGCCGCAGGGCTGGTCAAGCAGCGCGAGCTGGCCGGGGCAGCCAGCAAGGCATCGGCGATCGCGCAGGCCGACGAGCTGCGCAGGTCGTTGCTCTCGGCGGTCAGCCACGACCTGCGCACGCCACTGGCGGCGGCCAAGGCCGCCGTGTCCAGCCTGCGTGCCGACGACGTCGGCTTCTCGCCCGAGGACACCGCGGAGTTGCTTGCCACGATCGAGGAGTCGATCGACCAGCTCACCGCGCTGGTGGGAAATCTGCTCGATTCGTCGCGGCTGGCGGCGGGTGTGGTGCAGCCCCAGCTGCGCCGTGCCTACCTCGAGGAAACGGTGCAGCGGGCACTGGTCAGTATCAGTAAGGGCGCCACCGGGTTTGGCCGAGTGGGCATCGACCGGGTGAAGGTGGAGGTGGGCGACGCGATCGCGATGGCCGACGCCGGGCTGCTGGAGCGGGTGCTGGCCAACCTGATCGACAATGGGTTGCGATACGCGCCCGACAGCGTTGTGCGGGTAAACGCCGGCCGGGTCGGCGACAGGGTGCTGATCACGGTGGTGGACGAGGGAGCTTGGCATCCCGCGCGGCGCGGAGGAGCAGTTGTTCGAGCCGTTCCAGCGCCTCGGTGACCGCGACAACACCAGCGGTGTCGGGCTGGGCCTGTCCGTCGCGCGCGGGTTCGTCGAGGCGATGGGCGGCACGATCCAGGCGACCGACACCCCCGGCGGCGGATTGACGATCGAGATCGACCTCGCCGCCCCGACACCGGATCAGCCTGCATGACAAGAGTTTTGGTGATCGACGACGAGCCGCAGATTTTGCGGGCGCTGCGCATCAACCTGTCCGTGCGCGGCTATGAGGTCACCACCGCGGCCACCGGAGCCGGAGCGTTGCGAGCCGCCGCCGAACACAAGCCGGATGTAGTGATCCTGGACCTCGGCCTGCCCGACATGGACGGTATCGAGGTGCTGGCCGGCCTGCGCGGCTGGATGACCGCGCCGGTGATCGTGCTGTCCGCGCGGACAGACTCCAGCGACAAGGTGCAGGCCCTGGACGGCGGCGCCGATGATTACGTCACCAAACCCTTCGGGATGGACGAGCTGCTCGCCCGGCTGCGCGCCGCGGTCCGGCGGGGGACTGCGGCGGCCGACGCGGATGAGCCTGTGATCCAAACAGATTCGTTCACCGTCGATCTCGCCGCGAAGAAGGTCACGAAGGACGGGGTGGAGGTGCATTTGACCCCCACGGAGTGGGGCATGCTCGAGATGCTGGTGCGCAACCGTGGCAAGCTGGTCGGGCGCGAGGAGCTTCTCAAGGAGGTGTGGGGACCGGCCTACGCCAAGGAGACTCACTATCTGCGGGTGTATCTGGCGCAGCTGCGGCGCAAACTCGAAGACGACCCGTCCAAGCCGACGCACCTGCTGACCGAGGCCGGGATGGGCTACCGTTTCGAGCCCTGACACCAAGAACCTTCCACGGATCCGGTTGGAGCTCAATCTTCCGCCGAACCGAACGCCCCGAGGGCTCATGCCGGGGGCGTTCGGGTTTCCCGTCGAGCCCCGTAAGCGAAAGCCCCGCGCTACCGTGCCAGCATGGCTGGGTATCAGGAACTGTTCAGGGCCAGCATCGACGATCCGGAGGCGTTCTGGGCACAGGCGGCCCGCGCGGTGTCGTGGACGCGTGAGCCGCGCCGTGTGCTCGACGACAGCAATCCGCCGTTCTACCGGTGGTTTCCCGACGGGGAGCTGAATACCTGCTTCAACGCACTCGACCGCCACGTCGCCGACGGCCGCGGCGACGTGCCAGCGCTGATCTACGACTCCCCCGTCACCGGCACCCAGCACACCTATACCTACACCGAATTACTCGACCACACAGCCAGATTCGCGAGTATGCTGCGCGGCCTCGGAGTCGGCAAGGGCGATCGGGTGGTGATCTACATGCCGATGATTCCGGAGGCGGTGATCGCGATGCTGGCCTGCGCCCGTCTCGGCGCGGTGCATTCGGTGGTGTTCGGCGGTTTCGCCGGTCATGAACTAGCGGCGCGGATCGACGACGCTCGTCCCGTAGTCATCGTGTCGGCGTCGTGCGGCATCGAGCCGTCCCGGATCGTGGAATACAAGCCGATGCTCGATGCGGCGATCGAGGCATGCGCGCACGCACCGCGCAGCTGCGTGATCGTGCAACGGCAGCAGCACCGCTGCCAGCTGGATCCCGAACGCGACATCGATTGGCATGAGCTGATCGCCGCCGCCGGACCCGTCGATGCGGTGCCGGTTGCCGCGACGGACCCGCTCTACGTCCTCTACACCTCCGGAACGACGGGAAAGCCGAAGGGAATCGTCCGCGACAACGGCGGCCATGCGGTGGCGCTGCTGTGGAGCATGGGCAACATCTACGACATTGCACCGTCAGATGTGTTCTGGGCCGCCTCCGACGTGGGCTGGGTCGTCGGCCACTCTTACATCGTGTATGCGCCGCTGCTCGCCGGCGCCACAAGCGTGCTCTACGAGGGCAAGCCGGTGGGCACGCCCGACCCGGGCGCATTCTGGCGGGTGGTGTCCGAGCATCGGGTCAAGGCGCTGTTCACCGCGCCGACCGCGATGCGCGCCATCCGCAAGGAGGACCCGGACGGCCGATATCTGGCCAAGTACGACATGTCGTCGCTGCGCTACCTGTTCCAGGCCGGTGAACGGCTCGACCCCGACACCTATGCGTGGGAGGCGCAACAGCTGGGCATTCCGGTGGTCGACCACTGGTGGCAGACGGAGACGGGCTGGGCGATCGCGGCCAACCCGATGGGGGTCGAGCCGTTGCCGATCAAGCCGGGGTCGCCGACGGTCCCGATGCCCGGCTACGACGTGCGGGTCCTGCATCCCGACGGCTACGGGTGCGAACCGGGCGAAGAGGGCGCGATCTGCATCAAATTGCCTCTGCCGCCGGGAACATTGCCCACTCTGTGGCGCGACGACGACCGCTATCAGGCGTCGTATCTGGCGCAGCATCCCGGTTACTACCTGACCGGCGACGGCGGCTACGTCGACGAGGAGGGCTATCTGTATGTGATGGGCCGCATCGACGATGTGATCAACATCGCGGGACATCGGCTGTCCACCGGAGCGATCGAGGCGGTGCTTGCTGCACACCCGGCGGTGGCCGAGTGCGCGGTGATCGGAGTGGCGGATGAAATCAGGGGGCAGGTGCCGCGCGGGCTCGTCGTGCTGAAGTCCGGCGCTTCGGCCGACGGGCTCGCCGACGAACTCGTCGCTGCAGTGCGTGACGAGATCGGCGCGGTGGCGTGCTTCAAGCTCGTCGACGTCGTGCCGGGGTTGCCGAAGACCCGGTCGGGCAAGATTCTGCGAAAAGCCATGCGCGCCATCGCCCATGGCAAGGACGAGCCGGTGCCGTCAACGATCGAGGACCCCAAGGTGCTCGATGCGCTGCGCTCGATCCTGCGGCGATAGCTCGCCGAGAACACGGCTCAAGGCTCGGCACGTCGTAGCCTGGTTTCGCCGCAAACCCACCGGGAACGCGGCGCGAATGCAGCCTCGCCCTCCAAGCGGTAGTGGGCCACCCGGCGGGAGATCCAGCCCTACGAGGCCCCATATTCGCGGGCCACCTCCGATTGGCTACGGCCCTCGACGACAACAGCGGTAATACTGGCGTCTGGCGCGGTCGGTGTTTGCTCCGAGCGGGCTGATTTTGTGGTGGCGTTCACCGGCAGCACTTACGGTGACCTCGGCGTGCCGTGCGGGTGCGCGTGCCGGTAACGAGAGCCTTGGAGGGACATGTACTTCACGGATCGCTCGCTGCTTCCCGAGAATCAGCCGCCGTTGATCATCACTGCTGCCCCGTATGGGCCAGCGTGGGTTCCGTCGGATTACCCCGAAGAGATCCCGGTGTCCTGGGATGAACAAGTCCAAAAAGCCGTGGAATGTTATGAGGCCGGCGCGCGGATGCTGCACTTTCACGTCCGCGATCCCAAGACCGGCAAGATTTCGAAGAACTTCGACGAGTACAGCGCCCAGATCGGGCGGCTGCGGGAAGCCGTGCCCGACATGGTGCTTCAAATTGGTGGGTCGATCTCGTTTGCCCCGGAGCGTGACGATGTCGCCAAGTGGCAGGCCTATGACACGCGGCACATGCTCGCCGAGATCGACCCCAAGCCCGATCAGGTCACGGTGGCATCGAACATCTGAAGCGTCTGCGCGAGAACGGCATCCAAGCCTATTTCGCGCTCGCACACGTGCATTCGCTGGAGATCGTCGAGCGTCTGATTCGTCAGGGTCTTTATATGGGTCCGGTCAACGGTTTCTACAGCATGGTCGGCGGCGGCACGGCAGGCTCGAATCCGTTCGACTTGATGGAGCTGATTCGCCGTGCCCCGCAAGGCTCGTCGTTCACCTACCAGTCAGTGTTCCGGTTGGTGTGGCCTATCTCGGCGATGTGCATCGCGCTGGGACAGCACGTGCGCGCAGGGATCGAGGACAATCTGTGGGGTCCGGTGAAGGGGCAGCGGTTCACCACCGTCGAGATGGTGCGCAAGATGGTGCGCGTCGCCGAAGAGCTGGGCCGCCCTATCGCTACACCCGAAGAGACCCGGCACATCCTCAAACTGGGCACCTGGTATGACACCCCCGACGAGACGCTGTTCAACCTCGGGCTACCTCCCAACCGTGATGAAGGCCAACGCGGGATTCCTCACCTACGAAGGCTTTCTGGCCTACGAGAAAGGTGGTCGTGCGCACAGCCACACACCCACCCCTGCCGATCCGCGCGACATCCTCTAGGGAGGTCAGCTGGCATTCGGTGAGTCGCCGGTCGCGGATACCGGCCCATGGGGAGACGCCTTAGCCTGTGGCGATTCCATGCATTCTTCACCACCACCGAGCTGGACACCGTCACCGCCGACAAGACCCACCGCGGCCACGCGATCATCGAACAAGTCCACGCCGACCTCAAAGACTCCGCCCTGGCGCACCTGCCCTCGGGGCGATTCACCGCCAACGCCGCCTGGCTGGCGCTGGCCGCCATCGCGTTCAACCTCACCCGCGCCGCGGCCACCATCACCGGGCCGGCACTGGCCAAAGCCCGCACTGCGACCATCCGCCGCACGCTGATCACGATCCCGGCACGCATCGCGTTCTCAGCCCGACGCCTGACCTTGCACCTGCCACGGGACTGGCCCTGGGAAACAGCATGGAACACCTTGTTCCACAGCCTTTTTCGTAGAAACCCACCGCTCATCGCCTAACAGAACAATCCGACCTGTCCGCCCGACACGAAAGACCCACAGGAACAAGCCGATACCGAGGTCGGACCATCAACCACGCCCAAATCCCGGCATGCCTCGGAAACAAGGCGCACAACCGAACTCAACTCCACATCACCACCCGATCGGTGGATCGAGGCTTAGCCGTTCTGCGTGAGTGGGATGGCACGTGGTCTAACAAGTGCCTAGAGATGAGCACCGCACCCTGGACCAGCGCCGTGTTAGAGCGCAGGTTCGTCGAGCTGATCAACGTCGCGGTTAACGCGTCGTGCACCAACCTGGAAGGTCAAGCCACGCGACGCCACATCAAGGCAGCGTTGGCTGGCGGTGCCACCCGCAAGCAGATTCTGCTGGTGCTGAAATGCCCTACGGTGCTCGCGATCCATTCCTGCAGTCTGCCCGTTGAGGCATTTCCCACCTTGACGGTGTGCGCTACGGCAGCCGCTTCGCCGGCCACGTTTGCGCGGCGCTCTTCGCGCCGGCTCAGACCGCGATGCCATCGCGGCCCGCTCTATCGCAACCCCTCACCCACCCCGAACTCGCCAGCCGCTTAGCCGGCACCGCGCGGCGGCTCGGCTACCTGGTGATCTAAAGCTTCCTGACGCAGTCGCCGTCCACCGGCGGCCGTTGGCACCGAACAGCTCTGCTGCACAAGCTGGTAATAATCGTCACGTCAGTGCCGGCGTATTCCATCATGTTGTACTGCAACGTAATTCGACCACCACGCCTCCAACGGCCCCACCGAAGCCATCTGTGAGTGTGAATGCGGCTGGTCCGGAACTGGCTGGCGAAGATGGTTCTGGTCGTGTCGCTCCGAACGTGACTCACGAAGCTATTGGCCCGCTGGTTGGCGTCTATCCGTTGACTTGGCCGTGCGGGGTGGCGCGGCCGGCACCGTCCGGCCAACCTCGGTGACCTAATCAGGAGATTGCCCGACCCTTGATGGTCGTGGCCTGTCGCAGATCTGCCCCGTCGTGATTCCTCCCGGATCGGTACCGGCCGCTTTGGCGACCGTACCCATGTCCCTCGCGAGAGAAGGAGCGTCAATCACCAATGGAATCGTCGCGCATGCCCCCCCGTTCGTCATCGGCGTCACGCGCGGCGTCGTAGCAGGTCAGACGCCGGCTGGGTCGGCCGCCGATTCGAAACCGTTAGGCGCCTACCGCTTTTGCCGTGGGGATGGCGTCTACCCGCTGCACACCACAAAGATGAATACGGCGACCAATACCGCGATCACGACGAATGGGTTGAGCATGTCGAGGGTTCTCCTGGCTGGCTGCCGGCAGGTCAACGGGCGATGGTAACGGCTACGGTCAGGCTCCCGCAATTTGCGGGAGCCTCACAGTGTCATCCTTCAGGCTCCAGGAAGCTGATGGACTGCCGAGCCGCCAGACTGCGGCGAGCGCGGTGAGCAGCCGGGCGGTGTCGGTCATCACGCGGTTTCCTTTCGTCGGGTCAGTCGTGCAACCAGCCGTGCCCGCGGATGCATTTGGCGATCCATTCGCCGGTGACGGGCAGATTTTCGGCGTCACGGTCGGCGGCTTCGGGGTCGTCGTTGAAGGCGGAAGCGGCGATCGACCGGAGGGCGAACCTCCCGGCGACTAAAGGCTGGATACTGCGCGACATCTTAATATTGCGGCTGCGCGCGCTACTGGGACACGCCAAGGGTGACGACGCCACCTACCGCGACTATCGGGATCGCTACCGCGCCATGGCCACATCCCTTGGCTTCGAGGGGCACATAAAGTGGGCCGAGGCGATGCCGTGACGGGAGCTGCGTCGGCCCGGTCACTGGATACACGTGTTCTGAGACGAACTTCCGCGAGTCGCAGATGTCGTCTATTTCGAGACCGCGTTCAGTTCTGCTCGGGCCTGCTCGATTTGGTCGTAGGCGTAGGTCGCCATGGCGGCGGTGGTCATCGTCTCACCCTTACGGGCGAGTAATTCGTAGGCCGGGGGTCGCCGAGGACATCGCGTAGGTGCGCGATCGCGGTGTAGATCTCAGGGAATGCGGTCCGCGTGGCGGGGGTGGCGGCGAATCCACTGATGGTGGCCGCTGGTCGTCTACATCTCGTTTACCACGGTGATCCTGCTCAAAATGGCCGCCCCCGGCGGCTACGGCGCCCAGATCAACATGACCCAGCCCGTCGCGCTGCTGGTGCTTCTCGCCCTGATGTCTGCCGTGGCCACCGGCCTGTTCTGGTGGCTCAAACGCCAGCTCGGAGACCGCACCCGCCACGACCTCGCCCACGCGGTCACCAACCTCACCGACCACATCCGCTCCGGCTACGACCGTGGCCAACGCGGCTACGAACGGGGCCGCGACCTCTACCAGCACGGCCGGCAGCGACTCGGCCGAGACGACGATCGCGACGACCCCGACGCACCCCTCACCGGCAGTCCCGCCCCCGGGCGGCCACCCGGCGGCGGCCGCAGCGCACCGGCCGCGCCCAGCACCGACCCGGCGGCGCCGGGCCAGCATCGGCACCACCAGAGCCCGCCGGCGCGGCCACCACGGCAGCCGAAGCCGGCGCCACCGTGGTGGCCCCCGAGGTGGTCGCCGCTGTCGCAGTCGCCGGCGAAGCACAACGCCGCATCCACCACCAGCGCGGCGCAGACGGCCGCACTAACGACCAACACCCCTCACACGGCGCCGCACGCGCGGCGCGCAGCGATGAAAGCCACTCCCGGCCAAACGTCCCATCGGAACCCGCCCCGCGCCGCACCACCAGCCCCACAGCTGACCAGCTCCCGCGCCGCGACAACCGCACCGCAGAGCACACTGAGGTGCGCACCATCTTCGACGACGACGATGCGATCGAAGAACCACCCACGCCCCGGGCGTCAGTGACGAAACGGTCAGCGCCGCAGCGCTGCTCGGTTCTCGAACGGCGATCGGGGTGGACGAGACCGCGTTCTTGCGCGCCACCGGAGTGCATCCGACGACGTATGCGACCGGCATCGCCGACCTGTTGGCTGACCGCGCTCGATCAGGTGCGCCGAGCATGCATCTGATCGTCCAGCCTTGGGGTCGGGGTCAAACGTGATGCCCAACTCTCGTGCTCGCCTAGTAGCGTTGGCACCGGACTTGCCTAGCGAGACCGCTAATTGCAGCGGTCTTGTAGGGCTGGAAGCAAGCGGTGAGGACTCATCCCAATTGACACCCTTCGGGCGGCGGGGTGCCGCGCTGGCGCAAGTGCTCGCAGCGGTTGTCGTGCTGGTGCAGTGCACAGCCCCGGTGCCGCCTCACCCGGCCACACCATCACCGTCTGTTACGCCGTCACCGTCTGTTACGCCGTCGCCGTCGACCGCCACGGCGTCGTCGGCGAGCGCGCCGCCAGCACCTGCCGGTGGGATCGTGGAGCCGGTCAATGCCGCGGAACTCGGCGCGAGCTGGCATCCGGGTTGCCCCGTCGAGCCGGGGCAGCTCCGACGGGTCAACGTCGACCACATCGGTTTCGACGGCCAGACCCACCGCGGCGAGCTGATCGTGCATGAAGACCTGGTGCCGGAGGTCATCGCGATCTTCGAGCAGCTTGCCGCGGTGGGTTATCCCGTCGAGAAGATCCGCACGGTCGACCACTACTCGGACGCTGATGATGAGTTATCGATGGAGGACAACAACACTTCGGCGTTCAATTGCCGACGCATTCCAGGAACCAACGAATGGTCTCCACACGCTTACGGTCGGGCTATCGATCTCAATCCGCTTCCCAACCCGTGCCTTTACGCCAGCGGGTACTTCGAACCGCAGAACGCGGCGGCCTACCTAGACCGCAGCCGCACCGACCCGGGACTCTTACACGACGCCGACCCCGCCGTGCACATCTTCACGGATCGTGGCTGGCGCTGGGGTGGCTACTGGACGACTCCCGACTACCAACACTTCGAGTGGCCCTGAGCACGCACTGCGCTAAAGACCCAGGGCCCGGGCCGTCGTCGTCGCAACCTCACCTCGCAGATTCGACATCGGTGGACTGCCTCGCGTATGGATCGAGTTCGCGAGCAGAACTATGTAGGTATCTGAGCCCGGGTCAATCCAAAGCGAGGTTCCGGTGAACCCGGTATGGCCAAAGCTACCGATGGGGAAGACCATCCCTCGCGCCGCGGACAGGGCCGTGTCGATGTCCCAGCCAAAGCCGCGCAGGTTCTGCCCCGCGATCGCCGGATAGCGCGGAGCCAGCAGCGGATCTGTCGTATTCGGCCTCTTTGCGACTGCTTCTCGCGCTGCGTCGTTCGCGGCTTCGAGTTGGTGTGCGTTATGCCCCGGCTGCTGCGGATTCGTCATCAACTCGAGAGTCGATTGCGTCAACGGAAACGTGCTCGGACGGCCCGCGAGCCGGTCAAGCAAGGCCTGCGCATAGATGCTGACATCGTGCGCCGTCGAGAACACGCCGGCATGTCCGGCCACTCCACCCATGCGCCGCGCCGTCGTGTCCTGCACGGTGCCCCGAAGCAGGCGATCAAGATCGGGATTCTTGCTCGGATCGGCTCTGCCCTCTTCGTCACGTGCTGTCGGTGCGATGCGCGACAAGAGACCGACAGTCCATGTACCCGCAGGACAAACGTCGGGCACCGAGTCTTCTGGCGCGGGAGCCCAAGCGATCGCAGCACCTATGGTCGCGTGCGGTCCACATGCCGTAGCCGGGGGAAGGTAGTGGGTGTCTTCCATGCCAAGCGGCGCAAATACGTGTCGCTGAACGTAGACGTCCAGGGCCTCGCCCGTGACCTTCTCGATCAGCGCGCCAAGCAGAATGAAGTTGATGTCGGAGTAGCGGAAACCTTCACCGGGACCCGACTCCAGCGGTGTGGTGAGCGCGCGATGAATCCCCTCTGCTTTATCGGCTCGGTCCAGTCCCCACGGATCTTTGAGCTCGACATCCCCCGTTTCGCCTGACGTGTGCGTGAGCAACATGCGAACGGTCACCTTCGCACGCCGTGGATCGTTCGCCGTGTTGAAGTCAGGCAAGTACTGCTGCACAGGATCGTCGAACTGAACCTGGCCCTGTTCGTAGAGCTGCATGACGGCGGTCGCCGTTGCGAGGATTTTCGTCAGCGACGCCAAATCGAAGATGGTGTCCTCGGTCATCGGTTCTGCCGGTGCGGGCAGTCCATCCAGCCCGGGTTCGCCTGCAAGCTTGCGCGAGCCATAGGCCTGGTGGAAGACGATGTTGCCACCGTGCCCGACGACAACCACGGCACCCGGCAGCTTGTTTGCCGCGATCGCATCGTTGATCAGCTTGGAGACTGTCGCGAAATCGGGTGCGGGAGTCGCATCGGGCGGCTTGGGGACTGGTGTGAAGCCAGGTGCAGGAGCCGCAGCCGGCGCCTGCGTTGTCTTCGCGCTGTCGCTCAACGCCGTGTCTGCGGCATCGCCGCGCGAGCAAGCCGCAACCACTGCAAGAAAAACAGTTCCAACGGCAATGGCCTTTCGCATCGGATTACCGAAGGCAAGGCTGCTAAGCGAGCCGTCGTCGTTCACATGATCCCCGCCGCCGCGTTCACGGAATCCCACAGGTGGTCGTCCCGCCACGATGCTGGGTCCGGCGGAGCGGCTTGTCAAGCATTCGTCAACTGCAGGCCTCGGCGAAGAGAGCATGGTCGCCGTGGCCACGGGTTCGACGTTCGCTACTCACCCAAGCTCGGAGGGCAGCATCACTGACACTGGGCTCAGTTACGCCGCCTTGAGATTCAAATGGGAACACGAGAAGTGATCGGGGCGCATGGTCCCGACCAGAGCATCCTTAGTGGAGCTGCCGGGAATCGAACCCGCTGCCGAAAGCCTGCTGCAGAAAACGTCATTACTGACGACGCGAAACGACGCGAAAGTACGCGAAACGACCGGCGGCTACACGAGCGATGTTGATGGCATCAACAGACTTGGCCGGCGACCAGCGACCGGAACCGGTTGTGGCGCAACCGGTCTCAGATGCGATAGCCGATCGAGGTCGGCATCCGGCAACGCAGCGCTAGGCCCGTTATGGCGTCGGCGGAACCGGTCCTACTGCCAGTGGCGCCGCCGGATTGGGCTCGGTTGGCGAATCGTATCCGGGCTGCGGTGGTCCGTTCAGCGGATAGTGACCAGGGGGCAGAGGCGGCCCCCCCGAATTGGGTGCGGCTTGTGTTAAGGGGGTTTCGGACCCCGGAGCGTTGATCGACACATACCCGGGGGGCAGCGGTGGCGCCGGACCGGCGCCCGGCGGCGGTGCGACCGTGTCTCCGTACGGCGAGTTCATGGGGCCGTCGCGGACCTCGTGCCAGAGATCCCTGAGGGCACCGAGCGGGCCTTGACCGTGGCCGTAAACGGGGTTCGGGATCTCAGGTACTGGCGGCGCGCCGTTGGGTGGAGGCGGGGGCGGACTGACCGGTGCACCCGGCGACTCGAATACTGGTTGGCCGGGAACCGGAATAGGCGCATTCGGATCCGCTGCCGCGGGGCCGGCGGCGGCGAGTGCACCCCAGGCGATGATGACGCCTGCGATTGCCGCCCTCGCACGATTGGCGGGTGGTGTGATGCGCTGTCCCCTGATCATGAATCGGGTTGTCCTCTCTGTGGCGCTCACTGCGACGCGACATCGGAGCGGGAGGCGCGCCTGACCCCTTTCCGCTCGATCAACGTCGAGTGAGCGGAGCGCTCAGACATCGTCCCACGTATCGAGTTGGGCGCTGGTCGCGTTAGTGGTGCATCTCACGTGGAGTGGCCCGTAACCATCCAGCCCGAAACCGGCCAGCTGTGACCTTATAGTGGAGCCGCCGGGAATCAAATCCAACAAAGAAACCACGCTGAGCGGCGGAGACGTCCGATCTGGGCACGCAGAACAACGCGCATGTACGCCCACGGCCTGCGGATACGTGACAGGTGTTGACGGCGTCAACACACCCGCCCTGCGGAGCCGGGGAGTAGACTAGACCAAACTAAGTCTGCACTTGTATCATCGAGCCGTGACGGTAAACGTGAACATCCACGAGGCGAAGACGCACCTCTCTCGACTCCTCGAGCGGGTGGCGGGCGGCGAGCGTGTGGTCATCTCCAAGGCCGGCAAACCGGTAGCGGATCTGGTGCCTCATCAAGCGGTCGATGTGGCGTTCGGTGGACTGCGGGGCCAGCTCACCTACGACGACTCCTCCTTCGACGTCGACCCGGAGATTAAGGAGATGTTTTACGGCCCGTCACACCGCGACGATGCTGCTTCTTGACAGCCAGGCCCTCTTGTGGCTGCTCGATGACAACCCACGGCTCGGGCCCGAGGCTCGAAAGAAAATTAGTTCGGCGCGAGGTGTGCACGTCTCCGCCGCGACAGTTTGGGAACTGACCATCAAGACGATGCTCGGCAAGCTCTCCGTGCCAGCCGCGCTGTCCGAAGTCCTAACCGGGCAAGGTCTCCTGTTGCTGAACATCACTGCCGAGCATGCCGAAGCGATCCGCGACTATCCCGAATTGACACGACACGACCCGTTCGATCGGCTCCTCGTTGCCCAGGCCGACCGGGCTGGCTTGCAACTGCTCACCGCTGACAAAGTGCTACTCAGCCTCCAGAAGGAGTTCATTCTCGACGCCACGAAGTGACGTCAATGACGCGAAGCGACCTGCGGATAGAACGTAAACCGGTGAAAGCGAGAGATTCTCAGCGCTTCACGACGAACGTGAGTTGACCTCCAGCGTGACGAGTGCCCGCTACGGTCGCGCCACGGGCACGGGGTTGGTCGGGCCGACACCCGTTCAAACACACAAACGCATGGTTGCCTGGACACAAGCACAGGGTTGCCTGTCAATGCGCCACATCGCCGTCTACGAGACGGCGCAACTGCGGCATAATTCACGCGTCGTCGACAAGGACCCCCGGCGACTTGGATTCACCGACAATGTAAGAAGCCCCTCCGACATGCCCGGGGCAGCTCTTCGCTTTAACGAGGAAAGCCCATGGCGGAAACGTCATACGCCAAGTGCGGCGACCTCAGTCTGGCGTATCAGGTGTTCGGCGACGGACCGGTCGAGCTCGTCTTCGTCGGGCCGTTCATCACCCACGTCGAGATGTTCTGGGCCATGCCCGAGTACAAGGCTTTCTTCGATCAGCTCGCCACGTTCTGTCGAGTCCTGTTGTTCGACAAAGCCGGGGTCGGGCTGTCGGACCCCATCCCGAAAATCCGTTTGCTTGAGGAGCGAGCGGCTGAGATCGAAGCCGTCATGGACGCCGCGGGCTTCACGAAGCCCGTCCTGTTTGGCATGAGCGAGGGCGGCCCCCAGTCCATCGTGTTCGCGGCCAAACGGCCGGAGCGAACGCAGGCGCTGATCATCTACGGCTCGTTCGCGTTCGCGCCCGGCGGCAGCTGGGATGACTTGGAGTGTGACCCGGCCGAGCTGCGGGCGCGCGTTCTTGCCGAGGTCGGTGAGGAATACACGCCGTCGGCGAGCCAGATCGAGAACTTTCAGGAATTCGTCCGCGCCGTACGCTCGGCGTGGGGCAGCGGCGCTTCGGCGAAGTGGATGTCCCAGATGGCCCCGTCGATCCGCGGGACACGGCAGGCCGGGATATTGGAGCGCATGTGCGCAAGCCCGGGGATGATTCGGGCGACGCTTGAAACGAACTTCCGGCTCGACGTGCGGCTGATTTTGCCGACGCTCTCCGTGCCCACAATGGTCATCCATGCCCGCGACGACCTCATGCCGGTGCAGTGCGGCCGATACTCGCCGCCAGCATTCCCGGCGCGCGGTACCTCGAGGTCGACGGCGCGGCCCACGCGCCGTGGTTGACCCAGCCCGACACGATCCTGACCGGCATCGAGGAGTTTTTGACCGGCAGCCATGCTGCGCCGTCGCAGTCCCATCGCGCCCTGCGCACCGTCTTGTTCACCGATATCGTCGCCTCGACGCAGCACGCCGCAGCGACGGGTGATGGGCGGTGGCGCGCGGTGCTGCACCGCTTCGGGGAGATCACCGCCGACCTCACCGAACGCTTCGGCGGCGCGGTCGTTAAGAGCACCGGCGACGGTCACCTGGCCACGTTCGACGGGCCGACGCAGGCCATTCGCTGCGCCGAGGCGTTGCGCGGTGACGCCGAGACCCTGGGCATCCAGATCCGAGTCGGCATCCACACCGGGGAGTGCGAACTGATGGACGGCGACATCGGGGGGCTGGCAGTCCACATCGCGGCGCGGATCACCGGTCAGGTCGGGGCCGGTTAAATCCTCGTGTCCCGAACCGTGTCTGACCTCGTGGTCGGGTCGGGCACCGGTTTCGAGGATCGCGGCGGCGTTGAGTTGCGTGGCGTGCCCGGCATCTGGCAGCTCTTGGCGGTAGATCGCCACGGCCCACGTGCAGGATCGGCCGAGGCCGAGCTGGCATCAACGCCGACCCCCGGCCGTCGGACCGCGATGCGCCGCTCGGACCGCGCAGTGGAGGTGATCGCCAGGCGCACACCATGGATCGTGCGCGGGATGGCCCGCTTCGCCCCGGCCACCAGTCAAAGTCTGTCGCGGGGTCAGCGGACTGTCGGTTGACGCCGCGTGGGAATTGAGTCCGGGCAAGGCATACCTCCCGGCTGGATGGCAGCGATCTTCTCGTACTCGACCAGCGGCAGCAATCGGCGCAGCTGTGCCGGCGCTGGATGTTGTAGAAGTCGTGGCACCAGGCGGTCACGACTGCGCGGGCTTGCGCCTTCGCCGCGAAGTGGTGTTTGGGACAGTACCTCGTGTTCCAGGGTGGAGAAGAACGCCTCACTGGTGGCGTGGTCGAAGCACGACCCGACCCTTCCCTCGACTACCGGACGCCGAGCCGACGGCGGCCAGCACAGAATTCGAGCCGAAGAGCGCGTGAAGCCCGATGACGATGCCGACCGCCTGCCCGACAATCAGCGCTCGGACGACGAGAGGCCAGCCAGACCCACGCCGGAATACCAACCACGGCACCTAGTCTGTGCACTCGATGACGTCGTAGGTGTCGTCGGCGTAGCGGGATCGGATCAGCTTCTTGTCGAACTTTCCGACGCTGGTCTTGGGTATCTCGTCGACGAACGTCCAGCGTTCGGGCAGCCACCACCGAACCACCCTGTCGCGCAAGTAACCCCGCAGCTCCGGCGCGGTGACACTCGCGTTTTCCTCCAGCACGACGGCGGCCAGAGGTCGCTCCTGCCAACGGTCGTCGGGAACACCGACGACCGCCGCCTCCAGCACGTCCGGGTGACCCATGATGTGGTTTTCCAGCTCGACCGACGAGATCCATTCGCCGCCCGACTTGATCACATCCTTGGCGCGGTCGGTCAACGTGACGTAGCCCCGGGAATCAATCTTGCCGACATCGCCTGTTCGCAACCAACCGTCCGCGAACTTTTCGGCATCCCGGCCGCGAAAGTAGGAGCCGGTGACCCACGGCCCGCGCACCTCCAACTCCCCCACCGACTTCCCATCGTTCGGAAGGACATTGCCGTCATCGTCGATGACGCGCATTTCGACCCCGAACATCGGGCGGCCCGCCGTGAGCCGCCATATCCACCCTTCATCAGCCGTGGCGTCGACCGGTGGCCGGGCCAGCGACGCCAAAGGCGACGTTTCGGTCATGCCCCACAACTGAAGCAGCGTCACACCGAACTTGTCGTAGCCGCGCATCAGCGACTCCGGCACCGCCGAGCCACCGCACACGATCAGCCGCAAAGACGAAATGTCGCGACCCGGATCGGCCTGCAGACAATGAAGCATGTCGTTCCAAATCGTGGGGACGCCGCCGGCGAACGTCACGCGGCGGCTCTCGATCATCTTCAGCAGCCGCTCCCCCTGCAAAAAACGGTTGGGCAGGACAAGGTCAGATCCCGCCAACAGCGCCGCGATAGCCAGACCCCAGCCGTTGGCGTGGAACATCGGCACGGCGGGCAGCAGGCAGTCAGTCTCGGCCAGCGTCATTCCGTTCGTGCTGCACACGGCCATACTGTGCAGGTAAGTAGACCTGTGCCCGTACACCACACCCTTCGGATGGCCTGTGGTGCCGCTCGTGTAACACATTGCTGCTGCGGACTTTTCGTCGATATCGGGCCAGTCGTAGCTGGTTGGCCGATCGGCCACCAGGTCGTCATATCGAAGCACCTCTTTGCCGGCGGCTTTCAGCACCGCTGTATCGCCTTCGCCGACCGCCACCACGGTACGCACCGTCTCCATCCGCGGGAGCACCGAGGCGAGCTGTGATGCCAACGACATGTCGACGATCACCACCCGGTCTTCGGCATCGTAGGCGATGAATTCGATCTGGTCGTCGGATAGGCGGATGTTCAAGGTGTGCAGCACTGCACCCATGCACGGTACGGCGAAGTACGCCTCTAAATGCTCCTGGGTGTTCCACATAAACGTGGCAACACGGTCACCTGTACGTACACCCAGCTGCTGCAGTCCATGCGCCAATTGCGCTACGCGGCGGCCGAACTCGCGATAGTTGATTTGACGGAAGCCGTCGTCGGTGGCGGTGGTCACCGTCCGGCCTGCGTGAATCGTGGTGCCGTAGCGCAGTATTGAAGGCAAGGTCAACGGCACGTCCTGCATCGTGCTGTACAACAAGGGAGTTCTCCGATCAGTCGTCACACTCGACCACGTCATAGGCCTCCTCGGCATACCGTGACCGAATCACCTTCTTGTCGAACTTGCCGACGCTGGTCTTGGGTATCTCGTCGACGAACGTCCAGCGCTCAGGCAGCCACCAGCGTATAACCTTGTCGCACAGGAATTTTCGCAACTCCTCGGCGGTGATGTCGGCTCCCTCCTCGGCGACGATCGCCGCCAACGGGCGCTCCTGCCACCGATCGTCAGGCACCGCCACCACCGCGGCTTCGAATACGTCCGGGTGTGCCATCAGGTGGTTCTCGAGCTCGACCGACGAGATCCATTCACCTCCGGACTTGATCACGTCCTTTGCGCGGTCCGTCAGGGTGATGAACCCACGACCGTCCATGCGCCCGACGTCACCGGTGCGCAGCCATCCCTCATGAAACTTCGACTCGTCAGCGTTCAGGTAGTACGAGCCGGTCACCCACGGACCGCGAACCTCGACTTCTCCCACGGCTTTTCCGTCGTTCGGCAACACGTTGCCGTCGTCGTCGACGATGCGCGCCTCGACGCCGCACATGACACGACCGGCGGTGTTCCGCACCGCCCAATGCTCCTCGTCGCTGAGGTCGGCGGGCGGTCGGGCAAGCGACGCGAGCGGCGAGGTCTCGGTCATGCCCCACGCCTGGAGGATCTCGACGCTGTGCTTGTCCTGGAACTCCTTCATCATGGCCAGCGGCGCAGCCGAGCCTCCGCAGGGCACCACCCGCAGGGATGAGATGTCCCGCTCCGGATGAGAGTTCACGTACTTGAGCACGTCGTTCCAGATCGTCGGCACCGCGGCCGACATCGTCGGCCGGTACTCGTCAATCATCTCCACGAGGCGGTCGGCCTGAAGGAATCGGTCGGGCATCAGCAGTTCGGCGCCGGCCATCAGCGCCGCGTAGGGATTGCCCCATGCGTTGGCATGAAACATCGGCACGATCGGCAGGATCCGGTCGTCTTCGGACACTGCGAAGGCGGCACAAACCGCCATCGAATGCAGGTACGCCGATCGGTGGCTGTAAACGACGCCCTTCGGATGTCCGGTGGTGCCGCTGGTATAACACATTGCGGCAGCGGACTTTTCGTCAAGATCAGGCCAGTCGAACACCGTCGGCTCATCAGCCAGCAGATCGTCGTAGCGGACCACCGTCTTCCCCGACTCGGTGAGTGCGTCGAGATCGCCACGGCCGACCGCGACCACAGTGTGCACCGTCGGCATCTGGGGCAGCACCGCGGCGAGCACCGGGGCCAGCGACAGGTCCGCGACCACAACCCGGTCCTCAGCCTGCTCGGCGATGTAGGCGAGTTGGTCGGCAGCCAAGCGGAGGTTGAGCGTGTGCAGGACCGCGCCCATCGACGGCGCCGCCAGGTACACCTCCAGGTGCTCCTGGTTGTTCCACATGAACGTCGCGACCCGCTCGTCACCAGTGATCCCGAGGCCGCGCAATCCATGTGCCAGCTGCGCGACGCGTTCGCCGACCGCGCCGTAGCCGGCCTCGCGGTAGCCGTCGTCGGTCGCGGTGATCACCTTATGGTCGGCGTGCCATCTCGTGCCGTACCGCATGATCGCGGTGATTGTCAGCGGAAAATCCTGCATCGTACTGTCCACCGCAACCCCCTGTGCCTTCTGCTCGTCGCGCAAGCGCTCATCGCCTGCTTGCTCTGCTCCGTTGATTCCATCTTGGCCCGTCAGCCGCCGTCGAAGCCAATAATCAGGGGATGAAGACCAAGGCGGCGGTGCTGTGGGGACTGAATCAGAGGTGCTGTGGGGACTGAATCAGAAGTGGGAGGTCGAGGAAATCGATCTCGACCCACCGAAGGAAGGTGAGGTCCTGGTCAAGCTGACTGCGTGCGGACTGTGCCACTCCGACCACCATGTGGTGACCGGCGATATTCCTGCGCCGCTGCCGCTCGTGGGCGGGCATGAGGGCGCCGGCGAGATCGTTGAGGTGGGTTCCGGCGTCAACGAGGTAGCCGAGGGCGACCACGTAGTGATGAGCTTCCTCCCAGCCTGCGGCCGTTGCAGACCGTGCGCGCGCGGGATGAGCAACCTGTGTGACCTCGGCGCGCACCAGATGACTCCAGGGCTGCTCGATGGCACGTACCGAGTTCATGCCCGCGGTCAGGACGTCAGTCAGCTCCTCCTACTTGGTGCCTTCTCTGAGTACACCGTCGTGCCGACGGCCTCAGTGGTTCGCGTCGACGACAGCGTGCCCCTGGAAAAGGCGGCGTTACTCGGATGCGGAGTGACGACGGGATACGGCAGCGTCGTCCGAACCGGAGAAACCCAGCCTGGTGACACCGTGGTGGTCATGGGTATCGGCGGAGTCGGGATCAACGCCGTACAGGGTGCCAGGATCGCCGGCGCCCAGCACATCATTGCGATCGACCCGGTGGAAACTAAGGACACGCGAGTAAATTAACGCTACGTTCGGGATTCTGGCCTTATTCTGTGTGATGTGGTGACGGCCGCCGATCGTGAGGACGAGGTGTCGCGCAAGTTTGCGCTGCTGGCGCCCGTGCTGGACGAGCGGCAGCGTCGGCTGTGGATGGCGGTGGAGGCCCGCGAGGCCGGGCACGGCGGGATCACGTTGGTGGCACGCGCGACCGGGGCGGCGCGCTCGACGGTGACGCGGGGTGTCGACGAACTCGATAGCGGTGCAACCGATTCCGGGCGGGTACGGCGAGCAGGTGCCGGGCGCAAACGAGCGGAGGCGGCGGATCCGACGTTGTCCACGGCGTTGGAGCGCCTCGTCGACCCGGACACCAGGGGCGATCCGGAGTCGCCGCTGCGCTGGACGATCAAGTCGACGCGGCAGCTGTCGGTCACGCTGGCCGGGCAGGGCCATGCGGCCAGCGAGTGGCTGGTGCGGCGGCTGCTGCACGAGGCCGGCTACAGCCTGCAGGCGACCGCCAAGCAGCTCGAGGGTGCCCAGCACCCGGATCGCGACGCCCAGTTCCGCTACCTCGACGACCGGGTGCGCGAGCATCATGCCGCCGGGCAGCCGGTGATCAGCGTGGACACCAAGAAGAAGGAGCTCGTCGGGCGGTACAAAAACGCGGGACGCCGATGGCAGCCGGCCGGGCGACCCGAACCGGTCAACACCCACGACTTCCCCGACAAAGAGCTGGGCAAGGCCGTTCCGTACGGGGTCTACGACCTCGCCGCCGACGCCGGCTGGGTGTCCGTCGGCGCCGACCACGACACCGCCGCCTTCGCCGTGGCCACCATCCGCCGCTGGTGGCAGGCGGTCGGCGCGGGCCGCTACCCGCACGCGCACCAGCTGTTGATCACCGCCGACGCGGGGGGCTCCAACGGCTACCGTCCCCGGCTGTGGAAGACCGAGCTCACCGCCTTCGCCGCCGAGACCGGGCTGGCCGTCACCGTGTGTCACTTCCCGCCCGGCACCTCCAAGTGGAACAAGATCGAGCACCGGCTGTTCTCCCACATCTCCTCGAACTGGCGCGGCGAAACACTGACCAGTCACGAAGTGGTCGTCAATCTGATCGCCGCAACGACCACGCGCACCGGCCTGACCGTGCGCGCCGAACTGGACCCTGGCGAGTACCCCAAGGGAATCAAGGTCAGCGACAAGCAGATTCGCGAACTGGAAGCCCGAGCCATCACCCGTCACGACTGGCACGGCGAATGGAACTACACCGTGACCGGCCCACCGCGGGCGCCGTAAGCACCCCCAGGACGATCAAATGCGCGTGTTATTTCCTCGCAGTCCCTAAGCACACCAAGGCACGTGAGTTCGGCGCGACGCATGTGGCCCCGTCGGTGGAGGAGGCCGCACCGCTGGTCCTCGATCTGACCCACGGTGAGATGGCCGACGTGTGTGTGATCACGACAGATGTCGGCCGCGGTCCCTACGTGGCTCAGGCACTGAGTCTCGTCGGCAAGCGGGGCCGCGTGGTACAGACCGCCGTCGCGCCTGCGACCGACACGTCGGTGGACATGTCGCTGTTCGAACTCTTCTTGTATGAGAAGCAGGTACGCGGATCATTGTTCGGCTCGTCCAACCCGCGCAATGACATTCCCAAGCTGCTCTCGCTTTACGCGAGCGGTCAGCTCAAGCTCGACGAAGTGATCACCCGTGAGTATGCGCTCGAAGACGTCAATCAGGGCTACGACGACATGCTCAGCGGACGGAACTTGCGCGGGCTGATCCGCTACTGAGGCTCAGACGGCCTGCAGCTCGCGCGCCTGAGGCAGTGCAACGGTCTCCACGTCGACCACGTCGCCCAGCGACGGCGATGCGATCTCGAACGCCGTGATCCGGCCGGAGTAGTCGGCGACATACAACCTCGCGCCGTCGAGGGTTGTCGCCACGCATGACGGCTGCGCTTCAACCGCGATCGTGTCGAGGATCTCGTTGGTGATCAAGCACACGACCGCGATCGCGTCCCGGTACACGACGTACAAGCGGGTTCCGCCGGCACCGAGCGCGAACTGGATGGGATGGCCGCCGATCCATGCGCTGGCGAGCGCCCTTCTCGCGGTGATGTCGATGGTCTCCACGATCCCGCCATAGTGGGGGTCGCAGCCGAGCGCGTACGCGATCCGGCCGTCGGTGCGCACCACCACGTCCCGGACGGGCGACACGGTGGGCACCGTCGCAACCATGCGCGCCGTCGCCGCGTCGATCACGGTGAGACTTCCCGCGGACGCGTCCGAGGTGGCCATGTAGACCAGCCGACCGCTCGCCGAAACGTGTACGGCCTCGACAGTGCTTTCCGCGCCTGCGACCTCAACCGCTTCGACGCGCCCCGACTCGACCTCGATGCGCGCGAGTTTGACCGTGTCGTGGTCGCCTGTCCCGCCGACGAACAGCCGACGGCCGTCGTGTCGGGCTGCGACGCTGGTGAGGTTCATCTCCACCGGCAGGCTGGCAAGGAAGCGCTTCGACCGGACATCGATCGCCGCGAGAAAATCGTATGTGGGCGCCGAGGCGGCGACGAACGCGCGGCCGCCGGCCAGTCCAACGGCCAACGGTTCACCGGCAACAGGCACCACTGCCGGTGCCCTCAACAGGCCGGCATCCAGAACCGAGATGCTGTCGTCACCGCAATTCGTGGCGACGACGGTGGCACCAGCCGAGTCGACGGCGATGTCGCCGATCGGGCCGCGTCCGAGCGCGATCGAACCCAGCACCCGTGCCCCCGTGACCGGGCGAGCGTGGGCAGCAGCCAGCGTCAAAGAATTAGCCATGATCATCAATACCTCCGCCGGCAACGTCTGCGCCGGCACTTCGATTTGGGTCTTCGCTGCGCCGCCGTGGGCGCACATCCTGGGTCGAGTCTAGCGATCAGAATGCGCACCCACCGCCGGTCGAACGGCGCATGCTCAGAACCCGCTCGGTAAGTCTCATAAACCGTTTAACAAAGAGCGTGGGCTCAATTTCCGGGCTTCTTTCAGCTAACGTCACGCATGCCTCTGCGTGCGAAAAGCGGACATTGGCAACTACGCGGCCGCTGCTTGAATAAACAACGGCTGGTAACAAACTCTTAGTGTCCGGCAGGCAAATGAGTGGTAAATCACACCCCGTCACCGGGGGCGCCTCGTCGCGCTTTCGCAGACCGCGTATGTGTGCGCCCTGGGACCTCGAGTGTTTCTGGGTATTCGTCGCCCTGTTCGAGCCGAGTCGTAATAGGTAGTCCTCGCGGTCAGAAAGGGACGCACCATGGCCTACATGGAGAACTGCCCGAGCAGCGAACCTGACCCGCGCCTCCGAATCGCCGAACACCAAGTATTCGGCGCCAGTGGGCAAGCCGAGCGAGCGCGTCGACAGGCGAACGAAGCCCAGCGGTGCGCGGCCGACAGCTTGGACGAATCCGCACAGAGCCAGGACCGAACCGCGCAGGCATTCGAGGAGGCAGCGGAACTGCAACGTTCTTCGGCGGGACGAATACTGGGAGGTCGCAGCGCGTCACCGCAAGTTCGCAGAGGAGGACCGCCGGATGGCTCAAGAGCTGCGAGCAATGGCAGACCGGTGCCAACCACTCATCGGAGTCGTTCGACACACTTTAGGTTGATCGCATGGAGAAGGTGATCGTGCTGCTGCGAGACGCCGAGCGTGACGACCGGTGGTGCTCGCAGCTGAGAGGTCCGGTGGCGGATAAGGTCCTGGCGATTGGCGTTTCGGGTCTGGCGGTTAACGTCCGAGACGACACAGTGCGCGGATCGTTGATGACGCTGACCACGCTGGATCCGCCCGTGGTGGCGGTCGTCGGCATCTGGGCTCAGCAGTCGTACGGCGGCCAGGTCCGGGACGTGCTGACTCTGCTGTCCGAGCAGTGCCAGAGCATCGCCGCCTACGTCGTCACTGAGTCGGTGCCATTGGCGCCCCCGGTCACCGAAACTGGCCAGCGGACAACGGGTTTGGCGAATGTGGCGTTGTTGCGCCGACCGAGTGGTCTGGACCGCGAAACCTGGCTGGCTCGCTGGCAGCTCGACCATACGACCGTGGCAATCGAGACGCAGGCGACGTTCGGCTACACACAGAACGTCGTGTGGCGCGCACTCACACCCGGCAGCCCAACCATCGACGGCATCGTCGAGGAGTTGTTTCCGGAGCAGGCGGTCACCGATCTGCGAGCGTTTTTCGGTGCCGCCGACGATGCCGATCTGGCCGACCGGATGAGCCGGATGATCGCGAGCACATCGGCCTTCGGCGCGAACGAAAATATCGACACCGTCCCCACCAGCCGTTACGTTCTGCGCACACCATTCGCCTGAACAGAGACGAACCCGGTCCAATGAACCGGGTCCGTCTGGATGGGCTTACCGGAACGGTGGACTCTCAGACCGGCTAGCTCATGGTGACAGTCGCGTCCTCATCGCCTGTTTTAAAGGTGACCGTGCCGTGCTCGAACACCGACTTGAAGGAGCCGTCGGGGAGGATTTGCTCGTCAGCGGTCGGATAGCCCAGCTTGCCCTGCGAACCATCCAACTTGTTCCACTGGTCGCGGATCTTGCCCCATACGAAGTAGACCGGGCTCCCAGTCCTATAAATGAGCACACCGCCGTCGAACTGCTGGTAGACACCGCTGCCGTCCTTGGTCGGATGCTGGTTGTCGAACGGTTTGCCCAGGTCCTTCAGTTGAGCTTCGGTAAGAGTCTGGTACCTCGCGAGGATTGGTCCTTCCACGGTGTACGACGTGCCGTTGGCACCAGGGATGGTTGTAGTTGCGCCCGCGACCGCACTACTGATTGCGGACGTCGCGGACGAAGCGGCCGAAGACATCGCGGACGAGGCTGAACTTGCTGTTTCGCTGGATTTGTTGGCGTGGCATCCGGAACCGATCAGAGCAAATCCCGCAATCGCAGCGGTAAATGCCACTGTTCGTTTAGTAATTGCGCGCATCTCATTCCTCTCGAATCGGTACGACGGCCATCGGCATACCAAACCGGAGCCTATTCCGGCCCGCGACCGCTCAGCAAGGAGGAAATTCGCAGGCTCGCGAGCGGAGCTGCGGCGATTTGTCGTACACCCCGTCCACCAGCGCCTAGCGGAGCTAGATCCGGCGGAGCTAGATCCGGTGAAGCCGGAATTGTGAGTCAAGTTTGGTGTGTTGTGATCGGCTGTGGGTGTTAGGCCGCCAAACCTGTTGTGCCGGCAAGGTTATCGAGGGCATTGCGGTAGGTGCGCGATGCCGCGCGCTGTGGTGGCGCGGTGAGCTCGTCGGCGAGTTGGGCCGGGCCGGTGGGTAGGAATCTGTCGTGGACGGCGGAGATGAACATCGCGGTGTGCAGGCCGTGTTCGGTGGGTCGGTAGCGGTGGGTGTGCGGGATATGGGTGATGAGGCCGCGCACGCGCAGCCGGCGCAGGTCGTAGGTGATCTGTCCGGCGGTCACGGTGGCCGGATCGAGCCCGCGTAGGTCGGCGGTGAGCGCGCGCAGATCCTTGTTGGCGAACCCGTCGGGTTGGAGCCGCAACAGCGGCAGCGCCGCGAGCAGGGCGTGGCTGCGCTGCTGTCCTAGCTGCAGCCCGGGGATGCGGGTGCCGGTTTTGGTGGTGATCGGCGCGGTGACGGTGTGCAGGGCCTCGGCGCCGGTGATCGGGTCGCAGCTGAGTGATTGGACGCGCAGCAGGCCCCTGTTGGCGGAGAAGCCGATCTCCCGCAGCGCGGGCAGATTAGTCAGCCGTTTGCCGATCGAAAAGTCGGTGGTGTCGTTGATGGTGGTCTCGGTCCGTAATGCCCTCCCTTGTTTGTGGTATTGCTTGATTCGGGTGTTGCTTGTAGTCCACGTGCAGGCTGGGGGTGACTCCTTCGGTGATCACCCTGGTGCGAAACGGTCCCGGCGTCGGGCGTGGCCCGCGACGCTTTAGCCGCCGGTCGAAGATCAGGGCGACCTGATCGGGGCGGCCGGTGTCGAGGTTGTCGCGGATGACCTGCTCGAAAAAGACCCGACCTGAGACGGGTTTGTCCAGCATCTGGGTCAGCGAGAACTCGGCCTGCAGGATCGAGATGTCGTAGCGGTAGCCGGCGGCGCGATCCGCGGCGGTGAACGGGTGCGGCAGGATGGCCATCCACTTGCGCAGCAGCGCATCGATCTGGTGTTCTCCGAGCCGGTCGCAGATCGCTTGTAGCGCCGCTGGGTCCTCGACGGCGGCGAACCCGTTGTCCAGCGCCTCGAACGCGATGCCGGCCTTGGCGGCCTGGCGCTGCGCCCAGTGGTTGCCGTTGATGCACAGCTTGGCGTTGTACGGGAAGTAGGAGCAGAACTTGAGGAAGAACGGGCCGAAATCGTCGTCGTAGCAATAGAAGTAGAAGTGGTTGACCAGCCCGGTGGTCTTCACGATCCACGGGTAGGAATCGCCATTGGCGTCGCGGCGGCGCTCGGTGCGAAACAGCTTGGTCTTCTCCTGCGCCCGCCCGATGAACAGCACACCCTCCTCGGCGGTGAAGCCGGCCAGGTGCTCGTGCATGACATCGTCTTTGCGCTGGCCCTTGGCAAAGTCGACCCACGGAATACCGTTGGCGCGGGCGAATCGGTGCACCGCGGTGCTGAACGCGTCGGTGATCTTCGCCAACGGCGCGGTCGAGGCGATCGGCAACCCCAACCGCCGCTGCAGGTAGCCGATCAGCCCGACGGCATACTGCAGTTGCGGGACATAGACGTTCACATACATACGGTCCACGCAGTCCACCTCCAAGACCACATGGCCGGTCAAGACATCACGGGCAGATCGCGTTACCGTCATCTTTGGGCTCCGATCGAGACGGGCGGCCGGCAACGGCCCACCAACCGCGCTATGCGGTTTCATACACCGGACCGGGCATTCCGGTCACGGTCTCACCCCACTCGACCGGAGCCCCCAAGCAGACGAGACCAGCGGCATGCCTCGTCGGGCTGGGGCGAAGCCCCGGTAGTACTGCAGCAGTAGTTCGTGATCATTGGTGTTCGCGTCGTCGGTAGTGGGATAGGCGGGCTTGGTGTTGGTGTCGTCATCGCCATCGTGACCAGGCCAATAGGCTGGTGATGTGGTTCCCCCGAAATCGTGGAGGGTTTCCTATGCCGCTTCCGGCTTGGTCTTGGATTCCCTGATCTCGTAGTTGACCGGCGATAGCCCGTCGGCGGCACTGTGCCGGCGTTGGTGATTGTAGAACGTGTAGCACCAGTCGATAACCACGGCCTGCGCATGGATGGTATCACGGAAACGATTGCGGGACAGCACCTCCCATTCCAACGAGGAGAAGAACGCCTCCGCGGCGGCATTGTCGAAACACGATCCGACCCGGCCCATCGACTGCCGAATCCCCAACTGCCGGCACAGCGTGGTGAACACGTTTGCGGTATAGATGCTCCCGCGGTCGGTATGGAATATGACCCGCTGGGACTCCTCATCCCGCCAGATCGCTTGGCGGCCGCCGCGCGCGGCCACGGCCATTTTGATCGCCGCACACGCCAAGTCGGCATCCGGGTGCAGGCCCATGGCCGCCCCCAGCAGCCGGCGGCTATAGAGGTCGAGCACGGTCGCCAAATACAGTTTCTGCCCGGACTCAGTGGGGATCTCGGTCATGTCGCCGACCCATTTGCGGTTCGGCGCAGCCGCGGTGAAGTCCCGTTTGAGCAGGTCAGGAAACTTCGGAGCCGCCTTGTCCTGCTTGGTGAGCCCATTACGGCGCTTGATGCGGCGCGCCACCAAACCCTGGCGGCGCATCGAGTCGGCCACCGTCTTTTCCGACACTTCCCAACCCAGATCGCGCAGGTCATCGATCAGCCTCGGCGAACCATGCAGCCCCTTGGCCGCCGTGAACGCCGCGGCCACTGCGGTATCGAGCTGCGCGCGGCGCCGATCGGTGTCGGTATGCAACCCATCGGTGGACTCAGCACGGGTGATCCACTTGTAGAACCACGACACGCTCACACCCAACAGCACGCACGTAATCGTATGCGGCACCCGGTATTTGGTCCTCTGGTCGGCGATGAAACGTGCCACGCTCACTTCGTCGCCTCCTTCACCCACAGGACCAGATCGCTTGAGGACATCGCGCTCCATCCGCAACTCGGCGTTCTCGCTGCGCAGGCGTTTGAGTTCCTCGAGATCGTCGCGGGTCAACTCCCCACGGCCCTCCCGAGCCTCGCGGTCCTGGGCAACCCAATTGCCCAGCGTGCCCTCGTGGATCCCCAGATCCGCGCGACCGCGGCGATCGACCTACCCGTCTCACGCACGATCCGAACAGCCCCCTCACAGAACTCCCGGTCGTACTTCTTCCGTTTCTCTGACATCGCTACTCCTTATAGCTGATGCCTCCACGGTCTCGGGGGAAGGTCATGACGGTGTGTTTGGTCACCAGGAGTAGGGCGTCGAAGAGGCGGCGAAACTCATTGACTGTCAACATGATCAGACCAGCCGGTGTGGGTTGGATGTCGCGTTCGATGGCGGTGGCCACGGCCAGGAAGGCGTGGGCGAGCATGGCCAGGGTGGTCCAGCGGTGCCAGGAGGTCCAGCGCCGGACCTGGTGCTGGTCCAGCCCGGTGAGTCCTTTGGCGGCTTGGAAGGATTCCTCGATGCGCCAGCGTTGACCGGCGATGGTGACCAGGGCGTGCAGGGTGGCCGGCCGCGGTGAGTAGCAGCGCAGGTAGGCCAGCTCGCCGGTGGCGTCGTTGCGGCGGATCAGCAAATAGTGGTGGCCGGTGTCGGCGCTGTCTTCGGGGCTCAGTGCAATCCACGCCCAGGAGTAGTAGCGGTGCCCGTGGCTGCCCGCTCCGGCGGAGTGTTTCTGCCACGCCCTTTTCGGCAGCTGCGCGGGGAGTCGATCCACCCGGATCGTGCCGACCGGGGTGGGCACGTGCCGGTTGGCTGAGATGGCCAGCACATAGCCCAGGTGATGGCTGCGGATGGCGGCGTGCAGCTTGGGGTCAGCGCCGTAGACCTCGTCGGCGGTGACCCACGCCGCGGGTGTCTTGGCCCGCACGGCGCGGGCTATTCAATGCCCGTGCGAGGGTGGGTTTGGTCGCGAAACTCCTTCTGTTGATCGGGATTCGGGCGTCGTCGCAACGCTGGGGATCCTCGGCCCACGATCGTGGTAGGTATAGGGCACGGTCGATCAATGCGTGCCCGCGTGGGGCGGCATAGGTCAATAGACCGCGACTTGAGCGTTCTCGATACGCCCGGCGGTGCCGGTGTACTGGCGTTGCACCCCGACCCAATGCGTCCCCTTTCAGAAATTGCCGCGGCCACCGTCACCTGCAAGTGATAAGTGAGGGCGCGCACCCGCCTACGCTCTGTAAAGTCGGTAAGCCCGAATTCGGAGAGAGCTCCCAACGGTATTTGTGGTCGTGGGCCGCACATCGCGATCCGCGCCGGCGCTAGAACACCGCCCGGCGGTGTTCAATTCGGCCACCTGCCAGCCTGTCGGCACCGCCGGGCGTCGATATCTTGTTGGTCGAAGGGCGTCTCCGATGTTTTAAGGCGTGGGCGTCGCCTGGCCGGAATGATGCGTGGCGTGAAGCATGTTGGGGTGCACGAACTTCAACCAGGCGTAGGCGTGCTCAGGTGAAGTCGTGCTACCAAGGATGAACGTTCGGTCCGTGCGGCGGGCCCGTGCGATCGCGCCCAGCCACGTCCTTGCGTTCGGATGGAAACAGCGGCGCGGCATGGCCATTCGGGTCGATATCGAACAGTCCGAGCACGTCTTCGAGAAACCATCGCAGGCTGCGGTCGGCGCCGTTGATGAGCGGCACCAGCCGCGGTTTGGGCCTTTACGGCAGGATCCCTTGCCGTGACGGACATTCAGCTTGCCGAACCGCCCCAGTTCCGAGCAATGCTTGAAATCTGTGGATCGGCTCGGGAAGGGGCGTACCTTCCCGGGTGACCGAAGAAAGGTTCCAAGCAAGACCGGCGCGGTAACGCTGGTCGGGAAGGTACGACCCATGCTCACTGTAGTTTCTGATGCTGTTGGCCGCGACGGTTCTGCTGCTGGGGCAGCCTCGGGGTCGTCGTTGATCGACGAACTCGTCCGGGAGGGCGCGCGGCGGATGCTGGCCGAGGCGCTGCAGGCCGAAGTGGACGCCTACTGCGCCCGATTCGCCGATGAGTGCGACGGGAACGGACGGCGACTGGTGGTGCGCAACGGCTACCACGAACCGCGCGAGGTGACCACCTGCGCCGGCGCGGTGGCGGTGCACGCGCCGCGGATCAACGACCGCCGTGTCGACACGGAAACCGCTGAGCGGCAACGGTTCTCGTCGGCGATCCTGCCGCCGTGGGCGCGCAAGACCTCGCAGATCGAGCAGGTGCTGCCGCTGCTGTGCCTGCACGGGCTCTCGTCGGGGGATTTCGTGCCCGCGCTGGGGCAGTTCCTCGGCTCGACCAAGGGCTTGTCCTCCTCGACGATCACGAAGATGACCGAGACCTGGCAGGCCGAGCAGAAGGCCTTCGCCAAGCGGGACCTGTCTGGCGTGGACTACGTGTACACCTGGGCCGACGGCATCCACGTCAACGTGCGCCTGGGCCGGGAGAAGCTGTGCCTGCTGGTGCTGATCGGGGTGCGCGCCGACGGTCGCAAGGAACTCATCGCGCTCACCGACGGCTACCGCGAGGCCACCGAGTCGTGGGCGGACCTGCTGCGCGATGCCAAACGGCGTGGCATGCGAGCGCCGGTGCTGACGATCGGCGACGGCGCGCTGGGGTTCTGGGGCGCGCTACGCGAGGTGTTCCCCGACACCCGCGAACGACGGTGCTGGTTTCACAAGATTGCGAATGTTCTTGCCGCGCTGCCTAAATCGGCGCATCCGGGGGCCAAGAAGGCGCTTACGGAGATCTGGAACGCCGAGGACAAGCGGCACGCTCTCGATGCGGTGAAGACGTTCGAGGCCGCCTACGGTGCGAAGTTTCCCAAGGCCGTCGTTAGGGTGACCGACGACGTCGAGCAGCTGCTCGCGTTCTACGCCTTCCCGGCCGAACATTGGGTGCATTGCGCACCACGAATCCGATTGAATCTACTTTCGCGACCGTGCGCAACCGGAGCAAGATCACCAAGGGTCCCGGCTCGCGGGCGGCCGGAATCGCCATGGCCTACAAGCTGATCGAGGCCGCCCAGTCACGCTGGCGCGCCGTGAATGCACCCCACCTGGTGGCACTGGTCCGAGCCGGCGCCAAGTTCGAGAACGGCAAACTCGTCGAACGCCCTGACGGCGACACGACCACGAAGGAGGCCGCGTAAAAGATCTTGATCCGCAGGTATTGACAATTGCTCGCTTACTGATTTTGCTTCTGGCGCTCCTCAGCGGCCTTCGCCCCACAACGCGCCGACTCCGCCTCGGCTTCCTTGCGGGCAGCGTCGCGCTGAGCCTCGGCCTTGTCCTGCTGGGCCTCGCCCTCCTTGACGAGATTGCCATGGCCTGTCACGGTGCCAACAGCTTCCTTGACCTTGCCCTTGACGCCCTCGACGACGCCCTTGGCGCCTTCTCGGGACCCACTATTCTCAGCCATGCACTCCTCCTTGATTGGCTGCACGTTCCATTTGTAACGGACCGACCGCTGCGACGATGGCCGCCTGTCTGCCGTCACGCTCTGAGTTCCCGGCCAGCGGGCGTTCAAACCTGGTGCGGTTGTCGGCAGTCAATCGGAAGCGCGGGCACCGGCGCCCCGGTTTGGCGGATTCGGCTTAGAAGTTGTTGAGTTCGAAGCAATTACGGTCAGCCGGGCGCTTCGCGCAGATTATTGGATCGGTACAGTGACCGGAGCCGTGTTGTACCCCGCAACTCTCACCCAGCTCGCGGCCATACCGGCCATCGGGATCACGCCGCGGATCTCGACGGTCTCGCCCGGGAACACGGTGACGTAATTGTCGTCGTATTCGATCGGCAGGATCTCGTCTCCATCACGCGTTTCCAGGATTTCGGCACGTTCGAAGAACGCCACGGACGAGGTGGGGTTGCGCAGGCGGATCACGACGCCGTTGTCGCCCTGCGAGCCGGCGCGTCGAGCAGTGATGTCCAGCGCCACCTTCGACATGTAGTTGAGAGCAGTCATGTCAGCCCAACTCGTCTGCGCCAGGTCAAACGCGGAGTCGTTCTCGGGAACTCCGACGTCGTCTCGCTGCTGGGACAGCCAGTAGACGTTTTCCACGACGACCTTTCCGGAACCGTCGAGTAATTCACAGCGAACAAAAAACACAGCCGAGTCAGTGGGACGGGACAACGTCATTGCCTTGACGGCGTCGCCAGAATTGACGCTGACATCACTTGCTGTCCGATCGGAGCGGAGATGCCCTAGCAGGTCGTAGAAACGGACCCGAACTCGCAGGTTCCGCTGGTCGCCTTGGGTCTGGTTGACAATCATGACGGTCGCCGAGGTGTGGTCCCCGGTGGCATAAGAGTCGAACACCACCGATAGCGACCGCAAGCCCTTCTTGGCTCCGTAGTATGCGCCGCCGGGTCGCAGATAGTAGTCGAATAGGTTCCCGTAGAACGACGGCCAGTGACTGTTCAGCATCCAGTAGATCGTCATCTTGTGACTGATCCACCCGTTTGCAGCGAACGTCTCGAACTGCGCCCGTGCCGCTTCGTAGTGGGCCAGTTGCGCTTTGTTGGCGAACATCTCCGCACTAGTCGACGGCCCGTAGCGTCGGTTGACAGCGCGCTGGATGCTGACGAGATTGGCGTTGCTCGGCTGAGCACCGGCGTGGAAGTACCAGGTGTCGTTGATGGGCCAGAGCTTGTCGGGTGGAATGAATCTCTTCAAGCTCGCGAACGGCGGAATGTGTTCGTTGTTGCCCTGTTCGGCCGAGGCGCCCCAGGTGGCACCATAGCGTCCGCTGAACCAATACGTCGGCGGGCGCCAACTGTACGGCCCTACCATGTCGATGCCGTCCCATGTCAGAACGCCGTTTCGGTCTCTTGCCAGAGACGAGGCAGTGTCGACGACCGCGTTCTGCCAGTGCAGGTCCGCCAGGACTTGACGGTACTTCGTGACGATCTCTGGCGGGGGCAACCCATCGCTACCGTTCGCCCAAATGAACGCGGATGCGTGGTTGTGCAACATCAGGATTTGCGAGCGAAGACTGTCCACCGCAACTTGGTGGTCTTCGGCGTCCCATTGCTCCCACTTCTCCCACTGGTTGCAGCACATCCACCCGAACATTAGCGGGATGCCAAGCTCGTCAGCCTTCTCGACAAGGTGTTCGCTGGAGATTTTGCCCTCGAGGCGCAGCATGTTGAGGCCGAGATCCTTTGCGTAGCGCAGCACGGCGGTCTCGCGGTCCGGGTCGTATTTGTACAACAGGTCGGGCGTGTAGGCCGCGCCGCGCACCAGGAAGTTCTTGCCGTTGACTTTGAGGTAGAAGTCGCCGCCGTCGCCGGAGAATCGGTCGTCCCGATCCTGCGTGACGGTCCGAATGCCGAACCGAATTTCATTGTCATCGCTCGGTCGGTTGTTCACCTCGAATTCCAGCCGGAGGTTGTAAAGGTTCGGCTCGCCCATGGTGTAGGGCCACCACAGTTCCGGGCTGTTCACCGTAAGCTGGGTGAATTCGTCTGGCGACAGGGCGATCTGCCGGTCTTCACTCGGCTGGAGATTAACCATTTTGTCAACTTTGATGATGCTCTTGCCGTTTCGCGTGATCGTCGCGCGGAGAATACCCCGGGTCCGGTGAGTCGCGTAGTTATGCACGTTTGCGCGGATCGTCAGGCGTGCAGAATCGGTACGCGGTAAAGGAAGTTCAGAGTTGACAAGGGCCGAGCCGATCGCGACCTCACCTGTCGCTGTCAGGTAGACAGGTTTCCAGATCCCTGCGTTACGATCCGGGACGAACGAATTTCCATGCACCGGGTTCTTGCCGGCACCCCGGTAACCCAGATAGTCCCAATTAATCCAGTCGTTCCAACTGTCCGCCAGTTCGACGCCGTCGACGTCTTGAAGCGATCGTTCGGGTGTGACCTTCACCGCGAGGGTGTTCGACTCACCGGGCCGGATCCATGTCGTGACGTCGAACTCGTGGGCGCTGTACATACCGACCACCTGCTTGTCGTCGGCAATGAGGTGGCCGTTCAGCCAGATCTCGCCGCGGTAGTTGATACCGGGAAACTGCAGACGGTAGGTCGTGCGGCCGTCGGGCGCAGTGAACGTGGTTCGATACCACCAGTCCTGCTTGTACAGATCCGGCGGCACTTCATCGAGATTCTTGCCCATATAAAGATCGGGGTAGACACCGTTTTCCCGCAGAATTTCGAGGACGGTTGCCGGCATTCGCCGGACCAGGTACCACGGCGCGTCGTTGTAGTTTGCCGTCGAAAGCGCCGCGCCGTTTGCTGTAAGCCCGCTTGCAGGAAACAACTTCCAGTTTCGCGCCAGCTCGAGCTTTTCCGGCGGATCAGAACTACGGAAGGCCGGGTAGGCGCCGGAGCACAACATCAGCGACAACGCGATGAAGACGCTGACAACGATCTTCAGCACGTGCTTCCGACTCCCGGCACCCCGGCACGGCGCTGTCAGCGCTCGAGTCATCATGCCGCTGCCAATCCGTCGCAGTAACAGTGAGGCCGCCGAACGGCTTGGATGGATATTAGGGGCATTCGTTCGTGCTTGTCGTCACCGACAGGTCTTTGCCAGGTTCGCCAATCGGGACTGAACCGCCCCAACCACTTAGCCACTCGCATGGAGTGCATGCCGGCCCACCTCGCGGTCGAAAATCCGCGGACAAGACTCACAAGTCGGTCCGGGGTAGCTCAGACAACGCGCGGTAGCGAACGGGGCCGCTGATGCTGTGAGCCGGGGGCGCTGGCGTACCCGCGGTGGTCGACCGCGATACTCGAACAGAAGTACCACAGGCACAACAGGTCCCTCGTCGCGGCCGTTGGGAGGACAGCGTGCAACACTGGGGCGCCAAATTCGCCGCTGAATTGCAAAAAATCGAACGTGCCGCGCGTCGTTTTGAGCGACGGAAGGTCAAGTCGATTCCGTTCCGCGAGAAGAACGGCGAACTTCCGTTCAACGCCTCAGGCGTTGTGCAAGTTGGTCCAGGCCGCTTCCTCTTCATCGACAACCACGACTCGTCGGCCTTCTTCGAATTCACCCTTGACGACATAGAAATCGATCGGATTCGCCGGCGCCGACTTGTGGGTGCGGCTGAGGGACAGTTCAGCGATCTCGAAGGCCTCACCCGGGTCGACCTGGATGGCGAGACGTTTCTCATCGCCGCATCCTCGCTTTGTGCCGAGTGCGCCAAGCGGCCAGGACCAGTCAGCGACGGATTGGTGCGCGTTCGCTATACACCCGACGGCGACCTGCAAGCCGAAGCGATGTCCGGATTTCGCAGGTGGTTGCTTGCCCACGAGCCTTCGCTCGCATCAGCGTACGAACAGGTACCGGATGCGGGGGGACTCAACATTGAAGGCCTCGCGTGGGATCCGCGCGCGGGTGCGCTGATGTTCGGCCTGCGAGGGCCGGCGGATCCCGGACGATTCACTGTCATTCAGGTCCCCGTTGACGTGGGCCGTGCTCCATGGACGACAGCGTCGCTGAAGGCTCCATCTATCCTGCACGCGCGCACGCCGGAACCGGGCGCGGCACAGGGAATCCGTGACCTTTCCTACGACGAGCAGATCGGAGCCTTTCTGGTCCTGCTCGGGCGTTCGATCAGCCGAGGCGACGAGCCGTTTCAGCTCTGCACCTGGGATGGCAGCAGCGAAGATGTCAAGCTGCTCGATGTCGTCTTCCACCGGTCGATGAAGCCGGAGGGCATCACGACGTTCCCACACTGCAACAAAAAGAAAGTCATCATCGTCGACGACCGCGGCGGCTACGCCGTGCTTGACTTCCGACCCGAGTGGCGGTGAGGAGGATGACCGCTCAATAGAGGTAGAGGTTGGACCCGCCGGATTCCTGATGAACCCTTGGCCTGCCTTTTGGCGTCATGTCAGACCCAAAGGTCGCCTTCAGATTTGTCCGGATGCTGGCAAGCTTGAAATAGCCACTAAGGGTGAACTCGTCCGGTGTATCAACCTTGACGATCGAGAATTCTTCGGCATGGTCGTTGTTCATTGGCGCACAGGTGTATAGATATTTGTGCCCTTGACCCGTCACGAGCGCCTCGCTCGCGTGGAGAAGACGGTCGAAAGCCTTATTGGTAAGCGACTTTCCGGCCCCGAGGTCGTTGAAAAGCCATAGATCTGTATGATCATTGTTGTCTTCGAGGGGACGATGGTATACCTCGAAGTTCACTGGGCTCGGTGCATCCGGCGGAATTGACTCGGTGCTGCTGGCGTGCAGACATTCACTGGTGTCATCTTTGAGAATGTAGACAGCGTGGGAGCTCGGCAGTCCACTACGGAGATAACCGGCCGATTCGGCCAGCCGTAATTGCTGGCGAACTGTCGCAATTTCCGAGGCAGCATTGGGCACACCAAAGCCGACGAGCGATTTCTGCATCTGATCGATCAGCGGTTTCAGCACTGTCTGTTGGATCTCGCGGCCGAACACGCTCTCCCGATAGGCTCGAATCTGATCGATCAGTTGCGCACGGCGTCCGGCGTCGTTGCGCACGAGCTTCGCGATCCGCCCGGCGGTACTCAACTTGAAATGGTGACTGGGCTGAAGAGTTTGGTCAATACCCCAGTGGATCAGCTTGAACTTGATGTCGTTTACCCCGGGCGTCTCGACTGCAGTCACATCATTATAGAGATATGTGTTATTAGTGTTGTTGGAGTAGCCATCCCAGTGCTTGAGAAAAAACTCCATTGCATAGACCTTGATGAACTCATCAATATCCACCACCTGGCTCGCTCCGGCTAACCCGTTCGCGGCAATGTGATCGATGGCAAACTTCAAATCGGCCTTGTTCTGAAACTTTGAGAGCGACTCTACCGCGATGAATGGGAACCGTTCCTTGACCAGATCGTCTCGATGCTCGATTTCGTACAAATTCCCCTTCATATTTCCATTGAAATTGCGCTCGATGTAGCGCTTCATGATCGGTTCGGCATTGACAAAGATACCCGGACTGTTGACGCCACCGAACCCTTGGCCAATGAGCGTTCCATTTACGAAGACGCGGGCAAAATTGCACCGCGAATGGGGCAATCCGGCCATACCGAGCAATCTGTAGCCGAGCGTCTGCCGAATATAAGATCGATCTTGAATGGAGTTGTTGAGCGTGATATAGCGCGATCCGATCAGCGCATCGATCGCCGGGACGTTGGCATCGCGGAATTTGCCGAAGTCAATGTGCAGGCACGGCTTTTCGCTGTTGATCGAGCCGCAGAATGATTTCTTTTTAACGCCCACTTCGGTGAACGTGGTGTGCGCGGGAAACTTCGTCCCAGATATCTCGACCGAAGTTGCCTTACGCCAGGTGTACCGACTGCCCCCGGTGAAGTCGAAGTTGCAGATGCCACCGGCCGGGCTGTTCCGTTCGCACAGCGTCCCAATCGGACTGGGGCATCGTGATCTTGACCGTTAGCACATTGTCCAGTGCATAAAGGGAATCGAGTGCCTTTTGCTGCTCGGTGGTCATCGTCATATCTCCGTACGCATGTCGAAGCGGCTGCGAATTACGTCTGCGCTGTTGATCGTGTGCACCGACCCCTTCGGTGACACTCCGGTGAGTTCCAGGCTGCGCTCACCTCGTCAGTGTGCACCACCGGGTCCCGACGGTTTCGGCGATTTCACGCTCGCGAGAGCTGCTCGGTGTTGGCCGCCGACAGGTCACGGCAAACCCGCCCGCATCTCGCTGGCAATTCCATCGGGGCATTCGTGGCCTTGGAGTTGGTCCAGCGCGGCTGCGCGCAGACGGTGTGCGCATTGTCGCCGGGCGGATTCGTGGGTGTCTGGAGGCTAACGTTAGCCCGGTGAGCGAGGTCGTTGTGCTCGGCTCGGGCTTCGCCGGTCTGTGGGCCGCCCTGGGTGCCGCCCGCCGGCTCGACGATCTCGACGTCGCGCCCGGCGAGGTGAATATCACCGTAGTCAGCTCACTGCCCTACCACGACATCCGTGTGCGTAACTACGAAGCCGACCTGACGGCGTGCCGTATTCCGCTGGAGGATGTCCTCGACCCGGTCGGAGTCGGGCACGTCGCCGCCGATGTGACGGCGATCGACCCTGGTGCTCGCACGGTGGTCACCTCGCTCGGTACGCGCGCCTACGACCGTCTCGTGATCGCGCTGGGCAGCCGAGTAGTCAAACCCGACGTCACCGGTATGCGTGAGTTCGGCTTCGACGTCGACACCTACGACGGCGCGGTAAGGCTGCAGCGGCACCTGGTGGAGCTCGCCGGCGGTGTGCACACACCGGCAGCGGCGACCGCGATCGTGGTGGGCGCCGGGCTGACCGGCATTGAGACCGCCTGCGAGCTGCCGACGCGGCTGGCGACGCTGTTCGGAGACATCACTCCCAGCGTCGTACTCGTTGATCGCAACCGGCATGTCGGTCCGGACATGGGCGCGTCGGCACGCCCAGTGATTGAGGCCGGGCTGACGGCCAACGAGGTGGAGACTCGGCTCGGCGTGAGTGTCGCCGCGATCGGTAAGGACGGCGTGACATTGTCGACAGGCGAAACGTTGGCCGCCTCGACGGTGGTGTGGTGCGCCGGTATAGGCGCGCCAATCCGCTTACCGCGGATTTGGGCGTCGGGTGTGACCGTCTCGGCCGGGTAGCAGTTGACGAGTACTTGCGCGTGATCGGTGTGCAAGGGGTGTTCGCCGCCGGGGATGTCGCGGCCGCATGGGTCGACGACGGGCACCTTTCCGTGATGTCCTGCCAACACGGCAGACCGATGGGGTCGGTTCGCCGGGTACAACGTGATCAGCGATCTGCTCGGTGAGCCGATGTTGTCCCTTCGAATTCCTTGGTATGTCACAGTTTTGGACCTCGGGCCGGCAGGCGCTGTCTATACCGAAGGCTGGGATCGGCAGGTGTTGGCCAGCGGGGCGGAAGCCAAAGCCACCAAGCGCACCATCAACGCCAGGCGAATCTACCCACCGCTCAACGGGAATCGCGACGAGATCCTCGCGGCTGCCGCACCGACGCTGCAATCCCGCCCGACCCCCGAGCACTGATCTGCGTTTGGGCGGCGCGTCGTCGACACGGTCGCAGATATTTCGTTGACGACCGTCATTGACATGTGTCAATAAGTTGTCTACCCTGGCGGCATGCCTTCGTTGACGTCCGCTGCCGACTGCG
>CAWDEZ010000025.1:0-22291 GCA_963801365.1 uncultured Actinomycetota bacterium | reverse complement strand
GCCGAAGATCTGCGGGGATGGCCTGAGCTCGTGGGGGGTGCTGGCGGATTTCTCGGCTTAACGTTTCGGGTGCTGGTTAGCGTCCGTCGTATCTGTACGTCTGTGGAAGGAGACGGTGATGGGTACGACGGTCAGGCAGATCGGCGCGGTTGTGGTGGCGGAGTTGCGTGCGGCTGGCTATATGGAATCGACGGTTGGTCAGTACGCGAAGACGATCAAGGCGCTGACTGAGTTCGCCTCGGGGCGTGAGTATTCCGCCGGTCTGGGTGCGGAGTTCGCCTCGATGACGATCAGTGTGCGCACCGGTCGGTTCAGCCCGCAGCGGCGGTTCGACTACCGGCGTCTGGTTACGGTGTTCGACTCGTATGTGCGCACCGGGCGGGTGGACCTGGCGGTTCGTGGCCGCGGCGGCGGAGGTCCACGGCCCGAGGGCAGCGACTTCGTTGCGCTGGACGCCGCGTGGCAGGCCGAGATGGGCCGGCGCGGTCTGGCGCCGGCCACCCGCGAGGCCTACGGGCGGGTGGCGCGTCGCTACCTGGTGTTCCTGGAAGCACGCGGGATCGCCGTGCTGGGCGGGGCGGATGGCGCCAGTGTCCTGGCGTTTTTGGAATCCCTACTGGACCGGTGGGCCAGGTCGTCGCTGTTTTGGGTGGTGTCGAACTTTCGTCCGTTCCTCACGTTCACCGGCCGCACCGATCTGGTCAACGCGTTGAATCTGGCTGGCATCAAACGCTTTCACGCGATAGTCCCGGTCCTCGGCGATGGCGACGAGGAACGGGTTGTTCGCGCTTGTGCGTCGGGGGTGGTCAGCGCGCGGGACGCCGCGATCACCTTGCTCGCATTATCGACGGGATTGCGGGCCTGTGACATCGTCGCGCTGCGGCTCGGTGATGTCGACTGGCGTGGGCACACGATCGGCCTCGTGCAGCAGAAGACGGGCAACCCGCTGACGCTGCCATTGCCGGCGCTGCTGCTGGGCAAGCTGGCCTCCTATGTGCTCGACGAACGTCCCAGCTCCGGCGATGATCACCTATTCCTGCGTTCGAAAGCCCCACACACCCGGCTGGGCGATCACGCGACGGTGCACCAGGTGACCGTTGAGACATTCCGGAAAGCGGGAGTGGCCAACCCGAAGGCGGGAACCCGGCTGCTGCGCCACAATGCCGCATCCCGGCTGCTGGCCGCAGCGGTTCCGCTGCCGACGATCTCAGCAGTGCTCGGCCACGCCAGCCAGGAATCGACGAACCTCTACATGAGTGTGGACCGGCTCCGTCTGCTCGACTGCGTCCTGCCGGTCCCAGAAGCCGTGCGGTCATGAGCGGCCACGGCTTCACCAGCGCTTTCGCCACCGAGTTGGACGCCTACCTGGCGTTCAAGGCGAACATGGGATGCACTGGTGCTTCCCGCATCTGGTACCTGAAACAGTTCGACGCCTACTGCGCCACCCGCGATCGCACGGTGTTCGACAAGGACACCGTCGAAGGCTGGGTCAGTGCTCAGCTGCAACGGTGTGGCCGCTACCGGTCCTGGATGTCCTACATTCGTGACGTCGGCCGCTGGATGGCGATGAACGGGATCCCCGACGCTTACGTGCTCTCCGATCGGTGGAAAGCCCCGTTCGTTGCCGCTCATCCCTATCTGTTGTGCCGGCGTGAGATCGAGTTGTTCTTCGCCGCCGCCGCACAGATTCAGACGCCATGCCCGTGGCGATGGCAGGCGGTCGCGTTCTTCACCCTGATGCACTCGTGCGGTCTGCGGACCGGTGAAACCCGCGCTCTGCAGACCGGGCAGGTCGACCTCGATGCCGGGCACATCGACATCATCTGGTCCAAAGGACATCGCAGCCGCAGGCTGCCGCTGACTGATCAGGTCATCGAGATCCTCGACACGTGCGACCGGACCTCGCGCGCGCATTTCGCCTCGCGCCGCATGTTTTTCGTCTCCGCTACCGGCAACCAGGTCAGCACGGCAACAGTTGGAAAGATATTCGGCCGCATCTGGGACCAGGCCGCGCTGCCCCGGCCGGTGGCTGGTCAACAGCCACGGCCGTACGATTTCCGGCATCATTTCGCCTACGCCAATATCCACCGATGGATGACCGCCGGCGACGACGTCACCGCGATGCTGCCCTACCTGTCTCGTTACATGGGTCACGCAACCTTTGACAGCACGTACTACTACGTGCACACCTCGCCCGATTTCATGACCGCCTACGCCGACATCACCGCCGATCGCCAATCCCTGCTCCCGCAGGTGGGATTCTGATGAGACGCGACCCACATACCGGCGCACCGGACTTCTTCGGGTTCGCCCGCGATTATCTGCACGCCTACATGCCCAAGACCAGAGGGCTGTCACCGAAAACCATTGAGGCATATCGGATCAGCCTGGAGTGCTTCCTGGACTACCTCGCCGAGGCCGAGCACATCGGACGTGAGCACGTCAGTTTCGATCACTTCGAACCCCAGCACCTCAAGGGATGGCTGGCCTGGATGACCGATCAGCGGCGCTACACGCCCAAGACCGTCACGTTGCGCCTCAGTGCGGTCAAAGCGTTCCTGGCCTACGCGGCCTACGAAGACCTCACGCTCGTCGCACTCAGCCAATCAGCCAAAGCACTCAAAGCGCCGGCTGGCCCCCGCAGGCCCATCGAGTACCTCACCGAAGCTCAAACCCGGGCGATCCTTGCCGCGTTCACCGGGCAGACAGCGAAATTTCGGAGAAACCGGATGCTGCTCATTCTGCTCTACGACACCGCGGCTCGCGTGGGCGAGATCACCGGCCTGACCCTGGGCGATCTGCACCTGACCGAACCCGGGCACATCCTGCTCACCGGCAAGGGCAACAAGACCCGCGTCGTGCCGCTCACCGCGAAAACCGTCGAGCACCTGCACGTCTACCTCGCCGAGTTCCACCCGAACACCACCAAACTCCCCGCGACCAGGCCGTTGTTCTACAGTCTGCACCGCGGGCAACCTGCCGAACTGTCCGCCGACACGGTCGCCGCCGTGCTCAAGCACGCTACCGAATCCGCACGTGCTCAATGCCCTTCGATCCCGGCGAACATCCACTGCCACCTGCTGCGCAAAACCAAAGCGATGGACCTCTACCAGCAGGGCATCCCGCTACCGATCATCATGCGCCTCCTCGGTCACGAAAACGCTTCCACCACAGCAGCGTTCTACGCCTTTGCAACCCTGGACATGATGCGCCAAGCCATCAACGCCGCCACCCCCGCAATCAACACCGCGGCCACCGAGCCGCTCACCGAAGACCAACTCCAAACCCTCTACAGTCTGCGATAACCGCGAAACGTTAAGCCGAGAAATCCACCAGCACCCCCCACGAGCGCAGGCCATCCCCGCAGATCTTCGGCTTAACGCAAACCTCGGCATAATCAGTGTTAAGCCGAATTCGGTTTAACAGTGACCGCGGGAGCACCTATACCGCAAACGTGTTCACCACGCTGTGCCGGCAGTTGGGGATTCGGCAGTCGATGGGCCGGGTCGGATCGTGTTTCGACAATGCCGCCGCGGAGGCGTTCTTCTCCTCGTTGGAATGGGAGGTGCTGTCCCGCAATCGTTTCCGTGATACCATCCATGCGCAGGCCGTGGTTATCGACTGGTGCTACACGTTCTACAATCACCAACGCCGGCACAGTGCCGCCGACGGGCTATCGCCGATCAACTACGAGATCAGGGAATCCAAGACCAAGCCGGAAGCGGCATAGGAAACCCTCCACGATTTCGGGGGAACCACAGTGGTGCAACGTTATGGCGGCACGGTGGACAAGTTCACCGGCGACGGGGTCATGGCGGTGTTCGGGGCGCCAGTCTCGCTTGAGGACCACGCTGTGCGTGCCTGTCTGGCAGCCCTGGGCGTTCAAGAGGAGGCCAAGCGGCTCGCCGTCGAAGTCCAAGACCACGACGGCGTCACACTGCAGCTTCGGGTTGGGCTGAATTCCGGTGCGGTGATCGCCGGCGAGATCGGTTCGGGTGCTTTGGGTTACACCGCGATTGGTGAGCAGGTGGGGGATGGCCCAGCGCATGCAGTCGGCCGCCCCGCCAGGCGGGGTGATGCTCAGCGACTCCACCGCCCGACTCGTCGAGCACGCCACTTTCCTGGCCGAAGCCGAAGAGGTGCACATCAGCGCGACCACGACAATCCAGCAAGCACGGTCCGCGGGGTGGAGTCACCCAGGTAGATAGATCACCTTGGCCAGTGCGACGGTGGTCAGCATTGTCAGAAACAGCATGGGCAGACCGACTTTGACATAGTCCCCGAAGCGGTAACCTCCGGGCTCCATGACCAACATGTTCGTCGGAGATGATACGGGCGTCGCGAAAGCTGCGGAACAGGCAATCGCTACTGTCATTGCGAATGCCTGGGGCGAGATGTGCAACACCTGCGCGGCTTCAATCGCCACCGGCCCAATCAATACCGCTGCTGCTGCGTTGGAAAGGAATGAGCAGACCAGTGCGGTAATCAGGAACACCGCCGCGAGCATCAACATCGGACCAAGAGAGCCCAACGTGCGCACAAGTGCATCCGCCATGAGGGTTGTCGCGCCCGTTTTCGTAAGCGCCTCAGCCAAGGGCAGCATCCCGGCCAGCAGCACCAACGTATGCCAGCTGACCACGCGATAGACGCGGTCCAGGGGGACGCAACCGCCGGCGACCATCGCCAACGCCGCGATCAGCGCCGTGGTGACAGTGGGCAGGACTTCGAAAGCCATCACCGCGACCATGGCAACGAGAATCCCCACCGCGATGGCTGCCCGTCCTCGAGCCGGCAATCGCTCATGGTATTCCGTCGGTAGGGTCAGGAGCACGAAGTTCTGGCGATCGTCGCTCAATCTATTGATGTTTTCCCAGTTTCCCCCCACCAACAATATGTCGCCGAAGTCTAAGGTTTGGCTCGCCAGGTTTTCGGTTATCGGCTGACCGCGATGGCGGATAGCCAGGACTGCCAAGTCGTAGTTCGAGGGGAGATCGAGATCTCCCAGGGTGCGACCGGTCGACCCCGACTCGGGGGCGGGCATCACTTCGGCTACCCCGATATCGTGTAATACGTTCCGGCGCTCGCTCTCCTCCCGCATCCCGAGAACGGTGCAGCGCAGGTCTGCGGTCAGTTCGGCAACCCGTTGCTCATCGACGAGCGTGAAGACTTCATCGTCGGCCTCAAACACCGAGTCGGGCAGAGTCGGCAGGACTTCCGTTTTGCCGTGCGACTGCTTTTCAAAGCCCAGGAAACGGAGTCCGTAGCGCTCGCGTAGCGGTTGTCGCGCCTCCGCCACCGACTGACCGATCAGCGGCGAGTCGGCGAGGACCCGTAACCGATGCCACCGCTCGTCCAGACCGTAAGAACTGATGACGTCGACAACGTTCGGTGATTCGGTTCCGGTCTTCTCGGAACGCTTTCGGCTCAATAGGTTGCGCCCCACCAACAGCATGAAAACGATGCTGATAGCCAGCGCGACCACCCCGAAAGGAGTGAAACTGAAAAAACCAAGTGGGGGGTCGACCCCGCGCTCCCGTAAGGCGTTTTGGACAATGATGTTCGGCGAGGACGCGATCAGGGTCATCATCCCGCTGATCATCACGGCAACGCAAAGCGGCATGAGCAGACGTTTGCGGTTAAACCCGGTCTTGTTGACGATCGTCAAGACGACGGGGATGAGCATGGCGGCGATCGCCGCGGAGTTGAGAACCGAACCGACTACTCCCGCGACGAGCATGATCAACGCGACCAGTCGCGCCTCGTTGCCGCCGCCCACCCGCACGACCAGTTCACCCAGGCGTTGTGTCACACCGGTGTTCACCAATCCGGCGCTGACGACGAAGATAGCGGCAAGCAAAAACACCACCGGGGAGCCGAAGCCGGACAGCGCTTCCGTCGGTGTGAGCACGCCACTCGCCATCAGTGCCGCCACCACGAGAAGCGCCACGACATCAGCGCGTGGACGCCCCCAGGCAAACAGTCCGACGGCAACGGCAAGAACTGCGAAGACAATCAGCATCTGATGGGTCATTGATACCTCACCTGCATATCAAGGCCGGGTTGATCACTGCGGTGGACCGCCCACGGCGTCACCTCCGTCATGCGTCCTCTCTGATCAGCGGTTTCTCGGGCGGTCCAGTTACGATTTTCAGACCAGACAAGGCAACCACACTGCGCCGCAACGCGTGGCCTGGTGACAAAATATTTGGAGCCCGCTGGCCGCCAGCGTCTTGGTGGAAACGCTCTTGCAACGCTGCGGCGGCGGAGACTTGGAGGCTGCGCACGCAGCGATCGACAGGCTGGCTTCCGTGCCGATCGATCCGGGTTTGGCGCTTTTCGAACTTCCACTAGTGCGCCTGCGCGCCCTCCTGACCCGCGCCCGCGGCGACGACACCGGCTACCGCGACTATCGGGATCGCTATCGTGACATGGCGACATCGCTGGGCTTCGAGGGGACGGATGGGGAGGGCACCAAGTGATCATGAACGCGACGGCAAGCAGCAGCGCACCCAGCGTGCGCGTCGAGATCGACGACGTCCAAAGCGGGGCATTGCATCCACGGCCGGCACCGGTACGAGGGAGGGTTCATCTTCCTACGTGTCGATGACCGCCACGCCGGGCGTGCCCTGCTGCGGCGGCTGCTCCCGGCGATCGAGGGTGGTTTGCCCAGTGCGGACCCGAGCCAGGATGCCTGGGTGGCGGTGGCGTTCACCTACCAGGGACTGCGGGCCCTGGGGGTGCCCCAGGAGTCGCTGGACAGCTTTCCGCCGGCGTTTCGTCAGGGCATGGCCGCGCGTGCGGACCTGATCGGCGACGTGGGCGAGAGTGCCCCGGCCCACTGGGAGCCACCATTCGGAACCGCCGATGTGCATATCGCGTTGAGTGCCCTCTCTCCCGATGCGGCGCGGCTGGACAAGGCGCTGGAGCGGGCCCGCGTCGCCTACCAGGACACGCCCGGTGTGACGGTGATCTGGCAGCAGGAGGTCAGCCAGCTCCCGACCGGGCGCACCACCCTGGGCTTCCGCGACGGCATCAGCCAACCCAACATCGAGGGCCTCGGGCTGCCCGGCTCCAACCCCCAGGAAGCCCCCATCAAGGCCGGCGAGTTCATCCTCGGCTACCCCGACGAAACCGGCAGCCTGCCGCCCATGCCCAGCCCCGATGTGCTGGGGCGCAACGGGACCTACGTAGCGGTGCGCAAGATTCACACCAAGGTGGCGGCCTGGCGCCAGTACCTGCGCGCGAACACCTCCAGCGCCCACGAGGAGGCGCTCCTGGCGGCGAAGATGGTCGGGCGCTGGCCCAGCGGGGCGCCGCTGAGCTGACCCCGGAGCACGACGACGCGGCGCTGGGCGCCGATCCGCACCGCAACAACGACTTCCTGTACCGGGAGAACGACGATCGCGGCTTCCGGTGCCCCGCCGGTGCGCACATCCGGCGCATCAACCCCCGCGATGCCACCATCATCGGCGACGCACGGATGCACCGCCTCATCCGCCGCGGCACCACCTACGGGCCGCCGCTGCCAGAGGGCATGCTGGAAGACGACGGCGCCGACCGGGGCCTGGTCGGAGTCTTCATCGGAGCCCATCTAGAAGGGAGCGCACCGCATTGAAGCGGGAGTCGTCACGTGCCAACGGCACCAAGTTCGGACGCCCTCGGAAGGTCGACGACGCCGAGCACATCACCACCGCGAAGCGCATGAAGGCGGACGGCCACAATGGCAAGGACATCGCCAAGTACCTCGGGGTTAGCAGGGCGACGTTGTACCGATACTTGGCTGACAAAGCCGCCTGATCAGAGGGCCGATCGGTGATGAAGCAGTATTTCTCGAATCAGTTTACGAATCAAGGAAATTCACTGAGTGACATTGTGCAGGCCGATCCTGCTGACGCGTCTGCCCATATGTCGCGTTCGTAGCCCGGTCCCGCTGGCCACCGGTACGCACAGATTGCTCTGCAGCCAACAACTGTGGTGCAAATCTGGACGTGGAGTAGTCCCCTCCGTTTGCCAGGCGGATGTCGGGTCGTTTTGTTCCTCGGGTCAACTGATGAGCCAGCCGTAAGAACACCCAGTTGAGGATTCTCAATTTCGGTGATTTTGCGCCGTAGGGTGTCGCAACTTCAGGCACTGTAGTAACGCAACAATCTCGGTGACACGTCCGACACGGCTGGGGAGAGCATGAGGGTTATCGGTCGAGTGCTGGTCGCTCTGATCGCCGCCCTTGCCGCGCTGGCTGGCGCGGGCACTTCTCACGCGGAGTTGGACAACGAGCTGAGTCTGGTGGACGGCAAGGGCCGGACGCTGACGATTCAGCAGTGGGACACCTTACCTCACCGGGGTGTTCCCGCTGGACCGCAACCGGCTTGGTAGTCGTGTCGCCGTCGGGGCGTTCGACGAGTTTGCCGTTCTCGAACTTGGCGCCGGCTCGGACCAGTGCCACCAGATGGGGTGCATTCACGGCGCGCCAGCGTGACTGGGCGGCCTCGATCAGCTTGTAGGCCATGGCGATACCCGCCGCCCGCGAGCCGGGGCCCTTGGTGATCTTGCTCCGGTTGCGCACCGTCGCGAAAGTAGATTCAATCGTTATCTGGAGTCCTCGGGGCGGTGTCCTCGATGTCCGACACGGGGTGTCGAGATCCCTGGTTCTGCGTGGTGGACATGGTTATCTGCAGTCGTCCAGGAAGCAGAACCTGCGGGAGGGACGATGCAGATTGCACGAGTTATCTCGCCGGTCTCGTTGCGTGAGTCGTGGACCGTTCTCGGCGACGACGATGCTCCGGTCGCACCGGTCGACCGGTATCTGGCGTATCTGACCGACATCGAGCGATCACCGAACACGGTCAAGGCCTACGCGCATGATCTGAAGGACTGGTTCGGTCTTTCTCGCCGAGCGTGGTCTGGACTGGCGGGCGTTCGGCTCGACGATGTCGGTGAGTTCGTGGCCTGGCTGCGGTTGCCGCTGCAGGCGCGAGACGGGCGGCGTTGCGGTGTTGCCGTCGGTGCCGCATCACTGCACGGAATCGACGGTGAACCGCAAACTTTCGGCGCGTTGGAGCGTTCTACACCCACGCTGCACGAGATGGGGTCGATGTCGGCGCTCTGCTGACCTCGTGGCAGGTCGGCGGCGCGCGCGGCGGCTGGAAGCCGTTCCTGCACCACATCAGCAAGAGCGCGCCGAGGTCGCGGCGGGTGATCGCGTTGAAGACGCCGAAGAAGCTGCCTCAGGTACTGTCGCCGGACGAGGTGCAGGCGATCCTGGACGGCTGCGGCCGACTGCGGGACCGATTGCTGTTCGCCGTGTTGTATGACACCGGGATGCGGATCGGTGAGGCACTGGGGTTGCGGCACAACGACATCGCCGCCGCCGAGCATGAGGTGACGGTGCGGCGACGCGACAACGCCAACGGCGCGCGCGCCAAGTCGCCGACCGTCCGCACGATCCCGGTCAGCACCGAGTTGATCCGGTTGTTGCCGACTACCTGCACGCCGAGTACGGCGATCTGGACAGCGACTACGTGTTCGTCAACCTGTGGGCCGCCGCGCGGGCATCCGCTGACCTATGCCGCGGTCTACGACCTGGTGCGGCGGCTGCGCCGCAGGACCGGGATCGACTTCGACCCGCACTGGCTGCGGCACACGGCCGCGACCCGGCTGCTGCGCGACGGAGTCGGCATCGAGGTGGTCGCGCACGCTGCTCGGACACGCGCACGTGGCCACAACGACCGCGATCTACGGGCACCTCACCGTCGAGGACGCTCGGCGGGTCATGGAACAGGCGGGCTGGTTCACCGATGGGCAGGTGCGGCTGTGACGCGCGCCGTCGCTCGAACTCCTGCCGGTCCGTCGGGGCTGCTGGGCAAGCTGATGGTCGAGGTCCGCAGCGAATTCCGCAGCGACGTACTGGAATTCGACGCCGAGGACCCGGTGTTCGGCGGAGCCGCGGTGCCGGGTGGACGGATGCGAACGACACTGCCCGCGGGCGCGGCCTGTGTCAGGGACATCGGCAACGGTGGGTCAACGCAGGGCGCCCGGACCTGGAGCGGCTTCGTCGCGATCGACCGATCCGCGGTGGCGGCGGCAGACAGCCGAACCAGCGCTGCCGGGTGCCCGGTTGCGGTTACGGCTCTGCCCGCGGCGGCATGTGCGGCTGCACGCCCAGCGATGGGAACGCGCCGGTCGCCCCGACCTGCGACCGCTGGCTGGCCGAACCGCAGCCGTTCAAGCGGCCCGCGGCGGGCGCGATCGTGCCGGATCCCGCACTGCGAGCTCTGGCCGCAGGCCACGTCGTCCGTTCTGTCAACCCACACCAACACCTGGAAGGTGAACGGGCGACCCGACATCGACGAATTCGCCGACCGCTTCGCCGCCGAAACTCCGGCGCTGGCCAGCGAGCTGATCCGGCTCGACCGGCTGGCCCCGCAGCTGAAGCTGGAGATGCAGTACGTGCTGCAACGTCGCCACGACGACCGGCGCGGCAAGCTCACCCCGCGACGTCGTCATGCGGGTAGTCCGGGCACTGGCCGCCGAGACGGTGACTCGCTGCTCGACCACGACGAAGACACCTGGCGGGTTCGAGCCGGTCGGCGATCAACGACACTCGCTCCCGCGGTGTTCCTCGGCTACGCCTACCGCCGGGTGTCGCCGACCTGGCCGAGGCGGGCGGCTGGGAAGCCGAATACCCGCGCGATGTCTGGCGTCTGCGCCGCCTCGGCTTCGACGGCGACCGCACGCTGCGGTTCACCGGGATTCCGCAGCCGTGGCTGCGGGAACCTGGCCAAACGGTGGGTGCGGTGGCGGCTGTCGACCGGGCTGGGCCTGGAAGCCGGCGGCGGCAGAGCGGTCGTTGCGATCACACGCTTCGCCCGGTTCCTCGCCGAGATCGGCGATCGATCGGCATCGACCAGGTCGACCGGCCGGTGCTGGAACGCTACCTGTCCGACCTGAGTGGCGATTCCGCCAGTGCCCAACGTCGCGGCACCCACATCGGATTGCTCAACCGCTTCTTCGCCGCGATCCGCCAACACCGGTGGGACACAACCCTTCCACCTGATGCGATGTTCTTCACCGAGGACTATCCGAAACGCGAGGAACGGTTGCCGCGTGCGTTGGCCGAGCAGGTTATGGCCCAGCTCGAGCATCCGGGCAACCTCGCCAAGTTCGACGATCCCGCCTACCGGCTGATCACGATGATCCTGATGCGCTGTGGGCTGCGGGTCACCGACGCGCTGCGGCTGCGCGCCGACTGCCTCGTCACCGACGCCGACGGCGCTCCCTACCTGCGCTACGTCAACCACAAGATGAAACGCGACGCACTGGTCCCGATCGACGAGCAACTGCGCGACCTGATCGCCGAACACCGGCAACACACGACCGAACGCTGGCCCGCTGGGACACCGGTGCTGATTCCCCGCCCGACCAAAAACATCGACGGCACCCACCCGATCGCCAGCCCGACCTACCGGATGGCGCTGCTGCGCTGGCTGGACATCTGCGACATCCGCGACGAGCACGACCTGCCCGTGCAGCTCACACCGCACCAGTGGCGCCACACCCTGGGCACTCGACTCATCAACCGCGACGTCCCCCAAGAGGTCGTGCGCCGCATTCTCGATCACGACTCGCCGCAGATGACCGGCCACTACGCCCGACTGCACGACACCACCGTGCGCCGCCACTGGGAAGCCGCCCGCAAGGTCGACATCCACGGCCGCACAGTCACTTTGGACCCGGCCGGTCCGCTCGCCGAAGCCGCCTGGGCCAAACAACGGCTCGGCCGCGCCACCCAGGCCCTACCCAACGGCTACTGCGGCCTGCCCGTCCAACAGAGCTGCCCGCACGCCAACGCCTGCTTCTCTGAACTTAATTCTCATGGGGCAGAAGCTCTTCCAGAGATGGACGTGAATGCGGGCATACCGAGTCCGGTTGTTGCCGCCTTTCGCTGGAGCGTGGCATCGATCTGGGCGAGCTTGTCTTTGACGCCGCTGTAGCTGATCTGCAGGCCCTCGACTTCGCCGAGCCAGCCCTCGCGTTTCGCCTCAATGATGCGGGCTTCGAGGTTGTCGTGGATCTCTGCGAGCCTCGCGCGTTGAGCGGGGTCCGGTCGCAGGAGCGAACACCTGACACATGCGTGTTCGTGAATGCAGGGTGTGGAGAATGCTCGCGCGCAGGTCCCGACCGATACCTTCCTCTTTTCGAAGTGGGCCAGGAATGCATCCCATTCTTCGTCGGTGGGTGTGCGGTATTCCTCGCCAGGTCGGACCGCTCGGCGGCGTGCGATGAACGCCCGGTGCGCTTCGATGGTTTCGGCCGGGTAGACGGCCTTATACGCGATGGTGGTGCCGATGGTCTTATGCCCGCAGATGACCTGTGCGATGTGCGGCGGTAGGCCGTTCATGATGGCGTCGGTGACGAAGATCCTTCGGAAGTCGTGGGGGTGGAAGGTCAGCGGGTCCCCGCCTGCGTCGGTCAGGCCGGTCGCGGCGAGTGCATTGATGAGCAGCTTGCGGATCGCGGTCGGGGTGAAGGCGCGGCGCTCGTTGCCGATGCCGCGCTGGAACAGCACCGGCATCGGCGGGTTCCAGATTCTCTCCCTGACGTCGTAGGACACGACCAGCGGGATGGAACCGTCGGGGTTGCGTAAGCGCTGGACGATGGTGCTGAGGATGTCGGCGAGTTCGGGGCTGACCAACAGCAGGCGCTCGGTGTCGGTCTTGGACGGGACGATCTGCAGCAGCGGCACCAGTTCGCCGGTGCTGGGCAGCCGGTATTCGGTGATGCTGTGGTGGGACAGTTCGAGCAGTTCCTCGCAGCGGATCCCGGTCAGCCGCAGGACCTCGATGGTGGCGAACGCCCAGAACGCTTCCTCTTCTTCGTAGGACAGGTTGCGCCGTTTACCGGTAGTGACGTCGTCAGCCCAGACGAATCGTCCGATCGCCTTGGGGGCGAATGCTTTTCGCAGCGCTTTGTTGGTGCCGTCGATCACCGCCCCGGGTTCGGCCACCTGCGCTGCGGCCAGCAGACCGGCCGCGGCCAGACGCCGGTCGTTGGCGGTGCTCACGAGCACGGGCAAGACGGGCAGCCGTTCGCGGGTGCGCTGGTCCATGCGGGCCTTGCGGTGCTTGAGGTCCTTGGCTTTCTGCACTTCGGCGTCGGTGATCGGGCAGGGCGCGACCCACGGCCCCCACCGAGCGGGATCCTCGACAGCCCAGTGCGCGATGTCGAGGTAGAGCGCCCGCACTCGGATCAGCTCGTCTTTGAAATTCAGACGCGGCACCGGCACTTTGCTCCGCTGGCCGGAGGCGCTGATAGTGGTGCGTTCGACGGTGCTGAGCTGGTCTTTCCAGGCGCGCACAACTTCGGGAGGAAGCTGCAGGGTGTCAATGCCGGGAGCCAGTTCCTCGATGCGGGCCCAGAACAGCCCGGCCAATGTCCTCGAGACAGCGTCGAGGCTGGCGAAGTCCAGTGACGGCTGGCGTTCCCGCAGATAGTCGACGAGCAGATGCCGAATCGGTCGGCACTGTATGCGATATCGGTCGACCAGTTGCTCGATCATCAAACGTCCGCCGGCCAGTCCGAACGCGCGGATGCTGTGGGGTGCGTTGTCGGGGAAGACGCCCAAAGCGCGCAACCGCAGATAGAAGTCGATCTTCTTCTGCCCGCCGCGGGTGTGGACCTGCCGCATGGTTTCAACCAGTTCCACGCAGTCGCCGACGACGATGTCGGCGACGGTGCCGCCCTTGCAGGCCAGGATCGTGGCGATGCGGGTCGCCGCGATCTTGGCGTCGCCCTGGGAGCTGGCCGGTTCGGCGGCGGCCAGCTCTGCGAGCCTGGCGAACCCGTTCGGATCCCTGACTTGTGCCATCACCGACGCCAGATACCGGTGGGTGCGGGTGAGCATCCACGGCAGGCCGGGGCGAAGCACGTCACCGCAGATCAGCATCAGCAAGCCGGACGGCAGGTCTGTCGAGTCGTAGGACGCGGCCTGGCCGTGCGCCGCCAACCAGGCCATCGGCAGCTGGATCCATTCGGCTCCCGGATGCTGCTCGGCGCCGCTGGCCAGCCAGCGGTCCTGCCAGGTATCGCCGGGCAACGACGACAACCAGCGCAGCAGCTTCTCGACACCGCGTCGTCGGCCCGCTCGTGTTCCGTTGGCTGCGGCAGCGAACGGCGCAGCGGTCAACCGCTGCTGCACCTGCTCGGCCGTCGCCGCCGTGTGCGGCCACCATTGCTCGGCCGACCGTGGTGGAAATTCGGTGCGCAGCTGACGATTCCGCATTCGCTGCTCGGCGGCGATCGAAGTGACCGCGGGCAGCGGTTTGCGTGTGCTGTGCTTGACGAGGGAGGTCACAGCGTCCTCCCGAACAGCACGCTCAGCGCCTGCGGGTCGTAACCGGGTGCCGGCGGTGGAGGCACCGGTTTGTCCCGCTGTTCGGTGGTGCGGGCGTGATGGGCCAGCACGCCGGCGATCACCTCGTCGGTGTTGGGGGTCAGGTAGATCTCGGTGGTGGACAGGTGGACATGGCCCATGACCAGCTGCACGTCGCTCAGCGTCAGCTGCGGGTCGCGAGCCATTCTCGCGGCCGCGCTGTGGCGCAGATCGTGCAATGTCCAATCCGATCCCAGCACGGCGTTGGCCCGTTCGAACATCCGGTGCGCCGCGTGGTAATTCAACGGCCGCCGCGGTCGCCGCAGCGTCCACCACACCGGCTGGGTACGGCCGTGAGGAATCTCGCCGTGCAGTTCCTCCTGATACAACCGCAGCCAGACGAACGCATCCGCCGACGCCGGAACCTGCTGCACCGCGCGTGTTCCCTTGCGCACCACGGTGATCAACTGCTGGCCCGGGTCGACATCGCACTGCCGCACCCCCAGCAGCTCCGACGCCCTTACCCCCGTGGAGATCCAGAACGCCACCAGCGCCCGATCCCGGTTGGACCCCAGCGCGGCGAACAACTCGTTGAACCGCTGATCGGGAATCGCCCGCGGAATCCGATGCGCCACCTTCGGCCGGTAACGCCCCACCCGCTCGCGCGCCCACCCATCCATCGGGTTGCGGTGCGCCTGCGCACGCCGCACCCGTCGGGAACGGTCCAGCGGAAACGGGTTCAGGATCGGGCCGGTGCCCTCGTCGCGATGGAAGTCGTAGAAGCTGCGCAGCACCGTCTCGCAATGAGCAACAGTCGCCGGCGCATAGCCGTCCCCCGACGCGAGCTTCCCGGTGATCGTATTCGGCGCGCCCGCAACGATATTCGCTGATCGAGCATCGCTGATGGTAGTACGTCGCCGCCGCTGCTTGACCGTCACCTGAATCCAGCAACTGAAATCGCGGGCTTCCCGCCTGGTCGCGCGATCCCATCCGACATCCACCGCGCCGAGGAACCGCCACCACCGCAACAGATCCATGCCATATGAGCGCGCGGTGGCCGCCGACCGCCCTGACGCCAACAGCTCCCGCAGAAAAACCCCCACCGGCTGGACCACCACACCCTTGCCGTCCAGCAGACGGTACGGCTCCAAGCGGTCGCCGGTGGCCACCAGCCGACCGGCGCGGGACACAACCAGGCTCGCCAGATCGCGGCCGTTCTCCTCCGATTCGATCACCCGGGCAAGCTACCGACCCCGCGTCAAACAGAAGCTTCCCTACCTGCCCCAACCCTGGAGTTAGTTCAGTCAACGGTGCTTGACTTGCCCGATGTTCCTCACCACCCCCGAATTCCTGCCCCAGCACCGCGAACAGCGCAAGCAGACCCTGCAGCTCGTCACCGCCGCCGAGGCCCGTGGCCAACAACGACTCGCCGAGATGAACCGGCAGGTGCTCGCCAACCTGGACAGCATCATCACAGCCCTCCACCCCCATGCAGCCGAACCGAAGGACACCGAACATGCGCGTTAACAACAGCATTCACCTTGTCACCGCCGCCCAGCAACGCCACGAACTCACCCGAGCCAAAGCGATCGCGGCGATGCACGAGCTCGATCGGGCCGGTGCCGTGCTCACCTTCGAATCCATCGCCCGTCACGCCGGCGTCTCCCGCTCCTGGATCTACACCCAGCCCGACATCAAAGACGAGGTCCACCGATTGCGCGCACAGCATCGCGGCCCGACCGCGCCGATACCATCCCCGCAGCGCGCCAGCGACGAATCGTTGCGGCGGCGCCTCGAAATCTCGAACCGGCGCAACCACGAACTCGCCGACGAAAACCAGCGGCTACGCCGCCAACTCGCCAACGCGCTCGGTCAACTCCGCGACAACGGACAAACCCGACCCGCCGCGCGGCAATCAGTCGCCCATCGCAACTCGGTAACAATCAGCCCGTGCTGACCGACAAGCCAGCCAGTCACGCCGCCGCGTCGTAGACATCCTCCACGAAGCAAACCCCCAGGTCACACCGATTATCAGCCAAAGAACTTGAGATAACCTGGGGATTCGTCGTTCTCAGGTGCGCCCAATGCTCGGCCGGGTAGTCGTAGAACGCGAGCAGCTGGTCCAGATCGTCGGTGATTTTGGCGACCGCCTTGGGGAACTTCGCCCCATACGCGGCCTGGAACGCTTTCACGGCGTCGTGAGCGTGGCGCTTGTCCTCGGCGTTCCAGATCTCGCTGAGCGCCTTCTTCGCGCCGGGATGCGCCGACTTCGGCAGCGCAGCAAGAACATTCGCGATCTTATGAAACCAGCACCGCTGCTCGGCGGTGTCGGGGAACACCTCCCGCAACGCACCCCAGAAGCCCAGCGCCCCGTCGCCGATCGCCAGCACCGGAGCGCGCATGCCGCGCCGCTTGGTATCACGCAGCAGATCCGCCCACGACTCGGTGACCTCGCGGTAGCCGTCGGTCAGCGCGATGAGCTCCTTGCGGCCGTCGGCGCGCACCCCGATCAGCACCAGCAGGCACAGCTTGGCCTCCTCCAGGCGCACGTTGACGTGGATGCCGTCGGCCCACACGTACACGTAATCGACGCCGGACAAATCCCGCTTGGCGAAGGCCTTCTGCTCGGCCTGCCAGGTCTCGGTCATCTTGGCGATCGTCGCCGCCGACAGGCCCTTGGTCGAGCCGAGGAACTGCCCCAGCGCGGGCACGAAATCCCCCGACGAGAGACCGTGCAGGTACAGCAGCGGCAGCACCGCCTCGATCTGCGGGGTTTTGCGCGCCCACGGCGGCAGGATCGCCGAGCAGAACCGTTGCCGCTCAGCGGTTTCCGGGTCGATCCGCTTGTCGTTGACGCGCGGCGCGTGTACGGCCACCGCGCCCGCGGCCGTGGTCACCTCACGCGGCTCGTGACAGCCGTTGCGCACCACCAGCCGCCGCCCGTTCTCGTCGCGGTCGTCGGCGAACCGGGCGCAGTAGGCGTCCACCTCGGCCAGCATCCGCCGTGCACCCTCCCGGACGAGTTCATCAATCAACGACGAACCCGAGGGTGCGCCAGTAGCGGAACCGTCGCGGACGGCGGAATCAGAAACTACAGTCAGCATGGGTCGTACCTTCCCGACCAGCGTTGCCACGCCGGTCTTGCTTGGAACCTTCATTCGGTCACCCGGGAAGGTACGCCCCTTCCCGAGCCGATCCACAGATTTCAAGCATTGCTCGCAAGCATCGACGAGTCGGCGAATCGAAATGCGTGGCGCTGACGCCAATCCGGGTATCCGTGCCGGGGTCCCAAAAGCCGAGTGCGAGGACTTGCCGCGCCTGTGGCGTACGACACCCAACATCGGGTAGACGCGCATCATCTGCGCCAGCGATGGCGTCGTTACCGGCTCCGTGTCCCGCCAACAGGCGGTATCAATACCAATAACGGCGGCCTGCGACAGGGCGGTCAACCTGGCCAGCACCAAAAGCACGATTCCGATGACGAGCACGATCCAGCCGATGGTGGCGATGAAGCCTGGGACGGATAGTACGCGTCGTGCAGGTCTGGGGCCGAAAGCCCTAGCACAGCAGGATTAGTCATCGTTCGCGTTGACGCCGCTGCCTCTCACCCCTCCCCGACTCTCACCGACTGGGACAGGGCGACTCTGAGGTTTGACGACAGGTTTGTGAGGTACCCACAGCCCGAGGCTCGGCCACCGAGCCGATTCCACAAAGTAGGAGCAGACACCGTGAGCGGTATGGATAAGGCGAAGAATAAGGCCGAAGATCTTGGCGGTAAGGCGAGGGAAGCGGTCGGCAAGGTCACCGGCGACCAGAGCACCCAGAACGAGGGCAAGGGCGACCAGGCGAAGTCCAATCTGAAAGACGCCGGCGAGAAAGTCAAAGACGCCTTCAAAAAGTAACTGGCTGGCACGGTCTGCCACGCACGTGCTCCCGTGGCGGCACACGACATGAGGCCCCCATCGTGTGTGCTCGTATTCATCGCCCCAGAACACCGACGGCATCTTCGCCTTCCTGGGCTGGCACTGCGGCCTGCCGTTGGGGGTGGCGATCCTGCTGGCCGCGGTGTGCGGCGGGTTGTTCACGGTGATCGCCGGCACGGTCAGGATGTACCAGCTGCGCGAGCGGCGAAAAGAACCTGGAGATGACCCGTAGCGGGGGATGCTAACGCTGCGAATCCAAGGCCGGTAGCTCGCTTACTGAGGCTGGTCTTGAGCGTGTTACTTATCCGCCTTAACACACCCGCCGTCTATCGGGAGGCGGCGATGAGCGACGCGGCACACGGATCGAGGGGATTCCTTCCAAAAAATCGTCGGTCCTGTGTCTTAATCCGAATGCGCACACAGACTCAGAAGATTCGGGCGACCGGCGTTACGCCAGGCGCTGCTGTCCTACGTGTTTCGCACGGTGATCCTTTGCGATAGCACTCAACTTGGTTGGAGCTCAGCAACTTCACCGGCTGGACTGTCGCCGCCCTACGACGAGCGGCATGTCGTGGGCGATGAGCGCGTTCGCGGCGTGGGTGGCGAGCTTGCCCAGATTGCGTCGGCTTCGGTGCCGAAGGCGTCGGGCTGGGTCCGAACAGATTCAGCGCTACTGTTCGGGTGGGTGTAGAGCTGAAACGCCAGCATGCTGTGGACCCGGCCCCAACCGCGGATTTTGGCGAAAATCCACCACGCTCACCTATCGTCGTGAGGGTGAAACGTAGCGTCGATATGCTCGAATCCCTTGGCACACTGAGCTTTTGCTTTGGCCGGTGTACGCTTTGCGGTCGGCGGGGGTCAACGACACATTGTCGGTAAAAGGTGTGAGCAATGCCCGCGGGTAGAGGTGGTCGACGCGCACGGCGTTGATCTCCGCGCACAGCACCAGGGTGACCGATGTCAGGTACAAGAACGCCAGCAGGCCCAGCACCAACGCGAAGACGCCGTTGGTCCTGCTGGCCGATCTGACTATATGCGTCACGTAGACGGCCCCGAATGATTGCAGCAGCTGCCAGATTATCGCCGCGGCCACCGCGCCCGAGGCTACCTGCGGAAGCGCAGCTCGCGCGCCGTGGCCACCCGAAAGCCGACGAGGATCGCCCCGGTGTTGATCGCCAGCGCGGCCAACACCACGCCGGCTTTTGCCGCCGGCCCCAGCGTCGCCGATTGCCGACCCAACGCAGAGATCAGCGTCGTGGCCACCAGCGCCGAGCCGAGCACGCATAACAACACCAGGCTGCGGATGCGGGAACTGATCGGATCGGAGCGCAAGTTGCGGGGCACGGCCCACACCGTGTCCATCGCATGCTGAATGGCCTGGCCGACTCCCAACCCGCCGTAGAGTGCACCGGCGATCCCCACGACGATTCCGACCGTCCCGCCCCTGAGGCGGCGTGGTTGATCGAGTTGGTCGCCGATGACCGGGAACTGGCTAAGCGCCGAGTGCACCACCTGCTCTTGCAGGCTGGGGTCCCCGGCCAGGACCACCCCAAGCACAGTGGTCAGCAGCAGCAGAATCGGGAACAGCGACACGAACGCGTAGTAGGTGATCAGAGCGACAGATAGCCGCCCTTGTCGTCGCCGTATTTATAGATCACCGCGATGACAAAACCGGCGACGGGTCTTCGCCGCTGCAGCCGATCCAGCCAGCCGACCATGACGAACTCCACTCAAGACGGTGCGGCCATCCCGCACGACGCAGGTCATACCCGCTTTCGTGGTCGGCCACCCGGCGGCGGGCAGGCGGGAATCACCCGTTCCGGCCGCCGGATTGTGCCGCGGCGGTGTACTCGCGCGTCTTGTGTGCCTTGGTCATGGTCGCTCCCGCTTGGCGGGATGTCGGCGCACACGTTGCACCGCATCATCTTCAATGCGCGGAGCAGGATGTCCGTTCCTGGCCGCATCCCCGCCAGCTTCCCGCCAATACACGCCTAGCCCGCGGGATCTGGATCGGTTTTTTCGGCGATCATCGCTAACCGCCACGTGCACTCGCGGTTTCGCGGCGCCACCCCCGTCAGCTGCACGCTGTCGGGTACCCAGCGTAGCGGCGCCGACACGGCGATCTCGGTCATCGCGACGCGGCATCCGCCGGGAATGTCGCAGAGCTGCAACGTGATCCGCGCCTCGACCGCTGGCCTGATCCTCGCCCGCAGCACTAGCTCCTCACCGGTGATGCAGCTCTCGACGACGGTCTCATCGTCGATCACCGCTGGCCAGATTCCGATGGAATGCAGGATTCGCGCACCGGGCGCAGGCCAGTCGGAACTGACAGCGCGGATTCGGCTGGTCCCGACGACCCATCCTGAGTAGGTCCATCCGTCGGAACACATCCCACACTCGCTGCCGCGTGGCAGCGACATCCCGAGTCACCGTCATCCTGTGTGTCCTACTTACTTTCAGAGTTGTCTTCCGCGAGCGTTGATGCAACGACGGTCAGCTGGCGGGCGGGACGGCCGATGCCATGACGTTCGGCTGCCCGTCCCAGGCCCGATGCAGGCCCAGCGCCGCCGCCAAACCTGCGGTGAACGCCTTATCGACTTCCTCGGCGATTTCGACGCCCGGATCCTTCGTGGAGATGCGCGCGGCCTTGAGTACGGCGACGCCGTCGCCCCATGCGGCGATCGGCTTGCAGTGCCGGAACGCTTCTCTGGAGCAACACGACGAGCTTGATGTCGCCGGTCGGCGTGGTCCCATCGGCCACGACGAGCGCGTCGAACTCGATCGACCGCGCCGTGGCCAGCGTCCGGTCGACAGTGACCGCGCGGCGCCCCGCCTTCAGAACCCCACCGACCGGCGCGATCACCGAATGCGGTAACACCAAGTGCCGCTGTGGCTTTCACCCACTTGAGAAACGCCGCCGAGGTCGGAGCCCGCATCGGCAATAATTCCGACCTTGCGTCCGTCGATCGGGCCTGGCTCGGTCAGCATCTGCACCAACGCCGGCGAGACGATGACGCCTTGGGCGGGTTTGCCTTTCGGAGCGGACAGACCGAGACCGGCAGCCACCTGCTCGCACAGGTCGGTGTCGACGTTGGCCAGTACCTGAAGTTCGCGTTCCTTGATGGACTGCTCATAAACCTTGCCCAACTCAAAGGTGAAGGCTTCGACGACGTGGGTTTGTTCGATCGGACTCAGGCTGCGATAAAACATGGTCGCCTGCGAGAAGTGATCGTCAAACGAGGAAGGCTGCGCGCGCACCGCCGTTCCTTCGATCACCCGCGACGTTTGCACGTAACCGCCGTGTGTCTCATCGGCGAGTGGCGGCTCGTCTCCATCGATGCTGTTGGGGTGATAGGGAGCGACGCCGGTGCTGGATTGCGGTTTGATGCATGCCGTCGCGGAGCATGTCGTTGACCGGGCAGTGTGGCCGATCGATGGGTAGCTGAGCGAAATTGGGCCCGCCGAGGCGGGTGATCTGGGTATCGATAGGAGAAGCAGCCGGGCCTGCATGAGGGGGTCGTTGGTGGGTTCGATGCCCGGCACGAGATTGCCGTGTGGAAGGCCACCTGCTCGGTTTCGGCAAAGTAGTTGGTGGGGTTGCGGTTCAGCGTCAACTTTCCGATCAACTGCACCGAGCGAGTTCTTCGGGCACGAGTTTGGTCGGGTCGAGCAGGTCGATGCCTTCAAAGGTGTCGGTGCCGTCGTCGGGCATCACCTGGATGCCGAACTCGTATTCGAGGAAGGCGCCGGCCTGGATCCCGTCGGCCATGTCGCGGCGGTGAAAGTCCGGGTCGCAGCCGGCGGCGATCTGCGCTTCTTCCACACCAGGGAGTGCGCACCGGCGACGGGTTTCCAGGTGGAATTTGACCAGGCTTGTCTCACCGGAGGCATTGACGAGCCGGAAGGTATGCACTCCGAATCCCTCCATGGTCCGAAACGAGCGGGGGATACCGCGGTCGCTCATGTTCCACATCGGCGTGCCTCCACTTTTCCGGTGGCG
>CAWDEZ010000024.1:0-123251 GCA_963801365.1 uncultured Actinomycetota bacterium | reverse complement strand
CGTGAACCCCAGGACCCAGGATGTCGGTGAGCAGCGGAATGTTGTTCTCGTTGACGGTTAGCAGGCGGCTCTGGGGTAGGGCGACGAGTGGCAGCGGCGCTCCGGAGCTCGTGTTGGCCGGACCGGGCGCGATTGTCAGGGTCATTGTGCGTCCCTCTCTGTGACGCGAACTCTCCCGGCGGGTTCCACCAGGAGCGGGGTGTTTTCACCGCCGAACCAACTATGCAGCACCCAATCCGGCCGATTCTGAATCAACCAAATTTTGACGGCGAAACATGCAGTGACAGGCAGCCCAGACGACCAGCGACGGCCCGGGGCTGGTCGGGCCGATGGTGGTTCCGGGCGTGACGAGTTGTCTAGGGAAGCACAAGAAGTAATCACTTCCTGGCACTCCCGGGCTGATGGGCTGACGTGCGGGCGTGTCGGCTCAGTTGGCCCGTCTGCAGCTCTACGGTTCACTACGGGGATGAGGGGTGCAGCCGTAGCTGACGGCGGTTAGCTGGGCTGCGGCCACGCGGGAGGTGCACCCGGTGCGGCCGGTGGCTAGTGCGGGCCGTAGAAGCCCACCGAGAGGCAATTGTCGTTCTCAACGCGGCCATGGCACTCGGTCAGGAATCGCTCGCTCGGTGCCCCAATGATTCGACTGGCGGGGGGCCGGGTCAAATCCATTTCACTTGGAGCGCCAGGGGCGGACATCAACGCGGGTAGGCATTTACTGGTGTTAATGCCTGTGGTCTGGCCGGGCGGACACCCCGGTTTAGCAACCACGGAGTCGACGCCGCTGAGCGAAACGGCTAGCGCTGGAGCGATGGCGATGGCGCCGGCGAATCCGCCCGTCAGAATCAGTCGTGTTATCGAGAATCGGTGAGCCGTCATGATGGCGCTCCTCGGGTACTGCTAACTTCAGCGTATACCCCTGTTAACACAGTGGAACATTGAGTTTTGCGCGACGTGTGGCGCGGTACGCGGATTTGTGTGGTCCGCGCGACGGACGAAACCCCGTCGGCCCGATGGTCGTTCCCGGAGTACGAGCTGCCTACGCAAGCACGGACTGGAAGATAACGGTTGCCGATCCGAAGCGCGCGGAGGCGATCGACCGGCTCGACCCGTTCGGCGGCTGACGCCGGACACCTCGGCCTGGCGGCCAAAGCATTTACGCGATGGCGAGATCCGTGCTGCGATGGCCGCTGCGGTTGGCGATTGGTAACGACGAGTTGACCGCAAACTTAACGCCGTGCAAAATGTGGCGGCATGTTCTTGATGGGTGAGGACGCCCTCATCAACAAGCTGGTCGATCGACTCGGTCAGCGCTATCCGACGCTGCGCCAGGAAACCGTCGCCAGCGTGGTCCATGACATTCACGCCGCGTTCAGGGAAGCCCGGATACGCGAATTCGTGCCGCTGCTTGTCGAGCGAAGATCACGCGCAGCGCTCACCGAACTCGCCGTATCAACCAAACCTCGACGAGCCGGGCAGCCGCGAAACACCGCAGCGGAGAACGTTAGGGACTGCGAGGAAATAACACGCGCATTTGATCGTCCTGGGGGTGCTTACGGCGCCCGCGGTGGGCCGGTCACGGTGTAGTTCCATTCGCCGTGCCAGTCGTGACGGGTGATGGCTCGGGCTTCCAGTTCGCGAATCTGCTTGTCGCTGACCTTGATTCCCTTGGGGTACTCGCCAGGGTCCAGTTCGGCGCGCACGGTCAGGCCGGTGCGCGTGGTCGTTGCGGCGATCAGATTGACGACCACTTCGTGACTGGTCAGTGTTTCGCCGCGCCAGTTCGAGGAGATGTGGGAGAACAGCCGGTGCTCGATCTTGTTCCACTTGGAGGTGCCGGGCGGGAAGTGACACACGGTGACGGCCAGCCCGGTCTCGGCGGCGAAGGCGGTGAGCTCGGTCTTCCACAGCCGGGGACGGTAGCCGTTGGAGCCCCCCGCGTCGGCGGTGATCAACAGCCGGTGCGCGTGCGGGTAGCGGCCCGCGCCGACCGCCTGCCACCAGCGGCGGATGGTGGCCACGGCGAAGGCGGCGGTGTCGTGGTCGGCGCCGACGGACACCCAGCCGGCGTCGGCGGCGAGGTCGTAGACCCCGTACGGAACGGCCTTGCCCAGCTCTTTGTCGGGGAAGTCGTGGGTGTTGACCGGTTCGGGTCGCCCGGCCGGCTGCCATCGGCGTCCCGCGTTTTTGTACCGCCCGACGAGCTCCTTCTTCTTGGTGTCCACGCTGATCACCGGCTGCCCGGCGGCATGATGCTCGCGCACCCGGTCGTCGAGGTAGCGGAACTGGGCGTCGCGATCCGGGTGCTGGGCACCCTCGAGCTGCTTGGCGGTCGCCTGCAGGCTGTAGCCGGCCTCGTGCAGCAGCCGCCGCACCAGCCACTCGCTGGCCGCATGGCCCTGCCCGGCCAGCGCGACCGACAGCTGCCGCGTCGACTTGATCGTCCAGCGCAGCGGCGACTCCGGATCGCCCCTGGTGTCCGGGTCGACGAGGCGCTCCAACGCCGTGGACAACGTCGGATCCGCCGCCTCCGCTCGTTTGCGCCCGGCACCTGCTCGCCGTACCCGCCCGGAATCGGTTGCACCGCTATCGAGTTCGTCGACACCCCGCGTCACCGTCGAGCGCGCCGCCCCGGTCGCGCGTGCCACCAACGTGATCCCGCCGTGCCCGGCCTCGCGGGCCTCCACCGCCATCCACAGCCGACGCTGCCGCTCGTCCAGCACGGGCGCCAGCAGCGCAAACTTGCGCGACACCTCGTCCTCACGATCGGCGGCCGTCACCACATCACACAGAATAAGGCCAGAATCCCGAACGTAGCGTTAATTTACTCGCGTGTCCTTAGCAAGAGAGGACCCGGCCGGAATGTGAGTGCGGTTCGCAGCCGGGTCCCTAGCGCACTGGGCTTATGGGGGTGCGCCCCATCACCTTAGGCAGGACCGACGAGCAGCCACCATTCAAGTCTGACGATGTTCATCTTTCCGCCGCGTCCCGTTCAGCCTCCGCGTCGTACGCCCCGGTCGCCGACTGAAAGGGGGTCGCTTCGACGACACCCGTTCGGCACAACCGAAGGCTGAATCACGCGCGAGTCTGACGGTGCGCCCGCTGTAACCGGTGCCCTTGGTTGCTACGTTCCGAGTGCGTCGACCTTCGGGTAATTTCCCGAAGGTTCCTTGGTGCCAGCTTTCTTGCGCTTCTCAGCGACTGGTGCCAGTTCGGCGGCGATGGCGTCGGCGACCGCGACTGCTTCGCTCGGGGTGAAGTTCTTGCGGCAGGTGTTCTCGTCGCGTTCGGCTTCAAGCACCGAGGCGTAGTCGCCGAGGGAATGGATGACCGTCACCGGGATGACGTCCCAGCCCAGTTCCCGCGCGGCGGCTAGTCGTCGTTCGCCGGCGAGTCGATGTTCGGGGGTGATGGCGATGGGGTGGATCAGCCCCAACAGGTGCAAACCAAAAGGGAGAACGTCGCCAGCGCCGCGATCTTCGTGACCGACACAGTTTCGTGGTGATCTGCACCCCCAATTCGGCTCAGCAGCCGAGATCGGCGGCGGCCCCGGCGACAATGGCGACAGACTCGGGCACCGACGCCGTCAAATCTTTCTGTACCATCTCCTCGGCGCTCGACGAACTCATGCCGTCGCGGATGGCTATGCACACCTTGTAGCCCTCGAAAAGCAGCAGCTGCTCGCCGAACAATATGTACTCCGGCGCCAGGTGCCGCAGATAGTCGCTCTGATCGGCCGCGGCGGGCGCTGCGCCCCCCAAAGCGATGCTGGATGCCAGCGCCGCCGTCGTGATCCACGCCTTCATGCATTGACGGTACGTCGCATACCGGGCGGGCGTAGAGCAAAAAACACTTACTGGTCTAACTGAAAGTCGATCACCGCGTGGGTCTTGGTGCGTCACACGATCCTGATGGCCCGTGGAACGCCGACGGGGCCCCGGCGGCGGCGCAAGGAGACCGTGCCGCCGCGGCTGCCGGATCACGAGCGCGGCGGCGAAACGAAGTCATAAGACGGTCACCCGCCGTTGGCCGCTGCCGCGCCGAGGCCGCGCAGGCCTCTGGCAGTCCACACCCCACAACGCCAGCGAAACCACCAGCAGCACAGACGAACCCGGCGCTTTGCGATCCCACCCGAACGCCTGACCACCGAGCATCGGGCGTTGCCGAGCAGACAGCACCGCCCCAGACAACTCGACCTGCCCACGGTGCGCGACCGCGCCTTCGGTGACCGCATCCCACAACAAGCCGGCCGCGTTGGCGACATCGCGATGCCCACCAGTGTCGGGCGCACTTTCTCGGCGGCCCAGTCCAGGTCGGCCAGTGTGCCGCGCTCATCGACTACCACCGCGCGGGCCTTGCTGTTGCTGATGCGCTCATCAACCCACTTCGGCGGCCACGCAACCCCTTTGGCAGATGTCCTCAAGCGGAACATGATTGAACGTCTGAGTCAGATACCGCCGATACCCCCGCATACCGGGCCATTGCTCGGCCGAAGTCAATGGGAGACATACCCGGCCACCAGATCCTCTCGGCGTCGCGCAGCAATCGGTCGTTGTCGATCGTGCCGTCAATGACGGCCCTTTGATGCCACGCGAGACGGGGTTGGTCAACATTACGGGCCTGGTCCTGCACCCGCGGCACGTAGTCGAATGTGTGCAACTTCGTGCTGCCGTCCACGACGGTGATCGTGTGCCATCGGCTCACAGGTCACCCAGGTTCAGCCCGCGGGCCTCATCGGCGGCGCGTTCGGCGGTGCTGGCGCCCGTGTACCGATCGAGCATCGAGCGATTTGCCCAACCGGCGACGGCCATCAAACCCTGCTCTGATCCGCCGGCCCGTAACCATCGGGTGGCCGCGGTGTGCCGCAGCAGATGCAAATGGAAGCCCTCGATTCCTGCGGCGCGGGCACGCTCCCTCATCGTTTTGTCGAGCCCGAAGTACTTGAATGTCTTCGTCGCTCGGGCGCCGACCCACAAGTCGCCGCTGTCCGATAGGCGGTGTGTACGTCGAGCACGGATATATCGGTCGATCGCCGCCGCAGTTTGAGGCCCGAACGGCACCATCCGGCCCTTGCCGCCCTTGCCGCGGCGCACGAGCGCGAGACCACGGTCGAGGTCGACGTCGGCCATATGCAGCCCGATGACCTCATTCGCTCGCAGCCCGGTCTCGATCATGAGCCGAGCGATGGCCTCGTCGCGGCGGTCTCGCAGCGTCTTCCCTTGGCAGGCCTTGATGAGCCGCCTGAGTTGATCGTCGGACAATGCCTCGGTGAACTTGCGGTCCTGCTTGGGAGGTTTGAGCCCCAGGAGGGGGTTGGTGTCGAGTTCGCCTTCGTCGAGGAGCCAGGCAGCGTAACGCCGAAGCGCCTTCTGGCGCGTCAAGGCGGTTGCGGCCTCGGCGCCACGGTCAAGCATGTCTGCGATGTGTGCCTGCACGACCGGTGCGGTCAGCTCCGCCGGGGTGGCTGTCGAGTCGCACCATTTCAGGAAGTTTTCGACGTTCTCGGTGTAGGTCTTGATGGTCCGGTCAGCCTTGCGTTCCGCGCGCATCGTCAACTGCCATGACGGCAGCAGTTCCGCCAGAACCGGCAAACTTTTCACCACACCGGTAGTTTGACATACGACGTTGTGCTTGGGTGGTATCTTCGGTTGTGCCTGCAAACGTGCAGGTAGAAACAGGAAGCGGAGTTATGCCGTTCGGCAACTACCAGTTCGAGGTCTATCTGAAGGGAATGGCCGGCGAGACGCCGGATTTCCCGATGACCTGGACGCAGCTCGAGGCGCAGGCGTCGGCGGCAATGGATGCCGGCGCCAACGGCTACGTTTTCGGAAGCGCGGGCACGGAGGACACCGAACGCGAGAACAGGGCAGCGTTTACGCGGCACCGAATCGTGCCGCGGATGCTGCGTGACGTGTCGGCGAGAGACCTTCGCACAGAGATCTTCGGTGTGCAGCACGCGGCGCCGGTGCTGTTGGGGCCGGTGGGCGTGCAGTCGATCGTGCATCCCGATGGAGAGCTCGCTGCCGCGCGTGGTGCCTGTGAGGCGGGCATCGGATTCGTCGCGTCCACTGCGTCCTCGTTTTCGATGGAGGACATGGCAGCGTCCGGCGGCGACGTGCCGCGCTGGTATCAGCTGTATTGGCCCAAAGACCCGGAGCTCACCGCGAGCTTCGTCGCTCGCGCGGAGGCGGCCGGCTACCGCGCGCTCGTCGTGACGCTGGACACCGGCCTGCTGGCCTGGCGTCCGCGGGATCTGCAGACCGCTTACCTTCCGTTTCTGCGGTCGGTGGGAATCGCGAACTACCTATCGGATCCGGTCTTTCGCGCCGCGCTGGCCAAGCCCCCGGAGGAGGATCCGACGGCCGCGGTTCTGCATTTCGTCGGTGTGTTCAGCAATCCGGCTGTGAGCTGGGACGATCTGGCCGCACTGCACGAGCTGACCGACATGCCAATTGTGTTGAAGGGCATCCTGCATGCCGACGACGCGCGGTTGGCCCGCGACCACGGCGTGCACGGTGTCGTGGTGTCCAACCACGGCGGCAGGCAGGTCGACGGCGCGGTCGCCGCGCTCGACGCGCTGCCCGACGTCGTCGACGCGGTCGGTGACGAGCTCACCGTGCTGTTCGACAGTGGGATTCGCTGCGGCTCCGACGTGGTCAAAGCGCTCGCGCTCGGCGCCCGGGCCGTCCTGCTGGGTCGCCCCTACCTGTGGGGGATGGCGCTGCGGGGGGCAGACGGCGTCGCGAAGGTGATTCGCAATCTGCTCTCCGAAGTCGATCTGACACTGGCACTTTCCGGACATGCGTCACCGCACACGCTGAATCGGGAAGTCTTGCGCAGTCGACCGGCTTAGCGAGTGGCCCGGACGGTCAGGGAGCCCACGTGCCGTACGGCACGAACGGGTCGGTGCCGAACGGCACCAGCGGGTCGGCGCCGCCGATCGCCTGGTCCTGCGGATAGACCGCGATCGGCGCACCCGGTGGCAGTGCCACGGTGCCGTGACCGCTGTCGCTCGTCGCCGTCGCCGGCGGAGCGCCAACAATCGCCGCCGCGACCGCGAAAGCCGCAAGAGCCATGCACTTGTTGTATGTCATGTGTTCTTCCCTCGTCATCGGTGTGAGCGCCATCCTGTTGTGAAGCTTCACTTTTAGATAGGCCGACGAGTTACACGTCAAGCAGGTTCGGCCGGGGGCGCCAGCACCTCGATCACACCTGCGCGTTCGCGAACATCGAAGTGGGGCAGGGGTTTCGGCGCGATCGGCAACTGGTGGCTCAGCACCTGGCCCGCCGGCGAGAAGGATGTCGTATGGCAGGGGCAGCGTAGCCGGTCGGCGCTCTGGTCGAACCACAGTCGGCAGCCCTGGTGCGTGCACACTCCCGACACAGCCTGCACCTGCCCGCCGATCCGACGGATGAAACCGTTCACCGAGCCCAGGTCGAACGACCGCACGCCGCCGTCGGGCAATTCCGTGCTGTTGGCCACGTGTCGCCATGACCCATGGTTGGGCACCAATTCCGTATCCTGCTCCGCGATGTCGGCTCCGGTCCGATCGGAATCGCCGATCAGCAACCGGTCCACCGAGAACGCGGCCACCGCGGCCGTGGCAGCCGCGGTGGTTCCCACGACCACCACCTGCCTGCGCGTCGGTGAAATCGCTTGGGGCGTAGCTCTTTTCCCGGACATCTCGGCGGCGATGCGTTCTTTGAGGGTGTCGACGAACTCTGGCCGGGGCTGATCAGCGTCTTTTCGCGCTGCCTGCAGATCGATGGCCGTCCGCATCTGGATGGCCTCGAACGCATCGGGCAAAAACGGTCTGGGCCGTCGGCCTGCCAGCAGGTCGTCGACATACCTGCGCACACCTCGTTTGGTCATCACACTTCCCTCGCTGATCTGGGCAGCCAACCGCAACGCCCGGTGCTGCAGCACTTTGGCGTTGGCCACGCTGACTCCCATCTCGTGCGCCGAGTCACGAACGGACCTGCCCTGCAGGAACCGCAGTTCCAGTATCCGCCGATACTGTTGTGGCAGACCGTCGAGAGCGGCCGCGACACGTTGTGGCGCGGTGCTGATCGCTTCGTCATCGTCGGCTGGAGCCGCGATGTCGTCGATTGTGGTGATCTCTCGCCCGATCGTCGCGCGCCAATGCGCCGCCAGCACCGTGCGCGCGGTCTGGCGGAGGTAGGCCCGCACTTCGGGCATGCTTGCGGTCAACCGCAGTGGTCGCATCGCTGCCAGGAACACTTCGGACGTCAAGTCCTCGGCGTCGGCGGGGTTACCCACGCGCGCGAAGATCGTCCGGTATACCCACGCGATGTTGTCCTCGTACACCGCCTCCCAGTTGGGATAGCAGTTGCCGGCCACCAGCTGCAGCTTCCGCGGCTGCTGCGGTTCACGCAGGGCCGACAACGCCTGCCTCCACGGTCATCTTCTCGCCCTCCGACAAGCACAAGCACCGTCCCACGGGACGAGTTCGTTTCTGTTAATAGGGCGGCGGGTTACCCGGTATATCCGAGCCGGCTGTAACGCGCGCTGCTACCTCGTTATGACGGCTCCGCACCCCGCGGAGTTCGACTTCGCGGAGGTTGAGAACGCATGCAAACGACATTGCAGCGCAGTCGCATTCTGAGGGCAGTGGATGTCGCGGCGGTGGTGGTCGCGATCGCCGGGTGCTCGGCGCCGCCCACGGTGCAACACCAGAGCGCCGTAGCGGGCCCGAGCTCGACCAGTGCTCCGTCGACTGTCGTGGCCGGCGCGGCGGTCACGATTGACAACTTTGGCTTCGTTCCGGCCACGCTGACAGTCAGGCGAGGTGACACCGTGATGTGGACCAATCACGATGAGGAACCCCACACTGTCGCCGCGAACGACGGCTCGTTTCACTCTCCGGGCATGGTCGCCAACGGCACATACAGCTTCACTTTCAGCACGCCGGGGACATTCGACTACATCTGCTCCATTCATCCATTCATGCACGGCACCGTGGTGGTGACGCCGTGACCGAGCACCCGGAGTCGCCCAGGATGTCGCGGCGCCAACTCATCCGCCACGGCGCGTGGTTCGGCGCGGCCGTCGGGCTTGCGGTCGTCGGGGGCGAAGTTCTGTCGCATGCGGTGACCGCGCCGGCCATCCACAGCACCGGGCCGACGATCCGCTTCGCCCAAATCAGCGACAGCCACATCGGTTTCACTGGCACAGCGAATCCGAACGTCGTCGACTCGTTCGGAATGGCCATCAATCAGATCAATGGCCTCGGCTACACGCCAGATTTCGTGATCCACACCGGCGACCTGACCCATCTGGCCACACCCGCGCAATTCGACCAGGTCAAGCAGATGATGACCGGCCTGAACACGCCAGATGTCTTCACTGTGCCCGGCGAGCATGATTCGGTCGACGACGCCGGACAGAACTACCGCTCGGCATTCGGCGCCGGAACACGCGGTGACGGATGGTACAGCTTCGACATCGCGGGAGTACATGTCATCGGGCTGGTCAACACACTGAACCTGAAAAAGCTTGGCCATCTCGGCGGCGACCAACTCGAGTTCATCAAGAAAGACGTCACGCCGCTGCCATCGGATACTCCGATCATCGTTTTCAGCCACATTCCGCTGTTCGCGATGTATCCGGACTGGGGCTGGGGCACCGACGACGCCGCGCAGGCGCTGAGCTACCTGCGTCGCTTTTCATCGGTCACTTGCCTGAATGGTCATGTGCACCAACTATTTTCCAAAACTGAAGGCAATGTCACGTTCTACAGCGCCACCACCACGGCCTACCCGCTGCCGCGTCCCGCGCAGGGGCCAGCGCCCAAACCGCTGACGCTGCCGCCCCGACAACTCCACGAAGCACTCGGCATCCGCGAAGTCACCTACATCAAGGGCCAGACCGCACGCGGTCAAAGAGCAGTGGCTGCTGTGGCCGTGAGCAGATTCGCGGCTCTACTGCATTTCGCCCCCAAGGCGGTTGATCGCTGGTTACCGTCGGACCGAATGGTCCATTCGGAAAAGGAGGATCTGCACCATGCAGTCGCGCCGGTTCGTTCGTCTGGCAGTCGTGCCGGCTGTCGCGCCGATCGCCTTCCTTTTGGTACGGCGGTCTGGCGGACCGGCCTAGCGCGTGGAACCCCCACTCGACCTGACTGCCGAGTGGTTGAGCGCTCAGCTCGATGCACCGGTGTCGGCCTTCGCGTCACACCGCGTCGGCACGGGCCAGATGAGCGAGTGCTACCGGATCGCGCTGCAGTACGCCGGCGACGCTGCCGGACCCTCGTCGGTGGTCCTGAAAGTCGCCGCGTCCGACCCGGTGAGCCGCCAAACCGGTTTCGCGCTCGGCCTTTACGAGCGCGAGGTGCGGTTCTACGCCGAGGTGGCGCCGCGACTCGTCGGCCCGATCGCGCCGTGTTACCACGCCTCGTTCGACGCGGACGCGGGGACGTTCGCGCTGCTGCTCGGTGATGCCGGGCCGGCGGAGGTCGGCGACGAGATCGAGGGCACCTCGGTACAGCGCGCGCGGCTGGCGGTCTCCGAGCTCGGTCGCCTGCACGGACCGGCCATCGGTGATCAGACGCTTGCCGGCGCGGCGTGGCTGAACCGCGAGTCACCGATCGGCCAGGCGCAGCTGGCTGCGCTCTACGCCGGATTCACCGAGCGCTACGAGAGCCGCATCACGCCGCGGCACCGCGAGGTGTGCGACCGCCTGATCGCCAGTTTCGACGCATACCTGGCCGCCGACGCGCACGGCCCGCAGGGCCTGGTTCACGGCGACTATCGCCTCGACAACATGCTGTTCGGCACACCGGACGCCGATCGGCCACTGACGGTTGTCGACTGGCAGACCGTCAGTTGGGGACCGGCGATGACCGATCTGGCCTATTTCCTCGGGTGTGCACTGCAGGTGCCGCTCCGTCGCGTGCATGCCGACGAGCTGATCGCGTGCTACCACACCGCATTGGGTCCCGCGACGACGCTGACGCTGGACGACGTCCGGGACGGGGTGCGCCGCCAAAGCTTTTTCGGGGTGATGATGGCGATCGTGTCGCCGATGCTCGTGCAGCGGACCGAGCGCGGCGACGATATGTTCATGGCGATGATCCAGCGACATTGCGAGCAGGTACTCGACACCGAGGCGCTGGCGCTGCTGCCCGAACCCGTTGCACTGCAACCGCTCACACCTGAGCCGGCCGACGAGTTCGCACACCTCGGTGGCGCCGAGCAATTCTGGAACGAAAGCTGGTACTGCGATTTCGTCGATCCGGTCCAACGCATCGGTGGATACGTCCGGCTGGGTTTAACGCCCAACGAGGGCGTGGCCTGGTTCACCGCGTTGCTGTGCGGTTCGGACCAACCGACGGTCGCGGTGATAGATTTCACCGCCCCGCTGACCAACCCATACACGTTGCACACGAACGCATTCGACTTCAACCATGCGATCGTGTCGCCGTTGCAGAGATACCGAGTGGTTCTGAGTGGTCGTGGCGAAGCGTACGACGATCCCGCCGCACTCCTGCGCGGAGAGCCAGGCAGCAACGTCGACGTCAGCATGGATCTGGAGTGGTCGACCGTCGGCACGCCTTACCAATACCGCCTCACCCCGCGCTACGAAATCCCCTGTAGCATCACGGGATCCATCAGTATCGACGACCGGCGGATGAGTTTCGACGCCGCACCGGGGCAGCGTGACCACTCCTGGGGCGTCCGCGACTGGTGGGGCATGGACTGGGTGTGGAGCGCGCTGCATCTCGACGACGGCACACACCTGCACGGGGTCGACATCCGACTGCCCGGCGCGCCGCCGATCGGTGTCGGCTACATCCAGCGCCCCGGTGCCGCGCTGACCGAGCTGCAATCCGTCGCCGCGCGAGCGTCGTTCGGCGACAACGGATTACCGGTTGCCGCCGCAATCAGCTACGGCCAGCTGGAGGCTGTCGCCGACATCCGCGGTCACGCCCCGCTGCGGCTCGAAGCGCCCGACGGCAGGGTGGCGTGGTTCGCCCGGGCATGGGCGACGATCACTACCTCCGACGGCCGAGCAGGTATCGGCTGGATGGAATGGAACCGCAACACCATTGACTAGATGAGCCTCACCCGGAAATACCTCACGTTCGCCGCCGCCATCCTGGTGACCGGTGTTCTCAGCGGTGTTGCCGGGGGCTTCACGACGCTGGTGGTGAAGGCGATCGAGCACCTCACCTACGGCTACGCACAGGGACCGCTGCTGACCGGTGTGAAAGACGCGTCGATACAACGGCGGCTGCTCGGACCGGCCATCGGCTGTGCGCTCGCGGGTGCGGGCTGGTGGCTTCTGCGCCGTAAGGCGACGATCCCGAACCTCACCGAGCAGATCCGGGAAGGCCGCCCCTTCGCGCACGGGCCAATGGGAGTTGACGCGTTTCTCCAGGTCTTGGCGGTCGGTTCCGGGGCGTCGCTCGGCCGTGAGCAGGCGCCCCGGCTGTTCGCGGCCTCGCTCACAGAGCTGTGGATCCGCGCCGGATCAATTCCGCCCGCGCACCGCCAGATGCTGCTCGGCAGCGCGACGGGGGCAGGTCTGGCGGCCGTCTACAACGTGCCCGCGGCCGGCGTGCTGTTCACGTTGGGCATCGTGTTGCGCAGTTGGCGTCCGCTGGCGGTGCTGGTGGCCGTGGCGACGTCGTGCATCGCGACGGTGACCGTGTGGCCGGTCAGCCACGGAGCGCCGACATTCGTTTGGCCCGATACGCATGCCACGTGGAAGGCGTTGCTGTTCGCGGTCGCCATGATGCCGTTAGCCGCGCTCGTCGGCGCCGCGTTCAACGGCTTGATCGCTCGCGCGCGATCGAAGGCACCGGCGACGTCGTGGAGGATCGTCCCCGCGATCGGCCTGGCCGGGCTCGTGACCGGCACGGTGTCGATCTGGATGCCGCAGATGCCGGGCAACGGCAAGAGCATCGTGTTCGAAAGCCTCGCCGGTGGCGACACTGTGATCGCGGTCACCGTGGCGATGGTGTTAAAACCCGCGCTGACTGCGTTGTTCATCCGCGCCGGGGCGGTCGGCGGAATGCTCACCCCCGCGTTGTCGACCGGCGTCGCGACCGGCGCGTTCGTGGCGCTTGCCGTCAACCACTTGGGCGGGGACGCCAGCGTTCCGACACTGGCCCTCATCGGCGGCGCAGCTGTGCTCGGGATCACCCAGCACGCACCGGTATTCGCCGCGGTGTTCACGGCCGAGCTCATTCATCCACCGCTCGACGTGTGGGCCATGCTATTATTTGCTGCGGTGGGGTCACACCTCGTGCCCGCGGCGGTCAGCCGCCGGGCCGCGGACAAGACTCCCGCCGAGCACTGACGGCGGGACCGACGATGATGCCGGAAGGGTCTAATGGCCCTAGTTGCCTCACGTCCACCTGAGCGACAACTGAATACAACAACAACCCGAAGGGGACCAAGGATGATCCGCACAATCGCTGTCGCCGCTGGCGTAGTGGGAATTGGCCTGTTGGCGGCCGCACCGGCATCAGCTGATGAGGGGCCGACAAGCACTGTCAGTTGTTCGCCGCCCGCGCGGTGCATCATCAAGCAGACCGTCAAAAATTACTCCAGCCTGCCCGGCCTGTATGTCTCCGGCATCAGGGACGTGCCCAGTCAAGCCATCGACAATTACCGGAACTTCGGCCCCACAGTCGCGGGCAACTGGAATCGATTCCTCCACGGCGACTTCAGCTGACGAAGCCCGCGCAGGACGCAGCCAACGCGGCCGATTCGGGAGCGGATCCCGCCGGAACCGGGTAAGGGATCGGCAGACCCGTCGCGGGTACAAGGCCGCGTCGGACGTGATGGCAGCCAAACGTCGGTGGTCGTAGTCGCGGGCCCCGCATCATGTAGTCGCGGCTGACCACCTTCGGGTGTACCTGGCCCATTGGCGTCGACCGCGCCGCGAAGTAGGTCATCGGGATGACGGGTTCGAAACGATAAACGAGATCAGCTTCCAGAGTTAACCTCAGCCTGCATACACGTGCAGAAACGGGGTAAGCGCACCATGTCGCCGATCGTCGTGATGGGTGTGTCCGGATCGGGCAAGTCGACGGTGGGCGCCGCGTTGGCGCAGCGACTGGGTGTGCCGTTCGCCGACGCGGACGACCTTCACCCGCCCGCCAACATCGCGAAGATGACCGCGGGCATCCCTCTCGATGACGACGACCGGTATCCGTGGCTCGACGCGATCGGCCGCTGGTTGGCCGAGCGCTGCCGCACCGGCGGCGTGATGAGCTGTTCGGCGCTCAAGCGCAAATACCGCGATCAGTTGCGACGCCATTGCCCCGAAACGGAATTCCTACACCTGAGCGGCTCACTAGAGGTGATCGCCGCGCGGCAGGCAACCCGGCCCGGTCATTTCATGCCGGCGTCGCTGATGGCGTCGCAGTTCGCGACGCTCGAACCGCTCGAATTGGATGAGCGCGGAGTGACCATCGACGTCGACCACGACATCGACTGGATCGTTGCGAGCTACCTGGCGCGGGCGCAGGAGAAGGAGTCGCGATGACGCTGACATTGCTGGCGGCCGATCAGCCGCAGCCGGTGGCGGCGTGGTGGCAGTTGATCCTGGCGGCGCTGGCGGGCATCGCGTTGATCGTCGTGCTGATCACGGTCGTCAAACTGCACCCGTTCCTCGCGCTGATTTTCGGCAGCCTCGCGGTGGGCAGTGTGGCGGGGGAGAACCCCGAGAAGGTGTTGGAGTCTTTTGCGAAAGGGTTCGGCTCCACCGCGGCCGGCGTCGGGATTCTGATCGCGCTGGGCGCGATGTTCGCGAAGCTGCTCGCCGATTCCGGGGGTGCCGACGAGATCGTCGATACCATCGTCGGCCATGCGTCCCCGCGGGCGCTGCCGTGGGCGATGGCACTCGTCGGCGCGATCATCGGGCTGCCGATGTTCTTCGAGATCGGCCTGGTCCTGCTCATGCCGGTGATCTACCTGGTGGCGCGACGCTCGCAGCTGTCGCTGATCACCGTCGGCATACCGGCACTGGCGGGGCTGTCGGCGATGCACGGCCTGGTGCCGCCACACCCGGGGCCGCTGGTGGCGATCCAGAACCTGAACGCCGACCTCGGCATCACGCTGGTGCTCGGCGTGGCGGTGGCGATACCGACCGTGATCCTCGCCGGACCGCTGTTCGGCAGGCTCGCCGGGCGTTGGGTGGTGCTCGACGCCCCGGACAGATTCGCGACCGCGGGGTCTGGACCTGCACCGGCCGACGACGTCCGCCGCGACACCACAGAGCACGGATGGCGACGGCCCCGGTTCGGCATCACGCTCTGCACCGTGCTGCTGCCGGTGGTTCTGATGATGGGCAAGGCGCTCGTCGACGTCTTCATCGACAACGAAAGCCAGCCTGTACAAGTGGTTTTCGACGTTCTCGGCACGCCGTTGGTGGCGCTGCTGATCGCCGTCGTGGTAGCGATGTTCACGTTTGGTCTTGGTGTGGGCATGTCGCGCGGCGAGGTTGCCAAGTGCGTGGAATCAGGGCTACCGCCAGTGGCCGGCATCATCCTGATCGTCGCGGCCGGGGGCGGGTTCAAGCAGATCCTGGTTGACACCGGCATCGGAACCATGCTCGCCGATTGGGCGAAGAGCGCTCACATCTCGGTGCTGCTGTTAGCGTGGCTGATCGCCGTGCTGATCCGGCTTGCCACTGGATCCGCCACCGTGGCCACCGTGACCGCGTCGTCGTTGATGCTCGGCCTGGTGGAACACATGGGCAGCGGCCAGGTGGCCCTGGTGGTGCTCGCTGTCGGCGCAGGCTCCCTGTTCTTCTCCCACGTCAACGATGCCGGGTTCTGGCTCGTCAAAGAGTACTTCGGGATGACGGTCGGCCAGACCATCAAGACCTGGTCGATGATGGAGACAGTGCTGTCCGTCGTGGGATTACTGTTCGTGCTGCTGATGGACCTGGTGATCTGACGAAGGTCCAGCTTCGTTGCGTCGAGGATCAGGCGAACTGCTCGCTGAACCGCTGCTGCGCCTGCTGCGCTGCTTGCTCGGCCCGCCTCTGTGCTTTCGCGCTGATTTCGTCGGCGCGCTTCTGTGCTTTCAGGCTGATTTCGTCGGCGCGTTTCTGCGCCTTCTTGGTGACCTTGTCGGCACGTTTCTGCGCCTTTTTGGCGGCCTTCTTGCCGCGCTTTCGGGCGGTTTCGGCCAAGTCGGCACCACGCTCGCGTGCGACGTCAAGCAGCGGTGAGACGCGTTCGCCGGCGACGTCGGCGAGCTCGCGTCCGCGCTCGGCACCGGTATGCAGCCCGTGGCTGACTTTCTCGCCGACGGTGTCGAGCAACGCTCCGCTGGAGGTGGCGCCCACCGGCAACGCTGCCGCCACCGCTTCTGACGCACGCTTGGCCACGCGACGGCCACGCCAGCCGAGCGACGGCTTGCCCTCGGTGTCCACCGACGCGATCATCAGCCCGCCCACCAGGCTCAGGTCGGTGAGGAAATCACGTCGCTGTTGCGCCTTACGCTGCGGATCCGTCTCGGTCCAGAACAGATGCCCGCCAAGGCTACCGGGCACCACGGTGGCTGCCAGCGCCGCCGACGCCAGCCGTGGCAGCCTGCCGGTCGCCAGTAGCAGGCCGCCGCCGATCTGTACCCCGGCGGTGATCCTCGCCAGCGTCATCGGGTCCTTGGGTACCTTGCTCGCCGCGGACGGCGGAAGCTTCTGCAGCCCTTCGGCGGTGGGGCGTGCGGTTTCGGCCGCCTGGTCGGGCTGCCGTAGCGCCTCGATGCCTTGTCCGATGAACACTGCTGACAGAAGGGGACGCGCAACTCTGCGAACTAGCATGACTTCGAATGCCCTTCCTTCGCGGTTTACAAACCCCAGGTCAATGCTGCTCGAGAGATCCATCGTCGGTGGCACGGTGGAAGACCGGCAGCGCGATCCACAACAACACGATCCCGACGGCAGAGCAGGCGCCGGCAATCCATCCGGCCGTCGGGCCGGACACCGCGTCGAAGATCACGATCGAGACGCCGACCAGCGCGATCCCGAGCAGTGTTACACCGGCGATCGCGCAACGGTGTGTCGTGGAAACCAGCGCCCGCAGCCGGCGCTGACGGAACAGCATCCGGTGCATCGCCACAGGGGCAACCAGCAGCAGGGTGGCCGCTATCGAGCATGCGACAGTCGCCAAGAAAACATGCTTGATGACCTCGCTCAGCACTGTGAACCGCTGCTGGAATGGAAGTGTCAGCAGGAATCCGGTGACCAACTGCGCGCCGGTCTGCGTCACCCGCAGCTCCTGCAACAGGCTGCCCCAATTACGGTCCAGCCGTTCGGTTTCGCTCTCGTTGCGGGCGGAATTGTCCCACTGTTGGGTGCGTTCCGGATGGTCGGCGTCCATCCCTCGATTCTTTACAGCTGGGGGCCGTACCGCAATAGCACGATTTCGGTGATGGTCACTCCCGTCCCTGGACGTCACGGTCGGGCTGATCGACTCCGACGCCGGGGTGGTGCTGGTCGACTGCGGAACGACTCCGGCAGAAGCCGCCGCCATCGACGTCGGGACGATCACTGGGCGATCGGTCTCTCGGATCATCTTGACGCACAAGCATTTTGATCACATTCTGGGCCCATCGGGTTCAATGGCGCCGAAAGGCACCGGGTGGTGACAGCTGCACACACCTCATAGTTACCCTCGCCGATCGCGCGGACCTCAGCAACCGATTCGTCGACGCCATTAGTGCTCGCGATGGAATCGCTTGCGAAATCACAATGTCGGTACATATCGCTGGCGATTACGCTCGCATGTGAGAAGAGGAGGAGCCGTGAAGCTGCAAGACGCATTGGATGCGATATCGACCGATGGCCGACCGACGCACGTGTACAGCGAGCCGTATCAGACCGCCGACGGCGCGACCATCATCGCAGTCTCGAAAATCCGCGGCAAGCTCGGCGCCGGCGATGAAATCGCAGTGCGAGCAAAACCATTGGGACTCTTCGTTATTCATGGCGGAAAAGTGAAGTGGCAACCCGCCGTCGACGTAACGGCCATCGCGCTCGTGGGTGCGCTGACCGGTCTTGTGTCGGCAACGCTGGCCACGGTGGCGATGATTCGTCGGCCGCCGTGGCCCGACCTGAAGGGCACTGTCTAGAGCTTCTTGAGTGCCCGCAGAATCTTGTCGAGACTCCGATCGGGAACGGACCTAAACCCGGGGTAGTTCAACGACGGGTTCGCGCACATTCGCTGTCGCATCGGCCAGTCGAAGCCGCTCGAAAAACAGGTGAGCCAGCCCCGTACCCGGGCGCACTGCGGCCAGCCAGACGAACACCGCCGCGACCGGAACGCCGATCCACCAACCCAGCAGGTGGGTCAGCACGCTCGACACGATCGCCGAGCCCAGCGCGCCGACGAACACGAAGCCCAGCACACTGGCGACCGCAGCCGGGGTTCCCGCGGTGTCGTGCACTCCGGCGAGACGGTAGCCCTCCTTCAGCCACGCGGACATGATCCACAGCAGCACCACGACGATCACCGACATGCCGGCCAGCGTCAGCGCCACCGGTGACGTCAGCCACCGGCCGGCACGTTCGAGCGCGTCGCTGAACGACGGGTCGTGCGGCCACGCTTCGAACACGTGACGATCCGCAGAGAAGAACCGTTGGTAGCCGTGGCCGTCCCAGCCGTGGACGAGGATGAAGAACATCCCGAAATAGCCCAGCCCGGCTTGAAGGAACGCCGGATAACGACGGCCGGCGCGGATGAGCTTCGCGGTGACCCAGTAGCCCAGGATGCCCTGGCTGACGTTCGTGATCGCGAACAGCGTGACCAGCCAGGCCGGCAGCGAGCCGTGATCCCGCGCGACGTGCATTGTCTCCCAATCGGGGAACGCCCACAGTAGGTAGGCGCCGCTCGGCGCAAACAGCAACGCGCAGTAGAGCACGGTGACAAACAGGTAGGGCGAGGAAAAGTACCGTTGCCAGCCGCTTGTCGGCACATCAGCAGGACGGTCCTTCGACTGCGCTATCTGTTGCGTCGCGGCCGCAGCGAATCCCGCGCCGATGCCATACGCCCAGAAGACGTCTACTTCAACCATCTGAACCTCCGCTGGTCGGCACACCCGATGTCGTCTGCATTGGCCTCCAATTTGAACATCGTTCAATCGGGTGTCAAACCTCCGCGGCGCCCTTGCGGCATTGTATTATGTATGTCAGCATATATAACCATGGCCGGCCCTCGGGACCGCATGGTGCGCTCAGCGGTGCTGCTGATCCGAGAACGCGGCGCGAAGGCGACCGCCATTTCCGACGTGCTCAAGCACAGCGGCGCACCGCGCGGGTCGGCGTATCACTACTTTCCGGATGGCCGGACTCAATTGCTGTGTGAGGCGGTCGATTACGCGGGAGAATACATCGCCCGGCGAATCGCCGAAGGGCAGCGCGGCATCGAACTGTTGGATGGGCTCATCGCCGCATACCGCGAGCAGCTGCTCGCCACCGACTTCCGGGCGGGCTGTCCGATCGTCGCCGTCGCGGTGGAAGCCGGCGATCCCGATGACCTGGCTCGCACCACCCCTCTGATCGAACGGTCCGCGGCGGTCTTCGCCCGGTGGAACGACCTGATCGCGCAGCGGTTCGTGGCCGACGGCATCGCACCGTCGCGCGCACCCGAGCTGGCGATGCTGATGACCACCGCGATCGAGGGAGCCATCGTGGTCGCGCGAGCGGCCCGCGACCTGAAGCCTCTCGATCTCGTTCACCGTCAGCTGCGCGCGCTCCTGCAGGCAGAAACTCCGGAAGAAAGAGCCACCGATGACCGCTGACTGGAAGCAGACCGCGTGCATCCTGTGTGAGTGCAACTGCGGGATCGTCGTACAACTCGACGGCCGCAAGCTCGCCAAGATCCGCGGCGACAAGGACCATCCGGCCTCTGCGGGGTACACCTGCAATAAGGCGTTGCGGCTCGACCACTACCAGAACAACTCCAACCGGCTGACGTCGCCGATGCGCCGGTGCCCAGACGGCAGCTACGAGAAAATCGACTGGGACACAGCCATCATCGAAATCGCCGACGGCTTCAAACACATCCGCGACGCCTACGGCGGCGACAAGATCTTCTACTACGGTGGCGGGGGACAGGGTAACCATCTCGGCGGGGCATACAGCGGCTCGTTCCTCAAGGCCGTCGGCTCCCGCTACCGGTCGAACGCTCTGGCGCAGGAGAAAACCGGGGAGCACTGGGTCGATCGGTATCTGTATGGCGGGCACACGCGCGGAGAGTTCGAGCACGCCGAGGTTTCGGTGTTCGTCGGCAAGAACCCGTGGATGTCTCAGAGCTTCCCCAGAGCGCGCGTCGTCCTCAACGAAATCGCCAAGGACCCTGACCGCTCGATGATCGTCATCGACCCGGTGATCACCGACACGGCCAAGATGGCGGACTTCCACCTGCGGGTACGGCCGGGCACCGATGCGTGGTGCCTGGCCGCGATGGCAGGTCTACTTGTGCAGGAAAACCTCTGCAACGAAGCGTTTTTGGCGCAGCACGTCAACGGCGCCGAGGCGGTCCGGCACGTGCTCGGCGAGGTGCCCGTCAGCGAATATGCCCAGCGCTGCGGTGTCGACGAAGAACTGCTGCGGGCAGCCACCAGACGGCTCGCGAGCGCCGGCAGCGTCGCGGTCTTCGAGGACCTGGGAATCCAGCAGGCACCCAACAGCACACTGTGCTCCTACCTGAACAAGCTGCTGTGGATCCTCACCGGCAGCTTCGCCAAACGCGGTGGCCAACATCTGCATTCGTCGTTCGGTCCGTTGTTCAGCAGCAGCGGCGTCGGGCGCACACCGGTCACCGGCGCACCAGTGATCGCCGGCCTGGTGCCGTCCAACGTTGTTCCCGAAGAGATCTTGACCGATCATCCGGACAGGTTCCGCGCAATGATCGTCGAGAGCAGCAATCCCGCTCACTCCGTCGCTGATTCGACGTCGGTGAGGCGCGCGTTGGAAGAACTGGAACTACTGGTGGTGATCGACGTCGCGATGACCGAGACCGCCCGCCTGGCCCACTATGTGCTGCCTGCGGCGTCGCAGTTCGAGAAGCCCGAGGCGACGTTCTTCAATCTCGAGTTCCCGCACAACACCTTCCACCTGCGCCATCCGATCCTCGAACCGCTGCCGGGCACGTTGCCTGAGCCGGAGATCTGGGCGCGGTTGATGCGCGAACTCGATGTCGTCGACGATGCCGAACTTCAGTCGCTCCGCGACGCAGCGACCGAAGGGCTGGACGCTTTCGCGCAGGCGTTCATGGCGGGAGTCAGCGCCAATCCGACGTGGAGCAAGGTGTTGCCGTTTGTGCTGTACGAGACGCTGGGGCCGGCATTGCCCGGCGGCTTGGCGGGCGCGGCAGCGCTGTGGGGTCTTGCCCAGAAGGCGGCGTTCACCTATCCGGACGCGGTTCGCCGCGCGGGCCACGCCGACGGGAACGCATTGTTCAGCGCGATCATCACGAAGCGCTCCGGGGTGACGTTCACGGCGCACGAGTACGAAGACGACTTTGCTCTGATCACCCACCCTGATCGTAAGATCGCGCTCGACATGCCCGAGATGCTCAGCGAGATAAGTGCTTTGGCTGATGCCCGGTTGGACATGACCACAGCGGAATTCCCGATCGTGCTGTCGGCCGGCGAACGGCGCGCATACACCGCCAACGACATCTTCCGCGACCCGTCATGGCGCAAACGTGACTGGAACGGCGCGTTGCGCGTCAGCATCGAGGACGCGCAGGTGCTCGGACTCGCCGACGGCGGCCGGGCCCGGATCACCACCGCCGCCGGCAGCGCGGAGGCCAGTGTCGAGATCAGTGAGGCGATGCTCGCCGGGCACGCGTCGCTGCCCAACGGGTTCGGACTCGACTTCATCGAAGGCGACGGGCAGACCCGGATCCCCGGCGTCGCGCCCAATGCGCTCACGTCGACCGAGTGGCGCGACGCCTATGCAGGGACGCCATGGCACAAACACGTGCCAGCACGGATCGAACCCGTAGTCGTCGGACTCTAACCGTTCTGCGCCAAGAAGTTTCGCAGCAAGGCGGTAACGGCCTCCGGCTGCTCGAGCGTACTGGTGTGTCCACACTCTGCGATGTGCTCAAGGCGCGCGCCGGGAATCCGCTCAGCGATGCGCTGTGACTTGTGTGGCGGCGTGGCGAGGTCGTCGGCGCCGACGATGACGAGGGTGGGCGTCTGGATGCGCTCAATCTCGTCTTCGACCGACACGCGGTTGGCGACACCCATAACCGCCTTGCTGACCCCGGAACGGCGACTGCGCTTCAGCCGCTGCTCCCACTCCGCGATGACCGGTCGCCGTGCCGGATCGGCGAGGAATGTCGGCCCGAACATGAGGGGTAGCACTTGTTTTCGCAACGGCGCGATGCCGGTGACACGGTAGATGTTACCCAGTAGCTTGTACCGTCTGACCTTGTCGGGATCCTCGGGGCCGGCGCTGGTGTCGAGAAGGGTGAGTGTGTGGACCAGTTCGGGACGCCGGGCCGCGATACGCTGCCCGATGAAGCCGCCCATGGACAGGCCGACGTAGTGCACCGGCGCGAGACCAAGCTGCTCGATGAGGGCGACGGCGTCATCGGCGAGGGTGTCCATGTCGTAGCCGTCCTTGGCGGCTGGGCTGTCACCTTGCCCGCGCCAATCGATTGCTACGCAACGGTATTCATCCTTCAGCGCGGCGATCTGCGGATGGAACATCCAGCCGCTGAACAGCAGCCCGTGCCCGAAGAACACATTCGGCGCATCGGGTCGCGTCAGCGGGGGCTGCGTGTCCGTGTAGTGGATCGTCGCGCCGTTGCGGGTGATCGTGGGCATTGATGTCCCGTCGATGTGATTACGCGAGTGCGGATTTCGCCGCGGCGAGATCGTCCGCCGCCAATACGAGGCGGGTGTTGGTCGCCAGGTACGCGGTGGTGAGGTTGACGTCCGCCGCGCCGAGCTTGCGGGCGACCTCGCCCAGTGCGCCGGGCCGGTCTTCGATCGGCAGCACGATCACCTCCTCCTCGGCCACGATCTTGATTCCAGCGCGTTCCAACGCCTCGAACGCGGGCGTCGGATCCTGAACCAGGATGTGAACCTCAGCCTGACCACCGCCGCTCGTGAGAGCGCACAAGCCTTCGATGTTGGCACCCGCCGCACCGAGAAGGTCGCCGACGCGGGCCAGTTCGCCGGGCTCGTCGTCGAGATAAAGCGTCAGATCGGTCGCCATGACGCGCTCCTTCCGTGCCGCTGCCCGGCCGCTGTCAAGCGATTTCCGCTACGAACACACCGACTTGGCGTGCTGCTCGCCGGGCGATCCGCGGCAGCGCCGGGTCGTCGGTGCCCGCGGGAACGATCCGCGGGTTGGTGATGTGCACGTCGCGCCGAAACAGATGGACGTCGGCTTCCCCTGCGGCCAGCACGTTTTTGACCCAGTTCGTCTTTCCATGGCCCAGCATGACCGCCAGCACATTGCCCTTGCGGTACGCGTTCACGACCGTCTCGTACTGCTTGCCCGACGTCCGGCCGCGATGCTTGATGATCGCGAAACTCGGCACGTAGCGGGCGACCTTGCCGACAACCGGATTCATGTACTTGATCTGTAAGCGTTCGACCCGGGGCGAGAACTTCATCGGCACGCCCGGGGCATTGTTGGGATGATCCTTCTCGGACATGCGGTCACTGTACGACGCTTCAGTCCTCGGTCGTTTCAAGCTGCGTGTAATTCTTGAGGACGATTCCGTCGTGAAGCCGCACGCCGCCTCTGTTGAGACTGGCCACGGCTCGGCTCAACCGGGCTGGCAGCACGTTGACCATTCGTGCCGCCGAGACGATCATCCAGAGGTCGAACCGGCTGGCCGGCACCAGCCTTTTGGCCGCAGCAATCGCGAATCTACGGCTGCGGCGCACGTAGTCACCGATCTCGCGTTCATACGAGGCGAAAGCCGCCGTGTGGTCGGGCGCGTGCGCCGCAAGCTCTCCCGCCAGAATGTACGCGCCCACCACGGCCAGGCTGGTGCTGCCGCCTACCGCGGGACCTGGGCAGTAGCCAGCGTCGCCGACGAGTGTGACCCGGCCGCGTGACCATGAGTCCAGCCGCAGCTGGGTGATCGAGTCGAAGTAGAAGGCCGGGGTGTCGTCGAGTTCAGCGAGCAGACGGGGGATCTCCCAGCCCATACCGGCGAAGTGCTCACGCAGCAACTGCTTCTGCCGCGGCACATCGCGATGGTGATACGCCAGCGGCTCAGGAGTACGAAACAGGAACACCGCGCGGGCGTCGGCCATGTGGGCGGCGCTGTAGATGCCTGCGAGTCGACCGATCTCGGCGGCGCTGTCCATCACACCGTTCAGGTTCAGATAGTTGGGTATCGACGCCACCGCGAGGTAGGCCCCGATCCACGTCGAAAACCCAGACTCCGGGCCGAAAGTCAGTGCGCGCACGTTGGAGTGCAGCCCGTCGGCGCCGACGATCACGTCGAAACGACGCGGCGCGCCATGCTCGAAGGTGACATCGCCGTCGTCGGAGATCGATGTGATGGAGTCGGCGAAGACGTATTCGACGCGGTCACGGGTGGCGTCGTAGAACACCTCGCTGAGGTCGTCGCGCATGATCTCGACGTGGTCGTCGGAGACGGCCGTGTACACCTTGCGAAGGTCGATAGTGACGGCCCTGGCGCCGGCGCGGTGAATGACCAGCGTTTCCGTACCGGTCTTCTTGTCGCGAACCGTGTCCAGCAGGCCCATTTTCGCCACCGTCTGCATCGCGGGCCGGAACAGGTCAACGGCGTGGCCGCCCGTCTTGCGCAGTGTGGGTGCGCGCTCCGCGACGGTGACTTCGAAGCCATACCTGTTGAGCCAGTAGGCCAGAACGGGCCCTGCGATGCTGGCGCCGGAGATCAGGACGCGCATCGGCTGACCCTACTCCGTGATTGCGGGATGGTCGCATCGAGTGGTAGGGCTAGTCGTAACTGATCACAGGAGATGACGTGACGACTGTCTATGCGACGCATCCCCGCTACGCCGAGCACGACTATCCTGGCCATCCCGAAAACGCCGAACGGATTCGCGCCATCTGGCGCGGACTCGACGAGAGCGGGTTGGCCGCGCGGATGCGACAGCTGGAGGCGCACGCTGTCGACACCGAGCTCGTGCTCGCCGTGCACGCTCCGGCGTATCTCGACATGCTTCGGCGGATCAACGCCACGCCGCGGACGACGTTCCTCGACGCCGACACCTATGCCGGACCAGACGCGTTGACAATCGCGTTGTTGTCGGCCGGCGGCGCGGTCGGCGCGGTCGACGAGGTGCTCAGCGGATCGGCTGACAACGGGCTGGCGGCTATTCGGCCGCCCGGGCACCACGCGATGCCGAGTCGCGCGATGGGATTCTGTCTGCTGGGAAACGTCGCGATCGCGGCGCGTTACGCGCAGAGCCAATTCGGCATCCGGCGCGCGATGATCGTCGACTACGACGTACATCACGGCAACGGCACCGAAGCGATGTTCTACGACGACCCTTCGGTGTTGTACGTCTCGACGCACCAGTATCCGTTCTACCCGGCGACAGGCGCGGCGACGGACACTGGCAGGGGTCGCGGTGAGGGCTACACGGTCAACATTCCACTACCCGCCGGAAGTGGTGACACCAACTATGCGCGTGTGTTCGACCAAATCATCTGGCCCGCAGCGCAGCGTTACCAGCCGCAGCTCATCCTGGTCTCGCTCGGGTTCGATGCCTATTGGGATGACCCGTTGGCCGGTATGCGGCTGACGTTGAGTGGGTATTCGCACCTGGCCGGCCAGGTGATTCAGATGGCGCAGCGGTTTTGTGACGGGAAGATCGTGTTCATTCTTGAGGGCGGCTACGACCTCGACGCCCTTCACTACGGGATCAGCAACGTGGGCCGCCTATTGCTCGGCGATCCACCCGCGGACACCTTGGACGCTCCGTGCGACGAGCGGCCTGACCCGGCCATCGCTAGCCTGCTCGCGCAGCTTCATGCGTTGCACGGACTTTAGGCCGGCATGATCGCCGCTGCACGGGGCAGGAGTCAAGCCTGAAATCTGTCGGCTTTTCATCTGTGGATAAAGTCGGATCTGTGGATAACTGGGCCTGAATTGTTCTGGGCGGCAGTGGTTGTCGTCCGAACGTGTCGGGGGTGGTCGCTATATTGCGGGTATGAGTTCGACCGCGTGGGATCAGGCGCAGATCGCGTTTGAGGCGCTGGCCGATTCGGCGCGCGAACCACAGCCGACCACCGAGCAGCGCCTGCAGCACCTGGAGCAGATCCAGACACTGGAGCGCATCCTGCCCGCGCTGCGCCACGAGCTGATCAGCGACCTGACCCACGCCGACGAGGAAGAGCTGGGTGGTGCGCTGCGCAACGTGCTGGCCGATCGGTTGCGCATCTACCGCCGCGACGCCGCCCGGATGATCGAGGAGGCCGCCGATTTGGGCGAGCGGCGGACTTTGATCGGCGAGCCGCTGCCGGCGCGGTTGGAGGCGACCGCGGCGGGGCAGCAGGCCGGGCTGATCGGCGCCGAGCATGTGAAGATCATCCGGACGTTCTTCGAGCACTTACCGCACTTCGTCGATGGGCCGACGCGGGTGCGGGCCGAACGCGAGTTGGCGGCGGTGGCCGCCGGGTATCGTCCCGATGAGCTACAGCGTTTCGCCGAGCGCTATGAGCTGGTGCTCAACCCGGACGGGAATTTCTCCGATCAGGACCGGGCGCGTCGGCGCGGCATCACCGTGGGCCCGCAAGGCTGCGACGGGATGAGCCGGCTGTCGGGTTGGTTGGACCCCGAGCTGCGGGCCGGGCTCGACGCGGTGTGGGCCAAGTGGGCCGCGCCGGGCGTGTGCAATCCCGGCGACGAGTCAGCCACCGTGAACGGCACGCCGTCTGATGATGCCATCGACGCCGATGTGCGCTCGGTGGCGGCGCGCAACCACGACGCGCTTTCCATGATGGTGCGTCACACCCTGATGTCTGGGGAGCTAGGCAGCCATCAGGGCCTGCCGGTGACCATCACCGCCACCGTGGAGCTGAAGGACTTGCAGGCCAAGGCCGGGATGGCCACCACCGGCGGCGGCACCCTGATCCCGGTCGAGGTGCTGCTGCGCATGGCCGCCCACGCCTACAACTACCTGCTGATCTTCGACGACGCCAAACCCGTGCAGTTGTACAAGGGCCGCACCACCCGGCTGGCCACCCCGCCCAGCGGCTAGTGCTCTACGCCACCGAGCGCGGCTGTACACACCCGGGGTGCACCGTGCCCGCCTACTGGTGCCAAGTCCACCACGCCGACACCGACTGGGCCGCCGGCGGGCAAACCGACATCGACAACCTCACGCTGGCCTGCGGACCCCACAATCGCCTCGTCAAAAAAGGCGGCTGGCGCACGCGAAAACGTAAAGGCGGCACCACCGATCAGAGCCGCTGTCAATACAATATATACTTGAGGCATGACCGCAACCGCCACCCCCATCCGAAGCACGACCGGTAGACGGGGCAAAACCCAACGGGCAGAACAGGATGCACGTCGCGCAGCCGTGTACGCCCGCGTGTCTCTCGACCGGACTGGCGAGGGCAACAGCGTCAGCCAGCAGAAGGAAGCTGCCCGTGAGCTGATCGACCGGCGCGGCTGGACGCTGGAACCTGGCCGGGAATACGTGGACGAGTCGATCACCGGCACCGGCAAGAAGCACCGCCGGGAGTTCTACGCTATGCTCGCCGCGGTGCGGCGCGGTGAGATAGATGCCATCGTGGCCCGCCACATGGACCGCATCGCCCGCAACGCCCGAGAGCGACTGGAGCTGGTTGAAGCCTGTCGTAAGCAGGGAGTGATCATCGCCTTGGTCCAGGGCAGCGACATGGACCCGACGACCGCCTCGGGCCGCATGGTCATCGACGTACTAGGCAGCGTCGCCGAGATGGAGATCGGAATCAAGAGCGAGCGCCACGTCGCCGCGCTGGAGCGCCACGCCAGGGCGGGCAAGATCCCCCACGGCCCTCGGCTGTTCGGCTACACCGCCGACGGCAACCTCGAGCCGAAGGAGTCGGTGATCGTCCGCGACGTGTTCGAGCGGTTCTACGCGGGCGAGTCGCTGCGCTCACTGGCGCGGCTGCTGGACGACACGAAGGTGCCTACCCGCTCGGTCCTGCTCACCAAGGGCAAGCTCGACAAGATCAGCGCCAACCCAGAGAAGTCGGAGGACGACAAGGCCAAGGCGCAGCGCGCCTACGACGACGCGATGAAGCAGCCGTGGAGCACCCGCACGGTGCGCGACATGCTGACCAACGTGCGCTACGCGGGCTGGGCGGTCTACCAGGGCAAGATCCCCACCGACAGCAGCGGCGAGCGGGTGCGCGGGCAGTGGGAGGCGCTGATCGCCGAGGAGGTGTTCGAGGTGGTCCAGGCCCGGTTGTCGGACCCCGCGCGTAAGACCAACAGGGTGGGCACCGACCGCCGCTACATCGGCTCGGGCCTGTTCGTCTGTGACACTTGCGATGGACCGATCCAGACCATCAACCGGGGCAAGTACTACTGCCAGCGCCATCTGATCCGCGAGCACCGCCACGTCGACAGGTTCGTCAAGGACGTGATCGCCGAACGGCTTGCCGATCCCAAGCTGTCGAACCTGCTCGCCCCCATCGGCGATGACATGAAGCCCGTGATCGCGGAGTCAAAACGGCTGCGTGCCCGGCTGGCGCAGACAGATGACGACTACGACAACGACGTCATTGACGGCCCTCGATGGAAGGCCAAGAAGAAGAAGATTCTGGCGGAGCTGGCCGAGGTCGACAAGAAACTGGCCACGCGCAGGGGCGGGGCGGCACTCGGGAGTGTCGCCGGGGCAGCCGACCCCGCGCAGGCGTTCCGAGACGCCAGCCCGATGGGTCAGCGGGCCGTGATCGAGGCGCTCGCCGAGGTACGGCTGCGCCGGGCAGGCAGGGGCCGCATGCCCACCGGCCCGGACGGCCTGCCGGTGTTCGACACCTCCACTGTGGTCATCAAGTGGAGGCGATGATGGCCGACGACACGCAGCCCTACACGGTTCGGCCGACCCGATCCGTCGCTGTGACGCGGTAGCCACCCCCGAAAACACCGGCCATAGGCCGGATTCCGGCGTGATCGGTGCCGAGGTGGTGTTATTTGGGTAGCCGCACCCCGACCGTGCGGGAGATCGGTGCTCAGCCGCTGTGCTGCCCGCCCAAACGCAGCCCGCGCAAGGGGTCGTACCCACCGCTGCCGTCGATACGCCGAGCCAGGGCCCGGTTGATCGGCGTGACCGTCGCGAGACGGCGCTGTCCGGGCCGGTCACCCAGCGGCCGGCTCACCGGAGCCGCGATGGTCACCCGCTGCCCAGCGGAATGGACCAGCACGTCGTGGGCGACCACCAGCGCGGCGAGCGCGTCGGGCTGGTGCTGGCCCTGTTGCCATGTCACCGCCTGTTCCTCCAGCTCCGGGAAGTGACCAGCCAGCCGGACAGTGCCGGTTTCGAGCCCCTGCAACAACGCGGAGCTGCGCGCTATCGCGTCACCACCGCCACGGCCGGACCCCTTGGGCGGCCAGGCGGTGACCCTGATCGGACGGTCGATCCGGTGTCGTGCCAATGCCTCACGGACCACGCGGGTGTAGGTCTCGCGGGCGGCGAACGACTCGACGACGATCTCGGACGCTCCCACATCGGCGGCCAGCTTCACCGCGGCCGTGGCCCACTGGTCGGAGGTCATCGGGGCCGACATGTCGGCGATCACGGCCACCACACCGTCGCTGGTCACCGACGCCGCGATCAGGCCGCAGCTGTCGCCGCTGCCGGAATCGGAAGGGTCGACGCCGACGACGGTCTTGACCGGCCGTTGCGGTGCCGCTGGGAGTCTCCAGCCGTCCAGCCACGATCGTTGGATCAGGCCACCCTCGGGTGCCGCAGGAACCCCCAAATACAGCGCGGCCCAGGCTCGCTGGCCCACAGCCCGCTTGATCTCGGCGAAGCCCTCGGCGGTGCGGCCGAATGCGCTGACCATCGCCACGCCCGGCTCGCGGCCCAGCGCGTCGGGCACACCGGATTCGCTGATCGCGGGCACGTTGACGTGCTGCCAGGTGCTGCCCGGCTCGGCCAGCAGCTCACCCGCCAGGTCGGAAGGGTGCCACCGCGACATCACGACCACGCAGCTTGCGCCGGGATGCAGACGGGACAGCAGCGATGCCTTGAACTCGGCCAGCAGACGGCGGCGGTGGGCGGCGGAATCGGCCTCGGCCGCCCCCTTCACCGGATCGTCCACGATCAGCAAGTTCGCCCCGAATCCTGTTGTGCCCGAAAGGATTCCGCCTGCGAGCATACCCCCGCGACGGCCCGCCACCCGCCAGCGTCCGACAGCGGACTTGTCCTGGGCCAGCTCGATCCCCAGCGCCTCGCCGTGCTCGGCGATCAGCCGCCGGGCCTCACGGGAATGCTCCTCGGCCAGCGTGTCGGCGTAGCTGCTGACGATGATCGAGCTGTCCGGGTCGCGTGACAGCGCGAACACCGGAGCCACCACCGACGTGAGCAGAGACTTCCCCGACCTCGGCGGTGTACTGATGATCACGCGCCGGTTGGGGTAGCGGATGGCCGCAGCCAGCACGTCGCTGATGAGCCGGATCGTCGGCGTCACGCGGTAGCCGGGGATCAGCCGCTGCGCCAACTCGGCGGGTGTCTGCGGTCGCCGCCGTGCCGCCACAGCCTGCAAGGCTCGTGCCGCGACCAGGGCTGCGGATCGGCTCAGGAGTCACGCGACCCGCACACCCCGCACCCGCCCCCGCGCCTTGGCGGCCGCGGCCAGCAGCCGGTCAGCGTCGTCACCGAGGCCAACGTAGGCACGGCCCCCGATCCGGATGAGGTATATCTCGCCATCCTCGTGGAGCCGCAGCGCGGCCTGGGCCTTGGGCCAGAAACCGCCGGGAATGCGCGGCGCGATCTTGGCCCAGCTCACCAGGTCCTCGCCGGTCGGTGCGAGCGCGGCGAGGATCGCGGCTTCGATCTGCTCGGCAGTCATGGCCTCACACTCTTCGCGAGACGCGCAACGTGCCAGGCGCGTCCCCGCTGCGGATCAGCGCCAGCTCGAAGCTGCCGGAGCCACCGCCATCGGTCAGCCCGAGCGCCGCGCATACGTCTTCGTGGCGTACCTCCCCGTCGAGGATCAGCTTCTGAGCCACCGTGACCACCGCAGGCCAGCACCTCTCTATCAGCGGCACGACCAGCGCGCCCTCGGTGAACGCCCCGCTCGCGCTCAGTGCCCTGTCGTCCAGGTGGCCTGTCGTGCCCAGCACGCCGAACACATCACGCATCGTCGGGCGTCCGTGTGCCAGCCACCTCGCCTCGGCCCACGGCCCGGCGTAGGTGATCATCGGCCAGTAGCCTTCGGACACCTCGTCGTGCACGGTCTTGCCGAGCACGCCGCTTCTCTTGCCGTCGCACACCACTGCCGTAGAGATGCGACCGCCAAGGGCTGTGGCGGCCACGGCATGCCCTGCCTCGTGGACGGCAGTGCGGAGACGCCGCCGCTCGTCATCGGTCAGGTCGGCCAGCGTCAGCCGCTTCCGGGTCACGGCCCGACCTCCGCAGCGGCCACCAGCGCCTCGTAACCGACGACCACCGACCGCTCCGCGATCGCGACGAACCTGTTGATGGTGGTGTCGATGGCCTCGCGCAACTGCGGCTCGTCGCGCCACCCGTAGGTCGGGCTGGTCGCCACGAGCGTGGTGTCCAGGCCCTCGCCGTACCCGCCTCCGAACACCCACGTGTGCCCACCGGGTGTGCGCAGCACACCGCCGGACCCGATCAGCAGGTTGTCGCGGGCGGCGTAGGGCAGCCAGTGTGGAGAGGCGTGGATCATGCCGAGCGTGTTCGTCTTGGCAAGCTCACGCTCCAGGTGGGCGAGCGCGGCCAGCAGATCGTCTGCGGCGGTGGGTGATCCGGCGTCGGCCAGCAGCCGCGTGCCGAACTCGCGCTCCACGGCCACGGGCTCCAACAGGCGCATGTTCTGCGCCGCGCGGGCGCGGACCTCGGCCTGGCTCGGCGCGGTCAAGTCGCACTCGTCGAAGGCCCACACGGTGATGGGCGCGAACGGGTCGAGGAAGCCGGGCCGCTCGCCCTCCTTACGGTCGTCGCCGGGGTCGCCACACCACGGCGCGTCCCACACCCCGGATGCGTCCTCGCCTCCGTAGTTGTGCACGCGGACCTCTACGCCGTCGATGAGGAACCGCGACGGGCCGGTGGCGTCCTGCCAGGTGGTCACCGGGTAGAGGCCGCCCGGCGACGGGTCGGCCAGCGGCGGTTCGAAGCGAATCGCCCCGATCGTGGGCGTCGTCATGATGTCCTCACTCCCATCGCGGCCAGCTCGGCGCGGGCCTGCTCGGCTGGATCGGTCTCGTTTTCGTTCATGTGGCGCAGCGACCCGCGGAAGAACTCCGCCTTGCCGAGGCTGTGCTCCAGGTTGATCGCGGCCTGGTCGACCTCGCGCAGCGCGTCGACCAGGTGCTCGCTGACGCTCGGGAGGCCGCGCCGGGTGCCCGGCGGTGCGGCACGGCTCAGCAGATCGGCCAGCGGCCCCGAGTACGGGCTTACGTGCTCGGACAACACCTTCGCCCACCGGCGGTGGGCGATGTCGGCGTCGGTCATCTCGGGAGAGACGGGACGCTCGACGAGGTCGAGCAGCATCTTGACCGCACGGCCGCGCTGCTCGACGGGAAGATGCGCGGCCGCACGCCGGGCATCCGCCAGCGCCAGCAGCCGCGCCACCTCCGTCACCAGCGCGTGCACCGCGGCGGTCAACTCGTCGATCCCAGGCCAGAAGGCGGCCGGGTTCGGTTCGGCGGCGACACGGCGGGCCAGCGGCGCGATGATGTCGTGCACCTCGGCCAGCAGGTCGAAGTCGCCGGAGTACACGACGTCAAGCTGCGCCCGGCGGTGTCGGCGCTGTTCGGTCTGATCGGTCATCCCGCCACCGCCTCCTGGCGCAGCCGGTCGGCGAGCGCGCCAGCGTGCTCGGGCACCAGGTGTCCGGCCTCGGTGTCGATCACCCGCCTGCACCGCCAGAACGCCAGCGCGGCCAGGCATTCGGCAACGCGCGGATCGTCGTCGGGGACCCGTCGTGACTTGAGCGCGGCAAGCGTGCCGTTCCAGCTCGCCGCCGACCGCGACGCGGGGGTCGGTATTCGTCTGTTGCTCCATGTTGGCGAAGCTAGACCGTTGGCGTGCAGCCGCTGCCACGCTGACGTGCGGCCCAGCACTGGGAATACCTCGCTGACGTGCAGCTCGGCAGCCGGGAAGAAATCGTGCCAACCAATGACAATCGCGTTGTCACAACTTCTGCGGCGACAACACCTATGCCGGAAAGGTGTTCTCCTCCAACCGACTTCCGCGCACCACAGCCTCGGCCCCCAACACCTGCGCCATCCGCTGCGCGGTGGGCGGGTAGTTAGGCAGAACCAGGTGCAGGCGAGGGCCGGGCGACTGACCCGCCAGCTCCTTGGGCGGGGCGATGACGCCGTGCGCAGCTTTCAGGTGGGACTCCCAGACCGAGGCGGAGCGGGCCTGCAGCTCGATGGCTTCCCAGTTCATGTGGTCACCGGTGGCCACCGACGCGGGATCGGTCCCGTAGAAGGTGCTCAGCAGGTTGGCGACCTCCGGCCGGTAGGCATCCCGCCCGTCATAGCGGATTCGGTGGGTCACAAGGGGACTGCGGGGGTCGTGCAGGGTTGTCTTGCCCCACAGCGTCCCCTGGAGCCAGTAGGTGCTGTCCACGCTGAAGTAGGGGAGCTTCAGGCTCAACCGGCTCGTGGTACCCCAGCCGTGGAACTTCATCTCAGGCCAGTGGTCACGGGCGTAGCGCATCACCGAGATCGCCCACCGCAGCATCGACAACGACCTACCGCCGACCTGCCCGCCCAGGCCGATGAACGTCACGCCCGCCTTGGCGAAGAAGTCCAGAGCCGACGGCGGCTCAGGGAAGTGAATAGTGGGCACGGCATTGACGCCACGGCGGCGCATCGCGCCCCAGTTCCGCCGGGAGGCCACCGGATCGCCGATCACGTCGAGGGCAGCGACCCAGGCGAAGTGCTCGCGCCAGTTGTTCGCCCACGCGCACAGGTCGGGCAGCTTGATCTCGGCCCCTTGGGTTTTCGCCGAGTACGCCCCGGAGTCCGCGATCAGCGTGAACGGGCTGCACATGGAGACATCGCGGTTGCGGAAGTAGTGGTAGCTGATCAGGCCGTTGCGGGGGAACGGAATACGCGGGGCATCCATATCGCCGCGAGGGTAGGTGCCTGGCGTGCGGGTGGTGACAATCCCTGTGTCGGTGAGGGGTTCAGTGCCGCAGCCGATTTCGGCGCTCAGACGCGCGTAGAGCGACGGACACAGCGCGGGGTAGCAATAGGACACCACACCGGCACCGATCGCGGCGCAGAGCGGCGGCTAGCGGGTGGAATCGCGGGGTATGCGGGTGTCAGTCCATGATCACCGGGAGCGCCAGGTGGCAATGGCGGCCACGGCCGCTTCGCGGTCGGCCTCGAAGACGTTGTCCTCGGCCGTACGCGGGACGTCGAAGCGTGCGATCAGCGCGGCGTCGATGGCGTCAAGTGCAGGCTGGCCAGTGGCCATGCAGTCGGGACAGACGATCACGCGGTCGTCCACACCGGAGACCTCCCAGTCGAGGAAGTTCAGTGATGGGACGGCGAGCGCGTCGAGGCCACAGCGCACGCAGTGGAATCCGTCAGGCGGGTCGGGGTTGGCCATAGGTCAATCATGCGCGTCGGGGGTGCTACATCGTGAAGCGTGTGCGGATCCCGCCTTGGCGAGGATTGACTATACCGACGAGAACCTCGAATCGCGTTACAGATTCCCCGACTTCAAGCCCAAAGGGCACATCGAAAAATGCGGCAGCATCACCGGACCCGAATACGGCACCGATACGTCCGAGGGGGCCCACGAACTGCGAAAGTCCGCGCTGGGGTGGTCCTCTTGCGGAGACTCGCTTCGTTCCCGCGCCCGCTGTGCCCTTGACCGGCCTTAGATCGTCAGATCCGTCTCGACCCCTCGCGGCACGTTCATGAAGACGTCAGCCTGCATGTTGGTCGCGTCCGTATTCCGCGTGATGATGTCTGACAAGGTTGTGTTCTTCACCATGAGGACGTCGGCGGGATCGAGCGCGTTCTCGAAGTAGAAGGGGTCGCCGTCGCGCAGGCGTTCGAACTGGTCTGCGATGATCGTCGTGAAGGTGGGGCCGAGGAGGCTGCCTGGGGCATGCTGTTCGGCAAGGCCGCCAGTCCAGAGGTCGACCTTGTCGGGGGTGCCGAACGCGGTCTTCATCGCCGCGACCGTCGCGGCATCATTCGTGATCTGCTCGAACGTGGTGTAGGGCTTTAGCCCAAGATCCTTGCGCGTCTCGTTGAGTGTGCCGAGCCCGAGATCGCGCCCGCGCTGGATGTTGATGGAGGCGAGGTCCATGCCGACCGGGGGGTCGGACAAGAAGTTGCGCAGATCCTCGACGATGCGCACGTCCATCGTCTGCGACGCTTCGGCAGCGAGGTGGCGCAGGAAGCCGTCGGCGCCGCCGGAGGCATTGAAGTCGTCCGGCGCCATGAAGAAGGCATCCCGCAGCGGGATTTCGGCGGGGCCGGCGACATTGCCGTCGTTGTCAAGGCGCTCGGTGTCCCCAGAGACGATCGAGTGCCCGAAGCGGAAGGCGGCGCCGGCGAACTCGACCGAGATCGTCGCGTCGACCTCCGGTTTGTAGCCTGTGTAAGCGTCGATGCGATCGCCGACGAGCTTCGGCAGGAACTCGGTGTAGGTGATGTTTGCGAGTTCCGCCGTGACGATGGCGCGCGCTTCCTCGTAAAGCTTGTCTCCGCCCCAGTTCGGATGCGCGTCATGCAGGCTGTCGACCTGCGAATTGTGCTCGCGCACGAATAGGACCTGAAGCGCAGTCAGTGCGGGGTTTTCCGCCGCACGGACGTCGCCTGCAAGGAACTGCCCGTTGACGACCGGCAGTGAATTATTCTCGACCTTTAGACGTCCGTCGCTGCCGCGCAGCGAAGCGGCGACGGCGGCGACGGCGCCGTAGACCTGCGAGCCGTCGAGCCAACCCGTGACGGAATTGATGGCGAGCCCGCTCTTTTCATCCACCACGGCGCGGGTCATGGCGATGCTCGCCCCGTCGCCGAAAACCGGGTCGCCGTCCGGCACCTTGATATCGATCGCACGCTTCCCATCCTGGGGCGCAAGGTCGAGATCGTGGTCGAGGAACTGGCCCCAGCCGTACATCATGCCGGAAAAGTTCTCTGGCATCGGGATCGTCGGGTCGCCTTGGCCGACTACGACGTTCGAGATCATGCGCGGGTTGAGGTCGGCGAAGCGCAGACCGTCGTCGCCGACGAAGTGGGCCGAGCCGAGACGAATGAAGTCGGTGCCGGCCGCGTTCTCGGACGGGTGGCCAACGTCGACATTGGTGCCGTCGATGGGCCGATAAGCCATGGAAATCCTCTGGTAGAACCTGGCGTTGGGATCCTGGCTGAGCGCCTGCTGGTTGAGCGGCGCGAGGGCCGGTTCTTCGGAACTCACCGCAACCGGGAACATTCGCCCGAAGCTTGACTGCGTCTGCTGATACTGGCGGCGCGCCCAGGCCAGCACCGCCCACAGCGCCGGTGAGGGGACCGGGGTTAGCGGGTTGTTGGAGACAACTGGACTCAGCCCCACAGATGCCAGGACATTTGACACGACGCCGGATACGACGTTCGGCGGTGCCGACGGGGCACTGAACGCGACTGGAACCGCTCGCGTCCCAGGAGCACCCTCCACGGCCGAAAAGGTGCTGGCCACCGACTCCACCGCTGCTTGTGTCGTCGTGCGCGGTCGAGTCGTCGACGCGGGGGTCGCGGCGGCCCTGATGACCACCGTTGACTGCTGGTTCACCGATGTCGAACTCGCCGATCCGGACAGGTTCGTTGGGTCGCTGTCCGCGGAATTCGGTGCGGTGTGCGGCTTACCGTGCGGCGCATCCGCTTTAGGCGCGGCCGCGGTGGCGGCTGGGGTTACCGGTGTTGCCGCCTCTCGTGCAACCGGCGATGGCATCGGCTTTGCCGAGGGTGTCGGCGCGGCCGTTTGCTCGGTTGGTTGCTGGGTGGGCAACGTGGCGGCCGGTGGCTCGGCGGGTGTAGCCGTGGCGACGGCAGAGGGCACCCCGGTTCGGGTGGGCGTCGCCCCGGCTGATGCGCTGGTGTCGCTGCTCGACGGTGTAGAGCTGGTGTGCGGGCCGCCCGAACTCTGCGCAATCCCCGGGCGAGGGTCCGCCGTCGCCGTCGAATTGGCGGGCGACGAGCCCGCGGTGCTCGAGGAGCGTGGTGATGGCGACAATCCTGTCACCGGCGACACTGTCGATGTCGAGCCCGGCGCGAGGGATGTTGTTCGGGCGCCAGCAGGCGGCACTTCGCGCGTTGGTTGTGGCCGTCGACCTCGGCCTGTCACTGCACCGGCTTGCGACGCAGGATCCGACGACGACGAACCAGAAGACGGACTAGAAGAAGACGAATCAGACGACGGCTCGGCGAACGCCACCGGTGGCGTGTTCGCCACAGCGGCTCCTACGCCGAGCGCGAACGCTAACGCACCCGCGCGGACAATGTATTGCGCCTTCACCGGCATAGCACTTGGGGGACAACCGGCGTGGGCACCGGCGGAGCGTTCACCGGAGCCGCCATGATCGGCGCGTTGGGATCCTGACCCTGTCAAGGCGATCTTGGCGATTTTTTTGGCCGATGCGGTGGGCTTACGACGCCGTGGACTCATAGCTCGGTGGTCCTCTCTGGACGCGCCCACGAGGTCAGCTGTCGGGTTCGGGCTGGAGAGGTTGCCCGGCCGGCGATTGTTTCCGGGTGGAAACGTCGTCGGCTTCACCCCAAGGGGCCGCAAGCGGCTCCAGGGTCCGATTTCGGTGGACCGGTTGGGTCCCCCGCCTCCATCCACGGTGTTTTGTCGGTGTCCCCGCCCAACGGATGGAGCTCGGCGCGAAAGGGAGGAGAGGGCCGCCGCTGGGAAGGCTCGGCTGGCTTGGGTCGCGACGGTAGTGTGTGACGCGGATCATGTCACCTTTTCCGAAATCAGCGTTTCCTGCCTAGGGCAAACATTAAAAGGCCTTTAAAACCCCACGACAGGTCGGCATTTCGCCAGGTCCAGCCCAGACCTATATCTGCCTGTAGCCATTTAGTAATCATTTCGTGATGTGACGTAAGTCACAATCATCCGCCCGCAAAGGGGTGACACGTCCAGGCTCGTCGGAAAGTTATTCCACTGCCGTGTCTCGTTTCTAAACTTCCAATAACTCCGACACCGGTGATATGTGAGACGCAGACGGCCGCTGATGGGCGCTGTACGGCTGATTCGCTGTTCCGGCTGGCGCGGAACGCAAATGCACCACGCCGGCACCCATCGCGACGGAGCGCGGCGGCTAGCGGTCACCAATCGCGGAGGTGCGTCAGCCGGGCACGTCGGTGGGCGCAGCGGCGGCGCGCTGTCGTGCCACAGCCAGCCACGCGCTCAGCTCGTCGGCGGCGATGCCGCACGCAGCCAGCACGGCCCGGCACACCTCCACCTGCAACGGCCACAGCGGGTCGTCGGGTCCGGTGACGGTGCCCAACAGCTCGCGGCACTCGGCCACTGCCTGCTCCTGCAATGCCGCCGGGCTCAGTCGGCCCTCGGCAGCGTCGCGGGCGACGGACGCCGCCGCCTTGATCACATCGTCGGGGGCCATAGTCACTCGATCACTTCTCCTTCGATCACGCCGCCGCCGAGGGCAGGCCGGGGTTGACGTTGTGCGACCAGCGCCAGCAGTTCAGACTCCATGCGGTCGATGATCGCGCTGGGGTCGGTGGACACGTTCACGTCCACCTCGGCGCGCTGGGGCGCGTAGGCACCGACTATCTTGGCGCGCTCGGCAACGGTGCTCCTGATCTCCTTGGATTACTGCAGCGCCATGTTGTCGTCGCCAGCCTGTAGCGCCGTCAGGTATCGGGTGAAGTTGCTGCGCTGGAGAAGCCGCAGGGCGTTGTCGTGCTTGGCACGGGCCTGCTCCACCGTCTCGGGCGGGGTCCGGTTACCTAGCCGCTTCACTGCCTGGGATGCCGCCTGGCGGCTCCGGTAGCCCAACTGGTCGGCGACCTCCTGCCATGTCGCGCCAGTCGCCGCCATGCGTTCGGCCTGCTCAGCGCGGTGCCGGGCGTCAAGTCGGGTGGTCACGGTAAACATCTTGTCAACGCACCGTGCCGAGGTCGCTCGCTCACCGAGGTGACGGTGCCCAACAGCTCGCGGCACTCGGCCACTGCCTGCTCCTGCAATGCCGCCGGGCTCAGTCGGCCCTCGGCAGCGTCGCGGGCGACGGACGCCGCCGCCTTGATCACATCGTCGGGGGCCATAGTCACTGGTGCCCAACAGCTCGCGGCACTCGGCCACTGCCTGCTCCTGCAATGCCGCCGGGCTCAGTCGGCCCTCGGCAGCGTCGCGGGCGACGGACGCCGCCGCCTTGATCACATCGTCGGGGGCCATAGTCACTCGATCACTTCTCCTTCGATCACGCCGCCGCCGAGGGCAGGCCGGGGTTGACGTTGTGCGACCAGCGCCAGCAGTTCAGACTCCATGCGGTCGATGATCGCGCTGGGGTCGGTGGACACGTTCACGTCCACCTCGGCGCGCTGGGGCGCGTAGGCACCGACTATCTTGGCGCGCTCGGCAACGGTGCTCCTGATCTCCTTGGATTACTGCAGCGCCATGTTGTCGTCGCCAGCCTGTAGCGCCGTCAGGTATCGGGTGAAGTTGCTGCGCTGGAGAAGCCGCAGGGCGTTGTCGTGCTTGGCACGGGCCTGCTCCACCGTCTCGGGCGGGGTCCGGTTACCTAGCCGCTTCACTGCCTGGGATGCCGCCTGGCGGCTCCGGTAGCCCAACTGGTCGGCGACCTCCTGCCATGTCGCGCCAGTCGCCGCCATGCGTTCGGCCTGCTCAGCGCGGTGCCGGGCGTCAAGTCGGGTGGTCACGGTAAACATCTTGTCAACGCACCGTGCCGAGGTCGCTCGCTCACCGACGCACGTCATCGCCGAACTCGCGATAGTCGCTGAGCCGCCGCATCACCGCCTTCTGCGTCAACGCAGCGATCTGATCTACCGACAGCTCAGGCAGGCCGCCGAGGTCGGCAGCAGCCACACCAGCTTCGAACGCTTCCCCATCCGTGAAGATCAGGTGTGGCGGCTCTCTTGTGGGGTCACGGAGCGCGTTAAGTACCCGCAGTTCTCGCGATAGCTCCCCGGCCCATCGGGCAGGGATGAAGTCGAGCGCGTCGATTTCGTAGTACCGCGTCGGCTCCGCCTTGGCGGGCTTCGCGCGTGATCGCTTCTGCTGTGAGCTGCTGGCCCCTTTGGGAGTAGGTGCACCAACAGCGTCGGGCTTGGTAGCGGCCGGTAAGGTATTTTCGCTCATAGCTTCTCCTCGAAGCGTTGTGGTGGGGATGCCGTCTTGGCTGCGGGAGCGGGCGGCATCACCCACATCTCTCTTGGGCCGCCCAGCCCATGTGGTGTGTGTGGTTGCGCGGCGGCGAGTTCAGTTCTAGCAGTGCGCCATTCGACACCAAGGTCGTCGGGAACGTGCTCCGAGATCACGCTGCACCGCCGAGGATGGCTCGAATCTTCGCGGCCTGCTCAGCCGTCAGCGGCGGGGCGGCGTCAACGAGGCGCTTGATCTGCGCCCGATAAGGGTCGCGCAGGTACTCGTGCTCGCGTAACCAGGCTTCGCACTCATCGAGTGGGAACACCCAACGTGTCTTGTCGAGCTTAAACCGAAGTTACGACCGCCGGAATAGGTGTATCTCTGGGTTGACCTGGGGATTCGCTGATTGACTGGGTGATTGTTCTGGCTACGCGGCGGCGGTGAGCGGGATTGGGACGTTCAGGAGGTCGAAGGCGCGGCGTTGGTCGGGGGTGGGGTCGGCGAGCATGGGCACCTCGATGTTGGTGTCCTGGTAGCGGATCTGGTTGCGGGTGAGGGTGGCCAGGTGGTCGAGCAGGCCGCGGAAGCTGCGTAGCGGGTTGCCGTCGGCGTCGTGCTTGCGGGATGCCTTCGCATCGGCTTGGGGTGAGCGCTGTGCGGGCGCGACCGGGTTGTCCCGCTGGGGTGGGTGCTCGTCGGTGAATGTCAGCGGGGCCCAGGCTTGGCGCAGGTGCCAGATGAGGTAGCAGGCCAGCAGGCAGATCAGCACGTGGGCTTTGACGCGGTCATCGAGGCGGTGGTGGATGGGCCGCAGGTCCAGGTCGTCGGTTTTGATGATGCGGAAGTCGCGTTCGATGTTGGCGAGGTTCTTGTAGCTTGCCACCACCGCGGCGGGGTCGAGGGTGTCGGCGTGGACGCTGGTGCGCAGCACGTAGATGCCGTCGAGGCCGGCTTCGGCGTCGATGCGGGCCTGGTCGCGACGGTAGGTGAAGGTGGTGTCGGTGATGGTGGTGTGGAAGTGCTTGCCCATCTTGTATTTGTCGATCACCTTGCCCACCGCCTTGCCGATCTCGCCGGCCCCGCTCAGGGTGCCGCGGGTGACCCGGCCGGCGACGCCGGCGAGCAGTTCGTCGGTGGCGGCCAGCAGCTCTGCGCGTTTGCGGGCGCGTTCGGCCGCGAGCGCGGGGTTGCGGCAGGCGATCAACCGTTCGCCGGGGTGGTCGGGGTGGGCGATCTCGGCGAGGTCCTGGGCATCGAACAGGCTCATCTGCAGCGGTCCGTCGTCGGCGGCGAGTTTGGCGATCGCGGGTGCGCGCAGCGCGGTGATCCACCCGAAATCGGTTGCGGTGTCGGGGTCCTCGTTGAGTTTGCGCAGCGCCTCGATGCGCGCGGCGGTGATCATGCCGCGATCGCCGACCAGCACCAACCGCTGGATACCGAGCTCGTCGCGGATCACGGTGACGATCTGGGTGAACGCGTCCGGGTCGGCGGTGTTGCCGGGAAACACCCGCACCGCGACCGGGCGGCCGGCCGGGTCGGTGAGCACCCCGTACTCGATCTGCTCGCAGCCCTTCTTGCCGTCGCGGGAGTAGCCGCGCGCGGCCAGCTCGCAACACCGCCCGGTCACCCACGCGCTGGTCAGGTCGAACAACGCCATCCGGTCCGGGTTCACGTCCGGGGCAAGGTGTTTGGCCGCGAGCTTGCGCTCGATCGTGTCCTGCCGCTCGGCCAGCCAGTCCATCGCGGCGTAGACCTCGTCGGTGGACGCGCCGGCCACGCCCAGGTCGGTCCCCAAAGTGGTGTCAGGCCACCAGGCCAGCGTGGACAGTTTCGACTTCGGCCGCACTACCCGCGACACGATCAGCACCAGCGCCAGATCGCGGTGCCGGCACGCCGGTCCCAGCAACGTGGGAAGGCCCAGCTTGCGCGCCATCGCGGCGACCGCGGCCACGTGCCCGTGCGGCAGCGACCGCACGATGGTGAACTCGCTGCCGGCCGGCACCAGCTGCTGGCCCTTCAGGGTCGCCTCAATCGCGGTGATCACCTCGGCGGGCAGCTTCGACAGGTTGGCCAACGTCTCATGACGGACCTTTTTGCCGTCGCGGTAGCTGCGGCGCACCAGCACCGACTCGTAGCGGTGCACATTGCCGGCCTTGTCCACATACCTACTCGGTGTCCGGGCTACATGCATCCGCACTGGCTTCGCCATAATTGGATGCTACAAGACAAACTCGGACTCGTGTGCCAGCGACACACTGAAATTACTGGCTACACAATCGGCGCCCAAACCCGCACCAAACCCAGGTCAACCAACAACTTCGCCTACCTCACAGGGCGTAACTTCGGCTTAAATGCGGGCAGGCCCGCCTCGACCAGGCGGGGAATGGCGCTGCGGGCTACGCCGAACTTCTCGCAGAACGGGGTGGTGGTGACCAGGTTCTCTGGCCGAGCGGCGGTGACGGTGGGGTTGGGCATCACGGAACTCCCGAATTGCTCGGTGTGGTTCCGCGGAGTCAGCCAGCGGGTCGCTCCCGCGCCGACCCTGGACACTCAGCCGCGTGGACGCCCTTTTCAGCGCCCGTGTGGGTGTGGCCACAGCATGCCCATCTCGCGCCTTACCGGGCCTCTCTGTCGGCCCGGTGTCCGTGATACGAGCAGCGCACCGGCTCCTGCGGGAGCTATCAGCCAGTGCGTTGGATCAAATATTAGAGTACGAACCGGCAGGATGGCTTGAACGCTAAGCCGCTGACGCTCGACGTGTCTGACCGAAATACTTTGTTGGCAATGTCGTTTTGAATGGATCCCACCGCCCAACCTGGACCGCGGACAACGCAGAACCAACACCTACCATCATCCGGAGCGAATGCTGCTGCAACGACGACCCGAATGACGAAAAGCCTTCGTAGAATGGACGTCTCAGGTCTACGGCGCATTCGCCGACGGTCGGGTCTTTCGCCTGCGGGAGAGCGGCCGCCCACTGGACAAGATCTCCACGGATGGAACTGGACTGACACTCAACCTTTTTCGACTACGGCCTTGATGCGCCGAAGTGTTTCCTGGATGCGGCGGTTCACCTGACGACCGCGGGGAAGCAACATCTCCAGTGGGTTTCGTGTCGCCCGGTGCGGTCGTCGACTGTGGTGAACGCGAATTCGCGACCGGGGTCGGCGGTGTCCACGATCGCGATCCATTGCCACCGAAGCCGGCCGAGTCTGTTGTACCCGCGAAATCGCGCCCCGGGAACCGCGACGGTCGAGTTGTCCAGCCACTCGCAGCGGTAACATTCGGGGCTCCATTCGCCCATCCGTGTGACATCGGTGATCAGGTCGTAAACCAGGTCTGGGGCTGCAGCAATCTTCGATTGCGGTCTGGCCCCGCTGAGCGGTGGGCACGCAGCGATTATGCGCTCACCACCAGTGACAGCCCTCGATGATCTCGTGCGGGCTTGCGCCGCTTGCTGATTGCCACCAGGCGAGCCACGGCGGCCTCGATCCCGCGGGCGAGTTCGTCGATGTCTGGCATCGCGTCGAAGTCCGCGAGGATGCCGAAGTACAAGTCGCCCGCGTAACTGAGCATTGCTATTCCGCTGCGCAGCTGCATCGCGATCGGCGGAACAGGCATGACGTCGGTCACCGTGCAGCCCATGATCTGAAGCGGTTCGCGAGGGCCCGGCACGTTGGTCGCCAGCGTCGTCACGCCGCGCTGCGGTAGCCGGGTCAATAGCCGCATCGCCCATGCTGTGACGGCTAACGGCATACCGTCGGCAACCGACGCAAAGGTGCTGCCTGTTTGCCCATGCGACTTCATCTGGGTCAATCGCCAGTGCACCACCCTGAGCCGATGGATCGGATTTTCCACGTCGACCGGCAGGCGGGGGAGCATCGCCGACACGCGGTTATCGGTGCTCTCCAGTGCGTCGACTGACCGGATCGACACTGGCACCAGAGTGGGAAGCGAATCGGGCGATGGCTGCTCACCGCGGCGGGTGAGCAACGCGCGATAGCTTTCCGTTACGGCGGATAGCGCAATGTCGTTGATCGTGACGTCGAATACCTGGCACACCTGACGGACGTCGTCGAGCGAGACGCGCGCCGCGGTGAATCGGCGCAGATTGGTGATCTTCCCGTTGAGCGACGACGTTTGGACGCAACAGGCCAAGTGCCGATGTCACCGCAGCAGAGGTGCTCCGCAGCCGGCTTATCCAGGTCCGCGGATCGCCCACGAGTCCGGCGGGCCGAAGTTTCGGCGGCTCTGGCTCTTTGTTGGCGCAGACGTGGCCGGCGAAGCTGTTGCCGACTCCGCGATCGGACAGACCCATCAGCATGTGCGCCGTCGCAATCCCGTCCGCTATGAAGTGATGAACCTTCATTAGCAGCGCCCACCGGTCGTGGGTCAGGCCTTCGATGACCCAGATCTCCCACAACGGCCGGCTGCGGTCCAGTCGCCATGACATGACTTCGGCGACCAATTCGAACAGCTCTGGCTCGTTGCCCGGTCGCGGCACCGCAATGCGCCGCAGATGGTGGGACAGGTCGAACTCGGGGTCGTCCACCCAATCAGGGGCGCCGAGATCGAACGGATGAACGCGCAGCCGCTGGCGGAATCGCGGGCAGGCGCCGATCCGTTGTCCGAGGGTCGTCGCGAGCGCCTCGTGTCTGGGTGCCGGACCTTCGAGAATCGCAAGACCACCGATCGCCAGGCTCACATGCTTGTCGGAGTCTTCGACCTGGAGGAATCCGGCATCGAGGGTTGTCAGCTGATCCACGGTCCCACCTCCCCATGTATATGAAACTGTGAGTAACAGTATTCCACGATCGAAGCGAAACTGAGCAGGGCCAAAAGTCACGACATTCGCAGCAGGTGACCGTGACGAAAGGACAGTCCGCTCAGTGCAATTCCCGCGCGACGTACGATCGCGCAAGTGACCGGCATCCAAGAACTGCGCTGACAGAAAGCGACAACCATGGCGAACAATAAGAGCGGCGAAACTGCCTCTCAACTGATAGATGCCCGTATCAAGGAGCTCGCTGACTGGCGGGGCGACACGCTTGCCCGGGTCCGGAAGCTCATCAAGCAGGCCGACCCCGAGGTCATCGAGGAATGGAAGTGGCGAGGCGTTCCGGTGTGGGAGCACGACGGAATGATCTGCACCGGTGAGACTTACAAGAACTACGTGAAGCTGACTTTCGCCAAGGGCGCCTCGTTGGAGGACCCGTCGGGCCTCTTCAACTCAAGCCTCGAAGGCAACACCAGACGTGCCATCGATATTCGCGAGGACGACAAGATCGACGAGAAAGCCTTCAAGGCGCTCATCCGCGCGGCCATCGCACTGAATAAACGATGAGGGTCCGGCCCCCGAGGGGTCAGGAATCCTGCTGCCCGGAACGCGCTTTCGAGGACCGCTTTCTCGCTGACGCGTCCGTAGTGCGATTGGCGAGTCGCCCCAGAGTGGGGACGCCCGGGAGCGACGACAGCGTCTTGTACATGTCGTTGCCCGTCGCGACGAGCGCTTCGAGTTGTGGAAGCAATGCATCTATGGTCCGGACCATCGGTTCCGCGAGAGCGATGTGCCGTTCCGCGCGATCGATCGCCTTATTGAGGCGCTCGGTTGCCGTCGTCAGATTCTCCACCAGATCCGGCAATTGGGTCGCGAGCTGTACCGAAGCGGGCGGGATACGCATGGCTCCGCTGGCGACCGATTGCATGGTTTCCGCGGCCGCTTGCGCGGCGGCCTTGATATCTTCCGGGCTCGGAACCTTCTGGCTGTTCATTTGACAATGATGCAGCACGCCGCCTGCACTTTTGTGGTCTTTGCGGCAGAACCGGGGGCATGACCGCGTGAGCCGGGCGTCAAATTGTGCTCAACGGTGGTTCGACGCCTGTCAAAGCCACGCCGCTACGCGGTCGGCCCCAAGCCGAGCCCGGACAGCCACCGCACCACCCGCACGCGCCCCACCCAAGCACACACCTTGATGTGCTTACTCGAAACCCGCTCGGCGGTGGCGGTTGGCGTCGCTCGGCTGACTCGGGCCACCCAGCTGCCGGTAGATCGCCGCGCTACCTCGGTCTAGAACGGCCCTGTTTTGGCACCGCCGTGTCGCTGCGCGCGGCTGCCCGGAGCCGTCGCGGCGAATACGTCCCACCCCACCCGACGATTCGCGTCAGAGATCCCAGTCGGTGACCACCTGTTCGAGTCGTTGGCGTGCGCGGCGGGTGAGCCCGACGTCGTGGGTGTCTGGCCAGGTGTCGATCTCGGCCAGTGTCTCGTCGCACCAACCGATGAGCAGGCGATTGAACTCGTCGAAGAAGGCAATGAGGCGTTCGGTGAGGTGCCCCCGCTGCGGGAAGTGGCCCCCGGTGGTGAGCAGTTGCGCGACGAGTGGTAGTTGCGCGGCTCGCGTATCACGGGTCTGGCGGGCGGTGGCTTGGAGGGCGGCGCGCAGATCGTCTTTGCTGCCCTGGTCTGCGAGCAGCACGCGCAGCATTCCCTCGATCTCGAGGATGGCCGGCTGGGGTTCCGTTTTCAGCCAGTCCCGAAGTGCGAGGCGGCCTTCCGGTGTGATTGTGTAGCGGGTGCGTTGGCGACGGTCCTCCAACACCTCGGCTTGGGCGTGCCCGCGCTCTACGATGCGTTTGAGTTCGGCATACAGATGCGCCTCCGACCGGGGCCAGAACCAATGCAGGCTGCGTCGTGACTGGAGAACCAGTTCGTAGGCGGTCCAGGGTTGGATCCCGAGCAACCCGAGGATGGCGAACGAGGTAGCGGTCGGCCGAGACATCATGGGATTGACTTTACTCCATGATGGAGTAGTCTCTACTCCACACTGGAGTAAGGAGGTCATCATGAACGAGACTGGATTCGTTCCGCTCGTCAACACCTCGCGCGATGAGCTTAGGGAGCGTATCGCGTTGGCGCACAAGCGTTTCGACGTCCTTGTTCGGGCTGCCGATCCGGCCGCCCGGCCACCAGGGCACGGCTGGACGGTTCAGCAGATCCTCGCCCACGTGGTTACCGTCGCGTACCGCTATCGGCAGCTCGCCCGGGGGAGCGACTACCACCACGCCGCCGACCCGCGCGACACCGTCATCGTCAATCAGGCCGAACTCGAGGCGGCCATGGCGCCGGTCCCCGAACTCGCCGATGAACTCCAAGCCCTGTCCGCGGAGCTGGACGGTTTCTTCGATGCGAACAGCGACGACCGGCCGAGGTTCCCGTTCCACGCGTTCGGTGTCGTGTCCGGCATCACCGGACAGACCAACTGGCTCGGCGAGTTGGTGCTGCACGGCGAAGATATCGCCCGGGCGGCGAAGGTCCCGTGGCCGCTGGCCGAACGCGACATGCTCCTGATCCTGCGTGGCGCACGGGAACTGGCACCATTGTATCTGCGGCCAGATACCGCAGCCGCCACCAATATCTTTGTGGCCGTGCAGATCCCCGAGGCCCGACCCTACGTCCTCCACATCCACGACGGTGTCGCGGAGATGCGTGAGCGCCGGGTGACGGACCGTCCCGACGCGGTGCTTCGCGCCTCTGCCGCAACACTGACGCAGCTGCTCTACCACCGCATCGGGCCGCTAACCGCCACCCGGCGCGGTTTGCGCATCGTCGGTGGTCGGCGACCGTGGGTGGCGCTGACGCTGATGTCGCACTTCGAGCAGGTGTGACCGGTAGGGATGAGTCCATCGGCTTGCTCCCACCTCGTGGCCGCATCGCGACACCGGCCGAAACCAGCATTGGGCGAAGCGCCAAACCGTTGGCCGAGTTGGAAGAGAGCCTTGCCGCTGCGGTACCAATGATGCGGGTGCGTCGACGCACGGATGCGCATCGGCGCGGGTCGCCGGGCGAGGTCCCCGGGACACATATGGCTAACAGTGTGGATAACAGTCGGCTTCCCGTTGTCGACGGCAAGCCGCACCGCCGACGACCCGCATCCAAGACCTGACGCAACGGATCGAAGCGGCCTATCCGAACACGGAGTGCAGCCGCCAAGGGCGTGGAAAAGCTCCGCGCTAGGAAGCTGGAAGGCAACGGAGGAACACTGATGAAACCAGGTATCGATCTCACGGCCATTCACCCGGGTGTCGAAGCAGGGGTGAACAACCAGGACATCGACGGCCTTATAGCGCTATACGCAGAGGACGCCAGCATGGTCCGCGTAGACGGGTCCATTGCCACCGGATTATCCGCCATCCGTGAGGAGTGGTCGGGGATTCTCGCGATGAACGGGCGAATAACGCTCCGCAGTCGATATGCGATCGCAGCTGGGGGCCTTGCTGTGTTGAGCAATCAATGGACGTTTTTGGTTGGCGGAGAACAGATTTCTTCGGTGACGGCTGAGGTGGCGCGGCGTCAACCTGATGGAGGTTGGCTCTATGTCGTCGATCATCCCTACGGCGGGTCGGAACTGGAAGAACGAGCCGCGATTATCGCCGTGATGGAGGCCATTGCTAGTTGAGCTGAGGCATGTCGCGCCGACTTTCGCGTCACCGTTGCGATTGTTGTGCGGTAGTTGATCAGCCCGACGCAGGATGCTGCTGGCACCGCCGGGGTCGTATGACCAGAACGGGTGCGAGCCGGGAGGTGTTGTGGGCAAACATTTCCCGACTCGGCGTGGCGGTCGGTCCACTTCGCGGCCTTCGATGCCGCGAAGGTGTCAAGCGTCGGAACCAACAGCTCGGCACTGTGGGCATCGCTGTAACGCTGAAAAAGTGACCGTCTCTCCGTTGGCCACACCGTCCTGCCGCGCGGCCAGCAACTGCAGTCGTACCGAGAGACGGCGGTTGTCCGAAGAATCGCCGAGCGTGTGTCGCGGACCCGGCTCAGCGCCGGGGTCAAGGGTGAGTCGCCCGTGGGTGCGAGCCCTCGGGGCGCGGCTGAGATCGCTGCGGCTGTTGCGCCCGACACAACGCGCAGCATTTGACTGATTTTCTCGCGATTGAACGGTCAATCCCTTATGTCGTCTGTGTGGGAGCAGCAGTGATCAGGGCTTCGGCGGGCAGCGTTTCAAGTAACCGGTGGACTTGATCTTGTCTGTCATACAGGTGGCCGAGCGTGCGTTGCAGCTGCTCGACGTCCCCAAGCCACGCGTTCTCGCGCGCGGTGGCGATTCGGGTGTGGAGGTCCGTCTCAATCACGGCGAGCCGTTCGGTCGCTGAGCGCAACGTGACGACGAGCCAGGGATCGCAACGTGAGTTTGGTCGCCGCGGCTGGCGAAGAGAGGCCGGATCCGGGGCGTAGGCGCGACAGCGCCTGGATCAGTGCAGCGGTCCCCAACGGTTTCATCTGCTCACGCAAGTCCATCGGGCCAGTGATCAGCAGCCCGCGAATCTGGTTGATGCACTGTGTCTTTGCCTTGACTGCCGATCGCCGAGCAATGCGAAGACAGCGGATGGACTCCACGATGCCGTCTCGTGACTTCGGAACGCTGGCGGCCCGACCGGAGGCTACTGCTTGGGCTGCTGCGTAGGCATCAACGGGATCAACTTGCCGTTGGCGCGGCGCGTTGCGCGGTCGGGCCGGTTGACCTCGACCACCGCCAGGCCCGCTGCCGTCAGCACCCGGCCCAGTTGGGCTCCGTAGGTTCCGGTGCCTTCCACTCCCACCCCGGCGACCGATCCGATCCAGCAGATCCAGTCCAGCAGGCTGCGGTAGCCGCCCGGATCGGCGGGGAATTCTCGGTCGGCGAGGTGGAGTCCGAGTGGGTTGACGACAGCAACGTGGTGCGTGTCGGCGTGGGTATCGACACCGACAAAGACATCGGTCGACGCGGCGGGCATAGGGCCTCCTTCGGTGGTACTGACACTGGCAGCACCCCGAGCGCGGGCCGATGGGACAAGACAGTGATGGGCCCCGTTGCTACGACAAGCTCCTATAAGAACGTGTTGGGAAAGTTCACGCGGCGCTTGAGGCGCGTTGCCACGGCTTGCGGCCGGGTGGCGGCTCGAGCCGTCGGACCATCAATCCGATCATCGCCCATTTGATCATGGCCTCGCTGGTCTCCGGCAGTCGCTCGTAGTCGTGGTCCAGGCGGCGGCATTTCACGATCCAGGCGAATGTGCGCTCGACCACCCACCGACGTGGAAGCACCTGGAACATCCTGATTCCCAAGGGTTTACGTACGATCTCGACGGTGATGTGGGCGACCGTCTCGGCCCATTCGACCAGCCTGCCGGCGTAGCCGCCGTCGGCCCACAGCAGCGATAGCGACGGCATCGCCATCTTCACCCGGTCCAGCAGCGTGCGTGCGCCGTCGCGGTCCTGCACGCTCGCCGAGGTGATCAGCACCAGCAGCAACAGGCCCATCGTGTCGACCACGACGTGCCGCTTGCGGCCGTTGACCTTCTTGCCGGCATCGAATCCGCGCACGGCCGCCGCGACGGTGTCGGCGCCCTTGACCGACTGGGCGTCCATGCACCCGGCCGAGGCCACGGGTCCCGATCGCTGGCATCCCGCACGCGGTCCCGCAAGGCATCGTGGAGCCGGTCAACCACACCGTCCTCGCGCCAGAGCTTGTGGTACCAGAACACCGTCGCCCACGGTGGAAAGTCATGCGGCAGTTGACGCCACGCGCATCCGGTGCGGTTGACGTAGAGGATGGCGTCCACCACGCGGCGCCTCGAATGCACCGCCGGACGGCCACCCGACCGCGGCGCGGGCACCAACGGCTCGATCAGCTCCCACTGCGCGTCGGTCAGGTCGGACGGATAGCGCTTGTTCTCAGCCACAAGCCCACACTGGCCACTTAAGCCACATCAGTCACGCAGGCACGCCGGGTCACTTTCCCAACACGTTCTAAGGTCACCAAGCACGCCCTCCACGGGTGCATGGGCTCAGTGACCGACCGGCAGATCCCACTCGAAGGCAGCCATCCGGCGCCGGTCAATTTTCGGGCCAGGCCCGCCACCAAGCTCCGTAGCAATGATCACTGTCAATTTTGACCCTGACTATTTGCTTGAGCGGCTTCGTGATGGCGCCGACCCGACGGAATTACTCCAGCAAGGAGCTGGCACCCGCCCCGGCGCCGAGGCACGGGCGAATAAGCGCGTCCTTACGTGGAAGCCCTCTGAGTGGTGACGGCCGTCGCGCGGATCGCGGAGGTCGCGGATATCGTTCTGGCCCAAGCGCGTTAGCCCGAGGTGTCACCGGTTGGCAGGCTGGTCGAGGCGACGTGGTCGGCGAGACAGATCATTGCGCCTTCGGGTCCATGCCGAAGGCCACGGCCACCAGTTTGGGCGACGGGAGGTGGTCGATTGCCGGCTCCATGGCTGGCCGACAAGCCATCGTTCGACCCGGCGACGAGTGGCCCACTTCGGCGTAGAATCAGCGAGAAAGTGGCTGGCCGGCGCAGAAAGAGTGAGAAAAGCGAAGATACGTTGAGAACAGACAATCACCCAATCATCAATGGGTGCAAGTACTTTCGTATAATACAACTCGCATCAAGTTGGCTGGTATTGGTGCGTACTCAAGAGGTGCGAGTTCGAAGTAGCGTCGGCTCAGGCAGTTGCACCGCTCGCCGTAGCGAGAGCCCGACGGATTTGGGTGGCCACGACGTCGGGGTGCGTGTAGGGAATCACGTGGTTGCCGTCGACCGTGATTAGTTCGGTACCCGGAAGTGTCTGCGCCAATCGCTGCACATGGTCGATCTCGACGAGTTGATCGCCGAGCGCGCCGATGACAACCGAGGGCACCCGGATCTGTGACACGTTCTCATCGACCCAGCGCGAAGTGTCGTTGAACTCCAGTTCGTCGGAGGCCAAGGCGTCGAGATTACCCGGCGACATGCCCACCGACAGCAGCCGCTGCTCAAAAGCGGGATCGACCGGCTCGGGGGCGAACGCATTCTCAGCGCCCGACGTCGCGGAGATGCGCTTGATCACGTCGCCGACGGTTGCATTGACGATCGTGCGTACCACCGGCCACCGACTGAACAATATGAACCGGGCCTGCAGCACATCCATGGACTTCGATCGCAATCCCCCCGCCGCGGGCGCCACGAGAATCAGGTCGGCTACGTCCTGCGGATATCGCCGCGCAACACCGAGGGCGAGCGTGGCGCCGAACGAGTGCCCTACCAGAACGGCCGGTGCGAGCTTGAGCGCAGTCAGTAACTCGTGGACCACATCGATCTGGTCCTGATAGGGCAGCCACCCGCCCGTCGACCAGCCAAACCCTGGCCGGTCGATCGAAATCAGGTGCAGGCCCGGCAGTTCGGCGACGACAGGGTCGAAATCCTTGTGGGAACCGGGCTCACCGTGAATCAATACCACCGCCGCACCCTGGCCGGGCTGCTCGAAGTAGTGAATCTCCTTGCCGTGCAGGCTGATGTATTTACCGTCCGCCGGCGGCATTCCCGGCAATCGGGCGACCGTCAGATTGACCACCACGAGTGCGACGAGCAGTACCACCACCACCCACACGACAAGGCGCCCCAGCCGCAGTTTGGGGTGCTTTCGCGTCTGCTCGGCCATCGTGGGTCAGGTCCTCATCCTGCTGTCGGCGCTTGTTTTCGTATGTTCAGCTGGGCTTGCGGAGCGGGAGGCCGGCAGCGCGATAGATCGCATCGATGACGGTCATGTTCTCGACCGCGTCGTCCGGCGTCGTCTTCACCAGTTCGCCGCGTAGCACTGCGGCGACGAAAGCGTCGAGCTGATAAGCGTAGGAGGCGCGGCGCGAGAACCGCTCCACACGTTTGCCTTTGCGTGATCGGACCCAGAGCAGATGAAAAAGCTGCGGCAATACTGGATTGAGCACCCGCAGTTCGCCGCGGTCGCCAATCACCCTGGCGCTGATCTGCAACAGACCCGAGGACCATATCGAGCAGCGGACTCGGCCGGTATGGCCGCCGGCAAACCGCAATTCGGCCGACATGGCCCGGTCGATCTGCGAATCGTGCAGCTTCGCTTGTGCCGAAACGACTTCCGGGGTCGCACCGCCAAACGTGCGGGCCATATGGACCGCATAGCACCCCGCGTCCATGGTGGCGCCACCTGCAAGCGAGTAGTTGTACCGGATGTCGGAAAATTTCGGCAAGGGAAAGCACAGGGCCGCCTCCACCCGCTGCAGCTGCCCGAGTTCGCCCGAGGCGATGATCTGCTCCATCCGCAACGCCAGCGGATGGTAGCGGTAATGGAACGCCTCCATCACGACCCGGTCCGACTTCGCGGCAAGTTCGGCGATCTCGCGGGCCTCGGCGGCGTTGGCGGTAAACGGCTTTTCGCACAACACGTGCTTACCGGCGGCCAGTGCAGCTCGAGTCCACCGGCCGTGCAAGCCGTTCGGCAGCGGAATGTAGACGGCATCGAGGTCTGGGTCGGTGATCAGCGTCTCGTAGCTTTCATGCACCCGGGTGATGCCGTGTTTTGCGGCAAAGGCATGAGCTCGCGACACATCGCGCGCCGCCACCGCGGCCACCATGACCTCTACGTTTCCCTTTGCAGGCCTGATTAGCGCCGACGGTGCGATAGCGGCCGCACCGAGTATGCCGATCCGCAGCGGCGCCCCTTCTCCAGACACGGAGCCGACGCTAGCACTCGAACCGGCTCGGTCAGCGACACGCGAAGTCGCGCTCGGGCAGGCCCGCGATCAGATCGGCCCACAGCTTTCATGTTCTTGCGGACCATCTCGTCGACGCAGGCACCTGCTGCGGCGCCTGCGGCAACGTACCCGCGGCGCCGACACCATCCACAATCAGTACTTCCTCGTCCGGCAGCACCTACGAGCCGCGATTAGATTCCTCGATTGGCTTGCCGAACAGGGTCTTTCGCTCGCGGACGCACGGCAAGCGATCTCGACGAATTGATCGCCAGCGCAGACCTGACCCTTCGGGTCCGTACCGAGACATGTCGGTCAGCCTTATCAGCGGCGCATCTATAGGAGACGGCCTCGCGCTGGCTCATGATGGATCCTGTTGCGGCTCATGGCCTTCACTAGGGCGGCCTCAGATAACGGGTGCCGCGTCCCAGACGCTCGTTAACGTAGCCGGCCGCGGTGTTTCTGAAAGCATTGTGATAACAGCCGACTTCACAGCAGCCGTTGCGCGAAAGGGTACGGTGAGTGAGAAATGTTGTGCAGCTTGGCTACCTGGCAATGCAGCATCGACGTGGCTGCCACATCGCGGCAACCGACGGCAATCCCAGCTGCTCGGGAAGATGCGGAAGCACCGCCGCGCGCGGCCGGGTTCGCAACGTGTTAACGCAGACGATCGGCCTCGTCCCGACGGGAGCTAGGTAGTACAGGCGGGATCGCTCCGGCCTGTTCGCTGATCCGGACAGCCTCCTCGAACGGCCGGACATGAGACGAGATGCCAATGCCGTCGGGTGGGCTGGTTGTAGATTCTCACGGCCGACTGCAGAATCGCACGGCGGAGTTCAGAGGAACTCTGCAGATCTACAGACTTCGTGAGACGCACCCGCTGGGGATGCAAAGGAGTCCCACCCGAGGCGTTAAGCTTTCGCGCTTGATGTCATACCTCAACAACCTTGTCATCTGGGTGCTAAGTGGTCTCGCCCGTAAGTTCGTCGGGGGTCATGCCCGGGCGGTCGGGTCGCCAAGGTAGAGGCCGCAGGCGGTATCGAGGGCGTCTTCGGGTGCGCCGGCCCGGTCGCCGGTGGGCAGGACCGAATCCTGGTAGCCGTCCTTGCTGGCCAGGTAGACCGCGAAGCCCCAGCGGGCAGCTGATCCGCCGTAGCGCAGCCGCATCAGGGGCATGCTGTCGCCGTCGGGCATGTTTGCGGTGACGTAGGCGAACGCGCCGCGGAACCGTACATCGACACCGGCCAGTTGCGGCCATCGTTCGCGGGCGCGGGCCGACAGCCGCTGTTGCAGGGACGTTTTCGTCGATATGGGCGGTGCGGCCATGGTCACCGATCCTGCCGGATCGGCGTGTCGTTGACCACCATCCAACCCGTGACGGGTGAGGCTGGAGTGGCCAATGGGAACTCGTCGTGGAGCACCAGGATGTCACCGACCAGCACCGACCCGATCACGTTGACCGGTTCACAGCGCCGCGAACTGACCCGGATGACCCGGGCCGGGCGCACTGAGCAACGGCTCGTGACGCGGGCCCAGATCGTGCTCGCGGCCTCCGCGGGAGAGTCGAACGCACAGATCGCACGGTGGCTGGGGATATGCGAGGACACCGTCCGCAAGTGGCGTCGCCGCTGGTGCACGGTACCGGGTGCGGCGTCGCTGGCCGATGCGAAGCGATCGGGTCGCCGACCGAAGTTCACTGCTGTCCAAGTCGCCCGGGTCAAGGCGATGGCCTGCACGCCACCCCGGGACAAGGGGGTACCGCTGTCGCGGTGGTCGTGCCCGGAGCCGGCCGAACAGGCGATCACCGACGGGATTTGCGGGTCGATATCGCCGGCGACCATCCGCCGGTGGCTGTCGCAGGACGCGCTCAAACCGTGGCAGTACCGGTCGTGGATCTTCATCACCGACCCAGACTTTGCCGTCAAGGCGCAACGGGTGCTCGACCTCTACGACCGCACCTGGGACGGCACACCGTTGGGCGCAGGCGATTACGTGATCTCCGCCGACGAGAAGACCTCCATCCAGGCCCGCTGCCGCTGCCACCCCACCCTGCCCGCCGGCAAGGCCCGCCAGATCCGGGTCAACCATGATTACCACCGCCGCGGCGCGGTGGCCTACCTGGCCGCCTACGACGTGCACCGCGGGACGATCTTCGGCCGCTGCGAGAACACCACCGGCATCGCCGCGTTCACCAACCTGGTCGCCCAAGTCATGACCCGCGAACCCTACGCCTCAGCCGATCGGGTGTTCTGGATCGTGGACAACGGGTCCTCCCACCGCGGGCAGGCCGCGATCGACCGACTCGCCGAGCAATACCCCCACGCGATCATGGTGCACACCCCGGTGCACGCGTCCTGGCTGAACCAGATAGAGATCTACTTCTCCATCGTCCAACGGAAAGTGCTCTCGCCCAACGACTTCACCGACATCGACGCCGTCTCCGACCGCCTGTCCGCATTCGAGAACCGATACAACCAGACCGCGCAACCGTTCAAGTGGAAATTCACCACCACCGACCTGACCGAACTGCTGGCCAGGCTCGACAACCACAAACCCGAGCCCAAACATGACCCCGCCCAACCACGCGCCGCGGGCCTGGACGTTAAACGGTGTAACTCCTGAGGAAGAAGGAGAGCACTGTGACTGATGTGATGATGGACGATAAGGTCGTCGAGATACCCGACGGGCAGGGCGTGGTCCGGCTGGACGATCTTGACGAGCAGCTGATCGGGCAGCTGGTGGATCGGGCCCGCTCGGAAGGGCTGCGGCTGACCGGCGAGGACGGCCTGCTGGCTCAGTTGACGAAGCGGATCATCGAGTCCGCCGCCGAGGGCGAGATGGACGTTCACCTGGGCTACGCCAAGCACGATGGGGCCGGCCGCGACGGCGGCAACTCCCGCAACGGAGCGCGCGCCAAGACGGTGCTCACCGACATCGGGCCGGTGGAGGTCACCATCCCCCGCGACCGGGACGCGAGCTTCGAGCCGCAGATCGTGCGCAAGCGGCAACGTCGCCTGTCCGGGCTCGATGGACTGGTGATCTCGTTGTCGGCCAAGGGGTTGACGCACGGTGAGATCTGCGCGCACCTGGCCGAGGTGTACGGCGCGGCGGTGTCCAAGCAGACCATCTCGGCGATCACCGACCGGGTGATCGAGGCCATGAGCGAGTGGCAGAACCGGCCGCTGGATGCGGTGTATCCGGTGATGTTCATCGACGCCATCAACGTCAAGATCAGAGAGGGCAACGTCGCGAACAGGCCGATCTACGTCGCGCTCGGCGTCACCGTGGACGGCACCCGCGACGTGCTTGGGCTGTGGGCCGGCGAGCACGGCGACGGTGAGGGGTCGAAGTTTTGGCTGCGGGTGCTCTCGGAGATCAAGAACCGGGGCACCGCCGACGTCTGCGTCGTGGTGTGCGACGGCCTGAAGGGGCTGCCCGCAGCGATCGAGACGGTGTGGCCCCAGGCGATTACCCAGACCTGCATAATCCACCTGTTGCGCAACAGCTTTCGCTACGCGTCGAAGAAGGACTGGGCCGCGATCGCCAAGGATCTCAAGCCGGTGTACACCGCGGCCAGCGAGTCCGCGGCGCTGGACGCGTTCGCCGCGTTCGGCGACAAGTGGGAGCAGCGCTATCCCGCGATCGTCAAGCTGTGGCAGATCGCGTGGGCCGAGTTCGTGCCGTTCCTGGCCTTCGACACAGAAATAAGGTCGGTGATCTGCACGACCAACAGCATCGAGAGCCTGAACTCGCGCATCCGCAGGGCGGTCAACGCCCGCGGCCACTTCCCGACCGAGCAGGCCGCGCTCAAGTGCATCTATCTGGCGATCAGGAGCCTCGACCCGACCGGCAACGGCGGCAACGCTGGATGAATCGATGGAAGGCGCCGCTCAACGCATTCGAGATCGCCTTCCCGGGACGACTGACCCCAGGCCGAAAGTAACAGCACAACAACGAGTTACACCGTTAAGTTGACAGTCCCCGTGCCGCCTGACCCCCGACGAACTTACGAGCCCGACCACTAAGCCTCGATCCACGTGTGTCACGAACGCCGAAGGGAGCGTGATAGGTGAGCTTCTGAAGGCGGTGCTGTGCAGGAGATGAAGGACTGTTGGCCCTTCGGAGTCGCCCTGCGGGGGGAGGCTTCAAGCCGCCCACTGCTGCGTTAGCTGAAGACTGTCGTGGTGAGCGATGTGGGAAAAGGCCCGGCTCACGGGTCAGGCGGGGATCAGGAAGACGAGCGTTGCAGCCGTTGACGTGTCGAAACAGGTTGGCTGGCATCAAAACCGGGGCAGGTGGATACTCCCGGGACGAGCCTGGAGGGTACCCGTTTACCGGCCAGGTGGTGCCCGGCATGGAGGCGACGTGAGCCTGATCTGCGGCTCCTGTGCGGAACGTGAGAAGGCGCGGCCCGATAGTGCCGGTTGCGGCGAGAGGGAGGTTCCCGAGCGGGCGACACCGTGAGGGACGGAGTACCGATGCGGGGCGCGCTGGCGGACTGACTCGTAGTAGCCGTGAAGCTCCTGCTTGACGCGGTGGGGGTGGAGCCAAGGGGTCAGGTCATCTGTGGCTGTGTTCGTTGGATCAACCGAGCCTTCGGGTTCGGGAGGAGTCTGGATGGGCGAGCTGAAATCGTCAGGCAAGTCGTTTGAGATTTCGAAGTGGGAGGTGCAACGCGCCTGGGAGAAGGTGCGGGCAAACAAGGGTGCGGCCGGGGTGGACGGGTGCTCGCTGGAGGAGTTTGAGGCCGATCTGAAGAACCAGCTGTACAAGATCTGGAATCGAATGTCTTCGGGCAGTTACTTTCCGCCGCCGGTACTGGCCGTGGAAATACCGAAGCCGCATGGTGACGGGGTCCGAATTCTGGGTGTGCCCACTGTGGCCGATCGGGTCGCGCAAACAGTGGTGGCCGCGCGGTTGGAGGAGAAGGTCGAGCCGATCTTCCACTCCGATTCCTACGGTTACCGGCCTGCACGGTCGGCGCTGGACGCGGTGGGCGTGTGCCGACGTCGGTGCTGGAAATACGACTGGGTGATCGATTTGGACATCCAGAAGTTCTTCGACAGCGTGTCATGGGATCTCATCGTCAACGCGGTGGAAGCCCACACCGATGTCCCGTGGGTGTTGCTGTACGTCAAGCGGTGGCTGCGTGCGCCGGTGCAGCAGGCCGACGGGACGCTGACCGAACGGGATCGCGGCACTCCGCAAGGATCTGCGGTCTCGCCGGTGCTCGCGAATCTGTTCCTGCACTATGCGTTCGATGCGTGGATGGCTCGGGAATTTCCGAGCGTCCCGTTCGAGCGCTACGTCGATGACGCGGTCGTGCACTGTGTCAGTGAGCGGCAGGCCCGCGAGGTGCTGGCCGCGATCGGCGACCGGATGGAGCAGGTCGGGCTGCGGTTGCATCCCGACAAGACCCGGATCGTCTACTGCCAGGACGGGCAGCGGCGCGGCTCGCACGAGCACACGTCGTTCACGTACCTGGGGTATGAGTTCCGGCAGCGAGCGGCGCGGAACAAGCACGGGCAGCGGTTCAGCGCGTTCTTGCCCGCGATCAGCAAGCACGCCCTGAAAAGGATCAGTGCCCAGGTGCGGTCCTGGCGACTGCACCACCGCACCGGTCACACCTTCGCTGACCTCGCGCGGTGGATCAATCCGATCGTGCGGGGCTGGATGCAGTACTACGGGGCGTTCTACCGCTCCGCGCTGTCTCAACTCCTGACGCGCATCAACGCCTATTTGGTGCGCTGGATCCGCAAGAAATACAAACGATTACGAGCCGAGAGGAAAGCCATCGAGTGTTGGCGGGGGATCACCGTGCGGTATCCCCGCATGTTCGCGCACTGGGCCTGGACTCCCTCGGTCGCGCGTGTCTGACGACCAGGATGACAAGAGCCCGGTGACGGGAGACTGTCACGCCGGGATCTGTGGGAGCCCGGGGGTGCGATTCCCCCGGGCCACCCGACCGATCGGGTGGTGATGTGGAGTTGAGTTCGGTTGTGCGCCTTGTTTCCGAGGCATGCCGGGATTTGGGCGTCGATGGCCTTGTTGGCGCCGCGTGACCAAGACCGCCACCGTGTCACTACATGCTCCAGCACCTCCTCCGGGGTGCGCGGGGTGCACTGGCGCCGCGTTGCGGCCGGCGCTGGCCTCCCGTGGTGTCCCCAAGGCGATCTACGTTGACCGCGGAGCCACCCACACGCCGTAAACCTGTGCGCTGTCATGTGTTTGACAGACAGCAAAGGACCCCCGCACCGTCTCCGGCGGGGCGCGCCAGCTCGGCTGCGATCCGCCGCCCGTCTCGATCGGAGCCCCCCTTGGCAAAGTCGAAGTTGGCTGGGGATCTGGTCGCATGCTCATCCGGAGCGCCGGTCAACAGATGGCTACGCACGCTGCCGGGTGCGTAGTCCCGGCCGCTACCGCACCGTGGCCGACAACCTGCGTGTCAAGGAAGTCTGGATCAGCCCCGGCGGCGGCGCCGACGAGGGGCCGCGCGCGGAACGGTTCGTGGTGTGCCACAACCCCGAGGCCGCCGCCCGCGACCACGCGGTCCGCGACCGGCTCATCGAACACCTCAAGGGCCTGATCGACGGCTCCGATGCCTGGACCAACCGCAAGCGCGACGAGTTCATCGGCTCCCTGAAGGGCAAGCCGGGGCTGGCAAGGCTGCTGCGCCGCACCAAGACCGGGCTGCTGCGCATCGACCACCGCGCCGCAACGCACGAAGCCCACCTCGACGGCAAGTGGCTGCTGCGCACCTCCGACCTGACGCTGACCCCCGACGACCTGGCCGCCGCCTACAAGCAGCTCATCGCCGTCGAGCGAGGGTGGCAGGATTGCAAGGGATCATTGGGGCTTCGCCCTGTCTATCACTATCGCGAGGACCGCATCCGCGCCCACGTACAGCTGTGCTGGCTGTCGGCCCCTGTCGCCACCAGCAATTCGTCACAGTGACGTATTGCTGGTGGCGCGACGGAGAGGGAGGGGTGGGTGGTCGATCGCCAACTGTACGGGCGGCCGCTTGGGGCACGCCCAAAGTTTCACCTAACACCGAATCATTCATCCGTTACGACAACCGCGGCGAATGCACAGTCCATGCAGCGAGCTTCGTTGGGGTGCGAGAACTTTCACTTAGTGCCCTCGCAGCATCTAAATGCCGATAAGCCATATTATGTCAAGTTGCCCACTACAGATTGCATCTGATAAATCATCAACCATGCGTGCCCCAGCCTGCGATGACCATCGGTTTTCGTAGAAGATGTGCGATGTGCTGGCGCGGCGCGCTTAGAGATCCAGGACGATCCGCAGTGCCGCATCAACGCGGCGCATCTCGTCGAAGCTGAGGAACCCGACGCTCTTGCCGAGCCGGCCCGGTTCGACCGCTGCGGTTTGCTCGGCAAGTACCCGGGTGTTCATGCCACCGATTTCGACCTCGGGCCGAAAGCTCGCGGCGCGAGCTGACGTGGACGTCGGTGCGACCAGCCAGGTCGACAGTGGCAGTTGATCTGACTGGACTACCACGGCGTAGCGGGAACCGGATTGTTCGTGACCGCGGCTCCCCCGCGGGGCGTGAAATTGAAAGACCTCACCACGCACGCAGTGTCTCCATGTCGCGCAGCACCTGCATGGCCTCAGCGCGGTCTGACTCGTCTTCGGCAAGATTTTCTGCCTCGGCACGGATCGCCCCGCTGGCCTTTCGCCGTGCGGCATCAATGAGAGCGGATCGAACGGCCGCGGATACAGGCGTGCCATCCTTGGTCAAGACCTCTAGCGCCTTTGATGTGTCTTCGTCGGGCCGGAAGGTAATCGTGTCAGCCATGACAAGAGTGTACGACAGTTTGTAAGACAGTTGCTGGTCCGCGTGAGCGACATTCGCGCGCGGCAGTGGCAACCCTGGCGGTGGACGCGGAGATGCGCCGCTGGTCCTTCGGATGTCTGCGCTCCGAGCTTTGGCATACGCTGCGACCACGTCTGATAGGCAGTGAATCCGTTGTTGGAGGGTTGAGGAGAGCAGTGACTATTCGCGTGGCGGTGTGGGGTCCGGGCTCGATGGGGGTGATCGCGTTGCGCGGGGTCATCGATCATCCAGAACTGGAATTAGTGGACGTGGTGGTTCATAGCGATGCCAAGGTCGGATATGACGCGGGCGAGCTGTGCGGCATCGAGGCGATCGGGGTGATCGCGACCAACGATCCCGGCGCGATGCTCGCCGGTGAGGCGCAGGTGGTGGTGTACGCGGCCGCGGCCAACCTTCGGCCACTGGAAGCCATCGCCGACATGGTGTCGATCCTGCGGGCGGGTAAGAACGTGGTGTCGTGTTCAGTGGTGCCGTTGGTGTATCCCGACGCTGTCGACGCGGCGTTCACCGATCCGCTGGCAGCTGCCGCGCTGGCCGGCGGGGTGTCGTTTTTCACCACCGGCATTGACAGCGGGTTCGCTAATGACGTTCTGCCGCTTGCGCTTTCCGGAATCGTACGCAACATCGAATCGATTCGGGTGACCGAGATATTCAACTATGCAACCTATCCCGACCGCGAGGCGGTGTATGAGATCTTGGGCTTTGGCAAGCCACCAGAGTTTTCGGCATTCGCGGCGACGCCGGGCGTGTTCACGTTCGGGTGGGGTCCTGTACTTCATCAACTCGCAGCCGGTCTGGGCGTGCGCATCGATAACATCGCCGAAACCGTTGACCGCCTCGCCGCGCAGGACTCGTTTGATACTCCCACCGGTCACATCGCCGCAGGCACCATCGCGGCGATGCGCTCCACGCTCACCGGTTACGTTGCAGGCAAGCCGACGGTGGTCATCGACCACGTCACGCGCATGCACGACGACATCGCCCCCGACTGGCCGCAGCCCCACATCTCGATCACCCCGCAGGATCTCGGCTATGGCGGGGCGTCCGGTCGCGGTGTCTACCGCGTGGAGATTGAAGGTTCACCGACCATGCGGTGCGAACTCGAGCTGGCCGAGAACCACGACCACGACCTGGGAGCCAGGGTTGCTGGGGCGTCGCGCATGGTTAACGCGATCCCGGCCGTGTACGAGGCCCCCCCGGGGCTGCTGTCGGCGCTGGACCTGCCGCTCATCACTGGGGCGGGGATCGTCAAACCCGTTTCGGGCCCGTCGCCCGACAGCCGCTGGGTGGGCGTCGGCTCACGGATTGGTTGAGGTTCGACGGCCGAGCTGCTGGGCATGATCGACGCGATCGAGCGGCGGTGTCGCGGCTAGTCGGGCATCTCACCATGTCATGGATGCCAGTTCTTGCGACCGGACAATATGTTCGAGTCTCGATATCATTGGAACTAGTCGCAATTGATTTGGCATCCAACGGGATCGGTGCAGAATCTCAACCGATGTGACATCACGTTGTGGGAATTGGCGCAGCCCGCGGCGGCCGCAGACGGCGCCGGCGCGATTAGCGGTGCCGCGCAGTCGACCACCGCCGCGGGCCGACCGGCGGGCGGATTACCAGGGGCGATGGTCGCCGAACCAGTCCGCCGGCCGCCTGGCGGAGGCAGATGTCTGCGAGGGGTCGGTGAGTCGACAAGTAGCGTGCAGACCATGAGCCTTCGTTATTTACAGCTCCACCACATGTTTCGCGGTTGAGACGAACGAAGATCCAGCTGGCGGTGACCATTCTGGCGCCAGAGGCACCGCCGCGGTAGCGCACTCGGACCCGACGCGTCAACTCAGTTCGGCGCTGACATAGTCCAGCGAGCCGCGGAAAAGCCTGGCGAGCTCGTTGTCAGGCAGTTCAAAACCGTTGGCAGCGTAGAGTTCTTCGGGGCGGTGAGTGGTGACGCGCCAACCTGAGGACCTCAGATACGCGGTTGCTTGACGCCGTGGACCGTCCCAGACCAGGTCGGCGACGTCCATGTCGAGGCCATGTTTGCGCCAGCGACCGCGCCACGCGCGTGCCCGCTCGTCGGTGAATGGGCGCAGGTCGGAGATGTTCTCGGTGGCCAACCGACTGCCGGGCGCGCTGAGCGCAGTGATGTTGTCCAGCAGCCGGTCCTGTGCTTCTGGAGGCAGGTACATCAGCAGCCCTTCGGCGATCCAGGCCGTCGGCGCGGTCGGGTCAAACGAGTTGGCCCGCAGCGCAGCCGGCCAGTCGTTGCGCAGATCGATACCGATCGCACGACGATTCGCCGTCGGCTGCGCTCCGATGCGCAGCATCGTGGCCGTCTTGAATGCCATGACTTCGGGCTGGTCGACTTCGAGCACCACCATCATCGGCGGCCAGGCCAGCCGGTAGGCGCGGGCGTCAAGACCGGCGGCGAGGATCACCGCCTGCCGCAGGCCGGCGTTCGCGGCGTCTAAGAGAAAGTCGTCAAAGAACCGGGTGCGCACCGCGATTTGTTCACGTCGCTGCTGCTCGGTGAAGGGTGAATCGTCATCGGTCATCCCGATGTGACCATCGATGAGGCGAATGAAGAAGTCGTGTCCGACGGCGCGCACCAACGGGTCGGCGAACGGATCATTAAGCAAGGGGTGCGGGCCTGCCGATGCGAGCGCGCGCGACGCAGCCACCATCGTGGCGGTCGCTCCGACGCTGGAGGCTAGATTCCAGCTGTCGCCCTCGGCGCGTGCCGAGCCAAGTGATGATGACATCACATATCTCCTTCCTGGGCGCACCGGCATGCGGAGCTCGATACTTAGCCAGTATAACTGCGTGTTGGCGCGCCGAGTGGCTGCGCGCCCTATCGCCGCGCTTACGACCCTGGCCGCTTCCCGTGAGATCGGCTCGTGTTTCTCGATCACATTAAGGCGCCCGACCGTGCCCGGGCGGGTACGAGCCTCATGACCGCGTTTTTCCCCTGACCCCGGTTATCGACTTTTCCGACCTGGAGTGACGATCGTCTGGCTACGACGGCGCGGGAACTGATCGAGCGGTTGTTCCCTGAACCTCGTGACCACTTTCTCGCCGCCCGCGTCACCGGTTGGACATATGCCGCCAGCCAGGCCGGGATCTGACGCCTGCCGTTGAGCGCGGCGATCGTCTGCAAATGACAACTGGTCAGCGCCGCCGTGCCCCGCGGCAGCCAGCAACGGCCAGCGCCGCATCGGTCAGGCGCACCGGTCAAGTATCCGGGCCACCGTGAAGTGGCATTGGGTGGCCCCCCGTGGACGGGTAGATTGCCCGGCATGAGAGCGTCCATGGCGTTCGGTTGTGCCGCCGCGCTGATCGCCGCCTGTTCCTGCGCGAGGGCCGACGCCAGCCCCATCCTTGCCGGCACGACGTGGCAGCTGGTCTCCCTGCAGTCGATGGACGACCCGCGGGGCACCACGATGGTGGACGATCCGAGCAAGTACACCGTGGCGTTCGGCATCGACGGACGCGCGGCGTTCCGGATCGATTGCAACCGCGGCAACGGCTCGTTTGAGGCGACCGAGTCGGGCAACCTGACCTTCGGGCCGATTGCCACCACGTTGATGGCGTGCCCGCCACCGACGATCGACCAACGGGTGTCGAGCGCACTGAGTCAGGTGCGCGGGTACGTGATCGAAGATGGTCGGCTGCACATGAGCATGGAGGTCGACAGCGGCATCCTGACCTGGGAGCCGGTGCCCGGCTGACTCAGAACGCCGGCCACGGAATCGGCCGGCGTCAATCCGGTGTCGGTATCACCGGATTATCCAGTAGCGCAACGACTCTGGAGCGTAACGCGGCGACCTCCCGACCCGAATCAGCAGATGATCCTCCGATTGTGACTCACGTGTCCACTTGGGCTACCGCCACACCCGCTTGAACGGAAGTCGCCGGGGTGCCGGCGATACCGCTAAATGCGCATCTACGGACAATCGGAACGCAAGCCAGCGGTGCGAGCCTTTGACGCGCCCAACGCCTCGTTGCCTTGACCACCACGTCAGTAGCGATCGAGCTCGATCAACCGCTCGTCGCTGATCCCGAAGTGATGCGCGATTTCGTGGAGTACGACGTGTCTGACCTCACGGCGTAGACGATCGGCGTTGCCGGCAGCGAGTCGCGTGATCGGCCCGCGGAAGATGCTGATCTTGTCGGGAAGCATTCCGCTGTACGTGCTGCTCCTTCGCGGCAGCGGTACGCCGCGGTACAGGCCGAGCAGCGGCTGCCCGTCGGGAGGCTCGTCCTCGACGACGATCTCGACGTTGCTCATCGCCGCACGGAGATCGGTCGGCAAGGAGCTCAGCGCGTCGTCAATCGCCTCTTCCAACGGATCATTGAGACCCGGCGCCGAACGCGCATCCATCTCGGCAAAGATGCCAGAATCGGTGCATACAGGAATGCAAAATACGAGACAGAATCGAGCGATCAAGCCGGGCGGCCAGCTCGTCGGGCGAGGGCGGCGGGCGCCTCGGTGCCACCGCGCCAATTCCGCCGTATGGAACCGATTCTCACCGATGCGAGTAGGGATCAAGGACTGCTGAGCGCCGGGTCAGTCCGGCGCACCGAGCAGGGCCTGGCGGTGTTGGGCGGCCAGTCGCTTGGGGGCGAGCTTGAGCCAGGTCTCGGCCAGCAGCTCGTGCATCTCGTCGGGATCGACGCGGTCGAGCTGCACGACCAGCCACCCTGAGGAGGCCAGCGCGAAGGTGGTGGGGTCGGCGGCCAGCACGGCGTTGATCTCGTCGACGGGCGGCTTGAGCACAGCGACCGGCCGGCCGGCCGGGTCGTGGCGCAGCGTGACGAGGATCTTGCCCCGAAGCCGGTAGGCGGGCTGGTCGAAGTGGGCCCGCGACTCGACCTCGGGCAAAGCCGTGACCTGTCCGACGACGTCGTCGAAGGTCATCGACACAGCGGCGTCGCGATCAAACAGCTGTGACCCTCGCGATCTCGAACCCCGTACTCGCGTTGGCCGTAGTCTCGGTCGGTCGGCTCGCTGATGATTGGCGCCAAGCGCCTTGGCGGGGGCGAAGTGCGCGTCGAACACACGCACGTGTCGGCGCCGGCCTGCTTCGGGGTGCTCAGCCCGCCCGCGGCGGCGTGCAGCCAGATGCGGTGACCATCGAGCTGAACCTCGCCGCGAATCACCTCTCCGTCATGTTCGTTAAGGCCGGCGGAGGTGAATCCGAACGCGGTGACCAGGAAGTCGTGGGCCGCCGTGATGTCTTGGTACGGAATAACCGGGATGATGTCGCTCACGGGTCGAGCATAGGAAGGGGCCTCACCCACCGTCTTGTACAAATGTCGCCCGGTAGGCGCTCGGCGTCGTGCCCGCGAGCCCGCGGAACTCGTGGGTGAGGTGCGACTGGTCGGCGTAGCCGCACTCCACCGCGACGGTCGCCAGCGTGCTGGTGGCGAGCCGGTCGATCGCAGACCGAAACCGCGCTAGGCGCGCGAACCGTTTTGGCGAAAGGCCCAGCTCGCGCCGGAGCCGGCGAAGCTGCCGGTACACGAAGTCGATCTCGCGCGACACACGCGGACCGTTGCGCGCCGGGTTGGCCGGCGATCCATGCGAAATTCTTTGCGCTCGAAGAAACTTTCGCGAGTCTCGGTTGCTAGCTCCTGGGTGTGCGTGATGGTCGCTGCTCACGGCCAGACTCAGACCACGCTCGGACGTTCGTTGGCGTCTCGCCGTGTCCGCTCCCACGGCCAGGTCATCAGGGCCCACACGATCAGGACGATCGTGATCTCGGTCAGCAGATACACCGGCCACGGGCCCAATACGTCCAGCAATGACGCGGTGGGTGGTTTCCTGTTGAGGTAGCCGTAATTGGTTCCCGCGATCGCGTTGAAGGTGAAGGTGAATGCCGCCCATGCGAGGGTCACGATGACCGCGAAGCGGTAGTCGCGCCACCGCGGCCGCATCCCACGCCCCCACGTGAGATAGATGGCCGCCCACACCACGAGCACGTGAAGCGTAAAGAACGTGACGAAAAGATGGTGGGGGAAATCTGGCGCGCCTTCCTCTGGCGTGCCTACGTCCGGTGTGATCAACGCCTGTGAGCTCAGCACCAGACACCAGTAGTAGGTGAGCACAAAGGCCCAATGTCGCTGCGACCACAATGCATAGGCCGCCGTGAGTTCCGCGACATCGCACAGCTGCAGCGGCACCGAGCTGTCGATGGTGGGGTGGACCAGTTTGTAAACCAGCGCCACGCCGAATGCCGCGACGATCAGTACCGCCAGGACGCGGCCGAGGAACCGGGCTTGCGATTCGGTTTGCCGACGTCCGATACAGACCAGGAGCGCCGCGCCAATCGCGAACACCGCAAGCACCACCCAGTGCGATGGGCCGTACGCCGAGAATTCCGGTTGTGCAGAGAACAGCTCGATCAACTCCCTGTTTCGTCGCACACTATTGCTCTCCAGGCATGCGCTGGACCAAGTTGCCTCAGAACATCTGAGACCCTCACCGCCCACGGCATCCAACGCGACCAGCTGACCCTGCACGCCGACACCTCGATGACCTCCAAGCCGGTCGCCCAGCTACTGCTCGACCTGGGCGTGGACCGCAGCCACTCCCGTCCGCACGTGTCCAACGACAACCCTTACTCGCAGGCCAACGTCAAGACCCTGAAATACTGTCCGGCCTTCCCGGGCCGGTTCGGCTCGATCGACGACGCCCGCACCTTCTGCGCCGTGTTCTTCGACTACTACAACCACGTCCGACTCCACAGCGGGCCGAGCCGAATCAGATCGGGCTGCCTTGTTGTGCCCCAGAGGCGCGTCATGACTCCTCCAACGCAGTTGGCAATTTCTGCTTTGAGGTGTCGCTGAGCTATCGGCGTGTCGGACTGCCGCGGCGTGTCAGTGCGACGGTGTGACATGTCGAGTAGTATGTTAGTGACATGCCTGTTGGTGGGTCTGCCGGTCGCGCTCGTGGTGACGTGTTCGCCGAGCGGGTCAACGCCGCCGCGGACCTGCTGGACGCGAGGGTGCCGGCAGCAGAGTCCGCGCGGGAGCTGGCCAGCCGGTTCGGCTGTTCGCCCCGGCAGGCGCACCGCTACGTGCAGCGCGCCGGCCGGTCCGGACATGTTGCGGTGCCCGCCCCGGCCGCGGTGTTCACCGTCAAACTGCCGGTGCCGCTCATCGCGCGGGTCCGTACGCATGCCGCCGCGTCGGGGCGGACGCTGTCGGCGGTGGTCGCACAGGCGTTGGAGGAGTTTTTGGCGCGGGCGCATCGAGGGCATCCGCGCCGGTGAGCCAGCGGGTGGTCGAGACCGAGTTCGTCTTCGATCGCCTACAGGCCGCGGAACTGTCGGCGGCCTACCGCATCCTTGTCCCCGAACGACCCTCGCGCGCCGTGCGCGCCGGTCAGGAAGCGAGCCGCGCCGATGAGCAACGCAGCGATCTATGCCCGGGTCTCCTCGACCCGGCAGAAGGAACAGGACACGATCCGATCCCAGACCGTGGCGCTTCGTGCGCACGCCGAACAGCTGGGTCTGGACGTGGCTGAACGGTGGGTGTTCGAAGACGACGGCCAGTCCGGGGCGAGTCTGGTCCGGCCGGCGCTGGAACAGCTGCGCGATTTGGTCTGCCAGGTCCCGGTGGACGTGCTGCTGGTCCACTCGCCCGACCGGCTGGCTGGCAAGTACGCCTATCAGGCGCTGCTGATCGAGGAGTTCGCCAAGGCCGGCACGACCGTGATGTTCGTCAAGGGCCCGCGCAGCGACAGCCCCGAAGACGCACTGCTGGTGCAGTTCCAGGGCATGATCGCCGAGTACGAGCGCGCCCAGATCCTGGAACGGACCCGCCGCGGCAAGGCGCATCGGGCCAGAAGCGGCACGGTCAACGTGCTCTCGGGCGCCCCGTTCGGCTACCGCTATGTCCGCAAGAGCGAGCATGCCCAGGCCCGCTACGAGATCGTGGCGCACGAGGCGGCGATCGTGGTCGAGCTGTTCGCCCGCTACGCCGACGGTGGGGTCGCGATCGGGGAGCTGGCCCCGCTGGCTGAGCGGGCTGGGCGTGGTGACCCGCACCGGCAAGCCGCGCTGGGACCGCTCCACCATCTGGGGCATGTTGCGCAACCCCGCCTACGCCGGGCGGGCCTGCTTCGGCAAAACGATGCGCACCGATCAGACCGCCGGGCTCAACCGCACCGCCCGCCTGGCCGGGCGCGCCACGCCCCGCCGCTACACGGTCATCGACCGGGCCCGCAGCGATTGGCTGCAGATTCCCGTGCCCGCGCTGGTCGCCGAGGACACCTGGCAGCGGGTCCAGCGCCGCCTGGCCGACAATAAGCGCTACGCCACCCGAAACAGCATCAATCCCTCGCTGCTGCAAGGCATTTGCGCCTGCAGCAGCTGCGGCTACGCCTACTACCGCACCTCGACACGCACCACCAACAAGAAGATCTACTACTACCGCTGCCTCGGCTCCGACGACTACCGCTACGAGCACGGCCGGGTCTGCGCCAACAAGCCGGTGCGCGCCGACTACCTCGACACCGTCGTCTGGGACCACATCACCGCCCTGCTCACCGACCCGGCCCTGATCCGCAACGAGATCAACAAGCGCCTCGAGCAGGCCCGCACCGTCGACCCCGCCACCGCCCAGCGCCGGCGTCTCGATGCCGCACTGGCCAAGGCCACCACGGCGATCACCCGGCTCATCGGCGCCTACCAGGAGGAGTTGATCTCCCTCGACGAGCTCCGCACCCGCATGCCCGAGCTGCGCGCCCGCCAAAGCAGCCTGCACCACCAGATCGACGCGCTGGCCAGCCAACTCGCCGACCGGGAGGTCTACCTCAAACTCGCCGACAACCTCGAAGACTTCCTCACCGGGCTGCGCGGCAAGACCGCCACAGCGACCGTCGCCGAACGCCAGCGCGTCCTGCGCCTGCTCGTCAAAGACGTTCTCGTCGGCCCCGAAAAGATCACCATCCGCCACTGCATCCCGGTGCGGCACAACACCAGCAGCGGGACCGACGACAGCCCCCAAACCGACTCGGAGGGCGAAATACCGCCTGATTGCCAACTGCGTTGGAGGAGTCATGAGCCCGTTGCGCGGGTCCTTGAGCATCCTTGATCGGCTCAAACCTATCGTGCAAATTTCGTTATCGACGTTTATCCCAATTGTCACATGGGTAACTTCAGTAACAGCGGTTGGCGTGGCCGACCCCTTCCTCACCAGCGGAGAAAGAGTCGATTGGAACATCGCAATGAACACCATCCTTTACTTCAGCACCACCGGCGTTGCCTATGAAACCCGGGCCTACGGCAAGGCCGACATCGCCGAGCTTGTCAACGACTTTGGGCTCGAAAGTCTGATCAGCACCGACCGGCAGTTCGACTTCTGGTTCACCCCGTCGACGCGGCAGTGCCAACGCCGACCTAACCGTCGTGCTACTGGATTGCTCTTAGCTACAACAAAGTTCACGGCGAAGACCGTGCCGCTGCTCCGCGGTGGAGTCGTCGTTGCTACCCATGACTCAGACGGCGACCTCGACGGGCTCAGCTGGCAGCAGTTAGACCTGCTGGCTCAAAGGAGCCGCTCACTGACTGAGCGCGACGACCGCGTGCTCAGCCGTCGGATCACGCGCGATGCTCGCCGTCGGCGGCGCAACGTCGAAGCCGCTGAGGCTGCGACCGCTCACCGGGCGAGGTCACCCATGTGTGGCCAGCCGGCCGGCCCGTTAGCGATTCCGCAGTGACGCCCTTGCCCAGGCACCGAACACCCAGTGGTGCGTGACGTAGCGTGACGGTCCGGCGCCTAGCCGGTGATCCTGCGTGTTGATGAGGGTGACGGGTTCACCGGTGAACTTGTCCCCCGTTCCGCCGTAGCGCTGCGGCCCATGACCGACAGGTGATGGCCGACCGCTTTGCGATCTGCAACGACATCGCCGGGGCGACGACCACGGCCGCCGCCTGAATCGGCGACTGGGACAGGACGTTTCGTACAAGCACACAACTCATCACCCCGAATCATCACATCGGCCAATTAGATTGGCTCAAGTCGACAGTGCCCCAACGACGGCGCAGTTGTCCGGGGTGGCCACAACTGCAGCCTGGACGTGACCTTGGACAGGTATCTCGATCAAACCCGCGCGAAACTCGCCAGCGATAGACCCGAATCACCAAGCCCACCAATTAACTTGACAGCGCCAACGCCGTCGGGGGCGGCGGTACGGGCCGGTATACCCGACGCCCGCTCATCAACCACTGTACATCGACACAACGTAATACTACAGTCGATAGTAGACCTTGGGCTTGACTGCTGTCACACAAGGGGGTGGTGGTGCTGATGGATCAGCGTTATCACATCGCCGCCGGAGTGAAGCGGCAGATCAACAAGGTCTTCCCCACCCACTGGTCGTTCCTGCTCGGCGAGATCGCGCTGTATTCGTTCATCGCGCTGTTGATCACCGGCGTTTATCTGACCCTGTTCTTCGACCCGTCGATGACCGAGGTGACCTACAACGGCGTGTATCAGCCACTGCGGGGCATCGCGATCGCGATGTCGCGCGCCCACGAAAGCACGCTGAAATCAGCTTCGAAGTGCGTGGCGGGCTGTTCGTCCGCCAGGTTCACCACTGGGCCGCGCTGATGTTCGCCGCGGCGATCATGGTCCACCTCGCCCGCGTCTTCTTCACCGGCGCGTTCCGCAGGCCGCGCGAAGCGAACTGCGCCTCGCCCTGCGCGGCGGCAATCTCACCGAGCTTGGTACTCATGATCTCCGCACCCAAATGGTACTAAGGGCTTGTGATGAATTAACTTGGTTGGTCTCGGGCGTGTCGCGGTTTGGGGGTTGAGGGTGTAGTTCCACTCGCCGTGGAACTCGTGACGTGCAAGGATGCCCTGTGTTTCAAGGGCTTTGATTTGCTTGTCGGGAATCGTGATGCCCTTCGGGTACTCGGCGTCGTCGAGTGCGGCGCGCACGGTGAGTCCGGTGCTGGTGGTGGTCGCGGCGATGGTGGCGACGATCACCTCGTGGCTGGTCAGTGGCCTTCCGCGCCAGTTCATCGAGATGTGGGCGAACAACCGGTGTTCGATCTTGTTCCACTTGCTGGTGCCCGGCGGCAGGTGGCACACGGTGATCCTCAGGCCGGTGGTGGCGGCGAGGCGGGCGAGTTCGGTCTTCCACAGCCGGGTGCGGTAGCCGTTGGAGCCACCGCCGTCGGCGCTGATCATCAGGCGGGCAGCGTTGGGGTACATGGGTTTTCCGACTTCCCGCCACCAGGTTGCGATGGTGTTGACGGCGAACTCGGCGGTGTCGTGGTCGGTGCCCACCGACACCCACCCGGTGTTGGCGCCGATGTCGTAGACCCCGTACGGATTGGCCTTGCCGAGGGTCTTGTCGGCGAAGTCGTGGACCTTGACCTGCTCGGGGTCGCCGGCGGGACGCCACTCCCGCCCGACGTTCTTGTAGGACCCCACCAACTCTTTCTTCTTGGTGTCGACGCTGATCACCGGATCCCCGGCAGCCAGGTGGTCCTGCGCCTTTTCGTTGAGGTAGCCGAACTGGGCGTCGCGGTCGGCGTGCTGATTGCCCTCGATGGTCTTGGCGTTGGCCTGCAGGCTGTAACCCCCCTCGCGCAGCAGCCGGCGGGTCACGAAATCACTGACCTCATGGCCTTTCTCACGCAGGGCCGCGGTCAGCGCGCGGATCGATTTCGAGGTCCACCGCAACGGCGACTGCGGATCGCCCCTGGTCACCGGGTCGATCAACGACTCGAACGCCGCGACCAGGGCATCGTCGTGGGTCTCCGCGCGCTTGCGTCCGCCACCGGCCCGCCGCGACCGCCCCTCGCCCGGTGCGGTCCCGTTCTCGGACTCCTTGCGGCCCCGACGCACGGTGTCCGCGGCGACTCCGGTCGCCTGCGCCACGATCAAGATCCCGCTTGGACCCAGTTCCGCGGCCTCCGCGCCCAGCCACAACCGCCGCTGAAACTCCGTCATATGCGGTCGCAGCACCCCGTACCGCCGTGCCACCGACTCGGCCAGATCCGCCATAGCACAACGGTAGACCCATCGCACCCCAAAACAACGTTATTTCATCACAAGCCCTTAGCAGGGTCAATAAGCTCTAAGGGAGGACCTGCGATGAGGCGCGTAATTCGTCGTCTAGCAATAATCCTTGCGGTCGTCCTCGCGCCGCTTGCATTCGTCACGCTCGTGTCGCCTGGGGTGAGTAACGCCGACTGCGACTTCGGGACCGTGTACGACGCGGCCTCGGACTCCTGCGTCGGCGCACCAGCACCGCTACCGCCGCCGGCTGACATCACGCCGGGCTTCACGGTGGGCTTCTGCGCGCCCATTCCGTTCGTGGCGATCTGCACAAATATCTAACGGTGTGCCGCAACGGCTACCCATGCATCAGCACGCAATGGGTGGGGATGAGCCTTGCTGGCTTCGAGATCGAGCGGGGAACCGCGCTTGTTTGCAATCCCTGTGTTACGCCGAAATTGCTGAGCTGACGAAAGCCGGTGTGACTCATTAATGCGCGTAACGCTTTTCATGAGACAAAATATTCCGAAATGAACTTTTGAGACATTCGACCAGGGGAAATCGGCAATGCGGCAGCCGGTTTGCGGGTACCTCAAATGTGGTCTTGAGCTCAGCGCGTCAGCGCACCACGTCGCGAAAACCGATGCCCTGCGGCACCGGCATCGATCGGCCTGGTCAGCGTGAAAGTCAGGTACTTGCCTTAGCCTCGATCCGCGGATGAATTGATTTGAGTTTTGGGTGTCGGTATAGGGAAAGTGCCCTCTGAGCTGGGATGATTGGAGTTTCCAGACAACAATCTGACCAGCATGAGAAAGGCACTTCCGGTGCAAGTGTCCCACATGTTCGCACCTGATTCCGCGGTGTTCGACGACGACAACCTGGTGTCGTGTACCGGTCTGGTGCCGGTGATGACGCTGGCCGAACAGGCTGGCCTGTCACGACTGCTCGACGCGACGGTACGGATCACCAAGTCGCGGATCAGATCTGGTGCGGCCAACCCCGCGCCGAAGCTGGTGACTCTGATCGCGGCGATGTGCGCGGGCGCGGACTGCATCGATGACGCCGACATCGTCCGCAGCGGTGGGATGAAGACCGTGTTCGGCGGCGTGTACGCACCCTCGACAATCGGAACGCTGTTGCGGGAGTTCACCTTCGGCCATGCCCGCCAATTGGAGTCGGTCCTGCGTGCGCACCTGGCCGGGCTCGCTGAGCGGGTCGATCTGCTGCCCGGCGCCCAGGTGCGGGCGTTCGTCGATATCGACTCGCTGCTGCGCCCGACCTATGGGCACGCCAAACAGGGCGCCTCTTATGGGCACACCAAGATCGCCGGCCGCCAGGTGCTGCGCAAGGGCCTGTCTCCGCTGGCGGCCACGATCAGCACCGACACCGCGGCCCCGGTGATCGCCGGAATGCGGCTGCGCGCGGGCAAGGCGGGCTCCGGCAAGGGCGCCGCGAGGATGGTCGCCCAAGCCGTGTCCACCGCCCGCGCCGCCGGAGTCACCGGACAGATCCTGGTCCGCGGCGACTGCGCCTACGGCACCGGCGCCGTGGTGAGCGCGTGCCGCCGGGCCGGGGCGCAGTTCTCCCTGGTGCTGGCCAAGAACACCAAGGTGCAGGGCGCCATCAACGCCATCGCCGAAGACGCCTGGACCCCGGTGCGTTATCCCGGCGCGGTCCACGATCCCGACACCGGGGCTTGATCTCTGATGCCGAAGTCGCCGAAACCTCCTACACCGCATTCGCATCCACCGATGATGAGGTCACCGCACGGTTGATCGTGCGCCGCGTCAAAGACGCCAATCACACCGACGGGCTGTTCCCGGTATGGCGATATCACCCGTTCTTCACCAACTCAGATGAACCGGTCACCGACGCCGACCTCACCCACCGCCGCCACGCCATCATCGAAACCGTGTTCGCCGACCTGATCGACGGCCCGCTCGCGCACATCCCGTCAAGCCGGTTCGGCGCCAACTCCGCCTGGGCACTGTGCGCCGCCATCACGCACAACCTGCTGCGCGCCGCCGCAACCCTGGCCGGCGCAGCGCACGCCGTCGCGCGCGGGGCCACCCTGCGCCGCACGATCGTCAACATTCCCGGCCGCCTGGCCCGCCCGCAACGCAAACCGATCCTGCACCTGCCCAGCCACTGGCCCTGGCAACCAGGATGGCTTGCCCTGTGGCACAACATCATCGGACACCTATCCAGTGCTTGACCACCAAGACCCGACCCGACGACCGGAGACCAACAGGAAAAGCTGGGCAGACCAGCGACACAACCATGCCCGCACCCGCCGGATCAAGATCAAAATCAACGATTCACGCCACGGACGTCCATCCGCGGATCGAGGCTTAGGCCGCCGGGCGGTCATCGCGGAATCGAGGCCGGTCGATAGATTTAGCGCGAACCTCGCCCCCACATGAAACGACAAGCCAATAGACGCCACACACGCCCCGTTCCTGCTTCTGTCGATCCGTTCCGAGGACGAAGCCGCTGACGACGAGTATTCGGCGATGATGCGGTTCGGAGGAACAAATTCGAGCGGACTGCACCGTATCCGCCTGACGCACAGGCCATTAGGGCCGATCGATCTCGCCGAGTGGTCCGGCATCATCTTGGGCGGCGGACCGTATAACGTCAGCGACCCCGCGGACTTGAAGTCGGTGACCCAGCGCCGTGTCGAATCGGAGCTCTTGCCGCTGATCGACCGCATCGTCGATCGTGACTTCCCTTTTCTTGGATGCTGTTACGGCGTCGGGACGCTGGGGTCCGTCATCGGCGCTACTGTCGACCGTACCTACCCCGAGCCGGTCGGTGCGGTCACGATCACACTCACCGCAGCCGGCGGCGATGATCCTCTGTTCGCCGAACTTCCTGACATATTCGATGCCTACGGCGGGCACAAGGAGGGTGCCACTTCCCTCCCCTCCCATGCCGTCAATCTCGCATCCTCGACCAGCTGCCCGGTCCAGGCCTTCCGTGTGGGCAACAACGTCTATGCGACACAGTTTCACCCCGAACTGGATGCCGACGGGATCTGCACGCGCATAGACGTCTACAAGAACCACGGCTACTTTCCGCCCGAGACGGCGGCGTCACTGAAATCGGCGGCGCGACAACGAAACGTGCAACATCCTCCAACGGTCCTACGGAGATTCATCGAACGGTACGCGCGGCGCCAGTGACACATGCGTAGGCTCTGGATGAGGGAGCGTATGTGGACCATTGTCATAGTCACGGTGCTAGTGATGCTCGCCGTCGGAATAGTGATCGACCAACTGTTCCGGCTCAGGGACTATCTGAACAAACCTCCGCCGATAGAACCGCCCGACGACTCAACCCTGGAGTGACTGAGATCCCAGCCGGAACAGGCTGGCGCGAAGTCTTGACTCATTCCAGAAAAGGGGCAAGATTGTTCCTGTGTCATCGATGTCGGATTGCGTGGCGCAGCTGCGAACGGCCGACTTGCGCGTAACGCGCCCCCGGCTCGCGGTGCTGGAGGCGGTTCACACGCATCCGCACGCCGACACGGAGACCATCTTGAGCGCTGTGCGGATCGGCCTACCCGACGTGTCACGGCAGGCCGTCTACGACGTGTTGCATGCCCTGACCGCCGCCGGCCTGGTCCGGCGGATCCAGCCGTCCGGTTCCGTGGCCCGCTACGAGTCGCGCGTCGGCGACAATCACCATCACGTCGTCTGCCGATCCTGTGGGGTTATTGCAGACGTCGACTGCGCCGTCGGCGATGCGCCCTGCCTCACCGCCTCCGACGACAACGGGTTCGTCCTGGACGAGGCGGAGGTCATCTACTGGGGCTCATGCCCCGACTGCTCGACATCAGTCCCCTAACCCCGAAAGGAATGCTGTGACATCCGATAGCCGCCCGCCCCACCCCGATACCGAAACGCGCAGTGGCAGCGAGAGCGAGAGCCCCGCGATCGCCTCGCCCAAGCCGAAGGCACATCCTCCGCTGACCAACCAGGACTGGTGGCCGGACCAGATCGACGTGTCGAAGTTGCACGCGCACTCATCGAAGTCCAATCCACTGGGTGAGGATTTCGACTACGCCAAGGAATTCGCCAAGCTCGACGTCGAAGCGCTCAAGGCCGACATGGTCTCGGTGCTTACCACTTCACAAGACTGGTGGCCCGCCGATTACGGCCACTACGGCGGCTTGATGATCCGCATGAGCTGGCACGCCGCAGGCACCTATCGCATCCACGACGGCCGCGGTGGTGGTGGTCAGGGGATGCAGCGCTTCGCCCCGCTCAACAGTTGGCCGGACAACGCGAACCTGGACAAGGCCCGTCGGCTGTTGTGGCCGATCAAGAAGAAGTACGGCAACAAGATCTCGTGGGCCGACCTTCTCGTGTTCGCCGGCAACGTGGCTCTTGAGTCGATGGGTTTCAAGACTTTTGGCTTCGGCTTCGGTCGCCCCGACGTCTGGGAGCCCGAGGAGACTCTGTTCGGCGAAGAGGAGGAATGGTTGGGCACTGACAAGCGCTACTCGGGCGATCGCCAACTCGCGGAACCCTACGGCGCGACCACGATGGGCCTGATTTACGTGAATCCCGAAGGGCCTGAAGGACAGCCGGATCCGCTGGCCGCGGCCAAGGACATCCGCGAGACGTTCGGCCGGATGGCGATGAACGACGAGGAGACGGCCGCGCTGATCGCCGGCGGCCACAGCTTCGGCAAGACCCACGGCGCAGGTGACGCCGACCTGGTCGGTCCCGAGCCTGAGGCTGCCCCGATCGAACAGCAGGGCCTTGGGTGGAAATGCGCCTTCGCATCCGGCAAGGCTGGAGACGCCGTCACCAGCGGCCTCGAGGTGGTGTGGACGTTCACTCCGACCCAGTGGGGCAACGGCTACCTTCAGAACCTGTACGGCTACGAGTGGGAGCTGACCAAGAGCCCCGCCGGAGCCTGGCAGTTCGAAGCGAAAGACGCAGAGAACGTGATCCCGGATCCCTTCGATCGTTCGAAGAGGCGCAAACCGACCATGCTGGTCACGGACATCTCGATGCGGGTGGACCCCATCTACGGCGAGATCACGCGGCGCTGGCTCGATCATCCCGAGGAGCTTGCCAACGCCTTCGCCAGGGCGTGGTACAAGCTGCTGCACCGCGACATGGGTCCGGTCTCCCGGTACCTGGGGCCCTGGGTTCCCGAGCCGCAGCTGTGGCAGGACCCGGTGCCGGACGTCGACCATGAGCTGATCGATGAGCGGGACATCGCCACCCTGAAGAACAAGGTACTCGAGTCCGGTCTGTCGGTGGCCGAGCTGGTCAAGACCGCCTGGTCTTCGGCAACGAGCTTCCGCAGCACGGACAATCGCGGCGGCGCCAATGGCGCGCGCATTCGCCTTGCGCCACAGAAAGATTGGGAAGCCAACGAACCCGGCGATCTGGCCGAGGTGTTACAGATCCTCGAGCAAATTCGGCAGCACGTCAACGGGTCCGCCTCCGGCGGCAAGAAGGTCTCGCTGGCCGACCTGATCGTGCTGGCCGGGTCCGCGGCGGTCGAGAAAGCCGCAAAGGACGCGGGTTTCGATGTCACGGTGCCGTTCGCGCCCGGTCGTACCGACGCCTCGCAGGAGAGCACCGATGTGGAGACGTTCGCGGTGCTCGAGCCGCGTGCCGACGGTTTCCGCAACTACATCCGAGCCGGCGAGAAGGCTCCGCTGGAGCGGCTGCTGGTGGAGCGCGCCTACCTGTTGGACTTGACGGCTCCGGAACTGACTGTCTTGGTCGGCGGTTTGCGGGCACTCGGTGCTAACCACGGTGGCACCAAGCACGGCGTGTTCACCGATAAGCCGGGCGTGCTGACCAACGACTTCTTTGTCAACCTGCTCGACATGAGCACGGCGTGGAAGGCGTCGGAGTCGGCGGAGAACGTCTACGTGGGTGTGGATCGCGCGTCGGGTCAGACCAAGTGGACGGCCACGGCCAATGATCTGGTGTTCGGCTCGAACTCACAGCTCCGCGCTCTGGCCGAGGTCTACGCCCAAGACGACAACAAGCGGAAGTTCGTCGAGGACTTCGTCGCAGCGTGGGTCAAGGTCATGAACAACGATCGGTTCGATCTGAGCTGATCGTCGACAACCCCGTGGCACCCCGCGGACCGATGAGTCTGCGGGGTGCCGTGCATTTCCCCGGTATTGTCGGCAGTTGTCACCCCAATCAAGGTCAAGGCGCGGCCGCTCGATGTGAGTGGAGGACATAATTGCCGATGCGCGCGCCGCGTGATCCCGACGTCATGCTTTCGGCCGCTCCTGCGGCTGCATCCCCGGCGTTGTCAGTCCTGTTGGTGGAGGACGACCGGGCCGATGCTGTGCTGGTCAGAGAATTGATCGCCGACGCAGGTGCCGACAACATCCAGGTGGTGTGGGCTCACTCGATGGCAGATGCCGAGGCCGAACTGGCGCGCGCCCGCCCGGACTGCGTGCTGCTGGATCTGAATCTGCCCGACGCGAACGGCATCGCCGCCCTCGACCGGATCTGCGAGCACGATGGCACCCTTCCGATCGTCGTGCTGACAGGCCTGATGGACGAGCACTTCGGCGTCACGGCCGTGGCGTCGGGTGCACAGGACTATCTGGTGAAGGGACGCGTCGAACCCGACATGCTGCGGCGGTCGCTGCTCTATGCGATCGAGCGCAAGCGTGGCGAGCTCACCGCCGTCGACCTGCACGCCAGCCAACTTCGTGCCCGTGAGAACGCGCGGCTGGAACGCGGACTGCTTCCCACTCCCCTGCTGCTCGACGACCCCGGCGTCGACATCGTCGCCCAGTACGTGCCCAGCCGCGAGAACGCTCTGCTCGGCGGTGATTTCTACGACTTCGTGCAAACGCCGGACCGGACCGTGCACGTGATGATTGGCGACGTCGCCGGACACGGGCCCGACGAGGCGGCACTCGGCGTGGCGTTGCGCATCGCTTGGCGCGCACTCACCTTCGCCGGACTACGCGGTTCCGACCGGATGCGTCAGCTCGAGCGCATATTGCACGCTGAACGTGCGGGCAAGGGAATCTTCGCGACGGTGTTGAGCCTCGCCATTCCGCCCGACAGCCCGTGCATCACCGCGGTTCGTGCCGGTCACCCGGGAATGCTGCTGCACGGTGGCGGCACCGTGGAATGGATCGAGCCCCTCGGCGGCCCGGCGTTGGGTCTGCATACCGGCGACTGGTCACCACAGCAGGTCGAACTGCCCGATGGCAAGGGTCTCGTGCTGCTCACCGACGGTCTATTCGAAGGCCATTCCGGTCCAGGCAACCAACGCCTCGGCGAGCAAGGTCTGCTCGAGTTGGCTCGTTCGCTGGCGACGTTGCCCGGCCCAGAGTTCGTCGACGCACTGATCAACAACGCCGCGGAACGCGCGCAGGCGCACGGCGGGTTGACCGACGACATCGCGGTGGTGCGGGTGGAGCGGACGAAGAGGTGAAAGGCTCGCAACTCACCGTGCAGGGATGGCATAACCTTGTGCTGTTGGTCATGGGTGTGGTGGTGCTCGCGAGCGCGGTGGCCGGCGCGTCGTTGATCAACCGCACCGACGAAGTGTCCCGCGAGCTTGTTGACGACATCCAGCCCGCACGGGTTGCGGCATACCAACTGCAAGCAGCGGTACGCGACCAGGAGACCGCCGTCCGCGGGTATTTGCTTGCCGCCCACCGACAGTTCCTCGAGCCGTACGACACCGGGCAGCGCGCCGAACTGTCGGCTGCCGACGAGATCCGCCAGCGAGTAGGTGACCGCCCTCATTTGATCGCCGATCTGGACATCATCGAGCGCACTTCCGCGGCCTGGCGCGCGCACTATGCTGCGCCGCTCATCGCGCAGGTTATCCCGGGCGCTCCCGCCGTCGTCAACAGCGATGCGGCGGAGCGCGGGAAAGCGGAATTCGACCGGCTGCGTACGCTTTTCGATGCCCAAAACGACCACTTGGCCGCGGCCCGTGCGGACGGACTTCATGAGCTGCAGCAGATCCAGGCGTGGCGCGACAGAGTGCTGATCGGTTTGGTCGCCACCTTCCTCATCACGGCGATACTGCTGGCGGTCTTGATTCGAAGCACGGTGACCCGCCCACTTGCCGCCCTCGCCACGGCATGCCGGCGGATCACCGCGGGCACCTTCGGCGAAAGAATTTCCACCAGCGGGCCGAGAGACATCCGAGGTATCGCGAACGACGTCGAGAACATGCGACAGCGAATCGTGGACGAACTGGAGGCATCGCGGGCGGCCCGAGAAGCGCTGGATGAGCAGGCCGTCGAATTGTGGCGTTCCAACGCCGAACTCGAGCAGTTCGCCTACGTCGCGTCGCATGATCTGCAGGAACCGCTGAGGAAGGTCGCCTCGTTCTGCCAATTGCTCGAAAAGCGGTACGGGGACAAGCTCGACGAGCGCGGCACCGAGTACATCGGGTTCGCCGTCGACGGCGCCAAACGCATGCAGGTGCTGATCAACGACCTGCTCACGTTCTCCCGAGTGGGCCGCCTCGACGCGCTGCAGACCGAGGTCGACCTCGATTCTGCCCTCGACGCCGCCCTGGCCAATCTGACCGCCACGATCGAGGAGACGGACGCCGAGATCGCGCGCCCGTCGGGGCCGCTGCCACACGTCCTCGGGGATCCCACGCTGCTGGCGATGTTGTGGCAGAACCTGCTCGGCAACGCGATGAAGTTCCGCCGCGACGGCGTTACACCGAAAATCGTCATCGACTGCGACCGACGCGATGACGAATGGCTGTTCAGCGTCTCGGATAACGGCATCGGCATTGCCGAGGAGTTCGTCGACAAGGTGTTCGTGATCTTCCAGCGGCTGCACGGTCGCGATGCGTATGCCGGTACCGGTATCGGTCTCGCACTGTGCAAGAAGATCGTCGAGTACCACGACGGCGTGATCTGGATCGACACGTCCTACGTCGACGGAACACAGCTCCGCTTCACCCTGCCCAATCTGCCCGTACCCGTGGCCGAGGCAGCCGCGGCCGCCTTGGAAGGAAGCCATCTATGACATCAGCCGCCCGGCCGATCGACGTGCTGCTCATCGAGGACGATCCCGGAGACGAGCTGATCACGCGGGAAGCGTTCGAGCACAACAAGATCAACAACACCCTGCATGTCGCGCACGACGGCGAAGAGGCCCTTGACTTTATGTACCGGCGTGGTGCCCATCAGGACGCACCGCGGCCCGATTTGATCCTGCTCGACCTGAACCTGCCGAAGTACGACGGCCGGCAACTGCTGGAGAAGATCAAGTCCGACCCCGACCTCCGTCACATCCCGGTCGTGGTGCTCACGACCTCGTCGGCCGAGGAGGACATCCTGCGCAGTTACAAACTGCACGCCAATGCCTATGTCACCAAGCCGGTCGACCTCGATCAATTCATGAACGCAGTCCGTCAGATCGACGAGTTCTTCGTCCAGGTGGTCCGGCTTCCGCAACATTGACCGGCCCAGCAAATTCTTACCAAGCAGTTAGGCGCAGCTGCCGGTCACCTTAGATTTGCCGGTTAACGTTCGGGGTAATCGAGTCGGCCTCTTTCCGGGTCGTCTTCACACACCGCCCGAGAATGAGTCCGCCATGACCGCCACGATCGCCACGCCGGCTCCGAACCTGCCATCCCGGTTCGGGGACGCCACATTTGACAACAATCGTGCCCACATTCGGGCCCACTATCGTCATCTGGCAACCGTGGTGACGATCCAAGGCCGAATCGATGCCGACAACATCAAGCAGGTGACCGACTACACCCGGCGGTTCATCCTCGCGAAAAACCCACTCATTCTCGATCTCACCGATGTCGATGACTTTGGCGCGGAGGGTATTTCAGTTGTGACGGCGCTGAGCGCGGAGTGCCGGGCTGCCGGGGTCGAGTGCATACTTTCCGCAACCGAGGTGGTCGCCGACCTAGTGCGGGACTATCACGACGAAAGCCAGCTTCCGATTGCAAGCTCGGTACACGAGGCGCTCGGCTACTTCGCCGACGTGATCGCCACGCGCCGTCAGCTGATGCTGCCGTTGATCAAGAAGACGGCGTAGCCAACCGGGTACGCTGCCTTTTCGTGAGGGCGAAGACATCAGCAGTCGCTGCCGCTGCGCTTGTGCTCGTCGGCGGTGCATGCGCCGCCGGCGTCGCTGGCGCCGATCCGGCAGGCCCTCCACCTGGACCCAAGACGACCACTATCGACCACGACGGCACATATGCGGTCGGAACCGATATCGTCCCCGGCGCATACGCCTCTGCGGGACCCGTCGGCACCGGCTCGTGCTACTGGAAGCGGTTGAGCCCTGACGGCCAGATCATCGACAACGCGTTGACCCGACAGCCTCAAGTGGTGGTGATCGAGGCGAGCGACAAGTCTTTCAAAACGGATGGCTGTCAACCGTGGCAGATCACCGACGCAGCGCCTCCGCCGAGCACCCCTCCGTTGATCGCGGGTGCCCAGTTGCAAGCCATCCTCAACGACATCAACGCCCGTGCCCGCCAGTCCGGTGGGGGGTAATCGGCCCGGATGACTCGCCGACCCGATGCCGAAACAGAAGCCACGGTCGTAATTACTCCCTTCTAACAGCCATAGCTTCGGATTCGGCGGGCGCGTGGTTTGTTGACCGCCGTGGCCGATGTGGCGGTCCGCATTGCCGCGCTCAGAAGTCGATGACGGCGGATTCTTTGCGTTCGGTAATCGGCCGGGCGAGTTGCTGCTCATCGCAGATCCGCTGAAGATGCTCCAGGGTCGTCTCGAGATCGGGCCCCAGTTTGGGTCCCGGCGTGAAGGTCGCCGGCAGATGCTTCATCCCTTGGATGACACCGATGGTGTCGTAGTGCACGGTGCCATCGGGGTCACATTGGAAGTCGGGCATGCGGTCCAGGACGGCGGTCACCATCCGCTTGAAAACGATTCGCGCCAGGTTGGATCCGATGCACCGGTGGATGCCGAGTCCGAAGCTGAAGTGGCGATTGGCGCCCCGATCGAGGATCAAGGTGTTGGGATCCGCGAAGAGCTTGGGATCGCGGTTGGCCATCGCCCACGAAAGCCAAAGTCGTTCAACCTCTTTCAAGGCTACTCCTGCGACCTGGCAGTTCTGCGCGATCGTGCGACCGTCTCCGGGTGCCGGCGTGAAGAATCGGAGGAACTCCTCGGTCGCCGAGTCGAGCAGGTCATCGCGATCTCGGCTCAGTCGTGCACGTTCGTCCGGATGTTCTGAAAGCCATTCGAGCGCATGGGCGGTCAACGCGGTGGTGGTGTCGAAGCCGCCGCCGATCAGCAGGGTCAGCATGCCGAGTAGTTCGATCTCGGGTGCGGGCTGACCGTCGATCCGCAACTTCATCAGCGCGTCGACGAGACCCGGGCGGGACGATTCGCGCACCTCGGCGAGGTTGCGCAGCAGATCAGCGACCATCGTGGCGTACAGGTCGAACACTCGTGGCATGTCGGGCGAGTCCGCGGGTGTGTAGACCTGCGCATGGGCCGGTTCGTTGTAGGTCTGCCAATCCTTGAGCGGGATCCCCATCAGCGCCAGCGTCAGCACCGCCGGGACGACGTTGGCCAGATCGTCGACGAAGTCGATTTGGCCCTGTTCGATCTTCTCGTCGAGGCAGGCCCTGACGATTTCGTCGACGACCGGTGTCCACCGCTGCACCGCCGCAGGTGACAAGTATGGGTTGAGTACTGTGCGGTAGATCCGGTGCTCGGGTTCGTCCATCTCGAGGATGCCGCCCCGAACGTTCGCCGGGTATTCGGGGAATGGAATCTGAATCCCTTTGTAGCCCTTGCCTTCACCTCTGATGTCGTGGTCGTTGGAGAGGTAGGGGCCGCGAGCGAGCTCGAACACTTGCTCACCGCCGGCGGCGACCCAGTGCCCGCCGTAGGTGTCGGTCCACGCGAGCGGGCACCGGCTTTGCATCTGCTCGGTGATCGTCTGGAATCGTTCGCGGTATTCCGGAGTATGACGATCGAAGTGGTAGCGGTGGTCCTCACCGTGGGCGTCCAGAGTGGCTTCGTTGGGCATCCGGCTTCTTCTCGGTCAGGAATGTAGACCTCAAGTGTCGCCTACCCGACGCGCCCGTCACCAGCAATTGTTGATTGATGACGTCGTCATCTGTTGTCTGCGTTCGCTTCGAGCGCACTCTTCAGATTCGACAGCTTGGCGGGCCAGCCCTGTGAGACCATTTCGCGCACCGTGCTGTCCGGCGGGAAGTCATCGTGGATGACCGTGAGCTTGACCTGGTCGCCATGCGGTTCGATGTCGAACGACACCTTTGACCGCCGTTCGGCTGCGCAGGCGGCGACGATGTCCTCGTCGAGTTGTTTGACGGCCGTTGCGAGTTCGGGCACGAACGTGTGGAACGTGAAGGCCAGCCGACGGTATGGGTCGGATTCGAGGATGACCTGGTCCGGGTGTTCGATCTTCAAGCCGTGGTCTTCCCACACGTAGGTCGAGCCCTTCGTCCAGTCGGACACCATCGCGTGACCCAAATAGCGGTGTGAGAACGCGGGGTCGGTGATGGCCTGCCAGAGCCGTTCCGGCGTCGTCTTGATGTAGGTCGTATACACGAATTCGCCACTGCCGCTCATTGATTCGATCTCCAATGCTGTTTTCAGGTCCGCGAGCGTCTGTACCCGCGCGCGGTCGTATTGATTGATCCAGCGGTCGGCGATGGCGTTGATTGGTTCCGCATTGAGGTAATGCAGCTTCTGCCTGCCCCGCCACACCGTGGTGATGAGGTTGGCCGCTTCGAGCACCGCAAGGTGCTTGCTGACGGACTGCCGCGCCATCGACAGCCCTGCACACAACTCGGTGAGGCTCTGCCCGCTGCGCGTGTTCAGGCTGTCAAGCAGCCGACGCCGACTCGGGTCTGCCAGCGCCTTGAATACCTCGTCCATCTCTGCCATCTCCGAATATGCAGCTATTTGGCTGCGTGATCAGCTTATGCAGCCATACGGCTGCATGTCAACCGACCACCTGTTGCGCTGGCGCAGCCGTACCGTTGAAGGCGTGACGGTACTGCTGGAGCTGAACACAATTCGTCGGACACTGGGACGCAGCCTGTTCGGCATGGTGGCCGGGCCCGACGGCCCAGCCAACCGCAGCCGCATTCACCACAGCCCGGGGCCGCGATGGTTCGCCGAGGATCGTCCGATCCGCCGGGTGCATGCGGATGCCTCGATGTTCGTCGGCGGGCTCCGGGCGCTGCTACTGCAGTCGTTGCACCCGCTGGCCATGGCCGGCGTCGCGCAGCATTCCGACTATCGCGGCGACCCGTGGGGTCGCCTACAGCGGACCAGTACGTTCCTGGCGGTCACGACATTCGGCCCGGCAGCCGATGCGCAGCGTGCGGTCGACCGGATTCGCGGAATCCACCAACGCGTCCGCGGAATCGCCCCGGACGGCCGGCCATATCACGCCGCCGACCCGCACCTGCTCGAGTGGGTGCACGTCGCCGAGGTCGACAGCTTCCTGCTCGCCCACCAGCTCTACGGGGCGGCCCCGCTCGACCAGAGCGGTCGCGATGGCTACGTGGCCGATACCGCGCGAGTCGCAATGGCTCTCGGCGTGCCTGACCCACCGCGAAGCGAGACCGAGCTCCGTGAGCGCATCAAGGCTTTCCGGCCGGAGCTGGGCGGCACCGCGGCCGCGCGTGAGGCCGCTCGATTCCTGCTCCTCACCCCGCCGCTGCCGATCGCTGCCAGGGGTCCGTACGCGGTGCTTGCCGCCACGTCGGTGGCAATGCTGCCGCCGTGGGCACGAATGCCGTTGCTGCTGCCCTATTTTCCACCTGTCGAGGCCACCGTGATCCGGATGGCGGGACGCGCCTTGGTCGGTGGCATCCGGTGGGCCATGACACCCGACGCCGGTGGACGATGAGCACCCGGTGGCAACGAGTCGACGCCCCCCGCGGTGACGACTACGACGAGAGGTGGAAACGCCTGGCCGCCGGTGGGCACAATGTGCACGGCGAAGCAGACCTGGTCGAGCAACTGCTCTGTGAGACGGGCGGAACCCGGGTGCTTGACGCCGGCTGCGGTACCGGGCGGGTGGCCATCGAGTTGGCGCGGCGGGGATTTTCCGTCGTCGGTGTGGATGCCGACGGCGGGATGCTCGACACCGCGCGTGCCAAGGCACCTGATCTGGCATGGCGGCACAAAGATCTTGCCGATCTCTCCCCGGCTGTCGACGGAACATTCGACCTTGCGGTCCTGGCCGGCAACGTGATGATCTTCCTCGCCCCAGGAAGCGAAGGGCCTGTGCTACGCGCAATCGCCGCAAGCCTGGTGCCCGGCGGTCTTCTGGTGTCGGGATTCGCCATCCGGCCGAATCGTCTGCAACTGGTGGAGTACGACCGGCTCGCGCTTGCGGCTGGTTTGTGGGTTGTGGCGCGTTGGTCAAGCTGGGATCGAGAGCCGTTCGCCGGGGGTAATTACGCGGTTTCGGTGCACCGGCGCCCGGCGATCTAGCAGGCTCGCCGGATGGACCTCCCGCAGCCGGATCCGGGCCTTCCGCACCTGGCCGACGTGGTTCCGGCTGTGCTCGCGGCGATGGGCGTGGCCGGCTTTAACAGCCGAATCCCGTTGCGCGGCAACGCTGCGGGTGCCTGCGTGCTGCTTGTTGACGGGCTGGGCGCCGAGCTGCTCGACACCTACGCGGCGGACGCTCCGGTGCTGGCAGGGATGCGGGGGCAGTCGCTGCAGGTCGGGTTCCCGTCGACCACCGTTGCCGGACTCGCCGCGTTGGGCACCGGCTGCCGTTCCGGGGAGCACGGCATGGTCGGCTACTCGTTCCGGCTGCCTGGCGCCGGATTGGTCAACGCGCTGCGGTGGCGGCCGCATCCGTGGGGCGAGGACCTCCGCGACGACGTCCCACCCGAGCAGGTGCAGCCGATGCCGACCACATTCGAACGGGCGGCGTCCGCGGGAGTCGCGGTGAGTGTCGTCAACCGGGCAGAGTTCATCGATTCCGGGATGACACGGGCTGTGCTGCGCGGCGGTCGATACGTCGGGGTACAGGCTATCGGTGATCTGGCCGCATGCGTGCAGGCCGCCATCGTCAACGGCGGGTTCTGCTACGGCTACCACAGCGAACTCGATCTCCTCGGGCATCTTTACGGGCCCGGGTCGGCGGCATGGCGGATGCAGCTGAGCCAGGTCGACCGATTGGTGGAGTCGGTCGTGGAGGGCCTGCCGCCCGGCGGCCTGCTTGCGGTCGTGGCAGACCACGGCATGGTTACCGTCGAGGCCTCGGACATCGTGAACGTCGACGACTGCGCACCGTTGACCGATGGCGTGCAGGCAATCGGCGGAGAGCCACGGGCCCGGCACGTCTATGTCGCCGACGGCGCCGCAGACGCCGTGCTCGCCGCGTGGCGCGAAACGCTCGCGGAGCGGGCATGGGTGGTATCCCGTGACGAGGCCATCGCAGCTGGCTGGTTCGGTGAGCGCATCGCCGACGACGTCCGGCCACGCATCGGCGATGTCGTGGCGGCCGCCCGTAGTTCGGCCGCGGTGGTGCGTCGAATAGTCGAGCCGCTGGAGTCGTCGCTGATCGGACACCACGGGTCGCTGACAAGCGCCGAGCAGCGAGTCCCGCTGCTGCTGGCGTACGGCTGACCACCGCTACGGTTACTGCCCGAACGCCGTGTTCAGTCGCTTTTTGAATGCCGCGTCGAAACGGCGGTACGTGCTGCGCAACGGGTGCCCCGGCCAGTGGCTGGGAATCAACTCGACAGGTAGTTGCGGATCGAGCTGAAGATGCCGGACGACAGCGATTGACAACGCGAACTGGTAGGTGAAACCTTGGGCCGCATCTTCGTTCATCGCCTCGACCAGCCATCTGGCATCGTCTGACCACGCATCAAGGTCAAAAAGTGCGTGCATCGTCTCGGCGGTGATGTCCGTAGCGGCGCCGTGAAAGTGTGTGCATTGCCGGTCGAGTATCGCCTTCGGCGTCGGAAGTCGTTGTGGGTCAAGGTTATCCGGCCGTATCCAGACGCCCTCCCGCAGCTCGGCGAGGTGCAGCGCGGCGGCAGCCTTCCGAAGCTCGAGCCGGTCGGCTGCCGCCCGGCGTTCCAGCGAGACGATCGCGAGTTCCCACGTTCCGTCCCAGGGTGCCGCTTCTGCGTCGCCGACACGGGACGCGTCGTCGACGCGGTGACGCCGTTCGAGCAAATGCCCGGCGAGCGCATAGGTGCCGTCGTCGCTAATGAGTTCTCCATTCGAGGCCATCCGCCACAGGCAGGTACGCGCCGCGCCGGCGCTGATGCCGAACAGTGAGGCCACCGCGACGAGAGCCCCGGCCGAAAGGCGGGGCTGGTCGGCACCTATCAACGCCGACGCAAGCACCGAGCGCGCGCTCAGCGGGCGCTCGCCGATCAGGTCGTTCACCCGTCTGCGTCGTGATCGCCTACCGCCGGCCATACCCGCATGTGTATCACAAAATCGTTGACACGTGATATCTATGGCGTGATACTGGCACGCGTGAGCTCACCGACAAAATCGTTGGTCGCCGATGATGTGCAAATCGTCCGCCGCATCCTTGCCCACATCGACGCGGGCACGACCGACGAGGGCCAGCCGTGGCGCGAGCCTGTCGAGAACTACCTCGACCCTTGCCGATTCGCCGACGAGCTGCGGTTGCTGCGCGCTACACCGAGCGTGTTCGTGCCCTCCGCGACGATCCCGAATCCTGGCGACCATATCCAACGTGTCGTGTTCGGAGTGCCGCTATTCGCGGTCCGCGGGCATGATCGGCGGGCGCGGGTGTTTCGCAACGCTTGTCGCCATCGCGGGACGACCCTGGTCGAGGATGCGGGTTGCTCCCATTCATTGGTGTGCCGCTACCACGGCTGGACGTACCGCCTGGACGGTTCGCTCGCGCACGTTCCTCACGTCGATGCTTTTCCCGATCTGGACATGCCGACGCGCGGTCTGGTTGAGGTCGCAAGTCGTGAGGTGGACGGGCTCGTCGTCATCGGCCCGCTCGACTTTCCGGAGGTCCCGTCATCGCAAGACCTCGCCGACGAAGCGATGGCCGCGCTGGCCGACGGCAGTCCGTGGCGGGACAAACTAGGTCCGGCCGAGCGGCTCATTCGTGTGACATCCACTCCGCGGGCAATGAATTGGAAGGTCCTCGTCGAGCAGTTTCTCGAGGGCTATCACATTCGTTCGACGCACAAAACCACGTTCTTCCCTCTGCAATACGACGACCTGAATGTGGTGGAAACATTCGGCCCGAACAGCCGGGTCACGTTCCCGTACCGCAACATTGAACGACTGCGCGACCGTCCGGAGAGCAGCTGGTCCACCGACGCGCGGGTGACATACGTGTATCACCTGTTCCCGAACGCCATACTGGCGACGTTCCCCGATCTCTTCCTCGTGATCGTCATCGACCCCGTAGACGTGGACCACTGCACCTCGACGCTCTACGCCATGGTCAAACCCGACGCCGTCCGACGGGCGCCGTCCAACGCCGGCCAAGGCGGCGGCAATCTCCTTGACCAAGGCGGCGTGGAGGACAATGAGATGTCGGAGGGGGTGCAACGCGGCTTGCATTCCGGCGCGAACGCCTTCGTGGAGTTCGGCCGCCACGAATCGGCGATCGGCCACTTCCACGCCACCCTCGATGAGCGCCTGGCTCGGCTGTCCTGAAACCGGCGGAGCCCCTTGTCAGTACAGCGGCGACCACGCGGAGGTCCGCAGGAGCCGGCTTTGCCACTGGTCGCGGTATTTGAGGGCATCAAACATATAGGTGCCCGGCCCTCGGTGCTGTGGCGGAATGTCGTGAGTCAGCAATCCGACGAGCACCTGGTAGTTGTCGGACGCATCAATCTTCTGCCATAGCACGGCTTCTCGCCGTTTGTAACTCCCATGCGCCACCTGGAAGCAGGCCTGGATGTCGAGCAGTCGCGACGTTGTGGAGAGCGGCCGATAGTAGCTCTCGTCCCACATGCGGATGTAGTCGTCCAGCGGTGCGGAGGGCCAGCCGGTGTCCTCCATGAACATGGTCAACGGATGCGTTGCGCAGTCGGTCGGCACACTCCCCAGGTCCACCGTCTGAAGCGGTGACCATTCGACGGGCAGCAGGATCTTGCCTCTCACCTCGTGGCGCAGGTTGTCCAGCTCGTGCATCCACGGCTGCAGGTCTCCGATTTGGGCGCGGCGGGCGAGGCGCTCCCATGCCGCGCCGTCGGCGATGCCGGTGATGGTCACGACGTTGTAGGACATCCCGGTGCCGTGAGCGTGGTTGGTGTACCACAGAAGCCGGGCTTCGTCCTGCTTCGCCAGGGTCGGCATCCACCCCTCGCGGTAGGCCGCCTCGAACTCGTCCTCCCGTGCGCCGATCACGGTGTGGGTTTCATGAAGGAACAGCACGGCGTTTCCTCTCTGCCTCAGGCGCCGTCCGTAATCAGTGCGGCAAGCCGGCGGCGGTTGACCTTGCCGGTGTCGCTGTACGGAATCTCGTCGACGATCGCCAGCCGCTCGGGGAGCTTGAAGTACGCGATCAGCTCACGGCAGTGAGATCGCAGCTCCTCCAGCGTCACCGGCGTGCGAGCCACCACCGCGGCTCCCACCCGCTGGCCCATCTCGGCGTCGGCGATGCCCGCGACCGCCACGTCGCTCACCGCCGGATGGGTCCGCAGCGCGTCCTCCACCTCGCTCGGGCCGAACTTCTCTCCCCCGCGGTTGATCGTGTCTTTCAGGCGGCCGCTCGGGTAGATGTAGCCGTCGGGGTCCACGCGAGCGAGATCACCGGTACGCAGCCAGCCCTCGACGACGTTTTGCTTCGTATTCACCCACAACTCTCCCACCATCCCGGTCTGCACATCAGTCCCGGCATCGGGGTCGACCACCCGGACCTGCACGCCGGGCAGCGGCCGGCCGACCGATCCCGCCCGCCGGGGGTCGCGGTGATCGTCGGGCAGCAGTGTCGTGTAGGCGCCGAGGGTCTCGGTCTGACCGAACACGTTCGCGAACGCCACATGCGGCATCGCGGCCATCGCCCTTCGCACCAACTCGACAGGCGCGGCGGCGGCTCCGTACGCGATGGCCGCCAGGGAGGTCAGGTCGGCGTTGTCGAAGTCGGGATGGTCGAGGATCCGTTGCAGCATCGTCGGCACGATGAACGTCGATATCACCCGATGCTCTTGCACCAGGCGCAACCACTCTCCGGCATCGAACCGCGGCTGTATCACATAGGTGTTGCCTGAGTACAAGCTGGCGATCAGGCCGACGGCGCCACCGACGTGAAAATACGGGACGCTCATCATGCCGACCGTGGGCGTCGTGTTCGCCCGAAACGGTGTGGCGACTCCCCTGGTTCGCGCAATCAACCGGCCGTTGGTGATGCCGATCGCCTTCGGGAGCCCGGTTGTGCCGCTCGTGAACAGAACCAGGCCGTCGCGGTCCTCGACGTCTTCGGCCGGTGCCGGCGCGGACGCCGAGGCGCCGCCCAGCAGCTCCTTGACCGAAAGCACCTTGGCCGCACTTGCTTTCAGCAGCCGCCCGGCATACGCGTCGCCCGCGACTCCCACGTCGGCGCACCCGGCGCTCTGCAGCAGTCCCCGCAGCTCTGATGATGTTAAGGCTGGGTTCAGCAGCGTCGCCGCCGCACCGATCCGCGCTGCGCCGAGCACCGTCGCGATCGACAGCAGGCTGCCGACATCGACGACCGCCACCCGCTTACCGGCCACGCCGCTGGCGGCCAGGCCGGCGGAACACTGCTCGACGGCCGCCGCCAACTCGCCATAACTGATGGCACGCCCGTCGACGATGAGTGCGGTGCGGGCGGGATCGCCGACTGCAGCTGGGTCAATGATCGTGCCGATGTTCATGTTTCGCTCAGTACATCGGTGACCAGGACGAGGTCCGAAGCAGCCGGCTGGTCCACTGGTCGCGCAGCTCCAGGGCGTCATCCATCCAGGTTCCCGGGGCGCGGCGCTCAGCGGGAATCTCCGTCCGCAGCAGGCGCAGCAGCGCCTGTTGGTCGTGGATGCGCTGCATCAAGATCACCTCGCGGCGAAGGTGGCTGCCGAGGGCCGGCTGAAAGGCGGCTTCGACCGTCAGCATCGGGTTCGGACGGTCCAGGCTCTTGGAGTACACCTCGCCGCAGCGGTCGATGTACTCCAGAAACCTGTCCTCGTGCGGCCGCATGGTGTCTTCCATGTAGAGGGTCAGCTCATGCTCGCGCCCGTCGACCGGCACGTCGTTGAAGTCCACATTCTGAAGTGGCGACCAGCTAAGCGGCACAAGCAGTTTGGCCTCGACGTCATGGCGGAGCTCATCGAGCTCGCGCATCCATTTGCGCAGATCGCCCTTCTGTATCCGCAGGGCGAGGTGCTCCCACGCCGTTCCGTCGCGGACCGCCGTCACTGTCACGACGTGGTACGCGGGACCGCTGCCGTGCGCGTGGTTGGTGTACCACAGCAAGCGGGCGTCGTCGCCGGCGCCGAGTGTGGGCATCCAGCCCTGTCGGATCGCGACTTCGAACTCGTCTTCGGCACGCCCGCGCACCTTGTGCACCTCGTGCATGAACAGCACGCTGAGACCTCCCACGCGCGGGCGCTGCATCTGGACAGCGACGCCGAGAATCTGGTTTCCTCACCAGGGTAACGATGCTCACCTGCAGGAAGTTGGCGCATGGCTAGGCTCGACGTACCCGACGGTCCTGGTGGTGAGGCGGCGGTGCTCGGTGTCGACCAGTCCTGTGCGATTGACGTTTGAGCGACGGATGGACATCTTTACCGTCGACGAATTGCTCACCACCACACGCGCGGTGCGCAAACGCCTCGACCTGACACGGCCGGTCGATCGTGATGTGATCCTCGAGTGTGTGCGGTTGGCCATGCAGGCGCCCACCGCGAGCAACGCGCAGGACTGGCGCTGGATGGTGATCACCGATGCCGACAAGCGTGCCGCGATAGCCGAGATCTACCGCAGCATCGGTGCCGGCTATCTCACTTACGCCGCCGCGAACACATCGGACCCGCAGACTCAGCGGGTGTATCAAAGCGCCCTCGGCCTCACCGAAACGCTGGCCAAGGTTCCCGTCCACGTAATCCCTTGTCTCCAGGGCCGTTTCGACGGAATTGACTACCTGGCCGCCGCATCGGCCTGGGCGTCGATCATCCCTGCCGGCTGGAGCTTCCTGCTTGCGCTTCGCTCCCGCGGCCTGGGATCGGTATGGACGACGATGCATCTGGCCAGGGAGCGCGAGGTCGGCGAGCTGCTGGGAATCCCCGCCACCGTGACGCAGGCCGCGCTGTTCCCGGTGGCGTACACGATCGGCACCGACTTCCGGCCGGCTCGACGGCCGCCCGCGGAGACCATCACCTTCTGGAACACCTGGGGAGATGACTGATGAGCGCTTGCGCGAAGAAGGGAAAACACTGATGAGCGCTTGCGCGAAGAAGAGAAAACACTGATGCAGTCCTATACCGTGCGATTCCACGTCGATGCGCCGCCGCGAAAGGTGTGGCGGGTGCTGCATCCGAAGGTTCCGCCGAACTCGCCGCGGCCCCGCGTCCTCGAGTGGCCCACAGGCGGCATGGAGATCCTGAACGAAGGCGACGAAGCCGGTGAGGGGCTGGTCCGCACCTGTGTCTTCGAGGTGCCCAAATACCTGCTCTCCGGGGGCAAGGGACGTTCCTGGGAGACGGTGACCGAGGCCAAGATCGACAAACTGTCGCGGTACGTGGCGATCGGCTAGCCACTCTGGTCGCGGGCCGAGGGCTATCACGAACTCGAGGAACAGCCCGACGGCACAACCATTCTCACGTTCAACGAGACGTACCACGCGTACAACCCGATCCTGCGGTTCCTTCTCGAACGCCGCGTGCACGCCAAGATCTCACGCGACAACGTCGACACGTACCAGCACGCGCTCAGCCGTGCTGGCCGCGTCACGCGGATCGTCTAGTTCGATCGAGGCGCCTCCTGCGTAGCGCATTGCGGCTCAGCGTGATTGCTAGTGTCGGCGCATGGAGATCTCGTGTGCATTCGCCACCTCGTCCGACACTCCGGGGCACGTCGAGCTGGCCGAGACGCTTGGCTACACGCGAGCGTGGCTCTATGACTCGCCGGCTCTCTACCCCGACGTGTGGATGGTGCTCACTCGATGCGCTGAGCGCACGTCACGCATCGGTCTCGGGCCCGGTGTGCTGGTTCCCAGCCTGCGTCATCCGATGGTCAACGCGGCGGCCATCGCCGAGCTGGTGAGTCAGGCGCCCGGTCGGGTCGCGGTGGCGATCGGCTCAGGCTTCACGGGGCGCCTGGCGATGGGCGCGCGGCCGATGCCGTGGCGGCGCGTCGCCGACTACGTCCGCTGTTTGAAGGCTCTTCTTGCCGGCGAGAGCGCGGAGTGGGACGGGGCGGTTCTGCGGATGCTGCATCTGCCCGGGTTTGGCGCGGACCGACCGATCAATGTGCCGGTGTTGATCGGTGCCGACGGGCCGAAGGGGCTCGCGGTGGCGGCCGAGCTCGGCGACGGCGTCTTCTCCGCTGCTCTGCCACAACCCGATGCTGTAGGGGTAGCCGATTGGCGGGCGCTGCTGACGTTCGGCACTGTGCTGGACGAGGGCGAGGAGATGATTTCGCCCCGCGTGATCGACGCGGCGGGACCTGCGGCGGTGGTCTTGTACCACGCCACGTACGAGCGTGGCGGCGCTGCTGCGGTCGACGGACTTCCGGGCGGGCGCGAATGGCGTGAGGCGGTGGAGGCATACCCCGCGCGCGAGCGGCATCTCGCCATTCACGCCGGGCATTTGGTGAAGGCGAATGCGCATGATGCGCCGCATGTTGCTGACCTCATCCCGCTTGCCAGCTCCATGGCTTTGACGGGCACCGCCGACGAAATACCGGAAAAGATAGCGGGACTCGCCGGCCTTGGAGTCACCGAGCTCGTGTACCAGCCTGCCGGGCCCAACATCGAGCGCGAGCTCCGCGCGTTCGCTTCAGCATCCGGCCTTCCGGCCTGAGCGAATCATCGGTCGCTAAGCCACCTGGAAATGGCGGCTACCGCATCGCGGAAGAAGATTTCGTACGGAGTGTCGGCGACGTAACCGATGTGGGGGGTCGCAAGCACGTTGTCGAGGGTGCGCAGGGGATGGCCACCGGGCAGCGGCTCCGTGTCGAACACATCGAGCGCCGCGCCTGTAATCGAGCATGACCGAAGTGCTGCGACCAACGCCGACTCGTCGACGATCGGTCCACGAGAAGTGTTGACCAGCAACGCCGTCGGCTTCATCAAGGCCAACTCAGCCGCCCCGACCAGATGTCTTGTCCGCTCGCTCAACTTCAGATGGATTGTCAGCACATCGGCTTCACTGAAGAGTTCGTTCTTGGAAACGTAGGTCGTGCTGGCCTGGGCCGCGGCGTCCTCGGTGAGGTTCTGGCTCCAGGCAATGACTTTCATACCGAATGCAACGCCGACCCGCGCGACTTGCTTGCCGATGTGGCCAACTCCCAATACGCCGAGGACACGGCCGGATAGTTCGCGGCCGACGGATGTCTGCCACGCGCCGCCGCGCACTGCCAGGTTTTCGGAGACGATGTTACGGCTGGCTGACAGGATGAGAGCCCACGTCAGCTCGACTGTCGATGCGATAGTGCCGCCGGTGGTTCCGACGCGAATCCCGTGGTCGGCAGCGGCCGCCATGTCGATGGACGCGTTGAACGGGCCGGTCGAGGCGATCATCTTCAGTCGTGGAAGCCGTTCGATGACCGCCCGGGAAAGTGGTGTTCGTTCCCGCATGACGAACACGACGTCGAATGCCGAAAGGCGATCCACCAGAACGTCGGGATGGGTGATGTGGTCGTTGAATACGGTGATGTCGGCGCGTTCGGCCACCGGGCTCCAGTCCGCCATGTCCATCGCGACGTTCTGATAGTCATCGAGAATCGCTACGGCTAACCTGGGCGTTTGGTGCGTCAAGCTGCGTTGGTTGTTCAACAAAGCTCCTGGTCACAGCGTTGGTAGTGCTGGCTAATGAAAACCGCCGCTAATCCTGCTGCGGATTGACTCCGGACTGGCGACAGAGACTACCGGTTTGCCAAAGTTGTCTGCCGATCGCCCATAGCCCCAGCCACCGAAGGACGCTCCGTCGGTGGCACCGACCGCAAGGAAACGATGCCCATCAAGTGACGTCGGCGGCACCTTGCGCTACGCACGTAGGTTCTGCTGCCACCCGCTACAAGCGGGTCGCCGCACCGAGCCTTTGCCTCAGCGAAGTAGGTGCGCCCGGCACGACTTACAACTCTTCCAGTAGCTTCCAGGGTTCCGCTCGTCGCTGGGACGATAAAGTAAATCGTGAAAGCCGATGTGTGTATGGGCATTTCGTCAATTGAGTTGACCGCAAGAAACACTGCGTCGTCGAGGGCCTTGAAGTACACAGAGCCGTGAAATGTGCGATCTCCGTTGAGGAGCTGAATCCGGACATCTCGGCCGTCGAGGACAAAATGAGGCTCGTCGATCGTGTCAAGGTCGCGAAGAACTGGATGCGTGATCCGAAACAGCTTGGCCCGGATTGGGTTTTAAGGACCCGCGAAGTCACCGACGGCGGTCATCTTGTTGCCGTCCCAGGCAGTGGCGAAGCCTCCTGCGGTGAATGCGCAGTTCAGGATGATCGCTCGGTGTGCAGGACTTTCCATCCACAAGTCCAGCGCTGCGCTGGGAGTCGCAGCGGATCCGGTGCCCCAGTACACGATCTCGCCCGTGTAGCCGGTCCTGGTGTAGCCCGCATCCGCAATACGCGCCTGCGGTGAAGAGCCGTCCGAACCGGTATGGCCGTCCACACCGTTCTTCAGCATGTCGTTGGCGTGCCGTTGCGCTGCTACTGTCAAACGCGGGTCGTCGCCGATTACCCCGCATGTCTGGCGAAGCCGGTTGACGCCGTTGTATACCCCTGTCCCCAAATCGTCTGCGCGCGCAGCAAAATCAGCAATCGTGCCGAAAGCCGTTATGAAGACAGTGCAGATCGAGAAGACGGTGACAATCTTGACTTTTATCGTCATGCTGCCTCTTGACACCCACTCCGTCTGCTGTTTTGAGCAAACAGATGCTACCCACTTTCGATCATGAAAAGTCGAGAATCGCCAATCCGTTCGCTCGCGACGATCAACTGCTCCCGATCCGTTGGGCCCGATTCGACCAAAGCATGCGCGTCGACCATACCCGCCTGGGTACCATCTCTCGCCAGACACTTGATCAGCAGAACGCGTTCCGCTGCAGAGGGCCGGTGGTGTGACAAAGACCTTCTCCGACACCATGTCCGGTGCACGTGACCAACGAAAGGTGTTCGGCTGCATGACCTTCGGCATACGGCTGCGACGTTGCGGCTGAGCGCGGGCGTGCATTCCATGCAAGTTGCGAAGTGGCTCGGGCACAGTAGCTACGTCCTGACACTCGGCACCTTCGCCGACTACATACCCGAGCAGTAAACCGAGAACGCACTGCCCGAACCTTGTTGCGGGCGCAACCAAAGAGCGACGTAGTCAACATGTTTGAGTAGTCGGGCTAACACTGCGGCATTCCAGCACCCGTCACCGCGAGAATGGTGCGCGCGACCAATTCGGGATCATCGAGCATCGGAACATGCCCGACGTCGGGCAAAACTTCAAATGTGGCCTGGGGCAGGCGCTCGCGGGCAATCTTGCCGTACGTAGCGACCGGCAGCAGTGAGTCTTTCTCAGACCATGCGAGCGTGATCGGGCATGGCAGCGGGTCCAGCGGGGCGATCTGGCCGTCCTCGGTGGAAAAAACCTCGTCGACCGTGACGGTGCACGCGACAGTGTCCTCGAGAGCCTCAACCGCGCGGGCGGCGGCGACGCGATCTGCGCGCCACGCGACATTGATACTTCTCAGACCGAGCCGACGCACGATCGCCGACCTGAAGACCAGTGGTGCGATCGGACGGGTGAGACGACACGTCGCGGCGATTCTGCGCACTTTGTTGTTCCCCCGCGACTGCGAACCGTCGCCGGTCGACCAGAAACCCGCTGACGAAAACGCGCAGACCGTGGCGGCTCGGCCACGCCGGGCCAACTCGATCGCCACGAAACCGCCCGCAGAGTTGCCAGCAAGATGCGGTCGCTCAAGTCGGTGATCGTCCAGATACTGTTCGGCAGCGTCGATGACATCGACGATCGTTGCCGGATGCCGTTGTACGGGTGGGCCGCCACGGTGTCCTAGCAGGGTGTGGGCGTACACCTGGTGATGGCTGGAGAGATACGGCATGACGTCATGCCAAACCCTTCCCGAAAGCAGGATCGGGTGCAGCAGCACTAACGGCGGCTTGTCAGAGGTCACCAGGAAGTTTGGCACGAACGCCGCACAGCCAACCTGGTTTTCCGCCGGTGAAGCCGACAACGCAGCCACCGCACCAGGGAAGTCCGCAGCCGCCGGGGACGCTGGGGCGATCCGCGGTCACCGATATGGCCTTCAGTCCGCACGGGTGTGCTCGGTGGCGCGGGTCTGGACCGAACGCAGGAACTCGAGGTAACTCCGCTTGTGCCTTAAGACTTGCGCCCGCGCCATCCGGCGAACGCGATGGCGATGCCGACCAGGGCGATGATCGGACCAAGGATGGACCAGGTGGTGGTGTTGCTCATCGGGCTGCCGGACACCGCTCCGAATCCCTGCAGTGCGAACAGTAGACCGGCCAGCGCGACGATCACACCGATCACCAAGACGATGGCACTGCCCATACCTGCAACCGTAACCAGATCGCGCGGCACAGGTCATGCTGACACGCCGGACGGGTCATGCTGACAAAGGGAGGAGCAATGGCCGACACCGGGCCAGCGGGGCCTGGTCGGCGCTCAGCTTGGCGGACCGACCGAACCTGCGGGGTGTTACCGGGTATCTCGTGCCCGCAACAGCTCCTCGATCGCCATGACTGTCACCGGATCGACCATGCAGCTGAAGTGGTTGCTGTCCGGCGTCTCGACCACACGCACGGCCGGGTTCGTTGCCACGAGCGCCTCCACCGCGCGATCCGGCACGATCAAGGCACCATTGAGCGGCCTCATCGCCCTGACGAGCACGGTCGGCATCGTCAGCGCCTGCCAGTGGTCGGTCCAGTCGCTCGGCCAGTCCTGGTACAGGTCTTCCTCGGCGGCAGCGCGCGACGTCGACGAGTGCCACGAGCGGTCGTCCAACTGCTCGAGTTCGTAGGTGTAGTAGGCATCCCAGAACTCGGACCACGGGTCGATGAACCCGGCGGCACGGACGTCTTCAAGGTACGCATCAAGTGTCGGCGCGACGGCATCCAGGCGCGCCAGGCCATCGCGAATCGGCGCCAGCGCGGCCGCGTCGGACGGCCCGGCGTGGTCGATCAGTGTGACGCTGCGCAGGCGGGCGCCGTCGCGGAGGGCGACCCGCATCGAGATCAGCGCGCCCAGCGACCAGCCGACAAGGTCGAATTCGTCGGCCCCGAGCGCGGTGGCGACAGCGAGAATGTCGCGGGCATGGTTGGCGAGACCGTAGGTGCCGGGTGGGGTGACTTCGCTTCGGCCGCGGCCTCGAAGGTCGATGGCGACGACCTGCCGATCTGAGTCAGCCAGCCGCTCAGCCAGATACGCGAAGCCGCAGAGGTTGGCCGACAGCCCGTGCACGCACAACAGCAGCGGCGCCTCTTCGGTGCCCCACCGCCGCGCATGGATACGCCCGGAGGGCAAGCTCAGGTCGAAGTCCACGTCAGTCAGACGTGAGTTCCTGGACGAACTCCTCGGCCGTCATCGGCTGCGAGAACATCGGAAAGTCGTATTTCAGTGCGTTCTCGTGCTCTTCAACCGATGTCGCGGCGACACAGTCACTCAATGTGATGACGCGGTAGCCGTTCTCGTACCCGCTCCTCATGGTCGACTCCACACAGCAGTTGGTGAGGAATCCGCCGAGGGCGATGGTCGTAATTCCCTTGCTGCGCAGAATGAAGTCGAGGTTCGTGCTTGCGAACGTGTCCAATCCGCGCTTGCCCTCGACAATGATGTCGCCCTCTGCCGGCGTCAGCTCATCGACTATCCCCGCGCCCCATGAGCCCTTGATGAACGCTTGGCCGTCGACGACTCCTTTCAGGATTCCGTACGGCTGGTTGGTGAGTTCGCCGTAGCCCTCGGCGAAGGTGATCGGTGCGTGCATGACGGTCGCCCCAGCGGACCGCGCCGCCCCCACCACGTCGCGAGTGTGCGCGAGCATGCCGGTCTTGTCCATCACCTCCGATACCGCCTCATGGAGGACGCCGCCTTCGGTGGTGAAGTCGTTCTGGTACTCGATCAGCACGACGGCAGTGGTCTTGGGGTCGATAGCCATAACCGCAGGCTAACCCCTCCCGAACCGTCCGCGTCAACGATGCACCGACGTCACTGCAAAGATGCTGAGCATGGACGAGCCAAGACCTCCCTTACCACCTTTCGATCTCGACAGCGCACTGGCGAAAACCCAAGCCGCCGAGGATGCTTGGAACACACGCGACCCTTACCGCGTCAGTCTGGCCTACACCGAGGATTCCGTCTGGCGCAACCGTGACCTCTTCATCACCGGGCGCGACGAGATTGTCGCCTTCCTCACCGCTAAATGGCAGAGGGAGCTTGACTACGTCCTGCGGAAGAGCCTGTGGGGCTTCACCGAGAATCGCATCGCCGTCCGGTTCCAATACGAATCGCACGATCTGTCCGGCCAGTGGTATCGGAGCTACGGCAACGAGTTGTGGGAGTTCGCCGACAATGGCCTGATGGCCCGACGTGAGGCAAGCATCAACGACGTCCCCATCGACGTGGCAGAGCGTCGCTACATTGGTCCGCGACCCGCCCATGAACACGGGCAGGGGCACGACATTCCGCTGCGCTGATCGCTGGCGTACGGGGAGGCGGTCTCAGCCGCCTCCGGCCGGTGAGGTAGTGGTCATCATCGGCGCGGTGCCGGTAGTGGTGGCGATGCTCGGGCTGGTGCCGGTGGTCGTGCCCGTGGGCTCCGATGACGGCACGGTCGTGGTGGTAGCGTCGGTGGTCGTCGCGGTTGTGGTGGTGGCGGTCGTGGTCGTGGCCGTGCCCACCGCAGTGGCCGACCCGATCACACCGCACGCCACCCGCTTGCCGGAGTCACCGGTCGCCTGCGTTTCCCGGTCCGGACCCGGCGAACCGTTCTGCTGTGAATAACGCTGCGGGATGTTTGCGAAGTTGTCCGCGCCTTCGTGGATGATTAGCGCGGTCTTTTCGCCGCCGAGCAGATCTGCGGCGGTGAATGCGTTGGTGGTGGTCACCAACTTCGCCGAGCCGTCCGAGCGCACCTCCAGCGAGGTCAGATCACCGCTGGCCGGATGAGTTGTGTGGCCGGGCGCTTGGAAGTGGCCGCCGGCGGAGTTGAAGTCACCCGACGGACCACCCGTCGGGGGCGTCGAGTTGGCCTCGCACTTGCCCACCGAGTGGATGTGCAGGCCGTGGAATCCTGGCGTCAAGATGCCGGGTGCGACGGTGTCCACGGTTACGGTCGCGAAGCCGTTCGCGAAATCCAACGTCGCGTTCGCGACGGCCCTGCCGTCGGGCGTCTTGAGTTGAGTGGTCAACCTCTCGGTTCCGGGCGGAGGGGCTGTGGCGGTGGCGGTGGCCGTCGGCGACGGCGTGCCGGGCTGATTCTTGGACTGGTTGTTTGTGCATGCGCTCACCACGAAAACAGGGGTGACCAGAAGAGCGCCGACAACGGTGACGGATTTGACCATGGGCCCGGCATACCCCCAGCGATGATCATCAAACAAGTATCTCGACATAGCTCGCGGTAGCGTGCGCACATGACCGCTGCTCCGATTCAAGACATTCCCCTCACAACGCTCGACGGCCACCCAATCTCCCTGTCCAGTACAGCGCGCTGCAGAAGTTGGCCGCCGACTATGCCGACCGCGGGCTGACCGTGATCGGCGTGCCCTGTAATCAATTCATGGGGCAGGAACCAGGCAGTGCAGACGAGATCAAGGAATTCTGCTCGACGAGGTACGGGGTGACGTTCCCGCTGTTGGAAAAGGCCGAGGTTAATGGTGAGGGACGCCATCCTCTTTATGCCGAACTGACGAAGACACCCGATAGCGACGGCGTGGCCGGCGACGTGCAGTGGAACTTCGAGAAGTTCCTGCTCGCCCCTGGTGGCCGGATCGTCAACCGGTTCCGGCCCCGCACAGCGCCGGATGCCCCGGAGGTGGTCGCCGCGATCGAGGCGGTCCTGCCTGACTAGATGGGTATCGTCGTAATCTCTTGTGCTGTAGGCAGATACGGACCATGCCGAGGAGCCCACGCGGGCCCTGGCACGTATTGAGATAGCGGTTGGCTCACCGTGCCAGCAGCTGCTCAAACCGCCTTGTTGCGGGCCAGCCATTCGTTCATCAGATCGACCGCTTCGTCGAGCGGCCGGTCCCAATTGCCCATGACAACAACGTCTACTTTGTCCCGTCGCGGTCACGCGGGGGACCGCTGATTCGCCACAGCTTGTTCGCGAGGGTACGACGCCGTCCCATCGAGTAGCTAAAGCCGACGCGAGGGCTGAGGCGACCTTCAACAATGGACCCGGCAAGGATGAACTTGTCGATGTCGCGCCACTCATAGTGGCGCGGTTTGAACGCTCGGTCGTTGACCTCAAACCCCGTGCTCGACAGTCGTAGCCACCAATCCCCGCGGGCGCGCTTCCGGCCGATGACGGCCGATCGGAAAGTGATCAGACCAAACATCGGGGTAGCGAGAGACCCCAAGACGCCTAGCGCGACGGTCTGGAAGACTTCTAACGCCGAAGGATTCGCCGGAATTTCATTCACCCACGCCTTCTCCGCAGGCAAACCCGCGAATACCAGAAGACTGTTCACGGCGACGAATAGCGCGAGTAGTCCGCCGGCGGTGAGCCAGCCAAACATGCCGACGACGAAGATGCGCACCAATCGGCCGTACACATCCGTGTAGTGCAGCACCAATTCCTGATCTCCGCTCGCCTCGCGGTTCCGCTGCGTAGTCATCGTGTTGGCCCCCTGTTACCGGTGGTCTGCCCACGATGGTCGGGACCGCGGCCGGCAAGGAAGGGAACGCTCCGCAATACGGAAAATCCTTGCACGATTCATAGATTCGCGGGAAGCCGGCGCGGCGGTAGACGATATCCGGCGATACGTCGCACCGTGTTTCCTTCAAGGGTCGCCTGTGCACCGTATCGGAATGCAGCGCCGACCCGGAGAAGTTCCTGCTCGCCCCGGGCGGGCGTGTCGTCAACCGGTTTCGGCCGCGCACAGCGCCTGTTGCCCCGGAGGTGATCGCCGCGATCGAGGCGGTCCTGCCCGACTAGTACTGGGTTCGTCGTAATCTGTTGTGCTGTAGGCAGATACGGACCACACCGGGGAGCCCACGCGGCCCCGCGCACTGTTCATGCGACACTCTGGACATGGTTGTCGCGATCTCCCGTCCCAAGCTCGAAGGCAACATCGCGGTCGGCGAGGAACGCCAGATCGGGTTCGCTGAGTTCGGCGCTCCGCAGGGACGCGCGATCTTCTGGCTGCACGGCACGCCCGGTGCCCGCCGTCAGATTCCGACCGAGGCCCGGGTGTTCGCAGAACAGGAGAACATCCGACTGATCGGGATCGACCGACCGGGGATCGGTTCCTCCACGCCGTACCAGTACGAGACAGTGTCGGCGTTCGCAGACGACCTGCGCACCGTCGCGGACACGCTCGGAATCGACAAGATGGCCGTGGTCGGCCTGTCCGGGGTGGCCCGTACACGCTGGCGTGCGCGGCGGCGATGCCCGAACGCGTCGTGGTCGCGGGTGTCGTCGGCGGCGTCGCCCCGACCATCGGCCCCGACCGCATCGGCGGCGGTCTGATGGGCCTTGGGTCACGGGTCGCGCCGCTGCTCGAGGTCGCAGGCGCACCGATCAGGTTGGCCGCCAGCACTTTGGTCCGGCTGATACGTCCGATTGCGGGACCCGCCGCGGACATGTACGGCCTCATGTCGCCGCCCGCCGACCGTCGCCTGCTGGCCCGGCCGGAAATCAAAGCGATGTTCCTCGACGACCTGCTCAACGGCAGCCGCAAGCAGCTCGCCGCGCCGTTCTATGACATCGTCGTGTTCGCCCGCGACTGGGGATTCCGTCTCGACGAGGTCAAAGCGCCCGTCCGCTGGTGGCATGGCGACGCCGACCACATCATTCCGTTTTCGCACGGGGAATATGTTGTCAGCAGGTTGCCCGACGCGGAGTTCTATCCGATGCAAGGAGAAAGTCATCTCGGCGGGTTGGGCCGCGCCGAGGAGATCCTGCGCACAATGATCGACGTCTGGAACCGAGAGACCGGGAGACCCTGACACGCGTTAGGCTCGATTAGCCTGTGCCGCAATCTGATTCGTCAGCGTACGTAGCAGCAGGTGCATCGCTACGGTTGTCGAGCGTTCGCGGATGTCGGAGCGGTTCCCGGGCAGCAGGAGCGTTCTTGTCTGCGTGGGGCCGCCCGCCAGCATCACGCTGAAACAGACTGTTCCCACTGGCTTGTCCTTCGTTCCCCCACCGGGACCGGCGATTCCGGTGATTGCGATCGCGGTATCTGCCCCGAAGCGGCGCAGCGCGCCGTCAGCCATCGCCTCCGCAACGGGTTCCGACACCGCACCGTGCATCTCGATCAGCGCGGCGTCCACACCGAGCACGTCCGCCTTCGCCTCGTTGGCGTACGCCACCACCCCACCCACCACGTACTTCGACGACCCTGGTCGCTCCGTGAGCCGCGCGGCCACCAGTCCCGCCGTGCATGACTCGGCCGTCGCGATCCGGCGTCCGGTCAGAAGCGTCGCCACCTGATCGTCCACCCGCGAGCCGTCCTCGGAGAAGATCTCGCGCGCATGGTGCTGACGCAGCAGATCCATCAGCTCCGCGTACACCTGTGCAACGTGCGGTTCGTAACGCGTGACCATCTCGAGTTCCCCGCGCCGCAGGCACGTGGTGATCTCCAGCTGCCCGAAGTCGCGTATCTTCTGTTCGGCCTCCCGCAGGGTCTCTGCCAATCCTGACTCGGGCAGTCCGAACATTCGCACCGTCTGCTGCCTGTACGTCGTTCGACCCGCCAACGCTTCTTGGACCACGTCGGTCTGCATGGCCTTCGGCCACATCGGCTGAAGCTCGCGCGGCGGTCCGGGCAGCACGACGATCGCCGGCTTGCCGGGAACCACGACGCCGGGCGCCGTCCCGACCGGGTCGATCACATGTGATCCGGCGGGGATCATCGCCTGCTTGCGGTTGGCCGTTCGCACGGCGTCCATGTCCACGTTGTCGAAACGCGCCATCAGGCGCTTGAGGATGTCGGTGATCTTGTCTTCGAGCTGAGCGTCCAGCACCAGTTCGCGGCCGCAGAAGCGCGCCACCGTCGCGACCGTCATGTCGTCGGCCGTCGGTCCCAGCCCACCGCTGGTGACGATCAGGTCGACGCCCTCGTCGGCGAGAAATCGCACCTGTGCCTCGATGTCTCCCGGGCGGTCACCGCAGATCGTGATGTGGGCGAGCTCGACCCCCAAGTCGAGGAGTCGATCGGCGATCCAGGGTCCGTTGCGGTCCTGCACCCGGCCGGTCAGAACCTCTGTTCCGGTGACGACAATGCCTGCGCGTGCGCTCACCAAACAAACGTACCTGCGAGAGGATGGGTCGATGATCGACATTCAGGTACGCCAAGCGGACGTGACCACGCTCGAGGTCGATGCGATAGCAAACGCCGCCAACACGCAACTGAGGCACGGCGGCGGTGTCGCGGCGGCGATCGCACGGGCCGGCGGCGCTGATCTGCAACGCGAATCACGCGAGAAAGCACCGATCGGCCTCGGTGAGGCGGTGGAAACCACCGCCGGTGACATGCCGGCGCGTTGGGTGATCCACGCGGCGACAATGGAATTGGGCGGGCCGACGTCGCCCGAGACCATTGCGCGGGCGACCCGTTCGACGTTGCGCAGGGCCGACGAACTCGGCTGTCGCTCGTTGGCGCTGGTGGCCTTCGGCACCGGTGTGGGCGGCTTTCCGCTCGACGAGGCGGCCCAACTAATGGTCGGCGCCGTGCGCGACCACGAGCCGCGCTCGCTTGAGCGCGTGGTCTTCGCAGTCCATGGTGACGCAGCCGAGCAGGCGTTTCGTGTCGCGGTGAATTCCTAGGTACCGCAACGAAAGCCGGGCCTATCGCTGCGGTCTGGCCTCGAGGCGGTTGAGAAGGTTGTCGAGTAGGTAGCACGCCTCGTTAAATCGGTCGTGGCCGACGAGGCTGCCCCAGTGCTCCTCGATTTCGGCGACTCGAACCGTTGCGGCGTCAAGGGCCTGGTGCCCGCGGTCGGTCGGCATGATCAACTTCGCGCGGCCGTCACTCGGGTCAGGCACACGCTTTAGATAGCCGAGGTCTTCGAGCTCGTTCACCAGCTCAGAGGCCGCAGACAGGCTCAGCTCGGCGCGGGCAGCCAGTTCGGTCAATCGCCGGCCGTCCCAGCCGATGTTCCCCCAGATTTGCAAATGCGGGCGCCGGATATCGCCGTAGCCCAGCTCCGCCATCGGCTCGCTCAGCTCCCGCCGGAACTCGCTGAGCAGCCTGACCAGCAATTGGCCGATCGCCTGCCGATCGGTGGGCAACCCTCTTGACACAGCCACAACAGAAGATAATACTACGGAAACCGAAACTTTTGTTTCCGAAGTAAAATGAGGCGTGGCGATGACAACGACAACCCAGATGATCGACACCTGCATCGGACGGCTGCACGTGGAGGTGGACGGTGACGGACCACCCGCCGTGCTGTGGCACAGCCTGTTCGTGGACTCCGGCTCGTGGTCGCGGATGCGCCCAGTCCTGCGTGGTGAGCGGCGGCTGATTGTCATCGATGGCCCCGGGCACGGTCAAAGCTCCTTCCCGTCAACCAGTTTCGACATCGAGGCGTGCGCTACCGCGGCAACCGAAGTGCTGGATGCGTTGGGCGTGACCGAGCCGGTCGACTGGGTGGGCAACGCGTGGGGCGGGCATGTCGGACTCACGCTGGCGGCCAGGTTCCACAAACGGTGCCGCAGCCTCGTCACCATCGCGACCCCGGTGCACGCGCTGAGCCGTCGGGAGCGAATGGGGATTGTCCCGATGGTGTGGGCCTACCGCTTCCTCGGCGCGGCACCGCCGCTTGCCAACGGACTCGCACGCGCCCTGCTCGGCAAGGCGTTCATGCGGTCGCGACCGGATGACACCGCGGCCGTCGTCGCGTCTTTCCGGGACGCTCCGCGAGCCGGCATGCATCGCGCGATGACGTCGGTGATGCTCAACCGCGCCGACCTGGACCCGCTGCTGCCGAAGATCCCGACACCGACGTTGATGCTGGTTCCGACTGCCGATGCGATGCTGCCAACTGATCAGATTCACGCCGCGGTACGCCAAATGCCTTGTGCCGCAGCCGTCGAGATCGAGGCCGAAGGACATGTGGCGCCGATCCTCGCGAACGCCGAGCAATTGACCGACACCATCAAAACATTCTGGCGCGACCCGGAAGGTTACGTCTCACGCGCAGTAACGCATTAGCCTAGTGGCCGTGGCGCAGGTTCCTCGGACTCGCTACGCACAGTGCGGTGACATGGACATCGCCTACCAGATCTTCGGTGAAGGTCCGGTAGATCTGCTTGTGCTGCCCGGCCCGTCCATCCCGATCGACTCGATCGACGACGAGCCCTCGATGTACCGCTTCCATCGACGTCTTGCCTCCTTCAGTCGGGTAATCCGGTTCGATCAACGAGGAATCGGGCTTTCATCGCGTGTCCCCTCGGTGGACCTGATTGGGCCGGGGTTCTGGGCGGAGGACGCGATCGCGGTGATGGACGCGGCGGGATCCGAGCAGGCGACGGTCTTGGCGCCGAGCTACACCGCGACAAGCGGACTGGTTCTGGCCGCGGACTACCCGGACCGCGTCCGCAGCCTGGTGGTTATCAACGGTGCGGCGCGGACGATGTGGGCGCCCGACTATCCGTTCGGCGCTGCGCTGGACTCGAGCGAGCCGTTCAGCACGGTCGCGATGGAGCCGGACGCGGTCGAGCGTGGTTTCGACGTCCTGAAGATCATTGCGCCCAGTGTCGCCGATGACGATGCGTTCCGCGCTTGGTGGGACCGGGCAGGCAACCGGGCGGCATCGCCGAGCATGGCCCGCGCGCTTTCGACCGTCGTGGCCGGATCCGATGTCCGCGACCGGCTTCCGCGCATCACCGCGCCGACACTCATCGTGCATCGGGCCCGGTCGGCCTTCATTCCGGTGGAGCACGGCCGCTATCTCGCGGAGCACATCGCCAATTCACGCTACGTCGAGCTGCCCGGAGCCGACGTCCCGTACTGGGTCGGCGACACCGCCGCGATGCTCGACGAGATCGAGGAGTTCATCACCGGCGTGCGTGGGCATTTCGACGCCGAGCGCGTACTCACCACGATCGTGTTCACCGACATTGTCGGCTCCACGCAGCGCGCGGCTGCGCTCGGCGACCACCGTTGGCACGACCTGCTCGATAAACATGACCGCATCGTCCGCCACGAGCTTGAGCGATTCCGCGGCCGCGAAGTCAACACGGCCGGTGACGGATTCGTCGCGACGTTCGTCAGTCCCAGCGTCGCGATCGACTGCGCGGAAGCGATCGTCGACGCCGTTCGGGTGCTGGGCATCGAGGTCCGGGTGGGCATCCACGCCGGCGAGGTCGAGGTGCGGGGCGCCGACGTGGCCGGGCTTGCGGTGCACATCGGTGCGCGCGTGTCGGCGCACGCCGGACCAAGCCAGGTGTACGTGTCGTCGACGGTGCGCGAGATCGTCACCGGCTCCCGGCGCATGTTCGTCGACCGCGGCGAGTACGAACTCAAAGGCGTGCCGGGTATTTGGCGGCTGTACAGGGTGGCCCGAGAACCCGACGGCCCTCCCCTGAGTGCACGGTTATGAGTCGTCCCACTCGTGTTTTGTGCACAACAGGCGTGCATTGGGCGGTTAACGTGGCAGGGTCTGAGCCATGACGGATACGCACCAGGCGGCCGGGCACGCCGCGGAGCGGACCCTGTTCGGTCACCCCATCGGCCTGGCGAACTTGTTCGGAGTTGAACTGTGGGAACGGTTTTCGTTCTACGGGATGCTAACCATTCTCGGCTACTACCTTTACTACTCGGTAACCGACGGCGGGTTGGGGCTGCCGAAGAGCACCGCGACGGGAATGGTCGGGGCCTACGGCGGCCTGGTGTATCTGTCGACGGTCCTCGGTGGCTGGATGGCCGACCGCCTGCTCGGCATGGAGCGCACGGTGTTCTACGGCGGCGTCGTCGTGATGGCCGGACACATCGCGCTGGCGGTGGTGCCGGGACTGCCCGGCGTGGGCGTGGGATTGGTGCTGGTCGCGCTCGGCTCGGGCGCTCTGAAGGCCAACGCGTCGTCGCTGCTGGGCACGCTGTACGAGAAAGGTGATGCGCGCGCGGACGGCTCACTGAACTCCGAAATGAACGCATGAAGTCTTTGCTTCCATCTATTCGTTCTATCCGATGTCTCTATCATACCTTGATCCCCTTCGCCGCACTCACTCCAACGCCACGGCCGTTGCTATAATTGTGTCCCCACGTTCGCTCATCTTCCTTATGTCAGTTAGAAGATCGTCCGTCAGCCGCTTCCGTTCGCTCGCCGACAACTCGCTGCCAATTACGACTGTCGCTGCATCCGTAATGTCTTGGTCATCCGTCTCCTCTTCTAAAACGTTCAGCTCATCGTCTCGAAACGGGTCTCTGACGATCCCGAATAAACTCTTTGAATTTTCGCAATGCCATCATTCTTCTCCCTTGTCCTAATCGAATTTTTCTTCGTTATTTGCTTTTCGTTGGGAACAACCAACTCGTATCCGCATAATCCAAAACAACCACAATCACGCAATTCCATTTCATACCCGTCGCCCCGAATTCCAAAACCGCTTCGGTAAACACTGTCGAACAGGCCTTCGGTATCGTATGATTTACTCCTGCGTTTTTCTGCTTATCTTTTAACCTTCAGCGCTGACGTTCAAAAAGCTCAGCGGGCCACGCTCGTTGTGCTTCAGGTGGACTCACGTCCGTCACGATTGCATTCTGACTTTTCAGATATTCCATGACGCTACGTCGAAAGACTTGCGACCGCGTTAGATCTTCCCTTGCACAAATCGCATCAACGGTGGCAAGGATCCTTTTCGGTAGTCGAAAAGCGGTAGGTGGATCAGATACCTTCAATGTCATCCTCCTTGTCGTTGATAACGGAATTTATGATATCGTCTCGCTCAACTTGTGTTCGGGCAACGAAACGGGGCGATAACTCAACCGTGAGGTATGGACCGTTGTGATCTTGATTTTTCCATCCCGCGATGTTGCAAACAACCTCGTCGATGTCATCGTGGCTAAATTGCTCAACGATCGCAGCAGCCGTGTGCCTCTGTAACTTCATCTGCCCTGTGAGATCAGGTGATTTCGGCTTGGTCTTATTGTTTTTACGTAACGCTCCAAGTGAGAGCTTTTGTTTGATGGGCTTGTCTAGGTACATTTGGAAACTCCTTTTTCTTTTGTTGTTATAGGTGTATTTATACTTTGACGTTGTTCAACAACGTAGTCGCACGTTCGACTGATTCAGTGAAATGGGTGTGAGCGTTAGAAATAAACGACATGTCTTTCTCCATGTGACTCGAGACCATTCTCGATTATGCCATCCATGCTAGCGTGGTTCGGCAATGCAAATCATTAGGCGACACAAATGTTGCCTTTACGTTGGTAATACCCTTTTGGGCTCGTTCGCCCATTTTCAATCCCGCAAATCGCCCAACCGGTGGGGATACTGATAAACCAACTGTTTTCCAATGATTGTCTATCAACGATATTGCTTCCTTGTTGTTTATGGTTGCTCCCTCAAATCTGCGATTTTGTTAGGGACGTTGCCGGCGTCCCACATCGTAAACTTACAGTCCACATCACCTGATTGAAATTGGCGTAGTTGTGTGATGTTACAGGCCAACTGCTGCCAACTCGTATAGCTCATCAAATATGATGACCTCATCGACGAATTCATTCTTGGTAAGAATACGATATTGATCGCCAGCGGATGGGGAATGGTACTCAGCTTCCCGTTTTCAAGATCAAGTTCTTGGTCCGCCGTCGATTGTTAAGTTCGTATTTCTTTGGTCTTTGCAGGTATTTATCAGTTGGTCATACGTAACGTGTCCTTGTGATCCCGGATTGATCACGGGCGAATCGCGGGCTTTAATGTTTTCAAGGTATTGGCGATTTGGATCGGAAGAAGTCACTGCCGTCATGGTCGGAGACGCACTTTTGGCCTTGATGGCCAAAAGTGGTCGAGTTCTGCCTATAATGGCCCGTCGAGCACGCTGACTTTGAACAACCCATTTCGAGGGAAAAGCGCGGTTGGGCGATCTACTTTTATGTTCAGTTTTATCCAACGCCAACATTCCGAGCCAAGTCAGCCGACATCGGAATGTCTCCAGGTCGCAAGGCAACGTTGCCTGGATCGTGCCCACAATGGTCAATTGACCATCGTAAGCTTACGCGGATCGGAGTTATAAAGAAATGCACCCTAACTGAAATTCCGACGGCGCTGCTTGTCACGGCAGAACGCAGCCTCGACAGGTCTGGTGCGAGATGTTGATCCGCAATCTATTTATCTCTCGTAGTACGGTAAAAAGCTGTTTTCAGAAAAATATTTTGGCGTGCCTTCATTTCGAGCAGATAGGCGTGGTCGCATCATTATTGAAGGTTATCTGGCCGCATTTCGAACGAGTGTGGAGCCGTATTTGTATATAATTGGAGAGGCGAATTTCGACCCAAATTTGTTGTCGTAAGAATTGCCATCGAGCGGAGTTTTTGTTTTTTGTTACTCAGAGTTCTTCACCGAACCTTTCTTGGCTCCTCGTTTTCACGATCGTTGATGCGCAGCACCCAAAAATCTCACAATCCACAAGGCTCGAGCAGGCCGATAACCCGATCATCGAAAACGAGGAAGCGACCAAAATCCACGAACGACTTTTTGCTATAGTTAGATGCTCGATTTCAAATGATATCAAATTGCGGTCCACGCTCTCTTCGGCTGATGACGAAATGGCCGCAGTGCTGTTCTTGAAAAATGTGACGGCAAGAGACTGGCAGCAAAACGGGAAACAGTAATTCGGGCGTGAACTCATAAATAGCGCTGGGCGGACGACCTACCAGAGTCCGTTTTGCCCCCAAAAGCGACCGTCAGCGACCGCAGCGCAACATGTCGTGATGGGCCGCAATCTGACATCGCATCCTGCCCATGACGTCAGCGCTGCTACGGGTCGGGGACGCGCCTCAAACCCATTGAGGGCGGTTGCTGCGCCCCTGGAATCAACTGAACGGACAGCTTCCGCGGAAATTACACTTCTGCACCCGACGCTGGGCCCGCTAAGTCACGTCGAAATTGGAAAGGACAAACCTGGGCTTTCGACAATTCAGATAAATGGTTACCATGCGCGCTCAGTCGGCAGCCATCCGGGAATCCCAGTGACGATGGCGCAAGTTGGACAGATTTGACAATCCGCCTCCCGATGGTCCGAAAACCAAATGAGGCTTCCGATGCTGCAGCGATCGGTTGAGACAGTCAAAGAGCTCCGCGAGATCACCATCAAGACAGATACGCGCGACATCCTCTCCCATGCGACGATTTAGGCCGAGGCGCTTGAGGATTATTTCCTGGTAGACATCGACGCCCATGTGACCGAGACCCAGTTCTGGCCCGAGATCCTCGATCTGATCGACAATGATGTCATTCGTCACATGGGCCAAGCCGTGGCGTCACGGCCGGGCACTTCGACGGCGTTGCTCAATGCCCAGCCGGGCACGTTGTATCAGCACGTCTACGGCCGCATCCCGCATCAGGTCGCTCTGGCTGAGGCCGTGGACGGAACCGAGTGTCACCATTTCACCGAACTGGCGCGTCGCGCCATGGATGCGATGGGCCTCGACTATCAGGTGGTCTTTCCGACGCCGATGCTGTTGCTCGGTATGCATCCGCAGGATGACATCGAGGTGGCGATCGGCCGCGCATACGATCGTTGGCTCGTCGAGCGCATTCTGCCTGAAGACGAGCGGCTCAAGGGGCTGCTCTACCTGCCTTTCAATACACCGCGCGCTTGTCTCGACGTCATCAGGGAATTCGGCGACGCACCAGGCGTCATCGGCTTCACGGTCTGCGCCACCCGAAACAAGCCTGTCCATCACGATTCCTACATGAAGCTCTATTCGGCGATCGAGGAGACCGGCAAACCGCTGGCCTTTCACTCCGGCTTCCATTGGGGCGACCCTTCCTTTCTGCAGCTTAACCGATTCATTTCCATGCACGCGCTCTCGTTTGTGCACTACAGCCTGATCCACCTGGCGAATTGGGTGATCAACGGGCTGCCCGAACGCTTTCCCAAGCTCAAATTGGTTTGGGTCGAGAGTGGGGTCGCCTGGGTGCCGTTCATCATGCAACGGCTCGACCACGAGTTCATGATGCGCGTGTGCGAAGCACCCATGCTCAAGCGGCTGCCGAGCGAATACATCCGGGAGATGTACTTCACCACTCAGCCGCTTGAAAAGACCAATATGAATTTGCTTGAAGCAACGTTCAGCGCCATTAACGCGGAGACCCAGCTGCTGTTCGCTTCCGATTGGCCTCACTGGGATTTCGATCCGCCGAGTGCCATCACTACGATCCCGTTTCTGAGCGAGCAGGCGAAGCGCAATATCCTGGGCTTGAATGCGGCGCGGGTGTTCAATCTTGAGGTCAAGCGCAAGCGCCCACAGGCGCGGGATGTCCTCGCAAGCCGACCAGGAACGTCGTGACATGCCGGGCGACCTCGAATTGCCCGCGGCGGTGGCTGGAACGAGTGTGGAACTTCCTATCTTGGTTGAGGCGTTCACCAGCATCGCGGAGCGCGCGCTATCAAGTGGCGATTTTTCGGGAATCACCAGCAGTGAGCTCGAGCAGATAATCACGGCGGCGGTGAAACTCTACGCCGCAAAGGCCGAGGTAGAGGAGACGCTTGCAGCTCCAATCTCGGCGGAAAGAGCCACTCCGACCGAGGTAGTAGTTATCGTCAGCGAAATGCTTCGGGCAGTCAATCTCAACGTCTTTGACCTGGCGATGTGGTATCGCCGCCCGAGATGAGACGGAAGAATGCGCGCATGAGAGACATTGTGATTTGCAAGGTGTCGTCGTTCCCAGACCCCGGCCGCAAGGTCGTTGAGTTCGACGGTACGGAGGTCGGCGTGTTTTGCGTGAACGGCAAGTTCACTGCATTCGAGAACGTCTGCCCGCACATGGGGGGGCCGGTCTGTCAGGGTAAGATCAATCCGCGCGTGCAAGAGGTGATCGCCGAGGACAAGACGAGCCTGGGCTTGGCGTTCTCCAAGGATCAGATCAATGTCGCCTGTCCCTGGCATGGCTATGAGTTCGACGTCCAGACCGGCCAGCATCAGGGCAATCCGCGGTTGCGGCTACGGCCGGTCAAGATAGAGATCGTCGACGGTGACGTCGTGGTGACGGTGCCGGAAGGTGGGCGCGAACGAATTGCACGGGCGCGTTCGAAAAGGGCCGAGCCACATCCGCCTTAAGCCGGGGGGCGCGACCAAAGCTGGAGGTCGAGACGGAGAAGCCGGCTCGCGCTGTTGGGTAGGGAATAAGACAAGGGGGGCCGAATGTTTAATCAAGGATCGCTTGGGGTAACTGCAGCCGGCCAAGGAAGTCATCGATGAGCACAGCGATCCAGTCCAGTCTCACGGCGGAGACCGCGACCGACGACCTTGTCTTCCGCAAGGTCTTCCGACGACTCATCTTCTTCCTATTCATGCTGCTCGTTGTCTCCTTCATGGACCGCATCAATATCGCCTTTGCAGCGCTGACAATGAACAAGGATCTCGGCCTCAGCGCGGCAGCGTTCGGCGTATCAGTCACAGTCTTCTATGCCGCCTATACGCTGTTCGAGATACCGAGCAATCTGATGCTGGCGAGACTGGGTGCGCGACTATGGATCGCGCGCATCATGATTACTTGGGGTCTCGCCTCGGCGGCGACGATGTTCGCCGTCGACATGTGGAGCCTCTATGGCATCCGAGCTCTGGTAGGCGTGGCAGAGGCCGGCTTCCTTCCTGGCATTCTCCTCTACTTGACCTATTGGTTCCCGCGCAGTTGCCGGGCGCGGGCTAACGCGCTCTTCATCATGGGAATTCCGGCGACAATCGCCATCGCCTCGACCGTCTCCGGGATCATCTTGCAGATGGATGGATTCCTAGGCTTGGCAGGTTGGCGCTGGCTTTTCCTGCTGGAAGGTCTGCCGGCGGTCATCCTCGGGATTACTTGCCTTTTCTATCTCGATGATGGACCTGCGCATGCAAACTGGCTGACCGAAGACGAAAAGCGAGAGATCGCATCACGGCTCGAGCGCGATCGCGCCCTCGAACAGACCGACGCGACAAAGCGCAGCATTCTGGGCCAGCTTGGGAGTCGCAATGTCGTGCTGTTGTCGGCAGCATATTTTGGCCTCGTCACCTCGCTAAATACCAACTCGACTTGGGTACCACAGATCGTACAAAGCGCCGCTCCCGGTGCGAGCTACGTCGTCATCGGCTTGCTCACGGCCTTGCCGGCGGTCCTCACCGTCGCACTGATGCCCTTTTGGGGCGCCAGCTCCGACCGCCGCAATGAGCGAGACTGGCACCTTCGCATTGCCATGTTGCTCGCCGCGATCGGTTGGATTCTGGTCACCGCGTTCGACTTGCCGGCGGTGCGTTATTTAGGATTGGTCTTGGTCTCGATAGGTTCTTTTTGTGGGCTGCTGGTCTTTTGGACATTTCCCGCGTCGGCTGCAATCCTTTCGCCCGATGCACGGCCAGCAGGGATTGCGCTCATCAATTGCATTGGAATTGGGGGCGGATCGGCAATCGGCCCAATTGTCATTGGTTATCTCAAGGACTGGACCGGCAGCTTCACCTCAGGGCTCGTTTATGTCGTAGCAATGCTGATCATGAGCATGATCTGCGTCACCCTAGTGGCCACGCCGACCCACGCCGCGACGTCGATCCCTAGTCCGAGCACCGCTTGATTGGCTTCACCTCCCATGACGCCCTCACCGTCGATCCCGATGCCGAAGCCATCGTGCTGGTCAGCCGCGAAATCTTCGCAGCTGCACCGGCCAGTTTTGTTCGTCAAAGGCAAGCAAGAGACCATTGAGGTCTATCAGCTAATCGGAGGCCCAAAGGGGTTGCCAGCCGGGCGACGACGTCAGAGAGGTCCTGTAGCTCATAACGTCTTTCAAAACATCGCAACGCAGAGGTCCGTTGTGGGTCCAATCGCTGCCCAAGCGTACGTTGCCGTTATCGGTTCAGGTCCGAAATAGCCTAAAAGCAGATTAGGGGGTGGAACAGTAAAACGGCATACTTTCTTGCGCACCATCGAGCGAAACCTGTCCGTCCCAATACGGTTTCGCCCGCTAACACTGATAAACTAAAACCGGTTGCACGCTCGCGCTCGTTGTTAGGTGCGACCGTAAATGGCGGCGCAGCAGTGATTGGCGAAGTTTCACCGCTGTCCCCATAAGGCGATAATCCGATTAGATTTTATGATGTTACAAAAGTGGGACTGAGAGCCCCGAAGGAAAGAGCATGACCGATAAAGCCGACCACATTGCCTGGGCCGCCGAGGCCATCGCGGTTTATCAGCGGCACTGCCGCACCGGTGACGAGCATGCCGTCGCAGACCTGATTTGCGATCTCGGACACTTGGCTGAAGAACGCGGTTTCGCCTTCTATCAGTGAGTCAGGCGAGGGATTGCGCATTGGTACGTGGAACTTCACGCCCAAGACCGCAACGACCTTGGGCCGGATGCGGAGTCGAGATCGCGATCAACCCGAGATAGCAGCTTCCGGCCCGGTTCATGCGGCCTCGGGCCCGTCGCGAGTGAAAAGCTGTCGCCAGTGATTAACGGATAACCCGTCTTGCACGTTAGCGAGATAAATTGACTGTGCGCACTGAACGTCACGGCGTGGTTCACTTTGGCGCTTCGTAGTCTGCCGATCACGACCCTGACCCCGGACACGCCACCCTTCCTAATCGGGCTACAATACGTTGGCGCTTCCGTGTGCTAAATAGGGCTCGGAAATGCCCTGTCCTTGGCCTTGGGGGAGGCAATGAGACGGCACGAATTCATCACGCTGAGTGCCGCAATACAAAACAACATGGGTTCGCCCTTTCCTTGTTGAGGGCGAGGCACGCGGCCGCCCGTCAAAATGTGAATAGAACCTCGCAATCGCGAAAACGTTCGGTATTCGACGGCGATAAGAAACCGGAAAGTCGTTGAAACAAATTTGACATTTCCGTGCGCGGCCCGGAGCGGGATTGATGCCATCCGCGACTATTCGGCATGCTGTCGATGCGCGGGGGATCACTTGAGTGCGGGGTTACGCATGGCAGAACCAGCACGAGAAATCGAACGCGACCAAAACCTGCTGACCGGGCTTGCGGCCCGGCTTGCGTGCCGGCGCGGCAGCCTGCGCGCCACGACAGCCGGCATCGCGCCGGGGTATGTGCAAGGGAACTGCGGGAACCTGCCGCAAAATCTTGCGGCGGATTTCCTGCGCTTCTGTCAAGCCAATCCCAAGCCGTGCCCGCTGATCGGGGTGTCCGACGTCGGCAATCCGCACATCCCCGCGCTGGGTCTCGATCTCGACATCCGCACCGACTTGCCGGGCTACCGCGTCTGGCAAGACGGCGAGCTCGTCGAGGACCGCCGACGTCACCAAATGGTGGCGCGAGGATCTCGTGTCGTTCGTGATTGGCTGCTCCTATTCGTTCGAGGAGTCCCTCATGGAGGACGGCATACCGCTCCGCCACGTCGAGCAGCGGCTCCGGGTTCCCATGTACCGCACCAACATCAACTGCACGCCGGCCAGCGCGTTTTCCGGCCCGATGGTGGTGTCGATGCGGCCGCTGCGACCGCAGCACGCCATCCGCGCGATCCAGATCACCTCCCGGTTTCCGGCGGTGCATGGTGCGCCGGTGCACGTTGGCCTGCCGGAGCTCATCGGCATCAACGATCTCGCCAGGCCTGATTACGGCGATCCGGTCGAAGTCAGACCCGACGAGCTTCCGGTGTATGGGCCGTCACGCCCCAGTCGGTCATCGCGCACATCAAGCCGCCGTTCGCGATCACGCACGCGCCCGGCGCGATGCTGATCACCGACCTCAAGAACCGGCAGTTCGCAGTGATATAGGAAAGGAAAACCACAGCCCGGATTTTCTGAGCCAAGTGCAACAGGTCAACATCCACGATCCCGCAGGCCACACAACCTATTGCCATCAGTGCGACCAGCTGTTGATCGGCCGGGACTGGTACGACCTAATCGCGTGGAATTGAGACGCCGACGGCCGCCGCAATCATTGCGGCGCAATGAGGCGGCGTTTCCGCAAGCATCTACGCGACGTTCGCGGCGACCGACGGCATCTCGGCCATCACCATCAACGCGCACTCGACCGAAGTCGCCTCGTGCAAACCCCAATGCACTTAAACTCGCGGCAGCTAACGCGGCGCGCGGCTTAGGCACCCGATCGATGACGCAAAGTGCCGTGCATGGATCGCCGAGCGAGGGCTCGATCAGCACTCGGTGAGCGGCTTCCCTTATCCGCATGATTTGGTTGCCGTAAAACGTGCCCATAGCGACACGTCCATCAGCAGTTTCTCCCGCCACCCCGAGAGGGCTGGAAGCTAATGCATCGGCAGGTGTAGCCCGGCATCTCAATCGCGGCGACGCGGTTCTTGAGTGCCTTCTGCACCTTCTCGAAGGCTTGCGCCTCGATCTGGCGCACGCGCTCGCGCGACACTCCGAACTCGTCGGCTAGCTCCGCGAGTGTGATCGGGTCTTCGGCCAGGCGCCGCATCTCGAAGATGCGCCGGTCGCGCCCGTTGAGAACGCCAAGCGCATCGAACAGCACCTTGCGGCGGTTATCGAACTCGTCGCGCGCGGCGAGCATCGTTTCCTGGTCGGGATTCGTCCACCAGCCGATCCTGCCACTCGCCGGGATCGCCGTCCTCGCGGATCGGCCCGTTGAGCGAGGCGTCACCGCCGAGCCGGCGGTTCATATCGATCACGGCGTGCTCGGTGACGCCGCTTATGCGCGGCGTCGCGATCACCGTCCTCGCGCCAGTGCTTCGGCCAGCAGGTATTCTTCCTGCCGGTCCAACATCGGGAACCGCCGGATTTCCTCAAAATAACGACTAATGCCGGATTCGCCCGTAGGTCGACCAGGCGCCGGCGCGGGGCATTTTCAGCGCCCTCCAATTAGTTTCGAAACGAAAGTATCAGGGACCGACCGGTTGTCAAAGGTAATTTCGAAACACTATTATATTTGAAGAGGCGATCATGTCAGCACGAAAAGGCGGAGCTCCTGCTGCTCGTAGGCAGCGTGCAAGCCGACGGGCGATGACGGCCAACTCAGCCCCGCCCAATGGATGGCGCTCCGCTTTTTCGCCCGCGCCAACTCGTTCTCCCGGACTCCGTTGGCATTCGCGGAATTTCAAGCCACGACCCGTGGCACCGCATCACAAGCCATTAAGGCGCTTGAGGCAGGTGGGTATTTGGTCCGACAGCGATCTCAGGCGGATGGGCGAAGCGTTACTCTCCGCTTGACGGATAAAGGTCATGAAGCGGTTGCGCGCGATCCGTTCGAAGTTCTGGTGCGCGCCGTGGAATTGCTCAACGCGCAAGAGCAAACCGTGATGCGCGACGCGCTGCACCACGTGGTGACCTCTATAGCTGCGAGTGGAGCATATCGGCACTTTGGTGCGTGCCAGGACTGCGCGTATCTCGGTGGAGAAACGTACTGCGACTTGACATCCGCGAGCCAGTCGGCCCTCGGATGCCTACTGTTCGGGGTACCGATCGACCCGCACGACGCCAGTCTCCTCTGCGTCCATTTTCAGCCGAAGAGCGAGCGCCGCGAGGACGGACATCGCGAATGAGTTCACCACTGCGATCTGCTGAAAGGACACTTAATTGGCCTATAATATTGTGAATGACAGCTGCAATCGCTGCAAAATCATGGACTGCGTCGAGGTATGCCCCGTGGATTGCTTCTACGAGGGCGGTACACGCTCGTGATCCATCCGGACGATTGCATCGACTGCGCTGTTTGCGTGCCGGAATGTCCTTCTCATGCCACAAAACCCGAACACGGACCCGGGGCTTGAGAAATGGCTGTGGCTGAATGCGGAATGCGCGAGGAAATTGGCGAAATATTACGGTCAAAAAAGCGCGCCCGCCCGAAAAAATCACTTTCGCAGTTGGGGCCGATCCCATGCCGGTCTTAGCGCAGGCGACGGTTTACAGGAGGAGCAAGAAACATGACTGAAGCTCTCGCTAGCAAAACCTGTACTCCCTGTCGCGGGGGAATACCTCCGCTCACGCGCGAGCAAGCTGAGCTGTTTCATGGACAAGCCACAGACTGGCAACTGCTGGAGGAAGCTCACCGCATCGAGCGGAGCTTCCAGTTTCGCAATTTCCGGGAGGCACTTAGCTTTGTTCAGGAGATTGGTGAACTTGCGGAAGCTGAACGCCATCATCCGAATATCTGCTTCGGTTGGGGCAATGCAACGGTCTCGCTGGAGACCAAGAAGATCAAAGGACTGCACGAGAACGACTTCATCATGGCAACGAGATTGACCGTATATTCACTCGCACGGCCGCGGGGTGAACGAGTTCAACTTGTCCTGCAACTTGCACCGCTTTTTCGGTGGGAGCATGTTCTCGATGTGCAGCAGACTGAGGCCGCGATGCGATAGCGCGCCGCGCGGCGTACCACCACAAGATCGCCACGGGAAGTTGATGTGTTTCAAACAGGAGGACAACAAACCCGGCTGTTCGCAACAGGGGAGTGGCTTCGATGTGCGACTACAGTCTCGATTTCGTCGCATCCCGACCGGCAAGCGATCGCGGCAGGCGCGACGCGCCAAAGATGGGTAAGCGATTAGCGAAGCGCGATGTGAAGCCCGATTTGATCCTGTCGAGTCCGGCGAGGCGCGCGCTCACGACGGCAGAGATCGTCGCCAAGAAGCTCGATTACAAGCTCAAGGATATCGTGGTGGATGATCGGCTGTATACCGGCGCGGTGCATGACCTGCTCAACGTCATTCACAAGGTCGGCGACAAGCTGGAGCGCGTGATGCTTTTTGGCCATAACCCCGAGTTGACCGAACTCGCGCATCGCCTCTCAAGCGAGATCACCCACATGCCGACGTGCGCCGTCGCAGAGTTTACGTTCAATGCGATGTCGTGGTCAAACCTCGGCAAGGCCGAGCTCGCAAAAGTGGCGCTCGACTATCCA
>CAWDEZ010000023.1:0-25994 GCA_963801365.1 uncultured Actinomycetota bacterium | reverse complement strand
ATCGCTGCCCGAGCACTCCTTCGACCGGTGGCTGGCCCAGGACTACCTCTTCGCGCAGGCCCTGGTGCGCGCCCAGTCCCGCATCGCGGCCACGGCCCCCCTCGCCGACGTCGCCCTCCTCGCGGGCGGCGTGGTCGCCACCGTGGGGGAGCTCGGCTGGTTTGAGGAGATGGCGGCGCGGCGCGGCCTGGCCCTCGACGCCCCCAAGCATCCGACGACTCGGGCCTACTGCGACTTCCTGCTGGCCGTGACCTACTCCGGCTACCCGGCCCAGATCACCGCCGTCTGGGCGCTCGAACGCAGCTACCTGGAAAGCTGGGACAGCGCCCACCCAAGTGCTCAGCCCTACCGGGAGTTCGTGAACAGGTGGACCACCGACGGCTTCCGGTCCTTCGTCAGCGACCTCCAGAGTTCCGTTGATCGCCAGCTCGAGGCCTCCATCGGCGAACAGGCCCGAGAAGCTGAAGACGCCTTCTTCTGGGTGACCCACTACGAGCGAGGCTTCTGGGACATGGCGATGTCAGGTTAGACCGACCGGCATCCAACTCAGTCCCGTCCGCCCGCATGCGCGAGAGCCCATCACGTGATGGCCTAACCAGGTGTTGAACGGCAATCAGTACGGGGTCCGCCGCGTCACCGGGGGTGAGGATGAGAAGTGCGGTCGTGTGCGGCGGCATGGTGAACACGACCATGCGCCGCCGAGGAACAGACGGTTACCAGGTGTCGGGTCGGTCCTCACGGTGACGGTGCCCGACGGAGGAGATCAGCTGGCGCAGAGCCGATTCCGAACCGTCTGCTACCAACACGATTTGGCCCCTTCCCCGGCGAGGACGTGATAGACCACGCTGGTGCCTCATGTCCGCCGTATCGCTCGATGATCATCGTCCGCGCCGCCGAGTCGGCCGAGGAGGCCCTGGCCGACGGGCGGATGCGCTGCCCCCGCCGCGGATGCGGCGACACCCTGAAGCGGTGGGGATACGGCCGCTGCCGACGCGTCCGTGGCATCGGGGTGGACGCGATCGACGTGCGGCCCCGGCGGGTGCGTTGCCGCGGCTGCGGAGCCACCCAGGTCCTGCTGCCGGCCGCGTTGCAGCCACGCCGGGCGGACTCCACCGAGGTGATCGGCACCGCACTGGCCCGCAAGGCTGAAGGCCTGGGATACCGGCGGATCGCCGCCGCGCTGGGCCGCTCGCCGTCCACCGTCCGCCGCTGGTTGCGTCGCGCCCGCGACCCCGGTCATCTCAACCGGCTCTGGCAGCGCGGGGCGCAAGAGCTGATCCGAGCTCGACGCAGAGGCGTTCAACGGGCTTGCGAGCACCGGCAACCTGCTGCGCGACACCGTTCTGGCCGCCGCGGCCTGGTGGGCGCGTCGACGGCTGGGCATTGCCGAGCCCGTGTGGACACTCATCGGGCTCTACACCCGCGGGCGCCTTCTAGCGCCGTCCGGCTGAGCCCTTCAACGGCCCGGCTCACCGCCCGTCACGATGAACACAAACATCCGCCTCCCGCCGTCACCGGGAACACCATCACGTCGGCATGCACACCAACTACCGGTTGTTCGTCCTCACCGAAAGTGACGCTCTCATACTCATTTTGAGTGCCGGGCAACACCAGGCCACCCGCAAGCCTGCGCGCGGTAACGGCGACCCGCAGCACCTAGTCGTTGCTGCCGCGGTGTGCGGCCCGTTCCTGTGCCCGCTCGTCCGCTGCTTCCTGCTCCTCTGGTGTCACCACAATGGCGTCAGAGCCGGGAACCACCGTCGCCACATGGCCGGTGGCGAGCCACCGCACCACGTAGGGAGGCGAGCCGTCCGCGGAGTGCACCTCCGTAATAAGCCCCCGCTGGTCCGAGCGCTCGGTTGTCGTGCCCTTGATCACCAACCAGTCGCCTACGTTGGCTTTCATCGCCGACTCCTTCCTCCACTCCTGTTCCGATTCTGCGCGCCTCCCAGGGTCGGCGGTACTCCCGCCCGAGAGCATCTAGCCTCATAACCCCCGAGGGCTCCGCCCACCCAGGTGCGATGTAACGGTGAAGCCCTGCCCGCCGCGCTGCAGCCCGGCCGCCATCTGCCCAGTGACGGTGCGCAGCCGCGATCACGCGACTGACGAGTTCGGCAGCTCGGCACGGGCGGTGAGCCACTCCCGTAGCACTCCTGCTACTACCGCGATCAGCACGTCGTTGCCAGTCACCCCGGCCGCCTGTTGGACCGCACGGATGCGAGACTTAAAGGCCTGGACGGTTTTTCCGTCCAAGACGAACGACAGCGACTCGGACACCTCGGTATTCGGATGCGGCGCGACAGCAATCTGGAACTCCAACTCCGTCGGCGCGGTGATCTCGACTTCGAGCTCTGCGCCCACATCTCGCTTCATAGCGCCGATGATGCGCCGCTCGCTCGGGTTTCGCGAGCCGAGCGACCGCACCGGGTCAACGACCAAGACCACGGGGTCCGGAACCGACCGGCCGGGTGTACGACGCCAGTAGTAAACCCTCGGTACCACCGGGCGGCGATTCACCTTCTCCGGTTGCCCCGCCTTCGGAATCCCACGTGGACTGGGCCGCAGCCATTTCCCTGCGTGTGTTCCTGCGGCGTATACCTGCACGGAGTATGTCCGTGACGATCAACGAACTACGGACAGCCGCAGGCGGCGGCACGCCCATGTCGGGATGGTTGCCGATAACACGCGCTTCGGTGATGTGCGTCATGACTGTCTCTACTATCTGCCCGCAGAAGCGAGCTGCTGGTGGGGTCTCGTAATGCCGGGTGTCGGTGTGTCTACCTTGCGAGCTCGGTGATCTCAGGCGGCGCGGAAGTATCCCGGATGCCGAATCGTCGCTTTCCGCAGCCGGCGGTTATTCATGGGTTCGCCTGCCGACTTTTGGTGTTCAAGCTGCCGGATCAGTTGACGCTTTGCCTCGCAGAGGGCACGGGTGAGGTCCGGGTTGTCGGCGACCGCTACGAGCGGCGGACAGCCAGGTAGGGTCGTGCGCAATGTGATGCGCTGCTCGTTGCCGCCGCGGTCCCGCAGGGTGACTTCAATATCCACATCATTGGGATCCCACCGTCCCAGATGCGGCTCGAGGGTCGCTAGCGCGGCCAACACGTGCGGGCGCTCCTTCGCTACGAAACCCGCGCCTACGTGGATCACGTTCTCGCGAAAAGTAATCCGGCGTCCGTTGGCAGACTTTTTCATCGTGTTCATCGTGGTCGTTCTCCTAGCTTCGACAGTGGACACGCACGCGTTCGGATTTGTCCCGACGCGTGTCGCGGTCGTGCAGTGGTCTGGACCCCGATTCCCGGGATAGATCAGGAATCGCGTCGATCCCGACGGCCAACTCGTACGGCCGCCGCCGACGCCGGTTTCCCGACTAGGCCTCCAGTAAACACCCTGCTAGAGGCCGTGTCAACATTGTTGGTCTACAGCGTTGTACCACCGTAATGCCCGCGGTCTCAGCTGCCGAGTGCGGCAAGAAGCTCGGGTATCGGCACGGGTGGCGATGCCGATGGCGGCGAGTGCGGAGCAGTCACGTACGGGCCGCCGTTAGCCGATTCACGCAATCTTCAGTTCCAGGTCTTCGGTGGGAAATGAAACCCCACACCGCCGAGGCAAGACCGCCTGAACACGTCTCTAATATCCTCCTTGAGGTGCTAGTATCAACGCTGTCTGCCCACACTGAACGTCAACGATGTTCGAAGGTTGGATTCGCCGCTGTAATGACGAGATAGCGGGCTGCATCCCCCGGTGGCGCACATGATTACCTCCAACGTTCCGGGCCCAGCCGGCGAAATCTACTGCGCCGGAGCCCACGTCCTCGGCATGCACGCCTTCGCCCCGCTATTTGAGGGCGCCAACCTCAACATCACCGCGGTGTCCTACGGCTTACCTTCGCCGTGGGCATCGTCGCCTGCCCAGACAACGTCGACGACGTCTCATCAATCGCGCGCGGCATCGAAGCTGTAGTGGGTGAGCTGAAAAAGGTTGCCCAAGAAAAGAGCGGCCAGCGCCTCGGCTTGGCCCGCACCAGACCACCGGCGCACGCCACGCAGTCTGCTGTCACAACGCAATTGGCTCCGGTCAAAAAGCGGGCTCCCGCGAAAAATTGGGGCCCCGTCACGAAACGGCCGGCGACTTGGGGTCAACCGGCGGCGCGGGTTCAGAGGGAAAACGCATCATTTCACCACCGGCTGCCGGGATACCCGCACGTGCACCGCAGGGGTCGGCAACCTGAAACGGCGTAGCGTTGGGGGGTGTCGAGGCCCCTTCGTTTCAGCGAACGCACTCGACAGACTAGCCTCGATTTTGCATGCCGGTAGGTGTTGGTTGCGGCTTGGCTGCGGATTGGCCTGTGTGGTCGGTCTTTTCGGGATGTGACGTGTTTGGATCGTCCCGTGTCGCCGGGTTGGGCGGGCTTCCCAGTGCCGTGCTTTCGTGGTCGTTGGGGCAGGTGGGTCGGCGGCTCAGGGGAAGGCGGCGCGGATGCGGTGCCAGGCGGTTGTGATCGCTGCGGCCCACCGCCAGGTGGCGTCGATGCGTAGCCGGAGTTGGCGGGCGCCGCGGGTGATGCGGGCGGCGGTGTGCAGCACCCGGTAGCGGAAGGCGGCGATTTCGCAGCGGGCGATCTCGGAGTGGCTGGTGAATCCGATGAGTTTGGTCCAGGCGACGAGATCGGTTGCGGCCATGATGATTTCGAGCCAGGCCGCGTTGGCGTGGAAGTCGTGGCAGGCCAGGTTGGCCAGTCCGGTGGCCTTGGCTTCGCGGATGCGGTCCTCGACGCGGGCGTGTTGAGGGTGGCGCAGCTCGAGGCCGGCCAGCTGCCCAGCGATCAAACCGGGGGCGGTGTCGGTGATGAACGCGGTGACCCGCATGCCGTCGGCGTCGGTGAACCGCAGCTGCGCACCGGGATGCGGGCGTTCCTTGCGCAGGATCAGCCGGGTGCCGGCAGGCCACGCCGACATGTCGACCAGGTCGGTGGCCTCGGCCACCCACGCCCCGTCGCGGATCTCACCGTCCGACTCGATCGCCGGGTACCAGGCCTGACCGCGGTTGAGGGTGTCGGCCGCGTCTTGCACCCGGGTGTCGACCGGGTGGCCCAACGAGAACCCGACCCGGTGAGCTCGACACGCCGTGGCGAACGCGTGGGTGGCCCCAGCGGCGTCGGACCGCACCAGCATCTTCGGCGCCCCGGGATCCCGGCCCGGACACCAGCCCGGCGGCAGCGACGCCAACGCCTGCTCCAGGACCGTGACGTGGTCGGCCGCGGTATTGCTGCCCGCGTTGCCGGCCCGCAGCAGCCCGGCCAGCGCCTCGCCCCCGGCGATCTGCCGACGATCCAAAAACGCCGGCAACGGGTGATGCCCGAAGGTCTTCTTCCAGGTCGGCGCCGCGTTCTGCTTGTTGTCGGAGGCGTCGATGGTCAATGTGGCGTCGATGTCGATATGCAGCCACCCGCCACGCTTGGGGGCCGCCCCGGCGGCCCACGCCGCCGCCCTGGCCGCCGCGCGCGCAGCGCGCACCCGCGGCAGATGGATCGCATCAATACGCTGATCAACCAGCCGCCACATCGTGGTCGTCGACGCCTTCGCCCCAAAGGCATGCTCGCGGTCCCCGCACCGCTGCCCGACCCCGTCGATACAGTCCGCGCCGTCGGCCACCGCTGCCGCCAGATCCGCGAACACCGCACCCGGCGCATACACCCACGGGCCCTGGTACGTGTCGGCCAACGCGGCGGTCACCTGCGCCGACAACCCGGTCAAGTCGGCCAGTTCACGCAACAGGCCCATACCCGCATGCGAAACCACGCCCCGACCGTCCGCCGACACTTTCACCCGCGACGCCGCCGCGATACTGTTCACCTGCGAAGTGCCTTCCAGTCAGCATTACGGAACCTTAGACAAGTCCCATCATGCCTTGCGGGACAGGCACTTTCGCTTACCTACACACCCCCGCTACAGAGTTTCGCGAAAAATCAAGGCTAGGAAAAACATCATGATTCCCGGAACAACACTGCTCACGCCTTACGAAAACCGCCTGAAACTCGTTCAGGACACTATGACGATGTACTCCGTGCTGGATGACGACGCTGCGGGCAAACTCGCGTACACGTACTACAGGCGCTGGACTCGATACCTGAGAAGATCCGCTGAGCAACGCCGTTCATTAGTAGCGGCTGATGGAACCCACCTGTCAATGACGACGTGGGTCCCGTGGGTCAACCAGATCCTCACTCACCTTCCATCTCGACCCGGTCGGCGACAACCTGCACCGGGCCGCTTGATGGTGGTTATGCGCCGTCTCACAAAGCCCCGTCCAACACGCCGCCCACGGCATCCGGTCGGCCCACTGCGTGTTCACCACGCCCACGGGATCCTCGTCGGGATGGGGCTGGCGAAGGCCCTGTTGCCACAGGGGTTTCCGTCAATGACTGGATGCCGAAGCCCGGCGAAAACTGCAGGATGCTGTCAGGATCGTCGAGGACGCGCCTAGCCGGGCCGCTGAAAGCCTCGTTAATCGATGGCTGCTGTGCTGGTGCGGGCTTCTCTGTCTTGCGCGCCAGTCTTGAGCAGGCCGTCGATCGTCGAGGCGTTGTCCGGGGCCGCCGCAGCCATCATGGTGTGGTGAGCTTGATCTGGGTCGGTGTGGGCGGGACTACCAGCAGGACGATCTTGTTTCGGTTGAGTCCGATTACTTCGATGGTGTTGACCGGCTGTCGGTGGTATCCGGCCAGTCGTACCACTCGTCCGTCGGTCGGCAGTTTCTTCGGGGCCTTCGCCCATTCGGCGAGGTTGTATATCACCCGATCAATAGTGCCCAGTCGTACCGACAGCACTGCCAGCAGATCTGGAAGTTCAGTCGCTAGGTCATTACTGTGCGGCCACCATGCCCCATCGACATAGCCGGTAATGGGTGCTTTGGGCTTCAGGCGCAGGCGCGGTGTGTGCTCGGGCGGTGCGGGCTGTCGACTGGCGGCGTTTCGGCCTCGTTGTAGCGTCATGCGACGCTCCTGTCCTTGGCCGCGAACCGGCCAAAACTATTCGAATCGGCGACGACACAATCTGGAAACGGTCGCGTGCACCATACCGCCAATGCCATTTATTCGACGCGCCCTCGGCAGGTAAGACGCAATCGCCGAGCCGTGTGCTCGGGGAGGTCGCCACGCGGCCAACGGCTCTTCACAGGGCTCGCCACATCGGGATACATTGCACCTTAATGATTTCGGAATGAGTAATGGCTAATTCCCAGCGGGCCCACAAGCACGACGGTCACCGGCATCGTCCCGACTCGCTACACGTTCATTTTCCGGTCGCCAACAGAGTTACTTCACCGGCAGCGGCGCCGTTGTCTGAGTATCGGTGCGTGAACACTCGCGAGCGCCGGCCGGCGGTGCCCGCACTCGCAAATTCGCCCCCACTGGCGGATGGTGGAGGTATGACCTCGCCACCGCGACCTGCGGGCACCATCGCCGATGCACGGCTCTCGTTCGGCTAGATGTGGCGATCGACGATCAGCTTCGCGCGGCCGTTGATGGTCGGCGCGGGGTAGAGGCCGCTGACTCTCTTTGCGAGGCCTGCGTAATGTTGTTCAACATTGATGCGGCGGCGATTTCGCTCGTCTTCGAAGGTGTGCCGCCAGCGGAACACTGGGAGCCAGGCCGGTGCCCTCCTCGCCGCCTCACCGGCAGGCATGCCGCTGCTTGATCTCATGCACGCCGACCTGCAAGCCGCCGTCACCGATCCCAATAGCGACGTATGGGCCGAACTCAACGCACTATCCCGCGCAGAGGTCAGCCAGGCCACCGGCGCGCTCGTCGCCCGGGCTGGCCAGGGCCGTAAGGTCCAAAAAACAGCTCACCCCGCGACGGCTACGTGCGGAACTTGAAGCCGGGGATGTCGACGTCGCCGCCTCTAGGGGTCCCGCGGGACCCCATCAAGCTGTGACGAACTTTCGACTTCTCGCGCGTCTTACGGAAGCCGCAGATGACGACGAGGCGGATCCAAGGACGATCAGACCAAGCTGGTTCTACCACCGGCCAGGATGACCCTATGACCATCTGGGATCTCGTCATGATGTTCGTCGGTATCGCGTTCGTCGGCATCATGTTCCTGGTTATCCATTACCGGTAGACCGGCGAGCAAACTGATGAGCTGACGTCGAGATCCGCCGCCACCTGGGGCGGGGGTCGGTGCTGGAACCGGCTAGGCGCGTCCACCATCGAGACCTGGTGGTCGGGGCGCCGCACCCCGTGTCCGAGCGGCGCCCGCGGCCCACCATCCCGAGGCCCTCGTCTCGGCGTGATCGTCCTCGAACAGATGTAGATCGCCAGCGTCGTGGTGACCTTCCGATTCAACTGCAGCGGCGGCATCCCGGCCGCGAGGGCACCCTGCCTGGTGACGCTTTGAACGGGAGCCCCGCCGTTTCGCTCTCCTCGAAAAGCGGCTGTAGGGAGTGCGCTGGCATCAGCGCCTTCCTGTGCACCGCATGCGCGGGATCGTTGGTCTCTTCGAGTTCGCCAGTCGGGCTCCGGAGAGATGGGCCCACGCGATAGAGTTTGTTCGACGACGGGTGGGGCGGCCCACGATCCGGGGCCGGCCGGTGACGAGGAGCGGGCGCGGCTGGTCGGGGACTGACAGGCCGCGGCTGGACGGGTGGTTTAGGTTGAATTTGGGGTGCGCTCCGCTCATCGTTTATTCACCGTTTATGACGGTGAAGCAACGGGAATCACCGACATGCGTTGGCACGCTCTGAGCCACTAAAGCCGTTGCGCTGCAATGACTAGCGATAATCATTGGCAACCCTCGCGAACTGTCGTTTGCAAAAGCCAGTGTCGCAGGTTCGAACCCTGCCGGGGGCACTGCTGCCGGGGGCACTGCCGGGGGCACGTCAGAGGCTATTTTTTCGCTGATCCGCCTGAGATCCACCGTTTATTCGTCGATTATGGCCCGATCAGGCAACCTGCGACCATTTTGGGACCACGTACGCCAACTCAGCATTCGCTACGAGCCGGGCGCTATTCCCTCGACCAGCTAACGGAAAGGAAGTCAAATGCGCGACTACACGATTCGTTTTTTTTCGACCCTCTGTCAGGAGGACGATGGCCTGGTCCACGTCCGGGTAGAGGTCGAGCTCCCTGTGCATCCGAGTTATCTCACTGATGCTGCATCCGGTCAGACGCTCGCCAAGGATGTCGGCCTGGACGTCACCGCCAAATTGATGGAGAAGTTCGAGGAGCTGGCGGCCGGACCGGGATCATCCTGAGAGTAGGTCGCCACCTCCCGCGACCGTGCGCTCGAGGATTTCGGCAACCTTCTTATGCACACGACCTCGAGCCATATAGGTGTCCTGCGTCCCGGACACACGGCTATGGCCCAGATGGTCGGCACCGATCCGCGCCGACAGTCCCTCGTCGTCGATCAACGTCGCCACGGTCTTGCGGAATGAATGGCTGGTCACATCCGGCACGCCGAGAGCCTCACGTACCTCGCGCCAGCGGGCACGGAAGTTGTCCGGGTCGCGCCACGTGCCAGCGGTCGACGGGAAGACCATCGTCTGCTCGCCGAGATATGGACGGCTGCGGCGAGCAGACAGGACTGTCACCGCGAAGCTGGGCAGCGGCAGTGTCCTCCTGCCCGCGGCCGTCTTCGTCTCGTCGATCCGCAGGAGGCCCTTACCCGCCGCTCTGATCACCTTGCCGGTGATCGTCAGGGTCGCGGCCGTCTCGTCGAAGTCGGTCCAGTACAGCCCGAGCAGCTCCGAGATCCGTACCCGGTCGCGATGAACAGGATGTTGGGATCGAGGAGATCGAGGAGCGCCGCACCCGATACGAGCAACAGATGAAGCCAGCGATCTTGACCGATGACGGGCGTCAAGCTGCCCGTAAGGCACCGACTAGCGCCGATCTCGATAAGGCCCAGGCCGAGGGGGTGACAACCGCCGCCACCGCGAGCAAACAGTAGTGGTATCCCATTGGGCACATATTGGGCACAAAATCTGTTGAGCTAGCCTAGATATGCCTCTGAACTGTATAAACACTGGTGCGCGATACTGGGATTGATTGCCCGAACATGGCGCGGATCGCGCGGTCCCGCTTGGCCCGCACCTCGACCCACCTGGCCCGCTCCTCGGGCAGCCACACGAACAGCGACACGCCGGTCGGCATGCCGTTCAGTTCGATGTAGTACTCGTCGCGGCACTTGAGCTATTTGCTTAACCAGCGGAATGTCCTCTGCCTCAACAGGAATCATCTGTTCCATTAGATCCGTTTGCGCTTTGCACACAACGCATTGCCGACCCAACGTAACCTTCCGAATTGGCTTGTCAGGGAACAACTTATGGAAGCAATCAAAGCAAATCTTCTGAGTCATCAGATCGGATCTCCGGCCGGTAGCTAAGCTAGCTGCCGCGGCGGCGTGACTTGATGATCTCGAGGCGTTCCTTGAGCAGTTCCTCGAGTTCCTCGATCGAGCGGCGTTCCCGCAGCATGTCCCAGGGTGTGCGCGGCACCTTGACCTTCTTGGGTTCGGCCAGGTCACCACCCTCGATCAGGGTGCCCTCCATGCCGTTGCGGCACAGCCAGGTGCCGGGGATCTCGGCGTCATCGGCGAACGGGACCTCGAACTCCTCACCGTTCTCCGTGCGATACCGCGCGATCTGACGCGGCGCCAGGTTGTGATTTCGGTCGGTCTCGTAGCTCACGGCCCCAAGCCGGCTGCCCCTCATGACGCGATCAGCCATCATCAACACTCCTCTGTGCAGGTTACGCCCCGGCCGTGCTAGCTAACGCCTTCACGTACGCGAAACGTACGCGACCGGGGGGCGCCCGTAGCCGTATCGGAGGCGAACCGCGGACGTGGAGACCCTTTCATGGTCGGGCCGACGGGGGCGTCGCCGTGCCCGACGCGCCAGTCAGGGGAACTTTGAACCCAGCACACGCTAGGCGTAGATATTGCGTCAGGCGCACAGTTCACGGTCGCCGGGCCAACGCCAGCGGCCAGCCGGTGACCGCGCGGACAGTGCTGCGGTGACCGGACCACCTAGGCGCCGTCGGTGCAGCGGACCAACTCGCCCAGTGCGGGCACGAACTCCAAAGTTAGGCCCGGGTCGTCGATAAGCAATCAAGCAATTGCCGCTCTGATGGTGCCCACGCGACCGCGATCGCCCGTCAACACCGGCAGCGGTCCCCATCGCTCGGTGGCGGCGGGCTGCAGAGGTCAAAACTCGTCGTCCTCGTCGATGAACTCGGTCGGATCGAAGGCCTCGTCGTCATCGTCATCGTCATCGAAGGAGTCCGTGCCGACATCGAGCGCCTGCGAATCCTGCTCCAGCTCCTCCAGCTTCTCGACGATCTCGCCCCACATCGACTGCGGCACCGTCGACTTGACCACGTCGCAGAGCCGGCCCAACTGGACCTTCATCACCAACATTTCGCGGCTGCTGTCCCCGGAGTCGATCAGCGACTGCAGCCGCCCCGCCGCTACGATGCCGGTGTTCACATCGACCTTGGTGTTCGAGTCGACAAGGGTCTCATAGCTTTTGACCATGACGGTTTCAAAAAACGCAATGGGGGTGATCGCGGTGGCTACACCCTCGACGAAGTCGACGCCGTTCGCCTTTGCCCGGCGTTCGAGGATCTCCCTGTACGTGGCTCTGGCGACGTTTTGGACTGGGAAATGCCGGGCAGTGTGGTTACGGATCGAGTCGACCGTGACCCGATCACACTTATCGAGTTCGGCATTGTCCGCCGCGAGTGCGCGTAAGACCATGGCGTAGCTTGCCCCGCTGGCCAATAGGTCGTTGACCTTCTTGCGCAACACATCGTTTCGGCACACTCGGCATCGCGGCTCCAGAGGGAACCCGTTGCGCGGGACCAACGCCGATGACTTCAAGATCTCGTCGACGGGGGTGATGGCGAGCGCCTGGGACACGGACATGTCTCTCTCCTCGATCCGGCGAAGATGCACCGACGGCGTGCGGTCGGTCTCGGACATCAGGCGACGGGGGTGATGCCGAGTTCGTCGAGCAGGCGGCGGACCCGCTCTTCGATGTCGTCACGGATCGGACGGACCGCGTCGACGGATTGTCCGGCGGGGTCGGGTAGCGCCCATTCCACATACCTGTGGCCGGGAAAGAGCGGGCAGGCGTCGCCGCAGCCGATCGTCACCACGACGTCGGCTGCCTGGACGATCTCGTCATACCTGTGGCCGGGAAAGAACGGGCAGGCGTCGCCGCAGCCGATCGTCACCACGACGTCGGCTGCCTGGACGATCTCGTCGGTCCAGGGTTCGGGGATCCGCGCGGCCTCGCGATGGCGTTTCAAGTTGTCTGGACGGGTTATTCAGCACTCATGTGGGGATAAAGGTTGGCTGCATCCGCTCCCCTTACGAGGCGAACGCCGGGAGCAGCCCTGACGTTGAGAACACAGCACAGCTCGGGTTCGCCGCCTATCATCTCTGCTTGCGATGAAGAAGGTAGCGGTCGGTTATCCGCCATCGGTGGCAATGGTCGGATAGGTTCCTGATCATGGTCAGCGGGTATGACGAGGACGCTCAACTCGCGCGGGCACTGGCCGGAGGCAAGCCTCATCCCACCGGATGGTTCCGGCTGTACTTCGACGACGAGCGGTGGGAATGGTCACCCGAAGTCGAACGACTGCACGGCTATGAACCCGGCACCGCAAAACCAACGACCAGCATGGTGCTGTCACATAAACATCCAGACGACTACGAGCAGGTGGCCGCCACACTGGACGACATCCGTCGAACGCATCAGCCGTTCAGCACCCGCCACCGCATCATCGACGTCCAGGGCCGCATCCATGACGTCATCGTGGTCGCCGAACTCCTGCGCGATGATGGCGGCGAAGTGATCGGCACGAACGGTTTCTATGTCGACGTGACCTTTCCACCCGAGGAGCGCGAATCGTTCATCAGCGAAGCCGTCGCCGAGATCGCAGCCAACCGGGCCGTCATCGAACAAGTCAAGGGCATCTTGATGATTGTCTATCGCATCGACGCCGACGCGGCGTTCGACCTCCTCACATGGCGGTCGCAGGCGGCCAACATCAAGCTGCGGGTCTTGGCCGAACAGCTCCTGGCCGATTTTCGGGCACTCAACTACGACGAGACCCTGCCCCCACGCCCAGTGTTCGACCAACTACTGCTAACCGCCCACAACCGTGTCCGGAGGTGATGTGTGCGAAACCGTCGATGTCAACACCATCGGCGAGTTCGGCCCTTGGACCGCAACGATCGTAAAGGAGCGATACATGATCGAATACCACGTCGATACCGAGCATTCCATCCTGCACGTGCAACCAAAATCTGCGATCGAGCAGGACGACTTCGTGAAAATCGCGAAGGCGGTCGACCCGCACATCGAGGCAACCGGCGGTCTGGCTGGCCTCATCATCGAAACCCCGGCGTTTCCCGGATGGAAGAGTTTTGGGGCAATGGCCAACCAGTTTCGCTTTGTCCGAGATCATCACAAGCGCATAAAGAGAATCGGAGTCGTAACGGACTCCCACCTCGGGGATGTCGCAGAGCATTTAACGTCACACTTTGTGTCAGCCGAGATCAAGCATTTCCCCGCTGGGCAGATCGAGGCAGCAAGACAATGGATCATGAACGGCTCGTGATACGACGTGGAGTCTCCGACGCCGCATCATCGAGCCCCGAAACAGGCGCCAAGACACCTGGGACGACTGGGGCGGCGCGGTCGGTCAAGCCGACCCCAACGACTCGACGAGGAGTGAATATCCCATTCTTGGTCGCGGTCAGTCGACGTAAGTAATTGCTAGCGGGATTGTGGGACCGACCACGATGGTGAGCGCAAACCTATCGCCTAGCACGGTGAACACCTCGGCGCGCCCATCGCGGACGTGCTGCGCGATGCCCTTGAGTCGTTCCACATTGTCATCCGTCCACGGGACCGTGTAAGTACGCCCCGCGTACTCGATGTCGATCTGAGCCATAACGGGAAGCGTAGTTGTCCGATAAGCTGGGCGACGTGCGGGAACTCAGGCCGCGACGTCTCGCGCTTTGATCGCCACGTACACGCGGACCATCGGCGGCAAACCGGAAGCGCCCGGTGTCGTCCGCCACGATAACGACGACGAGCAGCTTGAGCGCGTCTGACCATCCCGGCGAACTCGTTCAGTAGGTCGACCACCGTGGCGTCTGGGGCGTTCTTCTGCACCGAGGCGATGCCGTTCTCAGCAGCTGTAGCACCGGATCTCGCCCGCGCGGGGTGCGGCTCACCTGGTCTCAGCCCGTCCGGGCGCCGACCCATTTCGATGCCTTCGGCAACCCGACGGAGTTCGTCGAGGCCGACCCCGAGGTGGCCGGTCAGTGGGGCTCACGGCAGTGGCACGATCACCCGCCTCGGGTTCTGTAGGGAATCCGACCGAAACCTGCTGGGTTCCCTAACCACCCGGCCATCTTGACGCAGTTGCGCGAAGATCGACCCGACGCGGGCCGCGACGGTGGTTTTGCCGATCCGCGTCGGCGGGGTGGTGGTCATGGACCATAAGCCCGGACGGCGTTAGCTGGTCGTGCTCTAATTGCGTCACCATTTTCACGCGCACGACTTGGGGTGATGACGGATGAAAAGATGGAGGAAAGGCGCTAGCGGGACGGCTGGCGATACCGGCGATAGCCGCGTGGCGGTGCATGTGCGGGTGCGTGTCTATCCGGGGACGGACGGCGAGGTCGGCGGCACTGTGGTCGAGGATTTCGGCGACATGGCGGGGCATGCGGTGGATCTCGGTGAGAACCATATAGTTTCCGCGCGGAGATGGGCGGTGGCGCTCGACGCGGGCGGTCTGGTATTCGTCGACAGCGACCAGTTGGTCGCCGAGTAGCTTTAGCTGTCGCGGTTTACCCACCGTCGGGCGACCATCTTTTCCAGTCGCGGCGGCGCTATCGGACAATAGGGTGTCAGCCAGTATGCAGAACCCCGGATCGCACTTGAGTCAACGCTCCGACTGCTCGATCTCGTCAAGCTGTCTGTCGAGCTCCGTTAATTCGATTGCCAGACGCCGCAATTGGCGTGCCACGGCTGCGCGTCGCTGCTCAAGCAGCGCGCGGCGCTCTTCGCGGCCCATGTTGTGCGCGTCTGTCTGCATGGTGGTCGCTCCCGGTGGTCTGGCCGTGAAGTTTGCAGACACCCAACAGTGTGCGGCTGGTGCGCTGACCTGGCCAGCTCGCGCCGTGACTGACAGCACAATCGACAAACAACCGACACCGGCCCGTGACCCGCACCCCGTCAGCGGTACCGACCGACCGGCTCAGTGCCTGCAGACGCGCGTGTCGCTCGTCTTCGATGCCGTGGTCTGCGGCTGTGGCACCACGGGTCTGCAGGGCGCCGAACTGCGCACGGCGCCGTGCGGCGCCGCACGAGTCAGCGCAGTGCGCGCACTCTAGGTTGCGCGCACCTGCCGTTGCCACCCCGAGGCGATCGCGTAGACGCGGTGCGGAGTTACCCTGGGCGCCAGCACACAGCGGCCACAGCCGCAGTCGCCGGGATGCGCGGCCAGCTGGGCCAGGTAACGCTCGACGCCGCCGAAGGTGAGGCGCTGTGCGGGTCTGCTCGGCGAGGTTGAAGACGTGGCAGGCAACCAGCTCGACGGCCTCGACCATGCGCACGGGGTGGGCTGTAGGTCGCCTATGGCCGAGGTGGTCGAAATTACGTTTGTGCCGACGGCAAGTGTAAAGCGGGCTAGCCGTGATATGGGGTGCGCAGGCATCGGTGACCTGCATCTTCACCCCAAATACCCTGTGGCACAGGTCTAGTCAAGTGCCCCCAAGGGATCAAATTTCTTCGTACTTAATGGGAGCTGCTCTGTGGCTCCTCCTGAACACCCGATGCCGCCAGGCAGGCGCGAAGAGCGTGGTCCTCCAACGCCGTTGGTGCGCCGAACACCGCCATGATCCCGTCGCCGGTGAACTTGTCCACCGTTCCGCCGTAACGCTTCACCACCGCCGCGCAGCGGTCGGCGAGGTCGGCCATGATCTCGCGCAGCCGCTCCGGTCCCACCGTCGCGGCGATGTCCATCGAATGAACAACATCGGCGAACAACACAGTCACTTGCTTGTACTCCGCCGATCGGCTGAGATGTGTGACCGGTGCACCGCACTCGTTACAGAACTTGGAGTTCGGCGGCAGTTCGGCGCCGCACGACCCACACGGCAGCCGCGTCGCGGTCAATCCACTGCCACCATCCCCGCTGGGGTCCACGTCAGTATCGTTTCACCGCTGCTCGGTGGTGTCCGTCATATCGCCGTGCCATCTCCGACACGAAGTTTTTAGACCCTCGAATGTCGTCGATTTCGAGACAGGAACAGAAGGGCAAAGGCCGATCGCGACATTCTTTGGTCGCACGCCGAGGGTCAGAACGATGACACGTTTTCCACGCTGACGAACATGCCGTGGCCGGTGCGGTCGTTGGTGACTCGAGTGCCATCGCTGCTTGGCTGGATGGTCCAGCCGTTCGGATTAGACCCTTCCTGCGCCTAACCCGGATTTTTCGCGAAACGCTGTGTGTGGTGGGGTGTAGATAGGCGAAAGTGCCTGTCCTGCAAGGCATGATGGGACTTCTCTGAGGTTCCGTAATGCTGGCGGGAAGGCACTTCGCAGGTGAACAGTATCGCGGTGGCGCGGCGGGTGAAAGTGTCAGCCGACGGTCATGGTGTGGTGTCGCATGCCGGGATGGGGATGCTGCGTGAGCTCGCTGATCTGACGGGTCTATCAGCGCGGGTCACTGCGGTGCTGGCGGATACCTATCGCGGCCCGTGGGTGTATGCGCCCGGGGCTGTCTTCGCTGATCTGGCCGCCGCGGTCGCTGACGGGGCGGACTGTATTGATGGGGTCGGGCAGCTGTGTGGGGATCGCGAACATGTGTTCGGGGCGGCGGCGTCGACGACCACGATGTGGCGGCTGGTCGATCAACGCGTCGATGCGGCGCACCTGCCGGGGGTGCGTGCTGCCCGGGTGGCGGCCAGAACCAAGGCGTGGGATGCCGGGGCCGCCCCTGTTGCCGGGGAATGGTTGCATATCGATATCGACGCCACGTTGGTCATCGATCATTCCGATGCCAAGCAGGACGCGGCACCGACCTGGAAGAAGACTTTCGGCCATCACCCCCTGCTGGCGTTCTTGGATCGACCGCAGATCGGCGGCGGCGAGGCGCTGGCCGGGCTGCTCCGGGCCGGCAACGCCGGCTCCAACACCGCCGCTGACCACATCACCGTCCTGCAGCAGGCGCTCAACGGCCTGCCGATAGGTTGGCGGCCCGTCCCGGGCGATCCCGACCCGCCTCGGGTGCTGGTGCGCTGCGATTCGGCCGGGGCCACCCACGCGTTCGCCGCGGCCTGCCGAGCAGCCGGTGTGGGGTTCTCGTTCGGGCACCCCGTCGATGCCCGCGTGCAAGACGCCGTCGACACCCTCAACCTCGGACACGGTTGGTATCCCGCGATCGACACCGATGGCGGGATGCGGGACGGGGCGTGGGTCGCCGAGGCCACAGATCTGGTTGACCTCAGCAGTTGGCCGGCCCGAACCCGGCTGATCCTGCGCAAAGAGCGCCCCCACCCGGGAGCGCAGCTGCGGTTCACCGACGCCGACGGTATGCGCGTGACCGCGTTTCTCACCGACACCGCCCCCGGCGTCATCGCCGGACAGCTTGCCGGGCTCGAGCTGCGTCACCGCCAGCACGCCCGCGTGGAGGACCGCATCCGCGAACTCAAAGCCACCGGCCTGCGTAACCTGCCGTGCCAGTCCTTCGACGCCAATGCCGCCTGGCTCGAAATCATCCTGGCCGCAGCAGATCTGGTCACCTGGGCCAAACTGATCGGATTCAGCGAACAAGCCGAGCTGGCCACATGTGAGATCGCCACGTTCCGCTACCGGGTGCTCCACACCGCCGCCCGCATCACCCGCGGCGCCCGCCAACTCCGGCTACGCATCGACGCCACCTGGCGCTGGGCCGCACAGATCGCGACCGCCTGGCAACGCATCCGAACCGCCTTCGGCTGACCGCCGACCCACCAGCCCCACCGACCATGAAAGACCCACTGGCCCTGGGAAAGCCCGCCCCACCCGGCGACACGGGACGACCAACAACGTCACACCATCGAAAAAACGCCCACCCACGCCAATCCAGAGCACAGCCCCAACCACACCTACCGGCACGCAAAATCGAGGCTAACGTTCACCAGCGGCGGGCCGGTCGCTCGCCGCGAAGTGCTCAACCATGTCGGCTGCTGCTTCCTCCGCCGCCTGGGCGTGCTCGGCCTCTTCTTTCTTGGTGGCGGCTTCTTTCTTGGTGGCGGCCTCTTCGCCGTCGACTGCCTGGGCATGCTCGACCTCGACCAGCCGCGCTTCGAGCGCCTCGGACTGCGCCGCGACCTCTTCAGGTGCCACCCCGCCGTCACCGGCAGCGTGCGCGTGGACGACGAACTCAGTGAGCAGGAACAGACTCACGTCGTCGTCGGTCCGTTCCCTGCCAACCTTGAACGGCTTGGAGATGACGTCGATGATCCGCAGCAGGTAGACGAAGAAGAACGCAAGGAAACCCAGGGTGACCAGTGACTCCACACGCCCACCCATGTCGGTGAACATCAGCATGCCCAAGATGATCGCCACGAGGCTGGTGATCATCGCTTTCGCCGACGGCAGGAACTCCTCGCGCTGAATGTGGTACATGCGCAAGGTGGCCTTGCGTAAGGCCGCCTGCTCGGCACGCAGCCGGACGATGTAGTTGGCCGGGACGTCGGACTCCTCGAGTTCCAGCAGCGATGCCGACAAATCCTCGACCGCCTCCTGGCAGTCGCGGGTGTTGCCCGCGTTGATGTCCGACCGCAAGGACGTCACCACCGCGATCAGTCGCTTGCGCAGCACCGCGAGATCCGGTCTTGCCCAGACCCGGTTCATCGCCTCGGCTTCCCGGAGCAACGCGTAGAGGCTCGCCGCGATGTCGGTCGGCGCGCGCTCGGCATCGCGATAATCCGACAGCGTTCCGGCCACAACCAACCCCATGACGAACACACCGCCGCCGATGACGCTGGATGTCAGCGCGGTGGTCGACATCCCGGTGATGCCCAGATGCCAGATCACCGCGCGGATCGCGACCAACACCGCCACGATCGCGACGGCTTCCGCCGCTACGCGGTAACTGCCCAACACTGCTCGCAGAGAGCCGATACCTTGCATTCCCGCCTTCTCGCACACTCGTTGTTTCTGTGAAAATACGCCCGTGCCGTTGCGCCGCGAAGCAGAATTACCGGCGAGCACCCGCGCCGCTGGCAGATCGCGAAGCATTTTGCGGGGCCGGTGCCCGCGACCTGCGAATCATAGCGAGAAGCAGTGAGGCCCATTAGCGAACTTAGGTACGAGAGATGCCAGGCCGCACGCGGTCGGATACTGCGGGAGCAGTGCAGGCTGGACCTGAAGACTCGGGCGGCCTTGACCCGCAAGGCAACTGGCCCGAGGAAAGTTAGCAGCACCGAAGATCTCTGGCGGCGCGGTCACTGCGCCGTCACTCTGGGCGCCAACACACAGCGGCCACAGTCACAGTCGCCGGGATGAGCGGCCAGCTGGGCCAGGTAACGCTCGACGTCGAAGGTGAGGCGCTGTGCGGGTCTGGTCGGCAGGGTTGAAGACGTGGCAGGCGACCAGCTCGACGGCCTCGATCATGCGCACGCGGTGGACTGTAGGCCGCCTATGGCCGAGGTGGTCGAAATTACGTTTGTGCCGACGGCAAGTGTAAAACGGACTAGCCGTGACACGGGGTGCGCAGGCATCGGTGACCTGCATCACCCCAAATACCCTGTGGCACAGGTCTAGTCAAGTGCGCCCAAGGGGTTAATTTCTTCGTACTTAATGCGAGCCGCTCTGTGGCTGTTCAATCGGAGTCCTACACCCCTTACCCAGCCAAAGCGTTCCTCAGCGCCTCGTCCACCCGGATGCTCCAGTAGGCCACTATCCCGACAAGCCGTAGTGACGCTGGGAGTGATTCCACAAACTCTCGTAGGTGATTCGGTGCCTGTCGTCACGGCCCTCGTTGAGGGGCGCCAAGTCACGCATGATGTCGGTGAGAGTAATCCGATGAAACCTTCCACGGCCCAGAAAGATCGGGATACCGCGCAAGTCCAGCAGCTCATTGGCGAGGCTGCGCACCGTCTCATCACGACATATCCGACAGCGTGGTTCCCGGCGCTCGAAGTCGGCCCTGACCGGTACAGCCGCCCTACTTGTCGTGCTCATCAGAAAGTGGTGGTAGCCCAGCGGCTTCAGGCAAAATGTTCACCGCGCGCAGAGGATCGTCAATCGGCAGGACGTGATACTGCAGTCCCTCGGAGTGATCAGGTGTCATAGCTCTTACGGTAACGGTCGGGACCGACGAGGTCAGCGGGCACAGAGTCGTCGTGCATGCTTGCGAATCTATGGCTGTCATGAGCGACCAGGTGCTGAACTGGGTTTAACGATCCTCTGTAGCGGTGATGTGACGACTCCGGCGATCGTGGGTGGCGTGTCGGAGCCTTCGAAAGCGGCTCTGAGCAGCGGTAGTTGGATCATTTCCCTACTTACCGTGACATTCGGAGTGCAGCGTTCTATGAAGCCGCGTGCGCGCCGCGCGACTCCACGATCGGTAGACATTTGCAGTCTCGCGACTTCCGATGACCTCGCCGTCAACCGAGTTCGGTGCTGCCGGATTACCGCCTCGGTCAGCCCGATCGACCTCGGCGCCCAAACTCCCGCGCTTCGGCAATCTCGATACCGCTTGGCCTCACCCATGACTAGATCCATTGGCAAGGCTGCTCCCGCTATCGCTCCGCTGAGTGCATGCGGTCTATCCAGTTGTTCCGCAACATCATACGTCTTGAAAGCGTAAGTCGGGAATGCACGTGCACCCTATAGTGTTGTTACAGTGAATTTTTCGGGTTGGTTTGGACATGAAATGCAACGCCATCCGTGGTGATGACCACTGGACGCCTGTACCCGGCCCCTTCCCCGTAACCCGCCGCCATGCATGGCCAACGCCGAGGCCCACGAGGCGAAGACTCTCAGTCGACAGGGCACCGGCGCCTGACGTACACGCGGGTCCAGGGCCGGAGATGATCGCGGGGTCACGGACGGAACGAGCGCTTCCTTCGCGTCTTTTCCAGTGGTTCCCAGTGGTTCCCTTCGGTTCCCGAGAACTCGTTGGAACTGGTTCCCCGGTTCCCCGTTATAGGAACCGGGAACCAGGAACCACTCAGTCTGAATGAGAGGCGTTCCCCAAGTCGACATATCGATCCGACAGCGGGTCGTCCTTCTCGCGGTACGGATTCACCGATTCGTACACGTCATGTCCCGACCGGCCCCGCGTGGTTGTGACATAACCCTCCTGCCGAAGAATGTTGATGGCCGTCAGCGTCGCCTGCCTGTTGCCACCGGCTTCCATCGCCACCTTGTTCTTCGTCAGCTCACGGGGGTGCTGCTCGATCGCCTGACTTGCGCGCTGCATCAGGTTTGTCGGTCGAAACGGTCTCGGACCACAGATGGCTTCATCGCTTTGAGCCTCGGGTGCCTCGACGATCACCGTCGGCGGCTCGACTGTCGAGTCGATGATGATCCGGGCGGCCTGCTGGGTTCTGTCTTTCTTGCTGAACGACCCACAATGCTCCCTCACAGCGCCCGGACGGTCCTTTCCGATCTTCAACACCACCTCACCGCGCAGACCCCGACCCAATGGTGCAGCGACTTCCACGGTGTAGGCCGCGCCTGTCAATCCGGCCATCTTGGCTTGGCCGCCGATCGCGAACCGATTTCTGTTCGAGGCGTCCTTGGCGACGTGGTCGATCAGCACCACGGCGGCACCGGTCCTTGCCGCGATCAACTTCGGCACGCCTCTGATCCACCGGGCAACATCGTCATTGTCGTTCGTCGACAAACCGAAAATGCCCAACGCATCAGTCACCCCGTCGATGACGGCCAAGGCGTAGCTGCCGGAAAGCATCTCCTCCCACGCACGCCGTTCGGCCACCGAATCGGGCCTGACCTCGGGCTGCAGGTAAATGAAGCGCTCGTCGACGAGCTGCGGATCGGCACCGAAGTCGAGGAGACGCTCAACGACGGAGGCCGCATCGGAGTCAAAGTCCACGTACAGCACGTCGTGTCGGCGGTTGAGCAGACGGACGCACTCGGCCTGGACGATCAGCGACTTCCCCGACTCGGATTCACCGTGAATGCTGTGGACCATTCCTGGGTACAGCAGGCGAACACCGTCGGTGCGCTCAAGAAGCGTGGGTGCCAGGGGTTTCCGCTCGCCACAGAGCATGTCGGTGAGACTGACACGACCCCAAGAGGGATCACTCGCTGTGGCGTCCGCGCCCTCGGCGGCGGCGTGGGCGCCGTCTTCTGCGGGCCGCCGCATGGCGTGAGCCGTCCAGAAATCGATCGGCGGCGTCGCGGCGATGAGCAGGGCCGCGCCCTCAGTGAACCGCTTAAACTCGCCCTCAGCCACGCGACGGGGGCGGGTGTCGGCGACCTCGATCACGTAGGCGGAGAACAGCTCAGCCAGCGCCCGGGGCACCCCGGTTCTACCCCAGGAATGGAAACGCATAAGGGCGGCAACGTGATCGCGGGTGGTGTCGTATCTGCTGCCGGACCCGGCGGTGAGTTCCAGAAGTGCCTTTTCCAGCCGGGCCATAACCACAACATCAGGCATCCCGTTGTCGACCAGATGCGCCAGCCGGTTATAGACCTCCTCATCTACGACGGCGTCTTCCTCCCGGGGCCGGTTGGGCGCCGACCCGTCGAAGACCTCTTCACGCACCGAATCTCTGGACAGCCCAGTCACCCACGCCTCGGGCAGCTCGGCCAGGTCCTCAACGCAGGGCACCTGACCCTCCGGCAGCAGCGTGCCGTCCGGGCCGAACCAGCGATACTGCTGGCCGGTCTTCGGGTGAATCGACGGCCAAGCGATCACGACACGGAGATGAGGTTGGATGATCTCGATGTCGCCGATTCCCAACTCCGGGAACCCAATCTTGCCCCGAAAGAGCACACCGACCGGCACCGTGAAGACCCGGATTCCACTGACCTCGTCGTCGATCCGCGACGACGAGCGATACGTGGGAGGCAGCGGACCCCAACGCGATTCGACCTCCTTGAGCGTCAGGCCACCGGTTTTGGCGTCGTAGGCGTCGACGTCGATGCCAATCTGGCCGTAGTACAACCGGTTTCCGAGGTTGCTCAGCGGGGGCCGTTCCCGCGCCCAGCGGTTGATCTGTTCCTCATCCGGCCACCGTCCGTCATACCCCGTCCAACCCGTCAGAGGGGGCGACTTCGTGCCAGGACGAAATGGGAGCGGTGCGCGCCACCCCGCCCCCCAGTACAGCGGCGCGCCGCGCGCGTAGATGCGATCGTCGCTGTCCTGATGTCGCTGCCGCCCGGTATCCTGGGAGTCGAGGTTGATGCCCTCAAAACTGTTGTCGGAGTTGCCCTCGGCTTCCGCGCCGGGGGCTTCTTCTTTCTGCATCAGCGGCCACCATCGCCCCGGTGGCTGACGACCGCCCTCAGCAAAATCATCTGCTCGGCGGTGAACGCCGCACCCTGATCCGCCAGCTCGCGGGCGCGCCGGTGAATCGCTTCGTGGAAGTTCGGATAAGTACCGGCTTTGTTACGCATGTCCGCCCCCTTGGGAGGCGCGCTCCTGCTGCGCAATCCACAGCTCTACGGCGGCGCGCCGGTAGTACACCCGACGACCAACCCGGAAGTGAGGAACGAAGGTGCCGAGGGCTCGTTGCTTTTTCTGGCTGCTTCGCGGGACACGCCAGACGGTTTCCACGTCGAGCGGCGTGACGATCTCAGGGAAGAATTGGTGCGGGTTCGATCTGATCTGAGCCGGTGACAGATTCTCGGACACTGTGGTCCTCTCGGCGGCCTGCGAGTGGTGGCCGTGACCGAACGGAGGGGTTCTCTCCATTCATTGCTTCCCGGCACTCCGCGCCGAAAACACAGCGGCGGTGCACGAGAACGACCTCTGTAGACGAATCCGGCCATCGCTCAGTTCAGTGGGTGCGGTTGGGACCTCAGCCGGACGACGACAGTGCGGAAACGGGGTGGCGATGAGCCGCTGAGCCGGATACGGGTGAAGCTTCGAGGGCGTCCGCGAGCGCTACCGATGCTTGGTAAGCGCGGGCAATGCAGGAGCACGGCGGTTGTCGCGCGTCACCGAAGGTGATGATGATGGCGTCATCGAGGTGTACGACGATCGGGGGCATGAGATCGGCCCCGCTCGGTTGGTGAGCGGGGCGGTGGTAGGCGTGGTGACGTCGTTGTCGTCGGGGTCATGCGATCGTGGTGTTAGCGTGAATTAGGTTCATTCTGTGGCGGTTTCGGTGATAGCGATGCGGGCCGCCTTCTCATTGACGATGCCGTGGTTGGGGGCGGCGCGTCCATGTATGCGGGACATGTAGTTCGGGGTGTTCCGCGCCAACTCGCCGCTAATTTCACGCCAGGGCGTCAGTGAGCCTGGGGGAGGGGACATGGATTTCCAACGAAATTGATCCGATGTGGGGGACTCCTTCGTCCGACACCGCGTCCGATGACATCGAGACTTCCTTAAATCTCCCGCCCGAGATGCCGATCAGCCAACCCACGCGATCTCGATGTCCTTAGGGTTGAACGCGCCAGGACTGGGAGGCCACCGAGCTGGTGAGTCCGACCTCGGGCGCACCGACGTGCGCGGTGCGCCGATCGACCCGATAGCCCGCCGACTGTCGGCTGTCCCGGTGGTGCTGAACCAGGCCCCTCGGCGACGACGTCGGCCTGATCATCGTGCAGGACGCGGTGACCGTCAACCAGCCCGCCGATATGTACCCCCATTGATGCCCCGTCGAGGTAGGCGATCCTATTCAGTTGTCGCCGATCCGGACGACCAACGCAGGGCAGGGATTCCAGGGCTTCTTCGGGCCGACGGCGTGAATCGGCGAACATGCTGTCAGCCCGGTCCGGTGCGGGATCGACCGACAGATGCAGCACTGGACAGCGCAAGGAGGAGGTCGGCAGTGCCGGTGGTCAGGACACCGATCATGGCCAGTTCACTGATGTGCCATTCCTCGATCGCGCTGACCGCGTCGACCGGCACCAAGACCCGGTAGTCGTGTTCACTGCCGTCATAAATCGTGGCGCGCGGACAGTTCGGGAAGTTGCAGCCAGCGACGACAATTGTGTCCACGCCCAAATCGGTGAGATGCCGGTGCAGCCGAGTGCGATGGAATGCGCTCCATCGCGGTTTCCAGACCGCCCATTCGTTTTCGTCGAGTTGGTCAATCTCACCCGCTAGAAGCCGCTCGTGATCCGGCGTTCGCTGACCGGCGAGGCATAGCTCCGGCACTATCTGCGATCCTGCTGAGCCGGGAGCGACAATATTCGCGCCCGACGCCATGGCAGTGCGCCGGACCCGGTCTATGTCGTCGCCCGCGTAAAGCCGGACGACGTGAATAACCGGGCGACCGGCGTCGAGAAATGCTGAGCGAAGGTCGACCAACTTCGGCATGACCGCCGTCGTACCCGCAATCGGGCTTCTGCCACCGTCCACGAAGTCGACCTGAGTGTCGATGATGAGCAGCGCCGAGGTCGCCAAGCGGGGCGCGATGTGCTCGTCCACCGGACCCGGCCACGACGTCGCAGGGGTCGCCGACATGCAACGAGCGTACGAAGAACACATGCTCGCCGCGACCCACCGCCGCTGGCGAGTCCGCCCACGACGTTGTCATCGAAGACGAGCGGCAGTTGAGCGACTTCGAGGGCGGCAACCTGGAGGTCGTGCTGCGCGAGGAGCACGTGGGGGACACCACCATGTGGTCAGCGCTGTACGCCAACGGGTACGCCAACCAGCCCGATTCCGGCGGTGTCCGTGGCTGTCTACCGACGTACGCAAAACGTGCTGACCTGCACAAACTGGACACCCACGAACACGACGGACCCCCTGCCTAAATCTGGGGGTCAAGTGG
>CAWDEZ010000022.1:0-161138 GCA_963801365.1 uncultured Actinomycetota bacterium | reverse complement strand
AGCCGTGCAATTTACTTCACGAAATTGCGGTGCGACACACTAGTATCTGCGACTGTTAGTATCAGTTAACAGCCGAGACGGCCGTCGAACTGGGGACCACACCAGCCGCCCCGTCCAGGCACCCGGATACTGTCGACAGCAGCGATGAGCCGCTGGCGTTGACAGCAGAAAGCGAAGCAAGAACCAACAGGGCAGCAGCCACATCGAACAGGAGATCTGAGGAGACCTTCGTGACGTACGTGATCGCCGAACCTTGCGTCGACGTGAAAGACAAGTCGTGCATCGAGGAGTGCCCTGTTGACTGCATCTACGAGGGCGCCCGCATGCTCTACATCCACCCCGACGAATGCGTGGACTGTGGCGCCTGCGAACCGGTGTGCCCCGTCGAGGCCATCTACTACGAGGACGACGTGCCCGACCAGTGGACGCAGTACACGCAGATCAACGCCGACTTCTTCGAGGAGCTGGGCTCCCCGGGCGGGGCGTCGAAAGTCGGGCTGACCGAGAATGATCCGCAGCCGGTCAAGGACCTGCCGCCGCAGGGTGAAAGCGCTTAGCCTGACCGACGCTGCCGGGCTAATGCGCCGAAGGATTTCGGCGTCACTGCCGGTGTTCCCGTGGGACACGCTGGCCGACGCGTCGGCGCTGGCGCGGTCGCATCCCGACGGCATCGTGGACCTGTCCGTCGGCACACCGGTCGATCCGGTGGCGCCAGTGATCCGCGAGGCGCTGGCCGCCGCGAGCGCAGCCCCCGGCTACCCTACGACTGCGGGCACCCCGGCATTGCGGGACGCCGCGGTCGCCGCGCTTGAGCGCCGGTACCGGGTCAGCGGTCTGGCCCCCGACGCCGTCCTGCCGGTGATCGGGACCAAGGAGCTGATCGCCTGGTTGCCGACACTGCTCGGTCTCGGCCCCGACGACATCGTCGTCCTCCCGGAGCTGGCGTATCCGACCTACGAAGTGGGGGCCCGGCTGGCGGGAGCGCAGGTGGTGCTCGCCGACTCGCTGACCCAGCTCGGCCCGCGGCGGCCCGCACTGATCTACCTCAATTCGCCGAGCAATCCGACCGGTCGCGTGCTCGGTGTCGACCACCTGCGCAAGGTCGTCACCTGGGCCCGCGGTCGGGGCGCGCTGGTGGTCTCCGACGAGTGCTATCTGGGGCTGGGGTGGAACGCCGAGCCGGTGTCGCTGCTCGACGACGCTGTCTCCGGGGGCGACCACACCGGTCTGCTGGTCGCGCACTCGCTGTCGAAGAGCAGCTCGCTGGCGGGCTATCGGGCCGGGTTCGTCGCCGGTGACCCCGACGTGGTCGCCGAGTTGCTGGCCGTGCGCAAGCACGCCGGCATGATGATGCCGACGCCGGTGCAGGCCGCGATGGTGGCCGCGCTGACCGACGACACCCACGAGCGCGAGCAGCGTGATCGGTATGCCCGACGCCGTGAGGTCCTGCTGCCTGCGGTGCGCGCTGCCGGGCTGACCGTCGACCACTCCGAGGCGGGGCTGTATCTGTGGGTCACCCGCGGCGAGCCGTGCCGCGACACGGTGTCGTGGTTCGCGCAGCGCGGGATTCTCGTCGCGCCGGGTGAGTTCTACGGGCCTCGCGGCCGTCAGCATGTGCGGATCGCGCTCACCGCGACCGATGAGCGAATCGCCGCGGCTGCGTCGCGGCTCGGGAATAGTCGCGACTGAGCGGACTCGACGCGGCTAGCCCGACTGTTCGGTCGCGCGCAGGCCCAGCGCGAGCACCAACCGGTCGTCGGGGTCGGTCAGCGACGTCGCCAGCATCTTCTCGATACGCCGAATCCGATACCGCACCGTGTTGGGATGGACATGCAAACGCTCTGCGGCCGTAGCGATTTCGCCGAAGCCGTCGAGGTAGGCCCGCAAGGTCTCGGCCAGCAGAGGCTCATGCCTACGCAGCCACTGCACGCGGGGATCGATGACGTCATCGCCGATCCGCTTGACGATCTCGTCGAGCAGCACAGTGGTGCGCGCCTCGTCGGTCGACGTGACGGCACGAATCGCGCCCGGATGGCGCCCGGCGCTGTCGAACACCCGGTCCACTTCGGTGCGGGCCGCCGCCACCGACGCCAGCCCGTCGATGCCTGCGGCGATGACTGCACGCAGGTCCACGCCCAGTTCCCGGTCCAGCGCGGCGACGGTGCCGCGGACCCAGGACGACACCGTCGACGGCGCGCCGGTCTGGGGGAACAATACGTAGACCGCGTCGCCGACGGGCGCCGTGTGGGCGTCGCTGCGAAAAGCACTGGCGCTCAGAGCGATTGCCTGCATCGGAGCCGGCCCGTCGGCGCAGCGGAAGCCGATCAGCGCGGTGCGCCCGCCGGCCACGATGCCGAGCTCGCGGGCGACGGCGGTGACGTCGACGTCACCGCCCGCCAGCCCGAGCAGCTCCTGCACCCGCAGCGTGTGCGTCGACGGCGTTGCCGCGAGCCGGGTCATGATCCGGCCCGCCAGCACGGCGGCGCCGCGCAGCACGTCCTGGGCGTCGTCGGCGAGCGGACGCGACCCCTGCTGCAGCCAGATTGTCCCGACGAAGCCGGGCGCGCGCCGCGCGTCGGTGTCGCGGTGGATGCCGACCGCCAGCCGCGGCCGCAGTCCCAGCTCCGGCCGCTCCGCGATCCTGACGACGTCGCGGCGCGCACGCAGCGCATCGAATATGCCCCACTGACTGATCCACTCAAGATGCTCCGGCGGCCCCGCCCGGCCAAGGATCGACAGCCTGCGCAACTCGTCGGCCTCATCGTTGGACGCGGAATACGCCAGCACATGCGACTGCGCGTCCTCGATGCTGATCATCCCATGGGTGCGTTCGGCGACCGACTGTGCCAGCCCGAAAAGGTCGGTGCCCGAGTCGAATCGGGGATCGGTGCGGTCACCGTGATGCTCGAGCACGTGGCTGACCAGTCGATACAGCCTCTCCCAACGAGCCCTTGGTTCGACGGCCACGACGGCGACGCCGGCCGCGGCCGCGCGTGCCACGAGTGCGTCGCTGGGCTCCTTTACGAAGATCGCGGCAGGCACCTTCTGGTTGTGGCGGTCAAGCCAGCGCAACGCCTCGATGTGGGACACCCCCAGCAAAAAGAACGCGTCGGCGTTGCCCGCGCCCGCCGCCAGCCCCAGCCGGATGTCATCGGCGTCGACCAGCGCCACCGATTCCACCGGCAGGTCGAGTCCGCGGGGCGCCTCGACGAGCGTCACCATCGTCCGGTCCAGAGCCAACAGCAGCTGGCCAAGCCCTATACGGGCGGGTTCCATATTGTCCGATTCTATCGGCGACTAGGCAAAGATTTGTCCGGTCGGACAACTATTTGCTCGGCCGGTGCGGTGATCCTTACGGAATGGATGCGATCACCGACGTACCGGTGCCTGTCAACGAGCCTATTCACGACTACGCCGTCCGCAGCGCCGAACGCACCCGGCTCGCTGCCGCGCTGGATTCCCTCAGCGCCGAGCCCATCGACCTGCCACACGTCATCGGGGGCCGACACCGGATGGGCACCGGCGAGCGCGTCGACGTGGTGCAGCCCCACCGGCACTCCGCCCGGCTCGGCACGCTGACCAACGCCACCCATGCCGACGCATTGGACGCGGTCGAGGCCGCGCTGGCCGCTAGAGCGGAGTGGTACGCGACGCCGTTCGATGAACGCGCCGCGGTGTTTCTGCGCGCGGCCGATCTGCTGGCCGGGCCATGGCGTGAGAAGCTGGCCGCTGCGACGATGCTCGGCCAATCCAAGACCGCGTATCAGGCCGAGATCGACGCGCCATGCGAGCTGGTCGACTTCTGGCGGTTCAACGTCGCGTTCGCCCGCCAGATCCTGGCGCAGCAGCCGATCAGCACTCGCGGCGTCTGGAACCGCACCGACTACCGGCCGCTGGAGGGCTTCGTCTACGCGGTCACGCCGTTCAACTTCACCGCCATCGCCGGGAATCTGCCTACTGCACCCGCGCTGATGGGCAACACCGTGGTGTGGAAACCGTCTCCCACGCAGACATTTTCGGCATACCTGACCATGCAGCTGCTAGAGGCCGCCGGCTTGCCGCCGGGCGTGATCAACCTTCTGGCCGGCGACGGCTTTGCTGTGTCGGATGTGTTGCTGTCCGATCCGCGGCTGGGGGGGATCCACTTCACCGGTTCGACGGCAACGTTCCAGCATCTGTGGCGCGAGGTCGGCAGCCATGTCGATCGCTACCACACCTATCCGCGCCTGGTCGGCGAAACCGGTGGCAAGGACTTCGTGCTCGCGCATGAGTCCGCGCAACCGGATGTGCTCCGTACCGCGTTGATTCGTGGCGCGTTCGACTACCAAGGCCAGAAGTGCTCGGCAGCGTCGCGCGCGTTCATTCCACGCTCGGTGTGGCGCCGGATGGGCGACGAATTCCTCACGGCCACCGACGCCCTGACCTACGGCGATGTCACCGCCCTATCGAATTTCGGTGGTGCACTGATCGATTCGCGTGCCTTTGCGAAGAACGTCGCCGCCATCGAACGCGCGAAGGGCGCGCCGGGCGTGACGATCGCAGCCGGCGGCGAATACGACGACACCGAGGGCTATTTTGTGCGGCCGACGGTGCTGCTGTCCGACGACCCGACCGACGAGGCCTTCTGCACAGAATATTTCGGTCCGATCCTGTCGGTGCACGTGTACCGCGACGGCGGCTGGGACGAAATCCTCGGCGTGGTCGATCGAGGAGCGAAGTACGCGCTGACCGGCGCCGTGATCGCCGACGACCGCGCCGCGGTGCTTGCGGCCTCGGAGCGACTGCGCTTCGCCGCCGGCAACTTCTACGTCAACGACAAGCCCACCGGAGCCGTCGTCGGCCAGCAGCCGTTCGGCGGATCCCGGGCGTCCGGCACCAACGACAAGGCAGGTTCTGCCCTGAACTTGCTGCGCTGGACCTCGCCGCGCTCGATCAAGGAGAACTTCGCACCGCCCACCGACCACGCCTACCCGCACATGGCGGTGTCCTGATGGCGGGGTTGTTCGCCACGACCGCGCGACCGGCGATCCTGGCTGCCAGCAGGTCACAGCGGTTGCGGCGCACCGCCGAGCGGTTGCCCGTCACGCGCCGTGTCGTACACCGTTTCGTGCCCGGTGAATCCGTTGGCGATGCATTGAAAGCCGTTGCGGCGCTGTGTGAGTCGGGTCGCATGGTGTCCATCGACTACCTCGGCGAGGATGTCACCGATGCGGACGCCGCCAATGCCACTGTCGACGCATACCTCGGGTTGCTCGACGCGCTGAGCCACCGCCCCGACGGGACAATCCACGGTGTGCGTCCGCTGGAAGTGTCGGTGAAGCTGTCGGCGCTCGGGCAGGCGCTGCCGCGCGACGGCGAGAAGATCGCACGGGAGAACGCACACGCCATCTGCTCTGCTGCCCAGCGCGCGGGCGTCTGGGTGACAGTGGACGCGGAGGACCACACCACCACCGATTCGACGCTCTCGATCGTCCGGGAGTTGCGGACGGACTTCGACTGGCTCGGCACGGTGCTGCAGGCATATCTGCGGCGCACCCACGCCGACTGCCAGGAATTCGCCGCGTCGGGCGCGCGGATCCGGTTGTGCAAGGGCGCTTACGACGAGCCGGCCTCGGTCGCCTACCGCGACCACGACGATGTCACCGACAACTACCTGCGGTGCCTTCGCGTGTTGATGTCAGGTGTGGGCTATCCGATGGTCGCATCGCACGACCCGGCGGTGATCGCCGCCGCCGGTGAGCTGGCCTGTGAATCAGGGCGGGGAACCGGCGATTTCGAGTATCAGATGCTGTACGGCATTCGTGATCCCGAGCAGCGGCGCCTCGCCGACGCGGGCAATGCGATGCGGGTGTACGTGCCGTTCGGCACCCAGTGGTACGGATACTTCGTCCGGCGGCTGGCCGAACGACCGGCCAACCTGACGTTCTTCCTGAGGGCGCTGGCAGGCCGCTGAGCCACACTCTCTTGGGCGAGCTGGCGGAGTGCCCCCAGCTCGCGGTGAAATGCGGAACACTCGGCCACGTGACCGATCGGCGGAGGTGGCTGACCAGCAATGTGTGGGTGCTCTCGCTGGTGTCGTTTCTGCAGGACACCGCCAGCGAGTTGCTCTACCCGCTGCTGCCGATCTACCTCACCGGCGTACTGGGCGCACCGCCATCGGTGGTCGGCGCGGTCGAGGGGGCCGCCGAGGGCGCTGCAGCGCTGACGAAGATCGCCGCCGGCCCGCTCGGTGACAGGTTCGCGCGCCGCCCGCTGATCGCCACCGGCTATGGCATGGCGGCGCTGGGCAAGCTGATCGTGGCGCTGGCGGCGGCCTGGCCGGGCGTGCTGGCGGGCCGGGTGGTGGACCGGCTCGGCAAGGGGCTGCGTGGGGCCCCGCGCGACGCGTTGCTCGTCGACGGCATCGATTCCACGGAGCGGGGCCGGGTGTTCGGGTTCCACCGTGCGATGGACACGGCCGGCGCGGTCGTCGGTCCGCTGCTGGGTCTGGCCGGCTACGAGCTGTTCGACCACCAGATCGCCCCGGTGCTGTATCTGGCCGTGATCCCCGCGGTGCTTTCTGTGCTGCTGGTGTTCATGGCGCGCGAACGCGTCCGCATCCGAAAGGCCAGCCAGCCGGTGTTCGTCGGGGTCGGGCGGCTGCCGGGTCGGTATTGGCGGGTGGTGGCGGTGCTGGTGGCGTTCAGCCTGGCCAACTTTCCGGATGCGCTGCTGTTGTTGCGGCTCAACGAGATCGGCTTCGGTGTCGCCGGAGTGGTGCTAGCCTATGTCGGCTACAACGCGGTGTACGCGCTGGCCAGCTACCCGGCCGGGTTGCTCGCTGACAAACTCACGCCCGCAACGGTTTTCGGGATCGGTTTGATGTTCTTCGCGGTCTGCTACCTGGGATTGGGGTTGACCACCGACGCCGCTGCGGCGTGGCTGCTGATCGGCGTGTATGGGGTGTTCACCGCCTGCTACGACGGCGTCGGCAAGGCGTGGGTCTCCGGGCTGCTTCCGGCCGAGCTGCAGTCCAGCGGGCAGGGCGTCTTCCAAGGGCTGAGCGGGTTCGCGATCCTGATCGCGGGGTTGTGGGCGGGCCTGCTGTGGGGAGCGGCCGGGCGGCTCCCGCTACTGATCTCTGGTGGCATCGGCGGGGTCTTCGCGGCCGGGCTACTGCTTTTCGCGGCGTGGCGTCGTCGTCCAGCCGGCGTCAATGAGACGGGACCGCGGCCACCGGCATCATGACGCTGCCTTCACATGGGCCGCCGTAGATCTCGGTCATCCATGTACCGGTCAGCGTTCCGTCGGGCAGCGGAATGTAGTAGGTCCATGACCGCGCCGGACTCCACACCTTCGGCGCGCCGTCACCCGTGGAGCAGTCCCATTTCCAGTCGACGATCGACATCCAGCGGGTTCCGTCCCAGGTATAGCGGGGCGGCAGCGGCAGGGTCGGGTTATTGGGTGCTGGACCGGCGAGTGCGGTGGCGATGCACTTGCCTGCCGAGCATTCGGTGGCGAACACGTAGTCGTTGCTGAACCGGGGCTCGGGCTGACGGGCCGCCATGCTGTTGCCCGTTTTCTGGTCGGCGTATCCGACGAGCGTGTACTTGCCCGTCCACGACCGATTCTCGGCGCGTGCCGGAAACGAGGGCGCTGCGAGCACAGCGATCGCAACTGCGCCGAGTAACGCGAGCCACTGTCGGTATCGGACGGACATCACGGACGAATCTCTATCTTCATAGCGGGTACACCCTCTTCTATGGTGTGGCCCCGATGACGCAACCGGATATCGATGTGGACACAATCACGCTCGTAACACGTTCTCGCGACAGGTCAACCCGCCTGAAATCTCCTAGCGCCGAACGGCTCCGACGTGCCGAGCGCGAACACCGTCGCCGGATCGAAGCGGTAAACGTGCCACGGCGCCGCGGAAGTCATCGCAGCATGAACATCGCGTACGCGGCGATGGACTGCGCATCGACGATCTCCCCGACGCGGATCATCCGCTCGATGTCCTCGCGGGAAAACCACGCGCTGCGCATGTCCTGTTCTTCGTGCTCACGGTCGGGTCGTCCCTCGGTGATTCCGGTGGCCAGAAACACCCACCCCCGCTGACTGGATATGCCGGGTGCGAGGTCAAGCTGCCCGAGCCGCTCGAACGACGCCGCGTTAAGGCCGGTCTCCTCGCGCAGCTCGCGCCGTGCCAGCTCGGTCGCGTCGGCGTGCCCTAGGTCCGGGGCGGTGCCCTGCGGGAACTCCCACCTTCGCGCGCCGACGGGATATCTGAACTGCTCGACCAGGCAGAAACGCTGCCCGTCCCAAGGGATCACAAGCGCGTACGCCGGTTTCTCGATCACTCCGTAGATGCCGAGGCTGCCGTCAGGTCGTCGGATGTCGTCCTCGCGCAAGACCATCCACGGGTTGCGGTAGATCTCGCGGGACCTCACGCACTCGATGTGTGCCACGCCCGCCAGTATCGCGGTCGACGGCGGGTAGCCTCGCTGGGGTGCTGTTGGCCTCGTTGAGCGTCGGTGCCGACCTAAGCGACGCGGTGCGGATCTGCTCCGGTGATGGCGACATCACGCTGAGCCGCAGCGACCTGCTCGGCGCCGCGACGTCGGTGGCCGAACGTGTCGGCGGCGCGCGCCGGGTCGCGGTATTGGCCACCCCGACGGCGTCGACTGTGCTGGCCGTCACTGGCTGCCTGATCGCCGGCGTGCCGGTGGTGCCGGTGCCCGCAGACGTCGGCCACGCCGAACGACGCCACATCCTCACCGACTCCGGCGCGCAGGTGTGGCTGGGGGAGGCGCCGACGGATGCCGAGAGCTTGCCGCACATCCCGGTGCGCCTGCATGCACGCTCCTGGCACCGGTATCCGGAGCCGTCGGCTGACGCCGCCGCGATGGTCGTCTACACCTCCGGCACGACCGGGCCGCCCAAGGGCGTCGTGCTGAGCCGCCGGGCGATCGCCGCCGACCTCGACGCTTTGGCCGAAGCATGGCAGTGGACGTCCGATGACACGCTGGTGCACGGCTTGCCGTTGTTTCACGTCCACGGGCTCGTGTTGGGTCTGCTCGGTTCGCTCCGGATCGGCAACCGGTTCGTCCACACCGGCAAGCCGACACCCTCGGGGTACGCAGGCTCGGAAGGCACGCTGCTCTTCGGTGTGCCGACAGTATGGTCACGGGTGGTGGCGGACCGCGCCGCCGCCGAGGCCCTACGGTCCGCCCGGCTGTTGGTGTCGGGCAGCGCGCCGCTGCCGGTCCCGGTGTTCGAGCGGCTGGCCGAACTCACCGGCCACGAGCCGGTGGAGCGATACGGCTGTAGCGAGTCGCTGATCACGTTGAGCACTCGGGTCGACGGTGAGCGACGTCCGGGCTGGGTCGGGCTTCCGCTGGCCGGGGTGACGACCCGGCTGGTCGACGACGACGAGGGCCCGGTCGCACCGGACGGCGAGACCGTCGCGCGATTGCAGGTTCGAGGGCCGATGATGTTCGACGGTTATCTCGGGCGCCCCGATGCGACCGCGGCGGCGTTCACAGACGACGGTTGGTACCGCACCGGCGACGTCGCCGTGATCGACGGCGACGGGATGCACCGCATCGTCGGCCGCGAATCCACCGATCTGATCAAGTCAGGCGGCTATCGCGTCGGAGCGGGTGAGGTGGAGTCCGCGTTGCTGGGGCACCCCGATGTCGCCGAGGCGGCGGTGGTCGGGCTCCCGGACGACGACCTAGGCCAGCGGATCGTCGCATTCGTCGTCGGCGATGTCGAGCCGCAGGTGCTGATTGACTTTGTAGCGCAGCAGCTTTCGCTGCACAAGCGGCCACGCGAAGTGCGGGTGGTGGATGCGCTGCCGCGCAATGCGATGGGCAAAGTGCTGAAAAAGGAGCTCACGACATGGGGTTGAGGTTCGACGAGATCTGCATCGACGCATCCGATCCGACCACCCTGGGGCAATGGTGGTCGCGTGCGTTGGGTTGGCGCCAAGATTTCGACGACGACGGCGACGTGCGGCTGAACGCCCCGCCGGGCTCCGGCCCGAACTGGTTGTTCCTGCGAGTCGACGACAAACGAATCGTCAAGAACCGCATCCACTTCGATTTCCGCCCGGACGATCAACGCGCCGAAGTCCAGCGACTGGTGGGCATAGGCGCGCGGCACGTCGACATCGGCCAAGGCGAGCAGAGCTGGGTGGTTCTGGCCGATCCCGAGGGCAACGAATTCTGCGTGCTCGGGGAGGATTGAGCGCGTCGAATGTGAATCTGGCGACGCTGCCACGGCGTGTCGCGTCGCTGAATTCACGGTCGGCGGCTCACGCGCGAGATCAGTTGGCGTGCAGCGCCTCGTTCAGCGCGATGCCCTGCCGGTCGCGGGACACCACCTCGACGGCACCGGTCATGGAGTTGCGGCGAAACAGCAGATTGTTGGCGCCGGACAGATCTCGCGCCTTGACCGACGTCCCGTCAGGTGTGGTCACCTTGGTGCCTGCGGTCACGTAAAGCCCCGCCTCGACCACGCAGTCGTCACCGAGCGAGATGCCCAGTCCCGCGTTCGCGCCGAGCAGGCAACGGCGGCCGATCGAAATCACTTGTGTGCCACCGCCGGACAATGTTCCCATGATCGACGCCCCGCCGCCGACGTCGGATCCGTCGCCGACGACGACACCCGCCGAGATGCGGCCCTCGACCATCGACGAACCCAACGTGCCGGCGTTGAAATTGACGAAGCCCTCGTGCATCACCGTGGTGCCGGGCGCGAGGTGCGCGCCGAGGCGCACCCGGTCCGCGTCGGCGATGCGTACTCCGGCGGGCATCACGTAGTCGACCATCCTCGGGAATTTGTCGACGCTGTAGACGGTCACCGCCCCGCGCCGACGCAACCGTGCCCGCACAGCCTCGAAACCTTCAACCGCGCACGGCCCGTGATTGGTCCACACCACATTGGTCAGCACGCCGAAGATGCCGTCGACGTTTGCCCCGTGCGGCTTTATCAGCCGGTGTGAAAGCAGATGCAACCGCAGATACGCGTCGTAGGCGTCGGTGGGCGGGTCGGAAAGCGCTCCGATGACCGTGCGCACCAGGACGGTTTCGACACCGCGGTCGTCGTCACGGCCGGCCAGTTCGGCGAGCTCGTTGGGCACCTCGGCCACCGACAGCCGGGAGGTGCCAGGTGGGTCGTCAGCCCCGATCTCCGGTGCGGGGAACCAGGTGTCGAGCAACGACCCATTGACCGCGATCGTCGCCAGCCCCACGCCCGCAGCAGAAGTCACGGGGCTAGGTTAGCCGCACGTGTTCGCCTCGGCCGTCAGCGACCGGCACGTGGGCGGTCCTTCCGGGAGCCCGGCAAGTCGATGAAAGATGCCGCCGACGATCGCGATCCGCAGCGTGCTGACGTCGCGGTCGTCCGGCTCGCCGACATGTTCGGCCGTGCCGTCGAGGATCAGCTGGTATTCGCCGTCGTCGCGTGGGTTCCACACGACGGTCAGGTCGGGATGGTCGATCGCGTTGCATCGTGTCGAAGACCCGACGTCGGCGACGAGCCGCTCGCCGTCGACCCGGATCATCGCCGTCACGATGTGCGGACGCAGCGATGCCGTCACCGTGACCAGCGTCGCACGCGACCCAAATTCGCCGATCAAACGCCGGACGTCGTCGAATTTGGCCTGGTGCGGCACAACCGCATCGTACGTCCACTCGGCGTCGTGGAAGACGACCGCGTGACGATGACAGCACGGAAGGTTGGTCAGCGTCGAACAGCGTTGTCAGTTCAACACGCTCGGCGCCGGCGAGGACCGTTTCGCGACGTCGCGCTACCGCGTGGCCGACTACCCTTGATCCCCGTGGGCCTGGATCTGAGCGGCGACCCGATCGCGCTGACTGCCGCGCTCGTCGACATCCCGAGCGAGTCGCGGCAGGAGGCCCGCATCGCCGACGAGGTCGAGGCTGCGCTGCGCGAGCAGACCCATGGCTTCGAGATCGTCCGACACGGCAACGCCGTGCTGGCGCGCACCAAGCTGGGCCGCCCGACCCGCGCGCTCCTGGCCGGGCACCTCGACACGGTGCCCATCGCCGACAACGTGCCGTCGCACCGCGATGGTGACGAGTTGCACGGCTGCGGCACGGTCGACATGAAGTCGGGCGACGCGGTGTTCCTGCACCTGGCCGCCACAGTCACCGAGCCTGCCCGCGATATCACCCTGGTGTTCTACGACTGCGAGGAAATCGAAGCGGCGGCAAACGGTTTGGGCCGCATCGAAAATGAGCTGCCAGACTGGTTGCAGGCCGACGTCGCGATTCTCGGCGAGCCGTCCGGCGGATACATCGAGGCGGGTTGCCAGGGGACGCTGCGCGTCGTCGTCACCACCGACGGCGTCCGTGCCCATTCGGCGCGACCGTGGATGGGCGACAACGCAATTCACAAGCTCGGTGCGGTGTTGGACCGGTTGTCCCGCTACCAGGCCCGACGCGTCGACATCGACGGGTGTACATATCGCGAAGGTCTGAGCGCGGTACGCATCGACGGTGGCATCGCCGGCAACGTGATCCCGGACAACGCGTCGGTGACCGTCAACTTCCGCTTCGCGCCCGACCGCACGGTCGAGCAGGCGCTGCAGCATGTGCACGAAGTTCTCGACGGCGTCGACGTTCGGACGGCGCAGACCGACGCCGCCGCGGGTGCGCTGCCCGGAATGTCCCAGCCGGCGGCGGCCGCGCTGGTGCAAGCCGCAGGCGGGCAGGTGCGCGCCAAATTGGGTTGGACCGACGTGGCGAGGTTCGCGGCTCGCGGCGTCCCCGCCGTCAACTACGGTCCGGGCGACCCCAGCCTCGCGCACCGCGTCGACGAACGCGTGCCCGTCGGGCAGATCACCGCGGCGGTCGAGATGCTGCGCGGCTACCTGAGCGGCTGACCAGCCAGCCACAGCCGCATGACGGCGGTGAAGGGTTGGCCGGACTCTTCGGTTATGGACTGTCCCTTTCCGCCTGGCGGGCGGCGTCGGCGGCTGCCGGATGCAGGCCGATCGCGGCCAGCTCCTCGGCGACTTCCTTGAGCGCTATTGCGTCGCCGCCGCTCAGCGCCCGGGCGTGGGCCAGCGTGAGGCGGCCGAGCACACAGTCGACCTCTCCGGCCAGCCGCTGCGCCCGGTAGACCGCGGTGGTGTCGCCGAGTCGCGCCGCATCCTGCAGCGCACGCAGCGCTATCGCGGACTGCCCGCCGCGCTCGGCGGACTGCACCGCCTCCCGCGCCGCGTCGACCGCCTCAGCCGCGTCACCACGGGCGGCCTTCACCCATGCCCGCGCGAGCGCGACTTCCGGCGTGAACAGTGCCGACTTCAGGCCGTGCCGTGACTCTGCGGCGGCCAGCGCCTTCGCGGCGCCGATTTGGTCACGCTGCTGGCCGCGCGCTTGGGCCAGCAGCATGAAAACCAGCGGACCCCACGAGTAGCCGGTCGGCGCCAACGCTTCGGAGGCCCGCTCCAGCAGCGGCACTGCGGTGTTGAAGTCGCCTCGGGCTATTGCCACGTAGGAGACCAGCACCTCGCCGATCGCGTGGGCTGGGTCTTTGTGTTCGGCGGAATCGGTGTAGCGCTGGGCCAGCGCCAGGGCCTCATCGAGTCGGCATGCCATCACTAGCCTCGTCACCCGCCCGAAGCCGCTGGTGAACCGCAGTAGACCGGGCTGCCCGGCGGATACCGCCCGTGCGGCGAGCTCGTCGACGCGGCCGAACCGGCCGACTCGCGCCGACGACAGCGCGGCGGCCGACGCGGCCCAGCCGACCGCGACGTCGTCGGCATGCGGCGACGTGAGCACCTCCTCCGCGAGGCGTAACGCACGCAGCGGGGTGCCCGCGTTCATCGCGAAGGTGGCAGCCAGAGCGTCGAGTGTGGCGCGCGCCGCCGGTGCTGAGATCCGGTTCCGGACCGTCTGCAGAAACGCGACGGCCTGGGTCGGCTGGCTGAGCATCCAGAACTGGTTCGCGGCCCGCGGCAGCGCCCACGCCATCAGATCGGTCTCGGACAGCACCTCCGCGTCGACGGCGGAAAGCACCTCGTCGGCCTCGTGCCCGCGCCCCTGCCAGGCCAGGGTCTGGGCCAGCGTCAGCCGGGCGGCCAACGACTCCGCCTGCTGCAGTGCGGAGCGCGCGAGCCTTTCACCCGACTCCATGTCGCCGCGCCGCAGCGCCTCCGCCGCTGCCACGCTGGCATCGGTGGTTGGATGCTCTTCGCGCGAGCGCTCATCGGTGGTTTGATGCTCTTCGCGCGAGCGCTCATCGGTGGTTGGATGCTCTTCGCGCGAGCGCTCATCGGTGGTCACTCGCTGCATCCTAGGAGGCTAGTTTGTCGGGTGTGTCGGAATCTGGGGCGCACCAGGAACGCGGTCGTGAGGAGCAAAAAAGCCAACGCGGACGCGAAGAGCAAAAAAGCGAGTGGGCGGTCTGTGTGTATTGCGCGTCCGGCCCGCGGCACCCTGAATTGCTCGCGCTCGCCACGAAAGTGGGAGAGGCGATCGCCGACCGCGGCTGGACGCTGGTGTCCGGCGGCGGCAACGTCTCCGCGATGGGTGCACTGGCCACCGGCGCGCGCGCACACGGTGGACGCACCATAGGGGTGATCCCGAAGGCGTTGGTGCACAAGGAGATGGCCGACGTCGACGCCGACGAGCTCGTCGTCACCGAGACGATGCGGCAGCGCAAGCAGATCATGGAGGAACGCTCCGATGCGTTCATCGCGCTGCCGGGAGGAATCGGCACGCTCGAGGAGCTGTTCGAGACATGGACCGCCGGCTACCTCGGGATGCACGACAAGCCGGTCGTGCTGCTCGATCCCGATGGCCACTACGACGGACTGTGGGCGTGGCTTGAAAGCCTGGTCGATAGCGGGTACGTCCACCCGGGTGCGCTGACCCGGCTCGTGGTAGCCCGCGATGTCGAGGGTGCACTCGCTATATGCGCCCCCATTGAGGGACCGTCGTGATTAGGCTTCCTGTCAGTTTGCACCCGGGCTGAAGAGGGAAAGCGGAGCGTATGGCTGACAACGGTGAACAGAAGTCGCGCGAGGAGAAGGAAAAGTCGACCGTCGGTCTGATCGACCTAGCCACCAGGCTGCCGGGGCTCATCATGGACGCCCCGGCGATTCTGCAGGGCGTGATGACAGGCTTCATGGCCAGCCCGTCGGCTAAGACATCGATCGGCAAGGTGTTCCAGGACAGGGCCGGTCGCTACGGCGACAAGACGTTCGTCAAATTTCACGATGAGTCCATCACATACCGGGGCGCCAACGAGGCCGCTAACAGGTATGCCGCGGTGCTGGCGGCTCGCGGTGTGGGCCGCGGGGACGTCGTCGGCATCATGCTGAAAAACTCGCCGCGCGCGGTGCTGTTGATGCTCGCGGTGGTAAAGCTCGGCGCGATCGCCGGGATGCTCAACTACAACCAACGCGGCAAGGTCCTCGAGCACAGCGTCGGGTTGCTCGGCTCGAAGGTTCTCATTGGCGACGACGAGCTGCTGGAGGCGGTGAAGGAGTCCGGCGCCGACGTGGAGGATGCACTTTCCGTCGACGAGCTCGAACGGCTCGCCGCCGATGCGCCGACGGAGAACCCATCCGTCACGTCGTCGGTCTTGGCGAAGGACAAGGCGTTCTACATCTTCACGTCGGGAACCACGGGCATGCCCAAAGCCAGCGTGATGACCCACTACCGCTGGCTGCGCGCGCTCGGCGGCTTCGGCGGCATCGGGATGCGGCTCAACAGCAACGACATCCTGTACTGCTGCCTACCGCTCTACCACAACAACGCGCTGACCGTTGCGCTGTCCTCGGTGCTGTCCGCGGGGGCGACGCTGGCGCTGGGCAAGTCGTTCTCGGCGTCGAAGTTCTGGGACGAGGTCATCGGCTACGACGCGACCGCGTTCGTTTATATCGGCGAGATCTGCGGCTACCTGCTGAACCAGCCGGAGAAGGACACCGACTGCAAGCACAAGGTGCGGGTGATCGCTGGCAACGGGCTGCGGCCAGGAATTTGGGACGACTTCACCAAGAGGTTCTGCATTCCGCGGGTGTGCGAGTTCTACTCGGCCAGCGAGTCCAACACCGCGTTCGTCAACGTGTTCAACATCCCGAAGAGTGCAGGAGCCTGCCCGACGCCGGTCGCTTTCGTCGAATACGACGACGAGACCGGCGACCCGGTGCGTGACGACAACGGCCGGGTCAAGAAGGTCAAGAAGGGGGAACCGGGCCTGCTGTTGTCCAAGGTCAGCAGCTCCCAGCCGTTCGACGGCTACACCGACAAGGAGGCGACCGAGAAGAAGCTGGTGCGCGATGCTTTCAAGAAGGGCGACGTGTGGTTCAACACCGGCGACCTGATGCGCTCGCAGGGCTTCTTCCACGCCGCGTTCTCCGACCGGCTCGGCGACACATTCCGGTGGAAGGGCGAGAACGTGGCCACCACGCAGGTGGAGCACGCCGTGTCACAGGACTCCAACGTCGAGGAGGCCACCGTCTACGGTGTCGAGGTCGAAGGCGCCGGCGGGAAGGCGGGAATGGCGGCCATCCAGCTCAAGGAGGGCGCCGATTTCGACGGCAAAGCGCTGGCAAAGACCGTGTACGAAAACCTGCCGCCGTATGCGCTGCCACTGTTCGTACGCGTCGTCAAGGAGCTGGAGAAGACGTCCACGCAGAAGGTCAAAAAGGTGGACCTGGCCAAGCAGGGCTTCAGCTCCGATGACATCGAGGACCCGATCTACGTGCTGAAGAGCCGCGACGAAGGTTACGTCGAGTTCTACGACGAATATCCCGAGGAAGTCAAAAGCGGGAAGGCGCCGAAGAGCAAGTAGTGGCGCGGCGAGCGTTTGCTGGCCGCGAAATTCCTCAGGCGATTTCTCGCAGTGCCCGCACGCTCGGCGCGGTGCCCGCCGACGCCTGGCACCCTGTAGGGGTGCAGTCGAGCTGGCACCGTGGGATGGTGCAATCAACACTGTGTGGCCGGCAGGTGGCTGGCGACCGCGCGCTGATCATGGCGATCGTCAACCGAACACCGGACTCCTTCTACGACCGCGGCGCCACGTTCATCGACGACGCCGCGCAGGAAGCGGTGCACCGCGCGATCGGTGAGGGCGCCGACGTGATCGACGTCGGCGGCGTGAAAGCCGGTCCTGGCGATGGGGTGGACGCCGACGAGGAGATCGCCCGGGTGGTGCCGTTCATCGAATGGCTGCGCGGTGCGTACCCGCAACAGCTGATCAGCATCGACACCTGGCGGGCGACGGTGGCCAAGCAGGCGTGCGCAGCCGGCGCGGACCTGATCAACGACACCTGGGGCGGCGTCGACCCCGAACTGACCGACGTGGCAGCCGAATTCGGTGCCGGGCTGGTGTGCTCGCACACCGGCGGGGCGGCGCCGCGCACGCGGCCGTTCCGGGTCAGCTACGGCTATACCGTCTACGGCGTGGTCGACGCCGTGATCGCGAAACTCACGACGGCCGCTGAGCGCGCGCTCGCGGCCGGGGTGGCCCGGGACCGCATCCTTATCGACCCCACCCACGATTTCGGCAAGAACACGTTCCACGGGCTCGCTTTGTTGCGGCACGCGGAAGATCTTGTTAACACCGGATGGCCCGTGCTGATGGCGCTCAGCAACAAAGACTTCATCGGGGAGACTTTGGATGTGGGTCTGACCGAACGCCTGGAGGGCACGCTTGCCGCCACCGCCCTGGCGGCCGCTGCCGGGGTGCGGATGTTCCGGGTGCACGAGGTCGAGCACACTCGACGCGTGCTGGAAATGGTCGCGGCGATCCAGGGTGTTCGTCCACCGACGCGCACGGTGAGGGGACTGGCATGACCGCCGCACCCGAGCTGACCGATGTCGTCACCGATAACTGGCTGACCGAGCGCAGCTGGAGTCGGCCGAACTGGACCGTGGCCGAACTCGAGGCCGCCAAGGCGGGCCGGACGATCTCTGTCGTACTGCCCGCGCTCAATGAAGAAGAGACCGTGGCCACCGTCGTCGAGAGCATCGCCCCGATGCTCGGCGGCTTGGTCGACGAGTTGGTGGTGCTCGACTCGGGCTCCACCGACGACACCGCGATCCGCGCGCTCACCGCCGGCGCGCGGGTGATCAGCCGGGAAGAGGCGCTGCCGGAGCTGCCACCGCAGCCGGGCAAGGGGGAGGCACTGTGGCGCTCCCTTGCCGCCACCACCGGCGATGTCGTCGCATTCGTCGATTCCGATTTGATCGATCCCGACCCGATGTTCGTGCCCAAACTGGTCGGCCCGCTGCTGACGGTCGACGGCGTCCATCTGGTGAAGGGCTTCTACCGCAGACCGCTGAGGGTCAGCGGCCGCGAGGACGCCAACGGCGGCGGCCGCGTCACCCAGTTGGTCGCGCGGCCACTGCTGGCGGCGCTACGCCCAGAGCTGTCGGCCGTGCTGCAGCCGCTCGGCGGCGAATACGCCGGCACCCGCGAATTGCTGACGTCGGTGCCGTTCGCGCCCGGCTATGGCGTCGAGATCGGGCTGCTGATCGACACCTACGACCGGCTCGGACTGGACGGGATCGCGCAGGTCAATCTCGGCGTCCGGGCGCACCGCAATCGTCCGCTCACCGAGTTGAGCGCGATGAGCCGGCAGGTGGTCGCCACCCTGCTATCGCGCTGCGGCGTCAGCGACTCAGGCGTCGGGCTCACCCAGTTCTTCGCCGACGGCGCCGACTTCACCCCGCGCATCTCGGAGGTCTCTTTGGAGGACCGCCCGCCGATGACCACGCTGCGTCCCCGGTAGTCGTCCCCATCAGGCAATATCGGTGTCGTGACGCTGATTCTGCTGTACCTGTTGGTGTTGGTGCTCGTTGCTGCGCTGCTGTTCGTGATCGCCAGCGCGGTGTTCGGGCGAGGCGAGCCGTTGCCACCGCTTCCGCGCGCCACCACCGCCACGGTGCTGCCTGCTTCGGGTGTCACCGGTGCCGACGTGGATGCCGTCAAGTTCACGCAGACAGTGCGCGGCTACAAGACCAGCGAGGTGGACTGGGTACTCGACCGGCTGAGCCGCGAGATCGAGGCGCTGCGCGGCCAGGTCTCCGCACTGCGGGCGCTCACCGAGAACAATGAACCCGCAGCGGATGGAACGTGACGGCCGGGCCTGACGACGGCCGCGTCCGCTGTTGGTGGGCGGACACCGGCGGAGCCCACGCCGAGGTGTACCGCGACTACCACGACTTCGAGTGGGGCCGGCCGTTGCACGGACGCGATGCGCTGTTCGAGCGAATGTCGTTGGAGGCGTTCCAAAGTGGATTGTCGTGGCTGACGATCCTGCGTAAGCGGGAGAACTTCCGCCGCGCGTTCGCCCGCTTCGAGGTCGACCGCGTCGCCCGCTTCACCGACCGCGATGTGGCGCGGCTGATGGCCGACGCCGGGATCGTGCGCAACCGTGCGAAGATCGACGCCACGATCGCGAACGCCCGTGCTGCTGCGGCGCTCGATGTCGACCTCTCCGAATTGCTGTGGTCGTTCGCGCCACCTGCGCGCCCCCGGCCCGCCACTCTGGCCGACGTGGCGGCGCTGAGCCCCGAGTCCACCGCGATGGCCAAGGAGTTGAAACGCCGCGGTTTCCGCTTCGTCGGGCCTACTACGGCGTACGCGCTGATGCAAGCCAGCGGAATGGTCGACGACCACCTGCAGTCTTGCTGGGTGCCCGCCGCGGGGTCTTTGCACACCAGGGCGTCAGGATAAGGAACAATGGGAGCGTGAACGTGCAGTGTGGAGGGAGCTCACGATGGCGGCCATGAAGCCCCGGACCGGTGACGGTCCACTAGAAGCAACCAAAGAGGGGCGCGGCATCGTGATGCGAGTACCGCTCGAGGGCGGTGGCCGGCTCGTCGTCGAACTCACTCCCGAAGAGGCCGTCGCGCTGGGCGACGAGCTGAAGGGCGTCACCAGCTAGGGAGGCCTAAGAGCTCACCTTCCGGTAGATCTCAAGTGTCTGTTCGGCGATGTGAGTCCACGAGAACTCGTCGATACACCGTTGGCGACCCGCCCGGCCGAAGCGTTCCGCTCTCTCCGAATCGGCAACAAGCGCGTTGACCGCGTCGGCCAACCCCGTTTCGAAACCCGCGGGGTCGGCGGGGTCGTAGTGCACCAACAGCCCGGTTTCCCCGTCGGCCACCACCTCCGGAATACCCCCCACGTCGGATGCCACCACAGCCGTCGCGCACGCCATCGCTTCGAGGTTCACGATTCCCAACGGTTCGTACACTGAAGGGCACACGAATACCATTGCCGCCGAGAGTATTTCGCGAACTTTTCCGATAGGCAGCATCTCCCGCACCCAGAACACGCCGCCGCGGGCGGCCGACAGGTTTTGCACCGCGGTCGTCACCTCGGCGGCGATCTCGGGAGTGTCAGGTGCGCCGGCGCACAACACCAACTGCGCGTCGCCGGCGAACCGGTGCGCCGCGGCGACCAAGTGCGCCACGCCTTTCTGCCGGGTGATCCGGCCGACGAAAGCGACGATCGGTCTGTCGACATCGACGCCCAACTCGGCGAGCACGGATTCGCCGGGCGTCAGCTCGTCTGTCTGGTCGCCCGCATGCGTGGTGTCTGACTTGCTCCTCACCGGATACCACACCCCGGTGTCGATCCCGTTGCGCACGACGTGAACCCGGTTCGGGTCAAGCGCCGGATAGGTGCCTAACACATCGTGCCGCATGCCCGAGCTCACCGCGATCACCGCGTCCGCGGCCTCGGCTGCGGTTCGCTCCACCCACGACGACACCCTGTACCCGCCGCCGAGTTGCTCGGCCTTCCACGGTCGCAGCGGCTCCAGTGAATGCGCGGTGAGCACGTGCGGGATCCCGTACAAGAGTGCCGCCAGATGCCCGGCCAGGCCGGTGTACCAGGTATGCGAGTGCACCACGGTAGCCTCGAAAGCCGCGTTGGCCATTACCAGGTCGGCCGACAGGGTTGCCAGCGCAGGATTGGCGCCGCGCAGTCCCGGGTCGGGCTGATGGACGAATGCGCCGTGGCGGGGTGCACCCATGCAGTGCACGTCGACCTCACACAACTTGCGCAACTGGGCGACCAGTTCGGTGACGTGTACTCCCGCGCCGCCGTAGACCTCTGGCGGATATTCCCGAGTCATCATCGCCACCCGCATATTTCCGACCGTAGTGCCGGCGGCCTGGCGATGCACCCAAGTTCACTCGCCGCGGCGTTTGAAGCGGGCCAAATCAGGGGAATTCTGGTCGCAGTCAACAAGGACCGATAGGTTTGACCCATGAGGGAATCGCCGCAGGTGTTGGGCATTGTCCTCGCCGGTGGAGAAGGAAAGCGGCTCTATCCGCTGACGGCCGACCGTGCAAAGCCGGCAGTTCCCTTCGGCGGCGCGTACCGACTCATCGACTTCGTGTTGTCCAACTTCGTCAACGCCCGGTTTCTGCGGATCTGCGTGCTGACCCAATACAAGTCGCATTCCCTCGACCGACATATCTCGCAGAACTGGCGACTGAGCGGCCTGGCCGGCGAATACATCACGCCGGTGCCCGCGCAGCAACGGCTCGGACCGCGGTGGTACACCGGCAGCGCCGACGCGATCTACCAGTCGATGAACCTCATTTACGACGAGGATCCGGATTTCATCGTCGTGTTCGGCGCCGACCACGTGTACCGGATGGATCCCGAGCAGATGCTGAAGTTCCACATGGAAAGCGGAGCGGGCGCGACGGTGGCGGGGATCCGGGTGCCACGCGCAGAGGCAACGGCGTTCGGCTGCATCGACTCTGACGAATCCGGCCGCATCCGCGAGTTCATCGAAAAACCTTCCGATCCTCCCGGCATACCCGATGATCCCGAGCACACATTCGTGTCGATGGGCAACTACATCTTCACCACCAAGGTGCTCATGGACGCGGTTCGGGCGGACTCCGACGACGACAACTCCGATCACGACATGGGCGGAGACATCATTCCGCGGCTGGTCGCCGACGGACGCGCGGCAGTCTATGACTTCGCCGACAACGAGGTGCCCGGCGCCACCGAACGCGACCGTGGCTACTGGCGCGACGTCGGCACGCTTGACGCGTTCTACGACGCGCACATGGACCTGGTGTCCGTGCACCCGATCTTCAACCTCTACAACAAGCGCTGGCCTATTCGCGGCGAATCGGAAAATCTGGCGCCGGCAAAGTTTGTCAACGGCGGCATGGCGCAGGAGTCGGTGGTCGGCGCGGGCAGCATCGTGTCCGCGGCGTCGGCGCGCAACTCCGTGCTGTCGAGCAACGTCGTCGTCGACGACGGCGCGATCGTGGAGGGCAGCGTGTTGATGCCCGGCGTGCGCGTCGGGCGCGGTGCGGTGGTGCGGCATGCGATCCTCGACAAGAACGTCGTCGTCGGTCCGGGCGAGATGGTGGGCGTCGACCTGGAACGCGACCGCGAACGTTTCGCGGTGAGCGCCGGCGGGGTCGTCGCGGTCGGCAAGGGAATCTGGATCTAACTCGCCGTTGCGCCGATTCCCCGCTTGCGCCGACTCCCGCTTGCGCCGAAATATAGTTCCACGTCGTTTCGCGGAACGTTTTTACGACGCTGGCTTCTCTTTCGCCGTCTTGCGCCGTCGCCTGCGCAGCAGTTTGACGACGCCCCAGACCAACACCGCCAGCACGACGAGCACCAGGAGCGGCACCACGATCGCGACCGCCACGAGCCCCACGCTCGTGACGTCTTCGATCGTGCTGAGCAACGGCGCCGCCACCCCTGCTGTTGCGACGTTGGCCGCAGGGCGCACTGCAGTCTTGGTCAGATGGACAACGAGCGCGACGACGACTCCGATCACGATCGGAATCCACTGGCCCGACCGGGCGAACGCACCCGGGTCGGTGACGGCGACGGTCTGCGCGGCGCTCCCCGAGCCGAACACGATGCCGCCCGCCGTCGGACGCACCACGGTCTGCACCGCATCGTTGACACTGTCGAGCGCGGGGATCTTGTCGGCCACGACCTCGATGGCCAACAACACCGCCACGATCGTCAGCACCCAGCCGTTCTCCAGCCACGACCATCCCTGCGGCAGCGTGACGACGTCGGTGAACCGGGCGAGCAGACCCAAGGCCAGCATGGGGATATAGGCGTTGAGCCCAGCCGCGGTGGCCAGACCTAAGCCTGTCAGCAGTTGTTCCATCATGTCACCACACGTATGGAACCAGCCGATAGCGCACTTTATGGGTGTATTCGTCGTAACCGGTCAGCTCCTGACGCAGCAGCGTCTCCTCGTCGAGAATCCGGACGCCGAGCACGAAAACTGCGGGGACGAGAACCAAGACGCCCCAGAAGGAGTCCAGCGCAAGGGGAGTGCCCACCATCATAATCAGCGCGCCGACGTACATCGGATGCCTGACGATGCCGTACAGGCCCGTGGAGACCAGCGTCTGGCCCGATTCGACGGTGATAGTGGCTGCGGCATAACTGTTTTGCATGACGACGAGCTGCGCGACGGTGAGGCCGACGGCCACCAGAACATCCCCGATCACCACGACGGCCAGCGGCACGTGCGACCAACCGAAGCGATGGTCCAGGCCGCTCACCACAAGGACTGCGCTGACAGCCACATATGTGCCGACCATGACGAGCTTCTGCGTTTTCCTGGTCTCGGCGATGGGCCCGGCATGCATGCGTCGGCGAAGTGCCGCAGGGTTTTTCATGGCCAGGTAGATACTAGGCACCATCGTCGTGACGGTGAACATCGCGATGAACACCCATGCCTGCCAATAGTCGAATGTGCCCGCCGGCCAGAACAGCAGCACGCCGAAGAACAGCAGACCGAACAGGGCGGACGCCAGCGCCTGCATAGCGATCTTCATGGTTTCTTCTCTCACACCACATCTCGGAGGCGGTAGATCACACCGGCCAGTGCGGTCAATGCGACGGCGACGCCGATCATCACCAGCAGTGCTGTGACCGGAACATGGGTGGGAACCGTGGTGCGGCCGACCGGCGACGCGTCGATCAACCAGCGGGGCAGCCGCAGCAGCGCGCCCAGGTACAGCGCCAGCACGATGTACGTCACGAACGTCCAAGCCAGCCATGGCCGCTTCACGGCGACGGCCGCCGCCGACACCGCCGCGACCACCGCCATGGCCGGCACGAACGTCAGCCCGGCCGCGGTCAGCCGCGCCACCGTGTGCGGCTCGCCGACAGTGATGCCCGCGCCCAGGCCATTGCCGAACCCCGCGAACAGCATCAGCACCGTCGACGACAGCACCGCAGCGGCAACCGCCGAACAAAGCCAGCGCCAGCGCGACACCGAGCCGGCCAATACCGGTTCGGCCAGCCCCGACTCCTCGTCGCGGGCCAGCCGCAGCACCACGGCGGCCACGAAAGCGGTCGTCGCGGCCGCGAGGAACTGCGTCATCGTGGTGTAGATGCCGTCGAGCCCCTGGGCCGCCAGCACCCGGGCGATCAGCGGGTTGCTCTTCGCGGCGTCCTGCAGCGACTTCGTCATCGACCCGAATGCCGTGCCGGACAACAGCAAAGCTGCCGACCACCCGATCAGTTGACCGCGCTGCAGAGTCATGTGCAGCCCGAACACTCCGCGGATCGCCGGCGCGTCGGGATGTTCGCCGGTCGACGGCAGCGTGCCGTCGTCGTACTGCCTGCGGCCTTCCAGTGCCGCGGCCATCGAGATCAGCGCGACCACGAGCAGGATCAGCAGGACTAACGGCCACCACCGCAGCGCGACGAACGGCCGCATCTGCTGTGCCCACGCGATCGGGGAGAACCAGCTCAGCGCGCTCCCGGAGTTGTCGATGACATCCCCGATGCCGCGGATCAGTGCGGCAGCGGCCAGCATTGCCATCGCGGCGCCCGACGCCGTGCGCGCCTGCCGCCACAGCTGGGCGGTGACCGCCGCGACGGTGCCGAACACCATTGACACACCGGTGATGCCGAGGCACATCGCGAGGCAATCAACGACGCTGAACCCGGTCGCGGCCAGCGCCGCGGTCATCGTCACCGCGAGGGTGCCGTTGGCCATCCCGATGAGCGTCAACGCCGCGAACGTGCGGGAGTACCGGCCGACCACCGATGACAGCACCAATTCTGCTGCACCGCTTTCTTCTTCGGCGCGGGTGTGGCGGATCACGGTGAGAATAGACATGATTGACGCAGCGATGATCATGCTCAACATCAGCTCGTTCGCCACCATTGCACCGAGCTCGGTCTCGTTACCCCCGAACATCGGGCCGCCCAGCATCATTCCGGCCGGAGTCTTGAGCAGGTTAACCCGGGCGATGCGTTGCGGCTCTTCGGGATACGCGAGCTTAATTGCGTTTGGCGCGTACACCATCATCAGCGTCAGCGAACCTATCCACACCGACAGCCAGATCCGGTCACGCCGCAGCGCCAGTCGCAGCAGACCGGCCCAGCCGGTCACTCCACCGCTTGACCGATGCGCGTGTTGCGCGGTGTGGCGGGTGATGGTGGTCATCGGTTCGTCCCCTGGTATTCGCGCAGGAACATGTCTTCCAGCGACGCCGGATACACGGACAGCTCATCGATGCCGAGCGCTGTCAGCCGGTCCATGGCGCGGTCGAGATCAGTGCGATCCACCGAGAACGTCACAACGCCGTCGGAGGTGCTGAAGTCGTGGATGAACGACGAATCCGCCAGACCGTTGGTTTGGTTGCGGGTGCGCACCTTGACGGTGGTCCGCATCAGATGGCGTAGCTCGTCCAGCAGCCCTGACCTCACTGTGCGACCGGAACGGATGATCGTTACTGTGTCGCAAAGCTTTTCGACCTCGGCAAGGATGTGGCTGGACAACAGAACTGCGGCACCGCGGGCGGCCACCTCGCGGACACAGTCCCCGAACGCTCTCTCCATCAACGGGTCGAGACCGGAGGTGGGCTCGTCGAGGATGTACAGCTCGGCGTCGTAGCTGAACGCCGCGACCAGCGCCACTTTCTGCCGGTTGCCCTTGGAGTACGTGCGGGCCTTCTTGTGCGGGTCGAGTTCGAATCGCTCGATCAGCTGATCGCGCCGCCGTTCGTCGACGCCGCCGCGCAGCCGGGCCAAAAAGTCGATTGCCTGGCCGCCGGTGAGGTTTGGCCACAGCGTCACATCTCCGGGAACGTAGGCGATGCGGCGGTGCAGTGACACCGCGTCGTGCCATGGATCGCCGCCTAGCAGCCGCAGCGTGCCTCCGTCGGCGCGCAGCAGACCCAGCAGCACCCTCAGCGTGGTCGACTTGCCGGCGCCGTTGGGGCCGAGGAATCCGGCGACGCTGCCGTGCTCGACAGTGAGATCTAGTCCGTCCAGCGCCTTGGTGCGGCCGAAAGACTTCTTCAAACCGCGGATTTCGACGGCGGGTGCGTCACCTTGTCGATTGGCCGTCGTCATGATTGGTTCCTCCTCTCTTGTTGTGCTCTGCCCGGGCGACGAACGCGTCGTACATCGTGCTGTCGCTCATCAGTCCTTGGCTGTAGACCTCCAATGCCGGGAGCACCATCTCCTCGCCGTAGTCATGCAGCACCGCCGCCATATCGGTCGGCTTGTGGTGCATCTGGAGGTAGAGGAGAAAGGCTCCACCTCCGGACATTGCCAGGAATTTCGCGCGTGCCTTCGGATCGCGACTGGGCTTGAGGGTTCCGGCTCGAACGCCTTCTTCGATATATTCCTCGGCGTTGTCGATCATCCGCTGCCAGAACGTCTTTGCCAGCTCGCTGCCGGACTGCATGCTGCGCGCCAGGTAGGCCATCATCGGTGCGTACGACTCGATCTCCGACATTTGCGCGAACCAGGTAGCGGGGTCGGCGGAGCGTAGCGACTCGGACTTTGCGCTGCGGACTTCTTCGGCGATGTAGTCGTCGCAGGCCTGTCGCAGCTTGGCCTTGGACCCGAAGTGATGGATTACCAGCGCGGCGCTCACCCCGGCCGCCGCGGCGATGGCCCGCAGGCCGACATTGAACCCGTGCTGGCCCCATTCCTCGATGGCGGCGTCGCGGATCCTCGCCACCGCCGTCAAGTCAGCTGAACGCATGTTCAGTATACTAAACGTGTGTTCAGCTGACAGGCAAGGGGCATGCCGTCAAGAAATCGTCAAAACAAATTCCGGCTCAGTTGAACAGGCGCGTCAGTCTAGATGATGACCGTCATCACTTAGGAAGCGGGACTCCTCGCCGGTAGCGGCTTTGATCGCGGCAGCAGCGACCGTCGTGCCGATCGCGGTTGCTGCGCCCAGTGCCCAGGTTCCAAGCTTGGCCAGGTGACCCATCGCTTTCGGGCCATCACCGTCTTCTGCGGCGGTCGCTGCAGCTCCGATCTCAGCGATCGCAACGTCTTCTTCGCGTGTCGACGCCTGTCCACGCAGGTGCTGGCGAAGTTGTTCCAATTCGCTCGCAAGACCTGCCAATTGGTCGTCCGTGGCGGCTCCGCTAAACGCATTCCAAACTTGTTGAAACTGAACATCGTGGACATGGGCGTTCGGCCCTTGAATGGCCTGACCCGATGCAACGTACTTATCACCCATGACGAACTCCTGTACGTGTAACCGCGTATCCTCATCGTACCTGCCGCGAAGCTCTATCAGTGCCTCAGCGTATCGATCGACTGCCTCTTGATCTGTCAAGTCAAGAAAGTCTTCCTCAAACAATTTGAACTCGGCCTCCAGAACTGACTCCATGTTCTCAGGCACATTGATCGGTCGTGGCCAGTACTCGCTGGGAGGCCACGGTCCGGTTTGCGGCGCATCAGTAGTGAGGGCGATCGTAGGAATAGCGATACCCGCAAGCAGGCCGTCCGCATAAGTGGGCTTCGATCCTTGTACGGTGACTGCCACGTTCGCGTTCCGCAGTAACTCATAGCTTTGATACGGGTCTGCATCTTGCTTGACTACCAACGAGTCGTAGTCGGCACGGTTTTCAATCCAGCTCTCCAAACCTTCAGCGTCCTTTCCTTCGAGGTTTTCAAGCCCGACGAGGATGCAAGCGCGTCTGGAAGTGGGCGGGCGAAACTTGGGGGGATCGAATTCATGTATGAACGATTTGAAAGCCTGCAATACATGGCGATGTTCGCGGACTTCGCGGAGGTACCATCGCGAGGAAAACCGCTGCTGTGCGAGCCGCGGCGACAAAATCGCGGTGGGTATCGTGTCTTCAACAAAGACCAACAAAGGAGTACCAGTTTTCACAGCAAGATTTATCTCGTAAAGAATATGCGGAGAGGTCCCTTCTTCAGCGCGTCGGCTGAGGACAGCAATCATCGCATCGCTCGAGTTGAGGTGCCGCTGCAGCTTGGCGCTGTTAACGGAATCTGAAGGTGGATCCAGACTGACGGTCAACCTCTCACTACGGATGAGGCGCGCGAAGAAGTCAACAACCCGCGCGTCCTCTTTCCTGTAACTATGGGCGAAGTAGACGATGCTCATTTACCCGGTGACTGTCACGAGCGGGGCGGAGCCGTGTCGGACGGCGCATCGGTTGGCCCTGCGACATATACTGCAAACCGTCTCCAGTAGATAGATAAAGAGTCATAACTGTACAGTCGTGCGTACGGGTTGACATGCGAATTGTCGCGACTCGAGATGTCAACCTTTGTTTTCAGCACGACCATTGGACCGGTCGGCGGTAATCATGAGCACGCCACAGCAGCCCAGCCAGCTAACCCCAGCCCGGTTATCCGCATTCTGACACCGCATCGCCACTACTCCGGATGTTGAACGTTAATTACGCGTCCGTCGACAAACAGGCGGGGGCGCTGCGCGTCTGGTTGAAAACCATCCACCGAGTCCGAGTCTTAGCCTTCCCGCAAACGGCTACGGGCATATCCTCGACGAGGCCGTCGGGCGGCTGCCGCGCGACGCGCACGCGACCAGGAAGCACTCGGCCTAAGGCGCTAGTCGCGCGCGGCAATCAGGATGCCGTCACCCAACGGCACCAGCACCGGCGTGAACCGCTCGTCCTCCGCAATCAGCCGAGCTGCCTCGCGCACGGCGGTCACATCGGCGTCGCCGGCCGAAGGGTCGCCCGCTCGGCCGCCGAGGGCGGCGCGGTGCACGACGATCGCGCCGCCCGGCCGCAGCAGCCGAATGCCCTCGACCACGAACTGCGGTTGGTCAAGCGGGTCGGCATCGACGAACACGAGGTCATAGGACTCGTCGGCGAGCCGCTGCAGCACCTCCTGCGCACGGCCGGCGATCACCCTGGTCCGCGAGGGTGCGATCCCCGCCTCGGTGAACGCCTGCTTGGCGAGCCGCTGGTGTTCGGGCTCCACGTCAATAGTCGTGAGCACGCCGTCGTCGGCCATCCCCGCCAGCAGCCACAGCCCGCTGACTCCGGCTCCGGTGCCCACCTCGGCCACCGCCTTGGCTCGTGCGAGCCGGGCCAGCACCGACAGCAGGGCGCCGACCGCAGGTGTGACGGCGCCGGCGCCGGCGTCGACAGCTCGCTCCCGCGCCGCGCCGACGATCGGGTCCTCCGAAATCGAGTCCTCCGCGTGCCCCAGGATTCCAAGCTTTGATCCGGCCATGCCCGCAGCGTAGAGCCAATGGCACCGCGACCCGGGCAGGCGCGCCCGAGGCGGACACGCCCGAACCACGACAGCCACTTTTCAGGCCATCCGCGCAGCTAACGGCGACCGCGGCCGGGATTCTCAGGAAAAGCTCAGATTGCTCATATATCGCACACACCGCGATAGTGAACGGTAAGCGCATGGTGCACACAGGCCGGCCGCCCGGGAATACTCCCGACGAGAGCGCTGTTGGCCGTTTCGAGGAAATTTATCCACTGGGCCAGGAGGATCCCACGACTCGCACCCCTTTGCCGACTGCGACGCCGCCTGTGAGCATGTCGCATCTCGAGCGTTCCTTCGACTCCGGCTGGGTCGAGGAAGCCGACGAACCCCAGGGCACGGCGGTGTTCGACGCCACCGGCGACAAGAGCACGATGCCCTCGTGGGACGAGCTCGTGCGTGAGCACGCCGATCGGGTGTACCGGCTGGCGTACCGGCTGTCGGGCAACCAGCACGACGCCGAGGACCTGACCCAGGAGACGTTCATCCGGGTGTTCCGCTCGCTGCAGCACTACCAGCCCGGCACGTTCGAGGGCTGGCTACACCGGATCACCACGAACCTGTTCCTCGACTTGGTGCGGCGCCGCGCCCGGATTCGGATGGAGGCGCTGCCCGACGACTACGACCGGGTGCCCGCCGACGAGCCGAACCCGGAGCAGATCTACCACGATTCGCGGCTGGGTCCTGGCCTGCAGGCAGCACTGGACTCGCTGCCCCCCGAATTTCGCGCAGCGGTCGTGCTGTGCGACATCGAGGGTCTGTCATACGAAGAGATCGGCGCGACGCTCGGCGTCAAGCTCGGCACCGTCCGCAGCCGGATCCATCGAGGACGCCAGGCATTGCGCGATTACCTCGCCGCGCACGGCAGCACCGAAGGGCCGAGCGCCAAGCCTTCGGCTCTTCGCCAAAGCGGTTTCTCGCAAGCGGGTGACCCCGCATCGCTGTCGGCTTAGAGCGGCGTGTCAGCCGACGTGTCCCGCGCTACATTCGATGTAGTTCCCCGCGGGCGTAGAGCGCGGACGCGAGGAGCGAAACAAGCACTCCGAGAGGAGGGATCATGGCCGATCCCGGGCATGTGTTTCGCCGCGCATTCTCCTGGCTGCCCGCCACGTTCGCCTCGCAGAGCGACGTCCCGGTCGGTCCGCGCCAGTTCGGCTCCACCGAGCACCTCTCGACGGAGGCAATTGCCGCGTTCGTCGACGGTGAGTTGCGCATGAACGCTCATTTGCGCGCTGCGCACCACCTCTCGCTGTGCCCGCAGTGCGCCGTCGACGTCGAGGCCCAACGGCAAGCCCGGGCGGCGTTGCGCGATTCCCGCCCGATCCAGGTGCCGACTTCGTTACTCGGCATGCTCGCGCAGATTCCGAACCAGTCCGACGACGAACCGGGAGCCGCCGCCACCGATGACTTGGGGATGCCGCGCGGTCGGCGCAAGCGCCGGTAGGGTGGACACCACTTCGTCGGCGATGAGCGCTCGCGCGAAGAGCAGATCAACAGATTGAGCGCTCGCGCGAAGAGCAGATCAACAGATGAGCGCTCGCGCGAAGAGCAGAAAGCCGGACGCTGCGGCTGCCCGGCCCAACGCCGTCCGCACCCTTGGAAGAGGATGAGTTGAGTCCCAACGAAGACAGTCCCGACGGCACGCAGACGTCCGGTCCCAGCGACGGCCAACCTTCGACCCGCCTGGCTCCGCGCCCCATCGACCGACCGCCGGTCGATCAGGCCTCCAGTCGCGCGTTCGGTCGGCCGGCCGGGTTCAGCGGGTCGTTCCTCGGCTCCGAGAAGTACCGTGACCAGGGCGAGTTCACTCCACACGACGCCCCGCCGGACCCGGTGCTGGCCGAGGCGTTCGGCCGTCCGCACTCCGGCGGTGATTCGCTGCAGCGCCATCCCGCCGACTCGGGCGCCCTCGACGGCGAACGGGACGACGACGCCGACATCGCCGCGGACCCGTGGCGAGACCCCGACGCCGCGGCCTCACTGACCGGCCCAGCGCTGGCCAAGCCGCAACCGGCCATCGTGAGCGGCTCCACTGGCAAACTCGGCGTGCGCGACGTCCTGTTCGGCGACAAGGTGTCCTACCGCGCGCTAGCGGTGCTTGCCGCGATCGCACTCGTCATCGCGTTCGTCGGCGGCTGGGTGGGTCGCAAGACCGCGGAGGTCGTCGAGGCGTTCACGACGTCGAAAATCACACTGTCGACAAACGGCAGCCAGCCGCCGGAGGGCCGCTTCGCCCAAGTGGCTGCTGCGGTGGCTGACTCCGTCGTCACCATCGAGGCGTTGAGCGACCAGGACGGCTCGCAGGGCTCGGGTGTAGTCGTCGACGGCCGCGGCTACATCGTCACCAACAACCACGTGATCTCCGAGGCGGCCAACAACCCAAGCAAGTTCAAGATCACGGTGACGTTCAACGACGGCAAGGAGGTGCCCGCCAACCTCGTCGGCCGCGACCCCAAGACCGACCTGGCCGTGCTGAAGGTAGACAACGTCAACAACCTGAGGGTTGCCCAGTTCGGCGATTCCAGCAAGGTTCGCGTCGGCGACGAGGTGATCGCCGCCGGCGCGCCGCTCGGTCTGCGCAGCACTGTCACGGAAGGCATAATCAGCGCGCTGCACCGGCCGGTGCCATTGTCCGGCGAAGGCTCCGACACCGACACCGTCATCGACGCGCTACAGACCGACGCCTCGATCAACCACGGCAACTCGGGTGGCCCGCTGATCGACATGAACTCCCATGTGATCGGTATCAACACCGCCGGAAAGTCGTTGTCGGACAGCGCTAGTGGGCTCGGCTTCGCGATTCCGGTCAACGAGGTGAAGGACGTCGTGGAAGCACTGATCAAGGACGGCAAGATCGTTCACCCCACGCTCGGACTGACCGCCCGCTCGGTCAGCAACGCGGTGGCGTCCGGGGCGCAGGTCGCCAACGTGAAGGCCGGAGGCCCCGCCGAGAAGGGCGGGGTCCTGGAGAATGACGTGGTGGTCAAGATCGGCGATCGGACCGTCGCCGACGCCGACGAGTTCGTGGTCGCGGTCCGCGGGCTCACGATCGGACAGCCCGCCCCGATCGAGGTGGTGCGCGACGGCCGGCATGTGACGCTGACGGTCACTCCTGCTCCGGACACCTGATGTTCGCCAACATCGGTTGGGGCGAGATGCTCGTGCTGGTGGTGATCGGGCTGGTGGTTCTCGGCCCGGAGCGCCTGCCCGGGGCGATCCGTTGGACGTCTAATGCGCTGCGCCAAGCCCGCGACTATGTCAGCGGCGCCACCAAGAACCTGCGCGACGAATTGGGTCCGGAGTTCGACGACCTGCGTGAGCCGCTGGCGGAGTTGCAGAAGCTGCGGGGGATGTCGCCTCGCGCGGCACTGACCAAGCATCTGCTCGACGGCGACGACTCGATCCTCACCGGCAAGTTCGACAAGCCCGTTGACCTGCCACCGGATACGCCCGTCACCAAGCCCCAAAAAACCGGCGGTCCAACCCCATTCGACAGCGACGCCACCTAGCAGTTTCGCGCCCCGCCTTCATTGACCATTCCGCGTGCAATCGGATTGACGCCCAACGATGTTCGGGTCGGTCACATCCGCGAGCGTGGTCGCCGCGTAGACCGGCTCGAATGCCTCCACGATGTCCTCGGCGGTGTCGGCTAATCCTTTCCCGGGGCAACACGATTCAAGATGGAGTCACCCACGTAGATAGATTGCATAGGCCAGTGCGACGGTAGTCAGCATTGTCAGCAACAGCATGGGCAGACCGACTTTGACGTAATCGGAGAAGCGGTAGCCGCCGGGCTCCATTACCAGCATGTTCGTGGGCGAAGATACGGGCGTAACGAAAGCTGCCGAACACGCAATCGCCATTGTCATCGCGAACGCCTGGGGCGAGACGTTCAACGCCTGTGCGGCTTGGATCGCCACCGGCGCGATCAACACGCGGCCGCTGCGTTGGAGATGAACAGGCAGACCAGGGAGGTAACCAGGAACACCACCCCGAGCATCAGGATCGGAGCGAGCGGGTGTAACGCTTTCACCAGCCCGTCGGCCATCAGGGTGGTGGCGCCTGTTTTCGTAAGTGCGGTGGCCAACGGCAGCATCCCGGCGATTACCACCAACGCCGTCCAGCTGATTACGCGATAGATGCTGTCCACGCGGACACAGCCGACGGCGATCATCGCCAACGCCCCGATGATGGCCGCATTGACCGTGGGCAGGACGTCAAAAACCATGACCGCGATCATGCAGACGAGAATCGCCACCGCGAGTGGTGCCCGTCGCCGTGCCGGCAATCGTTCCTGGTATTCGGCCGGCAGTGTCAGGACCAGGAAATTCTGGCGGTCATCGCTCAATCTCTCGATGGCTTCCCAGTTTCCGCCCACCAACAATATGTCGCCGAAGTCCAGGGTCTGTTTCGCTACGTTTTCGCTTATTGTCTGCCCGCGATGACGGATAGCGAGGACACTCACATCGTAATTCGAGGGCAGATCGAGCTCTCCCAAGGTGGCCCCGATCGACTTCGAGTCGGGAGCGGCCATCACTTCGGCGACGCCGATTTCCTGTAATGCCTCCCGGCGCTCGCTCTCGGCCAGGCGTTCGACGACAGCGCATCGCAGGTCCGCGGTCAGTGCGGGAAGCTGTCGTTCGTCGACGAGAGTGAATACGACATTGTCGGCCTCGAAAACTGCCTCTTCCAGAGCCGGCAGGAGTCGCATTCTGCCTTGCGAGTGGTTTTCAAAACCTACGAGACGGAGTCCGTTGCGCTCGCGCAGCGGTTCTCGCACCGCGGCCACCGACTGGCCGATCAGTGCGGAGTCGGCTTCGACGCGTAGCCGATTCAACCTCTCGTCCAGGCCGTAGGAGCTCATGACATCGCCAACATGCGGTGTTTCGGTTCCAGTCCTTCCGGAGCGCTGCCGGCTCAATAGGTTGCGTCCCACAAACAGCATGAAAACGACACTGACAGCCAGCGTGACCAGGCCGAAAGGAGTGAAACTGAAAAAGCCGAGCGGGGGACTGATCCCATGCTCTTTTAGGGCTTCTTGAATGATGATGTTCGGGGAGGACGCGATCAGCGTCATCATCCCACTGATCATCACCGCAACGCACAGCGACATCAGCAGCCGTTTGCGGTTGAACCCGGTATTAGTGGCGATCGTCAAGACCACAGGGATGAGCATGGCGACGATCGCCGCGGAGTTGAGAAACGAACCGATGAGTCCTGCGAGTATCATGATCAGCGCGATCAACCGCGTTTCGCTGCCGCCGCCCAGCCTGACGACCAGTTCACCCAGGCGCTGTGTCAGGCCGGTGTTCACCAGCCCCGCACTGACGATGAAGATGGCGGCTAGCAATATCACCACGGGGGAACCAAAGCCCGACAGCGCCTCTTGAGGTGTGAGCACCCTGGTCGCCATCAGTGCCGCCACCACGAGGAGCGCCACGATGTCAGCTCGGGGACGTCCCCACGCAAACAGCCCGACGGCAACGCCGAATATTGCGAAGACAATCAGCATCTGATGGGTCACTCAGTACCTCACGTGAGAAGAGGCCCAATCCCGGACCAGATCACACAACCACACCTTGTTGTGCCCAGGTCACGATTCGCGCGGTCACTCTTAGCCCAACAACAGCTACGGGCCTGTAATGGAATTAATCCGGAAACTTTCGGCGCAAACTACCGACGCTTCGTGTCAATACCCAGCGACATCCCGGCCAGCCCGCGCCGGCGCGACACCATCGTGTCTGCGATGCTCAGTAGCTGCTTGCCCGCGGGTGAATCCGGAGCAGACAGCACCAGCGGAACCCCGGAGTCGCCGGCGGCCACCAACGCAGGGTCCAGCGGGATCTGTGCAAGCAACGGCACATCCGCACCGACCGCTCGGGACAGGCGCTCCGCCACCTGTCGTCCGCCTCCCTCGCCGAAGAGCTGCATCGTAGACCCGTCGGGCATGAGCAGCCCCGACATGTTCTCCACCACGCCGACGATCCGCTGCCGGGTCTGCAGCGCGATCGCTCCGGCCCGTTCGGCCACCTCCGCGGCCGCCATCTGTGGCGTTGTCACGACGAGAATTTCTGCGGTCGGGATCAGTTGAGCCACCGAGATCGCCACGTCGCCCGTGCCGGGGGGCAGGTCCAGCAGCAGAACGTCGAGGTCGCCCCAGTACACATCGGCGAGGAACTGCTGAAGCGCGCGGTGCAGCATCGGACCACGCCACACCACCGGGGTGTTGCCGGCGGTGAACTGCGCAATCGAGATCACCTTCACGTCATGGGCGATCGGCGGCAAGATCATCGACTCGACCTGGGTGGGCCGGTCCGTGGTGCCCATCATCCGGGGGATCGAGTGACCGTAGATGTCGGCATCGAGGAGGCCGACGGACAGTCCGCGCGCTGCCATCGCGGTCGCCAGGTTCACGGTGACGCTGGATTTGCCGACGCCGCCCTTGCCAGATGCAACCGCATACACCCGGGTCAATGAGCCGGGCTGCGCGAACGGGATCACCGGCTCGCGGGCGTCGCCACGCAGCATCTTGCGCAACTCGGTGCGTTGCTCGTCGCTCATCACGTCGAGGCTGACCTTCACCACGCCGGTCCCGGGCACGTCGGCGACGGCGCGCGTGACGCGGTCGGCGATCTCGGTCTTCTTCGGGCACGCCGCGGTGGTCAGATAGATCTCAACGTGCACGTCGCCGCCAGGCTCGATCGTGATGTCCTTGACCATGCCCAGTTCCGTGATCGGCCGGCGCAATTCGGGGTCGATCACCTTCGCCAGCGCGGAGCGCACGGCAGACGCAAGTTCGGACATCAGCGTCGAGTCTACGGTCCGGCCACTCCGGACCGGACGCCGCTCAGTTGGCGGGGCCCGGCAACGGCCCAGGCGAGGGCGGAAGCACGGGCGCCTCGGCGGGCGCGGGTGGCGGTGCCAGCCACGGGGGCACCTGCGACGGCATTTCCGGTGCCGCTGCCGTCGCAGGCGCGGGGCCTGGGAGCGCTGCGAACTGGGGAGGACCTGGTAACTGGCCCGGCCACTGACTGGTCGGTGCCATTCCCGGTAGCGGGGGACCGAACGGGGTGGCGCTCGGCGGCGTCACAGAAGGCATCGCGCTGGCACCAAAGCAAACTAGTGTCGGGCACCCCGGCGTTTGACCGAAGTATTGGCTCGGATCCACGCCGGGCGCAAAAACGGGCATCTGGTTGGCGACGTCGGTCGACCCGAAATTCACCAGCTGGATCTGCGCCATCGGGTCGGTCATCGGCAGACCGAGCACGTTGATCGGAAGGCCGGGCCCGATGCCTTCGGGACCGGTTTCCAGATGTCCGTCGGTAATCGGCGGAACCGGCCCGGTGATCGGGGGCAGATCCGTCGGAATGACGCCGGTCGCGTAGGCGGCCGCCCAGCCCAGCACGTTGCGTGCGTACGGCATCGAGTTGTTGTAGCGCAGGATCGAGCTCAGCACCTGCGACTGATCGCGAAGGTTCAGGTTGCCGCTGCACAGATAGCGCGCCGCCGCGAGCGACGAGTCGAACAGGTTCTGCGGATCGGCCTTGCCGTCGCCGTCGCCGTCGGAGGCGTAGCGAGCCCAGGTCCCGGGCAGGAACTGCATCGGACCTATCGCGCGCGCATATGTCGGCCGGCCATTGGGCGCCATGCTCTGGACGATGACCTCGTTGCCCGGCAGCGACCCGTCGAGGGTCGGACCGTAAATGGGCCGCACCGCCGTCCCACCAGCATCTGTGGCGCCGTTGTTGGCGTGCAGCGATTCGATCCGGCCGATGCCGGCCAGCAGGTTCCAGCTGACGCCGCATCCCGGCTGGGCCATCGACATCATCCGCTCGGCGTTGCGGTAAGCCGACAACGCCGTCGACGGAATGCGCAGAGCGCCAGGCGAATTGACGACAACCGCCGGCGGAGGTGCCGACAGGGATGCCGCCGCCACATGGAAGCTGGCCGGCGGGCGGCTGACCTGGATAACGGAGACGCCAGATATGTCGCTGGGGCGTGGGCCCACCGCGGCCACCGTCATCACGTCGGCGTCCTGCGTCGGCGGGTGAACCACCGGCTCCTGACGGGGAGCGGCAGCGACCGCGCCGGCGAACACCGCCGGAGCGACCACGACGGCCAGCGCCGTCGCAGGCGTGCGAGCGACCCGGGCAACCCATTGTCGCGCCCACTCAACGGCGCTTCGGACTCCCGCGACTCCCGTTACGCGCACTCGGCACCGTCCTGACGTCCTCGGAAGCACGCGCCGCGAACAAGCCGGCGCCCACTTGCCCTGTGAACTGAATCACCATACCTATTCGGAAGGGGGATGGATGCAACATTGGTGACACCGGGCAATCCCACGCAAAAGCCCGCGTATCGCGGCGTGGGTTGCCTATGTGGCGGGTTTCGGCCGCCGGTCAGATAGGTCGCCCTTGTGCAGGGACCCAGAGTGCGACGACGGCGGCGATTGTTCGATGAGTTCGCGCAACTCGTCGAGCTCGCGGCGCAGGTAGTCCCGGGTCGCGACTTCCCCGACCGCGAGCCGCAACGCGGCAAGCTCTCTGGCCAGGTATTCGGTGTCGGCCTTCGTTTGCGCGGCGCGCCTCCGGTCCTCCTCGAGTGCCACCCTGTCACGGTTTTCCTGACGGTTCTGCGCCAGCAAGATCAGCGGTGCAGCGTAGGCCGCCTGCGTTGAGAACGCGAGGTTGAGCAGGATGAATGGGTAGGGGTCCCATCGAAAGCGAATCGCGCCGAGGTTTAGCGCGATCCACACGATCACGATGATCGTCTGCCACAGCAGGAACCGGCCGGTGCCCAGGAAACGCGCGATTGATTCGCTGAACCGTCCGACCGCCTCGGGGTCGACATTGAACGATAAGCGACGACGCGAAGTTCGAGGCGTGTCCAGCCGCTGACGCGCCGACAGTTCACTCATGCGCGATCCGCCTGCGCTTCTCGCACGGTATAAATGCGCGATCCGCCTGCGGCTCCTCGCTGGTCACTCATGTCGTCCCTTCAGCACCGGCCGGCAATTCGACTTCCTCGAAGTGCACGCGCCAGTCGTCGGGCAGCATGTGGTCGAGCACGTCGTCGACGGTCACAGCGCCAAGAAGGTGGTTCTGCTCGTCGACCACCGGACCGCAGACCAGATTGTAGGCAGCGAAGTACCGCGTTACGTCCCCTAGCGACGATTCCGGCGCCAGGTTCGGCAGGTCGGTGTCGACCACGCCGCTGACCAGGGCCGCCGGGGGTTCGCGGAGCAGGCGCTGCAGGTGGACACAACCCAGGTAGCGGCCTGTGGGGGTAGCGGTCGGCGGTCGCACGACGAACACTAGCGACGCCAGCGCGGGTGTCAGGTCCGGGTCGCGCACGCGGGCCAGCGCCTCGGCTACCGTGGTGTCGGGCGCCAGCACGACCGGCTCCGAGGTCATCAAGCCGCCCGCGGTGTCCGGGGAGTGCCTCAATAGCCGCCGCACGGGCTCGGACTCCTCGGGGTCCATCCGGTGCAGCAGTGTCTCCCGATCCGCGGGGTTCATCACTTGGAGCAGGTCGGTGGCGTCGTCGGGGTCCATGGCCTCGAGTACGTCGGCCGCGCGTTCGGTGTCCAGCTCCATCAGCAGCGCTCTCTGCTCGTCCTCGGGCAGCTCCTGCAAGACGTCGGCCAGGCGTTCGTCGTCGAGCGCGTTGATCAATTCAACGCGCCGCTTAGCGGGCAGTTCGCGGATCGCCTCGGCCACCGCGATCGGGCGTTGACCCTCGAATTGGTGCAGCAGTTGTGCGACGCCCTGGCCAGGCAGTGCTAATGCCGACGGCGTCAGACCCTGCACGTGCTGCCAGTCGACGATGTACATGTTGCTGCGACGCCCGAGCCGGCGCGGGCTTCGGACCGCCACCCTGGTAACCACCCATTCTCGAGTGCGGGTCTGCTCGATGCCCAGATCCACGACGATGACGTCCATCCCGGCCAATTGATCGAGTTCGGGGTCCTCGACGCGCACGCGGGTTTCGATCACCTGGCCAAGCACCAGCACTTCGCCGGGGCGCTGCGCGAACCGGCGCAGCGAGACGTTGGCCGTCGTCAACGTCACCGCGTTGGGTTCGATTGCGGTGACGCGCGTGACCGGTACGAAAATCCTTCGCCGCGTGAGCAATTCGACCACGAGACCGAGAGCCCGCGGCTGCTGGCGGACGATGCTGATGCTGATCACCACGTCGCGGGCGCGGCCTATAGATTCGCCGTCGGGTCCCAGCACAACCATGCCGGCCAGTCGTGCCGCGTACACCCTGTTCACCGCCGTCATGACAGCAAGGGTAAGAGTTAGGCGTGGATCCCACCCTCGCGACCGCATATCGGCCGCGCCGAACGTGTCTTTCGGTGCCGGGCAGCAGCGCGAAGATGATCGAGAAGGCCAAGGGTTTGCCGGCCGACGAGGTGTTCGTCGACCTCGAGGATGCGGTCGCCGTCGACGCCAAGGCGCAGGCTCGCACGCAGGCGGCGATCGCGCTGTCCGAGCCCGGATGGTCCAGTCAGCTGCGTGGGGTCCGGGTCAACGGCTGGACGACGCCGTGGACGTACACCGATGTGATCGAGGTGGTGTCGACAGCGGGTGCGCAGCTGGACATCATCGTGCTGCCGAAGGTCAGCGACGTGTCGCACATCCATGCGCTGGATCTCTTGCTGACCCAGCTGGAGAGCACGCATGGCCTTCCGGTGGGGCGCGTCGGTATCGAGGCACAGATCGAAAACGCGCAGGGGCTCGGCAATGTCGACGCGATCGCAGGTGCCCCGCGGGTGCAGGCGCTGATTCTCGGGCCGGCCGATTTGATCGCCAGCTTGAACATGCGGACGTTGGAGGTCGGCGAGCAGCCAGACGGCTACGACGTCGGAGACGCGTATCACCATGTGCTGATGTCGATTCTCGTCGCCGCGCGCACGCACGGGGTCGCCGCGATCGACGGGCCGTACTTGAAGGTGCGCGATGTCGACGGGTTCCGTCGAGTGGCCGGCCGCACGGCGGCGCTGGGTTACGACGGCAAGTGGGTGCTGCATCCGGATCAGATCGCCGCAGGCAACGAGATCTTCAGCCCGCGCCAAGACGAGTACGACCACGCCGAGCTGATTCTGGAGGCCTACGAGTGGCACACCTCATCGGCGGGCGGTGCGCGTGGTGCGGTGATGCTCGGCGACGAGATGCTCGACGAGGCCAGCCGCAAGATGGCGCTGGTGATCGCCGCCAAAGGCAGGGCCGCAGGCATGACGCGGCACGGAGAGCGCTTCCAGCCGCCGGACTAGCAGATCCCGCCGCTGCAGCTGGTGTCGTCGGGGGCGAGGCCGGCGAGGAACCAGAACCCAATGCCGAACAGAATGGCCACGGCTCCGACGATGACGGCGGCGAGGGCCATGCCGTGCCCGGATTGGCCGGTTCGCGTGGTTTGGTTCATCGCGATGGCTCCCAGCGCTATCCCGACCACCGACGGGACGAAGCAGAAACACATCGCCAGTCCCAGCAGCGACGACACCAGCGCGCCGATCGCCATGCCGTTGGTGCCACGTGACGGGGCCAGCCCGTACGGGGCGTACGGATCGGCGCCGTAACCCTGATAGGGAGGGGGAAATGGCGGATAGCCGGGCGGGGTCGGTGGCGCATACGTCGCGGGATAGTCCACCGGGGCGTACGGATCGACAGGCGGCCGCGACTCCAGCGACGGGTATTCGAAAGCCCGGTTCGGGTCGTTCGGGTCGTACGGGTTGTTCGGGTCGTACGGGTTGGACGTCATCGGTACGGGTTCGCGGCATACCAGGCGAAGCCGACGATGAACGAGATGACGGTCAACGCAAGGATCACGCCACCGACGATGATCCCAGCGAGCGCAAGTCCGCGTCCGTTCTCACCCGACTGTTTGATCTGGTTCAGCGCGATGATCCCGAGCACGACGCCGACGATCGCGAAGAGGGGTCCGACGATAAAGAAGCCCAGCGGAATGGCGAGCACCGACGCGACCAGCGAGCCGATGGCCATTCCGTTCGTATGTGATCGCGGGGGGCTCGGGTAGCCGGGCCGATACTGCGGGGGATAACCGCCTTGGTGGGGGTGCGGATACGGCGGCGGGGGATAGCTCTGCGGCTGTTGGTATGACGGCGGGTAGCTCGGGGGCGGTGGATACCCGGGAGCTGGCGGCTGCCCCTCCTGGATCGGAGGCTGTATCGGAGGCGGTTCACTGCCCCTGGAGGGCGGCTGCTCCCACCATCGCTCGCCGGAGTCGCCGCCCATGCCGATCAACCTAGCCGATCTGCTGGTCGGACGTGCCGCCGTCGACGCTTTGACGCGCAATCGGGGGCACAATCAAGCGATGCGGCGCGTTGGGTGTGCACACCGTGGCCGGCTCGTCGCACAGATCGTGAGGAGCAAGAACCGATGACGAGCCCATTTCCGCAGGGACAGAACCCCAACACGCCGGCGCCGGGCCGTCGCGGGCCGTCGCTGCCCACGCCGCCGAAAGGCTGGCCAATCGGCTCATATCCGACGTACGCGGAGGCCCAAAGAGCCGTCGACTATCTGTCCGACCAACAGTTCCCGGTCCAGCAGGTGACCATTGTCGGTGTGGATCTGATGCAGGTGGAACGCGTCACGGGCCGGCTCACGTGGCCGAAGGTGCTCGGTGGTGGTGTGATTACCGGCGCGTGGCTGGGCATCTTCATCGGGTTGGTGCTCGGGCTCATCACCACCAACACCGTGCAGGCGCTGATCACCGGCGTCATCGCCGGCATCGGTTTCGGTCTGATCAGCTCGGCTGTTCCGTACGCGATGGCCCGCGGCACAAGGGATTTCAGTTCGACGATGCAGCTGGTGGCCGGCCGATACGACGTGCTGTGCGATCCGCAGAACGCCGAGAAGGCGCGAGATTTGCTGGCCCGCTTGACGTTATAGCGGCGGCGCGCAGGGGCGCATGTGTTGGACTTCACGCGCGTCTGGCTCTACGGTTTGCGCGTGTCCGGCAAGTCGCGCAGCACACTCGGCCGACTCCGTGCCGCAGCCGTCGCGGCGCTGACCGCTGCCTCGGTGGTGTCGGCGTGCGGATCGGCCGGCAACGGCATCGTGATCAGCTTCTACACGCCCGCCGGCGACGCCAACACCTTCGCCGCGATCGCCGAGAAGTGCAGCACGCAGTTCGGCGGCCGGTTCACGATCCAGCAGATGAGCCTGCCCAAGGGCGCCGACGACCAGCGGCTGCAGCTGGCGCGACGCCTCACCGGCAACGACCACACGCTCGACGTGATGGCCCTCGACGTGGTGTGGACCGCCGAGTTCGGCGAGGCGGGGTGGGCGTTGCCGCTCTCCGAGGACCCCGCGGGCCAAGCTGAGGCGGATGCGTTCGCCGACACACTGCCCGGCCCACTGAAAACGGCCGAGTGGAACGGTAAACTCTATGCGGCTCCGATTAGTACGAATACCCAATTACTTTGGTACCGAGATGATTTAGTCGACACACCGCCAACCGACTGGGACGCGATGGTGGCCGAGGCCAGCAGCCTGCACGCCGCCGGTAAGCCCAGTTGGATCGCGGTGCAGGGCAAGCAGTACGAAGGCTTGGTGGTGTGGTTCAACACGTTGCTGGAAAGCGCCGGCGGCAAAGTGCTTTCCGATGACGGCAAGACCGTCACGCTGATCGATACGCCGCAGCACCGGGACGCGACGGTCCGGGCGCTGCAAATCATCTCCAACGTCGCGACTGCACCTGGCGCAGACCCGTCAGTCACTCAGACCAGCGAAGAGACCGCACGGTTGGCGTTGGAGCAAGGCAAGGCCGCGCTGGAAGTGAACTGGCCGTTCGTGCTGCCGTCGATGATGGGCAACGCGATCAAGGGTGGCGTGTCGTTCCTGCCGCTGAACCAGCGATCCGATCTCGCCGGCGCGATCAACGACGTCGGCGACTTCGACGCCGACGACGCTGAGTTCGCCGCCGCCTACGACGAAACCAAGACGGTGTTCGGCTTCGCGCCGTATCCGGGCGTGCAGCCGGGTCAGCCTGCCAAGGTCACGCTGGGCGGGTTGAACCTGGCGGTCGCGAAGACGACGAAGCACCGGGCCGAGGCGTTCGAAGCCATCCGCTGCCTGCGCAATCCGGAGAACGAGAAGTACCTCTCCGTCCAGGGCGGTCTGCCCACGGTGCGGGCGTCGCTGTACGACGATCCGCAGTTTCAACTCAAGTACCCGGCGTACGACATCATCCGCAACCAGCTCACCGAGGCCGCGGTGCGCCCGCTGACGCCGAACTACCAGGCTGTGTCGATGCGGATCTCGACGACACTCGCGCCGATCACCGAGATCGACCCGGACAAGACCGCCGACAAACTTGCTGTTGAGGTCAAGAAGGCGATCGACGGCAAGGGGCTGATCCCGTGACTAAGACCATCGCTCTTCGCGCCGGCGGCTCATCGCAAGCGGGTGGGGCTACCTCCCGCTCGCGGGGGCGTGCCCCCACATCGCAGGGCTCCGACATTAGGTCACAGCGACGGCTGGCGTACCTGCTGATCGCCCCGGCGGTGCTGCTTATGCTGGCCGTCACCGCCTACCCGATCGGCTATGCGGTGTGGCTCTCCCTGCAAAAGGTCAGCCTCGCCACACCCGACGACGCCACGTTCGTCGGGCTGGCGAACTACCAGACGGTGCTCACCGACCGCTACTGGTGGACGGCGTTCGTCGTCACGCTGGTGATCACGGTGATCTCGGTGTCCATCGAGCTCGTGCTCGGCCTCGCGCTGGCGCTGGTGATGCACCGCACCATCTTCGGCAAGGGAGTGGTGCGCACGGCGGTGCTGATCCCGTACGGCATCGTGACCGTCGCCGCTTCCTATAGCTGGTACTACGCGTGGACGCCGGGCACCGGCTATCTGGCCAACCTGCTGCCGGACGGCAGCGCGCCGCTGACGCATCAGATCCCGTCGCTGGGAATCATCATCCTGGCCGAGGTGTGGAAGACGACGCCGTTCATGGCGTTGCTTCTGCTTGCCGGTCTCGCGCTGGTTCCCGACGAGCTGATGCGGGCGGCGCACGTGGACGGTGCGGGGCCATGGATAAGGCTGGTCAAGATCACGCTGCCGTTGATCAAGCCGGCGGTGTTGGTGGCGTTGCTGTTCCGCACGCTCGACGCGTTTCGCATCTTCGACAACATCTACGTGCTCACCGGTGGGGCCAACAAGACCGGTTCCGTGTCAATCCTGGGCTACGACAACCTGTTCAAGGCCTTCAACCTGGGCCTGGGCTCGGCGATCAGCGTGCTGATCTTCCTGAGTGTCGCCGTTGTCGCGTTCATCTTCATCAAATTGTTCGGGACGTCGGCGCCCGGAGCGGACGTTGGGGATCGGCGATGAGCGCTTGCGCGAAGAGCAGAGAGCCCTGAGATGGCTGAGCGCGTAGGCACCGGACGCAAAGCGCGGTGGGGGGTCGCCAACGTGCTGGTGGTCGTCTACGCGCTCTTCCCGGTGCTGTGGATTCTGAGCTTGTCACTCAAGCCGACGTCCACCGTCAAGGACGGCAAGCTGATCCCGTCGGAGATCACCTTCGATAACTATCGTGGCATCTTCCGCGGCGAGTTGTTCGGACCGGCGCTGCGCAACTCGGTAGGCATCGGGCTGATCACCACGGTCATCGCGGTGGTGATCGGCGCAATGGCAGCCTACGCCGTTGCGCGACTGGACTTTCCGGGTAAGCGGTTGCTGGTCGGCATCGCACTGCTGATCGCGATGTTCCCCCAAATATCGCTGGTGTCTCCGCTGTTCGACATATCGCGGGCACTCGGCTTGTTCAACACCTGGCCCGGTCTGATCATCCCGTACATCACGTTCGCGCTGCCCCTGGCCATCTACACTCTGTCCGCGTTCTTCCGGGAGATCCCTTGGGATTTGGAGAAGGCGGCCAAGATGGACGGCGCCACGCCGTTTCAGGCATTTCGCAGACTGATCGTTCCGCTTGCGGCACCTGGCGTTGTCACCGCGGCGATCCTGGTGTTCATCTTCGCGTGGAACGACCTGCTGCTGGCAATTTCACTGACAGCCACCACGGCGTCGATCACTGCACCCGTCGCGATCGCGAACTTTCCGGGAAGTTCACAGTTCGTCGAACCCACCGGATCCATTGCGGCAGGCGCGATCGTCATTACGATTCCGATCATCGTTTTTGTTCTAATCTTCCAACGACGGATCGTCGCCGGCTTGACCTCCGGCGCAGTGAAGGGGTAGTCGATGGCCGAGATTGTGTTGGACAGGGTGACGAAGAGTTACCCCGACGGCACAGGCGGCACTCAGCTGGCCGTGGCCGAACTGTCGCTCCAGATCGCCGACGGGGAGTTCGTCATTCTGGTCGGGCCCTCGGGTTGCGGTAAATCCACCACGCTGAACATGATCGCCGGACTCGAGGAGATTACGTCGGGGGAGTTGCGCATCGACGGCCAGCGGGTGAACGAAAAGTCGCCCAAGGATCGCGACATTGCGATGGTTTTCCAGTCGTATGCGCTGTATCCCCACATGACGGTCCGTCAAAACATCGCCTTCCCCTTGACTTTGGCGAAAGTCACGAAAACGGAAATCGCCGATAAGGTCGAGGAGACCGCCAAAATCCTTGATCTGACTGAGTTTTTGGACCGTAAGCCGGCAAGCCTGTCCGGGGGTCAGCGGCAGCGAGTGGCGATGGGGCGCGCCATCGTGCGCAATCCGAAGGCGTTCCTGATGGATGAGCCACTGTCCAACCTGGACGCCAAGCTGCGGGTGCAGATGCGCACTGAGATCTCCCGGCTGCAGCGCCGACTGCGCACCACCACCGTGTACGTGACACACGACCAGACCGAGGCGATGACTCTCGGCGATCGTGTCGTGGTGCTGCGGGCCGGCGTCGCTCAGCAGATCGGCACTCCTCAAGAGCTCTACAGCAAGCCGGTAAACCTGTTCGTGGCGGGTTTCATTGGCTCACCTTCGATGAACTTCCTGCCCGGCCAGTTGACCGAATGGGGAGTCAGCCTGCCGTTCGGCGAAGTCACGTTCACCCAAGAGATGCACGATGAGCTTGTCGAGGAGCCGAAGTCGGCCAACGTGATCGTCGGCATCCGACCGGAAAATTTCCAGGACGTCAAGCTGATCGACACCTATCAGCGGCTGCGCGCGCTGAATTTCGAGGTGACCGTCGACATGGTCGAGTCGCTAGGCGCCGAGAAACTCGTGCATTTCACCATCGAGGGCGCAGCGGCGCGCTCAGCTCAGCTCGCCGAGTTGGCCGCCGAATCCGGGATCGGCGAAAACGAGTTCGTCGCAAGGCTTCCCGCAGAGTCCACGGCGGCGGCAGGCGAGCGGATCGAGTTGGCTTTCGACACCGCGAAGCTGGCGATTTTCGACGCCGATTCCGGCGCGAACCTGACGATTCCACGCACCAGCGAGTAGCTCGAATAGGCCTGCTGCGCAAACGCGTTAGAGCCACTGGTTCTTGCGGAAGATTTGGTGCAGGATCATGCAGACCACGAACATCATCGTCAGCACCGCCGGATAGCCCCACGTCCAACCGAGTTCAGGCATGTGGTCGAAGTTCATCCCGTAGACGCCGGCGATCGCGGTCGGCACCGCTGCGATGGCGACCCATGCCGAGATCTTGCGCATGTCGATGTTCTGCTGCATGGCGACCTTGCCGAGCGCCGCCTGCACCAGCGAGCTGAGCATGTCGTCGTAGGTCACGATCCGGTCCGACGCCTGGATGTTGTGGTCCAGCACGTCGCGCATGTAGCGCCGAACCTCGATCCCGACGAGGTCGTTGTGGTCGGTGGCCAGCCGCTGCAACGCGAGCGTCAGTGGGCTGACCGACCGGCGCAGCTCGGCGACCTCACGCTTGAGCAGATAGATGCATTCGATGTTGGTGTGCTGGCGCGGCGAGAAGATATCGACTTCCATCGCGTCGACGTCGACCTCGATCATGTGGGTGACCTCAAGATAGTGGTCGACCACATGGTCGGCGATCGCATGCAGCACCGCGAAGGGCCCCAGCTTCAGCGTCGCCGGTGAGGTCTCCAGCCGCTTGCGCACGCCGGCCAACCCGCTGAAGTCGCCGTGGCGGACGGTGACCACGAAGTCGCGCCCGACGAAGATCATGATCTCGCCGGTCTCGACGACCTCGCGGGCGTTGACCATCGACTCGTGTTCGACGTACTTCACGGTCTTGAGCACCATGAATAGGGTCTCGTCGTAGCGCTCCAGCTTCGGCCGCTGATGCGCGTGTACCGCGTCCTCGACGGCCAGCTCATGCAGCCCGAACACATCGGCGATCGTCTGCATCTGGCGTTCGTCGGGTTCGTGCAAGCCGATCCACACGAAGGCTTCGTTGCCCGCCCGTTCCAATTCGTGGACCTCGGTTATCGCGGCGGTGTGGCTGTACTTGCCGGGCATCCGCTGGCCGTCGAGGTAGACGCCGCAGTCGACCATGGCCTGTGACACCGGGATGTGAATGGACGGGGCATCCGGCTCAGCGACTTTGACGCGGGCAAGTGGCCGAAGCGATTCAGGCAACTCGCGAAACGATGGCACCGGGACTACCTCCCGTCGCTACGCAATATTCCAGCCGGTCAATGCTACGCGCCGCCCCTGTCAATTCCCCACAAGCGTGCGTCTGTTCCTCACCACGCCGCACCTGGGCCTGCAAATGTGCACGCTCATGTTGTGATACAGCCGAAGATTGAGCGCCGACGCGGGTGCGCTAGTTTCGTCGCGGACCCAACAGCCAACGAGGAGCACCCGACGTGAGCACAACACCCCTGAAGGTCGCTGTCACCGGCGCTGCCGGCCAGATCGGCTACAGCCTGCTGTTTCGCCTGGCGAGCGGCTCGCTATTGGGTGCCGACCGCCCGATCGAGCTGCGTCTGCTCGAGATCGAGCCTGCCCTGAAGGCGCTCGAAGGTGTGGTGATGGAACTCGACGACTGCGCCTTCCGGCAGCTGGCCGGCGTCGAGATCGGCGCCGACCCGACGAAGGTCTTCGACGGCGTGAACCTGGCCCTGCTCGTCGGCGCCCGCCCGCGCGGACCGGGCATGGAGCGCAGCGACCTGCTGGAGGCCAACGGCGCGATCTTCACCGCGCAGGGCAAGGCGCTCAACGAGGTTGCTGCCGACGACGTCCGCGTCGGCGTCACCGGCAACCCGGCCAACACCAATGCGTTGATCGCGATGACCAACGCGCCTGACATCCCACGAGAGCGGTTCTCAGCACTGACCCGCCTCGATCACAACCGGGCGATCAGCCAGCTGGCCCGCAAGACCGGTGCCGCGGTCACCGACATCAAAAAGATGACGATCTGGGGCAACCACTCGGCGACCCAGTACCCCGACGTGTTCCACGCCGAGGTCGGTGGAAAGAACGCGGCCGAGGTCGTCAACGACCAGGTCTGGATCGAGAACGACTTCATCCCGACCGTCGCCAAGCGTGGTGCGGCGATCATCGAGGCGCGCGGCGCGTCCTCGGCCGCGTCGGCCGCGTCGGCGACCACCGACGCCGCCCGCGACTGGCTGCTCGGCACGCCCGACGGCGACTGGGTGTCGATGGCGGTCATCTCCGACGGCGGCTACGACGTGCCGGAGGGCCTGATCTCGTCGTTCCCGGTCACCACGAAGGGCGGCAACTGGGCCATCGTGTCCGGCCTCGACATCGACGACTTCTCCCGCGCCCGGATCGACAAGTCGACCGCCGAGCTGGCCGACGAGCGCAAGGCGGTCACTGAGCTCGGGCTGATTTAGAGGATCGGCCTGCCGCCGGTCACCGCGGCGTCGGGGATTGCCTTTTGCCCGCCTTGGAGCGACAACTCGATGTCGGCGGGTCGATGTCGCTGCGAGGCGGGCACTTTCACTATCATCTCCCGGAGAGACGCATGAGGTGATTGTGACCAGACGCATTCTCGGCGTCCTGCTCGTTACGGCGCTGTTGGTGGCCGGGTGCGCCGATCGGCAGCCACCGCGCGAGCTTGTGGTGGGCGCCGGAACCTCTGCCGAGTCAGCGGTGCTCGCCGAGCTGTACGCCGCCGCGCTGCGCTACCGCGGAGCATCAGCCTCAGTGGCCCACGTTTCCGATCCGGTCGCCGAGCTCGACACCGGCAACGTCGACGTCGTCCCCGGGTTCACCGGTCGGTTGCTGCAGCGATTTGCGCCCGGCACCAACGCGATCGGAGACAAGGACGTCTACCGCGCGATGGTCGCCGCGCTTCCCGAGGGGGTGGCCGCCGGGGACTATGCGACCGTGGCGGAGGACAAGCCGACCGTAGCGGTCGCAAAGCCCATCGCGGACGCATGGAAACGGCGTGATCCCACGGTGCTGGTCGAGCATTGTGCACAGCTGATGATGGGGTCGGTGCCCGGTGCGCAACCGCCGGCTCAGGTGGGTTCGTGCAAGCTGCCAAGTCCACGCGAATTCCCTACCGATGCAGCACTTTTCGATGCGTTGCGGGCCGGACGGATCAACGCGGCATGGACCACCAGCGCCGACCCGGACATTCCCGGTGACGTGGTATTACTCACCGATCGCGAGCCGCAAATTGTCCAGGCCGAGAACCTGGTGCCGCTGTACCGCCGCAACGAACTCGCTGAGCAGCAAGTGCTCGCCATCAACGAGACCGCCGGCGAATTCGACACCAGCGCGCTGGCCGACATGCGCCGTCGAGTGGCGGAGGGTGCCGACCCGAGGCAGGTCGCCGCAGACTGGCTGGCGGCGCACCCGTTAGGCCGCTAGCGCGCTATCAGGATGTAGGCACGGCCCGAGACGTGACGGCGGCGACCAGCCGCTGGTATCCGGACCCGGTCACCCGGACCATGAGGTCGAGGGCTTTGGCGTCCGGACCCACGAGCACCCGGGCCCTGTTCTTGCGTACACCGTCGAGGATGGTCCGCGCAGCTTTCTCCGGTGAGGTGCTGGCCAACCACTTGTCGAATGTCTGCGACAATTCGCGTTTGTCGACGCCCTCGACGGCGGCCATGTTGCGCACGATGTTGGTCTTGATCCCGCCGGGATGCACGGTGGTCACCTTCACCGGGTGCTTTGCCAGGATCATTTCCTGGCGCAGCGCATCGGTGAATCCGCGCACCGCGAATTTCGCGGCGTTGTAGGCGGCTTGACCGGGCACCGAGAACAGCCCGAAGATGCTCGACGTGTTCACGACGTGCCCGTCGCAGGACGCGATCAGGTGGGGCAGAAAGGCTTTGGTGCCGTTCACCACACCCCAGAAGTCGACATCCATCACCCGCTCGATGTCCTTGAACTGGCTGACCTCGATGTCGCCGTGGAACGCGATGCCCGCGTTGTTGTAGATCTGGTTCACCTTGCCGAAATGGTCGTTCACCGCGTCCGCATAGGTCAGAAAGGACTCTCGCTCGGTGACGTCTAGCCGGTCGCTCTTCACCGGTGCGCCGATGGCGTTGAGCCGCTCCTCGGTGGTGGCGAGGCCCTCGACGTCGACGTCGCTGATCGCCAGCTTCGCGCCCGACCGCGCCAGTTCGATAGCCAGTGCCTGGCCGATCCCTGAACCAGCTCCGGTGATGACGGCAACTTTCCCGGCAAACCCCTGCATGGACCACCTCGTTCGTCCGCGAGCGGGCGCGTCGTGCCAGCGACACGCCGATGCCGCTGTCACTTTACGCACGCTCGCAGGCAGCGCGGCCGACGGGTGATTCGGTAACGCCAACCCGTCTCGGTACGATGCCCAAGTCATGAAGTGCAACGTTGCTGCGGCCGTAGGGTCGCTGATCGTTTCGGGGGGACTGGTCGCCGCAGCCACGGGGCTCGCTGCCCCGGCCCAAGCCGACTCGGCCACCGATGGGTTCATCAACGCGCTGAACTCCGCGGGGCTGAACAGCACCAATCCCGGCAATGCCGTCGAGTTAGGTCAACAGGTCTGTCCGATGCTGGCCGATACCGGTCAGACCACCGCGGAGGTCGCCGCCAAGATCGCCGACATCGGCGGCATGTCACTGGGCCCCGCGACGATGTTCACCGGGATTGCCATCTCGATGTTTTGCCCGGCGGCGATCGCCCGGATCGGCAACGGGCAGATTGACGGCATCCCAGGGCTGAGCAGCCTGCCGGCGATCAACAGTCTGAACAGCTTCCTCGCTCGCTAGCTGAGCGCGGGTCAGGCGAAAGCTTCGTCGAGAATCTCTTGCTGCTCGACGGCGTGCACCTTCGCCGACCCCGATGACGGCGCCGACATCGCGCGCCGGGAGATCCGCTTGATGTTCTTCAGCGCAGGCACCAACTCGGGCAGCACGAGCCCGAATGTCGGCCACGCGCCCTGATTCGCCGGCTCCTCCTGCACCCAGATGTATTCGTCGACATTCGGATACTCATCCAGTGTTTTGGGCAGCCGGTATTGGGGGATCGGGTACAGCTGCTCGATCCGCACGATCGCCATGTCGTCGCGCTTGTCCTTGGCCTTGCGGGCGGCCAGCTCGTAGTACAGCTTGCCGCTGACCAGTAGCATCCGCTTGACCTTGCTGCGATCACCGTCGCCGACCTCGTACATGGGCTCTTCGAGCACCGAGCGGAACTTCATTTCGGTGAACTCGGCGATGTCGCTCACCGCGGCCTTGTTGCGCAGCATCGACTTCGGCGTGAACACGATCAGCGGCCGGTGGATGCCGTCGTGCGCGTGCCGGCGCAGCAAGTGGAAGTAGTTACCCGGCGTCGACGGCTGCGCGACGGTCATTGAGCCTTCGGCGCACACCTGGAGGAACCGCTCTATGCGCCCCGACGTGTGGTCGGGACCCTGGCCCTCATGCCCGTGCGGCAGCAGCAGCACCACCTCGGACTGCTGGCCCCACTTCGCCTCTCCGGAGCTGATGAACTCGTCGATCACCGACTGCGCGCCGTTGATGAAGTCGCCGAACTGTGCCTCCCACAACACAATTGCATCGGGGTCGCCCAACGAGTAGCCGTACTCGAAGCCCACCGCGGCGAACTCGGACAGCGGCGAGTCGTACACCATGAACCTGCCGCCATTCGGTGTGCCGTCCTCGTTAGTCGCCAGCAGCTGCAGCGGGGTGAACCATGCGCCGGTCTTACGGTCGACGATCACCGAATGCCGCTGGCTGAACGTGCCGCGCCGCGTGTCTTGACCGGAGAGCCGCACTGTCCTGCCTTCTGCGACAAGCGATCCCAGCGCGAGTAGCTCACCGAACGCCCAGTCGACCTTGCCGTTATACGCCATCTCACGGCGCTTCTCTAGCACGGGTTTCACCCGCGGGTGCACGGTGAAGCCCTCCGGGAAAGCCAGCTGCGCGTCGCCGATCCGCGCGAGCAGCGACTTCTCCACCGCGGTGGAGAAGCCCTTCCGAAGCTCCTGCTCGACCTCGATGGACTCGCTGGGCTCGATCTCGTGCTTCTCCAGATCGCGCACCTCATTGAAGACCTGCTCGAGTTGGCCCTGGTAGTCACGCAGCGCGTCCTCGGCCTCTTTGATCGAGATGTCACCACGACCGATCAACGCCTCGGTGTACGTCTTGCGAGCACCGCGCTTGGTGTCGATCTCGTCGTACATGTAAGGCTGTGTCATCGACGGGTCGTCGCCCTCGTTGTGCCCGCGCCGGCGGTAGCACAGCATGTCGATGACGACGTCCTTCTTGAACTGCTGCCGGAAATCGACCGCTAGCCGCGCCACCCACTCGCACGCCTCGGGATCGTCGCCGTTGACGTGGAAGATCGGCGCGCCGATCATCTTTGCGACGTCGGTGCAGTACTCCGACGACTTCGCGTCATACGGCGCCGTGGTGAAGCCGATCTGGTTGTTGACGATGATGTGGATGGTGCCGCCGGTGCGGTAGCCGCGCAGCAGCGCCAGGTTGAGCGTCTCGGCGACCACGCCCTGTCCGGCGAAGGCCGCGTCGCCGTGGAGCATCAGCGGCATCACGGTGAACCCGTCGGCTTTGCCGCCGGCCCCATCGGACGAGCCGAGCAGGTCCTGCTTGGCCCGAACCAGGCCTTCGAGCACGGGGTCGACCGCCTCCAGGTGCGACGGGTTCGCGGTCAGGGATACCTCGATGTCGTTGTCGCCGAACATCTGGATGTACGTCCCGTGGGCGCCGAGGTGGTATTTCACGTCGCCCGAGCCGTGCGCCTGCGAAGGGTTCAGATTGCCCTCGAACTCGGAAAAGATCTGCGAGTACGGCTTGGCGACGATGTTGGCCAGCACGTTGAGCCGGCCGCGGTGCGGCATGCCGATGACGACCTCGTCGAGCGCGTGTTCGGCGGCCTGGTCGATCGCCGCGTCCATCATCGGGATGACGGTCTCGGCGCCCTCTAGCGAAAAACGTTTCTGCCCAACATATTTGGTCTGCAAAAAGGTCTCGAACGCCTCTGCGGCGTTGAGCTTGCTCAAGATGTACTTCTGCTGGGCGACGGTCGGCTTCTCATGCTTGACCTCGATGCGCTCCTGCAGCCACCGCTGCTGCTCGGATTCGAGGATGTGGGTGTACTCCACGCCGACGTGGCGGCAGTACGCGTCGCGCAGCAGGCCGAGTACATCGCGCAGCTTCTTGTACTCCGCACCCGCGAACCCGCCGACCTTGAACACCCGGTCCAGATCCCACAGCGTCAACCCGTGCGTGGCCACGTCGAGATCCGGGTGGCTGCGGAACCTTGTCTTGTCCAAGCGCAGCGGGTCGATGTCGGCCATCAGGTGACCGCGGTTGCGGTACGCCGCGATCAGCTCGATGACGCGGGCGTTCTTGTCCTGGATCGAGTCCGGGTTGTCGGTGCGCCACCGCACCGGCTGGTACGGGATGCCCAGCTCGTGGAAGATATCGTCCCAAAAGTCGTCGGAGAGCAGCAGCTGGTGAACCGTGCGCAGGTAGTCGCCGGATTCGGCGCCCTGGATGATGCGGTGGTCGTACGTCGACGTCAGCGTGACCAGCTTGCCGACGCCCAGCTCCGCGATCCGCTCCTCGCTGGCACCCTGGAACTCGGCGGGGTATTCCATCGCGCCGACGCCGATGATCGCGCCCTGTCCGCGCATCAACCGCGGCACCGAGTGGACGGTGCCGATAGTGCCGGGGTTGGTCAGTGAAATCGTCACACCGCCGAAGTCCTCGGCGGTCAGCTTGCCGTCGCGGGCCCGCCTGACTATGTCCTCGTATGCGGTGATGAACTGGCCGAACCGCATGGCTTCGGCCTTCTTGATGCCGGCGACCACGAGTTGACGGTTCCCGTCCTTGCCGTGCAGGTCGATCGCCAGCCCCAGATTGGTGTGGGCCGGGGTGACGACGTTCGGCTTGCCGTCCACCTCCGCGTAGTGCCGGTTCATGTTCGGGAACTTCTTGGTGGCTTGCACGATCGCGTACCCGAGCACATGCGTAAATGAGATCTTTCCGCCGCGTGTGCGCTTGAGGTGGTTGTTGATGACGATCCGATTGTCGATCATCAGCTTGGCGGGAATCGCGCGCACGCTGGTGGCCGTCGGCACCTCGAGTGAGGCCGACATGTTCTTGACCACCGCGGCCGCGGCGCCGCGAAGCGGTTGCACCTCGTCGTCAGGCGCGACGTTCACAGCCGCCTTCGGGGCTGGCTTCGCCTCCAGGGGTTCGGCCTTCGCCTGCCCGTCGCTTCTGGGCTTGTCGGTGGTCTCGGCCGGTTTCGGGGCCGCCTGCTTTGTCTCGGCCTCGGGCGAACTCTCGCCATTGCCAGTCGGTTCGGGCGAATAGTCGACAAGAAACTCATGCCAGCTCGGGTCGACCGACGAGGGGTCGTCCCGGAACTTGCGGTACATCTCTTCGACGAGCCACTCGTTTTGCCCGAATGGCGAAGGTGAACTGCTCACAGCGGCTGCTCGCCTCGATTCCTCTGTCCGCGCAAACGCTCATCGGCGCTCGCCCACCTGCGTTAGACGGGGACGGTCCTGCTTTTTCCGCCTCGCTCAAGGCTAACGCTTCGGATCATCCAGCGACCATGCCAGCGGTATTCCCGACTGCGCCTTCTAACAGTACGCCCGTTACGGGAAAGACAGCCGACTTATTGAGATGCGCTCGCCGGCGGCAGTAGATGCAACGAAACAGGCCACCGGCTTGGCGCCGGCCCAAATGCCGTGCGGGAGTTAGCAATGATCTTCTTGCCCATCAACCGATTGCCGCCCCCACCGATCAGCGCGCCGATGCCCATCGGCAGCACCTTGCCGAACGCGATCGCGCCCCGCTTGAGCGCATAGCGCTTCACGAAATACTTCAGCAACCGGTTGTTCAGTTGCGACACCATCGGCAACGGCAGCGCCGCGGTTGCTTCGCCGATCCACTCACCGCTGGTGCGGCCAGGTCCGACCAGGTCCCGCACCGCGCCTTTGCTGTCCTCGCCGACCAACACGGCCAGCACCAGCGCCTGGCGATGCTCGCGATGCTCGGCCGGAATGCCGTGCACTTCCGCGACCGCCAACACGAACACCGCGGTGGCTTCCAGAAACACGACGGTCTCACCGGCGACCGCAGACATCGCCGCGATCGTGCCGATGCCGGGAAACGCCGCCGCCGAACCGACTGCCGCCCCGCTGGCCATGACCGCGGCCAGATAGTGCTTCTCGAGTTTGGTCACGACCTCGGCGGGCGACGCGTCCGGATTCGCGCGCCGCAACCGTTGGACGTATGCCTCGACGGCAGGCGCCTGAACGCGTGCTCCCCGCTCGATAATCTGCGACAGCGCCCGCGCGGCCGCACCGGGGTTCTCGTCGACGCCCGGCGGAGTCTGCGTTTTGGTTCCCCGGCGTGCGGCGTTCATAAAGCCTCCTCGCGGATCGCGTCTCTACAGGTTACCGGCGAAGTGGGTCACAGTATCGTCAGCAGCTCCACATCGCCGCGGTCTGCCAACCCGGCGACAGCGATCTGCGGGCGGGAAGAAAAAATCGACGCGCGGCGCTGCTTACCGGCATGGCAACATCGCGGACTGTGGACGTGACGGTATCATCGGTCAGCCGCGCCCGGATGATCGTGGTGCTGGGTGCACTCGTCGCCTTGGGTCCGCTGACGCTCGACCTCTACCTTCCTGCGCTGCCGCGGATCACCGAGGAGTTGTCGGTGTCCTCGTCGGTGACGCAGTTGACATTGACGGGGACGCTGGCCGGGCTGGCATTCGGTCAACTGATCGTCGGACCGGTGTCGGATTCGCTGGGCCGCCGCCGGCCGCTGATGGCCGGAATCGTGCTGCACATGGTGGCGTCGATGGTCTGCATGGCGGCGCCCAACATCGAAGTGCTGGGTGTCGCCCGGGTGATTCAGGGCATCGGCGCGTCGGCGGCGATGGTTGTCGCGATCGCGGTCGTCGGCGACCTCTTCGACGACTCGGCCGCCGCCATCGTGCTGTCCCGGCTGATGCTTGTGCTCGGGGTGGCGCCGGTCCTCGCGCCGTCGCTGGGTGCGGTGGTGCTGTTGCACGCGTCCTGGCATTGGGTGTTCGCGGTGCTGGTGGTGCTGGCCGGTGCCTTGCTGCTGGTGGCCGCGTTCGCGCTGCCCGAAACACTTCCACCCGACCATCGCAGGCCACTGCGGATCGGTGCGGTCGGGGCGACGTACGCCGCACTGTTGCGCGACTTCCGGTTCGTCATCCTGGTGCTGGTCGCCGGACTGGCGATGTCCGGGCTGTTCGCGTACATCTCAGGTGCATCGTTCGTGTTGCAGGGCTCCTACGGCCTCACTCAGCAGGTGTTCGCGGTCGTGTTCGGGGCCGGAGCAGTTTCGTTCATTACCGCATCGCAAGTGAATGTTGTTCTGCTGAGACGGTTTACGCCCCAGAGCATCGTGATAGTGGCCCTCGGCTTCGCGGTGTTCGCAAGCGCGACGTTCGTCGGCCTCGCGTTAGCGGACGTCGGCGGGTTGCCGGCCTTCCTGATGCCCGTCTGGTCCGTCCTGGCCGCGATGGGACTGGTGATTCCCAATGCGCCGGCGTTGGCGTTGTCCCGCCATCATGAGGCCGCGGGCACCGCGGCTGCTGTGCTGGGCGCGGCGCAGTTCGGCATCGGAGCGGCCGTGGCTCCCGTCGTCGGGCTGCTCGGCAACGACGAACTCGCATTGGCTGCAGTGATGGCCATCGGTGTGACGGTCGCGCTGCTCGCTCTCGTCACGGTGCTCAAGAAGACCCAAGTGACGCGGGGGGCCGTGTCGAGTTGTGCCCGGTGACGCCAATCCGTACCGTCTCACGCGATTGGTCCGCGCGCAGCAGTGGGCGCCGAAAATAGGAATGGACCTGCGCATGGCCACACCGAAGCGCGGGGAGCCCGACATGCGGTCGCCGGAGCGCGGGGAGCGCGACATGCAGTCATGGCAGGCGCTGTGGGCCATGCTTGTCGGCTTCTTCATGATCCTGGTCGACTCGACCATCGTCGCGGTCGCCAATCCGCGGATCATGCAGAACCTGAACACCGACTACGACGCGGTGATCTGGGTGACGAGTGCCTATCTGCTGGCATATGCGGTGCCGTTGTTGGTCGCGGGCCGGCTCGGCGACCGGTTCGGCCCGAAGAACCTGTATCTGATCGGGCTGACGATCTTCACCGGCGCGTCGTTGTGGTGTGGGCTTTCCGGCTCGATCGAGATGTTGATCGCTGCGCGGGTCGTGCAGGGGTTCGGCGCCGCGTTGCTGACACCGCAGACCTTGTCAACGATCACCCGGATCTTCCCACCGGAGCGTCGGGGCGTCGCGATGAGCGTCTGGGGCGCGACGGCGGGGGTGGCGACGCTGGTCGGGCCGCTCGCCGGCGGTGCGTTGGTGGACAGCCTCGGCTGGCAGTGGATCTTCTTCGTCAACGTCCCGATCGGGATCGTCGGAATCGTGTTGGCGGTCTGGCTAATTCCGGTGCTGTCGACGCACGAGCAGCGCTTCGACATCCTCGGCGTGGCGCTGTCGGGTGTCGCGATGTTCCTGATCGTGTTCGGCCTGCAGGAGGGCCAGTCGCACCACTGGGCGGGATGGATCTGGGCCACGCTCGCCAGCGGCGTGGTGGTGATGGCCCTCTTCGTGTACTGGCAGTCCGTGAACACACACGAGCCGCTGATCCCGCTGCGAGTGTTCCGTGACCGGGATTTCTCGCTGTCGAACGCCGGAATCGCGGTGATGGGCTTCGTCGCCGTGGGCATGGTGCTGCCGCTGATGTTCTATCTGCAGAAGGTATGCGGACTGTCGCCCACGCGCTCCGCGCTGGTGACTGCGCCGACGGCGGTCGCCACCGGTCTGCTGGCGCCGATCGTGGGCCGCATGGTCGACCGCTTCCATCCTCGCCCGATCGTGGGTTTCGGCTTCGCGACAGTGGCGGTCGCGTTGACGTGGTTGTCGGGTGAGATGGCCCCGACGACCCCGATCTGGCGGCTCGTCCTGCCGATGGCCGCACTTGGCGCCGGGATGGCGTTCGTCTGGGCGCCGTTGGCGACCACCGCAACTCGCAATCTCCCTCCGGAGCTGGCCGGCGCAGGTTCGGGGGTCTACAACGCGACACGACAGGTCGGCTCCGTGCTGGGCAGTGCGAGTATGGCCGCGCTGATGACATGGCGGATCACCAACGAACTGCCGCCGCTGCCGCCGGGTGCTCCGGCTCCCGACGTGTCGGCGGCAAAGCTTCCCGACTTCCTGCACCGGCCGTTCTCGGATGCGATGTCCACCTCGATGCTGCTGCCGGCGTTCGTCGCGTTGTTCGGCGTCGCGGCAGCGCTGTTCCTGGTCGGCGCCCGGCCATCGGCGCGCACCGCGAACTTATTGAAAACATGCAAGAGTACGACGACTCCGAGCCGCCCACCGACAAGCTGACAATGCTGCCCGCTCTCGTCGACGATGGTTACCTCGATGACGACGGCGCAGCCCCCGGAACGGTTTCACACACAACGGCCTTCGTGTCGAGCAGGGACAACCCATCCGCGATGTCAGCGAGCCGGGGCGCGCGGCTGGGGTGCACTGCCAGTGTGGGGGAGTCCGACTGGTTCGACCCGGACGCCGAAAGCTACGGCAGGCACTCGATGCCCGCCCGTGATTAATCGAACAACACCGCGGCGTTCAGATAGCCGGTGGGGTCGAGCGCGGTCTTGATTGAACGCATCGCCACGATATCGGCGGGTTCGCGAGACAACCTGACATAGCCGCGTTTGCGGCTGCCGACGCCGTGCTCAGAGCTGACGTTGCCGCCGCAGCCCGCGACCACGTCCATCATCGCCGCATACAGAGCCCGCTCCCGGTCACCAGTGATGTTGCAGCGCAGCACATTCAGGTGCAGATTTCCCTCGCCGATGTGGCCGAACAGAACGGGGATGGCATCGGGCGCATGCTCTGCGACGAGGTGGGCCGACTGTCGCTCGAATGTCGCGATCGCCGGCAGCGGGAGCGAGACATCGAACTTGAGCGGCGGACCGAAGATGCCGAGAATTTCGACTATCGACTCGCGGAGCCGCCAAAGCCGCTGCTGTGCAACTGCATCGATCCCCACCGCCGGTTCACCGGACAGTGGGGCGTCGGCCAGCGCGTCGGCAAGTCTGTCGGGCAGGTCGTAGTCGCCGGCCATTTCGATGAGCAGCAGCCAGGGAGCCTGTATCGGGGCGGCGACGTCGAGGTGCATCGCGGTGAGTTCGAGGGCTCGCGCGTCGATAAGTTCCAGCGCCGCAATGCCGTCGAGGTCACGGAAGACCTGACCCGCGGAAGTGACGTCGGACAGGTCGGTGAACCCAGCCACAGCCGTGATCCGGTGCGCTGGCGTGGGGTGCAACCGCAGGTCGAGTTCTGTGATCACGCCCAGTGTGCCCTCGGCGCCGACGAACAGCGACGTCATGTCGTACCCAGTGTTGTCGCGACGAACAGCGCTGTGCCGCGGCATAATTGACCCATCCGGCAAAGCGATCCCGAGGCCGACGACCTGCTCACCCATGTTTCCGTAGCGCACGGTGCGCAACCCGCCCGCGTTCGTTGATGCCATGCCGCCGAGCGTCGCGGAATCGCGAGCCGCCAAGTCGACCCCGAACAGCAGTCCCGTGGCGGCCGCTGCCCGCTGCACTGCGGCCAGCGTGACGCCGGCCCCGACGCGCATTCTGCGCTCGCCGGTGTCGATGTCGCCGATCGAGGTGAGTCGCTCAGTGGACAGCAGCACGTCGTCATGCTCGGGAACGGTGCCGGCGACCAACGATGTCCGGCCGCCCTGGATCGTGACATGCGCGCCCGCAGCGCGGCATTCGTTAAGGACGGCGGCGATCTCGTCGGCTGACCCCGGGCGTACCAGCGCACCGGCGCGGCCGCGGTAGCGGCCGGTGTGGTCGATGCTGCGCGCTGCCAGCACGTCGCGATCGGTGCTGACGTAACTGTTGCCGACGACGGCGGCGAGCCGATCCGTCAGGATCATGCCGGCGTCTCGCACGGCGACAGCGACAAGAACGCGCCGAGGTCGACGAGGCCGTCCGTAGTGGATGGGAGATACCCGGTCAGCAGCGGCGACCGCACGATGACCGCGAGGTACATCGCGCGGCTGATCGCGACGTTGAGCCGATTGCGGTGCAGCAGAAACGAGACGCCGCGCGGAACGTTCTCGATTGTCGAGGCGGCCATCGACACGAATACGACCGGGGCTTCGCCGCCCTGAATCTTGTCGACCGTGCCCACGCGCACATCGTCGAGGCCCGCTGACCGCAGGTGCTCGCGTACGCACAGCACTTGAGCGTTGTACGCCGCGACGACCAGAATGTCGCTTGCCGCAAGTGGCCTCGTCTTGCCGTCGTCGGTCCACGGCGTGCCGACCAACGAGCGGATCTCGTCGACGATCCGCCGCGCCTCTTCGGGGCTGGATGTGTCGTTGTCGACGTGCTCAACGCACAGTGTCCGAAGCCCGGGCTGGTGACCCGCGAGGCTTCGGCCCTCGGCCTTGGGATGAGACCTCAGCCTACCGCCGTAGGATAGCGCCGAAACTGCTTGGCACACAGCGGGATGCATCCGGCGCGTTTCGGCCAGGAAGTATCCGAACTCGTCGGGCAGCACGTCGCGGCAGTCGACGAGCCAGCCCAGCGCTGAGGTGTCGACCGGTTCTGGGTGGCTGCCGGTGCTGACCTCGTTCAACTGTTGCGGGTCGCCCAACAGCAACAGATTCTCGGCGGCGCCGGCCACCGCGATCGTGTTGGCGAGCGAGAACTGGCCGGCCTCGTCGATCACGATCAGGTCCAGACTGCCCGGCAGCACCCGGTTGTCGTTGGCGAAGTCCCACCCGGTGCCGCCGAGAACGCAGCCCGCGTTGCGGTCGATAAAGGCCGCATACTGGTTTTCGGGGATCACCTGCCAGGGTCGCGCGGGATCCTGACCGCTCTTCTTTGCGACCAGCGCGGGGTCGACGCCTGCCCGGATCACTTCGCGAAGCACGTTCTCGACGACGGCGTGGGACTGCGCGACTACTCCAATGCGCCAACGGTTTTCGTTGACCAGGTGAGCGATCACGCGTGCGCCGGTGTATGTCTTGCCGGTGCCCGGCGGACCGTGGACCGCGAGGTAGGACCGGTCGAGGTCGCGCAGCGCGGCGATGATCGAGTCTACGTCGGAGCCGATGCGGGGGAGAGGGTTCCCGCTGTGCGTGTGCGGTGGCCGACGGCACAGGACGTCCACCACCGCACAGCGAGGCAGGGCAGGCGGTGAATCCCGCAGCGTTGCAGCAACTTCCATGGCGAGCGCTTCGACGGCGCGCTCCTGGCTGTCGGTCCTGTACGGAAAGCCGGGCGTGATCGCCATCGGCAACTGGTGGAACGGCCCCGCCTCGGGCTGCGTTTCCTGGATCAGGACCTGCACCGGCACACCGGCAACGTCCTTGGTGATCTCGCACAGCGTCGCGGTGCCGGCGGCCCGGCGATCGGGATGCGCATTGTCCATTCTCGGCGGCGCTGGACGCTCATACAACGCGCACGCCTGCTTGCCCACGTCCAGCGCACCGTTGAGCAGGCTCCCGGTCAGCAACACGTGCCGACGATACTTCCTCGCGCCGGCCGGGAGGTGCCAGTCGGCCACCACCCCTGCATGCTCGACGCAGAACACTCCAGATGTGTCGGCCCACTCGTCGACAGGATTGACCAACCGGTCAAAGTGCGCCCACCAGTGAGGCTTTCGCTCGCGGACGTAGTAACCGCGCGCGCCCTCGATCAGCGCCGCGGCGGTTAGTTCCGGTGTGCGTGCCACGCTGACAGCGGGATCCCCGGCATAGCCGGTCAAGATCCGGGCGACGTCATCGTCGGGTGGCACCGGCTCGCCCGGCGGCCCGGGTTTCGTCAGGTGAGTGACACCATGCTCGAAGGCCATGACCAGCAGATGATTTCGCAGCATCAGCGTCGACCGGCAGTCGTAGTGGTTGTAGTCCTCGATCTCCTTGAGCACCGTGGCGGCCTCGTCGGCGGCGCCTGCCGCGAGCAGCGACGTGTAGCGTGCATACTGGTTGATCGACTCGGCGGCGGTGGTGACGTCACCTGCCCGCCGTAGGCCGCCCATGTACAGCGGTTCCAACGCTTTGAGGCCATACGATTCGGCTCCGACGCGAATGCTCTTGCGCACGACCGGGAGAAGGTCGACGAGAATGTCATCACGCAGCAGGTTGTCGACCTCGTCTTCGCCGACGCCGTAACGGGCCGCAAGGCGAAGCAGCGCCGTCTTCTCATAAGCGCCGTAGTGGTAGATGTGCATGTTCGGATACCGCTTGCGGCGCTTGCGTACCAGTGACAGGAAATCGGCCAGCGCCTTGCGTTCCGCGGGTCGGTCATGCGCCCACAGCGGCCGAAAGGTGCCTTTGGCGTCCAGCACGCCGAACAGGTATTCCAGGCACCAGGTTGTCCCGTCATCGGTCCACAGCGGGTCGCCCTCGAAGTCGAAGAACAGGTCACCGGCATCGGGCGCAGGCACCGCCCCGAGCGGTTCGGCGTCGAACACCTCGAATTGCGGTTTCCCGGACTCGCGTTGGGCCACCTGCAGCCGCGCCTGCGCCGACAGCATCGCCAGTGTGCTGGCGGCCATCCCGTGGACCGGGCCGGTGTGGGCGGCGAGATCGGCCACGGTAAGGATCCCCGCGTCCCGCAGCGCGGCACGCTGCGTCAACCGGATGTTGGCGATGAGCACCAGGTCGTCGTCGTCTCGCACGTGCGGTTGGCATGCCGGACAGCGCAGGCACGCCGCGACCTGCTGGTCGGACCAGCTGACTGGCGCGCCAGCGGCGATGTGCCGGTCGAGCAGCGTCTCCAGCGCGGCACGCTGCTGACGGTAGACGGGGATCAGATCGTCGACCGGATACTCGACCACCGATCCGTCGCCGAGGATCAGGCCTGCGGTCGGCACTACCGCCTCGCCCATGGTCCGGAGCACGTCGGCGTAGCCGGCGATCTGCAGAAGCGCCTCGATCTTCGCGTGCCGGGCCAGCTTGGTGTCCAACACCTGGTAGCCGCCGGTCGCATCGTCGCGGACGAGGAAATCCGCGATGCCCACGAACCGGTGGTCGACCAGCGTCGCCTGATAGACCACCGCTGGTCGGCGTGCCAGCGCGGCGACAGTCGCGCGGGCAGCGGCGGCGAACGCGGCCGCGGTGTACGCCGGCCGGCCGAGCCGGATCACGCCGTCACCGTGCCGCGCCACGAACTCGTCGAGGATGCGGTGTTCGTGCGCGTCGCCCAACTCAGCCGTGCGCCTCAACAGTTCGTCGTCATCGACCGCATAGGCCGGGCCGCGGCCCAGCTTGTGGTCGAACGCGCGCAGCAGCGCATACTCACAGCCGGTGGCGGCCGCGAGATCGGAGGCGCTGTAGAAGACGCGGCCGTCGTCGACGAACACGCTGTCACTGTATGGCAGCCCACCGACACACCACGTTGCCGCGAGGTGCGCTATCTGGTGTTGGCGACAAGCTCGACGTTGCTGCCGTTCCACCGGAACCGAACGACGCTGTCCAACCCGGCGACACCATTGGAGAACTTCAGCGCCACGGTATCGCCGGTACTCGCCCACGTTTCGATGCCGTTGAATCCAAACGTGTCGGGGACTCCTGTCGGAATGAACTTGCCTTGGTGAAACATCAGCGCGCGGGTGTTCGGCTTGTTGGTGTTCGAGTTGGCCTTCACGATTACCACCGACAGCTGGGCGCACTCGTTGTAGTTGCCCGCGACGGGCTCGGGATTCCAGCCCTGACCGCTACGTGGATCCGGCGGCAGGCTCGAGACCGCCCTGGCGATCTCCGGCGCGCCCAAGCTGATCGCACACGGGTCGTCCGCTGCGGGGGCCGGTGCGGCAGGTCCAGGGGCCGGCGGAGCCGGTGGGAGCGCTGGAGTCGGCGTCGGAGGCAACGCTTGGGCTGAGGGTCTCGGCGCGACAGTGGTGGACGGTTCCGGTGTCTTGGCGACGGTCGAGTCACCGGAACCGCAGCCCGCCAGCGCCGTCGCGGCGAAGGCAGCGAAGAGCAGACAGTGCAGCCTCCTCACAGTTGGGCACCGTACCGCCGTCCGGCGCGATTTCATCGAAGGCAGGGCCGAGGATGCGTGGCCACTAGACTGAGCATCCGATGGCCTCCCCGGATCAGAGTGAATCCCGCCCTTCTACCTCGTTCGCCGACCTGCACATACACCCCGCGGTATTGCGGGCTGTCGACGATGTCGGTTACGAGTCACCCTCGGCGGTGCAGGCTGCGACGATTCCGGCGATGATGGCGGGCTCTGACGTCGTGGGGCTGGCACAGACCGGCACGGGCAAGACGGCGGCGTTCGCGATGCCGATCCTGTCGAAGATCGATACCTCGAGCCCCGACACGCAGGCGCTGGTGCTGGCGCCCACTCGCGAGCTTGCATTGCAGGTCGCCGAGGCGTTCCGGCGCTACGGCGCTCACTTGCCCCGGATCAACGTACTGCCGATCTACGGTGGCCAGTCCTACGGCGTGCAGCTCACCGGCCTCAAACGCGGCGCGCAGGTGGTGGTCGGCACGCCTGGACGGGTGATCGACCATCTGGAGCGCGGCACGCTCGACCTGTCGCGCCTCGACTACATCGTGCTCGACGAGGCCGACGAGATGCTGCAGATGGGCTTCGCCGAGGACGTCGAACGCATCCTCGCCGACACTCCCGAGTACAAGCAGGTGGCGCTGTTTTCGGCGACCATGCCGCCGGCTATCCGCGCGATCACCTCGAAATACCTGCACGACCCGGTCGAGGTCACCGTCGAGGCAAAAACAGCTACCGCGGAGAACATTTCGCAGCGGTACATCCAGGTGGCCGGGCCCCGCAAGATGGATGCGCTGACGCGCGTGCTGGAGGTCGAGCCGTTCGAGGCGATGATCGTATTCGTGCGCACCAAGCAGGCCACTGAAGAGGTGGCGGAAAGGCTTAGCGCCCGCGGTTTTTCGGCCGCCGCCATCAACGGTGACGTGCCGCAGGCTCAGCGGGAGCGGACCATCGCCGCATTGAAGGACGGCAGCATCGACATTTTGGTCGCGACCGATGTCGCGGCTCGCGGCCTGGACGTGGAACGCATCTCCCACGTCCTCAACTACGACATCCCCCAGGACACCGAGTCCTATGTGCACCGAATCGGCCGCACCGGCCGGGCGGGCCGCAGCGGCGCGGCATTGCTGTTCGTGTCGCCACGAGAACGACATCTGCTCAAGGCGATTGAAAAGGCAACGCGTCAAAAGCTCACCGAGGCGCAGCTTCCCACCGTCGAAGACGTCAACGCGCAGCGGGTCGCCAAGTTCCGCGACTCGATCACCGATGCGCTGAACGTGCCTGTAATCGAGCTCTTCCGCCGCCTGGTGGAGGAGTACGAACGCGAGCACGACGTGCCGATGGCCGACATCGCCGCGGCGCTCGCGGTGCAAAGTCGCGACGGCGAACAGTTCCTGATGGCACCCGAGCCGCCGCCGGAGCGCCGGAAGGAAACGCGAGACCGGCCGGCCACACGCCGCACCGACCAGCGGATGGCGACGTACCGCATCGACGTCGGCAAGCGGCACAAGATCGGCCCCGGTGCGATCGTGGGTGCCATCGCCAACGAGGGCGGACTGCACCGAAGCGACTTCGGGCACATCGCGATTCACTCGGACTTCTCGCTCGTCGAGCTTCCGGCGAAGCTGGCCCGAGAGACGCTGAAAGCTCTTGAGCAAACCCGGATTTCTGGTGTGCTGATCAACCTGCAGCCGGACCGCAAGCCCAGGCCAAGGCGGAAGTCATGACGGCGCAAACCGATCTCGACGCGCAAGGCGGCCTGGAGTCGGTCGTGCGCGCTGAGCGGGTCGCGTCGCTGACCGGCATCCGCGCCGTGGCCGCGCTGCTGGTGATGGGCACGCACGCCGCCTTCACCACCGGCAAGTATCCCCAGGGATACTTCGGGACGTTCTACTCCCGCATGGAAATCGGTGTGCCGATTTTCTTTGTGTTGTCGGGGTTCTTGCTCTTCGGGCCCTGGGTGCGCGCGGTCGCGGAGAACCGGCCGCCGCCGTCGGTGGCCCGCTACGCATGGCACCGGGTGCGCCGCATCATGCCGGCGTATGTGATCACGGTCATCGTCGCGTACGTGGTGTATCACTACCGCGCCGCCGGGCCCAATCCGGGACACGACTGGACGGGCCTGTTCCGCAACCTGACGATGACGCAGATCTACACCGACAACTATCTCTTTGCCTATCTGCACCAGGGGCTCACCCAGATGTGGAGCCTGGCGGTGGAGGTCGCGTTCTACGTCGCACTACCGCTGCTGGCTTACCTTTTGCTCGCGGTGCTGTGCCGGCGACGGTGGCAACCCGGCCTGCTGTTGGCGGGTGTGCTGGCGCTGAGCTTCATCACGCCGCTATGGCTGGTGCTGGTGCACACCACCGACTGGTTGCCCGACGGTGCGCGGCTCTGGCTGCCCACCTATCTGGCATGGTTTACCGCCGGCATGATGCTGGCGATTCTTGCTGTGTTGGGCAAGCAGGCGTACGCGGCGATCTGCCTGCCGCTCGCGCTGGTGTGCTATCTGATCGCCTCGACCCCGATCGCCGGCGAGCCCACGACATCGCCAGCGGAGCTTTGGGAAGCGTTGGCCAAGGCGGTGTTCTACGCGGTGATCGCGACGCTGATGGTGGCGCCGCTGGCGCTGGGGAACCGCGGGTGGTATGCGCGAGCACTGGCCAGTCGGCCGATTGTGTGGCTCGGCGAGATCTCTTACGAGATCTTCCTGATTCATCTCATCGTGATGGAGGTCGCGATGGTTGAGGTGCTGCACTGGCGGGTGTTCACCGGCAACATGGTGACGTTGTTCATCGTGACCTTCGCGATGACGGTACCGCTGGCGTGGCTTCTGCACCGGTTGACGCGCGTGCACGCCTAGCGGGCGTTGCTAACGAACCCCTGCTCGACCGCGAACCATGAACGACCCGGCGACCACAAGCAGCCCTACCGCTGCCAGCGGAATTGACCATGCGCGCCGGGTGGATAGCGCCGAATTGCATGCGTCCACGTAGTGGGTCTGCGGAATCTGAGAACCGATTGAGGGCGCAACGCTCGAGACGATGTCCGACGCAGCGTTGCCCAGGTTTTGGTCTTTTGCCTGTGCCTGCGAAAAGTCGCTTGCGACCGCGTTCCCGCATCCGACACTTTCGTTTCCACCTGACGCCGATACCGGCGTCAGCAGTGCAATGATCCCCGCGATCAGCAGGATCCCACCCAGCAGCAAGAGCACTTGTCGTGCGTTCATCGTCGGCCTCCTAGGTCGATCAACCTAGCCAGTACCCCGGGGCGGGGCGCCCGAAACCGATGTCGGCGTAACAACGAGCGGGACGACGAACTCGCCCAGCATCTGCTTCTCGTCGGCTTCGTCGCGGCCCGGAAAGGTCAACAGCGACGTGATCACGCGCACCAACCAGCTGGCCCTGCGTTCCACCACGGCCGGGTCGTCGGGCCCCAGTGAGCTCAAGAACGCGGCGGTCAGCGCCCTGATCACCTCCGACTGCTCCGCCATATCGCCGCCGATCGGGCGCTCGGAGCTCGCGAACCAGGACGCCAGCGCCGGACTGCTGCGGACCATTCGCAACGCGGTGACGACGCCGGCGGTCAGTCGCTCGCCTGCATCTTGCACACCCCGGATCTGCTCGCTGAGTTCCCGGTGAAGCCGGTATGCCTCGCGGTTGACGAACGCGGTGTGCAATGCCTCACGGTTCTCGAAATAGCGATACAGCGTCGCCCGTGAACAGCCCGCAGCCCTGGCAATTTCCAGCATTCCCACCGTTGCTGCGTCGCGCTCGGCGAACAGCTCCGCCGCCGCATCCAGGATCCGGTCGGCCGCGACCTCGCTGCGGCTGGTCGCGAGCCAGTCGCCAGCCATCAGCTGGTCCGCGCCGTGAACGGCACCGTCAGCGGGCGCCGCACGTAGCTGCCGCCGGCCCAGACGATCGCATCCTCGTCGACCTCGAAATCGGGACAGCGAGAGAGCAATTCGGTCAGTGCGACGCGTGCCTGCATGCGTGCGGCGGCGGCACCGAGGCAATGGTGCGCACCGTGGCTGAACGTGAGGATCTTGGCGGGGCGGCGGGTGACGTCGAGTTCGCCTGCATCAGGGCCGTATTGACGCTCGTCTCGGTTGGCCGACCCGTACAGGAACAGCACTCGGCGGCCTTCGGGGATCGTCGTGTCATGAAGCCTGACATCGCGGGTGACGGTGCGGCCCAGACACTGCGCGGGCGACGTCAGCCGGAGGAACTCGTCGACCGCGTCGGGGATCAACTCGGGATGCTCGGCGAGCAGCTGACGTTGGTCGGGCCGTTGGTGCAGCAATTGCACTGCCCCACCGAGCATTCCGGTGGTTGTGTCGTTGCCGCCGGTGACCATGGTGAACGTGAACGCGAGCACCGAGAGCGTGCCCGCGATGTCGCCGTCGGCGCCCACCCCCGCGGCGACCAGATGCGAGATCGTGTCGTCACCGGGATCGTGGCGGCGGCGCTCGATCAGCTCGGCGAAGTACGCCATCATCGAACCCACCGCGTCGCCGAGCGATGCCAGCGCGCCGCCCACGCCGCCCTCGGCCGTGTTGGCCGCGACGATCGCCTCGGTCCAGCCGTCGAACTGCTTGCGATCACCTTCCGGCACGCCGAGGTAGTGCGCGACGACCATCGACGGCAACGGCTTGAACAACTCGACCACGATGTCCCCGCCTCCCGCCGCCAGCAGTCGCTGCAGGCGCTCGACGACGAATGCGCGCACCGCGGGCTCCACGGCCTCCACCTGTCGCGGGGTGAACCCACGCGCAACCAGCTTGCGAAACTCGGTGTGCACCGGAGGATCCTGCATGACCATCGGCGGGTTGTCTTGCAGTCCAATCAGTTCCAGTTCGCCGTAGTTGACGGTCAGGCCTTGGGCGGACGAGAACGTCTCATGGTCGCGCGCCGCCGCCCAGACGTCGGCGTGCCGGGACAGCACGAAGTAGTCATGGTCGGGATTGTCTGGGATCACATGATGGACAGGGTCGTGATCGCGCAAAGCTTTGTACATCGGCCACGGGTTGGGCCAGGTCCGTGCGCTCGCGAGCCGAAACGCCACCGGGAAGTCATGAGACAGAGTCGCTGGCATGTCTTATGCATACGACACTCGATTATGAAATGTCAACCGCGGCGTCGGTGGATCGGCGTAACTTTGCGGGTCGTGGATCTCCTCGACCGTCTGAAAATGGACCTGCCCGTCGCCCAAGCCGGGCTTGGGGGCGGACTCGCGGGTCCGAGCCTGGCGATCGCGGTCGCGCAGGCCGGCGGTTTGGGAACGCTCGGTCGTCTCGGCGCGTGACGCCGTCGCGGAGCTCGCGGGCGGCTAGATCGCGGCGCCGGGGTTCAGGATGCCGGCCGGATCCAGCGCGTCCTTGATGCGGCGGTTCAGCGCCATCGCGTCCGGCCCGATCTGTCCGGCCAGCCATGGCCGTTTTAGCCGGCCGACGCCGTGCTCGCCGGTGATCGTGCCGCCCAGCCCGACCGCCAAGTCCATGATTTCCCCGAACGCCGCCTCGGCGCGCTCCTTCATCGCCGCATCGCTGGGGTCGTAAACGATCAGCGGATGAGTGTTGCCATCGCCGGCATGTGCGATCACCGAGATCATCACGTCGCGGTCGGCGGCGATGCGCGCGATTCCCGTGACGAGATCGCCGAGCCGCGGCAGTGGCACGCCGACGTCCTCGAGCAGCAGCGTGCCCTTGGCCTCAACTGCCGGGATCGCGAACCGGCGCGCTGCCACAAACGCTTCACCCTCGTCGGGGTCATCGGTGGAAAAGACTTCCGTCGCATCGTTTTCCGCGAACACCGCGGCGATCACCTCGGCGTCCTCGCCAGCGGATGCGCCACGTTCATCGGAACCGGCGATCACCAGCGCCGCGGCGTCGCGGTCCAGGCCCATCTTCAGCTTGTCCTCGACAGCGTTCACCGCGACGGAATCCATGAACTCGAGCATCGACGGACGCATCCGACTGGACACCGCGAGCACCGCGTTCACCGCGGCATTCAGGGAGGCAAACGTTGCCACCACGGTGCTCGCCCTGTGCTGCTTCGGCAAAAGTCGCAGGGTGATCTCGGTGACCACACCCAGCGTCCCCTCGCTGCCCACGAACAGCTTGGTCAGGCTCAGTCCGGCGACGTCTTTCAACCGGGGCCCGCCGAGCCTAACCGCGGTGCCGTCGGCCAGCACCACCTGAAGCCCCAGCACGTAATCAGTGGTGACGCCGTACTTGACGCAGCACAGCCCGCCGGCGTTGGTCGCGATGTTGCCGCCGATGCTGCAGATCTCATACGACGACGGATCCGGCGGATACCACAGCCCGTGCTCTGCGACAGCCCGCTTTACTTCGGCATTGAACAGCCCGGGCTGCACCACCGCGGTACGGGTCACCGGGTCAACGGTGATGTCGCGCATCCGCTCAGTCGACAGGACGACGCCGTTGTCCAAAGCCGTTGCGCCACCTGACAATCCGCTGCCCGCGCCACGCGGCACCACCGGAACGCGATGCTGGCTCGCCCAGCGCAGCACCGCCTGGACGTCCTCAGTGCGGCGCGGACGCACCACAGCCATCGGCTTTCCCGCGGACGGGTCGAAGGCCCGGTCCTGGCGGTACTTTTCGGTCTTCGCCGGGTCGGTGACAACCATGCCATCGGACAACTCGGCGATCAGGTCGGCAAGGACGTCTGTAGTCACGACGCGATCCTAAGGTGCTGTTACTTGACCCCGGGCAGATGGCGCAATGCCCGCAGTCCCTTCGTCATCAAGCGCGCGTACCGGTCCGCGCGGATCCATGGCGGTGCCCCCACGGGAACCAGCTGTTCGATTGCAATCGTCTGCGACTCAGTGTATTTGAGGATGCCTTGCTCGCCGTGCCGCCGTCCCAGGCCGGAGTCCTTCATGCCGCCCATCGGGGCGTCGACCGACGCCCAGGCGGCGGCGTATGCCTCGTTCACATTGACGGTGCCGGCCTGCAGCCGCGCAGCAACGCGTCGCCCGCGCGTCGAATCAGACGTCCATACGCTGAAATTCAGCCCGAACGGGCTGTCATTCGCCTTCTCAATCGCCTCGTCCTCGGTTTCGACGCGGTACAGCGACACCACTGGGCCGAACGTCTCGTCGGCGAACGCGGCCATCCCCTCGCGCACACCGGTCAGAATCGTCGGCTCGTAGAAGAACGGGCCGATGTCGGGCCGCGGCCGGCCACCCGCGAGCACGGTCGCACCGTTGCTCACCGCGTCGTCGACGTGATGTGTGACGGTGTCGAGTTGCTTCTGGTTGATCAGCGTGCCCATGTCGGCGGAGTAGTCCAGGGCGCCGGACAGTTTCATCGCCTTAGTGGCGGCGACGAACTTAGCGACGAATTCGTCCCACAGCGCGGACGGGACGTAGATGCGCTCCACCGAGATGCACAGCTGCCCGGCGTTGCTGAACGCCGCCCGGACCGCGCCTCTCGCGGCCTTGGCGACATCGGCGTCGTCGAGTACCAGAAGTGCATTCTTGCCGCCCAATTCCATCGAGCAGTCGATCAGCCGCTTCGCGGCTTGCGCAGCAACGCTGCGCCCGGTGTCGGTGGAGCCGGTGAACATCAAATAATCGCTCTGCTCGATGATCGGCGTGCCGAGTTCGGAGCCCGGGCCGGTGACCTGCTGAACAAGGCCGACTGGCATGCCGGCCTGCTCCAGCATCTGTACGGCCCACAGCGCCGAGAACGGCGTGCGGTCGTCGGGCTTGGCGAGCACGGCGTTGCCGGCGACGATCGCGGGGATCGCGTCGCTGATCCCGAGCGTCAGCGGATAGTTCCACGGCGAGATGATGCCGACCAGACCCTTGGGGTGGTGGTGTTGCCAAACCTCGGTGAGCATCAGCTGGACGCCTTGCCGGCGCTTGGGCGTCAGGTACTTCTCGGCGGTGTTCGCGTAATAACGCGACGTCAGGCATACGTCGACCACCTCCTCGAACGCGTGCCTGCGGGCCTTGCCGTTCTCCAACTGGATGATGTCCAGCACCTCGTCTTGGCGGCTGAGCACCGAATCGTGAAAGCGCAGCATCACCTCCGCGCGTTCCCGCAGCGGCCGCGCCGCCCAGTCCGCCTGCACGTCACGGGCTCGACGCGCCGCCGCGACGACGTCATCGCGTGTGCAGTGCGGCACCTGTCCCAGCGGCTCGCCGGTCATCGCGTTCGTAATTTCGCGATAGGAACCCACATTGCCGCTGGTGACCCGTGCCGCGAGCTGCTTCAACAGCGGTCCCACCGTGGTGTCTGCGGTCGTTATGGTCTGGCGCAGTGTGGCCATGGCTGGTCTTCCCTCGACTCGAAACGGGACAGCAAGACACGAAGCTGCCGGGGCTGCTTCCATGCTTCCCTTTTGGAGTAACCGAGGAAAGGAAAACCGAATCAGGCCGCTACGGAGTTTCAGGCGCCGGGGCGACGGTTTCAGGCGCGGGGGCGGGAGTTTCAGGCGCCGGAGCGGCAGTTTCAGGCGCGGGGGCGAGAGTTTCAGGCGCCGGCGCAGCAGGACCGGGTGCCTGCGGGCCGGCCGGAATACCGTGCGGAGGAGTCGCGCCCGGGTCCATCGGGCGTTGCGCCAGCATCAGCAGCCCATCCCTCCAGGTGATGTCCTGGCTGTGAATCGCGGTCCAGATGCCACGTAGATATGACGTACGAGGACCCTCGTTGATGGGTGTATTGGTGGTACCCGGCGGCAGATTCTCCGGGCTGGACAGATGCGGCACCGCGGCCGGTGCGGCGGGCACTGGCGGGTCGGCAGCCGGCGGTGCGGCGGCCGCTGGTGGGGCGTCAGTGGCTGCCGCGGCTTGATTGACGACATCCGGCGCGGGTGGGACGTCCGGGGCAGGCTGATCGGCCAGGGCGGTCGGCGCCGAAATCATGGCCGCGGCGCAGGCGGCGACCAGGCCGGCTGGTCCTCGGATATCGATTTTCACCGTCAACCTCTCGTGTGCTGCTAACTCACCTGCTCAAGGCTTCCGTTCGGCCGCCCTATTTGTTACAGACGTGATCAATTTTGCTGGTGACTCGCGCTCTGTCAAACTCGTGGCGGGCTGGCCTCTCGCCAGTCCAGCTCATGAAGCGATGACAGCCCCAGCGAAACCACTCCAATGCCGAGCATCGGCACGGCCAGTGCGAGGAATGTGATGCGCAATCCGAATGCGTCGGCCAGCGGGCCGGCCAGCGTGAAGCCCATCGGCCCGGCGGCGTAGGCCAGCGACGTCATCACGCCGACGACGCGACCACGAAGTTGGGGCGGCGACTTCGTCTGCATCACGTAGTTGTAGATCGGCGCGATCGGCCCGTACACCAGCCCGACAAGCGCACACAGCAGCAGAATTACCGGCAGCGGCGGCAGGACAGAGATTGCGGCGGTGCATACGCCCAATGTCAGTGTGGCGATCAGTAACGCGACGCGACGGCTGACCCGTCGCACGAGCAGCGGATAGGCAAGCGCGCCGACGAGCCCGCCGATGCTCAGCGCCATCAGCACCCAGCCGAGTTGGGCGGGCTCGTCGCGGTCTGTGAAGTACTTGGGGAACAGCACGCTTTCCATCGGCAGGTACAGGCCGGTGACCGCGAGGTCGATCAGCGCGAGCGTGCGCAACACCTTCGTGTTCCAGACGAACCGCAGGCCCTCCGCCATGCCGGACCACACGCCGCCGGGCCGCTCGTCGACCGCGGGCGGTCCGGCCCCTTCCAAGCGCAATAGACTGACCGCCACGATCGAAAGCGCGAACGTCGCCGCGGTCACCCACATCGTGTTGATGCCGCCGATTGTCGCGATCAGCAGACCGCCAAGCCCCGGCCCGACGATGTAGGCCACGTTGAACACCGCTTCGTACAACCCGTTCGTGCGGTCGAGCGTCCAACCGGCTCGAGCCGCCGCGTCCGGCAGCATCGACTCCCGTGCGGTGATCCCGGCCGGATCGAATGCCGCTCCGAGCGCGGCGAGCACGGCGAGCACTGTCACGGTCACAGCGGCCTCGCCGAACAGCAATGCCAGCACCGGAATCGCCACGACGGTCGCACCTGACAGCACGTCCGAGATGATCGAGATTCGCTTTCTGCCTAGGAAATCCACCGCCGTGCCGGCCAGCAGCGTGGAGAACAGCAGGGGCAGCGACGCGGCCCCTGCCACGATCGACGCGTCCAGTGCGCTGCCGTTGCGCTGCAGCACGAGCCACGGGAATGCGACGATGCTGATGCCGTTTCCCGCTGCAGCCACCAGCGTGGCGAACAGCAGAAGGGATACCGGCGCCCGCGACGCGGTGGATTCGATGGACATGGGAATCTGCCGGAAATCTAACAGTGCGACATCCGGGTCGACGACCGATTTTTCCCAAGGTGCACAGTGGACCGGTGCGCTTGCCTCACCCGCGACTGGCCACCGTCTTCGATTCGCCGGTGCCGCCCGGCTCGGGCTGGCCGGACGACCCGGCGAGCACCGATACACCTATCGCGTCGACGCCCGGGGACGTGGTCGCGATCGCGGCCGCAGTGACGACAGTTGCGGAACTCGACGCGGCGGTGTCAGTCTGCCGAGCCTGCCCGCGGCTGGTCCAGTGGCGCGAACAGGTGGCCCGCACTAAGCGGAAATCCTTTGTCGAACAGCCCTATTGGGGTCGCCCGGTGGCCGGCTGGGGGTCTGGCTGTCCGCGGGTGCTGATCGTCGGGCTGGCGCCGGCGGCCCACGGCGGCAACCGGACCGGCCGCGTCTTCACCGGTGACCGCTCGGGCGACGTGCTGTTCGCGGCGCTGCACCGCGCCGGTCTGGCCAACCAGGCGTTGGCGGTCGACGCCGCGGACGGACTCCGGCTCATCGACACCCGCATCGCAGCCGCCGTGCGTTGCGCACCACCGGCTAATGCGCCGTTGCCGGTCGAGCGGCAGACCTGCGTGCCGTGGCTCGACGCCGAGTGGAGGCTGGTCGGCCCGCACGTGAAGGTCGTTGTCGCGCTGGGCGCCTTCGCGTGGCGGGCGGCACTGCAGATGGTGCGCGTCGGGTCGCCGCTACCGCGCTTTGGCCATGGCACGGAGGCGACGCTGCACGCTCCGCACGGCGACGTGGTGCTGCTGGGGTGCTACCACCCGAGCCAGCAGAACACGTTCACCGGCAAGCTGACCGCTGCGATGCTCGACGACGTCTTCACGCGGGCGCGAACCGCGGCGGGAATTCGGGACTCTGCGACGCGTTGAAAATGGGCGATGCGACTTTCGACACGTGATCTCGTCCCCGTCCGCATCCATCGCGCCATACCTTTGCAATGCTTTCGACGCTGCACCTCATCCTGCGAGTGCTGTTCATAGGTGGACGTGTATCGGCGCTCGCCGTCGGGAGAGGGCCGACGTTGGGTGACTTCCGGGCCGTGGCTTAAGCGATTCCGGATGTCATCACTGAGTGCTGCTGGTCGTGCTGCTGGTCGTGCTGCTGGTCGTGCCGCTGGTCGTGCCGCTGGTCGTGCTGGTCTTGCTGCTGGCTACTGGCCGCACCGGCTTTGGTGCGCCATCGGACAGCCGAACTGTTTGCCCGGCATTCGTGAGTGACCCGCTTGACTGGCTCCCAGACCGGTTGACATTGCTAGTGGCGCGCGTCTTAGGGCTGAACCTGTTGGGGTTTCCCGCCGCGAGAGCGCTGCTGCTGACGGGCGCATCAGGCGGGTTGTTGGGGGTGTTGATGGTGATACCCGTCCCGTTTTGGGTGACCTCCCGATTGACCAAGCCGACGGCGCCAGCGAGCGACAGCAGGCCGTTGCGCACCGTCACGGTGTTGCCGCATTGCCCCGTCGTCAAGTTTCGGTAATGAAGGGGGGCTGAACATTAAATCCCACGCTCAGGTTGGCAATGTCGTCCTCGTCGAAATCGCCCACATGGACAGTGGTGTCGCTGCCGTTCGGGAACGCGAATAGATTGCCCACAGCAATGGCGGCGTTGAGAAAGCCGCCGTACACCTCAACATCGTTCCGGTTGCCCAACAAGTTGAGCGCGGCGGTCCCAAAGCCACGAGGATTGGATTCTGAGCCGCCCGCCACCACCACCAAATCTTTTGTGGTGCCCTCGACGCTGTTGGCGTTGCCGCCAAGGTTGGCCGCGAGGTTGAACTCACCAAAACCTGCCCCGACAACGCTTGTCCCAGGAGGGTCGATTTCGTCAGAGGATCCAAGCGGCGTTTCGGCGTTGCCGATGTTGAAGGCGAAGTTGGCAAAATCCTCGGACCTAAAGCCTGCCTGTGCCACTACGTTCGTGCCTTGCGCGACGGCCCAGACGACGCCCTCCGCCAGTCCAAACGAGCCCGTACCACCCCCCAGGCGGCGGTAAGGATGCCCGACGATTGCGCAACTGCATCGCCGAACGCGATGGCGCCGGTGAGCAATCCACTCGAATCCGCTACCGCGTTCTCCCCTAACCCCAATGAGAAGGTGCCGAAGGTGCTCGTGCAGCCCCCGCCAATGTTGATGCCGCTGAGTCCCACGCACCATGCGTTGGCCGTTGGGACTCCACCCAGTGATGCCGCCGCCAACCCCGACGCCACCGCAACGCCCAGTAGCTTGTTCTTTGACCTAGTGTTGCGTGTCGTTGAAACTTTTACGTTTGATTGGCTGGGACAATTTTCGCGTGTATGTGGCCCAGCCGTTGCCGTTGCGTGCAGGTGATCGTTCGAGGTTGGAAGCGTTGACGCGGGCGTCGACCGCGCCGGCGGGGTTGGCGACGAGGGCTCGGATCGTGTTGTTGGCCGCCGACGGAGCGGCCAACACCGACATCGCCGATGCGACCGGCACATCGCGGCCGACGGTGCTCAAGTGGCGTGGCCGATATGCGGAATCGGGAGTGGACGGGCTTGACGACGATCCGCGTCCGGGACGTGCTCCGGTGATCGACGAGGTCGCGGTGCTCGCGGAGACGTTGGCGGACAAGGGTAAACCGCCTAGGCATCTCGGTGTGACGCACTGGTCGAGGCGGCTGATGGCCGACCGGCTGGGGATTTCGTTTGCCTCAGTCGCGCGGATCTGGCGCAAGTGGGGCATCCAGCCGCACCGCGTCGAGACCTTCAAGTTCTCCACCGATCCGCAGTTGGAGGCCAAGCTGCGCGACGTGGTCGGACTGTACCTGGATCCCCCCGCGGGCGCAGTCGTGGTCAGCGTCGACGAGAAGTCCCAAATCCAGGCACTGGATCGCACCCAGCCGATTCTGCCGCTGCGCCAAGGCATCCCCGAGCAGCAGACCCACGACTACATCCGCCACGGCACCACCAGCCTGTTCGCCGCGCTGGAGGTCGCCACCGGCAAGATCACCGCCGACGCCTGCTACCCCCGCCACACCAACGTCGAGTTCCTGGCCTTCCTCAAACTGGTCGCCAAGACCCATCCCCGGGTGCGGCTGTGCGTCATCTGCGACAACTACGCCACCCACGTGTGTCCTGAAAGTGAAGTGATGAGGATGTAGGAGGTCCCCAGCACGAAGCGTGCTGTGCCAGTGATGGAGGTAGGTCCTCCGGGTTCGCCGAGCAGACGGAGAACTCAAACCGCCGCAGTGTCATGCCGGTCAAGAGCCGGGGTGGGAAGCGACTGCGGAAAAGGCCCGCTGCAGCGGGTCAGGTATGCGGCGAGAAGACGAACATGGATGAACCACTGCGGACGCATCGAAACGTAGAACGATGGCGCCGAAACCGGAGGTTGTGGGTATCTCCGGGACAAAGGCCCGCCCGCGGGGCGAGCCCTGAGCCAGGGGGCGGGCTGCGTGCTGCCCTGGTGGCGTCCGGTGTATAGGTGGCGTGAGCTCGTCGCGGGCGCTGGCATGGAACAGGAGAAACTGTCGCCTCGATACCGACGACCGGACGTTATCGGCGCGGTGTGCCGGTTCGGGTCGCGAGAGGGAGGACCCCAAGTGGCCGAAACCGCAAGGGGCAGAGTACCGATGCGAGGCACAGGGGCGGACCGGCTCGTAGTAGCGGTGAAGGCTCGGTAATGGGGCTGGAGCGAAGGGGCCGGGCGGGCCAGATCGACCTGAGGTCACCCCGCGAGGGTAGGAGCTGATGGTTGGATCGAAGTCGAAGGTGAAGTCGTTCGAGATCGACAAGCGCCTCGTTCATGAGGCGTGGATGAAGGTCCAGGCCAACGGCGGAGCGCCGGGCGTGGACGCCGTCAGCATCGACGGGTTCCGGGAGGCGGAGAGGGACAACCTCTACAAGCTGTGGAACCGGATGAGCTCCGGCAGCTACCTGCCGGGCCCGGTGCGGGCGGTGGAGATACCGAAGGATCATGGGGCGGGGATCAGGGTGTTGGGTGTGCCCAATGTGGCCGACCGAATCGCCCAGACAGCGGCTGCGATGCTGCTGGAGGAGAAGCTGGAGCCGATCTTCCACCCGGACAGCTACGGCTACCGTCCCGGGCGGTCGGCCCACGACGCGTTGGCCGTGACTCGACGGCGCTGCTGGAAACAGGACTGGGTGTTGGACCTTGATGTCCGGGCCTTCTTCGACAGCGTCCCGCATGATCTGCTACTCAAGGCGGTCGCTCACCACACCGACGAGCGTTGGGTTCTGCTCTACATCGAGCGGTGGCTCACAGCCCCCATGCGGATGCCGGACGGGACTCTGACAGCGCGGGACAAGGGGACCCCGCAGGGGTCGCCGATCTCCCCGTTGCTGGCCAACGTGTTCATGCACTACGCGTTCGATACCTGGATGGTTCGGGAGTTCCCGGGCTGTCCCTTCGCGCGGTATGCGGATGACATTGTCGCTCACTGCGATTCGGAGGATCAGGCCCGCGCGCTGCGGGACTCGATCGCCACCAGGCTCGGGGCACTCGGCCTCGAGCTGCACCCCGAGAAGACGAAGGTCGTGTTCTGCCAGGACGCGAACCGGCCGGGGGAAGCGGAGCACACCAGCTTCGACTTCCTCGGCTACACCTTCCGGGGGCGCCTGGCCAAAGGCCGGAGAGGCTACTTCGTGAGCTTCGCCCCGGCCATCAGTGTCACGGCGGCCAAGGCGGTCGGCCAGAAGGTCAGGGCATGGCACCTCAATCGTCGCAGTGGGACGGATCTGTCCGGCCTCGCCGAGGAGATCGACCCTCAGGTGCGAGGCTGGATCGGCTATTACGGGGTCTTCTACCGCTCCGAGCTGTACTCCCTCGCAAGGCACATCGACGAGCATCTCGTTCGATGGGCCATGCAGAAATTCAAACGACTGCGCGGGAAAGCTGCCAAGGCTCGGGCCTGGCTGGACGCGGTTCGACAGCACCAGCCCCGGCTCTTCGCCCACTGGCACCTTCTCCCGCCCACCAGAGGCCGGCCTGTGGGAGCCGTATGACGGGCGACTGTCACGTACGGTTCTGCGAGAGCCGGGGGGTGCGATTCCCCCCGGCTACTCACCAAACATCCCAACATCCAAGCCTGGCTGGGCAAAAACCCAAGAGTCACCCTGCATTTCACCCCGACCAGCTGCTCGTGGCTGAACATGGTCGAGATCTTCTTCGGCATCATCACCCGCCAAGCCATCCGCCGCAGCACCTTCAGCGACGTCACCGACCTAGAGACCGCGATCCGCACCTACATCGACAGCTACAACGAGCGCGCCCAACCGTTCGCCTGGACCAAAACCCCAGACGAACTACTCGGCAAAATCAAACGTAAATCAATCAACAACACGCGACACTAGCGGAGAGCTTCATGATCCTAGGTTCAGTGGTCGACATATCTCAACTTCCTTTGTATGCATCCGCTCGTTCGGGCAGTGGCGGCCTCAGCCGGTCTGGGAGTCGCGCAAGTCGGCCCAGGGATCGGTGGGACCATTCGCCGGGCACAATTTACGCCGCCGAAAGTTCTTCGTCAGCGGATTTACAGGAATCCAGTAGTGGTTTACTCGCCAGTTCGACGTTTCTAAGACGTGAGACCGCTGCGCGGGACCGCTACCGCACAGCCACTGCATCGCGGATAATCCCGCGAAGTTACGAGATTGCTTGGCAGCCAAGACGATTGAGCTATAGGGGCTCTTCAATCTTAAGCGGGCAGTTGTGATTTCGCTCTCATAGGGCGTGTCGTTGCATGAGGAGGCCCTTAGCCTCGATCCGCGGATGAATTGATTTGAGTTTTGGGTGTCGGTATAGGGAAAGTGCCCTCTGAGCTGGGATGATTGGAGTTTCCAGACAACAATCTGACCAGCATGAGAAAGGCACTTCCGGTGCAAGTGTCCCACATGTTCGCACCTGATTCCGCGGTGTTCGACGACGACAACCTGGTGTCGTGTACCGGTCTGGTGCCGGTGATGACGCTGGCCGAACAGGCTGGCCTGTCACGACTGCTCGACGCGACGGTACGGATCACCAAGTCGCGGATCAGATCTGGTGCGGCCAACCCCGCGCCGAAGCTGGTGACTCTGATCGCGGCGATGTGCGCGGGCGCGGACTGCATCGATGACGCCGACATCGTCCGCAGCGGTGGGATGAAGACCGTGTTCGGCGGCGTGTACGCACCCTCGACAATCGGAACGCTGTTGCGGGAGTTCACCTTCGGCCATGCCCGCCAATTGGAGTCGGTCCTGCGTGCGCACCTGGCCGGGCTCGCTGAGCGGGTCGATCTGCTGCCCGGCGCCCAGGTGCGGCGTTCGTCGATATCGACTCGCTGCTGCGCCCGACCTATGGGCACGCCAAACAGGGCGCCTCTTATGGGCACACCAAGATCGCCGGCCGCCAGGTGCTGCGCAAGGGCCTGTCTCCGCTGGCGGCCACGATCAGCACCGACACCGCGGCCCCGGTGATCGCCGGAATGCGGCTGCGCGCGGGCAAGGCGGGCTCCGGCAAGGGCGCCGCGAGGATGGTCGCCCAAGCCGTGTCCACCGCCCGCGCCGCCGGAGTCACCGGACAGATCCTGGTCCGCGGCGACTGCGCCTACGGCACCGGCGCGGTGGTGAGCGCGTGCCGCCGGGCCGGGGCGCAGTTCTCCCTGGTGCTGGCCAAGAACACCAAGGTGCAGGGCGCCATCAACGCCATCGCCGAAGACGCCTGGACCCCGGTGCGTTATCCCGGCGCGGTCCACGATCCCGACACCGGGGCTTGGATCTCTGATGCCGAAGTCGCCGAAACCTCCTACACCGCATTCGCATCCACCGATGATGAGGTCACCGCACGGTTGATCGTGCGCCGCGTCAAAGACGCCAATCACACCGACGGGCTGTTCCCGGTATGGCGATATCACCCGTTCTTCACCAACTCAGATGAACCGGTCACCGACGCCGACCTCACCCACCGCCGCCACGCCATCATCGAAACCGTGTTCGCCGACCTGATCGACGGCCCGCTCGCGCACATCCCGTCAAGCCGGTTCGGCGCCAACTCCGCCTGGGCACTGTGCGCCGCCATCACGCACAACCTGCTGCGCGCCGCCGCAACCCTGGCCGGCGCAGCGCACGCCGTCGCGCGCGGGGCCACCCTGCGCCGCACGATCGTCAACATTCCCGGCCGCCTGGCCCGCCCGCAACGCAAACCGATCCTGCACCTGCCCAGCCACTGGCCCTGGCAACCAGGATGGCTTGCCCTGTGGCACAACATCATCGGACACCTATCCAGTGCTTGACCACCAAGACCCGACCCGACGACCGGAGACCAACAGGAAAAGCTGGGCAGACCAGCGACACAACCATGCCCGCACCCGCCGGATCAAGATCAAAATCAACGATTCACGCCCACGGACGTCCATCCGCGGATCGAGGCTTAGGCCTTCCGAAGTCTGAGAGTTGCAACGCTTTCGGACGGAAGAAGGGAACCAAGGGCTTGTGTTCGACGGTACGACATTGTTGTTCGGGCTGCCAGGTGTTCGGGTCGAGCGTGTCGAAGGCTTGCCGGACGGCACCCGGGTGGTGCACGCGGTGACCGCGGACCAGACGGCGGCGGCGTGCCCGTCGTGCGGAGTGTTCTCGACCTCGGTGAAGGGCCGGGTGACCACGTCCCCGCGCGACGTCCCGTACGGTGAGGGACGAATCATCTTGCGGTGGAACAAGACTCGCTGGCGCTGCCGGGAGGACTACTGCGCGCGGGCCTCGTTCACCGAGACCATCGCGCAGGTGCCGGCGCGGGCGCGCACCCCGCAGCGGCTGCGCACCCAGATCGGGGCCGCGGTCGGTGACGCGGCGCGCTCGGTGACCGAGGTCGCCGCCGCTCATGGCGTGTCGTGGCCGACCGCGCACCGCGCCTTCGCCGCGCACGCCGACGCGCTGCTGGGCGAGCCGGAACCCACCCCGGTGCTCGGCATCGACGAGACCCGCCGGGGAAAGCCCAGGTGGGAGTACTGCTGCGAGACCGGCCGCTGGGTGCGGGTCGACCCGTGGGATACCGGCTTCGTCGACCTGGCCGGCTCCCAGGGCCTGCTCGGGCAACGCGAGGGCCGCACCGGCGCCGCGGTGATCGCGTGGCTGTCCGAACGCACCCCGCTGTTCCGGGAGGCGGTCGAGTACGTGGCCATCGACCCCGCGGCCGCCTACGCCTCAGCGGTTCGCACACCGGGGCTGTTGCCCAACGCCACCCTGGTGGTCGATCACTTCCATCTCGTGAAGCTCGCCAACGACGCGCTCACCAAGGTGCGCCGCCGCGTCACTTGGGACCTGCGGGATCGTCGCGGCCGGCGTATCGACCCGGAGTGGGCCAACCGGCGACGGCTGCTGCGGGCGCGGGAACGCTTGTCGGACAAGAGTTTCGCAAAGATGTGGAACAGAATCCAGGCCGAGGATCCCAGCGCGCAGATCCTGTCCGCGTGGATCGCGAAGGAGGAACTGCGCACCCTGCTGTCCACGGTGCGCCTCGGCGGCGATCCGCACCTGACCCGCCACCGGCTACACCGGTTTCCTGTCCTGGTGCATCGACTCGCAGATCCCCGAACTGCTCACCCTGGCCACCACGATCGACCAGTGGTGGCCCGAGATCAACGCGTTCGTGCGGACCGGCATCACCAACGCCCGCACCGAGGGCTACAACCGGCTGCTCAAACAGGTCAAGCGCGTCGGTTGCGGATTCCGGAACCGCGAGCACTCGGCCCGCCGGATACGATTCCACTGCACCGCAAACAGCGGGCCGCAACCCAGACCTCATGCTGATTGCCCGGGCAAAGTTGAAGAGCCGCTATAGGATGTGGCAGGCGAAACAGGGAAATCCCCCCGAAATTCTAGAGGCTTAGGGGAATTCCCCAGAAATCGGCAGGTTTAGGTCAATCCCTCTAAGAACGTGTTGGGAAAGTTCACGCGGCGCTTGAGGCGCGTTGCCACGGCTTGCGGCCGGGTGGCGGCTCGAGCCGTCGGACCATCAATCCGATCATCGCCCATTTGATCATGGCCTCGCTGGTCTGCGGCAGTCGCTCGTAGTCGTGGTCCAGGCGGCGGCATTTCACGATCCAGGCGAATGTGCGCTCGACCACCCACCGACGTGGAAGCACCTGGAACATCCTGATTCCCAAGGGTTTACGTACGATCTCGACGGTGATGTGGGCGACCGTCTCGGCCCATTCGACCAGCCTGCCGGCGTAGCCGCCGTCGGCCCACAGCAGCGATAGCGACGGCATCGCCATCTTCACCCGGTCCAGCAGCGTGCGTGCGCCGTCGCGGTCCTGCACGCTCGCCGAGGTGATCAGCACCAGCAGCAACAGGCCCATCGTGTCGACCACGACGTGCCGCTTGCGGCCGTTGACCTTCTTGCCGGCATCGAATCCGCGCACGGCCGCCGCGACGGTGTCGGCGCCCTTGACCGACTGGGCGTCCACGCACCCGGCCGAGGCCATCGGGTCCCGATCGCTGGCATCCCGCACGCGGTCCCGCAAGGCATCGTGGAGCCGGTCAACCACACCGTCCTCGCGCCAGAGCTTGTGGTACCAGAACACCGTCGCCCACGGTGGAAAGTCATGCGGCAGTTGACGCCACGCGCATCCGGTGCGGTTGACGTAGAGGATGGCGTCCACCACGCGGCGCCTCGAATGCACCGCCGGACGGCCACCCGACCGCGGCGCGGGCACCAACGGCTCGATCAGCTCCCACTGCGCGTCGGTCAGGTCGGACGGATAGCGCTTGTTCTCAGCCACAAGCCCACACTGGCCACTTAAGCCACATCAGTCACGCAGGCACGCCGAGTCACTTTCCCAACACGTTCTAAATCTTCTCGTGCGGGCCGAAGACCACACAAAGTGTTCCTCACGCTCCACCACACGGCATCAGGCCGAGTCCACCGGGCAATGTCTCAGCGCCATTCGCAGTCGGATGTATGCGATCGCCATTGCGGATCACCTGGGTGACGTTCGGCAAACCGCAGACGTTCCTGACCGTCAATGCCGCGGTCGCGCCGACGCGTGCCGAGGCCGAGGCGCTGCTGTTGCCGACCTTGCAGATGATGGCGCGGCTTCGGACCGGGCAGCCGCTCGGCCCGCTCGGCCTGGTCGAGGACGCTTCGACGTCGACGAAGTCATGGTCCATCCGGTCGCACCGGGGCACCGACCGCGACTTCGCCATCGCGAGGTGACGCTGGAGCTGCGGGCGAAGGAATTTGTTTAGTCCGTCGCCTTCAGTTCGAAGATCGGGATCGGCCGCGATGTCCTGCGCTGGTAACCGTTGTACCTGTTGCCGTTGTTCTTGTTGACGATCTGCCACATCCGTTGGTAGTCCGAGTCGTCAGGAGTGACTTGACGCCAAATGACAGCGAATCGCGTGGGTCCGACGTTGATTTCGGCGTTGGGTTGAGCACGCAGATTGTGGTACCAGCCTGGGTAGCGGTCGGAGCCGCCGTTGGACGCCACGATCAGGTAGGCGTCGCCGTCGCGGGCGTAGCTCAATGAGTTCGTTCGCGGCTGACCCGTCTTCGCGCCGGTGGTGTGCAGCAGCAGGGACGGGGGACCACCGGGGAATTTGTGCCCGATCCTGCCCTCCGTTTTCTGATACAGCCGGTCGTGTAGTCGCAATAGCGGCGCGCCGACGTTCTTCTCGGCCCATTGGGAAATGTCCATGAATCCGTCCTACTGCTCGGCGTCCATGCGCGCCAGTGTGCCGCGCAGCACCCGCCCGGTCGCTTCGCGGTCCGGGTCGCGTCGCAGCAGCATGCCTTTGGCGAACGACAGCTTGTCGCCGTCGCGCCGTGGCAGCACATGGAGGTGGACGTGAAACACCGACTGGAACGCCGCACGGCCGTCATTGATGGCGATGTTGTTGCCATCGGCACCCAGCTCTGACGCGCGGGCGGCGAGGCCGATTCGCTGTGCGATGGCGACCATGTCCGCCAGCGTTTGTGGCGGAGTGTCGGTGAGGTCCACGGTGTGCCGCTTCGGAAACACCAGCGTGTGTCCTCTGGTGAACGGGCGGACGTCGAGGATGGCCAGGTAAGCGTCATCTTCATAGATCCGGATCGCGGGCGCGCTGCCGCCGACGATGTCACAGAACACGCACGACATCCCGCCACCGTACCGTCTCGTAAGGTTGCACCGTGCCGACTGGCCTGCCGCCCGTCGTCGATGACGATACGCGCGTCCTGGTGCTCGGCTCGATGCCAGGTGAGATGTCGCTGCGCATGCAGCAGTATTACGCACATCCACGAAATATGTTCTGGCGCATTATGACCGAGCTCGTTGGGTTGGATAGCGACTATCCGTCACGGCTCGAGGGTCTGCTTTCGGCTCGCATCGGGCTGTGGGACGTGCTGCACATCTGCGAACGCTCGGGGAGCCTCGACTCCGCGATCGTGCGAGAAAGCATGGAGGTCAACGACTTCGGGAAGTTGTTCGCTGAGTATCCGGCTATCTTGCGTGTGTTCTTCAATGGTGCGAAGGCCGAGCAGGTGTTCCAGCGACGGGTCGCACCGTCGCTGAGTATTCCGGTCTTCTGCACGCGGTTGCCGTCGACGAGTCCGGCCAACGCTGCGATTCCATATGCCGCGAAGCTGCGGTCGTGGCGCTCGGTGCTTGATGTAAGTTGACGCAGTGGCGGCCGAGGAACGCTCGCGCGAAGAGCATGAGACGGTGATCGACATCGAGGGCACGGGACTGCTCGACGGCCTTGAAGGCCGCCCGCGCGCGGAACGAGCCGAACTGATCGCCTGGTTACTGGGACGTGGCTTTCCCGTCGAGACGATCCGTGGCGCGTTCGCGCCCATGCTTTTGCCGGCTCGGCGACTTCTCGGCGACGATGGCACGTTCGTTTCGGCGCGGGAGATCTGCGAGACGCACCACATCGACTTGGATTTGCTTCAGCGGTTGCAGCATGCCGTCGGTTTGTCGCGCGTCGACGATCCCGACGCGCGCGTACACCTGCGCGCCGACGGGGAGGCTGCTGGAAGCGCCCAGCAGTTCGTCGACGCTGGAATCGATCCGGATCAGTTGGTCAGCTCGGTGCGGGTTCTCGCGGACGGGCTTTCGCGCGCCGCCGAGATTATGAGGTACAACGCGTTGGCGACGGTGATGCGGCCCGGTGCAACGGAATTGCAGATAGCACGGGCCTCCGAAGCCTTGATGAGCCGCGTCGGTTCGCTTCTCGGGCCGATGGTCCAGGACATGCTGTTTCTCCAGCTTCGGCACATGGTGGAGACCGAGGCGGTGAACGCGTCCGAAAGAGCGCAGGGCTCAACGCTTCCCGGTGCGCGCGACATCACGGTTGCGTTCGCGGATCTCGTCGACTTCACTCGGCTGGGGGAGGCGGTGCCGCCGGAGGATCTCGAGCGGCTCGCAAGCCGGCTCGCCGATCTCGCCCATGAGGTCGCGGTTGCGCCCGTGCGCTTGATCAAGACGATCGGCGACGCAGTGATGCTCGTCTGTCCCGAACCTGTTCCGCTGCTTAGCGCGATGCTAAATATCGTTGCCGCTGGGGAGGGTTCGGAACTGCCTCAACTGCGGGTGGGCATCGCAAGCGGGTCCGCGGTGAGCCGGGCCGGCGACTGGTTCGGAAGCCCGGTTAATCTGGCGAGCCGGGTAACCGGGGTGGCAAGGCCCGGCGCGGTGCTGGTTGCGGAATCGACCCGCGAGTTGGTCGGTGACGACGATCGGTTCGTGTGGTCGTTCGCGGGCGCGCGACGCCTCAAAGGCATTCGCGGGGAGCGCAAGCTGTTCCGGGCTCGTCGCGCCGAATAGCGCGCTGGGACGCGGTTGTCAAGCACGATGTGGCACTATCGCGAAATCTGTGGATAGATTCGGTCCTGTGGATAACTGGGTCTGAATTGTGTTGGGTGGCAGGTGTTGTCGTCGGGACTGTCGGTGGTCGTCGGTAGCGTGCGGGTATGGGCTCGACGCAGTTCGACGCGGTGGTGCTGGTCTGCGACGTGGTGGATGCTGCGTTGGACAAGCTCGATGCGCTGGGTGTGGATGGGTTGTCTCGAGTGCCGAGCGGCTGGAGGTGTTGGAGCGCCGGCAGGTGTGGCGGCGTCGGCTGCCCGCCGGGGAGCACGAGCTGATCAGCGAGCTGACCCACGCCGGCGAGGACGAGCTGGGTGGGGCGCTGCGGCATGTGTTGGCGGATGGGTTGCGGATTTATCGTCGGGACGCGGCCCGGATGATTGAGGAGGCCGCCGATCTGGGGGCGCGGCGCACACTGGCCGGTGAGCCGCTGCCGGCGCGGCTGGAGGCGACCGTGGCCGGGCAGGCCGCCGGGCTGATCGGCGCCGAGCAGGTGAGGATCATCCGGACGTTCTTCGCGCAGTTGGCGCACGTGGTGGATGAGCCGACCCGGGCCGATGCCGAGCAGAAACTCGCGGCGGTGGCCGGCGGGTATCGCCCCGATGAGCTGGGGCGCTTCGCGCACTGGTATGCCGGGGTGCTCAACCCGGACGGCAATTTCTCCGAATCGATCGGGCGCGCCGACGTGGGGTCAGCGTAGGACCGCGGGGCTATGACGGGATGAGTCGGCTGTCGGGCTGGTTGAGCCCCGAGTTGCGCGCCGGGCTGGATGCGGTGCTGGCGAAGCGGGCGGCGGCGGGTATGTGCAATCGGGCCGACGAGGATGCCACCGTGGAGGGCACGCCGGGCGAGGAGACGATCGACCGACTACCGCAGCAGCGCCGCGCGCAATCACGTTGCGCTTGCCGTGATGGTGCGCCACACGAGATGTCCGGTGAGTTCGGGTCGCATCAGGGGTTGCCGGTGACCATCACCGCCACCGTGGAGCTCAAGGATTTGCAGGCCACGGCTGGAGTGGCGCACACCGGGGGCGGCGACTGGCTACCGATGCGCGACGTGCTGCCGATGGCCGCCCATGCCCACAATTTCCTGCTGATCTTCGACGGCGCCAAGCCCGTGGCGTTGTACAGGGGCCGCAGCACGAGGCTGGCAACCGCGACGGCAGCGTGGTCAGTTACCTGCAGCTGGCGCGCAGTGAGCGCCACTCGGTCACCGGGGTGCCGCAGGCGAAGGTGATCCACAACTTCGGCCGCGCCGAGGCCGTGGACCGCGACGCGCTGGCCCGCCTGGTCGCCTGCATCTCCCGGTTCCTGGACCCGCAGCAGGCGATCGCGGCCGCGCACACCGGCCAGATCGAGATCCTGGACTCGCGCCGGTTCGGCGGGGCGTGGCTGCTGGACCGACTCTGGGTGAGGCTGGGCATCGGGGCGGCGCTGCGCGGGTCGCGGCGGGTCGGCGGATCGACGGCGGCGCGGCCGAGCGGGTGCAGTTCGCGCTGGTGGCGCAGCGGGCGCTGGAACCGGGCAGCAAGCCGGCCGCCACCCGGTGGGTGGCCGAGCGGGTAGCGGTCGCCGACTGTCCCGGCTTTTCCGACGACTCCGCTTACGCGGCAATGGATTTCTTGCTGGATGCGTTGGAGGAGATCGCGGCGGCAATCTTCGACTCGGTCGCGCACCTGCTCAACCTCGATGTGGACATTGTCTTCGTCGACGCCACCTCCACCTACCGGGACATCGACGGCGCCGACGAGCTGGCCGACCTCGACCCGGAACCGGAGGTCGACGACGGGGTGGGCAAGGCCGTCGAGGGCGGGGCGCGTCGGTTCGGCAAGTCCACCGACCACCGCGACGACCTGCCTCAGGTGGTGATCGCGATGGCGGTCACCCGTGACGGCATCCCGGTGCGCTGCTGGACCTTTCCCGGCAGCCAGAGCGACCAGCGGATCATCCGCACGGTCACAGACGATCTGGGGTCCTGGCACCTGCGCCGGCTGGTGTGGGTCACCGACGCCGGGTTCGCCTCGGCGGCCAACCGCGCCTACCTGACCCGCGGCGGCGGGCACTACATTCACGCCGAGAAGCTGCGCCACACCAACACCCAGGCCGCCGCCGCGCTGGCCCGCCCCGGCCGCTACCACGACGTGGCCGACAACCTGCGGGTGAAAGAAGCCTGGGTGGCACCCGGCGGCGGCACCAACGAGGGGGCCCGCGCCGAACGGTTCGTGGTGTGCCACAACCCGGACGCCGCCGAACGTGACGCCGGAGTGCGCCAACGGCTCATCTAGCACCTGTCCGGGCTGATCGAGGGCTCCGATACCTGGTCTGACCGCCGCCGCCACGAGCTGGTCGGCTCACTACGCACCAAGCCTGGGCTGCGCGGGCTGGTTCGGCGCACCACGTCCGGGCTGCTGCGTATCGACCGCGCCGCCGCCGCGCGGGAAGCCCACTACGACGGCAAGTGGCTGCTGCGCACCTCCGACCTCACCCTGACCGCCGAAGATCTCGCCGCCGCCTACAAGCAGCTGCTCGCCGTGGAACGCGGCTGGCGTGACTGCAAGAGCTCGCTGGGGCTGCGCCCGGTCTATCACCACCGCGAGGACCGTATCCGCGCCCACGTCCAATTGTGTTGGCTGGCACTGCTGCTCATCCGGGTCACCGGAACCCGCACCGGCGACACCCGGCGCAACCTGCGCCACGAACTGGACCGCATGCACCTGGTCACCCTGGCCACCGCCGACGGCCGCGTCGCGCAACGCTCCGCCCTCATCGGCGACCAGAAGACCATCCTCGCCGCCCTCGACCTACCCGAACCGCCCCGCTACCTCGACTTCACACCCATCGACAGCGCACCCGCCGACTGAGCCACACACGCCAACACCCGGTCGTGTAGTAACACGACCCAAACCCGATCATCCCGCGTCTACGCAGGTCAAACTGCAAATTTCCCGATTCGCGTGCCCACCAACTCCGGAAGTCGGGTCCTAGAGAAGCTGTCCATCCACCTGGCCCCGGTGATCAGCACCGAGCGGCTCAACCACGCGATCGACCGTCATCCTCGACGCAGGAGGGGCCAGTGACGACCGAGGCGACATGGACCACTACGGCCCGCCGCCTCGATCGCGATGAGCCGCAAGCTCTGTACGATCGATTCCGCTGGCACTACAACAACCAACGGCCGTCTAGGGTTTCAACACAATCTTGCCAAACACTCCGCCTGTCGCCAGCCTCTCCAGTGCAGCGCGGCCTTCCGACATCGGATACTCTACCGGTGGCGGCGGTCTCAGCCCGGCCGCAACGAGCTTCGCGACACCAGCGCCGATCTCTGCCTGAGCATGAGGCTTTTGGCTGAAGAATTCGCCCCAGCCGATTCCGAGTACTCCTGCATTGCGCATCAACAAGCGATTCACCTTGATGGACGGGATCTCGCCGCCCGCAAATCCTACTACCAGAAGTCGGCCCCCCGTCGCCAGCGTGCGCACTGCGTCATCGAAAACGGGTCCGCCGACAGGATCAACGATCACGTCGACGCCTTTGCCGCCGGTGTGTTCAAGTACGGTGCGTGGCCATCCGCTAACTAGCGGCAAGACGATATCAGCGCCCAGCGACGATACCAATCCGTTCGCCTGAGGACGGTGGTACGCGGCGATCACCCGTGCCCCTAGTGCCTTTGCCACCTGCACGGCAGCTGTCCCGACGCCCCCCGCCGATCCCAGCACGAGGACTGTTTCGCCTGGTTTCAGTTGCGCGCGCCATACCAATGCGAAGTAGCTCGTGTAGTAATTCACCTGGAGCACCACCGCCTCGGCATCATCAAGGCCATCTGGGCTCAAAACCACGGTCGCCGGTGGAACAGCGACACGTTCAGCGTAACCGCCAAAGAACGTTTTGAATGCCGACACTCGATCGCCCGGCGCGAAACCGCAATTGTCAGGCGCGGAGCGCACAACCCCTGCTGTCTCCAAACCAGGAATGAACGGAGGTGGGACCTTGAGTTGGTACTCACCGCGAATCATCAGCAGATCTGGGAAACACACGCCAGCAGCCCGCACATCAATCACGACCGCACCATCGACTTCATCGCCAATATCATCGACATTGGTGTAGGCCAGCCCTGAAGGACCCGATAAGTCTTGGGCTACAAGAGCTTTAATCCGACTTCCTCTCGATCAGTTGGAAACCAACGGTATCAGATGATCTTGTTGGCAGGAGCCCGACCCAATGGTCCTGCTTGGTCATGTGACCATCCTACAGCAAACTTTTAACCGATCTGTAGGGACCCCTAAAACGGAGCTGCGACTGAGCGAAAACGGAGCTGCAATGGCACCGACCCTGCCGAACGTTCTTCAATGGTTCGCTGCCAACGCCGCACCAACACCTACTTCACCCCCGAAAACAGCTCCACGACAACGACAACGACGAGCCACACTAACGCCGTTTCGCTGGCATTCTTGGCCTCATGGCAGGCAAGGAAATTGACCGGGTGAGGGCACGCAGCGCGCTGGAGGTCGTCAAACAACATCCGCTGATGGTGCTGTTCGGAATCTCGCCGGTGATCGCGGCGGCGGTGCTCGTCGGCTGGCTCACGCACCCGGTTTGGGGCGTTCTGCTGCTCATCGTCGCGGCAGTGACCGGCGCCTGGGCAATCGTGCGCAAACGCTAGGTGAAGCCTGACCAACCAGGGGATATTTCGCCTTGAGCGAAGGCTATCCCCACAAAGGCTGTAACAGTGTAAGTATGTAATCATGCGACCACATCATGTTCATGGACGGCGTTTCGGCCGTCCCGGCGGTTGGCAGCAAGCGGACCAGCCTGAGGCCACCGACGCACCCGACTGGTTCGCCGGTCGAGTTCCCGAATCCTGGTTCACCGAGGACCCCGATGTCACGGTGGACCGGGACGAAATCACTGTCATTGGCCGGCTCCCGGAGCCCGAAGGCGCCGAGGGTGAAGGCGGCGACGCTCGTGGCGCCGGCCGCGCGGCACGGTTCCGCGAGGAGACCCGGCCCGCCCGGATGCGAATCGCCGACGAGGCGCAGGCCCGCTACGGCCGAACGGTCAGCTGGGGTGTGCGGGTCGGCGGCGAACGAATCATGTTTACCAACATTGCCGTTCCCGTGATGACCCGGCTACGGCAGCCTGACCGCCAGGTGCTGGACACGCTTGTCGACGCCGGGGTCGCGCGTTCTCGGTCCGACGCGCTGGCGTGGTGCGTTCGGCTGGTCGGCGAACACGCCGACGAATGGCTGGCCAAATTGCGTGACGCGATGTCCTCGGTCGACGACTTGCGCGCGAAAGGGCCGGAGCTCTAAACCCGTTCGACCCCAACGTACGAGGAACTCAGCGGTGGGGTCTGCGACAGCGGATCGACTGCCGCTCCGTCGACAAGCAGGTTGCGGTTGGCGCCGTACGACTCCGGACCACGCCCTTCGCGCGGGTCGAAAATTCGCGATCCCCAGCCATGGTCGACGATGACCACTCCGCGACGGGGCCTGTCGCTCACCGACGCGGCGAGCTCGATCTCACCCACCGGGGAGAACACCCGCACGCGGTCGCCGTCGCCGATATCCAACTCGACGGCATCGGCGGGGTTGATGACCACAACATTGCGCCTGCCTGACGGGTGCAGATGCGGAAGCTCGTTGAGCCACGAGTTCATCGAGTGCCGCGTACGCCGGTTCGCCAGCTGATATGGGTAGCCGTCCGGCGCATGCGGGTGTGGTCCGGCGAGTAGCTCTCGGGCCCTTGCCACGAACTCGGGCGGCGCTGTGTGGATCTTCTTATCGGTTGTCCTCAGCGCTCCTTTGAAATGCCCGAACTCACGCGGGCCGAGCACCAGTCCATGCGGGTGCGACGTGATGTCGCGCCAACGCACCTTGCGCCCGTTGACTTTTCGCCCTGTGGCGATGAGCAGCCGATCGATCCAGTGTGGAGTGAACTCGAGTCCGGGCCTTTTCGTGAGTCGCGCCAACCAACGGGTGATTTTGACGAGACCGTTGACGCCCTTTACGCCAAACAGTGGCTTGCCCATCGCCAACGCCAGGTCGACGAATATCCGCCATTCCTGGCGCGCGCCCGGCGGCGGTTCGACAGCCTTCTTGCCGTACTGCACATACGGTTCGTCATGCATGTTGCTGGTGAACGACATCAAGTCGTCCCGCTCCAGCCAGTGCACCGCGGGCAACAACCAATGCGCATGCCGATGGCTTTCCCGCTGCACGAAGTCGATAGCCACTAGCAAGTCCAGTTGCGACAGTGCCGCGTCGAGCTTGGCGCCGTCGGGCCCCGACACCACCGGGTTCCCGCAATTGATCACCATCGCCCGGATCTGGCCCGGCCCCGGCGTGGTGATTTCGTCGGGTAACTCGGCGAGGGCATGGGTACCGGCCACCATGTCCCGGCGCCGCAGACGGCTCTTGTGGGCAGGAGCCTTAGCGAGGTCCGCCAGCCTCAGCGTGTCGACATAACCTGGCTCGAACCTGCGCCCCCCGGGCCGATCCATACGGCCCGTTATCACGTTGAGGACGTGCCCCAGCCACTCGCCGATCGTGCCCGTCACGTGCATTGACACCCCAGTGCGGGTGATCACCATCGCACTGTCGGCGCCTGCGAAGTTTCGGGCGACCTGCTCGATGACCGGCCCAGGAATATCGCATCGCGCGGTCAGATCATTCAGATCCGCATCGGCGACCAGCCGGCGCAGCTCGTCAACCCCGGTCGCAAGATCCCGGCGGTCCACCGCATGTTCGAGGCCGCCCTCCAGAATCACCTTGACCATCGCGAGCAGCAGCGCCCAGTCCTGGCCGGGCCGCACGCTCAGATGGAGGTCGGCCTCGTCGGCGGTCTCGGTGCGTAACGGGTCGACGACGACGATCTTGGCGCCGAGCCGTCGCCGCACGAGTGCGCGTTTCCAGCCGCCGGGCACAGTTTCGAGCCAATTCCACGCACTCACTGCGGGATTCGTGCCGACCAGAAGGAAGTAATCGCAATTGTCGGCGTCGGACACCGGCGCCATCAGCATGGAGCCGTACATGGCCTCCGCGACGACGTGCATGGCATTCTGGTCGACAGAGCCCACCGCGTAACGGTTTTGGGTGCCGACCGCATCCAGCCACGCATTCATGAACAACGCGTTCGACGACGAGAAGCCCGCAGGATTGCCGTAATTCAGGCCGACCGCATCGGGACCGTCAGCATCGATCAGCGCCGCCATCCGCGCCGCAATGTCGGCGACCGCCACGTCCCAGCTCGACTCGACATACGAGTCGCCGACACGGCGCATCGGGTTCAGGATCCGGCGCGGGTGCTCGACAACCTGATGCGCCGTCCGCCCCTTGGCGCAGAAGTCTTGCCAGCTGTGCGGGTTTGCTTTGTCGGCGGAAATCTTGGTCACCCGATTGTCGGCAACGGTCACCGCGATCCCGCACGCCGCCAGGCAGTACCGGCAGAATGTGTATACGGTGGGCTGAACCGCTGTCATCGCCCTCGAGACTACGTCGCTAGGCCTGGGTCATCGCCCAGTAAGCGCCTCGCTTAGCCAAAAGCTCGGCGTGACTGCCTCGTTCGACGATCCGCCCGTCCTCCATCACCAGGATCACGTCGGCGTCGCGGATCGTCGACAGCCGATGGGCGATCATGAAGCTCGTCCGGTTGCGGCGCAGCTCGTTCATCGCATGCTGGATGAGGACCTCGGTGCGGGTGTCCACCGAACTGGTGGCTTCGTCGAGAACCAGCAATTGCGGTTGAGCGAGGAACGCCCGCGCGATCGTGATCAACTGCTTCTCACCGGCGCTGACGTTCCCGCCGTCGTCGCTGACCCAGGTGTCGTAACTCTGCGGCAGCGTGTGTACGAACCGGTCGACGTAGGCTGCCTTGGCGGCCGCGAGCATCTCGTCGTCGGTTGCCCCTGGGCGGCCGTACCGAATGTTCTCGGCGATGGATCCGCCGAACAACCAGGTGTCCTGCAGCACCATGCCAATTCGTGAGCGCAGAGAATGGCGGCTTACCGTCGCGATGTCAACGCCGTCGACGAGGATCCGGCCGGAGTCGACCTCGTAGAACCGCATTAGCAGATTGACCAACGTGGTCTTGCCCGCACCCGTGGGGCCGACGATCGCGACGGTGCTGCCCGGCTCGGCCACGAATGACAGGTCTTCGATGACCGGAGTGCCGGGCCGGTAACTGAAGTTCACTCGCTCGAATTCGACCCGGCCCATCACCTGGCCGTTCACCGACGGCAGCGGCATCTTCGTGTCCGGTTGTTGTTCGTCTGCGTCGAGCAGATCGAAAACCCGCTCGGCGCTCGCCATTCCGGACTGCAGTGTGTTGTACATCGCGGCGACCTGGGTCAGTGGCTGGTTGAATTGACGCACATACTGCGTGAACGCCTGAATGCTGCCCAGCGTGATCTGCCCGGTCGCCACCTGCAGGCCGCCGATCACGGCAACCGCGACGTAGCTGAGGTTGCCGATGAACATCGTGAACGGCGACACCAGTCCCGAAAAGAATTGCGCCCCAAAGCTCGCGTCATACACGTCGGCGTTGAGATCACGAAACTTCTGCTGTGCATGCGCCCGGTGGCCGAACGTTTTGACCAGCGTGAAGCCGCTATACGTCTCCTCGATGTGCGCGTTCAGCCGCCCGGTGTTCGCCCACTGCGCAACGAACAGCCGTTGCGATCTGCGCGCGATCGCCCGAGTAACCCACAGCGACAACGGGACCGTCAGCACCGTGATCAACGCCAGCAGCGGCGAGATCATCAGCATCATCACGAACACCGCCACCACCGTCAGCACCGATGTCAACAACTGGCTGATCGTCATCGACAATGACGTCTGGATGTTGTCGACGTCGTTGGTGACCCGGCTCAGCACCTCACCGCGCTGCCGAGAATCGAAGTAGGACAACGGCAGCCGGTGCACCTTTTCCTCGACGTCGGCACGCAATGTCACCATCGTGCGCTGCACGGTGACATTGAGCAGCCTGAACTGCGCCCAAACCAGCAGTGCTGAAACCAGATACAGTCCGAGCGCCAGCAGCAATGTCCGCCCGACCGCGGCGAAGTCAACGCCGGTCCCCGGTGTCACGTTGGCCCGCGACAACAGATCGGCGAATGTCCCGTCACCGCGTGACCGCGCGGCTTCGACGGCCTGCTCCTTGGTGATGCCGGCAGGCAGCCGGCGCCCGATGAGGCCGTTGAACAACAGGTCGGTGGCGTGCCCGAGCACCCGCGGACCGATCACCCCGATCGCAATCCCGCCGATTGACAGCGACATCACTGCTGGCCGCCAACTTTCGCTGCGGAGTCAGCCGCTTTCCCAGTCGAATCGCGGTGCCTTGGAAGTCGCGTGACCGCTCCGGCGGCGGGGGCGTACCGCCGCGCATCGCCATCCGCATCGGCGCGCTCATGGAACAGCCCCCTGCACTCCGACCGCCTGCGAATCGACGAACTCCGCGTATGGCGGGCACTCGGCGATCAGAGACTCGTGGGTGCCCGCGCCGACCACGAGCCCGTCGTCGATGACGACGATGTGATCGGCTTCGGCGATAGTCGAAATGCGTTGCGACACAATGATCACGGTCGAGTCCGCCGAAACCTCCCGCAGCGCCGTCCGCACCCGCGCGTCGGTATGCACGTCGAGTGCCGAGAAAGCGTCGTCGAACAGGTAGATCGCGGGCCGCCGGATCACCGCGCGCGCGATCGCCAGGCGCTGCCGCTGGCCGCCGGAGAAGTTGATGCCACCTTGGGCCACAGTCATTTCCAGCCCATCGGCGTGCGCCCGCACGAAGCCGTCGGCCGCCGCGGCGCGCAACGCCTCCCACATCTCGGCGTCGGTGGCGTCGGCTTTGCCGTAGCGCAGGTTGTCGGCCACCGTGCCGGAGAAGAGGTAGCCGCGCTGCGGCACCAGCCCGACCGTCGACCACAACTTCTCGATGTCGTAGTCGCGGACGTCGACCCCGTCGATCGTCACCGACCCGGCGGTCAGGTCGTAGAGCCGGCAAATCAGCGACACCAGCGTCGACTTGCCTGACCCGGTGCTCCCGACGATCGCCGTCACGGTTCCGGGCCGTGCCGTCAACGAGATGTCCTGCAGCACGGGTCTGTCGGCACCCGGGTAGCTGAATGTCGCCGACTCAAGCCGCACCAGCCCGGTGGTCGGACCGGATCGCGCCGGACGGGCGGGGCTTTCGATCGTGGGGCGGGTCGACAAGACGTCGGTGATCCGGTCGGCGCACACCGACGCCCGCGGTAGTAGGACCAGGATCAGGGTCGCCATCATCACGGCCATCAGGATCTGCATGAAGTAGGCGAGGAACGCGATCAGCGAGCCGACTTGCATCTGCCCGGCGTCGATGCGCAACCCGCCGAACCAGATCAGCGCGACGCTGGACAGGTTGATCACCAGCGTCGTGACCGGCAGCAGCAGCGCCTGCCACCGGCCGGCGGCCAGTGCCGTGTCCGACAGTGCGCGGTTGGCGTCGGCGAACCGTTCCTGCTCGACGGGTTCACGGGCGAATGCCCGTACCACACGAATGCCTGACAGCTGCTCACGCAGGACGCGGTTGATGTTGTCGATGAGCGACTGCATCCGGCGGAAGATCGGCAGCATCTGCGAGACGATCATGTAGTTGGCGAGACCCAGCACCGGCACGCTGATCACCAGCAGCCACGACAGCCCGGCGTCCTGGTGCAAGGCCATGATGATCCCGCCGACGCACATGATCGGTGCCGTGATCAACACCGTGCACGTCAGCTGAACCAGCACCTGAATCTGCTGGACGTCGTTGGTGGTGCGGGTCAAAAGCGACGGAGCCCCAAAGCGTGCTGTCTCGTGCGCGGAGAACCCGGTGACGTGGTCGAAAATCGTCCACCGAAGGTCGCGGCCAAATCCCATCCCGGTGCGGGATCCGAAGTACACCGCTCCGACCGCGCACAGCACCTGGAGTCCGCTGACCGCGAGCATCACGCCACCGAGCCGGATAATCGTTCCAGTGTCGCCCTTGGCCACGCCGTCGTCGATGATCGCGGCATTGACGGTCGGCAGGTAAAGCGCCGCGAGCGTGCTGATGACCTGCAGCAATGCGACGATCGCAACCAGCGAGCGGTACGGCCACACGTATGTGCGCAGCAGTCCCAGGAGCATCTCCGTACTGTCGCACACCGCGTGTGTACTTTGGCACTCGGACGCATCGCGTTGCGACCCAAAGATGCTGGTCAACGCCCGGATGTCTGACGACTCGTGCGGCTGCCGCTATCCTGCTGCTGTGACGACCCGCAGGATGCGGGTCCGTCGACGAAAGTGAAGCGACCAGTGAAGCAGGTTTCGTGAGACGCAGACTGCCGGCCATGGCCATCGGCGCAGCGACGGTCGCGGTGGTCGCGGCCTGTTCCAACAGTTCCTCCGGCTCGGGCACGCAAACCTCATCCCCGCCGCCGTCCCAACAGAACTCCGCCCACGGTCCGTTCTTTCCCGAATGCGGCGGGGTTAGCGACCAGACCGTCACGCAACTGGCGCAAGTGTCCGGACTCGTGAACACCGCACGCAACTCGGCCGGTTGCCAGTGGTTGCAGAACGGCGGCATCCTCGGCCCGCACTTTTCGTTCACCTGGTATCGCGGCAGCCCGATTGGTCGCGAGCGCAAGACGGAAGAACTGTCACGAACCAGCGTCGACGACATCACCATCGACGGCCACAGCGGCTTCATCGCCCTTGCGAATGACCCGACGATGGGCGACAACCTGTGCGAGGTCGGCATCCAGTTCGACGACGACTTCATCGAATGGTCGATCAGTTACAACGAGAAGCCCTTCCCGCCGCCGTGCGACGTCGCCAAGGAACTCGCCCGCCAGTCGATTGCGAATGCGAAATGAGTCGGGCGCGCCGGATAGTGGGCCTTCTTCTCGCCGCGCTGGCGGTCGTGGCGGTGCTGGGCGGCTGCAGCCGTACCACCGACGGCACCGCGGTGGTGGCCGGCGCCAATAGTGAGGTGCCCCGCAATAACGATTCAGAGAAGCAGTACCCGAACCTGCTCAAGGAATGCGACGTGCTGACCACCGATGTGCTGGCGAAAACCGTCGGCGCCGATCCGCTCGACATCCAGAGCACATTCGTCGGCGCGGTCTGCCGGTGGCAGGCGGCCAATCCTGCCGGCCTGATCGACATCACCCGCTTCTGGTTCGAGCAGGGCAGCCTCGACAACGAGCGCAAGGTCGCAGACAACCTGAAATATCAGGTCGAGACTCGCAGGATCAACGGAATCGACTCGATCGTGATGAAGCCGGCCAACGACCCCAACGGGGCGTGCGGGGTGGCCAGCGATGCCGGTGGGGTGGTCGGCTGGTGGGTGAACCCGCAGACGCCGGGGATCGACGCGTGCGGGATGGCGGTCAAGCTGATGGAGCTGACGCTTGCGACCAACGCCTGACGTCCGCTCGGCGGCCAGCGCCTGACAGCCGCTCAGCGCGGGACGTGAATTTCGACGAGCACCGCGCTGCCCAAGGCGAGATCCCGCCACGGCGCATCGAAACGCAGCACCGCGATCGCCGACGTCGGGAACTTCGCCGAGATGCGTTGGGCAACCTCCTGACTGCTTCCGGCAGCGTCCGCCAGCCCGAGAGCGACATCGCTCATTGTCGGCTCGTGCCCGATCACCAGTAGCGTCCCGATCTCGTCGCCGACACGGCTGATCTCGTCGACGACGGTTTCCGGAAACGCGTCGTAGAGCTGTTCAGCGAACGTGACCGGTGCGTCCAGCTGGGTGCGAGACAGCGTTTCGCGTGCGCGGGTGGCGGTCGAGCACAACACCGCGTCGATGGGCGGCGCGCTGGACCGCAGCCAATCGCCGGCCAGGCCGGCCTCCCGCTCGCCGCGCGGGGCGAGCGGCCGGTCGTGGTCGATGACTCCGGTTGGGTAGTCCGACTTCGAATGTCTCATCAGCAACAGGGTGCGCTCAGCCATCTACCCACGATAGGGCGTGCCGCCCGAGGTCCACGAACTTGTCGGCGCCCGGTCCTACACTCGCCTTGCTTCAGAGGACGACTCGCGGGAAGGAGGGCCGGCATGCGATTCATCCACACCGCCGACTGGCAGCTCGGCATGACCCGGCACTTTCTCAACGCCGACGCCCAGCCGCGCTATTCGGCGGCCCGCCGTGACGCGGTCGGGGCCCTCGGCGAGCTCGCCGCAGAGACGGGGGCCGAATTCGTCGTCGTCGCGGGTGACGTGTTCGAGCACAACCAACTGGACCCGCGGGTCGTCAGCCAGTCGCTGGAAGCGATGCGGGGCATCGGCATTCCGGTGTATCTCCTGCCCGGTAACCACGATCCTCTGGACGCGTCATCGGTCTACACCAGCGCCCTGTTCGTTGCCGAGCGCCCGGCGAATGTGGCGGTCCTCGATCACGCCGGTGTCCACGAGGTCAGGCCGGGGCTGCAGGTTGTCGCCGCCCCGTGGCGGTCGAAAGCCCCCACCACCGACCTCGTGGTCGACGTTCTCGACGGACTACCGGCCGACGGCGTGACCCGGATTCTGGTGGCGCACGGTGGCGTCGACGCACTCGACCCCGACTCGGTTAAGGCGTCGGTCATCGGACTGAACGCTGTGCACGATGCACTGACATCCGGCGCGGTCCACTATGTCGCATTGGGCGACAAGCACTCTCGTACGGAGGTCGGTGGCAGCGGGCGGGTGTGGTACTCGGGCTCGCCGGAGGTCACCAACTACGACGATGTCGAACACGATCCGGGACATGTTCTGGTGGTCGACGTCGACGAAGACGACCCGGCCCGGCCGGTGACGGTGACGGCGCGTCGCGTCGGTCGCTGGCGGTTCGTGACGCTGCGCAGCTCGGTCGACGGCGCTCGCGACGTGACCGATCTGGACCTCAATCTCGAGCTGCTGCCCGACAAGGACCGCACGGTGGTTCGGTTGGCGCTGACGGGCACACTCAGTGTCACGGACCGCGCGGCGCTCGACGCGTGCATCGACAAGTACGACAGGCTCTTCGCTTCGCTGCGAATCTGGGAGCGGCACAGCGACATTGCCGTGGTACCGGCGGACGGCGAATTCGCCGATCTCGGGATCGGAGGCTTTGCGGCGGCGGCCGTTGACGAGTTGGTCGTCACCGCCCGGTCGATGGCGGACGACGCGGCAGACGACGCACACGCGGCGCTGGCACTGCTGCTGCGGCTCAGCGACCGGGGTGCCGCGTGAAACTGCACCGACTGGTCCTCGAGAACTACCGCGGCATCGCGCACCGCGAGATCGTGCTGCCCGAAAGCGGCGTGATCATCGTCAGCGGCGCCAACGAGATCGGCAAGTCGTCGATGATCGAGGCCATCGACCTACTGCTGGAAGCCAAGGACCGCTCCACCAAGAAAGAAGTCAAGCAAGTCAAACCCACCCACGCTGACGTCGGCGCGGAAGTTACTGCCGAAATCAGCAGCGGCCCTTATCGTTTCGTATATCGCAAGCGCTTTCACAAGAAATGCGAAACCGAACTGACCGTGCTCGCGCCTCAGCGCGAGCAGCACACCGGCGACGAGGCGCACGAGCGGGTCTGCGCGATCTTGGCCGAGACGGTCGACACGGAGCTGTGGCGCGCTCAGCGCGTCCTGCAGGCGGCGTCCACCGCACCCGTCGACGTGTCCGACTGCGATGCGCTGTCGCGTGCGCTCGACGTGGCGGCGGGCGACTCGGCTGCACTGTCGGGCGACGAGCCTCTGTTGATCGACCGCATCGACGCCGAGTACGCGCGGTATTTCACCCCCACCGGGCGGGCGACAGGGGAGTGGGCGGCGGCGATCGCGCTCCTCGCTTCAGCAGAGGACGAAGTGGCCGGCAGCGCCGCGGCGCTCGCAGAGGTCGACGACTGCGTCCGCCGGCATGCCGAGTTCTCGCGGCAACTGACTGCGCTGAACACCCAACGCGGGGTCGCGCAGGCAGCGGCTCACCGCCGCCCGCGCGGCGGCCGACGTCGTCGCCGCGCTGTCGGTGGAATTGAAAGAGGCGGAGGTTGTTTCCGCGGCAGCGCAAGCCACCGCCGGCGCGTCCGCCGCGGCTTTCACCGAACGGCGGCGGTTGGCTGCCGACGTCACAGAGCGCACCGCTTCGGTCGCCGGCTTGGAAGCCCAGGCTGCACAGGCCGCTGAGCAAGAGTCGGTCGCGGCGGAGGTGAGCGATGCCGCTGCGGCGGCCGCCGAGCAGTCCAGCGCCGCGGCCGATGACGCGCAAGCCCATGTGGAGGCCGCTGGCGCGATGTTCGACCGGTTATCGGATCGTGAGGAGGCCAGCCGGCTGACGTCGAGGCTGGCCAAAATCGACGCCGCACGCACCGACCTCGATCGAACCGAGAACAGCATCGCGGCGAATGCGCTGTCCGAGGCGGTGTTGCACGACATTGAGACAGCGGCTGCGGCGGTAAAACGAGCGTCGAGCGATGCCGAACGGGCGTCCGCCCGAATCGAACTCATGTCGCTCACCGACCTGGAGCTCCTGGTACAGGGCCGCCCGATCAGCTTGTCGGCGGACGAGATCTTTACTCTCGGCGCCACCGCGGCCACCGACGTCGAGGTGCCCGGCGTACTGCGGGCACGCGTTACTCCCGGCGCGCCGGCGTCCGATAATCAGGCCACCCTCGAGGCGGCGCAGCACCACCTGGGCGGTCTGCTTGCCGCCGCAGGCGTCGCGGATGTGACCGAGGCACGGGAGGGCGCCGCGCGCCGGCGCGATCTGGTCTTCGAGCGTTACCGGTTGACTGCGACGCTATCGGGGCTCTGCAGCGACGAATCGGTGGACGAGCTGCGCTCGCGGCTCGCCGCGTTGCAGAATCGCGTGGTCGAAGGCGACGAACCGGTAATGGACACCTCGTCCGCGCGCTTGGCGCTCGACGCGGCCACTGCCGCGCACCGCGACGCGCTTGCGCAATGCCGGCGTTACCGGGAGGTCGCCGCCGCCGCGACGTCTGATCTGGCCGAAAAGCGCACGCGCACAGCTGTTCTACGGGAGAAGCTGGCTGCCGCGCGCGCGGAGCTTGATTCGGCCGTGCAGCGGCTCACCCGGCAGCGTGCGACGGTCAGCGACGACGATCTTCAGCTACGTGCGACAACAGACGCGCAGGCGTCCGTATGCGCAACGGCCCGAGTGACCGATGTCAGGTCGCGACTGGCCGAAGTTGCGCCGCAACACGTCGGCGCCGAACTCAGCGACGCCGAACGTCACGCCGACGAGGTATCGCAAAGCCACGACACTGTGTCCGCCGAATTACGTGAGCTTGCAGCGCAATTGCGTGTCTACGGCACCGAAGGACGCAAGGGCCGGCTGGACGCCGCGGAGGCGCGGCGGGCGCACACCTACAGCGAATGGGCGCGTGTCGGTCGTCGAGCGCGTGCCGTGAAGCTGCTGCGCTCCGTGATGCTACGGCATCGCGACGACAGCCGATTGCGCTACGTCGAGCCGTTCAAGGCCGAGGTTGCACGGCTGGGCCGGATCGTTTTCGGCGACAGCTTCGAGGTGGAGATCGACAGTTCGTTGCGAATCTGCAGCCGCACGCTGGCCGGTCGTACCGTGCCCTACGAGTCGTTGTCCGGCGGCGCGAAAGAACAGTTGGGAATCGTGACCCGGCTTGCGGGGGCGGCGTTAGTGGCCAAGGAAGACGGCGTGCCGGTGATCATCGACGACGCGCTCGGGTTCACCGATTCCGACCGATTGCAAAAGATGGGCGCGGTGTTCGACGCCGTTGGCGGCGATGCGCAGGTGCTCGTGTTGACCTGTAGTCCGCACCGCTATGACAGCGTCGACGGCGCCCACCACATCCAATTGACGGCGTGAGGCATCAACACGAGGCCGGAGAGGAAGCGAGCGCCAGCACTTCGTCGAAGCCCGCGACGAGGCTCTCGGAGAACACGTCGTAGTCGGGAATCGCTTCGGTGTCCACGTCGATGCCCAGCGTGCAGGTATCGACATACGTGAGCAACGTGACGTTGACGGCCGCACCGACCGTCGGACCGAACGCGTACTGGGTCAGCACTCGCGCGCCGCCGAGGAACACGGGCACCGGAATTCCCGGCACATCACTGCACAGGAAATCGACATGGCGCAGGATGGCGCCGATGTACCACTGCGGCATCATGTTGAGGGCACCGGCAATCCATTGCGTGTAGGGCAGCGACTTCTCGTGGCGCACCTTGACCGTTCTCTGGTGGATCTGGCGGATGCACTCGGCCGGATCAGAGATGCCGACTGGCACATCGAACCGCATCAACGTAATCCGGTTGCCGCCCAGCTCGTCGCCCTCTTCGCGCAAGCTCATCGGCATCGACAGGTGCAGGTCGCCGACTGCAATACCGTGCTTTTCGTGGTACCGCCGCAGTCCGCCGGCCACCCCGGCCACGAACGCATCGTTCAACGCACCGCCGCAGAGGTGGGCAGCTGTGCGCAGCTCCGGAAATGGGACCTCGAGCACGCCGAGGCGTCGGATCAGGCTGCGTTCCTTCATCAGCGGCGACCCTGCCCGGTTCACCGGACGCATAGTGCGGTAGACCGATGCGGCCATCTCGAAACCCGACAACGCGGTGGGTACCGGCCGCCGAATGCCATTGGCGATCAGCTTCGGAACGTTCTTCAATGTGCCCCTCAGCGCGTTGCCCACCAGGCGAGCGTCGTATCGGGCGGTCTCCCGGTAGCCGCTCAGCCATGCGGGAGGCGGTATCTCCGGCAGTTCCGCCATCGGCCCGTGCTTCTCGGGGGCATCGGACAGGTCGAACAGGATCATCGCGATCTGGATGCCGCCGACTCCGTCGGTCAGCGCATGGTGGAACTTGAGCGCCATTGCGGCGCCGTTGTTTTCGAGCCCGTCAACTATGGTGGCGTTCCACAGCGGCCGTGCCCGGTCGAAGTCCTCCATCGCCGCGACTCGGGCCATTTCCAGCACGGTGTCGATAGTGCCGGGGGACGGCGCTGTCACTCTGCGGATGTGAAAGTCGAGGTCGACGTCCGGGGCGTATTCCCACCGTGGCGGCGCCGGTGGTGGAGACGTGACGACCCGTTTTCGCAGCATCGGCACCTCGCGCGACATCAGATCGAAGCGGTTGCGGACCTGTTCCCAATCTGGTGATCGGTCGAGCAGGATGGCCGTGACCACTGTGGAACGCAGTCGTGGATCGCTTTCCATGGCCCACGTGAAGGCGTCGCTGTTGCGCATGAACTCGGTCATTTCTGGTCAAGATACGACTCCTGCCAGTCGTCGTCACCGGACTCGCCACGATCGGTGACCTTGGTCCCCGCAGACGGAGACCTTCGCCGCAGGCCTAAACTTCGCGCGGTGGAGATTGACACCGATTACGTCGTCGTCGGGACCGGTTCCGCGGGGGCGGTGCTCGCAAACCGTCTCAGCGCGGATTCCCGCGTCAAAGTAGCCGTTCTGGAGGCCGGCCCGAAGGACAACGACAAGTTCGTTCACATCCCCGCTGCCTTCGCGAAGCTGTTCCGCACAGAACGCGACTGGGACTACCTCACGGAACCGCAAAAGGAGCTCGACGGCCGGCAGATCTACTGGCCTCGCGGCAAGACGCTCGGCGGGTCGTCGTCGATGAACGCGATGATGTGGGTGCGTGGGTTCGCCGCCGACTACGACGAATGGGGCGAGATTGCCGACGAGCAGTGGTCGTTCGCGAAGGTGGCCCCTTACTTCGACCGGATCGAGGCCGGGCCACTCATCATCTCGCCCCAGCGCAGCCCGCGAGGCTCCACCGCCGCCTGGCTCACCGCTGCCCAGGAATGCGGCTACCGGCTGGAGCGTCCGAATATCAATGCGCCGGAAGGCTTTTGCCAGACATTGGTGACCCAACGCAGGGGCGCGCGATGGAGCTGCGCCGACGCCTATCTAAAACCCGCACTGCGGCGGGTGAACCTGACGTTGCTCACCGAGGCACGCGCTCGACGGGTGCTGTTTGACGGAAGCCGTGCTGTCGGTGTCGAGTTCGACAAGGACGGCGAACGCCACGTGGTGCGCGCGAGTCGCGAAGTGGTGCTCAGCGCCGGCGCCGTCAACAGCCCGCAACTGCTGATGGCGTCGGGCATCGGGGACCCCTCGGAGCTCGGCGAGCATGGCATCGACGTCGTGCATGACGCGCCGGGCGTCGGCAAGAACCTCATCGACCACCTCGGCGTCCCGTTGGGGTTCGACGTGCACCACGACAGCCTGTTCGCCGCGGAAAAGCCTTGGGAACTAGTGAAATATCTGCTTCGGCGGCGCGGGATGCTGACCAGCAACGTCGGGGAAGCGTATGGCTTCGTCCGCAGCGACCCGGACCTCGAACTGCCGGACCTGGAGCTGATCTTCGCGCCCGCGCCGTTCTTCGACGAAGGATTGGGCGATCCGTACGGCCATGCGGTGGTGACCGGGTCCATTTTGGTGAAGCCGTACAGCCGCGGCACGATCTCGCTGTCGTCGTCAAACCCGACGGCTAAACCGGTCATCGACCCGCAATATCTGTCCGACCCGGACGGCAAGGATCGCGCGGCGATCATGTCCGGACTTCGTATCACCGCGAGAATCGCGCAAGCGCCCGCGCTCAAAGATGTGCTGGGAAAGGTCGCTCGGCCACTCGGCGCGCACGACACCGTAGAGGAGATGCTCGAAGCGGCGGTGCGGACGTGCTCGCACACCCTGTATCACCCGGTGGGTACCTGCCGGATGGGAAGTGACCCGTCGAGCGTGGTCGACCCGCAGCTGCGAGTCCGCGGTGTCGAGGGGCTGCGGATCGCCGATGCGTCGGTGATGCCCACGATCATCCGGGGGCACACCCACGCGCCTGCGGTCCTGATCGGCGAGAAGGCCGCCGATCTGATCTCCACTAATTGATCACGGGGAGGGCTACCGCCCGGCAGAATGGCGGGTGATGACCATGGACGCCAAGCGTCGCCGCGCGCACCAGAAGCTGGCCTCAATGGCCGGCGTACGGTCCGTGCGTCGACCGGTTTCGCCGGACACCGATGAGAAATTCGACTTGTACTACGTGCGCACCGGCCGCAAGTCGGCTCACCCGCTGGTGGTGATCCCCGGCGGACCGGGAGCGGCGTCCGTCGCACTGTATCGGGGTTTCCGGCGCCGGGCGGCAGCGGCCGGCCTGGATGTGATCATGGTCGAACACCGCGGCGTGGGCCTGTCCCGCCACGACGACTCCGGCGCTGACTTGCCGCCGCAGGCCTTGTCCATCGAGCAGGCCGTCGACGATATCGTGGCCGTGCTCGACGACGCGCGCATCGACAAGGCAATCGTGTACGGCGCCTCGTACGGCACCTACATCGCCGCGGGCGTGGGCGTACGCCACCCCGAGCGGGTGTGCGGAATGATTCTCGACTCTCCGTTGCTCTCGGGCGACGACATCCAGGGGGTCCGCACAGCGATCCGGCGAGCGCTCTGGGACGGAACCGTCTTAGAGACTGCGGATTTGGCGCCCAAGGTGCGGCAACTGGTCCGCGACGGGCAGCTGACCCCGGCGGCAGGCCAGCTCGCGGCGGAGTTGTACGGCTTCGGCGGCCCTGCGCTGCTGAATCGCCAACTGAAACTGCTGCTGCAGGGACGGCACGGCTTGTGGAGCCTGCAGGCACGTCTCGCCCGCCAGCTGATTGCGCGCACGGCGCCGTACCACAATGAGCCGGACCTGGTCGGCCGAATCGGTTTCCGGGAGCTGAATTACGGCGACGTCCCTGACGGCAACCCATTGGATCCGGCGTTAGCCTACCGTGAGCTCGCTTCTGAACCTGTCGAATTCGAGGCGGAGCCCTACGATCTCGTGGCTGAGATGCCGAAATTCACCTGGCCCACCGTCGTCGTGTCCGGCGGGCGTGACCTGACCACGCCGCCGGCCATCGCCGACCGTATCGCGTCGTTGATTCCTGGGGCAGTGCTGGTGAGGCTCCCGACTGCAGGCCACAGCATGCTGGACATACGCGAGGCGGCCGCGCTGCAGATCGCAAAGGCCTTCTGTGACGGGCGAATTGACACGCTCGCCGCGCGAGCTGCCGCGCTCGACGCTTTGCCTGCTGCGCCCGCGCTCCGCTTCACGATTGCGATCATGCAGGTGGCGACGGCCATCGAGAGCGTCGTGCCGCGGTTCGTCCCGCGCATCGTGCAGCGGGCGGTTACTCCTTCATGAAGCCGATCGCGCTGTAGTTCAAGTCGCCCAGCCCGGCGGCGCCGAAATTCGCGAGAGTGCTTCGCACCGCGATGTTTCCGGGCGATTGCACCAGGGGCAGGCTGAAGCCCTCCGCCCACACCATCACATCGACCTCGTTGGCCAGCCGGCGTGCTGTCCCGGGATCCAGCTGGGCTAGCGTCTGCTCGATCTTGGCGTCGATCCGTTCGTTGCCGATCTTGCCGAAGTTGCTTTCGCCGTAAGAGGCGTAGATCTGAGTGAGCCCCGACAGCGGGAACGCGTCGCCCACCCAGCCGAAGTATGCGATGTCGAAATCCCCGGTGTTGACGTAATTCGAGAAGAACCCGCCAGGGTCCTTTGCATCGATCATGAGATTCACCCCAACCTGCGCGAGGCTGTTCTGCGCAACCTGGGCGACTTGACGGGTAGTGAGCGCGTTGAAGATGACGAGGCGAATGGTCAGCGGCCGGCCGTCTTTCACGCGGAACGGTCCGTTGAGTTTCCAGCCCAGTTCGTCGAGATCTCGGCGGGCCTGATCGGGGTTGAACGCGGCAACATTGCTGTTGTCCTGATAGCCCTCTTGCCCAGCGACGTAGATGTGGTTGTTCAATGGTGTCGGTGTGTTGACCAGCCCGCGCTGACTGACGTTTGCAATCGCCTGTCGGTCAATGGCTTTCATGACCGCCAATCGCAGTTTCTGATCGGTGAGAATCGAGCCTGGGGCGCCGTTGAACGTGAAGTGATACCAAGTGGCACCCGGGGCGCGACGAATCGAGATGCTGGGGGTGCCCTGGGCGCGCAGCAGGTCGTCCAGCGAGCTGAGCCCCACCGCGTCGATCGCGTTGTTCTGCAGCGCCGGTATGTCGGCCTCGGGGGCGAGAACCGTGAACGTAATCGAGTCCAGCCGCGGAGGTCTGACCCCACCAATTCGGGTTACGCGTCAGCATGATCCGCTGGGCCGCCTTGTCGACCTTGCGACGACGAAGGGTCCGGCCGACGGACCGGGGCCGCCCAGTTGCGCCTTTGTTGAACGCCTCGGGAGTCGACGTCATGCTGCGAGGCAGCAGCATCCCGTTGCCCGCGAACATGCCCTTCCATTCCGCATACGGCTTGGCGAACGTCATCACGGCCTGCCGGTCGTCGACCCCGCGAGTCACGGACTCGACGCGTTCGGCACCGCCGGGGCTGGCGATCGAGAAGGCTTTGTCCTTGCCGCTCAGGGCGTGGATCTGAGCCTTGATGTCCTCCCACGTGATCGGCGTGCCGTCGGACCAGACCGCTTTGCGGGTTGATGGTGTAGGTGACGACCTGCGGGTCGGTCTTGGTCAGTTCGACATTCGTGAAATAGTCGGTGTTGAGCGTGGTGGAGCCGTCGGGCTTGATGATGAATGCCCGCGGCAGCGTCGGTTTGAGCATTGACGCTGTTTCCGCGCTGTTTCCGTCGATGTGCAACGTATTCCAGTTGACCGGGAATTCGCTGAGCCCGAGCCTGAGATTGCCGCCGTCGACCAGAGTGGCCGGGTTCTGCGGGTTGATGTCGTTGGTGGTACCGAGTTCTGCTGCCCCGCTGGCCGTCGCTCCATGGCGATCCCCGCCCAACCGGGTCGCAAGCACCCCGATCGCCACGAGCGCGAAGATCACCGCCAGCGATGCGGCGATCCGCAGCGCAGATCTGCGACCGCCGCGGTCCGGCCCCGGCGGTGGCGGCGGAGACGGTTCCTTGGGTGCCGAAGGAGGCGGTGGCTCTGACGGCGGTTCTGCGCCGCTCTGAAGCGGTCCTCGACCGCGCCGGCGACGTCCGGAGGCGGTTGCGGCACGGCCTTCAGCAGTCGTTTGGTGTAATCGTGCTGTGGGTCGGAGAAGACCTGCGCGGCGTCGCCCTGCTCCACCACGGCGCCCTTGTACATCACGGCCACGTCGTGGGCGAGGTGCTTGACCACCGACAGGTCGTGCGACACGAACAAATACGAGAGCCCGAACTGCTCTTGCAGATCCAGCAGCAGGTTGATGATCCCGGCCTGGATAGACACGTCCAGTGCCGACACCGGTTCGTCGAGAGCGAGGATCTTGGGTTGCAAGGCCAAGGCTCGTGCGATGCCGATGCGCTGCTTCTGGCCGCCGGAGAACTCCGCCGGGTAGCGGTTCGCGTAGTCGCGGCGCAACCCGACGATGTCCAGCAGCTCCGCGACCCGTCGACTGGCCTGCTGTTTGTCAAACCCGTTGGCGAGCAACGGCTCTGCGATGACTTCACCCACCGGCAGCCGCGGATCGAGGGACGCGACGGGATCCTGGAACACCACCTGCAGGTCACCGCGCAGTGCGCGGCGCTCGCTGCTGTCCAGACCGGCGACGTCGGCGCCCAGCACCTCGATGGACCCCGACTGCGGCGCTGTGAGTTCCAGAATCTCGTGCAGCGTCGTGGATTTGCCTGAGCCGGATTCTCCGACGATCCCGAGCGTGCGGCCCTGGCGCAGTTCGAAGCTGATGCCGTCCACGGCCCGCACTTCCCCGACGCGGCGCCGGAACACCACCCCTTGGGTGAGCGGGTAGGTCTTCACCAGGTCGCTGACCCGGACCACCACGCGGGAGTCGTCCACCGACTCGTCACGTTCGTGCGGCGCGGTGGGCACGCCGTAAATCTGTGATGCGCTGCGTCCGGCCACGAACTCGGTCCGGATGCACGCGGCCTGGTGTGCAGGGCCGACGGTGACGAGTTCCGGCTCCGCAGAGATGCATTCGTCGATCGCGAGCGGGCAGCGGGGCGCGAACGGGCATGCGCCGGCGTCCAACGTCGAGAACGACGGCTGGCTGCCCGGTATCGGCACCAGCCGCGCACCCTGGGTCGCGTCGAGCCGGGGCACCGATCCGAGCAGCCCGGCGGTGTACGGCATCCGCCGGTCGCCGTAGAGCCCTTCCACGTCGGCGGCTTCGACTGCGCGTCCGGCGTACATGACCAGCGCCCTGTCGGCGAACTCGGCGACGACACCGAGGTCATGCGTGATGATCACGACCCCGGCGCCGGTGACGTCGCGCGCGGTCTTGAGCACGTCGAGGATCTGCGCCTGCACGGTCACGTCGAGCGCGGTGGTCGGCTCGTCGCAGATCAGTAGGTCGGGGTTGTTGGCGATCGCGATCGCGATGACGACGCGCTGGCGCTCACCGCCCGACAGCTGGTGCGGAAATGCGCTGGCCCGGCGCTCAGGCTGGTTGATGCCGACCAGGTCGAGCAGTTCGACCGCACGGGCCCGCGCCGCGCGCCGGGTGGTGTCGGGCTGGTGGACCCGGATCGCCTCGGCGATCTGGTCGCCGACCCGGTACACCGGGGTCAGCGCCGACATCGGGTCCTGGAACACCGTGCCGATCGCCTTACCGCGGATCTGCGACATCTGCCCGTCGGACAGGTTCAGCAGTTCGTCGCCGCGCAGCCGGACGGATCCCGAAACGTCGGCGTATTCCGGAAGCAAGCCGATGACGGCCATCGCGGCCGCGGATTTGCCCGACCCCGATTCGCCGACGATGGCCACGACTTCGCCCGCGGACACCTGGTAGCTCAAACCGCGAACGGCGGCAACGCTTTCGGCGTCGGTGGGGAACGTGACGGTGAGGTCGGTGACCTCGAGTAGCGGCGTCACTTTCGCCTCCTCCGGCGAAGTTGTCCGCTGCTCGGGTCGAACGCGTCACGCAGGCCGTCGCCGACCAGGATGGCGCAGAACAGGATCACCACCAGCACGCCCGCGGGAAAGAAGAACACCCACGGAAACGTCGTGAAGGAATTGGTGCCGTCGGCGATCAGTGTGCCCAGCGACACGTCGGGCGGCTGGACACCAAATCCCAGGTAGCTCAATCCGGTTTCGGCCAGAATCGCCAGGCCGACGTTGAGCGCGGTGTCGATGATCAGGATCGAGGCGACGTTCGGCAGGATGTGGCGCACGATGATGTGCCGGTTCGCGACGCCCATATACCTTGCCGCCTGGACGTATTCACGTTCGCGCAGGCTCAGCGTCAGACCGCGCAGCATCCGGGAGCTGATCATCCAGCCGAAGCCCGCCAACAGCAGGATCAGCCAGATGATCGTGCCCGACTGTTTGGTGCGGGGCGTGATGATCGCAATGAGGATGAACGACGGCACCACCAGCAGCAGATCCACGATGAACATCAGCACGGTGTCGCGCCAGCCGCCGAAATATCCCGCGATCGATCCGACGGTGGCGGCGATCGTGGCGGAGATGAACGCCACGCAGATGCCGATCAACATCGACTTCTGCATGCCCCGCAGGGTCAACGCCAGAAGATCTTGGCCCAGCGAATTGGTCCCGAACAGGTGCTCGGCTGACGGCGGCTCCTGCAGTGCGGAGTAGTCCAGATCCGTATAGCGGAAAGGCAACAACGGTGGCAACGCATAGCACGTCACGAACAGCACGACGAGCAGGATGAGCGCGACGACCGCCGGCTCGTTGCGAAGGAACCGGCGCAGCAGCAAGGTGCGCCGGGACGCGAATTCCGTTGTGTGAACGCCTTTTTGAACGGCAGTGGCCGTTGCTTGTGTCATGCCACCCGCACCCTCGGATCGAGCAGCGCTATGATGATATCGGAAAGCAGTCCGCCGACCAGGATCATGAACGCGAAGAAAACTGTCACCGCGACGACGATGTTCGTGTCGTTCCTTCCGATGCCTTGCACTATCCACTCACCGATGCCGTGCCAGCCGAAGATCCTCTCGACGAAGAGCGCGCCGGTGACAAGACCGGCGATGCTGTAGGCGAACAGCGTTGCCATCGGTATCAGGGCTGTGCGCAGCCCGTGGGTGAACAACGCGCGCCGGCGCGTCAGGCCCTTCGCGCGGGCCGTGCGGATGAAGTCCTGGCCGAGCACATCCAGCATGGCGTTGCGCTGATAGCGGCTGTAGCCGGCCATCGCACCGAGCGCCAATGTCAGGGTCGGCAACACGAGGTGCTGTATCCGGTCGACGAATGCGTTCCACCAGTCGCCGCCCATGTCGGCGGAGGTTTCTCCGGTGTACTCGAAAACTTGCACGCCGAGGATGGAGTTCGCCCGGAGCGCGGCCAAGATCAGCAGGTTCGCCATCACGAAGGTCGGAATGCTGAGCACGACGAGAGACAGCACGGTGATCACCCGGTCGCTCAGTCGGTATTGACGGATCGCGCCCCCCACGCCCAGCACCACCCCGACGACGGTCCCGAGTACCGAGCCGATCAACACCAGCCGCAGGCTGACACCGATGCGCCGGCCAAGTTCCTGCGAGACCGGCTCGCCGTCGATCGTCTTGCCGAAGTCGCCGCGCACCGCCCCGGCCAACCACGTGCCGTATCGAAGGGGGATCGGCTTGTCGAGGTTGAGCTCAGCCTTTTTCTTGTCGATCTGTTCCTGCGACGGTCGCTGGGTGCGCTGAAGGTAGCTCTCGAGTGGACGGAAGGTCAGCGAGGTCAGGCCGAACGTCATAAACGACGCGATCAGCAGCAGCACGACGTACTTGAGCAGCCGACGAAGCAGGAAACCAGTCATCTGCCGCCCATCCGCCGCATGCGGCAAATGTAGGAGATCAGACCGTTGACATAGCGCTTATCGGCCATTCGGCGGTTCGCCGGCGCGCCGACTCACAGCAAGACCGCCGACCGGTTGCAGGAATTTCACAGCGGCCGCCTGTTCACCGACTGCCCAAGTGTCATTCATCTGGGTCGGCCGCGCAGCGTGGGGCGAGCGACCAGACACCGGATCGGAGTAATCAGTGATAAAAACCGACAAGCTGACGCTGCGGATAAGGGCTGTCATGGCGATCGTGGGCGGGTTCGTCGTCCTCGCGATGGGCATCTCGACCGTCGCGCTGGGCGGCACCGAGGCGCACGCGAAGGTCACCGGCGGTTCCGGCACCACCGTGACGCAGACCACGCCGCCCACGACACCGGAGACCGCTTCCGCGTCCCCGACGGTGAAAGCGCCGCCGCCGACGGCGTAACACGTTTCGGCGCGCCGACGACCGGTTATCCACTCCTTCGAACCGGGCCGACGCCGGCCCCGTTCGAAACGTGGTCGAACGGAGTGGTCAGACGTGAAAACGGAACAACGAACTCAGCGGAAACTGAAAATTGGCGCCGCGGCGTTCGGTACCGGGGTCCTCGTCGCAATGGGCGCGATCACGGCTGCCGGAGGCGCCGGGCCAATCACCACCTCGGAGCCGCCGATCGGCCCAACTGACAGCGCCACCACCAGCACATCGACGACACCGCCGCCGACCCCGGAAACCACCAAGGCCACCCCGTCGGTGACGGCCAGCACGTCACAAGTCTCGTAGCCGTCGACGTCGACCGCGAAGCCAGCGTCGTAATCGCCGACAAGAATCCCCGTGATCGTGACAGGTAAGCCCAGTTGCGGGCGTTGGTAGCATCGGCCCGCCGGGGGTCTATCGCCGCGTATCTGAGGAGGGCGTATGAGCGTGACCGACGAGTACCTGGCGAAGAACGCCGAGTACGCCAAAAGTTTCGAGGGTCCGCTGCCGATGCCGCCCAGCAGGCACGTCGCGGTGGTCGCGTGCATGGATGCGCGGCTCGACGTGTACCGCATCCTCGGCCTAAAAGAGGGCGAGGCCCACGTGATCCGCAACGCGGGCGGTGTCGTCACCGACGACGAGATCCGGTCGCTGGCCATCAGCCAACGGTTGCTCGGCACCAAAGAGATCATCCTCGTCCACCACACCGATTGCGGCATGCTGACGTTCACCGATGACGACTTCAAGCGGTCGATCCAGGACGAGACCGGCATCAAGCCCGGGTGGGCCGCCGAAGCGTTCAACGACCTCGAGGAGGACGTGCGGCAGTCCATCCGGCGCATCGAGGCAAGCCCGTTCGTCACCAAGCACGAGTCACTGCGCGGCTTCGTCTTCGACGTCGCGACGGGCAAGCTCAACGAGGTCACGCTTTAGCTCGGTCACCCGCCGGAACCGTAAGGCCGGGTGATGATCTCGAGGAAATGCCCGGCCGGATCGCGGAAGTAGACGCCGCGGCCGCCGTCGTTGTGGTTGATCTCGCCGGGCCGAGTGACGCCGGGATCGGCCCAGTGGTCCAAGCCGCGATCACGGATGCAGCCGTAAATCGCGTCGAAGTCGGTTTCTGATACCAGGAATGCGTAGTGCTGCGGCCGGATGTTGTCACCGGCGTCGACGTAGTCGAGACTGACGCCGTGTTCGAGTTCGACGGCGAGGAAGTGACCGAAGGGCTTGGCAGCCGGTAAGCCGAACAGCTCGGTGAGGAAGTTGGCCGACTCGCTCTTGTCCTTCGCCGCGACGATCGTGTGGTTGAACGCGATGGGCATGGCATCACCAGTGTGCACGATGAAGGCATGACACAGGGCGACATCCTCACCGGACAACGCATCGTGCTGCGGCCGCCGCGCATCCAGGATGCCGACGAGTTATTTGCGAACGTTACGTCGGACCCCGAGGTCACCAGGTATCTGGCGTGGCTGCCACATCCCGACGTCGCCGAGACTCGCCGATTCATCACGGAGCTGTTCAATGTCGGCGACGATCACACCTGGGTCGTGGTGTTGCGTGACACCGGCGAGGTGGTCGGCGAAATCGGCTATCAGAGGCCGCAATCCCATGCGGTCAGTCTGGGATACTGCCTCGCCAGACGCTGGTGGGGCTGTGGCCTCATGTCGGAGGCCGTCTCTATATTGTTAGAGAGGCTACAGACGGATTCGCGCGTCTTTCGTGTCGGGGCGGCATGTCATGTCGACAATGCACGCTCGGCGAGAGTGCTGGAGCGAAGCGGCTTGTCCCGGGAAGGACGGCTGGTCCGCTATCTCGTCCTTCCGAATCTCGACCCCGACCCGCAGGACTGCCTGCTGTACGCACGGGCGATGCGCTGACTAGCTGACCACTCCTCGAACCGCCCACGCGCGAGCCTGAAGCGCGAACGCTCCGCGGTCGTCCAGTCGTTCGCGGAGCCTGTCCTCGAGCGCCTGCCGCGCGGCCTCCGTCAGCGAAACCGTGTACGCACCCGCGGGGCCTTGGCCGCCCATGAAGGGCTGCCAGTAGTCGTCGAACGATGCAAACCGCATAACGATCGGCAGCTCACGCTGCTCGACGGACCGCACCCCGTGCGACTCGAATAGCACCGCCAGTTGGCCGTTGCGGCACAACGGCATTCGCCGTTCGTCGCGCGCCACTGCCGCAGGCTCGAGCGCGGTCGCAGCGGCCCAGAACTCGCGAAGCATCCGCATGCCGTGCGCGTAGTCCCACACCGCGGCGGCGATGGTTCCGCCCGGGCGTGTCACCCGGATCATCTCGCGCATCGCCGCACCCGCATCCGGTAGGAAGTTCAACACCAACAGCGAGAGAGTCCGGTCGAACCGGTTGTCAGGAAACGCGAGAGCCCCCGCCTGGCCTACCTCGAACCGCGCCCGATCGGTCTGCAGTCGCGCCCCGGCGCATCGAACGAAGTCCTCTGACGGATCGATCCCCACCACACGAACGTCGGGAACCGCGGCGGCCGCGTCGCTCAACGCGCCGGTTCCGCAACCGACATCCAGCACCACGTCATCTGCAGCGACGCCGGCGAATTCGACGAGCATCGGCGCCAGTTCACGGCTCCACCGGCCCATGAACCGTTCGTAGTCGTCACTCGCGGAGAACATGGTTGCTGCAAGCCTATAAGCGCTGAGGTGATATGAAGCAGCCATGAGCAGCGAATTTCGATTCGCCGATCTCGCCGTGCCGGTGATTGCCGCGCCGATGGCCGGCGGGCCGTCGACGCCGGAACTGGCGGCCGCAGTGACCAACGCAGGTGGGCTGGGTTTCGTCGCCGCCGGATACTTGTCGGTCCACGACGTCGCCGACCGTCTCGCCGCCGCCAGGAAGTTGACGTCGGGCCCGTTGGGGGTGAACCTCTTTGTGCCACAGCAGAGCAGAGCTGAGCGTGCGGACATCGACCGTTACGCCGACGCGCTGGCCGCAGACGCGCAGCGCTATGGTGCGCAACTCGGTGAGCCCCGCCACGACGACGACAAGTGGTCGGCCAAAATCGCTCTGCTGGTCGACCTGCGCCCGGAGGTCGCGTCGTTCACGTTCGACGCGCCTGCCACCGAAGAGGTCCGACGTCTGGCAGAAGCGGGAATCACCACCGTCGCGACCGTGACGACCGTAGCGGAAGCAGAGCTTGCGGTGTCTCGCGGAGTCGACGCGCTGGTGCTGCAGGGGCCGTCGGCCGGTGGGCACCGCGGCACCTTTGACCCGGTGGCGCGGCCGGCCACCCAGCCGTTGTCGGAGCTGCTGGCAGAGGTGGTGGCTCGGGTTGCGGTGCCGGTGGTGGCGGCCGGAGGGTTGATGACGGCAGCCGACGTCGACGCCGTGCTGCGCGCGGGCGCGGTCGCCGCCCAGCTGGGCACCGCGTTCCTGCTCTCCGACGAGGCGGGCAGCAGCCCAGTTCACCGCACCGCTCTGCAAGATCCACAGTTCACTGAAACGGTTGTGACAAAGGCATTTTCGGGACGCTACGCCCGCGGCTTGCGCAACCGGTTCATCGAGGACCATGAGGCGCATGCACCGTTCGGATATCCGGAAATCCACAATCTGACCAGCCCGCTGCGCGCGGCGTCGGTACGCGCCGGCGATCCACACACGACCAATGTGTGGGCGGGTACGGGGTTCAAGGAGGCCAAGGCCGCGACGGTGGCCTCGATCATCGGAGAGTTGGCGTGCAGGTAGGCATGACGATGCCGGTGATGCAACCCGACCCGGACACCGCGACCTTGCGGGCATGGGCACGCGCGATCGACGAAGGCCATCGGCGTCCCACTTCGCCCGCGACAGCACGTGCTGCAATCCGTCTGGTGAGCGATCCCCGCGGTGTTCGGCGATCGTCCAGCAGTTCTTGCGGTCCAGCCCCGAGACCATGCCCAGCATCAGCCCGGCTGCGTGCCGCAGCGGCTCGTAACGCGTGAACCGCGGCGCGATCCGGTCGATCAGCGCGCCGAACTGGGTCCACCACCGGTCGGGATCTACCCTGTGAGCCGCGGCCACCGCGGCGATCTCGTTGTTCCACACAAGCAGCGCATACTCGCCCGGTGGCCGCCCGCACCCCCGGACACGCCCTGATCAGCGAAAACAAACAAAACCGCAACATCCCCAGCACAGGTCACGCCGCGCCGACTGCCCCGTCGGCCACCCTCAGGTAGGAAATTCATGACCCGATCCAAACAGTCCCGGCGCGCCAAGGTGCCTACTGTGACCCCCGTGCGCATCGTCCCCGCCAACCGCGCCGGAATCAGCTTCGCCGCGCCGGTCGTCTGTGGTTCCGCGTCGGGTTCCGCGCCGTGTTGCCCAAATCTTGTGTTATCCACGGCGTTTGTTGGCTCGCCGCCCCGGGTAGTCCTTCAATAGATTTGGGAGAATGACAGGGGTAACGAAGATGTCATCCAGCGAATTCACAGCAAGGCGAACGCTTGCCGCGGTGACGATTGCGATCGCGGCGGTAGCAGGCCCACTCATGGCACCGGCATCTGCTGTTCAGCTGATGGGAGATCCGGCGGCGGACTGCACAACCCAATCCACGCCCGGCAACAATCAGGTGTCGTGCACACCGCCTTCGGTGCAGCCCGCGGGCGCACCGAGCGAAACGGATTTGACCAACGACAGCAGTAACGGCGGTCCAGGCGGTCCAGGCGGCGGCCCAGGCGGTCCAGGGCAGTGACTTCTGACCTCGATCTTTCACGTAATTCGGTGTTGTAGAGTGTCGTGAACGTGAAAGGTGCACTGCCTCAACGATAATCAACGTTTGCGGGCGTTGGAGAATCGATCGAGGAGCGCACCTTTCAGATGCAGGCTACTACGGATTGGTCGAAAACTGTTCGAGTCGAGGTCCGCCGGCGGCGCTGTCACGGCCGGAGGTGTTCCACGATCGGGGCGCGGTGTTGCGGGACGTGGCGGTGTCGATTGCGGGCGGCGCGGACAACCTGGCCGGCACCGCGGTGCTGCGGGATCAGCAACGACTGTTCGGGCAGGTGGCGTCGGTGCTGACGATCGCCGATGTGGTGGCGAGCCTTCATTAGCAGTACCCCTTTTCGGCGAGCCGGCCAGGTGAGCATTTTGCGCAACCTCGTAGGGGTTTATTAGCTCTGTCGCAGAGGTATTCTGGGAGATATGCAGACACGATCCGACCTCGTCACGGAGGTGTTCGCCGTCATCGGACGCTTCCGGCGTCAGCTGCGACGCTCCGCCGGCCGCGGATTCGACGCGACGGGACTCACCGAAGCTCAGGCCGAGCTGCTCCGACTGGTCGGGCGGCGGCCGGACATCTCGATCCGCGAGGCTGCGGCTGAACTGGGCCTGGCGGCGAACACCGCGTCGACGCTGGTGTCCAAGCTGGCGTCCGACGGTCTGATCATCCGCGCGGTCGACAATGACGACCGTCGGGTGGGTCGACTGCGGCTCACCGATTCGGCCCAGCATGTTGCCGACGCCTCCCGCGCGACGGGGCGAGCGGCGCTTTCCGAGGTGCTCGACGAGCTGGATGACCACCAGCTCGACGCGCTGGCGCGGGGACTGTCGGTGATCGCCGACATCACGACCGGATTGCACGAGAGGCAACGATGAGTAGGGCCGCCGACTTGGCCGTGGACTGCCGGCACCTGACGCACCGGTACGGCGACTTCACCGCGGTGGACGACTTCACGCTGCAGGTGAGTGCCGGCGAGACGATGGGGCTGCTCGGCCCGAACGGTGCCGGCAAGACGACGGTGGTGCGGGTGCTGACGACGCTCACACCCGCGCAGACCGGTGACGTCTTCATCTTCGGCCTCGACAGCCGTCGCCAGACGATGGACGTCCGTTACAACATCGGCTATGTACCCCAGCAACTTTCGATAGAGCCAATGCTGTCGGGCCGCCAGAACGTGGAATGGTTCGCCCGGCTCTACGACGTGCCACGCCGAGCGCGCGCCGAGCGCGTCGATCAAGCGCTTGACGCAATGCATCTGCTTGACGTTGCCGAAAAACTCGCCACCACGTACTCCGGCGGGCATGGTGAGACGGTTGGAACTGGCGCAGGCATTGGTGAATCGGCCGTCGCTGCTGATTCTGGACGAACCCACCGTCGGCCTCGATCCCCTTGCGCGGGACGGAGTTTGGGGCAAGGTGGCGGACATGCAGGCCGACTACGGCATGACCGTGCTGCTGACCACGCATTACATGGAAGAGGCTGACGCACTGTGCGATCGGGTCGCGCTGATGCATCACGGACGGCTCGAGGCGGTTGGCACCCCAGCCGAACTGAAAGCCAACGTGTCGCGCGACGCGACCCTCGAGGACGTCTTTCGGCACTATGCCGGCTCGGATCTCGGCGAAGAGACCGCGCGGCCGGGTCTGCGCGAAATCCGGTCCAGCAGAAGGACGGCGCGCCGTGTCAGTTGAGCCGCAAGCCCGGCTGGAGGTTGTGCGGGCCCCGCTCGGATGGCGACGCGTGCAGGGAATGCTCGTCCGGATCGGCACCTTCTCACTCGTCGAGCTACAGAAGTTGCGGCATGACCGCTTGGAGTTGGCCACCCGAATGGTGCAGCCGGCCCTGTGGTTGCTGATCTTCGGCCAGACGTTCTCCAACCTGCGCGTCATCGACACCGGTGGGGTGCCCTATTTGGCGTTTTTGGCACCCGGGATCATCGCGCAGTCGGCGTTGTTCATCTCGATCTTCTACGGCATTCAGATCATCTGGGATCGCGACGCCGGCATCCTTGCCAAGCTGATGGTGACGCCGGCGCCGGCGTCGGCACTGATCACGGGCAAAGCATTCGCCGCGGGGGTGCGGTCCGTCGCGCAGGTAGTCGGCGTGTTGGTGCTGGCATTTCTGATGGGTGTGCACTTGAGCTCAAATCCGCTGCGTATCACCGCCGCAATGGGTGTGGTGGTGCTGGGATCGGCGTTCTTCGCCTGCCTGTCGATGACGCTGGCCGGGCTGGTCCGGAATCGGGACCGGCTAATGGGCATTGGCCAGGCGATCACCATGCCGTTGTTCTTCGCGTCCAATGCGCTGTATCCGGTGAATGTGATGCCGGGCTGGCTGCGCTGGCTGAGCACGGTCAACCCGCTGAGCTACGAAGTCAACGCACTGCGCACTTTGTTGATAGGGACCCCGTCTAACGGGCTGCTCGACATGGCGGTGCTGATCGTCGCGGCCATCGCGGGTATCGTGACGGCGTCGGCTCTGCTACGGCGTCTGGTCCAGTGAATAGTCGCGCACCAGACATCACTGTGTGCAGAATATGTGAACGGTGTGACGCGAAGGGGAGCAGGTGGCGGTTCTATATTCCGTCCGCAGGTTGGCCTACGGCGCGGCATTCATAACGCTCATTGCCGCCCCGATCGGAGTCCTGGCGGGCCAGGCCCCGTCGCAGACCCTTGCCGACTGCGGCGGCGTCAGCATGCCGATCCTTGCCGAAGGCACTCCGGTGGACAATTGCCCCGCGCCGGTGGCACCGCCCGGCGCCAGCGGCGGTGCGCCCAGTCAGGGCCTGCTCACCGCATGTAGCGGCATCCCGGGATGCTTGTCGAACGCGCTGTATGGCCCCGGGAGGGTTCTCGTTCCCACCCCCGACACGACGGTCCACCAGAGCCAGTGATCGCCGTGCCCCGAGGGAGGGGCGCCGTTCACAATTTCTAGATCTGGACGTCAGCTGGCGGCTCGACAGCCGGAGCGGCGGCGTCCACCGGTTTCCCCGGTTCGGCGTCGGCGGCTATTTCGGCCATCTGCGTCGGCGCCAGACCCTCCGGCGGGATGACTTCTTCGGCTGGCATCGGCAGAAACATGTGATGGGTGAATTGTGGCTGGTACGCACCCGCGGCGGGACGCTAACAGAACATCTTGAGGACAGCCAAAATATGTGAAGCCCTTCACAATCCACGAATGGCATCGCGTGCTTCACGAAGCGTTCGATTGAACTACCCTGCGGTATCTCATTATTCGCAGACGATAGTATTTTAGTTTCGAATTGGTAGCGTGAGGTCCGTTCTAGATTAAGGGATTTCGGTTGACACCAGCTGACTATCTGGGCTGGTCCACTTCGTAAGTTCCGTTGTCGTCAATGAACAGCACTGTCACGCGGCGTTTGGCGCCGTTGACGTTAACGTCGCATGAGAAGGTGCCGCCCTTCTTGGCTGTCGGGTTCTTGCCGTTGTTGCAGTTCACCTCCGTGACGTTCTCGACGCCGTAGCCGTTGGTCGGGTCGGTGAGAATCTGCTGCACACCGGTCTCGGCCTTGGTGACGTCGAGTTCCTTGCGCTTGGACCAACTGAGCATCCGCATGGCCCCCGCGACCAGCACCACGGTGAGCAGTCCGCAGACGGCTCCGACGAGCACCAGCCAGGTTCTCGACTTGGGCTGTTCCGTGGTGGTCCGTGGCGGAGCCGACGAGTACGGCGCCCGCTGCCTGTGTTGGGGCTCGTGCGCATGGCGCCGGTACTGCGGCATCGGCGGGGGCTGATAGGACGGCCTCGGCGGCGGCGAACTTGGATAGGGCGTCGGTCGGTGCGGGGTGCTTTGCGGTGCGGCCGGATAGCGGTGTGCGCCCGTATGTCGGCGTCTCACCTGCTGCCACCAGGGGATGTGGGGCGGCGCGGCCTCGACGGTGTCGGCCTGCGGGTCCGGTTCGGGTGGCCTTCTCGGAGGTGGCGTCCAGGGCCGAGTCTCGTCTGAATTCTCGGGTCCGCTCATGTCACCCCATTCTCTTCACGGCAACCGGATCAGGGGAATCTTTGATAGCACCCGTCTGCATCGCCGGCTAGGCCAGATCGATAGGCAAGGATCCGCGTGAACCCGGCCGGCACGCCTTTGCCGTTCGTGTCGCTGGCGACGAGGCCGTTCGTCAGCAGGCCGGAAATGGCTTCGTCAACGTCACCGGCGGAGAGCACGAGTGACTTTCCCGAGGGCAGTTCTACCGGCTCGGCCATCTTGCTCTGTGCTACCCCGGTCAGACACGCCGTGCGCAGAGCCCCCGCAGGGGTGTCCAATGGAAGATTGCGCTCGTGCTGAAGCGCGAGCATGTATCTCGACGTGACAACCGAGAGGGCGGTGTTATCGCCTTGCAGTAAGACCAAGTCCGATTCGTCGGCGGCCGCGCCCATCTCCTGCAATGCGGGCATGTCGACAATGATCGTGTTGGTGGCGGGACAGTAGGACGCGGGTTTACTGAGTTGTGCGTCAGGGCAATTCGCGGCATCAGTGCTCAATGTGGGTGGGTTGGCCGGCGAGAAGATCGTTTCCAACAGTTCCGTCAGCGTCGACAAGGTGTCCTCGTTGATCGGGGACTCGCCGGTGTCCACGTTGCCTTCGGGATCGACTTGTAGCGACTTCGGCAGATCGCCGCGACGCTGATTGATCTCGTTCATGTCGATCTCGCTGCATCCCGCAGCCCCAGTGTCGAAACCGATTTGGAATGCGCTGACACGGTCGAGCGCTGATCCGTGCGGATCGCTCGAGACGTCCTCCACCGTCATGATGGGATCACGCAGGTCGATCGCCCCGGCGAGAACGTGATCCAGGCCGTCTGTGGTGTTCAACGTGAAGCGCGGCGACTTGTCTTCGGCAACCCACCGCACGTATGTCCCCGAGAAGCAGTCGGCTTGCTGCTCGGCCACCAGGCCGGGCGTGGTCGGGCCGACGAGCTTCGCCATGTTCTGCAGGGCATGCCCGTACTCGTGGGCCAGGACTGCGTTCACCGACACGTCGCCGAAATACTTCATCGCGCCGGGGATGAGAGACCCGCGGTCCCACGCCATCAGGTCTTTGGGAGGACAGTAGAAGGCATTGACCATCCGATAGGTCTGTGCCCCGCACAGCTGAGGACTCTTCGGTGACTTGGAGTCATACGACACCAGGGTGGAAATCGGTTTGAAGGTGCCTTGCAGCGACTCGGAGTAGTTCTGCTGCCAGAAGTCTTCAATATCGCTGATCGCCAACAGTGCCAGGTGATCGATTTGACCGTTGTCGGTGTTCTGCACCGTGCCGGTGGGCTGGGGAGCGTTGGGCCGCGGGCCGCTCGGGCCGTCCGTCGCGGGAAGTCCCCCGACGCGATTCGGGTCCCACAGCATCGACAGGGCCCGGCCTTCCAAGACCGTGGGGCTGCCGCAGCTTGCGACGAGCAGCGCTGAGAAAGCGCCGCACAACGCCGCTGTGATCGACCGGTTCCAACGGTCTGGTCTCCTATGACGCTGCTGCATATGACGACCTCAATTCGGCCTGCCGCTCATTCGGCGCGAGTCAACGCTAAACCAGCGGGAATCGGCACGAGGACAATTCACCCCGCGCCATTGCCGCGCGGTCGCCTGCGCAGGGGTGTTTGCTCATGGGCAAACGTACCCATAACTCGCCCGTCCAACGGATACTGCTTTGCGTACGTACAGACATGAAGGTGACTCGGGTGGACTCGCGCGTCGGGACGATGTTCGGCAGATACAAGATCACCGCCCTGCTCGGCAAGGGCGGGATGGGGGAGGTCTATGAGGCCTGCGACACCGACAAGGGCCGAACCGTCGCCCTGAAGATTCTCGCTGATCAGTTTTCCCACGACGAGAGATTTCGGACGAGATTTCGGCGGGAGTCGCACGCCGCCGCAATTCTTCAAGAGCCGCATGTCATCCCGATCCACGACTGGGGCGACATCGACGGCAGGTTGTACATCGACATGCGCTTGGTCCGCGGTCATACCTTGGACCAGCTGCTGGCGTGGGGTCCGCTCGAGCCCACGCGGGCTGTGTCCATTGTCGGGCAGGTCGCTGCCGCTCTCGACGCGGCACACGCGGAGCGATTGATCCATCGAGATGTCAAGCCGCAGAACATCATTGTCACGTCGGCCGATTTCGCCTACCTCGTTGATTTCGGGATTGCAGAAGCCAAAGGCGATACCCGCCTGACGATGATCGGAACCCACATCGGTTCGCGGGCCTACATGGCGCCCGAACGGTTCATGGACCAAGAAGTCACGTCGGCTGCCGACATCTATGCCCTGGCCTGTGTGCTCTTCGAGGCGCTGACGGGGCACACTCCCTTCCCGGCCGAAAGCGTTGAACAGCAGATCGCCGCGCACCTTCATGCCCCGCCGCCGCGGCCAAGCGTCGTCAACCCCCGCGTTCCTCCGTCGTTCGACGAAGTCATTGCACGAGGCATGGCCAAAGACCCCGATGACCGGTACGGGTCCGCCAGCGATTTGGGACGCGCCGCACAGCGGGCACTCCGGGCAGACTGGCGTGTGTCGCCCTCGGCAGCGACCCTGCTCGGACCCCAACCGACACCTGCACCGGTGGTCGCGACCCGTCCCTATCAGCCGCCCGCGCCGCCGAGCTACCCGCTGCCGGCGCCGTCACAGGCACAAGGTTCGGGCAATCGCCCCGGGTGGGTGGTGCCGGCCGTGATCGCAGCCGCAGCGGCGCTGGTCCTAGGTGGCATCGGTGTCGTCATCGGTCTGTTGGCCAAACCGGACTCGTCGCAATCGGCTGACACTAGGCCGGGCGATGGTTACCGCGTCCCCACACCTGACGACCAGGTACCGAGTCGTCAGGTGCCGACGACGTCCGCGATGCCGGTAACTCCCGTCGCATTACCGCCGCCTGCACTGGGCGCAGATCAGAGCGACAATCGTGAAGTCTGCGACCAGGACTATTCGCGGCCAGGAGCAACGGGGTTTGGAAGTCATTCGCGCCGAGGCAGTGCAAAGACGTCGTGCGCCTTCACCCGGAACGTTCTCAATGCCTATTGGGAGCAATACGGTCGGCCAAATCGGGAGTCGCGCACGGTAACGGCATCGGGAGCGGTTCCCTGCACGAGCACGGGAAGCACGGACTGCGACGGCGACAAGTTCCGCATGCGATGCGAGCCCGACGGCTCCGGCGACTGGGTCACATGCACCGGTGGTGATTACGCGGTGGTCTACCTGTACTAGTCGGCACGCGCGAAGGCGCTTCTCAGGCCTCGCACCGACCGGCGGGTAACTCAGTTCGGTGTTGGTCCAGCCACTTGGCCACCTCGTTGAGGTTCTGAACACCGTCGTCGAACGAACCTGAATCCGGTTGTGCCGCAACGGCGACCGAGGTCAACCCATTCGGTGTCTTCAAGAGTCCGATTTGACGCACCAAGTAGCTGCCCGAACGCGACGGCCCCCAGCCGCCCTTGAGTCGGGTGCCGGGAATCGTTCCGATCCCCCACGTTTGTGATGCCTCGACCTGACCCATGAGGTCGAGAATTGGTGCGCTCTGGTCGTCGCAGGCAGCGAAGGCAAGGTAGCGAGCCTGTTCGGTTAGCGGCCAGATCGTCTGGCCGAAGGCCGTGAATTCGGGTCGCACCTTTTGGGATTCGACGTGTGGGTAATCGCCGGCCGGTTTCAGAACGTCTTCGACCTTATGCGCCGCTGTGACCGGATCGCCCAGGCTCTGCCAAATCTGCTCTGCTGCAGCGTTGTCCGACTCCGTGATGGCTGCCCTCGTCGCGTCGGTGACGTCCGGCGGATTCTCTTCGCGAAGCGCCGCAATGGCAAGCGGCACCTTGATAGTTGACCATGCGGGTCCGCTCTGCCAATCGCCATATGCCAGCGGAGAATTCCCGTTGCCCACCGCGGTCATCACGACACCGAGCTGGGCCTGCAGTCTTGCCTGTAACTGTTTGAAGTCGTCATTGAGGTTGGTCGGAATTGATTGCGCCGGTGGGCTGACCGTTGGCATGGTCGACGAGGGGGCAGCCTGCTGGGCTGTCGTTGGCTGCGTCGACTCCCGTGATAATGAACCATTCCCGATGTGGCGTCCGACAAACACGCCGCCCACCACGAAGACACCAAGCACCAACTCGAGAACTGCGACAGCCGCGATTGCCAATGCGATATGCGTTCGACGTGATCGGCGCCGAAGGCGAGGGGGGATGGTGTGTCTAGGCAAACCGCATCCGGAGGCCGTGAGCTACGCCGGAGCCTTGCCGCTGAGATAGGCGACGATTCCCTTAGTGATGGCCGCGGCATACATCGCCCGCCCGTCAGCGCTTTCCATCTGGGCGGCGTCGTCAGTGTTCCTCATGTTGCCGAGCTCGACAAGGACCGCCGGGTATTCGGCCAAGTTCAGTCCGGCAAGGTCGGCGCGGCCGTAGAGGCCGTTCGACCCGACGTATGTCGATTCCTGAAGACCCGACGTGACCAACGAATCGCGCATGGTTGTCGCCAGCTGCATGGCGGGACCGGTTTGAGCCTCGTTCAATGGTGGGTTGGAGTAGTTGACGTGGAAGCCTCGACCTGAGGGCGGTCCGCCGTCGGCGTGGATGCTGACGATCGCATCCGGATGCATCGCGTTGGCCTTCGCGGCGCGCTGATCGATGCACGGCCCCACACTGCTGTCGTCGTCCCGCGACATTTCAGTGAGAACGCCCATTTGATTCAGCTCACCACGGATAAGCGATACGACCTCCCACGTGAACCTATGTTCAGGGAAGCCGTCGTTTGTTGCGGTGCCCGTTGCCTGGCAGTCTTTCGTCCCGCCGCGGCCGTTGGTGACCTGCCTTGTTAGGGAGGCGTCGGTGGCACCACTGTGGCCCGGGTCGAGGAAGACCGCCATGCCGGCGATGTTCGCCGCCGACGCGCCCGTCGCGTTGAGAACCGAGAGCAGTGCGCTAAGGCTCACGGCAACGAGAACGGCAGCCGTCGACCGGCGAAGTTTGCGGAAAACCGCTGGGTACATCGCGTCAGGGTAACAAGGTTCGGCCACCGCTCACGAAGGCACGTAGCGACATGAGGAATCGTCGGCGACGCTGGCCGGGGCGTTGATCGCATTCACGCGAATCGGCATCCGTCATACTGCTCGAATGGCGAGCCGACCTCCGACCCGACCGATTCCCCCGGATCTATGTCAGCGGAAGTGCACAAACTCATCGGCGCTTCCGCTTAGCATCTGATCTGCCGACAACATCCGTGGCTTGTGGCCACGTACTTACCTAATGAAGGAGCCAGCCCACGATGCTCTCAGCCAATACGGCACGCCGGGCGGTCGCCGCCGGCATCGGTACTGGCGTCATTGCCGGTGCACTGATGGCCGGTGCGGTCGCGACGGCATCCGCTGATCCACTCGATTGCACGGCTGCTGATTTGGCCCGTGTCTCGTCCGGGGTGTCCTTTGACACATCAAACTATTTGAACGCCCATCCCGACGTGAATGCGTTCTTCACCGGGCTCAAGGGGCGGCCGAGAAGCGAGATCGCCGACGATGTGCAGAATTGGCTCGACGCCAACCCGCTGATTCGCGGAGACCTGCAGGGCATCCGTCAGCCGATGGTCGACTTCCGGGAACGGTGCAACGCGCCTGGTGCCGCTCCGCTTATCCCAGGCGGCACAGGCCAGTAACTGAGACGGCTCAGGTCACGCAAGCGCGCAATCGGTATAACCGCCGTGTTCGGCCGCGCGGACACGTCCCGTTCACCGGGTGATCGGGATGTGGGCGTTGAACGTCAGCGCGGGCCGATACCGCCCGGGCGCCCAGGTCCACCGATACCGGGTCGACCCGGCCGATCCCAGATTGGTCCGAAGGCGACGTCAACGCCGTCGTAGCAAAGCCAGTCATCCGAGCAGGGATATGGGTAGTAAGAGCCCGACGACGCAGCTGGGGCATCCGCTCCTCGGACGTCCCCTTCGGCGCACACGGTGGCGTAGCCGCTAGATGTACAGTCCGCTGTTGCCAGCGGTGCGACGACCACTCCGAAAACGGCGGAGGCCGCCGCCAATGCTGGAACAAGGTAAGTGTGCGCTAGCTTCATGATGATTCCTTCACGAAAGCCGGTGGCCACCTTGATGTCTGGACGCAATGTCGTTTTCTGCGCCAATTTGGCTACCGGCCGGCCAGCCATCACTGGCCTGCCAAGAAGCTTAAGTTCTCGCTCGCCGAAAGGGAGCATTACAACCGGATCGGCAGCCAGTTAGAGGCCACATTCAATTGTCCCCGCGGCTTCACCACCTCGCGGGCCGGCAGCGGCCGGTGGCGGCCGGTGGGCGGCAGCCGACGTTCTGGCAGGGCGCCCGACCGGAGCGAAGAAGCAGGCTTTTTGACGCGACACGCCGGGAGTCCCAGAGCGGACAACTGCCGTCAACCGCAGCTAGCGTGAACCATCGTCATCTTTCACCAACACAGAGGGCACCGGCAACGGGGAAGTAGGAACCATGGCAGACGACACGGTCAAGTCACCGGCGAAGCAGGAAGCAAAGTCGACCAAGACCTTGCTGAAGTCGGTTCGGGCCAAGTTCAAGGAGGACAATAAGGCCGCGAGGGCGGCGATCGAGGAGATGCTCGCTACCCAGCAAAAGGCCCTGAAGAAATCGATCGATAATATGACGGGCAGTGCGCGGAAGACGATCGAGGACATACTCGCCGGGCCGGGCGAGACGATCAAGCAGATGCTGGCCGAGCAGCGCGACGCCCAACGGAAGACGGTCGAGGATCTGCTGAACCGACAGCGCGAGACCCAGAAGAAGATGATCGACGAGGTGCGGAAAGCAGTCGGTGGGAAGACCGCGCCGCGCAAGGCCGGGACGCCCGCGCCGCGCAAGGCCGGGACGCCCGCGCCGCGCAAGTCGAAGCAGCAGCCTGCCAAGACATAACAAAGGCCTTTCAACCAAAGTTTGGCCGAAAGCCTTCTGTTACTGACAACCGTCATGGACCTTGGGATGTTCCTCGGTATCGGTGTCCTGGTTCTGCTCGCCGTTGGGGTGGTCCTGGTCGTGCACGGGACGATCGTCAAGAACAGGTGGGGCATCAACCTGGGTCGCGTTCAGTGTCCGAGCTGTGGAACGCAGATGCCGCGCGTTCGTACGCCGTCCTCCGGCAGCCAGGCGCTACGGGGCGGATACGCCTGTCCGCAGTGCAAATGCGATATGGACAAGTGGGGTCGGCCGCTCTAATTCCGCAGCATGAATCCCGCGTCGAGCGGCCACGTTGTGCCCGTGATGAATTTGCCCGACGTCAGAGACCAACCACGCCACCGCATTGGCGGTCCCCAAGTGTGAAGGCCTTCCTTGTGTTGCGCGGCGGTCAGAACTTCAGGTGGTGGCTGGTGTCGCCGACCTGATCGACGAACATGATTCGGGTGTCGAACCACCATCGGCCGTCGATGCGGTGGAAGGTGTCTTTGTAGCGGCCGGTGACGATTACCTGCAGTGGTAGCTCCGGTGTGGCCTGCGTGACGCAATAGTAGGCGCTGCCGGAGGCGGTTCCGGCGGCTTCGTCGACGTCCAGTCGCAGGTTGGTGGTGAGGTGTTTGGTCTTGGGTGTGCCGTCGTCGTAGGGGCGTGTCGCCAGCTCGTACATCCGCCGGACGCCGGCGACTCCTGTGAACACGGTTGCCGGGGGACCGTCCTCGACGCCGCAGATGCGGCCGTGCTCGAACAGTGCAGCGACTCCGTCGAGGTCGCCGGCGTCGAGACGCTCGGCGTACGTGTACACCAGATTCTCTATCTCGCGGGTGGCATCGCTCATTGGTGGCGCTGCGCTCCCGTCATTTGGCGTAGACAACCAGCAGGGCTCGTTGATGTCAACGATTCGGCGCACGGGCAGCGTCGCTAGTCTCAGACCGTGACTTCAGACTGGTCGCCCGCCCGACTCGGGAATCTGAGCGGCAAGCGCATCATTGTCACCGGCGCCACCAGTGGCGTGGGCTTCGCGACGGCGCGCGCACTCGCTCGCGCGGGAGCCCATGTGATTCTGGCGGTCCGTAACCTCCAGCTCGGCGGCCAACGCGCCGCCGAGCTGGGCGGCGACACGTCGGTCGTCAAACTCGACCTCGCCGACCAGTCCTCGGTGCGAGCGTTCCCGGGCCTCTTCGACGGCGAGGTGGACATCCTCATCAACAACGCGGGACTGGTCGCCCGGAGCCGACGCGATACTGTCGACGGGTTCGAGATGACGATGGGCACGAACTTCCTCGGTCCGTTTGCACTGACCAACCTGCTGTTCGATCGCGTGCAGTCGCAGATCATCAACGTCGGCTCCGATGCGCACAAATCTGCGACCATCGCTTTCGACGACCCGCATCTGCGGTCCCGGAGGTGGTCTGCCTTCCCGGCGTACGCGCGCTCCAAGCTGGCGGTGATGCTGTGGGGACTCGAGCTGGACCGACGGCTGCGTGCGGGGGGCTCGCCGATCAGCAGTTATCTGACGCATCCAGGCTTCGTCGCGTCGAATTTGTCCAATGTGTCCGACCAACCGGTGATGGCTGCGTTTCATGCGGTGGCGAAATCGGTGGCCAGCGTGATCGACAACGACATCGACGCTGGCGCTGCGCCCACCCTGTACTGCATCACGGAGCCGATTCCGCCGGGGAGCTATGTGGGCATCGACAGTCGGCTCGGCTATAAGGGCGGCCCGACGCTGAGCGGCCGCACTGCGAATGCGTGCGACTATGACGATGCCTTGCGACTGTGGGAATTCGCCGAAAAAGAAATCGGCACAACGCTTCCCGTTTAGCAGGTTCCTGCTGATGCAGCGGGTTGCCGGGAAGCGGCAAGCAGGACTAACTCCGGTCGATGGTCGCGACGATCATGCCTGTGTCAATCCCGACCGCGCACCAACGGGTCGCCGAATTCACCGAACGGCCAACGCCTTACGGTCGACAACCCCGGGGCGCTGCGCTTTTAGGTGGGCGATGTCTCGATGCAAGACGACGGCATGCCACCGAGGCGGACCGATCCGCGGCTAGATGCACGCGGTGCCTGTGACGTACCCCCATGGACCGGTAGCGGTGACGCACGCCTGAATCTCCGGTCCCCATCCTGGCCCCCAGCCCGGGCCGTTCCAATCGACCCAATCGCCGTGTCCCGGTCCGGGTGGACCCGGTATGCCAGGCCAATGTGGCTTCGCGTTCGCCACGCCCGCGCCTAGTCCGAGTGCGGAGCAGCCCAGCGCGACGGCGACCATGGCTTCGGCCACGATTTTCATCGGTTTCGTAGTCATTGAATTCTCTCCCCGATCTCCGAACGACGGCCCGTCCTCGGCCCGAGGAGCAGACCGGATATATCGACGCTACGCCGCGTCTTCCCAGGCATGGAAGAGGTCACCTGGCCGCCCAGCACGATCTGCATTGCATGGTGGCGAAACCGCGAGGTTTCAATGGCGTTAATCAGGCGTAAAATATTCAATCGCTCGCAAGTGACACCTCGCGATGAACGACCTGCCACCTCGCTGAGCTTCGGCGATTCACGGGAGTTCGAAGATGCCAGATATTCAGTTGACAGCACGACGCGCTTCGTTCCGCGCTGGTGTTCTCGGCGGTGCAATGGCGGCCGTAGCCGTGGCCGTGGCCATCGGCATTAGCGTTGCGCCGTCGGCGTCGGCCGATCCGTCCAACTGTCAGGTCGTCGCGGCGGCGACAGTGTGCGCGCAGGGTAGTGTGAGCGCCGCGGCTCAGTCCGCGAATTTTCAAATGGCCCGACATCCCTCGATCGGTGATGGCGGTGGCTGCATGACCCAGTACGGCACCTACGAGCACTGTCGTCACCCGTAACAAACAGCCCCGCTAATGCATTGTGCCGCATTGACGTCGCTGAAGGCTGCGCACGATGTCGTGCAGCACCTGTGTCATATCGGGACGTGCATGCGCCCGCCGCTGGTGTAGTGGCCGCAGGGCGATTGGAGCGATGTGTGGTTATTCGATGACCGATAATCGCTGCGAACCGTTGAGAACTAACGAAGGCGAATTGCGAAGCTAATCTCTTGTGCCGCAGGCTATAACCCGTACCTTTGAGAACCAGCGCGATCTAGCTAGCATCGGTGAAATGCCGCACTTATCGGCAACAGAGTGTCCTTGCATCAACGCAGATTCGGGCTGCGGTTCGCTTTAGCTACACCGCGCCACTCAGTCGGACGAATTGCGAACGGCCGTAGCTGTCGCTCATTAGGAGGGGTTTTGCCCGAGCCGTAGTGCACCGTTCCGATGGCGGTTGCAGCGCACCCCGCAGAGGTGGTCGGGACGTACACCCTGTGGCTGGAGAGGCTCGCTGCAGCAACCCGCCCGCTCGAGAGGGTATCGGAGAACCTGCGAAGAGATCGGGGAAGCGCACTGTGTACCGCGGCCGCCAGGGTGAAGATATTTAGCGTGCATGTGGATCACTCTGGGTTGGATTTGCTCGTCTATCTGGGGGTGGCCACTGTCCTCGGCGTCGTAATCGGCCTTGAACGCCAGTGGCGGTCGCGGATGGCTGGGCTGCAGACCATGGCGCTAGTCAGCATGGGCTCGGCGTTGTTCACCATCTTGGGTGCCGACAACCTCCCTTCGCAGGCGACCGCACCAGGGTGGCCGCCCAGATTGTCGCGGGCGTAGGCTTTTTGGGCGCTGGGGTGATCATCCAATCGGGTATGACGGTGACCGGGCTGAACACTGCCGCGACCCTGTGGGTGACGGCCACGGTGGGTGCATTATGCGGCGTGTGGATGTGGCGCGTAGCGGTCTTTGGCGCGGTGATAATCGTCGCCGCCAACGGGTTGCTCTACCCGATTTCGAATTGGATTGACCGCAGACCGCAAAAGCCCGACCGCGGTCGACAGGCCGATTTTTGAGCTTCGAATGTCATCGTCGCGGGCGGCACGACGTAGGCTCTGGAAAAGCCGCGGAAAAGCCGCCATTGTCGCCCGCGATCTACTGCATGGGTGTGCTTACGGCGAATCGTCCTAGGACGCTGAGGTTTTCGGCCATCCCGATCTCTTCGCCGTAGAGGACCGGAGTGCACCTCGAGGGTGCCCCCTTCGTCTCGACAGCGCGCAGATCGGGTGCGCCCGCGACGGCGAAGTCATCAAAATCGTGTTTGAACGCGAGGTGAATGACACCGTCGGTCGCGGCAGCCCCCTCATGCAAGCTTTTATGTGCCGTCCGCCCGGCTTCACGCGCGACGCGAAGCCGATGACACCACGGCTGCGCAGGGCGTCGGGGGCGGAAGTACTGCTTATTCCGCAAGAGCCACTTACATATTGGTGTATCGCGCCATGGCGAAGCTGTACAGGCCATAGGTGATGATGCCAGGGCGGCCGCAATCAGGAGTGCGGCTCCGTGGGGTTGGGCCCCGAGTGTTTTGAGGGCCCCGTCGAGTCCGGTGGCCTTGTTCGGGTCCGAACGACTCGCCGCGACGACGACCAGCACCCCGACGCCGACGATAACCAGGCCTTTGGTGATGTAGCCCACTATGCCCAGTCGTCGCACCAGGGCGCTGGACTTGCCTTTGAGATCGTCAAGAAAGGTGCGGTTGGCTCCCTTGTAGACGTGATAGCCGCCCACCGCGACGATGATGACGCCGCCGGCGATGAGTGCGATGGTGCCGGCGGCGGTCTGCATCAGCCGTGCGCTCATTCCCGAGTTCTGGCCACCGGTGGACTGTCCGGCACCCCGGGCGAATCCGAACGAGAGTATGCGAGTGCGAAGTAGACCACCGCCAGCGCGAGTGCCTTCCCCCGATCCACGACTTCCGACGGTGCGCCCTGGGATTTCGGGTCCGTCGACCGGCCAAGGGCTGTTTCGACGAGCCGCCACAGCCCCATCACCAGGAACGCGACCGCGGCGACCCAGAGCGCGACGACGCCGCCCGGTTTGCCGGCCACTGCCGCTAGCGCCCCGGATTGGTCAACGTTTCCGCCGCCGCTGCCAAGAGCGATCCGGATGGCGAGGTAGCCAATAGTAAGGTGCAGTAGGCCGCTCACGACATATCCGGCGCGGGCGAACCGTTCAAAGACGCCGTTTTGGGCCATCTCTGTCGCGGTCTGTGCTGCGGTGATGGACTTTGCCTGCTCAGACATCGCGGGCGCTCCTAACCGCCGGGCGAATCACCCGGCCGGTGCTGCTTGCCGGTTCGCGACGTCATCCGGCTCGCGGCGTCGCTGGTGGGGCCTGCTTGCCGGTGGAGGTCCCTCGAGGCGTATCGCGGGTTTCGGAATCGTCTCGCTCTGTCTCGCCGGCTTGCGAGTCCGGGTCGACCTTGTGGGCGCGCTCGAACTCCTGGTTCACCTCATCGCGAGCGGTCGCCGCGTCGCTGCGACGTGTTTGCGCCTGGTGTTGTAGCCCGGCCGCGTGTGCTTCCTCGGCCTCGGCCTCGGCCTGGGCGGCGCGGGCCTTGGCCGCGGTCTCGGTGGTGAGCGCTTCGCGTTGCCCCACTTTATGGGACTGTTCGGTGGCGTTGTCGCGGATAACCTTGGCCTCGAAGCGGCGGTGTTCAGTGCGTTTATTCCGCAACACCCAGGCGAGGGCCGCGACAATAACGATCAAGATGATCGTTCTGGTGGTCATTGTTGGCTCTTTTGCGTTGATTGAGCGTGGATTTGATTGGGCGGAAGCTTTACTCGAGCCTGATCATGAAGTCAGCCCTGATGTCGCTGCGCGAACTACCGCGACGCTGATCCTGTTAGGCAGGTTGTGCCAAGCCGGTGGGCCTGCCTTGTGACGTCTGGCGCGGATGCGCGGTTGCGCAATCACGCACAGCCGTCGTCCCGTGGAAAAATCCTCGTTCGTCAGGCTTTCAGTGGAGGGACTCAATGATTCGTGCATGGCCCGTAGTGGTTGCCATCGCAGCAGCTTCCCTAGCCTTAGCGGTGCCAGGAGGCGCTGAGCCAATATCGGCTCCGTCCCAACCGATGAGGAACGGTCCAACAGCAGGCGATCCTTGCAACGATCCCGACAAGCTCGTGTTTGACCCGTTGGTAGGTTCCCTCATCGTGTGCGATGGATACAGAAAGAAATGGGCCACGGGAGTTACTCGGCACATTCCAGAAGGGCACTTCCTGCGACGACTACACACGCTGGGCCATGGCAAGATCGCCCGACAGCTATGAACCGTCCCCGGTTTCTTGCGCACTTCCTTTGTTGGGAAGGATGGCGCGATGTCGATCAGGTACGACGAGAACACCAAGGCCAGGGCGGTGCGACTGGTCCGCGAGCACCGTGAGGATTACGACTCGGAGTGGGCGGCGATGAAGGCGATCTCGGGCCGGCTGGGGATGAGCCCGGAGACGCTGCGCAAGTGGGTGCGCCAGGCCGAGATCGACGCCGGTGAGGCGGCGGGGGTGTCGAGCGAGGAGAGGCGGGAGCTGCGTGAGCTACGCAGGAAGAACCGCGAGCTGGAACAAACGATCGAAATCCTCAAGGCGGCAACAAGTTTCTTCGCGCGGGAGTGCGACCCGCGACACGGTTGATCTGCGCTTTCATCGACGAGCACAAGGACGCGTACGGGGTCGTACCGATCTGCCGGGCACTGGCCGTGCACGGTGTGCAGATCGCCCCGCGCACCTACTGGGCGCACCGCTGGACGGCACCGTCGAAACGGGCCCTGTGGGACATCACGATCACCGAAATCCTGGCCGGCATCTACGAACCCGACGCCGACGGGAAACGCCCGCCGGAGAGCCTGTACGGCAGCCTGAAGATGTGGGCGCACCTGCAGCGCGAGGGCATCCCGGTGGCGCGGCGCACGGTGGAACGGATCATGCGGCACAACGGCTGGCGCGGCGTCATGCGCGCTCGTCGCACGCCGCGCACCACCGAGCCGGATCCGGCCGCGGCCCGGGCGCCGGATCTGGTGGGCCGACAGTGGCGGGTTGCCGCACCGAACCTGCTGGAGGTGGCCGACTTCAGCTACGTCCCGATGACCTGCGGGTTTGGCTACACCGCGTTCGTCGTCGACGCCTACGCGGGACTGATCGCCGGGTGGGAATGCTCGCTGACCAAGGACACCGGCTTCGTCGAGCGTGCATTACGCCACGCCGCGGCCTTCCGCGCCCGCCAAGGCTGCCCGTTCGACGACACCATCCATCACAGTGATTATGCCGAGGTTTGCGTTAAGCCGAAGATCTGCGGGGATGGCCTGCGCTCGTGGGGGGTGCTGGTGGATTTCTCGGCTTAACGTTTCGCGGTTATCGCAGACTGTAGAGGGTTTGGAGTTGGTCTTCGGTGAGCGGCTCGGTGGCCGCGGTGTTGATTGCGGGGGTGGCGGCGTTGATGGCTTGGCGCATCATGTCCAGGGTTGCAAAGGCGTAGAACGCTGCTGTGGTGGAAGCGTTTTCGTGACCGAGGAGGCGCATGATGATCGGTAGCGGGATGCCCTGCTGGTAGAGGTCCATCGCTTTGGTTTTGCGCAGCAGGTGGCAGTGGATGTTCTGCCGGGATCGAAGGGCATTGAGCACGTGCGGATTCGGTAGCGTGCTTGAGCACGGCGGCGACCGTGTCGGCGGACAGTTCGGCAGGTTGCCCGCGGTGCAGACTGTAGAACAACGGCCTGGTCGCGGGGAGTTTGGTGGTGTTCGGGTGGAACTCGGCGAGGTAGACGTGCAGGTGCTCGACGGTTTTCGCGGTGAGCGGCACGACGCGGGTCTTGTTGCCCTTGCCGGTGAGCAGGATGTGCCCGGGTTCGGTCAGGTGCAGATCGCCCAGGGTCAGGCCGGTGATCTCGCCCACGCGAGCCGCGGTGTCGTAGAGCAGAATGAGCAGCATCCGGTTTCTCCGAAATTTCGCTGTCTGCCCGGTGAACGCGGCAAGGATCGCCCGGGTTTGAGCTTCGGTGAGGTACTCGATGGGCCTGCGGGGGCCAGCCGGCGCTTTGAGTGCTTTGGCTGATTGGCTGAGTGCGACGAGCGTGAGGTCTTCGTAGGCCGCGTAGGCCAGGAACGCTTTGACCGCACTGAGGCGCAACGTGACGGTCTTGGGCGTGTAGCGCCGCTGATCGGTCATCCAGGCCAGCCATCCCTTGAGGTGCTGGGGTTCGAAGTGATCGAAACTGACGTGCTCACGTCCGATGTGCTCGGCCTCGGCGAGGTAGTCCAGGAAGCACTCCAGGCTGATCCGATATGCCTCAATGGTTTTCGGTGACAGCCCTCTGGTCTTGGGCATGTAGGCGTGCAGATAATCGCGGGCGAACCCGAAGAAGTCCGGTGCGCCGGTATGTGGGTCGCGTCTCATCAGAATCCCACCTGCGGGAGCAGGGATTGGCGATCGGCGGTGATGTCGGCGTAGGCGGTCATGAAATCGGGCGAGGTGTGCACGTAGTAGTACGTGCTGTCAAAGGTTGCGTGACCCATGTAACGAGACAGGTAGGGCAGCATCGCGGTGACGTCGTCGCCGGCGGTCATCCATCGGTGGATATTGGCGTAGGCGAAATGATGCCGGAAATCGTACGGCCGTGGCTGTTGACCAGCCACCGGCCGGGGCAGCGCGGCCTGGTCCCAGATGCGGCCGAATATCTTTCCAACTGTTGCCGTGCTGACCTGGTTGCCGGTAGCGGAGACGAAAAACATGCGGCGCGAGGCGAAATGCGCGCGCGAGGTCCGGTCGCACGTGTCGAGGATCTCGATGACCTGATCAGTCAGCGGCAGCCTGCGGCTGCGATGTCCTTTGGACCAGATGATGTCGATGTGCCCGGCATCGAGGTCGACCTGCCCGGTCTGCAGAGCGCGGGTTTCACCGGTCCGCAGACCGCACGAGTGCATCAGGGTGAAGAACGCGACCGCCTGCCATCGCCACGGGCATGGCGTCTGAATCTGTGCGGCGGCGGCGAAGAACAACTCGATCTCACGCCGGCACAACAGATAGGGATGAGCGGCAACGAACGGGGCTTTCCACCGATCGGAGAGCACGTAAGCGTCGGGGATCCCGTTCATCGCCATCCAGCGGCCGACGTCACGAATGTAGGACATCCAGGACCGGTAGCGGCCACACCGTTGCAGCTGAGCACTGACCCAGCCTTCGACGGTGTCCTTGTCGAACACCGTGCGATCGCGGGTGGCGCAGTAGGCGTCGAACTGTTTCAGGTACCAGATGCGGGAAGCACCAGTGCATCCCATGTTCGCCTTGAACGCCAGGTAGGCGTCCAACTCGGTGGCGAAAGCGCTGGTGAAGCCGTGGCCGCTCATGACCGCACGGCTTCTGGGACCGGCAGGACGCAGTCGAGCAGACGGAGCCGGTCCACACTCATGTAGAGGTTCGTCGATTCCTGGCTGGCGTGGCCGAGCACTGCTGAGATCGTCGGCAGCGGAACCGCTGCGGCCAGCAGCCGGGATGCGGCATTGTGGCGCAGCAGCCGGGTTCCCGCCTTCGGGTTGGCCACTCCCGCTTTCCGGAATGTCTCAACGGTCACCTGGTGCACCGTCGCGTGATCGCCCAGCCGGGTGTGTGGGGCTTTCGAACGCAGGAATAGGTGATCATCGCCGGAGCTGGGACGTTCGTCGAGCACATAGGAGGCCAGCTTGCCCAGCAGCAGCGCCGGCAATGGCAGCGTCAGCGGGTTGCCCGTCTTCTGCTGCACGAGGCCGATCGTGTGCCCACGCCAGTCGACATCACCGAGCCGCAGCGCGACGATGTCACAGGCCCGCAATCCCGTCGATAATGCGAGCAAGGTGATCGCGGCGTCCCGCGCGCTGACCACCCCCGACGCACAAGCGCGAACAACCCGTTCCTCGTCGCCATCGCCGAGGACCGGGACTATCGCGTGAAAGCGTTTGATGCCAGCCAGATTCAACGCGTTGACCAGATCGGTGCGGCCGGTGAACGTGAGGAACGGACGAAAGTTCGACACCACCCAAAACAGCGACGACCTGGCCCACCGGTCCAGTAGGGATTCCAAAAACGCCAGGACACTGGCGCCATCCGCCCCGCCCAGCACGGCGATACCGCGTGCTTCCAGGAACACCAGGTAGCGACGCGCCACCCGCCCGTAGGCCTCGCGGGTGGCCGGCGCCAGACCGCGCCGGCCCATCTCGGCCTGCCACGCGGCGTCCAGCGCAACGAAGTCGCTGCCCTCGGGCCGTGGACCTCCGCCGCCGCGGCCACGAACCGCCAGGTCCACCCGCCCGGTGCGCACATACGAGTCGAACACCGTAACCAGACGCCGGTAGTCGAACCGCCGCTGCGGGCTGAACCGACCGGTGCGCACACTGATCGTCATCGAGGCGAACTCCGCACCCAGACCGGCGGAATACTCACGCCCCGAGGCGAACTCAGTCAGCGCCTTGATCGTCTTCGCGTACTGACCAACCGTCGATTCCATATAGCCAGCCGCACGCAACTCCGCCACCACAACCGCGCCGATCTGCCTGACCGTCGTACCCATCACCGTCTCCTTCCACAGACGTACAGATACGACGGACGCTAACCAGCACCCGAAACGTTAAGCCGAGAAATCCGCCAGCACCCCCCACGAGCTCAGGCCATCCCCGCAGATCTTCGGCTTAACGCGAACCTCGGCATATCCCTGTTAAACCGAATTCGGCTTAACGGATGCCGGAAGTCAGTACACTGCAATACATTACGGTGAGACACTGATGTTGGAAGGGCTGAGCCGTCGGTCGACACAATCGGGGACGCGCTCGACAATGCGTTGAGCGAGATGACGATAGCCATGTAGCAAGCTGATGGCGCTCGCGACGGCTCCCCGTGACGGGGCTGAACGGATTGGCCCCTCGCCACCGGGATTCCCTCGGAGCCGCGATGGCCGATGTACCGAAACGATGTGTTGCGCAGAATCAACGACGTCCGGCCGCGGGGCCGAGGCCATACCACGATCGTGCACGCCCGGAAAACACACCGATCACTCGTAACGAAGTGTGCACGAATCACCATCGATGCTTCAGAAACCACTGCGCGCGGCACTTTCCGGTGCAGAACGTGGCCAAAGCAACCTACCGGGAGATCCTCGAACGCCGGGCAAAGGCGAACGGCGTCGACTTCATCGAGGGCGTGGCCACCGCGATCACGCCCATTGCGTTCTTCGAGACGATAATGGTGAAAAGTTACGAGACTCTTGTCGATTCGGACACCAAGGTTGATGTCAACACGGGCATGGTCGCGGCGGGTCGGCTGCAGTCGCTCATCGACTCCAGGGACTACAGCCGCGATCTGCTGGTGATGAAGGTCCAACTGGGCCAGATTAGTCAGGCGGTGCGTTCTGTTGTCCCGGAATCGATGTGGGGCGAGATCGTCGAGAAGCTGGAGGAGTTGGAGCAGCATCAGGAGGCGCTCGACGTCGGCACGGACTCCTTCGACGACGACGACGCCTATGACCCGACCGAGTTCATCGACGAGGACGACGAGTTTTGACCTCCGCAGCGCCCGCCGTCATCGAGGGCGATGGGGACCGCTGCCGGTGTGGACGGGGCGTTCGCGGTCGCGTTAACATTGGCCCGCTCTCGCTCGTTGGCCGGCCTTGCCGTATAGGTCCAGTTTGACCTCTACCGATTGCCCCGCTTCCAGAAGCGCCAAGTGACGTTACTTTTGCCTAGGCGGTCTGCAATTGGCTCAACCACGTCAGATGGCAGGCTTAGCTCGGACACGAATCGCTTGATCAACTTCTCGCGCTCGTGACGGTACATCCACACGTAGACGCTGCCCGGCAGGAAGAGCACTGCAATGGCCCACCACCAGTACGACTCGATTGGGAGTCCGGTGACTTCAGACAATTTCGAAGCAATTGTGCCAACAAGTACAACAGCGGCAGCGCCAAGCAGACCGAAAGACATAGCCCTGAATCGTCTCTCTAGGGGAAGTAGGACAGCGCGATTCTCGATGTAGGACTGCAAGGCCTCTTTGGCTCGCGACTCATCGGGCAGCTTCTGCACGATGTCCCGATCTTGGAGGATGCTTGCTCGTTCATTTTTGCGTTCCTTGGCATAGGAGAGGTACGCCGCGACGATCGTGGCCATTGCGCCGATCGCCGCCCCACCGACAGGAATCGCCCAGTCACTCATCTGTGTCTCCCACCACCACGACTCGGTTGCGTCGCGGCGCTCGTCCAGCAGTTCATAGATGGTCGCGAGTCACCGTGCTCACACCGACCGGCGCACCGCGCGGCCAGCAAGCGCAACTCGCCGTTCGACGGTCGAGAGGTTTGCGGCTGGTCACCACCCAAGTATGGATGCTGTTCTAGGTCACGCCTCGCAGGCCGGTCCGTCCGCAGGGGTGTTTGCGGCAAGATTTAGCCTGCAAGATCGGCGACCTTGTTGCCTTTGCTGTCGCGTGGACAGTGACGCACGCGCCGCCGGTGGCCTCGGATAAACTTTAAGACGCTTCACGAGATGCCGTCGACAAGCTCCGACTGGACGGCACGCCAACCCCACGCTCGCGGGTGGCTCGGATGACCGAAGCGGCTCGCACCGACCGGTGCGGGCAAGAGCGCCTCTCGTGCGGAGGCTCGAAAGTCTGGAGTCTCCATGTCCGGGTATGTCTGGGATCTTTCTGGCATAGACAAGCAGTGCGCCTCGTACGCGCCGGGCCATCTGATTCATTGGATCCATTTCAACCACTCCATGCGGGAGCCGTCGGTGGTCATCCCCGTCACCGCGGCGCTAGATGACGACGGGCTGGTGCACATCGAGGGCGATGATGTGTCTCTGGTGCGGTGGAATCACCGCCCCACGCTGTTACGCGATGCGCTGCACCGGTTCGGCGGTATGGCGGTTTGGAAGCCGCGCTGGCATATCCTCGCTGTCCCGACGGACGCCTTCTTCGGCGGTGCGCGAACCGTGTTCAGTCTGGCGGCGCTGGACGAAAGGCGCGAATGCTACGTTCATCGCACTACCAATCCTGACCACCTGGTTCACAGCGCGCCGTCTCCGACGTTAAGCACGTAATCGAGCTCGTCGCGGGGGAGCCGGAAGTTGATGATGGCGTTGGCCGCACCCAGCGACGCGGCGCCCAGCGTCAGCTCAACACACGCCGGGTGGTTCTTGTCCAGGAACGCGACCACGTCGCCGCGCCCGATGCTGAGTCCCGGTCAGCGCGCCGGCCAGCCGGCGTACCCGGTCATTCCATTCCGCCCAGGTCCAGGACCGGTCGAGGAAGGTCATCGCCTCGGCGTCGGGTTTCGTCTCGGCCCAGTGCGTCAGCCGGTCGTCGAGGAACCGGGGTTCGGGGGCGGCTTTCTCGGCCATCATCAACTCCGTAGCTCTTGGGATGAGCGTGCCACGGCTGACCTGCGATATCTGCAAGCTGAAAACCAAGAAATTTCGGCCCGGTGTCGATTTCGGGGGTTGCCGTTCGACCTATCAACGAGGGCACGATGGACGGGCCCCTTCCACACACAGAAGGAGAACAACAATGACGCGTTACATGCTGATCATGCGGTCCACCCCGGAGGCCGAGGAAGCCGCGAAGGACATCCCGTTCGAGGAGATCATCAATGCGATGGGCCGCTACAACGAGGAGCTCATCAAGGCCGGTGTGCTGCTGGCCGGCGAGGGTCTGGCCGGGCCCGAGGACGGCTTCGTCGTCGACTTCAGCTCCGACCCGCCGGCCGTCACCGACGGCCCGTACACCGAGGCCAAGGAGCTGTTCAACGGCTTCTGGATCCTCGGGGTGTCCTCGAAGGAGGAGGCCAAGCAGTGGGCGCAGAAGTGCCCCCTGGGCCCCGGCGTCAAGCTCGAGGTGCGCCGGGTGACCGAGACGGAGGAGTTTCCGCAGGACAACGAATACGTCCAGAAGGAATACCAGTGGCGCAAGGACCTCGTGGCTAAGAACGCCCGATAATGCGGGATGCGCGGCAGCTCGTTATGTAACATGTTCGAGTCTTAGCGTCATGACGGACGAGCTCCTGGGCAATCCCACCCACAGTGGCCACCTGCTGGTCGGCGCGCTCAAGCGGCACCGCGACAAGCCGGTGTTGTTTCTCGGCGACACCACGCTGACCGGCGGGCAGCTGACAAGACCAGTCAGTACATTCAGGCGTTCGAGGCGTTCGAGGCGTTCGAGGCGTTCGAGGCGTTCGAGGCGTTCGAGGCGCTCGAGGCGCTGGGCGCGGGCACCGGTACCGCGGTCGGGCTGCTGGCGCTTAACCGGCTGGTGCTGGATTGGCGGTTCTCGGCGCTGCAGTTCTGAGCGTTTCAGCCACGGGCGAACGGCGGTATACCTGGGCCCTCGTTAGGCGCTCAATGGGCTATGCCCGACGATCGCCCGCTGGACGACGAGGCGCTGGACGCGTACTCGTCGGTGGTCATCGCCGTCGCGCGCACGGTCCTGCCCAGCATCGCCAGCCTGGCCGTCCGCACCTCGCGCGGCGACGGCGGTGGCAGCGCGAGCGTCATCACGCCCGACGGTTACCTGCTGACCAGCGCGCACGTCGTCGAGACCGCGAAGTCGGCGGACGCCGCGTTCACCGACGGCACGGCGGTCCGCGTCGATGTCGTCGGGCGTGACGTGCTGTCGGATCTCGCCGTCCTCAAGGCGCGCGGACCCGTGCCGCCGCCGGTGACGATGGGGCGCGCCGAGGATCTGCGTGTCGGCCAGCTGGTGGTGGCGGTCGGCAACCCGCTTGGGCTGGCCGGCAGCGTCACCGCAGGCATCGTCTCCGGGCTGGGCCGGTCGCTGCCAACCCGCAACGGACGCGTCGTCGACGAGGTGATCCAGACCGACGCGGCGCTGAACCCCGGCAACAGCGGCGGCGCGCTGGCGGACAGCCGCGGTCGGATGGTCGGCGTCAGCACCGCGGTCGCCGGTGTCGGGCTGGGCTTGGCGGTGCCCGTCAGCGACTCGACACACCGGATCATCGCCTCGCTCATGAGCACTGGCCGGGTGCGACGGGCCTGGCTGGGCATCGCGGGTGCCCACATTCCGGTCGCGCCCGCGGTCGCCGCCAAGCTGGGCACCGCCAACGGCCTGCAGATCGCCAGTGTGGTTCCGGAAAGCCCGGCGGCCAAGGCCGGTTTGCGCCGAGGAGACGTCGTCGTCAGAGTCGACGGCCACAACGTCGTCACCGCCACCGCGATTCAGAAGCTGATGGTCGAGGATGCGATCGCCCGCCGGATCGAGATGACCGTGTGGCGCAATGGCGCGCTGGTCGACGTGTTCGTCGTGCCACGTGAACTCGCCGAGAAGTAAGTCAGGGCGTGAGCGCGGACCGCAGCGCCTCGCATTGGCTCTGGAAGTACGCGTGTGACACTCGCGCCCGGGCGCGCCCCGTGCTGTTTGTGATCGCGCGCCAGGCGGCTCACCGGGGTACCGCGACCCCGGCTATACGTTGATCGATGCGAGCACGGGACGGTGATCAGATCCGGGGTGCCGCAGTGCTGTACAGAGCGAGCGAGCGAACCCGTTCCGGGTGGGTGGCAGCGAATAACACGCTCATCGATCCGCCCTCGCTGGCGCTAAAGAATGCTGCGCGGTCGGCTCCCGTAGCGTCCAGAATCGCCTGCACATCGTCGATCCGCTGATCTAGCGTTACCCTTCCGCGGGAGCGGCGGTTTGCCGCGAGGCCAGCTGCAGCTTGGGCCATCCGCTGATCTCGCCCGGCTTGTGCGTCGATGTCGGCTCGTTCACGTGGAGACCCCCAGTGGTCGACCTGAGCGCGGGACCAGTCCCGCTGTAACAGCGCCCAAGGAACGTAGCACCACCGCTTCTGGCAGGGTGTCGGGATGACCGGATGCAGCGGGTTGTGGTGGGGGACCATCGAGAGTGCATCGATGCCGGAGCTGGCGGCCACCGCGTCGCGCGCGGGGTTCACCGACATCTCGATCACGCCGGCGATGTACTTCGTGGCGCGCGAGCAGGGACGGACTGACGCCGACCTGCGCGCCGAGCTCGACGACCACGGTGTGACGGTCGCGGTCATCGACCCGCTGATTCGCGGCCTGCCGGGCAGCCTCTCGCCCGACGACGTCGGCCCACGGTTCCGGTCGACGTTCGAGTACGGCGAGCAGGACTGCTACCGCGCGGCCGACGCGGTCGGTGCCCGCGCGTTCAACGTCGCGCACTACCTCGGCGCGCCGACGCCGATCGCGGCGCTCGTCGACGCCATCGGCGCGATCGCCGATCGCGCGAAGGCGCGCGGGCTCGATGTGCTCATCGAGTTCATGCCGGACGGCAGCATCCCCGACCTCGCGACCGCCGCTGCCATCGTCAACGGGATCGGTGCCGACAACTGCGGTCTCACGTTCGACACGTGGCACCACTGGCGTTGCGGGGGTGGCGCCTACGAGCTGCGCGAGCTCCCACCGCGAACGATTCGTGCGTTGCAGCTCAGCGATGCGCTGGACGACGTGTTCGGTACGGGGCCGCAGCCACCGACCCGCGATCGGCTGCTGGCGGGCACCGGCGTGATCCCACTCGTCGAGGTCGTCGAGAACGCCGTGTCCAACTGCGCGGACGTCGTCATCGGGCTCGAGGTCTTCAACCGCGCGTTCGCCGAGCTCCCGGTCGACGAGCGGTCTGCCCAGGCGAAGGCGTCCCTCGACGCGCTGCTCGCGCGATGAGTGTGCGCGTCGGGTTGGGTCCCGCGGGTGTACCGGCGATTCGCCAGGCCGCGGATCGCGAGCGTTTCGTGACGTTCGTTCGGCGCGCCGAGGAGCTCGGCTATGCGAGCGTCTGCGTCGGCGACCACCTCGATGATCGCGGTGCACCGCTCGTGCTGCTCACCGCGGCAGCGTTCGCAACGCAACGGATCACGCTCGCGTCGCACGTCCTCTGCAACGAGCTGCGAAACCCCATCGTGCTCGCGCACGAAGCGCGCACGGTGCAGGCGATGTCGGGTGGGCGGCTCGAGCTCGGGCTCGGCACCGGCTGGCTCCAGCGCGACTTCGCGGCCGCGGGCGTCGACATGGCCCCATTCGCGGAACGGCTCGCTCGGCTCGAAGCAGCGGTCGTGCGGATCCGGTCGACCGCGACGGGTGCAGACGTCGCCGCGCCGCCGATCGTGGTGGGCGGCGGCGGCCCGCAGATGCTCGCCGCCGCGGCACGACTCGCCGACATCGTCACCCTCAACATCCCGTTGCGCAGTGGCGCCGGGCTCTCTTCCAACACGGTGGCGAGCGGCCTACGTGAGGCCGTCGAACTTCGAATGCAGATCGTGCGTGACGCGGCGGCGGCCGCGGGGCGCGACGTCGAGCTGCACCTGTACGTGCACAACGTCCACATTGGCGGCGGTTGGCGCGACGACGCGGCGGCCGCGGCGGCGGCGATCGGTCTGCCCGTGGACGATTACGTCGCGTCGCCGCACGTGCTCGCGGGTGACGTTGATCAGATCGCGTCGACGGTGATGGCGCGCCGCGACGAGCTCGGCATCGGGTACTTCTCGATCTCGGGTTCGTTCCTCGACGAGTTCGCGCCCGTGGTAGGGCGGCTCGCCGACGACATCAGTCCGCGCGCGACGCCGCGATGAACCGCGTCGTCGCGTCCGGGCGAGCCGCGGGCTCGGCGGTCTCGAACACGACTCGGTGCAGCGTCGCCGAGAACGCGAACGGCGTCTCGTAGTCGTCGGACACCGGCTGGATTTCACCATGACCGGTGCCCTTGATCCCCACCGCCTGCGCGATGCGGTGCACACGGTGGTCAGCCGGCATCCGAACCTGGTGGCCCGATTCTGGAAACAGTTCGACGAGCCGGTGCAGATCATCCCGGCCGATCCGGTGACGGCATGGCAGTACCTCGAACAGGGCACCGACGAAGATGTCGATAAACAGATCGAGCGGCTGTGCGCGGCCGAGCGCGCCGCGGTCTTCGATCTTGCCCACCCCCCGGCTTTTCGGGCCGCGTTGATCCGCACCGCCGACAACCGGCACCGGTTGGTGCTCACTTACCACCACAGGACGTGGTCATGGGAGCGGTCTCCTCTCGGGCAAGCGGCTCAGACGCTCGAATGGGCAGCGTGCCGTCACCTCAGCGCGACGATCTCGGCGTCGGCGTGTAGCCGCTTGTCGATCCGGGCGCCGCCCTTCGTGCCATGAGGTCGCGACAACGCGTCTGCGTCTCTTCGACCGCGTCAGCGGGGATGGGGTAGAAATCGACGCTGTAAAGCACGTCGGTCCCGATGCCCGTCGAGCCGGGGCAGTCGACCCACCTCTCGGTGTCAGGGCTCCAGAATTTCGCGTCGGCGTTGATGTCGTGGTGTGGGTCGGTCTCAAACGAGACGACCCCGAAGACACCTTCCGAGTAGTAGGTGGTCATTGGACTCCTCTCGACGAGCAAGCGGCATGGCCTGCCCTGCTTGGTGATCGGAACTTCGAGGATCGCAGCGGGCGTGGTCACCGCTGGCCAGCACTTTGATTCTAGCAGGTGACCAGGGTCAGACCGGCCCCCAGGGCCTCCTACAGGTTGCGGTAAAGGTCGATCTCTGTCACCGACGCTGACCGGCGATCCGCGGCAGGGGCGCGGTGTAGCGGATCCGCGCGTCCTGCCTACTCGACCACGTTGTGGCCATTACCTTTTCGCGATACCGAAGTTCGGTCGCCAGGCCAACCTTCGCGCCGTCGGTGAACGCCGACGCGGCCAATTCAAGCGAGTCGTAAGCAAATTGCCAATCAGACTCGCTCCATAGCTTGCAGTGCGGCACCGACGCCCGGGCCGCCCAGCCCGAATGGCGGCCAGGGCGGTGTCTACTGTGCGTCCGGCAAACCACCGCAACGACTGCAGCCGGGAGTAAACGCAGGTTCGTCATTATCTGCTGCCGCACGTCGAGCGGCGTAGGCTTGGTGTTCGCGAAGGCATCGAGGCAGGCTTAAATCCGGATTGGGAATCGCTCACCTGCGCGTCTGCCACCATCCTGAAGCTGGTGGCATTGTGAACGGGGGTCGATTGCACAGAACGTGCACCGCGTGACTTACTGTATCGGCGTAATGCTCGACAAGGGCATGATTTTCGCCTCGGACTCGCGCACGAACGCTGGCGTGGATAACTTCGCCAAGTTCTGCAAGATGACGGTGTTCGAGCGTCGCGGCGACCGCGTTGTCGTTCTGCTGAGTTCGGGAAACCTGGCCGGAACCCAGGCGGTGATCAGCGTATTGACGCAGCGTTGTGCTGACGGCGACGCGGCCACCAATCTCTTGGGTGCCCGGACCATGTTCGACGTCGTGGGGCTGGTCGCGGACGCGACGCGCGATATCGAGAAACGCGACGCCGGGTACCTCGAAGAGAACAACATCCGCTTCAATGCCTCGTTCATCGTCGGTGGGCAGATCGGCGGCGAGCCGATACGGCTATTCCGGACCTACGCCGAGGGCAATTTCATCGAAGCCGGGATCGACACGCCCTTCTTTCAGACCGGTGAAACCAAGTACGGAAAGCCGATCCTCGACCGCGTAATCACGCAACACACGCCCCTCGCAGACGCCACGAAGTGTGTACTGGTGTCTTTCGATTCGACCATGCGCAGCAACTTGTCGGTGGGCATGCCCATCGACCTGATTTGCTACGAACGGGACAGCCTCCAAGTGCAGTGGCGGCGGCGATTCGATGAGGGGGACCCCTATTTCACCGCCCTCGGCGACGAATGGGGCGAAGGTACGCGGCAGGTGTTTCGCCACTTGCCCGAGTTGCGCTGGTGATCGGTTGTCACGATGGACACCATCATCATCACCTGTGAACACGGCGGCAACCGGATACCCGCGCCCTACCGGCGGCTGTTTCGGGGACAACGGGCGCTGCTGGATTCCCACCGTGGCTACGATCCCGGGTCGCTGGCCATGGCGAAGGCACTCGCCGGTGGCTGCCGGGCGCCGCTGGTGGCTTCGACCATCAGCCGCCTGCTTATCGATCTCAATCGCTCGATTGGCCACCCACAACTTTTTTCGGCGGTGACACGCGGCGCGCCGGCCCAGACGCGGGCGCAGATCGTCGAACGGTATTACTGGCCCTATCGCGAGCAGGTCGAGCGTCTCGTCGGGCAAGCGGTGTCGCGCGGGCATCGCGTGATCCACATTTCGTCGCACAGCTTTACCGCGGAGCTGGATGGCCGGGTGCGCGGCGCAGATGTGGGTTTGCTCTACCACCCCGGTCGGCGCGGGGAGGCCGAGGTGTGTGCCCGCTGGAAGGAATCGCTGGCGGCATTGGCTCCGGAACTTCGCGTACGCCGCAACTACCCCTATGCGGGCAAAGGAGACGGGTTGACCTCGCGCTTGCGCTTGCGCTTCGCGCAGTGCGACTACGTCGGAATCGAGCTGGAAGTCAACCAGGGCATCGTTATCGCCGCGGGCCGGCGCTGGATGGCGTTGCGGCGCGTGCTGATCGATTCGTTACGCACGGCATGTGCCACCTGAGCGCCCCATGATTCATGCCCTGCGCCAAGTAGCACCAGTGAGAACCTTTTCCACCACCTACGCCCATGCGCGACCTCACCTGCCGGATATCGGAGAGAAATAATGCAGATTCACGTCGGCTTCGAAATGATCTACGACTGCCCGCAGCCAACCCCGATAATATTCAACCTCAACATCCACTTCACCCGCGTGTCCGACCTCGTCGGCCGTGACGACCTGGTAATCGACCCGCCGGTCCCGATGGCAGCCTATCGGGACGGCTTCGGCAACTGGTGCACCCGCATTGTTGCGCCCAAGGGCCGCACCCGCGTCTCGGCCGATGCGGTCGTCAACGACACTGGCCTCCCCGACGTCACCGTTCCCCGCGCGCACCAGATTCCCGTGCCGGACCTGCCCGTGGACACGCTTATCTTCCTGCTCGGCAGCCGCTATTGCGAAACCGATCGGCTATCCGAGACGGCGTGGAATCTCTTCGGGCAGGCACCAACGGGATGGGGCCGCGTTCAGACAATCTGCGACTACGTTCAGCGACATATCACGTTCGGCTATGAACACGCGCGCATGACCCGGACGGCGCTGGAAGCTTTTCACGACCGGACGGGTGTGTGCCGTGATTTCACGCATCTTGCCGTTGCCTTCTGTCGCTGCATGAACATCCCTGCGCGCTACTGCACCGGGTACCTTGGCGACATCGGTGTGCCGCCGGTGGACGAGCCGATGGATTTCGCTGCCTGGTTCGAGGTGTTCCTCGGCGGGCAATGGCATACCTTCGACGCGCGCAACAACACGCCGCGCATCGGCAGGGTATTGATCGCGCGTGGCCGCGACGCCGCCGACGTGGCGCTCAGCAACTCGTTCGGCCCCGCCACGTTGACGACCTTCAGGGTATGGACCGACGAGGTACCCGCCGGTTAAGTCAAGCAGCCAAGCCGCCGAACGCCTCCAGCGCCGCCGCGACCACCGCGCACGGAGTCGAAGCTCGACGCGGCGACGTGATCGCCCAAACTCTTAGCTCTTGGTGCCGACGGTTATCAGGTCGGACACGATCCGGGTCCACGCCGGTCGCCGGGCACGGTGCTGGTCTCTGACGGCGAACCCGCGCTTTTCGAACAAAGCCCGCACCTCGGCCTGCGACGGGTTGTGCTGAGGCTTCCACCTATTGGCCGCGGGCGCCTGCACCAGAGGTTGCCGCGCGCTCAGGGTCGCGACGGCCACCAGTCCGCCGCAAGCCAGCACCCGATGGAATTCCCGCAATGCCGCCGGGCCACTGCCTGCAAACCGGCCACGGCGGCCCATCCCAGTCTGGGTGCCTGGTGACATTCGTCGAACACCACCATGTCGTGCTACAACTCGCCGCAGGCCTCCAGGGGGTAGCAAAGTGACCGAGCCCCGTTCCCGGCGCTTGCCTGGGCGGAAGCTAAGACGGCAGGTCATGGGCAGTTATGACCCAGAGGGTGGTGACTGCCGCTGACGGGAACGTTTCGTTTGGTGATCCGCCCAGTGAAATGGGTCACCATCACCCCAGATTGGGCAGTCCTCCCATCATTCAGGTGTTTCACGGGACGGCCCCCGCGTCAGAGGGTGGCCCCGACTCCCAGCGAGGCAGACATGCGGCGCACCACGATCAACGGACACCATGGCACCCACCACACAGTCGCCGCCGCGTTCTGGATCCTCGCCGGCATCATCGCAGTGATCGCCTTCGGGGACGCTTTGACCCTATTGGCTGTGGCGTTCGCGATCGTCACCACGGTCTGGTGGATCTACCGCCAAGTTGAGCATCGCGTGGAGAGAAACGACGCGGAGATGGCTCCCGTGACCCATCTTCGCCCAGCATTGACCGGTCAACGCGACCTGAAAATGACTTCGGCACACGCGTCATGGCGTGGCCATAGCGCCGCGTAGAGGCAGATGACCAGCACCGCGGTGTTCTTGTTCGGCTGCGGGAGTGGTGCAGGCGGTCCAGGCTGACCGGCCAGCTCACGCCGCGACTGACAACACAACTGACAGGCAACCGACACGAACCCGTGACCAGCACGACCATCGCGACGTGGCCGTCCCACACCGCGAGGTCACCGGGCAGCATCGGGCCGGGCAGGGCTTTACCTTTACATCGCCCCTGGGCCGGAGCCCTCGCGGTGGTGGGGCGAGATGCTCTCGGGCGGAGGGTACCGCCGACCCTGGGGGGCGCGCAGAATCGGAACAGGAGTGCAGGAAGGAGTCGGCGATGAAAGCCAACGTAGGCGACTGGTTGGTGATCAAGGGCACGACAACCGAGCGCTCGGACCGGCGGGGGCTTATTACGGAGGTGCATTCTGCGGACGGCTCGCCTCCGTACGTGGTCCGGTGGCTCGCGACCGACCATCTGGCGACGGTGTTTCCTGGCCCTGACGCCATTGTGGTGACACCAGAGGAGCAAGAAGCAGCGGACGAGCGGGCACAGCAATCGGCCGCACACCGAGGCACCAACGAGTAGGTGCTGCGGGTGTCTCCGTTACCGCCCCCGCAGGCTCGCTGCTGGCCTGGTCAGGCACCGCATGACGGGCTGTCGCGTATGCGGGCGGACGCGACCTGAGGTTGATGCGGGTCGGGTCTAGCCTCAATGCCGGGTAGTTAAGGCCCCAGGGCTGTTGTCAACGACTTCGGTTCGCGTGTCGCGTGTTTGGGTTCGGGGTCGTTGATGGTGGCGGTGATGCTGGTGATCGGGGTGCTGGGCTCGGGCCGGTAGGGGTCTTTCTTGTTGTAGCGCGAGAGCGGAGATTTGATCTTGCGGACGCTGGTGCGTGGCCGTCGTGGTGGGAGCAGGTCGGCGAGCACGGCTTGGCCGATGCTGCCGACGAGATCGGTGTCGTCTGTCACGTTGACGGCGTTGACCAGCAGGTCTTTGGCGGTTTGGAGGGCGGTGGTGAAGCTGGCCCGGTCCGGGTCGGTGCCGGGGCGGGATTCGATGGCGGTGAGCATGGCGCGGCGCAGCGCCTGGTAGACGGTGAGCAGCGCCCACATCTCCTGTTGGAGCCCGGCCGGGTCGGCTGAGCGCAGCACCCGGCCCTGGCCGAGGGTGTGGCGCAGCGCCAGGTAGGCGATTTCGTGTTCCCAGCGTTCGTGATACAGCCCGATCAGCGCGGTGGCCGGGTGCCGGCGGGGGTCGCACAAGGTGGTGGCCAGCCGGTAGGTGGCGGTGTAGCGGGTGCCGTCGGCGCAGGTGACGGTGAGGTCGGCGGTGATGATGCGCACGGTCAGCGCGCCGATGCGCGACAGGTAGGAGCCGTCGTCACAGCGGGCGAGTATCGGCAGTTTGCGTGTCGAGCGGATCCGGGCCAGCAGCTGCGCGCCGGTGTCGGCCAGTTCGGTGAGGAACTCCGCGGCGTCGAAGCCGCGGTCGAGCAGCACCAGCATGCTGGGGTCCAGCAGACCCAGGAGGCGGCGTGCGTAGTCGGTCTCCGCGGTCGCGGGCGGCCCGAACACCGCGCCCAGCAGGGCGCGGGTGCCGGTCTCGGCCAGGGTCATCAGTTTCACCACGGGATATCCGGTGACCCCGTTGGTGGCGCGCAGCTTGCCCAGCCAGCACCGATTCCGCTCGGTATCGGGCACCTTGATCGAGATGCAGCCGTCGAAGGCCACCGTGCGGTACCGGCCGAACCGCACCCCCGGGGTCGACGGCGGCGCCACCGGCCCGGCCAACGTCTCGAACAGCGCCTTCAGCGGTGCGGCGCCGACCCGGCGGCGCAGATCCCGCAACGCTTTGCCCGACACCGACACCCGCAGCCCGGTGTCGAGGCCGGCGAGCAGCTTCGCCCATACCTTCCCCGCGCCGAGTCCAGGGAACAGAGCTAGCGCGAGAACAAAATACACGCCCACCCGCGAGGGCAGCCGCCGCAGCCGCCGCTCGGTCGCGCGGGTCTGCTCGAGCACCGCATCCACTAGCTCGAACGGCACCTGACGGGTCAGCTCGCCCAGGTGCCCGGGAGCGAATACGCCCGCGCCCACAGTGACCGACCGGACCACCGTGGCCACCGTCGACCGCAGCCGGGCAATCGCGCCGCGGCGGCTGGATCGGCCACGGGTGGGCATGACAGAATCGGCCATCGCGGCTCCTTTGTAGAAACTGATCGTGGTGATCTCGCTTCTACCAGGAGCCGCGCCCATTCCACAGACCGCTAAGTCCCGCGTGTCACACTTGACCCAACAGTCACACGCTTAACTACCCGGCATTGGGTCTAGCCTCGGTCTAACCTGACATCGCCATGTCCCAGAAGCCCCGCTCGTAGTGGGTCACCCAGACGAAGGCGTCCTCAGCCTCTCGCGCCTGCTCGCCGACGCAGGCCTCAAGCTGGCGATCAACGCAGGGCTGGAGGTCGCCGACGTAGGACCGGAAGTCGTCGGTGGTCCACCTGTTGACGAACTCGCGGTAGGGCTGCGCACCCGGGCGCGCGCCGTCCCAGCTCTGCAGGTAGGTGCGTTCCAGCGCCCAGATCGCGGTGATCTGCGCCGGGTAGCCGCAGTAGGTCAAGGCCAGCAGGAAGTCGCGGTAGGCCCGAGTCGTCGGATGCATCGGGGCGTCGAGGACCACGCCGCGCCGTGCCGCCATCTCCGCAAACCAGCCCAGTTCCCCAACGGTGGTGACCACGCCCCCCGCGAGCAGGCCGACGTCGGCGAAGGGCGCTGCGGCCGCGATGCGGGACTGGGCGCGCACCAGGGCCTGCGCGAACAGGTGGTCCTGGGCCAGCCACCGGTCGAAGCAGTCCTCGGGCAGCGATCCGTCCCGCACGCCCGCAAGGAACGGGTGAACGGTGGCCGCCCGCCACGCGGCGGTGTGACGGCTCAGCAACGCATCGGCGGTCATCGCCTCTCCCATCCAACGGCGGCGTCGAAGAACCGCAATTCGAGTTCCATCGCCTGGCGATACAGGACGGCCAGGCGGTCGTCATCGCCTCCGTAGCGGTCGAGCAGACCCTCGACACGTCGTGCCAGGGCCTCGAACTGCGCGCTCGAGTAGGTCAGCACCCACTCCCGATAGGCACTCTCGGGCTTGGTCTGAGCGGCCAGCTGCTGGCCGAGGTAGGCATACAGCCGCATGCACGGCGTCATCGCCGCCGCGATGTGGCCCACCGGCTCCAGCGCAGCCACCGCCAACAAGAAGTTGGTATACGCCGAGGTGGCCGGGTCCGGGACGGGGTGAAGGTCGACCCCCCAGCGGGCGGCGTAGCCCCGGTGCAGGCGCAGTTCGTCGGCGCTGGCGTCGAGTAGCTCCCGAAACGCGATCAGCCCGTCTTGGTCCGGGCTCTTCGCCAGAGCCAAGGCGTAGGCGCGGCAGAACGCATCCAGGAAGGCGGCGTCCTGTCCCAGGTAGTAGCCGAACCGGGCTCGGGGCAACTCCCCCGACGCGATGCCCCGCACGAACGGGTGCGCCAACGCGGCCTCCGCCAGGACTCGGTTCTGTTGCCATAGCGAGTCGGAACGCGAGGCCACCAACCAAGCCTAAGGGTCGCATGGCCACGCCCACCGAAGGCGTCGACGACCCGAATCGCAGCCAGCGCAGAAGCCCCAAAGCCGACCCGACACCACCTACCTGGACTATCGGGACCGCTACCGCACACTGGCGACATCACTGGGCTTCGAGGAGCACATGAAGTGGGCCGAGGTGATGCGATGAGGCCATGCGCGCCGATCCAAACGAGTAGCCGTCAGGAGTCGTCCACGATGTGTAGCGTCACGTGAATGGGCTGCGGTAGCGCCGCGCCCGCCAACTTCCGCAGCGTGGTACGCGAGGAGCGAACGTTGCGTCGTACAAGGTGCGCGCTGGCGAAGTCGATCCTGTCGCCCCGGGACAATCCCGGCCAGATCGGCGTTAGGTGTTCATCTCGTCGAAGCCCGAACGGGGCGTTAGTCCGGTTCCGTGGTCGACCAACGGTAATGTACCGGCACAGGCGATTAACAACCAGCCGTTTTCGGGGGCGCAACGTGTTTAAACATCGCAGGGCTAGCAGTGGCGAGACCGACGCGCACCTGGCGGTGGACATGCGCGTCCGCGTACACCCTGGCACAGACGCTGAAAGCCGAGGTGTTGTTGTCGAGGACTTCGGTGAAATGGTGGCCCAGCCAGTCGATCTCGGCGGCAAACATTTCGCTGATCCGGCCCGACGGTGGGCGGTGGCGCTGGACACCGGCGATCTGGTGTTCGCCGACACCCAGGACCTCCTCCCCGAGTGATCCAGGGTGACCTCCGCTTGGCTGTGAGCCGTTGCATGTTCATGTAGCGGGTAGATGTGTCGCGGGTTTTCTTGAGTCATTCCAGCCGGGATAGCCGCCAGGCGGTGGCGGTAAAGAACCTCACGCCGTGAAGCCGAATTAACTCTCGCTGCAACCAGCCGGGGTTTAACGACCGATGGGCAGTCGACGAAAGGCCATAGACTTGTGCTGCTTCACGAGTCGCCGTCGCCAAAGCCCCGACTTAGACGGCGCGCCAACCCCACGCTCGCGGGTGGCTCGGATGAGGAAGCGGCCCGCACCGACCAGTGCCTGGCAACAGCGCCTCCCAGTGAAGGGTCGGCATCTTGTGCATCGGACAGACGAGGACGACGCATAGTGCCCAGTAGCGACCACGACAAGTTTCTGCGTGCTGAACTGGCCGCCGTGTCAGGGACGGTTCGCCGCTCCCGCAACACCAACGCGGCAACGGCAAGCACCAGAACCACGGCGCCCAGCACGCCGATCTCCACGACTGCGCGCGCGAAAGCCGGGCCTTTTTCGAGTAGTGCTGCCGCCTCCACCGACAGCACGACGATTTCCTTGATGCCGGCCAGGATGCCAACGATCAGGAAGGGCTCGGCGACGATTTCGTGCGACCGCAGGCACGCCCGCACGGCGTAGAGAAGTTCGACGAAGATGAACAGAAGCAGCAACCCGTCCAAGACCTGCAGCATCGTGGTGTCGGCCGGCGCGTGCCTAAGTGGTCGGGCTCGTAAGTTCGTCGGGGGTCAGGCGGCACGTGGTTGGGCGGGGTCATGTTTGGGCTCGGGTTTGTGGTTGTCGAGCCTGGCCAGCAGTTCGGTCAGGTCGGTGGTGGTGAATTTCCACTTGAACGGCTGCGCGGTCTGGTTGTATCGGTTCTCGAATGCGGACAGGCGGTCGGAGACGGCGTCGATGTCGGTGAAGTCGTTGGGCGAGAGCACTTTCCGTTGGACGCGCGCAGAACGGCAGCCGGACGAGGATCCCGGCGATCACCCACCGGTTGCCACGGCCGAGCGCGCCGGGATCCTGCCCGGACCCGTCGTGGGTCCAGAACGCGCCGAACACCTTCGGCCCCCAGCGGCGAAACAGCGTGTCGTCGACCACCACAACGATCGGCGCACCCGCGGCAAGCAGCCGATGAACGATCAGCCGGGCCAGCACCAGCCCGATCAGATCCACGTCCCAGCGGTGATGCGAGAAGAACCGGCAGCACGCGTGAAACGACACCACCGCAGCCACCCCGGCGCCCACCAGCATGCCCACCACCGCCCGTCGCGCGGTCTGCGCGACCAGCCCGGTAGCCAGCAGCACGAACAACCCGAACGTCCGCGACCGGCGAAACGCGGGACGGAACATCTCCAACAGACCGCGCCAGGTAACGGGTAAGGTCGGCGACGGAAGCATCGGCGGAACCTCGCATCAGCGTTGAACTTTCATCCAAACCCGCCGATGCTTCGTCATGCTTACGACCGGATCACGGCGACACGCCGATCACGTCACAAACGCCCCAAAATTCACACGCGCCACACTGATCAAGCTGCGAAACTCGAGTTATTACAATCTAACCCAATTGTTACCCAATTGTTACAGGTGCGTTACTACAATGAGGTCTGCGTCTCGCGATGTTCAACGAAGAACCAGGAGATGCGGGATGAAACTGAAGCGACTCGTCGTCAGGACAATGGTTGCCGGTGGCCTTGGTTTGCCCGCCATCGGATTGGGTATGGGCGCGGCAAATTCAGATCCGTCTTCTCCGCCACTGCCCACGCCGCCTAATCCGGCATTCGTGCTGGTAATCGACGCCGCCACACCGACGGGGCTAACGGCCCTGACGGCGCCCGGCAACAGTGTGGCGCCGAGCACCACGCAGACCTTCACCGGTGCCAACGTAGCCGGCCGATCCCCCTACGGACAAGCGCTTAACCCGCGCGGGATCGTGTCACGTCAACTCCGGCTTTGCGGCAGGCTGGGAGATTGCGGCCTCTTTGGAGTGGTCCGCCAAGAGGCTGTTGGGCTTGATCTGGTCGCTGTTCAGGCCGAGCGGTACGACACAGACAGCACCGTTGAGGGTCCAGACATCCAGGCGTCCGATGAAGCATTGCAGGGTGCCCCGACAAGTCCCGGTGTGTCGTGACCACCGGAACTTCTCACAGGGTGCCAAGCAGTTCGCAGAAAACGTGCCATGCGTCTGCGGCTCATCCACGGCAACGAGTCGAACCAACCTGATGGTCCGCCACAAGGTCGGTGTCCAGGTAGGGGAGACCTTCAGCTAAAGCAGATCGACGAACAGACCTCCGACGAGTCGTTCTAGCTGCCGGTGCCGATGATGACCCGGACGATGGCTTGCTCGTGCGGGAACCCGAAGCCAACGCGAAGGATGCAGCGGATAGCCGTCCTGTCGCTGGTGAATGCGGCGGAGCGGTCGGCGATGACCTCGGGGTCGGTTCGCAGCACCACGAACACCCGGTCTCGTGGCACCAGCCACATCGCCCCTTGGGTGACTGCGGGACTCGACACGGAACTGAGCGGCACCAAGAAGAAGTTTTGGGGGCATGCGCAATCACTGTTGTGATGACGCCATGACGATCAGGTCGGGCCTGGGCGGACTGACAGCCCCGAGGACGAGGGGTTGGACGAGTTCCTCAGGGAGGAGAAGGAAGTCGACCTGCGTCCCGGTGGATCCGTGCGGCTCAAGCACATCGTCACCAATTCCGCCGGCAGCTCCTCCTCGGAGTTGACCACCGTGCCGCTGCAAGCTCGGCTGTGACGTGTCTGATGCGCCGGGGGCTTAAAGCTCGTCGTCCGGCTCGGCGAATTCCAGTGGATCGTAGGCGTCGTCAGCGTCATCGAAGGCGTCCGCCTCGACGTCGAGCGACCCTGGATGCTGCTCCGCCTCATCCAACTTCTCGACGATCGCCGCCCACATCTGCCGTGGCACCCTGGATTCAGCCTGCGCAGGCTGAAAGCTGGTGCCTCGCACAGGTCTGCAACTTTGTCGTCCTTGTCGCGTGGACGGTCGCGATTACTCCCGCACCTGGCGAGTGACGAGGCCCTTGGTAAACCGGCTATCGATGATGCATCGGGAATCGACCTGCTCACCTTGTCGTTCGTCGCCGTAGTAGACGCGATACCCCTCGATAACCGTCCGCTCGCCATCTGAGTCCTTGCGAGTGACACTCGTTGTGCCGTCCGCCGTTCGGGTCACGGTGAACCACTGACCGGACATGGGATCTTGAATCGTGTCACCCTCCTGGATCTCGGTCAGCGGCACCTGCTCGGTTGCATATTCCGAACTCATTACCCTCCCGGCTCGTCGCGGTGGTTGGCTGCGTCCCCGCGATCACCTTGAGGATTCTCCCGCCAACGGCACCGGTCAATCACAGATTTACCGCCGCAACCGCGAGACCCCTAACTAATTGCGCTAGCTTGTGGCGTTTGCCGTCCCGAGGCGGTGACGCACGCGCGGCCGATGGCCTCGCATAAACTGAAGGAGCTTCACGAGATGCCGCCGACAAGCTCCGACTGGACGGCACGCCAACCCCACGCTCGCGGGTGGCTCGGATGACGAAGCGGCCCGCACCGACCGGTGCGGGCAGGAGCGCCTCCGAAGGTTGCGTCCAGCAGAGTGTGTACGAGTCGGACCTGATCGTGAGGTCCGCTCGATGGTTC
>CAWDEZ010000021.1:0-88028 GCA_963801365.1 uncultured Actinomycetota bacterium | reverse complement strand
CTGCCAGCAGCATGGGACCAGCGTGAGCTGATTTTGCCAGGGTGATGGGACCACCTGGATTGCCAGTTATGGGACCACCGGCGCGCCGCGTCGGTGGTCTCTTCATTTGTTCGTTCGATCACCGTGACGGTCCAAGTCACGGAGGCGGCGGGCATGGCTTTTCGGGAGGTCAGTGTGAACGAGATCAGGGAAGTACTGCGGGTGTGGCTGGGGGTGGCCGGGTTACCGGCACCGGGGTACCGCCGGATCGCCGCGCATTGCGGCGTGGACCGCAAAACGGTGCGCCGCTACGTCGAGGCCGCGCAATCGGCGGGGTTGCGCCGCAGCGAGGGCGTCGAGGCTGTCGATGACGGGTTGATTGGGGTGGTCGCCGACGCGGTGCGTCCAGTGCGCCCCGATGGCCACGGTGCGGCGTGGGAACAGTTGGTGGGGTTCGAGGAGCAGATCACTGCATGGGTGGCCGGTGACGGTGAGGCGCGGCCGTTGACGATCACCAAGATCCACACCCTGCTGGCCCGGCAAGGCTGTGTGGTGCCGTATCGGACGTTGAACCGATTTGCTGGGGAGCGTTGCGGTTTCGGCCGCAAGGACACCACGGTGCGGATCGCCGATGGGGATCCTGGGGTGGAATGCCAGATTGATTTCGGCTATCTCGGGATGCTCACCGATGCCGAGGATGGTCGGCGCCGCAAGGTGCATGCGTTGATCTTCACCGCCGTCTACTCCCGGCACATGTTCGTGTGGCTGTCTTACTCCCAGACCCTGGTCGCGGTGATCGCTGGTGCTCAGGCGGCGTGGGAGTTCTTCGGCGGGGTGTTCGCAGTCCTGATCCCGGACAATCTGAAGCCGGTGATCGCTGCTGCTGACGCGGTCAACCCGCGATTTACCCAGGGCTGGCTTGATTACGCCGGCCATGTCGGATTCCTGACCGACCCTGCCCGGGTGCGGTCTCCGAAGGATAAACCACGAGTGGAACGCGCGGTGCAGTACGTGCGCGGAAACTTCTGGGACGGTGAAACATTCACCAGCCTGGACCAAGCGCAGCAGGCCGCGACCACGTGGTGCCTACGTACTGCCGGCACCCGCATCCACGGCAGCACCTGCGCACGTCCGCTGGAGGTGTTCACCGCCTCCGAACGCGACCTACTGCTCCCGGCGCCGGGCGCCTACGACGTGCCGGTGTTCAAGGCGGTGAAGGTGCACCGCGACTTCCACGCCGAGGTCGCCAAGGCGTTGTACTCGCTGCCCGAGCAGTGGATCGGCACCACGTTGGACGTTCGTGCCGACAGCGAGCTGGTGAAGTTCCACCACCGCGGCACACTGGTGAAAGTCCATCCCCGCCAGCCTCCGGGTGGCCGCAGCACCGACCGGGCCGACCTGCCCGAACACAAAGCCGTCTACGCGATGCGGGACCTCACGGCGTTGATCGCCACGTGTGCTGCACACGGGGCGAACATCGGGATCTACGCCGAACGAATCCTGGATGATCCGCTGCCCTGGACCCGGATGCGCACGGTCTACCGGCTGCAAGGGTTGGTGCGTCGCTACGGCGCCGACCGCGTTGAGCGGGCCTGTTCACTATCGCTGGACCTCGACGTCGTCTCGGTCAACAAGATCGCCTCCATGCTCGAGCGCGGCACCGAGAACACCGCACCGGAACTACCGCGAGCAGTCGGGCAGCACGCTACCCGATTCACCCGCAGCCCAAGCGAGTTCAGTACCACCACAACTTCATTGACCATTGTCGCCGACGAACCTACAGCACAGGAGATCTGACATGACCACCCATCGTGGGGCTGCCGACCCGGTCGGTGCTGACCTGACCCGACTGCTCAAAGCGCTCAAGCTCGGCGCCCTGGCCGACACCCTGCCCGAACGGGCCGCACTGGCCCGTCAGCACAAGCTCAGCCACATCGGATTCCTCGAGACACTTCTCGCCGATGAGGTGTCACGGCGTGAATCCCGTTCAGCTGCCTTACGAGCGACCAAAGCCGGTCTCGACCCGACGATGCGCTTCGACACCTGGACCGCACAAGAGGACCTGCGCTACGACCGCACCCTGCTCGGTGATCTGACCTCGCTACGTTTCCTCGATGCCGGACAGTCCGCGATCGTTCTCGGGCCCGTCGGCGTGGGCAAGACGCATCTGGCAACAGCCCTGGGGCACATGGCAATTCGGCGACGACACACCGTGCAGTTCGCCCGCTCCGACAAACTGTTCACCCGGCTGCGCGCCGCCCGCCTCGACAACACCGTCGACGCCGAGATCCGCCGGCTGGCGGCCGTCGACGTCCTCATTATCGACGACTTCGCGCTGCGGCCGCTCGGCACCACCGAAACCAGCGACTTCTACGAAATTATCGTCGAACGACACCGCGCCAAGACGACGATCGTGACCTCCAACAGGGAACCCGCCGAATGGCTGACCATGACCGCCGACACGTTGCTCGCGCAATCAGCGATCGACCGGCTCACCGCCACCGCCCACACCCTCGTCATCGAAGGACCGTCCTACCGGCAACGAACCCGACCCGGCCAACTTGACCCAACCCAGGGCGACGAGCATCCTCAATAACGCGCCACGGTGGTCCCATCCTCCTGGCAATCAGGTGGTCCCATCACCCTGGCAAGCGACACCGTCAACGAGAACAACATTCCGCTGCTCACCGACATCCTGGGTCCTGGGGTTCACGCCAAGCCCCTGCGGCTGGACCTGGAAGCGGGCTGCTGGGTGGTGCTGGCCACCTTCAGTCCAGGTTCCAAAGTACCGCTGCACTATCACACCGGCATCGCCGAGGTGTACACCCTTTCGGGTAGCTGGCACTACCTCGAGTACCCCGACCAGCCGCAGACCGCCGGCTCTTACTTGCTGGAGCCTGCCGGCTCGGTGCATACCTTCATCTGCCCCGAGACCAACACCGAGGACACCGTCCTATTTATCCGGGTCGAGGGCGCCAACATCAATTTCGACGAGGATGGACAGTTCCACTCGATTCTTGATACGACGTCGATCCGGTATCTGGGCGACCAGGCGGCGGAGGCGCAGGGCGTCGGCCCACTCAACTACATCGGCGGCGGAGCGGCCGGCTACATGGCACAAAAGGCATGACGAGGTGTCGCGGCGCTTCCGTGCGCTGATATTTGGATGTCCCGAATTGTTTGTGTGTCGTTGGTCATAGGCCTCAAAATTTCACGGTCGCCCGAGTTCTCCCCTGGCGGCTGCTGAGATCATGAGTTGATCTTGATTTCCGGCTTGTCCGTAGGGGGCGGCGCCGCGTGTCGTGCGGTGGCGCCGGGTTCCACGGTCCCGGGTGGCTGCTCCTTCCTTGGGTCGAACGGACACGGGGGTCCGCGGGTCAGGGGATGGCGCGGACGCGGTTGACGGCGGCGGCGAATTCCTGTGCCCAGGGCCAGGTTTCGGGGACCCGCAGGATCAGGTAGCGGGATCGTTTGACCAGGCGGGCCGCAGCGTGCAGCAGCCGGTAGCGCAGGGTCGCCGGCTCGGCCTTGGCGAGCGGGCCGTCCAGCAGCAGCAGCCGCATCCAGCACAGCAGGTCGATGGCGAGGGCGACCGCGGTGACCCAGGCGGTGTTGATCGCGAACGAGTGCGATGGCCAGCGGGCCAGGCCGGTGTCCTTGCCGCAGCGGATGAACCCCTCCACCCGGGCGTGCACCCGGTGGCGGGCCTCGAGCCGCTGGGCCTGTCCACCCCGGGTGGCGGTCGCGATGAGCTGGTAGCGGTGGCCGTTGATCTGCTCGAACAGTGACAACTGCGTCCCGTGCTCGATCTTCTCCCGCCGCACCAGGATGCGCATGTCGGCCGGCCAGCCGTCGAGCCGGTCGCCGTCGGCGCCCTCACGCAGTAGCCCGGTCAGCTCGGCCACCTGCGCGTCGTCGCGGGCCGTGCCGGCCGCATCCAGCGCCGCCTCCCACCCGGCGGCGGGCATCTGCCCGATCGCGACCCGGGCCCGCTCGTCGAGGTCGAACCCGACCGAGTAGGCCACCGCCCAGCCCGGGCGGGCGTTCAGTTTCCTCAGGTGCTCGACCACGGCGTGGCTGCAGCCCGCCCCGTCGATGGTGATCAACAGGTTGCGCCGCCACGTCGCCGGGATCGCGGCGATCGCCGCGTCGATGATCGCGATGTGATCGGCCGCGGTGTTCGACCCGGCGTTGCCTGGGCGGGCGATCACCGCCAGCAGTTCGCCGGTGTTGTCGCACCACGCCAACAGCGGGTGAAACCCGTAGCCACCCTTGAAATTCCCCGCAGCGTGCTGCTTGTCGCTGTGCGATTCAACCAGCGAGGCGTCAATGCGGATCACGATCACCGGATCCAGGTCCCCATAACAGGTCCGCGAGGGCGGGATCGCGCGGTGCCGAGTCTCGATCAACTCCCACACCCGCTCCCGGACGCTGTTGCGCACCAGCGCGATCCTGGCCATGCCCTGGTGGTCGATCTCGTTCAGCGACCGCCACATCGTCGGGACCGACGCCACCTGCCCGAACAGTCGTTCCTGATCCCGCAGCACCGCGGTACCGGCCAGGTTCTCCGCGCCGCCCGCAATCGACACCGCCACGTCCCGCATCACCGCGCCCCGGTCGTGGCGCACCTCTGGCCGTGACAACGCCGCGGACAAGCCGCTGGTCAGGCCCAGGTTGTCGGCCAGCATCCGGGGGATCACGTTGCCCGCGTGCCCGACCACGTCGTCGCCGCGGACCTCGACTCGAACACCTTTCGACCAATCGGTAGTAGCCTGCATCTGATAGGTGCACTCCTCGATCGATTTTCGTACTCCAGCAAAAGTCGATTATCGTTGAGGCAGTGCACCTTTCACGTTCACGACACACCTCAGCACCCAATTGCGTGAACTATTGAGGTAGGTCCGCCCGACCAGCCCCGGGCCGTCGGAAACGGCAGCCACGCAACACGACTAGAACAGGTAGAAACCTCTTTCGTCTGCTCGCTGATGGGAGCAACATGGAAGGAGGTCTTGCAACTTGGACCGATTGCGATGCGCACCGGGGGTGCGTTATGAATCCCAAGAAAATTATGGCCGCGACCGCGGGCATATCGTTGCCGCAAGACGGCCACGGGTGGGGCCACTGCGACGGCCACGGCCACTGGGGATGCGGCGACTGGGGCGGCCCGGGGTGGGGCCCGGGGTGGTACGGCCCTGGGCTCAGCGCGTGCATCAGCGCCACCGGTCCGGTTGGATATGTCACCGGTAGCGCGTGCATCTAATCGGCGACGCGTGACACCCTGCCGACCTAGTACTGCAGCCGTAGATCGTGATCATTGTTGTTCCCGTCGCCGGTAGTGGGATAGTCGGGCGCGGTGTTGGTGTTGTCGTCGCCATCGTGACCAGGCCAGCAGGCTGGTCAGGGTGTGCTTTGTCACCAGGAGTAGGGCGTCGAAGAGTCGGCGAAATTCATTGACGGTCAAGGTGATCAGACCAGTTGGCGCTGGTTGGGTGTCGCGTTCGGTGGCGGTGGCCACGGCCAGGAAGGCTTGGGCGAGCATGGCCAGGGTGGTCCAGCGGTGCCAGGAGGTCCAGCGGCGGACCTGGTGCTGATCGATGCCGGTCAGTCCCTTGGCGGCCTGGAAGGATTCCTCGATGCGCCAGCGCTGACCGGCCACCTTGACCAGGGTGTGCAAGGTGGTGGGCCGCGGCGAGTAGCAGCGCAGGTAGGCCAGTTCGCCGGTGGCATCGTTGCGGCGGATCAGCAAATAGTGTTCGCCGGTGTCGGTCTCGTCTTCGGATAGTAGGGCGATCCAGGCCCAGGCGTAGTAGCGATGTCCGTGGCTGCCGGCCCCGGCGGAGTGTTTCTGCCAGGCCCTTTTGGGTAGGTGGGCCGGGAGTCGATCCACCCGGATCGGACCGGCCGGGGTGGGCACGCGCCGGTTGGCTGAGACGGCCAGCACATAGCCCAGACCGTGGCCGCGGATGGCTGCACGCAGTCTGGGGTCGGCGCCGTAGACCTCATCGCCGGCCACCCACGACGCAGGGACCTCCGCGGCAACGGCGCGGGTGATCAACGCTGTTGCCAGCGCGGGTTTGGTCGCGAAACTCCGCTGGCTGCTGGGGATTCCGGCGTTGGTGCAGCGCCGGGGATCCTCGGCCCACGACCGCGGTAGATACAGGGCGCGATCGATGAGGGCATGTCCACGCGGCGCGGCGTAGGTCAAAAACACCGCGACTTGAGCGTTCTCGATACGTCCGGCGGTGCCGGTGTACTGGCGCTGCACCCCGACCGAATGCACTCCCTTTTTGATGTCGCCGGTCTCGTCCACCACGAGAATCGCGTCGGGATCACCGAAGGCGTCGACGACGTAGTCACGCAAGTCATCGCGAACGGCGTCGGCGTCCCATTTCGCCCGTGCCAGCAGATGCTGCAGGCCATCGGGAGTGGCACCACCGCGATGCTCAGCAATAGTCCAGCAATTCTTGCGATCCAAGCCCGAAACCATCCCGAGCATCAGCGCGCTGGCATGACGCAGCGGCTCGTAGCGGGCGAAACGCGGCGCGATCCGATCGACCACCGCCGAAAACTCCGCCCACCACCGATCAGGATCTACGCTATGAACCGCGGCGACCGCGGCATATTCAGATGTACTCACAAACTCCGAACAATGCCCCGGTCACCGCTCCTACCAGCGCAGACACGCTCGATCAGCCGAGCCACGATCTACGGCTGCAGTACTAGAACGGTTTAGCCCGACCCTGCGACACGCAGGGCCGCCATATTTGGCGGGTAGCCGCAGGATCAGCTCGAGCGCCGCGGCCGCGGGGTCGGCGGGGTTATCGGGCACGATGTAGGTGGTCATTGGTGCTCCTCTCTAGTCAAGAGGAGTTAGCCGACTCCAAGATACCGATGACCACAACGCACGCGGCCGACCTTGTTTCCGCAGGTCAAGCACAGCGTTTAGCTAGGTTCTATCGAACTGGTAGTTGCCGAAGGGTGTTTGGGTTCTGCAGGCGGGTCAGCGGACCAGGCTGAAGTTCTCCCACGCCTCGCGGCGGGCCGGGTGCGGGTCGTATTCGACCCGTGAGTGCTTGTCGAACACCATCACGGCCCGGTCGTGGTCGTAGGTGGGCCAGCCGGTACCGGGCACACCGGTTCTGGAAAAGCGGCGCCACCGCGACTGGATGTTGTTGCTCACCCGCAGTGCCGATCGCCGATCGGCGGCGACCGTCAGCAGCGACCCCAGCCTGGTGCGGTAGATGTCGAACACCGCGAGCAGCTCCATTGCATGGGTGGCACCGAGCCCGCTCCACGACAGCGTGCGCGGCGCGTAGTCGTAGCGGTACATGTACGTCGGCGCATGCTTGTTGTGCGCCTCGGCGATTCGCCACGCCGCCGACCCGAAGAACATGTCGGCGCTCAGCCGCATGCATTCGTCCGGGTGCGGATAACCGGGGTAGGCGATCTGGATGCGTTCGCGGGCGGCGGGGTCGATGCCGGCGAGCAGCCGCTCAAGCATGTGCTCGGTGGTGGGCAGCATCTTCAGCCAGCGGGTGAACAGCCTGGACTCCTCGGCATTGTGGCCGACGATGACCGGAACCTGGTGCGCCTCTCCCTGGGCCATCGCGACGAACGGATCCCGCGGCAGGTAGTCGCCGTCCACCGTCGGGCCGATCGCGAACGAACCGGCGGTCATCTCCTGTGTCGAACGGGTCAGCAACTCGTCGAGGGCCCTGACCAGCCGGCGGGGCTCGGCCCGCATTAGCGTGGCGGCGGCGTTGGCTTGGTCCACGCCCAAGATGTCGGCGAACTGCGCGGCGAATCGGGGCGCCAGCTCACCGGGCACCACTATCCCGGTCGCTGGGCTCTCCGAGATCGCACCCGCGAAGAGCCCACCGGCCGCGGGGACAGTCAACAGGGTGGCGACCGCATGCGCTCCTGCGCTCTCGCCGAAGATCGTCACCCGGTTTGCGTCGCCGCCGAAGGCCCCGATGTTGTCGCGCACCCACTGCAGTGCGAGCACGAGGTCGCGCAGAAACAGGTTGCTTTCGATCGGATGATCCGGCGTCGACAGCGACGACAGGTCAAGGCAACCCAGTGCGCCGAGCCGGTAGTTCGCAGAGACGTAGACGCAGCCGCGGCGAGCCAGCGCGGAGCCGTCGTAAAGCGGTGTCGCCGAACTGCCCAGCATGTATCCGCCGCCGTGGATGAAGAACAGCACAGGCAGCGGCTCGCCGGGTGGAGTGGCGGGTGCAATCACGTTGAGCGTGAGGCAGTCCTCGCTTATCGGCTGGTACTTGTTCACGCCGATGAGGGTGTACCGCCGCCGCTGCGGAGCGCAGAACGTGAAGTCGTGGCAGTAGCGGACTCCGCGCCACGGGATCGGAGGCTGCGGCGCTTGAAAACGCAGCCGGCCCAAAGGCGCGCGGGCGTACGGGATGGACCGCCAGCGCGTCACCCCATTACGGGTCAACCCCTCGACAGTGCCGCTCACGGTGGTCACTCGGACATTGCCTCCGGCCATTCTTTGACGGTAGCGAACTCCTGACGGATACGGTGGTAGCCATGCGCTTGTTGGCCACGATGCTGGCGGCGCTGACGCTGGTGGCCGGCTGTTCGCAGACCGTCGGCGGTCACTCACAGCCCGCCAGGTTGACGCCGTTGCCCAGTACGGCTTCCAAATCGTCGACAACTTCGGCGCCGGCGCCCGCCGCTGCACCCGAGCCGGGCGCGCCGATCGGCGACGTCACCGCCTGGATCGCGGCCGGAGAACCGGTCGACGCCGCCACCTACCACAGCGCGAATCGAGACGGCACGACCGTAGATCTGGGCGACGATGTGGCGTTCACCACACCGTCGGGCAAAACCAGGTGCGCCACGATGGCGAACTTCAGCGACGCGTTGATATGCCTGGTGGAACTCAAAAACCCGCCGCCACGCCCCACCGAGATCGAGACTCATTGGGCCGGAGGCTGGGTGGAATTCGACGGCCAGTCGCTGTCGGTGGGCAGCTTCCACGGCGATGCGGGCCCGTTCGCTAACGGTGACGGCCCGCAGCTGCCGTACGGGAAAACGCTGAAATTCGGTGACTACCAATGCCGTTCAGACCAGGTCGGGTTGTACTGCGTGAACCTCACGCATCAGTCTGCGGCGCGGTACAGCGACGCAGGTATCGAACCGTTCGGCTGCCTGACGCCGGTCCCGCCCCCGGAAGACATTGGGCTGCAGTTCAGCTGTTAAGTGCCCGCCGAGTGGCTATTCGACGTGGCTAGCGCCAGCCGTCGGCTTCCTTCGCGGCGTCCAGCAGCGCGCCGCACAGCTCGCGCAGCTCTGATTTGCCAGCGCCCTCGTCGACCGCGGTAGCGACGTCTTCTGCCGCGCAACGCAGCTGATACACCCGGTCGGACAGCCGCGCGGCTTCGTCAGCCGACAACACCACCGCATCGGACGGTAGCTCCACGCCTTTCACTGCGGCCCGCTGCTCGTAGGCCCGCTGCCGGCAGGACTGACGACAGTACCGCCGCCGCCGCCCCAACCCGGCGTCGGCGACCTCTCGTCCACACCATCGGCACGGCTGCGTTAGGCGGGGCACGCCTGCCGACTCTAGACGGCCCATGGGCCGAAGCCCGGTATCCTAGGAGTCGCGTCGCCCTACAACATGGGAACTGCCAGCGCGCCTTCTGCGTTGTTTTACCTGGATAAATAGCGCTGACTTCCAGTGGATGGAGAGTATTGACGATGGCTGATCGCGTCTTGAGAGGCAGCCGGCTTGGAGCCGTGAGCTACGAGACCGACCGCAACCACGACCTGGCGCCGCGTCAGATCGCGCGGTATCGAACCGACAACGGCGAGGAGTTCGAGGTTCCGTTCGCCGATGACGCCGAGATTCCCGGCACGTGGCTGTGCCGCAACGGCATGGAGGGCACGCTGATCGAAGGCGACCTTCCCGAGCCGAAGAAGAGCAAGCCGCCGCGCACGCACTGGGACATGCTGCTGGAGCGCCGCTCGATCGAAGAGCTCGACGAGCTGCTCAAGGAGCGGCTAGACGTCATCCGGCAGCGCCGCCGCGGCTAGAGAGGCAACCTATCGTGGGCCCGGTCGATGCGCCCACGGATGCCCCACTGGGCGACCTTGACCACCGCCTCACGGATGTTCGATCCGCTCATCTTCGAGACGCCGAGTTCGCGCTCCACGAAGGTGATCGGCACCTCGACCACGGTGAACCCGTTGTTGATCGTGCGCCACGTGAGGTCGATCTGGAAGCAGTAGCCCTTCGACTTCACCGCCGAAAGGTCGATCTTCTCCAGCACCTCACGCCGATACGCGCGGTAACCGGCGGTGATGTCGTTGACGCTGGACCCGAGCAGCGTGCGCGAATACCAGTTCGCGATGCGTGACAACACCAGACGGCGCCCTGGCCAGTTGCGCACCTGCCCACCCTGCACGTAGCGCGACCCGATCGCCAGATCGGCGCCGGCGTCGACGGCGTCGAGCAGCCGCGACAGCTGTTCGGGCGCGTGGCTGCCGTCGGCGTCCATCTCGACGAGCACCGAGTATTGGCGGTTCAACCCCCACGCGAAGCCGGCCAGGTAGGCCGCGCCGAGGCCGTCCTTCACCGTGCGATGCATGACGTGAATGCGCTGCGGATCGGCTGCGGCGAACTGGTCGGCGAGCTCCGCGGTGCCATCGGGGCTGCCGTCGTCGACCACGAGAATGTGCACGTGGGGCTGTGCGTTCTGGAGCCGCTGCACGATCAGCGGTAGATTGTCGCGTTCGTTGTATGTCGGGATGATCGCCAGCGTGCGCTGGCTTGGCCGGCCCCCGGGGTTTGCTCCGGTGGTCATGGTGCTCCTTTGTCTGCGCCGCCCGGCCTGAGCCGACGGATGAACCATCCATTGTGCTGGATTCCGGCCACAAGGGCCGCCCCGCCGATTCCGATCAGCACCCATGCCACGATCGGGCCCCACCGCGTGGCAGGCGTCACATCCGATTTGAGGCGGACCTGTTTGTCCAGGTAGGCCGGCTCGAAGAAGTTCGTCCGGGCCACCTCGTGACCGTCGGGAGCGATGATCGCGCTGATCCCTGTCGTCCCCGCAACAACGGTGTAGCGGTCATGCTCCACCGCGCGCACCTTCGCGAAAACCAACTGCTGCTCACTCATGGGCTGCCCGAACAGCGCGTTGTTGGTGGGCACCGCCAGTAGCTGCGCACCGTTGACGACGGACTCGCGGGCGGCGCGGTCGAAGATCACCTCCCAGCACGTCGTCACCCCGACCGGCACCCCGGCCGCGTGCACCACACCGTCGCCGTCGACCGGTACGAAATAGCCCGCCCGATCGGCGTACGGCGACAGATGTCGGAACAGCCCCCGCCACGGCAGGTATTCGCCGAACGGCTGCACAATCTGCTTGTCGTGGCGTTCACCCGGTCCCCGGCCGGGATCCCAGACCATCACGGTGTTCGTCGACGCCGGGTTGTCCGCGGAATAACCGGGCCCCTGAAGCACCGCGCCGACCAGGATCGGCGCGCGGATCGCCGCCGCGGCGATGGAAATCTGTTGCGCCGCATCGGCATTGCGAATCGGATCGATATCCGATGAGTTCTCCGGCCAGATCACCAGCTGAGGTTGCGGGGCGCGGCCTGCCCGCACGTCGTCGGCGAGCTCGATGGTTTCGCGGACGTGGTAGTCCAGCACGGCGCGACGCTGCGCGTTGAAGTCCAGTCCGAGCCGAGGCACGTTGCCCTGGATTGCGGCGACGGTGATGATCGGGTCGTCGCCGGCGCCGGTGCCCGACTTCCGCACTCCCGGCCAGGTCACAGCGATCGCGAACAGCACGACGGCGATGCACACGCCGGGCAGCACCACGCGCGGCGGGGTGTCGCCGCGGTTGCGCCACCAGTGCAGCGCTTCGGTTGCAAGCGCGGTCACGCTGAAACCGAGCAGCGTCACCGCGAACGACAGCAGCGGCACTCCGCCGAGCCGCGCGACTGGCAGCAGGGGGCCATCGGTCTGCCCGAAACCCACTACGCCCCAAGGGAATCCACCGAACGGTACAGTGCATTTCAGCCATTCGGCGGCGACCCACAACGCGGCGAACCAGATGGCCCAGCCGCGCAGCCGCCGGACCAAGACCGCAGCGGCGCCGAACAGCCCGGGGTACACCGCCTGCAGCCCGGACAGCGCCAGCCACGGAACGGCGCCCACCAGCTGCCCCGTCCACGGCAGCAGCGGGATGTAGAAGGCAAGCCCGAACAAGATGCCGTAGCCGAAGCCGCCCAGTGGTGTGGTGCGCTCGCGCAGCAGCACCCATCCCAGGACCGCGAACGCGACGACCGCGCAGTACCACCAGCCGAATGGCGGAAAGCTCACGCACAGCAACAGGCCGGCGCCGATTGCCGCCGTCAGCTCGGGCAGGCGGCGGACGATGGCTCTGCGCAGCCGGAGAGCCCGCTCCGTGGCCGCAGGCTCGGTGGCGGCGTCAGCCATGAATGACCTCCCCGCGTTGCACCGTGCGCAGGCATCGCGGCAGCGGATCGTCGTCCAGTTGGGGCAGCAATGGCACCCGCGACCTCGGGTCGGTGGACCACCGCTGCATCGCGTCCGCCGGAGCGCTGACAGCCAACGGCCCGACGTCCCACACTGCGTATGACGCGGGTGCACCGGGCGCCAGCGTCCCCGTGACGCCGTCGCGTACCCCTGCCGCCCGCCATCCGCCGCGGGTGGCCGCGGCGAACGCGGCGCGCGTCGACAGCCCGCTTCCGGGGGTGCGGTGGTGAGCCGCCGCCCGCACGGTCGTCCACGGATTCATGCTGGTCACGGGAGTGTCGGAGCCGAATGCAAGGGGCACGCCTTGGGATGCTAACAGCGCCAGCGGGTTCAACCGGCGGCCCCGTTCTGCGCCCAGCCGCGCCGCATACATGCCGCGCTCACCCCCCCACTGCGCGTCGAAATTCGGCTGCACGCTGGCGATCACGCCCCACGAGCCCAACCGGCTGGCCTGCGCGGCACTCACCATTTCGAGGTGCTCGAGCCGGTGCCCGCAGCGGGCGACCGCTGCGACCCCACATCGGTCGACGACGTCGGCGAAGGCCTCGACGACAGCCGTCACCGCGGCGTCACCGATGACGTGGAAACCGGCCGGGATGCCGGCGACGGTGCAAGCGAGCAGATGCGCCGCAATGTCGTCAGGGTCCAGGTAGGCGTTGCCGCAGTGGGGCGCGTCGGCGTACGGCTCGCTGAGCCAGGCGGTGCGCGAGCCGAGCGCGCCGTCGACGAACAGGTCGCCGGCCAGGCCCCGGGCCCCGGTGCTGGCGAGTAGCTCGGCGGCTTCGTCGGCGGTCTTTACGGCCTGGCCCCAGTAGCCGACGACGTCGACACCGTGATCGGTGTCGCGCAGTTCCTGCCAATCGTCGAGCCCACCGATGTCGGGGCCGGCGCATTCGTGGACGGCAACTATGCCGACTGCGGCCGCGGCGTCGAGCGCGGCGATGTGCGCCTGCGCACGCTGAGCCGACGTGAGCTGACTGCGCGCGGCGGCTCGCACGTCATGGTGCGCGTCGACGGTCAGCGGCGCCTGTGAATGAAACCCATTGCGGTGCTTCAGGTTTGGCGTCAGTCGGCGCAGCGCCGTCGATGCGGCCGCCGAGTGCACGTCGATGCGGGCCAAATAGACCGGCCGGTCGCCGACGGCTGCGTCCACGTCGTCGGTGGTAGGCGCGAGCGGCTGCGGCCACGCCGACTCGTCCCAACCGTGCGCCCAGATCGGGCCATCAGGGTGCGCGCAGGCGTAGTCGCACACGAGTTGCAGGCAGTGCTGCAGGGAGGTGGCGGCGTGTAGATCCAGCCCCACGAGCGTCAGGCCGGTGGCCGTGACGTGGACATGGCTGTCGACGAACGCCGGTGCGACGAACGCGCCGTCGAGGTCGACGATCTCGGCGTCAGGAAACTGCGCGTATCCGACGTCGTCGCTGCCCAGCCATGCGACGACGCCGTCGCGGACCGCCATCGCCGTGGCGTCGGGATGGGTCGGGCTGTGCACCCGCCCACCGATGAGCAGTTGCGTCACCGAGGCAGGGCAGGCGGCTCGACGTCTACGACGTTGATAACCTCGGCGTCGATGTAGTCAGGCCTAGGCGCCATGACCCCGATCTGCCTCGCGGCGAGCGTGGCGACAATCGGCCGGGCGGCCGCGCGGGTGGGCGGTAGCAGCAACAACAGACCGGCCGCGGTGGTGACGATCCCCGGGATAGCGACCAGCAGCGTGCCGACAGCGATCAGCGCGCCATCGGTGAGCGCGCCCTGCGGCGTGTCGAAGCCCGCGCGCAATCGGCGGACCTGCCGTTTGACTTGGGAGCCGGCGAGCGCGATCCCGATGACAAGGGTCGCGAGCAGCAGCAGGATCGTCCAGCCCAGGCCGACCGCCCAGGCCAGAGCGACGACGGCCGCCAACTCGACGACCGCATACACCAGGAACCACCGCAACGCCATGTGAGGGAAACGTGCCATCGCCGTATTGGGTTCCTATGTCGCGGGTTTGAGCTCGAGCCTGACGTTCTTCTGCATCCCGCCGCGTCAGCCGGTTCGATGCCATCCGTCGGGACACGGCCCCCCGCCGTGTCCTGACGGTCGTACCAGAACGGCTTAGACGTGGGCGAGGACCGCCGTGGCACCGCTTCTGTCGCCAGCGAAGTTGACCCCGTCCACCGTCCACCGGCCTTGGTAATCGACCCACTTGCCCGTCGCCGGGTCGTACCGGTACTCGACGGGTGCGCCAGACTCACCCGGTATATACAGCGAGAAGCAGTCCGGCCCGCAGTAGGCGATCTGGTCCTGTTGGACGATCACACGCCCGTCGGTAGTGGTGATGGTCATCCTGTACAGCCCCTCGGGGATGGGCTGCGTCTGAGCGGAGGCCAACGGGGCCAACGCCAGACCAGCGGCGACGGCACCCGCCGCCAGTGTGGTTACTGCGATCTTCTTCATGGGTGACTCTCTTTCCTCTTCCCGTTCCATTGCCGGTGAAGTCTTAGTGGCACGGCACCTTGATGGTCGTCCAGGTGGTCACTGCGCCCCGGCCATCGTGGAGCAAATCTTTCGACGCAACCTGAGTTGGCTCAATTCCACGAGCTTCTTCTGCGGTCAGTTTCGTCTGCAACAAACTCAATCCGCATTAGCCGTGGCAACATGTCGCAAACTATTATCGATTGGCTGGTAAGTGTCGTCTTCAGTGGCGGTTACTTACGTCAGCTAACCTAGCAGGACCTTTTTGCGATTCGCAAAGTGTGTGGCTGTGATCTTTGCCATAGGCTTCTACCTCCTGCCAAATATCTGGCTTTAATAGGTTATATCGCTGCAGCGACTCAAGCACACAGTTTTGCTATCTATGGCTCGTGAGGGCATCGTTCTGGTTGTGTCGGTGGAGCAGGTGCCTAGCTCGGGACGTGCGACCCTGGTTTTTCTTTCGACGTTGACATTGTGATATTGGCGAACTCGTTGATGTTGGGATATGAGATGCCGTGTTGGCCCTGACAGTCTCTTGTAACGAGGCAATGACGATCCCAGTCAGAAAGATCTCATTACGGCAGGTTCCCAGTAGGTGGCCGATCCTAGCTAACTTCCTGCAATTCACGTGGCGTCGACTTGACCGTCGCGTGTCGTCAGCGACATCCACGCAATGGCCAGGGTCTGCGATGGATTCCCGCTACGTCGATGACGAGGGGGCCTGCGGGTCGCCGAGATGAGGCGTGAAGTCAACCGGTCTGCGGTCTTGCGCCACTCTCTGTTAGAACATCAGCCTCTTGCCCATCCATCAGCCCCCGATGTTGGGACATAACCGCAGTTCGAGGCCGACGTTCTTCTGCATCCCGCCGCGCACGTACTTGCTGAACAGGTTGAACACCTTGCCCATGATCCTGTAGCGCTTGCCGATCGCGTCATACACCAAACCGGTCTGCGACTTGTCGAGGATCGTGGCGGTGGCCTCGACGGCCTCGCTCTTCGGGGTGCCTTTCACGTCGCACACCGCCAGCGTCACCTGCGGGGTGTTGCGAATCCGCTTGACCTTCCACGAGTCTTCCTCGGTGATCACCAGCAGCCGGTCGCCATCGGGCGCCGCCCAGATCGGCGTCGGCTTGGGCCGTCCATCTTTGGTGAATGTGGTCAACAGGATGTACTTCGAACGGGCGATTTCGGCGAACGTCGTTGACATAGGTCTCGACCCTAACCGTGCTCTGCCCATAGCCCGACCACACCGCGCGAATCGAAAACCAAATCGGTGTGGGCAAAGTCGTCGCCTGCGGCGAGCAATGACTCGCTTGCATACCTGGCCGCCGCGTACGCCATGCAGTCGCCGAAGTTGAGCGCGGCCTTGTGTCGGCCCTTGCCGAAACGCGCGAAGGCATCGAGGGCGATCGCTGCATGGTCGGCGGTGTAGTCGATCACAGTGAGCGCGAATTCCTGGCGCACTCGTTCCACGATCGTGCGGCCGACCGGACCATATCGGTGGGTCAGCACAATCAACGTCTCCGTCCACGTCGAAGCGCCGATGCGACACCGGGATTCGGTCGACAAGACCTCGGCGACCTGGACCGCCGTGTCCCCTCGTTGGATGAGCGCAATGAGAGCCGAGCTGTCGACGATCACTCAGACGCCGTTTTCGCCGTAGCCGAGGATGTCTTCTCGTTCGACTTTCGTAATCGCGGCGGTTCCGGCGGTGACGGGCCATATCTCGGCTTCGAGAAATCGGTGATGCCGGGCCAGGGCTACGTCTTGGTGCGCTCGATCGGTCAGTTCCTGCAGCCGCGCGCGCAGTGCGTCGCGGATCGCACCGGTCTTGGTGGTCGACAACCGGCTGGCGAGCTCGGTCGCCAGCCGCTCCGTCTCGGGGTCCTTGATGTTCAGAGCCATTGAATAATGGTACCTTCGGCTACAGCATTATACCGTCAGCTTTCCAGCTCACCTTCGGTCTCCAGCAGCACCCGCTTCAGCCCGTCGACAGTCTCCGGATCAGGCTGCGGCCACATGCCGCGGCTGACTGCTTCCAACAGCCGCTCGGCCATCCCGTGCAGCGCCCACGGGTTGGACTCCGCCATGAACTTGCGGTTGACGTCGTCGAACACGTACTGCTCGGTGAGCCGCTCGTACATCCAGTCGGCCATCACGCCTGCGGTGGCGTCGTAGCCGAACAGATAGTCGACGGTCGCGGCCATCTCGAATGCGCCCTTGTAGCCGTGCCGGCGCATGGCGGCCATCCAGCGGGGGTTTGTCACCCGGGCGCGGAACACCCGCGCCGTTTCCTCAGAGAGACTGCGGGTTCTGACGGTGTCGGGGTTGGTGTTGTCGCCGATGTAGGCGGCCGGGTCGCGGCCGGTGAGCGCGCGGACCGTGGCGATCATGCCGCCGTGGTACTGAAAGTAGTCGTCGGAGTCGGCGATGTCGTGCTCGCGAGTGTCGGTGTTCTTGGCGGCCACCGCAATGCGCCGGTATTGGCGTTGCATGTCGGCGGACGCTGGGGCACCGTCCAGGCCGCGGCCGTACGCGAAGCCGCCCCACGCCGTGTAGACCTCGGCGAGGTCGGCGTCGGTGCGCCACGCGCGGCTGTCGATGAGCTGCAGCAGACCCGCGCCGTACGTCCCTGGTTTGGAGCCGAAAACCCTTGTGGTAGCGCGTCGTTCGTCGCCGTGTTCGGCGAGGTCGGCTTGCGCGTGAGCGCGGACGTAATTGTCCTCCGGGGCCTCGTGCAGGTTTGCGGCGAGCCGAACCGCGTCGTCGAGCATCGTGACGACGTGCGGGAACGCGTCACGGAAGAACCCGGAGATGCGGACCGTCACGTCGATGCGCGGCCTTCCCAGCTCCTCAAGCGGCATCGCCTCTAGCCCGGTGACTCGCCGCGACGCCTCGTCCCACGTCGGCTGAATACCAAGCAGCGCAAACACTTCGGCGATATCGTCACCGGATGTCCGCATCGCCGAGGTGCCCCACACCGACAGCCCGACCGACTGCGGCCACTCCCCTGCCTCCTCGCGGTAGCGCGCCAGCAGCGAATCTGCCAGGGCCACACCCGTTTCCCAGGCCAGCCGCGACGGCACGGCCTTCGGGTCGACTGAGTAGAAGTTGCGGCCGGTGGGCAGCACGTTGACCAGCCCGCGTAGCGGCGACCCCGACGGCCCGGCCGCGATGAATTGGCCGTCCAAAGCTCTTAGGACTTGGTCGATCTCGTCCGCGGTTCCCGCCAGCCGCGGCACCACTTCGGTGGCGGCGAACCGCAGGATCGCCGCGATTTGCGGATCGTCAGTGAGGGTGTCGACCGCGGTGGGCTCCCATTCCGCCTTCTGCAGCCCGGCGACCAATGCTCGGGCTGTCGCCTCGGCGACGTCGACGGCGGCCCGGTCGGTCGTGTCCTCGGCGAGCCCGAGCGCCTGGCGCAGCCCGGGCAGCGACTGGTCGCCGGCCCACAGTTGTCGCGCCCGCAGGATGGCCAATACCAGGTCCAGCTGGTGTTCGCCCTCTGGCGCGTGTCCCAGGATGTGCAGTCCGTCGCGGATCTGGACGTCCTTGATCTCGCACAGCCAGCCGTCGACATGGAGCAGCATGTCGTCGAACTGCTCGTCGTGCGGCCGCTGTGACAGCCCCAGGTCTTGGTCCATTTTCGCTGCATGAATCAGGGTCCAGATCTGTTGGCGGATCGCGGGCAGCTTCGCGGGGTCGAGCGCGGCGATCGTGGCGTGCTCGTCGAGCAGCTGCTCCAACCGCGCGATGTCGCCGTAGGTTTCGGCGCGCGCCATCGGCGGGATCAGGTGGTCGACGAGCACGGCGTGGGCACGGCGTTTGGCTTGGGTGCCTTCGCCGGGGTCGTTGACCAGGAACGGGTAGATCAGCGGCAGATCGCCCAATGCCGCGTCGGCTCCGCATGCCGCGGACATGCCGAGTGTCTTGCCGGGCAGCCATTCGAGGTTGCCGTGCTTGCCGAGGTGCACGATCGCGTCCGCCTTGAACCCGTCGCGCAACCAGTGGTAGGCGGCCAGGTAGTGATGACTCGGGGGCAGGTCAGGATCGTGGTAGATCGCGACCGGGTTGTCGCCGAATCCGCGCGGCGGCTGCACCATCAGCACGACATTTTCGGATTGGATTGCGGCGACGACGATTTCGCCGCGGTCGACGAACAACTTTCCCGGCGGCGGACCCCAGTGGTGTTGGACGCGGTCGGTGAATTCGCCGGGCAGCGTGTCGAACCACTTGCGGTACTCGCGGGCCGGGACGCGGATCGGGTTACCTTCCAACTGGCCCGAAGTCAGCCAGTCGGGGTCCTGTCCCCCGCGTTCGATCAGGGCATGCACCAGCGCGTCACCATCGCCGACATCGAGGCCGGGAACGTCGCCGAGCCGGTAGCCGTGCTCGCGCATCGCCTGCAGCAGCGCGATCGCGCTGGCGGGGGTGTCCAGGCCGACGGCGTTGCCGATCCGCGCATGCTTGGTCGGATACGCCGAGAACACGATCGCCACCCGCTTGTCTTCTTGCGCGATGTGGCGCAACCGGGCCTGTTTCAACGCGATGCCCGCCACGCGGGTGCAGCGCTCGTCGTCCGGCACGTAGGCGATCAATCCTTCGTCGTCAATCTCCTTGAACGAGAACGGAACCGTGATGATGCGCCCGTCGAACTCGGGTACCGCGACCTGGGTCGCGACATCGAGCGGACTGAGGCCGTCGACGTTGCCCTCCCATGCAGCGCGCGAACTGGTCAGGCACAGCCCCTGCAGGATTGGGATGTCGAGCGCGGCGAGGTGGGCCACGTTCCAGCTGTCGTCACCGCCGGCCGTTGCGGTGGCGGGAACCGCCCCACCGGCGGCCAGTACGGTGACCACCATCGCGTCGGCTTCCCTCAACAGCGTGAGCATCGCTGGTTCGGCGGTGCGTAGCGACGCGCAGTACACCGGCAGCGCGCGGCCGCCGCCGTGTTCGATTGCCCTGCAGAGCGCTTCGACGTAGACGGTGTTGCCGGCCAGGTGCTGGGCGCGGTAGTAGAGGACCGCGATCGTCGGACCGTCATCATGTGTTGACGCCCGCTCGAGCACACCCCAGTTGGGCGACGGCTGCGGCGGCGCGAACCCGTAGCCGGTCATCAACACCGTGTCGGACAGGAACGCGTGCAGCTGACGGAGGTTCTCGACGCCGCCGTGGGCGAGGTACAGGTGGGACTGCACCGCGATTCCGGCGGGCACCGTGGAACGGTCCATCAGCTCCGCGTCGGGCGCCTGTTCGCCGCTCACTAGCACCGTCGGCACGCCGCTGGCTCGCACCGCGTCGATGCCGTCCTGCCAGGACCGGTACCCGCCAAGGATGCGCGCCACGACGACGTGGATGCCGTCGAGCAGCTCCGGCAGCTCCTCGAGGCCCAGGCGCGATGGGTTCGCCCACCGGTACGCCGCGCCGCTGGACCGGGCCGTGATCAGGTCGGTGTCAGACGTCGACAGCAGTAAGACGGTCGGCTCAGCCACCCGTCATTCCTACCCCAGGAGATAGTCCTTCTCAGAAGGGTGGCGGCTCGTCGTCTCGGGATTCTCGGTGTTTTCGGAGTTCGTCGAGGATTGATCGTTGGCTCTTGAGGCGTTGCTCGTTGATGCGCCGTTCGGCGGCGATGCGCCGCTCACGCTCGTGTTTTCGGGTGCGTTTGCGCCGCGGCATCATCATCCCGCGACCCTGCGCTGGCTCCCCGATGGACTTCGCGATGGCCAGTTCGCCTGTCGGAGTACCCAATTGCGGGAAGAACTGACTGCCGCCGGATTGGGTGGTGTAGGTGCGTCCGCTCGGTGAGGTCCACTGCACCGCGCCGTCAGCGAACTGCGTATCAGACCAGCCGCCGATGCCGGTCCAGAACGTCTTTAACAAATGATGAAGCCCACATAGGCACTTCAAGTTCGACGGATGAGTCGGCCCCACCGGATAGGGGATCGTATGGTCGACATCACAGCATTCGGCCGGCCGATCACATCCGGGAAACCGGCACGTCAAATCCCGCGCCCGTACGAACTCGGCCAGCTTGGCCGACGGGCGATACCCCGACTCCGGCGGTGCCGTGGGGTCGGGTATCACGAGAGGCTTGAGCGTGGCTGTGCCGGTCAGCTCCTGCACCGCCGATGCAGGCAGCGGCCCATAGCCGGGCAAATACCCGGGCGTGCTGGCGGTGCCCTCGACGGTGGATTGCTCAGCGAGCACGTGGATGACTACATCGGTGCCCGTAGGCCGTTGCGCCCCAGCACAGTCCAGCGAAGCGCATTCGCAGCGCAGCTCGCTCAGCCCGGCCGCCAGCGCCCCCAGCGCATCGGCGCGGCGCTCCTCGCGGGTGCGCGGATCATCGCGGCAAACCGTTTCGGCCAGCGCATCCAATCGCTTGTCCAACGCGACACCGTCGGTGGCACGCAGCTGCGCCTCGATACCCGACACCGCCGAATCCGACGGCCAGATCTCCACATAACGATCCGGGGCCCGCCGCTCCGGTAGCCGCCGACCCTCCGGATCAACACGCTCCACCCACCAGTCAATGCGCTGTTCGAGCTTTGGGCCCGATAGCCGCATCCACTTGGGCGCCCACGTGGCCAACGCCGCGTCCAGCTTGCCCGTCAGCCCGGGATCGGTGATCAGATCGACCCGGTTGACGATCGCGATGACCATGCGCAGATCGATCGCCCCGGTGAGGAAAACCGCCATCAGCTGGGGCAGCTTCTCGCGCAGCTCAATCGCATACCGCAACTGCCCCCGCGCCCGCCCCCGAGTGATCCCCAACTCCGCGGCCACCTCCGCCGCAAAACTCTCATAGCCGTCAACCAGCCAGGATGTCCGCTCGTCGTCGTCCTCGGGGGCGCGGCGCACATACAACTCGCCCATAGCCTGCATCCGGCGCGCACAGCCCGCGTTCTCCTCAACCGCAGCCACCCCGATCGCTGCCACCACACCCGCGTCGTCCACGCCGTAAAACGCATCTAGCTGCGATGATCCGACTGGTTCGAACATACTTGCGATTCTAGACGAGACCCCCGACAAGCGCTCCGGACAACCACCAACGAGATGTCGTTTGGCCGCTACCGGCTGACGGAGTATCGCGACGGGACCACATGCGCGTGTCAGTGTTCGAGTGAGCGCAGTTCGGCGGCGAGGTTGGCGCGCGCTCGCGATTCCCAACGGCTGCGCGCCAACGGCGTGTGAAACACCGCCGGCCCGGCCAGCAGGTCACGCACCACCCGGACTCGCCCGGCGCGGAAATCACTGTCGGGAACGTGCTCATACTCGGCCCGGATCGCGGCGGTGTTGGCGCGGTAGCGATCCGGTTCCACGCCGAGCACCGCCAGGTCGGCATCGCAGAGTGCCTCGCCGTTGCGGTCGTCGTCGGCCGGGTGATGTCCCATCGTCACGCGCACCAGCCTGGCCACCTCGGCGACAAATGACGCGGCGACACCCAGTGCCGCCAGATCCGCCTCCGCCCGCCGCGCGCTGCACTCCTCGTCGTCCGGACGTCCCTGGTAGACCGAGTCGTGATACCACGCCGCGAGCCGCACCGCGTCGGGGTCGGCCGCATAATCGGCCACTTCCTCGACGTACGTGAGCACTTCGCGAAGGTGACAAAGGGCGTGGTACCGCCGGTGCGACTCCGCCCAGCAGGCGAGCAGCGCACGTCCGATCGCGGCCGCCCCGGGATCGGCGGTGTGCCGACCAATCACGATGGCCCAGGCGCGCATCAAGTCTTCGGCGTCATCCGGCATGCGTACCTCCTGATTCGAGAGGGTTTGTGCGCGTTGAACGCTGCAGGGGCTGCGTGGCCACCACGAAGATCGCCACCGCCACCGGAGGTGCCAGCAGCGGTAGCCACGGCAATGTGATCGGCATTGCGGTGGCGACGATCCCGACCAGCGTGAAGCCGAGCATCCCGATCACCGTCGGCCGGGTGGTGGTGACGACACCCGATGACGACGCGTGCCACAGCACCAGGTACGCAGCGGCCGAGAGCCCCGACAACGCCGCGAACAATGGAGGCGGATGGGACACCACGATGGCGACGATCACAAACAACACGGCAAGCGTCGCGGCGAACCCGTATCGAAGACCCACCAGCACGGCGCCGAGGGCAGCCGCGATCACCACAGCTCCGATCCTGCTCGCGTCTATCCAGGCGGCTGCAATCATCAACAGTCCGAATGCAGTCGAAAATACCAGCGGTGCAGGCTGATTCGAAGCCATCAGCGACCCCTGACCCGACGGAGGTGGTTAGGCACCAGTCGCATCGACTGGTCGAGCGCCACGTTGTGCGGCCACGCCACGACGTCGATCCCGGTTACTCCCATGTCGCGGTACATCGCTGAGCGTTGCAGCGCCCACATCCGGACAATGATCGGGTCCTGCTCGTCCTCGAACGGTGCACCGTGAAGGACGTCGACCGCCACCACGGTGTGTCCCCGTCTGCGCAGGTCGATCAGCGCCAGCGCGAACTCGGTGTCCAGCAACGTCGAGAACGCGACGATAATCGCGCGTGGCGGTACGGCGGCTTTAGGCGCCAATGTCCCCGTGGTGAGCTCGAATTCGTCTCCGGCTGCGAGCGCGGCGTCAAGCACCCGGTAGAACTGGCGCCGACCGATGTCCGGGCCAAGCCACCGTGGCCGGCGACTTCCCAACGTGACGATCCCGGCCCGATCGCCGTTGCGCAGTGCCGTCTGCACCACTTGCACGGCGCCGACGACGGAGCGCTCGCTGGACTCGGTCGCCGGCCCGGAGGCTTGCGTGCTGGCGTCGATCAGCACCACGACGTCGGCCGCACGGTCGGTCAGCCGCTCGGTGACGTGCAGCCTGCCGCGCCGAGCGCTCACCGACCAGTTCACTGTGCGCAATTGGTCGCCCGGCAAATACTCTCGCACGTCGGCGTATTCGACACCCGGTCCGTGGTGGCGGGTGAGGTGGGTGCCCAGTCGGTCGGGCAACTCGGTGCGCGGGATTCCGGTCGACTGCGGAGGCGCCACCGGGAAAACGAAGATATCCGCAACCTCCGCCGTCGCCATGCCGGCCAGCAGACCGCCGCCGGAGACGGCGTGGACGCGGACCGAGAGCGGATACCTGCCCCACCGCTCTGCCTGCGCAACAAGCGTTTTCGACTCGGTGGAACCATCCTCGTGAACTTCGAGGCCCATGCCGTCGGGCGCGGTGACCTCGAAGTGCAGCGCGATGTCGACGGATTCGGCTGTCACCCAAAGAGTCGTCTGCGCCTGCTCGGCTTCAAAACAGCGCACGAACGCGGGTTTGGCGTTCGCATAGACCTTCGACGTCGGCCGCTGCCACGGGATCGAGCACAGCACGCCCAGCAGGGGCGCCACAAATGCGATCAGCTGCCAGCGCGAACCGACCACCGCAGCGGCCAGGCCCACCGCCGCGCAGGTAGCCATCGCGCGGCTCAACGGCGAAGCATCCCAGCGGAATTCGACCTCGACACGACGAATCTTCGCCATGCCGGCATTCGTCTCACTCACGTGGACCACGCGCCCGCGGAACCGGCAGCCGCGCCAGCAGCTGTTCCACAACGTCCGAGCCATGAACACTGCGCACCCACATCTCCGGCCGCAGGCTAATCCGGTGCGCGACCGCGGGGACGGCTAGCGTCTTGACGTCTTCGGGGATCACGTAATCGCGGCCGCACAGCAGAGCGCGGGCCCGTGCGAGTTGGACAAGGTCGAGTTCGGCCCGCGGGCTGGCCCCGACGGCGACCTGCGGATGGTTTCGGGAGGCGGCGGCCAATGACACCACATAGTGCAGGATGTCGTCGTGGACGGTCACCTGCTCGACCGATTCGCGCATCGCCAGAAGGTCGTTGGCGTCCACGACCTGATGCACCGTCGGTTGCGCCGAACCCCGTTCCAGTCGACGGCGCAGCATCGACGTCTCGTCACGCTGGGACAGGTATTTCAATTCCAGCTTGATCGCGAAGCGGTCGAGCTGCGCCTCCGGTAACGGGTAGGTGCCCTCGTACTCGATCGGGTTGTCCGTCGCCAACACGATGAACGGCGAAGGCAGCCGGTGTGTTTCGCCGTCAATGCTGACCTGTCCTTCGGCCATCGCCTCCAGCAGCGCCGCCTGGGTCTTGGGCGGAGTGCGGTTGATCTCATCCGCAAGCAGCAGGTTGGTGAAAATCGGCCCGCGACGGAATTCGAAGCGGCCTGACTGCATGTCGTAGACCGTCGAGCCGAGCAGATCGGCAGGCAGCAGGTCCGGGGTGAACTGGACGCGAGTGAAGTTCAGGCACAACGCGGAGGCGAACGATCGCGCGATCAGCGTCTTGCCGAGGCCGGGAAGGTCCTCGATCAGCACATGGCCGCCGGCTAGCACGGTGGTTAGGATCAGCGTGAGCGCGGCGCGCTTGCCCACCACCACGTGTTCGATCTCGTCGAGCACCGCCTCGGAGTGGGCGGTGGTCAACTCGGCCGGCATCGTCATATGCGTTCCAATCGTTCCAGGATTTCGCTAAGCGCCCCACGTCCAGGCCCCGGCTGATAGCGCTCATTCAGCGCGACGTTGCCGGGATCAACCCACTGCCACAGCTCGTAGCCGAAGACCATCCGACCAGTCGCCTGCATCGCGGCCGGATCACCGCCCTGCTTCTGTCCGCTGGCGACCATGAATTCCCTTGCGAGCCTGGGCCGTAGATGGCGATCCCAGTCGGCGCGGCTGGAGTCCGCCCAGCGGATCATCGACTCGGTTCGGGTAATCCAGCGCCGCATCGATTCCACACGAGGGTCGGACAGGATTTCGGGCTCTTCGGCCGCGGGCGCGCGGACCAGCAGCCGGCGGCCTTCCAGCAGTACCACCGCCGCCACGGCACCCGAAAGCCACAGCACGAAGCGGCGATCGACCATCACGAACGCCATGACCTCCACCACGAGGACCCAACCGAGGCCGAGCACGACGAATCTGTTCATGCCGCACTCCGCATTTCCGCGAGCACCGTCTGAAGCGCCCGCATCGCGATGTCGCGGTGCCCTTCGTGCATCACGTGCGGGCTGAACCGGGCCTCGGCGAAGAGCTCGACGAGATCCGTTGCGGTGCCAGCGTGAATAGCGTGGTGTTCGACAGCCCTGGCCAGTACCTCCGACGGGGTGTCCGACTCCTGAGGCATGGCGCCGGGGGCACGCGCGAGGGCATCCTCCATCGCTGCGTAGCAGGCGATGATCGCCTCGCGCGGTTCACGGCTCAGGTCCCCCATCTCTGCCAGACCGCGTTCGGCGGCCAGCGCGAGCGATGGCGGCGGCGGGGACTCGGCATCCGGCTCGGCCACGTCGTCGACCATGGGTTGCAGTTTCGGGGCGCGACGGTGCCGCCGTAGCGCGACGCCCACCCCGGCGGCCCACACCAGCAGCATGAACACCGTGATTCCGACCAGATACCAGAAGAGTCCAGACTCCGTCTTCGACGGTTGAGCAGGTGGCGGTGGTCGCGTCGGTGCCGGGGTTGCGGCGGGCGCAGCAGAGGTGGGTGCGGTGCTTGGGGTGCCGCCAAATCCCCCGGTCAGTCGCGCCAGCAGCACGACGAAGAGCAGCCACGCCAAGATCACGCCGAGCCCGATCAGCAGGATGCGCCACCTCACACGCCACCGCTCGCCGCTGCGCCGTTGCACCGGATACTGGACGGCCGGCGCAGCTGGCGGCGGGCGTCGCAGTGTCGAGATAATCGCGATCGCGACGACGACGGAAGCGGCAGTGATCAGCGTGACGACGGCGATCGTGGCCGCGGCGTTATCTGTCGGCTGATCGCGAGCATGGTCGTCGTGCCCGGGCAGATGTCCGTGCAACGAGACGCCGGCGAGCACCAACAACGCGATCAGAGCGACAACGCGCGCTCTCGCCCTGTTGGTAACAGGCAACATGATTCATGGTGGCATGCCGTGGTCCCCTACGGTGAAGGGATGGTGCGCACGCGGGACACGGACGCCTGCCCCGGCGCGCTGTCGTTGCACCGCGCGGCCGACGGCCTGCTGGCACGCGTAAGGCTACCGGGCGGAATGGTCACCGCGGCGCAGCTGCAGGCACTCGCCGCCGCAGCGACCGAGTTCGGCTCCCCCGCCATGGAATTGAGCTCACGCGGCAACATCCAAATCCGCGGCATCACCGACGAAGCAGCGGTCGTCAACGCGGTGGCCGCGGCGGGTCTGCTGCCGTCGGCGACCCACGAGAAGGTGCGCAATATCGTCGCCTCGCCATTGTCGGGGCGGCTGGGTGACCACACCGATGTGCGTGGGTGGGTCACCGCGCTGGACTCCGCGATCCGGGCCACCCCGGAGTTGGCGACGCTGTCGGGCCGATTCTGGTTCAGCATCGACGATGGACGCGGCGACGTATCGGGCCTGGCGGCCGACGTCGGCGTGCATGTGCTGGGTGAATCGGCGGCGCTGCTACTGGCCGGGCATGACACCGGCGTGCGGGTGTCCTGCTCTGAGGTGGTGACGACGTTGGTGGCGGTGGCCGCCCGATTCGCCGGGATGCGCGGAAAGGCTTGGCGCGTCAGCGAATTAGATGATATCGAGGCGCTGGTCGACGGGCTGCCGGTCTCGGCCGAGCCAGGGGCGACGTGGCCGCCGGTGACAAGGCCGTCGGTCGGCTGGCTTGTACAGAACGACAGCCGAGTGATGCTGGGCGCGGCGGCTCCGCTCGGTGTGCTGCCCGCCCGCACGGCTGAGTTCCTCGCCGCGATGGAGGCGCCGATCGTGATCACGCCGTGGCGTTCGGTGCTGGTATGCGACCTGAACGAAAGCGTCGCGGATGCAGCGCTGCGGGTGCTGGCGCCAATGGGTCTGGTCTTCGACGAGAATTCGCCGTGGCTTGCGGTCAGCGCGTGCACCGGCATCCCCGGCTGCGAGCACTCCCGTGCCGACGTACGCGCGGACGCGGCGACCACGATCGGTACTTCCGGCGGGCCGCACCGCCACTACGTCGGCTGCGACCGCGCATGCGGTAGCCGGCCCGGCGACGAGGTGCTGGTGGCCACCGGTGCCGGATACCAGCGCTTGCCTCCGTAGGGTGAGCGCGTGCTCGACTACATCCGCGACCCAGCCGAGATCTACCGGCAGTCGTTCGCGACGATTCGCGCCGAGGCCGATCTGTCGCGGTTTCCCGACGATGTTGCGGGCGTCGTGGTGCGGATGATCCACACCTGCGGGCAGGTCGATCTCGCCGAGCACGTCGCGTTCACCGACGACGCTGTCGCCCGAACGCGCAGCGCGCTCGCGGCCGGCGCTCCGGTGTTGTGTGACTCGTCAATGGTGGCAGCCGGCATCACGCGGCTTTCGGGCAATGAGGTGGTGTCGCTGATTGCCGATGCCCGCGCCGCGGACCTGGCCGCCGGCTGGGGCACCACCCGGTCGGCGGCCGCGGTGGAGCTGTGGGCGGACCGGGTCGGCGGTGCCGTGCTGGCGATCGGCAACGCCCCGACCGCGTTGTTCCGGCTGCTGGAACTGGTCGACGAGGGCGTGGCTGCGCCGGCCGCGGTGCTCGGCGGCCCAGTCGGATTCGTCGGCTCGACGCAATGTAAGGCGGAGCTGATCGCCCGGCCGCGCGGTATCGCGTACCTGTTGGTGACGGGGCGGCGGGGCGGCAGTGCGATGGCGGCGGCCGCGGTGAACGCGATGGCCGGCGGCCCGGCGTGACAGGCACGCTGTGGGGCGTCGGGCTGGGTCCCGGCGATCCGGAGCTCGTCACCGTCAAGGCCGCCCGCGTCATCGGCGAGGCCGACGTGGTGGCGTATCACAGCGCGCGGCACGGCCGCAGCATCGCGCGCGGGATCGCGCAGCGCTATCTTCGGGCCGGCCAGATCGAGGAGCATCTGGTGTACCCGGTGACCACCGAGACCGTCGACCACCCGGGCGGCTACAGCGGCGCGATCGAAGGCTTCTACACCGAGTGCGCCGAGCGGATCGCGGCACATCTGGACGCGGGCCGTGATGTGGCGCTGCTCGCCGAGGGCGATCCACTCTTCTACAGCAGCTACATGCACATGCACACCCGGCTCACCGAACGGTTCAACGCGGTCATCGTTCCGGGCGTGACGTCGGTCAGCGCGGCATCGGCGGCGACCGCGACGCCGTTGGTGGCCGGCGACGAGGTTCTGGCGGTGCTGCCCGGAACCCTCCCGGTAGCCGAATTGGCGGAGCGCCTGTCAGATGCCGACGCGGCGGTGGTGCTGAAGCTGGGTCGCTCGTATCCCGCTGTGCGCGAAGCACTTTCGCTCGCCGGTCGGCTGCAGGACGCATTCTACGTCGAACGGGCGAGTACGGCCGCCGAAAGGGTGCTGCCCGCTTCGGCGGTCGACGACGGCTCGGTGCCGTACTTCTCGTTGGCGCTGGTGCCGGGCGGGGTACGTCGCACCGCGACGCAGGGCAGCGTCGCCGTGGTCGGGCTGGGTCCGGGCGCGCTCGACTGGATGACCCCGCAGAGCCGCCGCGAGCTGGCAGCGGCCACCGACCTGATCGGCTACGGGCCGTACCTGCAGCGGGTACCCGTTCGCGACGGGCAACGCCGCCATCCCAGCGACAACACCGACGAGCCGGCCCGCGCGCGGCTGGCCTGCATGCTCGCCGAACAGGGCCGGGCGGTGGCGGTGGTGTCGTCGGGCGATCCTGGCGTGTTCGCGATGGCGACAGCGGTGCTCGAGGAGGCCAAACAGTGGCCGGGCGTGCCGGTGCGGGTGATCCCGGCGATGACGGCGGCCCAAGCGGTCGCCAGCCGCGTCGGCGCACCGCTCGGGCACGACTACGCGGTGCTGTCGCTGTCTGACCGGCTCAAGCCGTGGGAGGTGATCGAGGCCCGGCTCACCGCCGCGGCGCAGGCCGATCTGGTGCTCGCGGTCTACAACCCGGCGTCGGCGAGTCGCACCTGGCAGGTCGCCGCGATGCGCGATCTGCTTCTGCGACACCGCGATCCCGGCACACCGGTGGTAATCGGACGCGACGTGTCCGGCCCGTCCGAGGACGTGAAGGTGGTGCGGCTGGCCGACCTCGACCCGGAAAGCATCGACATGCGTTGCCTGTTGATCGTCGGCTCGTCACAGACCCAGTGGTACGACGACCGGGTGTTCACGCCGCGTCGCTATCCCACGTAGCCGCCGAGATCACGTCGTCGCCCAGCTGCTCGCGCGGCTGCCCTGTTAGTCGTCTCGCTCCGGACTAGGGCCCGAAGAAGGTGACGCCCGGTGGTTTTCCGTGAGACGTCCAGGCCGACCACCCGTTGCTGGGCGCGGTCTGCCAGATGTGCCAGAGCGCACCGTCGCTCGCCGCCGCGAACAGCTCGAGGCGCCCCTGAGCGTTCGGGACAACACCAGGTGAACCGGTCAATGTGACCGGGAAGGGACCGCCGCCTTGCGGCGGATTGCCGTGCGACGTCCAACTCGACCAGCCGTTGTTCTGCGCGGTCTGCCAGATATGCCACAACTTTCCGTCGCTGCCGACGATGAAAAGCTCGAGGCGACCGTCCGCGCTGGGCGCGAGCGTGGCCGAGGATGCGTCGAATGTCACCGAGGCCGGAGCGCCGTGCGACGTCCAGCTGGACCAGCCGTTGTTGCGCGCGGTCTGCCAGATATGCCACAACGCCTTATCTTCGCCGACTGCGAACAGCTCCAACCGCCCATCCGCGCTCGCAGCGATCGCCGGGGTCTGCAACGACTTCAGCCCAACGCCCGGGGGGTTCCATGCGACGTCCAGCTGGACCAGCCGTTGTTCGCCGCGGTCTGCCAGATGTGCCATAACTGGCCGTCGGCTCCTATCACGAAAAGCTCGAGCCGGCCGTCGGCGCTCGGGGCGACCACCGGCCACAGCACAAGGCCGCCGGAGCCGGCCGGAACTCCGTGAGAGACCCAACCGGACCAACCGTTGCTGGCGGCGGTCTGCCAGATGTGCCACAGGGCTCCGTCGGTTCCGACGGTGAACAGCTCGAGCCGGCCGTCGGCGCTCGGGGCAAGCGCCGGCCAGCCGGTCACCTTCGCCGAGGCTGGCGAGCCGTGCGGTGCCCAACTCGTCCAGCCGTTGTTCGGAGCGGTCTGCCAAATGTGCCACAGAACGCCGCCCTCGACGAAGAACAGTTCCAACCTGCCGTCGGCGCTCGGCGCGAGCGAGGGGCCGTTGTGGTTTTGGAACTCGGCGGGCGGATTGCCGTAGGACGCCCAACCCGACCAACCGCCGCCGGGGCGACCTGCCAGATGTGCCACAACTCGATGAGGGCGTCGCTGCCGGTGCCGACGATGAAGAGCTCCAACCGCCCATCCTTGCTGCGGGCGAGCCATCTGTTGGGGTGGTTAGCCGTCACCCCGACATCGTTTCACCCAATCGATCGCCTGATCGACGGTTTCCACGCGTATGACGCCGGGCGGCAGCGCCGGCCGGTCGATCATCACGACCGGAATGTAAAGCGCGGCGGCAGCGTCCAGTTTCGCCCGGGTGTAGTCGCCGCCGCTGTTCTTTGTCACCAGTGCGTGGATGCGGTGCTCCCGCATCAGCGCCAGTTCGTCGTCGTAGCGGTAGGGTCCGCGAGAGAGCAGCAGATGGTGTCGCATCGGCAGTGTGTCAGGGCGGGGCGCAACGACCATGCGGATCAGAAACCAAGCATTCGACTGTGCAAACGCACCTACGGTGGATCGCCCACTCGTCAGAAAAACACGTGAGTACCGTTCGCGCCGAACAATTTCGGCGGCTTCGGCAGCAGAGCGCACGGATATAAAGCTGCTGGAATTCCACGGCGGCCTGGCCAGCACCAGGTGTGGCAAGCCGAGGCCGGCGCACACGTCTGCGGTCCGCGCGGTCATTGTGGCGGCGAACGGGTGAGTGGCGTCCACGACGACGTCAACCCGATTGTCGAGCAGCCAGTCCCGCATCGGCCCGGCGCCGCCGAACCCGCCGATACGTACTTCCCCGGCCGGCAGCTTGGGATCGGGCAGACGGCCGGCCAGCGAGCTGATCACGTCGACGTCGGGATGCAGCCGCTGGGCGAGTTCTCGCCCCTCCGCCGTCCCGCCCAGCACTAGTACCCGCATCAGTGCCGCCCGCCACGGCGCCGCCCGGCTGAGTACAGGTAGCTGTCGGTGAACCCGCCGGCGGCCACGACGTCGCCGACGATGATCACCGCGGTGCGGGTGATTCCAGCGGCGTGCGTCTGGCCGGCGATGTCGCCGAGTGTGCCGTGCAGCACCTGCTGCTGCGGCCAGCTCGCGAATGCGACAACGGCACAAGGTGTTTCGGACCGATAACCGCCGGCGATCAGCTGCGGCACGACGGCGTCGACCTGCGCCGCGGCCAGGTGCAGCACCAGCGTGGATCCCGGCGCCGACAACGTGGTCAGGTCCTCCCCCGGCGGCATCGGCGTCGACAGCGTCGCCACCCGGCTGAGCGTCACAGTCTGCGCGACGCCGGGAACCGTGAGCTCGCGACGCAACGCTGCCGCAGCAGCGGCGAACGCGGGAACACCCGGCACGATGTCGTAATCGATGCCGAGTTCGTCGAGACGCCGGCATTGTTCGGCCACCGCGCTGTACAGCGACGGGTCCCCTGAGTGCAGTCGGGCGACGTCGAGACCGGCGGCGTCGGCGGCGACGAGTTCGGCGACGATCTGGTCCAGCGTCAGCGGACCGGTGTCGATCACGCGGGCATCCGACGGGCACAGCGCCAGCAGGTCGTCGGGCATGATCGAGCCTGCGTACAGGCACACCGGGCAAAGCTGGAGCAGCCGCTGCCCGCGCACCGTGATCAGGTCGGCGGCACCGGGCCCGGCTCCGATGAAGAAGACGGTCACCTCTTGATCACCGCCCACTGCGTGACGGGCATCGCCGGACGCCATCCGGTGAACTTGCCCAGCGGCGCCCCGGAATAGTGCTGGAACCGTCGCAAGTCGCCTCCTAACGACGAATGCCATTGCGCCAGAACAGCTTCTGACTCCACAGTGACTGCGTTGGCAACCAACCGGCCGTCGACGGGCAGTCGGTCGAGGCAGGTCTCCAGCACGCCGGGCTGCGTGAGCGCGCCACCGACGAAGATCGCCGATGGGTCCGCGGCCCCGTCGAACGCGTTGGGTCCGGCGCCGCGGACCTGCACCCGCACACCGAACGCCACCACATTGTGTCCGATCCGCTCCCGACGCTGCTCGTCGCGTTCGAACGCGACGGCCGAACAGTCGGTGCCGCTGCGGCACCATTCGACCGCGATGCTGCCCGAGCCGGCACCGACGTCCCACAACACCTCCCCGGGCCGAGGCGCCAGCACCGCCAACGTCACCGCGCGAATGGCGTGCTTGGTGATCTGCCCGTCGTGGTCGAACACATCGTCGGGCAGTGACGCGACGCGCTCGTCGGGCAGGTAGTCCACCGCGATGACGTTGAGTTCGTCGACGTCAGCGGGTGGTTCGGCTGCCCAGTCGCGTGCGGTCGCGTCCCGGCGGCGCTCGGCGGGTCCGCCGAGCTGTTCGAGGACACAAAGCTGCGAATCGCCCCGGCCGGTATCGGTGAGCAGCCGCGCCACGATCGCGGGCGTCGTCGCGTCGCGCGACAGCACGACTGCGCGCCCGCCGCGGCGCACCGCGATGTGCGGCTCGGCCGTCACCAGGCTGATCATCTCGGTGTCCTGAACAATCCAGCCCATCCGAGCGCACGCCAACGCCACGCTCGACACGTGCGGTAGCACCCTGACCCGGCTTGGCCCGAACAGCCGAACCAGCGTGCCGCCGACGCCGCACAACAGCGGGTCCCCGCTGGCCAGCACGTGGACGCGGTCCGGTAGCGAGCGCAGCGCCGGCAGCATCGGCGACGGCCACTCGCGCCGTTGCGCGCGCACCGACGCGTCGAGCAGATCGAGCTGGCGACGGGACCCGTAGACGGTGTGGGCACCGCGCAGCTCGGTCCCGGCCTGCGCTGACAACCCGGCCATCCCGTCGGCGCCAATACCCACGACCACGATCACGTGGATGACCCTAGCGGGAGTTTCCGGCCTTCGTAGTTGACCGGCGTGTCTTGGGTTGTGGTGCTTGAGGTTTGTGTGACTGGAGTGTATTACCCATATATGGCGTCGATCGTGGGGAAGCGCCGCGGCAAGCAGACCTACTACTACCTGGTGGAATCCGCGCGGGTGCAGGGCAAGCCGCGGATCGTGTCCCAGCGGTATTTGGGCAGCGCGGAGGAGGTGCTCGCCAAGCTGTCCGAGACCGGTGCGGGGCGGGCGCAGCGCAGCGCGCACAAGCGGTTCGGGGATCTGGCGGCGGTGTGGTCGACGCTGCGGCGACTGGGCGTGGTCGGGATCGTCGACGAGGTGGTGCCCCGGTACGCGAACGCGGCCGCGTCGGTGGGCACCTATCTGGCGTTGGCGTGCGCGAACCGGGTGGTCGACCCGTGCTCCAAGCGGGGCTTCGCCGACTGGTGGGAGAGCACGGCCGGAAAGCGGTGGGTGCGGCTGGACCGGGCGGCGCTGGATCATCGCCGGTTCTGGGATGCGATGGACCGCCTCGGCGAGGTGCAGCTGCGCGAGATCGAGACCCGGCTTTCGCGCCGCATGGTCACCGAGTTCGGGCTCGACCTGACCGGGCTGGCGCTGGACATGACCAACTTCGCCACGTTCATCGACACCGGCGACGCGAAGGCGCCGATCGCGCAGCGCGGCAAGGCGAAACAGAAACGCACCGATCTGCGGCTGGTCGGGTTGGCGTTGGTCATCACCCGCGACGGCGGGGTGCCGGTAATCTCGCACGCCTATCCCGGTGACCGGCCCGACGTCACCCAGTTCACCACGGTCGTCGACGAGCTGGTGGCCCGCTACCGGGGCCTGGTCGCCGGTGTCGAGTCGCTGACCGTGGTCTACGACGCCGGGCAGAATAGCGGCGACAACCACGCCGTGGTCGAGGCGCACGGCATCGGGTTCGTCGGGTCGCTGCCGCCCTCGGATCACCCTGGGCTGCTGGCGATCCCGGCGCGCGACTACCGCGTCGTCGACGAAGACCGCTATCCTGGGCTGACTTTCGTCGACACCACCGTCACCGCGCTCGGTGTGACCCGCCGCGCGGTGCTCACCCATTCAGCGAACCTGCACGCCAAGCAGGCCCGTGGCCTGGACCAGACCCTGGCCACGGCGCGCCGCCGCCTGGCCGAGCTGCAGGCGCGTCTGGCCCGCGGCCGCACCCGCCGCGACCGGGCCACGGTCGAGGCCGAGATCGCCACCATCTGCAAACCCCGCTGGGTGGCCGACATCATCACCGTCACCCTGACCGGCGACAAACCCGCCGACCTGCGGCTGGCCTGGCGCAGCGACGCCCGCGCCCGCGCCCGACTCCAAGCGCGCCTGTTCGGCAAGCGGATCCTGTTCACCAACCGCGACTGGCCGGTGCCCGACATCGCCGCCGCCTACCGCTCCCAATCCGACGCCGAATTCGGCTTCCGGCAGCTCAAAGACCCGCACGTGGTCTCGTTTAGCCCGATGCACCAGTGGACCAACGCCAAGATCCGGGTCCACGTGTTCTACTGCGTGCTCGCCCTCGCCACCGCCCACCTGATGCGCCGCCACGCCGCCCATAACGGCCTGCACATGTCCGTCCGCGAGCTGCTCGACCAGCTCGCCGGCATCGAAGAAACCGTGCTGCTCTACCACCACGGCGGCAAAGGACGCCCTCGCGTGCAACGCATGCTCACCGACATGACCCCCACCCAACAGCGCCTGGCCGACCTGTTCGGCATCCACCAATACGCGCGGACCCGCTAAACACCCGCGATCAACACAGCCAGTTGGGTAATACACCCACCTACCCCGAAAACCCGCCCCCACCAGGCGAAACCAGATCCACATTCAACAAAGGCCGGAAACTCCCGCTAGGGTTCGTCCGCGGTGGGGGGAACGCATTTCATCGTGGCATCCTCCGCCACAGCACCCGCGGCAACAGCCGCATTCCGAAGAACACCGGCCGCAGCACCCACGGAACCCAGACCTCCGGGCGGCCCTTCGCCAGCGCACGGGCTGTGGCCGCCGCGACTTGCTGCGGAGTGCTCGCGAACGGCGCCGGGCTCATACCCTGCGTCATCCGCCCGATCACGAACCCAGGCCGCACCAGCAACAGCTGCACTCCCGACCCGTACAGCGCGTCGGCAAGCCCGCTAGCGAATCCGTCCAACCCCGCCTTCGCGGACCCGTAGACGTAGTTTGCGCGGCGCACCCGCACCCCGGCGACCGACGAGAACACCACCAGCCGGCCGCGGCGTGCCACACGCATCGCGTTGGCTAGATGCGTCAACAAACTGACCTGCGCGACATAGTCGGTGTACACGATCTGGACCGCATGTGCGGAGTCCCTCTCGGCTCGGCCCTGGTCTCCCAGAATCCCGAACGCAAGCACTGCGGTGGTGATCGGACCGTGTTCGGCCACAAGCGAATCCACCAACGGCCCGTGGCCGGAGACATCGTCGGCGTCGAATGCCGTCGCGTGCACGGCATGCGCGCCGGCAGCGTGCAGCGCGTGCCGTTGTTCGTCGAGCAGCCGCGGATCACGGGCGGCGAGCACCACCGTCGCGCCGGGCGCGAGCCGAAGCGCAAGCTCGATACCGATCTCGCTGCGGCCGCCGAAGATCACGACTACGTCCGTGTCGCCCACGCCTGGAGACTAGCGCCTGCGCTAGCGTGATCCCCGATGGCAAACTCGTCAACCACCCGGCTCACCACCGACGCGCTGGCCTTCCTGACCGAGCGCCATCTCGCCATGCTGACCACGCTGCGCGCCGATAACTCGCCGCATGTGGTGGCGGTCGGGTTCACCTTCGACCCGAAGACGCACATCGCGCGCGTCATCACGTCCGGAGGGTCGCAGAAGGCCGTCAATTCCGAGCGCGGCGGAGTCGCGGTGCTGAGCCAGGTCGACGGCGCGCGGTGGTTGTCGCTGGAAGGGCGTGCCAGCGTCAACACCGAAGCCGAAGCGGTCCGTGATGCCGAACTGCGCTACGCGCAGCGGTACCGGACCCCGCGGCAGAACCCGAAGCGCGTCGTCATCGAGGTCAAGATCGAGCGGGTGCTCGGGTCGTCGGACCTGCTGGACCGCTCCTAACTCGACACCGGCACGACGGTCAGCTCGTGCGGCCGGTGATTGACCGGCTCAGCTCCGTAGGATGTCACGACCACGATGTCCTCGATGCGCGCACCCCACCGACCCGGAAAGTAGATGCCCGGCTCGACGCTGAACGCCATGCCCGGACGCAACGGCAACCGGTTACCGGCCACGATGTACGGCTCTTCGTGGACCGACAAGCCGATGCCGTGCCCGGTGCGATGCACGAACACGTCCGCAAGCCCAGCCTGTGCCAGCACGCTGCGGGCGACCGCGTCCACCTGCTCCGCGGTGACACCCGGCCGCACCGCTGCGACGGCGGCCTGCTGCGCGTGTTGCAGAACCGAATATCGTTGGACGACTTCGGGATCCGGCTCACCGATACTGTAGGTGCGGGTGGAATCGGAATGATATCCGGGTTCGTAGGCCCCTCCGATGTCGACGACGACGATGTCACCCACCTGCACCACCCGGTCCGAGCATTCATGATGCGGATCGGCACCGTGCGGGCCGGAACCAACGATGACGAATGCAACATCCGAATGGCCTTCAGCGACAATCGCTTCCGCGATATCGGCGGCAATGTCGGCCTCGGTGCGGCCAGGCACCAGAAACTCCGGCACCCTCGCGTGCACGCGATCGATCGCCGCGCCGGCCTTGCGCAACGCGTCGATTTCGCTGTGGTCCTTGATCATCCGCAGCTGTCGAAGCACATCCGTGGCCAGGACCGGCGTGCTACCCAGCAGCCGCGCTAGCGGCAGCAGATGCAGCGCCGGCATGGAATCGGTGACCGCCGTGGCCACCGGCGCGCCACCGAGCGCGTGCACCACAAGCGAGTACGGATCCTCACCGTCGACCCAATCCTGCACCGCAAGACCGATTTCGGCGACCGCGGACTCCTTCAGCGACGCTAGCTCCAGCCGGGGCACCACCACGGTCGGAGCGCCGACGGCGGGCAGCACCAACGCCGTGAGCCGCTCGAACGTCTGCGCCCGCGACCCGACGAGATACCGCAAGTCATAGCCCGGGGTGACGATCAGCCCGGCCAGCCCCGCCGCGCCGGTGGCCGTGGCGGCCTCGTGCAGCCGACGAGCGTAGACGTCGGAGCTGAAACGAGCCATCCGAAAAGGCTAACGCGCTGCGTCTTCCAATTCGGTCAACGACAGATCCATCCCGTCAAGCAGTGTCCAGACGTCGGGCACCTGCTCGCGGTCAACGATGATGCCGATGTCCATATGACCGTCGTAGCGCATCACGGTGATGTTGAGACCCAGTCCGTCGGTGACCACGGACACCGGGTAGTTGGCCACCATCCGCGGGTTGCCGCGTTTGACCGCTCCCAATTCGGCGACCGGGAACGGCTCGCTGGCAGGATGACGTCATGGCCGCCCCGCTGCTGTTGCTCGACGGTGCGAGCATGTGGTTCCGCTCGTTCTACGGTGTGCCGTCATCGATCAGGTCGCCTGACGGCAAGCCCGTTAACGCGCTGCGCGGGTTCCTCGACGCGATGGCCGCCCTGATCACCCGCGAGCGACCGGGCCGTCTGGTGGTGTGCGACGACTGGGACTGGCGTCCCCAGTGGCGCGTCGATCGCATCCCGTCGTACAAGGCGCATCGCGTTGCCGAGCCGAGCCCGGCCGGGGAACCCGACACCGAAGAGGTGCCCGACGAGCTGACGCCTCAAGTCGAGTGGATCCTCGAGGTTCTCGACGCGTTCGGCATGCCCACCGCGGGCGCGTCGGGTTACGAGGCCGACGACGTGCTCGGCACACTGGCGGCCCGGGAGCGACGCGACCCGGTGGTCGTCGTCAGCGGAGACCGCGACCTGCTGCAGGTGGTCGCCGACGACCCGGTTCCGGTCAAGGTGCTGTATCTGGGCCGCGGGCTGGCCAACGCGACGATGTTCGGACCGGCCGAGGTCGCCGATCGCTACGGCGTTCCCGCGGATCGCGCGGGACCGGCCTACGCCGAGCTGGCGCTGCTACGCGGCGACCCGTCCGACGGGCTACCGGGGGTCGCAGGTATTGGGGAGAAGACCGCGACTGCGCTGCTCTGTCAGTACGGCTCGCTGCAGGCCATCCTCGCGGCGGCCGACGACCCGAAGTCCAAGCTGTCGAAGGCGTTTCGCAAGAAGCTTCTCGCCGACCACGACTATCTGGCCGCGGCGGGCCCGGTGGTCCGAGTGGCCACCGACGCTCCCGTGAAACTGTCGACCAAAACCGACGAACTTCCGCTCGCGGCGGTGCACCCGAGGCGCGTGGCGAAGCTGGCCGACCAGCACGGCGTCGGCTCGTCGATCGGCCGGCTGCAGAAGGCGCTCGACGCGCTGCCCGCGAAATAACTACTTAGGCCGATGACGCCGCCCAGCGGCTACTTAGGCCGGCCGACTTCGTACGTGCCGGTGTCGTCCTGGAACGTCACCGTCACCTGCTTGTGCTGACCGTCGATGCTGGCGTCGCAGGTGAACGAATCGCCCTTCTTCACGGTCGGATTCTTGCCGTTGTTGCACTTGACGTCGGAGACGTTTTTGACGCCGTAGCCGTTGGTCTGGTCAGTCAGGATCGTCTTGACGCCATCCTGAGCCTTGTTCACGTCCAATTTGGTGGTGACGAAGAATCCCGGCTTCCAGAAGCCCATCACCAGCACGACGGCCACGATGATCGCGGCGAGCACACCGATGACGGCGCCCAGAATCGCCAGCGAAGACTTCGAGCCCTTGCCGGCGGCGGTGGCATCGCCGAAGGCCGGCGGCGCTTCGCTGTACTGCGCGCCCGGCGGCGTGTACTGCGGCTGACCGTACCCCTCGGGGGACGGGTACTGCTGTTGGCCGTACTGAGGGGCTTGATACTGCGGCACCTGACCGTACTGCGTCGGCTGTTGCGCCGCCTGCTGCTCCTGTGGCGAGTAGGGCTGCTGGGCCGGTTGCGAGTACGGCTGGGCCGGCGGGTATTGCTGCGGGGCGTAGGCGGGCGGCTGCTGCCAGGGGGCGTGCTGCGTCGGTTCCGACGGAGTGGGCTCCTGCCCCGGCTGGCCCGATGACCACTGCTGATTGGGGTCGTATCCCTGGGGTCCGCTCATCGTGCTTCCGTTCTCCTCGTCATCGCAATCGATGCCACCGTAGCGTTCTCCAACCCTACCCGCCATCAACTGCGACTACGCCGCGCCGAATGTCGTCGATTGCGCGTTTCGCGGCGCTGCGCAGGCCCTTGTCGGCGGCCGTAATCCGGATCTGATCGAGCAGGTCGAGCACCTGGCGGCACCAGCGCACGAAATCGCCTGCGGACAGTGGCGTTACGTCGCCCGCACGCGCGACGTCCGAGGCTTCCAGTGCCGTGGCGAGATCGCCGGTGGTAGCCCAGCGGTACACCGCAGTCACGAACCCCTCGTCGGGCTCACGGCTGGGATTCAGTCGGTGCCTTTGTTCGTCGGCACGCAATGTGGCCGCCAACCGCCGGGTTTCGGCCAGGGCCCGCCGCAGCGGGGCAGTCGGAATCTCCGCCGCATCCGGCGCCGCGGGCCCGTTGATTCCGCGCGACTCGTACACCACCGCCGACACCACTCCGGCCAACTCGGCTGGGAGCAGAGACTGCCACACCCCGCGGCGCAGGCACTCAGCCACCAAAAGGTCGCTCTCCGAATAGATCCGGGCCAACAGCCGCCCGTCGTCGGTGACACGCAACGCGCCGTCGGAGTTTGTGTCGATGAACCGTCGTTCGGTGAGCAGCCCGACGATCCGGTCAAACGTGCGCGCCAGCGAGTTCGTGGCCGCCGCAACCTTGCGCCGCAGCTGCTCGGCCTCCAGCTCGAGTCGCAGAAACTGCTCGGCGCCACGGACTTTGGCGTCGCGATCGTCGATTCGATGCACCCGGTGATGACGAATCTCGTCGCGCATCATCCGCAGTTCCTGGTCCGTGTCCGGCTCGCCGACGCGGCGGGATCTGCGGTTGGGGATCGTCAGCCCGGCCGCCGCCGACCGCAGCGCCGACGCCACGTCACGGCGCACCCGAGGCTGCCGGTGCTCGACGCGCTTCGGCAGCGTCATCGAACCCAGCGGTTCTGCCGCTTCGGTATAGTCTGTTGACGAAATCCTTCCGGCCCAACGGTTTTCGGTCAGCACGAGTGGCCGTGGATCGGTCGGGTCGCGGTCGGCTTCGAGCACAACCGCCAGCCCGCCGCGCCTTCCGTGGGTGATCGAGATGATGTCACCGCGACGCAGTGACGACAGCGCGTCATTGGCCGCTTGGCGACGTTGCAGCCGCGTCGACCGTGCCTGCGCCCGTTCCCGCTCGGACAGCTTGGCCCGCAGCCGCGCGTACTCGATCACGCTGTCCTCGAGTTCGTCGGCAAGCTGGCCCATCAGCCTTTCGCTGCGCTCGATGGCGCGCACCAGCCCGACCACCGACCGGTCCGCCTGGTACTGCGCGAACGAGCGTTCCAGCAGTTCGTGGGCCTGCTCGGGTCCCATCTGCGCGACCAGGTTGATCGTCATGTTGTAGGACGGCACGAACGAGCTGCGCAGCGGGAACGTGCGGGTGGAGGCCAGCCCAGCGACCTCGGCGGGGTCGACGTCCGGTTGCCACAGCACCACGGCGTGCCCCTCGATGTCGATGCCCCGCCGGCCCGCCCTGCCCGTCAGCTGGGTGTACTCGCCGGGCGTCAAGGGCAGGTGCTGCTCGCCGTTGAACTTCACCAGCCGCTCCAACACCACCGTGCGGGCCGGCATGTTGATGCCCAGCGCCAGGGTCTCGGTCGCGAACACGACCTTGATGAGCCCGGCGGTGAACAGCTCCTCGACGGTGTGGCGGAAGATCGGCAGCATTCCGGCGTGGTGGGCGGCGATGCCCCGCATCAGCCCTTCCCGCCATTCGTGGTAGCCGAGCACGACGAGGTCAGTGTCGGACAGATCCGCGGTGTGCCGGTCGATCACCTCGGCGATGCGGTCGCGCTCGTCGTGATCGGTCAACCGAAGCGACGACCGCAGGCATTGACCTACCGCCGCATCGCACCCCACCCGGGAGAACACGAACACGATCGCCGGCAGCAGCGCGCTGTGATCGAGCACCGAAATCCCGTCGGGCCGCGACGGCGTCCGGTACAGGCGCGGCCGGGAATTGCGGCCGCGGCCCCGCGGCGCCGCATTGAGCAGCCGGTCGGCCTCACGCCGATTGGCGATGTGCTGCAGCAGCTCCGGGTTGACCAGAGTGCCGCGGCCCGCGTCGTCCGGGCCGCCGCCGCTGGAGTATTCGAACAGGTCGAACAGCCGCTTGCCCACCATCATGTGCTGCCACAGCGGCACCGGGCGGTGTTCGTCGACGACGACGGTGGTGTCCCCGCGCACGGTCTGGATCCAGCCGCCGAACTCCTCGGCGTTGGAGACAGTCGCCGACAAGCTCACCAGGCGCACCTCGTCGGGAAGGTGCAGAATTACCTCTTCCCACACCGCGCCGCGCATCCGGTCCGAGAGGAAGTGCACCTCGTCCATCACCACATACGAAAGGCCATGCAGCGCAGACGAATCCGCGTAGAGCATGTTGCGCAGCACCTCGGTGGTCATCACCACCACCGGGGCGTGGGAATTGATCGACTGGTCGCCGGTGAGGAGACCGATCTTCCCCGGGCCGTAGCGGTGCACCAGATCGGTGTGCTTCTGGTTCGAGAGCGCCTTGATCGGAGTGGTGTAGAAGCACTTGCGGCCCGCTTCCAGCGCGAGATGGACGGCGAACTCCCCCACCACCGTCTTACCCGCGCCGGTCGGTGCGCATACCAGCACGCCGTGTCCGCCTTCCAGCGCGGAGCATGCCTTGACCTGGAACGGGTCCAATGTGAATGGCAACAGCGCAGAGAACTTCGCCAACTCCGTGGTGGCGCTCGCAGTCATGTCACCTTCGAGGGTGGCTCAATCGGAGAGGCCTCGTCGTCGGCGACCGCCCAGCCCTGCACCGCCTCCCGTTTCGCCTTGCGCTTGTCGTGTACCCGCGCGATTTGGATGGCAAGCTCCAGCAGCACGGTCAGCGCCAGACCCAGCGCGAGCATCGAGAACGGGTCCGAGCCCGGTGTCGCGAACGCCGCGAACACGAACACCCCGAAGATCAGCCCGCGCCGCCACGCGTTCAGCCGTGCGTAAGTCAGCACCCCGATCAAGTTGAGCATGATGATCAACAGCGGGAACTCGAAGCCGACGCCGAACACCAGCAGCAGGTTGATCAGGAAGCCGAAATACCGGTCACCCGACAGCGCGGTCACCTGCACGTCGCTGCCCACGGTCAGCAGGAAGTGCAGCGCCTTGGACAGCACGACATAGGCCAGCACGGCGCCGGCAACGAAAAGCGCCGCCGCGCTGAGCACGAACGCCACCGCGAACCGGCGCTCGTTGCGGTACAGGCCCGGCGTGATGAACGCCCACAATTCGTAGAGCCACACCGGACACGCCAGCACGATTCCAGCGGTCAGCCCGACCTTCAGCCGCAGCATGAACTGGTCGAAAGGAGCGGTCGCGAGCAGCCGACAGCCGCCGTCGGCGCTGATATCGGCGCGCGCGGACGCCGGCAGCGAGCAGTACGGATGGCGCAGCCACTCGCCGAGGCTCTCGACCCCGAAGAACCCGTGGCTGTACCAGACGAACCCGAAGATCGTGGTGAGCCCGACCGCCGCCACCGAGATCAGCAGCCGGGCGCGCAGCTCGCGGATGTGGTCAACCAGCGACATCGTGCCGTCCGGATTGACCCGACTACGACGACGGCGCGGGTCAAGCCGCTTAAGGACGCCGGGAGTTTTCACTAGCGGTAATCACAAGCGCCGTGCGGCGCGAGGCTCAAGCTGGTCGGCTGTGGTTCTGGTCGGGAGCCGGCGCGTCGACCCGCTCGGACTGCACGGAGTTGGCCTTTGGCGTGTCTTCCGACTTGCCGTCATGCTGCAGCTCACGCATCTCCGACTTGAAGATCCGCATCGATTTCCCGAGCGAGCGGGCGGCGTCGGGCAGCTTCTTGGCACCGAACAACACGATGAGCACCGCGACGAGGATGATCACGTGCCAGGGTTGTAGGCCGTTCACCATTGTTTTGCCTCCAGACGTCGCCTTGATGCTACCGCAGCGACGGCGCCTCGTACGCTTGCAGCGCCGCCGCCGCCGCAGTGCGCACCCGCTCTGCCAGCGACGACGGCGCCAGCACTTTCACAGCGGCCCCGAACCCGAGCACCAGCCGTGCCATCCACTCCTCTGATGCGTAGGTCATTTCCGCTTCGCATGCGCCGTCCGGCAACTGGCGCGACATCCGCATCGGGAAGTAGTCGAACATCCAGCTCACCGTCGGCGCGATGTGGAGCGTGGCCGCCGGCAGCGACGGGTCGGCGTCGAACAGGGATGTGTCCGGTCCAGCTTGCACGGCCGGCGGCGGCGGGGCCGACGGCTCGTCGAGCACCTCGGCGGCGTCGATGCGGTCGAACCGGAACAGCCGCACGCCTTCGGCACTACGGCACCACGCTTCCAGGTAGCTCTGGTCGCCGACGAACACGATCCGGATCGGGTCGACGACACGATGCGACGACGTGTCGTGCGACGCCGAGTAGTACTCGATCGCCAGTGCGCGGCGCAGCCGCACCGCCTCGCGGACGGACGCAACCGCTGGGCTTTCCTCGGCTGCCGCGTCGGGCGTCGCCCGTCCGCCTACCGCGGATTCGATCTTGGCGATCGCGCTGCGCGCCGCCTGCGGGTCGACCATGCCGGGAACCTCCTGCAGGGCCCGCAGGGCGACGAGCACCGCCGCCGCCTCCGGGGATGTCAGCCGCAACGGCCGGTCCATCCCCGCCGAGAAGATCACTTCGATGCTCTCCTCGGAGAACGACAGGTCGATCAGATCGCCCGGGCTGTAGCCGGGCAGTCCGCACATCCACAGCTGGTTCAGATCAGTCATCAGCTGTTTAGTGCTCACGCCCAGGTCCGCGGCCGCTTCGGCGGCGCTGATTCCGGGATTGGCCTGGAAGTACGGCACCATATTTAGCAGCCGCACCAGTCGCGTGGACAGCGCCGTCACGTCGTCACCCGGCCCGCTTGCGCCCGCAGTCGCGCGACCACCTCGTCGCGCATCGCCTCAGGCTCCAGTACCACGGCGTCGGCGCCGTATCCGGCGACTTCGCGGGCCAGCCGGTCCACCGAGCCGATGTCGATGGACACCACGTCGCCGTCGCGACCGCGCAGCGTCATGCGCTCGACCACGGCGCCCACCCGCCGCAACGAGGTCGCGCGGTCGGCGGCCAGCCAGATCCGCGCCTCCACCCCGGTGGGCGCCTCGCCGACCGCTTTCGCGACGATGTCGCGTAGGTCCACGTCGTCGAGTTTGCGCACCGCACCGACCGGCCCGATGGCCGTCACCTCGGCGCCGAGACGCGAGAGCCGGAACGTGCGCACCGCGTTGCGGTCGCGGTCCTTGCCGACGAGGTACCAGCGGCCATGGTCGGTGACCACGCCCCACGGCTCGACCGTGCGGATGCTGTACGGCTCGACTCGCGACGACCGGTGCTGGAATTGCACGGCCTGGCTGGAATCGATGGCGCTCAACAGAATTGGCAGCACCGATTCGGAACCGCGAATGCCCGGCAGGGCGGATCCCGACGCGATCGACACGCTGATATCGGGCGCGTCGACGTCGACACCGGCTGCACGCAGTTTCAGCAGTGCGCCCTGGGTCGCGGTGACAAGTTCCGGCGACTGCCACAGCTGTACGGCGACGGCGACGGCCGCGGCCTCGTCGGCGGTTAGCGCAATGTCGGGCAAGGCGTAGGCGTCGCGCTTGATCCGGTAGCCCTCCGTGGAGTCCAGCTTGGACACCCGGCCGGTCTCCAACGGGATCCCCAGATCGCGCAACTCGTTCTTGTCGCGCTCGAACATCCGGGAGAACGCGTCATCGGTCGGGCAGTCGGCGTAGCCGTACACCGTCTTACGGATCCGTTCGGCGGTGATGTAGTTGCGGGTGGACAGCAGCGCGATGACGAGGTTCATCAACCGCTCGACCTTGGAAATCCCCACCGCCCCAGAGTAGGGCGTCACATGCTGGCGATCAGCCGCTTAACACGCTCGTCGACGGACCTGAACGGGTCTTTGCACAAAACCGTGCGCTGCGCCTGGTCGTTGAGTTTGAGATGCACCCAGTCGACGGTGAAGTCGCGGCCGGCCTCCTGCGCGGCGCTGATGAATTCGCCGCGCAGCTTGGCCCGGGTGGTCTGCGGCGGCGTGTCGACAGCGTCTTCGATTTCCTCGTCCGTGGCGACCCGCGCGGCCAGGCCTTTGCGCTGCAGCAGGTCGAACACGCCGCGGCCGCGCTTGATGTCGTGGTAGGCGAGGTCCAGCTGGGCGATCTTGGGATCGGACAGCTCCAGGTTGTAGCGGTCCTGGTAACGCTGGAACAGCTTGCGCTTGATCACCCAGTCGATCTCGGTGTCCACCTTGGCGAAGTCCTGGCTTTCCACCGCGTCGAGCTGGCGTCCCCACAGGTCGACGACCTGCTCGATCTGCGCGTTGGGTTCGCGGGTCTGCAGGTGTTCGACGGCGCGAGCGTGATACTCACGCTGGATGTCCAGCGCGCTGGCCTGCCGTCCGCCGGCCAGGCGGACCGGACGGCGGCCGGTGAGGTCGTGGCTCACCTCGCGGATGGCCCGGATGGGGTTGTCCAGGGAGAAGTCGCGGAACGCGACGCCGGATTCGATCATTTCGAGAACCAGCGCGGCGGTGCCGACCTTCAGCATCGTCGTGGTCTCGCACATAGTCGAATCGCCGACGATCACGTGCAACCGGCGGTACTTCTCGGCGTCGGCGTGCGGCTCGTCGCGGGTGTTGATGATCGGGCGGGAGCGGGTGGTCGCGGACGACACGCCCTCCCAGATGTGCTCGGCGCGCTGAGATAGGCAGAACGTCGCCGCCTTCGGTGTCTGCAGCACCTTGCCCGCGCCGCAGATCAGCTGGCGAGTGACCAGGAACGGCAGCAGCACGTCGGAGATCCGGGAAAATTCCCCGGCGCGCACGATCAGGTAATTCTCGTGGCAGCCGTAGGAGTTGCCGGCGGAGTCGGTGTTGTTCTTGAACAGGTAGATGTCCCCGCCGATACCTTCGTCGGCGAGCCGCTGTTCGGCGTCGATCAGCAGGTCCTCGAGCACGCGTTCGCCGGCCCGGTCGTGGGTGACCAGCTGGACCAGGCTGTCGCACTCGGCGGTCGCGTATTCCGGGTGGCTGCCGACGTCGAGGTACAGCCGCGCGCCGTTGCGCAGGAACACGTTGCTGCTGCGGCCCCACGACACCACCCGGCGGAATAGGTAGCGCGCGACCTCGTCCGGGGACAGGCGCCGGTGGCCGTGGAAAGTGCAGGTGACACCGAATTCGGTCTCGATGCCCATGATCCGACGCTGCACGCAATCGAGCGTACTGGCTGTTTGGACAAGCTGGCGTGTGACCCGCCCGCCGCTGATGACTCGCCGAGGTGCCGTACCCGCATGCCAGCGTGCGGTAGGGCCCCTGTGGATAACGTCCGCGGCGGCCTGCGCGCGAGTGCCAGCATGAGGCATGGGGGGAAGGCCGACGCTGTCCCAGGCGGCATCGTGGCGTCCGGATTCGTTGCGGCAGGCCGCCGATGCTTGGGATGCCGCCGCGACGGACGTACGCCGCGAATTCGACGTCGTCGTGCAAGGCGTCGATATCACGCACGACTTCTGGGCAGGCGACGCCGCCAAGGCCGCGCGTGCGCGAGCCACGCAGATCGGCGCCGACGCGGGCAGATTGGCTCGGGCGCTCGTGGCCGCCACCGTCGCCGCCCGCGACGGTGCTGATCAGATCACGGTGGCCCGAGACGACGTGCTCGGGTCGATCGACGCGGTGCAGCAACTCGGATTCACCGTCGCCGACGACGGAACCGTCACCGCGCCCGCACAACCACCCCCGGCCGTGCTCGCGACGGCCGGGGGCAACACAGCGCTTGCTCAAGACGTGTTGCGCTCCGGCGCAGCGGAATTCACGCGGGAGATCACCGGAAAGCTGGAGGCGCTAGGCGTCGCCGACGACGATGCCGCCCGCGACATCGACGACGCGTTCCACGACGTGACGACGCCGGCGGTCACCGAGCCCACCGGGCTGGGCGAGAACCCGGTCGGCAACTGGCCGGCCATGAGTCAGGAAAGCATCGCAGCCCAGATCGCGGCGATGACGCCCGACCAGCGTCGGCAACTCACCAATAGCTACCCACAGCAGGTCGGCAACACCGACGGTGTCCCGTGGGACATGCGCGTCGCCGCCAACCGCATCAACATCGAGCAGGCCATTCTGAACGGGCGACACGAGCTCGGGCGGACGCAAGACCCCAGGCAGCGCGACGCACTTGCGCGGCGCATCACGTTCTATCAGGGGCTGCTGTCCGAGGTGGCGGACCCCACCGGCCGCAAACGCCGCGTGGATCGCCAGATCCTGGCCTTCGATCCCGACCGCTCGTCACTGGTCGAGCTGATCGGCGACCTCAACACCGCAAACCACGTCGGGGTGCTGGTGCCGGGCATGAACACCACCATCGAGGGCTCGGGTGCCAACACCGCGACCGCGACGCGGTTCGTCCAAGCCGCCCGTGGTGATCTGGCGATGATCACGTACCTCGGCGGCCCGTTCCCGCAGGGCGGAATTCCGGACGGCATCGATGATGCGATGGACACTGACTACGCCACGGACATGGCGCCGCGGCTGGTGTCGTTCGGCGAGGACGTCAACCGCGTCGTCGACGCCACGGGCCGCAACATCTCGGTCACCTACGTCGGGCACTCCTACGGCGGATCAATTCTGGGCACCGCCGAAGCCATGGGTTTGACGGCCGACCGCACCATCTACGTCGAAGCCGCGGGCGCCGGCGTCGGTGTCGACGACCCCGGCGACTGGCACAACGAAAACCCGTACGTCATGCGGTTTTCGATGACCGCGCCGGGAGACTGGATCGAGCTGGTACAGGGTATGCCGCTCAACCCGCACGGCGCCGACCCCGACGAGATGGCAGGCGTGATCCGGCTTGCCACCGGCCATTACGATGACGGCCGCGCCATGGCCGGCCGGGATACCCACAGCGACGTGCTCAACGAACCCTCCGACGCGTGGCGCAATATCCTCGCGGTGATGACCGGCCAGCCATACAGCGTGTACGTCGACCCACTGAGGTTCCTGCCGCCCTGGGCCAAACCACCGTGGCTGCGGATGGTGGGCTAAGCGTCAATCCGAATGCGGCAGAAGCGATTCCAGTGCCGATCCGGTGATCCGCCGAAACGCGCGGCGTGGCCGGTTCTGATCCAGGATCGCTACCTCCAGGGTTGACACCCCGAGTGCACGGCGCTCCGGAGATCCCGACCCATTGCCGGTTGTAGGAGCCTCGAGCGCTTTGACCGCGATGCCGACCGCCTCGCCCAGCGTGGCGTTCTCCTGGTAGGAGTTTTTCAGCGCAGCGATGATCGGCTCCGTCGAGCCACCCATCACCACGTAGTGCGGCTCGTCGTTGATCGAACCGTCGTAGGTGATCCGGTACAGCTCGGGCGGTTTGGTCTCGCCGTAGTGGGCGACCTCGGCGACGCACAGCTCAACCTCGTAGGGCTTGGCCTGCTCGGTGAAGATGGTGCCCAACGTCTGTGCGTACACGTTGGCCAGCTGGCGGCCCGTCACGTCGCGGCGGTCGTAGGCGTACCCGCGCGTATCGGCGAACTGGATTCCGCCACGGCGCAGGTTGTCGAACTCGTTGAACCGGCCGACCGCCGCGAAACCGACACGGTCATAGAGCTCGCTGACCTTCTGCAGAGACCGGGACGGATTCTCGGCGACGAACAACACGCCGCCGGAGTAGGCCAACGCGATCACACTGCGGCCTCTGGCAATGCCCTTGCGTGCGAGTTCCGAACGCTCGCGCATCGCCTGCTCGGGCGAGATGAAGTACGGGAAGGTCACGGGCCGCCCCGCGCGTCGGTGGGTTCAGTGAAATCCGGACGCAAAGTTCTTGCCCGCGAACGGCTTTCGATGATTTCTCGAGCCAACTCCGCGATGCGTGCCTCCGGCACCTCGACCGCGCCGTCGGCGCTGATCGTCACCGCAGTCGGGAAGATACCGCGTACCAGGTCCGGGCCGCCGGTGGCCGAGTCGTCGTCGGCCGCGTCGTAGAGGCTTTCCACTGCCACCCGCAACGCGGAATCCGCATCGACCACTTGGGAATACAGCTTCTTGATCGCCGACCTGGCGAACACCGAGCCGGAACCCACCGACTGGTAGCCTTCCTCTTCGACGTTCCAGCCGCCGGCTGCGTCGAACGAGACGATCCTGCCGGCCGCGGCCGGGTCGGGATCGTCGATGTCGTAACCGACCAGCAGTGGCAGCGCAACCAGACCTTGCATCGCCGCGCCGAGGTTGCCACGCACCATGATCGCCAGCCGGTTCACCTTGCCGGCAAAGGTCAGCGGCACACCTTCCAGCTTTTCGTAGTGTTCGAGTTCGACCGCGTAGAGCCTGGCGAACTCGACGGCGATCGCCGCGGTGCCGGCAATGCCGGTCGCGGTGTAGTCGTCAGTGATGTAGACCTTCTTGACGTCGCGGCTGGCGATCATATTGCCCTGCGTGGCACGCCGGTCGCCGGCGATCACCACGCCGCCGGGGTAGTTGAGCGCGACGATCGTGGTGCCGTGCGCCAACTGCACGCCGGCAGCGGCTCCCGCGCCGACAGGCAGCAACTGTGGCGCCTGGAGGCGCAGATATTCAGAGAACGACGACAAATGCAGCGGTATGGGTGAAGTTCCGGAAACGGGATGGGGGATGGCCAGCTGCTCGCGATTCGGCCAGGTCACTGTCCGCCCTTCTGGACGTATGCGCGCACGAAATCCTCGGCGTTCTCTTCGAGCACATCGTCAATCTCGTCCAGCAGGTCGTCGGTTTCCTCGGTCAGCTTTTCGCGACGCTCCTGCCCGCCGGCCGCGTTGCTGGTGAGGTCGTCGTCATCGCCGCCGCCACCGCCACGCTTGGTCTGCTCCTGAGCCATCGCTGCCTCCTGCTTGGTTCTTCGGCGGGCTGTGGACCGCCGGTGCTTCTACCCTACCGGTCAGGGGCCAAATTGCCCGTGATAGCTCACGTGGTGGTGAGCTGATCCACAAGCTCGGCGGCCGTCTCAGCCGACTCCAGCAGCGCGCCGACATGGGCCTTGGTGCCACGCAGCGGCTCGAGCGTCGGGATGCGTACCAGCGAGTCGCCGCCAAGGTCGAAGATCACCGAATCCCAGCTCGCGGCGGCGATGTCCGTGCCGAACCGCCGCAAGCACTCGCCGCGGAAGTAAGCGCGGGTGTCAGTCGGCGGATTTTCCACCGCGTCGAGCACTTGCTGCTCGGTGATCAGGCGCTTCATCGAGCCTCGGGCCACCAGCCGGTTGTACAGACCCTTGTCCAACCGCACATCCGAATACTGTAGGTCGACCAGGTGCAGGCGGGGCGCCGACCAGCTCAGATTTTCCCGGTGCCGGAACCCGTCGAGCAGCCGCAGCTTGGCCGGCCAGTCCAGCAGATCCGCACACTCCATCGGGTCGCGCTCCAGCAGATCGAGCACATTCGCCCACGTCTGCACCATGTCGGCCGCCCTCCGGTCGGCGCCGCGGCTGTCCACCAACTTGGCCACCCGGTCCAGGTAGATGCGCTGCAGCGCGAGACCAGTCAGCTCGCGGCCGTCAGCCAGCGCCACAGTGGCGCGCAGCGTGGGGTCGCGGCTGATCACATGCACCGCGTGCACGGGCCGCGCCAGCGCCAAATCCGACAGGTCCAGGCCGTGCTGAAGACCTTCTTCGATCAGATCGAGCACCAGCGCGGTGGCGCCGAGCTTCAGGTACGTCGACGTCTCGGCCAGATTCGCGTCGCCGATGATGACGTGCAGCCGCCGGTACTTGTCGGCGTCGGCGTGCGGTTCGTCGCGGGTGTTGATGATGCCGCGCTTGAGCGTGGTTTCCAGGCCGACCTCGACCTCGATGTAGTCGGCGCGCTGCGACAGCTGAAACCCCGGTTCGTCGCCAGCTGGCCCGATCCCCACTCGACCCGACCCGACTATCACCTGCCGAGACACCAGAAACGGTGTCAGCCCGGCGATCACCGCCGAGAACGGGGTTTGCCGCGACATCAGATAGTTCTCGTGCGAACCGTAGCTGGCGCCCTTACCGTCGACGTTGTTCTTGTACAACTGCAGCTTTGCAGCACCCGGCACGCTGGCGACATGACGCGCGGCCGCCTCCATCACACGCTCTCCGGCCTTGTCCCAAATGACGGCGTCGAGCGGGTCGGTGCACTCGGGGGCCGAATACTCTGGGTGCGCGTGGTCGACGTAGAGCCGGGCGCCGTTGGTCAGGATCATGTTCGCCGCGCCCACCTCGTCGGCGTCGACGATCGGCGGCGGACCCGCCGAACGCGACAGGTCGAAGCCGCGGGCGTCGCGCAGCGGCGACTCCACCTCGTAGTCCCAGCGGGTGCGCTTGGCGCGTTGAATCCCCGCGGCGGCGGCATACGCCAGCACCGCCTGCGTGGACGTCAGTATCGGATTGGCGGTCGGGTCGGACGGCGACGAAATACCGTACTCGACCTCGGTTCCGATAATCCGTTGCATGCAATCACCCTAGGCGAGGTGCGCTGAGGGCGATGATGTCCCCATGCCGAGCCTCAGTGCTACTGGGCCTTTGCCTCGACGAGGCTGAACGGTGACGCGGTCGGAATCACCCGCGTCAACCTGAATCCGGCTAGCTCGAGCAGCGTTCGGTACTCGGCTGTGGTGCGCTCGCGGCCATTCACACCCAACAGCATCTCAAGGTCGGCCCACTTGCCGACGAAATCGCGGTCGTGGTCCGGAATCACGGTTTCGACGAGCAACACTGTGGCGTCCGCACCGACGGCGGACCGCACATTCCGCAAGATCACCACCGCCTCGTCATCGGGCCAGTCGTGAATGATGTGCTTGAGGACGTACGTGTCGCCGCCTGGCGGGACACTTTCGAAGAACGACCCGGCCTCCACCCGCACCCTGTGTGCTACACCGAGTCTGCCGAGGAGTGGCGGCGCCCCGGCGACGACGTCGGGCAAGTCATAGAGCACGCCCCGCGCTTTGGGTGCCGACTGAAGGATCGCGGCCAGCAGGCGACCATGACCACCGCCGACGTCCACAATCGTCGAACATGCGTTGAAGTCGAATGCGGCCACGATCGACTGGTCGGCCATCTCCGAAATGCTGGTCATGGCGTTGTTGAAAAGCTCTGCAAATTCGGGATCGTCGCTGAGGTAGTCGAAGAACCCCTTGCCGCGGAGCCGCGGAATACTCGCCCTACCGGTTCGCACCGACTCGGCGAGCATGCTCCAGTGCTCGCGATGCTGCGGCGATCCGTAGAACAGTGCCGCCCCTGCCATCGACAACGGCGCGTCGGTCCGCAGCGTGCCCGCGAGCGAGTTGAGGCCGTAGGTGCCCTCGCCGCGCCGCCGGAATACACCACGGCTGACCAGCGCGCGCAGCAGTCGGTTCAACGCGTCGGGGTCGGCGCCGACCTTGCGCGCCAACTCATCGGGGGTGAGCGGTCCCGCAGCGAGCGCATCGGCCACGCCGAGTTCCGCGGCTGCCTCGATGGCCTGAGACATCCAGCCCGCCAGAATCAGGTCCACCATCACCACCGGCGCTGGGGCGAGCCGCTGATGGATGCGATAGAGGGAGTGTCGCAGGCGCTCAACCAGTCTCACCAACCGAGGCGGCGGAACCATGGTGACGTATGCGGCCGCTTGCTGACGGATCGTCGGCCAGTTCAACGCGGTGTTGGTGTCGGAAATGGTTGCCATGGCAACCTCCGTAATACAGTTAGATAGATCCAACAATATTTAATATAGTCGACTATAAGAAAGGTGGGCCGCCGGTGTCAACAACTTCGCGGACGAACCGGCGCCGGAGGTATGACAACAGTCGTCGCCAAGCGGACGCTGAAGCACGTCAGCACAGAATCATCGAGGCGGCGACCACACTGTTCGTCGAGCAGGGTTTCGGCGGGACATCGATCGACCAGATCGCCGTCGCTGCCAACGTTTCACCGCAAACGATCTATGCGACATATGGCTCGAAAGCCGGGGTACTTTCCCGGGCAATCGACGTTGCGGTGCTGGGCGACTTTGAGGACAGGCCCTTAGTCGATCGCATACCGGTTCTGGCCGAGCGGACAAGCAACGAGCATCGACTGCACTTCGCAACCGCCGCACGGTTCGTCCGTGCACTCCACGAACGAGTAGCTGCGCTCATCCGTGTGCTGGAGCAGTCGGCGTGCACCGATCCTGCGTTGGAAGAGTTGCGGACAAGGCTTGTCCGCGGAATTCGCGCTGACTGTGCTGTGTGGGTCGCACAGTTGGGGACGGCGTTGCGCCCCGGCCTGACAAAGGCTCGAGCCGCAGACGTGATGGTGACCATCCAGTCGCCCTACATCTTTTCGATGCTTACCGTCGATCTGGGATGGACGCCGGACCAATACGAGCGATGGCTTGCGCACGCGCTTCCTCACCTGCTGCTGCGACCCGAACTCCTGTCGGGATGAATCGCGAACGCAGCACAACGCTCGCGGGTTACAGGTACTGGCCCAGGTTGGACTCGGTGTCGATGGCCCGCGACGCGCTGCTGCTCTTGCCGGTGACCAGCGTGCGGATGTAGACGATCCGCTCGCCCTTCTTGCCCGAGATCCGTGCCCAGTCATCGGGGTTCGTGGTGTTGGGCAGGTCCTCGTTCTCGGCGAACTCGTCGACGATCGAGTCGAGCAGATGCTGGATGCGCAGACCGGTCTGCCCGGTTTCCAGCACCGACTTGATCGCGTACTTCTTCGCCCGGTCCACGACGTTCTGGATCATCGCGCCGGAGTTGAAGTCCTTGAAGTACATGACTTCCTTGTCACCGTTGGCGTAGGTGACCTCCAGGAACCGGTTGTCGTCGATCTCGGCGTACATCCGGTCGACGACCTTGACGATCATCGCCTGAATGCAGGCCGTGCGGTCGCCGTCGAACTCGGCGAGGTCGTCGGCGTTCACGGGCAGGTCCTCGGTGAGGTACTTGCTGTAAATGTCTTGCGCCGCTTCGGCATCCGGTCGCTCGATCTTAATCTTGACGTCCAGCCGGCCGGGCCGCAGGATCGCCGGGTCGATCATGTCCTCGCGGTTGGAGGCGCCGATCACGATGACGTTCTCCAGCCCTTCGACGCCGTCGATCTCGGACAGCAACTGCGGTACGACAGTGGTCTCCACGTCCGACGACACCCCGGTGCCGCGCGTGCGGAAGATGGAGTCCATCTCGTCGAAGAACACGATCACCGGCGTTCCCTCGGATGCCTTCTCCCGGGCGCGCTGGAAGATCAGCCGGATGTGGCGCTCGGTTTCGCCGACGAACTTGTTCAGCAGCTCCGGGCCCTTGATGTTGAGGAAGTAGGACTTCGCTTCGCGCGAATCGTCGCCGCGGACCTCGGCCATCTTCTTGGCCAACGAGTTGGCCACCGCCTTGGCGATCAGCGTCTTGCCGCAGCCGGGTGGGCCGTACAGCAGCACGCCTTTGGGCGGCCGCAGCAGGTACTCGCGGTAAAGCTCCTTGTGCAGGAACGGCAGCTCCACCGCGTCGCGGATCTGCTCGATCTGCCGAGTCAAGCCGCCGATGTCGTTGTAACTGACGTCGGGCACCTCTTCCAGCACCAGGTCCTCGACCTCGGCCTTCGGGATGCGCTCGAACGCGTAGCCGGCCTTGGTGTCCACCAGCAGGGAGTCGCCCGAGCGCAGCCTCCGGGGCCGGTCGAAGTCGTCGAGCGCCTCGGCGACCTCGGGTGCCATGTCCTCGGTCGCCAGCAGCGGCTCCGCGAGCCACACGATGCGCTCCTCGTCGGCGTGGCCGACCACCAACGCGCGGTGGCCGTCTGCGAGGATCTCGCGCAGCGTGCTGATTTCGCCGACGGCTTCGAAGTGACCGGCCTCGACGACGGTCAGCGCCTCGTTCAACCGGACCGTCTGGCCCTTCTTGAGCGACTGAGCGTCGATGTTCGGAGAGCACGTCAGCCGCATCTTGCGACCAGAGGTGAACACGTCGACGGTGTCGTCCTCCTGAACCGACAGCAGGACGCCGTATCCGCTGGGAGGCTGGCCGAGACGATCCACCTCTTCGCGCAGTGCCAGCAACTGTTGGCGAGCCTCTTTAAGAGTCTCCATTAATTTCGCGTTACGCGCGGCGAGTGAGTCGATGCGAGCTTCGAGCTGGTGGACATCGCGGGCATTACGGAGTCCGCCCTGAGCGGTTACGGTGGTGTCAAGTTGTTCCCGAAGAGCTGCCGCCTCGCGGCGCAGCTCCTCAAGTTCGGCCGCATCATCGCTGGACATCGGTGTTCCGAAGGTATCGGAACGCTCTGACTCACTCATGGTGCGCTCCTCTCCCGTGCCGCAAATTGGCCCGTGGATACCTCAACGCTACCGGCGAATGCCCGTTTGCGTGCGGTCGAAATCCAGGCGCGCCTATACGAACTGATAGCGTTACGTTTCGTTCGGGCGAAACGAAAGGAACTTTGTGAGCCTGAAATCCCTAACCACTGGCGTCGCAGCGGCCACTCTGGTCGGCGCTGCGGCCGCCGGTATGGCATCGATTGCATCTGCCCCTACAACCGCGTCACCGGCCGTCACGCCAGCTGTGTTCGGCGTTCCGTTGCCGCTGGACAGCGATCCTGCGCTTCTCGCCGGCCAGCTGCAAGGCATCCTGTACCAACTGGCCAACGGCGCGACAATCACCGAAAACGCCGCCCTCATTGATCACGCCTTCGGCGCCATCGAGGGCCGCACCGCGAACCGGCTGCTGGCCAGCGCCCGCCAGAACGGCGACCTGCCGCTGAACATCTCGGTGACCAACGTCACTGCGCCGGCGCCCGACGGCTCGGTGGCGGCCACGGTCACCGTGTCCGGGCCGAAGTTGGCTGCGGTGTCCCGGCAAGTCACGTTCGTGCCCGGCGGACCCGGCGGCTGGATGGTGTCGAAGTCCTCGGCCACCGCGCTGCTGCAGGCAGCGCTGGCGTCCGGTTGATTCGTCTGACCGTGAGGTGGCGCCCGGCGGTCACGGCAGTGGTCGCCGCCGGGCTGTTACTGGTCGTGGCGGCATGTGGCAACAAAACCCACCCCGCGGCCTCGGAGTCCTCGTCGGCAACCACCGCACAGTCGTCGGTTAACGGGGGACCACCGACTGAAGCAGCATTGCCGCCGCCCGGGGCGCTCACCGACGTGCTGTATCGGCTCGCCGACACCTCCGTGCCGGGCGACCAGAAGGTCGGTCTCGTCGAAGACGCCACCAACAGCGACGCGGAGCGGTTCGACAAGTTCGGGAAGGCCTTGCAGGACAGCGGTTATACACCAGTGGACTTCACAGCCGAAAACATCGCCTGGGCGTCCAGTCCGGGGGCCAACGTGACGGCGGACATGACCGTGCACAGCCGGAACCCGGCGATGGCAACCGGGTTCACGTTCCCGATGGAGTTCAAACCGATACCCCAGGGCGGGTGGCAGCTGTCGAAGACGACGGCAGACATCCTGCTGACCCTCAATCAGAATCCCGCGACACCAACGCCCCCCGCTCCGTCGCCGACGGGCTGAGCGGCCCTGATGTGGATCGGGTGGCTGGAGCTTGACCTGCTGCTCGGGGATGTGCACTCGCTGAAGGCGAAGCGCTCGGTGGTGCGGCCGCTGGTCGCCGAGCTGCGGCGCCGCTTCTCGGTGTCGGCGGCCGAGACCGGCGCACTCGAGCTCTATCGCCGCGCGGGCATCGGCGTAGCGGTCACGGCGGCCGACCGGGCCCATGTGGTCGAGGTGCTCGACGCGGCGGAACGGCTGGTGGCGGCGCGGCCCGAGGTGGCACTACTGTCCGCCCATCGCGGCGTGCACCGCAGTGACGACTTCTGATCTCGCTGGCGCGAAATCAGGTTACCCGCACACGAAATGGCGAAATCCGTGCATCAAGTCCGATCTCGCCGGCGGGCCCGGCGCCCTACAGCCGGCGCTTGCGCCGCGCCGGAGTGGGTGCGACGGCGCCGGGCGCGAGCCGGCGGGCGCTGATCAAGAACGCGGTGTGCCCGCGCATCCGGTGCTCGGGTCGCACAGCCAGGCCGACGACGTCCCAGTACCGCTGCAGGGTCTCCCAAGACCGCGGCTCAGTCCAGCACTGCTGCTCCCGCAGCGCTTCCACCGTGCGCGAAAGCTGGGTAACCGTCGCAACGTACGTGATCAACACGCCGCCGGCCATCAACGCCGCCGCCACCGCGTCCAGCACCTCCCACGGGGCCAGCATGTCGAGCACCACGCGGTCCACCTGCTCGCCGCGGTAGTCGGCGACATCGGCGATGACCAGGTCCCAGTTCGGCGGCCGGTCCCCGAAGAACGTGACGACGTTGCGTTCGGCGTGGGTGGCGTGGTCCTCGCGCACCTCGTAGGAGGTCACCCGGCCGGTCGGCCCGACTGCCCGCAGCAGCGAGCACGTCATCGCCCCCGACCCGGCCCCGGCCTCCAGCACGCGCGCACCCGGAAAGATGTCACCCTCGTGCACGATCTGGGCGGCGTCCTTCGGGTAGATCACCTGCGCGCCGCGCGGCATCGACATCACGTAGTCGACCAGCAGCGGCCGCAAGACCAGGAACTGGTCACCATTGGTAGCCCTCACCACGCTGCCTTCCGGCTGACCGATCGCCGCATCGTGAGCCACGTAGCCACGATGCGTGTGAAACTCGGCTCCCGGTGTCAGGATCATGGTGTAGTGGCGGCCCTTGGCGTCGGTCAGCTGCACGCGGTCACCAACTTCGAAAGGACCGGTACGACGCACGGGTCTTAGGGTGCCAGACGCGCCGCCCGACATGCCCGGGGTTGTCGGCGCCGCGACCTAGGCTTCCCCTATGAGACCCGCGTTGTCGCCGTCGCGCGCCAGCGATTTCAAGCAGTGCCCGCTGCTGTACCGGTTCCGCGCCATCGACCGGCTCCCAGAGCCCACGTCGGCAGCACAGTTGCGCGGCTCCGTTGTCCATGCCGCGCTCGAGCAGCTGTACGGCCTGCCTGCGCCGCAGCGGCTGCCCGACGCCGCCATCGCGCTTATCGCCCCCGCCTGGGACCGCGTCGTCGCCGCCGAGCCCGAACTCGCCGAAACTGTCGCGTCCGAGCAGCGGGCCGTGCTGCTCGACGAGGCGCGGGCGCTGCTGTCCGGCTATTACCGGCTGGAGGACCCCACCCGGTTCGACCCTCAGGGCTGCGAGCAGCGCGTCGAAGTCGAGCTGGCGGACGGGACGTTGTTGCGCGGTTTCATCGACCGCATCGACGTCGCCGCTACCGGCGAGTTGCGCGTGGTCGACTACAAGACCGGCAAGGCGCCCCCCGAAACCCGGGGGCTGGCCGAGTTCAAAGCGATGTTCCAGATGAAGTTCTACGCGGTCGCGCTGCTGCGGTCGCGCGGCGTGCTGGCAACCCGACTGCGGCTGCTCTACCTCGCCGACGGCCAGATACTCGACTACTGCCCCGATCTCGACGAGCTGCTGCGGTTCGAGAAGACGCTGATGGCGATCTGGCGGGCCATCCAAAATGCCGGTGCCACCGGCGATTTCCGGCCCAAGCCGTCGCGGTTGTGCGAGTGGTGCGCACATCAGGGACACTGTCCGGCGTTCGGCGGCACCCCGCCGCCCTATCCCGGCTGGCCCATCGAATCAGCGGCGTGACCGACTGCTATTACCGCCGGCTCGGCACCGACGACAACACCTTCGAGTCAACCGAAATCACTTGCAGCAATTGGGATCCCGCGATCCAGCACGGCTCGCCGCCAATGGCGCTGCTCACGAAGGCGATCACACGGCTCATCGATCCGCCGTTGCGCGTCGGCCGGCTGACTCTCGACATCCTGGGAGCGATCCCGGTGGCGCCGGTGAAGGTGCGCGCGTGGGTGGACCGCCCGGGCCGGCGGATCTCGCTGCTCGTCGCGGAGATGACCCCGGCCGACGACGAGTCCGCGCGTCCGGTTGCTCGGGTGACCGCGTGGGCCATCGCCACAGGTGACACCAACGATGTGGCCTCCGATCGCTATCCGCCGCTCGTCGAAGGTGACACGCAGCCGTTGCCGCCGAACTGGTGGAGCCTGACCGGATACCTCGGCAGTGTGGACTGGAGGCGCCAGGTCGACGACCCGTCGGGCGCCTCGGTGTTCTGGCTCAGCCTGCGAGGACATCTCGTCGACTGCGAGGAGGCCACGCCGCTGGAAAAGCTGACGCTTGTGGTCGACTCGGCCAACGGTGTCGGGCCGGCGCTGGATTTCGATCGCTTCCTCTACATGAACACCGACACCGTCGTGCACTTGCACCGGCTGCCCGTCGGCGAGGATTTCGCACTGCGGGCGCGAGGATCGGTCGGGCCCGACGGCATCGGCGCCACAAGCGCCGAGATCTTCGACCGCACGGGATTCATCGGAACCTGCGCCCAGACATTGTTGGTGCAGCGCCGATAGTCAATATTCATTTGCATCTATATAGGCCTAATGTAATATTTAAGCCATGGATGTCTTCGAGGCGGTCGCCGAGCCCAACCGTCGCGCACTGCTCGACGTGCTCGCCAACGGCGAACGGACCGCGGGTGAATTGGTCGCCACCCTGCCCGACCTCACCCAGCCGTCGGTATCACGGCACCTGCGCGTGCTGCGCGAGGTCGGCCTCGTTGAGGTGAGGCCCGACGCGCAGCGCCGGATATATGCGCTCCGGGCCGACGGCCTGGTCGCGATCGACCAGTGGATTGACCGGTATCGCCGCTACTGGAGCGGCCACCTGGACGCGCTGGAACGTCACCTTGAAAGGCGGTCCCGATGAGCGACGGCCGGCTGACAATTCAAGGCGATCATGCCGTCCTTACGTTCGAGCGGCGGCTCCCCTACCCGATCGACACGGTGTGGTCAGCCATCACGGACCCATCGGAACGCAAGCATTGGATGGGCGAGACCACCATGGACGCACGGGCGGGCGGAGCGATCGACATGGTGCCGACGGGTCCGGCGTTTCCCCTGGAGCAGAAGCCTATGACGGGTCGCATCCTGGTGTGGGATCCGCCGCATGTGTTCGAGCACGAGTGGAAGCAGTCGATCGTCGAAGACAGCGTGGTGCGATACGAGCTCGTGCCCGACGGCGACGGCACCCTGCTGCGGTTCAGCCATCGCGGCCTGAGCGTTCCCAACGCCACCGGATTCCTTCCCGGCACGCACGCATTTCTCGACCGACTGGAGGCGCATCTCGCCGGCGAGCCGCTGCCTAACTGGGCCACCCGCTATCAGGAAGTCGTCCAGACACTACGATCGGAGCCCAATTAGCATGGCGCACAACGGCTCTAACATTCATTGTCCAAGCATGGCGGTGGCATACCAATCGGGGTTCGGCCATACCGCGGTGCTGGCCGACGCGGTCGCGCGGGTGCGCGCGAGAACTGCGCATCGGTGACCCTGATCGCGGTCGATGCCATGACCGACGCTGATTGGGACATCCTCGACGGCGCGGACGGCATCGTGTTCGGCACCGCGACTTACATCGGCAACGTCGCCGCCGGATTTCAGGCGTTCGCGGAGCGCACCGGGCGCCGCTGCATGGACGGCACCTGGCGAGACAAGGTCGCGGCGGGGTTCACCCCTCCGGCGCGAAGAGCGGCGACAAGTTGCATGCGCTCATGTCGCTGGCAGTGTTCGCGGCACAGCACCACATGCACTGGGTCAGCCTGGGTCTCGGCGCGGGCTGGAACAGCTCAACCGGAAGCGAAGACGATGTCAACCGTCTCGGCTTCTGGTTGGGTGCGGGCGCTCAGACCGACGTCGACGCGAACGCCGACCAGGTGCACAGCGCCGATGCGCGAACGTGTGAGCATCTCGGCCGCAGGGTCGCATCGGTGACCCGCCAGCTTATGGCCGGGCGCGCTCTCACGTCAGCGCTTTCATCTGCTGCAGCATCGTCGGCAGGAGCTCGCTGACCGTCGGGTGGATGTGCATGGTCCGCGCGAGTGTGTCGTAGGGCGCTTTGGCCGACATGACATCCAGGATCGCGTGGATCACCTCATCACCCCCGACTCCTAGGATCGCGGCACCGAGGATCTGGTGCGTCTCAGCGTCGACGACCACTTTCATAAATCCTTGTGTCTCACCCTTTTCCACCGCGCGTCCCACTCGGGTCATCGGCCGAAAACCCACCAATGCCTTGCGACCGGACTCGCGAACTTCCGTGATGGTCTTCCCCGCCCGGCCGAGCGGCGGGTCGATGTAGAGCGCATAGGTCGGGATTCGGTCGCTGACCCGCCGCGGATCGTTATCGAGCAAGTTCGCGGCCACGATCTCGAAATCGTTGTACGACGTGTGGGTGAACGCACCGCGCCCGTTGCAGTCACCCATCGCCCAGATGTGTCCGACGTTGGTACGCAACTGATCGTCTACCACGATGAACCCGCGATTATCGGTGTCCACCCCCGCACGGTCGAGACTCAGGTCGTCCGTGTTCGGCCGACGACCGACCGCCATCAGCAGATGCGACCCCATGATCGGAGCGGCGCCGTCCCGGGGTGTCATCGCGACACCGTCGCCGTCTGGTGCGACGCGAATGTCGTTGGCTCCCAAGATCACCTGGATGCCTTCGTTTTCGAGAATGTCCTTGATCGCCGCGCCCACGTCGGGATCCTCCCGACCGGCCAGCCGTGACCCGCGCTCCACGACCGTGACCTCCGCGCCGAACCGCCGGTACATCTGCGCGAATTCCAGGGCGATGTAGCTCCCCCCGATGATCACGAGATGCTTTGGTAGCTGGTCCAGTTCGAGGATCGACACGTTGGTCATGTAGTCGACGTCGGCCAGCCCGGGTATGTCCGGCACGACGGCTCGTCCACCGACGTTGAGGAAAATTCTGTCGGCAGAGATCACTTCGCCGTTGACGCGCACTGTGTGCAGATCTTCGAACCGCGCGTGACCACGAATGACCGTGCAGCCGTTCATGCCGTCTAGCCACGACTCGACGCCGGTCCTGTCGCTGAGCATGACGCCGTCTTTACGAGCCTTGACCTTTGCCATGTCGACGGCGACTGACCCGGTGCCGACACCGAAATCGGCGCCGCGGCGGGCCAGGTGCGCCGCGTGCGCGCTGGCCACCAACGTCTTGGTCGGGATGCACCCGGTGTTGACGCACGTTCCGCCGATGTGTTTGCGCTCCACCACGGCAACGGTTTGACCCGCGTCGGTCAGTCGGCCCGCCAACGGGGGTCCCGCTTGTCCGGCGCCGACGACGATCGCGTCGAACCGCTGCGTCACAGCATGCTGGACAGGTAGGCGATCAGGAAGCCACCGCCGATGGCGACCACGTCCTCGACGAGTGCGATCGGCAGGTCGCGGCCTCCTGTCGCGGCCACGAGACGCGTTCGCAACTCGTAGCCGCCCAGGGTGCCGAACACCGCACCGACGACGCCCGCGCCCAGGCTGCTCCAGGTGTAGTGGAACCCCGCCCCAAGCACCGCACCCGCGAAACCACCCGTAATCAGCCGGGCGGCGAACTGAGGCAACGTCTTGCGGCTCGGTGTCTTCGGCAGTTGATCGGTCACCAACTCGAGCAGGGCCAACACCGTAAATACCGTCACGGCCGCGGGATGGCTGACCCAGTGAAGCCACCGGTTGTCGAGATCAATCCAGCCCAGAAACGCCGCCCAGCTCACCACAGCCGGCGCGGTGAGCGCACGCAATCCGGCGACCACGCCGATGAACAAAGCAAGCACAATCACCGCAACGTGCGTCATCCCCCGGACGCTAGCACCGAGACAGCTCAGAAGCGACAGAAGCGGATATCAGACGCCAGAATCGCTTTGGCGCCGATCGCCGCGAGTTCGTCCATGATCCTGTTGACATCTTTGCGCGGCACCAGCGCGCGGACCGCCACCCAGTCCGGATCGGCCAGCGGTGCAATCGTCGGCGACTCCAGGCCCGGCGTGATCGCCGCCGCGCGGTCGAGAACATTGCGAGGGCAATCGTAGTCGAGCATCAGGTACTGCTGGCCGAACACCACACCCTGGACCCGGGCGGCCAACTGATCGCGCGCACCCACCGTCGACTCGTCGGGTGTTTCGCGTTCGATCAGCACGGCCTCCGAATCACACAGCGGCGCACCGAAAGCCACCAGGTTGTGGCTGCGCAAGGTTCTACCCGATCCGACGACGTCGGCGACCGCGTCGGCAACCCCCAATTGCACCGAGATCTCCACAGCACCGTCCAACCTGATGACCTTCGCATCAATACCCTTGTCCGCGAGATCCTTTCGCACCAGATTGGGGTATGCGGTGGCGATGCGCTTGCCCGCGAGGTCGGCGATCGCCCAGCTAGCGCCTTCCGGCGCGGCGTAGCGAAAGCTCGACGAGCCGAATCCGAGTGCGAGTCGTTCCCGCACCGGCGCCTGCGATTCCCGCGCGAGGTCACGGCCGGTGATGCCGAAGTCGAGGTCGCCGGACCCGACGTAGATCGCGATGTCTTTGGGCCGCAAAAAGAAGAACTCGACGTCGTTGGCGGGATCGATGACCGTCAGGTCCTTGGGGTCGCTGCGGCGCCGGTATCCGGCTTCGGTCAGGATCTCGGCGGCCGGCTCACTCAATGCGCCCTTGTTGGGCACGGCAACTCGTAGCATCTACAGCTTCCGGTACACGTCGTCGAGGCTGATGTTGCGCGCGATCATCAGTACCTGCGTCCAGTACAGCAGCTGGCTGATCTCGTCGGCGAGGTCGGCGTCGCTTTGGTGCTCGGCGGCCAGCCACACTTCGCCGGCCTCCTCCAGGATCTTCTTACCGAGCCCATGCACGCCGCCGTCGAGCGCGGCGACGGTGCCGCTGCCGGCGGGCCGGGTGCGCGCCTTGTCGCTCAACTCGGCGAACAGCGCGTCGAAGGTCTTCACGGGTCGCGATTGTGTCATGGGGCCAGCGATGCGGTCACGTCGGTTTGGACCCAGAACTGGCGCCGAACCTGTGCGGCCCCCGTACGCTGACCCTCGTGGGCAGCATCGCAGCCGACGGAGACGGGCTCGGCCTTTTCGCGCGGCAGTGCCAGCTCGAAGGTGACGCCGTCGCGCCAGCGGTGCCGAGCTGACGCCAGGCGCCTCGTTTCAGGCCACGACGGCCGCAGTCACCGCCGTGCACGACAGCGTCGCGGTGGCGCGCCGCACGCTGGTGGAGCGGATGGCCGCGACGAGCGACCGAGTCACCGCTGCCGCCCGGAACTACGACGCGCAGGAGCAATTGTCGGCGGCTGCGCTGAAAGCGGTCGGCGGCACCGATGCCAGCCAATGCTCCCCACTCTGACCCAGATTCACCGGTGGGACACCAGAGGCGGCTTCCAACTGGAGCAACGCGGCGTCGACGTGGGAGCGCGCGTTCACCAATGTTCATCAGGCCGCACAGGCGCCCGGCGGCACGTCGTGGGAAGGTGCAGCAGCCGACGCGGCACTGACCAGAACGGGCAGTGATCGGCTGAAGGTGCAGCAGGCCGTCGACAATCTTCGCCACGCTGCCGACGTGGCGCGGACGGGCGCTTCCGAAATCGCGTGTGCGCGACAACGCACGTTGAACGCGATCGCGGCGGCACGCAACGCCGGGTTCACGGTGAGCGAAGACCTTAACGTCATCGACACCCGAACGTATAGGTCCACCGGCGAACAGATCGCGCGGCAGAACCAGGCGCGGACATTAGCGCAGAGGATTTGGTCGTCGGCAATGGGTCTCGCAGAGACGGACCGTTCGGTTGCCGGCCGCCTCGCGCCGACCGCGACGGGGATTCACGGGCTGAACTTCCGCGAGGGCCCGCTACCACAGATGCCGCCGTTGCCGTTGGACCCGCCGCCGGTACCCGAGCCGTTCCACGAATATCAGGCGAAAGTCTGGGCCGCCTGCAAGCTTCGCGGCGCAGATCCGAACAAAGAGGTTCGCACATTCAACCGCGCCGCAATTGTCGACGGTTATAACAGCCTGCCCGCCGGTGAGAGAGCAAGTTGTATTGTGGCACCGACGGTCAAGGGTTCATCCATATTGCGAACAAACATGGTTCGAAGTGGGAAGCGGCCGCGCTTTTCACTGGCCGGAACTGGCGCGACCTCGCGGATTACGGTATATCGGCCACCCTTGCCTACCCCGAGACGGTTACCTACGAACCGAAGTCCGACCCCGCCAAGGATACGTTCTTGCTCACCCGCCGGATGTGGGACGTGAACCATCCCGAATGGCCGGTATGGCAGGTCAACGTGGTGATCTCCGCGACGAACGGCAAGATCATCAGCGCCTATCCCTCGCCCGTCAAGAACTGGTGATGTATGACCGATGAATTGAGCACCTACTCGCAGCGCGTCTCCAAGATCGTCTCGATTCTTGGCCGCGTGGTCGACCTGTCGAAATACGCCGTCACCACTCGTGACCCGAATCCAATCCCAATCACCAACGGGCTCTACTGTTCGTGGGGTGATCCCGAGACCGGATTGCCCCGACTCAGTGTCAACATCCGAGCGGTCGACGACATGCACGACGAAGTCCGTTCTTTCCGAGACGATATCGCGCAGCATTCGGTAGACAATGACGGTGGATATGACCCTGCGCGTGCATGCGAGGTGCCCACGGGCAGTCCGAACGAACACGTTTTTCTGTTCAACTACCTGGGAGACCTAAGGGCCCTGGTGGGGTGTTGCGACGTTGGCATTCTGGTCTGTTCCGACGACGTCACATTGCGCGATCTGGTCGACGCAGCGTTGGAGATTGGGCGCACAGTGGGATGCTCACCCTACGTGGACGATTTTGTGGGACAGGAGTTTCCCGAGAAATGGAGCCATCGGTGGACCGCATTTGCGCCCCACGAGGAAGCCGAAGAGCGCTGAGCTGAGGAGTTGCCACGAATCACAGTGCTGTTCAACGCCGTTGACGACCTTCACAGCGTTCCGCCACCCGGCTGACGTTATTCTGCGTCCAGGGCGCAAAAGTGCGAATAAACTCGCTGCCTCACGCAGAGTCACCGCGGGATGCTCTCAGGTGGCGGCCTGCCGCGCGTGGGTTCGTGGTGCCACGCTTCGGCGTGCATGTCTTCCAGTGACTTGCCCTTGGTTTCTTCTACCCACCGCCACACGAACAGGAACGACAGGATCGCGCACAGCGCATAGAGCCCGTAGGCGATTCCCAAAACGTGACGCAGCCCAGGGAATGTCACGGTGATCAACCAGTTGGCCGCCCACTGGCCGGCCGCCGCCAGACCCAGCGCAGCGGCCCTGATCCGGTTCGGGAACATCTCGCCCAACAGCACCCACACCACCGGGCCCCACGACATGCCGAACGCCACCACGAACAAGTTGGCAGCGACCAACGCAATCGGACCGGCCACCCCACCGAGGTGCGGCTTGCCGTCGACCACCTGTGCAGTGCCGAAGATCATTGCCATCGTCCCGAGCGTGACGGCCATGCCTGTGGAGCCGATCAGCAGAAGCGGCTTGCGGCCGATCTTGTCGATCAGCGCGATCGCGATCAACGTGGTGGCGATATTGGTCAACGAGGTGATCACGGTGATCGTGAACGACGAGCTCTCGCCGAATCCGACCGCCTGCCACAGCACGTTGGAGTAGTAAAAGATCACGTTGATGCCGACGAACTGCTGGAAGATCGACAGCCCGAGGCCCACCCAGACGATGCCGTAGATGCCGCCGGTCGGCTTGCGCAGATCACGCCATGACGGCGGCTTCTCAGCACGCAGCGTGTCTTGAATCCTGTTGATCGTGAGCTCCAGGTTCTTCGTACCCAGTAGCCTCGTCAGCACCTTCCGTGCCTCCGGAATACGGTGCGTGGCAACAAGGTAGCGGGGCGACTCCGGGATCGTGAACGCCAAGGTGCCGTAGACGATCGCCGGAACAGCCATCACGAGGAACATCCACCGCCAAGCCTCCATCTTCAGCCACAGTTCCTCGCCGGACCCGCCCGCAATGTGAGCCAGTACCCAGTCGATCGCCAGCGACAAGAAGATGCCGGACACGATCGCCAACTGCTGCAGTGAACCGAGCCGCCCGCGGATGCTCGGCGGTGACGTTTCGGCGATATATGCGGGAGCGATCACCGAGGCGACGCCGACGCCGATGCCGCCGACGACCCGGAACACAACGACGACCCAGACGTGAGGGGCCAACGCGGTACCGATGGCGCTCACAAAGAAGAACACCGCCGCGATCTTCATCACCGAGAGTCGGCCGAGGCGGTCCGCAATTCGCCCGGCGGTCACCGCGCCCAGCGCCGCGCCGAGCAAGGCCGACGCGACGGCGAAACCGAGCGCCGTGTTGTCGATGTCGAAGTGCTTCTGGATGGAGTCGACGGCACCGTTGATCACCGCGCTGTCGTAGCCGAACAGCAGCCCGCCCAGGGCGGCCACCGACGCGATCCGGACCGCACTGCGACCCGACGCGAATTCCTCGTCTTCTTCGAAGATCTCTGGCGAATCACCGACCGGACCGTGACCAGCCATGGGCACCTCCTACGGCGTTGAGTGATCTGTTTCACATTCAATCACCGAGGTATAGGCCGGGACGGACATTTCTAAACCACGCACAGGCGTCGGCGAGCCGGCAATAGGGTATTCAGCATCGTCTTCTCAATGAGGAAGGACGGCGAGATGAAGCTGCTCTCTTGCTGTGGCGCGCTGATCGGCGCGGCGATGATGGCGACGGGGATTGGGACGGCACATGCCGCGCCGGGTGAATGGGCCGCGATTGCCTACGACCCGGATGGCCGTACCGGCTGGCCCAACGCGGGCTTCGCCGTCTGGGTCAACCACGCCGCGAGCGCGGTGGACGCTGTCAGCGCGAGCCTCGGCCAGTGCAGCTCCGGTCCTGGCTTCGGCGGCAGTTCTGCGCCCTGCGAGCTCGTCGCGCTTGTGCAGGACGGCTGCGTGGCGTTGGTGTCACTGGCCGGCCTGGCGAACCCCACCGCCGCCGTCGCGAAGACCGCCCAGGGCGCAGTCGACGCCGCTGCGGCAGGACACCAGGTCACCGAGATTCAGTACAACGAGTGCACGTACTGAACTCAGGCGGTGCGTTCGCCGAACTGGCTGTTTAGCTCCGCGTAGATCGCCCTCAAGTCGGCAACACCGAGCCCGGCCAGCGACGCGACGAACCGGCGCCGGGGACCGCGCGCCACCTCGACGTCATTGGGCACCACCACGACTGGGCATCCGGCAATCTCCGCCGAGGCGGTGCCGGTCACCGAGTCCTCGATGGCCAGGCAATGCTTGGGCGCCTCGCCTAGAAGCTTGGCCGCGAGCTGGTACGGATCTGGCGCCGGCTTGCCGCGAGTCACCTCGTCACCGCAAATGACCGCCGAAAAATACTGGCGCCCAATGCTGTTCAAAGCCCGATCGGTGAGCGACCTACGCGTGTTGGTGACGAGCGCCATCGGGATGCCGTCAATTGCCAACGCCTGCACCAGCTCCCGGGCGCCGTCGCACCAGGGCAGTCCCTGATCGAACAGGCCTGCGGTGTAGTCGTGCAGCCAGTCGGCAGTCACGGCCATGGCGGCCGGATCAGGGTCGAGTCCGAGATCGGTGTAGATGATCCGCATCGTGTCCTCTGCCGACCCGCCGACGGTGGCCGCCCGGACCTCTGGTGTCAACGTGCCGCCGAGCCGGTCATAGAGCACATGCATCGCAACATCCCAATGCTTTTCGGAATCGACAAGGGTGCCGTCCATGTCCCACAGAACCGCACGCATTAGTGCCCTAGACGTTGAAGTACTTGGCTTCCGGGTGATGCAGCATGAACGCATCTGTGGACTGCTCGGGATGCAGCTGCAGCTCCTCGGACAGCGTGACGCCGATGCGCTCCGGCTCGAGCAACGCAACCATTTTCGTGCGGTCCTCAAGATTCGGGCAGGCGCCGTAGCCGAACGCGAACCGGGCGCCACGGTAACCCAGCTTGAAGTAGTCCTCCACCGACGCAGGGTCTTCCGCCACCATCGCGTGATCGCCGAACCTGAGCTCTTCACGGACCCGACGGTGCCAGTACTCGGCCAGCGCCTCCGTCAGTTGCACACCGAGACCGTGCACCTCGAGATAGTCGCGGTAGGCGTTCGCGGTGAACAATTCATTGGCGAAGTCCGCGATCGGCTTGCCCATGGTGACCAGCTGGAACGGCAGCACATCCACCTGACCGGTCTGCGTCGCCATCTCACGCGACCGGATGAAGTCGGCGATGCACAGGAATCGGCCACGCTGCTGGCGCGGGAACGTGAACCGGAACCGTTCCGGCGAATCGGGGATGGGTTCGTCTAGCACGACCACGTCGTCGCCGTGCGACACCGCCGGGAAATACCCGTACACAACCGCCGCGTGCGCCAGGATGCCGTCGGTGGACAGCCGGTCCAACCAGTACCGCAGCCGCGGTCGGCCTTCGGATGCGACCAGGTCCTCATACGACGGACCTTCACCGCCGCGGGCACCACGCAGCCCCCACTGGCCCAAGAACAGTGCGCGTTCGTCGAGCAGGCCGGTGTATTCGGCCAGCGCGACACCTTTGACGATTCTGGTTCCCCAGAACGGCGGAACCGGAACTTCGTTGTCAGCGGCGACCTCCGACCGTGCCGGCACCTCCACCGGCGTCTCGGCAGCTTTGCGCTGCGCGGCAATGCGTTTCGATCGTTCGTGGCGAGCCTTGCGCTCGGCTTCCTTCTCCCGCGCGGCGACGGCCTTGGGACTGTCGGTGTCCGGCGCAACGCCGCGCTTGGTGTTCATGATCTGGTCCATCAGGTGCAGACCTTCGAACGCGTCGCGCGCGTAATGCACGTCGCCCTGATAGATCTCGGCCAGGTCGTTCTCGACGTAGCTGCGGGTCAGCGCCGCGCCGCCGAGCAGCACCGGGTACTTGTCGGCAATCCCGCGGTGGTTCATCTCCTCGAGGTTTTCCTTCATCACCACGGTGGATTTGACCAGAAGGCCGGACATACCGACGACGTCGGCGCACTTGTCCTGCGCTATTTCCAGAATGGTGGCGATCGGCTGTTTAATGCCGATGTTGACCACCTCGTAGCCGTTGTTGGACAGGATGATGTCAACAAGGTTCTTGCCGATGTCGTGCACGTCGCCCTTGACGGTGGCGAGCACGATGCGGCCCTTACCGGCGTCGTCCTCCGACTTTTCCAAGTGCGGCTCAAGGTGTGCCACCGCCGTCTTCATCACCTCGGCGGACTGCAGCACGAACGGCAATTGCATCTGACCCGAACCGAACAGCTCACCGACGGTTTTCATGCCGGAAAGCAGGTCGTCATTGATGATGGAAAGCGGCGGCTTCTGCGTCATCGCCTCGTCCAGGTCGGCCTCTAGGTGGCTGGTGTCGAATGGGCTTCGTGGGGTAGGTGGTAACCGCGCTGCGGTTGTGCTTGCTGTGGCGGCTGGTGCGGTTATGACGGGGTTCGGCCGGTTGACGTGCCTACTGTCTGGTCCAGACCGGCCAGTATCATCCGGAATCTGTATTCCAGCAACGCTTTTCAGGTCATTGCCGGCATGATCTCCCACCCCTGGCCGGCGGCTCGGCGCAATCCGAGCGCACCGAGGCGGGCCAGGTTGACCGCGGCGGCCAGTAGGGAGAAGTCGGCGGCGACCTTGGTGATGCCGCGGACGCGGGCGCGGCGCCCGCCGTGGCGGCGGCGCATCAGGTGGGCGATCTTGCGTTCCACTTTCGGGCGGGTCGTCCGGTAGTCGGCGACCCAGGCGGGATCGGCCTGGGCGGTGCGGGCGCGGGCCAGTTCGGCCTCATAACGACTGATCGTGATGGTGCGGCCGGCGGCCGAGCTGGTGCACCGGGCGGCCAGCGGGCAGGCCGCACACGCCGCGCCGAACACCGCGGTGCCGCCGCCGGCGGTGGCCGGGCGGATCGTCACGCTCACCGCGTTCGGGCAGCTGACCGTGCCCGAGTCCAGGTCGATGACGAAGCGGTCCTTGGCGAACCGCCCACCCGGGGCGGTCGGCGGCTGCACCTTCGTAAAGATCCGCGCGCCCGCGGTTTCCAGCCCGGCCAGCAGCTTGCCCGCGCCGTAGGCCGCATCGCCGTAGACCGCCGGGCCATCCTCGCCGCGCTCGGCGCCCTCGGATGCCTGCGCACCGCCGGCGACGAGGTTGGGGCCATCCTCGCCGGCCTCGCCCGCGTCGGCGTCGCTGACCCCGGGCAGGTCGTCGGCGAGCAGATCGGCAGCGGGTTCGGCGTCGCCGGCGTTGGCCGCGCTGACCTCGGTGGCCGTCACGATCTCGGCATCCGGGTCGATTGCGATGTGGCCCTTGAAGCCGTCGAACCCGCGCGCCGAGGTCTTGTGCCCGTGCCGCGCGTCGGGGTCCACGGTGGAGATCACCCGATCGGCGGCGACTCGGCGGGCGATGCGGAACACCCCATCACCGGGATCCTGGTCGAGGTCCTGGCCGACCACCGTGGCCACCAACTTCGCCGCCTGGTCCACCTGCGCGGCCAGCTCCCGCCCATCCAGCGCCGCCACCAGCGCCATCGCGTCGCGGGCCAGCGCATCCACCAGCGCCGCGCGGGCGTGCGGGTCGTCGTAGTCGCACACCGGCTTACCCGCGGCCGCATAGTCGTCGTCGCGGCGCAAAAGCGCGCGTAGCTCGACCGCCAGCTCCGCGTCGGCGACCCGCAACAGCCCGCGGATAGCCGAACGGATCAGCGTGACCGTGTCCATCGTGGCCACCGCGTCATACAGCGGAGTCGAGTCCAGCACCCGCCGCCGGCCCACCAGCCCCGCCGCCCGGGCAGCCTCAAGCGTGGTCTCGAAGATCCGGTTCGGCCGATCCGAGCGAGCCAGCCTCGCGCGCATGTCCACCAACACCGTGTGCACAAACCCCGGATAGTCGAAATCCAGGCCACCGGCCGCGTACTTCCAGCGCGCATCGAACGCGAAGCGCTCCACCGCCTCCCGATCCGACAGACCCTCGATGCGCTGCAGCACCATCACCACCGCCACGATCATCGGCGGCACGCTGCGCCGGCCCACATCGGTGAACAAGTCGGCGAACATCTCATCCGGGAACAGGTTCAAGCACTCCCGGTGCAGCACACCATAAATCGAGTCCGGCGCCACCCGGTCCCCACAGAAATTCGCAGTCGACCGCCACAGATCCGGCTGAACAGGTGTGCGTCCCAACGTCACCCACCAATTCAACTCGAACAGCGCCGATCAGCCGGTCACCGCCACGCGAAAAACACCAGCCACCTAGGCCGTTGCGTTCACCGTCGACGATGCGCCGGGCCAGCCGCTCCAACAGCGGCAGCGCGGCCAACTCGGCGGCGCGCGACTCCTTCGACGACGACGCCGACACGCCCTCGAACATCCGCATGAGTTCCTGCAGCGGGTCGTAGCCCTCGCGGCGGCGGTCGTAAACGAGATCCAGCGCGACGGTCCGCTGATCCTCCGGGATCCGGTTCATCGGCAGGATCTTGCTCGCGTGCACGATCGCCGAATCCAGCCCGGCCTCCTGGCATTCGTGCAGGAACACCGAGTTGAGCACTTGCCGGGCGGCAGGGTTCAGACCGAACGAGATGTTCGAAAGCCCAAGCGTGGTCTGCACATCCGGATGACGGCCCTTGAGCAAGCGGATCGCCTCGATGGTCTCGATGCCGTCGCGGCGCGACTCTTCTTGGCCCGTGCAGATCGTGAACGTCAGGCAGTCGATCAGAATCGACGACTCCTCGACGCCCCAGTTGCCGGTGATGTCGTCGATCAGCCGCTCGGCGATCTCGACCTTCTTCTCGGCGGTGCGGGCCTGGCCCTCCTCGTCGATCGTCAAAGCCACTACTGCGGCGCCGTGCTCGGCGACCAACTCCATGGTCTGGTGGAACCGTGACTCGGGGCCGTCGCCGTCTTCGTAGTTCACCGAGTTGATTGCGCAGCGCCCGCCGAGATGCTCCAAACCGGCTCGCAGCACCGGGGTTTCGGTTGAGTCCAGCATGATCGGCAGCGTCGAGGCGGTGGCCAGCCTGCTGGCCAGCGCCGTCATGTCCGCGACGCCGTCACGGCCGACGTAGTCGATGCACAAATCGAGCAGGTGTGCGCCGTCGCGGATTTGCTCCTTGGCGATGTCGAGGCACTTCTGGTAGTCCTCGGCGATCATCGCCTCGCGAAAAGCCTTGGAGCCGTTGGCATTGGTGCGCTCACCGATCATCAGCACCAACGAGTCCTGCGCGAACGGCATTGCGGCGTACAGCGACGACACCGAGGGTTCGTAGGTGATGTTGCGGCTCGCCCGTTCCGCATCGCGGACTGCCTCGGCGACCTGACGGATGTGCTCGGGCGTGGTGCCGCAGCACCCGCCAACCAGCGACAGACCGAACTCCGCGACGAACCCGGACAGCGCCTCGGCCAGTTCCTCGGGGGTCAGCGGGTATTCCGCACCGTTGGCGCCCAACACAGGCAGGCCCGCGTTCGGCATCACCGACGCCGGGATCCGCGCATGGCGGGACAGATGGCGCAGATGCTCGCTCATCTCGGCCGGCCCGGTAGCACAGTTGAGCCCGATCATGTCGACACCGACTGGTTCGACTGCCGTCAGGGCGGCGCCGATCTCGCTGCCGAGCAGCATCGTGCCGGTGGTCTCCACAGTCACATGCGCGAACACCGGGATATGCCTGCCGAGTTGCGCCATCGCCCGTCGGGCGCCCAGCACGGCCGCCTTCAGCTGCAGCAGGTCCTGGCAGGTTTCGACCAGGATCGCGTCGGCGCCTCCGTCGAGCATGCCGAGCGCAGCCTGCAGGTACGCGTCGCAAATCAGCGAATACTCGATGTGGCCGAGGGTGGGCAGCTTGGTACCTGGCCCCATCGATCCAAGTACGTACCGAGCACGGTCCGGGGTGGCCATCTCGTCGGCGACCTGGCGGGCGATCGCGGTGCCCTTCTCCGACAGCTCACGAATCCGGTCGGCGATGTCGTAGTCACCGAGGTTGGACAGGTTGCAGCCGAAGGTGTTCGTCTCGACCGCATCAGCCCCGGCCTCGAAATATGCCCGGTGAATGTGCTCGAGCACGTCTTGGCGAGTGTCGTTGAGGATCTCGTTGCAGCCCTCGAGGCCGTTGAAATCGTCGAGCGTCAGATCCGCCGCCTGAAGCATCGTGCCCATCGCGCCGCGCCCTCAGCCACCACGACCTTGTCAGATAAGGCCGTGAGCAGGTCGGTGTCGTAGTCGCTTCGGGGAGGAGTCACGTTCACAGGATAGTCGGTCTAGCAAATCCGGATCGAGCCAAGAGGCTCACGGCGTCAATACACGCTCTACGCTGAACTAATGACCCGGTCCGAGGATACAGGAGGGTTCGAGCTCCCCGAACTGCGGGATGCCGTGATCGTCGCGGCATTCGAGGGTTGGAACGACGCGGGTGACGCCGCGAGCGATGCCCTGGAGCATCTCGACGCGATCTGGGAGGCCGACCCGATCATCGAGATCGACGACGAGGCCTACTACGACTACCAGGTGAACCGCCCGGTGATCCGGCAGGTGGACGGTGTCACGCGGGAACTGGTGTGGCCGTCGATGCGGATTTCATACTGCCGTCCGCCGGGCAGCGACCGCGACATCGTGCTGATGCACGGCGTGGAGCCGAACATGCGGTGGCGGACGTTTTGCGCCGAACTCGTCGCGATCGCCGACAAACTGAACGTGGCGACCGTCGTCATCCTGGGCGCGTTGTTGGCCGACACGCCGCACACCCGGCCGGTGCCGGTATCCGGCGCGGCGTACTCCTCGGAGTCCGCGCGGTTCTTCGGGCTCGAAGAGACCCGCTACGAGGGGCCTACCGGGATCGCGGGAGTGTTCCAGGACGCATGCGTGCACGCGGGCATCCCCGCAGTGACGTTCTGGGCGGCGGTTCCGCACTACGTATCGCAGCCGCCGAACCCCAAGGCGACGGTCGCGCTGCTGCAGCGGGTCGAGGACATCCTCGACATCGAGGTGCCGTTGGCCGACCTGCCCGCCCAGGCTGAGGAGTGGGAGGCGGCAGTCACCGAGATGACCTCCGACGACGAGGAGATCGCCGAATACGTGGCTCAGCTCGAACAGCGCGGCGACGCCGAGGTCGACGTGAACGAGGCGCTCTCCAAGGTCGACGGCGACGCGCTGGCCGCCGAGTTCGAGCGGTATCTGCGCCGCCGCGGACCCGGCTTCCGGGGCTAGCGCGCCGGCTTCTTCTCGAGCGCCTCGATGCGCGCGCTCAATGAACGGCCAAGTGTGGCGACCTCGGCGTCCAACTTGGGCAGCCGGTCGGCGACGCCTTTCACGATCTGCGACTCGACAAACGGCGACGACACCACGGGCTTGAGCCAGCGGAATAGGCCCACCCATCTCGGGCAGTTGATGTGGGACTTGCGCCCCTCGATGCCTTTGACGAACGCGGCCGCGCACTTTTCGACCGAAGTGGTCTTGCGCAGCGGGCCGGGCAATGAGTCGATCATCCTGCGGGCGCTGGCGAGCTCAGCCTTGCTCTCGCGGACCAACGGGGTGTCGATCCACGACATGTGTGCAGACCCGACGGCAACACCCCGGTGAGCAACCTCCAGCCGAAGCGCGTTCGCGAAGTGCTCTACTCCTGCTTTCGACGTGTCGTACGGCACCATCCCGGCCACCGCGAGATAGGACGCACCCGACGCCACGATCAGCACGTAACCGCGACGCTCGATCACCGACGGCAGCGCCGCCCGCACGGTGTGAAAGACGCCCATGACGTTGACGTCGATCAGCGTCTTGAAGGCCTGCGGATCGACCTGCAGCACCGACCCGAACGTCGCGATGCCGGCGTTGGCGATCACGACGTCGATGCCCCCGAATCGGTCGATGGCGCGGCTGACGGCGCCTTCCATCGCCGCCAGGTCGCGGACGTCGGCGACAAGCGTCAGCACGCGCTCCCCGCCAAGGTCGGAGGCCAGGTCATGCAGCGGTGTCTCATCGATATCGGTCAACACCAACTTGGCGCCCTTGGCATGCAGCCGGCGCGCGACCTCGGCGCCGATCCCGCGGGCACCGCCGGTGATGAAGACGACGTTGTCGTTCACAGAGCCCATGACCCAGAACTTACAGCTCCACACCCAAAAGAGCGTCGGCACACGCCCGCACCAGCGCCGGGGCGTTGGCGTCGCGGCCGCCGTAATCGAGTGCATCGGTAGCCCAACCATCAAGGGCGGCAAGGCCTTTCGGGGTGTCCAGATCGTCGGCCAAATGACGGCGGACGCGAGCGACGAGGTCTGCGGCATCCGGGCCGGACGCCAAAGCAACCGCCTGCCGCCACCGGGCCAGCCGCGCCTGCGCCTCGCCCAGCAGCCGTGGGCTCCACTCGCGATCGGTCCGGTAGTGCCCGGCCAGCAGGCCCAACCGGATCGCGGCCGGCTCGACGCCGTCGGCGCGCAACTGCGAAACCAGTACCAGGTTGCCCCGGCTCTTCGACATCTTGTGCCCGTTCCAGCCGATCATCCCGGCATGCACGTAGTGACGGGCGAAACGCCGCTCGCCGGTGACGCATTCGGCGTGCGCGGCCGAGAACTCGTGGTGCGGGAAGACCAGATCCGATCCCCCGCCCTGGATGTCCAGGCCGGTGCCAATGCGGCTCAGCGCGATCGCCGCGCATTCGACGTGCCAACCCGGCCGACCGGGACCGAACGGCGACGGCCAGCTCGGCTCGCCGTCTCGCGGTGCTGACCACAGCAGCGCGTCAAGCTCGTCGGCCTTTCCTGGACGGTTCGGGTCGCCACCGCGCTCGGCGAACAGCTGCGCCATCGTCTCCCGGTCGTAGCCCGATTCATAGCCGAATTGCGGTGTGGCGTCGGCGCGGAAGTAGACATCGGGATGATCGGGATCATCGACGATGTAGGCCGCGCCGGATGCCAGCATCTTCTCGACGAGCTCGACCACCTCGTCGATGGCCTCGGTCGCGGCGACGTACTCTCGCGGCGGCAGCACCCGCAACGCGGCCATGTCGCTACCGAACAGCTCGATTTCGCGGTTGCCCAACTCGCGCCAGTCCACACCGTCACGCTGGGCGCGCTCGAACAGCGGATCGTCGACGTCGGTGATGTTCTGCACGTAGTGAACGTCGTGCCCGGCGTCCAGCCAGATGCGCTGCACCAGGTCGAACGCCAGATACGTCGCGGCGTGCCCCAAATGTGTGGCGTCATACGGCGTGATGCCGCAGACGTACATCGTGGCGGTCCGCCCTGATGCCACCGGCCGGACCTGACGGTCGGAGCTGTCGTACAACCGCAGTTCCGGCCCGCGGCCTCCCAGCACCGGCACCGGGGCGGACGACCACGATTGCATGCTGTCGAGGGTAAGCCGGATCGTTTACCAGACCGCTCGCCGGATGGCCGCCAGCAGCGTCGGCGCCGCTTCGGGCCGGCACATCAGGAAGTCGGGCAGGTACGGGTCGAGCTGGTTATAGCGCAGCGGCGAACCGTCCAACCGCGACGCGTGCAGACCCGCAGCAAGCACCACGCCGGCCGGCGCGGCGGAATCCCACTCCCACTGGCCGCCCGCATGCAGGTAGGCATCCGCGTCACCGCGGACCACCGCCATCGCCTTCGCGCCGGCCGACCCGATCGGCACGGCCTCGAGCGCCAGCTCGTGTCGTATGCGGTACAGCAGCGACGGCGGCCTCGTGGCGCTGACCGCCACCCGGATCGGCCTGCCGGCCGCGCCGGTCATCGGTTCGACGCTGACGGTGTCGCTGCGGTACAGCTCGCCGAGGGCCGGCAGCGCGACCGCCGCATCGGTGATCTCGGCTCGACCCTCTCTGGGGGCCTGCCACAACGCCACATGCACCGCCCAGTCGTCGCGGCCGCGGGTGGAGAACTCCCGGGTGCCGTCGAGCGGGTCGATGATCCACACCCGGTCCTTGCCCAGTCGGCGCAGGTTGTCGTGCGCCTCTTCGCTGAGCACGCCGTCGTCGGGCCGGGCCCCGCGCAGCCGTTCCAGGATCAACACGTTCGCGCGCTTGTCCCCCGCCGCGCCCAGTGCCCACGGATCGCTAAATCCGAGCTCCTCGCGCACGCCCAGCAGCAGTTCGCCAGCGGCCTGGGCGATCTCCGCGGCCAGCGCGGCGTCGGTGAGGGGCACTTTGCCAGTATTGCGGACTCCGAATGTGTCCAGTGTGCGGCTTATCGACGCGGTTACTCGACGTTTGTGTTGACAACCCACACAGTCGGCGTGAATTCGGCTTAGAACGCCGGCCAGGGAATCGGGCGCCGGCGGTCCGGGGTCGGCATCACCGGGTTGTCCAGCAGCGCCTCCGCACGCCGCCGTAGCGCGGCGACCTCGGATCGGGTGATGTGCCCGTGCAGCACGTCGGCCACCGATCCCTGCAGCCCGGTGCGCAACGCCGCGACCGCGGTCAGCGTGTCGTCATCGATCGGCTTGCCGGCCCACCCCCACAACACCGTGCGCAGCTTGTCCTCGACGTGCAGGCTCACCCCGTGGTCGACGCCGTACACGTTGCCGTCCAGCCCCACCAGAATGTGGCCACCTTTGCGGTCGGCGTTGTTGATCAGCACGTCGAACACCGCCATCCGGAACAGCCGCACGTCATCCGAGTGCACGAGCGTGACTTCCGCGCCGGCGTAGTCGTACGCCCGCAGCACCGGGAGAAAACCGGGCGGCACCTTGCCGGCCGGAAACAGATCGACGAGGTCCGGCGCCGCCCGTTCAATCTCGGTCGACGAGTCGTCGGGCTCTTCGATCCACAATTGCACCATGCCGCGGCCGGCAGGTCCGTCACGAATGATGGTGCGTGGCACCAGGTTCCAACCCAATACCTCCGAGACAAGGTAGGCGCTGACCTCGCGTCCAGCGAGCGTGCCGTCGGGAAAGTCCCACAGCGGTTGCTCCCCCGCAATCGGCTTGTACACACAATGCGTTCGGTGCCCGGCCGACTCCGCCTCGCACAGGAAGGTCGCGTTGCTCGCCGAGCGGATGCGCCCGATGACCGTCAGCTCGCCAGACTGCAGCGCCTCCGTATCGCTAGGACTCGGCGTCATCCGCCGACCCGTACAGCGCACCGCGCCGATAACCGTTGGTGCGCACACAGATATGGCCGGCCGGATCGAGCGGCTCGTCACACAACGGGCACGGCGGGCGGCCCGCCGAGATAACGCGATGGGACCGGGCGGCGAACTCTCGCGCCGACTCCGGCGTGAGGAACACCCGCACGGCGTCGGGCCCCTCTTCGGCATCGTCGAGCACCACCGATGCGTCGAACTCCGTGTCGGTCACCGCCAACAGTTCGACGACGACGGTCTGCGCCTCCGAATCCCAGCCGAGGCCCATTGTGCCCACCCGGAATTCCGCGTCGACCGGCGTGATCAGAGGGCTGAGGTCCTCGACCTCGCCGGTGTCCGGTGGGATCGGCGTGCCGAAGCGGCGGTGAACTTCGGTGAGCAGCGCGCCGATTCGCTCCGCGAGCACAGCGACCTGCTGCTTCTCCAGCACCACCGAGACCACGCGGGCGTCGTGCACGGCCTGAAGGTAAAACGTCCGGTTCCCGGGCTGCCCGACGGTCCCGGCCACGAAACGGTCGGGTGAACGAAACACGTGAATAGCGCGGGCCATGACAGTTCCAAAATACCGGTAGATGCTTGCTTCGCCGAAGTTCTGCAACCGCCTCGTTAGCTATCCGGTCGCGCCGCCGACGACGGCATCTCCGGTGGGTGCTGCCGCGTCGGCCGGCGGCGCGACGAGCCCTGAGGTGAGATCCGTCCCGGTGTGGTTGACGTGCAGCACGAACGGCCGCATCGGCGTGTAGCGGATCACGCTCATCGACGCCGGATCGGCGACGATGCGCTGGAAACTGTCCATATGCGTGCCGAGCGCGTCGGCGACCACCGCCTTGATCACGTCGCCATGGGTGCAGGCGACCCACAGCACGTCGCCGCCGTGCTGATCGGCAAGGCGGCTGTCGTGCTCGCGGACTGCCGCCACCGACCTGGTCTGTACCTGCGCCAGGCCCTCTCCATCGGGGAAAACCGCGGCGGTGGGCTGGGCCTGCACCACCTTCCACAACGGCTCCTTGACCAGATCGCCCAGCTTGCGGCCGGTCCATTGGCCGTAGTCGACCTCGGAGAGCCGCTCATCGACGACGGGCTCGACGCCAAGGGCGGCGGCCAGCGGCTCGATGGTGCGCACGCAGCGCAGTAGCGGGGACGTCACCAACGCCCGGATCGGCAGCGAGGACAACCGGCCCACCAATGCGTCGGCCTGCTCTCGACCGCGCTCGTCGAGGTCGACGCCGTCGGCCCGGCCGGCCAGCACATGGGCGGTGTTCGACGTGGATCGGCCGTGCCGCAGCAGGATGACCGTCATGTGGCAGCCGTGCTGAGCCAAACCATCACGGCCACACCGAGGATCACTCGGTAGCCGACGAACCAGTACATGCTGTGGTTCACCAGGAATCGGAGCAGCCACGCAATCGCGGCCAGGCCGACCACGAAAGCGATGACGACGGACACGGACAGCTGCAGTCCGGTGGCGGTCATCCCCTCACTGACGGGGTTGAACGCGTTTGGCAATTCCTTCAAGCCGGCGCCCAACACCGCCGGGATCGCCAACAGAAAGCCAAAGCGCGCCGCGAGTTCTCGATTCAGGCCCAAGAAGAGACCTGCGCTGATCGCGGCACCCGAACGCGACACACCTGGGATGAGTGCGAGAGCCTGGGCAAGCCCGATGAGGACAGCGTCATACCACCGCAGCTGCTCGTCGTCGCGGTTCTGGCGCCCAAGGAATTCGGCCGCGGCAATCACCGCCGAGAACACCACCAGCGCGGTCGCGACCACCCACAGGCTGCGGACGTGGGTACGAATCGAGTCCTGGAACAACAGGCCGCAGACGACGATCGGGATCGTCCCGATGATCACGTACCAGCCCATGCGGTAGTCGACGTTGTTGCGATTCGCCTTGGCGAACAGACCCTTGAGCCACGCCGTCGCGATCCGCCAGATGTCACGGGCGAAATACAGCAGCACGGCCACCTCGGTGCCGATCTGACTCACGGCGGTGAACGACGCACCGGCGTCAGCGTGAAAGAACACCCGCGACGCGATGTCGAGGTGGCCCGACGACGACACCGGAAGAAACTCAGTCAGACCCTGCAGAACCGACAGAACAATGACTTGCGTCCAGGACATCGGTTCCACGCCACGACCGTACCTGGCGGGTCAGCGAGCCGGTTTCGAACCGGCGCGGTTCACCGTCTGCGCGCTTGCCACCGCGTCTCGGACCGCGGCGACAATGCTCCGCACATCGGTGACGTCGATGTCGGTGAGCCGGCGGGTGGCGACCGCGACCACGTCCTCAGGCTGCGGCACCGGGCCGTCGAACCCGCGTCGGTACAGCTCGACCAGCAACTCGCTGCGCGAACTGTAGAACGCGAAACTGCGCCCGTCACCGACGCGATCTGGTCGCAGCCAATGGGCCTAGACTGGCCGGTCGTTGTCACCAGATTCGCCACGCTACAGAAATACGCGATCTTGAAAACCATCAAACGTTTCCGTCGAGGTCTGCTCATCAGTGTGCTGCTAGCGGCAGCGGCGTGCTCGTCGAACCCCGTCGATCAGCGCCCGCCGACCATCGCGCCGGCCGGCCCAGCGGTCTCGCCGCCGCTCACCACGGCCCCAACGGGTCAGGTGCGCCCACTTCCGGTGAAGGCCCAGGCCGCCATGTTCGATGCGGCGACGGCATCGCTGGTGGTGCTTTCCGGCGACGGGATCACGATCATCCCGGAGACCGATGGGCAGACCCGCACCGTCACCCTTCCTGGCCCGGCGACGGCGCTGACCGGCGATGGCCGTGGCGTGGCCTACTTGTCGACTCGTGGCGGGTACCTCAGCGTCGACCTTCGCACCGGCAGTGTCACGCCGAGGCGAGTGGCCGGCCACGAGAACACGCAGTTCACCGCGATCGCCCGACGCTCCGACAGCAGACTGGTGCTGGGCAGCGCTGACGGTGCCGTCTACACCTTGGGCTCCGATGCGGCTGTCGCAGCCGAAGTGAAGATCTTCGCACGGGTGGATGCCCTTGCCACGCAGGAAAATACAGCTGTGGTGCTGGACCGCGGGCAGACCTCGGTGACCACGCTCGACCCCGACGGCACCCACGCCCGGCACGCGTTGCGGGCGGGCGAGGGCGCCACGACACTGGCCGCCGACCCGATGGGCCGGGTGCTGGTCGCAGACACCCGCGGCGGCGAACTGCTGGTGTTCGGAACAGACCCGCTGATGATGCGTCAGCGCTACCCGGTTCCCGACGCACCGTACGGAACCGTCGGCACCCGTACCCTGGCATGGGTGTCCCTGACGGCGACCAACCTCGTCGTTGGTTACGATCTGGCCACCGGAATACCTGTGGAGAAGATGCGCTACCCGACCGTGCGGCAACCTGACGTGCTGGCCTTCGACGACGCCACGTACACCCTGTACGTGGCGTCGGCCAGTGGAGACGGCATCCAGGTGATCAACAATGCGGGGCGGCCGCAGTGACGCTCGCGGGCTGGAACGTGGACATGTCTGACGACTACGAATGGGTCCCGCTGCGCTTGCCTCCCGATGTGACGCGGCTGTCCGCGTCGACCCGGCTGTCGATCGAGGCCGAGTACCGCGGCTGGGAGCTGACGCGGGTGCGGCTGTACACCGACGGTAGCCGACGAGTTCTGTTGCGCCGCAGGAAGACTGACCGGCCGAGCGACCAGCCGGGGTTGTAATGGTCTACCGCGCGATACGGCGGGTGATGTTCCTGGTGCCCGCCGAGCGAATCCACACGTGGGTGTTCGCAGCACTGCGCCTGCTGACCGCCTTGGTGCCCGCCCGCCGCACGCTGCGTCGGCTGCTCGGTCCCCGCGATCCGGTGCTCGCCAGCACGGTGTTCGGAGTGCGATTCCCCGGTCCGCTCGGGCTGGCCGCCGGCTTCGACAAGGACGGCCGCGGCCTGGCCACCTGGGGAGCGCTGGGCTTCGGCTTCGCCGAGGTCGGCACCGTCACCGCGCATCCGCAGTTGGGCAATGCGACGCCGCGCTTGTTCCGGCTGCCCGCCGAGCGGGCGCTGCTCAACCGGATGGGTTTCAACAACCACGGTGCCGGCGAGATGGCGGTACGGCTGGCACGCCATGTTCCCGACATACCGATCGGGGTAAACATCGGAAAGACCAAGGCCACCCCCGCCGACCACGTCATCCAGGACTACCAGGCCAGCGCTCGGTTGGTCGGTCCACTGGCAAATTTCGTCGTCGTCAACGTCAGCTCGCCCAATACGCCCGGGCTGCGGGATCTTCAGGCGGTGGAATCGCTGCGACCGATCCTGGCGGCCGTGCAGTCGGAGACGACGACCCCGGTACTGGTCAAGATCGCGCCTGATCTCTCCGACTCCGAGATCGACGACATCGCCGACCTTGCCGTCGAGCTCGGACTGGCGGGCATCGTTGCCACCAACACCACGGTGCGCCACGATTTCGGTCTGGGCGGCCTTTCCGGACCACCCCTGGCCGCCAGGTCGCTCGATGTGCTGCGCAGGCTGTACGCGCGGGTCGGCGGCAAGCTGGCACTGATCAGCGTCGGCGGCATCGAGACCGCCGACGACGCGTGGCACCGGATCACCGCGGGCGCGTCACTGCTGCAGGGCTACACCGGGTTCGTCTACGGTGGCGGCCTGTGGGCCAAGCACATTCACGACGGCATCGCGCGGCGGTTGCACTCGGGCGGCTTTGACTGCCTTGCCGAGGCAGTGGGGTCGGCGGCGCACCGCTAGTGTCGCGCTAGGTAAATAGCTTTACCTCGTGGGATCATGATGTGTGCCGTTGAATGTGAGTGTGGAGTTGTCCGCGCGTGACCGCGACGAGCTGGTGTCGTGGACGCGTTCGCCGTCGATACGGGCCGGGCTTGCGCAGCGGGCCAGGGTGGTGCTGCTGGCCGCAGATGGGTTGGGTACCAACGAGATCGCGCGCCGGGTGGGGTTGAGCAAGCCGGCGGTGATCGGCTGGAAGCGCCGCTATGCCGGCGAAGGCATCGCCGGCTTGGACGACCGGCCCAAGTCCGGGCGGCCGCGGCGCATCGATCCGGTGCGCATCGTGTTAGCGACGTTGGCGCCGCCGCCGGAGACGCTCGGGGTCACACACTGGTCGAGCCGACTGTTGGCCAAACATCTGGGCATCAGCGACTTCACGGTGTCCACCACGTGGAAAAAGTGGGGGTTGCAGCCATGGCGGGTCGAGACGTTCAAGTTCTCCACCGACCCCGAACTGGAGGCCAAGATCCGCGACGTCGTCGGCTTGTACCTCAACCCGCCGGACAAGGCGATCGTGTTGTGCATCGACGAGAAATCCCAAGTCCAGGCGCTGGATCGGACCGCCCCGGTGCTGCCGCTGCAGTTGGGTATCCCGGAAAAGCAGACCCACGACTACATCCGGCACGGCACCACCACCCTGTTCGCCGCACTCGAGATCGCCACCGGCAAGGTGACCGACGCCTGCTACCCGCGGCATCGCCACGAGGAATTCTTGAAGTTCCTCAAGCACGTCGCCAAGACCTACCCGCGGCGCAAGCTGCACATCGTGGCCGACAACTACGCCACCCACAAACACCCGGTGGTGAACGCCTGGCTGACCAAAAACCCGCGCATCGTCTTGCACTTCACCCCGACGTCAGGCTCCTGGCTGAACATGGTCGAGATCTTCTTCGGCATCATCACCCGTCAAGCGATCCGCCGCGGCACCTTCCGCAGCGTCAAGGACCTGATCTACGCGATCGAAAGCTTCATCGACGGATGGAACGAACGCTGCCAACCATTCGTCTGGACCAAGACAGCCGACAAGATCATCCCGCACGCGACCAAAGGTCAACCAACTTCAATAGCGCGACACTAGCTGCCCTTCTGCTCGTAGGTTCCATGGATGACCGCGCGTGCGATCGCGTTCATGAACAGGTTGAACCCGAGGTAGGCAGGGCTGGCGTCCTCGTCGAGCTCCAGCTTCTCCACCTTCACGGCGTGCACTGCGACGAAGTAGCGATGGGTCCCGTGCCCGGGCGGCGGAGCCGCGCCGACGTAGCGGCGCATACCCGCATCATTCACCAAAGTGATTGCGTCCCCGGGCATCTCGCTGCCGTCGCCAACCCCGGCGGGCAGTTCCGTGCATGTCGCCGGCAGATTCGCGACCGCCCAGTGCCAGAATCCGGACGCGGTCGGCGCGTCGGGGTCGTAGACGGTGACGGTAAAGCTGCGGGTCTCTTTGGGGAAGCCGGACCAACTCAGCTGCGGGGAGACGTCCTCGCCGCCGGCGCCCATGATGCCGCTGACTTGGGCCTTGTTCAGCGGCTGGCCGTCGGTGATGTCGTCGGAGGTCAGCGTGAACTTCGGCAGCTTGGGCAAGGAGTCGTAGGGGTTGTACGGGTTTGCCATGGGGGTCCTTTCTCGTGGTCAGCAGTTCAACAGGAAATGCTCGAGAACCTGGGTACCGAACGTCAGCGCATCCACGGGTACCCGTTCGTCGACGCCGTGGAACAACGCAGAGAAATCGAGGTCTGGGGGCAACCGCAGCGGGGAAAAGCCAAAGCACCGAATTCCCAAGCGGGCGAAGTGTTTTGCATCCGTACCGCCCGCGAGCATATACGGGACGATTCGGGCCTCAGGGTCGACGGCCAGGATCGCCGCGTTCATCGCGTCCAGGAGTTCGCCGTCGAAGGTGGTCTCATACGACGGCAAGTCGACGATCCACTCGCGGGTCACATCGGGGCCGATCAGTTCATCCACCTCACGCTCGAACGCCGCCAGCCGGCCCGGCAGCACTCGGCAGTCGACGACGGCCTCCGCGACCGCCGGGATGACGTTGGCTTTGTAGCCCGCCTTGAGCATGGTCGGGTTGGCGGTGTCGCGCAGTGTCGAGGCGACGAGGCGGCCGATCGACCCGAGCTTGCTCACCGCACCGTCCAAGTCCGGGGAGTTCGAGTCGAACGTGTAGCCGGTCTCTTCGGAGACGGCGACCAGGAACTGCTCGACCGACTCGGTCATCACGAGCGGGAATTGGTGCCGGCCCAGTCGTGTCACCGCCTCGGCGACCGCGGTGACGGCGTTGTTGTCGTGGATCAGCATCCCGTGCGCTGCGCGGCCGTGCGCGGTGAGCCGCATCCACAGCATTGCCTTCTCGGCGGTCTCAATCAGGTAGAGGCGGCGTTCGCCGCCGTCGCGACGCGGCACCGTAAGAGAGAACCCACCGACCTCGCCGATCGCCTCGGTGACTCCATCGAAGAGGTCGGGCCGGTTCTCGACCAGCCACTTGCAGCCGTAATGGCCACCGGCCTCCTCGTCGGACACGAACGCGAACACGAGATCACGCGGCGGGACTGTGGCGTTGCGCTTGAAGTCCCGGGCGACAGCGATCATCATGCCGACCATGTCCTTCATGTCGACCGCGCCGCGACCCCACACATAACCGTTCTCGATCGCGCCGGAGAACGGATGCACGCTCCACTCGGCCGCCTCCGCTGGCACGACGTCGAGGTGCCCGTGAATCATCAAGGCGCCGCGGCCAGAGTCATTCCCGGCGAGTCGGGCGAATATGTTCCCGCGACCTGGCGCGCCGGCATCGACGTATTCGCTTTCGTAGCCGGCCTCTTCGAGCTGTTGAGCCACCCACTGGGCGCACTCTTTCTCGACCTTGGTGGTGGCAGGGTCACCGGTGTTGGATGTGTCGAAGCGAATCAGCGCGCTGACGAGATCGACGACCTCCTCGACGGGACCTGTCACAGCCCCTTTCCTACCATTGGTCGTGCTGCGATGAGCGCTTGCGCGAAGAGCAGATAGGTAAGTTGGGAAACGGCTACCGGAATCCGATAGCCTTAGCAGCCCACCCAGGTCCGAGTGGCGGAATGGCAGACGCGCTAGCTTGAGGTGCTAGTGCCCTATTAACGGGCGTGGGGGTTCAAGT
>CAWDEZ010000020.1:0-81540 GCA_963801365.1 uncultured Actinomycetota bacterium | reverse complement strand
CTAGCATCACTGCTGATCGCCAAGGGCGCTGACATCAAGACGGTGCAGGCGCGTATGCGGCACGCCAGCGCCCGCACGACGCTCGATACCTACGGGCATCTGTGGCCCGATGCCGACGAGTCGACCCGCTCGGCGATCGGCGCTGTGATCGCGGAGCGGATGGACTCACTCGCATTTACTGCGGACTGACTGCGGACTGGGAAGGGTTCTCCAAGCCATCGCCATAGGTCAGCGGGTTAGCCGGCTCATACGTCGAAGTAGAGAGCGAACTCGTATGGATGCGGTCGAATCTGCACCGGCTCGATCTCGTTCTCCCGCTTGTAGCTGATCCACGTCTCAATGAGGTCAGGCGTGAAAACGCCGCCCTCCGTAAGGTATTCGTGGTCCGCTTCCAGGCGGTCAATGACGGCGGTCAAAGACGTGGGTGCCTGCGGGATGTTCGCGGCCTCGTCGGGCGGCAGCTCGTAGAGGTCCTTGTCCACCGGAGCGTTCGGCTCGATCTTGTTCTTGATCCCGTCGAGGCCGGCCATCATCATCGCAGCGAATGCGAAGTACGGGTTGCCCGACGAGTCAGGGCAGCGGAACTCGAGCCGCTTGGCCTTCGGGTTGTTGCCCGTGATCGGAATCCGGACACACGCCGACCGGTTGCGCTGGCTGTACACCAGGTTGATCGGGGCCTCGTAGCCGGGCACCAGCCGCTTGTACGAGTTCACGGTTGGGTTGGTGAAGGCCAACAGCGACGGGGCGTGGTGCAGGATGCCGCCGATGTAGTGCCGCGCGACGTCCGCCAGCCCGGCATAGCCAGACTCGTCGTAGAAGATCGGCGACCCGTCTTTCCACAACGACTGATGGGTGTGCATTCCCGAGCCGTTGTCGCCGAACAGCGGCTTTGGCATGAACGTGACGGTCTTGCCGAACTTCCACGCGGTGTTCTTGATGATGTACTTGTAGAGCTGCATGTCGTCGGCGGCGTGCAGCAGCGTGTTGAACTTGTAGTTGATCTCGGCCTGGCCGCCGCTGCCCACCTCGTGGTGGCTCTTCTCCAGCACGAACCCCGCGTTGATCAGGTTGGTGGTCATCGCGTCGCGCAGGTCGACGTACTGGTCGTTGGGTGCCACCGGAAAGTACCCGCCCTTGTGCCGCACTTTGTACCCGCGGTTCGGCGTGCCGTCGGTCTCGGTCAGCTCGCCGGTGTTCCACCAGCCCGAGATCGCGTCGACCTCGTAGAACGCGCCGTTGGCCTTGGAGTCGAACGCCACCGAGTCGAAGATGTAGAACTCGGCCTCCGCGCCGAAGAACGCGGTGTCGGCGATTCCGGTGCTCTTCAGATAGTTCTCCGCCTTACGGGCAACGTTGCGTGGGTCACGCGAGTACGGCTCGAGCGTGAACGGATCGTGCACGAAGAAGTTCATGTTCAGCGTCTTGGCGGCGCGGAACGGGTCGATCTTCGCGGTGTCCGCGTCGGGCAGCAGAATCATGTCCGACTCGTGGATGGACTGGAAGCCGCGGATCGACGAACCGTCGAACGCGAGTCCCTCGTCGAACACAGTTTGATCGAACGACGACGCTGGAACTGTGAAGTGCTGGACGATGCCTGGCAGATCACAGAATCGGACGTCGACGTACTCGACCTCCTCGTCGGCAATCAGTTTGATGATGTCGTCGGCGGTCTTTTCTGCCACTGTCGGAGGTCTCCTTCTTCTATGTCAAACCCGCGGACTGACGCTAGGGAGCCGATGTTTCCGCCCAGTCAACCGCATGTTGCGCCGACGTTACGCAATGGGTCTTTATCCTGGGCGCATGGCGCGAGCAACGGCATCGTGGTTGTCCGGCCCGGAATCGGCCGAACCGGGTCCGGAAACCGACTATCCCGGGAAGCGGCTGGGATTGCCCGCGATCGGGCCGCGCTCGCTGGCCGGATGGGGTAGTCGCGCACTGGCGTTCTTCATCGACTGGTTCATTTCCGTGGGACTTTTCGCGCTGGGCATCCTGTTAGGCTTGACGACCGCCGAAACCCTATTGTACGACGGTGGCGCCCGGGGTGTTCAACTGCTGATCTGGCTACTGCTCGGCACAATCGCAGTTCGCCTATTCGGGTTCACGCCTGGCCAGTATGCGCTGGGCCTTGCGGTAGCGCGTCTCGATCCCGGCCGTCATGGCGCCTTACTCCATGTCGGCGTGCTACGCGCACTTTTCAGGACACTCCTCATAGTGCCGGTGGTTCCGGTGTTGTTCACCGATGCCGACGGGCGCGGCCTGCATGATCGGCTCACCGAGACCTTGGTCGTCCGACGTTGACTCTGCGCTGAGGGCGCGACTTACTCGCACATTTACGCCCTGGGCGCAGAATCAACCGAGAAGGCACCGATCGTGCCACCGCCGTCGTCCGGCGTTGAGTCATCGCCTCCGCACGGTGCGCTGCACGCCGCGCATCTTGGCCTGGGTGGGCAGCGGCCCCTTGGGCATCTGCGCCATTCCGCTCTTGGTGCCCAGCGCCATCAACCGCGACTCCAGCGAGTCCATCTGCTTGACCGTGATGTTGGCGGGCAGCTTGGTGAGATGGCGCTCCAGCTTGGCCAACGGCACCTGGCCAGCGTCGTTGCCGATGACCACGTCGTAGATCGGAACATCGCCGATCAGCCGGGCGGTGCGCTTCTTCTCCTGAGCCAGAAGCGGTTTGACCCGCGCGGGTGACCCCTCGGCGACGAAGATGACGCCGGGCCGCCCGATCACCCGATGCACGGCGTCGAAGTGGCCGGTCGCGGCCACCCCGGGTGTCACCCGCCACTTGCCGCGCAGATTGTCCAGCGCCCACGCCGCGGCGCCGGTCTGCCCCTCGGCCTTGCTGTACACCGATTTCTGGGCGCGCCGACCGAAGATGATGAACGCCACCAGCGCCCCGAGCACCACCCCCAGCGGGATCAACATCAGCCCCGCGAAGCCGCCGACGTATAGACCCGCGGCCACGGAGGCGCCGACGATCAGCACGAACGCGCCGATCATGTACGGCAGCAGCCGCTTGTCCTCCTTGCGCTGAATGTTGAAGGCTTGCCAGAGCTGGCTGCGACGCTCTTTGGACGCCGCCTTACGGGCTGCCTTCGCCTCTGCCTTGGCGGCCTTGATGGCATTGGGATCGCGGGACTTGGCCATAGAGCCCAGGATACGGGTCGGCGTCAGGCTCGGGCCCGGCCGGAGATGGCCTGCTCGTAGAGCCGTCCTGCCCGATACGACGACCGCACCAACGGCCCTGCGAGCACCCCCGCGAAGCCCAGGCCGGTCGCGAATTCTGCAAGCGCCACGAACTCGTCGGGATGCACCCAGCGATCAACGGGGTGGTGCCGCACCGACGGGCGCAGGTACTGCGTGATCGTGACGATGTCACAGCCCGCGTCGTGCAGGTCGGCCAGCGCCGAGCGCACTTCGTCGGTGGTCTCGCCCATCCCGAGGATCAGGTTGCTCTTGGTGACCAGGCCGGCGTCGCGCGCGGCGGCCAGCACGTCAAGACTGCGCTGGTAACCGAACGCGGGCCTGATCCGCCGGAAGATCCTGGGCACCGTTTCGACGTTGTGCGCCAACACTTCTGGCCGCGCGTCGAAAACCTGCCGCAGCAGACCGGGGTCGCCGTTGAAGTCAGGGATCAGCAACTCCACGCCGGTGTTCGGGTTTAGCGTCTTGATCTGGCGCACGGTTTCGGCATACAGCCAGGCGCCGCCGTCGGGCAGGTCGTCGCGCGCAACGCCGGTGACCGTCGAATAGCGCAGACCCATCGCCTGCACGCTTTCCGCCACCCGGCGCGGCTCGTCGCGGTCGAGGTCGGCGGGCTTTCCGGTGTCGATCTGGCAGAAATCGCAGCGACGGGTGCACTGTTCGCCGCCGATCAAAAACGTGGCCTCCCGGTCTTCCCAGCATTCGTAGATGTTGGGGCAGCCCGCCTCCTCGCACACCGTGTGCAAGCCCTCGCGCCGGACCAGAGCCTTCAGCTCCGTGTACTCCGGGCCCATCCTGGCGCGGGTCTTGATCCACGGCGGCTTGCGCTCGATCGGCGTCTGCGCATTGCGCACTTCGAGGCGCAAAAGCTTGCGAGGTTCGCGCCCTTGAAGGCTCATGGCATCGATGCTAGTGCTGGGTGGCCGTCCAGGACTGCGCACACGGTTTGGGCCACGCGGCTCCGCACGTCGTCGACGCTGACCCGCCGGCCTAGTTCGCCAGACAGCGACGCCACACCGGCGTCGGTGATGCCGCACGGCACGATCGCGTCGAACGCCGACAGGTCGCAGTCGCAGTTCAACGCGAAGCCGTGCAGCGTCGTCGCGCGCTGAACCCGCACGCCGATAGCGGCAACCTTGCGATACGGGCGCGAGTGGTCGGCCTTAATCCACACCCCCGAACGGCCCTCGACGCGACCCGCGGACAACCCCAGCTCGGCGCAGACCGTGATCAACGATTCCTCAAGGCGCCGAACGTAATTCACGACGTCGATGGGTTCGGCCAGGCCGATGATCGGGTAGCCCACCAGTTGACCGGGGCCGTGCCAGGTGATCTTGCCGCCCCGGTCCGTGTCGACGACGGGCGTGCCGGAAACAGTCGGGTCGGGACGCTCGTGCGGTGCGGTGCGACGCCCGGCGGTGTAGATCGGCGGATGCTCGAGCAGCAGCAGCGTGTCCGGACCTCCGGCCACCCGCGCCGCAACCAGTTCGCGCTGCAGCTGCCACGCCTCGTCGTAGCGGACGGTGCCGAGCTGACACACCTCGATCGGGCTGGCCGCTTTGCGAACCGAACGCATACCTCGACGGTACTAGCGAGCCTGGGCGTATGACGTCGCATACGACAGGGCTTCGCCGATGGTGTTGTGGTGGAACTGGAACCCGGCACGCTCCAGCGCGGCCGGTATCGCACGCTGACCGGCGAGCAGCCCCTCATCTGCGAACTCGCCGAGCAGCCGCCGTAGCACGAACGCGGGTAGCGGCAATGGGGTCGGCCGATTGACGGCGCGGCCCAGCGCGGCGGTGAACTCCGCGTTCGTGACGGGCGCGGGCCCGGTCAGGTTCACCGGACCCGACAGGTCGTGCGAAATCGCGAACAGCAGCGCGCGCACCTCGTCTTCCAGCGCGATCCACGGCATATATTGGCGGCCGCTGCCCAGCCGGGCGCCCAGTCCCAGCGAGAACAGCGGACGAAGACGTCCGAGCAGGCCGCCGCTGGGGGAGAGCACCAACCCCGTCCGAGCCAGCACCACCCGAACGCCGGCGTGCTGCGCGGGCAGCGTCGCGGCCTCCCAGTCAACGCACAGCTGTGCAAGGAAACCCGTTCCGGCAGCAGCGGTTTCGTCGACAACCCGGTCGCCGGCGTTGCCGTAGTAACCCACGGCGCTGGCGTTGATCAGCACCGGCACACCGGCATCGGCGACCGCGGCCGAAATCACCTCGGTGGGGGCGATCCGACTGTCCCGCAGGTGTTGTTTGTAAGCGCCCGACCAGCGTTTGTCGCCGACGCCTGCGCCGCACAGGTTCACCACAGCGTCCACCCCGTGCAGCGCGTCGGTATCGAACTCACCGGCCTGCGGGTTCCAATGCAGTTCATCGGCGTTCGACGGGGCGCGTCGCACGATCCGCACCACGCGGTTGTCGGAGGCGCGCAATGCGCTGACGAGCGCCGTTCCGATCAGGCCGGAAGATCCGGCGATCGCGATCAGTGCATCGGCCACGGTGTGTCGCGCCCCGCTCAGAGGCCCAGGTCGGCCTCGAACGCGCCCTCTTCCAGCCGCCGCTTGATCGTGGTCAGGAACCGGCCGGCATCGGCGCCGTCGATGAGTCGGTGGTCATATGTCAGCGGCAGGTAGCACACCGAGCGGATGCCGATCGCCTCGTTGCCGAACTCGTCGGCGGTCACTCGCGGTCGTTTGACGATCGCGCCGGTGCCGAGCATGGCGGCCTGGGGCGGCACCAGGATAGGGGTGTCGAACAGCGCGCCCTGGCTGCCGATGTTGGTGATGGTGAACGTGCCGCCGGACAACTCATCGGGCTTCAAATCGTTGCTTCGGGCCCGCTCCGCGATGTCGGCGATCGCGCGGGCGAGGCCTGCGAGCGAGAGGTCACCCGCGTTGTGGATGACCGGGGATAGCAGACCTTGCTCGGTGTCAACCGCGAAACCGAGATGCTCGGCGTCGTAGTAGGTGATCTCCTTGGTTTCTTCGTTGTAGCTCGCGTTGACGTTCGGGTGGATCTTCAGCGCGTCGATGACAGCGCGGGCGATGAATGGCAGGTAGGTCAGGTTGACGCCCTCGCGTTCGGCGAACTTGGTCTTGGCCCGCGCGCGCAGCACCACGATCTTGGTCATGTCGACCTCGTGGGTCTGCGTGAGTTGTGCTGTCGCCTGCAGGGATTCGCGCGTCTTCTTCGCGGTCAGCTGACGGATCCGGCTGGCCTTCTGCGTGGTGCCGCGCAGGTGCGCCAGGGCCGCCGAGGGTTCCTTTGCAGCCGGCTCCTTCTTGGGCTGTGCGGCTGGCTCCTCGGCCGGTGCCTTGGCCGCCTCCGCGGCGGCCAGCACGTCCTGTTTGCGGATCCGGCCGCCGACTCCGGTGCCCTTGACCTTCGCGAGGTCCACGTTGTTCTCCGACGCCAGCTTGCGCACCAGCGGGGTGACGTACGGGCTGCTGTCACCGTCGGATGACGCGGCCGCAGGGGCGGGTTCCTTCTTCGGTTCGGGCTTGGGCTTGGGTTCGGGCTTGGGTTCCGGCTTGCGCTCTTCCTTGGGTTCTTCCTTGGCCGCCTGCTTCGGTTCCGGCTCGGGTGCCTTGGGCTTATCGCCATCCCCGGCCGCGGGCTCGCCGATCTTCGCCAGTTCGCCACCAACCGAAACGGTGTCGTCTTCCTCGGCCGTGATTTCAAGAAGCGTCCCGGATACCGGGGAGGGGATCTCCGTGTCGACCTTGTCGGTGGACACCTCCAGCAGCGGCTCGTCGGCCTCCACCTTGTCGCCGACCTTCTTCAGCCAGCGGGTCACGGTGCCTTCGGTGACCGACTCGCCGAGCTCGGGCATCTTCACCGAGGTCGCTTCGCCGCCTCCGCCGGAGGATTTCGCCGCCGCAGGCTTCGACTCGGGCTCCTTGGACTCCTCGGTCTCCTCCGGCGCGGGCTCAGGCTGCGCGGAGGGCTCTTCGGCCGGCTTCTCCTCTTCGGGGGGTTGGGCGGTTACCTTTTCCTCCTCTTCGGCCGGCTTTTCCTCGCCGCCCGACTCGCCCTCGCCGCCCGACTCGCCCTCGTCGCTGATCACGGCCAGCTCTCCGCCGACCTCCACGGTGTCGTCTTCCTGGGCGACGATCTTTTTCAGCACACCGGACGCCGGCGACGGGATTTCGGTGTCGACCTTGTCGGTGGAGACTTCGAGCAGTGGCTCGTCGCGTTCGACCGTGTCGCCTTCCTGCTTGAGCCAACGCGTTACGGTGCCTTCGGTCACGCTCTCACCGAGTGCTGGCATCTGCACGGAGAAGGCCATGTCTGTGACTCCTCGAGCTCAGTCGTACCGGTCGACCTCTGGCTTACCACACCCATCTTTACCCACTTCTGGCCATGGCACTATCGAGGATGACTACAGGAGAGGCGTTTCGTTGGGATTGTTCGACAAATTCCGTGGCGGTCTACGGGGCGGTTTTGTTGCCGACACGTCTGCGGACCATCGCTACCTGCGCGACTGGGCCCGGGCGCGCACGGGTGTGGAGGCGTTCGTCGAACCGCAGACGAGCGTGACCGATGTGACCGTGGTGCTGGTGGCCGGCGACGGGGAATGGACCCGGCGACGGGTCGGCGGCGCGTCTGGGGCGCGCCGGGTCGGGGAACAGCTGCACATCCCGGTGTATGACGTGCAGCGGGTCGGCTACCCGCAGCGCATGCGCGACTACGACGCTCGCCGTCGAGCCGAGCGGCGGCGCGCGGCCGAGGAGGGGTGAATGTTCGTCACCGACGGCGACGTCCGGATAGCGATTTACGAGCAAGGCAATCCCGACGGGCCGACCGTGGTGATGGTGCACGGCTGGCCCGATTCGCACGTGCTGTGGGACGGCCTGGTGCCGCTGCTGGCGGACCGGTTCCGAGTGATCACCTACGACAACCGCGGTGTCGGCGCGTCGTCTTCGCCGAAGTCGTACCGCGAGTACACGATGGCGCGCCTGGCCGACGACTTCGCGGCGGTCATCGATGCGGTTAGCCCCACCCAGCCGGTGCACGTCATCGCCCACGACTGGGGCTCGGTGTCCGTGTGGGAGTATCTCGCTCGGCCCGAAGCTGGCGGGCGCGTCGCGTCGTTCACATCGGTCTCTGGACCGAGCCACGATCACCTGGTGGCGTGGGTATTCGACAACCTCGTGCGCCCGTACCGGTTGAAGCGGTTGGTGCAGACGCTGACGCAGATCGTGTCGCTGAGCTACATGGCGGTGTTCTCGATACCCTTGCTGACGCCGGCTATCGTGCGCGCCGTCGTGACGCCACGGCGGCTTCAGCGCGCCTTCTCGCTCGCATACGGCATCCCCGTCGGCCAGATCCACCATTCCGACGACATCGCCCGTGACGCGGCGAACACGCTGAAGGTCTACCGCGCCAACTATTTTCCCTCGTTCTCCGGGCGGGTCAGGCGGGACCACCACGTCGACGTGCCGGTGCAGCTGATCGTCAACACCAACGATCCGTTCGTCCGTACCTACAGCTTCGACGACGAATCCCGCTGGGTGCCGCGATTGTGGCGCCGTGACCTCAAGGCCAGGCACTGGTCACCGTTCTCCCACCCCCACGTGTTGGCGGCCGCGGTCGCCGAACTGGTCGACGTCGTCGAAGGCCGGCCGCCGAGCCGTGCGATGCTGCGTGCCCAGGTTGGCCGTCGTCGGGAGGCGTTCGGTGACACGCTGGTCACAGTGACCGGCGCCGGCAGCGGTATCGGGCGCGCCACCGCGCTTGAATTCGCGCGCCGGGGCGCCGAAGTTGTGGTCAGCGACATCGACGAGGCCAGCGTGCGGGACACCGCGAAGGACATTGCCGCGCTCGGCGGAGTCGCGCACGCCTACACGCTGGACGTGTCCGACGCGGCTGCGGTCGAGGCGTTCGCCGATGAGGTGTGCGGCGCGCACGGAGTGCCAGACATCGTGGTCAACAACGCCGGCGTGGGCCAGGCGGGCCGGTTCCTGGACACGCCCGCCGAGGAATGGGATCGGGTCCTCGACATCAACCTGGGCGGAGTCGTCAACGGCTGCCGGGCGTTCGCGCGTCGGCTCGTCGAGCGAGGCACCGGCGGGCACATCGTCAACATCGCGTCCGCGGCCGCGTTCGTGCCGCTGCAATCGCTGAACGCGTATTGCACCAGCAAGGCGGCGGTGTACATGTTCTCCGACTGCCTGCGTGCCGAGCTTGACACTGCGGGTATCGGTTTGACCACGGTGTGCCCGGGCCCGGTCCACACCAACATCGTGAGTACCGCCCGGTTCAATGCGCCGCAGGGTAAAACGGCCCAGGTGTCGGGGCGGCGCAAGCAATGGGACAAGTTCTTCGCCGCACGGCATTACAGCCCGGAGAAGGCGGCGAAGGCCATCGTGTCGGCGGTGCAGAAGGACAAGCCGATCCGCCCGGTCACCCCGGAGGCCTACCTGCTGTACGGCATGTCGCGGGTGGCGCCACAGGCGTTGCGCAGCACCGCGCGCGGACAGGTGATATGACAGTCCAACGGCCACTTATCGAACGCTTTTCGCGGAAATCCGTGGCGTAAGTAGCCACTCGGCGGGGTCGGCTAGCCCTTCTCGGCTATGTCCTCGAGCACTGCGAACATCGTGCGGGTCGGTACGCCGGTGCCACCCTTGCCTGTGTAGCCCCACGGGCTGCCCGTGTTGTATGCCGGCGCGGCGATGTCGATGTGCGCCCACTGCACGCCGTCGGCGACGAATTCGCGCAGAAACGTTCCGGCGACCAGCATTCCGGCATACCGTGAGCCGCTGACGTTGGCCAGGTCCGCGACCGTCGACTTGAGGTCGTCCTTCAGTTCCTCGGGCAACGGCATCGCCCAACCGTTTTCGCCCAGTTGCTGGCTGATCGAGGCCACCCGGTCGCGGAACTCGTCGCTGCCCATCACACCGGGCGTGCGTGCGCCGAGCGCGACGTTCTGCGCGCCGGTCAGTGTCGACGTCTCGATCAGGTAGTCCGGGTTGTCCTCGCATGCCCGCGCGATCGCGTCCGCGAGGATCAGCCGGCCCTCGGCGTCGGTGTTGAGCACCTCGACCGTCGTGCCGCCGTACTGCGTCAGCACGTCGCCTGGTCGCTGTGCAGTGGCCGACGGCATGTTCTCGGCCATCGGCACTGTCGCGATCACGTTGATCGGCAGCTCGAGTCGGGCGGCGAGCACGGTGGTTGCGATCACGGCCGCGGCCCCGCCCATGTCGGACGTCATGTGGTGCATGTTCTGTGCCGGCTTGATCGAGATGCCGCCGGTGTCGAACGTGATGCCCTTGCCGATCAGCGCTACGGTCTTGACGCCCTTGCGTTTTGGCGCGCCGCGGTATGTGATCCGCACCAGCCGCGGCGGCCGTGACGAGCCCTTGCCGACGCCGATCACCCCGCCGTAGCCCTTGCGGGCCAGGACCTTCTCGTCGAGCACCTCGACCTCCAGCCCGACGGATTCCGCCAATACTTCTGCACGCGAGGCGAATTCGGCCGGGAACAAGTGGCTCGGCGGGGTGTTGACGAAATCGCGTGCGGTGGCCACCGCAGATGCAATCGCCACGGCGCGCTCAGCTTGGGTCTTGGTGGCCGACTTCGTGTCAGGCGTCAGCGCGGTGATCTTTCGCAGCCCCGGCTCCTTGGGTGCCGTCTTGGCGCTGCGGAACTCGTTGAACCTGTACGCGCCGAGAATCAGCCCTTCGACCGCGGCACCGAGATCCAGCATCGACAGCGTGGTTACCACCGACTTCGCCTTGTCCAGCGAGCGGGCCGCGACCCCGGCCGCGCGTCGAATCTTGTCGGCTGGCCAATCGTCGTCCTTGCCGAGACCGACAGTCAGCACACTGGCCACCGGAAGCGACGCGACGACGACGCGGTGCAGCTGACCTTCGCCGCCGGTCGCACCGAGTGCCCGCAATGACTCTTCGATCGCGGCGACCGCGTCGCTGCCCAGGAAAGGTTCTGCGGCCACGACGGTCGCACGGTCGTCGGCGCTGACCACCGGCACGATCAACACGGCGTCCCCGCGTTTGGGCAGCGACGAGGCGACGGTGACCGATGGCGCTTGATAGCCGGGTTCTGTGCTCACGGGCAACCACCCTAACGCTCAGCGGCGGCCGTGCAGTTCGTACGCCGTCACGGGGGCGTCGAAACCCTTGAGCGTCAACGGGTCCTGGATTGTCGCGGCCCAGCCTGGCAGTGCGTCGTGGAGCGCCTCCGAAGCGAGGATCTGCCTGGGCCTGGCGGCGGCGACCAGCCGGGCGGCCAGGTTGACGGTGGTGCCGAAGTAGTCGCCGTTGATGGCGAGGGTTTCGCCGTAGCCGAGACCCGCACGGACTTCCAGCCCCTCGTCGCGAGCCTTCGGATGGTTGACGAGATGGTCGGCGGCCTTGGCGAGCGACTCCGGCGTCGAAGTGACCCACATGACCTCGTCACCGATGAACTTGATGATCCGCCCGCCGTCGGCGTGAACCACGTCGCTGACAGTGGCGGCGAACTCGTTGAGCATCATCGACAACTGCGCGGGCGTGAGGGTGCGCGTCAGCGCGGTGAACCCCGACAGGTCAGCGAAGCCGACACCGCACATCACGCTGGCCGACGAGTCACGGATGACACGCTCGAAGTGGGTCCGGGCGCTGATCATGTGATGGCGGTGAACGGCGTCGACCAGCGCCCCGATGCGCGGGATGAACTCCGCGGCTGCTCGGTACGCCTGCGCGGTGGCGAGTTCGTCGTTGGTGTGGTGGATCTGAATGTCCGGCGTGCCGGCGCGGATCACCGCCGACTCGGCCTCCGCGAGCCGGGCCATCGCAGCGCCGAGTACCCGCAGAAACCCGAACGCGCCGTCGTCGCCCAGCAGCGCCTTCATCTGGAACCAGGTGGCCAGGCCGTCGACATCGGCCTGGCTCAGCGCCGGCAGATCCGGGCCCGCAACGGTCAGACCGAGGAGAGCCCAGGCTCGGGCCACGTCCTCGGCGGATACACCCAGAGTCTCGGCGGCGGTCCGGATGCTGTACGTCGGACGTCCCGACCACTGCAGCACGTCACCCGCAAGACCGAACAGCCGGCCGCGACGCTCCGCCTCGACCATGTCGTCGACGGTGAAGCCGAGCCTGTCGAGGTATTCGATGACACCAGCTCGGTTGCGCGCATTCGTGATCCCGGCGGCTTCCAGCGCATCGAAATCGGCCACCCCATTAGGGTATCGAGCGTGAGAGACATCCAGCAGGGGCCCCTTGAAGGCCGGCATCGCGAACTCGGCGCCACATTCGCCGAGTTCGGCGGTTGGCTGATGCCCGTGTCGTACTCGGGCACGGTCACCGAACACAACGCCACCCGGTCGGCCGTCGGCCTGTTCGACGTGAGCCATCTGGGCAAAGCGTCGGTGCGAGGGCCGCGGGCGGCGCAGTTCGTCAACTCGGCGCTGACCAACGACCTGCGCCGCATCCGACCCGGTAAAGCGCAGTACACGTTGTGCTGCAATGAATCCGGTGGCGTCATTGACGATCTCATTGTCTACTACGTGTCCGACGACGAACTGTTCCTGGTGCCCAACGCGGCCAACACCGCAGCTGTCGTCGAGGCGCTGAAAGATGCTGCTCCACAAGGGATTTCGGTGACCAACGAGCATCGGGCGTACGCGGTGCTCGCCGTGCAGGGTCCGCGCGCGGCCGATGTGCTTGCGCGACTGGGCCTGCCGACAGACATGGACTACATGGGCTATGTCGACGCGCAGCGGGGCGGGGTGTCGGTACGGGTGTGCCGCACCGGCTACACCGGAGAGCACGGGTACGAACTGCTGCCGCCGTGGGACAGCGCGCCGATGTTGTTCGACGCGCTGGTAGAGGCCCTCGGCGAATTCGGTGGCGAGTTGGCCGGCCTCGGGGCCCGCGACACGCTGCGCACCGAGATGGGCTATCCGCTGCACGGCCACGAGCTGTCGGTTGAGATCTCGCCGCTGCAGGCGCGCTGCGGCTGGGCGATCGGGTGGAAGAAGGACGCGTTCTGGGGCCGCGACGCGTTGCTCGCGGAGAAGTCAGCGGGCCCGCGCAGGCTGCTGCGTGGGCTGCGTGCGACGGGACGCGGCGTGCTGCGCCCGGAGCTGACGGTGCTGTCCAACGACAATCCGGTGGGTGTCACCACGTCGGGAACGTTTTCTCCCACACTGAAACTCGGCATCGGGCTGGCGCTGATCGACACGGCCTCCGGTATAAAGACGGGGCAGTCACTCGACGTCGACGTCCGGGGTCGCAAGCTGGAGTGCGAAGTGGTCGATCCACCGTTCGTCGAGGCGAAAACCCGGTAGCGCCCCGGACGTACAATCGCTCGCATGGAAAGCGGCTCTCGCGAGTTCACCGTCGCACGCAACCCGCATCCGGCGACCGACGAGCAGCGGACCGCAATCATGACGAATCCGCCGTTCGGCCAGCACCACACCGACCACATGGTGTCTATCGACTACACCGACGGACAGGGCTGGCACAACGCGCAGGTGCTGCCCTACGGCCCGATCGAGCTGGACCCGTCGGCGATCGTGCTGCACTACGCGCAAGAGGTGTTCGAGGGCCTGAAGGCATATCGGTGGGCCGACGGGGCGATCGTGTCGTTTCGCGCGGAAGCCAACGCGGCCCGGTTGCGGTCATCGGCACGCCGGCTGGCGATTCCGGAGCTCCCCGAAGAAGTGTTCATCGAGTCGCTGCGGCAGCTGATCGCCGTGGACGGCGCGTGGGTGCCGCCCGCGGGCGGGGAGGAGTCGCTTTATCTGCGGCCGTTCGTGTTCGCCACCGAGCCGGGGCTGGGTGTGCGGCCGGCCAAGCAATACCGCTACCTGGTGATCGCATCGCCGGCAGGTGCGTACTTCCCACGCGGCATCAAGCCGGTCAGCGTGTGGCTGTCGACAGAGTACGTGCGCGCCGCCCCGGGCGGGACCGGCGCCGCGAAGTTCGGAGGCAACTACGCCGCCTCGCTGCTGGCACAGGCCGAGGCCGCCGCCAACGGCTGCGACCAGGTGGTGTGGCTGGATGCGGTGGAGCGCCGGTTCGTCGAGGAGATGGGCGGCATGAACCTGTTCTTCGTGTTCGGCAGCGGCGGGTCGGCGCGGCTGGTCACGCCCGAGCTCACCGGCACGCTGCTGCCCGGCGTCACCCGCGACTCGCTGCTGCAGCTGGCCACCGATGCGGGTTTCGCGGTCGAGGAACGCAAGATCGACGTCGACGAGTGGCAGAAGAAGACCGCGGCGGGGGAGATCACCGAGGTGTTCGCGTGCGGCACCGCCGCGGTGATCACGCCGGTGTCGTCGGTCAAGCACGCCGACGGCGAATTCGCGATCGCTGACGGCGAGCCTGGAGAGGTGACGATGGCGCTGCGCGACACGCTGACCGGCATCCAGCGCGGCACCTTCTCAGATACACACGGGTGGATGGCGCGGCTGGGCTAACGGATCGCCAGCCCCACCGCGGTCAGCGTCGTGGCGAGTTCGATCGCGCCGCCCAGCACGTCGCCCGTGATCCCGCCGAACCGCCGCACGCAGTGCGCGACGAACACCGTCGTCACCGCCAGTGCGACGAGCACGACGGCCGGTCCCTGCCATGGGCGCGGGCCGGCTACGGCGGCGGCCGCCGCGACCACCAGCGTCCACGCCGCGGCGACGACCGGCGGCTGCGTTCCCGCCACCATGCGGCCCAGCACGCTGCCGTCGGCCGCGGGCAGGCCGCGGCGGCACGCCCAGACCGCGGCGACCCGACCGGTCGTCACGGCCGTCACCACAGCCGCCGCGGCCAGATGTGCGAACGACAGCCCCTGCACCAGCACCGTTACCACGACGACGGCCACCCCGAAAGGCCCGGTCGATCCGTCGCGCATCACCGCCAGCGCGCGGTCGCGCGGGCCATAGCAGCCGAGCGCGTCGACGGTGTCGGCGAGCCCGTCGACGTGCAGCCCGCGGGTACCGGCCAACAGCGCGGCGACCGCCAGCATCCCGGCTAGTGAGCTGTGGTCGCCGAACGCCCAGGATCCCGCCCAAAGGACTGCGGCGGCCAGGCCGCCCAGCGCAATGCCGGCGACCGGCAGCGCGGTCAGCGTCCCGCGCCCGATTTTTCCGGCGCGGACCGGGATCACCGTGGCAAACGCAAAAGCGCCTGCAACAGAACGAATCACGATTGCCTATCGGTCACGGAGGCCTCGTCGAACGTCGCCATCGACGCCAACGTGGCCACCGCTGCCCGCACGATCGGCAGTGCCACCAGCGCGCCGGTGCCCTCGCCCAGTCGCATCCTAAGGTCGATGATCGGCTCCAGCTCAAGCCGTGCCAGCGCCAGCCCGTGGGCGGGCTCGGTGGACCGGTGACCGGCCTGCCACCACTGCCGGGCACCCGGAGCCAGCAGGTCGGCGACCAGCGCAGCGGCCGTCACGACGACCCCGTCCAGCAGCAGCGGGGTGCGCCGCGCGGCGGCCTGAGCGCAGAACCCGGCGATCGCCGCAAGGTCTGCGCCCCCGCAGCCCGCGAGCAGCCCAATCGGATCACTCGCGTGATGTCGCGCCCGGTACATCGCGTTGCGGACGGCCGTCATCTTGCGCATCCACCCCGCGTCGTCGATCCCGGTGCCACGCCCGACCGCGGCAACGGGTTCGGTTCCGGTGATCAGCGCGACCAAAGTCGTTGCCGCCGTGGTGTTTCCGATACCCATGTCGCCGGCGATCAGCAGGTCGGCGCCGGCATCCACCTCCTCGTCGGCGATCCGCTGGCCGGCCTCCACGGCCGCGCGCGCCTCGGCTGCGGTCAGCGGATCCTCCACGGCCAGGTTTGCGCTGCTCCTCCGGATCTTGTGCGCGCCGATCGACGGGGACAGCGGCTCGTCGCAGTCGACGGCGATGTCGACGATCCGCACCCCGGCCCCGCCCACCCGGGCCAGCGCATTGACGGCCGCGCCCCCGGCGTCGATGTTGGCCACCATCTGGGCGGTGACCTCGGGCGGGTACGCCGACACGCCTGCCGCCGCGACCCCGTGGTCGCCGGCGAATACCACCACCCTGGCCCGCTCGAATTGCCTTGGCGGACAGATTCCTTGGCATGCCGCCACCCACACCGAAAGGTCTTCGAGCCGACCGAGGGAACCGGGCGGCTTTGTCAGCGACTTCTGGCGCTGCCGGGCCGCGGCGGCCACGTCGGCGTCCGGCGGGACGATCCCCCCGACGTCAGCGCCCGTCATCGGTGACTTTCACGCTCACCGGCTGCCCCGCGACAACCAGCACCACCCGTTCGCAGATGTCGGCCAGGCGTTGGTTCAGCCGCCCGAGTTCGTCGGCGAACAGTCGGCCCGATGCGGTGGCCGGCACCACCGTCAACCCTACCTCCGGACTCACCGCCACCAGCGGTGCGCTGAAACCCTGGACCGCACAGAGGAATTCGTCGATGTCCTCGACGACCGATCCGCCGGTCCAACCGTTGCGGCGGTCGAGCACGCCCGTCAGCCAGCCGCCGACGTCGTCGATCAACGTCGCGGTGGCCGCGTTGGTCTGAAGCTGGTTCGCGACATCGCGGGTTTCGGTAGTCGACCAGTGCGCCGGCCGGCGCGCCCGATGGTCGGCGACACGCGCCGACCACAACGGGTCGGGATCGGCCGTCGGCCCGGTGGCGACGTAGCACACCGGCTCGCTCGGCCCGACGGCCTCGGCGATCGCCGATTCCGCCCATCGCGACTTGCCCGACCGGATGCCGCCGAGCACCAGCGTCCGCACGGCGGTCAGGTGACGGCGTCGCCGCGCTTGACCTGCGGTCGCGGCGCCCGGATGCGGCGTATCTGCGAGGCTCGGCTTGCGGCGTAAAAGCCCAGCCGCCAACCACTTTCGGTGTGATTGGGGTACTTCTGGTCTACTCGCCTGTTGACCTTGCGGCCCAGGATGAACGCGTCGGCCAGCATGATCAGCACCAGCACCATCATCGCGATGGACATCATCGCGCTCAACCTCGGCGACGGGATGGCCAGCATCAAGAACACCATGCCCAATGAGATCGGCATAAACAGTCCGAGCAGGCCCCGGCGGGCATCCACCAGGTCGCGCACATAGCGGCGCACCGGCCCCTGGTCGCGGGGCAGCAGATAGCCTTCCTCGCCGGCCATCATCCGCTCGCGGCGGTCCGCCATCCGCTGGCGCTGCTCGGTCCGGGCTTCGCGGCGTTCCTCGCGGCTCAGCTTGCGGCCGCCGATCTCCTTGCGCCGGCGCCTCGCCTCGGCGGAGGTCATCGGCGCGGGCGCGACCGGTCCACGCCGTTTGGCGGCGTCGCGCTTGGGCGTCGGCCTGCCCTTGGGCGCGGTGATCTGACGTGACTCCGGGGACTCGACAGCCGGTTCGACGACATCGACGGCTTCGGCGTCCTCCGTCGACGGCCTTCTGCGGCCCAGCAGACCCACGTCGTCAGGGTACTTCGGCGCGCCGACCGTCCGACATGCGCCTGACGGTGTAGCGCCTTATCGTGCGGTGATCATGCGTGTTCTGATCGCCCCCGACTGCTACGGCGACTCCCTGTCGGCGGTGCACGCCGCCGACGCGATCGCGGCCGGCTGGCGCCGGGCGCGTCCGGACGACGAGCTGATCCTGGCGCCGCAGTCCGACGGTGGCCCCGGGTTCGTCGACGTGCTCGCCAGCCGGTTGGGGGAGCGCAGGACCGAGCGCGTGTCGGGGCCGCTGAGCACCACCGTCGACGCCGATTGGGTCTTTGACCCACCGACCGGGTACCTCGAGGCCGCGCAGGCCTGCGGGCTGGCCCTGCTCGGCGTACCGCCAACGCCGCAGACCGCGCTGGCGGCGCACACCGCAGGTGTCGGCCAGCTCATCGCCGCCGTACTGGAAGCCGGGGTCAGGCGGATCGTGGTCGGCCTCGGTGGCAGCGCCACCAGCGACGGCGGCCGCGGCATGGTTGACGCGCTCGGCGGAGTGGCCAGCGCCCGCGATCAGCTCGCGGGCATCGAGGTGATCGCGGCCACCGACGTCGAGCACCCGCTCCTCGGGCCGATGGGTGCCGCCCGGGTGTTCGGGCCGCAGAAGGGCGCCGACGAACACACCGTCACTCTGCTGGAACAACGGCTCACCGACTGGGCCGCCGAACTGGATGCCGCCGCGGGTCGTCGCATCCGCGACCTGCCCGGCGCCGGCGCCGCCGGGGGGCTGGGCGCCGCTCTGCTGGCGCTCGGTGCCCACCGTGAGTCCGGCGCCGCGGTGATCGCCGCGCACACCCGTCTGGACGACGACCTGGCGGCGGCGGATCTCGTGATCACCGGCGAAGGCCGGTTGGACGACCAGTCGCTGCACGGCAAGGTGATCAGCGCGCTCGCGGAAGCGGCCGCGGGATCACCGGTGCTGGTGCTGGCCGGCCAGGTTGCCCTCGACGAGCCGGCGCGGCACGCCGCGGGCATCACCGCGGCGTACTCGCTTGCCGAGCATGCCGGCTCGGTGCGGTGGGCCATCGACGACGCCGCGAATCAGCTGACCGGACTTGCACACCGGGCGGCTGAGATCTGGGAATAGGGCGCCAACAGGGTACCGTTGGACAGGTGAGCTCGAAGGTTCGAGCGCATACTGCGCTTTGCTCTTCGCGGCAAGCGCTCATCACTGCTTGAGGAGACGCAATGACTGTTCAGGGCGAGTCGGCCACCGGGACGGCCACCCATGGCGTGATTCTGACCGACGCGGCGGCCGCGAAGGCGAAGGCATTGCTCGACCAGGAAGGTCGGGACGACCTGGCATTGAGGATTCAGGTCGAGCCCGGTGGTTGCGCGGGCCTGCGCTACAGCCTCTTCTTCGACGATCGCTCCCTGGACGGGGATCTGACGGTCGAGTTCGGTGGTGTCACGCTGACGGTCGACCGGATGAGCGCGCCCTACATGCAGGGCGCGACCATCGACTTCGTCGACACGATCGAGAAGCAGGGCTTCACGATCGACAATCCCAACGCCACGGGTTCGTGCGCGTGCGGGGACTCGTTCAACTGACGACGTCAGTATTGACCGGCTGACAGCAGCAGGTACTGGCACACCAGTAGTTGGTCGTCGGCGGACAACACCGAGGCGACGGCCTGCTCTTGGCGTTTCCGCGCCGCCCTGGTCGCCGGCGTGACCTCCATCGAGAACAGCACCTGGGCCTGATTCGGTGAGATGAACACCATCTTGTCGATCGATGTGACCCGAGTCTGGGAGAACTGCTTGCGGAAGGTGTCGCTGGACAGCCGGGCCAGTGCCTGGTCGGCTCGCTTGTCTTTGATCGCGTCGTAGAAGCCACACCGTGTGTTGCGGGCCACCGTCTCGGTGTCCCGGTTCGCCATCGCGTCCAGATAATTCTGGATCGCCGCGTGCACAGCGGCATCGGTGAGCCGGCCGTCACCCGAAGTGTGCGACTCGGCGCTCACCGCGTAGACGATCGCGGTGGTGGCGCCTGCCACCACCGCGATGATCAGCAGAATCGCCGCGATCAGCTGCCATCGGCGGCGGCTGGGATAGGGCACCGGCGGCGGCAACGTGCCTGGGTACACCGCCGCCGCGGCGGGCGGGTAGGAAGGCTCGCTATAGTTTGGCTGACTAACAGCGGGGTCGGAGTACTGCGGGTACGGGCCGGCCATGGTAGGCAGGCTAGCGTAAGCCGGAGGGGTAGACCTTGTGACGATTGCGGTAACCGGCTCGATTGCGACCGATCATCTGATGCGATTCCCCGGCCGGTTCTCCGAGCAGCTGCTCGCCGATCACCTGCAGAAGGTGTCGCTGAGCTTTCTGGTCGACGACCTCGTGGTGCATCGCGGCGGGGTGGCGGGCAACATGGCCTATGCGATCGGCGTGCTTGGCGGCGACGCCGTGCTGGTTGGGGCAGCGGGCATGGACTTCGCCGATTACCGCGAGTGGCTGCAGTCAAACGGGGTGAACTGCGATCACGTGCTGATCTCCGACACCGCGCACACCGCGCGCTTCGTGTGCACCACCGACGTAGAAATGGCGCAGATCGCGTCGTTCTATCCGGGGGCGATGTCGCAGGCCCGCAACATCTCGTTGGAAAAGATCGTATCGTCGGTCGGCACACCGGAATTGGTGGTCATCGGCGCGAACGACCCCGACACGATGTTCTTGCACACCGACGAATGCCGCAGGCTCGGGCTGGCGTTCGCGGCGGACCCATCCCAGCAGCTGGCCCGGCTGTCCGGTGAGGAGATCCGCAAGCTGATCGACGGCGCCACTTACCTGTTCACCAACGACTACGAATGGGATCTGCTGCTGGCCAAGAGCGGGTGGACCGAGGACGACGTGCTGCGCCAGGTCGGCCTGCGCGTTACGACGCTGGGGCCCAAGGGTGTTGACATGGTCAGCCCCGACGGAACCTGCATCCACGTCGATGTAGTGCCCGAAACCGGCAAGATCGATCCGACCGGTGTCGGCGACGCATTCCGCGCCGGGTTCCTCACCGGCCGCAGCGCCGGCCTGGGTCTGGAGCGCTCGGCACAGCTCGGCTCGCTGGTCGCGGTGCTGGTGCTGGAAACCAACGGCACTCAAGAATGGGCCTGGGACCGCGGGGTGGCGCTGTCGCGTATCGCCAACGCGTACGGCCAGCAGGCGGCCGACGACATCACGGAGGCGCTCGGCGCCGATGATTAGAGAGGCGCTTGGCGCCGACAAGGATTAGAAAGGCGCTTGGCGCCGACAATGATTAGAGAGGCGCTTGGCGCCGACAATGATTCGACAAGGATTAGAGAGGCGCTTGGCTAAATCTGGACCGGGTAGTGCGGCTCGCTGATCTGCGGCACAATGCTGCGCTCCACAAAGATCGCGTGCCACAGCATGAAGATCAGCACCGTCCAGAGCCGACGGCTGTGATCGCTGGTCCCGGCGAGGTGTTCGTCGAGCATCCTGCGCACCGCACCGATGTCGATCAGCTCGTCTGCCTGCGAGGAACCCAGCATCTGGTGTGCCCAGTCGAGCAATTCGCCTGCCTGCAGCCAGTGCCGGATCGGCACCGGAAAGCCCAGTTTCGGCCGGTGCAACACGTGCGGCGGGACAATCGGCTCCAATGCCCGACGTAGTGCGTACTTGGTGGTGGTGCGGGTGATCTTCTGTTCCAGCGGCAGCCGTGAGGCCACGGCGAAGACCTCCGGATCCAAAAACGGCACCCGAAGCTCGAGCGAGTTCGCCATCGTCATCTTGTCGGCCTTCACCAAGATGTCGCCCCGAAGCCAGGTGAACAGGTCGATGTGCTGCATGCGGGCCACCGGGTCCCAGTCGTTCGACTGCTCATACACCGATGCGGTGACGTCGGTGTGGGTCCAGTCGGGGCGGAATATCTTCAGCACCGCCTGTAGCTGCGAATCGTTGAAGCTGCGGGCGTTGCCGTAATAGCGCTCCTCGAGCGTCTGGGATCCGCGGTGCAGCAGGCTTTTTCCGCGCATGCCCTCCGGCAACGGGGTCGAGACCCTGCGCATCGACCGGCGCAGCCGTCCCGGAAGGTAATCGAAAGGCTTCAGCGACAACGGTTCCCGATAGATCGTGTACCCGCCGAACAATTCGTCGGCGCCCTCCCCGGACAACACCACCTTGACGTGCTTGCGGGCCTCGCGGGCGATGAAGAACAGCGGTACCAACGCGGGGTCGGCGACGGGCTCGTCGAGGTACCAGACGATCTCCGGCAGCGCCTCGACGAACTCGGCCGGGCTGACCACCTTGGACACATGCCGGGCGCCGATCGCCTCGGCCGAGGCGATCGCGACGTCGACTTCCGAAAACCCTTCGCGTTCAAAGCCTGTGGTGAATGTGATGAGCCGCGGATTGTGCCGGATCGCCAGCGCGGCGATCGCGGTCGAGTCGATGCCGCCGGACAAGAACGCCCCGACCGTGACGTCGGCACGCATGTGCTTGGCCACCGAGTCCTCGAGCACGGCGGTGATCTCGTCGTAGCGGGCCTGCTCGCTTCCGTCGGCGAACGGCGCGGCGGTGAACCGCGGGACGAAGTAGCGGGTGATCTCTGGCGGCTGGCCGGGCCGGATCAGTGCCGAACAGCCCGATTCCAGCCGCCGGACGCCACGGTGCAGGGTCTCCGGTTCGGGCACGTACTGCAGCACGGTGTAGTGCTGTACGGCGCGCTCGTCGATCGCGAGGTCCAGCCCCAGCATCCCGGCGATGTTCAGCAGGCACTTCTTCTCGCTCGCCACCGCGGTCCCGCCGGGGCCGGTCGCCACGAACAGCGGCTTGATGCCGAAGGGATCGCGAGCGCAGAACAGCTCGCGGCGCTTGGTGTCCCACAACGCAAACGCGAACATGCCGCGCAACCGCCGCAGCGCCTCGGCACCCCAGCAGTGATAAGCGGCGATGATCGCCTCGCCGTCACCGTCGGTCGCAAACACCGCGCCGTGCTCGTCGGCAAGCTGTGCACGCAACTCGAGGTAGTTGTAGACCTCGCCGTTGAACACCAGCACGTATCTGTCGGGTTGATCGGCGGGCCCCCAGCGCAGCGGCTGATGAGAGTGCTCGATGTCGATGATCGACAGCCGGTTGAAGCCGAACACCACTTGCTTTTCGGACCAGGTGCCCGGCTCGTCGGGACCGCGGTGGCGCATCAGGTGCGACGATTCGGCGACCTGGTCGACATCCCCGGTCGTGACTGCTGCCGAAGGGTCGCGCACGAGGGCCAGCAGTCCACACATCGGGCCCAGTATGCCGCACGCTTCGGGTGGTCTACGCTGCGTAGTAGCGACTGCGACTGTCCCGCTGACCACAGGAGGCGCTACGTGAGACGGCTGCGGCTTCTCGGCTTGACTGTGATGTTGAGTGTAGCGGCGCTAACGCTTAGCGGCTGCAACGCATACGACGCACTGAAGCTCGGGTGGCCGGAAGGCATCACGCCGGAGGCTCACGCCAACATGAAGCTGTGGATCGGCTCGCTGATCGCGGCCTTCGCGGTCGGCATCATCGTGTGGGGCCTGACGTTTTGGACAGCGGCGTTTCATCGTCACAAGAAGACCGACACGGAGCTGCCCCGGCAGTTCGGTTACAACATGCCGCTCGAGCTGGTCTTGACTATCACACCGTTCCTGATCATCGCGGTGCTGTTCTACTTCACCGTCGTGGTGCAGGAACGCATGCTCAAGAAAGAGGCCGACCCCGAGGTCGTCGTCGACGTCACCGCATTCCAGTGGAACTGGAAGTTCGGCTACCAGAGCGTGAACTTCAAAGACGGCACCTACAAGAAGGATCTCGTCGACAAGGAGCGCAAGAACGCCGAGATTTCCAAGCCGGAAGGCAAAGACCAGCGCGGCGAGGAGCTGGTCGGCGCGATCCGGGGGCTCAACCCTGAGGACCGCTCCTACCTCAACTTCGACAAGGTCGAAACAGTGGGCACCAGCAACGAGATCCCGGTGCTGGTGTTGCCGACACACACGCGTGTCGAGTTTCAGCTGGCCTCCGCCGACGTCGTGCACGCGTTCTGGGTCATCGACTTTCTGTTCAAGCGCGACGTGCTGCCCGATCCGGAGGCCAACCACACCGACAACAAGTTCCAGGTCACCGAGATCGAGAGGGAGGGCGCGTTCGTCGGACGGTGCGCCGAGCTCTGTGGCACCTACCACTCGATGATGAACTTCGAAGTGCGCGCGGTGCCACCGAACGACTTCAAGGCCTACCTCGACGCGCGCATCGGCGGAAAGACCAACGCCGAGGCGCTGCAGCTCATCGGGCTGCCGGCGACGGCCGTGACCACCAAGCCGTTCGACACTCGCCGCGGCGAACAGTCCCTGTCCGCGCAGAAATAAGGACACGCCATGCACATCGAAGCCCGGCTGTTCGAGATCCTGACGGCGTTCTTCGCGGTGGCGACCGTGGTCTACGCGTTTTTGACCGCCTTCTTCTTCCCGGGCGGGGTCGAGTGGGCAGGCGTCACGGCGCTGGTGATGACCACTGGGCTGACGCTGATCATCGGCACGTTCTTCCGGTTCGTCGCCCGTCGGCTGGACACCCGGCCCGAAGACTACGAGGACGCCGAGATCGCCGACGGTGCCGGCGAGTTGGGCTTCTATGCACCGCACAGCTGGTGGCCAATCATGGTGGCGCTGGCGGCCTCGGTCGCGGCGGTCGGCGTCGCACTGTGGCTGCCGTGGCTGATCGTCGTCGGTGTGGTGTTCGTGCTGAGCGCGGCCGCGGGCCTGACCTTCGAGTACTACATCGGCCCCGAGAAGCACTAGCCGAAAGGTCACAATCCGGCAGTCAGTTCCGTTTCTGGCGCCGTCGGTGGATTCGCTCGATCGGGCCCGTTCGGTAGTGTTGCCGAGGGCAGCTTCGCGTGGCCCGCACACCTGTAGAGCGGCAGTCGAGAAGGAAATGCAGCGATGAGCGGGCCTAAGTCAGGTGACGAGTCTGTCAACGAGGTGACCACGGACACCGGCATGTCACAGGCCTACTCGGCCCCCGAGTCAGAACAGTTCATCAGCGCCCCGTACGTACCGGCCGACCTTGCGCTCTATGACTACGACGCATACCTCCCGGCGGCCCAGGACGACGAAGAGCCCAGCCCGCCGCGCTGGCCGTGGGTGGTCGGCGTGGCGGCGATTTTGGCGGCCATCGCGCTGGTGACGTCGGTCTCGTTGCTGGTGTTTCCCAGTCTCACGGCCAATGAGGCGGCCCCCACCGCGACGACCCCTTCGCCGCCACCCGTGCAGGACGAGATCACGACGCCGACGCCGACGCCAGCGCCTCCGCCGCCAAGCAGCGAGCCGCCTCCGCCGCCGCCGCCCGAGACGGTCACGGTGACGTCAGAGGCACCGCCGCCACCGCCCCCGGCAACCACGGAAGCGCCGCCGCCCCCGCCAGCGCCGGCACCGTCGTCCGCGCCGAGCACAAGCGCCGCGGCAGCGCCACCGCCCACCACCACGACAACGCCGGCGGGCCCGCGTCAGGTGACGTATACGGTCACCGGCATCAAGGCGCCAGGCGACATCATCAGCATCACGTACGTCGACGCGTCCGGACGCAGCCGCACGCAGCGCAACGTGTACATCCCGTGGTCGATCACGTTGATGCCGATCTCGCAGTCCGACGTCGGTTCGGTGCAGGCCTCCAGCTTCTTCAGAGTGAGCCAGCTGAACTGCAGGATCACCGCCAGCGACGGGACGGTGCTGTCCCAACGGTCCGACAACTCGCCGGTGACTAGTTGCTGACGGACCGTTCGGATACCGTCGACCGCGTGCTGCTGGGCGCCTGCGCGGTGGTCTGGCTCGCCGTGATCGGGGTAAGCGTCGCGGCGGTCGTCGCACTGGTCGAGATGGGCTCCGGTCGGGCCGGCGAGGCGGTCCCCGACTCCGGCACCCCCTGGGGCCTCTACGTGGTGATCGGGATCTCGGCGGCGATCATCCTCGCTTCGATCCCGCTGCTGCTGCGTGCTCGCCGCGCCGCCCAACAGGAGCCGCCGCGGCCACCGACCGCCCCCGCGCGGCCCGGGTATCGAGCGCCCGCCGTCGAGGCAACCACGGAGAAGCTGCGCGTGTTCGGCAAGGTTGCCGAGCCGGCCGATCGACAGCCGGCCACCGAGCGGCGCGCGACGTCCGCGTCGCCGTATGCCGGCGAGCTGTCGCTGTCCGGCGATCTCATCGACCGGGTGTGGCTGCGCTTCACGCTGTCGATGGCCACCGCGATGGGCGCGGCAACATTAGCCGTCGTGACGGCCGCCTACTTCATGGGTGTGAAGCACGACGGCTCAGCGTGGGCCGCGCTCACGTTCGCCGGCATCGTGACGGTGCTGATGCCGCTCATCCCGTGGTGGCAATTGCGCCTGATGCGCTCTTAATGGTGCCCGTTGGGTTGCTCGCCATCGCTGTCGCTCTGCTGCCGCTCGCGTAGCGCGGTGATCGCACGGAGCTCCTGCGCATGCGCCGACTCGGTGAGTGCCTGCTGCTCGGCCGGCGGATCGGCCGTCAGCAAGCTTCCTAGGCCGGGCGCACCGGCCAAGCCGAGCTTGTTCATCCGTTTCGGCACCGGTGCGCCCTGGTACTCCAGCGGAATCGGGTGGCCGTGGCTATCGACCGGTCCCAACGGCTGGTGCAACTCGATGTAGGCACCATGCGGTAGCCGCTTGATGATGCCCGTCTCGACGCCGTGCTCGAGCACCTCACGGTCGCTGCGCTGCAACGCGATCGCCCACCGGTACGCGACGAAGTAGACGATCGGTGGCAGCACCACCATCCCGATCCGGCCGATCCAGGTGGTCGCGTTCAACGAGATGTGGAACTTCAGCGCGATGATGTCGTTCATCGCGCTCATGGTCAGCACCATGTAGAGCGCGATCGCCATTGCGCCGATCGCCGTGCGCACCGGAACGTCACGAGGCCGCTGCAGAAGATTGTGCCGCGCACGGTCTTTCGTCACGGCCCCCTCGATGGACGGGTACATAATCAACAGCACTATCACCAGCCCCATGATTAACGCCACCCAGACTGGCGCCGGAACGGTGTGGCCGAACGGGTAGAGCTCCCAGCCGGGGAAGATACGCGCCAGGCCCTCGGTCCACATCATGTAGAAGTCTGGCTGCGACCCCGCGGACACCTGCGACGGTCTGTACGGGCCGAGCTGCCAGATCGGGTTGATTTGCAGCAGACCACCCATCAGCCCGAGGATCCCGAGGACGATCGCGAAGAACGCGCCGCCCTTGACCGCGAACACCGGCAGGATCCGCACGCCCACGACGTTGTGCTCGGTGCGACCGGGTCCAGCGAACTGGGTGTGCTTCTGATACCACACCAGCGCCAGGTGAACACCGATGAGCGCCAGGATGATTGCCGGGAAGAGCAATATGTGGACCACGTACAGCCGCGGGATCAAGATGTCGCCGGGGAAGTCACCACTGAACAGTGCCCAGTGCAACCAGGTGCCGATCACCGGCATGCCCAATGTGATTGACGATAAGGCGGCGCGCAGCCCGATGCCTGACAGCAGGTCGTCGGGCAGCGAGTAGCCGAAATAGCCCTCGAACATCGACAGGATCAGCAGCAACGCGCCGAGCACCCAGTTCGCCTCGCGCGGCTTGCGGAACGCGCCGGTGAAGAACACGCGGGCCAGGTGAACCATGATCGACGCGGAGAACATCAGCGCGGCCCAGTGGTGGAGCTGCCGGACGAAAAGGCCGCCGCGCACCTCGAAGCTGATGTTCAGCGCGGTCTCATACGCCCGCGACATCTCGATGCCGTTCAGCGGTTGGTAGACACCGTGATACACGACCTCCTGCATCGACGGGTCGAAGAACAGCGTCAGGTACACACCGGTGATCAGCAGCACGATGAACGAGTACAGCGCGATCTCGCCGAGCAGGAACGACCAGTGACTGGGAAAGACCTTGTTGATCTGGCGCTTCATCCCGCTCGCGAGGTGATAGCGCTCATCTATCCCCTCGGCTTGTCCGGGCTTGTTCTTGTCCGGTTTGGAGGGCTTCAGTTTGGGACTCATGTCGTCTTCCGTTCCCAGAATGCCGGCCCGACGGGCTCGACGAAGTTGCCATTGGCAACCAGATATCCGTCCTTGTCAATCGTAATTGGCAACTGCGCCAACGCCCGTACCGCGGGACCGAACACCGGCTTGGCGAAGTGCAGCAGATCGAACTGCGACTGGTGGCACGGGCACAAGATGCGATAGGTCTGCTGCTCGTACAACGACGCCGGGCATCCCAAGTGGGAGCAGATCTTGGTGAACGCGAACAGGTCACCGTAGTTAAAGCTTTCCTGCCCTTGCCGTTTCACCACCTTGTTGACGTCGTTGGGCTTGATACGGATCAACATGACCGGGTTGCGGACGCCAATCAGGATGTTGGAGATCTTCTCGTGGGATTCGACGGTGGTGCCGTTGCCGTCCTCCTCGCGCCACGGGAACACCGTCTCCATCCCGCCCGCGTCGATGTCCTCCGGCCGGATCTTGAGCAACGTGTTCGGACTCTGTCCGCTCTTTCCGACGGAACGGGCCAAGAAGATCGTTTCGCCTGTGTACTTGGGGGTCCAGTCCGAGGTAAACAGCATTGCCGTCTTGCCCTCATAGGTGTCCACCACCGGCTTCCACGGGTTCTTGATCAGACCGCCGAGGAACGCCACGACTGTGCCAATGCCGAAGGCGCCCAGGCTGAGTCCCAGTGATCCCAGGATCACCTTGCGGCGCCCGATCTCGGACGCGGCGCCCGTCTCGGCCAGTTCCGCGACGATCGTCTTGCGGTCCACCTCCGACGACGGCCCGTCGTGTCGGTCTTGGACGGCGATCTCCTCCGGAATGAACTTCTTTTGGTAGAGCACCGCGCCGATGCCGATCGACATGATCGACAACCCGAACGTCAGCCCGTACAGGGGGGTCGTCAGGGTGTACAGCAGGCTGCCGTCGGCGCCTTCCGGCTTCCACTCCCATGGCCAGAACAGGAAGATCAGCAGCAGCGCCAGTCCGCAGAAACCGCCCAGCAGCAACCAGAACGCCACCCGGCGCTCGGCGCGCTTCTCGGCCCGCGTGCCCTCCACCGGCCAGCGGGGTTCCTTGTAGATCACCTCGACGCCGTCGAGTTTCATGCCGAGCTTCGCGAGCTCGTCGCGAGACATTGCGGCCAATTCTTGGTCGTCGGGCACCTTCGGCGTGTCGGTGGTCATGCGCGCGATCCAATCCACAGGGCCATGGCGATCACACCGACGATCCCGATCAGCCATATCGCCCAGGCCTCCGACGTGGGCCCGAAGCCGCCCAGGCCGTAGCCACCCTCGTTCCGGGTGTCGGTTGCCATCTTGATATAGGCGATGATGTCCTTCTTCTCGTCCGGGGTGAGCTGGCGGTCGGAGAACTTCGGCATGTTCTGTGGACCGGACAACATCGCGGCGTAGATCTGCGCTGGGTTGGCTTCGCCCAGGTCGGGCGCATACTTGCCGGAAGACAGTGCGCCGCCCTTGCCGGTGAAGTTGTGGCAGGACGCGCAGTTCAACCGGAACAGATCACCGCCGCGGGCGACGTCGTCACCGATCAGCGACTCCATCGCGACCCGGCCGTCGGGGCCGGTCGGCACAATCGGGCCGCCGCCGTTGGCCTGCACGTAGGTCATCAGCGCGTCGATCTGGTTCTCGTCGAAGTTGGGCGGTTTTTGTGGCGCTTGCGCGCTTTGGCTCATCGCCGGCATGCGACCGGTGGAGACCTGGAAGTAGACTGCGGCCTCGCCGACGCCGACCAGGCTCGGGCCGCGCTCGGCGACCCCCTGCAGGTTCGCCCCGTGACATGACACGCATGACGTCTCGTAGATCTGCCTGCCGTTGCGAAGCAGCGCCTCGTTCGACTGGTCGGCGACGGCCACCTGCGGCTTAGGCGTCAGCGTGGCGGCCAGACCGCCCGCAATCACCAGCGCCACGAGCAGCATCAGGCCAGCCGTGAGGCGTCGTCGCAGGCGCCGTCTTTTCACAGTGCTCATCACTGGCTTTTTCGCTCCTCGCGTGCGCGGTCGACGACTCATCGGACGAAGTAGATGGTGGTGAACAGCGCAATCCATACGATGTCCACGAAGTGCCAGTAGTACGAGACGACGATCGACGCGGTGGCCTGCGCCGGGGTGAACTTACTCATTGTGGTCCGGGCCAGCAGGAAGATGAACGCGACCAGCCCGCCGATGACGTGCAAGCCGTGGAAGCCGGTGGCCAGATAAAACACCGAGCCGTAGGCGCTGCCGGGAATCGTGGTGCCGTGCGAGACCAGGTGCAGATACTCGTAGCCCTGGCCGAGCACGAAGAACAAGCCCATCACGAACGTGATCACATACCAGCGGCGCAGCCCGAACACGTCGCCGCGCTCGGCCGCGAACACCCCCATCTGGCAGGTGAACGACGACGCGATCAGCACCAGCGTGACCGGGACGGCCTGAAAGAGGTTCAGCTCGGTGGGATGCGGCGGCCAGTCCCCGGCGGCCTGCGCCCTCGCGGTGAAGTACATCGCGAACAGTCCGGCGAAGAACATGAGCTCGCTGGAGAGCCAGACGATGGTGCCGACGCTGACCATGTTGGGGCGGTTGAGGGAATGCACTCGCGACGTGATCGCGGTTCCTGAGGTCCCTACGGCGCTCGTCACAGAAAGAAGTATGACGCTTTGTAGTTGTCGGATTCCACCGGGTGAGGATTTTGGTCACAAACTTCTATACATGCGACCATCGGCGCGTGGACCAGCCATCAGCCTTGTCGTGGCCGCGTGTGCTCGGGCAGCTCATCGCGGGCCGCGAGCTGGCGCCCGGCGAAGCGGCCTGGGCCATGGAGCAGGTGATGACCGGCGCGGCCACCCCGGCCCAGATGGCCGCCTTCGGCGTTGCGATGAAGATGAAGCGGCCGACCGCCGCCGAGGTTCGCGAGCTCGCCGACACGATGCTGGCCCATGCCCGTCGCGTCCCGGGGCAGACCGGCACCGATGCCGTCGACGTCGTCGGCACCGGCGGTGACGGGTCGAATTCGGTCAACCTGTCGACGATGGCTGCAATTGTTGTGGCGGCCAATGGGATTCCCGTTATCAAGCACGGCAACCGGGCCGCGTCGTCGCGTAGTGGCGGCGCGGATGTGTTGGAGGCGCTCGGCGTTCGCATCGATCTGGGTCCCGACGACGTCGCTCGCAGCGTGTCCGAGGTGGGGATCGGGTTCTGTTTCGCGCCGCTGTTTCACCCGTCGTTTCGGCACACGTCGGTCGCCCGCCGCGAGATTGGCGTACCCACCGTCTTCAATTTGCTTGGACCACTGACGAATCCGGCGATGCCGCGGGCCGGGCTGGTGGGCTGTGCGTTCGACGACGCTGCGGAGGCGATGGCCGGCGTGTTTGCCGAACGCGGGTCAAGTGTGCTGGTGGTACGCGGCGACGACGGACTCGACGAGCTCACCACCACGACGACGAGCTCGATCTGGCGGGTTCATGGGGGCCAGGTAAAGCGGCTGAGTCTCGACCCCACCGACTTCGGGATAGCGAAGGCCGAGTTGGCGCACCTGCTCGGCGGTGACGCCCGGGCGAACGCCGAGGTCGCGCGATCGGTGCTGGCCGGCGCCGGCGGCCCGGTGCGCGACGCGGTGCTGCTCAACGCCGCCGGCGCGATCGTCGCGCACGCCGAATTAGCCGGCGACGTCGACTGGCGTCCCGCCTGGGAGTCGGCGTTGCAGCGGGCCGCCACCGCGATCGACTCCGGAGCGGCCGAACAACTGCTCGGCCGGTGGGCGAGGTTCACCCAGAAGGTGTGAAGCCGATGTGGGGGCACTCCCCCGCGAGCGGGAGGTACCCCCACCCGCTTGCAGCGGGCCGCTTGCGCGAAGAGCATCAGACTCAGCCAGTTTCGCCGACCGCGCCGTCGCCGCCCACGCCGTCCACGGTCCCGCGGAGCCGACCGGCACCGCGTAGCCCGGCTCAGCGCGCACGATCCGCACGCCCGGCGCGTCCAGCCACCGGGCGATCAGGGCGGATTCCTCGACCAGCGCGCCGCCCTGGGGAGCGTCCGTCGGCAAAACGACCTGCGCCCCTGCACACGTTGCGTCGACGACCGGCATCGGCGGCACACCCCGCGCCGCGACGGCGGCCGCGGCGAGTTGGGCGTGCCGGACCACCGCGATGTGCCAGCCGCCGCTGCCGTCGGGTGCGGCCGCGACCAACTCGCTGACCCCGGCGAGCGCACGTAACCGTTGTCCGCGCCACAACGCGTCGATCGCCGACGTGGCGTGGTCGCGCAGCCGGGCGGCCGATTCGTAGCGGCCGCGGGACGCGAGGTCCTCGATGCGCGCGACGATCATCGCCAGCGGACCGTTGTCGTGGCCGTCGATCAACGCGGCTGCACGGCGCGGCGCGTCGGCGTAGTCGGCCGCGGAGATGCCGCGAACCGCGGGGCACGGCGTGACCTCGCGCTCCGGACACGACGGGCCGTGCATGGCGGATCGGCCCAATTTCACGGTGCAGGTGCGTATCCCGGTGAAGTGAGCGAGCAGCGCGGCGGTGTCGGCGGCATCGGAGCGGGAGCGAAACGGGCCGATTGCGCGCGCCTGGCGCGGGGCACGGACCACCGCAAACCGTGGAAACGCCTCGTCGCTGAGCACCACCCACCACCACCGGTTCGGGAAACGCGACCGCCGGTTGTACGGCGGCGCGTGCGCGGCGAGCAGTCGCAGCTCACGAACACCGGCCTCCAGCGCATGCGCGCACTCCACGACATCGACCGCGGCGGCCAGCGTGACCATCTCGGTGATCCGGGTCCGGGTCTCGGCACCCGTGAAGTACTGGCCGACCCGCCGCCGCAGGTCGACCGCCGTCCCGACGTAGAGCACCTCGGCGGCTGGGCCGCGAAACAGATAAACACCCGGCCGGTGCGGTAAACCCTGCGCGAGCACCCGCTTACGTCGTTGCGCCGCAGTCACATTCGGTAAGTAGCCGCGCAATTCGGAAAAGGTGCGCACGCCTTGGTTGCCGACCCGCTCGATCAACGCGTGCAGCACGTCAACCGTGGCCCGCGCGTCGTCGAGCGCGCGGTGAGTGGGCTGGGTGGCCGCCGTGAACAGCTTCGCCAGCGAGGCGAGCCGGACGCTAGGCGCCTCGTCGCGGGACAGCACCCTGCGGGCCAGCCGCACCGTGCACAGCACCTGCGGCCGGGGCCAGATGATGTCGCAGCGGCGGGCCGCCGCCTTGAGGAAGCCGATGTCGAAGCCGGCGTTGTGGGCGACCAGCACTGCGCCGCGGGCGAACTCGAGGAACATCGGCAGCACCGCGTCGATCCGCGGCGCGTCCGACACCATTGCCGTTGTGATGCCCGTGAGCCGCACGATCTGCGGCGGGATGTCCCGGCCCGGGTCGATCAGCGTCGCGAACTCGCCCAGGACCACGCCGCCGCGGACCTTGACCGCGCCGATCTCGGTGATCTCGTCGGTGGCCCGGCCGCCCGTCGTTTCCAGGTCCACCACCACGAACGTGCTTTCAGCCAGCGTCAGTCCCCGGTCCATGTCGGCGAAGCTGAGTTGCTCCATGGGTCTTGACGCTAGGCACTGGCACCGACACGTCGTCTTATGTCGGTGGGTGTCGCTAGCGTCGCGGTCAGGACAACCGAGAGGACGGTCAACGGATGATCATCGACTGCGACGACTGCGCCGTGCGCGGCGCCGCCTGCAAGGACTGCGTGGTCAGCGTGTTGATCGGCGTGCCTGGATCGAATGTCGCCGGCCGGGCGGCTCCGGGATCTGATGTCGCCGGCCGGGCGGCTCCGGGCTCACTGCGCGAGGACGAACGTGCGGCGCTCGACGCGCTTGCTGATGCGGGACTCGCGCCGCGGCTGCGCCTGGTTCCGATCCGTCGCCGCGACGATCCCGGGGTTGCTTGACGGCCAGCGTGACAATTCGGTTGCAAGCTGCGACTTCTAAGATTGCCTCTTAGTTTTGCCGTCTCGTTGGACAAGCTCGATGCCGTTTCGTAACCTGTCTGAGACCTGAGCACCTAAGGCCCTCGGCCACGGCATCTGAAGGAATCTCTAATTTGAGTTCTGACCGTGCGCGGTGGATCAATCGCCGTTTCCGGCGATCGATTGTCGGTGCCATCGCCGTTGTTTCCCTGTCCGGATCCTTTGTCATCGGCAGCGTGCACGCGGACCCGGCCGGCGACGCGTTAGCCAAACTCAACGAACTGTCCCGGCAGGCCGAGCAGACCACCGAAGAGATGCACACGGCGCAGCTCGATCTCGATAAAAAGCTCGCCGCGCAGAAGGCCGCCGAGCAGAGGCACGACGCCGACCTGTCCGCCGCCGAGGCCGCGAAGACGGAGCTGGCGTCCTACCAGGGCATCGTCGACAAGCTTGCTGCGGCCATGTACATGGGCGGTCATACCGACAGCCTCACCGCGATGATGACCGCTGACAGCCCGCAGCACCTGATCGACCAGATGTCCGCGCAGGAGGCGGTGGCCATTGAGATGGCCGCGCAGATGGCCAGTTACCGCATGCTGAGCCAAAAGGCCGCCGCCGCCGAGGCGATGTCGGCGAAGTCGGCGACCGAGGCTCGCATCACCGCCGATCAGGCCGCCACCGTGCGCTCCGATGTGCAGGCCAGGCAAAGCAGGCTGCAGGTCCAGATCGCGCAGGCCAAGTCACAGTTTCTGGCCCTGAGTCCCAACCAGCGCGCGGCGCTGGGGGTGCCGCCGCAGGCCCGGGCGCCGCTGCCCGACGCGCCGGAAGCGCTGCCGAACCTTCCGCCGCCTGACCTGTCGATCTATGGGATGCTCGGCCCAGGGGCGATGATCCCGCCGAACGGCGACATGGCCGCTCCGGGCGGAGCGCCGGAGGCGGCGATCGTGATCCAGGCCGCGCTGAGCCGGATCGGCGCGCCGTACTCGTGGGGTGCAGAGGGTCCCAACGCGTTCGACTGCTCGGGCCTGGTGAAGTGGGCGTTCGAACAGGCCGGTGTATTGTTGCCGCACTCCAGCCAGGCGCAGGCCGTGGGCGGTTTACCGGTGGACCTGTCGCAGATGCAGCCCGGCGACGTCGTTACCTACTACTCCGACGCCAGCCATGTCGGGCTCTACATCGGCGACGGAATGGTGGTGCACGCGTCCACGTACGGCGTGCCGGTTGGGGTAGCGCCGCTGGGCAATGCTCCGATTTACAACGTCCGGCGCTACTGAGCACCCGCGCAAGCGGTCCGCCGCAAGCGGGTGGGGGTACCTCCCGTTCGCGGGGGAGTGCCCCCACATCGCCGCGATCCTCGGGCTTGTCCTGATCGTCGAGGTCGTCGCCGCCGCGGCGCTGCTGAGCCACCCGGCCCCGTCACCGACGGCTCCCGCGCACACGATGCGACTGGTCGACCGGGGCGGCCCCCCGCCGCTGGCCGCGCGTATCGGCGCGGAAATGGACGGGGCCGTTGCGGCGGTCTCGGCGTTCTGGGGCCACGACTGGTCGCGCGAGATCACGGTGGTGACCACCGGCACCGACGCCGACTTCGCCGCCCAGACCGGTGAGCCCGGCCGCGACTGGACGGGCGTCGCGGCCGTCGCCGTGGCTGATCGGGTCGACCTCGACCGTCGAGAGGCGACGGGCCAGCGGATCGTCTTCGCGCCCGGCGCCAACTCGATGAGCGCGTCGGCGTTGCGAATTGTGTTGCGCCACGAGCTTTTTCACTACGCGGCTCGCGCGGACACCCCGCTCGACGCGCCGCGCTGGCTGACCGAGGGCGTTGCCGATTTCGTCGCCCGCCCGCCCAGGCCGCGTCCCGGACCGGCCGCGGTGCCCGCGCGGCTGCCGTCGGACGCCGAACTCGCCGTGGGGAACAAGCAGGCCTCGGCGTCCTACGACCGGGCATGGTGGTTCGCGAGTTTCATCGCCGACGAGTACGGCGCACCCGCGCTGCGGCGCCTCTACGAGAACGCGGGAGATCCGCAGGCCGCGATGGGTGTCGGGTTCGCCGATCTGCTGGCGCGCTGGCAGGGCTGGCTGGCTGGGTAGATTGGTCAGCCGTGTCGCGGGTCTTGCTGGTCACCAACGACTTTCCCCCGCGCCCCGGCGGCATCCAGGCCTATCTGGAAGCGCTCACGACACACCTGGCGGATCTGGGCGAACACCAGCTGACTGTGTACGCGCCGCGGTGGAAGCGCGCCGAGATGTACGACGAGAGTGCGTCGTTCGAGGTCGTCCGGCATCCCGGGACGCTGATGCTGCCCGCCCCTGACGTGGACGCGCGGATGCGCAAACTGATCGCGGCACGCGGCATCGAGACCGTGTGGTTCGGGGCCGCCGCGCCGCTTGGGCTGCTGGCGCGGCGCGCGCGGCAGGCCGGTGTGACACACGTGGTGGCCAGCACCCACGGGCACGAGGTGGGCTGGTCGATGCTGCCGGTGGCGCGCGCGGCGCTGCGCCGCATCGGGCAGGACAGCGACGTCATCACGTATATCAGCCGCTACACCCGCGACCGGTTCGCGTCGGCGTTCGGCCCGGCCACAGCGCTCGAGCACGTGCCGCCCGGCGTCGACGCCGAGCGGTTCCGCCCGGACGCTGCGGCCCGGGCGGATCTGCGCACCCGCTACCGGCTGGGTGAGCGGCCGGTGATCGTGTGCCTGTCGCGGCTGGTTCCCCGCAAGGGCCAGGACATGCTGATCCGTGCGCTACCGGCGATCCGGTCACGGGTCGACGGCGTCGCGCTGGTCATCGTCGGCGGCGGCCCGTATCTGCGCGCGCTGCGCGGGCTGGCGAGGGGCGTCGGCGTCGACGAGCACGTGACGTTCACAGAGGGCGTGGCGTCGGCAGAGCTGCCCGCCCACTACGCGATGGCCGACGTTTTCGCGATGCCGTGCCGGACTCGGGGGGCAGGGCTGGACGTCGAGGGCCTGGGCATCGTCTACCTGGAGGCGTCGGCGACCGGGGTGCCCGTGGTGGCGGGGCGCTCTGGGGGAGCGCCGGAGACGGTGCAACACGACCGCACCGGCCTGGTCGTCGACGGCCGGTCGACCGATCAGATCGCCAACGCGGTCAGCCGCATCCTGTCCGACCCGGACCGGGCTGCCCGGATGGGCGCGGCCGGCCGGCGCTGGGTACTCGACCGCTGGCGCTGGCAGACCCACGTCGCGCGGCTGGCCGAGCTCCTTCAGCGGTGACTACCCTAGGCACGCATGCACAGCATCCAGGTCGCCGACCAGACGTTCGTCGCCGCGGACCCGGCCGACGTCGGCAGGGCGGTCTCCGACGCCCGCAGTTGGCGTCGGTGGTGGCCGGATCTTCGGTTGAAGGTGGTCGAGGACCGGCAGGACAAGGGAATCCGGTGGGCGGTGACTGGCGCGCTGACCGGGACCATGGAGGTGTGGCTGGATCCGATGCTGGACGGGGTGATCCTGCACTATTTCCTGCACGCCGAACCCGCGGGCGCGGCGGCGTGGCAGCTGGCGCGGGTGAACTTCGCGAAGCTGACCCACCAGCGCCGGGTGGCGGGTAAGAACATGGCATTCGAGGTCAAGACGAGGCTGGAGGCGTCCCGGCCGGTCGGGGCATCGCGGCTGCCCTGATCCAGGTACGGTTCTCACGTGGCCGATACGACGGCGCAGACGATCTACATCGATGCGGACCCGAACACCGTGATGAACGTGATTGCCGACATCGGCTCCTACCCGCAGTGGGTGTCGGAGTATAAGGAGACCGAGGTGCTCGAAGCCGATGCCGATGGTTATCCGAAGACAGCGCGTCTCGTGCTCGACGCGGCCGTGCTCAGGGACACGATGGTGTTGTCATACGACTGGCCGCCGGATCACAAGTCGGTGCGCTGGAAGCTGGTGTCCAGTTCGCTGCTGCGATCGTTGAACGGCGCATACCACTTGTCGCCCAAGGGATCCGGAACCGACGTCACCTACGAGCTTTCGGTCGATTTACTCATCCCGATGATCGGATTGCTCAAGCGCAAGGCGGAGCGTAGGTTGACCGACACCGCGTTGAAAGATCTCAAGAAACGAGTCGAGGCTGCCTGAGTCAACACCACCGGCCGCGATGCGGCTCAGCCTGTTCGTCGGCAAGGGTGGGGTCGGCAAGACGACGCTTGCCGCCGCCACCGCGGTCGCCGGCGCGCGCGATGGTGTCCGTGTGCTGCTGGTGTCCACCGACCAGGCGCACTCGATCGGCGATGTCCTGGGCATGCCGGTGCTTCCGACCGGCGATCGGAACATGACCCGGGTGCTAAAGGACGACGTGGATGCCGGCGGCGGCTTGCTGGACGCGCTCGCGCTCGACACCCTCGCGCTACTGGAGTCGCGATGGCGGGAGGCCGCCGGCGCGCTGGCCAACCGGTTCGGCGATTCGGAACTGGGCGACGTCGCACCTGAGGAACTGTCGGCGCTGCCCGGCATCCAGGAGGTCCTCGGCCTGCACGAGGTTGGCGAACTCGCGGCGTCGGGGAAGTGGGACCACATCGTGGTCGACTGCGCGTCCACCGCCGACGCACTGCGGATGCTCACGCTGCCCGCGACGTTCGGAATGTATCTGGAGCGTGCGTGGCCGCGGCACCGCCGGCTGGCCCGCGGGGCCGAGGACCCTGGCTCGGCCACGCTGGTGGGTCTGCTGGAACGGATCTCCGCCGGGATGGAGAACCTCTCCGCACTGCTCACTGACGGCTCGCGGGTCGGCGCGCATCTGGTGCTGACGGCCGAGCGCGTGGTCGCCGCCGAGGCGGCCCGCACACTGGGGGCGCTGTCGCTGCTGGGTGTGAGCGTCGACGAGTTGATTGTGAACCAACTTCTCGTCAAGGACGATTCGTTCGAGTACTGCAACCTGCCCGCCCATCCCGCGTTCGACTGGTACGCCGAACGCATCGCCGAGCAGCACGCTGTGCTCGACGAGCTCGCGGCCACGATCGGCGACGTCGAGCTGGTGCTGGCCCCGCACCTGCCGGGCGAGCCGATCGGCCCGAAGGCGCTCCTGGAGCTTCTCCACATGGTGCGCCGCCTCGACGGATCGCCGCCGCCGGGGCCGATCGCACCGGTCGTCGACCGCGAGTCGGGGTCAGGCGTAGAGGCGGTCTACCGGATGCGACTAGAGTTGCCGCAGGTCGCACCCGGCTCGTTGACGCTGGGCCGGGTCGACGACGATCTGATCATCAGTTCCTCCGGGATGAGGCGGCGAGTGCGTTTGGTGTCTGTGCTGCGGCGATGCATCGTCACCGACGCGCAGTTGCGAGGTAGTGAACTGACGGTGCGGTTCCGACCGAATCCGGAGGTGTGGCCCACGTGACAGGCGCTCATTCGGACGTCAAGCCGGAATTGCGGGTGTTGGCCCAAGCGATCCTGGATCGCCTCGACCCGGCGGTGCGCATGGTGGCGGCGCTCGCGGCCAGCCGCGGCGAATCGCCGGGGAAGTGCCAGCAGGTGTGGTGCCCGGTGTGCGCACTGGCCGCGCTGGCCCAGGGCGAGCAGCACCCGATGTTGGACGTCATCGCCGAGCACAGCGTCGCGCTGCTGACGGTGGTGCGCTCGATCGTCGACGCCGAGGGTGCTCTCCCGTCCGACGGGGACGGCCCCGACGGTGGCGCAACGCAGCCGCCGCCTGCCACCCGCTATCAGCACATTCCGATCACCGTCGACGACCCATAACGGGCCCCGATCTGTAAAGTTGGCGAAAAGTGCGCACCCGCGCCAGGAGGGTTCATGTGGTATTGGCTGTTCAAGTACATCTTCATGGGGCCGCTGCTGTCTCTGATGGCCAGGCCGAAAACCGAAGGGCTTGAACATGTTCCGGACTCTGGGCCGGCGATACTCGCGAGCAACCATTTGGCCGTGGCCGACAGCTTCATCAAACCGCTCGTGGTCAAGCGCCGGATCACGTTCCTAGCAAAGGCGGAGTACTTCACCGGGACCGGCCTGAAGGGCTGGTTCACGCGCTGGTTCTACACCGCGGCGGGTCAGGTGCCCATCGACCGCAGCAACGCCGACACCGCGCAAGCGGCGCTCGACACAGCCAAGCGGCTGCTCGACGACGGAAAGCTGCTCGGCATGTATCCCGAGGGCACTCGCAGCCCGGACGGCCGGTTGTACAAGGGCAAGACCGGCCTGGCTAGGTTGGCGCTCGAAACGGGGGTGCCGGTCATTCCCATCGCGCTGATCGACACCAACAAGCTCAACCCGCCGGGTACCAAGATGTGGCGGTTCGCCAAGGTCACCGTGCGGATCGGTAAGCCGCTGGACTTCACCCGGTTCGAGGGACTGGCCGGCAACCGCTTCATCGAGCGTGCGGTGATCGACGAGGTGATCTACGAGCTGATGCAACTGTCCGGCCAGGAGTACGTCGACCTTTACGCGGCCGACGTCAAGGAAGGCAAGGCCGACGACAACGCCGAACAGTCAGCCGCCGCGTAGGATCCGTCCTGGCCGCCCTGTGGCATTCGTTCTGGCAGAGTCTCGAAGACCGGGGACGGCTGCCGTTGCTGTACTGCCTGCTCGCGTTCCTGCTGACGTTCTTCGTGACACGCATGATCGTGCGCTGGATCCGGCGGCTGTCCACTAGCGACGCGCCGCGCAAGTGGTGGCAGCCGCGCAACCTCGGGCACGGCGAGACACACATCCACCACGTCGTGATCGGAGTGGTGCTGGTGATGATCTCCGGTGTCACGATGGTGACCCTTGCCGTCGACGGCGGTGTGACCGAATTGACAGCGGCTGCAATAGTTTTCGGTATCGGCGCGGCACTGGTGCTCGACGAGTTCGCGCTGATCCTGCATCTGGAGGACGTCTACTGGTCCGAGGACGGGCGCACGTCGGTGGACGCGGTGTTCGCGGCGGCCGCCGTCGCGGGACTGCTGATGCTGGGCTTCAACCCGCTGTCGTTCTTCGATATCGGGATGTGGCGCGACGACGACTCGGTGCCTGCTCGGATCTCGGTGGTGCTGCTGGCGCTGGCCACGCTGGCGATGGCCGTCGTGGTGCTGCTCAAAGGCAAGGTGTGGACCGGGCTGGTCGGCATGTTCATCGCTCCGTTGTTGGTGCTCGGGGCGTTGCGGCTGTCGCGCCCGCACGCACCGTGGGCGCGGTGGCGCTACACCACGAGGCCCCGCAAGATGCACCGGGCGCTGATCCGGGAACGCAGACTGCGCAGGCCTGTGGTCCAGGCGAAGTTGTGGCTGCAGCATGCCATCGCCGGTGAGCCGCACTTTCCCGAGGACAGCGAGATCAACGAAGAACTCGACCGCGAGATCCACGCCGCTCCGCCGAGGCGCGCGGCCGCGTGAGGTACTTCTACGACACCGAGTTCATCGACGACGGGCGCGTGATCGAACTCATCTCCATCGGCGTAGTCGCCGAGGATGCACGCGAATATTACGCTATCTCAACGGCATTCGATCCCGCGGCGGCAGGGGCCTGGGTGCGCAAGCACGTGCTGCCCAAGCTGCCGTCGCCGTCGTCGCCGCTGTGGCGCTCGCGCGGGCAGATCCGCGCCGACCTGGAGGACTTCTTCGGTGTCGACAGCGTCGAGCCGATCGAGCTGTGGGCATGGATCGGCGCCTACGACCACGTCGCGCTGTGCCAGCTGTGGGGGCCGATGACCGCGCTGCCGCCGGCGATCCCGCGGTTCACCCGCGAGCTTCGCCAGTACTGGGAGGACCGCGGCTGTCCGGCGCTGCCGCCCCGGCCGGCCGACGCGCACGACGCGCTGGTCGACGCCCGGAACAACCTGGCTCGGTTCCGGCTGATCAGCGCCGATACCATGGACGGGTGAACTGGACCGTTGACATCCCGATCGACCAGCTGCCGTCGCTGCCGCCGTTGCCTGCGGATCTGCGCTCGCGGCTGGACGAGGCGTTGGCCAAACCGGCGGCCCAGCAGCCCAGCTGGCCGGCCGGGCAGGCCAAGGCGATGCGCACGGTCCTGGAGAGCGTGCCACCCGTGACGGTGCCGTCGGAGATCCGCAAGCTGCATGGATTGCTGGCCGACGTGGCGCAGGGCAATGCGTTCATGCTGCAGGGCGGTGACTGCGCCGAGACGTTCGTCGACAACACCGAGCCGCACATCCGAGCCAACATCCGCACCCTGCTGCAGATGGCGGTGGTGCTGACCTACGGCGCCAGCATGCCGGTGGTCAAGGTCGCGCGGATCGCCGGCCAGTACGCCAAACCCCGGTCGAGCGACATCGACGCGCTGGGGCTGAAGTCCTACCGCGGCGACATGATCAATGGCTTCGCGCCCGACGCCGAGGTGCGCGAGCACGACCCGTCACGGCTGGTCCGCGCCTATGCGAACGCCAGCGCAGCGATGAATTTGGTCCGTGCCCTGACATCGTCGGGGCTGGCGTCGTTGCATCTGGTGCACGATTGGAATCGCGAGTTCGTCCGGACCTCGCCCGCCGGTGCCCGTTACGAGGCGCTGGCAAGCGAGATCGACCGCGGGCTGACGTTCATGAGCGCCTGCGGCGTCGACGACCGCAATCTGCAGACAGCCGAGATCTACGCCAGCCACGAGGCGCTGGTGCTCGACTACGAGCGAGCAATGCTGCGGCTGGCCGAGGACGAGGCCGGCGCGCCGGCGCTGTACGACCAGTCGGCGCACTACGTGTGGGTCGGGGAGCGCACCCGCCAGCTCGACGGTGCGCACATCGCGTTCGCGGAGGTGATCGCGAACCCGATCGGCGTGAAGATCGGCCCGACGATGACCCCCGAGCTCGCGGTCGAGTACGTCGAGCGGCTGGATCCGCACAACAAGCCGGGCCGGCTCACGCTGGTCAGTCGGCTGGGCAACAACAAGATCCGCGACCTGCTGCCGCCGATCATCGGGAAGGTGCAGGCCACCGGTCACCAGGTGATCTGGCAGTGCGACCCGATGCACGGCAACACCCACGAGTCCTCCAACGGCTATAAGACCCGCCATTTCGACCGGGTCGTCGACGAGGTGCAAGGCTTCTTCGAGGTGCACCGAGCGCTGGGCACTCACCCGGGTGGCATCCACGTCGAGATCACCGGCGAGAACGTCACCGAATGCCTCGGTGGGGCGCAGGACATCTCCGACACCGACCTGGCCGGGCGCTACGAGACCGCGTGCGATCCGCGATTGAACACCCAGCAGTCACTTGAGCTGGCGTTTTTGGTCGCAGAGATGCTGCGCGACTAAATCCCCGCCTCGCGCGATTTGGCGCGGTGAAGCCGCAGCGGCGGGATTCGTTGTGGCGGAAGGACCTTTCCGTGACAAGCCGTCAACGTGACGCCAATCCCGTGCTACCTCAGAGCAAGCTGTCGATGTTGGTGCCCAGCATCCATGCAGCAGCTGCCACCAAACCCGTGAAGGTCAGCACCGCCACCACCCAGAACCACACTCGCCACTTCGCGCGCCGCCTGTACGACTGAAACTCGGCGAGCTCGATGCCCGCGAAATGCCCTGGCGCTCTTGATTTTTCGGGCTCACCCCAGTCCTCGGGGCCCTGGGTAATCTGACGGGTAGGCTGCCGCGGCGCAGGAGCGGGCGCCGCGCGGTGGTACGGCGCGGCCGACGCGTGCTGTGCGGAATTGCGGGGCGCGGGCACATGAAAGTCGGGCAGCCCGAGTTCGTCGCAGACCGCGTCCAGCTGCGCGGCCATCTCCTGCGCGTCGGCGAACCGGTTGGCGGCATTGCGGGCGGTGGCGTGGCGCACGAGCATATCGAATTGTCTTGGCACGCCGCGGATCACGGCGCTCGGTGGACGAACGTCGTTGTCCATCCGCTGATAAGCCACCGCCAAGGGGCTGTCGCCGCCGAACGGCGTGACACCCGTCAACAGTTCGTAGACCAAGATGCCGCACGCGTAGACGTCGCTGCGCGGGCTCGCGTCGCCACTTTTTACCTGCTCCGGTGACAGGTAGTCCGCGGTGCCCAAAATCACGCTGTCCGAGGTGATCTTCGCCGCGGCGACTGCGCGCACCAGGCCGAAATCCGCGATCTTGACCTCGCCATCGTCTGAGATCAACACGTTCTCCGGCTTCACGTCGCGGTGCACCAGCCCGCTACGGTGGGCGACGGCCAGCCCGCCCAGCACCGGATGCAAGACCGCAGCCACCGCGTGCGGCGGCATCGGGCCGCGTTCGCGCAGCAGTTCTCGCAGTGTTCCGCCCTCCACGAGCTCCATCACCAGAAACGGGTGCTGCCCGTCGATGCCCTGGTCGTAAACCGCGACAAGGCCAGGGTCTTTCAACCGCGCGACGGCGCGCGCCTCCAGCTGGAAGCGGGTCAGGAACTGGTGATCGCCGGCGTAGCGGCAGTCCATCACCTTGATCGCAACCGGGCGTTCCAGTCGAGTGTCGAGCCCGCGGTACACCGCCGACATGCCCCCGGTGGCGATGATCCCCTCGACGCGGTAGCGGCCATCCAGCAAGGTGCCGACCAGCGGATCGGATCTGACCTGTTGGGGCTGCATCGAAGTCATGCTAGTTTGCCGCGGACCGTTCTAGACTCAGCGCGGTGAGCAGTGTTCCGATCGGTGACGATGTGCTTGAGCCCGGCGAGCCGGTGTATGACCTGCCCAGAGTTGCCGAACTACTTCGCCTCCCGGTGACGAGGGTGCACCAGCATCTGCGCGACGGGCACCTACTCGCCGTGCGGCGAGACGGCGCCGCGGTGGTGCCGCAGATCTTTTTCACCGATTCCGGCCAAGTAGTCAAGAGCCTGCCCGGGCTGCTGGCGGTGCTGCGCGACGGGGGCTACCGCGACACCGAGATTTTGCGCTGGCTGTTCACTCCCGACTCCTCGCTGGCTGTGACCTGCGACGGCACCCGTGAACAGCTCACGAATGCTCGCCCGGTCGATGCGCTGCACTCTCACCAGGCTCGCGAAGTGGTGCGACGGGCGCAGGCTCTGGCGTACTGACATCTGGCGTTCGCGACAGTGCTCGCCACGCGATCAGCGCGCACGCGGTGGCGATGCTCACATGCAGCCACGAGTACATGCCGTGACTGCCGTCGGGCTTGAAGATCACCATGATCCATGTCGAAAAGCCGGCGATCCCGGCGATCCATGCCCGCGACTGCGTCAACGCAGACATCGCCGCCAGCGGCCAGGTGTAATACCACGGCAGCGCGGCCGGCACGAACAGCACCACCACCATGAGCACGCCGGCGATCCCGATCAGCGCTTCGCGGTCGTCATGGCGAAACCGCCACCACAGCAGCGGCAGTGCGACCACGATGATCGCGATCCCCACCATCCGGGTCACCTCGAGCACCGCATAGAACTGCACGCCGACGAACGGGCCAGCGAACACGTTGATCAGGTTGGCGGCCGCTGTCGGGACCGTCAGCCAGTTGATGATCTTCACCGAACCCGCCAGTGCCGTCAGCCAGCCCAGGCCGACGCCTGCAGCGACCGACAACACCGCGAACACCGCGACGAATGTCACCACCGTGCCGCCGGCGGCCAGCACGAACGCGGGCAGGCGGCCCAGCTCACGACGCTCGCGCAGTTGGCGCGACCACACCCACACCAGAAACGGCAACGCCAGCCCGGCGGTGGCCTTGACGGCGACGCCGGCGGCCACGACCGCGATACCGCACACCGGGTGGCGGTCCATGGTCAGCGCAATGCCGGCCATCATCAGCCCGACCATCAGCATCTCGTTGTGGACACCGCCCATCAGATGAATGATCACCAGCGGGTTGAGCGCGCAGATCCACAGTGCCGCAGCACCACTGGTCCCGATGTGGCGGGCAATGCGGGATGCCGCCCAGATCAACAGCACAAGGCCGGGCAGCATGCACAGCCGAAACAGCATCGTTCCGGCGACCACGTTGTCGCCGACCAGCATCGTGACGAACTTGGCAACCAGAATGAACGCGGGCCCGTACGGCGCGGTCGTAGTGGTCCAGATCGGACTCACGTTGTCCAGCAAAGCATTCGGGTTCTCGACAGGGCCGACCACATATGGGTCCAGGCCGTCGCGCAGCAGCGCACCCTGAGCAAGATACGAATACGTGTCACGGCTGAACACCGGCACCGACAGCAGCAGCGGCGCCAGCCAGAACCCGGTGGTCGCGATCAGCTGGTGTTCATCGGCATGCCCGTCGATCACGAAGCGGCCCAACCAAATCCATGCGATCAGCAGCAACGCGACACCGAGCCACAACGTGATCGACGACAGCACCAGACCATGCCCGAATCGCAGCCACGACAGGTGCAGTGTTTCCAGCAGCGGGTCATGCAGCCGGGTGCTGCCCGCGCCGAGTCCGCCCGCGGTGATCAGCAGCGCGCCCAGGAAGCCCAGCAGCGCGGGCCGGCCGTCACGGGACCTGATGAAGTCGTGCAACTGGTTCATGCTCGTCAGGCCGACCGGTTGGCGGCCAATCTGGCGAGTTCGAGCAGGCCCACTTTGGCCTGCTCGGCGACCGGTGCGGCGGTCAACAGGTCGACCGCACGCCGGGTCAGCGCGTCGATGCGGCTTTCGACGGCGGCCAGCGCCCCCAACGACGTGATCACTTCGCACAGTTCGTGCACCTGCGCCTCGGACAGTTCGGAGCCGATCGAGCTGCGCAGCAGTTCCGCGGTTGCCGGGTCGGTCGCCTCCGCGCGCTCGACGGCCTCGGCGAGCAGCACCGTGCGCTTGCCCGAACGCAGATCGTCGCCTGACGGCTTGCCCGTCACCGCAGGGTCGCCGAACACCCCGAGGACATCGTCACGCAGCTGGAACGCGACACCCAGATCGGTGCCGAACTCGTGGAACGCTTCCAGCACGTCGGGGCGGTCGGCGGCCGCGGCCACGCCCATCTGCAGCGGTCGGGACACCGTGTAGGAGGCCGTCTTGTAGGTGTTGACGGTCATCGCCGAGGCGATCGAGTCCACGCCGCTCGCCTCGGCGACGATGTCGAGGTATTGGCCGCCGAGCACCTCGGTGCGGATGTCGGCCCAGACCCGCTGGACTCGCCGCTGGGCATCGCGGGACAGCTCGGCGGTGGCGACGATGTCGTCGGCCCAGACCAGGGCCAGGTCGCCGAGCAGGATGGCCGCCGACACCCCGAATTGATGGGCCGAACCCCGCCAGCCGCTGCTGCGATGCACGTCGGCGAATTGTCTGTGCACCGTGGGTAGGCCTCTGCGGGTCGCCGACTCGTCGATCACGTCGTCGTGCACTAGGGCGCACGCGTGCAGCAGCTCCAGCGCCGCGACCAGCCGGAGCATCTCGGGATTTTCGGGATCAGGGTCGGAGGTGACCGCCCGCCAGCCCCAGTAGGCGAACGCCGGACGCAGCCGTTTGCCGCCCCGCAGCACGAACTCCTCGAGCGCGCCGGTCATCGCACCGTAGTTGGCGCCGATGTATGCGGACTCGCGGCGTCGCGCGCTCATGTACTCGCGAAGCTGATCGGTGACGGCGCCGGCCAGCTGAACAGCCGACGGCGCGGCGGTATCGACGCTCATCGGCCTTCAGGGTACGGTGCGACGCTCAGTGCTCGTGCGGTTCCGCGAACCGAGGCGAGCGGTCGCGGCTGACCCAGGCCAGCGCGCCGATCACCGCGGCCACCAGCATCGCCGCCAATCCCAGCCAGATCGCCGCACCCGAGAACGAGCGTGTACTCGGGTCGGTATAGCGGGCCTGCGCCGTCATGGCCGTCACGACGCCCGGCTTGAGTTTCCATTCGACCACTTGGGAATCCACCTGGTCGCCGTTGGTCGAAACGACGTCACCCGGGAACGAAATCGACAGCGACACATCGGCGCTCGCGTCGGTCAGCGACGTCAGATCCGCGCGGCCCTCGAGGATCACCGAATCGCCGGCCCGTCGCAGTGACAGGTCCACCCCGGCCGCGTCGTGGTTCATGCTCGCGAGCTGAGGAAGTTCGGCGAATGTCAGGTCGGAGAACACCGCCTGCGATCCGACGTAGCCGTCGCTGGAGTAATCGGAGATCGCGACTTTTTCGCTGAACGGCAGGCTGCCGCCGTTGAACTGCGGGCCCTTGTCGTCGCCGTTGCGGGGCTTGGACGCCGCGGTGATGGTTCCGGACACCCTGTCGTCGGGCGAGATGTATATCGACGCCCGGATCCGCACGCAGCCGGTGGCCAAGGGAACGAGCAGAAGCAGCACGAGAAGCAGAACCGCGTGACGACGCACACGCTTGGACCAAAGAGAATCCGCAACCCGGAGCACGGGGTCATCTTAGAGGGGCAGCTTGCGGGCCAGGATCGCGAACGCGCGGGGGTCGCCGGCGAAATGGTGCCCGCGGACGATGTCGGTGAAGCCCAGCCGCCGGTACAGCCGCCACGCGCGGTTGGCTTCGCCGCGGATCTCGGGCGTCGACAACAGCACGTAGTCCTCGCCGCGCCCGGAGAGCAGTCGTCGCACCAGAGCCTCGCCCAACCCGCGACCCTGGGCTTTGGGGCGGATGTGCAGCTCGGTCAGCTCGAAGTAGCTGCCCATCAGGGAGCCGATCTCGGCTTGCGCCAACCCGGCCCTGCGCATACCGCCGACCACCTGCTGCTGCCACCACTGATCCGGAGCGCCGCAGTAGCCGTACGCGACGCCGATCATCGGTGCGGATACCAGCGTGTCTTTCGGGGGCTGCCCACCGTGGCCCTCGCCGATGTCGACCGCTGCCACCGCTTGCCAGCCCTTGCGCCTGCTGTGCTCCAGCCACATCGATGCGCGGTGGTCCTCGGTGCCGCGGGGATAGCGCATGGCGTCAACATAGATCGACAACGCGTCGCCGAGCCGGTGTTGCATGTCGCGCGGCGACAGATCGATCAGAAATGTCGCCAAGTGGAAGTCCTCCTGAAGCGTCCGCAGTTGTCCAAGGCCATTATCGTGGGCGCTGCCGACCGTGACGTATTGCCTATCTGCGTTGAGTGGCATATAGAATCGGCAGACCAACTTAGGTGGTACGGCGCCCAGCGTGCTCGTATCATGACTGTCAGTTGCCCGAGAATATTTGGGCATGAATTCGGGATCGCGGCGGCGGCGAGGAGGGACGAATGCCACTCTCCGATCATGAGCAGCGCATGCTCGACGAGATCGAGAGCGCGTTGTATGCCGAGGATCCCAAGTTCGCGTCGAGTGTGCGCGGCGGCACACTGCGCGCGCCCACGACCCGGCGGCGCATCCAGGGTGCGGCGCTATTCGTCATCGGCCTGGCGATGCTGGTGTCCGGTGTCGCATTCAAGGCCACGATGATCGGAACGTTTCCGGTGCTTTCGGTCCTCGGCTTTTTGGTCATGTTCGGTGGCGTCGTGTTTGCGGTCACCGGGTCGCGGGCGTCGAAGGCGAGCGAACGTCCGGCGTCCGGCGGGCGACAGCGCCGGACGAGGGGTTCGGGCGGATCGTTTACCAGCCGGATGGAAGACCGCTTCCGACGCCGTTTTGACGACTGACTGATCCTTTCAGTAGCGGGGTGACCTAGTACGGGTCACCCCGTTTTCGGTTCCGCGGACCCCCGGTTTTCGTGCTTGTGGGGACCAGTGGAGAAGACACGCGTCCAATTGATAGTATGGGGAGCAATGTGGGGGCTAGTGGGGTAAAGTGGCGGATGTCGGGGCCCCAGTGGTTCCGATGGCGTGGCAGGAGGACGCGGAGTGTTCCTCGGCACCTACACGCCCAAGCTCGACGAAAAAGGGCGGCTCACGCTGCCCGCGAAATTCCGGGACGCGCTGGCAGGAGGGTTGATGGTGACCAAGAGCCAAGACCGCAGCCTGGCCGTCTATCCGCGGGAGGCGTTCGAACAGATGGCGCACCGGGCCTCGAGCGCATCGCGAGGCGATCCGGAAGCGCGAGCCTTTCTGCGCTACCTGGCCGCTGGCACCGACGAGCAGCACCCGGACGCTCAGGGTCGGATCACGCTGTCCGCTGAACACCGTCGCTACGCGAACCTGACCAAGGACTGCGTGGTCACAGGATCAGTTGACTACCTGGAGATCTGGGACGCGCAGGCCTGGCAGGCCTACCAGCAGGCCCACGAAGACGACTTCTCGACGGCCACCCATGAAACCTTGCGCGACATTATCTGATTCGGAGGCCGAACCGCATGCGGCCCGTGCATCGTGGCCTCTGCCCGATCCGACCCTGGCGTACTTCCCCAACGCCAGGTTCGCGTCATCGGACAGGGACCAGGGTGCTCGGCGGGTGACAGGCCACATCCCCGTCCTGCTCGACCGCTGCGTCGAGCTGATGCGGCCCGCTTTCACCCGGCATAGCCCGGACGGGTCGGGGGCGGTGCTGGTGGACGCCACGTTGGGCGCCGGCGGGCACGCCGAGCGGTTCCTCACCGAGTTCGACGGACTGAAAGTCATCGCGCTCGACCGAGATCCCGATGCGCTGCGGACTGCAGCCGAGCGTCTGGAGCGGTTCGCCGACCGAGTGGTGTTGGTCAAAGCCCGCTATGACGCTATCGGCGGCGTCGCGGCCAGGCCGGTGGACGGGGCGCTGTTCGACCTCGGGGTGTCGTCGATGCAGCTGGACCGACCGGACCGAGGGTTCAGCTACGCGACGGACGCGCCGCTGGACATGCGGATGGATCCGGATAACGAGCTGACGGCCGCCGACATCGTCAACACCTACGACGAGGCGGCGCTGGCCGAGATCCTGCACCGGTTCGGCGACGAGCGGTTCGCCCGGCGCATCGCCGCCCAGGTCGTTCGTCGCCGCGCGGTGCGCCCCTTTAGCCGCACCGGTGACCTGGTGGAGTTGCTGTACCGGGCCATCCCGGCCGCCGCCCGGCGGACCGGCGGGCATCCGGCCAAGCGGACGTTTCAGGCGCTGCGCATCGCGGTCAACGAAGAGCTGGACTCGTTGCGCGCTGCGCTGCCGGCGGCGCTCGACGCGCTGGTGCCCGGCGGACGCATCGTCGTGATGGCCTACCAATCGCTGGAAGACCGGATCGTCAAAAGCGTCTTCAGCCAAGCGACCAGTTCACGCACACCGCAGGGACTACCGGTCGAACTGCCGGGTCACCGGCCGCAGTTCAAGGCGTTGACACGCGGCGCCGAAAAGGCAGGCGCCGCCGAGGTGGAAAGCAACCCGCGTAGCGCGTCGGTGCGGCTGCGAGCATTGGAAAAGGTTGCGGCCGCGAGGAGCACAGAAACGTTCGTCAGCGGAGAGGGGGATTGATGACGAGCAGGCGCGAGACACCCATGGTGGATCGACCGGCCCGCGCCAAGCGCCCGGTGCGGTCCGGCCCGCGGACCACAACGACCCGGCGTCAGGTGCCGGCAACCAGCACACGGCAGGCCAAGGCGCGGGCGAAGGCGCGAAAAGCCAAGGCGCCCAAGCCGGTTCGTGAACCGCTGCGCGAGCGACTGATCGCACGGTTGGCGTCAATCGAGCTGCGGCCAAAAACGTTGATGGCCAAGGTTCCGTTCGTTGTCCTGGTGATCGGGGCGCTGGGTGTGGGCCTTGCGGCGACGCTGTGGCTGTCGACTGACTCCGCCGAGCGATCCTATGAGCTCGGCAGCGTGCGCCAGCGCGACCGGGTGCTGACCCAGCAGAAGGAGTCCCTCGAGCGCGAGGTGCTCGAGGCGCAGGCGGCGCCCGCGCTGGCCGAGGCCGCGCGCAATCTCGGCATGATTCCATCGCGGGACACTGCGCACCTGGTGCAGGACCCTGCGGGCAATTGGGTGGTGGTCGGTGAGCCCAAACCGGCCGAGGGCGCGCCGCCACCGCCGCTCAACACCAGGTTGCCGGATCCCACCCCGGTGCCGCCGGTTAATCGCATCGAGGTTCCGGTGACGATCTCCAGGCCTGCCCCCGCACCGGCTGCGACGCCTGCTCAGGGCACGGTCGCACCCGCGGCGCCGGAGGGGCCTCGGGCACCTGCCCTACCCGTCATTCCTGTCCCGACCGGTCCGTTGCCCGGGCCGGCACCCGACTCGCCGCAACCGGCAAATGCGTTGAATGTGCAGACAGCGCCGGAACAATCTGACACCGTGGCTGCCCCGACCGTCGTCCCGCCGACGTGAGCCGCGGCGACCCCAAGCGCAAGACCGCTCAACCGGGAGCGGGCCGTTCGGCCCGCGACCGCAGGATCCGGCCAATCGTCTACGCCACTACCAAGGGCGCGTCGTTCGTCTCCCGGCACCGGGCCGGCAACGCGGTGATCTTCGTGCTGTTGATCGTCGCCGCAGCGCAGTTGTTCTACCTACAGGTGCCCAGCGCGGCAAAGCTGCGGGCCGAGGCGGCCGGCCAGCTTAAAGTGACCGACGTCGAGAGGGCGGTGCGGGGCAGCATCGTCGACCGCAGCGGGAACAAGCTGGCGTTCACCACCCAGGCCAGGGCGCTGACATTCCAGCCGATCAAGGTCCGCAACGACCTCACCGAGGCCAAACAGAAAAGGTCCGACGCCCCCGAGCCCGCACAGCGGTTGACCGAGATCGCCAACGGCGTGGCCCAGCGGCTGGGCAACCGCCCGGACGCCGCCACGATTCTCAAGAAGCTGCAGAGCGACGAGACGTTCGTCTACCTCGCCCGCGCGGTGGATCCGGCGGTGGCCACCGCGATCATCACGAAGTTCCCAGAGGTCGGTGCCGAACGCCAGGATCTGCGCCAGTACCCGGGAGGGTCGCTAGCGGCCAATGTCGTCGGCGGCATCGACTGGGACGGCCACGGCCTGCTCGGCCTCGAAGATGCGATGGACGGCGTGCTCGCCGGCACCGACGGCTCGATCACCTACGACCGCGGTTCGGACGGCGTGGTGATCCCCGGCAGCTACCGCAACCGCCACGTCTCGTTCGACGGGTCCACGGTCGAGCTGACACTGGACAACGACATCCAGTTCTACGCGCAGCAGCAGGTCGAGCTGGCGAAAGGTCTGTCGGGTGCACACAGCGTCGCCGCCGTGGTGCTGGACGCGAAGACCGGGGAAGTCCTGGCGATGGCCAATGACAACACGTTCGACCCGTCGCAGGACATCGGTCGCCAAGAGGACCGACAGCTGGGGAATTTGGCGGTGTCTTCCCCGTTCGAGCCGGGTTCGGTCAACAAGATCGTCACCGCGTCGTCGGTGATCGAGTTCGGGCTGTCAAACCCCGACGAGGTGCTGTCCGTGCCGGGCTCCATCAACATGGGCGGGGTCACCGTCGGCGACGCCTGGGAGCACGGTGTCATGCAGTACACCACCACCGGGGTTTTCGGGAAGTCGAGCAACGTCGGCACGCTGATGCTCGCACAGCGCATCGGGCCGGAACGCTACGCGGACATGCTCGCTAAGTTCGGACTCGGGCAGCGCACCGGCGTCGGCCTGCCCGGTGAGAGCGCGGGCATCGTTCCGCCGATCGACCAGTGGTCCGGCTCGACATTCTCCAATCTGCCCATCGGACAAGGGTTGTCGATGACGCTGCTGCAGATGACCGCGATGTATCAGACGATCGCCAACGACGGCCTTCGTGTCCCGCCCCGGATCGTCCGCGCGGTCGTCGACCCGGACGGCAGACGCACCGACGAGCCGCGGCCGGACGGCATCCAGGTGGTGTCGCCGCAGACCGCGCAGACGGTGCGCAACATGCTGCGCGCGGTGGTGCAGCGCGATCCGATGGGATACCAGCAGGGCACCGGGCCGGCTGCGGCGGTCGACGGCTATCAGATCAGCGGTAAGACCGGCACCGCCCAGCAGATCAACCCGGCGTGTGGCTGCTATTACAGCGATGTCTACTGGACCACGTTCGCGGGCATCACGACCACCGACGATCCCCGCTACGTGGTGGGAGTCATGATGGACAACCCGAAGCGCACCGCCGACGGCAAGCCGGGTTCCTCCTCGGCGCCGTTGTTCCACAACATCGCAAGCTGGCTGCTGCAGCGCGAGAACGTCCCACTGTCACCCGATCCCGGGCCGCCGTTGACGTTGCAGGCCTGACGCCGCTGCTGGGTACGGTTTCCAGGTGTCCGTGACGCTGCGCACGCTGGCCGAGTGCATCGGTGCCGAAGTCACCTCCGGGGCGGGCGTCGGCGTGACCGGGGTGACGCTGCGGGCTCAGGACACGCAACCCGGCGACCTGTTCGCGGCGCTGCAGGGCAGCAGCGTGCACGGCGCGCAGTTCGCCGCCGACGCGGTGGCCGCCGGTGCCGTTGCGGTGCTCACCGATCCGGCCGGCGCCGCCGCACTGTCTGTTGGTACTCCCCGCGTCCCGGTGCTGGTTCACCCGGCGCCGCGGTCGGTGCTGGGGGCCGCCGCGTCTCTGGTGTACGGGAATCCGTCGTCGAGGCTGCAGGTGATCGGCGTCACCGGCACGTCGGGCAAGACCACCACCACCTATCTCGTCGAAGCCGGGCTGCGGGGCGCCGGCCGGCACGCCGGACTGATCGGTACCGTCGGCATCCGCATCGACGGCGTCGACCAGCCGAGCGTGCTGACCACTCCGGAGGCTCCCGCGCTGCAGGCGCTGCTGGCCGCGATGATCCGGCAGCAGATCGGCGTCGTGGTGATGGAGGTGTCCAGCCACGCGCTGACGCTGGGACGGGTCGACGGAGTGTCGTTCGCGGTGGCCGGTTTCACGAATCTGTCCCGCGACCACCTGGACTTCCACTCGTCGATGCAGGAGTACTTCGGCGCGAAGGCACGACTTTTCGACGCCGGCTCGCCGCTGCGCGCCGATGTCGCGGTGGTGTGCATCGACGACGACGCCGGTCGCGCGATGGCCGCCCGTGCGGTGCAACCGATCACGGTCAGCGCCGCCGGCGCAGAGGCGAATTGGCGCGCGCTGGACGTTCGGACGACCGGCGGCGGCCAGCAGTTCGTCGCCGTCGACCCCGACGGTCGTCGTCACGACATGACGATTCGGCTGCCCGGACGGTACAACGTCACCAATTCCCTTCTGGCGCTTGCTCTGCTGCGTGCCGTCGGCGTGACAGCCGAGCAGGCGGCACCGGGGCTGCGCGCCGCGCAGGTTCCCGGCCGGATGGAGTCGGTGGACCGCGGGCAGAGCTTCATGGCGCTTGTCGACTACGCCCACAAGCCGGGCGCGCTGCAGGCGGTACTGGAGAATCTGCGACGCGAGACCAGTGGCCGGCTGGCCGTGGTGTTCGGCGCCGGGGGCGACCGCGACCCCGGCAAGCGAAATCCTATGGGCCATATCGTTGCCCACTGGGCCGACCTCGTCGTCGTTACCGACGACAATCCGCGCAGCGAGGATCCGGCCACCATCCGCGCGGCCATCCTGGAAGGTGTCGCGCAGGCGAACACCGGCGCGGAGGTCGTCGAGATCGGCGACCGCCGCGCCGCGATTGTCCACGCGGTCGGCTGGGCACGCCCCGGCGACGTCGTGCTGATCGCCGGCAAGGGCCACGAAACCGGGCAAACCGCGCACGGGGTCACCCGCCCGTTCGACGACCGCGAGGAATTGGCCGCGGCGCTCACTCAGGCGGAATGTCGCCGGCCGGGCGGCTCCGGGATAACCTCCACGCCGTGATCGACGTGACCGTCGCCCAGATCGCCGACATCGTCGGCGGCGAGCTGGCGGACGTCTCGGCCGCCGAAGCGGCAAGGCTACACGTCAGTGGGACAGTCGAATTCGATTCGCGCCAGGTCACGCCCGGCGGCTTGTTCCTCGCGCTGCCAGGCGCCCGCACCGACGGCCACGACCACGCCGCCGCGGCGGTGGCTGCGGGTGCGGCCGCGGTGCTCTGCGCACGCCCGGTCGGGGTGCCGGCCATCGTGGTGCCGCCGAGGGGGCCCCTCGATTCGCGTGCCAGTGTCCTCGAGCACGACGTCGACGGCTCGGGCGCCGCTGTGCTGGCGGCGCTGGCCCGGCTCGCGTCGTTCGTGGCGGCCGAGCTCGTGGCGGGCGGGCTGACAATTGTCGGCATAACGGGGTCGTCGGGCAAGACATCGACCAAGGACCTGGTCGCCGCGGTGCTTGCCCCGCTCGGGGAGGTGGTCGCTCCGCCCGGGTCGTTCAACAACGAGCTCGGCCACCCCTGGACTGTGCTGCGCGCAACGTCCGACACCGACTTTTTGGTGCTGGAGATGTCGGCGCGCCGGCCCGGCAACATCGCCGAGCTGGCCGCGATCGCACCGCCGTCGGTTGCGGTCGTGCTCAACGTCGGCTCCGCGCATCTGGGCGAGTTCGGTTCGCAGGAGGCCATCGTCGCGACCAAAGCCGAACTGCCGCAAGCAGTTCCGCCATCCGGCGTGGTCATTCTGAACGCCGACGACGCTGCGGTGGCCGCAATGGCGGACATGACGGCGGCGCGAGTGGTCAGGGTCAGCGGCACGTCGCGCGCCGATGTGTGGGCGCAGGATGTCCAACTCGACGATCTGGCCCGGCCGGGTTTCACGCTGCACGCGCCCGATGTCGAGGTGCCTGTGCGGTTGGCGGTCCACGGCGAGCACCAGGTGACCAACGCGTTGTGCGCGGCGGCGGTGGCGCTGGAGTGCGGCGCGACGGGCGAGCAGGTGGCAGCGGTGCTGGCCGGGGCCGGTCCCGTGTCGGCGCACCGGATGGAGGTGACGACGCGTGCCGACGGCGTGACCGTCATCAACGACGCTTACAACGCCAACCCCGATTCGATGCGGGCCGGGCTTCGGGCCTTGTCCTGGATATCCGGCCGGCCCGACGGCAGGCGACGTAGCTGGGCCGTGCTCGGGGAGATGGCCGAACTCGGCGCCGACTCGATTTCCGAGCACGACCGCATCGGGCGGTTGGCGGTGCGATTAGATGTTTCTCGACTCGTCGTCGTCGGAACCGGGAGGTTGATGCGCGCCATGCACCACGGAGCGGTCATGGAGGGTTCCTGGGCAGGCCCACTCAGGATGCAAGCCGCCATGGTCGATGACGCGGATGCGGCGCTTGCCCTGCTCCGCTCCGAGCTGGCGCCGGGCGATGTCGTGTTGGTGAAGGCGTCGAACGCGGCCGGATTGGGCGCGCTGGCCCGGGCCCTTGCCGGCGAGACTTCATGAGGCAGATCCTCATCGCCGTCGGCATTGCCCTGACGGTGTCGATCCTGCTGACCCCGCTGCTGATCACCCTGTTCACCCGTCAGGGGTTCGGCCACGAGATCCGCACGGACGGTCCGCCCAGCCACGAGGCCAAGCGCGGTACCCCGTCGATGGGCGGCGTAGCGATCGTCGCAGGCATCTGGGCCGGTTATTTCGGCACACACTTGATCGGTCTCGCGCTCGACGGCCGGGGGCCGTCCGCATCGGGGCTGCTGGTCCTCGCGCTGGCCACCGCGCTGGGCGCGGTCGGGTTCGTCGACGACCTGATCAAGATCCGCAAGTCACGCAATCTCGGGCTGAACAAGACTACGAAAGCAATCGGCCAGGTGGTCGCCGCGGTGGTGTTCGGCCTGCTGGTGCTGCGGTTCCGCAACGGCGACGGGTTGACGCCCGCGGGTGCTCAGCTGTCCTACGTGCGCGAGGTCGCCACGGTCACGTTGCCGCCCTTGCTGTTCGTGCTGTTCTGCGTGGTGCTGGTCAGCGCATGGAGCAACGCGGTCAACTTCACCGACGGGCTCGACGGGCTGGCCGCCGGGTGCATGGCCATGGTCACCGCCGCGTATGTGATCATCACGTTCTGGCAGTTCCGCAACGGCTGCTCGTCTCACCCGGGACCGGGCTGTTACAACGTGCGCGACCCGCTGGATCTGGCCCTGATCGCCGCTGCCACCGCGGGCGCGTGCATCGGGTTCCTGTGGTGGAACGCCGCACCGGCCAGGATCTTCATGGGCGACACCGGATCGCTCGCGCTGGGCGGCGTCATCGCGGGGCTGTCGGTGACCAGCCGCACGGTACTTCTCGCGGTGGTGCTGGGTGCGCTGTTCGTCGCCGAGATCACCTCGGTGGTGGTGCAGATCCTGGCATTTCGCACGACGGGTCGCCGGGTGTTCCGGATGGCGCCGTTCCACCATCATTTCGAACTGGTCGGGTGGGCGGAGACGACTGTGATCATCCGGTTCTGGTTGCTGACCGCGATCGCCTGCGGGCTGGGTGTGGCGCTTTTCTACGGCGAATGGCTCGCCGCCATCGGTGACTGAGATGGACGTGCTTCCCGGGCAGCAGATCCTGGTCGCCGGTGCTCGCGTCACCGGGCGCGCGGTGCTCGCCGCGCTCGAGCCGCTGGGTTTCCGGGTGACCGTCTGCGACGACGACCCCGGGCTGGCCGAACTGACGCCGTCGTCGGCGGCGGCCCGCATCACCGACTTCGATCTGGTGGTCTTAAGCCCCGGCTTCTCGCCGACCACGCCGGTGCCGGCTGCCGCAGCCGCCGCCGGCGTTCCGGTCTGGGGCGACGTCGAGCTCGCATGGCGCCTCGACGCGTCGGGGCGGTTCGGGCCGCCGCGGCGCTGGCTGGTGGTCACGGGCACCAACGGCAAAACCACCACCACGTCAATGCTGCACGGGATGCTGCTGGCCGCCGGCCGCCGCAGCGTGTTGTGCGGCAACATCGGCAGCCCGGTGCTCGACGTGCTCGACCAGCCCGCCGAGCTGTTGACGGTCGAGCTGTCCAGCTTCCAGTTGCACTGGGCGCCGTCGCTGCGGCCGGAGGCCGGAGCGGTGCTCAACATCGCCGAGGACCACCTCGACTGGCACGGCTCGTTCGAGCACTACGCCGCGGCCAAGGCCAGGGCGCTGAGCGGCCGGGTGGCCGCCGCCGGCGTCGACGATTCGGTGGCCGCCCGGCTGCTGCGGGATGCGCCCGCGCCGGTGCGTGTCGGCTTCCGCCTCGGCGCACCCGAGCCGGGTGAGCTCGGAGTTCGCGACGGCATGCTGACCGACCGTGCGTTTGCGGCTGAGTTGGAGTTGATTGCGGCGGCGACGATCCCGGTGCCCGGGCCGGTGGGGGTGCTGGACGCACTGGGCGCGGCGGCGCTGGCCCGGGCGGTCGACGTGCCCGCAGCCGCGATCGCCACGGCGCTGACCGCGTTCCGGTTGGCGCCGCACCGCGGCCAGGTCGTCGCCGTGGTGGATGGGGTCGCGTTCGTCGACGACTCCAAAGCCACCAATCCCCATGCGGCGCAAGCATCCATCGCGGCCTATCCGCGGGTGGTGTGGGTGGCCGGTGGGCTGCTCAAGGGCGCATCGGTCGACGAGATGGTGCGACAGATCGCAAACCGCCTGGTCGCGGTGGTGCTGGTGGGCCGGGACCGGGGGCTAGTTGCCAACGCGTTATCGCGACACGCCCCGGATGTCCCGGTCGTCGAGGTCACGACAGGGGACGATGCTGTGGTGCAAGGGGCTAATGGGTCTGTTGTTACTGGTGTGACAGATGTGGGGGAGCACGTGATGGCCGAGGTCGTCGACGCTGCGCGGTGGCTGGCGCGGCCCGGCGACACCGTGTTGCTGGCCCCCGCCGGGGCGTCATTCGACCAGTTCACCGGCTACGCCCACCGCGGCGACGCGTTCGCCGCCGCGGTGCGCGGCGCAATGCGGTAGTGGCGATGCGCACCGCACTTTCCCGGCTATTGCGCCGGGCCGACAACTCGACGCCCGTCAGCAGCTCCGGCACGAAGGTGGGCGCCTGGCTGGGCCGCCCGATGACGTCGTTTCACCTTGTCATCGCCGTGGTGGCGCTGCTGACCACGCTCGGGCTGATCATGGTGCTCTCGGCGTCCGGCGTGCGGTCCTACGACGACGACGGCTCGCCATGGACCATCTTCGGGCGCCAGGTGCTCTGGACCGTCATCGGGCTGATCGGGTTCTACGTCGCGCTGCGGGTCCCGGTACGGGTGATGCGGCAGACCGCGTCATTTGCTTTCGCGTTCACGGTCTTTCTGCTGGTGCTGGTGCTCGTCCCGGGAATTGGCAAAGAGTCCAACGGATCTCGGGGGTGGTTCGTCGTCGCCGGCTTCTCCATGCAACCCTCAGAGCTTGCCAAGATCGCGTTCGCGATCTGGGGCGCGCACCTGCTGTCCGCCCGCCGGATGGAACACGCGTCGTTGCGCGAAATGCTGGTCCCGCTGGTGCCTGCGGCGGTGATCGCGCTCGGCCTGATCGTCGCGCAGCCCGATCTCGGGCAGACGGTGTCGCTGGCGATCATCCTGCTCGGCCTGCTCTGGTACGGCGGCCTGCCGCTGCGGGTGTTCTTGAGTTCGCTATTCGCCGCGGTCAGTGCCGCCGCGGTCCTCGCGGTGTCCGAGGGCTACCGCTCCGACCGGGTTCGGTCCTGGCTGAACCCTGGCGCGGACCCGCAGGACTCCGGCTATCAAGCCAGGCAGGCCAAGTTTGCGCTGGCCAACGGCGGCGTGTTCGGCGACGGGCTCGGGCAGGGCACCGCGAAATGGAACTATCTGCCCAACGCGCACAACGACTTCATTTTCGCGATCATCGGCGAGGAACTCGGGTTCGTCGGCGCGTTCGGGCTGCTGTGCCTGTTCGGTTTGTTCGCCTACACCGGGATGCGGGTGGCCCGCCGATCGGCGGACCCGTTCCTGCGGCTGCTGTCGGCGACCGTGACGATGTGGGTTCTGGGCCAGGCATTCATCAATGTCGGCTACGTGATTGGGCTGCTGCCCGTCACGGGCCTGCAGCTGCCGCTGATCTCGGCTGGCGGAACATCAACGGCTACAATGCTTTTCATCATGGGCATGATCGCCAATGCAGCCCGCCACGAGCCAGAGGCGGTGGCGGCGCTGCGGGCGGGCCGCGACGACAAGGTCAACACGCTGCTGCGCCTGGCGCTGCCCGAACCCTATGCGCCCACGCGCGCCGAGGCGTTGCGCGACCGGCTGCGGTCGCGGCCCGCCCCTACCAAGCCTCAGACGGCGCGGGGCGCAAGGCATCATGGAGACGGCCAGCGTCATGGCGGCCAGCGTCGCATCAGCAGGAGCGGGGGTGCGCGCACCAGGGCTCTGGAAGGGCGTTTCGGGTGAAGGGCAGTGAGGCTGGGCGAAATGTCGCCGGCGGGTCCCTCTCCGTCGTGCTCGCCGGCGGTGGCACCGCCGGGCATGTCGAGCCCGCGATGGCCGTCGCCGACGCGCTGACCGCTCTTGATGCCACGGTGCGGATCACCGCGCTGGGCACCGCCCGCGGACTGGAAACCCGACTGGTGCCCGAGCGCGGCTATCACCTGGAGCTGATTACGCCGGTACCGTTGCCGCGCAACCCCAATCGCGATCTCGTCCGGCTCCCGCTGCGCGTGCGACTGGCGGTACGTGAGACGCGAGCGGTGCTCGACGACGTCGCGGCCGACGTGGTCGTCGGCTTCGGCGGTTACGTGGCGCTGCCGGCCTACCTCGCCGCGTGGGGCGGCCCGCGCCGGCGCTCGGTGCCGGTGGTCATCCACGAGGCCAACGCCAGCGCGGGTCTGGCAAACCGCGTCGGCGCGCGACGAGCGCGCCGCGTGCTGTCGGCGGTGCCGGACTCGGGCCTGCGTAGTGCCGAAGTTGTCGGCGTTCCGGTGCGGTCTGCGATCACCGCGCTGGACCGGACGGCGATGCGCGCGCAGGCCCGCGCACATTTCGGGTTCGCCGACGACGCGCGGGTGCTTCTGGTGTTCGGCGGCTCGCAGGGCGCCGCATCGATCAACCGGGCGGTCGCCGCGGCCGCCAAACAGCTTGCCGCCGCTGACGTTTCGGTCCTGCACGTGCACGGGCCGAAGAACCGCCTGCAGTTGCCGGAGCCCGCCGGCACCGATCCGCCGTATGTCGGGCTGCCGTATCTGGACCGGATGGAACTTGCGTACGCAGCGGCCGACCTCGCGATCTGCCGCTCGGGTGCGATGACCGTGGCCGAGGTGTCCGCGGTCGGGCTACCGGCCGTGTACGTGCCGTTGCCGATCGGCAACGGCGAACAGCGCCTCAACGCGCTCCCGGTGGTCAACGCCGGCGGCGGGCTGTTGGTGGCCGATAGGGACCTGACCCCGGATTTCGTCGCGCACACCGTGGCGGGTCTGCTCACCGACGGCCCGCGGCTCGCCGCGATGACGTCAGCGGCAGCGCTGGTCGGCCACCGCGACGCGGCGCAGCGGGTGGCGCAGGTTGCGCTGGAGGTCGCGAGCGAGGCCCGCTGCGGGAGCCGGGGATGACGGCGCAGCCGCTGCCGCCCGAATTGGCGCGGGCGCACATGGTCGGCATCGGCGGTGCGGGTATGTCCGGCATCGCCCGCATCTTGCTCGACCGTGGCGCGCAGGTGTCGGGTTCGGACGCCAAGGAGTCGCGCGGGGTACTGGCCTTGCGCGCACGGGGGGCCGAGGTGGTCATCGGTCACGACGCGTCGTCGCTGGATCTGCTGCCTGGCGGCCCGACCATCGTGATCACCACGCACGCCGCGATCCCGCAGTCCAACCCCGAGCTGGTCGAGGCCCGCCGGCGGGGCATTCCCGTCGTGCTGCGGCCCAGGGTGCTGGCGATGCTGATGACCGGCTACCGCACGGTGATGATTACCGGCACGCACGGCAAGACGTCGACGACGTCGATGCTGATCGTCGCGCTGCAGCAGTGCGGACTCGACCCGTCGTTCGCGGTGGGCGGCGATCTGGGGGAGGCCGGCACCAACGCGCACCACGGCAGCGGCGACCACTTCGTCGCAGAGGCCGACGAAAGCGACGGCTCCCTTCTGGAATACGCACCCGACGTCGCCGTGGTGACCAACATCGAGGTGGACCACCTGGACTTCTTCGGCAGCGTGCAGGCCTACACCGCGGTATTCGACAACTTCGCGAACCGGCTCGCGGCCGAGGGAGCGTTGGTGGTCTGCGTGGACGATGCGGGCGCGGCGGCGCTGGCGGAGCGCGCCGCGGACCGCGGGGTGCGGGTGCTGCGGTACGGCAGCAGTGAACGTGCCGATATGGCAGGCGTGATGCTGAGCTGGGAGCAGCAGGGGACCGGCGCGGTCGCGCACGTCCAATTGGCGGGCGAGGCCTTGCCGCGGGTGATGCGCCTTTCGGTGCCCGGCCGGCACATGGCGCTCAACGCACTGGGCGCGCTGTTGGCGGCGGTCGAGGTGGGCGCGGAACCGGAATGCGTGCTTGATGGACTGGCCGGCTTCGAGGGTGTGCGCCGACGGTTCGATCTGGTGGGCGCGGCCAACTCGGTCCGGGTGTACGACGACTATGCCCACCATCCGACCGAGGTCCGCGCGACGTTGACGGCGGTTCGCACCGTGCTCGATCAGACCGGCGGCGGAGCGGGCAAGGTGATCGCGGTCTTCCAACCGCATTTATATTCGCGCACAGAGTTTTTCGCGCGAGACTTCGGACATGCTCTCGACGGTGCGGACGTGGTGTTCGTGCTCGACGTCTACGGCGCGCGCGAGCAGCCGCTGGCCGGGGTGAGCGGCGCGTTGATCGCGGAGCACGTCGGAGTCCCGGTGTCCTACGTCCCGGACTTTTCGGCAGTGCCCGACCGGGTGGCCGAGGTGGCATCGCCAGGCGACGTCGTCGTCACGATGGGCGCCGGCGACATTACGATGCTGGGCCCGGAGATCCTGACGTCGATGCAGGTGAGGGCTAATCGCAGTGCACCGGGGCGCCCGGGAGTGATGCGGGGATGACCGAACCGCTCCCGGGAGACGTGCAGGAATCCGAGGGTCCGCGGCGCCGTGCCCGGCTCGAACGCGAGCAGCGCCGCCTGGCCGCTGCACGGGCGCGCGCGATCGAGGAGGCCCGTCGCGAGGCCAAACGTAAAGCCACCGCGTCGGCAACCGCGCCGAAACCCGTTAGGACAGGCGTTGTTCGCGGGCTGAAGGTGCTGACGTGGGGAATCGTCCTCACGGTCGTCTCGGTCGGCCTTGGGCTGGTGTTGTACTTCACTCCGCTGATGTCGGTGCGCGGCCTCGAGATCGACGGGCTCGAAGCGATTCCCCGCGACGAGGTGGTCGCCGCCGTCGCGGTGCCCACCGGCACTCCGCTGCTGCAGGTCGACACCGACAAGGTGGCGAACCGGATCGCGACGATCAGCCGGGTGGCCTCGGTGCGGGTGCAACGCGAGTATCCGTCGTCGCTGCGGGTCACCGTGGTGGAGCGGATTCCGGTGGCGGTCAAGGACATGCCCGACGGCACGCATCTGTTCGATCGTGACGGCGTCGACTTCGCGACCGCTCCGCCACCGCCCGGCGTGTCGTATCTCGACGTCGAGAAGCCCGGCCCCAGCGACCCGGCCACCAAGGCCGCACTGGAGGTGCTGACCGCACTGCGCCCAGAGGTGGCCGTGCAGGTCGGCCGGATCGCCGCGCCATCCGTGGCGTCGATCACGCTGACGCTGGCGGACGGGCGCGAGGTGATCTGGGGGACTACCGACCGGACCGACGAAAAGGCCGAGAAGCTCGCTGCACTGCTGACCCGGCCGGGCCACACCTACGACGTGTCGAGTCCCGACCTGCCGACGGTCAAATAGAAATTTCCCGCATGCGACACGGCGCGCCTGCATGGATACCGCCTGAGGTCGCCATACCGTTCTGGGTGCGCGGAACTACTTGACATAACTCTAAGCCTCTGGTTGAGGTTGAGAGTTTGGGAGGAAGGCAATCGATGACCCCCCCGCACAACTACCTGGCCGTCATCAAAGTCGTCGGTATCGGCGGCGGCGGCGTGAACGCCGTCAACCGGATGATCGAGCAAGGCCTCAAAGGTGTGGAGTTCATTGCCATCAACACGGACGCCCAGGCGCTGCTGATGAGCGATGCCGACGTCAAGCTCGACGTCGGCCGCGACTCCACCCGCGGGCTCGGCGCCGGCGCCGACCCCGAAGTCGGGCGCAAGGCCGCCGAGGACGCCAAGGACGAGATCGAAGAGCTGCTGCGCGGTGCGGACATGGTGTTCGTCACCGCCGGCGAGGGCGGCGGCACCGGCACCGGCGGGGCGCCCGTGGTGGCCAGCATCGCCCGCAAGCTCGGCGCGCTCACCGTCGGCGTGGTGACGCGGCCGTTCTCGTTCGAGGGCAAACGCCGCGGCGGCCAGGCCGAAACCGGCATCACCACGCTGCGCGAGAGCTGCGACACCCTGATCGTGATCCCCAACGACCGGCTGCTGCAGATGGGCGACGCGCACGTGTCGCTGATGGATGCGTTCCGCAGTGCCGACGAGGTACTGCTGAACGGCGTTCAGGGCATCACCGACCTGATCACCACACCGGGCCTGATCAACGTCGACTTCGCGGACGTCAAGGGCATCATGAGCGGCGCCGGCACCGCGTTGATGGGCATCGGTGCCGCCCGCGGTGACGGCCGTGCACTGAAAGCCGCTGAGATCGCGATCAATTCGCCGCTTCTCGAGGCGTCGATGGAAGGCGCGCAGGGCGTGCTGATGTCGATCGCCGGAGGCAGTGATCTCGGGCTGTTCGAAATCAACGAGGCGGCGTCGCTGGTGCAGGAGTCCGCGCACCCCGATGCCAACATCATCTTCGGTACGGTCATCGACGACTCCCTGGGCGACGAGGTGCGCGTCACCGTGATTGCGGCAGGTTTCGACGCGGCCAGTGCCCGCAACAAGCCGCCCGTCGGCGTCGGCGTCAAGGTCGCGGGCGCAGCCGCTGGCAAGGTCACCTCGACGCTGTTCGAACCCGCCCAAGCGGCTAGCGTGCCCGTGCACACCAACGGCTCGACGGTGCGCATCGGCGGTGACGACGACGACGTGGATGTGCCGCCGTTCATGCGTCGCTAGATACTGGACCGCGTGACGGTTCGGGTGCGGCGGGTGACCACCACTCGCGTCGGCGGCGTGTCCAAGCCGCCTTTCGACACGTTCAACCTCGGCGACCACGTCGGCGACGAACCGGAAGCGGTGACAGCCAACCGCAAGCGCCTGGCCGCGGCGATCGGGCTCGACGAGGACCACGTGATCTGGATGCACCAGGTGCACGGCGACCGGGTGGAGCGGGTGGACGGGCCGCGCGAGACCGCGGTCGGGTCCACCGACGCGCTGGTGACAACCACGCCGCGACTGGCGCTTGCGGTGGTGACCGCAGACTGCGTCCCGGTGTTGATGGCCGACGCCCGCGCGGGCGTGGTGGCGGCAGTGCACGCAGGCCGGGTCGGCGCGCAGCGCGGTGTGGTGCGCCGGACATTGGAAGCGATGCAAGCCGCAGGCGCACGGGCCGACGATGTGTCCGTGTTGCTCGGCCCGGCAGTCAGCGGACCTAACTACGAGGTTCCCGAGGTGATGGCCACAGAGGTCGAAGCCGCGCTGCCGGGCAGCCGGACTGCCACCCGCCGCGGCACGCCGGCGTTGGACCTTCGGATCGGAATCGCTGGTCAGCTAAGCAGCTTGGGCGTCAAGGCCATCGACATCGATCCGCGCTGCACCGTCGAGGACCGGTCACTGTTCAGTCACCGCAGGGATGCGCCGACGGGACGGCTGGCCTCGGTCATATGGATGGAGCCGCGATGAGCGCTTCCGCGAAGAGCATCCAGACATGACCCCTCGCCCGAAGAGCATCAGGTAATGAATCGCGAACAGCAATTGGCTCGGACGCTGACTGCCGTGCGAACTCGGATCGACACTGCCGCCGCTTCGGTCGGCCGTACTGCAGATCAAGTTGAATTGCTGCCGGTCACCAAATTCTTTCCGGCCACCGATGTCGCGATCTTGTCCCGGTTGGGTTGCCGGTCTGTCGGCGAATCCCGCGACCAAGAGGCCGCCGCCAAATCCGCGGAAGTGGCGACGCTCGTCAGCGAACCGGTGCGCTGGCACATGGTCGGACAGATCCAGCGCAACAAGGCGCGGTCGATCGCGAACTGGGCCTACGCCGCTCATTCGGTCAGCAGCGCCCAGGTGGTTGGCGCACTGGACCGCGCAGTCGGTGCAGCCCTGGACGCAGGCCGGCGCGGCGAACCGCTGCGGGTGTACGTGCAGGTCAGCCTCGATGGCGACCCCACCCGTGGCGGTCTGGATGCGCGCAAACCGGCATTGGTGGACGAGGTCTGCGACGCGGTGGCCGCCGCATCAGGGTTGTCGTTGGTCGGGCTGATGGCGATTCCGCCGCTGGACGCCGACCCGGACGAGGCCTTCGCGCGGCTGCAGGAGGAACACCGCCGGGTGCTGCGCGCGCATCCGGACGCGGTCGGGCTGTCGGCCGGGATGTCCGGCGACTTTGACATTGCCGTCAAACATGGGTCGACGTGTGTGCGTGTCGGTACCGCGTTGTTGGGACAACGACCGCTAACGTCACTCTGAGTAGTCACTCCTGTCACATCTTCATCAAGCCACAAGAACCAGCGGAATACACCAGCTGCTACCCGAAAGGGTCCCGATGAGCACTCTGCACAAGGTCAAGGCCTACTTCGGCATGGCGCCGATGGAGGACTACGACGACGAGTACTACGACGACGACGAGCGCGGTCGCGGCTATGCGCGCCGCTCGGGCGGCGACCGGTTCGGTGATGACGGCTATGACCGCGCGCCCGGCCGCCGCTACGACGATCGCGACCCCGACGACTACCCGCCCGGCTATCGCGGCGGGTACGACGAGCCTCGCTACGAGCCGCGGCTGAGGCCGCGAGAGTTCGAACGCGCTGCTCCGCGGTTCGGGTCGTTGCGCGGCTCGACCCGCGGCTCGCTGGCAATGGATCCCCGGCGGATGGCGATGCTGTTCGAGGATGGCAGCCCGCTGTCGAAGATCACCACGCTGCGGCCGAAGGACTACAGCGAGGCCCGCACCATCGGTGAACGCTTCCGCGACGGCACTCCCGTGATCATGGACCTGGTCACGATGGACAATGCCGACGCCAAGCGGCTGGTGGATTTCGCCGCGGGGCTGGCATTCGCGTTGCGCGGCTCGTTCGACAAGGTCGCCACCAAGGTGTTCCTGCTGTCGCCTGCCGACGTCGACGTGTCCGCCGAGGAACGTCGCCGCATCGCGGAGGCTGGCTTTTACTCCTATCAGTGACCTCTCGGTAGGCTGGCATCGCCGCCGTCAGAAGGCGGGCGTTGTTGTCTAAGTCACAGTGAGGTCGGGCCAGTGCGGCTGTTCTTCGATATTTTGGGCCTTGCGCTGTTCGCTTTCTGGCTGCTGCTGATCGCCCGCGTGGTGATCGAGTTCATTCGCTCGTTCAGCCGGGACTGGCGGCCGCGGGGAGCAACGGTTGTGATCCTGGAAGTCATCCTGACCGTCACCGACCCGCCGGTTAAACTGTTGCGCCGCATCATTCCTCAGCTGACGGTTGGCACCGTTCGCTTCGACCTGTCGATCATGATTTTGTTACTCGTCACGTTCATCGGCTGGAGCACGTTGCTCAAAGCCAACGCGTAGCTCGGCGACCGATGATTGAAAATTAGTTCCCGATTATTGCGCCCGCCCGCAACCGGCGGTTCTGATGTGACAGGATGGGCGCCAGTTACAGCACGGGCACCGACCACGGTCTACACTGCTACATCAGCTTTGACCACCCAGACTTTGAGGGGGCAGAAAATGCCGCTAACGCCCGCCGACGTACACAACGTCGCGTTCAGCAAGCCGCCTATCGGTAAGCGCGGCTACAACGAGGACGAGGTGGATGCCTTCCTCGATCTTGTTGAAGCCGAGCTTACTCGCCTGATCGAGGAGAACACGGATCTGCGGCAGCGCGTCGGAGAGCTTGATCAGGAGCTTGTCGGATCCCGGTCCGGGGCGGGTGGCGCTTCCTACGAGCAGCAGCCCGAACAGCAACCGGTCTACGAGGCGGCAGCTGCCCAACCGCAGCCCGGCCCCGTCGGCGAAGAGTCGCACGTGAAGGCCGCGCGGGTGCTGGCGCTGGCGCAGGACACAGCCGACCGGCTGACGGGCAGCGCCAAGGCCGAGGCCGACAAGCTGCTCGCCGACGCCCGTGCGAACGCGGACTCGACCCTGGCTGAGGCTCATCACACCGCGGAAACCACGGTCGCCGACTCGCGCCAGCGCGCCGACGCGATGCTCGCCGACGCGCAGATGCATTCGGAGACACAGTTGCGCCAGGCCCAGGAGAAGGCCGATGCGCTGCAGGCGGACGCCGAGCGCAAGCACTCCGAGATCATGGGCACCATCAACCAGCAGCGCACCGTGCTGGAGGGTCGCCTCGAGCAGTTGCGCACGTTCGAGCGCGAATACCGCACCCGGCTGAAGACCTACTTGGAATCGCAGCTCGAGGAGCTGGGCCAACGCGGGTCCGCCGCCCCGGTCGACTCGAGCGCGAACAGCGAGAGCGGCGCGTTCACCCAGTACAACAGGGGCCAACAACTAGCCCAGGGCTGATCAATGCTGATCGTCGCACTGGTCATGGCCGTGATCGGCCTCGCTGCGTTGGTGACCGCGGTCGTTACCAGCAATGAGGTCATCGCGTGGGCGTGCATCGGGGCCAGTGTGATCGGCGTGATCCTGTTGATCGGCGACGCGCTGCGTGAACGGCCGAAACGTGGCGCCACGCCCAAGGCCGAATCAACGGCCGACGACGAGGGGTTCGACGCCGAATACCCCGACGAAGACGCGGCCGTCCCCGACGAAGACGCGGCCGTCACCGATGAGGCGGACAAGACGCAGACGGTTGACCCCAACCCCGGGTCAACCGAGGAAAATCCTGCCGAACGCTGATCTCAGTGCGTCGGGCTGGCCAGCAGCCTTCGCACCTCGTCGTCCGAGGTCTGGCTGAAGTCGCGGTAGTACTCGCCGACCGCCAGGAACGACGGGGGCACCCAGACGCAGACGACGTCATCCGCGGCGTCGGCAACAGCCCGGCGCGCAGTCGGCGGCGCCACCGGGACCGCGACCACGATTTTCGCTGGGTCCGCCGCCCGGATGGCTCGGACAGCCGCCAGCATGCTCGCCCCGGTGGCGATACCGTCGTCGACCAGGATCACCGTCTTGCCGCCCGGTTCGACCGGTGGCCGGCCGCCGCGGTATGCGTTCTCCCGGCGGGCCAGCTCGGCGGCTTCCTTGTCGATCACCCGCTGCAGCTGCTCGTCGTTGATCTGCAAGCTGGCCACCACGTCGTCGTTGAGGACGACCAGGCCACCGCTCGCGAGCGCGCCCACCGCCAGTTCCTCCCAACGTGGAGCGCCGAGCTTGCGGACGACGAACACGTCCAGCGGCGCGTGCAGCGCGGCCGCCACCTCCCAGCCGACGGGCACGCCGCCGCGCGGCAACCCGAGCACGAGCAGCCCGGGAGTGTCGCGATAGGTGGCCAACGCGTCGGCAAGGACCGCGCCGGCCTCTCGGCGGTCGGCGAATGTGCTCGCGGTGCCCCGCGTCAGTCCCGTGAATCGTCGCATCGCGGTAGTCCACTTTCCAGTGTCCTCCAATCCGCGCGCTGATCGGCATCGAATTTTGGAATGGGGGTAGGAGAGCAACTGATGGGAATCGAGTATTCGAGCGTGATCGCCGCGCCGCAGGCCGAGGTGTTCGCGTGGCATGAACGGCCGGGAGCGATGCCGCGATTGGTGCCGCCGTGGCAACCGCTGACCGTGATCGCCGAAGCCGACTCGCTGGCGGACGGTCGTGCGGTGCTGAGGCTGCCGACGGGCGTGCGCTGGGTCGCGCAGCACGACCCGTCGGGATTCGTGCCACAGCGCCGGTTCGTCGACGAACTCCGCGTCGGGTGGTGGCGGCACACCCACGAGTTCTGCGATGCCGGTCCGGGCAAGACGAGAGTGAGTGACCATGTCGACACCCCGGTGCCGGCCGCCGCATTGCGGTCGATGTTTGCCTACCGGCATCGCCAGCTGGCCGACGACCTTGCCGCCCACAGCACGGCGGCCGAGCATGGGACCAGCCCGCGAGTGGTCGCGGTCAGTGGGGCGTCAGGCCTGGTCGGCTCCGCGTTGTCGGCGTTCTTGACCAGCGGTGGCCACCGGGTGATTCGGCTGGTCCGGCGGGTCGCGCGCAGCCACGACGAGCGGTGCTGGGATCCCGCCCACCCTGCCCCTGATCTTCTCAGCGGCGTCGACGCGGTGGTCCACCTTGCCGGGGCGTCGATCGCTGGGCGGTTCACCCCCTCGCACAAGCGGGAGATCCGCGACAGCCGCATCGAGCCCACCCGGAGGTTGGCCAAGGCCGCGGCCGATGCCGACGGCGGACCCTCGGTGTTCGTCACCGCATCGGCCATCGGCTACTACGGGTCCGATCGTGGCAACGACGTGCTGACCGAGCACAGCGCGCGCGGTGCCGGATTTCTCGCCGACGTCGTCTCCGACTGGGAAGCCGCAGCCGCTTCGGCCGGCGGTGCCGGGCTGCGCGTCGTCGCCGTGCGCACAGGCATCGTGCAAGCCGCCAGAGGCGGGACCCTGCGGCTGCTGCGACCGCTGTTCGCCGCGGGACTGGGCGGCCGGCTCGGTAGTGGCCGGCAATGGCTGTCGTGGATCGGCATCGACGACCTGGTGGACGTCTACCACCGGGCGTTGTGGGACGAGCGGGTTGTCGGACCGGTGAATGCCGTTGCGCCGCAACCTGTACGGAACAGCGAGTACACGACGGCGCTGGCCGGTGTGCTGCATCGTCCGGCGCTGCTGCCGGTGCCGTCGATCGGACCCCGGTTGCTGCTCGGCACTGAGGGGGTGCGTGAACTCGCCGAGGCAAGCCAGCGGGTGACGCCTGGCCGCCTGCTCGACCTCGGCCACCGGTTCAGGCAGCCCAGCGTCACCGACGCGCTCAGCCATCAACTCGGGCGATGAACCCGCGCACCAGCTCACCCACTTTGCGTGCCACGTCGCATTCCAACTCAGCTGTGCGGCTGAGTAATTGGCCTTCGTCGACGCCTAATGCCGGGAGGTCGCCGTCGCGGTCATCGGCGAGCCAGCGCAGCAGCAGCGCGCTGTCGAGCTCTGGATGGAACTGCAGTGCCATGTTGCGTTCGAGGATGAACGCTTGCGACGCCTGACGGTTCCGCGAGATCTCGGTTGCGCCTGGCGGCACCGTCCAGCGGTCGAAGTGCCACTGAAACCACGGGCCGGGCGGTACTAGCGCCGGGTCGTCGGTGTCGAGATGGAACCAGCCTAGTTCCGGTGCGGTGGAGTGGGTCACGGATCCGCCGTGTGCGGCGGCGAGGAGCTGACCGCCGAAGCACACGCCGAGCACGGCCACACCCTTTCGGTGCGCGTCCTGTAGTAGCCGCATTTCGGCGCCCACCCAGCTGCCGCGCAGCGCGTCGTCATAGACCGGCCAGCGCGCCCCCAGCGGCACGATGACGTCATAGTCTGCCGGGTCGGGGAATGTCACATCGAACGCGGGCTCGTCAACCCGCGCCCACGGCACCACCTCGAACGTGTCGGCGTCGAATCCGTTGTCGGCGAAGGCCTTACCGAGCAGCGCCGCGGTGGCGACGGGATCGTTGACGATGAACAGGACCTTGCGCGCCACGTTATTCCCCGGGGCGGCCGCGGCGCCGGGCGATCGCAAGTGCCACAGCGGGGTAGCCTACGGCCATGACGACGCCAGGCGTGTGGCTGCTCGGCGGCTACCAGACCGATTTCGCGCGCAACTTCAGCCGGGAAGGCCTGGACTTCGCCGACCTCACCGACGAGGCGGTGCGACGCACCCTGGAGTCGGCGAGGGTGGGGGCTTCGGATATCGGGGTCGTGCACGTCGGCAACGCATTCGGTGAGCTCTTCACCGGCCAGGGGCACCTGGGTGCGATGCCCGCGACCGTGTGCGATGAGCTGTGGTGTGTTCCGGCGGCGCGGCACGAGGCGGCCTGCGCGTCGGGCAGTGTGGCGACGCTCGCCGCGGTCGCGGACCTGCGGTCGGGTGCCTACTCGAGCGCACTGGTGGTCGGTGTGGAGTTGGAGAAGACGGTGCCGGGGGACACCGCGACGCGCTATCTCGGTGCGGCGGCGTGGATCGGGCACGAGGGGGACGACGCAAAGTACATGTGGCCGTTCATGTTCAGCGACATCGCCGATGAGTATGACCGTCGGTACGGTCTGGACGAGGCGTACCTGCGAGCGATTGCCGAGCTGAACTTCTCGAATGCGCGCAAGAATCCCAACGCGCAGACACGCGACTGGCAGGTGCCGAATTTTGCTGTGGCCGAGTCGAATCCGGTGATAGAGGGCCGGTTGCGCCGATTCGACTGCAGTCAGGTAACCGATGGCGGTGCCGCCCTGGTGCTGGTGTCCGACGAGTATCTGCGGACGCATCCCGGACGGCGGCCGGTGGCCCGGCTCCTGGGCTGGGGGCATCGGACCGTGGGGCTGGGACTGCGGCAGAAACTGGACAGATCGGCCGAAAGCCCCTATCTGCTACCATATTTGCGAACAACCGTGCAGGATGCGTTCGACCGTGCGCAGGTGACGCTGGATGATGTCGACGGTTTCGAGGTGCACGACTGCTTCACGCCCAGTGAGTATCTGGCGATCGATCACATCGGATTGACACCGCCGGGCCAGTCATGGCGGGCCGTCGAGAACGGCGACATCGCTGTCGGCGGGCGGTTCCCCATCAACCCAAGCGGCGGACTGATCGGCGGGGGACATCCCGTCGGCGCATCGGGCGTGCGAATGCTGGTCGACGCGCTAAAGCAGGTCAGCGGCGCGGCGGGTGACTATCAGGTCGACGGGGCGCAAACGTTCGGCACGCTCAACATCGGGGGAAGCACGGCGACCGCGGTGAGCTTCGTGATTGGTGGTGCGGATGGACGTTGAGGTTGTCGGCAAATTCCTGTCGACCTTGCCGGAGGATGACGACCACCCGTATCGGACGGGGCCATGGCGGCCGCAGACCACCGAGTGGCGGGCCGACGATCTCGATGTGGTGGAGGGCGAGACGCCCACAGATCTCGACGGTGTCTATCTGCGCAACACGGAGAATCCGCTGCATCCGGCGCTCAAGTTCTACCATCCGTTCGACGGCGACGGCATGATCCATGTGGTCGGCTTCCGTGACGGAAAAGCCTTCTACCGCAGTAAGTTCATCCGCACTGAAGGGTTCGTCGCCGAGAACGAGGCGGGGCGGCCGTTGTGGGCAGGATTGGCAGAGTCGCCGAAGCTCGCCGAACGCGACGGATGGGGCGCGCGCGGTCGGATGAAGGACGCGTCGAGCACCGATGTGATCGTGCACCGCGGCACCGCGTTGACGAGCTTCTACCAGTGCGGTGACCTGTACCGAGTCGACCCCTGCTCGGCCGAGACGCTGGGCAAGGAGACGTGGAACGGTCAATTCCCGTTTGATTGGGGGGTTTCCGCGCATCCCAAGGTCGACGACGTGACTGGCGAGCTGCTGTTCTTCAACTACAGCAAGCAGGCGCCGTACATGCACTACGGGGTGGTCGATGCGCATGGTGCCGTCGCGCACTACGTCGACATCCCGCTGCCGGGGCCGAGATTGCCGCACGACATGGCGTTCACGCGGAACTATGCGATTCTCAACGACTTTCCGTTGTTCTGGGATCAGGAACTATTGACGAAGGGCATCCACGCCGCCCGGTTCCATCCTGATATTCCGTCCCGCTTCGGGGTGATTCCGCGCCGCGGCCGGCCTGAGGACATCCGGTGGTTCGAGGCGGAACCCACCTATGTGTTGCACTTCGTGAACGCGTACGAGGAGGGTGACGAGATCGTCCTCGACGGGTTTTTCCAAGGTGATCCCGAGCCGGCCGATAACGGCATGGGTGATCGGTGGCAGCGCGCGTTCCGGTTCCTGGCGCTTGACCGCATGCAGGCCCGGCTGCACCGGTGGCGGCTGAACCTCGTAACGGGGGCGGTCATCGAGGAGCAGCTGTCGGACAGCATCACCGAATTCGGAATGATCAACAGCGGATTCGCCGGCGGGCCGTACCGGTACGCATATGCAGCCACCGGCAAGCCCTCCTGGTTCCTGTTCGACGGCCTGGTCAAGCACGACCTGTACACCGGCAGCGAGCACCGGTATTCGTACGGTGACGGGGTGTACGGCAGTGAAACCGCGATGGCGCCGAGGGTCGGCAGCACGTCGGAGGATGACGGCTATCTGGTCACGATAACCACGGACATGACTGCCGACGCCTCATACTGCCTGGTTTTCGACGCGCGCAGGGTCGGCGACGGACCGATATGCAAACTCCAACTGCCGGAACGGGTTTCGAGCGGCACACACTCCACATGGGTGGCGGGCAGCGAGCTGCGGCGCCGTTAGAACGGTGGGGGTTTGTTGCGTTCGGCGACGTAGGTGTCGTTGAGTTTGCATTCGTCGGCGATTCGTCTGGCGTGGGTGCGGCGTCGGGTGGGCATCATCAGGTCGCGGTTGGCCGTCGGATTCGTCGGCGTTGGTGGTGGGGGCAGAGCCGCGGTGGTGGTGTTTCCATTTCGGGAAGAAGATGCGGCTGCCGGAGGGGGTTGTATAGGTCTTGCCGGTGAATCAAGTCCAGTCGGTGACCTAGCGGCGGGCTTGAGCCGGAATGTCGTCAGTTCGTGGTGTTTGCAACATGCCAAAGTACCCTTAAGTCTGGACCGATCGCGATTCCAGCGCGCTGTGTGAATGTTGTGCTGCCCGTGGGTGATTGAACGCAACACGCCTGCGCAGTTCGCGCGCATTCTGCGGCAAGGTGTGCTTAGCTATACGCGGTAGCAAACCGCTACTCCTCGAAGGTGACGCCCCAGCCGGGCATGGAGTAGGAGGCCCGGCCACCTCAGGAACGGCAGAGCGCCGATCCCGACGAACCATTTGGGTTCGTTTGGGACGGCAGCCGAGAGGCCCTGCCAGCCCTGAGGAGGGCCGATGTCCACCACCCCTGTTAATGGCCCCTGTGGCGGTCCTGGCGACGGCCGCTGCGACAAATGCCACCAGCCGCTGACCATCACGGCAGATCAGCCGTTGCTCATCGAGGACGTCGCGGACGTGTTGGGCGTGACCCGATCAGTGCACGAACCCCGCCTGCCACGCCCTCGCACACGCGCTCGAATCCGCATTGGACGCGCAGGCCCGCGAGCAGCTGGGCGAGCTGGACGAGAAGCCCGACACCAGCACCCTGCCCTCCGCCGAGGAAAGTGGGTACGTGTCGAACATCGTCATCCCGCGCGGTGACATCGACAATTGAGCAGGGTCGCCGGCATCGGTGCCGCGGCGGCCCCACACCAAGCTTCGGCCGCTCGGTGCTCCGCGGCTGAGGGAAGTGTCGGCGGCGGTCCCTGTTGGCGCGGGCCTCATACTCCGGGTCGGTGACCACCGTGCCCGGTGACCGCCCCGACACCCGCTTGTACTGAGGGGTGCTGCTTGTACGGGGCGAGGGTGCTTGTAGGCGGAACCGCAACTTGGCGATGTGTGGATCGTGTAAGGAAACACCGCTCCACTGAGCGCTCCAGTGCCGCGACGACCGCAGCTAGGCCATCATGAGGTCCATGGGTCTTACTGCGATCGCGGTTGCCCTGGCCGTGCTGGTGGTGACGACTTCGGCAGGACTTCTATGGTGCACACGGGTCCGCCGTCGACGCGAAACGCCGCAGGAGCGATACCGCCGTTCCGTCCAACACCTCGACAGCCGCGCGATCGCTTACTTCAAGAAGCACGGCCAAGTCTACTAGCCTGTTCAACGGCTCATGAGGAGTGACTGGGGTCCTGACGGATGACTGGCGGTAAGCGCGCCCCACCCACGGTGCTTGAGGCTGTCGGTATGCGGGCCTACCATTCCTGATCAGACCCGCTAGCTGGCACAGCAATGCAGGGCACCGCCCTCGATGTGGCCGTTACTCCGGCACGGAGAACATCCGGCGCTGGCGCGTCGTTACTCTGGCACAGAGCCGCCTCCCCTTTGCTGCATCTCTAACCAGTTGCAGCGCACCACTTCTCGTGAAAGAGGCGATCATGCCTGGCGAGGTCTCCGCATTGTTCCTGAACAAGCTCACTCAGAAGCGCGCCGAGGTACGCGCACAGGCCGAGGCCCTGCTGCTGCGTGCCAAGGAGCAGAGAGGCGGCGACACCCGCCTGCTCGAGGACGAGGCGCGCGAGTGGGAGGTCTACCGCGAAACGCTCAAAGGGCGACGGCGAGGAAAGTCGAAGAACTTCGGCCGATGGGCTGTCAACGCGATCTGTAACGACCCGGTTGGTTCAGGTTAGACATCCGCACCGAGTGAACCTGTGGGCGCGTGTTTGTGGGCTTTCACCCATAGCCAACGGTCGGGTGAAAGGACCCAGTAGCTCCCTTCACCGTCCGTATCCACTACGAGCGCGCCACTTGGGAGGATTTCGTACCGGGCGCTGTCCTCGAAACTGCAAGGTTCAAATTCGGTGTGCGACAGCCCCTTGCCTTTCTCGACCGGAGGACGGGCGTAGACGATAAATGCCATTCCTACAGCCTCCCATGAAGTCAGGAGCGAAGGAATGGGCCTCCGGTCCACACTGCGCGCAATGCATCACTTCCACCGCACGTCGACGCGGTCCGGGTCGAACACCCGCCCACCCTTGCCGACCGGCAACACCGTGATCGTCATCAGCAGTTCGAACACGGCGCGCAGCCGGTCCGGTGACAACCCCTCGACCTTCTCGGCGACCTGTGGCCTACCCAGCGGCAGGCCATCGAGCACTCGCTTGCGGTTCTGGTCCACCTGTTGAGCCACGATGACGTCCAGCTTTTCCCGGAGGGCGCTGGCGCGCTGGGCCTGCTGGCCCGTCAGCAAACCGTCTGCGCGCTCGTCGGATATCTCGTCCAGCCGCGCCAGCAACACCGTTTCCTCGGTCCGCAGCTTCTCGGCATCGGCGGTGTCGAACGTCTTGCCGCGCAGCAGCTCGGCGGCGTGAGGCTCGGCCAATCGCTCCACCAGCAGGCCCATCAGCAGCTGCTCGACGTGCTCGGCGCGCACCGACACCCCCGGCAGACCTTGCAGGAGTACGTCAGCGCATAGGCCCGCGGCGCGTCCTGGTTACCAGCCTGTCGCACCCAGTTGCCCGACAGGTGGCCGCCGCATCCGGTCTTGCCGGACTGCAGCACCCCGGTCAGCAGGTGCTTGCGGACGCTCTTGGGGTGCAGCCGGTGCGGCGCGGTCATCACCGTCTGCGCCGCGCGCCACAGCTTCTCGTCCACCAGCGGTGGCCACGTCCCCTTCACCGGCTTGCCGTCCTTGCCCATCACGATCTCGCCATTGTGATCGCGCAGACCGGCGTTGCGCGGTGAGCGCAGGAACAGGCTGAGCGTGGAGGCCGACCACGGCTTGCCGTTGAGGCCGTAGACGCCGGCGGCATTCCACTTCTCGGCGATCTTGGTGATCTTCCCGGCCTCTCCGCCCTTCACCACCGCCTTGTAGGCGGCGACCCACTCGCCGCTGCACGCGCTTGTCCACCTTGCGGGTGCCGTCGTCCTGCTCCTTGGGCCGGGTGTCGGGCAGGTAGCCGAAGGCGCGCTTCCACTCGGCCTGCCCTGCTCAGCCCTCTGCCGGGCGGCGCGCAACTGCTGTATCCGCGTCATCGCGATCTCGTGCTCACTCACGGCGGTCTTGATGGCGGCGGTGAGAACCCCGGAGGGGTGGACAGGTCGATTTCCCGTTGTTGGAGGTTGCCAGCAATATCCCGCGCTCGATGAACAGGCCCTTGTAGGCGAAGAAGTCCTCCATCATGCGGTTCACCCGGTCCTGGTCCCAGCGCGGCAACCGCGTCGATCCTGCCGTCCCGGATGTCGGCCATCAGCCGCTCCCACTCGGGCCGCCTCTTGCCGTTGCTGGCGCTACGGTCGTTGTCGACGTAGTACCCGGCGACGGACCACTCCTTCACCTCACACAGCGCCGCCGTGTCCTCGCGCTGGCGCTGTACCTCCTCGCGCTTGTCCTTCGGATCACTGGAGATGCGGCAGTAACAACTTGCCCTGATGTCATGAAGGAGCGGGGCCTCCGCTCCTCGTGTCCGTCCCGAGCGCGCATGCTCGGGGTGCTCACGTTTGTTACGACGAAGGAGGCCCCTTGTGAGCGAATTCTATGATGGTCGGCAGTTTGTCGGTATGGATCTGCATCGGCGCCGCTCGGTGTTGGTGCGGATGAGCGAGACCGGCGAACATCTGGAGACGGTACGGATTCTCAACGACCGTGATGTGTTGGCTGAGGTGATGTCGCGTGCCGGCGAGTCACCGGAGGTGGTGCTCGAGGCGACCTACGGGTGGTACTGGGCCGTCGATGCGCTCGCCGAGCTCGGCGCGAGCGTGCATCTGGCGCACCCGCTGGGGGTGAAGGCGTTTTCGTATCGGCGGGTCAAAAATGATCAACGCGACGCCGCAGATCTGGCGGACTTGCTGCGGATGGGGCGTCTGCCGCACGCGTGGATCGCGCCGCCGGAAACCAGGGAACTACGCGAGCTGGTGCGCCACCGGGCCAAACTGGTCGCGATGCGATCGCAGTGCAAGGCCCACGTGCACGCGGTTTTGGCCAAGGGCGGTGTCTGGGTGCCGATGAGCGATCTGTTCGGCGTCGAGGGCAACCTGCTGCTGGACAAGGTCACGATGCCCGCACCGTATCGGGAGCGGATCGCGTCGCTGCGCCGGTTCATCGAAGCCTTCGATGCGGAGATCGACCTGTTCACCACTTTGGCGCAGCGTCGGCTGAGCAATGATGGCGGCTACACCGCGATCCAGCAGATCCCCGGCATCGGACCCGTGCTGGGGGCGGTGTTCGTCGCCGAGATCGGGGACGTGCACCGCTTTGCTGGCCCCGCCCAGTTGACCTGCTGGGCCGGACTCACGCCGTCGCACCACGAATCCGACACCACGGTGCGCCGCGGCCGAATCACCAAGCAAGGCTCGCGCCTGGTCCGCTGGGCGGCCATCGAATCGGTGAAGATCCTGCCCGATACCAGCCGCATCGGCGGCATCCGCGAACAGGTCGCTCAGCGCCGCGGCAACCGCAACATCGGCGCGGTGGCCGCCGCCCGAAGACAGCTTGAGCTCGTCTTCTACGGCCTGCGCGATCACCACATCCGTGCCCTGCACCACCCACCCCGCGCGGCGTGAGCCCCCAGACTCGGTCGGCTGCGGATCGTGCAGGTCATGACCCCCGAACCCGGCGAGGTCGCCCCCTCTGATTGATCCCGACCGACCGTCCCTGCGAACCGCTTCATGCCGCACACCGCGGCGAAGGAATGACCGGCAGCCCTTTTCGCCTGCCCCGCACCGGGAAACCGGAACTGAAGACGCCAACGACCCCTTGATCACCCAAGCCGAAAGCAGCACAAGCAATTTCGACCTCCCTGCCCTAAACAGCATGCGCCGAACGGCGCCGCCGTCAAGGCCCTACGGCCGCTACCCGGTCGGGCTGCGCCCGAGCCTTGACCCCGACGCCTACTTCGACGCGTCCAGCCAGGACAAGGAAGCTCGCAGAACAACCCAAAACAACACAGAGGTTGGTCTTGACCGGCCCCTCTCCTTCAGGAATGACCGGCCCCTCTCCTTCAGGAATGACCTGCGGTTTCGCTTTCGTTGCCATTTTTAGCCGCTAGGTAATATTTTCGGCACACGCATTTGAGGTTGGTGACAAGTCGTTAATCTGCCTGTTGTTCTCGGGTGCCGCGTTCGGCGGTGGACGACCCGACGAAATGGGCGGCATTGGCGCACGCGATTCGTCAGGTCACCAGTTGGTACTCCACGCGCAACCGCTCGTAGGTTCTGACTGCTCGCAGGTCGCGAGTCAATAGCGTTGCACCAGCGGCTTTCGCCGTTAGTCCGATCAGCGCGTCGTAGGTTGCGCCACCGGTGAGGTTCTGCTCGGCGAGGCGGTTGATTAAGCCGCGATGCGCGAGCGCATCCAGCGTCAGGTAGCAGTCACCCGAGGCGATGTCGGTCAAGTACGCGTGAACGGCCGCAGCCGCAACACGATGCGGGGGTGGCAGACGTGTGAGAACGGAATAGGTTTCCACCGTCGTGTGCGCGACCAGATGAACGCCGCGGTTAAGGGCTCGGGTGGCGGATTGGTGGCCTTCATGCCATGTCGCGAAACCGGCGACAAGGACGCTGGTGTCTGGCGCGATCACCGCCGTACGCGGTCGAGTGTCTCCCGAACAATTTCGTCGGTCAACGGGGGCAGTGGGCACTGCGGGCTTGCGACCAGGACCGAGCCTTCCCGAACGAGTTCGACGTCGGTGGGCGTTGGTTCAATTTCGATTCGTCCATCGCGCTCGGTGATCTCCACCTGCTCATTGCCGTGCAAGCCAAGGCGGTCACGAATCGCCTTGGGAATCACCAGACGCCCCGCCACATCGATGGTTGCGCGCATGGCACCGAATCTACCATTGGCGATGGCGGCAGTGGACGAACGGCGCCACGATGGCGTCGGGTCAAACGCACGTCGCAGCGCTTGCCGGCTTCAGGTTTGGAGTTCGTCCGCCGACCGCTCCGCGCCCGTAACGACAACGTTTCGCCCCACTCATGCAGGCCACCTCAGATGTCTAGTAGCGGATGAAGGCGACATGGCTGAACGGTGGTTGAGGATGGCCGTCAGATCGCGGCAAACCAAGATTCCAGCTAAGCAAAGACCCGAATTGTGCGGTCGGCGCTCGCGCGGGAGAGCACACCGACAAATCGGGTTCAGCGGATCACGCGTATCTCGATCGGTAGATCAAGCTTTCGCCACGCGCGGTCGGCCGTCAGCACCACCGCGGGTCCACTTCGGACCGTCAGTGCCAGGCAGCACCGATCGCCGAGCGACAAGGACTGGCCGCCTCTGATCGACCGAAGCGCACCGGCGAGTTCCGCATCCTCAGCTGTGAGGGGCTCAATCGCGACCCCGGCCGTCACGAGCAGTCGACGCACGGGCGTGGCATCGATCCCGGAATCGACTAGCTTGCCGATCACCTCAGCAAGATTCGGCGTCCCGATGGTCGCATCGCTCAGCGCCGCGGCCACCACTTCGGCGCCCGGTTCGTCGTGAATGAGGGCGAGAATTGCAGACGCGTCCAGGACCGTCATTCGGACGCCGCTGCGGCGCGGCGTTCGGCCAACAGCTCGTCGACGAGCGAGCGGTGGCGGGGCACACCCTTTCCGAGCAAACGGAGTTGTGCGACAGCATCTTCGGGTCGTTCGATGACGAGCCGGGCACCGTCGACGCGGACGTGCAGTCGTTCATCCTGTTGCCAGCCGAGCACCGTCCGCATGCTCGCCGGTATCACGAGCCGGCCTTGCTTGCCCAATGTTACCGTGGCATCCATATCAAGATTGTGGCACGAATCGCGGATAGTGCCATACGCGAGTGTCCGAGGG
>CAWDEZ010000019.1:0-36224 GCA_963801365.1 uncultured Actinomycetota bacterium | reverse complement strand
GTCAAATCACGCCGCACCCGACCGGGCAACCCCTACCTACAAGGTGCTCTCGGCACCGCAGCGATGTCGATCTCCCACACCCGCGGCACCTACCTGGCGGCCAAATACCGCCGAATCGCTACCCGCCGCGGCCCGCTGAGGGCCAACGTCGCCGTCCAACGCGCACTGCTCGTCGCGATCTGGAACATCGCCACGACCAACACCGCCTACCACGACCCCGGCGGCGACTACTTCACCCGCCTGAACCCGCACAAAGCCCGAACCAACGCTGTTCGCCAACTCGAAGCCATGGGATACCACGTCACTCGCGATCAGGCGTCCTGACCGAGCCGCTCACCGCGCCAACGCACCTCAGGTGAATCTTCTCGTCAGGTCTCCACCGGCTGGTTTCAAATCTGTCTTTGAACCGGCCTGCACGGAATTTATGGTCACGTGTGATCGAAAGCGCGTTACCTAACGGAGCAGTCTGTCATCAGCGGGTGTAGCCATTCTGGGTCGGCGGTTGGCTGCGACTACCCGCATCAGGAACGAGGGCTGCGGGGGCCGGGGCTGGTGGGTCGACAAGTTGCTGCACACGAAGCATCGCTTCGGCGACCGCCGGATCGTTCACCGCGGCTGCCGCCACCTTGTCCACCTGCCAGTTCACCAAGGGCCTCAGCGCCTCACGCCAACCACCTCCCGAGAACAGGGTCAAATCGAGGAGCCGGTTCGACCGCCAAACAGGGGCGATCTGCTTAGCAGTCGCCTTGAAGAATCGCCGACTCAAGTCGCCGTCGCGATCGGCCAAGCAGTTTCGAAGCGCAACGGCCTGCAGCGCGGCCATGGTCATGCCCTGCATATGCACCGGGTTGAAGCTGCAGATTGCGTCGCCCATCACCAGCAGCCCCGCTGGGAATTGGCGCATCTTGTCATAGCGTCTCCACGTGCTGGCCGGGTAACGCTGCGCAGACACCGCACCGAGCGGCTCAGCAGCCCGCAGTGTAGCAATCAGAAAAGGCGGCGCGAATTGCGCGGCGCACTCGATTATGCGGGCCAGGTCATCGGGCATTTCGTACCCGCCGCCCATGCCGTACAAGGTCAGGATCCAGGTGTCGTGCTCGTAGGCCAAAACCGTCACCCCGATTGGTCGTTCGGGCATCGGGCTGACCGCGATCGATTTCTCGCCGATCATGCCCGCGGGGATCCGCAGAAATTGACTGGCGTAGCTCAGACGCACCTGGTAGCGCTGCTCGACCGGTCGTTCGTAGCCGAGGTTGTCGAGGAACGCCGGCGTGCGCGCGGAGCGGCCCGTCGCATCGACCACCAGCTCGGCATCCAGCACGGTTTCCTCACCCGTATCGCGGTTGACCACCCGGGCTCCCGTGACCCGATGGGCCCGGTCGGCTATCGGCTCGACGACATCGTGGCCGTCCAGGATTCTCACATTCTCGATGGCGCGGACTCGTCGCCTGACATGGGACTCCAGAAACGTGGTCGGCTGGGTTGATATGCGACCAGCGGTGCCGGATCGGCCAATTTGCCCGGGCGGTCAAGCTGGTGCCGGCCGTACCGGACATAAACTCGCGTCTCATTGTCTAGGACATTCGCGCCCGCAGTGACGAGTTGATCGAGCAGCCCAGGGAGCAGGTGGTCCAGGGCTGTCGAGCCCGTACTCAGTAGACCATGCAGATGCCGTCCCTGGGGTACACCTCGACGCTGCTCAGCACCGTCCGGCAGCCGGTCCCGCTCGACGAGCGTGACCTGCTCGTAAAAGTCCGACGGCGCCTCGAGCAGCGAGCAGCCCGGCCATACTCGCACCGCAGACGATGGCTCGCTGTCCGAGCTTGCTCATCGGCACTCCCCTCGCGCCTATCGTCCGGTAGCGGACGCCGTCGAACTCACGGCAACCTGGTAGCGGCCCACCCAGGCGCTCTCGTGCGCCAACACGGCACCCGCATCCAGTTGGAGCCACGACCAGGAGCTGCGCAAGTTCAATGGGATCACGGTTCGTGATCCCTATGGCGATTGCCGGTTTGCCCGGCGCGACTGGTAACGGCCACCATCATCGGGCCCCACCCGTCGGGTGTGGAACTCGATGGTAATCGCCCTGTCGGCATAATAGCCGAGTGCACGTAGCGCCGAACGGCAGCATCACAGCCAACACCACCAAGTGGATGGGTACCGGCGGCCAGCTGGAGTCAGTGACCAACAACTTGTTCCCAGCGCGGGTCCCTTCGGCGAACACTCGGGCGGCTAGTGCAGGCGGCGAGTGATGCAACGACAACGAAAACACCACGAGGTCGTAATACCCGTCCGGGGCGTCGATTGCGGTGGCATCCATATTCTCGCACCGTGGCGCGGGGTGAGTGCCGAGGTCGCTGAGGGCGACCGTGGCCACAAGCGTCGGATCGATGTCGGTCGCCGTCACCTGAGCATAGGGGTGATTCTCCACCAGCTTGCGCGACAGCCCGCCCTTGCCGCACCCGGGTTCTAGGATCTTGGGAGAGGGGATATTGGCCACCTCACCTACCGCCGTCCGGGCAAACTTCTACGGTGACCGAGCACCCGTCCTTCCCGGTCGAGTGAGCAGACCATCCTGCGCTTCAGATCGTCGACATCGTCGCGGTCCAGGTATTCCAGCCGGTTAGACTGCAACCGCCGTTTCAGCCAGGAGGCGTCGGGCCCGCCCAGGGCATGCTCGCAATGTCGCGAGCTGTCCTGTCGACATAGGCCATCATCGATGATGGCAGCAGTGATCACACAACACTAACCAAGTTTATCATCAAGTGAGTCCAGGAATGGTGTGTACGGAGAGTTGCGTGCTGGCGCATCGCCCGAGCGTGGCGCCCGATCGGGTGATCGCTACGGTGGATCCCGACACCCGCCATCTGCACAAGAGCTGGTCTCTCGCCGTCAGGACGGGTTCAAGGCGCATCTGGCCGCCGAGCCCGACACCGGCATCATCACAGACTGCGCGCTTACCAAGGCGGCTGGGGCCGACAACCACGAGGCGGCGGTCGGGCTTGAGCTACTGGTCGGCGAGGATGAGTCAGTGAGAGTGTTGGCCGACTCGCTTACGGCTCAGGAGATTTCCGCGCGGCACGGGTGGCCGACACCCACGTTTAGCTCGGCACCGTCAAGGTTGATCACAAGAACGTCGTGGCCACGTCCGCCATGCAATTCTCTTACTGCTTCGGCGACTACGAGGGAGGCTGCTCTGGCCCCGACAAACGCCGCACCAACTGCTTTTCCTGCAAGCTCCGAGAGAATTGAAGCCCGAGTTGGCGGAGTTCCTCAAATTCATTCAGCGCCCGGGGCTTTGAGCCGTTATCTGCATCCTGCGGATACATCCTGGTGCAACACGAGATAGCCTCGCGCGCAGCGCAATTGGCGGCCCTGTAGATGCTGCATTTGACGACGCTTAACATCGCAGCGGTATAACCCAATGTCTGCGCCTTCGCTTTCGCCTGTAGCCCGGCGCGTCACAACGCCGATACTACCGCCACCCTGTGGCGAGACCACAGGTTCAGCGCGCCAGATCCAGGACCACCGTGCGGCAAGCCGCCCAGGCGGGGGACGTCGCATCGGATGAGTCCGTAGTGGTCGGTGCCGGGGAACACCAGCAGCCGGGAGTCGTCGCCGGCCCGTCGAGCCGCGGCGACGAAGCGCTGCGACTGGCTGAGTGGCACGTCGTCGTCGGCCGTGCCGTGCACGCAGATCGAGGGGAGGCCCCATCGGAAGCAGGGCGCTGGGACAAGCCAGTGAGCGGGCCTCGGGGTCGTCCGCCCAGGCGCCCAGGAAGTTCCGGATGGCTCCGGAACCCAGATCCTCCTTCAGCGCCAGCGCGAGGTCCAAGACTCCCGCCTGACTGACGAAGCCGGTCAGCGGCACGACGGGCGAGGCTCCGGGAGCGTTGGCGGGCAGCGACCCTCGACCGGCCGGCCAGCCGGCCAGCTGACCTCCCGCGGAGTGCCCGATCGCGACCACTCGCGACAGGTCGAGCCGGCCGGCTGCCAGGGTCTGACCGGTCGCACCGAGCAGGTCGACAGCGGCGGCCACGTCGAGACAGGTGGCCGGCCAACCACCGCCTCCGTGGCCCGGGTCGTCGCCCACCCTGCGGTATTCGAGGTTCCAGGCAGCGAAGCCGTGCCGCACCAGATCCTCGGCCAGATCGGAGGCCAGGTCGACACCGTAGGTCGTCCGCCAGAACCCGCCATGGATGACCACGGCGACCGGCCAGGGGCCTGGGCCGTCGGGAAGGCTGAGAACGCCGTGCTGGCTCGGATGGGTGCCGTAGCGCACCAACGTCACGCGGAACTCACAGTTCGACGATGTTCCCGGCCACCCGCAGGAACGTGTCGGCGGCCCGCGGACCCACCTGGGCTCCGAAGCATAAGCTGCGGTAGACCAGTCACTTCGGCCGCGAGCGTTTCCTCACCGAGCAGGGAGACAGCCAGTCCTATGATGGGCGGGAAGCCTCATCCAGGCGATCGATCAGGTAGCCGGCCCCGGACGTGCCCCCGGTGCCTCGACTGTCCCCAATGAAGTGGCGGACTAGGTCCAGGTGGGCCAGCCGCCAGCGGGTGAGGCCGGCGATGAATACATCGAGCCGCGCGCTCAGCTGGGGGCGCTGCCGGCGGTTGCTGCTGTCGCCGCTGCGGTGGTCGGCGACGATCTCGAGTAGCGCCGCCACGGGAGCGTAGCGAACGCCGGCCAGCACCGCCGTGAACTGGGCCGACTGTCCCGCGCTCGCTCCCTGCAATTGGGGCCGGAACTGGAGGAAGTCATCCACCCCAAGATGATGTTGCAGGGTACTAAGTGTCGTTACCGTCAGTTCAAGCAGCGCGGTGGCACGCGTCAAGTTATCGATCGCGCTGTCGAAGTCCGCCAGACGGGCGCACTCCAGCGCGAGGTCGAGGTCGACTAGGATCTGTGAAACCCACAGTTCACAGATTTGGTGGCTGATTATGAAGTACCTCTCGTTGGCCCAAGAGGAACCGTCGTCGCCCGCAGACACCGGGTGGACGGCACCGAGCAGCTCGTCGAGGCGCAGGTAATCCGCGTAGCGGAGTTCGTTGGCCCCAGGCTTTCGCTCGGCCTCGACGTCGTCGACGTGGTCTTGCAGATCCGTGGTAGCAGGCGCAGCTGGGAAAATACTGGCAGGCGCGATGGCCAGCACAGAGGCTCCCAGGACAGCGGCAGCCATGATGGATCGACGCATCTAACACTCCTAACGTCCGCGTAATAGTCGCACCAACACCAGACCACCCCGACACCACCAGATCATGCTCACCGCGATCCAGCAACGACACCTCCCCCACCACCACCGACGCATCGGCCACCAAAAGGCGGTCAAATAGCAATTCCAGACGGGTTATGTGCCTGCCGATCTCGTCGGCGGTGTACCGGTCCGGATTCCACGCGAACTGAATTCGCGGCGTGGCGTGCCCAGGTCCCCGCGTATAGATGTTGACTGCAACATCTTGTATGGGGAACGTGGTCAACACGTTGTACGTCGGTTCCGAAGGCCCGAAACGAAATGGGGCGGCGAAGTTGAATACGTTGATCGCCGGGCCGAACTCGACGTTCATGTCGAGACGGGTCCCGTCGGCAACGAGGTCCGGCCAGCGCCGGAACTGTTGATGCCGCAGCGCACCGACCACGGCCTTGGCGACCCGATCGGTCAGCGCACCGATGGTGTCGCCGTCATCGACGCAGATGAGCAGCGGCACCAGGTTCGACACCATGCCCGCACATCTTTTCAGCGCCGCAGTCGTGCGCGCCGAAACCGGCAGCGACATCGCCACGTTCTGGCGTGCTGTGGTTTTCGCGATGAACACCGCCATTGCCGCGACAACCCTTGCGACATCGAACTGGTCATGCCCGTTCTGCGACAGTCCATCCGGGCACACCAGCTCGCGCGCCAGCGGGTGGCGTGGTGCCACCGACCTCCGCGTCCCTGCCAGGTCGGTGACGTCCAGAGGCCCGCGCACCACGGTCTTCCAGTACTCGGCGTCCGCATGACTGCGCGAAGACTGCTGATACTTGCGATCTGCGTCACGGATCAGGGCAAACTCGGAGAAGTCGACTTCGGCGGTGGTGGCGGCGACCGATCCCGAGTAGACGGCCGCGATGTGCCGGAATAAATTGTTGGCGCCATACCCGTCGCAGAGAATGTGGTGCGTACGCACGTAGAAGTACGACAGGTTGTCGGTGATCCGCAGCAGCGCCAAGTCGGTGAGTCGGTCACGGACCAGATCAATTGGTTGGCGGTAGTTGTTGTTCATCCAGCTGCTAGCAGCGGCTACCGGGTCACATTCGGCGCGCAGATCGATGCAGCGTAGGGTCTGCGGTAGCGAGCGCTCGACCATGAAGACCGGTTCGCCGTTCGCGAGGGATAGCCGCGCGCATGGTGTGCCGAACCGCGCTGCAGCTGATTCGCACGCGACCATGAGCCTGTCGGCGTCGACATGATGATCGACGGCCATAAAACCGGCGATGTTGAAAGGCACTTCGGGCACGAGTTGTTGGGCAGCCCATATCGACCGCTGAGCGGCGGTTAACGATCCCAGCGTGTCTGGTTGCGTACCGTAGTTGAGCATGATGACGACGAACTCCTTTTAGGCCTGCAGGCCGACTTCCGAATCGTTCGCATCGCTGAGTTGGCTTATCGCACAAATCGAAGGGGCTCGCCCGATGGGCATCAACGAGAAGTTTCCTCCCCAACTTCTCCCGCTATCGGTCAACCCCGCATCAGGTCGCGCCCGGGCTAGTTCGCTGCGCTCAATGTGTCCAATCAGCGGCTTCCCGACCGCGTCACCGCAATGCAGATCCCATATGCGTCCAGCGCCGTCGCGGCCTCCGGGTGCCAGCAGCGGCCGCCCCTCGGCCCCGATCCCTAGCGGCACCGCTGCCCCGAACACCGCCATCAGGCCATCACCGGCGAACTTGTCCATACGCCGCCTGGCCGCTCCATCACCGCGCGTCGAACCCACCACGTCGACGAACAGCACATCACCTGCTTGAAGTCAGCGCACCCATCCGAGCCGGCCAACGCGCACCTGCACGCGTCGCAATAGCGAGCATCCGCCCAATAATGTTCGGTGCCACTGGATGTACACACAACTATGGCTGCGCCCTCCCACCCGTCGAGCAAACAGCTACCGTGGGCCAGCATACTCACGGTATTCGCAACGCTGAGCGAAAATCGATAAACCGCTTCGCCGGCCAAGCCCTCTTCAAGAAGCTTGTGATCGGGTCCGAGTCCGCCGCGACCCCCCCATGACCTGCTCCGGACTGTATTCCAGAGGCGTCACAGTTGAACCTTTCTGAAGGTCGGGCACGACCTCGACGCGAGTTGCCGATGGACCGGTTCAACACGGATCTGGAGGTTTCGACGAAGATGCGGAGAATCTTTGCCTACGCTGTGCACTGACCGCGCGCCGATGCTGGTCCGCTTTCGCCGATGCGGGACGGGAGCGGGCAGGGGCTCATAGCCCGCCACCTCCAGCTCCGCACGCGCCGGCCAGCCGTCGGCATCCAGGCCGAGGTACTCGAACACCCCTCGGGCCGGGGGGTGGTTCGCACAGGCGCGAAGCCGGTGATCTCACAGGGTTCGACCTTGTCGAGTGACCGGTAGTCGCCGACGGTCATCTGGCCGGGGTGGTGGACGAGGAAGGCCCGGTCTTCGTCGGTGTGGAAATGCCCGGCCAGGGTGGCGAAGGCGCGTGCGTTGGTGGTCATCGTGTCTCGTCCTTCTGATTCTGAAATACGTTGTCTACCAGGCTTTTTGCCCAGAAGTATTGACATCTCTCCTTGACGGGCATACATACCATGTCAGGGTGGCCGGGCGGGATTCGATTACCTAGTACCCCCTTGTCCCCTTTGACCTCTCTGACCCCGTTGACTTGCTTAACCCCCTTCACCCCCTCGACCCTCGTGACCCCGTCTAACCGTCCTGGTCGCGGTCCAGAATCTCCGTGACGCGCTCCCACATGACGCGGCCACGCGGGTCGGCGTAGCGGTTCGGCCACTCGATAACGTCCACGTCGGTGCCGACCTCGACACCATCCAGCACAACCCGTGACGCCTCGGCCATCGCAGCCCTGGTGACCTCCAGTACGTCGTCCATCCGGTCGGCATCACCCTCCACGAGCAGCGCGTCGTGCACTGGAGCACAGACCTCGACGCCACGTTCGGTGGCCAAACAGCAGGCCAGGCGCAGCATCTCGGCCCCGTTGGCCTGCATAGGAAAATTCCGCAGTGCCGTCGCCCGCGGCGTGTATGCGGTCTGCAACGTCCAGCCAAAGACCGTCGACAGGTAGCCGGCAAGCTGGCCCACGGCGGTGACGTGCTCGGCCCACGCGGTGAACACCGGGAACGTCTGGGCCAGTCGGTGGAGTAGGTCCTGGGCCTCGATCGCCGATAGTCCGGTCCGCAGGGCGAGGCTGGGGGCTTGCATTCCGTAGTTGGTGCCGAGCACGCACGTCTTGCACAGGTCCCGAATCACCTTGTGCGACTGTTTGGTTGCGTCCGGCGGAACAAACTTTGCCATCTTCGCGAACGCCAGGTACGGGTCACCCGAGGACACCGCGTCCAGCAGCGCCTGATCACCGGAGAGCGCGGCGGCGATGACGACCTCCTGGGTCTTCCAGTCAACGTAGGCCAGGGCGCGACCGGGAGGCGGTTTGATCAGCCCGCGCACCCAGACGCTCGGACCAAAGACGAACTTGGTGTTGCTGGGGGTGTTACGCCCGCTCCTGGCCCCGAACGGGCTCAGCAGCGTCCGGTTGCGGCCATCGGGTCCGACGGCCAGGGCCATCAGCCGAAGGTCACTGAGTGAATGCCGAAGTTCCTTGAGCGGCTCCAGGTTTGGGTAACGCTTGGCCATGTCGCGGAACGTGTCCTGATCGAGCTGCAGATGACCCGTCGTGCTCCGGGGCCAGTCGATGCGGTTGTCGACGAGATAGCCGGCGAACAGTCCGGCCTTGAACGTCCCCCCCTCGAATACGCCGTAGTCCTTGTCGATGGCCGCGATCAGGTCGAGTTTGATGTCGGACCAGTGGTTGCGCAGCCGCCCCAGCATCGCGGTGTCGACCGGCACCCCGGCGCGTTCCATCCTGGCCACTGCGGCCATGTACCGGCCACGGAGCAACGCCTGCCCCAACCCGTTGGGGCAGGCCCAGGATCGCGGGCAGCATCCGCTCCAGGAGGGCGCCGAGCGGGTCGACGTCGGTCTGGCAGTAGTCCAAGATGCGGCGTCGGTCGGCCCCGTCCCACGGGCCTCCCCGCATCACCAAAGCGCGTTCCTCGGTCTTCTGGTCTGCGGTGATCGCGGGTATGTCGTGGTGGGACAAGGCGCCCAACAGGCCCCGCCCGCCGGGCAACGGGATCCCGTTGGTGGCGTTCCGGTGCTCGGTGAACAAGTCCAGGATTCGCGTCGGGGCCGGCCAGCCGAGCTCGAGGAAGCATCCCACCTCAGCCGACGCGAAGTAGGCCACGAACAACGTGTCGTCAGCGATCGGGAATGGTGGGCCCGCGCCGAGCTCGTCCTGCCACAGCCGAATCAGCCTGTTGGAGCCGAGCTCGCGCGCGACCAGGCAGACCGGGACGGGACGGGACCCCGACTCGGAGACGAACTCGAAGTCGAGAACCCAGACCGACCGAAAGGGGAGCCCGAGTATCCGTTGCTGCCATCGCCTGGCCGCGCTGATGGGTACCGGGCGGACTCCCCCAGTCATAGTGGCCGGGAAGGCCTCCGTACCCATCAGAGACGTTTACGGACGACGGAACGCCAGAGCGGGTTGGGAGTGGGGTAGGCGAACACCTCGACAATCTCCACGCACCCGACGCACGGCGGGTGGATAGCGCCCCAGCCGCCAGCGCCCACTTGGTGCGCCCACGCCGCCTGCGCTGCACATCGGTGGCACAGGCCAGCCCGCAGGTACCGCGTCTTTGTCTTCTCCCAGAACGCGGCCTGGTCGAGCGTCTCGGGCCGGATCGAGGTGTGCGCGCGGGTATTCATAGCTCCCCCGCGAGTTCCCTGATCACCGGATGGTCCGCGCGGTCAATCAGGTTGTGCCGGAACGCGATTTCGATTAGGTCGCGGAATAACTTATCCGGCCACTGGGGAGAGCCCAGATCGCCCGTGGCACGCGCCATCGCATACGCACCGAGGTCCCGGTCCCACCACATCCGCACCCAAAGCGTCTTGGCTTGCTCGGCGGCGAGCAGGGCTGAGTCGGAGATGCGACGGAGATGCGCGTACCGTCGCCGGCGAGCTTGACGGGCCACAGGAACACCGTGCCTGACTTGTTGATCGCCGTAAGCAAGCGCACCTGTCGGAGCTCCTGGATGAGCACCTGCCGCAGGCCCCCGACCACCAGATAACGCTCCTTGTCCATGTCCGCGTCGCGCTCCAGGAGGTAGGTGTCCAGCATGTAGGTGGGGTCGGGATTCACACCCGAAAGAACTCCGTGCGCTTGGGATTACGGACCGGGACCGTCGTCAGAACCTGCTCGATGTCGACGTCGGCAATCCCGCTGACGCGCAGTGCTTCGGGGTCGAACGGGTCGAACGCGCGGTCCTCCGCAGGCCGCTCCCCGTTGAGCGACGTCACCGGCGCCTTGTTCGGCGCCGGCCTCGGGTGTCATCATTTGATTTGTTCCTCTCGGTTCGGGAATGGCTCCTGCTACGGGCTGATTGGTCGCCTCGGTGGTACCGCCGGGGCGACCTCTCCACCTCATGGAGACTCACACCGAGGTGGCGTCGCTGAGCCGGTCCACATAAGCAGCAAGGCTTTTCGCGGTTAGGAATGACCTGCGGCCGACATGCACTTGAGTGAGTTCCCCCCGTTTGATCAACTCGTAGACGGTGGTGCGGCCTACTCCGCCGGGCCACTTCTCGCGTGCCTCCTGCATCGACACCAGCCGATTGAGTAACTCGCTCATTGTTCGCTTCCGTTCTGCCGCGTCCCAGCGTGTGCGGGTAGTCATTGACAGGCTAGAGGGCTAGTGGCATCGTTGCCATATCAGTTAGGGCATTTTTAAAGTGATATGGAGATGGGCGGATGCCGCTATATCTGGGGGTGCGGGTGCCAATTGAGGACGGAAAAGGCCACCTAGTCGGTTGGGTGGTATGGAACGACCTGGACGAGCGGGTCGAGACGGCCGACGAAAGCGGAACGCTGCCGGTCGAGTTCCACCTGGTCTGGCCGGGCACCGCCGAGCAGCCGACCGCCAAGATGAGCTTCCGTGTGCGCGACGGCTACGTCGAGTGCTCCGGAGTGAGTCTCGACGCGAAACCCGGTGGGCCAGAAGTGACCCCCGCTGATATCGACACCGTCGCACGAGGGCTAAGGGGTTGGGGATTACACACGGCCATTTCCCTGTTACAAGGCAGCCAGGAAGAATTGCCGTCCGACGACGCGGACGTACCCGTACAAGGTGCTGCGGACAAGGCACCCAGGAAACCCAAGAACCGCCGTCCTCGACGGCTCAAGGTCACCGACGACATGCTCGGCGAGATCGCTCGGGTGTACCGCGACCACGTTCACGAGGGGCCGTGGAAGGCCATCCAGGACCGCTACTCCGTCTCCGAGAGCACCGCCGGGCGCTACGTCCTGCTGGCGCGCAAGGCGGGCTATCTGCCCGCCACCACAGCGGGCAAGAAGCAGGCGTGACGATGGGGAAACGGGCGAACGGCGAAGGCAACGTCTACCAGCGCGCCAACGGCACCTGGGAGGCACGATTCAGCTACCTCGATCCGGACACCGGCGCGCGGCGCCGGGTCTCCTTCTACGGGCCGAGTGCCAAAGCGGTGCGCGACCAGCTCAAGACCGCCCAGGAGCGGCTGGACGGCGGGGCACCCGTGAAGGATGCGACCCGCACGGTCGGCGACTGGCTTGCGCACTGGCGGGCCACCACACTGGCAGCGTCCGACCGCAAGGAGTCGACGCGGGTGCTCTACGCGAATCTTTGCCGTAAGCACTTGGAGTCAGCGCCATTCGGGGCGATACCGCTAGACAGGTTGCGACCCACGAACATTGAGGCGCTGGTGCTGTCGATGCGCGCCAAGACGCTATCCGACTCGACCATCCGGCAGACCTACACAGTGCTGCGGGCTGGTCTCGACGGGGCGGTGCGCGATGGACTGCTGGCACGCAATCCTGCAGCCCTGGTGGCGCGTCCAGGTGTGCCACGCACCGAGGCCAGACACTTGAGCGCCAGTGACGTGGCGGCTGTGCTGAGGGCCGCACAGTCCTCCCGCTACCACGCCGCCCTGGTGCTCGTCGCCGCCACGGGGGTGCGCAGGGGCGAGTGCCTGGGGCTGTCGTGGGACCGGGTGGACCTCGACGCCGGAACGCTGAAGGTGGCGACGACCCTCGCGCGGGTGAACGCAAGGCTGACGATTACCGAGTCGAAGACCGACCGCGCCCGGCGGACGATCCCGCTGTCGACCGCCGTGGTGGCGATGCTCAAGAGGCACAAGGTCGCCCAGGCCGCCGAGAAGCTCAAGGTAGGCAGCCAGTGGCAGGACTGCGGGCTGGTGTTCACCACCGAGCTTGGCGCGCCGGTGGATCCGCGCAACCTGCTCCGCGTGATCGAGGCGGCCGCCAAGACCGCTGGCGTCGAGGGCGTCGGCATCCACACCCTGCGGCACTCGGCAGCGGTCCGCTGGCTTGAGCGCGGCGTGCACATCAAGGCCGTCGCGGACCTGCTCGGGCACTCGTCGATCGCGATCACCGGCGACGTGTACGGGCACACCTCCGATGACACCGCACGCACTGCGGTCGACGGCTTGAGCGCGGATCTCGGCCTGTGATCGTGGGGCCAGCAAATCCTGGTTGGCGTATGCGTTGGCGTACTGGTCGCATAGTGGTCCCGAGCGCCGTGCTATCTAGCGCAGATCGCAGCAGGTCAGGGCATGTTTTTCTGAGTCGGGCTGACAGGATTTGAACCTGCGACCACTTGACCCCCAGCTATCGCCAGTATATTCGTGGGTGTTCGCGTATGTACACATATTCGGTTGTCCGATAACCGAATACGACAATCGCGAACATTGCCGGACACTGGCGAAAACCGGCGTAATTCCGGTCTGGTTGTGGTCAACCGTTGTGGTCAAGACGTGTGGGCGGCCTCGGCGCAGATGCGACTCTGGCCCAACTCATTAGCCGTCGTGGTGGCACCTTGCCCAGAAAGGAAACTCACAGGGGTTGACGCCGAGGCCGCCGGGTTTACATGGCCCGCACCCGGTAGCGGTTCAGGATGATCTGCTCGGCCAGCGTCCAGCCGTCGAACCCGCCGCGGATGCTGCGACTGAAAGGGCCGGCGGTGTGATCCGTGGCCAACTGCGCCGGGTTGGCGGCCAGCCGCGCCGAGGCGGTGACGATCACCGCGGCGATCTCCGTATTCGGTTCGTTGCCGTCGAACCCGTTGCCGCGGGTGTAGGACTTGGCCAGCACCGTCACGACCGGCACCACCGTCTCAACGTCACCCTCGGCGAGCGCGGTGACGTCACCCGCATCGACCTCCACCGTTACGCCTCGGTCAACAAGGTGACGGCCTTGGACTGCAACAGCGCCACGTCCAGCGGGACACGACGCGGATGCCGATGCTGTCGTAGTCGCCCCAGGTTTGGTCGAGGATCTTCACCTCGGCGTTGACGTCGCGTGCCACAACAACTTTGGAGAAGTCCACCAGCGCGACACGGTTCTTGGCCGTCACGGCGGGGATGTTGTCGGTGATGACGACCGGCAAGCCTAAAAGCCGGAAGTCGGTGCCGTTCTGGATCGTGTTGGGGTCGATCACGTACCGCTTGTCGGTGGTGCCGACCTTGACCTTGCGGATTTTCGCGAACGATGCGGCGGTCATCGCCCAATGCGTTGGGCTGGTCTTGTTGCCCTGCGCGGTGGCCAGGCCGTCGATCAGCGAATCGGGGTCCGCCAGATCCAGCGCGCTGGTGGCGATGCCGGTCTGACGCAGGATGCCCTTGATGGTGTTCGACGTGCCCGCACCGTCCCACAGGGCCGCGTCCAGCGCGTTGGCGACGTCGGTGACCAGCCGGGTGCGGAGCACCGCGTCCAGGCCGACCACGCTTGTGCGGATCAACTCGTTGCTGAGTTTCACCAACACCTTGAGACCCTTCAAAGTGCTTGGCAGCAAGGTGATTTCGTCGAACGCCACGTCGCCGTCGCTGATCTGAGCGCCTTCGGCCACAAAGCCCGCCGTTACTCCGTTGACGACGCGCGGCACCCGTACCGGGCTGGAGGAGTCCAGCACGACGGGGCCGGCGGCCAGGAACGTCGAGGCTTGTTCGAGAGGCTGAACGACCAGGCTGGCTACCTGCGACTGAATGAGGGTGGTGTTACCCGAGGTGACTTCGATGGCCACGATCAACCGTCCTTACGTGTCGAGGGGGGTTGTTTTCGACACGTCGCCAGGACGTCAATCGTTGGGCGTCAGGCCCGGTAGATCACATTGTAACAATGTCACCGGGGTTTGCCAGATATGCTCGCCCGTGGGGGGCCGGCCCGTTTCCCACCCCTCTGGCGGGTCGGCCTTCTCCGTGCGCGCGGTTCACGTCCGTTCTTTGAGCAGTCCAAGCAGGCTGAACGGCTCCGACGCCGATCCTTGGTTGCCTTGGCCGATGTCGCCGACCGGCTTGCGGGACGCTAGAGTGGTGTGTTCTGGATTTAGCTGACTTTTTCGAGGGCGATGCGTCCGCGGGCGACCTTGGCGAGGATGGATTCTGCGGTCGCTGTCCACACGTAAGGCCGTGGGGCGTCGTTGTGTGAGTCGAGGTATTCCTGGATTGAGGCGATCAGGTCGGGAACGGAATGAAATACCCCGCGCCGCAATGCTTTGTCGGTCAGCTCGCGGAACCAGCGTTCCACCAGGTTCAACCAGGATGAGGATGTCGGGGTGAAATGCAGGTGGAACCGAGGATGATTGTCCAGCCACTTGCCGACGTCTTGGTGTTTGGTGAGTAGCCGGGGGGAATCGCACCCCCCGGCTCTCGCAGAACCGTACGTGACAGTCGCCCGTCATACGGCTCCCACAGGCCGGCCTCTGGTGGGCGGGAGAAGGTGCCAGTGGGCGAAGAGCCGGGGCTGGTGCTGTCGAACCGCGTCCAGCCAGGCCCGAGCCTTGGCAGCTTTCCCGCGCAGTCGTTTGAATTTCTGCATGGCCCATCGAACGAGATGCTCGTCGATGTGCCTTGCGAGGGAGTACAGCTCGGAGCGGTAGAAGACCCCGTAATAGCCGATCCAGCCTCGCACCTGAGGGTCGATCTCCTCGGCGAGGCCGGACAGATCCGTCCCACTGCGACGATTGAGGTGCCATGCCCTGACCTTCTGGCCGACCGCCTTGGCCGCCGTGACACTGATGGCCGGGGCGAAGCTCACGAAGTAGCCTCTCCGGCCTTTGGCCAGGCGCCCCCGGAAGGTGTAGCCGAGGAAGTCGAAGCTGGTGTGCTCCGCTTCCCCCGGCCGGTTCGCGTCCTGGCAGAACACGACCTTCGTCTTCTCGGGGTGCAGCTCGAGGCCGAGTGCCCCGAGCCTGGTGGCGATCGAGTCCCGCAGCGCGCGGGCCTGATCCTCCGAATCGCAGTGAGCGACAATGTCATCCGCATACCGCGCGAAGGGACAGCCCGGGAACTCCCGAACCATCCAGGTATCGAACGCGTAGTGCATGAACACGTTGGCCAGCAACGGGGAGATCGGCGACCCCTGCGGGGTCCCCTTGTCCCGCGCTGTCAGAGTCCCGTCCGGCATCCGCATGGGGGCTGTGAGCCACCGCTCGATGTAGAGCAGAACCCAACGCTCGTCGGTGTGGTGAGCGACCGCCTTGAGTAGCAGATCATGCGGGACGCTGTCGAAGAAGGCCCGGACATCAAGGTCCAACACCCAGTCCTGTTTCCAGCAGCGCCGTCGAGTCACGGCCAACGCGTCGTGGGCCGACCGCCCGGGACGGTAGCCGTAGCTGTCCGGGTGGAAGATCGGCTCCAGCTTCTCCTCCAGCAGCATCGCAGCCGCTGTCTGGGCGATTCGGTCGGCCACATTGGGCACACCCAACACCCTGATCCCCGCCCCATGATCCTTCGGTATCTCCACCGCCCGCACCGGGCCCGGCAGGTAGCTGCCGGAGCTCATCCGGTTCCACAGCTTGTAGAGGTTGTCCCTCTCCGCCTCCCGGAACCCGTCGATGCTGACGGCGTCCACGCCCGGCGCTCCGCCGTTGGCCTGGACCTTCATCCACGCCTCATGAACGAGGCGCTTGTCGATCTCGAACGACTTCACCTTCGACTTCGATCCAACCATCAGCTCCTACCCTCGCGGGGTGACCTCAGGTCGATCTGGCCCGCCCGGCCCCTTCGCTCCAGCCCCATTACCGAGCCTTCACCGCTACTACGAGCCGGTCCGCCCCTGTGCCTCGCATCGGTACTCTGCCCCTTGCGGTTTCGGCCACTTGGGGTCCTCCCTCTCGCGACCCGAACCGGCACACCGCGCCGATAACGTCCGGTCGTCGGTATCGAGGCGACAGTTTCTCCTGTTCCATGCCAGCGCCCGCGACGAGCTCACGCCACCTATACACCGGACGCCACCAGGGCAGCACGCAGCCCGCCCCCTGGCTCAGGGCTCGCCCCGCGGGCGGGCCTTTGTCCCGGAGATACCCACAACCTCCGGTTTCGGCGCCATCGTTCTACGTTTCGATGCGTCCGCAGTGGTTCATCCATGTTCGTCTTCTCGCCGCATACCTGACCCGCTGCAGCGGGCCTTTTCCGCAGTCGCTTCCCACCCCGGCTCTTGACCGGCATGACACTGCGGCGGTTTGAGTTCTCCGTCTGCTCGGCGAACCCGGAGGACCTACCTCCATCACTGGCACAGCACGCTTCGTGCTGGGGACCTCCTACATCCTCATCACTTCACTTTCAGGACACACGTGGGTGGCGTAGTTGTCGCAGATCAGGTGGATTGCCAGGTCTTTGGGCACTTCGCGGTCGATGGTCTTGAGGAACTTCAACCACTCCTGATGCCGGTGGCGCGGCATGCATTGCCCGATCACCGTGCCGGTCAACACGTTCAGTGCGGCGAACAGGGTGGTGGTGCCGTGCCGTTTGTAGTCGTGGGTCATCGTCTCGCCTCGCCCCTTGACCATCGGCAGCGACGCCTGGGTGCGGTCCAGTGCCTGCACCGAGGATTTCTCGTCGGCGCATAACACGATCGCCTTCTCGGGCGGGTTCATGTACAGCCCGACGACATCGACCAGTTTCTCCTCAAAACGCGGGTCGTTGGACAGTTTGAACGTCTGGACCCGATGCGGTTTGAGCCCCCGCGCGTGCCACACCAGCTGCACCGTTGACTTCGACACCCCCGTCGCAGCAGCCATCGTCCTGCAGCTCCAATGGGTTTCACCCTTCGGGCGGTAGTTCAGTGTCAGATCGACGATCTCATCGATGGTGGATTGCGGGATCGACGGTTTGCGGCCACGACCCTTGCGAACCTGACCCAACTTCGCCAACCCCTCCTCGGCGAACCTCTCACGCCAACTCTTCACCGACGCCGGCGACACCGACAACGACGCGGCGATCGCAGTGTTGGCCACACCGTCAGCCGCCATCAGCAGCGCCTTGGCCCGCACCACCTCCCGATGCACACCCGACTGCGAGCGCGCCAACGACTCAAGCACCTCACGTTGTCCTGCCGACATCTCCAACGCAGGCACGGGTTGTCTCATGCCGAAATCGTATCTAACCTATGGCCAATTTATTGCAGGACACACCACTAGGTGCGGCTTGCGGTCGAGCAGATCGGCGAGGGCATCGGCCAGTGCGTCGGGGTCATCGAGGTGGGATTCGTCGAATGCCAGATCAGTCGGGTCGGCCAATCTGCCTGTGGCCCGGACCAACTCGGTGTGCAGGCGACGGGCGAGGGTGTCGGCTTGTTGGGCGCGTTGCCGGTACTTGCCGTTCTCCTGGCGTAGTTTCTCGACGACTTCGCGGGGGAACGTTTCGGGGGCATCGTCGGGGTCCTCGTCGGCATCACCCTCCGGCAATTTGCCGGAGGGTTGCTCGGAGTCATCGGGTTCCCGAGGTGGCAATTTGCCACCTCGGTCCTCGGTCACTTGTGGCAAATTGCCACCAGCGTCCTCGGTGGTGTCGCTATCCGACATTGCTCAATCTCCTTGTGTATCCAGTCGATTTGATGTTCTTCCGCAGCACGACCCGGGGCCGACAGTTACAGCCCGTGTGGCGTTGGAACGGATGGTCTTTCGGCCATACCCGGCCCTGGCGCCACCACCAGACGCACAACTGGCAGGGGTCGGCGTCCATCTGACGCACCCACCCCTCGACCAGTGGTTGCTCCTGCATGGCGTCGTGGGTGCCCTGGTGCGCCGCCTCCAGCGGTTCAGCACGCCCGAGCCGTGCCAGCCGGGTGTCCACACCATCGGGTTCGGCGAGGATCGTCGTAGCAGCCTTGTGGAGCCGCTCGGACCCGTCTTCCGGTAGGACACCGACCACCGGGACCGGGACGCCGGCTTCAGCTTCGATCTGCACCGCCAGCCACGCGTCCGCGCTGGCGGTCGCGGCGGCGTTCGCACGGTTGACGACCGCGGCGATCAACACGACCGCTGTGCCGGTGTCCAGTTCACCGCCCAGCCATCGGGCGTAGACGGCGAGGACTTCGGTCTCCGTCTGCGCCGAGAGGTGCTCGGTGTCGAGTTGGAACAGGTCAACGGCGGCGGTCATGCCGCACCACGGGGTAGTGCCTGCAACCCGATCCCGGCGGCGTCGAGCGCTTCAGCCCTTCGGGCGGTGCGGATCTCGATGATCTGATCGTCGCTGTACCCCAGCCGTTGCAACGCAACCGAAGCGGGCAGCAGACCGGCGGCGAACAGTTTCGTGACAGCGTCGGCTTCCTGGGCCACCGATCGGGTAGCGGCGTCAGCCCACGACACCCGGACATCAACCTGCTGAGGGTCGCGGCCATCCCGCACCGCGATCATCAACCTGGCGACTTGTTCCCACGATCGGCCGAAGGTGGCTTGGCGGGCCTCGGCGCGGGCCGTCAGCGATGCCTCGGCGGCGCGCAGCGCGTCGGCTGAAGCGGGGTTGTCGGTGAACACTCCGACGTAATGCGCTGGCAAGGTGCTGACCGCCATGACTTGGCCTAACAGCACCCGCACCGATGCTTCGTACCCGGCGAGGTCGGCGGCGTTGAGTTGCCCGAACTTCGCGTCGTTGTTCTCCGAGATCATCGCCCGATGCCCTTCGGGGATCGGATTCACTTCCGTCGTGACGGGCTGGCCGTCGTCGTCCAACACCGCGTTGCCGTCGTCGTCGACAACGGGTTCCTCGGTCAACTCCACACCCGTCGCCCAACGCCGCGGCCTGCCAACGTATTCGGAAGTGACGAGCATGTCGCACAAACTCTTGTTCAAGCCGTCGACCAGAGTCGTGAGGTCGTCGATCTCGGAGCAGCCCCAGTCGCCGAGGATGCGGTCAGAGTTGTGCAGAGCGACGACCGGGACGACGCCGAGCGGGTTGGCGATCTCGTCGACCGTGCGGTAACCGGTGATCGCCCCGACCTGATCGGCACGCAACCGCACGATCCGATCCGGCAGATACAGCACGGCATGAGTGACGTTGGCCTGCCTGTCCTCCCACCGCTTCACCGCAGCCACGATGTCCCGGCTACCCGGATCGGTGAGCACGGCAACCTGTTTCGCCGACTCCACAGTGACCTTGGCCCGGCCGAACTGATCGGCCCACACAATCACATAGGAGTCACCCAACAGCAGTGCTTCGCGGTGGGCCACACCAGAGGTTTGGTCGAGGTCGTTGCGAATCCAATCAGCCCACAGGTCGTCGTCTCCGGTGAATCCGGTGATCCGCAGACGCTCGGCCAACGCGGTGACCGCCAGCCTGGGAATGTTGGATGCGATGCGGCCGAACCTGTTGCCCAAAGCGATCTTCGCCTCAGGTGCGAGGAACGAGAGCGGTTGCTCCCCTCGGTAATACCTATCAAGCTCGGCGTACCGGGCCGCCGGCTCATTCAGTCGCTGCATGAGCTGTGTCAGCAGCTCGTCGTGGGGTGAGGGGGTGGTCATGATGCAAAACTCCTTACTCGCTTGCGGTTTCGTACTTGGTGGAACGCCGCAAGGTCATAGGCCACGATGGCGGCCACGGCGGCGTCGATCTTGCGGGGCGACCCGCGCTTGTCCTTCGACACCAGATCACCCATCGGGGTTCGCTTCGCCACACAATACGCGATATGCGTGCCCAAACGCGGATCACCGTCATGGGCAACGGCTTTGGTGACCACGGCCTGATACAGCCGGTCAGTCGCCGGGGCCATCCTCGCGGCGTGGGCGGTGTTCCACTCCACCACCCGGCGCTCACCGTGTCGTTTGGCCCAGTCCTCGATCTCACTGCGCCAGCCCCACGGATCACACGCCAACTCGACAACGTCGTACTTGGTGGTGAACGCCACATCGACCGCGCGGGTCACGTCCTCACGCGGGACACGCCAACGAGGATCGCCGGGGTTCTCCCACAAACCCTCGCACCAAATGAATCCATCGAGGGTGCAACCGACCAGGGCGGTGGAGTCACCGGACGCGGACCCGTCGAACGCCAGGACCACCCGTTCCCTCGGTTTCACCATCCGATCGAACTGGCACAGATCCCAGCTCCCCACGGCAGCCACGCCTCCACCCCGGTCACCCACTGGCCCAACCGCAACTGTCGGAAACGAGCCTCCGAGATCGTGCGACGCACCGCTTCGATGCCGTCCTCGGCCAAAAATGGTCGCCGGCACGCCAACGCCGGGTTGGCGATACGCCACGCCTTGCGGTCGTCGGCGGCGCACCCCTCGGGGGCGGCGTGCTCACGGAAGTAAAACGCCGCATCATCGCCGCGGCGGCCATGCTCAACCAACTGCCACATGATGCTGTCGGGCGAGCTGGCTGGCGTCGAGATCGCCAACGTCAGCGACTCCGGGCGCTTACCCGACACCGAAGTGACTGCCTCCCAAACGGACTCGGTCACGACGTGCAACTCGTCGACCACCAGTAGGCTCGGATCGTGGCCGTGCAACGCGCCGGGTTCGGCTGGCAGCGGCAACAGCGTGGCGTCGTTCTCGGGCAGCACCAACTTGTCGGCGTAAACCTGCACCCGTTCCTCGAGTTCGGGGTTCAGCTCGACCATCCGCTTGGCCATCCGCAGCACGATCATCGCCTGCCGCATATCGGAGGCCACACACAACACCTCGGCGGAATCCGGGCCCACGAACATCTCGGCCAACCCGAGCGCGGCCGCCAACGCCGACTTGCCATTACCACGGGGCAGCGACACCAGCGCCGTGCGGACACCTGGCGCGAACGCGCCGCCGACGATCTCCCGCTGAAACGGCCGCAGTACGAACGGCTCCCGCGCACCGACACCCTTCGGCGTAATCAGGTACTCGCCGATGAACCGCTCCCGGCGCTTCGCGCGCGACGCCGGCCACCGCGCGAACGACAGCGGAGCGGAATCAACGGTTCCTTTAGGTCCCGCCTTCATGGCAAGCTCCAGACATGGCATTCACTGTGACCTACACGGACCATCCAGACAGCGAACATGGCGACGACGACACCTACGAAGTGCTGGAAGATGGCATCCTGAAAGTGACGAGTTCCAGTGACGGGAAGATCCATTACTACGTTATGGATTTTTGGAACAGCCTGGCCGCAGACATCGACCACAAGCCTGGACGGCCGAAGACACGGCCCGATGGCAAGGGCCGTAGGGGGACCGTTCTCCCTTAGCACCGGACCCCCTTGGTGGTGTGTAACGCAAACTTTGCCTTGCCCACGGGGTCTTGGTTGGCGTCGGCCGGGGCATCTCCCCTGGTCATGGTGTTGCCGCGGGCTGCGCCTCGGGCTCTGTTGCACGGCCCGCACACCACGTCGATGTCCTGCAATCGGACGCTCTTGCCGGATGCCTTGCGTTGCCAGGCTTCTGGCTTGTGGTCGCATTGCAGGTCTTCGGCGCTGCCGCAGTCGGTGCAGAACGGCTGTAATCTCCTCGCGCGCTTGGACAGCCGGGTCCAGGCGTTGCCGTAGCCGCGGGTCGCGGCGGTCGGCTTGGTGTCCTTCGGGCGGTGTCGTGGGCAGCGTGCTCGGTCGGAGGGTTCGCCGCAATGCACGCATGGCCTGAGGGTCATTGCGTCTCAGCCTCTTCGCGTGCAGCCATGTCGAGGATGAGCTGGTTGAGCACACTGACGCCGATCTCAGTATGCAGGATCGGGATGAGCTTTTCGTAAAGGTCGAGGACGGCGAAGATGAGTTCGGCGATGCGGTCGGTGTCGTTGACCTCCGCGAGGACTGCGTTGCAGCCATCGGTGTTGCGGTTGCGGTGGTGCACGACCAGCGCGCAGGCGCGTCTGAAGTCTGCGGCGGTTACTTCGATCATCGGGGTCTCCTTGCTTGTCCAGTAGTCCTCGGGTGGGAAGATGACGCGGCTCACGCGGACTCGTCTTCTGTTTGCTGGGCGGTGCGGTGTTGGCCGCGGGTGCGTAGGCGTTGGCGTTCGCCACGGCGCTGCGCTATGTCCCTAGGCGTAGGGACATATGTCCCTGTGGGACATACGGTGTTTTCGCAGGTAGAAGCCTGTTTTCGTGGGACATGTCCCTGGGACATATGTCCATGTGGGAGTGAGAATTTTCCTGCGGAAATGGTGATTTCTCGGGAGTCGAGGAGATCGGAGATTGCCGGGTCGAGGTAGTCGCGGACGTCGGCTTTCAAGCCCATTCGGAGCTGATTCTTTGTTTGCTGCCGATGCCTGTTGAGGCGCCGGAGGATGGCGTCTCGGGCGCGTTGGGCCTTGCGGTCGGAGATGATCTCGTCGCGTTCGGCGGCGGCGTGGGCACGCGCCCGGTTGACGCTGCGTGCCTGGTCTGCGATGGCGTTCCGGCATTGCTCACGGGTCCGCGCGGAGATCTCCATGATGTGCCCGGCTAGGTGCCAGTCCTCGTCATTGAGCTGTGTCCGTCCGTCGAGGACCATCAGCGCGCACGCGGTCTTGAGGCGGCACAGAAGCGCGTGCCCGTCGAGCGGGTCCACGTCGGGGTCTTGCTCGTGGATCGCGGCCTGGTGGGCGTCGATCGCCTCCACGGCGATATCTGGGACGACTAATTCGGCGACGACGGGTCGCCGCGCAAGTTCGGCGATATCGGGGCCGGTCTCGGTGGAGAGTTTGAAGTCCGATGGTCCGGTGCCAATGCGCGCGACATCGACGACGATGGGGTTCGGGGTGTCCGGGCGCTGGGCGGGCCGGTCCGCGTCAAGGACGGGCAACCACAAGAATCGCTGTGGGGTGCCTCCGTCCGCGCCGCGTAACAGGATGTCAGTGTGTCGGGGCTGACAGCCGAGGATGACGCCGAGCCGGTAAGACATCGCAGGGATGACGATCCGGGTGTCCTTGCGGGCGTTGGCGAAACCTAGGGTTTCCCCCATCCACGCCTTCCGTAGCTCGGGTTCGATGGTCGAGCCCTGGCGGGTGAACAGCGCGGCGAGCGACTGGATTTCGGCGGCGGTGAACAACGCGGTGTGAATCTCCTCGGCGCCGCCGGACTTGAACGTGGCCGCCAATCCCTCGCCGGTGCCGAGCGGGAATTCGGGCAGCTCCTCGATGTGGTCGCTGTTGAAGATCACCGCGTCGCGGCCGGCGGCCATCGAGCCGCCCTTGCCGACACCGGACGGGCCGACGTGGGCAACGTAAATGTTCAGCGATGCGCGGCCACCGACGAGCGGGGGGCAGCACCACACGCGGCGGCACGTGGCAGCTGGCACGGACAAGGACTACTCCCAATGTCGAGTACGGAGCGACACGGCGGCCGCGGGCGAAGGCCAGAATGTGCTAGAGGACCGGCCGTGTCGACCAGAAATCGTCGTGGCCGGTCATGCGGCTAATTCCCATCGCCGCGAGATGTCGGCTGCGAGACGCCGGTCGGTGCCACCACGGCACCACATGGCGCGCAGGGCCGGAAGGCTTGGGGCGGCAAGCAATTGGAGGCCGGCCAGGTGGACTATGGCGTCTCGGTAGCCGTCGACTTGCCGACTGGAAGGCTCGGCGGGGTCGTAGCAGCGGCATGTCCACGGATCCACACACCCGCAGTCCAGCGGCTCACGTCGGTATGTCTCTATCTTGCGCTGTCGGAGACCGACGATATAGTGGGAGCACCTCGTTGGTGTTGTGGAATCCGCCCCGTTGCCCGCGGGGCGGTTTTCTTTTGTGGGCATCTAGTCCTCCTGGGTGATGCGATTGATGTAGGCGGCGATTGAGTCGCCGGTGATGAAAGCGCGGCGGCCGATCCTGGCCCGGACCAGATAGCCCTCGTCGATGAGCCGGTAGAGGGTGGTCCGGGAGATGCCGCCGAGTTCGTTCTGCGCATCCTCGATGGGTACGAGGTGGCGCACAAGCGGGTGTGTCTGCATGTCACCTCCTTTCCGGGATAGGTTGGTGTGCAATGTGATTCGTCGCTATGGAGTTCTCAAACAACGCTCGGCGTAGCTTGGCGTCCGCCGTTGTCATTGACAAGCGTCGCTGCTATGAGTTCTCATAACAAGGGCAATGAGACCTCAGTTAGCAGGCACCGGGAAGTGAGAGGTATGGGACGGACGCAGATCGCGATGGAAGACGGCGCGGACGTTGAGTACGACAGCCACGCTCAGATACAGCCGATCGGCAACGGCCTCGGGGTACCAAAGCAGTTCTGGTACGTCCATCCGGGCGGGCCGGCGCAACCGTCGTACCGTTTCGAGTTCGGTGTGATGAACAAGATCCCCGTATGCGTCGGTGTCCACATCGAGGCGAAGGACGGCGTACCTGTCAGGACAAAGGATTTGAGGCACTTGCACATCGACAAGCTCGTAATCAGCGCAATAGGTGCGGCCGCCCACGAAGCCATGTCAGCCCCGCCGGGACGTAGACGGTGGCGTAAGGCGTATGGGGATAGAGACTTCAACGCCACGAGCATCGAAGCGGGAAAGAAGATCGTGAAGGGAAAGCCACGGACCCGCCGCAGCGCGGATGCCGTGGACCTTGAGCTGGTGGCTGAAACATGGCGCAACGCGCCGCCGGGAGCCAAGACCGAATCACTGATGACGGTGTTCTTCTGCTCCAAAGCGACAGCGGCACGCTACAAGAAACGCGCGGTTGAAGAAGGGTTGCTCGATGGCTAAGCGTGCGAACGGCGAGGGAAACGTGCGTCAGCGGGTCGACGGCCGGTGGGAGGCTTCCCTGTCGTATGTCGACCCGACGACGGAGACGCGGCGGCGCACCTATGTGTACGGCAAGACGGCCGCCGAAGCGCGCCGCGAGCTGAAGAAGATTCAGCAGCGCATCGACGAGGGCCAGCCGGCGAAGGATGCGCCCGACACCGTGGGGTCGTGGTTGAAGCGGTGGCGCGAGTCGTCGCTGGCGGCTTCCGACCGCAAGCCGACCACCAAGTCCCTTTACGGGTCGCTGTCGCGGACACATCTGGAGGATGCGGAGATCGGCGGGAAGCGGCTGGACCGGCTGCGCCCGTCCGACGTCGAGGCGCTGATCGTGGAGTTGCGCGATGCTCTACTGGCGTCGAATCCGGCGGCGAAGGTGAAGCGGCCGGCGGTGGCGCGGCAGGAAGCGCGATATCTGCCTGCGGCCGATGTGGCGCGGCTGCTCGACGCGGCGAAGGAACTCCGGTACTACGTCGCGGTCGTCTTGATGGCGGCGACGGGTCTTCGCCGCGGCGAAGTGTGCGGGCTGCTGTGGTCGGACGTGGACCTCGACAAGGGTGAGCTCCGGGTCCGTCACACGCTGTCGCGGGTGGACCGGGAACTGGTGCTGACCGAACCCAAGACGGACCGGTCACGGCGGCGGGTGCCGCTGCACACGGGCGTGGTGACCGCGCTCAAGGGGTGGCGCAAGCAGCAGGTGGCCGAACGGCTCGCGGCCGGTGACCAATGGTCCGATACCGGGGTGGTGTTCGCTACCGAGTTGGGCACGATGGTTGATCCGCGCAACCTGCTACGCACGGTCGAGCTGGCGGCGGCCAAGGCCGGGATCGAGAACGTCGGGGCGCACACGATGCGGCACAGCGCGGCGGTGGCGTGGCTGGAGTCCGGGGTGCACATCAAGGCGGCGGCCGACCTGCTCGGGCATTCCTCGATCAGCATCACCGGCGACCTGTACGGGCACACGTCCGACGACACCGCGCGGGCGGCGGTCGACGGCCTGGGCGCTGCGCTGGGCCTGTGATTGTGATTGTGATTGTGATTGTGGTCAACAGTTGTGGTCAGAGTACGAAAAAAGGCGGTTTCCGAACCTCGAAAACCGCCTCCGACCTGCGTCGGGCTGACAGGATTTGAACCTGCGACCACTTGACCCCCAGATTTAGGCAGGGGGTCCGTCGGTGTTCGTGGGTGTCCAGTTTGTGCAGGTCAGCACGTTTTGCGTACGTCGGTAGACAGCCACGGACACCGCCGGAATCGGGCTGGTTGGCGTACCCGTTGGCGTACAGCGCTGACCACATGGTGGTGTCCCCCACGTGCTCCTCGCGCAGCACGACCTCCAGGTTGCCGCCCTCGAAGTCGCTCAACTGCCGCTCGTCTTCGATGACAACGTCGTGGGCGGACTCGCCAGCGGCGGTGGGTCGCGGCGAGCATGTGTTCTTCGTACGCTCGTTGCATGTCGGCGACCCCTGCGACGTCGTGGCCGGGTCCGGTGGACGAGCACATCGCGCCCCGCTTGGCGACCTCGGCGCTGCTCATCATCGACACTCAGGTCGACTTCGTGGACGGTGGCAGAAGCCCGATTGCGGGTACGACGGCGGTCATGCCGAAGTTGGTCGACCTTCGCTCAGCATTTCTCGACGCCGGTCGCCCGGTTATTCACGTCGTCCGGCTTTACGCGGGCGACGACATAGACCGGGTCCGGCGCACTGCCATGGCGTCGGGCGCGAATATTGTCGCTCCCGGCTCAGCAGGATCGCAGATAGTGCCGGAGCTATGCCTCGCCGGTCAGCGAACGCCGGATCACGAGCGGCTTCTAGCGGGTGAGATTGACCAACTCGACGAAAACGAATGGGCGGTCTGGAAACCGCGATGGAGCGCATTCCATCGCACTCGGCTGCACCGGCATCTCACCGATTTGGGCGTGGACACAATTGTCGTCGCTGGCTGCAACTTCCCGAACTGTCCGCGCGCCACGATTTATGACGGCAGTGAACACGACTACCGGGTCTTGGTGCCGGTCGACGCGGTCAGCGCGATCGAGGAATGGCACATCAGTGAACTGGCCATGATCGGTGTCCTGACCACCGGCACTGCCGACCTCCTCCTTGCGCTGTCCAGTGCTGCATCTGTCGGTCGATCCCGCACCGGACCGGGCTGACAGCATGTTCGCCGATTCACGCCGTCGGCCCGAAGAAGCCCTGGAATCCCTGCCCTGCGTTGGTCGTCCGGATCGGCGACAACTGAATAGGATCGCCTACCTCGACGGGGCATCAATGGGGGTACATATCGGCGGGCTGGTTGACGGTCACCGCGTCCTGCACGATGATCAGGCCGACGTCGTCGCCGAGGGGCCTGGTTCAGCACCACCGGGACAGCCGACAGTCGGCGGGCTATCGGGTCGATCGGCGCACCGCGCACGTCGGTGCGCCCGAGGTCGGACTCACCAGCTCGGTGGCCTCCCAGTCCTGGCGCGTTCAACCCTAAGGACATCGAGATCGCGTGGGTTGGCTGATCGGCATCTCGGGCGGGAGATTTAAGGAAGTCTCGATGTCATCGGACGCGGTGTCGGACGAAGGAGTCCCCCACATCGGATCAATTTCGTTGGAAATCCATGTCCCCTCCCCCAGGCTCACTGACGCCCTGGCGTGAAATTAGCGGCGAGTTGGCGCGGAACACCCCGAACTACATGTCCCGCATACATGGACGCGCCGCCCCCAACCACGGCATCGTCAATGAGAAGGCGGCCCGCATCGCTATCACCGAAACCGCCACAGAATGAACCTAATTCACGCTAACACCACGATCGCATGACCCCGACGACAACGACGTCACCACGCCTACCACCGCCCCGCTCACCAACCGAGCGGGGCCGATCTCATGCCCCCGATCGTCGTACACCTCGATGACGCCATCATCATCACCTTCGGTGACGCGCGACAACCGCCGTGCTCCTGCATTGCCCGCGCTTACCAAGCATCGGTAGCGCTCGCGGACGCCCTCGAAGCTTCACCCGTATCCGGCTCAGCGGCTCATCGCCACCCCGTTTCCGCACTGTCGTCGTCCGGCTGAGGTCCCAACCGCACCCACTGAACTGAGCGATGGCCGGATTCGTCTACAGAGGTCGTTCTCGTGCACCGCCGCTGTGTTTTCGGCGCGGAGTGCCGGGAAGCAATGAATGGAGAGAACCCCTCCGTTCGGTCACGGCCACCACTCGCAGGCCGCCGAGAGGACCACAGTGTCCGAGAATCTGTCACCGGCTCAGATCAGATCGAACCCGCACCAATTCTTCCCTGAGATCGTCACGCCGCTCGACGTGGAAACCGTCTGGCGTGTCCCGCGAAGCAGCCAGAAAAAGCAACGAGCCCTCGGCACCTTCGTTCCTCACTTCCGGGTTGGTCGTCGGGTGTACTACCGGCGCGCCGCCGTAGAGCTGTGGATTGCGCAGCAGGAGCGCGCCTCCCAAGGGGGCGGACATGCGTAACAAAGCCGGTACTTATCCGAACTTCCACGAAGCGATTCACCGGCGCGCCCGCGAGCTGGCGGATCAGGGTGCGGCGTTCACCGCCGAGCAGATGATTTTGCTGAGGGCGGTCGTCAGCCACCGGGGCGATGGTGGCCGCTGATGCAGAAAGAAGAAGCCCCCGGCGCGGAAGCCGAGGGCAACTCCGACAACAGTTTTGAGGGCATCAACCTCGACTCCCAGGATACCGGGCGGCAGCGACATCAGGACAGCGACGATCGCATCTACGCGCGCGGCGCGCCGCTGTACTGGGGGGCGGGGTGGCGCGCACCGCTCCCATTTCGTCCTGGCACGAAGTCGCCCCCTCTGACGGGTTGGACGGGGTATGACGGACGGTGGCCGGATGAGGAACAGATCAACCGCTGGGCGCGGGAACGGCCCCCGCTGAGCAACCTCGGAAACCGGTTGTACTACGGCCAGATTGGCATCGACGTCGACGCCTACGACGCCAAAACCGGTGGCCTGACGCTCAAGGAGGTCGAATCGCGTTGGGGTCCGCTGCCTCCCACGTATCGCTCGTCGTCGCGGATCGACGACGAGGTCAGTGGAATCCGGGTCTTCACGGTGCCGGTCGGTGTGCTCTTTCGGGGCAAGATTGGGTTCCCGGAGTTGGGAATCGGCGACATCGAGATCATCCAACCTCATCTCCGTGTCGTGATCGCTTGGCCGTCGATTCACCCGAAGACCGGCCAGCAGTATCGCTGGTTCGGCCCGGACGGCACGCTGCTGCCGGAGGGTCAGGTGCCCTGCGTTGAGGACCTGGCCGAGCTGCCCGAGGCGTGGGTGACTGGGCTGTCCAGAGATTCGGTGCGTGAAGAGGTCTTCGACGGGTCGGCGCCCAACCGGCCCCGGGAGGAAGACGCCGTCGTAGATGAGGAGGTCTATAACCGGCTGGCGCATCTGGTCGACAACGGGATGCCTGATGTTGTGGTTATGGCCCGGCTGGAAAAGGCACTTCTGGAACTCACCGCCGGGTCCGGCAGCAGATACGACACCACCCGCGATCACGTTGCCGCCCTTATGCGTTTCCATTCCTGGGGTAGAACCGGGGTGCCCCGGGCGCTGGCTGAGCTGTTCTCCGCCTACGTGATCGAGGTCGCCGACACCCGCCCCCGTCGCGTGGCTGAGGGCGAGTTTAAGCGGTTCACTGAGGGCGCGGCCCTGCTCATCGCCGCGACGCCGCCGATCGATTTCTGGACGGCTCACGCCATGCGGCGGCCCGCAGAAGACGGCGCCCACGCCGCCGCCGAGGGCGCGGACGCCACAGCGAGTGATCCCTCTTGGGGTCGTGTCAGTCTCACCGACATGCTCTGTGGCGAGCGGAAACCCCTGGCACCCACGCTTCTTGAGCGCACCGACGGTGTTCGCCTGCTGTACCCAGGAATGGTCCACAGCATTCACGGTGAATCCGAGTCGGGGAAGTCGCTGATCGTCCAGGCCGAGTGCGTCCGTCTGCTCAACCGCCGACACGACGTGCTGTACGTGGACTTTGACTCCGATGCGGCCTCCGTCGTTGAGCGTCTCCTCGACTTCGGTGCCGATCCGCAGCTCGTCGACGAGCGCTTCATTTACCTGCAGCCCGAGGTCAGGCCCGATTCGGTGGCCGAACGGCGTGCGTGGGAGGAGATGCTTTCCGGCAGCTACGCCTTGGCCGTCATCGACGGGGTGACTGATGCGTTGGGCATTTTCGGTTTGTCGACGAACGACAATGACGATGTTGCCCGGTGGATCAGAGGCGTGCCGAAGTTGATCGCGGCAAGGACCGGTGCCGCCGTGGTGCTGATCGACCACGTCGCCAAGGACGCCTCGAACAGAAATCGGTTCGCGATCGGCGGCCAAGCCAAGATGGCCGGATTGACAGGCGCGGCCTACACCGTGGAAGTCGCTGCACCATTGGGTCGGGGTCTGCGCGGTGAGGTGGTGTTGAAGATCGGAAAGGACCGTCCGGGCGCTGTGAGGGAGCATTGTGGGTCGTTCAGCAAGAAAGACAGAACCCAGCAGGCCGCCCGGATCATCATCGACTCGACAGTCGAGCCGCCGACGGTGATCGTCGAGGCACCCGAGGCTCAAAGCGATGAAGCCATCTGTGGTCCGAGACCGTTTCGACCGACAAACCTGATGCAGCGCGCAAGTCAGGCGATCGAGCAGCACCCCCGTGAGCTGACGAAGAACAAGGTGGCGATGGAAGCCGGTGGCAACAGGCAGGCGACGCTGACGGCCATCAACATTCTTCGGCAGGAGGGTTATGTCACAACCACGCGGGGCCGGTCGGGACATGACGTGTACGAATCGGTGAATCCGTACCGCGAGAAGGACGACCCGCTGTCGGATCGATATGTCGACTTGGGGAACGCCTCTCATTCAGACTGAGTGGTTCCTGGTTCCCGGTTCCTATAACGGGGAACCGGGGAACCAGTTCCAACGAGTTCTCGGGAACCGAAGGGAACCACTGGGAACCACTGGAAAAGACGCGAAGGAAGCGCTCGTTCCGTCCGTGACCCCGCGATCATCTCCGGCCCTGGACCCGCGTGTACGTCAGGCGCCGGTGCCCTGTCGACTGAGAGTCTTCGCCTCGTGGGCCTCGGCGTTGGCCATGCATGGCGGCGGGTTACGGGGAAGGGGCCGGGTACAGGCGTCCAGTGGTCATCACCACGGATGGCGTTGCATTTCATGTCCAAACCAACCCGAAAAATTCACTGTAACAACACTATAGGGTGCACGTGCATTCCCGACTTACGCTTTCAAGACGTATGATGTTGCGGAACAACTGGATAGACCGCATGCACTCAGCGGAGCGATAGCGGGAGCAGCCTTGCCAATGGATCTAGTCATGGGTGAGGCCAAGCGGTATCGAGATTGCCGAAGCGCGGGAGTTTGGGCGCCGAGGTCGATCGGGCTGACCGAGGCGGTAATCCGGCAGCACCGAACTCGGTTGACGGCGAGGTCATCGGAAGTCGCGAGACTGCAAATGTCTACCGATCGTGGAGTCGCGCGGCGCGCACGCGGCTTCATAGAACGCTGCACTCCGAATGTCACGGTAAGTAGGGAAATGATCCAACTACCGCTGCTCAGAGCCGCTTTCGAAGGCTCCAACACGCCACCCACGATCGCCGGAGTCGTCACATCACCGCTACAGAGGATCGTTAAACCAGTTCAGCACCTGGTCGCTCATGACAGCCATAGATTCGCAAGCATGCACGACGACTCTGTGCCCGCTGACCTCGTCGGTCCCGACCGTTACCGTAAGAGCTATGACACCTGATCACTCCGAGGGACTGCAGTATCACGTCCTGCCGATTGACGATCCTCTGCGCGCGGTGAACATTTTGCCTGAAGCCGCTGGGCTACCACCACTTTCTGATGAGCACGACAAGTAGGGCGGCTGTACCGGTCAGGGCCGACTTCGAGCGCCGGGAACCACGCTGTCGGATATGTCGTGATGAGACGGTGCGCAGCCTCGCCAATGAGCTGCTGGACTTGCGCGGTATCCCGATCTTTCTGGGCCGTGGAAGGTTTCATCGGATTACTCTCACCGACATCATGCGTGACTTGGCGCCCCTCAACGAGGGCCGTGACGACAGGCACCGAATCACCTACGAGAGCTTGTGGAATCACTCCCAGCGTCACTACGGCTTGTCGGGATAGTGGCCTACTGGAGCATCCGGGTGGACGAGGCGCTGAGGAACGCTTTGGCTGGGTAAGGGGTGTAGGACTCCGATTGAACAGCCACAGAGCAGCTCGCATTAAGTACGAAGAAATTAACCCCTTGGGCGCACTTGACTAGACCTGTGCCACAGGGTATTTGGGGTGAAGATGCAGGTCACCGATGCCTGCGCACCCCGTGTCACGGCTAGTCCGTTTTACACTTGCCGTCGGCACAAACGTAATTTCGACCACCTCGGCCATAGGCGGCCTACAGTCCACCGCGTGCGCATGATCGAGGCCGTCGAGCTGGTCGCCTGCCACGTCTTCAACCCTGCCGACCAGACCCGCACAGCGCCTCACCTTCGACGTCGAGCGTTACCTGGCCCAGCTGGCCGCTCATCCCGGCGACTGTGACTGTGGCCGCTGTGTGTTGGCGCCCAGAGTGACGGCGCAGTGACCGCGCCGCCAGAGATCTTCGGTGCTGCTAACTTTCCTCGGGCCAGTTGCCTTGCGGGTCAAGGCCGCCCGAGTCTTCAGGTCCAGCCTGCACTGCTCCCGCAGTATCCGACCGCGTGCGGCCTGGCATCTCTCGTACCTAAGTTCGCTAATGGGCCTCACTGCTTCTCGCTATGATTCGCAGGTCGCGGGCACCGGCCCCGCAAAATGCTTCGCGATCTGCCAGCGGCGCGGGTGCTCGCCGGTAATTCTGCTTCGCGGCGCAACGGCACGGGCGTATTTTCACAGAAACAACGAGTGTGCGAGAAGGCGGGAATGCAAGGTATCGGCTCTCTGCGAGCAGTGTTGGGCAGTTACCGCGTAGCGGCGGAAGCCGTCGCGATCGTGGCGGTGTTGGTCGCGATCCGCGCGGTGATCTGGCATCTGGGCATCACCGGGATGTCGACCACCGCGCTGACATCCAGCGTCATCGGCGGCGGTGTGTTCGTCATGGGGTTGGTTGTGGCCGGAACGCTGTCGGATTATCGCGATGCCGAGCGCGCGCCGACCGACATCGCGGCGAGCCTCTACGCGTTGCTCCGGGAAGCCGAGGCGATGAACCGGGTCTGGGCAAGACCGGATCTCGCGGTGCTGCGCAAGCGACTGATCGCGGTGGTGACGTCCTTGCGGTCGGACATCAACGCGGGCAACACCCGCGACTGCCAGGAGGCGGTCGAGGATTTGTCGGCATCGCTGCTGGAACTCGAGGAGTCCGACGTCCCGGCCAACTACATCGTCCGGCTGCGTGCCGAGCAGGCGGCCTTACGCAAGGCCACCTTGCGCATGTACCACATTCAGCGCGAGGAGTTCCTGCCGTCGGCGAAAGCGATGATCACCAGCCTCGTGGCGATCATCCTGGGCATGCTGATGTTCACCGACATGGGTGGGCGTGTGGAGTCACTGGTCACCCTGGGTTTCCTTGCGTTCTTCTTCGTCTACCTGCTGCGGATCATCGACGTCATCTCCAAGCCGTTCAAGGTTGGCAGGGAACGGACCGACGACGACGTGAGTCTGTTCCTGCTCACTGAGTTCGTCGTCCACGCGCACGCTGCCGGTGACGGCGGGGTGGCACCTGAAGAGGTCGCGGCGCAGTCCGAGGCGCTCGAAGCGCGGCTGGTCGAGGTCGAGCATGCCCAGGCAGTCGACGGCGAAGAGGCCGCCACCAAGAAAGAAGCCGCCACCAAGAAAGAAGAGGCCGAGCACGCCCAGGCGGCGGAGGAAGCAGCAGCCGACATGGTTGAGCACTTCGCGGCGAGCGACCGGCCCGCCGCTGGTGAACGTTAGCCTCGATTTTGCGTGCCGGTAGGTGTGGTTGGGGCTGTGCTCTGGATCGGCGTGGGTGGGCGTTTTTTCGATGGTGTGACGTTGTTGGTCGTCCCGTGTCGCCGGGTGGGGCGGGCTTTCCCAGGGCCAGTGGGTCTTTCATGGTCGGTGGGCTGGTCGGGTGGCGGTCAGCCGAAGGCGGTGCGGATGCGTTGCCAGGCGGTCGCGATCTGTGCGGCCCAGCGCCAGGTGGCGTCGATGCGTAGCCGGAGTTGGCGGGCGCCGCGGGTGATGCGGGCGGCGGTGTGGAGCACCCGGTAGCGGAACGTGGCGATCTACATGTGGCCAGCTCGGCTTGTCCGCTGAATCCGATCAGTTTGGCCCAGGTGACCAGATCTGCTGCGGCCAGGATGATTTCGAGCCAGGCGGCATTGGCGTCGAAGGACTGGCACGGCAGGTTACGCAGGCCGGTGGCTTCGAGTTCGCGGATGCGGTCCTCCACGCGGGCGTGCTGGCGGTGACGCAGCTCGAGCCCGGCAAGCTGTCCGGCGATGACGCCGGGGGCGGTGTCGGTGAGAAACGCGGTCACGCGCATACCGTCGGCGTCGGTGAACCGCAGCTGCGCTCCCGGGTGGGGGCGCTCTTTGCGCAGGATCAGCCGGTTTCGGGCCGGCCAACTGCTGAGGTCAACCAGATCTGTGGCCTCGGCGACCCACGCCCCGTCCCGCATCCCGCCATCGGTGTCGATCGCGGGATACCAACCGTGTCCGAGGTTGAGGGTGTCGACGGCGTCTTGCACGCGGGCATCGACGGGGTGCCCGAACGAGAACCCCACACCGGCTGCTGGCAGGCCGCGGCGAACGCGTGGGTGGCCCCGGCCGAATCGCAGCGCACCAGCACCCGAGGCGGGTCGGGATCGCCCGGCACGGTCCGACCTATCGGCAGGCCGTTGGAGCGCCTGCTGCAGGACGGTGATGTGGTCAGCGGCGGTGTTGGAGCCGGCGTTGCCGGCCCGGAGCAGCCCGGCCAGCGCCTCGCCGCCGCCGATCTGCGGTCGATCGAAGAACGCCAGCAGGGGGTGATGGCCGAAAGTCTTCTTCCAGGTCGGTGCCGCGTCCTGCTTGGCATCGGAATGATCGATGACCAACGTGGCGTCGATATCGATATGCAACCATTCCCCGGCAACAGGGGCGGCCCCGGCATCCCACGCCTTGGTTCTGGCCGCCACCCGGGCAGCACGCACCCCCGGCAGGTGCGCCGCATCGACGCGTTGATCGACCAGCCGCCACATCGTGGTCGTCGACGCCGCCGCCCCGAACACATGTTCGCGATCCCCACACAGCTGCCCGACCCCATCAATACAGTCCGCCCCGTCAGCGACCGCGGCGGCCAGATCAGCGAAGACAGCCCCGGGCGCATACACCCACGGGCCGCGATAGGTATCCGCCAGCACCGCAGTGACCCGCGCTGATAGACCCGTCAGATCAGCGAGCTCACGCAGCATCCCCATCCCGGCATGCGACACCACACCATGACCGTCGGCTGACACTTTCACCCGCCGCGCCACCGCGATACTGTTCACCTGCGAAGTGCCTTCCCGCCAGCATTACGGAACCTCAGAGAAGTCCCATCATGCCTTGCAGGACAGGCACTTTCGCCTATCTACACCCCACCACACACAGCGTTTCGCGAAAAATCCGGGTTAGGCGCAGGAAGGGTCTAATCCGAACGGCTGGACCATCCAGCCAAGCAGCGATGGCACTCGAGTCACCAACGACCGCACCGGCCACGGCATGTTCGTCAGCGTGGAAAACGTGTCATCGTTCTGACCCTCGGCGTGCGACCAAAGAATGTCGCGATCGGCCTTTGCCCTTCTGTTCCTGTCTCGAAATCGACGACATTCGAGGGTCTAAAAACTTCGTGTCGGAGATGGCACGGCGATATGACGGACACCACCGAGCAGCGGTGAAACGATACTGACGTGGACCCCAGCGGGGATGGTGGCAGTGGATTGACCGCGACGCGGCTGCCGTGTGGGTCGTGCGGCGCCGAACTGCCGCCGAACT
>CAWDEZ010000018.1:0-712362 GCA_963801365.1 uncultured Actinomycetota bacterium | reverse complement strand
TAACGTCACACACCACCTACCCGCCCGACCAAAGGAACCCCCACCGGCCCTGGAAAGCCCGCCCGCCGAGCGACACCGGCCGACTCGTCATACCCGTCCGGCAAAATCAGCCCCCACAAGCCCGATGGCAGCGGCTCCACACCAAACGAACAGGCCGCACGCAAAATCGAGGTTAGCCTTGCTTGGAAAGCGGATCGATTCACTTACCATCGTGCGCCGGAAGATTCCGCTTTCGGCGGAGTCCACGTTCTGGCGACGTTGTGCCGAGGCGGTAACCCGCCGCCCTCTGTGGACTGGCCTGCCGGTAATCGCGGTGTTGCTCGCGTTGGGCATTCCCTTCCTCAGCGTTCAGCTCGCCACGCCCGACGAACGCGCGCTTCCCTCCGACTCGAACGGGCGAATGGTGGCCGAATCACTGCGCAACGACTACGCCGTAGACACCTCGCAAGCGATCACGTTGTTGGCGCGCACGAACGCCGACGCGCTCATCGGCCTAGCCCCCGAGGTTTCGCGCATGGGCGGTGTGGTCCGCGTCGATGGTCCCATCGGCACGTACGAGCGCGGCCAGCGGATCACCGGACCAACATCCGCGAGCGGACGGTCCAGCGCCACTTACGGATTCGTGTACCTGTCGGTAGACGGGCAGTCGGACTCGGCCCAACGGCTCGTCCGCGCTATCCGCGCGAGGATCGCCGACCACGAGGTCGAGGTGGGCGGCCCGACTGCCACACTCATGGACAGCCGCACCGCCGTCAGCGACCGGCTCGGCTTGGCGATTCTCTTGATTGCAGTGTTCACACTCGTGGTGTTGTTCCTATTTACGGGCAGCATCATCGTGCCGATAAAAGCACTTGTCCTAAACGTGCTCGTCCTGAGCGCGGTGCTCGGGACCATGGTCTGGATCTTTCAAGACGGGCACTTGGCCTCGTTGCTCGGTATTACTCGTGCACCGCTGAACCTGTCCATGGTCGTGTTGCTCTGCTGCATCGCGTTCAGCCTGTCCGTGGATTACGAGATCTTTCTGCTCAGCCGGATAACGGAAGCCCGCGATTCGGGCCTCTCGAATAGCGAAGCAATCGTCGTCGGACTGAGCAGGGTCGGCCGGATCATCAGCAGCGCGGCAATCCTGCTCACCGTCACGTTGCTCTCTTTCGCCAACGGATTGTCCTTCATGAAGATGTTTGGTATCGGCACCGCGCTCGCGGTAATCATCGATGCCACTATCATCCGCGGCGTCGTGGTGCCGGCGTTCCTGCGCGTCGCCGGCGATCTCAACTGGTGGGCCCCAGGGCCGCTGAAGCGGCTGCACGCCCGCGTTGGCGTCAGCGAAGCTCCGCGAGCCGCCGTCCCCATCCCACCGCCTATGCCGCCGCCACCTGAACCTGCCCCGCCACCTCAACCACCTTGGCCACCTGAACCCAAAACCGTTCGGCTGGCGAGGCCCACCGTCGCGGCACGCCAAGTCGGAGTAATCCCGGGCCGACATCTTGTGGCCAATGTCGATGGCACGGTGATCGTCGTCGCACACCGCGAAGCGGGGCCGTTGTCGCCGCAATCTGTTGCCGCAATGCAAATGTCGGCGCTTGTCGAGATCGTGCGCCGACCAGGCCGTCAACGACTTGCCAGCGCTGTTTCCAAGCTGGACATGGGAAACCGTGCAGTGGGTGACTTCGCCATCGTCACACCCGCTGCCGCCGGCGTCGATGTGTACCTGTGCGGCGCGGTCGCGCTCGTAGTCGGTAACGGCGTGGGGCGAATTGTGCTGCACGGTGCGGCCATACCCCTTCTAGTGGTGTGTCCTGCAATAAATTGGCCATAGGTTAGATACGATTTCGGCATGAGACAACCCGTGCCTGCGTTGGAGATGTCGGCAGGACAACGTGAGGTGCTTGAGTCGTTGGCGCGCTCGCAGTCGGGTGTGCATCGGGAGGTGGTGCGGGCCAAGGCGCTGCTGATGGCGGCTGACGGTGTGGCCAACACTGCGATCGCCGCGTCGTTGTCGGTGTCGCCGGCGTCGGTGAAGAGTTGGCGTGAGAGGTTCGCCGAGGAGGGGTTGGCGAAGTTGGGTCAGGTTCGCAAGGGTCGTGGCCGCAAACCGTCGATCCCGCAATCCACCATCGATGAGATCGTCGATCTGACACTGAACTACCGCCCGAAGGGTGAAACCCATTGGAGCTGCAGGACGATGGCTGCTGCGACGGGGGTGTCGAAGTCAACGGTGCAGCTGGTGTGGCACGCGCGGGGGCTCAAACCGCATCGGGTCCAGACGTTCAAACTGTCCAACGACCCGCGTTTTGAGGAGAAACTGGTCGATGTCGTCGGGCTGTACATGAACCCGCCCGAGAAGGCGATCGTGTTATGCGCCGACGAGAAATCCTCGGTGCAGGCACTGGACCGCACCCAGGCGTCGCTGCCGATGGTCAAGGGGCGAGGCGAGACGATGACCCACGACTACAAACGGCACGGCACCACCACCCTGTTCGCCGCACTGAACGTGTTGACCGGCACGGTGATCGGGCAATGCATGCCGCGCCACCGGCATCAGGAGTGGTTGAAGTTCCTCAAGACCATCGACCGCGAAGTGCCCAAAGACCTGGCAATCCACCTGATCTGCGACAACTACGCCACCCACAAACACCAAGACGTCGGCAAGTGGCTGGACAATCATCCTCGGTTCCACCTGCATTTCACCCCGACATCCTCATCCTGGTTGAACCTGGTGGAACGCTGGTTCCGCGAGCTGACCGACAAAGCATTGCGGCGCGGGGTATTTCATTCCGTTCCCGACCTGATCGCCTCAATCCAGGAATACCTCGACTCACACAACGACGCCCCACGGACTTACGTGTGGACAGCGACCGCAGAATCCATCCTCGCCAAGGTCGCCCGCGGACGCATCGCCCTCGAAAAAGTCAGCTAAATCCAGGACACACCACTAGTACACCGGACCATGCCTGTCTTGGTGGCGGCGGTTGTGACCGTCGACGAACCCGGCGAGCGGCCGCGTTGGCTCGGGGTGTACCCGCTCGGCGCCGGGACCGCACAGGGGCAGGGTGCCGTCATCGGTTCAACGCAAGCGGCGTCGGCGAGCATGCGCCTGCGAGCGGTGGCCGAGCCCCTTCGGCGCGACCTGGCTTCCAAGGCCCCGACGGTCCCCAGCACCCGGATGCGAAGAGCTAACCGGGCCGAGCACGACGAGTTGGGTCGTGCAACTGCTCGCGGTATACCGCCGCGCGTCCTCGACGAGCCCATAGCGAGACCGCCGACACCGGGGACAGACCGCTTGACGCCCTTGAACGACATCACCCGCGAGATCAACGAAGACACACGACGGACTCCGACGTGAGCCCTCGGACCGATCACAGGGGTGCCTCCAATCGCGCTTCACTCGTCGGCACCCCTCGTCCTGGCCGATCAGAGCGCATGATCACACGCCGTGACGGGCAAGCACTTCCAGGATTTGTGTGCTGTGCACGTCGTCGCTCGCGCGCAGCAGGCCGCGGACCTCGGTCACCGCGCTTTGCAGGCCGTCAAGACGGGCGGACGCTTCGGTAAGGGTGGTGATCCACTTGTCGTAGTCGCACATGACATGCTCCCGTCGTCGTCGCGATCCGAAAGGACCGCTAGACGGTTCGATCATCCCGACCAGATCGTGGGAGCACATCCGTATTGCACTACTCAGTTTTTTTGTGTCGTAGAACAAGTACGTAATGTCATAGACGGACAGCTAAACCGCCGCCGCGAAGTGGCCGGAATGAGGGTGCCGCTACTGGACAGGTGGCTTCCCCTAGCACTGCGGATCGCTGCAGCGATCGTGGTGTACAGCGGATTTCTGGCGCAGGACACTACGGCAACGCGAACTCGCGCAGGCTGACTGCCAGCGCCACCGGTACGCGTGCCTTGATTCGGGTGCCGTGCGCACTGTGCTCGGACTCCTGCACCTGACCGTCGGCATGGACACGGGCCACCAGATCGCCACGGTGGTAGGGGATCATCACATCGACCGGTGTGTCGGTCCGCGCCGCCAGCTCGCCCATCCGCCGGCGCAGAAGATCCAAGCCCTCGCCGGTGTGCGCTGAAACGAACACCGCCCCCGGAAGTGCACGCCGCAGCTTGGCCATTCCCAGATCACTTGTCGCATCGGCCTTGTTGACCGCCAACAGCTCGGGCGCGGGCTTCGCGTCTTTCTCGGCGATCACGTCGCGAAGGACCGCCCTCACCACGTCGATCTGCGCCAGCGGGTTGGCGTCGGAGCCGTCGACCACGTGCACAAGTAGATCGGCGTCGACTACCTCCTCCAGCGTCGAGCGGAACGCCTCGACGAGTTGCGTCGGAAGGTGCCGCACGAAGCCGACCGTGTCGGTGAGAACGAACGGCCGCCCGTCGTCGAATTCTCCACGCCGCGTTGTGGGTTCGAGCGTGGCGAACAGCGCGTCCTGCACCAGCACGCCGGCGCCCGTCAGTGCGTTGAGCAGACTGGACTTGCCCGCGTTGGTGTAGCCCACGATCGCGATCGACGGCACGTCGCTGCGCAGCCTGCGTCCGCGCTGAGTGTCGCGTGCCTGCTTCATGCCCCGGATGTCGCGGCGCAGCTTGGCCATTCGGTCGCGAATGCGGCGCCGATCGGTTTCGATCTTCGTCTCACCGGGACCGCGCAGACCCACGCCTCCGCCGCTGCCACCTGCGCGGCCGCCGGCCTGCCGCGACATCGACTCGCCCCAGCCGCGCAGCCGCGGCAGCATGTACTCCATCTGCGCCAACGACACCTGCGCCTTGCCTTCTCGGCTGGTGGCGTGCTGGGCGAAGATGTCGAGAATCAGCGCGGTGCGGTCAATCACCTTGACCTTCACCGCTTTTTCGAGTGCGGTCAGCTGGGCGGGGCTCAGCTCGCCGTCGCAGATCACAGTGTCGGCACCGGTGGCGACGACGATTTCGCGCAGTTCCTGCGCCTTACCCGAGCCGATGTACGTCGACGCGTCGGGCTTGTCACGCCGCTGGATCAGGCCCTCGAGCACCTGCGATCCCGCGGTCTCGGCCAGCGCCGCCAACTCGGCGAGGCTGGCCTGCGCATCGGCGGCGCTCCCGTCGGTCCACACCCCCACGAGCACCACGCGTTCGAGCCGCAGCTGTCGGTATTCGACCTCGGAGATGTCGGCAAGCTCGGTCGACAGACCGGACACGCGGCGCAGCGCGGACCGGTCTTCGAGGGCGAGTTCGCCGGCACTGGGAAAGTTGTCTGGATATGTCATGGGCAATAACAGATGGTGCCCGCCAAAGCCCGCGAGCGCACCTGAATTAACGCTGCAGGGCGCGCCACCATTCCTCCGAAATCTCGCCGCGGGCCACCAGCACCGAGGGGCCGCGCAGGTAACTGGTCGCCGCGGTGACGGTGACGTCGACTTCGCCGCCCGGGATGCGGACGGTGAGCGAGCCCGTCGCCGCGCCGTCGTGCGCCAGCGCCGCGACCGCGGCGGCGACCGTTCCCGTTCCACATGAACGGGTTTCGCCAACGCCTCGTTCATGCACCCGCATCGACACCGCACCCGCGGCCGCGGCCGTGACCACTTCGACGTTCACGCCATCGGGGAACTGGGTGCGGTCGAACGACACCGGCGCGGCGACGTCCAGCGCGGCGAGCGCATCGGCGGTCAGCTCCGAATCGACGCACGCCAGGTGCGGATTGCCGACGTCGACGGCCAGGCCGCGGAATCTGCGGCCACCGACCACCGCCTCGCCGGTACCGAGCTGGTTGGCCTTGCCCATCTCGACGGTGACGTCCGCGAACGTGCTGTCGACTACGTGCACTTGCACCGGCCGCGGTCCGGCCAACGATCCAACCACGAATTCGTCGCGCCTTTCTAACTCGCTGGCCCGCAGAAAGTGAGCGAACACCCGCACCCCGTTGCCGCACATCTCCGCGACGGACCCGTCGGCGTTGCGGTAGTCCATGTACCAGTCGCCCGGGTTCAGTCCCTCGGGCAGACGCGCGAGCACACCGGCGGCAAGGGCCCTCTCCGCCGTGCTCACCCGCAACACCCCGTCGGCGCCGAGTCCGCGGCGCCGGTCGCACAACGCAGCGACCGCCCCAGGCGTCAGCGACAGCTTCGCCTCGACATCGGGCAGCACCACGAAGTCGTTCTGGGTGCCGTGCCCCTTGGCGAAGATCACCTGCTCAGGATACGTGCCGCCAGGTCCGCGGGGCCGTCGCTGCCATCGAGCCAGTGGATGCGGTGATCCCGCCGGAACCACGACCGTTGCCTGCGCACGTAGCGCCGGGTTGCGACAAACGTCGGCTCGCGGGCGGCCGTACCGTCCTCGCCACGGTCCAGCGCGGCAATCACCTGGCTATAACCCAGCGCCCGCGACGCCGTCACACCGTCGCGCAATCCCTTGTCCAAGAGCGCGACGACCTCGTCGATGAGACCGTCCGCAAACATCTTGTCAGTGCGGTTCACCAGGCGTTCGTCGAGTTGCGTTGTTTCGCAATCCAATCCGACGATCATGGTATCCCAGCGTGGGGCTCCGATAGTTGGTGCGGACGCCGCGAACGGGCGGCCGGTCAGTTCGATCACCTCGAGCGCCCGCACGATCCGCCGGCCGTCGGTGGGCAAGATCGACGACGCGGCGGCCGCATCCACCCGCGAGAGCTCGCGGTGCAGGTCTTGGGCCCCGACCTCGGTGAGCCGTTGTTCCCATCGCGCGCGGACCGCAGGGTCGGTTACGGGGAAGTCCCAGTCGTCCAGCAGCGACTGCACGTACAGCATCGACCCGCCGACGACGACCGGCACCGCACCACGCGCGATGATCGCCTCGACGTCAGCTGCCGCGTCGCGCTGATAGTTCGCGACGGTCGCGGTGTCGGTGACGTCGAGCACGTCGAGCTGGTGGTGCGGGATGGCTCGGCGCTCCTCGACCGGCAGCTTCGCGGTGCCGATGTCCATACCGCGGTAGAGCTGCATCGCGTCGGCGTTCACGATCTCGCCGTTCACAGCCTCCGCTACCGCGAGCGCAAGTTGCGACTTTCCGGTGCCGGTCGGCCCGACAATCGCGATCGGCCGAGTCATGGCATCCAGACGCCGACGAAATAACCGACCCCGAACGGCGCCCCGCGGTACAGCTCCTTGGCCGACCGCGGCGGCACACCCGCCAGCCCGGCGAGCACCTGCCACGCGACCCTGCCGGTGATCGACGCCGGAAGCCGAGCGAGCGCCGCGACGTCGCCCGTGGCGAGGGCGCGGTCCAGGGCAGCCTGGACCGCGACGGAGGCCCGGTCGTGGCCGCCGGGGGCCCTGGGAGTCAGAGTGTTGGCGCCGTCGGCGACGACGAGCACGCCGATCGCCTCGTCGGGCTGATCAACGACGGTGCGCAGCTCCCGTCCGGACCGCAGCGCGTCCGCCGCATCGTGGTCGGCGTTGAACACCCGCACCTCGGCCCGTGCACCCGGCCGGGCCTCGCCGCGCACCCATGCCGTGATCAACGCGCACAACGGCAAGTCACCGACCTCGTCGGCATCGGCGGACAATTCGGCCCGGACGTCGACGCCGTAGCCGGCGAACGTACCCGCCGCCTGCGGACCGACCACCGCATCGGCGGGCCCGACACCGACGGCCAGCCAGTGCTTCGGCAGCACACCAGCCGCCGCGAACACCGCCTCGCGAACGTCGGTGAGCTCGGCAACCGCGGCACCGGCTAGCTGCGGCACCAAGACGGGCGCAGACGGAATCATCGCAATCGCGGTCAGCACGGCTTCACGGTAGCTACACGGCGGCTTTCGCCGGCGAATCGGAGGCCAGCGCCTCGCCACGGGCCAGCGCGATCGTCGCCACCACGATGGCGACGATCGCCAGTCCGAGGACAAACCGGCCCGCGCCGTCGGTCTTCAGTGTTTCGCCGAGGACGACGATGCCCAGAACCGAGCCCACCACCGGTTCGGTCACCGTCATCGCGGGCAGCGACGCGGTCATCGTCCCCGCACGGAATGCGGACTGCTGCCACGCGGTGCCCGCGATGGCGACCAGCGCCCACACGTATAGCTCAGGCGTGCGCAGCAGGGCCAATATTCCGTCGTCGAGCCGGTCGACCACTCCCTTGGTCAGCACGGCGAACACGCCCCACAGCGAACCCGACACCAGCGCCAGCAGCACAGCGCTCGCAGGTCCGGACCAGATTCGGGCTCCGATCACACACAGCACCAGGGCCGGGCCCATCACCGCGACCACGGCGGTCCAGGTCTCTAACGGTGCCCGGGCGTGGCCGGCCTGCGGGTTGCCGACGGTGACGATCACCGCGACGCTGGCCGCGAGCACCACCGCCCACATCCATTCCCAACGGGTGACGCGGCGGTGCGCGAGTTTGGCACTCATCGGCAGCGCGAACAGCAGCGAGCACACAATCAACGCCTGCACCAGCAGCACCGATCCGAGCGCCAGCGCCGCTGCCTGCAGCGCGAATCCAACGGCAGCCACCAAGCTGCCGAGCCACCACCGGCCGTCGCGCAGCAGCCGGGTGAACAGCTCGATGTGGCCGACCGGCTCGCTGGTCACCTCGTGGGCCGTGCGCTGGTGGACGACGTCACCGATCGCAATGAAAAGGGCTGCGCCCAAGGCGAGCAGAGCGGCGATGTCCGCCTTGGCCATCAACCCCTCCCGGGAGGTAGCAGAACGTGTGGGCACGCGACACAGCGACCTGCTTCAATAGCGGAGGTCGGGTCGGTTTGCCGTTTCGACCATAGCTATCAGGCGCCGCGCTGCGCGGCAGGTGGGTGGGCTGCGGCCCGCGGAGGTGCACAAGATGATGGAAAGCAAAACGACACCGGAGGCGGAAGGCCGCCGACATCCAACACCGGAGGCGGAAGGCCTACATCCAATCCCGCCGCGGCCGGTGCCCCGGCCCGGGCCGGCACATACGGCGGTTCGGCCGGGCCATTCCCCCGGCAGTGATCCCCGTCAGTTCGGGCGGGTGGACTCCGATGGCACCGTCTGGTTGATCACCTCCGCCGGTGAGCGGGCCATCGGATCTTGGCAGGCCGGCGACCCCGAGGCGGCGTATGCGCATTTCGGTCGCCGCTACGACGATCTGTGCACCGAGGTCGATCTGCTGGAACGGCGGCTGGCCTCCGGCAGGGGCGACGCGCGCAGGATCCGGTCCTCCGCGGCGGCCCTGAGCGAGGGGCTGCTCACCGCCGCAGTTCTGGGAGATGTCGACGCGCTGGCGGCCCGGCTGAGCGTGATCCGCGACCGTGCCGACGAGACCGCGCAGGTAGAGAAGGTACGCCGGGACGAGCTGCGGGCCGAGCAGATCGCCCGCAAGGAAGCGATGGCCGCAGAAGCCGAAGAGCTGGCGACGAATTCGACGCAGTGGAAGGCCGCGGGCGATCGGCTCCGGGCCATTCTCGACGAGTGGCGCACGATCACCGGCGTCGACCGCAAGGCGGACGACGCGCTGTGGAAGCGGTATTCGGCGGCCCGCGAGACGTTCAATCGCCGACGCGGCTCGCATTTCGCCGAACTCGATCGCGAGCGTGCCAATGCACGTCAAGCCAAGGAGGAGCTTTGCGAACGCGCCGAAGAGCTCGCCGAATCCACCGAGTGGAACGCGACGGCGGCGGCGTTTCGGCAGTTGCTGACCGAGTGGAAGGCAACGGGTAGGGCGGCAAAAGAGGTCGACGACGCGTTGTGGCGGCGGTTCAAGGCGGCGCAGGACACGTTTTTCACCGCCCGCAACGCCTTGACGGCCGATCGCGACGCCGAGCTGCGCGCGAACGCGTCGGCGAAAGAGGAACTGCTGGCCAGGGCCGAGAAGCTCGACACCGCCGACCTGGACGCGGCGCGGTCGGAATTGCGGTCGATCGCCGCCAGGTGGGACACGATCGGCAAGGTGCCGCGCGACCGCACGACCGAGTTGGAACGTCGGCTGCGAGCGGTGGAAAAGCGGGTGCGCGAGGCTGGCAGCACAGTCTGGAGCGACCCGCAGGCCGAGGCCCGCGCCGAGCAATTCCGTTCCCGCGCTGAGCAATTCGAGCATCAAGCAGAGAAGGCGGAGGCGGCGGGCCGGGTCGCGGACGCCGAAGCGGCACGCGCCAGTGCGCGGCAGTGGGGCGAATGGGCAGAGGCTGCGGCCGGGGCTCTGGTGAAGAAGCGCCAGCCGCGCTAGTCGTCGTCGTTGTCTTCGTCGTCGAGGGTGTCCAGCAGCTTCTTCGACTGCTGTTCGGCGGCCGCACGACGGCGCGCCTCCTCGGCAGCGAGAAGGACAGCGGTGCGACTCCAGACCACCCGGGCCCAGAAAAACGTCAACAGAATCACTGCGAACCACGCGACGAACAGTCCGACGCCCGGGCCCGGATGACCGGCGCCGGCCGTCTGGCGCGACCACACCGCGAACATGCCGACCGCGCTGGCCACCGCCGAACCGGCGAGCGCGATCCAGGCCAATGTCCAGCGCCGGGTCAGCAATGCGAGCATCGAAAACCCGATACTGAACACCAGTGCCAGCCAACTGAATACCCGCGACGGCAGCGCGATCGCGGCCTCGGCGGCGCGCGGACCGCCGATCAGCGCATCGAAGCCCCGTGCGTGGCCGGCATGCGGCAGCGCGAACGAGACAAGCAGAACGAACACCAGGATCGCGACAATCAAAGCCCTTGCGCCAGGCTCGATTTCGCCGGCAACGCGTCGCTCGGCGGCGTCGATGTCCTCCTTGAAAGCCTCGAAGTCATTGTCGTTGTCGGTCACCGTGAGGCCCCGATGCGCGGCAGGACGAGTCCGACCGAGCGGGGGCGGCGGCCCGCTTCGTGCGCATCGCCGGCCCGGGTCCGTCGATGAGTGAGCAGCGGCCCGTCGGCGATCAGGTGGTGAGGCGCCGCGTCCGTAATCGCGGTTGTCACCACGTCGCCCGGGCGGACCGCCGCGTCACCGGGCGCGAAGTGCACCAGCCGTCCGTCACGGGCCCGGCCGCTCATCCGGGAGGTCTGGTCGTCCTTGCGGCCCTCCCCCGCCGCCACCAGCACCTCGACGCGCGCGCCGACCTGCGCGCGGCTTTCGTCGAGCGAGATCCGCTCCTGCACTGCGATCAGCCGCTGATACCGCTCCTGCACAACGTCTTTGGACACCTGGCCGGCCATGTCTGCGGCCGGGGTGCCGGGCCGCTTCGAATATTGGAACGTGAACGCGCTGGCGAACCGGGCACGCTCGACGACCTTGAGCGTGGCCGCGAAGTCGTCCTCGGATTCGCCCGGGAACCCGACGATCAGGTCCGTGGTGATCGCGGCGTGTGGCATCGCTGCGCGCACACGCTCGATGATGCCGAGGTACTTTTCCGCCCGGTACGACCTGCGCATGGTGCGCAGCACGCGATCAGAGCCGGACTGCAGCGGCATGTGCAGCGCGGGGCACACGTTCGGCGTCTCCGCCATTGCGTCGATGACGTCGTCGGTGAACTCCGCCGGGTGCGGCGACGTGAAGCGGACCCGCTCGAGCCCGTCGATGCGTCCGCACGCGCGCAAGAGCGACGCAAAAGCGCCGCGGTCACGCGGCAGACGCGGGTCGGCAAACGACACGCCGTAGGCGTTGACGTTCTGTCCGAGCAGGGTGACCTCCACCACGCCCTGGTCGACCAGCGACGAGACCTCGGCGAGGATGTCGTCGGGACTGCGGTCGACTTCCTTGCCGCGCAGCGACGGCACGATGCAGAACGTGCAGTTGTTGTTACAGCCGACGGAGATGGAAACCCAAGCCGCATAAGCGGACTCGCGGACGGCCGGTAACATCGACGGGAATTCTTCGAGTGCCTCTGCGATCTCGATCTGAGCGGTCTTGTTGTGCCGGGCGCGCTCGAGCAGCACCGGCAGCGAGCCGATGTTGTGCGTGCCGAACACGACGTCGACCCAGGGCGCCTTGCGCAGCACCGCGTCGCGGTCCTTCTGCGCGAGGCAGCCGCCGACGGCGATCTGCATGCCGGGGTCCTGGTGCTTGCGGGGTACGAGGTGGCTGAGGTTGCCGTAGAGCTTGTTGTCGGCGTTCTCCCGGACCGCGCAGGTGTTGAACACCACCACGTCGGCGTCGACCCCGTCAGGGGCCTTGACGTATCCGGCCGCCTCCAGCAAGCCGGACAGCCGTTCGGAGTCGTGCACGTTCATCTGGCAGCCATAAGTGCGGACCTGATAGGTCCGGGCTGCTGCTGAGGCCGTGCTTGTCACGTGCCCATGCTACGGAGGGGCCGAAATCAGAATTTCGATCACCGGCCCAAGCTGTGTGTCTGCTGGGTAAGGTTCGGTCCATGGCCGAGGCCGTATCAGAAACCCCGTCGCCTGAACCGTCTTCAACGCCGATGGTGAGCGTACGCGGCGTGAACAAGCACTTCGGCCCCGTGCATGTGCTCAAGGACATCGACCTGGACGTACAACGGGGCGAGGTCGTGGTCATCCTCGGTCCGTCGGGCTCGGGGAAGTCGACGCTGTGCCGCACCATCAACCGGCTCGAAACCATCGACTCCGGCACTATCGCCGTGGACGGGGTGCCGCTACCGGCCGAGGGCAAGGCGCTGGCGCGACTGCGGTCCGACGTCGGGATGGTGTTCCAGTCGTTCAACCTGTTCGCGCACAAGACGATCATCGACAACGTCATGCTGGCCCCGATCAAGGTGCGCAAGCTTTCGAAGGACAACGCCCGTCAACAGGGGTTGGAGTTGCTGGATCGGGTCGGCATCACCGATCAGGCCCAGAAATATCCCGCGCAGTTGTCCGGCGGCCAGCAGCAGCGGGCCGCGATCGCCCGGTCGCTGGCGATGCAGCCGAAGGTGATGCTGTTCGACGAGCCGACGAGCGCGCTGGACCCGGAGATGATCAGCGAAGTCCTGGGCGTGATGACCGACCTGGCGTCGGCCGGCATGACGATGGTGGTTGTCACGCACGAGATGGGATTCGCGCGGCGAGCCGCCAACCGGGTGGTGTTCATGGCCGACGGCGCGATCGTCGAGGCGGCCGAGCCGGCGGTGTTCTTCGAGTCGCCCCGAAGCGAGCGCGCCAAGGACTTTCTCGGCAAGATCCTCGAGCACTAGCCATGGGTTTGAGACCGTTTCATCTGGCCGCAGTCGTTGCGATGCTGATGTCGACGCTCATGCTGTCGGGCTGCGGTGGCAACGAGCACAAGATCACGATCGGGGTGAAGTTCGACCAGCCGGGTCTGAGTCTGCGGAAACCGGACGGCTCGTTGAGCGGCTTCGACGTGGACGTCGCGAGGTATGTCGCACAACAGTTGGGGTACCAGCCCGGCGACATCGAATGGAAGGAAGCACCATCGGGACAGCGGGAGCCGTTGATCCAGAACGGCCAGGTCGAGTACATCGTCGGCACCTACTCGATCACGGATGCGCGCAAGAAGAAAGTCGCCTTCGCCGGACCGTATTTCCAAACCGGGCAAAGCCTTTTGGTGCGGTCGGACAACACCGACATCGTCGGTCCACAGGCGCTGGAGAATAACAAGAAGCTCTGTTCGGTCGCGGGCTCGACACCGGCGCAAAACATCAAAAAGAAGTATCCGAAGGTTCAGTTGCAGCAGTACGACACCTATTCGCTCTGCGTCGAGGCCTTGAAGAACGGTGCGGTCGATGCGGTCACTACGGATGCGGTGATTCTCGCCGGGTATGTGGCGCAGAATCCGGGCGCTCTGAAGTTGGCCGGGGAGCCGTTCTCGAAAGAGCTGTACGGCATTGGCTTAGCCAAGGACAACGACGCGCTGCGGTCGCAGATCAACGACGCATTGCAGAAATTCATTGACAGCGGCCAATGGCAGGCGGCATTCGACCGCAACCTGGGCGCGTCAGACTACACGCCGCCCCCGCCACCGAAGATCGACCGCTACGTGGCGCGGCCCGCCGAGGCGGGTTCGGAGGTATTCTCGCAGTATCGCGGCCAGATCTTCAGCGCGTTCTGGACGACGATTAAGCTCGCCGTGTACTCGGCGATTGGCGCATTGGTGCTCGGCACTGTGCTTGCCGCGATGCGGCTTTCGCCGGTGCCGATGCTGCGATGGTTGGGTGCGGCATACGTGACGATACTGCGGAACACGCCGCTGACGTTGATCCTGCTGTTCTGTTCCTTCGGCCTGGCCCAGACGCTGGGCGTCACGCTGGCGCGAGGAAGCTCTCCGACCTTCATCGTCGACAGCAACTTCCGGCTCGCGGTGCTGGGATTGTCCATCTACACAGCGGCATTCGTATGCGAGTCGGTGCGCGCCGGGGTGAACACGGTACCCGTCGGTCAGGCCGAGGCGGCCCGCTCGTTGGGGCTGACGTTTGTGCAGAACCTGCGAATAATACTGCTGCCACAGGCTTTTCGATCGGTCCTTGCGCCGTTGGGATCGGTGCTGATCGCGCTGATAAAGAACACCACGATCGCGTCGGCAATTGGCGTGGCTGAGGCGGCGCTGCTGATGAAGGACATGATCGAAAACACCGCGGCGCTGCTGACGGTCGGGGCGATCTTCGCGGCCGGGTTCGTCGTGCTGACCCTGCCGCTGGGGTTGCTATTCACGTATATGGGACGACGACTGGCGGTGAAGCGCTGATGAGCGCTTGCGCGAAGAAGAGACAACTATGAGCGAATCGAAGGTCCTCTACGACGCTGCGGGGCCGCGGGCGGTGACGCGCAACCGGATCATTTCCGCGGTCACGGTGGTGGCGATTGCGGGCGCGGTGTGGGTAGTGGTAGCGAGGCTGAGCGCGAAAAATCAACTGACCGCGTCGAAGTGGAAGCCGTTCACCACAGCAGACCTGTGGCAAACGTATATCTTGCCCGGCATACAGGGAACGCTGACCGCGGCTGCGCTATCGATCGTGCTGGCGGTGGCGGTGGGTGTCGTCCTGGGCGTCGGCAGGTTGTCAACGAACAGCGCGATCCGATGGGCATCAGCCACGGTGATCGAGTTCTTCCGGGCCGTGCCCGTGCTGATTATGATGATCTTTGCGTACTTTCTCTACGCGCTGTACGACGTGTTCCCGTCCAAGGAGCTCGCCTTGGCGGGCGTGGTAACCGGCCTGACGCTGTACAACGGCCCGGTGATCGCCGAGATCGTGCGGGCAGGTGTCAACGCGCTGCCGCGTGGCCAGTCGGAGGCGGCGGCCGCGCTCGGGTTGAGTGGCGGCCAGACGATGCGGCAAATCCTGCTGCCCCAAGCGATCACCGCGATGCTGCCCGCACTGATCTCGCAACTGGTGGTGGTGCTCAAGGACACTGCGATCGGCTACCAGATCACGTTCCTCGAGATGGTCCGCCAGGGCACGTTGGTTGGCGCGCAGTACAGCAACTACATACCGGCTCTGGCGGTGATCGCGGTGTTGATGATCGCGGTCAACGTGGGGCTGTCATGGCTTGCCGTGTGGCTCGAGGCGAGGCTGAGACGCCGGAGCTCCGCGGCGCCGGCGTCGGTGACACGGGCGGCCGAAATGGACACCGCGGGCGCGTAGCTGGCGTTCGCCGGCCGCCGAAATAGCATTCCAGGTCGTAATTCTTTGGAAACTACAGCCGTAGCTTCTCTTTCGGTGAAGCGGCGTCAGTCCATTACAGCGACGATTCGGCCGAGCGTGTCGCCGTTCTTGAGGCCGTCGATGGCGTCGGGTATGTCGTCACAACTCGTTGTGGTTGTGATGATCTCCAGCTCACCCTTTGCGATGAGTTCGATCACGGCCTCAGGTCGCTGGGTCGACCGCCGCGCGCCCCGTGCACAGTGACGGCGTTGAGGACGAGCTGTGCGTCGAAATCGTTGCTTCGCCGCGGCCGAGCCTACCTGGATGACGCGGCGCCCGGTCGAACAGCGACGATCGCGTCGGCGGTCGTTGTCCCGTACCCGGCGAAGTCGACGGTCATGTCGAGCCTGAATGCCGCCAATTCCGCGTCATCGTCGGCGATTTCGAGCACACTGCACTCCTTCCCCGGAATTCAGGTATCCCGCTACGCTTGCTGTACAGGGTCCACTGTGTCGGGCAACTTCAGCGGGCCCTTGACTTTCCGGAGGAACTTGTCGGCGAAACCGCCGTCGACCGACCATCCGGGGACGTGTTCTTGATCGCCGAAGGCGGCTACCCGTTCACCGACATTGAGTCCGTTAGGTCGGCGCCGATTTCAGTGACCACACCCGCGATCTCGTGACCGAGGATGAGCGCAGCTTTGCCCGCCGTCGAGGATGCCGACGTCGCTGTGGCAGATGCCGGAAGCCCGCACGTGGTCGACGACCTGACGCGGCCCCTGGATGCGGATCGTCACGTTTGGATCAGTTGCAGCGGCTCGCGTGGATGCGCCGAACGGCGACTTCTTGCACGCCTTTTGCCGAAAAGTGTGCAATAAGTCGACGTTCGGCGATGGGCTAGGTGCGGCGGCGCTCCAACTCCAACGCCAGCTGCGTCTTCACGACTTCGAAGCAGAGCGTCTCGCTGTAGCCTCGCCGCGCCAGCATTCCGACCAGTCGGCGGGCGACCTTCGCGTGGTCGCCGGCGAGGTCTTCGCGCCGCAGCTTAGTTCGCACCAGCTTGGCCGCGCGGTCGTACTCGGCCGCCGCATCGATGCCGTTGAGCGCGTCGGTGATCACGTCGTCGTCGAGGCCCTTCGTCCGCAGCTCGGCGGCCAACGCGCGCTTGCCTTTCGACGCATTGGCCCGACGCGACTGCACCCACTGCTCGGCAAAGCCGGCGTCGTCGACCAAGCCAACGTCGGCGAGCCGGTCGAGCACTTTGGCGCTGACGGCGTCGGGGTATCCTCGCTTCTTCAGCTGCCCGGCGAGCTCCGCTCTTGTTCGGGCCTGCGCGGTGAGCAGGCGCAGACACAGCGCCCGCGCCTGCTCCTCGCGCTTCTCAGAAGTCGACGGGGGCGGGCAGGACGTCGTCATCGGTCACCACGGCGCCAATGCCGAGCTTCTCCTTGATCTTCTTCTCGATCTCGTTGGCCACGTCGACGTTCTCCAGCAGGAAGGTGCGGGCGTTCTCCTTGCCCTGCCCGAGCTGCTCACCCTCGTAGGTGAACCAGGATCCGGACTTGCGGATGAAGCCCTGCTCGACACCCATATCGATCAGCGAGCCTTCCTTACTGATGCCCTTGCCATACAGAATGTCAAACTCGGCTTGTTTGAATGGCGACGCTGTCTTGTTCTTGACGACTTTGACGCGGGTACGGTTACCCACCGCGTCCGTTCCGTCTTTTAACGTTTCAATTCGCCTGACGTCCAACCGAACTGAGGCGTAGAACTTCAAAGCCTTTCCGCCCGTTGTCGTTTCAGGACTCCCGAACATGATTCCGATTTTTTCCCGCAGCTGGTTGATGAAGATCGCGGTGGTTCCCGAATTGCTAAGTGCGCCAGTGATTTTCCGCAGCGCCTGGCTCATCAGCCGGGCCTGCAGGCCGACGTGGCTGTCGCCCATCTCGCCTTCGATCTCCGCGCGCGGCACCAGCGCCGCCACCGAGTCGATCACGATGATGTCCAGCGCGCCAGAGCGGATCAGCATGTCGGCGATCTCCAACGCCTGCTCGCCGGTGTCGGGCTGAGACACCAGCAGCGAGTCGGTATCCACTCCGAGGTTCTTGGCGTACTCGGGATCCAGCGCGTGCTCGGCGTCGATGAACGCCGCGATGCCGCCGGCGCCCTGGGCGTTGGCCACAGCATGCAGCGCCACGGTGGTCTTGCCCGAGGATTCCGGTCCGTAGATCTCGACGATCCGCCCTCGCGGCAACCCGCCGATGCCCAGCGCCACATCCAGCGCGATCGAGCCGGTGGGAATCACGGAGATGGGTTGACGCACCTCGTCCCCGAGGCGCATCACCGAGCCTTTGCCATGAGCCTTCTCGATCTGCGCCATCGCCAGTTCGAGCGCCTTGTCGCGGTCAGGGGCCTGCGTCATGAGTGGTGCCTCTCTCACGTAGTTGGTCGATCGAGGGTTTCGATCAGTTGGCCGTGACGCTAGAGGCAGGCACCGACAAGTCGCCCTCACGCCGTCCAGCATCTCGCCGCCGCATATCGACCACACTAGACGAACACGTGTTCGATTCAAGCTGACACGCCGAGGTCACCCGAACGGCTCATTACCGGATGACGCGGTGCACATCCTCCTTCGCGACACCGCCGTCCTGAGAGATCCACGGCCCCTCGATCGACGGGTCGAGCACCCCTTCCTCCAACCACGTGTAGCGACCTTCGAGCACACGCCGGGCCAGCCTCCGGTCGGTGTCGTCGCTGTTGTCCCAGAGTTCGTCGAACCGCTGCTCGGCCCGGACCCGGGCCTGGCGGCAGAACGCGTCGGCAAGCTCAACAGCGGTTTCGTCCGCCCGGTCACGCTGTGCCCGAACACATGCCGCGGTCATCGCGAACAGCTCCGCGCCGACATCCACTATGCGCCCCAGGAACCTCTGCTTCTGCTCGAGCCTGCCCTGCCACCGTGACATCGCATAGAAGGTGCTGCGCGCCAGCTTGCGGCTGGCCCGTTCGACGTAGCGCAAATGCCCGGCCAGCGGTCCGAACTCGGCGAACGACGTGGGCAGCTGCCCCTTGCCGGCGAACAAGGTGGGCAGCCAACGGGCATAGAACTTGCCGGCCTGCGCGGCCGCTCGCGCCTTGTGCTGCAGGTCGGCCTCCGGGTCGATGACGTCGCCCGCCACCGACAAGTGCGCATCCACCGCCTCCCGCGCGATCAGCAAATGCATGATCTCCGTCGAGCCTTCGAAGATGCGGTTGATGCGCAAATCACGCAGCACCCGTTCGGCGGGCACCCCGCGCTCGCCGCGGGCGGCCTGTGACTCCGCAGTCTCGTAGCCGCGGCCGCCGCGAATCTGCACCAGCTCATCGGCGATCAGCCACGCCATCTCCGAGGCATACAGCTTGACCAGCGCGGACTCGATCCGAATGTCGGTGCCGCCCGCATCGGCCAGCTCGCTGGCCAGCTCGAGCATCGCCTCCAAGCCGTACGCAGTGCCCGCGATGAACGCCACCTTGCCGGCCACCGCCTCGTGCTCACCGACCGGACGGCCCCACTGGACTCGCTGCCGGGACCACTCACGGGCGATCTTCAGACACCATTTTGCCGAGCCGATACACGAGGCAGGCAGCGACAGCCGGCCGACATTCAACGTGGACAGCGCTATGCGCAGCCCATCTCCTTCCCGGCCGATCCGGTTAGCTGCCGGCACCCGCACGTCGCTCAGCCGTGTGAAACCGTTTTCGATGCCGCGCAGGCCCATGAACGCGTTGCGGTTCTCCACCGTGATGCCCGGTGCATCCGCCTCTACCACGAACGCGGTGATCCCACCCCGGTGTCCCTCGCTCTTGGGCACTTGAGCCATCACCACCAGCAAGTCGGCGATCACGCCGTTGGTGGTCCACAGCTTGACCCCGTTCAGCACATAATCATCCCCGTCGGGAGTGGCGGTGGCGTGCAGCCGCGCGGGGTCGCTGCCCACGTCCGGCTCGGTGAGCAGGAAGGCGCTGACCTCGCGGGTACACCGGGGCAGCCACGTTTGTTTCTGCTCATCGGTGCCGAACATCTTGATCGGCTGAGGCACCCCAATCGACTGGTGTGCGGAAAGCAACGCGCCCAACGACGGGTGCACCGAACCGACGAGCGCCAGCGCCCGGTTGTAGTACACCTGCGACAGGCCAACCCCGCCGTATTCAATGCCAATCTTCATGCCGAACGCGCCGATTTCCTTCAATCCCAGGATTACCTTGTCCGGGATCTGTGAGTCCCGCTCGATCACAGCGGCATCGATCTGCGACTCGCAGAAGTCACGCAGTCTGGCCAGGAACGCCTCACCCCGCTCCGCAGCCTCCGGCGAGCCGCTGGGATGTGGGTGGACGAGGTCCAACCGCAACCGGCCAAGGAACAACTCCTTGCCGAAACTCGGCTGCTGCCACTGCGCTTCCCGCGCCTGCTCGGCGACCTGGCGGGCCTGCTGCTCGGTGACGTGTTCGGTAACGGTCATTCGCGGGACCTCCACAGAGTTCGTTGTTACTCGACAGTAACGCCGAATCAGTGTGGTCGTCACCATTGATCGCGCGGCACGTCGAAGTCCGCGCACAGCGCCCGCCACACGTCGCGGGGATCGACGCCGCCCTCGATCGCTTGCGCGGCGGTGCGTCCCCCAAGGTTCGTCAGCACATGGTCGGCCAGCACCGACGCCCCATAGGTTGCGCCGAACTGGCCGGTCACCAGTTCGCGGAATTCCGTCAGCCGCATGAATCCGAAGCTACGCGAGCGCGTCGTGGCACATGCGTACCGGATCGGCGACGTCAGCGGCGCTCGCTGCCGCCTTCCTGGCAGCGTCCCGGTACCGCGGCGACGCCAGCACCTCCCCCACCTCGGCCACCAACACCTCCGCGGTCAGCGGTCGGATCAGCCGCGCACTTCCTTGCCGCGCAACACGATTCGCGATCTCCCACTGGTCACCGCCGCCAGGCACCACCACCATCGGCACTCCCGCCAACAGTGTCTTGGTGACCATGCCGTGCCCGCCTCCGCAGACGACGACGTCGGCGCACGACAGCAACCGGTCCTGGCGCCCGAGCCCGATCACCGCCCACGGCGGTGCGGCCACGCCGTCGCCGGCGAGCCGCGACACCACCAGCCGCGAACCTTCCGGCAACGTCTTGCCCGGGACCAAGCAGTCCAGCGCAATTTCGGTCAGACCAACGGTTCCGGTCAGCGCCGTCGACGGCGCAACGACCACCACCGGGCCATCCCCGGGCGGCACCGCGAGCTCGGCGTCCGTCGGCTCGAAGTGCAGCGGCTCGACCACCACCGCCTCGTTGGGCCAGTCCGGTCGCGATAGCTCCAGCGCCGGCAGCGTCGCGATCAGCCGCCGCAACGGCTCGACACCCCGGGCAGGCAGCCCAATCGCCACCCGGGCCGCCGCGCGCTGCCGCAGCCCGTCGCGCAGCGAGTGAGCAGTCAGCCGGCGCATGACGGCGTCACGCAGAAGTCCGCGGAGCCCGGTTCCAGGTGCGAGACCACTTCCTATGGGCGGCAATGCTTTTGACGGCAGATACAGCGGGTGCGGGCTCAGCTCGATCCATGGCACTCCGATCATTTCTGCGGCAAGCGCGCCGCACGCGGTGATCACGTCGGACACGATCAGGTCCGGCGCCAATGCTCGTCAACACCGGCGCGTTGAGCACAGCCATCCGCGCGGCGCGCTGGTGGATCTTGGCGCCGGCGTCGCGGTCGTCGTCGAGCGGCGTGGGATCGAGCCCGAGCAGTTCGATCGCGTCGACGCCGGCGGCGCGTGCCGTGTCCAACCACTGCACTCCGGTCAGCAGCATCGGCTCGTCGCCGGCGGCCAAGAACTTCAGGCACAGTGCGATCGCCGGGAACGAGTGCCCCGGATCGGGCCCGGCGACCACGGCCACACGCACCGGCCTACCCTGCCACAGGCAGGCATCACTACGCTGGCGAGCATGACCGAACAGCTGCCCGAGCGTTCAGTGACGACAGACCCTGTCCGCGTCGTCGAGACGTTCCTGTACGCACTGCGCGACAAGGATTACGACGCGTTGGATGCGGCGCTCGACGACGATGTCGTGTATGAGAACGTCGGGTACTCGAGGATGCGCGGTGGCCGGCGTGTCGCGGGGATCATGCGACGCTGGTTAGAGCTGCCGAATGCACGCTTCGACGTGAAGTGCCATCGCATTGCCACCGAGGGCAGCGCTGTGCTGACCGAGCGAACCGACGTGTTGGCATTCGGTCCGTTCGAGGCGCATATCTGGGTATGCGGCGTATTCGAGGTGCGCGACGGCCGAATCACCTTGTGGCGGGACTACATCGACCTCCTCGACTCCGTCAAGGCCATCATCCGGGGGTTGTTAGCGATCGCGATCCCGTCGCTGCGACGAACGCTCTAACCGATCAGCCGCCGCGGCTCGTTCAGCTCGTCGAAGGCTTGCGCCCAGCCGAGCAGGCGATCGGTGGCGGTGACCAACTCGTCACGGTACTGCCCGCGGGACATCGGTGAGCTCGACGTCGACACCAATTGCGCTGCGGCATTGACCATTTCGGTGTACTGCCGCACACCGTGGTCCAGCTGGACGGCGAACGCGTCGATGGTCGGGCCCAGCGACGCGCGTGACGACGGAGTGGCCCGCACCGCCTTTTCCATCGACGCGATGTCCCAGGCCGTCGCCGACATCGTCGCCGACACCTCGTTGGCCGCTCGGCTGACTTCCCGAAGTTCGCTGGGCGGCAACAACTCTGCTCGTTCCATCACGCCAAGCAGCGAGAACATCGCGCGTTCGGCGGCGGCAAGCGCCGCCATCGGCCCCCGCGCCGCAGATCCGAACGGAGGCATTCGTCGGGCCACACCCGGCCGCGGAGTGGGCAGCGGCTCCTTGCGAAGCCAGCGGTAGCGCAGCAGCCACAATGTGGCCGGTACAGCCGCTCCCGTCGCGAACGCGCCGGGGATGATCAGCAGCCATGCCGGCGTGCTCCACGACGCCAGCAGCGCCGTCACCAGCACCCAGAACACGCAGGTGGCGGCCGAGAACAGCGCAAGACGAAGCGCCCAGCGGCGCTTGCGCAGCAGCCGCGCCCGCGGGTCAGCCCACCGTTTGATCCGGTAGGCCGCCAAATCGGCGTATTCACTGGCAGTGTCAACGCCCCGCTGCCACATCGAGCGGTATGCGCTTCCGTGTTTCACCACCATCGCCGATGCGTCCTACTGCTGATTTATCGGATTCTGCGCCGCTGGCTCCGCGGCCGGAGTGGCCGGCGTGGGCGTCGACGCCGCAGAGTCCCCGGCCGGCAAGGCCTCCCCGCGCATCGACGCCCGGATCTGCTCCAGCCGGGAATGCCCGGCCATCTGCACGCTGGCCTGCTGCACCTCGAGCATCCGGCCTTGCACCGAATTCTGCGCCAACTCCGCAGCACCCATCGCGTTCGCGTAGCGGCGCTCGATCTTCTCCCGCACCTCGTCGAGGCTCGGCGTGTTGCCGGGGGCAGCTATCTCGCTCATCGACCGCAACGATGCGCTGACCTGCTCCTGCATCTTGGCCTGCTCCAGCTGGCTGAGCAGCTTGGTGCGTTCGGCGATCTTCTGCTGCAGCACCATCGCGTTCTGCTCGACGGCCTTCTTGGCCTGGCCGGCGGCCTGCAACGCTTGGTCATGCAAAGTCTTGAGATCCTCGACGCTTTGTTCGGCCGTGACCAGCTGCGCCGCGAACGCCTCGGCGGCGTTGTTGTATTCGTTGGTCTTTGCCGGGTCACCGGCCGCAGTCGCCTGGTCGGCTAACGTCAGCGCCTGACGGACGTTGACCTGCAGTTTCTCGATGTCGGCGAGTTGTCTGTTGAGCCGCATCTCGAGCTGGCGCTGGTTACCGATGACCTGAGCGGCTTGCTGGGTCAGCGCTTGGTGCTGACGCTGAGCCTCCTCGATCGCCTGCTGGATCTGCACCTTGGGGTCGGCGTATTCGTCGACCTTCGAGGAAAACAGCGCCATCATGTACTTCCACGCCTTGACGAACGGGTTGGCCATGAGTTGCTTCCGCCTTCGTGTCTGTGGTTGGTGGTGTCTGCTACCGGGCCTTAAGTGCGCAGTGCCCAATTTATCCGTTCGAGGCGCCGCGGCGCAGGGGGTCAGGCCACCGCCATCGACACCACGGGAGGAATGACAACCTTTGTGGCCTCGTCGATGTTGGCGGCGCTGGTGGTCACGTCGGCGCGCTCCTGCCGTTCGAGCTGCCTGCCGGCGTCGGTCAGCATCTCAGACAGCGGAATATCCAGCGCACCGCAGATCGCGGTCAACAATTCGCTCGACGCTTCTTTGCGGCCGCGCTCCACTTCGGACAGATATCCGAGGCTCACTCGCGCGGAGTCGGAAACCTCGCGCAGGGTCCGCCCTTGCGACGTGCGGGCACGGCGAAGCACATCGCCGATCACCTCGCGCAGCAACGCTGCCATGGTGCACTCCGTTCAAGGGCAGAGCGTGCGCAGCACGCAATTAGAGCTATGTCCTACACATTGGCAACGTCAGCCTGCCCTCGGATGGTTCCCGGCCGGTTGACCAGCGGCTCGTGAGTGGGTGTCCTTGGCCGCCTGGAAGACGTAGTCGATGCCGGTGACGACGGTGAGCACGATCCCGACGGCCATGATCGCCATCGCGACGGCGTGCCACACACCCGATAGCGGCAGGATGAACAGGCCGATCGCCACCGCCTGAACCAGCGTCTTGAGCTTGCCGCCGTGGCTCGCCGGAATCACGCCGCGGCGCAGCACGGCGAACCGCAGCACCGTCACCCCGACCTCGCGGACCAAGATCAGCACGGTGACCCACCAGGGCAGTTCGCGCAGCAACGACAGCCCGATCAGGGCCGCACCCAGCAGGGCCTTGTCGGCGATCGGGTCGGCCAGCTTGCCGAACTCGGTGACCATCCCGTAGCTGCGGGCCAACGCGCCGTCGAACCGGTCGGTGACCATCGCAACCGCAAAGACGATGAAAGCCGCTATGCGCCAACGGGTTTCGTATCCGCCATAGGCGAAAAGCGCAAGCAGGAAGACGGGTACCAAGGCCAGCCGGGCGACGGTCAACACGTTGGCGACGTTGACCAGCGGTGCCGTCGGGGACGTTGTTGCCGCCGCCGGGTCACGTGAAGGGGGGGCTGGCACGGCATCAGAATATCCGTTGCATGCAGCCGATATGTTCAGTGTGTGAGTGCAACACGGTCCGACGGCCTCGTGATCCGGCGTGCCCGAACCTCCGACGTACCGACGATCAAGAGCCTGGTCGACCACTACGCGGGCAAGATTTTGTTGGAAAAGAACCTGGTCACGCTCTACGAGGCGGTCCAGGAATTCTGGGTTGCCGAGCTCGACGACGAGGTGATCGGCTGTGGTGCTTTGCATGTGATGTGGTCGGATCTCGGCGAGGTGCGCACGGTCGCGGTGCATCCGAAGGTGAAGGGACAAGGCATCGGGCATGCGGTCGTCGACCGGCTGCTTCACGTGGCACGCGAACTCCAGCTCCAACGCGTATTCGTGCTGACTTTCGAGAACGAGTTCTTCACCAGGCACGGCTTCCTCGAAATCGAGGGCACCCCCGTCACCGCCGAGGTCTATGAGGAGATGTGCCGCTCCTATGACACCGGCGTAGCCGAATTTCTCGACCTGTCCTACGTCAAACCGAACATCCTCGGCAATTCCAGAATGCTGTTGATGCTGTAGCTGATTTCACGCAGCGGCTCGGCCTCGGTCGGCCTCGTATCATGTTGCGCTGCAACGGCTTCAGTGTGGCTGGTCACCGCGTTGAGTCTCCGCTTGGTCTTCTGCCAGAAATTCGCGGATATGCACCAGCCCGTGGTGGCGCCAGGCCACGTATGCCCAGATCAGCGCGATGAACAGCAACGGCCCGAATGCCGCCCACCACCGGGTGCTGTCCGGCAGCAAATCCGTGATGACCTGATCGCGAGGTTTTCCGTCGATCACCGGTGGCAACCACCCGTTCAGCAGCAGAGTAAGCATCCGGGTGGTCTCGAACGGCCCGATGACGGTCGCCGACGACCACCCGACCGAAGCGATCACCAACGCCCAGGGCCACGCCAGCAGCGGGGACTGGTCGTCGACGATGTCTGCCGCGCACCGGATCGACTCGGCGACGAAGGCAATGGACAAAGCCGCGATCAGGCAGGCGAGCTGCGCCGTGAGCAGGTCATCGAGGATGGTGGTGGTCTGTTTGTCGCCCATCCGCGTGGGCAATCCGAAGGCCAGGGCAAGCAGGCCTCCCACCACGGTCAACAGTGCGAGCCGGCCCGTGATGTCCTCGATTCGAGCAAACGAGTCGACCGCGATGCGGGTCACCAGTTTCGATGCCGAGCGTGGGCTCGTGCGATAGAGCACAATCACCACGACACCGGAGATCACCAACGCGGTCAGCCATGCCACCACCGCCGTGCAGACCGCCGACAGCGCGAACGAGACGATCAACGGCTCCAGTAGGCCATCGGTGTCAGCGTTGCTGCGCAGGACGACTAGCGGCACGACACCGATCGCGAGAATTCCGAGAAGACTCAGCATCAGCGGAAGCGTGAAGCTTGCGAGTTCTCCGGCGTCAAGGTCGGGCTCCCGGCGCCGCATCGCGTCGAATTCCGCTGCAAGCACCGATCGAGCGCGTTTCAGCGACAGCCGGCCGGGCACTACCGTTACATTCTGTCGTCGTCCCGCGCGGCGTCGAGGCCGCGGATCGACGCCAGCGTCGCCGCCAGTTCGTCGGGTTTGACCAGCACCTCGCGCGCCTTCGACCCCTCGCTTGGCCCGACGATCCCGCGGGTCTCCATCAAGTCCATCAGCCGGCCTGCCTTCGCGAACCCGACCCGCAGCTTGCGCTGCAGCATCGACGTCGAGCCGAACTGACTGGACACTACCAGCTCCACGGCCTGCAGGAAGACGTCCATGTCGTCGCCGATGTCGGGGTCGACGTCGGTGCGCTCGGAGTTCGTCTTCGCCGTGGTGACGCCCTCGGTGTATTCCGGCTCGGCCTGCTGTTTGCACGCGGTCACGACGGCTTGGATCTCCTCGTCACTGATGTAGGCGCCCTGCAACCGGATCGGCTTGTTCGCCCCCATCGGCAGGAACAGCCCGTCGCCCATCCCGATCAGCTTCTCGGCGCCCTGCTGGTCGAGGATCACCCGGCTGTCGGTCAGCGACGACGTGGCGAACGCCAGCCGCGATGGCACGTTCGTCTTGATCAGGCCGGTCACCACGTCCACCGACGGGCGCTGGGTGGCCAGCACCAGATGGATGCCGGCGGCGCGGGCCTTCTGCGTGATGCGCACGACCGCGTCCTCCACGTCGCGCGGCGCGGTCATCATCAGGTCGGCGAGCTCGTCAACGATCGCGACCACATATGGGTACGGCTGGTACACGCGCTGGCTGCCCAGCGGCGTGGTGATCTCGCCGGCGCGCAGCTTGGCGTTGAAGTCGTCGATGTGCCGAACCCGGGAAGCCTGCATGTCCTGGTAGCGCTGCTCCATTTCCTCGACGAGCCACGCGAGCGCCGCCGCCGCCTTCTTCGGCTGCGTGACGATCGGGGTGATCAGGTGAGGAATGCCTTCGTACGGTGTGAGTTCCACCATCTTCGGGTCGATCAGGATCATCCTGACCTCCTCCGGGGTGGCACGGGCCAGCAGCGAGACCAGCATCGAGTTGATGAAGCTGGACTTGCCTGAGCCCGTCGAGCCGGCGACCAGCAGATGCGGCATCTTCGCGAGATTCCCCGAGATGTACTCGCCCTCGATGTCCTTGCCCAATCCGATCACCAGCGGGTGGTGGTCGCCCCGTGTGGAGGGGTCGGTCAGCACGTCGGCCAGCCGCACCATCTCGCGGTCGATGTTGGGCACCTCGATGCCGACGGCCGACTTGCCGGGGATCGGTGCCAGCATTCGGACGCTCTCGGTGGCGACCGCGTACGCGATGTTCTTCTGCAGCTGGGTGATCTTCTCGACCTTCACCCCGGGGCCCAGCTCGACCTCATAACGGGTCACGGTTGGGCCGCGGGTGCAGCCGGTGACGGCGGCGTCGACCTTGAACTGGGCCAGCACCGACGAGATCGCGTCGATCATGTGGTCGTTGCCCGCGCTGCGGCGCTTGGGTGGATCGCCGGCGATGAGCAGATCGAGAGAGGGCAGGACGTACGGGCCCTCGACGACGCGATCCTTCACGACCGTCTCGCGGCTGGGCTTCTTGGAGCGCCGGCGGGTGGGCTTGATCTCGACGGGCGGGGCCTCCACCACGGGCAGCTCGGGGAGGGTCGGCGTGTCGTCCTCGAACGGATAGGGGTCGGACTCGATCGGCAGCCACGGTTGGGCCTTGTCGCAGCCGTCGTCCTTCGAGCGATAAGGCAGATGATGCACCGCGAACATCGCGCGCAGCGTCGACGGCACCTCGCGCACCGTGGTACCGGACAGCAGCAGCACGCCGAACAGCACGCCGATGAACAACAGCGGCGCCGCGATCCACGCGGTCACCCCATCTGACAGCGGGCCGCCGATCGCGAACCCGATGAAGCCGGCGGCGTGCCGACGACCGTCCGGTGTCTGCGGCGAGCCCGACCACAAGTGCCACAGGCCCAGGGCCGGCAGCGTGATCATCGTGGAGCCGAGCACCAGTCGTGGTCGCGACTCCGGGTCGGCCTGCGAGCGCATCAACGTCACGGCGACCACCAATGCCACGATCGGCAGCAGCACGACGGCCGAGCCGATCAGCGTCCGCAGCACCGTGTCGACCCACTGGCCGACGGGCCGGGCGGCATCGAACCAGCTGCTGGCCGCGATCAGCACCGCGACACCCAGCAGCGCCAACGCGATTCCATCGCGTTGGTGTCCTGGTTCGATGTCGCGGGCACGACCCACCGAGCGCGCGGCGGTGCCGGTGGCTTTGGCCACCATCAGCCACGTCGCCCGTGCTCCGCGACTTATCGCGACCGCGGCCGTGGTGAACCGCCGTTTCGCCGGTTTCTTGCGGGGGGCCGGCCGCGAGCTGCTTCGCGAACTGGCCTTTGACCTGGTCGTTCGGCCCCCGGACCGGGTAGCGGTCTTGCTAGGCATGAAAGTAAGCCTAGTCGCATGGGCCTCATTGGCACCACCCGCCACACTGTTCACAGGATCGCCAGGCTCGGGGCGGTCGAGATCGACGTTTTGCAGGCCGTTAGTCGCACTTGTCCTGCAAAGCGTTGATCTCGAGGGTGCTAAGTATGGTGACACCGTCAAGTCGCCACTCATGGAGGAGTCTCATGCCCGTCGTCGTCGTCGCCACCATGACCGCCAAGCCCGAGTCCGTGGACACCGTGCGGGAGGCCTGCAAGAGAGCGATCGAAGCGGTCCACCAGGAACCGGGCTGCGAGCTGTACGCGCTACATGAAAGCAACAACACGTTCGTGTTCGTCGAACAGTGGGCCGACGAAGAGGCGCTGAAGACCCACAGCACCGCACCTGCGATCGCGGCGCTGTTCGGGGAGGTTGGTGAACACCTCGACGGCCCACCGGACATCAAGATGCTGCAGCCGGTACCTGCAGGGGATGCCGGCAAGGGGCGGCTTCGCGGTTGACATGCGGTCGCTGGAAGGCACGGTCGCGTTCATCACGGGCGCCGCACGCGGGCAGGGCCGCGTCCATGCCCTGAAGCTGGCCTGCGAAGGCGCCGACATCATCGCGGTCGACCTGTGCGACCAGATCGCATCGGTGCCCTACCCGATGTCGACGGCCGACGACCTCGCTGCCACCGTGAAGCTGGTGGAGGAAACCGGCGCGCGGATCCTGGCGAAGGAGGCCGACGTGCGCGACCGGGCGTCCCTTTCGACCGCGCTGCAGGCAGGCGTCGACGCGTTCGGCAGACTCGACATCGTCATCGCCAATGCCGGAATCGCACCGATGCAGGCAGCCGAAGACGGCTGGCGCGACGTGATTGACGTCAATCTCACCGGCGCGTTCCACACCGTCGACGTGGCGGCGCCGATCATAGTCGAGCAGGGCCGCGGCGGTTCCGTCGTGCTGATCAGTTCAGCGGCTGGGCTTGCCGGCATCGGCAGCGCCGACGCCGGCTCGATCGGCTACGCCGCCGCCAAACACGGCATGGTGGGACTGATGCGGGTGTACGCCAATCTGCTTGCCCCGCATAGTATTCGGGTCAACTCCGTGCATCCGGCCGGGGTAGATACGCCGATGATCAACAACGAGTTCATCAGGCGGTGGCTGGCCCAGATCTACGCATCCGGTGCGCCGCAGCATCTGGGCAACGCGCTACCGGTGCAGGTCCTGGAACCAGAGGACGTCGCGAACGCGGTGGCGTGGCTGGTGTCGGACGCGATTGTCAAGGCAATGCCAATGAGGGTATAGTCCCCGGCCATGAGAGCCGCAGTGTATCTACGGCAATCCAAAGACCCCAAAGACGACAAGCTCGCGATCAGCCGTCAGCGTGAGGATTGCGTGAAGCTGTGCGAGGAGCGGGGCTGGACATGGAAAGAATATCCCGACAACGACAGGTCGGCATCCAATGGCGCCCGCCCAGCTTATCACCGGATGCTTGATGACATCCGCGCCGGCCAGATCGACGCGGTGGTCACCTGGGACCTAGACCGGCTGCACCGCAAGCCCATCGAGCTGGAGGAGTTCATGCTGTTGGCCGAGTCGAAGAAGATCGCGCTGGCGACTGTGGGTGGGGAGACCGACCTGTCCACCGACGGTGGTCGACTGTTTGCCCGGATCAAGGGCGCCGTCGCCAAGGCAGAGGTGGAGCGCAAGAGCGCCCGGCAGAAACGAGCCAACCAGCAGCAGAGAGAAGCCGGCGTGTGGCGCCGTGGTGGCATCCGGCCCTTCGGCTACACCCAGGACGGCGAACCGCTGGAGCCCCAGGCGTCGTGTATCCGACAGGCTGCAGTCGACGTATTGGCCGGGCACTCACTGAGATCCGTTGCGGTGGAGTGGATCAACCGCGACATCCCCACCGTCCGCGGTGGCGTCTGGACCAACCTGGCGGTGCGCCGGATCTTAAAGAACCCGGTCTACGCCGGCCTGGTGACCCACCAAGGCAAGGTGGTGGGCCCCGGCGCCTGGGAGGCCATCATCGACGAAGACACCCATGACCGGCTGCGCTCACTGCTCTCCGATCCATCCCGCAAGCCCGCGGTCAGCTTCGAAAGAAAGCACATGGGCTCCGGGGTGTACCAGTGCGCGGTGTGCGCGGGCAAGTTGTACGGTGCCTACCCGCACGGCCCCAATCGCCGAATGCTTTATATCTGCCGCAAGTCCGTCCATGTTGCGCGCAACGGGGAGATGCTTGACCGCTACGTCACCGAGCTGGTGCTGGGTCACCTCAACAAGTACGACGTGGGTGCCGAGCTGCGCGACAACAGCGAGCGCCAAATCAACATCCGCGCTCTTCGCACCGAGCAGGATGTACTCCAGGCCAGGGCCGACGAGCTGGCCACCTTGTTCAGCAAGGGCGAGATCAAAAGCTCGCAGTTGGTCCGCGGCACCGCCGAACTGAACATCGAGATGAGCCGGATCGACACCGAGCTGGCCGAGGTTGCTCGGGTATCTCCGCTTGCCGCAATGGCTTTGGCCGACGGGGAGGACACTCTGGCCCAGCGGTGGGAGGCAGCCAGCGCCGACATCCGCGGCAAGATCGTCGCCGAGTTGATGGAAGTGATCGTGCATCCGGCACCCCGCGGCGTGACAAAGTTCGACTACGACCTCATCGAGACCAATTGGCGGCACTAGCGGCTAACCGCTGCTTCCATATCTCCCACACCTCTTTGTCGAAATAGCTCCCGTACACCCACGAGGCCATGAAGCGTGCGAGTTCCCCGTCGTGCTCTGTCGGGTCGTATCCCGCGGCGCACACCATGACCGTGTCCCGCCAGTTGGTCCCCCTAAAGCCTCGATAGGCGGTGGGGACGGACAGCAGCACATACCCGATAAGACCATCGGTGTGCAGGCGCCAAGCGGCCCGACCGAACGACTGTCTCACTGATGTCCGGTGGGCGTCATAGTCGTTGGCTTTGGCGATGAAGCTCAACGGGTAGAGAGGTACGACAACGCGGTTCCTCGTGTTGAAGGGATCGCGCACCCCGTTGGCGATGCTGTCCAGGATGAGTCGCTGAACGACTCCGTGTCCTCGGCTCATCCCCTAAGCGTACATGGGTCCGTATACACTTATCTTTCTTCAGGCTCTGTTTGTGCCCGAATTATGCCCGTACTCCGTATACACTTATCTCTTCGCCGTAACTCGTAGAGCAGGGCATTTCACTCCGACTATAGGTTTCCAGGCCACTTCGACTATAGGTAGCCTGTAGGCCAAAGCGGTTGCGCCCCTTGGCCTTTAACCTCCGTAGCGGTTTGACACTTGCTCGTGAAGCTGCTTAGCGTTGGTGTATGAGTTCCGCTTCTGACTTCCGCCATGAGCGTGGTCGTGTTGCCTCGCTTACCAGGTCACGTAAACCCGACGACCCCGAACTGGTCGCAGCACGGGAGCGCATGGAAGAGGCCGCGTTCACCAACGCCATCGAGAAGGCATTGAGCAAGGCCCCAGCGTTGGCAGACGAGAGGCAGGCTCGCATTCTCGCGATGCTCTCGCGACCCCCAAGAGCGCAAAGGCCCGGCGGCAACCGGGCCAATGCTGATGAATCCAACTCCGAGAAGATTGCCGTCGCGGGTGACCGACCAGGCACACAGGTAAGGGATCGCGGAGTTCCCGGGGCCGGTCAGCAAAAGCCGCAAGGTCGCTGACACCTGCCCTTGAGGAGCCCGTCATGGCGTCACCACGCCGCCCAAGCAAGCCCACTCCCCCATCAGGACCAACGCGCCGTGAGCGCCGCTTGGTTTCCCAGCCGAAGGCCCGCCGATTACCTCGACGTGTCGCTGCGCACCATCCGCTGCAGGGTCAGCGACGGCAGATTGACCGGCTATCGGCTGGGGGGACGAACGGTCCAGCATCGACCTCAACGAGATTGACGACGCCCTGGAGCCGTTCGGCGGCGCCGTCACGCGCAATGGGGGTGAGTCATGAACTGGGAGGATGACAGGCACCCGGGGAGGACCGACCAGCCCGGTCACCAGCATCCTGCCAAGAGGCTGATGCTGACCAATCTAGTGGGGGCCCCCGACAGAACAACAGCGACGGCAGGCCGACCCCCGAGCAGGTCGACACTCTCCTGGCTGGGATGCGGGAGCGGCTGGAGCGACGCGGCACAAAAGCGGACCGAACGCGGTGCCGCGCGGCTGATCCTCGGCGAGGTTCTCAACATTCTCGGCAGGACGGACCGAGAGTTCACCGCGATGTGCCACAAGCCCGTCGGCGGGGTCTTCTGCTCCGAGGTGGTGTGGCCAGTAACGCAGACGGGGTGGTGGCAGGCCTGCCCGAGACCGGTCTTTTGCGGTACATCCCGGTCGTTAGTCGGGCAGACGGAGGCCCGCTGCCGAGACCCGTCGTGGTTCCCAACTGGTTCCCGGTCGCCTCCGGGGAACTGGTTCTCGGGCGGTTCTTCGAGTGGTTCTTCGGGCGGTTCCCCGTGGTCGCGCCGGTAGGGTTTGACCGAGGTGAGAACCGGCGCGAACCCTCCGGGCGTGGTCTGCACATAGCCCTGCTCGGCAAGCGCGCTGATGGCCGCCAGCACGTCCTGGCGTTTTCCGCTGATCAGGCGAGACACGGCGGTCTTCGTCATTCTGGGATGGGATTCGATCGCCAGGCTGGCGCGCTCCGTGAGGGATTCAGATGGCATACCCTTTATGTGCGCGGGCGCGGTCACGACAACGAGACCAGAGGTCGGTGAGGTTCCTCCCGATCAGGGTCGCGCCATCCTCGGTGAGGTACCGGTGCAACGTCGCCCGGCTCACCCTCAGAAACTTCGCGATGTCCTTGCCGGTATGGCCGTCGGCCTTCATCCGGCGGGCGGTGGCGATGTGCTCGGTGTCCTCGACTTTGCGAGGCGGCCCGAACTTGGTGCCGTTCTTAAGGGCAGCCTCTGCAGCGCGGTGCGCTCCTTGGCCGATAGCCCACCCCCTAGGGGCCGTGCCCCTAAGGCGGGCCTGGGCCTCTTGTCCGGATAGGAAACCCCCCGACTCAGCGGCCACTTCGCATGTCAAGCCGCACATCCGGGGCCGTGGCGAACGCGGCAATTCACAGTCGGAAATCTTCGACTCATGCCTGAATTCACCACGGGCTGTCAGTGGGCTGGGGCGTCCGGCGCGATGGGAAGGCCCGGACAGGCTTCGATGTAGTCGAGTCGGGTGACACCCAGTCCCGCCATTGCTGGTGGCTCATGTTGGCGGCGAGCTTGGCGCACAACATCGTGGCGTCGGGGTAAGCAGGCCACAGCCGCACGGTCTTGTCGTTGCTGGCGGAGGCGATGCGCTTGCCGTCGGGGCTAAACGCCACGCTGACCACCGCGCCGATGTGGCCGGTCAGCGGGTCGCCGATCGGTTTCCCGGTGGCCGCGTCCCACAGCCGCACAGTTGTGTCGTCACTGCCGGAGGCGATGCGAGTGCCGTCGGGGCTGAACGCCACGCTGAAACACCGGATCCGTGTGGCCGGTGAGCGGCTGGCCGATCGGCGGCGCGGGCGTGGGTGAGGCGGAGGTACCGGGGCAAACACCTGGGCTGAACCTCGTACTTGTACGAGAGGTCTAATCGACTCCTCCTACTTGTACGAGAGGTCTGATCGGTCCGCTGATTCGTTCCAAAGTGAACGAATTCGCCTTCGCTACCGGCCCGTCTGCCGCAGTCCAGGAATGTCAAGTAACTTTGCTGAACTTCTTCCCAAACCGGCGCGGGCGTGGTAAGCCTGACCTCGTGGGGACGGGGTCCTGCCCGACCCCCGGAAGTCATAGCCATGTTTTCTGAACCTTGTTCCGGCCGTCGCGCCGGGTCCACCTCCACCATCTGCGACCGGATGTCCCGCGAGCAGCGTGACGCACTGCTGCGGTTGCTGGCGGCGACGAGGGCCAAGTTGGCCCGCCTAGCGCGCGCAGGCCGCCGCACACGGCTGCGCGAAAGTAGATCGACGGCTCACGCCCGGGGCGTGGAAAGGTGCGGAAGCCACCACGCGCAGGCCCCGATTGGGTGACCGGGTTGCGCATCGAGCGCGACCAGACCCGCTGGCCGAGCAAAGGGCAAGGAACTGCACCACACCCGAATGCCGCACGGTGCGCTGCGTCGAGCCGGGCCACTTAGCCGTGATCCCCACGGCCGACCACCAAGCTCACCACGCCGGGAACGGCGCCTCGAGGTCTGCCCGCGCCACGACACGCCCTGTGATCGCCGCAGCACGGGACGCCCGCACCGCCGCAAGTGCGAGGCCGAGGCATCGATGCGCTACCGCGATGCCGGATCGCTTCGGTGCGCCGTGAGAACTTGACGAACCCAGGATCGTGACGACGATCGACTTGCACGTGCCGGAGGATCTGACCGTCGCCTCGGTTGCACCGAGCGGTGAGCCAGCATCGCCGCGTAAATATCCCGGACGAATCCGCAGCAGGGGCATGGCGCAACGCGTACGGGAGGCGGCCGCGGCCGCGAAGAAGGAGAGGGATGCCTACATCCGAGGGGTCGCCGGCAGGTCGCCGGCGCAGGAAATCGCCGATTCCAAGGCGTTTTTGGAGGCCGGGACAATCACGCAGGCCGAGTTCGAGTCGTTGAAGGCCAAATCGTTGCGCTAGCGGCCCACGACCGTCGGCATGATAGGAGCGGCGCGGGCGCTCCTGGACAGCCGCAGACAGGCCCGACCGAAACCGCCTGCCGCACATTGGAAGCCTGGGCGTGATCTGTTGCTTGCCGCACGTGAAGCCAGCCGATCGACGCCGTGGTCTGCACCCGAGGATGACCAGCGAGCCAACTCAGGGTCACCTCGGCGCTCGACACGGCCGTAGCGCTGTAACAATATTGCGCCGGAGGCTGCCCGGCCACGACCGCCAGGGAGCGACCGGCGCGAAGCCCGTTCGTCGGTGTTGTCATCGATTATCAGAGCGCTTCCTGCGGGCACCTCGCGCCAGACCAGAGTCAAGGCAGGCGGTGAGTGCCCCGAAACGACTGCCGTCAGGTCGTCGCCGAAGTGCGAGGGCCGCCCGCTTTTTGGGTAAAGCATGCCCACCGCGGCGCCTTTGCTGGCGAACAGCGCGTCGACTTGGCCGCCCGTGGTTCATTGCCGTGACGCAATTGCGGCGAGGGTCGTCCCCAATCCGGCCACGAGCACCTTTACAGGGACGCACATTGTCGCAATCACGAATGGGGGCGCTGATCCGGTACATGCCACCAACAGAGCCAGTCCGACGTAACGTCCGATGACCAGGGCCAGGCCATACCGCCCGCACGACCGACAAGGACCAGCAAGTGAGCCACAACGACACCGACCAGACATCCGAGGAAGGCAAGGGGGAAACCACCTCAGCTTTCCGCGCCAACCTGCACGGCGAGCTGGTCGCTTCGGCCGCTGCCGCCGCCGAGCCGGGGAGGTGGGCAGTGGAGGGGTTGCCGAGCGGCTCGGCGCTGCTTGTCGTGAAGCGCGGCCCGACCGCCGGGTCGCGGTTCCCGCTGGATCAGCCCGTCACATCTGCTGGTCGGCATCCCGGCAGCGACGTCTTCCTCGACGACATCACCGTCAGCCGTCGGCACGCCGAATTCCGAAGGGAAACCGGCGAATTCCGCGTCGTCGACATCGGCAGCCTCAACGGCACCTATGTCAACCGTCAACCAGTGGAGTCGGCGGTGCTGGCCAGCGGCGACGAGATCCAAATCGGCAAGTTCCGTCTGGTGTTCCTAACCAGGCCCCCGACAGCTTGACACCGACCGTGAGGCCAGGTGGAGTGTCTCGTTTGTTTACCAACCGTGACAGGGCCGATCTGTGTGGCGAGTTGTGGTGGTGGCCGGAATTACTTGGCGGGATTTGAGGAATAAGCCCACACCACATGTTACCGGCACGTAAACTTCGCGGCCGTGTCGTCATCACCGCTGATGCCCCACTACCGGTGCGTGTCCGCTTATGGCAGACGGCTGATGGAAGCCCGGCCTCTGGATTACGCGCTGGCGGCCAGTGACGCCGCCGCGGCGCTGCCCATGATCGGTAAACACCTGGAGCCGCTGGGCACTCTCACGGCCGCCGGCGCATGGCTTCACCGCAACGCACCGGGTTCGGCGGCGTGGCTCACCGGCGCTCACCGACGCACTACCCACACCCCAGCACAGCCCGGAGGGCTGCAGGCACTGGCGACCGCGGCGCTGGCCGGACTGGGGGCGCCCGAAACGCTGGGCGCGCCCTGGCCGGAGCCCCCGCGTTTGGCCCCGGTCCTGCACGCCGGCGGGCTGCGCCGCCGCTACCTGTACCGCAGCGCGGTCCGCTACGGGCATGCGCCACAACAGGTGTTGGATGTGTGGCGACGTCGCGACCTGCCGAAAAGTCGCCCCGCCCCGGTGCTGGTGTTCGTGCCCGGCGGGGGGTGGCTGCACGGCGGGCGCCAGTTGCAGGGCCACACCCTGATGTCGCATCTGGCCCACCGCGGATGGGTGTGTTTATCGGTGCAATACCGGGTGGCACCACGGCATCGCTGGCCACGGCACATCCGCGACGTGCTAGCGGGAGTTTCCGCCCTGTGTAGTTGATCGGCGTGTCTTTTGTTGTGGTGCTTGGTTTTTGATGTAATTAAGTGTATTACCCATATATGCCGTCTATCGTGGGGAAGCGACGTGGGAGACACACGTACTACTACCTGGTGGAATCGGCACGGGTGGACGGCAAGCCGCGGATCGTGTCGCAGGAATATTTGGGTACCGCCGAGGAAGTGATGGCCAAACTGGCCGGTGGTGGTGCCGGGGAACCGGTGCGTAGCCAGCACAAACGGTTCGGCGACCTGGCTGCGGTGTGGTCGGTTCTGCAGCGCCTCGGGGTGGCCGAGGTCATCGATACGGTCGCGCCTCGCCGCGCGGATGCCGCGGTGTCGGTGGGCACCTACATCGCGTTGGCCACCGCCAACCGGGTGGTCGCACCGTGCTCGAAGCTGGCGTTCGCCGACTGGTGGGCCGGCACCGCGGGTTCGCGGTGGGTCAAGACACCGGCGGGGGCGTTGGATCACCGCCGGTTCTGGGACGCGATGGATCACCTGGACACCGAGGCGTTGGGCAGTATCGAAACCGAGTTGGGGCGGCGGATGGTCACCGAGTTCGGGTTGGACCTGTCTGGGCTGGTGCTGGACATGACCAACTTCGCCACCTACATCGACTCAGCCAACGACCGCGCCCCGATCGCTCAACGCGGCAAAGCGAAACAGAAACGCATGGATCTGCGGCTGGTCGGGTTGGCGTTGGTGGTGACCCGCGACGGCGGGGTACCCGTGGTGTCGCACGCCTACCCCGGGGATCGCCCCGACGTCACCCAATTCCCCATGGTCATCGAGGAATTGGTGACCCGGTACCGTGCATTGGCCTCCTCGGTGGAGTCGTTGACGGTGGTCTACGACGCCGGACAAAACTCGGCCGACAACCACGCCCTCATCGAAGAGTCCGGGCTCGGGTTCGTCGGATCATTGCCCCCGTCAGACCATCCCGACCTGCTCGCGATACCGCGGAAAACCTACGTTGCCGTCGATGCCGACCGGTACCCCGGCCTGAGCTGTGTGGACACCGAGGTGACCGCGTTGGGGGTGACACGGCGTGCGGTGCTGACCCATTCCCCGACCCTGCACGCCGCCCAGTCCCGCGGTTTTGATCAAACCCTGGCCAAAGCACGAAAACGTTTGACCGAACTGCAAACCCGCCTCGCGCGCGGCAGAACCCGCCGGACCCGCGACGCCGTCGAGGCTGATATCGCCGCGATCCTCACACCCCGCTGGGTCAACGAGATCCTCACCGTCACCCTGACCGGCCAGACCCCGTCCGAACTGCGGTTGACTTTCCGCACCGACGCCGCGGCGCGAAAGAAACTGGAAGACAGGATCTTCGGGAAACGGATCCTGTTCACCAACCGCGCTCAATGGTCTGTTGCCGAGGTGGTCGCGGCCTACCGTTCCCAATCCGAAGTCGAAGCCGGGTTCCGTCAGCAGAAAGACCCCCACGTTGTCTCGTTCGGGCCGATGCACCACTGGACCGACCAGAAAATCCGCGTCCACGTCTTCTACAGCGTTCTCGCGCTCACCGTCGCCCACCTCATGCGCCGCCAAGCCGACCAAGCCGGCCTACACATGTCAGTGCGTGAACTGCTCAACGAACTCGCCGGCATCGAAGAGACCGTCCTGCTCTACCATGACGGCGGCAAAGGACGCCCCCGCGCCCGCCGCATGCTCACCGACACCACCCCCACCCAGGACCGCCTCGCCGACCTCTTCGGCATCGACCGCTACGCACCCACCCGCTAACCGACCCCGACGATGGGTAATACACACACCACCCACAAAAACCACCACTGACCAGCACCAACAACGCCCGTCAACGACCAAGGGGGGAAACTCCCGCTAGCCGCGGTGGCCTGGGCCCGCGCACACGTCGACGATTTCGGCGGCGACCCGCGGTTCGTCGCGGTGGCCGGCTGCTCGGCCGGCGCACACCTGGCCGCGCTGGCCGGCCTGACCCCCAACGACGGTGACTTCAACGCCGAGCTGGCCGCGCACGCGGACACATCGGTGGACGCGGTCGTCGGCCTCTACGGGCGTTACGACTGGATCGACCGCTCCACCCCAGAGCGCGACGAGTTCGTCAGATTCATCGAAAACATCGTGGTCCGCAAGTCCATGCACCGCCATCGTGAGATCTTCGAGAACGCCTCCCCCATCACCCGTGTGCATCCCGGCGCACCGCCATTCCTGGTGATTCACGGCGACGCCGATTGGATTATCCCGGTCGGGGAGGCACGCGGGTTCGTCGACGCCCTACGATCAGTATCCCGTTCGGCCGTCGGATATCTGCAGATCCCAGGAGCCGGGCACGGATTCGACCTCACCGACCGCTTCAGCACCCAAGCCGCGGTCCAAGCCACCAGCCAGTTCCTCGAGACGGTCCACCGCAACCACTGCACAGCCGCACACGATCAGCCAGCGGCCGTCTGAGAACTCGCCGGTGCTAACGACTGACCACCCGGCTCTAGCGCGGCTGATTTCGGTGCCATGGTGCCATGCCGTTCTCTGGATGTCTGTCGAGGCCGTTAAAAGCCAACAGTTCATCACCACGCAAGGATGAGTCGCGCCGGGTGTCACCATCGCAATTCCGCGCGGGTGCTGCCCACCGTGTATAACGAAATTGCCACGGAGCCAACGATAGTCGTGGTCCCGTTGTTTGGCGACGAACCTGACAGCGGGTTCGGAACCGATGTGGGCGACGGTGTTTGGGCTGCGCCAGGTCTGGTTACCGGTTTACGCAAGGCCCGGTTGGCTGATTTCCGTTGACGAGTCGATGTGCAAGCACGCACCGATGTCAACACCATGCTGTTCAAGATCCTCGCAACCGCCGAGGGGTGACGGACCGAGATCCGCCACCAGCGCCAGTGAACCTCACTGCGGCGTTGTCAAATTCATTGGGACGCTTGAGAAGTCGAATAGCGCGACGGTTTCGGCACTTCCCAGGCTGCGAGTGCCAGATCTACCGAGACCGGACATCAAAACCAAATCAAACCGTGCATGCCCTGAAGGGCTCGAACACTGGGTGGGAGGAGTGTCCGAGCTCTTCGCGCCGCGAGCGTCGGGAGTTCCGGGACACCCGTCGCGGGTATAGCCGGGGACGACCGCGCGATCCAGCACCGTGTCGAGAAGCGACCTGCCGCCGTTGCGCACACCCATGCCAACCACTGTGCCTGATCGCCTGCCGGCGGTTTCGCCGGTAGCGTCAAGCGATGGGTTTGGTGTATTCCAGCGTGGTCGACGCGCCGCGCGACGAGGTGTTCGCCTGGCATGCCCGGCCCGGTGCGTTCCTGCGGCTCTCGCCGCCGTGGCAGCCGATGCGGGTAATCACCGAAGCTGACTCGCTGCAGAACGGGCGGGCGGAGCTCGCGCTGCCCGGGGGGCTTCGCTGGGTGGCCGAGCACCAGGTGGACGGCTACGATCCGCCGCGGCGTTTCGTCGACACCATCGGGGCGGCCGGACTGGCTTCGCTGCCGGCGCGGATTGCGGTGCGCTGGCGCCATATCCACGAATTCGAAGATGTCGGCGAGGACCGCACCCGGGTGATCGACCGGGTTGAGACACCGGTGCCCGCGCTGGCATTGCGCCCGATGTTCGCCTATCGGCATCGCCAGTTGGCCGATGACATCGCCGCGCACAAGCAGGCAGCCGAGCACGGGCTGCGGGCGGCAACGGTGGCGGTCACGGGATCTTCGGGCCTCGTCGGGTCGGCGTTGAGCGCATTTCTCAGCACGGGCGGACATCGGGTCATCCGGCTGGTGCGTCATGCCGCGACTGACGCGAACCAGCGGCAGTGGAACCCGGCCGATCCCGATCCGGATCTGCTCGCCGGGGTCGACGCGGTGGTCCACTTGGCGGGCGCCTCGATCGCGGGCCGGTTCACCGACGCGCACCGACGCGCGATCCGCGACAGTCGAATCGGTCCCACCCGCCGGTTAGCCGAACTCGTCGCGCGGATGCCCGATGGGCCGAGCCTGCTGATCTCCGCCTCGGCGATCGGCTACTACGGCTACGACCGCGGCGACGAGATTCTTTCCGAGGACAGCGATAGCGGTGAGGGGTTTCTCGCCGACGTGGTGGCCGAGTGGGAGCAGGCGACAGCGCCGGCGGGGCGGGCCGGGGTGCGTGTCGTGCTGGTGCGCACCGGCATCGTGCAATCTCCTCGCGGCGGGACTCTTCGCCTCCTGCGACCGCTGTTCAGCGCTGGCCTCGGCGGCCGGATCGGCGATGGCGGGCAGTGGCTGTCCTGGATCGGGGTCGATGACCTCGTCGACACCTACTATCGCGGGCTGTGGGACACCGCCCTGTCCGGGCCGGTGAATGCGGTTGCCCCAGAACCGGTCCGCAACATCGACTACACCCGCACGCTCGCGCATGTCCTGCGCCGACCCGCGGTGTTGCCGGTCCCTCCGTTGGGTCCGCGGCTGCTGCTCGGCGACCAGGGCGCCCGCGAACTCGCGTGCGCCAGTCAACGCGTGATTCCCGCCAAGCTGCAACAGGCCGGTCACCGATTCCGCCATCCCGACCTCGACCAGGCCCTGCGTCACCTACTCGGCCGCGCAGAAACATAGCGGACGAAGGGGGCGCGTGCACGACGGGTTACCACTCAGCTCACGGCGGGCCATGAAGAGCATGAAGAGCATGTATTTCGCCGTCGTGGTGCTGACGGTCGGCACCCACTTCGCGTACCTGGTTTACCTGGCCAGTGGTGGATTTCTGGCGCTGCGCTGGCCGCGAACCATCCTGCTCCATGTGCCGACCGTTGTCTGGGGCATCGGCGTTGTGCGGCTGCATTTCCCATGCCCGCTGACTTCGTTGGAACAGTGGGCACGTACTCGAGCGGAGATGGACCCGTTACCGGCGGGAGGGTTCATCGACCGCTACGGTGCCGGTGTGCTCTATCCGTCTGACGGCACAGGCGTCGCGCGGACACTTGCCTTTCTCGCGGCCGCTGTCTCGTGGGTCGTGTTCGCGTCCAAACGCAAACGCCAGATCGCATCACAACGACGCACTTAGCCTCGATCCACCGATCGGGTGGTGATGTGGAGTTGAGTTCGGTTGTGCGCCTTGTTTCCGAGGCATGCCGGGATTTGGGCGTGGTTGATGGTCCGACCTCGGTATCGGCTTGTTCCTGTGGGTCTTTCGTGTCGGGCGGACAGGTCGGATTGTTCTGTTAGGCGATGAGCGGTGGGTTTCTACGAAAAAGGCTGTGGAACAAGGTGTTCCATGCTGTTTCCCAGGGCCAGTCCCGTGGCAGGTGCAAGGTCAGGCGTCGGGCTGAGAACGCGATGCGTGCCGGGATCGTGATCAGCGTGCGGCGGATGGTCGCAGTGCGGGCTTTGGCCAGTGCCGGCCCGGTGATGGTGGCCGCGGCGCGGGTGAGGTTGAACGCGATGGCGGCCAGCGCCAGCCAGGCGGCGTTGGCGGTGAATCGCCCCGAGGGCAGGTGCGCCAGGGCGGAGTCTTTGAGGTCGGCGTGGACTTGTTCGATGATCGCGTGGCCGCGGTGGGTCTTGTCGGCGGTGACGGTGTCCAGCTCGGTGGTGGTGAAGAATGCATGGAATCGCCACACGTCAAACAGTGAGTCCTGTCCGTTGCCGCTGGTGTTGAGGTCGGGGATGCGGCGCACCACCAGCCGGCCCGGCACCTGCTGGGAGGCTTTCTTCGAACTGAACGCGGTGAACGGAATCTCGGCGACCTCGGCGCGGGAGATCCACGTTGCGGTGGTTTCGTCGTAGACGGCGTCGGTGTATTCGATCGCGGTCCAGGCATCCTCGGGTATGTCGGCGATGGCGGCTTTGACCCTGGGGTCCAGGCGCACCGTGATCGACACGTCCGCCCCGCCGCGGATCGCCGCAGCCACCGTCGGATGGCCGTAGAACGCCGAATCCGCCCGTAACAGCGGTTTACTGGTTGTCTCGGGCGACTGCAGGCGTGCCACGGCGGCCAGGGTGTCGGTGACCATCCGGGCCGCTCCACGCGCAGAGCCGCACGCGCCTTTGCGTAAGCGTTGGCCGGTGATCACCGGTGCGCAGTGCGCGGTGGTGACCGTGGCGATCAACGCATTCAACCCACGGACCCCCGAGTAGCCGTAACCCGATCCCTGTTTGCCGTAGCCGTGCACTTCGATGATGGTGTCGTCCAGATCGACCATGACGGGGCCGTCCATCCCGGCCAGCACCGGTGTACCGGCATGCAGTCGCGCGAGTAGGCGGGCCGCGACGGCGTCGAGCTGGCGGACATGCCCGAAGGCGAAGGCACGCAGGAACGACCCCAACGTCGACGGGGCGTAGGGCCGCTCGAAGACGGCGCCCATCGCGCCGTGCCGCAATAGGGCCAGGCCGTCGATGCTGTCGGCGCCGGCGACCATCGCTGCGACCAGCGCGCTCACCTTCGCCCCGGCGTTGGCGCCCTTGTCGGTCGGCACGCTCAGGTGCTCATCGGCCAACTCGGCCAGCCCACATTTCTGGGCCAAGGCGGCCATCGGGATCAGCCCGGCGCACGACACCAGATTGGGGTCATCGAAGACTGCAGACGCGACGGGTCGAGTGTGAGATCGTTGCATCTACGAGATGCCCTTCGTCGTGACCGAATGTGATCGTAGAGAAATCTCATTCTCCCACCACGACAGGGCATTTCGGCGTTTCAACTCACACCGCACATCCACCGGATCGGTGTATCCAGGCTTAGCGTATGGCGGTGCCATTTTGATCTTTCGCTACTGCGCGACGTTGTCGGTTGCCTGCCGCAGCAACTGTTGCTCGATGAGGTCGGCTCCTCGGGTGACGCCGCCGGTCGCGGTGAAACCGGCCGCCACCCGTCGTGCGCCGTCCGTCATCGTCATCGCCGTGCGCACTTTTGCCAGTAGCCTTGCGGCAGTGAGCTTCTCCGCTGACAGCACAGTGCCGCAGCGGGCCACCTGCACCCGTCGGGCGACTTCAGCCTGATCGCGAGCGAACGGCACGACACAGACCGGTACACTGCGGTCGAGAGCTTTGACGGTGGTGCCCATCCCGCCGTGGGTGATAGCGCAGACGGCGCGCTCAAGGGCCACGCCGTGCGGGGCGAATTGGCACACGGTCGCATTGGCCGGCCGCGGCAGGCCGGGCGGCACTCCGGCCGGGAACGTCGCCACGACATGGACCGGTTCGTCGGCCAGCGCCTCCAGCGCGGTCCGCCCCAGGATGCTGTCGGCCTGCTTAATCGAGGATGTGCTGACCAATACGATCGGCTGGTCGATGGCAACCAGCCATTCTGGCGCCGTCGCGGGTGTGGGTTCGAACACGCAGGCGCCGATGAGATGCACCGCGTCGCCCCATCCGGGATGCGGATACTCGAACGGCTCACCCCCGACCGCCAGCAGCAGCGGCGCCCGCCGGAAGAACTCGTCGACAGATCTGACGCGGGGCACACCCAGTTCGGCTCGAATGGCATTGATGCGCGGGAGCATGCGGCGGTCGAAGAGATGCGTCACAAACGGGCGCATCGACGCGTCGCGGATGTCGCCGAGCAGACCGGGCAGCGGCCGCAGGCCGGGACCGAACGGCGGCACGCCGCGAGACCGCAGGTAGGGGGTAAATGGTGAAAACACCAGCCACGGAATATCGCCGGCATCGGCCATCGACATTGCGCCCCAGCAGTTCGCATCGACGATGAGCACATCGGGTTCCACGCGGTCGATCGCTGCGTTCAGGTCGTCGACTTCGAGCACTGCTCGCCGACAGAACACGCCGATTGACATCTTCAGCACGCCTAATGCGTTGCACGCTAGCCAATCCTGCCCGGCGATGGCCTCAATCCGCGGGTCCACCGGCTCGGCGAGAAAGCCGACCTTTCGCATGCTGGTAACCTCGGCGGCCATCGTGCGCAAGTGAACCTGGTGACCGCGCCTGGCCAACTCGCGCAGCAGCGCACCGATCGGAAACAGATGGCCCAGCGACGGCGATCCGTAAGCCAGAATTACTGCCACGTCTCGATTCTCGCGGTTAGGGGATTGATGTCACACCGATCCGGCGCAAGGCTGGCAAGTCGGCTGCGCCGCAGCAGGCGGATGCGCAGCGCTTCGATAAAGCAATGCAACCAATCGAGCGCGCCGGCAGCGGATTCCATCGCCCCGCGAGCAGTGGCCGGGCGACTGCCACCACGTTTATTGATCCGCCTCCCGCAGCGGATTCGTATGCGCCGTAACGTCATCCGCTCCAACCCGGTCGATCGCCTTGGCGATGTCGGGGACGGCGGGCTTGCTCCACTGTGAGAGTGCAATATTGCCGAACAGCAAAATATCCGGTGCTACCTCGCGGACGGCGAAGCTGGCCGCGGTCTGCTCGCCGAGCGTGCTGTCCAACATGATGTGCTGCGAGGCGACCATCATCCCGATGTCAGGCCGTTGGGCAGCTGCGGCAGGTTGCGGTTGATGACACCCGACAGCTCCGCGCCGCCGGTCATCGCGCCGATCAGCACTGGGGCCCGCAGGCGTTTGCCGAGAAAATTGGTGGACAGGTCGACATCCTCAAGGCGGGTTTGCGTCAGCGCGTTGTAGGGCAGCCGGTAACGTTCCAGCCCGGTCGTCACGCCGTGGTAGCCGACTGCATCGGTAAGGCAAGCGTCGATGTGGCGGCGTTTGCGGGCTGTCATTCCGCCGGGGTCAACCGTCATACGCGACTCCGGCGGTTGAGCAGCCAGATGTGGGTGGACAGGGCGGCGGCGAAGGTACACCAGATCGGGTAGAGGGTCAGCGGCACCGCGGCCGCTCCCCGGACGGCGATTGCCCGGCGGGTCAAATCCGCGCTGCTCGCGGCCAGTGCGGCGGCAACTGCCGCCGATGCTGCGAAAAGGCGCCGGTTGAAGAATAGCCACGACCAGCCGCCATTGAGAACGAGGTTGAGGCCGAGGGCCGCCTGGTAGGCGCGCAGCTTCGAAGCGTCTCCGCTGTCGTGAAGCTCATCGATCGTCGATGCCGAAACCACCGCGATGTCGGCGTAGAGCATCGGCCATACCACTGGAAACACTAGTGCCGGTGGTTGGTAGCGCGGCTTACGCAGCCGCGCATACCAACTCGACTGGACTGCTGGTCTACTCGCCAGGCTGCCCACCGCCGCGGCAGCGGCGACTGACGTGCCAGTGGCGATCAACGTAGAAATCCGCACAACAATCCTCTCGTCACGGGTTGGGCTTGACCGGTACGACAACCTCGTTTCGCCGCAACATCGGAATGGTCCACGGCGGATCGTAGAACCACGCGGCCGGTGGGCCGGTCGGTTCAAAGCCTTTGTCAGGTAAGACGCGCAGGGCGCGCATCAATTCAGCGGTCTGCGATGCGATCGCCCGCCGACCACGGCTGCCCGTGAAGCGACGCACCGCGACGGTCTCGGCTGGGACGGTGACCAGCTTGATCGCGTCATCGTCGGGCTCGGGAAGCGATTCCATGGTCTTGTCGGCGGGCATGAAAAACCGGATCACCCATTCGCCGTCGGCGCCGGCCCGCTGTGACACCGGTGCCGTCATCGCGATCTTCTGGCCACCCACGCTGGCCGGCTGTTGCGCGACCGGAGCCGTCATCGCGATCTTCGCGGCGGCGTGGTTGGCCCCGAAAATATATCGGGCCAGGCGGCGGAAACCTACGTTGCGCGCCGCCTCCTCGCTGGCCGCCACTGCCGTCTCGGCGGCGATTCGGGGGCCGTAGCGTCGGATCTCCACGCCAGCGATCTGCTGCTCGACGGTGTAGCGCGGCTCCTCGGTCCCATGGCGTACTCCCACCGCAGAACCGCCCAGTTCGACCAGCCGGACAAGCACCGAGACGACCGGTCCCAGCACGGTTACCTCCTCGCGAACTCTCGATCGTTCTGTGCTGCCCCAGGCTACGGCTAGGGCACTTCGTCGGTCATTGTGGCTCTAGGACTCAGCGCCGGCCGGCCGTGGCGGCCCCGCAGGCAACTGGGCTGGGCGGCGTCGATTCGGTAACGATTCGTTAGAGGGAGCCAATCAGGAGTGCCAGCGCACAGGGCCTGCCCACAACGGCGGCTGATCGGCGGTGGAGTCGTCGTGCGTCACTGGTATTGGGACCGGTCCGGTTTCTTGGTGCGCGGGATGTGTGCGGTCGTAGGCGGCGCGACGGTGCGGGTCGCGCAGCAGGGCATAGGCTTCCATAATTTGTCGAAGCCGTTCGTCGGCTCCTGAATTCGATTCCCGGGACCGTATGTCGGGATGGTGGTCGCGGAGGTGGCGGCGGTAGGCGTGCGTGATCTCGGCTTGAGTCGCAGTCGGCGACAGGCCTAGCGCTGAGTAGGGATCGGTCATTGTTAAGCACCGCGTCTTTCACCCGTGCCGGCAACCGTTGGCGGGGTGGGGCGCGTTGACGTGTTCACAACGCGCCCCACCCCTTCATCGATGACGTCCGTGCGATCACACACCAAACCGGCCACATCAGTGGCGATGCGCGCGCAATTCCTGCGTCGGGCCGCATGTCAGTACGAAATGTTGTGGACGGCAAAATGAGTCACCGCATGTCCCGGTTCTCGACTGTCGACGCATCACCTCCTAGTCGGTGCTGTTGGTCCCTGGCGGGCGCGCGGATCTGCGCTGTTAGGCGTTTATCGCGGTGCGCTCGGCGTCGTGGCTGATTTCGATACGTCGCGGCTTGGCTTTTTCGGCCACCGGGATCGTGAGCCGCAACACGCCGTCGTGGTAGCTGGCCTCGATCTTGTCAGCATCGAGGTTTTCCCCGAGGAACAACTGCCGACTGAACACCCCGCGCGGGCGCTCGGCGGTGACCATCTCGCGGCTCTGATCGACATCGGGGCGCTCGGCACGCACGGTCAGCACATTGCGCTCGACGTCGAGACCAAGTGAATCAGCCTTCACCCCGGGTAGATCGAATTCGACGACGAACTGCTCACCGTCTCGCCAGGCGTCCATCGGCATGACCGCGGGACGGGCCGCTGTGCCCAGCACCTGCTGGGTCAGGCGGTCGAGTTCACGGAACGGATCTGTACGCATCAACACCATGTTTCACCTCCCGATCAGGCAGACGATCTATGTCCGCAGAAATAGCTTTGTGATACCACGAGATGTATGCTTGCGCAAGTAGCGCGTGAAGAAATTTCCGAGGAGAAGCGGGTGACGGACGACTCGACATTCCGATCAGCGCGCGGTGTCTACCCCATCTCGGTGACCTCCGAGCTGTCCGGCGTCGGGCCGCAAACGCTGCGGCTCTACGAGCGCCGGGGGTTGCTCACCCCGTCGCGCACCGATGGGGGCACTCGCCGCTACAGCGACGACGACCTCGAGCGCCTCAAGCGGATCACCGAACTTGTCGACCAGGGCGTGAATCTGGCCGGCATCGCCCACATCCTGGACCTGGAAACCAGAAACAGCCAGCTGGCATCGGACTACACCCAGCTGGAGCTGCTCAACGCCAAAATCAAGGCCGATCAAAGACCGGTGCCAGGCCGCAACGCGGCGCCAAAAGAACGACAGCAGGATTCCGGTCACGGCCGACGTCGACGAAACTCCTGAACCTCCACGGGATATACATCTAAGCCATTCGGCACGACGCACCTTCGCACCACCCGGTTAACTCGCGGGGCGGGCGTTACGGGCGTGGGCGATCTGCCCGGCGAACGTCAGACGGTCAACAATCGCCGCGCACAATCGAGGGTCGGTGAATGTCTTTGTCCAGGAAGAGAACGGCTCGTTGGAGGCAATCGCGATGGCCGAGCATTCTTCTCGTTCAGTGAGAACTTGGAAAAGCAGCTCGGCTCCGCGCCGGTCCAGCTGAAGACATCCCAGCTCGTCCACGAGGATCAGATCAACTCAGCCGTAGCAGTTGATCAGCTTGGTCAGCTGCTCATCGTCGGCCGCTTCGACGAGTTCGTTGACCGGCCGCCCAGCAACTCATCAACCAGATGCCGGTGTGGGTGCTGACGGATGGCCGCTGCCATGGCGTCTCGTCTACTCGAGGTTCCCTCGTGCTTTCAACAGATCGTGCGGGATCCGCTGCGGGGGCGCTGGGTGCGCCAAGCAGCCCGACGGCAGCACGCACGACGGCCACAGCGATGCTTACGAACAGATGGTCACGACGGCCGAGCAGATCGCCTGGACGGATGAATTCTCCGACGGCATCGTGCGCGATTCCGGTGACGCGTTGCTGGAGTTTATGGAGTTCGCGATCCAGTGGCGAACTGCCAACGGCCTGCCCACGTCCGCGTTCGCCGGCACGCCGGCGGGGGAGAACGCGCCGTAGGCACCCAGAAAAGTTCCCGCCAGGAAGGCCGCGAGGAAGACCCCGGCAAAGAAGGCCGCCCACCGACCCTGAACTCGGCAGGACTCACCGAGGACAGGTACGCGGTGCTGGGGTCCGCCGACGGTCTCGACCCCGGAGCAGCGGTGGGCACCATGGCACCGAACCGAACGGCTGTCGGCGCCGAATGCATGACGTGGAACAGGCCGTCGCCAGGACAGCCGTGCGAGGGAGGCCGACCGTGCTGCACCGGATCGCTTTGCTGGGCATTGCCGTGCCGCGGCGGGTACTTCTCGTCGCCGCGTTGCTGATGGCGGGTGCCGCGGTCTTCGTCGCGCCTGCGGCGAATAGCTTGTCCGCGGGTGGGTTTCAGGATCCCTCCACGGAATCCTCGCGGGCCACGCAACTACTCACCGAGAAGTTCGGTCAGGGCAACGTGCAGTTGCTGTTCTTGGTGACCGCATCCGACGGTGTCCGTGGGGAGGCGGCCGGTGCCGCGGGGCGCGACATCGTAAACCTCGTCCAGGATGACCCCCACGTGGTGAACGTGCTGTCGCCATGGACGTCGTCGACGGAGGCCGCCGGCCTGGTGAGCAGGGACGGCCGATCGGGTTTGATCGTTGTGGACATCGCGGGTGGCGAGCAGGGGGCGCCGCAGCGTGCTGAGGCGCTCGCAGCGGAAGTGTCCGGGTCGGTGCTGCCCAGACACCCCGAGGTGACCGTGCTGTCGGGTGGATCGGCGATGGTGTATTCGCAGATCAACTCGCAGACCCAGCGAGATGTTCTGGTGATGGAGTCGATCGCGATACCGGTCAGTTTCGCGGTGCTGGTGTGGGTGTTCGGGAGCCTGCTCGCAGCGGCGCTGCCGGTGGCCGTGGGTGCGCTGGCCATCGTCGGGTCGCTGTCGTTGCTACGGCTCTTGGCGATGTTCACCGAGGTGTCGATCTTCGCCCTGAGCCTGTCCGCCGCCCTGGGCTTGGCGCTGGCCATTGACTACACGTTGCTGATCGTCAGCCGCTACCGCGATGAACTGGCCGCGGGGGCCGATCCGGATCAAGCTCTGCTTCGGACGATGGTGACCGCGGGACGCACGGTGGTGTTCTCGGCGACGACGGTGGCGCTCTCGACCGCGGCGATGCTGCTGTTCCCGATGCCCTTCCTCAAGTCGTTCGCCTACGCCGGCATCCTTACCGTGGCGTTGTGCGCGCTGGCCGCGCTCGTCGTCACGCCGGCGGCCGTCACGCTGCTGGGCCCCCGCCTCGACGCACTCTCCGCCCGCCGCGTGACGAGACGGCTGCTGCGCCGCGACGACGCACGGCCCCGACCGGTGCAGCAGTCGTTCTGGTACCGCTGGACCACGACGGTCATGCGGCGCGCGGTAGTGATCGGCCTGGCGGGATCGACGGTGTTGGTGGTACTGGGCCTGCCGTTCCTGGGCGTCAGATGGGGGTTCCCGGACGATCGGGTGCTGCCGGAGTCCGCGTCGGCGCATCAGGTCGGGGACCGAATGCGAGCGGGATTCGCGGGCGACTCCGAGGCCGCGGTGAACATCGTGGTACCCGACGCCGACGGTCTGGCACCGGCCGAGTTGGAGCGTTATGCCAGACAGCTGTCGCGAGTCGCCGACGTCTCGGCGGTCACTGCGCCCACGGGTACTTTCGTCGGCGGCCAGCGGATCGGCCCGCCGACGGCCGCGGCAGGGGCCGCCGACGGCAGCGCCTACTTGACGGTCGGCAGCAACGCACCGCTGTACTCCGACGACTCCGACAGCCAACTCGACGGTCTGCACGACGTTGTCACGCCGGGCGGTCGCGCCGTCCAGTTCACCGGCATGGCTCAGATAAACCGCGACAGCGTCGACGCCATCACCTCACGCCTGCCGCTGGTGCTGACTGTCATCGCCTTCATCACGTTGGTGCTGCTGTTTCTGCTGACCGGCAGCGTGGTGCTGCCGGTCAAAGCCCTCATCCTTAACGTGATTTCGCTGACGGCGTCATTCGGCGCGCTGGTCTGGATCTTCCAGGACGGTCACCTAGGCGCACTGGGCACCACACCCACGGGCGTGCTGGTCGCCAACGTCCCGGTGTTGCTGTTCTGCATCGCGTTCGGACTGTCCATGGACTACGAGGTGTTCCTGGTCTCACGGATCCGCGAGTTCTGGTTGTCGAGCGAACGCACGCGCGCCTACAACGACGAGAGCGTGGCACTCGGACTGGCCCACACCGGGCGGGTCGTCACGGCCGCGGCACTGGTCATGGCGATCTCATTCGCCGGACTGATCGCCGCCCAGGTGTCGTTCATGCGGATGTTCGGATTGGGTCTGACACTGGCCGTGGTCGTTGACGCCACCCTGGTCCGGATGGTGCTGGTGCCCGCATTCATGCACATCCTCGGCCGTTGGAATTGGTGGGCACCCGCGCCCCTGACGCGCCTCCGCGAGCGCATCGGCCTCAGCGATTCGTCACCGCGCCGCTGAAGGCGCCTTTCAGCGCCGCGCCGCAATTTTCTTCGCCGTCAACCCAACCAAGCCCGTCGTGGCTTCGAATGACCCATACCCGCCTGGGACGTAACGTACATGCGACCGAGCGTGCCGGTAGGACGAGCCCGACAGAGTCTGAGTAACCGAGGAGCGCTGAATTGCGGTGCGTGAGAAATCAAGGCTTCGAGAAGCGTTCTTTCGACGTGGCATCGGCGGCGGCTACCCAAAGGGGCCGCAGTTGAGCGGGGACTACCGCGCCATGCGGCCGCTCATTCCGCCGCATCGACGCACGAGTGGGCATCGCCGCCATTCGCTGCCCGGCGCCACCGCCGGGTGGCGTTCAGAGCTGAGCGCCGTCGTGCGGGCCCACCTGTCGGAGTTCGTGACGAGTCAGTGCTTAGCCGAACTCGGCAACGCCAAGGTCGACGTCGCCGGCGAGGTGCTGTCCGGGTTGGTGGATGGCGGCAAGTACGTGCGGTCCACGTTCATGTACCTGGGCTGGTTGTGCGGCGCGCAGGAGGACGAGGCGGCATTGCGCGCCTCGGCCAGCCTCGAACTCCTTCACGCCTTCGCGCTCATGCAGGACGACGTCATGGACGAATCCTCGTTGCGCCGGGGGCGGCCCGCCGCTCATGTCCTGTTCGGTGACTGGCACCGCGAGCGGGGGCTAACGGGTTCATCAGACCGTTTTGGTGAGTCGGCGGCGATCCTGCTCGGGGACCTTTGCCTGGTGTGGGCCGCACAACTGCTGCGGGAGAGCGGCATCGACGCCGACGCGCTTGCTCGGGTGTGGCCGCGCTACGACGACATGCGCATCGAGTTGGCGATCGGTCAGTTCGCGGATCTGGTCAACGACTCCCCGTCCTTCCCGACATTCGACCAAGTGCTCGACGTGCTCAGGAGAAAATCGGGCAACTACACCGTGCGGCGACCGTTGGAGCTCGGAGGGACGATGGCCGGCTGCGCGCCGGAGGTCATCGATGCGCTCGGCGGATACGGCGCCGCCATCGGCGAGGCGTTCCAACTGCGCGACGACCTCCTTGGCATATCCGGTTCGCCGACGGTGACCGGAAAATCCGTCGGCATCGATCTGGCGGCGCAGAAGGCCACCAGTGTGGTCGTCGCCGCCCATCAACTGGCCGATGCCGGACTACGGCGACAGCTCGCCGAACTGATGAGCACCTCGGCGCTGGGTCCCGCCGACGCCGAGCGCTGGCGGGACATGATCATCGCGAGCGGCGCCGTGCAGTGGATCGAGCAACTCATCGATGAGCGGCTGACCCGTGCGCTGGGCTGCCTAGACGGGGTGCGCATTTCGCAAAACACCCGTGCGGCACTGGAAGACATGGCTGTCATCTGCACTGAAAGGGCCGCTCGATGCGCACCGTAGAGGGAAGAACCGACCGGGTCGTCATCGTCGGTGCCGGTCTGTCCGGGTTGTCGGCGGCACTCCAGCTGGCCGGCCGCGGACTCAGCGTCACCGTGGTCGAGCGGGACGAACATCCCGGCGGCCGGGTAGGCCGGGCAGACATCTCGGGCTACCGACTCGATACCGGGCCGACGGTGCTGACGATGCCCGACATCATCGACGATGCCTTCGCGGCGGTCGGTGAATCGGTGAATGACCGTCTCGAACTGCAGTCGGTGCACCCGGCATACAACGCGGTGTTCGCCGACGGCGCCACGCTGCATGTCCACGCGGAGCCGGCGGCGATGGTCGCCGAGATCGAACGGTTCGCCGGCCGCCGGGAGGCCGCGGCCTACCTGGAGCTCCGCAGTTGGCTGACCAAGCTCTACCACACCGAATTCGACGGTTTCATCGGCGCCAACTTCGACTCACCCCTGTCGCTGCTGACCCCACAGCTGGCCCGGCTCGTGGCACTGGGCGGCTTCCGTCGGTGGGAGAAGGTGATTCGGCGATTCTTGAACGACGAGCGACTGCTTCGGGTGTTCACCTTCCAGGCCCTCTACGCCGGCGTTCCCCCGCAGAGCGCGCTAGCGGTATACGCGGTGATCGCGTACATGGACACCATCGCGGGCGTGTACTTTCCCCGCGGCGGGATGCGGGCACTACCCGACGCGATGGCTGCCGCAGCAGCTGATGCCGGAGTCGAATTCATCTACGGCGCAACGGTATCCGAGCTTGAGTGGAGCGGTTCCCGGGTCACTGGTGTGTGTACGGCGGCGGCCCAGCGGGTCCGCGCGGACGCCGTGGTGCTGACCACCGAACTGCCCGACACGTATCGACTTTTGGGCCGCACACCACGTCGGCTGCTGCGGTTGCGTCCGGCACCCTCGGCGGTCGTCGCCCACGTCGGTTGTCCCGGGGTCGACCATCGAATCGGGCACCACACGATTCTGTTCGGCGATGCCTGGCAACAGACCTTCCGCGACATCATCGACGACGGGCGCGTCATGGGGGACCCCTCGCTGCTAGTCACGCGCCCGACCGCCGGTGACCCCAGCCTTGCGCCGCCCGGCCGCGATCTGCTCTACGTCTTGGCGCCGGCCCCGAACACCGAAGTGGGCACAGTGAATTGGGATGTCACCTCGTCGACCTATGTCGATCAAATGCTGGGTGCGGTCAGCGCACGGTTGCCACAACTCGGTGATGACATGGAGGTGCTATCGGTGGTGACGCCCGCAGACTGGGGCCGCCAGGGCATGGCGGCGGGCACCCCGTTCGCCTTGGCGCACACCTTCGGCCAGACCGGCCCGTTCCGGCCGGCCAACACCGTACGCGGCGTGGACAATGTGGTGCTGGCCGGCTCCTCGACGGTACCGGGGGTGGGCGTGCCCACCGCAATCATGTCCGGCCGGCTGGCCGCGGACCGGATCACCGGCGTGCCGACACGCCGCCCGAATCGGGAGGCGTACCACCGATGATCGGGGCAGAACTCGATGCGGCCGGCGTCCGGAACCCGTCGCTGCGGGAGGCCTACCGACGGTGTCGCCAGATCAACGCCCGAGACGGGAAGACCTTCTTCTTGGCCACCCGGTTACTGGCGCCCAGCCAGCGGCCCGCCGTGCACGCGCTGTACGGGTTCGCCCGCCGCGCCGACGACATCCTCGACGACTTCGATGACGCGCGGGGCAACGCACAGCGCGCCGAGCAGCTCCAACAGTTTTCCACGCGTCTGTTCAACAGCCTGCGGGAGAACCAGCCGTGCGACGGCGACCCCACGTTGACGGCGGTGGTGCACACCGCCCGCAAGTACGACATCGGATGGGACCTCTTCGATGACTTCCTCGCGTCGATGCGGATGGACTTGACCGTCACCGACTATCCGGACCGTGCCGCGTTGGAGCGCTATATGTACGGGTCAGCGGAAGTGATCGGATTGCAGCTGCTGCCGATCCTGGGCACCGTCGGCCCGCGCGAGGACGCCGCGCCGCACGCCGCCGCGCTCGGTAAGGCGTTCCAACTCACCAACTTCCTCAGGGACGTTGACGAGGACCTGCGGCGTGGGCGGGTATACCTCCCCTCCGACGAACTCGCCGCCCACGGCGTCGACCGGGAACTGCTGACCTGGTGCCAGAGCAATAAGCGGATCGAGCCCCGCGTGCGTCGTGCCCTGGCCGAACAGCACGCGATTGCGCGTCAGGTGTACACGCAGGCATGGCCGGGCATCGAGCTGCTGAATCCGGCGTCGCGCCCGTGCGTCACCGCGGCACTGACGTTGTACTCGGAGATTCTCAACCGGATCGAGGAGCTCGACTTTGAGATCTTCGGCCAGCGCGCCTCGGTCGGGCGGGTCCGCCGACTCACCGTCGCCGGAGCGGGCATCGCCCGGGCGTGGGGCGCCCGGCTGCGAAACGGGAGTAGGTGAGCGTGGACCGCTGGCAGTACCTCATGGTCTTGGGCGCGTGCATTTTGGTCACCCTGCCGTTGGAGTTCTTCGGCAACGGGGTCTACCGCCAACCCCGGCGCTTGGCGTCCGCCGTGCTGCCCGTCGCGGTGGTTTTCCTGGTCTGGGATGCCATCGCCGTCGCCGCGGACGCCTGGTGGTACAACCCGCGCTACCTCCTGGGCCTGATCGCGCCCGGTGAGCTACCGCTGGAGGAACTGCTGTTCTTCGTGGTCATTCCGGTGTGCGGGTTGCTCACCTACTCGGCCGTGGACTCCATGCTGTCGGTGCTTCGACGTTGGCGTGCGGAGGTGAAGCAGCGGTGAACGGCCTCGGCTACACCCTCCCGGCAGTGCTTGCGGTGGTTGCGGTCTGCGTCTTTGAACTCGTGGTGTTGCACACCGGGCTGTTCCGGCGTCCGGCGTACTGGATCTCGATGGTCATCGTCACCGGCTTCCAAATTCCCGTCGACGGCTGGCTGACCAAACTCAGTGCGCCCATCGTGCTGTACGACGACCGGCACACCACCGGGATCCGCTTCCCGTTCGACATCCCGATCGAAGACTTCCTCTTCGGTTTTGCGCTGGTGACCGCGGCGCTGCTGCTGTGGGAGCGGCGCCGTCCCCGCGTCGAGGCCCCGGAGCAGTGATGGGCAAGACCGATCGGGTGCGTGAGACGCTGCCGGCAGCGCCGGGGCGCAGCCATGCCCGTGCGCTGAAACGGGTACCCCGAGTCGTAGTCGTCGGTGCCGGAATTGCCGGTCTTGCGGCGGCGGCGGGGCTCAGCGAGCGGGGTGTCAGCGTCGACGTCGTGGAAGCGCACCACTACCTCGGCGGGCGCGTCGGCGGATGGCCCGACACGCTGGCCCACGGGTCGCACACAGCGATGAACCGAGGTTTTCATGCGTTCTTCCGCCAGTACTACAACCTGCGGACGCTGCTGCGCCGAGCGGACCCGCACCTGTCTGCACTGACGCCGGTCGACGACTATCCGTTGATCGACGGGCTCGGACGGCACGACACGTTCCGCGGGCTGCCTCGCACACCGCCGCTGAACGCACTGGCGTTTGCGGTGCGCAGCCCGACCTTTCGGCTTCGCGACCTCGTTCGGCTCGACGCCAAGGCGGCCGCACCGCTGGCCACGGCGTCGGTTCCCCGGACGTACTACGACCTCGATGACCGCGATGCCGAAACGTTTCTGCGGGACATCAACTTTCCCGAAGCGGCGCGGCATCTCGCGTTCGAGGTGTTCGCCCGCAGCTTCTTCGCCAAGCCGGAGTATCTCTCGGCGGCCGAGCTCGTCACCATGTTCCACATCTACTTCCTCGGTTCCAGCGAGGGGTTGATCTTCGACGTCGCCAATGCGAACTTCGACGTCGCACTTTGGAACCCGTTGCGGAAGTACCTGGAGGACAACGGTGTTCGGTTTCACACCGGACTTGCCGTCGACGCCGTGTCGACGGACTCCGACGTGCGGGTGACATGCGGTGCCGACGCGGAGTTCATCGCCGACGCGGTGGTCCTGGCCACCGACATCGCCGGCTTGCGGGACATCGTCGCAAGATCACCCGGCGTCGGTGATGACGAATGGCGAGACCGGATCGCCGAGCTGCGCACCGCGCCACCGTTCATCGTGCTGCGGCTGTGGCTGGACCGCCCGGTCCACCCCGACCGGGCGGCCTTCGTCGGGACGGGTGGACGTCCGCCGCTGGACAATGTCAGCGTGCTGGAGCGATACGAACGCGAAGCGGCCCAATGGGCCGCTCGCACAGCCGGCTCGGTCGTGGAACTGCACGCCTACTCGGTGACCGACACCGACGACGCCGTGCGAGAGGCGCTGCTGGCGCGCATGCACGAGCTGTATCCCGAAACCGTCGGTGCGACGATCCTCGACGAACGACTGCTGCGCCGCGGCGACTGTCCCCGGTTCGCGCCGGGCGATTTCGTCCGACGGCCGACTGTGCAGACGCCGGATCCGCGAGTGGTGCTGGCGGGCGACGGGATTCGCGTCGACCTGCCCGTGGCGCTGATGGAGCGCGCCGCGACCACCGGGTTCGTTGCGGCCAACTGTCTGCTCCGCGACTTCGGCCTGGCCGGGCACACGCTTCAAACCGTGCCCAACCACGGCCGATCGGCGGTACTGCGCCGGCTAGCGACGCGGGCGGCAGGCAAACGGCGATGAGCATGCTCTCGGATCTCCGCGCGAAGGCGGCCAAGGCCTGGCCGTTTCACACCCTCCCGCCGACCGATTGGGCGGCGCGGGTAGCCACCTATGGTCAGGCCAGCCCAGCGCTGATTCGATCCGCGCTCAGGCGTGCGCAGCGCCGCCCGAGCGGCAACTGGTACCCCTTCGCCGCGAGTTCGCAGCTCAGCACCAAGGCCTTCGGGACTGCAGTTGCGGGGGTGCAGCTCGTCGCCTGGCGTGGAGTCGACGGGCAACTGCTCGCCGCGCCGCGCGCCTGCCCGCATCTAGGTGCAGACCTCGCCACTGCGCCCATCGAGTGCGGGACGCTGGTGTGCCCGTGGCACGGTCTGCGGCTGTCGAACCGGCGCCATGGCGCGTGGCAGCCGTTGCCGTGTCACGACGACGGAGTGCTGTGCTGGGTGCGGCTGGACGCCGTCGGTGGTGAGCCCCCGACCGACGCTCCGATCGCGTCGGTTCGCCCGAGGCTTCCGCGACTGGCCGCGGTCACCCGGCTCGAAGGTGTCTGTGAGCCGTGCGATGTCGTGGCCAACCGACTCGATCCGTGGCACGGCGCCTGGTTCCACCCGCATTCGTTCACCCAACTCGAAGTGCTCTCCGCGCCCCCGGCCGATCTCGACCTACCCGGGCACCTCGACCGCTTCCTCGTTGCCGTCACATTCCGCATTGGCCGGCTCGGCGTGCCGGTGATCGCCGAGTTCACGGCCCCCGGCCCGCGCACGGTCGTCACGCAGATCATCGAGGGTGAAGGTCGGGGCAGTGTCGTCGAGACGCACGCCACCCCGGTGGGTTGCGCCCGCGACGGCCTGCCCAGAACCGCTGTCGTGGAAGCCACGATCGCGCACTCAGATCGACCGCACTTCGGCAAGGGCCTCATTGCGGCCCCGCTGATCAAGCCTCTGATGCGACGGTCGGCGACGCGCTTGTGGCGCGACGATTTAGCCTATGCCGAGCGGCTCTTCGAACTGAGGACCTAACCGTGTCGTCCGACGCCTGCGGCTTCCAGAAGCGGGACCTGCTCGACCGCCCACGGGCTGATAGCCCAACCCCACTGCGCCACCGCGCGCAGCTGATCCCACGGCACCCACGCGGAGTCCATGATCTCCGCCGGGTCGGCGTCCACCGTTCCCACGGCGCGGCCACAGAACACCGGGCAGACTTCGTTCTCCACCACCCCGTCCGAGGCGACGGCGCGGTAACGAAATTGGGGCAGCACACAACGCAATTCGGCGATGTCGAGGCCCAACTCCTGGCGCCCGCGCCGCATCACCGCGTCATTCACGGATTCGTCCGGAGTGGGGTGCCCGCAGAACGAGTTGGTCCACACCCCCGGGAAGGTGCGCTTGTCGAGCGCCCGCCTGGTCAGCAACACCCGGCCGGCCTCGTCGAACAGATAGCACGAGAAGGCCAGGTGAAGTGGGGTCTGATGATGGTGAGCACCCGACTTGGGGGCCGCGCCAATGCTGCGACCCGCCTCGTCGAGAAGGACGACCAACTCATCACTGCTTACCGGATTCTTCATGGGCACCACCGCGACATCGCTTGGACGGACAGGCACGTGGACTTGACGCTAGGAACTGATTCGAAACCAAAGCGGGCGTGGATCGGTGCGCGGAGAAAATTCCGTCGGGGTTTGCGATGGCGGTAGTACTGGCCTACACGTCACCGGCCATCGGCCACCTCTTTCCATTCTGCGCGCTGCTCACCGAGCTGGCCTCGCGCGGACACCAGGTTCACGTCCGCACCCTCGACGCCGGAATGGATCTATGTCGAAGGTTGGGGTTCGAGGCAGAGCGCGTCGATCCCCGCATCGAGGCCATGCAGAGCCGCGACTGGACCACCGATAGTGCGCTGAGAGTGGTCAACAAGACTGTCGACCTGTTGGTGAGTCGGGCCCCCCTCGAGGTGGCCGACATTGGTGAAGCGGTCCGCACCGTCAAGCCAGATGTGCTGCTCATCGACGCCAACTGCTGGGGGGCGATCTCGACCGCGGAGACCCAGTCGATTCCATGGCTCGTCTTTAGCCCCTTCATCCCTTATCTGGACAGTCCCGGATCACCGCCGTTCGGACCCGGAGCTCCGCCCCGCACGGGATGGACCGGCAAGGTACGCAACCTCGGAATCCGGATGGTGACGTCGACGATCTTCGACCGTCCCCTTCGCGGCGGCATCAACCCCGTTCGCGCCGCTCTACGGCTCCCGCCGGTGCACTCTGCGGACGAGCTATTGCGCCGCGCTCCAGGAGTCCTCGTCGCCACCGGAAAGCCCTTTGAGTACGCACATACTGAGTGGGGCGAGTCGGTCCATCTGATCGGTCCGGCACCATTCGAGCCACCGTCGCAACGCCGGCCCCATTGGCTCGACGACATCGACCTGCCGATCGTATTGGTGACGACGTCCTCTGTGCGGCAAGCTGACGATGCGCTGGTGCGCGCTGCCCTCCGCGCCCTTGAAGGCGAGCACGTACACGTCGTCGCAACACGTCCGGGCGGAGTCGACGACATCGAGCCACATGCCTTCGGCCACGCCACCGTGACGGGGTTCGTGCCGCACTCGGCGGTCCTGGAGCGCGCGGTCTGCGTCGTGACGCACGGCGGGATGGGGATCACCCAAAAGGCACTCAGTCGGGGAATACCCGTGTGTGCCGTGCCCTTCGGTCGCGACCAGTTCGAGGTCGCCCGCAGGGTCGAGATCGCTCGGGCCGGCACCCGGCTGCCCGCTCGCCGCCTCACGGCGCAACGATTGCGCCAGAAGGTCTTGACGGCCATGACGATGACTACTGGAGCCGACGCCGTCGCTGCCGGGTTCGCCGCCACAGGCGGTGTCCAGCACGGTGCGACGATCGTCGAACGACACCTCGGTATGCCTGCGCACCGTCACTTCGGCGGCGAGGCGCCTGACGGATGAGTGCGGATCCGCCACACGCCGGTGCGCCTACTGGGCGAGTTCGACGGTCGCGCTGAAGTCGCCGGACTGCTCTGCGACCGCCTGTATGTCGCCGTCGACTTCCCCGATGGGCGTGATTCCCGTCCAATAGCCGACATCGCCGTAGTAGAGCACCAGACTTCCCTCGGCTGCCCAATCCCAGGTCGCCGACCTGGGGATCATCGCCGATGGCACCTGGCTCCCCGATCCATACGTGCGGCGGCCAGGCGTCGCCGGACTTGCGTCTACGCCGCTCGGTGCTGTCTGAGATGCCGTACTCATCGAGGAACTGCTTGCGATGAAACAGCTTATTGGTGGGCTCATGTTCGACCTCCGTCGGCCCCAGTGGCGGGACCTAGGAGGGCGCTGAACTAATCCGCGTGCCTCCCCAGAATATGGGCCTGAGCTGGGAAAATTGGTTCATGCAGGGCTGTGGAGCGGGCGGATCGGGAACTGCTGGACGCGCAAGCTCGGTCGGTCATCTGGTGGCCGAAGGCAGCATGTTCGCGTTTCTCGCTGCCCATCGCCAGGATGTGTTCGCCGATGAGGCAGTTCGAGGACCTGTTCCCGTCGGGGCGGGGACGGCCGTCGATCCCGGCGTCGGTGATGGCCTCGATTCTGGTGTTGCAGACCCTGCATGATCTGTCCGACCGGGAGACCGCCGAGGCGGCCCGCTGCGATCTGCGGTGGAAGGTCGCGACCGTTGGACCACAACGGATTCGACCCGTCCACGCTGGTGTACTGGCCGTAAACGGCTGGCCAAGTCCACGCGGCCGCACCGCGATCAACGAGGCGGTGCGCCGGGTCGTCGCGGACGACTCGGGATCCTGCGTGGCCGCCGCAAACGCGGTGGATTCCACGATCCTGGCCGACGCGGTCGCCACCCAGGACACCATCACCCGCAGCTGGTCTCGGCGATCCGCGCGGGTCGGGCGCGATCGGCCTGGTGATCGTCGATGTACCGGCCGAGTACAGGCCCCGGCAGCACGGTCGATCGACTGGGACGAGCCCGGCGCCAAGGACGCGCTGGTCTCGGCCCTGGTCCAACGACGCGAACGCGGTGCTGGAGGCGCTCGCCGGGATCGATCGAGGACGGGGAGCCGGTGGCCGCAGCGCTGGCATTGCTGGCGCTGGTGGCCGGTCAGGATGTCGAGCCCGCCGAAGGGTCCGATGGCACCGATGGCCGGTGGCGCATCGCCCGCAAAGTCGCCCCCACCGGTGATATCCACGGTGGACCGACGCCCGGCACACCCGTGTCCCCCGAGGCGCGCCGGCGACGGGACCGGGCGCATGTGGCCGCGCGAGCCGGAAACCGGAATCATCACCGACGAGGCGCTGACCAAGGCCGCTGGTACCGAGAACTCCGATCCGGGGGTGGCGGAGAGGTTCCTGGCCGCCGATACCGGCGACGCGCACGGCGCCAAGGACGCCGCCCCACACCACGACGGCGACCGCACGACATGCGCGATCGAGGGCGCACGCGTGATGGTACGGCGATTCCGCTTACGGCACGGGGGATCTGCGTGGCGCGATCAGCTGCGCCGGGCACCAGGCGGTGATCAAACCCAAGCCGTTGACCGCGCCTGTGGAGGGCGGGTTCACCGTCGACATTACCGTCGACGAGCAGGGGCATGGCTGCCCGGCCGGTCACACCCGCCCGCTCAGCGCGACCCGGGTGGCCAGCTTCGGTGCGCTGTGCCGCGACTGCCCGCTGCGTGAGCGGTGCACGAAGTCCAACACCGGCCGCAAAATCGTTCTGCACCAACGAGATAGCCTCCTGCGCGCGGCCCGCCGTGACTGGGCCGCCAACCCTGAATTACGGCAGGTTACCGCGAGTTCCGGCCCAACGTGGAACGAGTCGTCTCCCAGATCGCCAGCCGAGGCGGTCGCCGCCTCAAACTGCGCTACCGCGGCACCGTCAAGAACCACGCGTGGCTGACCCGCCGCACCGCCGGGCTCAACCTGCGCAATCTCATCGGGCACGGGCTCACCCGCACGGCAGAGTCTGGGCTCTGGCCCCCGAGACCGCCTGACAAGGGGCCCACCAGGGCCTCACCGCCGCCTCCACCGGGCCACCCCAGGCGGCCTGTCAGCATCCCGGACGGGCTTCCCCGCCAGATCCGCCTTCGCGTGTGCCCGCACGCCGAATCTCGCGCCCTGGCCCGTGCGGGCGGCCAGCCCCGAACCGCCTTGTTCAGCGCCCTCCTAGCGGGAGTTTCCGGGCTTGAGTGATCGTTGGTCTGGTTTCGCCTGGTAGGCGGGTGTTTTCGGGATAGGCGGGTGTATTACCCAACTCGTTGTGGAGGTTCAGAGGGTGGTGCGTACTGGTGGATGTCGACAACAACAGGTCGGCCAGGGTCTGCTGGGTTTGGGTCATGTCGGTGAGCATGCGTTGCACGCGGGGGCGACCCTTGCCCCCGTCGTGGTAGAGCAGTTCGGTCTCTTCGATGCCGGCGAGTTCGTCCAGTTCGCGCACCGACAGGTGCGGGCCGACGTGGCCGGCGTGGCGGCGCATCAGGTGGGCGACGGCCAGGGCAAGCACGCAGTAGAACACGTGCACCCGGATCTTGGAGTCGGTCCAGTGGTGCATCGGGCTGAACGAGACCACGCGGGGGTCCTTGAGTTGGCGGAACCCGAACTCGGCGTCGGATTGGGAACGGTAGGCGGCCACCACGTCGGGCACCGGCCAGTCGCGGTTGGTGAACAGGATCCGTTTGCCGAACAGGCGCGCCTCGAGCCGGGCGCGGGCGCGGGCGTCGGTGCGCCAGGACAGTCGCAGCTCGGTGGGTGCCGCACCGGTCAGCGTGACGGTGATGATGTCGGCGACCCAGCGGGGTTTGCAGATCGCGGCGATCTCGGCGAGTTCGAACGCCAGCTCGTCGTTATTCACCGGCGATCGCGGGGCCTTCCGGCATCCTGGCCGCCACATTCAGCGCGCTGGCGGTCATCCCGCTGCTCTTCCTCGTCCAGCTTGCCGTCATCGTGGTGGGCGGCGTGCTCATCGACATTTTCGTGGTCCGGAGCCTCCAGGTGCCCGGAGTCATCCACGACATTGGCCGCGCCACGTGGTGGCCGTGGGCGCGGCGGGTGGTGCGCGAGGACGACGGCGGCGGCGAGCCGGCCGAATGCCCGGTGCCGGATTGCGCGTCGGTCCCGGCGCACCCAGACTGAGCCGATGAGCGACGCGGCCCTCGCCCTCGTCACGGGAGCCACCGGGTACGTCGGTGGGCGCCTGGTTCCCGAGCTGCTCGACGCCGGGTACCGCGTCCGCGCCATGGCGCGCCACCCGGAGCGGCTTGAGGGGCGCGACTGGGCGCAGCGGGTCGAGGTGGCGGCGGCGGACGCCACGAACCCCGAGGATCTGGCGCGGGCCCTGGCGGGCGTGGACGTGGCGTATTACCTTATTCACGCCCTGGGCAGCGGCCCGACCTTCGAGCAGCGCGACCGCGCCACCGCGCGGTGGTTCGCCGTCGCCGCCCGCGAGGCCGGGGTGGGGCGCATCGTCTACCTCGGTGGCCTGCATCCGGCCGACGAGATGCTCTCCCCGCACCTCGAGTCGCGCCGGGAGGTCGGTGACATCCTCCTGGCCAGCGGCGTGCCTACCACGGTGCTCCAGGCGGGAGTCATCCTCGGGTCGGGCAGCGCGTCCTTCGAGATGATGCGCTACCTCACGGAGCGGCTGCCCGCCATGGTGGCGCCGCGCTGGATCAACAACCGCATCCAGCCCATCGCGGTGCGGGACGTGCTGCGCTACCTGGTCGGTGCGGCCGCGATGCCGGCCGATGTGAGCCGCACCTTCGACATCGGCGGCCCAGAGGTGTTGACCTACCGCGAGATGATGCAGCGCTACGCCGCCGTGGCGGGCCTGCCCCCGCGCGTCATCCGCGCCGTGCCGGTGCTGACGCCGCGCCTGGCCAGCCTGTGGGTGGGCCTGGTGACGCCCGTCCCCGCCGGCATCGCCAGGCCGCTCGTGGGCTCGCTCATCCACGAGGTCGTCGTCAAGGAGCACGACATCGAGGCCTTTGTGCCCGACCCGCCCGACGGCCTCGTGGGCTTTGACCGCGCCGTGGAGCTGGCCCTGGCCAAGATCCGTGACCTCGACGTGCGGACCTCGTGGGCCTCGGCCTCCACGGCCGGCGCGCCCTCCGACCCGTTCCCCGACGACCCGGACTGGGCGGGAGGCAGCCTCGAGGTGGACGAGCGCACTGCCGTCGTGGCCGCGGACCCGCAGTCCCTGTGGTCGGTCATCGAGGGCATCGGCGGCGCCCACGGCTGGTACTCCTGGCGGCTCGGCTGGGTGGCGCGCGGCGTCATGGACCGGGTCTTCGGGGGCCCGGGCCTGCGCCGCGGACGCCGCGACCCGCACCGCCTCGCCGTCGGCGACGCCCTGGACTGGTGGCGCGTGGAGAAGATCGAGCCGGGCCGCCTGCTGCGGCTGCGCGCGGAGATGCGCCTGCCCGGCCTGGCCTGGCTCGAGCTCGCCGTGGAGGAGGTCGACGGCGCCACGGTGTTCCGCCAGCGGGCCATCTACCACCCCCGCGGGCTGCTGGGGCAGGCCTACTGGTGGGCGGTGTACCCCTTCCACGGCATCGTCTTCGGCGGCATGCAGCGCAACATCGCCCGGGCGGCCGAGGCCGCCGCCTGCACGCGCGCCGGTGTGTAGCGGTCAGTGCTCCGCCGCGCGGGTCAGCGGGGCGACCGTGCCGGCGCGGTCCAGCTGCTCGGCGATCACGCTGAGCCGGTGACGGCGGGCTGGCACGCCTTCGGCACCGCTGCGGCGATCTGCGCCCTTCGCTCGTGCATGTGCAAAGCCGCTCCCGGGCCTCCCAGGCGCATGCTCGGTCGCGCGCACGACGAGCGAGCGGCGGTCCCGCGGATGAGGGGAGCGCGTGAGGCGACCCGAGGCCGTCAGCCGGTCAAGCAAGTTTGGTGGTCGAGGCGGTCGAGATGCCCAGCCGGTCGCCAGCATGCATGCGCTGGCCGGGGTGTCGCTGCGCTCAGCCGTGATCACCAGGCGCAGCGCCGGCAGGATGGCGACGGCGTCGTCGGCGTCCTCGTACCGGTAGGTCGGCCATGCTGGCGGGGGTGGTCATGCTCACCGCCGGATGGCCCGCCGTGCTCGCGCTCCTCGTGGTGCCCTACGTGGTGAGCATCGCGCCGTTCCGGTCGCTGCCGGACGACCGGTGCGAGCTGGCGCACGCGGGCTGGCGCCGGTTCCTGTGGCTCAACTCGTTACCGGCTTCCTCGTCACTCAGCTGCTCATCTGGGTGGCGCTGCGGTGATTGTGCCCCGCTCCCATGGCGCCGCCGGGCCGGGCACGACCACGAACAACGGATGGACGTCCGGGTTGGTGACGCCGGCTTGGGCCGCCGCCCGCTGCGGGCTGCGCGCCGCCAGCTTGGCCGCCAGGTGGGCCCACTCGTGGGCAACCTGCCCCTCCGTCACCGCGATGCGGGGCACCGCCGCGCCCGCAGGTGCAGTCCCGGCCGGTGGGCCCGTCCGGTCGATGCGGGTGACGTCGAAGCGGTAGCCCCGGTCGGCGGCCTCGCGCGCGACGGCCTCGAGGTAGGCGCCCACGGCGGCGACGGGGTCCGGCTGGGCGCGGAAGCGTTCGAGTTGGCTGTGCTGGCGGTACCCGCAGGAGCGCCTCTCGGTGAAGGGTCGGCATCGGGTGCATCGGACAGACGAGGACGACGGATAGTGGCTAGCAGCGAGCAGGACAAGCGGCTGCGTGCTGAACTCGCCCAGGGATTGGGGTATTTCCCAGCGAGCCTGGCCGCCGAGGACGTTGCCCGGTATCGGAAACAGATCGCGGAGCGTCGGGCACGTAAGGAAGCCGGTATCCGCGAAGGCGGTCACGAGCACCGCTGGGATCACCTCCGCGAGGCGAAGCGCCGCGCCGAGGTAGAAGCTCGGGGCCGCGCCGAGGTGGCCGACCTCTACGAATGAGCCGTGATGTCAACGAGCGACGACCTTCTGCCTCGGTTCGCGTAACCCGAGCGACGGGTCGTGTGGCCGAGTGGCCGACACAGAGATATCCCCGTGACGCTGCTCGACGTCTTCGCCACCTTCACCACCGCCTTCGCTCACTGGGGTGAGCCAACCGATTTTGGCGCAAATCCGTTGTGACCGCGCGGTTTCTGTGCAGGTCGCCTTCAGGTTACGGAAGCCATCGAGCACAGGCATGCCTTCTCCCGGCCCCATCGTTCGGCCTCGCTTCCGCTGGGTTCATCCTCGAATGTGTAGCGAATGTTGAACGGTTTGTTCGTGATGAACAGCATGAGACAGTCACTGTCCTCGGCCGCACCGTGATACATCGTCATCCCCTCGGGGAACCAGACAAAACTCCCCGGACCGAAATCCCCCTCGTTGGTGCGCAAGGTGCCGCTTAACACGAACATGCCGTGCGCGCAGTCGTGGGTATGCCACGGGTTGATGAACCCGGCGTCGTAACGCAAAAGCGCGCAGGACATCCCGGTGTCGGGGTCGAACGTGAATGGCTTGAGCGGCAGACTTCTGCCGATCTGTTCGATCGGCAGCTCTAGCCAGTCCATGGAATTGGAATCGAAGACCTCAAGCTCGTACTGTTCAGGCTGGCTGGTCATGTTGACTCTCCCTCTCGTGGGCGTCAAGACAGCATGGATTAGCGGCTAGCTCGACTGGACTGAGCCTTCAAAGATGCTGGGATCACAACCTTCCCCACTCACCGACCCCTACCTCACTCCAAGCGACGGAGTGTGCTTGCTCGACGGCGAGACATACGACGAAGATGCGATGGAGGACGTCTTCTTCGACGACATCGGCAACCGCGAAGCCGAGGACCGCGAGCCGATCGACTTCAGCGAGTGGCTGACGTAGTTCGGCATCGACGGTTTCGCGGTCACACCGTGCGGGCGACCGGCGACGACCCAGCGGTCGTACGGGATGGATCTGCTGCGGTGGTTTCGGTTCCTGTGGGCGCTGGGGGTGGCTTGGGAGCAGGCCACTGGGGTGGAAGCCCGCGATTTCTGTCGCTGGCTGCAGATCGCGGATAAGCCGGTCCGGCCTCATTGGCGGCGCCCGGGCGCCGATGTTGGCGCCGTGGCGCGGTCACGGACCGGGCCGAACGTGAATGCGGTGACCGGCAAGGCGATTCGCGGTAGCCGGTATGCGGCGGCGACGGCGGCGCATTGCGAGACGGTGCTGCGCGGGTTCTACGACTTTCACCTGGAGGCGGGCAGCGGGCCGATGGTCAACCCGTTCCCGCTGGCCCGATATCGCGGTGCCGGCCGGGTGGATGCCCACCACAATCCGATGGAGCCGTTCGTCGGGCATCGCAGCGGCCGGTATCGGCCGAAGGTGGTGGATCGGGCGCCGCGGTGTATCCCCGACAAGCGATTCGATGAGTTGTTCGCGCAGCTAGGTTCGCATCGGGACCGGGCCCTGGTCGCGTTTTGGGTGTCGACCGGGGCGCGGGCGTCGGAGTTGCTGGGCGTCACGGTCGCCGACGTGGACCCGGGACAACAGTTGATCACGGTGATCCGCAAGGGAACCCGGGCGATGCAGCCGTTGCCCGCCGCGCCGGATGCGTTCGTGTGGCTGCGGTTGTATCAGGCGCAGCTGGCCGGGGTGGCCCCGGCCGGGCGAGACCAGCCGTTGTGGTGGACATTGCGAGAACCGTTGCGTCCGTTGCGCTATGACGCGGCCCGGGCCATGTTCAACCGGGCCAATGCGGTGTTGGGGGCGAACTGGTCGCTGCACGATCTGCGCCATACCGCGGCGTATCGGATGGCGCGCGACCCGCAGATGCCGTTGACCGATGTGCAGTGGGTGCTCGGCCACGCCCACCTGTCCACCACCCAGCGCTATCTGAACCCGGTGACCGAGGACGTGATCGCCGAAATATTGGCGTATCACGTCCGCCGACGCGACGGTGATCCGGCGACGCCCCCCCGCACCGGGGTATCGCGCCGAGAGCCTGCAGATCCTCTTCGGTGAGGCCGGGTCATGACCATCACCGACACGTCGACCGTGGCGCCGGCGGTGGCTTCGTCGCCGGTGGCGGGTTTGGTGAAATCCACGGGCGGGCAGCTGGTTGCGGCGTTTCCGCCGCGGCCGGTGGCCGCGTCATGGCGGGCCACCCAGGCGCGCCGGTCCGCGGTGGCCGACCGGGTGCTGGCGGCTCCGTTCGCCTTGGACAACCCACTGAGCCAACGCAACCGGCGGTTGGGACTGCTGGCGGTGCTGGGCTGGCTGCGTGAGCAGCCCGGCGATAGTTGGCAGCAGCGGTGGCGCGCCAGCGGCGCCGAGGACCAGCCGGACTGGCGGCTGTTGGTTGGCACCGACCGCGCCAAGCCGCTTTCGCACCTGAGCGCGGGGCTGCTGGTGCTGATCTGCGCCGATGTGATCCGGCCCAGCCTGGAGTGGCTGCTGCGGTTCGCCCCGGCGCGGCACAACCTCGCCGCCGAGATGGCCCGCACCCGCGACCCCGCCGCGTTCGCCGAGCTCACTGCGCTGTGTCAGGGCCGAGTCGGACTGCAAAGCCAGCAGCAGGCGCTGAGCAACGTCGCGATCATCATGGCCGTCAAAGGCGGAAACGTCGCGGCGGTGCGGGTCGGTGACTGCCTCGAATTGCTCGCCACCGCCGCGCGCACCCGGACCACCAACGACCGCCACGCCGAAAGCCCGCTGTTCTATCAGCTGCTGCGCGCGCACGGCGACCTCGGCCCAGACGCGCCCGCCGCGATCGAAATGTTCTCCGGCCGTGGGCAACCCGGCTGTGAGCAGCTGATCGACCGCTACCGCATCGCCTGCCGGCCGGTGCGCGACGTGCTGGTTGACTACCTGCGCGAACGCCAGCCGGCGGTGGACTTCTCCACCTTGCAGAACCTGGCCTACCTGCTCGGCAAGCTGTTTTGGGCCGATCTGGAGGCGCACCACCCCGGTATCAACTCGCTGCAGCTGCCCCGCGACGTCGCCGCGGCCTGGAAGCAGCGCGTGCTCACCCGCCCGAAGGCCACCAAGGACGGGGGTCAGGTCACCGGGCCGCGGCTGAACGGACGCAGCGTGCTCACCGCCGTGCGGGCCTTCTACCTCGACCTGGCCGAGTGGGCCGACGACGACCCCGCCCGCTGGGGGCCGTGGGCGGTGCGGTGCCCGGTCAGCGCCAGCGACGCCTCCCACAAGAAAGCCCGCCTGCACCGCAAGTCCCGCATGGACACCCGCACCCGCGAACGGCTGCCGGTGCTGCCGACCTTGATCGCCTGGGTGGCGACCGAACGGGCCCGCACCGCTGAGCTGCTCGCCGCCGCCGAGCGCAGCCGGCCTGGCGAGTTGTTCACCGCCGCCGGGACGACCGTGCGCCGGACGGTGCTAAAGACCCAGACCACCGGGCGTGTTTGGGCCGAGGACCCCGACACCGGCCAACGACGCGATCTCAGCTTCGAAGAACACCGCGGGTTCTGGACCTGGGCCGTGGTAGAGGTGTTGCGGCACACCGGAATCCGCATCGAGGAACTGACCGAACTGTCACACCACAGCCTCATCCAATACCGGCTGCCGACCACCGGGGAACTCATCCCGCTGCTGCAGATCGTGCCGTCCAAGACCGACACCGAACGGCTGCTGGTCATCTCACCCGAACTCGCCGACGTGCTGTCGACCATCGTCGCCCGCATCCGCAGCGATCGGCCCGACGTCCCGCTGGTGGTGTCCTACGACCAGAGCGAACGCCTCTACAACCCGCCCATGCCGCTGCTGTTCCAATGCCGACGCCGACTCGACCACCGCGCCGTCAGCCAGACGGTGCTGCGCACCTACCTCGACCACGCGCTCACCCAGATCGGCATCAAAGACGCCGCCGGCCAACCGATGCGCTACACCTTCCACGACTTCCGACGGCTGTTTATCACCGACGCCATCGCCCACGGCATGCCACCGCACATCGCCCAACTCGTCGCCGGCCACCGCGACATCAACACCACCATGGGATACAAGGCCGTCTACCCCGAAGACGTGATCAACGGCCACCGCGCCTTTATCGCCCGCCGCCGCGCGTTACGCCCCACCGAGGAATACCGCACCCCCACCGACGCCGAATGGGCCGAGTTCATCGGCCACTTCCAACGCCGCAAGGTCGCCATCGGCGACTGCGGCCGCTCCTATGACACCCCCTGCATCCACGAACACAGCTGTCTGCGCTGCCCACTGCTGCGCCCGGATCCAGCCGCCCGCGCACGGCTGCACGAGATCCGCGACAACCTGCTCGCCCGCATCGCCGAGGCCCAATCCCACCGCTGGTACGGCGAGGCCGATGGACTGAAGGTCAGCCTGGCCGGCGCCAACGCCAAACTCGCCCAGATGGACCAGATCAGCGCCAGCCGCGCCGAGACCGTGCAACTGGGCATCCCCAGCTTCACCGACACCGCCGGACGCACCACCGACCCTGCAAACGACTGAAAACAGCTCTGACACAACAAAACACGAACTCAACAATCAAGATCAATTTAGTTCGGAGAAGATCGGGCCGACGCGGCCTGGCTGGCCAAAGTCGTCGAGCGTGGCATGTGCCGGCCCTCGCTGGTGCAGCCGCCCGAAATCCGCCGACTGCGCGATCTCACCCGCTACCGCCGCGCCCTCGTACAAGACCGCACCCGCGAGCAGCAACGGGCCGAAAAGCTGCTCGAGGACGCCCAGATCAAGATCTCGGCGGTGCTGTCGAACCTGCACGGCGTCACCGGTCGGGCGATCATGGACGCCCTGATCGCCGGGCAGCGCGATCCGCGCACACTGGCCGGGCTGGCCAAGGGCCTCGCGCGCAAGAAGACCGACCGGCTCGAAGAGGCGCTGCGCGGGTTCATCACCGAGCACCACGCAACGATCCTGCAGATGATGCTCGACAACAGCGACCGCATCAGCGCCCAGATCGCCGCACTCGACGACCGCATCCAGGAGGCGATCGGCCCTTTCTCCCGCCAGGCGGCCCAGCTCGCTGACATCCCCGGCGTGAGCACCGTGGCCGCTGCCGAGCTGATCGCCGAGATCGGGACCGACATGACCCGGTTCCCCTCGGCCGCGCATCTGGTGTCGTGGGCCAAGTTCTGCCCGCAGATCCACCAGTCGGCCGGCAAGTCCATGAGCAAGGGCCGCGCCAAGGGCAACCCCTGGCTGGCCGGCACCCTGGGCCGCATCGCGTTCGTCAACTCGCGTACCGACACCTTCCTCGGCGCCCGCTACCACCGGCCATGGCGTAGTTGACGGGCTTTGATTGCATCAAAGAGCCTGTCGCAGAATCGCGTGTTGATCGGGCTGGTTTTGCCGTCGAGTTGAGATCATGGGTTGTGGCGAAGTCGTATCGTCCGGTGCTTCGTGATCAGCCGATGCTGTTGCCGATCGACTTACGCGAGTGGTTACCGCCCGATCACCTGGTCTGGTTTTTGTTGGAAACTGTCGAGGCCCTCGATACCTCAGGGCTGGAGCAGACAACCCGCCGTCGGGGTGGGGCTGGCGCTGCGGGCTATGACCCGCGAATGTTGTTGGCATTGCTGGTCTACGCCTACTGCCAGGGTGTGCGGTCGTCGCGGCAGATCGAGCGGTTGTGCGTTACCGACGTGGCGTTTCGGGTGTTGTGCGCTCAGGATGGACCTGACCACGCGACGATCGCTAGGTTTCGGGCTGAATCACGAGATACGTTCACCGACTTGTTCTCTCAGGTATTGATGATCGCCGCCGAGGCGGGCTTGGGCAGGTTCGGCACGGTGGCGATCGACGGGACCAAGATCGCCGCAAACGCCTCAATCGACGCCAACCACGGCAAGGAGTGGTTCGACCGCGTGGTCGCCATAGTCGACGACGCCGAAGACACTGACCGAGCCGAGGACGCCGGCGCGCGTGGCGCCCACGATGCCTGGCCGGATCGTGTCCCGGCCGGTTTGAGTGACCGCACCCGGCGGGCTGAACGGATCCGCCAGGCCGCCCAAGATTTACGGAGCCAGCTGCAGCGGCGCGCTCGCGCGGATGAGAACCGCCACGCGGCTGCCATCGCACGTCGTCGGCGGTCCGAGCAAGGCCAGCCAGTGGTCGGGCGGATCCCGAACGGGCCGCACCGACTGCCCGAACGCGCGGGCACACCTAGCTCGGGAGATCGCCATGCATCAGGCCAAGCTCGACCGGTATACCGCGTTGGTCGCCGCAGGAAAGAAGCCGATGGGTCGCCCGCCGGTGCCGATGGAAGACAGCACACGGATCCAGCGGGCACGGCAAGTGGTGCGCAACGCCGAGACCGCCCAACGAGTTGCCGCGGCCGATAGCCGGTCGGCTGCCGAAGCAAACAAACTGCCGAAAGTCGTTGCGAACACCACTGATCCGCAGTCACGGATCATGCCTACCCGTAAAGGATTTCTGCAGGGCTACAACGCCCACGTTGCGGTGACCGGCGATCAACTCATCATCGCAGTCCATGTGGGCCAGTCCACCAACGATCAAGCATGTTTCCTACCGATGATGCAGGCAGCGCAAGACGCCGCCGCCCGGATACACGCCGCCACCGGCCATGCCGATCACGTGATCGGCACCGTACTGGCTGATGCCGGATACAACAGCGACGCGAATCTGAGTGCGGCAGGACCTGATCGGCTCATCGCGCTAGGCAAAGAACGCGACCAGGCCCGCGCGTGGACCGATGAACCGGTCGATGGACCACCACCCACTGATGCGAGTCCACGCGAGGTCAACAGGCACCGACTGCGCACCGCTGACGGCCGAGCGTTATACAAACGGCGCGCTGCGACGGTCGAGCCCGGCATCGCCAACCTGAAGAAAATCATCGACCGGTTCTCTTGCCGTGGCTTAGACAATGCAACCAACGAACTCCATCTGGCAGCAACCGCGTTCAACCTCATGAAGATCCACCGAGCCACTGCAGCGGCCTGACACACCGACCCGAAAGTCGTTCGCCCCGCCTGCCACCGACACAGCTACACCAAATCTCCGCTTTGAAGTGATTCTGCGACAGGCTCCAAACCGGTAGAATTTAGCTGATTGATCTCGGATCGGGCAGGCAGTCAAAGGAACAGTGTCGTGAAGAGCAGCGATACAAAATTGCTGAACCGGCGCGAATTCAATGAACGTTGCATCGCGCTTGGTTGGTTGGTGACTTCGTCAGGCGCGTTGGCTCTCGATGGAACGACTGGCGTCGCCGCAGCGGACACAGCGCGGACCGTCGAGTTTCGTGACGGGACCATTGTCCCGGCGATCGGTCAGGGCTCTTGGCATATTGGCCAGGGAAGACATTCGGCAGCTGATGAAGAAGAAGCGTTACGCACGGGCCTTTCGCTCGGGATGACGCTGATTGACACATCGGGGAATTACGGTGAAGGCCGTTCCGAAGAATTGATTAAGCGCGTGATTGCCGGTCAGCGTGACCGCGCCTTCGTAGTGTCCAAGGTGGAAGCCGATGAGGTTGCTGGAGATGGCATGGCACGTGCTTGTGGGGCGAGCCTTGCCCGGCTCGGTACTGACCATCTCGATCTCTATCTGCTGCACTCGCCAACTCCGAACGCCGAACTTTCCGATGTCGTAGCTGGCTTCGAAAGTCTACGTGCAGCTGGCAAGGTTCGTGCCTGGGGCGTGTCCAACTTCACAGTCTCCCAAATGGAAGCTCTGTTCCATATTCCACAAGGCGATCGCTGCGCGACGAATCAAGTCTCTTACAACCTCGGCGGCCGCAGCATTGAACGCGACCTGTTGCCGTGGTGCGAACGGCACAGCATGCCGGTGATGGCCTATTCGCCGCTTGGCGGACTCGGCGCCAGCCTGCTGGGTGATCCCGACCTTGGGCGTATTGCCGCAGCACACGGTTGCTCCGCAGCCGCTGTTGCACTGGCCTGGACCATTCGCAGTGGTCACGTCATCGCAATTCCCGAATCCGGGTCCGTGGCACATGTAAAGGAAAACGCCGTCGCACTGTCGTTGACACTGACACCTCAAGAGCTTCAAACATTGGATGCAGGGCATCCGCTTTGAGTTGAATCGGCGCCGAATGACCGCTCCGGGTCTTGGTTGTGTGCAAACGGACGCGGCCGTGGTCATCTTCCGAAAATGCCTGGGCGGCCGGACCGCCACTTCACCATGTCGATCGTGGACTGTGGCTCCACACTGGACTCGCCGGTGACCCAGGAGGTGCTGCGCGATCTGGACGCGCTGATCGTGGTGTCCTCGCCCTGGGTGGACGGTGCATCAGCGGCCGGGCAAACCCTGGAGTGGCTGGCCCACCGCGGCATGGCCAATCTGTTGGGGCGCACCGTGGTGGTGCTCAACGACTCCGACGGGCATGCCGACAAACGCACCCGCACAATCCTGGCCCAGCAGTTCGCCGAGCACGGCCAGGTGGTCATCGAGGTGCCCTTCGATGCGCACCTGCGCCCCGGCGGGGTGATCGACGTGACCAACCAGATTGCCAACCGCCGCGACCCAGAGCCATCGTGGCACCCGTGAGCGCATCAACCGGGGCGTGCCGGCTGGCTGGTACTCAGGCGACGAAGTACTTGAGTCGGGTGGCCTCGAGGCCTGCGCATCCACGTGCGGCAGTTCTGAAGGCGTCACGTCGAATTGGGTCGTCGGTGCATACGCACGCGATTGGTTGGCCGCCGCCATACCAGAACTGGCTGGCAGCTCCGGCTCACGCACGACAAGCGGCATTCCGCACTCCCCGCAATAATGCTGGTAGTCAGGGTTGTCGTGGCCGTTTGGGCAACGCACCATAATTGGCCTCTTCTCCTCCGACCCCAGTGCCTGGCACAGGATTCTCCCAGGTCGAACCGGGTGACCGGTATCGATGATGAGGGCTTTGAAGAAGAAGATTGAAAGTCCTTCTCCCTGTGAGACGTCCATAGCACATCCGCTTTCTGGGATACTCGATGGACTACCAGCGTCGGGTTAAGGGCCCAGTCAAGTGAGTTCACGGGCGACCCGGCCTGGCAGGACAAATTCGGCCGGCCAAACAGGCGGGTGGCCGAGCATGAGCGCGCACAGGAGGCCAAGGCTCCGCGGCGCGATTGAGCGTCACTTCCGGTCTGTTATGCCGGACTGGGTGAAAGGCGACGTCACCGAATCGGCCGATTTAGGGGATCGCCGGGGTGGGCCGATTCCAGTTGGGAGGCGACGGGGATTAGGAGGTCCTCAGCGCCCGTCGACTTTGGTGCGTGCCCATCGGCATCCAGCTCGCCGCCGCCTACGGCCGCGTGAGGTGACACGGGAGGTTCCGTCGCGCTTTTCCCCTCGCAACGCTAGTGTCCTGCGCCAGGGATCCGTTGAATATATGAGGCGAGGCGTTCGAGGATCTCGTCGGCGGTCTTGGTCCAGGTGAAGGGTTTCGGGTTGTCGTTCCAGTTGGTGATCCAGTCGCGAATGTCTTTCTCCAGGGCCTGGATTGACCGGTGTGCTCCGCGGCGCAGTTTCTTGTCGGTCAGCAGTGCGAACCACCGCTCGACCTGGTTGAGCCAGGAGGCGTAGGTCGGGGTGTGGTGCATGTGGAAGCGAGGATGGGCTCCCAGCCAGGTGGTGACCGCGGGTGTCTTGGTGAGTAGCCGGGGGGAATCGCACCCCCCGGCTCTCGCAGAACCGTACGTGACAGTCGCCCGTCATACGGCTCCCACAGGCCGGCCTCTGGTGGGCGGGAGAAGGTGCCAGTGGGCGAAGAGCCGGGGCTGGTGCTGTCGAACCGCGTCCAGCCAGGCCCGAGCCTTGGCAGCTTTCCCGCGCAGTCGTTTGAATTTCTGCATGGCCCATCGAACGAGATGCTCGTCGATGTGCCTTGCGAGGGAGTACAGCTCGGAGCGGTAGAAGACCCCGTAATAGCCGATCCAGCCTCGCACCTGAGGGTCGATCTCCTCGGCGAGGCCGGACAGATCCGTCCCACTGCGACGATTGAGGTGCCATGCCCTGACCTTCTGGCCGACCGCCTTGGCCGCCGTGACACTGATGGCCGGGGCGAAGCTCACGAAGTAGCCTCTCCGGCCTTTGGCCAGGCGCCCCCGGAAGGTGTAGCCGAGGAAGTCGAAGCTGGTGTGCTCCGCTTCCCCCGGCCGGTTCGCGTCCTGGCAGAACACGACCTTCGTCTTCTCGGGGTGCAGCTCGAGGCCGAGTGCCCCGAGCCTGGTGGCGATCGAGTCCCGCAGCGCGCGGGCCTGATCCTCCGAATCGCAGTGAGCGACAATGTCATCCGCATACCGCGCGAAGGGACAGCCCGGGAACTCCCGAACCATCCAGGTATCGAACGCGTAGTGCATGAACACGTTGGCCAGCAACGGGGAGATCGGCGACCCCTGCGGGGTCCCCTTGTCCCGCGCTGTCAGAGTCCCGTCCGGCATCCGCATGGGGGCTGTGAGCCACCGCTCGATGTAGAGCAGAACCCAACGCTCGTCGGTGTGGTGAGCGACCGCCTTGAGTAGCAGATCATGCGGGACGCTGTCGAAGAAGGCCCGGACATCAAGGTCCAACACCCAGTCCTGTTTCCAGCAGCGCCGTCGAGTCACGGCCAACGCGTCGTGGGCCGACCGCCCGGGACGGTAGCCGTAGCTGTCCGGGTGGAAGATCGGCTCCAGCTTCTCCTCCAGCAGCATCGCAGCCGCTGTCTGGGCGATTCGGTCGGCCACATTGGGCACACCCAACACCCTGATCCCCGCCCCATGATCCTTCGGTATCTCCACCGCCCGCACCGGGCCCGGCAGGTAGCTGCCGGAGCTCATCCGGTTCCACAGCTTGTAGAGGTTGTCCCTCTCCGCCTCCCGGAACCCGTCGATGCTGACGGCGTCCACGCCCGGCGCTCCGCCGTTGGCCTGGACCTTCATCCACGCCTCATGAACGAGGCGCTTGTCGATCTCGAACGACTTCACCTTCGACTTCGATCCAACCATCAGCTCCTACCCTCGCGGGGTGACCTCAGGTCGATCTGGCCCGCCCGGCCCCTTCGCTCCAGCCCCATTACCGAGCCTTCACCGCTACTACGAGCCGGTCCGCCCCTGTGCCTCGCATCGGTACTCTGCCCCTTGCGGTTTCGGCCACTTGGGGTCCTCCCTCTCGCGACCCGAACCGGCACACCGCGCCGATAACGTCCGGTCGTCGGTATCGAGGCGACAGTTTCTCCTGTTCCATGCCAGCGCCCGCGACGAGCTCACGCCACCTATACACCGGACGCCACCAGGGCAGCACGCAGCCCGCCCCCTGGCTCAGGGCTCGCCCCGCGGGCGGGCCTTTGTCCCGGAGATACCCACAACCTCCGGTTTCGGCGCCATCGTTCTACGTTTCGATGCGTCCGCAGTGGTTCATCCATGTTCGTCTTCTCGCCGCATACCTGACCCGCTGCAGCGGGCCTTTTCCGCAGTCGCTTCCCACCCCGGCTCTTGACCGGCATGACACTGCGGCGGTTTGAGTTCTCCGTCTGCTCGGCGAACCCGGAGGACCTACCTCCATCACTGGCACAGCACGCTTCGTGCTGGGGACCTCCTACATCCTCATCACTTCACTTTCAGGACACACGTGGGTGGCGTAGTTGTCACAGATCAGGTGCACGTCCAGCTCGTCCTCGGAGGAGCGGTCGAGATCCTCGGTGGCTTACTGCGCCCGACACCGACGTCGCTGGTCGGCCCCATCACGGCGATGCGCCGCTATGCGGCCGCCGAGGTGTCGCTTGACGAGGTGGCGCTGGTGTGCCGCGCGTTCGACGTGACGCTCAACGACGTCGCGTTGGCGGCGATCACCGATGCTTTTCGTGGCGTGCTGATCAGCCGTGGCGAGAAACCACAACGCAATTCGCTGCGCACGCTAGTTCCGGTTCATCGACCTGCTCGGCACCCACTAGTCCGTGCGCTAGAAACCCGCCTTGGCGACGATCTCGCGCATCTCCGCAGCGTCGAACGCTCGCATGGTTGTCGTTCGCACGTTTCCCAGGGAAGAGAGGGCCAGGTTAAAGGCCGTCGCACTCTCGTCGTCCGCCGCCTCCAGAATGGACACGAAGTCGTACGCGCCCAGGGTCCAGTAGATCTGCTTAATCGTGACGCCGACCTTGGCCGCCAGCTGACCGGCGACCTCGGCTCGGTCGATCGTATTCCCGTACGACCTGATGCCCTGGTCCGTCCAGCTGGCGAGGGTTATGTAGTTGGCCATGACTCCTCCGTTCGTGATCTACCTTGATCTTGAAATTGACATCCACGGTGAACCCAGCGAGGAGCGTAATTCGCCCGACGGCCTGGCCGCACCTGATCGCCCAGACGAGCTGCGTCAGTCCGCAGTCAGTCCGCAGAGTCGCCGCCGAACGACCTCCATCCGGGCGTCGATCTGGATTAAATCCAAACGCAACAATTTCTTGCCACTGCGGTAGGCCGTGAGTCTGCCGTCGCTGATCATCTGCCGGATGGTGCGATCAGACACCCCGAGATATTCGGCGGCCAGGGCGACCGACACATAGCGGCGGCGTGCGTGCCGGTTGCGACGGACGGAGGTCAAAATTCGTCCTCGTCGTCGATGAACTCGGTCGGGTCGAAGGGATCGTCGTCAGCGTCTTCGAAGGAGTCCGTGCCGACGCTGATCGCCTTCTGATGCTGCTCAAACTCCTCCAGCTTCTCGACGATCTCGCCCCACATCTCCTGCGGCACGGTGGACTTGACCGCGTCGCAGATCTGGCCCAACTGGACCTTCATCACCAACAGATCGCGGCTGTAGTCCCTGGAGTCGATCAGCGACTGCAGCCGCCCCGCCGCGACGATGCCGGTGCTGACATCAACCTTGGTGTCCGAGTCGACCAGGGTCTCATAACTTTTCACCATGACCGTCTCGAAGAACGCAATGGGCGTGAGCGCGGTGGCCACACCCTCGACGAAGTCGACGCCGTTCGCCTTTGCCCGGCTTTCCAGGATCTCTCGGTATGTTGCTTTGGCGACGTTCTGGACTGGGAAGTGCCGAGAGGTGTGGCGGCGGACCGAATCGATCGTCACCCGATCACACTTGTCGAGTTCGGCATTGTCCGCCGCGAGTGCGCGCACGATCATGGCATAGCTGGAACCGGTGGCAAGCAGGTCATTGACCTTCCGCCGCATTCTGTCGTTTCGGCACACTCGGCATCGCGGCTCCAGATGAAACCCGTTGCGCGGGACCAACGCCGATGACTCGGTGATCTCGTCGACAGGGGTGGCGAGCGCCTGGGACACGGTCATGTCTTTCTCGTCGATCCGGCGAAGGTGCACGGTGGCCATCGATCCCAGTCTGTCAGGGAAAGAACCTGGTTCGGTCGACCCGCACATCGAGGCCACCGGTGGTCTTGTTGGCCTCATCATCGAAGCCCCGGGGTTTCCCGGATGGGAAAGTTTTGGGGCAATGGCCAACCAGTTTCGCTTTGTCCGAGATCATCACAAGCGCATAAAGAGAATCGGAGTCGTAACGGACTCCCACCTGGGAGATGTAGCAGAGCATTTAACGTCACACTTTGTGTCAGCGGAGATCAAGCATTTCCCCGCTGGGCAGGTCGAGGCAGCAAGACGATGGATCATGAACGGTTCGTGATGCGTTGACGCCGGGCCACCACGGCTGCGATTGAAGCGTTGAGCGCCAGCTGCAAGACGACCTTGGACAGCTGAAAGCCGCCGCCCCCGCGTAGGTGCCGCCGTTTTCTGAACAAGTTCACCGCTGGGGGCGATGATCGCCTCACCGGCGAACCGCGCAGCGTAGGCCTCGGCGTCGTACTTCTCGGGGACGGCGCTGGGATTCCAGCCCGCGTAGAAGTTGCCCCTGATCAATGCACTCCCGTGGATAGCGCGATAGCACCTACTGTTGGTTTTCAGCAATCCATTCGCGCGCTTTGGCGGCTTCGGCGGTCGGGAACGCACGTATCCCTCCGGGGATGAGGAACCCAAGGAAGGCATAGATTTTCGCGGCTTGTTTCATCCATTCCACGTCGGTGACTAGGGCGCTGCGTTCCCAGTCGAAGAGGTGGCTGAATCCGAACTTCGTTTCCTCCCAGAAGGCGCCGGGTTCGATCCCGGCGGCGAAATCGGGCGCGATCTCGGTGTAGGCCCGCAGCTTTTTGTGCCGCTTCAGTTTGTCTTCGATGACTGGTATCAGCACCGTTTCGTAATCGCCCTTCGTCAGACGCCCACGGCATGCAAACGCCGCGACGTTGTCGGGAAAATCCTTCAGCACCTCGATCACGATGTCCCTCCTGATTAGCATTGGGGTCTGCTGACGTTGTCATCATCGTGTCCTCGCCGAGCGCCCGGGCGTAGAGGCCAAAGTCATCACGAAACACACGCGACCGTGCTCAGTAACCTGTTGTGCGGGTCCGCGCCGCACGTGTCCGTCGACCTACGGGCGAGCCAAGGATAGAGCTACGTGTGAGGACTCCGGTGGGGCGGCTGCGGTCTTTCTCGGTTCTTGGTCGCCCCACCGGGACCACCCTGCGACGGACCTGGGGAAAACCCTGGGGAAAATTCGGGCACCTCCAACGTCACGGGATCCGGATCCGCTTCGGTGGCCTAGCGCATCCCCCGCACTCTGGTGGCGCGTACCTGCCGCTGCCATCCTGACGCGATCGCATAGACGCGCTGCGCGCACCTTGGGCGCCAGCACACAGCGCCCACACGAACAGCTGGGGGGATGGCTGGCCAGCTGGGCCAGGTAACGCTCGACGTCGCCGAGGGTGAGGCGCTGGCGGGTCTGCTCGGCCATGTTGAAGACCTGGCAGGCGACCAGCTCGACGGCCTCGACCTTGCGCACGCGGTGGACTGTAGGCCGCCTATGGCCGAGGTGGTCGAAATTACGTTTGTGCCGACGGCAAGTGTAAAACGGACTAGCCGTGACACGGGGTGCGCAGGCATCGGTGACCTGCATCTTCACCCCAAATGCCCTGTGGCGCAGGTATAGTCAAACGTCAATGCGGGATCAATTTCTTCGTACTTAATTTAATGCCAGTTTCTCTGTGGCTGTTCAATCGGAGTCCTACACCCCTTGCCCAGCCAAAGCGTTCCTCAGCGCCTCGTCCACCCGGATGCTCCAGTAGGCCACTATCCCGACAAGCCGTAGTGACGCTGGGAGTGATTCCACAAGCTCTCGTAGGTGATTCGGTGCCTGTCGTCACGGCCAGGTCCCGATGCGAAGGTCACGGGGGCGTGCGAACACTTCGTCACCGACGGCGAAGCCGCGGACGTCAGCGCCGACCTTAGTGACCACGCCGGCCACGTCGTGGCCGAGCACGAACGGTGTCTTGTACTTCAAGAGCTGTTTGAACTCTCCGTTACGGACCATGCTGTCCAGCGGGTTGATACTCGCTGCGCTGACCTTGACGAGCACGTCCCTGTTACCGACCTTCGGCTCGGGCACGTCGGCGGCGCGGACCTCGTTTGTGCCGTACCGAGCGACGACGAACGCCTTCATGGTGGTTTTCCTTTCAACAGAGTGTGAACCCGCCTGGGCCAGCGGGCGAAGTGCTAACCGTCACCAGGTGGGATGTATGTCTTGTTCGATGCCTGCCCCCGTCATGCCGATTCGCCGGGGTGCGGCTCCGACACGGGTCACTCACAATCCAGGAGTAGCTGTGCGTTCAGGATGCCGGATCTCAATATCTCGTCGGACAATTCGTCGTCGGAGACCGCGCGGGCGAGTTGCAGGGTTGCCACGAGCATCGTGAACAGCCCGAGCGCGCGGGTGTGTGCGGCTGCGGGGTTCTGTGGGGAAAGGTGAGTTGCGATCACGTCGACAAGGGACTGCATGCCCTTGGTGTACGAATTGCGGACGGCGTCTCCGCAGCGGCTGATCTCATCGAGCAAGGCAGCGTTGGGACACCCGTCATCGGGATGGTCGCGATGACGCCGCGCCAGGTAGTCGCGCACGAACTGCTCCAGCGCCGCCCGTCCCTCGGGTAGCGCGGCGAGGACGGCACGCTGGGCGGCTAGTTGATCGGCGACCACGTTGGCGACGAGGTCATCCTTGGACTCGAAGTGCGCGTAGAACGCGCCGTTGGTCAGCCCCGCGTCGGCCATGAGCGCAGCGACTCCCGAACCGTCGATGCCGTCCTGCTTGACGCGTCGGCCTGCGGTCTCGATGATCCGCCGCCGCGTCTGGGCCTTGTGCTCAGCGTCGTATCTGACCACCGCTGTGTCCCTCCTGCGCCTTGACCGAACGTCGTGCTTGCGCATCTTACTCGATTATCTTACAGTCGTAATATTACAACCGTACGCCAAAGGCGTCTAACCCAAGATTCGACTCGCACCGAAGGGCATGGCATGACTACCTGGAAAGACACACCGACCCGCACGATCAACGTTGACGGCGTGACGTTCTCCTACCGCGAACTGGGTTCCGGATCTGAGGTACCGGTGGTGTTCTTGCACCATCTGACCGCGGTCCTCGATGACTGGGACCCGCGCGTCGTTGACGGCATCGCCGCGCAGCACCGTGTGATCACGTTCGACAACCGCGGTGTCGGCGCCACTGGCGGGTCGGTGCCGGCCACCGTCGAACAGATGGGCACCGACGCGATCGCGTTCATCCGCGCCCTCGGGCTCCGACAAGTGGATCTGTTCGGATTCTCACTCGGCGGCGGCGTCGCGCAGATGGTGGCGTTGCAGGCGCCAGAACTGGTCCGCCGGATGATCCTGGCCGGCACCGGCCCCCGCGGCGGCGGCGGTATCGACAAGATGGCCACCATCGTGGGCAGCGCCTACGCCAAAGCAGCTCTAACTCTCAGCGATCCCAGGAACTTCCTGTTCTTTCCCCGCACTCTCGAAGGCAAAAAAGCCGCATCGGACTACCTCGGGCGACTCAAGGAACGCAGCCACGACCGCGACAAGAAGATCTCCAACCAGGCGCGCATCGCCCAGATCAAGGCCATCCGGCACGCCGGCCTAAGTCGGCCCGACGATCTCTCGGTCATCACCCAACCCGTCTTCGTCGCCAACGGCGACCACGACATCATGGTCGACAGCGCCCACTCCGCGGACATGGCGCGTCGACTTCCCAACGCCCAGTTGAAGATCTACCCCGACTCCGGACATGGCGGGGTGTTCCAGCATCACCAGACCTTCGTGCCCGACGCACTGCAATTCCTCGCCAACTAACCGCATCCCAGCACACCAGGAGATCACCATGACCACCAACAACAGTCAGCACGACGACGTCGTCACCTCGTACAGCACGGCCCCGGCGCGCACCGTGACTGCCGGGGGTGTCACCTACGCCTACCGCGAACTCGGCCCCAAGGGCGGCATCCCCGTCGTCTTCTTCGTCCACCTCGCCGCCACGCTAGACAACTGGGACCCCCGGATCATCGACCCGATCGCGCAACGGCACCACGTCATCGCCTTCGACAACCGCGGCGTCGGAGCCTCCACCGGCACCGTTCCCGACACGATCGAGTCCATGGCCGACGACGCCTACGCCTTCATCACCGCACTCGGTTTCCACACCGTCGACGTCTTCTCCTTCTCCCTCGGCGGGATGATCGCCCAGTCTCTGGTGATCAAACATCCCAGCCTGGTCCGCAAGCTGATCCTCACCGGAACCGGACCCGCAGGCGGCGACGGCATCGATAAAGTGGCCGGGACGACCTATTACGACACGTTGCGTGCGACCCTCACCCGAAGAGATCCCAAGGAGTTCCTCTTCTTCAACCGCGACGACATCGGCAAGCGCGCCGCGCGCGCATTCATCGAACGGCTGAAAGAACGGACCGCGGCCAGGGACGCGAAGATCAGCGTCAAGGCCTTCCAGACTCAACTCAAGGCAATCAAACGGTGGGGTCGCGCTACACCCGCGGATCTGTCCGCAGTCACCCAACCGACGTTGATCGCCAACGGCGACAATGATCGCATGGTTCCTTCAGTGCTCTCTGAAGATTTGCATCGGCAGATCACCGGTTCGCAACTCATCATCTACCCAAACTCCGGGCACGGCGGAATCTTCCAATATCATCGCGAATTCACCGCTGCAGCAATCGAATTCCTTGACCGCTAGCGAGTGCCCACCTGCGGGATGACGGGGTGGGTGCTGCTGAACGACTGAGCAATCGACAACTCGATGTTTAACGTGGCGACGACGGACCGCTTTCTTCAGCGCGTCAAAGAAGCCCGGGTCCGCTTCTAGCATACCGACGTCATGATCCGCCTGTGGGCATTGCTGTTTCGCGCCTTTCGATGGCATCGATCATCGCTGCCACGGCCTCGCTGATTGCGATCCGGGCGGGGTGAGATAACAGCGCGGATCGGTCACCCTGTCGTCGGAGGCCAAGAAGGCACGAACGACCCCGGTGAACCGGACGTTGAGCAGGGTGCCGATGTTGATCTTGGTAATGCCGGCACTGTGCGCTTTGCGCGGGTCCTCATCAGACACGCCCGAGGATCCATGCAGCACCAGGGGTACGGGCACGGCAGCTCGCAAGTGCGTAATCAAGTCGAAGTCCAATGTGGCGGTACGCGAGGACATTGCGTGCGAACTCCCAACCGCGACGGCCAGCGCGTCGACGCCGGTTGCGGCGACGAACGCCGCAGCTTCGGCCAGATCGGTGCGCACGCCAGGTGCATGGGCGCCGTCCTTGCCGCCCACCTCGCCGAGCTCGGCCTCCAGGTAGAGGCCGTTGGAGTGGGTACATACCGTTGATCGTCTCAGCCAACGCGTTGTCATACGAGCTGCCGACCGCACGACCGAGGGTTGGATCCCTACTTGCGCGAGGCGCTCGCTGAACAGAATCGGCGTTTACTGGGATCCTCGATCTGTATGGTGGACAACATCTTTGAAATCGAGAACAACTTCCTGTTGACGCGTCCAGATAGCCTGCTGGATCGCACCCAGCTCGGTCGGCTGTGTGCAGATCGACTCGACACCCCACCGCAGACCGTCAGGGCCGTCGTGGTGACCCTGATGATCGGCGATCAACCGGGTGATTAATGCTGTGGCCGGTCGAGCTCCGCCGCGAAGAACGGCGCTGTCTTCACAATTGCGTTGGCCCTTCGCAATTCAGCGTTCTCCCGCGCATCAAGCGTTTCACCTTGGCGGACTCTTCGGTCGTGGTTCCGACACGCGCGCCGCCATCAACCTGGACCTGGCGCTGCGGCGAGCAGCGCACCCACCGCCATGGGTCGGCCGAAACGATCCCACGTGAAGATGCCCCCGGCTTGGCCCGCCTTAACCGCCGCGTATGCCACTAGCCCGGATGCGGTCCAAACCACGAAGTAGCCGATGACGAAGGCGCTCGTCGCGACGGCCGGCGCCGAACGAGCGTGCTTGAGCCTCCTGAACACCAGCACCATCGGCACGGACGACGGCAGCATCATTGCCGCCATCATCACAACCCACGCGCTTATGTAGAAGCCAAACGGACCGGGATCGGTCCACGGACCTGAGTCCATGCCCGCCATCCGCAGGCCGGTGATTAGCCAGGCCGTTGACGCGAGCGCCAGCAGCACGACCACGATAGCTGCGGTCTGTCGTCGGCGCAGTGCAGCGGGCGCCGTCACCGGATCAACCCGCCAAGTTGAAGTGCGCCCAGAGCCCCACCTGGGGGCGGTATTCGATGCCGAATGCGTCAAGATGAGAGCCAGTCTCCGCCTTACACATCGTAATCTGGCCGTCCGAGAGCCCGGCCGCGGTCATTGGATTGAACTTCGCGGTCAGCCGCGCCGGCGGTCCGTTCTTCACTCCGGTGGGGACCAACTCGGTGATCGCGAGGCGGCCCAGATTCCCCACGGTCAGCACACGGGTGCCGCTTTCGACGGAGTACTGCAACGGCACCCGCTCCACCCCGAGATTTTCGCCGATCAGCCCTGAGAGCGCCGCCACCGGGCCTCCGAGCTGACCGCTGAAGAACGCTGTGAGCTTTGCCGCCTGCTCGTCGGAGGCGGCCGCGTCAACCAGCAGCCCTACTCGCCAGTTCCCGTCTAGGAAATACTTTGGGGCGTCCCAGGCCAGGACCATTATCGTCCCTGCGATATCGACTTCTTCGATCTGGCCCGAGTCGATGCGGAGTCCGTATACGGTCAGGCAGCGATCGTAATCGGCTCCCGCGAACGGGTACGCGCTACACGGGCAAATGAGATCGCAGTTACAGGTCTCGAAGAGTTGACCCTCCATCGACCATGCCATGGCAATCTCCTTCCCTATCCGGTATCTCATGTGCGCTTCAGGCGCGCCTACCCTTGCCGACGACTTGTCCTTATTGTCCGCTTCCCGCGGTTGTCCATAAGTGTCAGCGCGCGGCTACTACAAGGACGCGCACTACATCGGCACCTGCGGCACCGATGAGCAGAAGTTGTCACCTCCCCTGGTCCCGCTAATCGATCGGTCGCAGCATCGGTAACAACGCGAGGCGCACGAAGGCGCGCACCGATTCCTGGTCGTCGAGGTTGATCACACCGTCGGGAGTGAGCAGCAGCGACATCGCCATCCGGGCGACGACCTCTGCCGCACTCTCTATATCGCCCGGCGCCGCGCGTCCGGCGCGGACCTCGGCGCGAAGGCGTTGCGCGATCAGGGAGCGGTAAAGCGCGAGTGCCGGTCCTCCGTCGACGGTCACCAGCGGAAGGACAACTTCGGGTTCGCTGTGCAAAAGACGCCCAAACAGTGGATGCCCGCGAGTGAACCGCATGGCGAAAGAGAATCCATGCACCAGTCGGTCCTCCAGCGATCCCCCGCCTTCCCAGGCGCGATCGAGTTCGTGCACCCCGCGACCGATTTCGCGAGCGATGACGAACTGCACAAGGCGCTCCTTGTTGGTGAACCGCCGAAACACCGTCACACGTGAGACACCGGCCCGTTTCGCTACGTCGTCGATCGTGGAACGACGGATGCCGTACTCGGCGAACTGGTCAAGCGCCGCGGAAGCGATGCGGTCGACCATTTCGTCCTCGCCCGGCTCTGGTCCCGCTCGCAGGATTTCCACTATTGACAACATGGCGACTATGATACTTAATTCATAACTTAGTATCAACGGGAGGAGCGGGACCCTAATGAGCCAGACAACCCTCGACCTGCCGCGGCTGCGCACTCCGGCGCTCCTCAACGCCGCCGAGTACTGGCTGGCGCCCGAGCGGTTCACCCGGCGCTGCGAGCCGCTCGGCGACCGCTTTCTCGTGGCGATGCCCGCATCGCGGCCATGGCTGTGCCTCACCCACCCCGACGACATCAAGCGCGTATTCAGCGCCGACACCGACGTCCTGCGCCTGGGCGCCGCGCTGGCAAAGAATTCGCCGCATCCGCTCGTCCTCGGCCCGACCGGGCTGACGAACGTCGACGGTGACGAGCACACGCGCAGGCGCAAGATGCAGCTGCCGCCGTTCCGCGGCCGAGCGCTTGCCAACTACGAGAACGTCATGGAGCGCAAGACCGAAGACGCGCTTGCGCGCTGGCCGTACGGACGGCCCACCCGCGCCGACTCCCACATGCAGGCGATCTCGCTGGAAGTCATCATCGCCGTGGTCTTCGGTGTCACCGACCCCGACCGCGTCGAGCGCCTCCGCGCGGCAACACTGGCGCTGATGCGCGAGGGCAACTCGCGGCGGTTCTTCGTGCAGACGATGATCGTCACTGCCCGCAACAAGGGCTGGGACGGTCCCTTCCCGCGCATCCGCGCCGCGATGGCCGCGGTCGACGCGATCGTGCTCGAAGAGGCCGCCGAGCGGCGCCACAGCGGTGATCTCGACCAGGACGACGTCCTCGGGATGTTCCTGCGCGCCCACGACGAGAACAGCAACCCGATGCCCAACAGCGAGCTCTGCGACGCGATGCGCACCCTGCTACTCGGCGGACACGAGACCACGGCCTCCACGCTCGCTTGGATCCTCGAGCGCATCACCCGCCACCCCGACGAGCTCGCGCGCCTCGAGGCGGCGGCGCTCGACGGCGACGACGACTACATCGACGCCGTCATCAAGGAGGCGATGCGTCTGCGCCCGGTGTTCCCGATCACCGCCCGGCTCGCGTCCGAGGACTTCGCGCTGGGTGATCTCACGATCCCCGCTGGCACGCTCATCATCCCGCACATCACACTGGTGCACCGCCGCCCCGACCTCTATCCCGACCCGCTCGCGTTCCGCCCGCAGCGCTTCCTCGACGGCCGCGCCGGGACCTACACGTGGATCCCGTTCGGCGGCGGACCAAGACGCTGCATAGGCGCCGCGTTCTCGCTCGTCGAAACGCGGATCGTGCTGCGCACAATGCTCCGCCACGCGCGGCTGCTCCCGACGAACCGGCGCGCCGAACGCATCGCACGACACACGGTCACGATCGCCCCCGCCCGCGGTGCGACCGTTACGCTCGACCGCCGCGCCCGTTGAAGACTAGGTTCTTTGGCTCCACCACCCTGAACCCGGACTTCTACGCCCGTGACTTTGGCCGCATCACCAGCGAAGTGATTCAGTACCTTGCCGCCGTCGACGGCGTCGAGTTGGAAGTCCGTCTAGTGATCACCGCCGTCGCCAAGAACGGGTTCGACGAGGCGAAGGTCCGCACTATTGGCGAGAACGCCCAGAGACTCAAATTTGAGCAGTCCGGCTTCGAAGCCGAGTAAGCCACGCGGGCGCGGGGGCGTCAAGCTGCGCTGTCTGTGCAAAGTACCGGTACAGCGTGGCCCGGCTGGCGCCGAGGTACGTGGCGATGTCCTTGCCGGTGTAACCGTCGGCCTTCATCCGGGCGGGAGTGCGGCCTGCGGCTGCCCGTTGTTGTCGATGCGCTGGATGGTCGCCGGTTTGGGGGAACACCACGAATCACGCAGAGAGCGGCACACCATCGGAGCAGAGCGATGTGATCGAGCGCCGCCAACGGATCGCCGCGTTCGACTTCGTGTTGGGCCAGGATGGCCGCCACGTGGGTCTCGGTGTAGCGGTTCTCGCTGTCTTGGGCGATCGCCAGGCCACGGCGCAGCGCGTTCAGTGCGCGGTCGGGATCGGCGTCGCGGAAGGCGGATCCGCAGGCGTAGAGCGTGAATGAGAGCAAGAACGGGTTTCCGTTGCCTCGACGGTCTCGATCAGGCCGTCCGTGGCAACCAGCGCCTCCGCACCGTAACCCGCTATCACGAGCGCGAAAACCAGACTCGCCCGGATGTGGACAGTGGTGGCGTTGCGGCGGCGCTGGCAATTACCTATCGTCGGTGTCGACTAGCTCGATGGTGACCATTGCTTTGAGCAATGAAGTGGCCGAAACTGGCTCCCAGACCAACGGAGAGCATCGTGTCACGAGAATTCGACTACATCATCATCGGGGCCGGGTCGGCGGGCTGCCCAGTTGCCGCCCGGCTCAGCGAATCCGCGAATGTCCTGCTCATCGAAGCGGGAGGCAACAACCGCAGGCTGGCAGTGAAGGTTCCGGCCGCCTTCCCAAAGCAGTTCCATTCGAAGATCGATTGGGACTACTGGACCGAACCGGAGCCGCATCTGAACGGTCGCCGGGTGTACTCGCCGCGCGCCAAGGTCATGGGTGGCTGCAGCGAGATGAACGCGATGATCTACATCCGCGGCAACCGGGTCGACTACGACTCGTGGGCCGACGGGGGTGCGCAGGGCTGGTCCTACGACGACGTGCTCGATGTGTTCAAGCGGTCCGAGTGCAACGATCGGTTCGACGATGAATACCACGGCACGGCCGGGCCGTTGAAGGTAACCAGCATCACCGATATCGACCCGGTTACCGTCGCGCTGATCGACGCCGCGGCCGCGCAGGGAGTCGCCCGCAACAACGACTTCAACGGCAAGGAAATGGACGGCACCGGCCAGGTACAGGTGACCCAGCACCGCGGGATGCGTTTCGGCAGCGCCGAGGCCTACCTGGCACCTCTGGCGCGTCGCCGCAGTCTGACGATTCGGAAGAACACGCTGGCCACCCGAATCGTCATCGAAGGTGGTCGGGCGGTCGCGGCTGAGGTTGCCGACGGTAAGGGCGGGACCGAGCAGATCCGCGTGCGCGGCGAAATAGTCCTCTCCGGTGGAGCCTTCAACACCCCGGCCTTGCTGCAACATTCGGGAATCGGTCCGGCTGACTTCCTGCGCTCGGTCGGCGTGCTGCCGGTGGTCGATCTACCGGCCGTGGGAGAGCACTTGATGGAGCACCCGCTGGCCTCTGTCTGCTACGAACTTGCCGAGGGGTACACCGGGCTTGCCGACGCCGACGACCCCAAATATCTCGCCCAGTGGTTGGCCCGACGGCGCGGCAAGCTCACTAGCAACATTGCCGAGGGCGCTATTCATTTCCGCACCGATGCGAGCATGCCTGCACCCAACTTCCAGGTTTTGCTCTCGCCGAGTTTCTTCGACAACCACGGGCTGACCTCGTGGGATGCTCCGGCGGCGTCGATGGGGCTGTCCTACATCGGTTCCCGGAGCCACGGCTCGGTGAAGATCCGGTCGAACGATCCGAGCCGCAAGCCGCGGGTGACTTACAACATGTTCTCTACCGAATCCGAGTTGGATGAGATGGTCGACGCCGTCGAGTTCGCCCGCGCCGTCGCGGCGAGCGCGCAGAACAGTGGCGTGCTCAGAGCCGAAATCATCCCCGGCGATGGCGTGCGCACCCGCGACGAGATCAAGAACTGGATTCGAATGACGGTGCAACACACCTATCACCCGTCGTGCACTGCCCGCATCGGGTCACCGACCGACGGCGTCGTCGACCCGAAGTTGCGCGTTCATGGCGTGGATGGCCTGCGCATCGCCGACACGTCGGTGATGCCGACAATCATCCGTGGCAACACGCATGCCCCGGCGGTCATGATCGGAGAACGCTGCTCCGACTTCATCAAAGAGTCGCAGGCGTCGCCATGATCTACCGGTAAATCAGCAGCGCGTCCAGCACCTCCATGAACCGGCGGACCCAGATCGACGAAGCCGCGATCGGTGCGCGAAATGGTAAATCTTTCCAAAACGCGCACTCCAGGCGCCCAAACGGGCCACTGTGCTCGCCGTAGAGCGACGATCACGGCCTGCCCGGTGTGATGGGATGGGGGCCAACGGGATCGCGGCGCCGAATTGCGCGATCGACGAATCAGCGCAGCGCGCGCAGCCTGGTGGCGTTCGTCTCGCGTTGCCAGCGGCTGGCGATGCGCCAGGCCGTCTCGGGTTTCACCACCGAGGCCGCCGAACAGTTGCGGCCACACCGGCTGCGGCCCCATTGCCCTCGGTGACGGCAGGCGCTGCGGAGGTCAAAACTCGTCGTCGTCGTCGATGAACGCGGTCGGGTCGAAGGCGTCGTCGTCATCGTCTTCGAAGGAGTCCGTGCCGACGCTGATCGCCTTCTGGTGCTGCTCCAGCTCCTCCAGCTTCTCGACGATCTCGCCCCACATCTCCTGCGGGACAACAGAACGCACCGCCGCAGTGATCTTGCCCAGCTCGACCTTCAGCTTGAGGATGTCGGTGCCCCGCTCACGCCCGTCGAGGACGGACTGTAGCTTCTCGGCGGCTCGCAGGCCGGTTTCGACACTGACTTCTGTGCCGTCGTCCACCAGAGTGCGGAACGCCTTGTTCATCACGAGTTCGTAGAACGCCAGCGGGGTGAGCGCAATGGCGACGCCTTCGACGAAATCAACGCCCTTCTCTTTGGCCCGGCGCTCCAAGATCTCGCGGTATGTGGCGCGAGCGGTCTGCTGCACCGGGAAGTGGCGCGCACCGTAGTTGCGGACGGTGTCGATCGTCACACTGTTGTTTAGATCGTCCGCAGGAGCCGCCGTGGCTACGGCGTTGCCGCCGATGACTTCGGTTACTTCTTGGTGGTCTTCTTCGCCGCAGCCTTCTTGGCCGGTGCTGCCCTCCTGGTCCGCGCCCGAAAGCGCTCCAGCACGGCCTCCCCGCGCTCCGCCAGGCTCTGGTAGGCGTTGCTCAGTTCCTCCCCGCTCAGCCGCCCCCGTAGCTCCTCGCGGCGCTTGGTCAGCCGCTCACGGGTCTCCTCGGCCCGCGTGCTGGCATCGCTGCGGGCTTCCACGGTGCGCTCGCGCACGGCGTCGACGATCTCGTTAACCTGCTCGAGGGCAAGATCGAGGACGCCGACGGCGGCGAGCAACGGGTCCTTGAGATCGTCGATGGTCGGGGCCTTCCGGGGGGCGTTCTTCTTCTTGGCCATGTCAATCCCTTCGATCCAGGTCAGTATGTGGTTGATTCAAGCAAATTCTTGTGTGGGTGATTAGGCAGATGGCTCACGGGCTGCTTCTATGACCGGATCCGTGAGGCGAAATGCGACGCGATCACTATCATGAGCTTCCAGGCGGCGACGGGGCTGGCCCATGGGACATTGCAGTACATCATGGCTGGACGATGCGCGAGAACATGGATCTAACCGCTCTGGCGGCTGACGGTGTCAGTGGGGTCGCCACGCCGTCGGGCGTTAATGCCTTCCCCAGGCGATGACGAACATGCAGTAGGTGAAGATCAGCAGCGATCCCCACAGCACGACGTTGAGGGTGATCTGCAACCGGGGCGGAGCGCACCGACGGTAGGCGCAGTGTTCCCAAACACCGGCCACCAGGGCTGAAGCTCCGGTTGCCACGGCAAGCGCGATCACGCCGACAGTGTGATCATTCGACCCGCATCACCTACCCGTTTTGGGTCACATGTGGGCGCGGCGCGGGGATTGCCACTCGGAACTACCCGGCCCAGGGCCTAGACGTTCGATGCCGACGGTTTTGCCCGCCCGCAGATCGCCGCAACGACCTGATCTGTGCCCAGAGTTCTCCGGACCATCGCGTCAGCGACCCCCCGCACCACCCGAACCTGCATCCTCGTGACCGGTGCATCGGGGCGCTCAGGCTCACTGATCGATGCGGTCGTGCCACCACGGCCATGACGGGCACCACCTGCAACCGTGGCGCGTCGGTATCGCCAGACCCGTCGACTGTAGGGTGCCGTCAGCCCTCGGCGGCTAAATTGACGGCCATGTATCTGATCACGGGCGCAGCCTGGGGTTTGGGCAGGGTCAGCGACTGCGTTGTCGAGTTGCTGCGGGGCAGCGGTGAGCCGGTCCGGGCGATGGTGCGCCGCGATGACGCCCGCGCGAACCGGCTTCGCGAACTGGGGGCCGAGGTCGTGGGTGGTGATCTCAGCCGTCCGGCCGACGTCGTCGCCGCGATGGACGATGTCACGCGGATGTTGTTCAACACTCACGCCTCGTTGAACTACCTGCAGGAGACCGCGATCGTCTGCGCGGCGGGCCGCGAGCTGGGCGGCCTTGAGGTGCTGGTCAACATGTCGCAGATGACGGTCTCGCAGATGACCCTGACCAGCAGCGAGGAATTCCGTGCGCAGCGGCTGTACTGGCTCGCCGAGCAGATCATGAACTGGTCGGGTGTACCGGTGGTGCATGTGCGCCCCACGGTGTTACTGAACAATCCGCTGTTCACGGTGCTGGGCCGCCGATCCGTGCGCGAGCGCGATGTGCTGGCTCTGCCGTTCGGCACCGGCAAAACCTCACCGATCGCCGCCGAGGACGTGGCACGGGTGGTCGCGGCCCTGCTGCTGAACCCGCCGAAGCCCGGGCAGGTCTACGGGCTGACCGGGCCGCAGGTGCTCGACATCAACGGTCTGGCCGAGCAGTACTCGCGCGCACTGGGACGGAGGATCAGCGCAGAAGACATCGACTACGACGACTGGGTGCGCCAGTACCTACGGGCCTCGGGCCTGCCCGACCTGGTTCAGCAGCACCTCGCCACGATCGTGCGTTTGCATCGCGAAAACCGCTACGACCGCTCGACTCATGACGTCGAAGAGGTCACCGGTCACCCCCCGCAGACCGTCGAGCACTACGTCGCCTCACACCCGGAACTGTTTACCTAAATGCGCTGCCGTTGGGGACTTTCCGCAAACTGGCAGACGTGGACGCCGACCCCGCCCTGCGCGCGCTTGTCATACTTCGACAGCGGCCCTTGGGTTTCGGTCGGGCGGGGCGTGGTCATCGCAGCTGCGGCTCCACGCCTTGCGCGCGGCGGATGTTGTCCTGCTCGTGATAGGAGGCGTTCGGGCACCAGATGATTGGCCAGTCACACACACCCAGACTTTCGGACTCATCCGTGTGGGAAAGGACCATCACCTGGTCGTGCTCTGCGAACATAACCCGGTAGCCACCCGCGAAACACACGGCCAACGCACCATGAACGGGTTCACGGCGCACAGTGCCGATCGGCTCGTGCTCCTGGACGCTCACTGGCCCTCCTCTGTCACACTCTCGCCGATGAGCACGGCGAGCGCCGCTCGCCCGTTTCCGGGAAGACTCTCCACAATATCCCTCAAAGCATCGGCTTGGCGTGGGACGCCGCAAGCCGAGCAAGAAGCCCTCGAAGCCATACCGCGACAAGTTCGGACACACTCCAGTCTCGGCCGACGAGAAGCTTCCCTGGGGCGGATCCCGCTTGATCATCGGCACCGGGGCCGCTGCGCGCGGTCCGAGGGCGTCTCTGTCGCAGTCGGGCGTTCTGAAGTAGATCTCGCTTGCGCGGAGTCTGGTTATCGAGCGCGGCCAGGGAATGCGACCACCGGTGCCGACTCCTGCGCAGGCATCAGTGCTACCCGTATGCCCGTCTGCACGACCTGTTCGACAGCGACCTCGATCGCTTGGTTGCCGCGATTTTCAGCTTGGAGCTTGCAGCCGCATGTACCCGCCACATGCCCGAGGAGCTACAGATGTCCGAGAACGGCGACTTGCCCGAAATCAGCTTGCCTCCAGAAGATCTGCTCTCTCTCGTCGTCGTGGTGTGAGCACCGAGGTGCGCTGGCTGTTCGAAAATGCTGCGGGCCAACAAGTCGGCTACACCTGCCTGGCGAGCCGATTGAGGGACCAGACGGAGAGCTGCTCGGAATGAGCGAATCACGTGATGTCACAAAAATATTGCCCACCCACACACTTTGCCGACCAACACGAAGGAGTCAGCGATGACGACACCGACGGCTGACCCTCCGACATTGACCAGTCGGCACAAGACGAGGAGAACCCCGACACCTCGGCCGCACCAACACATTCCACCACGGCCGAGCCAGATGAGGACGACGCCATGGAGGCCGACAACCCCAACAGCGAAGCGGCCTTGTGACGCAAGAAATGCCGAGACCTCCAGGCCGAGCACCAGGCCGTGACTGAGAAGCTGGCCGCCGTTCAGAAGCAGATGGCCGAAGGCATCGCCGGGGCGCTCAACGTCAAGCCCACCCCGCTGTGGCGGGTGGCCACGGTCGAGGACCTGATCACCGATAACGGCACCGTCGACATCGCCAAGGTCCACGCCGCTGTGCGTGAGGTGCAGGACCGCTTGGGCCTACCGGTCGGCCTGCGTGTGGACCGTGAAGGCTATGCGCCGGAGCCAGGCAAGCCCAGCGGTGTGGCGGCCTGGAACTCGGTGTTCGAGGGCAGGCGCTGATTTTCTGCGGTAGATAGATCCTACTTCAGGGAGTCCTGCTCGGCGTTCTTCATCTGCTCAGCCTGAATCCGGGCGATCTTGTCCGCCTCGCGGGAGTAGTGGGAGTCGTGCCACTCCCTCTCAAGCTGTGCCTCGCCGATCCAGCCCCATTCAGCGCGCATCTCCTCCGTCTTCTCATCCGCCGCCACCCCAGGTCGTGCGCGTGAACATAGTTGACGCAATTAGAGCACGACCAGATGCCGAGCCTCCCGCTCGCCGAAGTCGCCGGGGGCCGAAGTCTACGATCTTTCCGTGACCATGAGCGGTGAGGCCGTTCCGCATCCGGTGGAGCCACATGTGGGTTCGATGGCCAATAGGCTCAACTGGCTTCGTGCGGGAGTGCTCGGCGCTGATGACGGCATCGTCTCGGTCGCAGGCATCGTGGTGGGTGTCGCGGCGGCCAACGCCGCTCGTGGACCGATCTTCACGGCTGGAATCGCGGGCCTCGCAGCAGGTGCATTGTCAATGGCTGTCGGCGAGTACGTCTCTGTGAGCACACAGCGCGATTCCGAGCGGGCGATGTTGGTTAAGGAGCGAACGGAGTTGGCCCAGCAGCCGGAGGCCGAGTTAGACGAGCTGGCCCAGCTGTATCAGGAAAAGGGGCTCTCGCCGGAGACTGCGAAGCAGGTGGCCAAGGAGCTCACCGCCCATGACGCATTCGGAGCCCACGTCGAGGTCGAGCTAGGTCTCGACCCGCACGAGCTGACAAACCCGTGGCAGGCCGCCGCGTCGTCGGCGGCGTCGTTCACGCTCGGAGCGTTGCTGCCGCTGCTCGCGATCTTGTTGCCGCCCACACCTGCCCGGATACCGATCACGGTGGTGGTCGTGCTGATCGCGCTATCCATCACGGGCTGGATCAGCGCCCGGATCGGCGGCGGCGATGCCCGACGGGCGGCCCTGCGGGTCACCGTTGGAGGCGCGCTCGCGATGGCGATCACGTTCGGGATCGGTCATCTGGTCGGCAACTCTGTGACCTAGCGGACAACGTGGCGAACCGTTGCCGCGCTGACAGGTTGGACCGCTATTGTCGGCGACCGGGCACGTCACAGGAGGAGCATCGAATGACCAATATCAACGGGCTGCCGGGCCATGTCCTGTTGGTGCATTTCTTGGTTGTCCTGGTGCCGCTGACTGCGCTGTTGGAGATTGTGTGCGCCGCATGGCCAGCGGTGCGGCGGGGGCAGATGGTGTGGCTCACGCTCATCCTCGCCATCGTGACCCTGGTGTTGACGCCAATCACTACTGATGCTGGTGAGTGGCTATATGACATGCGACGGCATCCTGACGCCGTCTTGCAGCAGCACGCCGAGCGCGGCGGCCTGATGATCTACTTCTCCATCGCACTACTGGTAGTGGCGGTCGTGCTGGTGGTGCTGGGCGTCGCCGAGCGCCGATCAGACAAGCGCCGGTTACCCGCCACCATCATCGTCGCGATAGTGGCGCTCGCCGTGGGAATCTCGTCGATGGTTCAGCTTTACCGCGTCGGTGACACGGGTGCCCAGTCAGTGTGGGGCAACGAGATAGCGCATCTGAAACAGGCCGCCGGAAAGTAGGTCACCGGCTGACCTCGGATGAACGTGGTACGAACATCTGACGATGGTCGAGTCACGCGAATGGACGGCTCTTCAGCAGCGCCAGATGCCGACCCTTCACTGAGAGGCGCTCCTGCCCGCACGGGTTGGTGCGGGCCGCTTCGTCATCCGAGCCACCCAGCGAGCGTGGGGTTGGCGTGGCGTCCAGTCGGAGCTTTGCGGCGGCACCGTCGAGCGCACGGCCTCGATGATGCGGTTGTCTTCGCGATGATGTCGGTCAATGCGATCTCCCTGAGCATGCCATGGTGCGGGCCGCGAGCTAACCTCATGCGCCACAAGAGCGAACTCTGTTGGACCCTGCCGCATCCTTGCAAGCACGGGGTTTGCGGCGGCAACACATTGCAGGGGGTGGGTAGTGGCGTTCGCGTTCTCCTCGCGGAAGTGGCTGTTCGCCATCTGATGTCGGTGTCACACTTTTGCCGTGACTTCAGCGAAATCGCCCCTGGTCCTACTGCACGGCGCAACCGCCTCGGGCCGCATCTGGCAGGACATTGTTCCGCTGTTGTCCGAGCATCACGATGTTCACGCGCCGACTCTCCTCGGGCACCACGGCGGGCCTGCCATCCAGCGCCGTCCGGCGAGGGTTAATAGCGACACGGTGGACTCGGCGGAACGCTATCTGGACGAGCATGGTCTAGCGCGAGCGCATCTCGCCGGGAACTCTCTGGGCGGATGGGTGGCCGTCGAGTTGGCACGGCGTGGGCGCGCCGCGAGCGTCTGCGCTTTCTCTCCGGCGGGCTTCTGGTGGGACAGCGATTCTCATGAACAGGTCTTCGGACAGATACGCAGGGCGCGCGTGCAAGCGCGCGTCGCCCGTCCGATAGCGCCGCTTGTGCTCAGGTCGGCAGCAGCCCGCCGCCTCGGTTCGCGTAAGGTCGCGTGTCACGGTGACCGCCTTACCGCCGCGAGGGTCTTGGATTCGATGGACGATTCCATCGACTGCCCGTTCATGGATGACTACTCCCCCGACGAGCAGGCCGAACCGCTGGATCCGTTGCCGTGCCCGGTCACTTTGGCCTGGGCCCAGTTCGACCGACTCGTTCCGGCCGCGACGTTCGGCCAGACCGCACGCGAACGCCTGCCCGGCGCTACGTGGGTGCTCTTGCCCGGCGTCGGACACATTCCGATGATCGACGACCCGGACCTGGTGGCCCGGACCATCCTGGCCGTGACCGGTGTTGCGGCTTAGGCGACCACCGGCGCTGATTTGCTGAACAATCACTGCACAGCGCCGGAGTGTTCTCGCCCACATTCAGCGAACTACTGAGCAGCGCCTTGCGCCAGCACACCGCGTGGCGTGTTGCGCCGCCAATCACTCACGCACATAACGTGTTTCGCCAGCGCGCTGGCATATAACTAGACGGCAGAACTACACGTTAGCCGGGTGTACACACCGCTACAGCCCACGCGACGGCGAAAGCCCCGTCCACACCGGCAGTGGTCCACAAACGCCCTCGGTGAACGGTTGGGCGCGCCGTGGAGGTCAAAATTCGTCCTCGTCGTCGATGAACTCGGTCGGATCGAAGGGATCATCGTCAGCGTCATCGAGGGAGTCCGTGCCGGGGCTGAGCGCCTCCTCCGCCTCCTCCAGCTTCTCGATGATCTCGCTCCACATCTCCTGCGGGACAACAGAACGCACCGCTTCGCTGATCTTGCCAACTTGGACCTTCATCATCAACAGATCGCGGCTGTAGTCCCTGGAATCGATCAGCGACTGCAGCCGACCCGCCGCGACGATGCCGGTGTGCACATCGACCCTGGTGTCCGAGTCGACAAGGGTGTCATAACTTCTGACCATGACCGTCTCGAAGAACGCGATCGGCGTGAGCGCGGTGGCCACGCCCTCGATGAAGTCGACGCCGTTCGCCGTTGCCCGGCGCTCCAGGATCTCCCGGTAGGTTGCATTGGCCACGTTCTGAACCGGAAAGTGCCGCGCGCAGTGGTTTCTGACCGAGTCGATGGTGATCCGGTCACACGTGTCGAGTTCGGCGTTGTCCGCCGCGAGTGCGCGCACGATCATGGCATAGCTGGCCCCGGCGGCCAACATGTCGTTGACCTTCTTGCGCAACGCATCGTTTCGGCACACTCGGCATCGCGGCTCCAGAGGGAACCCATTGCGCGGGACCAACGCCAATGACTCCACGGTATCGTCGACAGGGGTGGCGAGCGCCTCGGACACGGACATGTCTATCTCCTCGATCCGGCGAAGGTGCACGGTAGTCGTCGATCCCATTCTGTCAGGGAAACAACCTGGGGGTGCATCTGTCGTTCTTGGTATCTCTGCGGTACTTCCATGGCCTTGGTCGCCTATAACATTGCAGGTTCCACAGCGGCACCATAGGTTTCGCAGCCGCCGCGCTGTGCAGGATGCCATGGAACTGCGTGTGCGGCGCGACTCCTGGTTCATGCGCTAGCACTGACATCGCTCGATCCGAGCGCCCAGTGCCACATTCAGGCCAACGTTGCCGCGTACTTCCGGCCAACATGTTGTCCGACTTGGTGCGTGACTGCCGCTCCCTCGCCGCGATTCCCGCCGGTCAAGCGTACGTCAGCGAGGGCCAGGTGACGGCAGCGTTCCTCGAAAGGTGGCGTGATCGCGCCAGCTTTCACCGATGAGATCTTGCCGGTTTCTACTGGATGCAGGTGGTGATGGTGTAGGTGGCGCACGGTTCCTGTCCTTTAGATCCGAAGTGGTTCTGACGGCGTCTGCGGACTCCCTTTTGTCCCTTGGTTCCGGTCTCTTCCTTGCACGCTTATAGATAGTTATCCCCATATAGACATAGGAGGTGCAGAGGGGAGAGTGGGGGTGATGGGTGGGAGGGTGAGATGGAGATGTGTGAAGAACAGCCCTCCTGGTAGTGGCGAGCTTCAGGGGGAGGTTGTGGGAGTGGGCCACCTTCTTCATCACGCGGAACAGGTCGTCCTCGTCGACATCAGCCACCAGCAGGCTGTCGTGCATCGGTAGTGGGCAACGTCCGGTGAGCGCGATCATCTCCAGCATGATCTCGACGATCATGTCGGAGTCCTTGCGCTGGAAGCGGGCACCGCTGTCGGACCCGAAGAGGGACTGGATCGCGTGGTGCTTGGCATCGACGGCCTTGATCAGACGACCGGCCTGCGCGCCCAATTCATGCGCGACAGCGCCGAATGCCTTCTTCGGGGTCGGCGCGTTGAGTCTGGTGTTGAAGGCGAGCTTGACCGCCGACCGGCGGAATCCGGGAATCTTGTAGAGGTCGCCATCTGGTGGCTCGGCTCCGGCCTCGGCGTAGGCCATCCTCGGGTGCAGTTCGCAGAAGTCGATCTCGACCACCGGGTGCGGGTCGGCGTCGATGCCGATCTGCAGGCCGCGCCGGTCGAATGAGCGCATGTTCTGGAACGAGTTCCCCTGGCAGTAGAGCCGTCCGCCAAGATCGAATCCACCGTTGAAGATGCGGCAGATGATCGGGATCTCCGTCCGCTCCCCGTCCCGGAACACCACCGTTGCGGCCATGGCCTCGTTGATCACCGCCATCTCCGCACGCATCCGGTTGGTCTCGTCCGTGTCGACGTAGGGTTTGAGCGCCTTCTTCGGGTGCTTCCCGCTGTCGCCACGGTGGCGCAGAATAATCGTCTCGACATGTGGGTCCAAGTCGGGTGACTCGTCGTCGGGGCCGAACGTGTCGGTGCAGAACCGCCTACCGGCGTCGGTCAACTCGGAGATCGACTGCCGGTGCCAGGCAAGCTCCCCGATCGTCTGCTTGACCAGTCTGAGTCTCTCCAGGTTGTCCATTGCCTTGACGGTGAACTGGTAGGTGTTACGCGGGTCGCCGTCGTGGTAGCGGCTGCCGAGGGCCAGGTAGTTCTCGTAGCGGCGGCTGTAATGCGACGGTCTACCGTGCCTGCGGTCCGCGACGTGGAGCGAGCGTGCGATGGCGATCATTGCCGTCGCCATCGCGTCGGTCATCGTGAAAGCCATGTCGAGCGGCATGATGCGGTAGACCGCCGACACATACCTACGGCACTGGTCGTCACTCCATCCTCGCAGCAGCGGGACGTGCTCGCCCAGCAGCGGGCGGTCGGAGAGCGGGCCGATTATCATGGCTGTTCGGGAATGAGGATGAAGAAGCGGGCCGGATTGCAGCAGGCCAGGTTTCCGCAGGTACGTCTGATGCGTCCGTCAGGCTCGCATCCGGTGATCAGTTCGTAGGCCAGCCGGTGCGCGAGGCGGATGACGCCGTTGACCGGTTGGAATATGCCGTAATACACCCGGCGACCAACCCGGTAGTGAGGTGCGAAGGTGCCGAGGGCTCGCTGCTTTTTCTGGCTACTTCGCGGGACACACCACACGGTTTCCACGTCGAGCGGCGTGACGACCTCCGGTAGCGGGTGCTCGTCCTCGGCGAGGAGTGACCCATCGACCTCAGGGAAAATTGGGTGCTGGTTCGATCTGTTCTGAGCCGGTGACAGATTCTCGGACACTGTGGTCCTCTCGGCGGCCTGCGAGTGGTGGCCGTGACCGAACGGAGGAGTTTTTCTCCATTCATGGCTTTCCGGGACTCCGCGCCGAGAACACACTGCGGTGCACGAGAACGACCTCTGTAGACGAATCCGGTTATCGCGCTTGGTGCGGTCAGGGACTACAGCCGGACGACGACAGCGCGGAAATCAATAGCGATGAGCCGCTGAGCCAGATACGGGCGAATCTTCGCGGGGGCGTCCGCAAGCACTAGCGTTGCTTTTGTAAGTGCAGGCAACGCAGGATCACGGCGGTTGTTGCGCGTCACCAAGGTGACGACGGCGTCATCGACGTTTACGACGATGGGGGCATGAGATCGGCCCCGCCGGTGTGATGAGCGGGGCGATGGTGGGCGTAATGACGCTGTTGTGGTCGGGTGATGCAATCGTGGTGTTTTCGTGAATTAGGCTCATTCTGTGTTGGTTTCGGCAAAAGCGATGCGGGCCGCCTTTTCGTGGACGATGGCGGTGCTCGGCGCGGCGCGTCCAAGTGTGCGGGACATGTTGTTCGGGGCGTTCCGCGCCAACTCGCCGCTAATTGCACGCCAGGGCGTTAGTGAGCCTGCAAGACGGGACATGGGATTTCAACGAAAATTTTTCCGAGTCGGGGGACTCCTTCGTCCGACACCCCGCCCGATGACATCGATCCCAGTTGGCCGCCACCCGTCCGTCGAACCACCGGAGGCAGGTTTGGTCATCTCGCCGACATTTGATGATGTCGCTAAGGCAGATCGAGGACCGAGTCTTCCTTAAATCTCCCGCCCGACATGCCGGTCACCCCAGGCGATCTCGATGCCCTTACGGTCGAACGTGCCGGGACTCGCAGCCATCGAGCTGTCAGCACGACCGCGGGGTGCAACCGATGTGCGCGGTGCGCCGACCGACCCGGTGGCACGCCGCATGTGAGGTCTCTGTGGCTCGGAACAAGACGGTTGACCCAAGTCGCAGCCCAGCGGCGTCGGTTGTGGACCCATTCGGCAACCTGGGCGTCATGTACAACCCGCACTACGTGGAGGTCCTCGCCACGCGCTAACTGCTGCAATTCCCGTGATCATCAGGGCCTACCGGGCCAGTTGGGGCCGGACCCGCCGTCGCTCGAAGGCAGCTGGATGCAGATGGCCCCGGTCGTCTCGGCCATCGTTCCATCGCCGACGATCATCGCGAGGTGACCGACTTCGAGCCCTACAGGGGGCCGGCGCCGATGGAGGTGAGGCATCCTCGGAGGACTACAAGCGGTTTTTCGCCGAGCACCCGTTCCCCAATTGTGAGGTGAAGGCCCCGTAGCCCCCTTACCGCGATTCCTCCAGCGGGTGGGCCAATCGCTGGACGGCTGTCGCCAAGACGGTAGCCAGCAGGTCAGCGGACACCGCAGCGGGAGTTAGGTGTCCGGAGGCGTCGTGGAAATGGGGAATCTTCCTCGCCATCTCCTTTGTGATGTGGCCGCGTAGGCCCTGGGCCATCTGCTCGGTGGTGGGTGATGTATTGCGAACAGCAGCCACGATGGCGTCCAGTGTTGAGCTGGCCGCATCGAGTACGAGGACAAACGGATCTGGTTTCGGTGAACTCATCGTCAGCACCTTCCATCGGCCATGCAGCCGGGGCAGCTCCATTCCCCCTTGGCGCAGGCACCGAGATCGGGTGCCGGAACCGGCGGGATCGGGAACGTCACCGTCGCCGAGGGGGCCGTCACGCAAGCCGGCTTCCACCCGTTTCGTAGGCACTGCTCATATATCCCGTCCTCGGGAACCTGGACGAGGGTGGGTGCGGTCGTCGTGGTGGGGGCTGGCGCTGTCACCGTCACGGTCGGCGCCGGCACAGGGGGTGCCGTCGTGGTCGACGGTGTGATGCTAGTGTCCCGCGCCGTTAATTCGTTTCATTAATCGTTCGAGGGATATGAGGATCTGCTCGGCAGTCTTGGTCCACACGAATGGTTTTGGGTTTTCGTTCCAGGCGGCGACCCAGGCGCGGATGTCGCGTTCGAGGACTTGGACGCTGCGGTGGTCGCCGCGTTCGAGCAGTTGTCGGGTGAGTTCGGCGAACCAGCGTTCTACCTGGTTGATCCAGCTGGAATAGGTTGGGGTGTAGTGGATGTGGAAGCGTGGGTGCTTCGACAGCCAGGTCTGCACGGTGGGGGCCTTGGTGAGTAGCCGGGGGGAATCGCACCCCCCGGCTCTCGCAGAACCGTACGTGACAGTCGCCCGTCATACGGCTCCCACAGGCCGGCCTCTGGTGGGCGGGAGAAGGTGCCAGTGGGCGAAGAGCCGGGGCTGGTGCTGTCGAACCGCGTCCAGCCAGGCCCGAGCCTTGGCAGCTTTCCCGCGCAGTCGTTTGAATTTCTGCATGGCCCATCGAACGAGATGCTCGTCGATGTGCCTTGCGAGGGAGTACAGCTCGGAGCGGTAGAAGACCCCGTAATAGCCGATCCAGCCTCGCACCTGAGGGTCGATCTCCTCGGCGAGGCCGGACAGATCCGTCCCACTGCGACGATTGAGGTGCCATGCCCTGACCTTCTGGCCGACCGCCTTGGCCGCCGTGACACTGATGGCCGGGGCGAAGCTCACGAAGTAGCCTCTCCGGCCTTTGGCCAGGCGCCCCCGGAAGGTGTAGCCGAGGAAGTCGAAGCTGGTGTGCTCCGCTTCCCCCGGCCGGTTCGCGTCCTGGCAGAACACGACCTTCGTCTTCTCGGGGTGCAGCTCGAGGCCGAGTGCCCCGAGCCTGGTGGCGATCGAGTCCCGCAGCGCGCGGGCCTGATCCTCCGAATCGCAGTGAGCGACAATGTCATCCGCATACCGCGCGAAGGGACAGCCCGGGAACTCCCGAACCATCCAGGTATCGAACGCGTAGTGCATGAACACGTTGGCCAGCAACGGGGAGATCGGCGACCCCTGCGGGGTCCCCTTGTCCCGCGCTGTCAGAGTCCCGTCCGGCATCCGCATGGGGGCTGTGAGCCACCGCTCGATGTAGAGCAGAACCCAACGCTCGTCGGTGTGGTGAGCGACCGCCTTGAGTAGCAGATCATGCGGGACGCTGTCGAAGAAGGCCCGGACATCAAGGTCCAACACCCAGTCCTGTTTCCAGCAGCGCCGTCGAGTCACGGCCAACGCGTCGTGGGCCGACCGCCCGGGACGGTAGCCGTAGCTGTCCGGGTGGAAGATCGGCTCCAGCTTCTCCTCCAGCAGCATCGCAGCCGCTGTCTGGGCGATTCGGTCGGCCACATTGGGCACACCCAACACCCTGATCCCCGCCCCATGATCCTTCGGTATCTCCACCGCCCGCACCGGGCCCGGCAGGTAGCTGCCGGAGCTCATCCGGTTCCACAGCTTGTAGAGGTTGTCCCTCTCCGCCTCCCGGAACCCGTCGATGCTGACGGCGTCCACGCCCGGCGCTCCGCCGTTGGCCTGGACCTTCATCCACGCCTCATGAACGAGGCGCTTGTCGATCTCGAACGACTTCACCTTCGACTTCGATCCAACCATCAGCTCCTACCCTCGCGGGGTGACCTCAGGTCGATCTGGCCCGCCCGGCCCCTTCGCTCCAGCCCCATTACCGAGCCTTCACCGCTACTACGAGCCGGTCCGCCCCTGTGCCTCGCATCGGTACTCTGCCCCTTGCGGTTTCGGCCACTTGGGGTCCTCCCTCTCGCGACCCGAACCGGCACACCGCGCCGATAACGTCCGGTCGTCGGTATCGAGGCGACAGTTTCTCCTGTTCCATGCCAGCGCCCGCGACGAGCTCACGCCACCTATACACCGGACGCCACCAGGGCAGCACGCAGCCCGCCCCCTGGCTCAGGGCTCGCCCCGCGGGCGGGCCTTTGTCCCGGAGATACCCACAACCTCCGGTTTCGGCGCCATCGTTCTACGTTTCGATGCGTCCGCAGTGGTTCATCCATGTTCGTCTTCTCGCCGCATACCTGACCCGCTGCAGCGGGCCTTTTCCGCAGTCGCTTCCCACCCCGGCTCTTGACCGGCATGACACTGCGGCGGTTTGAGTTCTCCGTCTGCTCGGCGAACCCGGAGGACCTACCTCCATCACTGGCACAGCACGCTTCGTGCTGGGGACCTCCTACATCCTCATCACTTCACTTTCAGGACACACGTGGGTGCCGTAGTTGTCGCAGACCAGGTGCACGTCGAGGTGGTTGGGCACCTGGGCGTCGATGGTGGCGAGGAACTTGCGGAACTCGACTGCGCGGTGGCGGCGGTGCAGCGCGGTGATCACGGTGCCCTCGGCGATGTCGAAGGCGGCGAACAGGCTGGTGGTGCCCGAGCGCACGTAGTCGTGGGTGCGCTTCTCGGGCATGCCGGGCATCATCGGGAACGCCGGCTGGCTGCGCGCCAGCGCTTGGATCTGGCTCTTTTCGTCCACGCACAGCACCACCGCCGATTCGGGCGGGTCGATGTAGAGACCGACAATGTCGTAGACCTTCTCCACAAACAGCGCGTCGTTGGACAACTTGAACTGTTCGTAGCGGTGTGGGGCCAGCCCGAACGCCTTCCAGATCCGCCCGATCGTCGACTTGGACAGCCCAGCACGGCGCGCCATCGACGCCCGCGACCAGTGCGTCGCGGTGGCCGGGGTCGATTCCAGGGTGGCCACCACCACGTCTTCCACCTGATCGGCGGTCACCGACGCGGGCCGGCCCGGGCGCGGATCGTCGACCAGCCCGTCGCAGCGCGCCTCGACGAACCGGCGCCGCCACTTGCCCACCGTGGGCTGTGCCACCCGCTCGCGCGCGGCGACCTCATTGTTCGACAACCCTTCGGCACAGGCCAGCACGATCCGCGACCGCAGCGCCAGCGCCTGCGCCGACTTGCGCCGCCGCGCCCACCGCGTCAACGTATCCCGCTCCTCGCCGGTCAACACCAACTCCGCGGTCGGCCTCCCACGCTGCGACATAGACGAATCATCGCACGCACCAACATGATTCATCGCGAACCGGACTGGTCCCCAGTCATAACATTTATATAACGAATTTCTGACGCGGAACACTAGGAGCCACGGAAGGCGCCGATGGGGTGGGTTGTACCGGGGACGGGCTTCTGATCGGGTGGCGGCGGCACAGCACGGCCGTGTGACCCCATCAGCACAACCCCGAGCACCGCGCTGGTAATGACCGCCACGATCACCGCGACCACCATCCAGACACTCACCCAGGAGTGAGACTCCTGGACGGCCGGAGCCAGCTCGGTTGCCGGCTGATCATCAGACCACGCCTGGGCCTCAAGCTGCGGGCCGAACTCGGTGTCGGCATCGGGTGCGATGTCGGTGCTCATGGCCGGTCCTCCCTGACCAACTCCTCCGTGGCAGCAATGACCTTGTCGTCCTGCAGGCTGACTTCACAGAACTCGGCAAACTGAACGGGGGTCAGACTCTCTAGGTAGGAACGATTCTCGCCCAAAGTGACCATGTCCTCGATCAGCTCCAGACGCAGGTCACGCGGTCTTTGGCTCTCACCCTCGCGATACCGTTGTGTTGACATCGTGATACCTCCTTGGTGTGTTGCGATGTCGTGGCCCTCGGCCCTCTAGCCAGGGTGTTGAACGGCACTCGGTATGGGGCTCATCGCGTCGCTGTGGGTGAGGATGAGAAGTGGGGTCGTGTGCGGCGGCGTGGTGACCACGACCAGGGGTCGCCGAGGAACGGGCGGCTTGCGGGTGTCGGGTCGGTGTTCACGGTGACGGTGGTCGACGGAGGAGATCGGCTGGCGCAGAGCCGATTCCGAACCGTCTGGTACAACACGATTTGGCCCCTGCCCCGATGAGGGCGTGATAGACCACGCTGGTGGCTCATGTCCGCTGGACCGCTCGGTGATCATCGTCCGCGCCGCCGAGGCGGCCGAGCAGGCCCTGGCCGATGGGACGATGCGCTGCCCCCGGCGCGGATGCGGCGGCACCCTGAAGCGGTGGGGATACGGCCGGCGCCGACGCGTTCGTGGCCTCGGCGCGGACACGATCGACGCGCGGCCGCGGCGGGTGCGTTGCTGCGGGTGCCGAGCAACCCAGATTCTGCTGCCAGCCGCGCTGCAGCCACGCCGGGCCGACTCCACCGAGGTGATCGGCACCGCGCTGGTGCGCAAGGCCGCGGGCCTGGGACACCGGCGGATCGCCGCCGTACTGGGCCGCTCGCCGTCCACCGTCCGCCGCTGGTTGCGTCGCGCCCGCGGCGCCGGTCATCTCACCCGGCTCTGGCAGCGCGGCGCACAGGAACTGATCCGGCTCGATGCTGACGCGTTCAACCAGCTGGCGAGCACCGGCAACCTGCTGCGCGACACCTTGACCGTTCTGGCCGCCGCGGCCTGGTGGGCGCGCCGGCGGCTGGGCATCACCGAGCCCGCTTGGACGCTTATCGGCCTCTACACCGGCGGGCGCCTTCTCGCGCCGCCCGGTTGAGCCCCCTTCCACGGCCCGGCCCACAGCCGGGCCCGCGGTATCGCATGCCCCGGCTCCGCCCGTCACGATGGCCACCAACATCCGCATCACGCCGTCACCGTGAACAGCATCGCGTCAGCATGCACACGAACTGGCGTTGTTCGTCCTCACCGAAAGTGACGCTCTCATACTCATTTTGAGTGCCCGGCAACAGGTGGCCGGATGCTGACGTGCCGTCTGCACCTGTCCGGTCAGGGTGTCGTCGGCCCAGGCATTGATGGCTATCTCTCCCTCGGAGGGAGGGTTGAACTTCCGGTGGAGCTTCTCGCCTTCCTTCTCGCCTTGCTCGGTGAGCCTCCACCGGATCGTTCGCTGCTTCACGTCCCAGGCAGCCATCACATGCCGGTCCTCCCACATGTTCAGGTGGGCCCGGCTTACGTGCGCCAGCACGAACTCCTGGAAAGCCTTCGCCTTCTGCCCGTCGAACAGATTCGGGTTCGCCGTGACGATCTCGGACATGAACCGCGCACCGCCTTCCGCCGGCACCAGGGGGTGGGCGTACTCGGTGTGGTCGGTCATGGCTGCTCGTCCTCTACTGGCTCAAACACGAACTTCCGGCCTTCGACGGCGACGAGGCGGTGTTTAGTCACCCTCACCCCGCCCCCGCTAATGCGAGTGGTCTCACGGGTGAACCGGCGAACCTCCTTCTCTTGTTTGGCCTCGGTCGCGACGATGATCTCTGACAGCGCGGCCAACTCGCCGGCCTCCAGCACGATCCTCGCGGCCTTGTGGAAGAAGTCCGGGGTGAAGTCTTCCCGCAGGGTGGGGAAGGCGTCCCAGAGCGCCATGGCGCCAGCATCAACCTGTTTCGGGGTGGGAGGGGCACAGACGCGCCCCGTCCCTTCCTGGCCGGTCACTTGATGACCTCCTTGCCGATCCGGCTGCCGACGGCGTTGACCAGAGCCTTGAGCGCGCCGGTGCCGACCTTGACCGTCTCCACCTCTTCAGGCTTGACGATGCTCACTAGGTCGTAGATCAGGTGCATGGGAACATCGACGGTCGGCGCACCCTTCTTGATGTTGGTCAGCAGCCCGTGGGAGATGGCGTAAAGCTCCTCCAACTCCGCGGCGGTGGGTTCCAACTCCGTGGTGTCAACCGTCTGCTCCTCGACATGCTCGAAGGTGCCGTTCGGGTTGATGATGAAGCTGCCCGACTGGATCGGCTCCCCGACCTCGCCGTCGATGACATCACTGCCGGCCTCGGCCTCGTCGGTCTCATCCTCATCGACCTCGTCCTCGGTGTCCTCGTCCTCCACGAACTCGCCCTCGACCTCATCGGTCTCGTTACCCTCGGACTCCTCGGCGCCTTCATCGTCGAAGTCGTCCTCGGTCTCGTCCTCGGTCTCGTCACTGGACTCACCGTCGGTCTCAGTCTCGTCGGTCTCGACCTCGTCGGCATCCAGCGGCTCCTGGGCATCCTCGTCGGCATCCTGCTTCGCCTTGGACTTCGCCTTCGCCTTGGTGCTGGCCTTCTTGATGGGCTTGGGCTTGCCGCCGTTCTTCTTCTCCTCGATGGCCCTCAGCGCACCGTTGATGGAGAGGTCGGCACCCATCTTGTTGATGGTGTCGAACGAGAGGTCCGACGCCAGCGACATGTATCTTTCGGCGGTCTTTACGGACCCGTCGAAGTTCTCCTTCAGCCAGGGCAGCCACGCCCCGTACTTGCACCTGTCCTTGGCGTAGACCAGCAGTTCACCGCTCGCGCGGGCATACAGCACCGCAGTCTTAGCGGTGCTCTCTGCTGCGTGGTAATACTCGTTGATCGGGCCAGCGAACTCCTCCAACATGGAGGGGATCACCGGCTTCACGGGCAGGTTGCCCATGTCTTGCTTCCTACTGTTGTGTGTTTCTTGGGAGTACTCAAATTCGTCATGCGTGACGAATTTGGAGTACTCACTCGTCATCCACCCGACGCACAGGTGGCTCACCCACGCGGTGGACCGACGCCATCATCTCGTCGTTGAAGTAGCGACGTGCCCCAGTGAACTGACGGGCACACAGGGCCGCGTCACCGGCGTGCTCTGGGTGCCTGGAGTCAGGCTCCCGGACCCAGAAGGCGACCACCGTGCCCCTGGTGGTCCGCATCCCGGTCGGCCCGTACTCGGCGGGGCCTTCGGTGGCGATGACCGCCACGATCAACGCCGCATATTCGGCCAGCCCCTGCTGGGCACGAAGCGAATGCAGAGAGGTCGCCGAGTAAACCCCACAATGACAATCCGGGTCGGGTGGCGTATGGCCCTCTCCGTCCTCCGGGACAGGCGCCGTGCAGACGGCAGTGCAGATGCCACCCGGCCCGGAGCCGTCCTCGTTGACCCAACTCAACTGGCCCTGCGGGGCATTCAGTGACACCGAGGTCAGCACCTTGCCGTGACGGGTCTGCTCCACGGCGAACGTCCGCAACCCGTAGACATCCTCGGTCTCGGGGGCCTGGTCCTCGCTCACTTGCTTGTTCCTTCCTGCGGCAGATACCGCTTCCACTTATCCTCGAAGTCAGATCGCTTGTATCCCTTGTGAACTCGCTTCATCCGCTGGGCAATGCCGATGGAGTTGGCCTCGTCAACCCAGATCGTCACCTGTACCGGGTCGATCTCGTACCGGCTGAGCAGGATCTGCATTCGCGTCGTAGTCAGCTTCGACCACTGCGATCGGGGCAACTCCTGAAGCAGATCGAGCAGCCGATCCATCGACACCAGAGTCAGCTTGGACCGCTTGGCGAACACCGTGCGGACATCGGCCAGCAGCCGCTTGTCCTCCTTGTACACCTCGCGGGCCTTGGACTTCCGCACGTCGATCAGAGCCGCATCCCGGCCCTGCTCTGCCCAGAACGGACCAGCCAGGTCGGCCACCGTCAGCAGTGGCTTCCACTTCAGGCCGTCACGATTGAGCAACTCCTTCGGCATCACTGGCTCGTAGCCCCAGGCCGCGGCATTGACGAACTCGCCCCAGAAACCCAGCAGCTTGCGAATCTCGGCCACCTCGTCTTCGTGCAGAAGTTGGTTCCACACCTCGCCCTCCTCTTCGGCCAACCGCGGATGCATGTGGACGACCAGGCACCGACTGAGGATGGTCTTGTCGAGGGAGTCGATCCCCATCGCGCCGCCCAGCATCATCGGGCCGAAGACTTCGTACCCGTTGGTGTTGTCGGCACGGAAGATCCGTTTGCCGCGCTGTGCCCCGTTGTCGATCATGTTCCGCAGATCGTTGTTGGGGCGGGTCGGGCTGAACATGGTGTCCAGTTCATCCACCGTGATCTGCGCCCGCATGCCGGTGGCGTTGAACTGAGTGTCCACCAACCGATAGATGGACGCGGCGGTGGCATGGCCGGCAGGAGCGTTCTTCGGCATCAGACGCTCCGAAATCTCCATCGCGGTGGTCTTGCCACTGTCGGCCTGCGGAGACAGGAACAGCAGCCGCGGACTGAAGACGAAGTTGTTCAGCAACCACGGATGCGCCGACCACAGAATCTGCGTGGTGCGGTGGTTGGACTGGTAGGTCACGAAGCGATCGAAGAGATGTCTGACCCGATTCAGCGTCGAGTCGCCGATCTCCAAGTGCTCCTTGGACTTCCAGTCGAACTGGACATTGTCAAGCAGGTTCTCTCTGATCTGCTCAAGCAGCGGATCGCTGTCCAGATCCCGGAAGGGATCGGGATCAGCGAGCGGGGGCTGGAACACGTTCCGGCTCCCTCTCTGGTGCAGGGGTGGGGGCCGGTGCGGGTTGGTTCGGTCGGCGCCTGGGCACCACGACGATCCGGCGCGTCGGCCCGGTCTGGCCCATGGATGGTGCGTGATCTAGGACCGCGCCGTACATTGATGTTGGCATCGCGTCCTCCTTTGGTGTTGCGATGTCCGGTTCCCGCTCTCTGACCAGAGCGGGACCACTGCCCTAGAGCAGTGACATCAGTCAAACATCAGCGGACGCGGCGCGGTATATCACCGGGGTTGCGCTGCCGGTGGACGCCGGCTACCTGAACAAGCGCTAGGCCTTCCGCCGGTCCAACCGATCAGCTCGCTGAAACAGCGAACCGGCGCAGTAGACGAAGCTGTTGCCCATCCCGACCAGGTGCCCATATCCCGATCAGTACTGCGGTTACGGCGACGATGATGCCGACCACTAGAAGTGATGAGTGCATCCCATGCGTGAACGCCGTCTCAGCGACGTGGGCGAGCTGATGCCCCTGGGGCCCGAGCGTGTCGGACACCTTCCGCGCCTTGGCCAATGAATCCGACGCCGGCCCGCTTACGGGCTCGGGAAACGCCGACAGCTGCGACGCCAGGCTGTGGGTGTAGCCCGCTGCCAGCACCGAGCCCGCAACGGCGATACCGATCGCGGCACCTAGTGTTCCGCGTCAGAAATTCGTTATATAAATGTTATGACTGCGGACCAGTCCGGTTCGCGATGAATCATGTTGGTGCGTGCGATGATTCGTCTATGTCGCAGCGTGGGAGGCCGACCGCGGAGTTGGTGTTGACCGGCGAGGAGCGGGATACGTTGACGCGGTGGGCGCGGCGGCGCAAGTCGGCGCAGGCGCTGGCGCTGCGGTCGCGGATCGTGCTGGCCTGTGCCGAAGGGTTGTCGAACAATGAGGTCGCCGCGCGCGAGCGGGTGGCACAGCCCACGGTGGGCAAGTGGCGGCGCCGGTTCGTCGAGGCGCGCTGCGACGGGCTGGTCGACGATCCGCGCCCGGGCCGGCCCGCGTCGGTGACCGCCGATCAGGTGGAAGACGTGGTGGTGGCCACCCTGGAATCGACCCCGGCCACCGCGACGCACTGGTCGCGGGCGTCGATGGCGCGCCGTGCTGGGCTTTCCAAGTCGACGATCGGGCGGATCTGGAAGGCGTTCGGGCTGGCCCCACACCGCTACGAACAGTTCAAGCTGTCCAACGACGCGCTGTTTGTGGAGAAGGTCTACGACATTGTCGGTCTCTACATCGACCCGCCCGAATCGGCGGTGGTGCTGTGCGTGGACGAAAAGAGCCAGATCCAAGCGCTGGCGCGCAGCCAGCCGGCGTTCCCGATGATGCCCGGCATGCCCGAGAAGGGCACCCACGACTACGTGCGCTCGGGCACCACCAGCCTGTTCGCCGCCTTCGACATCGCCGAGGGCACCGTGATCACCGCGCTGCACCGCCGCCACCGCGCAGTCGAGTTCCGCAAGTTCCTCGCCACCATCGACGCCCAGGTGCCCAACCACCTCGACGTGCACCTGGTCTGCGACAACTACGGCACCCACAAGGCCCCCACCGTGCAGACCTGGCTGTCGAAGCACCCACGCTTCCACATCCACTACACCCCAACCTATTCCAGCTGGATCAACCAGGTAGAACGCTGGTTCGCCGAACTCACCCGACAACTGCTCGAACGCGCCGACCACCGCAGCGTCCAAGTCCTCGAACGCGACATCCGCGCCTGGGTCGCCGCCTGGAACGAAAACCCAAAACCATTCGTGTGGACCAAGACTGCCGAGCAGATCCTCATATCCCTCGAACGATTAATGAAACGAATTAACGGCGCGGGACACTAGTTCGCGGGCGAGGTCGTTGACCGCCGAGGCGACGCCCAGCTTCTGGTCAGGGACGGCGTTGATGATCGCCCCCGTCGTCGGCGCGGTGAGCAACCCAACGCCCACGCCGAGCAGCAATAACCGCCAGAGCAACTGCGGGTAGGTCGAGTCCGTGTCGATGCCATACAGCCAGAAGAACGCAACCGCCATCAGCATCAGCCCGATGAACACCACGAGCCTAAGACCGAGCTTTGGCAAATACCAAAACGACAGCGCCGACAACGACACGACGCCCGCCATCAGTGGGCTCAAGGCCAGCGCCGTGCTCATCGGCGAGTAACCCTTAACCAGCTGAAGGTACTGCATGACCAGATAGAACAACCCGAAGTTCGCGCCGAAGACCACCACGATCGTCGCTGCCCCGGTTGCGAATCCAGGGTCGGCGAACAACCGAACCTCAAGAAGCGGTTGGCGGCGACGGAATTCGACAAAACCGAATGTCGTGATGAGGGCGATGCCGGCAATCACACTGCAATACACCACCGGATTGGTCCACCCTTGCGCGGGCGCTTCGATGATCCCATACACCAACATCCCGACGGCCGCGCCGATCAGCACTGCACCCGACCAGTCGACGAGGGGAGCGTCGGGGTCTCGTGATGAAGTGACCGTTGTTGTGAGCGCAAAGAGTGCCACGGCGGAGCCGCCCAGTGCCCAGAAGATGGACTGCCACGACCAAAAGTGCAGCAGCACAACCGAGCCGAGCATGCCGATGAGCGCCCCCGACCCCGCGACTCCGGACCAGATGCCGACGGCCTTGGTGCGATCCTCGGGCGGGTAGACCACGGCAAGCAGTGACAGCGTTGCCGGCATGATCAGCGCCGCGCCAAGGCCGGCGACCGCCCGCGCCGCGATGATCTGGAATGGGCTATCGAAGAACACCGGCCCGATCGAGCCGACGGCGAAGATCGCCGACCCGACAAGCATGGCTACCCGCCGGCCGTAGCGGTCGGCCACCGCGCCGGCAGGCAGCAGCAGACACGCCAGCACCAGCGTGTAGCCGTCCACCACCCAAGTGAGCTGCGTCTGCGTGGCATTCGTGGCCACCGCGATGTCGGCAAGCGCGACGTTCAGCGCGATCATCGACGCCATCACCAGCGCCACGCCCAAACAGGTCACGGCCAGGGTCCAGGCCCGTCGACGGGTGGGCACCGCCGACACGGCCGATTCGGCAGCTGTGGCGTATCGAGCAATGATCATGTACGTCTCCTCACTGGCGAAGGCACGGGTGGTATCGCGGCGTCAGTCACGGAATCGCGGTGCAGGGTGTGTCCCGGCTCGGGGTGGTGACACCCCCCGGGGACCTTAAGCCTTCGACAGCGGAGATCTCCCATCGCTGACCGACCAGGTTCGACTCTGCAGGCCCGACAACGCGATGCCGGTCCCCCAGGCCAACAGCCGATGGGCGGCCACGGGTTCCTCGGCACCCGTAATGCGCACCATCTCTGGCTCGGTCGGGCACCTTTCATATCAGCCGGAACACAATGCAAGCCACCATGAGGCCGAAGAAGGCGTTGCACGCGAGGATGAGCATCACCATGAACGTCGAGAACCAGTCGGTCGGTGCGGCCATCTGGCAGCGGGGGCAGACTGGAAGTGTTCCCCGCCAGCCGTGCTCGCATACTTCACGGGTAGGGCGAGGTTCGATGAACTCTACGCAACTGCACGCGGCCTGCTCATCGATGACATACAAGCAGGCAAACCGCCCTCTTAGATGCTGGGTGCGGGAGTGGGTGCACACGGTGCAGAAATCGATCACCTCAATATTCCGCTGTGTCTGCTCCGACATTCGTCAACTCCTTTTGTTGCGCATCCGATGTTTCGGCCGCGACGAACTCGAGCAGTCTGAGAGCCGCGCTATGGCTTCGCCTATGGATTAATGATGATCATCAGGTAATCAGCAGTTGGCTACGTGCAACTTCCAAGGTTCTCCCCGCACTTATTCGTCTGGGGTCCACATCCCCGGATCGGCGCGGTCTCCGGGGGTCGCAGGGGGTTGCTGTCTCCGCCCATCCCACATCCGGTGCGACCATCAACTCGCTAATACGCCTGATGTATTTCGAGTTTCCCATGGTCATCCCCATCTCACCGTCGTGATACCGCCTTTTCAGCCACGTTCGATCACATCGTCCTTCGCGCCGAGGCGGACGAGCCTCAGTAGTGCGCCACTGAGATTTCGCGCGGGTGGCGGCCCAGTACTACGTAATGCCAATCAGTTGCCGCTGTCGTGGAGTTCCGGAACGGCGTGATCGACGAGAATGTCTGGTTCGATAACACCGTGATTGTCGACCGATTGAGCCGACGGCAACCATACGGCGGAAGTCGTTGTAGGACAGGGTCACCGCGGGCGGACGGGCTCATTAGCGTTCCGGGAAGCCCGCTTCGGCTGTGGTAGCAGCGCGTGACTACATCATTGATCCGACGTGTCGTCGAGGTAGTGAGCGGGCCCGTCAGCGGGGAACGATTCGCCGACTGGCCGGCGGCAGGGCAGCAGCGCCGCGAGGCCTTCGCGGCCAGCCGTACCGGTCTTGGCCATCGCGTTGTAGATGTGGGTTTCGACGGTGCGTACTGAGATCGTCAGTCGCGCGGCGACTTCGCGGTTGGACAACCCCGCGCCGATCAACGACACAATTTCCCGTTCGCGATCGGTCAGCGGCAGCGGCTCACTGGCCTGAGCGAGCGCGGGGGTACGCGCGCCACATCGTTGGGCCAGCGCCTCCGCTCGTGCCGAGCATCCCAACCCCGATCCGCGCAAGCCCTGACCGCGATACGCAATGGCCGCGTGCGAGGCCGCATCAACGGCCGCAACAAGATCGCCCATCCGCTCGAAGCTTTCCGAGACCGAGGCCAATGCAGCGCCGTCACCGTCAGCCAGGGCGGCGCCAAACCGGGCCGCGGCCCCCACCCGCGGCCCCTCGACGATCGCCGCCAGCTCACCCAGCCGAGACGCGCCCAAGTGATCACCGAACTGGGTGGCAGTCTGCAAACACATCACCTCCGCCGCGAACTGCCCATTAGCACGGGCGGTTTCGGCCGCCGACAACAGTGTCGCGACCGCCTCGCTGACGGCGCCCTGGGCCGCTGCCACCCACGCCTTCGCGATCGCATACTCGTAGTCCAGGCACCGCCAGCTCGGATGACGGCGGTCCTCGAGTGCGGCCAGCGCGGCGCCGGCCTCGTCGGTCAAACCGCGCATCGCCAGCGCAATCGTCAGTGGGAGCTGGCATCGATACTTCCACCCGTTGGCCTTGTCCCCGGCCGACAATGCATCGGCCACCGGACCCAGGAGGGCACAGGCTGTTTGAAGTCGGCACGCGCCACGGGCGGCTCGACCCAAGATCGCCCCGGTTACATTTGTTGTGTGCTGACGGGCATCGTGCAGACGCGACAGCGCACCATGAAACCGCTCGGCCACCTGCCAGCCTTCCGCAATCCGGCCGGCCAGCATAAGTGCGCCGACGTGGGCGTCTGGGAGAACAACAAAGGAGCGCATCGGAACGGCGTAGCCGGCCTTCGCGGCGGCCAAGGCTTCGGTGACGCGACCGGCATCACCGCATGCCACAGTGATCGCCCAGGCCGTTGTACGCGCGGCAACGAGGTCGGGCAGCTCGTCGAGGGTGAGGGTCTCCGTTGATTGCCTGGCCGCGTCCGGCTTACCCATCGCCGCCCAATACACGGTGAGAAAGGCGCCGACAAAGCCGCGCCCCTGCGGCGGCATGGTCTTCGATGCGTCATCGATGAGCCGCTTGGCGCCGGCGGGGTCGGCGAGGACGAAGAGGCGGTTGGTGGCCCGCAGAAAGGCCAGTCTGCCGCGGTCGACATCGGCCAATTCGCGGGTGCCGGCGAGCATCGCATCGGCCTCCTGGCCGCGGCCGAGCCACGACAAGACATGGGCACGAATGAAGTTCGCCTCTGCTGCCCCTCCGGCGCGGATTGCCGCATCGGCCAGTCGATCGGCCAGCGCGAGATCGGGGAACCACACGGCACCCCTGGCGGCTCTGACCAGCAGGTCCGGATCGGGTTCGAGGTCGGAGTCCAGACTCAAGGTCGCGCGGCGCACCACAACGCGCACGTCGTCACAATCAGCGAGGTCGTCGGCGTTGCCGCCCGAATCCGGGTCTAATGGTGCCCGGTTCAGATCGGACTTGGCGAGTTCGGTGGCAACAAGCCCCCGTAGCCGGCGCAGCCTGGTGAGGGCCGCGCGGTCGCGGCGCACCTCGCCGTAGAGCGGATGGGCCAGCCGCACCTCCATACCCGCGTCGACGGTTTCCAGCCTGATCAGGCCACGCATATCGGCCTCCTCGACCGCCGCCGGGCCGGTGATCCTGGCCAGCGACGCCAGCTCGATAGGCTCGCCGACAGCCAGCACGTCCACCACGTCGCTGACCGAGGTCGGCAGGGCTCCGATCCGTGATTCGATCAATTCGGCCAAGCCGGACGGCACACACCAATCGCCAAGCCACCGCCAGACTCCGTGCTGCCGCACCAGCCGCCGATCGGCGACCTCCTGCTCGACAATATTGCGCAGATACAGCACATTGCCGCGGGTCAGATCCCAAAGGCGTTGGGTGGTATCGGGATCCATAGACCCGCCGAGAGCCGCCGACAGCAGCGTGGCGGTGTCGTCGCGTGACAGTGGCTGCAGCTCAAGCCGGTCGAACTGACCCTCCTTGCACACCTCGTGTATCGCCGCGGGAACCGGTTCGCCATCGCGAACGGTCAACACCACCTTCGCGGCGCGGCGCTGGACGATCTGATGCACAACGAATATCGACAGGTCGTCAAGCAGTTGCGCATCGTCGACACCCACCACCACCGGGGCGCCGTTAGACGAGGAGGTCAGCGATTCGATCACGCCGCGGATCAGTTGCAGGCTGTCGCCGCCGGCCGGCCCGGCCCACGAGCTCAAGGCTCCCAACGGAAGAGCCCGCGCCGAACTCGTTGCAACCACCCACCGGACTTCATATCCATTCGATGCAGCCGAGGTTGTTGCCTCGCGGGCGATTCGGCTTTTCCCCACCCCCGCAGCCCCGCACGCCGTGATCCCGCAGCAATCCCGATCCGATAGGGCGGCTTCGATAAACCGCATTTCCTTCGATCGGCCAGTCAGCGGCCCCGCCAACCGCACACGGGCAGGGTAAGGGCAGTCATGGCAGTCTCGCAGAGTTCAGCAGGCTCTGCCATGCTTCTGCCAGACCTCTCACAGGAGCAGTCCAGCGAGTGCGACGACCCCTCACGCCTGAGCAGCCGTGCTTGAGTCTGGGGGTCGGCAGGGTCAAGTGGTCACAGTTCAAATCCTTTCAGCCCGACCAGGAAAGAGCAGGTAGGAAGCCGATTTTTCGGAATCTCCGAAGCCGCCTCGAGCCGTCCGAGCATCAGCCCAATCATCGCCGATTTTGATCATTCGCCGAATCACGATGGCACGGCCGAAGGACGACGACGGGTGGTGACCAGGGGATTTCCGCGCGCGGGCCGGCAAGGACGACGGCGGCGGCGACTTTGCGCCCCGCAAAGAATGCGCCAGCGACGACACCACTTTCGACGACCTCGCCGACGCCGAGAAGGTCAAGTTCTGCGAAGCCGAAATCGCCTCAGCCTTAGCGAAACTCGACGATGCGATCGCACGGATGGCTGCGATGCGCACCGAGGTTGAAGACCCAGAGGGCTTCGCGCGGTTCAGCTTGGGCGACGACGGGCGCCCGGCGGAGCTGTTCATCCACGATGCGGCCACCACATCGTTGACCAACCTGGCATTGGAGCAGAAACTCAACGGGTTGGTCAAGGCCGTAAACGACGCAATGCGCCGGTTCCGCAAGGAATTCTGGGGCGACCTGCAAGGCCCGTGATGCTGTGTAGGTTCTCACGAATCGTGTTCTCCAGAATCTGAATGTCTCATGCGACAGTCCTGGACCGCTTGAGAGGGCGGCGGGTACACAGTTGGCGACTGCCCTCAAGGGGAACTTCATGCGGTGTCGACGGATGTGTGCGCGAGATCGCGGCCGCGTGGCACGGGTATCGCGGCTGCTATCGAAACAGGGCGTACCTGCGCTCGGAGCCTTGCTTGTCGGAATGCTTTGCAGCCTGCGGCTTTAAGGAACTGATTGCAGACCTACGGTTACCTCACAAGGTGATCGGGCCTTTACGCTCCCCAGCTTGGACGTACTTTGAGGAACCGAAAGCCAATGGATTGGTTATCCGGGAACTCAGGGTCCGCCGTGGCCCAGATCTCTTTAACAAAGCCACCTTCCGCAACAAGCGGGCCTCGCTGCTCGAACTGCCAACCTCTCTTATCGAAGAAACCGCAACTGCTCATTCCGGTCGGAATCTCTGGCCCGCCGAGATTTGACATCATGGCCGACGCTCCTGGTGGTCCCTGCTGAACTCGTGGAATGAATACACAAAGCGCATCGGCGCGAACGGTCGGGTCCTTCTTCGCGACTAACCGCTGCAAATACACCATGAGCCTCACCGCGTGGTTGGGGTTTACCCCTGGATGTCTAGGCTGGCCGCCGTGAACCGACTTTCCAGCGTCGACGCGGCCTTCTGGTTCGCCGAGACGCCCAGCTGGCATATGCACGGCGGCGGACTGGCGATCTGCGACCCCTCCGAGGCGCCGAGCTTCTCGCTCGATGCAGTCCGGGACCTGATCGCCTCGCGTCTGCCGGAGATTCCGCAGCTTCGCTACCGGGTCGCCGGCGCGCCGCTCGGGTTGGACCGGCCGTGGTTCGTCGAGGACACCGACCTCGACCTCGATTTCCATATCCGCCACATCCGCGTGCCCCGACCCGGGGGGCGCGCGCAGCTCGACGAACTCGTCGGGCGGCTGATGGCCCACCAACTCGACCGCAGTCGGCCGCTGTGGCAGGTGTGGTTCATCGACGGTGTCGAGCGTGGGCGGGTCGCGATCCTGACCAAGATGCACCATGCTGTCATCGACGGAATGTCGGGCGCGGGGCTCAGCGAAATCCTGTTCGACGTCACAACGCAGCCACGTCCGCCGGCGGGCGAGGTGAACAAGTCGTTGGTGGGCGTCGGTCTCCCCCGCTTCGAACGCCGAGCGCTCGGCTCGATTGTCAACGTCACTGTCATGACGCCCTACCGCCTGCTGCGGATAGCCCAGCAGACGCTGTCACAGCAGCTCGCCACATGGCGACTGCCCAACAAACCGCCGCGATACTTCGATGCCCCAACCACACGCTTCAACGCTCCACTCACACCGCATCGGCGTGTCAGCGGCAGCCAGGTCGAGCTGGACCGGGTAAAGGCGGTGAAGAACGCCTTTGGCGTCAAGCTCAATGACGTTGTGCTGGCACTGGTTTCGGGCGCGCTGCGCCACTATCTGCTGGTGCGAGAAGAGCTTCCGCACCGGCCGCTAGTGGCGCAGGTTCCGGTCTCGACCCGAGGCGACAACACCGAAGTGGGAAGCCAGGTCAGCTCCATGACGGTGGGACTTGCCACCGACGTGATCGACCCGGCCAAACGGATGACCGCCATTTACGCCAACTCGCAGGGCGCAAAAGAGATGGCGAAAGCGCTCACAGCGCACCAGATTATGGGCCTCACGGAGACGACGCCGCCGGGGCTTCTGGCGCTGGCGGCCCGGGCCTATACCGCAAGCCATGTCGGGGGGAATGTCGCACCGATCAACCTGGTGGTCTCCAACGTGCCCGGTCCCGACTTCCCGCTCTACTTAGCCGGAGCTACAGTCGAATTCATGGTTCCGCTCGGGCCGTTGGTACTGGACGTGGGTCTGAACGTCACCTGTTTCAGCTACCGCGGATGGCTCCAGTTCGGCTTCGTCACCACGCCGGAAATCGCCGACGACATAGACCAATTGGCCGACGGCATCGAACCGGCACTACAGAAGCTGGAAAAAGCCGCCGCCAACATTTAGGCCCGCCCGCGGTTGTCGCCGTCGAGGCGGTAACTACCGTGGAAAACTGCGAGAACGAACCACGCGGAATACCGTTTCGGCGAAGCGGGGCTCAGATTTCGATGACCGTCGGGACGATCATCGGCTGGCGCCGGTAGGTTTCGCCGACCCACTTGCCGACGGTGCGACGCACCGCCTGCGCGATGCGCGCCGGTTCCGTAATTCGTTCTGCGGCCAGCAGTTCGAGCTCCTCCTCGACCTTGCGGGCGACGGGCTCCAGCGCCTTGGGGTCTTCGGAGAACCCCCGGGAATGCAGATGCACCGGAGTCGTCGGGCGACCGGTCCCCCGACGCACCACCACCGTCACCGCCACAAATCCCGAGGACAAAATGAGCCGTTCGCCCAGCGTCGCATCCCCGACGTCGCCGAGAACCAGGCCGTCGACAAACATCTTGCCCACCGGAACCGCCCCGGCGATGCGGGCCCTGCCTGCCATCAGGTCGACGCTGACACCGTTTTCCGCCAACAGGATCGACTCGTCGGGCACACCCGTCTTTGCGGCGAGTGCAGCGTTGGCGCGAAGGTGTCGCCACGTCCCGTGCACAGGCATCACGTTGCGGGGCCGCACGCCGTTGTAGAGGAACAGCAGCTCACCGGCGTGGGCGTGGCCCGAAACATGTACTCGGACTTGGTTATTGGTCACCACCCTAGCGCCGATTTTCGAAAGCGCGTCGATGACGCCGTACACCGCTTCCTCGTTGCCAGGAATCAGCGACGACGACAACACGATCAGATCGCCGGGTGTCAACGTGATGCTGCGATGCTCTCCGCGCGACATCCGCGACAGCGCCGACATCGGCTCCCCCTGGGTGCCGGTGGTGATCAGCAGCACGCGTTCGGGCGGCATGAGTTCCGCGGCACCGATGTCGACCACGTCGTCGTCGGCAGCCTGAAGTAAGCCGAGTTCGCGGGCAATGCCCATGTTGCGGACCATCGACCGGCCGACGAACGACACTTTGCGGCCGAGTGATACCGCGGCATCGATGATCTGTTGCACGCGCGCGACATTCGATGCGAAGCAGGCGACGATCACACGTCCATCGGCGGAGCGGATCAGCCGGTGCAGGGCTGGGCCGATCTCGCTTTCCGACGGACCCACGCCCGGCAGTTCGGCGTTGGTCGAGTCCACCAGCAGAAGGTCCACACCCCCGTCCCCGAGCCGCGACATGCCAGGCAGGTCAGTCGGACGACCGTCCAGCGGCAGCTGGTCGAACTTGATGTCGCCGGTGTGCAACACCCTGCCCGCACCCGTTTCGATGGCGATGGCCAGCGCATCCGGGATCGAGTGGTTCACCGCGAAATAGCGGCATACGAAAATCCCGTGCCGATGTTGCTGACCCTCGGCAACCTCGATGAATGTCGGCTTGATCCGGTGCTCCCGGCACTTTTCCGCCACCAGCGCGAGCGTGAACCGCGAACCCACGACGGGGATGTCACCACGCAGCTTCAGCAGATACGGGATTGCCCCGATGTGGTCCTCGTGCGCATGGGTAAGCAGGAGCGCGTCCACGTGGTCGAGGCGGTCCTCGATGTGGCGCACATCGGGCAGAATCAGGTCGACGCCAGGCTCGTCGTGACCGGGGAACAGCACGCCGCAGTCGACGATGAGCAATCGGCCGAGATGCTCGAAAACGGTCATGTTGCGGCCGATTTCGCCGATTCCGCCAAGCGCGGTCACTCGCAGCGCGCCGGGCGCCAGAGGGCCGGGCGGGGTCAGGTCCCTATTCAATGCTGCACCGAGGCGGCACGCATGTCGGCGGCCAGCGCGTCGATCTGCTCCGCGGTGGCAGGCACCTGCGGCAGCCGCGGGTCACCGGCGTCAATGCCTTGCAGTCGCAGACCGGCTTTCACCATCGTCACGCCGCCGAGACGCTTCATCGCGGCACACAGCGGAGAAAGCGACACGTTGATCTTGCGGGCCGTCGCGATGTCTCCGGACTCGAACGCCGACAACATCTCTCGCAGTTGTCCGGCTGCCAGGTGCGAGATCACGCTGATGAAGCCGATCGCGCCCATGGCCAGCCAAGGCAGGTTCAACGGATCGTCGCCGGAGTAATACGCCAGTCCCGTCGACGCAATAACGTCGCCAGCGCCGTGCAAATCCCCCTTGGCGTCCTTGACGCCGACGATGTTCGGATGCTCGGCCAACGTGCGGATGGTGTCGAAGTCGATCGGAATCACTGAACGCGGCGGGATGTCGTAGAGCAACACCGGAAGGGACACGGCGTCGGCAATCGTCGTGAAGTGGGCGACCAACCCGGCTTGCGGTGGTCGTGAGTAGTACGGCGTCACGACCAGAAGCCCGTGCGCACCTTCGGCTTCGCACGCCCGGGCCAGCTTGACGCTGTGAGCGGTGTCGTAGGTGCCGGCGCCTGCGATCACCCTGGCGCGGTCGCCGACCGCGTCCAGTACGGAGCGCAGCAGCGCCAACTTCTCATCGTCGGTGGTGGTCGGTGCTTCGCCGGTGGTGCCGGACACCACAAGCCCGTCGCAACCGGAGTCGATCAGGTGGGTGGCCAGGTGCGCTGCGGCGCGCAGATCCAACGATCCGTCCGGCTTGAACGGCGTCACCATCGCGGTCAGCACTGTGCCCAGTCGCGCTCCGACGTCCATGCCGCTGGTGCTCACGGGCATCAGGTTACCCGGCAAGCATCAGGCTTCGGTGGCCAGCGGAGACGTGGCAACCTCCGTACCGTCGGCCAGTGTGCTGATCTCGAAGTCCGCGAACACCGCCGAGGCAAGGTCGGCGAGCTGTCGCAGGCAGGCGATCGCGAGGCGGCGGATCTCGACGTCGGCGTGTTCGCTTGCCCGCACGGCGATGAAATGCCGCCACGCGCGGTAGTTGCCGGTAACGACGATCCGCGTCTCCGTCGCGTTCGGTAGCACCGCTCGCGCGGCCTGACGCGCCTGCTTGCGCCGCAACACGGCGTTCGGCTGGTCGGCGAACTTGCGCTCCAGCTTCTCCAGCAGCGTGGAGTACGCCTGGCGGCTGGCATCGGCGGCGGCCAACAGCAGCTCCTGCAACTCCGGATCGTCCTCGATGCCGGGCGGCAACACCACCTGCGAGTCGCGCTCCGGCACGAACCGCTGCGACAGCTGCGAGTAGGAGAAATGGCGATGCCGGATCAGCTCGTGGGTGCACGACCGCGAGATCCCTGTGATGTAGAACGAGACCGACGCGTGTTCGAGCACCGAGAAGTGCCCGACGTCGATGATGTGGCGCAGGTACGAGGCGTTGGTCGCGGTCCGCGGGTTGAGCTTCGACCAGCTCTGGTAGCAGGCGCGTCCGGCGAACTCGGTGAGCGCCTCGCCGCCGTCGGCGTCGGTGTTCCACTGCACGTCCGGCGGGGGCGTGAATTCGGTCTTGGCGATCAATTGCACCTGTAGCGGCGCGGTCTCGGCCACGGTTGGCAAGCCTATCCGGCGCGGTTGCACTCGCGATTTCGGCGCGCATTGCGAAGCTCAGCGTAGGTTAGCGCGCCGAAATCGCGAGTTGCCGCGCCAGGTCACCGCGCTCGCCGACAGTCACCCGCGCCAGCCCGAGCCACGACGCCATCGATTCCAGTTCAGCGGCCAGCGCGGCGGCCACGTGGGCAGGCGACTCGCCGGGTTCGACGAACGCGCCGACGACGTGCAGTGTGTCGTTGACGCGCTTCAGGTCGACACGGCCCACCAGCCTGCCGTCCAGCAGGAACGGCCACACGTAGTAGCCGAACTGCCGCTTCTTGGCCGGCGTGTAGATCTCGATGCGGTAGTGGAAGCCGAACAGCCGCTGTACCCGCGGCCGGAAAAAGATCAGCGGATCGAACGGACACAGCAGAGCCGTGCCACGGTTGATGCGCGGCACGGTCTGTTCGGCCCGAAGGTAGGCCGGTGCAGACCATCCGTCGACTTCGACACGTTCCAACTCACCCGACGCGGCCAGCGCGGCAATCGCGGGCTTGGACTGTTTGGGCGACAACCGAAAGTAGTCGCGGATATCCGCCTCGGTGGCCACCCCCAGCGCCGTCGCAGCACGCAGGGCCAGTTCGCGGACGGCCTCGTCGTCGGGAATGTGGCGTGCCAGCACCTCGAGCGGCAGCACCCTTTCGGTCAGGTCGTAGTGACGCGCGAAGCCCACACGCGTCGAGGTGGTCAGCACGCCGGACGCGAATAGGGCCTCGGCGACCCACTTGGTGTCGCTACGGTTCCACCACGGGCCCTTCCCGCGTCGTGGCTCCGCTTCCAGATGCGCTTCGATCTCCCCGGCTGTCGACGGCCCGAGCTTAGTGACGGCGGCGACGATGTCGTCGGCGAGTTGCGGGTTGGCCTTGACGATGTGGGTGCCCCAGCGGCCGTGCCGGTATTCGCGCATGCGCCATCGCATCAGCGGCCAGTCCTCGACTGACATCAGCGCGGCCTCGTGCGCCCAGTACTCGACCAGCAGCCGCGGCGAGCGCGCGCTGTGGCGCCACGCCGCGCGGTCCAGCATGTCTCGGTCGTACGGCCCGAGCCGGCTGAATACCGGGGCGTAGTGGGCGCGGACTGCCACCGACACCGAATCCAGCTGCAGTACGTGGATTCTGGACATCAACCGGCGCAGCTGCGCCCTGGTGACCGCACCGCGCGGCTTCGGCTCGACGAACCCCTGAGCCGCTATAGCCACCCGCCGCGCCTGATCCGGCGTCAGGAACGTCACCGCCGATGGTATGTGCTGAACCGGTAGCGCAGCCCCGCGCAACTGGACCGCCAGTCACCGTCGTCGGCGACCCAGCTCTCGTCGAGAAGCGGCGCAAGTGCGTCCTCGTCCTCCGGGGGTATGTCGATGTCGATCTCGGTGACCTCACAGGCACTGGCGTATGGCAGTGCCAGCGCGTAGATTTCGGCGCCGCCCATCACCCACACCTCCTCTCCCGCGAGCGCATCGTCCAGCGACGTGACCACGTCGGCCCCCTCGGCGACATAGTCAGCTTGCCGGGTGAGTACGACATTCCGCCTGCCGGGCAGCGGTCGGAACTTCGCGGGCAACGACTCCCACGTGCGCCGGCCCATCACGACCGTGTGGCCCATCGTCAACTTTTTGAAGCGGGCCATGTCTTCGGGCAGCCGCCACGGAATGCCGCCGGCGCGCCCGATTACACCTGAATGTGTCTGCGCCCAGATCAGGCTCACCGTCGTCATAAGGATTCAGCCCTACAAGCAGGCGTCATACGGCGACGGGCGCCTTGATCGCCGGGTGCGGATCGTAGTTCAGGATGGCGACGTCGTCGTAGCTGTAGTCGAACAACGAATCACGCCGTGCCAGAACAAGTTCGGGATACGGCCTAGGATCCCGGCTCAGCTGTTCGGTGACTTGCTCGACGTGGTTGTGGTAGATGTGGCAGTCGCCCCCGGTCCAGATGAACTCGCCGACATCGAGGTGCGCCTGCGCAGCCATCATGTGAGTCAGCAGCGCATAGCTGGCAATGTTGAACGGCACACCGAGAAACAGGTCGGCGCTGCGCTGGTACAGCTGACAGCTCAGCCTGCCGTCGGCGACGTAGAACTGGAAGAACGCGTGGCACGGCGGCAACGCCATCTGCGGAATGTCGGCGACGTTCCAGGCCGAAACGATGATCCGCCGCGAGTCCGGATCGGTGCGCAGTAAGTCCAGCGCCGCGCTGATCTGGTCGATGTGTTCGCCCGACGGGGTCGGCCAGGACCGCCACTGCACACCGTAGATCGGCCCGAGATCACCTGTGGCCGAGGCCCATTCGTCCCAGATGGTGACGCCGTGCTCGTGCAGCCAGCTGACGTTGGAGTCGCCGCGCAGAAACCAGAGCAGCTCGTAGATCACCGACTTGATATGCACCTTCTTGGTGGTGATCAGCGGGAAGCCCGCGGACAGGTCGTAGCGCAGCTGCTGGCCGAATAGGCTTCTCGTCCCGGTTCCGGTGCGGTCGGACTTCGCCGTCCCGGTCTCCATCACCAGCCGCAACAGATCCTCGTAGCGCGTGGCTATGGGCACGTCGGTCAGCTTACGTGCCGAGCCGACGAGTAAAACGTAACCATGCCGAGCGTCTCCGCGACTGTCACCACGCCGGATGGCACCTGCCCCGTCACTCTTCACACGCCGAACGGCACAGGTCCGTGGTCGGGCGTCGTGATGTATCCCGACGCGGGCGGCGTGCGCGACATGTTGCACGACATGGCCGACACGTTGGCCGGCTTCGGATATGCGGTGCTGCTGCCCGACATGTACTACCGCCACCCTGGTTGGCGGCCATTCGACATGAAGACCGCGTTCAGCGATCCGGAGGAACGCAAGCGGCTGTTCGGCATGATCGGCAGCCTGACGCAGGACATGATCGCCGCCGATGCGGCCGCGTTGTTCGATTTCCTCGCGCGGCGGCCAGAGGTGCGCGGCGCGCGGTTCGGCGTGTGCGGGTACTGCATGGGCGGACGCATGTCGATCATCGTGGCGGGCCGCGTCCCCCATCGAGTCGCCGCCGCCGGCTCCATCCACGGCGGCGGGCTCGTTACCGACCGCCCGGACAGCCCCCACCTGCTAGCCGACGCGATGACGGCCACCGTCTACATTGGCGCCGCCGAGAACGACGCGTCCTTCACCCCGGCACAGGCGGAGATCCTCGACAAGGCGCTGGACGCAGCCGCGGTGCCGCACTCGATCGAGGTCTATCACGCGGCCCACGGGTTCGCGGTGCCCGACAACGCGCCGTTCGACGCGGAGTCTGCCGAGCGGCATTGGCTGGCGCTGCGGCGGTTGTTCGAGTCGGCCCTGCCCGGTTAGCTCGGTTTCCGGCGAAAGATACCGCGTATGGCGCTAAAAGTGCCGCGGAGTGCGTAGAAAGCCGTCAGGAGCGAGACCGCGATCAGTACGACGAACATGGGTAGCCAGTTGGTACGAGAATGCTCAACGTTCCACCAGATGATCGTGAATAGGACATTACTGATGAACAGGACGATGTCGCGCCAGTTGCCTTGGTAAGAGCTGGCGATCTCCTTCAGTCGCCGGCTGCGCTGACTCGCCTTCACCAAATCGTCAATGCGTTCGTCTATCGAAGCCCGTAGCGCCGCGCGTCGCGCTTCCTGCTCGGGCGGGATCCGGTCTAGCAGATCGAGGTCGGCTGTGATGGTTGCCCGATAGTCGGGTCCCTTGAACTGTCCGGCTGCCGCCCCGAGCAGCGCTCCGCCCATGATGGGAGCGCTTCCCAACGCAATGTCGGCGATACCAGGCATTGATTCCCCTTCGTCACTCCATCAGTAGTGCGGCCAGCGTGCCACCGAGCTCGTAGCCCTGTTCACGCATTGCCGAAGTAATCGCGCCGGTGACCTCCAGCGTCTCGGCGGCTTTGGTCAGCGCCAGCCCGGTGGCCAGCTTCTCGACCGCAGACGCGGCGGCGACGGTGTCATTGTTGCCGTGCACCCAAAGACCGTACGGCCGTCCGTCGACATGATCGAGGCTCGGGTAGTACACGGTGTCGAAGAAGTGCTTCATTGCTCTATACTCTCCTTTTACGACCACCACGTCTGAATCATCCCCGATCGAGCGCGCGATCATCTACACCCGTGTGTCAGCCGACCGTGCCGGGGGCCGCTCCGTCGAGGAGCAGGAGGCCGAGTGCCGCGCCGTGTGCGAGCGCGAAGGCTGGCGGGTCGAGGAGCCGCCGCTGGTCGACAACGACCGCAGCGCAAGCCGTTTCGCCACCAAGACCCGCGACGAGTACGAGAGCCTGCGCGACCTCCTCAAACCTGGCGACGTGCTGGTGACCTGGGAGGCCAGCCGAGCCCAGCGTGACCTCGCACACTACGTCGAATTGCGCGACCTGTGCGCCGAGCGCGGAGTGCTGTGGTCCTACTCGGGAAAGCTGTTCGACCTCTCCGAAGGGGACGACCGTTTCGCCACCGGCCTAGATGCGCTGCTGGCCGAGAAGGAGGCCGAACAGACCCGCACGCGCATCCTGCGAGCCCACCGCGCCAATCTCGCCAACAACAAGCCGCACGGCCGTGTCCCCTACGGCTACAAGATCATTCGCGATCCCGAGTCCGGCAAGGCCACGGGCCGCGAGCCCGACCCGGCCCGCGCTCCCCTGGTCGCCGAGGCGGCGCGGCGGGTACTGGACGGGCACAGCCTGGCGTCGGTGGTCAGGTGGATCGGGACGAAAGACCCCGAGCCGAAGTGGAATGACGCCAAGCTGCGCCGCATCCTGCTCAACCCGACCACCGCCGGGTATCGCACGCACAGCACGAAGGTCAACGGCAAACGCACGGAGCAGAAGATCCACGGCAAGGGCACGTGGGAGCCGATCATCACCCCCGAGCAGCACGACGACCTGGTGGCTTTCTTCGCCGCGCGGAAGTCCGGCCCACGTGGACCTGAGCCTGTGCACCTGTTGTCCGGCATCCTCGTCTGCGGGCCGTGCGGCGGTCTGATGTGGCGCGGCAAGGGCGGCCGCATGAAGGACGGCAGCCACTACGACGTCTACAGCTGCCGGGGCCATTGTGTCGGCCGTAACCTCCAGGCGGTCGATGAAGTCATCACTGCCGTGGTCGAGGGCATCCTGAGCACGCCCGAGTCGCGGGCTGTGTTGGCCGAGCCACCCGCCGAACCCGACTCGACGGCGAAGGCACGCCTGGCCGAGCTGGAGGCGCAACTGGCGGCCGTCGAGGACCAGATGACCGACAATCGGATGCCCGCCGACGTGGGAGCGCGGGTCGCCACCCGGCTCACCGAACGGATCGCAGAAGCAAGGACCGCCTCCCGTCCGGAGTTCACCAATCCTGTTGTGCGCGAAGTCGCCACCGCTCCCGATCCGGTGGCGATGTGGCGGTCGCTGCCCTTGGCGCGCAAGCGTCAGTTCATCCGAGCGGTGATGACCGTGAAGATCGAGCGCGTCGGTCGCGGACGTTGGCACGCGAAGGAGGACGGCATCATCGTTACGCCGCGCCGAGCGCCAGCCACAAAGAGCTGGCCGCTCGTGCCAGGGCAGCGGGTCGGGTGCGGGGTGTGCGGGTCGCGTGACCGCTGAGCCGATCCGCAGGCTCGTCGCGGCACGCGCCTCGCAAGCTGCGGCTGCCCGCCTCCGACCATCGACGCCCGCCGAGCTGGCCCAGCGCATCATTCCCGGCTATCGCGTGACGCCGACGATCCGGCTCATCAGCGACGTGCTGGCTGCGGCCATCCGCTACCCCAACCGGCGCGTGATCATCTCGACGCCACCTCGCAGTGGCAAGTCGCTGCTCACGTCGGTGGTCGCCCCGGTGTTCGCGTTGTCACGCGATCCGGACAGCTCGATCATCGTCAGCAGCTAGGCCGACACGCTGGCCGAGGATGCATTCCCGGGAGGCCCGGCGTTTGATCGCCGAGCACGCCGAGGCGCTGGGGATCGAGCTGGCCCAAGACAAGTCCGCTGTCGGACGCTGGCGGGTGGCGGGCCGTCGCGGGGGAATGCTCGCAGGCGGAATCCTTTCGAGCACAACCGGATTCGGAGCGAACTTGCTGATCGTGGATGACCCGGTGAAGGGGGCGGCCGAGGCCGATTCCGCCGCCCACCGCCGCCGTCTGCTGGCCGAGTTCAAGGCATCGCTGCTGTCCCGGCTGATGCCTGGTGCAAGCTGCGTGGTCGTTATGTCGAGGTGGCACCCTGCCGACCTGGCGGGTGAGCTGCTGGCCGAGCCGGGCAGCCCATGGACCTTCGCCAACGTGCCCGCGATCAGCGAATCCGGCGTGCCCGACGCGCTGGACCGCGAGCCGGGCGTGGCGATGGTCAGCGCACTCGGCCGCACCGCCGAGGGCTTCGTCGAGATCAAACGGGCTGTGGGCCAGCGAGCCTGGGCCGCGTTGTACCTCGGGGTTCCTGCGGCGCCCGAGGGTGGCCTGATCCAACGATCGTGGCTCGACGGCTGGAGACTCCCAGCGGCAGCGCAACGGCCGGTAAAGACCGTCGTCGGCGTCGACCCTTCCGATTCCGACAGCGGCGACAGCTGCGGCCTGGTCGCGGCGTCGGTGACCAGCGACGGTGTGGTGGCTGTGATCGCCGACATGTCGGCCCCGATGACGAGCGACCAGTGGGCCACGGCTGCGGTGAAGCTGGCCGCCGACGTGGGTGCGTCCGAGATCGTCGTCGAGTCGTTCGCCGCCCGCGAGACCTACACCCGCGTGGTCCGTGAGGCATTGGCACGACACCGGACCGGCCGTCCGATCAGGTCCCGCCTGGCCACCAAAGGGGTCCGGTCGCGGGGGCGGCGACGCGATAGCGCGCAGTTCCGCGCTGCTGCAGGGGCTCGAGGTCGGCACCGTCGGGCTCGTCGGACAAATCCCGGAGCTGCAGGAACAGGCGGTGACCTGGCAACAGGGACAGCACCAGCCCGACGCGCTCGCCGCGCTGGTGGTCGCACACGACGTGCTGGTCCATTCCGCTGGGCAGCGGGTGACCATCGCACGTCCAGGTGGCCGCAGCGTCGCTGAGTGACCGGCCCGCACAGCGCCGCCTCGCGACGGTCACGCCCATCAACCGGGCCTTGGCTCGGCGTATCGACGGCAGCGGCGGGTACGACCCCTTGCGCGGGCTCCGTGGGCACGGCGATGAGAGGCCGTTCGGAACCGGCCGTAGTAAAAGACACCACCCCGAACCCAGATCGCGACGGAAAACGGCGGCTGACGGGTGTTTTCCGCCTCCTTGCCTAAGATCCCGCCTGGTCGCGCACCGTGCGGATCGCCGACAGGAGCTCAAACGAGGCGCTGCGTGCGCGATCGAAATCAATGGTGCCGCCCAGCCAGTCAAATGATCGCTCGTCGATCTTCATCGAGTGGAGTGATCTACGTCCAATCCGCTGGCGGGTGGTGGGGTTGGAATGCCGTCGCCTATCGTCATCGCGCCCATAGTCATCAACGTGCTGTGCAACGTCGCGCATCAGTTTCAGGTTGGGTATCGCCCCTGTCGAACTCGCGAAGCGCGGTCCACGATCGCCCCGCGACCGAATCCGCGAGGATTCCGGCGAGCCGCATCTTCCACAGCGCGGAGATCAGAAACTCAACGTCGATGAGCGCCGCCCACACAGCATCTGGATCGCCGCACGTAAGCTCGTCGCGGATGCGCCGGAGCTGCATGTCAATCGCCACCGCAGCGTCGTTCGCTAACCGGGCAGCTCGCCCGAGGATGCTGGACTCGGTGGGCTTCGTCTGGTCCCAGTACGTCTCATGGGCACGGAAGAAGTCACGCACATCGGCGAAATCCTCCCGTTTCGGTGCCGACAGCATCGGATCGTCCATAGCATCCATGGATCACCTCATCAGTTGGGCAGCGACCGTCGCGCCGAGATTCCAGCAGGCTTCGAGGTCGGCCTTGGTCGGCTTGCCCATCACCACCACATACTCCGCAGCCTTCACCCAGCCCAGTCCGGCGGTGATGCCGTCCATCGCCCGCTCGGCTCCCTCGGTGCCCTCGTTGCCGTGAAGATACAGGCCGAACGGTCGGCCACGGGTGGAGTCGAGCAGCTGGTAATACGACTGGTCGAACGCCAGCTTGAGGGCACCGCTGATATAGCCGAGGTTCGCCGGGGTGCCTAGCAGGTAGCCGTCGGCCTCCAGCATCTCGACCGGCGAGACCGTCAGCGCCGGTCGCCGCACGACCTCCACGCCCTCGATCTCGGGATCGGTCGCCCCGGCCACCACCGCCTCGAACATCTCCTGACAGTGCGGCGACGGGGTGTGATGGATGATCAGCAAATGGGCCATCTAATACACCTCTTGAGTTTCGCAGTTTGACTTGTGTGGCGTCTGTGATTCCTGTGGCGTGATCGGCGTGTCGCCGCGATCGGGCCGTGAGCATGGCGAAGCATCGGCGGTTGAGTGAAAGTTCAACCCCGAGAGGGAGTTCCGCCGATGCTTCAGTCCCCGACCCTACCCGAGTCGTGGCGTGCTCTGCTGGATGCGTTCCGGCCCGCGTTTCGCCGGTCGCGCACGTTCGCGTTGTTCGCCCTGCTGGCTACCGGGCTGATCACACAGACCACGCGTCGCACCGTGGTCGGCATGCTCGCCGGGGCTGGGATGGCCGCGGCGGTGTCGTTCCACGCGGTGTGCCGGTTCTTCTCCCACCATGCCTGGGACAGCGACCGGATCGGGCTGACGCTGGCCCGGCTGATCGTGTCCCGGCTGCTGGGCGTCGACGCGGCGATCGAGGTGGTGGTCGACGACACGCTGTTTCGCCGGTGGGGGCCCAAGGTGTTCGGCGCGTTCTGGACCCACGACGGCTCCGCGCAGGACCCCAACGCGCTCGGGCGCGGCAACCGGTGGATCATCCTCGGCATCGTCGTCACGGTGCCGTTCTGCAGCCACCCGGTGTGCCTGCCGGTGCTGTTGCGGTTGTGGCGCGGCAAGGGCACCGCCTCCCCGGTGCAGCTGGCAGCCGAACTGATTGCGATTCTGGCCCAAGTGTTCCCGGACAGACTCGTGCACGCTGTCGGGGACGCCGCCTACCACGGCAAGGCGCTGCTGGTGCCCGCTACCACGATCACCACCCGGCTGCCCGCCAACGCCGCCCTCTACGCTGTGGCGCCGCCGCGCACCGGCAAGCGGGGCCGACCCCGATCCAAGGGTGCCCGGCTCGGCCGTCCCGCCGACCTGGCCGCCACCGCGCAGTGGCGCGCCGCCACCATCACCCGCTATGGCCGCAGCGTGACCGCCGAGATCGCCGACATCCCCAGCATCTGGTACGGCGCCTTCGGCAACACGCCCGGCCGCACCGTCCTGGTCCGCGACCCCGGCGACGACCGCGTGCTGGCGGTCTTCACCACCGACACCGACAGCGGCACCGACGCGGTCGTCGAACGCTACGCGCACCGCTGGCCGATCGAGACCGCCATCGCCTCGGGCAAACAACTGCTCGGCATCGGCCAGGCCCGCAACCGCCTGCAGCGCGCCGTGGAACGCACCGTGCCGCTGAGCTTCTGCGTTTACAGCCTCGTCATCGTCTGGTACACGCTGCACGGCTACCACCCCGACGACCTCGCCCGCCGCCGCAGCGACCAGCCCTGGTACCCCCACAAGGACGAACCCGCCTTCGAAGACATGCTCGCCAAGCTCCGCAGAACACTTGTCGCAGCACGAATTACAAGCGCTGCCGCAGCTCAACCCGACCCCCACAAATACCGCGACTACGAACTGGCCTGCGCTGCCGCCGCCGCATAACTGCGAAACTCAAGACACCTAATTACTGACAGAAACATGCTTCTGGAAGCCGCAGGTCTAGTCCTCCGCTGCGCCACCAAGCGAACACGGAACTGACGGTTCGGACTAGAGCCCGGTGGCGGCGACTCCATACGCGGCCTGACTTGGGGTGAAGCCGTCATACTCAAGCTGTTCGATGAGCCCCTGACGGGAGAAGGAGGTGTAGTTGAGGTACTTCTTTGCAGCCTTCACCGCCTGCTGATTCCAGTCAATGGTGATGCTGTCAACGGCGAATGTTGCATCTGCCGTTGAAAACCCGTCGTACTCCAATTGTTGGATGAGCCCCTGGCGGGAGAAGGCGGTGTAGTTGAGGTACTTCTGTGCGGCGCGCACAGCGTTCTCTTGACTCACTGGCGAGAGGGGCAGGTCGGAATCAAAACTGTATCGAGGCCAGTAGCGGTGGGGCTAGATGGTTGAGGTTCAGCCGACACTGTCGGAGCCAAACCGAAGCCGATTACGCCTATGGCGGCTGTGACGATAAGAGCGCGAAGCATGTCTTCTCTCCGTGGTTATTTACTGCTGCGCCTCCCTGCATATCGACCTTAACTAGGTGCACTTTAATAGCCGAGTACGGGCTAAATAATGTTCATGTGCCAGCGGCCAATATCGGGCGAGACGCGGTGAAGCTGCCCGCGTCGCAGATCGCCAGGAAGGTGCGGAGGAGGACCGGCTCGAGCGGGGTCCACCAGATTCTGGCGGAAGTTCGCACGTAAACGCGCTTCAAGCATCCACTGCGGGCAGTCTTGCTATGACGGGATGAAACCCGCCACAGTCATGCCTGAGCAGAACGAGGGGAGATATGGCCTATCTGATCGGTGTGGATGGCGGGACGGAGAGCATCCGGGCGTTCGTCTTCGATCTGGAGGGACGGCCGAAGGGCTCACACGCCAGCGCCTACCAGACGCATTTCCCGGAGCCGAGCTGGGCCGAGCAGAACCCCGAGGATTGGTGGCGCTGCATGGGCGAAGCGGTGCGTGGCGCGGTAAACGCCGCCGGCATCCGGGTCAAGGACGTGCTCGCGCTCTGCGTCGATACCACCTGCTGTTCGGTGGTGGCGGCGGACCCGGATGGAAAGCCGCTGCGCCCCGCGATGATCTGGATGGATGTGCGCTCGGCGGCCGAAGCCGCCGATGTCGCCGCCAGCGGCGATCCAGCTTTGCGCATCAACAGCGACGGTCGCGGCCCGGTGTCCGCCGAGTGGATGATCCCGAAATCGCTGTGGATGAAGCGTAACCAGCCGGAACTGTTTCAGCGCGCGGCGCATATCTGCGAATACCAGGATTACATCAACTGGCGCCTGACCGGGCGTTGGGTGGCCTCACTCAACAACATGTCGGTGCGCTGGCACTACCAGAGCCGCGAAGGCGGCCTGCCGCTGTCGCTGCTCGACAAGCTGGACCTCGCAGACCTCGAGCAGAAGTGGCCGCCGACGATCGTCCGACCCGGCGACGTCATTGATCAACTCACCAGGGACGCTGCCGATCATCTCGGCCTCACGCCCGACATTCCGGTGGTGCAAGGCGGCGCTGATGCGTTCATCGGCGTGATCGGTCTAGGTGTGACAGAGCCTGGCGAGATGGCGCTGATCACCGGCTCTTCGCACCTCCATCTCGGCATCACGGCAAACCCGGTTCATGGGCCAGGCATCTGGGGCACCTATATGGATGCGGTCTATCCCGACAAGCCGGTGATCGAAGGCGGTCAGACCTCGACCGGCTCTATCATCGCCTGGTTCAAGCGCCACTTCGCGGCCAACACTACCTTTGACGCGCTGAACGAGGAGGCCGCGAAGATCGAGCCGGGCAGCGAAGGACTGTTGGTGCTGGACCATTTTCAGGGCAACCGCACGCCATATACCGATGCCCTGTCGCGTGGCGCCATCACGGGCCTGACGCTCAAGCACACGCCGGCGCACCTATATCGCGCGATCATCGAAGGCATCTGCCTCGGCACAAAACTCATCGTGCAGAATTTCGGCGCCACATTCACGCCCGAGCGGATCGTAGTCGCGGGCGGCATCACCAAATCGCCGCTCTGGCTGCAGATCCATGCCGACACGATCGGCGGCCCTCTGGACCTGACGGAAGTGACGGATGCACCCGCCCTCGGCTGCGCGATCTTGGCCGCGCATGGCGCCGGCCGCTTTGCCAGCATCGAAGAAGGCGCCAGGGCTATGGTGCGCATCGCGCACACCGTCGAGCCGAACGATGCCAACGCCAAGCGCTACGACTCGTTGTGTCCGCAGTACCGCGAGCTCTATGCCGCGCTGAAGAAGGTCCGTGAAACAAGATGAGTGCCGACAACAGACCCCTCCACACACTCTATCGTGACATGCGTCGCATCCGCTCCCTGGAGGAGCGGGTCCGCGAATTGTTCCTGCGCTCGCAAGGCGCCGGCGCCACCGGACAGTCCAGCACTTCGACGGGAAGCATGCCGTCTGGTACTACTCCGGCCGAAGGCACCACAACGGGCATTACCGGGATCGCCACCGGCAGCCCCGGGCGCTGCGGCGACCCTGCTGGAAAGACATGAGCCGCTGACGGCCGGGACCACTGTCGCGGGTGTCGTGCCGGCTCATCGTACGCAATCACGAAACCTGTTGTCCTAGAGCAAAAGACATGCCGCCCGACGGATGTGTCGGACGGCATGTCCCGGGATTCCTGAGCCGTCAGGGTGCCCAGACGCCGTAGGGCACGTATGGATTAGTGCCAAAGGGCGTGTATGGATTCGCTCCACCGGTGCTCTGGTCCTGCGGGTAATTCGCGACGGGCCCACCCGCCGGCAAGGCCACGGTGCCCTGACCGCTTGGGCTGGTAGGTGCGGTGGTCGTCGACGCCGACGACTGCGTGGCGATAGCGACCGATGCTGCGTCGTCGGCTGCGAGGGCAGGGGTGGCCAGTCCGATGGCTAGTGCTCCCAATCCGCTGGAAACGATCGTGGAAAATGTCAGCTTCTTCATTTGGATGCCTCCTTTGTGGCGTTGGCTTTTCGGTTTATCAGCCATTAGTGGGCGCCTCCGCGCTTGTTGTCGTTTTGGTAGGTCCCGTAGGGGGTCTGACCCGTAGGCGGGTAGATGCTGAAGGTGTCGCTCCCGCTGCCCGACGGGGAGGTCGGGTTCGTTTCGGCGTGGCTGGCGGTGGCGGTGCCCAGTGCGATCAACGCGAGGGCCCCGGCCAGCACAGCACCAGCGGCAACTCGACGGATCCGGGTGGTGGTGGTGTTGGTGGTTATCTCAGTTCTCCTGTCTGCGTTGGTTTTTCGGTTTATCAGCCGTGTGTTCCGGTGATGTACCTACTGTGCCTCAGCGTCCAGGCGGCGTCTGTCCGCCGACCAGCCCATACAGGGGATGAACTCGATGTCCGCCACTTGGGGGACATTCGGCGCACAGCGGTGAGTCCTTAACTGCCGCCGCCGATGCCGAGTCGCATGCGCGCGTGCTCGTGAGGGAAGCCGAAGCGTGTACGGAGAAACGCTGCCGATCTGGCGATCAAGCAGAGGCGTGAAAACGTCGATGTGAATCGCCATCTGCTACACCAGCCTTCATCCCAAGACGTGTCAGCGACCGCACCAGGCGATGCGCAGTTCGGTGATCAGGCGCGCGGATCGTTCGGGTTGAAGTTGATGACTTTGCCGACGACGCAGGTGCCGTTGTGGGCGCGATTGACGGTGCGGTACGAACAGCCGGCACCGTCGGATTCCGGGCCAGCTCTGGCAGGAAATCTTTCAGAACGGCGCGTTCGTCAAGCTCGGCCCGAGCAACCCGAAGGAGATCCAGGCTGAGCTGGCACCGCTCCTGGTCGACGAGGAGACGATCCACCTCTCTATCAAGGGCATGCGGGATTCGGTGGTCTTCACCAACAAGCGGCTCACCGCCGTCAACGTACAAGGTCTAACCGGTAAGAACGGGAGTAGTCCTCGTTGCCCTACAACAAGATTCAGGCATAGAGCGTCGAGACAGCAAGAAGCAGTGCTGCAGGCCAAGTGGTCCATGGTCGATGATGCCGAGGACTTGGCCCTCACCGTGGAGACCGCGGTCCCAGATGGTGCTCTTGGTGGGCGACCCCAACTGAATGATCGAGGCGTCCGGTGTGCTGAGTGCCCGCAGCGGCGCGACGAGGTCGACCCCCACCACGTCGGGTAGGTCGAGGATGACGTCCAAGGCGGCGAGATCGCCGATGCCGAACTGCAGTCGCACGTTGCCGCCGAATTCCCGGTCGTCAAGCAGCACAATGTCAGTCGCTCCCGCGGCCGAAATTGAGGTTGCGACCGCAGCCGGGTCCGTTAAATACGGTAGCGCTGAACTGCGACTCGACCGTGGCGTCGGCGAGCTGCGGGCCGCGCTTTTCTTCGGTGGCTACCGGCCGGGCTGTCGTCACCAGGAAATCGTCGCGCAGGGCGTTGAGCTGCAATGGGGATCCGCTTGAGGTAGGCCCGCGGCGGAACCGGACGATCCAGCGCGACGCCATACGTGTCGCGTAAGCGAGCCGTGTCGGGCTCGGTGAGCGTCGCGGCGAACTCGACGACGACCGGAGGGTCTGTCGGCACGGCGCCTCCCCTGTCCAGAACCGCCTGCTTTCTGATCCTTTCAGGTCGAAGCGGACAAGGGTAGCCGGTGGTGGCGCGGTGGGGCTTCTGCAGTGGCAGGTGTACGCCGACGGAAGCTCAACAACGAGCGAGTCACCGGGAAGAAATGGACCAATTTGCAGGCGGGCCTTCTCCGGGAACTGCTTCACTATCCGATATCACCGGGGCTGCGCCAGCACGTCGCCACGCGCTTGGCGCAGCTTCAGCAGATCGACCCGACCATCAAGCCGGAGCCACTGGGATCCATCAAACTCGGCGCCAACGACAGGCGTAAGCCGGAGAAGGCGGAACCGCCGTGCAAGGACTGTGGTTTGGTCCACGCCGGTGACCGCTGGTGATGCAGCGTACCCGTTAATAGACGGGTATTTGGCAAATTATTGCTTGAGAGCGCCGCTCATGTAGCCGAAGTTCGCGGTGGTGCCGAACAGGTAACCGTCGGCGTTCAGCATATCGGGCAACGTGGCGGCCAGCGCGGGACGCACGAGCACATCGACGCCCGTAATTTCGGGATCGCGGGTGCCCGACAGCACTGCCTCGAGCAGCTCGCGAGTGGACGGGGACGGCGTGTGGTGCACGACAAGCAACGTCTTCGTCACCTCTCGCTCTCCTTGGCCTGCATGTCGACGGCCTTGCCCATCGTTTCGCGGGCCCTGGCGCGGTCGCCGGCATAGTCGTAGGCCCGGGCCAGCCGATACCAGCGTCGCCAGTCGTCCGGCTGGTGCTCGACCTCTTCGCGCACCGATTGGAAGAGCTCGTCGGCTACATTGCGGCGAACGCGGCCGGACGGCATGCGCGGCAGCATGCTGACGTCGAGCTCCAAGCCGTCATCGTGGATCAGTCGGGCCAGTCGCTGATGGGCAAGTCCCACACGCAGCGTGCTGACCATCACCCAGATTCCGACCAGAGGCAGGATCATCAGTGCCAGGCCAAGCCCGATCGCCGCCGGCCGCCCGGACACGATCAGCGCAGTCGCGATTCGGCCCAACAACACGAAGCACACGATCAGCGCCATGCATAGGAAGCCGATCAGCAGCTGAATGCGCCGAACCTCGTTCACGGCCGTCGGTTCTTCGCGCAAGCGCTCATCACAAATCAAGCAGGGGCTCGATGCCCACGGTCAGGCCGGGCCGTTCCCGGACGCGGCGCACAGCGAGCAGCACACCGGGCACGAACGAGGTCCGGTCGATGCTGTCGTGCCGAATGGTCAGCGTCTCACCCTGGGTGCCGAACAGCACCTCCTGATGCGCGACCAGGCCGGTCAGCCGCACCGAGTGAACGGGGATGCCTTCGACGTCCGCGCCGCGGGCTCCCGGAAGAGCCGACGACGTGGCATCGGGGTTGGGCGGCAAGTCTTTTCGCTCCTCCGCAATGAGCTTGGCGGTGCGGGCCGCGGTGCCCGACGGCGCGTCGGCCTTGTTTGGGTGGTGCAGTTCGATGATTTCGGCGGATGCGAAGAAGCGGGCGGCCTCCTGCGCGAACCGCATTGACAGCACCGCCCCAATCGCGAAGTTCGGCGCGATCAACACAGCGGTGTCCGGTGAATCTGATAGCCACGACTTGACGCGCGCGAGTCGTTCTTCGGTGAATCCAGTGGTGCCGACCACGGCGTGAATCCCGTTGTCTATCAGGAACTTCAGATTGTCCATCACGACGTCGGGATGGGTGAAGTCGATGACGACCTCGGTGCCGCTGTCGACGAACAGAGACAGTGGGTCGCCCGCGTCCACTTCAGCAGAAAGCGTCAGGTCGTCGGCCTTTTCGACGGCTGAAACCATCGTCGCGCCGACCTTGCCTTTGGCGCCCAGCACTCCGACTCGCATGCGGTGAGCCTACTGCCCCTGCCCTTTCCGCGAGCGTGCGCGTCGGCACGCGACACGCCGTGGACGCGTGCAGTTCAGGCACGCTCGCGCACAGGCCGGAACCCTTCGGACGCAAGCCAGGCCCGCGCCCGGCCGCGTTGACGCTCGCTGGATAGTTGGTAGTAGCGCTCGAACTGCTCCGGCCACCGCGAGAGCACATCTTTGAAGCGGCGGAAGGCACCTCGTCCGCTGATCGCGATCTCAAGACGGTCAGCGATGTCCGCATCGTTCACAGACGCGATGAACAGTTCCATGTCGCGGTAACCCTCGCCCGAGCCGATGGGCTCCGCGTAGAGCCATCGTTCGTCGTCTTCGCCGTCTTCCTCGTCTATGAAGTCGTTGTCGACCGGCCAGCATCCACCGCTCCGCACATCGATTCGGCAACCGCCCATGATCGGGTCGCCTTCCCGCATTGAGGCCAACTCGTCCAGATCGACCGGTAGCGCGCGAAGTAGAGGCGCGGGTCCGGCGCCGAGGGCCGCGTCAAGTTGGCCGACCAGCTCTTCGTCGCCGTCCCACCATCGTTTTCGCAGCGCGGTGGCGCATTCGGACGCTAGCTCGGCCGCTCCGTCAACGTTTTGAGCGATCGCGTCAAGCAGGCCCTCGCCGGCCAGCTGCAGCACGTCGTCAATCTGCCGTCCACGGACAAGCCCAACCACGGATCCGTCCGCGCGATATACCGCGCCGCGCAGTGTCCGGAAATCTTCGTCAGTCCATGCGCCCACCCCCATCACGGTAGCGGTCGCATCTGCACATTGACCGGCCCGCGAGCGTGCACCGTTGTTGGTGATTTACCGGCGTGTCAAGGTGCAAGCGCACGCGCGGCAGAATCTACAGCGGCGCCCCGCCCCGCAGATGCTCGAAGATCAGCGACGTCTGCGTGCCCGCGACATCCGGGTCGGCGTTGAGGTTTTCGACGACGAACGCGCGCAGGTCGTCGGTGTCGCGGGCGGCGACGTGCAAGATGAAGTCATCGGCGCCGGCGAGGAAGTAGACGTCGATCACCTGCGGCAGCTTGCGGATTTCAGAGATGAAGTGACGAATCCGTCCGCGGGCGTTGGATTGCAGGCTCACCGAGATCATCGCCTGCAGCGGTCGCCCGATCGCGGCAGGGTCAACGTCGGTGTAGAAGCCGCGGATGACGCCGAGGTCCACCAGGCGGCGCAACCGTCCGTGGCACGTCGACGGCGCGATGCCCACCAGTTCCGCCAGCGCGCTGTTGGGTATCCGCGCGTCGGCGTGCAGGGCGTTGAGGATTCGGCGGTCGACATCGTCGATCTGCGGGCGAACATCCTTCGGCGGCTCGGGCGCTAGAGCGGTCAAGTTCGCCGATCGTTCTGGCATCTGGCCAGAATACAGAATCTTCTTGGGAACAATTGCTCTCTGACTGAATTTTCTTCAAAATAGAGGATACATCCCCATCGAGGAGCGTTCATGCGCGTCGGCATCCCGACCGAGATCAAGAACCGCGAATACCGCGTCGCGATCACCCCCGCCGGCGTCGCCGAACTCGCCCGCCGCGGGCACGACGTGGTCGTCCAGGCCGGCGCCGGCGAAGGATCGGCGATCTCCGACACCGACTTCAAGGCCGCTGGCGCTGAGATCATCTCGGGTGCCGAGCACATCTGGGAACAAGCCGATCTGCTGCTGAAGGTCAAGGAGCCGATCGAACCCGAGTATGCGCTGATGCGCAGCGGCCAAACGCTTTTCACCTACCTGCACCTGGCCGCGTCACAGCCGTGCACCGAAGCGCTGATGCGTTCGGGTGTCACCGCGATCGCCTACGAAACGGTGCAAACCGCCGACGGCGCGCTGCCGCTGCTGGCGCCGATGAGCGAGGTCGCCGGACGGCTCGCCGCACAGGTCGGGGCGTATCACCTGATGCGACCGGCCGGTGGCCGTGGCGTACTGATGGGCGGCGTGCCCGGGGTGGCCTCGGCCGACGTCGTCGTGATCGGCGGTGGGACAGCCGGCTACAACGCCGCGCGCGTGGCCAGCGGAATGGGTGCGCACGTCACCGTGTTCGACGTCAACATTCCCAAGTTGCGCGAGCTGGATGCCGAGTTCGGCGGACGCATTCGCACCCGCTATTCGTCGGCGCTGGACCTCGAAGGCGCACTCAAGCGGGCGGACCTGGTCATCGGCGCCGTGCTGGTCCCCGGGGCGAGGGCGCCCAAGCTGGTCTCGAATTCGCTTGTCGCACATATGAAGCCGGGCGCCGTGTTGGTGGACATCGCGATCGACCAGGGCGGCTGCTTCGAGGATTCGCGCCCGACCACCCATGACGATCCGACGTTCACGGTGCACGACACCGTGTTCTACTGCGTCGCCAACATGCCAGGTGCGGTGCCGCGGACGTCGACGTTCGCACTCACCAACGCCACGATGCCTTACGCGGTGGCGCTGGCCGACCGGGGTTGGCGGGCGGCATGCCAGGCGGATTCGGCTCTGGCGAAAGGACTTTCGACACACGAGGGCGCCTTGGTCAACGAGCAGGTCGCACATGACCTTGATCTGCCGTTCACCGACCCGGCGACCGTGCTTGCCTAAGCCTCAGAACAGCGGCTCGGTGCGCAAGCCGCTATGCTCCCGGATCACCTCGAAGTCGCGATCCCGATGAGCGACGGTTAACCCAAGCCGTAGGGCCATGGCCGCCACCTGGCAGTCAATCAGGCTGCGCACTGTGTCACCGGCGCGACGACAACGCCGATGAATCGCCGCAGCATCCTCGGTGTCACGCAGTGCGGCCAGCGGCTCGATGTCGAAACGTTGTAGGAGCCGACGCCGCAATGCAGCCTTGGGCTCCTCCGTGGTGCCGATGAGCAACTCCATCAACACCACTTCGGGCACGACAACTGTCGCGTCAGCCGCGATGCGGTCCGCCAGCCAGCGGCTGGCCGTCGACTCCGGCGCAGCGAAGTAGTCGATCCACACCGAGGTGTCGACGATCATCTATGACTCAGCGTCGGAGAACGACTCGACTTCGTCGTTTGTGTAGTCAAAGCCGCTGCCCCGCATCGCCAGGGCCTCGTCGCGGGTGAGCGCTTCGCCCACGAGTCGGCGCAACGCCAGGTCGACAGCACCACGTTTGGAATCGAGCCGGTACATCCGCTGCGCCTTAGCCACGAGCTCGTCGTCGATTTCGATGTTCGTCCGCGACATTCGTCAAGTTTACACTTTCGTGTGTATATGAGTGTACGGGCCGATTCGCGCCGAGAGCGAAGTGAGTATGGCTTCATCTCGCACTTTGCCGCGCGGAATGCAATTTCGGCGTCAGAGGGCGGAGATCACGAGCGACGTAAGCTCGCCGATCAGCGAGCGGTCATTGTCCGTCTTCGGGTCGTCAGCTGAGCGAGTCATCATCGCCAACAATAGCTTCCGGCCATCCGGGCCGTAGGCGATGCCGATGTCGTTGGTGCTACCGTAGTCGCCGCTGCCCGTCTTGTCGGCACTGGTCCAGCCTTCGGGCAGCCCGGCGCGCATGCTCGACGTCACGTTGCCGCGCATCCAGTCCTCGAGTTGCCGCCGGCTCGCCGTCGTCAGAACCGAGCCGGTGAGCAGGTTCTGATAGCCGCGCGCGAACGCCTGTGGTGTCGTGGTGTCTCGAGGGTCGCCCGGCAACGCCGTGTTGAGTTCGAGCTCCCAGCGATCCAGCCGCGTCTTGTCGTCGCCAATGCTGCGTGCGAATGCCGTGATCTCCGATGGCCCGCCGATCGTAGTGAGCAGCAGATTCGCTGCGCAGTTGTCGCTGTGTTGCAGCGCCGCCGCACACAACTCCCCCAGCGACATCGCGTGCCCGGCTTGCGGTTCGGTCAGGGGCGAATTGGCAAGAATCGCATCAGGATCGACGAAGACCTGGTCATCCAAATGCAGCTCACCGCGGTCGCACCGCTGCAGCACACTGGCCGCGGCGTAGGTCTTGAACGTCGAACACATCGCGAACATGTTGTCGGCGTGATACTCGACCGCACGCCCCGAACCGAGATCTGCCGCGAACAGCCCGATGCGCCTATTGTGGCGCCGCTCCAGCTCCGTGATCCGTTGCTCGAGCGGCAGCACCGGCTCCGCCGGGTCGGCCAAGGGTTTCGGAGTGCAGGCCGTCGCCAGCAGCGCAGCTCCGGCCACCAACGCCCGTCGCCGCGACAGCTCAGCCATCGGCCGCCAATCGGCGCCGGTAACGGCGCATCCCGGCGATCCACGCGTCGTAGTCGGCGCCCTTCATGCGGTACATGTCGAGCACCTCCGGGTGCGGCAGAACCAGAAACCTGTTCTCCCGCATCGCATCCAGGGTTGCTACGGCAACCGCGTCAGGGTCGAGCACCTCACCGGCACTGATCACCGCAGCCGCCGCCAGCCGGATGTCAGGCTCGGGTGACTCTCGCAGCTCGCTCAACAGCGGAGTCTCTACGCCCATCGGGCACAGGCAGCTGACACCGATGCCCACGTCGCCGTACGTGATCGCCAGCCATTCGGCGAAGCCCACCGCGGCGTGTTTGCTCACCGAATACGCTGCCGCACCGAGTTGCGTCAGCAGCCCGGCAGCCGACGCGACCGAGACGAAGTAGCCGCCGCCGCGGTCCACCCACGCCGGGATCAGCTGCGTCGCGGCCCGGATGTGAGCCCGCAGGTTCACATTCAGCACGTGGTCCCAATCGCTCTCGGGAATCACCAGTCCGGGCGGCCCGGCCACACCGGCGTTCGCGACGTAGATGTCGACCGGACCGAATTCCTCTGCCGCCAAAGCGATCAGCGCGGCGATGTCGGCTTCCGCGGCGGCGTCGGCCTGACGTGCCACCGCGCGATCCGAGATGATAGCGGCGGTCTGCTCGGCTCGAATGCCGTCGATGTCGCCGACCACGACCCGCGCACCGGCTGCGGCCAGCGCGGTGGCCAGAGCCCGACCGATCCCGGAGCCTCCGCCGGTGACGACAGCCACTTTACCGTCGATGTCCATCTATAGCCTCCGAAGTTGTTGCGGCAATTGACGTTTGGACTGATACGGCCCGAGTACCGCCGCACCGAACCGGCCGGTAAGGACCCGGCGCGCCACCGCGTTCACCTCGTCGAGGGTGACGGCCTCGATCCGGGCGAGCGTATGGCCGATGCTGCGATGCTCGCCGTAGTCGAGCTCGCTGCGGCCGATCCGGTTCATCCGCGACCCGGAGTCCTCCAGCCCGAGCACCAAGCCGCCCCGCAGTGAGCCCTTGGCGATACGGCATTCGTCTGCTGTGATACCGTCGCGCGCAACAGCATTCAGCACCTCGGCCGTGACGTCGACGACGTCGCCGAACCGCTCCGGCAGGCACGCCGCGTACACGGACAGCGCGCCGCTCTCGGCGAACGTGTCCACGCTCGAGTAGACCGTGTACGCCAGCCCTCGCTGCTCCCGAATCTGTTGGAACAACCGCGAACTCAGCCCACCGCCGATCGCGCTGTTGAGCACCGCCAGTGCCCAGCGATGTTCCCAGTGCCGTCCCGGACAGCGGACACCGAGCGACATGTGGGTCTGCTCGGCATCGCGGGTGCACACCATCAGCGCGGGTTGGCCCGGAACTCGTCCAGCGCCCTTGCGCGGCGGCACCGGTTTGTGTCCCCGCTGCAGCCGCACGCCGAAGTAATGCCGAACCAGCGACACCACCCGATCATGGTCGACGTTTCCGGCGACCGCGACGACCATCCGCTCGGGGGTGTAGCGCCGTACATGAAAGGAATGCAGCTGCGTCCGCGTCATCGCCGACACAGATTCCACCGTGCCGATCACCGGACGGCCCACCGGGTGCCGGCCGAACAACGCCGCCAAGAACTGGTCGCCGATCGCGTCCTCGGGGTCGTCGTCGCGCATCGCGAGTTCCTCGAGCACGACGTCGCGTTCCAGCTCGACGTCGTCGGGCGCGCAGACACCGTTGAGCACCACATCGGCCACCAGGTCGACCGCGAGCTCGAGGTCGCTGTCCAGAACGTGGGCGTAGTAACAGGTGTGCTCCTTGGAGGTGAACGCGTTCAGCTCACCGCCGACCGCATCGACGGCCTGGGCGATCTGCACCGCCGTGCGCGTCGGCGTGGCCTTAAACAGCAGATGCTCGAGGAAGTGGGCGGCGCCCGCGACACTCGGTCCCTCGTCGCGGGAACCCACCCCTACCCACACGCCGACGGATGCCGAGTGGACGCCGGGCAGGCATTCCGTGACGACGCGCAGACCGCCGGGAAGAGTGGTGCGCCGAAAGTCGGCGCCAGCGTTACGGGCCGGTATGCGCGGCATCCGCCGGTGCAGAGGCGTCGGCTGTTTCTTCTTCCGCGACCAGGATCAGCGAGATCTTGCCCCGGTTGTCGATGTCGGCGATCTCGACGCGCAGCTTGTCGCCGACCTTGACGACATCCTCGACGCGCGCGATCCGCTTGCCTTTGCCGAGCTTAGAGATGTGCACCAGTCCGTCGCGTCCGGGCAGCAGCGACACGAACGCGCCGAAGTCTGTGGTCTTGACGACGGTGCCCAGGAACCGCTCCCCGACCTTGGGCAGCTGCGGGTTCGCGATCGCATTGATGCGGTCGATCGCCGCCTGCGCCGAGGCGCCGTCGGTGGCGCCGACGAACACGGTGCCGTCGTCCTCGATCGAGATCTGGGCGCCGGTCTCCTCGGTGATCGCGTTGATCACCTTGCCCTTGGGGCCGATCACCTCGCCGATCTTGTCCACCGGCACCTTGATCGTGGTGACTCGCGGCGCGTAGGGGCTCATCTCGTCGGGCCGGTCGATGGCCTCGGCCATCACCTCAAGGATTGTCAGCCGCGCATCCTTGGCCTGCGACAACGCGTTGGCCAGCACCTGCGACGGAATGCCGTCGAGCTTGGTGTCCAGCTGCAGCGCGGTGACGAAGTCCTTGGTGCCGGCCACCTTGAAGTCCATGTCGCCGAACGCGTCCTCGGCGCCCAGGATGTCGGTCAGCGCGACAAACCGCCGCTCGGTGCCGCCGTCCTCAAGCTCTACGTCATCGGAGACCAGGCCCATCGCGATGCCCGCCACCGGCGCCTTCAACGGCACACCGGCATTCAGCAGCGCCAACGTGGACGCGCACACCGAACCCATCGACGTCGACCCGTTGGAACTCAGCGCCTCGGACACCTGCCGGATCGCGTACGGGAACTCCTCGACGCTGGGCAGCACCGGCACCAGCGCCCGCTCGGCCAGCGCGCCGTGGCCGATCTCGCGGCGCTTGGGCGAGCCGACCCGGCCGGTCTCACCGGTGGAGAACGGCGGGAAGTTGTAGTGATGCATGTAGCGCTTGGTGGTCTCCGGGCCCAGCGAGTCGATCTGCTGAGCCATCTTGATCATGTCCAGTGTGGTGACCCCGAGGATCTGAGTCTCGCCGCGCTCGAACAGCGCGCTGCCGTGCGCGCGGGGCACGATGGACACCTCGGCGCTCAATGCCCGGATGTCGGTGATACCGCGGCCGTCGATGCGGAAGTGGTCGGTCAAAATGCGTTGCCGGACAAGCTTTTTGGTCAGCCCTCGGAACGCTGCCGAGATCTCCTTCTCACGGCCTTCGTAGGTTTCGGCGAGCCGCTTGAGCACGTCGGCTCGGAGCTCCTCGGTGCGCTCGTTGCGCTCGGCCTTGCCGGCGATCGTCAACGCTTTGGTGAGCTCGCCGGTGGCCACCGACGCGACCGCGTAGTAGACGTCGTCGCCGAAGTCCGGGTAGACCGGATACTCGGCGGTCTCCTTCGCGGCCCGGTCGGCCAATTCCTGCTGGGCCTCGCAGAGGCTTCTGATGAACGGCTTGGCGGCCTCAAGACCTTCAGCGACCACCGATTCGGTGGGCGCCTGGGCGCCGCCGCCAATGAGTTCGACAATGTTCTCGGTGGCCTCGGCCTCGACCATCATGATCGCGACGTCGTCATCGACGACCCGGCCCGCGACCACCATGTCGAACACCGAACGCTCGAGCTGTGTGACCGTCGGGAACGCCACCCAGGTGCCATCAATCAAGGCGACCCGCACGCCGCCGACCGGACCGGAGAACGGCAAGCCGGCCAGCTGAGTGGACGCCGAGCCGGCGTTGATCGCGAGCACGTCGTAGAGCTCGTCGGGGTCCAGGGACAGGATCGTGACGACCACCTGCACCTCGTTGCGCAGGCCGTCGACGAACGATGGGCGCAGTGGGCGGTCGATGAGCCGGCAGGTCAGGATCGCGTCCGTGGACGGCCGTCCCTCGCGGCGGAAGAACGAGCCGGGGATGCGACCGGCGGCGTACATCCGCTCTTCGACGTCGACGGTCAGGGGGAAGAAGTCGAAATGCTCCTTGGGTTGTTTGCTCGCGGTGGTGGCCGAGAGCAGCATGGTCTCCTCGTCGAGATAGGCGACCACTGAGCCGGCGGCCTGCTGTGCGAGACGGCCGGTTTCAAAACGGATGGTGCGGGTGCCGAAGCTCCCGTTGTCGATGTTGGCGGTGGATTCAAAAACGCCCTCGTCGATTTCAGCTGCAGACACCCGGGCCCTTCCTTCGTTCGGTTGTCGTCGCTATGCCCCAGCAGTGGCGAACACCCTGAACGGCATCGGCCTGAACACGGCTACGGCCATCGATCGAAGCGGCCGGATTGGTCCGACAGCCACTACCGAAGACCGCCCGACGCAGGCTGGCCACTGTCTTGACATGCGAGTCCGAGCCGGCTGGCTCGGAACGCGTTTACTCTACACCGGCGCCGTTGGCAAGCCGTTTGTGAGCACCGACCTCAGCGGCGCATGCCGAGGCGGTCGATCAGCGAGCGGTACCGCTCGACGTCGACCTCGGCCAGGTACTTGCCCAGGCGGCGGCGCCGACCCACCAGAAGCAGCAGCCCCCGCCGCGAGTGGTGGTCGTGCTTGTGCACCTTGAGGTGCTCGGTCAGGTCGTTGATGCGCTTGGTCAGCAGCGCGATCTGAGCCTCCGGCGAACCGGTGTCGGTCTCGTGCAGGCCGTATTGAGCCAGGATTTCTTTCTTCTGTTCGGCAGTGAGCGCCACGAATTCAACTCCATACTTCGGTCCGCGATCAGGGATTCAGGCGCGGCCGCCGCGGACTGCAGCGCTTCGCCATGTCGGCGGCGAGTCTAGCAACAGATTTCGCTCTTCGCGCAAGCGGCTCATCCCCGCATCACCGGGCCAGCAGAATCGTGCGGGCACGCTCGGTGTCCGCCGCCATCTCGGTGATCAGGTCGTCGACCTCGGAGAACTTGCGTTGCCCGCGGATGCGGGCGACGAAATCGACCGCGACGTGCTGGCCGTACAAGTCGGCCGACGTGTCCAGCACGTACGCCTCGACGGTGCGGGTACGCCCGGAGAAGGTCGGATTTGTGCCGACGGACACAGCGGCCTGATATCGCTCACCGGGCGCGACAGCGCCGACGACGGGTCCGTGGCCCAGCACAGTGAACCAGGCCGCGTACACGCCGTCGGCCGGGATCGCCGAATACATCGGCGGGGCCACATTCGCCGTCGGGAAGCCAAGCACCCGTCCGCGTCCGTCGCCGCGCACGACCACGCCCTCCACCCGATGCGGTCGGCCCAGCGCCTCGGCAGCAGCGACCACGTCGCCGGCGTCGACGCAGGACCGGATGTAGGTGGACGAGAACGTCACTGTCTCGTCGTTGTGGTGCTCGGCGACCAGCGACATAGCCCGCACCGCGAATCCGAACCGGTCGCCGGCGTGGCGCAGCGTCTCGACAGTGCCCGCCGCCTTCTTGCCGAATGTGAAGTTCTCGCCGACGGCGACCTCGACGACGTGCAGCCGCTCGACGAGCAGCTCGTGAATGTAGCGGTCCGGGGTGAGCTTCATGAACTCCGCTGTGAAGGGCACCACCAAGAACACGTCGATCCCTAGTTCCTCGACGAGCTCAGCGCGCCGGGTCAGGGTGGTCAGCTGTGCCGGGTGGCTGCCGGGGTGAACAACTTCCATCGGGTGCGGGTCGAAGGTCATCAGCACGGTCGGCACGCCGCGGGAGCGGCCCTCTTTCACGGCGATCGCGATCAACTCCTGGTGACCGCGGTGCACGCCGTCGAACACACCGATCGTCAGGATGCATCTTCCCCAATCCGTGGGGATCTCTTCCTGGCCGCGCCAGCGCTGCACAGCGGCAAGCCTACGGGACGCCCCATGTCCGCGGCATTCCCGTGTCCGCCGGAAACGTCGCTCTGGCCACGACAATTGACGGTGGGAGACGACCGTCACGCTGTTACCATCCAGGGGCATTTGCACCGCAGGAGGCGGTCCGTGGACGAGGTCGAATTCGGCCGGTACCGGCTCATCGAGGAGATCGGCAGCGGCGGCATGGGCAAGGTCTACCGGGCCCGAGACAGCATCTTGCCCCGCGACGTGGCGGTCAAGGTGCTCCCCGCAGATCGCGCGGACGAGCCCGGCTATCAAGACCGGTTTCGCCGGCGCACATCGCCGCCCGATTGACCGAACCGCACATTGTGGCGATCTACGACGCCGGAGAGATCAACGGCCGACTGTTTCTCGTCATGCCGGTCATCGACGGAATCGATTTGGGTTGTTGGCTCCAACGCCACCACCACATGCCCCCGCCGCTGGCCGTGCGAGTGATTGAGCAGCTCGCCTCCGCGCTGGACACGGCACACGCGGCCGGCTTGGTTCACCGCGACGTCAAGCCGTCGAACGCGTTGATGACCACGCACGAACACGTGTACCTGATTGATTTCGGCATCGCCCATGACGCCGCGGCCACCAAGCTGACCGCGACCGGCAGCCTCCTGGGCTCGTTGCCCTATATGGTCCCGGAGCGTCTGTTGACGAGCAAGTCCGATGCACGCTCCGACGTGTACTCGCTGGCCTGCACGTTCTACGAGTGCCTTACCGGTGAGCGGCCGTACGCCGATGACGTCGTCATCGCCGGGCACCTGTCGACTGAGCCACCGAGACCCAGTGCACTCGTTGAGATCGCGACGGGGTTTGATGACGTCATCGCCTGCGGCATGGCGAAGGACCCCGACCAGCGGTACCAGACGGCAGGCCAGTTGGCTGTCGCCGCCCGACAGGCGCTCGATGCCGCGAGCGCGAGGACAGTGCCGCAACCCGCGCCTCCACTTGTCGAGCTATCGAAGACCGAGCACGCTCGGCCGTCGCCCGTAGGCCCCGACCTTCACCGCGCTGAGACCCTCGCAGCCCCTCCTGTGACCGGCGGCCAGCCAACTGAGCCTGCCCGACCCCGTCAGAAGTTGCCGATCACGATCGGTGTGGGACTGCTGAGTGCAGCGGTCATTTTCGCTGTTCTGACCGCGCTGGCATCGCGGAGCCACCACGAACCCTGCGTAGCGCTTTCAGCCAATATTCCATGCGGGGAGACGTGGGTCGGACCGATACCAGAAGGCTGGACTACATTCCTGCAGCCCTACGCACAAACCGCGTTGGTCGCCTCGTTGTTGACCGCCGGCATTCTCGTGTTGCGCCGGTATCCATGGTGGACATATGTACTGGCTCCAATCGCCGGTGCGTGTGCGTGGTCGATATACGACAGCCACCGGGAGGAATGGGACCAGAGCAACTATTTTGCGTTCGTGGTGTGCGTGTTGGTGCCGACAACAGTTTGTGTACTCCTCGCCTGGGTTATCACGCGTCGGATGAAACGCTCGCACGCCACGGGGGCGTCGTCGCAGTAGCCGTTGCGCGAGGTCCCCGAACTGCGGGTCAAAATGCCTAGACTTTGACGTGTGACTGCTGCCGACGACGCCCGTGGGTTGACGTCGGTCGCCCAGGACTATCTCAGAGTGATCTTCAAAGCTCAGGAATGGTCCGGCGAAAAGGTCAGCACCAAGATGCTCGCCGAGCGCATCGGTGTGTCGGCCAGCACCGCCTCCGAGTCGATCCGCAAACTCGCCGACCAAGGTCTGGTGGAGCACGAGAAGTACGGGGCGGTGACGCTGACCGAGCGCGGGCGGCGTGCCGCGGTGTCGGTGGTGCGACGGCATCGGCTGTTGGAGACATTTCTGGTGCAGGTGCTGGGCTATAGCTGGGATGAGGTGGACGACGAGGCTGAAGTGCTCGAGCATGCGGTCAGCGACCTGATGCTGTCGCGAATCGACGCCAAACTCGGTCATCCACAACGGGACCCGCACGGTGACCCGATTCCCACCCTCGATGGCCAGGTGCCGACACCACCGGCCTGTCGGCTCTCCGAGTGTGTAAACGGTGACCACGGCTCGGTGGCCCGGATCTCCGACGCCGATCCCGAGATGCTGCGCTACTTCGACGCCGTCGGGATATCGCTGGATTCTCATCTGACGGTGCTGGCGCGCCGCGACTTCGCCGGCACGGTGTCGGTGGCCATCGGCGAAGGCCACAACGCCGGAAATCACACGATTGAACTAGGAAGCCCTGCGGCCCAATCGATTTGGGTTCTGCCCTGCTAGAGCGTGGCCCGCACCGAACGTGCTGCAAGATTTCGGCCGATTTTCGCAACCAGCTCACGCGCGATGCAGCAGAGCGTGAGCTGCCGCCTCATTCCTGACCAGCGACCCCCTTGTCGGCAACCAGTCACACGCGGTCAGCCGGAGTTAGCTTGAGGCCGGACGACACCACGAGCGCCGACAGGATGAGCGCAATGAGAAGCAGCGCCGGCACATCCCCCAACAGATGGCCCAAATGGTCGCCGTGACCGAAGGACTGCACCGCCATGATGATCGCGTGAACCACGCTGGACCACACGGCAAACCAAATCAAGCTGAGGTGCGACTGCGGGTTTCGTGCCGCATTCAGAAGGAAGACTCCCAACGTCGCGTACAAACCGACGATCATCATGAAGTACTGAGACTGGTGTGGCGCACCATGGTGCCAGGCCCACCCCGACGGCCATACGAGGGCCAAGGGATAGAGCAGGAGCATCAGCGCGCCGAAGACAGCAAGTGCGAGCTGGAGAATTTTGTAGGCCGATCCCATTTCTGCGCTCCGATCCGTCGAACGGCATGCCATTATGCGCTGGAAAGCGAGTCGCCGTGGCCGACCTACAAAGTCGCCGGCCGGAGCACCACCACCGATTTCGTAGCGGCGCCCTCGTCGGACAGTAACGCGATGACGCGGCCATCGGGCGCCCTGGCCGCGTAAAGCCCGCCGATGCCCGCAGCCGCCAACGCCCTTCCGTGTGATGCGGCGACGGCTTCGTCGGCGCTGAGGTCTCGATGCGGGAACGTCAGCAGGCAGGCCTCGTCGAGCGAATAGCTGAGCCGTGGCTCGGCGGCAAGCTCGTTGAGCGTGTGCGCCTCGTCGAGGCGGAACCAGCCGACCCGGGTGCGCCGCAGCGCGGTCAGGTGCCCGCCGACACTCAGCGCGGCGCCGACGTCGCGGGCCAGTGCGCGGATGTAGGTGCCCGACGAGCAGTCCACCTCGACGTCAACGTCGACAATGCTTTCTTCACGCCGGGCCGCGAGCACGTCGAAGCGCTCGATGTGCACAGTGCGAGCGACCAATTCGACCGTGTTGCCCTCGCGGGCCAACCGGTACGCCCGCTTGCCACCGACCTTGACCGCGCTCACCGCCGACGGAACCTGCCGAATATCGCCCCGCAGTGCGGCAATCGCGTCGTGGATCTGGGTGTCGGTCACGCCGTCTGCCGGTGTGGTCTGCACGACGTCGCCGTCCGCGTCGTCGGTCGTGGTGCTCTGCCCGAGTCGGATCGTCGCGGCGTACGACTTCGTCGTCGTCATCAGAAGCCCGAGGATCTTCGTCGCGCGCTCGACGCCGATTACCAACACACCCGTCGCCATCGGATCCAACGTCCCGGCGTGGCCGACCCTGCGCGCGGCAAAGATTCGACGGCAGCGGGCGACGACGTCGTGACTGGTGATGCCCGACGGCTTGTCGACGATCACCAGACCCGGGTTTGACGTCGCCGGCCCAGCGGCTCCCGGGCCTGATGTCGCCGGCCCACCGGCTCCCGCGGACGTCACAGAACGATCGCTGTCAGCGCCAGCCCCGCACGCACCGACCATCGACCGCGAAACGCTGTGAGCGGCGGTCCCGACAGTGCGGTCGGATCAATCAAGATCTGCGACACGAATTGGCCCGACGCGCCGGCTGGGTCGTTCTCGAGGTCGACGTCGAAGACGATGTGGGCGTCCTCGAATCCCAGCCAGCGCCGCGTCAGCGGATACCAGGCCTTGTAGGTAGCCTCCTTGGCGCAGAACAGGATTCGATCCCAATGCAGCCCGTCCGGCATGGCCGCCAGTTCGCGCCGTTCGGCGGGCAGGCTGATCGCGTCGAGCACGCCGTCTGGCAGCACGTCGTGCGGCTCGGCGTCGATGCCCACCGACCGGACCTGCCCGACCCGGCCCACCGCCGCGGCTCGGAAGCCGTCGCAGTGCGTCAGGCTGCCCACCACGCCGTCAGGCCAACACGGTTCTCCTTTGTCCCCCTTCAAAATCGGCACTGGGGGAACACCGAGCTCGCCCAGGGCCAGCCGCGCGCAGTGCCGGACCGTGACGAACTCGTTGCGCCGCTTGACAACCGAGCGGGCGATCAGCGGTTCCTCGTCGGGCATCGGCTTCAGCTCCGGCGGGTCCGAGTACAGCTCAGCGGCGGACACTGAACCGGGCACCACAGTCGAGATCAGCGTGGAAGCCGCACTCATCTGTTGGCCCGCTGCTGAATTTGTTGGCGCACCCGCTCCGCGTTCGCGCGCATCTCGGGCGTGATCACGAAGTGGCCGCCGAACTCGTTGAGATAGCCGGGCGCATACTGCGGGTCGGGCAGCACCTGCCGGAGCCACCGATACGGCTTGCGGCGCCGCCACTCTCGCGGGTATCCGACCGAAACCTCTTCGAAGCGCACACCGTCGTACCACGTGGTCCGCGGAATGTGCAGATGGCCGTACACCGAGCAGATCGCGTTGTACCGAGTGTGCCAGTCGGCGGTCGCGGTGGTCCCGCACCACAGCGAGAACTCCGGATAAAACAACGCGTCGCATGGTTCCCGCACGAGCGGGAAGTGGTTGACCAAGACCGTCGGCGTCATCCAGTCCAGTTGCTCGAGCCGCCCGCGGGTGTAGGCGACCCGATCCCGGCACCAGGCGTCCCGAGTGGCGTACGGCTCCGATGACAGCACGAACTCGTCGGTGGCCACCACGTTGCGCTCCCGGGCAATCGCCAGACCCTCTGCCTTCGACGACGCGCCCGTAGGCAGGAACGTGTAGTCGTATAGCAGGAACATCGGCACGATCGTCGCGGGACCGCCCTGATCCGTCCACACCGGATACGGGTGCTCCGGCGTCGACACCCCCATCTCGTCGCACATTCCGACCAGGTAGTCGTAACGAGCGCGTCCGAACACCTGAACGGGATCCTTGCCCGTCGTCCACAGCTCGTGGTTGCCGGGCACCCAGATCACCTTCGCAAACCGCCGTCGCAGCAGGTCAAGCGACCAGCGGATATCGTCGGTGCGTTCGGCGACGTCGCCGGCGACGATCAGCCAGTCGTCCGGCGACGACGGGTATAGCGACTCGGTGACCGGCTTGTTGCCGGTATGACCCATATGCAGGTCACTGACAGCCCAGAGCGTCGCCACAACCGACCAGATTACTGAAGAAGCGGCACGCCGCCCGCCGACGAATTAGGATCGGTTCTCGCTTCTCGTCATGCTGACGGTTCCGCGCTTGTACACTCCCCGGGAAAGACCGAGCGGGAGGCGTGCCATGGCCATCAGGTTGAGACTCTTCGCCGTGCTGGGTGCAGTGTTCGCTGCAGCCGTTGTGGTGTGGCATTCCTCGCCCGTCGGCGTTTCGGTGGTCAGGGATGTGCAGCTGCGGTCCACCGCCGCGCTGATGGATACCCCGACCACCACCATCAAGTCGCCGGTGATCGACCTGAATAACCAAGATCCTGCAGTCACAGACGAGGGTTTTTACCGCGGGTTCGACCCGTGCACGGAGATCCCACTCGACGTGATCCAGAACCTCGGTCTGGCGTTTACCCCGCCCGAGCCCGAAGACGGAGGGCGCTGCCACTACGACGCGGCCAACTACCAGATGGCGATCGAACCGATCACCTGGCGCACCTATAAGCAAAGCATGTCCCCCGACGCCGTCGAGACCACGATTGGCGGCCACCGCGCGGCCTGGTACTGGGTGATGAAGCCGACCGACTGGAACAACCGGTGGTGGTATTCCTGCATGGTCATGTTCGAGACCAGCTACGGGGTGATCCAGCAGTCGCTGTTCTACTCGCCGGTCTACTCGAACCCCGACGTCGACTGCACACAGGAAAACTTGATGCGGGCCCAACAGCTGGTGCCTTACTACAAGTTCTGACGCCGCCACCCACGCCGGGTTCCGCGGCGCCATCTGTCAGCGACTGGTGCTGCCGACGAGCCTCGGCCGGCTGTCAGCCGACCGCGCAACGGACCCGCTCGGCGAGTGCACGTAACGTCGCGTCGTCATGCACCGGTGGACTCCACACCGGTTGCACCGGCACGTCAACCCAGCTGGTGCAGCCCGCGTAGTCCGGCGTGCGGATCAGCCGCACCGGCTTGACCAGCGGAAAGGCCTGGACCACCAGCGCGGTCAGCCGGTGCCGAGGACGAAAGTCGAGGCGGTCCCGTCGTACAGACGTGTCCGTCCAGATGTGCAGCTGCTCGATGGCGGCCAACCCGTCTGGATTTGAAACTGCCACGGCGGCGATGACTTTCGCACCGGCGCGCAGGACGACGTGATCCTCGGTGCTGTCGGTAGCCGCCACTAGCAGGTCTTGATGCTCTGGTCGCACGCGCTCGGCGTGGCTGTGCGCGACCGTCGGGAACAGCAGAAACCGCTGCGCGGCCACCTCGAAGCGCTTCTCGCCGATGCCGCCTTTGCGCAGCAGCACCGTCTGGCGGCCCTCGAGCAGCGCGTGCACAGCCGCGCTCCATTCCTTGAGCGCGGGGTATGTCAGGGTAGTGGTCATGCCCTCAGCCGAGCGCGGACTTCGGGTCGGCGCAGTGGCGGCAGCGTCTTCGGTGGCTGCTTGCGGGGCGGCAGCGCGGCGAGCAGCCGGGTCGTGGCCGTCGCGACATCGGCGACGGCCGCCTCGAACACGTCGACGTTGGCCGCCGACGGACGGGTGATCCCGCTGACCTTGCGCACGTACTGACGTGCGGCGGCCTGGATCTCCTCGTCAGTGACGGCGGGCTGCAACCCGCGAAGTTCGGTGATGTTTCGGCACATACCCCCGACGATAGGCTCAACGCGTGGCTGACGACGATGTGCTGCTGATCGAGACGGCCGACCGGATCCGAACTCTGACCCTCAACCGGCCGCAGGTCCGTAATGCACTGAACGCCGAGCTGCGCGACAACCTGTTCGGTGCGTTGGCTCATGCGGATGCGGACGACAACGTCGACGTGGTGATTTTGACCGGGACCGATCCGGCGTTCTGTGCCGGCGTGGACCTCAAGGAGATCAGCGCCGGGCTGGACTCCAGTGAGGGCCTGTCGACGCCGCGGTGGCCGTCGATGACCAAGCCGGTGATCGGTGCGATCAACGGGGTCTGCGTAACAGGTGGGTTCGAGTTGGCACTGAGCTGCGACATCCTGATCGCGTCCGAGAATGCCCGCTTCGCCGACACCCACGCCCGGGTCGGACTGCTCCCGGGATGGGGCATGTCCGTGCGACTGCCGCAGGCCGTGGGCCGCGGCATGGCCTACCGGATGAGCCTGACCGGCGACTATCTGGGCGCCTACGACGCGCTGCGTGTCGGCCTGGTCACCGAGGTGGTGCTGCACGACGACCTGCTCGACGCCGCACACGGGGTCGCCGAGTCGATCGTCAACAACAACCGCGCGGCGGTGCGGGCCTATCTCGCGTCGTATCACCGCATCGACGAGGCTCAGACACGCGAGGCGTTCACAATCGAGCATGAGTCCGCCGAGAACTGGCTCCGCACGAACGCCAGCAGCGCCGACATCGGCGCGAATCGGGAGGCCGTGATCAAGCGTGGACGCTCGCAGATTCACGAGTAGTCGGCCAGCCGCACAACGAAATTCGTTATCAACAGCAGCTTTGTGCCGCGGTATGGCACGGCCAAGGCGGGTGGCATTGGTGCTGCGTTCAGCGTTCTGCTGACCACTACCCAGATGCCAACGGCCACCGCTTGGGTGCCTGCCGTTGACGCCGCCGACGCCATCGGCGGTGCCGTCAGTTCCGATTCCTTCACCGCGGATCCCCCGTTCGCGGACGCCGACACCAACCACCGTCATCCCGCGGATCCCACCTTCGCAGCCGCCGGCAACGACAGGGGCTTCTCTGCCGTCGATCTTGGTGGTGCCACACACCACGGCCGGACCGACCAGGGCGACTGTGCCTGACCGCGGGCCAGCGCGCTGATTACCGTTGCGCTGCGCATGAACTTCGCGTCGCCGGCGCCAAGGTAGGGGTGTTCGTGAGTGCGGTGTGTCGCCTTAGCCCCTTTAGCCCACCTTTAGCCCACATCGATGAACAGCAGCGCCATTGCCGCCTTGGATCCATCCGGTGAGGTCCCGGAGCCAACGTTTCGCCGCCGCCGGCCGACTGCGTCAGCTCGTTCCGAGAACCGCCCACCGGCCGGAGAACGCCCGCCAGCCGACAAATATCAGCCGCAGCAGAATGAAGGTGGACAACCCGGACCAGATCCCGGCCAAGCCCCAGCCGAACACCAGCGACAGCCAGATCAGCGGCAAAAAGCCCACCAGCGCGCTGATCAGGGTCGCGTTGCGCATGAACTTTGCGTCGCCGGCGCCGAGCAGCACTCCGTCCAGGCCGAACACCACTCCGGCGACCGGCAGCTGCGCGACGAGGAACCACCATGGCACCCCGACCGCGTCGAGCACCACGTGGTCGTTGGTGAACAACTCCGGCAATACCGTGGCGCCCACCGCAAGCAGCGCTGCCAGCACAGTGGCAGCCACCGCCGAGAACGCCGTCACCCGCCAGGCCACCGACTTCGCGTGAGCCGCCTGTCCCGCACCCAGCGCGGCGCCCACCAGCGACTGTGCCGCGATGGCGAGCGAATCCAGAACCAGCGCAAGGAAATTCCACAACTGCAGCACGATCTGGTGCGCGGCCACCGCCGCCGCCCCGAACCGGGCCGCGACCGCGGCGGCGGACAGATAGCACACCTGGAACGCCACCGTGCGCACAAACAGGTCGCGACCGATGACCACCTGCGCACGCAAGACCGACCAGTTGACGCCCAGCGGCACATGTTCGACCAACAGCGCACGGGCGAACATCAGCGCCGCGACCCATTGGCCGACCAGGTTCGCGACGGCGGAGCCGGCCAGCTCGAAGCGCGGAAACCCGAGCCACCCGTAGACCAGCGACGGGCACAGCACCGCCGATACCGCGAAGCCGGCGACCACGTACCGCAGCGGCCGCACGGTGTCCTGCACACCGCGCATCCAGCCGTTGCCCGCCAGCGACATCAACATCGCCGGGGCGGCCACCACCGCGATCCGGAGCCACGACAGCGCCGCGTCGGCGATGTCGCTCTTCGAGGCGATCGCCGACACGATCGGGACCGCGGCCGCCTGCACCACGACGACGAACACCACGCCGAGAGCCAATGCCAGCCAGGTGGCCTGCACACCTTCGCGCACCGCTGCCGCCCGGTCGCCCGCGCCGAAAAACCGTGCGGAGCGCGCCGTCGTGCCGTACGACAGAAACACCAGGCCGGACCCGACCATGCTGACGATCAGGCCGCCGATCGCCAGGCCGGCCAACGCCAGCGCGCCGAGACGTCCCACCACTGCAGTGTCGAACAGCAGATACAGCGGTTCAGCGGCGAGCACCCCAAGCGCGGGCAACGCCAGCGCGACGATCCGGCTCGCGGTGGCTGCCGAGTCGTCCGACGCAGTCAATTCCCCTCCCTCACCGAATCCACACATGGACGCTGCGGTATTCAACGGTCGCACTGCTAGGTGAGCGTTGGTGGCGCGGGGTCGCAGGCTGGGAACGAAGGCGTGGGAGAAGCGTCACCGGCGCGGGCCGGGTGGTATCAAACAGGTATCATTACGGCATGGGTATGACTCTTCGCACAAGTCATCAGCAGACAGAAGCGCTGCGCCGCCAGGCCGCCGCCGAGGGGCGCTCTATGCAGGCTGTCGCGCTATCGGCCATCGACGAGTACATCGCCCGGCGAGCGCACAAGTCCAACGTCGCCGCGGCGCTGCAGCGGGTGGTGCGCGAGGAGGCCGGGGTTCTGGAGCGCCTCAAGGACGCATGACTGAGTACCTCGGCCTTGACGACCTGCTTGAAATCGCCCGTGAAGCCGTCGGTGGGGATGTCGTGGTCGGGGACTACGGATTGCTCGAATCCGCTCTGGCGCGGCCCCGCGCGTCGGTGTTCGGCGACGATGCTTACCCAGATCTGCACCGCAAGGCCGCCGCGCTGCTGCACTCCTTGGCACGGAACCACGCGCTGGTGGACGGGAACAAGCGACTTGCATGGACAGCATGCCGTACGTTCCTGGCCATCAACGGTCAGTGGATCAGGGCGCCGGAGGACGACCGATTCCACTTCGTGATCCGGGTCGCCACCGGTGTGGTTCCCGATGTGGACAGGATTGCAGAGCAACTTCGCACCTGGAGTTACCAGGAGGGCTGAGCCGCTAAATGGCCGCAACGCAACGAAAGGCGATGTCAGCCAACCGCGTGTAGCAGCTCCGCGACGACCTCGTCGATCGGGCCGGCGGCCGAATAGCCCGCGGCGAGCTGGTGACCACCACCACCGAATTGCGTCGCCACAGAGGCAAGATCGAACGACTTCGCCCGCATCGACACCGACCACTGCTGCGGCTCGATCTCCTTGAATACCACCGCGATCTCGGCCTGCTCGGTGGTGCGAACGATGTCGACGATGCTTTCCACCTCTTCGGACCGGCTATTCACGTATTCGTCGTGCCCGACGACGACGTACACCAACCCGCGGCCGCCGACCGCGTCCGGCAGCAGCCGCGCCGTGCCCAGCACCCGTGACAACATCGGGAGCCACGCGTAGGGATGGGTGTCGAGCAGCTGACGAGAGATCGCGGCGTTGTCCGCGCCGGCTTCGACCAGCCGCACGGCGAGCCGCAGCGCCTCAGGGCTGGCCCACCGGAAGGATCCGGTGTCGGTGGTCAACCCCGCGTAGAGGCAGGTGGCCACGTCACCGTCGATGTCTTTGCCCCACCCGTCGAGAAGTTCCGCGACCAGCATGGTCGTCGAATCAGCCTTGGCATCAACGAAATTCAGGCTGCCGAACAAGCTATTCGACTTGTGGTGGTCGATCACCAGCACGTCGTTGCCCGGCGCCGCGAGATCCGCCAGCTCGCCCAGCCGGTTAGCGCTAGGCGCGTCGACGGTCACGACGAGATCGGCGTCGCGGCGCATGTCCGCGGGCGGCACGAAGAACTGACAACCTGGCAGCGTCCGAAGCGAATCCGGCAGCCGGTCCGGTGTCGCGAAGCTGATTTCCACATCGACGCCGTCACGGTCGAGCACCAGTGCCAACGCCAGGCCCGCTCCGACGCTGTCAGCATCGGGATGGACATGGCACACGATGGCGACAGTGCGGGCATCGGCAAGCGCCTTAGCCGCGCCGCGCGCGTCGATGTCGATTCCTGTTACTTCAGTTGTCTCGATTGCGGTCACCGCTGTCCTGGTCGTCGCTGGCGTCTTCGTCTTGTACCACACGGTACGGCTGCGCGTCGCCCGCAGGTCGGGCACCCTGCCTTACCCTCGCTAGATCGGCGTCCGCCTCACGGGCACGCGCCAGCAGCTCCTCCATCCGGTGGACGGTGTCCGGAACGGTGTCGCGCACGAAGGTCAGCGTCGGCGTGAACCGAACCCCCGTCCCCGCACCGACTTTTGTGCGCAGCACCCCCTTGGCCCGATCCAGCGCGGCCGCGGTGACCGCGTAGTCTGGCGCGTCCTCGAGCGTGCGGCCCATCACCGTGTAGTACAGCGTCGCGTCGTGCAAGTCCGCGGTGACCTTCGCGTCGGTGATCGTCACTCCGGCCAGCCGCGGGTCCTTGATCTCGTACTCGATCGCCGACGCGACGATCGTTGAGATCCGCTTGGCCAGCCGACGCGCCCGCGGCGAATCAGCCATTTTGTTCTTCGCGCAAGCGGCTCATCACCCACGCTGCTTCTCGACCAGCTCGTACGTCTCGATCACGTCGCCTTCCTTGATGTCGGAATACGACAACGTCAGACCGCACTCGTAGCCGTCGCGAACGTCGGTGACGTCGTCTTTTTCCCGGCGCAGTGACTGCACGGTGACGTTTTCGGCCACCACCACGCTGTCGCGCAGCAGCCGTGCTTTGGCGTTTCGCCGGATGTTGCCCGACGTGACCAGGCAGCCGGCGATGGTGCCGACCTTCGATGAGCGGAAGAGCGCCCGCACTTCGGCACGCCCCAGTTCGCGCTCCTCGTAGATCGGCTTGAGCAGGCCGCGCAGCGCCTTCTCGATGTCGTCGATGGCCTGGTAGATCACCGAGTAGTAGCGGATCTCCACACCCTCGCGGTTGGCCAGCTCGGTGGCCTTGCCCTCAGCGCGCACGTTGAAGCCGATGATGATCGCATCCGAGGCCGACGCCAAGTTGACGTTCGTCTCGGTCACCCCGCCCACGCCGCGGTCGATCACGCGCAGCTCCACCTCGTCGTCGACCTGGATGCCCAGCAGCGCCTCTTCCAGCGCCTCGACGGTGCCGGCATTGTCTCCCTTGAGGATCAGGTTCAGCTGGCTGGTTTCCTTCAGCGCCGAATCCAGGTCCTCCAGGCTGATCCGCTTGCGGGCCCGGGCCGCCATCGCGTTGCGCTTGCGCGCGCTGCGCCGGTCGGCGATTTGACGGGCGATGCGGTCCTCGTCGACGACGAGGAGGTTATCGCCAGCACCGGGCACCGACGTGAAGCCGATGACCTGCACCGGCCGGGACGGCAGCGCCTGCTCGACGTCCTGGCCGTGCTCGTCGACCATGCGTCGCACCCGGCCGTACGCGTCGCCAGCCACCACCGAGTCGCCGACATGAAGCGTGCCGCGCTGCACCAGCACGGTGGCCACCGGGCCGCGGCCGCGGTCCAGATGCGCCTCGATCGCCACGCCCTGCGCTTCCATGTCGGGGTTGGCCCGCAGGTCCAGAGCGGCGTCGGCGGTCAGCAGTACCGCCTCGAGCAGTTGCTCGATGTTGGTGCCCTGCTTGGCCGAGATGTCGACAAACATGGTGTCGCCGCCGAAGTCCTCGGCCACCAGGTTGTACTCGGTGAGCTGAGCCCGGATCTTGGCCGGGTCAGCGCCCTCCTTGTCGATCTTGTTGACCGCCACCACAATCGGCACATCGGCGGCCTGGGCGTGGTTGATGGCTTCCACCGTCTGCGGCATCACGCCGTCGTCGGCGGCCACCACGAGGATCGCGATGTCGGTGGCCTTCGCGCCGCGCGCACGCATCGCGGTGAACGCTTCATGGCCCGGGGTGTCGATGAAGGTGATCGGCCGCTCGGTGCCATCCAGGTCGACCTGCACCTGGTACGCGCCGATGTGCTGCGTGATGCCGCCGGCCTCAGCTTCACGGACGTTGGCCTGGCGGATGGTGTCCAGTAGGCGCGTCTTGCCGTGGTCTACGTGGCCCATCACGGTGACCACCGGCGGCCGGGTCTGCAGGTCCTCTTCGCTGCCCTCGTCCTCACCGTAGGTCAGGTCGAAGGACTCCAGCAGCTCGCGGTCCTCGTCTTCAGGGCTGACGACCTGGACGTTGTAGTTCATCTCGCTGCCGAGCAGTTCGAGCGTCTCGTCGCCGACGGACTGGGTGGCGGTGACCATCTCGCCGAGGTTGAACAGCGCCTGCACGAGGGCAGCAGGGTTGGCGTCGATCTTCTCCGCGAAGTCGCTCAGCGACGCGCCGCGGGCCAGCCGGACGGTCTCGCCGTTGCCGTGCGGCAACCGCACGCCACCGACGACCGGTGCCTGCATCGAGTCGTATTCCTGGCGTTTCTGCCGCTTGCTCTTGCGACCGCGCTTCGGCGCGCCGCCAGGACGGCCGAATGCGCCGGCCGCTCCACCGCGTTGGCCGGGTCGACCGCCGCCACCGGGACGGCCACGGAAGCCGCCGGCCGCAGGTGCACCCGCCGCCGGTGCACTACCGCCGCGGTAGTTACCGCCGCCGCCGGGGCGTCCGCCCGTTGGTGCACCGGGACCGCGGCCGCCCGCACCGGGACGGGGCGCGCCGGGCCGTGGCGCACGACCGGGAACGCCGCTGCCGGGCCTGGGGGGCATGTTGCCGGGCGACGCACCCGAGCGCGCGACACCGGGTCGTGGCGCGCCTGGTCGAGGGGCCTGCGGACGAGGGATCGGCCGGTCGACCGGCTGCGCGGTCGAGAACGGGTTGTTGCCGACGCGCGGCGTGCGCGGCGCTGGCTTGGGGCCTGGACCGGGACGCGGCGCCCCGGGAACGGGCCCCGGACGTGCCGCCGGGATCGTGGGAGGCGCGCTGGCCGCAGGGGCCGTGGGCGGCGCGCTGGCCGCAGGGGCCGTGGGCGGCGCGCTGGCCGCAGGGGCCGTGGGCGGCGCCGCCGGGGTAGGTGGCCCGGGCGCAGCTGCGGCCGGGGGGGCCGCAGCCGCTGGTTTCGCGGGAGCGGCCTTCGCCGGCGCGGTGGCGATGCCGCCGGCCGGAGCCTTTTCGGCCGCGCCGTTGCCGTCCTGCGCTGCCTGGGCGGGCTTGCCGCCGCCAAAGGACTCACGCAGCCGCCGCGCGACCGGTGCTTCCACGGTTGAGGAGGCTGATTTGACGAATTCGCCTTGTTCGCTCAGCCGGGCGAGAACTTCTTTGCTTGTGACACCGAGTTCCTTTGCCAACTCGTGTACGCGGGCCTTGCCTGCCACTACCTCTCCATCTCTCGAGGCGACAGCATTAGGCCGCGCGCCTCGGGTTAGCTACGACACATGGTCATTGGGACTTCACGGTGTGCTCATGTTCTTGCTACCTGTTCTGTTGCAGACGCCTCGAGCGCGGTGGTGTGCTCGACGGCGCCGGATATATCCGGCGAACCGGTGATGCGCAACGCTCGGCCGAAAGCTCGCCGCCGGATCGCTGCGCGGAGACACTGCTGGTGGGGGTGCAGCCAGGCACCCCGCCCCGGCAGATTACCTGAGGTGTCAACGGTCAGGGCGTAATCCCCATTTCCTGTCGACACCGCCACCACACGAAGCAGTTCGACGGCCAGCCCTCGTCTTCGGCATCCGATGCAGGTGCGCACCGGCCCCGAATTGGAAGCCGAAGTCTCGCGCTGGATCACGGCTCAGTCTACGTCACATGATGGCGTGGTCCGAACGGCGTGGAGAGGCCCGTTTCGGCCGTGAGACATGGTTGTAGCGCTTATTGTGTCGCTGGTTTGCTGGAAACTGGAGGACGTTCGTGGAGGGCACCCCGTTCGGCCGTTACCGGCTGGTGGGTCCGTTGGCCGCGGCGGGATGGGTGAGGTGTGGCGGGCCTTCGACACCCGCACCGACCGGGTCATCGCGCTCAAGGTGCTGCCAGCGCATCTGGCCCAGGACCCGACGTTCGAACAAAGGTTCCGCCGCGAGGCCCACGCCGCGGCCCGGGTTGCACAACCCGCACATCGTGTCCATCCACGACTACGGCGAGATCGACGGACGACTGTTCGTGGACATGGCCCTGGTCGAGGGCCGCGACCTGGCCCGCGGTGATCACCGCCGGGCCATTGGCGCCGGCGCGCGCGGTCGCGGTGATCGAGCAGATCGCCCGCGCGCTGCGCGCCGCCCACAAGGCCGGGCTGGTGCACCGCGACGTCAAACCGTCCAACATCCTGCTGGACGAGGACGACCACGCCTACCTGATCGACTTCGGCATCGCCCGCGCCGCCGCCGACACCGGGCTGACCGGCACCGGCGCCACCATCGGAACCTGGGCCTACATGGCCCCCGAGCGGTTCACCTCCGAGCAGCTCGACCCGCGCGCCGACATCTACGCCCTGACCTGCGTGCTGCACGAATCCCTCACCGGGACACAGCCCTACCCCGGTAACAGCCTGGAACGCCAGTTCGCCGGACACGTCAACACCCCACCGCCGCGCCCCTCGGCGCAGCGCGCGGGCATCCCCGCGGCACTTGACGAGGTCATCGCCACCGGGATGGCCAAGGACCCCGACCGCCGTTATGCCAGCGCCAGCGAGCTGGCCGCCGCCGCCCGCCAGGCCATCACCTCGCCCCCCGCCCCGCCCGCCGATCCCCGACCGCGGCCGGCGCCGCCGCGCCCCCAGACCGCGGCCCCATCGGCGGCCCACCGCGCGACGGACACCGCGACCGGCGCCGCGGCCCACACCGGGGATCGGCCGGCCACAGTGCAGGCCAACCCCGCCGCGGCGAAGATCGTCACCCTCCCCGCCGCCGGGCTGTCACCGAGCGCCCCGACTCAACACCGCACCCCCGCCGGCCCGCCCCCGCCGGCCCCCGCCGAGCCCGGCGCGCGCCGGTGGCGCCGACCCCGGGTGCTGATCACCGCGACCGCGGTGCTGCTCATCGCGGTCACCGTCACGGCGATCACCATGCTCGCCACCCGAAACCGGACACCCCCCACAAGTGCGGCGCCAACATATGGGCCTCAGGTCACCCTGCCGTTCACCGGCCTCGAGCGTCCGGGCGGGGTGGCGGTCGACACCGCCGGCACCCTCTACGTCACCGACTACTACAACAATCGGGTGCTGCGGCTCGCGGCCGGCGCCACCACCCCCACCGAGCTGCCGTTCACCGGGCTCAACTATCCGGACGGGGTGGCGGTCGACACCGCCGGCACCCTCTACGTCAGCGGCTACAACCGGATGCTGCGGCTGGCGGCCGGCGCCACCACCCCCACCGAGCTGCCGTTCACCGTGCTCTACGCTTCAAGCGGGCTGGGGGTCGACACCGCCGGCACCCTCTACGCCACCGACACCCGCAACAATCGGGTGCTGCGGCTGGCGGCCGGCGCCACCACCCCCACCGAGCTGCCGTTCACCGGGCTCCACGGCCCGAGCGGGGTGGCGATCGACACCGCCGGCACCCTCTACGTCACCGACTACTACAACAATCGGGTGCTGCGCCTGGCGGCCGGCGCCACCACCCCCACCGAGCTGCCGTTCACCGGGCTCAACGGCCCGAGCGGGGTGGCGGTCGACACCGCCGGCACCCTCTACGTCACCAACACCGGCAACAGGCGGGTGCTTAAGCTGCCGGTGAGTTGAATGGCGCAGTGCACGGTCTCGGTCGTGGGCCGTGGGGTGCGCGGGACGAATCACGCTGATGCACCCGGCCGAACGGACGGTTGGTGTTCGCAACTGGGTGGCCCGTACACACGTGTCGCGGCGATCCGCGACCAGCACCGAACCGAGGCCGGTGATCCCGTGGCGAGAATGTCGCTCATGTCCAGCGGGTGCTTGCCCGTCGCCGGCGGGTAAGCGAACGACGAGCGGGCGGGTGGTCCAGTCCCAACGGGCAGGCGCGGCAGCGGGGTGGTGTGACGACGATATTCCGCTGCCGGGCCCGCTTGGTGCGCGCTGACGGCTCTGGCGGTGATCGGGTGCAGGCACGCCGTTTGGGCGGTACCGGCTGGGCAACAATCGGGTGGTCAAGCTGCTCGTGACGTGAACGCAACGTCAGCCCGTCGGCTGGCGGCAGGGCGCGTCATTGTCCTTTGCCTCTAGCCCCGGAACCCCTCAATAAGGACTATCAAGAACTTCGATTCGGCACCTCGGCCCGGGAGCGCGAGCGAGGCGCGCATCCAACGTCAACAACGTCGCGTCGAACGCTTCGGCAAGCGCTACATAGAACGCATCCCAGCTGCGGATCGAATCCCTCAGCCGCCAAGCCCGATCCAATAGCAACCGGTGCCCGACACGCTGGCCCGGCCAATCGCGCAGGTCTGCCACGGCTTGCGCTGCCGCGGTTCCATCTAGTCGTCCACGCAAGTACTGCGCACGGATAACACCCAACACCTCGACGTCGACTACCGCTGGCGCCAGGTGATCGACGTCTGCCGCCAGGCGCGCCGCGATTTCGTCCGCGCGGCGCGTATCGGCGACGACTTCAAATAGACACGACGCGTCAACGACCAGCATCCGGCCACTCGCCGCGCCATTCGTCCAAGGCCGCAAGCACCTCGGCGGTCGATACTTCTGAGGGCCGTCGACCCGTACGCGCCAACCACTCCGCCACTGACGGCCGCGCAGCTAGCCGTGCCGCCTCGCGGCGCAGAAGCTCTGGCACCGTGATGCCTTCCTCGCCAGCGCGGCACACCAATGCGGCATATACCTCGTCGTCGATGTCACGAATCTGCACCGTCTTAGGCATAGATGTATTGTGTCATGCGCGTGCGCATGAACGTGCTGGACTTTCACTCGCCGAACGTGCGCGCAGGTGAAAATCCGGCCTCAGGCTCAGTGGTCGCCGCACGCTCGGCGCAACCGACGTGCCCGGCGCCAGCTGACAGACCGGGATCAGGCCGTTGGTTGCCCCTGAGTGGCCTCGTTGTCGCTGCGGATGTCGATCCGCCAGCCGGTGAGTCGTGCCGCCAACCTGGCGTTCTGCCCCTCTTTGCCGATGGCCAGCGACAGCTGGAAGTCCGGGACAACCACACGTGCGGCGCGGGCGTTGCGGTCGACGACGCTCACGGACACGACCTTGGCCGGCGAGAGCGCGTTGGCCACGAACCGCGCGGGGTCCTCGTCGTAGTCGATGATGTCGATCTTCTCGCCGGCGAGCTCGCTCATCACGTTGCGCACCCGTTGCCCCATCGGGCCGATGCAGGCGCCTTTAGCGTTCAGACCGGGCACCCGCGACCGCACCGCGATCTTCGAGCGGTGACCCGCCTCACGCGCGACGGCGACGATCTCTACGGAGCCGTCTGCGATCTCGGGTACCTCAAGGGCGAACAACTTGCGGACCAGGTTCGGATGCGTTCGAGACAGTGTGATCAACGGTTCGCGGGTCCCCCGGCTGACCCCGACCACGTAGCAGCGAAGTCGATCACCGTGCTCGTAGCGTTCGCCGGGGACCTGCTCGGCTGCCGGGATCACGCCCTCAGAGCCCTTGGTCTCGCTGCCCATCCGCACCACCACCAGGCCGCGGGCGTTGGCGCGGGCATCGCGCTGGATGACGCCGGCGACGACATCGCCTTCTCGGGCCGAGAACTCGCCGTAGGTCTTTTCGTTCTCCGCGTCGCGGAGCCGTTGCAGCATGACCTGACGCGCCGTTGTCGCGGCGACCCGGCCGAAGCCCTCCGGGGTGTCGTCCCATTCGGTGATGACGTTGCCGTCCTCGTCGGTCTCGCGCGCGATGACCTTTACCTCGCCGGTCTTGCGGTCGATCTCGATGCGGGCGTCGGGCTGGTGGCCTTGGGTGTGCCGGTAAGCGGTCAACAGGGCTGACTTGATGGTCTCCAGCAAATCGCCGACGGACATTCCCCTGTCGACCTCGATCGCGTGCAGCGCCACCATGTCGATGTTCACGACGCTACCCCGCCAGTTTGCTCTTCGCGCAAGCGTCCCCCGCGAGCGGGTGGGGGTACCTCCCGCTCGCGGGGGAGTGCCCCCATATCGCCCGCCAGTTCCAGCTCACGTGGATTTGGCGACGAAAACTCCACCTGGACAACAGCTTTGACGATCTCGCCCAGCGGGATGCCACGCGGCGCCCACCCGGACTTCTCCCGCACCACGAGATGCAGCAGGCCGTCGTTGGTATCACCCACGCGTCCGATAACGGATGAGCCGTCGGACAGCGACAGCTCGGCCTTGCGGCCCCGGGCCCGCCGGAAGTGCTTAGGAGTGGTCAGCGGTCGCCCGACACCGGGTGAGCTGACTTCCAGCACATAGCTGGTAGTGCTCGAGGCACCATCGTCCACGTGGTCCAGCAACGCCGACGAGCGCTGGGATAGTGCGGCGATGGTGTCCAGGTCCAGCGGCTCGTCGCCGTCGGCGATCACCGTGATGCGGGGCGGACGGGCCTTGTTGTCGACGACCACGTTCTCGATTTCATAGCCGGCACGCGCAAACTCGTTATCGAGTAGCTCGATCACCTGTTCCTGCGACGGCAGCCCCGTGGCCACGGCGAGCTCCTCATCTTGAGTTGTCCGGCTCAAGCTCCGCAAACGCGGATCCAGCCACTAACGATACGCCAGAAGTGGTTGTCCTCGCGCCGATCGAGATTTCAGCAACTTTCCCTCGGTGCGGCCGGGACAGCCGAAAAACCCCGCGGCCGATTAGTTCAGCCCCGGCACAGTGGCGTCACGAATTCCGGCCGCCCCCAACAAGTGTTGTGACGGCTGCTTGAATCGCAGCGACCCGGGCGAGGTCGAGGCCCCAGGGCTGGTCCACACCGACACGTTCGTCGAGATTCCATAGAACACACTGCTCACCTGGCGTCGCGACCAGCGACCATGCGATGACTGTCCGGCGAAGCTGCTCATCGGCTGAATCTGCGCGCGCCACAACGTCGGGGGGTGCACCGCCTTCGGGGTGGTGATGCAGAAATTGGCCGTAAGCCTTCTTGCAAAACGCCGAATACCGCACGGTGCACAGGATCAGGCCGTGCCATGCCTCATCCACCGCGCGAGAGGGCATCCCGATTACCTTGTCGTCACGCAGCGCGGGCGCACAGCAGCGCAGCCACTGCCGCAAACCGGTTTCGATAAGCGCCCGCGGCTGCCCGGGACACGTTTTGAACACGGCCGGGGGAAGATCGAGGTCCGCCACCGCGGCGTGCACCCCATCGAACCGCTCCGCCCGGTATCTTCGCACGTTTTCACTGTATGCGGCGGGTGCAACGGGCGTAGCTTTTGCCCATGAGTGACACCGCTCTCGGGTAGTTGATCATTCTGGTGGTTATCGCTGTGCCCACTGCAATGGTCACGCCCGCCGGGCGGATCGGTAGGGACCGCCTCTGGAAGGCTGGCGCCGGTTGCGGCGGCGGCGGTTGCGGCGGGGGTTGACGATGAACGCAGGCGTGGTGGTGGGCTACCTCATTTTCCTGGGGGCGTTGATCGCCGCGGGGGTCTGCCTGGTCGTCTTGCATCAGCGAGTCCAACGTCGACGGAGCGAACGCCGACGTGATGAGGCGTGGGGCGCTACAGGCTCCGCCGCGATGTACGGCGGGGCCTTCACCGACGGCTCCGGCGGGTCGTGCGGTGGCGGCGACAGCGGCTGCGGGGGCAGCGGCTGCGGCGGAGGAAGTTGCGGTGGCGGCGGTTGCGGTGGCGGCGGTTGCGGTGGCGGCGGCGGCGGGGGCTGACGTAGGGCGGCCTCCTCGCCCCCTACGCGCACTGCTCTGGTCTGGCTGAACGAGCCCGCGCGGGAAGCTGCCGACGAAAGAAGGAACAGTTGCGTTGCCGGCCCAGGCTGTGCCGCTCAACTCCGGCTGCGCGCTGATGGCAGGATGTCGCCCATGTCCACCGCGCGACGTGTCAGCCGCCGTCGCGTGCTCCTCGGCGCAGCCGCACTGGCCGCGCTCGGCGCAACGACCGCTGCCTGCGGCCGCTCCCCCGAGCCTCCGCAGCAGCCCGACCCGCTGGAAGCCCAGCTCGACCTCGCGCAGCGCGACAGCCAGATAGCACGCTCCGCCGCAACAACGGCCGGCCCGTTCTACGCTCCCCCACTGAATGTGGTCGCCGACGAACGCGCCGCGCACGCGAAGGCGCTATCGCAGGAGATCTCCCGTGTGGCCGCCGAGTCGACCATGTCGTCGTCGACGACGACCCCTACCACCGCGCCACCCGCGCCACCGCCGTCACGAACTGACGTGATCGCGGCACTGCGCGAATCGGCCGACAGCGCAGCCAAATTGGCCGCGAGCCAGTCGGGGTATCGTGCCGGACTGCTCGGCTCCATCGCCGCGGCATGCACGACGTCGATGACTGTCCCGCTCGCGATGACGGAGCCGGCGCAATGACGTCCCCGCAGCCCAGCCCGACCAACCAGCCCGAGTCGCCCGACGACAAAGCGCTCGCTGACGCGATCTCCGCCGAGCACGCGACGATCTACGGCTACGGCTTCGTGTCGGCGCACTCGATGCCAGACATGAACGAGATGATTTCGGAGTCGCTCGCCGAACACCGCGCCCGGCGTGAGGCCGCGATCGCGATGCTCGCGAGGCGATCAGTGGCCGCACCAGTCGCCGCGGCGGGCTATCAACTGCCGATCCCGGTCACGAACTGGAAAGACGCGACCACCTTGGCCATCAGGATGGAAACCGACGACGAAGTGGCCTGGCGCGCCGCGCTGGAACGAGCGCAGTCCGCCCAGGACAGAGCCTTCGCGGTGACGGCCCTGACGCAGTGCGCGGTCCGGGCGGCGCGGTGGCGGCAGGTACTCGGGGAGTGGCCGTTGACGGCGCCGTTCCCGGGCGGCAGCGAATAACCCGTCACCCGAGAACGGCGGCGATCTCAGTCGCAGCGACGTCGACGGGAACGGCGCGGGTCTCCCCGCTGAACCTGTTGCGCAGCTCCACCACACCGTCGGCCCAGCCTCGGCCCACCACGACGATCCACGGCACGCCCAGTAGTTCCGCGTCCTTGAACTTCACCCCAGGCGACGCCTGCCGGTCGTCGAGCAGCACGTCGACGCCAAGCCGGTCCAAGTCCCCGGCCAGCTCCGCCGCGCCGTCGCCCGCGGCGGCGTCCTTGTTGGCGATCACCAGATGCACATCGAACGGCGACACCGACGACGGCCAGCGCAGCCCGAGCTCGTCGTGGTGCTGCTCGGCGACCACCGCGACAAGCCGCGACACCCCGATCCCGTAGGAGCCCATGGTCGGTCGCACCGGCTTGCCGTCCTCACCGAGCACGTCAGCCGAAAACGCGTCCGTGTACTTGCGGCCGAGTTGGAAGATGTGGCCGATCTCGATGCCGCGCGCCGACACCAGCGGGCCCGCGCCGTCCGGCGACATGTCGCCGTCGCGCACCTCAGCGGCCTCGATGGTGCCGTCGGCGACGAAATCGCGACCGGCCACCAGGCCGACGACATGTTTACCCGGCGCGTCGGCGCCGGTGATCCAACTGGTGCCGTCGACGATCCGTGGGTCGACGAGAAATCGAACCCCGTTCTCCGCCAGGCCTTTTGGGCCGATATAGCCTTTGACCAGGAACGGGTACTTAGTGAAGTCGTTGTCGTCGAGCATCGCGTACTCGGCAGGCTCGAGCGCGGCGCCCAACCGCTTGTCGTCAACCTCACGGTCGCCTGGAATGCCGACCGCGAGCAGTTCCCAGTCACCGCCCGGCGGACGAACTTTGAGCAGGACGTTCTTCAGCGTGTCGGCCGCTGTTACCTCGCGGTCCTGGGCCGAATTCGCCCAGTCGACCAGCGTCCTGATGGTCGGAGTGTCGCCGGTGTCGTACACCACCGGCTGCGGTAGATCATCGACCGGCAACGGATCCGGCTGCACGGTGATCACGGCCTCCACGTTGGCTGCATAGCCAGACTCCAGGCAGCGCACGAAAGTGTCTTCCCCGATGGAGCTTTCGGCCAAGAACTCTTCGGAGGCACTGCCGCCCATCGCCCCGGAGACGGCCGAGACGATCACATACCGCACCGCCATCCGGTCGAACATTCGTTGATACGCGACGCGGTGTGCGTGGTACTGGGCTTCTAGCCCCGCGTCGTCGATATCGAACGAATACGAGTCCTTCATCACGAACTCACGGCCGCGCAAGATGCCCGCGCGAGGCCGGCCCTCGTCGCGATACTTCGGCTGGATCTGGTACAGCAGGAGCGGAAAGTCCTTGTAGGAGCTGTACTCCCCCTTCACCGTGAGCGTAAACAACTCCTCGTGCGTCGGGCCGAGCAAATAGTCGTTGCCGCGGCGGTCCTGGAGCCGGAATACTGCGTCGCCGTACTCGGTCCAGCGATTCGTCGCCTCATAGGGCGCGCGCGGCAACAGTGCAGGAAACAAAATCTCCTGTCCGCCAATCGCATTCATCTCATCGCGGACGATGCGCTCGATCTTTCGCAGCACACGCAGACCTAGCGGCAGCCACGCGTACAGGCCCGGCCCCACCGGCCGGATATAGCCCGCGCGGATCAACAACTTGTGGCTTGGCACCTCGGCGTCTGCGGGGTCCTCGCGCAACGTACGCAGGAACAGCTCGGACATGCGGGTGATCACAGCGGCCCAGCTTATGCGATCGCGGCCGATGAGCGCTTGCGCGAAGAGCAACAAGCACCGATGAGCGCTTGCGCGAAGAGCAACAAGCACCGATGAGCGGACCCCAAGAATCCATTGAGAATCCGAGGAGGTGGGTGACTCAATCTCGGTTCAACGAACCAAACCGACCGAGGAAGAACACCAACGACTATGAGCACCACCTTCACTCGCATCAAGAAGATCGCCCGGGCCGCAGCGGTCGCCACCGTGGTCAGCGGCGCAGCGCTCGGCCTCGCCGGCACCGCCAACGCTGAGCTCTACGGCAATCCCGAGAAAGCGGCCCCGTTCTGGCAGCACCAGGAGTTCGACAATTGCGTGCTGATGGCGACGGCCGACATGGTCGGAGAAATCAAGGGCAGCAAGATCTCCGAGTTCGAGATCACCGCGTTGGCCACCATCACACCGAGCGTGGTGCATCCCGGTACCGTCTATATCCCGCCAATCGGCTCGCTCAACGACCCCAACCAGGGAATGGGCACCGACCCCGTCGATGTCCTGGTGCTGCTGAAGCACTACGACCTGAGCGGCAAGTTGGGTGGCGACCTCGGCGAAGAAGTGAAAAAGGATTTCGTCACCGCAACCGGGATGGATGCGATCGCGAAGTACCTCAAGGAAGGCCACAAGGTCATGGCGATCGTCAATGCCCAGTTGATCTGGGGTGACACTAAGGGACCGTTCGACAAGCCCAACCACGCTCTGGTCGTCACCGGTGTCGACACCGACAAGGACATCGTGCACCTCAATGACAGCGGCAATCCGAAGGGCCGGGACTGGCAGGTGGACATCGAGACATTCGAGAAAGCCTGGGCCACCAGCGGTCAGAGCATCGTCGTCACGGACCAGACCGCGTAAACGAGCATCGCAAAGCGGGGCCGGCTGCACCAAGCGGCCGGCCTTCGGTCGTGTGGACTACAGTTCGCCGGCCTCCACTGCCTCGCGGGTGTACTGCGCGGCCGCAATTTGGCGTGGGGAATATCCGATCCAGAACGCGCTGATGCCCACCAGCACGGCCATGGCGGCGACCCAGAGCAGCGAGTAGGTGTATCCGTGGTCAAGCGCATAGGACGGATCGGTTGTTTTCCCGAGGTAGAGAGTGCGCGATACCTGCACCGCCTGGATGACAACGAGCACAAGTGGTCCGCCGAGGTTTTGGACCATCAACGTGACCGCGGCGATCGGGCCGATTTCGCGCGGCCCGACGTCGGCGAGGGCACACAGCGGCAGGATCACGGAGATCACGCCGATCCCGAAGCCGCCGACGATGATCGGCACAAACAAATCCGGGAAATAGGTAAGCCTGCGATCCAGTGTCGAGCCGTACAGCATCGCGCCCAGCACGAACGAGCCGCCGCCGATAATCAGCCAGCGCGGCGCGATCGACGGCGCCGCCCGGGCTGCCGACACGTTGCCCAGCCCGAGCGCGACCGCGAACGGGATGAAGCAGATGCCGGCCCGCAGGGCTGAGTAGCCGAGCACGAGCTGTACGTACAGCCCGATCATCACGGTCAGGGTCAGCAGCACGCCGCCCGCCAGAAACAGCGACAAAAACGTCATCACCCGGTTGCGGTGCATGAAAAGCGACAACGGCACCAGCGGGTGCTCCGCTGTGCGTTCGACCATCAGGAAGCCGGCGAACAGCAGCACAGTTGCCGCCACCGCGCCGAAGATCCACGGGTTGATCCAGCCCAGCGGTGGTCCCTGCGTGAAAATCAGCACCGCGGTGGTGCACGCCAGCGTCGCCAGCACCGCGCCCGCCACATCCAACCGAAGTCGCTCGCGGTGGGTTTCACGCAGCCGCGTCACCGCGATCCAGATGATCACGATGCCGATCGGGACGTTGATCAGGAACGCCAGCCGCCAGGAGATCACGGTGAAAGCGCCGCCGAGCACCAACCCCAGCACCGAGCCGACTCCCTGCATCGCGGCCGACACCGCAATCGCCTGGTTGCGGGCGCGCCCGACCGCGTACGTCGACGCGATCAGCGCCAGCCCGGTCGGCGCTGCGACCGCTGCACCGGTGCCCTGCAAGGCCCGGGCCGCGATCAGCATCCCCGAATCGAACGCAAGCCCGCAGATCAGCGACGCCGCGGTGAACACGGCGACGCCGGCGACGAACGCACGCTTGTGCCCGACCGCGTCGCCGATGCGCCCGCCGAGCAGCAGCAGCCCGCCGAAGGTCAGCACGTATGCGGTGATCACCCAGCTCTTCGCCGCGTCGGACATACCGAGGTCGGCCTGCATGCGCGGCAGCGCGACCACGACGATCGTGCCGTCCAGCGTCGACATCAGCTGCATGCCGGTGATCGCGATGATCGCGATCCCGACGACGCTGGAGGCCAGCGCCCGCGACGAGCGTGGGGTGCGCCGCGCCGCGAACATGGCTGCCTACCCTACCGATGCGTAACCTCCGGGCGCGCAGGCAGATCTACCCGTCACGCGACCGTGGCCTTAGGCCGAATCGGCGTATCCCGCGGCCCGCCGCCGCCCGCACCACACCGGCTGCCACCTTCGCGCGGCGGCGGGAGACCGGGTACCACAGCACTTCCTTGGCCTGGGTGGGGAATCGCGGCGACGTGATTGCCTGTTGGCGGCAGTACTTCAGCATTCCGGCAGCACCGCCGTAGCGGCTGCCCACCCCGGAGTTCTTCCAGCCGCCCATCGGCAGGGCCAGGCTGAAGAGGTTGGACAGTGCATCGTTGATGTTCACAGCGCCGACGTCGAGTCGGCGTGCGACGCGCTCGCCCCGGTCCTTGGCGCCCGTCCACACCGTGGCCGACAGACCGAAGGCCGAGTCGTTGGCCAGCCGGATCGCCTCCTCCTCGTCGGCGACCTTGACCACGGGCAGCGTGGGACCGAACGTCTCTTCCTGGATGCAGGCCATCGACTGGTCGACGTCGACGAGCACGGTGGGTTCGAAGAACGTGCCGACGCCGGTCGGCTTGCCACCCGTCAGCACCCTGGCGCCGTTGGCCACCGCGTCGTCGACATGGCGCTTGACAATGTCGCGCTGCGCAGCGGTGGCCATCGCGCCGACGTCGTACCGGTAACCGTCCTTGCGTCCTGTCCTGTCTTGGCCCTGGCGCAGTTGCCGCACGTTGTCGGTCAGTTTGGCCACGAATTCGTCGTAAACCGGCGCTTCGACATACACGCGCTCCACCGACACGCATACCTGCCCGGAGTTGAACATGCCACCCCAGGCAATGCCGTTGGCGGCCCGGTCGAGGTCAGCGTCCGCGAGCACCAGCGCCGGATCCTTGCCGCCGAGTTCCAAGCTGTACGGAATCAGGCGCTCGGCGCACTGTCGGGCGATGAGGCGGCCGGTCGCCGTGGAACCGGTGAACTGAACGAAATCGACGTTCGCGACGACGGCGGCACCGGTCTCGCCGTAGCCGGTGGCGAGCGCCAACACCGGCGGCGCACCGATATCGGTCCAGCCGCGAACAAACTCGACCGCTGACAGCGGCGTGACCTCGGAGGGTTTGAGCAGCACCGCGGCGCCGGCGGCCAGGGCCTGCGGGACGTCCATGGCTGCCACGTCGAACGGGAAGTTCCACGGCGTGATCACACCGACCACCGGATGCGGCCGGTAGACGACGGTCAACTTCTTGATCGCGCTCAACGGGCTGTGAGGCTTGGCGCGAGTGTCGCGGAGGAAGTTTTCGGCGTTGCGCGCCCAATAACCGATTATGTCGACCGCGCCGGGCGCCTCGATGCCGGCATCCGCACGAGTCTTGCCGGTTTCCGACTGCAGGACATCGGTGATGTGCGCAGCGTTGTCGAGGATCCAGTCGCCGAACTTGAGCAGCCATTCCTTTCGACCGCGGGGGCCCAGCGCCTCCCATTCGGGCTGGACCAGGCGCAGTTCGCGGACCTTTGCCGCGACGGATTCGGCAGTATCGACGGGTACTTCGCCGACAACGCGGCCGTCGGCCGGATTGCGGACCTCGATGGTGAGCTGTTGAGTGGCGGACTCGGTGGCGGTCATGCCCTCTATTGAGCCGTGAACGGCCACTTATGGCACGGTTTTACGCGAAAAGTGTGCATTAAATGGCCGTTCGGCGCCGCCGCCGTCTAGAGTTCCAGCGCGTCCTTGACTTCCTGCGCGTGCGCGACCTCTTTCGACGTATAGCCGATCAGCAACGCCGCGCCACCGACGATCACCGCGACCCCCGCCACCCACAGCAGCCCATAGGTGTAGCCGTGGTCGAGCGCGTGGAGCTGCGCTTCGTTCATGTTCTTCACCGGGCCGGTGGTTCCGCCCAGATAGAGGGTCCGTGACGTGATGACGGCCTGGATGACGGCCAGGATCACCGGGCCGCCGAGGCTCTGCAGCATCAACGCGATCGCCGACACCGGGCCGATCCGGTCGAACCCGACGCCCGCGATCGCCGACACGGTCAGCGGGACCACGATCATCCCGATGCCGAAGCCGCCAACGACGATCGGCAGGACAAGGTTGGGGAAATACGGGATGCCGCGGTTGAGCGTCGACCCGTAAATCATCGCGCCCAGCACCAGGCACCCGCCGGCGATGACCAGTACCCTCGGCGAGAACAGCGACACCAGGTGCGATGACAGGCCCAGTCCGATGCCCAGCGCGACCACGAACGGGATGAAGCCGACGCCGGCATGCAACGCGCTGTAGCCCATGATGTCCTGCACATACAGGCCGATCAGCACGGTCAGAGTGAACATCACGCCGCCCGCAAGGAAGATCGCCGCGAACGTCGCCACCCGGTTGCGGTCGCGGAACAGGTCGAACGGGACAAGTGGGTTGTCGGCGGTGCGCTCGGTGATCGCGAACGCACTGAGGAACACCACTGCGGCGATGCCCGAGCCGACCGTGACCGGCGACAGCCATCCTTGTTCGGGTCCCATCGAGAAGCCGAACACGGCCGCGGTACAGCCGAGAGTGGCCAGTATCGCGCCGGTGGCGTCGAGTTTGATCGGCTCGCGATGTGTTTCGACGAGCGTGCTGTACGCCAGGTAAAGCATCAGAATGCCGATCGGCACATTCACCAGGAATGCCAGCCGCCAGGACACCTCGGTCAACGCGCCGCCGACGATCAATCCCATCACCGACCCGATGCCGGTCATTGCGGCGAAGATCGCCGTCGCGGCGTTGCGGGCGGGGCCCTTGGGGAATGTAGTCGCGATCAGCGCGAGCGCCGTAGGCGAGGCAATCGCCGCACCGACACCCTGCAGCAACCGCGCGATGACCAACGTCACCTCGTCCCATGCCAGTCCGCACAGAATCGATGCGATGGTGAACAGTGCGACCCCGGCGATGAACGTGCGCTTGCGGCCGATCGTGTCGCCGAGCCGGCCGCCCAGCAGCATCAGCCCGCCAAACGTCAGCACATAGGCGGTGATCACCCAGCTACGGCCGGCGTCGGACAGGTTCAGCTCGTCCTGGATCCGCGGTAGCGCGACGATGGCGATCGTGCTGTCCATCGTGGCGAGTAGCTGCATGCCGCCGATGGCGACCACCGCAGCGATGAACCGTCGCGACGGCAGCCACGCCGGGCGGGACCAGGCGGTTCGTTGCGAATCGCCGAGAGCGGCCTCGGCGCGATCCAGAGCGTTGCGACTGGCGTGCCCGACAGTCATCCGCTCCGCGTCATTGAGAGCCGTCATGGAGAGTTACCTTACAGTACTCTTAGCGTTTCTTTAATTCCGGGAACCCGGCCACCGCTCCGACCACAATGATCGCCGGAGGTCGCACACCCTCCTCGCGAATCTTCTTAGCCGCATCGGCAAGCGTCGCGCGCACGGTGTGTTCGGCCGCGGTGGTGCCCTGCTGCACCACCAGGACAGGTGTTTCGGCAGGTCGGCCGCCCTTGACCAGCGCGTCGGCGAACAGCTCGATCCGCTCGACGGCCATCATTAAAACGATGGTGCCCGACATCGAAGCCAGCGCATTCCAATTCACTAACGATTCGGGATCCTCCGGCGCAACGTGACCACTGACCACGACGAACTCGTGCGTCACCGACCGGTGGGTGACGGGAACGCCGGCCAACCCGGGCACCGCGATCGCGCTCGTCACACCCGGCACCACGGTGACGGGGACACCCGCGTCGATGCAGGCCAGGACCTCTTCGTAACCGCGGGCGAACACGAACGGATCCCCGCCTTTGAGTCGCACCACGAATTTGCCCGCCTTGGCCCGCTCGATGAGCACGTCGTTGATGGCGTCTTGGGCCATCGCGCGGCCGTACGGGATCTTCGCGGCGTCGATGACCTCGACGTGCGGAGGAAGCTCCGCGAGCAGCTCAGCCGGCGCGAGCCGGTCCGCGACCACCACGTCGGCCTGCGCCAGGAGCCGTCGGCCCCGCACGGTGATCAGTTCGGGATCACCCGGGCCGCCGCCGACGAGTGCGACACCGCTGCGGACCGCCTCCGGCGTCTCGGCGGTGATGACGCCCTGTTGCAACGCTTCGTGAATCGCCGACCGGATCGCGGCAGAACGTCGGTGTTCCCCGCCCGCCAGGACGCCGACTGCGAGGCCCTCGTATTCGAATGATGCCGGGGTGACGGCAGTTCCCTCGCGGGCGATATCGGCGCGGACGCAAAAGATCTGCCGCGCTTCGGCTTCGGCGACGATCGCCGTGTTCACGTCCGGGTCGTCGGTCGCGGCGATCGCATACCAGGCCCCGTCGAGGTCCCCGTCGCGATACTCCCTAAGCTCCAACGAGATTCCGCGCAGGGCTTCGACGGCCGGGGTGGCCGACCGGGAGATGACGTGCACGTCGGCGCCGCTGGCGACAAGCAGCGGGAGGCGGCGCTGCGCGACGCTGCCGCCGCCGACCACGACGACCTTCTTGCCCACCAGCCGCAGTCCGACCAGGTACGGATTCTCGGTCACGGTATTGAATCCTCTTCGCGCAAGCGGCTCATCGATATTGAATCCTCTTCGCGCAAGCGGCTCATCGATATTGAATCCTCTTCGCGCGAGCGGCCCATCGGTGCGAGCCTAGGGGCCGCGGCGTGCCTGACGAAGCGTGCTACCGCGCCCGGCGACGCGGCCGGATGAGTGTGCAGATAGGACGCGTGCACGCCAGCGTGCACGGCGCCGTCGCGCACTGCGGCGACTCGGATGCCACTGTACACCCAGGCCGGTTGGTAGATGTCAGCGAATTCAACTGTGGTGCGGTGGAATTCATGTCCGACGGTGCGCTCACCTGTCACGTGGACAGACGAGTCGGTGACCGCCACAGCGTCGCGGTAGCCGATCATCAGGCGGTCGGTGAACCGCGCAGAACCGGACAGCACGCCGCACATTGGGTGCCCGTCGAGCTCGGACACCAGATATGCCAGGCCGGCGCACTCGGCGTGCACGGGCGCACCCTGTGCGGCGAGCGTCCGGATCTGTTGCCGCGCGACGTCGTTGGCGGCGAGTTCCGCGGTGTACTGCTCTGGGAATCCGCCGGGCAGCACGAGCGCGTCGGTGCCGGCAGGCAGCGGGTCGGTGAGCGGGTCGAAGCCGACGACGGCGGCGCCGGCGGCTTGGAGCAGCTCAACATGTTCCGCGTAGCCGAACGTGAAAGCCTTGCCTGCGGCGATCGCGACCGTCACGGGCCCGGCAGCCGCACCCTCGACGGTTTCTCCCGGGTTCCACGGGACGACGGTCACGTTGCTCACTGCGGCGGCGACCACGGCAGCGACGTCGACGTGGGCAGCGACGAGCTCGGTCATCGCATCGACGGCCCGTTGTGCCAGCATCCCGTGCTCCGCGGCGGTGACCAAACCCAAATGCCTTGATGGAACAGTTAATTCGGAGTGCCGGGGAATCGCGCCGAGCACTGTGATGCCGGATTTAGCACAGGCCTGCCGGAGCACCTGTTCGTGACGGGCCGACCCGACCCGGTTGAGGATCACTCCTGCTATCCGCACCGACGGTTCGAACGTCGAAAACCCATGCAGCAGAGCCGCGATGCTCTGGCTCTGGCCACGGCCATCGACGACAAGGATCACCGGCGCCTTGAGCAGTTCGGCGACATGGGCCGTCGAACCGCGCGCGGGCCCCTCGGCCGGTTCGTCGATGCGCCCGTCGAACAGCCCCATGACGCCTTCCACCACTGCAATGTCGGCGGCGGAAGATCCGTGGCGATACAGCGGGCCGATAAGATGGTCACCGACGAGAACGGGGTCGAGGTTGCGGCCGAGACGCCCGGCGGCCAGCGTGTGGTAGCCGGGGTCGATGTAGTCCGGACCGACCTTGAACGGCGCGACGGCGCGGCCGGTGCGGCGCAGCACGCCGATCAAACCTGTTGCCACGGTGGTCTTTCCGCTGCCCGACGCGGGTGCGGCAATCACGACAGCCGGCACGCTCACCATTCGATGCCCTTTTGGCCCTTGCGGCCGGTGTCCATCGGGTGCTTCGCGTTCGTCATCTCGGTGACCAGGTCGGCGGCGTCGAGCAACCGCTGGGGCGCATCGCGGCCGGTGATCACCACGTGCTGTGTGCCGGGGCGGGCGGTGAGCGTCGCGACCACCTCGTCGACGTCCACCCAGCCCCACTTCAGCGGATAGGTGAACTCGTCGAGTAGATAGAAGTCATGGCGCTCCTGCGCCAACCGTCGCGCAATCTCGCCCCACCCGTCGGCGGCCGCGGCGCCGTGATCCTCGGCGGTTCCGGTCTTGCGGGCCCACGACCAGCCCGCTCCCATCTTGTGCCACTCGACACCACCGCCGACACCGCGCTCATCGTGCAGCCGACCGAGTTCATGGAACGCGGCCTCTTCGCCCACTTTCCACTTCGCGCTCTTGACGAACTGAAAGACCGCGATGGACAACCCCGCGTTCCACGCCCTCAGCGCCATCCCAAATGCGGCCGTCGATTTGCCCTTGCCCGCCCCGGTGTGCACCGCGAGCAGCGGAGCGTTCCGACGCGCGCGGGTGGTGAGCCCGTCGTCGGGAATCGCGATCGGCCGGCCCTGCGGCATGGTGATTCTCCTTCTCAGGCGGCGCCGCGCACGACGTCGGTGAGGCCGTCGGCCCGCAGCTGCGCCAACCGCACCGTCGGCGCACCGAGCCGCGCGGCGAGCTGCTCAGCCAATCCCAGCCGCACCCATGATGTTTCGCAATCGACGACTACAGCGGACGCACCTTCCGCGACGAGCAGGTCGGCGGCAACACCGGCCCTGCCTACTGGGTCCGGGCCACCTGTCGCCCGGCCGTCGGTGAGCACGACGACCAGGCTACGCCGGGCCGGCTCGCGTACACGTTCCCTGGCCACCATGGCCCGGGCTGCCAGAAGTCCTTGTCCCAGAGGCGTTTTCCCGCCCGTGTTCAACCGCGCAAGTCGGCGCGACGCGATGTGCACCGACGACGTCGGCGGGAGCAATACCTGCGCACCCGCCGCGCGGAACGTGATCACCGCGACCTTGTCGCGACGCTGGTAGGCGTCGCGCAACAGCGACAGCGTCGCGCCGCTCACCGCGGCCATCCGGTCGCGGGCGGCCATCGACCCGGACGCATCGACGACGAAGATGACCAGATTGGCTTCGCGCCCTTCGCGGATCGCGCAGCGCAGGTCGTCGGACTCCACCCGAGGCGGCCCGGGCGTATGCACGCGGCGGGCCGCGGCCAACACCGTGCCGAACAAGTGCACCCCGAAGCCCTCAGTGGCATGCGCGGCCACCATCGCGCCCGACCGGTTGCGGGCACGCGAGCGGCGCCCCGGCGCACCATCGCCGAGGCCCGGCACGGTGAGCAGTCGGGTGCGAAACGGCGCGGCCGGAGGGGCGCTGACCTGCGACTGCGGAGGCGACTGCGGCGTACCGCCTTGCAGCGCTTCAGTATTCGAGACACCCCCGCCAGGCGGGTCGGGTTCAGGCTCGGGCTCGCCCTCATCGGTAGCCCGCGCCAGCGCCTCGTCGAGGGTCTGCGGGTCAAGCCCCGGGTCATCGAACGGATCGCGGCGGCGGCGGTGCGGCAGCGCCAGCTGCGCCGCCACCCGGATGTCCTCCTCGTCGACCATCTCCGCCCCGCGCCAGGCGGCATGCGCCACCGCCGCACGCGCCAGCACCAGGTCGGCCCGCATCCCGTCGACGCCGAAGGATGCGCACAGCGACGCGATCCGCCGCAGCTCTCGATCGGGCAACAGCACATCGCCGATCGTCGCCCGCGCGCCGGCGATCCGCTGCGCCAGCGCGGCGTCCCGCTCGGCGTAGCGGCGGGCGAACGCGGCAGGGTCGGCCTCGAACGCCATCCGCCGCCTGATCACTTCGGCGCGCTCGTCGACGTCGCGGGACGCCCGAACATCGACGGTCAGGCCGAACCGGTCCAGCAGCTGCGGCCGCAGCTCGCCTTCTTCGGGGTTCATTGTCCCGACCAGCATGAACCTGGCCTCGTGGCTGTGGGATACGCCGTCGCGTTCGATGTGCACCCGTCCCATCGCGGCGGCATCGAGCAGCACGTCCACGAGGTGGTCGTGCAGTAGGTTCACTTCGTCGACATAAAGCACGCCGCCATGGGCCTCGGCCAACAGGCCTGGAGTGAAAGCATGTTCGCCGTCGCGCAGAACGCGCTGCAGATCCAGCGAGCCGATGACCCGATCCTCGGTGGCCCCGATGGGCAGCTCCACCAACCGGCCGAGGCTGCCGTTGGTCGTTTGCCCCCCGACTCCGGCAGCCTGGGCCAGCACCGCCGCCAGCCCGCGCACTGCTGTCGACTTCGCGGTGCCCTTCTCCCCACGGATCAGCACGCCGCCGATCTCCTGGCGCAGCGCACACAGCACCAAGGCGAGCCTCAGCAGGTCCTGCCCGACGATCGCGCTGAACGGATATGTGACCGGAGCCGGGCGGCCGGCGACATCAGGACTTGTCACGGCGCCTCATCGTGGACCGTGCCGGCACGCAGCATCGGCACATGCGGGACGCCGTCGTCGAGGAATTCCCCACCCGCGCGGATGAATCCGTGCCGGGCGTACATCTCCTCGAGATACGTCTGGGCGTCAATGCGGCACGGGTAATCGCCGACATCGGCCAGCGCGGCCTGAAGCAGTTGCGTGGTGTGACCGTGCCCGCGCGCCTCCCGACGGGTGCATAGGCGGCCGAGCCGAAACGCCTTCTGGCCGCCGGCGTGCTCCTCCATCAGCCGCAGGGTGGAGATCACCGCGCCGCGCGGCCCCTCCAGCCAGAAGTGGCGGGTTTCGGGCAGCAGGTCGCGGCCGTCCAGCTCAGGGTACGGGCAGGCTTGTTCGACGACGAACACCTCGACTCGCAGCTTGAGGAGCTCATAAAGCGTCGCGGTGTCCAGATCCTTGGCCCAGCTGCGGCGCAACGCCACTGTCACGGATTGACCATACGAGAGTCGAGACCGAGCACCCTTGTACTCCAATCCCAGCATTCTTCGAACAGCCGCGGCTCATCGGACAACCTCGTGCCCAATGACGGCACCATGTCCTTCAGCTTCGGAAGCCACGACTCGTATTGGTTGGAAAAACACTGCTCGAGCACCTTGAGCATGTCGTGCACCGCCGTCGATGCGCCGGGTGAGGCGCCCAGCAGCCCGGCGATGCTGCCGTCGTCGCTGCCGAGCACGGTGGTGTCGAACGCCAGCTTGCCCTTGCCGCCCTTCTCGGGCTTGATGATCTGCACCCGTTGCCCGGCGGTGTTTGTCTCCCAGTCCGACGTGACCGCGGTGGGCACGAAATTGCGCAGCGTGTCGACGCGGTCTGCGTCCGAGAGCATCAACTCGCTGACCAGATACCTGACCAGGCTCATCTCGGTCATCCCGACGCTGACCATTTCCGTCAGGTTGTTGGGCTTGACCGACAGCGGCAAGTCAGTGACCTTGCCGTGCTTGAGGAACTTCGGTGACCACCCGGCGAACGGCCCGAACAGCAGCCACGACTTGCCGTTGATGATTCGGGCGTCCAGGTGCGGCGCCGACATCGGCGGAGCGCCGCCCGCCGGAAATCCGTACACCTTCGCGCGGTGTTCCCTGGCCAACTCCGGGTTGGCGGTCCGCAGAAATTTGCCGCTCACCGGGAAGCCGCCGTATCCCTTGGCCTCCGGGATGCCGGCCTTCTGCAGCAGTGGCAGCGCAGCGCCACCGGCACCGACGAACACGAACTTGGCCTTGATCTTTCGAATAGCCCCCGTCCGGTTGTTGCGCACCTTGACCGTCCATGATCCGTCGGAGTCGCGCTGGAGGTCGCGGACCTCATGACCGAACAGAGCTTGGGTTCCATGCTGAACGCCGTAGCCGACGAGCTGTTTGGTCAGCGACCCGAAGTCGACGTCGGTGCCGTCTTTGGCCCAGTTCAGCGCGATGGGCTCCGAAAAATCGCGGCCGGCAGACATCAGCGGCAGCCGCCTTGCGAACTCGTCGGGATCTTCGATCAGTTCGACCGACGTGAACAGCGGATTATGCGCTAGCGCTTCTCGGCGGCGGCGCATGAAGTCCACCTGCTTGGCGCTCTGCACCCAGCTCGCATGCGGAATCGGGTTCAAGAAGGCCCGCACGTCTGCCAATACCCCGTTCTCCACCGCGTAGGCCCAGAACTGCCGCGACAGCTGAAACTGTTCGTTGATGTTGACCGCCTTGGTGATGTCGATCGACCCGTCGGGCTGTTCCGGGGTGTAGTTCAGTTCGCACAGCGCCGAATGGCCGGTGCCGGCGTTGTTCCACGAATCGCTGCTCTCGGCGGCCGCCCCGTCGAGGCGCTCGACCAGCGTGATGGACCAGTCCGGCTCCACCAGGCGCAGCAACGCGCCGAGCGTGGCGCTCATCATCCCGGCTCCCACCAGCATGACGTCGGTCTTGAGGGCTGCGGTCGCGTCTGACACCGGTTCGATCGTCCTTCGCTGATGTGCGGGGTTTGTCGGTGTAGAAGGTTATCCCGATTAGCGCCGGGCTATCCGCCCGACGGTGTAGGAGGCAGCGGGCCTTCCGGCGATTAAGGTGAATCCCGTGACGGCTACAGCGACGAGCCGCTCAGGCGAAGAACAGATCGAGTGGAAGTCCGACGTCCTCGAGGGCTACTGGCAGACCACGCTGGCACTGGGCCCTGATCCAGACGGTGAGGGCGAACTCGTCGCCACGCTGATCCGGGCAGGGGAAGCGTCGGCCGCGAAGCACGCCGTGCTGGCGGTGCACGGCTTCACCGACTATTTCTTCAACACCGAGCTGGCAGACCGGTTGAGGCCACGCGGGTTCGCGTTGTACGCGGTCGACTTGCAGAAATGCGGACGCTCCCGGCGCGAGGGGCAGACGCCGCACTTCATCACCGACCTGTACCGCTACGACGCCGAACTTGAGCGGGCAGCCGCGTTGATCGGCCGTGAGACCGGCGGAGCCAAGATCCTCGTCTACGGTCACTCCGCGGGCGGGCTGATCGCCACCCTGTGGCTGGATCGGCTTCGCCGGCGCGGCGATCGGCTGGGCGTGACGGGCCTCGTGCTCAACAGCCCGTTCTTCGACCTGCACGGACCGGCGATCCTTCGCACCGGCGTCACATCGGCCGCGATGCGGGCGGCGTCGAGGTTCGGCAGCAAGCGCGTGGTTCGCGCGACCGGCGAAGGCGGGTACGGCACCAGTCTGCACCGCGACTTCGGCGGTGACTTCGACTACAACCTGGCATGGAAACCGCTCGGCGGGTTCCCGGTCACCGTGGGCTGGATCAATGCGGTCAGGCGGGGCCAGATGCAACTGCATCGCGGGCTCGACGTCGGCGTGCCGAACCTGATTCTGCGGTCGGACCGAAGCGTGCCCGAAACCAAAGACCCAGCCTCGATGCAGCGCGGCGATGCGGTGCTGGACGTGGCGCAGATCGCGCGGTGGGCTGGCTGCGTCGGCAACCGCACGACGGTCGTGCCGATCGCCGACGCAAAGCACGACGTGTTCCTGTCGCTGCCGGAGCCGCGCCAGCAGGCCTACCGCGAGCTGGCGGCATGGCTGGACTGGTATACCGCGTTCGTGGAGTCGCCGAAAAGCGACGACGCACACCAGAGCCAAATGTTATGACGCACTTCGACCTGGCAATCATCGGCACAGGTTCGGGCAACACAATTCTCGACGAACGGTACGCCGACATGAGCGTGGCGATCTGCGAACAGAAAATCTTCGGTGGCACCTGCCTGAACGTCGGCTGCATCCCGACGAAGATGTTCGTCTACGCCGCCGAAGTCGCCCAAAATGCAAAGGACTCCGCGCGATTCGGTGTCGATGCGGATGTTGACCGGGTGCGGTGGTCCGATATCGTGTCCCGAATTTTCGGCCGCATCGACCCGTTGTCGCTCGGCGGCGAGAACTATCGGCGGTCCTCGCCCAACGTCACGGTGTACGACCGTCACACTCGGTTCGGCCCGAGCCGCGACGGGCAGCACACGCTGCGCATCGACGGTGGCGGAGAGTTCACCGCCGACAAGGTGGTGATCGCCGCAGGAGCCCGCGCAGTGGTGCCGAACTTCATTGCGGACTGCGGTATTTCGTATTACACCAGCGACACCATCATGCGGATCCCTGAGCTGCCCAAGCATCTCGTGATCGTGGGCGGCGGATACGTCGCAACCGAGTTCGCCCACATCTTTTCGTCGCTGGGCAGTCACGTCACACTGGTAATCCGTGGCAGCACGCTGCTGCGCGGTCACGACGACACGATCATGACGCGCTTCACCGACATCGCCGCGAAGAAGTGGGAGATTCACGCCCACCGCGAGGTCGTCGATGCCCGGCAGCACGGCGACCAAGTGGAAGTCATCTGCGATGACGGCTCGACGGTGCGAGGCAACGCGCTTCTGGTCGCCACCGGTCGAACACCCAACGGTGACCTGCTGGACGCCGAGCTGGCCGGCGTGCACGTCGACGGCAACGGCCGGGTACTCGTCGACGAGTACCAACGCACAACTGCCACAGGCATTTTTGCGCTCGGCGATGTGAGCTCGCAGTATCAGCTCAAGCACGTGGCCAACCACGAGGCGCGGGTGGTGCGACACAACCTGCTGCAGGACTGGGACGACACCGACTCGATGATGCCTTCCGATCACCGGTACGTGCCGTCGGCGGTGTTCACCGACCCGCAGGTCGCCAGCGTCGGATTGACCGAAAACCAATCCCGCGCAAAGGGTTACCACCTCAAGATCAAGGTCCAAGACTACAGCGACGTGGCGTACGGGTGGGCGATGGAGGACACCACCGGCTTCGCCAAGATCATCGTCGACGAGGATTCCGGATTGATCCTCGGTGCGCACCTGATGGGACACCAGGCGTCGTCGCTCATCCAGCCGATCGTGCAGGCGATGAGCTTCGGGCTGCCCGCGCGGGACATGGCCCACGGTCAGTACTGGATTCACCCGGCGCTGCCGGAGGTGATCGAGAACGCGATGCTGGCGCTCTGCGGCGAGCCACCGTGGCCGCCGTCCCGACGTCATTGACGTCCGGCGAGCGTGCGAATCGTGCCAATGACACGCCGGGCGGCTTGGCATTTTGCGCTCGCGCAGTCAGCGCTTGACCGCGGTCAGTAACAGGTACTCCGCGTCGTATGCGGTGCGTCCTGCTTCCTCCGACCGATTCCATTCCGTCAGGAAGCGCAGGAAGTCGCGGTCGAGTTCGGCGATCCGCTCGGGGCGATTCTCGTTGAAACGATAGACCGAGATGACCGGACCGTACGTGCGCTTCCAGTACTCGCGGAATTCGGCCGGGTCCGGGCTGACGTCCATCCGGACGGTCTCGCGCCCGGTTGTCAGATCGCTGACCCGCGAGCCGAACAGCATCCGGACATGGTCCTCGTCGCCCCAGAGTGGCGGCGGACTGGCTCCGGGCGGTGGCGGCGGCGCGTACGGTGCCATAGTCGCGAACAGCTCGCCGATGAACCCCTCGGGCGTCCAATTGATCATCCCGATGGTTCCGCCCGGACGGACGACACGCACGAGTTCGTCGGCGGCGGCCTGGTGGTGCGGCGCGAACATCGCACCGACGCAGGACAGCACCACGTCGAAGCTGTCGTCCGCGAAGGGCAGCGACTCCGCATCGGCTTCCGCCCACTCGAGATCGATGCCACGCTCGGTGGCGACCCGGCGCCCCGCCTCGAAAAGTTCCGGTGTCAGGTCGCTCGCGGTGACAAGCGCTCCGGCGGCCGCGGCCGGGATGGCGGCGTTACCGGAGCCTACCGCCACGTCCAGGACGCGATCACCGGCTCGAATCCCGCATGCGCGAAGCAGTTTTGGCCCCAGCTGGGGAATGAGTTCGGCGGCCACGGCCGGGTAGTCGCCCGACGCCCACAAGGCGCGGTGCCTGGCCTTGAGTTGACGGTCCGAGTCTTGTCGTTCTGCGGTGGTCATCTTGTGCCTCCTTGAGGTGAATCTGCGGATGCGAACAACTGTTCCGGACCGGGATTCGGCAACGCTTCGGTGATGATGAAATCGCCTGGTGGCGGCGCTGCGCACGCGTCGCAAAACTCCGCCTGAGCTGCGAATTTCACGAATAGATCAGCGTTGTCGAAACCCGGGTTTGCATCGTGGGAACCGTCAATTAACACGCCAACAACCGGCCCACGGACCAAGGAGAAGAAATGCACACCAACCAGTTCCAGATGCCTAAGTGGCGCAACGTCGCCGTGTTCAAAGCGGCGGCGGTCGCGCTCGCGATCGGTGCCTTCGCATCGCCCGCGGTCTCACACGCAGAAAAAGTGTGGGACATCGGGCAGTTCGACTCGTGCGTGAAAGCGGCAGAGGACCGATTTGGTTCTGGCAAAACCGATTCGGCGACACTCGCCGACGAGATCAGGTTCTGCTGCGACCGGTCCGGCGGGGAATGGACTGCGAGCCAGGGGTGCACGGCGCCGCCGGCTACGTTCCAGACCCAACCGCAAACGCCACACTCCGTAGAGGCACCCCGACCGACCACGGCCACGAAACACTGACCGCGTTGTCCTATCGGTCGATCGGGCCGGATCCTGACATCGTGGGGGTCCGGCCCGATTCAGCCCAACGGGCCAGGACTGAACGCGCCCGGGTGACCGCGTCGGCTCCGCTCATAGCGGCGGTCCTGTTGTTTCCAAGCGCTGCAATCTGTTCCGCACTCAAGGGCGACGGCCTCACCGCGTCGACGAGCGCGCGATGCAGCGCGAGGGCGTCGTCGTCAGCGCCAACTCGAGCCAGAAACCGCGTCACATAGCGAAGGTTCAGCCACTGCTGGCTCCAGTCCCCGACGCGCTCCCAGTGGTCGAGCACAGCAATGAAATCGCTTGCCGCAGTCGCTGGTTCGCCGTGAACGGCCCGAGTCGCGGCGGCTTCCATCAATGCGATGCCCTGCCACCAGAAGTTGTGCACCAACGCGGCCAGCTCGGCCGCCTCGTCGAATAGCACCAGGGCACGATCCGGCGAGGACTTCTTCAGCACCAGTCCCAGTGCGTAACGTGCCATCGACCGCGCCGTCGGGTTCGCCGTCTCGTCTGCGACCCGCACAGACTCCTCCGCCGCCGGTATTCCGGCGTCGGCGTTGCGCAGCGCCGCGTGGCAGATCGCGATGTAGAACAGGGTCCACACCAGCCGGATCGGATCGGCGTCGCTACGGGCGCGTGCCACCTCGCCGTCGTAGTGGATCAGGGCCGCGGCCGCATCGCCCTCATAGAGCGCGACGTCAGCGAGCACGTCCGCCGCGTAGGCGTCCCGGCCGGTGCCACGACCGGGGACCCGGCCCTCTGACAGCACGGCCAGCGACCGGGCCCGGGCGTGATCGGCGCGGTTCCACGCGCCCCGCGCGGCGAAGCCGACGGCGGCGGGGAACAACGGATGTTCGTGCGGCGCAAGCTCGACCGTGCGCTCCGCCCAGAGGGCAGCCTCGTAGCCGATGCGCAGGTGCACCAATTCGGGCAACGACGTGACGAGCCGAAGCGCGAGGTCGACGTCGCTGTCGGCCATCGCGCGCTCGAACGCCGCACGCAGGTTGTCGTAATTAGGCAGCATTCGCTCGACCCACGCCTTTTCGTCGGGGCCGTGCATGCCGGCTGCTGCACGCTCTGCGAGCTCGGTGAAATACACCGCGTGCCTGGCCGCGTACTGCTCCCCAATGTCGTTCTCGCGAAGTCGTTCTCGGCCATACACGCGTAGCGTTTCCAAGATGCCGAAGCGCGACCTTTCGCCGCCGCCACGCACGTTCACCATCGATTTGTCGACGAGCCCGGTGAGCAGTTCGAGCGTGTCATCCTCGCTCGCGTTGTCGTCGCCACACACGCCGTGCGCCGCATCGAGGTCGAACCCGCCGGCGAACACCGACAGCCGCATGAAGAGCGCCTGCTCCGGTTCTGCAAGCAGCCGGTAGGACCAGTCGATCGTGGCGGTGAGGCTCTGCTGCCGGGGGTGCGAATGGCGGGCACCACCGCTGAGCAGGCGCAGCCGGTCGAGGCGGCGCGCCACATCCAGACTGCTCATCGCGCGCATCCGGGCCGCCGCGAGTTCGATTGCCAGGGGCAGGCCGTCGAGCCGGCGGCAGATCTCCGCCACGGCCCCGGCCGGTTCGCGGTCGACGTCGAAGTCCGGCCGGCCGGCCCTGGCCCGGTCGGCGAACAACGCCGTGGCGTCCTCGACCGGCAGCGGCGGAACCGACACGATGCGTTCGCCCTCGATCCCAAGTGCCTCCCTGCTGGTGGCCAGCACGGACACCCGCGGACAGTGCCGGACGATCTCGTCGATCAACCGCGCGGCCGCGTCCAGGACATGCTCGCAGTTGTCCACGATCAGCAGCAGTTCCCTGGCGCGCAGGTACTCGATCACGGTCGCCTCGATGCCGAGGCCCTGCCGCTGCTGCAACGTCAGTGCCGCGGCCACCGCATGGCCGACCGCTGCGGCGTCGTCGAGCGGCGCGAGTTCGCACAGCCACGCGCCGTCGCCGAACCGGTCCTGGTCACGGCCTGCTGCCTCGAGGGCGAGCCGCGTCTTGCCGACACCGCCGACCCCGGTGAGTGTCACAAGTGGCCCCTGGTGCAGGACATCCCGGATTCGCCGCACGTCCTCCTCACGGCCGACGAAACTCGTCGGGCGGCGCGGCAGACCGGCTTGCGAGCGCGTCATGACCGGCACCGCAGGCGGGTCGGCACCGGGCTCACCGTCGAGGATCTGCTTGTGCACCTCGCGCAGTGACGGGCTCGGATCGACACCCAGCTCCTCGACGAGCCGGTCGCGCATCCGCCGGTAGGTGTCCAGTGCGTCGGCCCGCCGACCGCTGCGATATTGAGCCATCATCAACTGGCCGGCCAGTCGTTCGTCCAACGGGTGCGCCTGTAGCTCCGCGGCGAGCTTCCCCAGCAGCTCACCGTGCCGTCCGGCCCGCAACGCCGCGTCATTGCGGTCGAGAAGAGCCGAAAACCGTTCGGCCTCAACAGCTGTGCGAACCTCGTGTAGCCACGGCGTGTCGAGTGCGGCGAAGGGCTCGCCGCGCCACAGGTCGAGCGCCCTGTCGTACACGGCAGCGGCCTGCAGCGGGTCGGCCGTGGCACGGGCCTCGGAAACCAAGTGCCGGAAGAGATGTAAGTCGACCGATAGAGCATCGGCAGTCAGCATGTAACCAGCCGGGCCGCGTACAACCTGCACGTCGTCCGCACGGGCGAAGATACTTCGCAGCCGGGACAGGTAGCCTGCCAGCGCGTTGCGGGCCCGATGCGGTGGGTCGCCTGCCCACACCCGGTCGATCAGTTGGTCAACCGGCACTGGCCGGTTCACGTCGACAAGCAGAGCGGCGAGCACGCATCGCTGGCGCGCGTGACCCGCATCGACGCTTTGGCCGTCGACTCGAGCCTCCACCTCGCCGAGCACCTGAAACTGGATCGCCACCCGCAAAAGCCTTCACCATCCAACAGGATGTGTCTGTCAAATCACCGCGGCGCTCGACCTATTCAGTCCAGGATGCCGTGCAGAAACGACGCCGAGCCTGATGGTCTGCAGCAGCCGCCCGAAGGTGTCCTCGAATGCGTTGCCGGGCCGCACCGGCCGCAGCAACGCATCGTTGACCGGCTCGGCGTTCACAGCGGTGTCACGTAGGCCGCGCTGATTCCGCCGTCGACGAGAAACGTCGATGCGGTGATGAACGATGCGTCGTCGCTGGCCAGGAACGCCACCGCGGCGGCGATCTCCTCGGGTTCGGCGAACCGGCCGACCGGCACGTGGACCAGGCGGCGCGCCGCGCGCTCCGGATCCTTCGCGAACAGCTCCTTGAGCAGCGGAGTGTTGACCGGACCGGGACACAATGCGTTCACCCGGATTCCGCGGCGCGCGTACTGCACACCGAGCTCACGCGACATCGCCAACACCCCGCCCTTGGAGGCGGTGTAGGAAATCTGCGATGTCGCGGACCCCATCACCGCGACGAACGACGCGACGTTGACGATCGATCCCCGTCGCGCAGCGCTCATGTGCCGCAACGCCGCACGGCAGCACAGATACACCGATTTGAGGTTGACGTCCTGTACCCGCTGCCACGCCGCCGGCTCGGTGTTCTCGATCACATCGTCGTCGGGCGGTGAGATCCCCGCGTTGTTGAACGCGATGTCGACGGACCCGTATGTTCTTGCCGCTGTGTCGAACAACGCGTTCACCGCCAACTCGTCGGTGACGTCGACGGGGACGAACAGTCCGCCGAGCTCGTCGGCGGCCTCCTGGCCCGCAACGCGATCGACGTCGGCCACGACGATCGTCGCGCCCTCGGCGCGCATCCGCCGTCCTGTCGCCAGCCCGATCCCGCTCGCGCCTCCCGTGATCACCGCGACCCTGCCGGCCAGGCGCTGCGTCAGATCGATCATCAGGAATCCCCCTGGTTCACGGCGATGAACACGTTCTTGGTTTCGGTGAACGACAGCGGTGCGTCTGGGCCGAGTTCGCGGCCGAGGCCCGACTGCTTGAAGCCGCCGAACGGTGTGTTGTACCGAACCGAAGAGTGCGAATTGACCGACAGGTTGCCCGATTCCACCGCACGGGCCACACGCAACGCCCGAGACAGGTTCTCCGTCCAGATCGATCCCGACAATCCGTAGGCCGTGTCGTTGGCCAGCGCGACCGCGTCGGCTTCGTCGTCGAACGGCAGCACCGTGACGACCGGGCCGAAGATTTCCTCTCGCACCGTGCGATCCGGACGCTGCGGCGTCAACACCGTCGGCGGGAACCAGAATCCCGCCCCCGTGGGCGCCGTGCCGCGGAATGCGATCGGCGCGTCGTCGGGTACATAGGAGGCCACCGTCTCCCAGTGCGTCCGCGACACCAACGGCCCCATCTCGGTGTCCCTCGAGCCCGGGTCCCCCACGACCACACCTTTGACGGCTGGTTCCAGCAGCTCCATGAACCGGTGGTAGACGGTGCGCTGCACTAGAATCCGGCTGCGCGCGCAGCAGTCCTGCCCGGCGTTGTCGAACACCCCGTACGGGGCGGTCGCCGCGGCCCGCTCCAGGTCGCAGTCGTCGAACACGATGTTGGCGCTCTTGCCGCCGAGCTCGAGGGTGACCCGCTTGACCTGCTTTGCGGCGCCGGCCATCACCTGCGTGCCGACATCGGTCGACCCGGTGAACACGATCTTGCGCACATCAGGGTGCGTGACGAACCGCTCGCCCACCACCGAGCCCTTGCCAGGCAGAACCTGCAACAGGTCCGCGGGCAACCCCGCCTCGACCGCCAGTTCCCCCAGCCGGATCGTGGTCAGCGGGGTCCATTCGGCGGGCTTCACCACGACTGCGTTGCCCGCAGCCAGTGCGGGCGCGAAACCCCACGACGCGATCGGCATCGGGAAGTTCCACGGGGTGATCACCCCGACCACCCCGAGCGGCTCGTTGAATGTGACGTCGAGGCCGCCGGCGACAGGAATCTGCTTGCCCGACAAGCGTTCCGGGCTCGCGGCGTAAAACTGCAGCACGTCGCGAACGTGGCCGGCCTCCCACTCGGCCGACGAGATCGGATGACCGGAGTTCGCGACCTCCAGCGCGGCCAGCTCGGCGACGTGCCCGTCGACTGCCGCCGCGAACGCGCGTAGGGCTGCCGCGCGCGCGCCGGGAGCGAGCCCGGCCCAATGCCGTTGCGCGACGGAAGCCCTGGCCACCGCGTCGTCGACAGCCGCGACGTCCGTTTGCTCGATGCTCAGCAGCACCTGCTCGGTGGCCGGGTTGATGACCTCGGTCATGGCACCCGATCGGTCGCGTGCGCCTTCGCCGCCTCGACAATCGCCGCGAAGAGGCGCAGGTCGTTGAGCCGCTCCTCAGGATGCCACTGCACCGCGAGAACGAATGTGTCACTGGGCAATTCAACTCCCTCGATTACCTCATCGTCGTCCTGCGCGCAGACCACCAGCCCCTCCCCCAACTCCGCGATCGCCTGATGGTGATAGCACTGCTCATCGGAGTACTCCCCGATCAGCGCGGCCAGCCGAGTACCCGGCACGACGTGCACACGGGACGTGGAGAACACCGTGTTGCCGGTCTGATGCCGGGTATGCCCGACGACGTCGGGCAGGTGTTGGTGCAGTGTGCCGCCTAGCGCCACGTTGAGCACCTGGGCGCCCCGGCAGATGCCGAGCACGGGCATGCTGCGCTTCAACGCGCCTGCGAGCAGGGCGAATTCCCACGCGTCGCGGTCGTGCCGGGGTTCGTCGGTCTTCGGATGCGCCGCCTGCCCGTAACGCGCCGGGTCGACGTCCTTGCCACCGGTGATCACCAGACCGTCGAGCCGGTCGAGCACCTCGTCGACGATCTCGTCGCTGACGGGCTGTGGCGGCAACAGCAGTGCGATCCCGCCGGCAAGCGTCACACCTTCCAGGTAGATCTGGGGCAGGAAACTTGCCCGCACGTCCCATATTCCGGTCTGCGCCTGCTCCAGATACGTCGTCAAGCCGAGGACGGGGCTATAACCGCTCAAAACCACGCACCCTTTCCCAATCGGTGACGGCGGCGTTGAACGCGGTCAGTTCGACCCGTGCGTTGTTCAGATAGTGCTCGACGACGTCGTCGCCGAACGCCTCCCGCGCCACAGTCGACCGCGCAAACAGCTCGGCAGCTTCGGCCAGGGTGGTCGGCAGCCGCTCAGCATTACTTTCATAAGCGTTGCCCGCCAACGGTTCTGGCAGTGCGAGCTTCTGCTCGATGCCGTGCAGCCCCCCTGCGATCAACGCCGCCACCGCGAGGTATGGGTTCACGTCGCCGCCCGGCGCCCGGCACTCCATCCGCATGCTGGGCCCGTGGCCGACCACTCGCAGCGCGCATGTCCGGTTGTCCATTCCCCATGCGACCGCCGTCGGAGCGAAGCTTCCCTCCGCAAAACGCTTGTAGGAGTTGATGTTCGGCGCGTAAAACAGGGTGAGCTCGCGCAGCGTGGCGAGCTGACCGGCGATGAAATTACCGAACAGCTCGGACATGCCCCGGTCCGCGTCGGCGTCGGCGAACACCGCGCTGCCGTCGTCGCCGCGCAAGGAGATGTGGATGTGGCAGCTGTTGCCTTCCCGCTCGTCGAACTTCGCCATGAACGTCAGGCTCTTGCCGTGCTGGTCGGCGATCTCCTTGGCGCCGTTCTTGTAGATCGTGTGGTTGTCGCAGGTGACTTGCGCGTGGTCGTAGCGGAACGCGATCTCCTGCTGGCCAAGATTGCATTCGCCTTTGACGCCTTCGCAGTACATGCCCGCGCCGATCATGCCCAGCCGGATGTCGCGCAGCAGCGGCTCCATCCGCGTCGACGCGAACATCGCGTAGTCGACGTTGTAATCCGTGGCCGGGGTGAGGTCACGGTAGCCGCGCGCCCAGGCATCCCGGTAGCTGGTGTCGAACACCATGAACTCGAGTTCGGTGCCCACGTACGCCACCAGCCCGCACTCGGCGAGCCCGCTGACCTGGCGGCCCAGTATGCTGCGGGGCGCGGCGGTGACCGGGCTGCCGTTGTCCCATGTCAGATTCGCCATCACCAGCGCAGTGCCGGGCAACCACGGAATCCGCCGCAGCGTGGCGAAGTCGGGCGTCATCACCATGTCGCCGTAGCCGGTGTCCCAACTGCTCATCGCATAGCCGTCGACGGTGTTCATGTCGACGTCGACCGCGAGCAGGTAGTTGCAGCACTCGGCCCCGTGTTTGGCGACCTCCTCTGCGAACAGCCGCGCCGACACCCGCTTGCCGGTCAGCCGGCCCTGCATGTCGGCGAATGCGACGATCACTGTGTCGATCTCGCCGGCGTCGATCAGCTCGTCGAGCTCACGCTGGGTCAACATGTCGGAAAGTCAACCATTGGGCACTCCAACTGTCATGGCCAAAGGTAGGACTCCAGACCTTTGACGCTCTATTGTCCCCTACGGAGAGGAGACATGCCGTGCCCGAGGGCCATGAACAACTGAGTGAAGAAGACGAACGAATGCTCGCGAAGCTCGGTTACAAGCAGGAATTGATGCGCTCCTGGTCGGGCTTCTCCAATTTCGCGATCTCGTTTTCGATCATCTCGATTCTGGCCGGCTGCTTCACGTCGTTCGGGTTGGGATGGAACAACGGCGGACCGGCTGCGATTGCGTGGGGCTGGCCGATCGTATCGGCGTTCGTCCTGATCATCGGGTTGTGTCTATCCGAGCTCGTCTCGGCCTACCCGACGTCTGGTGGAATCTATTGGTGGGCAAGCAAACTCGGCGGACCGAAGGCCGGCTATTACACCGGCTGACTGAACTTGATCGGGCTGATCGCGATCCTCGCGTCGGTGTCATACGGATGCGCGACGTTCTTGGACCTGACGCTGGGCACTTTCAGTGAAAGCTGGCTGGCCGGCTACAGCCTGCAGCGAACGTTCCTGCTATACGTGATCATCCTGGTGGCGTCGGCGATCATCAACATCTTCTACAGCCACCTGCTGGCGATCATCAACAACGTCTCGGTGTGGTGGCACGTGGCGGGCGCGGCCGCGATAGTCATCATCCTGTTCCTGCTGCCCGATCAGCACGCGAGCTTCTCCGACGTGTTCGCGAAGACGGTCAACAACACCGGCATGTTCGGCGGCGAAAAGGGCTGGGGCTGGCTGCTGTTCGTGCTGCCGATCTCGGCGATCCTCACCCAGTACACGATCACCGGCTATGACGCGTCCGCACACCTGTCCGAGGAGACCAAGAGCGCCGCGAATGCGGCCGCGAAAGGCATCTGGCAGTCGATCTTCTACTCGGCCATTGGCGGCTGGATCGTGTTGCTGTCCTTCCTGTTCGCCGTCCAGAACGCCGATGAGGTGTCAGCGAAGGGCGGCGGGGTGGCCACGATCTTCAGTCAGGCGTTGGACACGAAGTGGGCGGGAATCGTGCTTCTCATCTCGGCCGCGGGGCAATTCTTCTGCACCACCGCCTGCCAGACCAGCGCATCTCGAATGTTGTTCGCGTTCAGCCGCGACCGCGCGGTGCCGGGACACCAGCTGTGGTCGAAAGTGAGCTCGAAGAGGGTTCCCGCCAATGGGGTGATCGTGACCGCGGTGATCGCCGCGGTCATCACGCTGCCCGCTCTGATCACGGTCAAGGTCGCGGTAGGCGGCGAAGAGGTGCCGTCACCGGTCGCGTTCTTCGCGGTGGTGTCGATCGGTGTGGTAGGGCTGTACCTGTGCTTCGTCGGTGCCGATCTATCACCGCTGGAAAGTCGGCGACGGCTTCGAGCAGGGCAGCTGGAATTTGCGCGGGCACTGGAAGTGGATGGCGCCGATCGCGATCGCCGAGATCATCATCACGTCGATCATCGCGCTCTTCCCGTACAGCAACGCGGCATGCCGTGGGATCCGAGCTTCGAGTGGAAGTACGTGAACTACACGCCCATCCTGGTCGGCGGCACCCTGTTGTTGCTGTGGATCTACTGGCACGTGTCGGTGAAGAAGTGGTTCACCGGGCCGGTCAGGCAGATCGACGAGGTCGAGCCGGAGCTGGCCTGAGGGGCATCAGCCGCGAGGAAACCCGACCACGCCGGTAGTGTCGATCGGGTGGGGGCAGCAGAACCCGGCGCTAGCGGTGATTGCCATCCCGAGGCGATCACGCTCGGGCTGCACGACGCGCCGCCGGCGCACCTGGCCGACGCCATGCCCTACAACGTGGTGCTCGACTTGGGCTGGGGTCGGCTGGTCTTCGGGAGACGTTCTCTAACCCGGACGACCTCACCGAAGTGCTTCGGCGCGAGGGCAGAGGCCGGCGCGACATCTGCATATACGCCCGCGAGGCCCACGTCTTCGTCGCACGCTCTCCGCACGAGCTGTTCATCGACCCGAGCCACACCTATCGGCTGCGCTTCTCCGACGAGAGTTTGGCCTGGTCGCCGACGGGAATCACGCTGCGGCCGTTGGAAACTCGCGACGACGCCGATGAGCTGAACCGCGTGTACGTGCGCTGCGGGATGGTGCCCGCACGGATCGACGAAATTTGGGCAACCACGCCAACTGTGATGCGGTGACGTATCTGGTCGCGGTCCGCGACAACGACGGCTCGGCGTCGGCACGGTCACCGGCGTCGACCACGAGCGGCTGTTCGACGACCCCGAACACGGCACCAGCCTGTGGACGCTGGCCGTCGACCCGGCCGCGGGCCTACCGGGCGTCGGAGAGGCGCTGACCCGTGGGCTGGCCGAGCAGTACCGATGCCGTGGCCGCGCATATATGGACCTGTCGGTGGTCCACGACAACACCGCAGCCATCGCGCTGTACGAGAAACTCGGGTTCCAACGCATCTCGGTGCTGTGCATCAAGCGCAAGAACGCGATCAACGAACCGCTGTTCACGGCGATCACACCGGAGACCGTCGACGACCTGAACCCGTACGCCCGGATCATCGCCGACGAGGCGCTGCGGCGCGGCATCCAAGTCGAGGTTCTCGACGCCGAAACCGGTGAGCTGCGCCTCAGCTACGGCGGACGCAGTGTGATCACCCGCGAGTCGCTGTCCGAGTTCACATCCGCGGTGGCGATGAGCCGTTGCGACGACAAACGCCGGACACGGCGCATCGCGGTCGAGGCCGGCATCACGGTGCCGCCCGGCCGGCTGGCTAAATTCGACGACCAGGACCACGCGTTCCTTGATGAAGTCGGCGACGTCGTCGTCAAGCCAACCCGGGGAGAGCAGGGCAAGGGCATCACCGTCGGGGTCGACGGTGATGCCGAACTCGACGCCGCGCCGGACCGCGAACCTGCACCAGGGCGGCACGATTCACGACGTGGCTGCGAAGGTGAGTCCGGAGCTTTGCCGGGTGGCCGTGAAGATGGCCGACGCGATCGGCATCTCGGTGACCCGGATCGACTTGCTCGTGTCGAATGTGACGGAAGATGACTACGTGTTCATCGAGGCGAACGAGCGTCCGGGCCTGGCCAACCACGAACCGCAGCCCACGGCCGCAGCGTTCATCGACTATCTGTTTCCCGGGCATCCGCGACTGCCGCAGGCCTGGACTCCGGAATCGCCTCCGAAATCGTCACAGCCCTAGACAGCCCCAACCGTCACCAGGTGCTGGTGCGCAACACGATCTCGGCAGCCAGCTGCGCGGTCGACTCCTGCGCGTTGCGCCGGCCCGCAAGATCGACCAGCCGGAAATCGCCGTAGACGAAGCGCTGGCTCGCGCGGGCGACCGCGCGGGCGGCCGGCGTGCTGACCAACGCGGTGGTGTTGATCTCCACCGGAGGGCAGTGCTCGTCGCGAACCACACCGGTCATGTCGGCGACGCTCGGGTGGCCGCGGTCGATCACCACCAGACCGATGAACCGGTCCAGCCGACTGGCCGCCAACTCCCACGCGAGTTCGCCGCCCACCCGATCGCCGACCAGTAGCGCCCACTTCACGCCCAGCGAGTCGAGGATGGCCAGCACCGACTTGGGCGTCAGCCGCCGGTCCGGCGCGATGACGACAGTGCGCAGCGATGCGGTATGCAGTCGCTGGCACACCGGGTCGTATGCACTGGGCGCCTGGTTCGCCGCGCCCAGCATCACCACCACAGGCCCCTTCTCGGGACCTGTCACACTGACCGCTACCGGGAATCCGTCGACGGTGAGCATCGTCGAAGGCACTTTTCGGACGCTACAGGTTTCCGCCCCCGTCCCGGGTCGTTTTTGACTCTCTGGTAGGAGATGTTCAGATTTTAACTATCCCGGATGCGTTGGGCTTGACGATCGGTGATCTCGATGAACGTCTGCGGCAGTGACGCCTTCGGCGCTGAAGGCTGACCGGTGGCCAGTTGCGTTGTCGGGAAAGCGATTCCGAACACCGCCGTATTGCCGACGTTCTCGAAGGACATGTAGACGCTGGTGTTAACTCCTTGTAACTTCATCGTTTGCTGGTAGACCAGCTGGCCGGCCCGCGACGACGTCAGCTGCGTGGTGGTTATCGGGATCGGCTCAGAGTCGCGGTCGAAGTACGTGTCGAAGCTTCTGCAGCGGGTCGCCTCCGCCGCGAGCTCGCCGAGATCGAGCGGCGACGTGAGCACCGTGATCACCATCCGTGCGCCGTCGTAGAGGAGGTTGTACTTCGCCGCGCTGCCCGGACCGCGCTCCGCATGCGCACGGATCACTTCGGTCAGCCCGTTCGCGCAGCCCTGCGGCACCGACAACATAGGAGACGGGCCGCCGGTGTTGTCGGGCACACCCGGTTGCTCGACGATGCGACCGTAGGCGACGCCGGGCGGAAAGTCGGCCTGCGTCAGTAGCACCTTGTCCAGCCTCGCGCCCGGCCATGTCGGGGTGCCGCTGATCGCCGTCGCACAGCCGGCGACCACGGCGGCACACGCGATCATCGACAACGGCTTGAACACCCTGACAGGTTACTGGCCGAGACCCGTCACGACAGTTCTTCGCTTCGGAGGGCCGTGCGCCAGCAACTCGCACACGGCGTCGACGTCGAGATGTGCGGTGAGCAAGTCGGCCAGGGTGTCCAGTTGCGCGTCGCGCCGGGCGGCCACGTCGACATCGTCAGCGCTAACGAAACCGTCCCGGCCAGCGGCGATGGCGGCCACGGCGAGCCATTCCCGCCGGAACGTGTCGTTGTCGAACAGTCCGTGCCAGTGCGTCCCGTACACCGCCGCGCGGCGGATGCCGACCCGCGACCAGTCGTGCTCGGCGCAGCGGCGCAGCCGGCCGTGGTGGATCTCGTACCCCGCCAGCGGCTCGTTGTGGCGCCGCAGCGTCTTTTCCGCACAGAATTCGACATCGGCGTCCAGCAGGCCCAGCCCGTCGATGGCGCCGACCTCCGACTCGATGCGGTCGTCGATCCGGCGGCACAGCATTTGAAGACCCCCGCAGATGCCGAGCACCGGCTTGCCGGCGTCGGCGTGGTTGACGACGGCGTCGGCCAGTCCACGTTCGCGCAGCCAGGCCAGGTCGGCGACGGTGGCCTTGGTGCCGGGGACCAGCACGACGTCGGCGTCGGCGACCTCGGCCGGGTCGGTGGTCCACCGGACGAGGACGCCCGGCTCGCAGGCCAGCGCCTCGACGTCGGTGGAGTTCGATGTCCGGGGCAGCCGGATGGCGGCGATGCGCAGCCAGTCGGTGCCGCGCGGTGGTTGCGGGGCACCGACCGCCCGATGGGCCACCACCGACAGTGAGTCCTCGGTGTCCAGCCACAGATCGTCGACGTAGGGCAGCACGCCGTAGGTAGGCCGGCCGGTGAGCCTTTCGAGCTGCGCTAGCCCCGGATCCAGCAGCGCCGGGTCGCCGCGGAACTTGTTGACCACGAAACCGGCGATCAACTTCTGGTCGGCGGGCGCGAGAACCGCAAGTGTTCCGAACAGATGCGCCAGCAGTCCGCCCCGGTCGATGTCACCGACCAGTACGACGGGCATATGCGCGGCGTGTGCCAACCCCATGTTCGCCAAATCGGTTGCGCGCAAATTGATTTCGGCTGGCGATCCAGCGCCCTCGCAGATCACGGCGTCGAACTCGGCGCGCAGCGACTGTAGGTCTTCGGCCACCACAGCGGCAAGCTCGTCGCGGTGTTCGACGTAGTCACCGGCCCGCACGGTGCCCTTGACGCGTCCCCGCACGATTAATTGCGACGTCCGGTCGCTGCCCGGCTTCAGCAGGATCGGGTTGAACCGCACGCTGGGCTCCAACCCGCAGGCTCTGGCCTGCATCGCCTGCGCTCGGCCGATCTCACCGCCTTCGAAGCTGACCTCCGAATTGTTCGACATGTTCTGGGCCTTGAACGGCGCTACCCGCACGCCCTTGCGGACCAGCAGCCGGCACAGCCCTCCGACGACCATCGACTTGCCGGCGTCGGAACTGGTGCCGGCGACCAGCAACGCGCCGCTCACCTCATTGCACCTTCATTTGCGCGAGCAGACGCAGAATCGCACTGTTCGGCCCGAAATCATGCGATTCTGCGTCTGCTCGCGACAGGCAGCCGGCTCACGGGAGCGTCAGGATCTCGGCGCCGTCGTCGGTGACCACCAGCGTGTGCTCGAACTGCGCGGTCCACTTGCGGTCCTTGGTGGCCACCGTCCACCCGTCGTCCCAGATCTCGTAGTCCAGCGCGCCGAGATTGATCATCGGCTCGATCGTGAACGTCATCCCCGGCTCGAGCGCCGTGGTGACGGACGGCTGGTCATAATGCAGCACCACCAGCCCGTTGTGGAACGTGGGGCCGACGCCGTGGCCAGTGAAATCACGAACGACGTTGTAGCCGAAGCGATTCGCATACGACTCGATGACCCGGCCGATCACCGACAACGACCGGCCGGGTTTGACGGCCTTGATCGCCCGCATCATCGCCTCGCAGGTGCGCTCGACGAGCAGCCGATGCTCCTCGGCGACGTCGCCGGCAAGAAACGTGGCGTTGGTGTCGCCGTGCACGCCGTTGATGTAGGCGGTCACGTCGATGTTGACGATGTCGCCGTCCTCGATCACCGTCGAATCGGGGATGCCGTGGCAGATGATCTCATTCAGCGACGTGCAACACGACTTCGGAAAGCCTTTGTAACCCAACGTCGATGGGTAGGCGCCGTGGTCGACCATGTACTCGTGGGCGATGCGGTCCAGTTCGTCGGTGGTGACGCCGGGGGCGACGGCCTTGCCGGCCTCGGCGATTGCGCCGGCGGCGATCCGGCCTGCGACGCGCATGTGCTCGATCACGTCGGGGGTCTGTACCCAGGGCTCGCTGCCCTCATTGACCGTCGGTTTCCACGCGTATTCGGGCCGCGGGATCGAGGACGGCACCCCGCGGGCGGGCGAGAGCACGCCGGAGCGCAGAGCGGAACGGACAGTCATGGCATCAGCCTATCGAGGACCGATCGCTCGAAGCCTGGCGAACCTCTGTCGCCGCGGACCGCGGATCTTCACCGAGCCCATCACCATGCGACCGCTCAGCACCACGTGCGGCCTGCCCTCGACGGGTGCGTCCTTGCGCAGGTCACGGGCGCTGCCGCCGTACACCGTCACGTCGTCGATCGACGCGCTGGCCCCGTCGGGCAGGCGGAGGTCCAGGGAGCCGCTGATCATGTCGAGCTCGATCACCACGACGGGCCCGGCAAACCTGGCGTTGGTCAGGTCCAATTCGACCGAGCCCACCCGCCGCACCAACGCCAGCCGGGTCGGCACCGTCCACTCGCCATTCCGTTTGAGCGAGCCGAGCCAGCCGCGCAATTCCAAGCGGTCTGCGGCCGATGTGACGAATGCCCCCGGACCGGGCAGATCCACGACAAGAGTGTCCAGCTCACCGCGTGTGCGGGCCCCCGACACCCGAGTGGAGCGGTCCTCGAACTCGTCGATGTCGATCAAGCCGAGCGCGACGGCATTGTGGAGCCGCCGCAGCGTACCGTTGCGGTCGGCGTCGCTGATGCGAAGCGCCGACGTGTCCTCATTGATTCCCGTCATGGCCACTCAAACCTAACGTGTTAGCCTCGATTCCCGGTGGGGTTGAGTCTGCTTTTCCGGTAGAGCCTTTGGATGCTGGTTTGTGAGAATCCGCTGGTAGACGGTGTGTCGCTGTCGAATCTCGATGGATGAGTCTCAATGGGATTGCTGGAACTGATGCCCGCTTGCGATGATGCGGTATCCCACACTCGTCGAAACCCGACAGAAACTACATACATGTAATTAGGTGTCTCACATCAACATGGCCAGCGCGTCGCGCTGGCCATCGTGAAGAACAGCTCTACCATAAATGTATGCGGATGCGGGAATCTAATTGAGACCAGGGGCGGAGTACTTCTCCGCGCCGCGCGGTGCGGGACAACGCCGCTACGAGGCGCTGCGCGCCTACTTCGCCGAGGAGGCCACCGCCGCCGAGGTGGCCGACCGGTTCGGCTACTCCACCGCCTCGGTGCATCAGATGGCCACCCTGCTGCGCACCGGCAAGCTCGACCCCTTCACCGAGTCCAAGCCGGGCCCGAAAGGGCCGCGCAAAGCCACCGGCGAGGTCCGCGACACGGTGCTGGCGTTGCGGGCCCAAGACCGCAGCATCGGCGAGATCGCCGAGGCGCTGGCCGCCGCGGGCACGCCGATCTCGGCGCAGACCGTGTGGGGCATTCTCGACGACGCTGGGCTGCCCCGGCTGGCGCGCCGCGACGAGGGCCGCCGCGGTCCCCCGGCGCGGCTGGAGCCGGTCAAGGCGACCACCCTGCACGGCTGGCCCGGCGCCGCGCAGATCCCGTGCGACCACGCCGGACTGCTGCTGCTGTTCCCGGCGATGGCCACGCTGGGCCTGTCCGAGCTGGTGACCCAGGCCGGCTACCCGGGCACCTCGGCACTGTCTGCCTGGCAGTCGATCGGCACCCTGCTGCTGGCCAAGTGCGCGCGCCGGCACCGCGCCCATCACATCGACGCGCTCACCGACGACGCCGGCCTGGCGTTTGGCCTGCGGCTGACCGCGCTGCCCAAGGCCACCCACGCCGGCACCTACTCCTACCGGGTGCGCCGCCAGTCCAACCAACGCCTGCTCACCGGCCTGGTCCAGGCTTTGCGTGGACTCGGACTGGCCAGCGGCGCGCAGGGATTCAACCTCGACTTCCACGCCATCCGCCACCACGGCGCCGACACCGTGCTGGAAAAACACTACGTGCCGCGCCGCTCGCAGCGCACCCGCGCCGTGCTCACCTTCTTCGCCCAAGACCACGCGTCCACCGAGATGGTCTACGCCAACGCCGAGCTCACCAAGGCCGAGCAGGCCCGCGAGATCATCGCCTTCGCCGACTACTGGCACGCCGCCACCGGCCAAGACCCCGGGCTGCTGGTGTTCGACTCCCAGCTGACCACCTACAAGGTGCTCGACGAACTCACCGCCCGCGGCGTCCGCTGGCTGACCCTGCGCCAACGCGGCAAAACCGAACTCGCCCGCCTGGCCGCACTACCAGCCAGTGCGTGGAAAACGGTCACCATCGCCCGCTTCGGGCGCTACCGGCGCCCGCACCTGCACGAAGACATGATCAAACTCAACGACGTCGACACCAAGGTCCGCCAGATCACCGTGCGCAACATCGGCCGCGACCAACCCACCCTGCTCATCACCAACGACCTCACCACCACGGCCAAGGACCTGTTCGCCCGCTACGCCGAACGGATGAGCATCGAAAACGAACTCGACGCCTACATCAGCGGATTCCACCTCGACGCCCTATCTTCCGGCGTCCCGCTCAACGTCGACCTCGACACCACCCTCACCGTCCTCGCCGGCAACCTCTACCGCCTCTTCGCCCGCGACCTCACCCGATACCAGACCGCCACCCCCCACACCATCTGGCGCCACTTCCTCGACGACCCCGGCACCCTGCACATCAGCGACCACGGCGTGGTCTGCGCGCTCAACCTACGCAGCCACCACCCCCACCTCATCGACGCCGGCTACGCCGACCTCAAAACCCCAATCCCATGGTGGGACAACCGAACCCTCCAATTCACCTTCCCACCCAGATAACCGCCCACCGCGCGAACAACCTCAACTCAATTTCCGCACCGGGAATCGAGGTTAGCCACCAATGCAATGCCGACCGGCGAATCAGCCCAGGTAGCCGGGTGGCAGCGCCGCCAACATCTGCTTGACCATGCGGACCGCAAATTCCGAACTTCCGCCCCCGACGATCAGCGCCGCGAACGCCATGTCGCCGCGGTAGCCGGCGAACCACGAGTGCGATCCGCCCTGGAACTCCGCCTCCCCCGTCTTGCCGTAGACCTCGCCCGAGTCGACGATTTCTTTGGCGGTTCCGTTGGTGACGACCAGACGCATCATCGGACGGAGGCCGTCGAGCATCCGCGGGGTGATGTCACTCCGATCGCCGGTGATGCCGGTCGGCCGACCCAGGATCAGTTGGGGCACAGGCGTTTTCCCGGCGGCGACGGTCGCGGCGGCCAGCGCCATCCCGAACGGGCTCACCAGCACCTTGCCTTGCCCGAAGCCGTCCTCAGTGCGCTCGGCCAAGTTAACTGTCGGCGGCACGGACCCCGTCACGGTTGTGATCCCCGCCACGTCATAGTCGGGCCCGATCCCGTACTGGGCGGCGGTGACCGTCAAGGCGGTCGGCGGCATCCGGCTGGCCAGTTCGGCGAAGGTGGTGTTGCACGAATTCGCAAACGCCCGTGACATGGGCACCACCCCGAGGTCGAAGCCGCCGTAATTGGGGATCGTGCGGTGGCCGATGTCCATCGTGCCGGGGCAGGCCAGCATCGTGTTCGGGGTGGCCATGTCCCGCTGGATCGCAGCGCCCGCGGTGATGATCTTGAACGTCGATCCCGGCGGAAACAGCCCCGTGGTCGCCAGTGGACCCTGGGCGTCGGCGGCTGGGTTCTGCGCGATCGCCAGGATCGCGCCGGTGGACGGCTTGATTGCGACGATCATCGCCTGCCTGCCGACGCGAGACACAGCGTGCTGCGCGGCGTTCTGGATCGCCCTGTCCAGGGTCATCGAGACCGACGGCGCGGGTTTGCCGGGTACCTCGGTCAAGATGCCGACGTCGACGCCGTTCTGGTTGACGCTGACCACCCGCCAGCCAGCTTCGCCGTCGAGCTCGGTGACCACCGCCTTCTTGACTTGACCGACCAGATCCGGCGCAAAGCTGTCGTCGGTGGGCAACAGGTCGGCCTGAGGGATCACCACCACCCCGGGCAGCTGACCGATCTGTGGCGAGACGCGGTTGTTGTCATCCGGCCGCAGCGTGATCAGATCCACCGGCTTGGTCGACGAGCTGGCCTGCTCCGCGAGCCACCGCGGGTCGAGCGTGTCGTCGAACGGCCGCAACGTGTCCACGACCGCGCGCGCGGTCGACATCAGCTCCGTGCCCGCCTGCGTCGCATCGAGCTCGTAGTGGTACAGGTAGCCGGGCGAGAGCACATTGGTGCCGCCGACCTCGTTGACCGAAGCCCGGGGCGGCGGGTCGGCGCGAAGCGCGAAGGTCTGGTGCTCACCGAGCTTCGGGTGCAACCCCGCCGGTGTCCACCGGACCTCCCAGCGGCCCTCCTCGCGGATCATCGACAACCGCCCGTCGTACGTCCAGGTCCGGTCCTTGGGCAGGTACCAGGTGTAGCGGTAGTCGACACTGCCGGTGTCCTCGTCGTAGCTCGAGCCGAGGATGTGCGCGTCGAGACCGGTGGCCTGAAGGCCGGCCCACGCGGCATTGAGCGCCGCGCGCGCATCCTCGGGGCGATCGGACAAGGCGGCGGCCGCCGTGGTGTTGCCGGTGGCCAGCGCGGCGAAGAACTGCTCGGCCGCCGGGGCGGGGCCGTCGGGCCGCGGCGTGCACGAGGCCAGCATGCCCGCGACGATCGCCGCCACCGCGAAGACGGATGTTACTCGAGTTGCCATTGTGGCTGATGTTACGAAGCGGTCACGGCTCAGCGGTGGAGGCGCACCGAGGAAAGCGATTTCGGCGCGCTAAGCGACGCTGAGCGTAGGTTTGCGCGCCGAAATCACTTAGTCAAGCAGGACCGTGGCGAAGGTGCCGATCTCAGCGAATCCCACTCGCGCATAGGCCGCCCGGGCCACGGAGTTGAAGTCGTTGACGTACAAACTGGCCATCCGGCCGCTGTCAATGACCGACGCGACCACCGCCGCGGTTCCCATGGTGCCGAGACCACGGCCCCGGTACTCAGGGTGGACCCACACGCCCTGAATCTGACCAACGGCCGGCGACTGCGACCCGACCTCCGCCTTGAAGATCACCTTGCCGTGTTCGAACCGCGCCCACGCGCGGCCTGCCGCTATCAGCCCCGCGACCCGCCGGCGATAACCACGGCCGCCGTCGCCCAGCCGCGGGTCGATCCCGACCTCGCCGATGAACATGTCGATCGCGGCCACCAGGTACGGCTCGAGTTCATCGACGCGAACGCGCCGCACGCCCGCGTCGATCGGACCCGACGGCCGCGCAGCCATGGCCATCAGCGGTTGGTCCTCCCGCACGTTGCGCGCCGGTCCCCAGGCGTGTTCGAGCCGCCGCCACAACGGCAGCACAAACTCGGCGCGGCCAACCACCGACGAGCACCGGCGCGCCACTCCCATCGCCTTGTCGGCGAACGCGTGCATATCGGTCGGCCCCCCGCGCAGCGGCACCAGGTTCGCGCCTGCGTAACAAAGGGATTCGTCGGCCCCGCGCCGCGTCCACAACTCGCCGCCGATCGCGACAGGATCGATTCCGTGCTCGGCCACGCGCGCGGAGACCATGCAGCAGCCCACCGGATCGGCGTCGAGAACCCGCCGCACCGCCGCCATGTCACGCACCACCGACACACGCCGTTCGTCGACCAGGCGAAGGATGGGTGGAGCCGACATGGACGCTCTTTCTGCGGCAGAGCCGGAATTACCCCATCAGCTTACGGTCACGACCGGCGAACCGGGAGAATCTGAACCGCGTTCTTGCGCAATGCGCATCGCCTCTTCGATCAGCGTCTCGACGATCTGCGACTCTGGCACAGTTTTGATCACCTCGCCCTTGACGAAGATCTGGCCCTTGCCGTTGCCTGACGCGACGCCCAGGTCGGCCTCACGCGCCTCGCCGGGGCCGTTGACGACGCAGCCCATCACCGCGACCCGCAGCGGCACCTCCATGCCCTCAAGCCCGGCGGTCACCTCGTTGGCCAACGTGTAGACGTCGACCTGCGCACGCCCGCACGATGGGCACGACACGATTTCCAGGGAGCGGGGACGCAGGTTCAGCGATTCGAGGATCTGGTTGCCGACCTTCACCTCCTCGACCGGCGGCGCCGACAGCGACACCCGGATGGTGTCGCCGATGCCGCGGGAGAGCAGCGCGCCGAACGCGACCGCGGATTTGATCGTGCCCTGGAACGCTGGCCCGGCCTCGGTCACGCCGAGGTGCAGCGGGTAGTCACACTGCGACGCGAGCAGCTCGTAAGCGGCGACCATGACCACTGGGTCGTTGTGCTTGACGCTGATCTTGATGTCGCCGAACCCGTGCTCCTCGAACAGCGACGCCTCCCACAGCGCGGATTCCACCAATGCCTCCGGCGTGGCCTTGCCGTACTTGGCCATGAACCGCTTGTCCAGGGATCCGGCGTTGACGCCGATGCGGATTGGGATGCCGGCGTCGCCGGCGGCCTTCGCCACCTCCTTGACCCGGCCGTCGAATTCCTTGATGTTGCCGGGGTTTACCCTCACTGCCGCGCAGCCGGCATTAATCGCGGCGAAGATGTACTTCGGCTGGAAGTGGATGTCGGCGATCACCGGAATCTGGCTGTGCCGAGCGATCTCGGCCAGCGTGTCGGCGTCCTCCTGGCGTGGGCAGGCCACCCGGACGATGTCGCAGCCGGTCGCTGTCAGCTCGGCGATCTGCTGCAGCGTGGCATTGACGTCGTGGGTTTTCGTCGTGGTCATCGACTGCACCGGGATCGGGTGATCGCTGCCGATCCCGACGTTGCCGACCATTAGCTGGCGGGTCTTGCGCCGCGGGGCCAGTGTGGGGGCAGGTGGTGTCGGCATGCCCAAACCAACGCTGCCGACGGTCATGGTGGGTCTCCTATTGGAACAGCCTGATCGGGTTGACCAGGTCAGCGGTGACGGTCAGCAACATGTAGCCGACCACCACGATCAACACTACGTAGGTCGCTGGCATCAACTTCAGGTAATTGACGGGCGCCGCAGCGGCCATACCGCGCACCGAGCGGATCATGTTGCGGATCTTCTCGAACACCGCGACCGCGATGTGGCCCCCGTCGAACGGCAGCAGCGGAACCAGATTCACCGCCCCCAGCACAAAGTTCAGCTGAGCCAACATGAACCAGAACATCACCCAGAGATCCTTTTCGACGGCATCGCCGCCGATGATCGACGCGCCGACCACGCTGATCGGGGTCTCGGGATCACGTACGCCGCCGCCGATCGAGTGCACCAGCGCGCCGACCTTCGTCGGAATCTTGGCCAGCGCCTTGCCCAGCACCACAGACAGGTCACCGGTGAACGCGAACGTGGCCGGCACCGCCGACAGCGCGTTGTATCGCGTCGGCAGCGGCCCCTGCTCGGCGATCGTGATGCCAATCGCCCCGGCGGTAGAGGCGGTGGCAGCGTCTTTGGCGAACCGCTGTGTAGGGGCGACCGTCACCGTCTTCGTGATCTCTTCACCATTTCGGTTCAGGACCACCTGGACGGGGCCATTCAGCGGTTTGATGGCATCGACCACCTCGCCGGCGGTGTGCACCTCGGTGGCCCCGATCCTGACGATGACGTCGCCGGACTGGATTCCTGCCGCCTCGGCGGGCCCAATTCCGGTGCAGTCCGCGTACTTGCCCTTTTCGATTTCCGGCGCCACACAAGCTGTTTTGGCGACGACGGCGCTGAACGACCGGTCGTCCGGTTGCAGGTTCGGCAACCCCCAGGTCACCGCGATCGCGTAGATCAGCACCAGTCCGATGACGAAGTTCATCGCCGGGCCGGCGAACAGCACGACGACTCGCTTCCACGTCTTCTGCTTGTACATCGCGTACGGCTGCTCGTCGGGTTTGAGCTCGTCGACGGACGTCATGCCGGCGATGTCGCAAAAGCCGCCCGCCGGGATCGCCTTAATGCCGTATTCGGTGTCGCCCAGCTTGTTCGGCCGCCGCGTCGACCACAGCGTCGGCCCGAAGCCGACGAAGTAGCGCCGTACCTTCATGCCGGTCGCCCGTCCCGCCCACATGTGGCCGCATTCGTGCAGGGCCACAGAAATCAAAATGCCGAGCACGGTCAGCACGAGGCCGATGACCCAGATCATTTGGTGGTGACAACCTCCCGGGATACAGCGTCCTTCGCCCGGTCACGGGCCCAGCGCTGCGCGTCGAGTACGTCTTCCACGGTAGCTGGTTCCGCGGCCCACTGGTCGGCGGCGCTCAAGACCTCGGCGATTGTCCGCACGATGGCCGGGAAATGGATGCGCCCGGCCAGAAACGCGGCAGTGGCCTCCTCATTGGCGGCGTTGTAGACCGCGGTCATGCAGCCGCCGAGCTGTCCGGCGTGGCGCGCGAGGTCGACCGCAGGAAACACATCCACGTCGAGCGGCTCGAATTCCCAGCTGCTGGCGGTGGAGAAGTCGCAGGCCGCAGCGATGCGGGGCACCCGGTCCGGCCAGCCCAGCGCCAGCGAGATCGGCAGCTTCATGTCGGGCGGACTGGCCTGGGCGATCGTCGAACCGTCGGTGAAAGTGACCATCGAGTGCACGATCGACTGAGGGTGTACGACGACCTCGATGCGCTCATACGGCACCCCGAACAGCAGGTGCGTTTCGATCAGCTCAAGGCCCTTGTTCACCAGAGACGCCGAGTTCAGCGTGTTCATCGGGCCCATGTTCCAGGTCGGATGCACGCCGGCCTGGTCTGGCGTGACACTCTCGAGGTCCGCGGCCGACCATCCCCGAAACGGTCCGCCTGAGGCGGTCAAGACCAACTTGGCAACCTCGTCGGCCTTACCCGCCCGCAGGCATTGCGCCAGCGCCGAGTGTTCGGAGTCGACGGGCACGATCTGCCCCGGCTTCGCCGCCTTCAGCACCAGCGGGCCGCCCGCGATCAGCGACTCCTTGTTGGCCAGCGCCAACCGTGCGCCGGCCTCGAGCGCAGCAAGGGTGGGCTTTAGCCCGAGCGCACCGACCAGCGCATTGAGCACGACGTCCGCTTCGGTGTTGCGCACCAGTTCCGCGGCCGCATCGGGACCGCTGTAGGTGACATCCCCGACCGCACCGGCAGCTCTGATGTCCGCGACCGCAATGTTTGTGACGCCGGTCGCCGCGCGTTGCTCCGCGAGCAGCTGGGCATTCGCGCCGCCGGCCGCTAGGCCGACCACCTCGAAACGGTCCGGGTTCGCCGCGATGACGTCCAATGCCTGGGTGCCGATCGACCCGGTGCTGCCCAGAACGAGCACACGAATAACGCTGCCACCGCCTTCAGGTGCAAGCGGCTCATCGGTGCTCACTCGCCTATTGTGCCTCGGCGAGCCCGGTTAGCGACCTAGCGGATTACTCCGCCGTCCGTTTCGGGTTCGCGGCGTCGCCGCCGCGCGGGCCCGTCCCGCGTCCCTTGATCGCGTCGCTCACGCGTTGCTTGACGACGTCTGCCACGCGGACCTTGCTGGGGGTCGCCGTCGGGCTCGCGTCGGGCGACGGGTTTGTCGTCCCGACCGACGTGTTCTGGGCATCCCGCAGCGGCTTCCGACCTTCGGGTGTCGGCGTCGTGTTCTCTGACGGGCTCGACGCGCGCGTCGTCATTCTAAACGGGTTCAGCTTTCCAAACCCGTTCGGCGTGGCGGCCGGTGGAGTCGTCTTGCCCTCGACGGGGTCATCGGCCAGCGGAGTCGTCTTGCCCTCGACGGGGTCATCGCCCGGCTTGCGGTCGGCCAGCAGCTTGCCCTTAAGGACGCCTGGCAGGCCGAGTCCGTCGGTGATGCTTTGTCCGCCGGTGACGCTTTGTCCGCCGGTGACATCCAGTCCGCCGGTGACGCCCACGCTGCGCACGTTGTCATTGGCCACAATCGTTTGCTGCTCGACCGTTTGGGTGGTCTGGGAAAGTGCGCCAAGGCTGAAATCGGGAAACTGTCTTCCGTTCTCGAGATCGAAATCGACGGCGGCCGGACCAAAGATCGGCGGCAGCGGCGGCAACCAGAAATGAATCTGGTCGTTCGCGAAGATGATGAACGAGTTTGCCGGGTCCACCCCGAACTGACCGAGGTTCTGCAGGAAAGAGCCCTGGTTAGTCAGCCACTCCGTGATGTTGAAGATCGCACTGCGGACGATGCTTCCCCGAGGTGGTAGAAGATGTCGATCTGAGGCGAGAGCCAGCCCACGTTAAGGTATCCACGTTAAGGTATCCAACCCACCGCGTACTGGGCGAGCTGAAATCCGAGTGCACCCACGGCTCCACCGCGTAATAGATGGCCTTCGTGGTGCTATCGATGTTCTGCGGGTCGACCACCGGAGGCGGGGGTTGCGGTAGCGGCGGGCCCGCCGCACCCAAACTCGGCGGTGTCACGATGCGAGTAATCCAGTCCGTCAGAGATAACGGGTCAAACCGTGTGGCCAACTGCTGCACTTCTGCCGTCAGCCGAATCTCTGGCACCGGCCTCGCAGGCGCCTGTACCGACGGCGCGACTGCGATAGCGCTGGTCGTGATCAGTGCGGCAGCCACTGTCGCTGCCTTCGTGCCCAGCGACTTCACTTCAGATTCTCCTTGATCGCGCCTTTGCCCGGATTGCGACAGCTCTACGGACACATCCTGAAGAAGGCGCCAGCCGACCGACGTCCGGGTCGCCGCATACAAACCATAGGCGCCGGACAGTTTGCTCGGAGCAGAATCTGCGAACAAAACAATTTATCCGTCTCGCTTGCTGCGAGCGTTGTTTCGGCTTAGCCAGGCCCACGTGAACCCGGCGACCAGCACAACGACTAGCGCCACCAGCCACGGCCACGCGCCGTGCCGGTGCACCCAGCCGGCCATGGCGCCCTGCAATCGTCCCGCCGCCGCCACCACGGGATCATTCGGGTTGCCGTTTGCCTCGAAGAGCCGCACCTCGTAGACGCCGTAGTAGCCGACATACAGGCCGACCACGATCAACAGCGCCCCGCTGAGCCGATTCACGAAGGGCAAGATTCGCCGCATTCGGTCCGCCAGCGCGGAACTCGCGAACGCGGCCGCGACGGCCAGCGCGCCAACAACTGTGGTGATGCCCGCCGCGTACGCAACGTAGACGGACACGCCGCCGACGATCGTCCCGCCGCGCAGACTCGCCCCGGTCACCGCCAGGAACGGCCCGACCGTGCACGACAGCGACGCGATCGCGTAGCCGACTCCATAGCCGAGCATCGAGCCGAGCCGTGCGGTGGGCGCCCACCGGGGATCGTGACCGAACCAGCCGGGCATCGCGAGATTGCGACCGGCGAGAAGCCACACACCAACGGCGACGAGAACTATGCCGATCACCACCGTGACATACGGCAGATAGCGCTCGACGGTCGATGCGGCCGATACCGTGAGCACCCCGAAGAGGCCGAACACCGCGACGAAGCCGGCTGCCATCGCGGCCGTGGCCGCCAGTGCGCGGGCCAGCGCGCGGAGTCGACCGGTGTCTTCACCGCGCACCACCAACGCGAGGTACGCGGGCAGCATCGCGAACCCGCACGGATTCAGCGCAGCAACCAACCCGGCACCGAACGCCAAGCCGAGCAGGTCTCGGTTCACTCGGCGGGCGGTCTACGCCGTCAGCGCCTGCACGCGGCTCGTAAGCTCGTCCTGGGGCATCGCCGACGTCGTATTGTTCACGAACGTCGACGAGCCGTCCGGCTTGTAGAACACCCACGCCGGCTGCCACGGCACGCCGTAGAGCGCCCAGAGCGACCCGTCGGCGTCATTGAGGTTCGTGAAGTTCAGGCCGTACTTGGACACGAAGTTCTGCATCGATCCGATGTCCGACCGTCCCGCGACGCCGACGAACGTGACTTTCGGATTCGCGGCGGCGACTTGGGCGAGCCCGGGAGCCTCTGCGTTGCAGAACGGACACTCCGGCCGCCAGAACCACAGCACCGCCGGTTTGCCCTGCAAAGTGGCGCCATTGAACGGCGCACCGGACAGCGTAGTGCCGGTGAAGTTCAGCCGGTTGTCGGCCATCGCTCTGGGGGAGACACCGAGCCCGAATACCAACGCCGCCACGGCAAAAGCCATGACCAACGTCGTAGTCAATTGCGATAGTCGACCGTTCATGACATCCCTCCGGACACTCTGAGACAAAACCGCCCCACGGGTCACAGTAGGCGACACGAAAGCGGCCCGTGACGGGATCAAGCGTTTTCAACATGTGACGACTCGATGACCAACCGGCCTCTCTTGTTGGGAAGTGCGCGGGTACGGGCACCATGACTGCCATGCCGACGCTGCTGTGGTTCCGACGCGACCTTCGGCTGCGGGACTTGCCGTGCCTGTTGAACGCCAGCACAGACGGGGCCGAAGTGCTGGCGTGTTTTGTCCTCGATCCACGGCTGGAGGCGTCGTCGGGCCGACGCCGGCTGCAGTTTATGTGCGACTCGTTGCGGTGCCTGCGTGACGAGCTCGACGGCCGCTTGTTCGTCACCCGGGGCCGGCCCGAGAAGCGAATCCCAGCCATTGTCAAGGACATTGGTGCCTCAGCGGTGTGTGTCTCGGAAGACTTCACACCGTTCGGGCGCCGCCGCGACGACCAGGTGCGCGCCGCGCTCGGGGGCGTGCCGCTGCACGCGACGGGCTCGCCGTATCTGGTGTCGCCCGGCCGGGTCACCAAAGACGACGGCAAACCGTACCAGGTGTTCGCGTCGTTCTTCGACCGATGGCGCGACGTGGGGTGGCGAGCACCGGCCAGTTCGCGCGCCGAGTCGGTCCGCTGGGTGGACCCGGCTGATCTGACGGGCGCCGTGGGCATTCCCGATCCGGGCGCCGGCATCGACGTCGAGCCCGGTGAACGAGCGGCCCTACGGCAGTGGGCCCGTTTCCGCGACGGTGTCCTCGACGACTACGCACAGGACCGCGAGAAACCAGGCAAGAACGGTACGAGCCGGATGTCGGCGCACTTGAAATTCGGAACGATCCACCCGAGGACCATGGCCGACGATCTGGACGCTCGGCGTAAAGGCCACGCGGCTTACTTGCGTGAGTTGGCTTTCCGCGACTTCTACGCCGCGGTGCTGCATCACTGGCCCGAGAGCGCATGGTGGAACTGGAACCGCAACTTCGATGCGATCGAGGTCGACACCGGCCCAACGGCCAAGAAGATGTTCGAGGCCTGGAAGGCCGGCCGGACCGGCTTTCCGATCGTCGACGCCGGCATGCGCCAGCTACGCGAAACCGGATTCATGCACAACCGGGTTCGGATGATCACCGCCTCGTTCCTCGTCAAGGATCTGCACCTGCCGTGGCAGTGGGGGGCGCGGTGGTTCCTGGAACAGCTCGTGGACGGCGACATGGCCAACAATCAGCACGGCTGGCAGTGGAGTGCAGGCTCCGGGACCGACGCCGCACCGTACTTCCGAGTTTTCAACCCGACCACGCAACGCGAAAAGTTCGACCCTGCAGGCGATTACGTCCATCAATGGGTACCCGAACTGGGCACTGCCGATTACCCGGCCCCGATCGTCGACCACGCCCGCGAGCGCAACGAGGCGCTGCGCCGCTACCGGCAGATCAGCTGACGTCGGCCTCAGCGCTGTAGACCCCGAGCAGGTCGCGAGCCGAGACGATGCCGACCAGGTCGCCATCGCGCTCGATCAGGATATGGCGGATGTAGTGGTCCATCATGCGCACCGCCACCTCGTCGACAGTGGCGTCGGCGTCGCACCGCACCAGCTTGGTGCTGGCCACGTCGACGGCCCGCACGGACGTCGGGTTCTTTCCGGCGGCGACCGCGCGCACGACGTCCCGTTCGCTGATCAGAGCGGCCGGCCGGTCTTCGTCGCCAACCACGATGGCCCCGACTTCGCGCGCGACCAGAGCCTTGGCCACATCAGCGATTGTGGCGTCAGCAGCGACGCGCTGGACGGGGTCGCCGGTGACGGTGGAAACGGGGGTCGACCCCGCGCACGGGATGCCGATCATCTCAACGGTTCTCCGTTCGGTCTCGGTCACGCTACCGGTTGCTGGCGCGACGGCGCTGGTGCCGAAGGACTCTATTGTCGGCGCCGGAAGACCGATGTCGACGTGCACGCCACACACGTGAACGGTTCGCGCAGCTGTGCCAGAATGTCCGCCATGGCCAGCACCGAGGTTGAACGACGCACCAAAGTCGACGTGGCGGAGGTGCCGTCCGCCGAATGGGGTTGGAGCGGCGACGCACCGCGGCTGTGGCGTTGGGTCGGCATCGGCATCGCCCTCTTCCTGCTGGCGATGATGCGCGGCAACCACGTCGGCTGGGTCGAGAACTGGTTTCTGATCGCGTTCGCGGTGCTGGTTCTCGTGTTCGTCGCTCGCGACTGGTACCTGCGCCGCCGCGGCCTCACCCGCTAGCTTTCGGCTGCCAGCTGCCCGCACGCGGCGGCTATCTCACGACCACGCGTGTCGCGTACGGTGCACGACACTCCGTGCGCGCGAACCCGCCGGACAAACTCCCGCTCGACGGGCTTCGGACTCGCGTCCCAATGGCTGCCCGGCGTCGGGTTCAGCGGGATTACATTCACGTGTACCAGCGTGCCGAGGGCGGCGTGAAGCCGCTGGCCCAGCAGATCCGCCCGCCGCGGCTGGTCGTTGATATCGCGGATCAGCGCGTACTCGATCGACACCCGACGCCCCGTCACGTCGGCGTAGTAGGCCGCTGCATCCAGCGCCTCGGCGACCTTCCACCGTGTGTTCACCGGCACCAGCGTGTCGCGCAGTTCGTCGTCAGGTGCGTGCAGCGACAACGCCAGCGTCACGCCCAGATGCTCGTCGGCGAGTTTGCGTATCGCAGGCACCAGCCCGACCGTGGACACCGTCACCGAGCGCTGCGAAATGCCGAAGCCGTTGGGGGGCGGGTCGACGATGCGGCGGACCGCGGCCAGCACCCGGTTGTAGTTGGCCAGCGGCTCCCCCATCCCCATGAACACGATGTTGGACACCCGGTCGCCGACCTCGCGCATGTATGCCGCCGCATGGCGGACCTGCTCCACAATCTCGGCCGTGGACAGGTTGCGGGTCAATCCGCCTTGCCCGGTCGCACAGAACGGGCAGGCCATACCGCATCCCGCCTGCGACGAGATGCATACCGTGGTGCGGTGCGGGTATCGCATCAGCACCGACTCGAACGCGGTGCCATCGACTGTGTGCCACAACGTCTTTCGGGTCTGGCCGGCGTCGCATTCGATCTCGCGCACCGCGGTGAGCAATGGCGGGAACAGCGCCTCGGCCACGGTGTCGCGCACCGCGGCAGGCAAATCTGTCATCTGCCGCGGGTCGGCGATCAGCCGCGCGTAGTACTGGTGCGCCAGTTGCCTGGCCCGAAATGCGGGCAGTCCCAATGCCGTGACGGCGTCGGCGCGGCCGGCTTCGTCGAGGTCGGCCAGGTGCCGCGGGGGCAGTGCGCGGCGCGGTGGCGTGAAGACAAGGGGAAGCGAACTCATGGAAAGCGGGACTCAGCTCTGCTAGCTATTCCGACCAGCATATGTGATCACTGGCAACGCAGATTGGGCCTACATTGACATGGTGTTGTGCCAGGACTTGCGTGCCGTGCTTCCGACGTGCCCGCCGTAGGCCGTCAAGCCAGCAACGTCAGCACGACGGCGGCGCAGCCCACCTCAGGCATCGTCGATCATGCTCCGGCCGGGGTGCGCTTCATGCCAGGCCGCCATTGCCGCGTCCCACTCGTCGCCGTCAAGAGCTGTCAGCGAATCGGGGAACAGGCCGTCCTCCTCCTTGGCGATGTGGTCGTAGAGGTCGAACAGGGCCTGACGGATCCGCTCCTGATCGTCCGATTTTTGACAGGTCGACGGACCCGGCGCGTCCAGCTCGCGTTGTTCCCGTACCAGTGGGGCGATGTGCTCGGCGTACAGGTCGTCGGTGCCCATCACGGCGAACAGCCCGTTCTCCTCGCCCCTCCAGTAGGATCGCAGCTCGTCAGCCATCGCAGCCAGCAGCTCGCGGGCGCGGTCGTAGTCCCCCCTGGTCCAGCGCACGCACCGCACCGCCGCCGTGATTTATCGCCCGCTCGTGCTCCGCGATGTAGTCGCGGATCAGCGGCATGACCCGGCATCCGCAGTAGTGGCACATGGCGGACCTCCCCCGTCGAACTGGACCTGCCTCCGACATTAGGCCGTCAGGCCAGCAACGTCAGCACGATCCAGCCGGCAACGGCCGACGGCAGCATCGCGTCGATGCGGTCCATCAGTCCCCCGTGGCCGGGTAGCAGCGTGCCCATGTCCTTGATACCCAGATCACGCTTGACTTGCGACTCGACCAGGTCGCCGAGCACGCCGGTGATGACCAGCAGCAGGCCGAGCGGCACTCCGACCCACCAGGGCTTGTCCAGCAAGAACATCACCGACAGCACGGACGCGCTGAGGCCGAACAGCAACGAACCGCCGAGGCCCTCCCACGATTTCTTCGGGCTGATCGCCGGCACCATCAGGTGCTTCCCGAACAGCACGCCCGCTGCGTAGCCGCCGATGTCGGCGAAGACGACCGTCGCGATCACCGCGAAAACGCGACCACCGCCGTGATCTTGGCGGATCAGCAGTGCGCTGAAGGTGGCGAACAACGGAATCCAGGCCGCCAGCAAGGCCGTCGCCGAGATGTCAGAAAGGTAGTTCGCCGGAGCCGTGGAGGCGGCGAGATCCGCCCGAGCCTGCTGGGACAGCCCCTGCCCGACGAGCCGCCAGACCATGCACACCACGACCGTCCCCGCATAAGCGCCGAGCGCGCCCGCCGACCCGAATGGCCACGCCAGCCACAAAATGGCTTGGCCGCCGATCAGCAAGGCCACGATGGGAATCGCGTAGCCCGCCTCGCGTAGCCGTCGCGTCACCTCATGGGTGGCGATCGGAATCGCGACTGCGAGCACGGCAAACCACCCGTGCGGGGCATACAACAGAACCCCGATCGCCAACGCACCCAGCACAACGCCGACCCCGATCGCGGCAGGCAGATTGCGGCCGGCGCGTGACTTCTTGGGTGCGTCGGCCGCGTCTGGGGTGCCGGTCTCGGTTTCGGCCACGGAAATCGGTCGCTGCTGGGTCCGTCTAGACCTCGAGCAGCTCGCCCTCTTTGTGTTTCACGAGATCGTCGATTTGCGCGACGTATTGGTGGGTGGTCTTTTCCAGATCCTTCTCGGCGTGCTTGACCTCGTCCTCGCCGGCCTCGCCATCCTTTTTGATGCGATGCAGTTCTTCCATTGCCTTGCGACGGATGTTGCGCACCGAGACCCTGGCGTCCTCTCCCTTGGACTTGGCCTGCTTGACGAGGTCACGGCGCCGTTCCTCGGTGAGCTGCGGGATCGCCACCCTGATCACGTTGCCGTCGTTGGTCGGATTCACGCCGAGGTCGGAGTCGCGGATCGCCCTTTCGATCGCGCCAAGTTGCGACTGTTCGTACGGCTTGATGACGACGAGCCGCGCCTCGGGGACATTGATGCCGGAGAGCTGTGTGATCGGGGTCATCGAACCGTAGTAGTCGACCGTGATTCGAGCGAACATGCCGGGGTTGGCGCGACCAGTGCGAATCGACGCCAAGTCGTCGCGAGCCACGGCGACGGCCTTTTCCATCTTCTCTTCGGCGTCGAAGAGGGTTTCGTCGATCACGGGTTCCTCCGTTTCGCTCCTCGCGTACGCGGCCTCACGTGGTGACCAGTGTTCCGATCTTCTCACCTGCGACGGCCCGGGCGATATTGCCGTCGACGAGCAGGTTGAAGACCAAGATCGGCATGCCGTTGTCCATGCACAGGCTGAACGCGGTGGCATCAGCGACGCGCAACCCGCGATCTATGACCTCTCGATGGGTGATCTCTGTGAGCAACTCTGCGGCTGGGTTGTCACGCGGATCGTCGGTGAACACGCCGTCGACCGCCTTGGCCATCAGCACCACATCTGCGCCGATCTCGAGGGCACGTTGGGCGGCCGTGGTATCGGTGGAGAAATACGGCAGGCCCATGCCGGCGCCGAAGATCACCACCCGGCTTTTCTCAAGATGTCGACGGGCGCGCAGCGGAATGTACGGCTCGGCGACCTGGCCCATCGTGATCGCTGTCTGCACCCGCGTCGCGATGCCTTCTTTCTCCAGAAAATCTTGCAGCGCAAGGCTGTTCATGACAGTGCCGAGCATGCCCATATAGTCCGAGCGAGTGCGTTCCATGCCACGTTGCTGAAGTTGCGCGCCGCGGAAGAAATTCCCGCCGCCGATCACCACTGCCACCTGCACGCCGCCGCGGACGACCTCGGCGATCTGGCGCGCAACCAGGTGGACGACATCGGGGTCGAGGCCGACCTGTCCGCCGCCGAACATCTCGCCGCCGAGCTTGAGCAGCACCCGCCGATAGGGCGGGCGGTCCGGCAGTGGCTCGGGCACCGATGATGATGCCGCGCCGTTGAACTCCGCCATCAGCCTCCTTCACGCACCTGGCATGCCTTCACGCACCTGGCATGAGAGCGCCATCGGAGGCCACGCCCCACGACGGCACCCTTATCCTGCCTCATCCGTGGCGGCTGATGGACTGGGGTTCAGCGATTGGCCCGGCACGGCTATTCGGGCTCGACCGCACCGCCTCACGGATTCGACGCGCGCGTCGTGTGCGGTGATCAACTTGCGGTAGTGCTCGCGGGCGGGGGTTTCAGCTGATGTCCGTGCTCAGGGGCGGCTTCATACCGAGTAAGGACCCCCTGGGCACGCTCGTAAAGTGGCCGGATGCGGATATCCCGGATCGCCCACGTGACCCAGCAGGTGGCGGCGCTGGTCGCGGCGGCGCTGGGCGCCCTGGCGACCATCAACGGGTACCGCCCGCTGGCGCGGGACGGCTACCCGTCGCTGGTGTCGTTCACCCAGGGTCTGGTGGTCACGGAGATGCCGTTGCAGACGCTGGCGACGCAGATCGGCGGCCTCCTTTTGCGAACGGGCCGGCTGACCCGGCCGGTGCGCCTCATCGCGTTGCTGACGGCCGGGATCTCGGCGCTGGGGTTGCTGAACCTCAGCCGCGTCGGCCACCAGGCCGATCGCCCGCTTCGCGCTGCGTTGGACCGCAGCCTGGGCACCGGCCGGCGCACCGATTCAGTGGGTCTGTGGCGGCGGCCCGTCTCCTTCGGGGGCACCGCCCGGACGCCGGGAGTGATCCGCATGCTACGGATCTACCGTGACTACGCCCACAACGCCGACATCAGCTATGGCCCGTACGGCGGCGCGAACCACCTAGACATCTGGCGCCGTTCCGATCTGGATCGGGCCGGGACGGCGCCGGTGTTGTTGCAGATCCCGGGCGGCGCCTGGGTCATGGGAAACAAACGCGGACAGGCGCATCCGCTGATGAGCCATCTCGCCGAGCTGGGCTGGATCTGCGTGGCGATCAACTACCGGCACAGCCCCCGCAACACCTGGCCCGATCACCTCATCGATGTCAAACGCGCACTGGCGTGGGTCAAGACGCACATCGGCTACTACGGCGGCGACCCCGACTTCATCGCGATCACCGGCGGATCGGCGGGCGGGCACCTGTCGTCGCTGGCCGCACTGACCCCCAACGACCCTCAGTTCCAACCGGGGTTTGAAGACGCCGACACCCGGGTCCAGGCGGCCGTGCCGTTCTACGGGTACTTCGACTTCGCCCGCGTCGACGACGCGGCGCATGCGGGATTGCTGGCCCTGCTGGAGCGTGTGGTCATAAAGCAGCCGCATGCGACGAGTCTGGAGTCGTATGCTGCCGCGTCGCCGATAACTCACGTACATGCGGACGCTCCGCCGTTCTTCGTGCTGCACGGTCGCAACGACTCACTGATCCCTGTCGAACAGGCGCGCCTGTTCGTCGCGCGGTTGCGTGAGGTCAGCACCCGGCCGGTCGTCTACGCGGAGCTGCCGCTTGCGCAACATGCTTTCGACATGTTCGGCTCGGCCCGCGCGGCGCACGCGGCGCTGGCCGTCGAACAGTTCCTTGCCGAGGTTTACTCGACGCGCCTAGCAGCCGACACCGGTGTCTAGCTGCGGTGATGGTGACACTGCTCCATGGCATACTACGGAAGCTATCGGAAGCTCGCGGCGGATAGTTAGCCCACGAATAGCCCACACGAAGGAGGAGCCATGGGACGACGAGCGGGGTTCGGGTCCATCGAGCGGCTGTCGTCGGGCCGGTTCCGTGCCCGCTATCCAGGACCGAACGGACAGCGATACACCGCCCCGGTGACGTTCCTGACCAAGTCCGAGGCCAGAGGGTGGCTGTCGCTGCAGCACGCCGAGATCACCCGAAAGGCATGGGCACCACCGCAGTCCACACCGAGCGCCGTGGTCACCTTCGCCGTCTACGCCGAGCAGTGGCTCACCCACCGGGATCTGAAGCCCAGAACACGCGACCACTACCGCAAGCTGCTCGATCACCACCTGCTGCCCGCGTTCGGCCTCGACGCACTGACCTCGATCACCCCGGAGTCGGTGCGCTCCTGGCATGCCGGGATGGGGTCCAGGACACCGACGCTGCGGGCGCACTGCTACAGCCTGCTGCGCACCATCCTGGGCACCGCCGTCACCGACGGCCTGCTGTCGGCGAACCCGGTCCACATCCGGGGAGCCGGGAGCACCAAGAGGGCGATCACCATCCGCCCGCTGACACTGGCCGAGCTGGCCAAGCTCACCGCCGCGATGCCCGAGCGGTATGCGGCGATGATCCTGCTGGCAGCCTGGTGTGCGCTGCGGTTCGGCGAGTTGACCGAGCTACGCCGTCGCGACATCGACATGGATGCCGGTCGCGGTGTCATCCACGTCGAGCGCGCGGTGGTGCGGGCCGCCGGCAGCTTCGTGGTCGGCCCACCCAAGAGCACCGCCGGTCGTCGCGACGTGGCCATCCCACCGCACCTGCTGGAGGCCGTCCAGGAGCATCTGGCGTGCCATGTCGGCCCCGACGACGATGATCTGCTGTTCCCTGCCGACCACGGTGGTCACCTGGCTCCCAGCACGCTGGGTCGGTCCTTCGAAGCTGCCCGCACGGTGGCCGGTCGGCCTGACTGCCGGTTCCACGACCTGCGGCATACCGGAGCGGTGCTGGCTGCCCAGTCAGGGGCCACGCTGGCCGAACTGATGGGCAGGCTGGGGCACACCACGCCACAGGTCGCGATGCGCTATCAGCACATCGCGAAAGACGCTGATCAGGCCCTTGCCGAGTGGATGTCCAGGATCGCCGGCGGGTGACCGCTGAGCCCGGGCGTACGAGTCTCAATGTTCCTTCTACGTCACTCTGTTCACTATGGCTATACCCATTCGTGGACCGGGCCGGCAAACTCCCGAGAAGGAAATCCGGCCCGGCCACGACTTCATCCGCCCGGGTAGCACCGCCCCGCGCGGAGAAGACCTTAGGCGGTCAGGTCAGCGGTGACCACACCCAACGGTGAGTAGACGCTCGTCGCGAAGCGACCTTCACAGCGTGCGCGGATGAGGTTTTTGCTCCAGTCATCGGGCGTTGCTCGTCTCCGACCGGGCGATCGAGATGCCCTGGGTGTCGCTGTCGAGGTTGACCGCATCGGAGGCCAGGGCGTGGGCAACGCCGGCAGCCTGTGCGTTGCTCACGACGATCGGGACACCGAACAGCCGCCGGCTTGCCGCATCGTAGGGAAGCGCCATGTGTTCCACCGCGTTGGTGGACCACAGGGCCAATTCCACGCCTTCCCAGGCGTATTCGGGCGTCGGGTGCGACTTGATCGCTACGACATGCAACAACAGCAATGTCGCCACCTGGCCCAGCACAATGGGGTCCTCGACGAGGTCCTGGCCGACAACCGTTGCACCGTCTTCAGCATGGCGTAGGTGCCCGCCTGGACCCCACCCATCGCGCTCAGGGGCTTCCTTCTCGGGCCTTGGGTTCCCCGCCCGAGTGGCCCCCAATACCGTGCGACGCTTGATGCAGACGCTGGCCCGGCGGGACTTCGAGGAACAGGACCGCAGCAGACTCACAATCCCCTATGGTTTGCTGACAAGCTGCTCATCATTGCTGTTTCGTTCCTGGCCATTACTAATAGTGCTGGATATAGCAGATAAACATGCGATTTGGCTAACATTCGTGTCTTTGCTAGCCTGATTGCTAGAAACTGACGATTGTGTCACAACCCCCACCTCCACTCCCCCGGCACCCCGCAGGGGGCTTCATGAGAGAGAAAAAGTGAAGAGTCTGTACGAAACGATCTGGTACACCACCGTCGGGCACACGGTTCGGCACCGGGACAACCCCGCCCCCGCAGGGCCGTGGTCAGATCCCGATCTGGCCATCCTGGCACTGGACACCTGGCTGGCGTCCGAGCCCGAGGCCAGCGAGCTGATCGCGAAGCACCGGGTCCGCGTCGTCAGCTACCCGACCCAGGATGCGGCCAAGCGGGCCAATGCCCTCGGACACATCAACGAAGGCGGATACGAGCGGGTTCAGGGTGTCCACGGCTTCGTGCGCCAGCACAAGGACTACGACATCGAGCCGGAGCCTACGGTGAACAACACGCGCGTGCCCGTTGCCGCCTCGATTCTGACAACGGTCTCGCTGCTGGTGTTGCTGAGCTGGGCGGTCTACGCCATGTTCGGGGCGGCTCCCGCCTCTGCCGAACCCGATAACGCGGCCACCTACAGCCTCACCACCGTGGTCGGCAACATGTGACAATATCCGCTCGACGGTGACGGTCCTCGACCCCGACGACATCCGGCTCGGTCCGTCGATCCAGTTCCACCACCAGCCCGATGGCACATCGGTGAGTCCCGCTCAGCCCAGCCAGCTCCACTGCCAGGACGGTCGTGCCGTCAGCGGCACCAGGGCCTGGACGATCAACCCCGCCTTCACCGAGATGACTACGGTGACCAGCCCGGCGGAGTGCGGCCAGATCACCGTCAATCTCATCCCCGCGTAGGGGGACCGGACGGGCCGGTCAATTACGACCGGCTCGTCTACCCGACCGGGACGACCCAACGAGTCTCGGCGGAAATCAAACACAAGGAGAATCCACATGAAAAAGGTAATCGCAGGATCGCTGCTCGCCGCAGGCGTGGCAGCCGGGTTGTTCGGTGCCCAGACGGCAAGCGCGACAACCCCGGAGGAAATCTGCGCGGCGATCAGCGGCGGTCAGCAGTCCTACCAGAACTTCGTCATGGGCAAGCTGGAGGCCGGTGAGAACCCTCGGGAGCTGGCGAGGATCGACGTTCAGGCCCAGCGCGAGGTGTGCCCCCAGTGACCGCCGTGAAGAGGGTAATCGCAGCCACCCTGCTCAGCGGCGCGGTCGTTGGCTCCCTGGCACTCGCCGGAACAGCCAGCGCCGACGCCCCCGAAGAGGACGCGCTCCTCGCAGGGCTGGCCGCCAACGGCATCACGTATAGCAACGTGCCGGCCGTGATCAACAACGCTCACCACGCCTGCGCGGATCTCGACAACGGAATCCCGTCCAGCCAGATCGCCAGCCAGATAGCAACGGCGACCACGGGCGGCACTCAGGCCGAAGCCGTTCACTTCGTGAACGTGGCCGTTGCCACCCTCTGCCCGCAGAACGCCGGGAAGTAGGCGTCCTGGTACGACCGGGAGGGCACGGGCCTTCGGGCCCGTGTCCTGTCGGATGGCACCAGGCCATCAGGAGGAGGTGAGAAATATGAAGAAGATCGCATTGTTACTGGCGACGGCCGGCGCTATGGGGGTCGTGGGGCTGAGCCTCGCGTCCACCGCGTCGGCATCAGCCGACGTACCGGCACCGCCGATTGCCGAGGGCACGTATCACGTTACGGCCAACGGCACGGACCTGGGGAACACCCAGATTCGCTACGACTGCGGTGAGGGCTGCTTCCGCATGGATGATGCAGGCAACTCCGATCCAGGCCGGGAGTACCGGTGGGACGGTGTGTCGTGGCGCAGCGGAGCGTTCTGGTTCGCGCCTGGAGACTCCAATCTCCATAAGGACGGCCTCGACTACCCGGCGGTGCTCGTACGGGTCTAGTCACCACTAGCCGAAGAAGCTGATCGGCGGGGGCCCTCGTGGCCCTCGCCCCTCAGTACCCAACCAACCACAACCAGACAGGAGCACTAATGCACACGCTTATCACCGGAGGGGCCGGCTTCATCGGCAGCCACCTCGCCGACTACCTTCTCGACGAAGAGGCCGAGAACGCGCTGCCCGAGCCGTTACAGCCAGTACTCCAGCCGGGAATGTAGTCAACCTGTTTGGCGGCAGTCGGGTTAGGGTGACTCAGACTCGTCGCGCCGGATTGCGCGTAGGAAAGTCAAATGCCGATCGCCTCGGTCAGTTAGACACAAGTATTTGCCGTGGTCATTTATTGGCCGCTTCTTCTGTCCTTTATCGATGAGCTCAAGCGCGCGGAATTGAATCTTTATCATCTCCCAATCATCTATGGATATAGTGGCATGGCGGTTCTCCCACTTGGCGTAAATCTTGCGATCCTCAGGATCAACCCGGCTGTCCAGATGGTTGGCACTTCTTCGCCTCACATCCAACTCGGGGGCTTCGTCAACCATAATTGGTCCGATGTCGCCGAACAATTCGTCCCATGTTGTTTCCGCAGGCACCCAAACCTCTCGGTCCCGCCATTCCTTTTCCGTTTCTACGCGAGCACTGATCGCGACAGGGACACTAATTTTGTCATCTCCCTGCGAGAGTTTGGACGTATCCTCAACCAGGGCTTTCCATGCGCCTTCTCGCTCGGATTCAGCCTTGGTCCCCAGGCCATCGGGGCATGGACCCCTCGACGTTTTCCGCCCGGGTTGGGCGGCACCGACCCTTAGGCCGTCAAATCGCTCTGCACAATTCCCAGCGGCGAGTAGACCGAGGTCGCGAACCGTCCCTCACAGCCGGCGACGAACGATTTCCATAGGTGGCGGAATACGGATGAGGGGTTTCGATGGTGGTCATGATCCTTCACCGTTTGCCGCTACTTGGTCGGCCTCGCCACGGGCGAGGTGGGCGGGCACCACCGCCCACTCTGCGGCGTCGAGGCAGTAGGCAACCCGCCAAGTTGATTTCCACTGCTGATGCTGCAAAAAGACTTGGTGTTCATCCGAATACAATTCGAAGTTTTATCGCTGACAAAAAAAAGTCAAAGGTTACAAAGTCGGTCGGTTGATCAGATTAGACGCTGCCGAAGTCGAAGACTTCATCGCTGAGATTGCGACCGGCGCATGAGCGAACCACACAAACAAACACCCGCCTTGGTGGTTAATCGCGTCTGCTGCGTTCCTGCGGCCTGGGGCCAGCTATACAACGGCCATTACGAGGGGGTCTGTGCGTCACATCTGTCGGCTGTGCGCCGTACGGCTCTTCCTGCTTCACATACGGGTTGTTCATGGACCGCTCCTGATTCCCGGCCCCGTTGTGCCCCGTTGCGTGGAAGGGCCGATTGACCACCGGAGCGGGATCGCTGCAAGCGGGGAACTGTGAGCAACGCCGCCCCGGCGGAGACTGTGGGTTACCGTTTCTTTTTGCGTTGGCGGGCTGTGGATTTGGCCCTTTTGCCGACCTTGCTGTTGCCCTTGGCCCGCCCCTCCACGGTGATCTTGTCGGGATCAACCGGGCGGTATGGGGGTCCACTCGTTGCAGACCTAACACGCCCGTGGCCGCACGGAATCGACAACGGTTGACGATTCGGGTCTGGCAGCATCGGAAGCCGTGACTTACTCGTTTCGCAACCGTTTCAGGCTCCAAGAGGGCGACCGGCTAGACGCCGATGTCCCGGAGATCGAGCTGGCCGACTCGACCGATGACGGTTTGGTCATTCTGCGAGCGCCCGAACGCGAGATGGGACTTGGTGTGCGTGGCGCGCCAATTTCTCAGGCAGGCGAGCTAGTAGTGCAAGGTGCGAAGACCGCCATCAGGCTCGGCTCATTTGGATCGTCACACTTGGCGTGCCCATTGCGCTGATTGGCGGCGCTTCGCTGTTTCTCTTCATCAAAGGTAGGCGCGACGGTCGTGCTGCGGCTAGATCAGATCATCCGCAACCGTCGTAGCGCACGGTGCGCCGCGCGGCCGATGCGCTAGTGGTGTGTCTCGTCATTGGTTGACCGCTTGAAGCGCGACGCGTCCGCGGGCGACCTTGGCGAGGATGTCCTCGGCGGTGGCGGTCCATACGAATGGTTTGGGGTCGTTGTTGTGCGCGGCGAGGTAGTCCTCGATCTTGGCGATGAGGTCGGGCACGGAGTGGAACACGCCGCGGCGCAACGCCTTGTCGGTCAGTTCCCGGAACCAGCGTTCGACCAGGTTGAGCCACGACGAGGAGGTCGGGGTGAAGTGCAGGTGGAATCGGGGGTGTTTGTCCAGCCAGGCCCGCACGCTCTGGTGCTTGGTGAGTAGCCGGGGGGAATCGCACCCCCCGGCTCTCGCAGAACCGTACGTGACAGTCGCCCGTCATACGGCTCCCACAGGCCGGCCTCTGGTGGGCGGGAGAAGGTGCCAGTGGGCGAAGAGCCGGGGCTGGTGCTGTCGAACCGCGTCCAGCCAGGCCCGAGCCTTGGCAGCTTTCCCGCGCAGTCGTTTGAATTTCTGCATGGCCCATCGAACGAGATGCTCGTCGATGTGCCTTGCGAGGGAGTACAGCTCGGAGCGGTAGAAGACCCCGTAATAGCCGATCCAGCCTCGCACCTGAGGGTCGATCTCCTCGGCGAGGCCGGACAGATCCGTCCCACTGCGACGATTGAGGTGCCATGCCCTGACCTTCTGGCCGACCGCCTTGGCCGCCGTGACACTGATGGCCGGGGCGAAGCTCACGAAGTAGCCTCTCCGGCCTTTGGCCAGGCGCCCCCGGAAGGTGTAGCCGAGGAAGTCGAAGCTGGTGTGCTCCGCTTCCCCCGGCCGGTTCGCGTCCTGGCAGAACACGACCTTCGTCTTCTCGGGGTGCAGCTCGAGGCCGAGTGCCCCGAGCCTGGTGGCGATCGAGTCCCGCAGCGCGCGGGCCTGATCCTCCGAATCGCAGTGAGCGACAATGTCATCCGCATACCGCGCGAAGGGACAGCCCGGGAACTCCCGAACCATCCAGGTATCGAACGCGTAGTGCATGAACACGTTGGCCAGCAACGGGGAGATCGGCGACCCCTGCGGGGTCCCCTTGTCCCGCGCTGTCAGAGTCCCGTCCGGCATCCGCATGGGGGCTGTGAGCCACCGCTCGATGTAGAGCAGAACCCAACGCTCGTCGGTGTGGTGAGCGACCGCCTTGAGTAGCAGATCATGCGGGACGCTGTCGAAGAAGGCCCGGACATCAAGGTCCAACACCCAGTCCTGTTTCCAGCAGCGCCGTCGAGTCACGGCCAACGCGTCGTGGGCCGACCGCCCGGGACGGTAGCCGTAGCTGTCCGGGTGGAAGATCGGCTCCAGCTTCTCCTCCAGCAGCATCGCAGCCGCTGTCTGGGCGATTCGGTCGGCCACATTGGGCACACCCAACACCCTGATCCCCGCCCCATGATCCTTCGGTATCTCCACCGCCCGCACCGGGCCCGGCAGGTAGCTGCCGGAGCTCATCCGGTTCCACAGCTTGTAGAGGTTGTCCCTCTCCGCCTCCCGGAACCCGTCGATGCTGACGGCGTCCACGCCCGGCGCTCCGCCGTTGGCCTGGACCTTCATCCACGCCTCATGAACGAGGCGCTTGTCGATCTCGAACGACTTCACCTTCGACTTCGATCCAACCATCAGCTCCTACCCTCGCGGGGTGACCTCAGGTCGATCTGGCCCGCCCGGCCCCTTCGCTCCAGCCCCATTACCGAGCCTTCACCGCTACTACGAGCCGGTCCGCCCCTGTGCCTCGCATCGGTACTCTGCCCCTTGCGGTTTCGGCCACTTGGGGTCCTCCCTCTCGCGACCCGAACCGGCACACCGCGCCGATAACGTCCGGTCGTCGGTATCGAGGCGACAGTTTCTCCTGTTCCATGCCAGCGCCCGCGACGAGCTCACGCCACCTATACACCGGACGCCACCAGGGCAGCACGCAGCCCGCCCCCTGGCTCAGGGCTCGCCCCGCGGGCGGGCCTTTGTCCCGGAGATACCCACAACCTCCGGTTTCGGCGCCATCGTTCTACGTTTCGATGCGTCCGCAGTGGTTCATCCATGTTCGTCTTCTCGCCGCATACCTGACCCGCTGCAGCGGGCCTTTTCCGCAGTCGCTTCCCACCCCGGCTCTTGACCGGCATGACACTGCGGCGGTTTGAGTTCTCCGTCTGCTCGGCGAACCCGGAGGACCTACCTCCATCACTGGCACAGCACGCTTCGTGCTGGGGACCTCCTACATCCTCATCACTTCACTTTCAGGACACACGTGGGTGGCGTAGTTGTCGCAGATCAGGTGCACCGCAAGTGCTTCGGGGACCTCGCGGTCGATGGTGCGCAGGAACTTCAGAAACTCGGTATGGCGGTGCCGGGGCAAGCATTGCCCGATAACTTTGCCGGTCAGCACGTCCAGCGCCGCGAACAACGTGGCGGTGCCGTTGCGCTTGTAATCGTGGGTCATCGTCTGCGCCCGCCCCTGCTTCATCGGCAGCGACGGCTGGGTCCGGTCCAGGGCCTGCACGGAGGACTTCTCGTCCATGCACAGCACGATCGCCTTCTCCGGAGGATTGAGGTACAGACCGACCACGTCGATCAGTTTCTCCTCGAACTTCGGGTCGTTGGACAGCTTGAATGTCTCGACCAGGTGCGGTTTCAACCCGCGCGCGGCCCACACCCGCTGCACCGTCGCCGCCGACACCCCCGCCGTCGCCGCCATCGTCCGGCACGACCAGTGGGTCTGGCCGTCCGGCGTGGAATACCGTGTCAGGTGCACGATCTCGTCGATCTTCTCCTGCGGGATGGTGGACTTGCGGCCACGCCCGGCCCGGACCTTCCCCAGCTTCGCCAAGCCCTCCTCCGCGAACCGGGCCCGCCACGCCCGAACCGTCGCCGGCTTCACCCCGACCTGCGCGGCGATCCTCACATTCGCCACACCATCGGCCGCCAGCACCAGCGCCTTGGCCCGCCGAACCTGCCGATGCGGCGCGGTCTGCGACCGCGACAAGGCTTGCAACGCTTCTCGTTGACCGTCCGACATGACCAAAGCAGCCGCTGGTGTCATCACCCACGAAGTCTATCCCAGAACCAGCCTATTATTTTGGAGACACACCACTAGTTCCAAACTATTCACCGCTTACGCTTCCGACGCGCTCGTTTGGCTTGGGCGCGGTATCCCGCCATGATCCGCAGCGCTTCGCGGCGAGCCGCATCTTCGTTGAACCGCTTGCCGGTCAGCACCGAGGTCGGGAACACTTTCGCCCGCAGCGACGCCAGTTGCCGATGATGGCCCGTGCTCGGGCGACATGGCGGGGCCACGATGCGCCGCTGTGGCCGCTGCGCGGCTGTATGAAGCCGAGTGCGTCTGGCTGGCGATTGACCACCCCCGCCACAGCCGCCGAACCCACCACGACCGCCGTGGCGCGTCGGCGTCGTCGCTTTCGGGCAGACGCCAACTGCGCCTTGCGTAAAGCTGCGCGTTGGGCTGCCGACATCCGGCGTCGGCGTGGGCGGCTCACGACCGCACGGCGCTGGGCCTCGATCTTTCTCCAGACGAACTCGGCCTCGGTCTGCTGCTGGGCCTTCTACGCCTTACGGGCGGCGTAGTACTCAGCACAGCGACGACGGTCGGCGTCGGTAGGGTCGATGTCGGGCCCGATTGACCGGACGCACATCATGGAGCCGCCGCCGCCCTGGTGCCAGAGCCACTGGTAGTCGATCAGGTCCTGCTGCCACGGGCTGTTCGCAGCCCGCCGCCAGGCCGCCATGACCGGCCGCTGGGTGGTGTCGTAGCCCTGGTCGCGGGCGATCTCCCAGAGCGGGATGAGGGTGTCGGGCTCCTTCTTGACGGCGGCCATGATCGCCCGCTCGACACTGCCGGGGCCCCTGCTCATGTATGCGTTCTCCGCCTGGGCGGGACACGCTCAGGGCCCCTCTCTGTGTCCCCGGCGCTCGGGACACGCTTAGCCTCCCAGGCCAGGATCTGCCTCGTCACCGCCGCCGCCTGGGCGGGCCCGCGCGCAGTATGGCCCGGATCGCCTCCAGCCCCGCGCCGATGTCGGTGAGCTGGCTGCCGTGGCGGTCGGCCAGCTCGTTGCGGTCGCCGGCGGCGGTCCAGTTGGCCAACTCGAACAGGCGGCCGGCGAGCGCGTGAAGCTCGACCACCCCACTGCCGAACTCCCCGGCGGCAGACTCCGCCCTGTCCGTGACAGCCGTGACAGGGCCCTCGGCATCCGTGACAGCCGCCTCACCCGTGACAGCCGTGACACCCTGTCTGCTATCCGTGACAGGGGGACCAGCCGTGACAGGCGGTGGCGTCACGGATGCGGCCTTGCGCTCCCGGTGCGCCTGCTGGCGGCAGGTGTTCCCGCAGTAGCGGGCGTCCGACCTCGACGGGTAGAACGTCACCCCGCAGTAGGGACCGGCGCACTTCTTGCCGCTCACCGCTGCCATGCCTCCTCCCAGGACACCAGGGTGTCGCCGGTGGTGTCAGCCATCGCTGTCGTCCTCGGTACGGCCGCACTCGCTGCACGGGGTGGCTTCATCGCGCCGGTCCAGCCGGAGAGGAAGCAGGTTGTTACCTTCGTCATCCACGTCGAACCGGCCACGGGACAGGCCCGCGCGGTCGCTCCGCGAGATGCCGTAGCGGCGCAGGACGGCCAGGAGCGCATAGCGGAGCGGGGCCAGCTTCTGGTCCTTGAGCGGCGAGCCCTCCGGTGCTGCCTCGCGGATCATCCGCGCGGCGACACAGTCGTCGGCGAACATCGATCCCTCGACCGCCGCTCCGTCGTGGACCGCCGTCAGGTGCATCCTGAACAGCGGGTCGTCGTAGAGGACTCGGAACACGTCCTCGACCAGATCGACGGTCGGGCGCTCGTGTGTGTCTGTCATGGTTTTCTCTTCTCGTAGGCGATGATCTCGGCCTTGGTGTGCGGACGACCAGCGGGGAGGTTGGTGCAACTGCAGCGGCTGGCGTCGCCATTGGTCCGGGCATGGCAGCAGAAGCGTGCCGGCGGGTTGTTCATGACCGCCTCCACGCGGCCTCGGGTCGCATCCAGGCTCGCACGCACCCTGCCGAGCAGCTCCGTGATCAGCTCGATCTCGTCGGCGGTGAACCCCGCCGTCTTCGGCGGCGTTGAACGCGGCGGTGAGCGCGCGGCGGACGGTTCCCAGGGCGATCCTGGCCTGGCGTCGGGGTTCGTCCTCCCGGCGCTTCCACTCGGCCCACGTCAGCCGCTTGCGGGCGCTCACTTCGCCGCCTGCTTGCGCCTGTCGTAGGCGGCCTGCTTACAGCGTTGGGTGCAGTAGATGGCGTCGGCGCGGCCGTAGAGGGGCGTCGCGCACACGACGCATGTCCTGAGCGTTGCGGGCATACCGTTGACTATGACCGATATCGGTCGGAAGCGCCGTTCGGCTACGGTTGCAGCTCCCACCCCAGCCAGCCCGACGACCTGCGACAAAGCCGGTCAGCGACTTGCGGATCGTGGCCAGCACGCTGGTCGCGTACGTCTGCGTCTGGATGCCCGAGGTGCGTTGATGTCGCTCAGCACCTTGGCCTCCACGGCGAGGCCCGAACCACGTCCGTGCGACGTTGATCCCCTTATTGAGTTATTGAGCCGCTCCGGCCATCCGGTTGACCCAAATATCGGCTATATCGGCATGTCCTCGCCGTTAATCTGAAGCCGGAGAGGGGCGAGGGACCAGGATATGGGTGGCATCTTCATCAGCTATCGACGGGAGGACAGTGGGCCGTACGCCGGCCGCCTCAGGGACACGCTGAGCCGCCATTTCGGCGCGGAGCAGGTCTTTCGGGACATCGACAGAATCAACCCGGGACGACCTGCGCGCCGCCGCGCACGCCGAGGGCCTCGTCTCGTTTGTCTAGAAATGAGACGAGGCGTTTCTGACTGGTCCACGGTGTACCGCTACCTGCACTCGCCAGGGCGACACAGGGTCGGCTCCTGAACTTCGCACGGGCACTCACGGGCGCTAAGGAATGGCAAGCTAACGGCTGTGACGGGTCCCGAGGTGAGCGCGGTCACGAAGGTCGCTTTGCCCTTGGTGAAACCGGTCGGCGGCTGGCTTTGGCGACAGATGCGGCCGGATACGTCGCCTACGGCGTTAAAGCGCTTAGGGCTTGTGATGAATTAACTTGGTTGGTCTCGGGCGTGTCGCGGTTCGGGGTTGAGGGTGTAGTTCCACTCGCCGTGGAACTCGTGACGTGCAAGGATGCCCTGTGTTTCAAGGGCTTTGATTTGCTTGTCGGGAATCGTGATGCCCTTCGGGTACTCGGCGTCGTCGAGTGCGGCGCGCACGGTGAGTCCGGTGCTGGTGGTGGTCGCGGCGATGGTGGCGACGATCACCTCGTGGCTGGTCAGTGGCCTTCCGCGCCAGTTCATCGAGATGTGGGCGAACAACCGGTGTTCGATCTTGTTCCACTTGCTGGTGCCCGGCGGCAGGTGGCACACGGTGATCCTCAGGCCGGTGGTGGCGGCGAGGCGGGCGAGTTCGGTCTTCCACAGCCGGGTGCGGTAGCCGTTGGAGCCACCGCCGTCGGCGCTGATCATCAGGCGGGCAGCGTTGGGGTACATGGGTTTTCCGACTTCCCGCCACCAGGTTGCGATGGTGTTGACGGCGAATTCGGCGGTGTCGTGGTCGGTGCCCACCGACACCCACCCGGTGTTGGCGCCGATGTCGTAGACCCCGTACGGATTGGCCTTGCCGAGGGTCTTGTCGGCGAAGTCGTGGACCTTGACCTGCTCGGGGTCGCCGGCGGGACGCCACTCCCGCCCGACGTTCTTGTAGGACCCCACCAACTCTTTCTTCTTGGTGTCGACGCTGATCACCGGATCCCCGGCAGCCAGGTGGTCCTGCGCCTTTTCGTTGAGGTAGCCGAACTGGGCGTCGCGGTCGGCGTGCTGATTGCCCTCGATGGTCTTGGCGTTGGCCTGCAGGCTGTAACCCCCCTCGCGCAGCAGCCGGCGGGTCACGAAATCACTGACCTCATGGCCTTTCTCACGCAGGGCCGCGGTCAGCGCGCGGATCGATTTCGAGGTCCACCGCAACGGCGACTGCGGATCGCCCCTGGTCACCGGGTCGATCAACGACTCGAACGCCGCGACCAGGGCATCGTCGTGGGTCTCCGCGCGCTTGCGTCCGCCACCGGCCCGCCGCGACCGCCCCTCGCCCGGTGCGGTCCCGTTCTCGGACTCCTTGCGGCCCCGACGCACGGTGTCCGCGGCGACTCCGGTCGCCTGCGCCACGATCAAGATCCCGCTTGGACCCAGTTCCGCGGCCTCCGCGCCCAGCCACAACCGCCGCTGAAACTCCGTCATATGCGGTCGCAGCACCCCGTACCGCCGTGCCACCGACTCGGCCAGATCCGCCATAGCACAACGGTAGACCCATCGCACCCCAAAACAACGTTATTTCATCACAAGCCCTTAGCCGATGAACTCGCGCAGGAGGTTGCCCGCCGCGAGACGAAATTTCTCGATCAGCTGCGCGGCGGGCCGGACACGTTGATGGACGACCTCAAATTTCAGGATCAGGCCGGGGCGCGGTTCCCAACGTCGGAAATCGGCACCTATCATCGGCAGCAGGCCCAACCGCGACGGCTGCTGGTGGTCGGCGAGGCGGGTGCCGGAAAGACGGTCCTGGCTGTTCATCTGCTACTCGACCAGCTGCGCGACCGAGCCGCCCTGCCCGACAATCTGCGCATCGACACACCGGTGCCCGTCCGCGTTAATATCGCCGGCTGGGACGGCGGCGGCGATTTCACCAGCTGGCTGGCCGGCCGACTGGGAATTGACTACGGGCTGAATCAAAAGGTGGCGCTGGCGCTGGCCGACGCCGGCTATATCCTTCCGGTTCTTGACGGCCTGGACGAGATGGACCCACCCGATGGCCAACCGGAACGAGCCCGCGTGGCCCTAGACCGGCTCAACGAGCCGCCCTGGCGCAACCGGACTGTGGTGGTGATGTGCCGCACGGGTGTCTACGCCCGACTCCGGGAACTGCGGGGCGACGCCGGGCTACACGGCGCGACAACGATCACGCTGCAGCCGCTGTCGCCGATCGAGATCTGCGACTACCTGCACCAGCATCGGGAGCAACTCGGCATCCCAGAGGATGCCTGGGTTGCGGTCACCGACCAGATTGGTCACGATCCCGACGGACCGCTGGCCACCGCTCTGCGCACCCCGTGGCTACTTGGCCTGGCCGCGACGGCCCTGCGCCGGGATCGCCAAACCGTCCCACAGCTTGCCGCGTGTCGCGATACCACCGAGATCCACGACCTGCTGTTCGCGGCTTTGATCCCGGCAGCCATCCAGGGCACGCGCCGCACCGGCCGCACCCGCGACTACACCGAGCAGAAAGTCCAGACCTGGATGCACACCCTCGCCCAACATCTGGAACGTCAACGTGCGGAGGGCTTGGGGGGTAACGAGATTACGCTCGACCAGGTCTGGGAACTGGCCGGCACTCGCCGAGTTCCAGCCCTGTTCACGCTCGCGGCCGGGCTCGTCAGCGGACTCCCGTACGGGCTCATATTTGGGCTCATGTTTGGGCCCACGTTCGGGCCTGTGGCAGGACTCATCGCTGGGCTTATCGCTTGGCTCATATTCGGGCTCATATTGGGGCTCGTTATTGGGCGCGGGTGGATTTTCCTCCCGGGTCGGCTCACGGCCCGGATCAAGGCGAAAGCAAGCGCTCCGAAACGTTTCGCGTGGCGTGTACCCGGTCGAACAAGATGGCGCAGAGGGCTCGCGCACGGGCTCGCGAACGGGCTCGGGACCGCCGGACTCGTGGTCTGGCTCACCTACTGGGTCCCGGCCCAATTCGCACCTGGGTCCAAGGCCGGGCTCCCTGCCGTGGTCCTGGCCGGGCTCGTCGCCGGGCTCGCAGGCGGGCTCGCAGGCGGGCTCGTGGGCGGGTTGCAGACGAACTCTGACGACCGCCTCGCGATCGGGCAAGACGCCCGGCGAATAATCCACGATGACCTCGTGGCACTGCTTGTGCTGGTGCTTGGGAATGTGCTCGTGGCCGCGCTTACCGTCGGACTCACGGTCAGGCTTTTTTCGGGAACGTGGCCGGGCTCGTGGCCGGGCTCGCGTTCGGGCTCTTTATAGGGCTCCTTACCGGGGTTGGCCAAGCACACCCGGCTGGGCGGTATGCGACTGCCTCGCTCGTGTGCGCTCTCAATGACCAAAAGGTCTTTGCGCAACGACCTGCCCAATTCCTCGAATGGGCCCGCGACGCCGGGCTCCTGCGCGTCACCGGCATCGCCTACCAGTGCCGACACGACAGCTACCAGCAGTGGCTGGCCGCAGGCGATGTTGATCGAGGTGTCAAGACGACACTTGATGCGCAAGCCGACTGGCGACCTAGTTGAGCCAGCACAACATCACTGGACGGGTACACGATCATTCCGGGAAGCCCTGTCGGAACGCTTGCTGCGTTCGAATGGCGACTCAGTTTTGTTGGCCGTACGGCACGGCGCGCGTCACACGCGCGCGAGGTTGTCTAGTTGGGGTGAGACACGCGATTGTCGCGCAATAACTTGACGATAACGCCTAGCTTGGACTGACTATGGATATCAATGCAACGGACGGCCCGTCGGCCGATCCCGTCGCCGTTGCGGTACGCAGCCTCCACACGATGGCAACCGGCAATCGCTCCGACTTCGACGCGGTGTTTCACCGCGACGCGGTCAACCGGGAGAACAACGTCCAACCGCCCTCATCGCGCGTACCCGGGCCGGCCGGCTTCCACACGACCGCACTGTGGTTGCGTGCGGCCTTTGCCGGGTTGCACTATGAAATTCATCACGCGCTAACCGACGGAGATCTGGTCGCCGTGAACGCCACGATGAACGGGCACCACGTCGCACAGTTCGTGGTCTACCGCGACGACGGTGAAGTTGATGCCGCCTTTCCCCCACCGGCAAGAGCTTCGCAATGGCCCAAACACATTGGTTTCGAATACAAGACGGCAAGGTCATCGAGCACTGGGCGGTTCGCGACGACCTGGGGCAGGCCAAGCAACTCGGCTGGCTTCCACCGACCCCGATCTATCTCATCCGGATGGCGATCACCAAACGCCGGGTCAAGCGCTGATTGGCCTTTTTGCGGTCGTGCCGTGACGCGCTAATCGTCACGATTGACAACTCGTAACGCCTACCGCGTCATCAACGGGGTTTACGCGTCGGCCTGGTAGTTGTCCGCGAAGGCCAGCACGCGCGGCGCTAGACGACGAAACGGAGGCACACCGAGACGACGCGTGAACCCGGGACCGGTTTGCAACGCATACAGACCTTGCATGCCGTTGAATCGGCTGATCAGTTCCTTGATCACGGCGGCATCCTCGGTCACGTTCGGGTACATGATCTTGTCCAGCTTGTCTTGCAGCTCAACCATTTTCGGCTGAATCGCTTTGATCATGTCCAGCACGCTCGGATCAGAATCCATCGCTTCCAGCTCGCTACGCTTGAGCCACGGCTTGTTCCTAGACTCCATAGTGAACTTGAGCATGTAATCGCGGTCCATGTCGATCTTCACTTCAGACTCGCCGTGCAGACGAGCGATGAATTCGTACTTGAACGCGTTGATGTCACCGTGCTGCAGCGCATCGCGCAGTTCTTCAGCCAGCCGTACTCGAACGACCTTTTCTTCAAGTCGTTGAACAGATCTTGGACCTCCGTCGTTTCAGACGTGTTTCGGCCGAAGGTCCCCTTAGCCGCGTTGACTGTCTGTTCCTGGTGGATCTGTAGGGCACTCGTGAAGGAAATTAGCGCCGAACGAATTTTGCGCCTGCGCTCGTCCATCGCATCCTCGTCGAACAGCGAAAGACGGCGGTCTTGTAGATCGCGAAGGATACCGACCAGGACATCGCTAAGTACATCGCTCTCATCGGAGATATGCCGGAACAACTCGCTGTCCAGCATCTTGCGAAGCCGTTCGTACGCGGCCAGGTAGCGCTTGTTCTCCGCCTCTGTAAACGAACACACTTTCCTAATCATGATGCCCCCATCACGATTCGGATCGTGGTAACCGAGAACCGCTCCGTATGGGTTCGCGGCTGCGTCTGCGTCCTCCGCGTCGTGTTCGGCCATATTTTTTGCGTTCGCGTCCAATGCCGTCTGGAGCTCCGCAGCCACGGCGGCAAGCCGTTGATTAATCAAGCCTGACGAAGGCATTTCTTCGGACAGCCAGCGCTGGCTATCGGCCAGGACGTGATCCAATGCATCCTTCAAGAGCTGTTGAGTAGCATCGCGCGTCAACCGGTCCCGAACGTCGAGCGTGTCTGCCCAGTCCATCGTCACAGTCGTCATCACCTGCGTCAGCGCGCCAACAGTCTCATAGGCGATCAGAATGGCCGGACTGGTTATTGGCGGCATATCCGACGCGACGATGCTCTGCCACGCCTCAATTGCCTTTTCGCAGAGGTCAATCGGCTTCGCGCCGTCCATCCCGTCAAGGCTTGAGATGAACTCTTGTAGCCGGCCGACCCACACGCGTACCCGCTCTACCTCTGCCTGCTCTTCATCCTCTGTCATGTCGAACGTCCTTCATGTGCTGATCACATCGGGTGTGGCTCCCTTCAGTTGGGCAGCGGCACAGAATCGCACACAGTCGGCTCAAAAGCACGCCATTAGCGGAGTACAACGGTGTAGCTGGGCAGGAAAACGGTGCTCGTCGGCGAACGCGGTCGGGGTAATTATCCTGCAGTCCGCTACCCGGGGGGTTTTGGGTTTCCGGGGGTGTTCCCACAATCGCTACACCCCCGGTGATCTTGAAACCCCAGACACTCTCCAGCGGGGGAGGCAGGGTCCCATCGATCGCGCTCCGAGAGGTCCCCAGCCCTTCGGAACATGACCACCTCGTGAACCAGGTTTGTGCCTCTGTTCATACCTGGGCGAGTCTGTTCACTTTCACTACACCCCGCAAGCCCCAGGTCAGGATGGGTTCTGCGTGCCCAGAGCCCGGCTCTCAAGTCTGAGGGGTCGTTAGCCCCGTGGACCGGGCCGAGACGAGGATCAGCGGCCCGGCCACGAGCATCATCCGTGCGGAAGGGGGGATGACCGCGCGGAGAAGGTCTAGGCGGTCAAGTCTGCCGTCACCACACCGAGCGGGCTGTAGACGGAGGTGGCGAAGCGGCCCTCACACCTGGCGATGATCTGGTTCTTCGCGAACGAGTCAGCGGTGGCGGTCTCGCTCCACTGCACCTGCACGCCCTGGGTACTCGGCATCGGCCGACACATCTGCCGGAAGTACCTTCAGCGCATTGCGACGCGGCAGGCGCGGATGCTGGACCAGATAGACCTCGCCCATGCCCCCCGAACCGAGCAGGCGCACGATCGTGAAACCGGCAAAAATCGCACCGCCATTTAACGGCATGAGCGGGGTGTCCTGTCAGTCAAAGCGTTCCCACTGCGGCATGCCTACCAGCCGCCCCAAGTGTGTCGAGCGCGAACGGAGCGGCAACCGCATCAGGGTCGGGCAGGGGATCGGTCAGGTGCTGGCTGCTAGCCCTCCTCGGGCCAGTAGCTTTGCGGGTCGAGGCCGTCGTCCCAGGTCTCGTGGCGTCTGTGGCGCGGCTGGATGATGCGGCGTCGTAGCTCCAGCAGCAGCTCCTCGGTGGAGGCGCGGGACAGAGCGTCGGTGGAGGCGTGGGTTCGAGGGGTGGGGGTGGTGGGCCGCATCTTGACCACAAGCTCCTTGGGCTCCCCGCCGGCCAGGATGGTGTCGATGCTGCCCGGTGCCCAGCTGAGCTTGTTTTCCAGCATGGCGTAGCTGCCCGGGCTGGCCTTGCGCACACCGTGCTCGATGTCGGCCAGCGTGCGCACAGTGAACTGCAGGCTGTCGGCCAAATCGGTGCGGTTGCGATAGCCCAGCGCGACGCGCCTGCTCACCACGTGGTGGCCGAGCCGTTCCAAGGCATGTCGATCCATAAAACGATCATGACGCACAAGGACGGCAATGTCGAGTCGGCATGCCCAACTTTTTCTATCTGGTGCATGAAGTGGCGGAAATCACTTCCGTGGCACACCCGCCAGATCGGCCCGGACCTGGGTGATCGTGTCCCAGAACAATTCCTCCACCTTCTCCTTGGACAGGCCGACCACCTCCACCCTGGGCACCCCGGCCAGTTCCCGGCGCACCACCTTGGCCTCCGGCAGCGCGTCCCCGGTCCACCACTCCTGGCGGATGGCGAAGTCGTCAAACCGTTCACCCTCGTCGGTGTGCCGCAGCTCACCGCGCCGCTTGCTCACCGGAACACGCGCCCACCACTGCGCCCGCCAGTACGGGCCGTCGTAGGCCCCAGGCGGAGCACCGATCTGCCATTCCTCCACCTGGACCGGCTCAACCGGCGCGACGCCGTTGTAGTCCTGGGCGAACCCGTACGCCTGGTCGCGGTCCAGGTAGACCCGCTCGATGCGATAGCTCTCGCCGCTGCCCGCCGTCACCACGAACACCGTCGCCATCGCCGCCTCCCCGTCTCCGCTGTGGGGCTTCAGTGTGACAGGAGCCCGATGGCCACGTCCGACAAACCGGTGCGGCACATTGCGGGAGGCAACCGGCGGAAACCCACGCTAGATTTGCCGTCAGTTACCCACTGTGAGGTCATCTCGCCGTGGAAATTGGTCGTGTAATTGACATTACTGCCTTTTATTTCCTACCGTTGCGGGACACCGAATGACCTACCTGCGCTCTGGTGGCACGGTGGCGCAGTGGGTCGCACCTTCCCCGAGAAAGGAACGACATCATGAAGTACCAAGAAGAGCAGGCCCCCAAGACGTTCACCGAGCTGAGCCTTCCCGCCGACATCGCCGTGTGGGAGATGGGGGGACTGGCTCTGAGCGTGCTGATCGGCGTGCTCATCCTGGTCGCGATGACCTGGTGAGTAAGGGAACAGGATGAGGGCGGCTGCTACTGGCCAAACGTTGGTCCGCAGGCGGCTGCGCTACTTCGACGGCAACAACTGGCCGCTAAGCCGGCGGTGGCGCTGGCTGGCCCGGGGGGGCCCTCCCCTGGTCGTCTGAGGAAGAAACGCGGGGCCCACCTTTTGTGCTGTGGGGGGCCCCATGCCCTCGGAACGAGGTGGCGAAGCGGCCCTCGCAGCGGGCGATTATCTGGTTCTTCGCGAAGCTGTCGGCCGTGGCGTTCTCCGACCACTGCACCTGCACACCCTGGGTGTCGGTGTCCAGTGCCACCGCATCGATCGCCACCGCATGGGCCACGCCGGCGGCCTGGCTGTTGGAGACCACCACAGGCACACCGAACAGCCGGCGACTGGCGGGGTCATAGGGCAGGGCCCTGGTACTCGACCGCGCTCGTGCTCGACAGCGCCAGCTCTACGCCTTCCCAGTCGAGCGGATGCACCACCAGGGCGGCCGGGGAGTGGCCGGCGGTCTCGAGCTCGTTGGAGATGAAGGCGTTCAGGGTGGCGTTGTCATCGATCCAGAACCTCGGGATGCCCTCGGAGAGGTGGGCGACCACCACGAGGCTGTTGGGGACCTTCACCACCGAGTAGGTCGAGGTGGGTTTCACCGCTCCCTCGACCACCACGGCGGCCGCGTTGGTCCGCACCGTCTGCCACAGGTAGGCGTCTGGGCGTGTGCGGTCACCGGGATGACATCGAGCAGACTCAGCGCCGGCTTGCCCAACGCGACCGGGTCGGGCATGAACTGAACACCGACGACAGTTGCACCGGAGGGCGCAAGTGCCTTGGCACCGACGGGCATCATCCGGGCCGCAACTTGTGCGCCCATGCCCTTGAAGCTCAGCCGCTTGCCCTTGATGGACACCGGTACCCGGCATACCGCCGCCGACATCAGCGGCCAATGTGCTGGCCATCTCCAGCAACCCGAGGTCGTGCTTGCCATGCTGGATCTTTTCCAAAAGGTCGCCGCCGGTCTTCATCGCGGCGTCGAAGTCCCGCCGCTCGTCGCGGGTCATCTCGCCGTGTTCGGCGGATGCCTTGGCGGCAATCGCCCTGGCGGTGGCTGCCGCCTCCTGGCCCTGCTTCTGCAGGTCGGCCAGCTTCTGGTTGGTGATCAACTCAATCGCTCCTTAAGCGAATTCGGTTGCGTTTCAACGCAACACAAAGTGAACGTGCTTGGAATTCGCTCGGGCGTATCGACGGACGGGCTCCGGTTGGCCTCACGGACCACCACGAAGGTGGCTGGCGAGACGGGCGCGATCCGCTGGCCTTGGCCTCAAGTCGGGTCAGGCGGGGTACGTATGGCGTCGGTCGTCACCGACACGGTCCGGTTGACCGCCTGGCCTTGTCCCGTATTCGGGGACACCACGATCCTATGCGCCGGCTCCGAAACGCAGAACAGCCCGACACAGCATCATGAGCGGATACGCGGTGCATGCTGCCGCGCCGCCGGAACGCCAGGCGATCAAGAAGCGTCGATCTGCATCCCATTCATCGTGAGGCCGGACACCGTATAGCTTCCGGGCGGAGCATTGGAATAGATTGCGGGTAGGTCTGTCTGCTGCTGAATCTGGATGTTACGGAATGCGACATTGCCAAGGGTCCCGCCATCTTTCACCGTGACTGCGATGTTGCTTTGTGCTGATGTTGGCGTGTCCACAATGGTCAGATTCGAGATAGTGGCGTTGGTCACGCCGTAGCCCGCATGTTCGCTGTACACCGCCACCGCGGCGTGCGCCAAATAGCCCCTCTCCGGCTCACCCATGACCACGCTGGGCGTCAGGTTGGCCCCAGTCACTGTGCCCCCGGAGATTTCAACCCCGTTTGTTGATTGGGTGTAATAGGGATCGCCGACGGAAGTGACAAAAACTCCGGCGTTACTTGTCTGCGAGACCCTGATATTGCGAACGGAGATATTCTCACCACCAGCGACAATTATGCCGCGCGCCTGGGTCGTGCCGTTGACCACCGGAGAATCGATCACGATGTTTCGGCACGGCTCAACGTGATAGCCGAGCAGACGCTCAGTGTATGACACAACTGCAATGCCGTCATCACCAGTTCGCTCAGTCGTGGCATTGTTCACCTGACCGTTATTAGCGCCGGCGCTCATATGGATTCCGTCGGCGCGCGTGTCGCGAACGGTCACCCGGTCAAGCCGGAAGTTGCTTACGTTACCCACAAATACGCCCATTGAGGCTGACCTATTGATGGTAACGTCGGTCAGCGTAGCGCCGTTGCCCCCGACCACGAGTTTGTGTTGATACGTGTCGTAATAGCGCGGGCCACTCGGCGGTGCGGTGAGGTTCAGGTTGCTCACCGAAACATTGTCGGCCTCGATCCATACTGCCGACGCTGGGTCGTTGGTGGCCTCCAGCGTCGCGCCGCCACCGTTGATCTGAACACCCGGAACACGAACATAGATGATGCCGCTGTGCCGGTAGGTGCCAGGATCGAGAGTGATCGCCTCGCCGGGCCTGAGCTGATCGAACCTAGCCTGCAGGGCCGCCGTGTCGTCTGGCGGGGCAGCGTGGGCGAGTTGTCCGCTCCCCGAGGGGGTAAGGGTGAGGATGCATCCCATCGCGACCATCACCGCCACCGGTTTGCTCATCCGGCCCCTCTCCTTCACTTGTGCCATATCTAGAGCATCTGCTCGAAAGCGTAGCCGACTCGAAGTCGCGGACGTTCGCGCTGGTCGCAGAGTTGTTCGACATACGTCTAAATACAACTTTCGGCGATCTGGGCGGAAACCTCGCCAACCGGCCATAGAGGAACCCAGCGTGTTCCTCCACAGGCGCGATCAAATGGACACACACTTTCACAGATGGCACAGGCGGTGAGTCCCCAGCGCAGGTGCGGCAGGGCCGGAAGATGACAACCACGTGGCCGTCCTTGACCCCGGACATGACCGAGAACCGGGGCTTGAACGCCGGGGCTCACCGGGCTACTTGGCCACCTCGGCTGGTTGGGCGTAGGGGTTGGTGGGCTTGGCCATCTCGCGCATCTCGCCCCTCTCGTCAATCCACTGCTGCGCTGGTCCGCTGGTGAGACGTGACCATTCGGCACTGACGAAAGCGCGGTATCTCTCACGGGCTGAGTCCACGGCGTGCAGGCGCAGCGCCGTCCTGAACCACGGGCTGCTGCGGTGCCCGGGGTCGGGCCGGCCGAACAGACGGGACTCGGACTCGAGCTCGCCGTCGCAGCAGAAGAGCGCACGGTCGTCCAGCCGGAAGCCGTCGCCGAGCGTGTACTCCTCAATCAACGGGAACTTCGCCAGGCGGCAGCCGAACTGGGCGGCGATGCGGGCGACGGCCTCGATGACCGCGAGGTTGGCGTCGAGCCCCTGCCACAGCTTGACGGCTGCGGAGCTGGCGCTTGCGAGGAACTGGTCGGCGGGCACCTCTGCGGGGATGACATCGCGCGCCTTCTCGATCTCCTGGGCGGCCTTGTCGAAGCTGGGCCGCAGTGAGTCGAGGATCTCGTCGGCGGCCCCGTTCTGCAGCTCGGTGAAGAACGCGGCGACGAACAGCTTCTCGCTGTTGCGGGACAGGTCGCCGGTGTAGCTGGAGATCATCTGCGCCCGGGCGGCGTCGGCGATCAGCTCGTCAAGCAGATCCTTGGTCAGGGTGCCGTCGGCGGCACTGTCCACGATGGTGCGCGCCGGGCCGGTCACTGTCCGCCGATCCGCCTGGTCATCCAGGCGGGCGGCGGTGGCATCGTGCCTTCGCGGGAACGCCGCACGGCGTCGAGCGGGCTGACGAGGTGCCTAGGTAGTTACTAGCAGTAACTACTCATGACATCGACGGGATAAACAAATCGCCATGACCACCGATCACGGCGAGGTTCTCACCTACAGTCCGAGCCGGCGGCCCGGCGGCCCGGCCTCAACCTCGGCGTGCTCGACATACGCGGTAGGGTCCGCACCGAGCAGATCCCGATCGTGCTGGACTAGTTCACGCCGTGAACGCGCGTTGCTCCTTGCTTGGTCGCGTCGAATACCCTGGGACGCTGGTCGCGACGAACGCACGCGGGGCAGCGGAGCAGCCCGACATCTTTCCGCAGGGGTAAGGAGCACATACATGGACATGCCGCAGTTGTTCTACAGCATCGCAACAATGAACGCTCTATTTGCATCACTTGCATGGTGTGCAGCAAAACCGAATCGGGCTTCAATTCTTTCGGTGATTCTATTCGCCGTTATCTGGCCCTTTACCAATGGGCCGCTCGAGGGACATACTCTCATGGTTCTGACCCATGGCCACGGAATAACGGTATCCGACATGCTTTCCGTCGTGGCTATCATCGTCGCGGCCGTCCAAGGCGTCAGACAAACTGGCGGCAGGGCATCGCGAGCGCGATCCGACCGCCGGCGTCTTCCGCCCGGTGAAGAGAATCAGCACGGCACGCTGCCGCGAACCGATCTACCGGCGGCCCAACCAGATCTGGTGTAGCGCCGCGTGTAAACAGGCGGTCCGCCCGTCCCGGGTGTCACCAGCTGCATCTGCTGCCCGGCACTGTGAACCAGCACATCGTGAGCGACCACCGCCGCCGCCAGCGCATCCGGACAGTGCTGGCCGCTCTGCCAGCTCACGGCCTGCGCCTCGAACGCGGGCAGGTGCCCGGCGATCCGGCAGGTGCCGACTTCCAGCGCCTGGCGCAGCCCGGCTGAGCGGGCCTCGGCATCACCCCGGCCACGACCGGAGCCTTTCGGAGGCCAGGCGGTGGCGCGGATCGGGTGGTCGGGACGCATTCGGCGGATGGCGTCCTTGACGACGGCCAGGTAGGTCGTCCCGGCGGCGAAGCTCTCGACGGAGACCTCGGAGGCACCGACGCTGATCGCCAGCTCGACGGCGCGGCGTGCCCATTGCTCGGAGGTCAGCGGCTCGCTGACATCGGCGATCAGGGCCACGGTGCCATCGGCGGTCAGCGAGGCGGCGACCAGCCCGCAAGAATCACCTGAACCGCTGTCGGAGGGGTCCACCCCTGGCGCGTAAAAGACGTGGCACCACGGCAGGCGCATCCGGGCTGGCGCTGGAGATTCGATCCCCCTACCTGTTGAGCACGCCGGCCACGACACCGTGCGGTCTGCGATCGGGTGGCAGGGAGTCGAACCATGATCGGCACTGGGCGAGGACAGGGTAGATCGAGCACGTCTGCAGTGCCTGGGCGCGGGCCAGCTCGGTGAGCTTGGCGCGCTGGCCCACCTTGCCGTTGATCGTGCGGTCGAACAATCTGCTCTGACCTTTGCACCGGGCGTTGGGTAGGTCGGGGATGGTGGCGGACAGCTCGGCGAGGACTGCGGCGACATCGGCGGGCACATGTTCATCGTGCCTCGTTGGATTCTGAATCTGTCGGACTGGCACTCACACCAGCGGCGATGGGCGGGGCCCACCGATGCCCTCTCGAGGGGTCCCCGTGCTCGAGGAACATGAGGGCCTCGACGTTCACGCTGTGATCGGCCGTGGCGGTCGCGGCCTCACCTCCTCAGCACCTCGTGCGGTGCGACGGACGCCCAGGACGAGGGCCAGTAGTCGGCCTCGCCCTGGTTGTACTTCAGCACCACGAACCGCTCCTCGCCCGTCGAGTGATCACCACACCCACGCCGTACCCCGGCAGCCCCTGATCGCCGAGGTCGGCGCAGCGGGTGCGATCGACATGGTCGGGGTCGGGCGTCAGCAGGGATGCGGACATGGGCAGCAGCTCCTCAAGGTGGGGTGGGTCGTGTGCCTATTCCCGTTCCGCGTTGCAGCGGTCGCAGTCGGGGTGCGACTCGGCGAACGGGGCCACACCGGACACACTGCCACGAGCAGGGCCGCACTCCCGCTCGATGAGCGGATCGGGGTAGGCGAAGCCGCTGTGCTCGTCCACCAGGCGCAGGTAGGGCATGGCCTCGAACTCGGCCTCCCTCTCACACACCAACCGGGCCGGCCACCGCTCCCTGTCGTTCTTGGCGCGGACCAACCAGCCGCCGGCGTCGATCCCGAGGCACTCGTTCACCGTGCCCCTGGGGCTGGTCCTGACCCGGGCGAGCATGGTGATCGGCTCGATGCCGGCGTCATCGAGCCGGTAGTAGTCGGCGATCGTCATCTGTCCCGGGTGCAGGACAGTGAAGGCCCGGGACTCGGCACCGGAGTGGGCCTCGGCGATCTGGGCGGCCAGCAGCCTGCTGCGCTCGTAGCCGGTGGTCATGACCGGGCCTCCAGCCTGTACTGCCGCTCACCCTCTGCCATCGAGGCCAGTTGGATCGCCAGCCTGTCGGCCATCTCGTAGGTGAGCAACACGACGTGCGGCCTGTTGTCGCCCGCTCCCCTGTCGAAGGTGGAGATCATGACGAGATCGTCGCCACCGCCGGGCGGGCGGAAGGAATCGACAACCACCTCGTGCCCAGAGCGGTCGGTGACAGGTTTGGCCTGCCCGCACTCGGCACAGTGGTGGGTGCTGCCGTTGGTTGATGTCATGAACTCCTCATTTCTCTCGATCCCCCCGGCGGGCGGGGTGACGCGGGACGGCCGCCTGTCGGCTCCGGCCTACCCAACGGGATCAGCCAGCCGTGATCCACGAGCACGTCCAGCGCGATCTTCAGGTCCGTCTTCGTGGGGAACCTCGACCGGCTGCTGGCCACATGCACGTCACGCTCGGACACCTCGCCGGAGTCGAGGCGGCGGATGCGCTCCAGCAGGTAGACGGCGTCGGCGGTGGTCCGGTCGGTGCCCATCTCGGCGAACACGTTGATCGCGGCGGCCTTGAAGTACTCGCCGATGCGCTCAGCCGCCTTGATGGTGTCGGCCCCGACCGCCTTCTTCGGCCCCTCGACAGCACCGTGGGAGGCCAGGTGGATGATCCCCGCGATGCGTGCGACGGCCCCGGCGTACTTGGCTCCCCAGTCGATCAGCAGGGCCAGCTCGCCGTCGGAGGCAAGGGCCGGCTCCACGCCGCCTCGATGCGCTCGAACTCCTGACGGGCGTCATTGGTGAGGGTCAGCACGGCACGGTTCTCGCCGCTCCATTCGGCCATGCCGGTAGCAAGATCCCGCACGGTGTCTTGGTAGGCCGTCTCGACCTCCTGTGTCACCGGTGTCCCGATCGTGCGGCGGCCCACCCTCGACACCGGGCGGGCGTAGAGGAACCGGGCCAGCAGTCCGCGCCCACGGAAGTCCTGCCGCGCGGCGATGGCGGACAACACCTGCGGCTGGATCATCAGCCCGAGGGTGATCGCGGGGTGCTTGATGTCCTCGGGCTCACGCCCGATGCGGTCCACCTTCAGCCGGTCGCCCGAATGGCCCTTGAGCCAGATGTCCAGGTCGGGCAGGTTCGACTTGGAGTAGCGGCCCGCGATGATGTCGAAGATCCCGCCCTCGGCGGTGATGATCCCCAGCCGGCCGCCCTGTTGGGCGAGCAGTGACGCGGCCTTCTCCGGGGTGATGTTGTCGGCGACCAGCCTCGGGACCGGCGGTACCTGCAGGCCCTCGGCGTACAGCGCGGCCATCTGTGCCTCGGACAGCGCAGTGCGCCGTGCCTCCGGGGTGAGGTTGGCAGTGGCGCTCGCCGCCACGTTGCGCAGGCGCTCGGCATTGCGGGTGGCCACCTGTTTCTCGGCCTCGGCCTCGATCCGTCGGGCCCGGTTCGCAGCGGCCAGGCTGGCCTCGGCGTCGTGGATCGGGTTGACCATAGACAACTGCACCGCGCTCTTGCGCTCGCCGGGGTCGGCGATCGCCACGGTGTAGAGGTTCAGCGGCTCACACCAGCCCGCGCGGATCTCCTGCACCGCGTGCCCGCCGGTGCAGGTGGACAACGCGGACAGCCCGGACGTGGCAGCCATCGCCCGGTCGGTCTGGGTGGCCCCGGCAACGCCGTTCACCATGTCGGCGATCTCCTCGGGCAGGGCGTCCACCGGGAACGGCGGCACCTCGACCCGATGGGTCAGTGGGGTCGGCTCACTGTGCGCGAACCAGAACGGAGACTTCGGGTCGAACGGCTTGACCAGCGCCAGCAGGTCGTCAACGGTGCGCTTGGTCATCAGTCCTCGCTCATCAGGTAGTCGTCAATCCCGGTCTTGTTCTTGGTGTTGTCGGGCAGCCACAGGATGTGCGGGTCGGCCCCGCGCCACTTCAGCCAGCGGGCCAGCCGGTGGGTGGCCTGGCGCACGCCCTGCTTGCGCATGAGGTCGCCGTCGAAGGCGATGACCACCTTGCGGGCCCGCCCCATCCGGCTGTTCTTGAACGCGACCTCTTCCCAGTCCTCCAGCGTCGTGACGCCGTCCCAACCGTTGCGGCCACGGAAGCCGTAGACCCCGATCAGGGCCACGCAGCACAGCCCGTGCAGGAAGGCACAGTCCGCCTTCTTGGTGCCCTCGGTGATCCACAGTGGCTCTTCGGGGTCCTCGAGCATCTCGCCGGCACCGGGCGGCACGTCGATGTGCAGGGTCTGCCCCTGCGGGCTGTGGTACTTGGCCCACAGCGTGTCGGTCCCGTCGTCGGGGATGAAGTTGCGCAGTTGCCATCCCCAGCGGTCGCCGCGCTTGTCCAGCAGCGGGATCAGCAGGCCCGGCTCGGGGTAGACCCGCCAGATTTGACGTTCGGTGAAGCCCTGCGCCATCAGCAGGGACCGGTCGTCGGGGACACCACGGGGCGTGTTGCGGTGCGCCCAGACCGTCTGGTACCCGCGCAGGTGGGCGTGCTCCTCGGTGACGCCCCGACGCGGCCAGCCACTCCAGGTGCTCGACGGAGGTGCTCATCGCGTCACCGCCGTGGTGCCCGTGTCGCTGCTGGGCGATATGATGGCGACAGCCCTCTGGCCGTGTAGGGCGATGGTGGTGAGGTGCCGTCTGGTGGCTGCGAAGCCGTCAGGCGGCCTTCTCTTTTGCCTGGGCCCGGTCACGGCAGCTCACCGCCGGGGGTCTCCAGGGGTGGGCGCGACTTCAGGGAGCGGGCCCGCCGGGCCGCCACCGACGTGGCCGCCAACCGCTTGAAGTACGCCGCGCGCAGCCGCTGCGCGCTCTCAGCTCCTGCGGACTCATCTCGGTGCCGTTCGCGGCGGCTAGCTCTCGCGCGGCTTCCTCGAACTTGTCGTCGCGGGCCCTGCGGGCGGGTGCGGTGCGATCGGCGCGTTGTCGTCGGTTGAGACCCGCCCAGCTTTCGAGCACGGCGGCACTGCGGGTGAGGGACTTGGGCATCGGCGGGGCTCCGGGGGCAGCAGGGATGACTGCCCCGATCACCGGTTCCGGCGGCCAGCCGGGCCTCACGAACGGGGGTTCCAGGACCCACCCTTTTTGCACCCTGAACTCGGTGCCGGCCATCCCGCCGGTCGGTCCTTGGCCGTGTATGACCCTTGGGTGGCACCCACGACACTACCGCACTGTTGTGGTCAGTCCAGGCCCAAACCCATTCCGAGCCGGTCGAATTCGGCGCTCGCCAATGCCTCGTTGGCGCTCGCGGTGTATCTGTCGATCATGGCGCGGCTCTTCCACCCCGCCTGGCTCATCAGCGCGGTCTCGGAGCCACCCGCCGTCAGCCAGCGCACCGCCATGCTGTGCCTCAACCGGTGCGGGTGAAAGTGCTTCACCCCGGCGATCCGGGCCCTGATGCGCAGCGTGTAGCACAGCCCCGAATACGTCAGCGCCCCCTGCGGTCCCGCCCACATCGGGCCACGGTCGGCGGGGTGAACACTGGACGGGTTGATCTGATGGGTCACGGCTGCGTGAGTGGTGATGCAGAGGGGGCTGTGAGGCCCGGCTGGGGGGTCGTTCTCGTCGCCTTAACACTGCCGATTTGTCGCCTCCAGTCACCGCCGGTCCGCTCCAGTCCAGGGGATGCGTGGATATGTCTGTGCCACAGCAACATTCGTCAGCCTTCGCCGCCCGATGGCTCAGATGGCGAAGGGCTCTGCGAACGCGGGAGAAGGTTGGGCGTAAATCGGTCTCCACGCGGCCACGGTTGCCTCCAGATAGTCCGGGTAATTCTTCGCGCGCACAACGGATCTTTTGGGATGTGTCGCCTGTGCCTCGTAGAGTGCGACGGCGCATTCAGTCATGATTAGAGCAGCCCCAAGGCTATCGGAGATCTGCGCCATCACGTCTTCGTCGCTTCCAATGTATTCGCTCATCCACTTGTATCCGTGGACGAAGCTCGACCCGACTGCGTAGAACCGTTGTGCACCAATCGACATCCCATGCCTCAGCCCGTTCGCATTGATAATGTGCGGCGGCAGATTGTCGTCAATCCACTTGCCCGCCCATTCAACGAAGAACTCGTAACGCTTTTCGGGCTTCGTTCGTGCGGCGCTTGGCAACGATGTTAGTAGGTTCAAACGAGTCTTGTACTTACCTTCCGTCTCCTTAAAGATCCTGTAGTCGGCTGCTTTTCCATCGTCATCGCGAACGGCGAAGAACTTTTCTTCAATCTCGATGAACTGCCGCTGATAGCCAATCTCGCGTTCGGTGTATCCCAAACACCGGGCACGCCGCACTTTGCGGCTATCGCCGCCAAGAAGCCAAATAGTCTTGGCTGCGTTCTCAATGGCACTACGGCATAAGGTTCCTGTGGACAGGTTGCTGGTGCGTCGCTGCTGTATCGCTGCCGCATACGCCTGCGAAGCTCCAACCAGGCTCTCTGCTGCACTCATGACAGGGAAGCGAGCAGTTGAGCTCACGAGGTTCGTACCGAGTTGAGGCAGGAATCCGCTGTCATCGAGGGCGAGGCTGCTACCTCGATCGGGTGCGAAGCGAGACGGATCGCGGGGCTTGCTGCTGTCATCGGCCCTCACCTGACAGAGGAGAGCCCATTCGCCCATCCGCCATGCCCGCGCCGACCGGTCGGCAGTGCTCCACATCAGGTCTGCCAACCTGACAAAGCGCTCCATTGGGTCCGTCGTCACCACTGGCACGCTAGTAGTCAACCGAAAGGGGGGCACAGTTCCACAACATCCCCCGCGACCGCTCTGGATCTGAGCAATGTCATGTTTGGGATATGCCCTTCTCGGCGTTTTGCCAGCATTGTCACAGAACCAAGACGCTGCCGCTGGGGCTGACAAGGCCGTGAATATCAAGATCGCTGTGGTGGGGGTGCGTATGCGGGTTCGGCTTCTCGTCGGGACAGTTGCTATCGGAGCGGCGGCGTTCGGCGCGCCGACCGTGATCGCGACTGGACCGGTGACGTTGCTGGCGTGTAGTGGCGGGTACTACGAGAACTCGGACGGTCAATGCATCCCCGGTCCCGAGCAGGTACCGCCCCGCTCCGGTACGCCACCAGGGGCTTCGGCTGTCTGCCGCGACGGCGACTACTCGTTCAGCAAGCACCGATCAGGCACGTGCTCGGGCCACGTCGGTGTGTCGCAGTGGTTGTAATGATTCGTGCAGACGGTCTAAGCTCGACCGCCCCACGATCATTGGCACCGCGAGCGACGGTGGGGACCTCGATCAACTCCAGGTCGGTCAGCTCGTTTCCGGCGGCGGTCTTGGTGGAGTTGCGATCGCGTAGCCGATGCTCAGACCTGACACTCTGCGGCCCTTGGTGTTTCGGTAGGCCGACTTGCCGAAATCGCTATCGAGATCAAACCGGCCCTTGATCGCCAGACCGTCGTCGGTCTCGGTGGACTCAACGACATCACCGACATAGCAGTGTGGGGTCATCAGCCCTGTGAATCCAGACCAGCGGTATCGGCGTGCCGCTATCCGGTGACTTGCTGAACGCGCCCCGACGAACAATGTCACCGTCGTGGGTCGAGGTGGTCGAAGACCGAGACCATACCGGTGAAGTGCCCGAGTCGTCGTCGATCAGCAGCGGGACGGATTTACATTTGCATGGATTGCCCTTTCGGACAACGGAATCGGAGGATCGACAACGGGGGCTGGCCGCGCTGTGATCCAAATGGATCACCTCTGCGCTGGCGGACCTCGTCGGATTGTTCGCGGGCCTGGCTGGCGGGGCGCAATTCGGGCCGGGCCGCCGTGCTGGCGACGCTCCAACCACATCCTAGACCGCGTCGGTGATGCTGCGCCCGTTCTCCACCGCGATGGCGTCACAGGCGAACTCGTCCAGCAGTTGTTGGGGGTCGCGCCCGGTGTGCCAGCAGAGTTCCTCGGTCACCTGCACCAGCCGGATGGTCTGCGCGATGAGGACCTTCTCGGTGGCGTCACCAACGCGGATCTCTCCCGCCACCGCATAGATTCCGGGCTTGTCGTCGGCCTTGAACGCAGCAGCAAGGCGTGCGGCGCTGCTCATGGCCGCGTACTTCTCGTCAGTCATCTCGATCACCTTCTCAGATCGGTCGCCCTTCTGCAGCTTTGGTGCAGAAGGGGGCGAAATGCGGTTTCGGTGGTGCGTGCGAATTTTGAGGCACCGCCGCGCGGCGCATTCCGGAGAGCGCCAGAGATTCGAAACCCACCTGAACTGCGGCAACGCATTTCTGTCATAGGTATTGACATGGCGCACAACGGCTTTCGGCGTGTACGCTAGCCCTCGACGGAGGAGCGAGGCGGCGCGTCGCCCGCCATTACATGGCGAAGCGGCCCCGCCCGAACGGGGCCGCCTCTCAATCTTCCTGTCTCTCAATGAGTTAGGACCAGGAGGACATTTCATGCTAGCAAATGAGCGGGAAGAAAACCATGACGGGCCGATGGCACCGAAAATCACGACCGTCGCGGCGGGAGTCGTGGCCGCCGGGGGTGTGATCGCCGCCCAGTTGGTGTGGCCGTGGACCGCCGACGCGATCCACGACGGAGTGAACGTGATGCACATCATGGCGTTGGTGCTGTCGGCTCGCCGTCGCTAGCCATTAGCTGCTCGGCATGGTTGCGACAATCGCCGGTCGTCACGGGGGTTGGGCACCTTGATGACCTCCGTGTTGCCCTTGTGCTGGGCGAACACCAGCATCCCGCCCCGGCAGGACTCGCAGTCGATGACCAGGCCCACCCAGTGCCGGCGGCTGGAGCGCCTCGTGGTGTCCTCGCCCTGCAGCTTCAGCACACCGTTCACCGCGTCGAAGGTGGCCCGGTGCGAGGTCTCGTCCTCCCGGCGGTAGCCGAACGCCACGTCGTCAATGTGGGTGTATGCCTCTCCGCAGAACGGGCAGGCCAGAACGTCACCACCGATGTACCACGGATAGGCGGCCAGCAGTGGTAGTGGTGCAGTTGGTTGTCGTCATGATCACTTCCTTCGATCGGGTGAGTTTTGGGCGGGCGGCCGATCGCCATTAGGGCGTCCAGGTTGTTGTGTGTGGCGGGAAAACCCGTTCCCGATCCGAGGTCCAAAACCCGTTCCAACCCATTCCCTTCCGATAAGGGTCGGGAATGGGTCTATAAAGCCGTTCCCGGAACGGGTCGGGAATAGGTGGGAATGGGTAGTCACCTGGGCTTTACTTCCTCTCCTGGTCGCCGGGAACGGGTTGTTCGGGAACGGGTCCCGCCAACCAGTGCCTGGATGCCTTTCCGGGGCCGCCTTCCTCCACCCGAACCAGCCCCCATCCCACCGCCATCTCGACGGCGCAGACGACATCCTCGGCACGGGCTTTCAGCGCCGACCGGATCTGGGTGCAGGTCGCCCCTGGGTGCTCCCGGACGTGCACGCACAGCGGTATGACCAGCGAGCTGGCCTTGGCGCTGCGTGTGGCCTGCCTGCGGTTGCCGGTTCCGGTCAACGACAGCAGCCGGCTCTGGCGGTCGAAGTGCAGCCGGTCCTCGTCCACCGACACGTCGCGGCCGATCGCCCTGAAGAACCGCTCGTTCTCCTCGCCGGTCGTCATGTAGGCGATCCCGTCGCCCCAGTCCTCCAGCGACGAGGCCCCCCTGACGCGCTCCCCGCTCCACCCCATGTGCGCGGTCAGGACCAGGTCAACGACGCCGACATCGGTGCGGGCGTAGCGGTCCAGCTCGTCCAGCCAGGCGCGGACCTCGCCGGGGTCGTTCTGGCTCTTGCCGGTGTAGGCGCTGCCGAACGGGTCCACGATCAGCGACTCGACGTTGTGCCCGCGCAGATACTCGGCCAGCCGGCCACGGTCGTCGGTGTTGCCCAGCGGGTTGCGCCGGCCGCGCAGGTTGACCAGCACCAGCCGGTCCTCGGGGACGCCCGCCTGAGATGCCCACAGCCCGAGCTGGGCGGGCGACATCTCGTAGTTGAGGAACCCGACCCGGCCCGCGACCGGGCGAACCACGAACCGGTCGAGGAGCTTCTCGGCGGTGGTCAGGCAGCGGGCCAGGTTGAGCAGCAGCGTGGTCTTGCCGGTCTTGCGCAGCGCGGCGACCAGCAGCGTCCCCTGGAAGGGCAGCAGGTCCTCGATGCGGTAGGCCGGCTCCTCCGGGCGGGCCAGGATCTCCGACAGCAGCCCCGCGTCGAACGGCGGCGCTGGCCCCTGCGTCTCCTCGGCGAACCGCTGCCGTGCGGCGTCCTGCACGCGCAGGTCCCATGTCTTGGCGGCGACACCCTGCTCGAACTGCTCCGCTTCTTCCTCGGGGGTCATGATGTGCTTCCGTTCTGCTCGGGTAGGTCGTCCTCGTCCGCGCCGGCGAACCCCGACGCGATGGTCGGGGCGATCTCCTCGTAGCCCAGCAGCGCGTCCTCGGCCGCCTCGGCGAGCGCCTCGCGCATCGCCTCGTCGCTGTAGCCGCACCGCGCCGCGTCCCTGGCCGCGCCGTAGAGCGTGCGGTTGCGCTCCCCCTCGGGGGCCTTGCGGACCCGCTCGATGAGGCACTCGCGGCTGAACGGCTTGATCCCGCGCCAGCCGTAGGGGGTGTACCTGGGGGTGTACCTGCCCCCACCACCACCCCTGGTCGTGCGCTCCGGCTTCGGTGGCCTCGGCCGCCGAGGTGGCTTCGGCCGCCGAGGTGGCTTCGGCCGCCGAGGTGGCTTCGGCTTGCACTCGGGGACGCCGGCGGCGTCCAGTGCGGCGGTGATCGCCTCGACCGTCATCGGCCGGCCGTCATCGAGCATGGTGCGCACCTCGATCGGGTCGTCGGGCTGCTTCCAGTTGACGGTCCGGGGGCACCGCATCACCCGCGCCAGGTCGAAGACCGGGTCCACCTTCGCACCGTGGGAGGCGGCCACCTCGGCGACCAGCAGCCCGAACCGCTTCAGCACCTGGCCGCTGCCCTGGTGACCGGAGGCCGCCATCAGCGCCTCGGCCGACGCGCGCTGCACCAGCCAGTAGGGCTGCCACCCGTGGCCGCTGTAGGTGAGCATCCCCGGCCGCTGCCCGAGGATCTTCGACACCTCGGCGATGACGCCCATGGCGACCTCGATGTCCTCGCAGCCGCCCGGCTTGCGGTCCAGGTCGGCGACCAGCGCGGCCAGCCGCAGCACGTCTTTGCCCAGGCCCCGGCCGCGCCTCACGAACCGGATCGGGTTGACGCTGACCCACAAGTCCCACCGGTGGCGGGCGATGACCCTGTCGAGGTACTCCTGCGCGTTCCACGCCCGCATGACCGAGGGGGTGAACCGCCCACCGGCCTCCTGGTGGCACACCGCGACGAACTCGCGCTCGTCGCCGTTGCGGTGCCCCAGCAGGGCCAGGAACCCGGCGGGGCCGACCTCGGTGAACTGCCGTGGCCCGCGCAGCACCACGTCAGGAGGCGAGAGCAATTGGATCTCGTGATCGATGCTCACCTAGATCACCGCCGGGGATGCACCGTGTCGGGGGCTGGGCGATAGAATGCAGAAGTCTGGCCTCGTGGTGGTGGCTTGGCGGTGATGAGGAATATCGAGGTGCCGGTCGGGTGGTCGAGAGATCGCCGGCCGGCTCTCTTCGTCAGGCGGCCCTGTCATGCCGAGACGCTCCCGCCGTAGGGCTGCAGCGCGGCGTCGATCTCAGACAGGTCGTAGCGCACGAACCGCTTACCCAACCGGTAGCCGGTCAACCGCCCGTCGGCGGTCATGTCCCGCACGGTGCGCGTGCTGACGCCGAGGTGGTTGGCGACATACGCCTGGGTGACCCAGTTGCGCTTAGACCCCCTGCGCTCCGGGACTTCGTGTCTGGGACGGCCCATCGAGGCTCCTCCGGGTAGGTGGCAACGACACACGTACTCGGGGAGGTTTCTCACGACGGAGGGCTGGTGCCTCCGCTGTGCCCTTTCAGCCCTCACCGGGGCCTCCGGCGGCCTGGTGCTCACCGGATGACGCTATTCAGCGTACAGAGGGGCTCAGGGGTGGGCAAAGAAACGGGAGCAGACTCGACATCGATAGCCCACGAATAGCCCAGAGGATTCGTGCAGCGAGCCTAAACATAGGCTCTGATCTGCTATTATCGTGATCTGCGGCGCTGGCCGTCGAACAGTTCCTTGCCGAGGTTTACTCGACGCGCCGGGAGCCGACACCGGTTCAGTCGTAGATCCCCGTTGGCACGAGCGTCCGCACCGACAGGAACCGCCTGATGGCGGTTCAGCGTGGAGCCCACCGACCCGCCAGGTGTTCGAAATCCCCGTTCACGTTTCAGGACATCGCCACGATGCCGGCAGCTTGTTCCAGTTCGCGCAGTGCGGGTTCGAAGCCGTCGGCGAGTTCGTCGACGTCGCGGGCGATCTGCGGCGTGGTGTTGACGCCGAAGTCCATCGAACCGTTGTAGCTGAAACAGGTGATATTGAGTCCGAAGTCCGCGACCAGCGGCCCGAAGGGCAGCATGCGCTCCACGAGCGCGCCCGCCACGTAGTAGGGATAGTCCGGGCCGGGGACGTTGGAAACCACCACGTTAACCGGGGCTATTCGGCCGCTGCCCAGATGGCTGGCCGTGTAGGCCCGCATGACCAATCCCGCCATGCCGGGGGTTGTCGTCTGGGTAAGGCCGATGATTTCGTGTGCCCTCAACGCCTTGTTCATCTCCTTGGCGCGCTGGGAACTGCGATAGATGGCTTTTATCCGGTCGCCGGGGTCGTTGACATCGGTGGCCAGGCTGACCGTCATGGTGCTGATCTGGTTGCCGAATTGGTCGCCGTCGCGTGTGCTGTCGTCGCGGGTCGAGATCGGCACCAGAGTTACCAGCGGCCGGTCGGGCAGTCCCTCTCGGGCTTGCAGGTAGCCCCGCAGGGCCCCCGACACGATGGCCAGCACCACGTCGTTGAGCTTCACGTCAAACGCCCGTTTGACGACCTTGAGCCGCTCCAGCGGCAGCCTGATGCTGGAGACCCGCCGCTGCGCCGAGATCTCGGCATTGAAGCGGGTGTGCGGCGCCTCGAACATGCGGGGCGGTTTGTTGGTCAGCCCGCGCACCGCCCACTGCTGAGTGATCGTTTGCTGGGCTAACCGCGCCGCCCGGTACGGCGTCATCGAGAGGTTGAAGATCCCCTCGACTGCACGCCGCTCCCAGCTGGGCACCCCGTTGTCGGCCGATGGCTCGGCGACCGCGACGGCGGGTGGGCGCGGTTGCGGGCTGGTATCGAGCAGCATCTCAGTCAGGCCGGCGCCCGACACACCGTCGATGAACGCGTGATGCATCTTGGCCAACATCGCCACACGCCCGCCCTCGACACCCTCGATGAACCACAACTCCCACAGCGGTCTGGCGCGATCGAGCGGGTAAGCGACCAGCCGCCCGATCAGCCGCTCGAGTTCTTTGCGTCCGCCCGGCGACGGAACGGCGATGTGCCGTACGTGGTAGTCGAGGTCGAGCTCGGTGTCCTCGACGGCCCACGGCCGGTTGAGGCCCAACGGGGCACCGGTCACGCGCCAGCGCATCACCGGCAGCTCCGGGATGCGCGCGGCGAGAAGGTCTGTGACCGCGTCGAAGCTGAAATTCGGCGCCTCGGCCGGGTCACAGACCATCAGCCCGCAGATGTGCTGGGGGTACTCATGCGTCTCGACGAACAAAAACGTGGCATCGTCACTTGACAAGTGCTTCATAGCGAGAGAGTAGTTCCGCCCGCGGAGCAACTAGTGCGTCACGTCCTGGATCCGCCGCCACGGCCGGGCCTCTTCCAGCTCGTAGGCCAACTCGAGCAGCCGGCGTTCCTGCCCCCGCGCGGCAGTGATCATCATGCCGATCGGAAGCCCCTCTGCCGATTCCGCAAGCGGCAGCGAGATCGCGGGGTCTCCGGTGGCGTTCTGCAACGGCGTGAACGCGACCCAGTCGATGAGCCGGTTGATGATCTGCTGATAGTCGGCGCTGGGATCGAAGTGTCCGATGGCCGGCGGCGGGTCGGCGACCGTCGGCGTCAGCATCGCATCGTAGGTGCGGAAAAGCCGCGCCGTCCGCCGTCGAATCATCGAAAGCCGCGCGATCGCCAGCGGCAACCTCTGCATGTTGCGGGCGGCATGCCGTTCGAAACCCAGCGTCAAGTTGTCGAGCTTGCCGCGGTCGAAGCTCGGACCGAACATCCGCCGTCCGTTGCGCACCACTGCGAAACTCAAAAACCCGTAGTACAACAGGAAGTCGTCCGCAAAATACGCTGGCACCGGCGGACTTTCTAGATACTGAACCCGATGGCCGAGTTCCTCCAGCAGCGCGGCCGTCTTCAACGTCAGCTCCCGGACCTCCGACGACGACTCGCGGAATAACGACCGGGTGATGACGGCGATAGTAAGCCGGTCAGCATTGGGGCCAGTGACATCGCCGATCGGCGGCAGCTTGCGGCTGCGCCAAACCTGTTCGGCCTCGCGGTAAAACGCTGCGGTGTCGCGCACCGAGCGAGTCACTACGCCGTTGTGGACGACCCGCAGCGGCATCTGTCGCGTGTGCTTGTCCAACGGAAGCCGATCGCGCGTGGGCTTCAAACCCACTAAACCGTTGCAGGACGCGGGAATGCGGATCGACCCGCCGCCGTCGTTGGCGTGTGCCAGCGGAACTACGCCGGCGGCAACGAACGCACCCGAGCCCGACGACGACGCCCCCGCGGTGTGGCCGGGGTTCCACGGGTTCCGCACCGGCCCGATCCGCGGGTGCTCGGCCGCCGCGCTGAACCCGAACTCGGACAGTTGCGTCTTGCCGAGCGGAATCAACCCCGTCGCCAAGAAGGCACGCGCGAAATCGCCATGAGCCCCAGCGGGTCTCGGCTCCCATGCGTCCGTGCCCTGCATGGTCGGCATACCGGCGACGTCGACGTTGTCCTTCAGGAACGTCGGGACACCGGCGAAGAACCCCGAGGACTGCGCCGCCGCCTGCCGACGGGCGTCATTGAACGCCGAGTGGGCAAGCGCATTCAAAGCCGGATTCACCGCCTCGGCACGCGCGATCGCGGCGTCCACCAACTCCAAGGCAGACACCTCACCGGAGCGGATCCGCTCGGCGAGCCCGACGGTGTCGTCGTCCCCTAACGCGTCGTCGCGAAAGGCGTGGACGCGCATGACCGTTACGCCTGTCCGACCTCGAAACGGGCGAACCGGATCACCGTGACGCCGGCCTCGTCGAGCAGCGCCTTAACGGTCTTCTTGTTGTCGGATACCGACGGTTGGTCAAGCAGCACAACGTCTTTGAAGAAACCGTTCAAACGGCCGTCAACGATCTTCGGCAGCGCCTGCTCAGGCTTCCCCTCGTTGCGGGCGGTCTCTTCGGCGATGCGGCGCTCGTTGGCCACCACGTTCTCCGGCACATCGTCACGTGAAAGGTAGCGCGCTTTCAGCGCGGCGATCTGCAGCGCCACCGCGTGCGCGGCGTCGCGAGCTGAACCCTCGTATTCGACCAGTACACCGACAGCCGGGGGCAGATCGGCCGACCGCTTGTGCAGGTAGGTCTCGACGGTGCCGTCGAACGCCGCAACCCTGCGCAGCTCGAGCTTCTCGCCGATCTTCGCCGACAGATCGGCGATCGCTTGCTCGACGGTCTTGTCACCCACCGACGCGGCCTTCAACGCATCCACATCGGCCGCACCGGACGACACCGCCGCAGAGACGATGTCATCGGCCAGACTCTGAAATTCGGAGTTCTTCGCGACGAAGTCGGTCTCACAGTTCACCTCGATCAGCGCGCCGTCCTTGGCTGCGACAAGCCCCTCGGCAGTGGACCGCTCGGCGCGCTTGCCGACGTCTTTCGCACCCTTGATACGCAGCAGTTCGACGGCCTTGTCGAAGTCACCGTCGCTGTCGGTCAACGCGTTCTTGCACGCGAGCATGCCGGCGCCAGTCAACTCCCGCAATCGCTTGACGTCCGCAGCGGAAAAGTTAGCCAATGTTCAGCCTTCCCTATGAGGTCTCTGTCGTAGTTTCGGTGGCGGTTGGACCGGGGTTCGTCGGAGCGTCCTCCGGCACGTTGGCGGCGGCAGCAGCGGTGGCGCTGGCCAGCAGCTCCTGCTCCCACTCGGCCAGCGGTTCGGCGGCCTCACCCTCGGACTTGTCGCCGTTGCCCAGCCCGGCGCGGGCCTGCAGACCCTCGGCGACGGCCGCGGCCACCACCTTGGTGAGCAGCGCCGCCGAGCGGATCGCGTCGTCATTGCCCGGGATCGGGTAGTCGACCACATCCGGGTCGCAGTTGGTGTCGAGGATCGCGATCACCGGGATGCCCAGCTTGCGGGCCTCACCGACCGCGATGTGCTCCTTGTTGGTGTCAACGACCCAGATTGCCGACGGCACCTTGTTCATGTCGCGGATACCGCCGAGGCTGCGTTCCAGTTTGTTCTTCTCGCGGGTCAGGCCGAGGATCTCCTTCTTGGTGCGGCCCTCGAATCCGCCGGTCTGCTCCATCGCCTCTAGCTCTTTGAGGCGCTGCAGCCGCTTGTGCACAGTCGAGAAGTTGGTCAGCATGCCGCCGAGCCAGCGCTGGTTGACGAACGGCATACCGACGCGGATGGCCTCGGCGGCGATCGACTCCTGCGCCTGCTTCTTGGTTCCGACGAACAGGATCGTCCCGCCGTGCGCGACCGTCTCCTTGACGAACTCGTACGCCTTGTCGATGAAGGTCAGCGTCTGCTGCAGGTCGATGATGTAGATGCCGTTGCGGTCGGTGAAGATGAACCGCTTCATCTTGGGATTCCAGCGACGGGTCTGGTGCCCGAAGTGGGTGCCGCTGTCAAGCAGCTGTTTCATGGTCACTACGGCCATGCTCATGCCTCACATGTGTGTCGGTTGTCTGCCCGGCATCGGGTGATGACGAGCCCTGGCGCCTGCGGAATGCCACACCCGCCACGAAGGCGGGACCGCACGGCACACCCCTCGCTAGTCGAGGCTGCAGGCGCGCGAAGTCAGCCCACTCACGAAGGCTGCGGGTAGCAGTTTACACGCGGCAGCAGCTGCGTTATCCACAGACGGCTCGCAACCCGTGGCGCCGCACCCGTATGGGCGACTGCACTGGACTCGTGAGATGGCTCGCCGTTTTCCTGGGCGCATTCCTTCTTGCCACGCCGACCGCGGGTGCCGACGGATACCGTTTCGGCTGGCCACTCCAGCCCCGTCCGGCGGTCGTGCGGACGTTCGACGCCCCGACGCCCAACTGGAATCGCGGCCACCGCGGCGTCGACCTGGCCGGCGCGGCGGGCCAGAAAGTCCTGGCGGCAGGCCCGGGCACCGTGGTGTTCGCGGGCAACCTTGCAGGCCGACCGGTGGTCTCGATCGCACATCCGGGCGGTCTGCGGACCAGCTACGAGCCGGTGCAGCCGTCGGTGCGGGCGGGCCAGTCGGTGGCCCAAGGCGCGGTGATCGGTGAGTTACTGGCAGGTCATCCGGAATGTGCGGCGGCGGCGTGTCTGCACTGGGGCGCGATGTGGGGTCCGGCGTCGGCGTTCGATTACGTCGACCCGTTGGGGCTCCTCGCGACGACCCAGATCCGGCTCAAGCCGGTTTCGGCGCGTTAATCGACGCTCAGCGTCGAAAAGCCCGCCGAAATCACAACTAGGCCCGCGGGTGCGCCTGGTCGTGGACGGCACGCAACCGGGCCACCGACACATGCGTGTAGAGCTGCGTCGTCGCCAGCGAGGAGTGACCCAGCAGTTCCTGCACGACACGCAGGTCGGCACCGCCCTCCAGCAAATGCGTTGCTGCGCTGTGGCGAAACCCGTGGGGGCCGATGTCGGGCGCACCGTCGACGGCTGCGATCGTCTGATGGACGACTGTGCGCGCCTGGCGCTGGTCGAGCCGGCGACCGCGGGCGCCCAGCAGTAACGCACGGCCGGACGCCGCATTGGCCAGTGCCGGCCGACCGTCGGTCAACCATCGGGCCAGCGCCGCCTGTGCCGGTGCACCGAACGGCACGGTGCGCTGCTTATTGCCCTTCCCGAGAACGCGTAGCAGACGCCGTTCGGTGTCGACATCTTCCAGGTCAACGCCGCACAGTTCGCTCACCCGGATGCCGGTCGCGTAGAGAAGCTCGACGATCAACAGGTCGCGCAGAGCCATCGGATCACCCTGCACCGCACCGGATTTCGCGGCCGCCATCGCGTCGAGGGCCTGGTCTTGACGCAGCACGGCCGGCAGTGTGCGGCGGGCCTTCGGCATCTGCAGCCGCGACCCCGGATCCGACGGCAACAGGCCGCGTCGTGCCGCCCATGCCGTGAACGTCTTGGCCGCGGAGGTGCGCCGGGCAAGCGTGGTGCGGGCGGCACCGGTCGATGCTTGCGCGGCAAGCCAGGACCGCAATATCGGCAGCGTCAGATCGGCCAGCGCCGGGTCCGGCTTAGCCGCCGCGAGGAAGTCCAGCAGCGACCCGATATCGCCGAGATAGGCCCGTCGGGTGTGCGCGGAGCGTCCGCGTTCAAGCACCAGATGGTCGTCGAACTCATCGAGAATCGCGGCGAACGCAGCCGGCTGGGTCACGGAGAACACGGTCGCAGATCACAGCCATCAATCCCGCCAAGCGCACCCGCGTGTCTAATCGGCCTCCGTGGCCTCAGCTTCTGCGAGTTCCTTTTTCCACTGCCGGAACGACTCCTCCGTCCGCCCGCGACGCCAGTAGCCGGAGATCGAAGCCCATTTGGCCTCGACACCACGCTCCCCGCGGATGTATGGCCGCAGATTGTGCATGACGGCCTGCGCTTCGCCGTGAATGAAGACTTGCACCTGTCCAGGCAGCCACCTGGATTCCTTCACCGCGTCGATCAGCGGCGCGTGGTCGCCGGCGCGGTCTTCAGCCACCAGGTCGGCCCGTCCGCCGCGGTAGATCCACTTCATGTCCACGTTGGCTGCCGAGCGCAGCTCGATTTCGTCGTCTTGGCTAGCGACCTCCACGAACACCAAGGCCAGAGCATCGGCCGGAAGGGCCTCAAGTGCGGCCGCGATGGCGGGCAGCGCCGATTCGTCGCCTGCCAAAAGATGCCAGTCGGCACTGACGTCGGGCGCATACGCGCCGCTCGGCCCCATCAGGCAGACAGGCTGGCCCGATTGTGCGCTCGATGCCCACGGCCCCGCCACCCCGTGCTCGCCGTGCACGACGAAGTCGACGGCGATTTCGCGTTTCGCGGCATCCACGCGGCGCACGGTCATCGTGCGGATCACGGGCTGCCAGTGGGGCGGCAACGCCTGGAAGCTGTCCAGCGTGAGCGGCACCGGAAGAACCGATACGTCGACGTCTTCGCGAAGGAACAGGACCTTACAGTAAGCGTCCGTGAACTGGTTCGGCGCGAACTTGTCGAAGCCGTTGCCGCCGAGCACAACTCGGACCATGTGCGGCGACAAATGTTCGGTACGGGCGACTTGGAAGCTGTGTACCGGACGTCCTGCCACGTCGCCCTCCCTTGATCAGCTCGTCATGACTATACGGAAACGGCGGCACGCGCCATCTGTCCTCACAACGATGTGATCAAGCTCGCCCCGGTCGCGGCCACGCTACGCACGCGGCGTCCTAGAGCAGATCTGCGATCACGATGAGGATAGCGAGGCAGAGCACGACGATGCCGATTAGTGCCGTTAGTGCACCCGCCGCCATCAGCCGGTCCCGCTGACCCGCTTCGGAGTCGATCACGACTTTGGCCGACCTCGGCATGAGACCGAACATGTCGCGATATGGCACCTGAGCGAACCCCTGCTTGACGCGCTCGCCTTCCCTACGGCCGTCGGGATTCACTCCGACACCATTGGCGAACAGCACAACGCCCGCCACGATCAGGATGACACCCACCACGGCGAGCACCACCGCGCCAACAACCGCCATCATGTCCTCCTTTGGACAGCTTCTGAACATCCATTACCCAGCCACGGGAAGAGCTAGCGCCTGAGAACGGTTTCGGCCGCACAGCTAACACCGTCGGCTCAATCGCCAGCGACCGTCGTGCTGGACTACGAGACCGGCGAGTTCGAGCAGCGCGAGCTGGCCCTGAAGCTGCGCGACCGGAAGCCCGGACTCGATCGACAACTCGTCGGTGGATCGCACGCCGCGGGCCGGTAGCGCTTCGTACACGCGTTTTCCGATATCGGTCAAGCTGTCCAGCGGCGATGACGGGCGCTGTTGCTCCTCTGCGAATTCGCCTGCCCTACCGATGATTTCGATGATCTCATCAGAACGCGTCACCAACTCGGCACCTTCCCGGATCATGGTGTGGCAGCCCGCCGATGCTGACGACGTCACCGGTCCGGGCACCGCGCACACCACCCGGCCCAACGCCCGCGCCCACGCCGCGGTGTTGGCCGCGCCGCTGCGCAAGCCCGCCTCCACCACTACCGTGCCGCACGACAGTGCGGCTACCAATCGGTTGCGGACCAGGAACCGATGTCTCGCCGGACGTATGCCGGGCGGGTACTCGGTGAAAATCAGGCCGGCGCGTCGGATGCGATGCAGCAGGGCGGAATGACCCGCCGGGTACGGAATATCTGCGCCACCTGCGAGTACCGCGACTGTGCAGCCACCCGCCTCCAGCGCCGCCCGATGCGCCGCACCATCGATCCCATACGCGGCACCCGAAACGACCGCGACGCCCCGCTCGCACAGCCCCGCCGTCAGATCGGCCGCGACGTGTTCGCCGTAGGCTGTGGCCGCACGTGTGCCGACGACGGCGGCAGCCCGCGCGGCGACGTTGTCGACAGCCGCTTCCCCCAGCACCCACAGCGCCAATGGCGCGATGCCGTCCGGCTGACGGCGCCGGTCGACACCGTTGAACGACGCGAATGCCAGCACCGGCCACTCCTCGTCATCCGGTGTTATCAACCGACCACCCAATTGTGCGATGCGATCAAGATCGTCTGCAGCGCTATCGATTTCGCGCCGCGCCTGCGTGCGCTGGGCGATCTCGGCCGCGACCGCGCCGCGCCGCACCCGCTCTGCCGCCTCCACCGCGCCGACCCTGGCGACCAAGGCTGCGACGTCGGCACACGGTGGCTCCACCACCCTCGACAGGTACGCCCATGCGCGTCTCTCGTTGGTCATCGGTCGTCCCCCGTCTGCCGAAATCCCATCGCGGTCGTGACGTCCTCGATGCCGGGCCGCTCCCGGCCGCCAAGATCGGCAAGTGTCCACGCGACGCGCATCGTGCGGTCCACTCCACGGATGCTCAGCAGGCCCTGGTCGAGCGCCTGCCGCAGCGGTGCCATGGCGTCGTCGCTCAGCCGGAAGCGTTGCCGCAGAAGCGGACCCGACACTTCGGCATTGGTCCGCACTCCGTACGGGCTCCACCGTTGTGTCGCGACCGCCCGGGCCTGGACGACGCGACCACGCACCACACGAGTCGGTTCTCCGACGTCGGCGCTCAACGCCCCGATGCGTGCCCGATGCAGCTTTACCCGCAGGTCGACACGGTCGAGCAGCGGACCGGACAATTTGCCGAGATAGCGGCGCTTGACCGCCGCCGCGCAGATGCAGTCGCGCGGGTCGGCGGGCGCACACGGGCACGGGTTGGCCGCCAACACCAACTGGAAGCGGGCCGGGTAGACGGCTACTCCATCGCGGCGGGCCAGCCGAACTTGCCCTTCCTCCAACGGAGTCCGCAGCGCCTCCAGAGCGTGGGCAGCGATCTCGGCGCATTCGTCGAGAAACAGCACACCGCGGTGAGCACGGCTGACCGCACCGGGCCGGGCCATGCCGCTGCCGCCACCGATCAATGCGGCCACGCTGGTGGTGTGGTGCGGCGCGACCAACGGCGGACGCGAAATCAACGGGGTCGCGGTCGACAACAGCCCCGCGAGCGAATGAATAGCCGTCACCTCCAGCGCCTCCTCCTCCGACAGCGGTGGAAGTAAGCCCGGAAGACGTTGCGCCAGCATCGTTTTGCCGATGCCCGGCGGTCCGACCAGCATCAGATGGTGTCCACCCGCGGCAGCAACCTCGACAGCGAACCGCGCTTGGGGCTGCCCGACGACATCGGCGAGGTCGGGCCCGTCGACCGCTTCCGCTGCGTCCATCCGAGAGGTCTGTTGCAGCTCATCCGCGCCGTTGAGCCACGACCGCACCTGCCGCAATGTGCGGGCTCCGTGCACTTCGATGCCGTCGACAAGCGCGGCCTCGGCCAGATTGTCCGCCGGAACCACCGCCGCGGGCCAGCCCTCCCGTTTGGCGGCGATGACAGCAGGCAGCACCCCGCGGACCGGACGTACTCGTCCGTCCAGCGCCAACTCCCCGAGCAGAACGGTCTTCTCCAACCGCCCGCCAGTGATTTTGCCGTCGGCCGACAGCACCGCGGCAGCCAGCGCGACATCATAAACCGATCCCATCTTCGGCAATGTCGCCGGCGACAGCGCCAGCGTCAGTCTCGACATCGGCCAACGATTGCCGCAGTTGATGATCGCGGCACGGACGCGGTCGCGGGATTCCGACAGGGCTGCGTCGGGCAATCCGACCAGATGCACCCCGGGAAGGCCCGACGTGATGTCGGCCTCGATTTCGACTATCTCTCCGGCAACGCCCCGCACCGCAACGGAGAACGCCCGCCCGAGCGCCATCAGCCGACGCCTTCCAGGTGAGCGATCTCGGGCGTGCGGCGGTGGCCGATCCGAACCCCGATCACGTCGATCCTGACCGCCGCCCAGCTGGCATCCTGCTGCGCCAGCCACAGCGCCGCCAGACGACGCAGCCGGCGCACCTTGTCGGCGGTGACGGCCTGCGCCAGCCCACCGAACCGATCCGACGTGCGCGTCTTCACTTCGACGAACACCACGGTGCGCGCGGCCATGTCCGCGGCGATCACATCGAGTTCGCCGTAGCGGCAGCGCCAGTTGCGAGCCAGCAGCACAAGCCCCAGACGCCGCAGATGGTCGACGGCCAACTGCTCACCGAGTGCGCCGAGTTGCGCGCGGGTCAACGTTGTCATGGACCCAGCGTCGGGCACGCCGCCGACAGGATGCGGCCGCGAGGCGCCGACACATCACCTATCGAGCCGGGTTATCCCAGGCTTGCTCGTCATCCACAGCCGCGGACGAAACCGCCGCCGCAGCGCTGTGCTGCGGCGCGGTTCGCGGCGTGGAGCTATGGGGAAATGAAAGCCTGCAGAAGCGCAGCGATCTGCGCCCCGGACACGTTCTGGTTGCACGTCGTCCGCAGATCGGCCAGCGGCTGTGTGATCCCCCGCAGGTCGCTGTACTGCCGGGGGTGGCCCTGGAAGTACGCTCGCAGATTCGCCTGCGCTTGCTCCGGCGTTTCTGAACCAGCTCCGGTGATGGCGTCGTTCACGTCGGGATTCGCGTCGAGATATTGCCCCGCCGCTCCGGTTATTCCGCTGACGGTATGGGCTAGTCCGGCCGCCGTGCACGGTGTGGGCTCCGCGGGGGCCGTCGGCATCCCGATGGTCGCCGCAGCGGCCGCCCCTAATGCCGAGCTGACAAAAAATCCGAACAGTCCACGGCGCAGCGTCGTACGTGTGAATTTCATGCTCTTGTATTCCTTTTAATTGGTTGCGATTCGGACGCTTTCCCCCGGCCCCTCGAACACAAACGTACCGGTCCGACTTATGAACGCCATCATTGAAAGCACATGACAGCGATGCCGACAGAATTCTGTGGCGTCGTCGTGCGGGTAAGAATGAACCTCCTTCGCCTCAGGACATCGCGATCGGCTTGGGATCAAGGTATCCGTACCAACGCGCGGGCGGCGCGGATTGATGGCGAAATGTAGTGCGCATTAAATGCGTGCGGCATAAAGCCCGTCGAGCCGGCGTGCATGCAGCGCCGTAGTCTTCGACCATGGCTGACCGCCCGGCCACGGTGCGCGATGTACACGAAATCGCCGCGGCCATGCCGCATACCACCCGGATCGAGGGGCCCAACTTAAACGCCATCTACCAGGTCGGCGGGAAATCCTTCGTGTTCTTTCGAAATCCCCGGCCGGATGCCCGAGATCCTGTCAGTGGCGAACTGTACCCGGACGTCATCGTCATCTGGGTCGGTTCTGACGCCGACAAGAAGGCCCTCGTGCAGGAACCCCACAGCCCGTTTTTCACCACCACGCATTTCGACGGTCATCTGTCGGTGCTCGTCCGTGCGTCCGAACTGCACCGCATCCAACGAGAAGAACTCGCTGAAGTGATTCAGGACGCCTGGCTGTCGCGGGCGTCGAAGCGACGAGGCGTTCGATGGCTGGCCGAACATGGCTTCGGCGAGGCCACAAATCGGTGAGGCTGCGCTGTCATTCGGGAAGCCGCAGCTCGGGCTTCTCCACCTCTTCGATGTTGACGTCTTTAAATGTGATCACCCGGACCTGCTTGACGAACCGGGCCGGCCGGTACATGTCCCATACCCACGCGTCGGCCAGGCGCAGCTCGAAATAGACTTCGCCGTCGGCGTTTCGTGGGATCAGCTCGACGCTGTTGGCGAGGTAGAAACGTCTCTCGGTTTCTACTACGTAGCTGAACTGCCCGACGATGTCCTTGTATTCGCGGTAGAGCGAGAGCTCCATCTCGGTTTCATACTTCTCGAGATCTTCGGCACTCATCTACAAGACTGTCCTTTTCACTATCTGTTTTGCTCTTCGCCCAAGCGGCTCATCGCCCTGTTTTGCTCTTCGCCCAAGCGGCTCATCGCCCTGTTTTGCCCTTCGCACCGCGGCTCATCGCCCTGTTTTGCTCTTCGCCCAAGCGGCTCATCGCCCTGTTTTGCCCTTCGCACCGCGGCTCATCGCCCTGTGCATTTTCCCTCACGCCTGCTCGATCCGCTCCTCCGGCACCACGAATTCGATCACCGAACGGCGCACGTTGATGAACGAGTACCGATGCACGTTCGACGGCCCCAGCTCGGTCAGCGCCGCTGCGTGGCCCGGCGTGCAGTAGCCCTTGTGCTCGGCGAAGCCGTATCCCGGATACTCGGCGTCCAGCGCGACCATCAACCGGTCCCTGCTGACCTTCGCCAGCACGCTGGCGGCGGCGATGCATGCCGCCGCGGCGTCCCCGCCGATCACCGGTAACGACGGCATCGGCAACCCCGGCACCCGGAAGCCGTCGGACAGCACGTAGCCCGGTCTGATCGACAGCCCGGCCACCGCACGCCGCATCCCCTCGATATTGGCGACGTGCACGCCGCGCCGGTCCACCTCGCCGGGCGGCACGAACACCACGTAGTAGGCCAGCGCGTAGCGGCAAATCAGCGGGAACAGCGTCTCACGGGTTTTCTCGGTCAGCTTCTTACTGTCGTCGAGATCGGCCAGGCTCTTCAGGCGATTCGGCCCGAGCACACATGCGGCGATCACCAGCGGGCCGGCACACGCTCCACGGCCGACCTCGTCGACGCCGGCCACCGGGCCCAGCCCACTGTTGTGCAGGGCCGCCTCCAGGGTGCGAAGCCCCGACGACTTGCGGATGACCGCCCGCGGCGGCCAGGTCGCCGGCAACTCACGCCCTCGCCTGCTCGTGCAAGCGCGCATCGCAATCGCCCCTTACCGGCCCTGTCTCGGGTTTCGCTGAACCCATACCGCTCTCGCGGCTATGGCCAGCCCGAGGACGAATCCGAGGACAACGATGGCGGTCAGGGTTCCACCCCATCGTGATGGCGGCCAGGCGATAAACCGCTCCTTTCCGATGACATTGTCGACCGGAATCGTGCCCGACATCGGGTCGCCGGTGCAGTGGATTTGACGCTCCATGTCGGTCGGATCGTTCGTGCAATGAATGCGGGAGTCCGCCGAGTGGGTGCGGTTATCACCCATCACCCACAGCCGGCCCTCGGGCACGGTTACCGGCCCGAATTCCGGGCCCAGACACTTGTAGTAGTTCGACGACGGGTCAACTCCCATCGTCTTCGGGTCGAGGAACGGCTGATTCAGCGGCTTGCCGTCAACCGTCAGGCCAGTGGTATTGTGGCATTCGACCGTCTGGCCACCGACCGCGATGACCCGCTTGACCAGGTCGAATTCATCCGGTGGCACGAACCCGATGAACGACAGCGCGTTCTGCAGCCAACGCACCGGCAAATTGTTGGAGCGGATCGACTTGTAGGTGCGGTCCCACGAGGACGGCCCTTTGAACACGATCACGTCCCCGGGCTTGGGCGAGCTGAAGCGGTAGGTCACCTTGTCGACCATGACGCGATCACCGGTGCATCCGGTGCATCCGTGCAACGTGGGTTCCATCGACTCGGAAGGGATCAGGTACGGACGCGCGACGAAGGTGAGCATCACGTAGTAGATGCCAACTGCGATCGCGATCAGGATCGCGGCCTCTTTCAGCGTTGACTTCTTGCGCTCCGGCTCCGACTTGCCGTCGTCTTCGCTGTCGGTTCCGGCCTGAGCCTCGACCGCTGGGGAGTCGTCCTGCGGCGCGTCTGTCGATTCCGTCTTGTCCGTCACGCGATCAGCGTAGTCACGCGCACCCTGGGAGCGAGATACCCCCGGTGGTCAGCGCCGTTCTTTGATCTTGGCCTTCTTGCCGCGCAACTCACGCAGGTAGTACAGCTTGGCGCGCCGCACGTCGCCCCGAGTGACCACTTCGATGTGGTCGATGTTCGGTGAGTGCACGGGGAAGGTGCGTTCCACGCCCACGCCGTAGCTCTCCTTGCGGACCGTGAATGTCTCGCGGATCCCGCCGCCCTGCCGGCGGATCACAACGCCCTTGAACACCTGAATGCGTTCCTTGGATCCCTCGATGACCTTGACGTGCACGTTGACCATATCGCCGGGGTTGAATGCCGGGATGTCGTCGCGCAGCGAAGCGTGGTCGACGAAGTCCAGCGTGTTCATAGCGAAAATCTTCCTCGCGGTCGCGGCAAGGGCGCATCGCGTCGTGAGCAACGCAGCCCGATGCCGTCGGGTTCTGACGTCTTGATCTCTGCGTCGCGGGAACGCGGTCGGCGCCCACGCAGACAACTGGTCAATTGTGCCAGATCACCCGCAAGCAGGGAAATCGTGGCCGCTTCAGCCGGAACCGACATATCAAGCGGTGAGACGCGGTAACGCCCCCGGGCAGCGAAAAACCCGTTAGGCTAGCGAGGTAACGGACGGCGGTGCGGTCGGCCCGTTTGCCCCCATAAATCGGTTGAGGAGAGACATGCGACGGCCGCGGCCAGCACTACGGACAGCATTCGCAGTCCTCATGTCGGCTGTACTCGTCGGAGCGTGCGTCGCCAGAGAGCACGGGCCGACGGCGATGCACCGAAAGGAAACCGGCGTCAAGCCGCTGGGGGCTCAGTCGTCAATATCCGACACCCTGCCGGAAGCCCGTGCGGCTGCTCTTGACGGCCTGCAGTCGCGCGTTCAACAGGCCACCCTGCAAGCCGCCAAGAGCGGTGCGGAGATCTCGGTCACTCTGATGGACCGGGTCACCGGCAAGACGGTCTCCAACGGCGACAATTCGCCCTTCCCGATCGCCTCCGTGGCCAAGCTGTTCATCGCCGACGACCTGCTCCTACAGGAAGCCATGGGACAGACCCGGCTCTCGCCCGCCGATCGCGCCGCGTTCGACGTGATGCTGCGATCTTCCGACGACAACGCCGCAGAGAACTTCTGGAACCGCAGTGGTGGCAGTGCGATCATCACGCGTGTCATCCAGAGATACGGGCTGACGGGCACGACGACCCCCTACGACGGGCGCTGGTTCAACACCTTGAGCACGGCAAGTGACCTCGTCCGTTACTACGAGATGCTGCTCGACGGCAGCGGCGGGCTGCCAGCCGACAAGGCCAATATCATCCTGTCCAACCTCGCGCGGTCGACGCCGACGGGCATCGACGGCTATTCACAGCGGTTCGGGATCCCGGACGGGTTGTACACCGCGCCCGTCGCAGTCAAGCAGGGCTGGATGTGCTGCTGGAACGGGCCCAACTGGATGCACATGTCCACCGGCGCGATCGGTCGGGACCGTCGTTATGTCATGGCGATCGGCTCGCTGCAACCCAGCGATGACCTCACCGCGCGCGTCACAATCACGCAGGCCGTCGAGACGATGTTCCCGAACGGGCGCATCTGACCATCAGCCGAGCAGATCCGGACGGCGTTCCTCGGTGCGGCGCAGCGACATTTCCCGGCGCCATGCCGCAATGCGGGAATGGTTACCTGACAGCAGCACATCGGGCACGTCCAGCCCGCGCCAGCTCGGCGGACGCGTGTAACTGGGTCCTTCGAGCAAGCCATCTGAGTACGAATCCTGTTGGTGCGAATCAGGATTGCCGAGAACGTGCGGCAGCAGGCGGACCACCGCCTCGATCATCACCAGCGTGGCCGATTCTCCGCCGGGCAGCACGTAGTCGCCGATCGAGACCTCTTCCACACGCATGCGGCGAGCAGCGTCGTCAATCACCCGCTGGTCGATCCCTTCATAGCGGCCGCACGCGAACACCAGGTGCGCCTCAGAGGTCCACCGCTGAGCGTCAGGCTGCCTGAACGGCACTCCGGCGGGAGTGGGAACCACGAGAAGTGTTTCGGCTGAACAAATTTCGTCGAGAGCATCGCCCCATACCGGTGCCGTCATCACCATCCCGGGGCCGCCTCCATACGGCGCGTCATCCACTGAATGGTGCACGTCGTTCGTCCACCGCCGCAGATCGTGTACCCGCAGGTCCACGATCCCGGCGTCGATCGCCTTGCCCGCCAACGACTGACGCAGCGGCTCGAGGTACTGCGGGAAGATCGTGACGACATCAATGCGCACGGCTAGGCCAACTCCAACAGACCTTCGGGGGGGTCGATCTCAATTACCTTGTCCGCCAAAGACACCGAGGTGACGATCGCGGACACGAACGGCACCAGCACCTCGCCGCCGTTGTGGTGGCGGATAGCAAGCAGCTCGCCTGCAGCAGTGTGCAGCACCTCGGCGACCGTGCCCACGTCGCGCCCGTCGATGGTGCGCACTGCAAGGCCCTCGAGCTGGTGGTCGTAGAACTCGTCGGGGTCGTTTATCGGCGGCAGATCCGTGGAGTCGATCACGAACACGACCCCGCGCATCGCGTCGGCGGCGTCACGGTCCTCGATCCCGGCTAGTCGCAGCAACAGCCGGCCGCCGTGCTCGTGGACCGACTCGACGGTGTAATCCCGCGGGACGCCCCCTCTGGCGGATTTGCCCCGTAGAGACGAACCGACGGCGAATCGGCTGCCCGGGTCGTCGGTGCGCACCTCGACGACGAGCTCACCGCCCACGCCGTGGGCCTTGACCACCCGACCGACGACCAGCTGCACTGTGTCAATCCCCCGGTCGCTTCGCTCCTGCCCGCCGGAAAGCTACTGGTCGGTGTCCACCACGTCGACGCGAATGCCGCGGCCGCCGATCCCGGCGACCAGGGTTCGCAGCGCGGTCGCGGTGCGCCCGCCGCGGCCGATGACCTTGCCGAGGTCATCGGGATGGACGTGCACCTCGACGGTGCGCCCGCGGCGGTTGGTCACGATGTCGACGCGTACATCGTCGGGGTTGTCCACGATGCCCCGAACTAGATGCTCGACCGCGTCAACGACGACAGAGCTCATTTCCGGGTTAGCTTTCGGTGTCTGCGGCCGGCGTGGCATCCGCCGGAGCATCGGTTGGCGCTGCGGCCTCTGGCTTATCGGCCTCGGGATTCTTCGCGGTGCTTGATGTCGCCGCCTTCGCAGCTCCGGCCTTCTTCGCCGGCGCTTTCTTCTTCGGCGTGGTGGCCCCGGTGGTCGGCCCGCCTTCGGCCTGGGCCAGCGCGGCGTTGAACAGCTCGAGCTTGCTGGGCTTCGGCGGCGCCACCTTCAACGTGCCCTCGCCCCCGGGCAGGCCCTTGAACTTCTGCCAATCGCCGGTGATCTTGAGCAGCTTGAGCACCGGCTCGGTGGGCTGAGCACCAACCGACAGCCAGTACTGTGCACGCTCGGAGTCGATCTCGATGAGGCTCGGCTCTTCCTTGGGGTGGTAGCGGCCGATGATCTCGATCGCGCGCCCGTCGCGCCGGGTGCGGACGTCGGCGACGGCGATGCGGTACTGGGGATTGCGGATTTTGCCAAGCCGGGTGAGCTTGATCTTTACAGCCATGGTGGAACTCCTGTAGGTATCACGCGGCAATTCAGCGATACCGGGCGGTTGCCGGATCCGGTTTTGCCTCGCGTGGGTCTGACCAGCCGACTATTGTGCCAGAACGCAGGTCAGCGAGAGAAATCCGCAGACTGGGCCAGCGAGCTAGATGACCTTGTCGAAGCACTTCTCCTCGACACGGCGGGTCATCCGCCAGCCGTCGGGGGTTCGCCTGAACTCGTCGACGTACCAGATCCCGCAAAACAGGATCTGCTTGGCCCCAGCGGGCAGCACCATCGGGTTGAAGCAGATAGTCCGCGACGAGGCGGTGTCACCGTCGATGCGGACGTCGAAGTTGCCGAGCATGTGCGAGTACGCCGGAAAATTGGGCAGCACCTCGGCCAGCCAGGCCTTCACATCCGGATAGCTGCCGTCGATGCCGCCCATCACCCGGTAGTCGATGTACGCGTCGGGCGTGAACACATGGTCAAGGTCGTCGAAGCGCCGCTGATCAATCGCGGTCGAGTAGTCAATCAGCAGCTGCTGGATTTCTATGCGATCGGAGATATCCGCCAGGCTCAACATGCGTCGATTGAACACGATCGCCCGGCGCGGCTAGGCTGACCGCCCATGCAACGGGTGTTCGTCATGCTCGCGGCCCTCCTGGCCGCTGCCATCGGGTTCCAGCTGCCCATAGCGCAGGCCGACACGGAGGTCCAGCCTCCGGGCACCGCGGTGATTCCCGCCGGTCCCGCCCCGGCCTGGATCGTGGCCGATATGGACACCGGCCAGATCCTCGCCGGCCGCGACACCGACCTGCCCCATCCACCGGCCAGCACCATCAAGGTGCTTTTGGCACTCGCCGCGCTCGACGAGGTGAACCTGGATTCGACGATCGTCGCCAGTGCGGCGGACACCCAGGCCGAATGCTCATGCGTGGGCATCAAGGCCGGCCGCACCTACACCGCCCGCGAGTTGCTCGACGCGATCCTGCTGGTGTCGGGCAACGACGCGGCGAACACCCTGGCCGACATGCTGGGCGGTTTCGATGCGGCGGTCGCAAAGATGAACGCGAAAGCGTTCGCTCTCGGAGCGTCGGCTACCCATGCCGCCACACCGTCGGGGTTGGATGGCCCGGCCGGCACCGGGTTGACCACTCCCCGCGATCTCGCGATCATCTTCCGCGCCGCCATGGCCAACCCGGTGTTCGCTCAGATCACGTCACAGCCGTCGGCGATGTTTCCCGGCGACAACGGCCAGCGACCAATCGCCAACGAGAACCAGCTGCTGCAGCGCTACCCCGGCACACTCGGCGGCAAGACCGGCTTCACCGACGCCGCCCGCAAGACGTACGTCGCGGCCGGACAGCGCGATGGCCGCCGCTTGGTGATCTCGATGATGTACGGGCTGGTGACCGAGGGGGGCCCGACCTATTGGGATCAGGCGGCGATGCTGCTGAACTGGGGTTTCGCGCAGAGTCCGCAAGCCAGCGTCGGCGCGCTCTAAGCCGCGGGCTAAACCACACGGCCGCGCAGGATCACCACAACCGGCTGGTTGAGTACCGCCGCGCCGGTCCGCGGATCGTCGAGGAAACAGATGAGATCCGCTGACGCACCGTGCTGCAGGCCCGGCCGGCCCAGCCAGCGCCGCGCATCCCAGCACGCCGCGCCCAGAGCATCGGTTGGGATCATCCCGACACCCTTGAGGGCGTCGATCTCATCAGCGATTCGGCCGTGCGCGACCATCGACCCGGCGTCGGTGCCCGCATAGATCGGCACCCCGGCCTCGCGTGCCTCGGCGATCCGCTGCCGGCTGGTGGCGTAGAGATCGCGGATGTGTTTCGCGTAGACCGGGTACTTCTCGGCCTCGTCGGCGATCCCGGGGAAGTTGTCGATGTTGATCAGCGTCGGCACCAACGCAGTGCCGCGTTCGACCATCAGGGCGATGACGTCGTCGGTGATGCCGGTGCCGTGTTCGATGCAGTCGATGCCGGCCTTGACGAGCCCCGGTAATGCGTCTTCGCCGAAGACGTGGGCAGTCACCCTGGCACCGTGCGCGTGGGCCGTGTCGATCGCGGCGCACAGCACTTCGTCGGACCACAGCGGCGCCAGGTCGCCGACGTCGCGGTCGATCCAGTCGCCGACCAGCTTCACCCAGCCGTCACCGCGACGAGCCTGTGCCGCAACGGCTTCCGGCAGCTGCGACTCGTCCTCGATGTCGATCGGCAGCCCGCGGCTGTAGCGCTTGGGCCTGGCCAGGTGGCGTCCGGCCCGAATGATGCGTGGCAAGTCATCGCGGTCATCGAGGCTGCGGGTGTCGATCGGCGAGCCGCAGTCGCGCAGCAGCAGCGCACCGGCGTCGCGTTCAGTCTCCGCTTGGCTGATTGCCTCGTCGAGGTCGGCGGGACCGTCGGCGCCGATCCCGACATGGCAGTGCGCGTCGACGAGACCTGGCAGAACCCAGCCGCCGTGAAACACGGTGTCCGCGTTTCGCAGCGGCTCGGCGGACAGGACACCCTGGTCAATCCACCACTCGACGGGCTCTCCGTCGGGCAACCCGCGGCCGCGGACGTGGAGCGGCACTGAGCTAGTTCTTGCCCGGGAATTTCAGTTTCGACAGATCGAAGTCGGCCAGCGCGGGCGGCAACTCGTCCAGACCGGGGGGCATCTGCGATAGGTCCGGCGCCCAGCCTGATGCTCTTCGGCCGAGAGCCTCATCACCGGCGGGAATCCCGGCACCGAGCGGGCCGCGCACCTTCGGCGGCGTTGGGCCCCGTGCACCTTTCTTGCCCCTTTTTCCTTTGCCGCCCTTGGCCTTTCGTGAGCTCTTGCGACCGAAGCCCGGGATGCCCATCTGCCCGGCCATCTGCGACATCATCTTGCGGGCCTCGAAGAATCGGTCGACGAGCTGGTTGACTTCCGACACCGTCACGCCCGAGCCGTTGGCGATCCGCAACCGGCGCGACGCATTGATGATCTTGGGCTCCGCGCGCTCCTCGGGGGTCATGCCCCGGATGATCGCCTGCACCCGGTCGAGTTGCTTGTCGTCGACGGCGGCCAGCGCGTCCTTCATCTGGCCCGCGCCCGGCAGCATGCCGAGCAGGTTGCCGATCGGCCCCATCTTGCGGATCGCAAGCATCTGTTCGAGAAAGTCCTCGAGCGTGAGCTCCCCGCTGCCGATCTTGGCGGCCGCGGCTTCGGCCTGCTGCGCATCGAAGACCTGCTCGGCCTGCTCGATCAGGGTGAGCACATCACCCATGCCCAGGATCCGGCTGGCCATCCGGTCGGGGTGGAAGACGTCGAAGTCGTCGAGCTTCTCACCGGCGGAAGCGAACATGATCGGCATGCCGGTGACCTCGCGGACCGACAGAGCCGCGCCACCACGGGCGTCGCCGTCGAGCTTGGTCAGGACGACGCCGGTGAATCCGACCCCCTCACGGAACGCGTCAGCCGTGGCGACCGCGTCCTGGCCGACCATCGCGTCGAGCACGAACAGCACCTCGTCGGGGTCGACGGCGTCGCGGATCGCCGCGGCCTGTGCCATCAGCTCCTCGTCAATGCCCAGCCGACCGGCGGTGTCGACGATCACCACGTCGAAGTGCTTGGCCTTGGCCTCGGCCAGACCCGCGGCGGCGACCGCGACCGGGTCGCCCGGCCCCGATTCCAGCGACGCCCCCGGATGCGGCGCAAAAACCGAGACACCGGCGCGCTCACCGACCACCTTCAACTGGTTCACCGCGGCGGGCCGCTGCAGGTCCGCCGCCACGAGCAGCGGCGTATGACCTTGTCCCTTAAGCCATTTCGCAAGCTTTCCGGCCAGTGTCGTCTTACCGGAGCCCTGCAGGCCGGCCAGCATCACGACGGTCGGTGGCGCCTTCGCGAAGGCCAGCCGGCGGGTCTGCCCGCCAAGAATGCTGATCAGTTCCTCGTCGACGATCTTGACGACCTGCTGGGCAGGATTCAGGGCGGCGGAGACCTCGGCTGCCTTGGCCCGCTCCTTGATGCGGGCGACAAACGCGCGCACCACCGGTAGCGAGACATCGGCCTCGAGCAGGGCCAGCCGGATTTCCCGCGCGGTGGCGTCAATGTCGGCGTCGGACAACCGGCCCTTGCCGCGCAGGTTCTGCAGGGCACCGGTCAACCGGTCTGACAGGGTTTCGAACACGTCGGCAAGCCTAGCGGCTGGCGAGCTCGCGGTCCGTTACGGCAGTTGCCGGCCCGTCAAGCCGTACCAACCGCATACGCCTCATGGGTGCTCGTTGGAGCGTGGGATTTGTCGGCATCGTCGGTGGTGAAGAGGGTAAGCCAGGCACGCCATCATCACCTATATCGCCAACAGACCGGCGCGCGGATCCCGCGAGACGCGCAGTCTCTAACTGGCGTGCTCGGCGGCCCTCCGCGGCGGCGGCGCAGGCAGCACCGCCAGCAGGTCGTATTCGAGCGCCTCGCGCAGCCGCTCGATATCGGGTGCGACCACACCGAACACGTCGTCCACCGACGATCCCAGCGTGGTGACTTTCGCCCACACGATGTCGACCCCCGCTTTTTCGAAGACCCCGGTGAGGACCGCCAGCAGGCCGGTCCGGTCGGTGGAGCGGATCTCCACCAGGAGCTGACCGGGTGTGCTGCCAGGGTGCCAGAGAATCCGAGGTGGTGCCGGCACCTGGTTCGCCGGCACCGTGATCAGCGCCTCACCGACGCGACCCGAGCCGTACTCGGCGGCCTCGCGATGGCGCTGTTCCAGGATGCCGATGACGTCCAGATCGTCGGCCAGCGCCTGAATGAATTGTTGACGGAGCAGCTCCGCGGCCGGCGGGGAGCCGAAATACGGCGAGACGACAAAGGTATTTATCGCCGAGCCCTGGTAGCTGTTCACCGACGCCGAATGAACACGCAGCGAGTTTAGTGCCAGCACGCCTGCGGCCTTGGACAGTAGACCGCGCCGGTCTGGCGCCACCATCGTCACCCGGTAGATGTGGGCGCCGCCTCCCGGCCCCAACTCGACGTGCACGTCACCGTCGGCGGCAAGTGAAAAATATTGCGGATCAACAGGATCGGCTTGCGGCAACGGTTCTCCGGCCATGGCCATCCGGCACCGGCGCACGAGGTCACCGATCAGCAGCGCTTTCCAATCGCCCCACACTCCGGGCCCGGTGGCCAGCGAATCCGCCTCGGCCAGTACATGCAACAACTCGAGCAGCAGCGGGTCGCCGTCCAGCCGTTCGACCACCATGTTGATCGTGTCGGGGTCTTGCAGGTCCCGGCGTGTCGCCGTGGTCGGCAGCAGCAAGTGGTAACGGACGATCTTGGTCAGGATCTCGACGTCTGACGGCCACATGCCGAGCCGGGTCCCGATTTGCGTCGCCAGTTCGGCACCGATGACGCTGTGGTCGCCGCCGCGACCCTTACCGATGTCGTGGAGCAACGCACCCAGCACGAGCAGATCCGGACGGGATACGCGGGTGGTGAATGCGCTTGCCTTGGAAACGGTCTCGGACAGATGCCGGTCCACGGTCCAGGTGTGTACGATATCGCGCGGCGGAAGGTCGCGCACCGCCCCCCACTCCGGGAAAAGCCTTCCCCACAAGCCTGTTCGGTCCAGCGCCTCGATCGTGGTCGCGGTGGTTGGCCCGGCAGCGAGCAGCACAATCAGGTCATTGAGTGCCTCTCGCGACCACGGGGTGCGCAATTCCGGGGCTGACTCCGCGAGCCGACTCAGAGTGGACGCGGACAGGGGCAGGCCTGTGGTCGCCGACGCCGCTGCGGCCCGCAGGATCAGTCCCGGGTCACGTTCCGGGCGCGCATCTCGGGCCAGCACCACCTCGCCGCCGAACTCGACAACGCCTTCGTCCAGTGGTCGGCGCACCGGCCGCCGCAACACAGCCAGGCCGCGGCGCGGCAATGCATTTGCCGCAGTGCGTAATCCGGCATCGACGTAGTAGGTGATCGTGCGCGCAGCGTCACTGAGCATGCGGGCAAGGTCAAATCGGTCGCCGATGCGCAATGCTGCACCGATCTCGTCGGCGTACTGCGCGAGCAGCAGCTCTCGTCCGCGCCTCGAGATCCGGTGCAACTCGGTGCGAACGTTGAGCAATGCCAGGTGCGCGCTCGCCAGTGAACCGGTTGGGCTGTCCAGGTTCCGGCTGGAGTAGTAGTCGGCGAGTTGTGCTATCGCCAGCGCGTTGAGCAACTGCACGTCACGCAATCCGCCGCGACCGCACTTGAGGTCGGGTTCCGCGCGGTGGGCGATCTGCCCGCTGCGCTGCCACCGCGCGTGCGTGTGCTCGACGAGTTCGTCGAATCGCGACCGAATTCCGGTGCGCCACTGGCGGCGCGCACCGCCGACCAGCAGGTTCGATAGTTCTGGGTCGCCGGCGATGTGCCGCACTTCGAGCATCGCCAGCCCCGCCGAGATGTCATCCGCGGCGACATGTAGCGCCTCAGGCACCGTCCGAACACTGTGGTCGATGCGAATGTTGGCGTCCCACAACGGATACCACAACCGGTCTGCGGTACCGCTGACCGCCTCGGCGGCCATGTTGTCGTGCAGCAGCATCAGGTCGAGGTCGGAATACGGCAATAATTCCCGACGGCCCAGGCCGCCGGTGGCGACGATGGCAAACCCGCTGGTGTCGGTGATCCCGATCTCGGTTGCCTTGGTGGTCAGCCAGAACTCGTGCAGGTCAAGCAACGCATCGCGCAACGCGGCGGAGTCGAGGCGCCGAGCACCACCAGCCAGCAGCTGCTCCGTGGCGGCCACCAAATCCTTTGCGGGACGCGATGATCCCGCTGCCGAGGCAACAACGTCGGCTCCGGCAGCGGGATCTGGTGTCTGCTGTGTCATCCCCTCACAGGGCGTCGGCGCCCCGTTCCCCGGTGCGTACGCGCACGACGGCTTCGACGGGGCTTACCCACACTTTTCCGTCACCGATCTTGCCTGTGCGCGCGGCTTGGACGATGACGTCCACCACCTTGTCGACCGCGAAGTCGTCGACAAGCACCTCCACCCGTACCTTCGGCACGAAGTCGACCGAGTATTCCGCGCCGCGGTAGACCTCGGTGTGGCCTTTCTGCCTGCCGTAGCCCTGCACCTCGCTGACGGTCATCCCGAGGATTCCTGTTTGTTCCAGACCGGTCTTGACGTCTTCGAGTGTGAACGGCTTGACAATCGCAGTAATCAGCTTCATGTGTTCCTAAACCTCCGCCCCGTGACGTCCAACGACCGAACCGCCGACGCCGGCCGCGCTCAGCGTTGAGCCCGTGCCGAGGCTGGCGAAATCGTATGCGGTCTCAGCATGTTCGGCCTCATCGATTCCGTTCACTTCGTCGTCTTCGCCGATGCGCAGACCGATGGTGTATTTCACAATCAAGGCCAAGATAGCCGCACCGATCGCGGAGAACGCCATAACCGAGAAAGCGCCCACCGCCTGGCGCCACAACTGATCCCATCCACCGCCGTAGAACACGCCGGTTCGACCGACCGCCGCGGCGGCCCCGGTCCCGGGTGCCAGCAGCAGACCGACGAGCAGCGTCCCGATCAGACCGCCGACGAGGTGAACACCGACGACGTCGAGCGAATCATCAAATCCCAGTTTGAATTTGAGCCCGACCGCCAACGCGCAGAACACGCCCGCGCACAGGCCGACCACGATGGCACCGAGGACGTTCACCGACGAACAGGATGGCGTGATCGCGACCAGGCCGGCGACGATGCCCGATGCGGCACCCAGCGACGTGCCCTTGCCGTCGCGGATGCGCTCGGTGAGCAACCAGGCCAGCATCGCGGTGGCTGTGGCGATCGTGGTGGTGACGAAGGTCGAGCCGGCGAGGCCGCCCGACGACACGGCTGAACCGGCGTTGAACCCATACCAGCCGAACCACAGCAGGCCGGCGCCGAGCATCACGAACGGCAGGTTGTGCGGCCGCATCGGCGTGCTGGGCCAACCTCTTCGCCTGCCGAGAATGATCGCGAGCATCAGGCCCGCCGAACCGGCGTTGATGTGAACCGCCGTACCGCCGGCGAAGTCGATCGCTTGAAGTTTGTTAGCGATCCAGCCGCCGTGGTGAACGACGTCCCCGGCCTTGTTCTTCACATCGAAGTCGAACACCCAGTGGGCGACGGGAAAGTACACGATAGTCGCCCACAGACCCGCGAACACCAGCCAGCCGCTGAATTTCAGGCGATCGGCGACGGCGCCGGAGACCAGCGCGACCGTGATGATCGCGAACATCAGCTGGAATGCGACGAACACCGTCTGCGGAATCGTGCCCGCGACCGGAATGGGTACCGCGCCGGCGCCGGTCGCGTCAGCAGCAATGGCGTTGCCACCGATCAGACCGTGCAGGCCCCAGAACGTCGACGGGCTGCCGAACAGATTGCCGACATCGTTCCCGAAGGCGAGCGAGTACCCGTATAGGGCCCACAGAACTGTGACAACGCCCATAGCGCTGATGCTCATCATGATCATGTTGAGCACGCCCCTGGCGCGCACCATGCCGCCGTAGAAGAAGGCCAGCCCCGGCGTCATCAACAAGACAAGCGCCGAGCTGGCCAGCATCCAGGCGGTGTCACCGGTGTCCGGTATATCCAACAAAGGGAAATCAGCCACTCGCGGTTTCCTCCTCACCAGTGTCACGGTCGCCAGGAAGTTCGACCGTCGACCTGGTCCAAGACTTTGCTGAGTGGTTGTTTCGGATAAGACGCCGCGGTGTTTCGCTCGTGTGAACGGATCGACTGTCCGCGTTGCGACGGTGTTACGTGAGCAGGGTACGGCACCGCCCATCTCCTGCCGACAGAGGCAAAAAACCCGGTCGCCTTCGGCGTGTCGTCAGCCGAGGAGTGCGTCGACGAACGCGGCCGGTTCGAACGGCGCCAAGTCGTCTGGCCCCTCGCCGAGACCGACAAGTTTGACCGGCACGCCCAAATCCTGCTGCACCCGGAACACAATGCCGCCCTTGGCGGTGCCGTCCAGCTTGGTCAGCGCCACCCCGGTGATGTCGACAACGTCGGCGAAGACGCGTGCCTGGGCCAGACCGTTCTGCCCGATCGTCGCGTCGAGCACCAACAACACCTCGTCCACATGCGCGCGCCGGCTGACGACCCGCTTGACCTTGCCCAGTTCGTCCATCAACCCGGTCTTGGTGTGCAACCGCCCGGCGGTGTCGATGACGACGACGTCGGCGCCGTCTTTGATGCCCGCGTCGACCGCGTCGAACGCGACGGATGCCGGATCGGCCCCCTCCGCCCCGCGGATCACATGCGCGCCGACCAGGGCCGCCCAGGTCTGCAGCTGGTCGGCCGCCGCGGCCCGGAATGTGTCAGCCGCGCCCAGCACCACCCGCCTGCCGTCGGCCACCAGCACGCGGGCCAACTTGCCGACCGTGGTCGTCTTTCCGGTGCCGTTGACCCCGACAACCAGCAGCACCGACGGGCTGCCAGCATGCGGCAACGCCTTGATCGAGCGGTCCAGGCCGGGCTGCAGTTCGGACATCAGCACCTCGCGCAGCACCTCTCTGGCGTCGGCCTCGGTGCGCACCGTGCTGCTAGCCAGCCGCGACCGCAGCGCCGAGACCACCGATTCGGTGACGGTCGGCCCGAGGTCGGCGATGAGCAGCGTGTCCTCGACGTCCTGCCACGAATCCTCGTCCAGATCTCCGCCGCCCAGCAGCCCGAGCATGCTGCGGCCGATTGCGTTCTGGGACTTCGAGAGTCGGCCGCGTAGCCGTTCCAGCCGGCCTTCCGGGGGCGATATCGCCTCGACGGCGGGGGCTTCCACCGGCGGTCCGACGGGCGCCTGGAGCTGATGCTCTTCGCGCAAGGGCTCATCCAGCTCACGCTCTTCGCGCAAGCGCTCATCCAGCTCACGCTCTTCGCGCAAGCGCTCATCCAGCTCACGCTCTTCGCGCAAGCGCTCATCCAGCTCACGCTCTTCGCGCAAGCGCTCATCCAGCTCACGCTCTTCGCGCAAGCGCTCATCGGCGATCGGCCGCTTGACCGAGTCGCGGGGAATCGTGGCGTCGTCAGCGACAGCCGGCAGCCCCGCGGTGTCGATGGTGTCGACCGCCGCAGGTGCTGACGATTCTGTGAACGTGATGCCGGACGAGGCGGAATAGCCGCCAGAGCGGTCAATAGGTGTGGCAGTGTCTGCCTTTGACAGACTGATACGTCGCCGCCGGTACAGCAGCAGGCCAGCCACGAGCGCGGCGACCAGCAGAACGGCGACGACAGCGATTGCGATCCACAGACCTTCTCCCACCCGGCCATTCTCCCAGGAGCCGCGAGCGGTGACGAGCGGCCCCGGCGGCGCGATGGCTGGCCGCAAGCGCCGGCACATCGACGTCTGCCTGACCGAGGACGTCGAGCACGGCGCTGTGACCACCGGACTCGAGCACTATCGGTTGCCGTATAACGCGCTGACCCAGACCAATCTCGCCGAGATCGACCTAGCCGCCGACTTCCTCGGTGCCCGTCTGCGTGCACCTCTGCTCGTCGGCGCGATGACGGGCGGCGCGGAGTTGTCCGGGACGATCAACCGCAACCTGGCCGCGGCAGCCCAAGAGCTCGGCATCGGGATGATGCTCGGATCGCAGCGCATCATGCTCGACAGCGCAATGGGTGTGCGCGCCGCAGCCAGCTTTGCGGTCCGCGACATCGCGCCTGACGTGCTGCTGATCGGCAACATCGGCCTCTCGCAGCTGACCAAGTCGACGGTGCCCGACCTGGCCAAGGCGCTAGACCGGGTGGGCGCCGACGCGTTGGCCGTGCACACCAACCCACTGCAGGAGGCCCTGCAGAGCGGCGGGGACACCGACTTCTCCGGAGCCGTCGCCCGGCTGCGTGACGTCTCCGCGGCGCTGGGTTATCCGATTCTGCTGAAGGAGGTCGGGCACGGGATCGGCGCGGCGGCGGTCGCCGAGCTGGTGCGGGAGCCGGGCGAGCTACCCGTCGCCGCCATCGACGTGGCCGGCGCCGGCGGTACGTCGTGGTCGCGGGTCGAGCAATTCGTGCGCTACGGCGAGCTTCGTTATCCGGAGCTGGCCGACTGGGGTGTGCCGACCGCCCAGGCGATCGTCGAGGTGCGACGGGCGCTGCCCGACGTGTCGCTGGTGGCATCCGGCGGCATCCGAAACGGGATGGACGCGGCGAAGGCCATCGCTCTCGGCGCCGACGTGGTCGCCATTGCCCGGCCGCTGCTCGCCCCCGCGATCACCTCCCCCGCAGCCGCGCGGGAGTGGTTAGAGCGGTTCATCCACGAGCTGCGGATCTGCCTACATGGTTGCGGCGCAAGCGACCTGGCGGCGCTGAAGCGCATCGGGGTCAGCCCGATCCGCTAGCCACCAGCTCCTGCCCGCGCATCCGCTGTGAAATCACCGCCGTGATGCCGTCGTCGCGCATGGTCACCCCGTAGAGCGCGTCGGCCACTTCCATCGTCGGCTTCTGGTGAGTGATCACCAACAGCTGCGACTGCACCCTCAGCTGGTCGAACAACGCGAGCAGCCGGCGCAGGTTGGCGTCGTCGAGCGCGGCCTCGACCTCGTCCATCACATAAAACGGCGACGGGCGCGCCCGGAAGATCGCGACCAGCATTGCGATCGCCGCGAGCGCCTTCTCACCGCCGGATAGCAGCGACAGCCGCTTGATCTTCTTGCCAGGCGGCCTCGCCTCGACCTCGATGCCGGTGGTCAGCATGTCGTCGGGGTCGGTCAGCAGCAGCCGGCCCTCGCCGCCCGGAAACAGCGTCTCGAAGACTGCGCGGAATTCACGCTCGACGTCGGCGTAAGCCTCGGAAAACACCGCCACGATCCGCGCGTCGACGTCGTCGACCACCCCGAGCAGATCCTTGCGGGCCGCCTTGACATCTTCGAGCTGTGTGGACAGGAAGTTGTAGCGCTCCTCCAGCGCCGCGAACTCCTCGAGCGCCAGCGGGTTGACCCGGCCCAGCTCGGCCAGTTCCCGTTCGGCCTTCTTGGCGCGACGCTCCTGGCTGGGGCGGTCGAACGGCATCGGGCCCGGCGTGCTCACCTGCTCGCCGCGATCCCGGGCCTGCTCGTACTCCGCGACCTCGAGTTCCGACGGCGGCAGTGGCACCTCGGGGCCGTACTCGGCGATGAGGTCCTCGGCGGCCATACCGAACTGCTCGAGGATGTGCTCCTCCAGTTGTTCGATCCGCAGTGCGGCCTGAGCCTTGGCCACCTCGTCGCGATGCAAGGCCTCAGTGAGCGTGGCGATCTTCGCCGTCAACGCCGACACCATCGCGCGGGCCTCCGACATCGCGGTGGCGCGTCGCGTCCGTTCGGCGGCGACGCCGTCGCGGGTTCGCGATGCGGCGGCAATCGCCTCCGCGAGCCGCATCGCCACCTGCTGACCAGCTTCGGCCACCGCGGCCGCCACGGCAGCGGCGTGCCGGCGCGCTTCCCGCGCGCGCTGCGCCCGCGCCCGCGCCTCGCGTTCCGCCGCAGCGGCTCGACGCAGCGAATCCGCCCGCCCCCGAACGGCGTTCACGCGTTCCTCGGCGGTGCGCACCGTCAGCCGCGCGTCGATCTCGACTGCTCGCGCCGCCTCGGCCGCCGCCACGCTCGCCCGGCGCTCGGCGGAGTCGTCGGCGACGGGCTCTTGGGCCTGCTCTGCATAGGTCAGCCGTTGTTCGAGCTCGGTCAGCTCGGCGACGGTGTGGGCGCGGGTCATCTCGAGGTCGTCGCGCTGCTCAGTCAGGCGCCGCCACTCCTCCTCCGCGGTGCGGGCGTCCTGACCGAGACGGCCCAGCTGCTCGTAGGCCGACGAGATCGTGGCATCCGACTCGTTGAGTGCCGCCAGCGCCTGTTCGGCGGCGTCCTGCCGGGCAGACTGCTCGGCCAGCGCACCGACCAGCGCGGCCGCCAGCTCGTTCGCCTGCTTGTCGGCTCGCGCGAGTTCGTCGCGGGCGTTTTCGATCTCGGAGGTGATTTCCAATGTGCTGGGCCGCCGGTCGGAGCCGCCGCTAACCCACCCACCGCCGACCAGATCGCCGTCGCGGGTGACTGCGCGCAAATGTGGATGTGTGGTCACCAGGCCCAGAGCGACGTCAATCGATCCCACGACCGCGACGCCGGACAGCATCGCCGCGACCGCGCCGCGCAGCCGTTCCGGCGCCTCCACCAGGTCTGCGGCCCACTCCGCGTCGGGCGGCAGCGGGACCGGCCGCGGATCGGCGGGTGCCGGCCAGTCACCGAGCACGATCGCCGCCCAGCCGCCGTCGGACTCCTTCAAAGCCGCGACCGCCGAACTCGCCGCCGCCGTATCCTCCGCAGCGACCGCGTCGGCGGCCGCGCCGAGGACTGCGGCGACCGCCGCCTGGTACCCGGCCCGTACCTTGACCAGGTTCGCCAGGGAGCCGAAAATACCTGCGTCACTGAGATTTTCGGTGATCCAGGCGGTGCCGTCCTTGCGGTCGAGCCCCACCGAGAGCGCGTCGATGCGGGCCCGCAACGAAGCGACCTGGCGTTCGGCGCCGCGCTCGGCGGCCTGCAGTTCGGCCACCCGTTCGTCGGCGAGCCGCAGCGCTGCCACGGTCCGGTCATGGTGCTCGTCGAGCCCGACCTCACCTTCGTCGAGCTCACCGACCCGGGCCTGGACGGTCTCGAACTCGGCCTGTGCCTGCTGAGCGCGGGTGGCGGCCTCGTCGATTGCTTCGGTGAGCCGGGCGACCGCGTCGTCGATCGACTCGGCGCGGGTGCGCATCGTGTCGACCTGACCCGCGAGCCGGGCGAGGCCCTCCCGCCGGTCCGCGTCGGCGCGCACCGCGGCCAGGTGCGCCTGCTCCGCTTCGGCGGCGCCGCGCTCGGCCTCGGTCATCCGAGCGCGGGCTACCTCCAACCGCCCACGCGCGTCGTCGAGTTCCGCGGCCAGCCGCGACTCCGTCGACGCCACCTCGTCGGCTTCGGCGTCCAGCATGTCCGGGTCGATGGCGGCGGTCGGCGGCGGCTCGTCATCGAGGTATTGCGCGCGTTCGGCCGCGATCCGCACGGTCGCGCTGACGCGTTCGGCGAGTGCCGAAAGCCGAAACCAGGTCTGCTGCGCGCGCTCGGCGCGGTCGGTGAGGCTCCCGACCGCTTCCTCGTGTCCGGCAAGTTCGGCGGATGCGGCCTCCAGCAGTGCGGCCGCCTCGTCGTGCTCACCGCGAAGCCTGGCCTCGGCGTCACCCACCCCGTGGAATTCGTTCCGCCGAGCGACCAGGTCGTCGGCGGCCAGCCGCAGCCGGGCGTCGCGCAGGTCTGCCTGGATCGTCTGGGCGCGGCGGGCCACCTCGGCTTGCCGGCCGAGCGGTTTGAGCTGGCGCCGCAGTTCGGTGGTGAGATCCGTCAGCCGCGCGAGGTTGGCCGACATCGCCTCGAGCTTGCGGACCGCCTTCTCTTTGCGCTTGCGGTGCTTGAGCACGCCGGCGGCCTCTTCGATGAACGCCCGGCGGTCCTCCGGCCGGGACTCCAAGATCTCCGACAGCTTGCCCTGGCCGACGATGACGTGCATCTCGCGGCCGATGCCAGAATCGGACAGCAGCTCCTGGATGTCCATCAAACGGCAAGAGCTACCGTTGATTTCGTATTCGCTGGCGCCGTCGCGGTACATCCGCCGGGTGATCGAAACTTCGGAGTACTCGATCGGCAGCGCGTTGTCGGAGTTGTCGATCGTCACGGTCACCTCGGCGCGGCCCAGCGGCGCGCGCGACGACGTGCCGGCGAAGATGACGTCCTCCATCTTGCCGCCGCGCAGGGTCTTGGCGCCCTGCTCGCCCATCACCCAGCTCAGCGCGTCGACGACATTGGACTTGCCCGAACCATTTGGGCCGACGACGCACGTGATGCCGGGCTCGAACCGCAGAGTCGTCGGCGAGGCGAAGGACTTGAAGCCCTTCAGCGTCAGACTCTTGAGGTGCACGACGTGCCAGACTAGCGCTCGGAGAAACCGTTCATCGGTTCATTCGCCTCCGACCAGTCCGCGACCACGTTGTCGACGCTGCCCGGCGTGTTGCCGCTGTGCAACATGTCGAGCAGCCGCTGGCATTTTTCGCGCGGGCCCTGCACCACCACCTGCACGCGGCCGTCGGGCCGATTCGACGCGTAGCCGGTCAGGCCGAGCTCCAACGCCCGCGAACGGGTCCACCACCGAAACCCGACGCCCTGCACGTAGCCGTGCACCCACGCCGTGAGCCGGACGTCGTCAGCCACTGTTGACCGCCTCGAACGTGACCGTAGTACCCGACTTGAGCGTCCGCCCCACGGTGCAGACCTGATCGACGGCCCTGCTCACGACCACCAGCAGCCGGGCCACGTCGTCCTCGCTCAGACCCGACAGGTCCACCTCGAGGCACTCCTCAAGCAGCGGGTAGATCTCCCGCTGCCGGTCGGGCGGGCCGGAGACCCGGATCGTGGCGTTGTACTGCTCGCCGAGGCGATGAGCCAGCGGTTGGTCGGATGCCATCCCGCTGCACGCGGCCAGCGCGATCTTGAGCAGCTCGCCGGGCGTGAACACGCCTTCGACGTCCTCACTTCCCACCAGGACTTCAGCACCGCGCGAGCTCCTGCCGGTGTACCGGCGTACGCCGGTGCGCTCCACCCAGAGTTCCGTCACGCCGAAATAGCATTCCATGTCGTCGATGCGCGCCGAGAACGACATGGAATGCTATTTCGGCGCAAGGCGAACCCGAGGACGTGGCTGGCAGCGCGGGCAGTAGAACGACGAGCGGTTCATGAACTTCTCCCGACGGATCACCGCCCCGCAGCGGCGGCACGGCATCCCGTCGCGGCCGTACGCGTCGAGTGATCGGTCGAAGTAACCCGACTCGCCGTTGACGTTGACGTACAGCGAGTCGAACGACGTGCCGCCCTCGCGCAGGGCGTCGCGCATCACGTCGGCGGCCGCGTCGAGCAAAGCCCGCAATCGCGGACGGCTCAGAGATGACGCGATGCGCGCGCCGTTCACCCGCGCGCGCCACAGCGCCTCGTCAGCGTAGATGTTGCCGATCCCCGACACCACGGTCTGGTCTAGGAGTTGACGCTTGATCTCAGAGTGCTTGCGGCGCAACACCATAACGACGGTGTCGCGGTCGAAACGCGGGTCCAGCGGGTCACGACCCAGGTGCGCGACGGGTGCGGGAACCACGCTGCAGTCGACCTCCACCAGCTCGGCTAGCATCCAGCCGCCGAACGTGCGCTGGTCAACGAAACTCAGTGTCGTGCCGTCGTCGAGCATCGCGGCGATCCGCACGTGACCCGACTTCGGCGTGGCTTGCTGGCTGTTCGGCCGCCTCAGCAGCATCTGCCCGCTCATCCCGAGATGGACCACCAACGCGCTTCCATCAGAAAGGCTGAGCCACAGATACTTTCCGCGCCTACCGGTGTCGACGATGCGTTGGCCGATCAGTTTAGCGGTCAGGTCGGCCGCCCCGGCTTCATGCCGGCGAACCGCCCGCGGATGATGCACCCGAACGGCGGTGATCGTTCGGCCCGCGACATGGGTCGCCAAACCGCGTCGAACCGTCTCGACTTCCGGCAGTTCAGGCACTGTCCAGAGCAGCCCACGCCACGGCGGCGGCCTTCAATTCCGCTTCCTTCTTGGTGCTGCCGACACCTTCGCCGTACTCAGTTCCAGCGACGACGACTTTCGCCATGAACTTCTTCCGATGTTCAGGACCGGTTGACGTGACCGCGTACACCGGAGCGCCCAACCCCTGCGACGCCGTGAGTTCCTGCAGACTCGTTTTCCAATCCAGTCCGGCGCCCAATGTTGGGGCGGCGTCCAGCAGCGAGCCGAACAATCGCAGGACGGCCCGCCGCGCACCGTCGATTCCATACTGCACATAGACCGCGCCCAACAAGGATTCGACAGCGTCCGCCAAGATGCTCGACTTGTCGTGACCACCAGAAGTCAACTCGCCACGGCCGAGCAGCAGATATGCACCCAGGCCGTCCTCGGTCAAGCTACGACCGACCTCCGCCAGTGCCCGGGTGTTGACGATGCTGGCGCGGAACTTGGCCAGGTCGGCCTCAGACGAGTCGGGATGGCGGCGGAACAGCTCGTCGGTGATAGTCAGCCCCAGGACAGCGTCGCCGAGGAATTCGAGGCGCTCGTTGGTCGGAAGACCGCCGTGCTCGTAGGCATAACTGCGGTGAGTCAACGCCAGCGTGAGCAGCTCTTCGGGCAGCTCGACGCCCAGTGCATCGATCAGTGCCTCCCGTGATCCGCTCACGGGCTTTCGCGCGTCCGATCAGAGAACATGCCGCAAAGTTTCGCCCATCGCGGATCGGGCTGCTCATGGTGGTGCCCCGGTTCTGCATCGGCCAGCACCACACCGCACACAGAGCACAGCCCCGGGCAGTCGTCGCGGCACACCGGAGACAGCGGCAGCTCCAGTCCGACGGCGTCGATCAGGGGCTGCTCGATATCGATGGCGCCGTTCACGATGTGGCCGACCTCGTCGCGTTCAGTGGTCGCTTCTGTGGCGCTGTCCGGATAGGCGAACAGCTCGGTGAGATGAATTTCTACCTCACCGCTGGTAGAAGCCAAACAGCGCGCACACTGCCCCGACGTCGGGGCCCTTACGGTCCCGCTGACCAGCACCCCTTCGGACACCGACTCCAACCGCAGATGCAGGTCCAGGGGTGCGCCCCTGTCGATCGCGATCATGTGGAGGCCGATGCGCGACGGGCTCGGTACGGTCTCGCGAATCTGCTGCATGAAGCCGGGGCGACGGGGAAGCCGGGAGACGTCAAACGTGAGCGGCGACGCCGCGCTCGACTGCGTAGCCATGACGCCATCGTAGGCGGCGCTGGGCGGCCCACCTGCGTTGCCGATCGCGAATGCGGGTATGACCTGCGACGTGCCGGACCGTCCGCACCGCGCGGACGCGACGAGCAATCAATCCGCCGAACGGAGTGGCCATGGTGAGCTGGCTGGACCGGCTACAGCGGCGAAGTCGCGCGACCGGGCTGGTAATCGCCGTGGCATATAAGTACGTCGACGACCAGGGCGGTTACCTGGCGGCGCTGATCACTTACTACGCATTCGTGTCCCTGTTTCCGCTACTGCTGCTGCTGACCACAGTGCTCGGAGTGGTTTTGGCCGGTCATTCCGAGCTGCAGAACCAGGTGATGCACTCGACGTTGAGCCAATTCCCGGTGATCGGCAACCAGCTCGGTCAGCCGTATCACCTCAGCGGCGGGGCGGCCGCGGTCGTCGTCGGCGTCGCCGGGGCCCTCTACGGCGGCCTGGGTGTCGGTCAGGCCGTCCAGAACGCGATGGACACGGTCTGGGCGGTGCCGCGCCACGCACGTCCGGACCCGATCCGCTCCCGTGTGCGCAGCCTGATGCTGCTGGTCCTGCTCGGCTCGGCGCTGATCGGCGCCACGATGTTGTCCGCTCTGGTCGCGAATCGGCCGCACTCGGCCCGGCGGGCAAAGCCGGCGTGGTGGCCGCGGCGGTCGCGATCAACGCGATGGTGTGTCTGGTCGCGTTCCGGGTGACCACCGCGCGGCAGCTCAGCTTCGGACAGATCGCGCCGGGTGCGGTCACCGCGGCCGTCATCTGGCAGCTGTTGCAGCTGTTCGGCGCGACGTATGTGACCCATGTCGTGAAGTCGGCAAGCACCACGAACAGTGTGTTCGCGTTGGTGCTGGGACTACTCGCGTTCCTGTATCTGACCTCTGTCGTATTGGTCTTCTCCGCCGAAATCAACGCGGTGTGGGTGGACCATCTCTATCCCCGGGCGCTGCTCACACCTTTCACCGATGACGTCTCGTTGACCTCCGGCGATCGCAAGACCTATACCGGGCAGGCTAAGGCTCAGCAGGCCAAGGGTTTCGAGCGGATTGACGTGACATTCCACCCGAAGTCCGAAAAGCAACCTTGATCATCGTGGCTACGGGGGCCAGGGCGGTCCTGCATCGTCGCCTTCGGTCACCGTCGTCGCGGTCACCGCGCCGTTGGCCTTCGTGGCGCGGATCGTGACCGTATCGTCAACCGTCAAGGCGCCTTTCGCCGTGCGGCTGTCCGGCGCCAGCGTGTAGGTCTGGGTGAACCCGTCCTGACTCTTGGCCGTGATCGACGTGTCCGACACCGCGGTCAGAATACCGGTCTGAACCAATTCGGTGGTGTACCCGCCGTTTTCGGCCGCGACCACGAACTCGCCGTGCAGCGCTTCTGCCGGGGTCATTGCGCTGGGCGGGCGCCATCCGTCGTGACCGTTCGGACCGGGTCTGCCACCCGGCCCGAAACCGGGGCCCATCGCATTCGAGTGCCCGCCGGTCGCGGCGTAGATGGCCGCTCCGCCGAATGCGGCGATGACCGCCGCGATACCGACCGCGGTCAACGTCTGACGGCTCGACCACTTCTGTCCGGGTTGTCGCGCGCCCCAGACGGGCTCGTCGCGGCGGTCCTGCGCCGGCGGGGTGATGTCCGAATTCACCGATGAGGCCCCTTTCTGCTGAAACTGTGTCGGCTCTCACCATGTCCCCCGAACATGGGCACCGGCTGTGCCCCGGTTCAGCATCCGGTGTGCTCGGCGCCGATATTCACAGCGGTGACATAGGATCGGCACAGTCAAGACCAAGATCAGACACAGATAATCGCCGTGGTGTCCAACGCTCATCGCCCACTCGTCAACGACCGTGGTGTGATGCGGCGCGCCGATGGTAGCCCGATCCATGTCTTGGTGGTCGATGACGAGGCCGTGCTGGCCGAACTGATGACGATGGCGCTGCGCTACGAGGGTTGGACTGTGTCGACCGCAGGCGACGGCGCCGCGGCAATCGCCGCAGCCCGCCGGGAACCACCGGACGTCGTGGTTCTCGACGTGATGCTGCCCGACATGAGCGGACTCGACGTCCTGCCCAAACTTCGCGACCTGATTCCGGGTTTGCCGTTGCTGCTGCTAACCGCCAAGGACGCGGTGGAGGATCGCATCGCCGGTCTGACCGCAGGCGGCGACGATTACGTCACCAAGCCGTTCAGTCTGGAGGAGGTGGTGCTGCGGTTACGGGCGCTGTTGCGCCGCACCGGCGTCACCACCGAAGCCAGTGGCGCCCGGATCGTCGTCGGCGATCTCATGCTGGACGAGGACAGCCACGAAGTGACCCGCGGCGATGACGTAATCGCTCTCACCACAACCGAATTCGAGTTGTTGCGGTTCATGATGCGCAACGCCAAAAAGGTCTTGAGCAAGGCGCAGATCCTCGACCGGGTCTGGAGTTACGACTTCGGCGGAAGGTCCAACATCGTCGAGCTCTACGTGTCGTACCTGCGCAAGAAGATCGACAACGGACGCGCACCGATGATTCACACGCTGCGCGGCGCAGGGTATGTCCTCAAACCCGCCGACTGATTCCCGAACACCCCGTGCGCTGCGGCCGCGCGCTTGGTCGTTGCGGACGCGCCTGCTCGTCACCGTAGCGAGCCTGCTGGCCGTCGTCTGCGTGGGCATCGGGGTCGGCACCGAACTCGCGCTGCACCGGTTTCTGACCAGTCAGCTCGACGAGCAGGTCACCGACGCCGGCCGTCGGTCGGCGGCCATCTACGACCTCGGGCTCCCGCCTCCCCCCCGCGGGTTTCAGCACCGCCTCCCGCCGTTCGACAGCCACGGCGGGCCGGGGCCGGCCTTTCTCGGGGCACCAGGCCAAGCGACCCGCACGGTGGGGGCTGTGGTGCGTCACGGCGTGGTGCTCGACGCCGGGGTCATCACCACGAGTGGAACCCGCGACAGCGTGAGCAATGCGGCTTCCGAGCAGTTGGCGCGCATCACGCCCGACCGCGGACCGGTGACCCTCAACCTCGATGGCCTCGGCCGTTACCGCGTGGTCGCGCGCCACTCGCGCATCGGCAACACCATCATCTCTGGTCTGCCCATGACCGGCGTCGACAACACGTTGCTGTCCGTGGGAACGATCTTCGGCATCGTCGCCGGCATCGCGCTGGCCGCGGCGATCCTCGCCGGAATCGTGGTTATCCGCCGCCAGCTGGCCCCGCTCTCCCGGGTCTCGGCGGCGGCCCGCGAGGTCGCCGACCTCGAGCTCGACCGCGGCGAGGTGACCCTGCCGACGCCGATCGTCGCGGTCGACCCGGCGGCCGCGAACACCGAGGTGGGACAGCTCGCGACCGCACTGAACCGCATGCTCGAACGGATCTCCGACGCGCTGGCCGTCCGGCATGCCAGCGAAATGCGGGTTCGGCAGTTCGTCGCCGACGCCAGCCACGAGCTCCGCACCCCGCTGGCTGCAATCCGCGGCTATACCGAACTGGCGCAGCGCCGTAGCGGTGACATGCCCGCCGATGTCGCACATGCGATGGGTCGGGTCGAGTCGGAGGCCGCTCGGATGACGCAGCTCGTCGAGGACATGCTGCTGCTTGCGCGGCTGGACACCGGGCCTGCGCTGCAGCGTGACCCGGTCGACCTTTCGCAGCTTGCCGTCGACGCTGTGGCGGACGCGCACGTCGCCGGACCCGACCATCAATGGTCGCTGGATCTGCCCGACGAGCCCCTGGTGGTCAGCGGCGACGGCGCCCGGCTGCAGCAGGTGCTGGTCAACCTCCTGGCCAACGCCCGCACCCACACCCCTGCGGGCACATCGGTGACGACCTCGCTGGTGGGCGACGGCAACGGAGGAGTTGTGTTGACGATCTCCGACAACGGTCCCGGCATTCCGGAGGCCGTGCAGCCGGAGGTGTTCGAGCGCTTCGCTCGCGGTGACACGTCACGGTCACGCCGCGACGGCAGCACCGGGCTGGGGCTGGCGATCGTGTCGGCGGTGGTCAAGGCGCATCACGGCCACATCGACGTGCGCAGCGTGCCGGGTGACACCACCATCACCGTGCGGCTACCGGGCTCACAGCCCTCACAGCCATCCCACAGGGACGACAAATCCGGTGCCTAACGGTGCACGCCACGATGGGCCCATGATGCTCACCACGCCGCGGCCCGTCCTCGACGCGCCCGTCGGCGTCCGCACGCCGCGTCATTCTGCCGTGCACCGGGTTGGGTTCGCCGGCCTGCTTCTTGTGACGGGAATCCTCTACCTGTGGGATCTTTCGGCGAACGGTTGGGCCAACGCCTTCTATTCGGCAGCGGCGCAGGCTGGTTCGCAGAGTTGGACGGCGCTGCTGTTCGGCTCCAGTGACGCGGCCAATGCGATCACGGTTGACAAGACTCCCGGCGCGCTGTGGATCATGGATGCTTCGGTCCGGCTGTTCGGACTCAACTCGTGGAGTGTGCTTGCGCCGCAAGCGTTCGAGGGGGTAGCCGCTGTCGCGCTGCTGTACGCCGCGGTGCGACGCCTCAACGGTCCGACGGCCGGCCTGCTGGCCGGATCGATCCTCGCGCTGACCCCCGTCGCCACGCTGATGTTCCGGTTCAACAACCCGGACGCACTGCTGCTCCTGCTGCTTGTCAGCGCCGCTTACTGCGTGCAGCGGGCTTGTGAAAAACACAGCCGCCGTTGGTGGTTGCCGCTGGCAGGGGTTGCGGTCGGATTCGCATTCCTGGCCAAGATGGCGCAGGCGTTCCTGGTCGTGCCTGGGTTCGTTGTGGCGTATCTGCTGACCGCGCATGCACCGCTGCGGGCGCGTGTCACGCGCTCGGTGGCCGCGGTCGCCGCGATGGTGGTGTCCGGCGGCTGGTATGTGGTGCTCGTTGCCCTGTGGCCGTCGGATCGGCGCCCGTACATCGGTGGCTCGCAACACAACAGCATCCTGGAGTTGGCACTGGGCTACAACGGTTTTGGCCGGCTGACCGGCGACGAACCTGGTGGGCTGGGCAATCCGAACTACGACGCCGGCTGGGGGCGTATCTTTGATTCCGGCATGGGTAGTGAAATCGCCTGGCTGATACCGGCCGCGGCGATCTGCCTTGTGGCGGCGCTTGTGATCACTTGGCGGGCACCGCGTACCGACGCGGTTCGGGGCGCCTGCATCGGGTGGGGCGGGTGGTTGGTGGTGACCGGTGTGGTGCTCTCCTATTCCAACGGCATCATTCATCCCTATTACACTGTCGCGCTCGCGCCGGCGGTCGCCGCGGCGATCGGTATCGGCGCTCCGCTGCTGTGGCGACGATGCGCCGACGTCCGATCGGCGACAACCCTTTCCGCTGCCGTGTTGATCACCGCGCTGCCGGCTTGCGTACTACTCGCGCGCACCGAAACGTGGTCCCCGTGGCTGCGTGCGGCGATCGCGGTCACGGGAATGGGTACGGCCACTTTGCTCATCGTCGTTGACCGGCTGCCCACGACGGCAGCCCGCACGGTCGCGGGTGTCGCCGTCGCGGCGTGCCTGGCCGGACCGGCCGCGTATTCGGTGGTCACCGCGACGACCCCGCATCACGGCGTCATCCCAAGCGCAGGCCCAACGGGTTTGGGATTCGGCCGTTTTCTCGACTCGCCCGATCCGTCCCGGGAGCTGCTGGCCATGTTGACCGCTGACGCCGACCGGTATACGTGGACGGCCGCGACCGTCGGCTCGTCGAACGCCGCGGGTTACCAGCTGGCCAGCAAGACACCGGTGATGGCGGTCGGCGGTTTCAACGGCACCGATCCGGCGCCGACCCTCGACGAGTTCGAGAAGCTGGTCAGCGACAGGAAGATTCACTACTTCATCGACCGGACAATTCCGCACCCGGCGCATACAACCGCCAGCGGCAGCCGCGAGTCGGCGGACATCACCGCGTGGGTGGCCGCCCACTTCGCCGCGCGCAGTGTCGACAGCGCCACCGTCTACTCCCTCGATGTGCCGCGATCGAGTTCGGCATTTCACAGCTGACGCATAGCTCGGGCCAACGGTGCACCCACCCCGAAGCGAAAGCATGGGAGCCATGACCGACACCGTCGTGCCCCTTGACGTTGGCCCCGACCGGCCGGAGTGCTTCCATCTGCGGCCCAACGCCGCCGCAGTGGCGCAGTCGCGAGGCGTACCTGTCCTCGACATCGTGGTGCCGGTATACAACGAGCAAGTAGACCTTGCGAACTCGGTGCGCCGCTTGCACCACCATCTTCGCCAGCATTTTCCGTTCGCGGCCCGAATCACCATCGCCGACAACGCCAGCACCGACACCACCCTACAGATCGCGACGCGGCTGGCCGACGAGCTGCCCGACGTGCGTGTGGTGCGGCTGGAGCAGAAGGGCCGCGGCCGCGCCCTGCACGCGGTGTGGAGCGCCTCGGACGCTCCGGTGCTGGCGTACATGGACGTGGACCTGTCCACCGACCTGGCCGCGCTGGCCCCGTTGGTTGCTCCGCTGATCTCGGGCCATTCCGATCTGGCGATCGGCTCGCGCCTGGCCCGAGGCTCGCGGGTGGTGCGCGGCGCCAAGCGGGAGGTGATTTCCCGCTGCTACAATTTGCTGCTCAAATCCGCACTGGCCGCAGGCTTTTCGGACGCGCAATGCGGGTTCAAGGCGATTCGCTCCGACGTCGCGCGCCAGCTGCTTCCCCACGTCGCCGACACCGGATGGTTTTTCGACACCGAGTTGCTGGTCCTCGCGCAGCGTAGCGGCCTGCGCATCCACGAGGTGCCGGTGGACTGGGTCGACGATCCCGACAGCCGCGTCGACATCGTCGCGACCGCTGCAGCGGATCTCAGGGGCATCGCGCGGTTGATGAAAGGCTTTGCCACCGGCGCGATTCCAGTGCAGGCCTTGGCGGCAGCGCTCGACTCAGGATCTGCGGCGCCCCGCTCGCTCCTGCGCCAAGTCGTCCGGTTCGCCGCGGTCGGTGTCGCCAGCACCGTCGCCTACCTGTTGCTTTTCGTCGCGCTGCATCACACGCTCGGTGCGCAGACCGCGAATCTGCTCGCCCTGCTGCTGACCGCGATCGCCAACACGGCCGCCAATCGCCGGTTCACGTTCGGTGTCCGTGGTTCCGCCCGCGTCGCTCGCCACCAGCTGGAGGGACTCGTCGTGTTCGGTGTCGCTCTTGGCATCACCAGCGGCTCGCTGGGCGTCCTGCACCTGCTGGTCAACCAACCCCATCACGCAGGAGAACTGGCTGTGCTCGTCGCGGCCAACCTCGCGGCGACCGCGATCCGCTTCGTCCTGCTGCGTGGCTGGGTGTTCCACCCCCGGCGCACTCACTGAACCTTCACCACAACGAGTTTCGGAGACATAATTCATGACATTGCTCGACGAACGCCTCGCGGCCACCGCGCCACCGCCGCATACCCCGACGACACGCCGCAGGAGATGGGACCGTCCGGTGCTGTACGCGCTTCTGGTCGCCACCGCGGTGCTGTACCTGTGGGGCCTCGGCTCGTCGGGTTGGGCGAACGACTACTACGCCGCCGCCGTGCAGGCCGGAACACAAGGCTGGAAAGCCTGGCTGTTCGGGTCGCTGGACCCGGGTAACGCGATCACCGTAGACAAACCGCCGGCCGCGCTGTGGGTGATGGGATTGTCAGCCTGGATCTTCGGCTTCAGCCCCTTATCGATGCTGTTGCCGCAGGCGTTGATGGGTGTTGGCACCGTCGCGCTCGTCTACGCAACCGTGCGGCGCTGCAGCGGTCCGAGCGCGGGCCTGCTCGCCGGAGCGGTGATGGCGCTGACGCCGGTCGCGGCGGTGATGTTCCGCTACAACAATCCCGACGCGTTGCTCGTGCTGTTGCTGACGACCGCAGCGTATTTCATGGTGGGCGCGATCGACTCCGGTTCCACGCGGTGGATCGTGCTTGCGGGTACCGCGGTCGGGTTCGCGTTCCTGACGAAAATGCTGCAGGCCGCCCTGGTACTGCCCGCCTTCGCGCTCGTGTTCCTGCTTGCCGCCCAGGGCCGGATGTGGAAACGGTTGTGGCAGTTACTGATCGGCGCTGTCGCTATGGCGATATCGGGTGGCTGGTTGATCGCTGTGGTGAGCCTGTGGCCGGCATCGTCACGGCCCTATATCGGTGGCTCGACCGACAACAGTCTCTTGCAGCTGGCCCTGGGCTACAACGGCGTTCAGCGCGTCGCCGGAAACACCGGGCCGGGCGGCAATAACAATCCCATGTTCGGCGGCCCCAGCGGGCTCGGGCGCCTGTTCTCGCTGTCGATGGGCACGGAGATCTCGTGGCTGCTGCCGGCCGCACTGATCGGTCTCGTTGCCGGGCTCTGGTTCACTGCACGCACTGGCCGTACTGGGACCGTGCGGGCGCAGCTTCTGCTCTGGGGCGGCTGGCTTTTGGTGAGCGGCGCCGTGTTCAGCTTCATGAGCGGCGTTATCCACCCGTACTACACAGTGGCGCTGGCGCCGGCGATCGCCGCGCTGATCGGCATCTCGGTCCGCGAACTGTGGCGCGGCCGCGAATTCTCGGCCAGCCGAGCGGTGTTGGCGGCCATGTGCGCAGCCACCGGTGTGTGGACGTTCATTCTGCTCGACCGCACACCGGGCTGGCTGCCAGCACTGCGCTGGATTGTGTTGATCGGGTCGATTGCCACCGCGGCCGTGATCGCGGTGGGCGCGCACCGGCTCGGTCGCGCCATCCCCGCCGTCGCCGCCGCCGCCCTGCTACTCGGCCTCAGCGCGCCCGCTGCCTATTCGGTGGATACCGTTGTGCGCTCACACCGCGGGCCGATCCCGATGGCGGGACCCGCCGGCGCCGCCGGCGGCCCGGGGCCAGGACATGGGCCGGAAGAACGCACCGCCGACAACGCGGCCCTCCAAGCAATGCTGAGGAACTCCCACAACCGTTGGGCTGCAGCAACTATCAGCTCCATGTCAGCCGCTTCGATGCAGCTGCAGACCGGCGCTTCGATCATGGCGATCGGCGGGTTCAGCGGATCGGACAACTCGCCAACGCTGCAGCAATTCCAGCAGTACGTGGAAGACGGCCAGATCCACTACTTCATCCCCGCCAACGCCGGTGGACCGCGGGGACGCAACGGCGTCGCAAGCGTGATCAACACCTGGGTCGAGCAACATTTCACAGGCACGGATGTCGGTGGAACGACGTTATACGACCTGTCCTCGCGGTCGAGCTGACCTACATCGGGGCGTTGGCCGGCAGAAAGCCGCCGGTGGTGTCGGACTGCTCCTCGGCGCGGATCACATGCACCACGGCATTGATCAACGCGAGGTGGGTGAACGCCTGTGGGAAGTTCCCGAGGTGTCGCCCGGTGCGTGGATCGATCTCCTCGGCGTACAGATCCAGCGGACTGGCCAGCGAGAGCAGGCGCTCGCACAACCGCTTGGCGCGCAACGGTTCGCCGATCTCCACCAGTGCGGAAACCAGCCAGAACGAGCAGATGGTGAACGCGCCTTCGGTTCCGGACAGGCCGTCGTCGGTGTCCTCGGCCTTATAGCGCAGCACCAGCCCGTCCCGCGTCAGCTCGTCGGCGATTGCCAGCACGGTGTTACGCACCCGGGGGTCGTCGCACGGCAGGAACCGGGTCAACACCACCAACAGCAACGATGCGTCCAGCGCGTCGCAGCCGTAGCGCTGAACGAACACCCCGCGGGAATCGACGCCGTTGGCCAGGATGTCGGCCTTGATCTCCTCGGCGATCGCCCGCCACTGTTGGGCACAGGTCCTCTCGCCCTCGAGCTCCGCGAGCTTGGCACCGCGATCGACGGCCACCCAGCACATCACCTTCGACGACGTGAAATGCTGCGGCTCGCCGCGCACCTCCCAGATGCCGCGGTCGGGCTCGCGCCAGTGCTTGATCGCCTCGTCGACCTGGTTTTTCAGCACCGGCCACAACGCATCCGAGATCTGGTCCCGGGACTTCGCGTGCAGGTAAACCGAATCCAGCATCGCGCCCCAGATATCGTGCTGGCGTTGGTTGTACGCGCCGTTGCCGATCCGCACCGGCGCCGCGCCGTCGTAACCCGACAGATGATTGAGCTCCTGCTCGTCCAGCCTCCGCTCGCCGCCGACGCCATACATCACCTGCAACGGTTGGCGTTCATCGCCGTTAGCACCCGACACCTCGGCTATGAACGAGAAGAAGTCGTCGGCCTCGCGGTTCAGCCCGAGCGTGTACAGCCCCCATAGCGCGAACGTGGAGTCGCGCACCCACGCGTAGCGGTAGTCCCAGTTGCGTTCTCCCTGAGGGGTTTCCGGCAGCGACGTGGTGGGCGCCGCCAACAGCGCCCCAGTGGGCGCGTATGTCAGTCCCTTCAACGTCAGCGCGCTGCGCTGGATGAACGACCGCCACGGATGATCCGGGAAGTCGCCGATGTTGATCCACTGCCGCCAGAACTCGGTGGTGTTCCACATCTTGGCGGCCGCTTCCTTGAACGTCTGCGGCGCCGGGTATCTCGACCAGCTGAGCGCGACGTACACCTCGTCGCCCTCGCTCATCCGGGTTCGTGCCCGCGCTTCGCGACCCTCCAGCCCGATGCGCAGATCCGTCGTCAGCGTGAGCTTGGGGTGCTGTTCCGGATTCTGTTTCGCCTGCGCGACCGCCTGGCCGTACGCCAGGCCGGAGTACTCCCACGTCGCGGCGAGCCGGTGGTAGTCGAAGGATGGAGCGCAACTCATCACGAGTTCCACGGTGCCGCTGACACATCGCACCGTGCGCAGCAGCATGTGTTCGGGTTCCCAGTCCATCGGAGTGCGACGGTGCGTCCGCGAGCGCGTCCCGAAGTCCTCCCACGGCCCCATCACCAACGCGTCACGCACGATCAGCCAGCCGGTGTGCGTCTGCCACGTGGTCTCAAGGATCAGACTGCCGGGCAGGTACCGCCGCGCCACGGGCACCGCAACACCGTACGGCCCCAACCGAAAATGGCCGGCCGAGCGGTCGAGCAGCGCACCGAACACACTCGGCGAGTCGGGCCGCGGCACGCACATCCACTCGACCGAGCCACTGGAACTCATCAGGCAGGTGTTCTCGCAGTCCGACAAGAAGCCGTAATCAGCGATCGGCGGAAACGGATTTCGGCTCGGTCTGGTATCGGCGTAGGGCACCGGCCCCGTCACGGACAGCAGCGCAGGTGGCGCACCGCTCGCCGACTGCTTGCGGAGGACCATGTGCTCATCATCCTCACCGAAGCCACGGTGAGTCCACTATCACGCCAACGGCATACCGCACTCGAAATCATCGGCGCACAATTCGGTCCGACTGTCGTCTTCCGGCATTCCGACACCATGCAACTCGAATTCTTCGTACACCAGGGCGACACGAAGGTGTGACGCTGGGATCACCCAGCTCGCGCTTTAGACGTGTTGCACGTAGTCGTGCGTGCCTGCGGCGGTGCGCAATTGATGACGTCCACGCCCGACCGAGCGCAGCGTGCCGTTGAGGTATTCCTCGAACTGCGCCAACTTGCTGTCGACATAGATGTCGCACTCGCCGCGCAGCCGGTCCGCCTCGGCGTGCGCTGAATCGATCATGCGGGTCGCCTCCGCCTTCGCCGACTGCACCACCTCGGTCTGTGACACGAGTCGCTGCTGCTCCTTGATGCCCTCCTGGACGGCCTTTTCGTAGGAGATGTTGCCGTTCTCCATCAAGCGATCCGCCTCGCTCTTGGCCCGGGTCGTCATGACCTCGTACTCGCGCTTGGCTGTGGCGCTGATGCGGCTGGCCTCATCGCGGGCCTCGGCGAGCATGTGATCGCAATGCGCCCGCGCCTCGGCGACCATCCGGTCGGCCTGCGATTTCGCGTCCGCGAGCAGCCGGTCGGCTTCGGTGCGCGCGTGGCTCAGCACCGAGTCAGCCTCCGCGGTGGCCGTCGAGACCATCGACTCGGAGTGCTCCTTGGCCTCGCGCAGCATGGTGTCGCGCGCGTCAAGCACATCCTGGGCGTCGTCGAGCTCTCCGGGAATGGCGTCCTTGATGTCGTCGACCAACTCCAGGACGTCGCCCCGGGGCACCACGCAGCCGGCCGTCATCGGCACGCCGCGCGCCTCTTCGACGATCGCGCTCAGCTCGTCCAGCGCCTCAAATACTCGGTACACGGCGATACCCTCCAGCCCGTAGTTGTTGTTATCAGTGTGCCTGGTGTTACTACTGTGACTAGGGATCTGGAGCGGGTGTGTCGGCGCGTTCAGCGGTCGAGCTGCTTGGCCGCCAACCGCCGATTCACCGATGCGGGCAACAGAGCGGACACGTCGCCGCCGAATCCCGCGACTTCCTTGGCCAGTGACGACGAGACGAACGAGTATTGCGGCGTCGTGGCCACGAAGAAAGTGTCGACGCCGGCGATGTGCTTGTTCATCTGGGCCATCTGCACCTCGTATTCGAAATCGGTGCCGGTGCGCAGGCCTTTGACGATCGCGGTGAGGCCGCGCGACTTGACGAAGTCCACAACCAATCCCTGACCAGACTCCACCCGCAGGTTGCGAAGGTGCTCACACGCCTCTTCGATCATCTCGATGCGCTCTTCGACGGTGAACATGCCGCTTTTGCCCGGATTGCCCAGCACCGCGACGATTACCTCGTCGAATTGCGCGGCGGCGCGTTCGAAGACGTCGATGTGCCCGAGCGTGACTGGGTCGAATGACCCGGGGCACACCGCGCCGCTCATGACGCACGACGCTATCAGCCGCGTTGCAGGCGCTCCGCGATCTCCAGCCGGGTGTCGCCGTAGCGCCGTTCGGGCCAGCAGTCCCAACCGTTCGGCCAGGTCAGCCTTGGCGAGGACGCCCGCCGCTCCACCACAACGACCGTCCCAGCCGCGGCCCAACCGCCCGCGCCAAGCGCAGCCAGCATCCCGTTCACGTCGCCAACCGGCATGTCGTAGGGCGGGTCGGCCAGCACGAGATCCGCCGGAGCAGCAGGCATGTCGCCGGCCAGCGCCGTCGCCACCGGACGGGCGAGGACCGTCGCACCGGTGAAGCCGAGCGCGTCGACATTGCGCTCGATCAGCGCCGCCGTGCGCGGGTTCGCCTCGACGAATGTCGCCCGCACCGCCCCCCGCGACAGCGCCTCGAGCCCCAGCGCACCGGAACCCGCGTAGAGGTCGAGCACGGTTATGCCCGCGAAGTCCAGCCGGGCGGCCAACACGTTGAACAGCGCCTCGCGCACCCGGTCGCTGGTGGGCCGGGTTCCCCTGGGCGGGACGGCGATGCGCCGGCGCCCGGCGCTGCCCGCGATGATCCGGGTCAGCTGACCACCATCAGCAGATCGCCGCCCTCCACCTGCGCGGTCGCCGACACCGCCACCCTCCTCACGGCGCCCGCCTTCGGCGCGGTGATCGCGGCCTCCATCTTCATCGCCTCGATCGTGCCGACGGTCTGGCCTGCGCTCACCTCGTCGCCTTCCGCGACGGCAACTGTGACGACGCCCGCAAACGGCGCGGCGATGTGGTCGGGGTTGGACCGGTCGGCCTTCTCCGCGGCGGGGACGCTAGTGGCGATGTTGCGGTCGCGAACCAGCACCGGACGCAGCTGCCCGTTCAGGATGCACATCACGGTGCGCATGCCGCGCTCGTCCGGATCCGAGATCGCCTCGAGCCCAATCAGCAACTCGACGCCACGCTCGAGTTTCACGCGGTGTTCCTCGCCATGGCGCAGGCCGTAGAAGAACTGGTTGGCCGACAGCCGTGACGTGTCCCCGAACTGTTCGCGGTGTTCCTCGAATTCCTTGGTGGGACCGGGAAACAGCAGCCGGTTCAACGTGGTCTGCCGTTGCGGGCCTGCGTTTGTCAGCGCCTCCTCATCCTGAGCGGTCAGCTGCTGCTGAGGTTTCGCGGGCGAACGACCCGCGAGCGCCTTGCTGCGCAGCGGCTCCGGCCAGCCGCCGGCCGGCTCGCCCAACTCGCCCCTTAGAAATCCGATGACTGAGTCGGGGATATCCAATCGTGAAGGGTCAGAGGCGAATTCGTCGGCGGAGATGCCCGCGCCCAGCAGCGCCAGCGCCAGGTCACCCACGACTTTCGACGACGGGGTCACCTTGACCAGCCGGCCCAGGACCCGGTCAGCCGCTGCGTAATTGGTCTCAATCTCCTCGAACCGGTCGCCGAAGCCCAGCGCAATCGCCTGCTGCCGGAGGTTCGAGAGTTGGCCGCCGGGGATCTCGTGGCTGTAGACCCGACCGGTCGGCCCGGGAATTCCGGATTCGAACGGGGCGTAGACCTTTCGTAACGCCTCCCAGTACGGCTCCAGCTCACAGACCGCCGACAGCGACAACCCGGAGTCGTATTCGGTGTGCACGGTGGCGGCCAGGATCGCCGACAGCGCGGGTTGACTGGTGGTGCCGGCCATTGGAGCGGCGGCGCCGTCGACCGCGCTGGCACCCGCGTGAATGGCCGCAAGGTAGCTGGCCAGCTGACCGCCGGGGGTGTCGTGGGTATGCACGTGCACCGGCAGATCGAACCGGCTGCGCAGCGCGCTCACCAACGCCGTTGCGGCCTGCGGTCGCAACAATCCGGCCATGTCCTTGATCGCGAGGACGTGCGCTCCGGACTCGACGATCTGCTCGGCCAGCTTCAGGTAGTAGTCCAACGTGTAGAGGTTTTCGGCGGGGTCGGACAGATCGCCGGTGTAGCTCATCGCGACTTCGGCGATGGCCGTGCCGGTTTCGCGGACCGCATCGATAGCGGGACGCATCGACTCGACGTTGTTCAGCGCATCGAAAATCCGGTAGATATCAATACCCGTCTCCGACGCCTCTTTCACGAACGCATGGGTGACGGACTCCGGATAGGGCGTGTAGCCGACGGTGTTGCGGCCGCGCAACAGCATCTGCAGGCAGATGTTGGGCACCGCCTCGCGGATCGCCGCCAGGCGTTCCCACGGATCCTCCTTCAAAAACCGAAGCGCCACATCGTAGGTCGCACCGCCCCAGCATTCGATCGACAGCAGTTGCGGTGTCATCCGGGCAATGTAGGGCGCCACCATCAGCAGGCCCGTGGTGCGCAGTCGGGTCGCCAGCAGCGACTGGTGCGCATCGCGAAACGTCGTATCGGTAACCCCCACAGCAGCAGACTCTTTCAGCCAGCGGGCGAATCCCTCCGGGCCGAGCTGCATCAGCCGCTGCTTGGAGCCAGGCGGCGGTGCTGACGTCAGATCCACGGATGGCAGCTTGTCGTGCGGATACACCGTCGACGGACGCGGGCCGTGCGGCTGGTTCACGGTGACATCAGCGAGGTAGTTCAAAATCTTCGTGCCGCGATCGGCCTGGGTCCGGGACGTCAGCAGCCAGGGCCGCTCGTCGATGAACGAGGTGTTGATTCGCCCTGCACGGAAATCCGAATCAGTCACCACCGCAAGCAGAAATGGAATGTTCGTCGACACGCCGCGGATACGGAACTCGGCGAGCGCACGTCGGGCGCGAGTCAGCGCGGCGGAGAAGTCCCGGCCCCGACAGGTCAGCTTGACCAGCATCGAGTCGAAGTGCGCACTGACCTCTGCACCCAGATTCGTCGCGCCGTCCAACCGAACGCCGGCCCCACCTGTCGAGCGGTAGCCGGTGATGCGACCGGTGTCGGGACGGAATCCGTTGGCCGGATCCTCGGTGGTGATCCGACATTGCAGCGCAGCGCCACGCACCTGCACCGAATCCTGCTGCAGGCCAAGCTCTTCCAGCGTCTCGCCGTCGGCGATGCGCATCTGGGTGGCGACCAGGTCGACGTCGGTGATCTCCTCGGTGATGGTGTGCTCGACCTGGATGCGCGGATTCATTTCGATGAAAACGTAGTGTCCGCGCTCGTCGAGCAGGAATTCGACGGTGCCCGCATAGGCATAGTTGATCTGGTGGGCGAAAGTGACCGCGTCCGCACACATGCGCTGCCGCAGCTCGTCGGACAGGTTGGGCGCCGGAGCGAGCTCGACGACCTTCTGGTGCCGGCGCTGCACGCTGCAATCCCGTTCGAACAGGTGAATGATGTTGCCCTGCGTGTCGGCGAGGATCTGTACCTCGATGTGACGGGGATTGATTACCGCTTGTTCCAGATACACGGTCGGGTCGCCGAACGCCGACTCTGCTTCCCGGCTAGCAGCCTCGATCGCCTCAGGCAGCCCGGTGGGGTCCGTCACTCGGCGCATCCCCCGGCCGCCACCGCCGGAGACTGCCTTGACGAACAGCGGGTAGTGCATCGACCCCGCCGCAGCGACGAGCTCGTCCACCGCCTGCGACGGGGCAGACGATGTCAACACGGGCAGGCCCGCGGCGCGGGCCACTTCGATCGCTCTGGCCTTGTTGCCGGTCAGCTTTAAGATCTCTGCACTCGGGCCGACGAAGGTGATCCCCGCGCGGGCGCAGGCATCCGCCAGCTCGGGGTTCTCCGACAGGAAGCCGTATCCCGGGTATATCGCGTCGGCGTTGGCCCGACGCGCGGTCGCCACGATCTCGTCGACGGACAGGTAAGCCCGCACCGGATGGCCTTTTTCGCCGATCTGGTACGACTCGTCGGCCTTGAGCCGGTGCACCGAGTTGCGGTCCTCGTACGGGTAGATCGCGACGGTGGCAATGCCGAGTTCATAGGCGGCGCGGAACGCGCGGATCGCGATTTCCCCGCGGTTGGCGACTAAGACTTTTGAGAGGACCTTGTGGATCACTAGATCAGAGTTGACCAGTAATACCAGAACTGCACGAGGATCACGAAAATCACTGCGGCGACCCACAACGCCACCGCCGACCACCGCCACCGATACGCGAGGCGGGCGGCTGCGTACTTCCCATGGGGGTACCTCCCGCTCGCGGGAGAGGGTTGCAGCGCGATCGACGACACCACAACCAACAGCGGGATCGTCACCGCCCAGACCACCATGCAGTACGGGCACAGCGCGCCGATGCGGTACACGCTCTGAAAGATCAACCAGTGCACGAACACCACACCGAGAAGCGTGCCGCCGGCCAGCCCGAGCCAGTACCAGCGCGGCAGCGCCACCCGGCCGACTGCCAGCACGCCGGTGACCAGCACGACGCTGAACGCGACGATGCCGATCAGCGGGTTGGGGAAGCCGAACACTGACGCCTGCGGGGTGACCATCACCGATCCGCACGACAGCACCGGGTTGATGCTGCACGTGGGCACGTAGGCAGGGTTCTTGAGCAGCGCAACCTTCTCGATCGTCAAGGTCAGCGACGCCGTGAGTCCTACGAGCCCCGCCATCAGCACCCACCAGGCGCTCGCGCGCCGCACCGGGATGCCGGCGGTGGCCAGGCGCTGCTCAGCCGGCCCTTTGGCGGCCGACGCCGGCGAGTCCGCTTCGACGGTCATGGCGCGGCCGGCGTCGGAGCCGGTGTGGCAGGCGCAGTGGGCGCAGCGGCCGTGGCCTCATTGACCTTGTTGATCAGATCCTGCGGGCTGGCCAGCGTCGTCGTGTCGACCTCTTGGCCGTTGATCTTGATCGTCGGGGTGTGGGTGAGGCCCGCGGTCCGCACGATGCCCCTCACCATGTCGAGGTACTTGCCGCCGCGGATACAGTCGCTGACCTGCGTGCCCTCCACGCCGGCCTCACGGGCACGAGCGACGAGATCGTCGTCGGTCGGGAAGGTCGAGGAAGTCTCTTCGGGTTGGTTCGCGTACAACGTGGAATGGAACCGCTGGAACGCATCTTTGGTGGGCGAGGCGTCGAATTCGGCGACACAATAGGCGGCACTGCCGGCGCGCGACGAGTAGAACTGTGCGCCCGCCACATCCAATCCGCTGAGCGCGACCATGTAGTAGTCGGCCTGAACCGCTCCACTGTCGATGAGCTGCGTGACCGTGGACCCGAATCCTTTCTCGAAGGTCCCGCAGTGGGGGCAGAGGAAGTCTTCGTACATCGACAGCACGACCTTCGGCTTGCCCGCGGCGTCCTTGACCAGCTTCTCAGGTGCCGCCGCGGTGATCGCCTGCACCGTTCCGGCGGGCGGACCGGGCACGACAGGCTTCTTGGCCTTGGGCGCCCACGGTTTGAGGATCAGCAACAACATGCCGACGGCGAAGACGATGACGACGGCGGTCAGCCCCACCTGGATCAACATGCTGCGACGGCGATCGGCTGCCTTCAGGTCATAACGCTTGGTTTTGTTCGCCACGCCGTCAGAGTACCGGCGAGGCGGTCACGGTCCTCGCCTCACACGTAACACAGATGCGCCCGCAGCGCGGAGACAACCTCCGCCATCGCGAACGCGCTGTCCCCGCCGAGCGGCCACAGCTGGGTGAAACCGTGGACAAGCGTGGACATCCGGCGGAGGTCGACGATCACGCCGGCGTCCTGCATCGCGACGGCATAGGCCTCGCCCTCGTCGCGTAGCGGGTCGAAACCGGCGGTGAGTACGAGAGCGCGGGGCAGGCCGGCAAGGTCGCCCGCCAGCAGCGGCGACACTCGGGGATCGGTCGCGTCCAGCCCCGACTTGCCGAGGTAGTGGCCGCGGAACCAGTCCAGGTCACGCTGGGTCAGCATGAATCCATCCGCGAAGAGTGCCCGCGATCGTGATCCGCCCCGCTGGTCCGTCCAGGGATACACCAAGAACTGGACGGCGGGCGCGACGCCGTCGTCCCGACCCAGCCGGGATACCACCGCAGCCAGGGCGCCGCCGGCGCTGTCGCCACCGACGGCGACCACCCCGGGTTGCGTGCCGAGCTCGGCGCCGTGTTCCAGCGCCCAGCGGTAGGCGGCGTAGGTGTCCTCGACTGCGGCCGGTGCGGGATGCTCCGGCGCCAGCCGGTAATCCACCGACAACACGTGGATGCCTGCGCCGCGGCAGATCATCCGGCACGTGTTGTCGCACGTGCCGAGATCGCCGATCACATAGCCTCCGCCGTGGAAGAACACCAGCAGCGGGCCGACCTCCTCGTTCTGGGGCTGGTAGTGGCGAGCGGGGATCGGCCCGGCGGGTCCGGGGATCGTCAGGTCGCTGACCGCTCGCACCGGCAGCCGATGGCGGTCCAGCAGCTGTGTCAGCTGCCGAAATTGCTTCCTGCAGACGACGGGGTCGTCGGCGCCCGTCAGCCCAAACTCGCCGGACAGCTTCTGCCCGACAAGCATCAACTGGATCGTGGGATCCAGCGTGTTGCCGTCGATCGTGATCGACCGCGCCATCAGTCGTTTCGCCGCGTCGGGAAGCTTCGGCATGACACCGATGCCGAGCCGATTCGCGGCCGTGACGGCCGCAAATCGGGCCCGGTTCAGACGTGCATGCCGCCCGCGGGCGGTCGCTGGGATGATTGCGCTTTGGGTCACGGCTGTCGACCGTAATCGGTGCAGGGCTGCGCTGGCACACTTGTCGGATGACTGCCCCCAGAACCAGGCTTAACGACGGCAGCACCATTCCCAGCGTGGGTCTCGGGGTATATCTGACCCCCCCGAAGGCGACGGAACCGGCGGTCAGGGCCGCACTCGAGGTCGGCTATCGGCACATCGACACCGCGTCGGCCTACGGCAACGAGCGCGAGGTGGGTCGCGCGATCGCCAAATCCGGCATTCCGCGCGAGGAGATCTTCGTCGTCACCAAACTGTGGAACGCCGACCAGGGCTACGACGCCACGATGAAGGCGTTCGAGAAGAGCGCGAAGCTGCTGAGCATCGACCGCGAGGGCGGCTATCTCGACCTGTATCTGATTCACTGGCCGGTGCCCGCGATCTGCGAATTTGTCGACACGTGGCGGGCGTTGGCCGCGCTTCGCGACCTCGGGCGCATCCGCTCGATCGGCGTCTCGAATTTCGCCCCGGAGCACCTGAGCACGTTGATCGACGCCAGCGGCATCGTCCCGGTGGTCAACCAGATCGAGTTGCATCCGCTGCTGGCCCAGGTCGAGCTGCGGGAATTGCACGAGAAACTCGGGATCGCGACTGAAGCGTGGAGCCCGCTGGCCCGGGCCGGCTGCTCGATCACCCGACGATCACGGCCATCGCGGACAGGTACGGAAAGACTCCGGCGCAGGCCATTATCCGATGGCATCTGCAGCTCGGTAACATCGTCATCCCCAAGTCGGTGAACCCTGAGCGGATTGCGAGCAATTTCGACGTGTTCGACTTCGAGTTAAGTGATGACGACGTCACGTCGATCTCTTCGCTCGACAACGGCACCCGGTTTGGCCCTGATCCACGCACGTACAACTTCACAGGCAGGTGAGATGACGCCGACCATCAAGCTCAACGACGACAACGTCATTCCGGTGCTCGGTCTTGGGGTCGCGGAACTGTCCGAAGAAGACACCGAACGCGCGGTCAGCGCCGCGCTGGAGGTCGGCTACCGACTGGTCGACACCGCGTCGGTCTACGGCAACGAGGCGGCGGTCGGCCGTGCGATCGCCGCGTCCGGGATCGCCCGCGACGACCTGTTCGTCACCACAAAGGTCGCCAACGCAGACCAGGGGTACACGTCGACGAAAGAGGCGCTGGCCGCCAGCCTGGAGCGGCTGGGCCTGGACTACCTGGATATGTACATGATCCATTGGCCCGCAGCGCAACTCGGCAAGTACGTCGACACCTACGCCGCGATGCAGATCCTGCAGCAGGAAGGCCGGGTTCGCTCGATCGGATTCTGCAACTTCCTCGAGGAGCACCTGAGCACGATCTCCGATCTGACGTACACCAACCCGGCGGTCAACCAGATCGAACTGCACCCGCTGCTGAATCAGGCCGAGCTGCGCGCGGTGCACGCCGATCGCGGCATCGTCACCGAGGCCTACAGCCCGCTGGGTGTGGGCAAACTGCTCGAAAACCCGACCCTCGTGTCGATCGCGCGGGCGCATGGCAAATCCCCCGCACAGGTAACCATCCGCTGGAGCATCCAGCTCGGCAATGTCGTGATTCCGAGGTCGGCCAATCCCGATCGGATCAAGGAGAACGTCGACGTGTTCGACTTCGAGCTGACCGATGACGAGATGGCCTCGATCAATGGACTCGATGACGGAACCCGCTTCCGACCCGACCCGGCGACATACACCGGCACCTGATCCGTGCGGTGTTGACTCTGCGCTGAGGGCGTTCACTACGTGAACTTTTGCGCCCTGGACGCAGAGCCAATGGCGCCCTCAGCCGGTCGGGCAGGTGGACGCCGCCTCACGCAACTTGTCGGCTGACGCCTGATCGATCGGCAGCAAGTATCCGCGCAGCACGTCCGCGAACTGCACCGAGTACTGGCACCAGAACGCGTGATTCGGCGGCATCCATGTCGACGGGCCCTGATCACCCTTGTCCTGATTCGCTTGGCCGGCGACCGCGAGAAGGTTGGCCGGGTCGTTGGCGAACCGCTGTCGCCACTCGTCGGTCCATGCGCGTGCGCCCAGATCCCACGCCAATGCCAGCGGCACGATGTGGTCGATCTGCACTGCCGCCCCGCTCTGTTCACCGCGTAGGAACGCGATCGTCGCGTTGGTGTACGGGTCGTGCAACGTGCCGGTCGCTACGGCGTGCGGGCATCGTTTGATGTAGACGTACGTCTTGTCGACCAGGTCACGATCGAGGATGTCGTTGCGGGTGTCGCAGCCGTTGTGTCCGCCCGGCGCGTAGGTGTCGTCGGTCCAGGCGTCGCCGAACGCCGCGCGGCGGTAGTCGTAGCCGCGAACCCGGATAGGTACCACCGGGACTCCGCTTAGCACGTCGGTACCCGGCGCAACGGTGGGCACGTCGGCCTGCGCGACGAACGCATCGGACCGATGACGCCACGCCGATGCGCCGGCCTGGTAGGCGACCATCAATGTGACGGCAACCGCTCCAACGAGCCACATCCACGCTCGACGGCTCATGCCTTCTCCAAGTACTCGACGCGGTCGGTGTCGGTGAATTGTGCTGCCAGTGTTGCCATTCCGGGATGCCGGGGGTTCTTGGCATAGGCCGATTCGCAGAATTCACGGGCCGCCTCGATGACCTTGAGATGGTCCGACAGCGACAGAAACCTCAACGTGATGGGTCGACCGGATTGACTGAGGCCCAACACATCTCCTTCGCGACGCTCCCGCAGATCGAGGTCGGCGAGCTCGAACCCGTCCAATGTGCCCGCGACCGCCTTGAGCCGCTGGCCGGCCTTCGACCCCTCGGGTAGCCGGGTCGCGAGCAGACACAGGCTCGGGTGCTGGCCGCGGCCGATGCGCCCGCGCAGCTGATGCAGTTGGCTGATCCCGAACCGGTCGGCGTCCATCACGAACATCACCGTCGCGTTCGGCACGTCGACGCCGACCTCGATGACGGTGGTACACACCAGCACATCGATGTGGCCGTCGCGAAAGGCGGCCATCACCGCGTCCTTTTCGTCGGCAGGTAGCCGCCCGTGCATCAGACCCAACCGCACCCCGGACAGCGGCCCGGATCGCAGGCGCTCGTACAACTCGAGGACGGTGGTGGCCGGCGGACCGACCGGCTTGGCGCCGGACTTGTCGTTCTCGTCGATACGCGCCGCCACCATGTAGGCCTGGCGCCCGGCCGCGACCTCTTCGGTGATCCGCTGCCACGCGCGATCCAGCCATTGCGGCTTTTCTTTGATGAAAATCGTGTTGGTGGTGATAGGTTGGCGGCCGCGGGGCAACTCGCGCAGCGTCGACGTCTCCAGATCGCCGTAGACGGTGAGCGCGACGGTCCGTGGAATCGGGGTGGCCGTCATCACCAGCAGGTGCGGCGTCAAACCGTCGGGAGCTTTGGCGCGCAGCCGATCTCGTTGCTCGACCCCGAATCTGTGCTGTTCGTCCACGACGACCATGCCGAGCTGCTTGAACTCCACCGCTTCCTGCAGCAGGGCGTGGGTGCCGATGACGATGCCGGCTTCACCTGAGACGACCTCGTCGCGCACTTGACGTTTTTGTTGCGGTGACATCGATCCGGTCAGCAGCGCCACCCTGGTCGCGCCGTCGGCGCCGCCAAGCTGGCCTGCCATGGCGAGTGGGCCCAAGATGTCGCGGATGGATCGGCCATGTTGGGCGGCAAGCACTTCCGTCGGCGCCAATAGCGCGCATTGGTAGCCCGCGTCGACCATCTGCAGCATCGCCAGTACCGAGACGATCGTCTTGCCGGACCCGACCTCACCCTGCAGCATCCGGTTCATCGGACGGCTGCGGGCCAGTTCAGTTGACAGCACGTCGAGGATGTGGCGCTGGCCGTCCGTCAATTCGAACGGCAACTGCCGCAGCAACGTGGCCATCAGCCCGTCGTCGCGGCGTGGCGCTGGCGGACCGGATTCGCTCAATTCGCCGTAACGCCGTGCCACCAGCGCCCATTGCAGCCCGACCGCCTCGTCGAAAGTCAGCCGGTCGGCAGCCCGGTCACGCTCCAGCGCATTCTCTGCCAGGTGAATGGCGCGCAATGCTTCGTCATCAGAGATCAACTTGCGTTGTAGCAGAATCGACTCCGGCAGCGGTTCCTTGATGGGGTCGAGCACGGCGAGGACGTGACGCACGCACGCGTAGATGTCCCAGCTCTGCACCTTGGCGCTGGCCGGATAGATCGGAAAGAACTCCCGCTCGAACGCTGCGAGCAGTTCGTTCTCCCCCGTCGCCCCTGAGGTTTCCGCAATGGTCTTCAGCGACTTGGTTCCCGGCGTCTCGCCGCTGGGCGACTGGAGGACCAGAAAGGCGGGATGGCTCAAATGCATGGTGCGCCCGCGGTATTCGACCTCGCCGGAAAGCATGATGCGCGTTTTCGGGACGAGTTTGCCGAGCATCCAATTCGCATTGAAGAAGGTAGCGGTGACCTTCGGCCGATGGTTGCCCAGCGTGACGCTCAGGTACTTGGGTTGCGGCTTGCCGGGCCGCGGTTTCATGTCGCCGACTTTGGTTTGGGTGATGACGTCGACGAACGTGACATGTTCGCCTTCTTCGAGGTCGAGGTCGTCGTCCTCGCCGCGTACCGTCATGCCCTCGCTGTATTGGCGGGGGTAGTGACGCAACAGGTCGTTGACGGTGCGAACCCCGAAGTTCTCCTCGAGCTTTTTCGCTGTCTTGCTGCCCAGGACGTAGTCGAGCCGGTCGTCGAGCGTGGCCACCGCTACTCGACCCCGATCAGCAGCGCGTCACCGCGGTGCCCGGTCTGATACGTCACCAGTTCGGTGCCCGGGTGGTACCGGTGCACGTGCACCTCGAGTTCAGCGGCTATCCGATCGTCGACGCCTTCGCCCAGCAGCACTGTCACCATGTCGCCCCCGACGGCTAGTAGCAGGTCGAGCAAGCCACAGGACACGGTGGCGAGATCGGGATGGACCACCAGCACCTCGTCACCGGCAATGCCCAAGCCGTCGCCCGGTTCGCACTGCCCGGCCCACGTCAACGCCTGCTCCGTGGCAACCCGCACGGAGCCGTGCCGAGTTCCGCCCGCCGCGCGCGCCATCGAGTACCCGTCATCGACCGCGGTGCGACCTGGCTCGTGCACGGCCAGCGCGGCCAACCCCTGCACCATTGATCCGGTGGGCACCGGCACGACGTCCAGGCCCCACCCGGTCGCCGCCGTGCACCCGGCCACCAATTCTTCGGCGGCGACGTAGCCGTTGGGCAGCACCACGATCTGTCCGGCGCCGGTATCGACGACCGCGCGCAGCAGCTCCTTGGCCGTGATCGACGCGGACGGGTCGGAGCATGCTTTCGCGCATCGCAGCACGTGCGCGCCTGCACCGGCGAACAGCCGCTCGGCACCGTTGCCGTCGACGACCGCGAGCACCGCACGCCGCCGCGTCCACCGGCCGGGGGCCTGGCCGCCACGCAGCGTCGAAATCTGGATGTGGCTCGGGGTGCCGACCGCAAGGCCGGCCTCAACGGCGGCCCCGGCGTCGTCAGCGTGCACATGGACCGAGTAGCGGTCGCCGCCGTCACTGGCGATGGCCACCGAGTCGCCGAGCGCCTCGAGCCGTTCCCGCAGGGCGTCGAGCCGCTCACTGGTCCCACTGATCTGGTACATCACCTCGTAGTGCGGCGTTCGCACGTCAACGGCCGGTTCCGCGGCAGCCGACCCCTGCGCCGGGGGCGACGGAACGTATTCGCCGCGGGCGGGTGTGTGGCCGGTGAGGGTGGCCGCCAACGCGTCGAGCAGCACCAGCAGCCCGCGCCCGCCCGCGTCGACCACACCGCATTCGGCCAGCACGCCGAGCTGCTCGGGTGTCTGCTCGAGTGCGGTGACGGCCGCGTCCGCAGCGGCGAGCACGGTAGCAGACAGCTCGTCGCCGTCGGCGGCGCAGTGTTCGGCCCGGGTGGCCGCCGCCTGCAGCACCGACACGATCGTTCCCGGTACTTCCTCGCCCATCGAACCGACCACCAGGGCCACGCCATGGCGCAACGCGACGGCGAAAAGCACCGGGTCGACGTCCGCGAGCTGGTTGTCGGTGTCCGCCGCGCCGAATGCCGTCACATCGGCCAGCCCGCGCAGGATTTGCGACAGGATCATCCCCGAGTTGCCGCGTGCGCCGTGCAGCGCGCCTCTGGCCAGGGCCGAAGCGACGTGCGACACGTCGCCGGACCTCTTCGCGTGCCGCTCGGCGTCGGCCAGCGCGGCCCGCATCGTGAAGAGCATGTTGGTGCCGGTGTCGGCGTCGGCGACCGGGAAAACGTTCAGCCGGTTGATCTCCTCGGCGTGGACCACGAGGCCGCCGACCGCAGCGTGGGCCCAGTCGAGCAGGCCGGAAGCGTCCAACCGGCGACCCGACATCACATCCTCCTCGTTGCGAGCCTAGCCACTGCGGCTGACACATCCGGCCACGGTCATTTTGGCGATCACCACGGTCATTTTGGCGATCATCCGAACGGCCGGTATCCTGATTCGGTTGTCGCCTCACCCGATTTTCGGTCGCTGGCCAGCGATGAGCGCTCGCGCGAAGAGCATCAGACACGATGAGCGCTCGCGCGAAGAGCATCAGACACGATGAGCGCTCGCGCGAAGAGCATCAGGCACGGCGACGCATAGACGCAACGATCCGAATGGAGTTTCTGCTATGGCTGCGGTCTGCGATATCTGCGGGAAGGGTCCGGGCTTCGGCAAGTCGGTGTCGCACTCGCACCGCCGGACCAGCCGACGCTGGAACCCGAACATCCAGACCGTGCGCGCGGTCACTCGTCCGGGCGGCAACAAGCAGCGCCTGAATGTCTGCACCTCGTGCCTGAAGGCGGGCAAGGTCACCCGCGGCTGACCATTTTCGTCGCCGAACGAGAACGCACGGCTGTAAACCGGCCCTGCCAACGACGCGGAATGATATTTCGGCGCAATACCCGCCATACCTCAGGGCAGCCGCCAGTCGACGGGTTCGGCGTCCAGATCTGACAGCAGTGCATTGGCACGGCTGAACGGCCGCGACCCGAAGAACCCGCGCTGCGCCGACAGCGGCGACGGGTGGACGGAGTCGATGGTCGCGATCCTCGAGCCGCCCTCAGCCAGCATCGGCTTCAGCGTCGCCGCATCGCGTCCCCACAGGATGGCCACCAGCGGCTGAGGACGCGCCGCAAGCGCTCGAATCGCGCATTCGGTGACCACTTCCCAGCCCCTGCCGCGGTGCGAGGCGGGGCTGTTAGGCCGCACGGTCAGCACCCTGTTCAGTAGTAGGACGCCCCGCTCGGCCCACGGCGTCAAGTCGCCGTTCGACGGCGTCGGGTAGCCGAGATCGGTGCAGTATTCCGCGAAGATGTTGTCCAGACTGCGCGGTAACGGCCTGACCTCGGGGGCGACGGAGAAGCTCAGCCCCACGGCATGCCCCGGCGTCGGATAGGGATCCTGGCCGACGACGAGCACCCGCACCTTATCGAATGGAAAAGTGAAGGCACGCAACACATTCCGGCCTAGCGGCAGATACCGCTGGCCAGCAGCCGTCTCGGCGCGCAGGAAGTCACCCATTGCCGCGACCTGGACCGCCACCGGTTCCAGCGCCTGAGCCCAGCCGTCGTCGACGAGTTCGTTGAGCGGACGCGGCGTCACAGCGCCACCCTAACCGCGGCAGTCGGTCAGCCGAACGATTGCCAGCCCGCGTTTCCCTGCCATTCGGCACCGTCGACGAGAACCCCGGGCGGCCCGTCGACTACCGCGCCGATCACCCGCCAGCCGTCGGGCACCCGGCCTTCGAAGACGGCGACGAGTGCGTGGTCCTCCCCACCGCCCAGCACCCACGACCAGGCGTCGACGCCGACCACTTGGGCGGCGTCGCGCACCGCGTCGTAATCGGCTGCCAGACCGGCCGTCGACACCTCGACTACCACGCTGGACGCCTCGGCGACGTGCCGCAGGTCGGCGATGAGGCCGTCCGAGATGTCAGTCATCGCGCGCGCGCCGGCTTTGGCCGCAGCCACCCCCTGACCGTACGGCGGCTCGGGCACCAGGTGACGGCGCCGCAGATCGTCGAATCCAGGAAAGTTCAACTCCCACAACGAATTCCCCGCGGCTGACCGGCCCAGCCCGCCGCAGACGGCGACCACCGAGCCAGCTGTCGCACCACCGCGCGTGACCGGCGCCCGGCCGGCCAGATCGCCGAGCACGGTGACCGACAGCACCCAATGCGGGCTGCTCACCAGGTCGCCGCCGACGATGCCGGCGCCCACCCGGCGTGCCTCCTCCCACATGCCGTCGGCCAGTTGATTGACCTCCGCGACCCGCGTGTCGGGCGCCCCGCCGAACGCGACCACGAAACCTGTCGCGGCGGCGCCCATCGCCTCCACGTCGGCCGCGTTCTGGGCTATCGCTTTCCGGCCGATGTCGTGCGGCGTGGACCAGTCCCGGCGAAAGTGCCTGGATTCGACGAGCATGTCGGTGGAGACGACGACACGCCCATCCGGAGCCGACACCACCGCTGCGTCGTCGCCGGGGCCGAGCAACGTGTGCGCGCCGGGTCGACGTCCGGCAAGCAGCCGGTCGATGACGGCGAACTCCCCCAGCTCTGCCAACGTCGGGTCGTCGCTCACACGAGGCTCCATCCATTTCCGAGTCGCGTGGCTGTCCCCCGCCGGACGTCCCCTGAACGCCGGTGCCACCTGCGGTACTTTTGACCTCTGCCGGCCTGAAGCACCGGCCAGTGTATTGCGGGAATGGGGCCGGCGGAGAAAGAAGGCGCGGTGACATGCCCGGTCGCCAGCAGGGCACAGCCCTGAGTGACGGGCCACCGCGGGCCTTGCTCGTCGCCGCGGTCGGAATCGCAGTGGCGGCGGCAGTCGCCGTGCTGGTGATCTCGGTGCTGCGGTCGCGGACCCCGCAGGAACACCCTCTCGTCGTTCCCGCAGTGCCGGTCCCGCAGGCGGACAGCCCCGAGTGCGCGACGCTGATGAATGCGCTGCCCCAACGTCTCGGCGACTACCAGCGGACCATCCCGGTGGACCCGGTTCCGCCAGCCACCGCCGCGTGGCGGACCGGCGCCGACGGGGAGCCGATCCTGCTGCGCTGCGGAGTCGGCCAGCCGACAGATTTCGTCGTCGGCGCCCAGATCAACGTCGTTAACAATGTCCAGTGGTTTCGCGTGCTCGAACAGGGCACCGGCCGCAGCACCTGGTTCGTCGTCGACCGGCCGGTCTACGTCGCGCTGACGTTGCCGCAGGGGTCGGGAACCGCCCCACTGCAGGAATTGTCGGACGTCGTCACGGCAAAGCTGCCCGAGCAGCCGATCAGGCCCGGGCCGGCGCGATAACGACTTAGCGCAATCCCACCCCGCGGGCAAGCGCGGTGTCCACCATCGCGGCGAGCAGCGTCGGATAGTCCACGCCGCTGGCCGCCCACATCCGCGGGTACATCGATATCGTCGTGAAGCCGGGCATCGTGTTGATCTCGTTTATCAGCGGCCCGTCACCGGTCAGGAAGAAGTCGACCCGGGCCAAGCCCTGACAGTCGATCGCGCGGAACGCGCGGATGGCCAGGGCCCGCACCTCGTCCGCCACCTCGTCGTCGATCTTGGCCGGCACGTCGAGTTCGGCCCCCTCGTCGAGGTATTTGGTCGCAAAATCGTAGAACCCGTCTTCGCGTCCCCGTACGCCCTCGACGCGTATCTCGCCGACAGTGCTCGCCTCGACGGCGCCGTCGGGCAGCTCCAGCACGCCGCATTCCAGCTCGCGGCCGTGAATTGCTTTTTCCACCAAAATTTTTGGATCATGCGCACGGGCAGCGGCGATGGCCGCGGGCAACTCGTCCCATCTCGAGACCCGACTTACGCCGATCGACGACCCGGCCCTGGCGGGTTTGACGAACACCGGCAGGCCCAGGCGTGCCTTGTCCTCGTCGGTCAGCGAGGTTTGGCGCGGACGCAGCACCGCATGGTCGCCGGTCGGCAGACCCTCAGCCGAAAGCAGTTTCTTGGTGAACTCCTTGTCCATGCCCGCCGCGCTGGCCAGTACGCCCGCGCCGACGTACGGCACTCCGGCCAGCTCGAGCAGACCCTGGATCGTGCCGTCTTCCCCGTACGGGCCGTGTAAGACCGGGAAGACCACGTCGACCGACGCCAGCGCCTTCCCGAGCCCGCGGCCGAGCGGAATCAGCTCCCCGCGCCGCTGCGGGTCTGCCGGCAACGCGAGTTCCGCACCCGACGACGCGGTGACCTGCGGCAGTTCCCCACCCCTGATCGCCAGGCTGTCGGGGTCCGCGTCGGTGAGCACCCAGGCGCCCTGCCGGGTGATGCCGATCGGCACCGTTTCGAACCGCGTCGGGTCCAGGTGGCGCAGGATGCTGCCGGCCGACACGCAGGAGATCGCGTGCTCGTTGCTGCGCCCGCCGTAGATCACGGCGACGCGGACCCGGCGGCCCTCGCTGGCAGTCACAAGCTAGAGAGGCTACCGGTCAACCTCCGGACAACGCGCGTTCGGCGGGCACCACAAGTATCACGCTCGGCCGGCCAGTGCCGGCAGCACGGATGTGATCGCCGCCATCTCCGGGCCGAACAGCGGGGCCAAGGCTGCCTCCTTGATTCGAGCGATCGCCGATTCTTCTTGCCGGCGCGTGGGATTCGAGCTGCTGCGGCGAGCGTCCAGCCCGTCAGACCTGGTACCGGTGCAGTGCCCTCGGTTGCCACGGCTCCGGCATCGGCGAGCACTTGGGCATCGCGCTGCCCCATGCTCCTGCACCCATTACCGCGACCGTGCATGTTGGTCGCTCGGAGAAGCCTCGCTCCTCGACCACGCTTCACCCTAACCGCCCAGCCTCGGCTGGCAGGATGACCACCATGGGCGGTGACGTCGGACTGATCATCGCCGTCAAGCGGCTCGCGGCCGCCAAGACTCGGCTGGCGCCTATCTTTTCGGCGCCGACGCGCGAGCGGGTGGTGCTCGCGATGCTGCTCGACACCATCGCCGCTGCAGCGAAGGAACCCTCGCTGCGCGGCGTCACCGTGGTGACGCCCGACGAGGTCGCCGCCGAAGCCGCCCGCCGGCTTGGCGCCGACGTCCTCGCTGACCCCACGCCGAACGGCCACCCGGACCCACTCAACAATGCGATCGTCGCCGCCGAATCTGTGATTGCCTCATCGCCCGATTCGTCATCGAACGTTGTTGTCCTACAGGGTGATCTGCCGGCACTGCAAACCCAGGAACTCACACAGGCAATCGCCGCGGCGCGCGATCATCGACGCAGCTTCGTCGCTGACCGGCACGGCAGCGGAACTGTCGCATTGTTCGCGTTCGGCTGTCCGTTGGAACCGGCGTTCGGGCCGGATTCGGCTCGGAGACATCGCCATTCGGGCGCCGTAGAACTCACCGGTGCATGGCCGGGTATGCGGTGTGACATCGACACGCCGGAAGACTTGCAGGCCGCGCGTCGGCTCGGTGTCGGCGTAGCCACTGCGAGGGCCATCGGCCGCGTGTGAACAGCGATCCAACACCAGGTTGCCGAAGGTCACATCTTGGCCAGTAAAGTCGCACGCCGGGCTGCCGATGAGGAATGATCGACAAGGTGACCGAGACCGAGGCTCAAGTCAGTCCTCCCGATACGGAGTGGCCTTCAACCGTTCTGCCCGACAGTGCCGATGCGGCGCCGGAGGCGCCGCCGGCCCCCACGGCGGAAACGGTCGTCGATGAGTTGCCGGAGGAACGCTACGTCAACCGCGAGCTGTCCTGGCTGGACTTCAACGGCCGGGTACTGACGCTGGCCGCAGACACGTCGATACCGCTGCTGGAACGCGCCAAGTTCCTGGCGATCTTCGCATCCAACCTCGACGAGTTCTACATGGTCCGGGTCGCGGGCCTCAAACGTCGCGACGAGATGGGTCTCTCGGTGCGCTCTGCCGATGGGCTGACACCGCGTGAACAGCTGCGGCGCATCGGTGAGCAGACCCAACAGCTGGCCAGCCGCCACGCTCGGGTGTTCCTGGATTTGGTGCGGCCGGCGCTCGCCGACGAGGGGATCGTCATCGTCACGTGGGACGACCTCGAGGATGCCGAGCGGGCGGAGTTGTCGGCCTATTTTCACGAGCAAGTGTTCCCGGTGCTGACGCCCCTGGCGGTGGACCCGGCCCACCCGTTCCCGTTCGTGAGCGGCCTGAGCCTGAATTTGGCCATCACGGTGACGCATCCCGGGGACGGCGGTCAACACTTCGCTCGGGTCAAGGTCCCCAACAACGTCGACCGGTTCGTCGAGCTCGGCAGCCGCGAAGGAGTCGACGGGTCCGCGCGGTTCCTGCCGATGGAGGAACTGATCGCGGCGTTCCTTCCAGTGCTGTTCCCGGGGATGGACATCGTCGAGCATCAAGCGTTCCGCATCACTCGCAACGCCGGTATGGAAGTCGAGGAGGACCGCGACGAGGATCTGCTGCAAGCACTCGAGCGCGAGTTGGCCCGACGCCGGTTCGGCTCTCCGGTGCGGCTGGAAGTGTCCGACGACATGACCGAGCACATGCTCGGGCTGCTGCTGCGCGAACTCGATGTGGATCCCGGCGATGTCATCGAGGTGCCAGGCCTGCTGGATCTTGTTTCGCTGTGGCAGATCTACGGCGTGGACCGCCCGGCGTTGAAGGATCCGCCGTTCGTGCCCGCGACGCATCCCGCGTTCGGTGAAAGGGAGACCCCCAAGAGCATCTTCTCGACGCTGCGTGACGGCGACGTGCTGGTGCACCATCCGTACGACTCGTTCTCCACGAGCGTGCAACGCTTCATCGAGCAGGCCGCGGCCGACCCAAACGTGCTGGCGATCAAGCAAACTCTGTATCGCACCTCCGGTGATTCACCGATCGTCAACGCATTAATCGACGCGGCCGAGGCGGGCAAGCAAGTGGTCGCGCTGGTCGAACTGAAGGCTCGCTTCGACGAGCAGGCCAACATCAAGTGGGCACGCGCGCTGGAGCAGGCGGGGGTCCATGTGGTGTACGGGCTCATCGGGCTCAAAACGCATTGTAAGACATGTCTGGTGGTGCGCCGCGAAGGATCGATCATCCGACGCTACTGCCATGTCGGCACCGGAAATTACAATCCGAAAACGGCACGACTGTATGAGGACATCGGCCTGCTCACCGCCGGGCCGGATATCGGGGCGGACCTGACGGATCTCTTCAACTCGCTAACCGGCTACTCCCGGAAGGTCACATACCGCAACCTTCTTGTCGCTCCGCACGGAGTCCGGAAAGGCATCATTGAGCGGATCGATCGCGAGATCGACGCCACTCGCAAAGGTGCCGAGGGCCGAATCCGGCTCAAGGCAAACGCCCTTGTCGACGAACAGGTCATCGACGCGCTGTACCGGGCGTCGCGAGCGGGGGTCCGCGTCGAGGTGGTGGTGCGAGGGATCTGTGCGCTGCGGCCTGGCGTTGCCGGCTTTTCGGAGAACGTCAGCGTGCGATCGATCCTCGGCCGGTTTCTCGAACATTCGCGGATCTTCCATTTTCATGCGATCGACGAGTACTGGATCGGCAGCGCAGATATGATGCACAGGAACCTCGATCGGCGCGTCGAAGTGCTGGCCCAAGTCAAGGATCCGAAGTTGACCACCCAACTCGACGACATCTTCGAGTCGGCGCTCGATCCGTCGACCCGCTGCTGGAAACTCGGATCCGACGGTCAGTGGACGGCGGCACCACAGGCCGGTCAGACCGTGCGCGATCACCAGACATCGCTGATGGAGCGACGTCGGCATCGCTGATGGTCAAACCCATTCTTGCAGCCGGTGCCGTGATATGGCGTTCTGTCAACGGTTCGTCGGACATTGAGGTGGCCATCATTCACCGCCCTCGGTACGACGACTGGTCGCTGCCCAAGGGCAAATTGGATAAGGGCGAGACGGAACCGGCTGCGGCGGTGCGCGAGGTGTACGAGGAAACCGGGCAGCACATACGTCTCGGCCGGACGCTGGGCACGGTGCGCTATCCGGTCTTGCTGGGGATCAAACGCGTACGGTATTGGGCGGCCCTCGCGCTGGGCGGGGATTTCTCCGCCACCGCGGAAGTTGACGACATCGTGTGGATGGCGGTCAACGATGCGATGGGCAAACTGTCCTATCCACACGACCGCAAGGTGTTGCGCCGGTTCGCCAAGCTGCCCTGCGACACGAAGACGGTGTTGATCGTGCGGCACGGCACCGCGGGCAGCAAGAAGCGGTACAAGGGCGACGATCGAAACCGGCCGCTGGACAAGCACGGTCGGGCGCAGGCCGAGGTGCTCGTTGGCGAGCTGATGGCGTTCGGGCCGACGTCGGTGTATGCCGCAGACCGGCTGCGGTGCATTCAGACGGTCGAACCTCTTGTCGACGAACTTGGCGTCGAGATCACCGTGGAGCCCTCGCTGACCGAGGAAGCGTATTGGCAGGATCGCGACACGGCGCGTCAGCGGGTACTGGAGATCGCCGCGGCCGACGGCAATCCGGTGATCTGCACGCAGGGAAAGGTCATTCCCGACCTGATCCAGTGGTGGTGTGAACGCGACGGAATTCGACCGGCCAAGTCGCGCAACGGCAAGGGCAGCACCTGGGTGCTGTCACTTAGCGACGGCAAGCTCGCCAATGCCGACCACATCGTCAGCCCATTGCCCCCGGAATAATCGTCCGCGCAGAAGCGCACAAGACCCTAACTGCCGCGAGCCATTCCCTCGCGGCAGTTAGGCGTCGAACAAATTTACTTGCGACCGCGCTTGGCTGGGGCCTTCTTGGCTGGGGCCTTCTTGCCCGGGGCCTTGCTGGCCGCCTTCTTCACGGCGGCCTTCTTCACGGCTTTCTTCACGGCGGCCTTCTTCACGGCTTTCTTCACGGCGGCCTTCTTCACCGCCTTCTTGGCGGCCGTCCTCTTCACCGCCTTCTTGGCAACCGTAGTCTTCACGGCCTTCTTCACGGCGGCCCGCCGCACGGCCTTCTTAGCAACCGACCTCTTCACGGCGTTCTTCACGGCGGCTCGCCGCACGGCCTTTCTCGCAACGGCTTTCCTGACGGCCCCGCCGACCGCACCCGAGCCGCGCTTCACCGCGGGACCCTCGGCCGGAAGACGCTGCGCGCCAGACACAATTGCCTTGAACTGTGCACCAGGCCGGAACGCCGGAACAGATGTGGGCTTTACTTTCACCGTTTCGCCGGTGCGCGGATTGCGCGCCACGCGGGCCGCACGGCGGCGCTGCTCGAAAACGCCGAACCCAGTAATCGTGACGCTGTCACCGCGGTTCACCGCTCGCACAATAGTGTCGACGACATGCTCGACTGCGTCCGTAGCCTGCCGACGATCTGAGCCCATTTTCTTTGTGAGTTCGTCGATGAGCTCTGCTTTGTTCATGCAATCCTCCGAAGCCAGTGGTCCTTTCTGAACCGACTAGAGGACACGGTAAACCCTTGACATGCTGATTTCCAAGAGCCGCGCGCAATTTCAATCGAACTTCATTGGTTTATCGGCAATCCGGTTGCCGCGCTTGGCAGGTGGTTACACGGTGCCGAAACGGCGCTCAAAGCCGCCGATTTGGCTGATCTTGATCGATCAGATTGAGCCCGAAGTGGTCGGTTTCCAGGCCGGCCGGGCTGCCTCGAAGGTCTCGATTTCATCGAGTTTTCGCAGCGTAAGACCTATATCGTCAAGTCCCTCAAGCAATCGCCATGCGGTGTAATCGTCAATCGCGAACGGCACCACCACGGTTCCCGCCGACACCGTCCGATCTTGAAGATTGACAGTGATTTCCAATCCCGGATGCTCTTCGATCAGCTTCCAGAGCAGTTCCACATCGGCTTGGGCGACTTCAGCCGCCAAGAGCCCCGCCTTGCCTGCATTGCCGCGAAAAATGTCGGCGAATCGCGACGAGATGACCACCCGGAACCCGTAGTCCATCAGTGCCCACACCGCGTGCTCGCGTGACGATCCGGTGCCGAAATCCGGTCCTGCGACCAACACTGACCCCTTGTCGAACGGGGCGAGGTTCAAAACGAAATTGGGGTCTGTCCGCCATGCGGCGAATAATCCGTCATCGAATCCCGTTCGTGTGACTCGCTTCAGATAGACCGCGGGGATGATTTGGTCGGTGTCGACGTTGGACCGCCGCAGCGGAACTCCGATACCGGTATGGGTACGAAATGCTTCCATTGCCTACGCCCCCTAATTTGTGGCCAAGTCCGCGGGTGCCGACAATGTGCCCCGGACCGCGGTGGCAGCTGCGACGGCTGGTGACACCAGATGGGTTCGCCCGCCCCTGCCCTGCCGCCCCTCGAAATTGCGGTTGGATGTCGATGCACACCGCTCGCCTGGCGACAGCTGGTCGGGGTTCATGCCCAAGCACATCGAGCAGCCCGCCTGACGCCACTCCGCCCCGGCCGCGGTGAAAATCTCGTCGAGCCCTTCCGATTCGGCTTGGGCTCGCACCCGCATCGAGCCCGGCACCACCAGCATCCGCACGCCGTCGGCTACCGTGCGACCGCGCAACACGTCGGCGACCACCCGCAGATCTTCGATCCGGCCGTTCGTGCATGAGCCGACGAAAACCGCGTCGACGGCAATGTCGCGCATCGGCGTTCCCGCCCGAAGGTCCATATAGGCCAATGCCTTTTCGACGTCGTGACGCCGGGCCTCGTCGGTGATCGATTCGGGATCCGGCACCGACTCTGAAAGCGGCACGCCCTGGCCCGGATTGGTTCCCCAGGTCACGAATGGGCTCAGCGTCGAGGCATCGATGTACACCTCAGTGTCGAATTCCGCACCGTCGTCGGTGCGGAGCCGATGCCACTCAGCGACCGCGATGTCCCACTGCGCCCCCGACGGCGAATGCGTGCGGTCCCTCAAATATTCGTAGGTCGTCTCGTCCGGCGCCACCATGCCCGCGCGGGCGCCCGCCTCGATGCTCATGTTGCAGATCGTCATCCGGCCTTCCATCGACAGCGATTCGATGGTGCTGCCGCGGTATTCGATGACATGTCCCTGCCCGCCGCCGGTACCGAGCTCCGCGATCACGGCGAGAATGAGGTCTTTGGCCGTTACGCCCGCTGGCAACTCGCCATCGACGTTCACCGCCATCGTCTTGAACGGCCGCAGCGGCAAGGTCTGTGTGGCCAACACGTGCTCGACTTCTGACGTGCCGATGCCCATCGCCAGCGCTCCGAACGCACCATGAGTCGATGTGTGGCTGTCACCGCAGACGATGGTCATGCTGGGATGAGTCAGACCCAATTGCGGTCCGATCACGTGGACGATGCCCTGCTCGGCGTCCCCCATCGGGTGCAGCCGGATACCGAATTCGGCGCAGTTGGACCGCAGCGTCTCGACCTGGGTCCGCGAGATCGGGTCCGCGATCGGCCTGTCGATGTCGATCGTCGGGACATTGTGATCCTCGGTTGCGAGCGTCAGATCCGGCCGTCGGACCGTGCGCCCGGCAAGGCGGAGTCCGTCGAACGCCTGCGGACTGGTGACTTCGTGGATGAAGTGCATGTCGATGTAGATCAGATCGGGCTCGCGCGACGCGCCCGTGCCCGTTCCGCGGGCCACCACATGGGCGTCCCACAATTTCTCCGCCATCGTCCGCGGGGGGCTCAACATCACTGGATATCTCACAATCTGGGACGGTAGTATCTCGATATGAGACAGGATAGCGGTATCGGCGTGCTCGACAAAGCGGTGGGGGTGTTGCACACCGTCGCCGAGTCACCCTGCGGCTTGGCGGAGTTGTGCGAACGGACCGGCCTGCCCCGCGCGACGGCCCACCGGCTGGCCGCCGGACTCGAGAAGCACCGGTTACTGACCCGCGACGGACAGGGTCGCTGGCGGCTGGGACCTGCGCTGAACGAGCTGGCGGGTCAAGCGCACGACCCGCTGCTGGCGGCCGGAGCGGTGGTGCTGCCACGACTGCGTGAAATCACGGGCGAGAGCGTGCAGCTGTACCGACGCGAGGGCACCTGGAGAGTGTGCGTGGCGGCGATGGAACCGCCTGCGGGCCTTCGCGACACGGTGCCGGTGGGCACCCGGCTGCCGATGACGGCCGGCTCGGGAGCCAAGGTGCTGCTGGCTTTCAGCGATGCGGCCACCCAGCAGGCGGTGCTGACGACGGCGAAGTTCACCGAGCGCACCCTGGCTGAGGTGCGCCGCCGCGGGTGGGCGCAGAGCGCCGCCGAGCGTGAGCCGGGTGTGGCGAGCGTTTCGGCGCCGGTGCGCGACGGGGGCGGCAATGTGATTGCCGCCGTGTCGGTGTCGGGGCCGATCGACCGGATGGGCCGTCGGCCCGGCGACCGCTGGGCGTCCGATCTGCTAGCCGCCTCCGAGGCGCTGACGCGCCGGCTCTGACCACCTGACAGACTGAACCGCCATGGGCACCAACCAACGCGCAAAGGTTGTGATGTCGGATGAGGAAATCGAGCAGTTCGTCGCCTCCAGTCGCGCGGGCACGCTGGCCACCATCGGTTCCGACGGGCAGCCGCATCTGACCGCGATGTGGTACGCCGTGGTGGACGGGGAGATCTGGTTGGAGACGAAGGCCAAGTCGCAGAAGGCCGTCAACGTGCGCCGTGATCCGCGGATTACGTTCCTGCTCGAGGCCGGCGACACCTACGACACGTTGCGCGGGGTGTCCTTCGAGGGCACCGCAGAGATCGTCGATGACCCGGATGCGATCTTCCGCGTCGGCGTCAGTGTGTGGGAGCGCTACACAGGTCCCTACACCGAGGAGGCCAAGCCGGCGGTGGACATGATGATGCACAAGCGGATCGCGATTCGGCTGGTGGTCAAGCGCATTCGATCCTGGGACCACCGCAAGCTCGGCATGCCGCCGATGCCGCTGGCGGGATCCACCGCGCCTTCTGCCTAACACGTTGAAACTGTGCACAGATCGCGAATTCGCGCAAGATCGCGATCTGTGCGCAGTCTCAAACGACAAAATTGGCGCGAAGGCACGTGCTCGGGCGGCCTTAGGCTCGATTTGTGGGGAGGTTCGGGCCGAGGTCGACGGGTTGTCGGCGTTGGCGGCCAATTGTGTGCAAACAAGCCGAAGTAGTCAGTGGTGCGGCCGGCCCGCCGCCTATAGGCCACTCGTTCCAAGCGAGTGTCGCGGCCGTGATCGCCGCGCATGACGACATCACCGCCACCGCAGACAAGTTCGCCTCCCGGATGCGATCGACCGCCAGTGACGTCACGATCGCCGCGCACGAATACGAGTTGACGGAGGCGAACGCGGCGTCAGCTGTTTCAGCGGTCGCGGGTGAGATTTAGGTGGCCGCTACCGCGCTGCTACCGAGCATGTCGCAGATCAACGCTTGGGACACCGCACATCTGGACGCAGCCGCAACAGCTTGGACGAGGACCGCTGAGACGTGGGAGGACGCGTTCACGGCGTTGTATCGGCAGGCGCCGTTTCCGGGTGGGACGGTGTGGACGGGGACGCCGCCGATGCCGCGGTGCTGCGGGCGGGCAGTGATCGCCGCACGGCGCTGGGAGCGGTCGACGCATTGCGCGACGCGGCAAGCGTGGCACGTTCCGGCGCATCGGTGATTCAGGCGGCCAGGCAGCTGGTCCTCGGAGCCGTCAACGCCGCAGAGGCGGCAGGGTTTCACGGTTCGCGAAGATCTGTCGGTCACCGACCGCCAGACCGGCGGGCCACCCGCCAGCCGCTTTCTCTAGAGAAACCGAGTTCATCGCAGCGCACATCCAGATTTCGTCGCTTGCTTTGGACTACACGCGCGACTTGGCGGCCCCGTTCGGTCAGGCACAACCACGTTCTCTCAACGGGTAGTCAAGCCCGCGGCCGCGCGTGCGGCCGGCAGACCCTTCTCGGTCGAGTTCAGCCAACAGTCCCAAGGCCAGCCTCCCTTGTCATCGAAGCGTGTGACATACATGTAGAAGATCCGTTGCATCGATTCATCGAGCGACGTATCCCACTTGACGAAATAGCCGCCCTTCCCGGATAAATCGCCGACCTCAAATAGCTCGTCACCGACCAAAGAGCGAACCAATGACAGCACCTGTTTCTGCACATGAGACAGCGGTGCATCGGGATCGTTCTCCAGCACGTCGGTGTGGACGCGTGCGAGACTCACCCTGTCAATGAGACCGTAGGAAAGAATTTCCTCTCGGGCGGCACTCACTTACTTCACCTCGTGCACCGGCATCTCGTCAGTCTCAACCCTAAGCGCCGGCATCCCCGTTCCACGACGGCAATACGCGAGCCACGGTTTCCGGAACTACGGATCGTCCTCGTCGTCCTTCTTGAGGTAGCGCTCGGGATGGTGAAAGTTGTTGACACCTGGTGGCAGGTTGAGATGCGGTGGCGGTTGCCACTCGACGACGCCGTCGCAGTTGAGCCGTGCCGTCCAGCCTTCATCCTGGAGTTTGTGGTCGGTATGGCAGCCCAACGCGAGATTGTCGGGTTCGGTCAGACCGTCACGGGCGTGTGCGCGCATATGCATGACTTCGCACTCGTAGCCCGGCCTGTCGCATCCCGGGGCGGTGCAGCCACCGTCACGGGCGTGCAGCACGATGCGTTGGTCGGCGCTGGCGATGCGGGTCCGGCCAAGGTACAGCGGGCGGTTGGAGTGCTTGTCGAACACCGCCAGGTAGTGATACGCCGCGCTGGCCTGCCGGATCACATCTTTCATCGGCAGCCAGGTACCGCCACCGGTTTGCGCTTTGCCTCTCCCGGACTCGAGCTCCTGCAGGGTGGTACGGACCACGATCGTGGTGGGCAAGCCGCGATGCTTGCCCAACTCACCCGACGCCAGCACGCTGCGGCCCATCGCGGTCAACGCGTCGTGGGCGCGCTGCGCACCACTGCGGACGTCCCGCCGCACCGTCTCGTCGGAGGGTTCATCGTCGATGGTCGGATTCGTGTCGTCGGGATTGCACATACCCGGCGCGCCCAGCTTGGCGATCACCGCATCCAGAGTCGCCCGCAACTGCGGATCGGCGATCAGTGTGCCCTGGCTCATCCCGTCAGATCCCTGCGTCCCCCAGCGGAATCCGCGCCTGCGGGCCCGGTCGACATCAGAGAAGGTGCCGTCGGGGTTGATCAGCGCTGCCATCCGATCGGCCGCCTTCTGCAACTGGTCCGGGCGCAGGTCGGCGGCCATCGTGCCCAGCATCTGCTCGGCGCGCTCGCGCTCGTCGAAACCGATACAGACCGGTAGCTGATGATGAAAGAAGTCGCGGATTACCGCAACGTGCTCGGCGCCAATCTCACCGGCGCGCACCTTAGTCGCCGTGGTGGACAGCAGCGGCTCCAAGCGCTCCCCCGACAGCGTCCGACGATGCCCGAGCTGTGCGGCGTCGGCGATCATCCGCCGCGCCGCCGAAGGCCGGATTTTCAGCCGGTCGGCCACCACTCGGGGCAGCGGACCCCCGATATCCGACGGCACCGCCCGCTCAGTCAGCTCGTTGACCAGCTCGCACTGCCACGCCGGGACCTTGCGCGCGACCGTCATCAGCCGGCACAGCACCGCGACACAGTCCAACTCCGACAGCGCGTCGAACGACAGCTGCCCGAACGCGCCGGCGTCGGCCTCAAGCCGATCCAGCGCGTCGAACACCGCCTCGCGACTGCTCGACGGATTCGAACACATGAGCGAAGTCTATCGCCGACGGCTGGCAACTTCCCGAGCCATGCACAGCCCAAAGCATCTGTGGGTAAACGAAATTCGAGCCAATGGACTTGTCAGACGGATCTGCTAAGAGACGCAACACGAAAAAGTAGCCCCGATGGGATTCGAACCCACGCTACCGCCGTGAGAGGGCGGCGTCCTAGGCCGCTAGACGACGGGGCCATGAACAATCCGGCTTGTCAGCATAGCCGACCCAGCAACGCGTACCCAATCCGTGATGAGCTGGGGTACCAGGACTCGAACCTAGAATGGCTGAACCAGAATCAGCTGTGTTGCCAATTACACCATACCCCAATGGCCGCCATAACCGCTGGTCAGAGCTGTACACAGGCTGCCACCGGCCATTGCGGGCCGACGTGCAGACTACCAAACTCTGACGGCGGCTTTCTCACGCCGGGGCGCCGGCCACCATGCTTCGCGCACCACGCAGCCGCTGCAACGTGCGGCCGCGACCGAGCAGCTCCAGCGACTCGAACAGCGGCGGGCTGATCGTCGAGCCCGTCACCGCAACCCGGATCGGCCCGAACGCCTTGCGCGGCTTGAGCTCCATCCCGTCGATCAACGCCGCCTTAAGCGCTCCCTCGACGTTCTCGGCCGACCAGTCCGTCACACCGTCGAGCGCAGCCAGCGCCGCATCGAGGACCGCACCAGCCTCGGTGCCGAGTTCCTTGGCGGCGGCCTTCTCCTCGATCAGGTAGGCGCCGTCGTCGAAGAACTTCAGCAGCCCCCATGCGTCGCCGAGCACCACGATGCGCGTCTGCACCAGCCGTGCGGCCTCCTCGAACTGAGCATCGGCGAGACCAAGATCGTGGCCGTGCGCGGCGAAGTAGTCGCGCAGCCGTGCAGCGAAGTCGTCCGGGTCGAGCAGTCGAATGTGCTCGGCGTTGATCGCGTCGGCCTTCTTCTGGTCAAAGCGCGCAGGGTTCGCGTTGACGTCGGCGACGTCGAACGCACGGACCATCTCGCCGAGAGTGAACACGTCACGGTCCGGAGCAATCGACCAGCCCAGCAGGGCAAGGTAATTCAGCAGGCCTTCCGGAACGAACCCGCGATCGCGGTGGGCAAACAAGTTGGACTGCGGGTCACGCTTGGAGAGCTTCTTGGTGCCTTCACCCAAAACCGTTGGCAAGTGCCCGAATTCGGGAATCTGGTCGGTGACCCCGATCCGATTCAGCGCGTGGTACAACGCGAGCTGGCGCGGTGTCGACGGCATCAGATCCTCGCCACGCAGCACGTGGGTGATTTTCATCAGCGCGTCGTCGACCGGATTGACCAGCGTGTACAACGGTTCTCCGTTACCGCGGGTCAATGCGAAGTCCGGGATGGTGCCCGGCGCATACGACATGTCGCCGCGGACCAAATCCCGCCAAGCCAGCTCAGTGTCGGGCATGCGCAGTCGCACCACCGGTCGCCGACCCTCGGCGCGGAACGCCGCGCGCTGCTCCTCTGTCAAGACCCGATCGTAGTTGTCGTACCCGAGTTTGGGATTGCGCCCGGCCGCTATGTGCCGCGCCTCGACCTCCTCGGCCGTCGAAAACGCCTCATAGGCTTCGCCTGAAGCAACGAGCCGCGACAGCACGTCCCGGTAGAGGTCCAGACGCTCCGACTGGCGGTACGGGCCGCACGGTCCGCCGACTTCGGGCCCTTCGTCCCAGTCCAACCCGAGCCAGCGCAGCGCGTCCAGCAGCGCCAGATAGCTCTCTTCGGAATCGCGCTGTGAGTCGGTGTCTTCGATGCGAAACACGAAGGTGCCGTCACAATGCCGCGCGTATGCCCAGTTGAACAGTGCGGTGCGGATCAGGCCGACGTGCGGAACCCCGGTCGGCGACGGGCAGAATCGGACCCGAACCTTCATCACGTCCCCTTGCGCACAACAGGATTCGTCAGCGTCCCGACGCCCTCGACGGTGACGCTGACGGTGTCCCCACGTTCGATCGGCCCGACCCCATCGGGTGTGCCGGTCAGGATCAGATCGCCGGGCAACAGCGTCATCACCGCCGAGATCCATTCGACGATCGCGGCGACGTCGTGAATCATCAGCGACGTCCGGCTGTGTTGGCGCACTTCGCCGTTGACCTCGGTGCGGATCTCGAGGTCCGACGGGTCGATGTCGGTGACGATCCACGGGCCGACCGGGCAGAACGTGTCGTAGCCCTTGGCCCGGGTCCACTGCCCGTCTTTGCGCTGCTGGTCGCGTGCGGTCACGTCGTTGGCGACGGTATAGCCGAGGATGTTCTCCGCCGCGCGTGCGGCGGTAACGTCCTTGCATGGGCGCCCGATCACGACCGCGAGTTCACCCTCGAAATGCACCGGATTGGCGTTCGCCGGCAGTTGAATCGGCACGTTGGGCCCAACGATCGCCGTGTTGGGCTTGATGAAGATGATCGGATCCTCGAACTGACCGCCGCCCATCTCCTCGACGTGGGCGGCGTAGTTCTTGCCGACGCAGACCACCTTGCTCGCCAGAATGGGCGCCAGCAGTCGCACGTCGGCCAGGGGCCATTGCCGGCCGGTGAACGTCGGTGTGCCGAACGGGTGCTCGGCGATCTCCCGGACGACCGCGTCGCCGTCATCCCCTTCGATGCCGACGAATGCCATCCCGTCGGGACTGGCGATTCGACCGAGCCGCATTCCTGAAAGCCTAGTCACAGCCTTGCCGGTGAACTCGCGGCTGGTGCAACGATGGGGCCTGTGGGTGTCGACTCCATCGGCAGCGCGCGGCGGTGGTCAATGCTGGGTATCGCGTTGTCGTCGACGATGTTCGCGAACGTGTTCATCAACGGTGCGGCGTTTCTGATCCCAACGTTGCATGAGCGTCGCGGACTGCATCTCTCCGATGCCGCACTGCTGTCGGCCATGCCGAGCCTCGGCATGGTTTTCACGCTGATCGCCTGGGGTTATGCGGTTGATCGCCTCGGTGAGCGCCTGGTGCTCGCGCTCGGCTCGGCCCTCACGGCGGCTGCGGCCTTCGCCGCCGCGGCCGCCCACACCCTCGTTCTCACCGGCGCTTTCCTGCTGCTGGGCGGGATGGCCGCGGCCAGCAGCAACTCGGCCAGCGGCCGGCTCGTGGTCGGCTGGTTCCCCGCCGAGCGGCGTGGGCTCGCGATGGGCATCCGCCAGACTGCGCAGCCGCTAGGAGTGGGGTTGGGTGCGTTGGTAATTCCACGGCTCGCCCAAAGCCACGGTGTCGGTGCGGCGCTGCTGTTCCCGGCGGTCGTGTGTGCGCTTGCGGCCGTCGTCGGCGCGGTCGGTGTGCTGGACCCGCCACGACCGCCGCGCGAGCAGGCCCCGCAGCAAGATCTGGTTAACCCATACCGGGGAAGCTCGGTGTTGTGGCGAATCCACGCGGTGTCGGTGCTTCTTGTCGTGCCGCAGGTCGTGGTGTGGACGTTCACACTTGTCTGGCTGATGACCGACCGAGGCTGGTCGGCCGGGTCCGCCGGAGCGCTGGTCACCGCGGCGCAGGTACTCGGCGCGCTGGGTCGCGTCGCGGCGGGCCGCTGGTCGGATCGCGTTAAATCTCGGCTGCAACCCATTCGGACGATCGCGGTCGCGGCGGCAGTCGCGATGGCGTTGTTGGCATTGACCGACCAACTGCACTTACCGCTGTCGATTGCGCTGATGATCGTCGCGTCGGTGATCACGGTCAGCGACAACGGTTTGGCGTTCACCGCGATCGCCGAGATCGCCGGACCGTTTTGGAGCGGCCGGGCACTAGGCACCCAGAACACCAGCCAACTGCTGACGGCTGGCATCGCTCCGCCGCTGTTCGGCGGGCTGATCGGAATGGCTGGATTTCCCGCCGCGTTCGCGGTGTGCGCGGTCTTCCCGTTGATGGCGCTGCCGTTAGTACCCGTGCGCGCGGGCTCGAAACCTCACACCTCTGCATAAAACAGTTGTATTGACAGCTGAGGGCTACTCGCGGAACTCGAGCACCTCGGTCACCGGCCGTCGCGGCGTGGCAGGGGGTTGTTGGCCCACTGGCCGGCCGACGCGAATCAGCAGCTGCGGTTGACCCTTCCGTCGGATCAAGCGCCGGATCAGGTCCCGGCTGGGGGTCACCTCGATGATGTGGGTGAGCGTGCAGGTGGCCAGACCCGCGAGCGTGCACTCCAGCAGCACGGCGGACAACGCTTCGCCGCAGCGCAACACCTCATCGCTGATGTCGTCGCGGGTGGACAACACGATCACCTTCGAACGGTCCGCCGGAACCTGCGGGCGCCGATCGCTGTACCCGGTCGTCGGGAAGGACCGGGCGATGTCCACCCGCGCGGCTTCCGACTCAGAGACCCGCGAGCTCGGCGGCAGTCCTTGGTCGAACTCGAACGGCGATGTCCACCAGCGCAGTTCGGATTGGTACGTGGCGTCTCGACGTCGTATCATCTCGGTCGCCTGTGACGCCTCGGCCAATTGCAGCCGGGCGTCGTCGGGTATCACGTCAAGCGTCACGCCGCAGAGAACCGCTGTAGACCGCAACACCGCTTCGGTGGCCTGCCAGCGGTTCGGGGCGGCGAACGGAAGCCGATCGGTGCGCCGCCGCAGTATCGTGTCGCACCGCTGGCGGGAGGCCTCCTCGACGGGCGACGGATGGAAGTCGCAGGTGGCCAGATGGTTGGTGTCGCCGGATTCCGGGAGCCGCTGCACGTTGGTGTGCCAGCCTGCCGCGGCCATCGCCACCCGGAGGTGGTCGAGGACCGCCCCACAGCTCAGCAGCACGTCCCTGCCTGATCTGTCGGTGGAGCGCACCAACGGGTCTCGCATAGCGAAAAGCTCGAGCATCGGGCCTTTTTCGCTGCCGTGCGCTACCCATTTCCACGGCTGGCTGTTGTGCAACGACGGCGCGTGACAGGCCAGTTCGACCGCATCACTGATGGTCTGAGGGTCCAGCTGTGTCATCGATACCGACGGTAGCGGACCTCATCCCCACTAGGTGGTGAGACCTGCCAGACGGCAGCAAGTTCGTCGCGACTGCTACAGCCGCGCCAGGATCCGGTCGCCCACCTCAGTGGTGGAGAACGTCGCGTCACCGCGAGTGGCCAGGTGCTCTTCGACCGCTTTGTCCACCCGCGCAGCGGCTTCCGGCTCACCGACATGCTCGAGCAGCAGTGCCACCGAGATCACCGCCGCGGTCGGATCGGCCAACCCGCGGCCGGCGATGTCCGGGGCGCTGCCGTGCACCGGCTCGAACATCGACGGGTTCGCTCTGGTGGCGTCGATGTTTCCGCTGGCCGCGAGGCCGATGCCGCCGCAGACCGCCGCGGCCAGATCCGTGATGATGTCACCGAACAGGTTGTCGGTCACGATCACGTCGAACCGGCCGGGGTCGGTGACGAGGTGGATCGTCGCAGCGTCGACGTGTTGATAGGACACCTCGACGTCCGGGTATTCGCGGCCTACCTCCTGCACTGTGCGCCACCAGAGATCGCCCGCGAAAGTCAGCACGTTGTTCTTGTGCACGAGCGTCAGTTGTTTACGGCGCTGCGTCGCGCGCTGGAATGCGTCGCGCACCACTCGGCCTACGCCGTACGCGGTGTTGATGCTGACTTCGGTGGCCACCTCCTGTGGGGTGCCCACCCGGATCACGCCGCCGATGCCGGTATAGGGCCCCTCGGTTCCCTCTCTCACCACGACGAAGTCGATGTTCGGGTTGCTCGCCAACGGGCTGGCAACACCGGGATAGAGCCGGGCCGGCCGCAGGTTGATGTGGTGATCGAGCGCGAACCGGATCTTCAGCAGCAGACCGCGTTCGAGCACACCGCTCGGTACCGACGGATCCCCAATCGCGCCTAGCAGGATCGCGTCGTGGCCCCGCAGCTCGTCGAGCACCGAGGGGGGCAGCACTTCTCCGGTGGCGTGATAGCGGCGCGCCCCCAAGTCGTAGCTCGTCTTGTCGATCCCAGCAACGACGGCGTCGAGCACTCTGACGGCCTCGCCGACGACCTCAGGGCCGATCCCGTCGCCGGCGATGATCGCCAGCCTCACGACAAATCCACCACCTCAAGCAGGTTCGCGCCGATATCGCCGGCGATGGCCGACCTCAGCTCGGCGGGCACGTTCTGGTCCAGCCGCAGCAGGATCGTCGCACCCGGGCCCTCGGCGTCCTCCGACAGCTGTGCGGCGTGGATGTTGACGTTCGCGGCGCCCAGCAACGTGCCGATCTTGCCCAGTACCCCGGGCCGGTCGATGTAGTTGATGATCAGGTTGACGCCCTCGGCGCGCATGTCGAAGTTGCGGCCGTTGATCTGGACAATCTTCTCTACCAGTTGCGGACCTGACAGCGTTCCCGCGACGTTGACCACGGATCCGTCGGAGGTGACTGCTCGCACGTCGACGACACTGCGGTGATTCGGGCTTTCCGACGCGGAGGCGATGCTGGCATCCACCCCGCGCTCTGCGGCCAATGCCGGCGCGTTCACGAAGGTCACCTGATCTTCGATCACCGCCGAGAACAGCCCGCGCAAGGCCGAAAGCCGAAGCACCCCAACCTCTTCGGATGCCAGCTCGCCGCATACCCGGACCGACAACGACGTCGGAAGTTCGGGCGACAGCGCAGCGACGAGCAGGCCGAGCTTGCGCACCAGGTCAAGCCACGGCGCCACCTCCTCACTGACGGCGCCGCCGCCGACGTTCACCGCGTCAGGCACGAATTCGCCGGCCAGCGCCAATTTCACGCTCGCCGCCACGTCGGTGCCGGCGCGGTCCTGCGCCTCACCTGTCGACGCCCCGAGGTGCGGGGTCACCACAACCTGGGGCAGATCGAACAGCGGACTGTCCATGCACGGCTCATTCGCGAACACGTCGAGGCCGGCGGCACGCACATGTCCACTGGTTATGGCCTCGGCCAGCGCGGATTCGTCAACCAGCCCACCGCGCGCGGCGTTGACGATGATCACGCCCGGCTTGGTCTTGGCCAGTGCCTCCTTTCCGATCAGCCCGGCGGTCTCTGACGTCTTGGGCAGATGCACCGAGATGAAGTCGGCCACCTCCAGAAGCTCGTCGAGGCTCAGCAGCTCGATGCCGAGCTGCGCGGCGAGCGCGTGAGAGACGTACGGGTCGTACGCCAGCACCTTGGCGCCGAAGGCGGCCAGCCGCTGGGCGACGAGCTGGCCGATCCGTCCGAGCCCCACCACGCCGACCGTCTTACCGAAGATCTCCGTCCCGGAGAACGTCGAGCGCTTCCACGTGCGCTCACGCAGCGACGCGTCGGCGGCGGGAATCTGGCGCGCCGTCGCCAGCAGCAGCGCGACGGCGTGCTCGGCGGCGCTGTGGATATTGGACGTGGGAGCGTTCACGACCAGGATGCCGCGTGCAGTGGCGGCGTCGACGTCGACGTTGTCCAGCCCGATGCCGGCTCGGGCGACGATCTTGAGCTTGATGCCGGCGTTGAGAACTTCGGCGTCGACCGTGGTGGCCGACCGCACCAGCAGCGCATCGGCTTCGGGAACCGCGGCCAGCAGCTTTTCTCGGTTGGGTCCGTCGACCCAGCGGACCTCAACCTCATCCCCGAGCGCGGCGACGGTGGATTCGGCGAGTTTGTCGGCAATCAATACAACGGGCAGACTCACTCGGCCAGCCTAGCGATGAGCACCTGCGCGAAGAGCAGAGGGCAAATGGGGTCTACTTGTGGGATGGACATCACCGTGGTCGGTAGTGGCCCCAATGGATTGGCAGCGGCCGTCGTGTGCGCTCGCGCCGGACTGTCGGTGCGGGTGCTCGAGGCTCAGCCCACCCTCGGCGGAGGGGCCCGCACGCTGCCCGATCCCGAATTTCCCGGCGTGCTCCACGACCTGTGTTCGGCCGTACACCCGTTGGCCCTCGGCTCCCCGTTCTTCGCGGAGTTCGACCTTGCGGCCCGCGGAGTGAAGCTCGCGGTGCCCGAGATTTCGTATGCCAACCCGTTCGTCGAGCGCCCCGCCGCGATCGCCTACCGCGACCTCGACCGCACATGCGAGGGACTCGACGACGGCAAGTCGTGGCGCAGACTCCTCGAACCGTTGGTGAAACGCGCCGACAGCGTGGTCGACTTCCTGCTCGGCGACAAGCGGTCACTTCCGAAGGATCCAGTTTCGGTGCTGCAACTCGGCCTGCGCATGGCGTGGCAGGGCACGCCCGCCTGGAAGGCGACGTTCGAAGGCCGCGACGCCGAAGCCCTCTTCACTGGCGTTGCCGCGCACACGATTTCGTCGCTGCCGTCGATCACATCGGCGGCCGCCGGGATGCTGCTGGCCAGTCTCGCGCATTCGGTCGGCTGGCCGATACCCGTCGGCGGCAGTCAGGCGATTACGGACGCATTGATCGCCGATCTGCGCGCGCACAGCGGTGAGCTGCACACCGACGCCGAAGTCACCGCGCCGCCCCACGGTGTTGTGCTGTTCGACACGGCGCCCACCGCGCTGCTCTCGATCTACGGCGACCGGCTGCCAGCGCGATACGCAAAACAGCTGCGCCGCTACCGGTTTGGCTCGGGGGTAGCAAAGGTGGACTTCGTGCTGTCGGATAACGTGCCGTGGTCGGACCCGCGTCTGGCGTCGGCGGTCACGTTTCACCTCGGCGGGGATCGCGAGGATATGGCGCACGCCGAGGCGCAGGTGGCCGCAGGCCGGCATGCCGAGCGGCCGATGGTGCTGGCCGCGCTTCCGCATCTTGCGGATCCCGCGCGAGTCGACGACGCCAACTGGCGGCCGTTCTGGACATACGCCCATGTGCCGGCCGGATCGACCGTCGATCAAGCCGAGGCCGTCACCAACGTCGTCGAGAGCTTCGCACCTGGGTTTCGTGACGTCGTCGTCGCCGCCCGCAGTGTGCCCGCCGCGAAGATGATCGAGCACAACGCCAACTACGTCGGCGGGGACATCGCCATCGGCGGCAACGACGTGTGGCGGGCGATTGCCGGGCCCATTGCGCGCCTCAACCCTTGGGCCACACCGCTTTCCGGGGTGTACCTGTGTTCGTCGGCAACACCGCCCGGTGCGGGCGTGCACGGGATGGCCGGCTATTACGCAGCGCGCACGATGCTGCGCCGCGAATTCGGCGTCGACCGCGCGCCTAGCCTTGCACCATGACGAAGCTCGCAATCATCTACTACTCCGCCACCGGACACGGCACCGCGATGGCCAGCCGCGTCGCCACCGCTGCAGAGAAGGCCGGGGCCGAGGTGCGGGTGCGGCACATCTCCGAAACCCGGCACCCGGCCTCGTTCGCGTCGAACCCGGCCTGGTCGGCCAACTACGAAGCGACCAAGGACCAGCCCCCCGCGACCGGCGACGACATCGTCTGGGCGGATGGGGTGATCTTCGGGTCGCCGACCCGGTTCGGCTCCCCCAGTTCGCAATTCCGCACCTTCATCGACTCGCTCGGCGGGCTGTGGGCGCAGGGCAAGCTGGCGGACAAGGTCTACGCGGGCTTCACGTCCTCTCAGACCGCGCATGGCGGCCAGGAGACCACGCTCATCGCGCTGTACATCTCGCTGATGCACTTCGGCGGCATCATCGTGCCGCCCGGCTACACCGATCCGCTGAAGTTCGCCGATGGAAATCCCTACGGCGTGAGCCACATCACGGGGCCTGACAACCGGAACGAGTTGCCTCAGGCCACCATCGATGCGCTTGAGCACCTGGCCCGCCGCGTGGTGTCAGTGGCCGATCGGCTCACCCGCTGATTTCGCCGAAATAGCATTCCATGTCGTTATCCGGCGAGATTCACGACATGGAATGCTATTTCGGCGCAACTGAACCTAAGCGGTCTCGGTGATCGGGCGGTCCACCCAACTCATCAGCGCGCGCAGCTTTTTGCCGGTGACCTCGATCGAATGCTCGGCGTTGCGCTTGCGCAGTTCCTCGAGTTCCTTGCCGCCGCCCTCGACGTTGGCGACGAGCTTCTTGACGAACGTGCCGTCCTGAATCTCGGCCAGAATCTGCTTCATCCGGTCCTTCGTGGCCGCATCGATGATCCGCGGGCCAGACAGGTAGCCGCCGAACTCGGCGGTGTCAGAGACCGAGTAATTCATCCGCGCGATGCCGCCCTCATACATCAGGTCCACGATCAGCTTGAGCTCGTGCAGCACCTCGAAATACGCCAGTTCCGGCGCATACCCGGCCTCCACCATCACGTCGAACCCGGTCTTGACGAGTTCTTCAGTGCCGCCGCACAGCACGGCCTGCTCCCCGAACAGGTCGGTTTCGGTCTCGTCCTTGAACGTGGTCTTGATGACGCCGGCGCGGGTGCCGCCGATGGCCTTCGCATACGACAGCGCGAGCGCCTCGCCGTCACCCTTTGGATCCTGTTCCACCGCAACCAGGCACGGCACGCCCTTGCCGTCGACGAACTGGCGGCGCACCAGATGTCCGGGCCCCTTCGGCGCGACCATGCCGACGGTCACGTTGGCGGGCGGCTGGATCAGCCCGAAGTGAATGTTGAGGCCATGCCCGAAGAACAATGCGTCGCCGTCCTGCAGGTGGGGTTCGATCTCGTTCTTGAAGATGTCGGCCTGCTCGGTGTCGGGCGCCAGAAGCATGATCACGTCGGCCCAGCGGGCCACCTCCGCCGGCGTGCCGGCCTCGAGGCCCTGCTCGGCGACCTTGTCGCGCGACTTGGAACCTTCGCGCAGCCCGACCTTCACCTCGACGCCCGAGTCACGCAGGCTCAGCGAGTGCGCGTGCCCTTGGCTGCCGTAGCCGATGACGCCGACTTTGCGGCCCTGGATGATCGACAGGTCTGCGTCGTCGTCGTAGAACATCTCAACTGCCATCAGTGAATTTCCTTACTTGTTCCCGGTGATGCTGCGCGGCCCGCGCGTCATCGATACCACGCCTGACTGAACGATCTCTCGGATGCCGTACGGCTCGAGCACCCGCAGCAGCGCCTCGATCTTCTCCTGCGTGCCGGTCGACTCGATGATCAGCGACTCGGTGGACACGTCAATGACCTTGGCGCGGAACAGGTTCACCGCCTCGATCACCTCACCGCGGGTGCCCGCGTCGGCGCGCACTTTGATCAACACCAGCTCGCGATCCACCGAGTTCCGGTAATCCTGCTCCACCACCTTGATCACGTTGACCAGTTTGTGAAGCTGCTTGCTGACCTGCTCGAGCGGCAGGTCCTCGACGGTGACGACGATCGTCATCCGCGACATGTTCTTCTGCTCGGTGGCACCGACGGCCAGCGACTGGATGTTGAAGCCGCGCCGCGAGAACAGCGAGGCGACGCGGGCCAGCACGCCGGGCTTGTCCTCGACGAGCACCGACAACGTGTGCGTGGAGACGGCCACTAGGTTCTCCGTTCTTCGCGCAAGCGGCTCATCATCAAGTTTTCCGTTCTTCGCGCAAGCGGCTCATCACACCAAGTCCTCCGTGTCGAACAACGGCCGAATCCCACGCGCCGCCTGGATCTCGTCGTTGCTCGTTCCGGCAGCCACCATCGGCCACACCTGCGCGTCGGCGCCGACGATGAAGTCGATCACCACCGGGCGGTCGTTGATCGCACGAGCCTGGTTGATCACATCGACGACGTCGTCTTCACGTTCACACCGCAGCCCCACACAGCCCAGCGCCTCGGCCAGCTTGACGAAGTCGGGAATGCGATGCGAATGGGTGCCCAGATTGGTCTGGCTGTAGCGCTCGTCGTAGAACAGCGTCTGCCACTGGCGCACCATGCCCAGGTTGCCGTTGTTGATGATCGCGACCTTGATTGGGGCGCCCTCGATCGCGCAGGTGGCCAATTCTTGATTCGTCATCTGGAAGCAGCCGTCGCCGTCGACGGCCCATACTTCGGCGTCCGGGCGTGCCAGCTTGGCACCCATTGCCGCCGGGATCGCATAGCCCATCGTGCCGAGCCCTCCGGAGTTGATCCAGGTGCGCGGCTTCTCATAGGAGATGAACTGCGCCGCCCACATCTGATGCTGACCAACGCCTGCCACGTACACCGCGTCGGGACCGGCGATCTTGCCCAGCGTCTCGATCACGTATTCGGGGCTGAGGCTGCCATCACTTTGGGGACCGTAGCTCAATGGGTATGTGCTCTGCACACCCCTCAGGTACTCCCACCAGTCATCGAGACCCTCCACGCTGCGGCCGGTCTTTCGCAGCGCCTCAGTCAGCTCAATGATGACGGCCTTGATGTCGCCGACGATCGGCACGTCAGCGTTGCGGTTCTTGCCGATCTCGGCGGGGTCGATGTCGGCGTGGATCACCTTCGCCATGGGAGCGAAAGTGGCCAGTTTGCCGGTGACCCGGTCGTCGAACCGGGTGCCCAGGCCGATGAGCAGGTCGCTGCGCTGCAGACCGGCCACCGCGGCGACGGTGCCGTGCATGCCCGGCATGCCCAGGTGCTGGGGATGGCTGTCGGGGAACGCGCCGCGGGCCATCAGCGTGGTGACGACGGGGATCCCGGTCAGCTCGGCCAGATCGAGCAGCTCCGCGCTGGCGTCGCCGCGGATCACGCCTCCGCCGACGTACAGGACCGGCTTGCGCGCGGCCGCGATCAGCTTGGCGGCCTCCCGGATCTGCTTGGCGTGGGGTTTCGTGTTCGGTTTGTAGCCCGGCAATTCCATCGCGGGCGGCCAACTGAACGTGCACTGTCCCTGCAGCACGTCCTTTGGGACGTCGACGAGGACCGTGCCGGGACGCCCGGAGGAGGCGATGTGGAATGCCTCAGCCAGCACGCGCGGGATGTCGTCGCCGTTGCGCACCAGATAGTTGTGTTTGGTTATCGGCATCGTGATGCCGGAGATGTCGGCCTCCTGGAAAGCGTCGGTGCCGATCATCGGCCGGCCCACCTGCCCGGTGATCGCGACGACCGGGATGGAGTCCATCTGCGCATCGGCCAGCGGCGTGACGAGGTTGGTGGCGCCGGGGCCAGAGGTGGCCATGCAGACACCGACGCGGCCAGTGGCATGCGCGTAGCCGCTGGCGGCGTGACCGGCGCCTTGCTCGTGGCGCACCAGCACATGGCGCAGCTTGTGCGAGTCGAACAGCGGGTCATACACGGGAAGCACTGCGCCGCCCGGGATTCCGAAGATCACGTCGACTCCAAGCTCCTCCAGTGACCGAACAACGGACTGGGCGCCGGTGAGCTGTTGGGGCGCAATTCTTTTCGCGTGACCAGGTCGGTGGCGGGCGTCGGTTCCGCCGTTGGCGGGTTGCGACGGCGCCGACAAGTCCGGTGGTCGCGTGATAGGTGCGCTCACGGTGTCCTCTTCGTATCGACGGTTCTGTCTAGATTGTTTCGCGAGGGTGGGCAATAAAAAACCCCCGTCAGCTTCAAATGCTGTACGAGGGGCGTTGGTGGCTGCTAGCTATGCTCGGCTACGCACCAACGCGCCGACCAATTACTACGAGCAATCCATGGACCTGCATAGTGTCCGACGGTAGCCGCCGCACAGGTCAAAGGTCAAATGCGGCACCGGTGGGATGATGGCCGTATGAGCAGCGACGAGTGCAAGACTCCGGGCACGTCCGATCGAACGGATCCAGCGCCCGTCGTGCTGCGCATTTCCCCGACGGCACACCTCGCCTCGGGCTTCGGCGCGATCGGCCTCCTTGCGGTGGTGTTGGGAGTGCCGTGGACTGCGCCGTTGCTGGTCGTTCCAGTCATTGCGTCCGCGATGATCGTGCGATTTCGGACGGTGGCCGACGCGCAGACCGTCACCGCCCGGACGCTGTTGGACAGTCGGACCGTCGACTGGGCCGACATCAAGGGTCTGCGGTTCGTCAAGGGGTCGTGGGCGCGCGCGGAGCTGACGTCGGGCCATGACTTGCGACTGCCGGCGGTGACTTTCGCGATGCTGCCGCTGCTGACCGAGGTCAGCGGTGGTCGGGTGCCGAACCCGTACGGTTCGGCGGCCGGTTAGCCGAGCGGGTTGGTGCCGTTCAGTAATATCCAGGTGCCCACTCCGACGCCGACGCCGAGCAGCAGCGCCGCGAACGAACCCAAAAACGGCCGGCGCGCCCAGCCCCGGCCCGCATCGAAGCCGTAGCGGCCGGGGCCGACCAGAATGGTCGTGGCCACCGCCACGATCAGCATAAGCTGGTACTCGTTGCCGTCGGGCAGGAAGAACCCGATGTAGCCCGCGTCGTACTGGATCGCGATGCTGACCGCCAGCCCGTTGATCAGGTACGCCAGCGCGGCCGCCGCGGCCAGCGGGGTGAACAACCCGAGTATCAACAGCACGCCCGACAAGATCTGTGTGCCGGCCGCCAGGTAGGTCAACAGCTCGGCATGCTGATAGCCCAAGTCGGTGAGCGCGTTCCTGAAGCTGCCCATGCCGTGGCCGCCCCAGATGCCGAATGCCTTCTGCAGCCCATGGGCGATCAGGATGGCGCCGACCGTTGCCCGTAGCAGCAGCAGGCCCAGGTCCTGGGTGCCGCGCCGGTTGGCCACGGCGATCCGCTCATCGAGTTCGTCGTCATAGTCGGCGGCCGGCACCACCGAGACCTGTCGGGCTGACGCACCCGGGTCCACGTAGGGCAGCGGCTCGGGCTCCGCAAGCAGGCCAAGTCCTGATCGGCCCGAATCTGCCGAGTTGTAGTGCGGAATTTTGGTGGTCTCGAAATCGCCGCCGTACGTCGCAGACGGCAGGTCATCCTCGGGGTCGACCAGGCGTGCCGAAGCGGGGCGCGAGGACGACGCCGAATCGTCGGGCCGTTGCCAGGCGCGCGAGTCATGCGGGTGCATTGTGCCAGGGTAAGGGCAAATAGGCCGCGAACCGCGGATTTGCGCCGGGCCGTCACCGCACCTTTACCTCTCCGAAGCCGGGCGGGGATCCCCGGACACGGGCCGCCACCGGCGGCCGCGTGGCGGCGTTGGCCCGATTATCCGTAACCTGGCGGGCATGCGAATGCGCGGACCGGTGCGAGTGGTGCTGTCGGTGGCGTTCGCCACCGTGCTGTTGGCGACCGGCTGTGCCCGATTCGACGACACCGCATCCCAGCCGTTCACCACCGAGCCAAAGCTTGCGCCGCCGCAGACCAGCATGCCGCCGCCGCCGCCCCCATTGCCGGACAACCCGTTCCCCAAGGAGTGCCCCGCTCCAGGTGTGATGCAGGGCTGCCTGGAGGCCACTAGCGGGTTACTCATGCTGCCGGACAGCAAGTCCGCCCTGGTCGCGGAACGGACCACCGGCGCGGTGAAAGAGGTGTCGGTCAACGCTGAACCCAAGGTCAGGTTGGTCATCCCCGTCGACGGATCCGGCGACGGCGGCCTGATGGATATCGTCAAGTCGCCGACATATGACCAGGACCGGTTGATGTACGCGTATATCAGCACGCCCACCGACAACCGCGTCATCCGTATCGCGGACGGCGACGTCCCGAAAGACATCCTGACCGGGATCCCGAAGGGCGCCACCGGCAACACCGGCGCGCTGATCTTCACCAGCCCCACAACGCTGGTGGTCCTCACCGGCGATGCGGGCAACCCGGCGCTGGCCGCCGACCCGAATTCGCTTGCCGGCAAGGTGATTCGAATAGAACAACCGACCACGCTCAACCAGGCGCCGATAACCACCGCGATGTCGAACATGGGCTCGGCGGGCGGCCTGTGTATCGACCCCACCGACAAGTCGCTCTATATCACCGACCGCACGCCCACCGCGGATCGGCTGCAGCGGATCACCGCCGACTCCAAGACGTCCACGGTGTGGACATGGCCGGCCAAGCCGGGGGTGGCCGGCTGTGCGGCGCTCGCCGGCACGATTCTGGTGAACCTCGTCAACACTAAGCAGACCGTCGCGGTGCGGATGGCGCCGGAATCCGGCGCGGTGACCGGTGAACCTGAGGTGATGCGCCAGGACGAGCACGGCCACGCGTGGGCGCTGGCCGTCTCACCCGACGGCAACATCTGGGGCGCGACCGTCAACAAGACGTTCGGAGACGCGATGAATCTCGACGACGTGGTGTTCCCGCTGTTCAAGACCGGCGGCGGCTTCCCGCGGCCGAAGGACGACCTGGTTTAGCCGAGCACCGGCTAACTGCAGGCCGCGAGCACCAACTCGCGCACCCGGGCGGCGTCGGCCTGCCCCCTGGTTGCCTTCATCACCGCGCCGACGATCGCTCCCGCAGCAGCCACCTTGCCGCCGCGGATCTTCTCGACCACATCGGGATTCGCGGCCAACGCCTCGTCGACCGCCGCTTGAAGCGCCGAGTCGTCGCGGACCAGCTCCAGACCACGTGTCTTCATCACCTGCTCGGGTTCACCCTCCCCGGCCAGCACGCCCTCGACGACCTGACGTGCCAGCTTGTTCGACAGCTTGCCGTCGTCGACGAGCTTGACCACAGCCGCGATTTGGGCAGGTGTAATCGGCAATGCGTCCAGTTCGACACCGGCCTCGTTGGCCTTCTGCACCAGGAAATTGCCCCACCACGCCCGGGCCGCCTCGCTGGACGCGCCGTTTTCGACGGTGGCAGCCACCAACTCGACCGCGCCCGCGTTGACGAGGTCGCGCATCACCTCATCAGAGACGCCCCAGTCCTGCTGAATTCGCTTGCGCCGCAACCACGGAAGCTCAGGAAGCGTCTGTGCCAGCCCCTGGACCAACTCGGCGCTGGGTGCAACCGGCTCGAGATCAGGCTCGGGGAAATAGCGGTAGTCCTCCGCGGATTCCTTGCTGCGGCCCGGTGAGGTGTAGCCGTCTTCGTGAAAGTGCCGCGTTTCTTGGTGAACCAGTCCACCGGAGGCGAGAATCGCCGCCTGCCGCCGCATTTCGTAGCGCACCGCCACCTCGACGCTCCTCAGCGAGTTGACGTTCTTAGTCTCGGTGCGGGTGCCGAATTCCGACGCCCCGATCGGCATCAGTGACACGTTGGCGTCGCAGCGCATCGAGCCCTGATCCATCCGCACATCGGAAACACCCAACGCGCGCAACAGGTCTCGCAGTGCGGTGACGTAGGCGCGCGCGATCTCCGGTGCGTGCTCACCGGTTCCGACGATCGGTTTGGTAACGATCTCGATCAGCGGCACACCAGCCCTGTTGAAGTCCAAGAGCGACTGCGTCGCTCCGGCGATGCGTCCGGTCTCGCTGCCAAGGTGCGTCAGCTTGCCGGTGTCTTCCTCCATGTGCGCTCGCTCGATGTCCACACGGAACGTGGACCCTTCGTCGAGCGGGACGTCGAGGTGACCGTTGATCGTGATCGGCTCGTCGTATTGCGAAATCTGGTAGTTCTTCGGCATGTCCGGATAGAAGTAGTTCTTCCGGGCGAACCGGCACCAGTCGACGATCTCGCAATTCAGCGTGAGCCCGATGCGGATCGCCGATTCCACCGCCGCCTCATTGAGCACCGGCAGCGCCCCGGGCAGACCGAGGCACACCGGGCACACCCGCGTGTTCGGCTCCCCCCCGAACGCGTTGGCGCACCCGCAGAACATCTTGGTGGCGGTCGACAATTCGACGTGTACCTCGAGCCCGAGCACCGGCTCGTATCGCGCGATCACCTCGTCGTAGTCGAGCAGCTCGGCGGCAGGAGCGAGGGTCATGCCGTCGATGGTAGTGGCGCAGGCGCTCAGCCGAAGAACGCGGCCGCGTCGTCGTAGCGGCTCTGCGGCACCAACTTCAGACTGCGCGTCGCGTCCGCCAGCGGCACCCGACCGATGTCCGGTCCGCGCAGCGACACCATCATCCCGTACTCCCCGGCATGCGCGGCATCGGCGGCGTTGACGCCGAACCGGGTCGCCAGCACGCGGTCGTACGCGGTGGGCGTGCCGCCGCGTTGCACGTGCCCGAGCACAGTGACCCTCACTTCCTTGTTGATGCGCCTGTTGACCTCGAGCGCCAGCTGCTGGGCCACGCCTGTGAACCTCTCGTGGCCGAACTCGTCCACTCCGCCCTCGACCAACTGCATTGAGCCCTCCGCGGGTTTGGCGCCCTCGGCCACGACGCAGATGAAATGTGACTGGCCGCGCTGGAAGCGTCGCTTGACCAGCCGGCACACGTCTTCGACGTCGAACGGCTGCTCGGGAATCAGCGTCATGTGGGCGCCGGACGCCAGCCCGGCGCCCAACGCGATCCAGCCGGCGTGGCGGCCCATCACCTCGACGAGCATCACCCGCTGATGCGACTCGGCGGTGGAATGCAGCCGGTCGATGGCGTCGGTGGCCACTTGCATCGCGGTGTCGTGGCCGAACGTCACGTCGGTGCAACCGATGTCGTTGTCGATTGTCTTCGGCACTCCGACCACGGGAACGTTCTCCTCGGAGAGCCAATGCGCGGCTGTCAGCGTGCCTTCGCCCCCGATCGGGATTAGCACGTCGATGCCATTGTCGTCCAGAGTCTGCTTGATCTGGTCGAGCCCCGCGCGCAGCTTGTCGGGGTGGACTCGCGCGGTGCCCAGCATTGTGCCGCCCAGGGCCAGCAGACGGTCATTGCGCTCGTCGTTCTTGAGTTGGATCCGCCGGTCCTCCAGCAGCCCGCGCCATCCGTCTTGGAAGCCGACCACCGTGGAGCCGTAGCGGGCGTCACACGTGCGTACCACCGCCCGGATCACCGCGTTCAAGCCGGGACAGTCACCGCCGCCAGTAAGGATTCCGATCCGCACGGGTTCATTTTGCGCCGAAGGCACGGTTTTTTTCGTGCCATCACTGGTGATCTTGCACAGAAAGAACGTGCGCTTGGCGGTCAGATCGCGGTGGGCAGCGGCCCGCGGGCGGCCTCGTAGGCGGCGCCCACCCGGTACAGCCGGTCGTCGGCCAATGCAGGAGCCATGATCTGCAGCCCGACTGGTAGTGAGTCGTCGGACGACAGCCCGGATGGCAGCGACATCCCGGAGTGGCCGGCCAGGTTCAGCGGCAGCGTGCACAGGTCGAACAGATACATCGCGAGCGGATCGTCGACCTTCTCCCCCAGCCGGAACGCGGTGGTCGGCGTCGCGGGCGACACCAGCACGTCGACGCGCCGGTACGCCTCTTCGAGATCCCGCGCGATCAGTGTGCGCACCTTCTGCGCCTGGTTGTAGTACGCGTCGTAGTAGCCAGCCGATAGCGCGTACGTGCCAATCATGATGCGCCGCTTGACTTCTGGGCCGAAGCCGGCGGCGCGGGTCAGCGCCATCACCTCTTCGGCGCTGTGCGTGCCGTCGTCGCCGACACGAAGCCCGTAGCGCATTGCGTCAAAGCGGGCCAGGTTCGACGACACCTCCGACGGAAGGATCAGGTAGTAGGCCGCCAGCGCGTAGCCGAAATGCGGGCAGGACACCTCGCTTACCTCGGCGCCCAGCGCGGTCAGCTGCTCGACCGCGGCGTTGAACGACGCCAGCACCCCAGGTTGGTAACCCTCGCCGCTTCGCAGCTGCTCGACCACCCCGATGCGCACGCCCGTCAAGTCACCCGCGGCACCGGCGCGGGCCGCGGCGACGACGTCGCGCAGCTGGGCCTCGACGGACGTGGAGTCGTTCGGGTCGTGGCCGGCGATCACCGCGTGCAGCAGCGCGGTGTCGAGGACGGTACGCGCGCATGGGCCGCCCTGGTCCAGGGACGACGCACACGCCACCAGGCCATACCGCGACACGGTGCCGTAGGTGGGTTTGACGCCCACGGTCGCAGTCAGCGCCGCCGGCTGGCGGATGGAACCGCCGGTGTCCGAGCCGATGGCGAGCGGCGCCTGGAACGCGGCCAGTGCCGCGGCGCTGCCACCGCCCGACCCGCCCGGCACGCGTTCGACGTCCCACGGATTGAGCGTCGGACCGTACGCCGAGTTCTCGGTCGAGCTGCCCATCGCGAACTCGTCCATGTTGGTCTTGCCGAGGATCGGGATGCCCGCGGCGCGCAGCCGAGCGGTGACGGTCGCGTCGTAGGGCGGCCGATAGTTCTGCAGGATCTTCGAGCCGCAGGTCGTTGGCATGTCCACGGTCGTGAACACGTCCTTGAGGGCGAGCGGAACGCCGGCCAGCGGCGACGCCGGCTCGTCGGCGGCGTCCACTCGCGCCGCATCCGCGAGCGCCTGCTCGGCCGCGACGTGCAGGAACGCGTGGTACTGGCCGTCGGTGGCCGCGATCTGGTCAAGGCACGCCTGCGTCACCTCCACCGACGACACTTCGCGGCGAGCGATCTTGTCGGCCAACGTCGCCGCGTCGAGGCGAATCAGCTCGCTCACTCGGGTTCCCCGAGGATCCGAGGCACCACGAACCGGCCCTCGGCAGCCGCTGGGGCCTCGGCCAATGCCTGCTCCTGGGTCAGACACGGCTCCACGACGTCGGGACGGGTCACATTGACGTCCTTGAGGGGGTTGCCGGTGGGCTTGACGTCGGTCACGTCCACGGACTGCACCTGGCTGACGTAGCCGAGAATCACGTCGAGTTGCCCGGCGAAGCTGTTCAGCTCGGCGTCGGTCAGGGCGAGGCGCGCCAGCTTGGCGAGCCGGGCAACGTCGTCGCGGGAGATCGCGGAGCGACGCTTGCGGAGCGACCCTTCATCTGAGCGACGCTTGCGGAGCGACCCTTCATCTGAGCGACGCTCGCCGAGCGACTCTTGACTAGCCACGGTCGGACAGCCTAGCGGTCAGCCGAAATCACGCCGTTGTGCGACAGTGGTGCCCGTGCCTTCGTATCTGCTGCGGGTCCAGCTGGTCGATCGGCCGGGCAGCCTCGGTTCTCTGGCTGTGGCGCTCGGGTCGGTCGGGGCCGACATACTGTCGCTCGACGTCGTCGAGCGGATGTCGGGAATGGCGATCGACGATCTGGTGGTCGATCTGCCGCCCGGCGCGATGCCCGACATGCTGATCACCGCGGCTGAGGCGCTCAACGGTGTTCGGGTGGACAGCATTCGGCCGCACACGGGGCTACTGGAAGCGCACCGCGAACTGGAGCTGATCGACCACATCGCCGCCGGGCCGGACCGAATGGGAAAGCTGCAGGTGCTCGCCGACGAGGCGCCGCGGGTATTGCGAGTCAGCTGGTGCACGGTGGTTCGGCTGCACGACCACGGCTTCGAGAGGATCGTCGGCAGCCCAGGCGCGCCCGAGACGGTCGCGCAATCGGCGCCGTGGCTGCCGCTCGAGCACGCAGCGGCGCTTGATGGAACCGCGGACTGGGTGCCGCAGCTGTGGCGCGACATGGACACCACGCTGGCGGCCGCGCCGCTGGGCGATCCGCGCTGCGCGGTGATGCTCGGGCGTCCCGGCGGCCCGGATTTCCGTCTGTCGGAAGTGGCCCGGTTGGGCTACCTTGCCGGCATCGTCGCGACGATCCTGCGGTAGGCGCACACATCGGACGAATGAGAACGAACGTCGGTGCTTCTCTGCTGTAATCGGTTCAGGCGCGACGCCGGCAGGAGGTCGACATGATCCCAGACATCAATTACCTCGCGGTCCTCGTGGCAGTCATCGTCAGCATGGTCATCGGCCTGGTCTTCTACCACCGGTCTGTTTTCGGTCGGACATTGATGAATCTGCTCGGGCACAGCGACGACACGGTGCAGGTCGGCTCACCGCTTACCTATCCCGTTGTCGTGGTTGCCACTTTCCTCACCGCCTGGGTGCTGGCAGGCGCGGCATTCCTGGCTTACCGGTTTTACCAAGGAAGCTTTCTGATTTCGGCTTTGGTCACGGGATGGATTCTGTGGCTGAGTTTCACAGTCGCGCGGATGCTGGTCCACGATCTGCTCGACACTCGAACGTTGAAGCTCACCGCGCTCACCGCACTCAACGAGTTCATCACGGTCACGGCGATGGGGTTGATCATCGGCCTCTGGCCGCCCCCGGGTACCTGAGCTACCGATGGGCGGGGTGCTGACGCTCACCCCGTGGGGGCTGCTGCCGCTCGCGGTACCGCTGGTCTGGGTGGTGATCCGCGGGCTTGGCACACTGGTGTTGCCGCGCGAAGGCATGCAATCGGTGTTGGCCGGCGCAACGCTGACGGTGGCGTTGGTCGCGGTCGTGGTGCGACTGTTCGGTGCGGTCGGCCGGTTGACGACGTGGGTGTTGTTCGGCGCGCTGCTGATTGTCGCCGGCGCGGCACTCGTTGCGGTGCGCATGCGAGACCTGCCCTGGCGAATGCCGTGGCGACGCACGGTCAGTCTGCACACGGCACCCGTCCTTCTGATCGCGGCCGTTGCGCTCTCGATCGCGATGGTGGCCGCGTATTACCTACCGGTGTGGCAGTGGGACGCCCTCGGCTACCACCTGCCGTTCGTCAACTTCGCCTTGCAGCGAGGCACGTTCGCCGACATCCCGACGGACATGCCGTACGTGTCGACGTATCCGCACATCGTTGAGTACACCTGTATCGCCTGGCGGGCAATGCTTCCCGACGACCGACTGGTCGACCTGGCCGGTGTTCCCTTCGGCTTACTGGGAGCATTGGCGGTGGCGACGACCGCACGGGGGCAGGGTGCACGCACCGATCACGCCGCGGCGGCCGGCGCGGCGTGGCTCACGCTTCCGGCGGTCTTCTTGCAATTGCCCACCAACTACGTCGACGTCGCGTCGGCCGCGTTCTTACTGACGCTGCGGCGTTCGTATTGGGACCATTGGATGCGAGGCGGGTTCTGTTGGCGGGTCTTGCTACCGGGCTGTTCCTGGGCGCCAAGCCCAGCGCGCTGCCCGGTGCGATGCTGCTCCTGGTGGCATTGGCTTCCCGCGCCCGCCGGGAGGGGGTGCTGCTGACGGTGCCGCCGGCGACGGCCCTCGCCGCAGTCGTCGGCGCGGAAATATACGTGGTCAACATGTTTCGGCACGCCAACCCGATATGGCCGGTGCGGTTCGACCTCGGACCTCTGCATTTTCCTGGCACACATACGACCGCGGAACTCCTTGCCTCCGGCGCCAACACCCCGCACCCGCACGGCAACCTTGCCTGGCGGGTCTTCGATTCCTGGACAACAGTTTTCCCGCCGCTTGCGGTGTTCGACATGCGCGTCGGCGGATTGGGTTTGGTGTTTCTGATCGCGCTTCCGTTCGCGGTGGTGGGCGCCGTGCGCGCCCGTGCGGTGGCCGTTGCGATGATCGCGGTCGCGTCGCTGGCAGTGCCCGACCCGTCGGTGGCCAGGTTCGTCCTCGGGTTCGCCGGTTTGGTCGTCGCATTTGCGGCACCTTGCATCGAACACATCCGAAAGCCAGCACGGTGTCTCGTTTTCAGCGTCGTCACACTCGCCGCCGCACATGGTGTCGTCGTCGCATACCCGGGCCTGCGCGGTGAAGGACCCGCGCTCACCGCGTACGGACGGATGGATCTCGCCGAACGGCAGCGCGCGGTGGGCGCCGACGGATCGCCCGCGCCGTTCCTCGATGCGGTCGCCAACGTGCACCGCGGTGAGATCACGGTGTTCGACGGGTCGGCCGAACTACCTTATTACGCATGGCCGTTCGATCTTTCTCGGGCCGCTCAGCGGATCCCCGACGACGCGACCGCGGCCGACGTCCGTCGCATCGTGGACGACCCGGCGGTGCGGATGCTCATCGTCGGTGACGACACCGTGGCAGGTGCGGTAGTGAGAGCCGATCCCAGGCTGGTCTACGAGTTCCACTGCCGCACCGGCACATGCGCGGTCTATCTGCGACGGGGCTAAACCGAGATCTTGGGTGTTCTGCCGGTCAAGTCGGCTGTACCCGAAAAACACAATCGCAATCCGGGTCTTGGTAATGGCTGGGATCTTCGGCAGCTCCTCGACATTCAACTTGGCCCGTGGGGCAGATTGTCGCGAAAAATCGAACAATGTTAACATGTCAGGAGGTTCGTCCCGGAGACTCGGGGCGAAGACCCAGCGCCGCGGCGGCATGTGAAAGGCGCTGATCATAGCTGACGAATGCCTCCAGTTGGCGCCCGAAGACTACCGTCGCCGTAGCGAGGTGAATCGCATCGAGCGAGCGTAAGCCCGGATCAGAGTACGCGGCGGCCGCGCCGCGCACGACGTCGTCGATTTCGTAGCGGGCTATCCTCGCGACCGTCGCGGGCACCTGCTCCACCAGCGTGTCGTCAATACGGCGCAGCGCCCGCGGAAGCTCGACCTCAATCAGCGTCGAGGACACCCATGGGGCTGGCGCCTTCGCGTCCAGCCAGTCGGCAAGAGCGTCGCTTTCGGCTTCCCGGCGGATCAGCTTCACGAGGGCCGAGGTGTCGAGATAGATCATCAGTAACGTTCGGCGTCACGCATTTCGCGCAGCACCGCGCCGGCCTCATGATCGGTCCTGACCGGGCCGGACGGACGCGGCGCGGGACCGTGCAGCGTTGCCGGGCGAAGTCTCCCCGAGCTGATCAGCTCGGACAGCGGGCTTTCTTGCGCGGGTATCAGCCTGGCGATGACGATCCCGCGTTCCGTAATGCCAATCTGCTCACCACGTTTCACGCGCGCGAGCACACCGGCGGTGTTCTGGTTTAGCTCGCGTACAGGCACCTCCGACATATCAGTGATTGTACTACTTGCGGATAGTACTTGGCGGCTTGGCGGGCCCGAATCACCAAATGACCCTCGGATTGTCGATGCCCGCGACCGTGACAGAACCATCAGAAAGCCATTCGGCTCCAACCGAGCGGTCCCCACGGTGACCGGCGGTCATGTTTCCAGGTTTGCACATCGAATATGCAGTTCTGGCAATATATTAAGAAGCGCCGAGTCTGAATTACACGGTGCCACAACATTTTTATGCCGATGATGGATGCTGCGATTTTTATGCCGATGATGGATTCTGCGTCGACTGGGGCTGCTTATCGGCTTTTTCTGTGGCGCAATGTGTTTGACGTGCGGGGACGCTCAGCGCCTCACTGGCAAGTCGAGAGGTGGCGTACCGCCGATGAGAGGAACCGACGCGGCAATCTCGGAGAATCCCCTTCCGGGGCGGTGCTTGGGCGGGATACTCGAGCGAGCGCTAAGGGCTCACTGTTGGTCTGACGCGTAGGAAGCGCGGTCTTGGCGTCACTGAGCGCCAGCGCTTCCGGGGTAGCCTCGTACGGCGTCGGCGAGTGTGCCGGACTTGCCGCCGCCAGCCATCGCAATGACGACACCGCTGACGACTGCGATCACCGCGACCAACGACCCAACCACCGTGAGGATCAGCGGCTTGCGGCTCTTCCGCGGCGGATATCCGCCATTCATCATCGGCTGCGGGAAGAACGCGTTGATCACGATCCGATCCATACAGTCATAGCTGCCGGTCACCAGGTCCGAATACCACCGGCTGAACTCGTCGCTGCACACCCAGCCCAGCCAACGAAACCACCCGCCCGCGTCAGGAGAAAACTACCCGAAGGGCCACCGCTGCCGGACGAAGTCCCGGCTGCGGCGCAGTAGCCTCGATTTTGCATGCCGGTAGGTGTTGGTTGCGGCTTGGCTGCGGATTGGCCTGTGTGGTCGGTCTTTCGGGATGTGACGTGTTTGGATCGTCCCGTGTCGCCGGGTTGGGCGGGCTTCCCGGTGCCGTGCTTTCGTGGTCGTTGGGGCAGGTGGGTCGGCGGCTCAGGGGAAGGCGGCGCGGATGCGGTGCCAGGCGGTTGTGATCGCTGCGGCCCACCGCCAGGTGGCGTCGATGCGTAGCCGGAGTTGGCGGGCGCCGCGGGTGATGCGGGCGGCGGTGTGCAGCACCCGGTAGCGGAAGGCGGCGATTTCGCAGCGGGCGATCTCGGAGTGGCTGGTGAATCCGATGAGTTTGGTCCAGGCGACGAGATCGGTTGCGGCCATGATGATTTCGAGCCAGGCCGCGTTGGCGTGGAAGTCGTGGCAGGCCAGGTTGGCCAGTCCGGTGGCCTTGGCTTCGCGGATGCGGTCCTCGACGCGGGCGTGTTGAGGGTGGCGCAGCTCGAGGCCGGCCAGCTGCCCAGCGATCAAACCGGGGGCGGTGTCGGTGATGAACGCGGTGACCCGCATGCCGTCGGCGTCGGTGAACCGCAGCTGCGCACCGGGGTGGGGGCGTTCCTTGCGCAGGATCAGCCGGGTGCCGGCAGGCCACGCCGACATGTCGACCAGGTCGGTGGCCTCGGCCACCCACGCCCCGTCGCGGATCTCACCGTCCGACTCGATCGCCGGGTACCAGGCCTGACCGCGGTTGAGGGTGTCGGCCGCGTCTTGCACCCGGGTGTCGACCGGGTGGCCCAACGAGAACCCGACCCGGTGAGCTCGACACGCCGTGGCGAACGCGTGGGTGGCCCCAGCGGCGTCGGACCGCACCAGCATCTTCGGCGCCCCGGGATCCCGGCCCGGACACCAGCCCGGCGGCAGCGACGCCAACGCCTGCTCCAGGACCGTGACGTGGTCGGCCGCGGTATTGCTGCCCGCGTTGCCGGCCCGCAGCAGCCCGGCCAGCGCCTCGCCCCCGGCGATCTCCCGGCGATCCAAAAACGCCGGCAACGGGTGATGCCCGAAGGTCTTCTTCCAGGTCGGCGCCGCGTTCTGCTTGTTGTCGGAGGCGTCGATGGTCAATGTGGCGTCGATGTCGATATGCAGCCACCCGCCACGCTTGGGGGCCGCCCCGGCGGCCCACGCCGCCGCCCTGGCCGCCGCGCGGGCAGCGCGCACCCGCGGCAGATGGATCGCATCAACACGCTGATCAACCAGCCGCCACATCGTGGTCGTCGACGCCTTCGCCCCAAAGGCATGCTCGCGGTCCCCGCACCGCTGCCCCACCCCGTCGATACAGTCCGCGCCGTCGGCCACCGCTGCCGCCAGATCCGCGAACACCGCACCCGGCGCATACACCCACGGGCCCTGGTACGTGTCGGCCAACGCGGCGGTCACCTGCGCCGACAACCCGGTCAAGTCGGCCAGTTCACGCAACAGGCCCATACCCGCATGCGAAACCACGCCCCGACCGTCCGCCGACACTTTCACCCGCGACGCCGCCGCGATACTCTTCACCTGCGAAGTGCCTTCCAGTCAGCATTACGGAACCTTAGACAAGTCCCATCATGCCTTGCGGGACAGGCACTTTCGCTTACCTACACACCCCCGCTACAGAGTTTCGCGAAAAATCAAGGGTAGTGCCTAGAAAATGCATGGCTGAATGAGCAGCTGATCAGATCCGCAGACAGACCGTTCCCATAATCTTGTCGGCTATGGTCTGCCCCTTGGCATCCGATAACGGCAGCAAATAGCCGCCGCCAAGCTCCAGGATGTGCGCGAACTGGCGAACAATCGTGTGGCCAAAAGCGGTCTGCCGGTGTACGTAGTAACTGCAGGTGCCGTCTGGCTTGTAGTAGCCGCACATGGAGTGGCTTGCTGCAATCCAATTTGCTAGCGCAGGGCCGGTGCCGATCACGATCAGTGTTGGAATGACATCGATGATCGCGGCGGCGACGCGTCTGATCCATGGGGTGTAGACCGTTCGCGCTATGCGGTGATCGAGCGCGGCGGCGCGGTTTTGCCGGGGCTCGTTCCCTGCGGGCGGAGTCAGCAGCGGCCGTTGGGTAGGTGGATGTTGCCGCTGGGTCGGGGTCTGGGCTGGTGGACGCTGCCAGGCGGGCGGCGGGTTGAACACACTCGACGGCGGTTGCGTCTCAACGCGTTCCGTGATCGTCGCTGGCGCGGCAGGCCATGGTGGGGGCTTGGTTGGCTGCGACGCCGGAACAGTCGGCACCTGCCGCGGAATCGGGTCGGTGATCGCCTCGTGGGCGGCGTGGGCTAATTCCACCGTGGTGGCGTAGCGCTCGTCGGGGTTTTTCGCCATACCGGTCGCGATCACCGCGTCGAGCTTCGCGGGCATGTTCGGTTGGGTGGTCGATGGTAGCGGCGGGGGATCTGTTAAAATGCGCGGCGACTTGGCTCGCCATCGAGTCACCGGGAAACGGGCGGTGTCCGGTCAGGCACTCATAGAGCACACACGCCAACGCATAGATGTCGGCGCGGGCATCGATCGCCCCGCGCGCCCGCAACCGCTCCGGGGCCATGTAGTGCCAGCTGCCGATCATGGCGCCGGTGGCGGTCAAGCCGGTTTCCTCAGCGCCGCGGGCGATGCCGAAGTCGATCAGGTAGGCGAAGTCGTCCTCGTCCAGCAGGATGTTGGACGGTTTGACGTCGCGGTGCACCAGGCCGATCTTGTGGGCGGCATGCAACGCCTTGGCCACCTGCTCGATGATCCGCACCGCGCGTGCCGGCTCCAACGGACCCCCGGCCAGCACCTGTTGCAGGTCGCGGCCCTCGATGAGCCGCATATCCACATACAGCCGCCCGTCGATTTCGCCGTAATTGTGAATGGGAATGATGTGCGGATTGTTCAGCCGCGCGGCCTTATCGGCTTCCCCGCGGAAACGCCGCACGAACGTTTCGTCCTGCGCAAGGTGCGGTGGGAGCAGTTTGATCGCCCCCGGGCGGTTGTTGGCCGCGGTGTCGTGCGCCAGCCACACCTCGCCCATGCCGCCGCGGCCCAGCAACTCGATCAGGCGGTAGCGGCCGAACGGCGTACCGTCCACATCAACCTCCCGGCACTAGTGCCCGACAATAAGCAATTACGGTACGTGCGCCGATGCTTAGGGCTTGTGATGAATTAACTTGGTTGGTCTCGGGCGTGTCGCGGTTCGGGGTTGAGGGTGTAGTTCCACTCGCCGTGGAACTCGTGACGTGCAAGGATGCCCTGTGTTTCAAGGGCTTTGATTTGCTTGTCGGGAATCGTGATGCCCTTCGGGTACTCGGCGTCGTCGAGTGCGGCGCGCACGGTGAGTCCGGTGCTGGTGGTGGTCGCGGCGATGGTGGCGACGATCACCTCGTGGCTGGTCAGTGGCCTTCCGCGCCAGTTCATCGAGATGTGGGCGAACAACCGGTGTTCGATCTTGTTCCACTTGCTGGTGCCCGGCGGCAGGTGGCACACGGTGATCCTCAGGCCGGTGGTGGCGGCGAGGCGGGCGAGTTCGGTCTTCCACAGCCGGGTGCGGTAGCCGTTGGAGCCACCGCCGTCGGCGCTGATCATCAGGCGGGCAGCGTTGGGGTACATGGGTTTTCCGACTTCCCGCCACCAGGTTGCGATGGTGTTGACGGCGAACTCGGCGGTGTCGTGGTCGGTGCCCACCGACACCCACCCGGTGTTGGCGCCGATGTCGTAGACCCCGTACGGATTGGCCTTGCCGAGGGTCTTGTCGGCGAAGTCGTGGACCTTGACCTGCTCGGGGTCGCCGGCGGGACGCCACTCCCGCCCGACGTTCTTGTAGGACCCCACCAACTCTTTCTTCTTGGTGTCGACGCTGATCACCGGATCCCCGGCAGCCAGGTGGTCCTGCGCCTTTTCGTTGAGGTAGCCGAACTGGGCGTCGCGGTCGGGGTGCTGATTGCCCTCGATGGTCTTGGCGTTGGCCTGCAGGCTGTAACCCCCCTCGCGCAGCAGCCGGCGGGTCACGAAATCACTGACCTCATGGCCTTTCTCACGCAGGGCCGCGGTCAGCGCGCGGATCGATTTCGAGGTCCACCGCAACGGCGACTGCGGATCGCCCCTGGTCACCGGGTCGATCAACGACTCGAACGCCGCGACCAGGGCATCGTCGTGGGTCTCCGCGCGCTTGCGTCCGCCACCGGCCCGCCGCGACCGCCCCTCGCCCGGTGCGGTCCCGTTCTCGGACTCCTTGCGGCCCCGACGCACGGTGTCCGCGGCGACTCCGGTCGCCTGCGCCACGATCAAGATCCCGCTTGGACCCAGTTCCGCGGCCTCCGCGCCCAGCCACAACCGCCGCTGAAACTCCGTCATATGCGGTCGCAGCACCCCGTACCGCCGTGCCACCGACTCGGCCAGATCCGCCATAGCACAACGGTAGACCCATCGCACCCCAAAACAACGTTATTTCATCACAAGCCCTTAGGCGCACCGAGAACGCATCCTGGACCGACTTTCGGTCAGGTGACTGAGCTCCCATCCCGCCTCGTCGGGCCAACTGCCCGTGCTTATCTCAGCGCCGGCGTTGAAAAACGGGACCACCGGAGTGACGGAACCTTTTACGCGTCCGTGGTTTCCCGGCGGACCGGGACTGAGCGCCGTAATTTCCCGTCTGCCCCGGACCCGCCGTCCAGTCAGCCACAGCAACCACCAGAGCGGCACCTCGGGCCGGCTCACGAGTTGTTGCGCGGCCGATATCGAGCCTCGTCAACCGGCTTCCGGCGGCCCGTTTTCCAGCATGTTGCGAAAACCGTCTTCGTCGAGTATCGGCACCCCTAATTCGACGGCCTTGTCGTACTTCGACCCCGGCGAGTCGCCTGCCACCACAAAGGCCGTCTTCTTCGACACCGAGCCGGCTGCCTTTCCGCCGCGCGCCACAATCGCTTCCTTCGCCTCGTCACGGGAGAATCCGGGCAGTGAGCCTGTGACGACGATCGACAGCCCGTCCAGCGTGCGCTCGATGCTTGCGTTCCGCTTGTCTTCCATGCGCACCCCGGCAGCCCGCCAGTTGTGAACGATCGCGCGGCGCCAGTCGACGGTGAACCACTCGGTGACGCCCTCGGCGATGGTCGGTCCGACGCCCTCGACGGTGGCCAGCTCCTGCTGGGACGCGGACATGATCGCGTTGATGCTGCCGAACTCGGTGGCGAGCGCGCGAGCCGCGGTGGGGCCGACGTGGCGGATCGACAGCGCGACCAGCACCCGCCACAGCGGTCGTGATTTCGCCCGATCCAGGTTCTGCAGCAGCCGAACGCCGTTGGCGGACAAGGCGCCATCCTTCGTGGTGAACAGCTCGGTGCGCAGCAGGTCGGCCTCGGTGAGCGTGAACAATTCACTTTCGTCGGTGATGGCGCCGGCCTTCAGCAGCGCGATCGCGGCCTCGTAGCCCAGCCCCTCGATGTCCAGCGCGCCGCGCCCGGCGACGTGAAACACGCGCTCCCGCAACTGAGCTGGGCACGAGCGCGCATTGGGGCAGCGGATGTCGGCGTCGCCCTGCTTAGCCGGTGCCAGCGGCGTGGCGCACTCGGGGCAGTGTGTTGGCATGACGAACTCGCGCTCGGTGCCGTCACGCAGATCGACGACGGGGCCTAGAACCTCGGGGATGACGTCGCCGGCCTTGCGGATCATCACGGTGTCGCCGATCAACACTCCCTTGCGCTTGACTTCGGACGCGTTGTGCAGCGTCGCGAGCCCGACGGTGGAGCCGGCCACCTTCACCGGTGTCATGTACGCGAACGGCGTGACCCGACCGGTGCGGCCGACGTTCACGCGGATGTCCAGCAGCTTGGTCTGCGCCTCCTCCGGCGGGTATTTGTAGGCGGTCGCCCAGCGCGGCGCACGTGACGTGGAGCCGAGACGGCGCTGCAGGGCGACGTCGTCGACTTTGACGACGACCCCGTCGATTTCGTGTTCGACATCGTGGCGGTGCTCGCCCCAATACGCGATGCGCTTCTCGGCCTCCGCGATGCCTGTGACGAGCGCGGTGTGTTCGGACACCGGCAGCCCCCAGGCCTTCAACGCGGTGTAGGCGTGGTGCAGCGTCTTCGGCCGAAATCCTTGAGTGTGGCCGACACCGTGGCAGATCATCCGCAATTTGCGCCTGGCGGTGACCGCGGGGTTCTTCTGGCGCAGCGATCCGGCCGCGCTGTTGCGGGGATTGGCGAACGGCGCCTTGCCCTCCTCGACCAGGCTGGCGTTGAGGTTTTCGAAGTCGGACAGCCGGAAGAACACTTCGCCGCGGACTTCGAGTACCGCGGGGATCGGATAATCCGTTGTGGTCGTGAGGGTTTCCGGGACATCATCGATGGTTCGAGCGTTCAGGGTGACGTCCTCACCGACCCGCCCGTCCCCGCGGGTGGCGGCTCGCGACAACCGGCCGTCGCGGTACACCAGCGACAGGGCGACTCCGTCGATCTTCAGTTCGCAGAGGTAGTCGGGCTCACGGCCGACCTCGTTCTTGACGCGCAGCGCCCAGGCCTCCAGCTCGTCGGCAGCGAACACATTGTCGAGGGACAGCATCCGCTCGAGGTGCTCGGCCTCGGTGAAGTCGGTGGCGAAGCCCGCTCCGCCGACGAGCTGCGTCGGCGAGTCAGGCACCCGGAGCTCGGGATGGCGGTCTTCGAGCGCCGCCAGCTCTTTGAGGAGTTTGTCGAACTCGGCGTCGGATACGACCGGCGCGTCCTTGACGTAGTACCGAAACTGGTGCTCCCGCACCTCCTCGGCCAGCTGCTGCCAGCGCCGACGCACGTCGGGGTCGGTTTCCGGGATTACCTCCTGGGCCACCTTTGCAGGCTATCGGAGCACACCGACAGTGTGGCCGGCCGCCGATACGCGCACCCGATCATGTTTCGCGACGACGACCTCGGCCCTGCGTGAGCTTCGGCGGCCCTAGCTTCGCTAACCATGCATGATTGTCGCCAGGTGGCGATGGTCCATCCAGCGCTGCTCGACCGGACGGCGAACATCCTCGTCGACGAGCGCTGGGTAGGACGTCAAATCGGTGAACTGCACCCGCCCTGATTGGAATCCGACCATTGCACTGGCACGGCTGCCGGATTCGAGTTGCTCTGAAAGGAATTCGATGCAGCGGGCGGTCAGACTCGTAGCATGTATCCGGTCGAATGGCGATGGGTCGCCGCCCTCCTGGAGGTGGCCGAAGATCGCCTGTCGAGCGTCGAAGAGGTCCCGACCTTCCTTCTCAAACAGCGACGTGATGAACCCGGTGGTGTAGACAGGGTCGGCGCCTTCGCTGCAGACGATAAGGCCCAAGCGTTTCCCAGAACGGAAGCCTTCGGCGAGGGCCGCGATGTCCGCCATGAGGTCGTCCAGCGTGATGCCCTCCTCCGGCAGGTAGATGCGTTCGGCTCCGGTGGCCAACCCGCTGAGCAATGCCAGGTAACCGCAGTTGCGACCCATGACCTCGACAACGAACACTCGGCGAGATGCGACCGCGGACTGCCGGATCTTGTCGATGTCGGCCACAATGCTGTTCAGCGCCGTGTCACTGCCGATGCTCAATTCGGTGCCCGGGACGTCGTTGTTGATTGTCATCGGCAAGCAGGCGATCGGAATGTCCAGGGCGGTGTATTGCTGCCGGTGGCGGTGCAGTTCGTGAGCGGCGTGGTAGCCGTCCCAGCCGCCGGCCATCAGCAGACCGTCGATCCGGTGAGCGCCAACCTGTTCGGCAATCTGCGCGATGGCAGCCCCGCTGGGCACATACCTGTTGGTGCCGATCTCGGCACCCCCTTCGGACACCCACCCGCTGACGTCCATCCAGTGCATTTCCTGGACGTCACCCTTGCGCAGTCCGCGGAATCCGTTCTTGACCGCGAGCACCGTGTAGCCGCGGTCGAGGCCGAGCCGCACTGCGGCCCGGACCACGGTGTTCATCCCCGGTGCCAGTCCGCCGCCGTGTACTACGGCGATCCGGAACCGTCGCCGAGCCGCCGGTGTGGGCCGCGGCGCCGCCTGCTGAATGGTCTGGAGGATCTCGTACGACTGCCGGAAGCTACCGCCGCGCAGCAACATTGCCCCGTCGAAGTCGCTCGCCTTGATGCGCTCGGCAACGGCCTGGGTCTGGGCCACACACTCCATCAGTGGCGAGGTAACCACCCGGTTCCCTCGCAACCCGATCAGCTGTGGGGATGTGTGCGGGCTATCGCTGAGCAGTTGTTCCACGGCAGCATCACCGAGCAGCGTGGCCAAGAATCTGTCGAAGGCGCTCGGCGCGCCGCCGCGTTGCACGTGGCCGAGAATTGTGATCCTCGTGTCCTCGCCGAGTTCATTCTCGAGCAGTGTTTTGATCTGGTCGGTGGTGATCTCGTTGCCCTCCAGATCATGCGCACCCTCGGCGACGACGACCACGCTTTGCCGACGGCCGATGTCCCGGCCCGCTTTAATGTCCCGGCACATGTGCTGAGCCCAGTCCTTCGCAGGTGGCTGCTCGGGGATCAGCACCCAGTTGGCCGCGGTGGCGAGCGAAGACATCAGCGCGAGGTAGCCGCAATGGCGTCCCATGACTTCGACGACGAAGGTGCGTTGATGGCTGGACGCGGTGCTGTGCAACGAATCCATGGCTTCGACGATCCGGTGCAACGCCGTATCCGCGCCGATCGTCATGTCGGTACCCGACATGTCGTTGTCGATGGATCCGACGAGACCAACCAGGCGCAGGAACGGATGCTCGTCGGCGAGTTCCTGTGTGATCTGTCCGGAGTCAACCAATTCGGCAAGCAACTCCGACCACTCCTCGCGGAACACATTGGCGCCGGTGAGGCTGCCGTCGCCGCCGATCGCGACGAGCGCGTCGATGCCGCGCTCCACGATGTTGCGGGCGGCTGCTCGGCGGCCGTCGCGCGTCCTGAATCGTTTGGACCTGGCGGTGCCGATTGCTGTCCCGCCCTTGTGCAGGATGCCGTCGGCGTCGGCGGGTTCCATTCGCCGGATGAGGTCGCCGCCTTCGACTAGGCCGTGGTACCCCTCGTGAATCGCATACACGTCGATACCGCGGTGTGCGGCCGTGCGGATGACCGCACGCACGGCAGGGTTCATCCCTGCAGCGTCACCACCGCTGGTGAAAACTCCGATGCTGGATGGTGCGGACTGATTCTCAGACATGTCGGCGAGCCGGCCTTTCGTCTTGCTGGTCAGAATCCACCGCGTCAGCAGGTCCGGCCGATCGACGGCAATTCACTAAGCCCGGGACGATGATGCCACTGGGACCGGGGGAAGCGGGCACGTTTGCGACGGCTGGCTTCCCCGGCCCTGGTTTTGGGGGTTTGGAGCCGCGTCGATCGCGCGCCAACCGCCCGTCTACGAGCCACATGACGATAGTCGAGATGATCATTGGCTCACCCGCCGAGCCTATTGCGGGGTGCGCCGGGCCCGGATCGGCGGCCAATGATCATGATCTGTTGGTCATCTCGGTTCATCGCGCCCCGCCGCTGATACCATCGACAACCCCGACAACGGTTCGGGCCCGCCGTGGTGGAGACCGTGAGCGTGCGTCGATACGCTAGACCGGTGCCGCACCCGATCATGTTTCGCCACGACGACTTCGGCCTGGGCGAGCTTCGGCGGATCGCGCTGGACTTCCCGGGCGCGTTCGAGAAGATCTCGTGGGGGCGGCCGGTGTTCTGTGCGCCGAAGATCTTTGTGATGTACGGCGGCAACGCGAAGGGCGAGGCTGTCGGTGACATGACGCCGTTCCCGTATTCGGTGTTGGTCAAAGTCGACGAGTCCGACCGCCAAGCGCTCACACAGGACAGTCGCTTCTATTACCCCGCCTACCTGGGCCCGTCGGGCTGGCTCGGCCTCGACCTCACCGCCGCAAGGGTGGACTGGGACGAGATCCGCGAGCTTGTCGATGCGTCGTACCGGTTGGTGGCGCCGCGGAAATTGATCAAGCAGCTCGACGGCGGTTAGCTCGCCGATTCAAACATACTGCGCCACCGTAAGTTTGGATACTTGGCAAATTGCGATCAGTGGTGATCCAGGTGGCACCGTTTCCCGATCGCCAACCCCGTATGGTAGGCGCCCGGGACATCGTTCGCCGTCGCGCCGACATCAGTACACAGGTCATGAAAATCTGCCAGCGCCGGTCGCTAGGCGCCGCTCGTCGCAAACGTCCAGTCTGCTTTCCCAGCGTCGGCTTTACCGCATCAGGTCATCAAATGGCGTCAGGGCCCTCGGCGATCGCATCGGCAACCTTCTGCGCCAATCCGATTGCGGTGCGCGCCCATTCGGGCGTCGCGCCAGCCAGGCCGCACGCCGGAGTGACACCGATGCGTTCGACGAGGTAGTGACGCGGGAAGCCGAGCCGATCGGTGACGCTCACCGCCATTTCGGCCAGCTGCCCAGCCGACGGTGCGCGCGGCGGCTGGGCGGACGGCACGATACCCAACAGCACCGTGCGCTCGCTGTCGACGAATTCGCCGAGGCCGTCGAGCGAACTCGCGTCCAAGGCAGACAGATCGATCCCTAACGCATGAAACTTACTGCGCTGCAACATTTCCCACGGCAAAGAGGCAGCGCAGCAATGCACTGCCACCTCGCCCCGGACAGCGGTCGCGCACTCGTCGAGCAGCTCCACGGCGACCGTCTCGTCCACCGGATGAACGGGCGTCAACGCGGTCACTCCGGTGAGCCTGCCTGCGAGCGCCGCCGGCAGCGACGGCTCGTCGAATTGCACTGCCACCGGGCTCTGCAGCCGCCGGGACACGTCCGCACAGTGCAGCGCAATACCTTGTGCCAACGACGCGGTCAGGTCGCGCAGCGCGCCCGCGTCGGTGATCGCCCGATGCCCGCTCGTCAGTTCCAGCTGCGCTGCCAGGGTCACCGGCCCCGGCGCCTGCACTTTGACCGTCCGGTCGCCGCCCCGCAATCCGGCCAGCTCGAAGGCCTCCTCCAGCGCGTCGATGTCCTCGTCGAGGAAGCTGCGCGCCCGCCGGCTCACCGCGCCCGGGCGCGCCGAGACCCGATACCCGCGAGGTGTCGTGTCGATCGCGATGTCGACCAGCAGCGCCCCGGCCCTGCCGATCATGTCCGCGCCGACGCCGCGAGCCGGCAACTCGACGAGATGCGGCATCGAATGCAACTCGCCGACGACGACCTCGGCGGCTTGCCGCGGCGAGGCACCGGGCCACGAGCCGACGCCCGTCGCGGCCGCGAAAGCACTCATTTGCCTAACAGTATGCGGTTCCTTCTCCTCATGCCCCGACGCAGCAGCGCGCTGTTCGGCTGCCTGGCCGAGTCTCAGACCGCGAGCGGCTGGGCGGCGACCCCTGATCCTGGATGTCGGATTGACCCTGCCCTGGAGGTCTTTCCCCCACCCGGGGCGGCGCCGAAGCAGACTCCGCCACATGCCCCGGCCACGTCAGAGGGCGTTATTTGATCACGGCGTTGGCCATGGCGGCGGCCATCGGCGGTCTCGGGTCCCGTTCTCCCATATCCGTGCCACTACGACTTTTCTGCGAAGACGACATCTGGAAATACACGTTTCGCCAACCACCCGAAACGCCCTAGCGAGAATCGGCCCGCGATGGCCGTTTGCATGCCTTTGACGGATGCGAGCCAAATTCGCGGGAGTAAGGCGGATCGACATTGTGCCCGGTGGCCACTGCGCCGAGAATCCTCGGTGTGGTAGGACACGATCCGCCCGATCATTTCGGCAACCACGCCGGGACACGCCGTTGGACGCGGCTCACAGCGCCAGGCCGTCTTCCCGTTGCGTCAAAACGGCACGTTCGTCTTTGGATTGCCGCAGTTACCGCGATCGTGACGCTGGCCAGCGGATGCACACGCTACGTCGGCGGTATCGCCGCCATGCCGCCGATGGAATGGCCCTACCTCGACGGCTTGGATGTCGACGATCTGCTCCTCACCACGGCGGAGATGCGCGATCTGACGGGCGCCGGGCTCGACCTCAACGGCGTGCCGGGCATGGACTCGAAGTGGACGGTCGACGACGAGCTCCTGGTCGGAGCGGCTCCGCCTCAGTGCCAGTTCGTGTTTCGCGAAAGCCAGATTTTCGGGCCGGACGTCAAGCAGTTCCACAAGACCAGCTTTCAGACGCCACCCGATTCCGCGATGCTGTCGGAGGCGGCCGCCGCATATGTCGACGGGGCCACCGCCCGCCGCGTATTCGACAACGTCTCGAATCTGGTGAAGGCGTGCGGCGACACCCCGTCGGGCTATGGGTACGTCTACGAGTGGACGACCGATGGCCAAACACTGTGGTCCGAAAGCCTCTGCGACTGCGGGCGCATCTACCGGCTCGAAGACAACGTGCTCATCGAGGTCACCTACTCCGGCTACAGCCACGTGGTGCCCGACCTCGTCACGACGCGCATCGCATCCCGGGTGGGCCCTAGGTGATGGTCGCGCCGCCGATCACTTCGTCGCCGTCGGCGTCCGGCCGGTAGAGCACCATCGTCTGGCCCGGAGCAACCCCACGCAGTGGCTTGCGCAGCCGGGCGTGCAACCGATCGCCAACCAGGTCGGCCACCCCGTCGACCGCCTCGCCGTGCGCGCGCACCTGGATCTCACATTCGACCGGTCCGACTGGCGCATCGCCCGCCGTGAACACCGGCCGCTCACCCGTCAGCTCCCAGACATCCAGATCCGCCACCCCGCCAACCGTGACCGTTGCGGTTCGTGCGTCGATCGCGGTGACGTACCGTGGCCGCCCATCCGGGCCCGGACCCGCAATGCCCAAACCCTTGCGCTGGCCGATCGTGAAGCCGTGAACGCCGTCATGGTGAGCCAGCACGGCTCCGGATCGGTCGATGACCGCTCCGCGCTGAACGCCGATACGCGAGCCAAGGAATGCGCGGGTGTCACCGGACGGAATGAAGCAGATGTCGTGGCTGTCGGGCTTGTCGGCGACGGCAAGCCCACGCGCCGCGGCCTCGGCCCTGATCTGCGGCTTGAGAGTGTCGCCTACCGGGAACATCGCGTACCGCAACTGGCCTGCGGTCAGCACGGCCAACACGTAGGACTGGTCCTTGTCAGCGTCGACGGCTCGACGCAGCCGTCCTTGCGACAACCGGGCGTAGTGCCCGGTGGCCACCGCGTCGAAGCCCAGCGCCACAGCTCGCGCGGCCAGCGCGGAAAACTTGATCTTCTCGTTGCACCGCACGCACGGGTTCGGAGTTTCGCCTCGCTGATAGGACGACACGAAGTCCTCGATGACGTCCTCTTTGAAGCGATCGGCGAAATCCCACACGTAGAAAGGTATTCCGAGCTTGTCAGCGACACGCCTGGCGTCGCCCGCGTCTTCCTTGGAGCAGCAGCCGCGTGAACCGGTACGCAATGTGCCCGGGGTCGACGACAACGCCAGATGGACACCGACCACGTCATGGCCCGCTTCCACCATCCGTGCTGCAGCCACCGACGAATCCACACCGCCGCTCATCGCGGCAAGGACCCTCATTTCGCTCCTGCGCTCGCCAGCGCCGCCTGCCGTGCGCGAGCCACCGCACCAGGCAGCACACCAAGGACGGCATCGACATCCTCGGGAACGCTGGTGCGCCCCAGCGAGAGTCGGATCGAGCCGCGGGCAGCTGCGGTGTCCGCGCCCATCGCAAGCAGCACATGCGACGGCTGCGGGACGCCCGCCGTGCATGCGGAACCCGTCGAACACTCAATGCCGTTGGCGTCCAACAACATCAGCAGTGCATCGCCCTCACATCCGGTGAATGTAAAGTGCGCATTTGACGGAAGCCGGTTCTGCCGGGGCCCGTTCAGTCGCACTGCGTCGATCGTCGTCATCACCCCGTCGATCAGACGATCACGCAACGCAATCAGCTTCTTGCTGTGCGCGTCAATCCCGTCCACCGCAAGCCTGGCCGCCGCGGCCATCCCCACCACACCAGCGACATCCGGTGTGCCCGAACGCACGTCGCGCTCCTGGCCGCCGCCGTGCAGCAGCGGCACACAGGCGGTGTCGCGGCGCAACAGCAGCGCACCCACACCGGTGGGTCCACCGAACTTGTGCGCCGCGATGCTCATCGCCGAGAGCCCGCTCGCGGCAAACGAGACCGGCAGCTGCCCAATGGCCTGGACTGCGTCGCTGTGAATTGGAACGCCGAATTCAGTTGCAACCATTGCTAATTCAGCGATCGACAGGATCGTACCGACCTCGTTGTTGGCCCACATCACCGACACCAGCGCGACATCGTCGTGCCGCTGCAGCAGTTCCCGCAACGCCGACGGCGATACCGAACCGTCGCTATCAGTGGGCAACCAGGTCACCTCGGCGCTTTCGTGCTCGACCAACCACTCGACAGAATCAAGCACGGCGTGGTGCTCGACGGCGCTGGTCACGATCCGTCGCCGGCGCGGGTCGGCGTCCCGGCGGGCCCAATAGATGCCCTTCACGCCGAGGTTGTCGCTTTCGGTCCCGCCCGCAGTGAAGATCACTTCCGACGGTCGCGCACCGAGCTTTTCGGCCAGGATCTCCCGTGACTCCTCGATCGTGCGGCGCGCCGCCCGGCCCGCGGTGTGCAGCGACGACGCATTGCCGACCGTTGCCAGGGCAGCCGTCATCGCCTCGATCGCATCAGGATGCATCGGGGTGCTGGCGGCGTGGTCGAGATACACCGGGCGGGCAACGCTCATAACGGAACAAGCTTAGCCGCCGGCGGCGCAAGCTCCGGGTCCGCCGATCACACGACGAGCACATGCTCGCGGCTCGTCTCGGCGTTGCCCCGGACAGCCTCTTGGCAGCGCCGGGCCAGTTCGCGGCGGTGCTCGCCGGCGCGCCGCGCCGTTGGCGGACGGAGCGGTCGGTGTCGTCTCAGTTGGTTGGAGATGGTCGGTGGGGTCGGGTGAGGGTTGCGGTCAGGCCGGGGAGCAGCAGGTCGAGGAAGCGGTCGAGTTCGGCGGCGCCGTCGTAGGAGGCCAGGGCTGGTGCCAGTGCCCGTAGTTGGGGGAATTCGGTGATCGCGAGCCGGTGCAGACCGAGGCGGAGGACGTGGTCGGTTTCCTCGGGTCGCTCGATCACCTCCTGCAGCTCGTTGAGGATGTGGCCGTATAAGAAGCCGAACAGCATCCAGTAGATGTGTAGGGCGTCGTCGCCGGTGAACCCGGCGGAGGTGAGCAGGGCGAGGACGTCTTCTAGTGGGCGCAGCATTCCGGGTGGCCGCTGCCCGAGCGGGGTGGCCAACGGTCGGGTGACCAGCAGCGGTACTACGTTGGGGTGCGCCAGGGCCAATTGGCGGAAGGCGCGTGCGACGGTGCGCAACTGGGCGGCCCAGTCCGGGTCTGTGTTGTTCACTGATAGCTGCGCGAGGACGGTCTCGGCGACGCCGTCGAGCACGGCGGCCTTGTTGGCGACGTGGCGGTAGAGCATCACGGGATCGCGGCCCAGGGCGTCGCTGAGGCGGCGCATGGACAGTCGGTCCACACCGTCGCGGTCGACGATGCTCAGCGCGGTCTGCAGGATCATCGACCGGGTGAGCTGACCGTTGTTACGGCCGGCGGCCGCGACGGACGGGTCATCGTGGTGACCGCCCGCGTCGGGCCCGGTCGGCTGTTTCGTCATCGCCGCACTTCTCCTCTGTCTCGCTATCGAAGCGTTGCAAATGGCTGGCGACAGCGAGTGTCAACGGTGTAAGTCAACACTGTATTAACAGTGTTGACAATAGCGCACATTGGGGCGTGTACTGGACTTCTAGGTGGCTGGTGTTTTGCATGGCAAACAATTTTCTAATACCAGACATCGCGATTTCCGGGAGAGTGATTTGGTCGGCAGGTCGCCGAAAATCCCTCAGCGTCCGTTCTGGCGGCGCCGGTTTTGACCGATTTCGCCTCGGCGCGTGAAACTGCCCGTTTTACTCCAGCCACCTAGCACCAGGATCAGAGGCGTCGCCATGATTGTCATCGTTGGATTAGTTGTTCTGCTCGTCGCGGTGATCGCCGGGATCACCCCCACCCCGGTCACGGTTGGCGATTGTGTGGGGTGAAAGCGCAGGCCACCGCCAAATCGCCGCCCTATCGCTGGGTCGGCTGCCCACCCCGTGCCCACATTTTGCCCACAATTTCAGCAGAACGAGCCTGGTCCAGGGCAGTCGCGACGGCCTCCAGATCGTCATCGAAAAGGTCGGCGTACACGTCCAACGTCATGGCTGCGCTGGCGTGGCCGAGCATCCGTTGGACCGCTTTGACGTTGGCACCCGCCGACACCGCCAGGCTGGCCGCCGTGTGGCGCAGATCGTGCGGTGTCACACGCGGCACGCCAGATGAAGCGACGGCTTTGACGAACCACCCGTCGGTGTGCGGTCGTTTGAGGTGCCCGCCATCCTTGCCGCCGTACAGCAGATCGTCGCGGTCTCGCCCCTCGCACTGGCGGGCCAGATAGGGCAGCAGGAACTCGGGCAGCGGCACGCTGCGCTGCTTGTGGGCCTTCGGGGTTCCCACGCAAATCTCCTGGCCTACCTGGACGGCGTTTTCGGAGATGGTGGCCCGTCGGCGCAGCATGTCCAGGTCGCGGACCCGTAGACCGATGGCCTCGCCCCAGCGCAGGCCGGTGTAGGCCATCAACAGCACCAGGCGCTCGTAGGTGCCCGAGGCGGCGGCCAGTTCGGCGACCTGCTGGTGGGTCAGGTAGACCGGTCGCTTGCGGTTCTTGCGGGGCAGCTTGATGTCGGTGGCCGGGTTGAGGGCCAGCAGATGGTCGCGAACGGCGTCGGCCAGGATCGACGCCAGCACGTGGTGGGCGCGGCTCAACACGCTCGCCCCGACGGGTGTAGCGCCGTCCACACCGTGGCTCAGGTCCGACAGCCACCGCTGGACCGCCGTCGGCCTGATGTCGCCGAGAGCGACGTGGCCCCAGCGCGGAGCCACCCGCACCCGCCACTCGATCTCCATCACCCAGTAGCTGGAGGGTTTGAGGTGCCCGCGCTGACGGTCCAGCCAGGCTGGTCCCAACTCACCGACCGTCATCCGCGCATGCGCTGGCGCGACATACTCACCGCGCATCTTGGCGACCTCCACCGTGGCGGCGAACCGCTCGGCGTCACGCTTGGTGGTGAACCCGCGCTTATCGGTCTGACGACCCTCGGGTGTGCGGTAGCGGACCCGATACAGTGTTGCGCCGCTTGATGTCTGGTACCTGGAGACGGTCGCCATCATTCGGCCCTCTTGACAGACAGCTCGCTATCGCCGCTCAACTTCGCTTCGACGTAGCGGGTGTTGGCCTCCAACTCGCGCCGTTTCCATGCTGGCCGCGCTGTCAGTCGGTACTCGAGCGTCGACTCCTCGGGATCCAGCGGCTCGTGCATGAACAGCCAGGCCCACAACCGCTCGGCGTCGAGCTTGCCGTCAACCCCGGTGGCCTCAACCCGCTCATCGCCGTCGGCAGCGTTGGGCAACAAGAGCGTGACCGGGCTGACGCCCAAGGCCACGGCCAGCGCGAACAGGTCGTCCACGTCGATCCGCCGAGCGCCTTGCTCAAGCCGGCGTAGGCCTAGCGTGCTTATTGGTCGGCCCAGCTCCTCCAGTTTGGCCGACAGGGCCGTGTGGCCCAGACGCCGCCCCGTCCGCAGGCGAACGAGGTTGGCCCGCACTGTTTCAGTGGTCGCGCCGCTTGGTCTTTTCAGTTCGTCCATAGCTGCACTGTAGGACATTTTGTCCTCTTTTCAAAGCCTATTGACTCATTCGGCGCTGGGAAGGATCATGGTCCATCAGGACAGATTGACCGGTTTTTAGATCGAAAAGGAGCACCTGATGGCACGCACGAGCGGCACCGTCCCCACCCCACTAGCGACACCGCAGGAGGTCGCCACCTACCGGCGGACGAACACGGCGGCATTGGCTCAGGAGCGGCACATGGGCAAGGGGCCGAAATTCAAAAAATTAAACGGGCGGGTGTTCTACGACTGGAACGAGGTTCGTTCGTGGGTGGAGGCGAACACCCTGACCAGCACCACCGACCCGAAATCCCGGCTGTAGGCCCTCTGAGACGGAAAAGGCCGCCCCGGCCGAGCGGCCCATCCCCAGTTGCTCACACCCGAAAAGAGGAGCTGAAGACAATGCTAAGCAATCCCGTGGCAGCCGACACGATCGCCGATCCCGAGATCACTTCGCCGAACTGCTGCGCCGGATTGGGTACATCACCGACACACCCCAGGGCGCTGACGAGCGCATGTCGCTGTGCCAGCAGTCACCCGGATCCCACTTCAGCGGCAACGTGCATGTGTGGTCCGACACGCCCGCACTCGCAGCGCGGCTGGCGCAAATTGCGGGGCTGAACCTCTGGTTCGGAGTCAACGCGCTGGGGACGGCGGCAAGGGGGCGCGGCACCGCCGACGATGTTGTCAGGCTCGCGGCGTTGATCGCCGACCTCGACCTCAACGCAGGCGGGTGCCCCGACCTTGCGATCGCCTTCGCCATCATCGCCGCGGTGTCGGCCGCCGATGTCGGATCGCGGCGCACTCGACCCGATAAAACCAAACCAGGAACAGCACGACGCGTCGAGGTAGCGTGCCTTCAGTGTCGGGTTCTCGCACTCGGCGATCATGGCCATCACCTCGTCGAATTTGGTGCCCAAGATCAGTTTCAACGCCCTGAGCCGTCCCCGCGTGACGTTTTTCGTTACGAATGTTTCGACCGCACCGGGGCCCAACGCGTCGCGACACTTGGTCGCGGCGACGAGCGGGCGCCCGGGTGAACTCTTCGCCGCCGGTCAGGGCAAGCGACTCATACCGCTCCCGCGTCAACCGAATCCACCGTCGCGCATGTGAATTGGCGGATCAGGCACTGCCGTTGACCGCCGAGCAGATGGTTCTGCTTAGCGCGGCCCCACATTACGATCGAGAAGGTCGGCGGCGTGGGATCGAATCCAATTCAGTAAACGAGCGACGATGAAGAAGTGAATCGCGCCGACTTCCCGTGGGCGACCTGAACATAACTGCCAGCCCCGGGGCAGAAGATAGGCGAAGTCCGCCAACTCGCGCGCCACCTCGTGGATAACAATGTCGCTGATTCCTGAGACGTCAACGGCTGACTTGCAAGCTACGATCCAGCTTCAGATCGGCGGGGAGTTGAGGAAGACATAAAGGGCTGAAATCTTGTCGTCACGGGTAATGATGATGTCGATACCCGTGTATCGCGGCGGTTCGCCTGCGGGTCCAGAACCCCAGTCAACACGCCCGCCGTCCTGTACTGCTATCGGCGCGTTATGTGGGGTGTAAACATAGCGGGGGTGGCGGGCGCGCAACTCACCGCAGATTTTGTCGAGTGCGTCGTGCCCGTGGTACTGGCCGACAGGCAGGTTGACCACGCAATCTTCGGTGTATAGCTCCTCGATGGCGGAGCGTCGGCGTTCGGGGTCCCCTTCACCAAAGACTTCCTGCAGATTACGCAGCAACAACTTTTCGATGATGTTCGACATGATGATCATGCTCGCAGGCCGCATACGCCTGCGATCCATTCGGGCAACGTCCACGCGACAGCAAGCGTGAAGAAATAGCAGATGTTCGCCAACTCGCCCGAGAGTAAGAGCAGGTAGACCAGCGACCACGCCGAACGCCAACGCGGCCAACACTTTTCGCAACACAGTAAGCCAGACTGGGCGCGCCCCTCGTGCCGAATGCGCTGCTGCCCGGCGACCTCGCGGTCTGGGACGGCCACCTCGCGATGGTCGTGACGATCATCGAGCGCCTGGAGCGCCCCGACGCTGTGGCGCTGTGGCGCTGTGGCGCTGTGGCGCTGTTCGCCGAGCAGGGTAACGATGAGATGGCAGACGCCTCTACCTTCGCCGCGCACTCGCCGAACCCGCGCACGAGCAACAGCGCGCGAGGCTGCTGGGCGAGCTCGGCGACGCCGAACTCGACGCCGGCCAGCCCAGTGCCTCCGACCGCCTCCGCGAGGCTCTGGCCGCGACCACCGATCCCGCTGCGCGGGTGCGCATCATGCAGCGACTGTGCAATGCGCTCATCCAGTCCGACCGGGCCCCCGAAGCGGTCGCGCTGGTCGACGACGCGCTCGCGAACCTCCAGGGTCGGGACCCGGCGTTCGCGGAGGTGCTGGAGGCGATCGCCGTGTCGTGTCACCGCGACCTGGACGTGGCCAGGGCGCAACATCAACGCTCCCGAGCGCTGTGTCTGCGGGCCGCCGATCCGGGCGTGACCCACCCGGTGACCCTGGCTGTCGCCGCAACCGCCAGCGCGTGGGCCAACCAGCCCGCCACCGAGGTCACGGCGCTCGCCGAACGTGCAATCGCGGGCCTGCGGGGCGGCTACGCCGCCGCGCTGCCAGGATTCGGGATCGACGGCCAACTCGGGGTCGCGCTGATGTCGGCGGAGCGATTCGACGTGCTATTCGCCCTCAGCGAACCCGGCCTCGCCGACGCCCGCCGGCACGGCCTGGTCCCGGCGGTCGCCGGCATCGGCGCGATCGCGGCCACCGCGCACTATCGTTGCGGGGCACTAGCCGAAGCTCAGACCCTGGCCTCCGAGACCGTCGAGGTCGCTCAGCTGTATGGATACGGCATCTGGCTGCCGGTGGCGCTGGCCGCCTTGCTGAATACCCTCGTCGAACGCGGTGAACTCGACGAGGCCGAGCGAGTGCTGCAAAGCAGTGGCGTGCCAACCGGCGACCCGCCGGCACCCACCGTGGGCTGGATCGCGCGCTTCCTGCACGCACGCGGCCTGTTGCGTGTCGCGCAGGGACGCACCGCCGACGGCCTCACCGACTTTCTAGCCTGCGGCGCGCGCTGCTCCGCCCCCCGGTCAAATCGCCCACCATGTGGGCTTGGCGCTCCGACGCCGCACTCGCCCACGCGGCGTTGGGCGAACACCAACAGGCCCGCCGCCTGGCCGCCGAGGAGCTGGAGCTGGCCGAAGAGTTCGGCGCGCCGCGCGCGCTCGGCGTCGCGTTGCGAGCCGCGGGACTGGTCAGTGGCGGTGAGGCCGGCGTAGCTCAGTTGAACCGCGCCACCGAGGTACTGGCTCGCTCACCGGCGCGGCTCGAACAGGCGCGCGCACTCACCGACTTCGGGGCGGCGCTGCGGCGCGCGGGGCGCCGCGCCGACGCCCGCGAACCGCTGCGTCACGGGCTCGAACTAGCCGTGCGCTGCGGTGCCACCGTCCTCGCCCAGCGCGCCGGCGACGAGCTGAACGCCGCCGGGGCCCGTCGACACAACATCGTCCTGACCGGCGTCGACGCATTGACCCCCAGCGAACGCCGCGTCGCCCGGTTGGCCGGCGACGGCCTGTCCAACCCGCAAATCGCCCAGGCGCTCTACCTCACCCGCCGCACCGTCGAAACACACCTCACCCACGCCTACCAGAAACTGCGCATCAGCAGCCGCGACCAGCTACCCACAATCCTCGCCAACCACCCGAGCGATTGAACCCACCCCTATACGCGGACGCCGCTGCGCTTGTGTCCGACCGAAAGTCCCAGAACCGACCGCCCCTGCATGCTCGAAATCCCGCGGGGACCAGTTCGGTCAGTCGGCGCTGATACTGTTCTAGAGTCTGGTTGGCCGGACCCCGTGAAACGCGCACTTTGTCTCCTGTCGGAGTGAAATATGTTGCGCTATGAACGATGATGCTTTCCCAGATGTGCGGTGGGGCCATGAACCACCCTCGGCACTCATGAGACCGATAATCGCCTTTATTAGCTCGAAGTTCGGTGCCTGGTGTATCCGCACACTCGCCCCGGTGGACCACCAACTTCTGCGCCGAAGCAACGGTCGTTTCACAATTTTCGGCCCGGTCGGAGTTCCGCTGCTGCTGCTGACCACCACCGGCAGAAAGTCGGGTGAGCGACGGGAGATACCACTGACTTACATGCGAGAAGGCGATCGCCTCTTCCTGGTCGGAAGCAACTACGGACAGGCCACTCACCCCGCGTGGTCGTGGAACCTGCTGGCCGACCCGAAAGCGTGGGTAACGATGGGGGGAAAGGAGATAACGGTGGTCGCAACCCAGTTGACGGGCACCGAGCGCGACCGCATCTTCAGAAAGTTCGCCGACTACGCAGCTAACTATGATGCCTACCGAGGCCGAACGGACCGGGAACTACGAGTGTTTGCCTTGACCAGACGATAGCGCCTTGCAGCCTGCTCGACAGTCGTGCGCTGGCGCGACAAAACCGGCTGGGGAGCGGGCGGGTGTGGGCACCCAGATTGCTCCGGTTGTGCGGGCGCTGAGTCCCGTCTACGGCCGAATCGGCTGGCGTCCATCTGACCCCAAGGGCGTCAAAGTCGCAGACCTTGACTGAGCCGATCGCCCCAGACGGCGCCATGCCGACAAAAGGCACCCTGGCGCGCATCGAGGCATACGGCAGCGCCGCGCGCCGCGCTCACCCATCACCATCCCGGCGGCGTGGGCGGCGATGGTCGACGACTACCTGAGGAGCCAGGGCGGCGGCCGGGGGCGTTCGCCGTGGAATGACGCACACGTAACAGCCGTCGACAGCGATCCTGTTTGCTGTTTCGTTCGTTGGAGTGTCCTGTGAATTACCGCCCAGCGGTACCGGTGGCCGTCAGGGTGCATCAAGACTTCGAGTAATGCAGCGTGTCACAAGTGGCGCCTGCAGATCGGAGGAATGCCATGAAACGGAAACTGTTCGCCATAAGCTCTCTGGCCGCCCTCATCATCGCCAGCGCAGCGGCGGTGGCATACACCGCACCGAACCCCAGCGAATCAGGACCGTCGCTGTCGGATTCAACGACGACCACGACGACATCAACGACACCAACCAACGCCCCGAGACCTCCGGGTCATATGGGCGGCTACTGACCTTACTGGGAGCCGGGCCCGCAGGGACCGGCGGCGCTAGGGTGGCCGGGCCGACTGCGACGCCGGCAGCGGCTGGCAGCCGAGCAGCCGCGCCAGCCAGTGAAACTCGCTCGGCGACCAGAACGCCCACAGGCCAAACGATGTATGTCCGGCCTCTGACACCCGCAGTGGCCGCTTGTTATGGCCCCTACCAGCGTCCGGCGTGCCATTTGGGGGCCTTCACGGGAGGCACGGCCATCGTTATCGATTCTGTCGGTTGTGGCGTCGGCGCCTGAGTGACGGTATCGCCAGCAGTCGTTGCCGTGAGCTTTGGTGCCTCGAAACTGCTGAACGTCGCGGTCAGTGCGCCCATCGCCACGACCGCACCAGCGGCGACTGCCGCCGCCAAGACTTTGACCCGAGCGCGGATAGTATCCATCGTTTGCCCCCGTTGTTCGTACTTAATAGGATTTGAGCCGTTCGTGCCGATGTTGGCCCCCCGCATGCGTGTACAGCAAAACGGTTCGGCAAACAACTCGCACCAAATTCACAGCGAGATTCACAGCGAGCGGGGATCGGCGACTGGTCACGGAACCGTCAACGCCAGGCTCTCATGGCGGCGAATTACGCTGCTATGCAACGAATTTCGTAATCGCAGATACAGCGGATCAGTCCACCCGGCAGGCGCCGCCATCCCACACCGGGATCGGATCGACCCAGTCTGTGCACGGCATCGCTCAGCCGCCGGCGCTCGCGCAGCAACGGGCCGTCGTCACTCGCGAGCCGCCCCGCGGATACGCCGCAGCCGCCGGCCAGGTGATCACGTTCATGCCAAGGGTGTGTCGGGCATCATCGATCAGGCGATGCGCCGCGCGAACGTCGCTGGAACCCGCATACGGTCTCGGCCACTGGTGTGGGACGAACCTCGTCGCCACCGGCGCCGATCTACGCACCGCGCAGACGCTGCTGCAGCATGCCCAACCTGCAGACGACGGCGATCTACGTTCAGGTGGCCGACAGAAACCTGTCGAGGCCATCGACCGGCTCGACCCGTACGGCACTGGCTCGGAGACCGGCGCCCAGTTCAACAGATAACCGTTCTGTAGGCGCATCACAGCACGATCACGCGCCGTTGGTCGCTGCCACGCCGAGGCCGCGCCGGCCTGACGCAGTCCACACCCCACAACGCCAGCGAAACCGCTAGCAGCACAGACGAACCCGCCGCTTTGCGGTCCCACCCGAACGCCTGACCACCGAGCATCGGGCGTTGCTTCGCCTGGAACAGGCCCTGGTCGGGCGGTTCTGCGGGCACCATGGGCGGCTGTGTTCGAAGATGTTGGCGCACATCGAATCGCTGACCGCCATCCATCGAGGAGCTCACCCGGCGAGATCCAGACCCAGATAGAGCCGTTTGCGCACGTCCGCAAGCGGCTGGGGACGATCCCCGGAGTCAGCGATCGACTCGCCGAGAACCTGATCGCCGAGACCGGCGCAGACATGAGCCGGTTCCCGACACCCCAGCAGACTGGCCAGGATGCCCGCCACCGCCCGCCCGCTGTCTTTGAGGTTCCAGTCGATCGTGGGATTTGATCGCCGAGTTCATGCCGGGGCCGTTGGCATGCAGTGAGCGAAAGCCAGCAAGGCCGACGAACCCTTCAGGCTTTGGCCATCCTCGCCCGTCGGGCATCCAACCGGCGACGACAGCGCTCATCCCCCGGCCCGCCGCGAGGGAGCAAACGGTCGAGGATGGTGAAGGGCTATGGGGCCCCGGTCGGTTCAGGTGAACACGGGCATGATCGCCGCTGGTCGGTTGCCAGCGATGATTGATTCCCGCGCTGGAGCTACCCGCATGGTGGACATGATCGTCACGGTGGATCGCTGGGTCTCCGCACCTTGATGCAAGTATGGCAACTGGCCGATTGGGCGATTTGGCAAATCACGATCATCAATGTTATAAGTTTGCTGCGTTGTCCTAAGCCAAGGACCTTGCAGACCCGTTCGCGGACGGCGGGCAAATCGGTAAATATGGGAGTGACAGTGGACATTCGCAGGATTGTGGTCGGCTCGGCGCTGGCCGCTGGAGTTGGTGTGGCGGGGATGATCGGAGCGGGCACGGCCAGTGCCGCGCCGGGTATCTCCTACGACCCCGGCCCCGGTGACCCGGTAGGAATCGGCGACAACTCGGCCACCGGTGCGCAGGCCAATGCGTCCAACGACAACCGGGCGTTGGCGATCAGCGTGTTCCGGCCTGCCACGGCTACGGCGGTCGGTCAAAACAGGACTGGGAACACGGTGTTCGCACTCGACGGCACGGCAGGGTTCCAAAAAGACTACATCGACCCGTATACCGGCGACCATGACAATGTGGTGGTGGCAATTAACGGCAACGCTACGGTGCACGGTGAGTGGAACAACGTGCTCGCCGTAGGCAGCAGGGTTTCGAACAAGCCCATTGCCACCTACTCGGATGGCTCCCAGGCGTTCGCGCCAGGCATTGGGCTGCCTTGGCGTCCCAACCCCGTGGTAGCGGTCTGCGGACAGCGGCTCACGGGAAGCGACAACGTCTTTGAGGTGTCCGGAAACCGCGCCTGCCTGTCGTAGGAGCCTGACTGCCCCGGCGGGTGCCCCCAGAACCGTCACCCCGAAGTGCCCGCTTCGCGGGGTGCAGTTTCACTGGTCGGAGCGATTGCCTGGTGGGGCGTGGAGAGCAGGGGAATACTCGAACTCGAGCTTTCCCACCTATCTGCTCGCGCACTGGGCTCGCGAAGCAACTCGCGGTACGGCTCACGGAGAGAGCCTGACGGGTGAGAATTCGGGCAAATGCCGTGATCATCGGACCCCACCACAGCCACCTCCCCGTCGCAGAGACCGCACTGGCGCGCGGTGACCTGCTGGCCGCACGACGCCGTGCCGACCAGGCCGTCTCGGAAACCCGGGGATATCACCTGAGCAAGGCGCTGGCGACGCGGGCGCTTATAGCCATGGCGCGGGGCGAGCCCGATCAGGCCGAACGCGACGCCTACGACGCGCTGGCGATCACCGCCGAGTTCGACGTGCGGCTGGGCGATCCCGGACATCCTGGACTGCATCGCCAAACTGGCCGGCGATGCCGGCAGCCATCACCAAGCAGCGCGGCTCTTCGGCGCTGCCGACGCCGTCCGCAAATGCACCGGCGAGGCTCGGTTCCGGATCTACGAGGCCGATTACACGGCGTGGGTCGTCGGTGTGCGGAACGCTATGGAAGAGAACGACTTTGACGCCGCGTGGGCCGAAGGTGCGGCACTTTCGACTGACGAGGCAATCGCCTACGCCCGGCGGGGCCGCGGCGAACGCAAACGCCCACCCGCGGATGGCCATCGCTGACACCGACGGAGCGCGGCGACGTGCCCGTCGTGTGGCGTGGAGTCGAGGTCGGTGAAGGAACGCACGGCCACCTCGCCGAGGGACATTCCTGACGGCGAGAATGGAATCCTGTTGCGCGGCGTACGACCCGGCAATCGTGTGCCCGTGCGGCAAGGTCGGCTGGCTCGAAGCGATAGCCGGTGGATTCGCCCTCTGCCGCGACGTCGCTGATGGACGCCGGCGAAAGTGCGGGCGTTCAGATGCCGTTCGGATGCCGGATGGGCACCTGCCAGTCGTGTGTGATCGGGCTGGTGGAGGGTCATGTCCGCGATCTGCGCACCGGCGCCGAACACAACCGGGAACCGGGTGCAAACATGCATTTCCGCCGCTTCCGGCGACTGCGTGTGGGACGTCTAGACTTTACCCGCCAGTAACCTACGGAGGCGTAGGTTACGCTAGCGTAGGTCAGCGACTGCAGAAAGGCAGGATAATGGCGATTACAGATGTAGAAGAATTTGCACATCTCACCGACGCCGACATCGAGAGCCTGGGCGTCGAGCTGGACGCGATCCGGCAGGACTTCGAAGATTCCCTCGGCGAGCGCGATTCGCGTTACATCCGCCGCACCATCGCCGCGCAGCGCGCGCTGGAGGTGGCCGGCCGGGTCTTGCTGGCCGCCAGTTCACGACGGTCGGCGTGGTGGGCCGGCGCGGTGACGCTGGGCGTGGCCAAGATCGTAGAGAACATGGAGATCGGCCACAACGTCATGCACGGTCAGTGGGACTGGATGAACGATCCCGAGATTCACTCCTCGACGTGGGAGTGGGACATGAGCGGGGCGTCCAAGCACTGGCGCTTCACCCACAACTTCGTGCACCACAAGTACACCAACATCCTGGGCATGGACGACGATGTGGGCTACGGCATGCTGCGGGTCACCCGTGATCAGCGCTGGAAGCGGTTCAACCTTGGAAACGTGCTGTTCAACACCATCCTCGCGCTCGGGTTCGAGTGGGGAGTCGGGTTGCAGCACCTGGAGCTGGGCAAGGTCTTCAAGGGTCGCGACGATCGGGCAGCCACGCTGAGACGTCTGCGGGAGTTCGGCGTCAAGGCAGGACACCAGATTGGCAAGGATTACATCGCCTACCCGGCGCTGACGTCGTTGTCGCCCGGCGCCACTTACCGCTCGACGCTGACCGCCAATGCGGTGGCCAACGTCATCCGCAATGTGTGGTCCAACGCTGTCATCTTCTGCGGCCATTTTCCTGATGGCGCAGAGAAATTCACCAAGACCGACCTGGTCGGCGAGACCAAGGGCCAGTGGTACCTGCGCCAGATGCTGGGTAGCGCCAACTTCGACGCCGGCCCCACGCTGGCCTTCATGAGCGGCAACCTGTGCTACCAGATCGAGCACCACCTCTATCCGGACCTGCCGAGCAACCGGCTCTCCGAGATCGCGGTGAGGGTGCGTGCTGTCTGCGACAAGTACGACTTGCCTTACACCACAGGCTCATTCCTGCTGCAGTACGGCAAAGCGTGGCGGACGATTGCCAAGCTCTCGCTGCCGAACAAGTATCTGCGCGACACCGCCGACAACGCCCCGGAAACCCGCAGCGAGCGGATGTTCACCGAACTCGAGCCCGGATTCGCCCGGACCGACCCGGCAACCGGCCGTCGCCGCGGGTCGAAGACAGCGATCTCAACGGTGCGGCAGTGGCGCCGTGACAACCGTGCTGCCAAGCGGCTCGACCTGACGGCCTAAACATCGGTATCCGCGCGGCGGCGCATCGCTCGGTGGTGCGGTACGTACCGGCGCGGCCCGAGGACCTTCCGCAGCGCCGCGTCTACGTCCAGCACGTGGGCCTTGTGATTAGCGTTTGTGCTGGTGGGGACCGGATCAACGGCACGCAGCACTACCTGTGGCGCACGGTCGACCAGCACGGCAATGTACTCGACATCCTGGTCCAGCCACGCCGAAACGCGTTGGCCGCCAAGAAGTTCTTCCGCCGACTCCTCAAGGGCCTGCGGTAGGTGCCCGGGGTGATCGTCACCGACAAGCTGGCCGGCTACCCGGTGGCGCACCGCGAGCTGATGGTGTCGGTGTGGCATCGCCGGTCGACGTACCTGAACAACCGCGCCGAGAAACCTCACCAGCCGACCCGGCACCGCGAGCGGGCGATGAAACGCTTCGCCTCACCTGGGCAGGCCCAACGATTCCTGTTTGCGTTCAGCCACATCCGACAGCACTTTCGTCCCCGTCGTCATCTGATCAGTGCACCCCAATGGCGAACCCAGATGACCAACCGCTTTGCGGTCTGGGATCAGATCACAGTCGCCGCAGCGGCATGAAAGACACAATCAGCCACTACGTTCCGCCACGCAGTCCACTCACATCGACTGAGCCACAAGCATTCTCAAATAACTTGACGATGCCCCGCGCAACCCCCTATGGAAACCGGCCCGGCCACGGTCTCATCGCGCAGCGGAAAGGAACCGCTTTCACCAGGAGCGCGCTGCGCGGAGAGTCTTACGGCGTCAGGTCAGCGGTGACCACACCCAACGGGGAGTACACCGAGGTGGCGAACCGTGCCCTCACACCGAGCCCGGATCAGGTTCTTCGACCAGTCGTCGGCGTTGGAGGTCTCCGACCATGCGACGTTGACGCCGAGGGTGTCGGTGTCCAGCGCCACCGCGTCAGCGGCCAGGGGCATGACTCACGCCGGCGCGCTACCAACCGAGTCTCGTTGTCCGGCTCAGGCTTTCGTGATCTGCACCACCACGAGCGGATATGTGAAGCCGTAGCCGACTCGCAAGGTGGCGCGTACGGCGACACGGTCGCTGGTGAAGAACGCGCTGTTGTCGGTGACCACCGAGGCGTCCTGGCGGATCACCAACAAACTGTGCTGAGCCGGGATGGCCCACACGATGTCGGCGGCCACGCTCGGGGAGACGTAGATCGGGACGCCGCTGATGGTGCGGCTGGACGGCTGGCTCGGGTCGGGCTGCAGCAGCGGCTTGTTCGATCCTGCTGTGCCGTACTCCTTGAGCGTGGCCAGGGTGAGCGCGGTGGCCGGGCTGGTCACGAACGCCGTGATCAAAGCATCGTCACGCCATCCAGACCGGTGATCGGGCGTAGATAACCCGTTGACGCCGGGCCCCCGGGACGGGCCGCCTTAATGCGTAAGGCGCAGAGTCTTCCCCGCGCGCCACGCCACAATTGCCACACCGGTCAGCCACGCCTGGCATAGCGAGCTTAAGTTCTCGCCAGACGAAAGGGGCCGTAACAAACAAACTTGCCGACGTCGATCACCTCGGTGTGGGCCGCCGGATCGATTACTCCTTTCGCTCGCCACTCTCACACCGATAGGTGAGTCGCAAGTTAAAACGGTCTGTGAATCGCTTGAAATCGCCACCAAAAATGTTGTCCTGTAACACATTGGGCGTAAGTCAGCAACTTAGTCGCTAACCGGATGGCTTCAGCGCGGCGCGTCCGCGGCGCGCACCGCCGCGGAGATCGCGCGCTGGGGTAGCCCGGATTAGCTACGGACGGGCCGGGCTCGGCGAGGCCGGGGTGGGCGACGCCGACGCCGGGGTGCTCGGTGCTTCGGGCTGATACATCCGGGAGTGCGAGTAGCCGCGGCCGTGATGTCCACCGTGGTGTCCGTGGCCGCCGCCGTGAGCTCCGATCATCAGGCCGGTCCAGAACACCACCGCGAAGATGAAAACGATGCCTGCAACGATGACGACCAGCGCTGCGAGTTTGTAGATCCGGTGCCCTCTGCGGCGCTCATCCCACCGTGCCGGCCCGTCCGGCGCGGGCTCGCGTCGAGTATCAACTGCTTCAGTCATAGCTTCCAGCATGCTCTGATGTGTGAGCGCTGTTGGCGTTGTGACTTATGAATCTGCTGTGAAGGATGAGTCCTTCGATGTGAATTCTGAGAACGTCATCGCGGATGTGCCGCGTGCCGGAGGGCAACTGCGCTATCGAGGCTCGACGAGCTTCGACTGCTGGCGGTGCTCAGAACACTACGAGATGAAGCCCGCACCAGCACCAGTACACGGACGGCGTATGTGGCTGCGGTGCTCGTTCGCAAGGGGCCGGCGCAGGAACAGTGGGGCCGGAAAAGATTGGACGGCCCCTATGGCTGCCCTTGCCCGGCGACCCAGCCGGGGTTTGACGCCGGGTGTCACCGAGTCTCGTTGTCCCCGTCAGGCTTTGGTGACGCCCTGTCAGAGCTGACAGCCTCCGTGGTCACGACGCGGATGCCCTTGCCCTGGAAAGGGTTTTCAGGCTTCGCCTGCTCGTGCAGGTTGCCCTAAGTTCATCCACAACCATGATGGGTGACCACGGTCAATAACAGGCCACTCCTTGGACTTTCCCACCTGTCGCCCAGCGTTCCTCAATCGCGCTGAAAGCGAATGGGTTTTCAACATGTAATCGCTTACACAGCAAGGGCACACCGCCATCACAGGGCCAGCCAACTTCAACCCTCTAACGTCAGTTCACGTACAGCATGACTGCCACAATCAACCAGAAACGGAACCCGGTCACCAATTTGGGATCATCCCTAGCGACAGATCCCTAGCGACAGATAGGACCAAGTCGTGAAGTCAGATCTTGTGGCTCGTCGCGTTCCGGTAATCGCCGCCGCGGGCGTCATCGTTGCTCTCTCTGCCAACCTGGGTTGAGGCACCTGCCCCCTGACAATTAGTGACCCGAGGGCGGGGATGGAGAGCTTCCCCGAGATGACGAGCAAGGTGACCACATTGGTCCGAGCGACCGGGATCGAAGATCCTGGTCGGATGAGTGGTGCTGGAACGGAACGCCCCGACCCCGAGGTGCCCGAGCGTGCCCGGCGGCGGACGTTCACTGCGAAGTACAAGCTGGAGATCCTGGCCGCCTACGACGCCGCCCCCGATGGTGACAAGGGTGCGTTGTTGCGTCGGGAGGGCCTGTATTCCAGCCACATCGTGGCGTGGCGGCGGGCCCGTGACGCCGGCGCGCTGGCTGGGCTGGCCGTTGCACGCGGGCGTCAGCGGCGCGACCCGCAAGCCGAGAAGATCGCCCACCTTGAACAGGAGAAACGGCAACTGGAGCAGGAGCTGGCCAAGGCCCGCTTCGTGGTGGACGTGCAGGCAAAACTGCACGCGCTCTTGGAGACGCTCTCCGAGAGCGCGGACACCGAGCCGAGGTCGACGCCGTGACCGACCGGGCCGTCGCCGAACTGGCCGGGCGCATCGGCGTGCGGGATGGGTGCCTGGCCGTGGGCGCGTCGCAGGCCGGCTACTACCGGCGCCACCGCGTCAGCCCGGCACCGCAGCGGCCGGCGCCGATCGCGCACCGCGACCGGCCGCAACCGCGCGCGCTCAGCGCCCCGAGCAGCAGGCGATCCTCGACGTGCTGCACAGCGACCGGTTCGTGGACATGTCGCCGGCCGAGGTGTGGGCCACGCTGCTCGACGAAGGTGTCTACCTCGGCTCGCAGTCGACCTTCTACCGGCTGCTACGCCAGGCCGGCGAAACCCGCGACCGGCGCCGCCAAGCCACCCACCCGGCCACCGTGAAACCGGAACTGGTTGCCTACCAGCCGAATTCCGTGTGGTCGTGGGACATCACGAAATTGCTCGGCCCGGCGAAGTGGACCCACTACCACCTGTACGTGATCTTGGACATCTTCTCCCGCTACGTCGTTGGGTGGATGGTCGCCAGCCGCGAATCCGCTCAGCTGGCCGAGGTGCTGATCCGCCAGACCTGCACCAAACAGGGCATCGGGCGGGATCAGTTGACCATCCACGCCGACCGCGGCTCGTCGATGACCTCCAAGCCGGTGGCGTTCCTGCTCGCCGATCTGGGCATCACCCAGTCGCATTCGCGACCGCACGTCTCCAACGACAACCCGTTCAGCGAGGCGCAGTTCACGACGCTGAAGTACCGGCCCGACTTCCCCGGCCGGTTCGACTCGATCGAGGCAGCCCGCGTGCACTGCCAAGCCTTCTTCCCTTGGTACAACGACAAGCATCGGCACACCGGGCTAGGAGGGCGCTGAACAAGGCGGTTCTGGGGCTGGCCGCCCGCACGGGCCAGGGCGCGAGATTCGGCGTGCGGGCACACGCGAAGGCGGATCTTGGCGGGGAAGCCCTGTCCGGGATGCTGACAGGCCGCCTGGGGTGGCCCGGTGGAGGCGGCGGTGAGGCCCTGGTGGGCCCCTTGTCAGGCGGTCTCGGGGGCCAGAGCCCAGACTCCTGCCGTGCGGGTGAGCCCGTGCCCGATGAGATTGCGCAGGTTGAGCCCGGCGGTGCGGCGGGTCAGCCACGCGTGGTTCTTGACGGTGCCGCGGTAGCGCAGTTTGAGGCGGCGACCGCCTCGGCTGGCGATCTGGGAGACGACTCGTTCCACGTTGGGCCGGAACTCGCGGTAACTCTGCCGTAATTCAGGGTTGGCGGCCCAGTCACGGCGGGCCGCGCGCAGGAGGCTATCTCGTTGGTGCAGAACGATTTTGCGGCCGGTGTTGGACTTCGTGCACCGCTCACGCAGCGGGCAGTCGCGGCACAGCGCACCGAAGCTGGCCACCCGGGTCGCGCTGAGCGGGCGGGTGTGACCGGCCGGGCAGCCCACCATGCCCGCCTGCTCGTCGACGGTGAAGTCGTCGACGGTGAACCCGCCCTCCACAGGCGCGGTCAACGGCTTGGGTTTGATCACCGCCTGGTGCCCGGCGCAGCTGATCGCGCCACGCAGATCCCCCGTGCCGTAAGCGGAATCGCCGTACCACTCACGCGTGCCGCCCTCATCGCGCATGTCGTGCTGGTCGCCGTCGTGGTGTGGGGCGGCGTCCTTGGCGCCGTGCGCGTCGCCGGTATCGGCGGCCAGGAACCTCTCCGCCACCCCCGGATCGGAGTTCTCGGTACCAGCGGCCTTGGTCAGCGCCTCGTCGGTGATGATTCCGGTTTCCGGCTCCGCGGCCACATGCGCCCGGTACCCGTCCCGGCGCGCCTCGGGGGACTTACGGGTGTGCCGGGCGTCCTGGTCCACCGTGGATATCACCCGGTCGGGGGCGACTTTGCGGGCGATGCGCCACCGGCCATCGGTGCCATCGGACCCTTCGGCGGGCTCCACATCCTGACCGGCCACCAGCGCCAGCAATGCCAGCGCTGCGGCCACCGGCTCCCCGTCCTCATCGATCCCGGCGAGCGCCTCCAGCACCGCGTTCGCGTCGTTGACCAGGGCCGAGACCAGCGCGTCCTTGGCGCCGGGCTCGTCCCAGTCGATTGACGGCTTGCCGGGGCGGCTGTAGTCGTGCCCGGTGCACACCGCCGTAATCGCCTCGGCGCCACCAGGCACGATCCGCCCGACCCGCCGGATCGCCGAGACCAGCTGGGTGATGGTGTCCTGGGTGGCGACCGCGTCGGCCAGGATCGTGGAATCCACCGCGCGTTTGCGGCGGCCACGCAGGATCCCAGTCTCCGCGACGACCCGGCGCACCGCCTCGTTGATCCGGTGCGGCCGCGTGGACTTGGCCAGCCGTTTACGCCAGTACACCAGCGTGGACGGGTCGAATCCGTTGTGGTCCAACGACATCCCGGTCGCGACCTTCCACCGCAGATCGCAGCGGGCCGCCTCGGCGGTCTCCCGGTCGGACAGATCATGCAGGGTCTGCAACACCAGAATCGAGGCCATCACCGACGCCGGGATCGACGGCCGTCCCCGCCCCGACGGGAACAGGTCCTCGAACTCCTCATCGGCGAACACATCCTGGCGATGGGCAGCGAGAAACGCGAACATGCTGCCTTCGGCCACCAGATGACCGACCAGAGCTTGCGCGTCCAGCAGTTCCCGATCCGCCCGCTCCACACCCTGCATGAACCAATTTTCCCAGCTCAGGCCCATATTCTGGGGAGGCACGCGGATTGTTCAGCGCCCTCCTAGCGCTTCATACACCCGCCGACGTCCACTACGGCACCGCCGCCATCACCCACGAGAAGCGAGCGGGCGTGCTTGACGCCGCGTATGCAGCCCACCCGGAACGCTTCGTCCGCAAGCCCCCGGAGCCACCCAAGTTACGCCCCGAAACATGGATCAACCGGCCCGACGACACCCAGGAGGCTACTCAGTAAATTCCGCTGAACCGTGCCTCAAACAGGTTGACAGATTCCGCTCACGCATGGACAGTACGACGGCACCCCGTACGCGACTGGAACCGCTGTGATGGGCGACCGAAGGTTCCATTGGGTATTCACCGAGGGCGCGAACGGCAAGCAGGTAGGCGCGCGAGTCTCCCCAGCAGACGACCCGACCAAGGGCAAGTTTTACGAGGGCGAGCTGGGCTGACGACACCGCGCGCCGACGTGCCCCGGACCGGAGAACAGGTCGTTGATCTGGGCGATGACCTCATCGAGGGCCACCATTTCCGGATCGCGGGCGGCGCCGGTGCCGACGGCGGGATGGCCCTGATTCAGAAGGCGGCATCCCGCTGGCTTCACCGGCGGGCCGATCGTAGACCCCACTCAGTTCGGACCATCAGCATCTCCTCATTGGGGTGCTCTGCGTGCGAATTGTGGTGCGCGTTCGGGCCGCACCCCGACCCCGACGAGATAGGCCGGTATCACCGCCAGTCCTGGTAGGCGGCGGAGCACCAGAGCCGCCACACGCGCCACACTGTCTGGTATCTGGGGCATTTGGCCACTGGAGAGCACCCGGCGCATCCCGAGGTGCATGACGCGCTGAGCGCCCTGGGTGATGACCGCGGGCATCTTCCGCCGGTGCTGCACGGCCGCCAGGTCTCCGTCGGTGACGCGTTGCGCCAGCAGGGGTTCGGCAAGAATGCCGGCGGCGGCGACCGCATCGGCGATCGCCAAGTTGACTCCGACACCGCCGACCGGGGACATGGCATGCGCCGCGTCGCCGATGCACAGCAGTCCGGGTTTGTGCCAGGTGTGCAGCCGGTTCACTTTCACGTCGAGGACCTTGACGTCATCCCACGACGTGAGGCGATCGACGGAGGCTTCGGGCACCGCGGCGGCGACCTGATTGCGGAAGGTGTCGAATCCGCGGGCGTGTAACTGTTGTTCGCCGCCCTTGGGCAGGAAGCAACCGGCCTGGAAGTAGCCCTCCCGCGGGATGAGTGCCAACGGCAGTCCCGGCGAAAACCGTGGGGTCAGTTGGTATTTGATGGGTGCGACGGTGTCGATTCGGAACCATCCGACGTCGAAGGGTACCGGGAACTCTTTGGCGAACATGCCGGCATCGCGGCGCACGGCGGAGGTTCGCCCGTCACAGGCCACGGTGAGGTCGGCGCGCAGTTCGCCGGGGCCGTCGGGGCCGTGGTAGCGCACTCCGGTGACGGTGTCGCCGTCGCGCAGCACCCCGGTGACTTCGGTGCTCATCTTCAGGGTGAAGGTGGGTTCGGCTTTTCCGGCTTCGGCGAGCAGGTTGAGCAGGTCCCATTGCGGAACCAGGGCCAGCATCGGGTGAGGCTGGTGTAGGCGGGTGAAGTCCGCGACCGTGACTTTGTGCCCGCCGACGGTGAATTCGGCTCTCTTGATCTCACTGTGCGGCAGCGCCTCAAACTTGGGATACAAGCCCAGATCGTCGAGCAGGGTCAAGGTGACCGGATGCACAGTGTCGCCGCGGAAGTCGCGGAAGAAGTCGGCGTGCTTTTCGAACACGGTGACCTCGATGCCGGCGCGGGCCAGCAGCAGTCCCAGCACCATACCTGCCGGGCCGCCGCCGACGACGGCGCAGGTGGTCGATTCGTTCTGGGTCATAGATCCTCCTAGGCTAGTGTCCCGCGCCGTTAATTCGTTTCATTAATCGTTCGAGGGATGTGAGGATCTGCTCGGCAGTCTTGGTCCACACGAATGGTTTTGGGTTTTCGTTCCAGGCGGCGACCCAGGCGCGGATGTCGCGTTCGAGGACTTGGACGCTGCGGTGGTCGCCGCGTTCGAGCAGTTGTCGGGTGAGTTCGGCGAACCAGCGTTCTACCTGGTTGATCCAGCTGGAATAGGTTGGGGTGTAGTGGATGTGGAAGCGTGGGTGCTTCGACAGCCAGGTCTGCACGGTGGGGGCCTTGGTGAGTAGCCGGGGGGAATCGCACCCCCCGGCTCTCGCAGAACCGTACGTGACAGTCGCCCGTCATACGGCTCCCACAGGCCGGCCTCTGGTGGGCGGGAGAAGGTGCCAGTGGGCGAAGAGCCGGGGCTGGTGCTGTCGAACCGCGTCCAGCCAGGCCCGAGCCTTGGCAGCTTTCCCGCGCAGTCGTTTGAATTTCTGCATGGCCCATCGAACGAGATGCTCGTCGATGTGCCTTGCGAGGGAGTACAGCTCGGAGCGGTAGAAGACCCCGTAATAGCCGATCCAGCCTCGCACCTGAGGGTCGATCTCCTCGGCGAGGCCGGACAGATCCGTCCCACTGCGACGATTGAGGTGCCATGCCCTGACCTTCTGGCCGACCGCCTTGGCCGCCGTGACACTGATGGCCGGGGCGAAGCTCACGAAGTAGCCTCTCCGGCCTTTGGCCAGGCGCCCCCGGAAGGTGTAGCCGAGGAAGTCGAAGCTGGTGTGCTCCGCTTCCCCCGGCCGGTTCGCGTCCTGGCAGAACACGACCTTCGTCTTCTCGGGGTGCAGCTCGAGGCCGAGTGCCCCGAGCCTGGTGGCGATCGAGTCCCGCAGCGCGCGGGCCTGATCCTCCGAATCGCAGTGAGCGACAATGTCATCCGCATACCGCGCGAAGGGACAGCCCGGGAACTCCCGAACCATCCAGGTATCGAACGCGTAGTGCATGAACACGTTGGCCAGCAACGGGGAGATCGGCGACCCCTGCGGGGTCCCCTTGTCCCGCGCTGTCAGAGTCCCGTCCGGCATCCGCATGGGGGCTGTGAGCCACCGCTCGATGTAGAGCAGAACCCAACGCTCGTCGGTGTGGTGAGCGACCGCCTTGAGTAGCAGATCATGCGGGACGCTGTCGAAGAAGGCCCGGACATCAAGGTCCAACACCCAGTCCTGTTTCCAGCAGCGCCGTCGAGTCACGGCCAACGCGTCGTGGGCCGACCGCCCGGGACGGTAGCCGTAGCTGTCCGGGTGGAAGATCGGCTCCAGCTTCTCCTCCAGCAGCATCGCAGCCGCTGTCTGGGCGATTCGGTCGGCCACATTGGGCACACCCAACACCCTGATCCCCGCCCCATGATCCTTCGGTATCTCCACCGCCCGCACCGGGCCCGGCAGGTAGCTGCCGGAGCTCATCCGGTTCCACAGCTTGTAGAGGTTGTCCCTCTCCGCCTCCCGGAACCCGTCGATGCTGACGGCGTCCACGCCCGGCGCTCCGCCGTTGGCCTGGACCTTCATCCACGCCTCATGAACGAGGCGCTTGTCGATCTCGAACGACTTCACCTTCGACTTCGATCCAACCATCAGCTCCTACCCTCGCGGGGTGACCTCAGGTCGATCTGGCCCGCCCGGCCCCTTCGCTCCAGCCCCATTACCGAGCCTTCACCGCTACTACGAGCCGGTCCGCCCCTGTGCCTCGCATCGGTACTCTGCCCCTTGCGGTTTCGGCCACTTGGGGTCCTCCCTCTCGCGACCCGAACCGGCACACCGCGCCGATAACGTCCGGTCGTCGGTATCGAGGCGACAGTTTCTCCTGTTCCATGCCAGCGCCCGCGACGAGCTCACGCCACCTATACACCGGACGCCACCAGGGCAGCACGCAGCCCGCCCCCTGGCTCAGGGCTCGCCCCGCGGGCGGGCCTTTGTCCCGGAGATACCCACAACCTCCGGTTTCGGCGCCATCGTTCTACGTTTCGATGCGTCCGCAGTGGTTCATCCATGTTCGTCTTCTCGCCGCATACCTGACCCGCTGCAGCGGGCCTTTTCCGCAGTCGCTTCCCACCCCGGCTCTTGACCGGCATGACACTGCGGCGGTTTGAGTTCTCCGTCTGCTCGGCGAACCCGGAGGACCTACCTCCATCACTGGCACAGCACGCTTCGTGCTGGGGACCTCCTACATCCTCATCACTTCACTTTCAGGACACACGTGGGTGCCGTAGTTGTCGCAGACCAGGTGCACGTCGAGGTGGTTGGGCACCTGGGCGTCGATGGTGGCGAGGAACTTGCGGAACTCGACTGCGCGGTGGCGGCGGTGCAGCGCGGTGATCACGGTGCCCTCGGCGATGTCGAAGGCGGCGAACAGGCTGGTGGTGCCCGAGCGCACGTAGTCGTGGGTGCGCTTCTCGGGCATGCCGGGCATCATCGGGAACGCCGGCTGGCTGCGCGCCAGCGCTTGGATCTGGCTCTTTTCGTCCACGCACAGCACCACCGCCGATTCGGGCGGGTCGATGTAGAGACCGACAATGTCGTAGACCTTCTCCACAAACAGCGCGTCGTTGGACAGCTTGAACTGTTCGTAGCGGTGTGGGGCCAGCCCGAACGCCTTCCAGATCCGCCCGATCGTCGACTTGGAAAGCCCAGCACGGCGCGCCATCGACGCCCGCGACCAGTGCGTCGCGGTGGCCGGGGTCGATTCCAGGGTGGCCACCACCACGTCTTCCACCTGATCGGCGGTCACCGACGCGGGCCGGCCCGGGCGCGGATCGTCGACCAGCCCGTCGCAGCGCGCCTCGACGAACCGGCGCCGCCACTTGCCCACCGTGGGCTGTGCCACCCGCTCGCGCGCGGCGACCTCATTGTTCGACAACCCTTCGGCACAGGCCAGCACGATCCGCGACCGCAGCGCCAGCGCCAGCGCCAGCGCCTGCGCCGACTTGCGCCGCCGCGCCCACCGCGTCAACGTATCCCGCTCCTCGCCGGTCAACACCAACTCCGCGGTCGGCCTCCCACGCTGCGACATAGACGAATCATCGCACGCACCAACATGATTCATCGCGAACCGGACTGGTCCCCAGTCATAACATTTATATAACGAATTTCTGACGCGGAACACTAGGTGATCACGATGCCGGCATCGTGGGCCGCGTTGAACAGGTGCAAGGCCACGATCTCCGCGTCGTTCTCGTCGACGGTGGGCGCGTTGTTGGACTTCGGCACGTCGACATTCTGGCACCCGATACCCGCGGTACCGGGTAGATCAGCGCGCATACAAACTTCGATGATGCTCGACATCATGGGGCGTCGCGACCTGCGACGTCAGCCCGAAACGCTCTGGCGCCGTGTAGCGAGTCGTCAACAAGCGTGAATGTGGATCGCTCGTAGTTCAAGATCTGCTCCCTGGTGTGGGCGCCGCGGCCCAGAGCTGTGCAACTGCATCGCTCGGCGAACCCATTGGTCAGGGCGTAGGCACAGAATCGTGCCGGCGGATTGCTCATGGTGTGCTCCTCGTCTCGGAAAACAGGCCTTGGAAAACAGGCGAATGTTCTCCTGACTACCATCCGCACAGTTGGCTGCTCTGATGTGCGTTTATGCAGGTCAAGCATTGTCTAGCACAGCAGACACGAGCTGGTTGTCGGTGTTGATGTAGAGCAACCATCAGAGCATCACTTTCTCCGGTGGACCGGCGCGCTCACGCGGCAGCATCCTCCGTGAGGTACCGATAGAGCGTCGCCCGGCTGACCCCGAGGTACTTGGCGATGTCCCTGCCGGTGTGGCCGTCGGCCCTCATCCGCTTTGCGGTGGTGATGTGCTCGCTGTCGTCGACCTTTCGGGGGCGCCCGAACTTGGTGCCGTTGGCGCGGGATGACGCCCTCTTGAGGGCGGTGCGCTCGCCTGACACTGCTCGCCGTCGCCAAGCAGGTGTCATTTCTAAACATCCCGGACCCGCACGAGCCGGTCCGCAGCCCTCACAACAGCCCAGGTCGAACAGTCCGATTTCCCAGTGTCACAAGCGAGTCCGAGTTCTCGTCCATCTGACACCGGATGAATTGTCGGACCTCGGCGGTTCTATAGGAGCGTGACCATCGCCGCATACCTCAGGGTGTCCACCGGACAGCAGTCCATCGATCAGCAGCACGACGCCATCGCGGCGGCGGGCATCACTCCCGACCGAGTCTTCACCGACACCGCGTCCGGTCGCCCGGCAGCAACCGACCCGGCTGGACGGAGTGCATGGGTTACCTCCGAGAAGGAGATCACCTCGTGGTCGTCGCCGTAGACCGCCTCGGACGCTCCGTCCGCGAGGTCGCCACGGCTCTGCATGAGCTGACCAGTCGTGGTGTGCACGTGCGGTCCCTGCGGGAAGGCGTCGACACCAGCACTCCCACGGGGCGCGCGGTCACCAGCATCATGGCCACCATCGCCGAGCTGGAACTCGAACTGGGCAAGGAGCGTCGCGCGGCATCTCGTGAGGCGCGGGTGGCACGAGGCCTCGCCGCCACCAAACCGATGAAACTGGATGCGGCCCAACAGAAGCGGCTTCTGCGCCTGTACCAGCAGGGCGAGCCTGTAAGTGAATTGACCGCCATGTTCGGAATCAGCCGCAGCACACTGTTCCGGACGTTGAAGCTGCTGAAGCAGCAGGAGCCGGTAGCAGCGTGAGAGTGTCCCCGGCGATGAGATGGTGTCGGCGAAATCGACGAGCAGTTCAGAGCTTTGAACGGTCTGGTAGATGATCGACACCAGGTCGCCCACCAGCTTCTGCGCGAATCTCGTTGCTGTTGAGGATCGTTCGGTCAATCGAGACGAACTGTCCGTCGAAATAACGGTACCGTTATCGCCCCTCGCCGAGATCATGTGACGGACCATGCCACCGGCGCCCAACCGTCGGACGCCTGCTCTTCCGCTGCCGCTGAGACCCCGGCACGTGCTCATCGCCTCGCAACCCATTATCGAGACAATCTATTCCGAGACTAACTTTCGAGACACCGCGACCTGGGTCAACCGGCCAGGGCCTCACAGGCGCCGGCACTGTCTTGAATGTGGTCTATTTCGAGACACCGGGAGAGTCTCATCGGCCCGGCCGCCGTCATGGCATCGCCTCGGCCCACTTCATATGCCCCTCGAAGCCCAGCGTTCTCGCCATGTCGCGGTAGCGATCGCGGTAGTCGCGGTAGGAGGGATCGTCGCCGCGGGCGAGGGCCAGCAGCGCCCGCAGCCGCAGCAGCCAGATCTCGCGCAGCACGAACCCTGGTTCGGTCGGTACCGCGGCCAATCTTTCGATCACCGTGTGCGCTTCGCGCAGGTCGGTGTCGCCGCCGCGGCGCAGCAGTGCCTGCACCAAGGCAGCGGTGGCCAGCGCCCTCCAAATGGACCCACCCGAGCCGAACAGGTCGTCGACGACCTCCCGCGACAGTCCGATGGCGCCGTCGAGATCCCCGGATCTGGCCTTCTCCGTTGCGATCTCGATGGCGATCAGCGGCAAAGCAGCGAACGAGAACCGGTTCTGCAGCGTCGTCCCGCGAACCTGCGCGAGCAGTTCCAAACCCCGCTGCCGGCCGGGACCGCCCCGATGGACCAGGGTGATACCTCGAACGTATCGAGCGATGGCTAACGCCATGTCGTCGCCGGACTGCTCGACGATCGCCAGTGTTTCGGCGGTGTCCTGCTCGCCGGTCGCATCGGGCAGCAACACCCCATTGGAGATCCCGACAACGTAGGTGTAGAACATCACGGCGGCCCGCGTTAACGGGTCCGCCGCACGAGCCATCACCACAGCCTGGTCGACGTCGTCTTTCCATCCTGGAATCCCAAAGCACCAGCGGCCCAGGCCACGACAAGTGACCGCCGTCGTCAGCGGTGACCCGATGATCAGGTTGCCCATGGTGGGATCACCGTCGGCGAGGTCGATCACCTGCTGCGCCAACCGCAAGACGTCGGCCACCTCGCCGGTCTCGAGCTTGGCGGTGAACACCGAAAAAGACAGTGCGACCGTCAATGTCGGATCGCCGATCGATTCCAGCAGTCGCAGCTGTTCGGTGGCGAGCCGGGATGCCTCGCAATAGTTCGCATTGGTGTATCGCGTTACCACCACCCCGGTCATGCCGATGGCCAGCGACCGCCGATCCCCGGCGGCCGTACACAGCTCGCGCAGCTCGTCAAAGCCGGGGTCGGCGCCGCTGCCGCCGACCCGCCACGCGCTGCCGCACAGCAGGGTGCGCGGCGCGATGCGCATCGCGGCGCGGTCCGGGTCGTCATCGGGTAGCCGGTCGGCCACCTGCCGGGCCCGCCGCCAACTCGAGTGCGCCGCGGCGATGTCGCGGTTGGTCGACCATGCCGCCGCGCGCATGTGCCAGCCGTACGCCGCGTGCAACTCGCCCGCGGCCTGCAGGTGCTTGGCGATCACCGCCGCATTCTGATCGGCCGCGCCGGGATCACGGTGTTCGATTGCAGCGGCCACGCGCTGGTGCAACTTTGCGCGGTCCGTTTTCAGCTGCGACTCGTAGGCCGTCTCGCGGATCAGCGGGCTGCAAAACGCGTACTCGGCGCGCGGAGTGGACCTCACCTGCTCGATGAGCTGCGCAGCGATGAGTGGGGCCACCTGCGGGTTGTCGACCACGCTGGACAACAGATCGTCGTCGAATCGCCGCCCGATGACCGCCGCGGCATACAGGGTGTCCTTGGCGGCGGCGCCCACCCGGTCGATGCGCGCGCCGATGGTCGCCTGCAGCGTGGCCGGCACACGCACATCGCCGACATCACCACGCATCAGGTAGGCGCCGGGTTCGCCCTCGAGGATGCCGCGCTCGGCCAGATCGCGCACCATCTCCTCGACGAAAAACGGGTTGCCGGCGGCGCGGCTGGCGACCTGCGCGGCCACCCCGCCGACCGACGCGTCGGTGCCCAGCAGCTGCGCGGTCAGCGCCGCGGTGTGCGCAGCGGACAATGGCCGCAGCGAGATGGTTTGGGCGCCCGACACTTTGGTCAGCACACCCCGGTATTCGGGGCGGTGGGTGATCAGCACCAACGACGGGGTGCGCGGGATCGCCGCGACGAAATCGGCCAGCATCGACTCACTGACCTCGTCGATCCACTGCGCATCCCCGACGATGTAGACCGCGGGCTCGCTACGCCACAACGTCGCGGTGCTGATCAGTGCGGTCAACCGGCGCCGACGCGCATCAGGGTCGATCCTGGGCAGTTCAATATCGGGGTCGCCGATGCCCAGCAGGTCCTCGAGCAACAACAGATCCTCGGGATCGGCGCCGGCCAGCTGGGTCCGCAGGTGCGTCCTTGCCGCCGGGCCGGCGAAATCGTCGACCCCGGTGGCCGCCCGCAGCAACCGCGCCACCACGTGAAACGGGATGTCGCTGGCGTAGGCCTCGCAGTAGGTGGCGAACACCGCCGCCCCGCGGCGCACGGCGATCCCCGCGACCTCACGCACCAGCCGGCTCTTGCCGATACCAGCCGGCCCCACCACATTGACCACACACCCCTCGCCGCCGCCGATGGCTTCATCCAGGATCGCGGTGAGGGTGTTCATCTCCCAGCCACACCCGACCAGGGCCGACTCGGCGCGGCGGGCCAGCCGGTTCTCGCCTACGCCCAGCAGCCGCCGGGCGCGCACCGGGGTGTCTTCGCCCTTGATCGCCACCAGCTCCGGCTCACCGAGCACCGCGCGGTTGGCGACCAGTGCGACGGTGGACTCGCTGAGCATCACCCCGCCCGGCGGCGCCACCGACTCCATCCGCTGCGCCATCCCGACTTCGGCGCCGATCGCCGTGTAACCCGCCGCGCCCGACCCGATTCCGCCCGCGATCACCCGGCCCGAATTCAGCCCGATCCGCAGCCGCAGGTCCACACCGTCGCGATCGTTGACCTCGGCCACCAGCGGGTGGATTTCGCTTTGCAGGTCCAACGCGGCCAAACACGCCCGCATCGCGTGGAACTCCAAAGCGGTCGGGGCGCCGAACAGCGCCATGATCCCGTCGCCGGTGAACTTGTCCACCGTGCCGCCGTAGCGCTCCACCACCGCGGTCGCACGGTCGACCAGCTCGGCCATGATCTCGCGCAACCGCTCCGCACCCACCGCGCCGGCGATCTCCATCGAACCCACCACATCGGCGAACAGCACAGTCACCTGCTTGAACTCCGCCGATGTCGTGGTGGCTGGGGTGATCGGCGTGCCGCACTCGCTACAGAACCTGGCCTTCTCGCCCAACTCCGTGCCGCACGACGGGCATACCAGCGCCGCAGTCGTCACGTCATCGCCTGTGCCAGGGCGACATGCCCCCCGAAGCCCAGCGACGTCGCCATCGCGCGATAACGCTCGACGACCTCGTTGCAGGTCAACTCGTCGTCGTGAGCCCGTGCACGCAACGCCCGTAGGCGAGGCAGCATGATCTCGCGCACCGCCCACACATCGTCGGCAGGGGTGGCCGCCAAGCGGTCCACGGCGGCCTCGGCCTCCTGCAGGGCACCCTGGGCGCCACGGGCCAACCGCAGCTCCGCCACAATGCCGGTGCCCGCGCTACCCCAACTCTGTCGTGCGTTGACCATGTCGTTTAACACCGTCCTCAACCGTATCGCGCCGTCGTGATCTCCGCGCCTCGCGCTTTCCTGTCCGGCCTAGACGTCGACCACCTGTACCTCGGTCAAGGCAAATTGATCGCGCAGGCGCAAATCGCGGACCTGCGCGTCCTGCGGAGCCGACCGAACCGATACCCATGAGTCTTCGCCCAGCGGAACTGCCTTTCTGATCACGCTGTCCACGATCGGGATACGCCGCCCGTGAGACGGTCCTAGGGCTAACCTGACCCGATCCACGGGGTGATCAGTCTCGGCTTCGGCCGCAAACCCGGCCAAGCCACGATGGAGAATCGATGATCGAGGTACTGCCCGACATGCCGGAGAAAGTGACCGGCATCCGCGTGTCGGGCCGCCTGCGCGGTGATGACCTGCGCGAGTTCAAGCCGGCCATGGCGGACCTCCTGAAAACCGGCGAGGTCAGAATCGTCGAGGTGGTGGCTCCAGACTACGAGGGTTTCGGGCCCGGCGGCCTGATCGAGGACCTGAAGCTGGGTCTGGGTGCCCTGATCCGGCATCATTCGGCGTTCAAGCGAATTGCAGTCGTGTCCGACAAGGACTGGGTCGCCCACGCGCTGCACGCCTTCGCCTGGATGGTCCCCTGCGAGCTCGCCCTGTTCGGCCTCGACGAGCTCGAGCGTGCCAAGGAGTGGGCCGCCGGCTGACGCTCTGGCTCGGCCAACGGCAGCCCGCCGGTGGGCATCACGAAGGCGTTCTCGGACCCCGACGGCAACCTGGTTAGTGAATGGCGCGTGATTTTGCGGCGTACCGCAATCCGGTAACCGCGGCGAGGGTGTACTGCTAGCTTCGTCTATCAGAGCCTGGGCAGAAGGGTTGTGGGTCATGGTCATTCGGATCGGCACGTGGAATCTGGAGAACTTGTTCAAGCCGCCTAATCCGTTCGCGCCGAAGACCGAGGAGAAATACCAGGCCAAGCTCGAGGCACTGGCAAGCGCCATAACCCGCATGGACCCCCATGTGTTGGCGGTGCAGGAGGTCGGCAGCTCGCGGACGGAGGTTCAAAACTCGTCGTCCGGCTCGGCGAACTCCATGGGGTCGTAGGGATCATCGTCAGCGTCATCGAAGCCGTCCTCCCCGACGTCGAGCGCCTCCGCGTGCTGCTCAAGCTCCTCCAGCTTCTCGACGATCTCGCCCCACATCTCCTGCGGCACCGTGGACTTGACCGCGTCGCAGATCGCGGCCAACTGGACCTTCATCACCAACATATCGCGGCTGTAGTCCCTGGAGTCGATCAGCGACTGCAGCCGCCCCGCCGCGATGATGCCGGTGTTCACGTCGACCCTGGTGTCCGAGTCGACCAGGGTCTCATAACTTTTGACCATGACCGTCTCGAAGAACGCAATGGGTGTGATCGCGGTGGCCACCCCCTCGACGAAATCGACCTGGTTCTCCCAAGCCCGGCGCTCCAGGATCTGGCGGTAGGTGGCGTGAGCAGTCTGCTGCACGGGGAAGTGCCGCCGGCAGTGGTTCCGGACAGAGTCGATGGTGACCCGGTCACACTTGGCCAGCTTGGCGTTGTCCGCCGCGAGTGCGCGCAAGACCATGGCGTAGCTGGCCCCGGTGGCCAAGAGGTCGTTGACCTTTCGCCGCACGCTGTCGTTCCGGCATATGCGGCATCGCGGCTCTAGATGGAACCCATTGCGCGGGACCAACACCGATGACTCCACGGTCTCGTCGACAGAGGTGGCGAGCGCCTGGGACACGAACATGTCTTTCTCCTCGATCCGGCGAAGGTGCACGGTAGTCGTCGATCCCATTCTGTCAGGGAAACCACCTGGAGGTACATCTGTAGTTCTTGGTATCTCTGCGGTCCTTCCATGGACTTGGTGGCCTATAACATTGCAGCTTCCACAGCGGCACTACAGGTCTCGCAGCCGCCGCGCGGTGCAGGATGCCATGGAGCTGCGTGCCCAGCGCAGCTCTCCGTGGTTCATGGGCTAGCACTGACATCGCTCGATCCGATTGCCCAGTGCCACATTTAGGCCAACGTTGCCGCGTACTTCCGGTCAATGTGTCGTCCGACTCGGTTGAAACTGATCATCTCCTCGAGCCAGGACTCGAAGGTGATCTCGTCGTGCTGCTCCTGCTCCAGCTCGGTGATGTCGTTGTAGAAGAAATTGAGGATCTCAATCGTCGTCGTACAGCTCGCCGGTGAGTTCATGCGATTTAGGGCAGCCTGTTTGGCCGCCTCGGAGGCGTCAACTTCCAGCATCTGATTCTTCCGCCTCGCCAACACATCTCGGGGGTATGACCAGAAGGGCAATATGGTGCCGCGATATTCCCGCACTGAAGACGATTCGGCCTCATCGCATTCCGGCGACAAGTCCCGGTGACTTTCGTTAAGAGGCATTCGCCGCCAATGTCGCCCACAAAGATGCTTGGCACCCGACGGCACCAAGGCACTCGCTCCGTCGAGGGTGCAACGGTTGTCGCCGGTCGCCGCCACCGGCATCGACTACCTGCACCTGCTGGAGCAGGCGCACCAAGCCGACGTCTATCTCGCCCTCGCCGCCGACGACGACGGCGCCGAACAACCCCGCCACGGCCGGCGAGACCCGGAAAACGCTTGAGCTCCAACAACATCAACGCCCGTCCAACAACCAACCGGAGGAAGACGCCGAACATGCTCGACAAAATCCAATCCTATTTCGGCTTCACCACCATGCCCTTCGGCCGCGCGCTGGCGCCGGGCATGCTGTTTTCCAGCGGCGACCACGCCCAGGCCGCCGCCCGCATCGGCTACGGCATCGCCACCCGCGGTATCACCGTGATCACCGGCGAGGTCGGCGTCGGCAAGACCGTCGCCGCCCGCGCCGCGATCGACCGCGCCGAACCCGCCCGCCACCACCTGATCTACATCCCCGACCCCACCGTCGCCGCGCGCGGCATCTACCACCACATCGTCACCGCGCTCGGTGGGCGGCCCAGCTTCCACAACGCCGCTCTGGTCCCGCAGGCCCGCGATGCGCTGGCCGCCGAAGCAGCCGAACGCGGCCGTGTCCCCATTTTGGGTATCGACGAGGCCCACCTTTTGCCCCACGATGCCCTGGAAGCCCTGCGGCTGCTCACCAATCACCGGCTCGACACCGAATCGCCGTTCGCCACAATACTTCTCGGCCAACCCACTCTCGCCGCCAAAATGGGCCTGGGCACCCTGGCCGCGCTGGAACAACGAATCACGGTGCGCCGCACCATGACCGGCATGACCGGCGACGAGACCGCCGGATACGTCCACCACCATCTGCGGCTCGCCGGCCGATCCGACCCGCTGTTCACCGACGACGCCATCGCCCACATCCACCATGCCGGCCGCGGCAAGCCACGCGGTGTCAACCGGCTCGCCATCGCCGCGCTCATCGCCGCCTGCGCTGCAGGCAAGAACCTCATCGACGAGGCCAGCGCCCGATCTGCGGTCGCCGAAACCAACCACGACCCCCAGCCCGCGACACCCTGACAATCGGCACGACACACCGACCACCGACAGCCCCGCTCGACACGACCGAGCGGGGCTAATTCACACCCGGACCAGCCTCAACGGGAACGACGCCACCATGTGCAAGATCAGTGACGCGCAACAACTGGCTGAAACGCGACGTGGTGCTGCCAGCCGGTCGGGTCGGCCAGCCGCGACTCCTGGGTGGCGCGGTCGGCGACGGCGGTGCGCCAGGTGGGCAGCACACGACCGCCGGTGGTGTGGACGGTGCCGTGGACGCGGAAGGACTCGTGCAGATCCGGGTGCGAGTCGGGGTGCGCGGCCGAGGTTCTGTGGTTGAGCCATTCCGGCGGCGAATACCCCTTGGTGATGGGGCCGATAGGCTCTCCGACGGTGAAATGCCGACCGGTGGGTTCTCCGGTCTTGGTGTCGTAGATCGGCATCTCTTTGGGGCCAGGGTAGAAATCCCTGCGTCTCAGATCGGCCAACGGCCCCTCCGGATCCGCGTTGACTCGTCGGAAATGCGCGCGAAATGGTGCTTCGTTGCCTCAATGAAAATGCGCGCGTGCGGCGCGCCTACCTGACCGGTCAGCTGTGGCCTCAGTAGGCCCACATGATGGGGTTGACATTGGCCGAGGCGCAGGGCAGTGACCGAGACGACCGCGATCCGCTACTCGGTGGCGGACAAACGGATGAAGGGCATCATTCTCGATGAGTTGTGCGCCACCACGGGCTGGCACCGTAACCATGCCCGCAAGGCGCTCAGCACGGCGTTGCAGCCCAAACTGGTATCGCCGAGAAGTCCGCGGCCACCGAAGTACGGACCGGATGTCATCGCCGCACTAACGGTGTGCTGGACGGTGCTGGGAATGCCGGCCGGCAAGAGGCTGGCGCCGATGTTGGACGAGCTGGTAGCGGTGCTTCACCCGGAGTTGCCCAAGGGCGTCGAGGACCGGGATGCCGACTGCTGGGAACCGCTGCTAACGGTTGCCGATCTGGCGGGCGGGGACTGGCCGGAACGGGCGCGTGTCGCCTCTGTAGCCCATGTAGCCCAGGACGGGGTGAAGAACATGCCGACCGAAGGCATCGAGCTTTTGGCCGACATCAAGGCGGTATTCGACAAGCTGCAGGTCAAGGCGATCTTCACGGTGGATCTGCTGGCGGAACTGGGCAACATGGACCGTCGCTGGCGGCGGCTCGACGGCAGGGGCCTGGCCCGCACGCTGCACTCCTACGGGATGAACGAAACCCACCGTGACCAGCGCATCGGCGCGGTGGTCAAGAAGGGATACCGCCGGGAGTACTTCGATGACGCCTGGTCGCGGTACCTGCCGCCAAGGGCTACAGGGGCTACAGGGGCGACAGACGGGAGTGACAACGATGAGTGAGGACACCGAGCTACCGACCGACATCGAGGTCGGTGACGCCTACGCACTACGCACCTTCAAGGCCGAGGACGGCCGGTTGGTGTCCGTCACCCAGCGTGGGGGCCACTGGGAGGACGGCGTGTGCATAGCGACCTGCCTGAAGAACCCCGATCACGTAGCGCCCGTGCGGAACTGCACATGCGGCGTCTACGCCTTCTGGACCGTCGAGGAATTGCTCGACCAGTATCTGGAATGCGCCCGCAGCATGGTCGCGGTCGTTCGTCTGGATGGCCTGACCATCGAGGGCGACAACGGGGTGAAAGCGAACGCGGCGCAGATCGTGGCGTGGTGGTGCGCCGAGGACGCCGCTGAGCTAGCCACGGCGTGTGCGGCCAGCGCTCCAGGCACGCGCCGGTACTTCGACCGAGACGTGATGCTCGGTCTATACCCAGCACCACAAAAGCCAGAAGAACCAGAAGAGGAGAACCAAGATGGGTGACATCGGGAAACCGCGGCGCCGAGTCATAAGGGTGCCGGCAACGCCGATACGCAAGCCGGTGCAGGAGCCAAGCCCCGCACCCAAGCCAGCGCCAGAGCCGGTACGGGAACCGGCTCGGACGGGCTACCCACACGATGAGCCTGGTGCGCGTACCTCGGGTCATTCGCCACACAGGTTGCCATCGGCGCGCTCGGCGGTGCCGGCGGAAACATACTCAGCGACTAGGTGATGGCGGAGGGATTTGAACCCTCGGCGTACCCGAGGTCAGAGCGCCGAAGTTCCTGTGACCTGCGAAATAACATGGTTGGTGATTCGCTGGGATTCCCCTGGTTTGTGCCCAAGTGTGCCCAAAATGTGCCCAGCCAGCCCCTGGATTCCACGTCGCAACGTCCGGGTTCGTCGGGTGCAAAACTGTGAGCATCGCACCGGAAAGCAACTCCCGCCAATACAGAGCTTGGAACACAAGACCGGAGGCCCCGCAGATCGCAGATAGTCCCGCGACATCACCTGTGGCTCAACAGTTTTCATGGCAGCTTGGCCTACTATAAAGCTAAGGCTGCAATCAATCTTGCGCGGTGGAAGGCGATGACGAAACGTCATTACAGACGCGACCGGCGGGGTCGATTCGTGTCCACTAGCAGTTCGCGTGTCAAGCGGGTCGGCAAGAAGCTCAACCGCAAGCGGCCAAGGTACGTTCGGGGCTCGGCGGGCACGACCGTACGGGTTGGCCGGGTGGGCCCAGGCGGCGAGTACGCCGGGGTCCATGCCGGCGTGAAGCTCCGCAGCCGAAAACGTGGCGGGGAGTACTACCTTGGCGTGTCGGCGGGTAAGCGCATTGCTTCGCATTCGCCCTTCTGATGGCATCTAGTCGCAGGCGAACATCAGAAGCTGTCGTCGCTGTTTGTCGCTAACGATGAGATCTCGATTGTTCGACCGCGGGTAGATTTCCGCGGCCTCCCCACTGAGCCTATCGTACGCCGGTGGCTACTCGGATACACAATCCACACCGGGCCCGCGAGCACCTGGATTACGCTGCTGGCGGTTCTGGTGTTCAGCTTCGTGTTCGAGTTCGGCTACCGCAAACGCACCGGCCGCAGCCTGGCGCTGGAGACCGCGCCGCCCCCCGACTAGTCCCCATCCGCCCTCCCGAGATGCGCGTCGGGCAATCATTGCGGCCTCGTGCCAGCTTCACCGCGCTCGGCGACACCCTGCCCGCAAGCGTCGACCCCGACGCCGCCGCGCAGTTGGCTGCCGACCTGCACACAGCAATCCGGCGGGTGCTTGAGCTGGCATCACTACTCGAAAGGTGCGCCCGGCAGGTCTAGCGTTGGCCTATGGCCGGCGTCGGCGAACTGGTGCAGGCAGCGAGAGGCTCGTGGATGGTCCGGCGCTGTCTGAAGGGTGCAGTCTGCTCGATGGCCTAGCGCGAGTTCGCGGCTGGGACTTAGCACAAAGGGAAGTGTGAGATGAAGAAGCTGGCAGCAGCGTTATTGACAGCGATGGCGATGGCGGTTGCGCCGGTGGCCATAGCACCTACCGCGCACGCCGACATATGCGCCGGCGCACGCGGCCGCCATTTTGCGGCGGGTGGCTGCACCCCCGGGCTCGCCGGGGACGCTATTGCGGGAGCCGTAGCGGTCGCGGGAGCCGACGACTGGGCAGCGCAAACCGCGGCCGGACAGCCGCCCTGCTACACAGTCGAAGGTGTGCCGTACTACACACCCGACGGGGACCCCTGCTGATGGTGCAAACACATTGAGCCCCCGCTCAGGGGTAGGCCACCAATCGCAATCGATGTATTCAATCCCGCCCAGGCCGCCGACGAGCCGGTTTCACCATCAGGTCGAGAATGCCGCCTAATCACAACACCGTCCAGCGCTATCCAGTCCCCGGCCTTCACGGTTGCGCTCTAACGGCATGCCGGCTGCGCGGTTCATGTGGCCGGCCGTGGGCGGGCACTGCCCGTAACTTGCAGGCGTCGGCGGCGTCGGGGTCGGATTGGGTGAGTTCACTGACCTTGCGGGCCGCCGCGCTGCAGCGCCTGCCGGCCACCGAGCTGGCGAAACCGCTGCCGTCGTCGCGCAAGGCGACCGAGCTGGCGGGCGAGATTCGGCAGCTTGAGGCGACCGTCGTCAAGCTGGTCGGCATGCTCGTGCCCGACCCGCCCGCGGAGGCCGGGCCGCCGAAATCCGCCCAGCACCAGGCCGCCGCACGGACGCGCTGGGACCGGAGCAGTCATCGACAGATCGGTGTGTAGGTGACGCGCCGCAACAGGCCGATGAACAACGGCCCCGAGCTGCGCGCCGCCGTGCTGGACGAGCTGCGCAAGGGCCTGGGGTGGGCTGCAGACATGCCCGAGTTCGCCGACAAGCTGATCGGCCCCCTTGCGCGCGGCGAAGCGGTGACCATCGACCGATACGACCTTCCCGATTGGTGCCCCGAGCGCCATGTCGGCAGGCCGGGCGACACGCTGCTTTCACGGCTGACAACCGAATCGAGGATGTCTGAGTCGGCGGGGGCGCCCCGGACGGACTCGACTCAGGCCGGGTCTCGAAGCTCGGCCTTGACCTTCTCGAATTGATCGGGTCACATGAAAACCGCCGCCGACGCGACGATTATTGAAGCTTCCTGCCAGGGATGATACGGCAGCAGCGTGCGATGCACGGCGGTGCTTACTGCCGGGCCATCGCAATGCGAATGGCTTCCTCGGGCGACACCTTGTGGTCGTCGGATTCGGCCGCATCGGCGATCGCGATCTGCACGCCCTTGACGTGGCCGTTGAAGGCGTTGTCACGTGGCCCGTAGTCTTCGGAGACGGGAGCCCCGGTGTCCTCGCCAACGTCGCAGCCGTCGTCGGCAGAGAAGATCATCGGCAGTGTCGCGGGGATCTCCCCGTCGCCGACGTTGTTGCCGTCGGTGTACAGGGTTACCTTGCCGCCCTTGCCTAGGCCGCCGCCGGCGTAGGCGAACTCCATCCGCACCTGGTGGGTGCCGGGTGGGAGTGGGCTGGTGGCCTCGACGTAGAAGTGCTGCACGCCGCCCAGGTTGTAGCAGTACTTGAGTTTGCCGTCCTTGGCGTAGAGGCTCCAGCCGCCGATGTTGGCGCCTTGGGCGATGATGACGCCGTGGGCACCGGTCTCGGGCACTTCGATTTCGGCGGTCACCGCGTGCGATTTGTTTTTGATACTGACGACGCAGTTCTCCGATAGGCGCCCCATGCCGCCGAAGAGCAGCTGGGTGTTGCCCTTGATCAGCACCGGCCGACCCGCGACGTCGGGGTTCATCCGCCTCTGCAGGTCGTCGTCCATCGGCAACACGTTGTATCGGGTCGCCTCGATGAGCCAAAGACGTTGCAGCTCATGGAGTTTCTCGGGCATCTGTTTGGACAGGTCGGCCGCCTGGGTCCAGTCCTTCGACGTGTCGTAGAGCTCCCAGACGTCATCGTCGAACGCCGGGGTCTCCTCGCCGATGAGCAGCCAGGGCGTTTTGTGGCGCGTCACGGCGGTCCATCCCTTGTGGTAAATGCCGCGGTTGCCGAACATCTCGAAGTACTGGGTCTCGTGTTGGTCTGCCGCCTCGGCGTCGTTGAACGAGTAGAGCATGCTCACCCCTTCGATGGGGTGTTGCTGCACGCCGTTCACCGAGATCGGCTCGGGCAGCCCCGCCGCCTCGAGGATGGTTGGTGCGACGTCGATGACATGGTGGAACTGCCACCGCATTTCACCCTTCCCGCTGATGCTTTTGGGCCAGTGCACGATTGTTCCGTTGCGCGTCCCGCCCCAGTGCGAGGCGACTTGCTTGGTCCACTGGTAGGGGGTGTCCATGGCATGTGCCCAACCCACGGCGTAGTGGTTGTAGGACTCCGGGCCGCCGAGCTTGTCGAGGCGCTCCATCAGGAACTCCGGCGTCTCGATGGCAGACATTCCGTTGAAGTTCAGCATCTCGTTGAACGTCCCGTTCAGCGTGCCTTCACCGGACGCGCCGTTGTCGCCGATGATGTAGTAGACGAGCGTGTCGTCGAGCAGACCCAATTTCTTCACACTGTCGAGCAGGCGGCCGACATGATGATCGGTGTATTCCAAGAAACCGGCGTACACCTCCATCTGGCGGCGCAGCACCGGCTTGAGCGCCTCGGGCATCTCCTCCCACGCCGGGATCTCCTTGTGGCGGGCGGTGAGCTGGCTGTCCGCCGGGATCACGCCGAGTTGCTTCTGCCGGGCAAAGGTCTCCTCGCGCAACGTGTCCCAGCCCGCGTCAAACTTGCCCGTGTACTTGTCGGCCCATTCCTTGGGCACGTGGTGGGGCGCGTGGGTGGCACCGGGAGCGAAGTAGACGAAAAACGGTTTGTCGGGGGCAAGGGCTTTCTGCTGGCCAATCCAGGCGATGGCCTTATCGGTCATGTCTTGCATGAAGTGGTAACCCTCTTCGGGGGTCCCATCCGGCTCGACAGGCGTGGTTCCCTCATAAATCGTCGGATACCACTGGTTCGCTTCGCCGCCGATGAAGCCGTAAAAGTACTCGAAGCCGCCGCCGCCGGTGGGCCAGGCGTCGAATGGTCCAACCGGACTGGTCTCCCACACCGGCACTTCGTGGCACTTGCCGAACTGCGCCGTGCTGTAACCGTTGAGCTTAAGCGTGCGCGCCAGCGGCGACATGGTGTTGGGCAGCACCGAGCTATAACCCGGTGCGCCGGTTGCAATCTCGGTGATGCCGCCCATGCCGGCGGAGTGGTGGTTGCGCCCGGTCAGCAAAGCCTGCCGCGTCGGGGAACACAGGGCGGTGGTGTGGAACCGGTTGTACTTCAAGCCACCCGCAGCCAGCGTCTCGGCGTTCGGCGTCTGGCACGGACCACCAAAGGCGCTGGCCGCACCGAACCCGACGTCATCGAGCAGAATGACCAGGACATTGGGCGCGCCCCCGGGCGGACGCAGCTGTTCAATCGGCGGGTATGAGGTGTCGGGATCCTTTGCATCGTAGGTAATCAGACCGGTCCGCGCGGGAGTCGGAATCGGCAGATGGCTTCTGGCGTGCATCGCTTCGTCGGTCATGTTCTCGTGTCTCTCATTCGTGACCCGTGCCGACGCCGGTGTCGGACTCGCTAGGGCGCGAGGCAATGACCCCACACCGTCGACGGACAGTAGTCGTCCGCCCGTCGTTCAGCATGCACCTCGGGGAGCCCTTGTTACTGCCCTTTGCGCCGACACATTGCCGTATGCGGAATTACGGGTTCCTGCGCAGGATCTGAAATTCACAGCCGATGATTCGTGAGTTTCTACGGCAGTAGGCCAGGTCGCCGCAGCCCACCCTTGGCCAGGAACACGTCGGCCCCATACCGCTCCGCAATGGGAGCGAGCACGTCGCGCAGCGAGGTCTTCTCGCCGAACGGCGCGATGCGATACGGCTGGCCCGCCTCGAAGCCGATTACCTGGGCACTCGGCTCAGCCCGTCGGCGTCGGGCAGGTAGATCAGCCGCAGACTCGTCACGGCAGTGATGGCGCTCGGCTGGTACACCCCATCGGGACGGCGTGTCCGATGGCGGGGTCCACGGTCCGATCACGGGGTCGGCGTTGCGTTCGTCGGTGACCCACTCCCACGGCACGTAGCCCAGCCAGCAGGCGTACTTCACCGTGTCAGGTTACGGAAGCCATCGAGCACAGGCATGCCTTCTCCCGGCCCAGTCGCTCGGCCTCGCTTCCGCTCGGTTCATCCTCGAAGGTGTAGCGAATATTGAAAGGTTTGTTCGTGATGAAGAGCATGAGACAGTCACTGTCCTCGGTCGCACCGTGGTACATCGTCATCCCCTCGGGGAACCAGACAAAACTCCCCGGCCCGAAATCACCCTCGTGGGTCCGCAAGGTGCCGCTTAACACGAACATGCCGTGCGCGCAGCGGTGGGTATGCCACGGATTGATGAACCCGGCGTCGTAACGCATAAGCGCGCAGGACATTCCGGTGTCGGGGTCTGCCGTGAATAGCTTGAGCGGCAGACTTCTGCCGATCTGTTCGATGGGTATCTCTAGCCAGTCCATCGAATTGGAATCGAAGACCTCAAGCTCGTACTGATCGGGCTGGCTCGTCATGGCGACTCTCCCTCTCTCGTGGGTGTCTAGACAGTATGAATCGCCAAGTTCCAGCAGCCAGTCCTGGTCCTTGTCGGTGTTCCGGTGCGTGTTGCCGTCCGGTTTGGGCTGGCCCAGGATGGCGTAGTGGATGCCCCGGATGTGGATCAGATCCCGTTCTTGATGTCCAGCCGGTCCCAGGTCTCGCGCATCCACTTGCCCCGCACGTGGTTGGCCGGGATGTCCAGCCGGAACGGGTCGCGCTGGTGGGCCATCACGGACCAGTCCTGCATCGAGCCACCCAGCGAGTTCAGCGCGGAGCCGAATACCTCGGCGTGAGTGATCGCACGTAATCGCTTCCGGCGCAGTCGCTTTGGACGCCGACACCCGCGGCTTCGAGTGCAGTGGTCGGAGAACGCGACCGCCGACTCGTTCGGCAAGAACCTTGTTCGCCCGCTGCGAGTCACGGTATGTGACAAGCGTGTTCAGCCCGCTCGGCGTGGTGACGTTGGACCTCACCGCGTAGAGATCTGGGCCCGCGGGCTTGGTCGGTAAGCGGCAGCGGCAGGATCGACCGCCAACGTTCGGCGAACACCGCGATCGCGCCCGGCCCGAGGCGGTCGCAGATCTCCTGCAGCGCGGACGGGATCGGTGGCCGTGGCGAACCCGTTGGACAGCTCGCTGAACCCGCTGCCGGCCCTGGTGGCCTGCCGCTTGGCCCACTCGTGGCCGTTGACCCAGGTCTTAATCGGGTACCGGAACCAGGCGCATACCTTGACGAACGACGGCCCCAAATCGTCGCAACCTGACATATGAAGTAGTAGCAGGTCACCCGCCGTGGGACACCGCGACGAAACCAACCCGGCCACTCACCTCAGAGGTCCGAGGCTGGCCTACGTGGAGGAGTTCCCCGAGAAGATTCGACCGCGATCGCTCGTGACGCGCGACCCGGAAGCCATCGAGCGTTTCGTCGCAAGAGATGTTTGGCCCCCGCGCAGCCGGGGCATTGCCGATGCAGAGGAACAAAGACGGAGGTGGTTGACGATGAGCCTCTGCGGAGGTCAAAACTCGTCGTCCTCGTCGTCGATGAACTCGGTCGGGTCGTAGGCGTCGTCGTCAGGGTCGTCGAAGGAGTCCGGGCCGGCATCGACCGCCTCCGGATGCTGCTCAAACTCCTCCACCTTCTCGATGATCGCCGCCCACATCTCCTGCGGGACAACAGAACGCACCGCCTCACTGATCTGGCCCAACTGGACCTTCATCACCAACATTTCGCGGCTGCTGTCCCTGGAATCGATCAGCGACTGCAGCCGACCCGCCGCGACCATGCCAGTGTGCACATCGACCTTGGTGTCCGAGTCAACAAGGGTCTCATAGCTTTGTCGGTACTTGTGATCACGAGGACGGGAACGCCGGTGGCGTCGAGGTCGTTTTGCGCGACCGCGTCGCCGGTCAGGGAGGCGCCGACCGCGGCCACCGGGGGCGTGTGGAAGGTGTTGAGCTGTTGGTAGAGGAAGGCGCGGGCGGGGTCGCGTTCCACGAAGGTCGGGGAGATGGCCAAGTGCCCGCCGATGCGCTGCTCGGCGCCGACGTTCGCGGCAACCGCCTTGGTGGTCCGCTCGCGGAAGTAGTCGAGGAGCGCAGGCGTCCAGAGCCCGCCGGCAGTGTTCGACAGTGTCAGCGAGTGCGTGCGCGCCGGATGGGCGACCGTGAAGGCCGTCACCCACCAGCCGCCCATCGACTGGCCGACGAGGTGCGCGCCCGGTGTGCCCGTCGCATCCAGAACTGCGGCCATGTCGGCGACCGCCGCCGCGCTGCCGAACACGCCGGAGGTGAACGTCGAGTTGCCGAAGCCGCGGCAGTCCCAGGTGATCACACGGAATCCGTTGGCTGCAAGCGTCGGCACCTGCTGGAACCACGCGGCATGGGTGCCGCCGAGGCCGTGCGTGAGCATGATTGCGGGCAAATCGTCCTCGCCGCTGACTTCGTAATAGATCTCTTCGCCGCCGCACGCGACGGTCCCGGTCTGCCAGCGCGCAGTCATCGGGCTGCTGTGACGGTGTCGGCGAACATCTCATCTCCCCAGAGTGCGAGTGTGTTGTGGTGTGTGAATGCCTTGAAGTCGTCTGCCGTTAACATGCCCGCGCTCGACGAGCTCCCACGCCTCGGAGAGGACTGCCGCACGCATCAGGCACGCCCCAGTGTCCCAGGTCCGACGCGAACAAAGCCACGCAGCCGCGTACCGGCGTAGTCCGGCCTGAAAGCGAGGGCGGTCATCGGGTCGGCCTCGCACCCGAGCCTAGATCAAGTCGGCGTCGTACGACGCCAGTCCCGCAGGCACCGGTATACCCGGTCGATCGATGCTTTCGCCGCGGCCTGACAGCGCCAGCACGCGCAGCCGGACCGGTGCGCGGCCAGTCGGCCGAGGTGGTGTTCCACGGTGTCACGGGTGACGTGTTCGCCGCCGGCGTCGTGGTGTGTCGATGGCCAAGACTTCGGCGGCGGCGTGCGGATAGAACACGCGATCAGTGCCGCCCGGCTTGATGCGTTTGGCACGTATTTGGCACGGGTCTTCGAATCGGCATCTCATATCACAAATTTCAACAAGTTTGCCAATATCACAGTAGCAATGTCGAAGAAAACTAGAGTTAAACGATCCCGAGCTAGGCACCTGCTCCACCGACACAACCAGAACCGATGCATCACGAGCCATAGTTAGCAAGGCCGTATGGTTGGTTTCTCGTAGAGAAATTACCTGCTAGCACCACATAGTTGGTTGGCGGAAAGAACGGATGGCAAAGATCACACCCTCACAGTTTGCGGATCGCAAGAAGACGCTGCTAGGTTCCCTGACGTGAGTAACCGCCATCAAAGGCGACACTTACAGCTAATCAATAATAGTTTGCAGGATCGGGCTACTGCGGCTGGGGGCGGCGGGTTTTGCGACGGGCCGGCCGATGAGTTCGGCAACCAGTACCACTGCGAGACCGTCTACGTGACGGGCTTCGGCGGCACCAACTGCTACTGGCGTCATGTCGGTGCGTAGTAGCCGCCCGGAGGCCGGGCCAGACCGTTGACCCGGCACCTCCATCCCCCTGTGTGAAAAGTCAAGGAAAGGAATCACAATGCAGGAAAACATCACCACAATCGCCGACCTCAAGGCGGTGCTCGCCGCCCTGGCCGAGCACTACCGCAACCAGGCCCGCCTTGCGGCCAGCTCAGGCATCGGGATGAACGGACGCCACCACGCCGGACGCGCGGCGGGGCTGCTCCAGGCGCGGAGTCTCGTCGAGCAGTACGAGCAGGTCGCCGACGACGCCGCCCTCGACGACGCCGCCGTGGGCAGTGTCATCGACGCCCGGCATGTCGGCGCGTAGGACGCGTAGGACCATCGGGGCGGTGGCCGCAGTCGCGGCCATCGTTCCCGCACCCAGACCCTGCCCGGTGTGGGCAGCTGGGACGACGGCACCAGCTGGATCGACACGGTGCGCCCCGCAGCGCACGAGAGCAGCACGCTGATGCCGTGGATCGTCGGCACCCTCGCCGCGCTCCGGCAGCTACTACGAGATCAGCCTGATCGACCGGGAATCGCGGCGATTGTGAGCGGAGCGCGTCACGGCCACGGCGCGCGGGCCCTTGACGCTGACTAACGTTGGCTTGCAAGAACTGTAGCGCTGGGTTTGAGCCTTGCCCCGGCGACAGATATGGGACCTGCGCGAAGCGCTTGGGTATAGAGGGAGCTGGACGCAGCAGGGCCAGCCGAGCTGAAGGTATTGTCATGCTACACGCAATCGCCAGAATGGCACTCGCCGCACCGCGGCGGATCATCGCCGTCGCGCTGCTGATCATGGTTGGCGCAGCGATTTTCGGCATTCCGGTCACCAAAAGCCTGTCTACAGGCGGATTCTGCGACCCGACCTCGCAGTCATGGCGCGCATCTCGGCTGTTGGCGGACAAGTTCGACACGGGCGACATGCAGCTGATCCTTGCTGTCACCGCCGATGCGGGCCTTGACAGCAACGCCGCGCGCGCCGCAGGTGAGGAGCTCGTCACGCTGTTGCAGAGCTTGCCGTATGTGACCAAGGTGAAGTCGGCGTGGAGCGCACCTCAGCAGGTCGCGCAGGCCCTGATCAGCAAGGACGGGCATACCGGCTTGATCGTCGCCGATATCAGCGGCGGAGAGGTTGGCGCGCGAAAGCACGCGACCGAGCTTCTTGAGCTGCTGCCTCAGTTCGACGGTGTCACCGTCAAGGCCGGTGGCGACGTGGCCATGTATGCACAGACCATCGACCAAACCAAACGGGACCTTCTGGTGATGGAAGCCATCGCGGTCCCGCTGAGTTTTGTTGTGCTGGTATGGGTGTTCGGTGGCTTGGTGGCCGCGGCGCTGCCATTGGCGGTCGGTATGTTTGCCATCGTCGGCTCATTGGCGGTGATGCGCGCGATCACGTTTGTCACCGAGGTGCCGGTGTTCGCGTTGAACCTAGTCCTGGCGATGGGACTTGCACTGGCCGTCGACTACACGTTGTTGATCGTCAGCCGCTTTCGGGACGAGTTGGCCGATGGCACGCCACGCGACGAAGCGTTGGTGCGTACGATAACCACCGCGGGCCGGACGGTGCTGTTCTCGGCAACAACGGTCGCGCTGTCGATGATCGCGATGGTGCTCTTCCCGATGTCCATCCTCAAGTCGTTCGCGTACGCGGGTATCGCCGTGGTCGCCTTGGCGGCCGTCGCAGCGGTGGTGGTGGCACCAGCAGCGATTGTGCTTGTCGGCGACCGACTCGACGCGATGGATGTGCGCCGCCTAATTCGATGGGTGTTGGGCAGGTCGCAGCAGGTGCAACAGCCGATCCGAGAGACATTCTGGTATCGATGGACGAAAGCCGTTATGCGGCATGCGATTGTGGTTGGCGTAGCGATCATCGCGCTGCTACTTCTGCTGGGCGCCCCGTTCCTTGGCATCAAATGGGGCTACCCGGATGACCGGGTATTGCCCGGCTCTACCACGGCGCGTCAAGTCGGTGACGAGTTGCGCTCCGATTTCGCGGTCAACTCGCTGACCGACGTGATCGTGGTGATTCCGGACGCGTCGGCGGTGACACCTGCGGAATTGAACTCATATGCGGCGGATCTGTCACGGGTCCCAGACGTCGCATCGGTGTCGTCACCCGCCGGCACCTACACGGCAGGCGTGCTCGTTGGGCAAGCCTCGGCTGCAACCGGATTCAAAGACGGCAGCGCATTCCTGACTGTCAACTCCACCGCGCCGCTGTACTCGCAGGCATCTGAAACTCAGCTGGATCGGCTCCACGCCGTCCGTACACCTTCCGGGGTGGACATCCAGATGACAGGCTTGGCGCAGATCAACCGGGATAGCTCCGATGCGGTGACATCGCGGCTGCCGCTGGTGCTTTCGGTGATAGCCGCGATCATGTTCGTCCTGCTGTTCTTGTTGACTGGCAGCGTGGTGCTGCCATTGAAGGCGTTGGTGCTTAACATTTTGTCGTTGGCTGCCGCGTTCGGTGCGCTGGTATGGATCTTCCAGGAGGGCCACCTCGGCGGGTTCGGCACGACGGCCACCGGCACTTTGGTGGCAAGTGCCCCGGTGCTGTTGTTCTGCCTTGCCTTTGGCTTGTCGATGGATTACGAGGTCTTCTTGATCTCGCGGATCCGCGAGCACTGGCTCGCGTCTGGACGGACTAGCGCCGACAACGCCGAGAGCGTGGCCCTGGGATTGGCTCGCACAGGCCGCGTCGTAACGGCCGCGGCGTTGCTCATGGCGGCGACGTTCGCCTCGCTCATCGCCGCAAAGGTGTCGATCATGAGCGCGATGGGTGTTGGCGTGACCCTGGCGGTCCTGGTGGACGCAACGGCTGTGCGGATGCTGCTCATGCCGTCATTCATGCGGGTGATGGGCCGGATGAATTGGTGGGCACCGGCACCTCTGGCCCGGCTGCATCAGCGTATCCACATCTCTGACACACAGCCGCGCGGCCATACACACAGATCAGTACGAAACTCGAGGTCTGCGGTCAGCATGGCCCAAGCAGATACTCGGGCTGCCGGACTCGGTTTAGCTCGGAGCCCCGGCTAGAGGCCGGAGTTCCCCCTGGTTGGGCGGGATTTGTGCGGTTGACCTGGGTTTTGTAGATTGCGTACTGACTACGCCAGGCCGTGGCGGTGGGAGGCGTCGAGGAGTTCGAAGGCCTGCCGTGTAGTGGGGTGGGCTGGTGATCATGGTGAATGCTGGCAGGTCGTCGGCGGGTTGGATGGTGTTGGTGCAGATGGTGGCCAGGTCGGTGAGCAGGCTGGTGAAGCTGTGCACCGGGTGGTTGTCGTCGGGGCGTTTGCGCGCTGCTTTGGTGAGGGCTTCATCGGAGCGTTGGGCGGGCGCGATACGGGGTCGGGGCGTTTGGCGGCCGCGGCGGGTTTGTCGTTGTCCTGGAACAGGATTGGTGCGAAGGCTTGTTTCATGTGCCAGCCGGGGTTCCCCTGATTCCGTGGAGACTTGACTTGTAGTGATCTTGATTCATGCTGCTCCCCGAATTGCTGTTGGGGGGTGGTGCGAGGACACCTCCATACTGCGCCTTCCGGGGGCGGGGTGCACTCATGCCGCCCGCCCGGGTTGGTGTGGGGGTTCGCAGCTGCCATCGCGCAGCGCCTGCTAGTTCGCACCTGCGCGCCGCGCCGCGATTCGCACCGACGCGTCGACGTAGACGGCCCGTGACAAGTCCGGAGACGGCGGCTACTGAAAAAGCTCCCCCTTCGTCGGTACCGGATTGTTATGGTCCGCGAGTGGGCCGGGGAATGGGGCCGCGACGAAGGAGTCCGGATGAAAGCCAAGGTGGGCGATTGGTTGGTAGTCACGGCGGGTAATGTGGTCGCGCTTTTGGTCTTTGCCGCAACGGATTTCGTCCCGCCCGCATCGGCTGACGAGAGCATCTACGAAGCGTTCTACACGCCCCCCGACCCGCTGCCGCCGGGGCAGCCCGGGGACCTGATCCGCACCGAGCCATCGCGGCTGGTGCTCGAGCCGTCCGGCCAGCTGGGCGCGTTCGTCGCGACGGGCACCCGAATCATGTACCGCAGCACCGATGCTCGCGGAAACGAAACGGCGGTGACGGGCACGTACTTCGAGCCGGACAACCCATGGCCCGGTAACGGGCCGCGCCCGCTGATCGCATTTGCCGTCGGCACCTACGGTCAGGGCGACCAGTGCGCGCCGTCGCGTTTGTTCAACCAGGGCATCCATTTCTCTATTGGGCTGGACATCACCTTCGGCCACGAGGAGATGTTTATTGCAACGATGGTGGCGCGGGGATTCGCCGTCGTCGTGACCGATTACGACGGGCTGGGCACACCGGGCGTGCACACCTATGCGAACCGGGTCGCCGAGGGGCGGGCGGTGCTCGACGCCGCCCGCGCCGCCATGCGGCTGCCCGCCACGTCGCTGGATCCGCACGGGCCGGTGGCGTTGTGGGGGTACTCCCAGGGCGGCGGCGCCGCGGCGTCGGCTGTCGAGTTGGCACCGGAATACGCCCCAGAACTGGACCTGGTGGGAGCTTACGCCGGGGCGCCGCTGGTCGACCTCGCGGAATTCATGCCCTACACCGACGGCAGCGTGCTGGTGGGCCTCTTCGGCTACGTGATCAACGGCGTCATCGCCGCCTATCCCGAGGCCCAGTCCGCGATCCGCGACAAACTCACGATCTATGGCGAGGACCTGCTGAACAAAACGCAGAACCAATGCGTGGTGGAGACGGCTATGACCTTCGCCTTCCACCGTCTGCCGGAGTACTTCACCGAGGATCCCGCACAGATGATCCGCGAGCAGCCCTTCAAGAGCCTGTTCGACCTGCAGCGCATCGGGCGATACAAACCGGCCGCGCCGGTGTTCATCGACATCAACCGCTTCGACGCGCTGGTGCCGTGGACGGCGGCCAATCAACTCGGCCGCGATTGGTGCGCGCTGGGTGCCGACGTTCAGTTCTGGACCAACGAACAACCACCGTTCCTCAACAAGCTGGCGGTCAATCACACGCTGGCGATGTTCGTTGAGGGCGAGCGTGGCATGCAATGGCTCGCCGACCGTTTCAACGCGCTGGCAACCACCCCGAATTGCGGACAGTTTTGAGGATCGAGCGGGGGCGCTCCGACGCGCGGGCTGGTGATCGCGATCGAGGGGGTCGACGGCGATCACCAGCGACTCCAGCGCGTTGGTCTTGGACCCCCTTGCCGAACAGTTGCAAAGCAAACCCCCAGCGTCAGGCCGGACTTCCGGAGTTCGTAGGCATTTTCGGGCTTGATGGGGCACGTTTCCGCTGGTTATTGGGTTAGGAGGGTGCCCGTATCGTGAAAACGTGTAGGCACACGACACTGGGTGTGTCGCTGTTACCAGCGGGGCCTTCGCTGTCATGATGTAGGGGTGTACCTGCGGGAGACGAAGCGGCGCAACCGCGACGGGTCGACGGTGTCGTATCTGCAGCTCGCACACAGCGAGCGCCACCCGGTCACCGGGGTGCCGTCGGCGAAGGTGATCCACAACTTGGGCCGCGCCGAGGCGGTGGCCCGCGACGCGCTGGCCCGGCTGGTCGCCTCGACCTCGCGGTTCCTCTACGCCGGCGCAATTCCTCGGACGTCACGCCGATCTCGCGGCGGGTTGAGTTCGCGCCGAGGCAGAAGTGCGCGCCACCGCCGCCGAAGCCCTGGTGTGGGTTTAGCTACGCCAGCATCGCCAGCTGGGATTCGAGCAGCGCCGCGACGTCGTCGAGTGGCTGGGTCGACTGCTGGACACGGCACAAGATGACGGCCCCTTCGAGGGCGGCGATAGCCGCGGTGGCCATGGAGTGGGCGTGCCCGTCGGATGCGCCGGCGTCACGCAGAATGCGGACCATTTCCGTCGTCATCCGCCCGAACATCTGACGGGTTAGCTCGGCCGCTTCCGGGATGCGCTCCTGCCCGTCGATTGCCAGCGCGATGACTGGGCAACCGGCGCGGTAGTCGCTGTCGTGCAGCAGCTGCTTCCAGAAGGCGACCAATTCGTTGAGGGCAGCGCCTGGATCGCCGCCGTGGTGTTCGAGGATGTCGGCAACCAAGTCACCGCCGATGGCGGCGGCTTCGACTACCAGCTGATCCCGGCCGCCGGGAAAGTGGTGATAGATCGACCCGCGGGGGGCGCCGCTGTGTGCTAGCACCGCATCCAGGGTGACACCGTTTGCGCCTCTTTCCCGCAACAACGCCAGCGCGCTCGTCAGCATCCGCTGCCGTGTGTCGTCTCGTTTCCGCATGTGTCCCAGTCAGCCCTGCGGGCGGCACAGCCACCGATTGATTATGAAATGTGTCATAAGTGATAGGGGCATTGTGTCTTGATTGCTGACGGAGGCGATATGACGGGCACGTTCAAACATGCCGATGCAGGCGCGGACGCAGCGGAGTGGCAGAAGACGGCCTGCATCCTGTGCGAATGCAGCTGCGGCCTGGAGGTGTCGCTGGACGGACGGCGGCTGGCCAAGATCCGCGGCGACAAGCAGCATCCCGGCTCGCGGGGCTACACGTGTGAAAAGCCGTTGCGGCTCCAGCACTATCAGGGCGGTCCGCACCGCCTGGACACTCCGATGCGACGCCGCCCGGACGGGACCTACGAATCGATCGGCTGGGATGCGGCCCTGGATGAGATCGCCACGCGCCTGCAGGACATCCGACGCCGTCACGGCGGGCAAGCGTTCGGCTTCTACGGCGGCGGCGGGCAGGGCAACCACCTCGGCGGCGCGCACGGGCGCGCTCTGATGAACGCCCTCGGAGCAAGGGTGTACACCAATGCTTTAGCCCAGGAGAAGACCGGCGAGAACTGGGTCGACTCGCACTTGTACGGCAATCACACCAGCGGCGACTTCGACAACAGTGAGGTCGTGGTGTTCGTCGGGAAGAACCCCTGGCAGTCCCATGGGGTGGCCCGCGCCCGGCCGGTCCTTCGAGAGATCACCCGCGACCCGGCACGCTCGATGATCGTGATTGACCCGCGTCGTTCGGAAACTGCCGAGATCGCCGACTTCCACCTGCGGGTCCGCCCCGGCACCGACGCGTGGTGTGTGGCCGCACTGGTCGCGGTGCTGGTGCAGGAGGATCTGGTCAACCACGCCTGGCTGGCCGAGCACACCTGCGGCGCCGCGGAGGTGCTGGCCGCCTTCCGGGACATCGATGTCGTTTCCTACGCCGCACGGTGCGGCGTGCCCGAAGACCTGTTGCGTAACGCTGCCCGACGGATCGGCATCGCGAAAAGCGTTGCGACCTACGAAGATCTGGGAATTCAGCAGGCCCCCAACAGCACCCTGGTGTCCTACCTGCAGAAGATGTTGTGGATCCTCACGGGCAGCTTCGCAAAGCCCGGCGGGGTGCACATGCACTCCTGGCTGTTCCCGATCGCCGGCAGTTGGTACCCGGTTGACAAACGTCGGCGACTCGACTCGGGACGCGCCCGTCGCCGGATGGGGCTGGCGGCCATGGCCGTCGGCGCCGGGCCCATGCGCAAGGTGCTGGACCTCGCCGCGGGCAGCGGCCCGGCGGAGCGGATTGCCGGCAGCGTTGCCCGGCTGGTACTGGATACGTTCTTCGATGCCGTCGCGGTGCCAGTGGCCGGTGACGTGGCCGAGCGGCTGAGCACGCGCGGCGCCCCGCAACACAGTCCCGTCACTGGTGCGCCGATCATCTGCGGGCTGATTCCCGCGGCGACATTCCCCGACGAAATCCTCGCCGACCACCCGGCCCGTATCCGCGCCCTATGGGTCGATGCCTCCAATCCGATTCACTCCCTTCCTGATTCGGCGCGATGGCGCAAGGCCTTCGATGAACTCGAGCTGAGCGTCGTCATCGATGTCGCGATGACCGAGACCGCTCGCTGCGCCGACTATGTGCTGCCGGCGGCCAGCCAGTTCGAGAAGTGGGAGCTGTCGCTGTTCACCATGCACTTCCCGCACAACCACTGCCAGCTGCGGGCACCGGTGATGGCACCGCTGCAAGGCACCAAGCCAGAACCCGAGATCTACGCCGAAATCATCGACCGCTTGGGCGTCGTCGACGTCGCGGTCATCGAGCAATTGCGGTCGGCGGCACAGATCGGGCCCGACGCCTTCGCCCTCGCGTTCTTCAGCACCGTGCATGCTCAGCGCGAGCTGGGTGGTCTGGCCCCGTACTTGTTGTACCGGTCGCTGGGTGAGACGTTTGGGGCCGGAAACCAAGCCGTCGCCCTGGTGTGGGCGATGGCGCAGCTCGCCACCATCTCCCACCCCAAAGGTGTCGCTGCGGCGGGGCTCGCCGGGCGCGGTTTCGCCTTGGGCCAGAACCTGTTCGAGGCGATCCGGTCTGATCGCCAAGGCGTGACCTTCACCGTCGACGACTACGAAAACGCCTGGGACTACGTCCAACACGAGGATGGCCGGTTCCACCTCGTGATCGCCGAGCTCCTCGACGAACTCGCCCGTCTCGACCAGCACCGCACCTCGCATACCAGCGAGGAATTCCCCTTCGTGCTCTCCGCCGGCGAACGCCGGTCGTTCACGGCGAATGTGATCATCCGCAACCCGCAGTGGCGCCGCCGCGATGCCGATGGCGCCCTGCGTATTTCACCCGGCGATGCGCGAGCGCTGGGCCTGGACACCGGTGACAGCGCGCGCATCATCACCGAGGCGGGTTCGGCGATCGCCTCGGTGGAGGTCACTGACGTCATGCAGGACGGTCACATATCGCTACCGAACGGAATGGGCGTCTCCTACCCGTCCGAGAACGGCGACACCGTCGTCGGCGTCGCCCTCAACGAACTCACTTCGACCACCCGGGTCGACAAGTTCTGGGGAACCCCGTGGCACAAACACGTGCCCGCCCGTATCGAGCGCGTATAGGGGCCACCTCAGGTCATGACACGACCAACGACGGATCGACGATGACGCTTCGGTAGCGGCAGCGGACGGCCACGTCGGATATCAAGGCATGGGTGCGGGGGCCGGGCGCTGGTGGCGCCGGGTCAACCACATCGAGAACGCGCTGAGCGTGCAGCGGCGGATTCTTGAGATGGCTGTCGACGACGTCACCCTCGGGAATGTCGGATCGGCCTTCTGGCAACGTTCAACCGCACCGGACAGCCAGGACTCCTTGGATGCCACTGAACTGAAGCGTGACTGCGTGGGAGATCAGGGATTTGCGCCATCAACCGGCGGCACCCCCGCCGGACCCTCCACATCACCGCGTCAGCGACCGCGAAAGCGCGGCTCCCGCTTCTCGACGAACGCCAGCGCCGCCTCCCGCTGGTCCTCCGTAAGCCCGGTGTGTAGGTGATGCGTGACCTCAAGGTCCATGCACTACTCGAGGCTGCCGTGCAGTCGCCCGTTCGGGTTACGACCCGTTCAGTGAAGACGCGTTTCAGCAGCGACTCACCCTGCTGTTCAAGGGAATAGCTGCGCAGTACGGGCTACCGGCCGAGTCGGTCGGCTAGCCATCCGGTGGGCGGCGCACCGCCAACTTGATCCCAGGCAAGAATGTGAATGAGCTGACGTCAAATCATTCGCCGACCTCGAACGGCTGCCGGCATGTCGGACTCGACGGCGTCGCGGTGAGGATCGAGGCTGTCGCCTCGGTCAAGGAGTTGTGGACCCCGAACCACAGCCCGCGCACACTGAGTCGATGGAACCTGCCGATTTATCAGAGAATCCCGCGGTCGAGCTACCGCTGGCAGCGCAGCGCATTGCACACAACTACCCCGACGTGTGGTCCGCGTTTCAGCGACTCGGCGCCACTGTCAGCGACGCGGGGCCTCTTGATGCCCCGACAAAGAGGTTGATCCATCTCGCGCTGGCGATCGGCGCTGATTCGGCTGGGGCTGTCCATTCACACGCTCGAAGAGGTTTATCGGAAGGCATCGCGGCGGCCGAATTGGAACATGTGGCGTTGTTGGCAGTGACGACACTGGGGTGGCCGCAGGCAGTCCGAGGCCTGACGTGGGTCACGGACGTTACATCGCGGAACAGCGAATCGGCAGGTGCTTGACCGTCGACCGGATGGCTAACGATGTCGCGTCGCACAGGTCGAATACCGGCCCAGGTCGAGGTTGCGAGGTCTGCCCGCATGTCGCTACCGCGTGTTGACGCCGTCAACGCCTTTCGGGTATCCGCGGGTAATTTCGCGTCGTTTCGCGCGCTTTCGCGTATCGAAATTCAGCGTCTTCGCTGGTCAGCGCGATTTCTGTAGCGGGTTCGATTCCCGGCAGCTCCACCAGACTGGGCCTCCCGGAATACCGCGCGGACATGACTGGGGGGTCATTCTCTCCCGGGCATGGGATGAACGAACGCGCGCGTGCGGTCGGGTCGGGCGCGAAAGCGTACTCATCAGTCCCGTCTGCACGGCACACCTTCGCCGCACTGCGGAGGGCCGGCACCGCCGAGTCGCGACCCGGCCACCCGTATTGGGTGCGGCCACCGCCGGCATAGGCCCCGACGGGGAACGCAGGCGGTGATTGATTTGGAGTGCTATCGATCGAGTGTCTTCATCAAGGCTTCGTTGTAGCGGTCGCCGTGCACGCCGACGCTGGTGGCGAGCGTATTGAGGTCGTCGATCTCGTCGGCTGAGAGCCCAACCTGAGTTGCGCCGACGTTCTCGTCGATGCGGTTGCGGCGGCGGGTTCCGGGTATCGGCACCAGCCACGGTTGCTGGGCTAGCAGCCAGGCCAGCGCGATCTGGCCAGGCGTGGCCTGCTTGGTGTCGGCCAGGGCGCGAACGTGGTCCACCAAGGCCTGGTTGGCGCTGAGATTCTCATCGGCGAAACGCGGAATCGAGGCTCGCACATCGCCGGTCGCAAATTCTGACGAACTCGAGACCGTTCCAGTCAGGAACCCCTTGCCCAGTGGGCTGAACGGCACGAACCCGATGCCCAGTCCCGCGCAGACGGGCAACACCTCAGGTTCGGGATCGCGGGTCCACAGCGAGTATTCGCTCTGCACCGCCGTCACCGGGTATACGGCGTGCGCGTTCCGGATCGTCGCCGCACCCGCCTCGGAGAGTCCGAAGTGGCGCACCTTGCCGGCCCGCACGAGTTCGCCGACTGTGCCAGCGACGTCTTGGATCGGCACGTTCGGGTCGACACGGTGCTGCGATTGCACCGCCATGATTTGCGGCGTGCACCACACTGGAGCACACGGTGAACCAGATCAGGCTCAGCTGGGCCCGCGGGTTTCGCGCCGCGTTGATCAAGAACACGCCCAGCGTGGCATACACGCCGACGATCATCACGAAGTACTCGGACGCGTATGGCGGGCCCGAATGCCACGCCCACCCCGACGGCCAGACTTGGGCCAGCGGATAAAGAAGGCAAAAGGCCACGCCAACCACGACGAGCGCGAGCTGAAGAAGTCGGTATCGCGATACCACCGCGCCCTCCACGACGCATCGGGGATATCAATTATCCGCCCCGATTCCGGTCCTGTTCCGACATTTCTGACCCATCCTGCGGCGAAACAGCAGCCGGGCTGCGGCGTTAAAATCTCGCGTCAAGGATTTACGTCGATTGCCGAGAAAAGATCGCGCGGTGTTGGGATCAACCGCGAGTTGTCAGCGCATACGATCAGTTGGCGGCTCCATTGATCGCTGCCATCTGGACCGCGCCGTCCTGGAGCTGCCAGTTGGCCAGGACGGTCTTGTAGTCACCGGTTTGCATGACGTGCTGCAGTGCCTTCTGAAGCGCCTGACTCAACGGTGAATTTTTCTGCACAACCCACCCGTACGGAGCGGTCTTGAACAGCTCACCGGCTGCTTCCAGCTGGCCGGCGCTGTTCTTGGCCGCGTACGCGGTGACCGGGTAATCGGCCGTCATGGCATCGACCCGGCCGTTTCTCACCGCCTCGGTGGGCGTGGCTGTCTTCCTTCTCGGGTGTTCTCGGCCACCCCACCGGACCACACGGTGCGCGAAATTTGCAAGATGCAAAAAACGCGCACTCAGCGCAGTGCCCGCAGCCTGGTGGCGGTGGTCTGCCACTCCCATTGCTTGGCGACGCGGTAGACGTCGGCAGCCGCCACCATCGACGCCGCCGCACACAGCTGACAGCAGCCCGCTGGATGCTGACGCAGCCGATCCAGCCGGGTGCGCACCATCTCCATGGAGACGCTCTGATCCTCGCGGTCGGCGCGGGTGAGAGGTGGCAGGCGACCAGCTCGACGGCCTCGATCACGCGCACGGCGTGGACTGTGGGCCGCCTATGGCCGAGGTGGTCGAAAAGCACGTTTGTGCCGACGGCAAGTGTAAAACGGACTAGCCGTGACACGGGGTACGCAGGCATCGGTGACCTGCACGTTCACCCCAAATACCCTGTGGCACAGGTGTAGTCAAGTGCTCCCAAGGGATCAAATTTCTTCGTACTTAATGCGAACTACTCTGGGGCCCCACATCCAGGGCCAGCATCTCGGTGGCCTCGGTGACATGCACGGCACAGACCGTAGACCCGTCACGGCGCCGGTGGTGTGGTGGCGTGCTTGCGGATGCGGGCCTGGATGGAGCCTCTTCTCGGCGAGCGGTGCCCGGTGGCGATTAGCACGAAACGCCTATATCGTGCCGGATTCCAAACTCGCCGCGCTCACGAAATCCGCACCGCCATCCGATAAGCGATCGGTAGCCGCCGTCTACCAGTACCAGCACCGCCACGGCGGTGCCTTGAAGTTCGGTGTCGCGGGTTGCGTGACTCTTGGATGACCGACATCCGCCGTCCATGACGGGTCCGGAAGCTCGGCAGATCGCTCTGGATTGGGCACTTGAAGATCTTCAGCATTAGCTGGCTCCGTGGCTCGACGACGATCAGCCCGTCGACGATGTTGCCGTCGGCGCCCTGGCCGTCGACGAGAAGGACCGGTCATGACCGACGATCCCCGGACCACAGCCGAGCTGGCAGCAGTGGCCAGATATCCGGACTGTGACGCCGACGTCACGGTGACCGAAGGCGAGCCGGATGTGTTCACCGTCCGGGTCCGCCACGACGACAGCTGTCCCTGTTATCGCGCATTCGTGCGCACGGCTGTCCGAACTGCACCTCGCCAGCTCGCCGCGAACGATCCGACCGACACCCGCCAGCCGGTTGCGGCCATGCCGTTTTGTCGATCCTCCGATTCCGTTGCCCCGAAAGGGACTCAATGCAGCACAAGTCCGTCCCGCTGCTGATCAAGAGCGCCGACGACGACTCGGGCACCTTCACCGGTTTGGCCTCGGTCCTCGACTACGACGGTGACATCGTTCCGTCGAGGTGCCTTCAGCAAGTCACCCGGTAGCGGCACACGCCAATACCGCTGGTCTGGATGCACAAGGCTGCGGTGGCCCGCGCCAACCGGCTGGCCGCAGCCGCGCACACCACCGCCCCGGCGTCGGGTGGCCGCATCGCGACGTTGCCGCCGGGTCTGACGTTTCATGCGCTGCGGCACACCTATGCCTCTCTGTGCGTGGCTGCCGGTATCCCGCCTCTGCATCTGAGCCGGTTCATGGGGCACGCGAAGGTGACGACGACTTTGGCGATATACACGCATCTGTTCGACGACGATCACGCCGAAACGATGGCCGCTCTTGAGGCCATGGGTCGGCCAGTCGATTCGCCAAACGTCGTCCCGATACGCCCGGCGCGGCTAGTTGGCGCAAATACGCAGCGCCCGGTGCGCCTTGTTGTTAGCGTTTGCCAGGAAGCGCACAGGAAGGGTAAAGGTTGGATGCGGATTTGGTGCGGTGTGCTGGCGTTGGCAGCCGTGGCGTTTGCCTCGGCGGCTTGTGGATCGCAGTCGTCGGACCGCGAAACGGTCACGGTGACACCTAGTTCAGCGCAGCCGACCAAACTGTCTGGCATGCAGGAATATCAGTCAGCACAGGCAATCGCCGACGACCTAACAAGGTTCGGCCACACATGCGCGTTGGCGCCGTTCAACAACGGTTTCGCTGTCGACGGAGGGCAATGCACAACGGACGTTGGTCAGCTAAAGCTGAGTGTCTACTTGACCCAGTCGAAACTAGATGAGCAACTGCAATTCGTTAAGGATTATGTAGGGCGAACACTGCAGCAGCCCTACGGGTGGTTAGTTGGATCGCGTTGGTCGATCGACTGCGGCAACCGCGCTGCCTGCGAAACGATCAAGGCCGATCTGGGCGGAAGTGTCTCCGCAAATGTCTGAGCCGCGCGGGGCCACGCGAAGGTCACCACGACGCTGGGCATCTACACGCATCTGTTCGATGACGACCATACCGAGACGATGGCCGCGCTGGAGGCGCTGAGCAGACCGGCTGCGCCGAACGTGGTGCTCTTGCGGAAGCAGGGGTAGACATCGCGGGTCGGAGATGTGAAACTTCGCTGCCTGACCTATACGTCGTTTACTGACGAGATGATCGCGATGATTAGTGACGATGCTTTTCTAAGGCGTCTGCCGAACGGTTTGTCGGCCGTGCAGGCGCTGCGAATTGAAGCGCTGGTTTACTCAGCAGACGCCATTGAGGCAAGCCTGGCGTCTTTAAAGACTATTGCGTCAGCGCATGACGAAAATATTATGGCGACCGCGAATCGGGGCACTCGGCTCGAACTATTCATAAGCGCCTGGACAATTGTTGACTGCGTGCATGTTGTAAGGCAGATGTTGCGCGCCCTGGAGTACGCGACACCGCTGGCTAATGAGTTTCTAAATAAGTACGAGGTCGCTTCTTCATTGCGAAACAAGATGGACCACTTGAAAGACCAATCTCAGAACCTCGCGAACAAGAATCGCAAACCTCCGCTTTTTGGCACGTTAGGTTATGTCTATCTCACCCCAGAAACGGTCGTTCTTACGGATGGGATCGAAAGTCCGCACGGCGCAACTATACTCTTGACGCAAGGGCGAATCCGGGGAAATGTTGATCTACCGATGTTGAATCCGGCCGATGTTGTTTTCGACCGCCTGGAGCTTGAGAGCGATTTTTCGGCATTTGGTCGTAGCGCAGCGGGTTTTCGTCTCTCCGCTTTCGAGGAGGTGTTCGATTTGCATGATGCGGCTAGGGATTTGAGTCCGTTAATGGCAGAATTCGAATACACGGTAAGTACAAAAATACCTCCCCAACTTGAGCAATATGCTAAAGATAATGTGCTTGATATCGATGAGGTTATGGGTAACGCTGGGGCAGGCTTTTCATGCTATGCCAAGTTTTAAGGACCACGCCGATGCGATGCACTAGACGCAATGTCCGCACCTGTGGCCGACGTGCTGAACGTGGTCCGGCTGCGCGGTTAGATCATCCCAGCTCGATTTGCTGGGCAATGTCGTGAAGTTGCCGAATCAATTCTCCGAGTCCGTCATTATCGACGTCCAAGTCAAGGGAGATCGGTTGAATCAAGTTCTCCCCGTTGGCCGCAAGCACTTGTGTGGGTAGTGCTTCAACGAGGCTCACGTAGTCCTTAATGAAGTCGTCTAAGCCGCTCAGCGGCCCGTCGACGAGCCGGGCACATGTATCCAGGGCGTTGAGAAATTCAGCTGGAGCAGACACTCCGCGTACTCGGTGCGCTAGCTGCAGATAGCGCTCGTAGAAATCCATGAGCCTGGTCGCAGCGTGGACGATCCCGTCGGGATCTGCACCGCCTTCATCGAATTCGGGGCCGAAGACCGATGTAAACGCATCGGTGAGCACGAAGTGTTTCAGCTGCTGCCCAACCTGCTCGACGTCGAATACCATGTTATCCGCGAGCGCCTTCAGTTCGTCAAAACGGTTGATCCGCTCACCGCTGGGCTTCGCAAACCCGAGTCGATGGTCACGTATTGCCATGTCCATTGCCGCTCGGCGCTGGACAAGTACAGACGCGAATGCAGCCCAGCGCCAGGAGTGGGGACGTTCGTGCAGGAGTGCTACCAGTCCCTCCTGGGTTTCCTCAACAGCCGCGAAACGTGGTTCGCTGTCAACGGAGGATGCGTCGGTATCGTCCATGATTGCCGCGAGCTTTTCTTGCAGGCACTCGATGACGCCGCGCACGCCTTCTCGTACGCCGTCGAGATCGCCAATCGTGCTCAGCAGTCCCGCGACATCATCTAGCTTCGTACTATCGAGCCGCACAGGCAGGATGTATGCACCTTGCGTCTGCATACGGCGTGTCAACGCGGCCCGGCGCTCGACGCGACACCACTCCTTCTCGGCATACTCCCGCGAGATGAACATGACGACGTACCGAGCCTCGTCCCTGTACAGCTTGGTAAAGACTTCGGTCAGCTCTTCGCCCCACAGCGCCGCCTTGAAGTCGGCGTCGTAGAACACCCGACCTTTCGGCAGATCCAGCCCACGCACCACATCCTCAACGAAGTCGCGCTGCTCACCGGCGAACGACACCGCTACGTCGTACTTGTAAGTGCGCGTACCTTCGTCAGCTCGGTCTTGGTCTGCCATCTGCTGTCGTGTTCCGTTCATTCCCCGAGGCTGCGCGAGTCGCAGCCCGACTACCCCGTCAGATTACTGGAACACATGTTCGACACGATGTAGCCCCGTTGGGTCGGTTAAACGAAGAGCGGCGCGTGTTGAGCGGAGGTACGGCGGAGGTACGGAGCTATCAAACTCGACTACCTGTGAGAGCAAGAAATCGCCTGTAACCAGGCGGTTTCGTCCCGGATGAATGGACCTCGCACTCGTCAAGCGTGGGCTACGCTGCGCTTTCCGCAAAGTACCGATACAGCGTCGCGCGGCTGACTCCGAGGTACTTGGCGATGTCGCTCCCGATATGGCCGTCGGCCTTCATCCGCTTCGCGGTGGCGATGTGCTCGGAGTCGTCGACTTTGCGGGGGCGCCCGAACTTGGTGCCGTTGACACGGGACGACTCCCGCTTCAAGGCGGTGCGCTCCCTAATCAGTTCGCGCTCGTACTCAGCGAGGGAACCCAGCACCCCGATCATCATGCGACCGGCGGGGGTGGACGAGTCGATGCCGTCGGTAGTGGACACCAGCGTTACGCCCCGGTCGGTCAACGCCTTAACGGTCTGCAGGATGTGGATCATGTTGCGGCCCAGCCGGTCGAGCTTCCACACCACGACGGTGTCACCGGTGCGGCAAGGACTGCGAATTGGGGAACTGGGCGAGGGGCCGCGCACAGCGGCGGCCGAAGGTTGGGTTTTCCGAATCCCTTCCCGAGCGCACCTCCGAGCGCGCTGACTCGGGTAGCTGTTCAGCTCCGAACTGTCGGGGCCAGGCGGGCCACCCCGCGAAGGATCCACGGTGTGCGCCTCGCCATCACCGCCACGGCGCGGTCCGAGCGTCGCATTCCGGCCTGGGGGCCGGGGGTCGGCGTTGACGCCAGTTGGGCCTCGGCCGATCCCGCCCGCGCGCCGTGGCGATCGACCGCCAGGAGTTGCCAGGTGCCGGGCACGCCGCGTAGCTCGACACTGCCACGGTCCTCGAAGCCCGTCCCCGAGCCGACGACCAGGTCACGGACGGTGCGCGACACGAGGATGTCGCCCGCCCCTGCGTGCCCAAGGATCCGCGCCGCGATATGCACGGCGATCCCCCCGATGTCGGTGTCCAGCAGTTCGCACTCGCCGGTGTGGATGCCAGCGCGGATCTCGATGCCCAATGTTTCGGCCTCAGCACGCAACGCCTCGGCGCAGCGGATGGCCTGAGTCGGGCCGTCGAAGGTGGCGAGGTAGCCGTCGCCGGTGCTCTTCACCACCGTCCCGCCGAATCGCTGCGTCAGATCGGCGGTGATCTCACCGAAGCGGTGCAGGACCGCTCGCCACCGCTCGTCGCCCTTGGCGGCGGCGTGTTGGGTCGAGGCGACCATGTCGGTGAACAAAACGGTGCGCAGGGCGCGATGTGACTGCGCCGGTGCGGCATGGCTGCCGGTGAGGAACTCCTCGATGCCGGTGGTGATCGCGTCGGGATCGGTGAACCAGGGGGCGTGGTCCACGCCGTCGACCTCCAGGTACCGCGCACCCGGAATATGCTCGGCGAGGTAGCGTCCGGACTGCACCGGAACACCGACGTCGTCGCGGGCATGGACGACAAGGGTGGGCGCGTTGATCGTCGGCAGGATCGACCGCACGTCGATACGCATCGCCGCTTCCAGTGTCGCTCGCGCCATCCCCGGGCTCGCGCTCATCCGCTCCAACATGCCGAGCTGGCGTATCGACCGCACCGATGGCAAAAAACCCCTCATTGCCGCACCGCTGCCCCACGCCGAACGGACGGCGCGGCCGATCTCCTGCAAGTGGGTGATCTGCTCCGTCGACGGCACGGAGTCCTCACCAAACTCGGGCAGGGCGCGCGCCCGCACCTCGGCCGGGTCGCGATCGATGTCGTCCCACCCTCCGGCGAAGAACGAAAACGTGCCGTGCAGGATCAACGCCCGGGTACGGTCCGGTCGTTTTGCCGCGAAGACCATGGCGGCGGGGCCGCCCTCGCTCAAAGCGAAGATGGCGGCTTTTCCGAAGCCGACGGCATCCATGACGGCCTCGATCTCGGACGCTCGATCATCCACCGAGCGGACTTTCGGGACCGGATCCGACAGCCCGACCCCGGCCTTGTCGAACAGCACGACGCGACAAAACGTCGCAAGCTGCTCAAAGAATGCCTTGAACTCCGGCAGGGTCCAAAACAGTTCGACATGGCTGACGAACGGCCCGACGAAGACGAGCTCGACCGGCCCGTCGCCGAACACCTGATACGCCAGGCTGAGATCGCCGTAGGCAGCGTATGACGTTTCCGCCACCGCATGAGCGTACTGCTGCCCTGCGCTACGACTTCCGACTTTGGCGCAGTTGCCGCTAGTGCCTATCGCACTGCGGCCGCGCCGTGCAGCACGCGACACTCAGCGCCGACCGGCGGCGTGTACACCATTGCGCCACAACGGCAGGTCCAACTCGTGTGCTCGCCGCGACATGAGCACGGCTGATGCCCCGACGAGCACGCGGCCCGGTGCGAGCCGATGGCCGCGCGAGCACTGCGTCGGCGTAGCGCCAAGCAGGTTACGCTGCGCCAAAACCCGGAAGCGTCCACGTCACAGCGAGGGCGACAAATTGGCAGTGGTTGGCGTCGAACGCTGTTTGGTCTCACTCCTAGTGTGATCGCGCCCGTCTTGGTTCGGACAACTCCCGTAATTCCTCGAAGAGGCCGCCGGACATGTCCACATGGACTCGGTAGGCATTGGCACACAGCAGGGCGCGAGCGGCGATCCGCATCGTCAACCGGTTCGGGTCGTCGGCGGGCAGCGCGTCGGCGATCTGGCGCGCCCGCTCCCAACTCAGATACGCCGCACCGATGTCACGGTTAGTCGCCCACGTTGCGGCGCGCATGTGCCAGCCGTAGGCGGCGTGCAGGTCCCCTGCGGCTTCTAAATGTTCGGCGATCAGTGCGGCGTTCTCGTCGTCCGCCCCTGGGTCACCAGCTTCGATGGCGGCGGCCACTCGCCGGTGGAGGTCAGCGCGGTCGGACTTGAGTTGCGCCTCGTAGGCGACCGCACGAATGAGCGGGTGGTGGAACACGTACTCGGGTCGGTGGGTAAAGGTGATCTGATCGATGAACTCGCCGCGCACCAAGTCCACGAGGACAGGATCGATGCCCAGGGTTTCGAGGAGGCCCCGGCTGAACGCGAACCGATGACAGCCGCTGCGCTTAATGTCTGCTTGGCCGCCGGGTCAAGCCGGTCGATGCGGGCGGCGATGGTCGCCTGCAAGGTGGCTGGCACGTTGACCTCGGCAGCATCGGCGGTCGATTCGTAGGCGCTGCGGTTACCCCGGAGCACACCACGCTCGGCCAGGTCGCGCACGATCTACTCGGCGAAAAACCGGTTTCCGGCGGCCTTCTCGGCGATCATGATGGCCACCCCACCGACTGAGAGGTCTGGCCCGAGCAGTTGCGAGACCAGTGCTGCGTTCTCCGGATCACTCAGTGGCGCAAGGTTTATGGATTGAGCACCCCCCGTGCGAGCCAGTGCGCCGCGATATTCCGGACGATAGGTGATCAACACCATCGAAGGTGTTTGTGGAATCACGGTCAGAAAGTCGGCGAACATCGACTCGCTGACCTCGTCGATCCAGTGCGCGTCTTCAATGACATAGACCGCTGGGGCTTGGCGGGCCAACGAGGCGCTGTTGACCAGCGCGGTCAACCGTCGCCGCCGGGCATCGGGGTCGATAGCCGGAAGAGCAACTTCGGGGTCGGCGATGCCCAACAGGTCATCAAAGAGCACCAAATCCTCCGGTCCGCGTCGCGGACCCGGTCGCGCACTCGGTCACGGGCGGGCTGCCCTTCAAGACCCTCGACGCCGGTGGCCGCGCGCAGCAGGCGCGCCACGGCATGGAAGGGGACCTGGCTGGTGTGCGACTCGCAGAAAGCGGTGAACACGTCGACATCACCGGCGTCTGCCATCGCCGAAACTTCGCGCACCAGACGGCTTTTGTCTATGCCAGGCGAGCCGACCACGCCGACCACCGCGCCGTGGCCCTCGACTGCCCGGTCCAACAAGCCTTCAACGGCGGACATCTCCCATCGCCGCCCGACCAGATTCGACTCGACACGTTCGATGAGGCGATGCCGTTCCTCCATGCTCACCAGCCGCTGAGCCGCGACGGGCTTATCGGCGCCCTTGATGTGAACCAGCTCAGGTTCACCGAGGGTGGCTGCGCCGTCAACCAGTCGCGCGGTGGACGCGCTGAGCATCACCCCACCCGGCGGAGCGACCGAACTCCATCCGCTGCGCCATCCCGACCTGCTCACCAACGGCGGTGTAACCCAAAGACCCCGAACCGATCTCGCCCGCGATCACCTGACCGGAGTTCAGGCCCACCCGTAATTGCAGTTCGACACCGTCGCGGCGTTGGACCTCCTCGGCCTGCCGCTTCGCCTCGTCTTGCACACCCAACGCCGCCAGGCAGGCGCGAACAGCGTGATCTTCCAACGCCACCGGCGCCCCGAACACGGCCATGATGCCGTCGCCGGTGAACTTGTCCACCGTGCCGCCGCACCGTTGCACCACCGCCACCGCCCGGTTGACCAGCTCGGCCATGATCTCCCGCAACCGCTCCGCACCGACGGCTGCCGCGATGTCCATCGAGTGCACAACATCGGCGAACAAGACGGTGACTTGCTTGTACTCCGCCGATCGAGTGGCCTGTGTGAGCGGTGCACCGCACTCGTTACAGAACTTGGAGTTGGGTGGCAGTTCGGTGCCGCATGACCCGCACAACAGCCCGGCTGCTGTCAGCGCACCGCGACCGTCGTCCCCGCTGGGGTCCACGTCAGTATCGTTTCACCGCTATTCGGTGATGTCCGTCATATCGCCGGGCAATCGACCCGCCTACTTGCCGGTTCTACCGGTGCCGCTCGTGCCGCTGTTGGTGCCAGTGCCGCCGGGGTGGGTTGCTCGTGGTGCTGACGCCGGTGCCGCTGGCGTCGGTACTAGTGCCGGTCCTGGTGCCGGTCCAGGTCCGGGTGGTGTTGGTGCTGCTGGCGCCGGTGGTGTGGGTGCCGTTGGCGTCGATCGTGTTGGTGTCGGTGGTGTTGATGCGGCTCCTATTGGTGCCCCTGCTGTTGGTGCCGCTGGCGCCGATCGTGTTGCTGCCGCTGGCGGCGACGGTGTTGCTGCCGCTGGCGCCGATCGTGTTGCTGCCGCTGGCGGCGACGGTGTTGCTGCCGCTGGCGGCGACGGTGTTGGTGCCGCTGGCGTTGGTGGTGTCGATGCCGGTGGTGTGGGTGCCGCTGGTGCCGAGGGTGTCCGTCCTGGCGGCGCCGGTGTTGTCGATACCGAGGGTGCCGCTGGCGCCGGTGGTGTTGATGGCCGTGGTGTTGATGCCCGTGGTGTTGGTGCCGCTGGCGGCGAGGGTGGTGACGCCCGTGGTGTTCGTGCCGCTGGCGCCGGTGGTGTTGGTCGTGTCAGGCGCGGGAACGCTCAGCAGCGGTGGCAACCCGGTGAGGGCCAGCGCGTTGTTGATCCCCTCGCCGATCGCATTGAGCAGATCTGTCGCCACCGTCACCGGGTGGAGCGGCGGGATCAGCCGCGCCGGGGTGGGCTCCCACGGCTTGATGCTGCGGTCATAGCCCAGGTCCACGATCACCTTGAAGAACGGCTCGACCACGTCGATCACCGGCTCGGGCACCCCCAGGGTGCGCAGCGGACCGAACAACGGCAGATCCTGAGTCGGGAAGAAGTAGTAGCTGGTGTCGCCGTGGGTGCCCTGGTAGTACTTCGACTTCTCCGGATCGGGAGGCAGGCTGACATCGAACGGATACGAGTGCGCGTACGCGAGGCCCAGGACCGCGTTGAAGAGGGAGATGACGTTGAGCGGATACAACGGGAAGTCGGCGAAGCCGTCGTACTGGCGGGTGATCTCGATCGTCTTGAACTGGGTGTCGGTCGGTGCGGGGCCGTTGAAATACCAGTCGATGATCGGAAGGTAGATGCCCCAGAGCCGGGCGCCAGTGCCCCCGTTGGGAAGATTGGGATCACCGAAGAACACGAAGTCGATATTGGGGGCCTCGGTTCCCGCCGGGTACTGCTCGGCGAGCTTGAGCTTCACCCGGTTCGCGCTAAGCGCGCTCTGCGAGTAGCCGAAGATCACCAGATCGTCGTTGCCGTTCTTGGCCATCGCATCCTCAAGATCCTTGACACCTTGCAGAATCGACTGATCGAGGGTGAGGTCGAAAAGCCCGGAGAGTTTCCACAACGGCTCGTCCGGCCACGCTGGGCCACCAAGCCCCCAGAGGCTTGGAGGCCCCAACGCGAGCAGAGCAAGACGGCCTAGCCCCGAGATAGGCCAAATCTCCTCGGGCGTCGTCACCTTGATGTACTCGATGTCCTGCCCCGGATGCGTCGGCACGATGAACTGGTTCTTGACGGACTGGACGTAGGCGTCGTCGGGTGTCGGGATGAAGCTCGGACCCATGATCAAGGCTGTCTTATCAGGCGACGGTACGTCCGATGCCGACGCCGACGAGACCGGCACCCGCACGATCGTGGCCATCACCACCAGCACTGCCACGCCGATCGACACGCTCATCCGCGTGGCGGCGCGCCGAGACTTCCCGACTCGCAGCGCAACAGACATCTCCACGCCCTCTTATCTCCACGCCCTCATCCAGACGTTGTGAGGTTGGGCGTCATCGAAACATATATCTTGCAGAAACCTTTCAGCAAATCTACGAATGCGCGCGTAACCTTGCCCACTCCAGCATTCAGTGATCGGCGCTCAATGGGCGGCGGGGAGGCACTTCGTGTGGCGCTCGATCACCCGGAACCTGTACGCATGGTGATCCCTCGGGGATCCAGACACAGGTGTACGCGACCAGCGTGCTGACGACACTGCGCAAGGGCCTGACCAAGCTGGAGACGACTGGCTACTCCGCTGGCTCGCTGGTGCTACACCCCCGGACTGGGAAGGCGTGGAGCTGGCGCTGGCGTCCAGCAACGCTATCGAGCACCTGTCGCTGCCGTATGACCCGGCCAGCAGGTGGCTGTATGTGTTCTCGCGTCGTTACTCGTACAAGTCCGCCACGGCTGCGCGCCCGGCAGCCTCGGCGTCACGCTGGCGCGCAAGCTCGATCAGGTGTGCCCACTTCTTGGCGGGGTCGCGATCGGTCTTCTTGCGGGCGGCGTCGGCGCGGTGCCGGGTTGTGGACTCGTCGTCGAGATCTGCCGGGTATCAGCCGAGTTCGGCAGCCAGTTGAGCACGCTGACGCTTATCCGGCTCACTGGTCGGCACCACTACTCGTCGTCTTCGTAGACATCCCAGTAGCGGGCCGCAGGTCATCCGTTGTTGTTCACACGTGTTCTATCTGCTCGAAATGCTCGACGAGCGGGAACGGCTCGTAGAACCGATGGAGTAGCTCGCGCCACTGCTGATAGTCCGGAGAGCCTCGGAATCCGACGGTGTGGTCTTCAAGACGATCCCATTCGACCAGCAGCAGGAACACATCTGGTCGCTCGACGCACCGAGACAGTGTTAACGACTGGAAGCCGGGTATTCGACTGATAATCGCTTTCGCGTCGGAAAACGCCGACCGAAACTCGTCGCTCATCCCAGCGCGAACGGGTAGCAGTGCATGCTCAACGATCACCCAACAACCTTAGATGCGGGTGGCCTGGTTGATGTTGGTCTCCTTGGTCCGCCAGGGCCTAGTGGTTTGATCAGCTCTATTCACACGGCAGCGGTCCCAATCGCCCTCGGTGATGGTGGGCGCTGCGGGGGTCAGAACTCGTCGTCCTTGTCCATGAACTCGGTCGGGTCGAAGGGCTCGTCGCCAGCGTCATCGAAGGAGTCCTCCCCAACGTCGAGCGCCTCCTGATGCTGCTCCGCCTCCTCCAGCTTCTCGACGATCGCCGCCCACATCTCCTGCGGGACAACAGCACGCACCGCCTCACCGATCCTGCCCAACTGGACCTTCAGCTCAAGGATGTCGGTGCCCCGCTCACGCCCGTCGAGGACGGACTGAAGCTTCTCGGCGGCGCGCAGGCCGGTCTCGACACTGACCTCGGTGCCGTCGTCCACCAGGGTGCGCAACGCCTTGTTCATCACGACCTCGAAGAAGGTCACCGGCAAGAGTGCCGTGGCGACCCCCTCGACGAAGTCGACCCGGTTCTCCTGAGCCTGCCGCTCCAGAATCTCCCGGTAAGTCGCTTTGGCGACGCTTTGGACTCGAAAACCGCGTCCGCCCCGACGACCGATCGACCACGAGCAGCGACTTGCGCACCAATGCATCGAGCAGATCGAGGATGACGTAGTCATCACGGCCATCGAATCCCGCCACCGCGCAGGCACTTTGGAGGTCGAACCCACCGGCGAACACCGAACACCGCTGCAGCAGAGCCTTTTCCGCATCATCGAGGAGGTCATAGGACCACTGCACAGCATGGCGCAGCGTCTGGTGGCGCTCCAAGCCCCGGCGGGAGCCGACCAGCAGCCGGAACCGCTGATCGAGACGATCACGGACCTCTTCCACCGTCATGGACGCCATCCGGGAGGCTGCCAGTTCGATGGCCAGGGGAATCCCGTCGAGGCGTCGGCAGATCTCCACCACCGCGCCCGCCTCATCAGCTGTGGCCATCGAGAAGCGCGGCGCCACACTCTGGGCGCGTTCGACGAACAGATTGACTGCGGCAGAGTCGATTCCCCCGCTGAGATCCAGCGAGGGCACCGGCCACACTTGCTCGTCGGCGACCCCCAAACCTTCGCGGCTGGTGGCCACGATGCGCACCGTCGCCGAGGCCGCCAGGATGGCTTCGATCAGATCGGCGGCGGCGTCGAGCACGTGCTCACAATTGTCGAACACCAACAACCGGATTCTGCCCTCCAGCGCGGCGGCCACGCTCTCGCTCACGCTCTTGCCCGGCTGCTGGGTGATGCCCAGCACCGCCGCGACCGCGTCGGGCACCGCCGCCGGATCGGTGACCGCCGCCAGTTCGAAAACCCAGACGCCATCGGGAAATTCACCGGTCAGCCGTGCCGCGACTTCGGTGGCCAGGCGGGTCTTGCCGACCCCGCCCACCCCGGTCAACGTGACCAGCCGATGTGTTCGCAGCGCGGCTTGCACCTCGACGACGTCGGACTCGCGCCCGATGAAGCTATTGGTTGCAGGCCGCAGGTTGCCCGAACTCGTATCGAGCGCACGCAGAGGCGGGAACTCGATGGCGCAGGCCGGGCGCCCGCAGCTGAAAAACCGTGATCGGGTTCGGCACATCCCGCAGCCGTCGCCGCCCCAGATCGAGCAGATCAACACCGGTGAGCAGACCCGCCGTCGACTCGGCCACCAGAATCTGACCGCCATGCCCGGCGGCCATCACCCGCGCAGCACGGTTGAGCACCGCACCGAAGTAATCCCCGTCGCGCAGCTCGGCCTCACCGGTCGCAATGCCCATCCGCACCGGCAACTCCAGCGCCCGCTGCGCTGCCACCGCAGCATTCGACAGCAGATTTCGGCGAGGAGACGAACGCAATACTTCGTCGTGCGCGGCGAGTGCTGCCCGCATCGCATCGGCGTCGGCCTCCCACCGACGGGTCGAACCCTCCACATCGGTGAACAAAAACGTCACCACCCCCGAAGGAGCAGCCGCCGTCACGGCATTTCCTCGGCCCACGCGATATGCCCTTCAAAGCCAAGCGATGTTGCCATGTCGCGGTAGCGATCCCGATTGTCGCGGTAGGACGCTTCATCCCCCTGGGCGCGGGCCAACAGTGCGCGCAGCCGCAGCAGAAAGATGTCACGTATCACGAGGCCGTCGTCGGCTGGCGCGGCCGCTAACCTCTCGATCGCGGCCTCGGCTTCGGCCACGTCACTCTCATCCCCGCGATCGAGCAATGTCTCCACCAGAACACCCGTCGCTGGAATGCCCCACCCCAGTAGCCGTCCCTCCCGGAACAGATGGTCGACGGCGGCGCGCATGAACGGCATCGCCTCATCGCGATCTCCGCGCCGGGCCCTCTCACGCGCCAAGAACACGTTAACGATCGGTAAATCGCACAGGTTGTGTCCCCGGCGGAGGAACACGTCGCCGACCTCCGTCAGAAGCTTCTGTCCTCGGTCACGATCGGTAGCCGTTTGGCGGTGTACCAGCGCAACGCCCAATGTCCCCCGGACGAAGGCCACCGCGAGGTCATCACCGGATCGTTCGGCAATCCGTAGGGCATCTTCGATCTCGTGCATCGCACGATCATCGGCAGCCAGGACTCCATTCTGTATTCCCGGGAAGTAGACGTAGGCGGCGGCGAAGGCGTAGGACATGGGGTCGGTGGTGCGGGCCATGGCCAGGCCTTGCCCTAGGTCGTCGCGCCATCCGGGACGACCCAGGCACCAACGGGCAGTACCCCGCGTCGTAAAGGCGAGCGCTAGCGGAGACCCGATGAGGAAGTTCCCTTTAGACGGGTCCCCGTCGGCCAGCTCGATGACTGTCTGTGACCACCGCAGACAGTCAGGCCACTCGGCGGTTTCACCCTTGGCGTAGATCGGCGGCACGGACAGGCCCACCGTCAGGTTCGGATCGCCGACCGACTCGATGAGAGCCCAGGCTTCCGATGCCAGTTGCGACGCCTCACGCATCCGGTCCTGAAACGCGTGATCGATCACCAGCCCCGCCATCCCGATGGCCAGTGACGCCTTGTCTCCGGCAGCGGCGCACAACTCCCGCAATTCATCGAAGCGAGCGCCTGCCACACGTGTGTGGACTCGCCAGGCGGTCGCGCACAACATGGTGCGCGGGGCAATTCGCATGGCCGCCCGGCTGGGGTCATCGGCGGGCAGCGCGTCGGCGATCCTTTGGGCACGCTCCCAACTCAGATACGCTGCGGCGACGTCGCGGTTGGTCGCCCACGTTGCGGCGCGCAAGTGCCAGCCGTAGGCAGCGGGCAAATCACCAGCGGCTTCGAAATGTTCGGCGATCAATGCCGCATTCTGGTCCGCCGAGCCGGGATCGCGTTGTTCGATCGCGGCGGCCAGCCGCCGGTGCAGCTCGGCGCGATCCGACTTGAGTTGTGATTCGTAGGCGACCGTGCGAATCAGCGGATGGTGGAACACATACTCCAGTCCTCGGGTGAACCTCACCTGATCGATCAGCTCGGCCCCCAGAAGATCCTGTAGAAGAGGATCAATCCCCAGCGTTTCCAGCAAGTCGAGGCTGAACCGCGATCCGATGACAGCGGCTGCGCCCAGCGTGCGCTTGGCTGCCGGGTCGAGGCGGTCGATGCGGGCGGCAATAGTCGCCTGCACGGTGGCGGGCACGCTGACCTCGGCAGCCCCGACCGTCGAAACATAGGCGCTGCGGTTTCCGCGCAGCACACCACGCTCGGCCAGTTCGCGCACCATCTCCTCGGCGAAGAACGGATTACCGGCGGCCCGCTCGGCAATCGTCTCGCCCAGCCCGCCAACCGAGGGGTCCGGCCCGAGCAGCTCCGAAACCAGTGCTGCCGTCTCCGAATCACCGAGCGGTTCAAGGGCTATCGTCTGTGTGCCGTGCACCCGCGTCAGCGCTCCCTCGTACTCGGGGCGGTAGCTGACGAGCACCAGCGAGGGCGTCTGCGGGATCACCGTGAAGAAGTCGGCCAGCATCGACTCGCTGACCTCATCGATCCAATGGGCATCCTCAACGACATACACCGCCGGGGTTTCCCGGGCCAACGATGCGGCGTTCACAAGGGCGGTCAACCGCCGCCGACGAGCATCGGGATCAATCGCCGGTAACGGAGCATTCGGGTCGGCGATGCCCAGCAAGTCATCAAGTAGCAGCAAGTCCTCCGGGTCTGCATCAGGAACCTGGTCGCGTACTCGATCGCGGGCCTCCTGCCCGTCGAGACCATTGACACCGGTGGCCGCGCGCAGCAGCCCAGAGACCGCGTGGAACGGGACCTGACTGGTGTGCGACTCGCAGAAGGCGGTGAACACTTCCACGCCAAGGCGATCCCCCGTCGCCGCCACCTCGCGCACCAGACGGCTCTTGCCGATGCCCGGTGACCCCGCCACACCGACCACAGCGCCGTGGCCGTCGATGGCACGGTCCAACAAGCTCTCGACGGCGCCCATTTCCCACCGTCTACCGACGAGGTTTGATTCAGCACGCCCGACGCCGCGATGCTGGTCGCGCATGCCCAACAGTCGATGGGCAACCACTGGTTCATCGGCACCCTTGATACTCACCAGCTCCGGTTCGCCCAGCACGGCGGCATGTTCAACCAGCCGTGCGGTGGAGGCACTGAGCATCACCGCACCCGGCGCAGCCGCCGATTCCATCCGCTGCGCCATCCCGACCTGCTCACCAATGGTGGTGTAACCCAAAGAGCCTGAACCGATTTCACCGGCGATCACCTGACCGGAGTTCAAGCCCATCCGCAGCCGCAGATCGATACCGTCGCGGGCTTGGACTTCGACTGCAAGCCGCTTCGCATCCTCTTGTATGCCCAAGGCCGCCAGGCAGGCGCGAATGGCGTGATCCTCCAAAGCCGTTGGCGCGCCAAACACCGCCATGATGCCGTCGCCGGTGAACTTGTCCACCGTGCCGCCGTAACGCTGCACCACAACTGCCGCACGGTTGACCAGATCGGTCATGATCTCGCGCAGCCTCTCGGCCCCGACCGCCGCCGCGATGGCCATCGAATGCACCACGTCGGCGAACAGCACCGTCACCTGCTTGTACTCCGCCGATCGAGTGGCGTGTGTGAGCGGTGCACCGCACTCGTTACAGAACTTGGAGTTGGGTGGCAGTTCGGTGCCGCACGACCCACACGACAGTCCCGCCGCCGTCAGCGCATCGCGACTACTGTCATCCACGTCCGTATCGTGTCACCGCTGGTCAACGATGTCCGTCATATCGCCGTGCCATCTCCGACACCAGCATCTCGGCCACGGTGGTCGGCACAAGCATCATCGAGGTCTTTGCGCCTACCGCGACGACGACCCCAACCGCTGCTGGCGCTGCCATGTCAGCAGGGCCTCGAACACGATCTGCGCCGCCTGTCGTTCGCCGACCGACCGGCCTTCGACGCCCACCGGCTGATGATGCGGCCATGCATCCATCCGGCCCTGCTGGGCATGGAGCTGCTCGGCAATCGTGGCTGGGGATGGGCAGCTCGCGACGCCGCCTAACAGACTCCGGCGGGCGTGGCTGTTCACTCGGTTTCGGCCACTCCGCTGGAGCCGTCGACGACGTCGACAGTGCGCGTCGACGCCGATCGAATAGCGAGGTCGATCGCCGAGTCCGGCCTATCCAAATTCATACCGGCGGGGTCACGTTCGTCGCTCTGTGACGCGCACAGGGCCGGGGAATCAGGCGTCGATCGACGGTTCCCACCGTCCTGGCCAGCCCGTAGGCTCACGGTATGTGATGCGGCGGCATGCCGTCCCGTCTGTTGACGATCAGGCCAGCGGGTGTCTCGCATCACCTGACTCGATGAGTTTGGCCAGCGGTACACGGCGCGTCGTGCTCGTAACAGCACGGCCAGCACAATCCGATCCGTCGACTCCGAGCGAATCAATCAATCCACTGTGCTGTGTGCTGTGCGCAGCGGATTCGCAAGGAGCGAACGATGAACGAGTTCCGCATGAGTCTGCTCAAGGAGCGGGCCGACGCCATCCGTCCCGATTTGACCAAGGCGCGCAAGATGATCGAGGCAGCCGAGGCTGAGCACCGCGACCTGACCGACGAGGAGAAGGCTTTCACCGAGCCGGTCCTCAAGTCGGCGCGTGACGTCGCCGACTCGATGGCCAAGACCCGCCACGAAGACGCCACGATGAAGGCGATCGCCGACGAGTTCGGCCCCATCACCGGCCAGGCCGGTGCCCAGTTGCGGCAGTTCGGGTCCGAGTTCGGACTGTCGCCCGTCGCCGAGCGCCGATTGGGAACCATCAGACCACCCGTCGACGACGACGGCGCCAACCCGTTCACGAGTGGCTCGTGACCGCCACACAGAACACGCGCAGAGCCGCTGTAGAGCCGCTGAGAGCCACGAAACAGTCTTCCCCGGTGGCCGAGTGCCTGGGAGACGTTGAATGCCAGCATTGCGGCGCCGTGTTCGTCGACGGCGATGCCTACGATCGTCACTGTCCCGACGGCAAGCAGTGCGTCAAGCCCACCGATGTCGGGCTGGTGGTGAGCACCAGGGTCAGGCTGACGTGGTCTGTGCCCGTCAAGGTGCCGGTCGAGTTCGACATCTACGGCGAGCCGACTAAGTACGTCGACGCCAGCCCGGACGTGGCCGGGCAATGGGACGACCGCTGCTGGCGCGACCATCCGTAGAATCGCAGTGCGTTCGCTCGCCTTGGCAAGCGGTCCCCGGACAGTCGCGACGTCGCCACCTGATCCCGGCGTGTTGTTCGCCCGGCCTAGCCCCGGCGCCTTCGAGGGTCAGCCGCCGCATGCGCGGCCCCTTGGGACCGACGACGCAGTAGGCTCACAGTGTGTGATCGCGACGCCGTCCCGTCCGTTGTGGGACGCCAGCGCCAGCAGGAGCGTCGCAATCACCGGTCTCGAAGTGTTCGGCCACCGGTGAGGTCCGTCGGCAGGTTTTGCAGATGCAAAACCCTCCGGCCAGCCAAGACCCCTTCGTCAGTCCGAGAGAACTCCTCAATCACTTTGTGCTGCAACGAAATACGCAGCTGTTCGCTTCAAAGGCGAAGACTATGAACACGTTCCGCATGGAAATTCTGAAAGAGCGTGCCGACAAGATCCGCCCCGATCTCACCAAGGCGCGCAAGACGATCGAAGAGGCCGAGCGTGAAGGCCGCGAATTAACCGATGCCGAAAAGGCATTCACCGAGCCGGTTATCAAGTCGGCCCGTGAGATCGCCGATGGCATGGCGAAGGTCCGCGAGGACGACGCGATGATGACGGCCATCAACGAGGCGGTCGGTGGTGTGACTGGACCTATCGGTGGCGGTGACATGGGCGGATCGCTGTCTTCGTCCAAGTCATCGCGACTTTCGTTCAAGGGCATGGGTTCTCATGTCGCCAAGCAGATGCTGCCCGACGGCATGAAGAGCTTGGCGCCGTCTGGTGCTGCTGTCGTCGGCCAGGAGATGAAGCCGGATCCGGTGGCCTTGGGTCAACCGGCGCTCTCCTTGCTGGACGTGATCCCGGTGACGGCACACTCCAGCGTGGCCAACGCCAGGAGTTGGTTCTCGGCGATGTCCACCGTGAAGTCGTCGTACTCGACCGCGATCGGAACCGGCAGCCCATACAGCCGGTTCATCTGCTCGCCAGCCAGGATGCGGCCGCGCAGCACCGGCAGCGTGTCGGTGATCGTCCGGTATCCCTGCAGTAGTCCTTGTTCGACCGCACGGGCCGAAAGACGCGCGAAAGGCTCAGCGACAGCGGGCAGCAGGTCGTCGGCGGCTTCGAGCGCGACAGGGTCGTCGCGCCATATCTGCGGGTTCTGTGCGTACCCGAGCAAGAACAGCAGACGGTTCAAGTCGGTGATCTTCGGCCGAATCACCAGTTGGCGCTCGCCAATGGTGACAGCACCGATCTTCCGGCCGGCGGTCACGTCGAACAGACCGTCGTCGAGCGTCGGGGTGACTACCGCTATCCCCAGGTCGGTCAACGCGTGGTACTCCGTGACTGACAGCCTGACCGTCTGGGGCGCTTCGCCCTCAGTCAGAACCAGCGGTACCGGCATCGTCACTCGATTCGGCATCGTCCTCAGGTGCCGCAGCAGCTTTCGCGGAGATGCTCTTCTTAAGCACGTCCAGTCCGTATCGGGCGCGGACGTGGACGTTGCGATCGCCGAAATGATGTTCCTCAAGCAGCGGCAGGATGTCGGTGCGCCACATGAGCTCCAGGGCTTTACCCGTGGGGTCATGGGCGATCCGGTCGCGCATGAAGTACGACGGACCAATCTTGAAGTCGGCGTCGGCAATGCGCGAGTTCAGTTCCTCATGCAGATCGGCCAGTGTGCTCGGGTGGCCTTTGGAGGCCAGCCAGCTCCGGAGGATCCCGCGGGTGGGTTCCTCGGACGGGTGCAGCGGCAGAAACGCGAATCGGCGCCGCAGTGCGCCATCGACGAGGGCAATGGAACGGTCGGCGGTGTTCATGGTGCCGATCACGAAGATGTTCTTCGGGAGTGAGAAAGGCTCGGAACTGTCCGACGAATACATCAGGTCGATCGCCTGTCAGTCGTGTGTGATCGGGCTGGTGGAGGGTCATGTCCGCGATCTGCGCACCGGCGCCGAACACAACCGGGAACCGGGTGCAAACATGCATTTCCGCCGCTTCCGGCGACTGCGTGTGGGACGTCTAGACTTTACCCGCCAGTAACCTACGGAGGCGTAGGTTACGCTAGCGTAGGTCAGCGACTGCAGAAAGGCAGGATAATGGCGATTACAGATGTAGAAGAATTTGCACATCTCACCGACGCCGACATCGAGAGCCTGGGCGTCGAGCTGGACGCGATCCGGCAGGACTTCGAAGATTCCCTCGGCGAGCGCGATTCGCGTTACATCCGCCGCACCATCGCCGCGCAGCGCGCGCTGGAGGTGGCCGGCCGGGTCTTGCTGGCCGCCAGTTCACGACGGTCGGCGCGGTGGGCCGGCGCGGTGACGCTGGGCGTGGCCAAGATCGTAGAGAACATGGAGATCGGCCACAACGTCATGCACGGTCAGTGGGACTGGATGAACGATCCCGAGATTCACTCCTCGACGTGGGAGTGGGACATGAGCGGGGCGTCCAAGCACTGGCGCTTCACCCACAACTTCGTGCACCACAAGTACACCAACATCCTGGGCATGGACGACGATGTGGGCTACGGCATGCTGCGGGTCACCCGTGATCAGCGCTGGAAGCGGTTCAACCTTGGAAACGTGCTGTTCAACACCATCCTCGCGCTCGGGTTCGAGTGGGGAGTCGGGTTGCAGCACCTGGAGCTGGGCAAGGTCTTCAAGGGTCGCGACGATCGGGCAGCCACGCTGAGACGTCTGCGGGAGTTCGGCGTCAAGGCAGGACACCAGATTGGCAAGGATTACATCGCCTACCCGGCGCTGACGTCGTTGTCGCCCGGCGCCACTTACCGCTCGACGCTGACCGCCAATGCGGTGGCCAACGTCATCCGCAATGTGTGGTCCAACGCTGTCATCTTCTGCGGCCATTTTCCTGATGGCGCAGAGAAATTCACCAAGACCGACCTGGTCGGCGAGACCAAGGGCCAGTGGTACCTGCGCCAGATGCTGGGTAGCGCCAACTTCGACGCCGGCCCCACGCTGGCCTTCATGAGCGGCAACCTGTGCTACCAGATCGAGCACCACCTCTATCCGGACCTGCCGAGCAACCGGCTCTCCGAGATCGCGGTGAGGGTGCGTGCTGTCTGCGACAAGTACGACTTGCCTTACACCACAGGCTCATTCCTGCTGCAGTACGGCAAAGCGTGGCGGACGATTGCCAAGCTCTCGCTGCCGAACAAGTATCTGCGCGACACCGCCGACAACGCCCCGGAAACCCGCAGCGAGCGGATGTTCACCGAACTCGAGCCCGGATTCGCCCGGACCGACCCGGCAACCGGCCGTCGCCGCGGGTCGAAGACAGCGATCTCAACGGTGCGGCAGTGGCGCCGTGACAACCGTGCTGCCAAGCGGCTCGACCTGACGGCCTAAACATCGGTATCCGCGCGGCGGCGCATCGCTCGGTGGTGCGGTACGTACCGGCGCGGCCCGAGGACCTTCCGCAGCGCCGCGTCTACGTCCAGCACGTGGGCCTTGTGATTAGCGTTTGTGCTGGTGGGGACCGGATCAACGGCACGCAGCACTACCTGTGGCGCGCGGTCGACCAGCACGGCAACGTGCTCGACATTCTGGTCCAGTCCCGCCGAAATGCGGCGGCCGCCAAACGATTCTTCCGCGCGCTGCTCAAAAACCTGGAGTACGTGCCGCGGGTGATCGTCACCGACAAACTCGCCAGCTACCAGGTCGCCCACCGCGAGCTGCTGGCATCTGTCGAGCATCGCCGCTCGAAGTACCTCAACAATCGGATCGAGAACTCGCATCAACCCACCAGGCAGCGGGAACGAGCGATGAAACGGTTCACATCGCCCGGGCACGCGCAGCGGTTGTTCCGCGGTCAGTGGCATTTCACCGCATTTTCGGCCGGGCCGGCACCGACTGACCGCACCCGAATGGCGTGCCGAGATGGCTGACCGCTTCACGGTCTGGCGGGAAGTCACCGCGACCGTCGTCGCCTGAAAGGTGAACCACCGAACGGTGTTTCATAGCGGCGGCTCCAAACCCAACTGTGCCGCTCCACTATTCAACCAACGTGACAGTGCCAATGCGGGGAAATGCCCGAGAAAGCGCACAGGAAGCGGTGCGCGTGGCTGGGCTGATGTGAAGCGCTTCATCGCCCGCTGCCGGGCACGGGTGAGTTGATGGGAATTCTCGGCTGGATTGTTCAGCTACTTCGACCGGCGGTGGGGGACCGACGGCACCATCTCGCGGTGCGCGACCTGGTCGCTGCTCAACCCGTCGATGACGATGACCCGCGGCACCTATTGCAGGCCCTTGAGAAGTGTGCGGAAGAAACTTCTTGGCGGCCAACGTGTTTCGGCGAGGCCGGACCAGGACGTCGAGTACGGTGCCGTGCTGGTCGACCGCGCCGCTCACCAACTTGACAGTGCCGGGAAAAGAGTAGACCGTGCGGTATGAGTTTCGACCCGCAATTCGCCCGTGACACAGTCCTGCCTTTGGTGCAGGCCGCCTATCAGGTCTTCCACAACCCCGATGTAGACCCGACCCTGCCGGCTGGTTATCAGAAGACCGCCCTGCTCGAAGCAGACCCGACGCTGCTCGACTTGATTACAGAATTATCGGAAAGCGCCCGCTCGTTCGTTCAAACGGTCGCCGGCGTAACCCCGGTGTTCGGCTTAGTCGGCAAGAACACTGCGACCAAGACAGCATTCGTCGCAATCCGCGGTACCCAAACGCAGACAGAGTGGTTGCAGAACCTCGATTTCGACACGGCAGGCTATCGGCCGGTACCCGATTTCGGAGAGGTCCACATGGGGTGGATGGGACTCTACGAGACGATGCAGGCCAATCTGGCGGCGAATCTCCCGGCCGCCTGCGCGGGCTGCGACCAATTGATTGTCACCGGACACAGCCTGGGCGCCGCCCTCGCGGTGTTCGCCGCGCCGGACATCGCCAAGAACATATCGGTTGTCCCGGAACCGAAACTGACGACCTTCGGTGGCCCACGTCCCGGACTGCACGACTTCGTGGTGCCGTTCAACCTGCTGATCGACGCCTGCTTCCGGGTGGTCAATCTCTTCGATATCGTCCCGCACCTGCCGTTGGCGTTGCCCGGCCTGCCCTACGAGCATGCGGGCGTGCAGATCGCCGTGAATTCGGGTGGTTCCATCGACCAGACTCACCGCCACAGCCTGGACGCCTACCGCGCTGGTCTGACCAGTCTGATCAGCACCCAACCTGCCTGGGCCGCTTGACGATCGCTCCTGAGTGCCGGCCGCAAGACTCATATTCACACCGACTATTGATCTTCCCAGGGTGCCGCGGGCGGTAACAATAGCGGCATGACCACATCACTGCGTGCCGACTCCTGCTGTCGCTGAGGCGTTCCCGTTCGCTTCAGTCACAGATGCAAACAGTGTCGGTATTCGTTGATACCCCGCCGACGGGCACTGTCAAGTTGGTGAGCGGCGCGGCCGAAGCGGATGATCTCGGAGAGAGATACGCCGGAGGGGATCATCGTGGGCGAGGTGTCGTACAAAGGCCACCGGTATCCGGAGGAGATCATCGCGCACTGCGTGTGGCTGTATCACCGCTTCCCGCTGAGCTTCCGCGACGTCGAGGAGCTCATGCTGATCCGCGGCGTGATCGTCTCCTACGAGACGATCCGGCAGTGGTGCGCCAAGTTCGGACCCCTCTACGCGGCCGGCCTGCGCCGCCGCCAACCCCGACCCGGCGACAAGTGGCACCTCGACGAGGTGTTCTTCACGATCAACGGCCGTCGTCACTACCTGTGGCGGGCCGTCGACCAGGACGGCAACGTCCTCGACATCCTGGTCCAACCCCGCCGGGATGCCAAGGCCGCCAAGCGGTTCTTCCGCAAACTCCTCAAGAAGCAGTGCACGTCTCCTCGGGTGCTGGTCACCGACAAGCTCCGCAGTTACGCAGCGGCGCATCGGGCGGTGATGCCGTCGGTCGAACACCGGCAGTCGAGGTACCTGAACCGGGCAGAGAACTCCCACCAGCCGACCCGGCAACGCGAGCGGGCGATGAAACGCTTCAAGTCGATCCGGCACGCGCAACGGTTCCTGTCCGCGTTCAGCGGCATCTCGCCGCACTTTCGGCCCGGTCGGCGCCTGCTGTCGGCGGCCGACTACCGACAGGTGATGGCCGACCGCTTCGCGGTCTGCAACCCGATCACCGCGGCGACGACCACGGCCGCCGCCTGAATCGGCGACTGGGACAGGACATTTCGTCCAAGCATCCAAGCCACGGCTCATCACCCCGAATCATCACATCGGCCAATTAGGCTGTGGCTCAACTTGGCAGTGCCCACCCAGGTGCTGCCAGAGCACCATAACGGCCGCACGCTGGGTGCAGTAGTCGTAGTGCGGTTCCGGCTTGATGCTTGAGTTCGGTTGCCCTAACGGAGAATGTTGGTGATGTACGCCCACGCGTCGCGGGCGTCACGTCCGACCAGAGGCTGCCAGGGATTCCCCATCCACACATGGACTCCGCCGTCGAGTTCGTACCAGCCGATGTCGACGCCTTCGGCTTGCGCGCGGCGCCGGAACGCCCGCGTGTCGGGGTTGAGCAAGTCGTGGGTGCCGGTGAGCACCGTGATCTTCGGTAGTCCGGTCAGCGGACCCGTCGCTGGGCTGATCAACTGATGGTCCAGCGGTTCCCCACCGGCGTAGTAGCTGGCGGCCCGGCGTATAAAGTCCAGGTTCAGCATCGGATCGATCCTCGCGATGGCGCTAACAGCGGGATCGGGAAGCCCGGCGTGCAGCCACGGTGAGAGCAACACCGCGTGGCCGGGCTGAGGCAGGCCAGCGTCCCGCGCGGCATGACACAATCCCAAGGCCAGCCCTCCGCCGGCTGAGTCACCCATGAAGACAACCGATTTCGGGTCGTGGTCGTCGAGGACCCGGCGGTAGACGTTGAGGAGAAACGAGTAGACGTCGCGGCAGGTGTGCTCGGGTGCCAGGGGGTAGATCGGCACGGTCACCGTGCGGCGAAGCAGGACCGAGAATTTGGCGGTCATCGGCCAATGCGCCCAGGGGACGAGATCGAAGACATAGCCGCCGCCGTGCAGGTAGAGCACATGGCCGTTGAGGGCCGCGGTGTCGGGAAGCTTCGGGCTGATCTCGTAGACCGGCCAACCATCAAGGTCACGGCGGGTGACATCCACTTTCCTGCGCACCCGCCCAGGGGGTAAGCCCGCGTAGGGCTGGCGCGGCCTGGCAGCCCATTGTTGGAGTTTGTCCGGTCGTTGAGTCCAGTAGCGCATCCGGCTGAGCAGCAGGGCCTTTGCCACGGCTCGGTGCCGAAATCTTGCCCGGGTAGCCATCTTGAACAGTGTCGACGCTGCAAGGGCTCGTACAGGCCCGTTTCGAGGTTCTGGTGACGCTGGCCGACGAATAGCCCGCTTCCCAGGCCGGCTAGGACGCCTCTGTCGCCGCCCACACCGGGGACACGTCAACAAGAAGACCCGGGCCGGAGTTCCCTACAACGAACTGCTCAGGAGGCTGGCCGAGGCGGATGACGACAAGCCCACACCATCCCCAAACCGGGGACGAGCGAACAGCGTCCGCTGTCGATTCCCTCGGTCCGTGACCGTGTCATGGCGGCCGCGGTGAAGATCGTGCTCGAGCCGATCTTCGAGGCCGATTTTCTATCGTGCAGTTTCGGGGTTCCGCCCGAAGCGCTCGACACACGATGCGCTGCAAGTGCTCATCGACGAGTCCTGGCAGGGCAAACGGTGGGTGGTCGAAACGGACATCGCCAACTGTTTGGATGCTTTGTCACACTGCTCCTTTCGTTAATTGTCATGGTCAGAACAGTCCTTGCTGGGTGGTTGGAGGCTGGATGCGCAGGGCTTTTCGGCGTCCGGTGCACACGTGGTCGAAGACGGTATGTCACTGCCCCGTATCGGTTTTACCCAGATTCGGTGGATAAGAATTATCCATCCGTGTTCTGGGAGCGTTAGAGCATGCCTGACAGTCGCACCGATACCGAGTTGTCATCCCCGATCTTGAGTTTCGCAGTTATGCGGCGGCAGCGGCGCAGGCCAGTTCGTAGTCGCGGTATTTGCGGGGGTCGGGTTGAGCTGCGTCAACGCCTGTAATTTGCGCTGCGACAAGTGTTCTGCGGAGTTTGGCGAGCATGTCTTCGAAGGCGGGTTCGTCCTTGTGGGGCCCGGCCATGGCCCGGGTGTCCATGAGTTTCGCCGAGGTAACCGTCGAGGCGGGTATCCCTTCGAGGCGGTCATGACCGAGCTGGCGCTTTCGGGCGAGATCGAGCGCAGCTACCGGCTGCTGCGGCTGGAAGGCTACGCCGGCCAGATGCACTATCGAGGAGCCGGGTGGTGAACGCCACCGAGGTGTCAGGACTCACCGCGTCCTCCCACGACCCGAGGAGACAGCAGCGTCCTGGGAAGTCGCTCGTCGAAGGGCTCGCCAGCTACATCCTGTTCGTGATTGGCGCCGCGACACCACGGCGGGGCGCCGGGCCCACCTTGTTCGTGACCTGGCCCGGCGCCGCGACCCGGAGGAGACCCATGACCACCGAGCCGTAGGGCGAGCGGCCCTCGAAGCAGGTGACGATTGCCCAGCCCGTCGAAGTCACGCTCCAGCTCGGCGAATAGCTCCATGCTGTCGTACAGGTTGCCCCACGGCAGCGTGATGACCAGGTCGCCCTTGGTGTTGCGCCAGGCCCCGAAGGGTCTGCCCCGCGTCGTGTCGAGGCACCGTAGAAGCATTGGTCGAAGGAGTGCTTGAGGACACCGGAAACGTAGCCCAGTTCGCCGGGCTGCCCAGCATGTAGCCGTCGGCCTCCAGCAACTCGACCGGCGCGACCGTGAGCGCCAGTCGGCGCAGCACCTCGACGCGTTCGATGGCAGGGTCGGTCGCCCCGGCCACCGCCGCCTCGAACATCTCCTGGCAGTGCGGAGAGGGCGTGTGGTGGACGATCAGCAAACGTGGCTCCGGCTGCACCGGCGTGGCAGTGGTCCGGTTGCATAGGAGCGATGTATCCACTCCCACACCCGCTTGCGGTTGTGTTAACGAGACCCAGCCCGGGGGGAATCGCACCGCCAGCATGCCCTCGACCGAACGTGCCCTGCTCGTCGTCTCCGGCGCAGCATTGTCACCGCGCCGATGTGTCGCAGGCTGCGGTAGGGCCCCATCGACTTCACTCCGGAAGAGCGGCTAGCCGACCGTGCGGGCCGGCGCCATCGCCGTCGTCACCTCGGTGAGGTCGCCGGAAAGCCCTGCCGCATGACGGATTTCGGCGAAGGCGTGGATCATCGCGTCGGTGGCTTCATGCGGGTCGTCGACGGTGAGGTGGTCGGTGAGCACCGAGATGTTGAGCTGGTCGACGTAGCTCCACACGGTGATGTTCATGCCGCAGCCGGCGAGCACCGGCCCGACGGAATAGATTTCGCTGACCGTCGCCCCCCCGATGCGGCCCCGGTCCCGCGGCCCCGGCACGTTGGAGATCAGCACGTTCATCATCCTGGTCTGCTTGTCACGCGTCGACAGCCAGCGAAACACCGCCGGCGCGACCGGAGGCGGCATGTAGGCCGCCCACTGCGTCATCACCTCGGGCCCGATGAGTTCGAAGTCCTCCTTAGCGAACTCGGCGCCCAACGAGGTCAGCCGCACCCGCTCCAACGGGTCGTCGATCTGCACCGGCAGCGACACGCTCAGCCCCCACAGCTCGTTGCCGATCAGCCGGTCCGGCGAGGTGTCCAGGCTGACCGGCACCGACGCGATCAACGGCGAGTCGGCCCGCCCGTGGTAGCGCAGCAACAGCCCGCGCAGCGCGCCGGCCGCGGTGGCCAGCACGAGGTCGTTGATGGTGACACCCAGATGCTTGCTGGTCTGCTTGACGTCGGCCAGCGCCAGCGTCGCGGTGGCGAACCGCCGGCCGGGTGACACCACGTGGTTGATGAACGTCGGCGGCGGGCCGAAGTTGCGGGCCAGCTCGGGGTGCTCACCGCGTTCCCGGCGACGCCGCCGCACCCGCGAGATCCCGGCGGCGGTTTCTTTGACCAGGCGCGGCAACTTGCCGGCCTGAGCCCGATGGTCGCGGCCGGCGGCGCGCAGCAGTTCAGCCCTCGATGGGGCGTTGGTGGCGTATAGGTCGCGTTCTGCCTTAATCGGCCCCTTGAGGTCCATCGCCCTCGCGATCAGGTTGGCCGACGCGACGCCGTCGGCCAGCGCGTGGTGCACCTTGCCGATAACAGCGAACCGGTTCTCGGCCATCCCCTCGGCGAAATACATCTCCCACAGCGGGCAGCTGCGGTCCAGCGGCGTGCCGGCGATCTCGCCGATCACCTGATCCAGCTCCCGGCGCCCACCGGGGGACGGCACCCGGACCCGCCGCAGGTGGTAGTCCAAGTCGACGTCGGCCGTCTGCATCCACATCGGGTGATGCAGCCTCAGCGGAACGTCGACCAGCTTGTGGCGCAGCGGCTCCAGCAGATGCAGACGACGGCGCAGAATGCGCCGGAACACCTCGAACGTGAACTCACCCTCGAAATCGGTGACGTCGATGACACCGATCTTCAGCGTGTGCGTGTGCACGTTGGGGGTTTCGCTGTAGAGCAGCAGCGCGTCCCAGCCACTGAGTCGCTTCATACCCACCCCCGTCAGACGACCCGCGAAGTCTATACGCCTGCGCCCAGGTCAATGAACGCCGCGGCTGCGTCGGCGGCGTGCCCAGCGTTGTGATCAGTGCGTCGCGGACCGCGGCGGCGGTGCCGCCGTCGGGTCGGTGCAGCAGCATGACGTAACGGGTGAAGCGTTCCACCAGGGTGCCGATCACCGGCCACCGCGGTGGCTTTGCCGACGCCGCTGTTGGCGCCGGTGACGATGATCCGCATCAGGCCGAGCCCAACGGTGCGGGCCGGGCGGCTGCGATCACCGGCAGTTCCTCGAAGCCGCGCACGGTGGAGGTGTGGGCCTGCACGACGTTGTCCCAGTCCACCTCCCAGGCCGGGAACCGCTTGAAGACTTCTTCCAGCGCCACCTGCGCCTCCAGCCGGGCCAGATGCGCGCCCAGGCAGTTATGGATGCCGAAGCCGAACGCCAGGTGCCCGCGGCCCTTTCGGTGGCTGCGGGCCTTTCGGTGGATGTCGAAGCGGTCCGGGTCGGGAAACATCCGGTCGTCGCGGTTGGCCGAGCCGGCCAGCAGCAGCATCGCGCTGCCCTCGGGCCAACGACGCCGGATTCTGGCTCGTCAAAGAGTACTTCGGGATGACGGTCGGCCAGACCATCAAGACCTGGTCGGTCATGGAGACAGTGCTGTCCGTCGCGGGGTTCCTGTTCGTGCTGCTGCTGGACCTGGTCATCTGACCGAGTTCGCGTGTGGTAACTGGACGTTCGGGGTGGTCGATGATCAGGCGGACTGCTCGCCTAACCGCCGCTGTGCGCCTGCTCCGCTATTTTCTCCGCGCGTTCTCCGCCTTCTTACTGATTTCGTCGGCGCGTTCGTGCGCCTTCTTGCTGATCTTCTCGGCGCGTTTCTGTGCCTTCTTGGCGGCCTTCTGGCCACCCTCGCGGGCCAGGCTCGCAAATTCGGCACCACGCTCGCGCGCGACGTCGAGCAGCGGTGAGACGCGCTCGCCGGCGACGCCAGCAAGCTCGCGTCCGCGCTCGGCACCGGTCTGCAGCCGGTGGCTGACCTTCTCGCCGACGGTGTCAACCAACGCCGCGCTTGAGGTTGTGCCCACCGGCAACGCCGCAGACACCGCTTCTGACGCGCGCTCCGCCGCGCGACGGCCGCGCCAGCCAAGCGACGGCTTACCCTCGGTGTCCACCGACGCGATCATCAGCCCGCCCAGCAGGCTCAGGTCGGTGAGGAAGTCGCGTCGCTGTTGCGCCTTACGCTCCGGATCGGTCTCGGTCCAGAACAGATGCCCGCCAAGGCTTCCCGGCACCACGGTGGCGGCCAGCGCCGCCGACGCCAGCCGCGGCAGCCTGCCGCTCGCCAGCAACAGGCCGCCGCCGATCTGCACCCCGGCGGCGACCCGCGCCAGCGTCAACGGGTCTTGGGGTATCTTGCTCGCCGCGGACGGGGGAAGCTTCTGCAGCCCTTCCGCGGTGGGGCGCGCGGTTTCGGCCGCCCGCTCGGGCTGCCGTAGAGCCTCGATGCCTTGCCCGATGAACACTGCTGACAGCAGCGGACGCGCAACTCTGCGAACTAGCATGACTTCAAATGCCCTTCCTTCCCGGTTCGCAAACCCCAGGTCAGCAACTCGCGTCAGTGCTGCTCGAGAGACTCATCGTCGGTGACTCGGTGCAAAACCGGCAGCGCCATCCACAACAACACCATCGCGACCGCGGCGCACGCGCCGGCGATCCATCCGGCCGTCGAGCCGGACACCGCGTCGAAGATCACGATCGCGACGCCGACCATCGCGATCCCGAGCAGTAAGACACCGGCGATCGCGAATCGGTGTGTCGTGGACACCAGCGTCTTCAGCCGGCGCTGACGGAACAGCACCCGGTGCATCGCCACCGGCGCGACGAGCAGCAGGGCGGCGGCGATGGAGCACGCGACCGTCGCCAAGTAAACATGCTGGATGACATCGCTCAGCACAGTGAACCGCTGCTGAAACGGAAGCGTCAGCAGGAATCCGGTGACCAACTGTGCTGCCGGTCTGCGTGACCCGCAGCTCCTGCAACAGGCTGCCCCAATTACGGTCCAGCCGTTCAGCTTCGGTCTCGTTGCGAGCGGAGTCGTCCCACCGTTGGTCGCGTTCTGGATGGTCGACGTCCACGGCCCAATTCTTTACAGCTGGGGGCCCTACCGCAACAGCACGATTCCGGATCCCAATGATCTCGGCTCACCGAGCATGCGGGATCGATGTCCTGTTCGTCGGCAAGCTCTCATTGGACCACATCCCGTTGATCCAGGATCTGCTCGACCGCGAGGTGCTCCAAGCGCCATGGGTCCGTCCTCGGTGGCTGGACGTGCCCGGCGCCCGGGAGCGCCTGGACAAGCTGCGCGCGGGCGCGTCGGTCACCGACCTGTACGAAGGAGATGTGTCGACATGAAGCTTGCCTTTTTCGTCAACGACGTGGCTACCGAGGTAGACGAGTACACGACTACGCGCCTGGCGAGGGCCGCGGCCCAGGGCGGGCATGAGGTTTGGTACGTCGGGGTCGGAGACATCGAGCACGCGGAAAGCGATGGGCAGCTCGCGGCCCGGGCTCATGGCGCAGAGTTCGACAAAGACGACACGCTCGAACGCTTCATGGAGCGCATCAAGCAGCGCGACGCCGAACGGATCGTCATGGACGACCTCGATGCCCTGTTCCTGCGAAACGAATCGATCGACGATCTGCAGAACCGGCCGTGGGCAGCTCCGCTGGGTGTGGTCTTCGGCCAGATGCTCAAGGCTCGAGGCGTAACGGTGGTGAACGATCCGATGTCCCTTATACGCGCAACGAGCAAGCTCTACCTGGAGGAGTTCCCCGAGAAGATTCGACCGCGATCGCTCGTGACGCGCGACCCGGAAGCCATCGAGCGTTTCGTCGCAAGAGATGTTTGGCCCCCGCGCAGCCGGGGCATTGCCGATGCAGAGGAACAAAGACGGAGGTGGTTGACGATGAGCCTCTGCGGAGGTCAAAACTCGTCGTCCTCGTCGTCGATGAACTCGGTCGGGTCGTAGGCGTCGTCGTCAGGGTCGTCGAAGGAGTCCGGGCCGGCATCGACCGCCTCCGGATGCTGCTCAAACTCCTCCACCTTCTCGATGATCGCCGCCCACATCTCCTGCGGGACAACAGAACGCACCGCCTCACTGATCTGGCCCAACTGGACCTTCATCACCAACATTTCGCGGCTGCTGTCCCTGGAATCGATCAGCGACTGCAGCCGACCCGCCGCGACCATGCCAGTGTGCACATCGACCTTGGTGTCCGAGTCAACAAGGGTCTCATAGCTTTTGACCATGATCGTCTCGAAGAACGCAATGGGCGTGAGGGCGGTGGCCACGCCCTCGACGAAGTCGACGCCGTTCGCCTTTGCCCGGCGTTCGAGGATCTCCCTGTACGTGGCTCTGGCGACGTTCTGCACTGGGAAATGCCGAACGGTGTGGTTTCTGACCGAGTCGACCGTGACCCGGTCACACTTGTCGAGTTCGGCATTGTCCGCCGCGAGTGCGCGCACGATCATGGCATAGCTGGCCCCGGTGGCCAGCAGGTCGTTGACCTTCTTGCGCACCTGGTCGTTTCGGCAGATGCGGCATCGCGGCTCGAGGTGGAATGCGTGGGTGCGATCCGCCGGCCCGATGGACTCCATGATCTCGCCGACAGGGGTGGCGAGCGCCTGGAACACGGACATGTCTATCTCCTCGATCCGGCGAAGGTCCACGGTTAGTTGTCGATCCCAGTCTGCCAGTGAAACAACCTGGCGGTACATCTGTAGTTCTTGGTATCTCTGCGGTACTTCCATGGACTTGGTCGCCTATAACATTGCAACTTCTATAGCGGCACTACAGGTTTCGCAGCCGCCGCTCGGTGCAGGATGCCATGGAGCTGCGTGCGCAGCGCAGCTCTCCGTGGTTCATGCGCTAGCACTGACATCGCTCGATCCGATTGCCCAGTGCCACATTTAGGCCAACGTCGCCGCGTACTTCCGGTCAACGTGCCAGCCGACTGGGTGCGTGACTTCCGCTCCCCCGTCGTTCTCTAACCGCGAGGCGTCACCCACAAGTCGATCCGTTGGCGTGAGGCCCTGTCTCGCTCAAGCTCCGCGAGGCGTGCGGTGTATTAGGTTGTTCGTCAGCAGGATACGCCACCGCAGCCATGCAGCACCATAGCAAGAACGGCCCATAGCGTGCTCGCAGTGCGCCTTTGGGGAAAAACGACGGGAGCACCGATACGTGCGACAGATCGGTCAGCAACACACTGCCCTAGTCGTTGCGGGCGTGCTCCCCACTGGAGACCGGTTTCTGCGCATACACCTGCCGGGCGGCCCAGTCGCGCGCGGACATCGTGATCCTTGCACGAACGAACAAGCACCCCTTGACATGTCCAAACCGATACGAGATCCGACGATGTTGGTGACTTGGCTGGCCTTCGGATAATGTACAGATCCCGCGTACTTGACTGCCGAGTAGATCAGCGGCAAGTCACCGACAGGTCGGTCGTTTTCCGGCCTGGACGCGTGCTGAGAGCGCTTCCCCCCGACCGACATCTCGTCGAAGTAGCGCCTGGAACCGGCAACCGATGCTCCACATCGCGTCCTGCCGACTGTTGACCAAACGGGCGGACCTCACCTACATCCGGCGAGTTCTGACTCGCCGATGTCGTGCACCCCTCGTTCGAACGCAACGGAAACTCAGGCAACGCAATAGGGCCGCCGCGACGTACACACGCTCTGTAGCAGCGCAGATGCGCGGCCGCGATGACGCGCTGCCTGCAGCTTCAGCGCCTGTCGCGCGGAATCGCCACAACGCTCGATGCCTCCCCACGCCGGCTGGTAACCCCACCCGGAGGCTGCGAGGCCGGTGCGGTCTTCGCGCCTTCTCACGCCGGAGCACTGCGCCACGCCGCCGCAATGTCGTCGGCGACGGAGAACACCGTCAGGGGGCTATCGCCTACGCCGGAAGCGAGGCCGCCCTCAATGGTCTCGTGCGTGATCGCAACGTCGCAGTGATGGCGGCGAGTTGCGCCGCCGTAATCGTGCCCGCTGCAAAAAGTTCCGCCGCTTCGTTGAGCCGCGTCCGTTTCTCTGACAGTTCGGTGCGCAGGCCGCGCGCTCGCGTCTTACAGCTCGTCCTCCATCCCGGGGCGCCGCGGCGGCGGGTTGATGTGGTAGATCGTGCCGCGGGGGAAGTCGTTGACGGCGCCGTCGCCCTGCAGGAAGTGGTTGAACTCCCAGTTCGAGTCTTCGTGCGGATCGACGCGGATCGCGACCTTGATCTCGCGGCCGTCGCTGTAGGTGTTGTCGAACTCGTCCCAGTACATGTCGCTGGTGCTGTCGGAATCGCGCACGTTGGACGTGGTGGCGTTGTACAGATCCTCGTACAGGCTGACCAGGCGCTGCTGCAGGCCCACGTTGCCCTCGGGGTCGAGCAGGGCCAGGCCCGCCAGCTCGGCGAGTTCGTACTGCATCTCGGCGAGCTGCTCGGCGGCGGTCCAGTAGAAGTGCTTGATGGTGTCCACCATGCCGACGATGTCCGGGTTGATCGGGCCGGCGGTCCGCAGGTAGTTCGGGTCGTTGAGGTTTGCGCCGTGCTCAACCATCTGCTCCCGAAAGAGCACGTCCTCGACGCTGTCCCGGTGCTTCTCGGCGAACTCGCGCTTCTCCTGCTGCCGCGCGAGTTGCAGTCTCAGGCGGTCCTGCTCCGACAGGCCGTTCCTGTGTGGCTGCGGGGCCTGGTCCGGGGCGCCCTTGACGTTCTTCAGGTAGCAGAACACGAACCGGTCGTCGCACGGCTGGCCCCACTCGTCCTTGAGGCAGGGGTCGGCCAGGCCGGCCTGGAACAGGCTCGTCAGCGTCTCCTCGACCACAGCCCGGTCGAACCCGGTCTTCTCCATGAGCATGTCGATCGTCGGCCCGGTCGGGTAGCCGAACGACCGCAGCGCCATGTAGAGCAGAAACTCGGTGGGGGTGAGCTTCTTGTCCCACAGCCACTCGGGCACGTATTGGAAGTTGTTGGAAAAATTACGGGCGATCACGATCTCGTTCCTTGCGCCGCCCCGGCGAGCCGGTCCACATAGGCGGCAAGGCTTTTCGCGGTGACGAATCCGCGGCGACCGATCTTCACCCGAACTAACGGCGGCTGGCCGCTTTCGTCTGGGTGGAACAACTCGTCCAGCTTGGTGCGCCCGATATTGCCGAGCTTGTGCCTCACCTTGTCGTAGGGGACCAGCAACTGGTCCTCGACGTCGGTGCTATCCATATCTCTCCAATTCTTCGTCGGCGTCCGCCATGTGGTCGGCGGTGTTACCAGAACGAACCTACCCCGTGCGCGCCGAGCGCGCAAACGAAACCCGTTGCAGGACAAGGGAACCTATAGTCTGGTTATAGAACTTTTCTCAGTCAGGCCAACTTCCGGTCCAGCAGTTGCCTTGCCGGCGGTACTCGCCGATCCGGTAGACCACCCGCCGGTTGGCGGCCCTCGATCACCATCAGCCAGTTGCGCCAGCCGTGGCCTCCCCATCATGTTGCTCTCCTTCACGTTTCGTTCTGTTGAACTTTTGTTGTTGTGCTTCGGCCAGCGCCAGACGTGCGGCTCAGGTCGCGGGTCCCCGACGGCTTGGCGTGACCGGCCGGCGCGGTGGGGGTTGGTTGGGGGGGTTCCAGATTTGTCAGTAGGGGGGCGTAGGCGATCCTCGGAATCGCTCGGTCTCTAATCCGGGGCTAGGGACCTACTGACATTTCTGGAACGCGGTATGTCAACCGAGTTGTCTACTGAGATTCGGGGACTATCAGTGCGGCTGGGTTTATGTCTTCGGAAAGCGAGTAGCGCCACCGGGATTTGTCTTTGACCTCCACCTCCTCGCAGTGCAACGCCCCGAGCATGTGCAGCGCCTGCAACTGCCGGTCGACGGTGGCATGTGGCTTATCGATGCCCTTGCGAACCTCAGTGGTGAAGCTGTTCGGACGACGTGCCAGGTAGTCGAGAATGGCTAACCGGATGGGCGGCATCGAGTCCCGGGCGCAGCGAATCGCCAGCCGCATCGCATCCTCGCGGCGCATCCCTACTGCCACCCCGCCACGCACGACCTGGGCTAGCTGCTTGGCGAAGCGGGTCGGCATTTCGGGTGCGTGCGCGTCGATCACGTCGCCGCGATAGTTGAACTCGACACCGGTGCGTGCCAGCGTGACCAGATCGGCTGCGGCCAGCAGCGTGCCGGCCTCTTCGTCGTCGAGTTCGATGCCGCTGCGGCTTGCTCCGGCCAGCACGTCGGCAACCGCTGTCGCCCGCTCGGCACGCATCTTGTCCTCGCTGCCGGTGTTGGCGATAGCCCGCCGCCCCGCGTTGATACGTTCCGTCGTCGAGTCCATGCGCAGCAGCACGAACCGGTCGCCCATCGTGGCGATCACCGCGTGGGCGGCGTCCCACGCGGTAGTGACCGCGCCGATCACCGCAATCCGGCCATGCCACTCCAGCGTCCGCCCGCCGTCGGTTCCCACGGTGCGGACCCAGCAACCGTCGTATATCTCGCGCAGCGCCGCCATCACTTCGCCGCGCAGTTCGCGTCCCATCGACAGAATCGAGGTGACGTCCTTGATGACCAGCGCGCCCTGTTGGCCGATTTGACGCAGCAAACCACCGCCCGAACTCTTCCTTCGCCGATGTCGCACCTCAGGTATCGACGAGACTGGAACTTATTTCCTTATCCTCGACTGGGTCGAGAAGAATCTCGATGAGGTACTAAAGGCGTCCGGTCCGTGGGGGTTATGGGATCGACTGGCGGCCGAGATTGCCTTGCCCCTTCGCCGACGAAGGGCTGCTCTCCGGCGACGACACCGTCCCTGGCAGTAGTTCTCCATGCCGGTGCGGCAGTGCGCGCACAGTCCACACCCCCAGGGTCCGTAGACAATTACCGGATCGCCGGGTGTGAATCCGGTGACGCCCGGCCCCAGTTGGTCTACCCACCCGGCGTTTTCATGGCCGAGGGTGAAGGGAAGCCGAAACGCCCCCTCGTCGGCGGGTAGCTCCATGAGGTGCAGATCGGAGTGGCAGCACCGGCGCCGCCGACTTTGACCAGAACCTGACCAGGCCCCGGCTCGGGCACCGGCACGTCGCGGAGTTCGCCCGGCCGCTGCCACTCGACGAACTGGAACGCTTTCATGGGCCTTAGTCCCTGATGCCGTCGCAGTCGATCCGCACGTGCAGCGGGCCTCGAAAGAACGGGTTGCGCCGGTAGGGCGGCGGGTCTTCGACGAGCCGCGGATTCTCCACGCGGCGGATGAAGGTCTCGAATGCGAGGTTGACCTCCAGGCGGGCGAGCGGACCGCCCACACAGACGTGGATGCCGCCGCCCCAGCCGAGGTGCTCGTTGTCGTTGCGTTCGGGATCGAATTGGCTTGGGTTGGCGAACCGGATCGGGTCGCGGTTGGCGGCGCCGTAGAGCAGGATGACCGCCGCGCCGGCGGGGATGACAGTCCCACCGACCTCTATGTCGCTGGTGGCGCTGCGGGTGGGAAAGAACTGAACCGCCGACTGCAGCCGCAGCGTCTCCTCGATGGCGCGGGGGATCAGTTCGGGGCGGCTGCGCAGCAGCTCCAGCGACCCAGGGTTGCGCAGCGCGGTCAGCACGCAATGGGCGATCGTGTTGACCGTGGAGTCATGACCGGCGACGAACATCAGCGAAGTGTTGGGCACGGCCTCCTCGGGCGACATCGGTCCATCGGGACCGTCGTCGTGGAGCAGCCTGGAGATCAGGCCCTCGCCGGGTTCTCGCGTGTACCGGTCGATCAGCCCACGCAGGTATTGCCTCAACTTGACGGCGGCCTCGCCGCCCTTCGCAGCGCGGGCCTGACCCTCTTCGGTGGCTGCCTCCGCGCTGAAGTCGATGCCCGCCAACTGGTCAAAGATCAAGGCGTGAAACATGCGTTCGTCCTCGAGCGGAACGCCCAGGATCTTGCAGATCACCGACACCGGCACCGGATAGGCGTAGTCGTCGACAACGTCGAACCTGTTCTTGCCGTTGACGTTGTCGAGCAGGTCGTCACAGAGCCGCTGAATGACGGGCTCCATGCTCGGGATGAGGCCAGGTGAGTGTGGAGGACCGAATTGCCGCATCACCTGGCGGCGCATGCGATCGTGATCCGGCGGGTCGGTCGCGATGAAGCTCCGCTGCGGCGCGTATGCCTCGATGCCGTCGGCGCCGGCCGTTGCCGCGTGCGGCGGTCCGGATAGCAACGGACTGCGGTTGCCGTCGGAACTGAGCCTGGGGTCGTGGAGCAGCTTATGCAACTCCCGGTATCCGGTGACGACGTAAACGTCGTCGCCCACCCGCGCCACGGGCGTCTTGCGCAGCTCGTCGAAGAACGGGTAAGGATTGGCACGATTCTCGTAGCGCATCGCCTCGGCCCAGGCGGTTTCAGGTGTCATCACGGCGTCTTGTCTCCGCTCTACCTCGTCGGGCTCTTCGGCCGGTACACGTACTCGGCCGCGCGTTCGGTCGGGTCGTAGCCGGTCAACACCACATCGGGAATTCCCGTCGGGACGCGCGGATCGCGGAACTGAGCAGGGACTGGCACTGTGTGCGCAGGCTGGTCGTAGCCCGGTGGCGGCGGCGGGAACGGCGCAGATCGCTCGATCAATGCGCCGTAGTACTCCAGCCACTTGCCGTGGTTGAAGGTGACGGCTCCCACGATGCGGCCGTTGCGGCCATAGGCGGCAGCGAAGCGGCGCTCCTTCGCCGAGCCCTGGGTGAAGACGATCTCGTCGCCGAAGGGGCACACCCCGACGCCTTTGATATTGACGCCGAACTGGCCCGACCAGAAGGACGGCAGCGGGAGGTGCGGCACCCGTTCGGTCTCGATCCGGACCATGTTGTGGGCGGCCACCTCGGCCCCCGATACGGCGTTGTCCCAGTGCTCCAGCGAGAGGAACTGGTAGCCGTACAACACATGGGGAGCGCGCGCGATATCGCCGGCGACGAAGATGTTGTCGGTCACCACCCCATTGACGTCGAAAGCGCGGCAGCCGGCGTCGCAGGCGACCCCCCAGAAGCCGGTCGCCAGACCTGCTCCGCGAAGCCATTCGGTGTTCCGGATCGACCCCAGCGAGGCCACCACCACGTCGACATCGAGCGTGGTCCCGTCGGAGAGCTTCGCCCGGCGCACGTGGCCGGCCGCGTCTCCTTCCAGCGCGTCGACCGAGACACCTGTGCGCAGGTCGACCCCAGCGTCGCGCTGCATCTCGGCAGCGATCTCGCCGATGACGCCGCCGAGCGCCCCGATCAGTGGTGAATCAGCGCGCTCGGCGACAGTGACGTTCAGGCCTAGCTCGCGACAGACCGAGGCCATCTCCGAGCCGATGAAGCCGGCACCGATGATCAGCACCCGCCCCGGTCCGGCCAGCAACGCGGCCTGCAGCCGGGCCGCGTCATCACTGGTCCGCAACGTGAAAACTCCCTCCAGCTTGGCCTCTTCGGGGTTGAACCACGGCCGCGCGCGGGTGCCCGTCGCGATCAGCATCCGGCCGAACAGGACCGTGTCTCCATTGGCGAGGTGTACCCGCCTGTTGGCCCGGTCCAGCCCGACGGCGGCGACGCCGAGCCTCCAGTCCGCGTCGATGTCGCGCATCCGCGGAAGCTTGGTGTTCTCGGCGCGCACCCATCCCGTCAGCACCTGCTTCGACAGCGGGGGCCTGTCGTACGGCTCGTGTGGCTCGTCGCCGATGATCGTGAGGGACCCGTTATAACCCTCGTCGCGCAAGGCTTCCGCCGCCCGCAGCCCGGCGAGGGAGGCGCCGACGATGACGATCTTGCCTTTGGATTTGAAGGTGTCGACGACGTTGTTGAGCAGCGCTTCTCTTTCCGTGACCGGGGTCATTTCGCAGAGCCCTCGGTCAAGTCGATCTGGTCCACCAGGATCGCCTGCACCGGGCAGGCCGCTGCCGCCCGCAGCACCCGTTGGCGTTGCGAATCATCGGGATTGGGGTCGTAGGCTAGCGCCTCCTCGCCCTTCAGCTTCAGCACCTCCGGCGCAAGCGGGACGCACTGCGCATATCCCTGACACCGATTCAGATCAACCACTATGCGCATATCCCGCTCCCTCATGAGCCGTGTTCGCAGGGCTGGTCGAACTGGCTGCTCTGCGAGATCGCGGCCCGGTTGATGCGTCTTAGCGTGAAATGCTACTCGCGATAAGTGGAGAGAACCGGCGTTTGTAGACGCGGCCTAAAGACAGACAGGAGGCTCCCAGAAACGGCGGCCTTCAGCCTCATCCTGACGAAATCATCCGGATATCAACGAAATTCGGAGTATTGAACCGGAAGGGGCCGGTTACCGCGACTATCGGGATCGCTACTGCGCGATGGCGAGATCGCTTGAGTTCGAGGGCCATATCGCGTGGGCCGAGGCGATGCCATGACGGCGGCTGCTCCTTCGGGGGTGGTGACGTTTCTGTTCACCGACGTCGAGGGCTCGACCCGTCGGTGGGAGGAAGACGCCGTCGCGATGCGGGCGGCCCTCGCTGCCCACGACGAGGTGCTGCGCACCGCGATCGAGGGGCATGGGGGCTTTGTGTTCAGCCACACCGGTGATGGCGTGGTCGCCGCCTTCGCCTCGCCGAGATCCGCAGTTGATGCTGCGGTCGCTGCGCAGCGTGCGTTGGAGTTGCCGGTGCGGATGGGATTGGCGACTGGGGAGGCCGAGCTTCGAGACGGTGACTACTTCGGCACGGTGCTCAACCGTGCTGCGCGGGTGATGGCCGCCGGGCATGGCGGTCAGATCTTGGTGGCCGAGTCGACGGCGGGTCTCCTCAGCGGCGTCGACCTTATTGATCTGGGACCGCGACGGCTGCGTGATGTGTCAGCGCCGGTGGGGGTGTTCCAGGTCCGAGCACCCGGCTTGCGGACAGAATTTCCCACATTGCGGGGAGTCGACTCGAATCCCGGAAATTTGCGTCCGGCGATCACGAGCTTGATCGGCCGTGAGTCCGACGTCGCCGAGGTGCAAGCCGCGCTGCGAACACATCGGCTGGTCACCTTGACCGGGGTGGGCGGGGTCGGCAAGACCCGCCTGGCGACCGAAGTCGCGGCACTGCTGACCGGTGAATTTCCCGATGGTGTCTGGGTTTTCGAGTTGGCTGCGGTGGCTGATCCGGCGGCGGTGCCCGACGCGGTGGCGGCGGTGCTGGGCATCACCCAGCAGCCGGGCAAGACCGTGAGCGAGAGAGTGGCCGCCGCGCTGGAGGGCAGGGTCCGGTTGTTGGTGTTCGACAACTGCGAGCACGCGCTCGACGCCGCCGCCAATCTGATCGAAGCCATCCTGGCGCAGTCGGCGACGGTGCGAATCGTGGCCACCAGCCGCGAAGGACTCGGCGTCGCCGACGAGCAACTGTGGCCGGTGCCCTCGCTGGATCTCAGCGGGGGAATCGACTCTGCCGCAGTCAATCTGTTCGTCGAACGCGCCCAGAGTGTGGCCCCGCGCTTCTCGATGGCCACAGCTGATGAGGCGGGCGCGGTGGTGGAGATCTGCCGACGCCTCGACGGGATACCGCTGGCCATCGAGTTGGCGGCCTCGCGGATGGCGTCGATGACGGCGGCAGAGGTACGGGATCGTCTTGATGACCGATTCAAATTGCTCGTGGGGTCACGATGTGGATTGGAGCGCCACCAGACCCTGCGTCACGCCGTGGCATGGTCCTACGACCACCTCGACGATGCGGAAAAGACTCTCCTGGAGCGGTGTTCGGTTTTCGCCGGGGGATTCGATCTCCAAAGTGCTTGTGCGGTGGCCGGATTCGACGACCCCGACGACTACGCCGTCCTGGATCGGCTGGACGCGCTGGTGCGTAAGTCGCTGCTGGTTGCCGACCGGTCTTCGGGGCGGACCCGGTTTTCGATGCTGGAGACGATCCGTCAGTTCGCCGAGGAGCAACTCGTCGCAAGTGGCGAGGCCACCGAGGTCCGGACCGCCCACGCACCGTCACGAGCCGGAGAAACGACCTGGCCAGGGTGTCGTCGGCGACGAACGCAGGAATGGTGGATGGCCGACCGTCGCGGTGGTGGTAGCTCAGCCGCAGCGGCTGCACCGGGCGGCCCGCATCGACCGCGGCCTGGAAGATGGCCGGCCGGAACGACCCATATGCCAATCCACACCATGTGGTGGCCTCGGGGAACGCGACCACGTTCCGCCCGGACCGGAGCCGCGCGGCAACGGTGTGCACCACGTCGGGAAGCCGCCGAAGCTTGGAGCGTTCGATCGGGATCATATTCATCACTCGGGCGACCAGGTTCAGCCCCCGCCACCTGGTCAGCTCGGCCTTCACCACCACATCGGCGGACATCAGCGCGTTAATCACCAGCGCGTCGATCCAAGAAATGTGCGGGCTGACCACCAGCACACCGGGCACGTTGCGAATCGGGCCGCCCGATTGGGTGATTCGCACGCCCATGCATCGCAGAACCAGCCGGAAGGACAGCCGCACGGCCCGGGCGTGGCCCGGCTGCGGGATGGCCAGCAGCGGGATCCCTGCGAGTAGCGTCACCACCAGCACGGTGCGGACCATCCCGCGCAGCGCGCGTGTCGCCCGCCCCCAGCCGCCGACCGGATCGACGCGCACACAGCCTGCAACGCAGGTGGCACGCGGCCAGCCAGACGTGTTCTCTCAGGACCGATGCAGTGCTCATGGCTGCACGGTCGCTGAGCCGCTTCGCGGCAGGGCATCGTCAGCGTGACGTGTCCGTGCACGCCAAGTGACGATTTGGGCGCGCTTACGTGCGCTGAGCGTCGTTTAGCGCGCCCAAATCGCTGGAAGTCAGCCCTTGCGAGCTTTGACCGCCTCGGTCAGCTGCGGCGCGACCTTGAACAGGTCGCCCACGATGCCGTAGTCGGAGATCTCGAAGATCGGCGCCTCTTCGTCCTTGTTGACGGCGACGATCGTCTTCGACGTCTGCATGCCGGCGCGGTGCTGGATCGCCCCGGAGATGCCCAGCGCGATGTACAGCTGCGGCGACACCGTCTTGCCGGTCTGGCCTACCTGGAACTGGCCCGGGTAGTAACCGGAGTCCACCGCCGCGCGCGAGGCACCGACCGCCGCACCGAGCGAGTCGGCCAGTTCTTCGACCACGTGGAAGTTCTCGGCGCTGCCGACCCCGCGGCCACCGGCCACGACGATCGTCGCTTCAGTGAGCTCCGGGCGGTCGCCGGCCGCCGCGGGCTGGCGCTGTGTGATCATGGTCGCGTTCTCGGCCGGTTGCGGCACCTCGACTGTGACCAGCTCAGCCGCACCCTGCGACGGCTCTGCCTCGACGGCACCGGGACGCACGGTGATGATCGCGACGTCGCCCTCGACCTGCGCGTCGACGGTGTAGGCGCCACCGAAGATCGAATGCATACCCCTGTTGCCCTCGTGAACTTCGACGACGTCGGTCAGCACACCACTGCCGATCCGCGCCGCGAGCCGGCCCGCGATCTCCTTACCGTCGGCGCTGGCGGCCAGCAGTACCGCCGCCGGGTTGGCCGCCTCGACGAGTGACGCCAGCACGTCGACCTGAGGCACGAGCAGGTAGTCGTCGACGAAGTCGGCTTCGGCGGCGTAGATCTTCTCCGCACCCGACGCCCTCACGTCTGCGGCGATCAGCGCCTCGGCGGTGCCGGGCTTGCCGACTATGACCGCGGACGGTTCACCCAACGCCCGTGCGGCGGTGACCAACTCAAGGCTCACCTTCTTGGGCGCACCCTCCGCGTACTCGATGAGTACAAGTACTTCAGCCATGCGTGATTAATCGCCTTCTCTCAGATGATCTTCTGCGAAACCAGGTACTGGGCGATCTTGTTGCCGCCCTCGCCGTCGTCCTCGACCTTTTCACCCGCCGTCTTGGGCGGTTTCGGGTTCGACGCCAGCACCTTGGAGCCGGCGTTGGCCAGCCCGACTTCGTCGCCCTCGACGCCGATCTCGGCGAGCGTGAGCGTGGTCACTTCCTTCTTCTTGGCGGCCATGATGCCCTTGAAAGACGGGAACCGGGGCTCGTTGATCTTCTCGGTGACGCTGACCACCGCGGGCATCGACGCCTCGAGCGTGAACAGTCCGTCGTCGGTTTCGCGCTCGCCGGTGACCTTGCCACCCTCGACCGACAGCTTCCGCACGTGGGTGAGCTGCGGCAGGCCCAGGTACTCGGCGATGATCGCCGGCACGGCACCGCCGACGCCGTCGGTGGCTTCGTTGCCCGCGATCACGAGCTCGGTGCCCTCGATGGTGCCCAGCGCTCTGGCCAGCACCCAGCCGGTCTGCACCATGTCGGAGCCCTGCATACCCTCGTCGAGCACGTGCACCGCCTTGTCGGCGCCCATTGACAGCGCCTTGCGGATAGCCTCGGTCGCGCGCTCCGGGCCTGCGGTCAGCACGGTGACGGTGCTCTCGCCGCCGGCGGCGGCCTCTTTTTCCTTGATCAGCAGCGCCTCTTCGACGGCGCGCTCGTTGATCTCGTCGAGCACGGCGTCGGCGGCATCGCGGTCGAGCGTGAAGTCGTCGTCCTTCAGCTTTCGCTCCGACCAGGTATCCGGGACCTGTTTGATCAGGACCACGATGTTCGTCATGGGTCTGGTTCGCCCTCCTCAATAGGCCGGCGAGAACCGGCCAGCAATCTCAGAATCGCCCGCACGCCGTATTACTGACGAGTAACTTTTGCGTGGTTCGCCCGTACACCATAGCCGGTCGTCGCAGGTCGTCTGACTACGCGTCGATGTGGGGACACTCCCCCGCGAGCCGGAGGTATCGCCACCCCGCTTGCGGGGGACCGCGGCGCGAAGAGCAGCAGGTGGTGTATGCAACCTCTCGTGGAGCGCCCATTCGCGTTAGCCTGCCTTCCGATGAGTGCACACGACTCCCTGGCCTTGACCGGCGAGCGCACGGTTCCCGGCATCGCTGAGGAGAACTACTGGTTCCGCCGCCACGAGGTGGTCTACCAGCGGCTGGCCGGTCACTGCGCTGGCCGCGACGTCCTGGAGGCCGGCTGCGGGGAGGGGTACGGCGCCGACCTGATCGCCGACGTCGCGCGAAGCGTCATCGGACTCGACTACGACGAACTCACCGTCGCCCACGCGCGCGCCTGCTATCCCCGGGTCGATGTCCGGCACGGCAACCTCACCGCGCTACCGCTGCCCGACGGTTCCGTCGATGTCATCGTCAACTTTCAGGTCATCGAGCACCTTTGGGACCAGCCGCGATTCGTCGGCGAGTGCCTGCGGGTGTTACGGCCGGACGGGCTGCTGCTGATGTCCACGCCCAACAGGATCACGTTCTCCCCCGGCCGCGACACCCCGGTGAACCCGTTCCACACGCGCGAACTCAACGCCGACGAGCTGACGGCGTTGCTGGTCGACGGCGGATTCACGGTGAGGTCGATGCTGGGGGTCTTTCACGGGCCGGGGCTCGTCGCCCTTGACGCCAAGCACGGTGGTTCACTGATCGGCGCCCAGGTCGCCCGTGCTCTTGCCGACGCGCCGTGGCCGGCGGAGTTGCTCGCCGACGTGGCGTCGGTGACTGTGGGCGACTTCGAGCTCATAGAGACTGGCGAACGCGATAGCTCGGATATCGACGACAGCCTCGATCTCGTCGCAATTGCGGTGCGGCCGTGAGCGATAGCACACCAGGTTTGTTCACCCTGGTTCTTCACACTCACCTGCCGTGGCTGGCGCATCATGGCCGCTGGCCCGTCGGCGAGGAATGGCTGTATCAATCGTGGTCGGCGGCATACCTGCCGCTGATGCGGGTGCTGCGGCGACTGGCAGGTGAAGACCGGCACGGCCTGTTGACGTTGGGCATCACTCCGGTGGTGGCCGCCCAGCTCGACGACCCGTACTGCCTCGACGGCATGCACCACTGGCTGGCAAACTGGCAGTTGCGCGCGCTGGAAGCCACCACACTGCGAGAGCCGTTGCGAGAGTGCGGCATTCGCGAATACGGCGAAGCCGGCGAGGCCCTGGACGACTTCGCGATGTTATGGCAACACGGCGCCAGCCCGCTGCTGCGGGAGCTGATCGACACTGGGACCATCGAACTGCTGGGCGGTCCGCTGGCCCATCCGTTCCAGCCGCTGCTGCATCCGCGGCTGCGCGAGTTCACGCTGCGGGAAGGACTCGCCGACGCCCAACAGCGGTTCGCCCACACCCCGTGCGGCATCTGGGCACCCGAGTGCGCGTACGCCCCCGGCATGGAAAACGATTACACCGCAGCGGGAGTCGGCCACTTTATGGTCGACGGACCGTCGTTACACGGCGATACCGCGCTGGGGCGCCCCGTCGGCGACTCCGATGTCGTCGCGTTCGGTCGCGACCTGCACGTCAGTTACCGGGTGTGGTCGCCTAAGTCGGGTTATCCCGGTCACGCCGCCTACCGCGACTTCCACACCTATGACCACCACACCGGCCTGAAGCACTCCCGGGTGACAGGACGCAACGTGCCCTCCGGTCAGAAGGCACCGTACGACCCCGTCCGAGCGGAGCGAACGGTGAACGCACACGTCGCCGATTTCGTCGGCGTCGTCCGCGACCGTCTCGTCGCAGAAACCGAACGCCTCGGCCGCCCCGCGCACGTGATCGCCGCATTCGACACCGAGTTGTTCGGACACTGGTGGTATGAGGGCCCGATGTGGCTGGAGCGAGTGTTGCGGGTGCTGCCGGCGGCCGGCATCCGAGTCGGCACGTTGCGCGATGCGGCGACGGCCGGGTTCGTCGGTTCGCCCGTCGAATTGCCGCCCGGCTCTTGGGGTTCGGGCAAGGACTGGCAGGTGTGGGCGGGTGAGAAGGTGGCCGATCTGGTGCAGTTGAACGCCGAGGTCGTCGACGCCGCTTTGACGACAGTGGACAAGGCGCTGGAGCAGACCGACTCCCCGCATGCCCGCGACTTCGTCGCCGACCAGATCCTGCGGGAGACGCTGCTCACGATGTCCAGCGACTGGCCGTTCATGGTGAGCAAGGACTCGGCCGCCGACTACGCCCGCTACCGCGCACACCTGCACGCGCACGCCACTCGGGAGATCGCCGGGGCGTTGGCGTCCGGCCGTCGCGACGCCGCGCAGCGTTTGGCTGCCAGCTGGAACCGTGCCGACGGCCTGTTCGGCGCACTCGACGCCAGGCGGCTGCCGCGGTGACCAACTCCTGGTGCCAGCGCCCGACGAGGGTGCGCCGATGAAGGTCCTGATGCTCTCGTGGGAGTACCCGCCGGTGGTCATCGGCGGGCTCGGCCGCCACGTCTACCACTTGGCGACCGCGCTCGCGGCGGCCGGTGACGAGGTGGTGGTGCTGAGCCGCCGCCCCTACGACACGGACCCCAGCACGCACCCGACCAATGACGAGGTCCACGAAGGTGTTCGGGTGGTGGCCGTCGCTCAGGACCCACACGAATTCACATTCGGCACCGACATGATGGCGTGGACGTTGGCGATGGGTCATTCGATGATCCGGGCCGGACTGTCGTGCGGTTTCACGCCTGATGTCGTACACGCCCACGACTGGCTGGTTGGGCACCCAGCGGTCGCGTTGTCGGAGTTCTTCGATGCGCCATTGGTTTCCACGCTGCACGCAACCGAGGCAGGCAGGCATTCGGGTTGGATCAACGGATCCATCAGCCGACAGGTACATGCGCTCGAATACTGGCTCGCGCGGGACTCTGATGAGCTCATCACATGCTCGGCGTCGATGCGTGACGAGATCACAACGCTTTTCGGACCTGGCCTGACAGAGATACACGTGATCCGCAACGGAATCGAGACGCAGCACTGGCCATTCGCAATGCGGGTCAGCCGCTCAGGTCCGGCGCGGCTGCTCTATGTCGGGCGGCTGGAGTACGAGAAGGGCATCCACGACCTGATCGCCGCGCTGCCACGGATCCGGCGTATTCATCCGGGCACCACGCTGACCGTCGCCGGCGAAGGGACGCAACTGAATTGGCTCATCGACCAGGCGCGCCAGTATCGCGTGCTGAAGGTTACCTCGTTCGTCGGGCCCCTCGACCACGCCGAGCTGCTACAAGCTCTGCATGACGCCGACGCCGTCGTGCTTCCCAGCCATTACGAGCCGTTCGGAATCGTCGCGCTGGAGGCGGCCGCGGCAGGCGCACCGTTGGTCACCTCCAATGTCGGCGGCCTGGGCGAGGCCGTGATCAACGGTGAAACCGGAATTTCATTCGCGCCAAGGGGCATTGCGGGATTGGCGACGGCGGTGCGGCACGTTCTCGACGATCCTGACGCTGCACAGCGACGCGCGGTCGCCGCACGGGCGCGGCTCACCTCCGACTTCGCCTGGCGCACTGTCGCAGAGCAGACCGCGCAGATCTACCTGGCCGCCAAGCGGCGCGAACGAGAGCCACTACCACGGCCGACGATCGTCGAACGCGCCCTGCCCGACCGCTAATCCGAAGTTGCGGCGTCTGAGGTGAGCGGATTTCTGGCTGATCTGAGGTTTTGCCGGTCTGGGGGTTGGTGGTTCTGGCTACGCTGCGGTCAACGGGATGGGGGTGCCGATGAGGTCGAAGGCGCGGCGTTGATCGGGGGTGGGTTCGGCCAGGGTGGGCACTGTGGCGTTGGCGCCGTTGTAGTGGATGTCGTTGCGGGTCAGCGTCGCTAGGTGGTCGAGCAGGCCGCGGAAGCTGCGTAGCGGGTTGCCGGCGTCGTCGCGTTGGGTGGAGGCCTTGACGTGGGCCTGCGGTGAGCGCTGCGCCGGTGCGACGGGGTTGTCGCGGGCCGGTGGGTGCTCATCGGTGAAGGTCAGCGGCGCCCAGGCCTTGCGCAGGTGCCAGATGAGGTAGCAGGCCAGCAGGCAGATCAGCACGTGGGCTTTGACGCGCTGGTCGAGGTGGTGGTGGATGGGCGGTAGATTCAGGTCGTCGGTTTTGATGCTACGGAAGTCGCGTTCGACGTGGGCCAGGTTCTTGTAGCTTTCCACCACGCCGGCGGGGGTGAGGGTGTCGGCGGCGACGCTGGTGCGCAGTACGTAGACGCCATCGAGGGCGGCCTCGGCGTCGATGCCGGATTGGTCGCGGTGGTAGGTGAAGCTGGTGTCGGTGATGGTGCGGTGAAAGTGCTTGCCCACCTTGCGTTTGGCGATGACGCGCCCGACGGCCTCGCCGATGCGGCCGGCCCCGGTCAGCCGGCCCAGGTGCACGCGTTCGGTGATGGCGGCCAGGTCGGCCTCGGTGGCGGCCAGCAGCTCGGCGCGTTTGCGTGCGCGTTCGGCGGCCAGGGCGGGGTTGCGGCAGGCGATCAACCGTTCGGCGGGGTAGTCGGGATGGCTGATCTCGGCGAGATCGTGTTGATCGAACAGGCTCATCTGCAGCGGCCCGTTCGCGCGCGCGAGGGTGGCGATCTGCGGGGCACGCAGCGCGGTGATCCATCCGAACGCCGTTGCGGTGTCGGTGTTGAGCTCCTCGAGTGCGGTGATACGCGCGCTGGTGATCATGCCGCGATCGCCCACCAGCACCAGCCGGGTCAACCCGAAGCGGTCGCGGATCACCTCCACGATGTCGGTGAATGCGGTCGGGTCGGCGGTGTTGCCGGGCAACACCCGCACCGCCACCGGGCGACCGGGCGGGTCGGTGAGCACCCCGTAGTTGATCTGCGGTAGGCCTTTCTTGCCGTCGCGGGAATAGCCGTGCGCGGCCAGCTCACAACACCGCCCGGTGACCCACGAGGAGCTCAGATCGAACAACGCCATCCGGCTGGGGTTCGCCTCGGGTCCAAGGTGTTTGGCGGCCAGCTTCTTCTCGATCCCCTCTTGGCGGTCGGCCAGCCAGTCCATCGCGGCATACACCTCATCGGTGGACGCGTCAGCCACACCCAGGTCGGGCCCCAGGGTGGTGTCGGCCCACCGCGACAGGGTGGATAGCTTGGACGCCGGTCGGATCACCCGCGCCACGATCAACCCCCACACCAGATCCCGGGATCGACACGCCGGGCCCAACAGGGCCGGCATACCCAACCTGTGGGAGATCGCCGCGACCGCGGCCACATGCCCGTGCGGCAGCGAGCGGGTGATGGTGCACACCGCCTGGGCGGGCACCAGGGCCTGTCCCTTCAGCGTTGCCTCGATCGCGGCGATCGTCTCCGCGGGCAACTTGGACAGGTTGGCCAGGGTCTCGTGGCGGACCTTCGTCCCGTCGCGGTAGGTGCGGCGCACCAGCACCGACTCATACCGGTGCACGTTGCCGGCTTTGTCCACGTACTTGCTCGGGGTTCGGGCTACATGCATTCGCACCGACTTCGCCATAACTGAATACTACAAGTCTAACTCGCCGACATATGTCACCAACACACCATATTCACTGGCTACACATTCTCGCGCACCAGCCCGCACACTTCCCAGCTCAATCACCAATTTCGCCTACGTCACCCGACGTAACTTCGGACTAGACGACCTCCGTCGACGCTTCGATCCGGGTCGAACCATTTCGCGCCTAGCGCGAGGTATAGCCACCGACAGGACACATCGGCATCAATTGTCACGTTGATCGCGGCCTACCTGGGGTGTCGGTAAGGATTGTCACCAGCCGCAATCCGATGACGAACGTCTTGTTGAGTGGGTGTAGCTTCCGCGCGTGGCATGGGAGTTGGATCCCGATGAACTGATCGACCGTTGGACGTTGGTGGGCGACGAGCTGAACCTGGTGGCCGGCAAGCGAGGCTTGAGTCGGGCGTTGTGTCGACCACCATCTGCGAGTACTGCCAGATCACCTTTAGCTACCCCCCACGGACCCGCACCATCAGAGCATCCAGGTGGCCAGGCGCGATCCGACCGGCCTCGGCGTCGATGGCGTGGCGAGTGCGCCAGTACGCAAGCGCCGCCCGACAAGCGACGACTTCGGGGTCATCGTTGCCGCGCCCGCGCGCCAGGTACGCGGCCAATCGACCGGACCACTGCGCGGGAGTCAGCGCCGTCGGGTCGGCGAGAATCGTGCTCCGCATGGCTACACAATTTCAGATCGGGGTGCACCGACAGTCGAGGCTGACGGGCTCGGCGTGTCTGGAATGCCTTGCAGCACAACTCTATTCCAAGAATAAGGCGTCCTTGTCGATGTCTACGACGTGGAAAATTTTGGCTGGCGGCTCCGCGCAGAGGTGCTGCGTCAAGGTCACCGCGTTGTGGGTGCGCCGGTACTGTCAGGTGATGGCGTCGAGCACGACCGATGCACGGCGCGGCCTACTCGCCCGCCGCATCCGGCTCTTCGTCGCTGCCACGATCTCGTACAACGTCATCGAGGCAGCGGTAGCCCTCAGTGAAGGCGCGCGTGTCTCGTCAACGGCGCTGATCGGGTTCGGCCTCGATTCCGTCATCGAGGTGTCGTCGGCGGCAGCGGTTGCATGGCAGTTCGCCGGGCGCGACCCCGAGGCGCGCGAGAAGATCGCACTCCGCATCATCGCGTTCTCGTTCTTCGGCCTTGCGGCTTACGTCTCAGTTGACGCCATCCGCGCGCTGCTCGGCATCGGCGAAGCGGAGCACTCACCAATCGGCATCACCTTGGCGGCGGTCAGCTTGGTGGTCATGCCGGTCCTGTCGTACGCCCAGCGCCGGGCCGGGCGCGAACTCGGATCGCTATCGGCCGTCGCCGACTCCAAACAGACGCTGCTGTGCACCTACCTGTCGGCGGTGCTGCTCGTCGGCCTGGTTCTCAACAGCCTGTTCGGCTGGGCGTGGGCCGATCCGATTGCGGGACTGGTGATCGCGGCCATCGCGGTGAAGGAGGGCATCGACGCCTGGAAGGGCGATGCCTGCTGTGGGGCACCGATCACGGACAAGCGCGACTGCGATTGCTGCGACGGCTGACGCTAGGTGCAGCAGTTGGGATCGAGCACCGCGCACAGCGCGAGTAGCGCATCTCGCTGCGGGCGATGATAGACGTTCATGCCGCGCCGCTCCGAGTCCACCAGCCCCGCCTTGCGGAGCTGCGACAGGTGGTGGCTGACGGTCGATTCGGTCAACTCCACCGCAGACGCCAGATCGCAGCTACACACCGCGGCCTCGGTCGAACTGAACAACAGCGACACCAACTTGACGCGCACCGGATCGGCTAATGCCTTGAGCCGCAACGCAATGGCCAGTGCGGAGTCGTCATCGAGCGGCCCGGCGGCGACGGGTGAGCAGCAGACCGGCGCGGAGATGTCGATGGTCGGCAGCGTCTTCGGCATACATCCGATCTTGCCACAGAGATTGACATATATCAAAAAGGTGGCACGATCGTGTCCACTAAGTTCGATATATGTCACACAGGTAGGAGGTCGCCATGTCCCGCGTCCAACTCGCTCTTAACGTCGAGAACCTGGCCGAAGGGGTCGCGTTCTACTCGAAGCTGTTCAACGCCGAACCCGCCAAGCTCCAGAACGGCTACGCCAACTTCGCCATCGCCGAGCCACCGCTGAAGCTGGTGCTGATCGAGAACCCCGGCCACGGCGGCACGATCAACCACCTCGGCGTCGAGGTCGAGACCAGCGACAAGGTGCACGACGAAATTGGCCGGCTCGCAGCCGAGGGGCTGTTCACCGAGGAGGAGATCGGCACGACGTGCTGCTTCGCCACACAGGACAAGGTGTGGGTCACCGGCCCGGGGGGTGAGAAGTGGGAGGTGTACACCGTGCTCGCCGACTCGGAGACGTTCGGCACCAGCCCGCAGCACCAAGACGCCGCCGCCGAGGGTGGCGTGTGCTGCGGCGGGTCGTCGGCGGAAAGCGCGCAGCCCAGCATCACGGCGTCGTGCTGCTGACCAGATGACCAACAGGATCAGCGCCACTTGGCGACCGCTTCTCGCCGAGTTCGTCGGCACCGCGCTCCTGGTGACAGTCGTCGTCGGCTCGGGCATCGCCGCCGCGCAATTGTCACCCAAGGACGTGGGGTTGCAGTTGCTGGAGAACTCGATCGCGACGGCGCTCGGGCTGGCGGTGTTGATCTTGCTGTTCGGTCCCGTGTCGGGCGCCCACTTGAACCCGGTGGTCACCGCCGCCGACTGGCTGCTGGGTCGGCGCGCCAGAAAAGGCATAAGTGGTGGGGTGGTCGCCGCGTACACCACCGCGCAAATCTTCGGGGGCGTCATCGGGGCGGTGCTGGCCGACGTCATGTTCGACCGAGCCGTTGTCGAGATCGCCACCAAACACCGCCTCACGCCCGGCCACCTGGTCGGGGAGGTCGTCGCGACGGCGGGGCTGATCGCGCTGATATTCGCGCTGTCGCGGTCAGCGCGCGCAGCCCTGTCGGCGGCGGCGGTCGGCGCTTACATCGGCGCGGCCTACTGGTTCACCAGCTCGACGTCGTTCGCGAATCCAGCGGTCACCGTCGGTCGCATGTTCTCCGACACCTTTGCCGGGATCGCGCCCGGCTCGGTGCCGGGTTTCATTGCCGCTCAGATCGTCGGCGCACTGGTCGGGCTGGCGCTGGTCGTCGCGCTGTATCCTGACGCGCCCGACACCGCCGACCAAGCCGCCATTCCTCATCACCATGAACGGAGCCAGCCATGACCAAACCTGCGGTGCTGTTCCTGTGCACGCACAACGCCGGGCGATCGCAGATGGCGCTGGGCTTCTTCAACCACCTGGCCGGGGATCGCGCCATCGCCTTCTCAGGCGGTTCGGAGCCAGCCGACCAGATCAATCCCGCAGCGGTCGCCGTCATGGCCGAGCGCGGGATCGACATCACGACCGAGCACCCGAAGCGGTGGACCGACGAGATGATCGAAACCGCCGATGTGGTCGTGACGATGGGCTGCGGAGACACCTGCCCGTTCGTACCGGGCCGTCGTTACGTCGATTGGGCGCTGCCCGACCCGGCGGGCCAGCTGATCGAAGCTGTGCGCCCGATCCGCGACGAGATCGAGAACCGCATTCGGCGGCTACTCAGCGAACTCGGCATAGAGGCCGCCTGACCCTTGAGGATTCGACACCAGCCCGCTACTCACGCACCACCAACAAATTGTCGGAAGGCGATCCTCAAACGTGGCTAGCAAGAAGCCGCGATTCGCCGTCGCCGATACGGACCGTCGCCGATACGGATAAGCCGTGCGGATTGCGGCCGATGACACGATCCTTACCGACACCCGTACCTGGGGCTTTTCGTCGGACTCATCGATGCCACGTTCGTGCTGACGTGCGACGCGCTCAACAGGCACGGTCATGATGTGCACTACGAACTAAGCGATCGTAGGCGGATGTTTCTCAGTCAGCTGGGGATCGAAATGCCCAGCAGCAGAAGACCGTTGATTCGCTGCATCGACTGGACGGACAAATTACATCGACTCGGCGATCGCCATATGCCCTTCGAAACCAAGGTCATTGGCCATCGTGCGGTACCGATCGGCGAATTGTCGATACCCCGCGTCATCGCCGCGAGCTCGGGCCAGCAGTGCACGCAAACGAAGCAGCGGCAGTTCGTGTAACACAAAGCCCGGGTCGACCGGCACCGCCGCCAACCTTTCGATGGCCGCCGCTGCTTCGGCAATGTCGGAATCCGTGCCGCGGCCCAACAACGATTCCACCAGCACCGTGACGGCAGGCCCACGGGAGGTCATGTCCCCCGACGTGAATCTGAAATCGACGGCATCGCGCGCCAACGCAATCGCGGCGGCGAAGTCGCCTACTCTGGCCTTTTCCCGCGCTAGGTCCGTGTCGACGAACCGCAGCCACCACATCGACACATCGTGCCGCAACGAACCCTCGTAAAACGAGTTGAGCAGCGTCAGGCCGGCTGCCCGCTGACCGGGTCGGCGGACAAGGATGAGACCGCGGATCAACCGCGCGCGATCCGCAGCGTAGTCGTCACCGAAACGCTTGGCCCTTTCCAGCACTTCAGCGGTCTCCCGGGCAGCCGTCTGGTCGGGTAGTACGGCTCCGTTGAGAACGGGAACGCCGTACTTCCAAAACAGCGACGAGGAGTAGTCCGACGCGTCCTCCGCCGCCCGGGCCATTGACACGGCCTCGTCAAGGTCGTCACGAAAGCCGGGCAGCCCAAGGCATAGTCGGTTCATTCCACGAAACGCCAGTGCAAAAGCCACCGGGACCTTGACGATCACGCCCGGCTTGGTCGCATCACCACCGGACGCGTCGATGGCCAGCTGAGCCAAGCGCAATCCTTCGACGACCTCACCGGCTTGACACTTCGCATTGCTCGCCGCACAGATGACATCGAGAACCAACGCCGGCTCGACAACCGTCTCGATCAATCTGGCGCACTCCGATGCGGCGGAAGCCGCCTCGCGAAACTTGTTGTGGAACAACAGCGTGGTGACCATGCCGGCCATTCCGCGCGCCAGCGACAGATCGTCTCCGGCGGAGCGGCAGAGCTCACGAAGTTCGTCAAAGCCGTTCTCGTCGAACCTGATACCGAGTCTCCAGCTGTTACCGCACATCAGCATTCGCGGTGTTATCCGCATCGCGGGCCGGTCAGGCTCATCGACGGGAATGCGGTCGGCGACGTCGCGGGCACGTTGCCAACTTTTGTGCACAGCCCTAACGTCGCGGGAATGGGCCCATGTACCGGCGCGCATGTGCCAGTCCCACGCCGCCCGGAGGTCCCCCGCCGCCTCGAAATGCTCGGCAATCAGTGCTGCATTCGCGTCGTGCGATTCCGGATTGCGTTGTTCGATCGCCTTCGCGAGATTGCGATGGAGTCGCGAGCGAACGGACATCAGCTGCGATTCATAAGCGACCGTGCGGATCAGCGGATGCCGGAAGGCGTACTGGTCTCCGTGCATGAACCTCACCTGGTCGATGAAGTCAGCTTCGAGCAGTTCGGCTAGTTCGATGTCTTCCGCAATGGAGGCAAGCAGCTCCGACTCGAATCGCAATCCGATGACCGCCGCGGCGTTCAGCGTGCGTTTGGCCGCAGTACCGAGGCGGTCGATACGGGCGGCGATGGCGGCCTGCAGCGAGGCGGGGACACGCAGGTCAGTGGGCAGGTGTTGCGATACATAGGCGCCGGGCTCGCCGCTGAGCACACCGCGCTCAGCCAGATCGCGCACGATCTCTTCGGCGAAGTACGGATTACCCGCGGCCCGTTGAGCAACTTGTTCGACGAACTCGTTGACCGAAGGGTCGGGCCCGAGCAGCTCGGCGACAAGCGCGGTGGAAGCAGAATCCTGAATCGGGCTAAGCGGAATGCGATGTGAGCTCGGCAACCGATCCAGGAGGCCGCGATATTCCGGCCGGTATGTGATGAGCATCAGCGAACGTGTCTGCGGCACCACAGTGGCGAACTCGGCGAACATCCCCTCGCTGATCTGATCGATCCAGTGCACATCCTCGATCACGAAAACCACTGGAGTTGTTCGATCGACCGCGGCCGTGTTCAACAACGAGGTCAACCGCCGCGTGCGTGCGGCAGGATCAATGATGGGCGATGGACCCTCGGGATCAGAGATGCCGAGCAGGTCGTCCAGCAACAACAGGTCTTCGGTATCGGCGTCCTGCAGGCGGGCGCGGACGCTTGCGCGCGCCGCATCCGGTTCAAGATCGCGGATCGAAAAGACGTCCCGGAGCAGTCGCGCCGCCACGTGGAACGGGATATCGCTGGTGTGGGATTCACAGTACGTCGTGAAAACATCCACGTCGCCCTCAACTGCATTGGCAGTCGTTTCGTGTATCAACCGGCTCTTGCCGATGCCGGGCGCCCCTACCAGCCGGACCACGCCGCCGTTGCCGTCGTTCGATTGCTCGAGTAGCCCCGCGAGGACGCCCAGTTCCCAGTCCCGACCCACCATGGTCGAGCGCTGCCTGCCGAGTCGCCCGGCTTCAGTCGTCGCGAGCAATCGACGTGCTCCCATAGGTCTGGCCGAACCCTTGATGCGCACTTTCTCGAGCTCACCCAACACCACGGCAGCCTCGACAAGTCGGGCGGTCGATTCGCTGAGCATCACCCCGCCGGGGGGCGCCACCGACTCCATTCGCTGCGCCATCCCAACCTGCTCGCCCACTGCTGTGTAACCTGAAGGGCCCGAACCGATCTCACCAGCGATCACCTCACCGGAGTTCAGCCCGACCCGCAGTTGCAGTTTCACATCGTCGTCGCGCTCAACTTCGTCAGCCAGCCGCCGGGTCTTCCCTTGAATGTCCAACGCCGCAAGACAGGCGCGTAAAGCGTGGTCCTCCAACGCAATCGGTGCCCCAAACACCGCCATGATGCCGTCGCCAGTGAACTTGTCGACCGTCCCGCCATAGCGCTTTACCACCGCCGAAGAGCGCGTGAACAACTCGGTCATGATCTCGCGCAACCGCTCCGCGCCTACCGCCGCCGCGATGTCCATCGACTGCACGACGTCGGCGAAGAGCACGGTCACTTGCTTGTACTCGGCGGGTCCACGCCTCACCGCAAGCGGCGAGCCGCAGGCGTCGCAGAACCGCGCGTCCGCCCGAGGCTCGGTGCCGCAGGTGCCGCACGGCGTCGCGCTCGTCATCGTGAATATCGTGTCACCGGCGTTGCTTGATGCACCCCGAAACTGGTGGAAGAATCGGGTCACGGAATCGAGGTCACGATGATTCTCTACGCAGTGGCAGCAGCTCTCGGCGCCGGCATTTTCTGGCTCGGCACCAACATCCGTGTCGTCAGGCAATTCGAACGAGGCGTCGTCTTCCGATTCGGGCGGCTGCAGAAAGGCATTCGCGGGCCGGGACTTACCATGCTGGTCCCGGTCGCCGATCGGATGCAGAAGGTCAACATGCAGATCGTCACGATGCCGGTGCCCGCCCAGGACGGGATCACCCGCGACAACGTGACCGTCCGCGTGGACGCGGTGATCTACTTCCGGGTCGCCGATCCGGTGAAGGTGGCCGTCGACGTGCAGGACTACGTCTCCGCGATCGGGCAGGTCGCGCAGACCTCGCTGCGCTCGATCATCGGCAAGAGCGACCTCGACGATCTGCTGTCCAACCGCGAGGGCCTCAATCAGGGCTTGGAGCTGATGCTCGACAGCCCCGCGGTCGGCTGGGGCATTCACATCGACCGCGTCGAGATCAAAGATGTGGCCCTGCCCGATTCGATGAAGCGGTCGATCGCACGCCAGGCCGAGGCGGAGCGGGAGCGACGCGCCCGGGTCATCACCGCCGACGGCGAACTGCAGGCGTCCCAGAAACTTGCCCAGGCGGCCCAGATCATGGGTGAGCACCCCGCTGCACTGCAATTAAGGCTCTTGGAGACCGTTGTCGAAGTCGCCGCCGAAAAGAACAACACCCTGGTGCTTCCGTTCCCCGTCGAGCTGCTCCGATTTCTGGAGAAGGCGACGCCGACGTCGAACTCCGACGCTGCGAAGACGCAGGTCCCCGACGACCCGCGCAGCCTGCTGCCGTAGCCGATGGGTTGACTCTGCGCTGAGGGCGCACGTTGCTCGCACTTCTGCGCCCAGGACGCAGAGCCAACGAGCTAGCGGGCGGCCTTTTTGCGTTCGATGTCGGCCAGCGCGGCGGCCAGTTGGGCGCGCTCGGCGGCCGACGTCTCCCACGCCAGCTTGCGGTTCTTCACCGCCTTGGCTGGCGCGCCCACCGCGATCGAATAGTCCGGGATGTTCCCCTTGACGACGGCGTGCGCACCGAGAACGCAACCGCGTCCGACGATCGTGCCGCGCAGAATGGTGCACTTCGCCGCGATCCAGGTATCAGGCCCAATCCGCACCGGGCTCTTCACGATGCCCTGGTCCTTAATCGGCATGTTTATGTCGTCCATAACGTGGTCGAAGTCAGTCACGTAGCACCAGTCCGCCATCAGCACTGAGTCCCCCAGCTCGATGTCGAGGTAGGTGTTGATGACGTTGTCGCGGCCGAGCACGACCTTGTCGCCAAAGCGCAGCGAGCCCTCATGCGCGCGAATCGTGTTCTTGTCGCCGATGTGCACCCAGCGACCGATCTCCAACTGGGCCAACTCGGGTGTCGCGTGGACCTCGACGCCCTTGCCCAGGAACACCATGCCGCGGGTGATGATGTGCGGGTTGGACAGTTTGAACTTCAGCAGCCGCCAATATCTGACCAGGTACCACGGCGTGTACGCGCGATTCCTCAGGACCCACTTCAGGGACGCCAGCGTCAAGAACCTCGCCTGACGCGGGTCGCGCAGCCGCGAACCCCGCCAGCGCTTGTGCAACGGCGCCCCCCACATCGTCGTCATGGCCGCAAAGCCTACGCCGGGCGACGTGAGGGCCGGGTTACCCTCAGGGGACGCCACGCCTACGGAAGGACGCATGTTTTCGCGATACCGTACATCCCGGCGGCTGGCGGTATTTGCAGGTGTGGCATTGCTTGCGGCGTCCGGATGCGGCAACACCGACAGCTGGGTACAGCCAGCGCCCGCAGCGGGCTGGTCAGCTCAGTATGCCGACGCCGCCAACAGCAGCTACACCGCAACGACCGGCGCCGAAGCGCTGAAGCTGCGGTGGAGTCGCTCGGTCAAGGGCAGTTTGTACGCGTCGGTGGCGCTTTCAACCAGCGATTATCTCGGCGCCAATGCGCAGACCGCCGACGGCTGCTCGCTGATGGTCTGGGAATACGACAACAGCGGCCGTCAGCGCTGGTGCACACGGCTGGTGCTGGGCGGCGGGTTTGCCAGCGCGCTGTTCGACAAGTTCGACAACCTTTACGTCGGCCAGCCCGGCACGATGCTGTCGTTTCCGACGACGCAGTGGGTGCGCTGGCGACATCCGGTGATCGGGATGCCGCTTACCCCGCGATTCCTCGGCAACGGACGGCTGCTGGTGCTCACGCATCTTGGTCAGGCGCAGGTGATCGACGCGCATCGCGGCGAGATGATCGGGTCAGCCGTGGACCTGGTGCGCGGGGTCGACCCCATCGATAGCCAACGCGGGCTCGCCGACTGCCAGCCCGCCGAGCCACGCTGCCCGATCGCATTTGCGCCGGCGTTCTCGGCATCGGCGGGCCTGATCGTCACCGGCATCTGGCAGCCCAATACCCCCACGGCCACACTCACCGCGCTCAGGTATCGCGACGGCGCCGATCAGGTGCTGACGGTCGAGTGGTCCACCGACGCGGTCAAGAGCGGTGTGCTGGGCAGTCCGGTGTTCTCGGCGGACGGATCGACGGTGTATGTCAACAGTCGTGACGGAAATCTGTGGGCGCTCGCCGCCACTGATGGCAAGCCGAAATGGTCTGTGCCACTCGGCTTTTCACCGCAAACGCCGCCGTCTGCGCAGCCGGGCGGGCTGCTGGTGTCTGGTGGCGGGCCGGACTCCAAGCTGGTCGCGGTTCGCGACAAGGGCGAGCGCGGCGAGATCATTTGGCGACGCGACGACGTCAGCCCGCTGTGCACGTCCAGCCAGGCCGGCGCCGATATCGGCTACACCGTGGTGCATTCCGGTGACGAGGGGCTCGCGCTGCTGGTCTTCCGTACCCGCGACGGGCGCACCGTCAACACTTATCCCCTGCCGCAGGCCACGGGCTGGCCGGTCGGCGTTTCCGTCGCAACCGACGCAAGCGTGATCACCGCGACCAGCGACGGCCAGGTCTACGCGTTCGCCCCGGGCTAGATCGGGGCGAGCATCGAAGCCACGGCCGACCGCGGCACATGGGCCGAGATGGCACCGGCCGCCGACGGCAGCAGCTCGCCCTGGCCGAAGAAGAAGATCAGCTCGTCGTCGGTGAGCGCGAAGTTCTGATAGTGCGACGGGTCGAGGCCGTCGCCGGGCGAGATCATCACGCGGCTGCCGAGGTGCGTGTCGATCTCCTTCTGCACGATCGGAAGGATCACCGGCAGGGGCTTGCTGCCCGGGGTGAACAACGCGTCGAATTTGATCGGCTGGCGAGTGCTCAGGCTGTAGTTGTAGGCCTGGTACCACGTCAGCGGGTGTGCCGCGCCGACGTTCTGGTAGATCTTGAATACCACACTCGCGGTGCCGCCCGGTGCACGGCCGGAACGGTATTCCTCGGAGGTGATGTCCAGCGCATACGGCATGCTGGTCGGCCCCGGCATTTGTGACACGTTGACGAACCCGTCGCGAGTCTGCTTGAGGTAGTCGATCATCGGCCCCGGATCGGGGTAGTCGACCGGAAAGCTGATGTCCACCGTGTATGCGTCGTTAGTTGTGTGCACACGGCACGTGTTGCCGTCCACAGCGCCGCCGAGGTCCGCGCACGGCGATTGCGCCTGCGCCACGGCGCTTTCCCCCGACCCGATCATTATCGCGGCGACCAAGTAGGCGGCCGCCCTCAGTGAGCGTGTCATGCACCGTCCTTGAAAGGTGTCCAGCGTCAGGGTACCTGGCGATCTACCGCGACGGACGGCAAATGAATGCGATAGCTCTCGCGCTGGTTCCGGCACCGATCCGGGTGATCACCACCGACAGCGGTTGTCCACCCCGCAGCCGCAACCGCGGCCGCAGCACCGCTGGGTCGACGTCGACGCCCCGAACGAGGATTTCCACGGCGCCGCAGCCCATCTCGGCGAGCAGTTGGCGTAACCGCCGCTCGCCGAACGGGATTTGCTCGAGCACCTCGAATCCGCGCGTCCCGGACGGCAACCGATCACCGGAAAGGTAGGCGATGTTGGGGTCGAGCTGCCACAGCCCATGCCGGGCGGCGTACTGACGGACGAGGCCTGCGCGCACCACTGCTCCGTCAGGGTCGACGATCCACCGGCCATGCGGGCCGACCCGGAGGTCGTCAGGTTCGGCGTCGGTCACCTGCTCGACATGCCCGTCGCCGCCGAGCACTGTGGCCCGCCGCGACACCCTCGGCTCCGTCAAACCGCGTGACCACAGGCAGACTTCGCGCACATCGCCGGACAGCGATGTGACCTCCACTTCACCGTCGAAATCAAGGCGGGCGAAATCGATTCCAGGAGAACACTTGACGACGAGATGCCGGCTACGGTAGGTGTCCATCAGCGCATCCAGCGGCGGGGTGAAATCTTGCGGGGCGTAGATCCTCCGACCCGCTCCGCGCCGCGCCGGGTCAGCGACCACGACGGTGCCTCGGCTGACCGGGTGCAGCGCGTCCGCACGCAGCAGGGGTACCCCGCTGACGTTGTGGCGCGCCATGGCCAGGCGAACCGGGTCGATGTCGCTGCCAATTGCCTGGGCTGTCTGCCGTAACGCAGTCAGCTCGGTGCCGATCGAGCACGTGACGTCGTGCACCGGCAGCCCCGCAAGCCGACGTGCTCGATGCGCGGCCACCGGGCTGGCGGTGGCTTGCTGGAGGGCCTCGCCGGTGAACAGCCAGTCGTCGACGCCGGCGAGCTTCGCGGAGGCGCGGCGGCGCAGCAGCACGGTCTCGATCAGCACAGGAGCCCGGTCGCCGAACCTCGCCCGTGCCGCGTCGACGTCGGCGATCCGGGTGGCGTCGGTCAGTTGATAGGTCGCCACCTCCGCCAGCGCGTCGGTGCCGGCTGACGACGTCAAATAGGCGACGTCGTCAAGGGTGAATGCTAAGACGATTTGACCCCGGTCACCATGACGTCGTAGTACCAGCCCTTCGGAATCACCCGTCGCCAGAGGTTGTCGTCGATCCAGCTCAGCGTGATCCAGCTGCTGAATGCGAACTTCGCCCAGTTCCAGCCGAGGCGCCCGGGCGGGACCGCGGCCTCGAAGGTGCGCAGCGGCCAGCCCAGCATGGCGGCCGTGAATTCGGTGGTGGCGCTCGAGACATCGACGGCACCCGCCCGACGGGCCGTCCGCTCCAGGTCGGACGGGTCGAAAGTGTGCAGGTCGACGATCGCTTCGAGTGCGGCCGCGCGTGACGACTCGTCAAGCTCGGCCTGCGGGCGGCGCCAGCCGGTCAGCCCGGGCAGCTTGGTCAGGTTCGTCACCGCGCGCCAGGTCAGCGTTGACAGCGTGCGCGCATAACCATCCCCAACGGTAGTCGGCTCGCCGGCGAATACGAACCGTCCACCCGGCTTCAGCACCCGGACCACTTCACGCAGCGACAGCTCGACGTCGGGGATGTGATGCAGCACCGCGTGACCCACCACGAGATCGAAGGTGTCGTCGTCGTAGGGGATGCCCTCGGCGTCGGCGACCCGTCCGTCGATCTGAAGTCCCAGCGACTGGCCATTGCGCACCGCGACCTTGACCATGCCGGGTGACAGATCGGTCACCGAGCCGCGCCGCGCGACCCCGGCCTGGATCAGGTTGAGCAGGAAGAAGCCGCTGCCGCAGCCCAGTTCCAGCGCACGGTCGTAGGGCAGGTTGCGAAGTTCCTCGGCAGGCACGATCGCATCGAAGAGGTCGCGTGCGTAATCGACGCATCGCTTGTCGTACGAGATCGACCACTTGTCGTCGTAGCTCTCAGCCTCCCAGTCGTGGTAGAGCACCTGCGCGAGCTTAGGGTCGTACCGGGCCGCCTCCACCTGTTCGGCCGTCGCATGGGGCTGCGGGGATGGATCGTGACTGGTCGTCGTCATAACGGGGCAGCCTATAGGTCCGGCTCCTCCGCGACGAAACGCCGTTCGGCTTGTGCGAAGATGCCGGCATACTGCTGCCGCTCGGCATCGAGGCTTCCCGCGATGATCGCCTTCTTCGCGGCCGCCAATGCCTGCGCCGGCAGGCCGACGAAGCGCTGCGCCCAGTCGGCGGCCGCGTCATAAACGGCGTCAGGTGCCACCACGTCATCGAGCAGGCCCATCAGCAGCGCGTCTTTGGCGTCGACGAACCGCCCCGAGAACGCCAGGTCCTTCGCCTTGCTCGTGCCGATCAGCGCGGGCAATCGCTGCAACGCGCCACCGCCAGGAATCAGGCCGGCGAGGATTTCGGTGAAGCCGAGCTTTGCGTTGTCGCCGCTGACGCGCCAGTCGGCAGCCAGCGCCAGCGCCAGTCCGCTGCCCAGCGCATAGCCCGTGATGGCGGCGACGGTCGGTTTCGGAATCCCGGCGATCGCGGCAGCGGCGTCCTGGCGCAGTCGCGCGGCGCCGTCAGCGTCATCGGCGCTCAGCGTCCGCAGTTCAGCGAGGTCGTCGCCCGCCGAGAAGATCTCGTGACCGCCGAAAATCAAGACCGCCGCGATGTCGCCGCGTCGACCGACCTCGGCGGCCGCGGCGACAATTTCACGGCAGGTCTGTCGGGTCAGGGTGTTGGCGGGCGGCCGCGACAACACGATGGTGCCGACGCCGGGACGCTCGTCGCCGACGTAGACACCCACGAACTCGTTCACGACCAGGACCGCCCGCGCCGCACCTGGTCGTAACGCTCCACATCGAAGAAGTCCAGGCTCCAGTTGCCCTCGGTGCCTACGACTTCCGTGCGCATCGCGACGATCTCGCGTTCGGCGCGCAGTATCTCCTCGACAGTCGTGCCGAGCGTCGGCAACGTATCCAGCTGCGTCCATGTCGGCGGCAGCAGGAAGCTTCGACCCGCCGCGAAATCCTCGATCGCGGTGGCCGGCAACGACCAGCCTGACGACGACGCTTCGCTGGTCAGGCCGTCGGCATGCTGGCCTTCGGGCAGGGCGGCGACGAAGAAGTAGGTGTCATACCGGCGGGTGTGGCCTCGGGCCGGGGTCACCCAATTCGCCCACGGCCGCAGCAGATCCGCACGCAAGACCAGACGCTCACTGCGCAGGAAGTCGCTGAATGCCAGCTCTCGGCTGGCGAGCCGGTCCCGCGCGCTGCGGTAGACCGTCGCGTCGGTGACGATGCCCTGCTCGCCGGGACCCGCCAGCAGCACCCCGCACTCCTCGAACGTCTCCCGCACCGCGGCGCACACCAGCGCCAGCGCCAACTGCTCATCGACGCCCATCCGCTCCGCCCACCACGCCGGCTCGGGGCCGGTCCATGCGATGTCGGCGTTACGATCGCGGTCGTCGACGCCGCCGCCGGGGAACACGGTCGTGTTGGGCGCGAAATCCATCCGCGAATGTCGTTGCAGCAGAAACACTTCGAGCCCGTCGTTAGCATCGCGCAGCAGCATCACGGTTGCCGCTGGCCGTGGTTTCATCGGCTCGTCGCTCGATGTGCTCATCAGCGTCTCCTGTGCGCGGCACGGCTGCGGACCCGCCTGGCGAAGTAGCGGCCGCCGATTACGTTCAGCGCGATCGACTGGCCGAACGCCACCGACAGGTTCTCGGAGGTCAGCGTGTCGCGGAGCAGACCGGCGGCCACGACCTGCCCTTCGGAGAGCACCAAGCAGTGGCTGAAACCCTGCGGGATTTCCTCGACGTGGTGAGTGACCAGTACGACCGCCGGCGCGTCCGGGTCGGCGGCTAAGTCGGCCAGACGCGCCACCAGTTCCTCGCGAGCGCCCAAGTCCAGCCCCGCGGCGGGCTCGTCGAGCAGCAACAATTCCGGGTCGGCCATCAGCGACCGAGCGATCAGCACCCGCTTGCGCTCACCCTCGGACAGGGTGTCGTACGTGCGGTCGGCCAGGTGCTCGGCGCCGACGCTTTCCAGCGTGTCGACGGCCCGCTCGTAATCGACGTCGTCGTAGACCTCCTGCCACCGGCCCATCACCGCGTAGCCCGCGGACACCACCAGGTCGCGCACGATCTCGCCAACCGGCACCTGCTGCGACAGCGCCGACGAGCTGAGCCCGATCCGCGACCGCAGTTCCGACATGTCCACCCGGCCCAGCCGTTCACCGAGCACATACGCGATGCCCGACGACGGGTACTCCGTCGCCGCGGCAATTCGCAGCAGCGACGTTTTGCCGGCGCCGTTGGGGCCGATCACCACCCAGCGCTCGTCGAGTTCCACGGACCAGCTGACAGGGCCGATGAGGGTTCGGCCACCGCGACGCAGCGACACCTCGTGAAAGTCGATCAGCAGGTCCGGGTCGGGCGCGCCGCTGGCTGTGCTGATTCCCCCGTCGTCCCCCTGCCCTTCGGTCGGGCGGTCCCCCCAGCGCTCCTGCCCGCCGAATTCGACCACCCGACCATCGTGCCGTATGTGCGGTTGAGGACCCCTGCCACCCCTAGGACGGCTGGCTGGTCGCGACGGTCAACCCGAGTTCGGCGGCTCGAGCGGCAAGTTTGTCGTCGTAGGTGGCAATCGCCGCGTGATGATGCTCTGCGGTGTAGAGCACGCAGCAGTCAGCCATCTTCAGCTTGATCGTGGCCCGCAGCTCACCGAGGCGGCGCGCAGCACCGGCCGACAAGTCGAGACTTGTGATCTGCAACCGTGCCAACAGCCGGTGAAGCCGGTCGGCCTGTCCGGCGTGGGCGGCACCGACGTAGACCTCGGCGAGGGTGATGACGCTGGCAGCGAACGACTCCGACGCATGCGCCTTCAGCAGAGCGGTCGCATCAGTGTGGTGCGCGTCGGCCGACTCAAAATGCCCAATCAACACGCTGGAATCGAGGACGATCACTCGGCCCAGTCCGCACGCAGCTCTTTGAGGTAGTCCGGGCCGAAGACACCGGCCAATGCACCGCTGGTCTCTTCGACGGCTTGTTGTCGTTCGTGATAGGTAACCCTGTGGTCGTGCGCGAGGGTGTCCCGGCCGACGAGAACGAGTCGACGCAACAGTGCACCGGGCTTATCGGCGAGGTCCGGCCACCTGCGGCGCGCGATCTCCAGCGCGTTACGGATGTCGTTGGTCTCTGTGATGGCGTAGCGCCGATGATTGGTCGGCATCCCTAAAGTGTAACACCATTCCGACAGGTGCGACACCGGATGGCGGCCGGACACTCGCGCTAATTCGGCGGTATGTCCACCCTCCGCAGCACGCCGTCGACCGCGTCGGCCGCCTCGATCTCCCCGCGAGTGACACCGAGGATGAAAAGCACCGTGTCCAGGTACGGATGCGAAAGCGACGCGTCGGCAACCTCACGCAGCGCCGGCTTGGCGTTGAACGCCACCCCGAGCCCGGCCGCGGCGAGCATGTCGATGTCGTTGGCGCCGTCGCCAACGGCCACGGTCTGCTCCATCGGCACACCAGCCTGTTGCGCAAAGTCCCTGAGCGCCTTGGCTTTTCCAGGCCGGTCGATGATCGGCCCGACGAGCCGGCCGGTCAGCACACCATCGACCACCTCGAGTTCGTTGGCGGCGACGAAGTCGAGCATCAGCTCGTGCGCCAGCGGATCGATCACCTGCCTGAACCCACCGGAGACCACGCCGCAGTGAAAGCCAAGACGGCGCAACGTCCGTAGTGTGGTCCGCGCACCGGGTGTCAGCTCCAGTTGGTCGGCGACATCGTCGAGTACGCTGGCGGGCAGGCCTTTTAATGTCGCAACCCGCTGCCGCAACGACTCGGCGAATTCGATCTCCCCGCGCATCGCGGCCTCGGTGATGGCGGCGACCGCCTCGCCGGCCCCGACGCGGTCGGCCAGCATCTCGATGACCTCCTGCTGAATCAGCGTGGAGTCGACGTCGAACACGATCAGCCGCTTGGCGCGCCGCTCCAAGCTGGTGTCCTCCAGTGCAACATCGACCTTTTCGTCGGTGGCGACGCCGGCCAACGCGGTCGGCAGCTCAGCCGCCCGCTCGGCAGGCACCGACACTCGTAGTTCCAGGCCGGTCACCGGATAGTCGGACACGCCGCGAATGAAGTCGATGTTTACTCCCAACGCGGCCAGTTCGGTGGCCAAAGCGCTGAACGCCCGCGCGGTGATGGGCCTGCCGAGCACGACGATGGTGTGCGTCGACGGCTCCCTGATGATCGGCAGGTCGTTACTGCGTTCGATTGAAACCTCAAGGCCGACATCGTGAATCGCACGCTCCACGTCCTTGCGCAGTGACGTGCCGTCGGCCGCATTTTCCGCGCAAGCCAGCAGCACGCCGAGCGTCAGCCGCCCACGGATGACCACCTGTTCGACGTTGAGCAGCTCGACGTCGTATTGCGACAGCACCTCGAAGAGCGCCGACGTCACACCGGGCTGGTCGACGCCCGTGACAGTGATCAGGACGGAGACCGTTCCGCCGGTGCCAGGCACGCGATCAGCCTTGTTCTGGCTGCCCACTCCGATCCGGTTCGGTGCGCGGACCGGAATCGTCGATCGGGGTGTCCTCGCCCGTCGTGGCATGCCTTCCGATGTGGGACTCGGCGCGCATACGCTCGATCATGTGCGGGTAGTGCAACTCGAAAGCCGGTCGCTCCGAGCGGATCCGGGGCAGCTCGGTGAAGTTGTGCCGCGGCGGCGGGCAGCTGGTGGCCCACTCCAGCGAGTTGCCGAAGCCCCACGGGTCGTCGACGGTCACCGGCTCGCCGTAGCGCCAGCTGCGGAACACATTCCACGTGAAGAAGATCATCGATGCGCCGAGGATGAACGCCCCGATGGTCGACACGATGTTGAGCGCCTCGAAACCGTCGGTGGGCAGGTAGTCGGCGTACCGGCGGGGCATGCCCTCGTTACCGAGCCAATGCTGCACCAGAAACGTGGTGTGGAACCCGATCAGCGTCAGCCAGAAATGCATCCTGCCCAGCCGCTCGTCGAGCAGCCGGCCGGTCATCTTCGGGAACCAGAAATAGATGCCGGAGAACGTCGCGAACACGATCGTGCCGAACAGCACGTAGTGGAAGTGCGCGACCACGAAATAGCTGTCGGTGACGTGGAAGTCCAGCGGCGGGCTGGCCAGCAGCACACCGGACAACCCACCCAGCAGGAAGGTCACCAAGAAGCCGATCGCGAACAGCATCGGCGTCTGGAACGTCAGCTGGCCCTTCCACATCGTGCCGATCCAGTTGAAGAACTTGATCCCGGTCGGCACCGCGATCAAAAACGTCATGAACGAGAAGAACGGCAGCAGCACGGCGCCGGTGGCGTACATGTGGTGCGCCCACACCGCGACGGACAGCGCGGCGATGGCGATGGTCGCGTACACCAGTGTGGAATAGCCGAAGATCGGCTTTCGGCTGAACACCGGGAACACCTCGGTCACAATGCCGAAGAACGGCAGCGCGATGATGTACACCTCGGGGTGACCGAAGAACCAGAACAGGTGCTGCCACAACAACACTCCGCCGTTGGCCGGGTCGTAGATGTGCGCGCCGAGGTGGCGGTCGGCGGCCAGGCCGAACAGCGCCGCGGTCAGCAGCGGGAATGCAAGCAGCACAAGGATGCTCGTCACCAGGATGTTCCAGGTGAAGATCGGCATCCGGAACATCGTCATGCCGGGCGCGCGCATGCAGATTACCGTGGTGATCATGTTGACCCCGCCGAGGATGGTGCCCAGGCCGCCCACGGCCAATCCCAGGATCCACAGGTCACCGCCGGGTCCCGGGCTGTGGATCGCATCGGTGAGCGGGCTGTACGCCGTCCAGCCGAAGTCCGCCGCACCGCCGGGCGTGATGAACCCGGCGGTGGCGATCAGCGCGCCGAACAGGAACAGCCAGAACGACAATGCATTGAGCCGCGGGAATGCGACGTCAGGCGCGCCGATCTGTAGCGGCAGCACGATGTTGGCGAAGCCGAACACGATCGGCGTGGCGTAGAACAGCAGCATCACGGTGCCGTGCATGGTGAACAGCTGGTTGTACTGCTCGTTGGACAGGAACTGCAGCCCGGGCACCGCCAGCTCGGCGCGCATGAGCAGCGCCATCAGCCCGCCGATGAAAAAGAACGCCATGCACGCGACGATGTACATGATGCCGATCAATTTGTGATCGGTGGTGGTGATGAGCCGGTAGATGAGGTTGCCTTTGGGGCCCAAGCGGGCGGGGAATGGTCGGCTGGCCTCGAGTCCTCCGAAAACGGGGGCTTCCGCGGTCAAGAGCTCCTCCAAAGATCGCGCGCATTGCGGAACTAAATCGTAGACGTTGAGAGTTCGGCTGCTGGCCTGTGGTCCTACGTTCTGTCGTACCTCTTTGCCGAGGCGACGAATGTTACCGTCGGCGACGTGCTCAAGGCGGGTGTGGTGGCAGCAATCTGCCTCATTCTCGGCACCGGCTGCGGCGCGCCGGCATCCAGCCGGCCCAGCGGGTCGGTCATCACCAGCACCACCAGGATCGCCGACGCGGGCGTGCTCGGCAACCAGCGCAGACCCGACGAATCCTGCGCGCCACAACCCGCAGCGCCGGACGCGGGACCGCCAGTCCGGCGGGTGCGCCACGCCGGCGGGGAGACCGAGGTGCCGGCCGAACCGCAGCGCATCGTCGTGCTCTCCGGCGACCAACTCGACGCACTGTGTGCGCTGGGACTGCAGTCGCGGATCGTCGCCGCGGCGTTGCCGGACGGGTCGTCAAGCCAGCCGTCGTATATGGGCACGGTCATTCACGACGTGCGGGGTGTCGGCACTCGTTCGACGCCCGACCTGGCCGGCATCCGTGCGGCGAACCCTGATCTGATTCTCGGGTCGCAAGCCTTAACGCCGGAGCTGTATCCGTCGCTCGCGGCGATCGCACCAACGGTGTTCACCGACGGGCCGGGGCCGGGATGGCAGGACAACCTACGGGCCGTCGGCGCGGCGACGGCACGCGTCGAAGCGGCCAACGGGCTGGTCGACGGCTTCAACGCGTTCGCGGCGAAGGTGGGCACTGACAGCGACGCGGCACACTTCCAGGCGTCGGTGGTGCAACTCACCGAGAACACCGTGCGGATCTACGGGGTGGCCAACTTCCCGGGGAGCGTGCTCACCGACGTCGGCGCCGACCGGCCCGCGTCGCAGCGGTTCACCGACAAGCCGTACATCGAGATCGGCGCCAGCGACCTTGGCAAGGCAAACTTCTCCGCCGCCGACGCCGATATCGTGTATGTGTCGTTCGCGTCCGCGGCGGCCAAGGACAACGCGCCGAAGATCATGCAGAGCGACGCCTGGCGGCGGTTGTCGGCCAATCGCGACAACCGGGTGTTCGTCGTCAACAACGAGGTGTGGCAGACCGGTCAGGGCATCGTCGCCGCCCGCGGCATTGTCACGGACTTGAAGTGGCTCAACGCGCCAATCAATTAGACGAACCGGGTCGGGCTACGCGGCGACAACCGGTGACAGTCGTACGTCGCCGGGCAGACGGGTGAGCATCGAGTACGTCTCAACCAAAGCGTGCCCGCTCAGCGCCACCTCACGATGTGCGCACCCAGCGGACGACGGCGGCGTGGGCGGTGTGGGTCCGCACCAGCAATGGAACCGCGACGCGGGTGTCCAGTGCCAGCGGCGCGGTCACTTCCGGCCGAGATCGATCAACCCGAACACGACCTCGTCATCGATGGTGGTCTCACCTGCGGCCACCAGCACACCGCTTTCTTCTTCCAGACGCGCCGTCCGTCCTGTGGGGATCAGCTGGAGACCGGCACCGTAACGGGAGATTTCGACGGTGGATCCCGCCTGCAAACCCACCGCCTCACGAAGCGGTTTAGGCACAACGATGCGGCCGGCCTGGTCGACGACGGCTCTCATGGGATCACGATACCGATGATTTCCCATCAGGCATTGCCCCGTTTGAGCGGTGCCTGCGGGGTGCGGGAGCCTGGGTGTTCATCGTCAACAATCAGGTGTGGCAGACAATTGTCACGGATTTGAAGTGGCTCAACGCCCCGATCAACTGGGCCTCAAGCGCCGACTGTGGGACTTATGTTCGCAAATCGGCCGAATATCGTCCCTAAGCCCCACACTCGGCGCGGTCATTGAGGGCGTCGCTGTTGGGTCGGCGCCCGGTGGTCGACCGGCCCGACCGGAGACATCGAATCTGCCGGCTCCTTGCGGCGGTACCGGTAGAGGGACAGTCCGCACATGAAGAAGGCCACGCACCACGCCACGAAGAGCATCGCGACAAGTCCGTCGGATAGATAGGAGAACAAGAAGTATGCCGCAATAATCGTGCCCAATAACCCAGCGGCGCAAGAATAGTAGGCCCACGAGGATCTAACCGACACGGCCGCCGCGATTCCCAACGCGCCCAATAGGACGAATACGCCCATCGCCAGAACGTTCATGATTGTTGGACTGCGCAGGGGCGATGCGAACCCCGTCAGCACTACGAAACTCAGCAGTACGAAAACACTCAGGACCCATGCTATCGCCACCGGAGTTCGGTTATACCGAAGCGACGACAGGTTCTTGCCGAGAACGCCGCATGCGCATGAAAACAGCACGGCGGCAAGGGCATACACCGTTGATGAACGGTCCACACTGTAGTAGTAGTAGTAGTAGTAGTAGTAGTAGTAGTAGTAGTAGTAGTAGTAGTAGTAGTAGTAGTAGTAGTAGTAGTAGTAGTAGTTGTAGCAAAGTGGATCGAACCAGCGGAAGAAGGCTGGAGCGTAAGAAAACCATTCACCCCTTCGGACGGGTAAGATTGCACACCACCACACGAAAGTGAGTCCTACGAAGCTCATGGCAAGGGCACCGGGGACTGCGAGTGGCCCGAGTGGCTTTTCTCGACCCGCGGCATACGCGTACACCGCGAAGACAAGCAATACAGCAGGCCACGCCCAAGTAAGCCGATCCGATTCGACAGTATGCCTGCCGATGGCGTACGCCACCAGGCCGCATATTCCGGTCGCAGCTGCCCACCACATCCATCGCTGCCGCGTGGTAATCGCTGCGGTAATACCGAAGATGAGCAGTAGGAGAAACGCCAAGGGGAAGACGATTTCGAACGCCGCATGGCCTAGGCCGGAGGAGAACAGCACATTGACAACGGCCAGAACGACGAACGCGACGCTGACAATCCACGCAGTGGCCACCGCAGGGACGCGGTGACCTAGCGACCGGAGATGAACGACGACCAAGCGGAAGGCTGCAGCCGCGAGTAGAAAACTCACCGCATTCACGATGATGGTTGGTTCAGATTTTCCGAAAAGTACACGTATCGACGCAAAAAGGAAGACCGCCCCGGCGAGCAACAAGCCGGCAAGGCGTAGCTGTTCGATCCCGTCGACTCCTCGGCGTCGGTAGCAACATCAGCCCGCGGCGTGCGCACGTCGACGAGCGGCTTTGGCGCCGAAGACGGCCGTGGGGGTGTCGCCACACGAGGCGGCGGCGGACGACGCACGGGAGCGGACCGCATCGGATTGACTTGTGTCACGGCAGGTTTCGGCGGCGGGGGCATAGGAGCGGTTCGCGCGTCGAGCGCGTCACGTGCCGCATCGGCCAGTTCGAATGCCGATTGAAACCGTTCTTCCGGATTCTTCGCCATGCCTTGGGCGATCACGTCGTCGAACTTTGGCGAGACGCCCGCTTGCATCGTCGACGGCCGTGGCGGCGGCTTGGTCAAGTGCCCAGCGATCTGCTTCTCCATGCTGGTGCCCGGATACGGCTGGCTGCCGGTCAAACACTCATGCAACACACAAGCCAACGCATAGACGTCTGCCAGCGGCCCGACTTCTTCGGCGTCGAACCGTTCCGGAGCCATGTAGGCCAACGTCCCTATCGCCGCGCCAGCAGGATGTTGGACGGCTTGACGTCGCGGTGGACCAACCGAACCGCGTGCGCGGCGTCCAGCGCCTCGGCTGCCTGCTCGATGATCGGGACAGCCCGGGCGGGACTCATCGGGCCGCCTTGGGTCAGGACCGCCCCGAGATCGCGTCCCTCGATGAGCCTCATGTCGACGTAGAGTCGGCCATCGATTTCGCCATAGCTGTGAATCGGTATGACGTGCGGATCGGACAGGCTCGCGGCGGTGTGCGCCTCCCGTCGGAACCGCTGCTGGAACATCGGATCCTCGACGAGATGCGGCGGCAACACCTTGAGCGCGACCACCCGATCAGTTGCCGTGTCGTATGCCCGGTAGACCTGGCCCATGCCGCCCTGGCCCAGCAATCCGATCAACCGGTAGCGGCCGAAGGGTTTCTCCGCCAAAAGGACCCCCCTGACGGTTGGCCTGCAAGGTAGCCACAGATTAAGCGCTCGGCCGAGCGACCGAACAGGATTGCAGGAAACCGCGTCAGCTACTCCCGCCCATTAGTCGCGACGGAATTCAGCCGGGGAGCGCGCCGCACGGCGCCCCACGCCGGATCGCTGCTACTCGACGAACGAGACTCGCCAGACCGACTCTCGACCTAGTCGTTTGACGCGCTGTTGCCCATCCCTGCCAGCGGCCAGCCGGCGGCGGCAAGGTTGGCCGCCACGCGTTTGATGTTCTCCGGGCCTGCGTCGTGGTGACTGACGTCCTTGATGAACTCGGCAATCTCGTCGCGGCTGATCTCGCCGTCGTCCAATGCGCCTGCATCCTCGGCGGTGATCTCGCGCACCACTTCTTTGATTTGATCTTCGGTCAGCGGGGTGTTGCGCAGCAACGACAACAATGGAACGCGGTCAGGTCCTGGCACACCCTCGGGGTATCCGGCCCGCAGCCACTTCAGGATCGACTCGAACAACGTGGTGCTCACGAGCCAAGTTTCGCGCCTGCAAAGCGCGGATGCCAATCCCCGGCGTCACCGTTCGTCGTGCATTCACCGCCCGTTCACTGGTCCCCGATGCGGTGCGGGAATCATCGCGCTAGCGGGTAGTTGTCGGAGCCGTAGGAAGGTACATCTGCTCGATCAGATCTTTGGCGATGGTCGTGGCCGCGGCCCGACCATCCGCGGTGGGGTCCAGGTTGACCCAGACCACGATCGTCACGTTGTTCTCGGGGTCGGTGGCAGCGAAGGTATTGAAGCCCGGAACTTCACCAGTATGCCCATACAGCGCACCGAATTTCGCGATGGCCAGTCCGTACTGCGGCGCATCGGGTAATGCCGGATTCGTTGATTGCACGCTAGCGATCCGCCTGGCTTGCATGTCGGGGTCGAGCAGTTTGCCGTCGATCAACGCCTCAACCCAGGTGGCCAGGTCCTCCACCGTGGAGATGCCGGCGCCTGCCGCCCAGGCCCACGACGGGTTCAAAGATGTCTGATCATTGGGCGACAGCGTGCCGGCCTTTGCTGCCGCCTGCATGTCAGGCGGCACCGCCGCTGGCGAGCCCATGGTGAGCACGTTGTTGCCATACATATACCCGTGGGGATGCGGGTCCGGGATGGCGTTCGAGGCGCTGGGCGGAAACAGCGTGTCCTTGAGCCCGAGTGGGCTGAACAACCGATCCTGGAACACCTGCGACAGCGGTTTGGCGTCAAGCGTTTCGGCAATGAGCCCGAGCAATACCGTGTTGGTATTCGAATAGTGGTAATCGCTTCCGGGTGGGAAGTAGGGCGGATGGCTATAGGCCAGCGCGAGCAATTCGTCGGGGTTCCACACTTTCTGCGGATTGCTGTCGGCGATCTCGTTTAATTCGCGCGTCTCGGTGTAGTTGTAAAGGCCGCTGCGCATGTTCAACAACTCGGCGATGGTGATGTAGTCGCCGCCGGGAACATCGGGGCGGAACTTTGACACCGGGTCATCGAGGCTGAGCTTGCCTTCCTCGGCCTGCTGCAGGATCACGGTGCCCGTCCACGTCTTGGTGATCGATCCAATCCGGACGTGATCCGCCAGCGACACCGGAATTGTGCCGCCCACCGTCGTGGTGCCGCACGTCGTGCTGAGCTGACCGGCGGGTGATCGCACCAACACCACCGCCCCAGGCACGAGCATCTCCTTGGCCATCGAGGCGACCCGCGCCTGCAGCGTGGTCTGATCGATCGGCCTAAACCGGGCGGTCGAGCTGGCCGGCGATGATGGGCTCGGCGACGACCCCAAGCTGCACGCGCCGACAAGTAAGGCAACGCCAACAATGGCGCCCACTATTTGAATCCGGAGCCACGCGAGCCGCGAAGGCGAAGCCAGGGCAGAAGCGACCACTACCGACCTCCTGCGATGTTTCCGCAGATGATCGGTTGGGCGTAGAGGGTCGGCTGTCCGTCCTGCAGGACCTGCGCCGACGAACCGAGCTGGACGTTGAGATACCACCCCGAGGGGGGCGGGGCCTGGTCGACATCCTGGATGACCGTGGTCTGGTAGGCGGCGCCGCTGGCCAACACGACTAGGTCATTCAGTGGGTACTTGGCCGCGCCCTGAGCCTCGCATGTGCCGAGGCCAATGTATTGGGCGTGGGCGCTGCCCGGTGCAAGAGCGGTGGCCGACGTGGCGATGGTCAACGTCTTGTTCCCTGGGTCGTATGTCAAATTGGCCGAACCCTGAGGGCGTTGGCCCACGGGTGCCATGGCGAGGCTGGTGGTCGCGACGGCGGCGGTGATGTCCCCGCAGGCGATCGGCGTGTAGCCGAGTTGACCGGGACCACCGAGCTCGGCACCCGCAGCCAGGTGAATGTCAAGCGCGGTGCCCGGGAGGAGACCCCCGGGGGCGGGCTGTTCACTGGTGACGCTGGTGTTGATCGCCCCTGCGCCGTCTGCTGTCACGTCTGGGAACGGGATATTAACCTCTCCCATCGTGGCGCAGCCGCCCTCGTGGATGTGTATCGCGTGGGTGCCGCCCGGCGTGAATCCGGCCATCCGCAGCTCGGCGGTGATGTTCCTGCTCTTCGGATCCCAGCTCAGCGCCGCCGTACCGCTCGGCCGGTAGGAGAGGGCGACCTTGATGAGCGCCGCCGCACCCGGCGCGGTCGAACTCGATGACTGCGACGTATGAGAGTTGCAGCCCGCGACCGGCGCCGCGACCAGGACCGCCGTTGCCGCGATCCGTATGAAGCTCGATTTGTTGGTGCCACCAGTGGTCACGGAGCGTATCGTGCCACCCCGCGGATACGAGACCATCAAGAACTCTCATACGTTCGGCGTCACCGACGGCGAGGTGTCAACCACGAAGTCGGCATCAAAGTGGCGGCTACGGCGAGTCGCCCTCCGCGGTAAGTCCCATCCGCCTTCATGCGGCGTATGAAGGCGGCCAACACCGTCTGACAATCCTCCCGGCAACACGGCGTGGTGACGGACCACTGCCGGTGTCAGGTGCTTAGCTCCGGTTGTGGAGTCACTAGTTCGTATCACCCGCGATAGGGCGGCGACTCGACTGGTCGTTGCCCTGATTGTCGGGGTGGCGGTGGCACTTGCGGTCGGTGCCACGGCGCGATGGGGATATGTGCTGGCTGGCTGGATTACGGCCGCCGCGGTTTATGTGGGCTGGACATGGATTGTCGTGTCGGGAATGGATGGAGAGCGCACTGCCGCGTATGCGACACGACAGGACCCCACGTCGGCGATCACCAGCACAATCGTGGCGTTCGCCAGCCTCGCGAGCCTTGGTGGTGTCGGCTATCTGCTCATCGCCGAGTCGAGCTCGGGGAGGCGAGCCGTCGTCGCGACAGGTGTCGGCGTGCTGAGCGTCGTCGCCTCCTGGGTCATGGTGCACACACTGGCCATGCTTCGCTACGCCCGGCTCTACTACTCCGACCAGCCCGGCGGCATCGACTTCAATCAGAAGGACCCACCTTGCTATGCCGATTTCGCCTATCTGGCCTTCACCATCGGTATGGCGTATCAAGTATCGGACACCGCGATTCAATCAACCCTGATCCGGGTGACCGCGTTACGCCAGGCGCTGGTTTCATACCTGCTCGGCTCGGTCATAGTGGCTACCACGGTCAACTTGGTCGCCGGATTGGTCAGCGCCCGCAAGTGAACCCGATGAACGAAGGGTCCGCTGCTGCTGGCATCGCTGGGCAACACAGCCGATGTCGTGGTTATCGCGGTGTCTGAATTTTGAGAACCTGATGACCCGACGGCGACCCGCGGGCCGACAGACAGATCCCCCGAAAGATCTGTCTGGTTCTTAGGTTCGCACGCTAGTCTGCTGCGTGTCGCGCACCAGCATCGCTACCAGCAGAGAGGGAGCTATGCCGCCGTCATCCGAAGAGTCGACGGACTCGGCAACACAAGAGGCGGCCAGCTCGACGCCGAAGATGAACGGACGCTGGGGCGCGAGGCGACGGAAGTCCCGGATGAGCATCCAGTCCAAGCTCATCGTGATGCTGCTGGTATCCAGTATCCTTGCGGCCCTGGTCGTCGGGTTCATCGGCCTCAGGTACGGGCGCTCCGCCCTGCGGGAAGCGGCGTTCGCCCTGCTGACCGAGGTGCGCGAGTCGCAGACCCAGCAACTGAGGGACAAGATCGCCGATCTGAAAAACGCGTCGATCGTCTACGCCCGCGGCCCCTTGCCGGTCTCGGCAATCGAGGCTTTCTCCACCGCGTTCGGCGAATTGTCGACCGCGACGATCAACCCCGCCCAGCAGCAGGCGATCACCGACTTCTACACCAACCAGCTCATCCGGCCGACGGAACAGACCACCGGGGTCAAACTGGACCTCAACGCGCTGCTGCCGACGACCAACGCGGAAAAGTATCTGCAGGCGCTCTACACCGCGCCGGTCAAGAACTCCAACGACGCGATCCGTCTCGACGACGCCCGCGACGGCAGCGCGTGGTCGGCGGCCAACGCCCGATACAACGAATTCTTCCGCGAGATCGTGACGCGGCTCGGCTACGGGGACGCGTTGCTGATCGACGCCGGCGGCAATGTCGTCTACACCGCCAAGAAGGGTGTGGACCTGGGCACCAACATCCTGACCGGGCCGTATCGGGAGAACAACCTGCGGCAGGCGTACGAAATGGCCATGGCCTCCAACGAGGTCGACTTTGTGGCTGTCACCGACTTCGAGAACTACCAGCCGTCCGGCAACAAGCCCACCGCGTGGATGGTGACGGCGGTCGGTGGCAAGGGCGCGCTCGCGCTGCAGTTCCCGATTTCCGGGATCAACCGGTTCATGACGTTCGACAAGCAGTGGCGGGCGACCGGATTGGGCAAGACCGGCGAGACATTCGTGGCCGGGCCGGACGACCTGATGCGGTCGGACTCGCGGCTGTTCCTGGAGAACCCCGAGCAGTACAAGCGCGACGCGGTCGGCGCCGGGACCCCGGCCGAAGTCGCCGACAAGGCGATCAAGCTCGGCAGCACCATTCTGGTGCAGCCGCTCCAAACCGACGCTCTCCGCGCCGCCCAGCGCGGCCAGACCGGAACAGAAATCGCCACCGACTATCTCGGACACCAAACGCTGCAGGCTTACGCGCCGACCGACCTTGACGTCGGACTGCACTGGTCGATCATCGCCAAGGTTGACACCTCGGAGGCCTTCGCGCCGATGTCGACGTTCACCCGCACCCTGGTCTTGTACACCGCCGCAATCGTTTTCGTTGTCTGTGTGGCAGCAATGCTGTTTGCGCGGATGTTCCTGCGGCCGATTCAAAAGCTGGAGGCGGGCGCGCAGCGGATCAGCAGCGGCGACTACCACTTCGTGATTCCGGTGGAGTCGCGTAACGAGTTCGGTGATCTGACCGTCGCTTTCAACGAGATGAGCAGGAGCCTCGGTGAAAAGGAGGAGCAGCTCAACGAGCAGCGCAAGGAAAACGAGCGGCTGCTGCTGTTGTTGATGCCCGAGCCGGTGGCGCAGCGCTATCGCGAGGGCGAAGAGACCATCGCCCAGGACCATGACGACGTCACGGTGATCTTCGCCGACCTGGTCGGCTTCGACGAGCTCTGCGCCGAGCTCTCGTCCACCGATGAACTGGCGGTCCTCAACGAACTGCTGCGTCAATTCGACGCCGCGGCAGAGCAGCTGGGCGTCGAACCGGTCCACACCCTGCGCCACGGCTACCTCGCCAGCTGTGGGCTCAACGTGCCGCGGCTGGACAACGTCCGCCGCACCGTCGACTTCGCGCGTGAAATGCAGCTCATCGTCGAGCGGTTCAACAGCGAGGAAAACCGCGACCTCAAGATCAGGGCCGCTATCGACACCGGCACGGTCACCAGCGGCCTGGTCGGCAAGTCGACGGTCTACGACATGTGGGGCGCCGCAGTCAGCCTCACGTACCGGATGCAGCGGGATTTGCCGGAACCCGGCGTCTACGTCACCTCCCGGGTGTACGAGGTGGTGCGCGGCACGCGCCACTTCACCTCGGCCGGAACGATTTCCGGCGACGACACCGAAGTACCGATATGGCGGCTCTCGGAGCGCAAGCCATGAGCGAGCTGTTCGCGTCGTCGTGGTTCTACTGGGCGGTCGGCGTCGCGGTGGGTCTGCCGGTCGGGCTGGTGGTGCTCACCGAGTGGCACAACGCACTGGTGCGGCGGCAGAGCCCGCTGGCCCGGTCGGTGTCACTGCTGCGTAACTACGTGCTCCCGCTGGCCGCCCTGCTATTGCTGCTGGTCAAGGCGACGGAAGTGCCGGCCACCGGGACCTCGGTGCGGGTGGTGGCCACCGTGTTCGGTTTCATCGTGCTGGTGGTGCTGCTGTCGGGACTCGACGCCGCCGTGTTCGAGAGCGCACCCGAGGGCTCCTGGCGCAAGCGGATGCCCGGCATCATCGTCGACGTCGGGCGTTTCGTGCTGATCGCCCTCGGGCTGGCCGCGATCTTCTCCTTCGTCTGGGGCGCCAACATCGGCGGGCTGCTCACGGCGCTGGGCGTCGGCTCGGTCGTCATCGGCCTGACGCTGCAGAACTCCGTCGGACAGATCATCTCCGGACTGCTGATGCTCTTCGAGCAGCCGTTCAGGATCGGCGACTGGCTGCAAACCCCGACCGCCCGCGGACGCGTTGTCGAGGTGAATTGGCGTGCGGTGCACATCGACACCGGCAGCGGGATTCAGGTGATGCCGAACTCGGTGCTCGCCGGTGCGTCCTTCACCAACCTCAGCCGCCCGGCCGGCCCGCACAACATCTCGATCAACACCAAGTTCTCGCTCGCCGATCCGCCCGACCAGGTATGCGCGATGCTGAACCGGGTCGCCGGCATGCTGCCCCACCGCAAGGCCGATGTCGAGCCGGTGAGCGTTGCGGTCGGCGCCGCCACCTCCGGCGCCACCGACTACCGCACCACGATCGGGCTGATAACGCCGGCCGACGACGCCGCCGCCCGCGCCAAGTTCCTGCGCTGGGTGTGGTACGCGGCGCGGCGCGAGGAGCTGCATCTCGACAAAGCAGACGACGTGTTCTCCACGCTTGATCGCGTTGAGAAGGCGCTGCGGGTGGCTGCTCCGACCCTGCGGCTCAGCCATGCCGATCTACGGGAGCTGCTTCCCTACGCCACAGTCACGCGGTACGGCGCCGACGAGATTCTGCAGCACTCGGGCGATGTGCCAACCCGGATGAGCTTCGTGGTCGCCGGGCGGATCCGACTGACGGCGACGACCGAGGACGGTTCGGCTATCACCGTCGGCACACTCGACGAAGGCTCGTTCATCGGCCAGACCACGCTGACCCGCCAGCGCCTGATCGGCGATGCCTACGCGATCGACGAGGTCACGCTGGTCGAAATCCCCCGCCAGCAGGTAGAAGAGCTGGTACAGCGAAAACCACTGCTGCTGCAGGAGATCGGCCGCGCGATCGATGAGCGCCGGTCCGAGGTGAGGCGGGCGCTGGCCGCCGTCGCCGACTAGACCAGGCGCCGTCAGGCTGCGATCGGCATATCTGCGAGCGGCGAGGTTTGTTGCGGGTTGGCTTCTGGATTGGCGGCCAATGCATCCAACACGACATTCCAGGTCACAGCGCTGAAGGCTATGTTGACATGTCCGCTAATGAAGTCGGGGTCTTGGTCTTGAATCACAATATTCATCACATTGGGGCCGTCTAACGCTTGTTGTGTGTACGGCGTGACGATCCAATCATTGGTGGTTATGATATTGGTGTAAAGAACTCCGGGGCGAGTGTCACCGTCGTGGTATACGACGTCCTGGAACGACGACGTGATTGTCTGTTGGACCAGTGCTGGCCCGATTGCGGCGACAAGGTCAAAGATCAGTGGTCCGTAAATAGGCAGGGAGCCTAACTCCACAAGGTCATTGAAGTCGGTGCCATGGTTACTCGGCGCGATACCGATTAATTGCGACACTTTGTCAGCGCCGCCCAACAGGTTGATGTAGTACGCCGGCAGGATCCCGCCTCCTTGAGAATGCCCGATCAAGATTACTTTTGGCGCACCGGTTTCGGCCAACACCATGTCGATCTCGGCAGACAACTCGTGTGCCGACTGGCTTATGTCAGCGAGGGATTGAAAAAGGGCGTTAGGGTCGTCGGTGGTATTACCGTAGTTGTACGTATACACCTTGTACCCGGCATTGGCTAAGACCGGCGCCCCGACGCTCCAATTTTCTCCCTGAGTTGCAAATGTTCCATTCACTAAAATGATGGGCAACGGATGCGCCGCGGTAACGGTAATCGTAGGATCATTTGCACCCTCCGGCGGCAGTGCGGGGTTAAGAAAGGCTGAAAGGTCGTAAACCCCGTAGTTCACGGCTAACGGCCCATTACTGACCGCTTCCAGAGGCGAATCGCTTAGCGCCTTACTGACATTTGCCGCGGCAGTGGCCACCGTCGTGGCAATCGAGAAGGGTATACCGAACAACAAGTCGGGTCCGAATGCATCAGCTGCCATCGCCGCGAGATCACTCACCCCAGATGCGAGAATCGCGCCGACATCAGCTAAGAGCCCTACATCAGGTCGCGCGATCGGCGCAACCTTAGAGATGACCATCGTCGCCGCATTACTCGTCAATCCAGCCGGACCGGTCACCGAATCGGCGGCAACACTTTGGACTTCTGGCGGGTCAGCCTGATGCGGATCATTCGGCAGTTGGCTGGCCCCGATGTGGCTTGCCCGACGCCCGCATCGCAAGGACTCGTCGCGCACCGTCGATCCCGCAGGGCTGTTCTGCCCGACCGGAGCCGCGGGAACCACCGGAACCAGCGGGGTGAAGGGGGTCCCGGGTACGGGAACCAGTGAAAATGCCGGGGCCACCGGCTGTCGGGCGGTGACGTCGACCGTCGCTGCACTGCTCGGCACCGGCGTCGTAGCCAAAGCGATCATCGGGGCGGCGGTCATTCCGTGAATAGCAACCGAATCATGCAGCGGCGGAGATGCGTTCTCAGTAGCCGCCGATTGAACGGTGCCTGCTTCATCGGTGATGGAAGGTGTTGGTGGCCGCTGCGTGTCTGTCCGTTCGCGCATGGAGCGAGCGGTCCTACTTGCGCTGGAACCGGAATGGGCGCGACTTCCATGCACCGGATTCGTTGAGTTGCCAGCCGTCGCAACCTGTTCGAAAGGTGTGCCGCTTTGCCGGGGCACACCGGTCTGTGCGGGCGTATCGGTACCGCCGGCGGTTGCCGTGACGAATGAAGCGCTTGACAGTTCGGAGCCGACTTGCCCGCTATCCCAAATGTGGCCGGGGCGTGGTGGCGTTTGCTCAGCGGGCCGAGACTCCGTATTCGGTTCGGCGCCTGAATTGACGCCCGCATTGGTTGTGTCCACCCGCGGCGAGGCCAGCGAAGGACTAGGACGTGATTGATTCAGCCGGGTGCGGCTGCCCCGATTAGCGTTCGCTCGCGAGGACGTATCGCGTGAATGAGACTGCCCTAGTGGAGTCGAATCAACGGCGCGCTTTCCCGGCGTCGAATCACGGTCAGTGCCGCCGGCGTTGTCAGACTGGCTCGACGACTGATTGGAACCGTCCGGATCGGCCCAGGCTGCGACCGCGCCAAAGAAGGCGAAGGAGATCATTAAGACCAAGCCAGCGAATAGTTCCAGCAAAAGCGGCCGAACACGCACTTCCTGGGCCCTCCCGTCAGATTTGTCGACCGGCACAGACTGAAACTAGACCGGGAAGGGCGATGAAACCAGCAAATTGAAATCTGGCCCACAGGACTCCGACAGATGCCGACGTGAGCCGTCCCGGCATGTCCGGAGACTGCCGGCCTGGGGAGGATTCGAGACGTGGGACGAGCCAGCAAGTATCCCGGCTCTTCAAACTTTGCCCGGGCAATCAGCATGAGGTCTGGGTTGCGGCCCGCTGTTTGGGTGCAGTGGAATCGTATCCGGCGGGCCGAGTGCTCGCGGTTCCGGAATCCGCAACCGACGCGCTTGACCTGTTTGAGCAGCCGGTTGTAGCCCTCGGTGCGGGCGTTGGTGATGCCGGTCCGCACGAACGCGTTGATCTCGGGCCACCACTGGTCGATCGTGGTGGCCAGGGTGAGCAGTTCGGGGATCTGCGAGTCGATGCACCAGGACAGGAACCGGTGTAGCCGGTGTCGGGTCAGGTGCGGATCGCCGCCGAGGCGCACCGTGGACAGCAGGGTGCGCAGTTCCTCCTTCGCGATCCACGCGGACAGGATCTGCGCGCTGGGATCCTCGGCCTGGATTCTGTTCCACATCTTTGCGAAACTCTTGTCCGACAAGCGTTCCCGCGCCCGCAGCAGCCGTCGCCGGTTGGCCCACTCCGGGTCGATACGCCGGCCGCGACGATCCCGCAGGTCCCAAGTGACGCGGCGGCGCACCTTGGTGAGCGCGTCGTTGGCGAGCTTCACGAGATGGAAGTGATCGACCACCAGGGTGGCGTTGGGCAACAGCCCCGGTGTGCGAACCGCTGAGGCGTAGGCGGCCGCGGGGTCGATGGCCACGTACTCGACCGCCTCCCGGAACAGCGGGGTGCGTTCGGACAGCCACGCGATCACCGCGGCGCCGGTGCGGCCCTCGCGTTGCCCGAGCAGGCCCTGGGAGCCGGCCAGGTCGACGAAGCCGGTATCCCACGGGTCGACCCGCACCCAGCGGCCGGTCTCGCAGCAGTACTCCCACCTGGGCTTTCCCCGGCGGGTCTCGTCGATGCCGAGCACCGGGGTGGGTTCCGGCTCGCCCAGCAGCGCGTCGGCGTGCGCGGCGAAGGCGCGGTGCGCGGTCGGCCACGACACGCCATGAGCGGCGGCGACCTCGGTCACCGAGCGCGCCGCGTCACCGACCGCGGCCCCGATCTGGGTGCGCAGCCGCTGCGGGGTGCGCGCCCGCGCCGGCACCTGCGCGATGGTCTCGGTGAACGAGGCCCGCGCGCAGTAGTCCTCCCGGCAGCGCCAGCGAGTCTTGTTCCACCGCACGATGATTCGTCCCTCACCGTACGGGACGTCGCGCGGGGACGTGGTCACCCGGCCCTTCACCGAGGTCGAGAACACTCCGCACGACGGGCACGCCGCCGCCGTCTGGTCCGCGGTCACCGCGTGCACCACCCGGGTGCCGTCCGGCAAGCCTTCGACACGCTCGACCCGAACACCTGGCAGCCCGAACAACAATGTCGTACCGTCGAACACAAGCCCTTGGTTCCCTTCTTCCGTCCGAAAGCGTTGCAACTCTCAGACTTCGGAAGGCCTAAGGGCCTCCTCATGCAACGACACGCCCTATGAGAGCGAAATCACAACAACTGCCCGCTTAAGATTGAAGAGCCAGTATCCCGATGAGCTTCGTGAGCGTGCGGTGCGCATGGTCGACCCCGGAGACGTTGCGGACCTGGATCCGCCGCGCTGAAGTCGACTCGGGCCTGCCTGCGGGTGTGACGTCGCAGATACCCGAGGAGAATAAGGCGTTGCGCAGGAAGATCGCTGAATTGCGTCGGGCCAACGTTATCTTTGAAGGCAGCGGCGATTTTCTTCGGGGCCGAGCTTCACCGGCCCGGGAGACGGGGATTCGGTTCATCTCCGGGCACAAGGACCACCAGGTGCCCGGCCCCGATGGTGAGGTCGGGCTGCGCTGGGGTGTCGAGCCCATGTGTGCGGTGCTGTCGGCGACCGGTGTGCCGATCAGCCCGTCGAGCTACTACGAGTGGATCGATAGGGCGCCCACTCGCCGGCAGCTGCGTGACGCCGAGTTGATCGAGATCATCCCCGCCCAGCGTGAGGACAAAAAGACTGGCAAGTTCGTGCAGACGCTGGGTTCGCGCAAGATGTGGATCCGGTTGCGCGGCCAGGGCCATGACGTGGCCCGCTGCACGGTCGAGCGGATCATGCGCGAACAGGGCTGGCAGGGCCCCCGTTATGGGGCCAAGCACATGACCACGATCAGCGACCAAACCCATCCCCGGTACCTGGATCGGGTTGACCGCAACTTTCATGCGCCGGCGCCGAATCGGTTGTGGGTGGCCGACTTTACCTATGTATCGACCTGGAGCGGGTTCGTTTACGTCGCGTTCGTCATCGACGCATTCAGTCGCAGGATCGTGGGGGCCGTCGAGAAGCTCCATTACGATCACAGACGCACACCGCCAAAAGCGGGGTGATTCAACCGAAACCAGTCTCCGGACTCACCGGGGCGGCTCAGCCCGCCCCACTGTAATTTTTGTGTGAACTCGGCTGACGCTTGATGGTTTGGTTGCCCGTCAATCGGTGTGTTCCACGGTGTCGATGATCGACAGGGACCACGAACCGCAGTTGATCACATATGCGTGCCGACGGTCAGGAGTGAGTGCGACGCCGCCGGGCAACGTTCCCACCCGGATGGTGTTCTCCACTCGATGGCGTTGAAGGTCGACCACCGCGACCTCGGATTTCAAGACCACGTAGGCCCGGCGGCCGTCGGGGCTGACCGCCACCGCCCCGGGGTCTGTACCAACCGCGATCGTCGCTGTGACCGCTTTGGTGCGGGTATCGATTGCGATCAGCGTGCCCGATTTCGAGTCGGTGACATACGCGTGTCGTCCGTCGGGTGTGATCGCCACGTCGTTGGACTTGGCCCCGACCGGAATGGTCGACGCCACAGCGTTTCTCCGCACATCGATCACAGTGACCATGCCCCGTTCCGGTGTGTCGTACCGGCGGACCGCTGAGTAGACGGCGTAGCCGGACTGGTGAACGACGTACGCGTGCCGGCTGTCCGGGGTGACCGCTATCGCCGCCGGGCGGGACTCGACGGCCACGGTCGCGACGACAACGCGAGCGCCGGTGTCGATGACCGACAAGCTGTCTGAGCCCTGATTGGCGACGTATGCGTAGGCGCCGTCAGGAGTGATCGCCACGCCCCGCGGGTGAGTGCCCACGGGGATGGTCTCGGCGACGCTGTTGGTCCCGGTGTCGATGACCGACACACTGTTCCAGCCCGCGTTGGTGACGTAGGCGCGTGCCCCATCCGGGGGCGATCGCGATACAGCAAGGGTCGAGATCGACCGGAATCGAGCCGACAACGGCTTCCTCGACGATGTCGACGACGGCGACGGTGTCCGAGGAGATCCTTGCGACATAGGCGAATTGGCCGTTGGGGTGATTGCCACCGCCATTGGGCATTCTCCGAGTCCGATGGTGGCGGCGAGAATCGGTGTCGTCGCCGAAGGGTCGAACTCTGCCTGCCGCGCGGAGCGGCGACCGTATGCCGTCAGCTGCGTGTCATATGTCTCGGCCGGAATGCAGAACCCAATCGTCGAACAGGTCGGTCCGCTTGTCGTCCAGGAACGGGCCGGTGAGCACTCCGACCAGGTCACCGCGACGGACGATCGCGATGTTCCAACTCTGGTCGTTGTCGACGTACGGTTCATGGATCGCCCGCACGGCTTCGGCGGCCGCGGATGGCTCGAGGAGCTGTAGGGGCATCAGGACGCGGCACAGATGACCGCCATCGGGGCTGACGAACTCGAGATCACCAGGCGGATCTTCTCCGATGAGTTCAAAGTCCTCGATCAGCCGAAACGATGCGAGATCCAGTTTGTCCGCCCAGTGATCGTCGCGAAAATCCACGGTCAGCCAGTGCTCGTCATCCGGCGAGTTCCGCCAAGCATCGGTTACGAAGCGCAGCCCAGACTTGTGGGATTTACGATTCCGATCCGCCGGTACTTGCCGCTGCTCTCGAGGACTGGCAGAACCAACAAGCACGAGCGGCGGATGAATCGGAGGTGGCGAATCGCGAATGGGCTGAATTTAGGGCGCTGCTTGGCGGCCGCACGCTTGAGGAATTCCGAGCCGCCACGGTTGGACTTGAGGCCGAGGCCCGTAGGAAAGCTGACGGTGTGAGCGCGCTTGACATTGCTGCCGTGGCTCAGGTGGAGGAGCTGGAATCCGAGCTTCAGGCCTGCCGCGACTATGCAAGGAAAAGAGGCGAGGCTGCATCGGAGTGCGCCGGCGAATTGCGACGCATGGCTCTTGATCTCCCAAGCGTTTCCGAAGCGAGCGAGCGACTTGCCCAAGCGGAGGCCGACCACGAACATGTGAAGAACCTGGACAGAGTCCTCGAAAGGACGATCGTCTTCCTCAAAGATGCGCAGGAACGCGTTCACCGCGATATCGCCCCTCAGCTGAACGAGGCGATAGGGAAGAACCTTCCTCTGGTGACCTGTGGCCGCTACAGCGAGGTGATGGTCGACCCGGAATCGCTGCAGGTCATTCCTGAAGGAGCGGGGGCCGGTCAAGACCAACGGCTGTGTTGTTTTGGTTGGTTCTGCCGAGCTTCCTTGTCCTGGCTGGGCGCGTCGAAGTAGGCGTCGGGGTCAAGGCTCGGGCGCAGCCCGACCGCGTAGCGGCCGTAGGGCCTTGACGGCGACGCCGTTCGGCGCATGCTGTTCAGGGCAGGGAGGTGGAAATCGCTTGTGCTGCTTTCGGCTTGGGTGGCAAGGTTGGTCGTTGGCGTCTTCAGTGCCGGTTTCCCGGTGCGGGGCAGGCGATGGGGCTGCCGGTCATTCCTTCGCCGCGGTGTGCGGCATGAAGCGGTTCGCAGGGAACGGTCGGTCGGGATCAATCAGAGGGGCGACCTCGCCGGGTTCGGGGGTCATGACCTGCACGATCCGCAGCCGACCGAGTCTGGGGGCTCACGCCGCGCGGGGTGGGTGGTGCAGGGCCCGGATGTGGTGATCGCGCAGCCCGTAGAAGACGAGCTCGAGCTGTCTTCGGGCGGCGGCCACCGCGCCGATGTTGCGGTTGCCGCGGCGCTGAGCGACCTGTTCGCGGATGCCGCCGATGCGGCTGGTCTCGGGCAGGATCTTCACCGATTCGATCGCCGCCCACCGCACCAGGCGCGAGCCTTGCTTGGTGATCCGGCCGCGGCGCACCGTGGTGTCGGATTCATGGTGCGACGGCGTCAGCCCGGCCCAACAGGTCAACTGGGCCGGTCCGGCGAAGCGGTGCACGTCCCCGATCTCGGCGACGAACACCGCCGCCAGCACGGGCCCGATGCCGGGGATCTGCTGGATCGCGGTGTAGCCGGCATCATGGGTCAGCCGACGCTGCGCCAGAGCGGTGAACAGGTCTATCTCCGCGTCGAACCCTTCGATGAACCGGCGCAGCGACGCGATCCGTTCCTTGTACGGTGCGGGCATCGTGACCTTGTCCAGCAGCAGGTTTCCCTCGACGCCGAACAGGTCGCTCATCGGCACCCAGACACCGCCCTTGGCCAGAACCGCGTGCACGTGGGCCTTGCACTGCGATCGCATCGCGACCAGTTTGGACCGGTGGCGCACCAGCTCGCGGAGTTCCCTGGTTTCCGGCGGCGCGATCCACGCATGCGGCAGACGCCCCATCCGCAGCAAGTCCGCCAGATCTGCGGCGTCGCGTTGATCATTCTTGACCCGCCGATACGAAAACGCCTTCACCCCCAGCGGGTGCGCCAGATGCACGCTCGCGCCGAGCTCGGCGAGCGCATCGACGGCCCAATACCACCCGTAGGTCGCCTCGAGCACCACCTCCGGCGACTCGCCGGCACGCGACATCACCTCAGCCAACACGTCACGGTCGTTGAGAATCCGTACTGTCTCCAGATGTTCGCCGGTCTCGCTCATCCGCACCAACACCGAGCGGCGTCGATGCAGATCCATACCGACAAACTGCCGACCCTCATAGAATTCGCTCACAGGGGCCTCCTTCGTCGTAAGAAACGTGAGCACCCCGAGCATGCGCGCTCGGGACGGACACGAGGAGCGGAGGCCCCGCTCCTTCATGACATCAGGGTCCGCCTGGAGCCCGGACTCAACAAAGAGGCCGATCTTCTCTCCCAAGGAACTTCCGAGCAGATCTTCCTGCTGTTGCGACTGGCCATGGCTGAGCGACTCGGAAATGGCGAAACCTGCCCCTTCATACTGGACGACCCAACCGAGAAGGCCGATCCCATGAGAACGGCGCGGATCATGGACCTCCTTCACTCCGTCTCTGAGCGGCGCCAGGTGATCCTGTTCGCTGTCGACCGCGGGATCGGCGCTTGGGCTGAGGAGAACCTCGGTGAGGGCGACCGGCTGATCGACTTGAAGGAGTAGAGAAACTCCTCACAGCCCTGCCGACCTGGGTTTTCGTTGCGCCGGCCGGCCGCCGGAGGCGGGCTGGGCCGGCCAGGGCATGCCGTCCCTGATCGTCATAGCCTTGCGGGTCCAGGACTCCTGATATGGACCTGTGCCCGGTCAGTAATTCTGTGCTGTGATCTGCGGATTTCCCGGTGTGTCGTGTGCGCGGCCGCGGCCGCGTTGGTGCGCCACCGTGTTGTGAGCACGGGTGTGAGGATCTCGAGGGAGACGTAGAACGCGAAGTTGTTCGACCCCACGAAGGGTTGCAGTCCTGCGGGGGAACCGTCGATGCCGCCGAAGTTCACACCCAGCGTCAGAAGCCAACGCCCGTCGGGCATTTGATGAACGCGGTGCACGACGCGCATTTCGGAATGGCCGAGAGCGGCGACTTGCTGACGGCTCATAACGCCAGCGATCGCGAACAGCGGCGAGGCCCTCAGACTCCCCTGCTGAGTTAGTCCTGACAAGGCAGTTTGAACCATGTCCTGCCCGAGCGACGCCTCCAGTAGTGCTTGTAGCGGTTGGTCACGCGTCGTGATGGTGGCATCAGCACGCGCTGCATTAAGCTCCAGCCACACCGTCAGCAACTCGGGATCGGTCCGGATCGCCGCCGGCATCGAGAGGACAGCCGAACCGCTCGCTATCAACGTGCGAGACGTGGTCGACGAGCCGTCGTCTCCGGGAAGCGGTCCAGCGGCTGTCGTCGCCTGCGGCGGCTCGCCGACGCGGGTGCCGCATGTGGCTCGCCGGTGCCGGTGACGCGTTCCCGTGTGATCTGAATTGCCTGCCGCGCGTGGGGAAATCCGATTCCGCGTGGCGCGGTCACCACCTTGAGGGTGCGGGTCTCGGTGCGGCCGTGCGAGCGGTGCGCCGGCTCGGTATGCACGACCGGCACCTGCGCCCACGGCAACGCTTGGACGCGCGCCAGCAGCTTGGGCTGGTTGGACTTGACGATCATCAGGTAGTGCGATTTCAGGGTGCCGCAGATCAGTCGTGCGGTCGCGGCCTGGGTGTGCATGGCGTCGATCGTGACCCGACCAGACCATCACGGCGCGGCTCAAGGACCACTCGATGTTCAGTGTCGAGAAGAGGCAGGTCTCTTACAACGCCAGCAACCCACCGTCGCGATTGAACGGCAGCCAGCAACCACCACCGCAAAGGTACATGGCCTGGCTGGGAGTCCGGTTCAGAACGAAGGCCGACGATACCGCCGGAGTGGGTTGACGTGGGGGAAACGCGCTGGTTGCAAGGGGTGAAAGGGGTTTTGGGGAGAGTCTCTATCGCGAGAGATATAAAAAAGTTCCCTCAGACCCCCTTCACCCCTTTGCAGCACCTCTACTCCAGCAAACTCCCGCCGCCGGACGATTCGGCACAACACCCGAGTCCTGAAGGAGGACTAGATGACAACCACCGCCCAACGCGCCCGGGCCGAGCAGGAAGGCGCTGACCGATGAGCGCCACCGTGCTGATCCGGCTGCCGGAGTTCGACTCCTTCGAGGAGCTGGCGTGGTTCACCGACGGGCAGTGCCACGCCACCACCAGGCGCGGTAAGCGGTGCCAGAACCCGCTGTTCCGCAGCCAGTGGTTCGTCCCGCACAACGGCTATCCGGGCTACGTCGTCGAAGCCTCGGAGGACGACTACCACCGCTGGATCGAGGGTTTGTGCCCGCTGCACTACGCCCGGGCGGAAGGGGCCGACCGATGACCAAGCCCAAGCCCAACCCCCGCTGTGGAAGCTGCGACGAGCGCGTCGTCCTCGACTACAGCACCGGCATCTGGCGCCACGCGGAGTCCAACGCCGTCACCGAAACCTGCCCATGGGCCCGGCCGTGGGCGCCGCCCGAACCCCGGAGGAGCACGTGACCGCCCCTGACGCGCAGATACACCGCCGAGCTGGCCTGCCTCGACAAGTTCCGGCGCCGACGACTGATCCACGCCTGGGTCGATCACGTCAAGCGGTGCGAAACCCACTACCGGGAGGAACATTGACCACCCAAATCCAAACCCCCACAACGTCTTTGACCGACCTCAACAGAGCGGCCCGGCTCCTGGTCGAGATCGCATCCGGTCGGGCCCGGCCCTATCTCGCGGTCCGCGACCTCGACGACGACCAGATGCTCGGTCTGGTGGCCGCGATCGCCGAGCTGGAGGCGGCTGCAGCATCAACGAGGGAAGGACTCGACGAAATGACCGAGTACGACGATGACGACTGGGGTGACGACGCTTTGCGCGAAGAGATCCAGGAGAAGGTCCTCGACGTCCCGCGAGACGTCGTCGACACCTCCGGCTCCGACCCGAACGTGGCCGAGCTGTACAAGGCCAATCGCGAGCAGCCGGTGACGATACCCTTCGCGGGCGTGGTCATCGAGAACGCCGACGGCGAGATCATCGGCATGGAGGCGCCGATGACACTTACCGCGCCGCTGGGCCGGGTGAACATCCCCGACAAGACCATCACCGAGGAACGAGAAAATGACGACCAAGACTTCGACGACGAAGACGACCACCCCCGCGAGCCCTGGACATCCGCAGGAACGCCGCCAGAGGCGCCAGGATCGCCCGTAGACGCGCCAGTGGGCCTTCCGGTGTAAACCCCCACCCCGGACGGGCCGCGTGCGGGCGTTGCTGTCGAGACGGAGGCGCGGTCGTCGACGACTTCGTCCAGCGGCTGGTCGATGGCCTGCGCGACGTGGTCGACGACTTCGCCGCCGACCCTGACCTGGCCGACATCGCCGCGCACATGCGGGCAGTCGTCGACGCGACCGAGTTCTACTACCTGAGCGATCCGGAGGCCCAGCCATGACCGCCACCGACGATCTCGGCGCCGCCGACGACGACCCAATCGTCCGCGCCCACACCGACGACTTGAACGCCTACGACAGCCTGACCCGCGAGAGAGTGTTGCGGGCCTGGCGCGCCCGTAGGCCGATCCCACCACGAGCAACGCGCACAACTACGGCGGCGAGCGGACAGACTTCTGAGCATGGCGCCGCCGCGAGACGACGACAAGGCCGCCGACCTGCTGGCCGCTATCGGCGTCGACGACACCCGCACGGCCGTCACCGCGCCAGCCGAGGGGCACCGTGAACGGGCGCCTGGTCGAGCTGGTGGCCGCCGCCTTCAGGCTGGCTCGCCCACACCAGAGCGGAGACAACCGTGATCGAGGATCACGATGTCGCCCGCCAGCTCGACGAAAAGATTCGCAACCTCCCCGAGGGCATCGTCGGGCGCCGCGCCGCTGCTCTTCGTCGGCCGAGCTGAGGCGCCAGAACGTCGGGATCAGGCAAGAGCGGCGGTCATGATGGACTTTCCATTCGTCGGTCAAGAGGCATGGTTTCGGGGATAGGTTCCTGTCATGACGAGCACGGGCACCTCCGAGGCCGCTATGCCGAGTCGCACCGCGATGATCGCCGCGAGGGCGCGCGCATCGCACCTTTTGCACTACGGGCCACGCGCGTTGCTTGCTGACTGGCTGGCCTGGCCGCTCGCTGGCGCCTACGCGGAAGCGATCCTGGCGAAACGGCGCGAACTGCCGGGCAATCTCGACGAGGTACCAATCTGCGTGTGGGTGGCAGCGCGCTCGCGGCTCGCCGAGGACTGGCTCACCATCAGCGCCGCCGAGCAGTACGTGATCCTCGGCGCGGGTCTCGACTCGTTCGCGTGGCGCCAACCCGAGCGTGCGCGCGTCTTCGAGGTCGACCAGCCCTCGACGCAGGCGTGGAAGCGTGAGCGGGTCGCAGCGCTCGGCATGCCGAGCCCCGCCGAACTCGTGTGGGTACCAGTCGACTTCGAGCACGATCAGCTCGGCCGGGCGCTGGCTCAAGCCGGGCTCGACGCCACGCGCGGGGTGTTCGTCAGCTGGCTCGGTGTCGTCCCCTACCTCACGTCCGACGCCATCGTTCAGACGCTGCGTGACCTACCGGATTGTTCGCTGGCTGTAGGGTACGTGCCGCCCGACAGTCACCGCGACGAGGACGCGCGTGACATCGGCGCCAAGCTTGAGGCCAGGGTCCGCGAACTCGGCGAGCCGTGGCTCACCCTGCCCACCCCGAAGGAGTTCGACGCGCTCCTGGCAAAGGGCGGCTTCACGGTGATCGAGGACATCGGCGCGCACGACATCGAGACCCGCTACGGCATCCCGGCAGTCAACGTCGAACGCATGACACTCGCGCGCAAAGGCGCCTAACGCCAACGCAGCGGGTGCTCACCGGATGCGCATCCGCGTAACAGCCGGAAGCGGGTGTGGGAGTGGATACATCGCTCCCATGCAACCGGACCACTGCCACGCCGGTGCAGCCCGAGCCACGTCTGCTGATCGTTTATCACGACTACCGGGCGGCATTCGAAGCGATCGAGCAGCAACCGTGATCGGCTCCTCGGGACCGACGTAAAGCTGTTGTGCCACATCGGTAATCGGCTCCCACCGAACAACGTCACCTGAGCATGGCGCTCACTACAGCCGAACCGTTACGCCGGAGCCACGCCAAGCCTTCCGGCTCCCACAGTGCCTACGGTTGGCGCCCGGATCAGGTCGTCTTCGCACCCGACGATGCCGTGCCAAATGCGTTGATACTCACCGCATCTACGCCATCCGGTGTGATCGAAGGTGACCAACCTTCGCTTCACGTGCCATACATCACCGACGACACCGCCGACTTCTTTCGCCGAGGCCGACGAGATCGACGAGTCGTCCCCAGTGCTCGACGAGGTCGAGGTGTTCACGGCCAAGATCGCCCAGTTGGTCACCGTATCGTCCGAGCAGTACCGCCAGCTGAATACCGCACAGCGCCTTGGTGATTCGGTACGCCGTGCCATCAGGCCGAGGCGGATGCCGCGTTCATCAGCCAGGTGGCGCCCACACCTCCGGCCGTGCGCCCGCCTGCTGGCTTGCTCAACGTCAGCGGCACGACTGCCGCCGTCGGTCCTGTCAGAACCGACCTCGTCGAGCTGACCGACCTGCTCGCCGACACGGCAGAGCAGATCGCCGACACCTAGCCGGGCTTCGCCCCATCCCGACGGGCGTGCTGGCTGGTGGCGCTTTGGGGGCTTCGGTCCGGACGGGATGAAGACCCTGGTCGAAACGTGTCGATCGGGTGTATGAACCGCCTGTAGCGGTTGGTGGGTCGTTGCCGACCGCCCGTCCGAACCGGAGCCCATCATGACCGTAGCGCGCAGTGCCGGCGATGTCTTGTCCGATCACACGGTGTTCGAGATCGAGTGCATCGACCGGATGTATCTCAACGTGTGGGTGCCGCGGCTGGCCTACGGCGCCGGGGTGCAGGGCTTCTTCGTCGGCCACCGCGGCCACCACTACGCCTCCACCGCGCTGATGGACCCGATGACCAAGGCGTTCGTCGCCGACATCCACGGCTTCGTCGCCGCACGAGGCCTGGAGTTGGTGTCCTTCGGCAAGGAACGCAAGGACGACGTGGCCGGGGAGTTTTTGGCCCGGTTCACCGGCGCCGAGGGCGTGTTGTTCGTCGGGCGGGCGCAGGAGAAGGCGCTGGTGTGGCGCACCCAGCGTCGCTACAACCAGGCCGGGGAGCCCTATGCCTGGCTGGTGCGTTCCACGGCGTTCATCAACTACTTCTATTTTTATTGCCTAGATGAGGATTTCGGCCCGTTCTTCATCAAGTTCAGCACCTACTTCCCCTACACCGCCAAGCTGTGCATCAACGGCAACGAATCCGCCAAACGCCAAGCGGCCAAGGCCGGCATCGGGTTCGAAGCGCTCGATAACGGATTTGCCGCGGTCGACGACGCGGCGGGGTTGCAGGTGATCTGCGACAGCCTGGGACCCGAGCAGATCGACGCGCTGCTGCGCAAGTGGCTGGCGATCCTGCCCAACCCGTTCACCGACGAGGACCAGGCCGCCGGCTACCGCTACGAGTTGTCGATCCTGCAGGCCGAGTTCTCGCTCACCCAGATGCTGGATGCGCCGGTGTCCGGGCGGATCTTCTTCGAGCAGGTCATCCGCGACAACCTCGACATCGGCCGCCCCGACCACGTCGCGCTGATCTTCGACCGCCGCATCATGCGCCGCAAACGTCGTCCGACACCGGGGCGATTCCGCACTCGGGTGATCACCGACGGCGTCGTCCCGTCACTGCATGTCGACTACAAGAACGCCAAGATCAAGCAGTACCACAAACAAGGGAGGCGCTGCGCACCGAGACCACCATCAACGACCCGCACGACTTCGGGGTCACCAAACGGCTGACCAGCCTGCCCACCCTGCGGCAGCTCGGCTTTTCCGCCAACAGGCGCCTGCTCGACGTCCAAACCATCAGCCACGACCCGATCCGCGGCGCGAAGGCCTTCACCGACCTGACCGCCCCCGTCGTCACCAACTCCGCCACCCGCATCCCCGGACTGCGCTTCGGCGACACCCGAGTGCACGCCCTACTGCAGGCCCTGCTCGTCCACCGGCTCCTAGTCCACGGGTTCACCAACCGTGACCTGCGCACCCTCATTGCGCCCCTGCTCGGCACGACCGCCGAACACATCACCGCCGGGAAGATGACCTACGACCTGCGCCGCCTGCGCGCCCACGGCCTCATCGAACGCATTCCCCGCAGCCGCCGCTACACCGTCACCGACGCCGGGCTGCAACACGCGCTGCTGTTCACCCACGCCCACGACCACCTGCTCCGCGCCGGCCTCGCCCAAGTCAGCGACCCTAGCCCACCACGAAAAACCAAGCTACACAACGCCGCCCGCGCCTACCAAGCCGCCTTCGACGAACTCACCCAGCAGGCTCGGCTCGCCACCTGACCGCTCGCGACTCGAACCGCGTACTTGACTCAACATTCACGGCTGCGCCGCTTAAGCTTCGCTAAGGGGCGCTACCGGGACGCGGTGGACGGGATGTACGAGATTGACCCAGACCTTGAGCTGATCGGTTAGGCAAGTTCAGGTCGTTACTGTCGGAAGGCATCCTGCTCAGTAATATTCCCGGACATACCCGAGCGCCTTTTCATACAACGTCGTTGTCTCGGATCTTGAACTGAACGTACAACGTCTTTCGAAGGGCCTGCCGGACCTCCTGATCCCCATCGAAGGAGAAGCAACGCGATGACCAACTCTCATCGCGAGCTGTGATTTCCCAACCCCACCAGATCGGACTAGGTGATGGAGTTGACCGCGCTGGAAACTTTCGCCTGGAACTGGTCGGGTAGGGCAAAGTATCCGTAGTTTTCGAGGTCGACTTGCCCTTGGCTGACGGTGGATTGCAGGAACGCCCGCACTGCGCGGCCGACTTCGACGTCGGAGTATTTCGAGCAGACGAGCTCGTAGGTGGCCAGCACGATGGGGTAGGCGCCGGGCTGGGTGGGGTTGTAGAACGACGACGTGTCAAGCACCAGGTCGTTCCCTTGGCCGACAATCGTGGCGCCAGCGACCGTTTTGGAGACTGTGTCGGCGCTGATGCCGACCGGGTCCGGGCCTGCCGGGGTCAGGATCTTCGCGGTGAAAAGCCTTTGTGCTTGGGCGAAAGACCATTCGTTGTAGGTGATCGCGCCCTCGGTGTTCTTGACGGTCGCCGCCGCGCCCTCATTGCCAACGCCGGACTTCCCGACATCGCCCTTGAAGGTCTTGCCTGTTCCCCTGTCCCACGCGACGGAAAGTAGATGCGCCGATACAAGCCGAGCCGCGTACTGAATCGACAACCTGTCTGTCGTAGTCTCCACACCAGAACGCTATCGGTGTCGCCCCGGCGAACGACACGGATTGGTGACCCTCGCGCCATGATCTGCCCGCCGGCGAGAGACATGCGCATATTGTGTGCAGGCATTCACGCGGCTGACTCACTCCATCAACTGAGCGGCGACCGTCGCGCCGAGGTTCCAGCACGCCTCGATGTCGGCTTTGGTCGGCTTCCCCATCACCACGACCGTCTCAGCGGACTGCACCCAGCCCAGCCCGCCCGTGATCGCGGTCAGGGCGCGCTCGGCTCCCTCGGTGCCTTCGTTGCCGTGCAGCCAGGCCCCGAAGGGTCTGCCCCGTGTCGTGTCCAGGCACGGGTAGAAGCATTGGTCGAAGGCGTGCTTGAGGGCACCGCTGAGATAGCCCAGGTTCGCCGGGCTGCCCAGCAGGTAGCCATCGGCCTCCAAGAACTCGACCGGCGACACCGTGAGCGCCGGACGGCGCAGCACCTCCACACCCTCGATCTCGGGATCGGTCGCCCCCGCCACCACCGCCTCGAACATCTCCTGGCAGTGCGGGGACGGGGTGTGGTGCACGATCAGCAGTCGTGGCACGAGCGATCTCCATCAATTACTCACGCACTGTGCGGCTACACCGGAATGGTGTCGTTCCCGTTGGATAGGATCAAAGTAGCTCAATAAAGGGAACCAATTAGTTCGGACGGAAAGTCCGGCACGCTTCGAATCTGCGGCCCGGCGGTGCGCCATTTCAGGGTGCTCGCCGCGGCTTTGTTCGTGAAGTCCAGTCCAGCGCCCTTACGGCTATAAGGGCCCAATGCGGGGCGCGGTTTCGTCGATACTTTGGTGATGAGCAGACAGCCGTCATCATGGGACGTCTCCGGGGAGACCGACGCTGCCGCAATCCCGGAAGGCCCTGCGGTGCGGCTGGAGGCGATGGGCCGAAGGTATGACGTCGGACCGACGACGGTGGACGCGCTCAAGGATGTTGACCTTTCGGTGTGGCCCGGAGAGTTCGTTGTCTTGCTGGGTCCGTCCGGTTCGGGCAAAACGACGCTGCTCAATCTCGTGGGCGGCATCGAAGAGCCCACGTGTGGACGAATCCTGGTGGCGGGCAAGGACATTGGTATGTTGAAAGCGAGGCAGCGCACCGCGTATCGACGGGATCAGGTCGGTTTTGTGTTCCAATACTTCAATCTGGTGCCGACGCTGACTGCGCTGGAGAATGTCGAGATCATCGCCGAACTCTCCGTCAAGGACGTCGCTCGGCGAAGCCGCGCGGCGCTCGCCAAAGTCGGGCTGGCGGATCTCGCCGATCGGTTTCCCGGCCAGATGTCCGGCGGCCAGCAGCAGCGGGTGGCGATTGCCCGCGCCATCGTCAAGGAGCCACCGCTGCTGCTGTGCGACGAACCGACGGGCAGTCTGGACCTGGTCACGGGGCGGCAGGTTCTGGCGGTGCTGCGCGAGCTGGCCCGGGAGACGCACCTCGCCGTCGTTTTAGTAACGCACAACTCCGCGATCGCCCAGATCGCCGATCGGGTGGTGTGGCTGCACTCGGGAACGGTCGCCGGTCAGGAGCGCGTCGCTGCGCCGGCGCAGGCGCAGGACCTCGACTGGTGACCCGCATCCTGCGCCGCAAGCTGCGTCGGGATCTGTGGCGGCACCGCTGGCAGTTCCTGGCCGCGACCATCGTGCTCGGCATTGGTGTCGCGGTGTTCGTTGGGGCCACCAACGCCTATGCCGATTTGAGGCAGTCCCTGGACCGGACCTATGCCGAGCAACTGCTGCCGGATGTAGTGATCAGCGGCCCCGGGGTGGCAGAGCTTTCCACCGAGATGCGAAGCCTTCCCGGTGATCCGGTGGTGGAGCTTCGCCAGCAGGCCGACGTGTCCATCCGCGTCAACGGCCGCACCGTTTTCGGCCGCGCGGTCGGTGTGCCGGTCGGGACTCAACCCGCGGTGTCGAAGCTGACGCTGCAATCTGGTGATCTTCCGACAACTGGGTCCGTGGCGACTGAAGAGCACCTCACCCAGCATTACGGCCTGCACCCCGGGAGCACCGTCGAACTCCTCGGACCGTCCGGTTGGCGCCCGGTGGGTGTTTCTGGGTCGGCATTGTCGACCGAATACCTGTGGCCGGCGCGCTCACGGGCGGAAACCTTGACCACACCGGACTACTTCGGCGTGGTCTTCGTGCCCGCACCCGATATGGCACAACTCGCGGCCCAGCCGACAGATCAGCTGCTGGCCTATGCACACGACCGTGGCCACGCACGGGAATTGGTCACGGCCGCAACGGAATTAGCGCGCTCGCATGGACTGGTGGCGACGCCCCGCGACGAGCAGCCGTCCCATACTGTGTTGCGCAAAACCGTCGAAGGGGTGCGCACGTTCGCCCGGCTGCTGCCCTGGGTGTTCCTGGTGGCAGCCGTGGTCGGGACCTATGTGCTGCTGTCGCGGCTGGTGACCGCGCAGCGGGTGGTGATCGGAACGCTGTCGGCCAACGGATTGTCCGGTCCAAGGATTCGTAGCCACTATCTACGATGTAGCGGTCGCTGTTGCCGGGGGCACCGTGGGGCTACTCGGCGGCCATGTCCTCGGCGGCTGGTTCATCACCCAATATATCCGGGCGCTGGGACTGCCGCTGCGGGTGACGTCGCTGCATCCCACCAGTTTGATCATCGGAGCCGTCGCCGGCACGGCAGCAGCCGCACTGGCGGCCTGGGCCCCGGCGCGCGCTGCGTCGCGGATCAGCCCGGCCGAAGCGATGAGAATTTCGCCGCCCAGCGCCCGCGGGGGCATCAGTGTCGCGGAACGGCTGCTGCCGCCGCTGCGGCGGATGCCGACACGCTGGCGAATGACGGTGCGCGGCCTGACCCGTAACCGTCGCCGCACCATCCTCACCGTTGCCGGGGTGGTCAGTTCGGTGTGCCTGGTGATGGTGTGCTCCGGTATGCGCGACACCGTCAATACCGGCATTGACCGCCAGTACGAAGAGATCGAACTTCAAGACGCTCAAGTCCTCACCGCCGCGGGCGCAGCCGAGTCCGTCGCCGGCACGCTACGCGTCGATCCGCAAGTCGCCGCCGCCGAGACGTTCACCCGGCTAGATGTCACGGTGCAGGGCCGCAACAACAGTTACGACACCCTGCTGATTGGCCTGCCGCCGACAACCCAGATGCACCGCTTCACATCGAGCCGATCAGGCGGCGGGCTGCCCCGCCTGGGTGTGTTGCTGGGCGAGGGCTTGCGGGCGATCCTCGGGGTAGCCGTGGGCGACCGGGTGTCGATTATCAACGCGCAGCATGGAATCCGGCTCGAGCCGCTCGTCGCCGGGTTCGTCGATGAGCCGACGAGCCCGGTCGTATACATCTCGGCAGAGCAATTGTCCGCTCTGGCGCCCTCGGGCGTGATGCTCAAGCTGGCTGCCGGCGTCGACGCGGAGGCGAAGCGCCAGGCCGTGACGATGATGACCGGCGTGGTCGCCTACCTGTCCACCGAGTCGATCTCGGCCACCGTCCGCAAGGCCTACCGCCTGTATGACGTGATGGTTGCGCTGACCTTGCTGTCCGCCGCTGTGATGGCCGCTGCGCTGCTGTATAGCGCGATGTCGGCCAACGTCAGTGAACGCACCGGTGAGCTGGCCACATTGCAGGCAGCGGGAATGGGCGCACACCTGTTGGGCCGGCTGGTAGCTACGGAGAACATGATGCTGGCCGTGATCGGGGTGCCGGGCGGTCTGATCGCCGGGGCGTTGCTCGCCGAGTGGTTCTTGTCCACCTATGTAACCGAGGGCTATCGATGGCACCTGGTGATGCGCCCCGCGACTCCGGTCTTTGTTGCGGTGGCGGTCCTGGTCGCCGGACTTTTGGCCCAGATTCCGGCGTTCCGCGTGATCCGGCGGATGGACCTTGCGAACGTCTTGCGTGAGCGGTCGCTATGAGCCTGGACTAACATTCGGCGCTCGTCATCGGAGCACCCTGGCTAACATGTTCGGCGTTGTTGTAGGGCAAGCTGCCACCGTTGAGCTGAAGCGACGTGGACATAGTGAGTGGCTGCCGACGGTGTTGCGACGCTGTCCCTCCCTATATCGAGGGTTCCACGCGATTGTGGGACACCCCGCCGGACGACATGAGCGCCGGGATCGCGCTCCTCGACCGCACGCTGGTCGAGATCGTCGTTGCCTATGACGGTGTGCGTCCGGTCAGCAGGGTGAAGGCGACAATTTTGTGGTGGCGTTCGCCCGCGTCCGTCGGCAAGCGTGATCCTGACTTTGCCGAGGAGCCTGACCAACCCGGTTTGGCCTCTTGTATATTGACGACGCCGTTGACCACCGTCGAAGTCCAAGCGACCAAGGGTCGCCAGGAGGTCTGGAGAACCGATGAGCACCAACCCGTTCGATGATGAGGATGGCACTTTCTTCGTCTTGGTCAACGACGAGGAGCAACACAGCCTGTGGCCATCCTTTGCCGATGTTCCAGCCGGCTGGCGGGTGGTTTATGGCGAAGCAGCCCGCGGCGAGTGTCTGGACTACATCGAACAGAACTGGGCCGATATACGGCCGCGGAGTCTGCGAGAGAGGTTGGCGTCAGGCCGGGCTTTTGATGCGTAACCCGTCGGCGTGGAAGGGCTCGGATGGAACGTGATGAGGGCTCGCTCCCGCTGACGCGTGCACAGCTAGACATATGGCTGGCGCAGCAAATGGGTGGCTCGGACACGGAGTGGCAGATTGGCTACTTCGTGGTAATCGAGGGCACGGTAAAGCCTGATCTGCTTGAGTGGGCGATCCGCCAAGTGGTCCGAGAGGCCGAGCCAATCAGGGCGGCTTTCTCTGAGGTGGATGGTCAGGTTTTCCAGCGGGCAATTGATTACCCGGATGTCGAGCTTGCCTACTATGACCTTAGCTGCGCGCAGGATCCCGTTGAAGAGGCATCTGGGCTCGCATCAGCGATTCAACGCACGCCCATGCCGTTCACTGGCCCGCTATTCAAATTTGCGTTGTTTCAGACGCGGCCGGATCAATTCCAGCTCTTCACATGCATTCATCACATCGTCTTAGACGGAACCGGCACTGTGCTTATTGCCAATCGGATTGCGGATATCTACTCTGCGCTGGTTTCTGGCGCGCCGGTGTCGCCTGCTTTTTTCGGGTCGCTGCAGGACTTGGTTACCTGCGAGTTAGATTACGAATCGTCCAGCGATTATCTCGAAGATCAGGCCTACTGGTCTAGTAATCTTCCACCGGAAAACGAGCCGAATTATCGGTTGCCGCAGGCTGCGGGCGGGCGCGATTCGCATTCGGTTCCTGCGCCGGTTCGATTGGACCCTGCGATTCTTGGCCTAGTCCACGAGTTATCTGCAGTGTTGAACGTGCGTCGGACCTCGGTGATCACAGCTGCGTGCGCACTGTTGGTGCGTGGGTGGTGTGCCGATGCCGCCCAGGAATTGGTGCTCGACTTCGCTGTCAGCAGGCGAACAAGTCCAGCGTCGAAGACGTTGCCCGGGATGGTTTCCGGGATTGTGCCGCTGCTGCTGCGGGTTTCACCGGAATCTATCGTGTCCAGTTTCTGTGAACACGTTGACACTCGAATACGAGAAGCGGTGCAGCATCAACGGTTTCCGGTGCACACCCTTGAGCGCAAAGCTCACCACCGGAGCTCAAGGCAGCCAGCCGATAGGGTAAGTGTTAATTTCACCCCTTCTACAACAATTCTGCCCTTCGCGGGTGCTGCGGCGTCAGTCTATTATCCCATGGTTGGCCACGTGGACCACCTTGGATTGTTCTTCTACAGCGCCGATGGGCAGCTTTTCTTGACCACGGTGGGTGCCGGGCAGCCGTTTTCGAATTTTGACGTCTCTGATATTGCGGGACATTTGCAGCGGGTGTTGGTGGCGATGACCGCTGATCCGACGCGGCCGCTGTCGTCGGTTGATGTGCTCGACGAGGCTGAGCACGCCCGCCTGGACAGGTGGGGCAACCGGGCGGTGTTGACCCGGCCCGCCACTGCTGGGGTGTCGATTCCGGTGTTGTTCGCCGCGCAGGCGGCCCGCACCCCGGAGGCGGCGGCGGTGACCTTCGAGGGCCGCTCCATGACGTACCGGGAGCTTGATGAGGCCGCCACCCGGTTGGCGCACCTGCTGGCCGGGCAGGGTGTGGGCCCGGGGCAGTGTGTGGCGCTGCTGTTTTCCCGGTCCGCCGAGGCGATCGTGGCGATTTTGGCGGTGCTCAAGACCGGGGCGGCCTACCTGCCCATCGACCCGGCGCTGCCCGCGGCGCGATTGCAGTTCATGGTGGCCGATGCGGCCGCGGTGGCCGCCATCACCACCGCCGGGCTGGCTGACCGGCTGGACGGGTGTGACCTGCTGGTCATCGATGTCAACGACCCCGCTGTGGACACCCAACCCAGCGCAGCATTGCCGGCGCCGGGCCCCGAGGACATCGCCTACCTCATCTACACCTCGGGCACCACCGGGGTGCCCAAGGGGGTGGCCATCACCCACCACAACGTCACCCAACTGATGGAGACACTGCCCACACACCTGCCGGGGGCGGGGGTGTGGACGCAGTGCCATTCCCTGTGCCTTCGATCTCTCGGTGTGGGAGATCTGGGGTGCGCTGTTGCACGGTGGGCGGCTGGTGGTGGTGCCCGAGTCGGTGGCGGGCTCACCGCAGGACTTGCACGCCTTGCTGGTCGCCGAACAGGTCAGCGTGCTCACCCAGACCCCATCGGCGGCGGGGATGCTCTCGGCCGAGGGTTTGGGACCGGTGGCGTTGGTGGTGGCCGGTGAGGCGTGTGCGGCCGAGGTGGTGGATCGGTGGGCGCCCGGGCGGGTGATGATCAACTGGTACGGCCCGACCGAGACGACGATGGGACCGGCGTGGACTACGCCGTTGGAGGCGGGGTCGGGGGTGCCGCCGATCGGGTCGCCGGTGCCGGGGGCGGCGTTGTTTGTGCTGGATGGGTGGTTGCGGGCGGTGCCGGCCGGGGTGGTCGGTGAGTTGTATGTGGCCGGCGCCGGGGTGGGGGTTGGGTATGTGCGCCGGGCCGGGTTGACCGCGTCGCGGTTTGTGCCCTGCCCGTTCGGGGGGCCCGGGGCGCGGATGTATCGCACCGGGGATCTGGTGTGTTGGGGTGCTGATGGGCAGCTGCACTACCTGGGGCGCGCCGATGAGCAGGTCAAGATCCGCGGCTATCGCATCGAGTGCGGTGAGATCGAGGCGGTGCTGGCGGCCCATCCCCGGGTGGCGCAGGCGGCGGTCATCGCCCACCCGGTCCCGGGGGCCGTCGAGGGTGTTAGCGACAAGCAATTAGTGGGCTATGTCGTGCTCGACGGGCAGGTGGGCCGGGCGCCGGAGCGGGAAGCGGGCCTGGTCGAGCAGTGGCAGCGGCTCTGGGGCGGCCTGTACTCGCGGTTAACGTCCGACGCGGCCGCGCCGGCAGTGTTGGGCGAGGATTTCGGCGGCTGGAACAGCAGTTACACCGGGGCGCCGATCCCGCTTGAGCAGATGCGGGAATGGCGCGCTGCTGCGGTGGACCGGATCCGCGGGTTGCGTGCGGCGCGGATGTTGGAGATCGGGGTCGGTACCGGATTGTTGCTTGCCCAGCTTGCCCCGGACTGTGTCGAGTATTGGGGCACCGACTTCTCCGCGCCGACGATCCAGACGCTGCAGGCGGCGGTGGCATCGCAGCCGTGGGCAAACCGGGTGCGGTTGCGGGTGCAGCCGGCGGATGTGGCCGACGGGTTGCCGCAGGGCCATTTCGATGCGGTGGTGCTCAACTCGGTCATCCAGTACTTCCCGAGCGCGGGGTACCTGCTTGATGTGCTGGCGGTGGCGATGCGATTACTGGCACCGGGCGGGGCGTTGTTCATCGGCGACGTGCGGAACCTGTCGTTGCTGCGGGCGTTCACCACCGGGATGTTGTGCGCCGACACCACCGATGGTGACGACACGGCCGCGGTGATGCGTGAGCGGGTGCGCCGGGAAATGCTCGCCGAGCAGGAACTGCTGTTAGCGCCGGAATTCTTTGCCGCCCTGCCGCAGCACCTTCCCGACATCGCCGCGGTGGATGTGCAGCTCAAGCGGATGCGCGCAGTCAACGAACTCAGCGGCTACCGATACGACGTCGTGCTGCGTAAGGCGCCGGTGCCGGCGCGGTCCCTTGCACACCTACCTTGCGAACCGTGGCAGCGGTTCGGAAGCCTGGCGAGGCTGGGCGAATACCTGCAGTCGCAACACCTGCCCGAGCTGCGCGTCACCGGGGTGCCTCACGCCGGGATATGGCCCGATGTGGAACTGGCGCGGGCGCTGACCCAGGCCGGCGACCGGGTGCCCGTCAACGAGTTGCGTGCCGGCACATCCGCACCCGATGCGGTGTTGCCCCACCAATGTCACCTGCTGGGGCGGGAACTGGGATACGCCACAGCGCTGACCTGGTCGCCGACCGCTGACCTGATGGACCTCATCTACACCCGCGCCACCGACTCGGCCAATGACGACCCGCTCCCGGCATTGTCGGATCTCTACCTGCCCGCCACACGGGTCGGTTCCCTCACCGGGTATGTCAACGATCCCTCGGCGATCGATCGGGCCGCTGAGGTGCGCCGGTATGCCGGTGACCGGTTGCCGGAATACATGGTGCCGGCGGCGGTCGTGGTGGTGGAGTCGCTGCCGCTGACGGTCAACGGCAAGCTTGATCGGCGGGCGTTGCCGGCCCCGGAGTTTGCCAGCGGGGTGGCGTATCGGGCGCCGCGTGATCAACGAGAACGGGAGTTGGCCGCACTGTTCGCCGAGGTTTTGGGGTTGAGCCGGGTCGGGCTCGATGAGTCGTTTTTTGACCTGGGCGGGCATTCGCTGTTGGCGATGCGGGTGATCGCGGCGATCAACACCTCGCTTGATGCGCACCTGTCGGTGCGCGCCGTGTTTGATGCGCCCTCGGTTGGGCAGTTGGCGACCCGTATCGGTGGGGATGGGGGTCGGCTGGCGCCGTTGGTGGCGGGCGCGCGGCCCGCGGTGGTGCCGTTGTCGTTTGCCCAGCAGCGGTTGTGGTTCCTCGATCAGTTGCAGGGCCCTTCACCGGTCTACAACATGGCGGCGGCGTTGCGGCTGGCCGGGCCGCTGGACGCCGACGCGCTGGGTGCGGCGCTGGCCGATGTGGTGGCCCGCCATGAGAGCCTGCGCACGGTGTTCCCGGCCGTCGAGGGCACCCCCCAGCAGCTGGTCATCCCCGCCGAGCGGGCCGACGTCGGCTGGCAGGTCATCGATGCCACCGACTGGCCGGCCGAGCGGCTGCACACCGCGGTGGCCGAGGCGGCCCGCTACATCTTCGATCTGGCCACCGAGATCCCGCTGCGGGCGTGGCTTTACACCACCGCCGCCGAGGAACACGTGCTGGTGGCCGCGGTGCACCACATCGCCGCCGACGGCTGGTCGATCACCCCGCTGCTCGCCGATCTAGACCTGGCCTATGCCAGCCGGTGCGCCGGGCGGGTCCCCGGCTGGGCCGCGTTAGCGGTGCAGTACGTCGATTACACGCTGTGGCAGCGCGCGCAGCTCGGTGAGCTCGACGATCACCACAGCCCCATCGCCGCGCAGCTGGGGTTTTGGGAGGATGCGCTGGCCGGGATGCCCGAGCGCCTGGTGCTGCCCACCGATCGGCCCTACCCGCAGGTGGCCGATTACCGCGGCGCCAGTGTGGCGCTGGAGTGGCCGGCGGGGCTGCAGCAGCAGGTTGCTCGGATGGCCCGCGAGCACCACGCGACCAGCTTCATGGTGATCCAGGCCGCCCTGGCGGTGCTGCTGGCCAAGATCAGCGCCAGCAGCGAGGTGGCGGTGGGGTTCCCGATCGCCGGGCGCCGCGATCCCGCGCTGGATGAGCTGGTGGGTTTTTTCGTCAACACCCTGGTGCTGCGGGTCGATCTGGCCGGTGATCCCACCATCGCCGAGCTGCTGGCCCAGGTGCGAGGGCGCAGCCTGGCCGCCTACGAGCACCAAGACGTGCCCTTCGAGGTGCTCGTCGATCGGATCAACCCCACCCGAAGCCTGACCCATCACCCCTTGGTGCAGGTGATGTTGGCCTGGCAGAACTTCCCCGGGCAGGACGATGACCCCGCGGCCGGGCTGAGTTTGGGTGATCTGCACGTCAGCCCGGTGCCGGTGGACACCCAGTCGGCCCGCATGGATCTGGTGTTCTCGCTGGCCGAACACTGGACCGAGGCCGGTGAGCCCGCCGGGATCGGCGGGATGGTGGAATATCGCACCGACGTGTTCGACGCGGAAAGCATCCAGGCGCTGATCGAGCGGCTGGGGCGGGTGGTGGTGGCGATGACCGCCGACCCCACCCGGCGGTTGTCGTCGGTGGATGTGCTCGACGAGGCTGAGCACGCCCGCCTGGACAGGTGGGGCAACCGGGCGGTGTTGACCCGGCCCGCCACTGCTGGGGTGTCGATTCCGGTGTTGTTCGCCGCGCAGGCGGCCCGCACCCCGGAGGCGGCGGCGGTGACCTTCGAGGGCCGCTCCATGACGTACCGGGAGCTTGAGGAGGCCGCCACCCGGTTGGCGCACCTGCTGGCCGGGCAGGGTGTGGGCCCGGGGCAGTGTGTGGCGCTGCTGTTTTCCCGGTCCGCCGAGGCGATCGTGGCGATTTTGGCGGTGCTCAAGACCGGGGCGGCCTACCTGCCCATCGACCCGGCGCTGCCCGCGGCGCGATTGCAGTTCATGGTGGCCGATGCGGCCGCGGTGGCCGCCATCACCACCGCCGGGCTGGCTGACCGGCTGGACGGGTGTGACCTGCTGGTCATCGATGTCAACGACCCCGCTGTGGACACCCAACCCAGCGCAGCATTGCCGGCGCCGGGCCCCGAGGACATCGCCTACCTCATCTACACCTCGGGCACCACCGGGGTGCCCAAGGGGGTGGCCATCACCCACCACAACGTCACCCAACTGATGGAGACACTGCCCACACACCTGCCGGGGGCGGGTGTGTGGACGCAGTGCCATCCGTATGCCTTCGATCTCTCGGTGTGGGAGATCTGGGGTGCGCTGCTGCACGGTGGGCGGCTGGTGGTGGTGCCCGAGTCGGTGGCGGGCTCACCGCAGGACTTGCACGCCTTGCTGGTCGCCGAACAGGTCAGCGTGCTCACCCAGACCCCGTCGGCGGCGGGGATGCTCTCGGCCGAGGGTTTGGGACCGGTGGCGTTGGTGGTGGCCGGTGAGGCGTGTGCGGCCGAGGTGGTGGATCGGTGGGCGCCCGGGCGGGTGATGATCAACTGGTACGGCCCGACCGAGACGACGATGGGACCGGCGTGGACTACGCCGTTGGAGGCGGGGTCGGGGGTGCCGCCGATCGGGTCGCCGGTGCCGGGGGCGGCGTTGTTTGTGCTGGATGGGTGGTTGCGGGCGGTGCCGGCCGGGGTGGTCGGTGAGTTGTATGTGGCCGGCGCCGGGGTGGGGGTTGGGTATGTGCGCCGGGCCGGGTTGACCGCGTCGCGGTTTGTGCCCTGCCCGTTCGGGGGGCCCGGGGCGCGGATGTATCGCACCGGGGATCTGGTGTGTTGGGGTGCTGATGGGCAGCTGCACTACCTGGGGCGCGCCGATGAGCAGGTCAAGATCCGCGGCTATCGCATCGAGCTTGGCGAGGTGCGCGCAGCACTGGCAGGGCTGGACGGGGTGGATCAGGCGGTGGTGATCGCCCGCGAGGACCACCCCGGCGACAAACGCCTGGTCGGCTACGTCACCGGGGCAGCGGACCCGGCCGCGATACGTGCCGGGCTGGCCGAGCGGCTCCCGGCCTATATGGTGCCGGCCGCGGTGGTGGTGGTGGAGGCGTTGCCGTTGACGGTCAACGGCAAACTCGACAAGCGCGCCCTGCCGGCACCGGAGTACCAGGATGTTGATCGTTATCGCGCCCCGGCCGGCCCGCTCGAGGAGATCCTGGCCGGCATCTATGCGCAGGTGCTGGGTCTGGAGCGGGTCGGGGTGGATGAGTCGTTTTTCGAGTTGGGCGGGGACAGCATCTTGTCGATGCAGGTGGTGGCGCGGGCGCGGGCGGCCGGCCTGATCTGTCGGCCCCGCGACATGTTCGTCGAGCAGACCGTGGCCGGGCTGGCCCGGGTGGCCGTGGTGGCCACCGATGGAGGTGGCCCGGTCGATGAGGGTGTCGGGCCGGTGGTGGCCACCCCGATCATCAGGTGGCTGCAGGGCGTGGATGGCCCGGTGGAGCAGTTCAACCAGACGGTGGTGGTGCAGGCCCCGGTGGGGGTCAGCGAGGCCGACGTGGTGGTGGTGTTGCAGGCGTTGGTGGATCGGCATGCCATGCTGCGGCTCCGGGTCGACGATGACGGCGCGGGGGGTTGGTCGTTGCGGGTGCCCGGGCCGGGTTCGGTCGACGCGGAAAGCTGCCTGCACACGGTGGATGTGTTATCCGATGAGGCGCTGGTGGGGGCGCGGTGCCGGTTGAACCCGGCCGCCGGGATGATGCTGAGTGCGCTGTGGGTGGTCTCCACCGGTCAGTTGGCGTTGATCGTTCACCATCTGGCCGTTGACGCGGTGTCGTGGCGGATTGTGTTGGAGGACCTCAACATCGGCTGGGTCCAGCATCACAGCGGGCAGCTGATAGCCCTGCCGGCGGGCGGGACGTCGTTTGCCCGGTGGGCGTCGCTGCTAGCTGAGCACGCCGACACCCCGGCGGTGGTGGAGCTGGCCGAGGCGTGGCGGCAGGTGGCGGCGGTCCCGGCCGCGCTGCCGGCGGTGCGCCCTGCGGTGGATACCTATGAGAGCGCCGGGCAGTTGTCGGTGGAGCTGGATGTGGAGACCACCCGGATGCTGTTGGGTGAGGTGCCGGCGGCGTTTCATGCCGGGGTGAACGACATTTTGTTGATCGCGTTCGGGTTGGCGTTCGCGGAGTTTTTGGGCACCGGCGCGGTGCCGATCGGCATCGATGTCGAGGGTCACGGGCGCCACGAGGAGCTGGCCTCCGATGTTGACCTGTCGCACGCGGTGGGGTGGTTCACCACCAAATATCCGGTGTCGTTGGCGGTGGGTGGGCTTAGCTGGGCGCAGGTGGTGGCCGGCGAGGCCGCACTGGGGGCGGTGCTCAAGGACGCCAAAGAGCAGCTTCGGGCCCTCCCGGATGGTCTGACCTACGGTGTGTTGCGCTATCTGAACAACGATGTTGACCTGGTAGGGTCCGACCCGCCGATCGGGTTTAACTATCTGGGACGTTGGGGCGCGGCGGCGGCCGGGGTGTCCGGTGATGTGTGGCGGCCCTGCCGGGAGGCCTTGTCGGTGACCGGCGCGGCCACGGCGGTGCCGATGCCGCTGGCGCACACCGTGGAGCTCAACGCCGCCACCGCCGACACCGAGGTCGGCCCGCAGCTGCACGCCGACTGGACGTGGGCGCCCTCGGCACTGGATCGCGCGCAGGTCAGCCGGCTGAGCCGGCTGTGGTTTGACGCCCTGGCCGGCATCTGCGCGCATGTGCGCGGCGGCGGGGGCGGGTTGACCCCGTCGGATATTGTCCCTGCCCGCCTGAGCCAGCAGCAGATCGACGAGCTGCAGCGGCGGTACCGGATCGCTGACGTGTTGCCATTGACCCCGCTGCAGCAGGGGCTGCTCTTTCACGCCAGCACCGCGCAGGCTAGCGGCGACGACGTGTATGCGGTGCAGTTGGATTTCACCGTGACCGGCCCGCTTGACCCGCACCGGCTGCGCGAGGCGGTGCTCACGGTGGTGAACCGGCATCCGAACCTGGCGGCCCGATTCAGCCAACAGTTCGACGAACCGGTGCAGATCATCCCGGCTGATCCCGTGGCGCCCTGGCGGTATGTCGAACTGGACGCCGACGACCTCGACGTCGACGTCGATGAGCAGATCCAGCGGGTGTGCGCCGCCGAACGCGTCGCGGTCTGCGACCTGGCCAACGAGTCGGCCTTCCGGGCGGCGTTGATCCGCACCGCAGCAGACCGGTACCGGTGTGTGCTCACCAATCACCACATCGTGCTCGATGGCTGGTCGCTGCCGATCCTGCTGCGGGAAATATTTGCCGGCTATTACGGGCAGCGGCTGCCCGCGGCCGCGCCGTATCGCAGGTTTGTCACCTGGCTGGCCGATCGGGACCTCGACGCTGCCCACGCGGCGTGGCGTGAGGTGCTGGCCGGCTTTGACACCCCCACACTGGTGGGCCCGCCGGCCCGGTTGGGGCTGGGGCGGCGAGGCGTTGAATCGGTTCGGGTGCCTGAGGAGACCACGCGGGCGCTGAGCGAGCTGGCGCGCTCGCACCACACGACTGTCAACACCGTGCTGCAGGGCGCCTTCGCGCAGCTGCTGATGGGGTTGACCGGCCAGCATGATGTCGTATTCGGCACCACGGTCTCGGGGCGCCCGGCCGAGCTGGCCGGCGCGGAATCGATGGTGGGCCTGTTGATCAACACGGTGCCGGTGCGGGCGACCATCACCGCGGCAACCACCACCGCCGACCTGCTGGACCAGCTGCAAAGCGCCCACACCCACAACCTCGAGCATCAGCACCTGGCGTTGACCGAGATCCACCGAGTCACCGGTCACGACCAGCTGTTCGACACCCTTTTCGTGTACGAGAACTACCCAATCGACACCGCCGCGTTGTCAGGCGTCCAGGGGTTGGATGTCACCGAGTTCACCTTCCACGAATCCACCCACTACCCGCTGACGGTGCTGGCCACGCCGGGCCGGGAACTGGGCCTTCGCGTCGAATTCGACACCGACGTGTTCGACGCGGAAAGCATCCAGGCGCTGATCGAGCGGCTGGGGCGGGTGGTGGTGGCGATGACCGCCGACCCCACCCGGCGGTTGTCGTCGGTGGATGTGCTCGACGAGGCTGAGCACGCCCGCCTGGACAGGTGGGGCAACCGGGCGGTGTTGACCCGGCCCGCCACTGCTGGGGTGTCGATTCCGGTGTTGTTCGCCGCGCAGGCGGCCCGCACCCCGGAGGCGGCGGCGGTGACCTTCGAGGGCCGCTCCATGACGTATCGGGAGCTTGAGGAGGCCGCCACCCGGTTGGCGCACCTGCTGGCCGGGCAGGGTGTGGGCCCGGGGCAGTGTGTGGCGCTGCTGTTTTCCCGGTCCGCCGAGGCGATCGTGGCGATTTTGGCGGTGCTCAAGACCGGGGCGGCCTACCTGCCCATCGACCCGGCGCTGCCCGCGGCGCGATTGCAGTTCATGGTGGCCGATGCGGCCGCGGTGGCCGCCATCACCACCGCCGGGCTGGCTGACCGGCTGGACGGGTGTGACCTGCTGGTCATCGATGTCAACGACCCCGCTGTGGACACCCAACCCAGCGCAGCATTGCCGGCGCCGGGCCCCGAGGACATCGCCTACCTCATCTACACCTCGGGCACCACCGGGGTGCCCAAGGGGGTGGCCATCACCCACCACAACGTCACCCAACTGATGGAGACACTGCCCACACACCTGCCGGGGGCGGGGGTGTGGACGCAGTGCCATTCCCTGTCCTTCGACTTCTCGGTGTGGGAGATCTGGGGTGCGCTGCTGCGCGGTGGGCGGCTGGTGGTGGTGCCCGAGTCGGTGGCGGGCTCACCGCAGGACTTGCACGCCTTGCTGGTCGCCGAACAGGTCAGCGTGCTCACCCAGACCCCGTCGGCGGCGGGGATGCTCTCGGCCGAGGGTTTGGGACCGGTGGCGTTGGTGATCGGCGCTGAGGCGTGTGCGGCCGAGGTGGTGGATCGGTGGGCGCCCGGGCGGGTGATGATCAACGTCTACGGTCCCACCGAGACCACGGTGTATGCGTCCATGAGTGCGCCGTTGATGGCGGGGTCGGGGGCGCCGCCGATCGGGTCGCCGGTGCCGGGGGCGGCGTTGTTTGTGCTGGATGGGTGGTTGCGGGCGGTGCCGGCCGGGGTGGTCGGTGAGTTGTATGTGGCCGGCGCCGGGGTGGGGGTTGGGTATGTGCGCCGGGCCGGGTTGACCGCGTCGCGGTTTGTGCCCTGCCCGTTCGGGGGGCCCGGGGCGCGGATGTATCGCACCGGGGATCTGGTGTGTTGGGGTGCTGATGGGCAGCTGCACTACCTGGGGCGCGCCGATGAGCAGGTCAAGATCCGCGGCTATCGCATCGAGCTTGGCGAGGTGCGCGCAGCACTGGCAGGGCTGGACGGGGTGGATCAGGCGGTGGTGATCGCCCGCGAGGACCACCCCGGCGACAAACGCCTGGTCGGCTACATCACCGGGACCGCCGACACGACCGGGCTGCGCGCTGCGCTGGCGCAGCGACTGCCGCCCTACATGGTGCCGGCCGCGGTCGTGGTGGTGGAGTCGCTGCCGCTGACGGTCAACGGCAAGCTTGATCGGCGGGCGTTGCCGGCCCCGGAGTTTGCCAGCGGGGTGGCGTATCGGGCGCCGCGTGATCAACGAGAACGGGAGTTGGCCGCACTGTTCGCCGAGGTTTTGGGGTTGAGCCGGGTCGGGCTCGATGAGTCGTTTTTTGACCTGGGCGGGCATTCGCTGTTGGCGATGCGGGTGATCGCGGCGATCAACACCTCGCTTGATGCGCACCTGTCGGTGCGCGCCGTGTTTGATGCGCCCTCGGTTGGGCAGTTGGCGACCCGTATCGGTGGGGATGGGGGTCGGCTGGCGCCGTTGGTGGCGGGCGCGCGGCCCGCGGTGGTGCCGTTGTCGTTTGCCCAGCAGCGGTTGTGGTTCCTCGATCAGTTGCAGGGCCCTTCACCGGTCTACAACATGGCGGCGGCGTTGCGGCTGGCCGGGCCGCTGGACGCCGACGCGCTGGGTGCGGCGCTGGCCGATGTGGTGGCCCGCCATGAGAGCCTGCGCACGGTGTTCCCGGCCGTCGAGGGCACCCCCCAGCAGCTGGTCATCCCCGCCGAGCGGGCCGACGTCGGCTGGCAGGTCATCGATGCCACCGACTGGCCGGCCGAGCGGCTGCACACCGCGGTGGCCGAGGCGGCCCGCTACATCTTCGATCTGGCCACCGAGATCCCGCTGCGGGCGTGGCTTTACACCACCGCCGCCGAGGAACACGTGCTGGTGGCCGCGGTGCACCACATCGCCGCCGACGGCTGGTCGATCACCCCGCTGCTCGCCGATCTAGACCTGGCCTATGCCAGCCGGTGCGCCGGGCGGGTCCCCGGCTGGGCCGCGTTAGCGGTGCAGTACGTCGATTACACGCTGTGGCAGCGCGCGCAGCTCGGTGAGCTCGACGATCACCACAGCCCCATCGCCGCGCAGCTGGGGTTTTGGGAGGATGCGCTGGCCGGGATGCCCGAGCGCCTGGTGCTGCCCACCGATCGGCCCTACCCGCAGGTGGCCGATTACCGCGGCGCCAGTGTGGCGCTGGAGTGGCCGGCGGGGCTGCAGCAGCAGGTTGCTCGGATGGCCCGCGAGCACCACGCGACCAGCTTCATGGTGATCCAGGCCGCCCTGGCGGTGCTGCTGGCCAAGATCAGCGCCAGCAGCGAGGTGGCGGTGGGGTTCCCGATCGCCGGGCGCCGCGATCCCGCGCTGGATGAGCTGGTGGGTTTTTTCGTCAACACCCTGGTGCTGCGGGTCGATCTGGCCGGTGATCCCACCATCGCCGAGCTGCTGGCCCAGGTGCGAGGGCGCAGCCTGGCCGCCTACGAGCACCAAGACGTGCCCTTCGAGGTGCTCGTCGATCGGATCAACCCCACCCGAAGCCTGACCCATCACCCCTTGGTGCAGGTGATGTTGGCCTGGCAGAACTTCCCCGGGCAGGACGATGACCCCGCGGCCGGGCTGAGTTTGGGTGATCTGCACGTCAGCCCGGTGCCGGTGGACACCCAGTCGGCCCGCATGGATCTGGTGTTCTCGCTGGCCGAACACTGGACCGAGGCCGGTGAGCCCGCCGGGATCGGCGGGATGGTGGAATATCGCACCGACGTGTTCGACGCGGAAAGCATCCAGGCGCTGATCGAGCGGCTGGGGCGGGTGGTGGTGGCGATGACCGCCGACCCCACCCGGCGGTTGTCGTCGGTGGATGTGCTCGACGAGGCTGAGCACGCCCGCCTGGACAGGTGGGGCAACCGGGCGGTGTTGACCCGGCCCGCCACTGCTGGGGTGTCGATTCCGGTGTTGTTCGCCGCGCAGGCGGCCCGCACCCCGGAGGCGGCGGCGGTGACCTTCGAGGGCCGCTCCATGACGTATCGGGAGCTTGAGGAGGCCGCCACCCGGTTGGCGCACCTGCTGGCCGGGCAGGGTGTGGGCCCGGGGCAGTGTGTGGCGCTGCTGTTTTCCCGGTCCGCCGAGGCGATCGTGGCGATTTTGGCGGTGCTCAAGACCGGGGCGGCCTACCTGCCCATCGACCCGGCGCTGCCCGCGGCGCGATTGCAGTTCATGGTGGCCGATGCGGCCGCGGTGGCCGCCATCACCACCGCCGGGCTGGCTGACCGGCTGGACGGGTGTGACCTGCTGGTCATCGATGTCAACGACCCCGCTGTGGACACCCAACCCAGCGCAGCATTGCCGGCGCCGGGCCCCGAGGACATCGCCTACCTCATCTACACCTCGGGCACCACCGGGGTGCCCAAGGGGGTGGCCATCACCCACCACAACGTCACCCAACTGATGGAGACACTGCCCACACACCTGCCGGGGGCGGGGGTGTGGACGCAGTGCCATTCCCTGTCCTTCGACTTCTCGGTGTGGGAGATCTGGGGTGCGCTGCTGCGCGGTGGGCGGCTGGTGGTGGTGCCCGAGTCGGTGGCGGGCTCACCGCAGGACTTGCACGCCTTGCTGGTCGCCGAACAGGTCAGCGTGCTCACCCAGACCCCGTCGGCGGCGGGGATGCTCTCGGCCGAGGGTTTGGGACCGGTGGCGTTGGTGATCGGCGCTGAGGCGTGTGCGGCCGAGGTGGTGGATCGGTGGGCGCCCGGGCGGGTGATGATCAACGTCTACGGTCCCACCGAGACCACGGTGTATGCGTCCATGAGTGCGCCGTTGATGGCGGGGTCGGGGGCGCCGCCGATCGGGTCGCCGGTGCCGGGGGCGGCGTTGTTTGTGCTGGATGGGTGGTTGCGGGCGGTGCCGGCCGGGGTGGTCGGTGAGTTGTATGTGGCCGGCGCCGGGGTGGGGGTTGGGTATGTGCGCCGGGCCGGGTTGACCGCGTCGCGGTTTGTGCCCTGCCCGTTCGGGGGGCCCGGGGCGCGGATGTATCGCACCGGGGATCTGGTGTGTTGGGGTGCTGATGGGCAGCTGCACTACCTGGGGCGCGCCGATGAGCAGGTCAAGATCCGCGGCTATCGCATCGAGCTTGGCGAGGTGCGCGCAGCACTGGCAGGGCTGGACGGGGTGGATCAGGCGGTGGTGATCGCCCGCGAGGACCACCCCGGCGACAAACGCCTGGTCGGCTACATCACCGGGACCGCCGACACGACCGGGCTGCGCGCTGCGCTGGCGCAGCGACTGCCGCCCTACATGGTGCCGGCCGCGGTCGTGGTGGTGGAGTCGCTGCCGCTGACGGTCAACGGCAAGCTTGATCGGCGGGCGTTGCCGGCCCCGGAGTTTGCCAGCGGGGTGGCGTATCGGGCGCCGCGTGATCAACGAGAACGGGAGTTGGCCGCACTGTTCGCCGAGGTTTTGGGGTTGAGCCGGGTCGGGCTCGATGAGTCGTTTTTTGACCTGGGCGGGCATTCGCTGTTGGCGATGCGGGTGATCGCGGCGATCAACACCTCGCTTGATGCGCACCTGTCGGTGCGCGCCGTGTTTGATGCGCCCTCGGTTGGGCAGTTGGCGACCCGTATCGGTGGGGATGGGGGTCGGCTGGCGCCGTTGGTGGCGGGCGCGCGGCCCGCGGTGGTGCCGTTGTCGTTTGCCCAGCAGCGGTTGTGGTTCCTCGATCAGTTGCAGGGCCCTTCACCGGTCTACAACATGGCGGCGGCGTTGCGGCTGGCCGGGCCGCTGGACGCCGACGCGCTGGGTGCGGCGCTGGCCGATGTGGTGGCCCGCCATGAGAGCCTGCGCACGGTGTTCCCGGCCGTCGAGGGCACCCCCCAGCAGCTGGTCATCCCCGCCGAGCGGGCCGACGTCGGCTGGCAGGTCATCGATGCCACCGACTGGCCGGCCGAGCGGCTGCACACCGCGGTGGCCGAGGCGGCCCGCTACATCTTCGATCTGGCCACCGAGATCCCGCTGCGGGCGTGGCTTTACACCACCGCCGCCGAGGAACACGTGCTGGTGGCCGCGGTGCACCACATCGCCGCCGACGGCTGGTCGATCACCCCGCTGCTCGCCGATCTAGACCTGGCCTATGCCAGCCGGTGCGCCGGGCGGGTCCCCGGCTGGGCCGCGTTAGCGGTGCAGTACGTCGATTACACGCTGTGGCAGCGCGCGCAGCTCGGTGAGCTCGACGATCACCACAGCCCCATCGCCGCGCAGCTGGGGTTTTGGGAGGATGCGCTGGCCGGGATGCCCGAGCGCCTGGTGCTGCCCACCGATCGGCCCTACCCGCAGGTGGCCGATTACCGCGGCGCCAGTGTGGCGCTGGAGTGGCCGGCGGGGCTGCAGCAGCAGGTTGCTCGGATGGCCCGCGAGCACCACGCGACCAGCTTCATGGTGATCCAGGCCGCCCTGGCGGTGCTGCTGGCCAAGATCAGCGCCAGCAGCGAGGTGGCGGTGGGGTTCCCGATCGCCGGGCGCCGCGATCCCGCGCTGGATGAGCTGGTGGGTTTTTTCGTCAACACCCTGGTGCTGCGGGTCGATCTGGCCGGTGATCCCACCATCGCCGAGCTGCTGGCCCAGGTGCGAGGGCGCAGCCTGGCCGCCTACGAGCACCAAGACGTGCCCTTCGAGGTGCTCGTCGATCGGATCAACCCCACCCGAAGCCTGACCCATCACCCCTTGGTGCAGGTGATGTTGGCCTGGCAGAACTTCCCCGGGCAGGACGATGACCCCGCGGCCGGGCTGAGTTTGGGTGATCTGCACGTCAGCCCGGTGCCGGTGGACACCCAGTCGGCCCGCATGGATCTGGTGTTCTCGCTGGCCGAACACTGGACCGAGGCCGGTGAGCCCGCCGGGATCGGCGGGATGGTGGAATATCGCACCGACGTGTTCGACGCGGAAAGCATCCAGGCGCTGATCGAGCGGCTGGGGCGGGTGGTGGTGGCGATGACCGCCGACCCCACCCGGCGGTTGTCGTCGGTGGATGTGCTCGACGAGGCTGAGCACGCCCGCCTGGACAGGTGGGGCAACCGGGCGGTGTTGACCCGGCCCGCCACTGCTGGGGTGTCGATTCCGGTGTTGTTCGCCGCGCAGGCGGCCCGCACCCCGGAGGCGGCGGCGGTGACCTTCGAGGGCCGCTCCATGACGTATCGGGAGCTTGAGGAGGCCGCCACCCGGTTGGCGCACCTGCTGGCCGGGCAGGGTGTGGGCCCGGGGCAGTGTGTGGCGCTGCTGTTTTCCCGGTCCGCCGAGGCGATCGTGGCGATTTTGGCGGTGCTCAAGACCGGGGCGGCCTACCTGCCCATCGACCCGGCGCTGCCCGCGGCGCGATTGCAGTTCATGGTGGCCGATGCGGCCGCGGTGGCCGCCATCACCACCGCCGGGCTGGCTGACCGGCTGGACGGGTGTGACCTGCTGGTCATCGATGTCAACGACCCCGCTGTGGACACCCAACCCAGCGCAGCATTGCCGGCGCCGGGCCCCGAGGACATCGCCTACCTCATCTACACCTCGGGCACCACCGGGGTGCCCAAGGGGGTGGCCATCACCCACCACAACGTCACCCAACTGATGGAGACACTGCCCACACACCTGCCGGGGGCGGGGGTGTGGACGCATAGTCACTCCCTGGCCTTCGACTTCTCGGTGTGGGAGATCTGGGGTGCGCTGCTGCGCGGTGGGCGGCTGGTGGTGGTGCCCGAGTCGGTGGCGGGCTCACCGCAGGACTTGCACGCCTTGCTGGTCGCCGAACAGGTCAGCGTGTTCAGCCAAACCCCGTCGGCGGTGGGGGTGTTGTCGGCTGAGGGGTTGGAGTCGGTGGCCTTGCTGGTGGCCGGTGAGGCGTGCCCGGCCGAGGTGGTGGATCGGTGGGCGCCCGGGCGGGTGATGATCAACGCCTACGGTCCCACCGAGACCACGGTGTATGCGTCCATGAGTGCGCCGTTGATGGCGGGGTCGGGGGCGCCGCCGATCGGGTCGCCGGTGCCGGGGGCGGCGTTGTTTGTGCTGGATGGGTGGTTGCGGGCGGTGCCGGCCGGGGTGGTCGGTGAGTTGTATGTGGCCGGCGCCGGGGTGGGGGTTGGGTATGTGCGCCGGGCCGGGTTGACCGCGTCGCGGTTTGTGCCCTGCCCGTTCGGGGGGCCCGGGGCGCGGATGTATCGCACCGGGGATCTGGTGTGTTGGGGTGCTGATGGGCAGCTGCACTACCTGGGGCGCGCCGATGAGCAGGTCAAGATCCGCGGCTATCGCATCGAGCTTGGCGAGGTGCGCGCAGCACTGGCAGGGCTGGACGGGGTGGATCAGGCGGTGGTGATCGCCCGCGAGGACCACCCCGGCGACAAACGCCTGGTCGGCTACATCACCGGGACCGCCGACACGACCGGGCTGCGCGCTGCGCTGGCGCAGCGACTGCCGCCCTACATGGTGCCGGCCGCGGTCGTGGCGGTGGAGACGCTGCCGCTGACACCCAACGGCAAAATCGACCGCAAGGCCCTGCCGGCACCGGACTCAGGTGACACCGGCCGTTACCAGCCCCCCGCCAGCCCGGTCGAGGAGATCCTGGCCGAGATCTATGCCCGGGTGTTGGGTCTGGAGCGGGTCGGGCTCGACGACTCGTTTTTTGATCTGGGTGGGGATTCGCTGTCCGCGATGCGGGTGATCGCGACGATAAACACCTCCTTTGATGCCCAGCTGCCGGTGCGCACCCTGTTCGAAGCTCCAACCGTTAGTGGCTTGAGTCAGCAGTTGCGCAGAAATGTCAGTCCGGTGGAAATAGCTCCGGTTGAGACCCTCAAGCAGGGCACCGGCGTTCCGCTGTTCTGTTTTCATCCGGCTGGCGGGCTTGCCTGGCCATATCAGCCTCTGGGTAACTACTTGGACTGCCCCATCATTGGCATTCAACAAGCGCACGGCGAGGCAGGTGAGCCTGAATCAATTCGCCGCATGGCGGCAAGCTATGCAGACCGGCTTCAAGCGGTTCATCCCATCGGGCCCTACAACCTTCTCGGTTGGTCTCTTGGTGGTGTCATCGCGCACGAAGTCGCCATCGAGCTATGTCGGCGTGGATCGGTGGTTCGACACCTCATAGTGCTCGACGCTGCGCCATGGGGAGACAACAACCTCACACGAGACCAAGTTTCAGGGGACGTAGTCGAGAGTTACGTGCTGGAACTCATGGTCAGATATCTTCGTATCGATATTCCAGGGCAATCGGAACCGCTCAATTACAAGCAAGTAGAGAATTTATTCCATCACCGATTTGGTCTACCAATCCCGCAGCTTCGGGTGTTCCTAGACTTTTTTGTTCAGAACTTGAAGGCTAGCTTTTTGTATCTTTCGGAACACGTGCCCGCGGTGTTCGATGGTGATATGGTCATATTTTCTACCACGCAAAATGAGGCCGATTCGGATTTTCCCCTTCATTGGCGGCCATATGTTAATGGCGACATTGTGGTGCACTCAGTCGACTGCCAGCATCTGGAAATGTTGTCTCCCGAATCTATCGAAATGTATGGGAAGCAACTCAAACTTTTATTAGAACAGTAGCAGCCGATTGCGTGTGGGCCCGACGCTGACTGCGTCGCCTAATTGACGCACGAGGAATACTTCCAAGCTCCTCGCCGGCTGGATGCGGCGCCGCAGGCGGAACCTCGCGGTCCCGTGGCTGCGGGCATCCTCACGCTGGGTTTTCGTCGCGGCTGAAGTGCTGCTCGACCGAGCATCTCCGCCGATCATCCGTTCGATCTGGCCGGTCCTTCAGGAGCTCGAGCATCCTTCCGCGATCACAGCTGTGCGGCGAGCCGAACTCGCCGAGATACTGCTGGACATGGCTTCAGGAATCGGACGCCGGAACAGGGCCGAGAAGGTTCTCGACATCGCGCGACACCTTGTTGAGCGTCCGGAGGCTCTGAACGGATCGGTCGAAGCCATGAAAAAGGCGGTCGGACTGCCGGACTCCGTTGCGGACTTGGCTGTCCTTACTGTTCCGATGACTGATCCTTCAAATTCTGAGTGCACCGATCCCGAGGAACCGGTGCTGGTCACCAAAGGGGTGCTTCGTGCGGCACGGCGCTTCCAGGCCAACACCGCCGATCGGAAGAACAGGTTGACCGACGGCCGGCTCGCGGTAGCGCGCATGATCGGCATCGGTGAAAATTCCCGTGATGCCCACCGCGGCCTCATCGAGCTGGCGAACAGCCTGTGCCGTCCTGAGTTTCCGCTTTGCTCCGAGTGTCCGCTGACTTCACAGTGTCCGCAGGACGGGGTCGTGATTCATGAAAGCGCTCTGCTCTGACTTGGACCGCGCAGCTTGTTCAGATGCCCAATGCCCGGGCAATATCCGGCGAATTCTGGCGCACGACAGCGGCAATCCGCTTGAACGCCTTGTACTCTCCTGCCTGGGCGGCGGCAGCCTTCAGGGCCAACCCGGCCTCGGCTCCCGCCGAGACAGAATCGCCGCCCGACTTCCCACCCCGCCCGTGCCTGGAGTCCGACGACTTGCGATACATCTCGTCTGCGACGCTGCACATCTCATTTTATGGGCCGCTCGATCATCTGACGTAGTTGTGCCGGAATGGCAGCGCGCATCTTGGCGACATTTATGTTGAACGCCGCATCGAGATCTGTATCGAACTCGACGCTCGCACGCGCCAGCTTGGTGTGCTCGTCAATACTTCTTATTCCGGCCCATCCACCCCATTGAATGAGCCGGTCAGCCCGGTGGAGTTCTCGTCTCAATGCAAGCTCCACGCCGGTGTCTCTGCGAGGCATCGTCTGCATCTGCCGATGGACATGATCGTTCAACGGAATAGGCGACACGCGTGCCTTCTCGGTGTCGGTGGATTGCCTTCGTGTCGTCGGGGTCCGCCCCGCGGCCACCGCTGGCGACTCTCGATGTACGTCTCACTACAGGAGGACGGACGACGCGTCACCGCGGTGATGATCCCATAGAGACTTGGCCTGCTCCGCGCACAGGAGGGCAGAATCGGTCACCCTGTGGATACGGTCGTTGTCACCGGTGGCGAGCTTGACCGGCCACAGGAACGCGTTGCCATGCTTGTTAATAGCGGTGAACAGGCGCACCCGCCGAAGCTCCGGCACCACCAGGTGCTGGACCTCGGGGGCTACGAGAAAACTCTCCTTGTCCATCCCGGTGTCCCGCTCCAGCAGGTACATATCGACGGCGTAGTTGTGGCCGGGATGGACCCGGAAGAACTCGTTGCGCTTTGGCTTGCGGACCGGCAGCGTAGTCAAGACCTGCTCAACCTCGATGTCGGCTATCGCTTCGACGCGCAGCATCTGTGGGTCGAATGGGTCTGGCTTCTTCGCCGCTGGGTCTTGCCCGTCCATCGGAGGCGACGGCTCGGTCCGACCGGGGGTAGGCGGTTGTAGATCAGACATTGAACTTCCTTTCAAGTGACAACGGGACGGGGGTCAGGGGTGTTGGACGGCCGATCTGTTCGCACAGCGGTCGTTCCTGCTTTTCACGGGACATCTGTTCGTCGTTCCGTTCACGCGGCCACCCGCTGCATCCCGGCGAGGAGTCGCGCGCCGACCAGCTCGGTGTAGGCGGGTGGCACGGCCTGCGTGAGGGCACGCTTCGTTGTCATCCAGTCGATGTCCATCGCGGAGCACCAGTCGTTGAAGGTGCCGTCGGCGCCACCACCGTGGCCCGCGACGGTGAAGTAGTAGCCCGTGTAGTTGACCCCGTGGTTGTGGGCGTGCACCCGGCCGCGGTGCCGCGGCCGGGTGTTCGGGCTGCAGCAGCGGAAGATTCGACTCGAACAACCGGTGCCGGATAACGCGCAGCCCGAACATCTCGCCGCACAGGCTGACCGGGTCGCGCAGCGGTGCGCCGGGCACGTTCTCGATCACGTAGGGCAGCGCGGCGGCTTCGAGTGCACGACGTGTGTCGGCGACCAGGTCGGGATAGGCCAGGTGGTTGCCGTTGTTGCCCCTGTTGGTCCGGCAGTAGTGCTGGCACGGCGGCGACGCATGGACAGCGTCGAACCACCGGGCATGCTCCTCGAGGAACTGCAGCGCGTCGTGCCGGTGGAACCCGAACGGGTAGTCGGGTTGCGGCTCGATGTCGACCCCGACAACGTCGAAACCGGCCCGGTGGTAGCCCACCGCCGCTCCGCCGGCTCCGCTGAACAGGTCCAGCAACAACGGCCTCGGGCCCGCGCTGTCGTCGTACACCCCGGAGAGGCCGCACCCACAGTGGATGCAGAGCCTGTCCATGCACGCGATATCGCGCCTCACGGCCTGATCCCCTCGCGCGTGGACGCGTTCGGTGGACCGGTGGGGGAAAACGCGCCCATTAGCGGGCCCCGATGCGGTTGGCGGCCAGACAGCGCGCCACGTCCGCGCGAAGATAGCGCACGCGCCGGCCGAATTTGACGTACGGGATGCCGATGCGGCGGTATCTGTCCTGGGCCAACCCCGACACGCTGGTCCCCATGACTGGGGCCAGCTCGTCGGGTTTTATCACCGCGGGAAGCATCGACAAGTCGATGCCCGTGTCGGCGTACAGCTTCGTCAGCTCGGCGTCGGCCAGTGCTGCGACCGCGGCCTGTCCCGACTCCTTGACCGGCATTAGGGTGGTCCTTCCCTTTCGTGTCGCAAATTTTCAGCCACTCCAGAAGACGGAAACACATCTCGTACCTGTCGTCAAGTCGCTACTTATTTGCGAGCTCGCCACTTGAGATGTAATGTGATGCTCCGTGGCGGATGATTCTTTGGCACAAGTGGCCGGCGCCAATGCACGAAAACTCCGGCGTGACGCCCACGTCACGCTCGATGAACTGGCAGCGGCCGCAAGTTCATACGGCCTACCGTGGACGACCGGCCGGGTCGGGGCTCTGGAAAGCGGCCAGGTCAAGCTGGACCTGGCGACCCTCTACGCTGTCGCCGCAGCACTGGGCCGAACAACCGGCCGCCGGGTGGCAATCGCAGACCTGTTCGCCGGCGAGGGCCAGGTCGCCGTCAACAACCAACTGACCGTTGATCGCGCTGCACTGCGGGCCGCGCTCTTGGGGGAACCCGTGCCCGCGACATTCGCCGGGACCGGGACACTGACAACCGACGTGGTCGCCGTCCACGGGACCCTCCGCGAATCCGACATGCGGATGTGCAAGAGCATCGGTGTGGACCTGGCCACCGGCGCGGCGGCGATGGACAGGCTCTGGGGTAAACCATTCAGCGCCGAACGCGACCACCGCGCCGAGCCGGGCGCGAATGCCCAACGCAAAGGCCAGATTTCACGGCAACTCAAGGCCGAACTCTTGAGCATCATCCAACCGACGAAGCGGGAAGGACAAACCGAATGACGACGGCAGCCAACGCCGCCTTAAACGAGCCACGGGCGCTACGCCTGATCCTTGCGGACCCGGCCAGAAAGGACGCCGAACAAAGGATGCAGACCGCGCGAATGGTGCCCGGCGAGAACGTCGCGGGCGTTCTCGCCGGGCTCGTCGCCGACGAGATGGTCATCGCCGACGGCCCAAAGAAGGCGGCGCGCAAACTGGAGAAAAGACTTGTGTTTCTACCGGACTTCGCGGCAGGCGGGATGCTCGATGGCGACGATCAGTAAGTATCAAACCGCTGGCGGCGCAACGCTTTACCGCGTCCGCTACCGCACACCCGACCGCGGGCAGACCGATGAGCGCGGGTTCACCACAAAACGGGACGCCGAGCGGTTCGCGGCTAATGTCGAGGTGTCGAAGATGCGCGGAGAGTACGTCGCGCCCTCCAACGCCAGGGTGACCGCCGGCGAGCTAGGACAGGCATGGCTGGACCGCCAGCGCGGCCACCTCAAGCCATCGGGCTATGCACCGATGGAGACCGCGTGGCGGGTGCGGGTGCAACCCCGTTGGGGCAACGTCACTTTGGGCGATATCAGGCCGACCGCTGTGCAACAGTGGTTTTCCGACCTGGGTCGCGGCACGTCTGACGCCAGGCCGGTCGGGGCCAGTGTGGTGAAGCGCACGCACTACGTCTTTTCGGGGATCCTCGCCGACGCAGTGTGTGACAACCTCATCGCAAGGAATCCGGCGGCGGGCGTCAAACTACCGCGCACGACCCGCAAGCGGCCCGTCTACCTGACCCATCAACAGGTAGCCGCGCTGGCCGCTGCCTCAGGCGAGTACAAGGGCCTGGTGCTGCTGCTGGCATATACTGTCGGCCGGCGCGAACGTCAAGGCGGTGCAGAAGATGCTCGGGCATGCTTCGGCGGCGATGACGTTGGATATCTACGCCGACCTTGTTGATGACGATCTGGAGGCCGTCGCCGTCGCTCTCCATCACGCGAAGTTATCTGAAAATGTGGGCAAAATGTGGGCACGGGGTGGTCAGCCAGCCGATTTGAGGGTTGCTGAGCCGACGCAGGATGTGACCGAACCGACTCAATGATTAGCCCGCTGACCTGGAAGTTCAGAAGTCCCAGTCCTCGTCTTCGGTGATGACGGCCTTGCCGATCACGTAGCTGGAGCCCGACCCGGAGAAGAAGTCGTGGTTCTCGTCGGCGTTCGGTGACAACGCCGACAGGATCGCCGGGTTGACGTCGGTTTCGTCGCGCGGGAACAGCGCCTCGTAGCCGAGGTTCATCAACGCCTTGTTGGCGTTGTAGCGAAGGAACTTCTTGACGTCCTCGGTCAGCCCGACCTCGTCGTAAAGATCCTGCGTGTATTCGACCTCGTTGTCGTAGAGCTCGAAGAGCAGCTCGTAGGTGTAGTCCTTGAGCTCCTGCGTCTTCACGCTGTCCTCCAACGCCAGGCCGCGCTGGTACTTGTACCCGATGTAGTAGCCGTGCACGGCCTCGTCGCGGATGATCAGCCGGATCATGTCGGCGGTGTTGGTGAGCTTGGCCCGGCTGGACCAGTACATCGGCAGGTAGAAGCCGGAGTAGAACAGGAAGCTCTCCAGCAGGGTAGAGGCCACCTTGCGCTTCAGCGGTTCGTCGCCGCGGTAGTACTCCATTACGATCTCGGCCTTGCGCTGCAGGTTCGGGTTTTCCTCCGACCAGCGGAACGCATCGTCGATCTCGGCCGTCGAGCACAGCGTGGAGAAGATCGAGCTGTAGCTCTTGGCGTGCACCGACTCCATGAACGCGATGTTGGTGTACACCGCTTCCTCGTGCGGTGTGAGCGCGTCGGGGATCAGGCTGACCGCGCCGACCGTGCCCTGAATGGTGTCGAGCAGCGTCAGGCCGGTGAAAACCCGCATCGTGAGTTGCTTCTCGGCGGCCGTCAGGGTGTTCCACGACGGGATGTCGTTGGATACCGGGACCTTCTCGGGCAGCCAGAAGTTACCGGTCAGCCGATCCCAGACCTCGGCGTCCTTCTCGTCTTGCAGACGATTCCAGTTGATCGCCGAAACGCGGTCGATGAGTTTGATGTCGCCCACAACACGACACTACCTCTGGTGGCTGACAACCTCCTGCACCGCCATATTTTGTGTTTTCGTGTCGCTTCTGTGGAGCCCGGAGAACTGGTATTCGCCTCTTACCGCGCTCTAGGCGACGGAATGGTTCGATCGTGGGACTGCCTCGTGGATCGGCCGCTCCGGGTCAAGCTGAACGCCCAGAATTTCGCTGGTGCCGTTGATCACGCTGAGCATGACTGTGGTCAGGTGCTCGATGAACTTGTCGCGCGGCATTCGCCGCGGACTGTCGGCGTTCGGCCCCAGCCACCAGTCGGTGGCCGATGCCGCCGAACCGAATGTCGCGAACGCGGCAAGTTCCAGGGCGGCCGGATCGAGTTCCATCTCGCGTAACTCGTTGTTGAACAGCTCTGCCATGGTCAGCGTGATCTCGCGACCCTCGTTAAGGGTCCGCATGGTCGACTCGGACTGTTCGACGAAGCGGCCCTGAACAAGGAACCGCAGCACGTTGGGATGCTGGTCGACGAGATCGACGTAGTGTTCGACGCTGCTGCGGATGATTTCGCGGGCGGAATCGGTGGACAGGTCAATCGACGGAAAAATTGCGGCAAATAGCATGTCGCGCAGCCGTTCCCCGATTGCTTGGAACAGGTCGGACTTATCAGTGAAGTGCCGGTAGATCTTCGGCTTGGCGGTACCGGCCTCTTCGGCGATCTCGCGGATGGACAGCTCGGGTCCGCGCTTGTCGATGGCCCGGAATGCGGCGTCGACGATCTGCGCGCGCACCTTCTTGCGGTGTTCGCGCCAGCGTTCGCTGCGGGCGTCCACCTTGCCGCCCGCGGTCACACCGGGTCTCGGGATGAGGGGCCTGCGCACGGGCAACACTGTACTCGCATCACCGCCGCTGACCTGCTCAGAAGGATTCATCGGCTGTCAGCGAGCACACCCGAAACCCCGGTCGTGGGTACTATTCGGGATCGAATCCGATTATCGAGACGAGGGTCATGACGCAGCAGTACGACCTGGTCATAGCAGGTGGCGGACCATCTGGTTCGGCCGCCGCGTGGCAGGCCGCTCAGACCGGCGCGCACGTCGTTGTCTTGGACAAGGCCGAGTTTCCGCGTGACAAACCGTGCGGCGACGGCCTGACCGCCCGCGCGGTCAGTTTCTTGCAGAAAATGGGACTGGCCACCGAAGTGGCCAAGTTTCACCGCGTCAACCGGGTGACGGTCTTCAGCCCCAGTCGGTGGGAGCTTTCGTTCCCGAAGCGCCCGGGCATGCCCGACCACGGCCATACCGTGAGCCGCACCGAGCTCGACACCCTGCTGCTCAAGCACGCCGAATCCGCCGGTGTCGAGGTGCGGCAGTCGTCCGAAGTCACCGGACCGATCGTCGACGACAACGGCCGAGTGGTGGGTGTGACGCTCAAGAGCGGCGAGAAGGTGTACGGCGACGCCGTCATCGCGGCAGACGGCGCGTACTCCCCCATCAAGCGAGGGTTGAAGATCGACTCGGAGTACAACGGCTACTCGGCGATCGCGATCCGATCGGAGATGCATGTCAGCCGCCCGGACACCGACAGCCTCGACATCTACTTGAAGCTGGAGTTCAAGGGTGACCAGCTGCCCGGCTACGGCTGGGTTTTCCCGATGGGCTCCGGCCGGTTCAACATCGGCCTCGGCTACGTGAACAGCTACAAGAATTGGCAGCAGATCAACGCGACCCAGTTTCTCGGCGAGTTCTTGCGGACGCTGCCGCCCGAGTGGGAGCTGCCGCCGATCGAGGAGCTCAAGAAGAACAAGAGCGTGCGCGCCTGGCGGCTGCCGATGGGCTTCACAGCGTGGCCGCCGTGGCGCCCCGGTGTGCTCTTCACGGGCGACTCGCTGGGCGCAGGCAAGCCGGCGTCCGGCGCGGGAATCTCCAAGGCGCTCGAGTCAGGCTTGGCTGCCGGCGAATGCGCAGTGGCCGCATTGCAGAACGGCGGACCCGACGACTTCACCAATTACGCGCAGAGGATGGAAGCCGCCTGGGGTCGCGAGTACCGGCGGGGCCGCTACTTCCACAAGCTGGCCGGGATCCCGGCGGTCGCCAACGCCGGCATCAAGGTGCTGGACAACGGCCGCGCCCGAGACACGTTGCTGCGCATGATGTATAAGAAGGCACAAGGGCCGCAGCACACCTACAAGTAGGCTTCGTCGACTGGCCGCCTGACCCACCTTTTGACGAAATCGCGTGCACGAAGTACACGCTCAGTGCACGATGCAGGCATGAAAGTACCTGCTCACCGATTTCTCGGCGCGCTGGTGGCCAGCGCTGGGCTCGCCGTCGGTGGTTGCGTTCTGACGACGGCGACGGCCCATGCCGACACGGGCGTTGGGCCGCTGAAAGAGTATTGGTGTCCAGCGCAATACATCCTTCCGTGCGACGTTTGGCACACAAAGTTCTTTCAGTCGCCGATGATGCAGTCGCCGCTCTGGCGGACCCCACTGGCGAGGGTGCCGTGGCAGCAGGACGGCTACGACTAGCGCCGCGACGACGGCGTGTGCTGCATCCCCGCCGTGAGGTCCTGCTGGTTGGGCCCTCGTCCAAAGATCGTCATCAATTGATGACGACAACGGATGTCAGCGGTTTCATCACACGTCGACACCTTGGCGCAACATGCAAGCCAGCGCCTACAGCATGCAGGAAACGCAACCCTCGACTTCGGTCCCCTCCAGCGCCATCTGCCGCAGCCGGATGTAGTACAGCGTCTTGATTCCCTTGCGCCAGGCGTAGATCTGCGCTTTGTTGACATCACGGGTGGTCGCGGTGTCCTTGAAGAACAGCGTCAGGCTCAGACCCTGGTCGACATGCTGAGTGGCCGCGGCATACGTGTCGATGATCTTTTCGTAGCCGATCTCATAGGCATCCTCGTAGAATTCGAGGTTGTCGTTCGTCATGTACGGCGCCGGGTAGTAGACGCGCCCGATCTTGCCTTCCTTGCGGATCTCGACCTTCGACACGATCGGGTGGATCGACGACGTCGAATGGTTGATGTAGGAAATCGACCCGGTTGGCGGGACCGCCTGCAGATTCTGGTTGTAGATGCCGTGCTTCTGCACCGACGCCTTCAACTCACGCCAATCAGCTTGCGTCGGAATCGCGATACCGGTGTCGGCGAACAACTTGCGCACCTTGGCGGTCTTCGGCTCCCACGCCTGATCGGTGTACTTGGCGAAGAACTCCCCCGACGCGTACTTCGACCGCTCAAAGCCCTTGAATGACGTACCGCGTTCGAGTGCAATGCGATTCGACGCCCACAACGCGTGGTAAAGCACGGTGTAGAAGTAAATGTTCGTGAAATCGATGCCCTCTTCGGATCCGTAGGGAATCCGTTCGCGGGCGAGATAGCCGTGCAAGTTCATCTGACCCAGCCCGATCGCGTGAGAATCGTTGTTGCCCTGCTCGATCGATGGAACCGACCAGATGTGCGTCTGATCACTCACCGCGGTCAGCGCCCGGATCGCAACCTCGATGGTCTGCGCGAAGTCCGGCGAGTCCATGGTCTTGGCGATGTTCAGCGACCCGAGGTTGCACGAAATATCCTTGCCCACTTTGGCGTACGTCAAGTCCTCGTTGTACAGCGAAGGCGTCGATACCTGCAATATCTCCGAGCACAGGTTGCTGTGGGTGATCTTGCCCTCGATCGAGTTGGCCCGGTTCACCGTGTCCTCGAACATGATGTACGGGTAGCCCGACTCGAACTGCAGCTCGGCCAGCGTCTGGAAGAACTCGCGGGCCTTGATCTTGCTCTTGTGGATTCGGGCGTCGTCGACCATCTCGTAGTACTTCTCGGTGACCGAGATGTCCGCGAATGGCATGCCGTACACCCGTTCCACGTCGTACGGCGAGAACAGGTACATGTCCTCGTTCTTCTTGGCCAACTCGAACGTGATGTCCGGAATCACGACGCCGAGCGACAGGGTCTTGATCCGGATCTTCTCGTCGGCGTTTTCGCGCTTGGTGTCCAGAAATCGGTAGATGTCGGGATGATGCGCATGCAGATACACCGCACCCGCACCCTGACGGGCGCCGAGCTGGTTGGCGTAGCTGAACGAGTCCTCCAGCAGCTTCATAATCGGGATCACGCCGGAACTCTGGTTCTCGATGTTCTTGATCGGCGCACCGTGCTCACGAATATTGGTGAGCAGCAACGCAACTCCGCCACCACGCTTGGAGAGCTGCAGCGCCGAGTTGATCGACCGGCCGATCGACTCCATGTTGTCCTCGATGCGCAAGAGGAAGCAATTGTGCACGACCGTGCCGCGAATCGTGTAGGTATGCGTGCCCTCGACGTGCAGGTTGTACACCTTCTCCGGGATGTCCTGCGTGTGCTTTAGTTCGCGGATTCCGTACACGTGGCGCCCGTGCACGACCTGGTAGGTGGTGCGCAGCGATCCCTTCCGGCCGACATAGCTGTGCAGATTCTTGCCGATATAGAAGATGAAATCCTCATTCGTACCGGGCAACCCAGGGACGAATACCTGGCCCGTCACATTGCCCGCCTGGTTGATGTATTGACGAACCACGGACATCATGCCGAGACGGCGCAGGATCAGTTGCAACTGATCAATCAGCTCCGGGTTCACGAGATCGAGCATCATCCCGCCGGTGGTTGTGCATCCGTCGCCGCGAAACAACCCTGCGAGTAGACCACACTGAAACTCGTCGTCAGCCGTGAGGACGTCATGGGACAACCGCTTGTTGTGGTAACCCGTGCCGAACATCGAGAGGAACAGCGACGCCACAATCTTGCTGTTGCAGATCATCCGCACCGACTGGTCCGAGAAACTGTGGTTGACCGACAAATCAGCCGCGAACACCCGCTTGAACGCCGCCGACAACTCGTGCTGATACTCGAGTTCGTGTGCGCCGAGCGTGAAATGAATGCCATTGGGGGTCCGGTCGGTTGATACGGACCGCTTCGAAACATGACCTTCGGACAGGTACCAGCCGAGGATAAGACCGAGGTCGTAAGACTCTTCGACGTAGCGACTTACCGACACGAAGCCGATGTTGTGCCGTTGCTTGTTGCGGTGCTTCTGGTCTGTGTTGACCTTGCGGATGAGCCCGTCGACTTCCTCATAGACGCCGGAGCCGACGTAGTCCATCAAGTCGTGGATCCGCCGCTCGCGTCCCTCCAGCGGTGCTGCCGTGACGATGAAGTCCGAAGGGTGAATGTCCTTGGCGGCAAGCCATACGAACCCGTTGAACGGATCCGCACCATCGCCGTCGATGAGAGTCTCAACCTCGCGCGTCGTCCATACGAGGATCGGGTGCTCGGGAGTGCACCGGATCGGCTCCTTGTGCCCGAAGTGGGAGATCGACACCAACGCTTGGTCGTTGGGGTTCTCGACGACGGATTCGACGACGGAGAAGGAGCCGTCGTGCGAGAGCACCCGGTCACCGGCCTGCAAACTCTCGATCGCCTTCGGCCCGTCGAGGGTGTCCACCGGGGTTCCCGCCGGGAAGCAACTTACCGGCTCGCCGCGCTGCTTCTTACCCGAGTTGAGGAAGGTCGGGGTGGCGGGCTGGAACCGGCCGTCGATGATCTCATCGACCAGCTTCTCCGCCAGCCCGGTGTCGCCGGCCGCGAGCGTCAACGCGACCATGCATACCCGGTCCTCGAACCGCTCGAGATACCGCTTTCCGTCGAACGTCTTCAGCGTGTACGAGGTGTAGTACTTGAACGCGCCCAAGAACGTCGGGAACCGGAACTTCTTGGCGTACGCCCGGTGCAGCAGGCTCTTGACGAAGTTGCGGGAATACTGGTCGAGAACCTCACGCTCGTAGTAATTCTCGCGAATCAGGTAGTCGAGCTTCTCGTCGATGTCGTGGAAGAACACCGTGTTCTGGTTGACGTGCTGCAGGAAGTACTGGTGCGCCGCTTGCACATCCTTGTCGAACTGGATCTTGCCATCGGAGTCGTACAGATTCAGCATCGCGTTCAGCGCGTGGTAATCCGTCTCCGCCGACGGGTGCTGCGCGCTGGACGTGACCGCTACAGGCTCTGCAGTTGTGACGGTTGGTGGCACGTCTGGTCCTTCCAGAAGTCAAAAAGGCCCGCACGGACGGCTTGCACGTCGTCCTCGGTGCCCATCAGTTCGAAGCGGTACAGGTACGGCACTCCGCACTTGCGCGACACGACGTCGCCCGCATAGCAGAACTCCGCGCCGAAGTTGTTGTTGCCTGCCGCGATGACCCCTCGCAGCAGCGACCGGTTGTGCTCGTCGTTGAGGAATGCGATGACCTGCTTGGGCACGTACCCGCCGACGTTGATATTCGGCGTCGCGCGGCCTCCGCCGTAGGTCGGCAGCACCAGCACGTACGGCTCGTCTACCTGGATCCTGCCGTGCAGTGGGATTCGGGTGGCCTCGAGCCCGAGCTTCTGCACGAAACGGTGGGTGTTCTCCGAGACGCTCGAGAAATACACCAACCCGCCGTGCGGACTCACCACAACCTCCTCGTTTGAAACCTCTGGCGCTATGCGGTCAATACACCGGCAAGAGCCTTGATGCGGTCCGGCCGAAAACCCGACCAGTGGTCACCGCCGGCCACGACCACGGGTGCCTGCAGATAGCCCAGTGCCATGACGTAGTCGCGGGCCTGGCTGTCGAGGCTGATGTCGACGACGTCGTAGGAGATGCCCTGCTTGTCCAGCGCCTTGTAGGTGGCGTTGCACTGTACGCATGCCGGCTTGGTGTACACGGTGATGGTCATCTGCGGTACGGCTCCTCAGCGAAGGTTGACACGGACATTGGGCACAGCACTTCTGCCATGTGTAGCGGACCTTCGGGCCCCGAAATTCCTGACGATGCGAACGCGCGTGGCTGACGTCTTACTGCCGGTTTCCGTGGTCCGGCCGACCTGCGAACCGCGGGGCCTGTCGGTGTTGCAGACACTACACCTAGTGGCCGACATTGCAGAGAGATACCACATGTTCTAAATAACAATTCTGAAATTCCCTGCTCGTAAGCATTTGTGTGGCCTCGGTCACGGCGTGTCGGCGTGTCGGCGTGTGCTCGGCGTGTCGCTCGTCCACCATGTCCCTAGGGTCTACCACCACCCACCGACACGTCCGGTCGCCGACGGTCATGCCTGCTCGCCTGGGCCAGCTCAGCAAACTTCTCTAGCCGACTTCAGCGGCCAGTTTTGTCAGCACATCGTCGAGGTTGGCAACCAGCTCGGCGTACTCGCGCGGATCCTTGCCGCCCAGGGACGAGATGGGCACCGACATCGTCAGCGCCTCGACGACGTGCGCCCCCGCGATGCCGAACGACTTGCGGGTGTCGTTGTGCGCCCAGACGCCGCCGAACCGGCCGAGCGCGCCGCCGATCACCGCCAGCGGCTTGCCAGCGACCGCGCCGTGGCCGAAGGGTCGCGACAGCCAGTCGATCGCGTTCTTCACGACCGCCGGCATCCCGCCGTTGAATTCTGGTGTCACCACCAGAACGGCGTCGGCGTCGGCGATCGCCGCGCGCAGCTTCGCAGCCGCGGCCGGCGGCAGGGCACCGTCGATGTCTTCGTTGTAGAACGGCACATCGCCAAGTCCGTCGAACAACGTCAGCGAAACACCCTCGGGTGCGTTCGCGGCGGCCAGCTCCGCGATCCGGCGATTCACCGAAGCGGCGCGCAGGCTGCCGACCAACACCACCACGTTGACGTCCGTCATGGTTGTTGTCCTTTCGGAGTCGATCCTCGCCACGCGCTAACCGGACTATGGTCCGGATTATTCCGACTGGGTTAAAGTCAAGCATGGTCAGCGTGCACGAGCCGCTGCCGGTCTCGGGGCAAGCAACTCCGGAGCGGGGCGACGCGACGCGCAATCGAGGACTACTCCTCGATGCGGCGCGGCGGCTCATCTCAGACCGTGGACCCGACGCCGTGACCATGGACGATATTGCCACCGAGGCGGGCGTGGGCAAGGGCACGCTGTTCCGACGGTTCGGTAGCCGCTCCGGGCTGATGATCGTGCTTCTCGACGAAGACGAGCGAGCCCTGCAGCGCGCCTTCTTGACCGGACCTCCGCCCCTGGGGCCCAGCGGGCCACCGCTGGATCGGCTGTTGGCGTATGGGCGAGCCCGGCTGAAATTCGTGGACGAGCACCGCAGCCTGCTCAGTGACGCCGCGCGTGATCCGCAGACCCGCTACAGCGCACCGGCCGCTTTGCACCGCACCCACGTCCGAGTGCTGCTGGAGGCGGCCGGAACAACCGGCAACCTCGACGCACAGGCCGACGCGCTGGTGGCGTTGCTCGACGCCGACTACGTCACCCACCAACGCGAAGGCCTACGCCTTTCCCTCGACGACGTCGGCAACGCGTGGGAGAGCGTGGCCCGCAAGCTGTGCGGGCGATGAGCGCTTGCGCGAAGAGCGGACAGTAGCGATGACACCCCGCTGGATCCTGCACGTCGACCTCGATCAGTTCCTCGCATCGGTCGAGGAGCGTCGGCATCCCGAGTTGGCCGGGCTTCCGGTCATCGTCGGCGGCAACGGCGATCCGGCCGAACCCCGAAAGGTCGTCACCTGCGCCTCGTATCCCGCGCGCACATTCGGCATTCACGCCGGTATGCCGTTGCGCACCGCCGCGCGAAAGTGTCCCGATGCGACTTTTCTGCCGTCCGACCCCGCCGCCTACCAGGGCGCCTCCGAAGAGGTGATGGACTTGCTGCGTGGGATCGGCTACCCAGTCGAGGTCTGGGGCTGGGACGAGGCCTACGTGGGCGCCGACGTCGAGGACCCCATCGAACTCGCCGAGCGTATCCGCACCACGATTGCCGCCGAGACGCAGCTGTCATGTTCGATCGGCATCAGCGACAACAAGCAACGCGCGAAGGTGGCCACCGGGTTCGCCAAGCCCGACGGGGTTTTTCAGCTCACCGACGCCAATTGGATGGCGGTGATGGGCGGCCGCGAGGTCGATGCGCTGTGGGGAATCGGACCTAAGACAGCCAAAAAGCTTGCTGAGATGGGCATTACGTCGGTGACGCAGCTGGCCGCCACCGATCCAGACACCCTCACCAAGGCTTTCGGCCCGACGACCGGGTTGTGGTTACTACTGCTGGCGAAAGGCGGCGGCGACACGACGGTCAGCGCGGAGCCGTGGATTCCACGTTCGCGCAGCCACGTGATCACCTTCCCCCGCGACCTCACTGGCCGTGCCGAGATGGATTCGGCCATAAAGGATCTGGCGCGCCGTGTCCTGGCGGAGGTGACCGCCGAGTCGCGGATCGTCACCCGGGTCGCGGTCACCGTGCGCAACTCGGCGTTCTTCACACGCACCAAGATTCGCAAGCTGCCGCAGCCAACCATCGACGCCGACGTCGTGGTGCCGGCGGCATTGGATGTGCTCGACCTGTTCGAACTCGACCGGCCGGTGCGACTACTCGGCGTGCGACTGGAACTGGCGCCGCCGAACTGACGTCGCGTTCACTCTGCGTGTAGGGCCTGGGCTACTCGAACTCTTCCGCCCTGAGCGCAGAGTACACGTTCAACAGGTCCGCGGCATCAGTTGCGTGAAGGCGTCATTCGCCCTGCGCATCGCGATGCTGTAGGGCCACCACGCAACACGCTTGGCCAGATACAGCATCCGAATGTCGTTGGAGGTGTAGATCAAGAACCGGTTCTTCGCAACCCCGGCAAGAATCTTATCCGCGACGGCCTCCGGCATGACGGCATGACCGGTGAATCGGCTGACCATGCGCTGCACCCGCGGATTGTCGCGGTCCACACCGGCGATCTCGACGGTCTGCACCAGCGGCGTATTGACGGCGCCAGGCACGACCACAGAAACCCCAATCCGATGGCGGGCGAGGTCGAACCGCAGCACCTCCGACAGGCCACGCAGACCAAACTTGCTTGCGCTGTAAGCCGAATGCCACGGGAGCGCCACAATCCCCGCAGCGGACGACACATTCACCAGATGCCCGCCGCGGCCTGCGGCCACCATCGGTGGCAGGAAAGTCTCGATGACGTGGATCGGGCCCATTAGGTTGATCGAGATCATCGAGCTCCACTGCTTGTGAGTGAGCTGTTCGACCGTCCCCCAAGCCGATACGCCCGCGATGTTCATCACGATGTCCATGCTCGGATGCGAGCTGTGAATGTCAGCCGCGAACTGGACAACCTCGTCGTAGTCCGAGATGTCCATCGCGCGGTGCTCAGCCACCGTGCCGCCCAACGCGCGGGCGTCGGCGACCGTCGTCGCCAAGCCGTCCAGGTCTCGATCAGTGAGGTAGAGCTCGGCTCCTTGGGCCGCCAGCTTCAACGCAGTCGCCCGACCGATACCGCTGGCCGCGCCAGTCAGGAAAACCCGCTTGCCCGCGAACGTCTGCGCCATGCGGGGCAGATTACCGGTGGTTGGGTTAGCCGCCGCACAGCGCGGTCAGCCATAGCCGCTCGAGGATGTCGAGGGCACGCTGCGGATCCTCGCCGCGCCCGACGAACGCGCTGTCACCCGACAGCGTCATCGCGGTCGCGGCCGTCAGTGTGCGCACCAAGGCGGGCAGGTCGCCCGAGATGGGCCGCGCCCCAGCGTCTTGCTCGACGACCGCGACGACCTTGGCGATCACCGTGTCCTCGACATCGTTCATCAGCTGACGGATCTGTGCGTCGGTGTTCTGTGCAACCGTGCAGGCCTCCATCACCGGGTGGTTGCTGGCGAACACCGCGGCCGCGCTGCCCACCATCCGTTTGGCGAACACCGGCGCCGACTCTTCCGGTGCCCGCGGCGCGAAGCCGTGGGTGAGCTCGTCGAGCTGCTCGAGGAACCCCGCCATGATGACCGCGAGCACCGCGTACTTGGAGTCGAAGTAGAAGTAGAAGCCGGACCGGGTGATGCCAGCCCGCTCGCTGATTGCGCTGACGGACAGATCCGCAAATGACTTCTCTTCCAAGAGCTCTCGCACCGCGCCAACGATCGCCGCACGCTGCCGGTCGCCGCGGCTGCGTCGGTTCACGGAGGGCGCGGGCTGTGCGGTCATGTCCTGCACTGTTGCATTACCCCTCGCCTTCGACAAACTTGACAGGCGTCAAGTTCGCCCGCCAGGATAGAGCGCAGTGACATCGACCACAGCCTTCTTCATGGCGGGAGATCGAATGCCGACCATCAGTACCCGCGATTATCTGCTCGACCGGGCGAAGCGGCGGTTGACACCGTCGTTCAACAACTTCCCCGGCATGGGCGCCGTCGAACGCCGGCTACTGCGCACCGAGTTCCCGCAGAAGAAACTCGCCGAGCCGCCCCCGGGCAGCGGGCTCAAGCCAATCCTGGGGGACTCCGGCCTGCCGTTCCTCGGCCACATGATCGAGCTGTTGCGCGGCGGACCGGACTACCTGATGTTCCTGTACAACAAGCAGGGTCCTCTCATGTTCGGGGACTCCCCGGTGCCCACCGTTGCGGCGCTCGGTCCCGATGCCATCAAGGTCATCTACTCCAACCGCAACAAGGACTACTCGCAACAGGGCTGGACTGCGGTGATCGGGCCGTTCTTCCACCGCGGCCTGATGCTGTTGGACTTCGACGAGCACATGTTCCACCGCCGGATCATGCAGGAGGCGTTCACCCGGCCTCGACTGGGCGGCTACGGCGAGCAGGTGGATCGGGTCGTGTCGCAAGTCGTCGCCAACGACTGGGTGGTCAACGACGCACGTTTCCTTCTGTACCCGGCGATGAAGGAACTCACCCTCGACATCGCCTCGATGGTTTTCATGGGACACGAACCGGGCACAGACCGCGAGCTGGTGACCAAGGTGAACAAGGCCTTCACCACCACCACGCGCGCCGGCAACGCCGTCATCCGCACCAGCGTGCCGCCATTCACATGGTGGCGCGGGCTGCGGGCGCGCAGGCTGCTCGAGGACTACTTCGAGGGCCGGGTCAAGGAGCGCCGTGGCAGGGCCGGATCGGATCTGCTCACGGTCTTGTGCCACACCGAGGACGAGGACGGCAACCGATTCTCCGACGAGGACATCGTCAACCACATGATCTTCCTGATGATGGCCGCGCACGACACGTCGACGTCGACTGCTACCACGATGGTCTACTACCTTGCCGCCAATCCGGACTGGCAAGAGCGTTGCCGCGACGAATCCGACCGGCTCGGCGACGGCCCGCTGGACATCGAATCATTGGAGAAGCTGGAATCGCTCGACCTGGTGATGAACGAGTCGATCCGGATCGTGACGCCGGTGCAGTGGGCGATGCGCCAGACGGCGCGCGACACCGAACTGCTGGGCTACTACCTGCCGAAGGGCACGAACGTCATCGCCTACCCCGGGCTAAACCACCGACTGCCGCAACTTTGGACGGATCCGATGAAGTTCGACCCCGACCGGTTCGCCGAGCCGCGCAACGAGCACAAACGGCACCGCTATGCGTTCACGCCGTTCGGTGGCGGCGCGCATAAGTGCATCGGGATGGTGTTCGGACAGCTCGAGGTCAAAACGATCATGCACCGCCTGCTGCGCCAGTACCGGTTTGAACTTCCCCGGCCCGGATACCAGGCGCGCTGGGACTACGGCGGCATGCCGGTGCCGATGGACGGCATGCCGATCGTGCTGCGACCGCTGGGTCGCTAACCGCGGGTCAGCGCCTGCGCCAGGTGAACTTCTTCGTCTGGGCGTCGATCTCGGTGTACCAGGCCACCGACATTAAGCGGTTCACGCACGCGATGATGGCCCGCAACACCGATTCCGTCTTGTCCTCTGACCACCCCATCGCCCATTCGACATGCTCTCCGTCGCTGCCTTGGATGAAGGTGGCGGTGTGGTCGCCGGACTGCAACTGGTGAAAGCGGACCATCTCGACCGGAATGCGCCGATCGAACAGCATCGCTGTCAATGCGGCCACAGGCCCATGGGCTGGAACGTTGACCGTCTCGATGTGGTCGCCGATTGCGACCGTAGCCTTGAACGTCCGCGCCTGCGGGCCGAGTCGGGTGGCGGGCCGGTCCGCATCGATGCATTCGAAGCTGCCCAGCCGAAGAGGTCCTGAACTGGGGCTATAGATTGCGGTGAAGGTGTCCCATGACATGTTCTCGGCATCCTCGCGCAGCCCGCGAGGCAGCGGAACACCACCGAAACGACTCGCTGGCGAATCGGGCGGGATGGCCGCGAAGTTGGTGCTGGATTGAGGTGTCATTTGCGGTCCTCTGATCAAAGGGAAGATGACCGACGTAGTAGCTCGACCCACAGCGGGGGGTCGGTCCGGATCAGACCCCGGTGCGGGTCGCTACTACGAGAAGACGCGCGTTGCGCACGTCGCCGACAGTAAACGGTCGGATGCCGTCGGTGCAAGCGCATTAGCTGGTGGCGAGGGAGTTGATTGCAGCTTGCAGCTTGCTCGTGACCTGGTCAGCGACCGGCTGCAGATCGGGGTTTGCCGTGACGTCCACGAGGACTTTGGGGTTCATCGCCTCCACGAGCACCGTATCGGAGTCGCCTCGGTCTTGTCGCACGACGACGTTGCACGGCAGCAGCAGTCCGATCTGCCGCTCGATGTCCACGGCCTGATGCGCCAGCGGTGGATTGCACGCGCCGAGGATGAGATAGTCCTCCATGTCGACGCCGATCTTCTGTTTCAACGTCGCCTTCATGTCGATCTCAGTGAGCACTCCGAAGCCATTCTCGGCAAGCGCGTCGCGGGTCTTCGTGACAGCTTCGTCGAACGACGTGTGCAGCTTGGTTGCTAGTGCGATGTCCATCTCGATCACCTATCCATCGGTGTGTCTGCCCACCTTCTGCCACCGTATCTCTTGACGCCCGCCGCGGGGACCACACTGCCCGACCGCGCACCTCGAGCCCGGCCCGGGCAGATGTGTTGTGGCTGCGCGCCCGTCAATGACGGGCGGCCATGCAGCTTCTCGCGCTAACTAGTCGAGTCGAGAAGGTCTCTGCCCGAAGTGATTTCGTTGCCGAGTTCCATGAGGTGGACGGCCGAGGAGTGCAGGTATTCGCCCGCCTCCCGGGTGGCCTGCCCCGCCAGGTATCGCGCCCAGGTGCCTTCGATCACGACGCCGAGCTTGAAGCAGGCCAGGGCGAGGTACCACGGCAGATGCTCGGTCCGACGACCGCCTGCCAACTGGTACGCCTCACGCAGTTCCCTCCGCGTCGCGAGCCCGCCGCGCACAGCCAACGCTTCGCCGCTGGCCAGCGGGTCGGTACCATCGCTCGGCCAGCACACCAGCATCCAGCCGAGGTCGACCAGCGGATCGCCGACCGTGCACATCTCCCAGTCGACGAATGCGGCAACCTCCGGACGGTCGCGGCGCAGCAGCACGTTGTTCATGTGCGCATCGCCGTGCATGACGCCCGGAGCCGAGTCGGGCGGCAGGTTGTCCTCCAACCAATCGGCGAGCGGATCGACGCCCGGCAGAGAGTCGCTCGCGTAGTTGTCCTGCTGACGGTATGCCTCGACGAAGCCACGAAATTGCGGAACCTGGCGCGCCAGAAAGGATCCCGGCCGCTTGAGCGCCGCCAGAGGACTGCCTTCCCACGGCACCTCGCCGAGTTTAGCCAGGCTCGCCGCATAGTCGATGCCGACGTCGTGGCGGAACTCTGGCTTGTCGATGTATGCCGGCGCCGCCTCGGTGCCCGGGTTGAATCCGTCCACGTGGGCCATGAGGTAGAAGACCACTCCGAGGACTTCGGGATCCTCACAACCGCAGATGAATCGGGGGTGCGGCACGGCGCTGCTGGCCAGGGTGCGAAGGGCCGCGATCTCGCGCAGCATGGTCTTGTTGCTGTTCGGCCGCGGGTGCGCGGGCGGGCGGCGCAGCACCATCCGGCGCCCGTCGACGCGCAATCCCACCACAATGTTCTGAGTGCCGCCGGCAAGCGCTGTGATGTCGGATATCTCTGAGCCGATCCCCTGCTGACGGATCCAATCCCGCAGCACTGCGACGTCGGCACCGGTCAGCATCTCTGCCACCGCACGATGGTAAGCGTCAGCCTCAAACCAGTGATGAGCCTCTCGGGCGAAGAGCAAGCAACATTGTGCCCGGTGAGGCGCCGTCCTATCGTGAGGACACCGGGACGGTGCGGGTTTGCGCGCGAGATGCGGCCGGTTTGTTTGGAGCGGGCATGCACGAGATGACGATCACGCAAAGCGTGATTGACGCGGTGTGCGAGCATGCCGCGGGTCGGCGCGTGCACAGCGTTCGGGTCCAGGTCGGCGCGCTGTGCGCCGTGGTTCCCGACGCGATGCAGTTCTGCTTCGACGTGGCCACCGAGGGCACCGTCGCCGCCGGGGCACGCCTGGACCTCGACGTTCAGCCGGGTTCGGCGCGGTGCCGCACATGCGGACAGGAGTTCGGCTTGTCCGACCTGATCGTGCTCTGCCCGTGCGGCAGCGCCGACGTGGAGGTACTCGCTGGCCGCGATCTGAGAATTGTTTCGATGGAAGTGAGTTGACATGTGCGCTACCTGCGGCTGCGGCGACGACGGCAGCGCCGTGATTACGCTCGCTGGAGAACACCACCACGACCACGGTGACGGTGCCCATGACCACGACCACGACCACGACCACGACCACGACCACCATCATCACGAACATCTCCCCACCACCGAGACGGTCTCGCTGCAGCAGAAGGTGCTCGCGAAGAACGACGAGCTCGCCGATCAAAACCGAAAGTGGTTGGCGCAGCGCAATATTGTTGCCTTCAACCTCACCAGTTCACCCGGCGCGGGCAAAACCACGCTGCTGGAGCGCACGATCCGCGACCTGCAAAGCACCCGACCGGTGGCGGTGATCGAGGGCGACCAGGAGACGCTGCTGGACGCCGAGCGTATCCGCGCGACCGGCTGCCGGGTGGTTCAGGTGAACACCGGCGCAGGATGTCACCTCGATGCGGAGATGACGCATCGCGCCCTGGAAACGCTGCAGCCCGAATCCGACTCGCTGGTGTTCATCGAGAACGTCGGCAACCTCGTCTGCCCCGCCCTGTTCGACCTCGGCGAGCAAACAAAAGTTGTGGTGATCTCGGTGACCGAGGGCGCCGACAAGCCGCTCAAGTATCCGCATATGTTCGCCGCCGCCGGCCTGGTGCTGATCAATAAGACAGACTTGCTTCCATATGTGGACTTTGATCTTGATGGGTGCGCGTCGTCCGCCCGGTCAGTCAACCCGAATGTGGAAGTCATGCCGGTGTCAGCGAAGACCGGCGACGGTCTCGACGCTTGGTACAACTGGATTGACGCGCGCGCAAACAAATGCCAGGAAACTGTTCGTTGACAAGTCAGGGTGCCGGGAGTAGACCCAGAAACTAGCGCTCAAGAAGTTGGCGCGGCGTCGAATCTCGCGACGGACAGGGGTCCCGGTCCGGACCCGGAAAGCTGTGACTATATGCCAACTGAGGCTGCAGTCCAAGCAGAACAAACTTTGATCCATGTGCTGTGGATCAATGCTGGTTTGAGTTGTGACGGCGATTCGGTGGCGTTGACTGCCGCCACCCAACCCAGTGTCGAGGAAATTGCTCTCGGCGCACTTCCCGGTCTGCCGAAGATCGCCGTCCATTGGCCTCTCATCGATTTCGAGTGCGGACCCAACGGTGGCGCCGACGACTTCCTCGAATGGTTCTTCAAAGCCGACCGCGGTGAATTGGAACCGTTCGTGCTCGTCGTCGAGGGATCCATTCCGAACGAGCGGCTGAAGGACGAAGGCTACTGGTGCGGGTTCGGCAACAATCCCGCGACCGGTCAGCCGATGACCACCAGTGAATGGCTGGACCGCCTCACGCCGAAGGCCACCGCGGTGGTCGCGGTCGGAACCTGCGCCACGTACGGCGGCATCCACGCGATGGCCGGCAACCCGACGGGCGCAATGGGTGTACCCGACTATCTCGGCTGGGACTGGAAGAGCAAGGCAGGCATCCCGATCGTGTGCGTGCCTGGCTGCCCGATCCATCCCGATAACCTGTCCGAGACCCTGACCTATCTGCTTTACATGGCCACCGGGCAGGCGCCGATGATCCCGCTCGATGACGCGTTGCGGCCGACGTGGCTGTTCGGCCAGACCGTGCACGAGGGCTGCGACCGGGCCGGCTATTACGAGCAGGGTGACTTCGCCACCGAGTATGGGTCACCGAAATGCATTGTGAAGCTTGGCTGTTGGGGTCCGGTCGTGAAATGCAACGTGCCGAAGCGCGGCTGGATCAACGGTATCGGAGGATGCCCGAACGTCGGTGGCATCTGTATCGGCTGCACGATGCCCGGCTTCCCGGACAAGTTCATGCCCTTCATGGACGAGCCCCCGGGCGGCAGGGTGTCCACCACGGCGGTCGGCCTCTACGGACAAGTAATTCGCGGCCTGCGGGGTATCACCAATCGCACCGTGGACAAAGAGCCCAAGTGGCGGCACCCGGGCACGAAACTGGAAACCGGAGCGACCCGCACCTGGTAGGTGCGGGTTGTTCTCGTCCGCGAGCCGCATTGCAAACTCCCGCCCCTTTTACCCAGCAGCGCCAGCAGCACCAGCGAAGAGAGAAGTTCGATGACAACGACCATCCCCGAGCCGACACAGAGCAAGCGGGAACCCGGCCAACTGGTCGAGATGGCGTGGGATCCGATCACCCGGATCGTGGGCAGCCTCGGCATCTACACGAAGATCGACTTCGACAACAAAGAAGTGGTGGAATGCCACTCCACGTCGTCGATCTTCCGCGGCTACTCGCTGTTCATGAAGGGCAAGGATCCGCGTGACGCGCATTTCATCACCAGCCGGATCTGCGGCATCTGTGGTGACAACCACTGCACCTGCTCGTGCTACACGCAGAACATGGCGTACGGTGTCCAACCGCCGCACCTAGCCGAGTGGATCGTCAACCTCGGCGAGGCTGCGGAATACATGTTCGACCACAACATCTTCCAGGAGAACCTGGTGGGGGTCGACTTCTGCGAGAAGATGGTGTCGGAGACCAATCCCGGTGTGTTGGCCAAGGCCGAGAACACGCAGGCGGCGCACGCCGACATGCACGGCTACCGCACCGTTGCCGACATCATGCGTGCGCTCAACCCGTTCACCGGCGAGTTCTACCGGGAGGCATTGCAAGTCAGTCGGTGGACGCGGGAGATGTTCTGCCTCATGGAAGGCCGGCACGTCCACCCGTCGACGCTGTATCCAGGTGGCGTCGGCACAACGGCCACCATCCAGTTGATGACCGACTACATGACCCGGCTGATGCGCTATGTCGAGTTCATGAAGAAGGTCGTACCGATGCACGACGACCTATTCGACTTCTTCTACGAAGCTCTGCCGGGATACGAGAAGGTCGGGCTGCGGCGCACTTTGCTCGGCTGCTGGGGCTCGTTCCAGGACCCCGAGCACTGCAACTTCTCCTACCGGGACATGGAGAACTGGGGGCGCAAGATGTTCGTCAGCCCAGGCGTCGTGGTCGACGGCAGGCTGGTCACCACCTCACTGGTCGACATCAACCTCGGCCTCCGAATCCTGTTGGGCAGCTCGTATTACGACGACTGGACCGACCAGGAGATGTTCGTCAAGACCGATCCCTTGGGAAACCCGGTCGACCGGCGTCATCCGTGGAACCAGCACACCAACCCACACCCGCAGAAGCGCGACATGGATGGCGGGAAGTACACCTGGGTGATGTCGCCGCGCTGGTTCGACGGCAAGGATCACCTCGCGCTGGACACCGGCGGCGGGCCGCTGGCCCGGCTGTGGGCGACCGCGCTGGCCGGCCTGGTCGACATCGGCTACATCAAAGCCACCGGCCACAGCGTGCAGATCAACCTGCCCAAGACGGCGCTCAAGGGTCCGGTTGAGTTCGAGTGGAAGGTGCCGCAGCACGGCAGCAACACGATCGAGCGAGACCGCGCCCGGACGTACTTCCAGGCTTACGCTGCCGCCGCAGCTCTTCACTTCGCCGAGAAGGCGCTCGTGGAGATCCGCGCCGGCCGCACCAAGACCTGGGAGAAGTTCGACGTGCCCGACGAGGGCATCGGCTGCGGCTTCACCGAGGCGGTGCGCGGTGTGCTGAGCCACCACATGGTGATCCGCGACGGCAAGATCGCGAACTACCACCCGTATCCGCCGACGCCGTGGAACGCGAGCCCACGTGACAGCTACGGCACCCCCGGCCCGTACGAGGATGCTGTGCAAGGCCAGCCGATCTTTGAGGAGAACGACCGGGAGAACTTCAAGGGCATCGACATCATGCGCACGGTGCGCAGCTTCGATCCGTGCCTGCCCTGTGGCGTGCACATGTACCTGGGTAAGGGCAAGACGCTCGAGAGATTGCACTCACCGACCCAGTCCGTGACCGGGGAATGACGTATGGCCGATCGCCCAGAACCGGAAGAGGTTGAGGAAGAAGCGCTCTGGCGCACGGCCGGCGATCGGATCCAGACCTTGCTCGACGCCAGCGCAGCGGGCGGCACTGCGGCGCGGGAGCGCGCCGAGCAACTGGTCCGTGAGCTCACCGACCTCTACGGCGCCGGGCTGCAGCGGATGATGCGGCTTGCGGTCTCCGCCAATCCCGAACTGGCCGAGGCTTTCGCCGACGACAATCTGGTCGCGAGCCTTCTGCTGGTGCACAACCTTCATCCGCACAGCGTCGAGCGGCGCATGTCGGACGCGCTGGACAGCGTCCGGCCGTATCTGGGTTCCCACGGTGGCGATGTGCACCTGATCGAGATCACCGACGATGGTGCGGTCAGGCTGCAGTTCTCCGGCAGCTGCAAGAGCTGTCCGTCGTCGTCGGTGACGCTGGAGCTGGCCGTCGAGGACGCGATCCGGGCGGCCGCACCCGAGATCGAGTCGATCGAAGTCGTTGCCGCCGAGGCAAAGTCGACTTCCGTCATCTCGCCCGACTCGTTGCTCACCCGCCTCCACACAAACGGCAGCAAGCCGCTCTGGCATCAGGTGCCCGACGTCGCCGATTTGGTGCCCGGTGAAGTGGGCGGCTTTCGGGTGGATGGCACCGTCGTGCTGGCGTGCCGGGTCGACGACGAGCTCTTCGCCTACCGCGACCGTTGCGGCAGCTGCGGCGAATCGCTCGCCGGCGCCACACTGCACAAGGTGATGGGAACCAGTGCGCCGGTGCTGCGATGTCCCCGGTGTCGCGCGCACTTCGACGTCGTGCACGCCGGACGGTGTGTCGATGGGAACGAGCACAGCGCCGCCCATCTTGAGCCAGTCCCGTTGCTGGAACGTGACGGCGTGCTGTCGATCGCGCTCGCCGTCGAAGGAGTCGCACAATGACCGGCGCCTACGACGTGCTGGCCCGCATCCGGGCCGCTCGCAACGCGCCGCAGCCGGTCGGCGAGCGCTGCGAGATGTGCTCGGAACCGATCGCCGACGAACACCAGCACGTCGTGAATGTCGAAGGCCGGCAATTGATGTGCGTGTGCCGTGGCTGCTACCTGCTGTTCACCGACACCAACGCCGAATTGCGCTATCGCGCCATCCCGGACCGGTATCTCAGTTTCCCCGACTTCGCGCTGGACCGTCGGGAATGGGAAGCGCTGCAGATCCCGGTCGGGCTCGCATTCTTCTTCCGAAACAGCGCGCTCGGGCGCACTGTCGCGTTCTATCCCGGGCCGGCCGGCGCTACCGAATCCGAGCTGGATATGACCGCGTGGAACAATATTCGCGACTCCGACGCACGAGTCGACATGCTTACCGAGGACACGGAGGCGCTGATCGTGCGGGTGCCCGAGGAAGAGACAGCCACCCCGGAGTGCCATCTGGTGCCGATCGACGCCTGTTACGAGTTGGTCGGCCGCCTGCGGTTGCTGTGGCACGGGTTCGACGGCGGTGGGCAGGTCCGCGAGTTCATCGACGAGTTCTTCAACCAGGTCGCCGCGCGCAGCAAGGTGGTGCCGCCGCCGTGACAGAAGTGACATTCGCGGTCGTCGACGTGTCCCCGCAGCCGTATGCGGTGACGCCGATGCTCGCAGCGCGCGTCGGAGTGGCCGCGGTCGGCGACGACCCGGTACATGCGATCGCGCTGCGCTGCCAGGTGCGCATCGACCCGTTGCGCCGGCGCTACTCCGACGACGAAGCGGCCGGGCTGCTTGACCTGTTCGGTCCCCGCGAACGGTGGAGCACCACGCAGCGGACCTTCGTGTGGCTGCACTGCGCGGTGATGGTGCCGGGGTTCTCGGGCGCCACCCAAGTCGAGATGCCGCTGGAATGCACCTATGACTTCGAAGTGACCGCCGCGAGGTACATGCATGCGCTGTATGACGGTACGATACCCCTGCAATTCCTTTTCAGCGGAACAGTTTTCACGCAGGGCGAGCGTGGCTTCGCCGTGCAGCAGGTGCCGTGGGACCGCGAGGACCGCTACGACCTGCCCGTGTCGGCCTGGCGGGAACTGATGGAACGGCACTACCCGAACGCCGGCTGGTTACGGCTGAACCGCGACACGCTTGATGCTCTGGCGGCCTACAAGTCCGAGCACGGCATGCTCGGCTTCGACGACGCGATCACGTCCCTGCTGGATTCGGCGTCTGACGGAGCAGTGCCATGACGGCCGGCTGGGACCGGGTGCGCACCATCGCCGACGCGGTGCTCTACGAGGGCTACCTGCTCTACCCGTACCGGGCGAACTCGCGAAAGAACCAGTCACGCTGGCAGTTCGGCGTGCTGGGTCCGCAGCGTGCCGAGGAGCGGGGCATCGGTGAGAACGACACGCTCTCGGCGCAGGTGTTGCTGGTCGGGGACGCCGCGTCGCTGTCGGTGGTCGTCCGGTTCCTGCAGTTGCAGCGCCGCACTGCGGAACGGGACACCGGCGACGGGCTTTTCGAAGCCGTCGACGAGTTGAGCGTCGACGGCCAGACATGGCTCACGTGGGACGAGGCGGTGGAGAGCGACCTGTCGTTCGGTCCTTTTCCTGTCGCGGATCTGCAAGCGGGGCAGACTATTCCGCTGACCGTGGCGGGCGGTGCGGACACCGAGTCCGTCGACGGCGGCCGAATGGTGCGCAGCCGCAGGGAACTCAACGGGGAACTGTCCCTGGCCGCAGAACTCGACGGCGGCCTGATACGGGTCAGCATGAAGGTGCGCAACACCGGTGCGCCGCCTGGCGACAAAGACGATGCCATCGCCGCCTCGTTCATCGGCACGCATCTGATCGCCGAGGCCGTCGACGGTGAGTTCATCTCGCTGCTGGATCCGCCGGCATTGGCGGGCGACGCGGTCGCGCGCTGCAGTCAGCACCGCTGCTTCCCGGTTCTGGCCGGCCCGCCTGGAGACCACAGCCTGGTGCTGGTGTCGCCGATCATCATGTACGACCATCCCGAGATCGCCGAGCAGAGCGAAGGCGCGCTGTACGACTCGACGGAAATCGACGAGATCCTGACGCTGCGCGTGATGACGATGACCGACGACGAGAAGGCGCAGGCCCGCGCCACCGATCCGCTGGCCGCTGCGATCATCGACCGCTGCGACTCGATGTCACCCGACGCGATGCTCAATTTGCACGGTGTGCTCAGGAACCCGCGCGCAGGCGGCTCATCGCTGCCTTCTGCTCTTCGCGCAAGCGGTCCCCCGCAAGCGGGAGGCGCCCCCACATCGCTGATACCCGAGGTCCCCGACGGCGTCGACTGGTGGGACCCATTGGCCGACACCGCTGTCCAGCCCGAGATCGACGCTGTGCTCGTCAACGGCGTCCGGGTGACCCGCGGCAGCCGGGTCCGGCTGCACCCGTCGCGGCGGGCCGACGCGCAGGACATTTTCTTCAGCGGAAAGACCGCGCGGGTTACCTCCGTCCACGAGGACGTCGACGGTAACCAGCACGTCGCCGTCGTCGTCGACGACGATCCGGCCGCCGATCTGCACGACTGGTACGGCCGCTATCTGTACTTCGCCCCCGATGAAGTTGAACCGCTCAGCGAAAGGAGTTCGGAATGGACCCGATAAGTGTCGTGGGATGGGTAGCCGTTGGTGTCGTCGGAGCAGTCGTGATCGGCGGCGTCGTATTCGGCGTGCGTGCTCTTCCGGATGCCCGGCGCTACTTGAAGATGCGCCGCATGTAAGGCAGGAGTGACACCACGTCCCGGATTTTGGTAGCGGGGATCGGCAACATCTTCCTCGGTGACGACGGGTTCGGCCCCGAGGTGGTGAGACGTGCCTGCGCTCGGCTCGCCGACACCGGTGCGCGCGTCGTCGACTACGGCATCGGTGGCATGCACCTGGCGTATGACCTGCTCGACGACTGGGACGCACTGGTGCTCGTCGACGCAGTGCCCAGCCGCGGATCGCCCGGAACCCTGCATGTGTTCGAGGCCGATCACGAATCTATCGTCACCACGCCCGTTTTGGATGCTCACAGCATGGACCCGGCTGCGGTGTTCGCAAGCCTGGCCGCCCTGGGCGGCAAGCCGCCGTACACAGTCGTAGTGGGGTGTGAAGCGGAGAACGTCGACGAAGGCATGGGCCTGTCGCCGTCTGTGGAGGCGGCGGTCGACGCCGCGGTCGACGCGGTCGCCGAAGTGCTCGCCACATTGCCGGCGGCGAGGGAAGCAGCTGACCCATGTGCTTAGGGATTCCGGGCCAGGTCGTCCGCATGCTCGAGGGTTACGGGGGGCAGCTCGCGCTCGTCGACGTCGCCGGTGAGCACCGCAAGGTCAACGTCGGCATGCTGCCCGACGAAACGTTCAGCTCGGGCGACTGGGTGATTATCCACATGGGCTTTGTCGTCGAAAAGACCGACCGCGCAGGTGCAGACGCAGCGATGGCTGGTCTGAAGCTGATCGGACGCGATCCCGAGGCTTCGCCATGACCGACCGGCGACGGCTGCGCGTCTGCGTCCGCGGCGTGGTGCAGGGAGTCGGCTTCCGGCCCTTCGTCTACACCACGGCGGCCGCCCTCGGCCTGTCCGGCTGCGTGCGCAACGACAGCTCTGGGGCGATCATCGAGGTGGAGGGTCAAGCCGCAGGCATCGACGACTTCCTCCATCGGTTGTGCGATAGTCCGCCACCACTCGCCATCATCGAATCCGTTGCAGCCGAAGAGATTCCGCTCGCCGGCGGTACCGGCTTTGCGATCGCCGACACGTCGCGGTCCGGCACCGGCCGCACGCTGGCCTCACCCGACGTCGCGATGTGCGCTGACTGCGCGGCGGAGCTGCGGGATCCGGCCAACCGGCGCTACCGGCATCCGTTCGTCAACTGCACCAACTGCGGACCCCGGTTCACGATCATTGGCTCGCTGCCCTACGACCGGGCCACCACGACGATGGCCGCATTCGACATGTGCTCCGACTGTGCGCGCGAATACGCCGACCCCGCCGACCGCCGCTTTCACGCCCAGCCTGTGTGTTGCCCGGCCTGCGGGCCGGTCGTGCGATACGTGACGCCGGGCGTTGACGTCGTCTACCGAGAGCACGCTCTGCACGCGGCCCGCGCGCTTCTGTTTGACGGCGGCGTGCTCGCCGTGAAGGGTATCGGCGGCTACCACCTCGCCTGCGATGCGCGCAACAACGCCGCCGTCGCCGAGCTGCGGCGGCGAAAACGGCGCGGGGATAAGCCGTTTGCGGTGATGGTGCCCGATTTGCCGACAGCCCGGCGCATCGCGCGCGTTGACGATCCGGCCGAGCGCATCCTGACGGGATCGCAGCGACCGATCGTGCTGCTGCCCAGAGTCGCCGCCTCCGGGGTCGCCGACACCGTGGCACCGCACAACCCGGACCTGGGGGTCATGCTGGCCTACACGCCACTGCACGTGCTGCTGTTCGGCTTGGACGGCGACGTGCCGGGTCCCGATGTGTTGGTAATGACCTCGGGAAACCTTGGCGGCGAACCGATTTGCTTCGACGACGACGACGCACGCACCCGGCTGGCCACGCTCGCCGACGGCTGGCTGATGCACAACCGCGAGATCCTGGTCCCGTGTGACGACTCGGTGATACGGGTCGTCGACGGGGCCGAGTTGCCGATCCGCCGTTCGCGCGGCTACGCACCGCTTCCTGTCGCGCTTCCGGTTCGGCTGCCACCGACGCTGGCGGTCGGCGCCGATCTGAAGAACACCATGGCCGTCGCCGACGGCCGCTACGCCTGGCTCAGCCAGCACATCGGCGACATGGACGACCTCGCCACGCTGTCCGCGTTCGACTCCGCGCAGGCGCACCTGCGCGCGCTGACGGGTGTCGACCCGGACGTGTTGGTGGCCGACGCCCATCCGCTGTACCGCTCCACCGGATGGGCCCACCGCAATGCCGGCGGCAGGCCGGTCCGCACAGTGCAACACCACCACGCCCATATCGCGGCGGTGATGGCCGAACACGGGTACGACGGCTCCGAGCAGGTGGTCGGGTTCGCGTTCGACGGAACGGGTTACGGCTCCGATGCTGCGGTGTGGGGCGGCGAGGTGCTGCTTGCCAACTACAAGGGTTACCAACGACTTGCGCAACTGAAATACGTGCCGCTGGCGGGCGGCGACGTCAGCGTCTTGCGGCCGTACCGGATGGCATTGGCCCACCTGTGGGCGGCCGGCATCCGCTGGGATCCCGACCTGTCACCGGTGGCGGCATGTCCACCCGCCGAGCGAAAGGTGCTTGCCCGTCAACTCGAAACCGGCCTGGGATGCGTGCCGACTTCCAGCATGGGACGCCTCTTCGATGCGGTCTCCGCGCTCGCCGGCGTCCGTCAGGTGGTCGCGTACGAGGCGCAGGCGGCAATCGAGTTGGAGGGCCTTTCGCGTGGCGCCGATTGCGGTGCAACAGCTTATGCCTTCGACATAGACCGCCACGGATCGACGGCGCTGATCGACCCCGCTGCCCTGATACACGCCGTGATCGCCGACCAGCGCGGTGGTGTGCCTTCGGGTGTCATCGGGGCGCGGTTCCACCGCGCCGTTGCAGATCTGATCGTCGATCTCGCCGACGAGGTATCCGACGCAGCGCGCACCGTCGCGCTGTCCGGAGGCGTGTTCCAGAACGCGCTGTTGCTCCAGATGGCGTTGAAAGGCCTACGCGGCAAGGGTTTCCATGTGATCACTCATCGGCGTGTACCGCCGAACGATGGCGGCATCGCGTTGGGCCAGCTTCTGGTGGGGAACTCCGGATGAACGCAGACACCAGGCCCGACGGCCGTGCGTTGTTCGCCCAATACGCCTATCCGCCGAACGAACTCGGTTACTGCGGCCCGGCCGGCGGGGACGGACTGCCGGGACTCGCCAAGCATGCGAAGGAGTTCGACGGTGCGTGGCCGTATTTGGCCGCGATCGCCGACGCGCTCGGTGCCTCCGATCCACTGGACGAGGACGTCGTACGCAGCTACTGGATAGGAGGCTCATCGCTGGGGAAAGTCGATTCCGCGGAGCTGCTCGCTCGGCTACGGACGGTGTTCACCGGACAGGTCACCGGCCTGCTGGACGCGGTGGCTGATCCCACAGGTGTGCTGGCACATCACAGTTTTCACGTCTTCGTCGTCTACCCGTGGATCCGGCTTCTCGGTCGTAACCAGAGGATCGCGCTGCGCGTGATGCAGGACTGCCGTATCCGCTGGGGAACGGTCGAATCGGTGGCGGGTGAGCAGGTGATGATCACGTCACGGCCACTGCAGTTCGACGCCGGCAGGCTGGTCCTCGGTGAACCCCACACGGAACATGTCCGGTGGAAGAAGGACGATGTTTCGCTGGCGCCCATGCCGGTGCCCGGGGGCATTGTCTCAGCGCACTGGGACTGGGTGTGCGGGACGCTCACCGACGACGAAACCGCCGCGCTGGCTGCGGCGACGCAGGCCACGCTTGACCTGGTCAACAATGCGCGGTCAGAACATGTGTCCGCGATCGCGGGACGGGAGCAGACTGGTGGCTAGGGGAAGGCCCGGCGATGAGCGCTTGCGCTGCGATGAGCCTCTCGGGCGAAGAGCCACAGACTGCGAGCAGACGGCGAACGGGAGACTGAGAATGACGACTACTGCGCAATTGGGTGGGTCTTTCGTCGATACGGATCTGTCCGCCGATTTGGCGGCCGCCGCATTAGACCTGGCCCGCAGGTTCCACGACGGCGCAACGCTCTGGGTCATCTCGCCCCAGTGGGAGCCGCATGCACATCACGTCGCCGTCGAGTTCGTCCATCCGGTGATCATGGGCAAGCGGGCGTTGCCGTCGGTCGCGCTGGTCGAGCCCGACCCGGTGGCGCAGGCGCGGGTGGCAAGCCAGCCCGGCGACCTGCTGATTGCGGTCGCGTCGGCCGACCAACCTGCCGTCCTCGACGCGATGCGACGCGCGCAGGCGTGGGGTGTGCTCACCCTGTGGATCGGTTCCGGGCCGCGACCGCCGGCCGGCGCGGCCAATCACATCCTGTGGATCGACTCGGACGACCCGATGGTGCCGGCCACCGGAACGTTCGTACTGATGTATCACCTGCTGTGGGAACTCACCCACGTCTGCTTCGAACACACCGGATTGCTGAAACGGTCCGCCGACGAGTGCAGCGACGACATCTGCGTGACGTGCGGTGACGAGGGCAGGCTCGCAGAAGTCGTACTGGAACCCGCCGACGCGACCGGTCGGGCGTTGGTCCGCACGGCCAGCGGCGAGGAGTGGGCGGACGTCACGATGGTCGGCGACGTCAAGCCGAACGACCTGGTTCTTGTGCACGCGGGGGCGGCGATCACCCGTCTTGACAGTGAGGTGTCCCCATGACCGAGTCCGAGAGCACCAGTTTTCTGTATCCGTTCATCGAATCCGAGGAGACCGACGCCAAGAGCCTCCTCGACGACCTGGCTGTGTCGGCCCGGGGTAAAGCCGCCGAAAGTGCCCGCCTGCAACGCGAGTCGCTCGACGAGTACGGCGACGCCCTGAGCACGACCGGAAGGCAGATGGCCGAACGGTTCCGCCGCGGCGGCCGGCTGTACACGTTCGGCAACGGCGGCAGTTCCACCGATGCGGCGACGCTGGCTTCGCTGTTCAGCCGCCCCGCCCGTGGCCGGCCGGTCGCAGCGTGGTCACTGGCCGCCGACGAGGCGGTGGTGACCGCGTTAGGCAACGATGTCGGGTTCGAGCTGATCTTCAAACGGCAGATCATCGCCCACGCCCGCGACCGCGATGTCGCGATCGCACTGTCGACGTCGGGTAACTCCGAGGATCTGATGACAGCGATCACGGAGGCGAAACAGCGAGGTCTGCTGACCGTCGGATTCTCCGGCCATGACGGCGGCCGGATGGCGGTCGCCGAGGATCTCGACTTCTGTTTCACGGTGCATTCGCAGAGCATCCACCGGATCCAGGAAAGCCATGCGATGCTCGGGTACCGGCTCTGGTCGGTGGCCCAGGAACACATGGCACGACCCATCAACGGGGTGCACGCATCATGACGAAAGCAATGAGCGCCGCCGATCGCGAAGATCGCGTACTGGAACGCATCGACAAGTTCCGGCAACGACGGCCGCGGCTGCTCGACGAGGTGGTGACGCTTGCGCACGGCGCGGGCGGCAAGTCGTCGGCGGCGCTGGTCGACGCGGTGTTCCTCGAAGCCTTTCGCAACGACGAACTCGAACAACTCGGCGACGCCGCGATGCTGCAGACCGCGTCCGGTGAACGGCTGGCGTTCTCCACCGACTCGTATGTCGTTGCCCCCAGGCGCTTTCCGGGCGGATCCATCGGCCACGTCGCTGTCCACGGAACGATCAACGACCTCGCCGTATCGGGCGCCCGCCCGCAATGGCTGTCGGCGGCGTTCGTCATCGAGGAAGGTTTCCCGATCGCCGAGCTCCGCGAAATCGTCGCGGACATGAGCGAAGCGGCCGCGCGCTCGGGCGTGCAGATCGTCACCGGCGACACGAAGGTCGTCGGAAAGGGCGCGGCCGACGGGCTGTACATCTCCACGGCGGGCGTCGGCGTCATCCCGCAAGGTAGGCGACTGGCGCGGGAGCTTGTCCAGCCGGGCGACAAAGTGGTGCTGTCCGGAACCATCGGGGAGCACGGAATGGCGGTCATGCTGGCCCGCGGTGACCTCGCCATCGACGCCGACATCTCCTCCGACACCGCTCCGGTTCACGAACTGGTGGAACTCTTGCTGGCGGCTGCGCCGTCGACGCGGTGGATGCGCGACGCGACGCGCGGCGGCGTCGGCACAGTGGCCAACGAACTCGTCAAGGATTGCCCGTTCGCGCTCATCCTCGACGAGGCAAGCCTGCCGGTGCAGCCTCAAGTCCTGGGTGCCTGCGACATGCTCGGGATCGACCCCTTGTACGTCGCGAACGAAGGCAAATTCGTCGCGATCGTCGCGCCCGATGAGGCCGATGCCGCTGTCGCCGCGTTGCGGGAGCATCCGCAGGGCATCAATGCCACTGTCGTCGGCGAGATCGTGCCCGAACCGCACGGCATCGTCGCACTGCGAACTTCGTTCGGCGGCAGCCGGATCGTCGACATGCTCGTCGGTGACCCGCTGCCGCGCATCTGCTGATGGTCCTTTGAGAGGAGAACAACGATGTGCCTAGGGATACCAGGCCAGGTGGTCGACATCGTCGACGCCGAACAGTCTTTGGCGAAGGTCGACGTCAACGGAGTGCGCAGAAACATCAGCGTGCGGCTGCTGGCCGACGACAATCTGCGGGTCGGTGACTGGGTGCTCGTTCACGTCGGTTTTGCGATGGCGAAGATCGACGAACGCGAGGCCGCGATCACGCTGGATGCGCTGCGCAAGATGGGTGAGAACTACGACAACGAGATCGAAGCCTTCAATTCATCCGAGATCGCCTGAGGGGCATGCGAAATGAAGTTCGTCGACGAATTCCGGGACCCGGCCGCAGCACGCGCGCTTGTCAAATCGATCACCCAACTCGCAGCTGGCGACGAGTTCAAGTTCATGGAGGTGTGCGGCGGTCACACGCACACCATCTACCGTCACGGAATCGAGCATCTGTTGCCGGAATCCGTTGAGCTGGTGCACGGGCCAGGCTGCCCGGTGTGCGTGATCCCGATGGGGCGGGTGGATGACGCGATGTGGATCGCCGAGCAACCCGGGGTCATCTTCACGACATTCGGCGACATGATGCGGGTTCCCGGTTCCAAGGGCAACCTCATCGAAGCGAAGGCCCGGGGCGCAGACGTGCGGTTTGTGTATTCCCCGCTCGACGCGCTCAAGGTGGCCCTCGACAACCCCGACCGTCACGTCGTGTTCTTCGCTGTCGGCTTCGAGACCACGGCGCCGTCCACCGCGGTGACGCTCGTCCGGGCCCGCGCACTCGGCGTCAAGAACTTCAGCGTGTTCTGCAACCACGTCACCATCGTTCCGCCGATCAAGGCCATCCTGGAATCACCCGATCTGAGGCTGACCGGATTCCTCGGGCCCGGCCACGTGTCCACTGTGGTGGGGATACGGCCCTATCGATTCGTTCCCGAGGTGTACGGAAAGCCCATGGTGGTGGCGGGTTTCGAGCCGCTCGACATTCTCGCCTCGGTGCACATGCTGCTGCGGCAGATCCGCGAAGGACGCTGCGAGGTGGAGAATCAGTACACCCGGGTGGTTCGTCCGGAGGGCAACACCCAGGCGCTGAAGCTGATGGCCGAGACGTTCGAGCTGAGGCCCCACTTCGAATGGCGTGGACTGGGTTTCATCTCGCAGAGCGCGTTGAAGGTTCACCGCGACTACGCCGAATTCGACGCAGAGCTGACATTCAGGATGCCCGGCGTGCGGGTCGCCGACCCAAAGGCCTGCCAGTGCGGTGAGGTGCTCAAGGGTGTCATCAAGCCGTGGGAGTGCAAGGTGTTTGGCACCGCCTGCACACCCGAGACGCCGATCGGAACCTGCATGGTCTCCCCCGAGGGCGCCTGCGCTGCGTACTACAACTTCGGCCGACTCCACCGCGAGACGGCTCAACTGCTCGGCCAACGCAGCTGACCGCTTTCGCGAGCAGACGCAGAATCGCATGAAACGCCGAAGGCGCATGCGATTCTGCGTCTGCTCGCGCGGGAGAGTTGGCGTGTTATGCGGCTACGGACGCATCTCGTAAGCACCGTCGTAGGCCTTGACGTGCTCCCACACCCGGCCGAAGCGATCCCCGTCCGTTGCCGGCCTGCGTACCGCCGATAGTGCCCATTCCTGTTGCGCCGGAGTAGAATTCGGCTTGCCGTGCAACGCGACGGCATATGCCGAGAAGTCGCGTATCTGGAAGTCGAAAATCTGGCCGACCACGTCGCGATCAACGTCGACCAGACCCGCTTGCTCGAGAATCAACTGGCCGTAGACCACAAGTGAGAACAGGTGGCCGACGACGAGCAGGAAGTCGAGATCGCGCATTTGCTCTGTGTCTGGCGCAGCCGTGATCAGCAGCTTCTTCAGCGCGAGGGCCTGCTCGTAAAATCGGGCGACGTTCGGTATGCCGGAGAATTTCTCGTACACGGCCGTCCAATCCGCGAACTGCACCTTGGACGCGCCCCGAGCCGGACCCTGCGCCCAGAAGAACACGTCATCTGCCGGGTCGCTGCGAGTGCCGATCTCGGGGTAGTCGGCAGGGTTGAACATGTAGTTCGGCATGAATTTCAGGATCTGCGCGACGTTGACGTGCACAGTTCCCTCCAGCCGCGGCAACGCACCGATCAGTCGCGCCACCTCGCAGAAGTAGGTGTTCTTCTCGAATCCCTTGGCGGCGAGGACGTCCCATAGCAGAGTGACTACCACTTCACCCTCGGAGGTCACCTTCGACTTGGTGACCGGATTGAACAGCAGGTACCGACGATCGTCGAGACTGGCGCTGCGGAAGTAGTCGATCGCACGGTCGCTGAACAATTTCATCGCGATCAACCGGCTGTAGGCGTCGACGAAACTGGCGCGCACGTGCGGGAAGTCGGTGACCGGGTTGCCGTAGAGAATGCGATTGTTCGCGTGCGTGATCGCCTCGTAGAAGGCGTGCTCGCACATCCCGATCGACGCGGTGCACAGATTGAATTTGCCGACGTTCACGGTGTTGAGCGCAACCGAGAATGCATCTGACCCGCTGGACAGGATGTCCTCTTCGCGCACCGGATAGTCGTTCAGCCGGAAATTGCTCACATACATCTGTCCGTGCACGACGTTGTCGATCAACTCGTATGCCTCGTGACCGCTGTCAGCGACAAACCACACGTATCCGTCGGCACCCTCGACATCTGCCCGCCGTGAAAACACCGACACCATGCCTGCGACGTTGCCGTTGCCGATGTAGTACTTCTCCCCGGATGCGCGAAAAACGACGCCTTCCTCGTCCTTTACGGGCGTCAGGACCATGTCGGTGTGGTAGATGTCCGCACCGTGCGCGCGCTCGGAAAGCCCGAACGCCATCACACCGCCTGCCTCGAGCTGCCCTGCTGCACGCTCCTTGGCTTTGATGTTGTCGCTTTGCCAGATCGGGCCGAGGCCGAGGATCGTGACCTGCTCGGCGTACCAATACGCCAGCCCGTAGAATCCGAAGATCTCGCTCAGCGCGGCATTCCGCGAGGTGTCCCAACGCTTGTTCGGGTCACCCACGCCAAACTCCGACGGCGTGAGGAACGTCGCGAAGATTCGCTCCCTCTTGATGAAATCCAGGAAGTCCCCCACCCACGCCGCATCCAGATCGTCGTACAGCAGCTTTTTCTTACCGCGTCGCTCGAACCAGTCGATCAGGGCCCGAAGTTGGCGGCGCGTCTCCGTGTCGAAATGCGCCGGGTCGTACGTGTTCGGATTGAGTAACAGGTTCGCCATGGCGTGCCCCTTTCGTCGACGCGGTCCGGCGTCAAATGTAGTGACGGGAGCCGCCTCGTTGGCGTGGCTCAGCGCTTGCGCGCAGTGACGAGCAGGTACCCCCACTCCATAGTTGACGAGTCGGCGAGCGCCCGATCACCGAGAGCGGCCAACGCGGCGTCGAGTTCGGCGACGCGCCCAGGGTCGGTCTCGATGTTGCGGTAGGCCGTGATCGTCGGCCCGTAGTTGGCCTTGAAATAGTCGCGGAACGCCGCACCGGTCGGGAAATGGCTTACCGTCAGCGCAGCGCGCCGGGCGGTGAGATCGTCGACCCGATCCCCGAGCAGTGCCCGCACGTGGTCCTCGCTGCCCCATAGTGGCGGCGGCTGCACACCGGGCGGCGGCGGCGGGACGTAGGGCTTCATGGTCGCGAACATCTGACCGATGAAGCCCTCTGGTGTCCAGCTGATCACTCCGACCCGACCGCCCGGCTTGCACACCCGGACCAGCTCGTCGGCCGCGAGCTGGTGGTGCGGGGCAAACATCACACCAATGCTCGACAGCACCGCGTCGAAGTCGTTGTCGGGGAACGGCAATTCCTCGGCGTTGGCCTCGCGCCACTCCAACCTGACGCCGTGCTCGGCCGCGATCGCCGCACCGCGGGCGAGCAACTCCGGCGTGAGATCGCTGGCGACGACGGTTGCCCCTGTCTGCGCGGCCGAGATCGCGACGCTGCCCGTGCCGGCGGCGACATCGAGAACCCGGTCTCCGGGCCCGATGTTCGTCGCCTCCACGAGTGCGCGCCCCAGCGGAGCGACCAGATCGGTGGCGACGGCCGGATAGTCGCCCAGCGCCCACATTGCGCGATGCTTGGCCGCCAGTGCGGGATCGAAGTCGGTGCTCATGGTGTTCTCCTGGATTCAGCCGTGCTCCTTTGAACATCGTCCGCCTATAGATTTCCATGCTCCAGCGCCAGATCGGTACGGTTACAAGGTGACCAGCGACGATCCGGTCGGCGTGCTGCAACGCTGGGTCGACGCCGGTGCGGTGTGGCGGGTGCTCGACCGCAGGCCGGGCGAGGTGATCGTCGGGTTGTTTCAGTGCGACGGCGGCGAGGAGGTCGACCGGATCAGCTCCGCGGACCCGCGACTGCTGCGTTTCCTCACGGGCCGCACGAGCAGCGAGGATTAACTCTCACAGCAAGCCGGTGGTGCGCGCGAGGTTGAGTATCCCGGTGCGTGCGCTGAGCTGAGCGACGATGTCTTCCAGTCGGCTCAGCGGCAGATCCATGTGCCACTCCGGCAGCAATCCGTACAGCAACACCCAGCCGGGCCGTACGTCGACTTTCGTGACCAGCAGTCCGCTCGGAAGATTGGGAAGCTCCACCGGATAGACCGGTAGCCGCGGCGGCAGGCCCAGCCGACGTCCAGCCGCGACTAGCGCCTGTGGTTGCAGCCACAGTGCCGTGCCGACGACCCGGACGTCGACTTCCAGATGGCCCCAGCCCGGGCGGCGTGCCCAACGCAGCCGAACCACACCATCATCGCCGATCTGGGCGGTGAACTGCGGGGCGGCTTGCGCGACGAGCTCCTCCAGCGACGCGGCGGGCAGCTTCAGCGACAGCTCCACGGGCGCGGCCACCAACTCCGACGTCGCTCCCGGCCGGAAGTGGACATTACTCATCACGGCCATCGCCTGATCGAACTTATAGTCGTGCCATCCGACGTCCTCGGCGACCAGCAGCACGTCACCCAGCTGGCCCATCGCCAGCCCGCGCACCTCGAGGCGAAAGTCGAACTCCGTGACCGTCAACGTCAGGTCGGTGCCGTCGGCGCGCACGGTGAGCGTGTGACCCACGACGAGTCGGCGCAGCGTCTGAAATAGCGTTCGGTACGCGATATCGGCCCCCGTCGTGACGGTGGGGACTGCAGCCGATGACCACAGATTGGTCAGTCGCTCGCGGGAGCGAAACGGGTCCCAGCCGGGCATCGGCGAGAATCGCGGCACCAGAACACCATTCCTTATGCAGTCAGTCGAGGATACGTGGGGCGATGTTCATCGGTCGCCATGTGTGCGACTTTACGACCGCTGCTGTCACAGGTTCGTCAGGCCTTTCGGACCACGCCGCGGGTAGGTTGACGTCATGCCGAGTCGGGCGCTGAACGGGCTCGCGGCAGCCGCTGTCGCGGTCGGGATCACGCAGTTGCTTGCCGCGCCGTTTGGCCGCAGTACCGACGTGCTCAACGCGGTCGGGTCGGCCGTCATCGACCTCACCCCGGGACCGGTCAAAGAGTGGGCTATCCAAACCTTCGGCACCGCCGACAAGCTATTCCTGACGATCACGATGCTCGCGGTGATCGCTGTGCTTGCAGCGGCCGCCGGAGCCTTGGAGACTCGACAACCGCCGATCGGCAGTGCCCTGATCGCCGCGGCGGGTGTCGCCGGGTGCGCGGCGATTCTGTCCCGGCCCGGCGGCGGACTGCTCTACGTCATACCCACCGTCGTCGGCACCGTCTCCGGAATCATCGTGCTGCGGATCCTCACCGGCAAAGCCTCTGCGCAACAGGATGATTCGGCACCAAACCAGTCCCGTCGGCTCTCGCTCGCCGCGTTCGCACTGCTGCTCGTCGGCGCGGTGGCCGGCGTGGTCGGCGGTGTCATGAATCGCCGGCTGCACTCGGTGGCCGGCGAACGCAATGCCGCGGTGCTTCCGCCGGCCATGAAAGCCGCGCCGCCGGTCCCGTCCCAGGTTCAGCCCAGAGATGTTGCGCTGCCGAGCTTCATCACAACCAACAGCGACTTCTACCGGATCGACACCGCGTTGCTCGTTCCTCAGCTCAGCCGCAACGACTGGCGGTTACGGATTCACGGCATGGTCGACCGCGAAATCACCTACAGTTTCGACGATCTCAATGCGTTCGAGGTTGTCGAAAAAGTAGTGACACTGACCTGCGTCTCCAATCCCGTCGGCGGCGAATTGATATCCAATGCGCTCTGGCGAGGCTATCGGGTCCGAGACCTTCTCGCGCGTGCCGGAATCCATCACGATGCGGACATGGTGCTGTCGACATCTGTGGACGGCTTTACCGCAGGCACCCCGGTCGCAGCGCTGACCGACGGGCGCGATTCGCTACTGGCCATTGCGATGAACGGCGAGCCGCTGCCGGTCGAACATGGCTATCCGGCACGACTGGTGGTGCCCGGCCTGTACGGATATGTGTCCGCAACGAAGTGGGTCACCGATCTGGAGCTCACTCGTTTCGACCGCGCACAGGCGTACTGGACGGGGCTCGGCTGGTCGGCGCGCGCACCGATCAAGACCGAATCGCGCATCGACGTGCCACGCAGTGGCCAGCGCGTACCCGCGGGCCCGATCACGTTCGGCGGTGTGGCGTGGGCGCAGAACCGCGGTGTCCGCGCCGTGGAGGTCCGCGTGGACGACGGGCCGTGGCAGCCGGCCGATCTCGGCGCCGACTACTCCAACGACACTTGGCGGCTGTGGAGTTACCGCTGGACGGCGATTCCCGGATCACACACGATCAGCGTTCGAGCGACCGACAACACTGGCGCCGTGCAGACATCCGAGCAGACACCGGTGATGCCGGACGGCGCCACCGGCTGGCACACGCTCGTATTCACCGCAGCGTGACAAGCTGGCTCTATGTTGCTCGTCGACGTCGCCGCCGCCTCGGCCGAGGTCGCTGCGCAGTCGTCGCGCCTCGCGAAAATCGCCCGCATCGCCGAACTGCTGGGCGCCGCCGCATCCGGCGGCAATGCACACCAGGTCACGGTCGTGGTCTCCTGGCTGTCAGGAGAGCTTGTCCAGCGGCAGATCGGCGTCGGGTGGGCCGCGATGCGCACGCTGCCATACCCAGCCGACAAGCCGACGCTCACAGTCAACGATGTCGACGCGGCATTCACCACGATCGGCGCGGTCGCAGGCACTGGTTCGCAGAAGAAGCGGGCCACCCTTGTCGCGCAGTTGTTCTCCGCGGCGACTGCCGTCGAGCAGACGTTCCTGCGGCGCTTACTGCAAGGCGAACTTCGCCAAGGCGCGCTGTCAGGGGTGATGGCCGATGCGGTCGCGCGGGCCGGCGGCCTGCCGCCGACCGAGGTGCGGCGCGCCGCGATGCTGGCGGGCGACCTTCCGGCCGTTGCGGCCGCGGCGTTGACCGGCGGGCCCGACGCGCTCGGTGGATTCACTCTTCGCGTCGGGCAGCCAGTCGGACCGATGCTGGCGCAGACTGCCACCGATGTCGCTGATGCGCTCGAGCGGCTAGGCGGCACAGCGGTTTTCGAGGTGAAGCTGGACGGCGCGCGGTTACAGATCCACCGCGACGGCGACGACGTCGCGCTGTACACCCGCAGCCTCGACGATGTCACCGCCCGGCTGCCCGAAGTGGTCCACGCGGCGTTGGCGCTGCCGGTCAGATCACTGATCGCCGACGGTGAGGCCATCGCACTGCGGTCCGATGGCCGACCGCACCTGTTCCAGGTCACGGCGTCCCGGTTCGGGCGATCCGTCGACGTCACGGTTGCCCGGGACGCACAGCCGCTCTCGGTGTTCTTCTTCGACGTCCTTCACCGCGACGGCGACGACCTGCTCGATCTGCCCACGGCAGAGCGGCTCGCCGTGCTGGACGCGATCGTGCCTGCCGAGCAGCGGGTGGATCGGCTGACTACCGCAGACCCCGACCTAGCGGGCCGGTTCCTTGACGCGACGCTCGCCGCCGGGCACGAGGGCGTGATGGCGAAGTCGCCGACCGCGCCATACGAGGCAGGTCGACGGGGTGCCGGGTGGCTGAAGGTGAAGCCTGTGCACACCCTTGACCTGGTTGTGCTGGCCGTGGAGTGGGGTTCGGGGCGGCGCACCGGGAAGCTGTCGAATATCCACCTGGGCGCCCGCGATCCTGAGTCGGGCGGATTCGTCATGTTGGGCAAGACGTTCAAGGGCATGACGGACGCGATGCTCGATTGGCAGACTCAGCGATTCAACGAGCTCGCCGACGGGGCCACCGATGGGTATGTGGTCAAACTGCGGCCCGAGCAGGTGGTGGAGATCGCGTTCGACGGTGTGCAGGGATCCACCCGCTACTCGGGCGGGATGGCGCTGCGGTTCGCGCGGGTGCTGCGCTACCGCGACGACAAGGGTCCCGCCGAGGCCGACACCATCGACACGGTGCGGCGACTCTACGAGCGAGGCTAATCGCTGCGCCGGGCGACATCAGGCTTGGTGCACGCTTTGGCAGCTTTCCCGGGCCGGTAACCTGATTTCGGCCGCAAGACTTGACAAGATCATGGCATGGCCTCACCGACCGTCGAGGAAGAACGCAACGTCACGTACGTCCGCACCGATCCCGACCTGCCGCCCGTCGCAATCATCGACCGCTCTCCGATCACCCGCCGCCACAGGATCGTCTTCGGCATCATCGCCCTGCTCGGCGCCATCGCATGGGCGATCATCGCGTTCGTACGGGGGGAGACTGTCAACGCGGTCTGGTTCGTGACCGCGGCGATCTGCACGTATGTGGTCGCGTACCGGTTCTACGCGCGGCTGGTCGAGATGAAGATCGTCCACCCCCGGGACGACGAGGCCACGCCGGCCGAGCTGTTCGAGAACGCCACCGACTACATGCCCACCGACCGCCGGGTGCTGTTCGGGCACCACTTCGCAGCAATCGCCGGCGCCGGCCCGCTGGTCGGACCCGTTCTGGCGATGCAGATGGGATACCTGCCGGGCGTGATCTGGATCATCATCGGCGCGGTATTCGCCGGGTGCGTGCAGGACTACCTGGTGCTGTGGCTGTCGACGCGCCGCCGCGGCCGATCGCTCGGCCAGATGGTGCGCGACGAGATCGGCGCCGTCGGCGGCGCGGCGGCGATCGTGGCGGTGCTGGTCATCATGGTGATCCTGCTGGCGGTGCTGGCGCTCGTCGTCGTCAACGCGCTCGCCGAGAGCCCTTGGGGCGTCTTCTCGATCGCGATGACGATCCCGATAGCGATCTTCATGGGCGCCTATCTGCGCTTCCTGCGACCCGGCCGCATCTCAGAGGTCACACTGATCGGTGTCGTCCTGCTGCTGCTGGCGGTCATCGCCGGCAACTGGGTGGCCGGAACAGCTTGGGGCGAAGACTGGTTCGGCCTGACCAAGGTCACATTGTCGTGCTGCATCATCGTCTACGGCTTCGCGGCCTCCGTGTTGCCGGTGTGGCTGCTGCTGGCGCCGCGCGATTACCTCTCGACATTCATGAAGGTGGGCACCATCGCGCTTCTGGCCCTAGGCATCCTGATCGCCCGTCCGGTGATCGAGGCGCCCGCGGTATCCGCGTTCGCGCATAGCGGCACCGGGCCGGTGTTCGCCGGATCGCTGTTCCCCTTCCTGTTCATCACGATCGCCTGCGGTGCCCTGTCGGGCTTTCACTCGCTGATCGCTTCCGGCACCACGCCGAAGATGCTGGAGAAGCAGGGCCAGATGCGCCTGATCGGCTACGGCGGCATGCTCACCGAATCGTTCGTCGCGGTCATGGCGCTGGTCACCGCGGCCATCCTCAACCAGCACCTGTACTTCGTGCTGAATGCCGCCGAAGGAAAGACCAAGGGTGTGGCCGAAGTCGCCGCGGCGTACGTGAACACCCTTCCGATCGGTGGCCAAGACATCCACCCGCAGCAGATTAAGGACGCCGCCGCCGCTGTTGGCGAAACGTCGATCGTGTCGCGCACCGGCGGCGCGCCGACGCTGGCAATCGGCATGTCGGAGGTGTTGCATCAGGCGTTCGGCGGCCCGAGGGTTCAGGCGTTTTGGTACCACTTCGCGATCATGTTCGAGGCGTTGTTCATCCTGACAACGGTTGACGCCGGCACCCGCGTCGCGCGGTTCATGTTGTCCGATGCGCTCGGCAACCTCGGTGGTGCACTGCGCAAGTTCCGCAACCCCAGTTGGCGCCCGGGTGCATGGCTGTGCAGCCTGCTCGTGGTCGCGGCCTGGGGCGGCATGCTTCTGATGGGCGTCACCGATCCCCTCGGCGGCATCTACACGCTGTTCCCTCTGTTCGGCATCGCCAACCAGTTGCTCGCGGCGATCGCGTTGACGCTCGTCACGGTGGTCGTGGCCAAGAAGGGTTACCTCAAATGGCTGTGGATACCCGGCGTTCCGCTGTTGTGGGACCTGACCGTGACACTGACCGCGTCATGGCAGAAGATCTTCTCGGCCGATCCCGCCGTCGGGTACTGGGCGCTGCACAACCAATGCCAGCTGGCACTCGACGCCGAGACGAGGTGCAGCACGGCCAAGAACAGCGATGAAGTACACCAAATCATTCGCAACACGTTCATTCAAGGCACGCTGTCGGTCGTGTTCGCGGTGCTCGTCGTCATCGTGTTCGTCACCGGCGTGATCATGGTGCTGAGGGCGATTCGCGGCGGTGGCACACCGCTGGCCGAAGACGAGCCGGTGGCGTCGCGACTCTTCGCACCCTCAGGACTCGTACCGACGGCCAAAGAACGGGAGGTGCAACGGCAATGGGACGCGTTAGCCAAGTCGCCCACCAAATCCGTTGGTACTGCGGCGCATTGATGGGTGATACGCACTACGGGCGATACGTTGAGCACCAGAACCGGGCGCATCCCGGCGAGCCTGTCCTGACGGAGCGCGAGTACTGGAACATGCGGCACGCGGCTGCCAACACCAATCCCGGGCCGCGCTGCTGTTAGTGGTTCACAGCGACCGCCAAGAAAGCCGGTCCACGATAGTCGCGTGACCTCGACGTGGACGACCGCCGCGACACTGTTCGCGGATTCGCAGGCTGCGCCGTACCGTCACGGGGTTTCGTTGCTGCATGGATGGGTACCGGCGGCGATCGAGGCCATCACCGCCACCGCGCTGCTGTCGGCTGTTGGCTGGCGCTCCCGCCGATGGCGGCTGTTGTGGCTGCCGTCGGCGCTGGTCTTCGGCGCCGTCACGGCCAGCTGGGCGCACTGGTACGTCGACATGGAAGGGATTTCGGACGATCCCGCGCCACGCGCGCTGTGGATCTGGATGGGGCTGAGCGGCTTGGCGCTCGCGGTGCTCATTGTCGGCTGGAACAGCGCGCGATGGTGGCGGCGAAGCCTGTCGCTCGTTGCGGTGCCGCTGTGTCTGCTCAGCACAGGGCTCGCATTGAATCAGTGGGTCGGCTACTTCCCCACCGTGCAGACCGCTTGGAATCAGCTGACTGCACGCCCCTTGCCCGACGAAACCGACATATCTTCGGTCACGGCCATGCAGCAGAACGGCACCGTTCCCGTCACAGGGACCGTCGTCCCGGTCGCCATCGGAAGCGATGGATCACATTTCAAGCATCGCAGCGAGCTCGTCTACCTACCGCCGGCGTGGTATGCGGCGAATCCCCCACCGAAACTGCCCGTAATCATGATGATCGGGGGTGAGTTCAACACACCCGCCGACTGGCTGCGGACCGGGTACGCGGCAAGGACGATCGACGACTTCGCGCATACGCATGGCGGAAATGCACCGGTGTTCGTGTTCGCCGATTCTGGCGGCTCATTCAACAACGACACCGAATGCGTCAATGGCAGCCGCGGCAACGCTGCTGACCATCTCACCAAAGACATTGTACCGTACATGATCTCGCATTTCGGGACGAGTGCCGACAGCGCCAACTGGGGCGTCGTGGGATGGTCGATGGGAGGCACATGCGCGGTGGACCTCACGGTGATGCACCCGGAACTGTTCAGTTCATTCGTCGACATCGCCGGTGACCTGGCGCCGACGGCGGGAACCAAGGAACAGACGATCGCTCGGTTGTTCCGCGGCGACGCCAATGCGTGGGCCGCATTCGATCCCACTACGGTCATCACCAAACATGGTCCATACCAAGGTGTTTCAGGATGGTTTGCAATCTCGGACACGCCTCAGACTCCGCGACGCAACGTCGATGCCGCCAACGACGCGGTCGGCCTAGGCGGGCGCGACGCGGCCGGCAACCCGGGTGATCAAACGCAGGCTGCCGATACGCTGTGTGCGTTGGGCAAGGAGAACGGCATCAGCTGCGCGGTGGTGGCAACCACGGGTAAGCATGACTGGCCGTTCGCCACGGAGGCATTCGCGTCGTCGCTGCCCTGGTTGGCCGGGCAACTTGGCACGCCCGGGGCGGTTCGTATCCCACTGCCAGAGACCACCTCGTCCCCGACAGTTAAATGAGCGACACAACTGGGGGCACCACCCGCTTGTGGGAGCCGATGACGTGATCGACCGGATCGCGCCACAGTTCGTTACGAACCCGTGCGGCATACGTGCTCACGATCTCCTAAACTGCTGTGGGATAGCTGGACAAAAGCATGTGACAAGCTGTGCGGCACTTCTTCATTCGACTGGTCGACCACTCGTGACCGGGTAGTTTCGTGCGCCAGTCTCAGACCGCTATTGACCGTCACAGTCGGGCCGTGATCTTCTCATAGCGGGTGCCAACCCATTGAAAAAAGGCCGCTCGGAAGGAGAGCGAATATGCCGTGCTACTTCTTCTCTGGAGACAAATACATTCGAGTCACGCGGGGTCAAGTCGGCAGGGGCACCGTCGAACCCGGCTATCCGGCGCCGATCTCCCATTGGGACTGGGGCGATTTCGGCGCCCACGGCATCGACGCGGCGCTCTACAGCGACACCAAGTGCTACTTCTTTGCGGGCGAGCACTACATCCGGGTCAGCCGCGGCGATGTCGATGCTGGGCAAATCGACGACGGCTATCCGGCGCCGATCTCCGACTGGGGCTGGGGCGATTTCGGCGCCCACGGCATCGACGCGGCGCTCAACAGCGGTGCGTTCTCGTACTTCTTTGCCGGTGACCACTACATCCGCGTCAGACGGGGTGACGTCGGCCGCGGACGGGTCGACGACGGCTATCCGGCGCCGATTTCCGATTGGGGCTGGGGTCCGTTCGGCGCTTCGGGGATAAGCGCGGCGCTGTTCAGCGGTGTCGACTTCGACGAGCCCGCCCCTAAGCCGCCAGCGGGACTCGGCAGCAATTCCAACTACATATTCGTCAGCGACTGCAAGCCGCTGATCGACGTGACGGTGACGATCGACCTCACTCAGCAGATCGGCTTGCTCCTTAACGGTCCTCCGAGCCACGGCGCGCCCGCGGTCAGCGGCTACGGTTGGCAGCTCAACTGCTACTCGCCCACACACGAGACCGATGCTTGGCAGCAATACGTGATCAATTTCGTCGACGGCGATCTGATAGGGCAGGTCAACAACTGGAAAAATCTGCACCACTTCCTCGTCAATCAGGGGAAGTCCTGACGGGACTATCCACGGTCCCGGCGCACTGGAAGTTGCGGATCGCCTTGCGTAACGACAACCACGGGAACGTCACGGGCGTTACCTTCACCGTGCGCGGCGGCGGGGGCCAGACGGTCGCGGAATCGGATATGACCCTCACCGATATCGGCGTGCCTGCCCACGACCTCTCGGCCATCATCGCCTTCGAACTGAATTTCGTCGGCCCAGGCAATCGCGAGAGCGCCGAGCTTTTTTCGGGCGCGGGAACCATCACCTACACGGCCCAAAATGAACTGACGGCCATGGCTATACCACCGCCGTGCGCTGAGGTTGGGTTCATCACCGCCGAGACGGCCAACACCGTCTACGGCCTGGTGCCGCCGAACCCCGCGACCTGGTTCCAGCAATCGTTCAAGTTCGAGCCCGGTTTTCCGGCGATCCGCCGAGAGGGCATCCCGCGTCCACCCCTCATCGTGCGCAGGCCCGATCCGGGGCCCTCCTGACGAGCCGTGGGAGTTCAACAACGGCATGCCGAGTTGGACTGCCGCGGTATTTCGGCGCGTGCGGCAACACCAGTAAAGCGTGGAACTCGTCGCTTATCGAGCCGTAGGGACCACCACGATCGACCGGCGGCTCAGCGGTAATAGGGCCGGATTGATCAGCTTGGTCTCGCAGCCTGCGATGACCGCGTAGGCGACGGCGACCTTGCACGCGCATCGGCGGCGAAAGCGGTGCAGCGGAGTTTCACCGAGTACACACGAAGGTGATGTCGCCGACCCACAACCGGTCGGGCACGTCAGCCGACCTCGCGCCAAACGCGTGCCGACCTGCAGGTTACCAACTCGTTACTCCAAGCAAGGACCTCGACATTTCGGGTTACTTAGACTTGGTAGAAGGTGGCCGGAAAGTTGGCCTGCCGCGGTGACGGGATGGGCTGGCTGAAAGGGTCGCGTGTTGAGCGTTGACGTGGAGAGGGCGACCGCCCGAGTGCGGATGCCCGAGCGGCTGCGCCGACGTCGCGAGCTCCCGACCGAGGACGGCGACGCAGCTGGGGACACTCCCCCGCGAGCGGGAGGTACCCCCACCCGCTTGGGGACCATCCTGCAGGGTCGGCTCTTGATGATCCGCCGAACGGCCGTGGCCATCTGGGTGATCGTGATCGTGTACCGGACAGCCACGGCCGGGCTGGCGTTCAACCGCGAGCTAATCCTGCTCTACATCGCAACGGGCTTGGCCGCCGCGAGCATCGGCCGCCGCAAGATGCTGATGGTAATCCGCGACTGGCTGCCGTTCGCGATCGTGCTGTTGGTCTACGACGTGAGCCGCGGCGCGGCGAAGTTGGTCGGCACACCCACCCTGTGGCATTGGCAGGTCGACGCGGACCGGTGGCTCTTCTTCGGCAGTGTGCCGACGGTCTGGCTGCAGCAGCGCATCAAGCTGCCCGATCCGCCGTGGTGGGAAGTGTGGATCAGCACCGTTTACATGTCGTTCTTCATCCTTCCGTACGTGGTGGCTGGAGTGCTGTGGCTGCGATCCCGCGAGGACTGGAAGGCGTTCGCCCGCCGGTTCGTCGCGCTGTCATTCACGGCGCTGGCGATCTACATCGTCTTGCCGGCGGCGCCACCCTGGGCGGCGGCCCGCTGCACGGCCATCGATGTCGTGGGGGGTCCGTCGTATCCGGCTTGCATGTTCGGCACCCCCGCGGGCGTGCCCGCGGGGGGGCTTCTCGGTGCGATGCAGTCCACCCCGTCCGGCGCCAATGCGTTCGTGGAGCGAATCTCCACCCGCGGTTTCCAGACCTTGCATCTGCATGTGGCGCGCGACCTGGTCAACTCCGGGCAGGTCAGCGTGAACATGGTCGCCGCGATCCCATCGCTTCACGCAGCGCTGTCAGTGATGATCGCGGCGTTCTTGTGGCGTCGCGTGCAGCGCAGGTGGCGTCCGCTCCTGGCGGCTTACGTGCTGATGATGGCGTTCACGCTGGTGTACTCGGCCGAGCATTACGTCATCGACATCTTGCTGGGCTGGACGCTTGCAGCGGTGGTGGCGACGGTGGTCCGCCGCTTCGAGTCGCGTCGCATCGAACCGCCCGACGGCACCGCGCCGGAGAGCCCGCCGCCACATTACGATGCGCGTTATGGCGAAGCCGCTGACTGTCCAGCAATCCCGTGAGATGCCGGTCGATGTACAGCAGGCCTTCGACGGCACACGGCCGATGCCGCTGCCGACGCTGTTTCGGCGCTGGTACGGGCCGATCCCGCCAATCAGCAGGGTGAGCAACCAGACCGGAAACTGGGACGCGGTCGGTCAGACACGGACCCTATTCTTGACCGGCGGCGGCAGCCTTCATGAAGAGCTCACCAATGTCGACCCGCCGCATGCGTTCGGCTACATCCTCTCCGACATCAAGGGGCCGCTGGCGCCGTTGGTGGGCAAGGTCGACGGCCAATGGCTTTTCGCGCCCACCGCAGCCGGCACGACGGTCACCTGGCGATGGACGATTCATCCGCGGTCACGTCTGAGCGCACCGACGCTGCCGGTGTTCGGCTGGTTGTGGCGCGGCTACGCGCGGCAGTCGCTCGAAGAACTCGAGCGCCGGTTGACGCACGCCGATCACCACTGAGGCGGCGCAGCTCCCCGTCCGAAGCCCCACGTCGCCTGGCCGAGACGAGGCCTGCGTTCCGCCTCACCGAGATGGCGGCGAAAGTCGTTAGCTAACAACGGCTCTGGATCGCACGACTGCATCAGCGCCAAGCACGGTGCGCTGAATTCGCAGAATCGGCAATGCGCGGCGGGTGTCGGATAGACGGGGGTGCCACGGATCATCTCGAGCGCCTCGACGGCGAGCTGCGCACCGACTGACCCGATCTCCTGGCGGCCGCGGCGGATCCTGGTCCGTCGCAGCGGGCCGGCCGTACGTTGCTCAATTCGGTTGTCGTTGACGGATTCCGACGCGCGCGCGTAGATCCGCCGGTGCTGCGGAATCGACCGACCGCCGCCACTGGGTTCGTGCTGAGCAACCTGCTTGACGCTCGCGGCCGGGCGTTCGGCAGGCATCTGCAGCGGAGCTCCGATGCGAATCTCGTTGTGGATGGTTCCGGCGATGTCCATGCCGATGTAGTCCTGCTCCCACGCCCAGCAGGCAGCGACGGCCTCCTCGTCGCGCAGCAGCGTGTCGAGATCCTGCCAGTCCTCGACGATCTGATGGCGAACCACCCAATACTCGTCGGCGGCGTCTACAGCTAAAAGGTCGACGCGCGCGCTGTAAACGACCGGTATCCCGTCCGCGGTCGACAGCCCGCGTTCGGGCTCGTCGGGATCGGGCAGCAGGCCAATCACATCGTGATCGATCCGGATCGGCGCGAAGTCATCGACCGTGGTCGCCCAGGCGTCATAGCAGTCAAGGATCGCGGCTGCATTCGCACGTCCCTCGGGCGCCGCGGCGTCGCCGAGTGCCCGCTCGAGTGCCTTATGCACCAAAGACTGTGTCAGTTCGTGCGGCCAATCCCAGGTGCCCGGGTAGTAGTAGACGGCCAACGCTTCCATCATGGCGCCAGGTACCGAGGGCTCCGCGGATTCGACGCGTTCGAGGCCGCGCCGGTGCGGCGACGCGAAATCCCACTGCCGGCGGCAGCGTTTGAACCTCGCTCGCTCGTCCGCGGTGATCCGGTAATTCACGACGTCGGCTAGTGGAAGTGCGGCCAGGGCTCGTCGATCGGCCAGCGGCACCGGTCAGCACTGGCCGCCATCGACTCCAATTCGGCGAGCAGGTCGTCGAAGAACGCGCGCATCCGCGCGGGCTCGTCGACCGGCCAGGCCGCCGAGAATGACATCCACACGTCCGGCTCGTCGGTTCTCGCCAGGTCGACCATCACGTCGCCGGGCGGGACCAGACACCACTGATACTGCTCGCCCTGGCGCTGTAGATACACGATGTCATTGCGATCGGGGCAGGCCGCCACGATCGAGGCGAAGAGCTCTTCCCGGTCCATGTCACGCCCCGCCGGTTCAGCATAAACCTGATCAGGCGTGCCAAGAAGACCACCGGGTGAAGGCAATGCTGATCACGGGTCCAGTCAGCGAAATTCGTTGGTATTGAGGATATTTACGCCGTAGCAGGTCGTACCCGGTGGCCATCGCCTCACCTCGGTCGTGAATCTCTGCGACACCGTCCGCGCGCACCCACCACAGTTGTTCCCAATCGTCGGCGTAATGGTCCACGAGCATGCTGACGTTCGGGTTCTGCTCGATGTTCACCAGCCGCCGCAGCCGGTGTGTCGACTTCCTCTTCGTGTCCACCGCCGTGTACGCGATGTCGTGGGTGACCGCGAACACCACCGGGACCAGATGAGGCACGCCGTCGGGTGACACGGTGGCCAGGAAGGCCACCTTTGCATCGGTGAACCTTTGCCTTGCGTCGAATTCAGCCATCGGTTTCTCCTACGGGAGGACGCGGTTTACGTGCGGTCGCACCGGGTAGTCGGTGGGCCCACGGTTGAAGAGGCGAGAACCATGCCACAGCAACAAGACCTCGTCGAGGAAATCATTACCGATCACCGCGAGGTGGAAGACGCATTCGCCGAGATCGAACGCGACAGCGCGAAGAGCCGCACCGGGTCGGCAGATCGTCAAGTCATTGCCGACGTTGACCGAAGGCTAGCCCGACGGGCCTACGCTGTCGGCATGGCCGAGGTCAAATCACGGTCACGGATCAGTTCGTGGCTGTATGCGCTGCGCACCACCAACCCGCCACCGGGCGGCCCCGTCGACCCCGTCACCCGATGGATCGTGGTCATCCGCGCCGCGGTGCTGCCGATGACGCTGTTCGCCGGGCTGCTGGCGGCGCTGTTGGCGGTCGGCCAGCCCGGCCTGAATTGGTGGTGGCTGGTGCTGGCCGTTGTTGGCATCGTGCTGGCGCACGTTGCCAACAACCTGATGAACGACCTGTTCGACACGCAGGTGGGCACAGACAGCGACGGCTATCCACGGGCGCTGTACGCGCCGCACCCGGTGCTGTCGGGGTTGGTCAGCCGGCGCACCCTTGTGACCGCGATCCTGGCGGTCAATTTGGCCGACTTGGCGATTCTGATCGTGCTCACATGGGCTCGCGGGTGGCCGGTGGCGGCGTTCGCGCTTGCCGGTTTCGTGCTCAGCGTCGCGTACACCGCGCCGCCGCTGCGGCTAAAGAAGCGCGGCCTCGGCGAGCCCGACGTCTTCGTCGTGTGGGGACCGCTCATGGTGTGCGGCACCTACTACTCCGCGGTCGGAACTGTCGGGTGGGACGTGCTGCTGGCCTCGCTGTCGTATGGACTGCTGTGCACAACGGTGTTGATGGGCAAGCATATTGACAAGATCCCGTACGACGCGCCGCTGGGCATCCGGACCGTGCCGGTGATTCTCGGCGAGGCACGAGCCCGCGCCGTCACGCTCGCGATGATGGTCGGGTTCTACCTGTTGGTCGCGATGTCGGTCGCGGTTGGCGCGATGCCGTGGCCGGCACTGATTGTCGCGTTGGCGCTGCCGCGGCTGGTGAAGGTGTGGTCGTATTTCCGCAAGCCGCCGCCCGACGAGCCGCCGCCGAAATATCCCATCTGGCCGCTGTGGTACGCGGCGCTTGCTTGGCTACACGTGCGGCAAGCCGGTGCGCTGCTGGTGCTGGGGCTAGCGATCGGCGCGGCGCTTCGCGTGGTGTGACCCGGATTTCTGCCAGCCCTCGGAAAGTCGGCCTCGTCGTGCGGCGCCCCGGAACCATAGGGTTGGTTGAATGCCGATGAAACTGACAACGCAGTGGCAAACGGCGGCGGTGCGCGCCGCCAAGCGCCTCGGTAGCACCTACCGGCGCACCGGGGCAGATCTACCGTGGGGCGACCCAGTGCCGTCCCACGGGTGCGAAATGGAGGGCTGGTTTTGGCGCCTGACCGACTCCCCGTCGGGTCGGGTCGTCGTCGCGTTGTGCAGCGTGAACCGTAATTCCGACGGCGACTGGTCGACGGTCGCGGTCGCGTTGCACCCTGGTGGCATCGTCCGATCCGCAGCATTAGACGGAGCCTGTGCCGAACAGTCTCACTTCGCCGTCCGAGCAGGAAACGACCCGACGAACGCCTTGGCAGCGTGCCAGGACCGGCTGCGAATCGACCTCGACGACGTTCGCCTGGATCTGCGGTTCGACGATGCGTTCGTCTGGCCCAAGGCCTTCGCCGGGGGCGGGCTCTTTTCCTCTGTCCCCTTCCTCAATCAGTACTGGCACCCGTACCGCCTTGGCGGAAAGGCAAGTGGGACAGTTCAATTCGGCGGTGAGTCTTGGTCATTCGACGGAGCACCGCTTTATTCCGAACGTAACTGGGGTGCCGGCTTTCCCGAGCGCTGGTGGTGGGGTCAGGCACACGACTTCCATGACGCCGACGTTTCGGTCGCGTTTTCTGGTGGCCAACTCCGGCTTGGGCCCATCAGCCGGGATGTCGCCGGCGTGGTGGTGCGACTCGACGACCGGGTGATCCGGGTGACGCCGCCGGCGTTGGTGCGGTCAGACCTCGGCGAGGGACGCTGGTCCTTGAGAGCCAACTCAGTACGCCACCAGATCGAGCTGGACGGAGACGGCACCGGCTTACAGCCACACGTATTGCCGGTACCGCTGCCCGCGGAGCGACGAAACGTCGATACCGACTTCGAGCACCTCGCTGGCCGACTCCGTTGCCGGGTAAGGGAATTCGGCAAGGTGGTGTTCGACGGGACCAGCGAACTGGCAGGTTTGGAAATTGGCAGCCTGCCAGGCGCGCACTTCAATCTACGCACTCGCTGACCGGCCTGTCTGATCCGCTCAGACGGACTGCCGGGTCGGCGACCAGTAGGCGAGCATCTGCGCCAATGTGTCGAATGCCGCCCGGGAAACGCCATACGTCGCCTCGAAGTGGATGCTCAGCGGAAAGCCGAGGTCGGCCACGCCGTCGATCACCCGCTGGTAGAGGTCGATCATGAGCCGGCGCTTCTGGGCAGGTTCGCTGTCGGCCAACTGCTTCACGAACGCCTGCTCGTCAGCCACGGCAGCATTTCCCGGGTCCTGGATCAGCCAGTTGATCAGGCCCACCCTGTTCTCCATCTTCGGCACGAAGCCGAATGACAGCAGGATCTCGGGGCGGTGATCGGTGGACCTGGCGAACTCGGTGAGGAAGGCCACGATTGCATCGGAATACAACAGTTGGGTCATTCCGAACGTTGCACCCTGGTCGCACTTGAAGTTGAACCGGCCCCGTTCAGCTTCTCGGGTGGGGATCAGGATGACGCCTCGGTTCACTACCAGGTCGCGATAAATCGACAAGGCGTCGGTGGGCGCAACGCCCGAGCCCTCACCGTCGTTCATGGTGCGTGGTACGCCGACGAAGACGACGCCATCCATCCGGGCGGCGCCCAGCTCGGTCAATCGCCGGCGTAGGGTCGGCTCATCCATAAAGGCGGTGACCTGGGTGCACAGCCCATTAACCCCCGGCAACTCCGGCTTGATGATCGACCAGTAATCCAGCACGTCGAACTTCGGCTTCATCTCGACGGGGCGGTCATCTTCCTCGGCGATCATCCCGGGAATCATCACGTGCCCGATCAGGCCTTCGATGCCCGATTCTGCGGAGAACTGCAGCACCTTGCGCGCGTCCTCGCTGGCCTGCTCGGGCCCGCGCTCCACATTCGGAGGCACCAACTCGAGCGCGATGGTATTCAGAGTCACGCGGGCTACTCCTCATCGGATATTTCCCCCGCCGCGGGCAGGTGGACCATGGCGATAAACCGGAGCATCACCATACCGATGTAGCCACCTCGTGGTCGAAATCAGACAGCCAGATGTGCGCTCGTCAGGCGCTACGCTGCGTAGCACTTTTGTGCTACAGTGCGCGAATGGCTACCCGAATTGGTCAACGGGAACTACGAAACGACAGTGGGGCCATCATGCGCCGGGTGGAACAGGGTGAGCGCTTTATCGTCACCCGCAATGGTGTTGCCATAGCGCACCTTGTACCCCATGGCGAGCTCGAGCTCGATCGGCCACAGCGCTTCATCCCGATCACGCAGATCGCGGCCGGCATGGACGAACTTCCCAGTTGGGACGCCGCGCATTTTGCTGATGAGGTGGAAGATCTTGACGGCGCAATCGACGACGGTGACGCCGACGGGCGGCGCACAACTACATGACCACACCACACGAACGGGCGTTACTGGATACGTCCGTCGTACTCGACTTCCCGGCTGCCGCCGTTGCCGCACAGGCGGCCGCTGCCGCCGTCAGCACCATTACGCTTGCCGAACTGTCGTACAGCTTGCATACCGATGATCCACTTCTCAATGCCGTGCGAGAACAGCGCTACCACTGGATTGCGTATGCATTCGATCCGATCCCGTTCGATCGACGCGCCGCGCGGATTTATGGCGCACTGTGCGCAAACGTGCGAGCAGTCGGCCGTGACCCGAAGCCACGGCGATTCGACCTGCTTATTGCGGCGGTGGCGGTAGCCCTAGGCATCCCCCTCATCACGCGAAATGAGGCCGACTTCGTCGGCATCCATGAGAGGTTGGCGATCGTTTCAGTCCGGTGACACGATCCGCGATTAGAGGCTCGCGGACCGCTCTACGCCGAGGCTGCCAGCGAGCGCCGGTCCTCGTCGGCAAACGTGTCCTCCAGCTGCAGCGGCGAGTAGTCGACGTCGATCTCACCGAGCGGCCTGCCCCGGGCGCTGCTGATGGTCCCCAACCGTCGCATCCCCTTGTCGGTGGAGTACTGCACGAATTCGTCTTCTGAGAGATCGAAGGGAATCTCGTCACCGTACAAGGCAAAGCTCTCTTCGATGAGGCGCAGCGCCAGCGGGATCAGTTCAGTCATGCGTGTTTCGAACACCGTCCAATTGGAATCATCGGCAGCGACGTGACGCCGACAGGTGAAGGTGCCCCACGCCATGTGTCGTCGCTCGTCGTCACCGATGCGCCGGACCAACTCCTGCATCCCGGGAAGAATTCCGCGTTCCACGCAGATTTTGTGCCACGCATAGTATCCCGTGAGGGCCAACATGCCCTCGACGACGTGGTTGTACGTTGCCGACGCCCGCACCTGAGCTGCCGGCGAAGGATCGGTCTCCAACGCGTTGAGCGAGTCCGGAAGCACCTCGTAGAAGATCTGCCGGTACGACGGCAGGTCGTCGAAGTAGCCGTGCAGGTCGTCGGTGACCCCGACGGCGTCGAGCCACAAGCGGAACACCTGCGTGTGCTTGGCTTCCTCGAACGCGAACTGGGTCAAGTACATCTCGTCGCCCAGCCGCCCTTCGGCCCGCATCGCGCTCATGAACGGTTGGATGTCCTTCGTGACCGCTTCCTCGCCGGCGATGAACTCGGCGCACAGCCTGGTGGCGTAGTCGCGTTCAAGGTCCGAGAGCGACTCCCAATCCGCCCGATCGCGGGAAAAGTCGATATCGGCCGGGTCCCAGAACTTCGCGTTGCCCCCGACGAACAATTTCAACGGCAGGCTGTCCCAATTGAGGCCGCCCGCAATGAGCGAGCCGAAATGTGTCCGTGCCATGGTTGACCTCCTCAGATCGGCGCCGGGTCGGTGATCATGTCGGTGCCGGCCGCTACCGGCGCAATACCTTAGATTGACCATCTTTTCCGCGCTCTGGTCAATGCTCCTTCGGAAGCGAATTGCCTCGCCTTCAGCGCACTCCGGTGGTCTGAACCTCTAGAGCGGCTGGCCATTCTGGTAGGCAATCCCGGTCGACCCGCCGTAGCGCAGGCGGGTATACCGCGGTGATTGCGCCGGAGGTCAGCACCCCATCACGGTCGCCAACTGCAGCAGGTTTTCCACCATTAGGTCGAAGCGTCCGGCCGCCGGTGGCTCATGTCGCGCCTGCCCCCGCCCAAACTCCGACGGCCGCGATACATGACACGTTCTTAGCCCGCACCGTGCTGCCGCATCGAGATCCGAAGCGTGACAAGCCACCAGCATCACCTCCCCCGGCTCGCAGCCCAGCAACCCGGCCGCGCCGAGATAGGTTTCCGGGTCGGGCTTGTAATGCCGGAAGACATCGGCGCCAAACACCGCATCCCATGTGATGCCCGCGGCCTTCGACAATCGAACCAGCAACGCCACGTGCCCATTTGATAGCGGTGCGATCACATACCGCGTGCGTAACCTCTGCAGCCCGTCGACCGAGTCGGGCCAGGCCGGCAACTGATGCCACATTCGAACCAGTTCATCGAGGGCCGTGCTGTCGAGCCCCACTGCCCCGAACTGAGGTGCCAACATCTCCACCGACTCGCGCTGCAACACATCAAGATCAGCCCATTGCCGCTCACCTTTGCGCACCTTCGCCATCGACGGCTGATACTCGCGACGCCAGGCGTCCACGAGACTTGGCCAGTCCGCCGCGATGTGGTGCGTGGCGCCCCAGACCTCCAGCTGAGTAATCAGCCCTGCCCGCCAATCCACCACGGTCCCGAATGTGTCAAAGAGCAACGCGCGCACCCCGATCACGGACATCGCCCCTTCGATGTGCGGCAATCACGCGGCATTGCCGGCCAACCACGCGGTGGTCACTGTACGGATTTCGGGCGGCGGAAAGTGCTCGCCGGGTGAACCGACCGGGCCGACTTTGACGGTCCACAGCGGCATAGCGCGATCGACACAAGTACCGACGCCCTGGCTGGGCAGCCATAAGACCGCAAGGTTCGAGCTGGGATCCCCGCATCCGTAGACCCCGACGTAACCGTCATCCCGTGCGCCCCAAGCACCTCCGTTGCGAAGGAGGCAGCGCGTACCGTCATCGAGAAGCAGCGCGAACGGATCCGTCACCGCTGAAGGTTGCACATGGGGCAGCTGACCGCCATAGGTCACGCGATGGAGCCGCTTGCTCCACGGATCATCCACGCATAACAGAGATCCTGCGGTTGATGGCCAACACGTTCCGACGTTCGCTGCGCTCGGTGAGCAGTAGTAGACGTCATCGGCCACCGCTGACGGCGACGGTGTCGTGCAGTCACTGACGGCGGTGATGTTGCCTCCGGGGGCCGCTTCCTGGTAACCGTTGATGGGTTCGCCGTTCGGCCCCACCGTCACCGCCGTGACCACTTGCGTTGCTGCCGGCTCGGCCAGCGCCGGTCCGGCGGCCGGCGAAACGGCCATCGCCAGAATGACAATTGGCATGACTACTGTTCGCAGCGTCACAGCGACCACCACCGTCTTTTGGACCTGCGCACCGACGGAGGCCTCCTCGTAGGCGCAACCCAACGGTGCCTTCCTGCCCATGGTACGGCTACCGATAACGTGGGCCAAAAATGTTGTGCCGCTGGCCTATACAGGATTCACGACACGGCACCCGCCATTTGCTGCGCGGCGTCCACCACGACCGGGTGGTATTCGGACAGGGGGGCACGACGTAAGAACGTCAGGCGGCCGCTTACTTGGTCGCCGAGCTGTAGCTGGTCCGTGACCTCGCCGCGATAGCGACAAAGGACGCTCATCTTCATGACGGCGGTTGCGGTGATCGGCATGCTGGTGACAGCAGTGTCGATCGGCTACCACTTTGGCCGCCGCGCCGGCGCGGCTACCCCCCCGTGGAAAGAACGAACGCGGCGAACGGCGCTGGGCAGGCGCGCAATTGTCCTGATCGGGTTGATCGTGGCGAGTCGTATTCAGAGGTCAGTGCAGCGGAAACTGCCACAATCGCGCGGTTGGCGCAGGCACGTCACGCCCGGGCAGTGCTGGCGACCGGTTGATGCGCTCTTGAGCCGTATCCCGTGGTGACATTGCTCCCGCTCTGCCTTCCGCCCTAGAGCCGCACATCCTTCACCGTCAATCCGGTGGCGAAGCCCCCGAGGAGTTTTGGCGCGAGTGCCGCGTCAGTCCGACTGCCCGTCGAGCAGGTGAGTTGATCGTTCAGCAACCAGAGATGATCGATTGATCTTTCCGGCCTCGGTGCGTGGAATGCACTCGACGATTTCGACCGACTTCGGAACCTTATACGGTGCCAGACGGGCGGCGACATGTTCACGAAGCTCCGTTGGATCCGGGGGTCGGCTCACGTCTACGGCCGCGACGATGGCGTGTACTCGATGGCCCCACTCGTCGTCGGGAAGCCCGACAACTACAGCGTCGGCGACTCCGCTGTGCTCGGCGAGCACTAGCTCCACTTCGGCCGGATACACGTTTGCGCCACCGGTGATAATCATGTCCACCCTACGGTCGGCGACATACAGATAGCCGTCATCATCCAGCCAGCCCACATCGCCGAACGTCGAGTATCCGTCCTCGTCGATGGTCAGGGTTTCAGCGCCGATATACGAGGACGCCTGGGCCATGTCAGTCCTGCGCAAGTAGATGTTGCCCATACAACCCGGCGGGAGCTGATGGCCGTCGTCGTCGACGATTTTGACCTCGCAGTCGACCGGCCGCCCGACAGTTCCCTTGTGGCATAACCATTCGTCGCCCCTCGCCATCACGAGCCCAAGCGCTTCTGTGCCGCCGTAGCTGAAGACGAACCGCTCCGGGCCGACAAGCTCGAACCAGGCGCTCACCACCCACGGGGGAATCGGAGCGCCCCCGTAGAGGATGGCGTTGATGCTCGAGAAATCGCGCGACTTCACCCCGGGCAGTTCGACGATTCGCTTCAGCATCGTCGGGACCATGATCACGCTGTTCACTCGGCGCCGTTCGATCAGGTCGACAGCGAGGCTGGCATCGAACCGCTGCATCACCACGAGCTGCTGGCCTTCGAGAAGACCGTTGAAACATGAGAACCCGTTTGTGTGATAGAGCGGGCAGACCACCAGCTCTGTTGCGCGGCTCCTATCCCCGAGAACGTTGGACTTCTGCGACGTCGCGTCGGCCCCCATGACACCGGGAAGTTCGGCGACGATGAGTTTTGGGGCGCCTGTCGATCCCGATGAAGCGATGGCGCGGACGGGATCGGCGATTCGGTCGGGTAACGGCCCGTCATCGAGTTCCCGAGAGCTGTCCAGGTCCATCGGTGATAGCAGCGGGTAGCGCGGATCGGTCCAGGAAGCGACAACCGCGGCGGGTTCAGCGAGCACCAACAGCCGGTCGCGCTCCCAGCGCGGCAGGTCCCAACGCAGCGGCACGACGGTCGCCCCAAGGCGCCATGCGCCGAAGTCCGCGAAAAAGTGCTCCGGCGAATTCTCAAGCGCCACTACCACTATCGAACCCTGGCCGACGCCGGTGCGCGCAAGCAACCGAGCGACCTGATTCGACCGACGGTCGAGTTCACGCCACGAGACGGTGCGCTCGGCGCCGCTGGGTCCGACATGGACGATCGCTGTGTGTTCTCCGCACTCGGCGGCGAGGATTGCCAGTTGTCGGCCGAAGGACACGACCTCACCCATCCGCTGTCCTACCTCTACTGCGTGTCTGCGACAAAATCACCCTAGATTCTTCGCATAGCTGCATTCTTAGATGTCGGCTCACCGTCGAAGCGTTCTCAGGACGCTTTCGCCATCGCGCCGGGACGCAGCGCCCCAGGCGATCTTCCCGTGTGTCTTTTCACCAGTCGGTGCAGCGGGGCCGGATCTCCCAAGCCGACGGCGGCGTCGCTCGTCCAGGAGACCAGCCGCCGCAATGCCACACGGCTTTCCGGTGAGACGAAACGCAAGTCGAAGGTGGCGATGTGTCACAGATCAGGTGTCGCCCGTGTAAGCCACAAGTGGCCGGCACGGCTGAACGGCGCTATCAGGGTCGTCGTCGTTGTCGCCGAGCATTTTTTCGGGGGGGGGGGGGGGGGGGAAGTAGGTGTTGGTGCGGCGTTGGTAGCGGTCCAGATGCGGTGGCGGGAGCCATTCGGTGGTGTTGTCGTGGCGTTTTCGGGTGGTCCAGCCGCGGTCTTTGACCTTGCGGTTGTCCGGGCCGCAGGCCAACGTCAGGTTGCTGACAAGTCGCTAATATGCCCCCTTAGGGCACCCGGTACCGCGTGGTTGCCTTTACCCAGCGTCGCCGACGTCACTGCCGTAGCGTTGCTCCGAAACGTACAACGCAAGATCGCCAACTCGACTCGCGTGGATCTTTTGCTGCCTGGTTACGGCCGGCCCGTCCCCGTCTGGACCGATCTGCCGGGAGCAGACTCGTATGCGAGTTCGGCCTGGCCACTGCGTCCGAGGGCGTCATAGGCGGGTCGCAGCAGTTCGGTCAGCGGGCGTCCGCGGGCGGCGACGCCGGTGTCGGGGAGCTGATCGAGCAGCGCCGTCGATGGCGTGGCCGGCGGGCTCGGGACTCTAACGTCCGCTTGCCGTGCGTAATAGGTGTCCAGGCATTCATCGAGCGGTCGGGCTGCTTGTTCGGCGCGGTCGGCGGCCGGCGCACCTTTGGTGCGGGCGGCGGCCAGGTTGGCCAGCAGATCCTCCGGCTCGCGACCGCGCCACGCCAGGATGGCGAACGGGTCGACGTCGAAAGACTCGGCGAGCAAGTAGAAGGTGGCGGCTAGGTGCTTGCACGGCACAGCGTAGTCGGGGCAGGAGCAGTCTAGCGACAGCTCCCGTGCGGTGGCCGGGAACAGCGACAGGCCGAGCCCGGCGAAGACGTCCTCGATGTCGTCGGGCATCTCGCCGGACAACAGTTTGGCCGTGTACCACGCGTTTTCAGCCAGGCTCTGCTCAACTTTGGCCCATTCGGACTTGCCGAACGCGGCAATCCCGATCCGGATCCTGTACGGCCGGGCCCTGCTGCCCTGCACCAGGGCGGCGACAGAGCCCGGATCCACCTCGAGCGAAATCACCTGTCCCTTGCGCGCGTAGCTGCGGCCGCGCTGGAGCCGGTTGCCCAGGCCGATGTCCTCCAGGACCGAAATGAACCGCTCCGACCACCACGTCTGCGCGATTGCGCCGCGGGCGCTGCGCGCCTTGAGCCCTCCCTCGACGGGGCGGGGCCGTGACGGCGGCGGATACCAGCTGTTACTCACCGACGGCTCCCTCGGACAGCGCGAACACCTCGCGGAGGTCACGGGTGGACAGTTCGGTCAGCCAGCCTTCGCCGTCGGTGACCACGAGGTCGGCCAGCGCTTTCTTGTCCTCGATCATCTCGTCGATCTTCTCCTCGAGCGTGCCCGTGCAGATGAACTTGCGCACCTGCACCGTGCGCCGCTGTCCGATCCGGAATGCCCGGTCTGTCGCCTGGTTCTCCACCGCCGGGTTCCACCACCGATCCAGGTGCACAACGTGATTGGCGGCGGTCAGGTTCAGCCCGGTGCCGCCCGCCTTCAACGACAGCAGGAAGATGGACGGCCCGTCCCCGGACTGGAACCGGGCAACCATCTCGTCGCGCCGCTTCTTCGGGGTGCCACCGTGCAGGTAGGCGACGTCGCGGCTAAAGCGCGCGGCCAAATGCGGCACCAGCAGCTCGGCGAACGCGGTGAACTGGGTAAAGCACAGCACCCGGTCACCCTCGGCCAGGATCTCTTCCAGGATCTCCTCGAGCCGGATCACCTTGCCTGACCTGCGGCCGAGCGGTGAGCGGTCGTGCAGCAGCTGGGCGGGGTGGTTGCACACCTGCTTGAGCTTGGCCATCGCGGCCAGCACGTTGCCGCGCCGCTCGATACCCTCGGTGTGCTCGATCTTGTCCATCATGTCGTCAACGACGGCCTGATACAGCGAGGCCTGCTCGGTGGTCAGCTGACAGTACTGCTTGATCTCAATCTTCTCCGGCAGGTCGTCGATGATCGCCGGGTCCGTCTTGACACGGCGCAAAATGTAGGGCCGGGTAACCGCGCGCAGCCGCTCGGCCGGCTCGGTCTGCCCGTGCTGTTCGATCGGGATCGCATAGCGGGTGCGGAACCGTTCGGAGGATCCCAGCAGACCGGGGTTCAGGAAGTCCATGATCGACCACAGCTCCGCGAGGCGGTTCTCCATCGGCGTCCCGGTCAGCGCCACCCGGTGCCCGGCCTCCAATTGCCGCACCGCCTTGGCCGCCCGCGACAGGCTGTTCTTCACCGCCTGCGCCTCGTCGAGCACCACCCGGTTCCACTCGTAGCCGGCCAGCTCCTCGATGTCGCGGGTGGCCGTGGTGTAGGTGCTCACGATCAGGTCGGTGTGCTCGAGAAGTTCACGCAGCGCCTCGCCATGCAGCCGTGCGCCACCGTGGTGCGCGTACACCCGCAGGCCGGGCGCGAACTTCGCCGCCTCCTTCTGCCAGTTGCCGACCAATGACATCGGGCACAGCAGCAGCGTGGGGCCGACGTTCGAATCCTGCTGGCGCTGAAGGGTTTCCACGGCCAACAGCTGCACCGTCTTACCCAGACCCATGTCGTCAGCCAAGCAGCTACCCAAGCCGAGCGAGGACAAAAACGCCAGCCACGACAGGCCGCGCTGCTGGTAGGGACGCAGCGTCGCGGTGAATCCGTCGGGCGGTTCCAGCGGCTGTAGCGACTGTGCGGCGGCCCCGCTGAGCAGGTCCCCGAGCCACCCGTCGGCGCGCACGGCGGTGACCTCAAGCGGGGTATCGATGTCATCTGGGTGGCTGGCGGCCAGCGCGAGGATCTCGGCCGCGGTCTTGCGGCCGGTTGGCTTGCCTTCCAAGAACGCCAGCCCGCGGCGCAGCTGCTCTGGATCTATCGCCACCCACTGGCCGCGCAGCCGGATCAAGGGGGCCTTGGTCTGGGCAAGCGCCGCGATTTCGTCCTCGGTGAGCGCGTCGTCGCCCACGGCCAGCTCCCAGCGAAACTTGATGAGCTGGTCGCGACCGAACTTGCTGGCCTTGCTCACCACTCCGTCGACCGGGGTCTGCGCGGACAGGGCGAGCCCCAGCTTGCGACGCCGATCCCACCAGGACGGCAGCAGCACGCCGAACCCGGCCTCATCAAGCACCGCGGCCGTGCCCGACAGGAACCGATAGGCGCCGTCGGAGTCAAGTGTCAGCTCGGCCGGGCGCGCGGTGCGCAGGGCCGGCGCGAGCTCCGGGAAGATCCGGCTGGCCCCGCCCAGCTCGGTCAGCAGCAGCTCCTGCGGTCGGTCCAGCCACCGGCGCAGGCTGCCGTCGTCGTTCCACACCTGCTCGGCGGGGACCAGCAGGCTCGGGTCCTCCGTCGACGCCAACAGGAACTCCAGCCGCCATGACGAGTCCACCGACGTCTGGTCGTCGTCGGTCTCGATCTCGGACAACCGGAACGTCGCCTTCGCCGGGCCGACCGTGCCGGTGCCAACGTCGTCCCACGGCCGCAACGCCTGGGCCAGCGCATCGAGTTCATCGGATTCCGCGTCGAACCGGCCGTCGAGACCGGTCAGCGCCGTCAACCAATCCTCCACGGCGGACCGACGTTTCACGCGCCCCCGGCGCGGGGGCAGCAGGTCGATCCGCGGCAACGCCGCGCGCACGGCGGCATCGACCATCGCATCCAACGCCGAGGCCACCAGCTCTTGGGGGTCATGCCCGCCAAGTTCGGCCCGGCACACCGGCGGCATCGCCGAGGCCAGTGAGGTCATCGCGACCACGTCGCGACCCTGCAACACCGGACGCCAGGACGCGATCGCGCCGTGCGTGTCGCGCCGCAACTGCGGCAGCGCCCGACCACGCTCGACCAAATCACGCGCGAAAGCCGCCAGTTCGGCGAGATAGCCGACCGACGCGCCGTACCGGATGTCCGTGGCGGGCTCGTCGATCGCCGCCAACGCGGCTCCGGCATCCAGTTGCACAACCGGAACCGTCCACGCCAACAGCGTGGCGTCGGTTCGCGCTGGCGGGCGCGGGATGACCCGGATCAGCTCCGGTGAGTCCAGCGGCGCTGACCGCAACGACGGCAACAGCAGCACGCAGGTACCAGGCTTGCCCGGATGTATCGCCGCGATCGCGTCGGCGGGGGCCGCGAACGGGTGCGGCCGCGTAGAACGCAACGCCTGACTCGGCCTCTTCACCAGCAGATCGGAGTCCTCCGCCCACAGCCCTAAACTGCCCGACATGGACCAGAAGCCGTGCAGGACCAGCATTCAGTTCCCTCTTTTCGTGCTGCGCGACGTTGGGCTAACGGGGTAGCTCAGCCGCCGCTGACCTACCCGAGATCATCGAGTTCGTCCTCGAAGCACCCCAACGGTGCCCCGCCGGGGGTATGGCCGACGACGAACATCCGCCGATCACCCACCCAGGCCCAGTCGGGATCGTCGAATTGCCCCGCGTCGAAATTGTCGGCGGACCGGCGAGCACGTTTCGCAGTTCCCCCCCACCTGCTGCGCCGCCGCTGCACGGACCGATCGTATCGGGCAGCCCCTACCAGATGGGGCCGGCGACACGATGTCGGAATCCCGCGTGTTCGCGCAAGACCCGCCTAACTCCTGCGACGTTTCATTGCCCAGAGCTGCCGTCGACTGCATCAGAAGGGTGGCGGCTCGTCGTCGCTGGTGGGTAGGGGTTCGGCGAAGTAGCTGACGATCTGGGCACGTTGGGCCAGGCGGGCTTAGCGGTTCCGGCGTCCTTCGGCGGTGATGCGCTGGGCCCGGTTCTGGGCTCGGGTGCGTTGACGGCGAGGCATTAGCGCACCACGGTCGCGCAGTGGTCGACCGGGACATCCGCCACGGGCGGCTCGCCGGAGGGGACGCACAGGCTGGGGAATAGCAGCGTGCTGCCGGGCGTGGTGACATAGGTGTGTCCTGACGGCGAGGCCCAGATGACGGTGCCATCGAGGTGTTGCTAGTCGCGCCATCTCGGGTCCAGTTATTCCGCTTGTGGCCAGGGCTGCCCGCATGTCGGGCATTAATCGCTGCGCCGACTGATGATTGCGCGCCACTGCTCATCGGTCACTGGGAACGGATTCCCTGCACGCGCGATTTTCAGAATCGGCGAATCCTCAAATCGTGGGTCTGCCTTGAGGATTGACCGCGAGATCCGCTTGTCCTTGTCAAGCCAGCAGCCATCGTCGCGGAAGCTGACGACCCAACGCCGACGCCCAATGTCCTCGGCGCGCAGCCATCCGCTGTCCGGCTGAATCTCGTCTTCGTAAATGTCAAGCGCGCCAGCCTCATTGGCGGCATCGTCGCGAAGCCAATAACGCCAGCGTGCGGTCCCGACTGCCAAATTGCAACTCCGCATCGGTCATCGCAAGCATCTGGGGGACGTTTATCTGTTCTCGGTTACCTGTTCCTCGGTTACCTGTTCCTCGGGTGCGCTCATGGTGCGGATGTTGACACAGCAGCCCCGAAAGATTGCGGAAGCCGCGCCGAGCGTCGGCCTGAGTGCCGGTTAGTGCTGGCCAGTAGTGAGTAGGGATCGCACATATATCGCACGGGCACGGTATACGTGGAGGCCGCGCAGGCCGCCGGGCTGCGCCGAGGCGACGATGTCAGCGCTGTCGATGACGGGTTGGTCGGGATGGTCGCCGAAGCGGTGCGTCCGGCCCGGCCAGATGGTCACGGCGCGTACAGCCGGCACATGTTCGTATGGTTGTCGTATTCGCAGACCCTGGCGGCCGGTGATCGCCGGATGTCAGGCGGCGTGGGAATTCTTCGGCGGCGTCTTCGCGGTCCTGATTCCGGACAACCTCAAGCCGGTGATCGCCGCTGCTGATGCAGTCAATCCGCAGTTCACCCAAGGCTGGCTCGACTATGCCGGCCATGCCGGATTCGTCACCGATCCGGCCCGGGTGCGGTCCCCGAAAGACAAGCCGCGAGTGGAGCGCGTGGTGCAGTATGTGCGCGGAAACTTTTGGGATGGTGAAACATTCACCAGTCTCGACCAGGCGCAGCAGGCCGCGACCGCGTGGTGTGCGCATACTGCCGGTACCCGCATCCACGGCACCACGTGCGCACGTCCACTGGAGGTGTTCACCGCCGAAGAACGACCCCGGCTGCTGGCGTATCCGGGGGTCTATGACGTGCCGGTGTTCAAAGCGGTCAAAGTGCACCGCGATTTCCACGCCGAGGTCGCCAAAGCGTTGTACTCGCTGCCCGAGTGCTGGATCGGGCACATGCTGGACGTCCGCGCCGATGCCGAGCTGGTGAAGTTCTATCACCGCGGCAAGCTGGTGAAAGTCCATCTCCGCCAACCGCCGGGTGGCCGTAGCACCGACCGCGCTGATCTCCCGGAACACAAAGCGGGTTACGCGCTGCGGGACCTGACCACGCTGATCGCCACGTGCACCGCACACGGCCCCAATATCGGGATCTACGCCGAGCGCATCCTCGACGACCCGCTGCCCTGGACCCGGATGCGCACGGTCTACCGGCTCCAAGGCCTGGTGCGCCGCTACGGCGCCGACCGCGTCGAACGAGCATGCTCACTATCGCTGGACCTCGATGTCGTCTCGGTCACCAAGATCGCCTCCATGCTCGAACGCGCCACCGAGAACGCCACCCCGCCACTGCCACGGGCAGTCGGTCAAAGCTCCACGCGCTTTACCCGTGATCCATCCGAATTCACCTTCACCCCAACAGTATTGACTGTCATACCCAACACCGACTCCCAGGAGACCTGCTGATATGACCACCCACCGTGCACCCGCCGATCCGGTTGGCGCTGATCTGCTCCGGCTGCTCAAAACCCTCAAACTCGACACCCTGCCCGAACGCGCCGCGCTGGCCCGCCAGCACAAACTCAGCCACATCGGGTTCCTCGAAACGCTGCTGGCCGACGAGGTATCCAGACGCGAATCCCGTTCAGCGGCACTACGAGCGACCAAAGCCGGACTCGACCCGACAATGCGTTTCGACACCTGGACCGCACAGGATGACCTGCGCTATGACCGCACCCTGCTCGGTGACCTGACCTCGCTGCGATTCCTCGATGCCGGCCAGTCCGCGATCATCCTCGGACCCGTCGGCGTCGGCAAGACACATCTAGCAACAGCATTGGGCCACATGGCAATTCGTCGCAGACACACCGTACTGTTCGGCCGAGCTGACAAGCTGTTCACCCGCGTGCGCGCCGCCCGCCTCGACAACACCGTCGACACCGAGATCCGCCGGCTGGCCGCCATCGACGTCCTCATCATCGACGATTTCGCGCTGCGCCCTCTCGGCGCCACCGAAACCAGCGACTTCTACGAAATCGTCGTCGAACGCCACCGCGCCAAGACCACCATCGTGACCTCCAACCGAGAACCCGCCGAATGGCTCACCATGACCGCCGACACGCTGCTAGCTCAATCAGCCATCGACCGGCTGACCTCCACCGCGCACACCCTGGTCATCGAAGGACCGTCCTACCGCCAACGCACCCGGCAGCCGGCTTGACCCAGACCACCGCGACGAGCATCCTCAATAACGCGCCACGGTAGTCCCATCCCCCTGGCAATCAGGTGGTCCAATCACCCTGGCAAGCGACAAAAGGCTGAAATTTCTGCGGTTCGGTGACTACGGCAAGCGCGTGATCGATCAGCGCAAGCTCTCGCCGCGTACCCGCATCGAATATGACGCCAAATGGTCGCAGTTGATTGAACCGACGTTTGGCAAGCTGGCTGTATCCGATCTGAACCCGACCGCCGTACGGGCTTGGTTCTCAGCGTTGGATGCCGACAAGCCACGGCGTAACAGCCATGCCTACTGCTACGGTCCTTCGATCCTTACGGGGTCGCTAAAGACATCCCGCGAATGTGGGTAAACCCGTGGGCACCGATCCCGATTTCAGACACACACTCACTCAACAACAACTACCGCCAGCGACGACGGACAAATCGTCTCCACCGAGTGAACACTCGCCATCCACGAGGTGTTTGGCCTTAATGCGGACTGGCCCCAGGTCGACGAGCCTGGATAGTGAATTGGGCGACGGATCTGGCGCGTTCATTGCGCGATCCGGGTCAGCGGCAGGCTGGCCGGCTTCTCTATCGCGCTTCATACACTGCCACCACGGCCAGTACCGCTAAAGCGAGTGCGACGAAGAACCAAACCCGCCTTGAGCGTATCCAGCAACTTCGCGCGCCGGTTACTTCTCCAGCGTGTACTGGGCGATATCGAGGTAGCCCTCGTGGAACCGCTTCGCGCATCCACTCAGGTATCTGTCATAGCGGTTGTAGACTTCTTCACCCTGTAGCGCGATGGCCTCATCCTTATGTTCCTTCAGCGCCGCCGACCACATATCCAAGGTCTTGCAATAGTGTGACTGCAGCTGCTGGATGCGGGTGCAGGTGTAGCCGGCCTTAGCGGCATGGTCTGGCACCATATCGAGTGTTGGGAGCCGACAGCCGGGGAAAATCTCGGTGAGCATGAACTTGGTGAAGCGTGCCCCCTCGATGGTCAGTGGCAAACCGTTTGCGGTCATCTCTTTGGCAGTCAAGACGGTGATGGTGTGCAGCAGCATCACTCCGTCAGCCGGCATCGACTTATAGGTGATGTCGAAGAACTCGTCGTAGCGGTCGAAATTGAAGTGCTCGAACGCGCCGATCGACACGATCCGGTCAACCTTGCCTTCCCATTCTTCCCAGCCATGCAACTGGACCGACTTCGAGCGCTTGCTCGGGTTCTTGTCGAGAAGCGACTGAACATGGGCGGCCTGGTTCTTGCTCAGCGTCAGACCGATGACGTTGACGTCGTATTTGTCGAGGGCCCGGTTAATACAGGCGCCCCAGCCGCAGCCGATATCGAGCAGCGTCATCCCCGGCTCCAGACCCAGCTTGCCGAGGGACAGGTCAATCTTCGCGAGCTGTGCCTCTTCGAGGGTCATGTCCTCCCGCTCGAAGTACGCACAGCTGTAGGTCTGCGTCGGGTCCTGGAAAAGCCGGAAGAACTCGTCAGACAGGTCGTAATGCGCCTGCGCCATCTCAAATTTGGGGGTTAGTTTGGAGGAAATAACATCACGACCTTCGCTCGAACTGTGTGAAGACATTGCCCACAAGCTACGGCGCCACACGCCTCTATTCAAGCGTTCGGCGACTACCTGTTGCGATGAGCTTCAGGAAGTGAGCCCGAGACCCGGGGCTTTCGCTGAGCCTTGGAGGGTATCTCAGACGAGTTACCGTGCCGCCGGGCATCTGCTGGTCTGCCCAACCCTCAGTACCCGTCCAAAAAGTCTCGGGTAGCTGATGTTTTCGGCTCAGGCATTTCAGGTTGTCGATGTCGGTGTGCCCGCCGGCGGCCCAATCCTTGTCCGCGTGATGGGCCTGACACCAGTAGGCCGGCACCGTGCACCCGGGATGGCTGCAGCCGCGCTCGGTGGCATACAGCACCAGCCGCTGCGCCGGGGTGGCCAACCGGGTGCTGCGGGGCCCCTGTACATCGCCGCGGGTTTGGCGTCATCGAAGATCAGCAGATAGTTGTAGGCGTGGGCGGCCATCCGGAGCACGTCGCGCATCGGTAGCCAGCTGCCGCCCCCGGTGTGCGCGACTCCGGTCTTTGCCTGCAAATCCTTGAGCTCCACGGTGGCGGTGATGGTCACCGGCAGGCCCTGATGCGACCCGAGCTCACCGGACATCAACGTGTGGCGCACCATCATGGCAAGCGCGTCGTGATTGCGCTGGGCTGCGCTGCGGTAGTCGGCGTCGAGCGTCTCCTCGCCCGGCGTGCCCTCCACGGTGGCATGCTGGTCGGCCGGGTTGCACATACCCGGAGCGGCCCACTTCGCCAGCACCGCATCCAGCCCGGCGCGCAGCTCGGGGCTCAACCAGCCCCTAATCGCTGACATCCCGTCAGCGCCCTGCGGGCCGACGCTGACCCCACGCCGGCGCGCCCGATCGGAGTCGGAGAAATTGCCGTCCGGGTTGAGCACCCCGGCATACCAGTGCGCGAAGCGCCCCAACTCATCGGGGCGATACCCGCCGGCCACCGCCGCGAGTTTCTGCTCGGCATCGGCCCGGGTCGGCTCATCCACCACGTGCGCCAACTGCGCGAAGAACGTCCGGATGATCCTCACCTGCTCGGCGCCGATGCGCCCGGCGGCCTGCCCGGCCACGGTCGCCTCCAGCCGCGCCGGCAGCGGCTCACCGGCCAGTGTGCGCCGCGCCCCAGATCGGCGGCCTCCTCAATCATCCGGGCCGCATCCCGGCGATAAATCCGCAACCGATCCGCCAACACATGGCGCAGCGCCCCACCCAGCTCGTCCTCGCCGGCGTGGGTCAGCTCGCTGATCAGCTGGTGGCGCAGCGCGGGCAGGATGCGCTCCAGCGTCTGGATGTGCTCCAGATGCTGCAGGCGCTGCTCGGTGGTGCACTGCGGGGCGTGCGCACAGTCGGCCAGCGCCTCGAACGCAATCTGCGCCTCGTCCCAGGCGATCGAACCCATACCCGCACGCTACCGACGACCACCGACAATCCGGGACGACAACGCCTGCCGCCCAACACAATTCAGACCCAGTTATCCACATCCCCGAATCCATCCACAGATTCAGAGGAATCCGCAAAGATCACTTCACACACCACCGCAGACATGATCTCCCTCGCCTATGCGCTCAGATACGGTTGTCACAACGCAATCCGCGTAGAATGTGCAACAACCCCACTCGTGGCGACGTCAGGCAGGCGCCGGCCCTGTAGGTACAGATGCGTTGGGGGGCAGCGTATTTCAGCGCCGACAGCTTGTCTTACGTCGCTGCCGTGTGACAGAGTGCCCGCATGACGCGGAGTACATGACCCACGACGAGGCTCGCGCACTCACCACCCAGATATCACCTACCTCGGCGGGGGTGGCGACCCGCAGATAATCGTCGACGCCTAGCGGCACACATTCGTCAGTGCACACCCAACACGCCGCTGAGGTACTGGGCGCGATAGGCCAGGCGCGCCACCTTGCCGCTGGTGGTCCGCGGGATAGCGCCAGCCGGTAGCAAGCCCACGTCGGAGACGGACACCCCATGTCGGCGTGCCACTGCCGCCCGGATCGCCTCGATCACTGGCTGCGGGTCGGTGCGGCCGGTACCTGCCGCACGTTCGGCGACGATCACCAGGCGGTCGGTGTGATCGGAAGCCGGTTCCGACAGTTCATTCGCCGGCACGGAAAACGCCGCGACATATCCCCGCCGCACGGTCGGCGAGGCCTCCGCAGCGGTGGCCTCAATGTCATGCGGATAGTGATTTCGGCCGTCGATGACCACGAGATCCGCAATTCGGCCGGTGACGTAGAGCTCGCCTTCGAGATACGCGCCCAGGTCTCCGGTCCGCAGCCATCTGGCTTCATGCGGTGCGCCCTCAGCGTGGCTGCCTTCCGCCAGCCGAGACTGCAGCTTGGCGCCGAAGGTCAGCTGGGTGTCGTCAGGCCGTCCCCAATATCCGCGCCCGATATTGTCGCCGTGCAACCAGATTTCGCCGACATCGCCGTCGGGCAGTTCCTGTCCGCGGTCAGGGTAGACAATGACGGCCCACTGACTGCGAGCTATCCGACCGCAGGACACCTGCGCCACGGCGTTGCGGGCGTCTGCTGCGACGCGTATCGCTTTGCCAGCGCCCAGCTGCTCCCGGTCCAGGTATACGGCCGTCGCAAAAGCGGTGGAATCGATGGTCGAAACGAATAGGGTCGCCTCAGCCATGCCGTACGAGGGTTTGACCGCCGTACGCTGCAGCCCATAGGACGTGAACGCCTGGGTGAACGTCCGAACCGCGTCGATGCTGACCGGTTCGGATCCGATAATGAGCACGACATGACTGAGATCGACATCCGCGTCCTGCGGGGGTAGGCCACGCTGGGCGGTCCACTCGTATGCGAAGTTCGGCGCGGCGGTGGCGACCCGGCCGGTTCGCGACTGGGCAGCCAACGCATGAATCCACCGCTGCGGCCGACGGATGAACGCCGTCGGTGACATCAGGGTGGTGTGTCCGCCGTACACCGTCGGAAACCCGATCATCGACAGGCCCATGTCGTGGTAGAGCGGTAACCAGCTGACACCGTGGGTGTTCCGGTCCAACAGGTCGATCGAGAGGATCATCTGCAGCAGGTTGGTGCCAACCGCCCGATGCGTAATTTCCACGCCGACCGGAGGTCTTGTCGAGCCTGAGGTGTATTGCAAGTGGGAAATGCCATCGATGTCGAGTTGGCTAGGGGTGAACGCATCTCCAGCAGAGTCGGGGACGTGATCGATGACAATGATTTCCGGCCTTCGAAGGTGCGGGAGTTTGAGCAGAAATGCCTCAACGGCGTCGGTCGCCCCCGCTGTCGTTAATACGACAGTAGGTCGCGCATCGCGCAGCGCCGTGTCGAGACGTTCGGCATGCCCCGGTAATTCCGGTGCAAACAACGGCACCGCAATGGTCCCCGCTTTGATGGCTGCGAAGAATCCGGTGACATAATCGACGCCCTGCGGCGCGAGGATCGCGACCCGGTCACCGCGAGCTGTGACTTGTTGCAGGTACGCACCGATCGCCTGCAATCGGATACCGAGTTGATTCCATGTCAGTTCGACGGCCTCTCCGTCAGCCGACCGGGCGTAGTCAATGTAGCGATACGACACAGAGTCGCCAACACTGGCGATGTTGCGGTCGATGAGAGATATCAGCGTCACGTCCGGCGGCAAAACGATGCCACCCTGAGCATCCAGGCAGTCCTCGATCTGCAGGAGGCCACTGCCGACCACGCGTTGCTGCCGGGAACCGCAATCCATCAGCGCAGTCTAGGTGCCGCGGCGATCGGCCTCTTCCGATCAACACCGAGATCCGCCGCGGCGCAGTCGACCTCGACGGGCCGCAACATCAACGCGCAATTCGGCCGCCGGCCTGGGCGTTTGGGCGAATACCCCAATTGCTCGCGCCGCCGCAGCGTGACCGGCTGTGAGTCTGCTGCCAGCCGCCGTCGAGTGTCTTACGCGGCCGTCAAATAGTGCGATCATAACGGCCATGACGACCGATTGGCGCGACCTCTCCGAGGAACTCACGCCGCAGCAAATCCGGCTACTGGAACGCTTCGAAGCAACTCACGACGATCCGCCCGGTTTGCTGAGCGCTGCGCGGGAGTACGCCGCCGAGAATTTGACCGACTCAGTCCTGTTTGGGCACATGCCCCGGCCAGACGGCGCGCACGATGTCTTCACCTGGGAGCGGCGCCGTGCCGACATCTGGCAGCGCGACTTCATTGGCGCATCAACACAAGTCGGCGAGTCTGCGGTGTTTTTGTCTGGCCGTCAGTTCAGCGACGGACGCTGCCAGCGTTGGATTACGTTGTCAACACCCGAGTTTGGCCGCTTGACGCCGGATCAGGCTCGCGCGTTCGCCGAGGCACTGTGTGCCGCCGCTGAGGAGGTTGACCGGCTGAGCCACTGACGCCGACCGGACACCACCTATCCGATGAAATCAGATTCGAGTACCAGATCCGACACCAGTCTTTGATATTCGACGTGGGTCTTGTGCTCTTTGGTCAGCCACCTCTTCCCCTGCTGCTCTCGCATGTACACGCGGTACTTCGGCGATCCGGGAAACCCCACGTTGTCAGCGACTACGATCGCGCCCGGATGCAGCCAGCCACGCTCCATGATGGTGCGCAAATCCGGCAGGTACGCGTTCTTGTCATGATCGACGAACAAGAAGTCAAGCACGCCCGCCGCAAAATCGTGCTCGGCCTGGAGGGCGTCCAATGTCCGGCCGCCGTCACCGATCGCTCCAACGACGCAGCTGACACGGTCGGAGACGCCGGCGTGGGACCAGATCCGTCCCGCGATGGCCGCGTTGGCAGCCGAAAACTCCACCGACACCACCCGCGCCGAGGGGGCCGCGCGTGCGATCCGTAGCGCGCTGTAGCCGCAGTAGGTGCCCAGCTCCAGGGCCAGCCGGGGATCGGCCCGTCGGACCGCCGCATCGAGAAGCGCGCCCTTTTCGTCGCCGATGTTGACCAAGAACGACTTCTCGTAGCCGAACCTGTCGATCGTTGCCAGCACGTCGTCGATGTCGCCGGCGCGCGCTTGGGTGTGAACATAGTCAGCGACCGCAGCTTCCCGTCCATCCCCGAACTGGCCCGTTTTGGTCATGCTGGCCATGCCGATACCCGCTCGCCATACCGACCACCGCAGCATCGGCAGGCGCTGCCTGAGCTTCATGAGTCAAAGCTACGTCGGCCCGTCAAGCGGGCTCTCCCCGCATGGTCGCTCTGTCGCGCTTTCTCGTGAGTCGTCGAGCGAACCGTAACGCAGTCCGGTACGTGCAATAGACAAATGTCGACGTTGCCCCGATCTGCCGTTGCGCTGTGCTACGGCGCCCTCTGTCATACCTGCTTTGCCGTCGGGGTCGGGACCATGATGGCCGCGATGTATTTCGGCATGAGCCGATCACTGGGGGTTTTGCAACCCCCAGTGAGCTGGATCGCCAACACCCTCCTACTCGCCCAGTTCCCCGTCATTCATTCGTTCATGCTGACTAAGCGAGGCAGGCACTTTCTGGCTCGGCTGGCGCCGACGGGCACCGGGACGACGCTCTCGTCGACGACCTACGCGACCGTCGCCTCCCTACAGGTCTTCGCGCTTTTCGCGCTGTGGTCACCTACCGGGACGATCTGGTGGCGGGCACACGGAACCGCGCTCGCGGCTCTGACGATGATCTACGCCGCGTCGTGGGTTTTGCTCGGAAAGGCGATGTCCGACGCCGGGCTTGGCCTGCAGACTGGAAGTCTGGGGTGGGTCGCCCTGGTGCGCAACAGAAACCCGACATACCCGAAGATGCCCGAAAGCGGGCTTTTTCGATTGACCCGCCAGCCGATCTATGTCGCGTTCGCCCTGACACTGTGGACGGTCCCGACATGGACGCCAGATCAGCTCATCGTCGCCGTCATCTTGACCTCATACTGTCTGATCGGTCCGCTCTTCAAAGAAGCGCGCTATCGCCGCATCTACGGATCAGCGTTCGACACCTATACGCGGGTCATCCCATACTGGCTTCCGTGGCCGCGCAGGCACCGCACCGGACGTGTTCGGGTGTGAACGGTTCGCCCTGCGTGTACGTGTCAGCCATGTAGGAGAGCTATAGACTCCTCACTTAACGCTGAGTACTTATGGTCCCTCGGGGCCCCAGCACTCAGCGGAAGGAGGCGGCGTGCTTCAGTGGATCGCCCGGCTTTCCATCGTTGCCCCACGGCGGATCATCGCCGCTGCGGCGCTGCTCACGGTTGCGATGGCGATCTTCGGCGTTCCCGTCGCGAATTCTCTGTCTGCCGGTGGTTTTCAAGATCCGACCTCCGAATCGGCAGAGGCCACCCAGCTGCTGAGCGAAAAGTTCCATCAGGGCGACGTGCAGCTGCTGATCACCGTCTCCTCACATGACGGCTTCGACAGCTCGTCGGCCCGCGAAACCGGCACCGCGATCGTCGACGAACTGCGCCGGTCTCCGCATGTGGCCAATGTGATCTCGCCATGGACCACGCCGCAGTCCGTGAGCGAGCTCATCAGTAAGGACCGCACCGCCGCGCTGATCGTCGCCGGCATCACCGGCGAGGAAAGCGACCAGCAGAAATACGCCAAGGACCTCACCGACCGGGTGGCCTACGACCGTGATGGTGTCACCGTTCGTTCGGGCGGGGTCGCGATGGTGAACGTGCAGGTCACCGAGCAATCAAAGCACGACTTGCTGGTGATGGAGTCGATCGCGATTCCGCTCAGCTTTCTCGTGCTGGTCTGGGTATTCGGCGGCCTGCTGGCAGCGGCGCTGCCCGTGGCCGTCGGCGGCATGGCGATTCTGGGCGCGCTGGCCGTGCTGCGCGCGGTCTCGTTGGCCACCGAGGTGTCGATCTTCGCGCTGAACCTCACCACCGCGTTGGGTCTTGCGCTCGCGATCGACTACACGCTGCTGATGATCAGCCGGTTCCGCGACGAGTTGGCCGGCGGCGCCACCCCTGAGGACGCCCTCGTTCGCATGATGGCCACCGCGGGCCGCACCGTGTTGTTCTCCGCCACAACCATCGCGCTCTCGATGGCGGTCATGGTGCTCTTCCCGATGCACTTCCTACAGTCATTCGCGTACGCAGGGGTCGCCACCGTGCCGTTCGCTGCCGCCGCCGCGATCGTGGTCACGCCTGCCGCTCTTGTGCTGATCGGCGACCGACTCAATTCTCTCGATGTCCGCCGTCTGGTCCGCCGCATACTCAGCCGGCCCGAACCAGTTCCGAAACCCATCCAACAACAATTCTGGTACCGCTGGACGAAACGCGTTCTGCGCCATGCTATTCCGCTCGGATTAGCCGGTATCGCGCTGTTGATTGTTGTTGGTGCGCCTTTCCTGGGTGGCAGATGGGGTTTGCCCGACGACCGCGTGCTGCCCCGCTCGGCCTCCGCGCACCAAGTCGGCGACCAGCTGCGCCGCGACTTCACCAACAACTCCCAGACTGCGGTGACCATCGTCATCCCCAACGGCGATGGCCTGACCGCAAGCGACCTCGACCGGTATGCCGTTGATCTCTCTCACGTGCCCGACGTCTCGGCGGTGTCCGCACCGACTGGCACGTTCGTCGCGGGTGCCGCCGTCGGGCCGCCGACGGCACCGGCAGGGCAGGCCCAGGGCAGCGCATTCCTCACCGTCAACAGCACGGCCCCGCATTTTTCCGACAGCTCCGAGATTCAACTCGACCGTCTGAACGCGGTGCCCACGCCCGGCGGCAGGGAGGTCGACATCACCGGCGCCGCCCAGATCAACCGAGACAGCGTCAACGCCATCACTTCGCGATTGCCACTCGTGCTCGGCCTGATCGCGGTGATCATGTTCGTTCTGCTCTTCTTGTTGACCGGAAGCCTCGTGATGCCGCTCAAGGCCTTGGCGCTCAACGTCCTTTCGCTGAGCGCCACCTTCGGCGCAATGGTGTGGATTTTCCAGGACGGGCATCTCGGCGCGTTCGGAACGACGCCCAGCGGCACCCTGAACGCAAACGTGCCAGTGCTGCTGTTCTGCATCGCTTTCGGGTTGTCGATGGACTACGAGGTGTTCCTGGTTTCCCGTATCCGCGAGTACTGGCTGGCGTCCGGAGCCGCGGAGCCGGCGACATCCCAATGGGTGAGGACCCGCGCCGACAACGACGAGAGCGTGGCCCTCGGCATCGCGCACACCGGTCGAGTCATCACCGCCGCCGCGCTGATCATGTCGATCTCCTTCGCGGCGCTGATGGCGGCCCATGTCTCGTTCATGCGGATGTTCAGTCTCGGACTGACGCTGGCGGTGCTCACCGATGCGACGCTGGTGCGGATGGTCCTGGTCCCGGCGTTCATGCACGTCCTCGGTCAGTGGAACTGGTGGGCGCCGAGGTGGATGGTCTGGCTGCACGAGCGCCTCGGGTTCTCTGACGGTCACACCGCCGTGCAAGTGCAGCGTCAGGTCGGCGCCAATGCCGGCCAGCTGCCGGCCAGCAAATTCTCAGAGGAACTGGAGTATTGAACCGGGAGCGCCGGTTGCCCGTGTCTTAATGGTGAGTCCAATAAGTGTTATCGCCGCAGTACGTGGCGCGCTCCCCTCGCACCGGTATTCACAAGGCGAAATCACCGAATGGGTCGTCGGGCTGCCGGTCTTTGCAGGTTTCGAGGAGATTATCCGCAAACTGCACAAGAGTGCGAAAGTGTCCAATCGACACCTCGTCCTCCCACTGGATCAATTGCAGTCCCTCACCGATTTCGGCGAGGCGAACGATCTCTTCATCGACCATGCCGTCGAACTCGGTTGCGAGGCGCTGTCCGGCGCGCTCGACGAGGCGGGGCTCACCCCTCAGGACGTTGATCTGATCGTCACGACGACGGTCACCGGTGTCGCCGCGCCGTCTTTAGATGCCCGCATCGCCGCGCGGCTAGGGTTGCGACCCGACGTGCGGCGCGTGCCGATCTTCGGCCTCGGCTGCGTCGCGGGAGCGGCGGGTATTGCACGGCTGCACGACTATCTGCGCGGCGCTCCCGACGACGTCGCGGTGCTGATCTCGGTGGAGCTGTGCTCGCTGATTTATCCGGCGGCTGAGCCGTCGATGGCAGCCCTGGTCGGCAGTGGATTGTTTGCCGACGGCGCCGCCGCGGTGGTTGCGTTGGGTGAGCGTCGAGCCGAGCGCATCGGCGCGCCTGGGCCGGATGTGCTGGCGTCGCGCAGCCGGATGTATCCGGACTCGATGGGCACGATGGGGTGGCACGTCGGATCGACCGGATTCAAATTGATCCTGGCGCCGGATCTGCCCGAGATCATCGAACGATATCTCGCCGAGGACGTGACCGCGTTCCTGGCCGACCACGATCTGGCGCTCAGCGACATCGGTGCCTGGGTGAGCCATCCCGGTGGACCCAAGGTGATCGAGTCGATCACCGCGACCCTGGGCTTGCCCGATGATGCGCTGGAACTGAGCTGGCGCTCGCTGAGCGAAGTCGGCAACCTGTCATCGGCATCGGTGTTGCACGTGCTGCACGACACCCTCGCAAAGCGGCCTCCCAGCGGCAGCCCTGGGCTGATGCTGGCGATGGGTCCGGGCTTCTGCTCGGAGCTGGTGCTGCTCCGCTGGCACTGATTCGTCGCTTCTCATGACCTGGTATGTGCTGCTGATCGCCGCGGTGGCCGTCGAGCGCGGGGCTGAACTGGTGGTGTCGACGCGCAACCTCGTCTGGAGCCGCGACCGCGGCGGCCTCGAGTATGGTGCGCGCCACTACCCGGCCATGGTCACCCTGCACACCGGTTTGCTTATCGGATGCATAGCCGAGCCGCTTGCGCTGCACCGTCCGTTTCTTCCTGCGCTCGGCTTGCCGACGCTCGTTCTTGTGTTCGCCGCTCAGGGCCTGCGCTGGTGGTGCATCGCCACGCTGGGCCATCAGTGGAACACTCGCGTCGTCGTCATCCCAGAGGCGCGCCGGGCCAGTTCAGGCCCGTACCGGTTCTTCGCACACCCCAACTATGTGGCGGTGGTTGTCGAAGGGGTCGCGCTGCCGCTGGTGCACACCGCTTGGATCACCGCGACGGTATTTACCGTGCTCAACGCTGCGCTGCTGAGGACGCGGATCAGGGTGGAAAACGCCGCCCTCGCGAGGCTGCGATGATCGACCTGCTCGTTGCCGGCGGGGGCCCAGCCGGACTGGCGACGGCGCTGTACGGCGCTCGGGCCGGACTTGACGTCGTGGTCGTCGAAAAACGCTGCGGGGCAATCGACAAGGCGTGTGGGGAGGGACTGATGCCACATTCTCTGGCGCAGCTGAACCGTCTAGGCGTGCACCCCCCCGGCAGGCCGTTCTACGGCATCAGCTATCTGGACGAACGGCGGCGTGCCACGGCGCAGTTCCGGTCCGGCGCCGGACGTGGCGTGCGCAGGACGGCGTTGCACGCCGCCCTTTTGGACGCCGTGACGGCGGCCGGGGTGCAGGTAGAGCACGACGAGGTCGGCGAGGTCAGTCAGGACGCAACGTCGGTGCATTGCAATGGGTTTCGCGCCCGATACCTGGCTGCTGCCGACGGGCTGCATTCTCCGATCCGGTCTTCGTTAGGCCTGGCGTTGCCCGCAAATTCCATGCGCCGGTGGGGAATTCGCCGCCACATCCAGATCGCCCCGTGGAGCGATTACGTCGAGGTGCACTGGTCGCGTGACGCCGAGGCATACGTCACCCCGGTGTCCGAAGACTGTGTGGGCATCGCGATCCTCACCTCGCGCCGCGGAGGGTTCGCCGAACATCTTGACTCGTTTCCAGCCCTGAAAAACCGTGTGCACGGTCACGCGCACGGCCCCGACCGCGCCGCGGGCCCACTACGGCAGAAGGTGCGCAGCCGAGTGGCCGGGCGTGTGTTGTTGGTCGGCGACGCCGCGGGTTACGTCGACGCGTTGACCGGTGAAGGGCTGGGCATCGCGTTCGGTGCGGCCGAGCTCCTGGTCGGCTCGGTGATCGCCGACCGTCCCGCCGCGTACGACCGCCAGTGGCGCCGCATGTCTCGCCGCTACCGCGCGCTGACCGCGGCGGTGTTGCGGGCCAGCGCGAACCAGGTGGTGCGCGCTCAGATCGTGCCGGCTGCAGCACGTCTGCCCGTCATCTTCGCGGGCCTGGTCAACCAGCTCGCCGCCTAGCTCGCGGACCCCGCTTCGGCCACGAACTCAACGGACGCGCCGTCTGAGCTGCCCCTCGGGTCGGTTGACCCGTTTGACCGGATCCCGTGCTGTGCCCGAAGCTATTTCGTCACGAAGCTGCTCGATATTCGACAACTCGGCATACAAGCCGCGGATGGCATAGTCCAGCACGGCAAGTGAGATGCGCTGGTCGGGATCGTCGGTGATCCCCACCTCGTGTGACCGTTGCCGACTCCACAGCGCTGCATCAAGCCGTGCCCGAGTCGCCTCGAGATGGCCGTCGAGCGCCTCCAGCGCGCGGCCGGAGTCCTCGCCCCGAGCCAACCACGTTCGGAGGATGACGGGGTGCTTGATGACGACGGGATCGTGGCTGGGAAAGTGTTGAACCCACTTGCGAAGACCCTCCAGCCCCGCCGGCGTCACCTCGTAGAGAGTGATGGCACGCTTTCCCGCATACGTGTTTGTTTCCTGGACCATCTTGCGAGCGAGCAGCCGGTCTAGCTCACGCCGCACGTGGCTCACCGACGGAGACCAGTAGAAATAGCCCACGGAAAGCTCTGCGCGAACCTTGATTTCCCCCGCAGTGAGCTGCTCGTCGTTGGCTGCCAGCACGCCGAGAACGAGATAGGCGGTGGTGGGAAGATCGCTCGTATGCGGCATCGGTCAGTCCGCCGCGGTGAAGTAGGGCAGTGTCAATTCCGGGTTAACCGCGCAGAACTCGACCCGAACCGGCAAACCGACCACAATGTCGTCCATGGCGACGCCGATGATGTTCGTGAGCATCTGGTAGCCCTCGCGCATCGTCACGATCGCGGGCGCGTACGGTGCCGCGAAGTTCGCGGTGACCGGCCGATGAACTACCGTCCAGCTGTACACGTCGCCATTACCGCAACTGGTTATCCAAACCAGTTGCGGAGAAAGGCAATACCGGCAGTTCTCGGCCGGTGGAAAGTTGGCCTCATCGCAATCCTGGCATCGCTGGTAGCGCAACTCGTGGTGCGCACAACCCTCCCAGAACGGTGCGCTCGTGGGGCTGCGGCCATGCGGCACCCGCCCCGATTGCGGTTGCAGGACGTCCGATGAGCGCTCACGCGAAGAGCGATTTTTGTAGTCTGTCATCGCGGCTGGCCTCCCAGGATGAGCACGGTGGTGAACAGGGCGCCCGCTCCTCCGTTGCTGCACAACGCAATACGGGCATCGGGAACCTGTAGCGGGCCGGCGTCGCCCCTCAGTTGCTGGACCGCGCGGATCGCGCGCTGCATCATCTGCGGATTGGTGCCTGCGTGGCTGAACGACATCGTTCCGCCGTCGGTGGTGACGGGCAGGCTGCCGCCCTCGGCGATATGACCGTCCTCCACGAACGGCCCGCCCTCGCCATCCGGGCAGAACCGGAAGGCCTCTAACTGCCGGATGATCTCGAAGGAGAACGGATCGTAGAGCTCTAGGACATCGACGTCGTCACGGCAGATGCCCGCTTGCGCGAAAGCCAGGTCAGCGGCGCGTCTCCCGACGACGCCGTTGGGATCGGCCGTCGCGCGACCCGTCAGATCCCACGCGGGTGGGTGCTGATAGGACGGACCGTTGAAGTCGGCGCCGCTGCCAAGCACGTAGGCCGGCGCCGACGTGACGTCGAACTCGGCGACGTTGGCCAGAATCAGTGCGCAACCGCCTTCGGATGTGGTCGCGCAGTCCAGCAGGTGATACGGATCCGCGATCAGCCGGGACGCGGTAATGTCGTCGGGCGAGAACGGGCCACGTTGGTAGTAAACGGCTTCCGGGTTGCGTGACCCGTTGTTGCGGATGGTGGCTGCAACGATCGAGAGCTGTTGCCGCGTCGTTCCGTACACGTGCATGTGCCGTCGTGCAATCAACGCGAACTCGGCGGCGGTGAACATCCCCCATGGCGCGACGAATTCGTTCTCGGGCCGCGTCCACGGCGCGGTGGCTGCATGATCCCGGTACTCGCCGGCCTGCGCGGCTACCAGAACCACCACATTGGCCAGCCCGTACTCGATCGCCGCCGCCGCCTCGGTGATCATGCCCAGCCCGAAGTTGAAGCCCTGCCAGGCAGGGCCGATTCGCATGTCGTAGATCAGCGCGGTCGACTTTTCACCCGCGCTGATCCCGTCGACATCGTCCAGGCTCAGACCGGCGTCGGCGAGCGCACCGCGTACCGCTTCGAGAGCTAGGCTCCTGGAGGTCTCGCGATCCAGCCGGCGACCCTGCCGGGTGTTGTACACACCGACAATCGCGGCAGTACGCTTCGCGCTCAATATGTCTCCGATTTTGCAGGACTTCAGTTATCGTCTGCCACCACTCCGAGATACGTGCCAAAAACGTCATAGTGCTGTCCGTCGCGCACGATGGTGCCGATCTTCTGGGTGCGTGAATCCCCGTTGCCCGAACCGGGCGCCCCCACGTCGATGCGAACGTCGACAGGCCGTGCCGTCTCCGGGTCGGTGATCTCGACGACCATGGCCACCGCCTGTTCTCCGGCATCCCACTCGACACTTGTGATCCGGTGTCTGGCGGTCAGTTCCATCACCAGCGAATCGGCGCGCACCAAGAAACGCACCGGCGCACACAATTCACCGGACCGCGGCGGAATACAGAGAGTGACCGCCATGTCACAGGCCCGCCGGTCGGTCGCTGGTCACGCCGGCGCTCCGCAGCGCACTTTGATCGGCCTCGGAAATGTCCAGCACATCGGTGAGGACTTCATCTGTGTGCTGGCCGTAGAGCGGCGGTGGGGTGCGGACCCAGCGACGAGGACGGTTCAGGATCGTGAAAGGCATTCCAGTGCAGAGGTATTCCCCCACGACGGGGTGGTCCACGGTCTCCCAGAAACCGCGGGCGAGCAACTGCTCGTCGCTGAGCAACGCGTGTGGTGCCGTCACCGGTGCGGCCGCCACACCGCAGCCGCGCAGATCTCTCACGGCATCTTCGACGTTGCGTTGCACCGACCAATCGTCGAGCAGCTTGTCGATCTCGTCGGCGTGCGCACGTCGACCGGCTTCCGTTCCCAGCGCGGAATCGCGGCCGAGTTCGGGCCGGCCGATCAACTCCGCCAGACGGGGCCACGCCGCGTCGTCGATGAGGGCGAGCGCCACCCAGTCATCGTCGCTGCGACCGCATCGATACACGCCCTGTGGGCTGGCGCCGGGTCCGCGGTTGCCCTCCCGCCGCAGTTCGACGCCGTTCTGCGTGTACTCGAGAACCATCTCCGCGGCAACGTTGAGGGCCGACTCGACCATCGTGGACTCGATCTGCATGCCTGCGCCACCAGTGTCGCGGACCACCAATGCCGCAACGGCGGCGAACGCCGCGTGCAATCCGGCGACCGGGTCACACGCACCGCGCGGGATGACCGGCGGCCCGTCGGAATGTCCGGTCATCCACGCCATTCCGGTCGCCTGCTCCATGGTCTGCGCGAACCCGACCCGGTCGCGCCACGGTCCGTCGAGACCGAAGGCCGGCATCCGCACCAGAATCGCCCGGGGATTAACCGCCCGGATCGCGCCCCATTCGAGATCGAAGTTGCCCAGCACTCGTGGCGAAAAGTTCTCCACGACAAGATCGCACTTCCTCACCAGATCCAGCATCAATGCGCGTCCCCGCGGATGGCTCAACTCGATGCTCACGCCGCGCTTGTTGGTGTTGCTGCACAGAAAGACAGGTCCCCACTCCCACCACCGGTCCCACGTCGGCGGCCGGCCGCCGGCCAATCGCATGCCGTCAGGTCTGCGGACACCCTCGACCTTGATGACGTCGGCGCCCAACGACGCCAGCAGCTGTGTAGCGACCGGACCTGCCCAGAACGCGGTGAGATCCGCCACGCGGATACCGTTGAGCGGCAGAGCATCTGCGTCCTGTCCCGACGGCGCGGTGGTTCGCCGGGGCCAGCGCACGCGGCCGGTGTCCACGCCGAGTTGCGGCGCTGATCCCGGTGCACGCGTAGCGATCGAGTCGCTGCGGTACGGCACCCGTGGCTGCACCACCCCCCGCTCGGCCTCCACGAACACTCCGCGCTCTACAAAGTGGTCGATGCCGAGCACCGTGCTCGGCGTGCCGATCGGCGCGACCGGAATCCTGAAAGCGGCGGCGAGGTCGATGATTTCGTCAGTGGTCCTGGCTTTGGCCCACTCGTGGACCATCCCCAGGAACTCGTCGCGGCGCCGTACGCGCCCGGCCATCGACGCGAGGTCGGCGTCGTCGGCAAGGTCCGGGCGGTCGATCAACGCCAGGAAGTCCTGGAACTGCTGAGCGGTGATGGTGCAGAACCCGACGAGGCCGTCAGCGGTGGGGACGATTGAGGGGAGTTCGAGAGTGCGCTGCGGGAGCGTCGAATCCTCCCCCAGCACGCTGGTTGACATCGCCGACAGACTGCCCATCGCGATCACTATCGACTCGTACACGGACACATCGACAACCGCACCGGCGCCGCCGTTGCGTGCGTGGCGAGCCGATGCCGCGGCCACCACCGCAGCGAACGTGCCTGCGAGCCATTCCCCGATCCGTCCGCCGGCCTGCACAGGTTCTGAGTCGGCCCATCCGCGGCTGGCGATCGAACCACACAGGGCCTGCAGGATGAACTCGTTGGCGACAACCTGATTGTCGACGTAAGGGCCGCTGGTACCGAACGGCGTCACCGCGACGATGACCGCAGACCGACTCGTGAGCGACGTGATGTGGTCGAGCGACCATCCGGCTGACAAGTCGGTGAGCACAAGGTCGGCGCCCGCGAAGAGGCCCGCGATCTCGGTATCGTCGCCGCTTAGGACGGATCTCTTCGCCGCCGCGAGGTACCCGAACAGTGCACCACCGTCGCCGGTTGCCGCACCCGACCACCGTCGCATCGGATCAGCCTGCGGCGGCTCGACTTTGACGACTTCTGCCCCGGCGTCCGCGAACATCTTTCCGCAGTAGGAGACCGCGATCCCACTCGACAGCTCCAGCACCCGCCAATCCGCGAACGGCACCTGGCCTTCGCCGTCACTCACGGGCCCGGTCCTGCCCAGTTGCCCAACGCGGCGGCACGGTCAGCGATCGCGGTCGCATCGACAGTTCGTGCTGCGGCAGCCGTCTGCTGCGCGAAGGTCGTCATGCGTGTCCATGCGTCCCGGTCGCGCTGACTGGCTTTGTGTCCCACATGGGTGACTACGTCGACGTCGGTGGCCTGTGAACGCAGATATCCAACGCGCGCATGATCTTTCGGGATGTGCCTAAAAGGATCGAACGAGTAGGCCGCCATAGCGTTCTGGTGCGTGATCTTGTCAATCAGCGTGTCATCGAGATGGCCCATCGTCTCGAGTATGTCCTCGGGCGCAAACGGCCAGTTGCTGTCGGAGTGCGGGAAATCAGACTCCCAGCACAGCATGTCCTCGTTGAACCAGTCCATGTTCTTCACACCGACCTTGTCGCTGATAAAGCAGGTGTAAAAATGCCTCTTGAATACGTCGCTCGGTCCGCTATAACCCTTAGGGAACGTGGCGTTGGTCCACCCCGAATGCCGTTTGTACACATGCTCGGCACGCCACACGAAGTACGGGATCCACCCGACGTCGCCCTCGGTCAGCGAAAACTTGATGTCGGGGAAATCGGCATAGAACTGCGCCCACAGCAGTTCGACGAACGTGAACATGCTCATCATCGACGAGGCGGTCATCGCGACGCTCGGCGGAGCATCCAGCGACATCATCGGTGACCTCGAAGACGACCCAACGTGGGTGCACAACACCGTGCGGTTTTCGCATGCCGCTTCGAACAGCGGATACCAGTACCTGGTGTGAATGCTCGGCATGCTGAGTGCTTGCGGGTTCTCCGAGAACGTGACCGCGCAGCAACCCTTTTCGGCTAGCCTCGATATCTCATTCGCCGCTTCTTCGACGTCGAAAAGCGGCAGGATGCCGCATGGAATGAAACGACCCGGATAGGCGGCGCACCACTCGTCGACGTGCCAGTCGTTGTACGCCTTGATCATGACGAGGTTGGTCTCGCGGTCTGGACCCTGATTGAGCACCTGACCCGAAAAGCCGGTGAAGTTGGGAAAGTTGAGCCCCGCGAGTTGGCCGCCCGCATTCATGTCCCGGACTCGCTCGTCGACGTTAAAGCAGCCCGGCCGCATCTCGTCGTATCGGGATGCGTCGACGTTGTACATCTCGCGGGGCTTGCCTGCGACTGCGTTCAGACCCATGTTCCGTCCGCGGACATCGCCGTAGTACCACTGCTGAATGCCGTCGGGCTCCAGCACCACTCGAGGCGCACGGTCTTTGAACTTCGCCGGCACGTGAGCGTCGAACATGTCCGCTGGTTCGGCGATGTGATCGTCGACGCTGATCAGTATCAGATCGTCCCTGTTCACCGGCTTGCTCCTCGATTGCGCGCCCGCATCTGCCATTACAGTGACTAGTAGACAATGGCACGGAACACGTTGTCAACGAGCCGTGCCGCGCCCAGATCACATGACAGCGCCGCTATCACCGTCGAAAAGCCATCAGATAGTCTTCACGCTGCGGATGCTTGACTACCGGTAAAATACTGACTAATAGTCACTGCGTATCCTTCTAGGTATCTCGGAGAGAGCGGGTGAACCCCGGTGATGTCAACGCGAGGCCGTGGCACGGCACGAGGACCATACGGTGCGTACGACGCCTGAGCCGTTCAGCATCTACGGCCCGGGCGGCCTTCGCATCGTCGCTGACCGGCTCGGCGACCCACGTGCGACGGCCGTGGTGTTCCTGCACGGCGGGGGCCAAACCCGCCGCTCGTGGGGCCGGGCGGCGGCCGCGGTGGCTAAACGTGGTTGGCAAGCGGTCACCGTCGACTTGCGCGGCCATGGCGAGTCTGACTGGTCAGCAGAGGGCGATTACCGCGTCACAAGCTTTGCCTGCGACATCCAAGAAGTGCTGCACCAGCTTCCGCCCCGACCGGTGTTGGTGGGTGCTTCCCTGGGTGGATTCACGGCGATGCTTCTGGCAGGGGAGCTTTCGCCGGATACCGTGAGCGCAGTCGTTCTGGTGGACATCGTGCCCAACATGGACCCGTCCGGGGCCACGCGGATACACAGCTTCATGAATGACCGGGTGATGTCAGGATTCGACTCGCTCGAGGAAGTCGCCGACATGATCCATGAGTACAACCCGCATCGGCGCCGACCAACCGACCTCGAAGGCCTTCGGGTAAACCTGCGGCGCCGCGGTGAGCGCTGGTACTGGCATTGGGATCCGAAGTTCATCGACGGCACGTCGGCGCATCCTCCCATCGAAGTGACCGAGATCGATCGCCTCAACGCGGCGGTCGAAGCAATTCTGCGCAGCGAGGTGCCGATGCTTCTTGTGCGCGGTCAGATGAGCGATCTCGTCACCAAGGAGCGAGCCGACGAGTTTCTCTCACACTTCCCGGCGATTGAATTCGTGGATGTCGGCGGCGCCGGCCACATGGTCGCCGGCGATCGCAACGACGTCTTCGCCGGGGCCGTCGTGGAGTTTCTCACCCGGCATGCGAAGGACGGGTGACCCGAACTTCCGGTCCCGTTCGCGACCGGAGTTAGCTCGGAACCCTGGCCACTATAATGTCCACTAGCGTCTTGAGCGAGTCGCCCATGTCGAAACCCTGTGCGTCCAAGTCGATAACGAGGTTGGCCTTGGCCACGATGGCCCGCTCGCTGCTGAAACCCGCCGCACCGCCGCGCAACGAGTTTTGAAGCATCATCACTGCTCCGTTTGATGCGGGGTCTCCCACATCCACCGTGAGGGGGTTGCCATTCGCGACCATGGTGACCGAATTGCCCGCACAGCGCCGCCACTGACCGATGAACTGAGACACCAAATTGGTTGCAGCGGCCATATTTTCGAACGTCGACATAGTCTGGTTCAGCAGGATTACACCGTTCTTGCCGTTGTCGCTCGTGATAGCCCGCGAGAATGTGCCGCGGACCGGGCTGTACCGGTACGCCGACGCCGCTCCCCCAAATACCGCGCTGAGACATTCGGGCGGGGTGACAGTGAGCCCCTGAGAACTACTCAGGGCTGCCGCATCGTTCACGTTGGCCAGGCTCGGTGCGCTAACGGCCTGCTTGACCTCGTCGATGGTCAGCAGCAGTTTCGGGAGTTGGGCAGCCGTCACGAGCGGCGGCTCCGGCGTAGGACTAGCGGAACTAGTCGCCGCAGTCGGGGAGCTTGCGACGGTTGATGACCGCCCCGAGCGGACGTCTATGACCGCCCAGATCGCCAGCGCCGTTGCAGCGGTGAGGACGAACACGTACGAAAGTGTCAGGCCTATGAGGGCGCGCCCGCGGCCACGCTCCCCCGTGCGCCGGATCTGGGACAGACCGAGATGGCCACACACCGCCCCGATCGGTGCGAACACGAACGCGAACACCACCGACAACGTGGCAAAGATGTTGGTCTTTCGCAGCGGTGCGGGTGGTGGGGCCGAAATGATTGGTGGCTCGGGATAGGGATTGGCGCCGAACCAATCACCCTCGTACGGCCCGTTCGGGCTGCCATACCCGCCGTCGCTCATGCGCGCACCTCGCCCCGATTGACCGAGATTATCCGTCGCGCGCCACGACCGCGACGGTGATGAACACATATGTCACCGCCGGCAGCGGGTCCAGACCCGCTGCCGTAGCCTCCGCGCGTCATACACCTACCCCTTATCGATCGCACACAGGTCATTTCACCATGGCCGCGACCCATTTCCGTCGCACGGATTTCCGGCGTCGGGGCGGATGCGACGGCGACAGCACGGTTAAAGCAGCCCGAAACTTGACGTGATCCAGCGCACCGGGTCCGCACACCGAAACGGGGCGATCCCGCGCGCGTTCAGTCGATTGCCGGCGGGTGCGTGCCCCAGCGACGACACAACAAAATAGCGGTGTGTCAATTGCGTTCCGGTAGAAGGATTTTCGACTGCAGCAACCATCGACCCAGCGTTGAGCCGAATTAGCAGGCTGCGCACTTCCTCGTGCAGCAGCTTGCCGCCCGTCTCGTCGTATTGCTGTGCGTCGGAGGTGTCACGCAGGTATGCCGCGCCCGCATTGGACATGATCAAGCTCCACTCTGAGCCCTCTACGTCGCGCAGCGCCCGCAGAGCGTCGAACTTCGACAAGATCACTGCCAATTTGGGTTGGCCCTGGCCGATGGCCAGCATCACGTTGTTGAGCACGCTGCGCGGGTCGCCGCCGCTGAACATCTGCGCCGGCACCAGATCCTGGAGCTGGTCGCGAATTGACTTGACCCGCAACGGATCAAACATGAAGAACACCGCGTCGGCGTTGGGAAAGAACCGAAACACCGGGGTGTGCAAGTCGCCGGACTCCATGTCCTCCCCGGCGACGTCCCGTAGTACAAGATAGCGCCGCACACCACTCCAGATGCCGATGCTGAAAATTAGCGGTTCACGCTGCAGAGATGCCTGAGTATGCACGGGTTGCGTGGGCGCGATAAGCCCGCGCTGCACGAACAGCGGCGTCTGATAGTTCGTCGAGTATGCCGCGGCGGTAGCACGAGTCGCCGATTCCATTGACAGGCCGAGGTTTTCGCACAGCAGCTCAAGTTGTTTAACCAAAACTGCAATGTAGAGGCTCTTACCTGTGGCGCGCGCACCGGCCATGGCGATGCAGATGGCATGTCCGTCGCGCCACCCATCCGGCAGCTGGAAGTGACACACCGGGCAGATCTCGACCACCGGACCCTTCAATGCAGCAGCCGCCTCGCCGGCCGGTGACAGTCCGTGATAGCCGGGCGGCTGGTTCCACAGGTACATCGCGCCGATATCGGTGGGAGCGCCGTGAAACGCCGACGCGACGTCATCGTGGTACCGGATGCCGCCGGCGTGCGGGCTGAGCGCCCACATGCGCTGATGAGGGTTGAGCACCGAGAAGCATCGCGGGCACTTGGTCATGTCAGCGCCGCCACCAGCGCGGCGGTGATTCCGTCCAGCACCGGCGGGTGCGCCAGCAGCTCGGCCGACGCCTCCTCACCCGATCGGGGCGACGGCAGCCGCGCCCCCGCCGCGTCGAAGCGACGGTCGTTGGACAGAGCGATAACCGGAAACCGCTGTTGCACAGCGGCAGTGGGAAAATCGGTACACACGATCGTGCGTGGTCCAATTGCGAGGTGCGACCATCGCACTCCGGCCGACCAGCGCGGCTGTGCGCGCCGTATCGCGTCGGCGAGCTCGATACCATCAGCGCCGGGTGCAGCTGCCGTGAGAGCCACCGGCGTAACCTCCGCCCCGACGAGCACAGCCGAAACATCACGGAATCCGACCGCGGCGGCCACACCGACGACGATGTCGGTGGCCGCCGCGACACTGCCGTCGGCGAACCACGGGCGCATCGAGCCCGACGTGTCCAGTGCCACCACGACGGCCCCCTCCGACTGCACCGGTCCGCGGCCGATCACCTTGCGGGCCGAACTGCGCGCAGCCGACCCCAACGGGCTCAGAGGTGTATCAGCCACCGCGCTAACGCCGACTTCGATCTGGGATCCCATGGGCCGCAAGACCGCAAACACCACGCCCGAGTCGCCGCTGACGTCTACCGGGTCGAACAACACCTGCACCGGGTCGACTTCACCCGGATTGTCGTGGGCGATAGCGAGATGAATGACGGTGCCTGCGGCGAACCGCGCCGCCGCCACCGGGCGCACCGCGATCGTCACCGCGCCGATCAGCCGCGGCAGTACCGCGTGATGCGCGGTCGAGCGCACCACCGGCTGATCCTCCCTGGCGCGAACATCAAGCTCTGCGCCATGCACCGAGCCGGTGATCGACACTGCCAGCGGGTGGTTAGGAATGTGCACACGCTGATTACGCACGCCCACTACATAAATCGGCATCAGCGACTACCCCGGATGCGGGACGCCAGCGACGGCTGCGCCGCAGTCCCACGCGCCAGCAGTCTCGCCACCATTTTTCGGTTGCGGCGCAGGACCCCGCCGTCGGGCTCGATTCCCGACATTTGCGCCATCAACGACGCCGCCTCGGCCACGTCTTGCTCGCTGAACTCGCTGGCCGCCGCCAACTGCTGGGCGGCCTGTGCCAGCAGACCCTCGACACTGCTATTGCCAGCCGCCTCAGCGTCCTCCTCGGTCGCGCCGGTGCGTACGAGGCTCGCGGCAATCACCGCTGCGGGAACGATAACCTGATCGTCCACCAGCGCCACCAGCTGTGCGACCGCTGCAGCACCCAGGCCCGGATCTGCGGCCAGCGCGGCACAAGCGGTCGGATACGGCTGATCGAAGATGCTCCCCAACATCGCCAGCGTGAGCAGCCGGACCGCGAAGTCAGGGTGCACGCGCTCCGGTCCCAGCGCCTCCAGCACTGCGTTCCAGTGCGGGGTGTAGGCACCTTGCTCGGTCTCAATGTGCCCGTCTTCCAACCAGATTCGCGGTTCGAGTAGACGCACAGCCGCACACGCGACAGCGGTGTCCTCGGAATTGGCATCCCGCACGACGGACGCCAGCTCGGTCAATGCCGTAGAGTCCGGGGCTCCGACCAGGGTGGGCAGCACCGACAGACCCGGCGGCGCACCGCCGGCAGCCGCCAGGAGCTCGGCCGGTTCCCACACCGCAGCCGCAGCCATCTGCTCAAACCGGGGTGAACCGCAGATGCGCAGCCACCACAGCCATGCACAGCGGTCTGCGGCATTAGAAGGACCGACCTGTTGAGAAAGCGCGCCGCGCAGCGCCGCGCGGTTCCAGGTGGGATCCCACGGCAGAGCCCGGGCCAACTCGGACGACGCGGGTGCGCTGACGCCCGCAGCGAGCCAGGCGAGCACATCGTTGGTCAACCCCGGGATCCCATCGCGGTGACCGGTCGCCTTCAAAGACTCCGCGGCCAGCGCCACGCGCGTCTCGGCACCGATGCGCTGCCCGAGCCGATGGATCAGGTGGGGACCGGATTCCGGGTCACACAGGTGCCCCAACACATCACATCGCAGCGCAGTCACGAGCCGTTCGTCGTCCACACCGGCCCTGGTCAGAAAGTCGACCAGGCGCACCACTTGGTACGAACCGACGGCGCGTGCGCGCTCGAGCGCCGGCTCGATGGCGGCGGACAGCTCCGGCGGCACCAATGTTCCCTGAAAAGGCCTGGGGCCCACAGGGATTGGGCCGAGCTGATCCAGCCAGGTGTCATCGGCGATGGCACGGCAAACGTAGGTGAGGTCGGCGTGCTCGGCCGCCGGGCCCCAGGGTGCCTGCTGCACAGCCCGCCACGCCTCAGCGGTAGTGGTCCCGACCAGTGCCGCCATGACACCCGAAATGGTCCGCCCCGCAGTGGAATCGATGGCGACATCGCGCGGCGAGTACGCAGCGATGACGCTGTGGGCTTCGGCATGGGCGTCGGCGAATTCGCCGTCGGCCGCCACCGCCATCGCCATCGGCCAGGCCGGTTGCAGGCCGCGATCATCGGTTTGTGCCGCGTATCGGTCGATGTCGTCGAGCATCCGCCTCGCCGAGTGCTGCTCGAGCAACACGACCTGCGCCATCGCCGACCACGCGGTCACCGTGATGGGCTGCCCGGACTCCGTGCGGTGCGGCTCCGCACCGAGCTCCCCGAGCGACAGCGTCGCCGTCTCGTCGATCGCCACCACCCCCGCCGGAACGGCGGCAAGGTCGGCGACCGGAACCGCGGTGAGATGCTGGTGACTCCGCCGCGCCAGCGGCAGCTGCTCGGGCCGCTCGAAGGTGGAGAAATTCATCCACGCCGCGGTGCCCGGCGACATCAGGAAGCTCACCAGCCCGATCCACTGCGCAGCCGCGTCCGCGGATTCGACGCCGAGCACCACGGGTGCGCCGCCTGCGAGCGCTGCGGCGACCGCGTCGAGCAAGCCGAACAACGTGGCCAGCCGCCACGTGCTGGTATCGAGCGCGAACGCGATCACACTGTCCCTGGTCACCACTTCTGCCGGTCCGGGAGCCTCGCCAGGCAGCATTGCGCGGGCGACCGCGGACGCACCGTACGGGCACAGCCATTGCGCAGCCCGCCACCGCTGGATCGGCCGGTGCCGCGGTATCGCGTCAGGGTCGCGGTCCAGCACAGCATGCGCGAATATGTTGCCGGGCCGACCGGTGCTATCGGCGCCAGCGGGCACGGTATGCCAGTAGCCTGCGGTGCCCTCATCGAGACGCCAATACGCCAACCGGCGAGGCCCACGCTCGAGCTCCTCGGGTGTCGGGTAGTTCGGTAACGGCTCGACTGGGTCGAGCATGGTGCGCACCCCGGACACCAACGTCTGCGTCTCGTCGGCGCTCAGCGCGCCGCCCACCTGCTTGATCTGCCACCCGCCGGCCGCGGAGCCCGGTTTGTCGAACGACGTGTACGTCAATTGGCCGTAGCGGCCGGTCATGGCGTCACCTGGCTCAGGCGCAGATTCTCCACAGGCGGATCCAGCAGCGCGATGGTGCGCAGCCGCGCCGGCGACGGCGAGTTCACGAAGAGCCGGATCCAGCCTTGTAGGCCACGCAGATTCGCTACCCACCACTCGCCAGTGCCGTGGGTGGTCAGCGCCGACCACCGCAGCTCTTTCGAGACTTCACCGGTGGGCCGGCCGTCGTAGTCGACCGTCGCCGCATCGACAGGTTGCCCATCGTTCATCGACAGCGGAATGCGCTGCGGGTTATTGATAAGCAGAAAAGCCGGCGAACCCGGAAGGTCGTACTGCGAACGCATGGCGATGGTGGCCTGGGTTGGCCAGCCGTCGGCGTCCCGGTCGATCCGCACCGCGTACTGGAGGCGCAGCAGCCCCGCGTATTCGACGGTGCGAACCGCCCCCACCACCCGGCGCCCACCAGAGAAGGCGACCGGTGTCAGGTGCAACGAACAACCGGACGCGGGCAACTCCTGCTTAGTGAGCTGCATCCCGCCGTACTTTTCGTATGCTTCCAGCGAGATCTCAAATGACTTGCCGGTCAACCCTTTTCGCGGATCATAGCCCTTGGGCCCCAGGTGTACGACCACCGCCGCGGCACCTGACGGCCAGTCGAACGTCAGCACCTGATTGTTGCAGTACTCAGCCAGATCGACGTCACGGATGACGCCGGTACGCACCGACGACAGCGTCCTGCCCAGGAGTGCCCGCCCGGCCAGCAGGGTCACAGGCGTGAAGTATGCGCGACTCCAGTTACCCGGCCACGACACCCCGGACATCACCGCCAGCAACTGGCCGTGTTGGTCCTGGCGCTGCGACCCCGGCTGGGTCAGGCGCAGTTCGGGACCCAGCCCGACTTGTTCGAGTGCCGCTTCGGGCAGTTCCGCCGCCTCCGCGCCAGCGGTTGGCGCGCTCTGGCTGCGGTAGATCACCACCTGGCCCGCCGGCGGGGGCGTCCAGGTCAGATCGAACACCGCCCCGTCGGGGCTCTGCGCGCCCAGCGAGAGATCTGTCACGGGCGCCAGGACAGCGGAAACCTCGACGGTGGCTTCGCTGGCCTCCGAGAGCCGCATCACCCCGCCGACTGTGGCCGCGCAGCGCGCGCGGTAGACATAGGTCTGCCCGCGGACCGCCGAGGTGTCGACGAAGCCGGTGCGGTTGTCGGAGTCGGCGAGGATACGGTGCTGCAGTCCCTCGCGGCTGGCTTCGTCGGCGGGTATGCGGTAAATGAACACCGCGCTCACCGCGGCCGGAACGCTCCAGCGGCCGTTGACCTGCCCGTTGTCCTCGCGGATCAGGAAGTCGCGGACTGGGCTGACTGATACCGCCTCAGCGTGTTTGAACGGCTGAGCGGCCAGCGCCTGCTCGGCGGTGGGCCCGGTATTGACCCACACCTGGTAATGGCGCACCCCTGCGCTCGGCGGTAGATGGTCTGAGGCCAACGTGGCGGTGGTGGCGGCGACCAGCCGCCCCCGATCCGGTGAATACGGCGGGCGGTCCTCCTCACTGACCACCCGGTAGATCACCACGGTCTGCGCCGCCGCACCCGCCGGCGGGAGATACGGCGGCCATATCAACTCCAGCGCGCCCGGGTGGTCCTCGTCCTGCTGACGGCGGCGCAGGCCGATAGTGTGCACCTCAGCGCGCTGCTCACCGAAGGCGAACACGGAGAAATCAGTGGCTGCAAACCGAACTTCCTCTGCGCGCCGCGGCGAGGAAGCGGCACGCGGCGCCGCCGGAAACGCCGTCGCCCTCTGCGGCGCGGTATCGTCATCAGCCTGAGGTGTGGCATCTTCCATTCCGGCGCGATGCCGGGCCGGGGCGTCCCCCACGGCGCCGGAACCGGCTGTGCCGGCACGGGATTGAATCGACAGTTGTGCCAGCAACCGCGCCATGTCTTCGGCGTGCTCGGCCACCGAGCCCGGCAGCATGGCCCGGATCGACTCAACGTCAGTGCGGCCCGAGCGCAGCACGAGCCGCAGGTGCGCCTCCTTGAAACTGCTGCGCGACACTCCGCCGGAGTCGATGAGCTGCTGACGCCATTCCATGAGGGTGCCCAGACGAGGATCGTCGCCTTCGTCAATGTGCTGTGGATCCGGCATTGTTAGAACACCATGTTCTGGCTGGGCGGCATGTCGCGACATTCCGGCCGGCTGCTCGATGCGGTCGCTTCGTCGTCACGTCCCAGCGCGACCTGTACAGGTGGCTCGAACATCGCGAAGTCGTAGGGCGGCAGCCCGTCGCTGGCCTGCACGACCGCCGCACGGTACCCCAGGCCCCAGCGTGCGACGGCCACATCATCGACAGCGACCGCTGAGCGTCCCGCCGTCATCGCGGCGTGGGTGAACAGCGACGAGTCGAACTGGGCGGTCGGGCCGCGGCGGTGATCGGTGATCCCCGCACTGAACTGCCGGGCCGGCATCTGGCGCCCCGGCCCGGGCACCCGCACTGTGCCAGTCAGCGCGTCGGCGATCCCGCCGGTCTCCTCGACGAACATCTGCTCCACCCGCGCCCACAACGCGTCCGCACCGGTCGGCTGCACCCGGCCCGCTGCAACCGCACACGACCACTGGTCGAGCCCAGACTGCGTGCCGCTCCCGGGCATCCGGAACAGCATCTCGGGCTCCTCGCGCAACCGCTGCGCAGCCGCGTCGACCATCTCCTGCCACGGCTCGGTCAGCCAGCCCAACGCGTACAGGCGCCGCTGGATCAGGTGGGCGGCGTCGCCAGCCTGCTGCTCACTGGGCTCGGCGACACCCAACTGGGTTGAGCGGGGCAGACCGTCGTAGAGCTGACCGGCAGACGGGCGCGCCGCCGGTGGCGGTCCGAACGGCGCCCGCAGCACCGCCCCCAGCACCCGACACCACGACAGTAGCTGGCCATAGGCTGTAGAAAGCCGACTGACATCCTGCAGCGCGGTGCGCAGGTTGGCTTGCATCGTCTCCAGCTGACCCATCTGCGACTGCCGTAAATTCATCTCCGCGAACAGGTCTCGCTGGGTGAACAGGAACAGCGCCAGCGACACCACGATGTAAAGGCCGAGCATCACACCGCCGGTCCAGAGCGCGAACTTCCACCGGACCCAGCCAGCCACGGCGATCCCGGCCAGGACCACCAGCACCAGCAGCAGTGCCCAAAAGTAGGTTTTGAGAATAACGCTGATGGCCTTCTGCCGGGCCCGCAGGCGCTCGTTGACCGATACCCGGTTGGCGGCGTCCTGGATCTTGCCCACCAGCTGTGCCACCTCGGTTCGGGCGCGCTGCAGGAAGTCCACGAGGATCGAACTGACTTGCCACGCATAGCTTTTGGCCGCAACGCGTTGCCACCGTTCCAGCTCGGTGCCCGCGGTACGGGCCTCCACCCCGGCCGCGGGATCCTGGTAGGCACGCTGCAGGCGGTCATGCAGGTTGGCCGCGCCCAGCACATCCGTGGGCTCAACCGAACTGACCCCGATGACCGCCGCCAACGACGTCGGAATCGCCGAAAACTGCTCGGCCCCACTGGATACCACATCGGCGGAGCGGGCCAGCACGCCAACACCAGACCCGACCTGGATCGGCTCGAGCCCCGCCGCCCGTCGACCGCCGTCGGCCAGCGTCAGCGCCCCGTTGACGAAATCGATCCACAGCGCGCTGAGGTCCTGCTGCGCCAGGTGTTCCGGTCGGGGGGCGCCCCCCAATGCGCTGTTGAGGGTGTCGGCGCTGCGGCCCAAGTCCTGCCAGTTGGCCACCTCGGTGCTGGTGACCACTGCGAACGCGGAATCCTTCCCGCCGAACACAGTGCCCTGCACGGTGCTGGCCAGCACTGAGGACACCGAACCGGTCACCGCCGCCCACCATGCGCCGGGCGCGCTGCGCAGCGAGGCGCCCATGAACGTGAAGAACATCTTCAACGCGGCCCAGATGGAGATCACCTGCATGCCGAGGTCACCCGCCGCCAGCCTCGGACCTCGCAGCACATCGCGGTGCTTGGTCCACAGCGCCCGCGCCATCGTCTGCGTCGCTGCCGGAACATCCTCGACATAGACGACCGGCACCTGACCACCGCGAGGCAGTGGCAGCCGCCCTGCCGGATCGAACAGCTGCGCCCGTAGCCGCTCCTCGACCGCGCTGGTATCCAGGCGCCGGAAGAACGCGCGTACCGCGCGCACCGTCTCCCCGGGCAGAACCTCCAGTGCGTCGAACGGGGTCTGTTCCACGCCCGCCCACAGACCAGCGACACCGGCGATCACCGGCGCGGTGTAGTGGGCGAAGTCCAGTCGATCGATGATCGGGCCCCACGGCACTGCGCCCAGGCCGGGTCCGGCCGAGTCCTCCGTCGCGACGAGCAGATTGTGCCAACCCTCCAGCACCAGGGCCGAGTCCGGCGCCGTCGGCGCTGCGTTCCCCGAGGTGACCAGCACCCGCAGCAGGCTCACCGGGGCGCCCATCGAGCTGCTGTGCACGACCTGCTCAACGGTGCGCTCAGCCACCAACGGCACCCGTTCGGCCGAGGCGGCGTCGGCCGGCACCAGCACCACCACGCGGATCCGGTCATAACGCTCGGCAGTGAGCAGCTGCTGCAACACCACCGGCTCCGAGCGCCCGTCGCGCACCACGGTGGCCGGCGTCGACGCGCCACCGACGTCGGCGGCGTCCACCCACACGAAAGCGGCGAGCAGCCCGACGGCGGAATAGTCGGCCAGAACGGCGACAATCTCTTCGGTCTGCGCGCGCGGCATGACCAGCACGGTCAGCGCCCGCTGTGGCGAGGTTGGCGTCGACATCGTCAGAACGTTCCGCCCTCCGGGATTACCACGCGCGCGCCCTCGTCTCGCGGCCATGCCCCCGCGGCCTCGCGCTGCAGCAATCGGATCAGGGCTTCCGTCGCCCAGAACACATCGGGGGCCAGGTCGCGGAAGATGGGCGTCTTAGACGCCGTCGACCGGGTGGGGATAGAGGTGAACGTTCCGCCTCGGGCTGATCCCTGCATGTCGGCTGGCAGGTACTGGGCCGCCACGTCCCGCACGGTCGTCAGCCATTCCTCAGCGGCGGTGGCGCGTTCCTCCGGAGTTGTCGCCGCGGCGATTGTCTCTATCCGCGGTGTCACGCCCGGCGCGGTGGTACCGGTGCACAAAAATCCTCGCAGCACTTCGGTCGCCGACAATTCGACAATTCCACTGGCCGGGTCCTGCGAATGTGCGTCGTACAGCTCCCGCAGCACGCCGTAGGGCCGCAGCGACCGCATCACCGGCGGCTCGTGAGACTGGGCGATCGCCAGGAGAACGCTCTCCAGCACTGCGGGCAGCCAGTCATAAGTCGCGATGAACGCCGACGGGGGTGTCAGCAAGGGGTTCGGGAAGTTCAACCACACCCCGGTATCGGCGTCATAGATACGCACCGCGTCGGTGTAGGGCGACCGCGGGATCTGAATACGGCCGACGACCTGACCCAGGAACCACCCGGCGGTCATGGCTCGGCGCTCGTCGTCGGTCATCGGCAGCGACGCCGGCAACGGCCGTGCGCGACGGTACCGCCAGAACGTCCCACGGCCTGGCCCGGCAATCTGGGCCCATTGTTGGGCGGGGGGCTTGAGCACCGAATCGAACGCCAGTGGCGAGTAGTTGGGATACGACCCGAAGATATCCACCCGGGTCACGCTGTCCTCATCCGACAGCGAACGGTTGTAGTTGTCCTTGGTGGCCTGATCGATGCGCGGGTTGTTGCGCAGCACCTCAAACAGCGCGTCGGCGACCGGTTGGCCGGCGAAGGGAACCTCGGAGAATTTGTACCGGTACTCCGTCTGCTGTCCTGGGTGCACCCGCTGCAACGCTTCATCATTCACGCTGGCCAGCGGCCGGGCGAGCGACAACGCCTCGGCGAACTTGGTCGTGATATCACGGCGGCGCGTGGCCAATTCCGATTCTGCCGCGCCCGCACCTTGAACGAAGTCACGCAGCGACACCTTGCAGAACTCCTCGAACGCCTCCCCTGGCCTACCCACGTACAGACGCGCGCGTGCCAGTAACTCTGCCGGCCGGGTGTGCACATCGAATTGGGCCATCGACGGCACCCGAGGCCGATGCGTCTCCGGGTCGGTGCCCAACGCGCGGGTCACCCACGTCGCGGTGCGTTCGATCAGGCCGCCGGGTGCCACCACTCCGCCGGTGGTGCGCCACTGTCCCAGAATCACCCGGGTGGTGGCGTCGTCGATCGCAGTGCGCAGAGGCACCATGGCGTTGGCGCCGGCCACGGCTTTGGGTAGATCGATTTCGTAGCGTCCCTTGAACGCCGACGAGCTGATCAACAGCACCTCGTTGTTGGCTTCGGCGAAGCGGGCCGGCACGAGTTCGTCGGCGTCGGCGGGCCAGGCGACGTACTGGTCGGTGGACAGCCGTGCCAGCCCCACATCAATCGGGGGTTCTGCGCGCGCCTTCTCCAGCAGCACCATCGCCTCGCTCAACGCGTCGCGCAGCGGCGCCATCATCTCCGCTCCGATCACCCGCATCACGTCGCCGATCCGCGCGGCCGCGTCGGCGAATAGTTGGCGGCGTACGTTGGCGCGGAACCCGTCAAGTGCGGTGGCCAGCACCTGATCGGCATTGGACATCACTCCATGCAGCGAACGCAGCGCCGCGTCCACCTGCGGAGGTACCGCGACAATGTCCTGCGGCCCCATCGTCCCGAGCCGCCCCATCCCGGGGGCTAGCACGTCGTCGATGTGGCGGCGCAGCCGGTCCACCAGCTCCCGGGTATAGGGCAGCCCCAGCGTCGCGATCGCACCGCCCACCATCTGTTCGAGTCGCTCGGCGAACTCCCGGTGCCAGCTGAACGCCATGGCGTAGGCCGCGTCGGCGCACGTGCGCAAGAGTTCGCTGCGTCGATTGAGGACGGCCTGTCGGAAGATCGGCACCCACTGCTCGGCGGTCATGCCTTCCGGATTCGGCAGATAACCCCGCAGCTGGCGCTCGATGAGCCCGTTGATGATGCCGGTCACGGACTCGGCCGCGAACGCGTCCGAGCCGACCCAGCGGCCCAGGACGCCCACGCGCGTCTGCTCGTCTCCCGGCGCCGGCGGCAGTCCCAGCTCGCCGCAGTGCGCACGCCACTGGCTGGCGAGCAGCGAATCAAGCTGCTCAGTGCTCGACGCCGGGTTGCCCTGCTGCAGATGCCCGAAAAGGAGCTTGTCTACGCAACTGCGAGCCAACCGCTGCGCGGCGTACTCGGCGTAGCGGTCGCGGCCCATGTTCAGGCTGGAGAAACCGTAAGTTCCCCACGGCAGCACATCCCACGCCGAGATGCCCCACCCCAGCAGGTCCCGGTCCCCCTCCGGGGAGGCCGTATTGCCGAGGTCGTAGGAGACGAACTGATCACTGGCTGCGCCGCTCATCATCAGCCCGGCCAGCCCACGCGCCAGCCCCCGGTAGACGGCCCACTGGGAGCCGTCCCCGAAGAGCGTTCGGTCCGCGCCGATGTAGCGGCCCACCGGGAACACTCGGGCGAACGGGATCGGCTCCCCTTCGCCGTGATGCTGGCCCAGCGCCCGCATGATCCGCACGTCATGTTCACGGGCAGAACCCGCCTGGCTGGCCACGATCTCGCCGAGCATGGCCAACGAGTTGGCGCGGACCCCGATGATGGAGCTCTGCGGCAGCGAATCGAAAATGTCAGGCGTCACAATGAAAACGCCCATCAGCTTCGGGTCCAAGCCGGAAACCAGGGTCAGCAGCCGGCACACGTCCAACGCCATCGACGCACCCGCTCCGCCGGCCATCGACGAGACCACGAGCACCAGCGGCGGCTCGTTGGCGTCAAACCCTCCCATGCCGGGAACGTCGACCGTCGACATCTCCGAGATGGTTTCCACCCGGAACAACGCGTCCCACGCCGCCTGCAAACGGTTATGGATCTCGGTGGTCTTGCTCAATGTGATCATCCGGCCGATCGCCCGGTACTGGCCGGCCCCGGCCGAGATGGGGATTGACACCTCCTGCGGGTTCCGCGGCGCCCACGTGGCGATCGTGTCCAACGCGGATTCGGCGCCCAGCCGCTGAGACAGTGCGCCGTCGAGGATCGCGTAGCTGCTGCCCTGCGGTCCGCAGCCGATGTACGTGCCGCCCTGCGCTGGCACGTTAGCCAGCCCCTCGGGGCCGGACTCCGGCGCGCTCGGCACATCGATCTGGACGAATTGCCAACCGGCCAATAGCTTTTCGACTCCAGCGGCGTGCAGTTCGGAGCGGAGCTGATCCATGATGAATGCCAATGTGGCACCTCCGGAGCCTCCGCATCCGACTACCAGGAATCGTCGCATCAGTTTCCTTCCCCGAATGGGTCGAACGGGTCTGAGTCATAGCGCGCGGGGCGCTGAGGTGCGGCGCCCCCCTGCGGAGCCCGGGGGTGCTCGAAATCCGGGCGGCCGCGTGGTATCTCACCGCCGGCGGGCCCACTCCTCATGATCGGCCCGGTGGTCTCGAACGGGTCCTGGCCCACCGGGAATTCCGGCATGGCTTCACCAAAGGGCGAGACCTGTTGTCCAACTTCGTCATTCAGTGACGCCAATCCGGCCTGCACCGCCCGCAATCGCAGCCCGTCAAGCAGCTCCGGCAGCCGGCGAGCGACCTCTTCGTAGATGTGTTCACGCGCCGCGGTATCGCTGCGCCCCGCGACTAGCAACAGGACCTCGGCCGCGTCGGCCCCCCCGCGGGGATCGTGGAGCACCACCCATTTGTTGTGCACCGCGAGCGGCAGCACCGCGTGCAATCCGCTGCTGTCGGTTCCCGGCAGCTCCGAACCCACCGAGAAAAGTCCGTCGGCGTCGACCGTCACATAGCCCGCGCCGAACGGGCTGCGGCCCATGGTTGCGGTCAGCGTCACGCCTAACACTGGGAGCTTCCGCGCCCCGCCGGCCAGGCCGGGAACAGGCTGGATCAGGTCTTTGTCGGCCATCGCGAACGGCTCCCCGTCGCGCAGCACCACATCGTTGCTCACCTCCACTGGGATGCGCTCGGCCAGCATCGGGATGTCGGGAATCTTGCTGACCCACCACTTCGAGCCGTACAGCAGGGCCAACGGGATGCCTGGTCCTAGCAGCAACGCGGCGATGAGCACGAGCACGAAGTTCGTGGTGTTCAGCGGCTTGATCAGTGACGCGACGAAGGGCACGTCAACCACCTGCGAGTCAGCCGGATTGTCCAGCGCTGCAACGTGCACGGGCACCGTGCCGTTGAGGCCGCCGTGCCCGTCGTGGTCGGTGCGCAGCGTGACCGACAACTGCGCGGTCTGCCCTGGCTGCACTTTCAGACAGGACTGCGGCGAGTTCGCCGACGATGTGATCCGCGGTGTGCCGATGCCGTCGGGGGCGGCCGCCACCTTGGTGGTATCGGCGTCGGCGATCCATGCGCAGCCCGGCCCAGTGATGGCCAACGCCGCGGTGGCGCCCTTGGCCGCCTGTACGGTCCCGAAGTCGATCCGCTCACCCGGCGTTGGCAGACCCAGCCTGGGCAGAATCTGGACCGGCACGTCGACATCCTGCGGTGAGAGCTCGGTGCCGGGCGCGATCTGCGCGCCCGCCGAGTCGGTGGCCGGTGCAGTGGTGATCACCAACGACATGTGCAGCACCCCGCGTCCGGGATTGACCTTCGTCAGGTCGGCGTCGACCGGTTTCGCGATGTCATCCTTGGCCACCGACTCCAGCAGCGGGATCGGCGCCGCACCGTCGGGCACCAGCACCGCCGACATGGTGGCGGTGCCGGCCAGATTGGTGGGTTGCATCGGCTTACCCTGGCCATCGACCAGGCCGAAGGCCAGCCCCTTGAGCACCTGTCCGCTGTGCCACGACACCTTGTCGGCCCCGATCAGCGCCGGGAAGATGTCGGTGGTGATGTGGATGCTGACCTTCGACACGGCGTCAGGGTGCTGTCCGGTGGTGTCGACGTAGACGATCGCCCACTGCCCCGCCCACTGCGGCGCGCCGGCGTTGTGTAGCGAAATCGTCTGTGCAGACTCGGATTGCCACTCGTAGGTCACCGGCACGCCGTCGATGTCGGCGGTGTTCTTTCCGTCTTTTTTGGGCAGCTCGAGTGTCTTCCCCGACGGTGACACCAGGTAGGGCACTACACCGGGAACCCCGCCGGAGCCCAGGATGTTCACCGACTTGATAGAGCGATCCAGCACGAAGTTGTGCCGCGCCTCCGGGCATACTTGCAGCCGGCACACCGGGCCTTGCTGCGGGCCCTGCGCCGTGGGGTCTGGGTTCAACGCGTCGAACCCGAACAACATGTCGTCGATGTTCGAAACGGGATAAAAGTCGCCGGGCACCGGGTCGGTGATCTTCCCGCACGCCTTGCCGTTGAGACCGTGCGCGGTGCTGATCGCCGACATGACATCGAAGTCGCTTGGCGTCTTGTTGGCGCCCAATCCAATTCCCAGCATGATGATTCCGCTGGAACGCAGCTGATCGGCCAGCCCCCCGTCACGGCAGATCGAGTCCACGGCCCGCTTGGTAGTCTCTGCGATTCCGTCGGGGCTGTTCAGGTTCACGCCGCCGGCATAGGGCTTCGAGGTGTCTCGGGCGGTGAAATCGATCTTGCCGTCGGAGAACCACGCGATCGCCTGGCAGCGCTGTCCGCCGTTGGGTCCCGGCCCCTTCGCCGCCAGGGCCTGACGCGCCCCATCAAGAGCCAGCCAATAGTCGGTGTCTATGCCATTGTTCTTGCCGGCAAAGACCGACAGGTCCGCACTCACCGAGTCGGCCGTCGCCCCTGTCAGCTTCGTCCAATCATGCTCGGGCACATACGTGTCGGAGAATCCGGCCGAGGCGACATCGAGGTTGGCTCCAACCCGATCGGCGTACTTGCCCAGCGTCTGCAACAGGTAGCGGGCCGCCTGCACCCGCGCCGCCTGCGGGTCGGTTTCCTGCAGACTGCTCGATTCGTCGAACAGCAGCAGTAGATCGCCAGTCTTCTGAGAGGCCAGGCAGGCGCCGAAACGCTTGGCCCCGCTGGAGAAGGGCTGCCCCTGCGCGTGAGGAAGCGACCAGGCGGCCAACGCCAACGCGCCCGCGAGCACCGCACCGATGAGGCAGCGCAGCACAAGCCAAAGACCGCTGCGCCACAAGTCCATTCGCCGGTTCAGGATCATCTACTGCCTGCCCGCCCATAACGCGATCTGCCAGGCGCCCAGGGCGATCCCGATAAGGCACACCGCCAGCACCGCCCAGTACAAAGTGGCGGCCCAGCGTGGCGCCGAATAGATCGATTCCGTGCGCCGGCGCGTATCGACGCGCGTGTACACCGCCAGCGCGCCGATCGCGATCGGCCCGGCAAGCAGCCAGCCGGCCAGTGCCGTAGCGAGCATGCCCCCCGACAATGCGCTCACGAGTGCCAGCGCCCCGCCAGCCACGGCGAGCGCCAGCGCGATGGCGAACCACACCAGCGGCGGCCCCGTCGTGGCCAGTGCGCCTCCGCCCAATGCCGCTGACCGCCCGAAGGCATCCGCGCCGGCCTCGTCGAACACGTCACGTCCGGGCCGCGGCTGCGTCCTCGGTGCATCGGCCCACGGATCGAAGCCTGTGGAAAACTCGCCCCCTTTCTGATGTGGCGCAGTCGGCGGTTGACCGCTCGACTCCCCGAGTGGTGATGAAGAACCTGTCGGGCGCCGCGGAGGCCCAAAATCGCTGAAATCAAAGGGATTCGGTTGACCCACGTCACCACCTCGCCAACCGGTGCCGCTGCTCGTGGCGCGCTGTCTCGGGCATGTTCATCAGCATCAATACGGGTTCAGGCACAGCGCGAACGAGCGGTCCGGCGGCGCGGCGATGTAAACGGAACGGCACTGGGCGTTGGTCGAGACCCGCGCCGTGACGGTGTACACACCTTCTTTGTGCGCACAGTCGACCTTGAACAGATCCAACGCGTCGTTGCCTTCGTCGCTGCGCAATTGAATCTCGACACAGGTGCCGATAGGCACCGCGGCCAGGTCGAGCTTGACCCGTGGGATGGTCGTCGGCGGCGCCACCGAGGTCACGGTAGACGGCCTTGGCGGGTTGGAGGGCATTTGGTGCGTTGAGACGGACGGCGACGTTGAGTTCTTCGTTGTGTGCCCCGCCGAGCCACTGGTCAACCACCACACCAGGGCTGCGATCAGCGCCACGCACATCAGGTAGCCGACCACGAGCCCCGCCAGGGCAGCCGCGCGCCCACGTTCACCGGTGCGGCGGATCTGGGGCAGCGCCAGATGCCCGAGCACAACTCCTGCCGGCGGTACCACCACTGCGAAAATTGGTGACAGCACCGCAAACGTGTTGTAGTCGGCGGGCGGTGAACGTCTGTAGGGCGGCCCCATCAAAGGGCCCTGTGCGACGGGGGGAATGCTGGGCGGTGCGAACATCGGTTCCGACTCCGGACCGAAAGGGTCGGCTGACTGCGGCTGGAACGGATTACCGCCGGGATACATCACACCACTTTAGGCGAGATGTGCGCCAACACATGGAATGGCTAACCGCCAAACGAATCGCAAATAGGTCTCCGTCGACGGGGCCATTGACATTCTGTAAATACACGCCTCTCACGGTCAGCCTCGATAATTCGAAATACAGGCGAAAACCGTCTCTTGCCTATTGAACAGCGTCTGGCCTGGGCACGAGTTGGCTGACAACACCTGATCGACGCGGAACACACCGTCGCGGATCTCGCACCGCACCGGGAAGATATAGATGACATTGGTGTCCGGGCCCTTGTTGGGGTCCGGCTCCGTCTGTTGCACCTCAACGCAGTCGCCGACCCGCAGGTCCTCCACGCGGACGGTTGGGCGCCGCTGCGGCGGCGGGGTGATCACCGTCGTCCGCGGCGGCGGCGGCAAAGCGGCTGTAGTGGTTCTCGCGGTGGTCGGGGTCGTCACCGACGGCGACGACTCCGATCCGCCACTGGTAACCAGCCAGACCACTAGCGCGATCAGCGCCAGCACGATGATTACATACGACAAGGTCAGGCCGATCAATGCGCGTTCCCGGCCCCGCTGATGACGCTGGCGGATCTGCGACAACGCGATATGGCCCAGCGCCGCGCCGGCAGGTGCAAACACGAACGCGAACACGATCGACAAGGTCGCCAACGTGTTGACTTCGCCCTCCGGGGTCCGAACGGGCGGGATATTTGGCGCCGAGAAACCTGGGCCCGTCGAAGCGTGGCTGATCGGGGGGATCTGGCCCGCGGTGCTCGGTGGACCGCCGAACGGATCCGGTCCGAACGGGTCAGTCTGGCCCCCATAGCCGCCGTACGTCATCTATGTGTCCAACCGTTTGTTGCGCGCATCTCCAAGAACGATTCCATCACCATCAGCAGCCCATATCCACAGAACGTGTGCGTGGAGATAGGACCGTGACCTGCCCGCGACCAGCAACGCCCTGCTCGGCCACCTGCCCCTCGGCGCAATCCCCTTCCGTTATCAGCCGGTGGGCGTGGCAACATGGGTCGGCTACCGTCGACGTCCCGCCCGGCTCAATAGCGGTCGCGTTGACTCTGCGCTGAGGGCGTTGCCTACTCGCACTTTTGCGCCATAGACGCAGAGTCAACCCTGACTAGGAGAGCCGCTCCACGATCATCGCCATGCCCTGACGCCCGGTTCAATGCACGTGACCGCACGCGCTCTGCGCCGCCACTGCTATGCCGTTTGCTGATCACCAATCGAAGCCTTTACGGTCACGGCAGGAGTAGGAAGTTAAGTATGTCGTCGAGTAGCGCGGCCGCGCCGCCGCGAGCTAACCAGGAGCCGTCAGCTCCCTCACTGCCGCTGTCGCTGTCCGATCCCGGCCGGGCCGCAATCGAATTCGGCCTTCTTCTTGGTGCACTGCCCCTGAGCAAGGCACTTCGCTCCGGCGACGGACATCCGGTACTAGTGCTGCCCGGCCTGATGGCCACCGACGACTCGACCTGGCCGCTGCGGCGCATCCTGCGGCGGCTGGGTTATCGCGTGCACGGCTGGCGGCTCGGCCGCAATCTCGGCCCCACCTCCATCGCCGTCACCGGCATGCGGGATCGCTTGCATGACTTGCACAGCCGCTACGATGCCCCGGTCACCATCATCGGCTGGAGCCTCGGCGGCATCTATGCGCGCGCCCTCGCCCGCAACTTCCCGTCTGAGGTACGTCAGGTGATCACCATGGGCAGCCCATTTCGGCTTACCCACGACAGCCAGTCCCATGCCAGCCGGGTGTTCAACCGCTACACCCATCTGCACACGTACCGGGTGACGACGCCGCTGGAGATGGAACGCGACCCGCTGCAGGTGCCGGCCACCTCCATTTACTCGCGATACGACGGTATCGTCGCCTGGCCGGCTTGCCTCGACGAGCCGTCGCCACGCGCGGAGAACATCGCGGTCGTCAGCAGCCACTTCGGCTACGGCCACCACCCAGCCGTGATCTTCGCCGTAGCCGACCGGCTTGCCCAGCCGTTGGACCAATGGGAACCGTTCCAACCACCACCCGCACTGCGACGGCTGTTCCCGCGGCCTTACGCCCCACAGCATCCGATCGCCGCAACTGCCCGTCTTTGACTGGACCCTATGCTTCCCGCCGCAACGGTCGACCCCGAACGAAGGGAATGCTGAACTCAATGGATAACGAATCGAATCGCCCTGTCCCGCAAACCCGTTGGGCCAGGCTGCGCCACGAGTTCAGGCAGCGCCTCAACCCGGGCGAGCAGGCCGCGGTTCTGTCCTGGGCATCGTTCACCGCGATGTTCACGGGTCTGAGGCTGCTGACACACTGGATCCATCGCGGGCACGGGCCCAAGGGCGGCGGCATCAGCGTCGGCGGCCGTCACTTCCACCACTACAACATCGGTATCGTGCTGCTCTCGGCCGTCGGCGCAGTTGGGCTGCGCGGTTCAGACAACCGTCGACACCACCCGGCGGTGGCGGTCGCCTACGGCACGGCCAACGCGCTGGTGGTCGACGAGCTGGCGCTGCTGCTCGAACTGAAAGACGTCTACTGGTCACGCGACGGGCGGGAGAGCGTCGACGTCGCGATCGGCATCATCGCCTTGGGCGCCACGATCGCGGCGGGTATGCCGTTATGGCCTCACGCTCGCCGCGTGTTGCATGAGCCGCACTAGCCGACGTTGAAGGGCCGATGAGCGTCCTCACCCGATACCTCAGAGGCGGACCAGACCGCCAGGCACGTTGACTGGCAGGCTGGCGGTGCGGCGCTGAGCCACGATACCTCGCTGTGCCTTCGCGAGCTGAGCCATCACAAGTACTTATCGCGCTCTTGGCACCAGTTTTCACATAGACGCTGGCCCCGCTCGACGACCAATGCAGCAAGCACGGCAACGAAAATCGCCATTAGCAGAATCATGACTGAACCCGCTCTCGACGTCGCGTGCTCATTCGAGACCTCCTTCATGTGCTCACTACGTGAGTTTCGCTATCGCGGGCAGGCGACCCGCCAATGCACCGATCATCGGTGACTGTGGAAATTTCTCCCAGCCTGCCCGCACCACAATTGGTGGGGGTGTCTACACGGCGGTGCGGTGGCTTGATGTCGGGTCGGAGGCTGATTTCGCTTGTCTGAGCGGGCGATTGACGTGAACTCCTGCACGGAAATGGTCGGTGACGTCATCGAAGTCGCCGCCGCCCTGAAAGGTGGGCGCTGTGGCGGAGGCCGCGGCGAGGAGCACGTGCGGGCGGCATCTTCGTCGACTTACTCTGGGTGGTCGCACCTTTCACTGGAAGCCCATTTACTCGGTCTGCCTCTGGAGTGCATAGACTGCTCGCCCTCATGTTGGCGAGTAGGCACTCGGCCCGCCGCTGTAATCGTCTCCCGTCGGTTTTCGGCCGCCCTGGGACGTAGTCATCACCGCCAATGGTGGTGTAGGCAGGATGTTCGCGCCCTCCCGATTCGCCGAAGATCGTAGCGTCGGCCGGATCACTGGCCGTCAGCGCGAACACACGGAGATAAACGCGATGGACGAGACATCGCTTCAGCGGGCTTTTTTTGCAACAGAACAGAGTTCGCGGTTGCACGCATGGGTCAATCCGGATTTCGTTCGCGTGGGCGGTGCTGCGGCCGACACCCTGGTCAATGTCGCTGCGGCACGCGGCGAGTGGTCAGTACCGGCTTGTCGATTTATGACGGTTGTTAGGGGCCAATGATGGCCGTGGGAAGTGCGGCGACGGGTGGCGAGGTCGCCTGGATCGGTCAGCAAGCGCATGAGGGTATACGGCGCGGGTTTCCCGTATTACCCGCAGATGACTCGTTTTACGCACCGCCGCGCGGCTTTCAGTCCGCTGAGGTTGGCACCGTGCTGCGCTCCCGCGATGTCAAGTTGGCGTTTATGGGTTTGATCCGCCAGCGGGTGACCGCGACCCAGCTGCTGTATCGGACCACCGACATGCACGGCGGCCCGGAGGTTGCGGTGACCACAGTGCTCGTTCCGACCAACCCCCGGCGAGAAAAGCCGGGCGCGCTGGTGTCGTATCAATGCGCTATAGACGCGGTGAACTCGCGCTGCTTTCCGTCCTATGCGCTGCGGCTCGGCGCGCGGGCCGTGGGCTCGGCGGCGCAGGTCGAATTCCTGCTGGTTGCTGCTGCGCTGGCCGAAGGGTGGGTGGTGTCGGTGCCCGACCATGAAGGCCTCGACGGACGATGGGGCGCACCGGATGAACCAGGATACCGGGTTCTCGACGGGATCCGTGCCGCGCTGAGTCACCGACGTTCGGGCTTGACGGCGTCCGCGCCCGTCGGGCTGTGGGGCTACTCCGGCGGCGGGTTGGCCACCGCATGGGCCGCGGAGATGAGTGCCGACTACGCGCCGGAGCTCAACGTCGTCGGAGCGGTGCTCGGATCGCCCGTCGCTGATCCGGGCAACGCCTTTCGGCGGCTCAATGGCTCCTTGCTGTCGGGGCTTCCCGGGCTGATGGCCGCCTCGTTGGCGCAGATCTATCCCGAACTGGATTGCGTGTTCCAGCGGCACGTCAGCGACAAGGGCCGCTCGCTGCTGGCGTTGCAGCGCACGACCACGCTCGGTGCGGTGCTGCGGTGGGCGGGCACCGACATGCAAAACTACGTGGACCAACCACTCGATGAGGTTCTGGGATCACCAGCGGTTCGGCATGTGTTCAACGAGATCAAGCTCGGCGCGTCAACCCCGGCACCGCCGGTGCTGATCGTGCAGGCGGTGCATGATTCGGTCATCGCCGTCGACGACATCGACGCGCTCGTCGAGACTTACCTGGCCGGCGGCGCCGAGGTCACCTATCACCGCGACTTGCTCAGCGAACATATGCTGCTACATCCGATGTCGGCGCCGATGACGCTGCGTTGGCTTAGCGACCGGTTCGTGGGCCGGCCGTTGACCGAAAACATGGTGCGCAGCAAATGGCCCACAGTGTTCAACCCCATGACCTACTACGGCCTGGCCCGCCTGGGACTCATCGCCGCCAAGGTCGTCACCGGGCGCAACGTTGGGCGTACGCCGTGGTGGTTGGAGCAGGCGTTAGTTTAGCCGACCTTTTCCACCGCGACGAGCCCGTCTCGACTAATCACCGTGATGGCGCTTCCAGTGCGCGCGCTTGGCGCCCTACCTTTCGTGGCGCCCAACCCTAATCTTTTGGAGCGCAAGTAGATCCAACCCCAGTTGCTACCGCTGCACGCAGCACTCGGCTCTGCCGCGAACAGAGAAGGCCGCCCCGCCTGGAAGTCGCGAAGCCAACCGAAAAGCAGACTCGTAGGCTGTCGGTGCTGCATGACCTATTAACGGTCAGCCGTTAGGCGGACCATGCTTCCAAGCTGAGACGACTGGTCTCTGTGCGGATCAGGCGTTGAGCTTCGATCCGGCGAACCTTTCCCGACGGCGTCTTCGGGATGCTTCCCACGCCGACGACTTGGACCCGCCGGGGGGTGACGCCGATCTCCTGAAATATGCGTGACGCCACTTCGCGCTGGATGCGCTGGCACTCATATTCATTGCCACCAGCGCTGAGTTCGACGACCACTGCGAAGCCTTCACCGGCTCCGTCTGTTGGCATCTGTACAGCCACAACATTGCCGGCGCGGACACCGTTGACGTGGGCCGCCGCCCGTTCGATATCGACGGGATAGATGTTGCGCCCCTTGATGATCAGCATCTCCTTGCGACGTCCGCATACCACGATCTGTGCGTCCTCGGTCATGTAGCCGAGGTCGCCGGTGGCCAGCCAACCACCGTCGTCCGTCGCATCGATGTAGCCGGCGTCGGTGCGGTATCGGGCCGCGACGCTGTCGCCGCGTAGATAGATTTCGCCGACGTCTCGGTAGGCGCCGATGGCGCCGGAGTCAGTCAGGATCATCGCCTCATAGCCTGGCAACAGCTTGCCCAGCCGCATGTGTCGCTGCGCGTCCGTCGCCGCGGAAGGCGAAGCCCGCTTGTCTGTCTGCATACCCATGGGATCGACGGAGTCGGTTTTGAACCTTTCCCCCGGCCGCACGAATGACACCGCAAGCGTTGCTTCGGCCATCCCGTATGCGGGGACGATGGCGTCGGGTGTAAGTCCGAACCGCTCCCCGGCACCGACGAAGCTTTCGACGACGCCGACATCGACCGGTTCGGCGCCAGTGAGCACAAACCGGAGCGACGACAGGTCGTACGCGCCGTCGTCAGCGCGCGCCAGCCGCCGAGCGAGCAGCGCGTACGCGAAGTTGGGCGCGGCCGACATCGAACCACGGTATTTGGTGACCAATTCCGCCCACAGCAGGGGATCGTTGAGGAAGTCCATGGGTGTGATGCTGACGACTTCGGCGCCGAGAAACATAGGCGCGGCCAAAAAACCCATCATTCCCATGTCATGGAACAACGGAAGCCAGTTGATCATGACGTCGTGCTTCAGGCGGATTCTGCTGACAAACTCCATCGCACGCATGTTGGCGTACATGTTGCGATAGCTGATCGCGACGGCCTTGGGCTTACCGGTTGAGCCGGAGGTGAACTGAAGAAATGCGACATCGTCATCGGCGGTGGGAAACGGGTCCACTGGATCGCCGCCGAGAACCTGCGCCACTGTCAAGCACCAGATCAGCAACCCATCGAAGGCCGAAACGGTCGCTTCGAATGGTGTGCCCACAACCACGGCGCGGGCACCGATCACATCGAGGGCACGTTGGGTATCGGACAGCCAACTCGTCAAATCCGTTCGGGGAGTTGGCTGATGCAGCATCGTCACCGATGCGCCGGCAAGCCAAATCCCTTGCACCAGAGGGGCGATGTCATGAGGAGCGCCGCCGAGGACGGCCACCGCATCACCATGGCGAACGCCCGCCTCGCGCAACGCGCCGGCGGCGCGGCGTGCCTGCTGATGGATCTCGTCCCAGGTCGTCTTGTGCAGATGCGCCGGATCGCCTGCGATAAGGCCTCGCTCGCCGTGGCGCGCGCTCTCGACAAGGGCGGTCAGAAATCTGTTCACCCGGGCTCACCCGCCCCGACGCATCGCTTGTTGGGATCCGTGGCAATGGCCGGTAGCTCGGGGGAACGGGATTTGGCTGCGACCAGTCGCTGCAGATCACCTAGGGTGCGGCATGAGAACACCTCTTCCTGGTTGAGGGTCACGCCGAGCCGTGATCGAATCTGCGCGACTCCGGTAGCAAATGAAAGCGAGTCAAAGCCGAGATCGCTGATCAGATCGGCGTCGGAGTGAAGCTGCTCGATCGAAACGTCGAGGTCTTCGATAAGGATGTCAAAAAGTACGCCCTGCATTGCGGGATTCATGTCGTCGTCCTTTCGATGGTGGGCAGGCCATCGCAGGCCCGCAGAGGGTTGGATAAGAACGGTTGTGGGCCAACACTTCACATCTGGTCACGCCCCTATCCGACGTGCCACGACGATGCGAATGACGGCCTGCAGTGCGATGAACATCGCCGCCGCCACCAGGAAGCCTTTGGCGATGAGCATCGCGTCGAAATGGCCGTACATCATCGTGGAGGCGGCAGACACCACGTGCGAGAAGGGATTGATTTGAATCGCCAGCTTGAGCCAGCCTGGCAGGAACACGGTCGGCATCAGTGCCTGGCTGATGAACAGCACGGGGAGCGCCAGCGGGAGTAACGCCACCGGCGCCTGCGGATTCAAGGTTCGCACGGCGACGAAGTAAAACAGCGAGCTGTACGTGGCCGACCACACGCACATCAGCACCAGCAGCATGCAGGCGGTACCAAGCCCGGCCCGTAGCGGCGCATCCAACAGCGTTAGCAGACCGATGACAATGACGCCGGCCGGCAAGATACGGATGGCCTCGAATGCGATCTTCGCGGCCAGAATCTGCCGCGACGAGATACCTTGGAGGCGAAGCCGATCGACGAATCCGGACCGGATCTCCTCGATCAGGCTGCTGGCTCCGAAGCCGGAGCCGATCATCGGGATCAGCATGATCATCCCGGGAGCGATATAGGCGGTGTAAGAGGTCAACGGGAAGCCGGGAAGGTCGGCAACGCGTTGAAACATAGCCCGAACGAAAATCACCAACACCGTGGGGAAGACGATTGGGAAAATGAACCCGAAGACCGGCTGACGCAGTCCGACTTTGACGTATCTGCCGAAGAGCATCAGGGTGGAGACGACCGATGGCGGCGGTTGGTGGGTTGGCACTACATCGTGAATATCAGCGTTGATCGCGACCGGCGAGCCGTCACGAAGTGTCTCGGTGGTAATCATCGGGTGGCCTCCAGGAAAGCGTCACGCAGGGATGTGGAGCGCACCTCGACCCGTGATGTTCCCATCCCATGCTGGTTGAGGATTGAGGTGAGTTGACCGATACGGGTCGCGTTGGCGGAGTCGAGTTGAAGCTTCAGGGTTTTTCGGCTGTGGTCGTTATCAGTAACGGCAAACCCAGACTCGGCGATCCGCCGCAAGGTCGCGTCGGCGACTTCCCCGGGCGCATGCACGTATGCGTAGACGCCATGACGGTTGGTCAGCTCACTCGTGGGCTCCGACCTGACGAGCCGACCGTCTTTGATGATGCCGATCTGGTCGGCGAGAGCCACGGCTTCCTCCATATCGTGCGTGGTCAATACCACGGTGCGGCCTTCGCGGCGCAGCGAGGTGATGACGTTCCACACTTCATCTTTTCCTTCGATGTCGAGGCCGCTGGACGGCTCGTCAAGGAACAACAGTTGCGGATCATGCGACACGGCCAGGGCGACGTCGACCCGGCGGCGCATTCCGCCGGACAGCGATCCGATCCGCTTGTGCTGAAAGGTGCCCAGTCCGAACTGCTCAACAAGGGCGGTTACCCGCGTTCGACGTTCATGGCGTCGCCATCCGGCGATCGCGAGCGCGAGTTCCAGCTGTTCTCGTGGGCTAAGCCAGAGGTCGAGTGCAACCTCTTGGAGTGCGACACCGATGCGTGGTCTCAACCGCCGCGTCTGCTCGATCGGCACACCGAGCACCACAGCGGTACCAGACGATGGGGCGAGCAATGTGGTGAGCATGCGAATCGTTGTGGTCTTACCGGCGCCGTTGCGTCCCAGCAGACAGTAGACAGTTCCCGACGCAACGGTCAGGTCCAGTGAGGACACTGCGGCGGTGCGGCTTTCGGGGTAGGTCTTGGTCAGACCGATTGTTTTGATCGCAATGTCGTTGTCCGGCACAACTGTGGCCGCAGACTTCGTGCTCAAGATCATTTCTCCTCCACCGCGGGGATTGCGGTCCGATCGATGTGCTGATGGAAGCGATTGCCGCTTTCGGTGATATCAACATCGAGCACCGTTTTCAGCGCCATGGTTTGGTTGTCGTCGGGCACATCGTTTCTTTCGCTGAGCGTTCCGGTGACAGGACCGGAAAACGAGATGTTGGTCTGCGTAGTGAGCAGATTTACGTCGCGACCGTTCCACCGTGCGCCCCGACGGTCGATGACAGTGCTCGTGCTCCGCAGGGTCGTTCCGCCAACACACTGCCCGACGCCGTGGATAGTCGATTGACCAGGATCAAGCTTGATGCCGCCAGTGATGGTGCATTGCAACGTGATCCGGGAATCTAGCGGGTTCGTCACTTCGATCGCGGTTAGGTAGTTGCCTTGGTCCGTCGCCGCGAGGGTTACCACTTCGTAGGGGAATTGGCTGGGTTGGCGAAACCGCGTCACGATGCTCTCACCGGCCGCCATTCCCGGTCCCACGACCACCGCGCCCCTGCCTGAGATGGCGGTCGTTTTGCCCAAATAGGTATCGGAGCCGACGATTTCTTCGGGAAAGCTTCCGAAGGTGCGTGGATCAGTAGTGCCGACCGGTGCGCCGGCGGGCGCGATATCGCGGGTGAGCAATGCAAACCGATCGGTCGCCGAGCGGCCCGAATCCGCGTTGACCGCGGCACACGATGCCAACACGATAGAAAGGGTCGGTGCAATAACAAGACCACATTTCAGGTTGAAATTCATGACGCGCCACCGGTCGTCGACACGGAGTGCTCGTCGCGGTTGAACAGCGCTTTCAGCCGACGGTGTCGGTGCCGGAACAGGAAGCTGAGGACCACGCGCAACATCTGCGTCCAGCCCGGCACTAGGCCCAGCGGGGCGCGCGCCACGAATGACACCGCATCGGTTACTTCCGTACGCTCACCCCGTTGCCGAAGTGTGCGCTCGTGTATCCACGTGCTCATCGACATCATCGTCGAGCGTTCCAAGAACCGAACCCCGCTGTCGATTTCAGCGACAGTGATGTCGTCGTAGTCAAAAGGCAGCACGCCGAACAGCAGGAAGATGCTTCTTCCCAGTTTGGTGCCGGGTTGGATGTCGTCAATGGTGATGCCGCGGAACGGGCGCGGCACGGTCATCCGCAGATAGGGACGCAGCTCGTAATTGATACCCTCCGGTGAAGTTACGGCACCCCACACGCGTTCGATCGGGGCGTCGATTTCACTGACCGTGGTGATGTGGCGCATCGTAGGTGAGAATTTCATTCTGATTCCTTCTGATTGGTGTCAACTTCTGAGTGGGACTTAAGCAGCGGCCAACAACCCGTTGAGGCGGTGTAGATCAACGACCGCGGGGACACTGTCGGCACCCACGTAATCGGGGAGGATCAGGCCGATCTGGCTGATTGCGTCGCCGATGCGCGCCTGATACCAGTTAAACAGCGGGACAACGAGGGCCACGGTGACATACCGGACGTCATCGGCGGCCAGCGCCGAAAAGAACTCGGTCCAGACCTGTTCGATCAGACCGCGTCTCCGGTGTGCCCTACGCACCGCCTGAGTAGCCAGTTCGGCGATCGTGTTCGGTGAAGTGTTGGAGAAGAACTCTTGCCATTCCCGGAACAGCATGTTCTCTTTCACGCCGTACTGGTTGGGATACGCACGCGCGTCACAAACCGTGCTGAAGCTGTCGATGCCGACCGCGGGATCCCAGCGCAGTGCCCGCAGCACGGCCACCGGGTGCGCACGCGCACGCGTCGCGTTGGTGAACCCGACATAGAACTCAGATGACGCTTCCCATCGCCGGTATTGGCACATCTCGCGCACCGCGTCGTCTGTGGTGTTGGTGTAGCCATTCTCCAGCCCGAATATCTCGTACTCCCAGCGCTTCGCAAGCTGGAAACGGCTATCGGCCGCGCTGATTCGCTCAACTTGCAAGGTCGGTTTTTGCATCAGCGATCACCCCCGTCGATTCGTTAGCGGCAATGAGCTCGCCACGGGTGGCGATCTCGCGGATCAGTGCTTCCGCGGTCTGCGAAGTACAGACCGGATTGACGAAGGTGAGCTTCAACGCGACTCCCTCGGCGACACGAGTTCTGCCGAGGACAGCGTGTCCCTCTGCGGCCAGCTGTTCACGAATCATGGTGTTGACGACGTTGAGAGCCGCGGGAGTCAACGCGGGCGACGTCCAGCGGACGAGGACGGTGTTGGTTTCCGCCTTGCCGATCACCCGCAGCCGAGGGTCGGCGGCCGCGGCGCGGCTAGCGGCACGTGCGGACTCGACGGTTCGGTCGATCATCCGCGCCAGCGCGTCGGTGCCCAACGCGCGCAAGGTGAAAAACACCTTCAGCGCATCAAAGCGCCGGGTCGTTTGCAGCGATTTCGCGACCAGATTGGGCGTATCACGGGGATCATCATCGGAGGGATTCAAGTAATCCACGTGCTGGGTAAGGATCTCCATCGCGGAGCCGTTCCGCAGCAGCAGCGCTCCGCAGCTGATCGACTGAAACAACAACTTGTGAAAATCGATGGCGACCGAGTCGGCCGCGTTGATCCCCGCCAGCAGCGATCGATGTTGGTCGCTGAGCATCAAGCAGCCACCCGCGGCGGCGTCGACATGAACCCAGATGCCATGTTCGTGGGCGATCTTCGAGGACTCCACGACGGGATCGATGACGCCGCGGTCGGTTGTTCCCGCGGTAAGGACCAGGGCAATGATCGGTTGGTCTGATGAATGGCAATGCTCGATCGTGGCATGCAGGGATCGCGGTCGCAGTCGTCCGTCGCTGTCAGTGGGGACATGGACGATCGACGCGGCGCCGAGACCGAGGAGACGCGCGGCCTGTCCGACCGTGAAATGTGTTTGGCGGGTGCACAGGATCCGCCAACTGCTCGATGCCGCCGGTAAGCCATTCTCGGCGATGCTCCACCCCAGGTTGTCTCGCGCGTAAATGTCACGCGCCAGCAGCAGCGCCTGCAGATTGGACTGGGTGCCGCCGCTGGTGAACACGCCGTCACCGGTTGGATAGCCGAACAGCTCACAGAGCCAACCCACTACGCACTGTTCGATCACCGCCGCAGCTGGGCCTTGATCGTAGGAGTCCATGGACTGGTTGATGGCGCTCAAAACGGTTTCGGCGGCCAAACTGCTGATGGTTGGCGGGCAATGCAGGTGAGCCACATACCTGGGGTTGGCCACCGCCGTCGAGTTCGCAATGACGTGTTTCGCAACGTCGTGTAGCGCACAGCCCAGTCCCACGCCTCGCGGCGGCGCCAATTCCAGCTTCCGAATCTCACGTTGAAGCGCCGACGATCCGGCTACCAGGCCGGGTCGAGACGTAGCGAGCAGGGCGGCGACGACATAACGCGCCGCTGCGGTCACCGAATCGATGTAGCGACCGGCTCCCGATGCAGTGATGAACTCTCTATCGATGGCGGATTGCTCGCTCATGCGCTCTCCGTTCTCGACATTCGATTCGCGAAATATGCCTGCTGCACTCTTTGCACGGCACCGCTGAAAATCTCAAGGACCGCGGTGATTTCGCTTTCATCAATGGTGAGTGGCGGCAGGAAACGCACCACGTTGTCATGCCTGCCCCCGATTTCTACAATGAGGCCCGCTCTCAGGCATTCGGCCTGAACCAGTGTGGCCAAGGCCTCGCTGGGCGGCAGGACGTTGCGGGGTCCCGGCGCGGCGGTCGGGTCAACCATCTCGGCTCCGGCCATCAGGCCTATCGCGCGCACGTCGCCGATGATGTGGGTGCCGGCGGCAATGGTGGACAGCCCTTCAGCCAGGAGTAGCCCCATCGCCGTGACATGCTTGTCCAGCTCTTCGCGGGCCGCAAAGCGCAGCACCGCGCTGGCGGCCGCGAAAGCCATCGAGTTGCCCCGGAAGGTTCCGGTGAACGCGCCCGGGTCCCAGACGTTGAACTTCCGCCGGATGACCAGCACCGCGATCGGAACACCGGAGCCGACTCCTTTGGAGATCGCGATCATGTCCGGCTCAACGCCGCACCTCTGGAAAGCCCATGCCCGGCCGGTGCGGTAGACGCCGGCCTGCACCTCGTCGGCGATCAGTGGGATGTTCACGCGGGAAGCCGCCGATTGCAACGCTTTTGCCCACGCGGGTACCGCGGGTATCACACCGCCCTCCCCGAGCACGAATTCGGTCAGCACCGATGCCGGCCGGACCAGGCCGCTGTGCGGGCTGGTGAGCAGGTTGTCGATCGCGTTGATCGCGAGATGAACGCCAGCTTCGCCGCCGACCCCGAACGGGCACCGGTACTGCTGCGGATAGGGCAGGAAGTGCACCGACGGTGACAACGTGATCGCCTGTCGCCGCAGGCCGCCACCGGAGCTAACAGACCGTGCGGCCCGGCTGCAGCCGTGAAAGCCGCCTTGGACCGCGATATGTTCGTGGCCACCCGTTGCGATCTCGGCCAGCATCAGGGCGGCCTCGATGGCGTTGGCGCCGCTCGGCGAACAAAGATGGACCACGCAGTCGTTGGCCAATCCCGGGGGAAGGGTCGCCAACAGGTCGTCGACGAATGCGTCGCGCGTCGGCGTGTGAAAGTCCAGCGTCAGCAGCGGTTCCCCTGAGTCCAGCGTCTTGCGAACGGCCTCGGTCACAACCGGGTGATTCCATCCGAGCGAGACCGCGCCGGCTCCTGCCAGGCAGTCGAGGTACCAGCGGCCTTGCAGATCGCGTATGCGGGAGCCGCGCGCTTCGACCGGAATGATCGGCAACCGTTTCGAATAAGAAGATGCGCGTGACTCGTGGCGTCTCGCCACCGGGATTGCGGTGTTGTTCATGTCGTCCTCTCCTGCGGTAGACGATGGCCGTCCAGCAAGCGCGTCAGCGTGGTGCGCATCGAGTCATCGGCTGTGCGCCAGAAGCCCGCGTCCGCGGGAATCGCGGCGAGGAGTCGTCGGCGCGCCTCCGGAAGCGCGTGATACGGCAGCCACGGGAAGAAATGATGGATGGCGTGGTATCGCAGCCCGAGCGGCGCCCAGAGTTCGGCGAGGGGTGAAAACCCGGTGTGATCCACCGAGTCGAGCACCTGCTGGGTAAACGTCATTGGCTGACTGCGGCTTTCGTAGCGGTGTGCGACGAGGACACGCATCCAGTTGACGAACAGCAGCAACGAGACGACCGCGTAACCCTCGCCCACTCTGACAAGTGGGATGTGCCGGCTTGCGACCAGGACGGCGAACACGGCGCAGTAGAGGAAACACGCCGCTTCCTGAACGAGCCACCTGCGCGGGACGCGGTCGGGCAGCTTGCGGTGAAACTCCGCGTCGATGGCCAAAGCGGACGCGCGCGTGAGCACAAACGGTCGGATGGCGGGAAAGATCCAGCTCAGCGGAGCGAGCAGCAAGAACCGCAGTGTGAACAGGGGCAGTCCGCCGAACGCGGACAGGGGGGTGAGCAGAATCCGCCAGGTGGGCTGGTCGGCGTAGTTGACATATTCACCGTCAGCGCTCGTTCCGTAAGTGCGCGCTCCGTGGTGATCCTGGTGAAATTCGTATACGAATTTCGGGGTCAGCAGCGGTATGCCGCAGAGCAGATGCCATGCCGTGGTGAACAGCGGCAATGTCTCTGCGGTATGGACGATTTCGTGCACGAACAGCACAGCCCGGTACAGGGCCAGCGCGGAAACCACCACACAGATTCCCCCGGTAAATGACCACGGGTTGCGCACCGGGAAGAGGAGAAACGCGGCGTAGCCGATTGCTACCGCGGCAATGAAGTCGGCCCAATAGATCCATGGTCGCGGGCGGCGCAGATCTTCCATCAGCGCGCGCGCTCGTGACATCGAGATTCCCAGTGCGACTTCGCTGCTCGCCGGCGCCGTCCACGTCATTGCGTCACTCCCACCGGCCGGCAGTCGACGAGATCGCGGAAGATATGGTCGACCGGCGTTTGACTCATTCCGAGTTCCGAGACCGCACGCCGCTGGTGGTAGTACAGCTCGCGCGTCATCAAGTCGACGTTTTCGGGCACCAACAGTGGCGAGCGCAGGGGATCGCGACGCAACCGCGCCATCCGCGCATTGGCTTTAGCCAGTGCCCATACCGGTCCGCTCGGCAGGCGGCGGATTGGGCCTGCTCGCCCAACGGCCCGCAGGACATGGGTGCCGATCGCCTGGTAGGTCAGATTCGCCGAGCTGAGGATGTAGCGCCTGGCCCTGACCCCGCGCTGCATCGCTTTGATGGTCCCGTCGACGAAGTCTTGACCTCCGCACACCGCGGTGCCCCCGTTGGGCATCGCCAGTAGCAGACCGCGGTGGGCTATCTCAACCAGACGCGACCACGCATAGCGTGGGTCACCCCCAGGTACATACACCGCCGATGGGTTGACGACCACTACGTCGAGCCCGTCGGCGCAGAGGTCGGTAACCAGGCGTTCCGCCCAGTATTTGGTGGTCGAGTAGGCATTGTCGGCAACCGAATACGAGCGATCAAACGACTCGTCGGCGATGACCCCATCGGGTGGATAGCCAATCGATGCGGTGGATGAGACATGCACCAGGCGCTCAACTCCCGCTTGCTTCGCCGCCCGGCCAACGTTGTAGGACCCGATCGCGTTTACCCGCCACATCAGCTCTCCAGCGCTGTTCAGGGGTACGACGATTCCGGCAAGGTGGTAGACGAAGCTGATGCCGCGGAGCGCACCGTAAAGACTGGCGGGGTCGGTGACATCGCCGTGCCTGATATCGAGCTCTGCGGCGATGCATTCCAGCGGCCCTAGGCTTTCGCCGGGCCGCTTGAGAATCGCGACACGTTCACCGGCGGTGACCAGCGCACGCGTCAGCGCTGATCCGAGACATCCCGTTGCTCCGGTGACAAGCGCTGCGGCGCTCATGGCAGCGCCTTCTCGTAGACGCGGTAACGCTTCGAGGGCGGCGACTTCATCTGTGCCACCAAGGCGTTCGACCACCGGTTGTCCTCATGTATCCACGTTGTCGCGACCTGCTGATAGTTGCTGGCCGCGATGATTTCAGCCATCTCGCCGGCGATGACGCGCCCGATACCCTCGCCGAACCGACACTGCGCGGCACCGATCATCACCACCACGGCGGTGTTGATTCCGGGGATCCGGCCGCTGCGTTTCAGCAACAGGCGGGCCAGCAGCGGCGCCGACAGCCGTCCCGATCGCGGAACCACCTCATTCAAGTCGGGGATCATCATGAGAAATCCCGCCGCAGCACCGTCAACCTCCACGATCCGGATGAGGTGCGGATCGATGAGTGGCCGCAGCTCTTTAGCCATCGCGGAGAACACCGGCGAGCTGATCGGAACGTGCTCGGGGTGTTCATGGAACGAGTCGTTGTAGATGGTGCGCAGACGTTCCAATTCCGCTTCGTAGCAGCGCATGTCGGGAGCGCGAACACCGATTGTCCCGGACGCCAGGACCCGTCGCCCGCGGCGGCGAAGTCGTTCTGCGTGTGCATCGTCGATTCCCCGGCGCCAGCGGTAGCAGGTGGTGTCGAAGCGGGTGACATAACCTGCCTCGCTCAGCAGCCGCGCGTAATAGGGCGGGTTATGCGGCTGCATGAGGGTGGGCGGCTGGTCGAACCCGTCGATGAGGATGCCGATCTCCTCGCGTGTCGAATAGCTGTAGGGCCCAGTCAGCCTCGCCATGCCTTGTCGGTGCGCCCAGAGTTCGGCGGTCCGCAACAGCGCACCGGCAACGGTCGTATCGTCGATCGATTCAAAGAAGCCGAAGAACGCGTAGTGACCGTAGCGGGCGGTGTAGCTGGGATCGACAGCGACCGAAATCCGACCCACCGACGATTTGCCACCCATGTACGCGACGAAGTGGTCGACTGCGGCTTCCGAGTGAAAAGGGTTGGCACTGCGGTCCATCCGGCGGGCGAGCGATCGCTTCAGCGGTGCCCGCCACATCGGGTCGCCGGAGTAGATTTTGCGAGGCAGATTGATGAACGCCTTCAGATCTCTGCGGTCGCGCACCGGTCGGACGGTGATCCCGCCGTATGGTGTCGACGCGTCAGCTGGTATCACGGGTTCGCACCGGTCCGCTTTGGCGGCACGATGCCCAGCTCGTACGCCAGCTCGGGGTTCGTCTTACTCTTCCACATGGCGCCGTCCATGTAGAAGTGATGGAACACGAATGTCAGTGGGACGACGCCGAGCAAGAAGGTGTCCAACTTACCCGCGACGATGCCGACGATGGCGAAGCACAGCACATAAAGCGGCAGCGCACGACGGCGCGACAGACGGGCCAGTAGGAGCTTTTGTTCACGCAGCCCGTCGGCCAGCTCGAATCGAGCGTTGTTTCGTGTCCAATTGATCAGATGGTATTGAAGGCTATGCGTTGTCGTCGCAATGAGGATCAATGCAAATAAGTCCGAGACGAACAGGTAGGACAGATTGTAGGAAAGCACTGCGATGCCTAACGTGGCCCACGACATCGGCGCCAGTGACGCGACCGCGGACCGGCGGAGCCGCAGCTGCTCGACGATGAGCAAGGCAATCAGCACGCCGGCAAGCGCGAACGCGCCGGCGACAACGGCGAACGGAATCGGCGGCGTCGGAACCGACAGGCTGGAAAATGGCAGCCGATAACCGAAGACCTCATACTCGGAGAACCGCAGACCGTGCGCCATCCGGTAAACTACGGGCGCAAGACAACCGCCGAGAATGGCGTACTTGATCAGCCGGCGCGATGACTTGTAGCCGCCCTTGGACGCGTAAATGTTGACAATGCCGATGTGTTGCTTAACGACATGAAACACCTGCCAGTACGCCCACGCTGTGACGACAACGACCGTCAACCCGGTGAACATTAGGGAGCTGAGGACCACGGCGATGATGCCAAGGCTGGTGAGGTAGCGGCGCCCGTATCGCCCGCGCTCGCGCGGGTCCAGCCAGACCCGCGCGGATGTGGCGAACACGTGCGGATAATCCGACAGGACCGCGAAGGCTATCGCGGCCACCAAAAAGGCGCCTTTATGCTGGGTGGTCGCAAAGAAGAGAGCCGACAGGAGGGCGCCAAGCCCAAGCACCAAGAAGATGTCGACACGCGGTCCCACGAACCACCGCGAATTACGCCTGGTGTTCTCCAGCACCACGTTGCGATCTGAATTATGGAAAACCACTTTTCTGCTCCTTGTGCGTTATCTTGGTTGGATCTGTCGTATTGACCGGTATTGCTCGCCCAATTCGGTTTGTCGTATGCGGTTTTGATTGCCGGCGCCGGGGATGCTGTACGGGATCCATGCATCAAACCGGGTGGAATCTGAGCGCGGCGTCACTGTGTACAGTTGACGACGCATGCGATATTCGACGTAGGTGGACACCGGTGGAACGTCAACGGCTAAAGCAACCAGTCTGAGCGCCCGCATCAACGTGCGGATAAAGACATTCGTGGCCCAGTCGTGCATGTTTCTCTCTCGGATCGGTGATTGATGCGACGAATTTACGACACCGGAATCGAAGTGAGCCACCGTATATACACCACAGTCGTGGTGATGCACGCACCCAAAGTGAACTCCCCAGGACGTCTGATGTTTTCCGCATGCTGGCAGCGTCTGCCGCGACAATCTTGGCTCGTCGCGGATCACCGGCCACTGCACTGAAACGGCCTGGATCGGTACTAACAGTCGATCGTAAGAGGCGCGAAGTTGCCGACGCCGCAACGACACTAGGCGCGCACGCCCGCTGTGTGGCGCCACCACTCAGTTGAAGCGTTGGATGGATGGTATTTCCCAACGCTGGCCTCGTGGCCCGACAGCTACATCTACGGGGGCGAGGACCAGCCGGAAGTCGTCAGCAACAAGATCGCGACATTCGCCCATGAGGTATGCGGACTGTCCGGCGCCGAAATCCACATGCTTCAAATGAATTTCGCAGGAGCGATGTACCTCGAAAAATGCCGCACATGAGCAACGCGTCGGACCCCGCGGTCCGTGATAGTCAAATCAGCTGTGAAGTGGCAGTTCGCGCGCGAGATAGTCTGCGAGACTATCGATTGTCTCGTGGTCGAACAGAATGGCCGGCGAAAGGCGACGCCCGACGACTCTTTCCAACGCGCCGGAAATCTCAACAGATGCCAGCGAGTCTAGGCCGTAGGCATCGAACGCCTTGGCCGTGTCGATCTCCGATTCGGCACACTTGACCTTGCGTGCTAACTCAGCGACCAACCAGTCGCGCAGCGCCTCATGCGTGAGCGGTCCAACAATGGTCGTAGTTCTATTCTTCCTAAACATTGTTCACCCTTCCTGGTTGTCTGCGGTGATACTTCTTGAAGGATGGCATCGTCGCAGCCGGCTGTTGATCGTGTGCCGATTCGGCATCTTCAGAGCCCACACGATCCCTGCCTGGGCAAGGACGGCCAGCACCCAGCCACTGATATCTGGTTCCCACCAACGCATTCCGTGCCGATAGGCACCAGGGAACGCATGATGGTTATTCTGTAACCCTTCGCCGAAGGTGACGAAAGCCACCGGCCAGTTGTTCGCGCTGTTATCGTGGGTAACGAACGGGCGCGAGCCGATCATGTGGCTGATGGAACCAACGCACCACGCTGCCTGATTGGCGACAAAGACCCGCGCCAATCCGCCGAAGATTAAGCCGGAGAACGCGTCTGCTGGGGCGCCACCAATCGCGAAGCCGAGAACGGCCGGAAGAAGCAAGCTTACCCCTGCCCAGATAGGATATGTCCGGCTGTAGTTGTACAGATAGCGATCACGAAGCACATCAGGTGCGAACACATTGACCCGCGACTCCTTATCGCTGAACATCCACGGAATGTGGGCATACCATAGGCCTTTCAACTTGCCCAGGAGGCCGGCACGGCCGAGGTTTGGCGAATGCGGATCGCCCGCTTCGTCGGAGAAACGGTGGTGGCGGCGGTGGGTGCTCACCCAGAAGGAGAGAGGGCCCTCTAGGGCCATCGACCCGGCGATCATCAGCACGGCCTCGAAGAACCGGGACGTCTTGTATGACTTGTGCGCGGCATATCGATGGAACCCGAGGCTGATTCCAAATGTCTGAATCGCGTAGAACAACACAAAGAGCGTGTAGTCGAGCGCGGTGGCCCTTCCGGTGTACATCAGGTAGATCCCGATCGCGAATCCGATCGCCGGTACTCCGATGGTGGCGAGTGCAACGACGCGTTTGGCGCGTTTACTCCTCGGATTGAGCTGCACGATCGCCCGCGCGAGCGATTCTTCCCTCGGCGTGAAAGTACTTCTCGGACAGCTAGTTTCGATCTGCATGCTCAACCTCCACCTTCCCATGATGGGACGACGAATTGGCGTACCGAAGGTTGTGAACCAGGCCGAAGCAGTCCATGAGTCGAATGAACTCTCCAGCCAGATCGAGCTGCCACCAATGTCGCCGACTCTGCGCGAGAGCGGGTCGGGCATGATGGTTGTTGTGCCACGATCCACCCATGGTGGCTGGTGCCAGCGCCCCGATGTTGCGGCTCTGATCACGGAGCTGGAATTCGCGACTGCCGATCGTGTGCCCGAGGGAATTCACCGCCCACGTCGCATTGTCGACCGCGAAGATACGGGCGAAGCCACCCCACAGGATGCCCCCGACGAAGCCGTGGGCAGATAGCGTGGCAAGACCTCCGATCACACCCGGAGTGACAATGCCGAGCAGCACAAGCGAGAAGTACTGGGCGTTGATCTTCATCACCTGGCGGTCCGCGAGGCAATCACGGGTGTGCCGACTCCAATCCGTTTTCTTTACCCGGAATAACCAACCAACGTGGCCGTGCCACAAGCCTTTCACGCGGCCCCACATACCTGGGCCCTGTGGTCGTGGCGAGTGTGGATCGCGATCCGTGTCGGCGAATGCGTGGTGAATTCGATGGTTCGCGACCCAGAACACTACCGGGCCTTGCGCAGCCATCGAACCGGCGACAGCGAGGAATATCTTTACAGGCTCGGACGCATCGAACGAACGGTGGCTGAAATATCGATGCAGGCCGGCCTCTACACCCAGCGCAGTAGTCAGGTACATGATGGCGAACAACACGACGTCGGAGACCCATAGACCGTCGCAGACCGCGTACGCGATTGCACCGACGGTGCCCGCGGTAGGTAGTCCGACGGTCAGGTAGGCGAGGCGCGAGGCGAGAGCGTCTAGCTCAGGCTCGGCTTCGCTGTTCGGCGCATTTTGGCGTTGGGACACTGTGAAATGTGGGTTCATGCCGTGCATCTTTGGGTTGGCGTTGGATCGATCTCAAAAGGACGCAGCTCGTTGGCCAAGAACATTCGCCTGGCCTGCTGCCGGCAAAGCTTTCCGCTGGTCGTGGTCGGAATTGTGCGCTTGGGGCATATTTGGACGCGGGGTCGTACGCCGAATTCGGCGGCTACCCGGCAACGGATCGCCTCCACCATCCTCGAGTGCGACTCCAGAGTGACTCCTTGGATGCCGGCTTCGACAACTACACACAACTGTTCGGAGCCATTGCCATCGATCGAGAACGCAACGGCTTTCCGGAAAGCGGGATCCGCCCGCACGACGGCGGCCTCGACGTCCTGCGGATAGATGTTTCGGCCAGCGACGATGATTAGGTCCTTGATTCGGCCCGTGACGAATAGCTCACCCGCGCAAAAGAATCCAAGATCGCCCGTGCGTAGATACTGACGATTGTCTCCCGGGAGTCTCGCGTGGAAGACTTCGCCGGTCAGCTCAGTCCGGTTGTGATAACCGGCGGCAACGTTTCGCCCCGATACCCAGATTTCGCCAACAAGACCGTCGTCCAGGCTGGTCAGCGTAGCGGGGTCGACGATGCGGACCGTGTGTTCGCTGTCGACGGCACCACAGCTGACGACCATGTTGCCCACCCCGGACGGCCCAGGAGCGCGGGCCGTGGGGTAACGGGAACCGCTCGGCTTGCCCGAGACGAACAGCGTCGCCTCCGCCATCCCATAACAGGGAATCAGGGCTTTTGGCTCGAACCCGAGCGGCGCCACGGTCCGTTGAAACCGCGCGAGAGTGTCGGCGTTGATCGGCTCTGCGCCGCAGTACAACTCCTTCACCGTGGACAGATCCAACTTTTCGGTCTCCTCATCGATCAGCGCATCCGCACAAAGATCGAGCGCGAAGTTTGGTCCAACGGTGACCGACACCCGGTAGTCAGTGATCGCTTTCAACCAGCGGCGAGGGTCTTGAACGAAGTGCATCGGTGACATCAGTACGAGCGGCGAACCGTCATACATGGACATGATGATCGTTCCGATCAGTCCCATGTCATGATATGGCGGCAACCAGGATAGACCGACCCGCTGAGGATCGCGGCCCATGTTCCGTCCCAACGCTTCGCAGTTGCTTATCAAGTTGTCGTGGGTAACGCAAACCCCTCTCGGAGATCCCGTCGAGCCCGATGTGTACTGAATCAGCGCCAGGTCATCCGGGGCAGGTGAGGCGACACGTACTTCGGCGGTACCTACGGGCACCTGCTGGGCGTACACGACCACCGGTTCACGAGTGACGGACCTGAGGCAACCGCGCAATGCGCCAACCTGTTCCCGGTACATCTCGTCGATGACGATTCCGGCAGGCGAGCAATCGCGCATGATCGCGCGGAATCGGCCCAATTCCTTTGGTCGCAGAGGCGGGAAACATGGAACGGGTATCGCGCCGAGCTGGATGATGCCATAGAGTGCGGCGACGTATTCGAGGCTCGGGTTCACGGCCAGTAGGACTGGATCGCCAACTCCGATGCCTCGATCTCCTAGGTGCGCTGCAAACGCGCGGGATGTCCTGATGGTGTCGGCGAATGTCCAACGTATCTCACTCGCCGAGGTGCCGTCGGCGAGAAATATGTAGGCGAGACCCTCAGACGATGACCTTGCGGACAAGACGTCGACAATGCTCTTGAAGTGGCTGTCCACGTACTCAAAACCTCCGAAATCTCACCTCGGTCAGCAGGCGCCCAGCACCCTCACCTCGATGTCTTGCTGCCAATTCCTTCTTGACTGGCAAAGGCTCACTCTGAGACCTCTTCGCCATCTCATGCTCGGTTCTGTGGTTGCGGTAGCTGCACAACTATGGTCCGAGATGGTCGAGGTGTACCACAGCCTGCCGGCACCACGATTGCTGTTGGTGTGTACACAGTGGTGTCTGCATCACCACCGAGACACCATGCCGCTGAACAAGTCCGGTGGGCACCTGCCGCCACCGACGAAAACACCATCGCCCCGATTCGACGACTCGCCCAACACTACGACCACCCGACCTGGTCGAAGCCGAACCCCTCCAACGATTTTCGTGCCGCGACAGGGGACGGCGGGTGCCTTCAACAACTACACCGGCACCAGCAGCTCACTCGCTATGGTGTCCAACCGACTTTCGCATGCCCTCGACTTGCGCGGTCCGAGCATGACCATCGACACCGCAAGTTCGTCGTCGCTCGGGCCGATGCCAACGCCGGAACACACGGCAAAGCAGTACGGAACAGATCAAAGCGTTTCTTCGCAAAGCGGTGAATGAGGTCGTGGGTTAACAGCACCGGAACGGCCTCAGTAGCTGCTCGCCATAGCCGGGTCAGCGCGTCGGGACTCAGGCTTTCTTTGTGTAGGTATGCCGCGGCGCCGCAATTGGCGGCCCTGCGGCGTGCGGGGGTCATGAACGGCTGCTCGGGTGGGTGGTCGCGATACCAACTCCCGCCGGACTCGTTCCAACAGAGCGTCGAGTCTGTCGTTGACGACGTCAGGTCGGTCGAACGTCAACATGTGTCCCGCGCCGGGGACATCTACGAACTCAGCTGCCGAGATCGCAGCGGCAATGGCCGCCGAATGGTGAGGCGGCGTAACCCAATCCATGGTTCCGCACATGATAAGTGTCGGTGTGCGGCTGAGGGTTCGGTAAGCTGCCGTGCCGTCGAACTGAGAGATCGAGTCGAGGAAACCCGCCACGATTGGCAGCTGTGGCGCGTTGATGAGGGCAGTCAGGGAGGGCGCCTTCTTTGTGGCGAGTCGCCATATTGGTTCCGTGGCGCGGACTGCGGTGATGCGGACCGCTTTGGCGGAGGCGGGGATGCGGGCAGCCAGAGCACACGCACCGCGGGCGAATGGAGTAGCCAGCAATCTACCCAGCCCGTACTGGGTGATGTCCGCAGCCGCAGTGGCGATGAGCCCGACTCCGGTGATTCGGTCCGTGTTACGGGATTGGTGATGCTGCTGCAGGTACTGCAGGATGGTCATTGCCCCCATGGAATGGCCGACGAGCACGATATGGCCGCTGGGTGTCGTCGCGTCGATGACGGCGTCGAGGTCACGGGCGAGTTGCCCGATTGTGTTGCTGAGGGCGCAGCCACGACCGGAGCGGCCATGTCCGCGTTGGTCGTAGGCGATTACGCGGATGTCAGGGTGACGAGATGCCAGATGACTTGTCTGGCACTGCCAAGTGCCCCAGTCGCCCAGGAGTCCGTGCAGGAGAATCACCGTCAGATCCGCGACTTCGGGACCAATTTGTCTCGTCGCTAGCGCAAGCCCGTCGGCTGTGGTGACGGAAACACATTGGGCTGCAATTGGATTCATCAGCATAGCCAGCTACTAATCGTTGAAATGCCGCTCGTGGTCCCAGCGCTCAAGCCACAACTGCAGGTCGTGCACGCCGACCGCAAACAACGCCAGCGACACCGCTATCACGACGGCCCCGAGGGTACTCATGATCGGTCCATTTCGCGGGCCATGCGCGAGGTTGGCTCAGCATCTTGGATCACATCGGGTGGCGCCGCGGATGTCGTTGGTGATTGCAACATTTCGCCTCCTCGCCGTGTTGGCTTGCCAACCTCGCTGGACATGCTCTGATAGGCATCGAGTGTGCTCGGATAGCAAGGCGGTGGGCAGAGAGCACACACCACATTTGGCAGTGATGTGCACCCCCGGATATGCGCATCAGTGTCGAACGTAGTGCGTACCCCCCGGCCTGCCCGAGCGTCGCGCGATGATGCTCATCCCCGGTGCACGGCACTCGACATGGCCGAACGTGGAAAGCTTCTGTCACGAGCGAGGAAGTGAATGGCGGTGCGGTGCCCGAGCTGACTACCCGTATTCATCGCCCACCACAGTCGTGATTAACGCATGGGGAGACACGCCAACTACCTCAACGCAATGACGAGTCGGCGATTAGCTGTGACGTTAGGATGCGCGCGGGGCCACCCCGCTGATTGCCGCGCCAACTGCTGTGGCAGCCTCCCTCGACCGTGGGTTTCCGTCCGGGCCTTGCTGAATAGGAGCATTCGGTGGGCGCGTCAAATACATGACATTTGGGTGTATCTGGGCGACCGCCACATCACTCCTATGGAGCATGTGGTCTTTGGCTCGAGCCGAACAGGCCGCGCCGCTTCCGACACGCGAAAGGAGCCTCGTGTTCGGCGCCCTCATCCCCGCCGCATAGTTCGGCACCGCTTGCATTCCCGCTTTTAGTTTGACCAGGGCGCGCCTCGACCGGCGACATCAGAAATAGAGGAGAAATCGTGAACCGACCCGGGGCGGCCGCCGATCGGCGGCGGACCGAAGCCTCTGCGCCACGACTACACATCGCCGGACCCAGCGATGCCCTCGCAGCGGGCACCGTGGCCGCGCCCGACAGGCCATCCCCGCGCCGGCCGAACTCGCTGTGGGAGGCCACCGCGGCGCTGCGGGCGCGCAAGGAACGAGCGATCAAGGGGGCAGAGCAGCCGACGCAGCGACAGCGTGCCCGCGGGAAGATGACCGCGCGGGAGCGTCTCGACGCGTTACTCGACGAGGGTTCCTTCACGGAGATCGGCGTGCTGGCCCGTCACCGCGCGAGCGGGTTCGGTTTGGAACGTCACCGCCCCGACACCGACGGCGTCGTCACAGGCTGGGGCACCATCGACGGACGCAAGGTGTTCGTCTACGCCCACGACTTCTGCATCTTCGGTGGATCGCTCGGCGAGGTGTTCGCCAGCAAGATCCACACGCTGATGGACCTCGCGGCCGACACCGGCGCGCCGATCGTCGGACTGAACGACGGCGGCGGCGCCCGGATCCAGGAAGGCATCACCGCCCTGGCGGGGTTCGGCGGCATCTTCGTGCGCAACGTCGGTCTGTCGGGCGTCGTCCCGCAGATCTCGGTGATCCTCGGGCCCTGCGCCGGCGGTGCCGCCTACTCGCCCGCGCTCACCGACTTCGTGTTCGCTGTCAAGGACAAGACCAACCTGTTTATCACCGGCCCGGATGTGGTGGAAGCCGTAACCGGCGAGAAGACTACGCACGAGGAGCTCGGTGGAGCCTTGACACACGCCACCCGCACGGGCTTGGCCAGCTTCCTGATGGACGATGAGTTTGGCTGCTTCGACGAGGTCCGCTACCTGTTGTCGTTTTTGCCGTCCAACAATCACGAGGACCCCCCCTACGTCGTGCCGGCCGATCGGCCCTCGCGTCGCTGCGACGAGCTGGCCGATATCGTGCCCGCCGAGCCCAACCGCGCCTACGACGTGCGGGACGTGATCGAGGTCATCGTCGATGACGGTGACTACCTCGAGACGCAGCCACTGTGGGCGACCAACATCGTCTGCGCACTGGCGCGGCTGGACGGTCACGTCGTGGGGATAGTGGCCAACCAGCCGAGCGTGCTGGCCGGCGCACTAAACATCGACGCGGCCGAGAAGGCCGCCCGGTTCGTCCGCACCTGCGACGCATTCAACATCCCTCTGGTGACCCTGGTGGACGTCCCCGGATTTCTTCCCGGCGTTGACCAGGAGCACGCCGGCATCATCCGGCGCGGCGCCAAGCTGCTCTACGCCTACTGTGAGTCGACTGTGCCGCGGATCCAGGTGGTCCTGCGCAAGGCGTACGGCGGCGCCTACATCGTCATGGACTCGAAGTCGCTGGGGGCCGACCTGTCGTTCGCCTGGCCGTCCAACGAGATCGCCGTGATGGGCGCCGAGGGCGCGGCCAGCATCATCTTCCGCAAGGAGCTGGCCGACGCGCCCGACCCGGTGCAACGCCGACGGGAGCTGGTGGCCGACTACACCGAGCAGCTGATGACGCCCTACATCGCAGCCGAACGAGGGATGGTCGACGACGTGATCGACCCCGGTGAGACGAGGATGATCCTCATCCGTTCACTCGACATGCTGCGGTCGAAACGAGCACCGTCGCCACACCGCAAACACGGCAACATTCCCATGTGAGAACAGCCATGATAAAGATCACCAAGGGCAACCCCACGCCGGAAGCGATCGCAGCGCTGGTTGCCGTGCTGACTCTTGCCAGCGGCACAACAAATCGGCGCATCACAAGCTCCGCGGCCAGTGAATGGCGACGATCGACGCCGTTCGACGAAGTCAACTCCGCAGGGCTAAGCGGACATGGCCGGCGTTGGCGACCTTCGTCTGCCGGATGGTCTCACGTTGGCCCGGGGCACGGCGCCCAGCTGCCTCGGCAGCGTCACTCCGGATGCGAGCGTGGCCAGTTGCGCTGTTGGAGCCGTGCGGTCGGCATGGCCTAACTGGGATCCCGACCCGGCCGGCTGCTGGGGTCACCTGCAGCGTCATGGGTGTCGTGCCGGCTGCATTGATTCACTTAGTCGCCCCCGTATGCGCTCAGGCTCGAAATATGTTGATAGACAGCTAAACTGGCACTGCCCTTGCGGCGCCTGCGCGAACGGACGGCGGGCTTGGAAGACCTCACCCGAGACGACACCCTGACTGGCCCTGGGAGTTTCGCGGCCAGCGGAAAGCGCAGACGCGGTCGGTGTTCGCTCACGCGCTACCGCTGCTATGCAGCGTTGCCCGCAGTCAGCCCTAGGCAGCTGCGCCCCAAACGAATTCAGACTGCATTCGCCAGCTCCTGCCCCTCCTCTGACAGGATCTGGCGAAGCGTGTCGAGTAGCCTGCCGCGCGTCGGACCGATGCTTCCGATCGGGACGGCCAGGCGTGCGCTTATCTCCGCATAGGAAGGAGCCGGGTCGGCGAAGAGCAGTGCGAGCAGCTGACGATCCGACTCGGAGAGTTCCTTCAGGGCACTGTGCAGCACCCGTCGTCGGTCTGCGCCCACCAGCCATCGGTCGAAATCCACGATGTGGACCGGCTCGTCGACGCCGGCGAAGTCTGCCACGGCCCGCTCGCGACTACGCACGCGGGCCCTGGCCAGACACTCTCTCCGCAGCGTCGTCACAAGCCAGCCCTGCACCGCGCCACCGTCCCTCAGCGAGCCGATGTGCTCGACGAGTTTGAGCCAAGCAGTTGCCCTCGCATCGGCAGCCTCCGCTTCGCCCAGCCGGTAGGTCGAGCTGACGTGACGCAGCAGCGGCTCGAACGCGTCGATGAGCCGCCGCCACGCAAGCTCATCCCCTGCGGCGGCACGCTGCACGAGTTCCGCAGTCTCTCGCTCGGTCATCGCTGGTTTCCCCCCGTTGCAGGGTTAGCGGCAACTGCTGGGCCAGCCGCAGCGGCACACAGGCGAACATGACCCGAATCGAGCCGTGGGCGCGCACGCCAGTTCGGCTCTGTCGCAACGGAAGCCGGTTGAATCGGTGTCGCAGGCATCATCCTGGTGTCTCCTGTGTTCGCGATGACGGCCAATGACGCGCCGACGTAACAATCTTCAGAGAACCGGGAAGGCGCGAACAGCCTGCGTATACCACCATTGGTGGTGGTGTGTACTTCCGCCAAGGCGGCGACCGCGCACGCTGAAGTGCGATGGGTGAGTATGACGCAGCCGTGCCGACAGCAAAGGTCGAATCACAACGGCGAGTTGGGAATACGGGGAGACCAGTCGCTGCCAACTCCGGTGCTGTGACGTGATCAGCGAATTCGGCCAACGCGGCGGCAAAGATGTCTTGCTGCTCCCCCGGTCGTCAACTGTGAACCCGGCGCTTCCACCCATGCCTTTCCGCGGGTGCCATGTAGGTGCGTTCGGCTTCCGCGACCCACGTGTCCACCATCTCGGGCGGTCGCGGGTTCCGAAGCGCCCCGGGGTGTACATACCACTTGAATTGTGGTGCTTACCGGTTGGTCTCCTAGCCGAATGTGCCAAATGATCACCGATAGCAACTGAGTCATCGGCACCGCGTTGGCTTGGGTCACTCCAGGCCCGCTCGGCGCCGTGAGAGAGCCATCGGGACAACGATTGCCACCCCTGGTGGGCCGCGTGCAGGAGCCTGGAGACCGCATGACCAAAGACCACGTGAGGGCGAGTCATTTGTTCTCAGCACTACACGACGCCCCCACCAATCAAAGATTGTGTTTGGTACCACTCAAATCGGACCAAGGCCGCGCCTACGCGGACGCTAGCTCGCGCACCAGCGAACCGGAATTAGTCGAAATCGCCCAGCTCGTATTCGCCGACTCACCGAGATCCGATGGAGAAGACCACGCACACGTCGAGCGCCTGCTTGAAGCTGAGTGGCCACTACCACCCATACTCGTGCACCGACCGACAATGCGCATTATCGACGGGTTCCATCGTGTACGTGCGGCAATACGCAAGGGACTCCACGAGATCCAAACGATCTTTCTTGATGGATCATTGGAGTCAGCATTCATCGTCGGCGTCGAAGCCAACGTCACTCACGGACTTCCGCTATCGATCGGGGACCGACGGGCGGCCGCCGCCACGATTCTCCAGACACACAGCGATTGGTCGGATCGTGCCATCGCAACGTCTACAGGCCTGTCCGCCAAGACGGTGAGGGCCATCCGGTGTGCAACGGCAGAGAATCCGCAATCGGTCAAGCGCGTAGGTAAGGACGGCCGCGTTCGGCCACTCAACACTAGTGTTGGACGGCAACACGCCGCACAGTTGCTTGCCTCACGGCCCGATGCTTCGCTTCGTGAGATCGCCAAGGCCGCCGGGATATCACCGGGCACCGTGCGCGATGTGCGTGAACGACTGAGACGTGGTGAGGACATCGTCCCGACACCTCGATGCCAGAATCGCGTTACCGCTGGCGGTGGCGGGCGACAGCAGTCAGCGACGGCCGGTACCAATACGGATGTGCCGGCGGACGTGAAACCCGTCCTGCTGTCTCTTTCGAGGGATCCGGCGCTGCGGATGAGTGAGGTGGGACGCCAACTACTACGCTGGCTACATTTTCATGCAGTCAGCAGTTCAGAGCTCACTCATATAACCGAAAGCGTTCCTGATCATTGCGTCGACCGCCTAGTCGAACTGGCTAACCGTTGTGCAGCCAATTGGCAGTGGATTGCCGACGACTTGTCCAAACGCACGCACGACATGCCTATTTCTGGTGGGGCGTCGCAGCAGAAACGTCGTAACATCGGACCAGCCAAGCGGACGGCGTAATGCATAAGTCTGCGCTTATTGTCAGCTTCCTACTCGCATCGGCGGATTCAATATGACTATCAGTCACGTACTTGCACGGGCTGCATACGCCAGTCCAACTCGGCAGTTGAGAATAGTGCGCGGCGGCGAAATTAGTGAGTCGGTTACTTATGATGCGCTACACGCTGAGGCAGGAGAGATTGCAAGCTGTTTGAAACAGCGGGGCGTAGTTCAGGGAGAACGGATCGGACTTGCATTCCCAAATTCGATTGGATTCGCGCGTGCTCTATTTGGTGTCTCGGCGGCCGGAGCCGTAGCTGTGCCGCTGCCGCCTCCATTTCGTTTTGCCGCACTTGAGATTCATTTAAACCGTATTGCAATGGCACTCGAGCAATCCGCAGTGAGGTTAGTAATTGCCGACGAGAAGATGGCCGGCGTTCTCAGTCCGGCGTTCGCGGCATTGGCCGAGTCGATATCCGTGGTCTGTGTTGACGATATGCAAAACAAAGAGCGCATATATGTTGACGTAGATGACGGCAGCCCGGCGCTAGTTCAGTACACATCCGGCACGAGTGGGACGCCTAAGGGTGTCATCCTTACGCATGCTAATCTGCTGTCGAATATTGAAGCCATTCGACAAGGGCTTGATCTCTCAGTAGACGACGATCTTGGGTGTAGCTGGCTACCATTGTTTCATGATATGGGCCTGATAGGGCACATGTTGCTTCCCGTCGCATATGGAGCGGATAACTATTTGATGCGCCCCGAAGATTTCTTAAGGAATCCCCTCAGCTGGCTGAGAGCTATTTCCGACTTCAGAGCGACAGTTTCAACAGCACCAAGTTCAGCTTACGCTTACTGTATTCGCCATATTACGGATGAAGATGTGAGAAGTCTTGATCTTTCACGATGGAGACTGGCACTAAACGGTGCTGAGGCGATTGACGGCCGAATCATGCGACAGTTCGCTTCAAAATTTCAACCTGCAGGCTTTCGTTTAAGCTCATTCCTTCCAGTTTACGGACTCGCAGAAGCAGCCTTAGCGGTGACTGTTCCATCGATAGGGCGGAACCCACTTAGTGTCCGGGTAAATCGTGAGGATCTAGCGAGCGGGCGAGTGACGAAGAGTTCAGTAACAGATGAAACGGCCAGGGAGTTGGTTTCTGTCGGAGTAGCAGTTTCAGATTGTGAATATCGGCTACTAGCAGACGACGGAATTAGAACATGCGAACCAAATGAGGTCGGTGAGATTTTCGTACGTGGAAGCTCCGTTAGTGTAGGATATGAGAATTCGATTGCCAATTCGGAGGGCTCGCGACATGCGAGCGAGTGGCTTTCTACCGGTGATCTTGGCGTCGAGATTGATAAGGAATTATACATAGTCGGGCGCAAGAAGGAAGTCCTCGTATTCTTCGGAGTGAATTACTACGCGAGCGATATCGAATCGGTAGTCGGAGCGCTTCCCGGTATACCGAGCCGCGGAGTGCTGGCGGCCAGTGTTCCAACTGACCACGGTGAAGGCGAACTGCTGCTATTCATCGAAACGGATGGAATATCAGAGGATGACAAAAAGAATACTGCAGCAGCTGTAAGACTTGCGGTTTCGTCATCGGTTGGATTGAGCCCCAGATACATTGAATTTGTCCCGAAGGGGCGAATCGAACGAACATCCAGTGGGAAATTGCGCAGACATGGAATTGAGTCGCTCGTGGATGAGTATTTGCAAAGAACTGGTTTTCAAAATGCAGACTGATATCAGCCAAGATTTTGCGCGAACGCGGGAGCAACTCCCCCTGACCCTGAGCGCCGCACCTTTAACCCACATGGGGCACACAAATCTTGCTTCCCGCCTTCGGTCGCAGGTCGAGGTCTATGGCGATACCCGCAGCGTCACGTATCTCCGCGAGTCGGGACGAGACCTCGTCGAGGAAGTAACGACATACCGCGACCTCGACCGTGGTGCGCGTGAGGTTGCCGCTTGGCTGAGTTCACGGCCGGAGGCCAAGCGACCGGTTCTGCTGTTGTTCGAGCCGGGGGTCGATTTCTGGCGGGCGTTTTTCGGCTGCCTCTATGCCGGAGTTATCGCGATACCTGCGCCGCTGCCCTACAACCAGCAAAGTACGAAGCGCCTCGCAGGCATACTTCGCGACGTCGACAGCAACCTGGTGCTGACCACCGCGAAGCTGCGTGACCTGCTCGCCATGAGCATCGACCCCGGCCAGGACGGCTACCTGTCTGTGGTGGCCACCGACGAGTCGCCGCTCGCCGACGCGGACTCGTGGACGATGCCGGACATCACCCCCGACACCGTCGCATTCCTGCAGTACACCTCTGGATCGACCGGCAAACCCAAGGGGGTCATCGTGACCCATGCCAGCATCCTGCACAACCAAGGCGCGATCGCGGACTTCCTGAAGGTCGATGACAAGTCGTCGCTGGTTGGCTGGATTCCGCACTTCCACGATATGGGTCTAATCGGAGGGATCCTGGCCGCATACGCCGGCGCGAACGTCGTGACGATGTCGCCGCCAGCCTTCCTGAAGCAGCCCGTGCGGCTACTTCAAGCGTTCAGCAAGTACCGCGCGACGATGACCGCGGCCCCCAACTTCGCCTACGAGCTGATCGCGCGACGCGTCTCGCCCGAGCAGTTGAAAGGGCTGGACCTGTCCACGATGAAGGTCGCATTCAACGGCGCCGAACCAATCCGCCGCCGCACTATTGAGGCGATCAACGAGCTCCTCGGTCCCGCCGGATTCCGGGCCTCCGCGATGCGGCCCGGCTACGGTATGGCCGAGGTGACGCTGTTCGCGACGGCGACTCCTGAAACGGCGCCACCTGCTTGCCTTGAGGCCGACGCCGCAGCGCTGGAGCGCAACGAGCTCGCGCGGCCGGCCGGGCGCGCGGTGAGCCTGGTCAGCTCCGGCATCCCCGGCCCCGGCATCGACGTCCGCATCGTCGACCCGGAGACGCTGCATGTGCTGCCCGATGGCCACGTCGGTGAGATCTGGCTGCGCAGCGCCAGCGTCGCGAGCGGCTTCTACAACCGTCCGTTGGAAACCCGGGAGCAGTTCGGCGCGCAGACCGCGAACGGGGACGGACCCTACCTGCGCACTGGTGACCTCGGATTGATCCACGAGCAGCAGCTCTACGTCACCGGACGCCGCAAGGACCTCCTCATCGTCAACGGCCGCAACCTATACCCACAGGACATCGAGGAGTTGGTGCAGGAGGTGCACCCCGCCACCGACGGAGCGCGCGGCGTCGTGGTAGCCGTTGACGCGCAAGACGACGAACGCCTCGTGGTCATCCAGAGCGTACGAAACGAAAAGCTGGGCGGAACGTCGCTCTCGGAGCTCGCCACTGCCATCAAGCTGACCGTCGTGCGCGGCTTCGACATCCCCGCCCCGAGCGTGGTGCTGGTCGGCCGCGCCGGGATTCATATCACCACGAGCGGGAAAGTACAGCGCGCGTCCATGCGGGCGGCTTTTCTTCACGACGAACTCACGAACGTCCTCCACGAGAGCGTCGACGCTGCAGTTGCCATCCGCAAATCCGTTACACCCTAGGAGTTTTCATGCATGCCCGCCGATCAGCCCAACTCACCCGTCGTCCGGTGCTGCTTTGGCTCACGTCCCGCCTCGCCTTCCACCTGGGGGTTCCGACGCACGCCATCGACCCCGCCGTTCCGCTCGCCGAACTGGGAGTCGACTCGGTTCGCGCGCTCAGCCTGGTCGGAGACGTCGAATCGCACTGGGACATCAGGGTCGACCCGACGTTGATCTTCGACTACCCGACCCTCGCGAACATCGCGGACTACATTTGTGACGCCATTGCGCCGGAGCGGTTGGTGATGCAATGACCTCAAGTGATATTGCGATCGTTGGCATCGACTGCCGTTTCCCGCAGGCGCCGGATCCGGCGGCCCTGTGGCAGCTGCTCCTGAGCGGGGGCGAGGGCATCGCGGAGGTCCCCGTGGACCGATGGGATGCCGCCCAGTTCTATGACAGCACGGGCAAGCCGGGCACGATCAATCACCGCGCCGGTGGATTCCTCAGCGACGCAGACGCGTTCGACTACGAATTCTTCGGGGTCACTCCCCGCGAGGCCCATGCCATGGATCCGCAGCAGCGTCTGCTGCTGCAGGCGGCGTGGCGTGCTCTCGAGAACGCCACGCTCGACCCCAGATCGCAGGCCGGCTCAAACACCGGTGTCTTCGTCGGGGTGATGGCAAACGAATGGGCGCACCTGCACATGCGCGACTTCACCCAGATCACTCCGCAGGCTGGTTCGGGCAATGGCTACTTCATGACGGCCAACCGGCTGTCGTACCAGTTCGATCTCAAAGGCCCGAGCCTCGCCGTCGACACCGCCTGCTCGTCATCGTTGGTCGCCGTACACCTTGCCGCCGCTGCGCTTCGCGCCGGGGAATGCGACCAGGCGCTCGCCGCAGGTGTGAACATCATCCTCACCCCGGCATTGAACGTGTTTTACACCCAAGCGGGGCTGTCCGCGCCCGACGGCCGGTGCAAGCCGTTCAGCGGCTCGGCCGACGGCATCGGCCGCGGCGAAGGTGTCGCCGTGGTGGTGCTGCGGCGGCTGGCGGACGCGCTGGCCGAAGGGCTGCCGGTGTATGCGGTGATCAAAGGCAGCGCCGTCAACAGCGACGGGCGGAGCAACGGCCTCACTGCGCCCAACCGCTGGGCGCAGGAGCTGGTGGTGCACACCGCCAACCGGGCCGCGGGTGTCGCGGCGGAGCAGGTCAGCTTCCTCGAGGCCCACGGCACCGGAACGCTACTCGGCGACATGATCGAGGTTAAGGCGCTGGCGGCCGCCCACCGCAGCCGTCGGGCCGAACCCTGCGCGATCGGATCGATTAAGGGCAACCTCGGCCACACCGAGGGCGCCGCCGGGGTGGCGGGCCTCATCAAGGCGGTGCTGAGCCTGCATAATCGGGTCGTTCCGCCGTCGCGTTTTGCCCAGCAGGAGAACCCGCAGCTGCGGCTCGCCGCGGGTGGTCTGCGCCTGGTCAGCGAACCGATGCCGCTGCCCGCAGACACCGTGTACGCGGGCGTGTCCAGTTTTGGCATCGGCGGGACCAACTGTCACGTCGTACTGGCGAGCGTTCCCGAGCGTGAAACGGCCCCTGCCACCGCGGCGGGCGGGATACTGACCATTTCGTCGAACAACGCCGAAGGGCTGCGCCGCAACGCCGCCCGCCTGGCCGATGACCTCGCGTCGAGCAGCGCGCCTCTCGCGCAGTTGTGTTGGTCGAGTAACCAGATCAAGTCCTCCGGCAAGACCCGGGTCGCGATCACCGTGCACGATCGCGAAAACGCCGTCGCACGGTTGTGGGAGGTCGCGCGCCCAGAGAGCGACCTCGAGGCGGTATCTGTTACCGCGCAAAGCATCGCGGCTGGCTGGCTGTTCACCGGACAGGGCACCCAATACCCCGGGATGTCGCGTGCGCTGCACGCCAACAGCCACGCCTACCGGGCCGCCCTCAGCGCCGTCGAGGCCGCGGCGTTGCCACACCTCGGCGAGCGCATCCGCGCCCTGCTGTTCGGCCGGGGCGAGCGGATCAACCGCACGGAATTCGCCCAGCCGGCCATTTTCGCCGTGCAGTACGCGCTCGCCAGCACCCTGATCGATCTGGGCGCCGAGCCGGCCTGGCTGCTCGGGCACAGCATCGGCGAATTCGCCGCCGCAGCGATCGCCGGAGTCCTCAGCCTCGACGACGCATGCCGGTTGGTAACCGCGCGTGGGCGCCTGATGCAGCGGCTTCCGGGCAACGGGAAGATGCTCGCCGTCAACGCCACCACCGATGATGTTGCGCGCCTCGTCGGAGTGGAGCGGTCGCTGGCCATCGCCGCCCTGAATGGGCCCCGCGAACTCGTACTGTCCGGTGCCGCCGACGCAATCGATCGGGCCGCCGAAACCCTGCGCGGCGCCGGATTCATCGCGCGCGAACTCCCTGTCTCGCACGCCTTCCACTCGCCGCTCATGGAACCGATGCTCGAAGAATTTGCTGCCGTGGCAGCCGCGTGCACGTTCGACCTGCCGAGCATCCCGATCTACTCGACCCTGCGCGGCCGGCTGCTTGATCCCGACGAGCCGATGGACGCGGCCTACTGGATTGCCCACGCCACCGGAACCGTGCGGTTCGCAGACGCGACAACCGCAGCGCTGCAGGACCAACCGACCCACCTCATCGAGCTCGGCCCGAGACGGACGCTTGCCCCGATGATCACCCGGGCTCATCCAGAAATCACAGTAAGCGCGCTAGCGCCCCTACCCGGACCGGACGCCACCGGCTCAGAGCTCATTGACACCGTGGTTGCGCTCTACCGGGACGGCTTCGATCCCGAATGGAACCGCCTTTACACGCCCCACGCACAAATTCCGCACCGGCTCAGCGGCTACCAGTTCGCGACCACGAACCGGTCGTGGATTCAGCCAGCCACCATCAGCCAGCACCTGCCGCAGACCCCCGAACCGACTGTCGACACGGATGAAACGACCATGGACAACCTCATCGCACTATTCCGAGAACAGGCCGCGGTGCTCGCTTCGCTTTCGCAAGCAAGTTCGCCAACCGCGCAAATTGGCATCGCGGCAACGCATTCGGTCGCCGACATGACCGCGCTGGTCCGGGCCGAGGTGGCCAGGGTCAGCGGGTTCCCGGAAGAGTCGCTGCGCCCAGTCCAAACCATCATGGGCGATTTGGGCTTCGACTCGATCATGGTCGCCGACCTGTTCAACGGGCTTACCCGCAAGTTCCCCGGGGTGAAGATCGACCTGACGGGATTCGGCCAGGCCACGACAATCGCCGACCTGATCGGCATGGCGGGCGGGCGAGTACAAGAGTCCCCCGCGCCGGAAGCGCCAGCAGTTACCCCGCAGTTCCGGATCAGTGAGTTCGAAGAGGTCGTCGCCCTCGCCGACCGGATAGCCCTCTGTGCGGCACTCAGCGTCGACAACCCATATTTCCTGGTCAACGACGGCGTCACCAGGGACAGCTCGATCATCAACGGCGCCGAGGTACTGAACTTCTCCAGTTACAACTACCTAGGCATGTCCGGCCACCCGGGAGTTGCCACGGCGGTTTCGGATGCCGTCGTGCGCTACGGTAGCTCCTGCTCGGCCTCGCGGTTGCTGTCTGGCGAGAAGCCGGTGCACCTCGAACTGGAGGCCGCGCTCGCGGATCTGCTGGGCACCGAAGACGCACTGGCCCTCGTCAGCGGGCACGCGACGAACGTCACGGTGATCGGGCACCTGCTCGGCGAAGGTGACCTCGTCATCCACGACAGCCTCGCCCACGACAGCATCATGCAGGGCTGCAAGCTTTCCGGCGCGACGCGGCGGCCGTTCCCGCACAACGACCACGCCGCCCTGGACGACATCCTCACCACGATCCGCCATCAGTACCGCCGGGTGCTCATCATCATCGAAGGCGTCTACAGCCAGGACGGCGACATCCCCGACCTGCCCGCCTTCATCGTGGTCAAGAAGAAGCACAACGCGCTGCTGATGATCGACGAGGCACACAGCATCGGTGTACTCGGCGCCACCGGCGGCGGCATCGGCGAACACTTCGGGGTAGATCGCGCCGACGTCGAGTTGTGGTCGGGCACGACGTCCAAGGCGCTGGCCGGCTGCGGCGGTTACGTCGGCGGAAGCCGCGAGCTGATCCAGTTCCTCAAATACACCACACCCGGGTTCATCTACAGCGTCGGAATGCCACCGCCCACCGCCGCGGCGTCGCTTGCGGCAATCCGCCTAATGCGGGCCGAGCCAGAACATCTGCGCCGGCTGCGTGAGAACTGCGAACTCTTTATGACGCTGGCCCGCGAAGCGGGCATCGACACGGGCAACAGCGAGGGCACTCCCATTATCCCGTGCATCGTGGGCAGCTCGATCACGGCAGTGAAACTGTCGAACGCTATGCTGCGGCGCGGGATAAACACCAACCCGGTCCTCTACCCGGCCGTGCCGGAAGACCAAGCGCGGCTGCGGTTCTTCATCACCAGCTGCCACGCGGACGAGCAGATCCGCTATGCGGTAAAGGTGCTTGCCGAGGAGCTTGAGCTCCTGTCCGAAGGCGCGTGAGACGGTGCGGTTATTCTGCTTCCATCATGCCGGGGGCGGCCGCGCACCATCTTCACATGCCGGGCGTTGACCAATATCAATTCAAACCCGCGTTGCCCCAACACATCCCATATGCATGGTGGGCCCGGCTGAGCTCGGATTTTCTTGGTGCTGGGACCGAGTCCAATTTGATGCCGGCGTCTTCGAGGATCTTGGCCTGGCGAAGTTGCGTCCGGGGAAGTGGTGCACGGGGCGCCGGTGCAGTCGCCGCGGCGCGGGCAGGGGTTGGCGTCGCTCGTATCGCGGTCTGCTGGGTCATCTCGGTCCCGGACGGGCCCGTGCCGGTGGCAGGTTGGTGCGCCAGCCGCGGTTGCTTCCGGAATCGTTGCCGGCCAACGACGTCGATGCATTCGTTGCCACGTTAAGGACGCATCAGGATCGGGCGATGGTGTTGGCGATGCTGCTGGGCGGGTTGCGCTCGGCGGAGGTGCGGGATTCGTTGTTGGCCGATGTGGACATGTGTCGGCGGCGGCTGCGGGTTATAGGCAAGGGCGGCAAGGAACGCCACGTGCCCTCGATGCAGAATTCTTCACTGAAATCGCGGCGTATCTGCGGTGGGAGCGCCCTCAGGACTGGCAGTACCGCTGTGTTTCGTGGTGCTGCGCGGCCCGACGACCGGTGCACCGGTCAACTAGGCTGGGCTGCGCAGCCTGTTTCGCCGCCACCGGGAACTCTCCGGCGCGATGCGGGTGCGTCCGCATCGGCTGCGCCATACCTACGGCACCGAATTAGCCTCGGCCGGAATTGATCTGCTGGCGCTGCGGGCGTTGATGGGACACGCGTCACCGGAGAGGACGGCTTGCTTTTTACACCATGTTTCTGGGCTTTGGGCTTGGCGCCTGCGCAAATCATCCTGGTGCCCCACCTGACCCCACAGGGACTTGACGCCGACCAAGTAGTTCCGCTGCTGCAGCAACGCGGCGCACTCCGTACCCAATGCAGCGGTCACGACCTGCAGGACCAGCTAGGGCTGACGGCAGATACTCAGCCGGCCATGAACTCGTTGTAGGCCGACTCCATATCGGGCGAGAGCCCCGTCGTGTTGCACTGGCGTTGAATGTCACCGATAGGGGCCAGGATCCCTTGCAAGTCGAAGTACTCCTGCGGGTGCGCGGTGAAGTAATTACGCAGATTGGTCGCCGCCTGCGGACGCGGTTCGTTCTGCGCTGCGGTCACCACCGTATTAGCCTCCGGATGACTGCTGAGGTACTGGCGAACTGAGCCCGTCACCGAGCTGACAGCGCTGGCCACTCCGGTAGCGTTGCAGTCGGGCGCCGCCGACGCCGTCGGTTCTGCAATCGTAATGGCGGCCAGACCGCCGAGTAGGGAATAGCCCACACAGATGCCGGCGGCTTGCCGGCGCACGGTAATACCACTGATCTTCATCATTCTTCATTCCTTTGGATCACGCATCGGTCCCAAATTCCCCGCCTGGCGTCACTTTAATAGCCGGATTCGCAGACGCCCAGTGCGCAGCGCGGGCGCCGTTGCACACGCCGACCGTGGCGCTGCCCTGGAAAACCGGCGCCATCAGCTGACGAGACGGATCGGCCTCTTCCATTTCCTTCGCGGCCAATTGTCGGTGTTCGGCTCCGGGCCCACCAACGCCTCTGTCGATTCGCGCGAACGCTTCTACGCAACGGTCTTCATCGGTTTCGGCATCGCCTGGATCTGGGCAGCGCGCCAGTCGCCCATTCCCGGCGCGATGATGCGGGTCCTGGCCGGTATCGTGCTGCTCAGCGGGATCGACAGAATGATTTCGGTGCTGCTCGTGAGTTGAGCCGCTCTGGCTGCAGGTCGCCGAGGCGGGTATCGAACTGGTTCTGCCGCTTGTGTTTTTCTGGCGCCGCCGGCTCCGGCGAGAAGGCTGCCGCGTCGCGCTATGTGATCGGCGCGCCGCCTTCCGCCGCCGTGGATCGCCCGCGCGCTAACCCGGACGACCACGCTCGACGCGCTGGTCGGCGGGGCTGTGCAATTGCGGATTTTCCGCATTTGCCCTTTCTGCGCCGGTGGAGTCGGCGTGGTGATCCCAGCCGGGCGCCGATGCGTTACCGCCGCAAACCTGCTGGCCAACAGAGCCAGCCGCTTTCGCGACCTCGGCCCCGGCTACCACACCACCCGCATCGCTACTAAACGACGGCTGCGCAAGCACATCGCCCAATTCACCGCCGTAAGCTACAGGGTTCCCCGAACCTGAACCATCCTGGGTCTAGTGGAGCCTGATCGCACCAGGAGGATGTGGTTTTGGCTGCACCAAAGAAGTTTGACCAGGTGACCCGTGAGCAGGCAGTGCGAGCAAGATCGACTCTTTGCGGGTGCTCTCCGAAACCGGAGTCGAACCGGTCGACTACCGCACCGTGCCGCGGCACGTGCCGATGTTCGCCAAACCTGCTGTGCGTCAAGCACTATCGAAAAGCCTGTGCTGCCCATGCCAGGCCGGGTCCAGCCAGTCTGGTGCTCTATGACGCCAGTACCCACTACTTCGAGACCGGTGCCATGGCCGGGTTGACGGCTACACGACCAACCTCACCGCTGTCGGTGCGGAGTTCGTCATCGATGCCTACCACCAGTTGTGGCCCATCGAGAAGAGCTTTTGGATGTCCAAGCACGACCTACAGGCCCGACCGGTCTGACACCACAAACGCGAATCCATCGACGCCCACCTGGCCATCCTGTTCGCCGCCCTGGCCGTATCGCACAGCATCGATCATCAAACCGGTCGGAGCATCAAGAAATTCGTGCGCACTGCCTCGCCACTACCGCACCGTGCACATTCGCGCCGGCAGACAAATCCTGACCGCCGCTGACCACTACCCGATGACCTCCGCGACGCCATCGCCAAAATCACAGCCACCACGACACTAAAATTTCGTAAGTCGGGAAGCGGTGTTGACAACACCCGCTCGCAGCGGCATATGCATCGTCCTGACGTCGGCTTGTGCGCTGTATGAAGACTTCTAATGGGCGCGTGCTGGCTATCTTCATTCCCCGCCGATGGAGTCGACGCATCGCTGCACACAAACCGGGTCGCGAGGCGGTGAATCAGATTGGGCCGCAGCGCTGTAATTGTCGGACAGAATCAACGCATGCAACTGGTCACCATTGGCGACATCCAGGCAGCCGCCGAGTGGATCCGTGAATCGGTGGTGCGGACGCCGTTGGTGCCGGCGAACTGGGCCGATCCCGAACGGCCGCTTTGGATCAAACCGGAAAGCCTGCAAGCGATCGGCGCGTTCAAAGTGCGTGGAGCGTTCAACGCCCTCGGCAGCCTCGACGAGGCTACCCGGTCCCGGGGAGTGGTGGCGTACTCGAGCGGCAACCACGCCCAGGCCGTCGCCTACGCGGCGGCTCGGTGCGGCGTGACCGCCCACATTGTGATGCCCGAGGAAACGCCAAACGTCAAGGTACAAGCGACCCGCGACTACGGCGCCGAGGTCGTGCTATGTGGTGCCGGGCAGCGAGAGAAGGTAGCCGCCGAGGTGGTCGAGCACACCGGCGGCGTGCTCGTGCCGCCGTTCGATCACCCCGCCATCATCGCCGGGCAGGGGACCATCGGTCTGGAAATCGCCGAGGACCTGCCCGATGTGGATTGCGTGTTGGCCCCGGTGAGCGGTGGCGGTCTGGCATCGGGCATCGGCACCGCGATCAAGGCGCTGTGCCCGAATGCTGCCGTCTTCGGCGTCGAGCCCGAATTGGCCGCCGACGCGGCCGAAAGCTTGCGGCTTGGCCGACGGGTGGAGTGGTCCATTGAAGACCGAAACCGCACGATCGCCGACGGGTTACGTTCGGCGCCCTCGGAGCTCACCTTCGCACACCTCCAGCGGGTACTCGACGGCATCATCACCATCTCCGAGAAAGAGATCCGCTCCGCTGTACGCGAACTCGCCTACAAGGCGCATCTGGTCGCCGAACCCAGTGGGGCGGTCGCATTAGCCGCCTACCGGCAGGGCACGACGCCGCCCGGGCGCACAGTGATGATCGTGTCCGGCGGCAACATCGAACCGCAGCCTCTCAGCCAGATCCTCGCTGAGCAATAGCCCTACATATGGGTCGATAACACGGCAATGAGCTTGCGAGCACTTATCTTTGGGCCGAACCTAATCACTGCGTCATCGTGTGCTCATTTCGATGCGGACAACCCGGTCGGGCTTCGACGCGAACTTCGGTACGTGTACTCAGCCACACTGCGACCGTGGTTGTCATCGTGAGTCGATGGGTTGGATGAGACGACTCCGGCGAACTACCGCGTAATGCTCTTGGGCGATGCTGCTGGCCGGCATTGGGCACCACCGACTCGGACACCAAACTGGTTGGAGTATCAAGAAATTCGTGAGAACCGCACACCGCTACCGGACAGTGCGAATCAAAGCCGGCCGACAAACCCTGACCGGCACCGAGCCCCTACCCGACGACCTCCGCGAGAAACTCGCTGCGATCAATGCCTGTCATGCACACTAAAAGTCCTAAGTCGGGACACCAACACCGAGCCCGACAAACCCACTACCACCGTTACAAACACCTGGAGGACGACGGCCGACGCCGTCTAAGCGGAGTCCCGATCTGCTTTGTGAGCAAGTTCATTCTTGTTCATGCGCTACTAAATGTGCTCACGTATTTTCCGCGCGCGCAGGTGCTCGACCTCCGATTCGAATTGTCCGATGGTCTCTACCCTGAATGTCACCTCGTCCTCAAGTTCGATATCAAACGCCCGCTCCACCTCGAGAATGATCTGAAGAACTTTCATTGAGCTGACATTTGGTAAGCTACGGAAATGCACCTCGGAGTTCAATTGACTGATTTCAATGCCGAGCTGTTGGCTGATGATTGAGTAGATGGTCTTCTGTGCATCCATGATATCTCCTATTTGCCTCTCATTTTCACAAATCGGGTTCGCGCTGATCACTCCCGCGCCGTTCCAAAGAGATGGAGCGTATCGCCTCCAGGCCTTTCTCTGATACTAGATGGAACGATCCGACTGCAGCCGCAATTAATTCACCCGTATCGCGCTGAATCCGTCCCGAGGCTCTGATAAGCGAGCCGTTCGCCCGTATTATCTCACCTATAGCGACATACGGAATGTTGGTTTGCATGGGATGGCCGTACCGAACGCGGAGCCCAACTGTAAAAGCCGAGCCATTTCCGTGATGGTATACCGTTTGGGCTAAAGTCTCGTCAAGAATCGTCGCGACAATCCCTCCGTGTATGACACCGGGATACGATTCGTAGTCAGGTCCTAGGGAGAACCGGCTAGTACACTGAGGATGTGCAGTCTCGAATTCAAGTTTTAACCCGATCGGGTTTGTGGGCGCGCATCCGAAGCAGTTGATCTCTAATGTATCCTTGGCGTTTAACAATTCCGCGCTCCTATCGTTTTCTCTGCCAGATGCCCGCTTGGCAAAATTACATCAACGACTTTAGTTTGCGCTTGATGTCGCGAGTTGTCTCGATGGAATCGTCAGCAGTTAGCCGCCGAAGAATAGACATCACCCTCGCATCGGCAGCATCAGTAGCACCTTCTCGCCCGGCCTCAGCTCTTCTGATATCATCAGTCGAGGTTGAATGAGGGTAGAAGAACCCCGCGGGATGCTTAAGCCCCTCACTTCGGTCGGCTAACCATATATAGCCCATCCTTAGTGCCGCGATCTGGTTGGCCTTGTTGCCCTCGCAGAGTTCTTTACTAAACACATAGAAGGCCCGGCAATGCCGCGACTCATCGTGTGATAATAGCTTCCATATCCGCTTTATCACTGGTTCTTGAGTGTGGGCCGCCAACTGTTTGTACAGTTCAGAAGCACGCGCTTCCGAAATTATATTCATGACAAGAGTACCCGTGTGAGTATCGCCTATCGGGTATGGTTCGCGCTTATATAAGGCGTGCTTCGACCGTACCTTCACTCCAATTTTGTCAAGATACCGAGCTTGGACCAGAGAGTGACGTGCCTCCTCCGCTCCCCACATTAAAGCCCACGACGAGAAGCTTGTTTCCCCTTCCCATTCCCGGAGAAAGTTATGAGCACCTGGAAGAGTCCCGAACTCCATAATTGCGGACACGGTCAGATATTCGATTTCGTCGGAGCTGAGTAGCTCGCGGTCGATACCGTCGAGATTTATGTCTTTCCAATTCCATCTCGTGGTTTCAAACCAATCAAATATTTTGTTGAATGTCATATCGAGGTAATAGTCTGTGTAGCGGGAGTCGTGGATCAGCGAATGATAGGCCCGCAATCCCATGTCCAGCTTGTCTGACATTCCAAATCCATTGAATTCTTTGGGCGAGAGAATATCTTCTACGTCGTATGTTTCCGTCCATCCAGGTACGGGCCCACCCGCGCCCTTGCCAACGACATATGCCCGTGTACGAGCGAATGCTGGCATTCGTCGCAGCGTTACGATACTTTCAGGAACGGCGTAGTCAGATCCAGCGAAGACCGCGGCGAGGTTACCATTGGCCGAGAATTCGCCCAGGTATTTTTCGAACTCGTCTTCGCGCACACGTTCTATTTTAACTAATCCAAGTCTTGCCGATTCAATTTGCTGTGGTAGTTCGATTTCTGGAAGACATCCCACGAACGCTATTTTGCTATGGCCGGCAATCAGCGATCCAGATTGGTTCTGGGTGCGTGGTGTAAGTAGGGTTGTCATAAGTATCTCACTTTACTGATATAGGAGCGGTGCTCTGGTGACTAAAGAAACGGTTGCTCTGATGGCGGTTACCTAATTTGCAGTGGTACGAATTAACGGTCCTGCCTTACGCAATCGATTGCGACTCCGCCGAGTTTTCGAGGTCTCCAAGCCACCACCTATGATAACAACGCGCTACCGCACGATCAGACCACACTAAATAGTAAAGTTTCAGCGGTCAGTCCAGGTCCAAAAGCCATGCCGCATCCGCTCGCACCCCTCAGCGAACTGTCAACGTTCGCTTTTAGAATTTCATTGAGTACGAAAAAAATCGTCGCTGACGACATATTGCCGAACCGGTCCATCACACGACGGGAATAGGTCAACGCGTCTGGCGGCAACAAGAACGCTCGCTCTACTGCGTCGAGGACGGCGCGCCCCCCGGGATGAATCCCCCAGAGGTTGATCTCCTTGGCGGACGTTCCGCCGAGGATCAGTTTCTTACTTTCTTCGGTCAATCCGGTGGTGATCGCTAACGGGACCTGTCGGGACAGTGTCATGTCGAAGCCGGCATTTCCGATCCGCCAAGTCATTTGCTCAGCTGTATCAGGAATGACCGCAGCCGTGAACGAACGCAGTTCCAGTCCTCGCGGTTCTGAAGTGATCAGTGCAGCGGCACACCCGTCACCGAACAACAGGTACGGGACAGCTTGCTCGATATCTTTCGGCATCTGCAGGTGCAGAGAGCAGAGTTCCAGTGAGACAACAAGAACTTTCGCAGATGGCTCCGACCGCACTATATGGCGGGCAAGTTTGAGACCGTTAACCCCGGCGAAACACCCCATAAATCCGATCGTCGTCCTTTCCACGTTGGGATTAAGGCCAAAACGGTTGATCAGCTCAAAATCAATTCCCGGCGAGAAGAATCCAGTGCAACTAATCACTACAATGTGGGTAATCGCGGCCCCCTCGTCCCCAAGATTCAAAGCCTTCACGGCCTTGAAAGCGAGATCTTGGGCATTTTTTTCGTATTCAACCATTCGTTTTGCGGTGCTGACCAAACTCGCATTCGAACCATAGAAACTTTCTGGATCTTTTAATACCGACCAGCGGTGCGAAATTTGGCACTGGTCTTTCATCATAAGCAGTATCTCACGATACTGAGGAAGTGGATCGAGTTTGATAAAGGCAGAGACAAGACGGCCGTGGACATCATTATCCGGGACCGCAGTCGATATCTGGTTAACAAAAGCTTTCATGGCGTCTCCTAAGTTTTTCATCGCAAATATTGATTGAGAATGATGCCCGCAGTTTCTTATTAATGCGCCTCCATTCGCATCAGATCGCGGTGCGATTTCACCGAACCGATGCTCATGAGGTTTTCGCCGCTTCCATGTTCTCAAGTTCTGCCGCCATCTTGGCCCCGATCCGCGAAAGGCCTTGCCCGAGGTTGTGAGCCATTTCGACAGGGGGAAGTTCGATGCCGGT
>CAWDEZ010000017.1:0-189079 GCA_963801365.1 uncultured Actinomycetota bacterium | reverse complement strand
TCAGCTTGCTGGTCCGGGCGGCGAACTCGACGGCCATCAACGAGTCCAATCCCAGTTCTAGCAAGGGGGTCTCCACATCCACGGCATCGGTGGCTACGCCCAGCACACCCGCCATGACCTCGGCGAGCGCCGTTGTGACGGCCGCACCGCGCTGGTCCGCCGGCAGCGACAAGATCGCAGCTCTAAGTGTTGCGACTTCGTCCTGGTCGGCGGACCCACCCGCGAACTCCGCAAAGCGTGCCGAGTGCGCCGCCGCATGGGTGGTTGCGACTGCCGTACGCCAGTCCATGTCGAAAATCGACACATGCGGGACATCGAGACGAAGGCATTCGGCCAGATACTCGGTGGCAAGGTCCATTGCGATCGGCCGAAGACCCACCGCCGACAGATACCGGACCGTCTCTTCGTCCGCCTCGGCCATGCCGCCCCCGGACATCGAGCCCCAGTCGACGCACAGTGTTGGCTCGCCGCGGGAATGCCGACTGTGTGCAAGCGATTGCAGAGACGCATTGGCGGCCGCATAGCATGCCTGACCAAAACCACCGATCAGTCCGCTAATCGATGACCAGAGGACGAAGTGGTCGAGGTCAACTTCCATCTCGCGCACGGCGCGGTCCAGGTTGACTGCGCCGGCGAGCTTGGGCGCCAACACGTTTGCGGCAACCTCTGCGGTGATTGAGCTGACGGAACAGTTATCGACCACCCCGGCTGCGTGGAACACGCCGCGCAATGGCACGCCCGACCCTTTCGTCCGCTCGATCATGGTCGCCACCGAGGCGTAGTCAGCAACGTCGATGCGCTCCTCGGTCACCTCCACACCAGCGTCGGCAAAGGCAAGCATCTGATTCTTCGCTTCCACGCTCACAGCACCGCTGCGTCCGGCCAGGATCAGGTGGCGTGCACCCTCTCGCACCAGCCAGCGAGCGGTCGCCAGACCGAACGCACCGAAGCCACCAGTGATCAGGTATGCAGCATCGGAGCGGATTCCCAATGGCGGGATCTGTGGGCGCACAAGTGGGGCGGGCTCGTTGAGGTCCAGCACGACACGGCCGATCCGCTTGGGCCGCACGATCGCATCGAATGCGGCAGCCACATCATTCATCGAATAGCTGTGATACGGCAGGTGCTGGTAGACACCCGTTGTGAACTTGTCGATCAACTGGGCCGTCTTGGCGCGCACCACCTCCGGGCGGTACTTCAGCATGCGATCCAGATCGAGCGCAATGAACGTCAGATTGTGATCGAACGGCCGCAGATCGATGACGCCGTCGCCATAGATGTCGATCTTGCCGATATCGACGATTCGCCCGAATTCGGCTGCGACCCTGAAGTTCTGGCGGATGACCTCGCCAGGTGCGCTATTGAGGATGGCATCGACACCGCGGCCTTCAGTTAGCTGCATGACATCGTCGACGAAGTTCATCGAGCGCGAGTCGAGCGCGTGGTGCGCTCCAGCCTCCAATATGTGGGAGCGGCGGTCCTCGTTTCCGGCAGTTGCGATCACAGTGGCGCCGCGGGCGCGGGCAACCTGGATTGCGGCGAGCCCGACACCACCGGCTCCGCCGTGGATGAGCACCGTTTCGCCAGCCTGAATCCGAGCCGATTCGACCAATGCGAATTCTGCGGTCAGGAACGGAACGTTGGAGCTACACGTTCCGGCGTCCCAGCTTCCTGGTATCACCGTTGCATAGTTCCGGTCGATGGTGAGGAATCGGCGAACCATATTCCGTGCGCAAACACCCACACGATCACCGACATTGATGTCCGTAACTCCTGGACCGACCCGTACGACGGTGCCGGCCCCCTCGAGTCCGATATCCATACCGAAGAACGTGTCCGCCATATCCTTCGCCGTGAGGACGCCGAGCACCTTGAACGCGTCCTTGGGGTTGAGCCCAATCGCCTCCATCCGGACCTCGATCTGTCCGTCGAGCGGTTCGATCCGTTCGGTTTCGCGCCACGCCAGATCCTCGAGCAGACGGCTGCCCGGCACTTCGAGTGCAAACGACGTCTCCGCGTTGTCAAGAGCGCGCACCGCGTTCCGAGCTTCGAGGTGCTCAGCCAGATTGTTGCGCACTCGAATTACCCAGCGGGAACCCAGGGACAGGCATACCTCGTCGGCATCGTCGTCTGCTGCAACGGGTCCAAGGACATCTGCGACGAGTTCCTCGGTCATCGTGTTCGGTTCGGTGTCGATCAGCCGCCATCCGAACATCGGCTGCTCGTTCAGCAGTGAACGGCGGGCGCCGACTAGGGCCGCATGTGCCGTGTCCGCTTCGATCGTGCTGCCCGGAATGCAGAACGCGTGCGTGGTGACGACGACTGCCCGGATTTCGATGGTTGGCCGGTTCGACTCCGATTCGCCGCCATCTGTGAGTTCGGCCGACACCGCAGCGATCGCCTTGGCAACACGGGCGAGTGCCGTGACATTCGCGGCTGCGCTGAACCCCGCGCCCGCCACGACAATGACGTTGGCTCGCCGGTTCTCGCTCGTCGCGATTCCGTCACGCAGGGCCCGGGCAAGGTCTTCCTCAAGTCGGGACAGCAGCGGATCCGAGATATGGAACAAGGAGCCGTTGTTAAGATGCTTGTCGACAATCGAGGCAGCGCGCTGGGACGCCACGTCGCCCAAAGAGATGACGAGGGCGAACTCCCCCGCGATTTCGGGCCCAGCCGTCTGGGGGCTACTCCTGTCACACAGCTCCCACCTCGGCTCGTAGAAGAGGCGGCCAAGCCGGTTGAGCGGCGAGCCGGGCGGGGAAATCGGCCGGAACTCCACGCCAGCCATCGCCACGATCTGGTTTCCGTCGGGGTCGATGAGATCGACATCCGCCCGCAATGGGTCGGTGCCGACAAGGCGTACCAGCACGGTCGGCTGCTCGGGTATGGGCCGGAATCGACGCACCGTCCGAACTCCCGCCGGAACGACAGCGCCTTCGGTGGCGATGTTCGATCCCGCCGCTAATGCTGCGACACATTGCAACGCGACATCGAGCACCGCTGGGTGAGCCAGGTGTGCGGAGTCTTTCGCCGCAGAGGCATCGACCGTTGCGACCACGGTCTCCGCGCTAACCCTTGCCTCAACAATGCCCTGAAACGCCTTGCCGTACTTCAGTCCGCGGGCCGCAAGAGCGGCGTACATGTCCTCGCCGCGCACCACCATTGCATCACTATCCGACGGCAAATGGACAACCGCAGGCACGACTGGGCCCTCGACGATCCGGCCGGTGGCGTGTGTCGTCCATGTCGATCCTGTGGCGGAGTGGGAGGACAGAATGAAGCGTTTCGTCGTCTCTTCCACCGTGAGCCGGAGAACAGGGATGTCATGAGCATCGATTACCAGGGGAGTGACGAACCGGACGTCCTCGAGCATGAGGTCCTCACGTCCGGTACGGATCGCGGCCGCACTGAGCGCGGCGTCCAGGTATGCGGTGCCGGGCAGTATGACCACGCCCTCCACCACGTGGTCATGCAGCCAATCCAAAGCCGCTACCGACAGCTCCACCGTCCATTCCTGTACCGACTGGACGCTGCGCTGACCGAGCATAGGGAAACGGGTGTCCGAGGCCATACGTTCGCGCATGACGCTGTCCGACTCGGCCCACACGCGAGTCTTCTGCCATGGATAAGCGGGTAGCGCTACGTGCGGCACGACCGACGAGCCGCCGGGTATTGTTGATCCATCCAGCGCCCCGATGGTGTACAACTCACCCATGGTGCGCCGCAAACTGATGAAATCGCCCTCTTTTCGGCTCAGGGTGCCAATCGAGGTCCCGGTTTCGTTGGCGCGCACCAGTATCTCTCGAATGTTTCCACTTAGCACCGGGTTTGGGCCAACTTCGAGGAATACACGATGACCGCCCGCGATGAGGTTGGTGACCGTATCCGCGAACCGCACTGGTTCGCGCACGTTCCGGCACCAATAGTCCGCATCCCACTCCGGGCCGGTAACACGATCGCCAGTCACGGTCGAGTACAGCGGCATGGATGGTTTCTGCGGCCGCAGATCGGCCAGCGCCGAACGGAGCTCGTCGAGGATCGGATCCATCAAGTGGCTGTGGTAGCCGACCTCGACCTTCAGGAGTCGCGCGAATACCCCAGCATCCGTGAGGCGTTCGTACATGCGCATTATCGCGTCGTGATCTCCGGCGAGCGTGACGGCCGTGGAGCTGTTCACGGCGGCGATTGAAAGCTGGTCCCCCTCGGGGACCGCGGCCAGCGCATCCGCCTCCGACAGACCTACAGCGATCATCGCGCCACCGGTTGTGGCCTGCAACCGAGAACGGCGGTAGCTCACCCGCACCGCATCGCGCAGGCTGAGCGCGCCGGAGACGTACGCTGCGCTGACCTCACCGACACTGTGCCCGACCACGGCGGCCGGTTGCACTCCCATCTTCGCCAATTCTGCAACAAGCGCGACTTGGACGAGAAAGTTTGCGGGCTGTGCGATCTCGGTGTTGGTGACCTTGGAATCCTCCTCGGTTCGATCAAGTTCCTCGATGATCGACCAGCCCGCGATCGCGCGGAATTCGTCATCGATGAGGTGGGCCATCCGCGCGAACTCACTGTCGGCCCTCAGCAGGTCGCGGCCCATGGCCCACCACTGCGGGCCCATGCCGCTGAATACGAAGACCGGCCGTGCGGCGTCGCCGGTGATCGCTCGCACGGGCGGACGACTCTCGCCGCCGGCAAAGTGCTGCAGCTTGGTCAACAGATCGGTGCTGTCCGAATAGTCGAATGCGGTCCTGAATTGGTGATGGGCGCGCCGTGTCCACGCTGCGGCGACCAGGGAGTCGAGATCGGTCCCAGCCTGCACAAGCGATGCGAAGCCGCTTGCAAGCTCACGAACCGCGTTCGGATTCCGTCCCGAGATCGGCAAGACCGGAAAGACCGCATCTGCGCAAACTTTCGAAGGCTCAGGTGTGGCTTGCAGAATGGCATGTGCATTCGTCCCGCCGTAACCGAAGCTGTTCACAGCCGCAAGGACGTTCCCGTGTTTGTCTGGAATATGTTGCAGTTCGGTTGGGACAACGATGTTGAGATCGTTGAACGGGATATCGGGATTCGGGTTTTCCAACCAGCCCTGCGGCACGATTGTGCGGTGGTGCAGCGTCAGCGCTGTCTTAATCACTCCCGCGATTCCGGCGGCAGCCTCCAGATGCCCGATCGAGGCCTTAACCGATCCAACGAACAGCGGCTCATGGCGACCGGAGGGTTTGCCGTAAACCTTTCCAAGAGCAGATATTTCGATCGGATCGCCAACGGGAGTGCCGGTGCCGTGTGCCTCAACATACGCAACGTCATTCGGCGCGACCCCTGCGTCTGCGCAAACGCGCCTGGCAAGGCTCTCCTGAGCGACCGGGTTCGGAACGGGTATTGCCGCTGTCTTTCCGTCCTGATTGACTCCAGTGCCACGGACCACAGCGTAGATCCGGTCCCCGTCGCGTCGAGCAGCGTCGAGCCGCTTCAGAACCACGACCCCCGCTCCCTCGCCGCGGCCGTATCCGTCCGCAGAGGCGTCGAAGGCCTTGCTGCGACCGTCTGGAGCAAGGAACCGGCCCTTGGACATCGATATATAGGTCTCAGGCTGCGTTATCGAATTCACACCGCCCGCGAGAGCAAGTTCGCACTCGCCGGCGATGATCGCCTGCGTAGCCTGATGAAACGCGACCAGGGATGATGAGCAAGCAGTATCGATCGTCATGCTTGGACCCTGAAGGTCTAGGACGTAGGAGATCCTGTTCGACAACAGGGTGAAGGTGTAGCTCATCGGCGTGTGACCGGAAATATCCATCCGTGCGGACATGCCGACTCGCGTTACAGCATTGTCGGCCGTGAATGCTCCGATGTACACACCCACCGAGCGGCCGGCCACGCTTCCCGCAATCCCGGCGTCGTCTAACGCCTCCCATGACACTTCCAGCAGGAGCCTCTGCTGAATATCCATCATTGAGGCTTCTCGCGGAGAGATTCCGAAGAATTCGGGGTCGAAATCCCAAGGGGGGTTAGTGAGGAAGCCCCCTCGGCGCGTGTACATGCGTCCCGGCGCTTCAGGGTCGGGATCGTAGTACTTCTCTACGCTCCAGCGATCGGGCGGAATGTCGACAACTCCATCGCCTTTGTTAAGCAAGAACTTCCAGTAACTCGACGCGTCGTGTACGCCACCCGGAAACCGGCAGCCGATGCCAACTATCGCGATCTCGCACATGTGATGTTCCTCGCTCACGCCGTGTGTGCCTCCATCTGAGGTAGTTCGGAACGCTAGTGACGGCGGATTATGTCGCGGTTATGCCGAGCGCTCCCAGAGCATTACCGCAGCGTTTCACCACCGCACTGGGGCCTCTCCCCCTCCCCGACTGCGGCGAGATGGCATGCCAGCGTGTGGCGAGCGCAACGCCGACATTGACGTGTGGACGCGCCCAGGCACGTCCCAAACCAGCTGCAGCGGAGGAATTGTCGAGACCCGGTGGATGGGGATATTGAGCTGGTAGGCCATCGCCGACCCAGCCGGGTGCCAGCCAGGACCTTTCGTGACCTTCATTCTCAAACGTACTGTGGCGAAAGTACTTTCGACCCAGTTGGTGGTCCGCAGGTGGATCCAGTGCTCGGCCGGACACGTGCGGCAAAAACATTGGCCTACTTGCGCCACCAGCAGCGCTGCCCACACCCACCGAGCGATCAACTGCGCAATATCGGCACTTGCCCACTCCCACATAAGTGCTGGCCGCAGCCACCTGCACGAGACCGACGCTAACCTCGACTTCCGCCGACCACAGGCTGTGCCCTCAAAACGAGAAGATGCCCATCACCACGATGTCGCATAGCCCGAAGCCGCTGCAGCCTGAACGGGTCGTCGGATCGCCAGGCGATATGCAGCCACGGTCGCGGGTTCCGGTGCCACACCGAGGTTCTGCTTAAGCAGCCTCGCACACAGCGTGAACCAGGTGCGAGCAGAAACAGCCAACCCTAGAAGACCAGACATACCGGGCTCTAGTCAGCTGTCAAATGTGTTATCGACCGGAATAAAGCAGCAGTATCGGAAGGCAAAGGTTCCGATCAACACTGTAGACGCTCGTATTTTGTTTAATTAGCGACGGGCGTTTACAAATAGTTCTCGTGCACGTCCATAACTAAGCTTACCGGACGGCGTGCGCGGTATACTTCCTTTTGGAACCAACACTACTGTGGGGATCAAACCAACCGCACTATTGACTTTGCGTAAAATCCCGCGTTCGATCTCATCGGCATCCAATCCCTCTCTGGCGCTCGACAATTCGGCGACGATGCAGACATCCTCCGAAAAGTCGTCTCGCATGACACCAAGCGCCAGAACGCTCCCCTTGCGCACTCCGGAAATCGACTCTACCAACAATTCGAGATCCCCGGGGAAGATATTGTGTCCACCGAAGATAATGACATTCTTCGAACGGCCGCAGATGGCAAGGCAGCCATCTTCGGTCACATAACCGATATCGCCGGTGCGCAGCCATCCTGACTCATCGGTCGCGGGTATAGAGCCATCCTCTGTGAGGTATGCATTGGTTACCGCATCGCCACGGACGGTGATCTCGCCGACATGCCTTGCAGGCAGGTCACGATCGCCGGCGTCCACAATGCGCACTTCCATGCCGGGTACGGGCGGCCCGGCAATCACCACCTCCTTGGACGCCGGCGTGTCTGGCTCGGTGATCGCCGCAACCTTCTTGTCATAGAGGACGTCGCGATCGACAGCTTCTATCTGAATTCCCTTGCCCAACGGCGTGAACGCCACTCCGAGCGTGGTTTCGGCCATCCCATAACCGTTGGCCAGGGCGGAATCCTTGAAGCCAAAGCGTCGCGCCTGATCGATGAAGCTGCGCAACGCTGGCATGCGTATCGGCTCACCGGCACACGTCGCAAATCGCAAGGACGACAGGTCATATGCCCCATCGCATTCGTATTCTAGGAGGCGTCCCACTAGCGCATAAGCGGACCCCGGGCCGCCGGTGATGGTGCCCCGATAGTCACTGATCAAGCGCAGCCAGGTTAATGGTGACCGCGCGAACTCCCCCGGCGGCACCTTGACTAGCTCACAGCCGTGGTGCATGGGCGTTAACAGGAAACCGACCATGCCCAGATCATGGGACAACGGCAACCAGCTCACCATGACGTCTTGTTCACGGTCGCCGCCTGCAACGGCCATGAGCGCCAGTGAATTCGTGTACAAGTTCCTAAACGAGATCGTGATCGCCTTGGGACTACCTGTTGATCCCGATGTCAGCTGATACATGGCGATGTCGTCCTCGCCGGGTCGGACTAGCTCGAGAGGATACCCAATGTCCAGTGACTCGATCTGAACGACGACGACGCCACTGTCTCGCAGGACGGCCGCCATATCGAGATATTGCTCACCGATCACCACTATTCGGCATCCGAGGACGTGCAGTGACTTTTGGGTTGCGGCTACCCAGTCTTCCATGGTGGCTTGCGGGCTAGGTTGCTGAAGCATCGTCAACGTAGCTCCAGACATCCAAACAGCCTGCGCCAGGGATGCGACCTCAATGGGGTCGGTTACCAGGGCGCACACCCTTGTGCGCGGATTGACTCCTATTTCGGCGAGTGGGCCCACCATTCGTTTTGCCCGCTTGTGAACATCGTTCCAACTCACCCGCGACAGATCACCCAGCGCACCCGCAGTCAGACCGGTATCGACGGTCTCGGCCGTCGCATACATTTCGGACAAATATCGATTCATAGGCGGACCTTCGCAGTCACGAGTCCGGCGATGCCGGCCCGCACGATCAGGATTCTCATGCCGGCACGACTTTGGAGTCCGGTAGCGGCGTTTCGGATTTGAGCGGATGGTCTGCTAGGCCGACCCGCTGCGTCAAGGGCAAACGTGGTAACCACCAGTTGGCACGTCCCATTAGCTTGACCAGCGCGGGCACCAAGAGCATGCGTACGACTGTGGCGTCGACGAAGATGGCCAGCGCCATGCCGATTCCGATGATCTTGATCATGCTCACACCGGACGACCCCAGCGCCGCCGTGACGATGATCATCAATGCTGCCGCCGCTGTGATCACTCGGCCCGTTCGCGAAACACCCACGCGCACTGCTTCTTCAGTTGTTGCTCCCTGCCGATGTGCCTCCATCATTCTGGACATAAGGAATAGCTCGTAGTCGGTGGAAAGCCCGAAGACAGCGCCGATAACCACGATGAGTGACGGCAACGGCAGGGGATCCGCATGTGCGCCAAAGAATCCGGCGCCATGTCCGCCTTGAAATACCCAAAGCAAGATGCCGACCGTGGCTGCGAGGCTCAGCGTCGCCATGGCCACCGCCTTGAACGGCAACACGATCGACCGGAAAGCCACGAACATGATCAGCAGCGTCGTGCTGAGCATGACCGTGAGCATGACGGGGATGGCGTGCTTTGTCGCAGTATCGGTGTCGGCGCCGCTCGCGTTCTCACCCCCGACCAGGACAATCGAACCGGGTACATCCGGCATATGCCGTAACGCTTTCACGGCATTCCTCGCGGCCATCGTGAAGTCCGGTTCGGAGAGGCCAACGTGCAGCAGAACGAAATCCTTTGCCTTCGCCTGTACAAGAACAAAACGCACGCCGTCGGAACGTTGCGCGGCGGATATCACCCTGTTCACTGCCTCCTGTGACGGTGGCGCACCATTCGCGCTGCGCACCATGAGTGTCGCTCCGTTGGTGGCGTTGGGAAACTCCGATGTCATCGTTGACTGAGCGATGCGGACGGGACTGTCCGCTGGTAGGCCACTGACTTCGAGCTGGCCCGGTTTAACGCCGAGCAGGGGAGCAGCCAAGACGACCAAGACACCGACGACAACCGCGGCGATGGTAACCGCACGTTGCATCACCCAATCAGCGACAGCGGTCCAGAATCGCGTAGTCCTTGCCTCGCTTAGCGGAATTGCACCTCGCCCGACGGGCAGCGCGTTTATGCGGTGGCCAAGAATTGCCAGCACCGCCGGAACCGCAGTCAGCGAGAGAAGCGCAGCGATAACGACCGCCGAGATCGCCCCAAATCCCAGTGATCGCAGCGCCGCGACTGGGGCCGTCAGCACTCCGGCGAAAGCACATGTCATCAACAGTGCCGAGAAAGCCACCGTTCGACCGGCGGTCACAACGGTTAGGCGTGCGGCCTCAACGGGAGAATTCCCGTTGTTAAGTTCTTCGCGGAACCGACTCACCAGGAACAGGCCGTAGTCGATTGCGAGGCCGAGTCCGAGGACCGTAGCGACGTTTAGCGCGAACGCGCTGACGTCGGTGTAACTCGATATAAGCCGCAGCGCCCCCAGAGAGCCCAAGATTGTGAGGCCTCCAACGACGACGGGAACCGAGGCCGCAACGAGGCTGCCGAAAATCATCAGTAGCAGGAGCAGAGTCAATGGAACCGCCACCGACTCTGCAAGCATGACATCGCGTTTTGATTCAGTGTTGTAGGCATCGGTGACGGCACTGAAGCCGGTGTACTGAGTTCGGATTCCCGGTACGGTTAGTTCTTGCGTGAGCTTCATATAGGCCTTCAGCCTGTCGCCATCACCGCCCCTAAGCGAAAGTACCGCGAGAGCCTTGGTTTGGTCGGCCGAGACCAACGCCCGACGAATCGGGCCCGGCGTCGTCCAGTAGGACTGGATCGGTCGGCTGAGCACGTCGGAGCTCACTGCGTTGAATCGATCGAGGACTTGGGGCCGTATGTCTTCGAGCGTGCGCCCTGCTGGGATCGAGTAGATCGCCACCATGTCCGGCGTCTGGCGCCCGACGCCGGCCTCGATCAGCCTGTCCACCTGCACAGACTCGCTGTCGGGGTCGGTGTAGCCGGCCAAGTTCAGGCGATTGAGCACCCCGAGTCCCCACAAACCGCTCAGTAGGGCAATCAGTACCGCCACGACCGCGACGAGTCGGGGCCGCACGAGGATGACGCGAGCCCATATGTTCATTGCTGCTCCAAAGGTTCGTGCGCTGTCGTCTGCTGTATGCGGCCTGCGTCGAACAGTCAGGCGGGCGTGAACGTCCTCAGCCGTCCCTCTGGGATTTCGATCGCTCACGCCGTGTGTGCCTCCATCTGATAGCTCGGAACGCTAGTGACGGCGGATTATGTCGCGGTTATGCCGAGCGCTCCCAGAGCATTACCGCAGCGTTTCACCACCGCACTGGGGCCTCTCCCCTCGCCGACTGTGGCGAGATGGCATGCCAGGCGTTGGGCGAGTGCAACGGCGACATTGGCGTGTGGACGTGCCCAGGCACTTCCCAAACCAGCTGCTGCAGAGGAATTGTCGAGACCCGGTGGATGGCGATATTGAGCTGGTAGGCCATGGCCGACCCAGCCGGGTGCGAGCCAGGACCTTTCGTGACCTTCATTCTCAAACGTACTGTGGCGAAGGTACTTTCGATCGGGTTGGTGGTCCGCAGGTGGACCCAGTGCGGCCATCATTACAGACCCCGATCATCACCAGCAGGCACAGCTTCTGCTGCTCCGGGCACACTTCAGCTGGATGCCGTCACCACGATGTCGCATAGCCCGAAGCCGCTGGAGCCTGAACGGGTCGTCGGATCGCCAGGCGATATGCAGCCACGGTCGCGGGTTCCGGTGCCACACCGAGGTTCTGCTTAAGCAGCCTCGCACACAGCGTGAACCAGCTGCGAGCCCGCTCAAGTTCTCCGAGCCGGGCATGGTGGGCGATCAGCGTCCGGTAGCTCGATTCATGATGACGATCCAGGTCGAGGGTTCGGCGGCATAGGGCGACCAGCTCCGCGGTGTTGGCGTCGTTCTCGGCGATCTGCCGCAACGCCTGCAGAGCTCGGACAGCCAGCGATTTGAAATACTCGCGATACTCGATAATCCAATCGTCGCAATCGCCCTCGAGGAAATCGCCCGAGTACAGCCTCATGGCAGATGAGAGATCGCGCCATGCCGCGTCAGTTCGTCCCGACTTGGCAGCCTGTAACCCGTCGATCACCAGCCGCTCGAACTGCGTTACGTCGAGCCAGACGTCGTCGACCTCTAGCACGTAACCGCGGTCGCGATGCAGCAGCCGTACCTTTCCCGATCCGTCCCGGCTTGCGCCAAGCGCACTGCGTAGCCCATGGCAAGCGACTTTCAGTGAGCTTGAGCCATCATGCCACTCGGCGTGGGGCCAGAGCGCTTCGTACAGGCGATCTTGCGGCACTCGTCTGCCGCGGTGAATCAAGAGGTATTGAAAGAGGCTCCGCGATCGTCCGGCTTTCCACCGCACCACCGACTGCCCGTAAAGTCGGACATCGAAGCCACCGAAAAAACGTGCCGTGAGCACGTGCGCCGCATTCAAGTCGCGGTCGTCGTCAATCGTCAAGGCCATAGTCATGATTCAACTCGTCCCTCGGGTTGTGCACATCTGTGTCGCCAGCGGGCCGCTTTGGACGATGCTTCTCGATGCACTGCTGAAGAACCGACAATCAAGGCCGGTGTAATCGTCCAGCAGGCCATCACGGAACGCATCAGCGCAGCGACCACCTTATTGGCTGTTGTTGCGGTCCGGGGTCGGTCGCTCCATCGATTGGAGCGGCCACCTCCGCCCATCGGACACTTTTGAGAACTTGTTTGCGGGACCGACCGGGGCGGGGCGGGCGGCACCGTTAATGTCATCAGGCGGCGACGCGGCAGGCTATGGCATGCACACCACAGTTGGTGGTGGTGCGTACACCCCGCGACAGGACCCGGTACAGCCTGGAGCAGCTTGGAGCCCATCGCAAATGAGGTAATGGACTGGTAGTGGGTCAGTTTGAACCCGCGGGCTCAAGCCTCGACGACGTCTTTGATGCGTTCGAGCGTGGTGCGCATGTCGCGCATGTTCCGACGCTTGCGCAGGAATCCCAAGAATGACGTCGCCCTCAGCAGACGTGGCATGGGGACCTTGAACGACTCGGTGACATCTGTCCCAGCGCCATTAGTTAGGACTGAATTTGTAGTGCCAGGTGTTGACGGCGCGATCCCCGAACAACACCGCGAAACCGAACTCTCGGCCCGGCTCGCACGCGGTCACTCGGCAAGTGGTCCAGTAGGTCGGCCCGATCTCGTTGCGCTTCACATGACCGCGGAACCGAGCGCCCACCGAGGGCTCGGTGACACCGTCGAGCCACTCGGTGTCGAACGTCTCCGGTGAGAACCGTCCCGTATTTCGGATGTCCGCGACCAGTCGCCAGACTTCGAGGGGTGATGCTTCCATGTGAACTGTCACCGCGCCTTCCATGAGCGGAATCGTAGCGATTAGTCGAGTAACGCGGCGATGTCGCGGGGTGTCCACACGCGGTTGGTGACACCAACAGCCATCGCGGGCGTGGTTTTCTTACCACCCTTCTTCTGGGTGAGCGTCTGATGGGGGCGGGCGAAGTTGTAGTGCATGTAGTGCAGCGACACCGCAGCTGCCAGGTTCTCCACCTTTTCCGAGAATCCGTTAGTGAGGCGGGTGAACGGCCGCATATCCATCCGCATGGACAGGTTTGCCGCTCCACATACGACGTCGATGCCTTGTTCAGGTCGGGGTTGCCCTGCACCGGTCGTAGGTCGATACCGGTGCACACGGCGGGGCTTGTAGCGGCGCTCGTTCTCCACCTCTGCGGGGGAGGCGTAAATCTTGTGCAGCATCGCGTAGTCGATGTCAGCACCGAACGCCGACTCGACCGCACTCAAGTAGGCGGTGCCCGTCCGTGGTCAACTGCACACGGATAGTGAGCCGAGATGCCAAGTCCCGCATAAACACATCAGCATCGACACCGTCGCGTGACCCGATGAGCCACGACGGGACAAGCTTGGTATCGGCGCACAACGCGGTCCAGGTCCACACGTCGCCGTAACCGAACTCGCCGCGATGCTCCTCGGGAACGTTCTTCTGATTGGAGTAGCAGAACGACCAAATCTCATCGCACTGAAGGTTTTTGCACGGCAGGTCGGTCAGCGCGCCGTCCTGATACTCCGCGCACGCCCGCCCCAAATCACCAACAGCTTCGTGATCGTGTTTTGAACCGCATCCCGGTGAGTCCGGAGACGCGGTGATCTGAGAACTCAGCCGGCGGCTGGTCTCGGGTGTTGAGCGTAATAGGCCGCCTCCAGATCGACGGGTGGGATGTCGCCGCAGTATTCGTAGGGACGGCTGTGGTTGAACCAGTGGACCCACTCCGCGGCGGCAGTTCGACTTCCTCGATGGTGCGCCCCGGCTTCCGCGGTTTGACCAACTCGGTTTTGTTCGTCGACGAACCACCTGGCATGACTCCAACCCTCCCAAGAAGTGGAGTCTCCGGATATCCCGGGATGCTTCAATTTTCACCCCAATAGGGCGACCCGTGCGGTCAGATCGGCTTACACCGTTATTGCGACAGTCCCCCCAGAGTTCAGTGCCGGAGTAGGTGTAGGACGGTTGTCGTCACGGTCGGGCCAGGCGGGGCGAGAGGGTTAACGATCTCGCGGCGCAGGTGCGCGAGCGGCCCGTCGATCAGGCCGCGAAACGCCTTGGTGTTCATCACAACTTCGAAGAATGCGAGCGGTGTGAGCGCGTTACGACCCCTCGACGAAGTCGACCCGGTTCGCTTGAGCCCGCCGCCTCCAGGATGTCCCTATAGGTTGCCCTCACGATGATCTGGACGGGAACGTGGCGATGTTTCTGACATCCTCACTCGTTCCCCCGAGCAACCCCGAGGGCGTGTCCGACCGGGACGAGGCCGACCGTTTCCGGGCGGTTCCGAACTGCCTGGTTCCTTCGGGGTGGCGACGACGGCGGTAATGCGGGTGCCGCGTCCGGGCGCGGTGTCGATAACGAGCTGCCCGCCGATGGCTGACAGACGGTCGGTCATGTTGGTCAGCCCCGTGCCGGTGGTTACGGGGTCGAATCCGCGGCCGGTGTCGCTGATCGCGAGGGAAAGCGTCCGATCGTCGGCATGGGCCGTGATCGTGACCGTGGTACCCGGGCCGCCGTGCTTGGTGGCATTCTGCAGCGCTTCGCTGCAGCAGAAATATAGGGCGGCCTCGATGGAAGTCGTGTAGCGGCCGAGGCTCTGAAGGTTCAGCCGGACGGGGAGCGCGCTGCGCGCGGCGACAGCCGGTACGGCTTGGGCCAATCCGCCACTGACGAGCAGCGGGGGGTAAATGCCGTGGGCGAGTCTGCGGATCTCGGCGATCGCGGTTTCCAACAGCGAGAACGCCTCCGTGAGCAGCGGCTGATAACGGTCGTGTTCGGCCGTGCGGGCAAGTTGGATGATTACCGCCAGAGAGGCGAGGTGTTGCTGGGCGCCGTCATGCAAGTCACGTTCGAGTCGGCGCCGTTCCTCGTCAGCGGCGGTGATCAGCCGGGTACGTGATGCCGCGAGTTGGGCGGCGTGTTCGGCGAGTTGTGCCTCCGACGTCCTCAGCGCCGCGGCGTTGTTCCATACAATCACCAGGACGTGAAAGGCGTTGATTGGCAGTGCTGCGATGATGAATGCCGTCTCGATCAAGCGGGGCACTTGACCGGCCAAGGGCGAAATATTCTGAAACCGTGCCAGCGCACCCAGAGCCAGCACACAGCCGGCGGTAATCGCGGTGAATGCCAGCCCTCGCTGCCAGCGGATGTAGGGCTCGGCGAAAACGACGGGCACCAGGGCCACCAGCACCATCACCGGCAATAGGGCTGGTGCGATGTACGTAATGGCCGAAACACTGGCCCAGTTACCGATACAAACGAGCGTGATCGATTGTTGATATCTACTGCGTCGCGCCAGGCGCAGCGCAACCCCCAGCACGACACACTGCCCGGCGCAGACCGCGACGATGCCCAGCAACCATGGGGATCGCAGCGCCCATGTGTACTCCCAAACCGGAAGCAGTACGCCAGCACCGAAATACATGGCTAGATGTCCAGTAAGGAACAGCTGAAAGCGTTCTGCCCTATAGCGGTGAATGAGGTCGTGACCCAACAAAGACGTAGACCGGACCGCCGCGAGACTGAGTAGCTTCGGCACCCGCCAGTAGGGCACCGATTCGGCCGCCGTCTCGGGCCTCAGTCGGCTGCTCGCCATAACCGAGCCAGCAGATCCGGACTCAGGTTTTCTTTGTTGAGGTAGGCCGCGGCACCGCAATCCGCGGCCCCAGCGGGAAGGTCCTCAAACCCGTAAGTTGACATCAGCAGGACCATCAAATCTGGGCGTGCGGCGCGGATTCGCCGCGTGGCTTCGATGCCACCCATTCCCGGCATGTGAATATCCATCAACACGATCTCGGCACCGACGTCCCGAATGAGTTCGATCGCGGATTCACCAGTGTCGCATTCGCCAGCCATGACGAATCCCTCCATGGCAGCCACGGTGGCAGCTGCGGCCCGTCGGAAACTGGCCTGGTCGTCGACGACGCAGACTCGTACCCGTTCGTCCGCCACCTTGGCATGGTGCGGGGACGACTTGCCGCACACCATGGTGTACACACCACACTTTTAAGGGTGCGAACACCACACTTTTAAGCCGAGGCACGGTCGTCGAGAAACATCAGCACAGCCTTAACGCGGCGATCAACCGAGTCGTCGCCGGTCAAGCCGAGCTTGGCGAAAATCGAATTGATATGCTTTTCCACCGCCCGCTGAGACAGCACAAGCCGTTTCGCCACGCATCGGTTGCTGAAGCCGGTTGCCAATTCGCCGAGTACCTCGCGTTCCCTCGCGGTCAATCGGCTGAGCATTGCGGCGACGCGCGGCTGGGCGAGCAGCGCCTCCACCACCAGCGGATCCAGCACCGTCCCACCCGCTGCGACCTGGTGCACCGCCTCGCTGAGTTCGTCGAAATGCGAAACACGTTCCTTCAGCAGATACCCGCGGCCCGCTGTGCCGCCCTGCAGCAACCCCGCCGCTAAGCACGGATCCACATAGTTCGACAACACAATCACCCCGGCGTGCGGATACGCCGCCCGCATCCACCGGGCCAACCGAATGCCCTCATCGGTCGACGTCGGTGGCATCCGCACGTCGGTGACCAGCATCATCGGTTCATGCTTTTCGACAAGTTCGACCGTGGAATCGTAATCCTCGGCGACACCAACGACAGTCACATCGGCGTCGGCCGACAACGCCCGGCAAACGCTGTCTCGCACCAGCAGGCAATCCTCAGCTATGACGATCGAAACGCGACCACTCATCTTTATGCCGTCTTCCCGAGTTAATTGATGGTCACTCAATCACGATGGCTACTCGAAGCAGTCAATGTTGACTATTGGAACATATCTGCGCGTCGGCGGCGCTCGATAGGGTACCGCACTACCTATTTTGTGAACGCCGATCCCGCCACGGGCTGCGGGGCAGCCACTCGCTCGCACACCAGACGCCAGACGTCGTCGTGAGTGATCGTCGTGCCTCGCTGGACTACCTCGGTCAGCGCCGTTAGCGCGCGAGTAGTGAACTACTTCACGTTGCCCGCCGACCCAACAGACCAGGTAGTCGTGCCACCTGCTGACGGATGTTCGACAAAATAGTCACACCAGGTCTCACAACGAGCTTGACGTCTCTGCTGATGAGGTCGGGATGCGGTAACAATGAGCGCGTGGGCGTAGTCGATCGGTAGATCACCTCACGCCGGTCTTCAATCGCACGATAATGGTTACAGCGACGCTCTGCGGCGAGCCGAGCCATCAAAGGAGGCTGGACGTGCAAGAGAACCTGCCCGCTGACGACCTCGGTGCCCAGAACCTGAGCATCCCCCCGGGCGACGACTATGAGTACGACGAATCACACGACGTGCTTGCCGGGCCGCCTGCTGGAACTCACGCGCCGTATCGTGTCGTTGCCCCGCCAAAGGTGAACCTCGGGCAGGGCGGGGACTATGGATACGACGAGGCCCACGATTTCCGCGCCCCATGAATGGAGCGGCCGTGCACAAATGCAACGCAGGACGTACCGGGCGATCAACGACACCGGCGCCCACCTGTTGGGTGGCACCGCCCACGATGAAACTCCTTACGCGGTGCTGGTCGGCACCATCGTCTGCGTCGGTCCCGACGGCCTGAACACCGGCATCGACGAATACCTCGATCCTGCGCTGGATCCCCTTCAGAAACAGGAACCCACCCGGAGGTGACATGTCCACTGTCGCAGAACTTCTCAAGAATCCTGAATCAGTCGGTATCTGGACGTTGGATGCTGACCAGTCGACGATCAGGTTCAACAACAAGACGATGTGGGGCGCAATGAAGGTCAACGGCGCCTTCACCGAATTCAGCGGCGAGGGCCAAATCACGGAAACCGGAACGTTATTCGGCCGAGTCGAGGTGAATGCCGCGTCGCTGAATACCAAACTGCGCAAACGCGACGAGGATCTGCGGTCGCCCACGTTCCTGGATGTGGAGAAATACCCCGATATCACGGTAGCCGTCACGGGCGCTGAGCCTGGTCCAGGTGAAACCCTCGAGGTGCGGGCTGATCTCACCGTGAAGGGGACCACGGCACCGATGCCGGTGCGGGCCAATGTGACGATTGGCGACGACGGCGCGGTGCGGCTCACCACTCAGACCACCGTGAACCGCAAGAAGTGGGGCGTGACAGGAAACATGCTGGGGATGGTCGGCGACAAAACCACGCTGTCGACCTCCCTTGTGTTCCGGCGGGCCACGGGATAGCCGTCGGGTTCACCTGGCTATCTGTTGCGGGAGGATTCATTAGCGGTCACGGGCACGTCCACCTAATCTCCTCCCTAACGGACGCTCAGCCATGAATGTGATTGCGTGTACTTAGTCGGCGTCGACCTTGCTTGGGGTGCCCGTAAACCAACCGGCATCGCGGTCCTTGACGCTGAGGGTCGACTACAGCACATCGGTACCGCCGTGCAGAACGAAGAAATCGTCGACGACATGGCGCCGTACGTTGACGGCGAGTGTCTTGTCGCGATCGACGCCCCGCTAGTTGTGAAAAACGCCACCGGTCGACGCGCCGCAGAGAAGATGCTCAATGCCGACTTCCAGCACTTCGAGGCCGGTGCCCATTCGGCCAACACCGGCATCCCGCATTTGCGCGACTTGCGCGGAGCCTGGTTGGTCGACCGGCTTCAGCTCGATATGAATCCGCTGTCTACGGGCGCACGTCGCGCTATCGAGGTTTACCCCCACCCCGCAACGGTGGTGCTCTTCGAGCTCGAACGGACGCTGAAGTACAAACGTGGCCGTGGTGACACGTCGGCAGAGCGGACAGCCGACCGCCGCGGCGAACTGCTCAAGTTCATGAGCTTGATCGAAAAGCTCAGCCAATCCCCGGTGCCCATGACGGTAGACCACAACGAGTGGGCCGCGCTTCGCGAGGCCGTAACACAGGCCGTGCGTCCGGTCGAACTCAGTAGGGCCGAAGACAAAGTCGACGCAGTGCTGTGCGCTTACATCGCAATGTACTTTCTGCGCCGACGAGGCGACATCGCAATCTATGGGGACCCCAGAGATGACTACGCAGCCGGCTACATCGTCTCCCCTGCGCTTCCAGAACACATGAAACGAGCTCATCGCATGACACCAGCTACAGAAGAGTCGGCGTCATAATGCTTGAGCTAGCCCAGAGCCAGTGCGAGCGGCGTCGTTTCACCTGCCTCGAACGACCCATCGACATCACACCCGAACCGTCAACGACAAGGCCTGAAACCAGCGGATCGGAGGCCCGGCGGCCGCATCCATACTGTACGGTAATTGACCGGCTGGTAGATCTGGCCTGGTGACACTATCGGCACTCTCCGGTTCGCTACCAGCGCCGAGCAGCCTGGTATGTCCACACACCCGCGGACCTGCGACTCGCTGTCCAACCAGCTTTGAGCCACATACAGAAAACGCGGAGAGGTCGCCAAGCATGCCCCACACCGACATGTCGATTCCTGCACTGCTGCGCGAGCGGGCCACCACGCTGGGCGACGCGACCGCCTACACCTTCGTGGACGGTGCCGTGCTCGGGACGGGCCATCCCGAGACCCTGACCTGGGTGCAGGTATACCGGCGGGCGTTGGTGGTGGCCGCGGAGTTGCGAAGGTGCGGTTCCACCGGTGACCGCGCGGCGATCCTCGCTCCCCAGGGTCTCGACTACATCGCCGCATTCTTCGGTGCGCTGCAGGCCGGCTTCATCGCGGTGCCGCTGTCGGTGCCGCAGTTCGGCGTGCACGACCATCGCGTGGCTTCCGCGCTGGCGGACAGCGCGCCGGCCGTTCTGCTGACCACCTCCTCGGCGGTGGCCGACGTCAACAAGTACGCCAATTCGTCCGACGGTCGCCCGGCGCCCGAGGTCATCGAGATCGACATCCTCGACACCGACATCACCCGCACGCTCGACACCACCGACTACTCACGTCCTGGCCCGGCGTATCTGCAGTACACCTCGGGATCGACCCGCACCCCGGCCGGTGTGATCGTCTCGCACCACAACGTCACCTTCAACGTGGAGCAGGTGATCGACGAATACTTCGACAGCAGCGACGATTTACCCGACGGTGAGCTGGTGTCGTGGCTGCCCTTTTACCACGACATGGGACTGATGCTCGGCGTCTTCGCGCCGCTGATGGCTGAGCGCAGTGTCGTATTCAGCAGTCCGTTGGCGTTCTTGAGCAAGCCGGCGAGCTGGATGCAGCTGATGGCCAGCCCTCCCGCCGCTTTCTCTGCGGGGCCGAACTTCGCGTTCGAGTTTGCGATCCGCCGGATCTCCGACGAGGATGTGGTCGGCCTCGACCTGGGAAATGTGGTTGCCATTAGCTGCGGAGCCGAGCGCGTCCACAACGCCACCATCAAGCGTTTCACCGAGCGATTCGCCCGGTTCGGTCTCAAAGAAGGCGTGGTGCGTCCCGCCTACGGATTGGCCGAGGCGACCCTGCACGTCGCCGCGCCGCAACTCGGCCGGCCGCTGAGGACCGCCCGCTTCGACCGCGAGAAGCTCTCGGCTGGCATCGCGCAGCCCTGTGTGGACGGTCGGGAGGCCACTACCGAGCTGGTCAGCTACGGCGCCCCGCGAGTCTGTTTGGTCCGCATCGTTGATCCGGACACCTGCGCTGAGCAGGCGGAGGGGGGCGTCGGTGAGATCTGGGTGCACGGCGACAACATCGCGCTGGGGTACTGGCACCAACCCGAGCAGACCGCACACACTTTTCGCGCGCGGATAAACGAGCCGACCGAGGGTACGCCGGCCGGACCCTGGCTGCGCACCGGCGATCTGGGGGTTCTGTCCGGTGGCGAGCTGTTCATCATGGGCCGGCTGAAAGACCTGTTGATCGTCGACGGGCGCAACCACCATCCCGACGACATCGAGGCCACCATCCAGGAGATCACTGGTGGCCGGGTGGCGGCGATCACCGTCGAGGATGACACCACTGAAAACCTGGTAGCGATCATCGAGCTGAAGGCGCGCGGCAGCGCCGACGAGAATGCCCAGCGACTGAAATCGGTGAAACACGAAGTGGCGACGGCGGTTTGGAAGTCACACGCCCTACGCGTCGGCGACCTGGTCTTGGTGTCGCCCGGGTCGATCCCGATCACCACCAGCGGCAAGATCCGCCGGTCGTCGTGTGCCGAGCTGTACCGCAAGGGGGAGTTCCAGCGACTGGACGTCGCAGTATGACGTCATGGGGCGACGAAGCCGACCTGCGTAATTGGTTGGTCGACTACCTCGTGACCAACATCGGCAGCAGTGCCGAGCAGATCGACCTGGATGCGCCGCTGAACCAACTCGGCCTCGGATCGCGTGACGCGGTGGTGCTGGCGCGCGAGCTGTCTGAGATGTTGGGTCGCCCGGTCTCGCCGGTGGATTTCTGGGAGAACCCGACGATCAACGCCCTGGCGCACGGTCTGCTCAATCCCGACGCCGAGCCGACTCCGGGCAGCACGCCGGGCGCCGGCGCGTGCGGCTCGCTTGACGAGCCGATCGCGGTCATCGGCCTGGGCTGCCGGCTGCCCGCCGGCATCCACGGCCCGGACGCCTTCTGGCAGTTCCTCGCCGAGGGCCGCTCAACTGTCGGGCAGGTGCCCGACGAGCGGTGGCAGGTCTTCGACGACGGTTCTGCCGAGGTCGGCACCGCGCTGGCGCGCACCACCCGGTGGGGGTCGTTCCTCGAGGACGTGGCTGCGTTCGACGCCCAGTACTTCGACATATCGCCGAGCGAAGCCGACCGGATCGACCCCCAGCAACGCCTGCTGCTCGAGGTGGCAGTTGAGGCGCTAGATCACGCCGGCATCCCGCCCGAGTCGCTGCGCCGAACACAGACCGGGGTTTTCGCCGGGGCGTGCGTCAGCGAGTACGGCGTCCTGGCGGCACGCGACCTGGGCCGGATCGACGCCTGGACCTGGACCGGTGGCGCGCTGAGCATTATCGCCAATCGCCTGTCCTACTTTCTCGACGTTCGTGGCCCGTCTATCACGGTGGACACCGCCTGCTCGTCGTCCCTGGTGGCGATCCACCTGGCCTGCCAGAGCCTGCGCACCGGGGAGAGCGACCTCGCGCTCGCCGCCGGGGTCAACGTTGTCTTGTCTCCGGCGGTGACCCGCAGCCTCGACGCGGCTGGGGCGATGTCGCAGAGCGGCGCCTGTCGCGCGTTCGATGCCGGCGCCGACGGGTTCGTGCGCGGCGAGGGCTGCGGCGTCGTCGTGCTCAAGCGGCTCTCCGAAGCATTACGCGATGGCAACCGGGTCCTGGCCGTGGTGCGCGGCTCGGCGATCAACCAGGACGGCCGGTCCAACGGATTGATGGCGCCCAACCCGGCAGCGCAGACCGCGGTGCTGCGCGCCGCCTGCGCCGACGCGGGTGTGGAGCCATCCGAGGTCGACTACGTCGAGGCGCACGGCACTGGGACCCTGCTCGGCGATCCCATCGAGGCACGCGGCCTCGGTTCGGTGTACGGCCGGGGCCGCGCCCCGGACCGCCCGCTGCTCATCGGCTCGGTCAAGACCAACGTCGGCCACCTCGAGGCCGCCGCCGGCGTAACCGGGTTCATCAAGGCGACACTGGCGGTGCAGCGCGGCCGCATCCCAGCCAACCTGCACTTCGACTCCCCCAACCCACACATCCCGTTCGAGGACCTCGGCCTCAGAGTGGTCGACGGACCCACGAACTGGCCGTCGACCGGGCGACCGCGACGGGCCGGGGTGTCCTCCTTCGGATTCGGCGGCACGAACGCGCATCTCGTGCTCGAGCAGCCCCCCGCCCTGGCCTCACCGCCGTTGCGTCTAGCCGATCCGGCGGTGACCACGTTGCTGGTGGCGGGCAACACCCCGCAGCGCGTGGCGAGGTGGGCGTCGGTCTTGGCCGAATGGATGGACGGCGCCGGCGCCGTCGTGCCGCTGCCCGACATCGCGCACACCGTCAACCACCACCGCAGTCGGCACGGCAGCTTCGCAACAGTCGCCGCCCGCACCCGCGACCAGGCGGTGGCCGGGTTGCGCGCGCTGGCGGCCGGTCAGCCGGCGTCCGGTGTGGTGGAACCGCATCACGGGCCCTGCTCTCCCGGGGTGGTGTTCGTCTACTCCGGGCAGGGCTCGCAGTGGGCCGGCATGGGCCGACAACTGCTGGCCGACGAGCCCGCCTTCGCCACAGCCGTCGACGAGCTGGAACCGGAATTCGTTGCGCAGGCCGGGTTTTCGCTGAAGCAGGTGCTCTCCGAGGGCGAGCCGCTGGTCGGCATCGACCGGATCCAGCCGGTTCTGGTGGCTGTCCAGCTGGCGCTGACCGCGCTGTGGCGGTCCTACGGTATCCGGCCCGACGCGGTCATCGGGCACTCCATGGGCGAGGTCAGCGCGGCCGTGGTCTCCGGCGCACTCTCAGCGGCCGACGGGCTACGGGTGGTCGCCACCCGATCCCGGCTGTTAACGCAGTTGTCCGGGACCGGCGCCATGGCCCTGGTAGAACTGGAGCCACAGGCCGCCGAGTCCCTAGCCGACGGCGATGAAGAGCTCGCCGTCACGGTGTATGCCTCACCGCGGCAGAGCGTGATCGCCGGACCACCCGCGAAGATCAACGCCCTCATCGCCGAGCTGCAGGCCCAAAACCTGCTGGCACGACTAGTCGACATTGACGTCGCCTCCCACCACCCCACGATCGATCCAGTGCTTGCCGACCTGCGTGCGCGACTGGCCGACTTGACGCCGGGGTTCCCGACCATCCCCGTCATCACCACCACCTACGAGCACACCGGCGGCACCCCGGTGTTCGACGCCGATCATTGGGCGGCCAACCTGCGTAATCCGGTGCGGTTCAGCCAGGCCATCGGCACCGCCGGCGCCGACCATGCCACCTTCATCGAAATCAGCCCCCACCCTCTGCTCACCCACGCCATCACCGACACCCTGGCCGACACCCACCACCACAGCATCGGCACCCTGCAGCGCGACGCCCACGACACCCACACCTTCCACACCAACCACAACGCCGCGCACACCACACATCCGCCGCAGACGCCGCACCTACCCGAACCCCATCCGCCGCTGCCCAGCGCGCCGTGGCAACACACCGACCACTGGATCAGCGCCTCCTCCGCTGCGCCGCTCACCGAGGGAATTCACCCGTTGCTGGGTGCCGGGGTCACGGATCCGACCAATGGCACCCGGGTTTGGGAGAACCGCCTCAGTCCGGATGTTTTGTGGCTCGGTGACCATTGCGTCGATGACGCGTGTGTTCTGCCTGGCGCGGCCTGTGCCGAACTGGCGCTGGCGGCGGTGACAGACGCGTTCGGTGCTCGCAGCGGTGAGCCCTGGACGATCCGTGATCTGCGTCTGGATCAGATGATGCACGTGACTGAGCAAACGGTCGTCGTGACGACCCTTACCGGCGATGAGTCGCGGGCGCGAGTCGAGATCCGTTCTCGCGGCGCAGCGCCCGAGTGGATTGTCCACGCGATCGCCACGCTCGAACGAGATACGCTCTCGCCTCCTAGACCCTTCTCCTTCGGGGCTACCGAGGAGCCGACAGCCGAAATGGATCCCGAGGAACTTTATGAAAGGTTACGAAGCGCCGGGCAGCAGCATGGGCCGGCATTTCGGGGGATCGTCGGTTTGACCATCTCGGAGTCCGGTGCCGCGCTCGCCAGACTCCGGCTGCCGTCCTCCGCCGAACACGGTTCGCATCGCTTCCTGCTGCACCCGGTCATGGTGGATATTGCATTGCAGGCCTTGGGCGCTACGAAGGCGGCAACCGACCTTCTCGAGGCGGGCGGCGACAGGCAGGCCATCGTAGTGCCGGTACGCCTGTCCGGTATCCGGGTGTATGGCGATGTCACCGAGAGCGATTGCGCCGTCGCCTCATTGGCGGCAACCAGCAGTCCGGATCGGTTTATCGGGCAGGTGACCGTGACTGATTCCCGTGGGCGGATCCTGATGGAAATCGATGAAGTCGAGACGCGGGTGTTGCGGGCCTCTCGAGGCGTCGACGAGACCGACCGACTGTTCACGCTGGAATGGGAGGCGGCGAGCATCGACCAACCGTTGGGCGTCGGCGGAGCTTTCTTGGTGGTCGGCGACCTCGCAACGGACGATCCACTGCTGACCACGGTGCGATCCTCCCTGGACGAGCTGAACACGCATTGCCAGTGGGTTTCCCTCGGCGAGGAACTCGAGTTACGGGCGGCGATCACGCGCACCGACATCGCCTGGGATGGGATCGTGGTGCTCTGTCCAGCGCGGGCCATTGATGAATCGCTGCCGGATCAAACGCAACTGGACCTGGCGCTCACGCGGACGCTGCTGCTCGCCGACATCGTCAAAACGGTGTCACGCATGGGTGCCCGCAATAGTCCCCGGTTATGGATCGTCACGCGCGGCGCCCAGCAGCTTGATCCCGGTGCTCCGGTAAACCTGGCGCAGACACCGCTTCGTGGATTGGCCCGGGTGCTGACATTTGAGCATCCGGAACTGAAGACGACGATCGTTGACGTCGACGCCGAGGGCAGCGGGTCGGCTGCGGCGTTGGTGGAGGAACTGCTGGCCGGTTCGGAGCAGGATGAGGTGGCCCTGCGTGACGGGCAGCGGTACGTCCACAGACTGGTGGCTGCCCCGACAATGCCTGGCGGTGACCTCGTCGCTGAAGCTCGCCACATGATGGTCAACATCGGTGGGCCGGATGCGTTTCGGCTGCAGGTAGATCAACCGGGACGGCTGGATGGCGTGAAAGCGCATGCAGTCAAGCGGATTCCGCCACAAGCCCACCAGATCGAAGTTCGTGTCGTGGTCGCGGGGCTCAATTTCGCCGATGTGCTCAAGGCGATGGGGCTGTATCCGGGGCAGGGAGAGGTACCGCTGATTGGCGCGGAGTGCGTGGGTGTGGTGACCGCGCTCGGCCAGAATGTCGATTCGGTGCAGATCGGGCAGCGAGTCATCGCTTTCGGCCCCGGCACGTTCGGTTCTCACCTGACAACTCTCGAGGACCTCGTCATCCCGATCCCCGACGCGCTGCCGGATGGCGAGGCGGCCACATTCGGCATTCCGTATCTCACCGCATGGCACTCACTGCGTGAGGTCGCGCGCCTGGCCCCCGGCGAACGCGTGCTCATCCATTCCGCAACAGGCGGTGTCGGGCTGGCGGCGGTTTGCATCGCCAAGATGATCGGCGCCCACATCTACACGACGGCTGGATCGGATGCCAAACGCGAACTGCTGTGCGCGCTAGGCGTCGAATATGTCGGCGACTCACGAAGCATGACATTCGCCGATGAAATACTCGACGCCACGGACGGTTACGGTGTGGACGTTATCCTCAATTCGCTTCCCGGAGAGGCGATACGCCGTGGTGTCCAGATCCTGGCTCCCGGTGGCCGGTTCATCGAACTAGGCAAGAAGGATGTATACGCCAATGCCGCGTTGGGGTTGGCCGCACTCGCGAAAAGCGCCTCCTTCTCGGTGGTCGACCTCGACTTGAATCTGCGGTTGCAGCCCAACCGCTACCGCCGGCTGCTTCAGGAGATCCTCGCGCACGCGGCCGACGGCGACCTGCGGCCGCTTCCAATCACGACATTCAGCTTCGACGATGTGATTGACGCGTTCCGAATGATGGCCTCCGGGAGCCACATCGGCAAGATCCTGATCACGCTACCGGTCCACGGCAGCGTCGAAGCCCTTGCGCCGCAACCGCCACAACCATTGGTGGTGCGCGACGGCGGATATATCGTCGTAGGCGGCTTGGGCGGTCTCGGTTTGGTTACCGCCCGCTGGCTAGCACAACAAGGCGCCGGAATGGTTGTCCTCAATGGGCGTTCGGCTGCTGGCGCAGATGCCTTGGCGGCGATCGCGGACATGAAGCGGCAAGGGACCCGGGTCGAGGTCGTCACCGGCGATATCGCCGACTCCCGCACCGCGGGGCGCCTGGTGAATGCGGTTGACAACGCCGGGTTCCGATTAGCCGGAGTCCTGCACAGCGCAACCGTTCTGGCCGATGAGATCGTGCTCAACATGTCGGATTCCGCCGCGGCGCGCGTGTTCGCTCCCAAGGTCACCGGCAGCTGGCGGCTTCATGAGGCCACCGCCGACCGGGATTTGGACTGGTGGCTGACATTCTCTTCCGCCGCTTCGCTTCTGGGCTCACCCGGGCAGGGCGCCTACGCGGCCGCCAACGCGTGGGTCGATGGCCTGGTCGCCTATCGGCGCTCCCGGGGTCTGCCCGCCGTCGGGATCAATTGGGGCCCATGGGCCGAAGTCGGACGCGCTCAGTTCTTCGCCGATCTCGGTTTCTCAATGATCACCCCTGCGCAGGGGCTGGCGGCGATGCAACTGCTGCTCGCCGCCGACCTATCCCGCACCGGCGTTTTCAGCCTCGACGCCCGGCAGTGGTTTCAATCCTTCCCCTCCGTGGCCGGGTCGTCATTGTTGACGCGGCTGCGGGGCACAACCACGATCGAGCGCGGTGGCCGCAGCCGGATCCGGGCGGAATTGGACACCCTCGACGCGAGCCAACGCCCCGCTCGCCTGGCATCAGCGATCGCCGACGAGATCCGCGCGGTGCTGCGCTCGAGCGAACCAATCGACCACAACGACACGATGGACTCGCTTGGCCTTGACTCACTCATGGCCCTCGAATTGAGAAACCGACTCGAAGCACGCCTCGGTATCACGCTGCCGGCCGCGCTTGTCTGGGCATACCCAACGATCACCGATCTCGCAGGTGCGTTGTGCGAACGACTGGGCTACCCACCCATGGCAGATTCAACGAAGACGGATGGATCCGACGGGGAGCCACCACTATCCGATGAAGAGATAGAAATGCTTTCCGGCATTCTTGAGGCCAGCGAGCTGGAAGCCACGACGGGAGCCGGCGAGTCATGACAAGCCTGGCCGAGCGTGCTGCGCAATTGTCGCCGAAATCGCGAGAGCTGTTGGCGCGGGAACTGGTTCGCGCGGGCACCGTATTCCCCCCGGGTTCCGTGGTGGCGGAGCCGGTGGCGGTGGTGGGGATTGGTTGTCGTTTTCCTGGCAATGTGACGGGGCCGCAGAGTTTTTGGGAGTTGCTCGTCAACGCCGAGGACGCGATCACCGAGGTGCCGGCGGATCGCTGGGATGCCGACGCGTTCTACGACCCCGATCCGCTGGCGGCGGGCCGGATGACAACGAAATGGGGCGGCTTCGTTTCCGACGTGGCCGGCTTTGATGCCGATTTCTTCGGCATCACCCCCCGCGAAGCCATGGCGATGGACCCCCAGCAACGGATGCTGCTCGAAGTTACCTGGGAAGCTCTCGAACACGCCGGCATTCCACCGGATTCCCTGGAGGGATCCCGAACCGGGGTCATGATGGGGTTGTCGTCGTGGGACTACACGATCGTCAACCTCGAGCGACGAGCCGAAATCGACGCGTACTCAAGCACCGGAAATGTGCACAGCACGGCGGTGGGGCGGATTTCGTATCTGTTGGGGTTGCATGGTCCAGCCGTCGCGGTGGACACGGCGTGTTCGTCGTCGTTGGTGGCGGTGCATCTAGCGTGTCAGAGCCTGCGGCTGCGGGAGAGCGATCTAGCGGTGGCCGGCGGGGTGCACCTGAGCTTGTCGCCGTTTACCACTATCGCACTGTCCAAGTTGTCAGCCCTGTCGCCGACGGGTCGGTGCAAGACCTTTGATGCGAGTGCGGATGGGTATGTGCGCAGCGAGGGCGCTGGGGTGGTGGTGCTCAAGCGGTTGGCCGATGCGGTGCATGACGGGAATCAGGTGCTGGCGGTGGTGCGGGGGTCAGCGGTCAATCAAGATGGCCGATCCAACGGTCTGACGGCGCCAAATGCGTTGGCGCAGCGCGCGGTGATCAGCGATGCGATGCGGGCCGGTGATGTGGCGGCGGGCACCGTCAGCTATGTCGAAACGCATGGGACGGGAACGGTTCTGGGTGATCCGATCGAGTTCGAGGCGCTGGCCGCGACCTATGGGAGCGGTCAGGGGCCGTGTGCGCTGGGGTCGGTGAAAACGAATTTGGGTCATTTGGAGGCCGCGGCCGGGATCGCGGGTTTCATCAAGGCGACCCTGGCGGTGCAGCGGGGGCACGTTCCGCCGAACCTTCACTTCAATCGGTGGAACCCGGCGATCGACGCGTCCTCGACGCGGTTTTTCGTTCCCACCGAGGGCGTGCCGTGGCCGCCGACGGGGTTTCCGCGCCGGGCCGGGGTGTCGTCGTTCGGTTTCGGTGGGACAAATGCGCACGTGGTGGTGGAGCAGGGCCCGGATCCGCTTGCGGCTGCACGGGGGCCGGAGCCGGCGGTGACCACGTTGGTGGTGTCGGGCAAGACGCGGCAGCGGGTGGCCTCCTGGGCGTCGGTCTTGGCCGACTGGATGGACGGCGCGGGCGCCGGGGTTGGGTTGGCCGATGTGGCGCATACGTTGAATCATCATCGGGCCCGGCATGCGCGGTTTGCCACGGTGTGTGCACGCACCCGCGAGCACGCGGTGGCCGGGTTGCGGGCGCTGGCGGCCGGTCAGTCGGCGCTGGGTGTGGTGGAACCGCATCACGGGCCCTGCTCTCCCGGGGTGGTATTCGTCTATTCCGGGCAGGGCTCGCAGTGGGCCGGCATGGGCCGACAACTGCTGGCCGACGAGCCCGCCTTCGCCACAGCCGTCGACGAGCTGGAACCGGAATTCGTTGCCCAAACTGGGTTTTCGCTGAAGCAGATGCTCTCCGAGGGCGAGCCGCTGGTCGGCATCGACCGGATCCAGCCGGTTCTGGTGGCTGTCCAGCTGGCGCTGACCGCGCTGTGGCGGTCCTACGGTGTCCGGCCCGACGCGATCATCGGACACTCCATGGGCGAGGTCAGCGCGGCCGTGGTCTCCGGCGCACTCTCAGCGGCCGACGGGCTCCGGGTGATCACCACCCGGTCACGGCTGATGGCCCGACTATCCGGGCGTGGCGCGATGGCGCTGCTGGAGTTGGACCCGGCCGGCACCGAGGCGTTGATCAGCGCCCACCCCGAGGTGACCCTGGCCGTCTACGCGTCCCCACGCCAGTCAGTGATCGCCGGGCCTCCCGATGTGGTGGACATGCTGTGCGCGGAGATGCAGCAAGACAGTCGGCTCGGCCGCCGCATCGATGTCGATGTGGCCTCCCACCATCCGATCGTCGATTCGGTGTTACCGCAGTTACGCCGCGCGCTGGCGGGTTTGGCGCCGGCCACCCCGACCATCCCCGTCATCACCACCACCCACGAGCACACCGGCGGCACCCCGGTGTTCGACGCCGATCATTGGGCGGCCAACCTGCGTAATCCGGTGCGGTTCAGCCAGGCCATCGGCACCGCCGGCGCCGACCATGCCACCTTCATCGAAATCAGCCCCCACCCTCTGCTCACCCACGCCATCACCGACACCCTGGCCGACACCCACCACCACAGCATCGGCACCCTGCAGCGCGACGCCCACGACACCCACACCTTTCACACCAACCACAACGCCGCGCACACCACACATCCGCCGCAGACGCCGCACCTACCCGAACCCCATCCGCCGCTGCCCAGCGCGCCGTGGCAACACACCGACCACTGGATCTCGACGACGCCGCGGCCGGCGGCACCTGATTGTGTACCGCGACCGGGCACCCTGCTGGGTGAGCGGACCACGGTGTGCTCGACGCCGCCCGCTCAGCTGTGGCAGGCCCGGCTAGTGCCGGAGGCCAAACCCTATCCGGGCCGCCACCGCCTGCACGGGGTGGAGATCGTACCGGCATCGGTGCTGTGTCAGACGGTACTGATCGCCGCCGCGGAGATCGGCGCCCCCGCGGTGTCCGACGTGCGCTTTCTGCAGCCCGTACCCATGGAGGAGCCGCGGTTTGTCCAGGTGGTCGCCGACCGCGACACCGTCACCGTGGCGTCCAGCACAGACGCATCGGCGCAGTGGTGGGTCCGCCATGTCACTGTTGCCGTCGCCCCGGCTGGGCCCGATCCCGCACCCGTTGCGCAGCCGGCCAGCAAAGAGCTTGCACCGCAGACATTTTCGGTGTCCGACTTCCTCGCCGAACGCGGGGTGGACGAGCCGCCGTTCGCGTGGTCCATCGACTCCTGCACCACCACGCCGGATGGCTTGGTGGTCTACGTGCGCATAGCCGACACGTCGACGGTGGCGCTGCTGGACGCCGCGCTGCACGTCGCACCGCTGGCCGGCTCGGGCGACGGGCTGCTGGTCCCCGCGGCCGCCGACTCAATCCGCGTCGTCGGCGAACTGACCGACCCGCGGGCCGCGCTGACGATCCACCGGGTGGGTAGCGGTGGCGACGCGACCATCGTCGATGTCATCGCGTCGGCCGCAGACGGCACACCTTGTGTGGTCATCCGCGGCCTGCGCTACATCGAACTCGACGGCAGGCCGGCCGACCGGGGCCACAGCCGCGCAGACCCGCGCCGGTTCGTTCATCGCATTGTCTGGCTGCCGCGCGCCATCGATGAGCTCGGTGTGCCGCCGGTGGCCGCCAGTGTCGCCGTCGTCGGGCCCGACGAGGACACCAACGCCCGGGTGCGCGAGCTGCTCGACGAGCACGGACACCATGCCGGCACCCCGACCGATGCCCGCTACGTGATGTATATGGCCGGCGACGAGCCAGTGGTCGGCTCGCGGTCCGATCTTGATGCCGGAGTGCGGATGTGCGACGAGGTGACCACACTGGTACGCCAGCTGACCGACCGGCACGACCAGCATCCGGCCAAGCTGTGGGTCCTCACGCATGGGGTCCTGGAGGGCGTCGGCTCCTCGGCTTTGCCGCAGAGCTGTCTGTGGGGTCTGGCCGCCGTCATCGCTGCCGAGCAGCCGCAGATTTGGGGTGGACTGGTGGACCTACCCGCCGCGGTTGAGCCGGAAGACTGGCTACCCCCCCTGGCTGAGCAGCTGTCCACGCCGACCAAGTCGGTGCTGGTGCTGCGTGACGGTGAGGTTCGCGCTCCCGAACTGGTCCCAGTGGACGGGCAGCCGGTTCGCCCTCCTCTACGATGTCGGCCCGACGCGGCCTACCTCATCACCGGTGGTCTGGGCGCGCTCGGCTTGGCGACGGCGAAGTGGCTGGCCGACCGCGACGCCCGCCGACTGGTCCTGGCCGGCCGCACCGCTCTGCCGCCGCGTCGGCAGTGGGACGACGTCACCGACCCGGTGACGGCCGATCGGATCGCGGCGATCCGCACCCTGGAGGCCCGCGGTGTGGCGGTCGAAGCGGTCGCCCTCGACGTGGCGGCACCGCACGCGGTTCAGGCTATGCTCGACCGCCGCGACGGCGATGGTGCACCACCGATCCGCGGCGTCATCCACGGCGCCGGCGTCACACGCAACCAGCTGCTGACCGGTCTCGACATTGCCGGGCTACGCGAGGTGATGTCACCAAAGGTCGCCGGGGCGCAGGCCCTCGACGCGGCATTCCCGCCCGAATCCGTTGACTTCTTCTTCCTGATCGCCTCGGCTGCAACTGTTTTCGGTGTTCCTGGTCAAGGCAGCTATGCCGCCGCCAACGCCTACCTGGACGCGCTGGCACGGGCGCGGCAGTGTCGCGGCGGCCACACGCTCAGCATCGATTGGGAGGCCTGGCGCGGGCTCGGACTCGGCGCGGACGCACCGTTGGTGGTGGCCGAGCTCGAGCGTTTCGGTTCCCGGCCGGTCGAGCCTGACGAGGCCTTCGAGGCCTGGCATCACGTCGCCGCCTACGACGTCGCCCAGGCCGTGGTCATCCCGGTCGTCAACGGCGAGCACCCCAACGATGTCGATGAGCGGCTAGCGTCTGAAGCGGCTCGGGACTGGTCGCAGCTGTCCGCCGCGGAGGTGTACCGCGAGCTCTCCGACGGCCTGCTCGCCATCTTGACCCGGGAACTGCGAATCGGAGAGGACGAGCTGCCGGTCGACCTTCCGTTCGCCGAGTTGGGGCTCAACTCGCTGATGGCGATGTCGATCCGCCGCGAGGCCGAACTGCTGGTGGGTGTCGAGCTGTCGGCCGCCATGCTGTGGGACCATCCGACGGTTGCGGCCCTGGCCGCCTACCTCACCGACAAACTTGCCCAGGCCGATGCCATGTTTGATGCGGGCTCGGTTGGGCGGTCGGCGCTTCGTATTGGTGGGGCGCCGAGTCGGCTGGCGCCGTTGGTGGCCGGTGAGCGGCCGGCGGTGGTGCCGTTGTCGTTTGCCCAGAGCCGGCTGTGGTTCCTTAACCGGTTCGAGGGCGGAGTGGCGACCTACAACGTACCGACCGCTTTTCGGATCAGCGGGGCACTGAATGCGGAGGCGCTGGATGCGGCTCTCGATGATGTCATCGCCCGCCACGAATCGCTGCGCACCATATTTTCCGACGTTGACGGTGTGCCGTTCCAGAAGGTGGTGCCGGCCAAGGCGGGGATGTGGCGGCGCGGAGGCGCGGCGGTGATCTCGTTGCCCGAGCAGGATGTGGCCGGCGCGTTGGTGGCCCTGGCGGGGTATCGGTTTGATTTGTCGGCCGAGATCCCGATTCGTGCGCAGATCTATTCGGTGGGACCCGAGCAGTATGTGGTGGGGATTGTGGTGCACCACATCGCTTTTGACGGCTGGTCCATGGCTCCGATGGCCCGCGATGTCGGCGAGGCGTACCGAGCGCGGCGGCAGGGCCAGGCCCCGCAGTGGGCGCCGTTGCCTGTGCAGTATGTGGATTACACGCTGTGGCAACAGGATTGGTTGGGGGCGGAGTCTGATCCGGACAGTGTGGTCGCTGGGCAGTTGCGGTACTGGCGTGATGAGCTGGCCGGGTTGCCCGAGGTGGTGTCCCTGCCTCTAGATCGGGCCCGCCCGCCGGTACCCAGCTATCGCGGTGATGCGGTGGAGGTGCGCATCGACCCGCAGCTGTGGGCGGGGGTCAAGGCGCTGGCGGCGGCGCATAACGCGACCGCCTCGATGGTGCTGCAGGCGGTGATGGCAGTGCTGCTGCATCGGGTCGGAGTCGGTGAGGACATCGCGATGGGCACGCCGATCGCCGGGCGGCTGGATAAGGCGCTCGATGATCTGATCGGGTTCTTCGTCAACACCTGGGTGTTGCGGGTGCGTGTCAATTCTGCGCACCGGTTCAGCGATGTGCTCGAGTGGGTGCGTCAGAAGGCGCTCAACGCCTACAGCAACCAGGATTTGCCGTTCGAGATACTGGTCGAGCAGCTCAACCCGGTGCGCTCCGCGGCGCATCATCCGCTGTTTCAAGTAAGCATGGCATTCCAGAACAATGTGCGCCCCGAAGTGGCGCTCGACGGGCTCAGCGTCGAACCGGTCGCGATGTTCACCCACACCGCCAAATTCGACCTTGACTTCCAGCTGGCCGAGATGCTCACCGCTGACGCAGCCGCCCCGATGGCCGCCGGGGTGGTTTCGTATGCCACCGACCTGTTCGACCGGGCCACCATCGAGCGGTTCGTCGGCTGGTTTCGGCGGGTGATCGAGGCGGTGGTGGCCGACGCGTCGGTGGTGGTGGGGGATGTGTCGCTGCTGGATCGCGGTGAGCGGGATCTGGTGCTGTCGGGGTGGTCAGGTGCTGGCGTGGGGGCACCAGTGGCGGTGGCGGCGCAGTTGTTGGCTTCCGCGGTGGCGGCCGACCCGGACGCGGCGGCGGTGACCGACGGTGCCCGGGTGGTGTCGTATCGCGAGCTTGATGAGTGGTCGACGCGGCTGGCGCGGGTGCTGATCGAGGCGGGGGTGGGTCCGGAGCGTGCGGTGGGCGTGGCGATGGACCGCTGTGTGGAGTTGGTGGTGGCCCTGTGGGCGGTGATCAAGGCCGGCGGGGCGTATGTGCCGGTGGATCCGGCCCATCCGGACGAGCGCATCGCCACGGTGTTGGACGTGGCGGCCGCGGTGTGTGTGTTGACCTGCGGTGCCGACACCGTCGGCGGCGCCGGGGCGCGCCCGGTGCTGCGCATCGACGGCCTGGACGCGTCCGGGCGGTGCGCGGATCCGATCACCGACGCCGACCGGCTGGCGGCGCTGGGGGTAGACAACACCGCTTATGTGATCTTCACCTCGGGGTCCACAGGTGCCCCCAAGGGGGTAGCGATCAGCCACGCCGGTCTGCTGGGGGTGGCCGGTGCGCAACGCGAGGTGTTCGGGTTGGGCGCGAACGCGCGGGTGCTGATGGTGGCCGCGCCGACCTTTGATGCGTCGGTCTTCGAATGCTTGTTGGCGGTGGGGTCGGGGGCGACCTTGGTGGTGGCCCCGCGCGACGCGTATGCCGGGGAGGCGCTGACCACGTTGCTGCAGTGCCAGCAGGTCAGCGCGGCGGTGTTGACCCCGACGGTGCTGTCGTCGCTGGATCGGGGCCGGCTGGACGGGTTGGACACACTGATCACCGCCGGCGAGGCCTGTCCGGGTGAGTTGGCGGCCGCCTGGGCGCCAGGTCGGCAAATGTTCAACGCCTACGGCCCCACCGAGACCACCATCTGGGCCACCTCTGCACCGCTGTCGGCGGGCCAGCCGGTCAGCATCGGCGCCCCGATTCCGGGGGTGTGCGCGCTGGTGCTGGATGCGCGGCTGAACCCGGCGCCCATCGGGGTGGTGGGCGAGCTGTATCTGGGCGGCCCCGCGCTGGCGCGCGGCTACGTGCGCCGGGCGGATTTGACCGCGGAACGGTTCGTGGCCAATCCCTACGGCGGCGCCGGGGCGCGGATGTATCGCACCGGGGACCTGGTGCGCTGGACCCACGCCGGAACGCTGGACTATTTGGGCCGCGCCGACACCCAGATCAAACTGCGCGGTCAGCGCATCGAGCTGGGCGAAATCGAAAACACACTGCTGGCCTGCCCACAGGTCACCCAAGCCGCCGCCACCGTGCACCACAGCGAGACCGGCTCCCACCTCGTCGCCTACATCACCCTCGAGCACACCACCGCCGACCACGACGCCGAAATCGTCGAACAGTGGCAACACGTGTACGACGAGCTGTACGGCGCTGAGGTCGGCGAGTCGGGGTTCGGCGAGGATTTTCGGGGCTGGAACAGCAGCTACACCGATGATCCGATTCCGGTTGAGCAGATGGAGCAGTGGCGTTCGGCCACAGTGGATCGCATCATGGCCCTGCGGCCGCGGCGAGTGTTGGAGATCGGCGTGGGCTCGGGGCTGGTGCTCGCGCGGGTGGCCCCGACGTGTGTGGAGTATTGGGGTACGGACTTCTCCGCGCCGACGATCCAGACCCTGCGGGCGACGGTGGCTGCGCAGTCGTGGGGTGATCGGGTGCGGTTGCGGGTGCAGCCGGCCGCTGTGGCCGACGGGTTGCCCGAGGGGCAATTCGATGTGGTGGTGCTCAACTCGGTCATCCAGTACTTCCCCAGCGCCGGATATCTGTCCGATGTGCTGGGAATGACGATGCGATTGCTGGCCCCGGGCGGGGCACTGTTTATCGGTGACGTCCCCAACCACACCCTGCAGAGGGCGCTTCAAACGGGTGTCGCGCTGGCGCGCGGCTCCGCTACCGATACCGCCGAGATCCGCCAACGCGTCCACCAAGCGATGCTCAGCGAACCCGAATTACTGCTGGCCCCAGAATTTTTCACCGCCTGGGCCGCCGAGCATCAGTCGGTGGCCGGACTGGCCATCCAACTCAAACGCGGAGCAGCGGACAATGAACTGACCCGGTACCGCTACGACGTCACTATCCACAAAATTCCCACCCCGGTGCGTTCCCTGGCCGGCGCACCCATCTGGGCGTGGAGCCAATGCGCGAGCCTGGGCGGGCTAAACACCGAGCTGTCATCCCAACGTCCGGCCGCCGTCCGCGTCACCGAGATCCCCTGCGCCGGAGTGATCACCGACGTCGGCATCGAACAGGCCCTGGCCGCCGGGCTGCCCCTCGCCGACGTGCTCGCCCATGCAACCCCCGACGCCGTCACCCCCGAACAATTGCACTGTCTCGGTGAGACCACCGGATATCACGTCGCGGTCACGTGGGGCACCCAGCCCGGTACCCTCGATGCGGTTTTCATCACCCCCACTGACTCCGAGCACACACCATCGCTGACCGATATCTATCTGGCTCCCACCAGAGCCCACCACCGCGGCACCCACGCCAACGACCCGCAAACCAACACCAAGATCAGCGCGGTGCGTCAGCGGTTGAGCGCGGCATTGCCCGATTACATGGTGCCGACGCAGATTATGGTGCTCGACGAGATTCCGTTGACCTCCTCGGGCAAGATCGACGGTAAGGCGCTGCCCGCACCGTTATTTGCCGCCACACCCTTCCGGGCCCCGGCCAGCCCGGTCGAGGAGATCTTGGCCGACATCTACGCCCGGGTGCTCGGACTCGAGCGCGTCGGGATCGATGAGTCGTTTTTCGACCTGGGCGGGGATTCGCTTTCCGCGATGCGGGTGGTCGCCGCAATACACACCTCTCTGGATATTCAGCTGCCGGTGCGCACTCTGTTCGAAGCTCCATCCGTCAGTGCCTTGAGTCAGCAGTTGCGTCGACCTGCCAGTCCGGTGGAAATAGCTCCGGTTGAGACCCTCAAGCAGGGTACCGGCGTTCCGCTGTTCTGTTTCCATCCGGCTGGCGGGATCGCCTGGCCATATCAGCCTCTCGGTAACTACTTGGACTGCCCCATCATTGGCATTCAACAAGCGCACGGTGAGGAAGGTGCGCCTGAATCACTTCGCGTCATGGCGACACGCTATGCAGACCGGCTTCAAGCGGTGCATCCTATCGGGCCCTACAACCTTCTCGGCTGGTCTCTTGGGGGTGTCATCGCGCACGAAGTCGCCATTGAGCTGTGTCGACGCGAATGCGTGGTCCGACGCCTCATATTGCTAGACGCTGCGCCATGGGGAGACATCAACACCACACGAGAACAAGTTTCAGGCACTGTAATCCAGGGTTACGTGCTCGAACTCATGCTGGGATACCTTCGTATAGACATTCCAGAGCAGTCGGAACCTCTTACCTACCAACGGGCAGAGGAACTAATCCACCGCCAAATTCCGCTTCCAATCGCACAGCTGCGGGTGTTCCTGGAATTTTTTGTTCAAAACATGAAGGCTAGCTTCTGGTATCAACTGGAACACGTGCCCGGGGTCTTTGATGGTGACATGGTTATATTCCGTACAACACAAAATGACTACGATTGGGATTTACCTCGACATTGGCGGCCCTATCTTACTGGCGACATTACAGAGCACTTAGTCGACTGCACACATCTCGAGATGTTGTCTCCCGAATCGATCACGATGTATGGCAAGCAACTCAAACATTTATTAGAACCGTAGCTAAATTTGCCTCGTTAGCATTTCAGCAAACAACATTTTCCGGCGCCCAGAGATGGCCGGCGAGCGTGCGCGCCGTGGTGTCGGTGATGCATCGGGCTGATCCGCACGCCCTGTGTGCGAAAAGCTCAAGGCGCCATCGAAGTTTGACAGCGCAAATACCGTGCCACTCAGGATGTTTCTCGTACAAGCGCCTAGGTCGATTCCGCTGTCGGCCGAATGATGACTGCTAGCATTATCGAGGCGCGCGATAAAAGCCGACAGTCGGTGCCGGAAGGGCGATATGCAGACCGCAAACCTCCCGCCGGGGCCGTCGGGCATACGGGTGCCGTACCTCTGGGCGCAGATGTTGCGCGACCCATTGGCGACGTTCGATGCGCTCCGCCGCGACTACGGGGACGCGGTGCGAATACCGGTGAGCCGCAATCACATGTTCTTCCTGCTCAACCGCCCCGAATACGTCGAACACGTCCTCGTCCAACACCAGGACCGGTATGTGAAGCCCCGCACCTATCGGCCGTTGAAGGCGTTTCTCGGTGACGGCCTGCTTACCGCTGAGGGCGCGGTCTGGCAGCGCCACCGCGGGCTGGTGCAGCCGGTCTTCAGTCACCGGCACGTGCAGTCGTTCGCGCCCGCGATCGTCGAGGCGACCCGCAACCGCGTCGCACAGTGGGCGCCCGGCAGCACCATCGACATCGCCGCCGAGATGCGCACGCTGACCATGGATGTCATCGGCTGGGTGCTGTTCGGAACGGATCTCTCGAGCGACGCCGCGTCGGTCGGCCGGGCCATAACGCGACTGCAGAGCTCGATGGCGGTCGCGACGATGTTGAGACTGCCGACCTTCTTGCCGCCTGAGCATCTCCGGGCCGTCGCCCGGTTCGTGCCCGGGTTGGGTCGGGCAACCCAGACGCTGGAGTCGATGACCGCCCGGATCATCGACGCGCGCATTGGCGCGCCCCACGACCAACCCAGCGATCTGCTCGACCTGCTGCTGGCCGCCGGAAAGGACGAGCAACCGCTGTCCCGGGCGGAGATCCGGGACGAGGTAATGACGCTCGTGTGTGCCGGACACGAGACCACCGCCAATGCGCTCACGTGGGCACTGACACTGTTATCGCGGTATCCCACCGTTTATGAGCGCCTGGTCACCGAGGTCGACGACGTGTTGGGCGGCAGGGACCCACAGGCGCCGGACGTTGACGCGCTGCCGTGGGCGCAGGCGGTGGTGTCAGAGACGATGCGGCTCTACCCGCCGGCGTGGCACATCGAACGCGAGGCGGTGCAAGACGACGACATCGTGGGGATCCCGGTTTCGGCCGGGGATACCATCGGGATTGCGCCGTACCTACTTCACCGCCATCTCGAATTTTGGCCAAACCCAAACACATTCGATCCGCAGCGATTCTTACCGGTCGCCGCGTCGACCCGTCCGCGGTATGCGTACCTCCCGTTCGGCGGCGGCCGCCGCATCTGCGTGGGCGCGGGTCTGGCCCAGATGGAAGCGACGCTCGTGCTGGCCGTCCTCGCGCAGTCCGCACGCCTAGAACTGGTGCCAACGGCACCGTTGAGGGCACGGGCCGACGTCACGCTTCACCCAGCCGGGCCGGTTTTGGCGACGGTCAGATCAGCGCGATCGCGTCCGACATCGACTGCAGGATCCGGCTTGGCCGAAACGGATACTTCTCCACTTCATCCAGCGACGTCGAATCGGTAAGCACCAGAATGAGCAGACAGCCGTCATCCTCATTCGTCTTCGCGGAGACCGAGGCTGCGGCTGACCTCGGTGACCGGTTTCCCGGCCAGATGTCGGGGGGCCAGCAGCAACGGGTGGTGCGCCTGCACTCCGGAACGATCGCGCGTCAGGATCCGGTCGCTGCGCCGGCGCAGGCGCCGGACCTCGACTGGTGACCCGCATCCTGCGCCGCAAGGTAGGTCGGGATCTGTGGCGGCACCGCTGGCAGTTCCTGGCCGCATCAGTGGTGCTGGGCCTTGGTGTCGCGGTGTTCGTCGGCGCCACGGACGCCTATGCCAACATGAGGGAATCTCTCGACCGGACGTATGCCGAGCAGCTGCTGCCGGATGTCGTGATCAGCGGGCCCGGTGTGGCGGGGCTGTACGAGGCCGCCGCAAGCCTTCCCGGTAATCCGGTTGTGGAGCTTCGCCAGCAGGCCGACGTATCCGTGCGCGTCAACGGCCACACTCTTTTCGGTCGCGCGGTCGGGGTGCCGGTCGCGGCTCAACCCGCAGTGTCGAAGCTGGCACTGCAATTCGGTGATCTTCCGACAACTGGGTCCGTGGTGACTGAAGAGCACCTCACCGGGCATTACGGCCTGCACCCCGGGAGCACTGTCGAATTGCTCGGACCATCCGGTTGGCGGCCGGTGGGTGTTTCTGGGTCGGCGATGTCGACGGAATACCTGTGGCCGGCGCGCTCACGGGCGGAAACCTTGACCACACCGGAATACTTTGGCGTGGTCTTCGTGCCCGCACCCGATATGGCACAGCTCGCGGCCCAACCGACAGATCAACTGCTGGCCTATGCACACGATCGCGACCAAGTGCGGGCATTAGTCACCGCCGCAACGGAATTGGGGCGCTCGCATGGACTAGTGGTGGTGTCGCGTGACGAACTGCCGTCCTACAGTGTGTTGCGCGAAAGCGTCGAAGCGGTACGCAAGTTCGCGCGGCTGCTGCCGTGGGTGTTCTTGGTAGCGGCGGTGGTCGGCACCTATGTGCTGTTGTCGCGGCTGGTGACCGCGCAGCGAGCGGTGATCGGAACGCTGTCAGCCAACGGATTGTCCGCGGGAAGGATTCGTACACACTATCTGACTTACGGCGCGGCGACCGCTCTCGCGGGGGGCACCGCGGGGCTGATCGGCGGCCGTGTTCTCGGCGGCGTGTATACCACCCATTACATCCGGGCGCTGGGACTGCCGTTACGGGTGACGTCGCTGCATCCCGCCAGTCTGGCCATCGGAGCCGTCGCCGGCACGGCGGCGGCCGCACTGGCGGCCTGGGCCCCGGCGCGCGCTGCATCGCGAATCAGCCCAGCCGAAGCGATGAGAATCACGCCACCCAGCGCACGCGGGGGAATCAGCGTCGCCGAACGACTGCTACCGCCGCTGCGGCGGATGCCGACACGCTGGCAAATGACGGTGCGCGATCTCACCCGTAACCGTCGCCGCACCATCCTCACAGTTGCCGGGGTGGTTAGTTCGGTGTGCCTGGTGATGGTGCCCTCCGGGATGCGCGACACCGTCAATAGCTTCATTGACCGCCAGTACGGAGAGATCGAACTTCAAGACGCTCAAGTCATCACCGCCCAGGGCGCTGCCGAGTCCGTCGCGGGCACTTTACGCGCCGACCCGCAAGTCGCCGCCGCAGAGACGTTCACCCGACTGGATGTCACGGTGCAGGGCCGCAACAACGGTTACGACACCCTGCTGATTGGCCTGCCGCCGACAACCCAGATGCACCGCTTCACATCGAGCCGATCTGGCGGCGGCCTTCCCCGCGATGGTGTGTTGCTGGGCGAGGGCTTGCGGGCGATCCTCGGAGTAGCCGTGGGCGACCGGGTTTCAATCATCAACGTGCAGCACGGAATCCGGCTAGAGCAGCCCGTCGCCGGCTTCGTCGATGAGCCGACGAGCCCGGTCGTGTATATCTCGGCCGGGCAATTGTCCGCTCTGGCACCGTCGGGCGTGATGCTCAAATTGGCTCCCGGCGTCGACGCGGAGGCCAAGCGCCAGGCCGTGACGATGATGCCTGGCGTGGCCGCGTACCTGTCCACCGAGTCGATCGCAGCCGCCGTCCGCAAGGTCTACAGCCTCTACAACGTGATGGTTGCGCTGACCTTGCTGTCCGCCGGTGTCATGGCCGCTGCGCTGCTGTACAACGCGATGTCGGCCAACGTCAGTGAACGCACCGGTGAACTGGGCACATTGCAGGCAGCTGGAATGGACGCGCACCTGCTGGGCCGACTGGTATCGACGGAGAACATGATGCTGGCCGTGATCGGTCTGCCGGGAGGTCTGATCGCCGGGGCGTTGCTCGCGGAGTGGTTCTTGTCCACCTATACAACCGAGGGTTATCGATGGCACTTGATGATGCACATCGCGACTCCGGTGTTTGTTGCGGTGGCGATCCTGGTGGCCGGACTTTTGGCCCAGATTCCGACGTTCCGCGTAATCGGGCGGACGGACCTTGCGAAGGTCTTGCGTGAACGGTCGCTATGAGCGGGTGTGGTCATCCTGACTTTGCCGACCAGCCAAACCAAACCGGTTGGCCTCTTGTATATTGACGACGCCGTTGACCACCGGTCGAAGTCCACGCGACCACGGGCCGCCAGGAGGTCTGGAGAACCGTTGAGCACCAACCCATTCGACGATGAGGATGGCAATTTCTTCGTCTTGGTCAACGACCAGGAGCAACACAGCCTGTGGCCATCCTTTGCCGATGTTCCAGCCGGCTGGCGGGTGGTTTATGGCGAAGCGGCCCGCGGCGAGTGTCTGGACTATGTCGAGCAGAACTGGCCGGATATACGGCCGAGGAGTTTGCGCGACAGACTTGAGCAGGACCGTTGACGCAGGGACAGCTAGGACGCCAACTACTCCTTCACAGCTTCAACCAGCATCGTCAGCCCGGCATGCCGAACACGACCGGGCTTCAACCCGACATCGCGCATTAGTCCGTGCACTTCGTCGGGTGTACGTTCACGTCCCTCCCATATGACGAGGAGGGCAAGGTCGGTCATCGAATCGAGAAAATTGGGTCGGCCAGGCTCGCGGTGTATGTCGATCGCGACCAACCTCGATCCCGACGGCATCGCAGCCCGCACGCGGGCGAGTATGTCGCGGCAGGCATCGTCATTCCAGTCGTGCAAGATCCACTTCAATGTGTAAACATCCGCGCGTACGTCCAACTCATCGAAGAAGCTGCCCGCGCGGCACTCGACGCGATCGCTCAGCCCACGTGCGACTAAAAAGTCATACGCCTGGTCGATGACCTCTTGGCTGTCGAGCAATATGCCACGGGCATGACGGCGGCGCTGCAGAATCGCCGCAAGCAGTTGCCCCGTCCCGCCAGCCAGATCGCAGATCACGCCCCGGCGCGGCCATGGATATGCGCGCGTGATGCCCGCAAGGTCAAATGCCGCAGTGAGTTGGCGCATTGACTCGGCGAATCGCGCACCCGCCACAGGATGCTCCCTGAAGTATTCCCACACCGACTGTCCGAAAGTTCTCCGCCAGCCACACGGGTGGGGGCCGTCGCGCAACTGTGCGCCTAGATGTCTATACACCGCTGCGGTATCCGGATCTGCCATGAACGCCACCCACGCGGCGATCGAATACGGGTGGTTCGAGCAAAGCGGGGCTCCAAGGTTTGTCAGGCGTGCGCGCCCAGCGCGATCGAGCCGCATCAGTCGTGACGCGACCGCAGCATCGATGAGCCTGGTAGTCACGTGGGGGTCCAACCCCAGATCGCGGGCAAGATCGGCAGGCGAACATGCAGCCGATCCGATCGCATCCGCTAAGCCGGAAGTGACCAACGTGCCCGCAACCATCGTGCGCTGAAAGCCCCAAGCCAGGTCATACAAACCAACCCCGGGTGTCAGCGCGGCATCGGCAAGGTCTTGCATGTGGCGCCGGGCTTCCAAGCCTCCACGTATGAGAGGCAACGGGAGAGAGAATGGGAGGGGCTTCAAATCGCTACCGCCTTTGCGCCTTCTTCGTGAGATCTGACAATGGATACCAATTTGTGGCGTGAGTGAGCCTTCACCCACTGGCAAGGCACATCAGACGTGGCCTCAGCTACAGAAGAGTCAGCGTCATAATGCTTGAGTCAGCCCACCTTTACGAGCTTGATCGGAGCCTGGCGTATTTCTCCACCAGCGCAACTTGAATTGGAATCACTGGCGACCGTGCCATTGAGGGTTGCTGCGTCGATCGAGAATGTGACAGTCGCCGGCACAACACTCCCGTCATCGCAAAAGGCCCCATCGGGTTTGCTCACAGTCATGTTCCAGCGGCCGTCGCTCAGGGTTGCGATGCTTCTCCATCCTTGGCTGCTTGCGACGGCGGCGGTGCATCCTTCAGTGGCACAGTTTGACGAGATTGTCCACCTGAACTGTCCGGTGTTGCCGTCGCCTGTGTAGATGCCATTGAGCAGCGCCGGATCCGCCTGAGCCGTGGCGAGCTCTGGCGCGGCGACTCCAACGATAACCAGTGCTGCGGTCAGCGTGCGTGTGATCGTCACTGTCATCCCCTCGGCGGTCGACCCCGGTTCCTCAACCGGGCGGGTGGTGATCCAGCAATTTAGCAGCACAAGCGCAGCGATAAACGGAACCGCGCGGGATGTCCGCAGGGCGTGAAGGGTGTCGTTCAGTGAATCAAGATCATCGGCAGACATAGTATCCGTTGCCCAGGTTCGCGGATCATGACCGTTCGCGTCTTCTTCCCAGGACGGAATACGCGCGCCTTGCCTAGTCTGTCAACATGAAGCGGCTATCAAGCGTCGATGCGGCCTTATGGTTCGCCGGGACGCGTAACTGTCCAACGCACGCCGGCTGCCTGATGATCTGCGACCCCTCTGACGCGCCGAATTTTTGCTTCGCTGTAGTCAAAGATCTTCTGGCCGCCCGGCTCCCGGAGCTGCCGCTGCTGCGCACCCGGGTGGTCGGCGCGCGCCTCGGATTCGACAGACCATGGTTCGTCGAGGTCCCCGAGGTCGACCTCGACTTTCATGTCCGCCGCATCGTGGCGCCGTCGCCGGGCGGACGCCGAGAACTCGAAGAGGTAGTCGGACGCCTGACGTCCCATCCGATCGACCGCGCCAGACCGCCGTGGGAGCTGTGGTTCATCGAGGGTGTCGATCACGGGCGTGTTGCAGTCCTGCTGAAGATTCACCACGCGCTCGTCTACGGCGAGTCGAGCGCCGCATTGATTGAGACCATGCTGGATATCAGTCCGCAGCCGCGACCGCCTGCCATTGCGGCCCACCTATCGCCGGCGGCGCCGGGTATCCCGCCATTCTGGCGGCGGACGCTCGGCGCGATTTTCAACGTCGCCGTCATGACGCCATACCGCGTTTTGCGTGTCATTCAGCAAACGCTTTCTCAGCAGTTGGCCGTTCGCGGGCTGGCCAACCGGCCGCCCCATTTCTTCCAGGCGCCGACTACACGCTTCAACGCCCACCTTTCGCCGCGGCGGCGAATCAGTAGCAGCAGAGTGCCGCTGGATCATGTGAAGGCGGTCAAGCGGGCCTATGGGGTGAAGCTCAATGACGTGGTGCTCGCATTGGTTTCGGGTGCCTTGCGCCGCTACCTACAAGGTCGCGGGGAACTTCCGGAGCGGCCGCTTGTGGCCCAGGTGCCAATATCCACCCGGGACGATACGACGGAGGAAGGCGGCCAGATCTCTTCGATGACCATCGGTCTGGCCACTGATATCGCCGACCCCACCGAACGGATGAAGACGATCTTCGGCAATGCCCAAGGCGCCAGGGAGATGGCCGAGGCACTGACCGCACATCAGGTCGTGGGGCTAACCGAGACCGTGCCGCCCGGCTTGCTGGGATTGGGCGTCCGCGGGTACACCGCGAGCCATCTTGGCAGCCATGCCGCTCCGATCAACATGGTGATCTCCAGCGTGCCCGGACCTGACTATCCGCTTTATTTGGCCGGTGCGCTCGCCGAGCAGTGGCTGCCCATAGGCACGCTGATGCTGGACGTGGGATTGAATATCACCTGTTTCAGCTACCAGGGATGGGTCGATTTCGGCTTCCTGACCACCCCCGAGGTCGCCGACGACATCGATGAACTGGCCAACGCCATAGAGCCCGCCCTTCAAGAGTTGAAGGAAGCTGCCGATCTCCTAGCGTCGTTCTGATCGGACCGCCATGACATCCCCCGCCGCCGAGTCGGCGACACCTGGTCATCCCGCCCTACGACTGGAGCAGGTGGGACGCACCTTCGGCTCCGGACCCACTGCGGTCGATGCGCTCAAGGATGTGGACCTCGAGATCTGGCCCAATGAGTTCGTTGTGCTGTTGGGCCCCTCCGGCTCGGGAAAGACCACGTTGCTCAACTTGGTCGGTGGGATCGAAGAGCCGACGGCGGGACGAATCCTGGTGGCGGGTAAGGACATTGCCTCACTGCACCGCAAAGAGCTTGCAGCCTACCGCCGGGAACACGTCGGCTTCGTGTTCCAGTTCTTCAACCTGGTGCCCACCCTGACTGCGCTCGAGAATGTCGAGATCATCGCAGAGCTCACCGGCAAGGATTCCGCGCGGCGAAGCCGCGAGACACTCGAGATGGTTGGCTTGTCCGATCTCGCCGACCGTTTTCCCAACCGGATGTCCGGCGGTCAGCAGCAACGGGTGGCGATCGCACGTGCGATCGTCAAACAACCGGAGCTGTTGTTGTGTGATGAACCGACTGGCAGCCTCGACCTGACTACGGGCCGCCAGATCCTTGCGGTGTTGCGAGAACTCGCACGGCAGCGGAACCACACTGTTCTGTTGGTAACCCATAATTCAGCGATCGCCTCGATGGCTGACCGCGTGGTGTGGTTGCATTCGGGGACCGTCGCCCGCCAGCAGCAGGTCGCTGCTCCGGTAGACGCCCGGGCCCTCGAGTGGTGAGCTCGGTCCTGCTTCGCAAGTTGCGCCGGGACATGTGGCGGCAACGCTGGCAGTTCCTGGCCGCAACTACGGTCATCGCGATTGGTGTCGCGGTGTTTGTCGCGGGCACGAACGCCAACACCAACTTGAGACGGTCGGTGGATCTGGCGTACGCCGGACAACTGTTGCCCGACGCCGTCATCACCGGCCCCGGCGCATTCAGTCTGCGCGACGCGCCGCGCAAAGAATCCCCGGCGATCCGATTGTCGAGCTTCGCCAGCAGGGCGATGTGGGCATCCGCATCAATGGCCACACCCTCTACGGCCGTGCTGTAAGCGTGCCCGTTCGGGCGCAACCCACGGTCTCGATGTTGGCGCTGCGTTCCGGCGATCTTCCGGCGCGTGGTGCTCTCGGGATGGAAGAGCACCTCACCGAGCACTACGGTGTGAAGCCCGGTGACACCGTTGAACTGCTGGGACCCAGCGGCTGGCAACCCTGGTCGATTTCCGGCGTGGCCTCGTCAACGGAATACTTCCTCCGGCCTGCCCGCTCAGAACAAGAGGTCATGGCCACCCCTGAAACCTTCGGTGTGGTGTTCATGACCGAACCCGATTTTGCACAGGTGGTGACCCAACCTACGGACCAGCTACTGCTGTATGCCCGTGATCGCGGTGCGGCCCCTGCCTTGGTCACCGCCGCCACTGACTTGGCTATCTCGTCGGGATTGGCGGTGATATCGCGCGATCACCAGCCGTCGTATCGCGCCGTGCAAAACGACCTCGACTCGTTGGGCACTACCGCCACACTGTTGCCCTGGGTGTTCCTGGCCGCAGCGGTGGCCGGTACATACGTGCTGCTGTCCCGTCTGGTTAGCGCCCAGCGGGCGGTAATTGGAGCCTTGTCCGCCAATGGTGTAGCCGCGCACATGATTCGTGCCCATTACCTGGCTTATGGTGTCGCCGTCGGTCTGGTCGGTGCGGCGGCCGGCCTGATGGGGGGCTGGTTGTTGGGCGGCTGGTTGACCAGTGCATACACCCAGGCGCTGGGTCTCCCAGTGCGGGTGACCTCGCTGCAGTCTGGCAGCCTGATCATCGGGGCTGTGTCCGGCATTGCGGCAGCGGCTTTAGCGGCGTGGGTGCCGGCGCTGGCCGCTTCCCGGATGAGCCCCGCCGAGGCGATGCGGATATCACCGCCAAGCGCACGCGGCGGCGTGAGCGTGTTGGAGCGGCTATTGCCAGCGCTGCGGCGAATGCCCGCCCGCTGGCGGATGACAGTGCGGGGCCTCACCCGTAACCGCCGGCGCGCGCTCTTGACTATCTGCGGCGTGGTCATAGCGGTGTGCCTGGTGATGATCTTCGCCTGCCTGAGCGACACCATCACAAGGTTCCTTGACCGACAATTCGGCGGCATCGAACTCCAAGACGCGCAAGTGGTTACCGCGCCCGGTGCCGACAATGACGTCCTGGCCATACTGCGCGCAGACCCGCGCATCAGCGCCGCTGAACCGTTCACCCGCCTAGATGTCACGATCGAAACCCATAACCACCGATATGACACCCTGCTTATCGCCCTACCGCGGTCCACCCAGATGCACCGATTCAGCACCGACGGATATGTACGAGATCTTCCGCCCGACGGCGTTCTCTTGGGGCAGGGCCTAGCTGAGACTCTCGGGGTCAGCGTTGGTGACCGGGTCGCAATCACGGATTCCCAGAAAAGAATCCGCATCGAGCAACCGGTGGCCGGCTTCGTCGACGAGCCGACGAGCCCGGTGGCATACATCGCTGCCGACAAGGTGGTGGGGTTGGCAGCGCCGACCGGCGTGATGTTGAAGCTGACCCCGGACGCCCCCCATGACGAGGTTGGTCAGGATGTGAGCACGATGCCCGGTGTCGTCGCCTACCTGTCCACCGAATCACTTGCCACAACAGTTCAGCAAGCCTTCTCGCTCTACAACGCTCTCGTGGGATTGATGCAGGTCTTCGCCGTCGTGATGGCCGCGGCGCTGCTCTACAACACGATGTCGGCCAACGTCAGCGAGCGCACCGGCGAACTCAGCACGTTGCAGGCCGCCGGAGTCGGCGCCGGTCTGCTCGGCCGGTTGGTCGCGGCCGAGAATATGCTGCTGGTAGTCATCGCCCTGCCGATCGGTCTGGCCGCCGGCATGCTGCTGGGAAACCGGATCATGTCGACCTATGTGACCGAGGGTTACCGCTGGCACATTGACCTGAACCCGACAACCCCGCTCGTCGTCGCGCTCGCGATCCTGCTCGGCGCAGTCCTCGCTCAGATCCCAGGGTTCTTGGTCATCCGCCGGATGGACGTGGCGAAGACGTTACGTGAGCATGCGTCGTGATTGTTCATGCCGGCCGCACTGGAGAACTCGGAAAGGCGGTCGGTCGCGCCGGACAACCTGCGTTCGAGCGCTTGGGATGCCCGTACCCGGTCGTCGGCGTCAGGCTTACCAAGGCGAGCGTTAGTAAGGCGACTCACGCGGTGATGTAGGCGAGGTGGGGGTCGGCGAAGAATCCGCGGATCTTGTTGACCTGCTTTTGGAGTCGGTGCAGGGCGCTGGTCACGACGGTCTTGAAGTGGTTGTCGTCGGTGATCGGGGTCTTGCCGACACGGTCGTATTTGATGTTCTTCCAAACCCATTCGTCGGGATTGAGCTCGGGCGAGTAGCCGGGCGGGAAGAACAGTTTCAGCCGCCCGCCGGTGGAGGCCACGAACGTGGCGGTGACCTTGGCGCGGTGCGCGGGGTGCCCGTCGACGACGAGGTAGACAGGACCGTCGGCATCGGCGAGCAGCCGCTTGCAGAACTCGATGAACACCTGCGCGTTCACGCCGCCTTCGCGGATCATGAACCGCAGCACGCCGGTTGCGGTGACCGCCGAGAGCATGTTGAGCCGGTGCCGGGCGCCGGTGGTGCGCACGATCGGCGTCTTGCCGCGCGGGGCCCAGGTGGTGCCGGAATGGTAGTCCGAGCGCACCCCGGCTTGGTCGGCGAAGTAGACCGCCGCGTTCTGCTTCTTCGCCTGCTTGCGGATCTTGGGGAAGGTCTCGGTCTTCCACGTCTGCACCGCCTCGGGGTTCTGCTGGTAGGCCCGGTGCAGCGGGCGTTGCGGGGAGAACCCGAGCCTGCCCAAGATCCGGCCGATGGTGCTCGGGTGCAGCCGAATCCCGAACTCGCGCTGCACGACAGCCGCGATCATGTCGCGGGTCCACAGCCCAAAGTCGAACTGCAGCTGCCGCGGGTCGCAGTAAGCGACGATCTCGCGCAGCCGTGCCAACTGCTCGTCGGTCAACGTGGCCGGCCGCCCAGGCACCGGCTTGGCCCGCAGCACCTCGGTCCCGCCCCGCAGATACCGCCACCACCATCGGTACACCGAACCACGGTGCAGGCCAAGCGTCTCGGCCACCTCCGCAACCGACGCGCCGGCCCGGATCCGGTCCACTGCCCGCATCCGCAGCGCCTCGAGCGTGGCATGGTCGAGCTTGCGACCGTCGTTGTCCCGCACTGCAGTTAGTCAACACGAGACGCTCAGCGAACTCGAGCATCACGCCCGGTGTGTCGCCTTACTTATGCTCAACTTAGTAATCGGTCGGCGATGAGTCATCAAGTCCGCGTCCTCTCAGCGCACGACTATGATCGTACGCGCACTGTCACGTTATTTGAAATATGTAGTGGCGCAGTTGATTGTGGAGCTCTGGCGATGGATCAGCTTTGGGGCGTTGGTATTTCAGGCGGCAGCGTCGAGCGCGGTAACCTCACGCCAGACCGCGAAGCGCTCATCTATTTCGGTTCGCCATTGGGTCGCGCTGAGCCGATGCCGTCGTGGTCGAAAGTGCGCCGAGACATCGCTAAAGGCCGACAGGAACCCTTGGGCATGCCGCGCCGATTAATGCGTTTCATCGCCCGTTCGCGTTGTCGGGTGGGCTGATGAGAGTTCTCAGCGCGATTGTTGAGATACCGCGACCGCCGGTGGTGCTCACCCACCGATCCTTCCAGGGCGCCGACACTCACCAACGTGACAGTGCCTCCAGCAATAAGTCGCTGGGTTCGGCGACTTCGGCGCGATCGCGATTGAACGCACGGCCCTACGGCCCGCCGGTGGGTCCGTCCTCGGTCGGTCGAATTTGTGCCTCCCTCGGCGAATCGTTATCGACGTGCGCTCCGACGTCCGCCGCGGTCTCGGTGGAGCGAGGTCCCGCATCGTGGGCCACCTGATCCGCCAACTCCAACCCCGCGCCCGCATAGACGTTGAAGGCGATGTCGACACCGTGGTCCTTGGCCCACTGCACCTCATCGTCGTACCGGGCGACCGCGGCGGCCTTGCCGCTGAACCCCGACTCGCGCAGGCATTCGAGCGCGGTGACATTGGCGCCGTGACGCGGCATGGCCAGTACGGCGATGCGCGCCGAGTCGGAGCGTCGCAGTTGGTGCCAGAAGTCCAGGTCGGTGGCGTCACCCTCGATGACCCGCAGACCGTCGGCCGCGAGCCGCTCGATCCGTGGGCCGTCGTAGTCGACACCGACTACCCGGAGCCCGTAGTGATCGGTCAGTCGCTGGTAGGCGGCGAACCCGACCCGGCCCATGCCGATCACCACAACCTCGGCGTCGCCGGCGTCGCCGGGGCGTTCCTCTGGGTGCAGGGTGCGTTCGTCCTGGGCGGGTAGCCGCGCCGCGATCTTTTCCACCATCAAATGCCCACGACCGTTGACCAGCGCCGATACCACGAAACTCATAGCCACGGCAATCGATATCTCCACCAGCCAGGCCGGGCCCAGCAGCCCCGCTGAGACCCCGACCGACACGACGATCAGGCCGAATTCGGAGTAGTTCATCAGGCTGAGCCCAGCGAGTATCGCGGTGCGATATCGCAGCTTCATGCGCGTTAGCAGCACCACGTACCAGGCCGCCTTGACCGGCAGCAGCCCCACCATCAGCAGCGCGACGCCGATGGTGGGCAGATCCGGCAGCCCGCTCAGGCCGATCGACACGAAGAACCCCACGAGCAGCAGTTCCTTGATGTGGAATAGCGAACGTGCAAGCTCGGAGGAGGCCGGGTGCGACGCCAGCAGCGCCCCTACTATCAGCGCGCCAAGGTCACCCTTGAGCCCCACCTCGGAGAACAACGCGTACCCGGGCACCAGTGCCATCACGATGCCGAACAGCGACTGCATCTCGCCGTGGCCCAACCGGCTCCAGATCGTGCGCAGGACCCTCGTCAGCGGCCATAGACCCACCAGCGTCAGCGCCCACGGGCTGGGCGGGTGACCGCTGGTGGCGGTCAGGAAGACCACGGCGATAACGTCCTGCATCACCAGGATGCCGATGGCGACGCGGCCGTAGAGCGCGTGAGATTCGCCCCGCTCCTCGAGAACCTTGACCACAAATACGGTGCTGGAGAACGACAGCGCAAAGGCAAGCAGGACGATCGTTTGCATGCTCTGCCCGGCCAGCATTGCCACCCCGGCGACGGCGGCCAGCCACATGGCGATACCTCCCAGGGCGACGCTGATCACCATGTGCGCGGATGTGGTCAACCACACCTCGCGGCGCAGCAGTATGCGAACGTTGAGCTTGAGACCAATCGCGAAGAGCAACAATGTGACCCCGAGGTCCGCAAGTACTTCCAGTTGGGGAACTTCCTCGACGTCGAGGGCATTGATGACGAATCCCGCCGCCAGGAACCCGACCAGCGGAGGCAGCCGCACCGCCATGGCGAGGCCGCCGAGACCGAAGGTGATGACGAGGTAGATAGCGACAACTGTCACGCGCAGTCCTCTTGCTCGAAAGTAGGCGATCGCCAAGATCGTCACCGACGCGGATATGGCTGCTGCAGTTCTACAAGTATCCCGCCAAACACCCAAATTCTTCTGGGGGCCGCACGGCCCCGATCGAGTCCGACATTCGCTACCGTGCGCCTGTGCACCAAGGTCACCGAAGTGGCCCGGATAGCGAGTCCGCCGGAATCACCATGGCCTACAAGCTGATCGATGAAGCACAAGCCCGCCGTCCCTGCATTGAGTGTCCGTAGCGACGGCTGTGACGTCGACCCACCGTTCGTGAAGCGTCTTGCCTATCTGTTGCCCGCACCTGGCGTACCACGTCGGCGGGTGCGGACTCAGGGCTGTCGGAGAACGACGCCATGTCGGTGTCGACCAGGCCCATGCAGACACCCACGACCTGCACACCACGCGTGAGCTAGTGTTCCGCGTCAGAAATTCGTTATATAAATGTTATGACTGGGGACCAGTCCGGTTCGCGATGAATCATGTTGGTGCGTGCGATGATTCGTCTATGTCGCAGCGTGGGAGGCCGACCGCGGAGTTGGTGTTGACCGGCGAGGAGCGGGATACGTTGACGCGGTGGGCGCGGCGGCGCAAGTCGGCGCAGGCGCTGGCGCTGCGGTCGCGGATCGTGCTGGCCTGTGCCGAAGGGTTGTCGAACAATGAGGTCGCCGCGCGCGAGCGGGTGGCACAGCCCACGGTGGGCAAGTGGCGGCGCCGGTTCGTCGAGGCGCGCTGCGACGGGCTGGTCGACGATCCGCGCCCGGGCCGGCCCGCGTCGGTGACCGCCGATCAGGTGGAAGACGTGGTGGTGGCCACCCTGGAATCGACCCCGGCCACCGCGACGCACTGGTCGCGGGCGTCGATGGCGCGCCGTGCTGGGCTTTCCAAGTCGACGATCGGGCGGATCTGGAAGGCGTTCGGGCTGGCCCCACACCGCTACGAACAGTTCAAGCTGTCCAACGACCCGCTGTTTGTGGAGAAGGTCTACGACATTGTCGGTCTCTACATCGACCCGCCCGAATCGGCGGTGGTGCTGTGCGTGGACGAAAAGAGCCAGATCCAAGCGCTGGCGCGCAGCCAGCCGGCGTTCCCGATGATGCCCGGCATGCCCGAGAAGCGCACCCACGACTACGTGCGCTCGGGCACCACCAGCCTGTTCGCCGCCTTCGACATCGCCGAGGGCACCGTGATCACCGCGCTGCACCGCCGCCACCGCGCAGTCGAGTTCCGCAAGTTCCTCGCCACCATCGACGCCCAGGTGCCCAACCACCTCGACGTGCACCTGGTCTGCGACAACTACGGCACCCACAAGGCCCCCACCGTGCAGACCTGGCTGTCGAAGCACCCACGCTTCCACATCCACTACACCCCAACCTATTCCAGCTGGATCAACCAGGTAGAACGCTGGTTCGCCGAACTCACCCGACAACTGCTCGAACGCGCCGACCACCGCAGCGTCCAAGTCCTCGAACGCGACATCCGCGCCTGGGTCGCCGCCTGGAACGAAAACCCAAAACCATTCGTGTGGACCAAGACTGCCGAGCAGATCCTCATATCCCTCGAACGATTAATGAAACGAATTAACGGCGCGGGACACTAGTTTGATGCGTATGGAGTCCGCGTGCCTCCACTGCGGTGAGCAACGAACCATCCGCTAAGCCGCTCGATGGGCGCTCTATTCGTACACACGGGCGACGGCTCGACAGGTCAATTGTCGTCAAACGGCTCCGAGTAGCCTCTAGAAACCACGTTTTGCCTGGTGGAGGTACGGCACCGATACTCGAACCTTGACACCGTGTCAAAAACCGTGCAGTCCTTGCGTTCCGCTGGGCATATTTCCCTGGTGGGAGGCCTATCCCCCGGTCCGATCGCTCCCCGGAGCCCATCGATCTGGTACGGCCATTCAAGTTTGCACAGCGCCTTGATCCCGCAACGAAGGCAACGATCATCGCCCGGGATCGCTCATGTGAGTCCTCAACATCCCTCGCCACTGTGTCGGTGTCAGCAAGAACAGCGTTATCAAGCTGCTGCGCGAAGTCGACGTCCCGATCCGTAGGCAAGGCCCGGCATTGGACACAGATTGTTGAAGCTGCGGAGATCTACCAATCAGGCGTGTCACTGGCGAAAATCGGCGCACGGCTGGGCGTGGATCACGGCGCTGTCTGGCGACAACTACTCAATCTTGGGGTCAAGATGCGTGATACGCATGGGCGAGAACGCTGAGACCTTCGGTTCTCGTTGTCCCCGCCGATGGTGAGACAGATGCACATGAGGGGTTGAAGTCAGAAAACGCGCGGTCGTCTTCGACGGCATGGGCACATCCGCCGCCGATGTGCCGCTCAGCGAGAGGCGGTGCGCCGTCGTCGATCGCTGCGGCGCAACTGGGCGAGTCCCTTCAGAATCAGTTCTAACCCGAAGGCGAATTCGGCCTCCAGGGGAACCGGCATCGAGTCAGCCACCGCGACGGTGGCAGGGAATTCGGCCGGGTCCAACGCGCGGAAGAGTGCCGATAGTTGCGCGTCGACGACCTGTCCTGCGGCGCTGTCAGCCCTGAGCTGGTTTGCAAAGCCTAGGACGTAGTGAGACAGCGTCGCATAGGAGCGCACGGCAAGCTGCGCGGGAAACCCGTTGTCGAGCAGGACCGCGATGCCCTGTTCGCGCAGGGCCATCGCGTTGGGGCCGATCGGCACCGTCTCAACCAATAGCGGCGCCACGTTCTTGTGCCGACTCAAGGCGTCGAACATGGCCTGCGCGACCGCCTGGCACGCCTGGGGCCACGGGGCAACCCTGAGCACCTCGGCGTTCAAATCGACCTCACCGAACACGCGATCGATGACGTTCGCAATCAAGGCCGCCCGGTTCGGGAAGTGGCGGTACAGCGTGGCGGTACCCGAACCTAGGCGCTGCGCAAGCGTCCGCATCGATAAGGCGTCGGCGCCTTCCTCGTCCACGATCTGGAGTGCAGTCGCGACGATCCGGTCCCGCGGAACAGCCGGACGACCGGGAGAACGTTGATCCGACGGCTCACCTTCCTGCACAGTGCGGCGGCTAGTCACAGGCACGAGTATGACCTGTCTTGACACCGCTGCACAATTTTGGCAACACTGTATCCATTATGTCTACCTGCTCTGGCGGCGACTCCGACTCGAGGTTCGTCGACGTCGATGGGATGCAGGTGCGCTACAAGCGCATTGGGCACGGCTGCCCAGTGGTCTTGCTGCACGGGAGCACTTCCTCATTGGATAACCCGCAGCGGGTCACCGCGGCGGGGCTGATCAATGCCAGCGGCTATCCGGAGAAGTCGTTGCCGGCTGGGATGCAGCTGGCGCGCAACCCGCTGCTGCGACCGGTGCTGCGACGGTGGATGCCGCGAAAAGCGGTGCAACGCAGCCTGAGTCAAGCTGTGGGTCTACAGTCGGGAATTGTCGACGACGCGATGGTGGATCGGGTGCACCGGCTGTGGAACCGTCCCGGACACCGTTCCGCCTTCGTCGATTTCGCCAACACGCGCCAGCCCCATCGCAGCGCCGGGATTCGCCGCATCTCGGTGCCGACCCTGATGCTGCGCAGTGCCGGCATGGATGGCCAGCACTTCGCCCGCGATATCGCCAACAGCCGGGAGCTGGTTCATCCCCACGGTGGGCATCTGCTCCACGAGGAGGATCCCGCGTGGGTGGCCGACGCGATCGCCGATTTCCTCGATGACGTTGCGGGTGCAGGGCGATGAAGTACTTCGTTGCAGGAGCGCAGTTTCGCGTCACGCCCATCGCCGGGCTCGCGCAGGCCCGTGAACTGTTGCGCCCAGTGCGCTGCCGCGTTATCGACGACTGCGGTCACATGGCCCCCTACGAACTGGCCCCGCAGACGTCGCCGAACAACTGGCGGCGTTCGCCACTTCCCCGCCAGATCGGCTCGAATCATGACTTCTAACAACATCATCGACGTCCTTATCGTCGGCGCCGGACCCACCGGAACAGCGCTGGCCGTCGACCTGGCCCGACGCGGCCTGAACATCGCGATCATCGACAAAGCTCCGCACGCTTTCGACGGCTCACGCGCCAAAGGTCTGCAGCCTCGCACCCTCGAAGTGCTCGACGACCTCGGCGCGCTGGGCGACATCGTCGACGGCGGCGGCGAGTACCCACTGCTCGGCATTCACCTCGGACCCCTAACGCTGCCATGGCGGATGATCCGCAGAAGCCGACCCACCGATGACATCCCGTATCCCAACACGTGGCTCATCCCGCAATTCCGCACCGACCGCGCGCTTCATGATCGATTGGAAGTACTGGGACCCCGCCCCACCTTCGACCGCGAACTCGTCGAACTCACCCAGGACGACACAACCATCACAGCGCGGATCGCCGGTCCCACGGGCGTCGAGACGATCACCGCCCACTACCTCGTCGGCGCCGACGGCGGTGGCAGTATCGTGCGCAAGCAACTCGACATCGGCTTTCTGGGGTCCACCGACGAGGCTGATCGGATGCTCATCGTCGACGCCGCAACCACCGAACTCTCCCGCGACCGCTGGCACATCTGGCCCGCACGCGGCGGCCGCTTCGCCGCCGCGTGCCCACTGCCACACAGCAATCTGTTCCAATGGATGATCCGGCTATCCCCCGACGAGGAGACTCCCACCAACGAGGCGCAGGTCACCGGCCGGGTCCGAGCGCATACCCGCAACCCGCGCATCACAATTACCGACATTGCCTGGAAGTCGGTCTTTCGCCCGAACATTCGCCTGGCCGAACACTACCGGCAGGGAAGGGTTTTCATCGCCGGTGACGCCGCGCACGTGCATACCCCGGCCGGCGGGCAGGGACTGAACACCGGCATCCAAGATGCCTACAACCTCGGCTGGAAACTCGCACAGGTGCTCGCCGGAGCGAATAGCCAGCTACTGGATAGCTATGAAGCCGAACGACTTCCAATCGCGGCGGGGGTACTGGGCCTGTCCACCAAGAAATACGAGGGAATCGCCAAGCTTGATCCATCGAGCATCCGCCGAGGCAAGGACGGACAGCAGCTCATGCTGAGCTATCACGGCGGGCCGCTCGCTCCGGCAACCAGCGATCACACCAAGACGCTGCGCGTCGGCGATCGCGCTCCCGGCACCTCGCTGCATGGCCCCGACGACAGGCGGATACGGCTGTTCGACGTTTACCGCGGACCACATTTCACCGCCGTCGCCTACGGAGCCAGCGCTGCTCGTGATCTCTACGGGCTTGACTGGCCACCGATCGGCGCGCACCTGAAACGAATCGTCGTCGATGCAGAAGCCACGAACGCCGACAGCATTGTCACAGACGAGTCAAAAACATTTCGCCGCATCTATGGCCTCACCAACGACACCCTGCTACTCATCCGTCCCGACGGATACATCGGCCACATCGCAACACACGACATGCTCAACACAACACAAACCGCGACCAAGGCGATGACGCCATGTCGTTGAGCATGACAATGACCGGCAACGCTGTGCGGCTTCGGCCGACGGCGCTGAGGAGTGAGGAATCCCTGCGCCACAGCGTTATTCACCGGCGTAGGCAGGCGCCAGTCCCTCTCTCACTGCGCACGCATCCTTCGATGATCGTGTTCTCCAGAGTGCAAAACGTGGCGGCATCGTGCGCTCGCAAACCTCCGCGGATTTCACGGTCAAGAGAAGATGCTTCCTGCGATGGCGCGTCGCCATTTGCGAAGATGGAAGCGTGCCCCCCGCCGTGGCCGTCGTTGCACGCGACCTAACGAAGCGCTACCGCGACCTCGAAGCCGTTCGCTCCATCAGCTTCGACGTACCGGCTGAAACGTGCTTCGGCTTTCTCGGCCCGAACGGCGCCGGCAAGACGACGACAATGCGGATGATTGCCTGCGCGCTTCCCCCGACCTCCGGGCGGCTCGACGTCCTCGGTATCCCGGTGACCGAGCACCCGCGCGAGGTGAAGTCGCGAATGGGTGTCGTCCCGCAGGAGGACAACCTCGATGAAGAGATCACCGTCCTCGACAATCTCCTGATCTACGCGCGCTACCACGGGATCAAGCCCAAGAACGCACGCCAGACCGCCCTCGAGCTGCTTGAGTTCATGGAGCTGATCGAGAAAAAGGACCATGAGATCCGCGAGCTGTCCGGCGGAATGAAGCGAAGGCTGATGATCGCGCGTGGACTGCTCAACGCACCCGAGATCCTTATCCTGGACGAACCGACGACCGGCCTCGATCCGCAGGCCCGCCACCTGGTCTGGGAACGGCTGCGCTCCCTCAAGCGGCGCGGCGTCACGCTTCTACTGACGACGCATTACATGGAGGAAGCGGCACAACTCTGCGACCGGCTCGTGATCATGGACCAGGGACGGATCCTCGTCGAAGGTCCACCGCGCGATGTCGTCGCTCGACACACCAGTCCCGAAGTCGTCGAGGTGTTCGAGCCGCCGCCAGACGCGTACACCCAACTGGATTCGATCGGCGACATGGCACAACGCGTCGAAAAGCTCGCTGATCGATGGCTGTTCTACACCGACAACGGCGACGTCTTGCGCGAGAAGATGCGCGCGCTCGCCCTCCCACCTGGATCGGTGTGGCTGCGCGGCGGCACGCTCGAGGATGTTTTCCTCGCGCTGACCGGAAGGGGGCTGCTCGATTGATCACCATCGAAAGTCAGCACTTCGATCTGTCGCTCCGCGGTGCATGGCGGTTCTGGCACCGCAACGCTACGGTGTTCCGCCGCATCTGGCTCCTGGGAATCATGGCCTGGTTCGCTGAGCCGGTGATCTACCTGGTCGCGATGGGCTTCGGTCTCGGGCGCTATCTCGAGCAGATCCAGGGAGTTCGGTACATCACGTTCATCGCGCCCGGCCTGCTCGCGACGTCCACGATGTTCGGTGCGACATTCGCTTCGACATGGGACGCCTGGTTCAAGATGGAGCGCAGCGGCGTGTACCACGCTGCCGCAAGCACGCCGGTCTCGGTCGAGGATGTCGCCCTCGGCGAGATCATGTGGGCTACGACCCGCGCGACGATCTACGGCAGCGCGTTCCTCATCATCGCGACGCTCTTCGGGGTGTTCCAGTCGTGGTGGGGGTTGCTCGCGATCCCGTCTATCGCGCTGGTGGGTCTAGTCTTCGCGATCACCGGGTTGATCTACACGTATTGGATCAAGCACGTGGATTACCTGGCGTACTACTGGACGCTGTTCATCACGCCGATGTTCATGTTCGCGGGCGTGTTCTTTCCGCTCGAAAGACTGCCGCAGTGGATCCAGACGATCGCATGGTTCATGCCCTTGCACCACGCCGCCAACCTGATGCGCGCGTTGATGACGGAAGGCGATCCCTCGGCAGCGCTCAAAGCGGCGCTCTGGCTACTGGCGGTGTCGGTCGTGCTGGTGCCCGTCCCGCTCCTGCTCCTCAAGCGGAGGCTCGTCGGAAGCTAACGCGGTCACGCCTAGTTCGTCGAGGGTTTGATCCATACCGTGGTGTCGCGTCGAGATCACGGGGTCGCCCGTCCCACCATGAGCGGACGGACGATCGCCGGCATGCCGCTCCACACGGCGTCGTCGGCTGCAACAGTGAACCCGCAGGCGCGCATCAGTTCCACGGTCGGCCGGTTGCAGCGGCAGCCGCCTGCAAAGCGGCGCCACGGTTGGAGCAGCTTGTCCTGGCACACCGCGAGGAACCGCGAGCCCGCACGCACGTGTTCGACGAACAGCAACTGCCCATCCGGGCGGAGCACGCGTGCGATCTCGCCCAGAGTGCGTTCGGGGTCGTTGACGGTGCAAAGGACGAGCGTCGAGATGACGGTGTCCACGGACGCATCGGGCAGCGGTAGGCGGTCCGCAGGCGCGTCGACGATCCGCGCGACGCGCCCGTGCCGCTGCAGGCGACGCTCGAGTCTTCGGCGCATCGCCGCATCGGGCTCGGTGAGCACAAGCTCGGCGATCCCGTCGGGATAATGCGAAACGTTCAGCCCGGTTCCGGCGCCGATCTCGACAACCCGCCCGCGGGCGTTGCCCAGCAGCCCTTTTCGCCGGCTTCGCATGCCCGCGATCTCACCGAGCCAGAGAAACGGGTCGTACAACAGGGCGAGAATCGGCAGCCACGCCGTAGGCGGTGGGCTGGCCTGAAGTTCGGTGCTGGCGATGTCTGTCATGCCGCGAACGTACGAGCGGCCGCATCGTGCCCGCATCGCTCGGAGCGGCCATCTTTCGCAGATGGCCCCTTCCGGCTACCTCAAAGGAGTCCGAGACGCGCGGCCTCCGCGACGGCGGCCGTCCGCGAGGTGCGACCCAGCTTGCGGCGGATGTTCGCGACGTGGCGGTGGACGGTATGCGAGCTCAGCACGAGCTGCTCTGCGATCTCGCGATCGCTCAGACCCCGCGCGACGCAGGCGAGGATCTCACGCTCACGACTAGTCAGCAGGACCTGCTCCCGCTCACTTGCATCGTGCGGCGACGACTGCCCCGGTGCAAGCGCCTCGCGGCACGCGCGGACGACGGAATCGACATCACCGTGCCAAGGGAAGTGCGCGCTCCCCTGCAGCGGAATGAACGTCGCGCCTGGAATCGCGGCCGCGACCTCACGCCCGAGCCGGTACGGCACGGCACGGTCGTCGCGACGATGGACGACCAGCGCCGGCCGCCGGACGAGGGGAAGGTGCACACGTACGTCAAGGCGATAGACGAGACGCAACAAGGCGGCAGCGGTCTCGGCGCTCGCCGACTCCCGCTGAAACCGTGCAAAGCTGTCGTGTTCGACAGCGTCGGCGCCACCGAGGAACATGTCACTGAGCACGCGCGAGCCGAGTCCCCAATGCGCACGCACCGCCGCGAGAATCGCATCGGCCACACCCGGAGCCGTAATCGCTGCGCCATCGGCGTACGAACCGTAGAGCACCAGGCGCTCGACGCGCTCCGGAAATGCTGCGGCGAATGCGATGGCGGTGCAGCTCCCACAAGAGCCGCCGATGAGCGACACGCGCTCGAGCTCGAGCTCGTCGAGCAGCGCACGCAGCGTCGCGACCTCCCCGTCGATGGTCAGATCCGAATCTCGCACCGTGCGATCCGACATGCCGACGCCGAGCCGGTCGTAGCGGATCAATTGGTACCCATCCGCGACGCCGTCCCAAAATCGCCGAAAGCCCGCGCTCTGCCAGTCAAGTTCGAGGTGGCTCACCCACCACGCCGGAGCGACGAGCGGTGGGCCGTGCCCGCGTATCTCGTACGCCACGCGCCGGGCGCTTAGGGGAAGGAACCGGATCTCGGACTCCGCCAGCATCGCCACGAGCCTACGGGACCGGCTGAGCAGCGAAAGGACGGTGACGAGACACAGCCCGGTCGGAGGATCTCGCACGTTTCGCCCACTATGCAGGAAGCCCGCTTGCGCGGGGCTGCAGTTTCTACGCCGTCGGCGTCGCTGATCTCTCAGCGCCGACGGTCCGCCCCTGCAGTGCGGCAAAGCGACGACAGGGCGCGGGACATGATCTCCGTCGCTCGTGTGCCACCCTGCTGTTCACGATGGGTGTGCCACTGGCGGCGGTGCAACGGATTTTGCGCCACAGCTCAATCACGGTGACCATCGGCTCCTACGTCGAGGAGATCGAGCGGTGCAGCGTGACGCGCTGGACACGACGGGCAGCTTGTTCGAAACACCTTGCGACGCTTGGTCAGGCCGATTGTCGTCAAAGAAGTCGCGGTCGTAACGGTTGTCGTCAAGATTGTCGTCAACACCCAAACTTCGCGACGGCCCGGGCACGTCCCGCACCGGTCAAAAGAATGACGGAGATCTCGGGGGTAGCGGCGGCTGCTCGAAGGGCATCGGCAAGGTCGGCGACGAGCTGGCTATTGAAAGCGTTGAGCCGTTCGGGCCGGTTCAGCGCGATGGTACGCACCCGGGCCGGTAGTCGGCATTGCCTACCGCTGACTTAGGGCCATCCCGCCGCCGGGGCCGGCGCGTCCGCGGTTAGGACCTTGGCTGTGCGCGACGCGATCATCTCGTCGAACTTGTCGGGGCCCTTGAAGTCGTTGCACATCATGAACAGGGTTCGACCGTCGGGACCACCGAGGCCGGTGGCGAAGCAGGCGGTGTCCAGTTCGATCTCGTCGAGCACCTCGCCGTGCTCGCGTACGCGCACCACGCCAACATCGGGTTGTGCGGGCGACGTCCAAATCGCGCCGTCGGCATCCATGCAGATCCCGTCGGGACCGAGGCCCTCGGCCCACACGCGGCGGTTCGTCAAACCGCCGTCGCGGTCGATGTCGAACGCAAGCAACGTACCGGTGAACGACTCTGCCACGATCAACGTCTGATTGTCGGGCGTGATGACCATGCCATTCGGAAACGCGATCGCGCCGGCCACCTGCGTCGCCACGCCGTCGGGCTTGATCAATGCAATGACACCCACCGCCGACTCCGCCGGGTTCTGCACGCGCTGGCCCATCTCGGCGAAGTCGAAGCCGATGCTGTTGACGTAGATGCTGCCACGCCCGTCGACGGTCATCTCGCTCCAGAAGTACGGAGTGATGTGGCTCAGGTCGGTATGGCGGACACGCGATCCGTCCGGCTCGAAGCGCTTGAGTTCGAAGCCGGTCTCGAGCATCCGACCGTCGGACAGCCAGCCGATCGACTGGCCCATGCCCGATACGCCGTGCGCGACAACCTCGGCGTTGCCGTTGAGGTCGGCGGCGATGATCTCGTCGGTCCCCCAGTGCGGGAACCACAGGCGGTCGTCGTGCCACCTAGGCGACTCGACCATGGCCAGCCCGTCCAACAACACACGGGGTTGCAGCTCGTTTCGGGCCATGCTTAGAGCTGTACCCCGATGCGGCGGGGCTATTCCCGGGTCTTCCGGAAATGGAGTGCGGGTAAGGGCAGCGACCACTGGTTGATTCCGTCGTGTCGGTGAGCTGAGACGGGTCCCGACGGGCAGAGGATGCAGGTGTCTACGCCGCATTGTGCTGCCTACCGGGGGAGCCCTGTGTCACAGTGACCACCGGGATCTACGGGGGTTCGAGACCGTCTATATCGACGTCTCCTGCCCGCCGACCAACGACTAGCGCGAGGTGTCCTGACTTGACGGCCAAGAAATCCTCTTTCCGCATGTCGCGAAAATGATGGGTTGATGCGACTGAGGCACATCTTTGACGGCGGGCGCGCTTCCAGCGGGAGGGAGCGCGGTCCGGGATCACCCTGGCAGCGACCGCTTGGAAATCTTCCGCCGCCGCCTTCGCGGCGGCAAGGGGGGCGCTATGGTTCATCGGACTTGGTGAGCTCGCCGCCCCACACCGCTCGCGCGCCGGACTCACCGATACGCACCACCGTCACGATCGACGAAATTCCCACGGCCAACGCGACCACCGCCACGGCGATGTTGACGGCCGCCCGGCACGTGTTGGAGCGACCTTCCAGCCAATGCACGACAACCAGTGCGATGGCGACGATAAGCATCGCGACGGAGAAGTAGATCATCCAGCCACCACGATCGGCATCAGTCACCAGGATCGCGCTGTGATCGCGTTCCTGATCGAATAACCACCCACCCGCCTCGGTGGTGATCGGCGTGAGCACCGCAATGACCACCGCCAGCGCAAAAACCAGCCAGACCAGCCGCCGCCGCGCCGCCGGCCACAGGCCGCACAGGATTTCCAACAGGCACCGTCAGCGGCACCAGGACGACCATGGCGTGGAAACGAACAAAACATGGGCCGGCAACCCGACGATGGTCGTCATGTTGGCTCCTCGCGGTTGATCGACGGCACGACGATAGCCGACGCGGGCTGACCGGTGCCCTCTGCGGCGCCCACGAGGATCCGGCCCGAGTACGCAGTGGCATATTGAGCACCCGCGCAACATGCGACACGCACTTTCACCGTGAAACTACCCGATGAAGGCGAATCGGTCGGTACCATTCGGGCCAGGCCAGCACGGCCCCGCCGACAGGGGAACAACGTGAGCGACACCACTATCGACCGGCCGGATACCGCGAAGTGGGACAGCAAACTGATGGAGCGGGTGATCGGCTTCACCCGGCCGATCGCGAAGCGGTATTTCCGCTCGGAGGTGCGGGGCCTGGACAACATCCCGCCCGGCGGAGTGCTGGTGGTCGCCAACCATTCCGGTGGAATGCTGTCGATGGACATCCCGATCTTCGCCGTCGATTTCTACGACAAGTTCGGCTACGACCGTCCGCTCTACCCGCTGACCCACGACATCGTGTTCACAGATCTGACGGCCGAGTTCTTGATGCGCACGGGCATCGTACGGGCCAACCGCGTCAACGCTGCGAGCGCGCTGAAAACCGGCGCAGTCGCCCTGGTGTTCCCCGGCGGTGACTACGACGTATACCGGCCCAGCATGTCGCGGAACAAGATCGACTTCGACGGCCGCGCCGGCTATGTGCGGACGGCGATCGAGGCCGGGGTGCCTATCGTGCCGGCGGTGTCGATCGGCGGCCAGGAAACCCAACTGTATCTGACGCGCGGCCGTGGCTGGCCGAGCGGCTGGGGCTGAAACGCCTGCTACGCACCCAGGTAATGCCGATCACGTTCGGGTTCCCGTTCGGGCTCAGCGCCGTCATCCCCATCAACCTGCCGCTGCCCACCAAGGTCGTCACCGAGGTTTTGGCGCCGATCGACATCACCGCCCAGTTCGGCGCGGACCCCGACATCGACGAGGTGGACGCGCACATCCGCGCGGTGATGCAGGCCGCCCTGGACCGGCTGGCCTGCGAGCGCCGGCTGCCCGTCCTGGGCTGACCGCGACGCGCGACACCCGCGAACAGTCCGACGAGCACCGCCAGCACAGTTGCGGCCAGCGTCCGTTGTTGAGATCTCCATTCAGCTTATCCGAAAGGGCATTCACGCAACACAAATCAGTGCCGTTGCAGACCAAGTCGGTCGACGATGCGAGCGGCACATTCACCGGCCTGGCGTTGGTGTTCGACAACCTTCGACCACGACGGTGACATTGTTCGTCGAGGTGCCTTCAGCAAGTCACTTGGTATCGGCACACGCCGATACCGCTGGTTGGGCGAGGCATCATTGTCATGCGGCATGCCTCATGCGGGCAGATGGGTGAATTTCAGTCTTCGTCGCAGTCATCGTCGGTGTCGACCTCTTCGATGGTGCCCACCTGAATCGACTCGATCAGGTAGTCGTTGAAGTCGAACGTGCTTGTAAGTAATTGACGATTTGACGACCGAGCGCGGTCGCGTCTCACCACCGGTGTAAATGGGTTCGGATGTGGTTCCCTCGGAACGAGCTAAGTCTGAGGAAGGAGCCCACGTCCGTGTCGAAGGGAGTATCGCCAGCCGAGCGGCTGCGTGTACAGATCGATGAGGTGTTTGTTGGCGGGCAGGATCTAGCCCGCGCGGTCGAGGAAGTCGCCCGGCTGGGCGCCCAGCTGTTGTTGCAGTGTGCGGTGGAGGCTGAGGTGGCCGCGCTCCTGGGGCGTGATCGCTACGCCCGTCTAGCGCAGACCGAGGATGCCCGCCCGGGGGAAGTGTCGAGGGAACGAACGCCGCGGCTGAAGGCTCCGGTCCGGGACGCACACGGCGGCGTGAGATTTCCTCTTGGTGTCGTTCGACAATGAGTCGGCCCGCCACCCTAAGCAGGATGACGGACCGCGGGGCACCTGCCCGCACTAACCGCTCGAATGCGTACTGATTCTGAAGGGCGCCGGCGCTTGAAGGACTTTGCAGTGCGTATTGAGCGGTGGCCCGTACACCACCGCTTCGAGAGAGCAGACATGGTGATCGGGAGGGTGCGCGCTTGATCACGGCCACCGGTAACGCTGACAGCCAGCTCCCCTGGTGCGCTGGATCATCTGGCCAGCTCACACGCGGACTTCTGGTGGCGCGGGCACGTCGAATCCGGCACGCCCAGGACGCGGCAGGTCGCGATCTGCCGCTGCCGCCGCGGGAGCTGGTGATGCTGCGGGGATGAAGTGCACGCACAAGGCCGAACGGTTAGCGGTGGGCCGTCCGCTGGCCGATACCGACCTGTTGCTGTCGCGGGCCGATGTTCGCCGCGCAGCGCGAGGCTGCTGGACTCAAGGCGATCACCCTCGGCAAGCTGCGTCACTCCAACATCTCGCGGATGCGTGCGGCGGGTATCGCCGCGTCTCGCCAACCGAGCGTACTGCGTCGTTCGCCGAACGAACCTGCGAGCTACGGGTCGGTACCTTGAAGTCGCCACCGCCTCAGGAAGCTCCACGGCGATGACGCCGAGCAGCGTCGCCAGGTCGGTCTGCGGGCTCTGCTGGTCGACCAATGCACCGATGATGTCGGTGTCGAGTGACTGAAATGCAGATGAGACACTCCAGACCTGCGGAAGCTATCAAACAACGAAAGACGTTGGGGCCAAATCGAACTCACTCGTGTGCTTCGACACCAAGGACCACCTCGTAGTCGCGCCCACCATAAAAGATGCCGACAATCACTACAGTCTGGCCCAACACAGCGAAGGCAATGACGACTCGACGCTTAAAGCCACCTGTGCGAAGACCTGACCTGATGTCATCACGTGCCCTGCCACGCTGCGGGAATGCACCCAGATCCTCGCAGAACGCCACGATCGATTCCGTGTAGCGCGCAGCCACTTCCGTCGATCCTGCCGCCGCGATGTAGCGGTGCAGCTCAAGGAGTTGGTCTTCTGCCTCAGGCGTGAAGACGACGCTGAGGCTCACCCGTCCCCGGCAAGACGCGCCCGCACCACCTGCGCAGAGACCCCCCTCGAAGGATCGGCAATGACGGCGTCGTATGCAGCGGCCACCTCGTCACGTAGCCAGGCTTCAACCGCTTGATCGCGAGCGAACAAAGCCCGCAGTCCTTCGCGGATCACCTCGCTCTCGCTGGCATATTCCCCCGACCGCACTCGTTCACGCAGCCCATCAGCCATGTCGTTGGGGAGCGTGATGCTTAGTTGGCGTGTCGTGCGCATATCCACCTCCGGAGCGATAGGATTCAATCCTACTCTTGCGTGGGATACGCCGCACAGAGTTCGAAGGTCATCAAGCCTTGGCCTTTGAGCAAACCCCTTGGTCGTCCCGCTCCGGCCGAGGCAGCGGAATAGTCTCGAACCAACGCAGATCGACCAGGTCGACGTCGCGCACCCTAAGTTCCCGTTCGAACAGTGCCGAAGTCTTGGCGAGGACGAGCGTGTAGGGCCGGCCAGACCTTCGCGTCTCATGTCGAACCGGCAGTTCATTGCGGTCGATCCGATCGTGTACATGGCGCCGACCTTGCTCTGCCAAGGGCCAATCCAAATGCTGACATCCGGGATCGACCAGAAACGCGCCGAGCTTGCCGCACAGTTTGCAGGTACAGGTGTCCGGCGCGCAGATCGACCAGTCGTCGGGATCTCGTGCCGGTCGGGCAAGCCTGGCCGACAACCGCATTCGCGTGATCTCCGCCAGGCCCTCGATTGCGCCCACGGTCAGCTGCTCGGGTGCGACGTCGGCGATGAGGCGCAGCGTGGTCATCGCGCAACGAAGCTGCTCGTCATCCGCACTGAGGGCTGCGGACAATTTCGCACCAACCTCGGTGTCCTCCGCGATCACCGCTCCGACAAGCAGGCCGGCCGCCGGCCCTGCCAGCTCGCCAAGTGCGTGTGCACGGCGGGATGGTTGCGGCAGTGAGCCTGCCCGCTCCAGGGTGGCGAGGAACCCCGTGGCGCTCACCTCAACGAGATCCCTGGCCACATTCCAAGCACCGCGTTCTGTGAGCGCGCGACACAGCGCGGGCAGTTCAGCGATCCACACACGTCGCTGACCGTCGTGGCCCCACCCACGGCGAGCGGTCTCCCACTCGGCCAGAAGTTGCCGAAACCAGTCCACCCCGTACCGGTCGGCGGCGGCGACCAGGGCCGATGCTTCCCGCGTGGAGATCTGGTCGAGACGGAATGGCCTCAGCAGCATCGTCGCCAGTGGCGCATCGTCGAGTGCGAACGCGACGTCGAGGGCTATGCCAAGTTCTGCCCCATCGCCCGCTATCTGCTCGTCACTTTCCAGCCGCCTGCCAGCCACGTCGGCCCAGAAGGGCGCCAGCGAACCAGTTCGTTCCCGAGCGCCTGCGAGATCCTTCTCGCGCAACAGTCCGCACAGCGCGTCCAAAGCCCAACGGGGTGAGCCCTGCGCGCGAACCGCGAAATCGTGGCTACGTGGCCACATCACAACAGCGCCCCGCTGATACCAGCGATCCATCGTGTTCCCGTAGTTGCCCATGTAACCCTCGTACTCGGACGCGTATGGCTGCAACTGCCCGCTCGGCGTCGTCGCACATATTTCGTCGTCCCGAACGCCGGACGCGCCGATTTGGGCAGCCACGCCTGACGAATCGATCGAGGCGGCCAGGGTGGTGCCCCCGTCCAGCAACTCGCCAAGGTCGTAATATCCCGTATCCGGCTCGTCGTCGTCCTCGTCATACCAACTATGCCGTTGATACGGCTCATCGCAGCTCCAGGTCTCGTGCACGTCGGCGAGCGCGAGCACGATCTCGTCGTCCCGCTCCCGCGCAGCGGCACGCAGCACGGCCACCCGACCGGCATCGACACCTTTGAGCCGCTCGAAGCTCAATCCGTGCTCCGTGTACTCATGGTCGAGCAGGTAGACCAGACGGTCCTGCGCTTCGAAATGCGCTCGGAGGCAGCTGCTTACATCAGCGACAGCAAGCGCATCAATCTTGCCGGTCGACGAATCGCCTTCGAGCGACAGGTTGTAGGTGAGCGCGACCCGATGACCGCTCGTCAGGGGAAGCACTTCGTGCTGGCAGTCCGCATAGAACGCGACGAACGAGAGCAGCCGATTCGATGATCGGTACTCCTCCCGCCGACCACCATGTTGAACCACCAACGCCCCACCGCGACTTGTCGACGGCAGCGTGACAACCAGTGTGCCGACCATCGCGTCAACCTTCTCCGAGTCCTTGTGCGGCGCGAAGAATTGGCCCTGTTCGTACATCAAGACCGAGTGCAGCTGAGCTCGCAGGCGGCACCCGTCGGGCAGCCCGAGCTCGGCGCGTAGCTCAGCTAAGACCGGCCCGAGCGTCTTATTCCATCGCCGACGGTCGATCCGCACCCGGCTCTTGGGCAGCTCCCACGTGTCACGCACTCGCGAGTCGACCAGGGTCTGTTCACCCAACCCGTACAGGGCTGGGCGGGCGATGCTGCGGAGGCGTTTCACCTGCGCCGCAGAGACCGGCAATTCCAACAGACCAACTCCGTCAATGTCGACGCTCAAGTCGTCTGGCGCGGCGGTGCGCTGCGCGCTGAACCGGGAACCGTTATCCAGGGCACCCAGCAATTGAGCCAGACGCATCCTTGGCTCGGTCCGCACCCGGCCAACGCTAGTCGAGCCGCCTTCGACGTGCTTCGCAAAGGGCAGTCGAACGGGTTCGAGTTAGTTCGCGCAAGGTGTTCAAAAGTGGAGGCAATAGGAACGTACTCGAACACTGGGTCACCAAGGGAGAAATGGGCTGACCTGTGCAAACGCATCCGAGAATCGCCTCCGCGACCAGCCTCCAGTGGTATGCCCCCACGTTCCAAGCGCCTCTTGAGCGTACGGACGTCGATGACATCGTTCAGAAATACGATTCCGGCACGACGACCCAGCAGATCGGTGCCCACTTCGGCATCTCCAATCCAGGGTGGCCACCGTGCTTCGTGAGCAGGGCATCACCATCCGCCGCCAAGGCCTGACGATCGAGCAAGCGGCAGAAGCAGTAATGCTCTACGCCGACGGCAAGTCACTTACGTGGCTTGGCGATCGTTATGACGTTTCCCACCGACCGTCGCTGCGGCGCTTCGGCGCCACGGCATTCAGCTGCGGCGGCGCCCAGGATGGGGTTAAGCCTCGCTACTGCCCGGGAACACCCGATCGATGTTGACGGAGTCAACGCACCTACGCCGCCTTCGGCACTGCTACCGGACCAAACGCGGCTCAGTGTCTTTCGGGATCATCCGATGCGAAGGACGGTGTCGCCCTCGCGAGTTACCCATCGGTGCGTTTCCCAAGAGCGGCTTCACCGCGCGCCGCGCCGGGCTGCGCAAGCTCCTGTGTCGCGGCCCAGCTCGCGAGCAGCTTGAGCCCGTCCTCCGACGGCGTGCCTGGTTCCGCGGTGTAGGCGAACAACATCAGGCCCGGATCGGACGGCAATTCCATCCCCTCGTAGGTGAGCTCGAGGTCGCCGACCACTGGGTGGTGCAGATGCTTTACGCCGGTGCGATGCAGGCGCACGTTGTGCGCGGCCCACCTGACACGGAAATCTTGGCTGCGTGTAGACAATTCACCTATCAGCTTGGTGAGCTTGTCGTCGAACGGGTCACGTCCCGCGGCACCGCGCAGGATCGCGACGGTGTTGTCCGCGATCTGCTGCCAATCCGGGTAGAAGTCCCGCGACCGCGGGTTGAGGAACATGAACCTGGCGCTGTTGGCAGGCCGGACCGGATCGGTGAAGAACTCCGAATACAGGGCGTAGCCGAGCCGGTTCGCGGCGAGGAAGTCCAGCCGGTCGTTGTGCACCCAGGCCGGTGCACGACATGGCGTCGAGCACGCGCTGCACGCTGGGCCGCACCCCGGCCGCAGTGGCACGCCGTCGAGGGCGCTGGGTCGCGTTGGCTGCTCGGGCGAGGTCGAAGAGGTGCTCGCCCTCCGCGTCATCCAATTGCAGCGCCCGCGCCACGGCGTGCAGCACGCTCTCAGATGCACCCGTGAGGTTCCCGCGCTCGAGGCGCGTGTAGTAGTCGACGCTGACACCAGCCAGCAGAGCGACCTCCTCGCGGCGCAGTCCCGCGACGCGGCGATTGCCCCCGTATACGGGCAGCCCGGCGCGCTCCGGCGTGATCCTCGCGCGCCGCGAGGTCAAAAAGTCGCGGATGTCCTGGCGGTGGTCCATGGACTCCAGGTTAGAAGTGTGCCGCGACCGTGAGGGGTACTGCTGTTACCTGGAACGACAGACACTGCCAGCCGCCAGGAAAGCGACGTTGACTGATGACCATGAGAGCAACCATCATGTACGAAGCCGGAGACGTGCGCGTCGAGACCGTGCCCGATCCCGCCCTGCAGGGGTCGACTGACGCGATCGTCCGCGTCACCTCTGCCTGCATCTGCGGCAGCGACCTCTGGCCCTACCAGTCCATGCCCGCCAACGAGCAGGGCCGTCGGATGGGACACGAGTTCATCGGCGTCGTCGAGGACGCTGGCTCGGAGGTTTCCGGCTTTCAGCGTGGTGACCTGGTCGTCGCTCCGTTCGTGTGGGCGGACAACACCTGCGACTTCTGCCGAGAGGGTCTGCACACGTCGTGCCGCCACGGTGGCGGATGGGGATCTCCGGGCGTTGACGGCGGTCAGGGTGAGGCGGTCCGCGTTCCTCAAGCTCAAGGCACGCTGGTGAAGCTGCCGGTCGCCGAGGATTCGGCACTGATGCAGTCGCTGCTCACGCTGTCCGACGTGTTCTGCACCGGCCATCACGGTGCGGTGACATCCAGGGTCCGGCCGGGCCATTCGGTCACCGTCGTCGGAGACGGTGCGGTGGGACTGTGTGCGGTGCTGGCCGCGAGGCGACTGGGCGCCGAGCAGATCGTTTTGATGGGACGCCACACCGACCGTACCGATTTGGGCCGTGAATTCGGTGCCACCGACATCGTCGCCGAGCGCGGCGAGGAGGGCGAGCAACGAGTTCGTGAGCTCACGGGTGGCGACGGCACTCGCGCCGTCATCGAATGCGTCGGAACCGAAGCGTCACTGGCAACCGCTCTGAGCGTGGTCCGCGACGGCGGCGTCGTGAGCCGGCTCGGGGTTTCGCAGTACACGCAGGCGCCCATGAACTTTCAAACCATGATGCGCAACATCACCCTCACCGGTGGAGCCGCTCCTGCTCGCGCTTACATCGAGGAACTGATGCCTGACATCCTCGACGGCACCGTCGAGCCTGGTCGGGTCTTCGACCGCACCGTCGGACTGGACCAGGTGCCCGACGGGTACAAAGCCATGGCCGAGCGCGAATCACTCAAAGTCCTGATCAACCCATGAGGAAGCAACGGATGACGACGACCTGGACCGCTGCCGATCTTGCCCATTTCGGCGACGCCGAGGAAGTGCGGATCGCCGGCATGCGCCGGGACGGCTCGTTGCGGAAGCCGGTCATCGTGTGGGCGGTGCGCCTTGGCGACGATCTCTATACCCGGTCAGTCAACGGACCCGACGCCGCGTGGTTCCGCGGCATCCAGGTTCGCCACCGCGGGCAGCTGACGGCTGACGGCAAGGAGATTGACGTCGACGTCATCGGCGAAGCCAGCGTCGACGAAGGCCAAATCGACGCCGCCTACGAGCGCAAGTACGGCCGCTACCCCGGCCCGGTCAGGTCCATCACCAGTCCGACGGCTCGATCGACGACGTTGAAACTGGTCCCCCACCAACCCGATTAGGAATAGCCATGCAGAAACTCCGCGCAGGCACATCTACCAAGGGTCCCGCCGAGATGTTCACCGGCGATGTGTACTTCGACGTCATCGCCAAGGGCGACGAACCGTCGCGGATGCGCGTCAACACCGTGCGGTTCGCCCCGTGCGCCCGCACCGCGTGGCACACGCACGCCTGTGGCCAGACACTGCACGTCACGGACGGCATCGGGTTGGTGCAGTCGCGCGGCGGCGAGGTCGTGGTGATGCGGCCAGGTGACACCGTCTACACCCCGCCGGGTGAATGGCATTGGCACGGTGCGGCTCCCACGCACTTCATGACGCACCTGGCGATGTGGGAGGCACCTGATCCCACGTCGGGGCAGGCGGAGACCGAGTGGGGTGACCACGTCACCGACGACGAGTACCGCGTCCCCGAAGGTGGCGAACTGTGACTATCAGCGATGACGCCCAGCGGAATCACGACGAACTGTTCCCCGGTCACGTCTCGACGCTTAAGGTCACCGACCCCGAGTTGATCGAAGTGTTCGACAACTTGGCCTTCGACGAGGTGCTGCGGTACGGCGGCCTGGACAGCCGTACCCGGCTGATGGTGCAGCTCGCCGCGATCATCGCGTCGCAGGCGGTGAACGAGTACCGGGCGATGCTCGGCGCCGCACTGAACGTCGGTGTCGCCCCGGTAGAGGTCAAGGAGATCGTCTACCAGGCGGTCCCATATGTCGGGCTGGCCAAGGTGTTCGACTTCCTGCACGCCACCAATGAGGTGCTCACCGAGCGGGGCGTCGACCTGCCGCTGCCCGCTCAGTCGAAGTCGACGCCGCAGACGCGCACGGAAGTCGGTCTGGAAGTGCAGAACCGAATCGTCGGCGAGGAGAAGGTAACGGGCATGTACGCAGCCGCGGCCGACGACGAGGCTCACTTTCCGCGCTACCTGTCGGCCAATTGTTTCGGCGACTACGTCGCGCGCTCCGGTATCGACCTTCGGACGCGGGAACTCCTGACGTTCTCGATGCTGGTCGCACTCGGCGGAGCCGACGCCCAAGTGCGCGGACACGTAGCGGGCAATCTCAACGTGGGCAACGACCGCGCCACCCTGCTTACGGTGCTGACCCAGCTGCTGCCGTTCATCGGCTACCCCCGCACGCTCAACGGGCTGGCCGCCGTCAACGAGATCGCCCCGAGTAAAGGAGAATGACCGTGTCACAACGAGTCTGGTTCATCACCGGAATCAGTAGCGGCTTCGGCCGGCACCTCGCTGAGCAGCTGCTCGACCGGAGCGACCACGTCGTCGGCACCGTGCGCAAGCCCGATTCGGTCGCCGATCTTCGCGAGAAGTTCCCCGAGCTGCTTCGCGTCGAGGTGCTCGACGTCCGCGACACCGAGGCGCTGCGGTCCGTGGTCGAGCGTACCGTCGCAGACCTTGGGCGGATCGACGTCGTGATCAGCAACGCGGGCTACGGCGTGTTCGGGGCTGCCGAGGAAGTCAGCGACGCCCAAGTCGACGCCATCATCGCCACCAATCTGACCGCGAGCATTCAGCTCATCCGGGCCGTCCTGCCGCACATGCGCGCGGCCGACGGCGGACGAATCATCCAGATGTCCACCTACGGCGGGCAGGTCGCGTTCCCCGGCAACTCGATGTATCACGCGTCCAAGTGGGGCATCGAGGGCTTCTGCGAGTCGGTGGCCCAGGAGGTCGCACCGTTCGGAATCGGCGTCACGATCGTCGAACCTGGCGGCGCGCGTACCGAATTCCGTTACGGCAGCGCTCAAGTCGCTGACGCACTGTCCGCATACGTGGGAAACCCGGCGCGGTCCTTCGAGAAGATGCTCGACCCGGCCAACGGCCTGGCGCCGGGTGACCCGGCCCGGATGGCGGCCGCGATCATCGACAGTGCCGACCGGCACCCAGCCCCGCTGCGGATGGTGCTCGGCTCGCAGGCCCTGGACAACACGATCTCGACGCTCGAGACACGGCTGGCCGACTTCCGTACCCAAAAGGAACTGGCCGCCTCCACGGACTTCCCGCCGGCTGAATAACCCAGCAATTCACCGAAAGGAACTACGAATGAAGAACGCAAGACTCGGCGTTCTGACGGTCGCGCGAATCGGCCTCGGCGCCATGGGCATGTCGCACGGTTACACCGGAGCGGGCACCGACGACGACGAATCCATGCGGACCATCCGCCGCGCCCTCGATCTCGGTGTGATGCTCATCGACACCGCCGAGATCTACGGACCGTACGTCAATGAGGAACTCGTCGGACGCGCCATCAAGGATCGACGCGACGAGGTGGTGCTGGCCACCAAGTTCGGGCTTGTTTCACACGCCGGGGCGGGTCCTTGGAATCTGGACAGTAGCCCGGCCAACATCCGCACTGCCGTTGAGGGTTCACTGAAGCGGCTCGGAACCGATCGGGTCGACCTGTACTACCAGCATCGCGTCGACCCCAACACCCCGATCGAGGACACCATCGGCGCCGTTGCGGAACTCGTCGGCCAGGGCAAGGTTCGCCACATTGGACTCTCGGAGGCCTGGGTCGACACGATCCGGCGCGCGCACGCCGTGCACCCGATCACCGCGGTGCAGTCCGAGTACTCACTGTGGACGCGGGATCAGGAACCCGAGGTGCTACCCGTCCTGCGTGAGCTCGGCATCGGACTCGTGCCGTATTCGCCTCTGGGGCATGGCTTTCTGACGGGCACGATCCGTTCGACCGACCAATTCGACTCGAGCGATTTCCGCGCCACCAACCCCCGTTTCACCGGTGAGAACTTTCAGCGCAACCTCGCCATCGCGGACGAAGTCCAGGGTGTAGCCGAGGAGGCCGGAGCGACGCCGGCACAGGTCGCCCTCGCCTGGTTACTGGCGAAAGGCGATGACGTCGCGCCGATTCCAGGCACAAAGCGCGTTGCTCGCGTCGAGGAAAACGTCGCCGCAGACGGCGTCGTGCTGAGCGCCGAGCAGATGAAGCGACTGGACGACCTCACACCGGCGTCGGGTGGCCACCACAACGAGGCACAAATGGAGATGATCGAGCGCTGAGACCAAGCCGCCATCCAAGCTGCCACTAACAACTCGGCGGGCACGGTGACTTGGCTACCCGCGTTGATGTGTACGGACGCGACATGATCGTGCCCAACAAGACCGACCGCGGCCTCTGCGATCTGCCTGTGCCGCCGCACGAGCTGGCGATGATCGAGGCCATGCGTGCGGTCCACCTGCGCGAGCGCCTGGCTGTGGGCCGACCGCTGCCGGACCACGCCATTGAAACAACGCCGAATTGCTAAACACATACTGTGGTTCGATTAAGGACACTCTGGTGTCGACTCAGTGGAGGCAATAGGAAGAAACTCGAACCTTGGTCATCTCCGTAAAAAGTTCGCTGACCCGCGGAAGCGGATCAACGAATCGCCATCGCGTCCTTTTCTGTCACGCCAAGACGGCCGGAAACCTCGCTCGAAACGCTTCCTGACTGCCGCTCAAGACATCGCAGACATCGTGCGTCGGTACGGGGTCGGTGAGACCACCCAGCAGATCGGAAATCGCTATGGCATCTCCAAGACTCGCGTCGCCAAGGCGTTATGCGAACAAGGCGTCGCCATGCGCCGTCAGGGCCTGAATGACGAACAGGCCACCGAAGCCGCAAAGCTCTACGCCGCTGGCCGCTCACTCGCGTGGCTTGGCGTTCGCTACGACGTCTCCCCCACAACCATCGCCACGGCGCTTCGACGGGAGGCGTACACCTACGACCGCGGCCAGGATGGACGATCTGAGCCTCGAACGAATCGCCGTCCCGGCGGGTCCGGGCGGTGAATGAAGCCCGATTGGCTCAGCGCGCAGCTTCGCCCCGGACGGCCAGTGGCCTGACCAGGCCAGCCCGTGTCGGCGAACTGGTCTAAAGCGGTTGTTTTGTGGGACGCACGCGACATCGGCACCGCACGTCACCGACCAGTTGTTGCTGACCGCCCACTTGCGCGCTGCACAGCCCTAGGAACACGAAGCCCACGTCGGCCGCGCAATCCTAAGGGCGAGGCGTGGGGTGGATGATCTGGTTGCCTAGCGCATCGTTTCCCGTCTGCTGGTGAACTCATTGACGAGCAGTTGGAGACGCTCCGAGTCGTAGCCAGCGCGGAGTCGGCCGGCACGGGTAAGGGTGACCAGTCCGTGCAGCGCGGCCCAGAACACCTCGGTGAGCGCGTCCGCGTCATCCTCGTCAGCGACCACGCCGATCGCTTGGCGCAGCTCGGCGAAGGCCGCCGTCAGCTGAGGCGGTGTGTCTTGGGCGGCGAAGCGCAAGGTGGTCGCACGGGTGAACATCGCGTCGTAAACGGCCGGGTTGTCGCGGGCAAAGTCGAGGTAGGCGTGTGCGATCCGGGTCAGGGCGTCGCTGGCCGTGCCGGCGCGGGAGCGGGCGGCCCGAATCACCTCCGCGAGCTCGCCGAACCCGTCGATGGCGACGGCCTCAGCGATGTGTTCCATGCCGGCGAAGTGCTTGTACAACACGGGCTGGGTGTACTCGATCTCGGTGGACAGCCGACGCGTGGTGACGGCATCCCAGCCTTCGGCCTCGGCCAACTTGCGGGCCGTTGTGATGATCAGCTGTCGGCGGGCGGCCCGCTCACGCTCACGACGATCCTCAATGGACATACCCCATGATAGCACCGCTAGGTGTTCTAGCACCGCTATTGACACGGGACGAACAGGGGGTTAGCGTTGCTAGCAGTTACGACTGAGGGGAGTTACGACATGGCCTTGGACCTCATCACCCGTGCCGCCGCACTGATCGCGGTGCTGGGTACCGCGGTGGTCTACGGCACCGACGTGTTCTGCACGATCGTGCTGCGACCGGCTTTGGCGTCGGTCGACGACGATGCCCTGATCGCGGTCACGGGAAGCGTGCATCGCTACGGAGACCGGCGCATGCGGGTGCCCGGGGTGCTCGGGGTGCTGGCCACCGCGACAACCGCGGTGCTGGCCGCAGTGGCCGCACACTGGGCACAGGCCATCGCCGCGGCCGCCGCCCTGGTCCTGCTGCTGGTATGGATTGGGCTCTACACCCAGGTGAGCGCACCCATCAATCGACAACTGACAGCGGCCGCCGACGCCAGCCAGCCGCTACCGAATGGGCGTGCGCTGCAGGCAAAGTGGGACTCAATCATCGGCGCTCGCGCGATGCTGCAAGGTCTGGCACTGGCCGCTCTATGCGTGGTGCTGACGACCTGACACGCCCACGCCCATTGCGCGACACCAGCCGACATTACCTGAAGGAGCACAGCATTCGATGTTTCAGCTCAGGATCTACACCCTGCGATCGCCCGAAGCGCTGCAACAGTACGCGACGGTTCACTGGGCACGCCACCTGGCAACCTTCAAGACATTCGGGGTCTCCACCCACGGTGTGTGGACCGAGCGAAGCGGCGGCGCGAATCGACTCGTCGCGCTGATCCGCTACCCACCGGGCGCCGACCCCGAACAACTCACGCGGCATGCCATGACCAGCCCCGAATTCGCCGCCGACATTGCCGGCTTCAATGCCGACGAGATCGTCGACGTTCAGTCGGTGCTGCTTGACCCGACATCATTCTCACCGATTCGCTGACAAACCCCAGGAGTGTTCGACATGACCACCACGACCATCGCCTACACGCTCGCCGGACTCATCGGCGCGGGCATCATCTTGATCGGCGCACGGTTCATTGTCGCGCCGCGCGTCGCGGCCGCCGGCTACGGTGTGCAACCAGATCTCCGCCAGCGATCCGCTGGCGCCTATTTGAGCGTCAAGGGCGTCCGCGACATCGCATCGGGGCTGTTCGTCTTCATTCTCATGGCCGCGGGTGCCACGCACCTACTCGGCTGGGTGATATTGGCCGCCACGATCATTCCGCTCGCCGACGCGACCATCGTGCTCGGCAACGGCGGCCCCAAGTCAATCGCCTGGGGAGTCCATGGCCTGACCGCCGCCGTCATGCTCATGACTTCTGCGCTCCTGCTCATTTCCTAGGAGGGAGGAAACTGTGCCCGCGACGTTCACCGACATCGCAAAATCCCGCTACGTCCTGCTGACCACATTCACCAAGAACGGTCGACCCAAACCCACACCGATCGGGGTGGCGCCAAACGATCATCGGCTGCTAGCGATCACCGACGCCGACTCGTGGAAGCTCAAGCGCATCCGCAACAACCCCAGGTCACACTCGCGGCGTGCAATCTGCGCGGAAAACCCACAAGCGAATCAGTGCAAGCCGTCGCTACCGTCCTCGTCGAGTCCGAAACGACCGACGCGCATCGGGCCATCGTCAAGCGAAACCCGCCGCGCAGCCGGTGCACCCGTACATCAAGCGGACCCTGGTCGCACGCGCAGCCCCTCGGAGGTGTTCTCCGCGATGGCCGAGGAGATGGCCCGCTGCCTAAAGGTGGCAAACGCGGAGGTGGTCCGTTACCAAGAGAATGGCCTCGCGATCGTCGCAGTCGGCTCCTTTGCCGAATCGCGAGTGCCTGACTTTCCGCTCGTCGAGAGTCGCACGTGCGAAGGCGAAAATCTCTCACGGAAGGTATGGCATACGGGCCGGCCCGCACGGATGGACAGCTACGAACGCCCCAGCGGCTCCATGGCGGCACGCATGCGTGAGCTAGGGATTCGCTCGCGGGTTGGCGCCCATCATTGTGGACGAACGGGTGTGGGGACTGGCCGTGGTCGGCTCGAAGCGACCGGAGCCGTTACCAAGGCCCGTCCCAAAGCGCCACTTGTCAGCATGAGGAATACTACGTTTGCTGCGCCAGGACGACCACGAGAAAACCGCATATATAAGTCAAGGCGAACACACACGGCACCCACTGTTCGAGATGAGTTAGCGGCCAGTAGATCGCTTTGTCCTCGCCGTTGCCCAGCGCGTCCCATTCGGCATTCCAGTAGGGAGACGCTGGCAGACGTTCCTCCAACGCTCCGATCACCGCATATTTTCCCGAGTTCAGCTGCCGATAGGACCGGACCAGCCAGAACCACGCCAGGCACAACACCACCAACAGGACCAGCGGGAGCACCAGGTAGTAGGCCGGCACATGCGGCCGGTCTTTCCAGAAGACGCCGAGGAACACGCCGATCGTGGTCAACACCGCAGTGTTCAGGGTGAGGAAGAACGCGTTGGCGAGCGCCCGCCGTGCACTTATCCGGTCGGCCATCTCGACGCAGAGTTTGTATTGCTCCAGAATCGCCGACCGGTATTTCTCGCCGCCCCCTGTGTAGGACTCTGAAGTCACCGACGCATTCCACAGATTGGCTCTGATATCACCCGGTGACGCTGGCGGAGCGGTGCGGAAAAGCCGGATGATGGCCGGCAACCTCGATCTCGTCGTTGCCTCCGCCCCGGTCGCATGGCTCACTCGTTCAGAGTAAGCCAGCCGCGTGCCCGCGTGATCGACACACGCTGACCGCCCACACAACTATCTGACGATGCCCGGCTAGGCCGCGAACCCATAGGTGTTGCGCGACACTGAAAATGAGTCCCGATAGACGCTCACGGCGAGCTTCTCAAAAGCCATTCCTCGTTGCCGATTCTGGCCGCCGCTCGTCGGGCGTCAAGGTCGGTTCTCCTCGCTACGCTGCGGGGACTCCACCTTGACTCCCTCCTCGCTGACGACAAAGACCCGCAAGGAACGAGGAATGGAGACGATCGCCTTGAGTGACCATTCCGTGTGCAATCGGATTGACGCCCAACAATAGGTAGCGCCGGCCGAATCCGAGCGGATCAACACCTGCGCGGCATCGGGGTCTTTGGGGTCGGGCCGATAACCCGCGGGCAGCGCCTGCAGGGCCTGGTCCAACACGGTGATGTGATCAGCGGTGGTATCGCTGCCGGCATTGCCTGCTCGCAGCAGCGGAAACGGTTCAGATCCGGTCTATGCGGATTAGATTTAGCCCTACCTGTGTGTAAGCGTCCGGCAGGACAGACCAGCGCCGCCACGCCTCTTTCACGCTTTCAAAGTCGTATGTGAGTTCACCTACCTCACTTACTAGATCCACCAGGAGAGCGTAGGTTTGTGTAAAGAGTTTTAGGTTTCCGTTGATCGTAGAAGGTATCAAAAGCGAAAGGGTGCTACCGTGAATCCAAGTGGGGCTCTTCGAAAGCGCTTTCGCGATACGGTTGGCGACACTTCGATCACGCCCCGCACGTCGCTCCTGTTCCGCGTAAGCGGCGAAAAATGCCGTAAACTGCGGAAGCATCGGGTAGAAGAAGCGCACGGGATCATTGGCGTCGATTATCAGTGCTGTTCCGCCAGGCCGAGTCAGCTGGGAAACGTGATCGAGTGCTGTTGGAATATCCTCAAGGTGCTGAAGCAAAAGACGCATCAGGACGAAATCGTACGTACCAGTGTGATCAAATAGATCACTTTCTTTAAATGAGACATCATTGTTGCATGTTTCCCGATTGGCAATGTCGACAAGCTCTGCGGAGATGTCAATACCCGTGTAACTTTTGTTTGGGAATCGCGCCGAGATCCGCTTGAGGTAGTAGCCGTTTCCGGCTCCGATATCAAGCACACTACGAGCCTCATGCCACTGAGGTGACGTGTAATAAAAGCTGAGTTCTTGAGCGATTGCAAAGTCGGTCTGAAGCCGCTGCATCTGGTCCCAGATCCTCAGGATAACTCCTTCATGAGTACCGAAGTTTGGATCGGGGACAGCGTCGGATGTTCTATTGATCATCCCTCGCCCCGAGTAAGAAGATGTGCTGTCTCATTCGGAACTTCAATATACGCGACCAGCAGGTACATTCGGTGGGGCCCGTCCCTGTTGCCATCGACCACCTGAGCAGTCATGCAGGGGAGGAAAGACTTACACCTAAATTGATCATATGGGTGAGAGCTGTTAAACCTTATTGGAACACTCGCTCGAGCAAATGAATAATCCTTAATCACGGTTTCGGTTAGCGTCTCCTGCTCCTGCAAAAACTTTTCCCAGTCGTCCGCGTGTGAATATCTCTTTATCCGAGCAAGCAATCGGGGCAATGTAAGCGGTGCGTTTCGGGCGGCGGCCTCCTTGCTTAGATAGCCGTAGAGGCGGCTAAAATCCTCGTCAAAGTCAACAACATTCGACGGGGGGTCCTCGAACTCGCCTTCTTTCGAGAAGCTGACTTCGACAACCGAAAACGGATAAAATCGGTCGATCCCATTAGATAGTATGCCACGGAGCTTCTGCACAGGATCAGGCCCGAACCACACGCCAAACTCTTGTTCGATCTCTTGGAGAGCCAATTGCAAGTTCTGTATAAGTCCGTCGTCTTTAGCATCGACCGCAGCCTTCAAAGCGTCGGGTATATCTACTTCGAACTCGGCTAACGGGGGGAAATCGCTGCCGGCAATGGAGTCGATTTCCTTCAAGACCTCGTCCTGTCTCCAGTCCTGATAAGCCACTGATTTCTCGTAAACGGGACGTACATCGTCTTTCGAGTCAACCATCAGAATCACGGTTCGTTCACGGGCCCGACGATATCCGAGTTCGTACATCACGGCTTGGTTCTGCTCCGACAGCAGCGCAATAAGAATATCAGCGCTACGAATCCGCTCAAGCGCTCTCTCGGGGATCCTGTCCATTGCGGTCCTAGCCAACGCCACGTCGTAATCTACACGCATTCCCGCCGTGATAGGGACCGGAGGGACCACCTGACACTTGTTTTCTATAATATATTTAAGGCGGCTGAAATTCAGAATTGCCTTCCTGCGTTCCGCTCCCGACCCGCCATAAGGCATCGCCACCACTACTTTCCTTCTGGTCATCTCCACACCTCTTTCTTCTTATCCGTTGGACATTAATTCAATTTCAAAGTCAGCACACTGGGAAAGGAGTTACCCCATAACATATTTTCCGGGGAAGTCCGCTCTGGAGTTTTTTTGGCCTGCTGCCTGGGTGCAGGACGGTGCCACCGCCGCCGCGCAGATGACTCGCGGTCAGGTCTCCCAGCATTTCCTGGAGAAATGTAGTTCAGGTCGCCGCGCGAGGTCAGGGTTTCCACGTATGGCTCGTATTTTTTTCTCCATCGCGGCGGCGTCGGGGCCATGCCGGTTAGCATCGTAGAAATAGCTCCCTCGATCCGCCACACTTCGCGGTAGATCTGCTTCCATTCCGCGAGCGGATCGACGCGCACTTCCGCGCCCGCCAGGCCCATGATGCCTTCGCCAGCCTTGAGCGGCATTCCGGCCGGCGCCAACACCCATTGCGCGGGCGTCTCCCCAACCGTCGCCCCGGGCTCGGCCCGCTTGAGTTGCACCAGCATCCTCTCGCCGTTAGAGGAAAGATCAAACGATGCGACGCCCTCGGCGAGGCGCTCCACTTTGCGCATCTTCAACATGAAAGAGTAACTTCTCGTTCACAATGGCGACCTCGTTCTGAAGCCAACCAGATTCAGATTCTCTGGTTCAAGTGCATAATGTTCTTGGCCGTGCGACCTATAACAGAACAGCCACTACCATTCAGCACAGCGACGGCTGGCAGCCTAGTCGACAAGGTGTCTTTGACGCGCGGCCAACGCTTCCCCGGCGGCGATGTCGGGGCGGTCTAAAAACACCAACACCGGGTGAAACCCGAACGTCTTCTTCCAGGTGGCAGCCGTGTTTTCGTTGTCGGAGGGAGCGGGCCGGCGGATCAGTCCCAACGCGATTTTTCCTCGTGCAGGTGCAGCGCCACCGCCTGCTCGGCGACCGTGGCCCGCAGCCGCTCGCATTCGGCGCGCAGCTCCTCGATCTCGACCTGTTTGGGGCTCTTGCCCGGGCGGCCCGCCCGTGCCGGCAACGCCTGCAGCGCACCGTGCTTGGCGGTGCGGCAGATCACCGTCACCGTCGACCGGTCGACCTTCCACTTGTCCGCGGCCTCGCGCTGGGTGCTCTGCCCGGTCAGCACCGCCATGTACGATTTCGTACTTCTGACTCGGCGCGAGCAGGCGCCGCTTGCTCCTCGCTGCTGAACTCACTGCCAAGTTCGACTCAAACGCAAACCACAGGCGGGTTCGGCGGTCTAGCCGATCGCCGCGAATCGTCCCGAATCCGTGGTTCCTGCGGTAGACAGATGCGGCCTTTGACTTGCAGTCAACGGCGAAGCCAGCAAAAGAACCGGGCCCCCCACCGGCGCGCTTTGCACCGCAAACGCGTTGGTTTGGCATCAGCCTGTGCTAGAGCCGATCCTTGTGTTTGCTGTTGTCTGGCTTCCTTCGCTCTGTCCGCGTCCGGTGGTGCGGGAGCATTGGGATTGAAGAACGCCAACGCCGGGGCCGGTGGGCTGGGACGTGGTGGCGGTGCGCCGTGGCTACGGTTGCAGCGTCGGTGACTCGGGCCGACATTCCAGCCGTGCTCGTGCGCGCCGGGAATGGCGGCGTGGTCAAGATCCCACTCGGCAAGCGGATGGATCGGCTCACCGCACCGAGCGCACTTGACACCGCCGGCTCGGACTTCGCGTGCCCATCGGTGGCGCTGCTGTTGGTGCTTCGCTGTTGGTGCTTCGTGCGGTACCCACGCCGGGTGGTTTCGCCTACCATCGCTTATGTGCCGGTCAGCCCGACCGCGGCAATCGCGCCCTCGTCGTGCTGCAGAAGCGCGAAATATGTTTCCGCCCTGAGGGTTACCGTGTTGTTGACCACATTCGGCAGTGACCCGAACAGAACCTCCGTGCCGTGCGCGCTGAACGCCCGACCGTTGACGGCCACACCGACACCGCTGGTAATCGCATCATTCGCGAGCAGCGGAATGCCGTTGAACCGCACGATCTCGGCGCCGATGGTGTCACCGCGGCCGACTGCGGCCTTGCCCGACAACCTCGGGTAGTCCTCGCTGTTGACCACAAGCGCGGTCGGCCGCGCCCCGGTCTGCGCCGACACCGTCGCAATCGCGAGATGCGCCGATTGACTTGCGCTACCCATATAACCCAGCGGTGCGCCGGCCGCAGTCTCGAGAGCGTCAGCGATCGCCTTGTTCACGCTGAACACGCTCTGGGCGGCGAGCCGGTCGATGACCGCTTGCGCGCCGACGCCGAACCGGACTACCTGACGGGAAACGGTTTGGACGACCGCGAACGCCGCCAGGGTGGCCGTCGCCAGCGTCGGGTCGGTCATGGCAGGCTTGTTCTGCGCCTCGGCCGTCGCGCTCTTGGCCACCAACGCCGCGTACAGCGGCCCGCTCACGGTGAGTTCGTTGGCGCGGGCGAAGGGAATCGAGCACGCCGTGTACAGCCACTCCGGGCGTCTGATGGCCTCCACGGCGACGGCACCACGGGCGCCGGCGTTCACGCCCGTGATGGAGCGATGCTCGATAGGGATACGCACGGGCCGGTCCTCAACCACCGCGATCGCGAAATCACTCAGCGCACGTGTCTCCACCGGATTCGGCATCGCCGCAATAGCCTCGCCCACCAGGCGGGTGCGCTCTCTGGACTGGCGCTCGACCCGTTCGGCTTGCTGCTGCTCACGGGACTGGTACTCGATGGCGTCGCGCAAAGCGGTCATTTCGCGCCCGCCGGTGCGGCCGAGGCGGGCGCTGCCGGTGCGGCCGACGTGGCTGCCGGCTTCGGCGCGAGCATCGATGCCTCGCTCTGCAGGAATTGCGACGCGATGGCAGGAGCGTTGGCCAGTTGCTGAACCACGTCGATACCAGGCACGCTGGGAGCTGCCGGCGCCGGATCGGCCGCAGCCGTCGGGCTCAGCGCGGCAAATGCAGCGATCAAGCCCCCTGCTGGGGTTGAGATGGTGGCGGTGCGAGTGCCGATCCGTGACATGTGTGTTCCCCACTCCGTTGGATGTCAAGGCTCACCCGAAGCTATGGGCGTTACCCGAGTTGCACAAGTGAAATTTGTGGTCATAACCGAAGCGATATGAAGTGGACGCGCGGTGGTTATGCAAGCCGTGTAACGCCATGTGAACGCGGCACCGGTTTCCGTCTGACGGGGTCGATTCCTTCTGACACCCTGACCCGTCAGGCTGACACCTGACGTGTCAGACCCGTCAGATCATACGTGGTGCTTGATACCAGTAAAGACCTCCATGGCGGTCTGACGCCGCGACGGGATGAGAATCGGTGCGGTGGTGGTGCTTGTGACTGATGTGGCTGGAGGGCATCGATGGACGTTTGTGACTACGAACCTCGATGCCCTCCTCACCGAAGGATATGTATGTGATCGTCGACGACCATGTCGTCGCACCCCAGCGGCGACGGCCCGGGCGACCCAAACGGCTCACCGACGCCGAGCTGGTGTGCCTGGCAGTGGCGCAGGTGCTGCTCGGCGCACGAAGCGAACATCATTGGCTGCGAATGTGTTACGGCCGGCTTCGGCACCTGTTCCCGTATCTGCCGAAACAGCCCGGCTACCACAAGCGGATCAAGGCCGCCGCCGCGTTGATCAACAAGGCCATGCTGTACCTGGCCGCCCAGTGCCCGTCCTGGGACGACGACCTGCGGCTGGTCGACGGCACACCCATCCCGTGCGCCGCCTCCCGGGAAACGGTCAAGCGCTCGCAGCTGGCCGGAATCGCCAACTACGGCTACTGCGCGGCGCATTCCCGCTGGTTCTGGGGCCTGAAGCTGTATCTGATCACCACTGCGGAGGGCATGCCCGTCGCCTGGTGTCTTGCCGACCCGAAGCTGGGCGAAAGAGAAGCCGCTGCCGAGCTTTTCGCGCATGCCCGCGACATGGGCGCACTCCGCGAGAAGATGATCGTGCTGGCCGACAAGGGCCTGTCCGGCGCCGAACTGCAGCGCTACTGCGCCGACCAACTTGGCGTGCTGTTGGTACGCCCAGACCGCAAGGACGAGCAGCAACGCCGCTACGGCAACCTCGCCGGGATGCGCCACCATGGATCGAAGCCGTCTACGACACCTGCAAGGATCAACTCAACCTCGAAGGACACGGTGGCCGCACCCTCTCAGGTGTCTACGCGCGCATCGCCCAGCGATTACTCGCACTCACCGCCGTCATCTGGCACAACTGGAAGATCAACGCCCACGTCAAACGATCGCTCATCGCATACGACCACTAACCCGGTTGGGAATCACTCATCTAGGGACCCTTTGTCGTTAGGTCTTTGACAGTTGTCTTGAGTTTTCAGGCCGCCTTTGGCAGTAGGCGAGCCCGGTCGATGGTTTCGGTGATGTGAATATCGATGGTGCGTAATGCTTTTCGTATCGGTGGTGGAGTTTGCGGTTGGTCGGGGGCTATCGGTATGTTCGCAGCCCGCCGCCGACGGGAAGCTGGTCCGAGCCGCGTCGGTTCTTATCGAGGTTGCCGTGCGCACCGATTGTTCGGGTCGATGCGGCCGAGCGTCATTCCGAATCGCTGCTCGATCGACCCAGCGGCCCGCGGCGTCGCGAATCCAACGGCTGCAGGAAAAGCTGCCGCCGCAATCGACATCGTAAGGATCGAGGTCCAAGCCTTGCGCAGCGCCGAGCTGTACTTGATCACGGTGACCACGGGCACCTACGTCGAGGTGATCGAGGCGGTGCAACGTGACGCGCTGGACTCGATGGGCTCCCTGTTCGCACATGTTGGCGATGGTACGACGAGCCAGTTGTCGTCAAAGACGAGCCCGTTGTCGTCAAAGTTGTCGTCAAACGGCTCAGAATAGTCTGCCCAGAACCGCATTCTCCCTGGTGGAGCTAAGGGGACTCGAAATCCCTCGCGCAAACGTTCCAAAATGGCCTCTGAGCAGCGGAAAGTCGTGCTCACGTGATGCATGACCCTACGCGAGAAGACGTGGGCCGACCTGCGGATACGTCGAGAGGTGTTGACGGCGTCAACAGGCGCATTCAGGCAGGTGTGGACACGGTGCGGGCGCGGCGCGCAGGTTTGTCCCCAAGCGCAACCAGCATCATGGTGCTGACGCCCACAGCCGCGTCGATGATTGCCGGGAAGATCCACGCAGTCGTTGGGTTCTACGCGATGGCTACCACCAGATCGCGCAGCGCCAGGAAACTCACGGCAAATGCGCCGACGCCGATGGCGGCGACAGCGCTGACCGCCCAGCGGTAAATCGTGCCGGATGCTCCCGCACACACGGCGAGGGTGATGCCGTGCACGGCGGCGAGGAGAGCGATCGGAGGCACAGCGGCGGCACCGATCTGGACGACATGCGCGGGATGTACGACACCACGGCGTGCGCGATGTTGCCGATCAGGCTGACCGTGGTCGCGCCGATCAGCAAGCCCCCAGAAGAACCTGACGGCTCGGCGGTGGTTCCGAGCGGCGATCTCGGTTTGTGTCGTGTCGGGGTCGTGTTCATCACCGCCGCCCTCCCGGAGTCAAGGCGTGTTCAAAAGTCTGGCCGCCGACCGTAACGATCAGCCTGGCGTCCGCGCCAAGAGGATCCCAAACCCGACCGAGGGTGGAGCCCCGTCAGTCCGTCAGCAAACTTGCTCAACCCACTTCGGCGGCCAGCTTCTTCAGCACCTCGGCGAGTGCGTCCACCACCTCGGTACTCTCCCGTGGGTCCTTGCCGTCCAGCGAGCTAATCGGGATCGACAAACTGATCGCGTCGACCACGCGGGCCCCGGCCCCGCCGAACGACTTGCGCGTCTCGTTGTGTGCCCACACGCCGCCGTACCGACCACCCGAGGCGCCGATCACAGCGAGCGGCTTAGCGGTAACTGCGCCCTCCCCGTACGGTCGCGACAACCAGTCGATCGCGTTCTTCACGACCGCCGGAATGCTGGCGTTGTATTCGGGCGTGACCACCAGAACAGCGTCGGCGTCAGCAACCGCGGCGCGGAGGTTCTGCGCGGCGGCCGGTGCGTCGGCACCGTCGATGTCCTCGTTATAGAACGGGATGTCGCCGAGACCGTCAAAGACCGCGACGGAAATCCCGTCAGGCCAGTTCTCCGAGGCCACTTGGGCGATCTGCCGGTTTACCGAAGCGCCACGCAGGCTCCCGACCAACGCCAACACGTTGATGTCCGTCATGGTGGTCTTTCTTTCAGTTCGAGTTGATCCTCGCGTAGCTGACCGGACCGTGGTCCGATTTATTCCGGCTGAGTCAAAGTCAGGCATGGTCTCCCTCTCCCTGCTGCGTGCGTTCGATCCCATGCTCGGTTAAACAATTAAGTGTCGCGTCAGCATTCCCGGTTCAACGATTAAGTTAGAATGTGGACATGATTACCGCGCGCACGACTCGGTGGCTAGACACACAGGAACAGCAGGTCTGGGCGCAGCTGTCGACGATGATCCTCAGGTTGCAGCCGGTGCTCAGCGCACAGCTGCAGCGCGAGTTCGGTATCAGCCAATTCGAGTATCTGATGTTGGCGCGTCTGTCGGAAGCGCCGGCATCGATGCTTCGGATGAGCGTACTTGCCACGATCACCGGCAGCTCGCTGCCGCGGTTGTCCCAGGCAGTCGGTCGCCTCGAAAAACGCGGCTGGATATCACGGCAGCCCGACGCGCACGACAGTCGCTACACAGTTGCGGTTCTGACCCCCGCGGGACTTCGCCGACTCCAAGAAGCCGCCCCCTCGCACGTAGACGCAGTGCGCGAGTTCGTTTTCGACCGCTTGACGCGGGCGCAGGCCCGGCAGCTGGGCGCGATTTCCCAGCGCATTCTCGACGGACTACCCCCGGACGACAGCTGGCCCAGCACCACACCATCCTGAGCCCCCCGCCGCTGGCCGCGTCTTGATACGCAATGCCTACGCCCTTTGTCTCGGCGGGGCAGAACACGCACAACCGGTTGCCGAGATGGTTTGGGTTGTACGTCCTCGGCGATCCGCCGCCTCCAAGTGGTGTAGATCACTTGACTTCCCGGAATCGCAGATCCGGCATCCCACTTATAGGTGCCAGGAAGTCACTTAAATATTGAAGTGAAAACAAGTGGGGACCAGGAGGAGGAAGCAAACTTTTTCGTCGCATTACCCGGACCGGCACTAACCTCAAAATTTCACGGTCGCCCGAGTTCTCCCCTGGCGGCTGCTGAGATCATGAGTTGATCTTGATTTCCGGCTTGTCCGTAGGGGGCGGCGCCGCGTGTCGTGCGGTGGCGCCGGGTTCCACGGTCCCGGGTGGCTGCTCCTTCCTTGGGTCGAACGGACACGGGGGTCCGCGGGTCAGGGGATGGCGCGGACGCGGTTGACGGCGGCGGCGAATTCCTGTGCCCAGGGCCAGGTTTCGGGGACCCGCAGGATCAGGTAGCGGGATCGTTTGACCAGGCGGGCCGCAGCGTGCAGCAGCCGGTAGCGCAGGGTCGCCGGCTCGGCCTTGGCGAGCGGGCCGTCCAGCAGCAGCAGCCGCATCCAGCACAGCAGGTCGATGGCGAGGGCGACCGCGGTGACCCAGGCGGTGTTGATCGCGAACGAGTGCGATGGCCAGCGGGCCAGGCCGGTGTCCTTGCCGCAGCGGATGAACCCCTCCACCCGGGCGTGCACCCGGTGGCGGGCCTCGAGCCGCTGGGCCTGTCCACCCCGGGTGGCGGTCGCGATGAGCTGGTAGCGGTGGCCGTTGATCTGCTCGAACAGTGACAACTGCGTCCCGTGCTCGATCTTCTCCCGCCGCACCAGGATGCGCATGTCGGCCGGCCAGCCGTCGAGCCGGTCGCCGTCGGCGCCCTCACGCAGTAGCCCGGTCAGCTCGGCCACCTGCGCGTCGTCGCGGGCCGTGCCGGCCGCATCCAGCGCCGCCTCCCACCCGGCGGCGGGCATCTGCCCGATCGCGACCCGGGCCCGCTCGTCGAGGTCGAACCCGACCGAGTAGGCCACCGCCCAGCCCGGGCGGGCGTTCAGTTTCCTCAGGTGCTCGACCACGGCGTGGCTGCAGCCCGCCCCGTCGATGGTGATCAACAGGTTGCGCCGCCACGTCGCCGGGATCGCGGCGATCGCCGCGTCGATGATCGCGATGTGATCGGCCGCGGTGTTCGACCCGGCGTTGCCTGGGCGGGCGATCACCGCCAGCAGTTCGCCGGTGTTGTCGCACCACGCCAACAGCGGGTGAAACCCGTAGCCACCCTTGAAATTCCCCGCAGCGTGCTGCTTGTCGCTGTGCGATTCAACCAGCGAGGCGTCAATGCGGATCACGATCACCGGATCCAGGTCCCCATAACAGGTCCGCGAGGGCGGGATCGCGCGGTGCCGAGTCTCGATCAACTCCCACACCCGCTCCCGGACGCTGTTGCGCACCAGCGCGATCCTGGCCATGCCCTGGTGGTCGATCTCGTTCAGCGACCGCCACATCGTCGGGACCGACGCCACCTGCCCGAACAGTCGTTCCTGATCCCGCAGCACCGCGGTACCGGCCAGGTTCTCCGCGCCGCCCGCAATCGACACCGCCACGTCCCGCATCACCGCGCCCCGGTCGTGGCGCACCTCTGGCCGTGACAACGCCGCGGACAAGCCGCTGGTCAGGCCCAGGTTGTCGGCCAGCATCCGGGGGATCACGTTGCCCGCGTGCCCGACCACGTCGTCGCCGCGGACCTCGACTCGAACACCTTTCGACCAATCGGTAGTAGCCTGCATCTGATAGGTGCACTCCTCGATCGATTTTCGTACTCCAGCAAAAGTCGATTATCGTTGAGGCAGTGCACCTTTCACGTTCACGACACACCTCAGCACCCAATTGCGTGAACTATTGAGGCTAACCAGAGAAGCATCTAATTCATCTGGCGTCAAGTGGCTTGCTCGCGAATCAGGTTGCAGGCCAAGGCGTTACCCCATAGAAAAAGTGAAAACAGCTATAGGAGAATTTCCCAGAGAAATCACGGATCGGGTCGTGGCTGATGGTTTGGACGCCGAGCAGGCGCCGGTTGGCGGTAAAGCCGAGCTGCCGCAGGTCGGGCAGGCTGGTCAGCCGTTTGGTGACACCGAAGTCGTGGGGGTTGTTGATGGTGGTCTCGGTGCGCAGCGCCCTCCCTTGTTTGTGGTACTGCTTGATTTTGGCGTTCTTGTAGTCGATGTGCAGCGACGGGATGACACCGTTGGTGATCACCCGGGTGCGGAACCGGCCCGGGGTCTTGTGTTTGCGGCCGTTGAGGATTCGGCGGTCGAAGATCAGCGCGACGTGGTCGGGGCGGCCGATGTCGAGGTTGTCGCGGATGACCTGCTCGAAGAAGATCCGCCCGGACACCGGCGCGTCCAGCATCTGGGTCAGCGAGAATTCGGCCTGCTGGATCGACAGCTCATAGCGGTAGCCGGCGGCCTGGTCCTCGTCGGTGAACGGGTTGGGCAGAATGGCCAGCCACTTGCGCAGCAGCGCGTCGATCTGGGCGGGTCCCAGACTGTCGCAGATCGCCTGCAACCCCGCCACATCGTCGACCGCGGCGAACCCGTTGTCGAGCGCTTCGAACCCGATGCCGGCCTTGGCGGCCCGGCGTTTGGCGCATTCGTTGCCGTTGATGCACAGCTTGGCGGTGTAGGGGAAGTAGGTGCTGAACTTGATGGAGAACGGGCCGAAATCGGCATCCACGCAATAGAAATAGAAAAAGTTGATGAACGCGGTGGAGCGCACCAGCCAGGCGTAGGGTTCCCCGGCCTGGTTGTGGCGACGCTGAGTGCGCCACACCAGCGCCTTCTCCTGCGCCCGGCCCACGAACAACACGCCCTCGGCGCCGGTGAACTGGGCCAAAAACTCCCCGGCCACGTCGTCCTTACGCTCCTTGCCGAACGACACCAACTCCAGGCCTCGTGCGGCGATGAAGCCGCCGATGTCGGCGACGAACGCCTTGGTCATCGGATCCATCAACGCCGTGGAGGCGTAGTGGTGGCCGCGGTGACCGACGAAGAAGCCCTGCACCCCGGCGCCGTAGGCCAGTCGCGGTACCCACACGTTGAGATCCATCCGGTCGATGCACTCGACCTCGAACACCGTGTGATCGGACAAGATATCGCCGGCGCTGCGCGCTACGGTCATGATGGGCTCCGGTTCGGACGGGCGGTCGGCAACGGCCCACTAACCGCTACAGGCGGTTCATACACCCGATCGACACGTTTCGACCAGGGTCTTCATCCCGTCCGGACCGAAGCCCCCACAGCGCCACCGCCCAGCACGCTGTCGGGACGGGGCGAAGCCCGGCTAGGTCTTGACGGGATCTCTTACTCCTGGAAGCGGTAACCCATCCCGGCTTCGGTCAGCAGATGCTTGGGGTGCGATGGATCGTCTTCGAGCTTGCGACGCAACTGTGCCAGATAGATGCGCAGGTAGTGCGTCTGCTTCGCATACGCCGGCCCCCAGACCTCCTTGAGCAGTTCTTCGCGGCCGACCAGCTTGCCGTGGTTGCGCACCAGCATCTCCAGCATGCCCCACTCGGTGGGCGTCAAGTGCACCTCGGTGCCATTCTTGGTCACCTTCTTCGCGGCCAAATCGACTGTAAACGAGTCGGTTTCGACCACAGGCTCGTCGGTATCGGCCGCTGCTGCGGCGCGCCTGACCGCCGCGCGGAGGCGGGCGAGCAGCTCGTCCATGCCGAACGGTTTCGTCACGTAGTCGTCGGCACCGGCGTCGAGGGCTTCGACCTTGTCGGTGGAATCGATCCGCGCCGACAGAACGATCACCGGCGCTGACAGCCAGCCGCGCAGTCCCTCGAGCACCTCGATACCGGACATGTCGGGCAGCCCCAGGTCGAGCACGATCACGTCGGGGCGGTACTCGGCGGCCGCGCGCAGGGCGGCCGCGCCGGTTGCCGCGGTGGTCACCTCGTAACCGCGGACGGACAGGTTGATCCGCAACGCCCGCAGGATCTGCGGCTCGTCGTCGATCACCAGCACCCGCGTCATGGATGGCCCATCGTCTGTGGCGCAGCCAGATCCACCACGACGGTGAGCCCGCCGCCCGGTGTATCGGTGGCCTGGATGGTGCCGCCCATCGCCTCCACGAAGCCTCGCGCCACCGAGAGGCCCAGGCCCACACCGGTGGTGTTGTCGTTGTCTCCCAGCCGCTGGAACGGTTCGAAGAGCTGTTCCTCTGTGCCTCGCGGAACCCCGGGGCCCTCGTCGATGACGTTGATCAGCACCCGGTCGCCGACCCGTCCGGCGTTGACGCGTATCAAGCCGTCGGGCGCATACCGCAGCGCGTTGTCGATCAGGTTGACCAGCACCCGTTCAAGCAGTCCGCTGTCTGCCATCGCGACGGTGTCGTCGACGTCGACCTTGACGCGGTCCAGGCCAGGAGGGCCGAAACCGCCGGTGCCCTTGCGGATTCCAAGAATCGCCCGGTGCGCCACCTCGTCGAGGTAGACGCGCCGTAGCTCGGGGTGGACCACACCGGCGGCCAGCCGCGAGGAATCGAGCAGGTTGCCGACCAGAGCGGTGAGCTGGTCGATCGACTCCTCGATGGTGGCCAGCAGTTCGGCGGTGTCTTCGGCGGAGAAGTTGATGTCGTCGCTGCGCAAGCTGGACACCGCCGCCTTGGCGGCCGCAAGCGGGGTGCGCAGGTCGTGGCTGACCGCCGACAACAGGGACCGGCGCAGCTCGTCGGCCTGCGCGATGGCCTTGGCCTGGCTGGCCTCCTCGGCCAGCTCGCGTTGCCGCACCAGTCCGGCCGCCTGCTTCGCGACGGCGGTGAGCACTCGCAGGTCGCTGGCGGGCAGCTGGCGACCGCTCATGAGCATCCAGAACTCATCGTCGCCGACCTCGATCGCGGTGTCAGCCGAGTCGATGTCGGTGCAGGGATCCTTGCCGACGCACGCAACGATCTCGCCCTCATCGGAGCCCTCTGGGACGCGCAGCATGCTGACTGCCCGCTGGGAATAGGTCTCACGCACCCGTTCCAGCAGCGTCTCCAGGTCGGCGCCGCGCAGCACCGACCCGGCGAACAATGCCAGAAGCTCCGCCTCCTGCGACGCGCGCGTGGCCTCGCGCGTCCGCTTGGCTGCGCTGTCCACCAGCGCCGCGACCGCGACCGCGACGACGAGCAGCACCAGGATGGTGAGCGCGCTGTCGGGCTCGGCGATCGTGAAGCTGTAGCGCGGTTCGACCAGGAAATAGTTCAGCAGTAGCCCGGACAGCACCGCCGATAGCGCGGCCGGGGCGACCCCGCCCAGCAGCGCCACCACGAGCACGCCGACGAAGAACAGCGCGCTTTCGCCGCCGATGCCCAGGAATCGGTCGAGCAGTCCCACGATCACACCGCAAATGGCCCACGGCACGACGATGGCGGCCAGCCAGGATCCCAGCCGGCGCTCACGCGGGGAGAGCGACCGGAACGAGAAGCCGCGCTTGGCCTCCTCGTGGGTGACCATGTGCACGTCGATCCTCTGGGACTGCTGCACGATGGCCGCGCCGATGCCCTCATCGAAGATCCGGGCCCACCGCGATCTGCGCGACGTCCCGATTACCAGCTGAGTGGCGTTCATCTCGCGGGCGAAGTCCAACAGCGCGCTGGGCACGTCGTCACCGACGACGGTATGCACCGTCGCGCCGAGGCTCGTCGCCAGTTCGCGCACCTTGCCCATCTGCGGTGCGGACACGCCCGACAAACCGTCGCCGCGCACCACGTGCACGACCATCAATTCAGCGCTGGATTTCGATGCGATCCGGAATGCGCGCCGCACCAACGTTTCCGACTCCCGACCACCCGTGACCGCCACCACGACGCGTTCGCGGGCTTCCCAAGTGGCCGTGATCTTCTTGTCGGCACGGTATTTCTCCAAGGCCGCGTCGACCTGGTCGGCGAGCCACAGCAGCGCGAGTTCGCGCAGCGCGGTCAGGTTGCCCGGGCGGAAGTAGTTGGACAGTGCCGCGTCGACCCGCTCGGCTGCGTACACGTTGCCGTGGGCAAGCCTGCGCCGCAACGCTTCGGGCGTGATGTCCACCAGCTCGATCTGGTTGGCGGCGCGCACGATCTCGTCGGGCACCGTTTCCTGCTGCTCGATGCCGGTGATCTGTGCGACGACGTCATTGAGGCTTTCCAGGTGCTGGACGTTGACCGTCGAGATCACCGTGATGCCGGCGTCGAGGAGCTCCTCGACGTCCTGCCAGCGTTTGTTGTTCTTGCTGCCTGGGGTGTTGGTGTGAGCGAGCTCATCGACCAGCACGACCTGCGGGTGACGGGCCAGCACCGCCGGCACGTCTAGTTCGGGGAAGCGGCTGCCGCGGTACTCGATGTAGCGCGGCGGAATCCTCTCGATGCCTTCCACCAGTTCGGCGACTTTCTTGCGGCCGTGTGTCTCCACGACCGCGGCGACCAAATCGGTGCCGCGTTCCAGCCGGCGGTGCGCTTCGCCGAGCATGGCGTACGTCTTGCCGACACCCGGCGCAGCGCCGAGATAGATGCGCAGCTCGCCGCGCTTCTTCTTGTACTCCGGCGGATGCGTGATCGGCTCATCGGCGGTGGTCAAAGGCTCATCGTCCACCGGTCAGGTCAGCTCTTCACCGGATACTTCTGGTCGAGTTCTAGGTTCAGCTCGAGCACGTTGACCCGGGCCTGGCCGACGAAGCCGAGCACGCGGCCGTCCTGGTGGTCCCGAACCGCCTGGAGCACCTGGTCGGGGGTGATGTTCCGGGCTTTCGCCACACGGTTGACCTGTAGGTCGGCATACGCCACCGATATGTGCGGATCGAGGCCGCTGCCGCTGGCGGTAACGGCGTCGACGGGCACCACGGGCTCTGCCGGCGCAGCGCCGCGAATGGGCACAATCTGGCCGATTGAGTAGTCCTCCCCGTACCGTGCGCACTCGACGCGCACCCCTTCGTAGGTGTTGAGGAACGGTGTGGGCGTGGTCTTGCACGGTTCGTTCACGCTGACCACCCGGGTCGGGTGGACGACGTTGCCGCGCGCGTCCCGGGGCCCGATCACCGACAGGACCGCGCCGACGCCGTCGCCGGTGCAGAACGGACGTGAGCCGTCGACACCCTCGAGCTTGCCGACCGCGGCACTGCGCTCGCAGACCAGGGTGAGAAGGCTGGCCTTGTAGCCGTTGTCGTCCTCGGGCAGCGCCGGATCGCCCGGCGTATCGACGATGCTTTCCGGCCCAAGGTTGCTCGCACTTGTCGCCAGCGGGTCGTACCCGTCGCCGGCCGCTGACGGCCGGCTCTGAAAGTACTGCGGCAGGGGGTTGCCGTCGGAGTCGGTGAAGAGCTGGCCGATCAGCCTGCTGCCGACCGGCTTGCCGTTCACCGCGACGATCGAGCCCTCGGCATTGTCGTGCAGCCCGGGTATCAGCGCGACCAGCCAAATGAACAGCGGATAGCCGAAACCGACGATCACGGTGAGCACCAATAGCGCGCGCAGCGCGGCCCAGTGCTGGCGAAGCAGTTTGGAGAATTTCATTGTCACATTCCTGGGAAGAATTGGATTACGAGGTCGATGAGCTTGATCCCGATGAACGGGGCAATGATTCCGCCCAGCCCATAGACGTAGAGGTTGCGGCTGAGCAGTTTCGACGCGCTGCTCGGCGTGTAGCGAACACCGCGCAGCGACAACGGAATCAGCGCGACGATGACGATCGCGTTGAAGATCACCGCGGACAGGATCGCCGACTGCGGGCTGTGCAGCCGCATGACGTTCAGCAGATCCAGGCCGGGAAACAGCGCCACGAACATGGCCGGAATGATCGCGAAGTATTTCGCGATGTCGTTGGCGATAGAGAACGTGGTCAAGGCGCCGCGCGTGATCAACAGCTGCTTGCCGATCTCGACGATCTCGATGAGCTTGGTCGGGTCGGAGTCGAGATCGACCATGTTGCCGGCCTCTTTGGCCGCCGACGTGCCGGTGTTCATCGCCACGCCCACATCCGCCTGAGCCAAGGCCGGCGCGTCGTTGGTGCCATCACCGGTCATCGCGACGAGCTTGCCGCCCTCTTGCTCGCGCTTGATCAACGCCATCTTGTCTTCGGGGGTGGCTTCGGCGAGGAAGTCGTCGACACCGGCCTCGTCGGCGATGGCCTTGGCGGTCAACGGGTTATCGCCGGTGATCATCACCGTGCGGATACCCATTTTGCGCATTTCGTCGAAGCGCTCACGCATGCCGTGCTTGACGACGTCCTTGAGGTGGATGACGCCCAGCACCGAGGCTGTGCCGTCAACGACTTGGCCGACCACCAACGGGGTGCCGCCGGCGGCAGAGATGCCGTCCACGATGTTGCCGAGTTCTGTGGGCACGACGCCGCCTTCGCCCCGTACCCACTCGGCGACCGAACTGGCCGCCCCCTTACGCAGCAGGTGCCCGTCGAGGTTGACGCCCGACATCCGTGTCGCGGCGGTGAATCCCACCCACTGTGCGTGAGCAAGCTCGCCAGGCGTGCGGGCCCGCAGGCCGTATTCCTGTTTGGCGAACACGACGATGGATCGGCCCTCGGGCGTTTCATCGGCGAGGCTAGACAACTGGGCCGCGTCGGCGAGCTGTTCCGGCGACACCCCGGAGAGCGGCATGAACGCCGACGCCTGCCGGTTGCCGAGGGTGATCGTGCCGGTCTTGTCGAGCAGCAGCGTATTCACGTCACCGGCGGCCTCCACGGCACGGCCCGACATGGCCAGAACGTTGCGCTGCACCAGGCGGTCCATGCCGGCGATGCCGATGGCCGACAACAGCGCGCCGATCGTCGTCGGGATGAGGCAGACCAACAACGCCACCATCACGATGCCGCTCACGCCATTACCGGTGAGCGCCAGGGAATCCGGGACGCCGGGGTTGTTGGCCTTGGAGAAGATCGCCAACGGCTGCAGCGTCGCCACCGCGAACACGAAGATGATCGTCAGCGCGGCGAGCAGGATGTTCAGCGCGATCTCGTTCGGCGTCTTCTGCCGGTTGGCGCCCTCGACGAGCGCGATCATCCGGTCGATGAAGCTCTCACCCTGCTTCTGCGTGATCTTGACGACGATTCGGTCGGACAGCACGGTGGTACCACCGGTGACAGCCGATCGGTCGCCACCAGACTCGCGGATCACCGGTGCCGACTCACCGGTGATGGCCGACTCGTCCACCGACGCAATGCCTTCCAGCACGTCGCCGTCACCCGGAATCGCCTGGCCGGCCTCGACCACCACGATGTCGCCCTGCTGCAGCAGCGGCGCCGCCACTTCCTCTTCGCGTCCGGGGCTACCGGGCGCCCATCCGATCAGGCGACGCGCCATGGTCTGGGCCTTGGTCCTACGCAGGGTTTCCGCCTGTGCCTTGCCGCGGCCCTCAGCGACCGCTTCGGCAAGGTTGGCGAAGATCACGGTGAGCCAGAGCCAGGCCACGATCAACCAGGCGAACCACGACGGGTCGACGATCGCGAGGATCGTGCTCCATACCGCGCCGATCTCGACGATGAACATCACCGGGTTGCGCCACAGCGTCGTCGGGTCGAGCTTGCGCAGTGCATCGGGCAGCGACTTCCACAGCATCTTCGGGTCGAGCAGGCCGCCCTGAACGCGCGTGGACGCGCTGGGCTTGTGCCGCGGGCTTGCCGCGGAATCGATTGTGGACGTGGTCATTAATGAATTCCTTCAGCGAGGGGCCCAAGCGCAAGCATGGGCAGGAAGGTGAGGGCAACCAGTATCAAAGTGACACCGGCGACCATTCCGACGAACTGAGGTCGATGCGTGGGCAGTGTCCCGATGGATTCCGGCGTGGTGCCCTGCTTGGCAAGCGAACCTGCCAGTGCAAGCACCAAGACCATCGGCAGGAACCGGCCGAACACCATCGCCAGCCCGAGCGCGGTGTTGTACCACTCGGTGTTGACGCTGATGCCCGCGAACGCCGAGCCGTTGTTGTTCGCAGCGGAGGTGAACGCGTACAGCACCTCGGAGAGCCCGTGCGGGCCGGTGTTGAGCATCCCGGCCCGCTGGCCCGGCAGCGCCATCGCCACTGCCGTGCCGGTGAGCACGAGCAGCGGCGTGGTCAGGAAATAGGCTGAGGCTAGCTTGATTTCGCGGGGGTTGATCTTCTTGCCCAGGTATTCCGGTGTGCGGCCAACCATCAGGCCGGCGACGAACACGGTAATCACGGCCAGGATCAGCATGCCGTACAGGCCGGAACCGGTGCCGCCGGGCGCCACCTCACCGAGCTGCATGTTGAACATCGTGATCATGCCGCCCAGGCTGGTGTAGGAGTCGTGGAACGAGTCGACCGCGCCGGTTGAGGTCAGCGTCGTCGCATCAGCGAACACGGCCGAGTTGGCGACACCGAAGCGCTGCTCGACGCCTTCCATGGCCGCCCCGATCGCGGTGGGGTTAGTGCCGTGGTGCTGCAACTGCATCCAGCTCATGAAGCCGACGCTGATGATGGCGAGAGTCGCCATGATCGCCGCAATTGCGTAGCCCTGCTTCGTGCTGCCGACCATGCGACCGAACGTGCGGGGCAACGAGAAGCTGATGACCAACAGCAGGAAGATCTCAAGCCAGTTGGTCCATGTGGTCGGGTTCTCGAACGGGTGCGAGGAGTTCGCGTTGTAGAAGCCACCGCCATTGGTGCCGAGTTCCTTGATGGCCTCCTGGCTCGCGACCGGGCCGCCGGTGATGGTCTGCTGGCCGCCGGCGAGCGTGTTGACGATCTGATCGTGCAGGTGGAAGTTCTCAATCGCACCGCCCGCAATGAGGATGATCGCTGCGCTGATCGAGATGGGCAGCAGGATGCGGATCGTGCAGCGGACCAGGTCGACCCAGAAGTTGCCGAGCTCACCGGTGTGCCGGCGCGCAAAGCCGCGCACCAGCGTGATGGCGACGGCGATGCCCACCGCGGCGGACACGAAGTTCTGGACCGCCAGGCCGGCCATCTGGACGAGATGACCCTGAGTCGATTCACCGGAATACGCCTGCCAGTTGGTGTTCGTCACGAAGCTGATCGCGGTGTTCCACGCCAGCGCGGGAGTCATCGGCGTTGCCGGGTCGTTCAGGTGCAGCGGGAGCTTGCCCTGAACCAGCTGGAAGATGAACAGGAACAGGATGCTGATCACCGAGAATGCGAGCACGCTGCGGGCGTAGGCGCCCCACGTCTGTTCGGACTTCGGGTCGGCTCCGATCAGCCGGTAGATCACCCGTTCGGCGCGGGAATGCTTCTCGGAGCTGTACACCCGGTACATGTAGTCGCCGAATGGCACATGCACGACTACGAGCGCCAGAATAAGTACCGCGAGGAAGATGATCCCCGCTGTCGTTGTACCCACTAGAACCTTTCCGGAAAGAGCAGGGCGGCTGCGAGGAACAGCGCAAGCAGTACGGCAAGGATGAGCCCGACCACGTTTTCGTAGCTCACAGGCGTTCGACCAACTTCTGCACCAGGCCGAGCACGGCGAAGATCGCCACTGTCAGCACGATGTACACCAACACAGCCATCGGGTCTCCATTCACGGGAATTTCGCGCGGTGACTCGTCGATGTGGTCGAGACAGCACACGCTGGGCCCTCCGCGGCGAGGACCAAACCGAAGCTAGACGGCGCGGCGTGACGCGTGAGCGCCGTTGACGCTTTCTTAACGCCCCTGGGAGGCACCTTTACGCCCTTCGTGCGGACTCCCGAAGCCGAGCGGGAGCATCTGTGATTGTCAATCAGGAACGCGTCAACGTGCGTCGATTCGGCGTAGGAATTACGTAACGAGCGGGTGCGCGCGTCGTCGCTGGCTTAGCTTTAACTCGATTTGGCCGTCCGGATGAAGGAGTCGTTCCCATCGACGATCCGTCTAGTTGGACGACAGCAGCTTGGCTGCAGGTTGCCGCGGTCGTCCTGCTCGTCGTCATCCTGAGTGTTCCCCTCGGCAACTACATGGCCCGGGTGTATGCAGATCCGGAGCACTGGCGCGTCGAACGGGTGATATACCGCTTGATCGGTGCGCAACCCGACGACCGGCAGCGATGGTCGAGATACGGGGTTTCGCTGCTGGCCTTCTCGGCGGTGAGCGTCCTCTTCCTCTACGGTCTGTTGTTACTTCAGACCCGTCTGCCCGATCCGTGGGGCCACACGGGGATGACGCCGGCACTGGCGTTCAACACCGCCATTTCGTTTGTCACCAACACCAGTTGGCAGAACTATCCGGGGGAATCCACGCTCGGACACGTGGGATTGGCCGCCGGCCTCGGCGTGCAGGCGTTCGCCAGCTGCGCGGTCGGTATGTGTGTTGCCGTTGTGTTGATTCGGGGGCTTGCGCAGTACCAGATCGAGGAGATCGGCAACTTCTGGACAGACCTGGTGCGCTCGGTGGTGCGCATTCTGCTGCCGTTGTCGGTGATCGTCACGCTGGTGTTGCTGGTGCTCGGGGTGGTCAACAACTTCCATGGTGCGCAGGAGATTTCCACGCTGGCCGGCGGCAACCAGACGGTTCTCGGCGGTCCTGTGGCCACATGGGAATCGATCAAGCTGATGTCCGGCGACGGCGGCGGCGCCTTCAACGTCAACAGCGCGCACCCGTTCGAGAACCCCACCGCGCAGACCAACGTCGTGGAAATCGTTGCGATGCTGCTGATTCCGGTGGCGTTTCTGCGGACGTTCGGTGTGATGGTCGGTGACAAGAAGCAGGGCTGGGCGCTGTTCTCCGCTGCCGCAATCTTGTTCGTCATTGGGACGGTCGCGATCATCGCGGCCACGTCGATGGCGCACGGCACCGTCGTCCACGCCGTGGGCGCCCCGATGGAAGGCACCGAGACCCGGTTCGGCGTGCCGGGCAGCGCCCTGTTCGGTCAGGTCGCGACGGCCAGCGCCGACGGTGCGGCGAACTCGTCCTATGACAGTTTCGCGAGTGCCGGGGGTGCGGTGCTGATGTTGAACATGACGCTGGGTGAAGTGGCTCCCGGCGGCGCGGGTAGCGGCCTGTACGGCCTGGTGATGATGGCTCTGCTGGCGGTGTTCCTCGGCGGACTGATGATCGGGAGAACGCCCGAGTACCTCAAGCAACGGCTGAGTGCGCGGCACATGAAGCTGGTCAGCCTCTACATATTGGCTCTCCCAGCGGCAGTCTTGATCGGAACGGCGGTGGCAATGGCACTGCCGGGTGAACGGGCATCCATGCTCAATGCCGGGCCGCACGGGCTGTCGGAGGTGCTGTACGCATTCACCAGCTCGGCCGCCAACAACGGCAGCGCCTTCGCGGGATTCAGCGGCAACACGACGTGGTACAACACCGCGCTGGCGCTCGCGATGGTGGTCGGGCGGTTTCTGCCGATCATCGCCGTGCTGGCGATCGCGGGCACCTTCGCTGCCCAACGCCCCGGGGTCATCACCGCCGGAACCCTTCGCACGCACAGTCCAACTTTCGTGTTCCTCATCGCCGGCGCCACGCTGCTCATCGTCGGGCTGGAGTACCTGCCTGCGCTGGCCCTCGGCCCGGTGGCCGACGCGCTGCTGACGCAATAACGTCGTGAAAGCTGCGGGTGTGGCCGTCAAAGCGCCGTTGACCGCTGCCTCTGGCTGTTGCTGCCGTTAACGCGGCGTCAAAGTTTGACGTGGGCGCGTCAAGACCGCGCTAAGGATGTCGCCAGCCGCACACCGTTGCGCCATGGTCGAATGGTTGCCACTGGCACCAGGCCAGGGCTAATGAGGAAACGGTTTCGGTGACTCTTTCGGCCTTCCTTTTGACTATGTTATCCGGAAACGCGCCGCATTCCCGCGCGGGAGATCATGGGTCCGACGACGTGCATGACCACCGAAGTCGGCCCACTTCCGCGGAGCAAGAGGATCTGCAACGATGCAGGACCTACCGCAATTTCTTTCCGAATTCCGAGATCGCTGTTCCGGCAGTGGCTCTCAGGAACCGCGCGATCGCAAAGTGGGTAAGGGACCGTCGCGTCGCGGTTGGTGTGCGCACCGGCCCGGAGCTCGCTGCGGCGATCGCGGCGGGCGTTCATCTACGGCGGGTAACCGTCTACGCCGACGCGCTGGACGAGTCTGACCTGCTCAATGCGGTCAATCTCGGAGTAGGTCGAGTCGTGGTGGGCTCGATCGAGCACATCGAACTGCTCAGATCCGTTGCTGTGCAACGGGCGCAGGATGTGACCATCCGAATGACGGACGTGAACACGCCGTTCGCGGTTACAGCCGACTCCGGTGATCGGGTTCGGTGCGGATTCCGGTTCGACAGTAACCAAGCCGACGCAGCGATTGCAGCGCTTCTCGACCATGAGTGGCTCAACCTGATGGGGCTGCATTGCGAAGTCGGTTCGCGCGATCACGACTTCGTGAGCTTTCCGGCGGCGATCGGTCATATGCTCGCCGAGATGGCGCAGGTGCGCCGAAATCACGGCAAGGTGCTTACCCGGCTGGGCTTGGGCGGTGGACGTACCGTCCCGTCCGGTCGCTGGGCGGTCGAATTGGCCAAGCTTTCCACGCAAATCGACGAATCGCTCAACGATGCCTGCGCCACGCTGCGGTTTCCGCGGCCGTTCGTCATCCTCTCGACCGAGCTCGGAATAATCGGACAAACCGCGGCATGACCGCATACTCGCTCAACACGAAATCGATTGCTCTTGTTGACGAAACAGTAGTGTTGCGCCGTTGTGCGTTGTGCCGCAATGCGTTTAGGTCGACAGCTATCAGCTACTCGGCAGCACTCCTCGGGTTCAACGCGGTGGCGAACTGGATACGGCGCCATCGCGTAGCGGTCGATGTGACGACAGCGGGCGAGCTCGAGGGGGCCGTGTCGGCGGCGATCGATCCTGTGCGCATCGTCGTGCATCGCCGGGCGGGGGATGCGGCGCTGATCCGCCGCGCTGTGAACGAAGGTGTCGGAACGTTCGTCGTCAACTCGAGCCAGCAGATGGCTATCCTCGCGAGCAACGCCGAACGGATGCAGCGGGTCGTCATTGATGCGACGGCCGAGTCCGCCGACGCCCTGGCGTCGGAGATGTTGGCGCACAAGCGACTGGAGCTCATCGGACTGCATTGCCGACTGGACGACCCAGACGACCCGATCGGTGCGGTCAAACTGCGCCGGCTGATCGCGGCTATGTCGAGGATCCGCCGCGAGCAGGGTGTCGTCCTCACCCGTGTCAGCCTTGCCGATTTGGACTTCGGTGCATGGTGCCGCGAGCCGCGGGTGCTTCGCCGCATCGGCGAGGCGATGGGCGAAGTAATCGGCGAGGAGTGCGCGCGTTACCGGTATCCGCGACCCGCGCTCACGCTTGCGCCGACGCGGGCAGCGTTTCTGCCGGCATAGCGGGCCGACGAACGACACACAGACAGTTGCTTGGGCCCTTGGCGGCTACAGCCAGTTTTGCCGTTTGAACATCGTGTAGAGCCCGAGACAGGTGATGAGCATCAGTACGAGTGCCAACGGGTAGCCGCCCAGCCAATGCAATTCGGGCATGTGGTCGAAGTTCATCCCGTACACCGTGCCAATCAAGTTGGGCGCGAACAGAATTGCCGCCCACGCCGATACTTTCTTGATTTCTTCGTTCTGGGCGTAGCTCGCCTCGGTGAGATTCTTCATCTCCTCGTTTTGGGCTTGGCTTACCAGAGTGGCATTCATGGTGAGGATGCTGGTCAGCAGCGTTTGGAAGTCGTCAACCCGCTCCACCACGGTGGTGGCGTGGTCTGCCACGTCACGCAGGTAGCGTTGCAGCTCCTCGCTGGTGCCGTACTTCGAGAACCCGGCCCGTCAGCCCCACCCTTCTACTGGCGTCGATGGCGCTATCGTGGTGGCACCCAAACGTGTCACCTTGCGTCACGTTTCGGGCGACATGACCTCCCGTGGGCCGGCAGGCACGCCGGGTTTGTTCCCGCGCCCGACGAAGAACATCGACGGCACCCATTCGATCGGCAGCCCCACCTATCGGATGGCGTTGCTGAGCTGGCTGGCCGCCTGCGACATCCGCGACGAGCACCGCCAGCCGGTGCACCTGACCCCACACCAGTGGCGCCACACCCTCGGCACCCGGCTGAATCTGCGACGTCCCGCAAGAAGTCGTGCGGCGGATCCTCGACTCCGCTCAGATGACCGGGCACTACGCTCGCCTGCACGACACCACCGTGCGGCGCCAGTGGGAAGCTGCCCGCAAGGTCGACATCCACGGTGCCACAGTCACTTTGGACTCGGCCGGTCCGCTCGCCGAGGCAGCCTGGGCTAAGCAGCGGCTCGGCCGCGCCACCCAGGCCCTGCCCAACGGCTACTGCGGGCTGCCGGTGCAACGGTCCTGCCCGCACGCCAACGCGTGCCTGACCTGCCCAGTCTTCCTCACCGGACCCGAGCTCCTACCCGAACTCCGCGAACAGCGTCACCGCACACTCACCCTGACCGATGTCTCCAGATCCAACGGGCACTCACGCATGTTGGAGATGAACCAGCAGGTCCTCACCAACCTGGAGCGCATGATCGGCGAAATCGAGACCAACGAGCAGGAGGACGACACCAATGTCACGGCCTGACAACTCCCACCTGGTAATCGCCGCAGCCCGCCGCCGCGCGGCCTCCACCCGCAAGCGCGCTGTCACCGCGCTGCGTCGCATGGAAAACGCCGGTGCGCCAATCACGTTCGACACAGTGGCACGGGAAGCCCACGTTTCCCGCTCATGGCTGTACAACCAGGGCGATCTTCGCGCCGAGGTCCAGCGACTCCGACAGCGACAGCCGCCTTCAACGACGACCACAGCGATCCCCAACCGGCAACGCGCGTCCAACGACTCGCTGCTACGACGTCTCGAGGTCGCGGCCACCCGAATCAGGCATCTGGAAGCAGAGAACAAACAGCTCCGCGATGCGCTCGCGTTGGCTCTAGGCGAACAACGCGCTGCCGACGTCCTCGGCAGCAGCGACACGCCGACAAACAAATCCGCAGTTCTCATCGGGCCATGCTGAGAACTGCGTCAACGACACTGTCCTCATCGGAGAACCCTTGGTCAAAGGCATGATCACTTTCACGGCTCAAGATAAACACCGTCTTCGAACGGGTCCCGTTACGAGAGTTGCCCGAGCCGCGCCCGGCCGGGTCGTGCTTGTCATAGCCCAGGTGCTCGGTCATCTCCGCATCCACCGCGGTTTCAAGCACGTTCTTGGTCAACTGGTTGAGCAGGCCATTCGGCCCGACCAGATCCACACCCCGTTCTTTTGCCTGCGCCAGCAGCTGCTCGGCCAATTGCCTTTGATCCACATCGATCGCCACAGATTCGAGTGTTTCTGACATCGTCAGTCCTTCCCGCCAAGCTCACGCTCGGCGTGTCAGACCAGAACCAGATCCACCGTTAAATCCACAGACCCCGAGACCCGCCCGCCGGGTTTGTGTGCGGGTGGTCCAGCGGCGTCGAGGACTTGAAGGTGTGCCCCACAGGCGAAGGTGAGCCACCTGACGGTCGGTGGCGCCGCGCCGGGGCCAGTCGCATTGACAGATGAATCGCGCCTGACTCTTCGTTGGTGGGCAGGCCCGGGCTATGGGGGTGGTGTCGTGGTCGCCGCGGTGTCGTGGTCGGAGGACTGGAGCAGGTAAGGGACGCTGGTGACCAGGACAGCGGGCTGGAACAACAGCCGCGATTTGAGGCGCAGCGCGCTTTGGTTGTGCAGCAGTCGTTCCCACCAGTGACCGACGACGTATTCGGGGATGAAACCGTGACCACATCACGTGGTGACCGCTTTCGGATGCGTCGGATGTGGTCGAGGATGGGTCGGGTGATTTCCCGGTACGGTGAGGCGATTACGGTCAGTGGGATGTCGATGTTGTGACGGTCCCATTCGGCCTGCAACGCCTGTGTCTCGGTGTCGTCGAGGTTGACCGTCAGGGCGGTGAGCCGGACGGGTCGGGTGGTCTTGGCGTAGCCGAGGGCCAACATCGTGGCGAGGTTCATGCTGGAGACCAGCACGACTGCGTGGTTGTTACTGGGCTGCACGAGTTCGGCGTCTTCGGCGACCGCCAACTTTTGGGTGACGCGGCGGTAGTGCGAACGTATCGCTTTCATCAGCGCGTACAACGCCACCATGGCGATGATCGCGAGGTAAGTACCGCCAAGGAATTTGTAGCAAACCACGATGATCACCACGGCGCCGGTGACCACGGCGCCGGTGACGTTGATCGCCTGCGCGCGGCGGTACCGGCGCCGCTCGGTGGCGGTGGTATCGGGGTCGGTGATCAGGCGCTGCCAGTGCCGCACCATGCCGGCCTGACTGAGCGTGAACGAGGTGAACACGCCGATGATGTAGAGCTGGATCAGTTTGTCGATGTTGGCGTTGAACCCGACGATCAACACGATCGCGAACCCGGCCAGCAGCAGGATCCCGTTGCTGTACACGAGCCGGTCGCCGCGAGTGTGCAGTTGCCGGGGCAGATAGCGGTTCTGCGCCAGAATCGAGGCGAGCACCGGGAATCCGTTGAACACGGTGTTCGCGGCGAGAATCAAGATGGCGGCGGTGGCCAGCTGGAACACCAGGTACACCGGTGAATTCGGCCCCCACACCCCGGCGCCGAGTTGGCTGATCACTGACGGGAATCCGTCGGAGTAGGCGCGAGCCCTCATGCGTTCAGCAAGGACGGTGATACCGGTGAACATGACGATCGCCAAGCCACCGATGATCATCAACGTGATGGCGGCGTTGCGCGACTTGGGTTTCTGGAACGCGGGCACTGCGTTGCTGATTACCTCCAGCCCGGTCAGCGCGGTAGAGCCGGCGGCGAACGCGCGCAGCACCAGCAGCACCGTCAGATACCCGCCGACCGGCTGGGTTGCCGACAGATGCGCGCCGGCCCCCGACGCCAACGGAAGGCCTCCACCGAACGTCGCCTGATAGCCGGCGGTAGCCAGCAGCAGGAACACCAGCACGATGAACGCATAAGTGGGCAGCGCGAACACCGTGCCGCTTTGCCTAAGACCGCGCAGGTTGACCACCGCCAGCACCGCCACCACCGCCACCGACAACTGCGCCGAATGCGGTTGCAGGCCCGGGAACTTCGAGGTGATCGCGAGCACCCCGGCCACCACCGACACCGCCACAGTCATCACGTAATCGACAATCAGCGCGGCCGCGGCGGTGAGCCCGGCCTCCTCCCCGAAGTTGGCCTGGCTGACCGCAAACGCGCCGCCCCCGTTGGGATAGGCGTAGCAGATCTGCCGATAGGACAACACCACGATCGCCAACAACACCACCACCGCCACCGCAACCGGGGACGCCAACCACAGATACGCCGCCCCACCCAACCCGGCAACCAGCAGGATCTGCTCGGTGGCATAGGCGACCGAGGAGATCGGGTCCGAAGAAAACACCGGCAGCGCGATCCACTTCGGCAGCAGCTGCGCGGGTTGGGCCTCACTGCGCAATGCCGGACCGATCAGCAACCGCTTAAGCGGCCCAACGGCGAAAGTCATGGGCAAAGCCTACGGCCGCGCCCGGATCAGTGCCTTCCCTCGACCGCATCTGCCGTCAGATGCGGCTGCGCTACGGCGGATCAGCTGCCCGCTGGGCTTCGCGGTCCACCTGGCCAGCAAGGACGGCTACGAGGATTCGGTCCGCCCACCGGCGACCTGGCCGGTGCACCCGAAGACGCCCTCGATACCGCCTGCGGCCTCTTCCTGGGCGACCCGACCGGCCTGGACCTGACCCCCGACGAACTTACGAGCGAGACCACTAAAGGCAGCGTGCCGGATCGGCTAAACAGGGTCAGAAGTCAGGCGGGATTCCACGTTGGACCATCGCCCCGCCGCGCCATGGTCGTCAGCTTCCGTCGCGCGATCTGAATCGACGAAAGCGTAAAATCCCCAAGCATGGACGGCGGAGGGAACGCCGAACCCGCGCTTGAATCCGACGTCGGCCGGTGCCATTACCCTGGTTGTCGCCGGCCGAGTCGTCCCGACCCGGCCACTGGGCGCCCATCGTTGTATTGCGAACAAAGCGATCCTGAAGGCGGCCCCGTGCACAACCGGGCGAATGCCTGGCGGCGCCGGCGTGCAGAGAAATCAACGGCTGCGCCCCGGGAGGAAGCCGTGGCCGCTGCGGCGCCGCTTGCAGGTACCTCCCTCGAGGAGCGAGTGGCCCAGTTGCCGGAGAAGCTCGGCGAATTGGGTGACCTCCTTGACAAACTCGCCGTCGATGTGCGAACAGCCGGCGATGTGCAGGCCGCCGGCGCGGAGGACGACGACGTGCATCGCGAAGCGCCTCCCAAAGTTACGGAGGTTGACCGCGGAGCTGCAGCCCACCGCGCCCAGCGGCTGGCTGAGGAACGGGCACAGCGTAAACGCGAGGTGACCGATGCCGCCGCGAAGGAGATAGTGCACCAAACCGAACGCTGGTTCATCCGGCGCGGCATGGCCACGATGATCGACGGATACCGCTTCACCGAGCACGCGCTTCCACGAATGCTTCCAGCGTTGGCGCTGATGGCGTCGCTGGCCACCTTCGTGTGGCTGGTGCCGTACGCGGCCGGTTCAGGGCGCCGGGTGCTTGTCGCCGTGGTCGTCGTTGTGTCGATCGTCACACCGGTGGCGGCAGAACTCGTCAGCCGGCGTCTGCCGCGATTGTCCCGGAAGACAACCATCGCGGTGTTGAGCGCATACGAGGCGACGCCCGTGGTGGTACCCCTGGTCCGGTTTGCGGTGCTTGGCAGCTGGGCGCCGCTCGGCAGTCGCGTGTTCGGCGTCCTCGGGTTCGTCATCTTCTTCGTCGTCGTCTTTGTCGCCACCCGCCTGGCCACGACCTACAGCCTCGGGGCGCTGCTGGGACGAGCCATCCGACGCACCGTTTTCGACATGCGCAACAGTGTCCGCCGGCTGCTGGGCTGGGCGCTGCCGTTGTTGCTCATTGCCAATGTGTTCTTGTTCTTCACCGCCGAACTGTGGCAGGCCATGAACGCCCTTCCGTGGTGGCGCCTCTCGCTGGTCTTCGGACTGTTCGCGGCAATCACGATCGTCGCGGCGGCCAATCGGTTAGGCGAGGAAATAACCCGTGCCGAGCAGGAGCTGAGCGCCCGGCGACTGTCGGAGGTGGCGGCCGGCACGCCGGTGGCCGAGGTGCCGACCGACGAGCTGGAACGCGACGGGCGGCTACGCGCCACGCCGCTCAACGGACGCCAGACACGAAACCTCCTGGTGATGCTCGCCACCCGACAGCTTGCCCAGGCGGCGGTCGTCGGAGTGGCATTGCTTCTGTTCTTCATCGTCTTGGGTCTGATCGTCGTCACGCCCGACACGGCTGTGCTGTGGATCGGCTCCCAACCCACACCGTCCCGGATCTCGGGCGTCCCGGTGGCGATGCCGCGCAACGCCACGCTCTTCGCCGCATTCGGCGCCATGCTCTTCGCGGTGACATCGATGAGCGATGACGAGTACAGGCGCCAATTCTTCGCGCCCATCATCAACGAGATCGAGACCACACTCGCGGTCCGCGCCATCTACCACGCCGTGAAGAACCAACAACTCGTGAGTCATTGATTTCGGTCTACTTTCGGATTGACACGGCCAGTGTGCATTTGACCGCACCTGGTCTCCTGAAAACATAAGTGTTCCAAGCAGATTCGATAGCACAGGATGGATTAGGGTAAAAAGCAAGGGCCCCGCGTCAGCGCCGGACACGCAGATAGTCGGCGACCATCTGCTCGAGCCCGGTCACGAGACGTCTCCGCCGGTGGGCCACGGCCGCGCCAGCGCCGCCAGCCTGCGCTGGTCGGTCTTGGCGTAGATCAGTGTGGTGGCTGTGCCGGCGTGCCGGAGCAGCTGGGCGACCTCCTCCAGGCTCGCCCCGGCGTTCATACACGCGGGTCGCTGCGGTGTGGCGCAGCCGGTGGGCGTGCACCGTGGCCAATCCGGCGCGGCGGGCGGCGCGGGCCACGATGCAGCTCAAGCCGCTGGGACTGACCGCGGTGAACGGTGCCCGGGCCCGCACGAACACCGCCCGTGCGAAGGTGTCCGGTCGCCCGTGGCGAAGATAGTCCACCAGTGCCTGGCCGACATCCACCGGCAGCGGCAGCCGGTCGATGCGGTCGCCCTTGCCGTGGATGCTCAAAGTTCCGGTTTCCCAGTCGATATCGTCGAGCGTCAGCCCGGCGGCCTCGCCGCATCGCAGCCCCAAACGGTGCACGCTGTCGAAAAGCGATCTGGTCTTCGGCCACTTGGTCACGCACAGCGCCGTGTTGCGTGTCGAAATGACCTACCGGATACTCGCGGGCCGGTGATTGGGTGGGTTTCGTACATGCGCACCGCGACAGCGAGGCCCGAGGCGACGGTGATGGCGGCGGCGGCCCAGATCGCGGCCCGCAGTCCCCACAGGTCGGCGGTGATGCCGCCGACGATGGCGCCGGCGGCGTATCCGCTGTCGCGCCACAGCCGGTAGACCCCGACGGCGCGAGCCCGCCACAACGGGTGGGCGACATCACCGACGGCGGCCAGCAGGGTGGGATAGACCATCGCGGTGCCCGCGCCGAGCAGGGCGGTCGCGGCCAGCCACCAGGTGAACGAGGTTCCGCTGGCGATCAGCGCCAGCCCGCCGGCTTGGGTGAGCATCCCGGCGGTGATGAAATGTTTGCGACCCCACCGATCCGACAGCGCGCCCGTGGCGATTTGGCCGATACCCCAGACCGCGGGATAGACGGCGACGAGGATCGCGATGCTCTCGAGGCCGCATAGGCGGCGCAGAATTCCTGGCCGATCACACCGGCAACCGAGGAGATCGTGATCACGTGGCCGGCGCGCTGATTGCGCAGGACGGGCAGCACGGCACGGGTGACGTTCATGGGGCCGAACAAATTGGTCTCGATCCGCTGGCGCAGGTACTCGGGCGAGATCTCCTCGAAGTAGCCGGCGAAGAAGTTCCCGGCGTCATTCACCAGGACGTCGATGCGGCCGAAACGCTCAACTGCGGCCTGCACCGCTGTATGCGCGTCCTCCAGGTTGGTGATGTCGAGCCTTATGCTCAGCAGGTTGTCCTGCGGACCGCCGAGCGTCTTTTCGACCTCCTCAGGGCGTCGCCCAGTGGCGACCACCTTGTGACCGGCATCCAGCGCCTCGCGGGCGATGTCGGTGCCCAGACCGCGTCCGGCGCCGGTCACGATGATGACCTTGCTCATGATGAATTCCTTTCCAGGCGCCGTAGCCTCACCCATGGTTGGTTCACGCCACTCGGATGCGTGCTCGGTCTCATCGATCGATCATCTGCATCTGCGCATCGTTGTGGTGGTCACCCGCGGGCGGGGTGAGGTTGTTGAGTTGCGCGATCTGCTCAGCGGACAGGTCGAGCGACCTGGACGACACCGACTGGCGCAAGACAAGTCCCGCCCTGGGCCAATTCAAGTTGACGTTGCTATACGGACCAATGAATGTTTGAGTTGTTCGCCGTACATAGAGACCGATTCGGCAGTCAGCATTTCATCATGCGTACAGTCGATCGAGTACACGGTAGTGTCGCCAGTAACGTAAGGTCCGAATCGCTGACGGTGTACCTGCGATTCCCCCGCGAGCACTGGCAGCGTGTCCGGCACTCCAACTTCATCGAACGCACCTTCGGTGAGACCCGCCGCCGCGTCAAAGTGATCGGCCGTCTACCCGGCGAGCACTCCTGCCTATCGCTGGTATGGGCCGTGCTGGACCGCGCTTCAGCCGGCGGGCGTGGATTCGCCATCACTCCCGCTGGGCAGCGGCTGCTGGCCGACCTGCGCCACACACTGCACTACCCACCACCCCCACTGCGACAACCAGATCCGGCACCCCACGCCGAAACCGGCACCACCCCAATCGATTCAGCAGCCATCGCATAACATCACCAAGGAGCGGGACCTACATCACGCATTTACACCACACCTGAGACGCCACCCATAGAGATACGTGAGGGCACAGCCGACTACGTGAAAGTACGTGGGATTACGCCAAAGTTGTTGGCGGCACCAACACTCAGACGGGGCGAGTCACGTAGGCGGGACTGGTTTGCCGGAGACATACGCCGGCCGTCCCCCGCGCCGTGGACTGCCACCCGGCGCTCACGGCCGATGTCCACCTGATCATCGGCGCCCGCAGGAACGCTAGTTTCCGTCGGGTAGTTCAATAGAGCCGCTGCTAAGAATTGCGTCGGCAGTAGGGGTCCTCCGCGGGAAGCCAGGCCGTGTCGGCATCCAAACCCAAGTCGCCCACATCGCCGGTGAGCGCTGTGATGACCGCGCCAACGGCGCCGCGGCCCTCTTCGCGGCGCGAGACCAGCGACCACGTCCAGTACGGCTGTGGACGTACGACCTGCCGCCGCGCGAGATCCTTTGGTACTGATGCGTTTTGGCCCTTTGGCGAGTTGAGTACCGGCCGCCGTAGGCGGCGAACGTGTTCGAAGAATGCCGGGCCGGTGATGCCGCCGTCGTCGATGTGTACCGCTCGAGCGCCGGTCTCGCGGGCGAACTGCTCGCCGTAGCGATTCCACGACGACCAGCTATCGGTGTCTGAGTCGAGCAGCACCAAGGTGTCTTTCGCCGCGACGGTCACGGCGTCGGAAACTGGGCTGATCGCATGAAGCAGGTCCGCACCGATCAGGCGAGCTTGCAGGCGATGCGTGTCGAGGTCAGCGCGCTGCACCCAGCAGATCGCCAAGTCGATGGCATCTTCAGTGACGCGGGCGGCCTGGGCGTGGGACGGCAGCACCCAGGCGTCAACGAGTAGGTGTGCGACACCCGCAGTCCGTTCGGCCAGATCCGTCGGGCGCCAGCTGACATAGCCGAGCCGTACAGGCTCAGTGTCGGAAAGACCAATCGCTTGCATCCGCAGCTCGTCAGCATGGGCCAACAGCTCTCGAGCCTTTGGAAGCAGTGCCGCACCCGACGGGGTCAACACGACTGACCGGCGGTCGCGATCGAACAGTTGCACCTTGAGGTCTCGCTCCAACGCCTTGATCTGTTGGGAGAGCGACGGACCGGCGATGTGCAGCCGGTCAGCGGCCCGGCCGAAGTTCAACTCCTCGGCGACAGCGACGAAGTAGCGCAGTTGGCGCAGCTCCACTCGTCCATCGTAGAGCGGTGGGAGCCTGGGCCTACCAGCAGTTAGTAAACCGGTCATGGCAAGTGGATGCATGAGGGGACCACGATCGTTGCATCGATGCGCACCACACATGAAAGGACCGCTCCCATGAATCACCCGCACAAGGTCGCCGTCATCACAGGAGCTTCGCGAGGCATCGGTGCCGCCCTGGTTCCCGCTTACCGCAAACTCGGCTACCGCGTTGTTGCCGCCGCCCGATCCATCGTTGCTTTAGACGATCCCGAGGTGCTGACGATGGCGGTCGACGTGGCCGAGCCCGGCGCCGGATCCCGGATCGTCGACGCGGCCATGGGTCGATTAGGCCGGATCGACACGCTGGTCAACAACGCCGGCATCTTCATCGCCAAGCCGTTCACCGAATACTCCGATGAGGACTATGCCGCAGTCACCGGCGTGAACCTGCGCGGATTCTTCGAGGTGTCCCGCAGTGCCATCGCCGCAATGCTCACCCGAGACGGGGGCGGCCACGTCGTGAACATCTCCACCAGCCTCATCGATCACGCCAATTCCCAGGTGCCATCCGTGCTGGCGTCACTGACCAAAGGCGGTCTCAACGCGGCCACCAAAGCGTTGGCCATCGAGTACGCGGGCCGCGGCATCCGGTCCAACGCCGTCGCACTGGGCGTCATTCGCACTCCCATGCACCCACCAGAGACACATGAGGCCCTCGCGAGGCTTCACCCTCTTGGCCGGATCGGTGAGATCGAGGACGTCGTGGACGCGATCGTGTACCTGGAGAATGCGCCGTTCGTCACCGGGGAAATCCTGCACGTCGACGGCGGCCAGAGCGCCGGACACTGACCCGAGTGGAAACTCTTGTAGCTCAACCGCATTCGTATCCTGAAAGACCCTAGCAATGGACTACTTCGTCGAGATGACGACACACGTTCCGCAAGGAACGCCGCAGGAAACCGTGGACGACATCCGCGCACGGGAGGCGGCACGCGCCCGTGAACTCTCAGCCGACGGACGTCTCAAGCGGTTGTGGCGCCCACCGCTGGCGCCCGAGGAATGGCGCACCATCGGTCTGTTCAGCGCTGACGACGACAGTCAATTGGAGAAGATCCTGACGTCGATGCCACTGCATGTTTGGCGCACGGACACTGTCACACCACTTTCGCCGCATCCGAACGACCCAGCTGCCGCCGGGGGGCGCGAACCCGTTGAATTTCTGACGACCTTGACCCTCACCGTCCCGGAGGGGACGGCACGCGAGACCGTCGACGACATGAAGGCTCGCGAGGCCATCCGCGCTCATGAACTGGGTATGGAAGGACGCCTTGTCCGCCTCTGGACGCCACCCAACCAACTCGGCCAGTGGCGCACATTGGGGCTCTGGAGCGCCCGTGACGCGGCAGGCCTGACGGCGACGTTGGAATCCTTGCCGCTGTACGTCTGGATGACCGTCGAGGCAACGCCGCTCATTCCGCATCCCAGTGACCCCGTGAGGGGTACGGGATCATGAGCTACGCCGTGGATGCACTGGCCGACTTTGTGGTTGCAGCGGACTCTGGCCACCGGCCCGATGGCGCGGTAATGCTATTGCGGCGCAATGTTCTTGACAGCCTAGGCTGCGCGATCGCGGCGCTCGATGGCGAGACGGTCTGCTTGGTGCGTGACCAGGTTGAGTCGGTCGGCGGCCAGCCCCGGGCTTCACTGATCGGCGGCGGCCGGTCAAGCGTTGATCAGGCCGCGTTGTTCAACTCGGTTGCCGTCCGCTACGTGGACCTGCTTGACACCTACCTCACACCCGGCGGTCTATGCCACCCCGCGGACAACTTCGGCGCAATGATGGCGGTAGCGGAGAGCGCCGGCAGCAGCGGGGCCGAATTCCTCGTCGCACTGGCCGTCGCGTACGAGGTGCAGTGCCGGTTCTCGGCGTCGGTGCCGATGATGGCGCATGGCCTCAACCACGCACTGCAGCTGGCGATTTCGGTTGCCGCCGGGGCCGCCAAGTTGCTTCACCTAACCGCCGAGCACACCGCCAACGCGATGTCCATCGCAGCGGCAGACAATGTGTCGCTCGCTGCGATCCATTCGGAGCCAGTGTCGAACTGGAAGGGCATTTCGCCCGGAATCACCGCGCAGCGGGCCGTTTATGCGACCGCATTGGCGCTGCGAGGCATCACCGGTCCGCGCGGAATCTTCGAGGGTCCCAACGGTCTTGAGCGACTTTTCGGCCAGACCATCGATCTCCACCTCGACGACTCGACCCTCGGCGTCGTCAAGGACACGTATCTGAAGAAGTACTGTGCACTCATTCACGGTCAGGCGCCCATCGAAACTGCTCTCGCACTTGCCGGTGAGCATGGCATCCAGCATGGCGACATCGCGTCCGTTGAGGTGGAGGTGTTTCAAACCGCTTTCGACATCGCAGGAGGCGGCAGCTTCGGGAGCAAGGACGCACCTGCGACCAAGGAGCAGGCCGACTACAACTTGAAATACCTGTTGGCAGCGGCGCTCATCGACGGTCAGGTTGGGCCCGAGCAACTCCAAGCCGAACGCATTCGACGATCAGACGTCCAAGAGTTGCTCCACCGCATCAGCATTCGGCCTGACGCGGCGCTGACCGGCCGCTACCCGCAGGCGACGCCGGTGCGGATCACCATGATGTTGCGCGAGGGCCAGCACGTATCCCGTGAGCAGGACGACTTCGAAGGTGCACCGAGCCAGCCGTTCACATGGGAGCGCACTGTGGAGAAATTCCATTGGCTTGCACATCGATACGCCGATGATGGCCTACGCGCCGAGATCATCGACACTGTCGAACATCTCGACGGCGGCCCGATCTCGGTACTCACGAACTTACTCACAAGAGTCAGCCAACAACCAGGGCTCCCAACGACAATCCGTTCGGCCGGTAGCGGCAAGGAGCGACCATGACATCACCTCTGTTGCACGGTGTCACCAATCTCCGACGGAACTAGACGGAGGGTCGCACAATCGTGCTATGCAGATGACGACGACGCCCAACGTCGCGGCGACCTCGGTGCTTTGACCTGTCCGCGGCGGCTCTCCACCGCGTGCGCCTCAGCGACCCGCTGAGGTTCACCCCGAGTCGAGAAGGTCCAATAGTGAAGACCCATGTCCATCGGTCTCCGTCCCATGTGATGACGCCACGCATTGCGCTATAACAGTCCGAGTAGCTGCAGGTCGGTGATGTATTTGACGATGAGATCGGCCGTAACGTGTGGGATGTCTTTGTCTGGGCCAACTTTCGCCTCTTGGACCGCCCCTTGGAATCGTTCGGTGGATGCCAGCGCTCCGCGTAGCGGCTTCTGCGGATGCTGGTAGTAGTGCAGCAGCGGCAGCACCGAATGCTGGCGCCGGCGTTCCGGCAGCGCGCGCATCGCGGTCTCGAACCTTTGCAACCATTCGCCGTAGTCGGGGATGTGGTCGATCCGGCCCGCGGGTGAGAACACAAATCCGGGGATCCCCGCCTCCGTCCGAAGCGCATCGTTGCGCTCGTTGAAGACCCGCAGCAGGTTTGATGTCATCAAGTCCTCGATGGTGTCCACGAGCGCCTTCCGATGCGTGATCTTTCGCGCATCTTAGCCGCATCGCAGCAGCCAGTCCTGATGTCCGGAAGCCGGTGTTGACGGCGTCAATACGCGTATCTGCGCCGGTGGATCGGACCGGCTCTCACCGAACGCCAGACGCTCTCTGGGTTGATGAGCGTTCGTACCAATGGCGTGATGAGTCGAAGAATGTCCTCGACGTCGGCGTCCTTTAGATCGGGCGTCCGCAGGATGTAGCGCTGGCTGGCAATACCCATCAGCATCGCGCCGGCCAGGGAGGCGCGTAGCCGCGCGTCGGGGGCATCGATAGTCGCGGCCACCTTGTCGACCGACTGCACGGTGATGTGGGTGCGCAGAAGCTCGGCGGCGTCCTCACTGGTCATGCTGGTACGCAGCAGCACCGCCATCGGGCTGTTCGGGTCGGCCGCCCAAGCCGCGAGCATCGAACGGGCAAGATTCTCCGTCGTCTCTGCCGCGTCGTCGGACGTCAGCTCAGCGATGGGGATGTCCCAGTGGACTGCTTCCCGGAACAGCGCCTGCTTGGTGCCGAAGTATTGGATGACCGAGGATTTGTCCACGCCCGCGGCCGCGGCGATACCGCGAATGGTGGCTCGCTCATATCCGACTTTGGCGAACACACCGCGGGCGGCGTCCAGGATCCGGCGACGGGTCCGCAGACCCTTGCGCTCGCCACCTGCCTCGGGCGCGGTTGCCTCGGGTGCTGGCTCCGCAGTGCTCACCGCACACCCCTCCCCACCTTTTCGACCGATGATGCCACCCACTACAAAAGTAGACAAGCGTTGAGAAATCGGGCACAGTGGCCGCGAGCGCCGTCACCGGTCGACACCACAGCTCATGAAATTGACGTCCCATGACGAATCCACGGGAAGGACGGGACCGATGGCTGATCTACCCGATACCTCGTTCAATTCTGATGTCATTGCCCAGTTCCGCGCAAACGGCGGCAAAGTCGGCGGTCCATGGCAGAACTCGACCTTGCTGCTGCTGCACACACCGGCGCGAAATCCGGTGCGCGGCGGGTCAACCCGGTTGGGTACTTCGACATCGGCGGCAAGGTGATCATCGTCGGCTCTTACGCTGGGGCCGATATCAATCCGGCGTGGGTGCACAACCTGCGTGCCTACCCGCGTACACGGATCAAGATCGGCACCGAGACAGTCGATGTCGAAGCGCGTGAATTGCCCGGTGATGAGCGGGAGGCGGCATAGGCGCAAATCTCCGCGATCGCGCCGCCATTCGCGAAGTACCAGACCCAGACCACCCGCACGCTCCGGCTGTTCGAACTCAAGAGGACCTGACACCGTGAAACTCGTTGTCCTCGGCTCCAATGGCCCCACTGGCCGGCTAGTGACCCGCCAGCTGCTCGATGCCGGCCACACCGTGGTTGCCGTCACCCGACACCCCGCCACGTTCCCGTTCAGCGACCCCCGGCTGACGGTTGCCCAGGTCGATGTCTTCCATCAGCAGACAGTCGCGGACGTCCTCGCTGGCGCAGACGCGGTGCTGTCGGTTCTCGGCGTCCCGTTCACCCGCCGGCCGGTCGACACCTTCTCCACAGGCACCGCCAACATCGTCGCTGCGATGCGCCGCAACGATATTCGACGCCTGATCGTGGTCAGTTCCACCGCCACTCAGCACTACCGCAACCGGAGCAACTCGTCGCTGCTGATGCGCATCTTCGAACCAGTCATCAGCCGTACCATCGGCAAGACCGTCTACGACGACCTGCACCGCATGGAAACCATCGTTCACGACAGCGGCCTGGACTGGACGATCGTGCGACCCTCGATCCTGTTCGACCTCAACCACGTCACCGACTACACCGCAGGAGTCGTGCCACCCGTCGGCGGCTTCACCGCCCGCATCGACCTCGCGCACTACCTCACCACGCTCATCGATGACGCGTCGAGCATCGGCACCACCCCCATCGTCTCCACGACCGACGGCGCTCCATCGTTCTGGGAGAACATGAAACGTCAAGCCGCCAAACCCGCTTCATCATGACGACTGAAACCTCGCTGTTGGCGCGGTGACGAATCGAGGTGCACCGCCTGGGAACGGAGCAGGTCATGACGGGGATCGAAGGTAAGGTTGTGGCGATTACGGGTGCCAGCAGTGGTATCACGGCGTGCACCAATGCCTCGGACAGAACCTCGCCCGCGCCGAAATGCAGATCGCGTTCGCCACACTGGCCCGCAGACTGCCGGGATTGCGCTTGGCGGTTCGCCCGGAAGAGCTGAAATTCCACAACGAGAAGGAGATCTACGGCATTCGCGAGCTGCCGGTCACCTGGTGACCCGTACCGGCGTATGAAAGTACTTGCGCGCGAACGTAAGAACTCGGTCGAGCCAGCCGGTCAGCCGAGCGATGCCACGGCAGCAGAAGACAGACGATTCGGTTGATGCAGATGTCGATATGCATACCCACAGGCCAAAAACCGGCCTCTGACCTGCACCTTTTCGGTGGAGCTGCCGGGAATCGAACCCGCTGCAAAGAGCCGCGTGACCTGTGGAAACGCTGAATTTGACTACGCGAAACAACGCGAAAAGACGTGAAACGACCTGCGGAGACACGAGAGGTGTTGATGGCATCAACATGCCGCAGCAACGGTCGGGCCGTCCGCCATTTCGCGGCACGGCTTGCGCGCCAACGCCTGAGCAGGTCAGCGGGACACCCTTCTCGAAGTCCTCACGCGGATAGGCGAGTTGCTTGAGGAGTAACCCGATCATGACCGCAATGACGATCTGCCCGAGGAGTTCGGGCTGCGCCGACCCTGCGGCCCGCAGCCCGAGCAAGGCACTGACGCAGTTGGGCCTGGATCCGGCCGCTCAGTGGACGCGGAACGGCGTGGGGCTGCCCGCGCCTAGCCCATGCCCGTCCGTAGAAGGTCGGCCAGCGCCACCGCTAGGTTGTGCAGTCCAGTCTCCAGCGAGTAGGTCTTGTCGTTGGTCCAGTTCACGACGCCACCAACGAGCGCACCAACGATGATATCGGCGAGCGTCTGGGGGTCGTGGCGGCTGCCGACCTCGCCGCGTGCCACGCCGCCCTTGATGAGCTCGAGATAGGCAACATGCAGACCGAATCCGCGCTGAACCCCGGAAGCGTTGGCGCCTAGCATCGCGCCGATCATCTCGCGGTAGGTGTCGCCCGACTCGACAAGTGCGGCGGCGATGCCGTCGAAGACTCCGATCAGCCGGGCCGGGACAGGCTCGGTGGCACGGTCCTGGAGTAAGTCATGAAGGTTAAGCAGTCGCTGTTCCGCCAACGCCCGGACCATGTCCTGGCGCGTCGCGAAGTGGTTGAAGAAGGTTCGGTTGGCGACATCGGCGCGTTCGCAGATGTCCTCGATCGTGGTGGCCTGCATGCCCTGGGATAGGAACAAGTCGAACGCGGCCTGCAGTATTCGTTCGCGCACCTCGAGTTTTCGCCGGTCCTGCCGGTTCACGCCTTGCAGCCTAGTGCAGAACTTGCATAGCTATGCAGCGTTACACCCGCGTCCGGTCGCCGAACTGTCCGAACTGCCTCGAAGATCACCGCCACAGAGCCACGCTCGTCACTCCTGATTGATGGAGGATCTACCGCCGCGCAGTAGCGAATTGTTATGTGCGAAGCCGATACAGGATCCGCCCGGTCGCATTTGTCTAAATCGAAACACCCGGATAGGCGAGCAGAAGCAGTCGAGCGGTGTGTGGACACAGCCTGTCAATGGTTATCTGTAAGTGGTTTCTGGGTGTTCCGAGTGTTACTCGACGCGGCCCTGGCCGTGCCTGTGGCTCCTACCAAGCGGTCGCGCCGCCGTCGACCGGGTAGTTGGCGCCTGTGATGTAGGACGCCCGGTCAGAAGCGATAAAGGCCGCGAGCTCCACGACCTCCTCGGGTTGACCGAAGCGTTTGAGAAGCGTCTTTTTGGTTATCGCGTCCCGGGCCGCCTGGTTGTCGCCGAGGTCGCGGTCGGCGGCGGGGGTCAGGAAAGGCCCGGGACTGATCGCCAATGCACGGATCCCATAGCATGCGCCTTCAAGCGCTAATTGTCGCGTCATGCCGATGACGCCAGCTTTCGATGTGGCGTGCCCGACCATCGGGGGGTCTCGTGGGCGATCATGCCTGACGCGGACACGACGTTGATGATGACACCGCCACCGCGCCGGACCAGGTGCGGCCATGCGAACTTCGACACGAAGAAGGGGATGTCGAGGTCGCCAGTTATGGTCGCCCGCCAGTCGTCGATAGAGAAATCGGGCATCGGACCGAAGTACTGTATGGCGGCGTTGTTGTAGACCACGTCGAGCCCGCCGTAGGCGGCGACGGCATCCTCAACCATCTTGCTCGCCTGTTCGGGGTCGGTGAGATCGATCGGCGCGATGCCAGTCATTTCACTGCCGGCGCGACGTATGAGTTCCACCGTCTCGTTATTGGCATCAACCTTGATGTCGCACCCGACAACCTTTGCGCCTTCTCGCGCAAAGGTCTGCGCCGCGACGCGGCCCAGACCTCCTCCGGTGCCGGTGATCAGCACGACCTTCTTGTCAAGTAGTCCCATAGCTTCCTCCTGGCCTGAAATGCGAAGTTGATGCACTCGTGGCTGGTGCTGCAACGGTCGTGGTAATCGGCCTTCACGGCAGCGCAACACCGGCAATGCGGCTCGTCAGCGTCGGCTCCTTGCGCTTGGCCGTTACCCGTGGTTTTGGCATCACCGGTCCCCGACGTCGGGGTTACGGCAGGACGACGATCTTTCCGTTGAGGTGCCCGGCACTGCTGGTATCTAGCGCTGCTGCGGTCTCTGCCAGAGGAAAGGTACGCCAGATAGGGACGGTGAGCCGCCGCCGCTCGAGAAGGGAGACGATCTCGCGCATCGCAGGGCCCCAATCATCTCCCGTTGCGCCGACGAAGACTTGAATTCCCGTGTCGGCGGCGTCGAACGCGACGAGTGTCAGAACACGGTCGGGGCCACCGGCGAGTTCAATCGAGAGCGGAATCTCGCCACGGCCGGACGCATCGAGGACGGCATCGACCCCGTGTGGCGCAACGGCGCGGACACGTTCGAGGAGGCCGTCGCCGTATGAGACCGGCTCGGCGCCAATCGATCGGAGGTACTCGAAATTGCGCTCGCTCGCCGTACCAATTACCCGTGCCCCGCGCGCGACCGCGAGCTGAACCGCGAACGTACCCACGCCACCGGCGGCGGCGTGCACGAGCAACGTCTCGGCCGCCTTAATGCCCAGTAGGTTCAGCACGGCCCACGCGGTGCCGCCCGCGCCGGCCAAGCTGCCGGCCACGTCCCAGCCGATGTCCGCGGGTTTGGTGATGAGGTCGGCCGGATCTGCAAGCGCGGACTCGGAGATGGCGGGCGTCAGCGATCTGCCCATCACCTCATCGCCCACCTGGAATTTGGTGACCCCCGTACCCACCTGATCGACCACACCGGCGACATCCGACCCCAGGCCCGCGGGCAGCGTCAACGAGATCATCTCACGCATGAAGCCCCGCATGATCTTCCAGTCGATGGGATTGATACCGGCGGCCCGCACCACGATCCGGACCTGACCGGGCCCGGCCGTCAGCGCGGGCGCATCGACCGCAGCGAGCACATCCGTGCCGCCGTATTCCGAGAACTGAACTGTTCGCGCCATCTCTACATTTCCAATCTGATTCGAATCGAATAGTCGTTGCCACGTTCCGAGGCCCGAGGCCCGGAGATGTAGACACGTCAACAAATCTACCATCGTGATGTTGATGCGTCAACAAACTTCGCTATGCTGTCACCATGGCGCAGGAGCGATGGCTCAATGAGAATCAACAGCGCTTCTGGCGCCTGTACGTGGATTTCCAGCGTCATCTGGAGCAGGTACTGCACCGCGAGTTACTCGCGGACTCCGGGCTTTCCAGCGCGGAGTTTGCCGTGCTTGTGCCTCTGTCGGAGACGCCAGCGGAGAAGCTTCGGGCAAGAGATCTATGCCGAGAACTCGGATGGGATCGAACACGGTTGTCACACTTGGTTACCAGAATGCAGCAGCGGGGACTCGTCCGCCGAAGCGCGTGCGCCGACGATGCCCGCGGATCGGTCGTCGAGCTCACCGACGAGGGGCGCCGGGCGATTACTGACGCTGCCCCCGCGCATACCGACGCCGTTCGCCGATACCTTATCGACCTGCTCGACGACGACGAGATCGCCACCATGACTGATGTCTTCCAGCGAGTACTGGAAGGGCTTGACCCACAACCAGATTAGGGCTGCGGTACTACTATTGCGGTGGCGCCCAGTCGCCAGAGCGGTATGACCCGGTCTGGGTCGCACTCCTCCTCCACGATCCACTTGCACATCCGCCGGATCGGCTCGATCCCGTCTTGCGGCATCGCGATTGCGACGCTGCACGCATAGCCGAGACTCGTGAGCCGCTGCGCACCGAACAGCGGAAGTGTCTTGCGCAGTTGATGTTTGAGTGACTCCGGATAAATGCCGATGGTCTGGGTGTAGGCGTTCACCGCGGCGGTGACCTTGTCGATGCTGTCGACCGGAACAATGTTGGCGACCCGGCCGGAAAGCATCGCCGAGTAATCGACCGCAGAGTCTAACTGCGACACGATGATTGCGCCCTCACGTGCGGTGCCGCCGACCACGTGGTACCAGTCGTCTGTCAATCGTGACGCCTCGACATGGTCGAAGAGTTCCCGGCTCGGGCACAGCGGCGGTGTGCTGATGAACGCGGGCAGGTTGACCAGCTCCTGATAGATCATCTCGCCCAGCCGGTTGGCGTTGGCGATGCCTGCGGGGTCGGTGCCGCTCATGACATAGATAACGCGGGCGTTCGCACATCCCTCCTGGTTGGCGACGCCGATGTCGACCGCCCCATGCCTTGATGATCGCGTCGGAGCGGGTGATGACCGAACGCAGGATGGTCACCGCGGACACCAGCCCGCCGTTTCCCGCGGGGATGTGCAGCACCCGTGAACCGAACGCCCGCACCCGCAGCTCGCGGCCGTCGGCCAGCGTGCGCGGCACCCAACCGTTGAGGTAGTCGAGCCCGACCTGGCTGTCGGCGACCTCCAGGACGTTGGCGCGCGAGCACAGCGGCTGCAGAATCTGATAGCTGTTCTTCAACATCGCAGCCGGCAGCGGATTCGCCAGCAGGGCCGCCTCGTAAGCCTCTTGCAGGTGGGTGTTGGTCTCGAAAACCAACGCATCGCCGAGCGCCTCGAGGACGTCGAGGATCTCGTCGAAACTCACCTCGTACAGATCGGCCATCGCCATCGGACTCGCCAATGGCAGCCGATCGACGTACATGCTCATGTCGGGGGCCTGGAATTCCGCCCCGCCGCTGCGGGTACCGAATGACACCAGGTCGCCGGCGATGACCTCGCCGCGCAGGAAAAGTGGAACCGTGTAGGCGCTGCTCACGATTCGAATTCCTTCATGAAGTTAATGGCCTGGTTGTGGACCTCGTGGGTCGCGGCGCACGTGATGCGATCGTCCTCGAAGCCCTGCTTATCGCTGTAGCGCATGATGTCGTGCTCGAACGCGACGCTGGTCCGCCCGCACGGGCACTCCAACCCCCAGTCGACGGTGACCTCGTCACCAGAAATCACGCCGCCCCAGTGGCTCTTGTTGAGCACGTCGTACACGGCAGCCCGGCCGGTCTGCGCGCCGGTGCGGGGCAGCGGCTCACTGGTGTCCGGGTCCAACACGAACGGGATCACCCACGGCTGAACGTGGTAGCGCCCCTTGTCGCAGGCGAAGTGGAATGCGTTCTGTTCGGAGAATCCGTAGCCTTCATGGATCTTGTTGACGCCCAGGAACTCCCGGATTATGTCGAGGAAGTTGTCGGGCAGGGCGAAGCCCTTTGCGCCGCCACCGGTGAGGATGACCGAATCTTCAGCGAAGACCTTGCTGATGCCGCGTTCCAGGCCGGCCTTCGCTACGTCGTACATGAGGTTGTATGCGCTGGTCATGAATACCCGTTTGCCGCGCAACGTTTCGGTCATCTCGGTGAAGAACGCGTTCATCTCCTGCGGCTGGCGCGCCTGGATGGCGATGAACTCGTCCTTACGGGCGGCCAGCGCCGGGTCGATGACCAGGCGGTCAAGTTCGCCGCGCGACGCGGCGGCCCGCATTTTGGAGGCCAGGAACATCAGATCGGTGTCGATGGCGTCGGAGTACAGCGAGTGAAATTTGGTCTCGTCACCTCCCGTGAAGCCCTTCTTGAGCATCGCGGCGATGCGCAGATGGCCGAGCTTGCCGCTGGCGTAGTTGGGCCAAACCACATCGACAGCCGGGTTGAGCTCCTCTGCGGTGGCTCCTTGCCGAAGGTCTGGAAGAGGCACATCTTCCACAGGACCATGCCCTGGGTCGCGCTGTCTTTGTCCTTGGGGATGATCGAGATGGTCCCGGTGGTACCGCTGGAGGTGATCACCTCCAGCGGCGTCTGCTCATCCAGCCTGTCGATCCAATCGTCAAGGCTGGTGCAGCCCTCGGTGTCGACGTGCGACAGGTCGTGACTGGTTACCTTGTCCAGCCATTTGGTCATCAGGTCGAACCGCTTGTTATCGATAAGCGCGGCCGGGTAAGACTTGAACGCGGTGTGCGAAAACAGCAGCGGCACAACGTCGTTGAAATCGTTCAACTTGGTGATGCCGAGCCGATCGGCGAGCTTGCGCAAGATCTCGATGCTCTCTCGGTGCTGCTGAAAGCGGATCACCATGGCCTGCCGCTGCAGTTCTTTCAGCTCTTCACGCGGGATGCTGTGCATCTTGGTCAATGACTCCCCGAAGAAACCGATCGGGTCGTCCATGAACTCCGCTAAACCAACCGGGTCGTTCATGAACTTCGTTATCGATTTCGCTGACTGCGCTGTAACGCTCATCTGGACTCTCGCCTTTCACTCTCAGACAGACGGTACAGTTCATTGCAGTCAACTGCAGTACTGTAGTCATATGCAATGCGGTCAGCCGCCTAAGATCGTTTCATGTCTCAGTCAGTCCGAGGCGAGGTCCTCTGATGCAGATCGGCGTCGTCTTCCCCCAGACCGAGCTCGGCGGTGACGTCGGCGCCGTGCGGGCCTACGCCCAGGGTGTCGAGCAACTCGGGTACGCCCACTTGCTCGCCTACGACCACGTAGTCGGCGCCGACCCTGCGATTCACCAGGGCTGGGCCGGTCCCTACGACGTGCACACGACCTTCCACGAGCCGTTCGTGCTCTTCGGCTACATCGCCGCCATCACCTCGCTCGAGCTGGTGACCGGCATCATCATCCTCCCCCAGCGCCAGACCGTGCTGGTAGCTAAGCAGGCCGCCGAGGTCGACCAGCTGACACGCGGCCGGTTTCGCCTCGGCATCGGGCTGGGCTGGAATGCCGTCGAATACGAAGCACTGGGCAAAGACTTCTCCAACCGCGGTTCCCGTAGCGAGGAGCAGGTCGCTCTGCTGCGCCGGTTGTGGACCGAGCAGACCGTGACCCACGACGGACCGAGCGAGCGGGTAACCGGAGCCGGCCTCGCCCCCTTGCCGGTGCAGCGGCCAATCCCGATCTGGTTCGGCGCCGCGTCACCGCGCGCCTACCGTCGCGCCGGACGCCTCGCCGACGGCTGGTTCCCGATGGTGCCGCCAGGCCCCGCTCTCGACGAGGCCAAGGCCGTCGTCGAAGCCGCGGCGATCGAGGCCGGACGCGACCCGGCCGCGATCGGGATGGAGGGCCGAGCAAGCTGGGGTCCCGGCGGCCTCGACACGTTCGTCGACGAGGTCGGGCGGTGGAGCAGCGCCGGCGCCACTCACCTGTCGATCAACACGATGGGCGCGGAGCTTGCGTCAGTCGACGAGCACCTCGCGTTGCTGGCCGCCACCGCTGAAGGGCTCCGCCTCACTCGAACCTGACTGCAGCTCAGGTGAAGTTGGCACCACCGTCGACGAGAATCGTCTGGCCCGTTGCGTAGGCGCCGTCGTCGGAGATCGGGATCGACATCACATCGCTGTCCTGGGACAGAGTGCCGGAGCGAGGTCGGCTGCCACATTGAAAAGGCCATCGAGGCGGCCGAATTCGTCGACGGTGTCCTCGACGAGCTGTTTGTAGGACGCCTCGTCGGTGATGTCGAAGGATCGGGCAATGGCCTTACCTCCCGACGCTTGGATCTCGTCCACGACGGCCCGCGCCGCAGCCTCGTTGAGATCTGCGACCACGACGGCGGTGCCCTCCTCGGCCAGGCGGACGGCGGTCGCCGCGCCGATGTTTCCCGGCGCAGCGCCCGCGATAAGGGCGACCTTGCCGTCAAGTCCTCTCGTGACTTTGGCTCTTTAACTGGAGTTGTCCTTGGTCGCGGCCACGCCGCGTTCGATGCTGTGGCTGGGGTCGTCAAGGCGGGCGATGATCCGGTCGGCGATCTCCTGGACAGCCTCGAGCTCGGTGCCGTCGAGGGAGTCGATGACGAGATCGCGGACGGTCGCGACGTGACCGGGGGCGGCGGAGACGAGATGCTCATACCCGGCGTCGGTGAGGACGGCGTTGGTGCATCGGCGGTCGTTGGGGTCGGGTTCGCGTCGCACAAAGCCCCGTCTCTCCAGCCGGGTGATCAAGTGCGACAGCCGCGAGAGCTCAGCATTGGTGAGCACCGCGAGTTCGCTGAGCCGCATTGTGCGACCGGGCGCGTCGGACAGCCCGGCCAGCGCGTAGTACTCGATGTAGCTGAGCTGGGCGTCGCGTTGCAGCTGCTCCTCCAGCGCCGTCGGGAGCCGCGCGATCAGCAATGTGAGGCTGCGCCACGCCTTGAGCTCCTTGGCGTTCAACCACCGCAGGTTGCGGGCTGTCGCCGCGCGCGCCCGTTTTGCCGATCGATTCATTGCGCTTAGTCCGGCCGCTTTACTTGAACGTTCATGCGAGTTAGTGTAGGAAGTAGAACATGAATGTTCAAGTAATGGCTTGCACGTGAGTCGGCGAGCCGCGGTGTGGTCCTGCACCCTCCCACACGTCGCACGGAATTGATTGACCCCATCAGAAAGGAAACCCCATGAGCGAGTTGAAGATTGCGATCATCCTCGGGAGCACCCGACCCAACCGTAACGGCAAGGCGGTGGCCGACTGGGTGTATGAGAAGGCGTCGGCGCGCATCGACGCCGACTACGACCTCATCGATCTGCGCGATCACCCGCTGCCCCATATGGACGAGCCCATGTCCCCCATGCTGGGTCAGTACGCCGGTAAGCACACCAAGGCCTGGGCCGCGACCATCGCCCCCTACGACGGGTTCGTCTTCGTCACGCCGGAATACAACCACTCCACCTCGGGTGTGCTCAAGAATGCCATCGACTACCTCTATGCCGAGTGGAACAACAAAGCCGCGGCGTTGGTCAGCTACGGGTCGGTGGGCGGGGCGCGGGCGATCGAGCACCTGCGTGCGGTGTGCAGCGAGCTGCAGATCGCTCATGTGCGCCAGCAGCTGTCGTTCTCGCTTTTCACCGACTTCGAGAACTTCTCTATCTTCCGCCCCGCCGCCCTGCACGACGACGCCGCCACCGTCCTGTTCGATCAACTCGAAGCCTGGGCCACAGCCCTCAAACCCCTCCGCAAATAGGCCAATCCACGGGCCGGGCGGAGCCCCCGGCTTACGATCAATTCGTCGCCCGCACGCAGGATCGGCGCGGCGGCGTGCCAGATCAAGGCGTTCGTGGCACTGGTCTCCGGGCGGTATCCCTTAGAGCTAATGCGTGCTCGACCGTGAGACGGGTGATCGGCATAGCATTTCCGAAATTACCCAAAGCCGCTCGGCGCGAACAGGATCGGTCGCGTAGGGCATCACAGTGTCGCTGATCGCGCAGTCTTTGAGGTACACGCCCCCGATTCCGCTCAGCTCGTCAGACACCGCGGCCCATACGGAGGTCGCCGCGCTCTGTTCGGCCGGGATCACCTCAAGTCTGGGACGAGTGTCGGATGGCTCGATGCCGGTCTCCCCCAGCGCCATCATCGCCTTCATGTCGTCACGCGACATGTACCGCGAAAGCGAGGTGGCCACGGTGCCAGGATGCACGGCGAAGCTGCGCACGTCGCTGTCGCGGTATCGCGCGTCCAGTGCGACCCTGAACAAAACGTTGGCGGTTTTGGACGCACCGTAGGCCTTGAACTTGTCGTATGGCTGGCGCTCCCAGTTGGGGTCGTCGAGGTCGATGTCGAAAATCCGGTACGCGTCCGAACTGAGATTCACCACACGCGCAGACTCCGCGTTCAGCAGCAGCGGCATCACGCAGCGTGTCAACTCGAAATGACCGAGGTGGTTGACGCCCAGTTGAAGCTCAAATCCGTCGTGCGTTCGTTGGAAGGGCGTGAACATCACTCCCGCGTTGTTGATCATGACATCGATCCGCGGGAATCTAGCGCTAATGTCAGCGGCGGCGGAGTGAACGCTCTCCAGGAGATCGAGCTCTACCTCGACAGTCTCCACTGCCGCGGTGGGTGTGTCGCTGCTGATCGCTTCAGCCGCAGATCGGAGACGTCCGGCGTCTCGCCCCGCGAGGACGACGGTGGCGCCGGCCAACGCCAGTCCGCGAGCAGTCATCAGCCCGAGTCCGCTTGTGGCGCCTGTGATCACACAGATCTTCTCTGTCAGGTCCACGCCGGAAAGGACCTCGTTGACAGTTTGGTCATGCATCCCCTCTAGTGTTCCGCGTCAGAAATTCGTTATATAAATGTTATGACTGGGGACCAGTCCGGTTCGCGATGAATCATGTTGGTGCGTGCGATGATTCGTCTATGTCGCAGCGTGGGAGGCCGACCGCGGAGTTGGTGTTGACCGGCGAGGAGCGGGATACGTTGACGCGGTGGGCGCGGCGGCGCAAGTCGGCGCAGGCGCTGGCGCTGCGGTCGCGGATCGTGCTGGCCTGTGCCGAAGGGTTGTCGAACAATGAGGTCGCCGCGCGCGAGCGGGTGGCACAGCCCACGGTGGGCAAGTGGCGGCGCCGGTTCGTCGAGGCGCGCTGCGACGGGCTGGTCGACGATCCGCGCCCGGGCCGGCCCGCGTCGGTGACCGCCGATCAGGTGGAAGACGTGGTGGTGGCCACCCTGGAATCGACCCCGGCCACCGCGACGCACTGGTCGCGGGCGTCGATGGCGCGCCGTGCTGGGCTTTCCAAGTCGACGATCGGGCGGATCTGGAAGGCGTTCGGGCTGGCCCCACACCGCTACGAACAGTTCAAGCTGTCCAACGACCCGCTGTTTGTGGAGAAGGTCTACGACATTGTCGGTCTCTACATCGACCCGCCCGAATCGGCGGTGGTGCTGTGCGTGGACGAAAAGAGCCAGATCCAAGCGCTGGCGCGCAGCCAGCCGGCGTTCCCGATGATGCCCGGCATGCCCGAGAAGCGCACCCACGACTACGTGCGCTCGGGCACCACCAGCCTGTTCGCCGCCTTCGACATCGCCGAGGGCACCGTGATCACCGCGCTGCACCGCCGCCACCGCGCAGTCGAGTTCCGCAAGTTCCTCGCCACCATCGACGCCCAGGTGCCCAACCACCTCGACGTGCACCTGGTCTGCGACAACTACGGCACCCACAAGGCCCCCACCGTGCAGACCTGGCTGTCGAAGCACCCACGCTTCCACATCCACTACACCCCAACCTATTCCAGCTGGATCAACCAGGTAGAACGCTGGTTCGCCGAACTCACCCGACAACTGCTCGAACGCGCCGACCACCGCAGCGTCCAAGTCCTCGAACGCGACATCCGCGCCTGGGTCGCCGCCTGGAACGAAAACCCAAAACCATTCGTGTGGACCAAGACTGCCGAGCAAATCCTCACATCCCTCGAACGATTAATGAAACGAATTAACGGCGCGGGACACTAGGTAGGAGCTACGTTCAGTTCACTGCATCATTGCAGTCAACTGAATGAGAGTCTACGGTCGCTCATATGGCGCATACCGCTGGGGTCCCTCAGAGCTGCTGGCGCCGTAACGTGAGGCCGCAACGACCTGCTCAACGACCATGCCCACATAGGAGGCGACGATGAACACCTACCGCGCCTGGCAAGTGACAGGACAACGACAGTTCGAGTTGGTGGACCGCGACCTGGTGCCGCCGAGCGCCGACCACGTCCGGTTCCGCGTTCAGAGCTGCGGGGTGTGCCACAGCGACGTGTTGGGCGTCGAGGGCATGCGCGATGATCCCAGTCAGCCGATCGTTCCGGGTCACGAGATCGTCGGTGTGATCGACGCGGTCGGCGACGACGTCACGACGTGGCAGGTCGGCGACCGCGTCGGCCTGGGGTTCCTAGGGGGCCACTGCGGCGTGTGCGAATGGTGTCGTCGCGCTGACTTCGTCAATTGCGAGAACCAGCCGCAGCCGGGCACGACCGAAGATGGTGGCTACGCCGAGGTGGTCTACGCCCGCGCCACCGGAGTGGTCCGCATTCCCGAGACGTTGAAGTCACTGGACGCCTCCCCGCTGCTGTGCGCCGGCATCACTACGTACAACGCGTTGCGAAGCATCAACGCGAAACCCGATGCGCTCGTGGGTGTTCAGGGCATCGGCGGCCTGGGTCACCTCGGTGTGCAGTACGCCAACAAGCTGGGGTACCGCGTGGCAGCCATCGCCCGGGGTCCGGAAAAAGCTGCCCTGGCAAAACAACTCGGCGCTCACCATTACATCGACAGCGCCAAAGAAGACCCCGGCGCAGCGTTACACGAACTGGGCGGTGCGGCGGCCATCATCGCCACCGCAGCCAGCGGCGCATCGATGTCACCGCTGGTGGCCGGTCTGGCACCGCGCGGCCAACTGGTGGTCGTCGGCGCCGCGTTCGACCCCATCGAGGTCATGACAGCCGACCTCATCTTCGGTGGGCGATCTATCGTCGGCAGCCTGACCGGCACCCCTGTCGAGAACGAGGACAACCTTGCCTTCAGCTCCGCGCACGGCGTCGCCGCGATGATCGAAACGATGCCGTTCGCCGACGCCCCGAAAGCCTACGAACGCATGATGTCCGGTCAGGCGCGGTTCCGGGTGGTGCTCGATATAGCCGGCGAGTAGGTGCTCGCGGGTACACCCATGCGGCGTCGCTTCCTCGAGACGTCTGCCGCTGAGCAAGCGCCTAACTTTGTGCCGTCGGTCGGATAACGACCTCGCCCACATCAACAGCGGCCGGCTGATCGATGGCGAATGCGATGGCCCTTGCGACGGCATCAGGTGCCATTGCTATGGCGTCACGACGCTGTTCGAGCGTGGACCTGACCTCAGGATCGGTGATTGAGTCGGCGAATTCCGTCGACGTCATGCCGGGCGAGATGATGGTCACGCGCAACTTGTCGCCAGCCTCTTGGCGCAGTCCTTCTGAGATGGCGCGCACGGCCGCCTTGGTACCCGCATAAACGGCCTGACTTGGCGTCACTCGAAACGCCGCCGTCGACGCTGTGTTGATGAAATGTCCAAAACCCTGCTCCCGAAACACGGGCAACGCCGCCGCGATGCCATAGAGCACACCCTTGATGTTGACGTCGACCATTGCTTCCCAGTCGTCAACGCGCAGTTGGTCAAACGGCGAAACCGGCATGATGCCTGCATTGTTGATCAGCACGTCGAGTTGGCCGAACCGGTCGCAGGCCAACGCGACGAAATCGCGAAGGTGGTCGCGCCGGGTGACGTCTGCCTGCATGTGCGCGACTCGCCCACCTGTATCCGCGATGCGGGCCGCTAAGCGGCCGAGGCGATCGCCTCCGCGGGCGCCGAGGACGACTGTCGCACCGCGTTCGGCGAGGTGAATCGCAGTTGCCTCGCCTATCCCGCTGCTGGCGCCCGTGATGGCCACAACCTTGCCGTCGATTCCGGACATTGCGGACTCCTCTCGCGACCACCGTTCTCGGATCCATCCTCGTCGCGAAGGTGTGGCCGCCAGCCGTGGCGTTAGCCATCGCCGTCCAGCGCCAGAACCAGTTTGCCGGTGTTCTCGCCGCGAAACAACGCCAGCAAGAGGTCGGGAAAGTCACTGACGTCGCCGCGGATGATCTGCTCCCGCGAGCGCAATTCGCCGCTGCCTAGCCACTTCGCCAGCTGTGCAACACCTTCCGCGTAGCGGTGGGCGTAGTCGAAGATCACAAAGCCGGTCATCGATGCCCGCGCCACAAGCAGCTGCATGTAGTTGGCCGGCCCGCGCAGCGCGGTGGTGGCGTTGTACTGCGAGACAGCGCCGCAGAGCACGACGCGGGCCCCGCGCGCCAACCTCGCCAACGCAGCCTCCAGCGCTTCTCCCCCGACGTTGTCGAAGAAGACGTCAATGCCGTTGGGCGCCTGCGCCTTCAGCTGCTCACGTACGTTGGCCTCCTTATAGTCGATCGCGCCGTCGAACCCCAGGTCCTCGACCAGCCATTGACACTTCTGTTGGCCGCCGGCGATGCCGATCGCGCGGTAGCCCTTGATCCTCGCGATCTGCCCGGCGATGTGGCCCACCGACCCCGCGGCTCCCGAGACGACGACGGTCTGACCCGGTTCGGGGCGCCCAACGTCGAGTAGCCCGAAGTAGGCGGTCAAGCCGCTGACACCGAGGGCACCGAGGTGCACCGGAACAGGAGCGATCGCCGTGTCCACCCGGGTTACGCCGCGCCCGTCCGAGACCCCATAGCGCTGCACCCCGAATACGCCATACACCTCCTCGCCGACTGCGAAATTCGCGTTACGCGACTCAACGACTCGCCCTATGCCGCCAGCACGCATCACCTCGCCGAGTTCGACCGCCGGCACGTAGGAGCGGCCCGCGTTCATCCAGGTACGCATCGCCGGGTCGACGGACACATACTCGACCCGCACGAGAAACTCGCCATCGGCGGGGCTTTCGACGGGTCCCTCGACCACCTCCCAGTCAGAGATGTTGGGCAGGCCGACCGGACGGGCGGCCAGACGGCATTGGGTGTTGACGAGCGTCACGATCCATCTCCTCGTTCGGGTTGTATTGGAGTGCAACCGCATTGAGCGTCGCGCGGCCGACCGGATCCTCGGCCGTCGAAGGAACCACCGCCACGCAGTCCGCGCCGGCCTCGTGGTATGCCCGCAGCCGCGCGGCGATCCGGTCGGCAGAGCCCAAGGCGCACACCTGGTCGAGCAGCTCAACGGGAACCGCGGTCGCCAGCTCGAGGCGGCGGGTACCTGCACGGGCGCTCTCGACCAGGTCACCAAACCCCAACGCGCAGAACATTTCTCCGTAGCCCGGTGGGGCCAGGTAAGCGGCTAGCTGGGCAGCCAGTTGCATGCGTGAGGCATGCCCGGGGTTGAGCGCGACCGGAACCCACACCGTCAACCGCGGCGCGGGGCGCGCGGCCGCAGCCGCCTCGGCGTCGATGGCCGCCCGTATCTCCGCGACGCGGGGCGGCGGCACGAGGTTCAGCACCACTTCATCGGCGTACTGTGCGGCGACCCGCGTCATGGCAGGTCCGAACGCGCCCACGGCGATTCGGGTCTCCGGCTGTGTGCGGCGCAGCCGGAAGCCGTGACTGTGCACGTGCCGGCCGCTGTAGTCGACGCGTGCCCCGGCCAGTATCGGCCTGAGGCACTCGATGGTTTCGCGCATGACTCCCGCGTGATGCGCCCACTGGCGGTCATGCCACCCTGCCACGATCGCCGGACTCGAGGCACCCAACGCGATATCCACACGACTGCCCGTCAGGGAGGCGACCGAGGTCGCGCCCAGCGCCACCGGGCTGCGGACACCAACCGCCAGCGGACCGACCTTCAGATCCAGTTCTGGTGCGCGGTACCCGATCGCGGTGGCGAGCGCGAACGCGTCGTAGGTGGCCATTTCACCGATCCACACCGCGTCGAGCCCTGCCTCACGTGCCGACAGCGCCACACCCAGCGCCTCGTCGTCGGGTCGGTCAAGCCAGAACGGCAGCGCGACTTCGATACGTCCGGTCACAGCATCGACACGTCGGCGGGCTGGTCAAGCAGCACGCGGCCGGGTAGCTCGCGGGACGCCTCGTTGACCTGGAAATGCGCTGTGGCGGTGAAGGCGTCGCGGAATCGCCGCTGCAGCGGCGCGCCGTCATAGATTGCGCTGCCACCCGCGAGGTCATACATGGCGCGCACGACATCGGCCGACGTCCGCGTCGCGTGTGTCGCCGCCAGACGCAGCCGGTTGCGGTCACCGACCGACATCGCCTCGCCGTGCTGGCTGGCGCGCCACCCCGCCTCGATCGCCTGGTAGTACAGCGCCCGCGCGGCAGCCAGCGCCGACTCGGCCGTCGCCACCGCAGCCTGCGTCGCCGGCCGCTCAGCCAGCGTGCGAGTCGACCCAAGTCCCTTCTTCGCGCAGGCCAGCTCGATAAGGTCCTCGATCGCAGCGCGGGCATTGCCCAACGCGGCCGCCGCAATCGATAAGGCGAAGAACCCGAACACCGGGAAGCGGTACAACGGCCGGTCGATGGCTGGTCCGTCGAACAGCGAGAACACCCGATCGGCGGCCACGAAAACCTCGTCCGCCACGGAGTCGTGGCTGCCGGTGCCGCGCAGGCCCAACGTGTGCCAGGTGTCAAGGACCTCTAAGTCTTCTTTGCGCAATGCGACCACCGACGGGACGCGCTGCTCGTCGATCAGGCAGCCGGCGAACATCACGTCGGCGTGCGAGATACCACTACAGAACGGCCAACGTCCGGACACCACAACGCCGCCGGGCACCGACCGCGCCGTGCCGCGCGGCGCCCACACACCCGCGGCGACACCGCGCCCGCCGCCGAAGAGTTGGTTGCGACTGGTTGGTGGAAGGTACGCGACCAGCAGGCTGCTGGTGATTGCGATCGATACACACCAGCCGGCCGACGCGTCCCCGCGCGCTACTTCCTCCGCGCACTCCAGGGCCACTCCGGGTGGCAGCTCCAGACCGCCAACCTCGCGCGGCATCCCGGCGCGAAGCAGCCCGGAGTCGCGCAGAAGCGCCACGAGTTCCTCGGGAAGCCTTCGGGCACTTTCGATCTCGTCGGACATGTGGCGGGCGGTCACTGCGATGTCGTGTGCGACGCTCACGATCCCGCTCTCGACGCCACTCGTCGGCGCGTGGGTCACGTCCGTTTGTTTCATCGAGGCCTCGCAATCACGCTAGTGGTTCAATTACGTTACCACTCATGGTTCAGGAATTGAACCGGGTACAGTTAGTGAACTGTGGCGCTCCCCGATCTGTCCCACCGCTTCGAAGCGGAGTCGGTCGGCCGCGCACTCGAGCTTGTCGGCGAGCGCTGGACGTTACTGATCCTTCGCGAAGCGTTCTTCGGAGTGCGGCGCTTTGGTCAGCTCGCGCGCAACCTCGGCATCCCACGGCCAACGCTCTCGTCACGGCTGCGGATGCTCGTCGAGGTGGGCCTCCTCGAGCGGGTCCCATACTCCCTCGAGCCCGAACGCTACGAGTACCGGCTCACCGACGCGGGCCGTGATCTCTTCGGAGCAATCGTGGTGCTCATGCGATGGGGTGACGAGCATCTGCCGCATCCGAGCGGCCCCCCGATCGTCTTGCGCCACGACACCTGCGGCGAGATCGCCAAGCCCCGCCTCACCTGCACCCACTGCGGCGACGAGATCACCGCGCGCAACGTCACCCCCGAAGCCGGTCCCGGATTCCGGACCAATACGCATCAGTAAGCCGCCGGCACGCGATTGTTCATATACTGCGAAATGTCTTGATCATTCACCCGTTTCGAGCCATCGGTCTTCATCGATTGCGGCGAGGTCGTGAGGGGTCAGTTGACCAAGCAGCTTCGGCATCCCGCGAAGCTCGCTGACGCACTCGCGGCAGGACAGGCAACCACAACAATGACATCGACCAAGTGACCGGAGTGCCGCCCACCACCTTCATCGACTTCGTTCGACGTACGGCCCACCAGTGGGTTGGGGCACACCAGTGACCGCGAATAATCCAAAATTATCCGCGGCCAACCATTCTGAGGAGGTGGCGAATGATTGAGAACATAGGCGACTTCCGCGCTCTGGATCCGTTCTTTCGGATCATCGAGCAAGGCCTCGCCGGACTCGTGGACGGCGACCACTTCTTCGACCTGCTGGCCCAGGACGTGGTCTTCGACTTCATCATCACGGTTCCGAACTACCCGCGCCATGTCGTCGGCCGCGACAACCTCGTCGAGCTCTACCGCGGCTACGGCTCCACGCTGTTCCTCGACCGCTGCTACGACCTGTGTGTCCACCAGTCGCCGTCAACGTCATCGGTCGTGCTCGAATACTCCTCCGATGGAAAGGTCGTGGCCACTGGGCAGCCGTACAGGAACCGATACATCTCCGTAGTCGTCATCAAGGACCGCAAGATCACCGCGTGGCGAGACTACCTCGACCCCCTACGGGTATTCGCCGCCCTCGAAGGACGCCCCTTCGAACCGGACGCCGGAGAGTGACCTGACGACCAAGAGGCGACGTTTCTCGCGGCGATTCGCTCCGAACGCCGGTCGACGGACCGCTACAACAGACGCACCCGTCGCACGCGATGTCCAGGGCATCGGTGCAGCGTGCTCTTACCTGCGGCTCATCAGCATTCGAGCTATCCGGTGCGGGCGAGCTGCTCATGGGAGAACGATCCGTCTGCGACGGGAGTGGTCGCATCCGTGGAATCTCTAGCTGGTTGCCTTGCCTGACTTTCCGTGGCCGGGCGGTCCAGACACGCAGGTCAACGCGCCCATTACCATTCGCGCCAGTTGGACCAGCTCCTCATCATCATTTAGGGGCTGGTGTACAACAGCGAGCCGCCAATACAACGGGCCGGCCAGTACGTCCAGTGCAAGGTCGGGATTGATTGTGTCGGCGACTTCGCCGCGCTCGATCGCGCGACGGATGATGGCTGCCGCACGAGTCCGACGGGGCTCACGCACCGCGCGCAACAGCGCAGCCTCCAGGCCAGGGTTGCGGTTGGCCTCACTGAGCAGGTCGGGAATGATCGCCTTCGCCAGCGGATCGGTGAGGACCGCGTACTCGGCGCGTAGGAACGCGATGACATCGCCCTCCAGGGTGCCGGTGTCCGGCATGACGAGGTGAGCCCACGCGACCTCAGAGATCAGCGCGACCGCCATGTCCTGCTTCGTGCGCCAGCGTCGGTAGATCGCAGGTTTGCCAACGCCCGCTCGACGGGCTACAGCCTCGATTGACAGCCGTCCATAACCGCACTGAGCGAGTTCGGCGAAGAAAGCCTGACGGATCGCCTCGGTCACTTCGGCCTGAAGCACTGCCGCACCAGCCGGAACGCGGCTCCGTTGCGTGTCGTCCCCGATTGCCGCCATACCGCAAGCGTAGCCCACGTCGTTACGGTTGCGTTCCATCGTCTAGTAGGCTACCGTCATGAGCGTCGTTACGACACCGTCACGACGCTGGATAGATTGGCGATCGCACGTGGGTTTCCTGTTCCGCAATGAGTCCTTCTCCTTCGAGGCGCTGCGAGTCGCGGGCGCCGCACCCTATGACGACGCCGATGGCGAGGTGCTCGCCACCACTCTCCTCATCCGAGAGGGCGATCTGGACGGTTGGCTGCGCTGCTGGCGGGCGACCGCCGAACGGGTCCATGAGCTGGCCCGTAACTCCCTCGCCGCAGGGCATCGGGTCAGCGCCCGACAGGCCTTCCTGCGCGCGTCAAACTACTACCGCACTGCCGAGTTCTTCCGGCGCAGGAGTCCCATCGGCGATCGACTGCTACTCGAGCTGTCACGCCGCTCACGCGAGGCGTTCGGCGATGCCATCGACCTGATGGATCGACCGGTCGAACGCGTCGCGATACCGTATGACGACATCGAACTGCCCGGCTACCTCTTCCGCGTCGACGACGCGCCAACGCCGCGGCCGCTGGTCATCTACACCAATGGCTACGACTCGACAGCGGAGGAATCGTGGTTCGCGATTGCTGCCGCAGCGTTGCAACGCGGCTACCACGTTCTGGCGTACGACGGACCGGGACAAGGAGCCGTCATCCGCGAAATGGGCCTGCCATTTCGTCCCGACTGGGAGAACGTGCTGGGTCCGGTGATTGACTTCGCCGTCAAGCAGCTCGGCGTGAGCCCCGAAGCGATCGTCCAGTTCGGCTACAGCATGGGCTCCTTCCTCGTCGCGCGGTCGGCGGTATTTGACCACCGCAGCGCGGCGCTGATCCTCGACGACGGGATCCTCGACATGCATCAGGCCTACCGCAACGCGATCCCGGCCGCGGTTATGAAGATGATCCTCGCCGGCCGCAGCGCCCTGCCGAATCGACTCATGGCGCTGAAAGCGCGTGCGCAGACACAGGTCCGGTGGGGACTCGACAACGGAGTGTGGACGATGGGCGGACCGACTTATGCCGACTTCATCAGGCGCACAACGGCATACACGCTCGAGGCCGTCGCCGACCGGATCACCGCACCGACACTAATCATGGACGCCGAGGACGACCAATTCCTCGCGGGCCAACCACAAATGCTCCAGCGCGCCATGACAGCGCCGACCACGCTCGCTCGGTTCACCACCGCGGAAGGATCCGGCGAGCACTGTCACGTCGGATCGCTGTTACGGGCACACCAGGTGATCTTCGGCTGGCTCGACGAGACCCTGTCCCAACCACTTTCACAACCGGCGTGAATCTGCCCCGCCAAATCGCACCGACAGAAGGGAGCGTCGCAAGTATGGAAATCAGCATTGTTACACCCCCCGGCCAACGCGGTTCGTTCACTATTGGAAGTCGGGAACGGGGGCGCTCGCTTGAAGATCTTCCCGAGCGCCATCTGAAACTGCTCGACGAACCAGTCACGGCGAGCATGGCCTGTGTCAACGCCAACGGAACGATCCACACCAGCCCGGTGTGGGTCAGCCGCGACCAGTCGGAGATCCTGCTGAACTCGGTGCGCGGACGCCAAAAAGACCGGAATCTACGGCTTCGGCGCCACGTGTCTCTGCTGTTCATGGATCCGGCCGATCCCTATCACTGGATGGCCATTCAAGGCGAGGTGGTTACAGTCATCGACGAGGACGATCCCATCCACGGGAACAGGGCAACCGAGTCCATCGATGCCATGAGTCAAAGCTATCTCGGCGAATCCACGTATCCTTTGCGCGACCCCGCCGATGGCGAAGTACGGTCACTGTATCGGGTGCGGTCAAACCGAGTGCAGGTGTTTGGGCACGCCTAAGGATGATGAGACCTGAATGCAACCTGAGTGTGCCTCAACAAATCCGAACCGGCCAGCTTGCTCGGCGGGGTTCCTGACTACCCGTATTCGGTTGCAGCGCAACGTTTCCGCTCTGTTTTCCTTGACGCGCCGCAACAAATCGCCGTCCGCTTGGCGGTGCTGCTAAGTGTTGCGGGGCCGACGCGACGAGACTGGCGTACTCAATCGGCTGCTGGAGTCGGTTCGCGGGGGCGAGAGCCGTCCCGGTGGTGCATGGGGAAGCTGGCGTAGGCAAGTCAGCGGATCGTTCCATCGCGTAGGTCCTCACCCAACAGCCGAGAAGCAGGAAATGACTCACATGGTCCGGCCCCCACGGTCCCTCTGCGAAAGGAAATCATGAAGATTCTTGTCACCGGAGCCACTGGCTACCTCGGCGCGGTCGCCGCCGACGCGCTCGCCACCCGAGGCCATCACGTCTTGGGACTGGCCCGATCGGAGCGGTCCGCGAACGCACTTCGCAAGCGCGGCGTCGAGCCCGTTGTGGGTGACTTCGGCGACCCGGTGAGCCTGGCCAACGCCGTTCACAAGTCCAGACCCGACGCCGTGGTCAGCACCGCCAGCGTCGGCGGGGCGAGCGGGGACCAAGCGGCTTTCGCGCGGGACGGTGAGGCGGTGCGCGCTATGCGAGAGGCACTCACTGATCACGGCGGCGCCCTAGTCTTCACCAGCGGCTCGGCGGTCTTCGGAGTCTTCAACGGCGGCGAGGCCACCGACACCGTCTACGACGAAGACGCCCGCTTGCCGCTTCCGGCATCGGTTTTCGCGCCCGCGTCCGCCGGGGTGCACCCGTTGCTAGCCGCCGGTTTCGAGGGGGCGATGGCCGCTCGCGTGCAGACCGAACGGGCCGTCCTGGCCGACGGGGACGTGCGCGGCGTGGTGGTACGGCCCGGGCTGGTCTACGGACGCGGCGGCAATTCCGACCTCAGGTCTTTGATCGACCGGGCACGGAAGGAGGGTCGCGCCGGCCACTGGGGAAGCGGCGGCACCACCCAGAGCTACGTGCACGTCGAGGACCTGGCCGAGTTGTTCTGCCTGGCAGCGGAACTCGCGCCGCACGGGGCGATCCTGCACGGTGTCGCCGACGACGTCACCCAGCGCGACTTGGCGCGCGCCATCAACCGAATGATCGGAACAGACGAGCGCACCGACAGCCTGTCGCTGTTGCAGATGCTTGGCATCGACGCCGACACAGTCGGTGACATGGGCGCCTCGTTCACACCGCCGCCCAGCGCAGCATCGGGTATCAGCCTGTCGCTGAACAAACGCCTGTCCTCGAACAAGACACGCAAGCTGCTCGACTGGTCGCCCAAACGCACGGACATCGGCGACGACATCGCGTTCGGCTCGTACGCGAACTGATCGCCCGCTCACTTCAACTCCCGAGGGGCACATGGTGGACCTGCGACTGACCGAGAAAATAATCGTGCTCACTGGCAGGCCAGAGCCTCGACGACGGGGTTGCACTCGAGCTCGAATTCCTGCGCCGGCACGGCAAAATGGCTGGAGACAACCTGTCCCGTCGACACCTTGAGCCGCCGCCGTTCGGTGTGATTCGTCTTGACTAACTTAAGCCGAGCGACATCGAAGCACACCGCGGCACCCGACGCGGGCACGCCGACGCGACGCACAGCAAGGAGATGACCATCATGGACCTCTACGACGTCATGCGAACCACCCACGCGGTGCGTGAATTCACCGATGAACCGCTGCCCGACGACACGCTCTACCGGATCCTCGACAACGCACGCTTCGCCCCTAGCGGGGGCAACAGGCAAGGAACCCACATCACTGTGGTGCGTGATGCCCAAACGCGGCAGCGACTCGCCGAGCTCGGCATCCCCGGCGCCCGCCGATACATCGCCCAGCTGATGGCCGGCGAAAACCCCTGGAACCCGGTACATCCCAGTAGCGTGGCGCCCGAAACCATGGACAACACCGACCCGCCGGACACCTTCATTACCCCGTTCATCCAAGCCCCAGTCGTGCTGGTCGCCTCGGTTGACCTGGAAGTCGTGGCGGCCCTCGACCAAGACCTGGACCGCGTCGGCCTGGTCAGCGGGGCCTCGGTCTACCCCCTGGTGTGGAACATCCTTCTGGCGGCCCGCAACGAAGGCTACGGCGGGAACCTCACGACCATGGCCGTCCCCCAGGAGGCGCAGGTGCGACAGCTGCTCGGACTGCCTGAGGCCCATGCGCTGGCCGCGCTGGTACCGCTCGGAAAGCCAACCCGTCAACTGACGAAACTACGGCGGCAAACCGTCGAAGAATTCGTCACTCACGAACACTTCGACGGTGCACCCTTCACCCGCCCAGACGCACGACCGATGACACCGCCGGCCAGCAGGCTCGTCGCTGAGGGAAGGACCTGAACGTTGCCGAATGCAATCGTTTTCGACCAGCCGGGACCGCCGGACGTGCTCCAGTGGCGCCCGGTGAATCCACTCCGGCCCAAGTCGCACGAAGTCCTCATCGCGGTGGAAGCCGCTGGGGTGAACAACGCCGACATCATGCAGCGCCGCGACGCCTATCCCGTCCCTCCCGACGCGCCCAAAATCCTGGGCCTGGAATGCGCCGGCCACATCACCTCGATCGGCGATGACGTCACCGAGTGGTCAGTCGGTGACCGGGTTTGCGCGCTGCTCGCCGGCGGCGGCTACGCCGACGAGGTCGCGGTGGCGGCCTCGCAGCTGCTGCCAATCCCCACCGCGCTCAGAGTCATCGAGGCGTCCGTCCTGCCCGAAGCCGCGTGCACCGTCTACTTCAACCTCGCCATGATCGCCGGACTCCGCGCCGGCCAAACCGTCCTGATCCACGGCGCCGGCGGCGGCATCGGCACGTTCGCCATCCAATGGGCCACCGCCATCGGAGCAACAGTCATCACCACCGCCGGCAGCGACGCCAAGACCCAAATCGGCCAGAGCCTCGGCGCATCGACGGCAATCAACTACCGCACCGACGACTTCGTCGCAGCCACCCTGGCAGCCACCGACGGCCGCGGCGTCGATGCCATCCTTGATGTGGTCGGCGCCGATTACCTCGACCGCAACCTGAACTGCCTGGCAACCGACGGCCACTTGGTCATCATCGGCGGCAACCTCAGCCCCACCCCGTTGAACCTCGGCCAGTTGATATTCAAAGGAGCCAGCGTCACCGCGACCATGCTGCGACCCCGTTCCATCCAGCAGAAAGCCGACATCATCACCGGCGTCCGCCGCGATGTCCTACCGCTGGTCGAAACCGGCGCGATCAAGCCAGTCGTCGACAGCGTCGTACCGATGAGTGACGCCGCGCAAGCCCACACCCTGCTGGAATCGGGATCAACAGTCGGCAACGTCGTACTCGACAACCGGAGCACCTCATGAATCCGGCGAGGAAAAGGGCACCGATATATTGCACCTTGATCCAGTGAAAGCCGAGCAGCTTGTCGGTGTGTTCGTCGAACGCGAGGAACAGCCGCCTTTGCCCTCGGTGACGGCGGGCGCTGCGGAGGTCAGAACTCGTCCGCGTCGATGAACTCGGTCGGGTCGTAGGCGTCGTCAGCGTCGTCAAAGGCGTCCGTGCCGACATCGAGCACCTCCTGATGCTGCTCAAACTCCTCCAGCTTCTCGACGATCGCCGCCCACATCTGCTGCGGGACAACAGCACGCACCGCCTCACCGATCCTGCCCAGCTGGACCTTCAGCTCGAGGACGTCGGTGCCCCGCTCACGCCCGTCAAGGACGGACTGAAGCTTCTCGGCGGCTCGCAGGCCGGTCTCGACACTGACCTCGGCCCCGTCGTCCACCAGAGTGCGGAACGCCTTGTTCATCACCACCTCGTAGAAGGCCAACGGTGTGAGCGCCGTGGCCACGGCCTCGACGAAGTCGACTTGGTTCTCGCGAGCCCGCCGCTCCACGATCTCCCGGTACGTGGCGTGAGCGGTCTGCTGCACGGGGAAATGCTTCGTGGTGTGGGTTCTTACCGAATCGACGGTCACCTGATCGCGCTTGTCGAGGTGGGCGTTGTCTTCGCAGAGGGCGCGCACGATTTGGGCGTAGCTGGCCCCGGTGGCCAATAGGCCGTTGACCTTCCGCCGCACGCTGTCGTTGCGGCAGATTCGGCATCGGGGCTCCAGATGAAACCCGTTGATGCGCGGAGCCAACGCCGATGACTCCGTGATCTCGTCGACAGGGGTGGCGAGCGCGTGGGACAGGGACATGTCATTCTCCTCGATCCGGCGAAAATGCACGGTAGTCGTCGATCCCATTCTGTCAGAACGTGTTGGGAAAGTTCACGCGGCGCTTGAGGCGCGTTGCCACGGCTTGCGGCCGGGTGGCGGCTCGAGCCGTCGGACCATCAATCCGATCATCGCCCATTTGATCATGGCCTCGCTGGTCTGCGGCAGTCGCTCGTAGTCGTGGTCCAGGCGGCGGCATTTCACGATCCAGGCGAATGTGCGCTCGACCACCCACCGACGTGGAAGCACCTGGAACATCCTGATTCCCAAGGGTTTACGTACGATCTCGACGGTGATGTGGGCGACCGTCTCGGCCCATTCGACCAGCCTGCCGGCGTAGCCGCCGTCGGCCCACAGCAGCGATAGCGACGGCATCGCCATCTTCACCCGGTCCAGCAGCGTGCGTGCGCCGTCGCGGTCCTGCACGCTCGCCGAGGTGATCAGCACCAGCAGCAACAGGCCCATCGTGTCGACCACGACGTGCCGCTTGCGGCCGTTGACCTTCTTGCCGGCATCGAATCCGCGCACGGCCGCCGCGACGGTGTCGGCGCCCTTGACCGACTGGGCGTCCACGCACCCGGCCGAGGCCATCGGGTCCCGATCGCTGGCATCCCGCACGCGGTCCCGCAAGGCATCGTGGAGCCGGTCAACCACACCGTCCTCGCGCCAGAGCTTGTGGTACCAGAACACCGTCGCCCACGGTGGAAAGTCATGCGGCAGTTGACGCCACGCGCATCCGGTGCGGTTGACGTAGAGGATGGCGTCCACCACGCGGCGCCTCGAATGCACCGCCGGACGGCCACCCGACCGCGGCGCGGGCACCAACGGCTCGATCAGCTCCCACTGCGCGTCGGTCAGGTCGGACGGATAGCGCTTGTTCTCAGCCACAAGCCCACACTGGCCACTTAAGCCACATCAGTCACGCAGGCACGCCGAGTCACTTTCCCAACACGTTCTCAGGGAAAACAACCTGGAGGTACATCTGTAGATCTGGTATCTCTGCGGTCTTTCCATGGACTTGGTGGCCGATAACTTTGCAGCTTCTACAGCGGCACTACAGGTCTCACAGCCGCCGCACGGCGCCGGATGCCATGGAGATGCGTGCGCAGCGCGGCTCCTGGTTCACGCGCTAGCACTGAAATCGCTCGATCCGATTGTCCAGTGCCACATTTAGGCCAACGTTGCCGCGTACCTCGCGGCCAACGTGCCGTCCGACTCGGTGCACCAGTTCCGCTCCCGCGCCGCCTGGCGCGAGGCGAACTGGGCACGCGAGGTCCGGTCGCAGGTGTTGAGGATCTCGATGACCGCAGCGGTCATCGGCAGTCTGCGGCTGCGGTGGCCTTTGGACCAGACGATGTCGATGTTCCCGGCATCCAAATCGACTTGCCCGGTCTGCAGTGCGCGGGCTTCGCCCGTCCGCAGCCCGCACGAGTGCATCAGCGTGAAGAACGCGACCGCCTGCCATCGCCACGGCGATTGAACCTGCAGCTGTGCTGCGGCAGCGAAGAATAACTCGATCTCACGCCCTGCCAACAGGTAAGGGTGTGGGGCGAGGATCGGTGCCTTCCACTGATCGGAGAGCACATAGGCATCGGTGGGCCCGTGCATGCTCAGCCACCGGCCGAAGTCGCGGATGTAGGACATCCAGGACCGGTAACGGCCCGAATGCTGCAGCTGGACGCTGACCCATTCTTCGACGGTGTCCCTGTCGAATACGGTGCGGTTGTGTTCGCTGCAGTAGGCGTCGAACCTTTGCAGGTACCAGATGCGGGAGGTTCCGTAGAAGCCCATGTTCGCCTTGAACACCAGATAGGCCTCCAGGTCGGGCGCGAACGCGCTGGTGAAACCGTGACTGCTCATGACCGCACACTTTCAGGAACCGGCAGTACGCAGTCGAGTAGACGTTCCCGGTCGACGCTCATATACAGGTTGGTCGATTCCGCGCTGGCGTGGCCGAGCACGGCCGAGATGATCGGCAGCGGCACCGCCGCGGCCAACAGCCGGGATGCGGCGTTGTGGCGCAGCCGGCGGGTCCCCGCCTTGACATCGCGGACTCCCGCTTTCCGGAAGGTCTTCACAGTCACCGTGTGAACCGACGCGTGACCGGCCAGCCGGGTATGCGGGGCCAGCGAGCGTAAGAACACATGATCCTCGCCCGACGAGCTGGGCCGCTCGTCGAGTACATAGTCGGCGAGCTTGGCCATCACCAGCGCCGGCAGCGGCAACGTCAGCGGGTTGCCCGTCTTGTGTTGCACGATCCCGATCGTGCGCCCACGCCAGTCGACATCGCCCATCCGCAACTCGACGATGTCGCAGGCCCGCAACCCCGTCGTAAGCGCCAGCAGTGTGATCGCCGCGTACCGGGCGCTGACCGCCCCCGACGCGCATGCCCGTACCACCAATTCCTCGTCAGCGTCACCCAGGACGGGGATGATTGCGTGGGATCGCTTGACACCAGCCAAATTCAGCGCGTCGACCAAATCGGGGCGACCGGTGAAGTTCAGGAACGGGCGAAAGTTCGACACCAGCCAAAACAGCGACGACTTGGTCCACCTGCCCAGCAAGGACTCCAAGAACGCCAACACACTGGCACCGTCGGCCGCGCCCAACTCAGCGATCCCGCGTCCTTCCAGGAACACCAGGTAGCTGCGCGCCACCCGCCCGTAGGCAGCGCGGGTGGCCGCCGCCAGACCGTGCCGTTGCATCTCCGCCTCCCACGCGGCATCCAACTCGACGAACCCACCCACCATGGGCTGTGGACCTCCGCCACCACGCCCACGAACCGACAGGTCCACCTGCCCGGTGCATACATACGAATCGAACACGCTAACCAGACGTCGGTAATCGAACCGGCGGTGCGCACTGAATCGGCCGGTACATACGCTGGTCGTCATCGACGCGAACTCAGCGCCCAACCCGACGGAATACACACGCCCCGAAGCGAATTCAGACAGCGCCTTGATCGTCTTTGCGTACTGGCCGATGGTCGATTCCATATAGCCCGCCCTGCGCAACTCCGCAACGACAACCGCGCCGACCTGCCTGACCGTCATATCCATAACCGTCCCCTTCCACAGACGTAGAGATACGACGGACGCTAACCACAGCCCGAAACGTTAAGCCGAGGAATCCACCAGCACCCCCCACCAGCGCAGGCCATCTCCACCAATCCTCGGCTTAACGAAAACCTCGGCATAATCCGAGTTAAGCCGAATTCGGCTTAACTCCGACGCCGGAAGTCAGTACACCGCAATACATTACAGCGAGACACTAATGCTCGAAGGGCTGATCCCGTCGGTCGGGACCGTCGGCGACGCTCTGGACAACGGGCTCTGCGAGACCACGATCGGGCTGTACAAGACCGAGTGCGTGCGCGAGGGTTCCCCGTTTCGCACCGGGCCGATCCGCACCCTCACCGACCTGGAGAACATCAGCTCGGCGTGGGTCACCTGGTACAACGAGCGCAGGCTGATGCAGCGCCTTCGCCGCCGCCCACCCGCGGAAGCCGAGGCCGAGTACTACGCTCGACCCCACGCCGGAAAGCACACCGGTCACACGTAACGAGGTGTGCACGAAACCGGGGATGCTTCACTTCGGACTAGGAGGGCAGCTACTTCGAAGGCGCCCGCCGTGGCGGGCATCGCTAATGGGTCAACGACCGCAACGAGCCAGCACTTACCCGCTGGCCGTGGCGATATCGAGATTGAACGGGATCGTCGCCAGCAGTGACGTCCCGTCCCCGGGCGGACTCGAAATCTCGATACTGCCGCCGAGCGCCTCGACCCGGTCCCGTAGGCCGACGAGTCCAGAACCCCTGCCCGAGTCGGCGCCGCCTACCCCGTCATCGCGAATCAAAAGATGCACTGCAGCGGCCTGGACATCCACCGTCACGTCCACCTGCGACGCCTCTGAATGCTTGGCCGCGTTCGTCAGTGCTTCCGCGACGACGTAGTAGGCGGCCACTTCAGCCGACTCCGGCAACCGCCGATCGACATTGAGGTGCAATTCGACCGGGACTGCGGACCGGCGGCCCAAAGTCTTGAGAGCCGGACCAAGTCCGCCTCTGGACAGGATGGCCGGATGAATGCCGCGCGACAACTCCTGGAGCTCCTCCGAGACGCCGGTCAAACCTTGAACGATGTCGGAGATCTGCTCCTCCAATTCCGGCCGGTCCGGAATCGACCCTTCAATCATGCGCATCTGCAAGCCCAGCGAGACGAGCCGCTGCTGGGCACCGTCGTGAAGATCGCGCTCCAGGCGCCGACGGGCCTCGTCGCCGGCCGCGACGATCCTGGCCCGCGAAGCCGCGAGCTGCGTCCGCGTCTCGGCGTTGGCAATCGCGGTCGCAACGAGGTCGGCGAAGTCACCGACCCGGGTCTCGGCATCGGGTGGAAGGGGCTCGGGCCGCGGCGATCCGATGATGGCCGCACCCCACACGTGGCCGCCGACAACAATCGGTGCGCCGACTCCGGAGCGGAGGCCTAGCTCGCGGATGTACGCCGCGCTCGTGCCCGTCGCATCGTCGTGACTGTCCATTCGGGCGGGGCGGCCGACGCGGTACACCATGGACGCCACCGTTTCGTCTTCGAGAGGAAAGCGCTCTCCGATGCGAATCTCGGCCCCGGAAAGCTGGTGATGGGCGGCAAGGAGTGTGGCCGCGCCGTCGGACCCGTAGCGGACCAGCGTCGCGTGAGAGACGCCCAGACACCCGGCCAATTCGCCGGCCACCGCCGAGAACACCTCGGACGGCGCGACACCGCGTGCGACAAGTGTCGCCACCCGCCGCAAAGCGGCCTGCTGGTCGGCGAGCACCCGCAATTCGTCGCGGTGTGCCTCCGCTTCGCGGCGGCGCTGATCGGCCTCCAGGGCGCGCAGCCGGGCCTGCCCGGCCAGAACGTTGGCCAACAACGCAATTGGCAGAAAAATGACGATCGCGACCCAGTCCTCCGGCGTGGTGGGGACGAGTCCGCCGTTGGGCTCGAGGTGGACGTAAAGATAGACAACAGCACTCGCGAGCGTCGTGGTAACCCCAAGCCCGAATCCCCAGCGAGCCGAGACCACCAGGACGCCGAGCAAGAACAGTGCGCCGAACGCGTGCCCGGGGGCCAGCTGCCTGAGCAGCCGCACCAGCACGGTTTCCACCACTATGAGAGAGGCGGCGACCACCACCCCCAGCCACAATGGCGGAGTCGTCGGCCGCAGCAGTAGCGACATCAACTGGGAGCGAATCGATCGCAAACGTGCGACTACGTCGGATTTGCCGCGTACGGAAGTCAGCCGCGGCCGCCACGATGACCAGCGGGACAGCTGGGGCCATTTCCACGTCATCACGCCAGCTCACACCGATCGTTGCGGACTTGAACGGCCCGCACACTGCATCATAACGACCAATGCATTGAGCGGCGGCGGCCGAACCCGCGGCGCCTTCTCACATCGCGGTTCCGACGAGTTGTCCTAGGCCATACGTGACCAGCATCGCGACAGCACCGCCAACCGCCACTCGAAGAACGGCGCGCGACTTGTTCGCACCGCCAAGGGCGGCACTTATCGTTCCGGTCAGCGCCAGCGCAACGACAACGGCGATGAACACCACGGGGACCCGAAGTGCGACCGGCGGTGCCAGGATCGCGACCAGTGGAAGCGCGGCGCCGAGGGTGAACGAGATCGCCGACGACAGGGCAGCCTGCCAGGGACTGGAGGTCTCATCGGGCTCGACGCCGAGATGGCGCTCCTTCGCAAGGATCACCCGCTCGGTGTCACGTTGTGCGCTTACGGAGACGTACTCACCGAGGGCCATCGACACCGCGCCAGCGACCAGCCCCGCGGTGAAGATCGTCGATATCGAGTTTGTGGCTGCGGCAACGCCTACAACCAGGCCTGCGGTTGAGGCGATCCCGTCGTTGGCTCCCAACCCCGCCGCACGGAGCCAGTTCAACCGGTGGGCGAGATTGGGTAGGCGCGACTCTGCTGCCGAATCCGTTGTCTCAGAGCATAGTTCAGTACCCGCGGCGAGCGTCATGCTGCGCCGGCGGTCTGCAGGCCGGATGGCGAGGCGTTCGACGTCGCGGTGGTGATCACGGCGGCTACGTCACCCATCGTCCCGGCGTCCAACACGGCGAGGGTCAACGGCGGCTTGGTCACGACATGCCCTCCGGCGATGGTCCGCCCACCGGCGTGCCAGAGGTCATGATCTTGTCGATCTCGTCGAGATCGTCGTCGGTCAGCGACACGTCGGCCGCTCGGAGGCTCTCCTCGACGTGACTGGGCCGCCGGGCGCCGACGATGGCGACGTGTACATCGGGGTTGGCCAAGGTCCACGCGATGGCCAACTGGCTGACGGTGATGTCGAGGCTAGCCGCGAAGATCTCCAAGGCACGCACCGTCGCGAGGTTGTGGCGGAAGGTGGTGCCCCGGAATGCCGAGCTCGCACTTCGCCAGTCATCGTGGTCGAACCTGGTGTGCGCGTTGAGCGTTCCGGTCAGCAACCCGTGTGCCAGCGGTCCGTACACGAGCACACCGATGTCGTGGGCGCGGCAAATACGGCAGGATCTCGTCTTCGATCTCGCGACGGAACAAGTGATACGGCGGCTGCAGCGTCTCAACCGCGAGCGTCCCGGTGAATTCCTCCATCTGGGCGGTGTTGTAATTGGACACACCGATATGGCCGATCTTTCCTTCGGTGATCAAGTCGCGCAGGGCGCCCGCGGTTTCGGCCGCCGGCACCTTGGGGGTCCGGCCAGTACACCTGACAAAGGTCGATGCGGTCGACTCCCAGCGCTGTCAGGCTGGCTTCCACGCCTCGGCGCAGCCATTCGGGGCTCGCGTCGCGCACTAGACTAGACCCCTGTCGGTCCTACGCAGGCCGCCCTTTGCGGCGATCACCACCGCATCGCGCTCCGTGGTGAGTTCGTGGCGAAGCGCCTTGCCAAGGATCTGCTCGGATGCACCGAAACCGTAACCCTGCGCCGTGTCGAAGAAGTTGACCCCTAACTCGCGGGCACGTCGGATCGCCGCGACGGCGCCATCCTCGTCGAAGTGACCCCACTCTCCGCCAAGCTGCCAGGTACCGAAGGCCATGCGCGACACATGAAGTCCGCTGCGTCCCAAGGTGGTTGTTTTCACGACCTCTCCTAATTCTCTTCTGCGATCACCGCACTTGGGTTTCTCGACGGTGTCGGTGTTTTCCACGATTGCCGCTCCGAACACGCTTGTCGCCACGATTGGCGGCCATAACGGCTGCCCGCCACCTCCAGCGTCGGTATGCCGGGTAGCCCCCAAAGCCGCTAACGCGTACGTAAGTTCCAGTTAGCGGGCATGCGTAACCGCGTCGGAAACTGCAAAACTGACGCCATGGACTTGCGAGTTTCGCTGTGCGTTGCCTGATCGTCGACGACAGCTCCGGATTCGTCGCCGCCGCGCAGAGCCTGCTTGAGCGTGATGGCATCACGGTCGTCGGCGTGGCCTCGACGAGCGCGGACGCGCTTCGGCGCTTTCAGGAGTTGCGGCCGGATGTCACGCTGGTCGATCTCGACTTGGGCAGGGAGAGCGGTTTCGAGCTCGCCGAAAAGCTCGACGACGCGCGAGACTCCGCGCGGTCGTCCGTGATCTTGATTTCGACCCACGCTGAACAGGATTTCGCCGACATGATCGCCAGCAGTCCGGCAGCCGGCTTCTTGCCTAAGTCCGGATTGACGACTGAGGCCATCCGCGAGCTCGTCCGGCGGTCAGCGGGCCTCGAGGAAGGCGATCACCGCTAACACACGCCGGTGATCATCGCCTGTCTCGGGCAGATTGAGCTTGGTGAGGATGCTGCGGACGTGCTTCTCCACGGTGCCTTCCGTGACCCAAATCCGGTGTGCGATACCGGCATTGGAGCGCCCCTCCGCCATCAAGGCCAGCACCTCCTGCTCACGTGGGCTGAGTACCGCCAGCGGGTCGTCACGCCGCTGGGCTGACACCAGCTCCCGCACGAGCGCGGGGTCGACGACCGATGCGCCTTTCGCGATCCGCTCCAACGTGTCGATGAAGTCCGCGACATCAGTGACCCGGGTCTTGAGCAGATAGCCGATGCTTCGCCCAGTGGCCAACAGCTCCATCGCGTGCTCGACCTCGACATGCGCTGATAGCACCAGGATCCCGATCTCGGGGAACTCCTCGCGGATCACCCGCGCCGCGTCGAGCCCCTCAGCAGTATGAGTCGGCGGCATCCGAATGTCGGCTAAGACGACGTCGGGCGTCGTCTGCCGGACCATCGCAAGCAGTTCTGCGCCGTCACCGGCCTGACCGACGATGTCGAAACCCGAGCGGCCGAGCAGACTGGCCAGTCCCTCACGCAGCAGCACGTCGTCGTCTGCGATCACGACACGCATCGCTGTCGGTGCTCGGCTGTCATCGATCTGGCTGGGCTGTTCCGACTGTGTTGACTCCACCATGAATCCTGTCTTGGGAGGGCCGCCCCGGCCGACCGCCTGGTGACATACTCCCCCGCCGAACCCCGAAAGTTAGCCAAATCGGACCCTTGCAGCTGGCAGGTACTCGAACGTTATCGCTGGCGGGGGCGACAGATGGGCGTCAGCGTTGACGACATCGGCTGCGGACCGCGCGAACCTGTGAAGCATGGATGTCATCACCGACACATCGCTCAAGCACGCCGTTGCCGAGCCACAAACCTTCGACACGGTGAGCGGGCCCCGAGCCGGCGCCAAGTACACCGTCGAGGCGATCGGGACGTTCTTCCTGGTCTTCACCGTCGGCACCGCCGTGGCAAGCGCCAGTTCGTTCGCACCGCTGGCTATCGGTGCGGTGCTGATGGTGATGATCTATGCCGGCGGTCATATTTCGGGTGGGCACTACAACCCGGCGGTGACGTTGGCGGTGCTGATGCGCCGACGTATCGCGCTCGGCGACGCCATCGCCTACTGGATCATTCAACTCGGCGCCGGGTTGCTCGCGGCGGAAGCCGTGCGCCGGATCATCGACCCGGCGGAGATCGCAAAACGAACGACGATGACACTCGGCGGTCACGCGCTGCTAGCCGCGTTCGTCGTCGAGCTCTTATTCACCTTCGCCCTGTGCTATGTGATGCTCAACGTCGCTACGAGCAAGAGCCATCCGGACAATTCGTTCTACGGCCTGGCGATCGGATTCACGGTCGTGGCCGGCGTCTTCGCCGTGGGCACGATCTCCGGCGGCGCATTCAACCCTGCGGTCACGCTCGGGGGCGCGGTGATGGACATGTTCGCCTGGCCGACGCTATGGGTCTACCTGCTCGCTCAAATCCTCGGCGGCATCACCGCCGGTGCGGTGTTCCTCGTGCAGAACCCGGACGACAAGTGATCCGGGAGGAGGTCGGCCGATGAGCGTCGCGTACTCCACCGCGGAGACCATGCATCCCGATATTGCGGTGATCTCTGACCGTGCCTCTGAAGAGCCAACGGCGGCGAGATCACGTCTCGGCTTTGCGGATCTTCCGACCATCGTCGCCACCGGTCCATTCGACGACCTCACCCATGCACATCACCTGGCCGCCGCCTTCACCATTCTGCAGCGAGCCTGTCGCGCCCAGCTTGTCCTGCTCGGGACCGGCCCCCACCGCAGGGCCGCGCTCCGGGCCGTGCCACCCGGTGCCGGAAGCCGGGTGCACCTGCTCGACGCCTCCTCCGAGCCACTGTGGTCCGACATCATCGGCGCGGCCGATCTGGTGGTGCTGAGCGCCACATCCGGTCCGCGCAGGCTGTTGGATGTCCTGGCCGCCGGGCGGGCGGTGGTTGCTCCCATGTATCCGGCAACTGTGCGACTGGTCATGCCGACAAGCGCAGGACTGGTCTACCGCACAGGAGATGGGTCAGCGCTGGCCTCCGCAATCAAACGGCTCATGACCACGCCGCGGCTGCGTCAAGGAATGGCCAGCCGCGCAAGGGAAGTCGCGCGGCGCCATCAGCTGGAACGGGTGCGGTGCCATGAGGCACGAGAAAGGAAACGGACATGACGAGATTGCTCGCGCCACTTGTGCTGCGAATCGCGGAATTGCTCGACCAAAGCCTGCTGACAGTGCCCGACGCAGATGCACCATCGCGCCCGCGGCCGGCGAACATCCGTCCCTCCATCACCGGAAAGGCACGACAATGACCGATGTCCAACCCACCCCGACGACGACCGATGCCGGCATCCCAGTGGAGAGCGACGAGCATTCGCTGACCATCGGCCCCGACGGTCCGATTCTGCTGCACGATCACTACCTGATCGAGCAGATGGCGGCGTTCAACCGCGAGCGCGTGCCCGAACGGCAGCCGCACGCCAAGGGCAGCGGTGCTTTCGGCCGATTCGAGGTGACCCACGACGTCAGCGCCTACACGAAGGCGGCAGTCTTTCAACCCGGCACCGTCACCGACGGAGTCATCCGGTTTTCGACGGTCGCGGGCGAGCGCGGCAGCCCAGACACCTGGCGCGACCCCCGCGGCTGGGCGCTGAAGTTGTACACCACCGAAGGCAACTACGACATCGTCGGCAACAACACCCCGGTGTTCTTCATCCGCGACCCGTTGAAGTTCGGGCATTTCATCCGCTCCCAGAAGCGCCGCGCCGACAGCAACTTACGCGACCACGACATGCAGTGGGACTTTTGGACGCTGTCCGCCGAGTCGGCGCACCAGGTGACGTACTTGATGGGCGACCGGGGCATCCCGCACACCTGGCGCCATATGAACCTCTACGGCTCTCACACCTTCATGTGGGTGAACGCCGCTGGGGAGAAGTTCTGGGTGAAATACCACTTCATTACCGACCAGGGCGTCGAGAACCTCACCCAGGCGGAAGCGGACCAGCTGGTGTCGGTGGACACCGACTTCCACACCCGTGACCTGTTCGAGGCGATCAAGCGCGGCGACTACCCGAGATGGACGCTGAAGATGCAAATCATGCCGTTCGAGGACGCAAAAACCTACCGGTTCAACCCGTTTGACCTGACCAAGGTCTGGCCGCATAGCGACTACCCGCTCATCGAAGTCGGCCGGCTCACCCTGGACCGCAACCCCACCGACAACCACAGCCAGATCGAACAGGGCGCATGGGAGCCGAGCAACATGGTGCCCGGCATCGGGCCGAGCCCCGACAAGATGCTGCTGGGGCGGATGTTCGCCTACGCCGACGCGCACCGTGTCCGCATCGGCGCCAATTACAACCAATTGCCGGTCAACGCACCCCACTCGCCGGTGCACAGCTACAGCAAGGACGGCCACATGCGGTACAACACGGTCTCGGACCCGGTTTACGCGCCGAACTCGAAGGGCGGCCCGCAAGCCGACACCGCGCGCTACGGCGAGCCCGCGGGCTGGCACACCGACGGCGAAATGGTGCGCACCGCATACACTCTGCGGGCCGAGGACGACGACTGGGGTCAGGCCGGCACGTTGGTCCGCGACGTGTTCAACGACGCGCAGCGAGATAGGCTGGTCGACAACATTGTCGGCCATCTGCTCGACGGTGTCAGCGAACCGGTCTTGGAGCGCGCGTTCGAGTACTGGCGCAACGTCGACAAGGATCTGGGTGACCGCGTCGAGAAGGGCGTGCGCGCAGGCTGATTGCCGACTCCTGCGGAGATGACGATGAGTATGCGGCCCTCCGATCCTTCGGCACACATCCTGGTCTTCCTGCCTGGACTGGCCATAACGATCACGGTCGGATCGACGGGGTTGCGTCGAAAACTCCGTGTATAGCGAAAATGGGACATGAAGGGCGACGAACATGAGCGAAATAATCGCCGGAGTCACGATCCCCGACACTGTGGTGGTGAATGCGGCTACCGAACTGGTACTCGACGCAGACGACGATCTGCTCTTCCACCACTCGCGGCGGGTGTACTTGTGGGGCAGCCTCAAGGCGCGCGCGCTCGGGCTGTCCCCCGATCCCGAGCTGAGCTATGTCGGCGCAATGTTTCACGACCTGGGTTTGACGGCGAAACACCGCACCCGGCACCAGCGATTCGAGGTCGACGGCGCTGACATCGCACGGCGATTCCTGCTCGATCACGGGTACAGCCCAGACGAGGCTCAGAAGGTCTGGCTCGCCATCGCCCTTCACACCACTCCTGGCATCCCTGAGCACCTCGACCCCGAGATCCATCTGGTCACGCTGGGCGTTGAAACCGACGTGCTCGGAGTGCAACTCGACGAGATCAGCGACGACCACCGTGCAGCCGTGACATCGGCCCATCCTCGCCCCGATTTCAAGAACAGGATTCAGCGAGCGTTCTACAATGGCATGAAGGACCGACCCGACACCACATTCGGGACGATGAACGACGACGTGCTCGCCCATTTCGACCCCAGCTTCGAGCGCGCTGACTTCGTCAGGATCATCGCGGATTCGGGATGGCCCGAGTGACTTGCCGGGGCTTGAGGTTCACTCCCGCTAACCCCGAAGAGCGTACAGCTCAGGAAGATTGACCACGATCGCCTCTTGTGTGCTGCGCGCGATCACGATCACGGCGGGATGCTCAGGGTCTGGGTTCTCCTCCCGATGCGGAACAAAGGGCGGGACGAAGATGTAGTCACCCGGAGCGGTGGCGATACGGACCTCTTCGACGCCATCGTGGAACACGAACTCCGGATTTCCACTCCGGACAAAGATCGCCGTTTCGGACTCGCCGTGGTGGTGGTTACCCGACACGGTTCCCGGCGATACGTAAGTCTCGCCCATCCAAATCTTCTCCGCGCCAACTGATCTGCCCGAGATCGCGGCGAACCGCTGCATGCCCTCGCTTTGCGCCGTTTCCGAGCTCAGCTCCGAGGCCGTGACATGCTGCACACGGGTACGCAGAGAGCCGGTCGTGGCGCTGGTGTTCGTCAGGTGTGGATGAAAGTCGTGGCCAGTCATCAAAGTTCAGTTTCCTTTCTAGTTGGGTATGTAGTCGAACGTATCCGGGTTAGGCCCGGTTCTTCCTGTTTCTCCGTTGGCGAGGGCCGAGATCGCATGGATATCGGGGCCGGCGAGCTCGAAATCGAAGATCTCGAAGTTGGACTTCATCCGATCCGGAGAAACCGTCTTGGGGAAGACGATGTCACCCCGCTGGATGTGCCAACGCAGGACGACCTGTGCCGGGGTCTTGCCAAAGCTCTGGGCGATCCGCTCGATCACCGGGTCGTCGAGCACCTTGCCTTGAGCGATCGGCGACCACGCCTCGGTCGCAATGCCGCGTTCGCGGTCGTAGGTGCGAACCTCATCGTTGGTCAGATACGGATGGACCTCGACCTGGTTGACGGCGGGAACGGTCGTGGATTCCTTAGCCAGTCGATCGAGATGAGCGGGTTGGAAGTTCGACACCCCGATGCTGCGGGCGCGTCCGTCAGCGGCGAACTCTTCGAGTACGCGCCATGTCGAGACGAAGTCACCGTCGTAGAGGGTGGGCAGCGGCCAGTGAATCAAGAACAGGTCGACGTAACCGGAGGCGAGAGCGGTCAACGTGTCGTCGAACGCACGACGTGCGTCGTCGGGCTTGTGGAAGCCGTTGTTGAGCTTGCTCGTGACGAAGACGTCGGCGCGGTCAAGGCCGGCGTCGCGGATGCCCTGGCCGACTTCCCGCTCGTTGCCGTACATCTCAGCAGTGTCTATGTGCCGATAGCCGATCTCCAGTGCGGCCTTTACGGCGGCCGCTGTCCGCGCGGGCGCGATCTGGTAGACGCCGAAACCAAGCTGCGGGATCCGTGCGCCGTCGTTGAGTTCGATTACGGGAACGTTTGACATTTCGTAGCTCCTTGTAACGGGTTGTTGAGAACAATGACGATCGATCACACTTGCCGCCAGGAGGGCTTGGTTGGATCGACCAACTCCATGTCCACCGGGCCGAGGCCGAAGATCGCGATCACGGCAGGCTCGTCCTGACCCGGTGGCACGCCGTCGTAATGTGCAGTCCTAGCAGCGCGTTTCACATATCCGCCGGGGCCGACAGGAACAGCGTCCTGGGGCAGGGAATCTGCACCGCTGTTGACCCACCAGGTGCCCGACACCACGACGCAGACCCGGTCGGTGGCATAGGTATGTGGGGCACTGAACCAGCCGGGATTCCATCTCATCATCACGAGGTAAGGGCCCGGCTTGTTGAGATCGCCGGACAGCATTGCCATTTCGCCGCTGACCGGCGGGAGATTGCCCCAAACCTTGAACGAAATGTGATCGAACGGAAGAACGAATGTTTCGTTCGGATCGGGAGGGGCAGCGTTAGCGACCGCGAGCGGGCTCAGGCCCAGACGGTTTCCGATGCTTTCGCAGCCGGCGACCGCGGCGATCAGCAGCGATGCAGCGAGCAAGCTACGTCTTCCTGTGTTCATACGCTGGTTTACACCTCTACTGATTACCGATTTCCCTACTCCCATCCTTCCGCGTGGTAGGGCAGAAGTCGTGACTGCTAACGTCATTCGACGATTCCCGCTAGCCGGAATCTTGTGCACAGCAACCTCCTCGGGTCGATCCCGTACTCAGAGGGGAATCCACACTCCGAAGAGCGAGAAACCCCACTGGCGGTAGCCCGGATCCCACACCGGGGTCACGTGGAAGCCCCAATAGTCGAACGGCGGTGGCGGTGGACCGCCCGGTGGTGGGAGTGACCCGCGCCAGCCAGATGGCGGCGGCGGGCCCCAGCCCCACGGCGGCGACCCTTCGCCCCACGGCGCACCTTGCCACCGACCGTGGAAATCATTCGGAACCCCGGGACGCGGGCCATCGGGCCCCGTTGGGATCACCCGATCCCCCCGGGGCGGCCTATCGGGGCCGTGAAAGTCACCGGGATGCGGCCCGCTGGATCCCGCGTGCGCAGCGCCGCCGGGCGCGGGTCGCAACGGCGCGCCGGGCTCGGCTTGTGCAAGCGGCGCGAAGCTGACCGCCGCCGCGACGGCGGCGGCGACCAGAAACGCGGCGGTGTTGGTCGGTTTCACTGTCACTCCTCTTGATTCGTGTGGAACTACGCTGTCGACGGAACCGGCCCCTCACTGCCACAATTCCCCGGCGCCGCGACGTCATCGGTGCTGACGCCCGACGACCAATGCCTGTTACCAGGAAACGCCAGCGTTGTTCAGCTCATCGCCGGACACATTCCCGCTACCCGGAGACGAGCTGTCTGCTAGCTGCAAACGTGGCCATCAAAAGGTGTATGCGATACAACAGGCCCCTACTATCCAGGCATGCTGTCGCCTGCTGGCCTAACCAGGCGAACTCTGGAGCGGTTGCGCGCCCGGGATCCAGAGCACGACACGCTGCGACGCGCCATGCGTGCGGCGATCGTTGTTCCCATCGCCGCGGCATTCGCCCGCATCGTCGCGCCAGGCTCAGAGGCACCGTTATACACACTGCTCGGCGCGTTCTGGTTGATGGTGGTTGTCGACTTTCCCGGCAACCGCCAGAACCGTGCGGTCGCCTATATCGGCCTGGGCCTGAACGGGATCATCCTGTTGACGCTCGGAACCCTTGTCGCGCCCATCCCCTGGCCCGCCGTCACGTTGATGTTTGTTCTCGGTGTGGCAGTGACGCTTGCCGGCGTGCTCAGCGAGACCGTCTCCGCGGGCCAACGGGTGACGTTGCTGCTCTACGTGTGGCCGGTCTGCACACCGGTCGGGCCCATCGTTGAACGGCTGGTGGGCTGGCGGATTGCATTGGCAATCTGCGTTCCTGCCGCGCTCTTCTTCATCCCGCCACGCCACCACGGCGAGCTGCGCCGTCATGCAGCACAGGTGTGCAGTGCGCTGGCAGACCGGCTCGATGGCGTTGGCTCACCGGCGGAGTTGTCCACCGCAATGGACGCGCTGAGAGCCAACTTTCTGGCCGCCAGCTTCCGACCCGTAGGTCTCACAGCCGGCAGCCGGGCTCTGGTACGCGTGGTCGATCAACTGGAGGTGGTCACCGAACTCGTCGACGACGACGCCACGGCGGCGTTGGGGCCGATGAAGCAGCCGGCCACCACCGTCTTGCGTTGTTGCGTAAAGGTTCTCGACGTTTCGCGGCTCCGTCACCGCACCGCCGATAGGGCGGAACTGGAAGTTGCTCTCATTGAGTTGCGGACGGCGGCGCGTGGCCGCTACCGCGACGATCTCACGCAGATTCTAGGTGTGCCCGACGATGCCGCCGCCATTACGGCGGGCCGCGAACTGCTGATTGGCCGCACCATCGCGACAACGATCGGGCTCATCGGCAGCATCATCGGTGACGCCGCGGCGGCCGACGCTCGACCGGTGTGGGCCCGAGCCCTCGGTCTACGACTACCCGCGACCGGAGTTGCAGATCGCTTACTGTCGGAGACCGCAGCTCTGGCCACCATCCCCGTCCGGGCCTGCATCCCAGCAATCGCTCATGGCCGAAGGCTCCCAGCCAGTACAAATCGGCTCATTGCCCTGCTGGTCGGCGCCGTCGGCGGAGGCGATCGGTGCGACGGCGATCGATGCCGCAGCGGCAGCGCGAAAATCAAGGCTGTGAAATATCTCGGTACGGATTTTATGTCGGTGCTTCCTAAACAGGCATGTCCCTCAACTGCCTCATTTACAGGCTGGATTGGAACCAATGCGAGTCTCTACCGCCAGCCTCCATCAATACGTCCAGTCAGCTGGGGTTTCTCGGCGAGTGACAAGAACGTCCACTTCTCTAGTGGAAGGTCATCTCGCGCAGGCCGCCCAACTGATCGGCTCGACGGTCTCGTCGGTCAGAAGCAAGCGATTCGGCCAGCCGCAGAATCCTGCATGCCCATTCGGCAACGGAGGGTCGCGCCTTTTACCGCTGGCAGGGATTGGCAATTGCTGCCAGCGTGGGTGACACATCCCCCACGGCACCGTAATCCTTGGCCTATGACGGCGAACGACCTTGACAGCCCTGAGGTCCCGACGCAGGACGACTATTCCGATCGTTTCGAACGCGCTGCGTTGCCCCTTCTCGCTCCGCTCTACCGGCGCCGCACTACCCGCTAGAGAACTTCGACCAGCTGCCCACCGACGCCGTTCGTCGCCGTGCAGTGACACATTCCGCCGAAGACCGCGTGCTGGCCTCGCTTGCAGATACCCGCATTAAGGCCGCGATGGAGGCGTTGCCGGAGAAATTTCGGCTGGCGGTCTACTACGCGGACGTAGAAGGCTATTCCTCCCTGGAAATCGCCCGGATCATGGGCACACCAAGAGGCACCGTCATGTCCAGACTCCACCGCGGTCGCCGACGACTGCGAGAACTGCTCTCGGACGCGGGCAACGACGATTTCGCCGCCGCCCGAGCTAGCTGACACGCCACACTCGTCAGGTTCAGCCGCCGCTGGCTTTGCGCGCACCGGCCGACTTACCGCGTCTAACTGCAGCCTGCAAGTACTACCGAATTCCAGCTGGCGAGTTACGGCATGTGGCTGCCAGCCCCGACGACATACGGGGCTTAAAACGGCCGGGTGTTGGTAATGGCATAGATGCACCGAGGCTATCGGGAGATCCGTTGAATACCAGCGAAACTGCGCTCGACTTGGCACTGGACTTTACCAGCGACGAGCTACGGCGGCGTATGGCAGTGATGGAGGCCATCGGGCCCGACTGGGATCCGGGTGTGGCGCTCGCCGACGAGGCAGCTGCCTACGAAATGCTCTATTCGGATTTGGACACCAGACAGCAGCAGATTTACGACGAATTGGTCAGCGCCGGCGTACTTCCGGGGATGGTCGCCCGGAACCTCGGCTCGTCGGCGTTCGCACCCAAATAACGCAGCAGCGGCTCATCGTGCACCCAGTACATCGCCGTCTCGGCGTCGGCGTAGAACACCGAGCGCGCGCCTGCCGGCAGCGTCAAGAAGTCAACCTTCTCGAACCGGACCAGTCGGCCGTTGACCGCCGCGAAACCCCACCCGTAAGGACGTAATACAGCTGCGACGTGGCATTCGCTCGGGTGTCAATCTGTTCGCCGGCACGGATGCGCACGAAGTTGGCCAACAACGCGGGGCTGGTTGCCTCGACCGCCTTTAACTCCAACTCTGTGGAAACATCCAGCGGCACAACCCCGGTGGGCTGGTCCGCGTACAACTCGGGACCAAAGCGGATCACCGGCACCTTAAGGGTAAATCCCGAACCGATCGGATCGGCCGCCTGCGAGTACTCGAAATACCTTGCATCCTCCGCCCAATCCTCAAACCGACCCTCGAAGCCATACTCGGCCACATTGGTCATCTGCGCCGGGACAGTTGGGTCAACATCGACCGATCCCACCAACTTATCGGATCCGCGATAGACATGCTGTTCTCCTCTCGATCCATCGAAAACCAGAATCGTGATGCGCGGAGCCGATGTCATCGGCGCGGACGCCCAACCCGACTACCGGCTAACCCGAAGCTCACGTTGGCGCCAGCTGGTCGGCTGACCCACATGATGCGCAACTGCGCTGTATCCGATGTTCTCACGGCTCTCAGAGATCCATGTCGCGCATTGCAGCCCACTGTTCGCAATGACGCTGACCCCACTCCAAAACCCATGCCGCGAGACCCGCGCAGGACACCACTATCATCGTCGTCATGGTTTGACCTCCATGAGTAGACCAACTCCGCGATTGCCAGTTGTCGGTGTCCGCGCAACCGAGATCTGCGACCCGCAGTCATTGGCATGTTGTGACATGGGATTACACTCGCATCAACGACTTCTAAAGTCGTCAATGCTGCCGCCAAACCCCCGTTACCCCAAGCTGCACCGCTCGGATTGGTGCTACCTGCAAGAGCGCCCTGCCAGGGGCGCGAAACCGTGCGTCGGTGCAGACGATTCGCTGGTGGACATCGGCGGCTCCGTCATGCTGACGGCTAACAGCGGATTCCTACTGACCGGGTGCCATTACGGGCAGCAGCACCAATGACGGCGACTCAACTGACGACGAGGCTGGTGTGTGAGTCCAATCCAGGACTCGTCTACCGGAAAGGGAGTGCCGCGATGGGAATCCGGCTGAGCTATCTCACACCACTTTTGGTGGCTAGCGCCGCCGCGGCGGCTATCGTCCTCGCGCCGACAGCTATGGCCGACAATACAACCGGACCAGACCTGGCCACGCAGACCTGCGCTACCGGCAGCGACACGATATGCCAAACGCCGGGCAATGTTCAGATCAACGACTCCCCCGGCCCCGTCCAGTACACGCCTCAGTATCCCTACTGGGAGGGCGGCTTCTTCGACGGCGCCCATCGTGGCCATCGTGGCGGGCACCGGTAACGGGTTAACCAAGGACAACCCGGCACTTACCGGCTGACCGTCGGGATATCGACATCGAACGAGATCGTCGCCCGCAGCGATGTCCCTACCCAGGCGGACGTCATGCAGTTGCCAAGCGGAGTGATCGACGCTGCCGCGATCCCTGGGGCGCTCAGAGAAGGGACTGGCTTGTGCTGTTTCGTCAGTTGGAGTATTCCGTCGCGGTCGCAAGAGAGTGACACTTCGCCCGGGCGGCGGAAGCGTGCTACGTGTCGCAGCCAGCGCTCTCGGCGTCGATCGCCAAGCTCGAGAAGGAACTCAGCGTCACGCTGATCAACCGTGGGCGCAACTTCGAGGGCCTGACACCGGAGTGAACGGCTCGTCGGGTGGGCGAAGCGGATCCTCGCCGAGCAAGCAGCGTTCAAGGCCGAAGTGGCCGCCGTTCAGTCGGGTATCACCGGGACGCTGCGGCTGGGCACCGAACCGACAGCATCGACAACCCAAGCCCTTCCGGTGGTTGCATTCTGCATGGCGCACCCGCTCGCCAAAGTGCAAGTCACCTCCCGGTTGTCGACGACAGAGCTGTCCCGGCAGTTGCTTGACTTCGAATTGGATGCCGCCATTGCGCATTTCGCCCCAGAGGACGGGCCGGCTTGCACGTGGTGCCGCTGTACGAAGAGAAGCCGCTTGCGCTGCTGACGCCTGATATGAGGATTCGCCAAGTCATCGACAAGGCCTTCGCGGAAAGCGGGGCGGTCGTGACCCCACAGGTGGAAAACTGACTCGGTCGCCTCTCTTATGCCGAAGTGGGCGTAGGAGCCCGGGCGAGCATCGTGCCACACACGTGGTTGCGGGCGATGCCGGTGGTCGGCCGGCCAAAAGCGGTCCGTTCGGTCGCACCGGAAGCCAGGGCGCAGATCTCTGTCGCGACGCATGCGGGGACCCCGGGTTCAGTCGTGGCCCGCGCGTTCGTGACCGCGGTACAGGGCCTGTCGCTGGATGAGTTCTTCGACCAGCCGCTGTCAAGCGCAGCTGTTGCTCAGTTGAGACTGGACGCCAACCGCTAATTCGCGTACTGATCCTGCACCACTCGCCGGTCGAGCGCACCTTGGCGGTATGCGGCAGGGCATCGACCACGATGAGCCTTTCGGGTACTTCGAAGGGCGAGAGCCCATTCCGACATTCCCGCAAGATCTGGTCGGGCCCGACGCGGTCGGCCTGCGATACGACCACCGCGGCGCCGACGCGTTCCCCGTAGGTCGCGTCGGGAATGGCGAACACGGCGGCCACGACAACACCGGCACACCCGGCGAGAATTGACTCGACGTGCTCGGGCGAGATTTTCTCGCCCCCGCGGTTGATGAGGTTCTTTATGCGACCGGTGAGAAACAGGTAACCGTCAGTGTCCAATGTGCCCAAATCGCCCGTGCGGAACCAGCCGTCGGGGAAGTTGTGTGCGGTCTCGGCTGGGTTGGTGAGGTAGCCGCGGGCGACGGTCGGACCGTGCACCCACACCTCGCCGTCGGTGCCGGCTGGGCACGCGTGACCGTTCTGGCCGACGACGCGAATGTCCACCCCAGTTGGCCGCCCGACGGATCCGTGCCTCCGCGGCCCGTGCATCGGCAGCCGCTCGCGGGTCGCCTCGTGGGTAGTTTCGGTCATCCCGTACGCGGACAGCACTGGTGCGCCGAGCATGCGCTCAAACGCGCGGGCCGTCGCGATGTTCAGCGGGGCGCTACAGCTGCGCACGAACCGCAAAGGCACGACCCGTCGGCCGGGATAGTCGTCGGCCGACCGCGCCAGAAGGATTTCATGGATGGTCGGAACCGCGGTGAACCACGTTGCCGCTACGGCCCGAACATCGTCCCAGAAACGTGTGGGCAGAGAACCGCCCTCGTCCGGCAGCAGCACGCATCCACCGCTAGCGAGGGACGCAAGCAACACTGCGAACAACCCGTGACCGTGAAAAAGCGGCATGACTGCGACTGTCGCGTCCTCGGGTCCTAACTCGTACGTCGCGCAGATGCCGTGCACGGAGGCGGCTACATTAGCGTGGGTCAATGGCACCATCTTGGCCCGGTCGGAAGTGCCCGAGGTGAACGGAACAAGAGCATCGTCGTCTCTGAATTCGGGTCCCGCGCCCTGGGCGTGTTGCCTTGCGCGCCCGCAGGTTTCAAGCGTCACGGTCGCCACCCCCGCTGTGGAGATGTCCACACGGACCTCCCACGTCGGGAGGCCGAACGGAATGGTTTGCCCGGCGTCGGTAGTCGCTGGGCCGACAAGGACCGCCTTTGCCGCAAGGCCTTCGAGCCTCGCCGCCATCTGTGTGGAGAGCAATGCGGGGTCTAGCGGAGCCACCACCAACCCGGCGCGTGCGGCCCCCAGAAGGGAGACGACGAACTCCGCAGTGTTGACACATATCAGGCCAACAGCATCGCCGCGGCGCGGCCCGGTGCCGGCAAGGCGAGCGGCCACGTCGTCAACCAACCCGGCGAGGGTGCTGTAGGAGAAACTTGTCCGATTCGCCCCGACGATAAGCGCCGGAGCGTCCGGACGATCGCGGACGTGCTGATCGAACAGATCAACAAGTCCGGTGATCGCAGGCGGTTGATACCGGTGCGTGCGGCGAACGGATGAGTCGGTTGGTGCGGCCATAACTCCACCCTGCTGCGGCGTGATGAGCACCTCCAATACCGTCTTGTGAATAGCCGATAACCGCCTGCTATCAAGCGGCGCACTTACCGCTGGCAGGCAAGCATAGGTGGGTGCCAGCGCTGACGACAGGAGTCCGTGGAAGCGCAATCCTGGTCAGCAGAGACAACTCCGTCGAAAGCGTGCCGCCATGCGAATCAGCCTGAAGTACATGACGCCAACGTTGGTAACCGCCGTTGCCGCGTTAACCATCGCCGCCGCACCAATGGCCGCGGCCGATTCGTCTCAGGAAACCTGCACGAACCTGAACAACTCGGCAATCAAATGCCAGTCGCCGGGAAATGCGGAGATCAACGACTCCCTCCCGTATGCCGATGTCTTACCGCAGTACGCGTACACGGGCGGCCAAACCTCCGCCCCGTACGGTGGCCCCGGCGGCGGCCCAGGCTGACACACGGCTCTCTTCTGCCGGTGCGCCAGCGTGACTCCATGACGGGTTACCGCTGGCAGGCATCGAGCCTGGGTGCCAGCGTTGAAGACATCCGCTCCGAATAGCGCGATTCTCAACTAATACCGACAGACGGAAGGGGCCAAGATGCGAATCGGACTGAAGTACATCACACCGGTGTTGGCGGCCGGCATTGCCGCAGTGGCGATTGCCGCCGCACCGATAGCCGCCGCCGACAATCAGCAGCAGTGTGTCAGCAAGGGCACCTCGACGAAATGTCAGTCGCAAGGCGACGTTGAGATCAACAGCTCCATTCCTGCACCGAACCCTGGCCCCTGGGCCATGTACGGCCCCTTCTGGTTCCCCGACTAGTTCTGCGGCACTGGAAAACACAGGCGCTGGCAGGTACAGACGCATTCCGGCTGGCGCGGGGGCGTGAATGGGCGCGCTCCGGGATGACATGGGCGGCGTCACACCATGATCCTGAACATCATGACGTCGCCTACAGCTAATCACCAAATACCCTCTCGATGGATCAGATCGCGCACCAACGTCATTCATCCGACCGATGACGAGACAACAACTCGCGGCCCTGAACAATTGCGCGACGTACTGCTCGTTGCGTTGACCGTCGCGTCCGGCGCCGTCGACGCAATCAGCTATCTCGGCCTCGGGAAGACATTCTCGGCGTTCATGACCGGCAACATGGTTTTCTTGGGTTTTGGATTCGCGAACCTCAGGGCACCCGCCGTCCTGCCCGTCATCGTCGCGTTGTCTATGTTCGCGGCGGGCGCCTATCTGGGCCTTCGGTTTTGGACTCTGTGTTCCCACGAGTCCGGTTTGTGGGCCTCGACGGTATCGGTCTTGTTGGTTCTCGTGGCGACTGCCGAGGCTGCTTTCCTGGCCCTGTGGGCGGAGACGGCAGGACGACCGGCGACCGTCATCGCCCATGTCCTCCTAGCCCTGTTCTCGCTGGCGATGGGCATTCAAACCGCCGCGGTCCGATCGCTGGGCGTGCAGGGTGTGTTCACGACAGCGGGCACATTCACCCTCGTCGCGTTTGAAGGCGTGTTCGCCGGCGCCAGGCCGAGCGCCGAGACACAGCGGCTAGCCGGTGTGCTCGTTGGGCTGGTCGTAGGCGCCATTGGTGGAGGACTGCTCTTCCTGCATGCACGTAGCTACTCCCCGATAATGCCGCTCACGATCACGGTGCTGGTAATCCTGGTCGGGTTGGTTGCCCTGCGGCCACGCCTTCGCCTTCATAACGATCGCTTATCGCGCGGTCAGCAACAAGTCTTGGACACAACCGTGAGCGTAGCGGAGTCTCGGAAGTGCAGGCGCACAGCCCAAAACGCGAAAGGATCCACGACCATGACCACCGTTTCCATAGCCGACACCGTGTGGGTCGCCGACACCGTGCCCGAGCTCACGGACGGATACCACTTGGTTGTCGAGGGGCTCAAGCTCAACGGGATCCAGACCATCTACGGCGTGGTCGGTATCCCGATCACCGACCTGGCCCGCATCGCGCAAGCATCGGGCATCCGCTACATCGGGTTCCGGCACGAGAGCGATGCCGGCCATGCGGCTGCCGCCGCCGGGTTTCTGACGAAGAGGCCGGGCATCTGCCTGACCGTGTCCGCACCCGTCACCGACGACCCTGATGCTCAAGGCCCGCCACGACCGGCTGATCGAGGCGTTCGGCGGCAAGGGCTACCAAGCGGCCACGCCCGCCGAGCTCACCGAGGCCCTCGCCGAGGCGCTGGCATCGGCCGGCCCGGCTCTCATCGACTGCGCGATCGACCCCACCGACGGCACGGAGAGCGGGCATCTCACCACCTCAACCCGACCGGCATCGGGAAGCAATGAACACCAAAGATCCTCTACAAGAAAGGGAACCATCATGAACAACCTGCCACTCACCGGAATCAAGGTGATCGACTTCACCGGCGTTCAAGCCGGGCCGGCCTGCACCCAGATGCTCGCCTGGTTCGGTGCCGACGTCCTCAAGGTCGAGCGCCCACCGGCGGTGACGTGACCCGTCACCAGCTGCGCGACATCCCCGACGTCGATGCCCTGTACTTCACGATGCTGAACACCAACAAGCGATCGCTCGCGATCAACACCAAAACAAAAGTGGGTCTCGAGGTTATGGAGAAGCTGATCCGTGACGCCGACGTGCTGGTCGAGAACTTCGCGCCCGGTGCCATGGATCGAATGGGACTTGTCGTGGGGACACATTCACGAACTCAACCCGCGGCTGATCTTCGGCTCCGTCAAGGGATTCAACGACGACTCGCCATGGTCGGACCTCAAGGTCTACCAGAACGTCGCGCAGTGCGCCGGTGGCGCCGCGTCGACTACCGGGTTCTGGGACGGACCGCCAACGGTGAGCGGCGCGACGCTGGGCGACAGCAACAGCGGCATGCACCTGCTCATCGGGCTCCTCGCCGCGCTGCTCGGCCGCGAGAAGACCGGTGTGGGCCAGAAGGTTTCGGTCTCGATGCAGGACGCGGTGCTCAACCTATGTCGAGTCAAGCTACGCGACCAGTTGCGACTCGAACGAGTCGGCTACCTCGAGGAGTATCCGCAGTACCCGAACGGCACGTTCACCGACGTGGTGCCCCGTGGCGGCAATGCCGGCGGCGGTGGTCAACCCGGCTGGGTGCTCAAGTGCAAGGGGTGGGAGACCGACCCCAACGCCTACATCTACTTCACGATCCAGGAACAGAACTGGGAGCTCACGTGTCAAGCGATCGACAGGCCGGAGTGGATCGACGACCCGGCGTGCACCACCAAGGCCCGTGAATCACACATCTCGAGATCTTCGACATCGAGAAATGGCTTGCCGACAAGACCAAGTACGAGGCCGTCGACATTCTGCGCAAGTTCGAGGTGCCCTGCGCGCCCGTGCTCAGCATGAAAGAGATCGCCTACGATCCAGCGCTTCGCGCCAGCGGAAGCATCGTCGAGGTCCAACACACAGAGCGCGGCAGCTACCTGACCGTCGGATGCCCCGTCAGATTCTCCGACTTCACGCCGGAGATCACCGGGTCGCCGCTGCTCGGCGAACACACCGATGACGTGCTGACCGAACTCGGCTACGCCGGCGACGCCATCGCCAAGATGCATGCCGACCGGATCGTCTGACGTAAGGAACCATCCATGAACGAGTCAAAGCGATCGGCGTAGGCATCCTCATGCAAGGCGGGCCAGCGACCGTTTACGGTGCTCGCGCCTACGACGCGTTCTGCGAATTTGCTTCCGCCGAATCAGAAATGACGAATTAGCGACCATAAACGATCAGGCACTGTTGATCGGGTTAGTGATGTGCAATGAGGTTCCCATCTCCCGGGGGACTGCTGACCTCTACTTGCCCGCCAAGCGCCTCGATGCGGCCTTTCAGTCCGATGAGCCCGGATCCTTCGCGAGGGTGCACGGCTTACAGCGGGATGTTTTTGTGGCGGCCGCGCCGCGGTGGCGCCTCGGCCAGAGCCTTCGTCAACGCGCTGCGCGTGTGCGCCGGGTCGATCTTCTCGTCGACGACGCCGATCTCGATGGCGCTATCCACGCCGCCGGCGATCGCCTCGTGTTCCTGGGCCAGCTGCTCGTGCAGCGCCTCCCGCTCGTGCTCCGGTGCGGCGGCGATCTTCTTCTTATGCAGGATTCCGACGGCGGCCTTGGCGCCCATTACCGCGACTTCGGAGTCCGGCCACGCGAACACCTTGGTGGCGCCCAGTGACCGCGAGTTCATCGCGATGTAGGCCCCGCCGTAGATCTTCCTCGTCACCAGCGTGATCCGGGGGACGGCGCACTCGCCGAACGCGTGCAGCAGCTTGGCGCCACGGCGCACCACGCCGCCCCACTCCTGGTCGACACCCGGCAGATAGCCCGGCACGTCCACCACGCAGATCAACGGGATGCCGAAGGCGTCGCACAGCCGCACGAACCGGGCGGCCTTCTCGGCGCTTTCGGAGTTCAGGCAACCGCCAAGCCGCAGGGGGTTGTTGGCCAGCACGCCCACGGTCCGGCCGGAAAGCCGGCCCAAGCCGATGACCATCGACGGCGCCCACTTCGCCTGGAACTCCTCGAACGGAGCGTCCTGATCGAGCAACGCGTTAACGAGCGGGTGCACGTCGTAGGCCCGACGGGCCGACTCGGGCAGCAGCGCGTGTAGGTCGGTGTCCCCGGCCTCGGCCTTGTTGCGGTCGAAATGGCCCTGCTGGCAGAACAATCCGACCAGGCGGCGGCCCCGCTCGTACGCGTCGAGCTCATCGTCGGCCACGATGTGGCACACGCCGGACTTCTTGTGGTGCGTCTCGGGTCCACCGAGCGCCCCCATGTCGACGTCCTCGCCGGTGACGCTGCGCACCACGTCAGGTCCGGTCACGAACACCCGGCTCTCCGGTGCCATCACGATGACGTCAGTCAGGGCCGGCCCGTAAGCGGCGCCGCCGGCCGCGAAGCCGACGACCACCGAGATCTGCGGGACGCAGCCGGACGCGCGGATCATCGCCTCGAACACCAACCCCACGGCGTGCAGCGCCTTCACGCCCTCGGCCAGCCGCGCACCACCGGAGTGCCAGATCCCGACGATCGGGCTCTGCTCCTCGATTGCGAGATCGTAGGCGTCGACGATGTGCTGGCAGCCTTCGATGCCCATCGCGCCGCCCATGACCGTGCCGTCGGTGCAGAACGCGATGGTACGGACACCGTTGACGGTGCCGACCGCGGCGAGCACACCGGATCGATCCCGCTCGTTCAAGAGCTCGAGGCTCTGGTCGTCGAAGAAGGTGGACAGCCGCAGCAGCGGGTCCCGCGGGTCGAGCGATTCGCCGACGGCCTCGGGGGCCATGGTCGTCATCGGTGTCTCCTTAACCGTCAGTACTTCCCGAAGGCGAGTGCGACGTTGTGCCCGCCGAATCCGAATGAGTTGTTGATGCTGAGGAGTGTCGACTCTCACTCATCGCGTAACGCCCATTTCCTGCGAGGTGAGCCGGAGGGCGTGCAGCGCGTAGTGCAGCCGCGATTTGGCGGTACCTTCGGGGATGTGGAGGTCCTCCGCGATTTGCCAGACGTCCAGCCTCGATAGTAGAAGCGATGAACGACCGCTCGGTGCTCGGGCGATAGTTGGGCCAGCGCGTCGGCAATCAACAGCCGGTCCATCGCGGCATTGCCCTCGTCGGAGCCAGCACGCTCAGGCGCAATCGAGCCCTCGGGCCAGCGCACCTCGTCGCGGAAGCGTGAACTGCGGCTTGCGTTGATGATCACATTTCGGGCGGGACGGAATAGCCAGGGCCGCGGGGGCCTTTCGTTGTCGTCGAAGACTTCCGGGTGCTGCCATCCGCGTAACAGCGTTTCCTGCACCACGTCCTCGGCGCGGGCGCGGGCGCGGTCATCGGTCAACCACAGGGCATAGCGCCACAGTGCAGCGGCGTGCTCGGTATACCGTGCCTCCATCCGGTCGGCATCCGCAACAGTCATCTTACGGCGTGCCCCGCGGCACACCTGTGCCGCAATGCCTCAGTGCAGTAGGTCATCGAATGCTGTATCGGCTGTAGGGTTTTCAACGCACAAATTTGCGCGAGCGGCTGAGAGTTCCGCTTCGGCGGGGCGCCGGTCAATCGCCCAGGCTACGTAGCCGTCCGGGCGGACACGGACAGCCGCGGGCAGGCCCGCGTCGACGGCGGTCGCCTGCACCACGTCAGGCCGATCAGCCACGCCATCTCCCGACTCAGTCGTGACATGCGCTAATCGCGCAGCACGAAGCAACTCGTAGAGCCGCGTCCCCCGAACAGTCCGCACCGTCAGGCCGGTCGTCCCGGCGCCGATCACCACTGCGTCACTGGTGTGCATGCCGATTCTCCTTCAGCCTGCTCTGCGAGGGGCGGCCTCCGCTGCCCACGAGGCTAGACCTCGCCTACGGCCTGAGGAAATAGTCGAAATCGACCACGCGGCAATCGGGTACGAGCAGTCACGCCAGCGGCAATAGGAAGACTCGTCACCCACAGCGGACTGGTTGTCTGTGGCCGTAGGTCCCCCCGGGCCTATCGTCCTGCCGGATACCGGTTTAGCAGGACCGGGGGATACCAGCTAGCCACCAGTGTGTGACCCTGCTGGCAGGGATGCGCGGTACGTGGCATTGTCGCACGCTGTTTATGTCGTGCAATGGCTGCTCGTGTCGGGTCGCCACCACGACCACTCTTGCAGCAGCGGCGTGGACACCGGTTGCTTTTCGGCGGCGCGATTCCCAGTCAGATTGAGATTGGGAAGGTTAGGAACCCTCCTAGCGCGAAGGACGTCATGATCGTTTCGACCTCGGGCCGGGCGCCCTCTGGACTGGTTGATTTCATCCGCCACGGCACATCCATCGGTGACGTGTCGGTGCATCTGCTTTCCGCACTCGCCGACGACCTGGACGCGCAGTCCGCCGGCTTCTACCACATCATCCGAAATGGCGAGACGATTCGACTCGGCCACAACGTCGCCCACGGAATCAAGTCTGCGGACCTTGACACCTGGCGGCAGCAGTTCCGCCGCCTCGATCCGGTTGCAGTGGCCGCGCCGATACCGGGCGGGACCGGCCAGGCGTTTCCACTCGACGAGTGGCTCGACTTCCCCCAATACCTTCGGTCGCCGGCCTACGAAACATTTTGGGGACCGCTGGGGATTCATCACGTGCTAATCGCCCGGTTCGCCCATTCCGCCACCGACAGCTTCGTATTCGGGTTCCACCGAGCGGCCGGTGAGCGTCGTTTCTCCGATGCTGAGGTTTCTCGGGTGGGTAGTTTGCTTCCTCTGTTGGGCTCGACGTTCAGCAGGTTGCGGCTGGTACAAGGTCTAGAGGGGCCGCGCGGCAGCGCCGCCACGGTACCGACGCTTGTCGAACTGACCCGTCGCGAGTGGGAGATCGCCACCGATGTCGCCGAGGGTCTGGCGAACAAACACATCGCCCGACGCCGACGCATAAGCGTGCACACCGTGGAGAACCATCTGCGGTCGATCTTCCGCAAGACCGGAGTTGATAGCCGGACAAAACTTGCCCTCGCGACCGGCAGCGACTGTGCATATCCGATTGCGGTGTAGTCGATTTCGACCATACCTAGACGATGCCGCGGCAATCGACCACGCAGCTCGGTGCTTTCGGAGTCATTGCACCGCTATCGGGTACCTTCAGATTCCCGCTGGCGGTAAGCGTTGATGGGGGTCAGCATTGGCGACATCGGATCATTGAACCGTCATGGTGGTAAGTGCGTCGGTGTAGCCCCACAACTTGATAGGGCGCAGCCACCTGATCGGAGTAATCCAATGACCATCAATCTTGGTCCGCTCGACGGCAATCGGATGCCGCTTTGCGGGCGCAGTACTCCGCGGTCGATGCCGTTCCTCGAGAACCTCGACCGACAAAACGAAATTACTTGGGATCTACTGACGTTTCCGTGGGTCGGTTCCACGGCTTCGATTAGTCATTTCTGGGCCGCGGCCGATGCTGCGGGCAGGTCTCTGACCTGCCCTTTGCCTGCCCACAGGGTGCACCGAGGCTCGCGGGTCAAGGGTGGCCAAAGGCCATCGCAGCGCGACGCGTTAGCGCCCTTGACGCGTGAGGGGTGCACCCGTAGGCGGCGGCCCAGACCTACACGCACGCATGGGAACCCAGGGCCGGCGCTTCGAGATTGACCCCACGGAAACGTCACAAGTGCCACAGAGGAGCGGATCTTGCTCAATCGGGTTGCAAGGATGGCGATCAGCAGTCCACGGCGTGTCCTCGTCGCGGCAGCGCTGTTGACATTGGCGTTGGCGGTCTTCGGTGTCCCTGTCGCGAACAGCTTGTCCGCCAGCGGATTTCAAGACCCGACATCGCAATCAGCGCGGGCGAGCGAGCTCCTGACCGACAAGTTCGGCCAGGGTGATGTGCAGCTGCTGGTCACGGTCTCAACACCAGAGGGCGTCGAGGGCCCGGCCGCCCGGGCCGCCGGCACCGAGATCGTCGACCAACTGAACCGCTCGCCGCATGTGGTGGATGTGACGTCACCGTGGACAGCGCCACCGCAGGCCGCCGCCGAGCTCGTCAGTAAGGACCGGACGTCCGGGCTGATCGTCGCGGGCATCAGGGGAAACGAAGGCGACCAGCAGAAGTACGCCAAGGAGCTTGCCGCGCTGGTGACGCACGACCGTAACGGCGCCACCGTGCGGACCGGCGGCGTCGCGATGGTCGATGTGCAGATCACCGAGCAGTCGCAGCGCGACCTGCTGGTGATGGAGTCGGTCGCGATTCCGCTCAGCTTCCTGGTGCTGGTCTGGGTGTTCGGCGGTCTGATCGCCGCGGCGCTTCCGGTGGCCGTCGGCGCAATGGCGATCTTCGGCACCATGGCGGTGCTGCGCACCATCTCGTTTGCCACCGACGTCTCGATCTTCGCCCTCAACCTGATCACCGCCATGGGCCTGGCGCTGGCCATCGACTACACGCTGCTGATGATCAGCCGGTACCGCGACGAGTTGGCCGACGGCGCAGACCGCGAGGTCGCCGTCGTTCGCACCGTGGTCACCGCGGGTCGCACCGTGTTGTTCTCGGCCACGACCGTCGCGCTCTCGATGGCGGTCCTGGTGCTGTTCCCGATGCACTTCCTGAAGTCCTTCGCCTACGCGGGTGTCGCCGTCGTGGCGTTCGCCGCCGTGGCCGCCGTGGTGGTCACGCCCGCCGCGCTGGTCCTGCTCGGCGACCGACTGGATTCGGTCGACATCCGTCGGCTCGTCCGCCGGCTGCTGGGCCGGCCCGAACCCGTCCCGAAACCCGTCCAGCAGCAGTTCTGGTACCGCTGGACGAAAGTCGTGCTGCGCCGCGCTGTGCCGCTGGGATTGGCCGGCGTCGCGTTGTTGGTGTTCCTTGGTCTGCCGTTCCTGCAACGTCAAATGGGGTTTCCCCGACGACCGCACACTGCCGCGCTCGGCTTCCGCGCACCAGGTCGGCGACCAACTGCGCAACGACTTCGTCAACAACGCCGAGACCGCGGTCACCATCGTCATCCCGCACGCCGGCGACCTGACCAGCGACGAGATCGACCGCTACGCCGCCGATCTGTCCCGAGTGCCCGACGTGCCGGCGGTGTCGGTCCCGACGGGCACGTTCGTCAACGGCGCCCCCGTCGGACCCCCGTCGGCGCCCACCGGCGACATGCAGGGCAGCGCGTTCCTCACCGTCGACAGCACCGCTGCGCTGTTCTCCGACCGCTCCGAAACACAGCTCGACCGCCTGCACGCGGTGCCGACCCCGGGCGGCAAGCAAGTCGACTTCACCGGCACCGCGCAGGTCAATCGTGACAGCGTCGAGGCCATCGCATCACGCTTGCCGCTGGTGCTCGCGCTGATCGCCGGCATCATGTTCGTGCTGCTTTTCCTGTTGACCGGCAGCGTCGTGATGCCGCTGAAAGCGTTGGCGCTCAACATCGTTTCGCTCACCGCCGCCTTCGGCGCGATGGTGTGGATCTTCCAGGACGGGCACCTCGGCGGGCTCGGAACCACCCCCAGCGGGATCCTGGTCGCCAACATCCCGGTGCTGCTGTTGTGCATCGCGTTCGGCTTGTCGATGGACTACGAGGTGTTCCTGGTCTCGCGCATCCGCGAATTCTGGCTGGCCTCCGGAGCCGCCGGGCCGGCGACATCAGATCGAAGCCAAACCCACGCCGACAGCGACGAGAGTGTGGCACTGGGCATCGCCCGCACCGGTCGGGTCGTCACCGCCGCCGCATTGATCATGTCGATCTCGTTCGCGGCGCTGATCGCGTCCCACGTGTCGTTCATGCGGATGTTCGGGCTTGGCCTCACGCTGGCCGTCCTGGTCGACGCCACCCTGGTGCGCATGGTGCTGGTGCCGGCGTTCATGCACGTTCTGGGACGACGGAACTGGTGGGCTCCCGCGCCCCTGGTCCGGCTGCACAAACGTCTCGGGCTCAACGACGGTCACTCCGTCGCGACACCCGAGCACGGGTTGGACGCGAGCGAAACCCGCCAACAATTCAATGCCGAATTGACCGATGGGTTGGGCGTCGAACCGAATTACGCCACAACCACGTTCTAGGGAAAGTTGATATGAGTGTTATCGCAGGGGTGCAGGGTGTGTTACCGCCGCACCGCTACACCCAAGGGGAGATCACCGACGCGTTCGTCCGGTTTCCGGGTTACCAACCCCACGAGGATCTGCTCCGGAAACTACATAAGAATGCCAAGGTCGACGGTCGCCATTTCGTTCTTCCGCTGGAGCGATACTCATCCCTCACCGACTTCGGTGAGGCCAACGACACCTTCATCGAGCACGCGGTGGAACTCGGATGCGAGGCCCTGTCCGGCGCGCTCGAGGAGGCCGGCCTCACGCCGGCCGACATCGATCTGATCGTCACCACGACGGTGACCGGTGTGGCGGTGCCGTCGTTGGACGCCCGCATCGCCGGGCGGCTGGGTCTGCGACCCGACGTGCGCCGGGTGCCGCTCTTCGGCCTGGGCTGCGTCGCCGGAGCGGCCGGCGTCGGACGGTTGAACGATTATCTGCGGGGTGCGCCCGACGACGTCGCGGTGCTGGTGTCAGTCGAGTTGTGCTCACTGACATACCCCGGCGCCGAGCCGACGATCGCCACCATGGTGGGCAGCGCGCTGTTCGCCGACGGCGCCTCGGCGGTGGTCGCGGTGGGCGACCGACGCGCCGAGCGGATCGGCGCGAACGGGCCCACCGTGGTGGATTCGCGCAGCCGTCTGTACCCGGATTCCCTTGGCACCATGGGCTGGAACATCGGCGCGAACGGACTCTCACTCGTCCTGGCTCCCGACCTGCCCGAGATCATCGAGCGATACCTGGCCGACGACGTGACGGGATTCCTGGCCGACCATGGGTTGACGATCGACGACATCGGCGGCTGGGTGAGTCACCCGGGTGGCCCGAAGGTCATCGAGGCGATCAACGATGCCCTGGCGTTGCCCGACGACGCGCTCGAGCTGACCTGGCGTTCGTTGGCCGAAGTCGGCAACCTGTCGTCCTCGTCGGTGCTGCACGTGTTGCGCGACACCCTCGCGAAGCGGCCGCCCAGCGGCAGCCCAGGAATCCTGATGGCAATGGGTCCCGGTTTCTGCGCAGAGCTCGTGCTGCTGCGCTGGCACTGACCTCCGCTGCTCATGTCCTGGTACATATTGCTGATCGCCGCGGTCGCGGCCGAGCGCGTCGTTGAACTGGTCGTCTCGACCCGCAACCTCGCCTGGAGCCGCGCCCGTGGCGGCGTCGAGTTCGGCGCCCGCCACTACCCGAGCATGGTCGCCCTGCACACCGGCTTGCTGCTGGGATGCCTGGTGGAAGTGATTGCGCTGCACCGTCCGTTCCTTCCGTTGCTCGGCTGGCCGATGTTGGCGCTGGTGGTCGGGGCTCAGATGCTGCGCTGGTGGTGCATCACCACGCTGGGCCCTCAGTGGAACACCCGCGTCGTCGTCATCCCCGACACGCCCCGGGTCACTGGCGGCCCGTACCGGTTCTTCTCGCACCCGAACTATGTCGCCGTGGTGGTCGAGGGAATCGCGCTGCCATTGGTGCACGCCGCATGGATCACAGCCCTGGTGTTCACGGTGCTCAACGCCACACTGCTGCGCACCCGGATCGGTGTCGAGAACGCTGCCCTTGTGAGCCTGAAATGATCGACCTTCTCGTGGCAGGTGGCGGCCCGGCCGGGCTCACGACGGCGCTGCACGGCGCCAAGGCCGGACTCGAGGTGGTCGTCATCGAAAAACGCTCGGGGACAATAGACAAGGCCTGCGGTGAAGGATTGATGCCGCATTCCTTGGCGCATCTCAACCGCCTTGGAGTAGATCCCCCGGGTAAACCCTTCCACGGCATTAGCTATCACGACGGACGTCGGAGCGTCAGCGCGGCGTTTCGATCCGGTGTTGGGCGTGGAGTGCAGAGAACGGCATTGCACGGCGCACTCCTGGACGCGGTAGCAGCGGCCGGCGTGAAGGTCGTGCAGGGCGACGTCAGCGAGGTCAGTCAGGATGCGATGTCGGTGCGGTGCGGCGGCTTGCGCGCCCGCTACCTCGCCGCTGCAGACGGGCTGCACTCGCCGATTCGCACCGCGCTCGGGCTGGCTGTGCCAACAAATAGCCCGCGCCGGTGGGGAATCCGCCGCCACATCCAAATCGCTCCCTGGAGCCAAAACGTCGAGGTGCACTGGTCCAACGACGAGGAGGCATACGTCACCCCGGTATCCGACGACTGCGTCGGCATAACGATCCTCACCTCCCGCCGCGGGCGATTCGACCGGCACCTCGAATCGTTCCCGACGCTTGTCGATGCCGTAGAAGGCCGGCCGCACAGCCGCGACCTCGCCGCGGGCCCGCTGCGGCAGAAGGTGCGCAGCCGGGTAGCCGGCCGGGTGTTGTTGGTCGGTGACGCAGCGGGATACGTCGACGCACTGACCGGCGAGGGGTTGGGCATCGCGTTCGGCGGCGCCGAGTTGCTCGTCGGGTGCGTCGCCGCCGACCGGCCCGCCGACTACGAGCGCCAATGGCGCCGCATGTCCCGCCCGTACCGGATGCTGACGGCGGCGGCGCTCCAGGCCAGCGCCTACCCAGCGGTGCGCTCACGGATCGTGCCGACGGCAACGCGGCTGCCCACCGTCTTCACGGCTCTCGTCAACCGGCTCGCCGAGTAGCCCACTGCTCGCGTCAGCCGAAGCGGCGAAGGTCGTGAACGCGTCGCCGCCACTCTGAACGCGCACCGAACCCGTTCTGCCTGAACGCATCACAGTCAGTGGGACATCGACCAATCCGGGCGTCGCCGACACTACGCGACGCTTCAGCCGGCTGGCGCGTTCCCGACAGGCCCGAACAACATCCCGCCACCCCGGAACTAGTGTTGACTCAGTAAGTCCCAGGCCGGAAATCACGTTGTCTGACCTGGGCCCTTTTGGTGGAGCTGCCGCTGTCTGGTTTCACGACACAGTTAGCAGCTGTCTCGCGACATAGTTGGCACCTCTGCTCTCGTGGGAGGCCGGCCATGTCGAAGGCGCAGCTCGTCATCACCGCCGTTGTGCTGGAAGGGCGCAGCAAAAGCGCGGTTGCCCGCGACTACGACATCTCCCGCACCCGGGTACAGCGGCTGGCCAAACGCTACGAGACCGACGGGGCGGCGGCGTTTGTGCCGCGCTCCCGGCGGCCCCACACCAGCCCACATGCGGTAAGTGTCGAGGTCGAAGACACGATCGTGCGGCTGAGCAAGACTCTGTCCAGGAAAGGCTTTGACGCAGGCGCTGACACCATCGCCGCTCACCTGGCCAACGATCCCAACATCACGAAAGTCCCTGCGGTATCTACCATCTGGCGAATCCTGTACCGGCGCGGCTTTGTTGTCCCGCAACCACAGAAACGCCCCCGTTCTTCCTGGAAGCGCTTTCTGCACCGAACAACCCAACCAATGCTGGCAAGCCGACGTGCCCCACTGGCACCTGGCCGATCCCACCGAAGTCGAAATCCTCAACATCATCGACGACGAGTGTCATGCGACGGCCTCCTGCCCGACCTCACCCAACGAGACTGCATCGACATCGTCGCCACCGCGACCTCACTGTCGGCGCATTCTGGCAAATGGCCAACCCAGCTCCAGAAGTAGCGGTGCTCTACCGCAGCGGCCCGCGATGACGCACGCAGTCTTCGAGATCGAACCGCGAACGCAGGGTGCTCACCGCGATGCTCAAAAGGACGCTGGGTGAGTGAGTGGTTAGGGCCGCACCTCAACAGGCAGGGCGGCACGGCCGCCGCCAAAGGAACTACTGGCACGGTCGATCTCGCCGAAGAAGACCATGACGTCGTTTGGGTCCGTTCCGGCGGCGGCTACGCCGACGAGGTCGCGGTGGCGGCCTCGCAGCTGCTGCCAATCCCCACCGCGCTCAGTGTCATCGAGGCGTCCGTCCTGCCCGAAGCCGCGTGCACCGTCTACTTCAACCTCGCCATGATCGCCGGACTCCGCGCCGGCCAAACCGTCCTGATCCACGGCGCCGGCGGCGGCATCGGCACGTTCGCCATCCAATGGGCCACCGCCATCGGAGCAACAGTCATCACCACCGCCGGCAGCGACGCCAAGACCCAAATCGGCCAGAGCCTCGGCGCATCGACGGCAATCAACTACCGCACCGACGACTTCGTCGCAGCCACCCTGGCAGCCACCGACGGCCGCGGCGTCGATGCCATCCTTGATGTGGTCGGCGCCGATTACCTCGACCGCAACCTGAACTGCCTGGCAACCGACGGCCACTTGGTCATCATCGGCGGCAACCTCAGCCCCACCCCGTTGAACCTCGGCCAGTTGATATTCAAAGGAGCCAGCGTCACCGCGACCATGCTGCGACCCCGTTCCATCCAGCAGAAAGCCGACATCATCACCGGCGTCCGCCGCGATGTCCTACCGCTGGTCGAAACCGGCGCGATCAAGCCAGTCGTCGACAGCGTCGTACCGATGAGTGACGCCGCGCAAGCCCACACCCTGCTGGAATCGGGATCAACAGTCGGCAACGTCGTACTCGACAACCGGAGCACCTCATGAATCCGGCGAGGAAAAGGGCACCGACATATTGCACCTTGATCCAGTGAAAGCCGAACAGCTTGTCGGTGTGTTCGTCGAACGCGAGGAAAAGCCCGCCTCGGTCGAACCACGGCTCGCTGCGGCGCTCAGCGATGTGGATCGAATGGGTGCGCGGCGACATGGGAGGTCGACGGCGCCGACGAGCTGGCCGACCTCGACCCGGAACCGGAGCCCGACGACGGGGTGGGCAAGGCGGTCGAGGGCGGGCAGCGCCGGTTCGGCAAGTCCAAGGACCACCGCGACGACCTGCCTTAGGTGGTGATCGCGATGGCGGTCACCCGCGACGGAATCCCGTTGCGCTGCTGGACCTTTCCGGGCAACACCGGCGATCAGAAGATCATCCGCACGGTCAAAGACGACCTGGGGGCCTGGAGCCTGCGCCGGCTGGTGTGGGTCGCCGACGCCGGGTTCGCCTCGGCCGCCAACCGCGCGTACCTGACCCGCGGCGGCGGGCACTACATCCACGCCGAGAAGCTGCGCCACACCAACGCCGAGGCCGCCGCCGCGCTGGCCCGCCCCGGCCGCTACCACGACGTGGCCGACAACCTGCAGGTCAAGAGATTCGGGTGGCACCCGGCGGCGGCACCAACGAGGGGGCCCGCGCGGAACGGTTCGTCATCTCCCACAACCCCAACGCCGCCGACCGCGACGAAGCCGTCCGCGAACGCCTCATCCAGCACCTCGAGGGTCTGATCGCCGGCTCCGACGCCTGGCCCAAGCACAAACGCGACGAGCTGGTCGGCTCGCTGAAGGCCAAGCCCGGGCTGCGACGATTGTTGCGGCGCACCACGACCGGGCTGCTGCGCATCGACCGCGCCGCCGCGCACCGCGAAGCCCACTACGACGGCAAATGGCTGCTGCGCACCTCCGACCCCACGCTTACCGCCGAGGACCTGGCCGCCGCCTACAAGCAACTCATCGCCGTCGAACGCGGCTGGCGCGACTGCAAAAGCTCGCTCGGGCTGCGCCCGGTCTACCACCACCGCGAGGACCGCATCCGCGCCCACATCCAATTATGTTGGCTGGCAATGCTGCTCATCCGCGCCGCCGAAACCCGCACCGGCGACACCTGGCGACACCTGCGCCACGAACTCGACCGCATGCACCTGGTCACCCTCGCTACCGCCGACGGTCGCGTCGCGCAACGCTCGGCCCTCACCGGCGATCAGAAGACCATCCTGGCCGCGCTCGATCTGCCCGAACCCCCCAAATACCTCGACTTCACGCCCAGCATCGACCCCGCCGACGCCGAGTGACGACCCGCCGCAGTACCCCGGTCGTGTAGTAACACGACCCAACTCGGCTCATCCCACGTTTGCGCTGGTCAACGTAGAACTTCGGCAATCCGTGTGCCCACTATCTGCGGAAGTCGGGCCAGGAGATGCCGTCTGACAGTCCGGAAGCCCCCGGCGGAGTGGGCGACCCCTGATCGAGGCGGACATCACGAGAATCGTTAACGCCGAATTCCCGGCCGGCTGTGCGGCAGGCCGCCCAACGACTGCGACTGTGGATGCTGCGAGGCGGGCGCAAAGTCCCGGCCGGGCTCAAGTGCGGTTCCTCCTCGCCCACTGCGCTTCAGCCACGGGTGATGGCGATCATGGCCGCCATCGTCGGGTTCACCCACCTGCTCGCAGGGTTCGACAACCCCGCCCTGGTTCTAGCGGACCAGCTTGCCAGCCGACCCGATCCCGCGATCCCTGAGCTTCCCCCGTTTTTCCGGAGACTTCCGAACCAGGTTTGATCTTGCAAACCGAGGAAGGAAGTCATGGGAACGAGGAAGTATCCGGTCGAGCTGCGTGAGCGCGCGGTACGGCTGTATCGGGAGTCGGATCCCAAGCCGGTGATCGGGCGGCTGGCCGAGCAGCTCAACGTCCATCCCGAGGCGTTGCGCAACTGGATCCGTCAGGCCGAGGCCGATGCCGGCGAGCGCGACGACCGGCCGACTACGGCGATGATCGAGGAGAACCGGCGCCTGGCGAAGGAGAACGCCGAGCTGCGCCGGGTCAACGAGGTGTTGCGGGCGGCCAGCGCATATTTCGCGGCGGAGATCGACCCGACCCGGAGGCGGTCATGAGTTTCGTTGACACGCATGACTTTCTCGGTCGATCTCGTATTGCGGGTGCTGGGTATTCCGGCCTCGACTTACTACGACTGGCGGGCCCGACGCACCAACCCGGGCCCGCGTGCCCGTGCCGACGCCGAGCTGCTGGGCATGATCGACGCGATCCGCGCCGCCCACGAGTTCGCGGCCACCTACGGCTCGCCGCGGGTGTGGTTGGAGCTGCGGCGACGCGGCGTGCGGGTCTCGGGTAAGCGCGTCGAGCGGTTCATGCGCGTGAACGGCCGCAGGGGCGCCTACCTGCGCAAGGGCTGGAAGGGCGGCTCCACCAAGCAGAACCCGCGCCACACCGCGGCGCCGGACCTGCTCGGCCGTGACTTCACCGCGACCGCGCCGAACACCAAGTGGGTCGCCGACCTGACCCGGATCCCCACGATAGAGGGGGTGTTGTGGCTGGCCAGCGTGCGGGATGCGTTCGCCAACAAGGTGGTCGGCTGGGATAGCGGTCCACGCGCGACCACCGAACTGGTTGTCTCCGCGCTGGACTACGCGATCTTCTCGCGCGACGTGCGTGACGGGCAGCTGATCCATCACAGCGATTATGCCGAGGTTTGCGTTAAGCCGAAGATCTGCGGGGATGGCCTGCGCTCGTGGGGGGTGCTGGTGGATTTCTCGGCTTAACGTTTCGCGGTTATCGCAGACTGTAGAGGGTTTGGAGTTGGTCTTCGGTGAGCGGCTCGGTGGCCGCGGTGTTGATTGCGGGGGTGGCGGCGTTGATGGCTTGGCGCATCATGTCCAGGGTTGCAAAGGCGTAGAACGCTGCTGTGGTGGAAGCGTTTTCGTGACCGAGGAGGCGCATGATGATCGGTAGCGGGATGCCCTGCTGGTAGAGGTCCATCGCTTTGGTTTTGCGCAGCAGGTGGCAGTGGATGTTCTGCGGGATCGAAGGGCATTGAGCACGTGCGGATTCGGTAGCGTGCTTGAGCACGGCGGCGACCGTGTCGGCGGACAGTTCGGCAGGTTGCCCGCGGTGCAGACTGTAGAACAACGGCCTGGTCGCGGGGAGTTTGGTGGTGTTCGGGTGGAACTCGGCGAGGTAGACGTGCAGGTGCTCGACGGTTTTCGCGGTGAGCGGCACGACGCGGGTCTTGTTGCCCTTGCCGGTGAGCAGGATGTGCCCGGGTTCGGTCAGGTGCAGATCGCCCAGGGTCAGGCCGGTGATCTCGCCCACGCGAGCCGCGGTGTCGTAGAGCAGAATGAGCAGCATCCGGTTTCTCCGAAATTTCGCTGTCTGCCCGGTGAACGCGGCAAGGATCGCCCGGGTTTGAGCTTCGGTGAGGTACTCGATGGGCCTGCGGGGGCCAGCCGGCGCTTTGAGTGCTTTGGCTGATTGGCTGAGTGCGACGAGCGTGAGGTCTTCGTAGGCCGCGTAGGCCAGGAACGCTTTGACCGCACTGAGGCGCAACGTGACGGTCTTGGGCGTGTAGCGCCGCTGATCGGTCATCCAGGCCAGCCATCCCTTGAGGTGCTGGGGTTCGAAGTGATCGAAACTGACGTGCTCACGTCCGATGTGCTCGGCCTCGGCGAGGTAGTCCAGGAAGCACTCCAGGCTGATCCGATATGCCTCAATGGTTTTCGGTGACAGCCCTCTGGTCTTGGGCATGTAGGCGTGCAGATAATCGCGGGCGAACCCGAAGAAGTCCGGTGCGCCGGTATGTGGGTCGCGTCTCATCAGAATCCCACCTGCGGGAGCAGGGATTGGCGATCGGCGGTGATGTCGGCGTAGGCGGTCATGAAATCGGGCGAGGTGTGCACGTAGTAGTACGTGCTGTCAAAGGTTGCGTGACCCATGTAACGAGACAGGTAGGGCAGCATCGCGGTGACGTCGTCGCCGGCGGTCATCCATCGGTGGATATTGGCGTAGGCGAAATGATGCCGGAAATCGTACGGCCGTGGCTGTTGACCAGCCACCGGCCGGGGCAGCGCGGCTTGGTCCCAGATGCGGCCGAATATCTTTCCAACTGTTGCCGTGCTGACCTGGTTGCCGGTAGCGGAGACGAAAAACATGCGGCGCGAGGCGAAATGCGCGCGCGAGGTCCGGTCGCACGTGTCGAGGATCTCGATGACCTGATCAGTCAGCGGCAGCCTGCGGCTGCGATGTCCTTTGGACCAGATGATGTCGATGTGCCCGGCATCGAGGTCGACCTGCCCGGTCTGCAGAGCGCGGGTTTCACCGGTCCGCAGACCGCACGAGTGCATCAGGGTGAAGAACGCGACCGCCTGCCATCGCCACGGGCATGGCGTCTGAATCTGTGCGGCGGCGGCGAAGAACAACTCGATCTCACGCCGGCACAACAGATAGGGATGAGCGGCAACGAACGGGGCTTTCCACCGATCGGAGAGCACGTAAGCGTCGGGGATCCCGTTCATCGCCATCCAGCGGCCGACGTCACGAATGTAGGACATCCAGGACCGGTAGCGGCCACACCGTTGCAGCTGAGCACTGACCCAGCCTTCGACGGTGTCCTTGTCGAACACCGTGCGATCGCGGGTGGCGCAGTAGGCGTCGAACTGTTTCAGGTACCAGATGCGGGAAGCACCAGTGCATCCCATGTTCGCCTTGAACGCCAGGTAGGCGTCCAACTCGGTGGCGAAAGCGCTGGTGAAGCCGTGGCCGCTCATGACCGCACGGCTTCTGGGACCGGCAGGACGCAGTCGAGCAGACGGAGCCGGTCCACACTCATGTAGAGGTTCGTCGATTCCTGGCTGGCGTGGCCGAGCACTGCTGAGATCGTCGGCAGCGGAACCGCTGCGGCCAGCAGCCGGGATGCGGCATTGTGGCGCAGCAGCCGGGTTCCCGCCTTCGGGTTGGCCACTCCCGCTTTCCGGAATGTCTCAACGGTCACCTGGTGCACCGTCGCGTGATCGCCCAGCCGGGTGTGTGGGGCTTTCGAACGCAGGAATAGGTGATCATCGCCGGAGCTGGGACGTTCGTCGAGCACATAGGAGGCCAGCTTGCCCAGCAGCAGCGCCGGCAATGGCAGCGTCAGCGGGTTGCCCGTCTTCTGCTGCACGAGGCCGATCGTGTGCCCACGCCAGTCGACATCACCGAGCCGCAGCGCGACGATGTCACAGGCCCGCAATCCCGTCGATAATGCGAGCAAGGTGATCGCGGCGTCCCGCGCGCTGACCACCCCCGACGCACAAGCGCGAACAACCCGTTCCTCGTCGCCATCGCCGAGGACCGGGACTATCGCGTGAAAGCGTTTGATGCCAGCCAGATTCAACGCGTTGACCAGATCGGTGCGGCCGGTGAACGTGAGGAACGGACGAAAGTTCGACACCACCCAAAACAGCGACGACCTGGCCCACCGGTCCAGTAGGGATTCCAAAAACGCCAGGACACTGGCGCCATCCGCCCCGCCCAGCACGGCGATACCGCGTGCTTCCAGGAACACCAGGTAGCGACGCGCCACCCGCCCGTAGGCCTCGCGGGTGGCCGGCGCCAGACCGCGCCGGCCCATCTCGGCCTGCCACGCGGCGTCCAGCGCAACGAAGTCGCTGCCCTCGGGCCGTGGACCTCCGCCGCCGCGGCCACGAACCGCCAGGTCCACCCGCCCGGTGCGCACATACGAGTCGAACACCGTAACCAGACGCCGGTAGTCGAACCGCCGCTGCGGGCTGAACCGACCGGTGCGCACACTGATCGTCATCGAGGCGAACTCCGCACCCAGACCGGCGGAATACTCACGCCCCGAGGCGAACTCAGTCAGCGCCTTGATCGTCTTCGCGTACTGACCAACCGTCGATTCCATATAGCCAGCCGCACGCAACTCCGCCACCACAACCGCGCCGATCTGCCTGACCGTCGTACCCATCACCGTCTCCTTCCACAGACGTACAGATACGACGGACGCTAACCAGCACCCGAAACGTTAAGCCGAGAAATCCGCCAGCACCCCCCACGAGCTCAGGCCATCCCCGCAGATCTTCGGCTTAACGCAAACCTCGGCATAATCACTGTTAAACCGA
>CAWDEZ010000016.1:0-105247 GCA_963801365.1 uncultured Actinomycetota bacterium | reverse complement strand
CTTACGCCTACAGTGGTTCGAATCCACTACCTGCCACCCTGGTCAGCGCCTTAATCGCGGCGGACCAGCGTGTTCGACTCATCCAGAGTTGTCACGGATTGTCACAACTCGCGCCAAACTCTGCGCCCAAACTTTCAACTTCGACATGCTGCCGGCAGGGCGGCTAATTCGGATCAGTGGCTCAGCGATGATCAAGGCAATCAGCGGTGCGATCGGCCGACGGCTTGTGCAAAAGCAAAACGGCTCAACTCGTTAGACCCCGACCTCAAGCCAACTGGCGAGGCCGGGGTCATTCGACTAGAGCACAGACCGGACGGTCATCCCCAACGCTGGTCACGAAGCCGTTTGTTTCAGCGGCCGCATCGGGGCGCACTACGCCAAGTGTAAGGGACTTAATCTCCTCCAAGCGGCGGCCACACACCCCCGGTAAACATTGCCGTTCCTGGGGTTATCCGACCCGAGATCCGCACGAGCAGTCGCGCTTGCCATGGTGTCAGAGGGCCGTTGTTCTGCAACAACTCCACTGCGCCGCCCCCGGATCGCACTTGCCGGGCGTAGTCGACAAGTAGGTCCGGTATCCAGCCCACCGCCGCCCCATCGGCCGTTTTGAGGAGAAGGGCCTGTGGGTTCGCCTCGTTTGTGTCGTCGTCGACCAGCATCAGCTGGCCGCCAGCACGGAGTGAATCCACGGCAGCTTCGGTGCCGTAATCGCGTGCGGCATAGCTATTGCTACTGTTGGTCCGAGGCGGTTTGGTAGGGCTGTCCAGCCGGTTCACAGGTGGGCAAGGCGCGGCTGCACAACTGCGGCCCCCGGTCGGGATTGACCGACGACCACGCGCTTACCAGGCAGCCACCGTGTCGCGTCTCCTGGGCTTCTGCGGCCGGATTGCGCCGATGGTCGAGGTGGGCCGGGTGCGGTGTGGCATCCTGCGGGGGTGTCCGCTCCTTCGGCGGCTGCTCCTTCAGGGGTGGTGACGTTTTGTTCACCGATGTGGAGGGTTCGACCCGTCGGTGGGAGACGGACGCCGATTCGATGCGGGCGGCGCTGGCCGCCCATGACCAGGTGTTGCGCAAGGCGATCGAGGCGCACGGCGGCTGGTTGTTCAAGCACACCGGGGCTGGCGTATGCGCCGCGTTCGCCTCGCCGAGGTGCGCGGTCGATGCGGCCGTGGCCGCGCAGCGGGCACTGGAGTTGCCGGTGCGAATGGGTCTGGCGACCGGGGAGGCCGAGCTGCGAGACAGGAGACTACTTCGGTGCGGTGCTCAACCGTGCGGCGCCGGTGATGGCCGCCGGACATGGCGGCCAGGTCTTGCTGGCCGAGTCGACAGCGGGTCTACTCAGCGGAGTGGATCTACTGGATTTGGGGCCGCGACGGCTGCGCGACCTGCCGATCCTGGTGGGGGTGTTTCAAGTCCGTGCGCCCGGCCTGCGGGCGGAGTTTCCCCCGGGTCCCATCGGCGCATGGCCGAGCTCCACCTCCGGCCCGAGCGTCACCGCGGCGAGGTCGGGGTCGATCCTGCAGGCCGCCATCCCGCGCCAGGCGGTGCAGCCCGCGTACCCCTCGACCAGCGCGCCGTTGAGATGGCGGGCCACCACCGACAGGGTGCCGTCGGCGCCGCCCGCCAGGCCGCGCCGCGCTGGCACACCTTCGTTGCCCACCCGGACGGGACGGTGGAGGAGGAGGGATGATCGCGCGCTAACTCAGTGCGGTGCGGCTACGCCAGCGACGGCGATTGGGGGTTCGGTGAGCCAGAGTTATCGACGATCTGCGCGATTTCAACGTACTCGATCGTCGGTGCGACGCCGTAAAGGTCGGTCACTCGCTGACGAAGCGCGTCGGAGAAGAACTCGAGCGCCGCCTCTTTCGAATCCCAGACGTAGAAGTTGTTCGCCCGTCGGGCGAACTCGTCCAGTGTGAAGAACTTGAAGCGAAGGCCTGGCATCCCTTCGAACGTCGCCCGAGCATTGTCGGCAACGCCGATCACTCGGGCGCGGTCGAACGAATCCTCGTACTGGAACCTGACGTTGACACCAATCACGGCTCCTCCTGTGGCCTGTCCGCGGCGGGACGCGACGGACCGAGGTGATCTTTCGCCGTCCGGTGGCCACCGTCAAGCTGACGCCCTGCGCCGGGGACGGCTGATGTCGTCGACGTTGCGGCGATCCCGAAGTCGGCCAGCAAGATCCGCTGCTCGTCATCGTCATCCTCGAGATGGGTGAGCATGCTGTTGGCCGGTTTAACATCGCGGTGGGCAGCGCGCGGCCCAGGGCTACGACGGATTCAGGCGGTACGAGACTGGCCGACTTCGATCAGGTGGCCATCGGGATCGCGGATGTAGGAGCGGAATTCGCTTGGGTGCTCGACCGGATCGGTCAGAAAGTGCGCACCTCGGGCGGTCCATTCCCGCTGCAGGGCGTAGATGTCGGCCACTCGGATGTTGAGGAAAGCGCTGATCGTGTCGGGGTCTGGCGGTGTGGTAAGCGTGACGGTCGGTTTGTCCGCGGTCGGGCCGCCGCCGTCGTTGAGGATCAGCCATGTATTAGCGAGCTGAAGGATGACCGGGTCACGGTCCCGCACCACCTGGGCACCGAACACGGTCGTGTAGTAGTCGCGCGACCGGTCCTGATCGGAGACCACGAGGAAATGCGTGACGACGAAGCCGTCGCTCGGCGGAAGTTGGAATTGTTGTGCAGTAGTCATCGGCGATCCCCTTTTGCTCCGATGGATAGTAGGACGACGGACGCACACGCCGCGAACGCGACGTCCTCAAGCCAAAAGTCACTGGCTAACGGAATTTCACCACGGTTCGGGAGAGGACCTCCGGCGAGCCGCCCTTGCAGATGCGTCCGGGGGGTTCGGACGACGCGAAGCGGGAAGGGGCGTCGGTGTTCTCGGGGCATTGACTCCAGCAATTGCGAGGCGTGACGATTGTAAGCGATCACCGGCGAGCGGAGGGGAACCGTGGCCGCACTCTCATTCGGTCATTGCGTTCCCCATTGAGCACTTCTCCGGGATGATCGGCTTTCGTTGCCGGGCGGGCTAGCGCCGAAATCGGCGGAAATAGGGAATAGGAGGTGAAACCGATGAGCAAGGCGGAAGCGAAGCGGTTCGATGCTCCCGACGAGGTTCGCCCGTTCACCGGGCACGGGCACGTCGACCTGGTCCACTTGACCAGCGGTGACGTCGGCCTGGCCACGTTCGAGCCGGGGTGGAAATGGTCGAATGACGTCAAACCCATTGCGGGAACCGAGAGCTGCCAGGTCGGCCACATCGGATACTGTTTGTCGGGGCGGATGTCCGTGCGCATGGAGGACGGCACGGTCATCGAACTCACGCCCGGTACCGTCTTCCACATACCACCGGGCCACGACGCCTGGACCGAGGGCGATGAGGTCTGCGTGGAGCTAGATTTCGGCGGCCTCATGGGCTACGCGGTGCCCAAAGAGTAAGCGTTCCCGACGGATCCGAGCCTGCTGCGCGCCAGTGTGCACCACTCACGCTCGGGCGCAGCTAGGCGCGGCGGGTGGCTAGGCCGGCGGCTAGGTCGGTGTATCCGTGGCTGCGTCGCGATGGCGATCGCCTTTTCGTAGTTCGTCGCGTGGTCAAGGAGGGCCACCCGTGTCGCGATATGACGGACATCGCTGACCAGCGGTGACACGATACTGACGTGGGCGGCACTGGGGACGGTCGCGGTGCACTGACAGCAGCGGGGCTGTCGTGTGGGTCGTGTGGCACCGAACTGTCACCGAACTCCAAGTTCTGTAACGAGTGCGGTGCACCGGTCACACAGGTCAGCCGATCCGCGGAGTACAAGCAGGTGACGGTGCTGTTCGCCGATGTGGTGCGGTCGATGGACCTCGCAGCTGCGTTGGATATCGAGCGGTTGCGCGACATCATGACCGAGGTCGTGAAGCGCTCGGCTGCGGTGGTGCGGCGCTACGGCGGGACCGTGGAGTACGCCGGCGACGGGGTGATGGCGATCTTCGGCGCTCCGGTGGCGTTGGAGGATCACGCTTTTCGGGGGTGCCTGGCCGCGCTGGCCATCCAGGAGGAGGCGAACCGGTTGGCGGCTGAGGTGGCCCGCCGCGACGGTGTGGCTCTGCGGTTGCGGGTGGGCCTGAATTCGGGTCGGGTGATCGCCGGTGAGATCGGCTCGGGGTCGCTGGGCTACGCCGCGACCGGACAGCACGTCGGGATGGCGCAGCGGATGGAATCGGTGGCGGCCCCAGGTGGGGTGATGCTCAGCGAGTCCACCGCTCATTTGGTCGAGCACGCCGCGGTGCTCGCAGACACCGAGCTGGTGTCGATCAAGGGCTTCGCTACAGTGCTTGCACAGGTACGGCAGAAATGGCGTACTACCAGTGCCGATCGTGGTGGGGTTGGCCGGACTGGACTGCGCCTGCCGGAATACATATTCTGCGGCGTATCCGAGGTGTCGTGATCTGAATCGTTCGATCCAGGTGATGCAAGTGTTGTAGACCTCGCGCAAACCTTCGTCTGCATGGTGCTGGTAGACGTAATCGCGGATCGACGGCCCCGCTTCGATCGCGGCGAGAAAGGCGCGATGAGGCGGCGGCATGTAGTTACGCATGTCGAGGAGGTACGGGCGCAACGGATCATCGCGGTGCCGTATACCCAATGCCGCGTCGAGTGCGGGGATAATCGTGCTCTGTCCGCCGGTCTCGCCTGCGAATTGCTGCGGAGTCCCTGCGAAGACGCCCTCGTAGATCAGCCCGTCGGGCAAGGCCGGATTCCAGCCATGAATGTAGGGGCGCACCTGCCGGTAATACACATGCGGGTCACAGTGTTCCGGCATTCGCACAAGCGTCTGGTACATGCCCTCCAACGCGCGTGCCGTAAGGGCTTCACGTCCTCAGTCCGTCAGGTCGACTCGGACCGTAAGCAGGTTCGTGCCCATGGCGCGGACGGCGAGACTGTTGCCGGCGGCAGTCTGTCCAAGAGGCTTGCCGAAAAATGCGAGCGACGCGCATTGTGCTACCTCACCGGATCGTCTGCGACCTCAATCTCCCCAGCCTTTGCCGCCGCCTGCAGTTGGTGAAAATCGTCAAGCGCTTTGTCCGCGTAGGCATAAGACCATTCGAGGACTGCGGCGCTCACCGTGTCGCCGTTGCCGACGTAGCCTCGCAGCATCGACGCGTTCGCGCTCTGCGCATGCCCTCGCGCGAGCGACAACGCGCACGCCCCGACGTACTGGCCAAAAGCGGTCGGCGACATACCCTCGGTTTCGATCGTGCCCTTCATATCCTGAAACTGCCGGACATAGAAATCTCGCCCGTCCTTGCGCAGGGTGCCCAGGAACACGTCCGACATCGCCTGCAGAATCCGTTGGCCGTCGACCACCCGTACGCCATTGCCCAGCGCCTCTACAGCATCATGCAGGGTCTTGGGCTGCTGCACACCCGCGTACTCTTCGAGCACAGACTTGGTGGCCTCCTTGACCTGCAAGATCAACGGGGTGTCGTCGGGACCGGTCAGGATAACCAGATAGCAACGGGTACCGACGCTGCCGACACCGACGACACGCAGTGCAACATCGGTCACCCGGAAATGGGACAGCAGCAGCGCCACATCGGCGGGCACGCCAGTGAGGTATTCCTGAACTGACTCGACCAAGGAAGCCTCGAGGTCGACATCGAGGTGCTGAAGCACTGGCGGGCTTTCCCGCAGCCGCAGCGTTCCTTCGGGTCCGGGCTCCATGATGCGACCAAACACCCGCGCTGAGGTCCGTTTGCGCGCCCTGCGGGCGGTGCGCTTGATCACCGAGGCAAGACATCCGGTGACCTCGTTCAGATAGCGCTCCGGTTCCACCCGCAGGTAGTAACGGTCCAACACGTTCATATCCAGCATCTCGTGCAAGCCATTGCGGTATTCACTGATCGCATCGACGGCGAAGCCGCGGATGGTCTTTTCCGGGTAACCGGCATGGCGTCCGCCCACAATGGCGCTGGTAATCAGGCGTTTGAGATCCCACTCGGCGGGCGCCGTCGCCGCTTCGTCGAAGTCGTTGAGATCGAACACCAGAGCACGGTGCGGCGCGGCGTAGATGCCGAAGTTCGACAGGTGCGCGTCGCCGCAGCACATCACTTCGAGGCCACTCGATGGGCTGGCTGCCAGGTCGGCAGCCATCACCGCCGCCGACCCCCGGTAGAACGAGAAGGCATCGGTCAACATCCGCGCGAAGCGCAGCGGAACCAGCCCGGGCAGGCGGTTCCGGTTCTGCTCGACCAGGATTTCGGTGGCGCTGCGGCGGGACGGAACCAGCTCGGCCAGTGCGCGCCGTGGAACGGCTTTGCGCAGTGCGCGCCCGCGTGCCACGTCGTCCTCGACGACTTCGACTTCGATGACCCGTTCACGCAGCGGACGACTAACCACCAACGCAAGCCTAATCGCCCCGCCTGGAAGTGCCCCCCCGGGGGCGCCGTGCCACACATTCAGCCTCACCAAACCAATGGAGGCCAAGCCTGGCGCGATCTTTAGCCTGGTTATGGCGCGGTTAGTGGACGTTTCGCTGCAGCTGTTTCGACGAGGAGCGAGGGATGGAAACGCGAGAACTGTGCATTTCGAACGTCAACATCTTCAGCAGCGTCGAGGGTCGGATCACCGGTCCGATGGACGTTACCGTTCGGGACGGGCTCCTCGCGTCGGTCGCGCCGGCCGGCTCGGCGGAGATCTCGGGCGCGAAGATCGACGGGACCGGCAAGACACTGATACCCGGGTTGATCGACGCCCACTGGCATGCCGTGTTCACGACCATCCCTGCGGCGGAGGCGCAGCTCAGCGAGGTCGGGTACGTGTTCCCCCGCGCGGTGGTCAGCGCCCGCGAGACATTACTGCGCGGATTCACAACGGTCCGTGATCTCGGCGGCCCGGTGTTCGGTATCAAACGCGCCATCGACGAGGGCGCGATACTGGGTCCGCGCATTTTTCCGCGGGCGGCTTCATCTCCCAAACCGGCGGGCATGGCGACTTCCGACCGCCGAACGAGGTGCCTCGCGGCGTGGCCGGCCATCTGAGCTATAGCGAGATCATCGGCGCGGCCGTCATCGCCGACGGCGATGCCGAGGTGCTCCGTGGCGCGCGCGAGATGCTGCGGCGTGGCGCGTCGCAAATCAAGTTGATGGCCGGCGGGGGATGTGCCTCGACCTACGACCCGCTCGACGTTGCGCAGTTCACGGAGGCCGAGATTCATGCGGCGGTGGAGGCCGCGGAGAACTGGGGCACCTATGTCACGGTGCACGCCTACACTCCCCGTGCGATCCGGACCGCCGTCGCTGCCGGCGTCCGGTGCATCGAGCATGGCCACCTCATCGACGAGGAAACGGTCGCCCTGCTCGCCGAAAAGGACATCTGGTGGTGCCTGCAGCCGTTTCTCGACGACGAGGACGTGGTACCGCTGCCCCCGGCGAACATGGTGAAATTCAAGCGGATGGTTGCAGGCACCGACGTCGCATACAAACTCGCGATCAAGCACCGGGTCAAGGTCGCGTTCGGGACGGACACGCTGTTCGACGCCAAGCTCGCCAGCCGGCAAGGCGCTCAGCTCGCGAAGCTCACCCGTTGGTACACACCTGCAGAGGTGTTGCAGCAGGCGATGATTCGCAATGCGGAGCTGCTGGCTTTGTCCGGAGAGCGCAACCCGTACCCCGGGCGCCTCGGGGTGGTCGCCGAAGGAGCCCTCGCCGATCTCATCCTCGTCGACGGCGATCCCGTCGCGGACATTTCGCTGATCGCCCGACCCGACGAAGCGTTCACCGCGATCATCAAGGACGGTCAGCTGGTCAAGGGCACTGCCGACTAGCCTGCGTGATTTGGTGGCGGGACGTTTGATTCGGCCGGTTGGGTGCCAAGGATTTGTTGAGGATCTTCCAAGGCGTGCCTTTGATGCTGTGTTGGTCCAGTCAGGCAAATCGACACAGCAGGGGTTTTCTGATGATTCGTCACCGGGTATTGATGGTGGTTGGTTCGGCCGCGGCCAGCGCGGCGTTGTTGGGCGGCGCCACCGCGTTGTCTCCGGCCGCGCAGGCCGCGGCGGACTATTTCACCGTGATCGCCTACTCGCCGGTCACCGGATACGTCGGCTGGGCCAACGACGCCACCACGTTGGCGGAGGCAACCCAGGTCGCGGTGGGCAACTGCCAGCAGCACGGCGGGGGCTGTCAGGTCGCGGCGTGGGCGCGAAATGGGTGCGCCGCGTTGGCTTTGGGATCAAGCCGCTGGGGCGGCGATTGGGGGCTCACCGCGTCCGATGCTCAGGCCAATGCGCTGGCCAAGGTCACCTCGGGCCGTATCGTCGACGTGCATTGCACCTGATGATCGACGAGGTGTAACCAGCCGGTGGCGGCGGCACCGCTGCTCAGGTGGGTGTGATCACCGAACATGTGGTCGTGCACAACAACAGCGTCCCGGCTGCCAGCGCTGGATGGTGCGGTGTGGGTGCCGGGTCCGGGGCTCCCGAGGGCGGCGGTGCGCCCGGGGCGCCCGATGGCGGCGGTGCGGCCGGGGCGGGGGTAGCCAACACCCGATTCGCGGTGAACGCCGCGGCCTGCTCGACTAGCCCGCTGTCCTGGTAGTGCGTGTGCGCGCCCAGGTCCGTCCCGCCAGAACAGACCGGATCATCGGGCACGCACAAGTCGATGGTCTTGGCCGAATACAGCGGGCCGACCGCGATCGAGGGCTGATTGATCGCACGCATGAACCGCTCGTTGGGCTTTCCGAACAGGGCGACCGCGGCGACGTGGTTGGCCACCTCGGGCGGCATCGGGTTCGGTACGCCCTGCGGTGCCCCATCCGGGATCACATTGGCGGTGAGGAAGCCCATCACGGCTGCGCCTTGGGAGAATCCACCGAACACCATCTGGGTGTTGGAACAGCTCGCCGCCGTGGACCGCACGTGCGCGCTCGCGTCGGTAATGCCGTCGATGGCGGTGGGGAAGTCGGTGCTGGCCGGATAGTCGACCGGATATACCCCGACCGACCGTGGGCCGACCCGCGCGCGCAGCGCGTCCACAAACGCCTGTCCGGTGAAGCCAACGCCTTCCTCGGCGGTGCCGCGGGCGAACACCACCTCGACGTCGGGGCAGGGCTGCGCGGATGCGATGGGAACCGGTGCGCTCAGCGGCGCCCAACTCGCCACCGCCGCAGCACCGACAACAACGGAGACAAGGCGTACCCCCACGGGTGTAATGCTGACACACCCCGACAACAACAGCGACTCGAAAAACAAACTGCCAATGAACGCCGTGTGAATCCGCGCTTATCGCTGATCCGTACATCAGCCGCGGCCCGGTTGTCCCTCCACCGACGTTTCCCGCGACGGGTTGTCAATTTGGGAGCACCACAAACCCACAGCCGCACCAGGTGCAGGCACCTGAGAAGGCAAGAAGCCCGACCAGGAACTTTCGGCGCGCTTCCGTGAACCGTCGAACGCCTGCGGCCGTGTCAAGGGTATGACCGCCGACCAGCCGGGGGCGGAATCGGACCCCGGCGCGACGTGGTCGCCGGCGCTCGCACGTGGGTTCGGGCGGCATTCGGAGTGCCCTGACACGTGCGCATGAAGTCGCATGATGAGACACATGCGTGGCGGAGTCCGGCTACGCGGGGTCAGCAAGACATACGGCGAGGGCGCGGGTGCGGTGCACGCTCTGCGGGAGGTCGACCTCGACATCCCGCCAGGTGCGTTGGTCGCGATACTTGGTCCGAGCGGATCGGGCAAGACAACGTGCTCAACATCATCGGTGGGATCGAATCGCCGATTGTGGGACAATTGTCGTTGCAGGGCAAGATATTTCGGGGCGCTGGTCGAGCGATCTCGGCGCTTTCCGCCGCGCACATGTCGGGTTCGTGTTCCAGTTCTTCAACCTGATTCCCACCCTCACTGCCGGCGAGAACGTGCAGGTGGTGATCGAGTTGACAGGCCGCGGCGACCGCGGCCGTGTTTCGGATCTGCTTGCCGAGGTGGGCTTGTCGGATCGTGTCGGTCACTTCCCGGCGCAGCTGTCGGGTGGAGTACAGCAGCGGGTCTCGATTGCCCGGGCGCTGGTCACCGACCCAGACCTGCTGCTGGCCGACGAACCAGCCGGCGCATTGGATGTAGCGACGGGTCGCCGCGTGCTGGAGTTGTTGCAGCAGACCAGCCGTGCCGGACGCGGCGCGATCATGGTGACTCACAACGAAGCCACGGCCGAAATCGCCGACCACATCGTGCGGATGCGTGACGGCGAAATCGTATCGGCTGATCGCAACGCCTCACCAGCCGACGCCGCGGAGATCCGGTGGTGACCGACCGTGATGCCAGCGCCTTGCAGAAGAGACTTTCCGAGACCTCCGGCGTCGGCTACCGCAGGTCGCCGCGGTCGGCGTGACGGTGATGCTCGGGGTACTGCTGTTCGTCGCCAGCTACGACTCGTTTCGCAACGTCCAAGCATCATACGATCGAACCTACGCGAGAACATATTTCGCTGATCTGACCGTTACGAGTGACGACGCGGACACGATCGCCGCGGCGGTCCGCAACAACGTCGGCGTCGAGCGCGTAACGACCCGCATCCAGGCGGATCGACCGATGATGATCGGCGCTACCAAACTCGTCGGCCGGGTCGTCGGAATGCCACCGGTAAGCGGCGCCAAAATCAACGAGTCCGACCTCATCGCCGGGGGATTGCCCGATCCCGGGCGCTCGAACCAGGTCGTCGTCGAACGGCACACCGCTGACAGCTTCGGCCTGGCCCCAGGCAACCGAATGCAGGTGTTCGACGGCACGGTGTGGCACGAAGTGATCATCTCGGGTGTCGCGCAATCGCCGGAATATCTCTGGCCCGCGCGGAACCGTCAGGACATCCTCGGCGACCCCCACGCGTTCGCCGTATTATTTGCACCCGAATCAATTGCGCGGACATTGGCGGCGCAACCGACCGCCAACCAGACGTTGGTCGAGATGGCTAGCACTGCAACGCAATCCGATAGGGATCGTGTCGTTCAGCAGCTCCGTTCAGCCGGGGCTGTGGACGTCGAGGACCGTGGCGATCAACCGTCGAATGCCTCACTGCAGGAAAGCCTCCACGGCCTGTCCGCTATGGCGGTCGGGTTTCCCGCCTTGTTCCTGTCCGCTGCAGCGATCGTCGAGTACGTGTTGATCACCCGACTCATCCACACTGAACGTCCGATCATCGGCACCCTCCTTGCCCTTGGCGCCCGCCGTGGCGCAGTTGTCCGGCACTACGTGTGGTACGGCGCTGCCGTCGCCGCAGTCGCTGGGCTGGCCGGGGTCATCGCCGGGGGAGCGGCGACTTCCGCCTACACCAGGGTCTACACGTCCTTGCTGGGGCTCCCGGACACCGTGATAGAGCACCGAATCTCAACCGCCATCATCGGTTTCGTTCTCGCGCTGGCCACTGGCGTGATCGCCGGGCTCGCACCCGCGATCGCCGCCGCTCGAACCGCACCGGCAGAGGCGATGCGCGGCGACATCGTCCAGCCGATCCGGATAGGTCCGCTGACCCGGCTGTCCGCGAAGTGGGCGCTGATACCTGTCGTGGTGCGGATGGCGCTGCGCTCGCTGACGCGCAGCCGCCGCCGTACCGCCGCGACCATGCTCGGCGGCGTGCTGGCGCTCGTGCTGATCCTCGCCTCGGCCAGCATGCTCACGAGTGTGCGTGCAATGCTCGACGTCGAGTTCGGCTCGGTCCAGCGTCACGATGCCACGGTGCTGATCGCGCCGGAGGCGAAAGATATTGGCGCACAACTTCAATCGCTTCCCGGTGTCGCGATCGTCGAGCCGGGAACCATCGCACGGGTTACCGTCGCGGCGAACGGGCACACGTACCCGACATCACTCAATGGCCTTGAACCCGACACAGTAATGCACGGGTTCCGCACCCCGGAGGGCACTGCCCGGACGCTGCCGGCGGACGGCGTGCTCGCCGGCGCACCACTCGCGGACAAGCTCGGCCTGCGCACCGGAGACGATCTGACCGTGATGACCTCGGCAGGTTCGGCCAGGAAGATTCGCCTCGTCGGCTTGGTGGACGAGCCGTTGGGCACCGCGGTGTATGCGACAAATGCTGTGGCTCAATCGATCACGAACGCCGGGCCTGACGGGTACCTGCTCCGATTCGACAGCGACGCCGACCACGATCGAGTGCGTGCCGCTGCCACTGGCCTCCCCGGCGTGGTCGCCTACACCGAGACCCACGCCGTCGAACAGCAGATTGACAGGTACCTCGTCATCTTCTGGGTGTTCGCCGGCGCCATGCTGGTGCTGGGTGCGGTGCTCGCGTTCACCGTCATCTACGTCACCATGACCGTCAACCTCGCCGAACGGACAGGCGAACTCGCCACCTTCCGCGCAACCGGCGCACCGATCCGCCGACTCACCGCTGCCGTGGCCCTCGAGAACCTCGCTGCGATTGTGCTCGCCGTCCCGATCGGCCTGGTCGCCGGCGTCGGCGCCGGATGGCTTTTCCTGCGCTCGTTCAACAACGACCTGTTCAATCTCCACCTGTCCGTGGGCCTCCCCGCACTGATCCTCGCCGCCGTCGCCGTCACGGCCGCCGCCGTTTTCTCGCAGCTACCCGCGGCCCGGCTGGTCACGCGCATCGACGTCGCCAGGGTCGTCAGGGAGCGTTCGCAATAGATCCGACACGCACGAGGCGTGCCCATTCAAGCTTGAACCACGGTGTGAAAATCTCTGGTGCACAATCAATCTCGGCTTGCAGCGCCTGCGGAGTGACGTAACGCCACGCCGCGATTTCGTGGCCGTTCGCGAGGGGCGGCTCGGCGCTGCGCCCTGCGTAGACCCAGCACAGCTCATGCTCGGCGCCGTACGCGTCGTACTGCGCCTGGTACTGGAACTTGAACACGAATTCCAGCTCTGCCGTCAGGCGGAGTTCCTCCTGCAGGCGACGGTGGATGGCGGTGTCCATACTCTCGCCGCGGCGTGGATGCGAGCAGCATGTGTTGGACCAGTAGCCCGGCCACAGGCGTTTGCCCTGCGCGCGCTGCTGCACGAGCAGTTCGCCAGCGGGATTGAACACGAACAGCGAGAACGCGCGGTGCAGCGTTCCGCGGCCAAGGTGCGCGTCAGCCTTCGCCAGGAATCCGATCTCGCGGTCGTGGCGGTCCACCAGAATCAGCTGCTCATCGTCGCTGGAGACGCGCGGGCTGTCGGCTTCCGGGCTATCCAAGCCGATCAGCGTCCCAGCAGTGTCGGCAGCCCCAGTGCCGAATCCACCGCGATCGCGCAGAACAGCGCAACCAGATAGATGTTCGACCGCTTGAACAGCCGGAGCGCTCCGACCGGCCTGCCTCGGCCAGTGCGAGCGGACAGCTGGTGAGCCATCAGGACGAGCCATGCCGCAGCCAGCAGCGCGACGGTGTCGTATAGCCAGCCGGCGGCAAGCGAGAGCACGAGCGTCGCGAACGTGGTCAACCAGGTGTAGATGACGATCTGCTTGGTGACGTGACGTTCGGTCGCGACGGCCGGAAGTATCGGCACGCCCGGGGCCCGGTAGTCCTCCGTGTGCCGCATTGCCAAAGCCCAGCTGTGCGGCGGCGTCCAGAAGAAGATGATTGCGAACATCAACAGGGCCTGCCAGCCGATGGTGCCCGTGACGGCCGCCCAGCCGATCACCACCGGCATGCCGTTGGCGGCGCCGCCCCAGACCACGTTTTTCGCAGTGCGCCGCTTGATCAGCAGCGTGTAGACGAACACGTAGAACGCGATCGTAGCCGCTGCCAGCAGACCGGCCAGCAGGGTCGTGGTCCACCACAACCACAAGACCGACCCAACACTTAGCGCCAGACCGAACACCAGGGCATAACGACTCGAGATCGCAGAGCGCGCCAGTGGACGGCCTGCGGTGCGCTTCATCAGCTTGTCGATGTCGGCGTCCGCAACGCAGTTCAGCGTGTTGGCGCCTGCTGTCATAAGCATCGCGCCAACGAGCGTGTTGAGGATCAGCAACGGGGCCACGACGCCCCGGTCGGCGAGCAGCATCGCGGGAATCGCGCCCACCACGAGGTGGATGGTGCGCGGCTTCGTCAAGGCCAAGTAGTCGAAGAGCGCGCCGCGAAAGCGATCCCGCCTTTACAGGCGAGCCCGGTCACGGACGCCCACAATGGAACTCGGCTTATCCACGGTGCCCCCTATACACGGGACACGAATGACAGATAACTCTCGTTCAACAAGTCCTCTGCAGGCAGCTCGGTGACTGTCCTGGCTCTCAAGAAATTCCCAGCCGCGTTGAACCGCTTGGATCCGCGTACCAGTCTTGCTTGCCGAAGCAGAAGGTCAAACCACGTTCAGGCCGCGGGAGCGGAACTGCCCCTCGACCCGGGCGACGAGTTCGGGCTCGGGGGGACTTACCTCGCGCAGCTGGAAAGGCACCCCCAGCTCGTCCCACTTGGGCACGCCGAACTGGTGGAAAGGCAGGATCTCGACGCGGTCCACCCCCTGCAGGGTGGCCACGAACTCGGCGACTCCGTCGACGTTCTCCACCGCGTCGGTCAAGCCCGGAACCAGGACGAATCGGATCCACATGTGGCTGCCGCGGTCGGACAGCCGACGGGCGAACCGCAGCGTGGGCCCGACCTCCACCGAGGTGACCAGCTTGAATGTGGCCGGGTCCCACGACTTGATGTCGAGCAGGATTAGGTCGAGGTTGTCGAGGTACTCCTCCGAGGCCCGGTCGCCGAGATACCCGGAGGTATCCAGGCAGGTGTGTAGGCCGAGTTCGTGCTTGGCCCGCCGGAAAATCTCGCCGGTGAACTTGATCTGGAGCATCGGCTCGCCGCCGCTGATCGTCAGCCCGCCGCGAGCGACCTTGAGGACCCGGGCGTACTTGGCGATCTCCTCGATCATCCGGTCGGCTGTCACGCTCCGGCCGTTGCGCATCATCCAGGTGTCCGGGTTGTGGCAGTACTGGCAGCGAAGCGGGCAGCCGTTGACGAACAGGGTGAACCGCAGGCCCGGCCCGTTCACGGCTCCAGTGATCTCGTAGGAATGGTAGAACCCGACGTTCGGGTCGTCCTCCTCCTCCTCGATCCGGCCCGCGTCCACCAGCTCGGAGCGGCTCACCGACAGGTCGCTCACGGGAACGACCGGCAGTCGGCGTACGCCCGGCCGGGCCGCTACCGCGACCCGCAGCGCCTCATTGAGGTCGGGGAATTCGGGTGAGTGTCCACTGGGCGAACTCATGGCCTCACGCTTTCCGGGCACCTGTGCTAGAGGGCCCCGTGGAAGGTCCGGTTGATCACGTCGAGCTGCTGCTCGCGGGTGAGACGCACGAAGTTCACCGCATATCCCGACACCCGGACGGTGAGTTGCGGGTATTTCTCGGGGTGCTCCACCGCGTCCAGCAGCGTGTCGCGGTTCAGCACATTGACATTGACATGGAAGCCGCGCTCGCCGAAGTACCCGTCGAGCACGCCGACCAGGTTGCCGACCCGCTCGTCCGTCGTCTTGCCCAGTGCCTGGGGCACCAGGCTCCCGGTGAGTGAGATGCCATCCTTGGCCGCCTTGTACGGCAGCTTGGCGACCGACAAGGCCGCAGCGAGGAAGCCATGGGTGTCCCGGCCGTTCATCGGGTTGGCGCCCGGCGAGAACGGCTCGCCTGCACGGCGGCCGTCCGGCGTGTTGCCGGTGTGCTTGCCGTACACAACGTTCGACGTGATGGTCAGCACCGAAGTGGTGTGCTCGGCGTCCCGGTAGGTCTTGTATCGACAGACCTTGTCCATGAACTTCTCGACGAGCATGACGGCGAGCTCATCGGCCCGGTCGTCGTTGTTGCCGTACGCCGGGTAGTCGCCCTCGATCTCGTAGTCCACCGCGAGGCCGGTGTCGTCCCGGATGACCTTGACGCGCGCGTACCGCATCGCCGACAGGCTGTCGGCGGCAATGGCGAGGCCCGCGATCCCCATCGCCATGGTCCGCTTGACGGGGTAGTCGTGCAGCGCCATCTCGATCCGCTCGTACGCGTACTTGTCGTGCATGTAGTGGATGACGTTCAGGGCGTTGACGTATGTGCCTGCGAGCCAGTCCATCATCCGGTCGAACGCGCCGAGGACCTCGTCGTAGTCGAGGTATTCCGACGTGATCGCGGGGTTCTTCGGCCCGACCTGTTGACCGCTGATTTCGTCGCGCCCGCCGTTGATCGCGTACAGCAGTGTCTTGGCGAGGTTGACCCGGGCCCCGAAGAACTGCATCTGCTTGCCCACTGGGGCGGCCGACACGCAGCAGGCGATCGCCACGTCGTCGCCATACTCCGGGCGCATCAGCTCGTCACTCTCGTACTGGATCGACGAGGTGTCGATCGACACCTTCGCGCAGAAGTCCTTGAAGCCTTGGGGCAACCGGTCGGACCAGAACACCGTCAGGTTCGGTTCTGGCGCCGGGCCGAGGTTGTACAGCGTCTGCAGGAAGCGGAACGAGCTCTTGGTGACCAGCGACCGGCCGTCGCTACTGATGCCGCCGATCGACTCGGTGACCCACGTCGGGTCGCCAGAGAATAGCTCGTCGTACTCCGGGGTGCGCAGGAAGCGCACGATCCGCAGCTTGATGACGAAGTCGTCGATCAGCTCCTGGGCCTCGACCTCGGTCAGTCGGCCCTCGGCCAGGTCGCGCTCGATGTAGACGTCGAGGAACGTCGACGTGCGTCCCAGCGACATGGCCGCGCCGTTCTGCTCCTTGATTGCGGCCAGATACCCGAAGTACGTCCACTGGACCGCCTCCCGGGCGGACCCGGCCGGACCGGACACGTCGTAGCCGTACCTGGCGGCCATCTCTTTGAGCTCGCCCAGCGACCGGATCTGCTCGGCGAGCTCCTCGCGGTCACGAATCACGTCGTCGCTGGAGAAAACCTTGTCCAGGGATAGGTGGTCTTTGTGCTTCTGCTCGATCAGCCGGTCCACGCCGTACAGCGCAACGCGACGATAGTCGCCAACGATGCGGCCGCGGCCATACGCATCCGGCAGACCGGTGACGATGTGCGACTTGCGGGCGGCCCTGATGTCTTCGGTGTAGGCGTCGAAGACTCCCTGGTTGTGCGACTTGCGGTACTTCGTGAAGGTCTCGTGCACCTCGGGCGGTATCGGGTAGCCGTACACCTTCAGCGCGGTCTCGACCATGCGCAGGCCGCCGTTGGGCATGATCGCGCGCTTCAGCGGCGCCTCAGTCTGCAGACCCACGATGAGCTCGCGGTCCTTGTCGATGTACCCGGGGTCGTGGGCCGTGATCGACGAGGGGATCACGGAGATGTCCAGGACGCCCTTCTTTCGCTCCTCAGGGAACAGTTCACCCAGCCTGTGCCAGATGTGCATCGTGCGCTCGGTGGGGCCGGCGAGGAAGGATGCATCCCCCTCGTAGGGCGTGTAGTTCTCCTTGATGAAATCCCGGACTGAGATGATGTTCCGCCAGATGAGCCCCTTGAAGCCGCGCCAGGCGTCGGAGTCGCCCGGCTTGCCGTCCGGAGCGGCGGCCCGCTCGATGTCCGTGGCTGTCATCGCAAACCCCTGTCGTTGGTCGGGGCCGGCCGACGACTGAGGGGATCTCCCGGAGCGGTTGTTCGGCTGGCCGGTGAGAAGATTGTCCCACGTCAGTCAACAGCCGCGCAGACATCTGGTGTGTTTGTGGTGCAAACCGAATATTGGTGCTGGAGAACCAGTTCGACGTCGTAAACAGTTGCCCTTGCTTCTGGGCGGACGCCAACCCCGGCGGACACCGATTCGGCTGTCACGTGGGGGTCTAAGCGACATGTTCTCGCCCGCCAACAGCTAGCGACCGAACCAGCCTCCAGCGCCCGCATTGCCTGAGACCAATCAGTGTCCACTCCTCGTCCCCGATTCCTGTCCCCACCCGTCTCGTCACATATCCCGCCTGCACCAACTAAAACCGCTGCACCACAACAATTGTCGAAGACGTACAGCATACTGACGGCGTTCGGGAGAGTACGGCTCACATTCGTGACCGCACTCAACGCATTCCGACGCCATTCCCAATCCTGCTGTGAAAAAGGCCATCGGTGTCTCCGAACCGACGTACCCGGCCGCGCTCACGGCGTTACCCGGCGCACACGTCCAGGTTGTGGGGACAGCGGTGATGCCGCCGGGCTAAATCTTGACCGTCACGGGCCGCACGTTCCACAGTTCATCGCAGTACTCGGCGATGGCGCGGTCCGACGAAAACTTGCCGCTGCGGGCAGTATTCAGGATCGACATCCGCGTCCAGGCTTCCGTATCCTGCCACGCGGCACCCACCCGTTCCTGGCACTCCACATAGGCCGCGTAGTCGGCCATAACCAGGAACGTGTCGTGCTGACTGAGCGATCCCACCACCGACCTGAACACTTCGGTGTCGCCGTGGGTGAAATGCCCGTTCGCGATCAGTCCCAGCACCGTGCTCAATTCGTCGTTGCGGTCGATGTAGTCCGCCGGCCGGTAGCCCTCGCGCTTGATGCGCTCCACGTCCTCCACCGTCAACCCGAACAAGAAGAAGTTCTCCGCACCGACCTCTTCTCGAATCTCGACGTTGGCACCATCCAGCGTGCCGATGGTCAGCGCGCCGTTGAACATGAATTTCATGTTGCCGGTCCCAGAGGCCTCCTTGCCGGCAGTCGAGATCTGTTCGGACAGATCGGCCGCCGGGTAAATCAGATGTGCGTTTTGCACATTGAAGTTGGGCACGAACGCCACTTTCAGATATTGGTTGACGTCCGGGTCGTTGTTCACCGTCTCGGCCACGGCATTGATCAACTTGATGATGCGCTTGGCCATGAAATAGCCGGGTGCGGCCTTCCCGCCGAAGATGAATGCGCGCGGCGGAATCTTGAGGCCAGGGTTCTGCTTCAGCCGGTGGTACAGCGTGATGATGTGCAGGGCGTTCAGATCCTGACGCTTGTACTCGTGAATGCGCTTGACCTGGACGTCGAACAGCCAGTCCGTTTTGAGTTCGATACCCGTGGCTGAACGAATGTAGTCCGCAAGGCGCGCCTTGCTGGCGCGCTTGACCGCGCGCCATTCCCGATGGAACGCGGCGTCGTCGGCACAGGCCTCGAGCTCACGAAGCATACCCAGGTCCGCCAGCCAGCCTTCCCCGATCTTGTTGTCGAGCAGTCTTCTGAGCCCCGGGTTGGCGAGCGCCAGGAAACGCCGCGGCGTCGCGCCGTTGGTCTTGTTGCTGAACCGCTCTGGCCACAACTCGTAGAAGTCCTTGAGCACACTGGATTTGAGCAACTCAGAGTGCAACGCGGCGACGCCGTTGACAGCGTGGCTGCCGACCGTTGCCAGATGCGCCATGCGTACGCTTTTGCCACCCTCCTCGCCGATTACGGACATCCGACTCGCCCGTGCGTCGTCGCCCGGGAAACGGGCGCGCACGTCATCCAGGAACCGCCGGTTGATCTCGTAGATGATCTCGAGGTGCCGCGGCAGAAACTCGGCAAACATCGGTAGGGGCCAGGTTTCCAAAGCCTCTGGCAGCAGGGTGTGGTTGGTGTAGCCGAGGGTCGCGACGGTGATTGCCCACGCTTCGTCCCAGTCGAGATGGCGATCGTCTACCAGGAGCCGCATCAGCTCGGCTACGGCGACCGACGGATGCGTGTCGTTGAGCTGCAGTGCCCACTGTTCCGCAAGCGATTGAACGGGGCGACCGGCAATGTCCTGGTGCATGTACAGCACGTCCTGCAAAGAACAGGAGACGAAGAAGTACTGCTGCAACAAGCGCAGCTGCTTGCCGACCTCTGGCTCGTCATTCGGATAGAGCACCTTGGTGACCGTCTCCGAGACGACTTTATCCTCGACCGCGCGGTAGTAGTCGCCGATATTGAAGGCCTCGAATTCAAAGGACTCGACGGCTTTGGCGCTCCATAACCTCAGTGTGTTGCACGTGGTCACGTCATAACCCTGAACGGGAGTGTCGTAGGCGATGCCTTTGACGACCCGCCGCGGCACCCAGCGCACACGCTCCCGACCCGTTTCGTCGAGGGAGCGCTCAGTGTGCCCGCCCCAGTTCACTCGATAGGCTATATCGGGCTTGGCGATCTCCCAGGGGTTCCCGCGAACCAGCCAGTTGTCGGTCGTTTCGACCTGCCACCCGTCGCGGATCTCCTGATCGAAAATTCCGAATTCGTAGCGGATGCCGTAGCCGATCGCCGGCCGCTGCAGGGTGGCCAACGAGTCGAGATAGCACGCCGCGAGCCGTCCCAGGCCGCCGTTCCCGAGCCCCGGCTCTTCTTCGCATGCAAGGACCGTGTCGAGGTCCTGGCCCAGTTCGGCCAATGCCGCACGCGCCTCCTGCTCGATATCGAGATTCAGCAAATTGTTCCCGAGGTGCGGGCCCATCAGGAACTCGGCCGACAGGTAGCAGGCGATTTTCGAACTCAGATCCCAATAGGTCTGCGTAGTGGTCGTCCAGCGCTGCTGCATGCGGTCACGCACGGCCAGCGCGAGCGCCCGATAGTAGTGCTCGGGTGTTGCCACGGCTGCCAGGCGACCAATGGAATAACGCAGGTGATCGGTGATGTCCTGTCGCAAGTCATCGGCCCGCATTCCGGTACGAACCGCCTCCACCTCATCGGCCACGGCACGGGTCGTCCTCTTTGCCGCACTGGATTTCCCCGTCGGTGTCTGAACTACATCGGTCATGTCGTCCCTTCTGCGGTTGCCCCGACATTTGCGGAAGGTTTCTGCTTGCTGTCGACGGGGATTCGGCAGCAGCGGCCTCGAAGTCGAACAGTGATTGTATGTGAGTGCCGCGTGTCCGCGGGGGCGGTTGAGAAAGGTCCTAGCATCACTCGATCACCACTGTCGCCGCGGTGGTGATTTCGGTGGACATTGCGTGAACAGAACGTGAACAGAACGTCCCAAATGAACACGGCCGCAACGTCTCCGGCCGGATTCGCTCGACCTCCGCAAGTATCGATGTGGCCTTAAGGTGATGTCCATGGGGCTATCGTCAGCGGTGCCGAGCCATTGTTGCAGGACTCGGTTTTCGGTGCGGGTGTACGGACTTGGTGCCCGCAAACATTTGGTGACCACCATAGGGGCTCAGCTCTTCTTGCGCTTTGCCCAAGCCCTCATGCGCAGAAGGTAGCGGGGCACGCCCAGCAGCGGGACACTGCGTGGCCAGTCATCGGCGCGGTAGTAAGCGTCGCTGCCGCCGTCGATGAAAATGATGCTGCCGACCAGGAAGTCCGCCGATTCGGACAGCATGAACACCACCCAGTCGGCCAGCTGCGACGGGTCGCCGAAATGTCCGATCGGAAGTGGAAATCCCTCGATCTCCGCACGCTCTGCCGGCGTCGCCAGTTGGCCTTCGAGCATCGGGGTCATGATCGCACCCGGCGCGATGGCGTTGAGCCGGATGCCGGCGCCTGCCCACTCCGGCGTGACGGCGTTGCGCCGTACCCACCGGGAGACCGCGATCTTGGAGCCCGCGTAGGCGAAGACCGGCGCTTTGGAGCGATAGTACTTGGCAACCCGGAGCGCCTTGTCGCCGTTGTCCGCGATGAATGCCTTAATCATGCTTTCCGGAACGATCGGGACCGTGGTCGTCGAGTTGCTGGAGAACACAACGACCTTCGCGTTGCCCTGGGCCGCAAGCACCGGACGCCACGTGTTGAGCAGATCGACGACACCGAAGTAGTTGACCTCGCAGATCTGGAGTGTGCGCTCAGCGCCCGCGGTCGGCCCGAGACCCGCCGCCAGCACCGCGCCATTGAGGCTCCCGTTGGCGCGGTCGAGCACCGCGGAAGCGGCGCCCGATCGGCCGGCAGGTGTGGACAGGTCGGCGACCACGTCGGCGTCCTTGATGTCTACCCCGATTACGCTGTGGCCGTCGTCGTGGAGCTTCTTTACGACGGCCGCGCCCATCCCGGATGCCGAACCGGTGACTGCGTAGGTGCCCATAGCTCTTATCTCCTTTATTGTCGGGACTTCTGGGGTGCTTCCGTTCACTCGGGCAGATCACCGTCGTCGGCGGCCGGCGGGTGGGCGCGTGCATACGCCGCTTCGTCGTTGACGTACGCGTAGTAGATACCGATCAGCAGGCCGCCGCCGATGTAGTTCCCTAGCAGGGCGATGCCCAGGTTACCCGCGGCCAGGGCCAGGTCGATGTGCTCCTTGAGCCCGACGATACTGAACAGAACGGTGTTGGCCACCGAGTGGTCGAAGCCAAGGAACACAAAGGTGAACACCGAGGCGATCATCACCAGGCATTTGGTGAGATCGTCTTTGATCAGGCCGGCGTAGACCAGCAGCATGGCGAGGTTGATCATAAAGTTGCATAGGATCGCCCGCACCAACAGGTCCACCCAGCCGGTCGGGCCCGAACTGATGTAGTCGAGCTTGTGCTCGACGGCGTCCACCATCTGCTTCAAGGCGGCGCCGTCTGCGATGGTGCTGAACCGAAGCAGGACGGCGACGAACATCCCACCAAGCGCGTTTCCCACGAAGCACAGGCCCAGCAGCCGCAACGCCTGCGCCCAACTGGTGCGCCGGTAATACCAGCCGATCGAGACGATCATCATGTTCGACGTCAGCAGCTCGGACTTAGAAAAATATATGAACACCAGGGCCCAGCCGAAGGTCAGAGCACCGGCCAGGGTCCCAAGGGTGCGCAGAGTGCTCGTGCCGGCGGGAATGGCGGCGAAGGCCGCGACCACCGCGAAGTTCAGGCAGTACAACACACCGATGAGGACGCCGGCCATGACCGCCCGCTGCAGATAGCGAGTTGTGATGCTGCCCGCCATCGTGGTTTTGGTGTCGAAGATCTCGAGGATCGTGCTTTTGAACTTCTTGCCAGGGAATAGCTGGTCTGGCCCAACCCTCATGGGCCAATGCTCGCATGCACTCCCGTGCCGGTGCGAGTAATCAACCGGTTTGGTTTGTCGGACCGGCCGCCCGAAATGCGATTGCTTGCCGCACTCCTGGTGGCGTATCCGGCGTGGGCGTTGGACCCAATCATGTTGCCGGGCAGCATGATGTGATGACGCGCTGTCAGCAGGTCTCTCCGCTGCACGCTACACGTGCCCTGGCGCTTCGCGGCATCGCTACCTTCAGCAGTTCACCGCCACTTTGCTTTGAATTCATCGCAGGGCGGCAAGGGCTGATTCACAATGGTGCAGTGGTTGCGGAATTCAAGGTTTCGATTATCGGAATGGGCGCAGTCGGGACCGCGATCGCTTACGCATGTCTGATCCGGGGTTCGGGCGGCGCGCTTTCCCTCTACGACATCAACGCGGAGAAGGTGCGCGCCGAGGTGCTCGATCTCAACCACGGCAGCCTCTTCGTCCCGCGCTGCCCGGTCAGTGGGTCTGACGATATCGCGGTGACCGCCGGGTCGGCGGTAGTCGTCGTGACCGCCGGAGCCAAGCAGCATCCCGGCCAGAGCCGACTTGAACTCGCGGCGTCGAACGTTGCGATGGCGCAGCACCTGGTGCCGCGGTTGCTCGAGCAGTCGCCGAACGCGATCGTCCTCATGGTCACGAACCCGGTGGACGTCGTCACGTATGCCGCTGAAAAGGCCGCCGACGTCGGGCCCGGACGGGTCTTCGGGTCGGGTACGGTGTTGGACTCCAGCCGATTTCGGTACCTGATCGCCCAGCGAGCCAACCTCGCAGTTGAAAGTGTGCACGGCCTGATCGTCGGTGAGCACGGTGACTCGGAGATACCGCTGTGGTCCAGCGTGTCGATCGGGGGTCTTCCGGCCGATCGGATCTTCGATGCGGCCACCCGCGACGAGATCTCGTGGAGTGTGGTGCATGCCGCCTACGAGATTATCGCCGGCAAGGGAGCGACCAGCTTGGCGATCGGCCTGTCCACCGCCCGGATCGTCGAGGCCATGAGGGGCAACGAGCATCGCGTGATGCCGGTGTCGACGACGCAACAGGGGGCTTACGACATCAGCGGGGTGGCGTTGTCGCTGCCGACCGTGATGTCCCGGGCAGGTGCCGGCAAGGTGATGGAGCGGCCGTTGTCCGAGGATGAACTTGCCGGCCTGAAGACGTCGGCGCAGACGCTGCACGAAGTGCAGCATTCATTGGGCCTGTAGGACGCTTCGAACGGACATTGCGCGCGATTTCACGGGTTATCGGGTGTCACAAACCCCGCTACTCGCCCGATCGCACACCGCTGAAAATGCGGTTACCCCAGATGATTTCGGCGTGGCGCGCCTGCGCGCATCGTGTGCGGTGGTAGCCGTCCGAAAAACTATGAAACATTTACGTTTTCGTCACCTCGGCTAAGTAGATCTCGAAATAGTCACGCCCACAGCTCAATTCCGTAATTCAGCGTTCTAACGGCCACGTACCATTGTGTTGACAGGAACCGTTGCTACGTTCCCGCCGTGACGCGAAACTACAGTGACGCCGACTATTACATCGGCTCCTACGCCGAACCCACCCAGGCTGGGCGATACGCGATTGACGACACACCGCCGCCGCAACATGACTCAAGTCGCGGACGGAAGTATGCGCGTCCGGGCGCGATCGTTTGTGCCGCTGCGGTGGTGCTGCTCGTGGCTTCGGCAATGGCCTACGCATTGATCAAGATGACCTCCACGACCCAACCCGCCGCCCCCGCCAGCGTCACCGCCACGAGCAGCACCACTACCACCGCCCAGCCCAGCGCATCTGCGACGACAAACGTGCCTACCGCACCGACTCACCGTGTACGCAGCGCTCCGACCACGGTCATCACCCAAGGCACACAAACCATCATCGAAACCCCTGCACCATCTGCCGCCGACACGGCGACGGCAGCCTCGAGCACGGAAACGCCGGCGCCCGCCACTGTGACTGTCACACCCACCGCCACCGATACCCCGGCGCCCAGCACCGTGACCGTCACACCCACCGCCACCAGTACAGGGGCGCCCAGCACCATCACCAGCACCCAGACGGTCACCGTAGGTCCGCAACTGCCGTTCTTCGCGCCCCGAAGCGCGCAGTAGCCGAAAGTCGACCCTAATTCCGCTGGCGCGCAAAATCGGCAGATCGCGTTCCGCGGCGGCTTGGATTGACACCTGATCGCCGCGAAACTTCCACACCGCATATGCTGCCAGTCCAATTAGCAGCGCCCGCAACCAACGTTCCACTGCCAGCGCACGTACGATGATCGCCTGCCGTAAGGCTTTGCCGCGCAGCACCATCGGCGCGTCCTGGGCGCGGCCCCGCCGGTGGGGTGGCGCTGCCGTGACATGGCGAAAACCGTTGATTTCGAAGGACGTATCGCGCCCTAGTCCATTGGGCGGCGGTAAGGCTCGCAGCCCTTGGGTGGTGCGGGCGGGGTTCGGTGCGGGATCTTTGGTACCGGCATAGTGACCGGGCCCTCGGAGAGCAGGAAGCTGTGGCCGTGGTGGGCGAGCTTGATCGGCTCCCCGGTGAGGAGGCGATACGTCACTTGATCGCCGTCGATCGCGACGACGATCTTGCTGTCTCGGATCACCATGCGGAACGACAGGTAGGTTAGTCTGCTCGGCAACCGCGGCGCGAAAGTGATTTGGCCGTCGTAATCACGCATCCCACCGAATCCCGCGACGCAGTCAGTCCACGCGCCCGCCAGGGCGGCGATGTGCAATCCGCTGGAGACATTGTCGTGCAAGTCGTGAAGGTCGGTGAACACCGTCTCGACAAGGTAGTCATAGGCGAGGTCCGGGTATCCGACTTCCGCTGCGATCACTGCCTGACAGCAAGCCGACAACGACGAATCGCGAACCGTCAACTTTTCGTAGTAGTCGAAATTGCGCAGCTTTTGCTCGGGGGTGAACGCGTCGCCGCGCAGATACATCGCGAACACCAGGTCGGCCTGTTTGACCACTTTCTTGCGGTAAAGGTCGTAGTACGGATAGTGCAGCAACAACGGGTACTTGCCAACCGACGCCTCGAAGTCCCAGTGCGCCAACCGGGTGAATGCTTCCGACTGCTCGTGCACACCGCGCCGTTCATCGTAGGGAATGCTCATATGGTCGGCGCAACGCTGCCAATTCGCCACCTCTGCCGCGTCGACGTCCAGCTGCTCGGCGACGTCGGGTCGCCGGTTGCACGCGTCTACCGCGTCGCGCAGGTTTTGTTGGGCTACGAGGTTGGTAAAGACGTTGTCGTTGATGGCCGCGGTGTATTCGTCGGGCCCGGTCACGCCGTCGATGTGGAATACGCCATCGTCGTCATGGTGGCCGAGTTGAGCAAATAGTCGGGCGCTCTCGACAAGGAGTTCGACGCCGCACTCGGTCTCGAACTCCGTATCACGCGTTGCGGCGAGGTATCGCGCTGTCGCGTTGGCGATGTCGGCGGTGATGTGCACGGCCGCGGTCCCGGCGAGCCAGTATCCCGAGCATTCCTCTCCGTTGATCGACCGCCACGGGAACATTGCTCCGGACTGGCCGAGCTCATGGGCCCGCTGCCTGGCCTTGTCGAGGGTCGAGTGCCGCCACCGGAGAACCTCACGCGCGGCAGCCGGGATGGTGTAGGTGAGCATGGGCAAAACGAATGTTTCGGTGTCCCAGAAAGTGTGGCCGTCGTAGCCGGGGCCGGTGAGGCCCTTGGCCGGGATCGACCTGCTCTGGCCTCGAGCGCCCGCCTGCAGAACATGGAAGATCGCAAACCGCACCGCTTGCTGCATCTGCGGATCGCCATCCATTTCGATGTCAGCGTCTAGCCAGAACTGGTCGAGGAACTCGCGTTGTGACCTCAGCAACTCGTCCCATCCGGCTTCCATCGCCATCGACAACGCCGCGTCCACCTGTGCGCGCAAAGCCGGTACCGAGCGTGTCCCGGACCAGCCGTATCCGATGTACTTCGTGAGTGTCAGCCTGGTGCCGGCGGGCACGTGCGCCGCCACCGTCAGCCGGGCCAGGTCACCCTCGGCGCGGACCGCCATGTCAGCCGTGTCGGGGTAGTCGATTTCGTGATCCATCCCGGCCGCCAGGCGCAGACCCGACCGTTTGGTCTGATGCGACAGCACCGCCCGGTAGTCTCGGCACTCGGCTTGCTCGGCGACCAGCGGGGCGTCGAGCGCCGCGGCCAGACGCGGGTCGTCGCCGGGTAGGGGCACGGGCTCGTTGGCGAGCAGGTCGGACTGCAGCACCAGCCGCATGTCATCACCGATCGGCTCGACTGAGTATCTGATGGCGGCGACGGTGCGCTTCGTGAACGACACCAGGCGCTCCGACGTGATCCTCACCCTGCGACCGGTCGGCGATGCCCAGACCGAGTGGCGCCGCAGTGTGCCCGACCGGAAATCCAGTGTCCTCTCGTGTTCTTCCACATGCCCGTAACGCAGATCCATCGGCTCGTCCTCGACGAGCAGCCGGATGATCTTTCCGTCGGTCACGTTGACGACTGTCTGGCCCGACTCGGGATAGCCGTACCCGCGCTCGGCGTAGGGCAGGTCACGAAACTCGTAGAAACCGTTGAGATAGGTGCCCGGTTGGTCCACCGGCTCGCCTTCTTCGAGCGTGCCCCGCAGGCCGATGTGTCCGTTGGACAGCGCGAACGTCGACTCCGTCAAGCCCAGGCTGCCCCAGTCGGACTGGACCCACCGCAATTCCCACGGCGCGACAACGAAGCCCGGCACGTCGCGCCTCATGCCGGGAGCAATTCTGCAAGATCGGTGACGACTACGTCGGCTCCTGCCGCCCGCATCGACGCCGCGTGCTCGCCGCCGCCGACCCGGTCGATCCCGACCACGTACCCGAACCCGCCGGCCCGGCCGGCCTCTATCCCGGAGAGCGCGTCCTCGAACACGGCGGCGTTGCGCGGATCGACACCGAATATCCGGGCACAGGCGAGAAACGAGTCAGGCGCAGGTTTACCGCGCAGCTGTTGGCCCGCGATGTCGGTCCCGTCGATGCGTTCCTGCACGAAGCGCGCCAAATCGGCAGCATCCAGCACGGCGCGTCCGTTCTCCGACGAGGTCACGACCCCGACTCGGACGCCGGCGTCACGTACCGCGGTGAGGTAGCGGACCGAGCCGGGGTAGGGCTCGACGTCACCACGTTTGATGCTTGCGAGAACGAGCTCGTTCTTGCCGGTGCCGATCCTTTCAACGAGATCATCGGTGACCTCGAACTGGCGCGACTGCAAGAACGTGCGCACTCCGTCCCCGCGCGGGCGCCCGTCGACGTATTGCAAGTAGTCGCGTTCGGTGAACGGCACGAACTGGTCCCCCTGTCTCGCGCGAAGGAAGTCGTCGAAAGCCTGCTTCCAGGCTTTCTGATGGATGACGGCGGTGCTGGTGAGCACGCCGTCGAGGTCGAACAGCGCAACCGAGATAGCTGCCGGCAAGCCCAACGGCGTTTCGTTGCCACCGTCAGCGCTGTCGAAGGGATCGGACACATTCTGCACCGGGATCGCGACTCCTCGCCTGGTCAATGTCTGCAGCCTTGCCTGGGGACTGCCCTTGCAACGAATTTTCTGCGGACTCACAAATATTTCTCAATGAACTCGATGTTCGAATCGCACTGCCTCATCGTCACATCGTTGGAGCCGTTTCGGCAGCCTGTTCGGTGAACAACTCGAGCAAGATCTGTCGAAGGTTGCGATTTCAGGGTTGGATTGGGAGAGACCGTTAGCCAACGCCATGGGAGCGTCCGCGATGACCGCCGTGACAACCGCTTGGCGCTCAGCCGATCTGAACGGGTTGAGCGATGAAACTCTCGCCCAACTCGATGGCTGGTTTCGCGCTGCCAACTACCTGTCTGTGGGCCAGATCTATTTGTTGGACAATCCGCTGCTGCGGACCCCGCTGTCACGCGACGATGTCAAGCCGCGGTTGCTGGGCCATTGGGGGACCACACCAGGTTTGAACTTCGTCTACGCGCATCTCAACCGGGTGATCAAGGAGCGTGGGCAGTCGACGATCTACATCACCGGACCCCGGTCATGGCGGTCCTGGCCTGGTCGCCAATGCATATTTGGACGGCACCTATTCGGAGGTGTACTCCGACATCACCGAAGATGTCGAAGGTCTGCGGCGACTGTTTCGGCAGTTCTCGTTCCCGGGCGGCATTCCATCGCATGTCGCACCTGAAACGCCGGGGTCGATCCATGAGGGCGGTGAGCTGGGCTATGCGCTCTCCCATGCCTACGGGGCGGCGTTCGACAATCCTGACCTGCTGGTCGCGGCGGTGGTGGGCGATGGCGAGGCGGAGACGGGCGCGTTGGCGACGAGCTGGCATTCCAACAAGTTCAGTAACCCTTCCAGAGATGGTGTGGTGCTGCCGATCCTGCATTTGAATGGGTACAAGATCGCCAATCCGACGGTGCTGGATCGTATTCCGGTGGATGAACTGCGCAGCCTCATGGTCGGGTACGGGCACAATCCGTACTTCTTCGAAGTGAAGGAACACGACGAGACCGCCGACGCCCACAAGCGGTTCGCGTTGCTGCTCGACACGGTTCTCAACGAGATCTCGGAGATCAAGGCAAGAGCGGCCAGCGGTGACGAACAGCGGCCAAGCTGGCCGATGATCATCTTCCGCACCCCGAAGGGATGGACGGGTCCGGATTACATCGACGGTAAGAAGACCACGGGATCCTGGCGCGCCCATCAGGTGCCGCTGGCCAGCGCCCGCGATACCCCCGAACACCTGCAGGTGCTCGCGGACTGGCTGGCCTCCTACCGGGTCGACGAACTCTTCGACGAGGACGGCAGGCTTGATCCGAAGATCGCCGGCCTGGCCCCGGAGGGCCCGCTGCGGATGAGCGACAACCCCCACGCCAATGGCGGGCTGCTGATGAAGGATTTGCGGTTGCCCGACTTCCGCGACTACGGCGCGGAGGTACCCAGCCCTGGCGCCTCGATCGACGAATCCACCCGGGTGCTGGGCCGATGGCTCACCGATGTGATACGCCTGAACCCCACCAACTTCCGGATCTTCGGGCCGGACGAGACCGCGTCGAATCGTCTGCAGGCGGTGTTCGACGCGACCGCAAAGCAGTGGAATGCCGAATTCTTCGGGCCGGAAGTGGATGAGCACCTCGCTCGCATGGGGCGGGTGGTCGAGATGTTGTCGGAACACCAGTGCCAGGGCTGGCTCGAGGGATACCTGCTGACCGGCCGGCACGGCGTGTTCAACTGCTATGAGGCGTTCATCCACATCGTCGACTCGATGGTCAACCAGCACGCGAAGTGGCTTAAGGTCACCAACCACATTCCGTGGCGGCGGCCGATCGCAAGCCTGAATTACCTTCTGTCGAGCCACGTCTGGCGGCAGGACCACAACGGGTTCAGCCATCAGGACCCTGGCTTCATCGACCATGTGGTGAACAAGCGCGCCGAGACGTCAACGTGGTGGTCGCGGGCAAGCAGCCCAGTCCGAACTGGCTCAGCGTGGAAGAGGCGATCGCGCACTGCACGAGAGGGCTCGGCGTCTGGGAATGGGCGGGCACCGAGGAGCTCGGCACCGACCCGGACGTTGTCATCGCCGCGGCCGGCGACATTCCCACGATGGAGGGCCTTGCGGCAGTCGACCTGCTCCGGCGGCACCTGCCCGATCTGAAGGTTCGCTTCGTGAACGTCGTCGATCTGATGCGCCTGCAGTCCGAATCCGAACATCCGCACGGCATGTGCGACCGTGATTTCGACACAATCTTCACCCGCGACAAGCCGATCATCTTCGCCTATCACGGATACCCCTGGCTGATCCACCGGCTCACCTATCGTCGCGCTGGGCACGACAACCTCCACGTGCGGGGCTACAAGGAAGAGGGCACCACCACCACACCGTTCGACATGGTGATGCTCAACGACCTCGACCGCTACCACCTCGCAATCGACGTGCTCGACCGTGTGCCCTTCCTGCAATCGAAGTGCGCAACCCTGCGCCAGCACCTGGTCGACCAGCGGCTCACCGCCCGCGAGTACAGCCGCGTCCACGGCGATGACCTCCCGGAGGTGCGCCACTGGGTATGGCCGGATGCGCGCAGCGCGCGGGCCGATACCAACATCGGAGCCACTGCCACCACCGGAGGCGACAACGAATAAGCAGTTTCGGCTTGATCGGTATCCGAGGGACCGAACGGCGCTAATCGACATACTTTGGGACGTCCAGCGCAGTTACGGCTATATCTTCTGCCGACGCGGCGCAATCGATAGCAGATTGGCTGGGGCTGGCTCCTGACGACGTTCTCGAGACGGTGACTTTCTATCATTTCTTCCACACCACGCCGTCGGGCCGATATCGGATTTATCTGTGCCACACCGTGATTGCCAAGATGCACGGCTACCAGCAGGTCTACGAAGCCCTCGAACGAGGCGAGCCAGCCGCCGCCACACGCAGTCCTGCATCGTAACCATCAGCTCAACCTCGAAGATACCGATCTGATCAGCGAATTCGCGCGCGTCCTGTTTGTAGACGCGACGAAGGATCCGGCGGTCTCGTCCTTCTCGCTGACCCGCCCCGAGCCGAAGCTGGATTTCAGTTTCACCTCGCATGCGATCTCCGTTCCTTCGATCCTTGCAACTGCCAAGCAGTACTTCGGGTACCTCCCGAGGTCAACCTGTTGGCGATCCGCGGCTACGAGTGGGAATTGCAGATGGGGCTGACCTACCCGGCGGAACAGAACCTCGGCGAGTCTGTGAAATTCGTGTCGGGTTGCTGATCGAGCGCGTTATGGCATTGCGCAACGGTCATTTTGGGAATCACTTTGATGCGCCTGTTGCTCGTAGTTCGACGCAACACTCCCCGGCCGACGGTGCCAGGACCGCGTCAATGGATGTCGCCTGCAGGCCGTCGATGAGTCCACGTATGAAGGCGTGATTGAGTCCGCAGACAAATTCGGGAGCATCTCGTGCCAGCGGATGGAAAGGGCAATTCCGTAGCCGTAAGCACGTCAAATCCGTGCGGGACGGCTCAAAGCCGTGGGCGGCCAACACCTGCTGAGCGATGGACAGCGCTCGTTCGCTGCCAAGCCGGCCGGGACGGATCCGCGCACGCATCTGGGCGCCGGCGGAGAACCCCCGCTGGTACGCCGAGTCGCTGGCCGCCTGCCGCGCCGGCCCGCGCGCCGGCTGGCTGAGCATCGCCTGGACCAGAATTTCAGCGAGCAACTCATGGCTGCGCGCCGGAATGCTCACTTGAAAGTCAGCATCTGTCGGTTCGTACACCTTCGGGCGCCGGCCCACCCGTGGGCTGGCGGTCCGAACGAAGTGGTGTCGCAGCAGACCCGCCTCCACCAGCTTGTCGAGATGGAACGCGGCGAGTTTCCGTGAGATCCCTAGTGCGGCGGCCGACTCCTCGCGGCTCACCGGCCGCCGCGCGGCGCGCACAAAACTGTACAGCCGCCGCCGCTGGTCCTCACCCAACGCAGTGACCGCCCGGATCGCGGTCAAGTCCGCCGACTCGGTCGGATCGTCCATGCGACCAGAATATCGCTAATGGTCTTTAGATTTATGATTTGGAGGACTACGCTATGTGGGAGATATCTGAATAGGCCCAACGTCACTGTCTAAATGGTTCCGGAGGCGGCCGTGAGCGCTCTGCTACAGCAGGCCAAGCATCCCGTCACCGCGGCGCTGGCCGGGCCTTACGGGCATCCCTTCCACCCGATCCTGGTCACCGTGCCCATCGGCGCCTGGGTCGCCAGCCTGATCTTCGACGTTGCCTCACACGTCATCGCCCAGCCCGGATTCCTGACCCAGGGGTCGGAATGGCTGATCGCGATCGGCATCGTCGGCGCCGCCGCGGCCGCGTTGATCGGCTTCCTGGACCTGTTCGCGATCCCCTCCAGCACGCCTGCGTTTCGGACCGCGCTTGTGCACATGTCACTCAATGTCGCGATCGTTGCCGCCTACATCGTCAACTTCGTGTGGCGACACGGCGATTACACGCTGGGCAACGCCGTCGCCCTCGGGCCCTTGGTGCTGTCGGTGATAAGCCTGGCCGCGCTTGGGGTGTCCGGCTACCTGGGCGGCAAGCTCGCGTACCGCTACGGCGTCCGAGTTGCTGGGGAGTCCGACCAAATCGACGGGTTCCGCTCCTGATCGACAGCATTGAAAGGAGACGATGATGGGCATCGCGGCATTAGTCGTGTGGGTCCTTACCGCGGGTGGCGGCTTCTACCTACTTTCCAAGTGGGTGGCCGGCGGAGGGCACCGTGCCGGCGCTAGCACTCGGTTCCCGCCCGCAGTGATTTTCGGCCACTTCCTGCTGGCCGCTGCCGGTCTGGTGCTGTGGATCATCCACCTCATCACCGACAACGAGCCGATCGGCTGGATCGCGTTAATCGTGCTCGCTCCCGTTGCGCTGCTTGGCTTCGCCATGCTCGCTCGGTGGATTCCCGTGTACCGCAGCAGCCACGCCACGGCGGGCGTGGGCACTCAGCGCCCTGGCAATCCGGCCGATGCGGCGCCGGCTGAGCGGTCGTTCCCCGTTCCGATAGTCATTGGGCACGGCGCCCTCGCGGTGACCACCGTGGTCCTCGTTCTGCTCGCGATGCTCGGCGTCGGCGGCCGCTAGGGGCTTCATGGTTCAACGTCTGCCCGGGCGTCAAACAGTCGCGGAAGGCAACGCTCCAAGTTGCCGATTTCCTCGATGTGGTGGCGGATCCACCGCTTGAGTTTGTGCGGCGGCAGCGCGCGGGTGCGCGCGACTCGGTTGAACAACAGGCGACCGGGAAGCGTATCGTCGCCAACCGTCATCCGGGAGATATACCGTGCGCCGGGTGCTGGTCGCCCAGGGCGGGTGCGAGCGCGGCGGCCAGGTCGTGCAGGTGTTGGCGGGCGTGGTAGATGTCCACGATCGGGGTGGCTTCGGGTGCGACCGCGGTGGCCAGGTTCCAGATCCAGGGCGCGCCGTCGCCGAGCACGACGAGCTGGCGGATGTGGTCGGCGCCGCGGCGGCGGGCTTCGGCGTGCACCAGGGTGGCGAACTGGTTGGCGGGGGCGAAGCTGCCCAGGTAGCTGGTGGAGTCGGGGTCGCGCACCGGCCGGCCTTGCTCGTCCACGGTGGTTTGGGTAAACAGGCAGGCGAGTTTGACCTCGCGGGTACGGGCCCGGCCGTCGGCGTTCTTGCCGGCCCGGTCGGCGACCGCGGCCGCCACCATGGGCACGCCGGTGCCGTCGATGGCGATGTAGAGCTTGTCCGGCGGCTTGTGCTCGCCGCGGTCGCCGGGCGCCGGGAGCACGGCCACCTTGCCGCGCGTGACCGCGGCCGACTCGGCGGTGAGCCGCTCGGCCACCGCGGCGCCGTCGGTCTCGGCGGATCGCTCGATCCGTTTGGCCGACAACCGGATTCCGGCCAGTTCGGCGAGCAGGTCGGCGGCGGCGGCGAACGGCTGCGCAGCCGCGGCGCGGGCGGTCATCGAACGCAGCCCCGGCGACAGCGAGGCGCCGGTGACACCGAGATCGTCGTCGCGGGGCGCGATCCCGTGTTCGCAGGCCGCGCAGTGGTACCAGGCACGGCGCACGGTGATCGCACCCAGCACGGTGTCGACCTGCTTGTCGCGGTAGCCGACGAACTCGGCGAGATGCCCCTTGCCGCAGTCGATCCGCGGCCCGCGGTGCCCGGTATCGGTGGCCACCAATTGCTGCAGCAACTCGGCGCCGAGCTGGATCATCGCGGTGCGGATCGCCAGCTCCACCGGCGCCACGCCCGCCCCGGAGCCCAGCGCGTCGGCCGCCAGCGCGGCCAGCCGCTCTACCTCGGCGGTGAACGCCGCGGCGATCTGCTTTAGACGATTCAGCATCTCGGCGGTGACGCCGGCCAACGGTGCATGCTCGATTGTGACGAGCGTGCAGCCGCCATTGTCGCGACGCGAAACACTGGCCGACTCTTGCGGTCGCAGCGCCCACAGGACCGGACGGGGCGGCGGAAGACGGGTTACGCCCATGCCACAGCGATACCCATGTGCGGCATCCCCTATCCGTGATCGCGCGCTGGACCCGACCGCCGTGGTGTGACCTGACTGTTCAGTCGCCGGCCTCGCCAGCTGTCACGTTTCCGGCGAAAAGAGTGTCATAGAGGAGGAGCACTTCGAACGAATAAGGGAGGATCATGCCGACGTCCATCTTGGTCACGGGTGGCACGGGCACATTGGGCCGCTTTGTCACACCACTCTTGCGAGAAGCCGGCGCTTCGGTGCGGGTGCTCAGTCGTCGCACCCGCGACTCGACGGACGGCTTTGAGTATGTGACCGGCGATTTGAGTACCGGTGTGGGGATCCAGGCTGCGGTGGAAGGCATTGACACCGTGGTGCATTGCGCAGGCGGCCCCAAGCACGACGACGACAAGGCCCGCAGCTTGGTCAATGCGATGGCTGTGATCGGTGGCCAACATCTGGTCTACATCTCAGTCGTCGGCGCTGAACGAGTCCCGGTTGTCAGCGGAATCGACCGCACTATGTTCGGCTATTTCGCCTCCAAACGGGCCGCTGAGCTGGTGGTTGCCGAGTCTGGGTTACCGTGGACGACTCTGCGCGCCACTCAATTTCACGACTTGATCCTGATGGTGGCGCGCCAGATGGCCAAGCTCCCGGTGATGCCGACCGCGGCCGGCTTCCGGTTCCAGCCGATCGACACCGGCGAGGTCGCGACCAGACTCGTCGAGTTGGCCGTGGGCGAACCGTCGGGACTGGTGCCCGACATCGCCGGACCCCGCGTATACGAGATGAAGGAGCTACTGCGAAGCTACCTTCGGGCCGCCCAGCTGCGCCGACCGATCGTCCCGGTAAAGCTTCCCGGTGGCGCCGCCCGCGCTGTGCGTGCCGGGGCAAACCTCGCTCCTGATCGGTCCGTGGGCCGGCTTACCTGGGAGGACTTTCTGGCAGAGAGGTTGCGTTAGCCCGCCGCGACTTCGACGGCGACTCGATACACGCCTGGGTAGGCGGTGACGCCAAATTGGGTGACGACGTCTTGCACGCTGGCTTGGAAGTCGGCGTGGGACGTCGCGGCGCGCAGCGCCTCGGCGCTTTCCCATTCCGCGACGTTGATCAACTGGAAGCGCGACTCCGGTGAGAGCGCGCGGTGTAGTCGGAAGGAGCGGAAGCCGGGCTGGTGACTCATGAACTCAGCACGTTCGCGCCATCCTACAAGAAACAAGTCCAGCTGTTGCGGCTCGATCTCGAACACGTTGACGAAGGTGATCGGGTCAGCGTCGGATCGGGCATTCGGGCCGGATGGTGCTTCGGAACCTCGTGCCATCGTGTTTTCCTCTCGTTGTGCCCTCGCGGTTTCAGCACGCATGTCGAGCTCACTGAAATCTACCGGGCGCCAGGACAATACGTCGTCAGTGGCGCCCTGGCAGCAGGAGCGCGCTGTCTCCAAACTCATGCCAGAGGTATCCGTGCTCGATCGCCTCCTGGTACGCCGTTGTGACCAAGTCAGGACCGGCGACTGCCTCGAGAAGCAGCAGGTGCGAGGCGCCCGCATCGTGCCAACCGGTGATCAGGCCGTCGACCACGCGCACTGGTCGATCAGGTCCGAGCACGAGATTCGTCCATCCGCGGGCCGCATGCACGAGGCCGCCGGTGGTTGCCGCGGACTCAAGGGCGCGGGTGGCTGTCGTGCCGACCGAGATCACCCGGCCACCGGTCGCGTGTGTCAGGTTCACCAACCGAGCCGTGGTCAGCGGGATGTCGAACGGCTCTGCAATCGGTGGTTCGCCGGACTCTCCTGAGGAGACGCCTGCGTGGAGGGTGATCGGCGCGATCGTAATGCCGGATGCGACCAGACGAGTTACGAGGTCGGTGCTGAAGGGCCGCGCCGCACTTGCCATCTCCGCACTGCCGAAGTGGCGGGCGAACACCGTCTGGTAGTCGCTGAGTGGCCACTGCCGCGGGACGTAGGAGTAGCGGATGGGTCGGCCGTGCCGGGCGAGATATGACATGGCTTCGCCTTCGATCGCCAGGCGCGCGATCCACAATCGGCTGCCCGCGACGCTGCCGTCGGGGTACGACGAACTCACCACGAGGACGGCACCGTCGGGTAGATCGATGCGTTCGCCGACCCGAATGTCGCGCAGATGTCCAGTCGCCTTCGACGCCGGCCGGAGTTCGACCGCCCAGACGTGATCGTCGAGGGCGGTGGAGAAATGGACCGTGATCGGCTGGCCGCTTCGACTCCCGTCGACCGCGGCGGGCAGCGTCGCTGAATTGTTCACTACCAGGAGATCGCCGGGGCGAAGGTAGTCACCGAGGTCGGCGAACCGGGCATGGTTGATGCCGCTCGGCTGGGCGACGAGCAACCTAACCCGGTCGCGGGCTACGCCGCGTGCCTCCGGCGGTTCGGTGGCGTTCGAGTTGGGGGAGCGATCGAAGTGGGTGTGGGGGTTCGCGAGCGTCATGGGTGCGTTCCGGCCACGGCCAGGTCGTTTGCCCGGTACCGGCCGGCCGCCGGCCTGGTGTCGAGCAGTCGCAGGAACGCGGGTACGACGGACTCCGGATCTGCGCGGTCGGAGATGTCCTCGCCGGGGAAAGCGGCCTGATGCATTTCGGTGCGCATGTCACCAGGATCGAAGGCGTAGACCCGGACCGCATTGTTCTCAACGGCAAGAATCGCGGAGAGCTGATCGAGGGCGGCCTTTGACGAGCCGTATCCGCCCCAGCCGCCATACGCCTCAATCGCCGCGTCCGACGTGAGATTCACAATCACACCGCGGGTCTTTAGCAACGTCGGGAGCGCCATCTGGATCAAAGCAAGCGGCGCAACGATATTCACCTCGTACACTGCCCGCAAGTCACCAAGCGGGTAGTCGGCGAGCTTCGGCTGCGGGCTGGGGCCGAGCCGGCTGGCATTGTTGACCAGCAGGCGGAGCGGTCCGGCGTTGGTTGCGGCCTCGATGAGTGCAACGCGGTGGGATGCATCGGTGACGTCGCCTGCGATGGCGATCAACCCCGGTGAGTCCAATGCGACCTCTGTGGCCGCCAATTCCTCCGTGCGGCGAGCGTCCACAACCACGGTCCAGCCGCGTTCGAGAAGCGCGGCAGTGAGCGCCCGGCCCAATCCGCGCGAGGCGCCCGTAACGATTGCGACGTTAGCGGTCTCGGATCGATTCATACCGGCATACTGGCAGTTAAAGTTAACTTTAAGTCAAGAGGCTCATTGAGTGGAGGGCATCGGATGGACAGGACAGATCTGCTGACGGTCAGCGAAGTGGCGAATCGGAGCGGCTTCGCACCGTCGGCGATCCGGTTCTATGAGAAGCAGGGCCTGATCCAGGCGTCGCGAACGGCAGGTGGTCAGCGGCGATTTGAACGAAACATGTTGCGGCGCCTCGCGTTTATCCGCGCTGCCCGCAATGTCGGATTGACGCTTGACGAGGTCGCGGCCGCGCTCGCGATGTTGCCCGGCAGCCGCACGCCTACCCGCGCTGACTGGATGCGGTTGTCGAAGGATTGGCGTGCGCGCCTGGACGACCAGATCGTGGGACTGATCGCGCTTCGCGACACTCTGGATTCGTGTATCGGTTGCGGCTGTCTATCGCTGAAGCGGTGCGCGATCTCCAACCCCGCCGATACCGCGGCGCCAGCCGGACCGGGGGCCGTCTATCTACCGAAGTCCTTGCGGCGACGGCCGACTGGCCGGCGGCGCTGAGAGGCGCCGCACGACGATCCCCAAGGCCGACCGGCACACCGGATTACCGCTGATCTTGAAGGCTGTCGTCGTCGCAGTCAGATGCCTCGGACGCTATTGGGGAGGGGTTCAACGGCGATTGCGATTCGGCTGGCGGGAGCCAGCTGGGCCTCAGCCCGCGTTCCTCCAGCGAGAGGAGCAGTTCGCGCACGCCGTAGTGCAGCATCGAGGTCACAGTCCTTTTGTCGAGGTGGAGATCGTTGGCGATTTGCGCGACCGTCTGGGCCTGGTAGTAGGAGCGGTGTATGACGGCGCGGTGCTCGATGGATAGTCGTGCCACTGCGTCGATGAGCGCTCCGCGGGTCAACGCGACATCGTCCATCGGCGCGCTTCTGATGGGATTGCAAACCGCCCGGTCGGACGGGCCGTCAACCCGCCGAACTGGGCCGATCCTCGGTCTACTGCGACAGACACTAGCTGCTTCTTTCCCGCATAAGCTACCGCCTCAAACGTCTTGTTGTTATAGTAATAAGACAACTTGCGGCGCGCAAGGGCTGAAGGAGGATGAGGCAAAAATCACAGCGATGGCGACGGTAAGCGGGGGTTTCCGATGAGCATCGACGAGACCCGCGGCAAGCCGGTGTTGGTGACCGCGGGCGCGGGTGTGCCGTTGCACCGGCAGCTGTTCTTGGTGCTGCACGACGAGATCGCGCGGGGGGCTATATCGGCGGGGGCCCCTCTTCCCACGGAGCAGGATCTCTGCGATCAGTTCGGAGTTTCCCGTATCACCGTGCGGCGTGCACTGGCCGACCTGGCGAGCCAGGGTTACATCACACGTCGCCAGGGCGTGGGATCGTTTGTGCGGGAACCTAATCCAACCGAAGGTGAACAGATTGCCAGCCGGTCCTATGGGGCCGAGATGCGCCAGATTCAGTTCGAATCCGAAGTCGACGTTTTCGAATTCGGTCTGCGCACGCCGCCACACGCCATCGCCGGCAAAGTGAAATTGGTCGGCGAGGCGCTCTATGTGCTGGCGGTACGCCGCGAGCGCCGTACCGGGGAACCGCTGCTGGGTACCGAGGCGTGGCTTCCCGGAAGACTCGCGGAGAACATCACCGCCGAGAAGATGGCGCACACCCCGATGTTCAGCCTCCTTGCCGACGCCGGTGTCACCTTCACCCGGCTGCAACACGAGTTCACCTGCGAGATCGCCGGCCCGCGCAACGCGCGACTTCTCGACATCGCGATCGGCGCCCCTGTGCTGCGAATCAACAGAATTTCGTTCACTGCAGGCGACCAGCCGCATCACTACCTCTCAATACTGTTGTCGCCGAATCGAAGCCGGGTCCTGCTCAGTCACTCCGTCGACGAACTGGAGACCGGCCCTCAAATGGCGATCTTGCACGACGTGCGCCCGGAACGCTGAGACGAGACCGATGAAGGCCTGGGCCGCCGCGTCCACACCCGCGTCGTCGTCGGTAGCTACCAGGTCGAGCAGCAGGCCGCGGATGACGGCCAGCCCGAGGCGGGCAAGGGCAGGGTCGGCGGTTCCGTCGGTCATCACATCCACGTCGGTCAGCCAGATGTCGACGGCCGCCGGCACCATACGTGCGAATGGTTCTTCGCCCTGAGCTCCTCGCGCGTAGCACTCGAAGAAGAGGCGCTCCAAGGCGCGCAGCTCGGGCCGCCGGACGTCGGCCCACATCGCGGCAACGCCCTCGGCCGGCCCGGTCGGCAGGTCGCGCAGGAGCGCACGCTGGTGACGCTCGACTTCTTCGACGATCTCCAGCAACAGTTCACTGCGAGACCCGAAGTGGTGCAACAACATCCGGTGACTGGTGCCGACGGCCCCGGCGATTTCGCGCAGCGGGCGGTCGCCGATGCCCCCTGCTGCGAACTCCGCCACGAGCGCGTCGAGCAGTTGACGGCGCCGCGCGAGGTCAGGAGGCCGGGCCATCGAGTCGCGACCGTTGCTCGCTTCGGGCTTTGAGGCCCTGCGCCTCGAGCTCGAGGTAGCGCGTGGTCATCCCGTACATGATCCGTCCGACCAAGGCACTGACGCCTCGTTGGTCGAGCTGCTGTCGAACGAGTGTGTGACCGTTGGTTTTGGCGGCGACGTCGTGGCGAGCGACGGTCGAGCCGGCCGGGAATCGCTGCACCCAGGTCCAGGACGAGCCGGGCACCACTTCGGTGACCTCCCACACCAGCTTCGGCATGCGGGGCTGCTTGATCTCGAACCGCTTGCCGACGGCGATGCCGGGCCCGTCGACCGCGACGAGGCAGGTGACCGACGCGGTCCACTCCGGCCAGCGCTCGACGTCGCTGAACACGTCCCACACGAGCGAGGCCGGTGCGTCGATATCGACGCTGCTGTCTGTAATCATGTACCAGATGGTACACCATCCTGCAGGGCTGTCGCCACAGGACTCCGTGCAGCGGCTGGCGAGATCGGCGACCACGGCGGGGTGCCGCATGAGTTCGCCGCGCATCGTCGTGGTCTTACCGCCGACGAGCACCTCGGCGGTGGTGCGGTCGCGGAAATTCTGCTTCCGGGGCACGCTTGTCAGGGCAGAGAGATTGTTGTCGATTCGATGGCACTCAACGGGATTGCGTCCCGAATCGGCTCACGAGTCCTCCCTAACTGATCTGTCGTGCCCTTACCGTATGAGAAGTCGAGAATTTGTCCATCTCGGTCACGGCCCAGCGCCGACTGTGGTCGGATGTTCGGTAATGAACGGACCGCCCCGCTCGCCGAATGAATCGCTGGCTGCACACCCGGCGATGTCGGCGCGGGGATGGATCACCCTCGGCGCGACAGCCGCCACCGTCAGTGCGGCGATCGTCGGCGTCCTGGTTGCGACTGGGCTGCCGTCGGGCCCGAACATGTCGGCCGCTCCGGCGGTCGAATCGGCCAGCACGACGTCACTTCCGGACTTGGGTGGACCGCATTCGAGCCTGGTCCCCGAGATCACTCTGCCGCTCGGGGCGCGGCCCTACACCGGGAAGCAACCCACACCGCCTGGGTTCGAGATCTGGGAGGTGTCGGCCAGCCACTACGACCTCGTCGCACAGATGCGATCCGAGTTACCCACCTTCGCATCGCTGAACGGGATGCCATGGTGTGGCGAGTTAACCGATGCAATGACGTCGTGGGCGTGGGGCGACGCGACCGACACGATCGGCGTGTCACTTATCGACGGCGGCGTGTTGATCACGCGCCTGCCGCAGCCGCACGGGTGCCGTCCGTAGTACCTAGATTAGTTCTTTCTCGGTCAGCCACCGCATCACCGGCCACCCGATAAACACCGGCAGCCAGCAGGTGAGCACCCGGTACAGCAGGACCGATGGCACGCCGACGGCCGCGGGCACCCCGAATGCCGCGAGCCCGCCGATCAACGCCGCTTCGACAGCGCCGACGCCGCCGGGGGTGGGCGCCGACGAGGCGAGCGTTCCGCCGATCATGGTCACAATGGTGACGGTGACGAATGTGGTGCCGCCGCCGAACGCTTCCACACTTGTCCACAATGCCAGTGCCGCACCGAGAGTCGTGGCGGCACAACCGAGGACAATCAATGCCAGCCGCTTGGGCTCGCCCGCGAGTTTGGCGAGGTCGGCCATCACCTCCTTGATCCGGGGCCGCACCGCAGTCCCGAGCCACTTGCGCAGCTTTGGCACGAACAGGAATGCGCCGACAAGCCCGAGCGTGAGCCCGGCGACCAAATACAGGACCGTGGCAGAGGGCACGAAATGAGACAGATCCGCCGACGCGCCGGCAGCAAAACTGAAGAAGATCAGTAGCGCAACGTGGGTGATCACCTGAACCGTCTGCTGGAGCGCCACCGCGGTGGTGGCGCGCACGGCACCCAGCCCACCCTTCTGCAGGAATCGCGTACTGAGCGCAAGGCCGCCGACGCCGGCGGGGGTGGTGGTCGCCGCAAAAGTGTTGGCGACCTGCATGATTGCGAGATTCTTGAAGCTCACCAACCCGCCGGCGCACGCCCACAGCGCCGCGGCGGCACCTACGTACGTCAACGCCGATACCGCGAGACCGAGCAGTGCCCACCAATAATTCGCCTTTGTCAGCTCAGAAAAGAACGTCGGCAGGGTGCTGATGAACGGATATGCGACGTACACCAGTGCGACTAGCAGCACCAGTCGAATGGCTTGTCTGGGGGTGAACCGGGTGATCGTCTCGGTCTGGATCTGGTTGGCACCGGTTTGGTGCTTGACCTCGTCGCGGACGGCGGAGATGACGCCACGCGCGTCACCGATGGAGTTGCGGATTCTCGACGGCACAGCCGATTTCGTGAGTCGACGCGATGCGGTCAGGATCGCGCCTTTACCGAGCGCGTCGATCGCCGCCCCGACCGCGGACTTCGCGTTGTACACATCGGCCATCGTCACCAGCAGGTGGGCGATATCCGATTGGAGCTGAGCGTCGGTGGCGCCGTACTCGGCGCTGCCGAAGCCGCCGAAAAGCACGGTGCCGTCCTCGGCGGTGATCTCCTGGCTGCGCAGGTCACCGTGCGAGATGCGGTGTTCCTGCAGAACCCGTAGCGAGTCCCATACTCGCGCAACGGGTATTGCGTCGTTGATCGGGCGTCCGCGGGCAGGGGTCTGCGCATACAGCGTCCAGCCCCGGTCGAGCGGGGCGATGGCGATTGTCGACGTGTTGGCGACACCGAGGTCGCTGGCAGCGATGACCATCAGCGCGCGATGTTCGACGGCTCGGCGCATGGAGGTCTGCAAGGGTGCGGTTTCGCTGCGGCGCAGTTTCAGCTTCTGCCACAGTTGGCGCAACGCCCCACCGCTGCGTTGGTTCGGCCCGTACATCTCGACGATCGCGAGCGAATCCGGTTGCTGCGACCTCGCCGACAAAACCATTGGTCCGTGCCCGGCCGGCCGCACCACGGTGATCCCGGCGGCCACGAATCCGCGACGGGCCAGCGCTCGGACGGCGCCGTCGAGCGGCACTTCCAAGGCGGGGGTGCCGACGAACAGCACCACCAACGCGCCGACGAACCAGCCCACCGCCAGCCCCAGCAACGATCGGGCCGGCACCACGGCGCTGACGACGAGGTGGATCGGCACAAAGGCCAGGAGCAGCGTCCACCACCACCGCCGCCAGCGCGCGGGCAGCCATGGCCCCGACACCGTGAGCACGGCTGCGAGCATCGCGATCCACCGTGGGTCGTCGAGGAATTGCGACAAAGTGGTGTCGAGCTTGTCGGACAAATCGAAGTGCCACCTCGGCGCCGCGATGCCTTTGCCGGTGATCGACAGCGCGAGAACGGCGATCAGGGCTGCAGCCGCGTAGGCGCCGAGGAGTTTCCATTGGCGGCTGACAACGAGGCTGATCAGAATCACGAACGGCAACGCCAGAATCGCGGCGCCGTACACCACATAGACCAGGTTCGATTGGGTGGGCGGCAGCACGCCAATGATTTCGGAGATGGATTTTTCGAGCCCGACCCACTGCGTACGGGTGACCAGCGAACCTGTGATCACGATCGCGAGGAGCGCCGCCGCGACTCCCACCCGGATGATGTCGTTGGTCCGTCGAGTCAGTGGCGGCAGCAAGCTGCCCGAGACGGTGACGTCCCTCCCGTCAACTCGCATGTATCAACGATCTCGCGAATCTCGTCCAGAACCGCGTATATCGGCGGTGTGCCGTGTTGTCCGATGGAATGGGCCCGGGTGGCACAACGCGCCGCGGCCCTAGGTGACCAGGGGTGGGCCGTTGGTGCTCGGGTCCAGGATCACGTTCGACAACCGCGGCAGCCGCGAACTGAAGGGTGTGACCGACTGGTCCTCGCCGTGCGTGACATCCGAGCCTGAAGTGCAGCAGGTTCATGTTCCGTCCAGGTCGCCCAGGTCGTCGGGCACGTCGACGGTGTGCTGCTGCAGCGCCTCCAGAGGCACCACGTCGAGAGTGGACTCGTGGGTGGCGGCAAGTACGACAGGTGCGGCGCAGCCGTCGTGGTAGGCCCGCAGCCAGTTTGCCGCGGTGACGCACCAACGGTCGCCGGGCACGAGGCCCGGGAAACGGTACTGGGGCATCGGCGTCGATAGGTCGTTGCCGATGGAGCGCTGATGCTGCAGGAACTCGGCGGTCACGACGGCGCAGATGGTGTGTAGGCCGATGTCCTCCGGCCCGGTCGAGCAGCATCCGTCGCGATAGAAGCCGGTAAGCGGATCGGTGCCGCACGATTCCAGCGGACCACCGAGCACATTGCGGTCGGGCATCGGCTCAGTATGCCCCGCGCCCGGTGCCAGTCACCAGATCGCAGGCCGACCCGAGAAGCTCAGTTGTTCAACGCGTTTGCGAATTCAGCGCCTCAGTGGTCCCGATCAGTTCACGAGCGCGAGCGCATGCATGCGGCGCAGCTTTCCCGACGGCGTCTTCGGGATCATCCCCGGCTCGAGCACGACCACATTGCGTGGCCGGACGTCGACCTCGGCAACGACCTCGTGCGCCACCTGGCGCTCGATCCGACGCACCTCCGCATGGTTCTGCCAGGCCTTGGATTCGACCGCCACCGCAAATGTTTCCCGCGACCGTCCGGCATCCAACCGCACCGCGACGGCGCAGCCCGGCCGCACCCCGGTGACCCTTGCGGCGGCACGCTCGATGTCGGTGGGATAGATGTTGCGCCCGGCCATGATGATCACGTCTTTGAGCCGACCGCACACCACGACGTCGCCGCTCTCGGTGAGATAGCCAAGGTCACCGGTGTCGTACCAGCCCTGGTCATCTTGTGCCGCAATAAAACCGGCCAGTGTGGTGTACCCCCGCGTCACCGACTCGCCGCGGACTTCGATGACACCGACGCCACGGGCCGACAGCACACTGCCGTCCTCGTCGACGATGCGCGCTTCCATGCCTTGCAGCGGTCGGCCGAGACGGACCAGTCGCCGGGTACGGGTTCTAGTCGCCGGGACAGCCCGGTGCAGCAAGGCCAGCAGATCGGCGTCCACTTCGTCGACGACCATGCCGCCGTCGCACTCGGAGAACGACACCGCCACCGTCGTCTCGGCCATGCCGTAGGCGGGCACGATTGCCTCCGGCTTCAACCCGAACGGTGCGCCGGCGTCGCACAGATCCTCGACGTCGGTGGGCTCGACCGGCTCAGCGCCCGACAGCGCCCACCGCAGCGACGACAAGTCGAACTGGCCGGGCCTAGCCTGCCTGCGCAATCGCTTGGCGAACAGGTTGTAGGCGAAGTTGGGCGCGGCGGTCATGGTGCCCTTGTATTTATCAATCAGCTTGGCCCACAACAACGTATCGCGCAGGAAATCCATCGGGGTGATCTTGACGAGCTGGACGCCGAAGTACATCGGCACGGTCAGGTAGCCGGTCATCCCCATGTCGTGGAAACAGGGCAGCCAGCTCACGATCACGTCGGAGTCTATGTCGACGTTCGCGCCCGCGAACATCGCTTCGGCATTGGCGACGACGTTTGCATGGGTGATTCGAACCGCCTTGGGAGACCCCGTGGATCCCGACGTCAACTGCATGAACGCGAGGTCTCCGTCGTCGGTGTCGATAGGGTCGCTCGGGCGGCTGTCGAGCAGTTGCCCGATGGTCACCACCCGCATGCCCAATTGCGAAAGCACCGGCGCTGCCGGCATGAACGGGTCGGAGACGACGACCACCTTCGCGTCGATCATCTTGATGACCGTCGTGGTCTCCTCGGCCCAGCGCTGCATGTCGGTGCGCGGTGTGGGCTGGTGCAGCATGGTCAGGCTCGCGCCCCGCATCCAGACGCCCTGCGCGGTCGGCGCGATCTCGACCGGGGCGCCGGCCAACACGGCGACCACGTCACCATGTCCGACATCCGCCGCAGCGAGGCCGCCAGCGACTCGGCGAGCCCGCTGATGGACCTCGGCCCAGGAGTGCTGGACGGGCGCGTCCGGCTCGCCCGTGATCATGCCCGTCGCGCTCACCTGAGCATTGGCAAACATTGTCTCGGTGAATCTGCTCACGCAAGCCCCTCTGGTCCCGCCGCGGTGGTGCGACACTCCGGCGGAGCGCGGCGTTGAGTTCTCAGCCGCAATGAATGTACAGACTCGACGACAGTCAAGCACAGCAACCACGCCGCTCACGATCATGGTGGGCTCTCACGTGGGGGTTCGATGATGATGATGATCAGCGTTGCAGCTCGTTCCAAGCCGTGTTGTTTCGCGTTCGACGAGTGGGGAACCTGAAGTGAAGACACCGTTGAGGAGAGTCGTGGACACGCCGATCAAAGCACGCTGCTGGACATGACTGGGCCTGATCCGTCCGTGGCAAGAAATGCTCTGCAAGCGCCGGCGAGCGGTGGCGCGGCCAGTCATTCAAATGTCTCGGCGGGGCGTGTTCCGCCGGAAATCCGAAAGGCCGTGACGGTGCTGGCCATCGCGATCCTCATGGCGTCATCCTTCGTGGCCGCTTACACCGTTGCGCTGGGTCGGCCGTTTCCACGGCATCTCCCGATCGGCGTCGTCGCCGCACCATCAGCGGCGGCCCAGGTCCTCGGCCATCTGCAGAGCAGATCGCACGATTTCGTCGTTCGCACATATCCGTCGCGCGAGTCGGCGATTGCGGCGGTGAACCGACAGCAGATCACTGCAATCGTCGACGCAACTGCGGAACCGCCTCAGCTTCTCGTGTCGAGCGCCAGCGATCCGTCGTCGGCGCGCGTGTTGACACAACGTGACCAGTCAGCGCCGGGGCAACTATTGTTTCCAATCGTCGACCTGCATCCGTTACCGCCGTCAGATCCCGCCGGATTGGCGACGTTCTACGTCGTCATCGCCGCCACTATTTTGGGTTTCATCACCATGTTCCAGTTGCGCGCCAACGTCAAGACGCTGACGTTGCGCCGATGGCTGATCTGCGTCGCTACGCTGGCCGTCTTGGGCGGCGCGGCCCTCGCCGTGGTGGCGGCCCCTGTTCTGGGGGCGTTGCAGGCACCGTTCGGTCAGCTGTGGTTGCTGATCTCGCTTCAAATCACGATCGCGGCACTATTCAACTCCACCATGCTGGTGCTGATCCAGCGATGGGCGATCATTCCGACCTGGGGCGTGTTCATTCTGCTGGGCAACACATCATCGGGCGGGGCGGTGTCCGCATCGCTGCTGCCGCAACCATTCGCGTTCCTCAACCACGCCTTACCCAGCGGGGCGACGGTCAGCGCCATACACTCGGCGGCATATTTTCCGCACAACCAACGAGCGCTGCCGTTTGTTGTTTTGGTCGCTTGGCTGTGCGTCACACTTGTCGCATTGATCGTCTGCTCTCGGGCGCTGCGTCGCTCCCCAGCGGAAGAGGATGGCGGACGATGCTCTTAGCGCACGACGATCGTGTGCTCGCTCGACGGCAGTAGCTCTCCGATGACGGGCATGCCGGAGATATATCCCGCGATCAGCAGGCCACCGGAGGTCTGCGCGTCTGCCAGCAGCAGCGCCTCGTCTTCGTCGACGGCCGAAAGGTCGACGTGCGGGGCCACCCAGTCAAGGTTGCGTCGCGTGCCGCCGCTGACGTAGCCGGCCTTGAGCGCTTCACGCGCTCCGTCCAGATAGGGCACCGCTTTGGAGTCGATGACGGCGGTGACGCCACTGGCACGCGCCAGCTTGTAGAGGTGACCTAGTAGCCCGAAACCAGTGATGTCCGTGGCGCATTCGACACCGGCCTGTAGTGCTGCGCTGGCGGCTTCAGCGTTGAGCGTCGTCATTGCGTCGATCGCCTGCGGGAAACGCTCCCCGGTGGCCTTGTGCCGACTGTTGAGCACGCCGATGCCGAGTGGTTTGGTGAGCGGCAGTGGTAGTCCGGGCCTGGCGGAGTGTCGTTGCGCAGCAATCGGTTTGGATCGGCGATCCCGGTAACTGCCAGCCCGTACTTGGGCTCAGGGTCGTCGATACTGTGACCGCCCGCGAGGTGGCAGCCCGCTGCGGCGCACATATCCAGGCCGCCGCGCAGCGTCTCGGCCGCCAACTCGATCGGCAGTACGTCGCGGGGCCAGCCCAGCAGGTTGACCGCGACCACCGGCCGTCCGCCCATTGCATACACGTCGGACAGCGCGTTCGTCGCCGCGATTCGGCCCCAGTCGTACGCATCGTCGACGACGGGCGTGAAGAAGTCCGTCGTCGCGATCAGCGCCGTACCTTCATCGATGCGCACCGCCGCCGCGTCGTCGCCATCCTCCAAGCCGACCAGCAGCTCGCCCACCGGATCGTGCGGAGAGGCCGTCGTCAGCCCGCGGATCACTTCCTCGAGTTCGCCCGGCGGGATCTTGCACGCGCAGCCGCCCCCATGGGCGTACTGGGTCAATCGGTAGGCCATGGCATACATCGTGCCCTAGCCTGCCCGTGTCCTATGCCGTGCCGCTGCGCATGGGCACGCCTGCGGTCGTCGGGCGAGTGGAGGACGGCCGGTGCCTGCTGGACCTGCGCACGGTCGCGCCGGACGATGACGAGCTGCTGCTGGCGGTGGTGCTGGCATGTTCGTCGTAGCCACCGCCGGGCACGTCGACCACGGCAAGTCGACGCTCGTGCATCGGCTGACCGGCATGTGGCCCGACCGTCTTGCCGAGGAGCAGCGCCGAGGCCTGACCATCGACCTCGGGTTCGCGTGGACCGAAATCGACGGGCGGCAGCTCGCGTTCGTCGACGTGCCCGGCCACGAACGGTTCGTCGCGAACATGCTCGCCGGGGTGGGGGCAGTGCCCAGAGATACCCCGGTGATGTTCGTCGTCGCGGCCACCGAGGGCTGGATGCCGCAGTCCGAAGAGCATCTCGCCGCGCTCGACGTTCTCGGTGTGCAAGCCGTCTTGATGGTGATCAGCAAGGCCGACCTCGCTAACCCAGAGCCCACCGTTGCGCAGGTGCAGGCTCGGTTCCCGGGCGCCCCCTTCGTGCTCGGCACCGATCTGGACGCGGTTCGCGCGGAACTGGTGGCACTTACGGACCGGCTGCCGCAGCCCGACCGCGACGCCCACGTCCGGCTATGGGTGGACCGCTCGTTCACCGTCCGCGGTGCGGGCACCGTCGTCACCGGCACGCTGGCGGCCGGCACGATCCGCCTCGGCGACGAACTCGAACACAGCGGGCGCCGCGTCACCGTCCGCGGGCTGCAGTCGCTGGGCCAAGACCACACCAAGGTCGGCGCCGTCGCGCGCGTCGCGGTGAACCTGCGGGGCGTGGACCGACATCAGATCGGCCGCGGCGACACCGTGCGCACGCCCGGCGCCTGGCTGGACACCTCGGAGATCGACGTCATGTTGCGGTCTGCGGGAGTGCTGCACCGGCAGCTCGTGCTGCACGTCGGTTCGGCGGCCGTGCCGGTGCACGTGCGTCCGCTTGGAACGGTCGGCGCGCGTTTGCGCCTGACGCGGCCGTTACCGTTGCGCGTCGGGGACATCGGGTTGCTGCGTGATCCTGGCGAGCACCGGATCGCCGCCGGGATCGAGGTGCTCGACGTGCGACCACCACAGCTGCTTCGTCGAGGCGCGGCGAAGGCACGGGCCGACCAGCTGGCAACAGGGCGGGTCCGGCCTCCGATGTGTGGGCGCGCAAAGGATCTGCGCGCCATGGGTTTTGAAGCGGCGGGCCAGCGGATCGGCAACGGGCGGGGCTGCCCGCCGCCGAACTCATTCCCAGCCTTCTCGACGGCACGGGGCTCGAACTGGCCGACGGACTCGTCCGGCCACCCAACGCCGGGCTGCCGCCGCGAGTGGACAAGCGATCCGCACGCTCGACGAGCGGCTCGCCGTCGCGCCGTTCCGCGCCCCGGAGGCCGACGAGCTCAACGACCTGAAGCTCGGCCCTCGCGAGATCGCGGCAGCGGCGCGCGCCGGCCGCCTGACCCGCATCGCCGACGGCGTCTTGCTCGGGCCCGACGCCTTTGACCGCGCGGCCGTAATCCTCGCGGCGTTGCCGCAGCCGTTCACCGTCAGCGAGGCCCGCCGTGCACTGGGCGCGGTGGTGTCGGGGCAGAATCGAGCGGCGCTGGCGGTGTCGGGGGTGGCACTGCTGGCGGGCAGCGTGCTGCAACGGTTCGGCACCTTCGAGGCGGGCGCCGAGTCGACGCGTGACCCGAAATACGTTGTGGTACCACAACGTGAACAACTGGAGGCCCGACGCACGGTGCCCATGACCAAGAAGACGCGATGACCGTAATACCGCAACCCTCTCGCGTGGCGGTGGCCGTGCCGCAGCCGAGGGATGATCCGTTCTACTCGTACACCGGCGAACAGCCGTTGCCGAGCATCCTGCCGGGTACGGTGCTGAAGACTCGCAGTTTTCCGTACCACATATTCGGTTTCCCGACGCTGCTCGAGACCGTAGCGACTGGGTGGCCAGCATCTGTGTAGTCCGATGCGGCAGAACGGGCACCCGTTTCGGGGTGCCCATTCTCTTGTATGGCTCTCGTCAGCATCGAAGCCCTACCGTGACTTGTGGTGGTTCTGATACGTCCCGTAAGGGGTTTGACCACCGGTCGGATAGGTAGGGGCGGTGGTGGTGACGGTGTCTCGCCCGTTGCCCGATGTGGTGGCGACGGCCGGGGTGGCCAGTCCGATGGCGAGGCCGGCCAGCGCGCTCGCTGCGATCGCCGCGAGTGTGGTGTTCTTCTTCATTGTCGTTCCTTCCGTCTGTCGCTGGAAACAGGACGGTTGGAGCGTTTAATTCGGGCTTGGCAGGAAGTTGTCCAGGCATGGCAGGAACGGTCCCAGTGGGATCATCCATCCACCACAGCCTGGCCATCCAGGCATCACCCTTTCCACGGCCCGTCATCATGTGATGACGCGCGTGGGAACTCCTCTCTGACGACCGCACGCGTCTAGCCGCTTGAGGATCGACTTGCGACAATTTGTTGGTGATGTGTGATGGTCTGGCTTGGGTCGAATCCTCAAGCGGCTAGCGGGGTTTCGAGGGCGAGATCAGTGAACAGTGTTTGCATGTCGATGCGGATTCGTTCATAGCGGCGGTCGACGCGGGTCCAGTGCGCGGGTTTGCGTCCCATGCGCGGGCTGCGCACCGCGGCGAGGATCGGGGCGATGACCTGGTCACGCAGGGTGAGCAGGGCGGCGATGGTGCGCGCGGCCAGGGGCGGAACGCGGTAGCGGCGGGTGCGTGCGGGCTTGTCGACGAGCTGTTTGCCGCGTAGTTTGCGCAGGTCATATGCCGCTTGCCGGATGCTGTAGTCGGTGTCGGAGGTGCCGGTGATGGCGTGGACCTTGGCGGCGAAGTCACCGGCGGTGAAGCCATACGGGGCTGGGGCCAGAGCGAGTACGGCCGACAGCGCGTCATGCATCCGCTTCTTGTTCAGGTCGACACCGCCGATGCGGGTGGCACCCAGCGTCGACCCGGCGGGCAGCTCATCGAGGATGCCGTCGCCGAGGAATCCGGTATCCACGCAGTCCAGGGCGGTGGCGAATCGTTCGGCGATGCCGGCCAGTTGGGTGACGATCTCGGGAAACTTCTCGATCATCCGCCCGCAGCGCAGTTCGGCGGTGTTGTGTACGACCGCCTCGAACCGAAGCACGCGTTCGCCTTTGGTGTAGGCCTTGCCGGTCAGCCGCCCGAAGTGCAGCTTGAACACGGTCAGGTCAAACGTAGGTGTCTCGATCGCGGCCTCGATCAGCGAGGACTGCTTGCGGGTGCGGCGGGGACGCTGCGCGGCGCCGAAGATGGTGCGGATCCTGGGCACATCGAGCCGGGATCGGGTCCGGTCCACCACCGCGTCGAAGAGCTGCTGCATCCGGTGTCCGTCGGCGAAGATCAGGTTGCGGCTGTATTCGAGCTGATAGACCGCGAAACCGTAGCCGAACCCGCTGCGGTGTTGCTCGTCGAGGTCGAGCCCGAAACACAGGCACGCGGTGTAGATCCAGCGTTGGCAGACCTGGCTCAGCCGCCCTACAGCCGCATCCTGCGACAAGGCATCTGCGATCCGAGCCAGGCCCGCCGGGTCGGCGACCGCGGTGAAGCAGTTGCCGGCCTTGCTGAATGCTATCCCCGCCGCCGCGGCCTGCCGGGCCACGTACTCGTGGCCGTTGAGGATGATCTGCGCGCCGAACGGCGGATGCCCCGACATCTTGATGGTGACATGACCCCACTCCGGGTCGATGATGTGAAACGAATAGTGGTTGACGTATTCGCGCCTCCGCTCGAGATTCACGATCGCGCCGGTCTTGGCCGAGCGCGCAACCTTCCACACCGGTGCCGGCGCCTTGGCCGCCAGCACCAAAAACACCCCGACACCGACGTCGTGGGTGGCCAGGTACTGCTCGGCGATGCGGTGCTTGCGCTGCCCGGCCGTGCAGAAGATGACCGGCACGCCGTTGGCCGCGCCCCACGCCTTGACCCGGCGCGCGAACCGCCCGGCCAGCCGCATCAGGTGGGTGTTGTCCAGTTCGGCGTCGCTGTCGTCGTGCCAGCGCCGCCACCACACCCGAAACCCGCCCGGGTTATACCCCAGCGGGAAGAACGCGTTGAGCACGATCCGATCCACGCAGTCATAACTGCCCGTCAGCAGATCCGAATACCGCAGGCTGAACTCGTCGCCGCACACCCCACCGAACCTACGAAACCACCCGCCCGGGTGGGGTGAAACTGCCCGAAGGGCCACCGCTGCCGGGCGAAGTCCCGGCGGCGGCGTAGCGACCCTTGGTCGCTAGAGCCAGTCTCGTCGGCGAAACATCACGTACAGGACGACCACCAACAGCACGATGATCGTGGTACTGACGACGAAGCCGGCGACGGTGTCGATGCCGGGGTAGTGCACATTCTGGCCGTAGAAGCCGGTGATGGCCGTGGGCACGGCGATGATCGCCGCCCAGCCGGTGAGCTTCTTCATCACGGTGTTGAGCCGCGCGTCCTGCAGCGACAAGTTGGTCTCGAACACCGTGGTGACCATGTCGCGCACCGATTCCGTCCACTCCGACACACGCAGCACGTGGTCATACAGATCGGCATAGAGCGGGTCCAGTTCTGGTGCTGTCTTGGCATCCATCCGGCGGTGCTGGATGGCGCTGACCACCTCGCGCATCGGCAGCACCATGCGGCGCAGCTGAACCAGGTCCTTCCGCAGCCGGAAGGACCGCTGTTGCAGCTGACTCCGACGACCGTTCGGGGCGAACAACTCGTCCTCGATCGACTCGATGCCGTCATCGAGCAACTGCACCACCTCGAAATGGCCGTCCACCACCACGTCGAGCAGACCGTGGACGAGGGAACCGACACCGTGCTCCTGGCCGCCGAGCTCGTCGAAGCGCTGCGAGACGACCTCGATGTCAAAATTCGGGGGCAACCGAACGGTGATCAGGCCCTGGGGCAGAACGAAGCCCGAGATCCGGTGGGCCTCCAGAGTCGACGCAGAGTCGCCATCTGGCGTTGGCTGCGCCGCGCCCACGGCGTAAACCGTGAAGAACGTGTGCGTGGTGTAGACCGTCGCCTTGGTGCGCTCGGCTTCGGCGATCGCATCCTCGACGGCCCACGTATTGAGCCCCAGTTCGTCCGCGAGGTCGCTCAAGATCTCGGGGTCGGGATCGTAGATGTCCGCCCACACCAGGCAGTCCTTCTCGGTCAGATAGTCGGAGATCGCCGAGAACTCAAAGTCGTCGCAAGGTTTGCCGGCCCGCCACACCCTGCCGCGCACCTGGGTCACCCGACCATCATGTCAGCGGCGCCGGTCGCGGCGCGCCAGGACGCGGGGTGCCTGATCTACGGCGGTGCCTGATCTACATAGTTACGGCCCGGGTAACGGAACCCGCAAGACGTGACAGACGCGGATCAGGTTGGGGTCGCTGATCCTGTCTCTGTTGGCGGTGAACAGCCGCGGCCACAAATTGCCGTCGCGGTATGCGTTGTGGGCGATCTCGAACAGCGTGTCGCCCGCGACCACTGTGTGCGACCGGAAACCGGCGTATGTCGCGCCCAAGAGGGTACGGCCGAAGGTCAGCGGCACGGTGACGCGGAAGTCGTTCTGCGGCAAGCCACTTGGATTGTCGGCGTCGACGGTGAGCACCCCTTCGGCCGTCGCGGGTGTCCCGACCGGTACCGGGAAGTCGAACAGTGTGAACAAGAACCCACTGCTCGGTACGAACATCGGCGCAACCTAGGCGAGTACGACGCCGTTCTTGTCTTTCAGGACGGCCGTGCCAAGTACTCCCTCGTTGGCCCGACCCAGGCCGCACAAGCTGAAGTTGTCCCCGACGATGTCGAACGGTTGCGGGCTGCGAACCGCGATCCGCGGAAAATCGCCCATATCCTTCCCTCCTCAGACGATGGATGCTGCGCATCGATTGTCGCGCCCGGATGTAGGGCCCCTGAACCGCCTCGCGCTCCCGACGGTCAGACCCCGATTAGTGAGTCGATCCAGCCGCGCGCAAAGTACAGCAGGAACCCGACAGCCACGATCCACAGCAGCGGGCTGATTTCACGGGCCTTGCCGGACGCGGCGTGCAGCACCGCCCGGGCGATGAAGCCGACGCCGATGCCGTTGGCGATCGAATAGCTGAGCGGCATCACCGCCACTGTCAGCACGACAGGAAGGGCCACGGAGAAATCCGAGAAGTCGATCTCGCGCAACACCGACGCCATCATCGTGCCCACGATGACGAGTGCGGCCGCGGCCACCTCCGACGGCACAATCGCGGCCAGTGGCGTCAAAAACATTGCCGCCAAGAACAATCCACCCGTTACCAGGCTGGCCAAACCGGTGCGCGCACCCTCACCGATGCCCGCACCGGACTCGATGAACACGGTGTTCGACGACGCCGACACCGCACCGCCGGCCACCGCGCCGGCACCTTCGACGATCAGCGCGGACTGCAGGCGCGGGAAGTTGCCCTGCTCATCAGCCAGGCCGGCGTGGCGGGCCAGGCCGGTGAAGCTGCCCAAGGCGTCGAAGAAGTTGGTGAACACCAATGTGAACACCAGCATGACCGCAGCCAGGATGCCGATGCGCCCGACGCTGCCCATGCTGACCGCTCCGACCAGCGACATGTCGGGGAGGGCGAAGGGTGACCCGGACAGCGTCGGTACCGACAGACTCCACCCGCCGTGACTCTTGGTCGCCGGTCCCAGATGCCAGATGGCCTCGACCACGACCGCGACCACGGTGCCGGCGGCCAGGCCGATGAGGATGGCGCCGCGGAGTTTTCTCGCGACGAGGATGCCGGTCACCAGCAGCGTGAGCACGAAAATGACCGTCGGCACGGTGATGACCGAACCGTTGCCGTTGGAGCCGAGGCCCACCGGCGGTGACGGCAATTTCGTGGAGCCGACAAAGCTGGCATCGCCAAGACCGATGAACAAGATGAACAGCCCGATACCGGCGGTGATGGCCAGCTTCAGCGGCAGCGGCACGGCGTCGAAGATGAGCCTGCGCAGCCCGGTGGCGGGCAGCGCGACGATGATCAGGCCGTCGATGACGACCAGGCCCATTGCTTCGGGCCAACTCAGGGAGCCGACCACAGAACTGGCCAGAAACGAGTTGATGCCCAACCCGGCGGCGAACGCGAACGGCAGCCGCGCGACGACCCCGAACAGGATCGTCATCACACCCGCTACCAGCGATGTCACCGCCGAGACCTGCGTGAAGCCGAGTTTGTGGCCGGTGACGTCGGCGCTGCCCGACAGGATGATCGGGTTCAAAACAACGATGTAGGCCATCGCAATGAACGTGACGAGGCTGCCGCGCAGTTCGGTGCCGATTGTCGAGTCGCGCGCGGAGATCTCCAAGAATCGGTCGAGGCGGCCCACCGCTCGACCATAAAGCGCGTCAGGAGGCTAGGCTGCCCGGTCGTGTCAAGGCAGGGGGTACAACGCTCAGAGCCGCCGAGAAGGTAGTCTCATGCCACTGAAGGGGAAGGACGCTGCGGCGAAATTGCCTGGACCGACTCGATAACTAGTGTCAAGCAGGACGGATAATGGCGAATACTTCAACAGGAACTCAGAAATCGACGGCTCACGCTGAGTCCAAATGGTTGTCCAAGTCGGCGGCGCAGACCCGAGGTTCGGACGCGAACGAAGTCCAGTTTCACTACGACATCTCGAACGAGTTCTTCAAGCTGTGGCAGGACCCGAGTCAGACCTACAGCTGTGCCTACTTCGAGCGCGACGACATGACGCTCGAGGAGGCGCAGCGCGCCAAGGTCGACCTCGCTCTCGGCAAGCTGGGCCTGCAACCGGGGATGACGCTGCTCGACATCGGCTGCGGCTGGGGCTCGACGATCATGCGGGCGGTCGAGAAGTACGACGTCAACGTCATCGGCCTGACCCTGGCCCAGAACCAAAAGCAGCACATCGAGGACTATTGGTTCGCGAATTCGGACAGCCCGCGCAGCATGGAAGTGCGGCTGCAGCCGTGGGAGGAGTTCGACGAGCCCGTCGATCGGATTGTGTCGATCGGCGCGTTCGAGCACTTCGGCTTCAACAAGTACGACGACTACTTCAAAAAGACCTACAACTTGATGCCGGACGACGGTGTGATGCTGCTACACACCATCATCATCCCGAGCGACGAAGAGATTCAGGCAAAGAAGCTGCCGCTGACGATGTCGCGGGTCCGCTTCATCAAGTTCATCATGGACGAGATCTACCCCGGTGGTCGCCTGCCGCTGGCCGCGCAAGTCGAGGAGCACGCCGTCAAGGCCGGGTTTACGGTGACCCGAAAACAGCGCCTGCAGCCGCACTACGCACGCACGCTGGACACCTGGGCATCGAATCTCGAGGCCAAGAGGGACGAAGCCATCGCGATCACCTCGGAAAAAATCTACGAGCGGTTCAGGAAGTATCTGACCGGCTGCGCCGACCTGTTCCGCCAGGGCTACACCGACGTCTGCCAGTTCACCTGCGAGAAGGCGTAATTCGGGGCGGTTAAGGAGGTCAATGACTGATGGCTGATGGTGTATCGGGCTCGACGATGCGGCCGTTCTTCGAGGAAATCCAGGCCCACTATGACCTGTCTGACGATTTCTTCGGGGTGTTCCAGGATCCGTCGCGGACGTACAGCTGTGCGTTCTTCGAACGCGAGGACTTCACCCTGGAAGAAGCGCAGATGGCCAAGATCGACCTCGCGCTGGGCAAGCTGGACTTGCAGCCCGGCATGACGCTGCTCGACGTTGGCTGCGGTTGGGGTTCGGTGATGAAGCGCGCGCTCGAGACATACGACGTCAACGTCGTCGGCCTGACGTTGAGCAAGAACCAGTGCGCGTACGGCCAACGGCTGCTGGACGACATCAATACCGATCGGTCCCGCCGGGTGTTCCTGCGGGGCTGGGAACAGTTCGACGATCCCGTCGACCGTATCGTCAGCATCGAGGCGTTCGAAGCGTTCCCCAAGGAGCGGTATGCGGCGTTCTTCGAGATGTGCTACCGCATCATGCCCAGCGATGGCCGGATGGTGTTGCAGACGATCATGGGCCACCCGCTGAATCGCTGGGCAACGATGGGCATCCCGATCACGATGACCGACCTGAGGTTCATGCGCTTCATCTCGAAGGAGATCTTTCCGGGCGGATCGGTGCCCTGCGACGAGGACGTCGTCGAGTTCTCGAAGGGCGCCGGCTTTTCGGTGGAAGACACGCAGTTCTTGAACGAGCACTATGTCCGGACTCTGAACACCTGGGCGACGAACCTGGAAGCCATGCGCGACGAGGCGATCGCCGCGACGTCCGACGAGGTCTACGAGCGTTATATGCGTTATTTGACGGGATGCGCCGACTTCTTCCAGCGCGGCATCTGCGAGCTGGGGCAATTCACCCTCGTCAAGGCATAGCGGCGGGGGTCAATACGCCCCGAACACCAGCGCGGCGTTGTGCCCGCCGAGCCCGAACGACGTGGTGATGGCGTAGCGGTAATCGCCGCGGCGAGGCTCACCGGAGACGACATCGAGGTCGATCTCGGGGTCGAGGTCTTTCAGGTTGAGGGTGGGCGGCACGATGCCGTCGCGCAGGGCCTGCACGGTCAGGACGGCCTCCACCGCTCCGGCAGCCCCCAACGAGTGGCCCAGCGCCGCTTTCGGCGCATACACCGCCGGATTGTGGCCACCGAGGGCCCTGCGCATGGCGCGCGCTTCGGCGGCGTCGCCCCATGTGGTTCCGGTCGCGTGGGCGTTGACGTGGCCGATGTCGGTGGCCGAGAGACCGGCCAATTCGATCGCGCGGGCGATGGCCCCGGCTGCGAACTCGCCGGAAGGGTCCGGCTTGACTAGGTCGTACCCGTCGGAGGACATGGCCGCGGCCATCACGCGAGCCAAGATCGGGGCGCCCCGCGCCTTGGCGTGTTGCTCGGTTTCGATGAGCATCAGTGCGCCGCCTTCACCGAGCACCATGCCGTCGCGATCCTTGTCGAACGGGCGGCAGGCACCGGGCGGATCGTCGTTGTTAATCGACAAGATGCCGAGCCGCGTGAACGCCGCGACGGGCACGGCCTCGATCTGGGTCTCGACCCCGCCGCAGATCGCGATGTCGGCCTCTCCGAGCACGATGTGTCGCCACGCCTGAGCGATGGCCGCGGTACCTGATGCATCGGCCATCAGCGGCGAGATGATGCCGGCCTTCGCCTGATGATCCAATCCGACGGCTGCAGCCGGCGAATTGGGCATGTACATCTGCACCGCCAGCGGGGACACCGCGCGCAGGCCCTTCTCCTCCCAGAGGTCGTGCTGCACGGGAATTTCCTCGGTACTGCCCAGCGCCAGGCCGATCGAGACCGTCAGCCGCCTGGTGTCGACCTCAGGTTTTCCCGCGTTGTCCCAGAGCCGTCGGCCCAGCACCGTGGACATCTTCTGCATGAATGACAGCCGGCGCAGCTCGACGCGGCTCAGGTGCTCGTCGAAGTCTTCCCGCAGTTCACCGCCGATGCACACCGGAGATCTGAAATCTTCAACGAACGGCTTGGTGAGTGCGCGGATCCCGCTTCGACCCGCCAGCAGTTGCCGCCAGGTTTCCTCGGCATCGCCCGCAAGAGCGGTGGTGGATGCGACGGCGGTGACGACGACGTCGGGGAATCCGTGGCCGGTTCTCAACGTTGCCATTCCCTCGGTAGTTAGCCCGCTGTGTTCTGGTCACAGATCCTATGAGAGGTCGCTCCGGCGGCCGCGCCGGTGTACGCGGTCGTGTTGGGTGATACGTCTGCCGATCGCCGAGCGTGAGCCCACTGCGATTTCCCGCGGCTTGTTCGCAACCAGCGCACGTTCGCAAATTCTGTCGCACCGGCGCCTCGGGCAGTCGGCTATCGTGACCGTCGACGAGCCGGCTGATGCGACCGCGTGGAGACCAACATGACCGTTTCGACCGCACAGCCGCCGTCGCCGTCGGGCCGGACCGAGACCCGCCGGGCCATCTGGAACACGATCAGGGGATCGTCGGGCAACCTCGTCGAGTGGTACGACGTCTACGTCTACACCGTGTTCGCCCCGTACTTCGAGGGCCAGTTCTTCGATAGGGCCGATCAGAACTCGACGATCTACGTGTATGCGATCTTCGCTGTCACGTTCGTGATGCGGCCGGTCGGATCGTGGTTCTTCGGCCGGTTTGCCGACCGTCGCGGGCGCCGGGCCGCGCTGACGTTCAGTGTGTCGCTGATGGCGGCGTGTTCGATGGTCGTCGCGGTGGTGCCGTCGCGGTCGAGTATTGGTGTGGCTGCACCGATCATCCTCATCGTGGCTCGGCTGGTGCAGGGGTTCGCTACCGGCGGCGAGTACGGCACGTCGGCGACGTACATGTCGGAGGCGGCGACGCGGGAGCGGCGCGGGTTTTTCTCGTCGTTTCAGTACGTGACGCTGGTCGGCGGTCACGTGCTCGCGCAGTTCACACTGCTTTTGATCTTGACGCTCTTCAACGATGACCAGGTCCACGAATTCGGTTGGCGCATCGGCTTTGCGGTCGGTGGTGTCGCGGCGGTGGTGGTGTTCTGGTTGCGCCGCACGATGGACGAATCGCTGTCCGAGGAAACGCTGGCAGCGATCAAGGCGGGCGAGGACCGAGGTGCGGGCTCGCTGCATGAGCTGTTCACCCGCTATGGGAAGCCGCTGCTGCTGTGTTTCTCTGATCACGCTGGGCGGCACGGTCGCGTTCTACACGTACAGCGTCAACGCGCCGGCGATCGTCAAGAGCGCCTACAAGTCGCAGGCGATGACCGCGACCTGGATCAACCTGACCGGGCTGATCTTCCTGATGCTGTTGCAGCCCGTCGGTGGTCTTATCAGCGACAAGGTCGGGCGGCGGCCGCTGCTTTTGTGGTTCGGCTTCGGCGGGCTCGTCTACACCTACATCCTCATTACGTATCTGCCCGAAACACGTTCGCCGGTCAAGTCTTTCCTGCTGGTTGCCATCGGGTATGTGATTCTGACCGGATACACGTCGATCAACGCGTTGGTGAAGTCCGAGCTGTTCCCGGCGCACGTACGGGCACTCGGCGTGGGGTTCGGGTACGCGCTGGCGAACTCGATGTTCGGCGGCACCGCACCGCTGATCTACCAGGCGTTGAAGGCGCGGGACGAGGTGCCGCTGTTCATCGCGTACGTGACCGCGTGCATCGCGGTGTCGCTGGTGGTGTACCTGTTCTTCCTGAAGAACAAGGGCGAGACGTACCTCGACCGCGAGCGGGGATTCGCATTCGGACTTTCTCCTAGCGAGCACACGGCCCGTTCATAGCCTGGTGGTGTGTGGCGTAGATCTCGGCCAGGAATTGTTCGACGGCGATGGCTGCGTGCGCCGCGCGCACCGAGCCGAGAATGTCGAAAGCGTGCTGGGTGAGCGGGAGTTCTGCGTACACGACGGGCTGTCTGCTGACCTGCTGCAGCCGCGCAACGAAACCGCGCGCCTGCTCGACGGGGACCAACGAGTCGTTGCGGCCGTGCAACACGAAAAATGGTGGCGCGTCGGCGCACACATGGGTGACCGGCGAGGCGGCGATGTAAGCGTTCAGATTCGTCGAATGCGGTTGTTTGACGACCCTGTCCTCCAGTAGCGGCAGCATGTCCGGATGCATCGCATCGGTGGCACGGGTGAAGTCATAGATGCCGTAGAACGGCACGGCGGCGTGCACCCGCGTGTCGGCGTCTTCAAACCCGGGCTGGAATCGCGGATCATTCGCAGTCAGCGCGGCCAGCGACGACAAATGACCGCCGGCCGAACCGCCGGTGATGGCGACGAAATCGGGATCACCGCCGTACTCGCTGATATGCGACTTGACCCATGCCAGGGCACGCTTGACGTCGACGATGTGATCGGGCCAGGTGTTGCGCGGGCTGTGCCGGTAGTTGATCGCCACGCAGATCCAGCCCAGCTCGGCGAGGTGGCTCATCAAGGGATGGGCCTGCCCGCGTTTGTTGCCGGTGATCCAGGCGCCGCCGGGGATTTGGAACAGCACCGGCGCTTTGCCGGTGGGATCGAGATCGGGACGTCGCCAGATGTCCAGGTGATTGGCCCTGCCGTATTGGCCGTAGCTGATGTCGGCGTCGTGGGCGTAGTCGCGGTAGACCCGCATCATCCGTAGCAGTCCCGGCGTCTTGGCGGTGCCATCGCCGGCGGGCTGGCGCCACAGACTTGCCGAGTCGGTGCGGCGATCGGTCCCGAGGCCGCTGTCCAATGCCGCAGCCAGCGGGATGTTGGCCTGGCAGCCGGCGCGCCAGAACTTGAACAAGCCGACCGCAGAAAGCCCTGCCACCAGCCACGCGACCGTCCGCACCGGGCGGGTTAAACGGCGAGCCGTCATGGCCAGGCCGCCGAGTTGGCTGGCCAGTGTCTGCAACGGCAGCTCCGTGACCACCAGCCCGAATGCCCATGACCACATCGAGGGATACCCATGGCGTGCCAGCGGGCGGTAACCGTTGAGGGTGGACGCGGCGCTCAGCGCCGCTGCCGCCAATGCAGCCGCCTGACGAGCGACGTGGACAATTCGACGGGTTCCCATTCGGCCACCATACGAGGAGAGCACATCCTCCCGAGTTGTTGTCGGCGGGTCCATTGCGCGTTCGGAGTTGCAGACAACGACCATTCGCTAGGCTCCTCGATGTCAAGGTCACATCGCGAATCAGGAGCCCACTATGACCCTCCGTGCGAAAGAACCCAAAGAGCCCGCGGAAGACCTCCGTCGGCTACGTGAGTTCACCGCATTCAAAAACTTCTCGGACGAGGACCTGAAGCGTCTCGTCGAAGCAGCACATCGCACCACGACGTCCGCGCCATGGCCGCTGATCCAACAGGAGACGCCGTCGGACGCCTGCTACATCCTGCTCAGCGGCGAGGCGGGGGTGTACGCCGGCCGGGACCGCATTGCCGTGGTGGGGCCGGGTGAAGTGATCGGCGAATCTGTGCTCCGCCGCGGGAAGCTGCGCAATGCGACGGTCACGACGATCGGGCCGGCCGAGGTGCTGCGGATCGAGCGCGATGATCTCGCCCGCTTGATGGACCAGATACCTGCACTCCGGGAAACCATGGACGCGACTGTTGCGAAACACGTACCGGAGGCAACAGCCGATCCGAGTTAGCGCACGCCGGAGCCACGCCACTCACCGCACGACTGCGCTAGGCAGGTTCGTACTCCCGGATCGCGGCGATCTTAGCCGCCGAGGCGGATGCCGGGTCGAACCGGTAGCCCAGCCATTCGTTGACGAGCCGGCGAGCCAGTTCGACACCGATGACGCGCTGCCCGAAGCACAGCACCTGCGCGTCGTTGCTCAGCACCGCGCGTTCCACGGAGAAGCTGTCGTGTGCCGTCACGGCGCGGATCCCCCGATCACAGGGCCACACCGACGGATGCGCAGACCTCTTCCTGTTCTTGCGACTCGATTTCGGCTGCGACCGGTACGGGTTGGTGTGCTCGCGCGGGCAGCAGCCAGGCGACGACGACCGCAGCGCCCAGCGCGATTCCGGCGCTGACCAACGACCCGACCTGAAGTCCGTTGAGGAACGCGCGGTCGACCACGTCGCGGACACTCGCTGCTGCGGTTGCGGGCAGCTTGCTGGCGACCTGCTGTGCGGCGGCCATCGACGACTCCATTGCGGTGCGTGCTTCGACGGGGAGCTGGCTGATAGCGGGGCTGTCGGCCAGTCGACCGGAGTACACGGATGCGAAGACGCTGCCGACGACGGCGACTCCCAGTGTGCCGCCCAGTTCACGGGTGGTGTCATTGATCGCTGAGCCGACGCCGGCCTTGTCGGCGGACAGCGACCCCATGATCGACTCGGTGGCCGGTGCGGTGGTCAGCCCGAGGCCACCGCCGAGAAGCACCATCTGCAAGACGATCTCGAGGTACGGCGTGGCTGCGTCGGCGCTGGACGCCCACGCCATGCCGCCCGCGAAGATGGCCAGCCCGCCCGCGACAACTGTGGTCGTGCCGATTCTTTCGACGATGCGCGGGCCGACGATGCTGGCGACCGCGATTGAGATGGCGACGGGAAGCAGCCGCACACCGGTCTCGAAAGCGCTGTAGCTCTTGATGAATTGGAAGTACTGGGTGATCACGAAGATGAAGCCGAACAGCGTCAGGAATCCCGCCGTGACGGCGAGGCTGCCGCCGGAGAACCGGCGATTCGCGAACACCGACACGTCGAGCATCGGGTGCGAGCTGTGGCGCTCCCAGAGGGCGAAGGCAATGAGAACGACGATGGCGGCGGCGAAGCCGGCGGCGGTTCGCGGGCTGGTCCAGCCCCAGGTGGGTGCTTCGATGACGGTGTAGACGAGGGCGGTCACCCCAACCGAGGACAGGATCAAGCCGGGGACGTCGACACGCGGCGCGCCGGGGTCGCGCGAGGTTGGGACAAATAACCAGCCTCCGATGACGGCGACGACTGCGATGGGGACGTTGACGAGGAAGATCGAGCCCCAGGAGAAGTGTTCGAGCAGCCAGCCGCCGGTAATGGGTCCGGCGGCGACGCCGACGCCCACCATGGCAGCCCACAGACCGATGGCCCGGGCGCGCGATGCGGGGTCGGTGAAGATGTTGGTGATCAGTCCCAGGGTGGTCGGGAAGATCACGGCGGCGCCGACGCCCATCGCGGCTCGCGCGGCGATCAGCGCATCGGCCGAGTTCACCTGCGCCGCAACCGCGGAGGTGAACGCGAACAGGGCAAGCCCGGTACCGAGCCACCCCCGTCGGCCGTAGCGGTCGCTGAGACTGCCGGCCGATAGCAGAAAGCCGGACATGACGAGGGTGTAGGCGTCGACGATCCATTGCAGTTGCGCGGTGTCGGCGTTGAGTTCGCGCGACAGGGTGGGCAGGGCGACATTGACGATGGTGGCGTCGACGCTGATGACGAACACGCTTAAGCAGATGACGGCGAGGGCGGCGATCGGGTGATCACGGAAGACGGGGGTGCGGGGATCGGTAGCCATGGACATGAACGTAAACTTTATAGACAATTAAATCAAGTAGTAAGTTGAAGAAAACGTCTGAATGGTATAGTCGCTGGTGTGGCGGCACGGACCTATAGCCAGAACTGCCCAATCGCGCGGGGGCTCGACGTCCTCGGTGAGCGGTGGACACTCCTGATCCTGCGCGAGCTGGTCGGGGGCCCGCGCCGCTACGGCGATCTGCGCGCCGACCTACCGGGGATCGCGACGAACCTGCTGGCGGATCGGCTGCGGGAACTCGAGGAGGCCGGTCTGGTCGACCGCACGGAAGTGCCACCGCCGGTGGCGCGCACGGTGTACACGCTCAGCGACTGTGGGCTGGCAGAAGGTGTTGCCGGTCATCAAGGCGGTCGCGACGTTCGGGCTGGACCTGATCGAACCGACCGAGAGCGCGCTGACGCCGTTGAACGGGTTTCTGGCGGGTGTGCTGTTGGCGTTCGAGCCGGCGCGAGCCAGTGACGTTAGCACTACGTATCGGGTCGAAATCGATGGTCGCTCATTTGAATTCGCGGTGCATGGGGAGGGGCTGACCGCCCCGAAGGGGCCACCGGCGGGGACACTGACTGCGACGGCGGCGGATCTGATCACTGCCCGTTTGGGTCCGAGTGCGGCGGAACGGAAGGCGGCGCTGCGGCGGGCGAAGTTCGACGGTGAACGCGATGCCGTCGATGCGATGCGCACGGTGTTCCAGCTAGCAGGTGATCCCGGGCTGTCGGTGGGGGCGTAGCCGGAAACCGGCGAGTCGGCCGTCGGATGCGCGCCGTCACTGTTTGACGCCGGAACTCCACGGTCGCAATCGTGGTATCCAGGCGGGCACGTTTCGTCGGTACGCCTCGTAGTCGCTTGCGTAGCGGCGCGACAAAGTGGGTTACTCATACCAGCGGACGAACGATGCCGTCGCAAACCACACCAACGCGGCGTAGAAAAGTAAGCCGACGCTGCCAAATAGCGACGCCTGACCCACGATTGCCACCAGCAGCCCGACGTACATCGGGTTGCGAACGTATCGATTGAATCCGGTGACCACGAGATGCTCGGTCGGCGCAAGCGGTATCGGGGTGCCACCCGCCTTCGCGAATTCCACGAACGCGAACGCCAACGGTATGAGCCCGGCAATGATCAACGCCGCACCTACCGCTACCTGCCATGGCGAGCCCGACACGTGCCAGCCTGTGATCAACCAGGGGATGAGGCCAACGACCGTACCGGGCGCCACCACGAAGAACGCCGCACTGCCAACCGCGGCCGTCGCCTGTCGCATCGCTTCTCCATCAAGCCGCCGTGGCTGATTGGCCGACGACGTCGAGGCTGAGGAACTCTGGCGCTTTGATAACTCTGCGCAGCATGAACCGGATGAGCGCCGGCATATCAGTCGCATTCTCGTCGCGGTAGATCCGCGGGGCGCCAACCCGATACCGCCGCCGCCTCGACTCCAGTGCGCAGCCGCCCGCGGCGATGACGTTGCGAACCCAATCGGCGTCGGAACCGTACGTCAGCGCAATCACGAACCCGCCGGGGCGGCGGAAGGCCCACAGCGGGGTCCGGAATGTTCGTCCCGATCGGCGGCCTTGGTGGATGACGACCGCCCACCCCGGCGCCCAGGGAGCGATGAATGCGGTAAGCCGATTCAGCCCGACCTTGTTGGCGCGGGCAAGCCATCGCGGAGCCGGCATTGTAAAACTCCTCATCTGTGGAATTTTCTTCCTAGCCCCACGCTAAACCCGTTCGAATCGAAAGTCAACGCCTGTAGAATTCATGCCACTATGCCACCTCTTGGACGACGGCCCGGGAAGACGGACACCCGTAATGTGTTGCTCCAGAATGCTCGTCGGATGTTTGCGGAGGGTGGCTACAACCACACGTCGGTGCGCGACATCGCCGCTGAGGCCGGCGTCGACCCGGCGATGATCCGGCACTACTTCGGGAGTAAGGCAGAGCTGTTCCGGGCCACGATGGGGTGGCCTTTCGATCCTGGGCAGATCGCCACGCAGATCAAGTCGGGCGATCGCAGCGAAATCGGAGAAAGGTTGACGCGGGTGTTCTTCGGGGCGTGGGAGGAGCCGGACTCACGCGCCCCGCTGTTGGCGATTCTGCGCGGTGCCGCAACTCACGAAGAATCGGCAACCCTGGTCAGGCAGTTCATCCAGACTCGGCTGTATCCACAGATCGCCGCGGTGCTCGAGGATCCGAAGGCCGAGCTTAGGGTCGACCTGGCGATGGCCCAGCTCCTGGGCATCGCCTATCTTCGCCATATTCTCTGCGTCGAACCGATCGCTTCAACACCCATCGACGAACTGGTGGCTCGGGTCGCACCCGTGATCTGCGCCCACCTTGGCGCATCGCAACGCAATCCTTAGCGACCCGTATCGCGTCGTCAAACCGCTGTGCCGAGCCATCGGGCACGACCAGGCTCAAGCCGAGCTAGAGGTCTGGCGTCAACGTGGGCTTGAGGGTACGGTGAAGTCGGGTGCGCGCGAGTTGCGCGCAGTCCTGCCAGTCAGCATCATGTGTCTCGAATTCTTGCTTACCGCTTGGGATTTCGTTAAGACAACCGGCCGAGATGCAGCGCTTTCCGAGCCGGTGTCCGACTGCATCCGAAGACTGGCTGGCAAGGCCATCACCCCCGGAGCGCGTGGCTACGTGGGTTTCGCCAACCCCGTGGAGACGGCACCCGGTGGCGCAGCGCTGGATCGGCTGACTGCGTTCACCGGCCGTCAACCGCTCGTTCCGCGAAATATCGGCTCACTAACGAAAGGTCTGTCATGCCAAAGAAATCCGAGTATGCACAAGGCACGCCGTGCTGGGTCGACCTGCAGACCACCGATCAGTCCGGGGCTAAGGAGTTCTATGCGTCGCTGCTCGGTTGGAGCTACGACGATCGGCCGATGCCAGCCAACGGAGCGGTGTATTCGACGGCGATGCTGAACGGGGAGACCGTGGCGGCGATCGCGCCGATGCCACCGGGCGCGCCGGAGGGCAGGCCTCCGACGTGGAACACGTATCTCGCGGTGGACAACGTGGATGCGGCGGTGCAGAAGGTCGGACCGGCCGGCGGTCAGGTGCTGATGCCGCCCACGGACATCGGGGATCCCGGCCGGATGGCGTTCGTGGCGGATCCAACGGGCGCCGTTGTGGGGCTGTGGCAGGCGAACCAGCACATCGGCGCCACGCTGGTGAACGAGCCGGGCGCGGTGATCTGGAACGAGTTGATCACGGACAAGCCCGATGCGGCGTTGGCGTTCTATGACGCTGTGGTCGGGCTGGAGCACGCATCGATGGAGATGGCGCCGGGCCAGAACTACACGCTGCTCAAGGCCGGCGGAGCGGAGGTGGGCGGCTGCATGGAACCGCCGATGCCGGGGGTGCCGAACCATTGGCACGTGTACTTCGCGGTGGAGGACACGGACGCTTCGGCGGCGAAGGGGAGCGCGGAGGGCGGCCAGATCATGGTGGAGCCGTTCGACATCCCGACGGTTGGACGGTCCGCCGTGTTGGCTGACCCACAGGGTGCGGCGTTCAGCGTGATGACGCCCGGGCAACAGTAAGGAGTCGGCCCAGCCGACCAACCTCTGCCACGCGTATGCCGCGCGGACTTCCGGGCATGCCGGCTTCCCGGTAATCGCTCTCGGTCTGGTAGCCGGAGATTGCCGAGAACTGTGCCCTACCGACACGCGGTCGCGTTCATGCGTTGGCAGCACCGACGCGGGCTTCTGAACGCACCGGACGATGTGGCGGCCCCGCTGTTGGTCGGGCTGGTGCTGGGGACGCTGCTCATGCTGCTGGTTGGGTTTACGTCATCGTTGCCGTTCGCGTCGATCAGCGACTGGTTCCTGGCCGCGACCATCCCGCTAGCGGTGATGAGCCTGCCGGTTCTCAATTACTCCGGCGTATGGCCGAACCCGCTGTTGTACGTCATCCCGACACAGGGACCGCTGTTGCTTCTGAGGGCGGCCTTCGGGCAGCCGACGCCCTCGCCGTGGCAAGCCGTGTACGCGGTGTTGTACCCGGTGGCGTGCTTGGCGGGATCGTGCTGGGCAGCCAAGGCGATGTTCGGTCGCTATGTCGTCACACGGGGTGGGTTGTGATGTTCTCTGCTCATGCCAAGGCGTGGGGCGCATTCGGCCGCAACGATATTCGCGGCACCTACCGCGACCCGCTGCTTGTCATGATCGTTGTCGCCCCGTCATCTGGACCACCGGAGTGGCGGTCCTCACCCCACGGGTCACCCGGATACTGGCTGACCGTTACGGGTTCGACCTGGTGCCCTATTACCCACTGGCTCTCACCGCGTTTCTTCTCTTGACGAGCGTCGTCATCGCGGGCGGGTTGGCGGCGTTCCTGGTCTTGGATGAGGCTGACGCGGTGGCCGTACGTCCTCATCGGCGTGGTTTACAACCTGGCGGTCGCGTGTCCGTTGTTCCGCCGCTTTCTCGCCAAGCGCAGGTGAGTCGTCGACCCTCTCATTGCCGCGCAGAGCTACCCTCCGGCACAGCGCATTCGGACGCGGCGGTGGCGGCGGCGACCATGCCGAACGCCGATGGTGGCGGAGCCGGCGTTCCCGGGTTCTCTACCACCTGGGTCGCGCATGCGGCAGCGCCGCTGAGCAGCGCACGGTCTGCTTCGTCCGGCAGCTCACGCTCTGCGGCCCGGACCACCAAGTCGATCTGCGTCCGCACGGCCTCTCGCCGTGACGGATCGACGCAGTTCTGCGCGACCGCGGCCAACATCTGAAGGAGCGCGGCCAGGACCAGCGGTTCCCGCGCCCCGTAGCGACGGATCTGCGCGCAACCGACGTGCAGATACGCGGCGAATCCCGGATACGGAAGCCACACCAGAAGCTCGCCCGCACTGTCTCGGCGGACCTCGTCCGGCAGCGCCCGTGATGCAAGCACCGCCTCGATTGCCGAAACGTGGTGCACGACTTGGACTGCCGTGTACGGATCGTTGATCGCGGGGGAGAGCGCCCGCAGCGCGATGTCGACGATCTGCCGCAATCCAAACCTGATGTCCTGCTGCAACGTTCGCTCGAACCCGATGTGGATGTGGCGTAAGCACTGCTGCATCACGTCGGGATCTGGCGGGCTCTCGCCTGCCCAGCGCCAGCACCAGCCGAGGATCGTCCCGGCGGTGACGTAGTCGCCGACGAAGGTGACCATCAGCACCGTGTGTCCGCTCGACGCGGTGTGCTCGGCCAGTGCATCGACATCGACCGTCTGCAGGTATCCCGATCGTGGGGCGAGCAAGGCGGCTGCCTCGGCAGGCGGCTGCGGCCGCTCCTCCGGTGTCGTGTCCGGCGTATCCGGTTGGGGGAACATCTCGTCCACCAACTCGAGCGTTCCCAACTGAACCTTCTCCATGATCGTGTCGATCTGAATGGAGTGCACGAGGTGGTGCAGGAAGTAGACCAGCGCGGCCGTGCTGGCGAACGCCAGCACCAACGACCCCGAGACCGCGACCTTGGGGACAAAGGCATTGCCGTTCTCCCGCTGGCCGACTGTGTAGAGACCGCCGGTGCTGTACGCGAAGGTGCACACGAAGACTGCCAGAACGGCCTGGTTCGGTATGTCGCGCAAGAACGTTCGCAGCAGTCGTACCGAGAACTGGCTGGAGGCGATTTGCAGCGAGACCACCGTCAGCGAGAAAACGATGCCGGTGGTGGTGATCATCGTCGCGGACACGACGGTCAGGATCTGGCGGGCGTCGTCGGCGCTGCCCTGGAACACCAGCTTGTCGAGCAGCGAGCCGGGGGCGACGCGGATGGTCGACAACGCGGCACCCCCGGCAACGCCGAGCACAATCCCGAGCGCCGGCAGGACCCACACGGCGCCGTGTAGGTACTCGCGGACGGCGCTGCGGCGGCTTAGCAGACCGCTTCGGGCCACTCGATAAGCATGCACCCGAAGGGAAACATGCAGCGGAGAAGTTCACTTCTCGCGGCGAAGCACGCGGATGTCACGCGGTTTGCGGCGGGCGGCCCCACGGGGGGAACATAAGGAATGGCAGGCCATGTGGATGTGCGGGCATATGCCGAGCTCAACGACTTCTTGGGACCCGAGTCGCATGGTCTGACCGTGCGCCGGCCATTCCGAACCCATCAGACGGTCAAAGACGTTCTCGAGGCGATGGGCATTCCGCATACCGAGGTGGATCTCATCGTGGTGATCGATCTCCTCGAGCCGTTGACCCGCCACGACTACACCGATTTCGCTCGTTGCACGGAGTGCGGCCGGGTCTACTGGCCCGGGTCACACCACGCACGGATGGTCAAACTCGTTGAACGGCCCCACGACCAGCTCTGAGCGGGCGTGTTACCGCCATGCGTCTTCTCGGCCGGTCCCTGACACTCGCCGAGTGAATCGGTGCGTCTGGGAATGAATCCGAGCAAGCCGGCATTGATCCGCAGCAGTGAGCAACACACCGGCGAGAGGACGACGATATGACCGCGGGACCATTGGCAGGACGGCGAGCGCTGGTGACTGGAGGGTCGCGGGGCATCGGCGCCGAGATCGTGCGGCGACTGGCCGGCGACGGCGCCGCGGTCGCGTTCACGTACGGCGCATCGTCGGTCGAGGCGGACAAGCTGGCCGCCGAGGTGATGGCGGACGGCGGTAGCGCCGTCGCGATTCAGGCCGACAGCGCCGACCCCGAGCAGGTGGCGAGCGCGGTGGACGAGACGGTGTCACGGCTCGGCGGCTTGGACATCCTGGTCAACAATGCCGGCGTTGCGTACCTCGCAGGCATCGAGTCGTTTCCGTTGAAGCAGTTCGACAGGTTGGTGGCGATCAACGTCCGAGGCGTGTTCGTGGCGATCCAGCGCGCCGTGCCGCACCTCGGTGACAACGGCCGCATCATCACAATCGGCAGCATCAATGCCGATCGCGTGCCGGTGCCCGGGCTGTCGGTGTATGCCATGACGAAGGCCGCCGTCGCCGGGTTGACCCGCGGATTGGCTCGCGAGCTCGGCCCCCGCGGCATTACGGTCAACAACATTCAGCCGGGACCGATCGCTACGGATATGAACCCGGAGGAGGGTGAATTCGCCGACGCCGCAAGGCAAGTGATCGCGCTGGGCCGCTATGGCCGCCCACGCGACGTCGCCAGCGCGGTCAGCTACCTAGCCGGGCCGGAGGCGGCTTTCATCACCGGCGCGAACTGGGACGTCGACGGCGGGTTCGCGGCCTAGCCATTCACCTCTGAGATGAAGGCGCAGATCGCCGGGCACGCATCAGAAGGTGTAGTCGGGTAGCTCGATGTCGTCGCGGACAGTGCCGGATAACAGAGCGGCTAACGGACCGAAGTTCATTGTGCGCATTGCCAGGTCGCGAAACCACAGACCGAATCGGGTCCGCGTGGCGAAGAAGCCAATGAGGCGTTCGGCGCCGCGTTGCTTGCCGGCGATGAGCGGACGCAGACGGGCCTCGTATGTGTCGAATGCGCGGCGGTGGTCGCCGTGCGCGCGCTGAAGCTCCCCAACCAGCACATAGGCCTCGGCGATCGCGAGGCCGGTGCCTTCCCCGCCGAGTAGTGAGACGCAGCCGGCGGCGTCGCCGATCAGCAGAACCCGGCCGCGTGACCAGCAGTCCATCTTGACCTGGCTGACCACGTCGAAGTAGAGGTCGTCGACGCCGTCCAGCGTCGCGAGAATGTCCTGGCATTCCCAGCCTGCATCACTGAACTCGTTGCGCAACTGCTCTTTCGGGCTTGTACAGCCGTCGTGTTCGGCGCGGAAGATAAACAAGAACATGGTGCAATCGTCGCGCCGCGTGAACCGTCCGACTTGTCGTCCGGGGATGCTGTAGGTGACGTAGACGAGCTCGTCGCGCGGCCGATATCCGTCGATCACAAAGGCTGCGACCTTGCAGCCGAGGTAGTGCTCGTAGTCGTCGTCGGGCCCAAAGACCAGGCGCCGGACGTTGGAGTGCAACCCGTCGGCGCCGACCACGAGGTCGAATTCCCTTGGTGCGCTGTGGTCGAAGGTCACGGATGCGCCGTCGTCATGCTGGTCGATGCTGGCGATGCTGTCGCCATAGAGGGCTTCGACCTGGCCGTCGACTGTTGAGTAGATGGCGGCGGCGAGGTCACCGCGGGGCAGACTGATGAATCCCGCCCCGACCATGCGCCGGAAGACGTCGACATCCATTTCGGCGTTGGCGTGCCCGTCCGGCCGGACGGAGCGGACGCACCGCACGTCGTAACCGGCGTCCTGGACTTGCGGCTCGATGCCCATACGTCGGGCGATTTGGTAGCCGACACCCCAGAAGTCGATCACGTAGCCGCCGGTCCGGAATCTTGGTGCCTGTTCGATCAGCGTCGGGGTGTGGCCAGCGCGGTGCAACCAGTGGGCGAGCGCTGCGCCGGCCACGCCGGCACCGCTGATCGCGATTCGCATGCCTTGAGAGTTCCCGGCCGCGGCGGGTTGTAACTCAGCGGCAGGCGTCAGGATGCCGGTCCTCGCGCGACCGGACGCGACGGATCCGAACTCCACTCCGACCACGAGCCCGGATACAGTGCCGCGTCCACGCCGCCGGACACCAATGCGGCGAGCACGACTGATGCCGTGACACCTGATCCGCAGTACACGCCGACGTCGCCGGCCACGCCCTGTTCGGTGAACAGCTGCGCGAGGTCGCCCTCGGTGAGGAACGCACCGCCGTCGGCGAGCACGCGGGTACTGGGAAGGTTGGTGGCTCCGGGGATGTGACCGGCGACCGCGTCGACGGGCTCGACTTCGCCGCGGAATCGTTCGGGTGCTCGCGCGTCGAGAAGCGTGTCGACCGTGGTGGTTTCGTCGGAGGTGAGGGTACGGCGCGCCCCGGCGTACAGATCGTCGTAGCGGACCGTCATGTCACCGGGTTCCGGAACGACGGGCCCGGTTTCGGGGATGCCGCCCGCGGCAACCCACGCGCCGAGTCCGCCGTCGAGGATGCGCACCTCGGGAATGCCGGCGGCGGTCAATACCCACCACGCCCTGGCCGAACCGGCGCGGTTCCAGTCGTCGTACACCACAACGGGAACGCCGCGACGGATGCCCCATCGTCGCGCGGCGGCCTCGACGGTTCGCCCCGAGGGCAGGGGATGGCGTCCGCAGCCGGTGACCGTGTGATCGCTGAGGTCGTCCTCGAGTGACACATAGACCGCGCCGGGGATGTGGCGCGCTTCGTAAGCCGCACGGCCGTCGGGCTCGCTGAGTTGCCATCGCACGTCCAGGATCGCGACTGGATCACCGGCTTGCATAATCTGCGCCAGTTCCGTTGCGGTGATAAGGATCTCGGCACGTGTGCTCATTGATCGGGGTGAGGGACAGTTCGCAAATCGAGTTGCGGGATCGCATCGAAGTCGGTCGGATTACAGCTGTACAGCGACAGACCGTAAGCGATGGCGCTGGCAGCGATCAGCGCGTCGTAGGTGCGCGTCGCCGGTTTTCGCCCGGACGCACGCAACGATGCGGCGACTGTGCCGAACGAACGTGCGCATTGTGCGTCGAAAGGCAGCACGTCGAAGTCTGATTCCGCCTGTTGCAGGTGCGCCTGCCGCGCCCCGCGGTCTTTGGCGGTTCGGGCAACGTGGGGGCCGACCGACAGCTCGGCCAACGTGATTGCGCTGATGACCGCTTCCTCAGGCAGAGCCGTAGGATCGCTGATTCGTCCAAGCAGAATGACGGTCGATGTGTCCAGCATCCCTCTGGATGCCGCGCCAGATGTCACAGCGATGGACCGATCACAGCGTCGATGTCGCGTCGCAGCGCATTGGGGTCGACACGAGGCAACCGCTTCCTACGCTCAATGAGCTCAGCGGGTTTGGCGCTGCGGCGTGGCAGTGGGCGCAGCTCGGCGACCGCGCGGCCATCACGCGTGACGACGACGCTTTCACCGCGCTCCACACGATCCAAAACTTCTCCTCCCTTGTTGCGGAGGTCGCGCACTGTGACTGTATCCACGTCTGTAGTGTATCACCGGTGAGACATCGGTGCGGACGCCGGAAATCTCCGCCGCCTACGCATCCGCGATCCGCACTCTGGGGCTGTTGCCGAACGCGACGCTGGTGGTGGATCACTTCCATCTCGTGAAGCTTGCCAACGACGCGCTCACCAAGGTGCGCCGCCGCGTCACTTGGGACCTGCGGGATCGTCGCGGCCGGCGTATCGACCCGGAGTGGGCCAACCGGCGACGGCTGCTGCGGGCGCGGGAACGCTTGTCGGACAAGAGTTTCGCAAAGATGTGGAACAGAATCCAGGCCGAGGATCCCAGCGCGCAGATCCTGTCCGCGTGGATCGCGAAGGAGGAACTGCGCACCCTGCTGTCCACGGTGCGCCTCGGCGGCGATCCGCACCTGACCCGCCACCGGCTACACCGGTTCCTGTCCTGGTGCATCGACTCGCAGATCCCCGAACTGATCACCCTGGCCACCACGATCGACCAGTGGTGGCCCGAGATCAACGCGTTCGTGCGGACCGGCATCACCAACGCCCGCACCGAGGGCTACAACCGGCTGCTCAAACAGGTCAAGCGCGTCGGTTGCGGATTCCGGAACCGCGAGCACTCGGCCCGCCGGATACGATTCCACTGCACCCAAACAGCGGGCCGCAACCCAGACCTCCATGCTAATTGCCCGGGCAAAGTTGAAGAGCCGGTTTATGTCAGCGATAGGTATTGAGACCGCGGTCGTAATGGTGAAGCAACTCGGATAAATTGCGCGAGGGTTGGTATGCGCGGACCGGAGCGCGGTGCGAACGCGGGCCGCGCCTTCACGCTCGCCACCTGCACCCGCGGCTCGTCAGAGTATGCGTGGGCACTATGAATTGAGCCGACGCGACATGCGGATCGCCACGGAGCAGGCGCGCGGCCTCGATCCCGTCGCCCGGGTGCAGGTAGGACCGATCGTTTACCGGATCGTGCATCGGCCCAAGCAGGGATCCACATTTGCGGGTTCAGCCGGCGTGGCGGGATGTAATTTCCGACTTCTGACCCGGCGGTCAAATACGAGCCCGCGCGGGCCCGTTGAGCAATCGAGCAACCGTGGGACTTGCGTGGGCGGCAGTGAGCCCGGGGAGTCCTGGGGTCCGATGACCACCGGCTTGGTTGCTGTCGGACCGGCGGGCCGAGCGGAGTCGCGGTACTCGCTGTGCAAGCGGGACCCACGTCGTCATTGACGGGTGGGTTCCATCAGCTGCTCTGATGAACGGCGTTGCTCAGCGGATCTTCTCGGGTATCGAGTCCAGTGCGTGTAGTACGTGTACCGCGAGTTTGCCCGCGGCGTCGTCATCCAGCACGGAATGCATCGTCATGGTGTCCTGAACGAGTTTCAGGCGATTTTCGTAAGGCGTGGGCAGTGTTGTTCCGGGAATCATGATGTTCTTTCCTAGTCTGTCGAGTGCGATCGCTGAGACGAAGGGCCCGACAGCCCAACGCTACGCCGTTTCCGGGTTGCCGGCCCGTGCGGTGCACGTGCGGGTATCGCGGCGGCCGGTGGTGAAACGAAGCGGTTTTCCCTCTGGACGCGCGCCGCCGGTTGATCCCAGGTCACTGTGACGCCGGCCGTTTCGTGACGGGGGCCAACTTTTTTGAGGGAGCCCGCTTCGGTGGGAGCGAATTGCGTTGTGGCAGTGGACTTCGTGGCGTGCGCCGGTGCTCTGGTGCGGGCCAAACCAAGGGTCCGGCCGGTCGTTTCATCGGCAGCCTTTTTCAGCTCACCCACTACAGCTTCGATGCCGCGCGCGATTGATGAGACGTCCTCGACGTTGTCGGGGCAGGCGACGATGCCCACCGTGAAGGTAGCGCCGTAGGACACCGCGGTGATGTTGAGGTTGGCGCCCTCAAGCAGCGGGGCCATGGCGTGGATGCCGAGGACATGGGCTCCGGCGCAGTAGATTTCGCCGGGCGGGCCCGCAACGTTGGAGGTAATCATGTGCGCCATGGGGGGATGGAATCGCGACAGTTTCAGGCCGGTGTACAGTCCCGCCACTAACCCGATGACCACCGGTGGGACCAGATCGATGACGTCGGCGAGGTTGACGGGCGGTGCTGCTCGCCGTCGGTTCTTGATCCGGGATGTCGCGGCGTGAATGCTGGCCAGCTGCTTCACCGGGTCGGCCAGATGGACCGGCAGGTTGACGACGGTCGGCGACCAACTATTAGACGCGTTGTCATCGACGCCGCGCGTCGAGATCGGCATCAGGGTGCGCAGCGGCTGATCGGGTATCGCGTCATGCGCTTCCAGCCATCGCCGCACCGCCGATGTTGCCGCGGTGAGGAATACATCGTTGACGGTGACGTCGAACGCGGCCGTGATGGCGCGCAGATCTTCCATCGCCACCGCGGCGAACGCGACGCTGCGCCGCGCGGTGATCGGGGCGTTCAGCAGCGTCCGCGGCGAGCTCTGGTTAACGTCGGACTGCGGAGGACCTGGCCGTTGCCCGCCGCCGCCGGGGAGCAGTTGGCGGACCGATCCCAGCGCGGTTCCCACCACCGACTTCAGCGCGCCGGGAGCTACTTTGACAGCGACCCGAACACCACCGGCGGTGTTGACGGCGACCTCGTCGATCATGTCGCGCACCCTGGCGGCCGCGCCGGGCATCGTGGCAGCGGCCCGCTGGGGCACCGCGGGGAATTCAGCGTCTTGATCGGTGGTCATCAACTGGGGCAGCATCGAGGTCACCGCGCCCACCCCATCGGCCATGGCGTGGGCGAACTTGATCACGACGACCAGCCTGCCGTCGGTGAGACCCTGCACGACCCAGGCGTCCCACAGCGGGCGATCACGGTGCAGAGGCTGCCCATGCAGCTCGCCGATAAGGGTGGTCAACTCCCGCATGGTGCCGGGTTGGGCCAGTCGCACATGATGCAAATGGTCGTGGACATTGAACGCCGGGTCCTCCACCCATACCGGCTGGCCCAGCCCGAAGGGTTTGGTGAGCAGGCGCTGGCGGAAACCCTTTGTCGCCGCGGTACGCGCGGCCAGCAGCCTCAGAACTGCTCTAGCGGTCAGCTCACCACGGGTCGCCGGGGCGCAAAACAACACCGCAAGCACGTGGGTGGGCATCACCGACGTTTCGCCGTGCAACGTGACACCGTCCAGACCGGTCAACCGCTTCATCATGGCCCATTCACCTCCCGGTGCTTAGTTACTCAGACTTGCTTCACGACTCTCGCTCCGCGCTGAACAGCATTGAGCAGACGACGCACTTGCACGCATGAATACCCCTCGTCTCCAAGGGAATTCAGTGATTGCCAGCTATCGCGTCATCACCGGCGGCAGATCCCACACCGTAGACGGTCAGCGTATGTCAACGCCGTTGATACTAGCACGTCGATGAGGGGAATAGCGGCACCGGAGCGGGCGTCCTTGGCTGCGCGCTCGTCTACTCCTGCGGCGCACTCGTGCACGCCGACACGCTGGTGCTGCCGTACGGCATCGGCGACGCCGCCATCGGTATTGCCGCCGCTCCGCTACCTCAACGTCATGTCGCACTCGGCGGCCGAGACCGCGGGCATCCCGCGGCACAACGCTGTACGCCAACAATGTTGACACGGCATCTAGCAGGGTGTTTACTGGAGTTATAGGCCCGACACCGCCTTCGGCTGCGGTCATCGAATTCCCTTCGGGTCCCATGCTTTTCTGCGCTATCCCCGGAAATCGGGTTCAGACCACTGCACGGCGCCGATGCGGCGTCAGAACACCTGGGACAGATGCCTGTGCCCCTCAACCGAAGGAGACAACGACCATGATGAGGACGTTTGCCCGCAGACCCCGCAGACAACGAAATGCTCTCCGAAATTCTTTCCACAAGAACGTGATCCGCGTCGGTGCGGGTTTCGTGGCGAAGGAACGCCCGCACGTGGTGGCGACGTTGTCGACGCTAAGGCCCTACCTAGGCAAGTGGGATCCGCGTGATGTGAACGTGGTCGTCTCCCTGCAAGACCGCGGCGGCAAGGAGCAGCGGGTCATATTGCGCACCAGCCTGCCCGGCCGTCCGCCGCTGGTAGCGGTCGCCGAAAACCCGGACATCACCCGCGCGCTGGGTGATGCGAAGCGTCAGCTGATCCGGCAGATCGAACACCAGAAGTCGGCGCGCGAACCCATGAACAACCGCCGGCTAAGTGCGACGATCCGACATATCGCCGCGCGGCCCGGGACCGCCGAACTCGCAACCTAGACGCGGCTTTCGAAACTCAACCAGCAGCTCGCCTGCGCGGGCAGATAGAGAGACAGACATGACGCACATCACCGAAGCGCGTGTTATCGGCAACCACACCGAGATGGGCGGATTGGCCCCAGCGGTTGCCCGCATCACATCAACGGCCCCAGACATTCTTCGTGCCGGTCGACACCGCAGGGTCAGACGTAGGGAAATGATTGCGGCACGGTCGACATGGGAATCGGAGGGTGGAGCGATCGGGAACGACGTGTCGCGGCCCAACGGACGCGAAGGCCGCGCACCCCGTAATCTCGGTTCCTGACCGACGCATCATCGGCGCCATGAAACGAGAAGTGGGCGCAGAGCTCGAAGTCGAGATCACCGCGCCGACGGAGTTGGAGTTCCAGATCGCGGTCGCGCCGCATCCGAACACCGAGGTGTTCGAGTCGCTGTTGTTCGTCTTGGACGGAAAACCCGTCCAGCCCTTAGAGATCAGTGGTATGCACGGCAACCGCATCCATAAACTCGACGTTCCGGTGGGCAACCTGACGGTCGCCTACGCCGCGACGATCGTCGGCCGGACCGACCCGGCGCCGGTGACCGAATACGACCTATCCATGTACCTTCGCCCGAGCCGCTACGCGGAGGCCGACAAGTTCTACGGCTTCGCCGCAACCGAATTCGGCAACTACATCGACTCGACGACGTTGTTGGAGAAGGTGTCCTCCTGGGTGGGCACCCGGCTGAACTACGTGCCAGGATCCAGCGACCCGATAGACGGAGCAGCGGACACCTTGCTCGCCGGTGCCGGTGTGTGCCGCGACTTCGCGCACCTGGTAGTGGCGCTGCTACGGGCGGTCAACGTACCGGCCCGTGTTGTGTCGGTGTACGCGCCGGGCCTGTATCCGATGGACTTCCACGCCGTCGCTGAGGCGTTCGTCGAGGGGGAATGGCGAGTGGTCGACGGGACTCTGTTGGCGCCACGGCAGACCTTGGTGCGGATCGCCACCGGCCGCGATGCTGCCGATATTGCCTTCCTAGACAACCACAAGGGCGCGATCACACTGAACAAGCTGGTCGTGACGGCGGTCGTCGACGGCGACCTTCCCAGGGACTCCATCGACCACCTGGTGTCGATCGGCTAAGCGCTGTTGCGGCGCGCACAGAATTGGCGCTAAGCGCGCCTCGGGCTATTCCCTGCCGCCGGCCGAGGCTAGCGCGGCCGGCTCGCAGGCCATCTCGTCGATGATGGTTCCAGCCCGGCGGCGCATCCTGGCGGTAGTGCCGGTCCAGCGCCTGCCGGTAGTCGTTGTCGGAGTCGCCGAAACAACGCACTGAACCGCGGCAGGTAGTCCTCCGAGGTCCAGCGCAGCGTGAGGTTGGTGCCGGGGTAGACGGTGTCGGTGTCGTTGAGGGCTTGGCAGAGTTCGGCGATGGCGGCGGTGTGGCGTGGCGCCGAAAGCGGGTCGAGCCGGATGTGCAGGGTGTTGGTGGCGGTGTCGGGGATGATGTCGCCGGAGCCGGTCAGGGCGGTGCGGATCAGGGTGTGGGCTTCGTCGCCGGCGCGGGTGTAGCCGGTGGCGCTGATGATCGCACGAGCCAGGGATTGCGCGATGTTGTACGCGGCGATGCGGATGGCGTGGTGGATCAGTTTGGTCTCGGTGTCGAGGACTTGCTGGCCGGGGTTGACCTGCGACAACGGCAGCCGGGCGGGGATCGCCCGGTGCGCGTCGAGCGCCGCGTCGAGTGCGTGTTCGGCGTCGTGGACGTCGGTGTTGATGGTGTTGATCATCTGGTTGGTCAGCACCACCGAGGTTCCCGGTTGCGGCGAGTGGGCGGCGAGCAGCGCGGCGTCGCTGGTGGTTTGGGCCGAATGCATTGCCCGCCTGGCCTTTTCGACATCGCGGTAGGCGGGTTTTTTGGCCGGGTTGGGCACCATGCGGTCCGGGTTGTCGGCGGCGGCGCGGTAGGTGTCGTGCGAGTCGAGGTCGAAATGGATGCGGGCATAGCGGTAGTGGTTTTCCTGGCGCCAGCGTGATCCCATCCGGTAGCGGATCTCAGCGGGGGTCAGGTCGGCGCGGGTGGTCAGGATGTGCATCTGGCGGGTTCGGGTGGACTCGAACAGGCTGATCTGGCGCATGGAAAACGTCTGGCCCTTGCGTGGCCCGTCGGTGATGTCCAACTCGACGTCGGTGTCGGCCAGCCGCCAGGTGTGGGTTCGGCCCGCCTCGTCGGTGTGGGAATGCTCGACGAACTTGTGCTCGGCAATGTCGGTGGTGTGGCCTTTGCGCCAGGTCAGGGTGTCGAACCCGGCCGCGTGCAGGTCGGCGAACAGCGTCGGGGACCAGCCGCCGCGGTCGAACCCGACCAGCACGCGGCGGTCGTCGCCGACGAGCGTCCGCAGCTGCGGGATCAACCGGCGCAACTCGGCGGCCAGGGAGGCGGCGGGTTCGGCCAGCACCACCAGCAGCGGATCCCCGGCCGCATCGGCCACCCAGGTTTCCAGGGTGGCCGGGGCGGGGAACTTCAACCGCGGCACATGGGTTTTGGCGATCTTGCGGGTGCCCGCATAGGCGCGCACATGCCCGTCCACGTAGCACACGGCGGTCTGCTCGGGGCGGTCCTGGGCGTGCCGGCGGGCCATCGCGGCGATCCAGTCGCCCGCGGTGCCCGCGTCGGCGAGCAGCCCGATCTTGCGGCGGATCGTCTTGACCTCCGGGGACCGGTCCAAACCCAGCACCCGGCCCAGCGCGGGCGGGTCGATGCGGGCGGCGCCCTCCGCGCGGGCCGCCCCCAGTAGGGCCCGGAACACGCCCTCGCACAACATCGCATCCAGCGAGTAGAACCCGTTGGGCAACTCGCCGTAGACGGCATGCGCGGCCTCCAGCAGCCCGGTCGAGGCCAGCGCGGGCACCGCCAGCAGCAACCCGGCCAGCGGGGCCCGGGCGCACGGCGTGAACACCGGCGGCGCGTAGCGGATCAACCCGAACCGCGCCAACGCCCGCTCGGCGCCCCGGCCGGCCGGATCGGCCAACACCGGCGCCTCCCCAAGCACAAGCACCGGCACGGGCGCGGGCGGATCATCGGACATCGCTGTGGCGCAACCCTTGTCAGCCTCCACCCCGGACTCGGGCTCGGGCTCGGTACCGCAAGTCGCTGCCAGGCACACGTCCTGGGCGCCGGCGCCGCCCTCGGCCAGGACCAGCGCTGCGCGGACACTGCCCTGCGACACCCCGGTTTCGGCGGCGATGGCGCGGTAGGACGCTCCACCGTCGCGCAGCCGGCGGATGTCCGCGACGGTGCCGCCGGCGAGCTTCGATTTGCGTTTGGGGCCTTTGGGTTCGGCGAGCAGCCCGGCCACCCCGGCGCCGGCGAACCGGGCATCCCAGCGGCGCACGCTCGCCGGTTTCACCCCGAACGCCTCGGCGACCTGCAGCTGGGTGGCGGCCTTGATCCGCACCAGCGACACCGCCGCGAACCGGCGCCCCGCGGCATCCCCGGCGTCCCAGGCGTAGGCCAGATTGCCGTGCACGAACACCCGCCCGCCATCCTCGTCCTCGACGATCGCCGCGGCCGCACCAATCGCACGCGCATCCTGCGGCACCAGCGGCAGGGGCGGCTGCGCGGTCACGACAAGACGGTAGAAGTAGTAGTGCCGATCTCGTGGGAATAACTGAATGGAAAGAGGACACGCCGAGGTAATCCACATGCTACATGCGTACGCATGTATTCCACATATGAACACAGAACACCTGCTCACAAAGCACATCAGAGATTCAGACCCCACCCAACGGGGGGAACTTCGGACTAAATCGCCACCAATCGCGCCCCGATAACACCTGGGAACGGGTCAGAATCTGCCGTCTCGGAGCTTGCGTGCTGGTTGACGACACTTTCGCCTGAGAACGAATTCTGTTGGTGCACAAGGGCCTCTCGGAATCTAAAAAGACTCCGCGAAAATCAGGTCCGCAGCGGAACGAGGTCGCGTGAACGATCAGCGCTGAGGTACACCGACAAATAGGTTGGCGGGTTGTGCACTAATCTGACCCAACTCGGGCTACTGGCTCCGTCTTTGTCTTTCGCGCTTGCAGCAAGTGGACGTAAAAAAACCCACTCATAGATTCGTACTGATTAAATTGGGCGGTTTTTCAGCACCGCTCACTGCACACTCGGCGCTGTGCGGTTGGGCGGTTCTCGGCCCACAGGGAAATTACTCAGAGCAAGGGTGATCTTGATTCTGAGGAGCATCTGCGGGCGCTCAGAACGCCCTGGCGGTGCGTAACACTGCGGGACGGCCCAACCACTCCTGGCCGAACGTAACTCATTTACCTAGCTCCCCGGTCGCGCCAAGTTGAGCCGCCTGCCATCAATGCACCAACCGCCAGTGTTGTTTATATACAATTGGCTGGCGAGGCATTGCTTTTTTCTCAACCTGCGCCTTTAAGTCTTCGATAATTCCTTCATCGTTGCGTGTTTCGTAATTTTCCCAGTAGTAATACTTGCCGACTTTTTCGTGTAACCGTTGCGCGGTCGGGTCACTGAAATACCACTTCCCCGTCGACTTAATTGTGACATGAGCCTCTGGCCCAATTATAAACACCCATTGTTTCGGTTCTATGAGCCATTTAATGCCTTCGCTTTTGACGCCCAAATTCCGACAAGCGCGGGCAATCTCGGGTGCCGCCTTATCAATCACAACCGCATACCTTCTGCATGACGCTATGCGTCGTCGTTGAAGCTCTGCAGTCTGGTCGGATGCCGCGCGTTGTTTCGCTTTTATCTCGTCATCCACTCCACCGTGAAATCCTTTCTGGAATATTGGGTCGTTGAACGTCACCGTCGTCTGCTCCTAACGTGTACTTAGCGGGTGTGCGAAGCGGGCCGTTAGATGGGGGTCACGTTGCTCGGCCGTCGGCGGCGCCGCCGAGTTAGAGCTGGGCTGCCCCTTCTGAATCCCAGCGCTCTTGCGCGGCAGCCGTCTGGATGGGGGTTTGCCTGTCTTGCGCGCCAGTCTTGAGCAGGCCGTCGATCGTCGAGGCGTTGTCCGGGACCGCCGCAGCCATCATGGTGTGGTGAGCTTGATCTGGGTCGGTGTGGGGCGGGACTACCAGCAGGACGATCTTGTTTCGGTTGAGTCCGATTACTTCGATGGTGTTGACCGGCTGTCGGTGGTATCCGCCCAGTCGTACCACTCGTCCGTCGGTCGGCAGTTTCTTCGGGGCCTTCGCCCATTCGGCGAGGTTGTATATCACCCGATCAATAGTGCCCAGTCGTACCGACAGCACTGCCAGCAGATCTGGAAGTTCAGTCGCTAGGTCATTACTGTGCGGCCACCATGCCCCATCGACATAGCCGGTAATGGGTGCTTTGGGCTTCAGGCGCAGGCGCGGTGTGTGCTCGGGCGGTGCGGGCTGTCGACCGGCGGCGTTTCGGCCTCGTTGTAGCGTCATGCGACGCTCCTGTCCTTGGCCGCGAACCGGCCAAAACTATTCGAATCGGCGACGACACAATCTGGAAATGGTCGCGTGCGCCATACCGCCAATGCCATTTATTCTACGCGCCCTCGGCAGGTAAGACGCAATCGCCGACCGTGTGCTCGGGAGGTCGCCACGCGGCCAACGGCTCTTCACAGGGCTCGCCACATCAGGATACATTGCACCTTAATGATTTCGGAATGAGTAATGGCTAATTCCCAGCGGGCCCACAAGCACGATGGTCACCGGGATCGTCCCGACTCGCTACACGTTCATTTTCCGGTCGCCAACAGGGTTACTTCACCGGCAGCGGCGCCGTTGTCTGAAAGTGGAGTCGGTTGCGAAGTGACCGGGAACGGCTCGCATCGCATCAGTATCACAGACCGCGACTTTGAGCTCCCTTGATGTGCCCGGTGTTATCCGTTGTCGATTGGGTGTGTACTCCTGAGCCGCCGTAGCGAGCCCGCGGCGGAGTTCACCATCGAGCCCGTGGCGGTGTCTACCTGGTGTTGGTGTTCGAGCCGGGTGTCGCGGGCCCTGTCTTTGAACGCCATTTCGTGGTGGAAGCGGGCCGCTGCGCGCCGGGCGGCGCTCCTACGGCTTGCGCTGCGTCGCGTGCCGGCCACCAGCACGCTCAGCCTTAGCGGCGCCACCACGCCGACCACGATCCCAAAGAGGAACAGTGTGCCGGTCGGTGGTAACCGAACACGGACAAACTTTCGGTCAGCGAGTGGGCCGCTCCCCCTGCATTGCTCAACACGCCCACGATCGCGAGGATCCCGGCGACGAGCAAAGATCAATCCAACGATGAAGCATTGACGCCTCTCATCTGGTTGTAGAACTCCAGTACACGCCTGTCTGGAGACGTTGTCAACATTGTTGACGAATACCGTTAACATACGGTGATGGCAAAGTTGTGAAGCCGAAGGGAAGTGCTCGCCGACATGATCACACCGCCGACCGTGCCCGATGCGGGCGCTGACAGAACTGACCCGTCGGCCGCAACCGCCCGCCGAGCCGATGGTCCGGTCAGCCGGCCGGTGATCCTGCAATCCGCGCTTAGGATCATCGACCGTGACGGCGTCGAGGGCCTGTCCATGCGCCGCCTCAGCGACGAGGTGGGCCGGGATCCGACGGTGCTCTACCGGCATGTACCGAACAAGGCGGCAGTCCTCGACGGTGTCGCCGAGATCGTGCTCGGGCAACTACCCGTAAACACCGCAGATACGGATTGGGCGACCCAGCTGCGCACCGTGGCCCACGACTTCCGCAGGTTGGCCCTGGCGCACCCAAACGTGGTGCCGCTGTTGGTGACCCGGCCGCTAGCCACCCCGCTGGGCCAACGGCCTCCCGGGATGCTGCGCCCACTGGAGGATGTCCTGGCGCTGCTCACATTCGCCGGCTTCACCGGCAACGATGCCCTACACATTTACCGGGTGCTCTTCGGCTACCTGTACGGACACATCCTCACCGAGTTGCAAGAGGTCGTCGAGCGACCCGAAGAGACCGACGACGTCCTGCGCCTCGGCCTGCACCGGCTACCGATCACCCAGTTCCCCCAGGTGCGTGCGTTGGCGTCCGCCTTGGCCGCCTACGACGGCGCCGCCGAACTCGACCGCGCCCTCGACCTACTGTTCATCGGCCTCACCGCCACCCTGACACCCCCCGACCGGCCACCGCGATCCAGATGAGACGGGGCGAGCCACTGGTCACCAGCACCCACCGCGCTGGCGGCGCTAAGCGGAACACCGGCGCGAGCAGCAAAGATAGCTCCGGCGGTAAATCTGATCCCAGCGTCATCCCAGCAGCTGGGGTTTACACAAGGCTTCCGCAAACCTCCGCAAGTCAACCGATAGCCTCTGCGAGGTAGTCTGTCGGGCTCGGGAAACATTGCAGCACCGGAAGAAAATGCTCACCCTGCTCACCGCCACCAAGCGCATCGACATCAGCGAGGCACGCCGTCCTAGCTAAACTCGTGCTCAGCTGACCGTTCGGGCGCACAATTGAGGTGTGCGTATGAAACCCGGGGAGCCGCGATGAGCGAGCAAATGTACGACTTTTTCGGCGAGATCTTCCAGCGGTACTTCAGACCCGCCATCGACGCATATCCGCGAATGGGTGGAGCACTCGTCCAAAGGTTGCTCACGCTGACTGACGACGTCCCGGATCGATTGGCACAGACCCGGCGCGCCGCAATGGCATGGGGCAAAGCCGAGACCCCAAACGCCAGCATCACCTCGGAACTCTTCGTGATCACCCAACACGGACTGATCTATGCCGCCGGGTTGAACGAGTCGCGCCGGGCGCTGTATTACCTGGCCACGCCGCCCGCATTGTTCGATCCGTTCGTCGATCAGGTCGACACCGCCGAACTGCGTGAGGGCGCGGTAGTCGTGGTAGACAGCCGGTTCGGCCGCGATCTCACATCCGCGCATCCCATGGACGCCGCGCTGCGCCGGATACTCGATGAGCACCTGGCGCTGCGGGTGGATCTGCCCGCGTAGCTATTTCTACGCCGCGGTGGTCAGCCTTTGAATCTGCACACACTGGTCAGTGTCGTCGGCCACCGTGAATCAGCAAAAACTGTGCCGGCACCGGTCGGCGACGACAGCGCCGCCAGCACGACGACCCGCGCCGCCAGACGGCGCCGCATCAAGCAAGGCGCGGCTCAAGACACGGCGGACAGAGAATGAGAAGTCGACGCTCGTTCCATCAGTCATGATCACGATTTTCGCTCCCTCACATCGGCGTTCGGCGTCGCGGTGACGATGAAGTCGTCAAGGATGTCCACCACCGCCGTCGGGGACTCGACATGCGGGAAATGCCCGACACCGGCGAGCACCTCAAGCCGACTGCCCGGTAGTGCATCGTGAGCGGCGTAACCGTGGGCAACAGGAATGATCCGGTCCCGATCACCCCAAATCAGCAAGATGGGTAACCCAGAACTCAGATGCAAACGGTTCACCGCGCTGACCGCCTGACCACGGTAGTCCACCACCGAACGCAACGTACGTAGGAACGCCTGCCGTTTCTGGCCGTCGGACAACGAGGAATAGGCGTTCCATATCTCGATCTCGCCGGCGCGCGGCGCGTGGATTCCCGCCGAGGTGAGCCATGACCCCAACTTTTTGCCGACGCTCAACACCGGCCGCGGTGCGATCACCGGAAGCACCAGTTCGGCTCCCGGTGCCGACAGGATCCGCAGGATCCAATTCAGGTCCGGGCCCAGGCCACCGCTGCTGATGAGAACCAGCCGCTGGCAGTGGTCGCGATGCTGATAGGTGAACTGCATGGCCACACCGCCACCGAGGGATTGACCGACCACCGTCGCCCGCGAGATGCCGAGCTCATCGAGCAGATCACGCAGCCACACCGCGAACGCACCGAGCGAATAGTCACCGCGCGGCTTGGCGGATTTCCCGTGCCCCAACAGATCCGGTGCCACCACCCGATATTTCTTCGACAACTGGGGCAGCACAGCCCGCCACGTGGCCGAACTTCCCGCCATGCCATGGATCAACAACACCGCCTCGCCGGCTCCCGCCTCCCGATACGCGACCCGGTCGCCGTGCAGATCGAGATACTTCATCTCGCTCACGTGAGCCGCTCCCCATCCGACGGTGTTTCGGGGTGGTGGCATCTCGTCGTAACGATGGTGTTATAGCCCCAGTAATTCGACAGCCCCTTGTCGATCAGGGTCGAGTCGTCGGCAGAATGATGGACCGGCATCAGCTCGATCGCGGTCACGCCGAGGCTCTTACCGTAAGTCAGCGTGCGGCGGCGATCTGCTCTGGCGTGGTGGCGACCCATTCCCGCAACTTCGCGTAGATCTGCGGGTGGTTGAGCAGGTCCATGTGGTGCAGGCCGGTCAGTGTCAGCCCATGGTCGGCGTCGAACGGAATATGCCGGAACCTGCCCGTGCCGGTCGCACTGTATGAACGCACCAGGCAGTCGCCGACGAGCCGGCCCAGCGCCGACGATACGACGGTGGCGGCGACGAAATGATAACCGGCGCTTGGCAAAACGGCACCTCATGGCAGCGGTCACGGAGGAATTCGTCAGGATCACCGTCACGCCAATCCTCCTCGATGAGGGCGCCTCCTCGATGAGGGCGCCGAATCGCAGATCCTTGACACCCGGACTGCGTCTGTTCAAAAAGCCCGCCACAGCGCGGGTTTCGGGCAGCCGCGCCAGCGCCCACGCCGCGACATTGACCCCTTTCTCCAAATCGGCGCCAAGGTGAGGCGAGCCCAGGCACACGACGTGGCGCACGGCGGCAGTCCACCGGTGATGCTGCTGCATGCCGTAATAGCCAGCACTGCGCGCGACCAGGCCGCCCATCGAGTGGCCCACCACAACAAGCTCGTCGATGGGCACCGGCCACACCAGTTGCAACCGCTCCAGCATGCCGGCCAGCAGCTGCCCGTTCTGCGAAATATGCAGACCGGTGTTGTAGCGCAGATAGATCGGCGTGAATCCCAGATCCTCGGCCAGCCGCTGTCCATAGCAGCGCGCGTCGTCTTCGCACGGCGGCCACCACCATAATCGTTCGGTCGCGCACCAGCCGTGCACGAACACGGCGACACGACCGGTGGCCTCTGGAAACGCCGCCGAGACCGACCCTTCGCACAGCGGCACCACGCTGCCGTGCTGTCGAATCTGCATCGTCAGCGCCAACCCGTTGCGGTGCGACGCCAACCGATGCCCGTAGATGCCGTTGACCGCGGCCAGGGCCGCGCCCACCCGGGCGCGCGAGTCCAGCCCCGCGTCATCGTCGCGGCCCCACACCTGCGACGCCAGCACACCACCGGCCTGGGTTGCCCCACGTAACCCGTGATCCACCGCGCAATACACAGTCCCAGCGATACCGTCGTGGATGACCTGTGTCGGCTTCGACAACGCGCCGATGGCCCCGAACACGCGCCCGGCGATGCCGGCATGCATGTCACGCACCAGCGTCGTCACCACGTGCGATGCTTCGCCGGCCAACTCCCCTACCGCCTTGATGTCACGTCCCCGCATCGTTGGATCGTAAGATCTCCGCCCCGATCGTGGGCGTCGAACCCCGTCCGGGCTTAGTTAAAGCCGATTCTCTGCCGACGCACCGACGCTGCGACGTATCCGCGCCGCCTGGTCTATCGTCCGTTTCGCGGCGCGACGGGAGTGTCGCGCTCGCCATCGCGCATCCCACGCCGCCCGGATTGCATGATCGGTGGCGTACTGGATCTCTAACCACCTCAGGTGCAACTGTTTCGTGTGTTGAACGACTTCCTCGTGGTGCATCGTTCTAGGACCTCTGCGGGGTGCTTCTCGTTGTGCGATGCCCGATTTGGCCAAAGCGAAACGTGTCGTTTTCAGAACAACCCGTCCGCTTCTCGATCGCAGCCTGATGCCGTGCTGCCGCCGCTCGCGGGCTAGTCCGGCGTCGCGGCGCACCGCCCCCGCTGAGACCCGACGTAGTTACTCGGCCCGGCTTTCGATGCTCGTTTCTTTGGCCGGATTCACCGTCGATTTCGCCGCCTGGTCGCTCCTATTCGTCTGTCAGCGCCAGCCGTTAAGCCCCGGGCGCCGAGGGGTGTAAGAGTCGCACATTTATATTTGCCGAGGTGTTGCAAGCATCATCCGCGAACTTTTCCGCGGGGCGGTGACCAGGTTAACGATTAACCCGGTGATAACCGCATCGCATACCGTTGGCGCATGCGACGTGCGCCGCCGCGAACGCTGGGCGTCGAAGAGGAGTTTCACCTTGTCGATCTGAAGACAAGGCGACTGACGGCACGCGCCCCTGAACTGCTGGCCGAGCTGCCCGACCACTACGTCGCCGAGCTGCAGCGCTGCGTCGTCGAGACGAACACCGGGGTGGTCGATTCGCTGGACGGGTTGCGCGCTGAACTTGTCGGTCACCGCCGAGTGTTGGTCGAAACCGCCGCCGAACTGGGCATCGGGGTGGTCGCCGCGGGGGGCGTGCCGCTGTCGGTGCCCGCCGAAATGCAGGTCACCAAGACCGCGCGCTACCGGCAAATGCTTGTCGACTACCAACTGCTGGCGCGCGAGCAGCTGATCTGCGGCACCCAGGTGCATGTCGGCGTGGAGGATCGCGACAAATCCGTGGCGGTCGCCCACCGGGTGTCGCCGTATCTGCCCGCCCTGCTGGCACTGTCGGCCAGCTCGCCGTTCGCCTCCGACGGCTCAGACACCGGCTACTCGAGCATGCGCACGCTGGTCTGGCAGCGCTGGCCGACGACTGGGCTGGCCGCCCCGGTGCAGTCGGCCGAAGAATACGACGAGCTCATCAACGACCTGGTGGCCAGTGGAGTCATCAGCGACGCTGGGATGGTCTACTTCGATGTCCGACCGTCGAACTCGGCGCCGACGTTGGAGCTGCGGGTGTGCGACAGCTGCCCGTCGGTGGACACCATCGTGCTGATCGCCGGGCTGTTCCGGGCTTTGGTCGAGCGCGAATTTGACGCCGCCCGGGCCGGCACCCCTGCCACGATGCTGTCCCCGGCACTGGGCCGGGCCGCGCTGTGGCGGGCCGCTCGGTCGGGGCTGGAGGGCGACCTCGTCGACGTCAGCGCTGCGGCCGGCAGGCCGGCGTGCGAGGTGGTCACCGAGCTGGTCCACTCGCTGCGCCCGCAACTGGAACACAGCGGTGACTGGGACATCGTCAGCGAGTTGACCCACCAGGTATTGATCGCGGGCACTTCGGCGGCCCGGCAACGACGGGCGCTGCGCCGCCGCGGGCGTCTCACCGACGTGGTTGATCAGCTGATCGCCGAGACCGCCGGCCGCTGGCAGAGCACCGCGGCGGCCGTCGGCGAGGACCCGACCCTGCTGTTCGGCTACCCGCCCGGCAGCGACCCCGTGGTTCGCGTCGCCCGTGGCGCCGTCGACGTCAGCTATGACGAAGCCGTCGATGTCGACGGTCACCCGCGCCAGCCTTATCGGACGGTCCTCGACACCGTCGCCCGCCTCGGGGTGGCGCAGCTGCGGTTGCGGGAGGCCGGCATCGAGCAGGAGCAGCGCGCCGACAACATCACCTTCCGCGTCACCGGCCAGAGCCGCGCTCAGCTGTTCCCCCTGGACCTGGTGCCACGCATGGTGGCCGCCGACGAGTGGGCGCAGCTGTGTGTGGGCCTGGGTCAGCGGGCTCGGGCGCTGGACGCGTTCCTGCGCGACATCTATTCCGAGCAGGCGATCGTCGCCGATGGCATTATCGCTGAGCAAGCCCTCGACCGGGCACCGGGTTTTCGGTCGACAGGGCGCCTGGCCGGCGATACGGTGCGCGCGCACGTCAGCGGCACCGACCTGGTGTGCGACGCCGCCGGCCGTTGGATGGTCCTGGAAGACAACCTGCGGGTGCCTTCGGGCACCGGGTACGCGATCATCAACCACCGGCTGCTGAGCAAGCATCTGCCCGAGCTGCAACCGCCCGCCGCGATCGAGGACGTCGACCGGACACCGCAAATGCTGCGTGACACCCTGCGCGCAGCGGCCCCGCCGCACGCCGGCGACGACCCCGCGGTGGTGCTGCTGTCCGCCGGCTGGGAAGACTCCGCCTGGTTCGAGCACACCTTCCTGGCCGAGGAAATGGGCGTCCCGCTGGTGCAGCCGTCGGACCTATCGGTGCGTGACGCAAAGCTGTGGCGTCACATCGGTGCTGACGTCCTACACATCGACGTCGTCTACGTGCGGATGGACGAGGACATGCTGCTGTCCTCCACCGGACACGACGGCGCTCCGCTGCGGCCGGGGCTGCTCGCCGCGATCACCAGCGGTGATCTCACCATCGCCAATGCGCTCGCCAACGGTGTGGCCGACGACAAGGCCATCTACGCCTACGTGCCGGCCATGATCCAGTACTACCTGGGCGAAAAACCCAGGCTGGCCCAGGTGCCGACGTGGATCTGCGGCGAGCGTGCGCAGCGCGACTTCGTCCTGGCCAACCTCGGCGATTTGGTGGTCAAACCCATCGACGGGCTGGGCGGAAGCGGCGTGCTGATCGGGCCGGAAGCCTCCGATGCCGCGCTGGCGGCGCGCCGGCGTGAGCTCATCACCCAACCGGAGCGGTTCATCGCCCAAGAGTTGGTCGCCCTGTCCACCCATCCCACCTTCGACGGTGACGGGTTTTACCCGCATCATGTCGACCTGCGCGCGTTCGTCCATCTTCGGGCCGCTCCGAGCGGATCGGTGTCGGCGCACGTCGCACCCGCGGCGTTGACGCGAGTGGCCAGCCGCGGTTCACGGATTGTCAACTCGTCGCATGGCGGGGGCAGTAAGGACACCTGGATTTTCACCGCCCCAACCGCAGCCGAAGGTTAGCGGGCAAAGTTCACTGAACGGAAGCAGCAGAAATCCGCGGTATCTGCGGTGAGATTGGCATGATGCGAGGGTAAGGACGCGGAGGGGTTCGATTCCTCGGCTTCCACCACCGGTGGGTGTGGGCCTGGGGCACGGTCAGTCCCCGCCGGGTGTGTTTCCTGGCTCGCTGGCCCTCGCGCAAGGCAACCCGGCATGCCCGCGACCGGATCCGGCAGCTGACGGAGCGCAAGCGGCTATTGCTGCCCGATGAATGGGTCGTGCAGGAACTCAACCAGTTCCTGCACGGGTGTTGAGCGGCACTCGCTATGGGGTCCGTAGCGTCACGGTGGGTGAGGACAAGCAGTCGGATCGTACGCGGCGGCACGGTGAACACGACCAGCGACCGCCGAGGTATGTACGGCTGAGGGTGGCGGGTCGGTCATCACGGTGACGGTGGCCTGTGGAGGGGATCAGTTGTCGCACAGCCGATTCCGAATCGTCTGGCACCAACACGATTTGGCCCCTCCGCCACAGCCAGTGGATCGACGTCATTCCAAGGCAACACCCGGATCTCGCCATCCACGGCTTTATATGCAACGTCTAAGACACCGCTGCCTGCACCGGTCGTCCTCTTCATCGGCGACTCTCGCTTCGATCACGTTGGCACCGTTGATGATGAGCAGCGTAACTCCGCTATAAGCGCGCGCACCACACGTTTGCGAGAGCTCAGACGCTGTTTGGGTCAACGCCTATCAGCACCGCAGATACCGTGCCGCAATGATCCAGCGGTACCACCACCGGTCCTACCGGCAGCCACCACGCCAAGCCCCCGGATCTCGGGGTCAGCCCAAGAATCTCACGCTCATGTCCAAAATGACACACAGATGACATCCCCGATGAGAAAATGACACGGAGTTTGAGAATCGACAGAAAAGGCCGTCGGGGGTCTTTAGTTGAGGTAGGCCTGCTCGTTCCGGAAGGTGACAGCCTCCACGACGGTCCTGAATCGGTTGGTGGCCAACCGGATTTCCCGTCCGCGCTGATCGATCTCGATATCGGGATCCCCCCGGATGCAGGGCCTACTGTGACCGAAATCCAAGCTCCGGGATACGGATTCGCGTTACCGTTATGCACCACCATGGTCGGTGGGCGCGCCGGCTGAGCGGACATGTCAGACGTCGTCCAGATGCGTGATGAGCCGGAAGTCATCGTCCATGCGCCGGTGTTGTCGTAGACAGCGACCCGCTCGCCGGCCGCGGCGGCACGCCGGATCAGTTGGCGCACCCCAACATCGGAGTCCGTTGTCATCGCGATTCGAGTGGGTCGTGCAGGATCAGACAGCGGCATCAGCAAGAAGCTATCGCGCAACTTGGCCTAGCAGCACTCCCGAGGGACCGACGACGACCGCTGCATCCAGCTGTGCGGTGACCGGTGTCGACGGGAGCCCGACAAGACGCATGCCACCCAGTAGCGTGTCGGCAATCGCATCCCACTGCCTGCCCGCAAATCGATTGAGTACCAACGCCGGAGGTGTGGGCAGCGGCTGTGCGGTCATCAGACGAACAAGTGCTGAGGCCCGCACCCCGTCGGTGCCGCGACGCAAGGCGACCACCAACGTGGTGTGCTGGGTCGGATAGGACCAGACGTCATCGAGCGCTGCCGCGGTGATGTCGTCGGCGCTGAGATAATAACTCGTGACATATCCTCGGCCACGACGGTGAAGCCGGCCCCACTGATCCTCATAGGTTTCGGCGGCGTCGGCCCCGCCGAGGCTGGCTATCGATGCCTCCCGCATCTGGACCGCGGTGAAAATCTCTGCGCGGCAGTTGACTTGCTGCAGCGCCCGCACGATCCGGCGGGTCGCCGCGTAGGCCGCTTCAATGCTGTTGCGCCGCGCCAGCAGACCCGTCGTGGTATCGGCAGCGCGAGTGTCCAACCGCACCACCAACGTAGCGGTGCGCTGCCCTGTGGCCGCTCGGCCCCTGAGGAACTGTGCGTACAAATCGGCGTAACTGTCGCCGGAAGTACGGCTGCCCTCGGCGATGACGTCGACATCCACACCCAGGCCGACACGATGCATCTGCTCGGCGATCACCGTAATCGGCAACGTGTTGGGGGTCTCGGCGGCTTCCGGGCGCAGCAGAGTCGGCATGTAGGGCTTACCCCACACGCTGATTATCGTCACCACCGTGTGCTTGTCGACGAGCACACCCATGGGCGTGCCGTCGATTTCGACGTCTGTCGGATCGGCCAACTGCACCTTGTGCCGCCGGTCGCCCATCCACCGGCCGACCAAAAACAGCCAGCGCCACACCGGCAATCCGCCGAATGTCACCACGCACAGCACAATCCCCAGCGCGATCCCCACCCCCGCAGCCGCCCTGGGCATCTTTGATGCCACGATGTGATGCGAAGAAGTTGCTTGCCGCTCCTGCTGCCATGCGGCTTCGTGCGGGTGAGCGGCACGGGGAGTTGTCAGCGCATGCCCGAACCGTTCTTGTGGCCGTTCTGGTACGTGCCGTAGGGGGTCTGGCCACTCATCGGGTAGGCGTTGCTGTCCACGGTGGTGACGGTTTCGTTATTGCCGCTGACACCGGATGGGGCAGCGAAGGCCGGGCCGGCCAGTCCGATGGTGAGGGTGGCCAGGGCGCTCGCGGCGAGTGTGGCGAAGGTGATCTTGTTCATTTCGGTCCCTGTTTCTTCTGTTCTTGTGTGGTATTCGAAACAGGGAGGTGGAAGGTTTAGTCCTGGGTTGGCGGGATGTTGTTCAGGCGTGGCAGAAATGCGAAGGGCTACTTGGCGAGCCGCTTGACGAGAGCCGTGAAGATTGTGGGCAGCCGCCACGAGAAGGTCGATCATTAGGAGACTCGCCAAGAAGCAGTGGACGGTCAGTGCCAGCGCAGCAGCACGAGCTCTGCGCAGAAACCGGGACCCATTGCCATCAGGATCCCTGGGCTGCCGCTGGGCGGCCGCTTCGCGAGGGTGTCGCGCAACACGTGCAGCACCGACGAGGACGACAGGTTGCCGACTTCGGCCAACGAACGCCAGGTCAGCTCGAGCGCGTCATCGGGCAACGCCAGGGCATCGTTGATCGCCTCGATGACCTTCGGGCCACCCGGGTGACTCACCCAGCCGCCGATGTCGTCGATCGTCAACCCATGGTCGGCCAGGAATCCCGTCACGTCGTCGGCCAGGTATCGCTCGATGATCTCGGGCAGGTCGGGAGCCAGGACGAGTGAGAGTCCGTTCGCGCCGATGTTCCAGCCCATGGTGCCAAGGGAATCCGGGTACAGACGGCTGCGCGAATCCACCACGGTGGGCCCGTTCGCGCCGATCCGCTCGGCGCGTCGGTCGCCCACCGCGACCACCGCCGAGGCGCCGTCGGCGAACAGCGCGCTGCCCACCATGGTGGCGATCGTGGGCTCGGCGCCGGGGTATGTCAGTGAGCACAACTCGACTGACACCAGCACCGCGACGTCGTCGGGCGCACCCCGCAGATAATCGTTCAACCGTCCGACGCCGGCCGCTCCGGCGACGCAGCCCAGGCCGAAGAGCGGCACCCGGCGCACGTCGGGTCGCAGACCCAGCCGCCCGGCGATGCGGGCGTCCAACGACGGCACCGCCACACCGGTCACCGTCGTGGTGACGATCAGATCGATGTCGGCCGGCGTGAGGCCGGCCTCCTCGAGCGCGCCGGACAGGGCCTCGCATCCGAGTTCCACCGCGTGCTCGATGAAGGTGTCGTTGGCCTCACCGAAGTCGGTGAGGGATGAGTATCGCTCCAGCGGAAGAACGAAATGGCGACCGTCGACCTTGGCATTCTTATGTAGTTTCCGGAGCAGATCCTCGTGGGGTTGGTAACCCGGAAACCGGACGAACGCGTCGGTGATCTCCCCTTGGGTGTAGCGGTGCGGCGGTAACACACCCTGCACCCCTGCGATAACACTCATATCAACTTTCCCTAGAACGTGGTTGTGGCGTAATTCGGTTCGACGCCCAACCCATCGGTCAATTCGGCATTGAATTGTTGGCGGGTTTCGCTCGCGTCCAACCCGTGCTCGGGTGTCGCGACGGAGTGACCGTCGTTGAGCCCGAGACGTTTGTGCAGCCGGACCAGGGGCGCGGGAGCCCACCAGTTCCGTCGTCCCAGAACGTGCATGAACGCCGGCACCAGCACCATGCGCACCAGGGTGGCGTCGACCAGGACGGCCAGCGTGAGGCCAAGCCCGAACATCCGCATGAACGACACGTGGGACGCGATCAGCGCCGCGAACGAGATCGACATGATCAGCGCGGCGGCGGTGACGACCCGACCGGTGCGGGCGATTCCCAGTGCCACGCTTTCGTCGTTGTCCGCGTGGGTTTTTGGGGACGCCAGCCAGAATTCGCGGATGCGCGAGACCAGGAACACCTCGTAGTCCATCGACAAGCCGAACGCGATGCACAACAGCAGCACCGGGATGTTGGCGACCAGGATCCCGCTGGGGGTGGTTCCGAGCCCGCCGAGGTGCCCGTCCTGGAAGATCCACACCATCGCGCCGAAGGCGGCGGTGAGCGAAACGATGTTGAGCGCCAACGCTTTCAGCGGCATCACGACGCTGCCGGTCAACAGGAAAAGCAGCACGAACATGATGCCGGCGATCAGCGCGAGCACCAGCGGCAAGCGTGATGCGATGGCCTCGACGCTGTCACGATTGACCTGCGCGGTGCCGGTGAAGTCGACTTGCTTGCCGCCCGGGGTCGGCACCGCGTGCAGGCGGTCGAGCTGTGTTTCGGAGCGGTCGGAGAACAGCGCAGCGGTGCTGTCGACGGTGAGGAACACGCTGCCCTGCATGTCGCCGGTGGGCGCCGACGGGGGTCCGACGGGGGCGCCGTTGACAAACGTGCCCGTCGGGACCGACACCGCCGGCACGTCGGGCACTCGGGACAGATCGGCGGCGTAGCGGTCGATCTCGTCGCTGGTCAGGTCGCCGGCGTGCGGGATGACGATGGTGACCGCGGTCTCGGCGTTGTTGACGAAGTCGTTGCGCAGTTGGTCACCGACCTGGTGCGCGGCAGCCGAGCGCGGCAGTGTGCGGTCGTCGGGGAAACCCCATTTGACGTTCAGGAACGGCAGACCAAGGAACACCAACAACGCGACGCCGGCCAATCCCAGCGGCACAGCGCGGCGCAGCACGACTTTCGTCCAGCGGTACCAGAACTGCTGCTGGACGGGTTTCGGGACGGGTTCGGGCCGGCCCAGCAGCCGGCGGACGAGCCGACGCATGTTGACCGAATCCAGTCGGTCGCCGAGCAGGACCAGCGCGGCGGGCGTGACCACCACGGCGGCCACGGCGGCGAACGCCACGACGGCGACACCCGCGTAGGCGAAGGACTTCAGGAAGTGCATCGGGAACAACACCAGGACCGCCATCGAGAGCGCGACGGTCGTGGCCGAGAACAACACGGTGCGACCCGCGGTGACCACGGTGCGAACGACGGCGACCTCGCGGTCTGCGCCGTCGGCCAACTCGTCGCGATACCGGCTGATCATCAGCAGCGTGTAGTCGATGGCCAGCGCCAGACCCATGGCGGTGATCAGGTTGAGGGCGAAGATCGAGACGTCGGTGGCAAACGAGATGGTGCGCAGCACCGCCATGGTGCCGAAGATCGCCATTGCGCCGACGGCCACCGGAAGCGCCGCGGCGATCAGGCCGCCGAACACCCAGACCAGCACCAGGAAGCTGAGCGGAATCGCGACCGACTCCATCACCAGCAGGTCGCGCTGCGACTGCTCGGTGATCTGCACATCGACCATCGCGACGCCGCCGGTCCGCACGGTGGCGCCGTTACGGTCGTGCGTCACCAGCGCGGCAAGCTCCTTGGCGTACTTCTGCTGGTCGCCTTCGTTTCCCGTGATGCCCGCGACGATCAGCCCGGACGTCCGGTCCTTACTGACGAGCTCGGCGGCGGCCTGCGGTGGCGCTGTCCACGGCGACGTCACATCCACCACATGCGGCGAACGGCGCAGTTGGTCGACGATCTCGGTGCCGGCGGCCCGGGCGGCCGGGCCCTCGACGCCGCTCTGGTGTTGAGACCGTGACCAGCAGCTGCACATCACCCTGGCCGAACTTGTCGGTCAGGAGCTCGCTCGCCCGCGCTGATTGCGATGTCGGGTCTTGAAATCCGCTGGCGGACAAGCTGTTCGCGACAGGGACACCGAAGACCGCCAACGCCAATGTCAACAGCGCTGCCGCGACGAGGACACGCCGTGGACCGCTGATCGCCATCCTTGCAACCTGATTGAGCAGGGTCCGCTCCTCTGCCAGCCGAACTTTCTTTGACCGGCTAAACGCCGGTTCATGTCGGTTAACACGAGAAGATGCCCTCGATTGTTCGACCACGAAACTGTGGTCTAGGTCTCAGTTCGCTGGTGGTACGCCGCTCACCAGGCGCACTGACTCTTTCGCGGCTGCAGACAAGCCGGCTCGCCTACCGAGCTCCTACTCGTCGCTTCACTTCGCTCTCGACGGCAGTGGCGATGTCATGGACGACCCTCGAGTGCCATCGCTTGTGCGCCTCTAGGTCAGCGGCTAGCGCATGACAGTCTGGGCACTCCTGATGGGTGGAGGTCTTGTGCTGGGTTTGCTCCACGGTGCTGCACCTCCTCGCTGAAAAGGCTGCTGCCTCTACCGTGGCACGAACCAGATCCCTAGTCCACTGTCCGGCGTCCACCGCGGCGGCGTCGAAGATTTTCTTCCCGCGTCCGCTCACGGTCGGATGCCGCTGACCGTCCACACTGCACGCCGGCCGGTCGCATGTTGGTCGATTCGGACATCGTCGAAACCGGCCGTGCGGCACAGGGCGGCGAACGCGTCGGCCTGTTGCTCGGTCCATCCGTGACTGGCGAGCCCGGTGGCGCTGGGCCGCACTTGACGCTCGATCGCGAGCAATCGTCCTCCGGGCGCCAGCACGCGGTACGCCTCGGCGAGTCCGTTGCCGACGTCCTCCCAGTGGTGCACTGTCGCCAACGACCACACCACGGTCGCCGACCGGTCGGGGAGTGGCACGTTTTCGGCGGCGCCCTCCGCCCAGGTGATGGCGGCCCGTTTCGGAGTGACAGCGCGAGCCACCCGAAGCATGACGGTCGCCGGATCGATTCCGGTCACGCGGGCCCCGCGGCTCGCGGCTGCTCGGGCGGCAGTCCCTGGGCCGCAGCCGATGTCGACGACATGATCGGTGTCCGACACCGAGGCGGCGGTCACCGCCAGGCGCGCCTTGGGGCGTCCCATGAACAGCATCGTGAGCCCAACCAACATCCCAGTGACGCCGGCGAAACCGGGATGGTCGGCGTGGTGATTGGGGACTGCAGTTGACGTCATGTGTCTGAGCATGCCGGTTCAAGTGGGCTTGAAGTCAAATGGCGGGACCTGATCCTGATCGGCGAGGCGGCGGAGCGGCTGTGGATGGGGGCCACGCCAGCATCACGCGGTTTGCGGCAGGCGACCCCGCGGGGAGACCATAAAGGAATGGCAGGCCATGTGGATGTGCGGGCATATGCCGAGCTCAACGACTTCTTGGGACCCGAGTCGCGTGGTCTGACCGTGCGCCGGCCGTTCCGAACCCATCAGACGGTCAAAGACGTTCTCGAGGCGATGGGCATTCCGCATACCGAGGTGGACCTCATCGTGGTGAATGGGAATGCCGAGGACTTCACGCACCGCCCGGCTCCCGGCGACCGCATCGCCGCGTACCCGATGTTCGAAGCGCTTGACATCGGCTCGACGACCCGGCTGCGTCCGGTGCCGCTGCGTGATCCGCGCTTCGTGGTCGACGTCAACCTTGGCCGCCTGGCGTGGCTGCTGCGAGTGATCGGGTTTGACGTGTGGTGGTCGAGTGGCGCCGACGACGAAGCTCTGGTTGATATCAGTCTCGCTCAGCGGCGCATCTTGCTGACCCGAGACCGCGCCCTGTTGAAGCGTCGCATCCTTACGCATGGCGTGTTCGTCCACTCCGACAACCCCGAAGAGCAGACGCTTGAGGTGATACGGCGTCTGGACCTCAGTGGACGGCTAGCGCCGTTCACCCGATGTGTGCGCTGCAACGGCGAGCTGGCAGCCGTTGCGAAGGAAGAGGTGATCGATCGCCTCGAGCCGTTGACCCGCCGGTACTACACCGATTTCGCCCGTTGCACGGAGTGCGGCCGGGTCTACTGGCCCGGATCACACCACGCGAGGATGGTCAAACTCGTTGAACGGCTCCACGACCAGCTGTGAGCGACGCCGCGGAGGCAAGCGTCCACACCCGACGCACATGAGCAGAACCACGCTGTCGGCCTGCGCATACCTGAGTGATCGGCCCGGCTTCGCGACCGCTCCTATGGTGAACCTTCATGATGCCCGCGATCGTTGCACCAATGTCGCTGTGGCAGAGCCTAGTTCGTTGATCGAATCGATCGGGTCGACGAACCCGACTCGGGTGTAGGCGATTCCGCGACGAGGCGTGACCCTCAGGTCCAACTCGTAGCGGTCCGCCGCGGTGCACGTTGCCGTATCCGTGTCGGGGAATCCACCGAACGCCTTCGCCGTCGCGGCAAGCGAGTCCGCATAGACGACGGTGAGGTGTTCGATCGCCGCGGCAGCGAACGGCTTCACCGGATCTGGCACTGCGCCCGGGTTCTTGGTACTTGAGAATCACGGCCAGTGTTGTGTGCTGAGTGGCATGCTGATGGCATGGCGGTCATCCCCGATACCGTCTATGCGCGAGACGGCGACGGCCACCACCTCGCGTACCAGATCGTCGGTGCGTCCGGACCCGATCTTCTTCTCGTCCCCACTGCGACATTCCCGATCGACCTCCTGTGGGACGAGCCCACGGTGGCCGGCCACCTCCGTCGGCTGGCGTCGTTCAGCCGCCTGATCTTGACGGACCTGCTCGGAATGGGAAGCTCCGACTCGGTGCCGATCAACGAACGTCCTGCGATGCAGGCCTGGACAGACGGGCTCGCGGCGGTGCTCGACGCCGTCGGGAGCGAGTGTGTGTCGATCTTCGCGATGGCAGGGTCGGCGCTTCCTGCCATGCTGTTGACCGCAAGCTATCCGCAGTGCGTGCGATCGCTCGTGCTCTGGAGCCCGTTCGCTTACTACCTGCGCACCCCCGATCAGCCGTTCGGGATGCCTGAACCGGTGTTCGAAAGATACGTCGATGCATTCGGAAACAGCGCGGGGACCGGCGCAGATGTCGACGTGCTGGCGCCCAGCTGGAGGGGCGACGTGGCGAAGCGGCGCTGGTACGGGCGCTGTGAGCGCCTCGCCGGCGGCCCCGGATACTTCAAGGCGATGTTCGACTTGTTTATGCGCACCGACGTGCGGCCCGTGCTCGAGAGCATCCAGACACCGACATTGATACTGCGGCGCCGCGGCGACCGCCACGTGAGGGACGGCCACGCCCAGTATCTCGCGGAGCGGATTCCACACGCTCGACTGGTGGAGTTCGACGGTGATGACCACGAGTGGTTCGCCGGCGACTCCGACCGCGTGCTCGACGTGATCGAGGGGTTCCTCACCGGCAGCCGCCGCGCCCCGCGAACCAACCGCGTGCTGTCGACGGTGTTGTTCACTGACATCGTCGGATCGACCGAACTGGCAACCGCTTTGGGCGACGAGGCCTGGACGACGGCCCTGGGCGCGCACAACCGCGCGGTCGAGCAGCAGGTGAGAGGCGCGCGCGGCGCGGTCGTCAAGTTCACTGGCGACGGCGCTCTCGCGACTTTCGACGGTCCCGCACGAGCGATCAACTGCGCGTGCGAAATTCGCGACGCGACTGCCGACCTCGGCCTCACCATCCGTGCCGGTCTGCACACCGGCGAGGTGGAGATGGTCGACGGCGACGTGCACGGCATCGCGGTGCACATCGCTGCGCGGATCATGGCGCTCGCGGCGGCCGGAGAGGTGCTCGTGTCGGGCGCGATCCCGCCGCTGGTGCTCGGGTCCGGGCTCAAGTTCGACGACCGCGGCAGCCATGCATTGAAGGGCGTGCCCGACGAATGGCCCATCCTCGCGGTGCACGACGCCCCCGCGTAACCCTTAGCGTCAACATCGGCGGGTGCCGTCTACCGTCGGCGCCGGCACCGTGCATCGATCGAAATGACAAGAGGTACAACCGTTCGACCTTAAGTTCCGTGGGACCCGCGCTCTATTCGAAGAGCAATCCACGTAGGGCGCGCTCGGCCAGCGCTTGCGGATTCTCGCGGATGCCGACATGGAGGAGATCGCCTCCAATCGCCAGCGAGGCGATGCCGTGCAACAGCGACCATGTCGGTCCGGCGATCCCACGCGGGTCGCCGGCGGGCAGCCCGCCGGCGTCCTGGCATCGCACAATGACGTCGAGTAAGTCGCCGAAAGCGCGTGCCGCGGCGGTCAGCAGGTCCGGTTTGTCGCTCTTGTCCAGCTCCGAGCCGAACATCACCTGGTAGTAGTCGGGATGGGCGACGGCCCAGCGCACATAGGCCCGTCCCATGTCGAGGGCCTGCCTCGTCGGATCGGTGGACTTGGCGGCGGTCGGAGCTGAGTGCCTCATGGAGCTGGACGAAGCCCTGGGTGGCGGCGGCGGCCAGTAACTCCTCCTTGTCGGCGAAGTGGCGATAGGGAGCGGCAGTGCTGACGCCGGCGCGGCGCGCGACCTCGCGCAGTGTGAACCCTTTCGGCCCCTTCTCCTGCACCAGTCCGAGTGCCGCCTGTGTTAGCGCCCGTTTGAGATCGCCGTGGTGGTAGGTGTCGCGCTGTGACTCCGCGGGGGTGTCGGGAATCTTTCGTTGCCGCGCCATGTTGACGATGCTAACATCGGATCGATGTTAATGATGTCAACATCGGAGGAATCGACATGTCGAGAAATCACGAAGCCGGTGCCGGCTGGGCCGTCGTCACCGGTGCAAGCTCAGGATTGGGTGCGCTTTTCGCCGAGCAACTGGCCGAGAGGGGTATGCCGCTGATCCTGGCCGGGCGCGACGAGGCTCGGTTGCGAGCAGGTGCTGCAGCGTGTCCATCAACGGGCGCCGGGTGTCGAGGTGGAGCTGGTGGTCGGTGACCTGGGAAGCGAGAAGGGCATTCGAGGCCTGATCGCGAAGCTCGACGGGCGAGTGATCGACGTCTTGGTCAACAACGCGGGATTCGGAACGTATGGCCCGCTGGCGAAAATCGACACCGACCGAGACCATGACCTCGTTGCGGTCAATGTCGACGCGCTGGTGCGTCTGACCCACGCGGTGCTGCCCGGCATGCTCGAACGCGGCCGCGGCGGGATCCTGAACGTAGCGTCGACGATCGCGTATCAGCCGGCGCCGTATCAGGCCACGTATGGGGCATCGAAGGCGTTCGTGTTGTCGTTCAGCCAGGCGCTGTGGGCCGAGACGAGAGGGACCGGGGTCACCGTCACCGCACTGTCACCCGGTCCCACGCGCACCGGGTTTGTCGATGCCCTGGGCGCCGACGTCTCCGACGTTGCGATCTATAAGCACCTCGCGGCGCCGGAGCCGGTCGTGGCCGCGGGCCTGCGAGCGCTTGATCGGGGACGACCAGTTGTGGTGCCGGGGTGGCGAAACTGGTTGTTGGCCAACGGCGCACGTGTCTCACCCGGCTGGCTCGCGACGTCTATCAGCGGGCGCCTGCTGCGTCCCGCGCACGCGGTGGCGCGATGAGTGCGGCGCGCAAAGCGGCGCGCATGGTCGCCGAGGTGCGCGACAACCCCGCCGGCCGGATTCGGCTTGCGGCGGAGGCGTATTCGCTTGGCGGCGTGGGTCGGCGGTATCGGTCCTACCGGCGGGCGGTCGTCGCGTTCATGCGGTGGCAGCAACGACGCGGTGTCCTGAACGCACCGGACGATGTTGTGCCTGGCAGCCCGTGGTGGCGAGCGGTTAACGAGGGCCTGCTGCGCGACACGGTCGAGGCGAAGTTGGTGGTGCAGCGGGGTGGTGAGCCGTCGCGACCGAGCGTCGCGAGGTGGGTCGATTTCTTCAAGGCACCCTCGGCGCGGTCGTGGTATCTCGCCCACAACGCGAGCGTCGTCGCCGGATACCTGGCACACCGCACGCTCGCCACGTTGGAGACACAGGCAGAGCGGTTCTTCATGAACGTGGTCCTTGTGCGGGTGCTGTATGCGCACGCGCTCGTGCTTGACGGCGGCCTCGCACTGGGTCGGTTGTCGTTCCTTGGACGGCTGATCGGTCATCCCCGCGCAAAGAGTCCGCAGGCCTTGCTTGCGATGAAACGCGTTCTGCCCGAGAGCTATCCGATCAAGGAGACCGAGATCGACGAGATCATCAACGGGGAGAACCGGCTGGGTCGGTTACTGGACTACGGTGTGATCGGCGCCCGAGTCGATGCTCTGTACGCGTCGTCCGCGCGCGCGCTCGACGAGCCGCGCCTGCTGGTCGTTGGTCCGCGACGGCGCACCGGCCTACGCATGGCCTGCCGATCAACGCCACGTCTGGGAGCCTC
>CAWDEZ010000015.1:0-392985 GCA_963801365.1 uncultured Actinomycetota bacterium | reverse complement strand
AGGATCTACTACCTCCCCATGAGGCGCCGAGGCCGATGCAGAGTCGACACCCCCGCGGCGGCGACTTCTCCGCCGTGCGACACCCTATCCGCCCGTGTCTGCGAATGTTCATTAACTTAGCGCGCGCTCGTCCCGCCCGCATCATCGTATGCGCCACCCGGCGCGAGTTGGAGAAATGACACGTTAACCGATCGGCGGGCAATCGTGGCGGCATGTCGCTGTGTAAAACACAGCAACGTCTCCGGGCCCACCAGGGGTATTCCGAAGGATTCGCGCGTCGCATTCCTCGTCGGCCGACGACGTGGACTTAACGGCGGCGCGCAAGCTCCTTAAGCGATCTTCGTGAGCGTGAATTTTCCGGACATCGGTCCGGGTTGGTCGCCGCACACCCCGAGGCTGTTAAGGCTGGCCATACCGTTGCCGTCGGCGTCCCAGTTATATTGCGCACCAGCTGGGAAACTCCTGCCGTCATCGCACAGAATCATGTCCGGCCGGTTGACGAAGAGGGTCCAGTACCCGTTCAACGAGTAAGCATCCGACTCCCATGGCTCGGTTGCGGCCCCCGTTTCGGATACGTGCAGGCACATGGTCCCGCACGGCCTGACGGTCCAGAGCGCCGACTTTCCGTCCACCCAGTTAAAGCTGAACGTTTCGGTGGGGACTGAAGGCTGGCTGCGGGCCGCAGGCTCGCTGGTGACCGAAGACTCGCCCCGGGCTGCAGGCTCGCTGGTGACCGAAGACTCGCTGGGCACTGAAAGCTCGCTGGCGAATGTAGGTTCGCTCGGGATTAACGGCACATCATCGGCCCAAGCCGGGCCCGCGAATCCGGCAGCGACGCCTGCGGCGATGACGGATGCGGTTATCCCCCGAGTGATCTTCATAGTTTTCCTTCCCTTGCGCCCCGGCTTATCAGGCGATGCGTAAGGAGTATCGCAAGTTACCCAGCCGAAGATTACATACGGTGGTGAAATTTGTGCCGCTGGTGGCTGGATCGCACGTCAAACCAACCGTACACACTTACCGCATGCCACTGGAAGGCGGCACGGACCGAGGCGCTCGAGGCGCGTCATCTGCCACTACAGCGGCGGCGACGCACTCCCGGAACTCTCTTGCGCGTGGCTCACCATGCGTTCGCTGAGGCGAATCAGCGGATCCTCCTGGCCGCCTGGCATAGTGTAAGCCAGCTTGCGCAATTCGATGGCGAACCCGTACAGGTCCTGGCTCAAAGACGCCACACTCATGAACGACTCCCCCGTACATGCGAGCGATGAAACCAACTTCGAGGATTGGCGCGGGCCACGCCGACTGGTGTAGTCACAACCCCGCCAATAGATAGAGTCTCCCCTCGCGCGACGCCGATGGGAACGGTCGGCAGTCGAATCTCAGGACCTCCACATCTTGAAGCTCTCAACCCTCTTGCGGCGAGGTAGGCCGGCGTTGCAGCAGCTGACACCCTCGTCGGCGTGACGAATCCGACTGCCCGTCGCATCAGATCTTCGAAAGCCCGACGTGTGTGCGAAAACTTTGCGCAATTGCTGCGATAAGTTCACTTTCAGCGCGAAATAAGGGCCATTGGTCCTCTCAGGCAATGGCTTTAAGCACAAGTTATTCGACACGGCGGGCTCGTAGGCTGCCGTTATGACCTACGTAATCGGCAAAGAATGCGTCGACGTGATGCACAGAGAATGTGTGAAGGAGTGTCCGGCCGACTGCATCTACGAGGGCGCGCGCTCGTTGTACATCAACCCGTACGAGTGCGTCGACTGCGGTGCTTGCAGCTTGATCTGTGAGGTCGGCGCTATCTACTACGAGACCGATCTGCCGGAGGACCAGGTGCAGCATCTGGCCGACAATGCCGCGTTCTTCGACGAAACGTTGCCCGGCCGCGATGCCCCTCTGGGCTGCCCCGGCGGCGCGGACGAGCTTGGCCGCGTGGGCGTCGACACCCCGTACGTCGCCGCGCTGCCAAGGAGGGGCTAGCCGTGTCCGCGGCCGCCGACCCCGTCCTCGCGATCCCGGAAGACGAATGCTGGCAGCTGATCGCTAGCCAGAATCTGGGTCGACTTGTCACCTGTGCGGCAGGTCAACCGGAGATCTTCCCGGTCAACTTCGTGGTCCAGCACCGGACGGTGTTGTTCCGCACCGCAGAAGGCACCAAGCTGGCGTCAGCCGTGGCAAACAACCGGGTTGCGTTCGAGGTCGACGAGCACAACGTCGAGCAGGGCTGGAGCGTCATTGTCAAAGGTCAGGCGCAGCCGCTGCACACCGAGGCCGACGTCGCGCAAGCCGAACGCGCGCAATTGCTCCCGTGGACCGCAACGGTGAAACGTCACTACGTCCGGATCATCCCGTCTGAGATCACCGGCCGACGATTTCAATTCGGTTCTGAACCCGAGGGCGACTACGGCTGGTCCTGACGTCGTGTAAGCCGGACGGTTCGGTAGCCACCGTAGAGCGCGGCCGCGACGAAAAAGGCAACGAAGTAAGCGAAGTCGGCGCCGTGCCAGAGCGTCGCGACCGCGCCCTCGAACAGCAGGTTGACGTTCATGAACGGAACCGCGACGCCATATGCGACGACGAACGCAATCAGCGCTGCGATCTCGTCAGCGCGGGCCGTGCCCTCTTCGGCCGGGTTGATCGTGTGCCTTCCCCGTGTGCGGACCAGCCAGTCGATGACGGTCACTGCGACCAAGCCGGGAATCCAATAGCTGACGAGCAAAAGCACGCTCTGGAACCGTGACGACACGTCGCCGGAGTGCAGCCACAGGATCAGCCCGAATGCGAGCGCGGTGACGACGACCGCGGACACCGGGCGACGCACCGGGATACCGACGGTCTGCAGCGCCAGTGAACCGCTGTAGTCGTTCATCGCCGCGGATCCGACCGCCGCCAGCGCGATGACGAGCAGTGCCAGCGCGCCGAGCAGCCCACCACCCATCACCGACCGCACGCCCCCGGAGGTCTGCTCCGACAGCACGGGAGCGGCCGCCAGTCCAATGCCCTGTACGAAGACGTATGCCGACAGGACGCCCGCGAACGTGAAACCGAAGACCGCGAACCGCGACGAGTTCGCGGGCAGGTAGCGACTGAAGTCCGACGCATAGCTGGCCCACGAAATCGCAAGGCTCAGAGCCACAGTCACCTCGAGAACGAATGCGCCAGCCAGGTCAGGGCCGTGCACGGCAGCGGACGTGACGATCTCGTGGCCACCGACGAGTTTGAAGGCGAACACGACGAACGTGAGGAACAGGACCACGGTGAGCACCGCCTGCAGGCGGTGGATGACCTCGTAGCCGAAAAATCCCACGATGCCCTGCACCGCAAGCACGATCAGCACGGCGCTCCAGAACGGGATGCCGAGAAGAACCGCGAGCGCGTCGGCGCCGAAGAGACCGACCAGGCCGTCCCACGCGATCGACGACAACCATTGCAGCCCGGCGGGCAGCACCACGCCGCCGCCGAACGCCATCCGCGAGATGGGCAGTTGCGCGGTGCCAGTGCGCGGACCCCATGTCGACAGATAACCGACCACCAGAGAGCCCAGCACGGTTCCGATCACCATGGCGATTAGCCCAAGCCAGAAACCCAAGCCCAGCGTTATCGCGAGCGTGCCGGTGAAGACACCGGTCATGTTCACCTGCGGCGCGAACCAGACCGTGAACAGCCGCGCGGGCGTGCCGTACCGCTGGTCTTCGCCGATCGGCGCGATGCCGTGGGTTTCGACCGCGAGGTCTCCGGAGCGGGTGGGCCGGCGGCCGTGGAACACCGGGGCTCCGAGCGCGCTTCGGGTGGTTGCAGGTTCGCGGGTCATACGACGCTCCCCTCCCCACCCGAGTCGCCAATGAAGGTTGCCGCGCTCGATCAACAGACCATAGCCGTGCCCGAGCCGGTCGGCATCCGCATCAGGTCGACAGCGTCACGGGCTGCTTCGGTTGTCGGGGCGCTTACCCGACGGTCGCCGTGTTGATCGGCACGGACACGATCGGCGCGCGATGCGGTGTAGTCGGCGCCGTGGTGGTCTGCTCGAAGACACCAGAGGGGACGGTCGCCACCGGCGGGCGCTTCGTCGGCGTTGTCGGCATTTGCTCGAAAACACCAGACGAGGGCACCCGCAGGTCGTCGGGGTTGATGCACGCGCCGTTGCGCATGACGCCACCAGCATGCTCGCAGCAATAGTCCGTGGGCATATCACGGTTCAGGCACGCTTCGAAGTCGCTCTCTTTGTAATCGGCGTTCGCCACGGCAAGGCTTGCGAACGGGCTCAGCGCGACGGCGAGCGCGCCGGAGAACACCGCGACACGGACAATGCGGCGGGCAGGGGTGCTGGACATGACGTTCCTTTCGTGTGGCGGCCGGGCCCGGTTAGCCCTCGCTGGTCCGCCGACACGTGTAGGAGCGAGTGGCCCATCTCGCGGTGACACTTTTTTTGTGAAGAATTTGTTCGTGGCCGCCGCCTGAGGCGCTATATCGCACGGGCCGCACGGCTGGCGCGGAAGACGCGCACATCACCCCGGATGCCTTTCAGGCGCCGCGGGCCGACATCCTCCCAGGCGATGCCCGCCGCGTCACCGATCACGCGGCGGGCCGATTCCTCGGCGTAGACCGCCCACGGCGGTGCTATCGCGGTGACGCGGCTCGCGACGTTGACGGGTCTGCCGAACCAATCGCCCGCGTAGCTGGCCGCCGGACCGTGCGCGATGCCGACCCGGAGTCGAGGAAAGGCCTCGGCAGCCACCGCGTCGACCAGTTCAATAACGGCGCGAACAAGCGCCAGAGGCTCCGGGCTGACGAACATGACGGCGTCGCCGATCGTCTTCACGAACTGCACCGGTTCTCGTGCCACATCACGGGCCCGGTCCCCCAAATGGCCTGCCAGCCGCGCCAGGTCATCGGGCGCAAGCTCCTCCCCGAGCCGGGTGAACCCAACCAAATCCGCGAACGCCACTGACACGTCGCGCGCGCCCGGCAGTGCACCGGACGCCCGCTCGGCGGCGTTGACGGCCTCCGTCTGAAACGAGTGCCGCAGTGCAACGCGCAACAGATTTTCGATGAGCGGGCCCAGCAGTGGCTCCGCGTCGCCGGACATCGCCTCAGCAGCTTGCGCCAGCTCGAGTTCGGTGGACCCAGGATGCAGAAGATGCTGGAGCGCTATCTGGCGCATGGCGACCGTGGCTGGCGTGAGGCCGTCCCTCAGGAGCCGGAGAATCAGCACCATCTCCTCAGGGGAGAACCCGATCTTTGCCAACTCGACCGCCGGCAGCACCGACTCCGCGTCGGCCCGCGGCTGAACCGCCAGTGCGGGATCGTCGACCGTGGCGAGTCCCACCGCGCGGTGAAATTGTTGCAGCAGGTCGACACCGACGCCGGTGGCCTCGGAGAGCTCTTGCGTGGAGACGACTGTTCCGTCGTCTCCGATCACCCGATTGGCCGGCAGCAGAATGGGCGTGAACGCTGCGCGGATCTGCTCGACGCCGAAGCCGCGGTCAAGCAACCAGGTGATCAGCTCCGCCCGCTCGTGACGCGCCTGACCGTCTAGGCCATCAAGCAGGCCCGATGCGTCCAGGTCGACGTCCATGTCAGCGCTAGCCGCCGCCAAGCACCGTCGGGTGCGCGCGGCCCGCGACCAGCGGCAGCTCCAAGGACGTCACGATTCCCGGTGGCGCAGCACACACATAGGGCACTGAGTTGACGCAGTGTGCCGCCGTCGCAACGACTCCAGGATTGCTCACCAGCCCTTCCTCCACCGTGCGGGGTTGCCAGCCTTTGATCGTCACGAACGTGTCCGGGTTGCCCTTGACCTCGACCTCGTAGCGCACCCCCTGATCGCCGAATGTCCACGGCGGATCGAGGTTTTCCTCACCCATCAGCCAGTGGACCCCGATACGCACCACCACCTCGCCGCCGACGACGGCTTCCCAGTGAAACCGCTGCCCGGCGACGTTGCCCGGCTCTATCGTGCCGATCGGCGAGTCGATCGGTGCGGTCGCCACGGCCACAGCGTGCACGGTGCGGATCTCCGCCCTGCCCGCAAGGCCGAGTGCCTGCAGCACCATATGGATCGACTGCTTGAAGCCACTCCCGAGCGCCTTGACCATCAGGCCCTTCTCGGCCTCTTCCCGGGTACCGCCGAAGCACATGATGTGTCGGACGACATCAGCAGCCCCATAGGTTCTGATGTCCGAAAACTCTTCAACGCGAACGAGTGTGACCGCCGACGACATCGCCGAGAACATCAGCGGGAAGACCTCGGTGGCACCGCCGGGATGGATGCCTGTGCCGTGAAAGCTCGCGTTGCCCTCTTCACACGCAGCTGCCAGCGGTGCGCCCTGGCGCTCGGACGGATAGATCGGCCCGACCGGGCTGACGACGTCCTTGCCGGACCGTAGCAACGCGGCCACCTCGTCGACGTTCCACATCAGCGGCGCGTACATCACAGCATCGGCGTCGGTCGCCAGGATGTCCTCGATGCTTGATGTCACGATGACACCCAGCGCTGGTTTACCGATGATCTCGCCGACGTCCTTGCCGTGCTTGTCCTTTGAGTGCACCCAGCAGCCGGCCAATTCGAGTTCGGGGTGGTTGAGGATGCAGCCGATCGCGGCCTTGCCGACCGACCCGGTAGCCCATTGGATGACCCGCAACGCCATGTGGACGAATCTAACCGGTGGCCTTGACTACTGTTGACCGATGCCTGATTCGGTCCTGTTCGACGTCCGCGACCGCATCGCCCTTATCACGGTCAACGAGCCTGACCGCCGCAATGCGGTCACCGGTGAGATTTCCGACGGGCTGCGTACGGCTGTCGCCCGCGCAGAAGCCGACACCGGTGTGCACGCGGTGGTCGTGACCGGCGCGGGCAGCGCATTCTGCGCCGGCGCCGACCTCTCAGCGCTGGGTAGCGCCGCGGAGGAGGGTCTGCGTCGGCTCTACGACGGATTTCTCGCGGTGGCCGACTGCGCCTTGCCGACGGTGGCGGCAGTCAACGGGCCGGCGGTCGGTGCCGGGCTGAATTTGGCGCTCGCATGCGATATGCGGATCGCCGGGCCCCGGGCATTGTTCGATGCGAGGTTTCAGAAGCTCGGCATCCATCCCGGCGGCGGCATGACGTGGATGCTGCAGCGGGCGGCGGGGCCAGAGGTCGCGCGTGCCGCGTTGCTGTTCGGGATGAGCTTCGATGCCGAGGCGGCCGTGCGCCACGGTGTCGCCTTGAGCGTCGCCGACGATCCTGTCGCGGCCGCGTTCGACTTGGCGGCAGGTCCTGCGTCGGCGCCGCGTGACGTGGTGATCGCGACCAAGGCGACGATGCGGACCACGATCAGCCCGGGCGCAGTCGACACCGATCAGCACGCCTTCGCGGTGCGTGCGGAACTGGGTCCGCAGGCGGAGTCGATACGGTCGCCGGAGTTCGCTGAACGGCTGACGGCCGCCCGCCGACGCTGACCCCGCCCCGTTGGCGCGATCTCCCTGCCCCGAGAGAGGGGAGCTACAAGTCCAGCAGGGCGGTTTCCGGGGTTTCGATGAGTTGCCTTAAGTCACAGAGGAATTCGGCAACCTGTGCGCCGTCGGCGATTCGATGGTCGAACGCACACGTCAACCTCATCGTCGGCCGCACGGCCAACTCGCCGTCGACGGCCACCGGCCGCGGTTTGAGCAAACCCATCCCGAGGATCGCGGCCTCGGGGTAGTTGATCACCGGCACCCCGTCGTCGAGGCCGAGCGCACCGAAGTTCGACACCGTGAACGTCGAGCCCTGCAATTGCGCCGGTTTGATGCTGCCATCACGCGCGGCACACACCAATTCGGCGACACGCGCCGCCAGTTCCCTAGTGGTCTTGCCCTGCGCATCGGCGACCACCGGCACCAGCAGCCCGCGCTCCGTGGCCACCGCGACGCCGAGGTTGACGGTGCGATGCACATGCACCTGCGGTCCGCCGTCGCCGTCGACCCATGTCGAGTTCAGCACCGTGTGACGGGTCAGCGCGACCGTAAGCAACCGCAGGGTCAGCACGAACGGTGACACGTCAATGCTCACCCCCGAGAACCGATCGCACAGCTGCAGCAGGCGGGTCCCGTCGACCTCGACGCTCGCATGTGCATCGGGAATATGCCTACGTGACAGACTCATTCGCTCAGCCATCCGGGCGCGCACTCCCGACACCCGGGATATCTCGTCCGCCGTACCCGCCGATGCGAGCACATCCTCACGGGTGATCACGTCGTTGCCGCCCGAACCGGGTTGCAGTGTCGCGAGGTCGACGTGAAGGTCATTCGCGAGCTTGCGAACGGCGGGCGCCGCACGCGGGCGCGACGACCGCCTGCTCTCGTCCATGGCCTCGTCCGCCCCGTAGCCGACCAGCACCGGGCCACCGGCCTGCGGCTCAGCCGATTCAGTCTCGATCCGCACCAGCACCGAGCCGACCGGCAGCACGTCGCCGACCTCGCCGCACCGCTCGACAACCCGTCCCGCATAGGGGCTGGGAATCTCGACTTCAGCCTTCGCCGTTTCCAGCGAGCACAACGTTTGGTTGAGATCGACGACATCACCGACCTCGATTTTCCAGCTTGTCAGTGTCGCGTCCTCCAGGCCCTCCCCGAGGTCAGGGACAAGAAACGGTCTGGGGCTCATGGCGTTTCGAGGACCTTCTCGACATAGTCGAGCAACCGGTCCGGACCCGGCAGCCAGACCTTCTCCAGTCGGGCCGGCGGGTACGGGGTGTCAAAGCCCGTGGCGCGCAATACCGGCGCCTCCAAATCGTAGAACAGCTCCTCTTGGATACGAGCTGCCAGTTCGGCGCCGAAGCCCAGTGTGCGCGAACCCTCATGCAGCACAACCGCTCGGCCCGTCTTGCGGACCGACGCGGCGATGGTGTCGAAATCCAGCGGCTTCAATGACCGGAGGTCGACAACCTCGAGCCGCCAATCATGTTGGGCCGCAGCAATGTCAGCGGCGCACAACGCCGTCTGCACCAAACCGCCGTAGGTGAGCAAAGTGACGTGATCACCGCTGCGACGGACGGCCGCACGACCGATCGGCAGGCCGGGCGTGCTGGTGTCGATGTCTCCGCGGGTCCAGTAACGGCGTTTCGGCTCCAGGTAGATCACCGGGTCGCGGCTGGAAATCGCATGCCGGAGCAGCCAGTACGCGTCGCCGGGTGTGGAGGGAACGACCACCTTCAACCCGGCGGTGTGCACCCAATACGTCTCAGTGGACTCCGAATGGTGTTCGACGGCACCGATGCCGCCGAACGACGGGACCCGCACGGTAACCGGCATGTCGATTTCGCCGCGGGTACGCATGCGGTACTTCGCCAGGTGGCTGACGATCTGGTCGAGCGCGGGATAGCTGAATCCGTCGAACTGGATCTCCGGCACCGGCACGAAGCCGCGCAGCGCGAATCCGATGGCGATGCCGATCAACGCGGACTCTGCCAGCGGGGTGTCGAAACACCGCTGCTCTCCGAAGGTCTCCGCCAGACCTTCGGTGACCCGGAAAACACCGCCGAGCTTGGCGACGTCCTCACCGAACACCAGCACGCGCTCGTCGGCGGCCATCGCGTCATGCAACGCGCGGTTGATCGCCTGGACCATGGTCACCTTCGTCGCCGGCATCACGTCGGTCAGCATCGGGCCGATGGGTTCTGGTGTGGCCGTGGGCCGATCCATCATCTGCGTCACGTCACGCCTCCTTCGCCAGCTCGCTCAGGAGTCGCTGTCGCTGCTGCGCGAGTTCGGGGGTGATGTCGGCATAGGTGCTGTCGAACATCTCGGTGACGTCGATGTCGGCCGCTTCGACGACCGCAGTGCGGAGCTCGGCTCGCATGCGTGCCGATCGCGCTTGCACACGCTCATCCAGTCGCTCGTTCCACACACTGACGTGACGAAGGTAATTGCGGTACCGCGGAATTGGGTCCAGCGCCGCCCAACGCTCCACCTCGGCTTGCTGCCGGTACCGCCTCGGATCGTCCGAGGTGGTGTGCGGTCCCATCCGATACGTGATTGCCTCGATCAGCGTAGGGCCGCCACCGCTACGCGCCCGTTCCGCGGCGTCGGCCATCACCGCGTAGCAAGCCAGCGGATCGTTCCCGTCGACACGAATCCCGGGGATTCCGTACCCGATTGCGCGGTGCGCGATCGACGGACCGGCCAACTGCCGGCTCACCGGCACCGAAATAGCCCACTGGTTGTTCTGAACAAAAAAGACGCACGGCGCCGCGAATACCGAAGCGACGTTGAGTGCTTCGTGCGAATCGCCTGTGCTGGTCGCACCGTCACCCAAATACGCCACTGTCACCGAATCCTCGCCGAGCCGCTGCGCGGCCATCGCGGCGCCCACCGCGTGCAGGCCATGAGTGCCGATCGGAACCGCAATAGGCGCGCAGTGCTTATGGGTGAATTCCAGACCGCCATGCCAAATTCCGCGCCAAATTGCGCCGATCTTGGCGGGCGGGATGCCGCGCAGCAGGAACACCCCGAGTTCGCGGTATTGCGGAAACAGCCAATCGGTTTTTCGCAGCGGGGCCGCCGACCCGATCTGTGCGGCTTCCTGACCGCGGCACGACGCGAACAGTGCCAACTCTCCCTGCCGCTGCAAGTTGCCGAATTCGGTGTCCAGGTCGCGAGTGATGACCATCATCTCGTACATCCAGGCGAGCGTTTCCTCCGGCAGCGCGCGGTTGTACCGGCTTTCTGCCGTCGGCAGACCGTCTGGCCCGATCAGCCTGATCGGTTCCAGGTCGACAGTCGTGGGCACGCCGCCTCCTCGCTCCAACCCCGAGTCGGCGTCACTGCACGACGGGCCTCAGCAAACCCGCACACACGCTCACGTGGGGTCTCGGCGACCTGTTCGCCGCGGCCCGCCGTAGCACTGGCGCTGCCGCCATTATGCGCTCGAAACTGGGTACTCCGCCGTATCAGTCATGCAACGGAAGACGCGTCGCGACGAGCACGCTCTCCCGGCCTGCGAGGTTAACCCCACAGCAATCATTTCGTTACAGACCGGCCTCGCGCGCAATCAGCATCAGCTGGACCTCGGTCGTGCCTTCACCGATCTCGAGGACCTTGCTGTCGCGGTAGTGGCGGGCCACAGCGAACTCGTTCATGAACCCGTAGCCGCCGAAGATCTGCGTCGCGTCGCGGGCATTGTCCATCGCGGCTTCGCTGGCCACCATCTTGGCGATCGCGGCCTGCTTCTTGAACGGCTTGCCCGACAGCATCAGCGCGGCCGCGTCATAGTATGCGGTGCGCGCGGTGTGCGCGCGCGCCTCCATCCGGGCGATTTTGAACGCGACCGCTTGGTTGCGACCGATCGGCTGGCCGAACGCCTCCCGCTCCTTCGCGTATTTGACGCTCTCGTCGACGCAGCCCTGTGCGGACCCAACGGCCAACGCCGCGATGGCGATCCGGCCCTCGTCGAGGATGCGCAAGAAGTTGGCGTAACCGCGGCCGCGCTCCCCCAGCAGATTCTCCGCCGGCACCCGGACGTCGTCGAAGCTCAACGGATGGGTGTCCGACGCGTTCCAGCCGACCTTGTTGTAGGCCGGCTCGGCGGTGAACCCGGCCGTCGGCACGGGCACGAGGAAGGACGAGATCTCTTTTCCGCCACTGGTATTGCCGGTCCTCGCAGTGACGGTGATCAGCTTTGTGATGTCGGTGCCGGAATTGGTGATGAACTGCTTGCTGCCGTTGATCACCCAGTGCCCGTCGTCGAGCCGCGCCGTGGTTTTGGTTGCACCGGCGTCGGTGCCGCCGCCGGGCTCCGTCAAGCCGAATGCGGCAAGCGCGCGGCCGCTTGTCAACTGCGGCAACCACTCCTGCCGTTGCGCATCGTTTCCGAAGCGGTACACCGGCATCGCGCCCAGCGAGACACCGGCCTCCAGCGTGATCGCCACGCTCTGGTCGACTTTGGCCAGCTCTTCGAGGGCCAGGCACAACGCGAAATAGTCGCCGCCCATCCCGCCGTACTCTTCCGGAAACGGCAGCCCGAATAGGCCCATGTCCGCCATGCCAGAGACAACCTCGTACGGGAACGAGTGCTCGGCGTCGTGGTGCGCCGCCACCGGCGCGACCACGCTTTGCGCGAAGTCGCGCACCGTCTTCGCGAGTTGTTGGTAGTGATCCGGCAGTGTGCCCGCCGATAGGAAGTCACTCATCACTTTTCTTTCTGGGTTATCCGGGCCAGCGGCTGACCCACCTTGACTTGGTCCCCGACGTCGACGAGCAGTTCGGCCACGCCATCGATCGGCGCGGTCAGGGCGTGTTCCATCTTCATCGCTTCGACGGCGACCACGACCGTGCCGGCGCTGACATGTGTCGCGGAGTCGACGCTGACGGCGACCACCGTGCCGGGCATCGGGCTGGTAAGTACCGCGTCGCCGCTGTGTTCGTCGTCGGGGCATAAGGCGGCTTCCAGTACCTCGGTGACCTCGACGGCACCGGCGGATCCGGCCAGCCAAATGTGCCCACCGGCGGCGGCGACGACGTACTCGGTGCGCAGATCGTCCAATCTCACCGCGAGCCTCGATTCTTCCAGAGTCACTGTGAGACTGCGGCTTTCGCCGTTTTCGATGCGGACAATGGCGTGTGCGGGGTGGCCGGTGATGTGGACGTGGTCGGTGCGCTCGCCGGCCCGCAGCCGGATAGTCGTCGGAGCCTGTTGCCCGACACGCCATCCGGAAGGCTGTGTCCACAGGTCGCTTGTCGCGTTACCCCACGCTTTCAGCCAGCGATACGCGGCGGCCGCAATCAAATAGTCGTCGTTGGGAGTCGTCGGGGCGAACTGGCCGATTCGACGGTCGATCAGACCGGTGTCGAGCCGACCGGCGCACACGTCGGGATCCGCCAGCAGAAACCGGAGGAACTCAATATTGGTCACCACGCCGAGCACAGCGGTGGCCGCCAAGGCACGGTCGAGCAGTCGCAGCGCCGACGCGCGATCGGCGCTGTGTGCGACCACCTTCGACAGCATCGGGTCGTAGTCGCTGCCGATCTGCGTTCCGGCCATCAAACCGGAATCGACCCGGACGCCTGGCATGTCGGGCTCGACGACATTTAGCACGGCGCCGCCGGTGGGAAGGAATCCGCGCCCGGGGTCCTCGGCGTACACCCGCGCCTCGATCGCGTGCCCGTGCAGCGCAATGTCGTTCTGCGCCACGGGAAGCTTCTCGCCGGCGGCGATCCGGACCTGCCACTCGACGAGGTCCCAACCGGTCACCATCTCCGTCACCGGGTGTTCCACCTGCAGGCGGGTGTTCATCTCAAGAAAGAAAAACTCGTCGGGCCGATCCGCAGACACGATGAATTCGACCGTGCCGGCGCCGGTGTAGTGGACGCTGCGGGCCGTGTCACATGCCGCGGCGCCGATCCGGGTCCGGGTGGCGTCGTCGAGGAGCGGTGAGGGGGCCTCCTCGATCACCTTCTGGTGACGGCGTTGCAGGCTGCACTCCCGTTCTCCGAAGTGCACGACGTTGCCGTAGCGGTCTGCGAGCACCTGCACTTCGATATGTCTGGGGTGCAATACATACCGCTCCAGAAACAGTGTCTCGTCGCCGAACGCCGCAGCCGATTCCCGACGCGCGGAGGTCAGCGCATCGCGCAATTGCGAGGGGTCGCGGACGATGCGCATGCCCTTGCCGCCGCCGCCCGCGGACGGTTTGACGAGCACCGGATAACCGAGGCTCTCGGCGGCCTCGACGAGTTCGGCGTCGGTCAGACCGGGCCGGCCGATGCCGGGGACTACCGGCACCCCGAACTGGGCGACGGCTGCCTTGGCGGCGATCTTGTCGCCCATCGTCTTGATCGCTGCGGTCGGCGGCCCGATGAACGTGATTCCTGCTGCGTCGAGTGCGGCCGCGAATTCGGAGTTCTCCGAAAGGAACCCGTAGCCGGGGTGAACGGCTTGAGCGCCGGTCCGACGCGCCGCGTTGACGACGGCGTCGATGTTCAGGTAGCTGTCGCGGGCAGGCGCCGGACCGATCCGCACCGCCACATCGGCTTCGTCGACATGACGCGCGCCGGCGTCCGCGTCGCTATACACGGCGACCGCCCGGATGCCCATCGACCGCAGCGTCCGGATGACGCGGACGGCGATCTCGCCTCGGTTGGCCACCAGCACGGTATGAAAACTCATCGATCTCACATCCGGAACACGCCGTAGGAGACCGATTCGACCGGTGCTTGACCAACGACCGAAAGGGCAAGGCCCAGCACGGTCCTGGTATCGGCGGGATCGATGACGCCGTCGTCCCACAACCGGGCCGTCGAGTAATAGGGGTTTCCCTGCTCTTCGTACTGCTGGCGGATCGGCGCCTTGAACGCCTCCTGCTCATCGTCCGACCACACCTTCTGCTCTTCGCCCGAGCGGCTCATCGCCAACGTGCCGGCCGCCTCGAGCGCGTCGGCGCGTACGGTCGCGAGCACTGACGCCGCCTGCTCGCCGCCCATCACCGAGATGCGCGCATTGGGCCACATCCACAGGAAGCGCGGCGAATACGCGCGTCCGCACATCGAATAATTGCCTGCCCCATAGGAACCGCCGATTACCACGGTGAGCTTGGGCACTCGCGCGCATGCCACGGCGGTGACCATCTTGGCGCCGTGCTTCGCGATGCCGCCGGCCTCGTAGTCGCGGCCGACCATGAACCCGGAGATGTTCTGCAAGAACAACAACGGCACCATGCGCTTGTCGCACAGCTCGATGAAATGTGTACCCTTCAAGGCTGATTCGGAAAACAGCACGCCGTTGTTCGCGATGATGCCGACCGGATGGCCGTGGATGCGTGCGAAGCCGGTGACCAGTGTGGTGCCGTAATCGGCTTTGAACTCGGCGAATTCACCGCCGTCGACAATGCGTGTGACCACGTCGTGTACGTCGTAGGGAATCCGCGAGTCGATCGGCACCACGTCGTAGAGCTCGGTCTGGTCGGCCGTCGCGTCGAACGACGGCGCGACATCCCACAGACAGGGCTGCCGGGGGCCCAGCGTCGACACGATCCGTCGCACGATCCGCAGCGCGTCGCGGTCGTCGTGCGCCAGGTGGTCGGTGACACCGGAAGTCTTGGAGTGCAGGTCACCGCCGCCGAGCTCCTCCGCGGTGACCACTTCGCCGGTCGCGGCCTTCACCAGCGGCGGACCGCCGAGGAAGATGGTGCCCTGGTCGCGGACGATCACAGCCTCATCGCTCATCGCAGGCACGTATGCGCCCCCCGCTGTGCACGACCCCAGCACCGCTGCGATCTGCGGAATGCCTTCGGCGCTCATCGTCGCCTGGTTGTAGAAGATGCGTCCGAAGTGCTCGCGATCCGGGAACACCTCGTCCTGCTTGGGCAGGAACGCGCCGCCGGAGTCGACGAGATAGATGCAGGGCAGCTGGTTCTGCCGGGCGACTTCCTGGGCGCGCAGGTGCTTTTTCACCGTAATCGGGTAATACGTGCCACCCTTGACCGTCGCGTCGTTGGCGACGATCACGCACTCGCGGCCCGACACCCGGCCGATGCCGGTGATGATTCCCGCGCCTGGGGACTCGTCGTCGTACATGCCGTCGGCCGCCAGGGGCGACAGCTCCAGAAACGGGCTGCCGGCGTCGAGCAGTCCGTCGACCCGGTCGCGTGGCAGCAGCTTTCCCCGGCTGACGTGACGCTCGCGGGCGCGCTCCGGGCCACCGAGCGCCGCGGCGGCGAGCTTTTCGCGCAGCTGTGCGGTAAGCGCGACATGCTCGTCGCGGTATGAGGTCTGCGATGCCACTGTGTGCCTTGACGGTGAGTTAATGTCGACTAACCGAGATGATGTTAGTTACGATTAACCGAAATGTCTACCACCGCCCACACCGAGACCCGCCGCAGCAGACTCAAGTCTGACCGGCGCGGCAAGTTGCTTGCGGCCGCCGAGCGACTCATCGCCGAACGCGGTTACCTTGCGGTGCGATTGGAGGACATCGGATCCGCCTCGGGTGTCAGCGGTCCTGCAATCTACCGACATTTCCCAAACAAGGAAGCACTGCTGGTCGAGCTGTTGGTCGGCATCAGCACGCGGCTGCTGGCGGGAGCCCAGGCTGTGGTGTCGGAGGCGGGCGACGTCAATGCGGCACTGGACGGGCTGATCGACTTCCATCTCGATTTCGCGCTGGGCGAGCCGGATCTGATCCGCATCCAGGACCGCGACTTGATGCAGCTCCCGGATTCGGCGAAACGTCAGGTCCGCAGGGCGCAGAGGCAGTATGTGGAGATCTGGGTCGGCCTGCTACGGAAACGTGACGGCATCACCGAAGCTGACGCGCGGCTGATGGCCCATGCCGCATTCGGACTGCTGAACTCGACGCCCCACAGTCTCAAGGCAGCCGGCACCAGGGACGCGGTAGGTTCGCGATCGCGCGGCGTGTTACGCGCAATGACGGTGGCCGCCCTCTCAGACGGCCACCGCGGTGTGCTCCGCTAGTACCAGTAACGGCGGCCGCCGACCGGACGGCCGACCGAACCGAGGATCCACAACACCGCGCCGATCACGATCAGCACGATGCCGATCACCCACAGGAAGTTGAGCCCGAAGATCCAGCCCAAAATGGCAAGGATGATTCCAAGCACGATCATGATGCGACTCCAATCGTTGAATTGATGGCTTGCGGGATGAACACCGAACCGCTGGCACTCGGCTGCGGGACTCGGACGTTACAGTCGACCTTCGGATTGACACCGAAGTAGTTCAGCGGTCCCGCCAGCACGGTCATGGCCACCGTAGCGGCGGTGGCGCAGTTGGCTTCGCCGCTCTTGAAATAACCTCGCTGGAAAGCGGCGATCGCCCCGATGATCAGCCAGATCACCACGATCGCCCCGATGATTCCGGTACCTCGCATTTTCGCGCCTCCGTCCGCACGAGTCAGGGTTCAATGCGGTTACCCGACCGTTAAAAGGCTTAAACCACGGGCGCTACGACGCTGCGCGAGAGGTCGAGAACGCATCGGACAGCCAGTCCGTGATCTGCGCTGTCAGCACGGTTCGGTTCTCCCGTTTGTCGATCCCATGTCCGTCGTCCTCGAACAGCAGGAACTTGACCGGGCGGCCGATTTCCCGCAACGCCGCAACGATCTGCTCGGACTCACCAACCGGCACGTTGGTGTCGTTTGCCCCGTGGACCACCAGCAGCGGGGCGGCCAATTTGTCGGCCCGGCGCAGCGGCGACAGTTCCTCGAGCAACTCCCGATCCCGTACCGGGTGACCATATTTCGGAAACGCAGCCGCAGCAATCCACGGTTCGGTGTTGCGATAGAAGGTGGTCAGATCGCTCATCCCGCAAATGCTGATCCCTGCGGCGAACAACGTCGGGTGAAACGTCAGTGCCGCCAACGTGAGATAGCCGCCGTAGGACCAGCCTGCGCACGCGATGCGGGCAGGGTCGGCCGACTCCTTGTCAACCAGAAACCGCACGCATTCCGCGACGTCGTCAATCGCGACGAACCGGCCCTCCTTGTCATCGGCGTGCATGAAACCGCGGCCGAATCCGCCTGACCCGCGCACATTCGGTGTCAGCACGCTGATCCCGGCGTTGAGCAGGTGCGGGAAGATCTCGTTATACCCCGGGCGCGACTGACCCTCGGGCCCGCCGTGCAGATAGACCAGCGCTCCGGCCGCGGGAGTGTTGGCGGGTGGCCGATGCAACCACGCCGTGAATGTGAGGCCGTCACGGGCGGTGATGATCTCCGGTGTCGGTCCCACGGCAGACCCGGTGACCACTGGTCCACGGCTGGGCTCGCGGTCGATGCGCTGCCATTCCCGCGCCCGCGGGTCGACGAGTTCGACCGTACGCGGCAGCGAAGGGCCCTCGACCGTTACCGCGACCATCGACCCACCGGCACTGATCGACAATTCACTGGCGACCATCGCCCGCAGCGGAATCGGTTCGAGCAGGGTGTTATCGATGTACTCGAGAATTTGTAATTCGCTGCAGCCCTGAATGTTCCACAAGAGCGCTACCGTGCTGAGGTCGTCGCTGACGACGAATTCGTCGAGATCGCAGTCCGGCCGCTCCGCGACCACGTAGTACGAGACACCGTCTGCTGTCGCAGTCACCTCGAGAAGTCGGGCGTGGTCGCCACCATTGTCGCTGCGGATCAATACCCGGACGTACCCCGCGGCGCTGTTGACGTCGTAGGTCTTCGCCGGATAATAGAGCTGGGTCTCCTCTCCTGTTGGCCCGCAACGGATCCGACGTGGCTGGTGATCATCGAGGATCACTCCGATATCGGTGGTCGATCCCGGATCCGATGGCAGCAAACCGATCTCGGTCAGCCCGTGGAGCAGAATCAACTCTTGGTAGCCGCGCGCCCCGACCCGCACCAGCGATGCCCCGCCCCATGCGTCAACCAGCCGGCCACCCGAACGGCGGTCCAGCACGATGCGGCTTCCATCGGCCGGGTCGATCAGACAGGACTGGCCCACTCCGTCTTCGCCCATCAGCATCGCGGCAACCCTCGGGCCGTCCCAGCCGACCAACTCGGCCATGCCGGCATCCTCGCGGTCGATGCGCCGGGCCATCCGGTCGTCGGGATCGGTGGTGACAACCCAGATCTGAGACCGCTCGCCTCCCTCAGGGGCGACCTGACATGCCAGCCAATAACCGTCCGCCGAATGCATGACGCGTTCGACTGGGCCCTCGACGGGCAGCACCACTTCGCGTGACGAGCTTGCCCTCCACCCACGCAGAAAGCATTGCACCGCACGGGGATAGCCGCCGTCGTCGACGATGTGCGCGAAGGCGGTCGCGTCCGGGGACAGCGAGGCGCCGTAATTCGCGCGCATCCGCATGTTAGCCCTCCATGCTCTGCAGCCACATCTCCAGCACACCGAGCTGCCACAGCGAGTTGGCGCCAAGCATCGTGCGCCCCTCGTTCGGTGCCTTCAGCAGCGTCTCCAGTGTGTCCCGCCGGTACAGGCCGCGCGCCCGCGCCGCGTCGTTGGTCAGCGCGTCGCGAACGAGATCGAGCACCTGACCGTCCAGATGGCGGATACCGGGGACCGGAAAGTAGCCCTTGGTGCGGTCGATGACCTCGGCCGGTAGCAGCGACCGCGACGCGTCCTTGAGCACGCCCTTTCCGCCGGAGTCCAGCTTCAGTTCGGGCGGGCACGTCGCGGCCATTTCGACGAAATCGTGATCGAGGAACGGCACCCGGGCCTCCAGCCCCCACGCCATCGTCATCGTGTCGACCCGCTTGACCGGGTCGTCCACCAACATCACCTCGGTGTCAAGCCGCAGCGCCGCGTCGACGGCTGTGTCGGCGCCGGGAGCGGCTTGATGCCGGGTGACGAAGTCCCGGCTGACATCGGTGTCGAGACAGTACTCGGGGGCGAAGATCGACACGACGTCGGAGTGATCACGATCGAAGAAGACCTTCGCATACGCGTCTGTGGTCTGCTCGCGGGCGATGGTGGCCAGCGGCGGATACCAGTCGTAGCCCGCAAGAATCTCGTCGGCGCCCTGCCCCGACTGCACCACCTTGATCGACTTGCTGACTTCCTCGGAGAGCAGGTAGAACGCGACGCAGTCGTGGCTGACCATCGGTTCGCTCATGGCCGCAATGGTTTTCGGTACCGCCGGCACCAGCCGCGAATTGTCGATGTGGATCTTGTGGTGGTCGGTGTCGAAGACCCTGGCCACCATGTCCGAGTAGTAATACTCGTCTCCGGATTGCCCGCCCGCGGAATCGAATCCGATGCTGTACGTGGCAAGTCCGTGCTGACCCTGCTCGGCCAGCAGCGCAACCACCACCGACGAATCGATGCCGCCCGACAGCAGCACCCCGACGGGCACGTCGGCGACCATCCGGCGACACACCGCGACGCGCAACGCGTCGATCAACGCGTCCTGCCAGTCCTGCTTCGACCATCCCCTGCGGTCGGGATCGCGACGGAATTCCGGCGACCAGTACACCGTGTCGGCGTAGCGCCCGTCGGGCTGTATCACCCGTACGGTCGCTGGCGGCAGCTTGCGCACGCCGCGGTAGATAGTCCGCGGAGCCGGAACCACCGCGTGAAAGCTCATGTAGTGGTGCAGGGCATGGCGATCCAGCTCCGTGTCCACATCGCCGGCGTCGAGCAGCGCCCGCACCGACGAGGCGAACCTCAGCTTGCCGGGCGACTCCGCGATATACAGCGGCTTGATGCCCAACCGGTCACGGCCGAGAGTCAGGACACCCGAGGCGCGGTCGGCGATCGCGAACGCGAACATGCCCTTGAACCGCTCGACGCAGCCTGGCCCCCAGTTGTGGAACGCCTTGATGATCACCTCACTGTCGGCGGTCGAGAAGAAGCGGTAACCCGCGGTGTGCAACTCGGCACGCAGCTCCTTGTAGTTGTAGATGCAGCCGTTGAACACCAGCGTCAGCCCCAGGTCGCTGTCGACCATCGGCTGCGCGCCGCATGCGGTCAAGTCGATGATCGACAGCCGCCGATGCCCCAACGCCACCGGACCGTGTGCGACGACCCCGTCGGAATCGGGTCCGCGTGACACCATCGCGTGCATCATTCGCGACACGGCCGCCACGTCGGCAGATCGTCCGTCGAACCGGAACTCCCCGCAGATACCGCACATGTTTCGCGACCCTACGCTGATGCCCCCCAGGTACACGTTCCACAGGTACCCTCGCAGCCATGAGGTGGATATGACCGATTCGCCGCGGCCCGGTCCCCCACAAGCGGGCCCTACCACGCCGTACCCCGCCAATCCGTACCAAGACCCGTACCGGGTGTATTCAGACCCGGCCTATGCGGGCGGCGCGCCACTCGGTCCCACCTACTCCCCCGCCTCTGTGCCGAACCCCTCGCCGACGGAGCCGCTGCCGCAGTACTGGACGCAGACCTATCCGCAGACCGGGTATGGGGCACCCCCCATCGATGTGCCTCCCGAACCGCCGCGCGGGCCGCGTCCGTGGCTGTGGGCGGCGGCGGGGTTCGCCGTGGCGGTTGTGATCGGGCTGCTCGTCTGGGTGGTGTTCGTCAACACCAACCCTTCGCGGCAGGAGACTTCGATCCCGGCGATGCCCTCGAGCACGACCACTCGCGCGCCCAGCCGTACGACGGTGACGTGGCCGCCGGTAGTGCCCATCCCCTTACCGACGGTGACGATTCCGACGATTCCGACGGCGCCTACTACCAGGCCTAATAACACCGGTGAGACCGAGCCGGTGGTCTACGAGGTCACCGGCCAGGGCCGCGCGATCAACATCACCTACATCGACGACGGCGGGGTGATGCAGACGGAGTTCAACGTCCTGCTGCCGTGGCACAAGGAAGTGAAGCTGCCTAAACCCGCCCAAGACGCGGCGAGTATCACCGTGATCAATGCCGGCCGCAACGTCACCTGCACAATATCCATCGGTGGCGTGCAGGTTCAGGAACGCACCGGCGCGCTGCTGACGGTCTGCAGTCCGTCGGGCTAGCGGTGCTTCGGCACGTGCACTAGCAGCATCGCCACGAATCCGGCTGCCAGTACCACGAGCAGACCGCCCATTCCGGCGCGGTCGGCGCCGAACGCGTCCACAAACGTGGAGAACATCAGCGGCGCCAGGAATATCACGGCACGACCCGTCGTGGTGTACAGCCCGAATACCACGCCCTCCTTGCCGTGGGCCGTCATCCGCAGCAGCAGTGTGCGTGCCGACGAGTTCGTCGGGCCGACGAACAGGCACAGGAGTAGACCGAGCACCCAGAACGATGAGGCGCCCGACAGTGTCATCAACGTCGCGCCCAAGACGGTCATCGATGCCAGCGAGCCCAAGATGACCGCCTTGGAGCCCACGCGGTCGTCGAGCAGCCCGCCGATGACCGCTCCCACAGCGGCCACCACGTTGGCCATCACGCCGAACAGCAACACGTCAGACTGGGACAGGCCGTATACGGTCGCGGCGAGCACCCCGCCGAACGTGAATACGCCCATCAGCCCATCGCGAAAAACCGCGCTGGCCAACAAGTAGTACACGACATTGCGATCGCGGCGCCATTCATTGACGATCTCCGACCACAGCTTGCGGTAGGCGCCGAGCAGTCCGGTCTTCGGCGGGGTTGCGGCATCGACATCGTGCGCCGGAGGCGGCGCCATGAGCACAGGCGACGCGAACACGGCCATCCACGCCGCGGTCATCAGCATTGCCGTACGCACGTTCTGACCGTCGGCCCTGGGGATGTTCAGCAGCCCAGTCGTGGGTCCATCGCCGGCAATGAACCCGACATAGAGGACGAGAAGCAGCACCATGCTGCCGACATATCCTGCACCCCAACCGAATCCGGAAATACGACCGGCCGTCTCCGGGGTCGCCAGCTGTCGCAGCATCGCGTTGTAGGGCACACTGGCGAGATCGCTGCACGCAGCGGTCAGCGCGAGAAGCACCAGCCCAGCCCACAGGTAGCTGAGGTCGTCGCGAATCAGGCTCATCCCCGACGTCAGCAGCACCAACCCTGCGGTGAGGAATCCCAGTGTGCGCCGTCTTCGCCACGGCACGTTCATCCAGACCCCGATGACGGGAGCGAGCAAGGCCACCGCTACGCCTGCGACCGCCAACGCGCGGCCCAGCCAGCTTGCAGCTGACGTTCCGCCCTGCAGATCCGCGCCGACCGTGCCGGTCAGGTAGACGTTGAACACGAACGTGACCACGACCGCGTTCAGGCCGGTCGACCCGCAGTCCCACAGCGCCCAGGCGAGCACGCGTCCGCGTCCGGCGGGACTGACCATGGTCGCTGAGCCTATCGACCGGGCGATGAGCCGCTTGCGCGAAGAGCAGACAGCATCGATGAGCCGCTTGCGCGAAGAGCAGACAGCATCGATGAGCCGCTTTCGCGAAGAGCAGACGGCATCTGTCTACGATCGTCGGCATGCCAGTACCCGCACCGAATCCCGACGCACGCGCGGTGGTTACCGGGGCTTCCCAGAACATCGGCGAAGCGCTGGCCACCGAACTGGCCACTCGGGGCCACCACCTGATCATCACGGCGCGCCGCGAGGATGTACTCAACGCGCTGGCCGCGCGGCTCACCGATCGCTACGGCGTCGTCGTAGAGGTGCGGCCCGTCGATCTCGCGAACGCAGGCGAACGCACCAAGCTGGCCGAGGAACTGGCATCGCGCACCATCTCCATTCTGTGCGCGAACGCAGGCACGGCGACGTTCGGACCGGTCTCTTCCCTTGACCCATCGGCCGAGAAGGCTCAGGTGCAGCTGAATGTGCTTGGGGTGCATGATCTTACGCTGGCGGTGCTGCCCGGAATGGTCTCTCGCGGCGCCGGGGGCATCCTGATTTCTGGGTCCGTGGCGGGCAATTCCCCGATCCCGAACAACGCCACCTACGCGGCGACGAAGGCGTTCGCAAACACCTTCAGCGAGTCGCTTCGCGGCGAGCTCAAGAGTGCGGGTGTGCATGTCACGCTGCTGGCGCCGGGACCCGTGCGCACCGCGGCCCCCGACACGGGCGAGCCGTCGCTCGTCGACAAACTGGTACCGGAATTCCTCTGGATATCAACGGATCACACAGCCAAGCTGTCGCTGGACGCGTTGGAGCGCAACAAGATGCGCGTCGTGCCCGGTGTGACGTCAAAGGCGATGTCGGTGGGCAGCGGATACACGCCGCGCGCGATCGTCGCGCCAATCGTCGGCGCGTTCTACAAGCGACTCGGCGGCGGGTAACGTTGCGCCTCGTTGTTCCGCCGGCGCTTTCGCCGAAATAGCATTCCACGTCGTTGGTTCGGGCGGCAGAACGACACTGGCTTCTGTCTCGGCGAGGACGGCGAGGACGGCGGCTGACGGCGGTTAGCGACGTCGGCCGGTCCCGAAGATGCTGCGGGTGATCTCGCGGCCGATCACCGTACCCGCAGAGCGCATCGCGCTCTTGAATGCCGCGCTGTCGATCACCTTGTCGAAGAACCCGGGCTGCGGCGGCTCGACGGGCGCCGGCGTCTCAGGAGGCACGTAGGGCGGCGGCAGCGGCTGCGCGGGCTCCGGCTCGGGCGCCGGAGCTGGCGCCAGCTTGGCGGCCAGCATCTCATAGGCAGACTGACGGTCGACGGTCTGGCCGTAATGCGCCTGCAGCGCACTGGCTCTGGCGGCGGCTGAGATCGCGTCGGACCCGACGGTGTCCATGAGTGAACGCGGCGAGCGCATCCGCGTCCACGCCACCGGCGTGGGTGCGCCGTTCTCCGACAGCACGGTGACAATCGCCTCGCCGATGCCCAGCGATGTCAGCGCGGACTCCAAGTCGTACACCTTGGTCTTCGGGTAGGTGCGAACTGTCTTCGACAGCGCCTTCTGGTCATCCGGGGTGAACGCGCGCAGCGCGTGCTGGATCCGCGCGCCCAGCTGCGACAGCACGTCGTTGGGTACATCCGTGGGCAGCTGTGTGCAAAAGAACACGCCCACACCCTTGGAACGAATCAGCTTGACGGTTTGCTCTACCTGCTCGAGGAAGGCCTTCGACGCGTCGGTGAACAGCAGATGCGCCTCGTCGAAGAAGAACACCAGTTTGGGTTTGTCGAGATCGCCGACCTCGGGAAGGAACGTGAACAGGTCGGCCAGCACCCACATCAGGAACGTCGAGAACATCACCGGACGCGTGGCCTGCGCAGCCACCTCGAGCAGCGTGATGACCCCACGGCCTTGCGCGTCGATGCGCATCAGATCGTTCGGGTCGAGTTCGGGCTCACCGAAGAACGTGTCCGCGCCTTCGGCTTCCAGGTTCACCAGCGCGCGCAGGATCACCCCGGCGGTGGTCGACGACACCGCTCCTAGCGCTTTGAGCTCGGGCTTGCCGTCGTCGCTCGTGAGGAACGTGATGACCGAGCGCAGGTCCTTCAGATCCAGCAACGGCAGGCCCTTTTGATCTGCCCAGTGGAAGATCAGTCCCAGCGTCGACTCCTGGGTCGCGTTGAGGCCCAACACTTTTGACAGGAGAATCGGCCCGAAGCTCGAGATGGCCGCCCGCACCGGAACACCGACCCCGGCGGTGCCCAACGACAAGAACTCGACCGGATACGCCGCGGGGGCCCAGTCGTCGCCGGTGTCCTTGGCGCGCGTGCTCGTCTTGTCGTTGGCCACGCCGGGCCGCGACAGTCCCGACAGGTCGCCCTTGATGTCGGCCATCATCACCGGCACACCCGCAGCGGACAGCTGTTCGGCCATCACCTGCAACGACTTCGTCTTGCCGGTGCCGGTGGCGCCCGCGACCAGTCCATGCCGGTTGACGGTCGCCAGTGGAATCCGGATGTGCGCGGTCGAGTCGACGGTGCTGTCGACAACAGCCGTCCCGAGCTCGAGTGCTTGGCCCTGCGCCGCGTATCCGGCCGCGATCTGCTGGGCTGGGGAAAGTGACGGTTCTGTGCTCATCGCCCCAGAGACTACTGCCACGCCGCCCTACGCCTAATGTGGATCGCTGTGCGCGACGGACTGGTGTGGATCGATTGCGAGATGACCGGGCTTGACCTCGGCAAAGACCGGCTCATCGAGATCGCCGCGCTGGTCACTGACGGCGAATTGAACGTCCTCGGCGACGGCGTGGACGTGGTGATCCACACCGACGATGACGCGCTGTCGGGGATGATCGACGTGGTTACCGAGATGCACAACCGCTCGGGCCTGATCGACGAGGTGCGCGCGTCCACAATTGACGTTGCCGAGGCCGAGGCGATGGTGCTCGATTACATCAAAGCTCATGTGCCGCAGGCGAAGACGGCTCCGCTGGCGGGGAACTCCATTGCCACCGACCGCGGATTCATCTCCCGCGACATGCCCGTGCTGGACGACTACCTGCACTACCGGATGATCGACGTGAGCTCCATCAAGGAGCTTTGCCGACGGTGGTATCCACGGATCTATTACGGTCAGCCCGAGAAAGGACTCGCGCACCGAGCGCTGGCGGATATCCGCGAGTCGATCCGCGAGCTGCAGTTCTACCGGCGGACCGCATTCGTGCCGCCGCCGGGGCCGTCGACCAGCGAGATCGCGGCCATCGCCGCAGAGATCGGCAGGACCGTCGACGTCCCGACAGATACTGATTCGGCTGTAGAGCCTGCCAGCGGCTAATATCGCCATCGCTGCTTCAGCGGCGATGGTGAGTGTAGTTCAGCTGGTAGAGCACCAGGTTGTGGTCCTGGAAGTCGCGGGTTCGAGTCCCGTCACTCACCCCGACCAGAAATGTTGCTCTACCTGCGCATATACACATCGGGTGCCGCGCCGCAACTGCTTGTTGTCGATCTGCCGCGGCGGTCGGCAGCGGTCGGCGTCGGAGATTCGGGACGATTACCGAGAGGAGTTGTTGCGGTCGCTGGCCGATCGTGGCGAGGAAGCGCCGGGGAGAGCAAGCCGGGTTTAGCTGCTACTGGTCTATGTGATGGTCTGGCTGGTCCAGCGGCAGCGCTGGAATTTGGTCTGCGCCTGGGACTATGAAGCAGTTCTGTACGGGCGGTACGTATACCCCGGCGCCGTACTGTCCGTGAGCGAACAGACACCGCTTCCACGACCCATCCGGCCGGATTGGGCCGTCGCAGTAGTTGGCGAACACTTGCGTTTCGCACCCAGGCATGGGGTCGCCGGGCACCGCGTAGGCGGAAGGCGCGATGGGGACGGCGATCAAGGGCGCGGCGACGACTACCCCGCCCAATGTTGCTGCGATCCTCATGCCGATGCTCTCTTGGACGCAGGTCTATCAGACGGCGACGACAGCGGTCAGCAGTTTGGACCGTTTCATGCAGCGAACCATGCAGCGCCGCCGTGCATGACGAGGTACCTAGATGCGCTAACATATCGGGTCGGCAGGCGAAACTGGCTACCGTCCCGTCATCTGGGCAGGAACGTTCAGGGGGCGGCCTGGCGGTACCGGGGCACCACCCCGCCCGGCAAAGGCGTTGAAGGCCCATGCGGATGCCGCGCAAGCATCCGGCGGCAATGAAGGGAGGGCAGCGGCGAGCAGAAAAATTGGGGACCGGGGCCGGGTCGCTGATCCATCTGGAGCGCCAATCTGTGGCGCCGCATTTATGCGATACCCCGGGCTACGGCTTCCGGACCGATTTCGACGACGTTGTCAGCGCTGACCTGAGCCCAGGCGTAATGCCCTTCCAATGGGATAGTGGCATGGTCCGAGGTCACGTGTTGGCGTTGCCGGCCTTCCACGTTTCCCACGGAATGTTCCAGTCGCCGAGGCCGTCGATGCCCGGCAGGGTGCCGCCGACAGTATTGATCACTTCGACCACGTCGCCCCGTTTTGAGTTGTTGTAGAACCAGATCGCATTATTCGGACTCACGTTCAAGCAGCCGTGGCTCGTGTTGGTGTTGCCTTGTGCGCCCACCGACCACGGAGCCGAGTGAATGAATATCCCGCTGTAAGAAATCTGCGTCGCCCAGTTGACATCCGTGCGGTATCCGTTGGGTGAGTTGACCGGCACACCGTAGGTCGACGAGTCCATGATGATGTGGGTAAACCGGGCACCGACGAGGTAGACGCCGTTGTTGGTCGGTGTGCTCTTCTTGCCCATCGAGGTGGGCATCTCCCTGACCACCTCTCCGTTTCGGCGCACGGTGATCATCTTCGTGTCGTCGTCGGCGGTCGCGATCAGCTCGTCACCGATCGTGAAGTGAGTCTTGACGTCCTCCTGGCCGAACAGGCCTTCACCCATGTCGACACCGTAGATGTTGACCGCGACGTCCACCTGAGTGCCTGGCTTCCAGTAGTGCTGTGGGCGCCAACGCAATTCCCGGTTGTTCAACCAGTAGAACGCGCCCTCGACGGGAGGATTCGCAGTAATCTTGATCGCGCGCTGGGCCGCGAGCCGGTTCGGGATGTTCTCGTCGAAGCGAATCGCGACCGGCTGGCCGACACCGACCACCTCACCCTCGGTAGGCACAACATAGGCGGACGTGAGGTTCTCCGGCGAGTGCGTCTTGAACGTCATCTGCTGACTGGTCTTGCCGCTGAGGCCCAGCGCGTCCGCCGTCAACGTGTACTTCCTGTTGTAGCCCAGAGGTTCGCTCGTCGACCAGGTCAGGCCGTCGGGGCTGAGCTGGCCGGCCACTGGCGTGCCGTCGGGCCTGACCACGCTGACCGCCCCCAGCACGCCGTCACTGGCGGTGACGGTCACCGGCTGGTCCACCGCAACGCCGACCGCGCCGTCGGTAACCGACGCCTGCAGCTTCGGCACGAGCAGGTCGGCATATGGCGTGCCTTTGTCGATGATCGTCTTCGGAGCCTCAGGTGCAGAGTTGCTGTTGCAGCCGGACAAGCCAATGGCCAGCGTCGGTACCACCGCTAGCGCGATCAACCAGGACCGACACCCACGCGGACGGGTCACGGGCGGACCTGCCACATACGTTGCTCCACCTCACTGCCACGGCTAATTTCGTTTGGCGTTCTTGGCAATAGTCTAAGGGCAATACCGAGCCGCGGCGTGCCACCGGCGGTAACGCCGTTCCGCTCACAGGTGCCAGCTTTGGCCCGCGGGCGCTAGGCTGTTATCGTCGCCTTCCGACGCGCCGTTAGCTCAGTTGGTAGAGCAGCTGACTCTTAATCAGCGGGTCCGGGGTTCGAAACCCTGACGGCGCACCACAGCATCGCCGCACGTCAGAAGCGGTGTTGGGCGTCCCAGTTCATTGCTGGCGATCAGATTTGGGCCCAACGCGGCGAAAGGCCTTCACGCTGCGCCGAGGTCTGCGTCGCAGCAAACCCCGCAGCGTCCCTCTCGTGGTGCGCGTGACGACAACGAAAGCCTGGCCGGAAGATCCGACCTACTCGTTGTGGCCTAACCAGGAGGAACGATTGTTCGCGCCGACAAGAAGCTTTGCCGCGACACCCGCACCCAGCGTGATCGCGTTGGAAAATGACCTGCGCGCTTGCTCAACATCTGGAACCAAATCCCCAGACCGTCTGTCTGGGCCAGACCGTCGACGAGATGCGAAGAGCTGATCGACGCGCACTGCGGCACTGACCGATCGCCGAACCGCAGAACTATGGCGCCACCTACACGGTGCACGGACCCCAGCCGGGTCGACATGTCCGTCGCGCGATTCGCGACTGGGTGGGTGCCACGTCCAAGACGAGTAGTGAAGTACTCACGACACCCCGCGTGAAGGGCGTGATACTGCCGGAGTGGCACCAGTCGCACCGGGTGTCTGGAGACGCCGGGTAGCAACCGACGTCGTTGCCCACCGGTCGGTGTGGCACCGGCTGTCTTGGCGTGCCATAGCAGTTGTGCTGGCGTCGGGATGCGCAATCTTATTGACGACGCTTTCCGGGGGTACGGCTCTGGCCGATCCGACTCCGTCTTCGCCGTCACCGAGAACCCCCGAACCGTCGGCGAGCACCCCCGCGCCATCGACGCCCAACACCTTTCGAGCGTTTGCCGTCCTCGCGCTGTCGCCGACGCAGGGCGGTCCGGGTATGTCATTCAAAGCCAGTGCGATTGTTGGCTCGTGCGGCGAGGTGTCGTTCCAGTGGGACGACGGGACGCCCAAGAAAGCGACCGTCGTCGCAGGCAGTGCTTCGGTCGACCTTGCGGTGCCGAATGACGCCTGGACCGGCGCGCACACGGTCACCGCGACGTGCGGGGCCGCGCGCGCCGAAGCCACGTTCACGGTCGTCGCTACCGGGAAGCCCACCCTCACGCTCGCACCTGAACAGGGCGGTCCGGGCATGTCGTTCACGGCCACAGCGATGGACTTCGGAGTGTGCCGCGCAATGTCGTTCCAGTGGGACCACCAGCCGCCCCAGCACTCTATCGCCGGGATCGACAGTGTGGCGGTCGACCTTGCGGTGCCGAATGACGCCTGGACCGGCGCGCACACGGTCACCGCGACGTGCGGGGCCGCGCGCGCCGAAGCCACGTTCACGGTCGTCGCTACCGGGAAGCCCACCCTCACGCTCGCACCTGAACAGGGCGGTCCGGGCATGTCGTTCACGGCCACAGCGATGGACTTCGGAGTGTGCCGCGCAATGTCGTTCCAGTGGGACGACCAGCCGCCCCAGCACTCTATCGCCGGGGCCGACACTGTGGCGGTCGACCTTGCGGTGCCGCCGGACGCCTCGACCGGTGCGCACACGATCACCGCGGCGTGCGGGGCCGCGCACGCCGAGGCCACGTTCACGGTCGTCGCCACCCAAAAGCCCACCCTCGCGCTCGACACCGGCAACGGATTGCGCGGTTCACACCTGACGGCATCGGGGACCGGATTCGTGTGCGGCACCGACCTCGTCCAGCTGCTCTGGGACGGTGACACCCCGTTGGGGGAGGCCCCCTCCGGCACATTCAACGTGCCGCTGACGGTCCCGTCGCAGGCGTTCATCGGCGGGCACACCGTGATGGCCTCCTGCCGCAACCATCCCGACATCACCGACCGTCAGCCCTTCACCGTGACGAGCGAACCGACCTCGGCGAACGGGTCTGCTGTATTGACACTCCAGCCCACCAGCGGACGACCCGGAGACGAGGTGCGGGTCACCGGCGACCGATTCTCCTGCGCGAACCACTCTCGGACCGTGACGCTGTCCTGGGACGACGGCACACAGCTGCCCAGTGCATCCCTCGACCCGTCAGGCCATTTCGACGCCTCGGTCTCGGTTCCAGCCAACAACGATGCCCGCCGCCTCACGCTGCGCGCCTCCTGCTCGGACGGGTCCGCCGTAGAGGCCGCCGACTTCACTGTTGTGCTCGGGCCGCCGCCGCCCCCACCGCCCCCGCCGCGCGGGATTGCGGGATGGCTGATCGCTCTGATCGCTCTGATCGCCGGCAGCGTGCTGCTCGTCGCTGCCCACATTTTCAGACGGGTACTGCGCCCCCACCCGACCCCGCATGCCCAGGCCGTCCTACGCCCCGGTGGCCCCCCGGCCGTCACGGTGTGCGAGACACCGGCCCCTGGCGAGGCGACCCATGCCATGCGGCTGCAGGCCCATTCGGACCCCGGCATCCAAACCATCAGAGAGGTGGACGATGACTACAGCCACCCTAGATGACACCGCAACCGTGCGAGACCTCTTGTTCGGTGGCGTGCCCCGCGAACCGACTGACATGTTGGCCGAGTCACTGCGCGAGCACGGCACCATCAGAGCCCTCATCCCCGGCTTGCGCAGCCTCACGGCTGCGGTCGACCGCGAGGTAGCCGCCGCGATGGACGGACTCCTCTCGCTGAACCTGGCCGATATGGTCGCCGCGGGATGGAAGAAGTACGAGGCGCTCAGGCAGGCCGCTCGCCGCACCCGAGATGCCCCGACAACCGAGGAGATCGTGGCGCTGGCGACGCACATGATCGAGTCCAGCCACCATCCGACCGTCGAGTTGTTCATCGACGGCAAGTCGATTGCCAGCATAGAGATCGAGCTGAGAATCGCCTTCACCATGGCCGGTGTGCTCGCCGTTGTACGACAGGCCCGGCTAACGGAGGTCCGAACCGGGACCTGCACGGTGACCGGATCGCTCGCGGTCCAGCAGACTTTGATCACCAAGCGGCAGCGCCGGTTCGACCTGGCGGGCGCGGTACGGCTGGGGCATGGCGTGCAGCTGTTCGAGCCCACCGGAAGCGCCGTTCCTGTCGCGCAGACTGTTGTCAGTGACACCAAATCGCTCGACAAGCCCGGGGCCTGGTACTCCGATCCGACGCGACGGTATGAGTTCCGTTGGTGGGACGGGTCACGGTGGACTCAACACGTCTTCACGAACGGCCGCGCAATGTCTGATTCTATTGACTGCGAGACTGTTTCGGATCCGTGACGGACTTTGGCTAATCCAACAACCGCAAAGCCGCTGCGGGACAATGTGTTACGGCTTGGCGCATCCGGTCCGCATCGGACTCCGCCCGCTCGTTCTCGTGGATGAGCACGGTACAGTCCAGCACCAACGGTTCGGCAGCGTCATCGGCTGAACGGTGCGGCTACCCTAAAACGAAGTTACGACCGCCGGAATAGGTGTATCTCTGGGTTGACCTGGGGATTCGCTGATTGACGGGGTGATTGTTCTGGCTACGCGGCGGCGGTGAGCGGGATTGGGACGTTCAGGAGGTCGAAGGCGCGGCGTTGGTCGGGGGTGGGGTCGGCGAGCATGGGCACCTCGATGTTGGTGTCCTGGTAGCGGATCTGGTTGCGGGTGAGGGTGGCCAGGTGGTCGAGCAGGCCGCGGAAGCTGCGCAGCGGGTTGCCGTCGGCGTCGTACTTGCGGGATGCCTTCGCATCGGCTTGGGGTGAGCGCTGTGCGGGCGCGACCGGGTTGTCCCGCTGGGGTGGGTGCTCGTCGGTGAATGTCAGTGGGGCCCAGGCTTGGCGCAGGTGCCAGATGAGGTAGCAGGCCAGCAGGCAGATCAGCACGTGGGCTTTGACGGGGTCATCGAGGCGGTGGTGGATGGGGCGCAGGTCCAGGTCGTCGGTTTTGATGATGCGGAAGTCGCGTTCGATGTTGGCGAGGTTCTTGTAGCTTGCCACCACCGCGGCGGGGTCGAGGGTGTCGGCGTGGACGCTGGTGCGCAGCACGTAGATGCCGTCGAGGCCGGCTTCGGCGTCGATGCGGGCCTGGTCGCGACGGTAGGTGAAGGTGGTGTCGGTGATGGTGGTGTGGAAGTGCTTGCCCATCTTGTATTTGTCGATCACCTTGCCCACCGCCTTGCCGATCTCGCCGGCGCCGCTCAGGGTGCCGCGGGTGACCCGGCCGGCGACGCCGGCGAGCAGTTCGTCGGTGGCGGCCAGCAGCTCTGCGCGTTTGCGGGCGCGTTCGGCCGCGAGCGCGGGGTTGCGGCAGGCGATCAACCGTTCGCCGGGGTGGTCGGGGTGGGCGATCTCGGCGAGGTCCTGGGCATCGAACAGGCTCATCTGCAGCGGTCCGTCGTCGGCGGCGAGTTTGGCGATCGCGGGTGCGCGCAGCGCGGTGATCCACCCGAAATCGGTTGCGGTGTCGGGGTCCTCGTTGAGTTTGCGCAGCGCCTCGATGCGCGCGGCGGTGATCATGCCGCGATCGCCGACCAGCACCAACCGCTGGATACCGAGCTCGTCGCGGATCACGGTGACGATCTGGGTGAACGCGTCCGGGTCGGCGGTGTTGCCGGGAAACACCCGCACCGCGACCGGGCGGCCGGCCGGGTCGGTGAGCACCCCGTACTCGATCTGCTCGCAGCCCTTCTTGCCGTCGCGGGAGTAGCCGCGCGCGGCCAGCTCGCAACACCGCCCGGTCACCCACGCGCTGGTCAGGTCGAACAACGCCATCCGGTCCGGGTTCACGTCCGGGGCAAGGTGTTTGGCCGCGAGCTTGCGCTCGATCGTGTCCTGCCGCTCGGCCAGCCAGTCCATCGCGGCGTAGACCTCGTCGGTGGACGCGCCGGCCACGCCCAGGTCGGTCCCCAAAGTGGTGTCAGGCCACCAGGCCAGCGTGGACAGTTTCGACTTCGGCCGCACTACCCGCGACACGATCAGCACCAGCGCCAGATCGCGGTGCCGGCACGCCGGTCCCAGCAACGTGGGAAGGCCCAGCTTGCGCGCCATCGCGGCGACCGCGGCCACGTGCCCGTGCGGCAGCGACCGCACGATGGTGAACTCGCTGCCGGCCGGCACCAGCTGCTGGCCCTTCAGGGTCGCCTCAATCGCGGTGATCACCTCGGCGGGCAGCTTCGACAGGTTGGCCAACGTCTCATGACGGACCTTTTTGCCGTCGCGGTAGCTGCGGCGCACCAGCACCGACTCGTAGCGGTGCACATTGCCGGCCTTGTCCACATACCTACTCGGTGTCCGGGCTACATGCATCCGCACTGGCTTCGCCATAATTGGATGCTACAAGCCAAACTCGGACTCGTGCGCCAGCGACACACTGAAATTACTGGCTACACAATCGGCGCCCAAACCCGCACCAAACCCAGGTCAACCAACAACTTCGCCTACCTCACAGGGCGTAACTTCGGGCTAGCGCAAGGCGAGAACTCGGTGAACAGCGCATCGAGCTGGAGCGAATCGCCTGCCGAGCGACGCCGCCGGTCAGCCGTTAGCTGGGCCGCGTTCTTTTACTCAGCGGGTCCCGGGGTTCAAAACCCTGACGGCGCGTAATCTCCGGCGTCCTTTGGGACAACTCGCGGTGCAGAAATACGGGGTAGTCAAATACTCAATCGTTTTGCCCTGGGTTGCGCAATACTTCAAGCCAACCAACGCTGAAAAAGGGTTGCGTATGGGTGGCTGTCATGGCGGGTGTGGTTCTGCGCAGGTCGAAGTTGTTAGTGGTGCCACTAGATGGCACAAGTCAACGTCTTCATGGTCCGCCACCGCAGTGGTGGTTGCCCTACGAGCACTGGGTACTGAACTCGAGAGCCGCGATGCCTCACGGCCATGCTCACGCAGCGCTTCGCCAGCACGCGACCGGAGTCCACGCGCACCCCAGCGGCTATCCCCCGAACGGTAGGCCTTCGGCATGCTCAACGCTGCGGTGGCCATTTGCCTGCTAGGACCGTTTGAGATTCTCAAGCTGGGGCGGCCGGTGTCCCTGCGATCTGGGGGCAAAGCCGAACAGCTACTCTGCTGTTTGGCGTTGCATCCCCAGGTCGGTGTCCAACGCTCCACCCTTGTCGAGCACATCTGGCCGGACACCCCACCCACCCTGGCGAGCCAATGCCTTAACACGCTAATGCATTCGCTCAAAACACAATTGGCAGATGCACTCGCCGGACAGCCACCCGTCGTTCACATCCACAGCCGCTACAGCCTGAACCTCGACGGCGGCCTGGCAGTCGACGTGCTCGAATTCGAATCAGCCGTGCACACGGGGCATCGCCTGATGTCGGCAGGGTCAACCGAAGAGGCCATCGCCTCCTACGAACGGGCAGTCGCTCTGTACCGCGGCGAACTGGCTATCGGTTCGGATATTTCGGACTTGCTGGAGCGTGAGCGGCTGCGTGCGACCTGTCTGACGACACTGGCGCGTCTTGCCGACGCACATTTCGGACTCGCCGACTACGAGCAAGCCCTCGACAGTGCGGTTCGTTTGCTGGCCGTCGACCCGTGTCGCGAAGACGCGCACCGCATGGCCATGCGCGCATATGTCCGCCTGGGTGCACGCGCACAGGCGATGCGCCAGTACCAAACCTGCCGCTTGGTCCTTGCCAACGAATTCGACGCCACACCAGAACCGGCGACCCAGCATCTGTTCGATCTCATCCGCACCGATCCCGGCCAGGTCTGAACTCGGTCACGGCCCGGCCTCGGCCAGACCTCAGACAAACCTCATCGAGATCTCAGCGCCGGCTCGCCGGCCGCTGCCCAAGCCTCACGGTCTGCTCAGGGCTCCCGGCTAGAACTGACTGCCTGATCAACACAACGAGGGCCCATGACCGAAGGCGATCCGGCGGACAGGCTTTCGGCGAAGCATCAATTCGTGCTGGTGTTACGCCTCGTCGTCGAGGTCGACGGAAAGGTAGAGGGAGAACTCGTGGATCCGCTCAAGCAGCGCCATCAGCGGTTCATTGGACTCGCCCGACTCATCGACGCCCTGTACGTCTGGATCGACGACGCTATCAGCAGCACCATCCGGCAGAGCAGCCAGCCGCGGACATCCCCGACCGATACATAGTCGCCGACAAGTCGCACACCAAAGGAGCACCATGCCGATCGCACCCACCTATCCCGGCGTCTACATCGAGGAAATACCCAGCGGCGTGCGCACCATCACCGGCGTGGCGACGTCGATAACGGCGTTCGTCGGCTATACCCAACGCGGATCAGTAGACACGCCGGTGCACATCTTCAGCTTCGCCGACTTCGAGCGTGGCTTCGGCGGCGTCACCGTCGACAGTCCGCTGAGCCACACCGTCAAGCACTTCTTCCAAAACGGCGGCACCGAAGGCTATGTCGTGCGCGTCGCGGCTGGCGCAGAGAAGGCGTCAACGACGCTGCGAGACTCACTTGCCTCTGCACCCGGTGGCGAGGTTCTGACGATCAAAGCGGCCAGCCAGGGAACCTGGGGGAACTACGTACGGATCGGCATTAACTACGACACCGCCAATCCGGCAAGCCTGTTCAACATTGCGGTCACCGAGCTGGTCCCCCGCAACGGCGATCTGGTGGTCGGCCGGACCGAAGCCTTCGGCAACCTGAGCATGGACTCGCAACATCCATCCTTCGTCGAAAGCGTTATCAACTCCAGGTCCGAACTCATCACCGCCGAACGGTCAGCCGCCGTGGCCTTCACGGGATCCGGAACCAGCATCAGCGGTGCGTTGACAGACGATGATGTCAAGGACCTAACGCCCCGATACAGGCTGGCCTATACGTTGAACGGCCGCGGTCCGTTCGAAATCAGCATCACCAACCCCACTCCGCCAGCGGCGGATACTTTTGCCGCCCGATTGGCCGCAGTCAGCCATGACATCGACCTTGCCATCGATGGCATATCGGCGGTGCCTTCGGCCAACCGGCTGGCGTTCCAAACAGACGACACCGGTGAACAGTCGTCGATTCATTTTCTCAAAGCTTCCCGAGACAGTGCGACGACGAAGCTGAAGCTTGGCACCGCCAACGGCGGCACTGAAACCGATTCGGCCGCCGCGGTTCGGCCAGCGCCCTCGGGCACCGTTCGCGACGGGCGCGGTGTCCTGACCGGCGGCGCCGTCACGGCAGCCTTCACGATCGATGACGGTGATCAGCTGAACTACGAATTGAACCGAGATCCAGGCAAACTCACCCTCGCACCCGGCGGCGGTCCGCTGACTACGCTTGCCGCCGTACAGAACTGGCTACAAGACAAGATCCCGAATCTGGAAGTCGTCGTCGACAACAACCGATTAGTGTTCACCGCCACCTCGGACGACCCCACCCAGCTCGCCTCGATCCGGTTCCAGGCGGGCGCCGACCTCGCTAAGAGCATCGCCACCAAACTGAAGCTTCTGCCCGCCGACGCCGTCGAAAAGCCTCATGGCGGCAAGTTCAAAGTCACTATCCGCCGCGGGACAGACGTGATTCAGGACCGAGTCGATGTAGCGGCGCTCGTCGGCGCCGCGCCCCCGACCACACTTTTCGATCTCGCCACCCAGTGGCAACGCCAGCTCGACGATGCAGGCAAAGACAAGGCCAAAGCGCTACTGGGTGGCGCTACGGTCAAGACCGTCGACGGCGTCATTCAAATTGTCCCCGGCGGCGCCGACCCGAACATTTCATTCGAGTTCTTCGACGGCGACGACACGGCCGCCGCGATCGATCAATCCCGGAACCTAGCCGCCTATGCACCCGGTGCCGGTGTTACAGCCCTCGGCCAAGTGGCTGGCCTTGCAGGCGACAACGGCTCCCCGCCCGGACCCACCGAACTCAGTGGCAGCCAGGCAAGCAAGACGGGGATCTACGCGCTCGAGGATGTCGATTTGTTCAACATCCTCGTCATGCCCGACGCCACTGCCGGAGCAGGAATGCTCAGCACCCTCGGAGAGGCGATCAGCTACTGCGAAGACCGACGCGCGTTCATGATCCTCGACATCCCGGAAAACTACCGCGAGTTCGATCAAGCCAGCAAGTGGATCGCTGGCTCCGAGGCCGCATCGCTGCGCAGCACCTACGCCGCCATGTACTACCCGCGGCTGCGTATGCCAAACCCGTTCAATCCCAGCGTCGTCACGACATACGCGGCGGCCGGCGCTCTTGCGGGTCTGTACGCGCGTACCGATGCCGACCGCGGCGTATGGAAGGCCCCGGCAGGAACCGCGGCGACCATCGAAGGCGCCATCGGGTTGTCGGTAAAACTCACCGACCAGCAGAACGGCACACTCAATCAAGTAGGCCTGAACTGCCTGCGCGAATTTCCGGTGTACGGGTCGGTCAGTTGGGGTGCGCGCACCGGAAACGGGGCGGATGCCATGGCCGACGAATACAAGTACATCCCGGTACGCCGGCTGGCGCTCTACCTCGAAGAGAGCCTGTACCGCGGCACCCAGTGGGTCGTGTTCGAACCCAACGACGAGCCCTTATGGGCCCAGATCCGCTTAAACCTGGGTGCTTTCATGCATGTCTTGTTCGCGCAAGGCGCGTTCAAGGGCAGGACACCGCGCGAAGCCTACTTCGTCAAGTGCGACAAGGAAACGACTACCCAGAACGACATCGACCTCGGTCGGGTCAACATCGTCGTCGGCTTCGCACCGCTGAAGCCCGCCGAGTTCGTCATCATCCAGATCCAGCAGATCGCCGGCGCGATCCTGACTTGACCCGAGGACTGACATGGCCAAATTCACTGTAAACCCCGACCGATTCGACCCGTACAAGAACTTCAAGTTCCGGGTCAGCTTCGGCGCCGGCTACGTCGCGGGGGTCAGCAAGGTGAGCGCACTCAAACGCACGACGGAGATGGTGGAACATCGCGAGGGCGGCGACCCGTCGAGCAGCCACAAGTCGCCCGGGCGCACCAAATACGAAGCGATCACGATGGAGCGCGGCGTTACCCACGACGCCGACTTCGAGAGCTGGGCCAATCGGGTGTGGAATTTCGGCAACGCCCAAGCCCCAGCCGAACAACGCACCCAAGAGGTCTCGCTGAAGAACTTCCGGCGCAACCTCACCATCGACCTGTTCAACGAGGCCGGCCAGAAGGTCGTGTCGTATCAGGTCTTTCGTGCCTGGGTGAGCGAGTTCACCGCCCAAGCTGACCTCGACGCCAACGCCAACGCGATCCTGATCCAGTCGATCAAGATCGAACACGAAGGCTGGCAGCGCGACGTGAACGTGGTCGAGCCCACCGAGCCGCAGTTCGACGGCGTCGGAGCCTGATATGGCAACGGCGGCAACGGATACCGCCACCACGGTCCGTGCCGCCCTCCCCGGCGGACTGTGGACCGAGACCGACATGATCCGCCAGGTCAATGTCCGCGCCGTCAGTGGCGACGACGAGCTGTTCGTACTCGACCACGCCGCCATCTGCCCCGCTGAACGTGCCAGTGCCCTGCTGCAACGGTGCGTCACCGACGATATCGCGGTCGGATCGCTCACAGTCGGCGACCGCGAAGCACTGCTGCTCCAGCTTAGGCGAATGACGTTAGGCGATGAACTCGACTGTGTCCTGCGCTGCCCGCAAGCTTCGTGCGGTGAACAGCTCGAGCTGCGTTTTGCGATCGACACTATCCTGCTGGCGCCCTACGACGACGTAAAGCCCGAGTACTCAACGATATTCACTATCAACGGCCATGAGCATCAGGTCCAGTTTCGCCCACCGACAGCAGCCGACCTCACCGCAGCCGCGTCGGCGGCCGAGGTGGACGCAAGCGTCTCCACCCTGCTACGCCTCTGCGTCACCGGCGCCTACATCGACGACCGACCGGTCCAAGTAGACGAGCTGGACGCAACCGCAGTGGCGCGCGTCGCCGACGAACTGGCCGCCCGCGATCCTCAAGCCGAAATACAACTCGACGCGCGCTGCGCCACGTGCGGCCATCAATTCGAGGTCCTCTTCGACGCAGGAAGCTATCTCCTGCAAGAGCTGGAGGCTCGCGCACACCGCTTACTGACCGATGTGCACCTGCTCGCGTTGCACTACCACTGGTCTGAACACGACATACTGGCCATGCCGTCATCGCGTCGCGAGCGCTATCTCGATTTGCTCGCCGCCGAATTCGCCAGGCAGGCATCATGAGTGACTACCTGGTTAACCTCGCGCGTCGCAGCACGGGCCACGCATCTATCGTCCGCGCGCCCCGCCGGCCGGCCATGCTGCCCCGCGCTATCCGCACCCCCAGTCCAGCTTTGTCGCCCCAAGCCCGCCACCAGAGCGACCCAAAGGCACCCCAGCCCGTGTCAACGGCTAAACCGCCAGCGTCGCAGATTGTTTCGGTGATCGTCGACCCCGCCGGCAATCGGCCCGCCGCGATTGCGCCCAATGTCGAGACGGCAGCCCAGCCGCCGAAGACGTCCGAGCATGCAATCAGCTCACCGCGACCGGAGGGGCCAGCTCGTCCCACATCGGTTGCAGTGCAACCGCAACCGACAATGCCGGACCCGCCATCGGCGGCGCCACCAGGACAGACACCGCAGCCGGCGGCACTTGCCGTCCCTCGCGAGCGGATCAGCGAGCGCATAGTCCCCGGCGAGGCCAGGGCCGTCAATGCACCAGATACCGTCGAGCCCAGCCGCAGCGACACCGACACGACGCGGCCCCCACCGCCCGCCGACCTTCCACCCACAAGTGGCCCGACGGCAAGACCTCCGCTCACCGAAGTGTCTGTTCCGCAGCCGGTTTCGTTGCACATACCAATCGCGACACTCAATGAACTCGATCGCGGCCACGCTGCGCCGCACCTGCACGGCAGCGCCGTCAACCAATCCGTTGCACCGCCGCGCGTCACGCAGACCGAGGAGCGGCAATTCGCGCTGGCATCCCCGGCCCGACGCGACGTGCATGTGCGCATCGGCACCATCGAAATCCATTCAGCTCCAGAACAATCAGCACCGCCGCCGCTGACAGCCAGTCCGCCACCGCCGGCCGCCGCGCCCAGCGGGTTCGATGCGTTCTCGCACCTGCGCAGCTACGCCCCGTGGGAACGGTGACCAGCAGTGAGTGACTTCCAAGCGATCGGGGCCGTGAGTGCCACGCTAAAGACGTTGTTAAAGGACCGGATGGAGCTGCCGAACAACGCACCCGTACCGGTGACCATCGGACCGCCCGCCTTCTCGCCCCACGACAACGAGCCCCGGGAAGAGGATTCGAGAGTCAACCTCTTCCTGTACCGCGTCAGTGAGAACGGCTACCTACAGAATCAGGAGATCCCCGGGCGCGGCGGCTCCAGCGGCTATGGTCACCCGCCACTGAGCGTCAACCTGCACTACCTCGTCACCGCCTACGGAAACAAGGCCGTCAACGGCGGCCCGCTCTACGACGAAACGACCGCGCAGTTCCTGCTCGGCAGCGCGATGCGCGTCCTGCACGACATACCCGTTGTCACCGACGGGCTGACGACCGTGCGGGCCCCCATCGGAGAACAAGTTCTGCACAAGAGCCTGCGCGACTCCTACGAACAGGTGAAGGTCACGCTGGAACCGCTGACACTGGAAGACATCACGAAAGTTTGGACTGCGCTGACACTGCGCTACCGCCTTTCTGCTGCCTACGCGGTAAACGTCGTGCAGATCGAAAGCCGCAGGCGCCACACCTTCCCGCGGCCCGTCGGCGAGCCCGCCTCTCCGATCACCTTCCCCCCGGCGACTGACCAGATCAGCGCGGGCCCGCACGTCTTCGTCGTCACCATCCAAACGCCGACCATCAGCCACATATGGGTCCGGCGCGACACCGATACCACCGAACATCGGTTCCCCTACGCGCGAATCGATGACACGCTCGTCGTGTACGGCACCTCGCTGTCCGGGCCAATCACCTCCGTGGCCTTCGGTGATCTCGTCCTCGAGGCCGACCCAAGCCGCGTTCGCCCCGACCGCATCGAGATCGTCCTGCCCGACAACCCGCTACTGCAACCCGGGGTGCAGACCATGAAGGTCATCACCAACGACCCGGCCACCGCGCGGCGCTCCTTCTCCTCCAGCGAGGCGCCGTTCGTGCTGGTGCCGCGGGTGCAAACAGGCGCACTCACCGATGGACCACCGCGCACATTGACGATCACGGGGCGCCGCCTGATCCCCACCGGAGCCGGCGGTGAGGCGGTCATCGGCAGACTCACCGTGCCTCGTGCCGACTATCTGAGCGCATCAACAACGCAAATCACCGTCCCCGTGCCGGTTTCGCTGCCCGCACGCGACGTGCGTGTGCTCGTCGGCGACGCGCTGGCGGATCCAGTTCCGATCGGCGACGGTCCGTACGACCTATCCGTCACCATCGGCGCCGACACCTTCGCCGCACCCACCCCCAAGTTCTCCACATCAACGATTCCGCGTGACCGGGTGTCACCCATCGTCGAAGGCTTGATTCGCGCTGCCGCACCCACCGACGAGCGGCTCGCTGGGGCCGTCGTCAGCCTGGCCGGCAACCGGCTCGTGGTCATCGCCGGTGATCTGAGGGCGCCGATCACCCTGACGTCGCCAGGCGACAGCACCTTGGCCGAGGACCTAAAGTTGACCGCACCACAACCGGTAGGGGCGCCCTTTGCCGCGATCTCGGGACACATCGGCGCCGCGCCGCTACTGACCTCAACCAAACCCCGCCTGCGCGTGCGTATCGGCGCCCAGTCACCCATCGATGTCTCCCCCACATCGCTGAGGTCGCTGGCCGACTTCGCGACCGACATTCAGGCCGACCTTAACGCCGCCCCCCAGGACGAGTACCGCCAGGCCCGCGTGCTGGCCGCCGATGGCAGGCTCATCGTGATCCCCGGTACGGCAGCGACGGTCGTCTTCGAACCCGCCCCCGGTGACCAGACCACCGTGGCCGAACTTCAACTGCACGCCAACTTCGTTGTCCGGGTCCGGGTCAACGGCGCCGAAAGCATCGACGGCGTCACCGTGGAGCTACCGCGATGAACCCGGCCAGGTGGCGGTCGCAGAACGCAGCATGGCTCGCGCTGCGCCTCGAACAGCTACGGCTACAGATGCAGCGCGCGGCCGCCGAGCGACAGGTCAACCCTAACCTGGCATGGCTTGTCGCTCAAAGCGATACGTGTCCTGAGCGCGCGGCGACACCGGCTGATCAGCAGCTGGCGGCCGTGGGGCGCGAACTCACGCGACTGGAAACCGACGACCCCCAGTTCACACCCGCGCTGCGATTGGTCGCCCAGATCATCGGCCTGTCCGAGCTTGAGCAGGCCATCATGCTGCTTGCTGCCGCACCGGCACTCGACGGCGCCTTCGCCTCGGCGTGTGCCGAGCTGCAGACAGTGGCCCACCAAGACTGCCCCACTGCGCAGCTCGCCCTATCGCTGTTCGTGGAGCGCGAACAGCGGCTGATCGCCGCCGACTGTCTGATGCCGACACGGCCGCTGCGCCGGTTGCGGTTGATCGACATGGCCGAGGATCCCGACGAACCCGTCCTTCTGCGCCGTCTCGGTGCCGACGAACGGCTGATCGACTATCTGCGGGGCGTCAATCATCCCGACGAGCGGCTGCAACCCTATCTGACGGCGTTACCGCCGCTGGTCGCTTCCGAGCCGGCCGAGTCAGCCGCGACCCAGATTGCGGCCATTGTCGAAGGTCAGTTCGAGAGCTGGCCGACTGTGAATCTCGTCGCGGGCACTGACGGTGTCGCCCTCGATGCGATCCAGATCGCTTGCCAGACACTAGGAACAGAGCCCTGCCAACTCGACATCACCGCATTCGCCCACTTCGAGTCCGCCGACCGCAGGCTGCTGACGTCGCTGCTCGCGCGAGAAGCGCTCCTGGCGTCGCTGGCGGTGGTGGTCGACGCCCGCGCCGCGGCGGATGGCACCACCGCGGCAGCAGTGGAGGAACTCATCCGCACACTGGCCGCACCGCTGTTCCTCGTGAGCGCCGAACAGTGGGCCACACCGGCCCCGGACGTTCAGGCCGTCAACGTCGGTCGCGTCACGCGAGTCCAACAGGTGACACTATGGCGACGCACCCTTGCCGAGCACGCTCACAGCGTCAACGGTGAAGTCGATGCCATCGCACAGCAATTCGACTTCACCCCCGGTGCGATCGCCGACGCCGTCCGCCGAGCGGCATCACGATCGGGCGGAATGATCACCGGCGTCGATCTCTGGGATGCCTGCCGCGACCAGCGCGGCGCCGGGCTGGATCAGCTGGCACACAGGATCGAGCCGCACTTCGGGTGGGACGACATCGTCGTCACCAAGACGGCACGTGAGCAGCTTCACGAACTCGCAGCGCAAGTGCGAAACCGTACCATCGTGTACGAGAATTGGGGTTTCGCAACACAATTCGGGCGCGGTCGCGGTATCACCGCGCTCTTTGCCGGCGTGAGCGGAACCGGCAAGACCATGGCCGCGGAGATCCTTGCCGGTCATCTTCGGCTCACGCTGGATCGCATCGACCTGGCCGGTGTCGTGAGCAAGTACATCGGTGAAACCGAGAAGAACCTGCGTCGGGTGTTCGACGCAGCCGAACGCAGCGGAACCATCCTCATGTTCGATGAGGCCGATGCACTGTTTGGCACTCGCACGGAAGTCCGTGACAGCCACGACAGATACGCCAACCTCGAAATCAACTATCTGCTGCAACGCATGGAGGACTACTCGGGCCTGGCGATCCTGGCGACCAACAAGCGCTCCGCGCTGGACTCAGCGTTCTTGCGGCGGCTGCGATTCATCGTCGACTTCGCGTTCCCGGACGCCGCTGAACGCCGCCAGATCTGGGAGCGCGTGCTACCTCCCGGCGCCGAGCGCGGCGAGCTCAACTATGGACAGCTAGCCCGGCTGGAGATCGCAGGCGGAAATATCCGCTCGATCGCCGTGAACTCCGCGTTCCTGGCCGCCAGCGAAGACAGCCCGATCGAGATGTCCCACCTCGTCCGTGCCGCCGCCCGCGAATATGCCAAGTTGAAGCGGCCCCTCAGTGCAGCCGAGTTCGGCGAATGGCTAAGTCTGGTGCCGGCATGACACGCGGCGACTGGATTGTCGAGGTCGACCGCGTCGTCGTGACGGGCGCACCCGCGGCGCAGTTCGACGCTGTGGATATCCGCGCCCTAGTGACCGACCAGCTGGCCCGATCGATGGCCGATCCGGCGCTACCGGACCGGTCGGGGATGCGAGCCACCGTCCACATCGACAGAGCGATCTCGCCATCCACCGCAAACGGTGTCGCGTCCGCCATCGCGACCGCGGTCACCTCCGCCGTCAACGGTGGAGGTGGCCATGGGTGACCAATTCGCCGTTGCGACACGTCAGCAGGTCGGCCAGCCGGTTCGGTCCGCCGCTACCCGCCCGCCGTCGCGCGTCGACCATCACAGCCGCCGGCGCGACGAGGTTCGCGGGCTGCGCGCAGCGGCCCAACCCCGTCTGCTGGTCGGACCCGCCGGCGACCCGTTCGAGCAAGAAGCCGACCGCACCGCCGATTCGGTGATGGCCGGGACACATTCGGCCGCAGGCCGTTTCGGCGTCAGCTCGATCGCCCGCAGCCTGCTGCGGTTCGCACAACGCGCAATCGGCAAGGCCGAGACACCCACCAAGAAAGACGACGATGACAAACCGAAGCATGCCCAAAAAACACCATCCGGCATGGGCGGTCCTGACGTCGTGCCCGCCGGTATCGAGGCCGGCCTCACCTCGGCGTCCAGCGGCGGGCAGTCCCTGCCGGCCCGACCGTTCTTCGAATCTCGGTTCGGGTTCGACTTCTCCGACATTCGTGTACATTCCGGGCCCGAGGCAGCCGGTGCTGCTTCCGCGCTAGGTGCGCGTGCCTTCACCGTCGGCAACCACATCTACTTCGGTGCAGGCGAATTGCGGCCCACGACGCATACCGGGCGCCGCCTGATCGCACACGAGCTGACCCACACCATCCAGCAGAAGGGCCCGGCAGCGCGGGCAGCACGGCTGATGAAAAGCCCACTGCGCGTGCAGCGAATACCGGGCATGCCCGACAGCATCAGCGAAAGTATCCGCAACTTCGTCGTCAAAGATTTCCCGCCCTGGGACCTCATCACGCTGATCATCGGTTTCGACCCGATCCGGGACGTCGCCGTCAAAGGCGGCTTTCGCGATTGGCTGCACGCTGCACTCAAGATCGTCCCCAACGGCGAAGCCCTCTTCGACAAACTCGACAAGGAAGGCAAAATCGAAGCGGTCCAGAAGTGGTGGGACGCTGAGATCGCCAAGCTCGACCTAACCCTGGCTACCGTCACCGATCTAGTCAAGCGGGGCTGGGACGCGGTCAGCGGATTGGATGTGCTTGATCCGGTCAAGGCGTGGAACGACAAGATCAAACCGATCCTCGCGCCCACCATCAATCGGGTAATCAACTTCGTTAAAGCCTTCGGGGCCAAGGTATTCGAGGTCGTCAAGGACATCGTTCTCAACGAGGTTGGCGAGTGGGCAAAGTCGCAGAAGGGCTACCCACTGCTCACCATGGTGCTCGGGCGGGATCCCGTCACCGGAGAACCGGTCACCCCGACGCTGAAGGGCGTCATCTTCGCCGTTCTCGACCTCGTCGACGGCGGCGACAAGATCAAGGAGAACCTCGAAAAGTCCAAGACCATCGAGAAGGCGGCCAGCTGGTTCAAGGCGGAAGTCAAGACGCTCGACCTCACCTGGGAAGGCATCAAACTGCTGTTCTCCCAGGCGTGGGACGCGTTCAAGGTCGTCGACCTGCTCAACCCGAAACTGCTGCTGGAAAAGATGTGGGCCATCTTCGGTCCGCCGGTGACCCGGCTGATCAACTTCCTTATCGCCGTCGGCAAGAAGGTTCTCGAGTTCATCTTCGAAGGCGCCATGCTGCTCGCCGGCCCGATCGGGCTACGCATCGTCGGAATCGTCCGAAAGATCGGCGCCACCTTCCAGACCATCGTCGCAGACCCGATCGCCTTCCTCGGTCACCTCGTCGCCGGCATGAAGAAAGGTGTGCAGCAGTTCGCGACAAACATCTGGGAACATCTCAAGACCGGAGTATTCGCCTGGCTCACCGGCGCATTGGAGGGCGCCGGCGTCGTGTTACCGAAGGTCTGGGATCTGCGAGGAATCATCGACCTCGTCCTGCAGATATTGGGCATCAGCTACGCGAAGGTGCGAGTCAAGCTCGTCAAGGTGCTCGGAGAGAAGACGGTGTCAATGCTCGAGACCGTCTTCGGTTTTCTTAAAACACTTGTCACCGAAGGACCCGCAGCCGCGTGGAAAGAGATCGTCGCGGCGATCGGGTCGCTGTGGGACCTCGTCATCGGCGGCATCAAGGATTGGGCGACCAGCAAGATCGTCACCGCCGCCATCACCAAGCTGGTGTCGATGCTCAACCCCGCCGGCGCGGTCATCCAGGCCATCATCGCCGTCTACAACACGGTCGCGTTCTTCATCGAACGGATCAACCAGATCCTCGACTTCGTGCAGGCGGTCGTCGACTCGATCGCCAATCTCGCCGAAGGAAAGATAGCCGCTGCGGCGAACTGGATCGAAAAGGCCATGGCCAAATCCATTCCGGTGCTGCTCGGCTTTCTTGCACGGCTCATCGGCCTCGGAAACGTCAGCGAGCAGATCAAGAAGATCATCACCGGCATCCAAGCCAAAGTCGACAAAGGCATCGACAGCGTCATCGCGTGGATCGTGGCCAAAGCGAAATCGCTTGTCGGAGCAGTAAAAGACAAGGCCGGCAAGCTAGTCGAGTGGTGGCGGTCGCGCTCTCGCTTCCATACCGCCGATGACGAAGACCACGAACTCAGCATTGAGAGCGATTCTGCTGATGCAGAGATCATCATCCGCTCGTCACCGCAGAAACTGACCGCATTCTTCACCAGGTGGTCCGATGGGATCAAACGTCTCAAAGATAAGGACAAGCGCACACAGCAAGACGAGTCGCTTGGCATCGCACGGGCAGTAGCCAAGGGCGTCGGTGCTTTGCAGAAGAAGCTCGCTGCGAAGGCCGGCTTAGATGAGCAGTCCCGCCAAAAGGAAGCGGCGGCGCTTAACAGCGAGCTTGCACGCCTGGCGCAGGCCCTTGCCAAGCACGATGTGGGCGGTGGTCCGCCGTACCCACCTGCCATACTTCCGGCCTTCGTGAGCGGGGTAGGAGCAACAAGCTTCAGGTCGGAATTCATCACGAAGGCGTTGCTCGACAAAGGTACGAAACCGGCTCCATCCCACAGTCCGCCGTCCTGGCCGATCATCACGAAATACGGCCTGTCCAAGAACTCGAAATGGGTCCGTATGCACGTTCTGACCGCAGCGCTTGGCGGTCGGGCTGCTGATTCCAACCTCGTACCAGCGCTCGGCGTCGAAGTTAATCAAGTCTTCGACCGGACAGTGGAGACTCCGGCATACAAGGCGCTGAAGAAAGGTGAAGAGGGCGGCGAGGGCGCCATTTGGTACGACGTAAAGCTCGCCTTCCACAGCTCAACAGAAAAATACGGGTCGGGCTTTCCCTCCTTCATCCGCATGGGGTGGGGCGGCTACGAAGATAAGAACGGAAAGTGGTCCCCGAAGGCGGAATCTGGAGGCAACCAAGCCTCCCCTGCGCTGCCCGACTTGAGCGGTGAACCCGAAAAGCTGGATCTGAATACCGCCGGTCGGTATCGGGTCAGGGATGTGCTCGGAATTACGGAACTACCCGCAAGACGGATCGTCGAAATGCGTCAGGAGGGATGGTTCGGCGGCAAACGCGGCGCTGAATTCGCTTTGAGCGCAGACGACTTCGTCAAGAGGGTGAAAGCCTACAACAAAATGGTTGGTGAGCAAGTCGAGTCCAAAGCCCGCGATCCGAACGTCGTCACCTACTAGGAGTGTCGAGTGTCAACGTCTTGGCAGCCACTGAGTGCTGAAACGAAGGAGGTGTAAACATGCCTGACCAGTCCCCCCTTCGGCCAAACCTTCTCAAGGGCGCCCTCGCGGTGTACCCCAAGCAGACGCCTGGGACCACCCCGTCGCTCATCGTGTTTCAGTTCAACCCCGAGGCGGTGAAACGCACTCTGGCGCACCGTGCTCCGCCTCCGCCGACCAGCGGTGCCAGTGGGACGGCGAAGGAAGACGTGCTGCGTGTCGCTGGCCCGCCAGTCGAAACGATCAGCCTTACCGTCGACATGCACGCCGCCGACCAGCTTCAGGAACCCGAACAGAACACCGCCGTCGCCGAACACGGCCTGCACCCGGCGCTGGCGACGCTGGAACTGCTGATGTATCCGCCGACCCTGGATGCGATTACGATCAAACAGCAGGCGGACAAGGGCAAAGTGCAGATCAATCCCGCCGACCTGCCGCTGGTGCTGCTGGTGTGGGGCAAGTCAAGGGTGGTCCCAGTTAAGCTGACCAGCTTCGCGATCTCCGAGGAAGCCTTCGACACCCGGCTCAACCCGATCGCCGCCAAGGTCGAACTCGCGATGCAGGTGCTGACCTACATGGAGTTCGACGACTCCAGCATCGGCCGTGACGCGTTCATCGCCTACCAGACCGCCAAGGAAGAACTGGCACGCAAGAGCGTTCCAAGCGCGAACCTCACCGGAATCCGCAACCTGCTCCCCCACTAGACAAACGAGGACAAGGACCACGCCATGTTCTTCAAAGGCAGCCGCTACGAGAAGGTAGCCACCCTGACCATCGTCGACGCCGCCGGAAAGGTGATCCCCTACAAAGGGATCCGCCAGATCCCAAATGCGCCAGGAATAGTCGGGCACCGGATCACAGCCGACGAGCGGCTGGACCACATCGCCTGGCAGCACTACCACGACCCCGAACAGTTCTGGCGCATCTGCGACGCCAACCTTGCAATCTGGCCTCCCGACTTGCTCGAAGAAGGCGCGGTGCTGGGCATCCCTCCGCAGGAGACCTGACATGTCCTCGGCCACCAATTACGCCCTGACCATCAACGGCGCGCCGGCGCCGGCGGCGGTGGTGTCGGCGATCAAGCAGATCGAGGTCGAAGACCACGCATCGATGGCCGACATGATGCGCCTGCGGCTGGCAACCGCCGTGCGAGTCGACGGCAGCGGATGGACGGTGCTCGATGACGCGCTCTTCACCAGACTGGCCAAATTGCGACTGAGTGTGTCGGTCGGGACCGGCCCACTTCAACCCCTGCTCGAAGCCTATGTCGTCGACGTCAGCACGACATTCTCAAACGATCCCGGCGGTTCCGAAATAGTCGTTACTGCAATGGATCCCACCGTCCTGATGCATCTGGATGAGAAGGTCAAACCATGGCCTGACATGGCCGACTCCGACGTTGCGACCGCCATCTTCTCCGACGGCGCTTACCGGTTCACACCGGTGGTGGAATCGACCGCCCTGTCGCATCAGGAGAACGATCACACCCTCCTCCAGCGCGGCACCGACATCCAGTTCCTGCAACATCTGGCGTCACGCAACGGTTACGAGTGCTACGTCGAAATCACCGCCGACGGAACGGTTGAAGGCCATTTCCACCCGCCCAAACCGGAGGGGCCACCGCAGGGAACACTGACCATCAACACCGGATCGGCCACCAACGTCGACAAGTTCCGCGCACGCTTCGACATGCTCGGTCCTGCCGTCGCCCAAGGGACAACCATCGACGCCGACGACGGCTCGACCCAGCCTGGCGACGCGACCGAAGCTACCCAGACCTCAGCGATGGGTGCCGCCGCCACCACCCCGGCCGACCGTCCCCGCAAGGTGCTGCTCAGCGGACTGGGTATGAGCCAGTCGGCCGAAGTGCAGCGATATGCCCAATCAGTGGTCGACCGCTCCAGCTGGTCGATCCACGCTGACGGCGAGCTGAGCACCGTGAGCTACGGCGGTGTGCTGCGCGCCAAACAGCCGGTCATGGTGCGCGGTGTCGGCCAGGAGTTCAGCGGGCGCTACTACGTGGAGCGGGTGCTGCACACCATCGGCGGGGACGGCACCTGGATGCAGAAGTTCACGTTGCACCGCAACGCAATCGGGCTGACCAAACGCGAAAACTTCAGGAGCGACGATGCGCTGGCTTCCTAACGGCGCCCGGCCAAGCGAGCGCCATCCTTGACGGCCGACCTGGCGCCGTCCGGCGCGGCCACACGCAAAGCGGGACACGCAGATCGGCACCTCGGCAAGTTCCGGGGCGTCGTCACGGACAACAAAGACCCACGCGCACAAGGCCGAATCCGCGCGAAGGTGCCGGAGATCCTCGGAGATGTCGAGAGTGGCTGGGCGATGCCGTGTGCTCCCTACGCCGGAGACAGGACCGGCGCGTTCACTGTCCCCGCGCCCGGTGCAGGGGTGTGGATCGAGTTCGAAGCCGGTGACGTCTCGCGCCCGGTGTGGGTCGGCTGCTGGTGGGTCAGCGACAAGGTGCCGACCGACGAGGAAGGTGCCGCGGCGACGCCCGACGTCCGCATCATCCGCAGCGAACAAGGACTCATACTGGCCATGCACGACGACAGCCAGACCATCGCGCTGTCGGACTCGAGCGGGTCGAACATCCTGCAGATCGAGGTCAGCCAGGGCAAGGCCACGCTGAAGGCGTCGACCAAAGTGGTGATCGAGGCCCCGCAGATCGAAATCGTCGAAAACGGCAGCCATCCAGGCGTATTCGGCGACAAACTCACCGCGTACCTCAACCAGCTGGTGCAAACGTTCAACCTGCACATGCACGCCGGGCAGATGTCTCCCGTGGGACCGGTCACCCCCGCCCCACCGGCAGCCCCCGCGAACCCTCCGACACCTGACCTGCTTTCGATGAAAGTACGGCTGGGATGACGAACACGTACTTCGACTTTCCCTATCGCATCGACGGGCGCGGACGCACCGCCGAGGCCGACAGCCACGACCACGTGCGCGACCTCATCTATCAGGTGCTTTTCACCGCGCCAGGGGAGCGAGTTAACCGGCCCGACTTCGGCTGCGGGATAACACAGTTGGTGTTCATGCCCAACTCCGACGCGCTCGCCGCCGCCACCCAATACCTTGTACAAGGAGCGCTGACGCGCTGGCTCGACGAGGCCATCGCGGTACACGACGTCGAAATCACCAACTCCGACAGCACGCTCACCGTGCGCGTGGCATACACCGACCGCCGCAGCGGCGACCAACGCGAAGCGGCCTTCACCGCCCTGGTGAGCCCACCATGAGCACATCAGAGATCGCCGCGATCCTGTCGGTCATCGGCCCGACTTGCCGTGACAGCAACCGCCGACAGATGCTGCTCGAGAGCACCACCGTCAACGGCATCGACTACATCGAGTTCGACAGTCCGGCCGACGGCGAGTTCATCCTGCACGTCCACTTTGTGCGCCAGCCGCCGAACGACGGATTCGGGCTGCCAGACAAGATCTCACTCATCCGTGTGCACGGCGGCACACGAATCACCGGCATCAAAGTCATCGAGGCCACCGTCGACGGCGACGTACTCGATGTCAAAGTCGATGCGCAGGGTGACTTCTCACCCTACTTGCTGAGCGTCGGCTGGGAGCTCGGGGCCGGAACGTGGCAATACAACTTCTCCCCGCTGGACCGCCCGTTCTCGGTGGCACCGGTCAACTTCCGGCCCAGTTGCCCCGTCGATTTCGATTGCGCGCCGACCGGCGAGTGCGCACACGACGCCCCGCCCGAACCCGAACTGGACTATCTGGCCCGCGATTACGCCAGCTTCCGGCAGCTGTTAGTCGACCTCGTCGCCCAGCGCAATCCCGATTGGACCGAGGACAGCCCCGCCGACATCGGAACCGCGCTACTCGAACTCATTGCCTACGAGGGTGATCAACTCGCCTATATGCAAGACGCTGTCGCCACCGAGATGTACCTCGACACCGCGAGGCGGCGCGAGTCGGCGAAACACCACGCCCGCCTGATCGATTACCGGATGGGCGACGGCGCCAACGCCCGCACGTACGTGCATTTCGGTGTCGACGAAGCCATCAACGTCCCAGTCGATACTCGACTGCTCACCGGCATCGACCTGCCACTGCAACAGAGCACCGCCGTCACTGCGGACCCGACAAGCCCGCCCGGCACAGTCATCACGGCCATCGACGACATGGCCTACACCACCGATCCAGCGCTCGCCCATGTGAGGGTTTTTCAAACTCGCAACGCGGTGGCAGCCAAGCCCGACCAGAACATCTTGCGGATTCACACCTGGGGCAACGACCAGTGCTGTCTATCGCGCGGGCAGACCACCGCCCACGTCTACGCAATCGATCCGCCACCCGCGACCGACGAACCTGAGAGCCTGGAAACGGCCACCCGACATGCGATTGTGCCCACGCTCAACGCGGGCGACCTCCTGCTCGTCGAAGAGCTGCGGGGGCCCGAAACGGGCAGTGTGGCCGACGCCGATCCCACCCACCGGCAGGTCGTCACAATCACGTCTGTCCACAAAGTCACCGATCCGCTGTTTCTTACCGAACTCGACGAGCGCTGGCTGCCGAAAAAGGCGACGACGACAACGCCCACACCGACGCTGGAACTCGCAGAGGTCACCTGGGCCGCACACGACGCCCTCACCTTCCCGCTATGCCTGACAACGGTTCTCGATGGCAAGACCACCGTTTCGGGCGTTTCCGTCGCCCGCGGCAACATCGCCGCCGCCGAAAACGGCCGCACGATCAGCGAAAGACACCTTTTCGATCCGCCACTGGGCGGCGCCGGGATCCGGCTGACGTTGCTGCAGGGCCCGCTAACGATGGTGCGGGAATTCGAGGAAGATCCCGTGCACAACGCCGATCGCTTCATGAAAGTCGAAGTCACCGATGTGGCCGGATATCGACAGAAGTGGGAGCCACGGCTCGACCTCTTGTCGAGCAGGGACATCGACCCCCATTTCGTTGTCGACCTCGACCACCGCGGACGTGCAACCCTGCGGTTCGGCGACGGCGAATACGGCCAAAGCTTCGCCAACGCCACGGCGGTGAATGTCACCTACCGCATCGGGATCGGGCGCACCGGCAACGTCGGCGCCGAGGCCATACGCCACGGGCTTCTGGGGACCAACTCCGCGGTGCGACTGGTTCGTAACCCCTTGCCGGCCATCGGAGGTGTTGAGCCTGAATCGATCGAGGAAGTACGCCAGTTCGCGCCGGCTGCCTTCCGCACCCAGCGCCGTGCCGTGACCGCCGAGGACTACCGAACGGCTGCGCTGAGTGTGCCCGGCGTTGCGGGGGCGGTGGCTGCGTTCCGCTGGACCGGAAGCTGGTACACCGCATTGGTCGGCATCGACCCCGCCGATCCCGCCGACGTGCTGCTCGACCAGCCCGGCGGGGCATCGCTGGCACCGGCACTGCGCCAACGAGTCCTCGATGTCCTCAACGACTACCGGCTCGCCGGATACGACCTCGAAGTCCGCGGCGCGACCTATGTCCCGCTGGATGTCACCCTCCGCATCTGTGTCAAGCCGGGATACTTCCGCGGCGACGTCGCACACGCCGTGGCGCTGGCACTGGGCGGTGCGCAGGCGGGCGGGCGAGGTCTGTTCAACCCCGACAACTTCACGTTCGGCCAGCCGGTCTATTTGAGCAAGATTTACGCCGTAGCCGAACAAGTTCAGGGAGTCGATTCAGTAGAAGCAACGGAGTTTCACCGCCACGGTCGCGCGCCCGCAAGTGAGCTCGAGCAAGGCGTGATCACCATCGGTCCCTGGGAGATCGCTCAACTCGACAACGATGCCAATCGCATGGAGAACGGGAGACTCCTGATCACCACGGGAGGCGGGTCATGACCGACGATTGCGGCTGCTGCGAAGGTCCACCGGGCCTGGCGCGCGGCGCACGCGTGAACCGGCCGGGATTACCTGCTATCGATTACCGGCTGGGCACCTTCACCATCTTCCGCCAGACGTTGCTCGACGAGCTATCGCGGACCGGCGAACTCAAGCGGTTGCGATCACGCATCAGCGACGACTACACAATTTCCACCGTCGAAATGTGGTCGGCCGTCGCCGACGTACTAACCTTCTACTCCGAGCGCATCGCCAACGAGGCGTTCATCCGCACCGCTACATCCCGTGACTCCGTGCTGCGCCTTGTCCGGCTGATCGACTACCACCTCGCGCCCGGAATCGCCGCACGCACCGTTCTTGGCTTCACTCTCGAACCCGGTGCCGCGCTCACCATTCCGGCACGGATCCGGGTACAAAGCGTTCCCGCACAGGATCACAAACCTCAGAAATACGAAACTCTCGAGCCGCTCGCCGCGGACGCTCGACTCAACCGGCTACGTATCTACCCCGCACCCGTTTCATTGCCGAAAGGTCCGCTCGTAGCCGGCAACGCCACTGCCATCGCAGCCCCCGACCCCCAGTCGGTGACCGGCGTCGCGGCGCTGGCCAAAGGCGATCGCGTGCTGGTCTACTCACCCGACACCGTCGAAATCCTCACCGTCGCAGAAGTTGCCGCCAACGAAGATCTCCTCGAGGTGTCGTGGACCACACCCGTGCAGTCGAACACGCTCGATGCGGCCGCCGGCGGCGCTGAGCCCAAGAACGGCGCCTACAAGCTAGGGCGCACCTTCCGGCTATTCGGCACTGACACGCCAGAGTCTTTCGCGGTGAACCAGCAAGTGGGCGCCGCGACCGATGGAAAAGTGAAGGCCGGAACGGCAGCAACGGGTTTCGGGCTCAGCGGTGACGAGTCCCTCGGCAAGGGGATCGGGCTGGACGCACGCTACGACATCCCATCAGGACAGATGATTCTCGCAACTGGACCGAAGAAGGCGGATACAACAAAATCGGTAGCGATACCGTGCGTCGCACAGTCGGCTGTGCCGCAGTCTGTTTCGCTCACAGCGGTCGCGGCCGGTGAGGCTGCGGACGCTGCTGCGAACCCGCCGAAGCCGGCCATAGCGGAAGTGAAAGTAGTCGCCGCCAACGGCACCGCAACGGCGGTGACCGTGACATCGCTGGCGGACGGCTTCAACACCATCGACGCTGCCGATCGACGTAAAATCACGCTGTACGAACTGCTCGGCCCACCCGTGAGATTCTGGCGCTACGACTATCCTCCGACGCTGACCTCAGAGACGGCCTGCCTGCCCGGCTTCCGCGTCGGCTGGTCGACCATCGAAGTCGGACGGACTATCGCGAAGGGCAAGTACAAGCCCGGAATTCGACTGAGTCCGAAAGACTTTTCTGTCGACCGACGAGTCGCGATCGCCGATACCGGTGGCGCCACCCCGGCCGTTGCCACCATCACGGGCGCGGCGCTCAGCGGCTCCGACGTCAACATCACCGCCGAGTCGGGCGACGAAGACACACTAGCCAAGCTGGGCCTCGGCGCCGCAGCTACGGCGACGACAGCACTGGTCTCCGCGCCACTGCCGGACAAGCTCACCTTGTCTGGCACACGTGAGCTGGCTGTCACCATCGGGTCGGCGCCGACTCAGACGATCATGTTCGACCTGAGCACCGGAGACGAAATCAACTCTATCGCAGCAAAACTCCAGCAGACCATCCGCGCCGCGCTGCCGGCTGAGGAAGGCTTCGCACTGGCTACGGTCTGGGCCGACCACGTACCGAGCCGCACGCCGCCGTTCGATATCCTCGTCGCCGCCGGGGTCCCAGGAACCGAAGTGCGGTTTGCGCACACCGACAACGACGACCGAACCGTGGCCACACTCGGACTCGACGCCGCACACTCCCGCTTCGCCGACGGACTACTCTCCGGACATCTCATCTCACAAAAGATCACGGGAAACATTCAGGTACACAAGGGGTTTGAAGAACCAACTAAGAAACCGATCGACCTGCAGGTAAAGACGCCGGCCGAATGGGCGAAACAACTGAGCGAGGACCTCGAGCTTGCGGTTACCGCCGTAGGCGATCGACTCCTGTTCATGCCGCGCCTGCCGGTTCCCGCCGACCGCGAGTGGCTGCGCATCACATTGTCCGCCCTACCGGCCGCGCTTGACCGCAACACCGCCTACTTACTCGGCAACGTCACCGACGCCTCGCATGGCGAGACAGTGCGCGACGAGATCCTCGGCGACGGGAACGCATCCGTGGCGTTTCAACAGTTCAACCTCACCAAGAAGCCCCTCACCGTACTGAGCGCACCCACACCACGCGGTGTCGACTCATCGCTGCAACTGTTCGTCAACGGCGAGATGTGGACCGAGGTGCCAACACTTTTCGGGGCACCGCCGACCGCCCACATCTTCACCACACGAACCGCCGACGACGGCGCAACCACCGTCGGCTTCGGCGACGGCGTGCACGGTGCACGGCCGACGACCGGCCGCCAGAACATCGTTGCCACCTACCGCAACGGCAGCGGTATCTCTGGACGGGTAGCCGCGTCGGCCCTTCGCACCTTGCTCGATCGGCCAACCGGCGTGAAGGCCGTGACCAACCCCCTGCCCGGGGAAGGAGGCAGCGACGCCGAATCACTGGACAGTGCCCGCCGATCCGCGCCCGGTTCCGTGCGCACCTTCGGTCGTGCCGTATCACTGCTGGACTTCGAAGACGCCACCCTAACCAACCGCGAGGTCGCCAAAGCCCGGTCGCAATGGGTATGGGCCGGCCACCAGCGCGTCGTGCACCTCACCGTCGCCGCCCAGGGCGGTGAAACGTTCACCGCGGCGGGGCTGGACCGGCTGCGCGCTCAATTCTTCGCTGAACGTGACCCCAACCGCACCCTGCTGATCGACAACTACGTACCCGTGGGAATCACCATCTCCGGCACGGTCACAGTCGACGCCAGACACATCACCTCAACCGTTCTCAAGGCGGCTAACGACACACTGCTACAAGCATTTTCTTTCGAACAGCGCGGATTCGCCGAACCCGTCTTTCTCAGCGACGTCATCGCCGCCCTGCAAAACGTGGCCGGCGTGGCCGCAGTCGACATCGACACCCTCGACCTGAAGAGCAGCGACCACGACTTCCGCCACGAGCACGGCATCGACGATACGTTGGGGCACCTGCAGCCGCGGTTGCTGATTTTGCCCGCGCGTTGGTCGCCTGCACACCAAACGGTTCTGCCCGCCGAACTCGCCGTCATCGAGGTCCCCGTACTCGACGTGACACTACGCACCAATGGAGGTATCCCCTCGTGACCGCACCCGCTGAACTCGACAGGCTCTACCAGTTGCTCCCGGCGCTGTACCGGATCAGCGACGACGAACAGGATCTTGTCCTACAGGCATTGCTGCGCCTCATCAACAGCCAATCGGACCAGGTTCGCAGCGACATCCGCCAACTTTGGGACGACTTCTTCATCGAAACTTGCCAGCGCTGGGTGGTCCCCTACATCGGCGACCTGGTCGGCAACATCCCCCTGCACGACGCCGACGGCGCCGACGCCGCAACGACCGCCCAGGAGCTGTTCCCCGACCTGCGCAGACCCGACCTAGCACCCGCAAACCCCGTCCACATCCGCGCGGACGTCGCCAACACGATCCACTACCGACGGCGCAAGGGCACACCCGCGATGCTCGAAGAGCTCGCCCACGACGTCACCGGTTGGGACGCGCGGGTGGTCGAGTTCTTCACAATGCTCGGCTGGAACCAGCATCTCGAGCACCTCCGCCCCGACGCTTACGGATGTGCCGATCTTCGCTCTGTTGAGCGATGTACACGCATCGACGGTCCATGGGACAGCGCCCCCCACACCGTCGATGTCCGCGCGATCAGCCAATTCGAGGGCTGGTATGGAATACCGAACATCGGCTTCTTCCTCTGGCGGCTCAGGGCCCGCCCGCACACACAGGTGCAAGCACGCCAAATCGGCCAGCAGCCTTGGCGTTTTACCTTTAACCCGTTAGGCCAAGACACACCGCTGTATGCTCGTGGAAACCCGCAACCCGACCGGCGGCGTATCGAGCCCACCGTCGCGGCGCCGATTCGTCCCGCTGCGTTCGGCGCAGACTTGCGGTCAGGACCCGGCGGGGCATCGGCCTACTACGGCGAAGACGGTGGCGACCGGATCGTTGTCTACCTCGACAAAACGGCGATACCGGCCGATCAGATCGCCTGTGCGAACCTGGGCGACTGGATGAGCTTCCCGCGGCCCGACACCGGCCCGATCCGCATCGATGTGTCCCGCGGCCGCCTGATCCTGCCCAAGGACAGAACCGGCACGGTGCTCGTCAGCTACTGCGACGGGTTCTCAGGCGACCTCGGCGGCGGCCAATACACCCGTGGAAAGTGGCGGTCCAAAACACCGCCCACAGCCACTGTCGCCGGCGGCGGCGCTGTTTTGGAGAATGCGATCACCACCGCGCTGGCCGGCGACAGTCCGGCCACACCGGTTATCGAGATCGCCGACAACCTCACCTACCACCTCGACGGACCGATCGACCTCAAGGGCCACCACCTCACGATCCAGGCGGCCGACCAGAAGAATCCGCACGTTCTAGTCACTTCCCCTGCGAGTGCGCTCAACCTGGCAGGGGCAGGCGCCTCTTTAACCCTCAACGGGCTTCTGTTCGAAGGCGGTTTGAACATCACGGGCGACCTGCACTTGTTGCGACTGCTGCACTGCACGCTCGTGCCCGGCCGGTCGGTACTGCCGAATCCAACGGTGCGCCCGCACGGAACCAGCGTCCATGTAGCAGCGACGGACAGCGCCGGCACGCCAATCAACGCCAAACTCCAAGTCCAGCTCTCGTTCTCGGTCGTCGGCGCGATGCGCGTGCCCAGCACCGCGGTCCGGCTTTGGGTACTCGATTCGATCGTCGACGGCGTGACCGATGCCGATACCCCGAAGGGGGTCGCGATCGGCGATCCCGGCGGCAGGGGTGGCCCGCCTGGGCACATCGAGCGGTCCACCATCCTTGGCGCCGCACAGTTCTCCGACCTCGATCTCGCCAGCGAATCCATATTCGCCGGACAGGTGTTTGTGCGACGTCGCCAATCCGGTTGTGTGCGGTTCAGCTATATCGGCAAGCCGCCCACCGGACGGGCCGACTCCTGCCGGTGGACAGTATCCGGGTTGGGTCCCGACACCGCGAACCTGGGCAACAAGACCCTCGACGCGATTTGAGCAGACACGAAAGAACACTTACGGAGGCGTGACGTGGCCACCAATGCAACGGTGACGGAAGACTGCAGTAAGGGTCAGATCTATCTCGTGCCGGGAGCTCTCGTGCTCCGCACCAACGGACCCTGTTTCACGCCCGCCACCGACGAGATCGTTGTCGACATCTGCCCCACAGGAGACGACGTCGTCGCTGTCCTCAATCCCACCGTGTCCCTGCACCTACAATCGCCCGTCGGATGTGTGTTCGAAGAGCCGAACGTCAATAGGCCCAATCATTTCCAATACAGCTTCCCGACTCCCGGTGATAAGACTCACATCCAAGCTGTGTTCGACTTTCCCGAGCCAACACCGCTCAAACGGCTCAACTCGCTGAGCTTTCGGTTTCCGATCACGGGCCGCGGCGCCAACGACTGCACCGTCGAAATCGACATGTTCGCCGACATTGTCGAATCAGTAACCCCCCGCCAGTACCGCTGCCAACCCGCGTTGGCCATCGCCGACGGAAACCAACCCCCAACACCAGCCTTCGGGTCACGCCGATTCGGCGATCCGGACTACGCGCAGTTGAGAATCGGCTGCCCGCCCTCGATCGCTACCGGCGGCGCCGACGGTTCGGAGATGGGTGCCTTCTCCTTCCTGCATCAGCCCCAGCTAGAAGCCAACCTGCGGATGCGGCTTGACGAGTACCTGCCCATCGGCCTGGAGGCCGGCCTGATCTACATGGACTACATACGCCGATTCGAGGAGCAGCCATGAGCGGTGATCACACTCGGTTCAGTTTCGACCCGCACAACGGCTTCAGCGGTGTATGGCAGCAGCAGGGCCGGGTCAGCCTGGAAGCCGACTTCAACGAATTCGAAGAGGTCCTCGACAGACTCCGGCGGGTGGGCACCTACGACACCGTCGGGGCAGGCGTAGTCCCAGTAAGTACCCGGCACGGCTTTGAAATCCGTGTTAAACCAGACGCATTCACCATCGGCGTCGGTCGCGCATACGTCGACGGCATCCAGGTCGAATGCTTCGGCACTGGAAGCGTGTCATACGACGGGCATGTCGGCAACGAGAACGGTGACACGGGCCTGTTCCTGCAGTACCCGTCAATCGACGAGTGGCACAAGCCCGATCCGCCGTCACCGGCCGACCACCAACCATTCGGCTATCCCAAAATGAACCTCTTCGACAAAGTTGCGCCCTATCTGGTGTATCTCGACGTATGGCAACGCGAAGTCACCGTCTACGAACATCCCGACCTGCGAGAACCCGCACTCGGTGGCCCGGACACCACCACGCGTGTGCAGAGCGCCTGGCAGGCCAAGGTGCTCCAAATGGATCCCAAAGTGGCACCGGACTGCAGCGCGCCCATCGACGGGTGGGACGGCATCGTCGAGCCGAGCACCGGACGACTCACCGTCACCGTTGATCCCGCGGCCGTCAAGCCACTCCCCTGCGAGGTGCCAGCCAAAGCCGGCTATGTCGGACTAGAGAACCGCCTCTACCGGGTCGAGATCCACAGGGGCGGCCAGTTGGGCAACCCCGATCACCCACCTCCGCAGTTCAAATGGTCGCGGGACAATGCGAGCCTGGTCGCCACCGTCACCAAGATCAGCCGGGTCGGAACCGGCTCCAAGATCACCGTCACCTCAACCGGCCGCGACGCATTTCTCAGGTTCGAGAAGGGCCAGTACATCGAGTTACTCGACGACTGGGTCGAATTCGGCCTTCGCGACAACGGTAAAGGCGGCGACCTCGCAAAGATCACACAAAACGTGGATCACGAAACCGGCGAGATCACCATCGACAAGGACCTGTCCGGCTTCGAGTTGAAGAATGAACGCCACCCCCGAATTCGTCGCTGGGACATCGCAAAAGACGGTGATGACGCCCTGCGCGCCGCTGTTGTCGGCACCAAGTTCGCACTCGAGGACGGCATATTCATCGAGTTCGGACCGAAAGGCAGTCGCCTGCGTGCCGGCGACTACTGGGTCTTCGCAGCCCGCACCGCCACCGGCGACATACTCCCCGAAGTCGTCAAGGACGAACCTCCGAAGGGTGTCCTGCATCACTTCATGAAGCTGGCCGTGGTGCAGCCTGAAAGAAGGCCACCCGAGGTCATCAGTGATTGCCGAGTGATGTGGCCGAGCTCCGGTAAGGGATGCGGATGCGACTTCTGCGTCACCGCAGAGTCACACAACTCCGGCGCGTACACCATCCAGCAGGCAATCGATGACGCAATTGCGGCCAATGGCGGGACAGTATGCCTCGGCATCGGCACATACCAACTGACGGCCGGATTGACTGTGAAAGATGCAGCTTCCGTACATATCCGGGGCTCAGGGTTCAACACCCTCTTGCTAAGCGAGGCAGAAGGCGCGGCACTTTCGATCAGCGACGCCGTCGACACCAGGATCAGCGATCTGTCCATCTTCACCCTGGCTCCGCGGGAGGACGGCGACTGCGCCATCGATCTATCCAACACCGCCCAAGTCACGCTGGAGGGACTCTACGTCTTCGAGAACGTATCCAATTTGGCCGAAGCACCACTCGGTGGGCCTGCGGCGGCCAGAGGGACAGCTGTCCAGTTGCGCGGTGACTCGCAGGATCGAATCGAAATCAACGATTGCCTGCTCGTCGGTGACATTCTCGCACCGCGCCAAGGGGCCATAGCGGGACAACGCGTACCGAGGTTTATCAAAGATCTTTCTATCCGCAACAACATCATCGATGCGAGCATCGACTTGACCAGTGAGTTCCAGCCGAACATTTTCTATGGTCACCTCGTAATCGAGGGCAATTCCGTAAGCCAACCTGAGAAGCAGGGATTCGGCATAGGTGTGGCCGGCTTTCACGACAGCGGCGGAATCATTCGTGGGAACAGGATCCTCACGAAAGGCTCGGGAGTTGTTGTTGCAATGAATCGTTGCATCGTCGACTCCAACACCATCACCGGTCAAGGCGACCGTTTCGAGCCCGCACCCGGTGTGGGTATCAATGTGCTCGGCGCGCCATTCAACGGGGCGGACCACATCCGAATCGCCCTCAATTCCATTCAACGGTTGACAGCTGGTATCGCGATGGCAACTACCTTGGGAGCAACCGATGTGGCCATCACGGACAACCGGATCGCCGAATGTGTTGGCGGAGTCGTCGCCCAAGAGGGATCCGGCGCCGAGACGATCCGCGTGGCCGGAAACACCATCACCACTACAGAGGGAGACGTCCTTCGTGGCCTCGACTACCGGGCTGGAATCGCGATCTTCGGCGCCGACCGGGTCGAAATCTCTCACAACTCTGTGGAGCGCCCGGAGAGTCGCACGGATGAGCGCGATTTCGCGATAGCGGTCATCGGATGCGCACTAGCGAAGATTTCCGATAATGTCATCGATGACCTGGGTGCCTCGCGAATGGACGGGGACCCCGTGGGAACGATCGCTGGGATCTATTCGTCGTCGGCGTTCGACCAACTTGATATATCCAGCAACATCGCCCGTCCCCTCGTCCCAGACGACGGAACGGCGGCGCTGTGGAACGCCCTCTACGTCGACAACTCGCGGCCAGACGAGCGCACGCCGTGGCGCTCGCGGTTGGTGGCCACTGAGGACACCCTGTACTGGCGGTCCGATCAACGGCTCATCCGTCTCACACGCAGGGTGTATCGCCGCGCCGTGAGCATCAGGGGGAACACGCTGGACGGGGCTGGGGATAGGACTCCGATGGTCAAGGTGATGAGCGATGTTCCAGCGGCGGCGACAGAACCGCCTCTCCACTGCAGCTTTCTCGACAACATATGCCAAAGCGCGGCACGCCGGCCGGACCCCGCAGTCGCCCTGGGGTCGCGGGAGTTCCTACTTGCGGGCCTGGTCCTGAGCACCAATCAGATCTTGTATTACGACAAGTCGAAGGGCTTAGCGGTGGCTGCCTACACGGTCAGGGACCCCTCGGAGCAGAACTACCCCGTAGCCACAGTGCTTGGAAACATAACCAGCGAGCGAATAGAGATTAATGACGCCGATCTGGATGTTCGCTGGAAACACCTCAACGTTCGACTGAACACCTGACAGGAGCCAACCATGCGTGTTTACTGCTACGAGGGCGAGAAGACCCTCACCGAATTAGTCAACAAGCTGTATAAGATTCGACGCAAGGGCCTGACTTCAGCAGCAGTCGGACGGCAATTGGCGCAGGCCAATCCGCGCCACAACCTAACTGGAAAGGCGCTGAGCAAGAACGTGACTATGGGAACACGCATCGCGGTTCCCGATATCGAAGGCGCTGACCACACGGCAGCAAGCAAACCATTGCGCGACGATGTAGTCGACGCCCTAACGACTGACAAGGTACTCGATTCGGTTCGGGCCGCGATCATTTCGGCGCGGGACCGCGAAGCGGAGCGGCTGAAAGAGCACATCCGCACCGCGGAGACGGTGGCCGCACAGGTCCAGGACAAGGACATCCTGGCTGGTATCGAGAAAACGAGGGCCGACATGGACCAACAGTTCGCACGGCTTGACGACAACACACGAAGCATGCTCGATAGCGTCGAGAAAGCCCGACAGGTACTCGGTCGACAACGAGAATTGCTCAAGAGGACGTAATCCCGCCGCCCCATGGACCAGCACGGGACGTCCACTCGGCTCGATTTGTTGAAGCGATGGATCGACGAAGACTTCCCGAAGTAGCCACTGCGGATAGGGCCAACGAACCACAAGGGAGTCGACACGCAGCGCCTACGACGCACAGCGCGGCTCGCGGATCCCCAAGCGGCTCAATAGATAGAAAGGGCAACTGTCATGAACCGCCCCGACCCGACTGGCATTAATTCGCGGTATGGCGCTCGGTGCGTCATCACTAACTTCGATAACACAGCTCAGTGATCGAGCGATGCCGCCTGACGAATGACAAAAACGGGTAGCGCAGTACTCATGCCAATCGTTTCAGCCTGCCCTAACATTGCAAACATCCGAAAGAGGAGGCGCGATGGCCAGAAAATACACCGTCAAGGCGCACGACACGCTCGTCGGGATAGCGAAGCGCTTCTATGGTGATGGCACGCTCTCTGGGCTTATCGCGACTGCCAACGAGATCGAAGACCCGGATGCAATTAACCCCGGTCTCGTCCTGACTATTCCCGATCTCCCCCAGCATTGGCTGGTCTACCAAGAGTACGCAAACTTCACGTTAGACGAATACGCTCATGCGATTGCCAAATTTCCACTGCACATTCCGCCCGGGATGCGCTACGTCACCGAAACCGTGTCGGGTTGGTACACCGGCCGGGGAGCAGTGTTGGGCCCGGTCGTCATCCAGTGGGTCAAACCATTGGCCGCTTTCCCATGGATTGAATGTGGTTCGGTGGGTGAACCCGCCGATGAACTTCGGTTCTTCGCCTTCAATCATGCTGTTCGCGTTTATATCGACGGCCCCACCGGGTTATACGCTCATGACCGTTATGTCGAGATGCAAGCAGACGGCCGGCTAACAAAACCGGACGGCACGTGCCAGGGCAGCTACTGGCTCAACGGATTTGTGGAGGCATTACCGCCCATCTGAGTGGCGACCCGGACCCGGGTTCAGGACTCCGGATATAGCGCAGGAATTGTTGCAGGGTCATCGGCCTCAAAATTTCACGGTCGCCCGAGTTCTCCCCTGACGGCTGCTGAGATCATGAGTTGATCTTGATTTCCGGCTTGTCCGTAGGGGGCGGCGCCGCGTGTCGTGCGGTGGCGCCGGGTTCCACGGTCCCGGGTGGCTGCTCCTTCCTTGGGTCGAACGGACACGGGGGTCCGCGGGTCAGGGGATGGCGCGGACACGGTTGACGGCGGCGGCGAATTCCTGTGCCCAGGGCCAGGTTTCGGGGACCCGCAGGATCAGGTAGCGGGATCGTTTGACCAGGCGGGCCGCAGCGTGCAGCAGCCGGTAGCGCAGGGTCGCCGGCTCGGCCTTGGCGAGCGGGCCGTCCAGCAGCAGCAGCCGCATCCAGCACAGCAGGTCGATGGCGAGGGCGACCGCGGTGACCCAGGCGGTGTTGATCGCGAACGAGTGCGATGGCCAGCGGGCCAGGCCGGTGTCCTTGCCGCAGCGGATGAACCCCTCCACCCGGGCGTGCACCCGGTGGCGGGCCTCGAGCCGCTGGGCCTGTCCACCCCGGGTGGCGGTCGCGATGAGCTGGTAGCGGTGGCCGTTGATCTGCTCGAACAGTGACAACTGCGTCCCGTGCTCGATCTTCTCCCGCCGCACCAGGATGCGCATGTCGGCCGGCCAGCCGTCGAGCCGGTCGCCGTCGGCGCCCTCACGCAGTAGCCCGGTCAGCTCGGCCACCTGCGCGTCGTCGCGGGCCGTGCCGGCCGCATCCAGCGCCGCCTCCCACCCGGCGGCGGGCATCTGCCCGATCGCGACCCGGGCCCGCTCGTCGAGGTCGAACCCGACCGAGTAGGCCACCGCCCAGCCCGGGCGGGCGTTCAGTTTCCTCAGGTGCTCGACCACGGCGTGGCTGCAGCCCGCCCCGTCGATGGTGATCAACAGGTTGCGCCGCCACGTCGCCGGGATCGCGGCGATCGCCGCGTCGATGATCGCGATGTGATCGGCCGCGGTGTTCGACCCGGCGTTGCCTGGGCGGGCGATCACCGCCAGCAGTTCGCCGGTGTTGTCGCACCACGCCAACAGCGGGTGAAACCCGTAGCCACCCTTGAAATTCCCCGCAGCGTGCTGCTTGTCGCTGTGCGATTCAACCAGCGAGGCGTCAATGCGGATCACGATCACCGGATCCAGGTCCCCATAACAGGTCCGCGAGGGCGGGATCGCGCGGTGCCGAGTCTCGATCAACTCCCACACCCGCTCCCGGACGCTGTTGCGCACCAGCGCGATCCTGGCCATGCCCTGGTGGTCGATCTCGTTCAGCGACCGCCACATCGTCGGGACCGACGCCACCTGCCCGAACAGTCGTTCCTGATCCCGCAGCACCGCGGTACCGGCCAGGTTCTCCGCGCCGCCCGCAATCGACACCGCCACGTCCCGCATCACCGCGCCCCGGTCGTGGCGCACCTCTGGCCGTGACAAACGCCGCGGACAAGCCGCTGGTCAGGCCCAGGTTGTCGGCCAGCATCCGGGGGATCACGTTGCCCGCGTGCCCGACCACGTCGTCGCCGCGGACCTCGACTCGAACACCTTTCGACCAATCGGTAGTAGCCTGCATCTGATAGGTGCACTCCTCGATCGATTTTCGTACTCCAGCAAAAGTCGATTATCGTTGAGGCAGTGCACCTTTCACGTTCACGACACACCTCAGCACCCAATTGCGTGAACTATTGAGGTCGGTGGGATTTGATGCTGTAGCGCAGGGTCAGGCCGGTGCCGGGGTAGACGGTGTCGGTGGTGTTGAGGGTGTGACAGAGTTCGGCGATGGCGGCGGTGTGCCGTGGCGCGGAAAGCGGGTCGAGCCGGATGTGCAGGGTGTTGGTGGCTGGTTCGGGGATGATGTCGCCGGAGCCGGCCAGGGCGGTGCGGATCAGGGTGTGGGCTTCGTCGTCGGCGCGCGCATAGCCGGTGGTGGTGACGATCGCGCGGGCCAGCGACCGCATGGTGTTGTAGGCGGCGATGCGGATGGCGTGGTGGATCAGTTTCGTTTCGGTGTCGAGCACCATCTGGCCGGGGTTGACCTGAGACAACGGCAGCCGGGTGGGGATCGCCTGGTGGGTGGCCAGCGCCGCATCCAGGGTGGCTTCGGCGGTGTGGGTGTCGGCGTTGATGGTGTTGATCATCGCGTTGGTGAGCACGGTGGTGGCGCCCGGTGGTGGCGTCGATGCCGCCAGCAGGTCACGGTCGCGCAGTGTTTCGGCGGAATGTAGTGCCCGCCGGGCGTTTTCGACCTGCTGGTAGGCGTGTTTTTTGGCCGGGTTGGGCACCATCCGGTCCGGGTCGTCGCCGCCGGAGCGGTAGCTGTCATGGGAGTCGAGGTCGAAATGGATGCGGGCGTAGCGGTAGTGGTTTTCCTGGCGCCAGCGTGATCCCATCCGGTAACGGATCTCAGCGGGGGTCAGGTCGGCGCGGGTGGTCAGGATGTGCATCTGCCGGGTGCCGGCGGTGTCGTACAGGCTGATCTGGCGCATGGGAAACGTCTGGCCCTTGCGGGGCCCGTCGGTGATGTCGAGGGTGACCTCGGTGTCGGCGAGTCGCCAGGTGTGGGTGCGGCCCGCCTCGTCGGTGTGGGCGTGGTCGGCGAACGCGTGCTGGTCGATGTCGGCGGTGTGTCCCTTACGCCAGGTCAGGGTGTCGAACCCGGCCGCGTGCAGGTCGGCGAACAGCGTCGGGGACCAGCCGCCGCGGTCGAAGCCGACCAGCACCCGACGCTGTATCGCCGACCATGGCGCGCAGCTGCGGGATCAGCCGGCGCAACTCGGCAGCCAGCGAGGCGGCCGGCTCGGCCAGCACCACCAGCAGCGGATCCCCCGCGGCATCGCTGATCCAGGTTTCCAGGGTGGCCGGGGCCGGGAACTTCAACCGCGGCACATGGGTTTTGGCGATCTTGCGGGTGCCCTGATAGGCGCGCACATGCCCGTCGACGTAGCACACCGCGGCCTGCTCGGGGCGGGCCTGCACATGCCGGCGGGCCATCGCGGTGATCCACTCGCCCGCGATACCCGCGGCGGCCAGCATGCCGATCTTGCGGCGGATCGTCTTGACCTCCGGGGACCGGTCCAACCCCAGCACCCGCCCCAACGCCACCGGGTCGACCCGGGTGGCGCCCTCCGCGCGGGCCTCACCGAGCAGGGCCCGAAACACCCCCTCACACAACATCGCATCCAGCGAGTAGAACCCGTTGGGCAGCTCGCCGTAGACGCCATGGGCGGCCTCGATCAGCCCGGTGCCCGCCAACGCGGGCAACCCCAGCAGCAACCCGGCCAGCGGCGCCCGGCCACAGGCGGTGAACACCGGCGGCGCGGCAGTGATCAGCCCGAACCGCGCCAGCCCGCGCTCGACCGCACGCGGCGCCGGATCGGCCAGCACCGGCACCCCTCCAGGCGTGGGCACCGGACCGGGCCGCACCCCGGCCGGGGCGGGTTGCCTCTGGGCGCCTGACTCGGTCTGAGGTTCCGGTGAAGCATCCCAACCCGTTGCGGTACAACTCCTCTCGGACTCGGACTCGGACTCCATCACGGGTTCGGTGTCGGGTTCGGTGTCGGATAGTGCTCTGCGGACACTGGCCTCCGAAACCGCGACCCGATCGCCGATCGCCCGCAGCGACAGGCCCTGCTCACGCAGGCCCGTGATCGTGGCGATCACCGCGGTGGTGAGTTTGGACGCACGCCGCGGTCCGGTGCGCTGCGGGACCAGTGCGCTCACCCCCGCCTGCAACAGTGCCTGCGCCCAGCGCCACACCGTCAGCGGGGAGGTGCCGAACGCGGCCGCGACCTGCACCTGGCTGGCCGCCTTGATCCGCGCCAGCGACACCGCGGCCCACCGGCGCCCGGCGATGTCGCCGGCGTCCCAGGCAAAGCACAGGTTGCCGTGCACGAAGACCCAGCCCCCGTCGTGGTCCTCGATCATCGCGGCCGCGGCGCTGATCTCGGTGGCGCCGGCGGGGATCAGCGGCAACGGCGGCCGGGTGGTCATCGCCGCATCCCCAATCCGCCGTGAAACACTTCACGAATTATATCGCGACCGGGTCCGGAATCGGCGCCGACACGCGACGAATCCGCAGATCACAGAACAGCATTACTTACCGGGCACCGCCCCTATGTCCGGAGTCCTGGGGTTGGTAAACCGTCCCCGGTTTTATGCGCACTTCCTTTGCTGGAAGGATGGCGCGCTGTTGATCAGGTACGACGAGAACACCAAGGCCGGGTGATGCGCCTGGCCCGCGAGCACCGCGACGACTAGGACTCGGAGTGGGCAGTGATGAAGGCGGCGCGGGTTCGCAGCGCGAGATACCGCATGGCCCAACACGTATGGACCGACAGTTTCAGGGGATTGCACCAGCGAGGTGCGGCGAAGACGGTTGTCGTCCGAGCTGTAGACGATATGGTTCAGACGTCGAGAACACCGTCTCCCTTTGGGTTGACCACATACGCGCGCCAGTAGCTGGGACTGTAGGAGATGATGTCGCCCAACGCTGTACTGACCTTCAGCACCTGGTCTTCGATTTCGTGGCCGAGTATGTGTTTGTGCATGACCGTTCCGTCTGCAACACGAATCTGGATGTCCATAAGCGGAGCGTCCCATAACGGCTTCGTTTGTGTGCCTCGATTCGCCGCACGGTGGGCCAAACCCAGCCAACGCGGTATTTTCGGGAGACGGATCGGGCGGCTACGGCCCGATTCGTCGTTCTGGGCCCGACAAAAACCGTCTTTTCAGGTCGAAGCAGCTATTCACCGAGCCGCACCCAATTATTCTGGTACAGGTTTGGCTGGAGCAGCGGCTTGGCAGTGAAAGCGTAACGACTGATACGGATTTCGGCGCTAAGGGGTGAAGGACTTGAACGCAGCTGTCGTCATCTCGACGGATCCGTCACTGCGAGACGCCGGCGATGTCGCGCGCGATCTGGATGTCGATCCCGCCACCGGGCTTACCACTGCGCAGGCCCAACAACGTCTGGAGCGCGACGGGCCCAACGAGCTGCGGGCCAAGCGGCCGGTGCCACGGTGGCGCAAGGCTCTGGCACAGTTTCAGGACCCGCTGATCTACCTTCTGCTGGTCGCGGTCGCCATCTCGGTGGCGGCGTGGTTTGCCGAGGGCGCGGTCGGCCTGCCGATCGACGCACTGGTCATCACCGCGATCATCGTGCTTAATGGCGTGCTCGGCTTCGCCCAGGAGAGCAAGGCCGAAACGGCCGTCGCGGCGCTGCAGTCCATGACGGAGGCGACATCCACTGTGCTGCGCGACGGCGAGCTACACGCCGTGCCGTCGAGTCAGCTTGTGCGAGGCGACATCCTGGTGCTCGGCGAGGGCGACGCGGTGGGTGCCGACGCCCGGCTGCTCACCGCGAGCACGCTGCGTATCTCAGAGGCGTCGTTGACCGGCGAGAGCGAGGCGGTTACCAAAAACGCCGCTACACTGCCGGAGCCGGCCCCGCTCGGTGACCGCAGGGACATGGTTTACCGGGGGACCGCGGTTGCTCGGGGCGTGGGCCGCGCGGTGGTCACGGCCATCGGCATGGACACCGAGATGGGCGCCATCGCCGACATGCTGGAGCAGACCCAGCAGTCCCCAAGCCCACTGCAGAAGGAGATCGCTGCCGTCGGCAAGCTCCTCGGCATTACGGTGATCGTCATCGCCGTCGTGGTCATGATCGTCACCGCGCTGGTCAACCACATTTCGACGCTTCACGACTTCGTCACTGTGCTGCTTCTCGGGGTGTCACTCGCGGTCGCGGCGATCCCTGAGGGATTACCCGCCATCTTGTCGGTGGTGTTGGCCATCGGCGTACAGCGCATGGCCCGACGCCATGCCATCGTGAAGAAGCTGCACTCGGTCGAGACCCTCGGCTCGGCCACCGTCATCGCGTCGGATAAGACCGGCACGTTGACGAAGAACGAGATGACGATTCAACGCATCCACACCGCGTCCGGCGAGGTGGAACTGACGGGTGTCGGCTACCGGCCCGAGGGCGGTGCGTTGGCGGGAGGAAAGGAGCTGTCCGACCCGGGGCTGGCGCGCGAGGCGCACATGGTGATTGCGGGCGGCTCGTTGGCCAACGACGCGCAACTGGTCTTCCGCGACGGCGAGTGGCAGATCCACGGCGATCCCACCGAAGCGGCATTCCTGGTTGCCGCACACAAGCTCGAGGGCACCGTCGACCGCACCCGCCAGTTCGGACGCCACGCCCAGGTGCCGTTCACCTCGGAACGCAAGATGATGTCCGCTCTCGTCGAAGTGGGCGGGGAGGGCGCCGCACTTGTCGCAAAGGGCGCGCCGGACGTGCTGCTGGAGCGCTGTATCGCTCTGCAGGTCGGCGAACAAGTGGTGCCGCTCGATGCCGACCGGCGAGCAGCCGCACTCGCTGCTGTGGAGCAGTTGTCGGCGCAGGCTTTCCGCACGCTGGGCGTGGCGTATCGCCGTCTCGACGAGGCGGGCGCATCCGACCGACTCGATGAAGGCGACGAACGCGACCTGGTCTACGTCGGCGTGGTCGGGATCATCGACCCACCGCGCCCCGAGGTGGCCGAGGCCGTCGCCGAGGCCAGACGCGCGGGCGTACGGGTCATGATGATCACCGGCGATCACCCGGTGACCGCCGAGCGCATCGCCGAGGATCTCGGAATCGTCGACCCCGGCGCCACCGTGATCACCGGAGCCGGGCTCGACGTGCTCGACGCCGAGGGGCTGCGGGAGGTGACGGCGACGACGTCGGTCTACGCCCGCGTCGCTCCTCAGAACAAGCTGCAGGTCGTCGACGCCTTGCAAGCTCAGGGTGAGGTCGTGGCGATGACCGGCGACGGTGCCAACGACGCACCTGCCCTCAAGTCAGCCGATATCGGCGTGGCGATGGGCATCACCGGGACACAGGTCACCAAGGAAGCGGCGGTGATGATTCTCGCCGACGACAACTTCGCCACCATCGTCGCCGCGGTCCGACAGGGCCGGGTGATATTCGACGACATCAAGAAGTTCCTGCGCTACCTGCTGTCGTCGAACATAGGTGAGGTTTTCACCGTGTTCTTCGGCGTAGTTTTCGCGGGATTCATCGGGATCACCGGCGCCTCACACGGCTCGGTTGCGGTGCCACTGTTGGTCACCCAGATCCTGTGGATCAATCTGGTCACCGATTCTGGCCCCGCACTGGCCATGGGCGTCGATCCCGAGATCGACGATGCGATGGCGCGGCCGCCGCGGCGCATGAACGAGGGCATCATCGACCGCGAGATGTGGCTGGGCATCCTGGCCATCGGCCTGGTGATGGGCGCTGTCACGCTGTTGACGATGGACATCTTCTTGCCAGGCGGGCTGGTGGAGGGATCGGACTCCTTAGCGGTGGCCCGCACCGCCGGGTTCACCACCCTGGTGTTCGCGCAGCTGTTCAACGCGTTCAACTCCCGGTCGGAGACCACCAGCGCGTTCCGGCACCTTTTCCGCAATGGCTTGTTGTGGGCGTCGGTGGCAATTGCCGCGGGCTTACAGGTTGCCGTGGTCGAATTGCCGCTTCTGCAAAAGGCTTTCGGAACCGCGCCACTCGAACTGACCCATTGGGTCGTTGCGATCGGTATGGCGTCGGTGGTGTTGTGGTTCGACGAATTGCGCAAGCTGGTCATGCGGACCATCCTTCGGCGCCGCGCGAGACCGGTCGGACGTCGCCCATGAGGCAATGCGGTGGTGCGGTGAGGACGAGCCCTGACGGGCCCGCTCGGTAGAAGGGGCGAGTGCCGGCTGGACCGTTCGCCCACTCAGACCCGAGCGCTTCGAGGTCGATTACTCGTCTGCTTGGCTGCGCAGCCACAGACTGGCTTCCTCGAGCACCTGCTGCGCCGGGACGCCCCGAAGGTCCGCCAGCGCGCGCACCATCGACCCGGCTAACGGAACGAGTCCACGGACGATATGTCGGCGAGCCTCGGGTTCTTCCTGCTCGTATCGCACCATCACCTCATCGGTGGCAGTGCCAATGCCAGCGTTCGGATGGTCGATCCACTCCGTGAGGACGGCGACCGCCATCTGAATCTGTTGGTTATCGCGTTCGCTCAGCGGCATGGGTGGAGTGTTACCCAAACTTGCCCGGCGTCGCAGTAAATAGCCTCATCTGCGTCGCCGCATATTCGTCGCCGACGATCGTTGACAGGGAAACCGCCGCTAGGAGGGCGCTGAACAATCCGCGTGCCTCCCCAGAATATGGGCCTGAGCTGGGAAAATTGGTTCATGCAGGGTGTGGAGCGGGCGGATCGGGAACTGCTGGACGCGCAAGCTCTGGTCGGTCATCTGGTGGCCGAAGGCAGCATGTTCGCGTTTCTCGCTGCCCATCGCCAGGATGTGTTCGCCGATGAGGAGTTCGAGGACCTGTTCCCGTCGGGGCGGGGACGGCCGTCGATCCCGGCGTCGGTGATGGCCTCGATTCTGGTGTTGCAGACCCTGCATGATCTGTCCGACCGGGAGACCGCCGAGGCGGCCCGCTGCGATCTGCGGTGGAAGGTCGCGACCGGGATGTCGTTGGACCACAACGGATTCGACCCGTCCACGCTGGTGTACTGGCGTAAACGGCTGGCCAAGTCCACGCGGCCGCACCGGATCAACGAGGCGGTGCGCCGGGTCGTCGCGGAGACTGGGATCCTGCGTGGCCGCCGCAAACGCGCGGTGGATTCCACGATCCTGGCCGACGCGGTCGCCACCCAGGACACCATCACCCAGCTGGTCTCGGCGATCCGGCGGGTCGGGCGGATCGTGCCTGGTGGCGCCGAGGCGATTACGGCGGTGTGCACCGGGCACGACTACAGCCGCCCCGGCAAGCCGTCAATCGACTGGGACGAGCCCGGCGCCAAGGACGCGCTGGTCTCGGCCCTGGTCAACGACGCGAACGCGGTGCTGGAGGCGCTCGCCGGGATCGATGAGGACGGGGAGCCGGTGGCCGCAGCGCTGGCATTGCTGGCGCTGGTGGCCGGTCAGGATGTGGAGCCCGCCGAAGGGTCCGATGGCACCGATGGCCGGTGGCGCATCGCCCGCAAAGTCGCCCCCGACCGGGTGATATCCACGGTGGACCAGGACGCCCGGCACACCCGTAAGTCCCCCGAGGCGCGCCGGGACGGGTACCGGGCGCATGTGGCCGCGGAGCCGGAAACCGGAATCATCACCGACGAGGCGCTGACCAAGGCCGCTGGTACCGAGAACTCCGATCCGGGGGTGGCGGAGAGGTTCCTGGCCGCCGATACCGGCGACGCGCACGGCGCCAAGGACGCCGCCCCACACCACGACGGCGACCAGCACGACATGCGCGATGAGGGCGGCACGCGTGAGTGGTACGGCGATTCCGCTTACGGCACGGGGGATCTGCGTGGCGCGATCAGCTGCGCCGGGCACCAGGCGGTGATCAAACCCAAGCCGTTGACCGCGCCTGTGGAGGGCGGGTTCACCGTCGACGACTTCACCGTCGACGAGCAGGCGGGCATGGTGGGCTGCCCGGCCGGTCACACCCGCCCGCTCAGCGCGACCCGGGTGGCCAGCTTCGGTGCGCTGTGCCGCGACTGCCCGCTGCGTGAGCGGTGCACGAAGTCCAACACCGGCCGCAAAATCGTTCTGCACCAACGAGATAGCCTCCTGCGCGCGGCCCGCCGTGACTGGGCCGCCAACCCTGAATTACGGCAGAGTTACCGCGAGTTCCGGCCCAACGTGGAACGAGTCGTCTCCCAGATCGCCAGCCGAGGCGGTCGCCGCCTCAAACTGCGCTACCGCGGCACCGTCAAGAACCACGCGTGGCTGACCCGCCGCACCGCCGGGCTCAACCTGCGCAATCTCATCGGGCACGGGCTCACCCGCACGGCAGGAGTCTGGGCTCTGGCCCCCGAGACCGCCTGACAAGGGGCCCACCAGGGCCTCACCGCCGCCTCCACCGGGCCACCCCAGGCGGCCTGTCAGCATCCCGGACAGGGCTTCCCCGCCAAGATCCGCCTTCGCGTGTGCCCGCACGCCGAATCTCGCGCCCTGGCCCGTGCGGGCGGCCAGCCCCAGAACCGCCTTGTTCAGCGCCCTCCTAGCGGCATGTTCCAACGACGGTCTTCTGAGCGGCGGATCGGTTACCTTATCGTCTCCGATACACGCGGTTTTCGCTGATCGGAGCACAGAAATGTCCGAGACCGTGCTTATCACCGGCGCATTCGGTCTGGTGGGGGCCACGGTCAGGCGGTTCGCGGCCGACGGCTGGCGGGTGGTGGCCACGGCTCATCGCAAAGCGGACAAGGCGCTGCCTGCCGGTGTGGAGACCCGATGGGTCGACCTGACGGACGCCGGTCAGGTCGACAGCTTGGTGTCCGAGGTGTCACCCGCCGCGATTGTTCACCTGGCCGCCGTCATTCCGCCACAGACCTACCGCGATGCCAAATTGGCCCGCAAAGTGAACGTCGATGCCACCGCGACGCTGTTGCGTCCGGCCGAAGCGCAGCCGGATTGCCCTCGCTTCGTGCACGCGTCGAGCGTTGCGGTGTATGGCTCGCGAAACCCTCATCGTCTGCCGGGGAGGGTTCGGGTGGATACCCCGACCCGGCCGTCCGACCTCTACGGCCAGCTCAAGTTCGAAGCCGAAAAACTGGTGCGGTCATCGAGCCTGGATTGGGTAGTCCTGAGACTGGGCGGCGTTCTCAGCGTCGATCCGTCGAACATGCCCTTCGCCGCCGACATGATGTACTTCCCGAGCGCGCTGCCGTCCGACGGCCGGGTCCACAGCGTCGATGTTCGTGACGTCGCCACGGCATTCGCGGCCGCCACCAGAGCAGACGTTGTCGGCGAAATTCTGCTGATCGGTGGAGACGACTCACACCTACTGATTAGGGCGAGATCACGCCGGCCTTTGCGGCCGCCCGGGGCATGGTCGGCCTGACGCTCGCCGGCCGGCCGGGTGACCCGACCAGCGATGACAACTGGTATCCCGGCGATTGGATGGACGTCGAACGGGCTGAGCAGTTGTTGTCGTTTCAGCATCATTCCTGGCCCGACATGCTTGAAGAGATGCGTGCGCGGGCCGGTTGGACGCGCTACCCGATGCGGCTCGCTACACCGTTGGTGCGAGCGATCCTCAAAGCAGAGCGGCCTACCGCAATGCGCCGGGCCCAGTACGCCGATCCGTGGGGAGCCATCCGGGCCAAGTTGGGTGAACCGCGACCTGATTATTGGCCCAAACCACAATGACGCGCTCCTGGACAATCCGAGGAGTCCACGCCTCATACGAGCAGAACGCATTCTCAGCGCAGCACCGTTCGAGTCGTGCCGCATGATCCGCGGCTTGGTCAACTGCGGCGCCTCTGCGGCCGACCCGATCGCGGCGGGCACCTCGTCGGCAGAAAACCCCATTAGCCGGTCGGTTCCCCATGGGTCAATTATTGGAAGTTTGCTTAGGAGTTGCAGTGCATCAGGGAAGGGTTGCTAACATCATTAACCGAGCGACGTCGTAACACGGAAGATCGCTGTCTAACCAGGGAAATTGAGGTGCTTAGATGCAGGGGAGCGACCCAGACCATTCCGGGCCAGCGGATTCTCCTGCTGCTTCTGCCATTGCTCAGCAATCCGATCGCAGCTATACCCAGCTACCGGCGGCGATTCACTCCTGTAACCGGCTCGGACGGGTCGGCAGCCTGCCCTTCCGCACGGTCATTTTCGGCGGTTTGTTTCGCCTCCGGACGAATAAAGACAGTTAAGCCCGCGCGCGTCAGCGGCTGCGGACCCGGTGAATCACCAGCACCACAGTCACGGCGCCGGCACCGATCAGCGTGAACGTGACGGGCGGCTTCTTCAGAAACGTGACCACGACGATTTTGAGGTCGTTGGCCAGGCGGCGCGGATTTGCGCGATCGGTCAAGGTGTCGACGGTGGCAGCCAGCTGACCGCGGGTCCGGTCGATCTCCTGCTTGATGACCTCCGGGTCACGGTCTGCCACGATGTCCTCCTCGCTTGAGGGGTTGCAACCTTGCCGCACTACCCTAGATCAGCCCGGGCACGCCCGAGTGCACCGGTACGCGATGAAGGGAATTGCAGCAGATGACCGCGACCACGCGGCTACAAGTGGGCGAGAAGGCCCCCGCGTTCAGTCTCAAGGACGCCGACGGCAACACCGTGTCGTTGTCCGATTACCGCGGCCGGAAGCTGATCGTCTACTTCTACCCCGCCGCAGCTACCCCCGGGTGCACGAAGCAGGCATGTGATTTCCGCGACAATCTACGCGATCTCAAGAAGGCAGGGCTGGACGTCGTCGGCATCTCCCCCGACAAGCCCACCAAGCTCGGCAAGTTCCGCGACGCCGAAAAGCTGACCTTCCCGTTGCTCTCGGATCCGGACCGCAGGGTATTGGAGAAGTGGGGCGCGTACGGCGAGAAGATGATGTACGGCAGGGGCGTCCAGGGCGTCATCCGGTCGACGTTCGTGGTCGACGAGAACGGCAACATCGCGCTGGCGCAGTACAACGTCAAGGCGACCGGGCATGTCGACAAGCTGCGCCGCGACCTGTCCGTCTAACCCAGCTTCGCCAGCAGCAGCGCCTCAGCCGTCGCTGCGCGTTCGAGCACACCGAGATCCAGACTCTCGTTGATGCTATGTGCTTGTGCCGCAGGGTCTTCCACTCCGGTGACCAAGATCTTGGCATCCGGAAATGCTTCGGCGAACGTGGCGATGAACGGAATCGACCCACCCACCCCTATGTCAACGGGATCGTTGCCCCACGCATCGGAAAGCGCTGCCCGCATGACGTCGTAAACCGGTCCCGTGGCGTCGATGTCATATGGCTGGCCGATGTCGCCAGAGCTGACAGTGACTTTCGCGCCCCACGGCGCGCGCGATTCGAGATGGCGAGTGAGCGCGTCGAGATGAGCCGTCGCGTCACCGCCCGGCGCGACGCGCAAGCTGACCTTCGCGCGCGCCCTGGGGATCAGCGTGTTCGACGACTGTGCGATCGGGGTGGTGTCGATGCCGATGACGGTGATCGCCGGCTTCGCCCAGAGCCGCTGGGGCACGCTGCCGGTGCCGATCTGGCGCACACCGTCGAGCAATCCGGTCTCCTCATGCACCTGCTCCGACGGGTAACCCAGTTCGACGGCGGCGCCTTCGTGCAGACCCGCGACCGCGACGTTGCCGTCGTCGTCGTGCAGGCTGGCCAGCAGCCTAGTCAGGACCATCAACGCATCGGGCACCACGCCGCCCCACATCCCGGAGTGCAGCCCGTGATCGAGGGTCGCGACCTCGACGACGCAGTCGGCAACTCCGCGCAACGACACGGTGAGCGCGGGCACATCGGTACTCCAGTTGGTCGAGTCGGCGAGCACGATCACGTCGGGGGCCAGTTTGTCGCGGTGGGCGTCGAGCAGCCGGTGCAGTGAGGGGGAGCCGGATTCCTCCTCGCCATCGACGAACATCGTGACGCCTACCGGCGGCTTGCCGTCGTGGGCCCGGAATGCCGCCAAATGCGTTGCAATGCCGGCCTTGTCGTCGGCTGTGCCGCGCCCGTACAGCCGGCCGTCGCGCTCGGTCGGCTCGAACGGCGGCGACGCCCACTGGTCGTGCTCGCCCTCGGGTTGCACGTCGTGATGCGCATACAGCAAAACCGTCGGCACGCCCGGTGGCGCCGGATGCCGGGCGATGACCGCCGGCGCTCCGTCGGCGGCGACGATCTCGACATCGTCGAATCCGGCCGCCGACAACAGGTTTGCGACCGCCTGCGCGCTGCGCTGCACCTCGCTGCGGCGTGCCGGGTCTGCCCACACGGATTCGATTCGCACCAGATTCTCCAAATCGCGGCGCACCGACGGCAGCACCGCACGTACCCGTTCGACGAGATCGCTCATGGTGTCGAGGCTAGTGCGCCGAAACGGTGTTCCACGTGGTGGTCACTCGAACTTTCCCGCGCTGGTTACCGCCTCGGCGCTAGACCGTGGACTCCAGCACCGCGACGGCCGCTGCGGTGTCGCCCTCGTGGGTCAGCGATACGTGGATGGTCACGTCGGCGAGGTGCTCGGCGATTGCGCCGGACAGCCGCACCCGCGGCCGGCCCCACATGTCGGTGACGACCTCGATGTCGCGGTGAATGCCCTCGGGCAACACGGGCCGCTGCGCAAACCGTGAACCGGACCACGCCTTGATCACAGCCTCCTTGGCGGCCCACCGCGCGGCGAGATGGCGCGCCGCCGACGAACTCTTGTCGGCCGCGTCCCGACGCTCACCGGGTGTGAACGTCTCGGCAAACACCGTTCCGGGCTGGTCGACCTGCTCGGCGAAATCGGGAATGAAGACCAGATCAATCCCCAGCCCGACTATCGCCATGTGAGCACGCTAGCGCGTGTACACGTCGCCGTCGCCGAGACGCGACGCCGGATCCAGCAGCATCGCGGCCTCCTGCGTCTTCTCCGAAGCGTCGTGGCCGAACCGGCGGTCGGCGGGCCGCTCGTATAGCGGGCGACCGCCAGCTATCGCCGACGCCAACCGCCGCTGACCGGCCATCACGCGCGCGTCCGCCCGCTTTTTGTAGGCCTGCCGGTTCTCGGCGGAAAGTGTGGCCAGAAACGCCTCCGGATGCACGAGCGCGATCAGCCCCGACACGTGGCCGAAGCCGAGGCTGGTCACCAGACCGGCCTTGAGCGGGAACTTCTCGCCGAGCCGCAGCGTCTCGCGCGGCCATACGAAGTGCGCGGAGCCGGCCATTTCGTCGTCGACGCAGTCCAGGCTGCGGTTCGGCGGGACCACACCGTCGCGCAGGATCTGGCACAGCCCCATGATCTGGAACACCGCAGCGCCACCCTTGGCATGGCCCGTGAGGCTCTTCTGGGACACCACGAACAGCGGTGCGCCATCGGCGCGACCGAGCGACTCAGCCAGCCGCTCGTGCAGTTCCGTCTCGTTGGGGTCGTTGGCCAGCGTCGACGTGTCGTGCTTAGAGATCACCGCGACGTCGTCGGCACCCACACCAAGCTTCGCCAGCGAGCGCGCCAACTGCGACTGCTTACCGCCGCGGCCGGCGCCCAGCGCGCCCATGCCCGGCGCCGGGATCGACGTGTGCACACCGTCGGCGAACGACTGAGCGTAGGCCACCACGGCCAACACCGGCAGGCCCATCCTCACGGCGAGGTCGCCGCGGGCCAGCAGGATTGTGCCGCCGCCCTGCGCCTCGACGAACCCGAGCCGCCGACGGTCGTTGGCGCGTGAGAACCGGGAATCGCTGATGCCCCTGGCCCGCATCACCTCGGTGTCAGCGGTGGCCGCCATGTCACCGAACCCGATGACCGCCTCCAGCGTCAGGTCGTCGAAGCCGCCGGCCACCACCAGCTCGGCCTTGCCGAGCCGGATCTTGTCGACGCCCTCCTCCACCGACACCGCGGCGGTGGCGCATGCCCCGACCGGGTGGATCATCGCGCCGTAGCTCCCCACGTAGCTCTGAACCACGTGTGCCGCAACGACATTCGGCAACACTTCTTGCAGGATGTCGTTCGGCTTGGCCACGCCGAGCAGATTGCCGTGGAACATCGTCTGCATCGACGACAGGCCGCCTATGCCGGTGCCTTGAGTACTGGCGACCAGGCCCGGGTGCACCCAGCGCATCAGCTCGGTCGGGGTGAACCCGGAGGACAAGAACGCGTCGACGGTCGCGACCATGTTCCATAGCGCCACCCGGTCGATCGAGTTGGCCATGTCAGCGCTGATGCCGAACACGGTCGGGTCGAAACCAGTCGGGATCTGTGCACCGACCGTGCGGGAGAGCTTCGTCTTGCGCGGAACCCGAATCTCGGTGCCGGCCTTGCGGGTGACCTGCCAGTCGGTGCTGTCGGGCACCGGCGTCGCAACGGTGTGCTCTGGGTCGAACTGGACGAACGCGCGCGCGTCGGCCTCGCTGGAGACGACGAAGGTGAAGTCCTCGTCCAAAAACACCGAGACCAAGAGGGGTGACGCGTGGTCGGCATGGATTAAACCGTCGTCGACGAATTCGCGAATACCGGTGCGCTCCACGACCGCATCGTGGTAACGCTCGACAAGCTCGGACTCGTCGACGAGCTCGCCGGTTTCGGTGTCGTACCAGCCCGGCTTCGGGTCGTTCTCCCAGGCGATCAGCCCGGTGGTCCACGCCAGTTCCAGCACGCCGGCGGCCGAGAGCTCGTTGTCGACCTCGATCTGGTAGCGGGTGCGCGACGAGCCGTACGGCCCCAGTTCGGCGCCACCGACGATCACCACCAGATCGGCCGGGTCGACGTCGAGGTCGGCCCACGCCGGCGGTGACGCCGCGGTGAAGCCCCGGGGCGGCGACGGCAGAGCCGCGATCGTGCCCGGTTGCGGGTCATCCGCAGGCCGGGTGTCCCCCGTCATCTGCTCGCGGGCCTTGGCGGCCAGCTCGGCCATGTCCAACTGGGCGTCGCCCAGCCCGCCGGTCAGGTCGGCATGCAGCGGCTCGAACGATGCGACGGCGCGCGACTCGATGTCGCACAACGCCAGCAACATGGCGGCCATCTCGTTCGTGGAATAGGTTGTGACACCCGCTTCTTCGACCGCATCGACAATCACGTCGTTGTGGCCCATCAGTCCGGTGCCGCGGGTCCAGCCGATCAGTGCGTGCGCCAACGAAACTCGTTGCGCCCACGACGACTCGGCCTTCCATCGCGACACCACCGCGTCGAGCGCGGACTTGGCCTCGCCATATGCTCCATCACCGCCGAACATGCCGCGGTTCGGCGAACCGGGTAGCACCACATGCAGCCGTGACGCGATGTCGCGCTCGGCACCGATCGCCGACAGCCCACCGATGAGCCGCTGCACGGCCCACAGCAGCACCTTCATCTCCATCTCGGCGCGGGCACCCGCATCCGAGAGGTCACCTGCCACCCGCGGGGCGGCGAACGGGAACAGCAACGTCGGAGTCTGTGCGTCCTTGATGTGAATCGACTGCGGCCCACGGTTTTCCGTCTGCTCGCTGCTGATCCAGGAGACCAGCGCGTCGATGTCGGAGTACGACGCCATGTTGGCCGGCACCACCCACAGCGTGGCTCCGAACCGGGCGTTGTCGCGATACAGCGTGCGGTAGAACGCCAGCCGATCGTCGTCGAGCCGCGATGTCGTCGCGATGACGGTCGCGCCCCCGTCGAGCAGCTGCGCCACCACAGACGCCGCGATCGAGCCCTTCGACGCGCCGGTCACCACCGCGACGTCGTCGCTGTAGCGCCCCTTGCCGGGATTCTCAGCGCCGGCCGCGGCACGTGCGAACAGCGAAGCGGGCAGCAGGCGGCCGGCGGCAAGTGCCTTGCCCTGCCACCACGTGGCTTGTGTGCCGACGACGTGGCCGGCGCCCTCGAAACGTTCGGCGAGCTTGGGCCATTCGGCGTTGACGCCGTCGTCGTCCATCAACCAGATCTTGACCAGGTCCTCGCGGGCGCTGGCCCAGCGATCGTCGAACACGACCGCCTTGCGGGCGTCGAACACCGGCGCCACGAGCCGCGGCCAATCCGAGCCGAGTTCGGCAGTCACGAGGTCGATCAGCTCCACGTCGGTGGCGGTCGGTGGGGTCATCACCCGATCGGCGAGCCCAAGCTGGTTCAGCACCAACCGGGCCGCGTTGGCCAGCACGCCGCCGCGCCCGGTGATCTGCTCGGTGAATTCGGAGAGCGCGGCCGCGTCCACGGTCGCGGCTCCCCCGCCAGCGGCCGACGGCAGCGCGACCGCGATTTCCCGGCGCGCGGCCACAGCGGCCACCGCCGCGTCGATGGTCTTGTCGACCGAAGCCACGTCGGTGAGCGCGCCGTCATGCAGCCCGCCGAGAGCGCCGCCGCGAACGCTGCTGCCCTCGCGGGTGCCGAGCGCAACATCGACGGTGACGTGCTTGACCCAGCCGTCGCCGAGTTCCCATGTCTTGTGGACTCGTTCGGCGATGTACGCGGGCCGCTTCCCGGAGGGACCGAGCACCGTTCGCACCTGATCGTTGATCGCGTCGGACAGCACCGGTCCGAACGGCTTGTAGGTGCGCGCCAGCTTGGTGACCTGGGACCGCAGGCTCGACAGGTCGGCCTCGGCGGCGCCATCGATGGCGCCGAGGTTCAGCTCGGAACCCAGGTCCACCAGCAGCTGGTTGCGCCGTGACGACGCCCCGTCGGTGATCGACTCGATCGAGTCCAGCGGCTCGATCTGGTCGATGCGCATTTTGGCCGACAGCGCGATCAACGCCAGGGTTGCGTCGGAGGCGTCGAACGCGATGTCATCGGGCCGGGGCGCTCCTGTCGGAGCGGTCGGCGCGGCGGGAGCCGCCGGTGCGGATTCGGTTGCCGCAGGCGCGGATTCGACGACCGGTGCGGTCTCCTCGGCGTCGTGCTCGGGCTCCGGATCGGTGTCGGTGGCAAACAGCACCGCCGCGTCGCGCTCGGAGTTGAGTACTTCCACTGTGCTGTGCGCGTATTCGGGCAGCTTCAACGTGTTGGCCGCCAGCCCCGCCACCGTCGGCGCAGACTTCACCCCCATCTCGACGAACCGCTCCACACCGAGTCCGCCCGCGGCCTCCTCGGTGAACAGCAGGTCCTGCGTCTCGATCCACCGCACCGGGCTGGCGAACTGCCACGCCAGCAGCTCGATGACGACCCTTCGGCACAGCTCAAGCGGACGCTCCTGCCGCCACGTGTCGTAGTCGGCGAGGATTTCGTCGAGCGGCTCGGCCGGCACCAAGTCCCGGATCTCCTGGATGAAGTCGCGCTCGAGGGAGAACGGCCGCGGCACCAGGTTCGGGATGTAGCGGCCGACGATCAGCGCCGGATCGCTGTCGCGGGGCATCACCCGCTCCAGTGAGCGCCGGAACTCGGGCACACCGACCCGCAGCACCGACGAATGGAATGGCACGTCGATGCCCGGCACAAGAATGAACGACCTTTTCCCGCCGCTGATTTCACGCCGGCGCTCTACCTCGGCCTCCAGTGCCTCCAGGCCGCGCACCGTACCCGCGATCGCGTACTGCGAGCCGCGCAGGTTGTAGTTCACGATCTGCAGGAATTCTCCGGTGCGCTCAGAGATCTCGTTGATGAAGCCCGGAACGTCCTTGTCGGCCAGATCGATCTGCGACGGCCGGATGGCGGCCAGCCGGTAGTTGGACCGGCCCAGCTCGTCACGCGGGACGATGTCGTGCATCTTGGACCCGCGGTGGAACACGACTTCGAGCAGCGCGTCGAGTTCGTACACACCGCTGACGCATGCGAGCGCGGTGTACTCGCCGACCGAGTGCCCGCAGGCGATGGCGCCTTCGACGAACGCGCCCTGCTCACGCATCTCGGCGACCTGCGCCGCAGCGACCGTGGCCATCGCTACCTGTGTGAACTGCGTCAGGTACAGCACGCCTTCGGGGTGCTGGTAGTACACGCCGGCGGCGATCAGGCTGGTCGGATTGTCGCGCACCACGTGCAGGACGGAGAAGCCCAACGTCTCGCGGGTGAACTTGTCCGCGGTATCCCACACCTTGCGGGCGGCCTTGCTGCGGGCGCGCACCTCCATGCCCATGCCCTTGTGTTGAATTCCCTGGCCGGGGAACGCATAGACGGTCTTCGGGGCGGTGAGCCGGGCGGTCGCCGACATCACCAACTCGGAGCCGATGCGCGCCGCGATCTCCAAAACCTCTGCGCCCTGGTCGGTTCCGACCCGATCGACGCGGATGTCGATCTCGGCGCCGGGCTCGACCATGCCGAGGAACCTTGCCGTCCAGCCGATGAGCCGGGCAGGCGGGCGGGCCTGCCCGTCCGTGGCGGTGGCGACGTGCTGTGCGGCGGCCGACAGCCACATGCCGTGCACGATGGGCGCTTTCAGGCCCGCCAGCAGCGCCGCGGCGCGGTCGGTGTGGATCGGGTTGTGATCGCCCGAGACGACGGCGAACGGCCGCATGTCGGTGGGCGCGGTGATGGTGACGTCGCGGCGGCGGCGACGAGGCGTGTCGGTGGCATTGTCGGAGACCGCACCACCCGCGCGCACGGGATCGGTGAGCTCCGCCGCGCCTGTCCGGCCGCGGATCGCGAACCGTTCCTCCAGAGTTGCCAGCACAGTCCCGTCGGCTGCGGTGACGGTGACCGCAACCGGAACGATCCTGCCGAATTCGCTGTCGGTGGCCTCCGAAGCCGTTGCGGTGACGGTCAATTCGGCCGGCTCAGTCGGCAGCGCGGTCAATATGTGGGCGGCATGGTCGAGGTGCACCAGGCTCAGCAGGCCTTCCACCACTGGGAAGCCAGTCTCAGTGACGGCAGAACCGATGGCCGCGAACACCGCGGGCCAGCAGCGACCCACCAGGGCATCGGGCACCACGGTCAGCGTCGGCGCGAGCGGGGCGCCGAACGTTGCGGTAACCCCCGTGTGGTCGGCGACTTCCTCGGGTTTCCACGCGACGGTGACGCGCGCCGTGCCGCTTTCGGTCGCGGGCACCGCCTCGGGCCCGTCGACGCCCGCCGCGATCGCGAGCACGGCGCGCATCGCGGTCGACGCGTCCTCGACGGACACCACCGGCGCGCCACCGTCGCGGGCGACGTCGGTCAGCGTCAACGGGATATCGATCCAGGTTCCCGACAGCGGAACGGACAACACCACCCGGTCGTCGGCTGCGACCTCGAGCCTTGCACCCGTGGAATGCTGTGTGGCGCTGTTATTCTCATGCACCTGCCAGTTCGCCGGGTCGGCGATGCGGTGTACCGGGTTGGTGGCCATCCGGCCCGCCCATATGACATCCGGAGCATCCAGAACCGCAGCGAGCGGCCCGGTGACGTCCTTGCGCACCTGACGGCGGGAGATGACCGGCTGCGGCTGCGCGCCGACGGCCAGCACCTGCTCGATGGCGGCCGTCTCGAAGCGGTCGAGCAGTTCGCCGACGGGCTCGTCGACGCGCGTGATGCCTGCGACCGATGCGGTACCCGGAATGATGCATACCTGATCGGCGTCGTACCGCGCGTCATGGGCCTGCCACAGCGAGTCGCTGCGCCACCACCGGCGCACGTCCTTGTCGATGACCGGGACGAAATTAACCGGCTTGCCCAGTGTCTTGCACAATTCGACGAAGAACGGCACATCGGCAGGATGTAGCTGGATCGTTTCGGAATCGGGGTAGCGGGCCCGCAGCGCGGCGATCGCGTCGTCCCGTCGTTCCAACTGCTGCTCGTCAGTGAACAACGTCTCGATCGGACCGGAATCCTGTGGATGCAACCGCGCCTCGGCACGCTTGAGCATTTCCTCGAACCGGTCCCGCCACGTGTCGGCCAGCCAGGGGCTGCCCGGCGCCGCTGTGTCGGCAGTCGAATCGCCTTCTCCGATGGTCAGTTCCAGGTAGCGCTGCAGCCACTGTAAGTAGGTCATTTCGCCGACGTCACCGAAATACGGCTTCGCCGTGTTCGCCATCGCGGCGATGATCTCGTCACGTCGCGCGGCCACCGCTTCCGCGTCGCCGGCGACCTCGTCGAGCAGACGTCCGCAGCGTGATGCGGTGTTGTCGATCTCATGGATGTCGGCGCCCAGCTGGCTGCGGCTGGATGCCATGCCGCCCTGCGCTTTTCCGGCGCCGATCCACTGGTCGGTGCCTCGGGTGGCCAGCAGCATCTGCTTGACCTGCGGTGAGGTGGTCGACTCCTTGGTGGCCATGGCCGCGGTCCCGACCAGGATGCCGTCGATCGGCATCAACGGGTAGCCGTGGCCCGCTGCCCACCGGCCGGTCAGGTATTCGGCGGCCCGCTCGGGCGTACCGATGCCCCCGCCGACGCACACCGTGATGTTGGACCGGGCCCGCAGTTCTGAGTACGTGGCCAGCAGCAGGTCGTCGAGGTCTTCCCAGGAATGGTGGCCACCCGCGCGTCCGCCCTCGATATGCGCGATCACCGGCTTGGTGGGCACTTCGGCGGCGATCCGGATCACCGAGCGAATCTGCTCGACGGTGCCCGGCTTGAACACGACATGGGTGATGCCGACGCTGTTCAGCTCGTCGATAAGGTCGACGGCCTCCTCCAGGTCGGGGATCCCGGCGCTGACGACGACGCCGTCGATGGACGCACCCGACTGGCGGGCTTTCTGCACCAGCCGCTTTCCGCCGATCTGCAGCTTCCACAGATACGGGTCGAGGAACAGCGAGTTGAATTGGTAGGCGCGACCGGGCTCGAGCAGCGCCTGCAGTTCCTCGATGCGCTGGCTGAAGATCGGCTCGGTAACCTGTCCGCCACCGGCGAGCTCGGCCCAGTGCCCAGCGTTTGCTGCGGCGGCGACGATCTTCGCGTCGACGGTCGTCGGCGTCATCCCGGCAAGCAGGATCGGTGAGCGGCCGGTGAGCCGGGTGAACTTCGTCGACAGCTTCACGGTCCCGTCGGGCAGGCTGACCACGCTCGGTGCGTAGCTGGACCATGGCTGCGCCACCTCCGGCACGGCGCCGACCGTGAACAGGTTGCGCTGTCCGCCGCGGGTGGCGGCTGGGACGATGCCGACTCCGAGACCGCGAATCACGGGTGCGGTCAGGCGGGTCAAGATGTCGCTCGGCCCGAGGTCGAGGATCCAGTGCGCACCGGCGTCGTGAAGCTTGTCAACCTCGTCGACCCAATTCACTGGACGCACCAGGATGGACTCGCCCATCTCGTGCGCCAGTTCGGCGTCGAGACCGATCTTGGCGGCCCACTGGTCGATAATCGCCACACCGTCGGCCAACCGCGGCGTGTGGAAGCCGACCTCGACCTGCACCGGCACGAAGGTCGGGGCGAACACCGCACCGCCGCGCAGCTTGTTCTTGCGCTCGGCGGCTTCGGCGTCGGCGATCTGCTGGCAGTACAGCTCGAAGCGGGCCAGTTGCTCGGGGCTGCCGGTGATCACCGACGAGCGGCGGCCGTTGCGGACCGACAACGCCGGCGGCAGCACGGTGCGAACGTCGGTGGCGAACTCGTCGAGCAGCGTCTGGATCCGGTCGGGGTCCGCATTGGTGACCGACACCATCGGCGGGCGATCGCCCAGCGCGGAAATTCCACGCCGCCGGGCCACCAGCGTGCACGCCGCGCCGACGAGCTGGATCAGCACCAGCAATTCGACGTCGCGCGTGCCGCGCGACTTCAGAGACTCGATGGCGACGACACCCTGAGAATGACCCGCATAGGCCACGGGCGGCGTCGAGACGAAGTCCATTCCCTGGCGGGTCAGCGCGCGGATGGCGGCCAGCTGGGTCAGCAGAATCCCGGGCATCGACGTGGCGGCAGAAGTCAGCTGCTTTGCGCTTGGCATCGGATCGCCGGCGGCGTGCGCACGCACCCAGCTCAGCGGCTCGAACCCGATCGGGCGCACGACCACCAGCTCGTCGGCAATCTGCGCCAGCATTATCTCGGCCTCGCTGACCAGGGCGGCGAGTTCGAGCTCGATGCCGGCGGACGACACCAGCTCCTCGAGGTTGTCCAGCCATCCGCTGCCCTGACCGCCGAACGCGACCGCGTACGGCTCACCTGCACTCAGACGATCGACCAGGGCGTGGGCGCTGTGCGCGGGCTTCGGGGAGTCGCCGTCGCGGCCAGCTGGCACCCTGTCATATCCATGGATCGTCACGTTTCGCGTCTCCTCAGCCTCTTCGTTTCGTCTTGGCGTGTTGACCTCGCTGCGTCGCGAAGGATGTTGCGATTCCCCGTCGAATCCCAGCGAGGCCTGGCCCGCCACGACGTCCCGGCTACGGGCGCCACGGCTCAACTGGCCTCGCTGGTTGCCACTAAGACTGGCATAGGAAATTGCCGTGCCAGCCGACGGGAATGGTTACTGGTGAGTTCTACGCATTAGTAACCACCCACTAGGTAACGAGCCGTTGATTCGCGCCCTCAACGGGGCGTGACAAACGTCCTGCGTGCCGGTGGTTACGGCCGAGTAGCTACAACGGCGCTGTTCACAGTATGATTGTTATCAAATCGTTATGGAGATTTTTACTCAAGTTTTCGTAGGCGCCCCCGAACCAGGCAAGCACTTGCTCGGTCCATCAGTCGACAAATGTTCACTGAGTCGACTGAAAAAAGTTTGCTACGCCTCGCAACTGCGAGTTTCAGCTAATCCCATTGGCCAAAGTTCGGCTTGAGGATGTAATTGACGTCGACGCCGACGCCGGCGACGCTGCGCTTGTCGATCTCGACCTGGTGCAGGTGCGCCGCGGGGTGGACCACTCCCTTCGACCCCCAGTTGTGCTGCCAGTAGTACGCGCCGAGCCCGTCCTGACGCGCCCACTCTATGGTCGGCGCGTTCGCGTACACACCGACGCGCTGATGCCCGAGCACCGACTCCCAGCCGCGCAGATAGGGAGCGACGAGCTGCCGGTACTGATCGGGCGTGGGGTCGTCGTCGATCGACGAGTAGATCGGTGCGCCGTTGGATCCGCCGGCGGCGATGTGCAACTGCCAGCCTCGCTGCGCGTGGCGCACGCCTGCTGCCTGCCCTCCGAGCCAGTCGGCAGTGTCCTGCTTGCCGAACTGATAGCACGACACGATCTTCAACCCGTTGTGATAAAGATCGCGTGCTTCCGGCAGCTGAATGGGCTTGCCCTTCATCCAATCTCCGCCCGGACGCCGATCGGAGACGTAGCGGATGGCACCCATGGCACCTGATGCTCGCAGATCGGCAGCGCTGATGACGCCGGCGGCATAGTCGAGCAGGATGCCCAGTGGTGCCGCCGATGTACTCGGCGCCAGTACCGTCGAGGCGACGGTACTGAGTGCGCCCCCCGCGCCCAAAGCCGCCGGAGCGGCGGCGGCGATTTTCAGCAGATCGCGCCGGGTAATCGACACGAGCCACAGGGTATGACAATTACCCCAAGATTCACGCCTACGCCATACATAACAATGACATCATTTTTCACAGCAGTTTGGGCGGGTAGCTGCAGCCCCGCCGCCGACAGTGCAACCAGCTATGCGACACACCGGCACAGCGTCGTCAGGTTCACGCTCGGCGCAATGCGGAAAAGTTAGGGTGCGGCCGATGTTTTTGCATGTCCAACTCGACGCGCGACCCGACCGGGCCGGTGAGCGCGCGCGAGAGCTGGCCACGGCCGGAGCCGACGGCCTGTTCACGTTCGAGGGCCAGCACGACGTTTTCCTTCCGCTGGGCGCCGCGGCGGCCACGACCGATGCCGAGCTGATGACCAACGTGGCCATCGCGCTGCCGCGCAGCCCGATGCACCTGGCCCATGCCGCCTACGACTTGCAGCTGCTGTCGGGTGGGCGGTTCCGCCTCGGCCTCGGCTCGCAGATCCGGCCGCATATCGAAAGCCGGTACGGAAGCACGTGGAGCCGGCCGGCCGCGCGCATGCGCGAGACCGTGCAGGCTGTGCGGGCGATCCTAGACAGCTGGCAGCACAACGAACGACTAGCATTCCGTGGTGAGTTCACCAAGCACACGTTGATGACCCCGGCCTTCGACCCAGGGCCCAACCGGTACGGAGTCCCGCCCATATATCTCGGGGCGCTGGGGCCGTTGATGACCAGAGCGGCCGCCGAAGTGGCCGACGGGCTTCTCGTCATGCCGTTTCATTCTGTCCGGCACTTCCGCGAGCGGACGCTTCCCGCGATCGAGGACGGCCTGCACCGCACGGGACGCAGCCGCGCCGACCTCGACATCGTCCCGCAGGTGATCGCCGCGATCGGGCGCACGGATGCGCAGCTGGCGGCCGCCAGCCACGGTGTGCGCGCGCTGCTGGCGTTCTACGGGTCGACGCCCGCTTACGTACCGGTGCTGGACGTGGAGGGACGGGCAGAGCTTCAACCGCGGCTCAACCAGTTGTCCAAGCAGATGGACGTCGCGGCGATGGCCGACCTGATCGACGACGACTTGTTGACCGCCCTCGCTGTCAGGGGCACGCCGGAGGAATGTGCCGCCGAGATCCTGCGCCGGTTTGCCGACGTCGCGCAGCGGGTGTGTGTGTATTTCCCGGGCTACCAGGTGCCCGACGCTGATATTCGCGCGCTCGCGTCGGCATTGCACGCGGGCTAGCTTCGAACCGGTCGCCCTGTGCGAAGATTCTCCGGTGACGACGCCGCGTGTGACGGTCGATCCCCGGCTTCAGGATGCGGTGATTTTTCAAGTGCCGCAGAATGATTCGCTCGCCGAGTTGGCCAAGCGATTGCACGGCGCGGGCGTCCAGACGGCGGTTGGCGGGTCGACCAGTCCGGATTCGTCTGGGCTGCGCGAGATCGCACGCGGGCTGGGCGCGCGGGCGGAGCGATCGGTCGTGGTTGGCGCCAGTCCCGACGTGATCGTGGCCGCCCGAAACGGCGGCTTCGCGTTGGTGATCGCCGTCGACTCCCCGGCACGCGCCAGCGAGCTACTGGAGCGCGGAGCCGACGTCGTGGTTGACGGGCTCTCCGACATCGGCGTGCGCACCGGCGACAGGCGCATGTCAGAAATCCCTGATGCGCTCGAGTCGTATCGCAACCTGACCGAGATCATCGCCGGCCACCGCCCGGCCGTCTGCCTCGACTTCGACGGCACACTCTCGGCGATCGTTCCGGACCCCTCGTCGGCGCGGTTGGTCGACGGGGCCTCCGAAACGTTGGCGCGACTGGCCAAGACGTGTCCCGTGGCGATCCTGTCCGGTCGCGATCTCGCCGACATCCGTGACCGCGTCGCGGTGCCGGGCCTGTGGTATGCGGGCAGCCACGGCTTCGAGTCGATCGCACCTGACGGCGGGTACCGCCAGAACGACGAGGCCGCGGCCGCGGTGCCGGTGCTGGAGCGCGCCGCCGAGGAGCTGGCCGAGACGCTCGCACCTATCAATGGAACCGGGGTGGAACACAAGCGTTTTGCGGTCGCCGTGCACTATCGCGATGTCCCAGCCGAGGACGTCGGAGAGGTGGTGGCGAGCACCCATCGCGTCGGTCAGAGGGAACATCTGCGAGTCACCAATGGCCGCAAGGTCGTGGAGCTGCGACCTGACGTCGACTGGAACAAGGGCACAACTCTGGCGTGGATCCGCGAGCGGATCACCGGAGCCGCCGGGCCGGCGACATCTATGGATGCCGCGCCGAAGGTGCTGCCGATCTACATCGGCGACGACCTCACCGATGAAGATGCGTTCGACGCCGTCCGCACCGATGGCATCGGAATCCTGGTGCGCCACAGCGAGGACGGCGACCGTCGATCCGCCGCTCAGTTCACACTCGAAAACCCGGACAAGGTGCGAGAGTTCCTCGACCGTGTCGCGGACGATCTCTGATCGGCATCGAACTCGGCCTGCTGAGCAGCGATGGTTCGCCATTCGGCGATTTGTCTGGGCCATCCTTTCGGCCGTGCAGACCCGGCTCGAGCCGGCCCGCGCGCTTTCATGGACCGGCGCTTGTTCTGCCCCCGGACGTGTGGTTCTGGGGCTCGGTTTCGAATTCGGCGACCGCTTCTGCAATACGACGGCGCATGAACAGCGCCGCCCCCATGCCGCCGACCGCCGCCACCAACAAGCCGATCCATGAGAACCGGGATAGCCACCGCTCGGCGGCCATCCCGAGGTAGTACACGAGTGCTGTGGTTCCGCCGGCCCAGCACAGCGCCCCTGCGGCGTTGGCGGCGAGGAACCGCGGATACCGCATCTTCAACGCTCCGGCCAAAGGGCCGGCCAGAATGCGCAGCAGCGCGATGAACCGGCCGAAGAACACCGCGAAGCCACCCCAGCGCGCGAACACATGCTCGGCGAAGGCGACGTGCGCGGGTCCGAAGTGCTTGGGGAATCGACGTTCGAGCCGATCGAACACGTGTATGCCGAACCGACGGCCGATCGAATACCCGATCGAGTCGCCAACCACCGCCCCGATGATCGCGGCGATCCCGATACCGATCGGGCTGACCGCGGAGTGATGCGAGGCCAACAGCGCAGCGCTGACCAGGACGATTTCCCCCGGCAGAGGGACGCCGAGGCTTTCGATGCCGATCACCGTCCCCACCGTGACGTACACCGCCGCCGGCGGAATCGACGTCAGCACCGAATCCAGATTCACGGGATGAAGAATGCCACTTGTAGGATGCGCCCATGCCGTTGGCCGATGGCCGGAGTTTCGCGGGCTACACGATCCTGCGTCAGCTGGGATCAGGAGGTATGGGCGTCATCTACCTCGCCCAACACCCGAGGCTGCCGCGCAATGACGCGCTGAAGGTGCTGCCGACCACCTTCACCGATGACGACGAGTATCGACAGCGGTTCAACCGCGAGGCCGACATTGCCGCGACGCTGTGGCACCCCCATATCGTCGGAGTGCACGACCGCGGCGAGTTCGACGGCCGGCTGTGGATTTCGATGGACTATGTCGATGGCACCGACTGCGCCACCCTGCTGGCAGAGCGCTACCCGAACGGCATGCCGCCGGACGAGGTGATACGGATCATCTCATCGGTCGCTGAAGCACTGGATTACGCCCATCAGCGCCAGCTGCTGCACCGCGACGTCAAGCCAGCGAATATCTTGATGTCGCATCCGGAGTCGAACGATGAACGAATCTTGCTCGCCGACTTCGGAATTGCCCGCTGGGTCGATGACGCCAGCGGGCTCACAGGGACGAACATGACGGTGGGAACGGTCGCCTACGCCGCACCCGAGCAATTGATGGGCGAGCAGCTAGATGGTCGGGCAGACCAATACGCGTTGGCGGCGACAGCCTTTCATCTATTGACCGGCACACCCCTATTCCAGCATTCCAACCCGGCGGTGGTAATCAGCCAGCATCTGAGCGCCCCGCCGCCCCCAATCGGCACCCGACGGCCAGCCCTGACCGACCTGGGTCCGGTCTTCTCGAAGGCTCTCGCAAAGGCGCCCGCGGACCGCTACGACACCTGCATAGAGTTTGCCAACGCACTGGCACAAGGCCTGGGAATAGTGGCTGCCGAAACGGGTGCCAGCGACGCCACCGCGGCGGCACTCATCGCCTCTGGACCTAAGCACCGGTCGCCTCCCCGCACCACGGCAGCCAGCAAGCCGAGAAAGCGGCCACTCGTCGTCGTTCCGGCTGCGCTGGCGGTGGTTCTCATCGCCGCCGGGGCTATCACGCTGGTCCTGCTCAACCGTGATCGTCATACGCCGGCATCACCGAGCCCCGCGCCGCCGATTCCCACGTCGGTCAGCCCGCCCGCCGCTGCGGCGCCAGATGTACCGGTCGTCATGATCGGTACCGACTGCGCGACGCTGGGTGCGGCAGGTGTCACTGAGCAGGGTCGGGAAGCCTATTGCTCGAAGCTGTCGGCAACGGGCGACACGATGTGGTCGCTGTATGAGGGGCGGAACCGCTGCCAGTCTTGTGGAACAACGGCGGTTCCGTCTCCGACCGGCGGCACAGCCGCCCCAACCGACGAGGTGTACCCGGACGGCATCGAGCAAGAGGTCCAGGTCTGCGTGGAGCAGACCGGGAAAACCCGGAAGCAATGCCGCGAGGACGTTCGGCGGGGGAACATCACCGGACCCGCGTAAGCTAGCCGTCACATCCCGTCGGCCAGCGACCGGCTCACCGTCTCCATCGTGTGCCGATGGCCGACCAATTCGAACCCGACCACGGTGACCATCGGCGCGAGCATCACGATCAACAAGCACGCCGACATCGACAACCCGGCCGCGGCCAAGCCGATTGCCGCCGCCAGCATGGCCGCAGTGAGCGCCACGAGGAGGACGTGAAATGCGTCCGCGGTGTGCACCAGCAGCATGTACAGCACGTACACCATTGCGATGTAGGCGGCGACCGGGATCGCGATCGACAGCACCGTGGCCACCGACCCCAGTTTCGACTGGTGCTCGATGTAGAACGCGGCGGCGTGCAGGCCGGCGCCGGTCGCCACGATCGAGCCGAACAGCACCAGATGCGTGTAGCCGTAGAGGAACGAGCGCTGCCGGTGTACATGCAGCAGTTGCGCCGCGGGGATGACGTAGTACATCCACCACATCCCAAACGTCAGCCCGGTACCGGCGATCGCGACCAGTACCGCATCCACCGTCCAGCCCTGCTCGCGCACCACGGCCGATAGCGATGCGACGGTTCCGACCACTCCTTCGCCGAGAGTGATGATCGTCAGCAAGCCGTACCGTTCGGCGATGTGATGGGCGTGCCACGGCGTGCCGCCCATTCGTCTCTCTGCGATCCATGGACCCAGCAGTTCGACCAAGATCAGCAAGCCGACGAACACGAATGTCACCCGCAGCGATGTGTGCGCGAAAATCAGTGCGATCCAGCCGATCTGGGCGATCGTGATCGTGCTGGCATAGGTGAGGCACGCCGGTCGCCGGCCCGGATCCTGCTTGGCGGCACGCAACCACTGGGCCAGCATCGCGACGCGCATGACCACGTATCCGGCGACCATGACGCGGTTGTCGACGTGCGTGCCTTCTTCGATCGAGGCGAACATCGCCGGCAGGCCCAGCGACAGGATGGTGACACCGACCATCTGCACCATCGTGGTGAGCCGGTATATCCAGTCGTCGGTGTCATAGGCGGATGCGAACCAGCTGAAGTTGATCCATGCCCAGCACTCCGCGAATGTCGCGAACGCGAACCCGGTGAGGCCCGGGCCGACGTGATTCTCCGCCAGAGAATGCGCGAATTCGGAAGCGGCAACGCCGAATCCGATGACGAAGGTCAGGTCGAAGAGCAACTCCAGCGGTGTCGCGACCCGGAACTGTTCGTGTGGGTCGCGCCCGGACATCTGGCGCAGCCCGTGATGAGCGGTTGCGTGAAGAGCAAACTGCGACTGCGCCGGCGCGACTGTCCCGTGGTCGTCTTGCGTCACGCTCGTGATTATCGGCCGTGCCCGCGGCATCGTGATTCAAGCCCCGGCGCAGACCCCGCAGCGCGTCGACGAGTACCGGGCGCTAGTCCGGTTCGTCGTGGTCACGTCCGCTGGCCAGGTCGGCGCAGTCCACTTCCTTGACGTCTCGGGCACTGCGTAGGTATGCCGCCGCCCCCTGGTCGCCGGAGAGGTTTTCGATCACCTCTGCCCAGTGGCGGCGAGCGATGACGACGGGATGCCCGGGCCTGCCACCGTAGCACGCGCGCGCCAGTCCGCTGCGAGATGCCAACGCGCGCTTCAAAACTCGGCGCACCACCGCAGCGCCGACATCGGGCGTGTCGATCACATGCAGCACGGCGACGTCCGCGTGCAGAGTAGCGGCGTGATCCAGTCCGGCGCGTACCGACGCGCTCAAGCCCCTCTGCCACCCCGCGGCGGTGATCGCCGTGACGCCCGGGGGTTCGGGAACCACGGCAGCACCGAGAACCAGGATGACGTCGTCGCAGCCCCCGTCACGAAGCGCGATCACCGCAGCCGTCAACCACTCCTCGACAAGCACTTTCGGCTTGCCGTACCGCCGTCCGGCGCCGGCCGCCAGCAGCACCCCGGCGACCACCGGCGTCTCAGCTGAAGGCATGCGCGCCTCGTTCGCGTCGGTGAAATCGTCCGGAAATCGCGTTGCCGCACATTGAGAATAGTGATCCCGCAAGGCGCCTACACTCGCAGCCGGGAGCAAGGAGCAGACGGGTGCGTGACGTGCTCGACGAGCTGATGTCGATCTGGCGGTCCGGCGCCACGGCCGGCCTCGCCACCGTCGTCCGCACCATCCGGTCTGCCCCTCGCCCCCCGGGTGCCGCGATGGTGGTCGCGCCGGATGGGTCGGTCACCGGCTCGGTGTCGGGTGGCTGTGTCGAGGCGGCCGTCTACGAACTCGCCAACGAGGTGGTCCGCACGGGCCGCCCGATGCTGCAGCGCTACGGCATCAGCGCAGACGACGCGTTCGCCGTGGGCCTCACCTGCGGCGGCGAGATCGACATCTTCGCCGAACCGGCGTCCCGCGACGCGTTCCCGCAACTGGAAGAGGTTGCCGAAGCCATCACCGCCCACCGCCCGATCGCGGTGGCGACGGTCGTCGCGCATCCCGACCTGAAGTGGCTGGGTCGCAGGCTCGTTGTCGGGCCGGACGACGTCGACGGGTCGCTGGGCTCGGCCCGCGCCGATGCCGCCGTGACCGACGACGCCCGCGGGCTGTTGTCCGCCGGTCGCAGTGCGGTGCTCACGTACGGTCCCGACGGCGAGCGACAGGACGCGGGGATGGAGGTCTTCGTGGCCAGCCACGCGCCGCGTCCCCGGATGCTGGTGTTCGGTGCGATCGACTTCGCAGCCGCGCTCGCGCAGCAAGGCGCCTTTCTCGGTTACCGGGTAACCGTCTGCGACGCCCGAGCGGTGTTCGCCACCAAGGCGCGGTTTCCCGCGGCCGACGAGGTGGTCGTCGACTGGCCGGATCGCTACCTCGCCGCCCAGGCCGAGCAGGGCGCGATCGACGACCGCACCGCGATCTGTGTCCTTACCCACGACCCGAAGTTCGACGTCCCGGTCCTGCAGGTGGCGCTGCGTCTGCCGCAGGCCATCAGCTACATCGGCGCGATGGGCTCCCGCCAGACCCACGACGATCGGCTCGACCGGCTGCGTGACGTCGGGCTGACCGAATCGGAGTTGAGCCGGCTTGCCAGCCCGATCGGCCTGGACCTCGGTGCCCGCACACCCGAGGAAACAGCGGTGTCGATCGCGGCGGAAATCATCGCGCGCCGTTGGGGCGGCGGCGGCCGGCCGTTGGCGGACATCGACGGCCGTATTCACCACGAACAGAGCGCAGACATCACAGCCCCGTGAGGCGGAAATCGGACTCTCTCATGGGCTTCAGAACTGGCCGCAGTTGGGTGTGGTGGGTGCGCCGTTGAACCGGTCGGCGATCCACTGCATGGCCCGCTCCCCGTCGACCAGCATCGGCAGTGCATGGTTGACAACAAGCTTGTTCAGAAAGGGCGGCTCTTCGTTGGACCAGAACTGCACATCGGCGTCCTGCGCGCACCAGTCGCGGCCCAGCTGATTCGCCCCGGTCCACGGCACCACCGGGTCGTACCGGTTGCTGAGAATCAACACCGGCGCATTCGGCTTCAAGTGACCGATGCGTTGCATCTCGAAAAGTGACTTGAACGGTTCGCGTTCGACGAGTTCGTTGATGTTTTCGTAGAAGTACGGTTGCAGGTGCCGGAACATGAAGTTGAAAATCGTCTCCGCGATGCACTGGTCGGCGACTTTGTTCAGCAGGTCCTCACCCCGCGGGGTGAGCGTGTCGCGGATCGCCGCCTCGTGCTCGGGATAGGTCGCGATGACGGAGTTCAGCGCATACCCGACGACGCCCACCAGCACGCTGCCGTCGGCGTAGGGAAAGAGTTCTTTCAGATCAGCCGGCGGCGCGCCCGCATAGGTGCCCACCACGTGAAGTTCCGGCGCGTACTGCGGCGCAAGTTCGGCGGCTGACGCGGCGGCGCCGCCGCCCTGCGACTAACCCCAGAATGCAACCGGCCCGCGGGGATCCAACGACGTGTCGGGAAGCTTTTTGGCTGCGCGCGCGGCGTCGAGCATCGCGTTACCTCGGCGACCCGGCTGACGTAGGTGTGCATGCCGGGCGTGCCGAGCCCCTCATAGTCGGTCATCACGATTGCGAAGCCGCGCGCGACCATCGTCGAGACGAACAGCTCCTCGTAGTTGAACGCGAGGTCGGCAAACGGCGACCAGTGGATGCCCTGATTGAACTGCCGCGACGGCGCACACTGGTCGCCCTGGCCCTGGGTGCCGGGCCCGTAGACAAGCAACGGGCGCGGGCCGTTGCCCGGCCAGTCGTTGTACGGCTCGAAGTATGTACCGGTGACGACGTTGGGCCGACCGCGAGCATCGGTGCTGCGGTACATGATTCGGGTTCCGGTCGCCATGATCGCACCGAGTTGTCCCGACGGTTCCAGCACCAGGCGTGAGGGTTCGGTGCGGATCAGGTCACCCGGCTGGCCGTTGGGCAGCGGATCGGGCGGTGTGTAGAACTCGGTGTATTCGTCGTCGTTGAAGTACGGGTCGTGGCCGCGGTCGCCGTGCGCCGCCGGGAGTGCCGACGAAGCGAGCGCCAGGATGGCAACCGATGCAACGATCAGGCGCCGCACCAGGTTTACTTTAGGCAGCTTCCCGCGTCGACGGGCAGAGTCACACCGGTGATGTAGCGGGCTTCGTCGGACGCGAGGAACAACACCGCGTTGCTGATGTCCTCTGGTTCCACCCACCCGATCGGCAGCGTGTGCATCATCTGCGCGACGACCTTCATGTCGTCGGGGCCGGGATTTTCCAGATCGGGGCGGAACAGTTTCATGGTGCCGTCGTTCATGAACAGCGGGGTGTTCACGTTGGTGGGGTGTACCGAGTTGACGCGGATGTTGTATTGCCCCAACTCGACAGCGAAGGTCCGCATCAGGCCAACCACACCGTGCTTGGCGGCCACGTAGTGACCGGTGTGGGGATAGGCCTTCAGGCCACCGACCGAACTCGTCAGGATGATCGAACCGCCGCGGCCACCGGACAAGATGTGCGGCACGCCCGCCTTGACGGTCTTCCACACGCCGCCGAGGTTGACGTCGATCATGTCGGTCCAGTCGTGTTCACCGGTCTTGTCCAGCGTCGCACCGCCGTTGCCGATGCCGGCATTGGCCACGATGATGTCGAGCCGGCCGAGCTGGTCGACACCTGTGTCGACGGCGGCTTTGAGCGCGCTGTAGTCGCGCACGTCGATTTCTGCGGTGTAGATGCGGCGGTTGATTCCCTTGACCAGATCTGCCGTCTCGGCTAGATCCTCCGGCGTGGACAGCGGAATCCGAACGCTGTCAATCTGCTTGCAGATATCGACGGCGATGATGTCGGCGCCCTCCTGCGCCAATCGCACCGCATGGCTGCGACCCTGGCCGCGCGCCGCACCCGTGACGAACGCGACCTTGCCTTCGACTCGGCCGGCCATCATTACCTCTTTCCGATGAATGTTGAGCAGTCGCTCAGCACTCTGTCATCTGGAAGCCTATGTGTCAATGCGCGATTTCGGCGCGCAAACAGGCGCTCAGCGCACGTTTGCGCGCCGAAATCGCTAGGTCTGCGCTTTGGCCGGCGGCCGGTAGAAGATCAGCAGCTGCCCGATGCCACCCGCCAGGCCCAGTCCCAGCGAAATGGCCAGCCCCGCCCAGCCGTCGCACCAATTGTCGCCGAAAATCACGTGATCCACACTGAAGCGCCCGGCACCGATTGTCGCGACCGCCACTGCGCTGAGCGCAAGCACGAGGTTGTACTCCCAGCCCTCCTTCACGATGAAAAAACCGTTGGGCCGGTGCACGGTCCACGCGGCGACGAGCATCAGTGCGACAAAGCCGGCGGCCGGGATCGGCGTCAGCAGTCCCACTGCGAGTCCAAGCCCCGCCGAAGTTTCGGTGAGTGCCGCAATGCGGGCATGAAGCATGCCCGGCTTCATTCCGATGCTTTCGAACCACCGTGCCGTACCAGGGATCCGGCCACCGCCGAAGAACTTATTGAGACCGTGCGCGGCCAGTGTGAGGCCGAGAACGAGCCGCAAGATGAGCAACCCGGTGTCGAGCGCATAGCTGTGAGTCACCGCAAAAAACCTCCTCTGTCAACGAGTTTCGGGCGCCACCACCGCGGCTTTGATGATCGCCTGAATCGTGCGCCGGCAGCGGCCACAATCGGAGCCCGCGCCGCACGCTTTCACAACCTTCTTGGTGGTCGACGCGCCCTCGGCGACAACTTCGGTCACCGTCTGACTGGTCACCCCCTTGCAGAGACACACATACATCGACGGTGATCCGCTCACGCCGTTTCGTCGATGCGCAGAATGTGCAGTAATCTTCCCACGAACAACGGCGGGTACGCGCCCATGCCGGCGTTGGGGATCCACTCGGCGGCCGCATCGGGATGCTCGATCCACCGACGCGCGTCCTCTTCGTTGTCGATCTGCGAAAGGATCATCACCTCTCGGTCGTCGTCGAAAGCTTGGAAGATCCAGGTCTTCTGGATGCCGGCGGCGTGGAACCCGTCGAGCGCTTGATGGACGTTGTCGATCAACGTGGAGACATCTTCTACCGACGTCGTCGCGGCGACAACGACACCTGGCGGCAGCGGATGTGCCGAGTCGGTCAGATCGATTTTGTCGACGAGCTCGCCCGCGAAGACGGCCGGAATGTCCTGGACTCCGACCGCGTCGAACCAGTCGAAGAACACCCGCGATCTCAGCAGGTCGACGACCGGCTCGCGGTTGTTGACGGCGATGCTGACGAGGACCCGGCCGTAGTCGAGCGTCGAGCTGTGCACGATCACGTGATGCGCACCGATGTCGGCGAGGGCCGATTTGCGGCTCTCGAGCAGACGTGGCACCCGTGCGGGGTCGGGAACACGGTAGTCCGATGCGATCACCAGCGAGTGCATATCGGCGCTCGTCATCGTCGAATTCTCCTGGGCCGCAACGAGAAAATGTCTAGTCGCTGGCCGGCAGCGGCTTTGCTTCTTTGATGCTCAACGGCACGTCACCGATACTCAGGGTTCCGGCGCCGGCCTTCGTGACCAGCACCTCGGCCCCGCTGGCATCGACGTAGCGCTTGCCCATCACATTCCCGTCGGAGAACTTCGGGTCAAGCGACGCATCCGAGGCGGCATTGTCGCCGATCTCGCGCATCGGAACGCCGCCGGCTCGCAAGTCGTCGAGACCGTCGCCGCTCTTGACCACGATGATCTGCGTATCACACACCTGGCTCTTGAGCCGCGTGCCCGTCTTGATCATGACTGTCCCTTCTTCTCCTACCCTGTCCGTAGTTCGTCAGCGAGGTCGCACCGCAACACCTTTCCGGTGGGGGTGGTGGGCAATTCGTCACGGAAGACGACCCGATCAGGCGTGCGGGAGCCCCTCAGAGCCTTGCGGACGTGTGCGCGCAATTCTTCTGGATCGGGCGTTACTCCGTCCGCCGGAACCACCACAGCCACGATGATCTGACCCCACTCGGGGTCCTCGACCCCGACGACCGCGACATCGCGCACCGATGCATGTTCCACGAGGACGTCCTCGACCTCCGCAGGAGCGATGTTCTCGCCGCCCCTGATGATGATGTCGTCGGATCGTCCGGTGATGAACAAGTAGCCGTCGGTGTCCAGTGCGGCAATGTCTTTGGTGGGAAACCAACCGTCTTCGTCGAGCACCGACCCGATCTCGGCGTACTTTCCGGAGACCTGGTCCCCGCGGACGAACAATTCTCCAGGCTCATCGGGGCCCAGCACGGCGCCGTCCTCGCCGCGGATCTGAACCTCGATGCCCGGCACCGGGCGGCCCACCGAACCGAGGCGCTTCCTTGTCATGTCATCTGTCGCCCGGTGTGCCGCGCGGTGATCTTCGGGAGTCAGCACCGCGATCGTCGAACTCGTTTCGGTCAATCCGTAGGCGTTGACGAAGCCCACGTCGGGTAGCAGGTCAAGCGCCGTGCGCACCAGCGGCAGAGCGACTTTCGAGCCGCCATAGGCCAGCGTGCGAAGGGTCGGCAGCGGCGTCGGCTGTTCTTGGAGCTCACCGACGATGCGATCCAGCATGGTCGGCACCACGGTTGCCGTCGTGACGGCCTCGTCGCCGACCAGCCGGATCCACTCCTTGGGTTCAAACTTGCTCAGGTACAACATCTTTCGGCCCGCGTACAGGTTGGACAGCGCAGCGCTGACACCGGCGATGTGGTAAGGCGGGACGCAGATCAATGCCGCATCGTCGGGCTCCGCCGATCCGAATTCGACGGTACCCATGACATAGCTCGTCAAGTTGTAGTGCGACAACTCGACCGCCTTCGGCCGGGACGTCGTTCCGGACGTGAACAAAACGATCGCGACGTCGGCGGGATCCGCGAATTCCGAGGCCGGTTCGGCGGCTCGCGCCATCGTGATGAAATCCTCGGAGTCAACGGACTTCACGCCGGCGCCCTCGACCATGTCGCGGTATTCGTCATCGAACACCACCAATGGATCCGGCAACCGTGCGATCAACTCATGCAACCCGTCGGCGCTCAGTCGGTAGTTTAGCGGCGTGAACGGTCGAGCGGTCCGTGCCGAGGAGAACATCAACAGCGGCAGCATCGCACCGCCGGTCCCGACGTACGCGACGCTGCCGGCACCCGACGAAGCGATGACGCCGGCACCTCCGTCGGCCAGCGAACTCAACTCACCGACCGTGAGCCGAGTCCCGTTGGAAACCAACGCCTCCCGGTCCGGGTTGTCCGAGAGCGCCATCTCCAGCAGTAGCGAGATACTCATCGACTCGCTACACCGGCTTCATCGCCGAAATAAGCCACTTACCATCGACTTTCACGAGGGTGACCAGAATGCTCCGAGAAGCCTGCGTCGTCGCGGGGTTCGGAGCCGATGTGGTGGTCTGATTGATGAAGAGCAACACCTCCGCCGAGCCAGGGTGTAATTCCGTGAGCGCTGCACCATTTACCGCGGCAGCGGTTTTCACCGCGTTCATCTTGGCTTCGGTGGGAGCCGGACTCTGGATGTATTGCTTGTACTGCGACAAGAAGTCACCGGTCAAATGCGACTGTGCGGATGCGATGTCGCGGTCGATCGTGTTGGCCGAATAGGTGTAGACGGCGACCGCCCCGTCTTTGGCCGCCGCGATCGCGGACTGAGCCGCCGCGTCATTGGTCTGTTGATCGGGACGATACTGAAAACAAATAAGGGCGGCCAACAACACCACCGACGCTACGACAAGCGCACCCCATAGCAACGCGCCGAGCGGGAGTCGGAGAACTCGTCTGCCGTCGTCGCGTTTGAAGGATTCCTCGCCCCCGGGCACGTCGACGTCCTCGATCTTCGGCGCCTCTTCAGCGGTCATAGTACCAACTCCAGCTTGGACACCTTGAGCTGACCGCTGTCCCTGGTAACGGTCACACGAAATCTGAAGGACCGCGGTTGTTGATTGCCGGCTGCATTGGCGATCTGCTCGGCGCCCACCACCAGGACCACGGCCTCATCCGCCGAATTGGTCGTTTCCACCGCGGCTGCGCTCACAGTGCCCTTCGCGACCGCCTTCGACGATTCGGCAACCTTGATGAATTGATCTGCCCTGCTGGTGAAATCGTCCCGGAAGGCCCCTGTGGAGTTGTCGACGATGTGTTGGACTTGGTTCTTGACGTTGTTGAAATCAATTGACGTCAGCGCCACGACGGCTTGTGTGGCGGTGTCGACGAACTCCTGGGAATGCTGTTTGCGAACCGAAGCGCTGTGATGCTGCCAGAGGATCACCCCGCTGCCTGCCAATGAGCCCACGACGACGATCGCGGCGACGATTTTCGCGACGTCGGGCCAACTTGGGGGCCATAGCCGGCGTCGGCGCTTGCCGGCTTCGTTGTCTTTCCCGTCTTCGTCGGTTTGCTCGTCGTGTTGTCGCGATCGCATGGCGCGAACCTTGGCCCGTGCGGCAGCGGCGGCGGCCTCCGCCTCGGCGACCTCGGCTTCAGCATCGGCAAGCATCGCCTGCAGGTCGGGCTCGGTCTTCGGGATGCTGTCGTTGACCTCTGTCGTCACGGCGTCACCGTCCTCAATTTCCTCGGTCGGCTTTTTTGTGTCGGCCACGACAACTTCATACCGAACTCCGGCGGCGCTGATCGCTCACCGCGCCGGTTTTTGCTATCGACGGCGCACGCCGGCATGCAACCGAGTCGGTGTGCTGTCGGCATGCAAGCCCTCCGGGTACCGCGAAGTTTGGAGAACCACGTTACCACCCTCTGTTTCAGGCCAACCACTGCTGCTGTTGCCCTCCGCCAGGAAAGCCCGATTAATCTGCGAATACGCCATTTCCCTATTCGGCAAACGTTACTTCCACACAGGCTAGCGCAGCTGGTCCTTGCGCACCTTGCCGGTGGCATTGAGCGGCAATTCGTCCATGAATTGCACATACCGTGGCACCTTGAACCCCGCCATCCGGGCGCGGGCCCAGGACATGAGTTCCTCGTCGCGCAGGCGGCCCTTCGGCACCACGAACGCCTTGCCGACCTGTCCGAGACGGTCATCCGGCACACCGATCACCGCGGCCTGCGCCACCGCCGGATGCTCCATCAGGAAGCCCTCGATCTCGGCGGGATAGGCATTGAATCCGCCGACGATGAACATGTCTTTCTTGCGGCCCGCGATGCGCAACCGACCGGTCTCGGTGAAGATCCCGAGATCGCCGGTGTGAAGCCAACCATCGCCGTCGATGGCCTCCGCGGTAGCCACCGGATCGTCGAAATACCCGGTCATGACGCTGTACCCGCGGACTAGGACCTCCCCGTCATCGGCGATGCGCACCTCGACGCCGTCGCACGGGAGGCCCGCGGTGGTGGCGACGTCCTCGAAGGAATCTCCGGGACGGGACAGGGTCACATTGCCGGCCTCGGTGAGCCCATACCCTGTCATCAACGTCTGGAACGGAAGTTCGTCGTGTATGCGGCGAACCAGCTCGACAGGGATGTCGGCAGCGCCGGTCACCCCGGCGCGCAACGTGGACAGCTTGCTGTTGTCGCTGACCGTGAGCAGCGAGTGATACAGCGTCGGCGGACCCGGCAGCATCGTTATCCGTTCCGACTCAATCAGTTCCACGACACGACCGATGTCGAAAAGAGCAACCGGCAGCATCGTCGCGCCGCGCAGGAATGCTGCGATCAGGCCGGCCTTCAGGCCGAACGTGTGGAAGTAGGGGTTGATCATCAGGTAGCGGTCACCCTCGCGCAGATCCGCCAGCGTCGCCCATTCCTCGTACATCCGGAGCGTCTGGCGGTGATTCATCATCGCCCCCTTGGGGCGCCCCGTGGTTCCTGACGTGTAGATGATGTCGGCGATGTCGCTGCCTTTTAGGCCGCTCACCTCGCGCTCGAAGGGTTCGCCGCCGGACAGGAAATCGGACTTCAGGTCAATGGCGGGAACACCGCCGGCGGGGCCACCCGATGTGACGCTGTATTCCCGTTCCAGAAAACCCTTTTGGACCAGCACCGCCTTGGCCTTGCTGCGCGCGATGACGTCTGTCGCCTCCTCGTCCTTGAACCGCGTGTTGACCGGAACCAGCACGCCCCCAGCCGTCATCAGGCCGAATGCGGCGATGATCCATTCCGCCGAGTTGGGCGCCCAAATCGCTACCCGGTCGCCCTTCTCAATACCGGCAGCCGCGAATGCCCCTGCAGCACAGCGGATCCGGTCGGTCAGTTCGGTGAACGAAAGCCGCAGTGGCCCATCGACGATCGCCTCAACATCACCGAATCGGTCAGCCGTCGAGAGCACCATCTCCGGGATGGTGCGCCACCGAGGCGTCACACCGTGACGAGCCGAGACAGGTTGCCGCCCATGATCTTCGCCTGGTCATCGACGGAGAGATTCTCGAGCGCATGCACGTAGTGGGTGGGCTCCGCCAAGCCTTCCGGGTGCGGGTAATCCGACCCGTAGAGCACCTGATCCACACCGATCAGATTGATCAGCTCGTCGATGCCGTCCTCGTAGAAGGGGCTGACGTGGATGCGGTTCTTGATCTCTTCGATCGGACTGCCGCCGGGGAAACTTTCCGGGGTCTTCTTGTACACGTCGGCCAGTTGGTCGAGTAGCGGGAACATCCACTTCGACCCTGCCTCGATGACCGCGACCTTCAGCGTCGGGAACCGGTAGAGCGCACCGTGAATCACCCAGGAAGCCACGGCATCCTGCACCGGGCGCCACTCGTTGAGCATCGCCATCGCGTTGGTCTGGAAGGGCAGCATCTCCTTGGCGGTGCCGTCCCATTCGGAGGTGTAACGGGAGTAACCGCTGTCGCTGGAGTGCATGGCGACCAGCACGTCGTGTTCGACGCAGCGCTGCCAGAACGGGTCGAACTCCGGTAGCGCGAACGAGCGCGGACCCCGGAAACCCGGAACCGGCGCCGGGCGGACCAGGATGACGCGGGCGCCGCGCTTGACCACCCAGTCCAGCTCCTCGATGGCCTTCTCGACGATCGGCAGGGTAATGACCGGGGTGGTGAAGATGCGGTTCTGGTAGTTGAACTTCCAGACGTCGTCGAGCCACTGGTTGAGCGCGTGGATGATGACGTGGATCGCGACTGGATCGTCGCGCAGCCGCTCCTCAACCAAGCTGGCCAGCGTCGGGAACATCAGCGAACGGTCCACCCCGAGCTCGTTCATCAGCTCCAGGCGCGGACCCGGCTCACGAAACGCCGGAACCGAACGCATCGGCTCGCCGAAGAGCTCGCGGCGGCTCTTGCCATCGGGATTGCCGTATTTGAAGTAATCCTCCCATGCACCGGGTTTCGCGACCACCGAGAACGTGGGGTTCGGGATGTACTCACTGATCTGACCTCGAAGCGCGATCTTGGTGCGGCCGTTGATCTGCACGTACTGGACGATGTCCTTGTACTCCTCAGGCAGGTACTTGGTCAGCGACTCCTCGGTTTCATACAGGTGGTTGTCCGCGTCAAAGAGCGGAAACGGCAAGTCGACCTTCGACGACAGCGAAGACATGAAACACTCCTTTTCCTCTTGAGAGAATCCTATTCTCAGGTTGATTGGGTGGCAATCCGGTGCCGGGCTCGTGCTGCAACATCGTGGCGGGCTCGTCCTGCAACGTCCTCACGGACGACCGTCTTCTGGATCTTGCCGCTGGCGGTCCTCGGGTAGTCGTCGACTTCGTGCAATTCCTCCGGCCACTTCTGGCTGGCCACACCGTGCGCGTGGAAGTGTTCGCGGACCTCGTCCAGCGTCGGCATCGCCTTGCCGGGTCGCACGCGCAGCACCGCGGCGGCCCGCTCGCCCAGCCGGTCGTCGGGCGCCGAAACCACCACCGCCTCGGCGACGGCCGGCATCGTCAGCAGCACCTCTTCGACTTCCAGCGCGCTGATGTTCTCGCCACCGCGGATGATCATGTCGGCCTTGCGGTCGGTGATCGTCAGATAGCCGTCGGCATCGACGACGCCGACGTCGCCGGTGCGGTACCAACCGTCGTCGTCGAATGCCCGGACGGTCAGCGCCTCGTCGGTGTAGCCGAGGCAGAGGTCGGGGCCGCGGCTGAAGATCTCGCCGTCGTCACCCAGCCTGATTTCCACGCCCGGCCGGGGACATCCGTCGGTCAGGAGCCGCTTCTCCGCGGGGCCGTCCTGCGGTGTTCCGGTGACCGACGGATGCTCGGTGCTGCCGTAGGAGCGGAACACGTGAATACCCAAGTCGTCCAGCCGACGAGTCACGGCGGCAGGGACCGTTGATCCGCCGAGACCTGCCGACTTCATGTGGCGCAGATGCTCGGCGGTGAAGTCGGGGTGATCCAGAAGGCTGGTGAAGAAATACGGGGGACCACCGCCGATGGCCACACCCTCACGTTCCATCAGGGCCAGCACCTGCTTCGGGTCCCACTGGTCGATGAGATCGATCGAATCCCCGTCGAGCAACGGGATCAAAAAGGCACCGAGCATGCCGATGGCGTGTCCGACAGGCGCGGCGGTGAGCTGCCTACCTCGGTCCGGCGTGTAGTTCGCGTGCAGTTGCCTGGTCTCGCAACCAATCGTCTGGTGGCTGTGGATGACGCCCTTGGGATAGCTTGTGGTTCCTGACGTGAACGCGATCAGCGCAGGATGGCGTGGGTCGGTGGCCATCGTGCCGCGCATCGGTTCGCCGGCCAGGAGGGCTTCAAAATGCTCTTCGTGCGAGCGTCCCCCGCAAGCGGGTGGGGGTGCCTCCCGCTCGCGGGGGCGTGCCCCCACATCGGTGTCGCGTCCGACAAGACCGACGATCGGAACCTCCGCGCACAGGTCCGGCTGGTACTCCATCCGCCCGAACCGCTCGGCGGTAACGAACACTTTCGGCCCGGCCGTGCTCATGATATGAGCGACTTCCTTGCGTCCGTAGAAGTGCACGATCGGCACGGTCACCGCGCCAAGGAACGCCGAAGCCCAAAATGTGGCGGCGGCCTCCATCCAATTCGGCAGCTGGAACGCGACAACGTCACCGGGCCCGACTCCGCGTGACCGCAATCCCGCGGCGAGCCTACGTGCCACCAGCTCGACATCGCGGTAGGTGCCTGCCCACGGCCGCACCGTCGAATGCACGCGGAAGCTGGTGTCCGGATGCGCTGTCAGACCGCGCGCTAGAAGCTCCCCGAGCGTGTCCTGAGTCCACCACCCCTCTTCCTCGTAATGCTTGGCCAATTCGGCGGGAATAGGTCGCATGGGAAGGCTTCGACCGGCGAATATCATGTTGGTGGGGATGTTATTCTCCCTTCCGGAGAATGCCAATATCGCAGCGGAGAATGGTCGCATGGTGGACTTGGAGCTCGAGGATGGGCTGGCAGTGCTCACCATTGATCGTCCTCATGCGCGCAACGCGATTTCGCTCGACACGATGGCCGGGCTGGAGAAGGCGCTCGACATCCTCGATGCCTCTGCAGACGCTCGGGCCCTGGTGATCACCGGCGCCGGCGACAAAGCATTCGTCTCGGGTGGCGACCTGAAGGAACTCGCCGCGATCAAGACGACAGAAGATGCATCGGCCATGGCATGGCGAATGCGGACGATCTGCGACCGGCTCGCGGACTTCCCCGCTCCGGTGATCGCCGCGCTCAATGGCCACGCGTTCGGCGGCGGAGCCGAGGTCGCGGTCGCCGCCGACATCCGAATAGCAGCTGACGACATCAAGATCGCGTTCAACCAGGTGTCCCTGGCGATCATGCCGGCGTGGGGCGGCGCGGAGCGGCTCGCCGCGCTGGTCGGACCAGGCAAGGCGCTGCTGCTCGCAGGCACCGGCACGGCGGTCAGCGCGTCGGAGGCCGAACGCATTGGCCTGGTAGACCGAGTCGTGCCTCGGGCGTCGTTCGACGACGGTTGGCGCTCGCTGGCGAGGTCGTTGGCAAACCGTCCGGCCAGCGAGATAAAACGCGTAATCGGCGGGGTTTCGGCCGACGAAGCGGTAGCGTCCTTTTCGCGGCTGTGGGTTGGGGAAGAACACTGGGAGGCCGCCGAAAAGGTGATGAGGCGCAACAGATGACGACGACCACGACGATCCTCGGAGTCGGTTGCGCAACGGCGCTGGCGGCCGGGGCATGTCTGGTGGCGGCGCCGTCGCACGCCGACGACGCCGCGCCTCCGCATCACGTCAAGTACACGCTCACCGCGCAGAACCCGATCTACGCCGAGATCTACTACCTGGACCACGAGCCCGCGGTGTGGGCCGACTGGAGCCACAACCCATACGAGTTCTTGCCCAACATCGAAGTCGACCTCGGCCCGACTGCGGCCTGGACGTACGAGCTCGATCTGCGAAAGCCCGAGGAGTGGGCCATGGTGATCGCCAACACCGGGCCCGAACCGGGCAGCCCGAATTTTCATTGCGAAATCACGGTGGACGGCGCGGTAGTGGTCTCGAAGGACGGCGCCAAAGGAGTGCTCTGCTCCATCCGTCGCTGGTGATTCAGGGGCCGACGGCTAGCGCGTCGACGGGCAGCGGGTCGCCCTCCAGACGCCGCAGATAACGCTCGACGAGTTCAACTGTCTCGGCGTGACCGAGCGACATGCCGAGCTCCGTCTCCATCGCCAGCATTGTCGACAGACTGGTGAACAGCACCGACCACACGATCGGCGGCATCTTGTCCGGGTCGGTGTCGTATTTCGCCAAAGCAGCCGACAAAGTGCGCCACTGCTCCTCGCGGAATCGCTCGGCGTAGTAAGCGATTTCGGCCCGCATCGACTTGCGATGGTTCGCCAACGCCGCGAACTCCATGGTGATCCGGCTCGCGGTCGGATCGGTGCCGAACCGCCACAGCGCCCACAGCGGCTGGGGTGACTCCAGTGCTCGCGCCTGCACCCGCAGCCCTTCCTCAGCACGGCGTCGGAACACCTCTAAAAACAGGTCCTCCATCGTGCGAAAGTAGTAGTGCACCAGCTGTGGTTTGAGACCGGCCCGTTCCGCGAGCCGACGGGAAGTCACTGCGGCATAGCCTTCTTCGAGCATCAGCTGCTCGGCCGCATCGAGCAGCACGGCGCGGTTCTTCGCGTCCGGTGCTCCGATTCTCCGCCCCGATGCCACGACATCGTCTCCTATTTCCTTGACCGCGACCTGCCCCCCATGCTAAGCAGATGCACAGCATACGTCGCTCGCCGTGATCGGACGAGTGCCCCAGGAGGCGGCCCCATATGACGAACTTCGACTCGGTCGACTATTTCACCGATCAGTCGCTGGTGCCTGACCCTCATCCCTACTTCGACTACCTGCGAAGCCAGAACCCGACCTGCTGTCCGATCAACAACGGCGTGCTGGCCGTCACCGGTTGGGAGCCGGCCAACGCGGTCTACAAAAACGTGGACTCGTACTCGTCCTGCGTCGCGGTCGCCGGGCCGTTCACTCCAATTCCTTTCGTGCCCGAGGGCGACGACATCTGCGCACAGCTGGAGCAACATCGCACCGAGATCCCCATGTACGAGCACATGATCACGATGGACCCGCCGAGGCACACCGATGCGCGTTCGCTGCTGAGCCGGTTGTTGACACCCATGCGGCTGAAAGAAAACGAGGATTTCATGTGGCGGCTGGCCGACCGCCACATCGATGAATTCATCGCCGACGGCCGGTGCGAGTTCCTGGCCGCGTATGCCAGGCCGTTTTCCCTTCTGGTGGTGGCCGACCTGCTCGGCGTCCCGGAGGAAGACCATGAGGAGTTCCGCTCTGCGTTCGGCGCCGAGCGGCCGGGCTCGCGGATCGGAGCGCTCGACCACGAGCCGATCGCGACGAACCCCCTGGGATGGGCAGACGAGAAATTCAGCTTCTACATCGATGACCGGCGGCAGGACCCCCGCGACGACGTACTGACCGCGCTCGCGACCGCGAAGTACCCGAACGGGTCCACGCCAGAGGTGGTCGACGTGGTACGCACCGCGACGTTCTTGTTCGGCGCCGGGCAGGAAACCACGGCCAAGTTGCTGAGCGCCGCGCTGCGGGTGCTCGGCGACCGGCCGGACATCCAGCAACAGCTGCGTGAAGACCGCAGTGCCATCCCGATTTTCATCGAGGAATGCCTGCGCATGGACAGCCCGGTCAAGAGTGTCTTCCGGATGGCGCGCAAGTCAACCAAATTGGGCGACGTCGACGTGCCTGCGGGCACCACGGTGATGGTCAGTCCTGGTGCGGCCAACCGCGATCCGGCGCGATTCGAAGAGCCGCACCGGTTCCGGCTGGACCGCAAGAACGTTCGCGAACACATTGCGTTCAGCCGCGGTATTCACTCCTGCCCCGGCGCACCTCTCGCGCGCGTCGAGGGGCGTGTCTCATTGGAGTGCATTCTCGATCGGATGGCCGACATCACGATCGACTCGGACGAGCACGGGCCCGCCGGTCAGCGCAACTACACCTACGAGCCGACGTTCATCTTGCGTGGCCTCACCGACCTGCACATCAGGTTCAACCCGGTCCGCTAAGTGTCGCCGCGAAGCCAGAGCGCCTGACCGTTGACCGCCACGCACGTCAGGAACAACCCGTCGGGCGCCTGCGCGACATAGCCCTCGTCGGTCACGCAGTTGGTGTTCTCGTCCTTGATGCCGCGCATCACCGGTGACCGGAACCATCGGGGCTCATACCGTCGCGGAGACCCGCAGAACACCAGCCGCCCCCAGTCCGTCACCCCGAAGACGTAATAGGTGGTGCTGTCGCACGGTGCGCCGAGCACCACGCCCGGCCGAATCCCTGGCACGCACGCGGGCACGTCACACACGGTGGGCCCGGCTGCAGCGGATGGCGCCGACACCAACATTCCGGCGGCCAGCAGGCCCGCCGCGGATGCCGCGCGGAGTTCCACAAGGCTACTTTGTCACACATGCGAGAAGGAAGTTCTTCTTTTTGGAGAAGATTCTGCCCTTTCCAGTGATAGTGTGGCTACCCTTGGCAGGAAAAAGCGGCAGGGAGGTCCGCATGTCGCCGCGGAAGCGCCGATCGGCGGTGCTCGACGTTGACGCCTCGATCGAAGAAGTCGAGGCTGCCGCCTTCGACGCGCAGGCGCGAGCCTTCGCGGCGCGAGCGCGTGCGGACACGCTTCGCCGGCAAGTGGACGAGCTGGACGACAGAACCCTCGCCGAAAAATTCCGCGATTGGCGCCGGCCACGATGGTTACGCTTGCCGACGCTGAAGCTGCTCGCGCTCACCGAGGCCGTTGCGCTCATCTGCGCCTCTCTCACGGTCACCGTCGTCATGCTGCTGCACCACCGTCAGGTGCAACACGAACAGCAGCGCACGGCGGAATTCTCGGCCGCGGCCCGGCAAAGCGTCGTCACGATGATGACGATTGATCCCGCGAAGGCGCCGCAGAACATGAAGGACGTGATCGCCAACTCCACGGGCAAGTTCAAGTCCGCGTTGGAGGCAGGCGAGGCAGACGAGCTCGTCAAGGGCGCGCAGCAGTCGAAGGTCAGCACAAAGGCCGACGTCCAGTCCGTCGCCATCGAATCGATGACGGAAAAGTCGGCGGTAGTCCTCGTCGCGGCGACAACAGAAGGCACAGCCCCCGACAACACGAAACTGCCCCCCGCGTCATGGCGCATCAGCCTCACCCTGGTACGGGAAAATGGGCAGCTCAAGACGTCAGAATTCGAGTTCGTGCGATGACAACCGATGAACAACCACGGATCGGGCGTTGGATCCGCGCCGCTAGTGAGCGCTGGCGCGTTTTCCTCATCGTTGCGTTAACCGTTGCCGTCGCAGGCCTCGCGGCCGGGGTCTACTACGTTCAATATCGTCCCGACCAGCAGACCGACGCGGCCGTGTCGGCCACAGCAAAACAGGCGGCGGAAGAGGGAACGGTCGCGGTGTTGTCGTACTCCCCGGAGACCTTGAGCGGCGACATTGCGAAGGCGAAGTCCTACCTGACCGGTGACTTCCTGGACTACTACACGCATTTCACCGACCAGATCTTCGCGACGGCGGCGCAACAGCAGGAGGTCAGCACTACGGCAAACGTGGAGCGTGCTGCTGTTGACGATTTGCACCCGAATTCAGCGGTGGTCCTACTGTTCGTCAACAAGCAATCCACGAGTAAGAGCAAACCGACTCCAGAATTCAAGCCGACAACGGTGCGGGCGACGATGAAGAAGGTCAACGGGTCGTGGTTGATCGCGCAGTTCGAGCCGCTGTGATTACGTTCGGTGTTATTCTCCGAAGTTGAGAATGCCGTTATCACCGGGCGGTCGGAGGGTCCGATCAATGCGTGCGATGAACCTGTCGGCAGGCGCAACATTGTTGGCCGCTGCTGCCATCGGCGGCTTAGCGCCGGCTCACGCGGACGTCAACAACCCCGCTATCAACGGGGCCTTCCAGGCCACGTCGAACGGTGACTGGGCCAGGACGAATGACAGCTATCACGACGAGTCGACCATTCGCAGCACGTGGACCATCACGTCCTCGTGCGTCAACCCCAACAAGTGCAGTGGGACCGTCACCAGCGACCAGGGCTGGACGGCCAACCTCATCCGCGCGCCCGCAATGTGGAAAGTCATTCGCGACCTACCGAATTGGGAAACGTGCGGCGACGGAACCGCGGCTACCGGACATCAGATCTTTACGTTCTACCCGATTGGCTCGGAGACAAGTCTGCTGGTCGATGCGAACTCGACAACCTTCTCCGGCGAGGAAGTAACAACCGGACCGAGCGGCGCGTGCGGTGTCAACAACGAGCTGCAAATCATACTGCCGTTCAAGCTCGTCAAGATCGACTGAGCCACTGCATTCTTACTTGGGAAGCATGTCCTGCCATGTCTTCGGCGGCGACACCTCGGCCAGATTCGACTGCTGATACAGCTGGCCATCGGGAGTGATATAGCGCCCGGTACGCGGGTCGTACTGCGCCGTCGCGACCGGCGCCCCCTGCGGCACAGCGCTTCCCACGTTGTCATCCGGAGCAGACCCCGGCACGGGTCCCAGGGCAGGGCCACCCGCCGGCGGCGGCGTCAGATGCGGAGCGCCGTCCCCCGGTGTAGTCGCCTCTGACCCAGGGACAGTCGCCGCAGCCGGTGCGAGCGGCGCCTGTGGCGCTGGCGGTGCCGCCTCCGGACCCACCACCGCTCCCACTGGCAGCGGCGTTCCTTCGATGGGAGCGAAGATGTTGTCGCTGAAATTGGCGCGGTCGTCGATCGGCACGCCCTGGCCCACAAGGTTCGGATCGAACGGGTACGGGCCGAGCGAGTGTTGGCGCATGGCGAGCGGCCGGTAGGGTTCGTCGCTTTCACAGATTTCAACGGTCGGCGCCCGCTTACCCGGCTTGTCCATACACGGGTTGTTGCGGGCACCACGGACCAGAATCGGTGAATCCTGCGGCAGTTTGCAGTACACGTTGTCCGGGGTGTCGATGGAAGTCGTGTCAGCTGGGCTTCGCCACGACGACGGCGGCAGGAAACCGACCGTGCACGGAACCGGATCGCTGACGTTAATGGCAAAGTCGCCCAGCGCGTACCCGGTGGGGTTGCGGCTCGGGGCCACCGCCTGGATACCGCCAACCGACGGAGGCAGGATCACCAGCAGTTGCTCCAACCCCGGGTGATAGGTCACCAAGACTTGGCTGATAGTGGTGAGATTCGCGAGCAGTACCGGCAGCGTCGGCTTGATCTGGTCCAGCAGGCTCGAGGTTTCGTCGAAGGCGCCGGGCCCGCTGCGCAGCACTGTGCGGAACTGCGGGTCGTTGGTCACCAATTGCTCGGTGACACCGGCGAGGCTGCGCGCCCACAGCTTGATGGAATCGGTTGTCTGGGCCTGCGAATCGAGAAATGGTCCACTGTCGGTGTACAGTGCAGCGTTCGCGTCGCCGACTCGGTTGAAATCGCCCGACAGCTTCGACAACGAATCGGTCAGAGATGACAGGTCGTAGCCCGCTCCGTTGAAGCCCTTGAAGGACTCGTCGAGCAGCGCGCTGAGCTTGTCCTTGGGAATGCTGGCGACAAGCGAACTGACCTGATCGAGCATCGGGCCGACGGCTTGCGGAAGAGTAGTGTCGCGCTTCGCGATCACTGAACCGTTATGAAGATAAGGCCCCGAGTCGGTGCGCGGCCTCAAGTCAACATACTGTTCGCCCACCGCAGAGATACTGCGCACATCCGCGTGCAAATCTGTCGGGATCTTCGGCGAAGTGTTCAGGCGGAGCACTGCTTTCGCGCCGTCACGCGTCAGCTCCACCGAGGTGACCTTGCCGACTTCCACCCCGCGATATGTGACATTGCTGAAGCGGTAAAGGCCACCGGCAGCGGGCAACTCCACCGTGACGGTCATCTTTCCGATACCGAGCAGTGTCGGTAACTGCATGTAGAAGAAGACCATCGCGAGAATGCCGACGATGGACGCAATCGTGAAGATTGTCAGCTGAATACGGACGAAACGTGTGAGCATCAGGCCCCCGCGTCCATTTGTGATGGTGGCCAGGGTGTTTCGGGCAGTGGCGGCGCAGGCGATGCACCTGGCGTGGCCGCCAGCGGAACTGTTGGCGCCGAGGTTTGAGCCAGAGGCGCAGGCGGCGCACCCGGCGCGATGTCGGGCTGCGACGGTGTGAGGCCGGTGTTGAGCGGGGCTTGTCCGACCGGATCGAACATATTCCGGATGTAGAACGGCTCACCTGGTGCCGCCGGCAGCACCATGCCCGGCTCGCCCCAGCGAGTGCCGAGCAGCATGGTTCGCTTCAGCCGCTCTCTCGAAATGTCCAGCACGGCAAACAGGTTCGCATAGTCGCCTCTGACGGCCCGATCGATGAGGTTCTGGCTGTACGGGTAAAGCGGCAGATATGCAAGCGTTGGACCAAGGTCGGATCCGAGGCCGGCGAGCGCACGCAGCGCGGGTTCGAGATTCTGCAAGTTCTTCACCAGATCGGCCTGGCTGTCGTTGACCAGCCGAGTGGCCGTGTCTCCGAACGTGCCGAGTTTCTCCACTGCCGCCGTAATGTTCGGCCGCTCCCTGACGAGCACATCCAATGCCGGGGGAAGCTTTTCCAACGCCTCGGTCAGGACGTCACGCTGTCCGGCGAACGTGTCGGCGAGCCGGTTCAAGGACTGAATAGACGCGATGATGTTGTCACGCTGCTGGTCCAGCACTCCGACGAACCTGTCCACGCGAGTCAGCAGATCGCGGATCTGCTGTTCGCGCCCGGACAGAGCAGCGTTGAAGTTGTGAATGATATCTCCGAGCTGGGACAGACCCCCGGCGTTGATCACGAGCGACAGCGCGGACAGGGTCTGCTCGGTGGACGGATAAGTCGACGACTTGCTCAGATGGATGGTGGCGCCCGGTTCGAGGCGTCCACGCGCCGGCTCGCCGAGCGGCGGATTAAGTTGCAGATGCATAGAGCCCAGCAGGCTGGTCTGTCCCACGCTGGCCACCGCATTCCCCGGGACGACCACGTCGGGACGAACGGACACCTCGACGTTGGCGTGCCATCCCTGCACCGTCATCTTGCCCACGCTGCCCACGACGACGTCATTGATCATCACCGGCGAGTTTGATTCCAGCGTGGCGACATTCGCGACTTCGACGTGGTAGATCGTGGCGCCCGGCCCACGCCCGACAGCGCCGGGCAGAGGCAGCGAGTTCAAGCCGTGGAACGCGCATCCCGTTCCGGCCACCGCGACGCACGCGGCCATGACGGCCAATCGCCGCCCATGGTTGTGCCGCGTCATGACGGTGGCCTTTCCGCCGGAAGCAACAAGTCGGGCAGGCTCGGCGCAGGTGCGGGCGGTGGCGGTGCCTGCGGCGTCGTCGGCGCGGGGTTGGAGATCCCGGGGATGCGCGCCGGCGGTGGCGGCGGCGGAGGTTGCGGCGGGTAATCGCCGGGCAGTCCGGTGTACGCGGACACCGCGGGCGGCTCCTCGGGTGGAACAGGTCGCGGTCCTTCGCCTCCCGGCGCGAGACGGGGTTCGGAGTAGATCACCCTGTCCGGCGTATACGCGGGCATCAGGAACGGGTTGAGTGGAAGCGGGATGTTATTGGCATTAAGCAACCGCAGCGCGGGCCCCACATATTGTTCGCAGAGCTTCGCCGTCTCCGGCCCCGTGGCGTTCTCGATCGCCCCCATCATGCCGCAGTAGAACCACACTGGGTTCTGGACAAAGGGGTTCAGCACTGGGGCGCCGACCTGACTACCCGTGTCGGGGTTGTAAATGTTGTAGAAGTTCGCGAACGAGGTCGGCGCGATGTGCAGAATGTTCTCCACATCGCGCTTGTGGTCGACGAGGTTCTGGGTCACGCTGGCCAAGCTTCGGACCTGTTCGCTGGCCTGGTCGCGGGTTCCGGCAATAAACCGCTGCACCTCACCGACCGCGACAGACAGATCGGACAACGCGGCATCGATGTCGGAGCGATTGTCGTTCAGCACGCTCGTCAGAGTGGCAAGCCGGTCGTTGAACTGCACGAGCTGCTGGTTGCTGTCGCGCAGGGCGCTCACGAAGATCTGCAGATTCTTGATGATGTCGGCGACGTTCCCCTGGCCGTTAGCAAGGATGCGGCCCACCCCCGACAGCTGAGCCAAGGTCTGCCTGAGCTTGTCACCGTTGCCAGCCAGCGCGTTGGCGGCGCTGTCGATGACGCGGGCTACCGCGGGGGTCGACACCTGGCTGTTGGGACCCAATTCCGTTGACAGCCGCATCAATTGATCTTTGACTTCATCCCACTCGACGGGCACTGCTGTTCGGTCGGCCGTTATGACGGCACCATCGGCCATCTTGGGGCCGCTGGACCGATATGCCGGCGCAAGCTGGACGTAGCGCGCTGCGACCAGATTCTGCGCGACGATCACCGCTTTCGCATCGGCGGGTACCGGCACGTCGCGCTTGACATGCATTGTCATCTTGACTTGGGTGCCCACCGGTTCGATTGAGGCGATGTTGCCGACCTTGACGCCGGACACCCGCACCTCGTCGCCCGGGTAGATCGCGGTGGCCGTGGTGAAGTACGCGGTGATCGTCTTGGGCTTGAAAAACGTCTCGCGGACAACGAAGATCGCGGCCGCCACGAGCAGCCCGACCAGGACGATCGCGGCGCCGGTGACAAGTCGCTTCCGGGACATCACTGCGGCCGCCCCGGCGGCGCTCCCGGCCCCCACTGTTCGCCCGGTAGCGGAATCCCATTGTACGGGAACGGTATTGTTGTCCTCGGCCCGGCGTTGTCCGGCGGCTGCCCGGCGTCGACGCCCCTGCGGAACCCGAAGACGTAATCGAAGAACGGCTGAAGGATCTGCGCCGGGCTGAGGTTGGGGATGAAGGCGTTGTAGTAGAAGCCGTTGGCCACCGCTTCACCCTGGGTGATCTGGAACTTCTTCAGACCGGGAAGCGCCTTGCCGATATTGTCGCGATTTTTCTCCAGCATCGCGGTAACCCGGTTCAGCCTCTCCAGTATCGGGGCCAGTTTTGCTTCGTTGTCATGGACCAGACCGGTCAGCTGCTGTGCCACCGCGGACGTGTTGGCCAGCAGTGAGACGATCGCGTTTCGCCTCGCGGAAAGGACTGCCAGCAGATCATTTGCGTCCAAAATCAGCGTGTTGATTTGCTGGCTGCGTTGGGACAAGATGCCCGTGACATCTGTTGCACTCTTGAGCAGATCACTGAGACTTTGGTTGCGGTCGTTGAGAGATCGCGACAACCGGCTGATCCCGTCGAACGCGGGCCCGAGTTGCGGCGCGATCTGGTCGAGCGTCGCAGACAATGTGTCGAGGGACTTGTTGAGGGATTCGAAATTGGTGTCTGTCGAGTAGTTGGTGAGGTCGCTGAGGGCCTGGGTGAGTGAGTAGGGCGACCCGGTGCGCGAGGCCGGAATCACGGCCATCGGACCGAGTTGTCCGTCGCCTGCTGACTCCAGTGTGAGCACCCGCTCGCCGAGCAGCGAACCGGTCCTGATGTGTGCAGTGGTATCGGAGCCGAGCGTGATCCTTCCGGGAAGATCGAACGTGACCAGAGCCTCACCGTTTTTCAGCGAGAGGGCTTGCACCGTGCCGACCTTGACGCCTGACACCGTGACGGGATTACCCTTGGCCAGGCCGCCGGCCTCCGAAAACAGCGCCTGGTAGCGGATCGATGACGCGAGCGACGAGAGTTGCTGGGGCTGAAGACCAACGACGATGACGAGCACGATCAGCACGACGCCGATAAATCCGGCCCGAATGAGGTTGCCGCCGCGATACTTATTCATCCTTCTCTGCGCACCTCCCGCTCTTTTGCTTGATCCACGGGAACATCACAGGTCGGCTCTGAGGCGTCAAATCCGTCGCACGGACGGTGATCCCACAGAGGTAGTAGTTGTACCAGGCGCCGTAAGACCCGAGCCGGGCAAGCTTGCGGTAGTCCTCCGGCAGCCTCTGCAGCGTGTAGTCGAGGTGGCCCTTGCCGTCGTCAAGCAGCGGGGCCAACGTGTTGAGCTGGTCGACGACGGCGGCCAACGGCGGCCGCGCGTTGGTCAGCAGGTCGGCGATCGAGGCGGTTCCCTTGTCGAGCTGGACGATCGCGGTGCCGATCGGATCGCGCTCCGCCGACAGTTCGGTGATCAGGCGCTGCAGATGCCCCAGTGTGTCCTTGAACCTGTCCCCGTCCTTGGCTAGTGTGCCGACGACCGTGTTGAGGTTGTCGATCATTTGCTGTACGACTTGGCTGCTGTCGGCCAACGCATTTGAGAACGACGAGGTTTTCGACAGCAGCGACTCCAATGTGCCGCCCTGGCCCTGGAATATCTGCACCAGCGCCTGGCTCAGCTCGTTCACATCCTGCGGATTAAGGCCCTGGATCACAGGTTTGAGCCCGCCGAGCAGCAGATCGAGGTCCAGTGCCCCGGCCGTCTTATCGACCGGGATTTGTGATCCGGGCGGCAGGATCTTGGTCGATCCGGGTCCGTCGGCGAGCTCGAGGTAGCGGTCGCCGACGAGATTGAGGTAGCGCACCATGGCCCGGGTGCCGGTGGTGAGCGCCACCTCGCGGTCAGCGTCGAACGTGACCACCACCTTCTTGTCGTCGCGCAGCGAAACCCCGTCGACCGTACCGACCCGGATACCGGCGACGCGCACTGTCTCTCCCGGCCTCAGCCGCGACACGTCGGTGAAGACCGCCGAATATCCGTGGGTGGAACCGGTTCGGTACTGGCCGAAGATGAAGAACAGGAACGCGGTCAGGGCCACCATCACCACCGCGAACGCGACGAACTTGACCAGCGTCGCGCGCCATCCGCCCGTCATCCGGGCATCCCGATCTGGGCGGTGTTACGCGGCGGACCATCGAGCGGGCCGTACAGCAGCTGCTTGAGCCCGTCGGAATTCAACAGGATTCCCGGGTTGCCGTATTGAACGGGGTTGGCGCCGTCATCCGTCACCACCCACGGTGCTTGCGCATTCATGGGCAAATGCGGCAGACCCGAGCACTGTGGACCGCCGGTGGCGGCGACCTTGGGCAGATTAACCGGGTATCGGTAACGCTCGATACCCAGCGTAAAGCTAACGGACACCAGAATTCCCGGGGCCGGCAGCGGCGGCTGGTGGGTCAGATCCGCAATGCCGCCCAGGCCGCAGGCAACCGCCGGGGCGTACTCGTTGAGCAGATCGGTTGTCGGTACCAGTAGATGCAGCACGTCGGTCAACGCCTGCCTGTTGCTACCCACCACGTCATTTCCGATGTCCGCCAACCCGATCGCGCTGACCAGGAATGCGTCGAGGTTGTCCTGTTCTTCGAAGATGGACCGACTGATCCGCGTGGTGTTTTTGAGCGTGTCGACAAGTTGCGGTGACGCATCGGCATACGCATTGAACACGTCGGGCGCCACCGCGAGATCGTGGCTCAATGCCCCAAGGCTGGGCTCGGTCTTCCCGAGATAGGCGTCCAGGTCTGCAAGGGCCTGGCCGATCTTCTCCCCCCGGCCGTTGAACGCCATCGCGATCGCGCCCAGAGTTTCGTTCAGCTTCTCGGGCCGAATGCTCGACAGCACCCCCACGAGTTGCTGGAACGCCGTGTTGATCTCGACGGTGACATGTTTGGCATCGATAACTTGGTGTGGCTTCATCTGACCCGACGCATTTTCGGGGGGAACCAATTCCACATACTTGGCCCCGAACACCGTCGTGGCCGCGATGTTGACGAGCACATTGAACGGAATCAACTTCAACGATCCCGGATCCATCTCCAGGTGAAGGGCGGCTCGCCCGTCGGGCAACTCCTGAATCGAATCGACCTTGCCTACCTGGACGCCGCGCATCTTCACTCTCGCGTCGGGGTTCATCACCAAGCCTGCGCGGTCCGAAATGATGGTCACCGGCACGGAGGTGGTGAACCCGCCCCGGAACAGGGTCAGGGCCACGAACACGATCGCCGCAACCACGAGAAGGGCTATCAGCCCCAGCAAGGGCCGCACGACACTGAGTTTCATCGACCTCCTCCCCTATCCCGACAGATTGAAATTACCGTTGGCGCCGTAGATCGATAGCGAAACCAAGAGAGTCACCGACACCACCGTGATCAGCGACGCTCGCACCGCGTTGCCCACAGCCACACCGACGCCCGATGGTCCGCCTTTCGCGAAGTAGCCGAAATAGGTGTGCACCAACAGAATCGCCAATGCCATCAAAACCGCTTGAAAAAACGACCACAGCAGGTCGATCGGGTTCAAAAACGTCGAAAAGTAATGGTTGTACAAACCAGAGGACTGTCCGAAGATCACCACGGTGGTGAACTTGCTTGCCAGGAACGAGAGGATCACCGCGATGGAGTACAGCGGAGTCACCGCGATCATCCCGGCGACGATTCGGGTGCTCACCAAGTACTCGATGGACGGAATACCCATGGCATCCAATGCGTCGATCTCTTCGTTGATCCGCATGGCACCCAATTGCGCTGTGACACCGGCACCGAAGGTTGCTGCCAAGCCGATCCCGGCGACCACGGGTGCCGAGATGCGCACATTGATGAACGCCGCCAAAAAGCCCGTCAGCGCCTCGATGCCGATGTTGCCGAGCGAGCTGTACCCCTGCACCGCCAGCGTGCCGCCGGCCGCCAAGGTCAAGAACCCGACGATCACCACGGTGCCGCCGATCATCGCCAACGTGCCTGCACCCATACTGATCTCGGCGATCAGGCGAATGATCTCCCGGCGGAAGTGCACTGTCGCATGCGGAGCCCCAGCGATTGCCCTGCCGTAAAACATCGTGTGATCACCGATACGGCCCAGCGCCGCGACCGGCCGCTGAAACTGGTCGACCGCACGGGATAACCGCGGATGGGTTGCCTTCAGTGCCAAGGCAGCCCCCGCATCACTTCACCGTCGCCCGGATGCCGATGGCCGTGACCACCACGTTGATGACGAAGAGAGCCATGAACGCATACACCACCGTCTCGTTGACGGCGTTGCCGACCGCCTTCGCGCCGCCGCCGGTGATCGTTAAGCCGCGATAGCAGGCGACGAGGCCGGCGATCAGGCCGAACAGGGCAGCCTTGACGCAGGAAATGACCACCTCGGGGACGCCCGTGAGCAATGTGATGCCCGCGGCGAACGAGCCGGGGTTCACGTGCTGGACGTACACGGAAAAGATGTAGCCGCCGAGGATTCCGATGATCACGACCAGGCTGTTCAGCAGCAGGGCGACCAGTCCCGCTGCCAGCATGCGCGGTGTGACCAGCCGCTGCACCGGGTTGATGCCCAGCACCTCCAGTGCGTCGATCTCTTCACGAACCGTGCGCGAGCCGAGGTCGGCACACATTGCGGTGGCACCTGCGCCAGCCACGATCAGCACTGTCACCAACGGACCCACCTGGGTGACGGCGCCGAATGCCGCGCCCGCACCACTCAGGTCAGCGGCACCGAGTTCGCGCAGCAGGATGTTGAGGGTGAAGCTGACCAGGACCGTCAGCGGGATTGCCACGAACACCGTCGGCACCAACGACACCCGGGCGACAAACCAGGATTGCTCTAAAAATTCCCGCCACTGGAAAGGCCGCCGAAAGATGAACACGGTTGCGTCCGCCGCCATCGCGAAGAACCCGCCGATGGCCTGCGCGGGCTTGGAGCCCCGCCCCAGCGAAATCCCCGTACTCCAGCGCTCCGGCCCCTTTGTCCTATTCGCCATTTGTCCCCGGCCCCTCCAAAATCGTTACCGCCGACACGGCGGTCGGGCCACCGATGTTGTGCGCCAAGCCAATTCGTGCGCCGTCAACCTGATTGATTGCCTCTCCCCGAAGCTGGTCGAAGAGTTCCACGCATTGTGCGACGCCGGTCGCACCGGGCGGATGCCCTTTTGACTTCAACCCGCCGCTCGGGTTCACCGGTAACGACCCGCCGACACTGGTCACCTCGGCCTCGACGAGTTTGTAGGCCCCAAATCGGTCGGCGAAACCCAGGTCCTCGTAGCTGATCAATTCGATGCCGGTGAAGAAGTCGTGGACTTCGGCGACGTGGACGTCGGACGGCGTCAGCCCCGCCATCGCAAACGCCTGCCGGGCAGCCCGGACGGTTGCCGGGAATGTCGTCATGTCCTGCTTGTGCTGATGCATCACTGAGTCCAGTCCAAGCCCTACGCCGCGGATCCATACCGGACGGTCGGTGAACCGGTCCACCACGTCTTCGGCCGCGAGGATCAGGGCAGCCGCACCGTCGCTCTGCGGCGCGCAGTCGTAAAGGCTGAACGGCGTCACGACGGTCGGCGCATTCAGCGCCTGTTCCATCGTGATCTCGAAGCGCAAGCGCGCCTTTGGGTTTCTCGCCCCGTGTCGGTGGTTCTTCACCGCAACCATTGCCATGTGTTCTTTGGTGGCAGGTGACTCGTGGAGGTAACGCGCCACGTGGAGCGCGAAACCGGCGGGCGAGACGAGTCCCAGCGGATAGTCCCATGCCATGTCACGCGCCATGGCTTCCCATTCCCACACCATCTCTTTGGTGGACGTCTCGCGGATCTTGTCCGCGCCCATAACAAGCGCAACGTCACAGGCGCCGGATGCGACACCGAACAGCGCGTTGCGCACCGCGTCGTTTCCGGTGGCGCAGGAATTCTCTACGCGGGTGACGGGCAGCTCGGGCAGGCCCAGAGTGTCAGCGAGGATGCCCGACGGAAATCCGTCGGTGGTGCCCATCGCACCGAACCACGCCGCCGCAAGATCGGTCTTGCGCAATCCCTTGTCAGTGCTGGCCGCGCACTCGGCGAACGCCATCGGCAGCAAATCCTTGATGCCGAGCGCGAAATGCTCGGCGAAGGGCGTCATGCCAGCGCCGACGACGGCCACCTTCCTCATGTCGTCCCCTCCTCCGCTCCGCTCGGGCGTGCGCCAGCCATCGTCGAAACGCTGACCGGCGCTGCCACATGCTCAAGCGTTAACAGAGTATGACTCACGCCACATCCGTTTCGGGTTCGAATGCATACCCGTAATCAGGGACCCCGGACCTGACGGCCACGCGGCGCAGGGCCAGGCGGCCACGGGCCCCGATCGCCACCGTCCCGGGCTCGGCGCCGGTCACCTTTACCAAGGCCCGTACCCCCACACCGTCGAGCTCAACGATCACCAGCGAATACGGAGTCTTCAGGCCGGGCACCGGCATTTGCACCGTCGTCTCGGTGTAAACAGTCCCAGCGCGGGGCAGCGGCACCCGCTCATACAGGGTGCTCAGCTTGCCCTCCGCGTCCACCCGGTACCGGGGCGGAAAGTCCAGCTCGTCGCTGTCTGGGAACCGGCCGGCCTCCCAGCGAACCTTGGCTTCGAATGCCCGCTCGTATGCCGCGAGCGAGATCGGGATGTCAGCCCCGGCAACGATGGTCCCTTCCGGAAGAGGCCGCGGCGCCGGCTCCCGCCGATGCAGCTGCGCGACCCCTACCACGGTGAGGCCGGACAGGCTGGCCTGTTCGACCGCAACGAGGGGCCCGGTCGTGCCGGCGGAAGCGACGGCTGCCAACGCGAACAAGCCGGAACTTGCTCCACTCGTGGGTACTGGCGCCGGGTCGCCGATGCACAGCTCGACGGCGGTACGGTGATCCACCCCGGCGATCGCCACTGGCGTGTCGAGCCACGCCGCACCAAGCGAGGCGATTAGTCCGCGCTCGTGCAGCAGTCGGGGGTCGCCGTAGTCGTGAACATCGCCGCCGGCGCTTCGGGTGCGGATCGGCAAGCTGCGGGCAACCCGGGCCGCCGTTCTCACCCGTAATCCGTTCTCTGCGGTCAGCACCGCCGCCGCGCCGGCGGGATCCAGGTCGGCGCCGATCACGAGCGCCCGCGGACGCGCAGAACTGATCGCGTCGACGGCCGCGGGCGCGCCGCCGAGCCGTTCGTCGACTTCGAGTTCTGGATCGAGGCTCAGACCGGCCAGCAAGACCGCGGCGTTGCTGCTTTCCAGCAACGGCAGGTCGCGGCTGACCAGAACCACCCTGTCAACTGCGGCACTTCCGGCGAGGGCGGCGCGGCCGGCCTCGACGGCAAGGGTGATCGCGTCCTCGTCATCGCCTGCAACCCTGCGCTGCACGGTTCCCCAACACGGCAGGTAGGTTCCGATCGACGCGACGTACGGCATGAGAAGTTCCGCGCCTAGGTGACCGCGCCGACGGTCTTGAGTTCGATGATGCGATCCCAATCGAACCCGAGTTCTTGCAGAATCTCGTCGGTCTGCTCGGCGAATCCTGGCGCGGGGCTCGTCTGCGGGGCCGTGACGTCGAACTGCACCGGGTTCGCCACCAACTCCAATTCGCCGGCCCGCACCAGATACTCGTTGGCTCGCACCTGAGCGTCCTCGGCGGCTTGCAGGGTGTCCTGCACCGGCGCCCACGGCCCGGCAAGGGTGGCGAACCGTTCGCTCCATTCGGCGATCGGGCGCTTGGCCATTGCTTCCGTGAGGATGTCCACCGCCGCTGAGGTGTTTTCCGCGATCGACTCGACGGTGCCAAAACGCGGATCGTCGACCAGGTCGTCGAGGTCCATGTGCCTGCACACATCTGCCCAGAACTTGGTGGGCTGCATCATCACGAAGGAGATATACCGTCCGTCGGCTGTCGGGTACACGCCGACCAGGGGGTTGATCGGCGAACCGTGCACGCCGGGCGGCGGGCTCACCATGAGCTGGCCGAGGTGCTTGGTCAGCGCCACCGTGTGGCCCAGCGACCACAGCCCGCTGCCTAGCAGCGAGACGTCCACGATCGACGGCTCGCCGGTGCGCTCACGTTTGAGCAGCGCCGCCGCGATCCCACCGGCCAGATTCGTACCGGAGATCGTGTCGCCGTACGCCGGACCAGGCGGCGCCACCATCCCCTCGACGCCCGGCGGGGTAATCGTCGCGGCGGTGCCTGCACGACACCAGAAGGCGGTCATGTCGTAGCCGCCCTTCACCGACTCCTCGCCGCGCGGTCCCAGCGCGCTGCCCCGTGCATAAATGATCTTCGGGTTGACGGCGCGGATGTCATCGACGTCGATACCGAACTTCTTGCGGTGTCCCGGCAGAAAGCTGGTCAGGAAAACGTCTGCGCGACGGGCTAATTCGAGCAGGACTTCCTTGCCTTCCGGCACGGCCATGTCCAGCCCGATGCTGCGCTTGCCACGGTTGGCGTGCTCGATGTTCGGGTTGGGGTCACCCTCGACGCGCAGCGGGCCAGTCTGCCGGAGCCCACGTTGGGGGTCACCGGTCACGGCGTGTTCGACCTTGATGACGTCGGCGCCCCATTCCGTGAGCACCGCACCGGCCGATGGGACGAAACCGTACATCGCGACTTCAAGGACACGGATGCCCTCCAGCGGCTTCATCACCCGACCACCGTGGCGAAGGTCTTCTTCTCCAAGAATTCCTCGAGTCCCGCGGTGCCCATCTCCCTGCCGATGCCGCTCTGCTTGTAGCCACCGAACGGCGCGTCCGGGCTGAAGTAGTTGCCGCCGTTAATGCTGAACGTGCCCGTCCTGATCCGGCGGGCCACCGCGAGCGCCCGGTCTTCGCTGCCGAAGACTGCGCCCGACAGTCCGTAGATCGAATTGTTCGCGATCCGCACCGCGTCGTCGTCGTCGTCATAGCCGATGACCACCAGGACCGGTCCGAATATCTCTTCCTGTGCGATCTCACTGCCCGGGTCGACATTGGTCAGCAGCGTCGGCGCATAGAAGTACCCAGGGCCGAATCGCTCGCCGCCGGTGACCAGCGTCGCCCCGGCCGCGACGGCTCGCTTCACCATTCCGTCCACCTTGTCGCGCTGGCGCTCGCTGATCAGTGGTCCCATGTACGTCTTCTCATCGGCCGGATCACCGTGCCGCACAAGCGAGAAGTTCTGTGCGACCATGTTCACGATTTCGTCGTGGTGCTTTTTCGGCACAAGCAGCCGCGACGTCAGCGCGCAGCCCTGGCCCGCATGGCTTGCCATCGAAAACGCGGCGAACAGCGCCGCCATCGAGAAGTCGGCGTCGTCGAGGACGATCGCCGCCGACTTGCCGCCCAGTTCGAGGAAAACGCGCTTCAACGTGTGGCTGGCCGCGGCCATAATCTTGCGGCCGACCGCGGTGGAGCCGGTGAAGGTGACGACGTCGACGTCAGGACTCTTGGTCAGCAGGGCACCGACGTCCGGGCCGGACGAGCTGAGCACGTTGACCACACCGGGCGGAATGTCGGTGCGGTTGGCGATCAGCTCGCCCAGCGCCAACGTCACGAGCGGGGTGTCGGGCGCCCCCTTCAGAATGACGGAGCATCCTGCAGCGAGCGCGGGCGGCAGCTTGGCCAGCGCGAGCTGATTGGGGTAGTTGTACGCGATGATCGCCGCGACGACGCCGGCGGCCTCCTTCTCGACCCAGCGGTGATGCTGCATGCCGCTGACTTTCGACGTTGCCGAGGTCCTCGGTCATCGGATAGTCCTTCAGCAGATCGGCGTAGTAACGGACGATCGCGATCGGCGAGTCGAGCTGCGGGCCCGCGCATAACATCGGCGTGGCACCCACCTCGGCGATGGTCAACTCGGCCAGCACGTCGCGGTGCTCGATCAGCGCGCGGTGCAGCTGGTCGAGGCACCGGATCCTCAGCTCGACATTGGTCGACCAGTCGGTGGTGTCGAAGGCCCGCCGCGCCGCGGCGATTGCCGATTCGGCCTGACTGACGGTGGCATCGGGAGCGTGTCCCACGACGGCACCGGTGGCCGGGTTATAGGACGGAAACGTGCTGTCGCTGGTGGCGAGTTTCCCGTCGATCAGCAGACGTCGGTCGACTTCGGCTTCACAGATTGCAGTCGCCGTGTCCAGCTGTGACATCCGGCCTCCTAGTCAACCCTGATAACTTCATTCTCATCTGCGGCGAATCATACATTCCACATGCGAGAACTCAACCGAGACCGATGGTCTAGGTTCGGCCCCTCACCCGGGCCCGTTCGCGCAGCATGGACGCACTGAGCAGGCACCTCGCTCGGTTGCGGGGACCAAGTCTGTGAGAGTAAGGTTCTCAAAACCGGAAGGGAGATTCTTGCCGTGAAGACCGCCGTCGTCACCGGAGGCGCATCGGGCATCGGGCAGGCGGTCGCAGCGCGGCTGCGCAAGGACGACCTCCAAGTGGCCACCATCGACCTGAACCCTTGCGAAGGCGAGTCAGCGTTTACCGCCGACGTGACCGACAGGGCACAGGTCGATGACGCGGTCGAGGCGATCCGCCGCCAGTTCGGGCCGGTGACCGTGCTGGTCAACGCCGCTGGACTCGACAGCTTCAAGCGCTTCACCGACCTCACGTTCGACCACTGGCAGCGCGTGATCAACGTCAACCTCAACGGCGTCTTCCACTGCATTCAGGCGGTGCTGCCCGACATGATCGAGGCGGGTTGGGGGCGGATCGTCAACATCTCATCGTCCAGCACGCACTCGGGTGTCGCGTACATGTCGGCGTACGTTGCGGCTAAGTCGGCGGTCAATGGGCTGACCAAGTCACTCGCGCTGGAATACGGCCCCAGCGGCATCACGGTCAACGCCGTGCCTCCGGGTTTCATCGACACGCCCATGTTGCGTAGCGCCGAATCGCGAGGCTACCTCGGTGACGTCAAGGAGAACATCGCGCGGACGCCGGTGCGCCGCATGGGCAAGCCCGAGGACATCGCCGCCGCGTGCGCGTTCCTGGTCTCCGAGGACGCCGGATACATCACGGGCCAGATCTTGGGCGTCAACGGCGGCCGAAACACCTGACGAAGCAAACAACACGAAAGGGCCACTCTGTGGGACGCGTTGAGGGCAAGGTCGCATTCGTGACGGGCGCTGCCCGTGGACAGGGCCGAAGCCACGCGGTTCGGTTGGCGGAGGAAGGCGCGGACATCATCGCGGTCGACATCTGCCAGGACATCGTCACAATCGGTTATTCGATGGCCGCGCCGGAGGACCTCGACGAAACCGCCCGGTTGGTCGAGAAAACCGGGCAGGGCATTCTCACTGCGCGGGCCGACGTGCGGGAGCCCGCTCAACTGCGCGAAGCCCTGCGCAGCGGGCTGTCGGAATTCGGAAAGGTCGACGTTGTCGTTGCCCAGGCCGGCATCGCGGGCATGAAGGGCGAGCCGCCGATGCAGGCCCGGTGCGACGTGATCGACACGAACCTGATCGGCACGATCAACGCGATTCAGGTTGCGCTGCCGCACCTCTCGGAGGGCGCGTCAATTGTCGCCACCGGCTCGACCGCGGCATTGATGGATACCGCCAACAAACCCAACCCCGGCAACGACCCCGGTGGCATGGCCTATGTGCACGCCAAGCGGGCGCTGGCCATGTACGTGCACGATTTGGCGACCGAGCTGGCACCGCGCGGTATCCGCGCCAATGTCATTCATCCGACGAACACCAACACCGACATGCTGCAGAGCGAGCCGATGTACAAGTCGTTTCGCCCCGATCTCGAACGCCCGACGCGTGCGGACGCCGAGCCGGTGTTCGGGGTGCAGCAGGCGATGCCGATCCCGTTCGTCGAGCCCGAAGACATCAGTAACGCCGTTCTGTGGCTGGCCTCGGACGAGGCCAGGTATGTGACCGGCATGCAGCTGCGCGTCGACGCCGGTGGCTATCTGAAGTGGTACGACTACCGCATCTGACTGGAGGAAATCGTGAAGGTTCGGATTGACGGTGACCGCTGCCAGGGACACACGCTGTGCAAGATGATCGCCCCGGATTCCTTCGAGCTCAGCGACCTTGACGGAACTTCGTCGCCGGTGTCGGAGGACGTTCCGTCGGATCTCCAGGACGCGGTTCGTGAAGCCGCCCACTCGTGCCCAGAACAGGCCATCTCCGTCGAGGAGACTCCGTGAGCGATCGGAAGAAGGACCGCTATCACTTCGATCGTCACACCCCGGAATACCGGCTGCAGTTCGAGAAGATCACCGAGGAGATGCACCAGAGGTGTCCGGTGGCGTGGACGGAAACGTACGACGGTCACTGGGTAGCCGCGGGAAGCAAGGAGGTCTTCGAGCTGGCTCGCTGCCCTGCGGTCTCCGTCCACCACGACCTCACCGGCGAGACGCCCTTCAAGGGCATCGCCATCCCATACGCCAAGCGCGTCGCCGGTGTCCGCGGCGGCATGCTGGAAATGGACGATCCCGAGCACCGCGATTACCGCAGTGCCCTCAACCCCTACCTGTCCCCCGCCGCGGTCGCGCGGTGGGAGCCGTTCATCGACGAGACTGTGCGCGCGTGCCTCGACGAGAAGATCGAAGGCGGTGAGATCGACTTCGTCGACGACCTCGCCAACATCGTCCCGGCCGTGCTGACGCTGGCGATGCTGGGATTACCGCTCAAGAAATGGTCGATGTACAGCGAGCCGACGCATGCCTCGGTGTACACCCCCGAGGACTCTCCCGAGATGGATAACGTCATCGCGATGCGCCGGGAGATGGGGCTCGACTTGCTGACGGGAATGCTCGAAATCCGAGAGAACCCGCGGCCGGGCCTGGTGAACGCGCTGCTTCAGATGACGATCGACGGCGAACCTGCCCCCGACCTGGAAATCATGGGCATGCTCGGGCTGATCATCGGTGGCGGGTTCGATACCACGACGGCGCTGACCGCGCATTCGCTGGAATGGCTTGCCGAGAACCCGGACCAGCGCGAGTTGCTCAGCATGAAGCGTGACACGTTGCTGGATTCGGCCACCGAGGAATTCCTGCGGTTCTTCACTCCGGCACCCGGCGACGGGCGAACGTTCTCAGAGGATGTCGAGGTCGAAGGCAGACAGTTCAAATACGGTGAGCGGCTATGGATCTCGTGGGCAATGGCCAATCGTGACCCGGTGGTCTTTCCCGATCCTAACGACCTGGTTGTGGACCGAAAGGGCAATCGGCACTTCAGCTTCGGTATCGGCGTGCATCGCTGCGCCGGGTCGAATGTGGCCCGCACAGTGTTCAAGTCGATGCTCACCGCGGTGCTCGACCGGATGCCGGATTACCGATGCGATCCGGAGGGCACGGTGCATTACGAGACGATCGGTGTCATCCAGGGGATGCGTAAACTGCCAGCGACCTTCACTGCCGGTCGACGTCTCGGCGCCGGTCTGGACGATACTCTCGTGAAGCTGCAACGCATCTGCGACGAGCAGGAGCTCGCGCGGCCCATCACCGAACGCAAGGAAGCGGCCGTCATCGACTGACGGTCGCGGCCGTCCGGCGCGTCTGCGCAGGCACTGTGAAGTCCCGTAAGGCTGGCTGTGATTTCGCGTCCCAAGGCTGTCTTGGGACTAACTTCGGGTGTGGAGAAGCCGTTTCACTTTGAGCAACCGAGATGGGCCATGAACTCACCGGGATTCAAGCGGCGCCGTCGTCGCGGATCACTGAAGCTGACGTCGCTGTGCGTTGCGGCCACTGCTCTTGCCGTCATGGGCGCCGTGACGGTGGAAGCCGGATCGGTGGGCACCAGCCCGCGTGCGGTGGCGACTGGCGCGGACACCATGACTTCGCCCACTCCGGCCACCACGCCGGCGGTGGGCAGGGCCGCCCCGGTGGTGAAGGCCACCACTTTCGTCGGTGGAGACTGGCCGGGTTTGGGATCGTTCGGCGAAGACTGGGCCAAGTAGGCACCCGCGATGCCCGCGATTTCGGCGCGCAAAACGATGCTCAGCGCACGTTAGCGCGCCGAAATCGCAATCGGCTACGCCCGCGGCAGCCCCAGCACCTGCTGGGCGATGATGTTGCGCTGGATCTCCGAGGTACCGCCCGCGATCGTGCCACCGAAGCTGCGCACATATCGCTCGAACCAGCTGGCGAAGTAGTGGTCCAGATTCATGTGCGCGTACGGGCCCGTCGTCGTCGGGTGAGCAAGTCCCTCTGGCCCCGCGGCCGCAAGGGCATGTTCGAAGCCGCGCTGCTCTGCCTCTGAACCGAGCAGCTTGAGCACCGATACCGAGGCCACATCCTGCTCGCCGCGCGCAGCGCGCGCCAGCGCTGCCGAACCGAGCAGACGCAGCGCTTCGTGGTCCATGACGAGGGTCGCGAACTGGTCACGCTGCAGCGCAGTGGCGGGCTGGAAATCCGCGATGAGGTTGTTCATGCGGTCGGCGAACCCGAGCCACATCATCGTGCGCTCGTGTCCGAGCGACCCGTTGGCCACCCGCCACCCCTGATTGAGCGGGCCGACCAAGTTCTCGGCAGGCACGCGGACGTCCGTGAAGAACACCTCGTTGAAGTCCAGGTCGTCCTGGCCGCAGATGGACGGGAACGGACGACGCACCAGACCGTCGGTGTCGGTGGGTATCAGCAATGCGCTGATGCCCTTGTGCTTTGGAGCGTCCGGGTCGGTCCGGACAAAGGTCAGCAGCACATCGGCATGGTGGGCACCCGACGTCCAGACCTTCTGACCGTTGACCACGAACTGGTCGCCCTCCAGTACCGCGCGGGTGCGAAGCGAGGCCAGATCCGAGCCGGCGCTCGGCTCGCTCATGCCCAGTGACGCGGTGATTTCGGCACGCAAAATAGGCACCGCCCAGCGGTGTTTCTGTTCTTCCGTGCCGAACGTAATCAACGATGCTGCAACGATGTTGACGCCCTGCGGGTTGAGGCTGTGATATATCCGTCGTCGGCAGAGCTCCTCCAGATGCACGTACCGCTGCAGCACAGTGGCGTTTCGGCCGCCGAATTCCGGCGGTTGACCCGGGAGCAGCCAGCCGTTATCGAACAGAAGCCGCTGCCAGCGCCGCGCCCACGCCGGCATGTGCGACACCGACAGCGGCCGCTCCAAAGTGTCTGCGGTAGAGGGCAAATGCTCGTCGAGGAATGCGACGAACTCGGCGCGGAACTCCTCGACGTCGGGATCAAAGGTGAGCTGCATAGTACTCCTCTGCGATCATCGCGCGATGCTCGGCGGCGCCGCCGAGCATCAGCTCGCCGGCCTTCGCGCGCTTCAACGCGAATTGAAGGTCGTTTTCCCACGTGAATCCCATGCCCCCGAACGATTGCAGCCCGTGGCGGAACACCAGCGCCTGGCACTCGCCTGCCGACGCCTTGGCCATCGCCGCGGCCAGCCGCCGTCGTGGGTCGTCGGCCGCGATCGTCAGCGCTGCGAAATAACCCAGGGCGCGCGCACGCTCGGTTGCGACGTGCATATCGGCGGCCTTGTGCTGAATCGCCTGGAAGGAGCCGATCGGGACACCGAACTGATGCCGTTCGCGGACATGGTCGAGGACCAGGTCGAGGATTCTCTGGCACGCGCCGACCATGGTCAGCGCCATGCCGGTCAGGGCAATGTGGCGCGACCGTTCGGGATCCGCGTCGCCAACCCGTGCGCTCTCGGGCACCTGCACCCCGGCGAACGTCACCTCCGCGATGTGAAGCACCGGATCGAAAACCGCCGTGCGCCGGGTGCTCACCTCGCCGCAGCCGACGACGAATACACCGGCCTCTGTCACAACGGCCAACTGCTCGGCGCGATCACCGTCGAGGACTCGGTGAGCAGTACCGTCCAGCACCCACCCGACTGCGTCCCGCCGCGCCGTCACGCCGCCGAAAACAGCCGCACCGGACTTGTGGGAATCGAAGCGGCCCGTTGCAAGCGGCGCGAACTGCGTCATCGTGGCCAAGAACGGCGTCGGATCCGTGGCGCGGCCAAGCTCTTCGAGCACGATGGCCAACTCGACGGCGTTCTCCGGGTCGTTCATCTCCGTCCAGCCGGCGTCGGCATAGGCCTTCCACAACGGCGTGGGGTCCACCCCGCGCTCCGCGACACTTCGCACCAGTGCCGGCGGGCATTGCTTCGCCACGGCGTCCCGAATTGTCTGCTGCCACAGCTTCTGATCGCCGTCGAACTCCAAGAGCATCCGTTGTCTCCTCAGCTTCGACTTGCCGCACGAGAATATCATTCTCATCAACGGAAGGACGAATCTCATAAGCGAAGCGCTCATTTATCAGGGCAGGTAGGTCACCTAACTGCACGGCAGCGTTGTTGAACCGCCTGATTGCGACCCTTATTCAGAGAACCCTATTCTTGCAAACGAAGAACTTAGCTTTACACTAAAGGGTATGGGGTGTGTTGTGCCGCGAAACTCATTAGATCCACTAGCAGGTGATGAAGGACGGCAGTTGTGATCGAGCACACCGACGGCACGAGTTCGCCGTCGATCGACGCGAGCGTGCACATCTTCGCCCAGTCCAACAAGGACCTCCGCAGCTTCATGCGGGAGCCGTTCACCAGCCGCGGGTTTCCGGACTACGAGATGCCCTGGTACGGAGCTCCCGGCGGCGAGTACATGAAAGGCGCCGGCGAAGGAGGCTATCCGGGCTCGAATCCCGAGATCGTCGCAAAGCACCTGTTCGATGACCGCAGCGTCGACGTCGCGATCCTGCACCCGATGACGCGCGGCATCATGCCGGACAGGCACCTTGGCACCGCGATCGCGGCAGCGCACAACGAAATGCTGGTGTCGCGCTGGCTGGACCATGACGAGTTCGGCGAGCGATTCCGCGGCACCATCCGGGTGAATCCCGACGACATCGCCGGCGCCCTGCGGGAGATCGACAAGTACAAAGACCACCCGCGGGTCGTCCAGATCGGCATCCCGCTGCAGTCACGGGAACTCTTCGGGAAGCCCCAGTTCTGGCCATTGTGGGAAGCCGCCGTCGAGGCGCATCTGCCGGTGGCGGCGCACATCGAGGTCGGCGCGGGCATTGCCGCATCCCCCACTCCGTCCGGGAACACACGCACTTACGAGCAGTATCTCGGCTTCATGGCGCTGAACTACCTGTACCACCTGATGAACATGATCGCCGAAGGGGTATTCGAAAGGATGCCCGAGCTCAAGTTCGTTTGGGCGGACGGCGCCGCGGACATGTTGACGCCGTTCATCTGGCGGATGGACTGCTTCGGCCGCCCGCACCTCGAACAGACGCCGTGGGCGCCGAGGATGCCCAGCGATTACCTGCCGGGTCACGTCTACTTCGTGCAGGGCAGCCTCGACGGACCCGGAGATGCCGATTTCGCGGGCGAGTGGTTCGGCTTCACCGGTAAGGACGACATGGTGATGTTCGGGTCTAGTTACCCGCACTGGCATTGCGGCGAGCCTCAGGTACCGCACAGCTTCACGGCTGAGCAGCGCGACAAATTGTGCTGGCGCAATGCCGCACAGCTTTATGGCATAGACATTCAGGCCGACGCGGTCGCACAGTAGAAGCAGCAGTAAGGGAGGCCATGATGACCTTGACACATTCACAGGAGCGTGTCCCTGCCGCCGAGCGCGTTGCTATCAGGTGCGTCGACTCCGACGTCCATCCGATGCCGCGGCGCGGCGAGCTCGTCGGCTACATCCCCGAACCATGGCGCAGCAAGTACTTCCTCAGCCACCGGGTCGGCGAGCAGATCTTCTACGACGCCCCCGACTACGCACACGCGTACGCGATGCGCGCCGATACGTTTCCGGCCGACGGCGAATTCGCCGGCAGCGATCCGGATCTCGCGTTCAAGCAGTTGATCATGGAGGCGGGTGCCGACATCGCGATCCTCGAACCCGGGGCGCGGTCAACCCGGCTGCCCGAGGCCGACCATGCGATGTCATGCGCCTTGAACGACTGGCAGGCAAATCATTGGCTCGACAATCACAACAACTGGCACGAGCGCTGGCGTGGGTCGATCTGCGCAGCGATCGAGGAACCAGAAGCAGCCGCCCGTGAGATCGAGCGTTGGGCCGGACACCCTTTCATGGGACAGATCCTGATCAGGGCCGAGCTCCGTCCGTCATGGGGTCATCCGAAATATGACCCGGTGTGGGGAGCGGCGACCAAGCACGACATTACGGTCAGCTGCCACTTGAGCCGCAGTCAGCACGAGGAACTGCCGATGCCGCCGGTCGGGATGCCCAGCTACAACCACGACTTCATGGTCACCTATTCCCTGCTGGCGGCGAACCAGGTGATGAGCCTGATATTCGACGGTGTCTTCGACCGGTTCCCGACGCTTCGGATCGTGCTGGTGGAGCATGCATTTACGTGGATCCTGCCGCTGATGTGGCGGATGGATGCGATCTACGAAGCGCGCAAGTCATGGGTGGACATCAAGCGCAAGCCGTCGGAATACGTCAAAGACCACATCAAGTTCACCACCCAGCCGTTGGACTACCCCGACGACAAGACAGAGCTGACCCGCGCATTCGAGTGGATGGAGTGCGACAAGATTCTGCTCTATTCCTCGGACTATCCGCACTGGACGTTCGACGACCCACGCTGGCTGGTCAAGCATCTGCCCGAACATGCGCGAGAAAACATCATGTTCCGCAACGGGATCAAGACGTACCACCTTCCGGACACAGTGCCCGTTCTCGAGGGCCAGACGCGGGTGTTCTGAGTTGGCCGACCAGAAACCGCCCCGACTGGCGCAGGGGCGTGAGCATGTGGTCGCCACCATTGACGAAATTCCGCCCGGCACCCACAAACTGGTGCCGATCGGGCGGCACGGCGTCGGTGTATACAACGTCAACGGGACGTTTTACGCGATCGCGAACTATTGCCCACACCAGGGTGGACCACTGTGCTCGGGACGCAGCCGCGGCAGGACCATAGTCGACGAGTCTGTTCCCGGTGACGCGGTGATGGTCCGCGATTTCGAGTTCATCTACTGCCCCTGGCATCAGTGGGGTTTCGAGCTGGCGACCGGCACCACTGCCGTCAAGCCCGAGTGGAGCATCCGTACCTATCCCGTCCGGGTCGTCGGCAACGACATCTTGGTAACGGCATGAGCGGCCCGGACGAGAAGACCGTGGAAATCAACGGGGGGAACGTCGTCTATGAAATCCTCGGGGACACAGGCGACTTCATTGTCCTGACACCTGGCGGCCGGTTCAGCAAGGAGATTCCCGGCCTGCGGCCGCTGGCGCAGGCACTGGTCGAGGGCGGCTACCGAGTGCTGTTGTGGGACCGGCCCAACTGCGGCAAGTCCGACGTCCAGTTCTACGGGCAGTCCGAATCACACATGCGCGCCCAGACGCTGCAGGCCCTGATCACCACGCTCGGTATCGGGCCGTGCATTCTCGCGGGCGGCTCAGGCGGCGCTCGCGATTCCATGCTGACCACCATGCTGTATCCGGAACTCGTCAGGAAGCTGGTGGTGTGGAACATCGTCGGCGGGATATACGGCACTTTCGTGCTGGGGTCCCATTACGTCCTGCCGAACATTGGCCCGGTCCGCACCCTCGGGATGAAAGGCCTTCTGAGCATCCGCGAGTGGAAGGAACGCATTGCGGAGAACCCGGCCAACGAAGAGCGGATTCTCTCATTCGATGCCGACCACTTTCTGAAGGTGATGCTGCGTTGGCTCAACGCCTTCGTTTCCAAACCTGGCCAAACGATTCCCGGCGTCGACGACGAGATGTTCGACAACATCACGGTGCCCACGCTGATCATCCGCGGCGGCGAGGACGACCTGGATCACCCCAAACGGACGTCCCTCGAAGTGAGCTGCCTGATCAAGGGCTCCACTCTGATCGACCCGCCATGGCCCGAGGATGCGTGGGAACGCGCTAGCGAGCAACGAGCGCAGGGGAAGGTGAAGCGGTTCAACATGTTCGACACATGGGTGCAGGCGGCGCCCGCGATTCTCGAGTTCCTCAGACGCTGATGGGTGCCCGCTCAGACCACTCGGATATGGACCTCGCAGTTGAGCGAGGCCTCCAGCGCCGTGTGGATGCGGCTCGCCGGCACCCGCGCCAGGTCGGCCTTGCGCAGCGTCACATGCACGACGTCCCAGCCGTCGTCAGTCGGCGTGCGTGTGATTTCGCCGGTGAGACCGAAGCCGGCCAGGATACCGTGCGCGTCCTCGTTGGTTCCCCGGCTGACGTAGGTCAGCACTCCCACTTCCGGCGTCGTGCCGAAAGCCTTCGCGCACAGGTCGATTGCGCTCCGCTCGAGGTCCTGCGGGTCTGGCCCGGTCATCAGCAACTCGACCTCGCGTCGGCTGGCTGGCATGGCGGAAAGGTTGTTGTCCACGACCCCGATGCCGAAGCCGTCGACGAGTCCACGCAGGGCCGTCATGCCGTCGCTCAATTGTGCGGGCGTCAGCTCGCCGGCCACGTCGACCTTGACGCGCACGACCGCGGTTCTCATGGCCGCAAGCCTATCCGCGGGCCGAAAGGCTAAGTCATGAAAGCCACAGCGGTACCAGCCGATCTCACCGTCGCGGCGTGGCCGGGCTGTCGGCCACGCCTGTTGCGCACGAAGCCGGGCGTGGAGAACGTCGCGGAGTACCGCAAGAGCGACGGTTATCAGCCCCTGATCGGCGCGGACGGCTTGCTCGAAGAGGTGGAACAAAGTGGCTTGCTGGGACGCGGTGGCGCGGCCTTTCCGCTGGCCGTCAAGCTGCGCGCGGTCCGGGACGGCCGCCAGGGTCACGACGCGGTGGTGGTGGCGAACGGCGAAGAGGGAGAGCCGGCGTCGATCAAGGACCGGTGGCTGCTGCGGAATCGTCCGCACTTGGTCTTGGACGGGCTGCGGCTGGCGTCGCAGATGGTCGGCGCCCCCCGCGCGTACATGTATGTGTCGGACGCGCAGGCGGCCCGAAGCGTCAAAAGTGCGCTGGCCGATCTCACTTCTGAGTGTCTTGGAGATTTGGCGATCACACTGGTGACGGTCGAACCCGGGTACGTCGCCGGGGAGGAAACCGCCGCCGTGCGTGCCATCAACGGCGGTCCCGCCAAACCAACCGACAAACCGCCCCGCCCGTTTCAGCGTGGCGTCGCAGGGCTTCCCACGCTGGTGAGCAATGTAGAAACATTGGCGACGTTGCCGTTTTTGCACCGGCACGGGGCCGAGGCGTTTCGCGCCGAAGGGACATCGGCGTCTCCCGGCACCTTCCTGATGACGATCACCGGCGCAGACCGGCCGCCCGCTCTCTACGAGGTCCCGCACGGCCTGGCTTTCACCGAACTTCTTGGTCTGCACGGTGTTTCGGCCGACGATCTGCGCGGCGTGTTGTTGGGCGGCTATTTCGCCGGCCTGCTCAACCGCGAGATCCTCGACGCCACCCTTGACCACGAGACGCTGCGCCGGCTCGGCAGCGGGTTGGGCTGCGGCGCCATCTCGCTTCTGACTGAGGACTGCCCGGTCGCGGTGGCCGCGTCGGTGATGGCGTACTTCGATCGCGAGAACGCCGGTCAATGCGGATCGTGCTTCAACGGAACGGCCGCGATGTCGGCAGTCACCGCGGCCCTGCGAGATGGTGCCGCCACAGACGAGGACCTTGAGCGCCTAAAACGATGGTCCGTGGTGTTGCGGGGTCGCGGAGCGTGCGCCACGCTGGATGCGGCGACGAATGTCGCGGCGAGCCTGCTCGTTCAGTTTCCCCAGGTGGTCGCGCGCCATCTGAACGGCGACTGCGACGAGTGCGGCGTCGGCGCTTTCGCTGCGCGCCGGCCGTATGAGGTGGAGGCCGGCGCGTGAAGATCAAACTGGACCGGACGATCTGTGACGGATTCGGCGTGTGCGCCAAGCACGCGCCCGAGTACTTCTCGCTCGACGACTGGGGCTACGCATCGCTCGTCGGCAACGGCGACATTCCCGATAGAGACCACGATGCGGTGATGCGGGCGCTGATGGACTGTCCGGTGCACGCGATCATCACGATGACCGAACGCAGTCCCGATGCGCCGAAACCGCCGACCGCCGAGGAGGCGCTCGAGCCGCATCCTGACACCGACGGAAGCGAAGCAGAATGGGGTTTCATCCGTTGACAGAGCGCAGCGGCCCCGCTCACGGCACCGGTTCGCCGACACGATCGATGACGGCGTCGGCGGAATCGGTGGGTTTGGGTTGCTTGAAGATTTCCACCGCCATCGCGACCATCACCAGCGAATAGATGAGGTGCAGCAGGTTCAAGGCATCGTCAGGCATGTCATCGAGGTCAAATTTGTCGCAGTAGTCGATCGCTTCTTCGGCGCGAGGGAAGAACGCGTCGTAGAACTCCCGCATTTCGGTCATGCTGCTTGCCAGACGCTTGTTCCAGCGCTCGTTTTCCGTCGCCAGGCACCAGGTCTGCGCGAACTGTTCGAGCTCTGCAAATGCGCTGGGCAGCTTCGCGTCGGCCATCGTCACACCTCCACCACATCGCGCCTGTGCTGATACTCGTCGACCCAGTCGACGATGACCTTGTGCAGGTGCCGCACGAGAATCTCTTGGTCGTTGAGCGGGAACTCGTCGACGACATCGGTTTCCAGCGCGGCCTGGGTGCCGCCCAACATGCCGGCGTCCTGCAGCGCGAACTCCTTGAGAACCACTGCGGCCACCTCGTGTTCGATGCGCTCGCGGACGGTGCGTGCCGGATGAAACGCCATATACGCCTCAAACCGGTGGGTGTTGTGCGACGTCGGCCAATACCGGTACAGCAGATACCAGCCGCCGTAGATCAGGATCTCCATGTTCGGAAAGATCTGGAAATTGCTGATCCCCCAAGGCTCGATGCCCCCCGGGTTCAATCCTCGCGGCAGCACACCGATGTCTGGTGTGCGCCACGGCCCGACGAGTCCGCTGCGTGTGGCCCGTTCGATCGGATACATGTACTCCGGCGCCAGCAGCCAACGGCGCGTTCCCGCGGTCGACACCAGGCGGTGCGGCCCGTCGATCTGGAAATGCGCACACTCGAAGCCAGCGTTGGGATCTCGCACCTCAGCCGGCACCTGCTGCGGATGCAGCGACGGCACGTGGTAATACTCCTGGAAAGCGTCGGCGAAAATCTTCCAATTGCTGTTGTTGTGCGCGACGAAGTCATACCGTTCGGTCAGTCTGTCGAACGGGTAGTCGTCCAACCCGGTGACCATCGGACCGAGGAACTCGCGCAGGCTCTGGCGGGGCGCGCGATCGAAGTTGATGAAGATGAACCCGTTCCACACGTCGCAGTGCACCCGGCGGAGCCCATAGGCACTCTTGTCGACATCGAAGAATTCCGATTCCTGCTGAACAAAGGTCAGCGCACCCTGGAGATCATAACGCCATCCGTGGTACTTGCAAGTGAACTGGCGGCACGCTCCTTTGGTTTCCTCGTTCGGAAAATCGTTCCACACCAGCTTGTTTCCGCGGTGCCTGCAGACGTTGTGGAAGGCGCGAATTACATTGTCCTTGCCCTTGACGACGATTACCGACGAGCGGGCAGCCTCGATCTCCTTGGTGAAGTAATTACCGACCCGCGGCAGCTCCTCGATGCGTCCGACGTTGAGCCAGGCACGCTTGAAGATGGCTTCGCGCTCGAGTTCGTAGAACTCGGGCGACATAGAGTCCCGGAAAGATACCGGACCGGTACCCAACGCGGGGTAGTGCTCCGTCCAACTTCCCTCCGCGGGTTTAGGCCACCTACCCATGTGAATCTCCTGTCGTCGACAGTTTGCAAAGCGCTGTCACATCACCGAACCGCCGTTGACACCGATCACTTGACCGGTGATGAAGCCGGCCTCTTCGGACACCAGAAAACCGACCGTGGCGGCGATATCGCGGCCGGTACCGAGATGCCCGAGCGGGATGCTGGCAGCCATCTCGTCATTGGAGGGCAATGTGCCTTGCCGCTGCGCGTGGTGCTGCATCGGGGTTTCGATCCCGGACGGTGGGATGTTGTTCACGGTGATGGCGAACGGGGCGTACTCGCGCGCCAGCGATTTGGTCAGCGCGATCACTCCGCCCTTGGCCGCCGCGTAGTGCGCCGCTTTGGGCGAGCCGCGTTGAGCGCTCGACGATGAAATCATCACGATCCGGCCCCAGTTGGCCGCCACCATATCCACAATCGCCGCCTGGCAGCAGAAAAAGGTGCCGGTCAGGTTGACGTCGATGATCCTTGCCCAAGCCTCCGGCGTGATCTGATCGAACGCATCCATGCCAAACAGGCCTGCGCTGGTCACCAGGATGCCTACCGGGCCGAGCTCGGTGCGCACTGTGGCGAACGCGTCGTTAACGGCTGCCCGGTCGGAGACATCGACAGTGAGGCCGAGCGCGGTCGCGCCGTCGGCGCGCAGCGCCTCACATACGCGTTGTGTCCCTTGGTTATTGATGTCCATCACGGCGACCCGATGGCCGCGCCGAGCCAGCTCATGACAGGTCGCCTCACCCATGCCTGAGCCACCGCCCGTGACCACCGCAACCCGTGACATTCCCGGCTCCTACTTGTACACGACGTCGATTGCCGGACTGGTCGGGATCGATTGGCAGGTCAGCACCCAAGCTCGTGATGGCCCGGGCTCACGTTCCGAAATCCGTGTGAGGCCGTCGCGACCGGCCGGCCGCGCGCTCACCGTTGTGCTGTCGATCACGCCTCTCCCGCTCGCCGTCCCGGTAGCCCCGCCAAGTGGCTGTTAGTCCTTCTCGTCCAACTCGTCGTGGGCCTGCTCCACCAGGCGCAGAAGCAGGCTGCGAAGTGTGTCCTGTTCATCGGCGTCGAAAACTCCGAACAGCGCCCGGTGCGCGGCGACCGCGTCAGCAAGGCATGCGGACGCGACGCGTCGGCCTTGCGCGGTCAGATAGGCCCGCTGGATGCGGCCGTGGTTCGGGTCAGGCCTGCGTTCAACGAGCCCATTGCGTTCGAGAGCGGCGAGGGCGAGCTGCGCTCCTTGCGGCGTCACCAGCATCTGCCTGGCCACGTCGGCTCCGGACAGTCCCGGATGCGCAGCAAGCAGGCGCATCAGTCCCAATTGAGCGGTGGTCACGCCGTAATTGCTGGTTGCCTCATTGAGTGTGTGCAGCCCCAGGTGGAAGGCCCGCTTCAAGAGCCACATCAGATCGTTGTTGACGTCCATGCCGGCCTCCAGAACGGCATCGACACCGATGTCGGGTTCGACCGTACGGCTGCGCTTGCTCACCTGACGACGCTCCCCGAATCCGGTCGTGCGCTTGTGTCGAGCGCTTTGCAGACGCGGCCGTTCTTCATGACGAACCGCACGTCGAGCGTGGCGCTGATGTCGAGCATAGGATCTCCCGGCACCGCGATGATGTCGGCAAGGTAACCGGGCGAGAGCCGCCCGAGCTCATGATCAGCCTCGATCAGCTCGGCGCTGGTCACTGTCGCGGCGCGCAGCGCCTGCATCGGTGTCATGCCCCGATCCACCAGAGCGAGCAGTTCTTTGGCGTTCTGCCCGTGCGGGATGGCAGGCGCGTCTGTGCCGCAGGCGATGCGTACTCCGGCCGCGATTGCCTTGGGAAGCATGGCTTTTGCCTTCGGGAAGACCTCTGTGGCCTTCTTGCGCAGTTCGGGGGCGACGCGGTCGACCGCCATCGCATCGGTGAGATATGTCGTCGACACCAGGAACGTGTCGTGGTCGACCATCATCTGAATGGTTTCGTCGGATGCGAGGAATCCATGTTCGATGCAGTCGATACCGGCCTTGATGCACGCGCGGATTGCGCTGTCGCCGATCGCGTGTGCGGCGACGCGAACGCCGGCACGGTGTGCTTCGTCGGCGATCGCGACGAACTCCTCGTCGGAATACTGCTGCGATCCGGGGGCGGTGCTGTGCGACATCACGCCACCCGAGGCGGATACCTTGATGACCTTTGCGCCATGCCGGATCTGGTACCGAACGCATGCGCGCACGTCGGGCACTCCGTTGGCTATTCCCTCGGCCACGCTCAACGGCATGATGCCTGGCGCCAGTCGTTGGAACACCGTCGGATCGAGGTGGCCGCCGTAGGGAGTCACGGCATGCCCGGCCGGCACAATCCGCGGCCCGTCATGCCAGCCTTGGTCGATCGCCCGCTGCAGCGCGACGTCGAGCAGGTAGCCGCCGGTCTTGACCATCAATCCGAGATTGCGCACGGTGGTGAAACCCGCCATGAGGGTAGTGCGCGCATTGACTGCGCCACGCAAGGTGCGATAGGCAGGGTCGTCTTGCACGCCGTGCATCGGCGTGGGCAATCCCTCGGGACTACCGGGACCGCCGATCAGCAGGTTGAGTTCCATGTCCATCAGGCCCGGCAGCAGTGTCACATCGCCGAGGTCTAGCTCCGTAGCCGAATCCGGCAGTGGACCAGAGGGATTTACCGCGGTAATGCGCTCCCCCTGCACCACCACCACCGCCGGCGACCGCACCTCGCCGGTATCGACATCGGCCCAGCGGTCGGCGCGAAGAACGGTCAGCGCGGTCACGGAAACGGCTCAGAGACACAATCAAGGGTGGAGGCGCCCGAGTCGGGGATGCGTGGCTGTTTCCAGCATTCGACGGGGAACGACACCACGATCATCGAATACAACAGGTGCATCAGGTTGATGACGTCCTCGGGCATCGCGTCGAGCGAGAACTTGTCGCAGTAGGCGATTGCTTCGTCCGCCCGCGGTGTGATCGCGTCGTAAAAGGCCTGCATCTGCTGCATCGAACTGCTCAACCGCTTTTCATAACGCTGTCGTTCGGTGGCCAGGCACCATTCGGAAAACCTTTCCAAATCACCGAATTCGGGCGGCAGCACCGCGGTCATCTCGTCACACTCCCGCTGTCGTGCGCTGATATTCCTCGACCCACGCGGCCGTCTCCTTGTGCAAGTGCCGCAACAACACCTCTTGGTCGTTGAGCAGGAATCGGTCGACCGCCCGTGACTCGATCATCGACTGTGTCGCTTCCAAGGTGTTGGCATCCTGCAGGCCGTACTCCTTGAACGACACAGCGGCCAACTCCTGCGCGACGCGGTCGCGCGGAGTTCTCGGTGGCATGAAATACAGTGTCCCCTCGAAGATGTGGCTGTTATACGACGTCGGCCAGTAGTGGTATGTGAGGTACCAGCCTTGGCCCCAGATCAGGATGACGAAGTTCGGGAACAGCTGGAAGGAGTCCAGTCCCCAGGGATCGCAATTGGCGGGGTTCACACCCTCAGGCAACGGCCCGAGATCCGGCTTGTCCCATGGCCCGAACAGACCGCTCTGACAGATATCCTCGATCGGCTTGCGCATCTCGGCGTCCATCTCCCACGCCCGGACGCCGGAGGTGCTGACCAGCCGATGCGGGCCGTGGATGCGATAGTGCGGCGCTTCGAAACCGGCCTCCGCCGCGGCCTTTGAATATGGCGTCGACGACTGGTTCGCATGCAGAACGGGTGCGTGATAGAACTCCTGAAACGCGTCCATGTACAGCTTCCAGTTGGCTTTCACCTCCGAGCGGTAGTGCCACCGGGAGGTCATCTGGCCGAACGGATAGCCCTCCAGCGCGGTGATCATCGGGCCGAGGAATTCGCGCAGAGACTGCTCCGGCTTCGTCGCGAAGTTGACGAAGATGAAGCCCTCCCAGACGTCGCAGTGCACTGGCACCAGCCCGTAGCGGCTCTTGTCGAGGTCGAAGAACTCTTCTTCCTGCTGGACAAACCTCAAGTTGCCGTCCAGGTCGTAGCGCCAGCCGTGATACTTGCAGGTGAATTGACGGCAGGTGCCGCTGGTCTCCTCCAGCGGCATGTCGTTCCACACCAACTTGTTGCCGCGGTGCCGGCAGATGTTGTGGAAGGCGTTCACCTCGCCCTGAGTGTTGCGCACCGCGATGATGGAGGTGTTGGCGACTTTCAGCTCTTTGGTGAAGTAGCTTCCTTTCCGTGGAAGCTGTTCCACGCGACCGACGTTGAGCCATGCGCGTTTGAAGACCGCTTGCCGCTCCAGTTCGTAGAACTCCGGTGAAATCGAGTCTTCATAGGACACCGGCCCCGTCCCCAGCTGCGGGTAATGCTGCGTCCAACTACCTTCCGGCGGCTTCGGGAAACGGGCCATGCCTACTCCTGCCATTTGGCTCGCACAGATGCACTCCGCGGTCCAGCGCTGACGCTATATGCTCATCACAACAATCGCAAGTAGTTGATACTACTCACCCACGCTGGGCTCGTCTGCCCCAGACGGTGAGAGAAGAGGACTGATGACGGCACCCCGGTCGCTGCGAGCGTTGTTCGATCAGATCGGATTGCACGAAATTCCGTCGTCGGACGGCAGCGTGATCATGGAGATGCCCGTCGACGAGCGAGTGACCAACACGGCAGGCGGGCTTCAGGGCGGCCTGATCGCGACCATGGCCGACGTGACGGCAGGCCAGCTCGCCTCGCGCAGCACGCCTTTCGGGAACGGCATCGCCACCACGGATCTGTTCATCCGCTATCTGCGCCCGATTAAGATAGGCCCGGCACGGGCCGTCGCACGAATCCTGCGGACGGGCAAGTGTTCCGTCGTGGTACAGGTGGACATCTTCCGGGGCAACGACGGGGACATGAGCGCAACGGCGACGGTCAACTTCGCCGCCGTGGGCCAACAAGACTGACGGTATGAAAAATCTTCAACAAAGTTGTAGATTGCGGATCGCGAAAACTGGTAACGTCGTTCTCATCGCTGCACAACGACGTGTGCTGGAGGTTCCCCATTTCGTCGACGACCTGCACGGACTGACGTGTCAGAAGCACGAGGCCGTCCGCTGCCGCCAGTCACCGACGAGACCGAATTCTTCTGGACTTCCGGCGCCGACGGCACGTTGCGATTGCAGGAATGCACTCACTGCAGCGCGCTGATCCACCCACCCCAGCCCGTGTGCCGGTACTGCCGCTCCCACGACACGGGTGTGCGCGCGGTTTCCGGGCGCGCGACCTTGAGCAGCTTCACGATCAATCACCGGTTCAGCCTTCCCGGGCTCGAAGCACCGTATGTGGTCGCCCAGGTCGCGATCGCAGAGGATCCCCGGGTCCGGCTGACCACCAACATCGTCGAATGCGATCCCGAACGGCTCGAGATCGGGCAGCTGATGGAGGTCGTTTTCGACCACGTCGGCAACGTGTGGCTGCCGCTATTCCGTCCGGTGGCCGACCAGGCCCACAGCGCGCCTCAGGCCACCGACGAGATCGCGCCGGATCGCTTCGGCGAGTACGTCCGCCCGATGCTCACCCAGGACAAATTCGAGGACAAGGTCGCGCTGACCGGCATTGGCATGTCGCAGATCGGCCGTCGTTTGATGCGGCCCGCACTATCGCTGACGATCGAGGCGTGCGAGGCGGCAATCGCCGACGCCGGGCTGACCATCAACGAGATCGACGGCCTGTCGACATACCCGGGCGGCGGCAATGTCGGGCCGTTCGGCGAAGGCGGGGTGACCGCGCTGGAGTCAGCGTTGGGTATCCGGCCGACGTGGCACAACGGCGGCATCGAGACGTTCGGACCGGGCGGCTCGGTGATCGCCGCGATGCTCGCGGTGGCCGGCGGGCTCGCCCGCCACGTGCTGTGCTTCCGCACCTTGTGGGAAGCCACGTTCAACGAGCTGATGAAGCAGGGCAAGATCGCACCCCCCTCTCGCGACGACGCGTGGTTTTTGCCGTTCGGCGCGGTGTCCGCGGCACACACCCTCGCGCAGAACGCGCAGCGGCATTTCCATCGCTACGGGACGACGAGAGAGACGCTGGGGTGGATCGCGTTGAACCAGCGGGCCAATGCCGCACTGAACCCGACGGCCATCTACCGCAAGCCGCTCACGATGGAGGAGTACCTCGACGCGCGGATCATCACCACGCCGTTCGGGCTGTACGACTGCGACGTGCCGTGCGACGCAGCGGTGGCCGTCATCGTGTCCCAGGTCGACGCGGCGCGCGATCTGGTGAAACCGCCCGTGTTGGTCGAGGCCGTCGGAACCCAGATCATCGAGCGGCTCGACTGGGACCAGAGCACGTTGACCCATGAACCGCAGTCGCTGGGCCAGGCGGCGCACATGTGGACGCGAACATCGCTGCAGCCCAAGGATGTCGATATCGCAGAGCTTTACGATGGATTCACCATCAACTGCCTGTCCTGGATCGAAGCACTCGGCTTCTGCGGCATCGGGGAGGCCAAGGACTTCCTGGACGGCGGAACGAACATCGCCCGGGATGGCGTGTTGCCGTTGAACACCCACGGCGGCCAGCTGTCTCACGGCCGCACGCATGGCATGGGCCTGGTGCACGAGGCAGTAACCCAGCTGCGTGGCGAGGCCGGCGAACGCCAGGTCGAGGGCGCCCGAGTCGGCGTGGTCAGCAGCGGCGGACTCACGCCCAGCGGCGCAATCCTGTTGCGGGCCGACGGATGAGCACCGATTGGCCCGATCCCGTGCCGTGTGTCGCCGATGTCGACGGGATACCGATGTCCGGATTGCTCGCCACGGCGTCCGATCCGCGCGCGACCGTCGTCGCGGTTCACGGCGGCGCGACGACGTCGGCGTACTTCGACTGCCCGGGACATCCGCGGTCATCGCTGCTCCGCCTGGGCGCCGCTCTCGGCTTCGCGGTGATCGCACTCGACAGACCAGGATTCGGCGACTCCGCACCACACGCCGACGAGATGGCGGACCCGGCACGACGCGTCGACCTCGCGTACGGGGCGGTGAACGGAACCCTCGGGGAGCGCACTCGCGGCGCAGGGTTGTTCATTGTGGCTCATTCCGCCGGATGCGAACTCGCGCTTCGGATGGCCGCCGACGAGCGCGGTGTGCAGTTGCTGGGACTTGAGATCGCAGGAACGGGCCGACGTCACCAACGGATCGCGCGCGAGGTCCTGAGCAGACCGCGGCTCAGCGACATCCGCAAGGGCGTCCGTGAATTGCTATGGCAGGACGCCCATCTCTATCCCCCCGAGATCATCGAAGGCGCTGTGCGCGGATCGTGGTCTCCCGCATACGAGGCGGCCGTCGTCGCGAATTGGCAGAAGCGCGACTTCCCCGCCCTCGCGACGCGCACCCAGATCCCGGTCCGATTCAGCCTCGCCGACCACGAGCAATTCTGGGAATGCGGACAGGCGGGTTTGACGGACGTCGCTGGCATGTTCACCGCGTCGCCACGCGTGGTAATCAACGAGCAGCGCGACAGCCCTCACAACCTGAGCCTGGGACAAACCGCAGCTGCATACCACCTTGGCGTTCTGTCATTCGTCGAGGAATGTATCGCCGCCCGCGAAACCCGCGGCGACGAAGCCGAATCGGCGGCCAGCTAATGCGGGTCGGGTTCATCGGACTGGGCAGCCAGGGCGGCCCGATGGCCCGCGCGATCGTCGACGGCGGCTTTGACACCACGCTGTGGGCGCGCCGGCCCGCCTCGCTCGACCCGTACTCCGACACCGCGGCGAAGATCGCCGGGTCACCCGCCGAGCTCGGCGCGGCAAGCGATCTCGTCTGCCTCTGCGTCGTCGGCGACGCCGATGTCGAGGAAGTCCTCGGCGGCGACACCGGCGTACTGGCCGGGATGAGCGAGGGCGCAATCGTGGCCGTGCACAGCACCATTCATCCCGACACCTGCCGACGGTTGGCAAAGACGGCGGCCGCGCAGCGTGTTTCACTGATCGATGCGCCGGTCAGCGGTGGCGCACCAGCAGTGGCGCAACGGCGACTGCTGGTGATGGTCGGCGGTGAACCGGATGTCGTCGACCGCTGCCGTCTGGTGTTCGAGACGTACGCAAACCCGATCGTCCATCTTGGCGGCGTCGGATCGGGACAAGTTGCCAAGCTGCTGAACAACTTGCTATTCACAGCGAATGTCGCCAACGCCAAGACCACTCTCGATCTCGGGGAAGCGCTCGGAGTAAGCGCAACCAGGCTCGGCGAGGTGCTCACTCGCGGCTCCGGCAACAGCGCTGCTCTGGGCAGCATCGCTGCGATGGCTGGCAGCCTCGATATCCTCACCCAGGTCGCAGGAGCACTGCTGCGGAAGGATGTTCGACTGGTGGCGGACATCGCGCAGAAGGCCGGCGTGTCGCCCGGCGCGGTACTTGATGCCGCCGACGCCGCCCTGACACTGCTGGAGCACCCGCGGTGAGTCGCATTGGCTTCATCGGCGCTGGGCGCATGGGCGCCCCGATGCTGGCGCGCCTCGCCGGGGCCGGTCATCAGGTTCGCGCGCTGGGGCGGTCTCCCGAAAAGTGCTCGGCGATACGGAGATTGGGTGCAGAGGGTGTCACCACGGCCGCCGCAGCTGCCGAGGGCGCCGACGTCGTCATCGTGTGCGTCTTCTCTGACGAGCAAGTCCAGCAGGTGTGCTTGAAATGCGATCTGATGGCGGCCATGCCACCTGGATCGGTGCTCGTCGTGCACACCACCGGAAGCCCCCAGACCGCCGAGACAATCGCAGCACGTGCCGACAGGCGCTTTATCGATGTTGTCGACGCGCCGGTCAGCGGTGGCCCGCACGACGTGGCGGAGGGGCGGGTGACGCTCTTCGTCGGTGGCGGCGATGAGGCGGTCGCGCACGTCGGCCCGGTGCTGTCCAGCTACGGCGATCCGGTGCTGCATGTCGGGCCGCTCGGCGCCGGCCAGTGCGTCAAGCTGCTCAACAACCTGCTTTTCGCCGCTCAGATCGGCCTCGTCGCGGAGGCGGTCAAGCTCGGCAGTCGGCTCGGCGTTGCGGAACCGACACTGCTGAACGCCCTGACCCACGGCAGCGCAACCAGCGACGTACTCACCAAGATCGCCGCGGCGGGCTCAACCGCGACGTTTGTCGCCGCCGTCGGAGACTTCATCGGCAAGGACGTCGCGGTGGTTCGAAAAGCCGCCGCCGAACTGGGCGCCGACATACGCCGGCTAGACGACATCGTCGATTCGGGGCTTCTGAGATGACCTCGATGCGCAGGAGGATGCGATGACCAAGGCCAAGCTCGTTTTCGACCCATTTTCCGCCGACTTCTTCAACGGGGCGTACGAGACCTATCGCCGCATGCGCGACGACGCACCGGTCTACTACAACGAGGACCACGACTTCTACGCGCTGACCCGGCACGCGGACGTCGCGCCCGCGTTCAAGGACTTCGAGACGTACTCGTCGGCTGGCGGCGTCGACCTGGCGTCGGTGAAAAACGGGCTGCCCACCGAGACCGGACCGAAGATGATCATCATGATGGACCCCCCGGACCATCGGCACATGCGCAGCCTGCTCAATAAGGTGTTCACCCCGCGAGCGATTCAAGCCCAAAAGGAAATGGTCACCGAGAAGATTGACAAGTACCTCAATCAGGTAGACCCGGACGGCTTCGACGCCGTTCAGGAGTTTACCGGCCCGTTCCCCGTCGAGGTGATCACCACCATGTTGGGGGTGCCCGAACAGCACGCGCAAAAAATCCGGCATTGGATCGACGAATCGCTGGCCCGAGAGATCGGACAGATCGAAGTCAGCGAGAAGGGCATGCAGGCCAATGTCGAAGCGGCGATGTTCTACTACGAGCTGGTGGAGAAGCGCCGCGGCGAGCCGAAGGACGATCTGCTCAGTAAGCTCATCGAAGCCGAGCTGGAGCGCGAAGACGGCCACAAGACCCGACTCGACGATCTCGAAATCGCCGCGTTTTCAACGCTACTCGGTGCAGCAGGTGCCGAAACCGTGACCAAGCTGGTCGGCAACGCGGTATACATGTTCGCCAAGCACCCGCATCAGTGGCAGAAGCTGCGGGACGACCGCAGCAAGATCCCGGCCGCGGTCGAGGAGTTGCTGCGCTACGAAGCGCCGGCCCAATACAACGTGCGCGTTTCCACCAGAGATGCTCACTTGCACGGGACCACGATCCCGCAAGGCAGCCCGGTGTTTTTGATCGGCGGCTCAGCCAACCGCGACGAAAGAGCATGGACCGACGCCGACACGTTCGATATCGACCGCGAGCGCACCGAAGCACAAAATCTCGGTTTGGGGTATGGGATTCACAGCTGCCTCGGCGCCGCACTGGCCCGCTTGGAAAGCTCAATAGCGCTGGCGAAGCTGCTGGACTTCATGCCGCGCTATGAGGTGGACTTCGATGACTGCAAACGCGTCCAGATGCAAAATGTGGTGGGCTGGCAGAATGTGCCGGTAAAGGTGCTGCGATGAGGGGGCAGCGATGAAGAAGGTAGAAGTCGATTTCGGACTGTGCGAAAGCAACGGGGTGTGCATGGGCATCATCCCGGAGGTGTTCCACCTCGACGAGCAGGACTACTTACACATCCTGAAAGACGAAGTGACTTCAGACAACGAACATGAGATCCGCGAAGCGGTCCGCCAATGCCCGCGGCAGGCGATCTCGATCGTCGAGGACTGATCCGTTTCGCCGGGTGTGAATCTCACGACGGCGCGTCGGCGTGTCGCGTCGCCCAGTTCACTGTCAGCGCAGTGCCCGCACCGGAACGTTGGACCAGCCACACACATTGGTCATGTGCACGCGCCTGCGCCCGGCACGATCAACCTCGTATCTCGGAATGAGGTCGAGCAGTGCGTCGAGCGCGATGCGGCCCTCCATCCGGGCAAGCGCGGCGCCGAGGCAGCTGTGAATGCCGTATCCGAACCCGAGGTTGTAAGCGAACTTTCGGTCACGGTCGATGTCGAAGCGGTCAGGATCGGGGAAGACCCGTTCATCACGGTTGGCGGCGCCGTTGATCAGGAGCACCACGCTGCCCGCCGGAATCGTAGTGCCGTGCAACGTCGCATCGCGCATGGTGTAGCGCACGTTGTACTGCGACGGGCCTTCGTATCGCAGTAATTCTTCGAACGCCGCCGGGATCTTGCTGCGGTCGTGTTGCAGCTTCTGCCACTGGCCGGGGTTTTCGGCAAACACCACGGCCGCGTTGCCAACCAGCTTCGTCACCGTCTCGGCACCCGCACCGCCGAGCAAGCTGGCGAAGCTGGCGATCTCGATGTCATCGAGACGCCTGACCTCACCGTCCTCGACGACCTCTGTTTCGGTCAACCGACTCATCATGTCGTCCTGCGGATCGGCTCGGCGCCGCTGGGCAAGGTTGAAGTAGTACTCACCGGCTCTGATCATCGCCTCGATACCCTCTGGCGAGGGACCGATCGATCCGGGCTCGCGTTCGAGGCCCTTGTCGAGCCAGAGTCGGAGTTGTTGGCGGTCCGCGGGCGGAACGCCCAGCATCGCGGTGATGATCTCCACAGGAAACAGTGCCGAAAAATCGGCGACCGCGTCGAACGACGTCGGGTCAAGGGTTTTCACGACGTCGTAAATCTTCTCCCGGATCATCGGTTCCAGGCCTGCGACCGCACGGGGCGTGAATACCCGGTTCACCAGCTTGCGCATCAACTCGTGCTCGGGCGGATCCATCATGATGATGAGCCTGCCCAGGGGCACCTGCAGCTCGGAGGCTTTGATCATATCGAGCGTGATGCCCTTGGCTGACGAGTACGTCTGGAAATCCCGGTAGGCCGACGCAACATCCTGATACCGGGTCAACGCGTAGAAGTCGTATTTCTCGCTGTAATACACCGGCGCCTCGTCACGCATACGACGGTAGGTCTCATACGGCGAGTCGAAGAAATCCTCCGAATAGGGATCGAACTCCACGGGCCCACGAGACACGGTGGGAGTTGACACACTCAATGAGTTACCTTTGCGCATCGCGGATTTCGAAGCCCGTAAGAATCACCGCATTGCAGTCGGTCGCCGCCTGCCGCAGTTTCGCAGCCTTCTGATAGGCCTCGGACTCGTACCACGCGCGCGCCGCGTCGACGGATTCGAACTCGAGCACCACGGTCTGATGACCGTGCCAGTTGCCTTCGAGCACCTGGGGCGCGCTGTCCACCGAAAGAATCCGGCAGCCCCCCTGACCCATCGCCGGCATGGCGGCCCGGCCGTAGGCCTTCATGCCCTCCAGATCCGTGATGGCCTCGGCCAGGATGACATAACCCTTAGGCATTCAACCTCCTTGCTCGCCTTCGCTGATCGCTTGCTCGGGGCAGCATTCGATGGCCTCGCGCGCCGCATCCTCCTGGCCGTCGGGGACCTCGGGCACCTGAACCTCGGCGTAGCCGTCGTCGTTGATCGCGAAGACGTCCGGGCAGAGCGTGGTGCACATGCCATGACCACGACAGCGCTGATCGTCGACGAACACCTTCATCACACGTCGGTTCCTGAGAGAGTGAATTCCAGGTGCAGCTCGATCAGCCCCCGCAGGATGTACGTCGGAATGTACCTGTAGCGGCGATCATCAGCCGGGCCATGGTGACTCTGCGAGATTCGGATCTGCGCGGTTCGGTCGAGCAGCCGCTCGATCGCGACGCGGGTTTCAGCCCTGGCAAGTGGTGCGCCGGGGCAGCTATGGATGCCCCGTCCGAACGCGAGGTGCTGGCGCGCGTTCTTGCGCGCGGCGTCGAAGGTGTCCGGATCCTCGAACCGGCGGGGGTCACGATTGGCCGCGCCATTGAGAACCATCACCGTGGTGCCGGCGCCAAGATCCTTGTCGCCCACGGTTACTGGCACGCGCGAGAGCCGAAAGTCGCCCTTGACCGGGCTCTCGATACGCAACGCCTCTTCGATGAAGTTCGGAATGAGGCTGCGATCCGCGCGCAGCGTCTGTTGAATGTCGGCACATTCGCCGATCACCTTCAGCGCGGTCCCGAGCAGCCGCACGGTGGTTTCCTGCCCGGCCGAAAATACGTTCGTTGCCACCCGCACAACGTCGCCGACCGCGGGGGTGGATCCGTCCGGGAAGGTCGCGGTGGCCAGACCGGTCAGCACATCGTCACGCGGCTCGCGACGGCGGTCTTCGACATAGGTGGCGAAGACCTCGTAGAGGTATTCCATCGGGGTGTGCGCCAACGTCTTCTTTCCCGTGCTGCCCAAACCGCTGCCGTGGGTGCCTCGCCTGAGCCTCTCGATGAGTCCAGCACGGTCCTCGTCGGGAACGCCGAGCAGGTCGGCGATGACGCGCAGCGTGAACGGACCTGCGAAGCCGTTGATGAACTCGCCCTGGCCCGGCGCCAGGAAGTCGTCGAGCATCGTGTCGGCGATCTGCCACATCGCGTCCTCGTTCTCCTTGAGGCGCTTGGGCGTGATCAGGCGCATCATCAGAGCCCGGTGGTTGGTGTGGGTAGGCGGATCCAGCGTCGGCAGCTGGTCACTGAACGGCAACTCGTCGCGGTGCTTGACGATCAACTCCGTGACGTCATCGCCCTTCAGCGGAACCGGAAACCCTGGGAACGGCCCGGTCACCGACGTGCATGAGGAGAACCTCTCGGCGTCGTTGTAGACGTCGACCGCTTCCTGCCAACCGGTCACCATCGTCACGCCGTGATGGCCTTCCCGAGCGACCGGACACGTGCTGCGAAGCGCCTCGAAGTAGGGATAGGGATCGTCGATGAGCGTGTCGTCCCGGAAGAAATCCTTGGCGGTGAGGTCGGCCACTGTGTGCTGCTCCGTTCGACCATCTCAGTCAGCGAGAATGCTGCTCTCATTCTTGAGTATTACATTTCCACAGCAGCTGCTTCGCGTCAACGTCAGCCCAGCGTGCGGGTCGGGCCGCTGCCGTCCCAGTTGATCGCGGCATCGCGGATCAGCGCTTGAACGCCGACACACCGTCGTGAGCTCGGAGATCTCGAAGACTGTCGCCAGACCGACGCGTGAATGTATCTCTTTCGGCGCCCGGCCGATTCGGGCTAGCTAGGTGAAGAATCTCGCCTTGCCGATGACATTGTCGACCGGAATCGTGCCGGACATCGGGTCCCCCGTGCAGAGAATTTGACGCTGCACATCGTCGGGTTTGTTGGTGCAATGAATGCGGGAGTCCGCCGAGTGGGTGCGGTTATCACCCATCACCCACAGCCGGCCCTCGGGCACGGTCACCGGCCCGAATTCCGGGCCCAGACACTTGTAGTAGATCGACGACGGGTCGACACCCATCGTCTCCGGGTCGAGGAACGGCTGATTCAGCGCCTTGCCGTCAACCGTCAGGCCGGTGGTATAGCGGCATTCGACGGTCTGGCCACCGACCGCGATGACCCGCTTGATCAGATCGTTCTCGTCAGGTGGCACGAAACCGATGAACGACAGCGCGTTCTGCAGCCAACGCACCGGCAAATTCTTCGAGCGGATCGACCTGTAGTTGGCGTTCCAGTTCGGCGGGCCTTCGAAGACGATCACGTCGCCGGGTTGCGGCGAGCTGACGCGGTACGTGAGTTTGTCGACGAAGATGTGGTCGCCCGCCTGCACAGTCGGTGCCATTGACTCGGACGGGATCAGGTAGGAGCGAGCAACGAACGTCAACATGAGGGTGTACAGGACCACGAGCAGGACCACCAGAATGGCCACCACGATAACGACCGTGCGCAGCGCGCCGTGCTTTCGTTTCGGCGGCTTGGACGCCTCGGCGGGCGCGGCTGCGGTGTCGATGCCCCGAGCGTCTGAACCGGCGTTTTCCGCAGAGCGCCGGGGTGTTTCCGCCGCGTCGGTGCTTCCGGTCACCGAATCAGCGTAACCACGCGGCGGGACACGGGGTCCGGAGTCAGCGCTTCTCGTTGATTTTTGTGATCGTGCCGCGCAGCTGCCGCGGGCAGTACAGCGTGCTGACACCGTCGAAGTCGACGACGACGTATCCGACCTGGCGGATGGGCCCCGGCAGCGGCGACATCGCCCCGACAATATGGCTAAGTCAGACAATGGTCAACTATTTGCAGCGCTAAATTCGGCATGTATCGTGCGATTATGCCCCGTAACGGTGAGGTCATAAGTGCTGACCGAAGTCAACGCCGAGCCTCATACCAGCAGGCACGTTCGGTGCAGACAAAACGCTCGCTGGTGCAGGCCGCGATGGCCCTGTGGCGCACGAACGGCTACGCGAATACCACGGTCGCCGATATCTGCCGGGCCGCCGGAGTGTCGAAAGCGCTGTTCTACTTCTACTTTCCGCGCAAGGAGGACGTTCTGTTCGACGTCGGCATGCTGTCGACTCAGGCGGCGCAACGCACCGTTCATGAGCTGCTCGCCAAGCCCTACGAGATAGCGGCTGTCGTCGATGCGGCGCTCTCGACGCTGGAGCGGTCGATGGCGCGCAATCCGCCCGACCTGATCATCGAACAGATCCTCGAGGGTTACCGGCATGAACACCGGATCATCGCCGGCGAGTATCCGGCTGACCCGGGTCTGGGAATGTTCACCGAGCTATTCGAAAAGGCACAGCAGGACGGCAAGCTCGACGCCGGCGTAGACGTGCCCCATCTGGTGTACCTGGCCGGGACACTGGTCAGCGAGGGTGCGCGCCATTGGGCCGCAGGCTCGTTCGGCGACCGGTCATTCACAGAGGTGGTCGGAGACGACATCGCGGCCGTCATCGCCGGTTACCGCAAGCCCCGGAATTAAGGAGAGCAAGATGGCGTGGGACTTCGAGACCGACCCCGAATACCAGGAACTGTTGGACTGGGCGGATGCCTTCGTGCGCGACGAGGTCGAGCCTCTGGACCTGGCATGGCCGCATCAGCAGTTCGTGCCGCTGAATGAGACCCGGCGCAAGGCGATCGACCCGCTCAAAGAGGAAGTACGGCGAAAGGGCCTATGGGCCACCCACCTCGGCCCCGAATTGGGCGGGCAGGGCTACGGCCAACTCAAGCTCGCGCTGCTGAACGAAATTCTCGGCCGGTCGCAGTGGGCCCCAATCGTTTTCGGCTGCCAAGCACCCGACACCGGCAACGCCGAAATCATCGCCCATTTCGGCACGCCCGCGCAGAAGGAGCGCTACCTGCGTCCACTGCTGGACGGCGAGATCTTCTCCAGTTATTCGATGACCGAGCCGCAGGGCGGGGCGGACCCGACGCAGTTTCAGACCCGCGCGGTCCGAGACGGTGACGACTGGGTGATCAACGGCTGGAAGTTCTTCTCCTCCAACGCCAAGACCGCGTCGTTTTTGATCGTCATGGTGGTAACCAATCCCGACGTCAGCCCCTACCAGGGGATGTCGATGTTTCTGGTGCCCACCAGCACCTCAGGTGTCGAGATCGTCCGCAATATCGGGCTATCCGGCGAGTCGGACAACCAGGGCAGCCACGCCCTGATCCACTACGACAACGTGCGCGTGCCCGCTGACGCGCTGTTGGGCGGCGAAGGCCAGGCCTTCGTCATTGCCCAGACCCGTCTCGGCGGTGGCCGCATCCACCACGCGATGCGCACCATCGGCTTGTCGCGCAAGGCTCTGGACATGATGTGCGAACGCGCTCTCAGCCGCCAGACCGCGGGCAGCCGGCTTTCCGACAAGCAGTTCGTGCAGGGCTACATCGCCGACTCCTATGCGCAGCTCAGTCAGTTCCGGCTGTTCGTGCTCTACACCGCGTGGGAGATCGACAAGTACAACGACTACAAGAAGGTGCGCAAGGACATCGCCGCCGTGAAGGTGGTACTGCCAACCGTACTGCACGACATCGCTTGGCGTGCAATGCAAGTACACGGCGCACTCGGCGTCAGCAACGAGATGCCGTTCATGGCCATGGTTCACGGCGCAGCGGCGCTGGGCTTGGCCGACGGGCCGACGGAGGTGCACAAGGCCACCGTCGCCAAGCAGGTGCTGCGCGACTACCGGCCCAGCGAAGACGTCTGGCCCTCCGAGTGGATCCCGAAGAGACGCGCAGCCGCCCAGGCGAAATTCGCCGAATATCTCGACCATGAGGTGGGAAATTTGTGATCGGCCCCCAAATGGATCTTGCGCGGCTGGCCGATTGGATGAACGAGAACGGCCTGCCCGGAAAGGGAGAGCCGATGCAGACGCGGTTCCTCTCCGGCGGCACCCAGAACCAGATCTATCAGATCCGCCGCGGCGAGCACGTCTGTGTGATCCGCATCCCGCCGCCCGGGGCGCCCGTCGACCGCGACAAGGGCATCATCCGGGAATGGCGGATCATCGAGGCACTCGACGGCAGCGACGTGCCGCACAGCGCGGCCGTCGCTGTCTGTCCTGATGCGTCCGTGCTGGGCCGCCCGTTCTATCTGATGGGCTTCGTCGAGGGTTGGTCTCCGATTGATCAGAAGCGCTGGCCCGCACCGTTCGACTCCGACTTCGACGCCCGGCCGGGACTTGCCTATCAGCTCGCCGAAGGCATTGCGCTGCTGTCCAAGGTCGACTGGCGGGCGAAGGGGTTGACGGATCTGGGCCGGCCCGATGGGTTCCGCGAACGCCAAGTCGACCGGTGGACAAGCTTTTTCGAGCGGATCAAGAGAAGAGATCTCGGCGGCATGGAGACTGCTACGAAGTGGCTGCGCGCCCAGCGCCCGCTGGACTTCATTCCCGGCCTGATGCACGGCGACTACCAATTCGCGAACGTGATGTACCGCCACGGCGCCCCGGCGCGGCTGGCCGCGATCGTCGACTGGGAGATGGGCACCGTCGGTGACCCGAAGCTTGACCTGGCATGGATGGTGCAAGACTGGCCCGACGACACGGCGGTGCCGGCGGTTACCGAATTCAGTTACGTTGACCTGCAAGGCATGCCGTCGCGCTCACAGCTGGTCGCTCACTATGCCGAAGTCTCCGGTCGACAGGTCGACGATCTCGACTACTACCTGATCCTGGCGAAGTGGAAACTGGCAATTGTTCTCGAACAAGGGTTTCAACGTGCCGGGGACGACGAGAAGCTGCAGGCGTTCGGGCCAATCGTGCCGGAGTTGATGACGTCGGCGGCCGAACTGGCCGAGACCACCGACTACCGGAACAGTTAACTTGACTCTGCGGCCAGGGCGAAGGAGTGCGAGTAGCACACGCCGTCAACGCAGAGTCGATGAAGAATAGTCGACGTGCGCGCTGCCGTCTGCCCGGAGTACGGGCCACCCGAGGTGGTCCGCGTCGAAGAGCGTCCGTCACCAAGACCCACGCCAGGCGAGGTGCGGGTCCAGGTCAGCGCTGCGGCCGTCAACTTCCCCGATGTGCTGTTGATCGCCGACCGGTATCAAATCAGTGTGCCGCCGCCGTTTGTGCCGGGCAGCGAGTTCGCCGGTGTTGTCGACGAGATCACAGAGGGATCGGGCGATTTGGCGGTCGGCGACTGGGTCACCGGCACCATGCTGTTTGGTGCATTCGCCGAGCACGTGGTGATCCAAGCCGCTGGCCTCACTCGGATACCCACGGGCATCGACATGCGTACCGCCGCCGCGTTCGGCGTCGCGCATCGCACCGCCTACCACACGCTGCGCTCGGTGGCACGCATACAGGCTGGCGATGAGCTGGTCGTACTGGGCGCCGGCGGTGGCGTCGGCCTCGCTGCGGTTCAGCTGGGCAGTCAGCTCGGCGCATCGGTCACCGCCGTCGCGTCTTCTCGCCAAAAGCTCTCCGCTGCAGAGCGTTACGGTGCCGACAGGTTGATCGACCATCGATCGGGCGACCTTCGAGTCGCGCTTCGCGAAGCCCTGCCCGCCGGAGCCGATGCCGTGATCGACCCGGTCGGGGGCGACCTGTCCGAGCCGGCGCTGCGAACGCTGCGTCGTGGCGGCCGCTTCGTCACCGTAGGCTACGCCTCGGGAGTGATCCCACGAATCCCTCTCAACCTCGTTCTCGTCAAGGGTGTGCACATCGTCGGGTTTCAATTCCAGGACATCGCAGCGGGCGAATTCCGCCGCAACGAAGACGAGCTGAGGGAACTTCTGGTGTCAGGCCGAGTGAGACCTCACATCGGTGCCGCCTTCTCTGTCGGCGAAACCGCCAGCGCGCTAAGGCTTGTCGCCGACGGCCAGGCCATCGGCAAGGTGCTCATCACCTTTCAGTGCGCTTCTGACGGTTAGCTGGCCGGAATCAGATCTGCCGCCACCGACAGACAGTTTGTCATCCCGCTGCGGAACACCTCAGCCGACCCGACGGAGCCCATCGGTTGGGCCAATGCATTGAGAGCCTGGCCCTTGAAGGCTCGGGCCGCTGCGCTCAACGGGTGTTGCACAGAGTCGACGGTGCGCTCCAGTTCCGTCGGCAGTGGCTCCCCCCACAGCGTGACCTCCGTCGTGCCATGCTCGAGGGCGTCCAGGACTCCCCTGCGGATGCGCGAGTCACGCGCGAAGAGATCCGCGGACACCGCGAGGGTATGCGGGTGCGGACGCTGCGCCCACATGGACAGCGCCGTTTCCAAATCCAGCGTCTCGGCGCCAAGAATGTTGATCGGGCGAACGTCCTCACCGTCCGCAATCAGCACTGTGACATCCCAGCCGGCCATCACACGATCGAACATCCAGCCACCGGCAAAGGTCACCACATCGGCCACGCTCGCGGCGACGACGTCGAGCCGGTATCTCATGTCGGGCTCAGCAGTTCGAGCTCGTGCGCGAGCGAGTCGGCGTACCCCTTGAACACGTCCGTCAACGGGATCGATGGATCGAGCAACCATGTGGTCTCCATTCCTGTGACAAAGGCGATGATCTCCACGGCCTTGGCGGCCGCGTCCAAGTCGGTGCGGTAACGACCGGCGAGCTGTCCGCGCCGGATCATCTCGGCGACGATGTCGACCGCGTCGCGATAGCGCAACAGGAGACGATCGTGCAGCGGAGCGTCCGGCAGGATGTTCTCCACCAACAGCACGGTGAAGGTGCCGATCAGTTCGGGTGCTCGCTCGAACCGCTCGGCCACCCGCCTGATCTCTCTGACGAGGTCGCCGGTCGATCGGTCCGCATGGGCGTCGTCGTCGGCGTCGCGGGCGTCCAGGACCGCGTTGAGAAGCTGTTCTTTGGACTCGAAGTGGTGCAGCAGTCCCGCCGGTGTCAATCCGGCTTCCTTGGCGATCTGAGCCAGCGACGTGTTACGCCATCCATTGCGGGCCAACAGTCGCTCAGCCACCCCGAGAATGCGCTGCTTACGATCTTCGCCCTTGGCGAGCAGCGTGGCGTATGGCTTGCGATGGGCACTCGCGCGCAGAGCGGACGGCTCAGCAGCGGACACTTGGCTCCTTCGGCCAAAACCAACCTAGTGAACACACAGTAGGTTGGTTTGTCGGCGATGACAAGCTGCTCAAAGCCGCAATGTTCGACGAGCCTTACAGCCCCAGCGACTTGGCGATGAGCATCTTCATCACCTCACTGGTGCCCGCGTAGATCCGGGCGACGCGCGCGTCGGTGTACAGCCGCGCGATCGGATACTCCAGCATGTAGCCGTAACCACCGAACAGTTGCAGGCATCGGTCGACCACGTGGGCCTGCATCTCGGTGCAGAACAGCTTGACGCGGGCAGCGTCGGCGCCGGAGAGCTCACCATCGACGTGGTCATGTACGGCCCGGTCGAGCATCGCCTGGGCGGCCTCAATCTCCGTCGAGACGGCCGCGAGTTCGAATTTGGTGTTCTGGAACGACGCGACGGGAGCCCCGAACGCCTTGCGGCTCTTGACATACTCGATCGTCGCCATCAGCGCCGAACGCGCCTGCGCGACCGAACCCACGGCCACGGTCAGCCGCTCCTGGGACAGGTTGTGGCCGAGGTAGTCGAAGGCCTCGTCCTCCTCCCCTAGCCGGTTCGCCACCGGCACCCGCACATCGACGAACGAGAGCTCCGCGGTGTCCTGCACTTTGCAGCCCATCTTCTCCAGCTCACGACCCCGAGAGAAGCCGGGCATGCCGTCTTCCACGACGAGCAGAGTCAGGCCGCGCCGCCGATTGTCGGGATCGGTCGACGTTCTTGCGACGACGATCACGAGATCGGCCTGGATGCCCCCGGTGATGAACGTCTTCGCCCCGTTGACCACGTAGGTGTCGCCATCGCGGACGGCCGTGGTCCGGATGCCGGCCAGGTCGGACCCGGTGCCCGGTTCGGTCATCGCGATCGCTGTCAGCAGCGTTCCGGCCGCCAGGCCGGGAAACCAGCGCCGTCGCTGTTCGGTGTCTGCGTAGTGCAGGAAGTACGGCAGGATGACCTCGAGTTGCGTGCGCACCGTCGACAGCGTCACCAACGCCCGTGCTGCTTCCTCCTGCAGCACCACGTTGTAGCGGTAGTCGTCGATCGCGGACCCGCCGTATTCCTCGGGTATCGCCATGCCCAGCATGCCGAGCGCGCCCATCTGCTTGAACACGTCCCGTGGCATCCGGCCCGCCTTCTCCCAGTCGGGATAGTGCGGGACCACCTCCTTCTCGATGAAGTCTCGTGCGAGCGCACGGAACGACTCGTGGTCTTCGGTGAACAGGTCTCGACGCACCCGATGCTCCTATGCCACCAGCTCGACGAGAGTGGCATTGGCAGTGCCACCGCCTTCGCACATGGTTTGCAGACCGAAGCGAATGCCGTTGTCGCGCATGTGATTCACCATTCGCGTCATCAGCACCGCACCTGACGCGCCGAGCGGGTGCCCGAGCGCGATCGCCCCCCCGAGCGGGTTGAGCCGGTCCAGGTCGGCACCGGTTTCGGTCAGCCACGCCAGCGGCACCGGGGCGAAGGCCTCGTTCACCTCGAAGACACCAATCTCATCGAGCCGAACCCCGGCCTTGTGCAATACCTTCTCGGTCGCCGGAATCGGGCCGGTCAACATCAGTACGGGGTCGGCTCCGGTGACCACACCCGCGCGATACCGGACTATCGGCGTCAGGTCCAGTGCGTAGGCCCTGTCGGACGTCGTCACCAACAGGGCCGCCGCTCCGTCTGAGATCTGCGACGAGTTACCCGCGTGAATCACCCCGTCGTCGACGAACGCCGGCTTCAGCGCGGACAGCTTCTCGACGGTCGTCCCCCGCCGAACCCCCTCGTCGGCCACAATGACCGTCGCGATGTCCGGAAACACCGGCGCGATCTGGGTGTCGAACGCGCCACTGTCCTGGGCCGCGGCCGCTCGTTCATGAGACAGCGCAGCGTACTCGTCGAGTCGGGTGCGTGAGAATCCCCACTTCTGCGCGATCATCTCGGCCGACAACCCTTGGTTGAAGCTGAAACCCCCATAGCGCTCAAGGACTTTGGGGCCGTACGGCATACCGGTGGCCCGCGCCGCGCCGAGTGGGACCCGGCTCATCACCTCGACACCGCCCGCCACGACGATGTCCTGCTGACCCGACATCACGGCGTGCACCGCGAAATCAAGCGCCTGCTGACTCGACCCGCACGCCCTGTTGATCGTCGTGCCGGGGATGGTCTCGGGCCAGCCGGCCGCGAGCACGGAGTAGCGGCCAATGTTGCTGGACTGGTCGCCGACCTGCGACACGCATCCCCACATCACATCGTCGACGATCGCCGCATCGATGCCGGCGCGCTCGATGAGCTCGTTGAGCACGACCGCGGACAGATCGGCGGCGTGCATCGTGGACAGTCCACCGTTGCGCTTGCCGACGGGGGTACGAACCGCCTCGACGATGACTGTTTCACGCATCTGGGTCCTCCGATCTAGACAGTGCCCATCGTCCGGTGAATGACGGCGCCCGCTTCTCGGCGAAAGCAGCGTATGCCTCCGTTGAGTCTGCGGTGGCGAAGTTACCCGGTTGCGCGCGCGCTTCGTTGGCCAATGCCTCGCGAAACGTCGCGTTCGCGCCGTCGTTGAGGAGCCCCTTGCTCTGCGCGAGCGCGAAGGGCGGCCCCGCCGCGAGCCGTCCGGCCAGTTCGTCGACGAACCCGTCGATCTCGTCGCCGGCCTTCACCCACGTGACCAAGCCCAGGGAGTGCGCCTCGGCTGCGTCGATCATCTCGGCGAGCAGCACCAGCCGCTTGGCTTGCGCAAGCCCGACAAGCCTGGGCAGCAGCCATGAGCCGCCCAGATCGACCGACAACCCGCGTTTCGAAAAGATCTGGCAGAACCGCGATTCCGGGGTCGCGACGACGAGGTCGCAGCCCAGCGCGAGGTTCCAGCCTGCGCCCACGGCCACCCCGGCCACCTTGGCGATCGTGGGCACCGCCAACTCGTGCAACGCCAGTGCGACATCGGTGAGCCTGCGCAACTTGTGCTGCGGATGTAGGTCCTCGGGTGTGGAGATGTCCGCGCCCGAGCAGAACGCGCCTTTAGCGCCGGTCAGCACCAGGGCACGTAGATCGCGGTCGCGCGCCGCGGCCCGCAAAGCGTCGCCCAACTCCTCCCAGAGCTGCGCATTGATCGCATTCTTGCGGTCGGGCCGGTTGAGCGTCAGTGTTCGGACGCCGTCGCGGTCACTCGTCAACAACACGGGCTCGGACATCGAGGTCAGCCGTAGGCCGGCCCGATCGCGCCGTGCGCGCGCAACCGGGAGATTTCGTCGTCGTCGAGGCCGAGCTCGGCCAGCACCGAATCCGTGTGCTGTCCGAGCCCGGGTATCGCACCCATCGGCGGGTCGTAGCCGGCGATCACCGGCGGTGGGAGCATTGCCGGGATCGGGCCTGCCGGGGTGTCGATCTGCCGCCAGCGGTCACGCGCGGCCAGCTGGGGATGCTCGAGCACCTCACTGGGCACGTTGTAACGGGCGTTGCCGATACCTGCCGCATCGGCGGTCTTCTGCACGTGTTCCAAATCGTTTCGGGCACACCATGATCCGATCGCCTCGTCCAGCGCCGTCCGGTGGGCGACCCGCCCTGCGTTGGTCCGATAACGCTCGTCATCCGCCAAGTCGTTGCGCTGCAGGATGTCTCGTGCGAGCCGTTGCCATTCGCGGTCATTTGTCGTGCCGAGTACCACGGTCTGATCGTCCGCGGTGCGGTACGCGCCGTACGGCGCCACCGCCGGTGAGCTCATGCCGAGAGGCTGTTGATCGACGCCCGAGTGCCGGGTGTAGTTCAGGTGATAGCCCATCAGCTCGGTCGCGACGTCGAACAGACTCACCTGCACCGCTCTCCCACCGCGCTCGCGACCGCGGAGCAGCGCCAGAATCGAGATCGCGGAGTACAGCCCGGTCATGACGTCAGCCACGGGCGGTCCGGGCTTGGCGGGCTCGCCAGGCCGGCCTGTCACAGCGCAGACACCCGACTCCGCTTGAATGAGAAGGTCGTACGCGCGCTTGCGGGACAGCGGACCACCCGGACCGTAGCCGTCGATTTCGACTGCGATCACGCCGGGGTGGCGGGCGGCCATGTCGTCCGGAGCGATGCCGAGGCGTGCTGTGGAGCCGGGCGCCAGGTTGGACACCAACACGTCGGCACGCTCGAGCAGTCGGTGAAGCAATTCGATTCCGTCCGCAGACTTCAGGTCGACGGTGACGGATTCCTTGCCGCGGTTGACCCAAACAAAATGCGCAGCAAGCCCCCCAGGACCCAAGACGACGTCGTCGTAGTGGCGGGCGAAGTCGCCACCCTGCGGATTCTCGACCTTGATCACGCGTGCGCCGAAGTCGGCGAGAGTGCGAGTGCACATGGGTGCCGACACCGCCTGCTCCAGCGTTACGACGGTGATGCCGGCCAGCGGAGCGGCCGGCCGGTCAGGTTGGGCCATCACATCACCATGCCGCCGTCCACCGACAGCACCTGGCCCGTGATGTAGGACGCCGCGTTCGACGCCAGGAACACGAACGCACCCGCCACCTCCGACGGCTCGGCCCACCGCTTGAGCGGAATGCGATTCATCATGTTGACCGCGAACTTCTCGTTGGTCCGGATCGTCTCGGTCATCGGTGTCGAGGCCAGCGGCGCGAGGGCGTTGACGAGGATGCTCTTCGTCGCGAGTTCGCGCGCAAGCGATTTCGTGAACCCGATGATGCCGGCCTTGGCTGCGGAGTAGTTGACCTGGCCCAGCGTGCCGGTCAGCCCGGCGGCCGAGGTCACGTTGATGATCCGCCCGGTGCCGTCTGTCGGAATGTATGGCAGCGCGGCCTGGGTGCAGTTGAACGCACCCATCACATGGATGTCGAACAGCAGCCGGAACGACTCCTGCGACGTCTTCGCAAACATCGCCGGCCGGGTGACGCCCGCATTGTTGATCAAAATATGCAGTGTACCGTCTGCCAGGTCAGCGGCCTGCGCGGCCGCGGCATCCGCGGAGTCGCGATCAGACACGTCAAGAGCGGCAGCCTCAGCCCGCCCGCCGTCCGCTGAAATCCGTTGCGCCACTGCTGCTGCCGCGTCCTTGTCGATATCGGTGACCAGTACAGCCGCGCCGGCATCGGCGAGCGCCTGTGCCACGGCCGATCCGATGCCACCCGCGGCGCCGGTGACCAATGCCGACCGGCCGGTGAGGTCGAAATAGCCAGTCATCAGTAGCTCCTCGGCAATCCGAGCACGTGTGAGCCGAGGAAGTTGAGGATCATTTCCTGGCTGACGGGTGCGATCTTCATCAGTCGGGCTTCCCGGAAGTACCTGGACACGTGATACTCCTCCGAATATCCCATTCCGCCGTGTGTCTGCAGAGCGCGGTCGGCCGCGGTGAAACCCGCATCCGCACAGAGGTATTTCGCGGTATTCGCCTCGCGACCGCATGGTTTTCCGTGGTCGTAGAGCCAGGTGGCCTTGCGCAGCATCAGCTCCGCGGCGTCAAGCCGGGCGAGCGAGTCGGCCAGCGGGAACTGAATGCCCTGGTTCATGCCGATCGGCCGGTCGAACACCTGGCGTTCGTTGCCGTACTTCACAGCCTTCTCGAGTGCCACCCTGCCGAGCCCGAGGGCCTCGGCGGCGATCAGCATACGCTCGGGATTGAGGCCGTCGAGAATGTACTGAAAACCCTTGCCCGCCTCGCCGACTCGGTCCTGGGCGGGAATCCTCAGGTCGTCGATGAAAAGCTCGTTGGAACTCACGGCGTTGCGGCCCATCTTGCGGATCGGCCGGATATCGACGCTGCTGCGGTCGAGATCGGTGAGAAACAGCGTCATCCCGTCAGTCTTCTTCGTGACCTCGTCATACGACTGTGTCCGGGTCAGAAGCAGGATCTTCTGAGACTCGCCTGCCTTGGAGATCCACACCTTTCGGCCGTTGACCACATAGTCGTCACCGTCGCGTCGAGCGAAGGTCGTGATCCGTGACGTGTCCAGACCGGCGCCGGGTTCGGTGACACCGAAGCAGACGTGCAGCTCCCCGGTCGCGACGCGCGGCAATGTTCGGGCCTTGAGTTCCTCGGAGCCGTGCAACACCACCGGATGCATTCCGAAGATCGACAGGTGGATCGAACTCGCGGCGTTCATCCCACCGCCGGACCGGGAGACCTCTTCGGCGAGCAGGGTGGCCTCGGTGATGCCGAACCCGTGGCCGCCGTACTCCTCCGGAATGGTCATCCCGAGCCAACCGCCGTCAGCGATGGCTTGGTAAAACTCCGACGGAAACTCGTGCGCCTGGTCTTTCTCCATCCAGTAGTGATCGTCGAACTTCGACGCGAGCTCCGCCACCGACTTGCGGATCAGCTGCTGATCGTCGGTCAGCTCGAAGTTCATTCCGCCGCCGGGCAATGATGCATCTCCTTCTTGTCAGTTCAAGCGCCGGCCCGAATTCATCGCGGCGCTGACTCAGTCGATATTGCCGGTCAACTCCTTGGCATTGGCAGCGAAGTCGGCGAAGCTGGTGCCGCTCTTCTTGTGCTGGCTGAGCGCGCGGATAGACACGTCATGACCCTCGGAGGCCTTCCGCAGCGCACCAACCGTCGCCTGCTCGCGTGAGATGTGGGTGAACGGGTCCCACGAGTACCAGCGCATCGCGTTCTCGTGAGTCATCTTGTTGATCTCGTCGTCGGGAACGTTGTGCTCGACGAGGACATCGTGAAGCTGCTCAGGGGCGCCTGGCCACATCGAGTCGCTGTGCGGGTAGTCGGCCTCCCAGCAGATGTTGTCGATGCCGACAGCGTTGCGCAGCTGGACGCCCACGTGATCGCTGATGAAGCACGTCAGGAAGTGCTCGCGGAAAACCTCGCTCGGCTTCTTGCCGCCGAAGTCTTGATGCGTCCACGTCGAGTGCATCTCGAACGTGCGATCCGCGCGCTCCAGGAAGTAAGGGATCCATCCCGTGCCGCCTTCGGACAGCGCGACTTTCAGGTCGGGATAGTCCTTGATCGGCTGTGACCACAGCAGGTCCGCGGCGGCCTGGACGATGTTCATCGGCTGCAGCGTGATCATCACGTCCATCGGCGCGTCGGGCGCGGTGATCGCCAACCTTCCCGAGGACCCGATGTGCACGTTCATCACGGTGTTCGTGTCGCACAACGCCTCCCACAACGGCTTCCAGTATTCGTTGTGGAAGCTGGGATAGCCCATTGCGGCCGGGTTCTCGGTGAACGTCAGCGCGTGGACGCCCTTCTTCGACACCCGGCGCACCTCGGCCGCGCACGCTTCGGCGTCCCAGATCACTGGCAGCGCCATAGGGATGAAACGGGCCGGGTATGCCGCGCACCACTCGTCGATGTGCCAGTCGTTATAGGCCTGCAGTAGCGCCAACGAGAACTCGGGGTCATCGGTGGCGAACAGCCGGCCGGCGAAACCGGGGAACGACGGAAAGCAGATCGACCCCAAGATGCCGCCCGCGTTCATGTCCTTGACACGCTCGTCGACGTTGTAGCAACCGGGCCGGATCTCATCGAGGCCCTGCGGCTCGAGCCCGTACTCCTCCTTCGGACGGCCGGCGACCGCGTTGAGCGCGACGTTCGGAATCACCGTGTCGCGGAACTGCCAGGTATCTGAGCCGTCGGGGTTGTGCACTAGCCGCGGCGCGTCGTCGATGTACTTCTTCGACAGGTGGTTCTTGAACATGTCGGGCGGCTCGACGATGTGGTCGTCGACGCTGATCAGAATCATCTCGTCTTTGTTCATGTGCCGTTTCTTTCGGTCGAAGCGTCGGCGGCCCAGGTCAGCGGTGCGTTCTCGATCTATGGAAATTATCTTCTCGCGTTGCGAGAATCAACGTCTGTAGTCTAGTCCTTCCCATCAGTGGGAGCCTCCGGCCCAGCCTCCCGGGAATGTTCGTACCGCCTCGAGAGCCCTGGCATTGACCATCGGCGCCAAACGTGGAAATCTGTTAGGCGAAATCGGAGAATCTAATTCTCACATGTGAGAGGATGGTGGTTGTGCGACTGCCCCCATTGCCCGCTGAGCAGTGGGACGACGCCGTACAGGAGGCGCTCGCCGTGATGCTTCCCGAAGAGCGGCGCAATCCCGACGATGCGAGCAACATCCTCGCGACCTTTGTTCGTCACCCGAAGCTGACGAAGGCGTTCCTGCGCTTCAACGTGCATCTGTTGTTCCACTCGGTGCTTCCGCCCCGGCTGCGGGAGCTGGCCATCCTGCGCGTCGCACACCGGACCGATTGCGACTACGAGTGGTTCCAGCACGTCAAGCTCGGTATGCGCGAAGGACTCACCGAGGCCGAGATCGCCGGGGTGCAGCGCGGGGAAGCCGGCGACGAGTTCGATGCCACTGTTCTGCGCGCCGTAGACGAGCTGTTCGACAAGTTCGACTTGTCAGACCCGACGTGGTCGGCGCTGAGCGAACGCCTCGACGAACGGCAGCGGATGGACTTCGTCTTCACAGTCGGCTGCTACATCACAGTGGCCATGGCCTTGAAGGCATTCGGCGTCGAACTCGAACAGGAAGGGTAGACCATTGGCACATTTCACCAAGCCGGCCGAGGGCAGCTGGACAGAGCATTATCCGGAACTGGGCACCGGGCCGGTTGACTACACCGACTCCGTGGACCCCACGTACTTCGAAGCCGAGCGCGAGGCCATTTTTAAGAAGACATGGCTGAATGTCGGCCGGGTGGAACGACTCCCGCGCACCGGCAGCTACTTCACCAAGGAGCTGCCGTCGGCCGGACCCGGCATGTCGGTGATTGTCGTCAAGACCAAGGACGGCGCGGTCAAGGCGTTTCACAACATCTGCCGCCACCGCGGAAACAAACTGGTGTGGAACGACTTCCCGCACGAGGAGACGTCGGGCACGTGCCGGCAGTTCACCTGCAAGTACCACGCATGGCGCTACAGCCTCGACGGCGAGCTGACGTTCGTCCAGCAGGAGGACGAGTTCTTCAACGTCGAGAAGGCTGACTACGGACTGGCGCCCGTTCGCTGCGAGGTGTGGGAAGGGTTCATCTTCATCAACTTCGACGACGACGCGCAGCCGTTGACGAAATTCCTCGGCCCGTTGGCCAAGGGCATCGAAGGCTATCCCTTCCACGAGATGACCGAGGTCTACTCCTACAAGGCCGAGGTGGGCAGCAACTGGAAGCTGTTCATCGACGCGTTCGTCGAGTTCTACCACGCGCCGGTACTACACCAGAAGCAGTACACCCCTGAAGAAGCCGCCAAGATCATCAAATACGGCTTCGAGGCGCTGCACTACGACATCGAGAGCCCACACGGCATGATCTCCGTCTGGGGCGGCCAGTCCCCGCCGGCAGACCTGAACATGGTGAAGCCGATGGACCGGGTGCTGCGCAGTGGCCTGTTCGGGCCGTGGGATCGGCCGGAACCCATCCAGAATCTCGGTGAGCTGCCGCCTGGCGTCAACCCGACCAAAGCGGCGCAGTGGGGCATCGACTCGTGGCACTTTTTCCCGAACTTCATGCTGCTGATCTGGGCGCCCGGCTGGTACCTCACATATCACTACTGGCCGACCGCCGTCGACAAACACGTCTTCGAGTGCAGCCTGTACTTCGTGCCGCCGAGGAATGCTCGGGAACGGTTGGCTCACGAGCTGGCCGCGGTGACGTTCAAGGAATACGCGCTTCAGGACGCCAACACGCTGGAGGCGACCCAGACCATGATCGGCACCAGAGTTGTCCGCGACTTCCTACTATGCGATCAGGAAATCCTCATCCGTAATCTGCACAAGGTGACCGAGGGCTACGTGAACAACTACCGCAACAACGGTGCGACCGCGAAGGAGACCTGCAATGGCTCCCGTAACTAAACTGCCGTCTGAATTCGCCGACCTCCAGCCGTATTTGGAATGGGACCTGGCCACCGAACCCGAACGCTACGCCAAGCGGCTGGCTTCGACCATGGCAGAGATGCAGGCGTTCTACGACGCCGCGTTCCCCCGCATGGACGACGTCATCGCCTATTGTGACAAGTTCCCGTTGGACGATCTGCCCGAGGACGCACGGACACTGATGCACATCATGCAGTCACTTGTCATGGTGTCATTTCCGGTGGAGGCATGGAAGCAAGCGCGTGTCCCGGACAGCGGTGCCGCGTGGGTGGAGCTGATCAAGGAGCCGGTGATTTAGGCGTGCCGACGCTGCGGGCAGCTGGGCTGCTTGACGTCGACGCCGGCGAAATCATCCGGCCGGGCATTATCCGAGTCGAAGGTGACCGGATCGTCGGTGTCGGAGACGCCGCAACAACATCAGCCCTCGGTTCCGCTCACGATGGCGACCTTATCGATCTCGGCGATTCGATCCTGCTGCCCGGGTTGATGGACATGGAGGTCAACCTGCTCATGGGCGGTCGGGGCGAGAACCCCGGTTTGTCCCAGGTGCAGGACGATCCGCCGACGCGCGTGCTGCGCGCGGTCGGCAACGCCCGCCGCACGCTGAGGGCGGGTTTCACCACGGTCCGCAACCTCGGCCTGTTCGTGAAGACCGGCGGCTACCTGTTGGATGTGGCCCTCGGTAAGGCGATCGATGCCGGCTGGATCGAAGGTCCCCGTATCGTGCCGGCCGGTCATGCGATCACCCCGACCGGCGGGCATCTAGACCCGACGATGTTCGCTGCGTTCATGCCCGGTGTCTTGGAGCTCACGGTCGAAGAGGGCATCGCCAACGGCGTCGACGAGATCCGCAAGGCGGTGCGGTACCAGATCAAGCACGGCGCACAACTGATCAAGGTGTGCTGTTCGGGCGGTGTGATGTCGTTGACCGGAGAACCTGGCGCGCAACACTATTCGGACGAGGAGCTGCGAGCCATCGTCGACGAGGCGCATCGTCGCGGCCTACGCGTCGCGGCGCACACGCACGGTGCCGAGGCGGTCAAGCACGCGGTCGCGGCCGGCATCGACTGCATCGAGCATGGTTTCCTGATAGACGACGAGGCGATCGCGATGCTGGTCGAACGCGGCACGTTCCTGGTGACCACCCGGCGGCTGGCCGAGGGAATGGACGTCTCCAAGGCGCCAAAGGAGTTGCAGGCCAAGGCCGCCGAGATGTTCCCGAAAGCGCGCACGTCGGTCAAGGCTGCCTACGACGCCGGCGTGAAGATCGCCGTCGGCACCGACGCCCCCGCGATACCCCACGGCCGCAACGCCGACGAGCTGGTGACGCTGGTCGATTGGGGCATGCCGGAAGCGGACGTGCTGCGGGCAGCGACGGTGGTAGCCGCCGATCTGATCGATGTCACCGATCGAGGCCGATTGGCCGAGGGGCAACTCGCCGACATCATCGCGGTGCCCGGTGATCCGTTGGCCGACATTACCGTTACGCAGAACGTGAGCTTTGTCATGAAGGGCGGAAGGGTGTATGTCAACAAGAACTGACGACCTTGTCGAGATCCAACAGCTGCTGGCCAAGTACGCAGTCACGATCACACGACAGGACATCGACGGACTGCTCGAAGTGTTCACACCCGACGGCACGTACAGTGCGTTCGGCGAAACCTATGCGCTGGAGCGGTTTCCGGTGTTGGTCGACGCCGCCCCGAAGGGTCTGTTTCTCACTGGGACCGCGTTGGTCGACATCGACGGCGACGCTGGAACGGGAACACAGCCGTTGTGCTTCATCGACCACACGTCGCACGACATGCGTATCGGTTATTACCGTGACACATATGTGCGGACGACGGACGGCTGGCGTCTGAAGACGCGGGCGATGACCTTCATCCGGCGAAGTGGCGCACACGACTCGGGCCGCCCGCACGCAGTGGGCCGCCCGCCTGCATGACCGTCATGGATGTCGGCGAGTTTCGAGCCCGGCTGTGCACGTGGCTCGACGAGAACGATCTGACGCCGGGGTCCGATCACTCGCTCGAGGGACACATGAGGCAGATGGCCCGAGTGTGCGCGGCGCTGTATGACGCCGACTGGATGCGGTACGGCTGGCCCGTGGAAGCCGGCGGGTTGGGCGGCCCGGCAATACTCCGCGCGATCGTCGGGGAAGAAGTCGTTGGGCGCCGCCTGGCCGAACCCGGCCCGTACTCGATGCTCGAGGTGCTCGCGCCGACGATGATCGACTATGCACCACTAGAACTTGCGGCCGCCATGGTGCCCCGCTTGCTCAGCGGCCGCGAGCAATGGTGCCAGGGCTTCTCCGAACCGGGGTCCGGCAGTGACTTGGCGTCGCTAACCACCCACGCGACGCCCCGTGGCGACGACTGGGCGGTCAACGGGCAGAAGGTCTGGACAAGCTTCGCGCAGTTTTCGCAACGGTGCATTCTGCTCACCCGCACCGGCGACAAGAACACCCCGAATCATCAAGCCATCACCGCGTTCTTCGTCGACCTGGACACCCCGGGCATCACGGTCCGGCCGTTGCGCACAATGCACGGCGTCGACGAGTTCTGCGAAGTGTACTTCGACGACGTGGTGATCCCCGGCGACCGGATGCTCGGCAAACCGGGCGACGGCTGGAAGCTGGCGATGGACCTGCTCCCCTTCGAGCGCTCGACCTGCTTCTGGCAGCGAATCGCTTACCTGTACGCGCGATTCGATCAACTCATCAAAGAAGCGGACGAGCCCGACGACGCCGCTTTGGGCGCAGCGTTTCTGGGACTGCACACGCTGCGCTGCCGATCGCGGCTCACGCAGCACCGACTGGCCGACGGAGCCCGGCTGGGACCGGAGACCTCGATCGACAAGGTTCTGCTGGCGACCGCCGAGCAGCGGATGTACGACATCGTCCGCGATCTGCTGCCCGGCGCAATCGAACTCGACGACACACCGTGGCGCACCGAGTTCCTGTATTCGCGCGCCGCCACGATCTATGGCGGAACCGCAGAGATACAACGGAATATTATCGCGCGCCGACTGCTGGACCTCGGGAAGGAGTGATCGTGGATTCACCCGAGGTTGACCTGCTGACCGAGACACTCCGCAAGACGATGACCACCTCGTCGGGACACGAACTCGACCAAGCGTTGTCAGACCTCGGCTGGCTCGAAATGCTCCAAGAAATGCCGGAGACCGCAATTCCGTTGGTGTTCAAGCTTCTTGGCGAGACCGGGGCGCATGCGCCTGTGCTGAACGACGTGGTGCTCTTCGAGGCCGGCCGATCTGGCGGTGAAACCGTGCCGCTACCGTTCGCAGGCGGCGGATGGGTCGTGTGGGAACGCACGGCGCCCTCCGACTCGGCCTTCGATGACGAGATGGGCATCCATCGCGTCGACGACGGGCAGCCGCTGCCGCTGGCGAGCGGGCGAAAGGCGTTGGGCTGGTGGCTGGTTGGTTCCAGTCGCGCGATGCTCTCGCTGGCGTGCCAGCATGCTCTTGACCGAGTCCAGTTCGGTCGCCCTATTGCATCCTTTCAGGCCATTCGCCACCGGCTTGCCGAGACGCTCGTCGCGATCGAAGGCGCCGAGGCGACCCTTTCGGGCGGCGACGACGAGCTGAGCTGTCTGCTGGCGAAGGCCGCCGCGGGCCAGGCGGCGCTCGCCGCGGCGCGACACTGCCAGCAGGTGCTCGGCGGGATCGGCTTCACCGCCGAACACGAACTGCACCATCACGTTCGTCGCGTGCTTGTGCTCGACGGCCTGCTCGGTAGTTCCCGGGAGCTCATTCGAAAAGCCGGGGCAACGCTGCGGCAGACGGGATCAGCGCCCAGGCTCGTCGCCCTCTGACGAGTTGTCGACGGGCGCCGTGCACCACACCACCACGGTCCGGCGGACCGGCCATCGGTAGTTCGGCTGACGTCTGCGCGGCCAGCTGTAGGTCCACCGTGACAGAAACATCACCTGACCTTACGAAAAACTTCCTGAACAGGCTTCAAGAGAAGCCTATTCTCATCATGCGAAAGTTACAATCTCGGACAAGTCGGTCGACTGGATCTCGTAGACCACTTTTGCACGCCATTCTCCTGTACAGTACAACGATGTTCTCATTTCGCTGCACGTATGCGAGCAGCCGGTGACTAGCCCGAGCGAAGAGCCGGCTTGGAAGCAGCGCGCGGTCGAACGCTCCATCAAGACAGCGAAGCTGCGGGCGGCACAGCGCGTTCAGCGGTTCCTCGACGCCGCCCAGGCCATCATCATCGAGAAGGGCAGCACCGACTTCACCGTCCAAGAGGTCGTCGACCGGTCTCGACAATCCCTGCGGAGCTTCTACCTGCAGTTCGACGGCAAACATGAGCTGCTGCTCGCGCTCTTCGAAGATGCGCTGAGCCGATCCGCAGATCAGATTCGCGCTGCCACCGATGGCCATTCGGATCCGATCGAGCGGCTGAAGGTCGCAATCAAATTGCTATTTGAGACGGCGCGCTCTGATCCGGATGCCAAGCGGCCATTGTTCACCGATTTCGCGCCCCGGTTGCTCGTCTCGCACCCGTCCGAGGTCAAGGTCGCTCATGCGCCGTTGCACGCGCTGCTGACCGAGCTGATGGACGCCGCGAGCGAGGCAGGACAATTGCGCAAGGACATCAATCCTCGCCGCATGGCCGCGATGACCATGCAAACGGTCATGTTCGTCGCGCAGCAGTCCGGCGCGGAGACCGATGAGGCCGCATCACACCCGATCACGGCCGACGAAGTGTGGGACTTCTGCGCGCACGGCTTCGCCGGCGCATAGCCTGGGGCGCGCAGGCGCAACGCCGGAGAATCACATTCTCCTGCAGAAAGAACACTTTATTTACCTCTGCTCGATCCGCGGAATTCACGGGATCCGTAGAGGACAAGTGCTTCGATAGAACCCGTCACAGGGTCGCCACGAAATTGGGCCATGAGATGGGCGGAGTCAAATGAAGCGACTCAATGGCATGGACGCCATGCTCCTGTACTCCGAGACGCCCAATCTGCACACGCACACGTTGAAGGTCGGCGTCATCAACGCCTCCGACTTCGATGGCGAGTTCAACTTCGGCGTCTTTCGCGAGACCATTGCCCGCAGGTTGCATCTGCTGGACCCGTTGCGATACAAACTCGTCAGCATCCCGTGGCACCTGCATCATCCGATGTGGTTGGAGAACTGCGACGTCGACCTCGACTACCACCTGCGGCGGGTGCAGATCCCCAGCCCGGGCGGTCGACGCGAGCTGGACCAGGTCATTGGGAAGATCGCCAGCACTCCGCTGGACCGCTCCCGCCCGCTATGGGAATTTCATTTCGCCGAAGGAATGGCTCAGGACCGCTTCGCGCTGATCGGCAAGGTCCATCACACCCTTGCCGACGGAGTCGCCTCGGCGAATCTTCTTGCGCGGCTGATGGATCTGGCGGGTTCGGATCAGGATGCCGGTGGTGACGCGCCGTGCGCCCAGCCCTCGAAGGCACAGCTACTCTGGGAGGCGCAGATCGACCACTTCCGCCAGATGGCGGCATTGCCGCGGCTGATCTCGGACGCGGTGCGCGGCATCTCGCGGGTACGGCGGCGCGCCAAGGAGCGACAAAATCACCCGGAAATGGCGAAAAATGTTCAACGCGCCACCCACGTTCGTCAATCACGTGGTGTCGCCGGTGCGAACGTTCGCCACGGCGACGCTGTCGCTTGCCGAGGTGAAGGAGACTACCAAGAGCCTGGGCGTGACGTTCAACGACATCATTCTGGCGATGGCGGCGGGTGCGTTGCGAGAGCTGTTGTTGCGCTATGACGGTCGGGCCGACCGGCCAATCCTTGCTTCGGTGCCGGTGAGCACGAACCGATCGCCGGACCGGATCACCGGCAATGAGATCGGCGGCTTCATGGTGTCGCTGCCGGTGCACATCGGCGACCCGCTGGAACAGGTACGGCTGACATCACTGGCGGCTGTCCGCGGCAAGGAAGATTACGATCTGCTCGGCCCAGAGTTACAGGGCCGGATGATGGAGTATCTGCCGCCTCCGCTTGCGCCCGCGATGTTCCGCAGACAAGGCCGGCGCGCCGACCAGAACAAGATGATGAACGTCGCCGTCTCCAATGTGCCCGGACCCCGCGAGCGCGGCCACATCGGCCGCGCTCCGGTGACTGAAATCTATTCCGTCGGAGTACTTTCCGCGGCGAGTGCCTTCAACATGACGGTCTGGAGCTACGCCGATCAGGTGGACATAGCGGTTCTCTCAGACGACCGCACATTCAACGACGTGCACGAGGCAACGGACGCGATGGTCCATGCGTTCGGCGAAATCCGGCGTGCCGCGGGCTTTTCCGGCGATCCGACAACCGTCGACACGGCAATGGCGCCCGCGGCTGGTTGAGTCCGTGCAACTGCGCCTCGACGCCGGCGTCGACGCCTCAGTCTACCGTCTGTCTGAAGGTGCTCACGCGAACACCCTGCCACGCAATTCAGCGAGCGCGTGGATCTGCTCGAGGTAGTGCTCGAGCGAGTGATGGATGAACCGGGCAGACAATGTCGTCGTGCCGGCAGTCGCCATGGTCTGCAGCGTTTCCTCAGTCGCCCCAGGCTCTTTCACCGGGTCGAGCGGTTGATCGGCCGGCAGGACGACCTCGAACCCGCGAGGCAGCTCGTGCGCTTGCAGCCACTGTGCAGCCGTGGCAATCGGAACGTTGAACGGACACCAGCCTTCAGCCAGAGTGACCGCACGCCGCAACGATCGCCGGGTGCGGCCACCGATCCACATCGGCATATGCGACTGCAGCGCGCATGGGTCGACGGTGAGTCCGCCGAACGAGAAGTACTGGCCGTCATACACCGGCTCACTGCTTGACAATGCTGCCCGCAACGCGCGCAGGGCGTCGTCGGCACGAGCGCCCCGGTCATCGAACGGGGCGCCAAGGAGGTCGAACTCTTCCTTCAAGGTGCCGACGCCGACGCCGAGAATCACTCGGCCCCCGCTGACGTGATCCAGTGTGCCGTACCGCTTCACGATCGCGAGCGGGTGGTGATAGCCAAGCACCAACGTCATGGTGGCGAGTCGGATCTGTTCCGTGCGCGCCGACACATACCCGAACGTCGCGAGAGGATCCCAGTACCGGGCGCCGCGCCGGGCAGACTCGGTGACCGGGATGCCGATGTGCTCGCTGCACGTGAGATGGTGGTAGCCGAGCCGATCCGCCGTCTCGGCGACCCGGCCGATGTCCTCGATCGACGCGTTCTTCTCCCACCCCAACGGCGCGCCGGCGACGTTGGTGACGACGGGCGTTGTGATTCCGAGTTTCAATGCAGCGACTCTTCTCCGGCCAGGATCGTCCGGTGCATGAGACGTCCGCTATCGAAGGGATACGGCAGCGCGCGGTGCATGGTGCCGGTGTTGCTCCAGATCAGCAGGTCCCCGAGTTGCCACTCATGCCGATAGACGTATTGCGCCTGGGTGGCCCAGTCGCGAAGGCGCGCGAGCAGCGCACGGCTTTCCTCAGCGGGCAATCCGATCACGTAATCGGCTGTGGCGCCGACCAGTAGAGATTTTCGCCCTGACTGGTGTGTCCACACCAACGGGCACGACTTCGTCGGCGACTTCTGCCAGAACTTGATTTCCTCGTAGCTCAGCTCCGGGTTCACGTAGTACTGCGAGCGTTCTGCACTGTGAACCACCCGGAGTTCGGCGATCGCCTCCTGGTCGGCCTGCGGCAGGTCCTGGTATGCCGCGTAGGTGTTGCAGAACTCGGTCTGTCCACCTGTTTCAGACAACTTCACGGCTCGCAATAGGGCCGCGAGATTGGGATAGGGCTGCAGCGAGCCGTCGAAATGCCAGAACAACGAGCCTTTCAGATATTCGGCTCGCTGGTTGACGCTCTTGTCCAGCGAGATCTTGTAGATGCCGCCCTCCCCCTCGTTCTGCCCGATACTGCCGAGGGTCTCGGCGATGACGACCTGCTGCTCGTCGGTTATCTGCAAGCCGCGGAAGAAGATCACTCCGCGCAGCTCCAGCGTGGCGCGGATGTTCTCGGCCTCGCGGCCGCTGAGCAGCGTGTCGAGATCGGTTCTGATTTCGCTGCCGATCCTCGGGGTGAGGTCAATGACCTCCAGTTGCATGGAAGGAAGTGCCATGGTTCAACTCAACCGCGTCAAGATGGTGTTTGCCGAATGCTGCACCCGCGGCTGATTCCAGAGCTCGACCGCCAACGACACGGTGATCAGCGAGTACAGCAGGTTGCGCAGGTTGGCGGCCCCCTCGGGCAGCGGCTGCTGGTAGTCGAATGCGTTGAGGTAGGCCACCGCCGACTCGGCGTGGGGAAACACCTCGTCGTAGAAGACGCGGATTTCCTCCATCGAGCTGTTCACCCGCTTCACGTAGCGCTCATGACCGTCCTCAATGGCCCATTCGGGCACCAAGTGTTCGAGCCGCGAGAACTGCTGCGGGAGAACGCTGGTCATTGCGAGGCCCCCCTCTTCACCTCGCCGTCCCGCACATAGTCGGCCACCACCTTGTGCAGATGACGCAACAGGATCTCCTCGTCGTTCATGTGAAATTCCTTGAGAGCGCCGCTGTTCAGCATGGCTTGCATGCCTTCGAGTGGGCTTGCGTCTTCCAGAATGATGTCGTTCAGAAATGTCACGGTCAGCTCCTGGCCCAGCCGCTCCTTGTGCGTGGTCGGCGGTTGATAGAACATCTCCACTTCAAAGATGTGCGAGTGCGGCCCGGTGGGCCAATGGGTGTGCGTGGTGAAACCCGACGCACCGAATATCAACACGAAGTTGGGAAAGAACTGGAAAGAGTCGAAACCGTACTTCTCCGAGCGTGTGGGATTGAGCCCCGGCGGCATGGGACCGCGGTCGGTGCGCTTGTTCCAAGGACCCGCCGCGCTTGCCTCCATCACGCATTCGATCGGCTTGGAATACGGCGTCTTTCGTGATGGCTCACCGGCGAAGGAGAACATCCGATGCGGCCCCTTCAGCTGATAGCCCAACGCGTCGGTGAAGGGGTTGGGCGCATCCAGCGCAGCCTTGGCCTCCGCGGTGAGGTTGCCGAACGACGAGGCGTGCAAGTACGGGCCATGATAGCTCTCCGCGAACCCGTCGACGAAGATCTTCCAATTGCAAGCCAGCTCAGCCTTGAACCGATACACCTGATGCGGCCCGTCGAACGGGTAGCCCTCGATGCCGTGCGCAAGCTCGCCGAGAAAATCACGCAGCGGTTCGGCGTTGTCCGGGTTCAGATTGACGAAAATGAAGCCTTCCCACACCTCGCAACAAATGGCGGGCACATGGCAGCTGTCGGCGTCGAAGTCGAGCAGCAGGTCCTTCCGGGTAGGCGCGAGCAACGAGCCATCCAGGTTGTAGCGCCAGCCGTGAAAGCGGCAGTACAGCACCGGGGCGCGACCCTCGACTTCCTCGAACGGGTCATCCCGCCACAGCAGCTTGTTGCCGCGATGCGGACAGATGTTGTGGAAGGCACGGATGACGTTGTCCTTGCCGCGCACCACGATGATCGACGTGTTCAGGAATGTCAGTTCGCGGGTGAAGTAGCTGCCGGACCGCGGCACGCGCTCGACGCGGCCCACATATAGCCACGTCTTCTTGAAGACATGCTCGCGTTCCTTCTGGTAGAACTCCTCCGACACGCAGTCGTCCAGCGATACCGGGCCGCGACCCAACTCGGGGTACGCATCGGTCCAATACCCGCTCGCCGGCTTGGTGACGAGAACATCGGCACTCATACCGGCAGACCGTAACACTTGACCAAATCCGCAAAACAGCGCTTGAATTGCAACACCCTGTTGCATTTCTGGAACACCGTCACCATGGAACAGAACGTGCCGTTCGACCTCGACGCCCTGCTAATATTCAGCAAGGTGGTCGAATGCCGCAGCCTGTCGAAGGCGGCCACGTTGCTCGGCATGCCGAAGTCAACCGTCAGCCGAAAGCTCAGCAGGCTGGAGTCCGACCTCGGCGCCAAGCTGCTCCGCAAGAACACGCATCAGCTCACGGTCACAGATCTGGGCGAGAAGATCTATAGCCATGGTGTCAACATCCTGGCCGAAGCGAATGGCGTTCGCGCGCTGGTCGAAGGCAGCAAGGAAGAGCCGCAGGGTGAGCTGCGCGTTGCGATTCCCGTCTTTGTCGGCATCGACTACGCATCGAGAGTCGGCGCCACGTTTCTGCACCGCTATCCCCAGTCACGGCTCGATATTCGGTTGGTGGACAACTTGCTCCATCCTATCAACGACGGGTTCGATGTCGTTTTCGGCACAGGGCCGCTGCAGGATTCGATGCTGATCGCGCGAAAAGTGTTCAGCCTGGAGCTGTTCCTTTGCGCGTCGCCTAAGTTTGTGCAGCAGCTGGAGGAACCGATCAACGTTCCGGCGCAATTGAACACGACGCCGTTCATCGACTGCGGTTTTTGCGGCGGACCGCGTAAGCTCACGGTCGCGAACAAGAAGCGGCGATACGAGCTGTCGCCCACGGTGCGGGCACGCGCCAACAACTTTCAGGTGTGCAAGCAGTACATCTTGGAAGGGCTGGGTGTCGGCGCCATGCCGAACCAGATCATCTGCACTACCGAGTTGCGCGAAGGCAGCATCGTGCCCGTACTGCCGGGCTGGACTGTTGAGCCACTGGACGTGTACATGATTTATCCGTTCCAGCTTTCCTTTTCAACGTTGATCAGTGCGTTCTACGAGACGGCGTGCGACATTATCACCGAGAATTCGGCGCGCAGCTGAGTCTTCTACACAACCGGACAGATGGACGCCAGGAACTCGCGCGTCCGTAGCCGCGACGTCGTCCGGGCTGCGGCATCGTTGCCCAGTGGAACTATCCGAGCTGCCAGGTCCGTGACGCCGGCGTCGCGGTAGCGGCGCAGCCGAGCAAGGACGGCCGACTCGTCGCCTGCCGCCATGGTGTCGCCGACGTCTTCGGCGTCGCCGTGCTGCAGCAGCCGCACATAGTTGGGCGAGAAATCGGCATGGCCGAGGATCTCACTGGCGTATCCGCGTGCGTTGTCGGCTTCGCTGTTGGAGCAGAGCGCGACGGGGACCCCGGCGACGACGCGTGGCGCCTGGCGACCAGCGGCGTTCGCCGCGTTGGTGATACGCGGAACGACACGGTCGCGGATCGCCCGCTCGTCTGCCATCCACAAGATCGTGCCGCTGGTCCGCTCGCCGGCAAGTCGCAGCATCCTCGGCCCCAACGCCGCGAGCAGCACCGGCATGCAGGATGCGTCGGCGACATCCACTGTCGCGTGGACGTGGTAGCTCTCGTTGTCGACGTCGACGGGCCCGGGTCCGGCGAACGATGCCTCGAGCACATCGAGGCAGTCGCTGACGAGATGAGCCGGTCGGTCATATGCCAGTCCGAGTTGTCCGTTGACGATCCAATGGTGAGACGGCCCGATGCCGAGCGTGAACCGGCCGCCGCACGCCGCTTGGATGGTCAGCGCCTGCTGCGCCAGAATCATCGGATGACGGGTTTGGATGGGTACGACCGCTGTCGCGAGTTCGATTTGATCGGTGGTTTGCCCGAGCAACGCGATAGCGGTCATCGCATCGAGGTAGCCGGGCACCTGGGGCATCCAAAACGAGGTGAAACCAACGCTTTCGGCAGCGCGGCAGTCATCGATCAGGCTCGCCAAACGGTCAGCCCGTGAGCGCTCCTTATCGGAGCCGACCATCAACCCGATGCGCATGGCATCCCCCGGTCACGGCACATAGCGTTCCCACTCGTAGGGCACCACGACGTGAAACGGTGCGGCAAGAAGTGGCTCGGCTCCCGATTCAGTCCAGCCGGCTTCCAGCACCGGCTGCAGTCGCGCCGCAGTAGCGACCGGGTCGTCATCAAGGAAGCAGTAGGTAATGGATTGGCCGGCCCGCGCAGATGCCAACTTCGCGCCCACGTTCAGCGCCGACGCAGACCAGACGCCGGCCACCCCGTCAACGTCGACGAGACGTTCCAGTGACGTCGCGCCGTTTTCCACCACCAGGTACACGCCGTATACCGGAAACCATGGAAGCACGTCTGCGCCGACCTTGACCCGCGGCGCAGCGAGCCTGCCCTGCACCTGGTACACGCCGCGTTCCACCGCCGGCAGGAGGGCGAGCTTGCGGCCGGCTTTCCCTAGCGCCGTGGACAAGTCGAGAAATTTGTCGAGCTCACCGACTTCGGTGAAGAAGTACGTCATCACATGGTCGATGGCGTCGAAGCGCTCATGGCTCGCCGCACGCGCCGACCGGCACGCCGGGGTGGACACCACCCGCAACGAGGCACGCACCCCGGCCAGACGGTGTTGCTCGGGACGGTGGTCAAGAGTATGCCACCGCAGATAGTCGGCGTCCGTTCCGTCGGGATGACGAGTCGCCATGGACACGAACAGGGTGGTGATCCCTCCACGTCCGGTGGCGACGACATCAGCCACCTCGTCCGATGGTGTGCCGGGAAGCAGCATCGTGAATGTCCTCACAGTGTCGTCGGTTCTCGAAGCGGAATTTCGGGGTGGCGAGCCTGAATCATCCGCCGGAAACCTTCGCGCCAAAGCACTTTGGTCCTGCCCAGCACCTCGTGCATAAGGGTGACATCGGGCCACAGCGGTGTGTGCGCATCGGGCGTGTAGTCGAAGATCGGCTCGACACCGACCAGCTCACCCATGTAGGCGCAGTAGGTCTCGACGCTGACGGTTTCACTCCCAGCCCAATTCACAGTCACCGGCGGTGTGCCGGCCACCTCCATAGCGCGGATCCCGAGGTCGACATAGTGGTCTTCGTAGATCGGGTTGTAGTTGTTCGGTTTATCGGGGTACAGCCGAATTGGCTTGCGCGCCAACATCGCATCAAGACGATCGGCCGGCGCACCGCCTTCTGGTCCATAAGTCGAGCAGATCCGGATGATGGTCAGTGGAATCCTGTACTGATTGGCGATCCAGGTGCACACCGCTTCGGCCGCGATCTTCGAGTAGCTGTAGTTCGGTCGCAGCGGCGCCCCGGGCGGATCGGCCTCGGTCAGTGGTCGCTGCCCCTGGTATGCGTAGACGGAGCCGGTCGAACAGAAGACGAAACCCTTGGCGCTGCGACAGTGGTACAGCAAGTCGCCCGATCTCTGCGCATTCATCTGGACGCATCGGGTCCATTCGCCGATGCCAGTGTCGACCGTGGCGTGGAATACATACGTGAAATCGTCGGGCAGCGTTGGCAATTCCCCGGCGCTCAGGTCCAACGCAACCGGTCTGATTCGGCTGGCGGTGAGCTTCTCCTGCGCTGCCGGGTCGTTCAGGCGAGCGACTCCCCAGACCTCGTTGCGCTCGGCAAGTGCTCGCGCAATCGGATACCCGATCTTGCCTGTCGCGCCGGTGATCAGGACCTTCTCTGCGTCGAGCAAGACCGCCTCCGTCCGTGGCTCAACCGAGAACCGGGAACCGGCGTTCTTCGGCCAAGCTGTCTATCACAATCTGCATCACGGAGCGAACGTGTGCATCGACCTCGTCGACGTCTGGGTCGTTACCGAACTCGCCGATGACATCGATCGGCTTGAGCACCTGAGTGACGATCTTGCTCGGCAACGGCAGATTGGGCGGGAAGAACACGGAAAAGCCGAAGGGGAACCCGAAGCTCACCGGAAGGATCTCGGTCCGAAGCAGGCGCTTGAGTCGGAGGCGCCGGGCGATCGAATCTCCACAGGCCAAGAACAGCTGACTCTCCTGAGCGCCTATCGACACCGCGGGGACGATAGGAACCCCGGCGGCGACGGCAGTCTCGACATACCCGGTACGGCCGCCGAAATCGATGACGTTCTCGGCGAACGTCGGGCGGTACGAGTCGTAGTCCCCACCCGGGAAGACCAAGACAACGGCACCAGACCGCAATGCTTTTCCGGCATTTTCCCGGTTGGCTTCGATCACGCCGGCGCGACGCAACCATCCGGACGTCGGTCCGACGAGCACGGCGAAGTGCGCGAGGGTGTACACCGGGCGGTCGTAGCCGAACACGTCGTAGAACGCCGGCGCGAAGATCAGCACGTCGGGCGTCAGCATGCCGCCCGAGTGGTTGGACACCACCAGCGCGCCTCCGCTGGCGGGAAAAGAGTCGAAGTCGCGAACCTCGGCACGGTAGTACCGCTTGACGATCGGGCCGACGGTGTTCTTAAGCTTCTCGGTGAACTCCGGGTCCCATTCGGCCGTCTCGGCGGTATCAGTGTCGTCTGCGTTCACCTGCGTTCACCTCTCATCTGCGGATATGATACTCTCCGAAATCGAGAATGCCATATTCGCCGCGTAAGGGTACTAGGAGGGGCATGTCACAGGCTGTGCTCGTCACCGGCGGAATGGGTCTGGTCGGATCCGAGACCGTGAAACGACTGGCGGCCGACGGCCGCCGAGTGGTCGCGACCGATCTCGACACACCGGCCAATCGCGAGAAGGCGAGATCCTCACCGACCGGTGCGCAAGTGCGGTGGGCGGACCTGACGAACTCCGCCGACGTCGACCGCCTTATCGCCGAGGTGGCTCCGGCGACGGTCATTCACCTGGCCGCCGTGATTCCCCCGCCGATCTACCGAAACCCCAAACTCGGGCGCAAGGTGAACGTCGACGCCACAGCGGCGTTGGTGCACGCCGCCGAAGCGCAATCCAGTCCCCCGCGCTTCGTCCTTGCGTCGAGCAATGCTGTCTGGGGTTCGCGCAACCCACATCGTCACAGCGAAGTCCTTCGCGCCGATACCCCGCCTCGGCCGACCGAACTCTACGGTGGCCACAAGCTCGAGGCAGAGGAATTGGTGCGCTCCTCCGGTCTGGACTGGGTCGTGCTCCGGCTCGGGGCAGTGATGAGCGTCGATCCAAAGGCCATGCCGCTCAACGCTGATGCGCCGTTCATCGAAAGCGCGCTGCCCACCGATGGCCGATATCATGGGGTAGACGTCCGCGACGTCGCAACGGCGTTCGCGGCGGCCACCACCGCAGACGTCGTCGGTGAGATCCTGTTGATCGCGGGCGACGACTCACACCGGCTGAGGCAAGGCGAAGTCGGGCGCACCCTCGCGGCAGCTCATGGCATGCCCGGAGTACTGGCCGAGGGCCGGCCCGGCAATCCGGACAGCGACGATGACTGGTTCATCACCGACTGGATGGATACCAGCCGGGCACAGGAGGCATTGTCGTTCCAGCACCATTCCTGGCCCGACATCGTCGCGGAGATGCAGGAACGAACCGGGTGGAAACGCCACCTCCTGCGACTTGCGGTGCCGTTCGCGAAGATGTACGTCAAACGTCAGTCCGCGCACCGTAATTCGCCCGGCACGTACGCCGATCCCTGGGGGGCGATCCGCGCCTGGGGAGGAGAACCCGGCTTGGACGGCGCGACATCGTGACTACATCGCGGGCGATCGGCCGATAATCCGTTCGGCTTCCAGCTCGTCGATCTCCGTTTCGGTCAAGCCGAGCTCGGACAGCACTTCACGGTTGTGTTCGCCGAGCAGAGGGGCGTGCCGTCGGTGAACGCGCTGAGATCCGGTGGAACGTCTGATCGGCAAGGTGCTGTGCGGTGCCACACCGTTGACCGGATGGTCCACGTCTTCAAAGAAGCCGCGGGCAGCGAGCTGCGGTAACTCCGTTTGCCGATGCGGCTGCATCACTTTCGCGACCGGAACACCGGCCTTCCACAGGCAGTTGACAATCTCATCGCAGCTCTGCTTCCGACACCACGCCGACAATTGTTTGTCGACGAGGTCGTGATGTTCTCGACGCCGATGCACGGTGGCCAGGTCCGGGCTCGTCGCCCAAGCCGGGTTGCCGATGGCGTCGCGCAGCCGCACCCATTGCTCGTCGTCGGCAACAGCGATCGCTACCCAGCAATCAGCTCGCCCGAATTCGTCGATGTCTGAAGTCTGGTAAACGTTCTGCGGCGCGGCCATCGGCCCGCGGTTTCCGTCGCGCTGCAGCAGCGCTCCATACGCCGTGTATTCGATGACTTGGTCGGCGGTCACGTTGAGGGCGGCGTCGACCATCGCTGCTTCCACGAGGCAGCCCTGACCGGTGCGACGCCGGTGCTCGAGCGCCAGAAGAAGGCCATTGAGCGCATGCACCCCGGCGTTCGGGTCGCCGATCGAGTACGGCTCGTAGGGATTTCGATCGGGATACCCGGTCAGCCAGCTCAGACCGGCGGCCGCCTCGATCGCATACGCAAAGGCCGGATTGTCGCGCCACGGCCCGTCGAGGCCGAAGCCGGGCATGCGGAGCAGGATCGCATCCGGCCGAAGTGCCTGCACCGCAGTAAAATCCAGGCCGATCTGGTCCAGCACCCTCGGCGTGAAGTTCTCGACGATGACGTCACACGTCGCGATGAGTCGCCGCAGAAGTTCCTGCCCACGCGGATTCTGCAGGTCGAGCGTCAAGCCCTTCTTATTCGTGTTCAGGCTCGAGAAGATCGGCGACTTCTCCCACCACTGGTACTCGGTGACCGGTACCCCGGCGATCAAACGTGTGCCATCGGGCCGGCGAGTGGACTCGACGTGGATGACCTCCGCGCCGAGCATCGCAAGGATATGAGTACAGCTCGGCCCGGCCCAGAACGTCGTCAAGTCCAGCACACGCAGACTCGCCGGTCGCGCCGGTCGCGCCGGTCGCGCCGGCCGCGCCTGACGCGCCTGACGCGCCGAAATATCATTCCGTGCCGTCGATTGGTCAGAATCACGACACGGAATGCTATTTCGGCGGTAGTGCTCGGTGTGTTCTCCCAGACGGGGTGCAGGTGACGGTTCGCGAAGTTTCGCCGGGCGGATGCGGTACGGGTGGCCCGGCTGGAGGAATCCTTCGCGCGGATTTTTCACGAACGACCGGCGTTCCCGAAAGTGGTCCAGGTCCAAGATGTTCGCGCCGTTGGCCACCGGGGCGTTAGGTATCCGGAAGGCCGTTGCGAGTTCCCGGATCTCGTGGACAGTGTGGCTCACCACCCACGCGAAGATCTCGTCGGCCTTCTCGTTGGCCTGCTCGGTGATCGTCAGCGGCGTATCCTCGTCGATCCATTCGGGGTGACCGGTCATCGCACACAGGTCGAACCACTGCTGCGCGGTGCCGCACCCGACGTCGACCAGCCCGTCCTTGGCGAGGGCGATTCCCGGCACTGTGACCCGCCGGGCATCGCGCCATGGGCGGCCGAGCATCTCGTAGTAGGTCACCGGATAATAAGTGAGCCCGAGGATTTGCGTTTCGAGCATCGACAGGTCGATCAACTCACCGACGCCCTCGCGCCGCCACCGCGACGCCATGGTAATGGCGCTGGCATACGCGCCCGCTAAGTAGTCGCCGACCTGGCCGCCCACGAAGACCGGGGCCCTGTCGGCCGAACCGCGCCCGAGTCCGACGATACCGCCCGACCACGCCTGCAGTGTGAACTCGGTCGCCGCGCGGTCTCGCCACGGGCCGTCGAGTCCGAACGGCGTTATAGACGTGACTGTCAGATGGGGATAGCGGCGATGGATTTCCGCAGGTGTGAACGCTTCCTGTTCAGCGATATTCGAGCCGGGCGACCACACCACCGCGTCCGCACCGGCCAACAGCGAGTCGACGAAGTCGACATCTTCGTCGACATCAGCGTCGGCTACGACACTGTGCTTCCCGCCGGCCAGAAAGCTGAACAACGCCCCATCGCTGCCCGATTTGATGTTCGCGCCCGACGCCGACCATCTCCGGAGCGGGTCGCCTTGCGCGGCTTCGACTTTGATGACGACGGCGCCGCCGTCGGCAAGCAACTTCGTGCAGTAGGCGCCAGGGATCCAGGTGGACAGTTCGACGACGACATACCCGTTCAGCGGCTCCACGAGTCAGTCATCCTGCTTCCTACTGGATTTGCTCAGCCGGAAGTCCGGCGGGAACTTGCGGTCGTTGTCGTTGACCGCGTCGGACAGTCCGCTGTCGAGGGCGTCGTCCAGCATCAGGCTGTCCCCGTCGGCAGTGACTGCGCCGCCCATCGACTCGAAGATGCCGGACAGCAGGCTGCCCATGTACTCACCCTGGTACTGCTTCACCACTTCGAAGAAGACTTTCTGCATGAAAATGGTGTCCGTCGGGCGGTTTCGCGCGCACGCCAATGCGAACTTGTCGACCTCGGCCTCCAGTTTCTCCCGCGGCACCACCTTGTTCAGGAAGTTGCACTGGAACATCTCGTCGGCGGTGAACGGCCTTCCGGTGAAGACCATCTCTTGAAACTTTCGCAGTCCCATGGTCTGTACCCAGGTCCACATCCGAGGTCCCCAGCCGTAATACCAGAACGACGGGTGGCCGAAGAGCGCGTCGTCCGACGCGATCACCAGATCGGCGTCCGCAGCCTGGTAAAAATGCCAGCCGTAGCAGTAGCCCTTCGCCTCCACGATGCTGATCTTCTTGAGCTCCTGCAGCGGCCGGTTGCCGGCTTGCGCATTCGCAAACCACTGACCGATCGTGGCGCCATAGCGAAACGAGCCCTCAGGTGGATAGGAGACGCTGCCGTCATCCGTCAGTCTCAGCTCGGCGAGCCGGAAACCAGGTGAATCCCTTCCCTCCATGAACTCGGGAAGGTCAGCGCCACTGCCTAAGTCGTCACCGACACCCCGGATCACGACGACCTTCACATCGTCGTCGACCGTCGCGCCACGTAGCAGGTCCGCGTACCGCCGCCTGGCCGCCGACGTGGGTGCGTTGAGATAATCCGGCCGGTTGAAGGTGATCGTCGCGATCTTGGTCTTCGGGTCCTTGTCGTAGAGGATGATCTCCTCGGCCGAGGGTCTGCCTGACATGCGACCTCCTCAGCGGCTCGGGCTCGATGTCAGCACCTCAGGATCCTCGTCCCTGACCAGGATCGCATCCCGGCCGAACACCGCTCCCACGCCGTGCTCCCACACGTACGCCGTGACCGCCAAAACCATTCCGGCCTCCAGGCGTTCGCCGGCGGCGGTGGCCGGAAGCCGCGGGGATACCACGGGGGGATCGAAACCCAGACCGAGCCCGTGCGCCACGGGCATCGGTGGCAGCGCCTCCCCCGCGGACTCGTACGCCGCGAAGAGGTCACTCGTCGGGGCGCCGGACCGGCACGCGTCAACCAGCCTGCTCGACAGCTCATTCCAGCGCCGATAGAGCGAGCGCGTCTGCTCGCTGTAGGCATCGCCGACCAGCCATGTCCGGCCGACCTCGCCGAGGTAGCCGTCGGCCAGCACGCCTGCTGAGAACGCCACCAGGTCGCCGGATTCGACGCGCCCATCGCCACTTGCTCTGCGCCAGGGGTGTTCCCGCGATGTCACCCACGCCGCATCTTGAGTCGCGGGTGTGCACACCCCGCCTGCTGCCTCTGCTTCCAGCAGCACACCGGCCAGGGTCTGCTCGGTCACACCGGGCCGCAACTCCGCGACGGCCGCAGCCAAGCTGTCCTCGGCGACACGCAGCGCCGACCTGATCGCCGTCACCTCGTCAGGCGTCTTGATGCGACGCGCGGACCGCATCGCCAGCTCACCGTCGACCAGCTCGGCACTCGGAAAGGCCATCGGCAGCAATTTGGCGAAAGTCGGTGAGAGCGCGTCTGTTCCGACCCGTCCGGCAGTGGCCGCGCCGTCGATTCCCTGCAACACCGAGATGAGCGTCATCGGATTCCACGCCAGCCCATACAGATGATCATGCGGAATGTCGTCGGGAATGCCCTCGTCCCAGGTGCTGTTCAGATAGATCTCGCGGGTCGCGCGTACCACGGTGCAGATCGGCCCGAACGGCCGTGTCCCGGCCACCCAAAGCTGCGGCGCCCCACTGAAATAGCGGACATTGGCCTGCCGCCCCAGCACAAGCACGTCCAGATCGTGGGCTTCCATCTCCGCGAACGCGCGGTCCCGCCGCCCGATGCGTAGGGCCCGCTCGTCGGGCAGTACCTCAGTTGCCATAGGGGTCATAGGGGTAGTCGGTGAGCGGCGCGAAACCGTCTTCGGTGATGACCACAATCTCCTCGCTTCGATAGCCGCCCGTGCCGTCCTGCCAGACCACTGGCTCCAACACCAGCGCCATGCCGACTGGAAAGACGAAGTTGTCGTCGAACTTTTCGCCCAGATCGGTGCCGATCATGGGCATCTCCGCGGCGTTGGTGCCGATGCCGTGCGCTAGATAGAAGTGCGGCAGCCACGGCTTGCGTCCACTGTTCGCGGCGACTGCGGCACGCACCAAATCACCCGATGTGGCACCGGCTTTCGTGACACTGAGCACCGCATCGAGGATGTGGCGCCACTGGTGGAACTGGTCGTGCTGCTCTGCCGACGGCACGTCACCGACAAGCCAAGTGCGGCCGAAGTCCGAGCAGTACCCGGCGTAGGTGATGCTGACGTCGGTCCACAGCACATCGCCCTTGGACAGGTCGCGCTCCGTGGTGAGCAGCGGAAGCGCCAGATCGCCGTGCGTGGTCCAGACCCCCTCCGCCTTGGAATCCGGCATCACTTGCCAAATCGCCTCGAGCATATTCGCCGTCGCGCCGAGCTCGAAGGCGCGGCGGACGAATGCCGCCGACAGGTCGTTCTGGCGTACGCCGGGTTCCAACGCCTTCTGAACGTCGACCATCGCCGCTTCGGTGATGCGGCACGCCTTGCGGATACAAGCGATCTGATCCGGCGTCTTCACCAGCTTGGCGCTTCCGACCACAGGCGCGGCATCACTGGGCACACCACCGGGAAACAGCCGCGCCGCGGCCCGGCGCATCGCGCCAGTGAGCTCATCGACGGCAACAATCGCACCCGGCGGGATCAGGTCCGCGACCAGCCGTGCGAAATGCTCGACGCCCTCGTCGAATTCGAGATAAAGCGGCCCATGCACATGATCCGCCGGGACCTGCGACTCGGATGCGGCGCCCTCCCGGAATGGCATGAACAGGTGTGGGTGCTCATCGCCGACCAGCACGAGCGCGACCGGCCGTTCGACATGGGAAAGCCCCGCGTCGAGCAGTGGCCACGCAGCTCCAGTGGCGTACACCACGTTGCCGTTGTTCAGCAGGACCAGCGCATCGACGCCGTTGTCGGCCATCGCCGACCGCAGCCGGACTCCGACCTCGCGGTACATGCGCACCGGGTCGGGCCGCTCCGGAATGTCGGTCGTCGCGACAGCCGGACTGAGAGAGGTCGTCATGAAAGGCCCAAGAACTCCTTGATGTTACCGCTGCAGATCCGGGCGGCATCCTCCGGACCGACGGCGTTTACCACCGCGGCCAGCGATTTCTCCGAATAACCGAAAGTGCTTTCATTGTGCGGATAGTCGGACGACCACATCACCTTGCCCACGCCGATCTCGTCGATCAACTTCAGCCCGAGCGGGTCCACCATGAACGATGCACTCATGTGGGTGTCCCAGTAGTAGCGGACGTCGTGCTCGAGTTGGTGGTTGAACATGTGCCGGTAGGACGCGACCAGGTGCTCGGCGTCTTGAAGCGCCCACGGAATCCACGCGATCCCACCCTCGAACCAGCCGATCCGCAGCGTCGGGTGACGGTCCAGGATGCCACTGAAGATATACTTGGAGAACACCTCCCGGAACCCGTCGATGTTGATCATCATCCCGACGACAACGCTGTTGAATTCGCACGGGGTCTTCGGCGCAATCTCCCCGATGTGGTGCGTCACCGGCAGCCCGGCTTCCTCGATCTCGTCCCACACCGGGCTCATCGCGGTACTGCCGTAGTCGATCACGTTGTCGTCATCGTCCTTGCCGGGATTGATGGGCATCAGGAACGTCTTGAGCCCCAATGACTTCAACTCCGACAGCGTCCGTCGCGCGCCCTTCGGATCCCACCAGTTGATCAACCCGACACCATAGAAGTGACCATTGGAGCGCTCCTGAAGCTCGGCCATTAGCTCGTTGTAGATGCGGAAGACTCGCTCGCGGATCTCCTTATCGGGGAAGTGGAACAACGCCAGCACCGCGTTCGGGAAGGCCAGCTCCTTGTCGACGCCGTCGTCGTGGAGCTCGCGGATGCGCGCCTCGATGTCATTCGTCGCTGCACCGGCCATGTCGTCGTACTGCATCAGCACTCGACTGAAATCACCCGGCAGGAAATTCCTGCCCTTGAGGCCGACCATGTACGCGCCGTCCTCGTACCAGATCCGCGGCGCCCTCTCCTTCAGGTCGTCGGGGAAGCGCTCGTAGAAGATGTCGTCGGCCACTGAGATGTGGTTGTCGGCCGAGAACACCTCTGTGGCGGCGGGCAGACCCACGTCGAGGCCGCGGGCGTGAGCCTGCCGATTCTTCGGTGCGCCAAAGCCTCCCGGCGGGTACCAAGTGGCGGTGCTGGTCTGGCTGGTCATTGCTAATCCTCCATTCGAGCTAAAAATCTGGGCTGGCTACCACGCGACCGGTAATTCGTAGACGCCATACGACAGCTGGTCGTGCTTGAACGGGATCTCGTCGATCGGGACGGCCAGCTCCAGCGTCGGAACGCGCCGGAACAACGTCGTGAAAACGATCTGGAGCTCGGCCCGTGCCAGCTGCTGCCCCACGCATTGGTGCCTGCCGTAACCGAAAGCCACATTGCGGCCGGCTCCGGCCCGGTGAAGATCGAGCCGGTCCGGTTCGGCGAAAACCTTCGCGTCCCAGTTCGCGGGCGCGAGGTCGATGATGATGCCCTCCCCGGCCCGGATGACTTCGCCTGCGATCTCGATGTCCTCGGCCGCGACCCGACGCTGGCCGTTCTGGATGATCGACAGGTAGCGAAGCAGCTCCTCCACCGCATTCGCGATCACGCCGGGATCCGTGGCGTCGCGAATCGCCGCGAGCTCGTCTGGATTCTCCAGCAGCGCAAGCACTCCGAGGCCGATCATGTTCGAAGTCGTTTCGTGGCCGGCGATCAGAAGACCCGTCGCGAGCTGGGCAGCTTCGCGCAGGGACAGTTCCTCGGCGGCCACCCGTTCGGCGAGGTCGGAGACCGCGTCCTCGCCCGGCTCCGCCATCTTGGCCTCGAGTAGCTTCGCCAGATACTTCGCCAGCGACATCGCCCCCTGCTGGTGCTGCTTAGCCGTCGCGTACCGGCCCAGCCCGACGTTGGCCTGCTCCTGGAAGAACTCGGCATCTTCGTACGGGACACCCAGCAGCTTGCTGATCACGAGAGACGGTATGGGCAGGGCCAGTGCTGAGACGACGTCAGCCGGCTGAGGCTGGGCCAGCATCGCGCCGATGTGCTGGTCGGTGATTTCCTGGATCGCGGACCTCAACCCTTCAACCCGCTTGTATGTGAACGGCTTCGACAGCATGCGCCGGAAACGCGTGTGCTCCTCGCCATCGGACGTGAAGACTGACCGCGGCCGTCTGTGGACCGTCGACAACATCCCTTCGTTCCAATGCGGAAAGCCGTCCTTGCGGTCGTCGACGCTCACCCGTGAATCCGAGAACAGCGCACGCGCCTCGTCATACCCGGTGATGAGCCATGGAGTGCTGCCGTCCCAAATCCGAACCCGCGAAGCCGGTTTGGTCTTGCCGAGTGCCAACACTTCGGGTGGTGGCGCGAACGGGCAGCGCGCGTCCCTCGATATCGGATACTCGGGGATCGCGGTAGTTGCGCCGGTCAGCGTGTCAGACATTGCGTGGTTCTCAATCCTCGATGTAGATGGCGGCCGAGGGACAGTCCGCCGGCGCCCGGCGGACGTTTTCGGCTTGCTCGGCCGGCGGGTTCTCGTCAAGCAGAACGACGACGCCGTCATCGTCGCGTTGGTCGAACACCGCGCTCGTGTGTGACACGCACTGCCCGGACGAGATGCATTTGTCTTGATCCACAGTCACTTTCATTTTTGACTTCTCTCAGCGATCGGCGTCACGGGTGCCAGCCAGAGCCCCACGAGCGCGTCGATGAGGCCGGATCCTGCTACCTGCCAACTTGGTTGGGCCAGCGACGCGTTTTCGGTCATCGCGCGTTCACGCTCCGCGCAGGTATGCATCAACAAGTTGCGGGCCATCACGCTGCGTTCGGCGTGCACGGCATCCGGCAGGTCGGGAAGGCAGCCATTGATCCTGTCGATCACCGCGACCAACGAACCCGAGCTCAGCGCGTCCTTCGTCACGATCTTGTGGTAGGCGGGATCGGCCATCGCCTGAGCGGCGAATCGCGCGTACCAGCTGGGGTTGCCGAGTTCGGCCAGGTGGTCGGTGAGTGGGCGCACAAGGCACGCCACCCACACTCGCAGGTCGGCGGAGTCACCGGCCTCTGCGACCATCTGCTCGCGTAGTCGGTCAATCGGCACACGGTGCCGGTGTTCGATCTCGCGGACGAGGTCGGTCTTGGTGCCGAAGTGATAGCCGACGGCGGCGTTGTTGCCCTGGCCGGCCGCCTCGCTGACCTGGCGGTTCGACACCGCATACACACCGTGCTCAGCGAACAGCCGCTCCGCGGCGGCCAGGATAGCCTCGCGGGTATTGCTCGCGCGGTCGCTTCTCAACGCTCGGGCAGTGGTCATTAGACCGACACTCGACCAGCAATGCCCATGGCAACCAGTCCAACACGGCTTATAAATTAAGTCAAGCGACTGATTTAATCCGGGCGCGTCGGGCCTGCAGCGGCTGCGGCTTTGAGCGGAGAGTACAAATAGTCCGAGCTTGAGTCTGACGCTGCCGGACTTGACGGCGGAACCAACCGAGGTAGGGGCTGTTATGACGATCAATGCCGGCAGTGACGTGTATGACGACCCGTATGACGTAACTCTCAACGCCGATCCCTACAGCGTCGGGACGCACCTCTGCCTGGGGGCTGCGCTGGCACGCCTTGAAGGCCGCATCGCCCTCGAAGAAATCCTCAAACGCTTCCCCGAGTGGGAGGTCGACCTGACCAACGCGAGACTCAGCCCGACGTCCATGGTGCGGGGGTGCGAGTCGATGCCGGCTCTGGTGCCATGATCGGGTGGAGTATGCCGAGATCAGCAACGCGGTGCTGTTCTTCGCCTCTGACGAAACCTGTTGTTTCACAGGCGTTTCGCTTCCCCTAGACGCGGGCAGCATGCTCAACTAGACGCTACCAATCCGGAGAGGGATATGCCTGATTACGATTACGAGGAAATGAAGCGCGAGGCCGAGCAGTACATCAAGTTCGAGAAGGACAAGAAGAACCGGATCGCATACATCACGTTCGACCGCCCCGAAGCGCAGAACTCCACCACGCTCGGGATGCGGCAGAACTACGCGGACCTCATTCACAAGTGCAACGTCGACGATGACGTCAAGGTGGTGGTGATTCGCGGTCAGGGCGAGGATTTCGGCAGCGGAGGTGACCTCCCCGAACAGCAGGGCATGCTGGAGAACCCCGGTATGCCGCTGCTACACGAGCTGGCGATCAACGACGACGACGTGAAGTATCCGCCCGGTGGCTCGTATCGCTACCTGTCGACGGTCACCGACTTCTACGCGAAGGCGCGTGCGGGCAACCGGCCACTTCAGGAGCTGCGGAAGATCAGCATCATCGAGGCGAAAGGCTACTGCTACGGCTGGCACTTCTATCAGGCCGGCGACGCCGACCTGGTTGTCTCCTCCGATGACGCGCTGTTCGGCCATCCGGCGTTCCGCTACGTCGGGTGGGGGCCGCGGCTGTGGTGGTGGGCGGAAACCATGGGCCTGCGCAAGTTCTCCGAGATGCTCTTCACCGGACGGCCGTTCAGCGCGCAGGAGATGTACGACTGCGGCTTCGTCAACAGTGTGGTACCCCGTGAGAAACTGGAAGAGGAAACTCTGAAGTACGCGATGGCGTGCTCACGCTCCCGCCCCACCGACACAGTCGCGGTGCAGAAGACCTTCCTCGAGTTGTACAAGCAGCACAAGGGCGAGTACTTCGGCAGCCTGCTCACCGGCATGGTCGAAGGAATGCTGCCGATGATCACCAAGGATCAGCCGAACGAGGTCGACCTCACGGAGGGCACCTTCAGCAAGGGCCTCAACAAGGTCGTCAAGGACAACGACATGAACTTTCCGCCCGAGTGGCGCCTCAGCCGGTCCGGGCGAAAGAAGCCGTAACACGTTCGGAGACAGCATATGTCCGCCCTCAACCGGCGTGCGCATCCGCATGTGCGACGTGCTCGAAGCCTCCGCGCTTGGCGATGACCCCCACTACGCGACGATGCACCATCGGCGCCACAACGCCGATGCGCTCGACGCAGGACTCGGACTGGCCGCGGAAGCGTAGGCGGCCGCTTCGCCGATGTAAGCGATCTGCTCAGCGTAACGCTTAAACTTGATTCATCCCAACGTGTTTGGTGACCTGCTCAGCCGAGCGCGCCCGACCGGATGGCCGCGACAACTCCCCCGTCGACAAGTAGGTCTGTTCCAGTGACGAATGACGACTCGGGACCGAGCAGGAACGCGACCACGCTTGCGATGTCGAACGGCGTTCCCAATCGGCCCGTACCGGAAGCGTCGACCACCGCGCGCATGACCTGGCCGCTGCCTCCCTCGAGTTCTTCGGCCCATCGGCGTGGAGATGACGCCCGGGCTGATGGAATTCAAACGCGCTCCACGCTTACCCCACCGAACGCTCTAGGCCATGACACGTAACCGGTTGGCGTACTTGGCAACGGCGTATGCGTGCCCCGGTTCCGACACGTGGTCGGCTTGCAGAAAGGGAAGCGTAAGGAGTCGGTCGGCGGATGCGATGGCGAGGTCCTTCTGTTGATCTGCCGGGAGATCTCCCATCATGTGACCCGCCATGCTCGCGATGACCACGCCCGCCCCACACGGTTCGATCACATCGCCGAATGCCGCCAGCACCGCTGCAACGCCGTACAAGTCGACGCGCGGGATCGCCTCGGCGCTTGCCTGCACCGGCGACAGCCCCGCGGTGTGAACAACCTGACTGACCGTCCCGGTCGACGCCGCGGCCTGCGCAAGCGCGCCAACCGACTCCGCGGCACCGACGTCGACCTGTTGTGTCGCCACGTCATAGCCATCACCTTCCAGACTCGACGCCACCGAGTCCAGTGCTGCCGTGTCGAAGTCGGCAAGGAGCAACTTTCGCCCCGGTCCTTGCCGCCGGGCGATGGCATCGCCCATGCCGCCCACCCCGATCACGACGACGGTTGAGGTCACGATTTCTCTCTCTGTGATCGGCGCCGGATCGGCGTGCCCGCGACGGTCCCTCCGTCGACCGGCAGCACGGTGCCGGTGACATACGCCGAGCGGTCACTGGCGAAGTAGAGCGCCGCCTCAGCGACGTCCTCTGGCGTGCCCTCACGTTCCAGCGGCCGGTTGTCGCGCATTGTCTGCCTCGATGCCTTCACGAACGCGTCACGCGCTTCCTCGCTGAATTGCTTCGCCGACGCCGCCAGGATAGGCGTCGGAATGCTGCCCGGCGCGATGCAGTTGACGCGAATGTCATACGGTGCCAACTCGATTGCCGCGCACTTGCTGAAGTAGAGCACTGCAGCCTTGGAGGCGCGGTACGTCATTACCCCGCCGCCGGCCTGGATTCCGCCGATCGAAGAGACATTGACGATCGACCCACCGCCGTGTGTCGACATGTGCTTGCCGGCCTCCCGCGTGCCGAGCATGACCCCCAGCAAGTTGACCGACATCACCTGGTGGAAGTCGGCGAGGTCGTCGTGCAGGAAGCTCTTGTGCATTCTGCTCGGGATGCCGGCATTGTTGATCATGATGTCCAGCGCGCCGAATTCGTTCACTGCCGTCGAGATCAGCTCGCTCACTTGCTCGGCGTCAGACACGTCGACGAGTTTGAACTGTGCGTTCGCGGAGCATGTACCGGCTAGCTTGGCACCGCGCTCTTCGTCGCGATCAGCGATGAGCACCCGGGCACCCGCCTCGACGAACTTTTCGACCGTTGCCTGACCAAGGCCAGACGCGCCACCAGTGACGATGGCGACCTTCCCGGCCAACTCATCGACCATGTCGCTGCCCCTTCAGTCCGATCTGCGCACCGAAAGTAACCTTTTGCAGAGGAAGTTCGAGTAAAGGTCTGCAAAACGTCGATCTCGGCGCCGACAGATGCGTCGTCAACGCCTGCTCCGCTGCTCGGCAAAGAATTCCACCAGGAGATCGTTGACGGCCTCGGGTTGCTCGATCTGTGGGCAGTGGCCCGATTTCTCGACGACGGCAGAGCGAGCACCATGAATCTGCTCCGCGATCTGCGCGGCCCAGCCAGGCGGGAGCAGTTTGTCGCATTCACCTTCCACTACCAGGGTCGGCACGGTGATGCGGTCATAGGGCCGCACACTCGACGGTGTCGACTGCGGTTCCAGGCCGGGCCGACGAAACCGGGCGGCGGCCAACGACTCCCACGCACCCGGAGCGATGCTCGACTCGTAGCGCCGCCGAACGTAGTCCTCGTCGGCGGGAAAGGCAGGCGAATGAAACAGTGCCTCGACGATCCGCCGCATCCCCTCCATGGTGGCGTCGTAATCATAGAGCGCGTTGACGTGGGCGTTGCGCTGGATTTCGCCGCCGCCGCAGATCGTCACCACGCTGCATATGGGCAACAGAGCCGCGCCAGACGTCGCATCGACGAGAATGTTGATCGCGCCCATCGAATTCCCGACGAAATGCGCTGATGTGACGCCTAATTCAGCGCAGAATCGCGCCACGTGCCTGATCCGCATGCCGCGGCCGTCAGTGAAGTCGACCACCTTCGCGCTGCGTCCGAAGCCCAGCATGTCCGGCGCCAACACCCGATGGTGCGCGGCGAGGGCACGGACGTTTCGTTCCCAACCCAGTTCTGCGCTGGCGCCGAACTCACCGCCGTGGAGCAGCACGACGGGATCGCCTTGCCCCGCCTCCAGATAGCTCGTGACCAGCCCATCGACTTCAATGGTCTTGCGCGCAACCTCCACTATGTTCCCGCGGAACGCGCAAAGGTGAGCACCTGGGTTGCCATCAGCTCCAATTGGCTCTTGATGGTGGCATCGGTCAGCTCGCCGTTCTCGTCGAAGATCTGGTCCGCGGAGTTGATCGCGACGCCGAGCGGGGTGGGCCAGGCCCGGAGCGCGTGTCCGATGTTGCGGAGATGACTCAGTGTGCCGACCGCGGCCTGCCAGCCGTAGGCGCATGTGATGCAGCCCCACGGCGTGTTGTCCAGGTAGACGCGCGGGTCCTCGCGCAGGTCTTCGATGTAGTCCAGCGCATTCTTGATCAGCCCGGAGACACTGCCGTGGTAGCCGGGAGATGCGACCACGACGGCGTCGGCGTCCCGGAGCGCGCTGACGAGCTCAGCCGCCTTCGGGGTTCGCGCCAGCTCGTGGGGTGCGTACATGGGCAGATCGATGTCCTTGCCGCAGAACAACTTCGTGCGTCCGCCTTGTCGCTCCACGGATGCCATGCAGTATCGCAATGCCCGTTCGGTTGACGAGTTCGCCCGCAGCGTCCCCCCCAGACCCACGATGAGCGGTTGTGCCTTGCTTGCGGTCATGGTCACCTACTTGATTGCAATCGGATTAAGCGGAGACCCCACGCCCCCGGTCACTCGCAGAGGTGGTGCGACGAGCTGGAATTCGTAGACACCGTCCGCGGCGCAGTCGGCGGCGAGCACGGTCAGGTCCCAGTACTCGCCGAGCATCAGGCCCATGTCCCGCAGGCACAGCATATGCAGCGGCAGGATCGCGCCATCTACCCCCGAGACCGGGTTCTCCACCATCAGGTTGTCGGCGGCCACGGCCGCGACCTCGTGGTCGTGCAGCCACGACGCGCAGCGCCAGTCCAGCCCGGCACCCGGCTCACCTCCGTCGCCGGTCTCCAGAAATCTTGCCCACCAGCCGGTTCGAACGAGCACGATGTCGCCCCGGCCGACTGTCACGCCCTGGTCCCGGGCCGCCTGGTCCAACTCCTCCGGCGTGATCGGATCGCCGAGTTCGCAGAACGTCTGCACGCCGCGCAAGCGCACGATATCGAGCAGCACCCCACGCGATGTGATGCCCTTGACGTCCACCTTGTCGATGCCGCAGTGAAACGCGCCGAGACTGGTGACCGAGCTCGCCGGAAACCCGTTGTACAGCCGTTCGTCGTAGTAGACGTGCGACAGCGCATCCCACTGGGTGGCCGCCTGCAACGGCATGATGATGATGTCGTCGTTGAACCGCATCGGGCCGCTCTCGGAGTATCCGCTCAATTGCGTGGCCGTCGGGTTCTGCAGCCATTTCGGACCGTATTGCAGCAACGTATTCACATCACCGCCGTCGATGGTCATCACGTGCAGCGGATTCTGCCGGTAGTGGAATGCGCCCTGGGGTCCCGATGAGCCGAAGTCCACCCCGAGTGGAAAAACCTTGCCGTGCTTGACCAGACTCGCTGCGCGGGCGACGTGGTCAGGTGTAATGAAATTGAGGGTGCCGAGCTCGTCCGCGTCGCCCCACCGGCCCCAATTGCGGACATCGTCGGCGACCTCCCGAAAGTCATTCAGGCTGGCCATGTCTCGCCTTCCTGCAGGCTACTGGCGATCTCGGCGCCGATTTTCCCTCCGTCGACCCACAGCACCTGACCGGTGATATAGCTTGCCGCTTGACTGTTGAGAAACACCAGAACCGCCGCTTGTTCGGCGGGCTCGGAGACCCGCCCGAGCGGTTTCGGGATGGCGTCGAGGTATTCCGGGCCGTATCGCGACCGCAGCTGGTCCAGGATCGGGGTTTCGGTCACTCCTGGGCCGGTGCAGTTGATCCGGACGCCGCGGGCGCCCAACGGGACAGCGTTGCGCATGCAGTACAGAATGATCGCTTCCTTCGACAGCCGGTAGCCCCCATCCGCGAGCGCATCGGGGTGCCGGTGGCACCATTCAAGGCCGTCGTCAAAGGTCGGGGTGTTCACCAGCCCGGCGGTGGTGTCCTTGTGCTCGAGGTAACCCGACGCGGCCAGCGAAGAGACGCAGACGATGGACGACCCCGGACGCATGGTGGGAATCAGCGCATCGGTCAGGTGGCGCATACCCAGAAAGTTGGTCGCGACGACCAAGAGCGGATCGCCGATTCCCGACGACACCCCTGCGACGTTGAAAACCGAATCGACGTGACTCCCAAGCACCGACGCGGCCTGTTCGATCGACGCCTGATCGGCGAGGTCGACCTCGTGAAACTCCTTGAATTGCATGGCTGGACGCCGCCGGTCGAGTCCGACGACCTCGCCACCGAGTTCGGTGAGTTGCCGCGCGACATGCGCACCGATGCCGGACGCGCACCCGGTGACCACGACGCGGCGACCGTCGTACCGCCAGAGGTCGTCAACCTGTCCCATTGCTCATGAATTCGTTCGATCAGCGTCCGGGTTCCGGCTGGTCCACCCTTCTCCCGACTTGAGTTTCGCCGCCGCCGCCTCGATACCGGCGTTCATCTCCTCCATCGCCAACGACACCTCGTTGGCGGTGTAGCTGTTACGACCGGTCGGCAGGCCACCGAACGCGTAGCTCTCCTCGAACACGGGGGCGATCGACGCAGGCCGGCGAGCCTCAGCCTTGTTGATGCCCGGCTCCAGCCGCTTCGCCTTCTCGGCGACAGCCTTCTCCTCGCGTTCGATGAACTCGGGCAGAACCTCCTTGCCCATCAATTCGATTGACTCCATGGTGGCTTCGTGGCTGCGCGGGGTGAGCAGCAGGATCAGTTCGTCGACGCCGCTCTCCTCATACCCCCGCAGAAATTCACGCACCGTGGCGGGGCTGCCGATCGGGCCTCGGCCGGGGCCGTAAGCGACGGTCGGATCTTTCTCGATCTCTTCGAGATGCCGCTTCCACACACCGGTCCGTCCCGGTGTGTGCATTCCGGTCATGTAAAAGTGCATGATGCCGAATGCGAAGAATCCGCCGCCCATTCCGAGCCGTTCGATGGCTCGCTCGTCGGTGCGGGCCACCATCATCGACAGGTCGCCGCCGATGGCAAGGATGTTGGGGTTCATCTGCGGCGTGACGGGAACGCAGTTCTCCTCGAACTCCTTGTAATAGCCGTTGACTCGTTCCGTCAGCGGCCCGGGCCCAGTGTAGGCGAAACTCAAGGCACCGAGGCCTCGTTGCGCCGCCATCTGCACGGAAGCAGGCCGGGTGCACGCGACCCACACCGGTGGGTGCGGCTTCTGCAGCGGTTTAGGAATCACATTGCGCGGCGGCATTTCGATGTGCTGACCCTTGAAGCCGGTGAAGGGCTCCTCGATCATGCAGCGGATAGAGACTTCAAGCGCCTCCTCCCACATGGTGCGCTTGTCGGCGGGATCGATGCCGAACCCGCCGAGCTCACCCACTGACGACGACTCCCCGGTGCCGAACTCCACCCGGCCGTTGGAGAGCAGATCGAGGGTGGAGACGCGCTCGGCGACCCGGGCCGGATGGTTGACGACCGGCGGAAGGTGCATGATGCCGAATCCCAGCCGAATGTTCTTGGTGCGCTGGCTCGCTGCGGCGAGGAAGATTTCCGGTGCAGTCGAATGGCAGTATTCCTCGAGGAAGTGGTGTTCGGTCAGCCACACGGTCGAGAAGCCTGCTTTGTCAGCCGTCTCCACCTCGTCGAGCCCGTCTTGAAACAGCTTGTGCTCGTCGTCTGGCGTCCACGGCCGCGGCAGCGGGAACTCGTAGAACAGCGAGATTTTCATTTCGTTACCTTCCGATGTGTATCAACCGAACGATCATGTGTTGCGATGTGATTGGCCGCCACGTAGCCGAACGTCATGGCCGGCCCGATAGTGGCGCCGGCGCCGGCATAACTGCGACCCATCACCGCCGCAGACGTGTTGCCCACCGCGTAAAGACCCTTGACCACGGTGTCGTCGCCCCGCAGGACGCGGGCATGTTCGTCGGTGCGCAGACCGCCCGACGTGCCGAGGTCGCCGAGGATGATCTGGAATGCGTAATACGGCGGCTTGCCTAATGGATAGAGGTTCGGGTTGGGCAGTGTCGGATCACCGTAATAGTTGTCATACGCGCTGGCGCCGCGGTTGAAGTCGTCGTCGTGACCGTTGCGCGCCAATTCGTTGAATCGCTCGGCGGTTTTGAGAAGTTCTGTGGCCGGGACGTTGATCTTGCCGGCGAGCTCGTCCCAGCTCCTGCCCTCGTGTACCACGCCGGATTCCAGCCAGGCCGTCGGCACCTTCCAGCCGGTGGGCACCGGAGCGAACGGAACCTTCGGAATCGGCAAATGTCCCGCCACGACGTAGCGGTGGAACGACCGAATGTCGGTGACCAGCCAACATGGGATGTGCGTGACACCCGAGCGCTGGCCGGCGATCATCGCGTGGGCGAAATCCATGTACGGCGCGGCCTCGTTGATGAACCGCTTGCCCTCGCCGTTGACGACGAACTGTGAGGGCATCATACGTTCGTTGAGCATGAATTGCAGCCGGCCGTCCGGCCACTGGATAGCAGGGAACCACCACGCCTCGTCCAGCAGTTCTGTGGAGCCGCCGACCTTTTCACCGGCTTTGATGCCATCTCCCATGGCAACCGGGTTGCCAAAGCTCCAGTCTCTTTCCAGCACCGGCAGATACTGCCGACGCCACGCCAAGTCATGGTCGAATCCGCCGGTGGCGAGCACGACCCCCCGGGCTCCGATCCGCATGGTGCGGCCGTCGCGTTCTACCACCGCACCGACCACGATCCCGTCGGGGTCGGTGATCAACTCGGTCATGGGTGAATCCAGCCACAGGGGAATGCCGCGGTCCTTCATCGCCAGGCGCAGCCGGGCTGCCAGTGATTGCCCGATCGCCGCCATTCGGTCACCGAACACCCGCGCCCGGAACATCCGCCAAATCAGCTTCGCCAGCACGGCTTTGCCCCGCCAGGACTGCCTGACTTGGTAGAACAGCCGAAGATCCTTGGGCGCGAACCAGATTCCTCTCGGTGCGAGCGCCAACGGCTGCAGCAGATTCCGTTCCTCGTCACCCAGCTTGCGCAGATCGATCGCCGGCACGTTGATCGTGCTGCCCCGCTCGGAGCCGCCGGGCAGCTCTGGGTAGTAGTCGGCGTACCCGGGCTTCCAGACGAACTCGAACCACGGGCTCGTCCTTTCCAGGAAGTCCATCATCACCGGCGCGGTATCGACGTACTGCCGCAATCGGGAGTCGCTGACGATGCCTCCGGTGATCTGCCGAAGGTATTCCAAAGCACCGTCCGGAGACGGAACGTAGCCTGCTTTGCGCTGAGCGGGCGCACCGGGAACCCAGATGCCCCCGCCGGACAGCGCAGTGGAACCGCCAAAGTAATGGGCCTTTTCGACCACTAAGGTGTCCAAGCCCGACGCATCCGCAGTGAGCGCCGCGGTCATGCCTCCGCCTCCCGAGCCGATGACGAGCACGTCGACGACATGGTCGAATGATTCACTCATCCGACCGTCCTCGGCTCGGCGGTCCTGACGGCGAAGCCCGCGATCAGCTCCGGGGCCGCCCGGTAGTAATGCACCATGGTGTGATAGGGCCCTTGGCTGGCGAGCGCGGCGAAAGCTGCTATCCAGGTGCGGATTTCGTGTGCCGAGTTGCCGCCCTCGCTGGCGATCCATTCGTTCGACCAGTTGTCGATGGCCGTCAGGTCGCCGCGATCGAGGATGTCGAGGAGCCGGTGATCCCATTCGGGGTTCAGCGGATGCATGGGACCGCGGCCCTGTGCGAACTCCTGCGCGAGTCCGATGACCGCTGTCTGCCGGGCCTGTCGCTGATCGGACGTCATCGGCGCACCGTGGACGATACGGTCCAGGGCAGCGCGCGGCGCGGTCGCCAGGGTCGGAACGGGCGGATCATGGGACAGCCCGCCGGAGCCCAGTAGCAATACCCGCTTGTCCAGTGTCGCGACGAAGCGGCCGACCGCTGCACCGAACACCCTGGCCCGCTTCAGCGGACCAAGCGGTGTGGCAACCGAATTGATGAAGATCGGCACGACAGGCACCGATGCGGCGTCCCCGAAAAGTGTCTGAAGAGGCTGGACGGTGCCGTGGTCGACGTCCATGCTCGCCGAGAGCGCGACGTCCACGTCCGCGTTCAGCACCGCTGTCGCGCAGTCGGTGGCGATGTCCTGCGGAACGGTGAGCGGGCCGGCCTGGGTACCGAAATCGCCGACGCCGACGGCGTTGGTACCGATGCAGAACGGTGGCATCACCCGGTAGAAGAACCCGTTGTAGTGGTCGGGTGAGAAGATGACGACGAGCTCGGGATCGAAGTCGCGCACGAACTCTCGGGCTCCGGTAAGCGCCGAGTTGATGTCGTCAAGGAGATCCGGTGCCGGTCCGGGAAGGTTCAGTAGCGGGCTGTGGGACATACAGCACAGAGCCAGTGTGGCCATGGGAACACGAGCCTCCTCCCTGCGTCAGGTAAAGGACTTTGAAAAGCGATGCGCTGACCTCGGGTGCGCGCTGAGCGATACAGGCGCCGGCGATGCAGCGGTCAGGGCGGATGAACAACACCGATTCGGTGTGCGCGTCGAACCACGACTTGAGGCCACCGGAGCGGTCCCCGACGATCACGACATCGGGATCGTCATGACCCGTCCAGTACAGCTGGGTCAGGGGCCGGGCCTCAACGAATGTCGCTCCCAACGCTTTCCAGCGCTCGAAGGCGTCGGGTCCAAGCAACGCCCGGGGGTTGTTGTTCCAGCACAGAACCGAGAAGCCGGGCCCGAAGACGTCGTCGAGCAGGACATCCTGGCGGTCGCGGGTGCTGACCCGGGGCTGGACGAACAGGGTACCCACCGGAGACGTTTCGGAGCGGGGCTCGGCGTGGTAGACGGCACCCTGCTCGTAGCGGGGCATCGGTTTGAACCGCATCTCCAGCACGTAACGCTTCAGGGTCGGCACCACCGACGCGGCGCGAATCACCCGGTCCCGCAACACCGCAACACGACGGTTGGTCGGTGAAATCACCCGCCCCACCATGGTGGACAGGTCGATCATGGCCCTGGCATGTTTGCGGCGCTCAACATCGTAGGTGTCCAGCAGTGCGTCGTCGACGTGACCGTTGACCACCGCGGCGAGCTTCCAGCCGAGGTTCGCCGCGTCCCGGATGCCGCTGTTGTAGCCCTGGCCCTGCCACACCGGCATCAAATGCGCGGCGTCGCCGGCCAGCAGCAAGCGGCCGCTGCGGAAGGAACCCGCGATCCGCGAGTGGTGGGTGTACACCCGGTGCCGGATCACGTCGACCCGCTCGGGATGCGGAACGAGCCGGCCGAGCATTTGTCTGATGAACGCCGGCGCCTCCACCTGCTCATCGGACTCGTTTTCGTGGATCATGAACTCGAACCGCCGAATTCCGTGCGCTATCGAAATCGAGGCGTACGGGCGGTCGGGGTCCGCCCCGACCTCGCTGTTCGGGTGACCCAGCGGGTCGTTCGCGATGTCGATGACGAGCCAGCGGGTCGGTGACGTGGTGCCGTCGAAGGACACTCCCATCAGGTGCCGGGTGGCGCTGCGCCCTCCATCGCAGCCGACCACATACCGAGCCTTGACGGTTGACGAGGATCCGTTGCACGCCAGCTGCACCGTCACACCGTCGGCGGACTCCTCGCAGGTACGCATGCGGTGGCCCCATCGCACCTCGACACAGTCGAATCTGTCCAGTCCGCTGAGCAATTCGGCATCGACCATGGGCTGGACGAATCCGTTGCGCTTCGGCCAGCCGAACCGGGCATCAGGCGGCGCCATTTCAGCGAGCAGCCGGCGCTTGGCATCGAAGAACCGCAGAATCTGGTTGGGCACTGTGTGTGGGAGAATCCGCTCCACCAGTCCGATCGACTGGAAGGTGCGCAGCGCCTCGTCATCGAGCCCCACGCCGCGGGGATAGTCGATCAGTGTGTCACGTTCATCGACCACCAACGTTCGGACACCCTGCAGCCCAAGGATGTTCGCCAGCGTCAGCCCGACCGGTCCCGCCCCGACGATCACGACGTCCGGCTGAGCGTTCACGTCACCGGCCCAACAGGAAGTCGATGTGCAAGCGGTTGAACGTCTTAGCGTCCTCGTACTGAGGCCAATGACCACACCCGGGCATCACCTCGAACCGCGCGCCGGGAATCATCGACGCGATCCGGCGGCCCTCGGTGACGTCGGACGTCGGGTCGTCACTTGTCCACAGCACCAGGGTCGGCGCAGTGATCATGCCGTACTCAGTGGGCCCCAGCAGGTTGCGCGCGCGAATCACCGGGTCCTGTAACGCCATGATGTCACGCATCGCCGAGACGAATCCCGGTTGGCGGTACACGCGCTGGCGACTCGCGACCAAGTCGGCGTAATCCCTTGATTTGTCGGCCATCAGCCACTTGATGCGGGCCTGCACCGTTTCCCACGTCGGATTCTCGGCGGCGACCATCGACAACGAAATGATCCGGTTCATCACTTCCGGGTCGGCCTGAGAACCGCCGGCGGTGTTGAGCACCAGTCGGTCGATCCTGTCGGGATAGTCGATCGCGGCACGGGCGGCCACCCATCCGCCGAGTGACTCGCCGGAAAGGTGCGCACGCTCAGCGCCGACCGCGTCAACCACGGCCATCAAGTGCTCGACGTAGTGACTGACTTCGAGCGGGTGGCCGGGTTTGCCAGTGTAGCCGTGGCCCAGCATGTCGATCGACCAGGTCGAGAAGTGCTCGGCGTGTGCCTCGAGGTTGCGGACGTAGGCCTCCGCGTGACCGCCGGAGCCATGCAGCAAGACCAGTAGGGGCAGGCTCGGATCGCCGGCACGCAGGTAGCGCGTCCGCACTCCGCACGCGTCGAGGTAGCCCTGCGAGAACTGGACGCCCTGGAGGTCAGTCCAGATGCTCTCGTGGTCTGCCACGCGTCACCTCTGCGTTCTTATGTCGCGGCGCTTCCGATGTGCTAATATCGCACAGCAATGTGCACTATGTATAGAGCATCACTGCCGGGCTGATGTCTGTCAAGGGAACGGCCAACAGTTCGCCGAACGGAGTGCCCGGTTCGCAGACCCTAGCCAGGGGGTTAGCTGTGCTGCAGGGCGTCGCCGATTCTACGGCGGGACTTACCGTGCAGCAGGTCGCCGACCACGTCGGTGTGCACCGCACGATCGCCTACCGACTGCTCAGCACACTCGCACAGTTTCGTTTGGTGGCGAGAGGAGAAGACGGCCGGTACCGGTCTGCGTCCGGTCTTGCGGTTCTCGGCGCTTCGTTCGACAACAACGTCCGCCAACTGAGCCTGCCGACGTTGCGTGCGCTCGCCGACGACCTCGGCACCACGGTGTCGCTGCTGATCGCCGAGGGCGACCAGCAAGTGGCAATCGCAGTCATCGTGCCCAGCCGGGTTTCCTACCAGTTGTCGTTCCACGAGGGCAGCTGCTATCCCCTCGATCGTGGCGCCGCTGGGATCGCGCTGCTCGCGAGCATGCCGCCGCGCCCCGGCGAGCGAGACCTCGTCGGTCAGACCCGGCAGCGAGGTTGGGTGATCACGCACGGCGAGATCGAGCCCAATACTTATGGCCTCGCGGTGCCGGTGCGCCGACGGCCGCCCTCGCCGCCGGCGTGCATCAACCTCATCTCGCACCGGGAAGACGTCGTGATGCGTGGGAAAGACGCAGTCATCAAGGCCGCCAACGATTTATCCGCGATTCTCAGCTGACGACCCAGAGGATAGACGATGACCGATTGGGACCATCACGTCGATGTTGTGGTACTCGGCACGGGCGGGGCCGGGCTCACCGCCGCGTTGACGGCGGCTGTGGCCGGCGCATCGGTAGCGGTCTACGAGAAGGCCAAGACTGTCGGTGGGACTACTGCTGTTTCGGGCGGCATCGTGTGGATTCCCGCCCATAACCGCATGCCGGGCCATAAGCTGACGGTCGACGACGCGATGAGCTATCTGCGGGCGCAGTCGTTCAGTGCGATGGATGATGGGCTGGTCGAGACGTTCGTCCGCACCGGTCCGGAGATGCTCGACTTCGTCGAGGCGCAGACCGATCTACGGTTCGAGATCGCCGAGGGATTCCCGGATTACAAGCCGGAACTCCCCGGCGGACAGCCCTCAGGCGGCCGGTCGCTCAACGCGGTTCCCTACGACCTCAAGAACGTCGGCGAATGGCGCGACCGGATCACTTCGTTTCCCGCCGATTTCAGCAACGTCGGCATCGATGCCGAGACCCGAGCCCGGATCCACGCCTCGGTCGATAACCAAAGTGACGACCTGTGCGCCGCCGGCGCAGCTCTCATCGCAGGACTGCTGAAGGGATTGCTCGACAAGGGCGTCGTGCCCCACACAAATGCCCGCGCCGTCGAGCTCATCGCGGACCCGTTGGGAATCCTGGGCGTACGAATTGACTTGCTGGACAGGACTGTTCAGGTGCAGGCGCACCGCGGCGTCATCCTTGCCTGCGGCGGCTTCGAATGGGATGCATCGTTGGTTGGGGCGTTCCTGCGGGGGCCGATGCACGGCGCGGTGTCTCCGCCCAACAACACCGGCGACGGCCTGCGGATGGCGATGGCGCACGGCGCCGACCTGGCCAATATGGGAGAAGCCTGGTGGGTGCCGATCGTGCAGATTCCCGGGGACACGATCGACGGTCATCCGCGAAGCCGAAGCGTGCGACTGGAGCGCACCCGGCCCCGGAGCATCATCGTGAACCGGACCGGACGGCGATTCGCCAACGAGGCAGGCGAATACAACTCGATGGCCGGCGCGTTCCACTACCTCGACCCACGAGCCGGCTACGTCAACGACCCGGCGTGGATCATCTTCGACTCTGTTCATCTCAAGCGGTACGGATTCCTCGGCGTGGAACCCGACGATCCGGTGCCGGACTGGTTCTCGCCGTCGGCCGATCTCGCGGAGCTGGGCGCCAAGACCGGAATAGAACCCGATGGGTTGGCCCACACGGTTGAGCTGTGGAACCACAACGTGACCGCAGGTTCTGATCCGGAATTCGGCCGCGGCTCCAGCGCTTACGACGGCTATTGGGGCGACGAACGTGCCACCACGCTGGCTGGCAAGACGCTCGGGCCGATCGACACCGCGCCCTATTATGCGGTGCCCGTGTCGGTCGGCGCGATGGGCACCAAGGGCGGCCCCCGCACCGATCGCGACGGCCGTATTCGTCATGTCAGGGGCACGACGATCCCTGGGCTCTACGCCGCGGGGAACGCTATGGCCGGCGTGACCGGAAAAGCGTACGGCGGCGCAGGCGGAACACTCGGGCCCGCAATGGTATTCGGATACCGCGCCGGCTATGCGGCTGCGACGGGGCGCTCGCTCGACGTGTAGGCACCTGCACCTCGATTACGTCTGGGTCCTCCAAGTCACAGCCATGCACTCGCCCCAAGCCTGGCCGACGACTGCTGGCCCAACCGCCGAGAACTCTGGCGCACCCATTTCGTCGAAGACAACGACCAGGCGCTGGCCGACATCGACATGGCGCTGACGGCACGCGCTGGGGCGTGGAGGGCCCGCCGAGTTCTGCGATCTGGACCATACGATCCCCTACCCGGTGGGGCCGACGCACCCGTCGAACTTGAAATGCCTGTGTCACAAACACCGCCGACGACGACCCGCCACCGTTCTAGGCGGTCTTGCGATTGTCGTCGTCCCCATCTGGCGGGGGATCGGAATCTTCGTATGGCACATCACGTTCGAACTCGTCGGGCTTCAGTTCAGCCTCACACACCTGCTCGGGTTCTGCGTCCTCGTTGGGCTGAGCTTCGGTTACCTGCGCGGCGTCTCCGCTCCGGCGATCCGCCAACCAATCGCGAGCCAACAGGACCAGGCCGACGACGGCAAGCGCGACGGCAGTCAGCGCGATGACGGTGTTGTCGGTCACCACCGCCGCCGCCAGTAGCGCGATGCCGATGACGGCCACTGCCAATACGACGGTCAGCATCGATCGTCCCTCCTCGAGGGCAGCTGTGCTTGGTAGCCGGTTACCCCATGGTGGCTCCCGTCGAACCGGTCCAGCGCCACTTCGGCGGGAAAGTCAGAAAAGCGTCACCGTCAGATGACCCGAGACTCGTGGCCCTCCCAGTAGCGGTCGCGCAAGAGTCGCTTGTAGAGCTTGCCGTTCGGATCGCGGGGCAATTCGTCGATGAACTCTACGCTGCACGGGCACTTGTAGGTCGCCAATTCGCAACGGCAGTAAGCGATCAGCTCTGCTTCAAGCTCGTCGCCGGGAACAGCGGAATCAGCCGGCTGCACCACCGCCTTGACCGCCTCGCCCATCTCGTCATCGGGGACACCGAACACGGCGACGTCGACGACTGCCGGATGCCTGGCAAGGACGTTCTCCGCCTCCTGGGGGTAGATGTTCACGCCGCCCGAGATAATCATGTTGGCTGCGCGGTCGGTGAGGTATAGATACCCATCCTCGTCGAGATAGCCCACGTCGCCCAGTGTTCGCCACCCGTCGGCGTTGGTGACAGACGCCGTCTTGTCCGGATCGTTGTGGTATTCGAACGAGCGGCCGCCGCCGAAGTACACGACACCGGCATGACCCGACGGCAGTTCCTCGCCGTCCGCGCCAACGATGTGGCATTCTTGCAACGGCTTCCCGACCGAGCCGGGATGAGCAAGCCACTCTTGCGCGGAAATGAACGTAGAGCCGATATCCTCTGTGCCGGAATAGTATTCGTCGATGATGGGTCCCCACCAGTCGATCATCTGGCGCTTGACCGAAATGGGACACGGCGCCGCGGCATGAGTGACGCCCCGCAGGCTCGACAGGTCGAATCGCGTGCGATCGGTTTCCGGGATTCGCAGCATGCGGATGAACATCGTCGGGACGAACTGGGCGTGGGTGACTCGGTACCGTTCGATCAACTCGAGGCATTGGGCAGGATCGAACTTCTCCATCACCACGACGGTGGCGCCCAGCCTCTGCCATGACATCGAATACACAAGCGGCGCAGAGTGATACAGCGGCGCTGGGCATAGATAGACCGCATCCTGGCCCGCGCCGGCACCGGCCAGCGCTCGAGCGATCTGCACGGGCGCCGCTGTGGGATCGCCCAGCGCCGTGCCTGGCAGCGGTTTGCGGACACCTTTCGGGCGTCCGGTGGTCCCCGACGAGTACAGCATCTCTCTGCCCTCGCACTCGTCGTCGAGCGGCGCCGCAGACTCCGCGGATAGCACCTCCTCGTAGCGCTCGAAGCCGCTCATATCCGCACCGGAAGCAATGCGCACGGGTATCTTTGTCAGATCCAGTCCGGCGACAACGTCGATCATCGCGTCGGTCGTCACCAACGCCGTCGCGCCGCAGTCGTCCAGCACGTATTGCACCTCACCGGCTCGGAGGTGACGGTTGATCGCCGTGTAGTACAGCCCGGAACGCTGTGCGGCCCAGGCGACTTCGAGAAACGCCGGACTATTCTCCATCAGGATCGCGATGTGGTCTCCCACCAGCAGACCGCGCGAGCGCAGGGCACGGGCGAACCGTGTCGACCGTTCCTCAAGTTCGCGGTAGGTCACCACCTCGCCGCTGGATCCCATCACGATCGCCGCCCGATCCGGGCTATGCGCCGCGTGCCAGCCGGGGGTCATCTCGGCAGGCTTGGGAGTGCCGTCGCCCAGCAGCAGATCCGCGGCGGTGTATGCGTCGTGGCGCCCCTCGGCGACCGTTGCGGCGAGGCGGTCCAACTCTGGATGCGCACGAAGCCTGGTCTGCGCCAGCGAGAGAATCTGGGCCCGGGCGCGAGCGGCCCTTCGGGCTGGCGTGTCGTTGCGGTAGTGCGCATCGATGGTCTCGACCAAATGCGGAACACCCTCGTTCTGCGCGGCAACGAGCGGCAAGATGGGTGCGTCGGTCTCTGCGCGCAGATCCCGAATCGTCCGCTCGGCGCCCTCTCGATCGGCCTTGTTGACGACCACGATGTCGGCGACCTCGAGCAGACCCGCCTTGGCCGCTTGGACCGCGTCACCGGCACCAGGATTGAGGATCACCACCGTAGGATCGGCGACCGCGGCGATCTCGATTTCGGACTGCCCGACGCCGACGGTCTCCAATAGCACGACGTCATAACCGAGTTCGGCGAGGAGCCGAATCGCGGCGGGCACCGCAGCGGCGAGGCCGCCGAGATGTCCACGCGTCGCAATGGATCGGATCAGCACGCCCGGATCGTTGATATGTGCGGCCATTCGAATGCGGTCGCCGAGCAGCGCACCGCCGCTGTAGGGCGACGACGGGTCGACCGCGAGCACCGCGACGCGCAGTGCGTGCTCCCGGTATGCGGTGACGAGTGCCGCGATCGTGGTCGACTTGCCGGCTCCGGGCGGTCCCGTGATGCCGATGACGCGGGCTGTGGACCGGCCGAGGGCTGCCAGCACCTCGTCACGGCGCGCGCTCTCGACAAGGCTGAGCAACCGGCCGGCAGCCCGGGTCGACCCGTCTCGCGCCGCTGCGATGAGCTCCTGGATATCCCGCATCAACACAAAATCTACGGCCGAATCAGCTGATAGTGCGGTCTCCAATTTCCAATCGATGCGAGAATGTTATTCTCGCCTCCTGAGAGTCTGAGTTGCAAGAAGGGAAATCGCATGCAGATCAGCGGGAGCTCCGCGATCGTCGTCGGAGGGACCGGAGGGTTTGGCGAGGCCACCGTTCGCCGGCTGCACGGCGCGGGCGCCAAGGTAGTCGTTGCCGACGTCGCCGACGACAAGGGCAAGGCGTTGGAGAGCGGACTCGGCATTCGCTACGTACGAACCGACGCCACCAGCACCGACGACCTCAATGCTGCGCTCGCAGAGGCGGAATCACTTGGCCCTCTTCGCATTTCGGTTGACTGTCACGGCGGCCCGGCCAGCGGCGTCTGGTCGCAAAAGACGGCTCGCCGCTTGATCTCGCGGGCTTCAAGACGCCCATCGAGTTTTACCTGACCGCAGTGTTCAACGTGATGCGGCTGTCCGCGGCCGCGCTCGCGCGTCAGGAACCGCTCGACACAGGCGCGCGCGGTGTGATTGTCAACACTGCGTCGATCGCCGGCTACGAGGGCCAGATCGGCCAGCTGCCGTACTCCGCGGCGAAGGGCGGCGTCATCGCCATGACGCTGGTCGCCGCCCGCGACCTCTCCGCGCTCGGCATCCGCGTGGTCACCATCGCTCCGGGGATGTTCCTGACGCCCGCGTACCCGATGCCGGCCGACCAGCTCGAGGCGCACTGGGGACCGCAGGTCCCGTTCCCGAAGCGAATGGGCCAGCCGGCCGAGTACGCGGCCATGGTCGCGAGCATCATCGACAACGATTACCTCAACGGCGAAATCATTCGCCTCGACGGGGCGCTGCGGTTCGCCCCGAAATGACGGGCTCGCTCGCCGGCAAAGTGACGTTCGTCGCGGGTGCCAGCCGCGGCATCGGCGCCACGGTGGCCGCAGCCCTCGCGCGGGAGGGTGCCGCAGTAGCCGTCGCCGCGCGCACCGAGTCGGAGGGCCGGGTCCCCGGAACCATTCATTCAGTTGCCGAGCGGATCGTCGCGGCAGGTGGCCGGGCACTTGCTGTGCGGTGCGACGTCACTGATGAAGACTGGGTGAATGCCGCGGTGGCCGAGACGGTCGAGGAGTTCGGCGGTATCGACATCCTGATCGCCAACGCCGGTGTGCTGTGGCTCGGCTCGATCGAATCGACGCCACTGAAGCGGTGGCGACTGTGCCTGGACGTCAACCTGACCGGTACCTTCCTGGTGACCAAGGCTGTCATTCCTCATGTCCGCGCTCGGGGCGGCGGCTCCTTGGTGGCGATCACGACAACCGGCGTAGGTATGGAAGGTGCCAACGCGTACTGGGTATCCAAGGCGGCCGTCGAACGGCTCTATCTCGGTCTTGCCGCCGACCTGAAACCCGAAAACATCGCAGTGAACTGCCTCAGCCCGTCGCGGGTCGTGCTCACCGAGGGATGGTTCGCCGGCGTTGGCGGGCAACAGATTCCGCCGGAAATGGTCGAGCCACCCGAAGCGATGGCCGACGCCGCTGTGCTGCTCGCCCGCCAGAACGCCAGCGGTATCACGGGCACAGTGCAGCGCTCGGAACAACTAATCTCGCCGAAATAGCAACCACCGTCGTCATCCGGCCGAATCAACGACGTGGAATGCTATTTCGGTGCGTTCAGCCTCGCGACGATCTGCCGGAAGTCCTCGGTTTGGAAGGACTGGTCCTCGGCGGCGTTGGCGTAGTCGAGCGTGTTCAGCACGGCGCGCTCGACGTGCATGTTGAGCATCCGCTTGGTGCTCTCGACGGCTTGGCGTGGCAGCTCCATGATCTTCTTCGCGCAGGCAATCGCCTCCGAAAGGGGATCGGCGACAACGTGGTTGGCCAAACCGATCTCGACCGCGCGCTGCGCCGTGATCCGCGTGCCCGTCAACGCGTACTCTTTGGCCTGCAACACGCTGATCTGCAGCGGCCATGTCAGCGGCCCACCGTCGGCCGCGACCAGACCCACCTGCACATGCGGATCCGCAAGGTAGGCGCCTTCGGCCATGTAGACGATGTCTGACAATGCCACCAGGCTGCAGCCCAGTCCGACCGCCGGGCCGTTCACGGCCGCCACCACCGGAATTCGGGTGCGCACCATGCCGAGAACGATCTCGCGGCCGTGCAGGATCGTCTTGGCCCGCAAATCGGGGTCGCGGCCCAACTCGTCGAGATAGGCGAAGTCGCCGCCCGCAGAAAACGCCCGCCCATTGCCGGTGATCACCGCTGCCCGCGCGTCGCGGTCTTCGTTCAGGCGCGGCCACAGCCACGCCAGCCCGACGTGCAGCGCGTCATTGACCGCATTCAGCGCGTCGGGCCGGTTGAGCCGGATGATGCGAAGCGCACCGTCGGCCTCGACCTGGATTTCTGGTGGCATGTCATACACGTCAGACTCCTAATCCGAGGATGCGCGAAGCGATGATGTTTTTCTGGATTTGCGACGTGCCGCCCATGACGCTTTGGGCCCGGCTGTAGAGGTACGCCGACAGCAACTCCGGGTCCTGCGTGCCACCGACGGCCAGCGCGGCGTGCCCGACCGACTGCTCCGTCCACGTCATCAATAGCTTGTCCAGCGAGCCGTCCGGACCGTGCGACAGGCCATCGAGCTGTTCCGACAGTCTCCGCCGCACGTGCAGCCGCAGCATCTCCGATTCGACAGCCGCCCAGGCGAGTTCGTCGGGTATGTCGCCGGCTCCCGCTTTTTGTAAGCGGTTCGCCATCTGCCGGACCAGTTTCCCGTACCGGGCCGAGTAGCCCAGCGTGGACGGCTCCCGCTCGTGGCTGACCACCGTCATCGCCAACGCCCAGCCCTTCCCCGGCGCACCGATCATCTGATCGGCCGGCACCACCGCGCCGTCGAATTCCACCTGACCGAATTCCGTTGTGACACTGTTGATCATCTTCAGGGGCCGCTGTGTGATGCCGGGCTGGTGCATCGAGATGATGAATGCCGAGATGCCCTTGTGTCGTGGCGCATCCGGGTCGGTGCGGGCCAGCAGCAGGCACCAGTCGGCGACGTCGGAGTAGCTGGTCCAGATCTTGTGGCCCTCGACGACGTAGTTGTGGCCGTCACGAGTCGCCTTGGTCCGCAGCGATGCGAGGTCTGAGCCTGCGCCCGGTTCGGAAAAGCCTTGGCACCACCGCTCGGTGCCGTTGATCATCCCGGGCAAGAAGCGCTGCTGAAGCTCCTCGCTGCCATGCTCCCCGAGGCCGACGACGAGGTATCCCAGGCTCGGCCGGGGCGGGGCGCCCGCGCGGGCCAACTCCTCGTCGACGATCACGTCGTACACCGGCGGCAGCTCGTGTCCGCCGAACTTGTTCGGCCACGACAGCCCGAAGAATCCCGCCGAATACAGCGCCTGGTGCCATTCTCCCTGGCGGGCCCAGTAGTCGTCGCCGGAAGCGGCGAACGCCCCGGCCTGCTCGCTCAACCAGGTCCGGAGACGCTCGCGGAATGCGGCCTCCTCGGCTGAATCACGAAAGTCCAAGGTCGATCTCCTTCAAGCTCACCGGAAAAAGTTCCGTCGACGTCAACACGCGACGTAAGTAGACGTGCGCCAGGCATTCCCAGGTGTTGCCGATGCCCCCGTGCACCTGAATTGCGGTTTCGCACACTGTGCGCGCCGCTCGTGCGCAATAAACCTTCGCGGTATTCGCCGCCCGGATCGCCTCGGCCGGCTCGAGTTCGTCGACCGCCCACGCGGCATGCCGCAGGACGCTGATCGAGCCCTCGATCAAAGCCAGTCCTTCCGCGAGCAGGTGTGCCACGGCTTGATACGTGCCGATCGGCTTGCCGTACTGCTCACGGATTTTCGCGTAATCGCACGCCAGCGCATGTGATCCGCGCGCCGCCCCGAGGATATCGGCGGTAGTCGCGATCACCGCAAGCGCGCGGAAGCGGTCGCCATCCTCGCCGGCCAGTTTCTCGATCGCTTGCACTCCGGGCGTCTCCGCCATCGCCCTCGTGAGATCGGCTGCTCCCACGTCCTTGTCGATGTCGGCGGCCGAGACGGTCGTCCCGGCCCGTCGCAGCTCATCAGCCAGGATTGGCCCGAGGAACGGGACGTCGACCAGGCCGCGGCCGAATTCCTCTGCAACAATGGCGACTTCGACCCCCGAGGCGCCGTCCGAGCGCAGCGACCGCCAGCCCGTCGCGTCGACAGCCTTTTCCAGCCGCGCGATCCGGCTCTCGTCGGACAGGTCCTGCACCGAGCGGGGTCCAAGGCCGTCGGCCAGTTTGGCTGCTGCTTCACGTAATTGGCGCTGCTCAGTTGTCAGCCGAACATCCATGCCTCTCCTTCAGAACTCGGCGCAGGACCTTGCCGGAGGGCAGCCGGGGAATCTCCGGTACGAACACCACGTCGGAGGGCCGCTTGTACGAGGCCAACGAATCACCCACCAGCTCAGTGAGTTCGGCGGCGGTGACCGGCGAGTTGGTGGCAACGGCCGCGACGATCGCTTCACCGTTGACGGCGTCGGGTATTCCGAACACCGCGCAGTCGTCTACCGCGGGGTGGCCGTGCAGCACAGCCTCGATTTCGGCTGGCGCGATCTGAAATCCACGCACCTTGATCATTTCCTTCGCGCGGTCGGTGATCCGCAGGTAGCCGTCGTCGTCGAGGCAACCCACATCGCCGGTGCGGTACCAGCCGCCGCGGACCGCGTCGGCTGTCGCTTCGTCGGGAAGGTACCCGGCCATCAGCGATTCCGACCGCGCCTCGATCTCACCGTCTGCGCTGACCCGCACACTGACGCCGGGCACAGGTCGACCGACGGTGTCGAGCCGCACGCCGTGGAGAGGACTGCAGGTGATGACGGGCAATTCGCTGGTGCCGTAGGCGGTCAGCCATTTTACGCCCGCTCGACGGGTGACCGTCTCCGCGACACTCGGGGTCACCGGCGTGGCACACCACATGATGTAACGCAACGACGAGAGGTCAAAGCTCTCCAGCCGCGGATGACCTGCCAACGCCAATGCGATTGGTGCCACCGCCATTTCGATCGTGAGCCGATCAGCCTCGACGTGGTGCAGCATCAGATCGATGTCGAACCGGGGATGCAGCCGAAGCCAGGCGCCGGTGTCCAGCGCCGTCATGATGTTGAGCAGGCCGAGGATGTGCGAGGCCGGCGTCACGATCTGCACACGGTCCGACGACGTCATCTGCAGTCCGGTTCGCCAGTGCCGGATCGCCGCGGCGAACGACCGATGGGTGTGCCGGACGGCCTTGGGCATGCCTGTGGTGCCTGAGCTGAACACCAGCAGCGCGTCGGATTCCGGGCTCGGGTCTGCGAACGAGCCGGTTCTCGGTGTGAAGGGTTCGTCGAGATGCAGCATCGGCATCAGTTCCGACAAGACGGGATGGTCGCCGACCGCGTGGCTGGGGTGGGTGACCGCGAGGGCGTGCTGCACCTCGGTGCGTTTCCAGGCCGGGCTGATCAGAACCACCGCGGCGCCCAACCGCCAGATTGCTCGCACCGCCACCACGAACTCCGGCCGGTTCGACGCCATCAGCGCGACGCGCTGGCCGCTTCGCACGCCCCGCTTCTGCAGCGCGGCGGCTAGCCCGTCGGCCATCGCTTCGAGCTCGGCGAGGCTGTAGTTCCGCTCGCCGAACTCAAGCGCGGCGGTGCGAGTCAACATCGAGAGGATCCTACCGTAATGAGAACCTGATTCTCTTATTGATAGAATCTTAATACCAAAAGGAGGCGGCATGGCGATCACCCACGTGTTCCATCGAGCCACGGTGGCTCGGATCATCAAGGAGACGCCTGATGCGCGCACCTTCGTGCTGGCGCCCGACGAGCCATTTCACTACCGCGCTGGCCAGTACTGTACGTTCCGGGTGACCGTGGACGGCGAAGAGCTGTACCGCTCCTACTCGATGTCGAGTGCCCCCGAAACCGACCCAGAGCTGGCCACCACCGTAAAACGCGTGCCCACCGGCAAGGTGTCCAACTGGATGCTCGACAACCTGGTCGAAGGCGACGAGGTCGTTCTGACCAGGCCTGCAGGCACGTTCTGCCTAGACTCGACCTCCGCGCCGCTGCTCGGGTTCGCCGGCGGTAGCGGGGTCACACCGATCCTGTCGCTGACCAAGAGCGCCCTGGCCACCACCAAGCGACAGGTGCGGCTGCTGTGCGCAGACCGCGACCGGCCGTCGGTCATTTTCGACGCTGCAATGGCCGAGTTGGTCGACCGCTATCCGGACCGTCTCGAGGTGGTGCGGCACATCGACGCCGAACGCGGGTTGCTCGATGCGCCCACCGTGCGGATGTTCGTGGGCCCGGATGTGGACGCCGACTGCTATGTGTGCGGCCCGGAGGGTTTCATGACGGTGGTGAAGTCGGTGCTGCGTGGTCCGGGTCGGGTGTTCGTCGAGAACTTCGACATCGAACCCAAAGCTCTTCGCGCAAGCGGCTCATCGGATGAACCCAAAGAGCGCACGGCACCGCCGGTCGCCGCCGAACCAGCGACGGGCAAGACGGTGACGATCCTCCTAGACCGCAAGAAGGTGTCGGTTCCCCGGGTGCCGAACGAAACGCTGCTGGAAAGCGCCCGGCGCGGTGGTCTGGCGCCGCCGTTCTCCTGCGAGGCAGGCAATTGCGGCACCTGCATCGCGAAGCTCACCGATGGCCACGCGACGATGCGGAACAACGACGTGTTGGAAGACGACGAGATCGCCGATGGCTACATCCTCACCTGCCAGGGCGTGCCCGACAGCGACTCGGTGACCGTTGTCTACGAGTGAGGGAGCACGTCATTGTGCTCGCCCAGCTTCGGCGGCGGCCGGTACTCGGGTGTGTAGCCGCCCACCCGGATGGGGCTGCCCACCAGCTTGAAATCGCCTGCGGTGACAACGATCCCGGGATCGGCCGCCAACGCTTCCGGAAGCGAGCGGACTGCGGCGGCGGGGATTCCGAGCGGACGCAGCCGCGCTTCCCATCCCGTCGCGGTGTCTTTCGCGAGGGCTTCCGCGACGACGGCGAGCACGTCGTCGCGTCGCGACACCCGCTCGGCCATCGTCTCGAACCCGGCGATGTCCGCCTCCGCCGCGAACAGTTTCCAGAAGGCGTCATGCGTGATGAACAGCGCGAGATATCCGTCGGCAGTCGGAAATAGCTGCGCCGGAACGTAATACGAGTGAGCACCAAACCGGTATCGGAGCGGCTCGACGCCGTCGTTGAGGTAGGCCGATGCGCGATAGTTGAGTTGGGACAGCATCACGTCCTGTAGGCACACGTCCACCTGGCCGCCGCGTCCGGAAACGATCTGAGCCAGAAGACCGAGCGCGGCGGTCAGGCCCGTGGAGTTGTCGGCCGAGGAATATCCGGGGAGGGTGGGCGGCCCGTCCGGGTCACCGGTGAGTGCGGCAATACCCGTCGCAGCTTGGACCACGTAGTCGAACGCCGGCTCGTCGCCGCCGTCCAACCCGAAGCCGGTAAGTGCCACGCAGACGATCCGGTCGTTGTGTCGCTTCAGCGTGTCGTAGGTCAGCCCGAGCCGACGGATCGCCGAGGGTTTGAGGTTGACCAGCAACGCGTGTGACTGGGCAACCAACTCGCCGAGTTGCCGTTGTCCTGCTTCGGAATTCAGGTCGAGAGTAATACTGCGCTTGCCCCGGTTGAGACTGGCGAAGTAGCTGTCGCCCACCTGTCGGGAGATCTCGCCGCCGGGCGGCTCTATCTTGATGACGTCCGCGCCGAGGTCGGCCAGCATCATGGTCGCGTACGGGCCGGCCAGCATGGTGCCGACCTCGAGGATTCTGACGCCGGCCAGTGGGCCTGTCATCGGACTTGCGCGGCGAGCTCGGCGATCACCTCGCGGGTCCGCCGCTTGGACGCTATCAACTCATCACGGTTGTCCCCGATCGGCAGCAGGCGCACCGACAGGTCGGTCACTCCGGCGTCGGCGAATGACCGGAACCGTGTCAAAATGGCTTCTTCGTCACCGGCCGCGCAGATGTCGCCGACATCCTTCGCATTGCCCTCGTCAAGCAGCCGCTGGTAGTTCGGCGAAAACTCGGCTTCCCCGAGGATGCGGTTCGCACGCTCCCGCGCCGCATCGACTTCACTTGGCGCACAAAGGCATACCGGGATACCTGCGATGATGCGGGGCGCCGGGCGGCCGGCGTTGTCGGCGGCCTTGGTGATCCGGGGAGCGATGTAATCGCCGATCGCGGCTTCGTCGGCCATCCACAACACGGTTCCGTCGGCTCGTTCGCCGGCAATCCTCAGCATCACCGGACCCAGCGCGGCGAGCAGCACCGGAAGCGGAGCAACAGGTCCGAGATCGAGCGGGTTATGCACGGTGAACGTGTCGTTCTCGACGTCGACGCGCCCCGACCCCTGCAGTGCGGCAGTGAGTACCTCGAGGTAGTCGCGGGTGTACGCGGCCGGCTTCTCGTAGGGCAGGCCGAGCATGTCGCGCACAATCCAGTGGTGCGACGGTCCAACACCCAGTGCGAGCCGACCATCAGCGATCGCGTGCACCGACAATGCTTGGCGCGCAAGCGCAATCGGGTGCTGAGTCTGCAGCGGCACGACCGCGGTGCCCAATTCGATTTTCGCGCTCCGGGTGGCGAGCAACGCGATCGTCAACAACGCGTCGAAATCACTCGGAATCTGCGGGATCCACGCGGTGTCCATGCCCGCAGCCTCGGCCCACTCGATGTCGCGGACCATTCCCTCCGGCTTGCGCGCGGTGTCGCGCCGCTCCGGGCCGATCATCACTCCGACGCGCACGGTTCCTCCAGTGCTGGTCTTCCCGCCCCTACTTCGCCCGCTCGGGATTCGCCAGTAATCGAACGCACATCCCGGACAAGGGTTTCCAACGGTGTGCCGGTTGGGAAGACCGCCGCGGCGCCCGCCGCCAGCAGCTTGGGCACGTCAGCGTGGGGTATCGTGCCGCCCACCACGACGGCGATGTCTCCGGCATCGGCGTCCCGCAGCGCCTCGATGGTGCGTATGGTCAGCGCGACGTGGGCGCCCGACAGAATGCTCAACCCGACCAGCGCGACGTCTTCCTGCAACGCGATCGACACGATGTCTTCGATCCGCTGCCGGATGCCCGTGTAGATGACCTCGAAGCCGGCGTCTCGCAGCGTGCGCGCCACGATCTTCGCGCCACGGTCATGCCCGTCGAGACCGGGCTTGGCGATCAGAACTCGCGCGGTCACATTCTTTCTCCTCGCGTGCACGGCATTAGAAGACTACCGGCTGCTGGAATTCGCCCCAGACCGCTTTGAGCGCGGCAACCATCTCCCCGACGGTGCAGTATGCGTTCGCGCAGTCGATCAGCGCATGCATCAGGTTGTCGGTGCCCTCGGCCGCGCGCGAGAGCGCCGCAAGATTTGCCTGCGCGGCGGCGTCGTCGCGTTCGGACTTGACTTTGCCGAGGCGTTTCAGCTGCAGATCGCGACCTTCCGCATCCAGTTCGTACATCACGACATCCGGCGGCGGCTCGTCGGAGACGAACTTGTTGACGCCGACGACAGGGCGCGCCCCCGACTCGGTGTCGTGGTGGATGCGGAACGCCTCGTCGGCGATCAGACCTTGCAGATAGCCGTCCTCGATCGCCGTCACCATGCCGCCGTGATTTTCCAAGTCGGCCATGATTTCGATGATGCGTTCCTCGGTAGCGTCGGTGAGCGCCTCGACGAAATACGATCCGCCCAGCGGATCAGCCACCCGGGTGACGCCCGTCTCGTAGGCGAGGATCTGCTGCGTGCGCAGCGCCAGCGTCGCCGACTCCTCACTCGGCAACGCGAAGGGTTCGTCCCATGCCGCGGTGAACATCGACTGCACACCGCCGAGAACCGACGCCATCGCCTCGTAGGCCACTCGGACGAGGTTGTTCTGCGCTTGCGGCGCATACAGGGACGCGCCTCCGGACACGCAGCCGAACCGGAACATCGACGCCTTGTCGGTACGCGCCCCGTATCGTTCGCGGACGATCGTCGCCCAGCGGCGGCGGCCCGCACGGTATTTGGCGATTTCCTCGAAGAAGTCGCCGTGGGTATAGAAGAAGAAAGAGACCTGCGGGGCGAACTCGTCGATCGTCATCCGGCCGCGCTCGACCACGGCGTCGCAGTAGGTGACGCCGTCGGCGAGCGTGAACGCCATCTCCTGAACCGCGTTTGCGCCGGCGTCGCGGAAGTGGGCGCCGGCCACCGAGATCGCGTTGAACTTCGGCACCTCGGCGGCGCAGAACTCGATGGTGTCGGCGATCAGGCGCAGCGACGGCACTGGCGGCCAGATCCAGGTGCCCCGCGAGGCGTATTCCTTGAGGATGTCGTTCTGGATGGTCCCGGTGAGCTTGTTCCGAGGGACGCCCTTGCGTTCGGCGGCGGCCACATAGAACGCCAGAAGAATCGCCGCAGTCCCGTTGATCGTGAAACTCGTGCTGATCGTGTCCAGGGGGATCCCGTCGAACAGGATCTCCGCGTCGGCAAGCGTGTCCACCGCGACACCGACGCGGCCTACCTCCTCAGACACCTCCGGATCGTCGGAGTCGAAGCCGCATTGCGTGGGCAGGTCCAGCGCGACGGACAAGCCGGTGCCGCCCTGGTCGAGCAGATAGCGGTAGCGACGATTCGACTCTTCTGCGGTCCCGAATCCCGAGTACTGGCGGAAGGTCCACAGCCGTCCGCGATGCCCAGACGAGAAGTTGCCGCGGGTGAACGGAAAGGTACCCGGGGCCGGCGGTTCGGTGACCCGGTCCACTGGCCCGTACACCGGCTGGAGAGGTATCCCGGAAGACGTTTGCACCTGATCGTCCATCAATGGATACCGTACTTGCAAAAAATGAGAATGCCAATACCATTGCGTGATAACGACCCGCTTGATGGCGTGTCTCGTGGGATTGTGCGCTCAAGGAGAATGATGCCTCGGATGAAAGTGAGGGCACCGAAGTGACTTCGGCGGCGAGCCGCCCATCAGGCATAGAGCGGACGGTCGAACAGCGCGGCTTGTGGTACGAGGAGTTCGATCTCGGCGTGCGCTATCTGCACCGGCCGGGGCGCACCATCACCGAGGCCGACAACGTCCTGTTCACCACGTTGACCATGAATACCCAAGCGCTGCACCTGGATGCGGCGTTCTCCGAGGGTCAGCCGCCGTTTCACCAGCGCCTGGTCAACTCGATGTTCACGTTGTCCACGCTCGTCGGTCTCTCGGTCGCCCAGCTGACCCAGGGCACCATCGTGGGCAACCTCGGATTCAGCGACGTCGCGTTTCCGAAGCCCCTGTTTCACGGCGACACGCTTTACGCCGAAACCGTGGTGACCGACAAGCGCTTGTCGCGGACCCGCGACGGCGAGGGCATCGTGACGTTCAACCATGTCGGCCGCAACCAGCACGGCGATATCGTCGCGACCGCCACACGCAAGACGATGGTGCGCGCCAAGCCGGAAGAATCATGACGTTGCAGGCTGGGCCGGCGTGGCTGTTCTGCCCAGCCGACCGCCCCGAGCGCTTCGCGAAGGCCGCCGCCGTTGCCGACGTCGTGATCCTCGATCTCGAGGACGGTGTCGGCGCCGCCGACAAGGACGCCGCACGCGCGGCGTTGGTGGACACGCCGCTGGACCCGGCCACGACGGTCGTGCGCGTCAACGCCGCCGATACCGACGATTACCAGGCCGACCTCGAGACGTTGGAGAGCACCCCCTACACGACGGTGATGCTGCCGAAATGCGAATCGCCGCAGCAGGTTAGCGCGTTGGCTCCGCGGCAGGTGATCGTGCTGATCGAGACACCGCTGGGCGCAGTCAACGTCGCCGACAGCGTGCAAGTGGACAATGCCGTTGCCGTGATGTGGGGATCGGAGGATCTTTTCGCCGCGCTCGGCGGCACGGCCAACCGGACTGCCGACGGGAGGCTGCGTGATGTCGCGCGGCATGTCCGGTCGGCCTCGTTGCTGGCCGCGAAGGCCTACTCGCGGCTGGCGCTGGATTCGGTGTATCTGGACATCAAGGATGTGGACGGCTTGCGTGAGGAAGTCGACGACGCTGTCGCCGTCGGCTTTGACGCGAAGGTCGCCATCCATCCCAGCCAGATACCGGTGATCCGGGCCGGCTACACACCCGCCGCCGATCAGGTCGAGTGGGCGCGGCGCGTCGTCGCCGCCGCGCGCGAAAACCGCGGCGTGTTCCAGTTGGACGGCAAGATGGTCGACATGCCAGTGCTGCGCCGTGCTCAGCAGATCGTCAAGTTCAGCGAACGATGACCGTGCCCCACTGGCGCCGATTCGCCGACGCGGCGGCGCAACGCCACGGCGCGCCGTCCGGCGACTACGTCGAATTGTGGCGGTGGTCGGTGGACAACCCAGCCCGCTTCTGGCGCGCGGTCTGGGAATTCTTCGATGTCAGCGGCTCTGCCCCCGCCGACGGCGACGCCGGCGTGCTCGCCGACGCGTCGATGCCTGGGGCGCAATGGTTTCCGGGCGTCGAACTGAACTACGCGGATCAGGTCCTGCGTCACGCACACCGGGCGGGGCCCGCGATCATCGGGGTCGACGAAGCAGGCGCGCGCACCGAGATCGCCTGGAACGAACTACCGGGACACTTTGGTGCTATCGCAGCCGAACTGCGCCGCGTCGGCGTCCGGCAAGGTGACACCGTCGCCGCATACCTGCCCGACACTGCTCAAGCCATGATCGCGTCGTTGGCCGTCGCCTCGCTCGGTGCGATTTGGTCGTCCTGCGGTCAGGACTACGCGCCCGAGGGTGCGGCGGCGCGCCTTGCGCAGCTTCGCCCCAGGGTGTTGTTCAGCGCCGACGGCTACCAGCTCAGCGGGCGGTGGATCGACAAGCGTGGCCACACGGCCGAACTCCAAAAGCTTTTGAATGAGCCGCATCTCATCACGATCGACGGCGACAACTATCGAGACCTGGTTGCCGAACCAACCGACCCCGTTGTCCAAGCCGTGCCGTTCGACCATCCGCTGTGGGTGCTGTTCAGTTCGGGCACCACGGGCCGGCCGAAGGGCATCGTGCACGGTCACGGCGGCATAGTGCTCGAGCACGTGAAAACGGTCGGCTTGCATGCCGATCTGGGCCCCGACGACGTGTTCTTCTGGCAGACCGCGCTGTCGTGGATGATGTGGAACTTCCGGCTGTCCGGGCTGTTGTCCGGATCGACGGTGGTGTGCTACAGCGGCCACCCGCTGTATCCCGACGCCGACCGGCTGTGGCAACTAATCGCCGACGAGCACGTCACCTACTTCGGCACCAGTCCGGCCCACCTGCTGGCATCCCGCAAGGCCGGACTCACCCCGGGCTCGTCGCACGATCTGAGCCGGCTGCGCACGATCGGCAGCACAGGCTCGCCGCTGGCTGCCGACCTTTTCGAGTGGGTGGGCTCCCACGTCGGCAAGAACGTGATGGTTTCGTCGATCAGCGGTGGGACCGACGTCTGCACGGCATTCGCCGGTGGAACACCCGGTGTGCCCGTACGTGCTGGCGAACTGGCAACCCGTTATCTCGGGGTGGCGCTTGATTGTTGGTCGCCGAAGGGCGAGCCTCGCATCAATGAGGTCGGCGAGTTGGTGATCACCGAGCCGATGCCGTCGATGCCGGTCGGGTTCTGGAATGACGACGACGGATCCAAGTACCGTGCGGCATATTTCGATCACCACTGGGAGGACGGTCCCGCTCCGGGGGTTTGGCGGCACGGCGATTGGGTGACGCTGACGGATCGCGGCTCGATGATCATCCACGGCCGCAGCGACGCGACGCTCAATCGGCAGGGTATCCGAATGGGGTCGGCCGACATCTACGAAGTCGTCGAGGCGATCGACGAGATCAGCGAGGCGTTCGTCGTCGGCATCGACGGGCCCGACGGGGCATACTGGATGCCGTTGTTCGTCGCGATGGCGCCGGGGAAGGTTCTCGACGCCGCGCTGACAGAGAAGGTTCGCGACGAGATTCGCTCCAAGCTGTCACCGCGACATGTTCCCGACGAAATCATCGAAGCACCGGGCATTCCGCACACCCGCACCGGCAAAAAACTCGAGGTGCCGATCACCGGGATCCTGGCTGGGCGTGCCGACGTCGCCGTCGACCCGCGCGCGATCGACAATTCGGATCTTCTTGACTGGTACCGCGAGCAGGGCAAGCGCCACACCTGGTGACTTGCGCCGCCGAATGGCCAATTATCGCACGTAAATTCGCGAAAGGCGTGCGATAAGTGGCCACTCGACGTTTCAGGTGAGGTGCGTCTTGAACGCGCCAAGTTCAGAGCGTCAGCACTGTTGCGGCGGCGGTGCCCGGGGCACCGTAGACCTGCGCGAACCCGACCCGTGGGTCGCCCGGCACCTGACGGTCGCCGGCTTCTCTGCGCAGTTGGCGCACCAACTCGTGCACCTGCCGCAGCCCAGACGCGCCGATCGGCTCACCGTTGGCGATCAGCCCGCCATCGGTGTTGACGGGCATCGGACCGCCGATCTCGGTGGCGCCGTCAGCCAACAGCTTCTCCTGTTCCCCATCGGCACAGAACCCCGCCTCCGCCATGTGGATGATTTCGGCACCCGCGTCGGTGTCCTGCAGCTGGATGACGTCGACGTCTTCTGGTGCCACACCGGCCTTTTCGAACGCCGCGCTCGATGCGTACACGGTCGGCGACACGTCCTCGTCCAGCGGGGCCGACGTCGCGTGCACCTCGTAGGCGCCGTAGCGGCGGGTGCGGATCTCGGCGGCCTTCAGGTACACGGGCGTCGATGTGAACCGGTGCGCGATGTCGCCGCGGCACATGATCACCGCCGCGGCACCTTCGTCGGGCGCGCAGAACATGTACTGCGTGAGCGGGTAGTTCAGGACCGGTGAATTGAGGATTTCTTCTTCTGAAATCGGCTTGCGCCGAAACGCATTCGGATTGAGTTGGCCGTTACGGAAGTTCTTGGCCGCGACCTTGGCAAGTGTCTCCTGAGAGATACCGTGCTTGTGGAGGTAGTGGTTGGCTTTCATGCCGAAAAACTTCGTGGTGACGAACTGCCCGTTCTCGGCATACCACTGGGGAAGCGCCAGCTTGGCGGGGTCGTCGGTGAAGGCCCCACGGGGATGCTTGTCCATCCCGATCGCGATGCCGATGTCGTGCTTGCCCAGGCGAATCGTGTCGGCGCACACCTGGATTGCGGTGGCCGCTGTTGCGCAGGCGTTGAATACGTCGGTGAACGGGATACCGGTGAGTCCGACCAGCCGGGTCACGGCGTCCGGGTTGGAGACTTCGTAGCTGCCGCCGACGCCGAACTGGACGTCTTTCCAGTCCAGGCCCGCATCGGCGAGAGCGGCGTGGATCGCTTCCGCGCCCATCTGCATCGCGGTCTTGTCGAAGCGGCCGAACGGGTGCAGGCCCACGCCGATGATCGCCACATCGTTCATCTCTCGATTCCTCTCACAGTGGCCGGAACGCGAACGTTACGATCTCATTGCCCTCGCCGTCCTTGGCGAACGGGACGATGGTCAACTCAACGTCCATCCCGAATTGCAGCTTGTCCGGATCGTTCTCGGTGAGCCGACCCTCCACGCGGATCACGTCGCCCAGCTGGACGAGGCCGACCCCGAACGGGACGAAATCCTTGCCCGTCGGGCCGGCGTAGGGCGGGCCAGGCGGGAAGCCCTGGGTTGTCCACGCCACGAGCGTCCCGTGCCGCGGCAGCAGCAACTCGGACATCTCACCGCTGCTGCACCTCGGACAGTGGTCTTGTCGGGGGAAGGCCGTCGCACCGCAGGCGCCGCACTGACTGCCGATGAGCTGCGGGTTCTTCTGCGGCCAGGTCGAGATCTCAGGTGCGAGCGCCTTCTGCATCGAGTGATCCTCCCTAAGCCCACTGTTACCTATCAAAATCGTATAATGGCATTCCTATAAACTGGAAATCAGGTTCTCGCAGCGGTGGGCGGACCGAGAATGTAATGGCCGTCGCTCGGATCGTGGTACCACCCTGACGCGGCGGCCGTTCCGCCGTCGACGTGCAGCGTCTGACCCGTGACATAGGAGCTGAGTTCACAGGCGAAAAACAGGGCAGCACCGGCGGTCTCGTCGACGTGGCCGAGGCGGCCCATCGGAATCATCATGCTCGTGCGTTCCTGGAAGTCCGGAGCCGCGGGGCCGGCGACGTCCGACCGCTGCGGGGCCAGGCCCTGGATCCCCTCGGTGATGGTCACGTCGGTCGCAATTCCGTTCACTCGGATGCGATGAGGCGCCAGTTCAAGTGCCGCGGTCTTGGTGAAGTTGACGACGCCGGCCTTGGCGGCGGCATACGCGGCGTATCCGGGCGCCGCGCGGAATCCTTCGATCGACGTGACGTTGATGATGCTGCCGCCCTGCCCGGCGGCGACCATCGCCCGCGCCACGCGCTGCGTGCAAAGCAGGACGTGCGACAGATTGGAACGGATCAGCGCGTCCCAACCATTGACCGAGGTGTCGAGCAGCGCCGACGAGAACACGCCGCCCGCGTTGTTCACCAGAATTGTTGGCACGCCGAGTTTTTCGATCGTGGTGGACAACGCCGCGTCAACCTGACCGGCTTCCCGCACGTCGGTGACACACGCGAGGCCGCGGGCTTCGGCTGCCGCCGAACGCGCAGCGGCCTGCTCTCGTTCCCAGACCGCGACGCGGGCGCCGAACTCGGCGAACGCGGTCGCGATACCACGTCCGATACCCGAACCGCTGCCGGTGACCACCGCCACGCGTCCCGCAAGCGACACGGCGTCCCGAGTCAGCACCATCAGGCTTTCGCGATCACGAGCTCACCGAAACTGTCGACTGCCTCGAGCGCGTGGGCCACGCTGTCACCAGGCAACGACACCTGCACCCAGGTCACGCCGACCGCCGCGAGCTTGTCGAGGCCGCTCAGATACGCGTCGGCGTTGAAATCGGGCTGGCCGGGGCTGCCGCCGGCGACGTTGGTGAAGCTGATGTCGACCGACGACCCATCCCGGCCTGCGGCGTCCAACCGGCGGTGCAGATCCTCGATGCCCTCGGTAAGTCGCTCGATCGTGTCCAGCGGGGCGGTCCCTGCCGTGCTGGCCAAGAGCGCCGGCGCCGGGAACGGACACCAACCGTTGCCCTGTGCCACGACTCGTTGGCGCGCCTTGCCCGTGTTGCCGCCGATCCAGATCGGCGGGTGTGGTCGGCTCACGGGACGGGGGTGGGCGGTGATACCGCGGGCACTGAAGTGTCGCCCCTCGAACGTGACGTCATCGCCCGTCCAGATGGCCCGGATCACCTCCAGGCTTTCGTCGAACACGTCACTGCGCTCGTCGAAATCCACTCCGAGCGCTGCAAATTCGCGTTTGAGGTAACCCACGCCGACCGCGAGCGTGAACCGGCCGTCGGAGAGCAGATCCAGCGTCGCCCCGGCCTTGGCGACCAGGAACGGGTTGCGGTACGGCAGCACCACGACGTTCGGGATCAGGCGCAGCGTCGTTGTCTGCGCGCCGGCGAACCCCATCGCGACGAACGGGTCGAGGGCGTCGTGTCCGCCCGCTTCCAGCCAGCGTTGCGTCGGCGCCGGATGGTCGCTGAAGCCCAAGCCATCGAAGCCCGCCGCTTCGGCCGCCGCCGCAAGCTTGGCCACGCCCGCGCCGGAGACAAGTTCCGCGTTGTACGGGTGGCTGATGATCGGGTACGTGATAGCGAAGCGCATCTCTCCCCTATCGAATGGCCGTCAGCGGTTACGTGATTATCCTGGAATGATAACGTCATTCTCATGTATCAGCGCCGATACCGTTTCCCCCAGGCCGCGGATGCGTTCCGAGGCCGCGCCGCATCGTTGGCATCATGACAACGCCCTCTGTTCTCGAGCCCGGCAGCGGCCTGCCCCGCGCCGTGCAGGGGGCGGCCGATCCCCACTTTTCCAACGTCATCCGGCTGTTCACCCAACTGTTCCCGGGCCGGAGGTTCGGCGGCGGAGCGCTGTCGGTGTTCATCGACGGGCAACCCGTGGTCGACGTCTGGACCGGCTGGTCTGACCGGGCCGGCGAGGAGCGCTGGACCGCCGACACCGGGGCGATGGTGTTTTCGGCAACCAAGGCAATGGCATCAACGGTCATCCACCGGCTGGTCGACAAGGGCCTACTGTGCTACGACGCGCCGGTGGCTGACTATTGGCAGGAGTTTGGCGCGAACGGCAAGTCCGACATCACGATCCGCGACGTGTTGCGGCATCGCTCCGGCCTGTCCCACCTGAAGGGTGTCAGCAAAACAGACCTGATGGATCACCGGTTGATGGAGCAGCGGCTCGCCGCGGCGCCGGCCGATCACCTCAAGGGCGCCCCCGCGTATCACGCACTGACGTACGGCTGGCTGTTGTCGGGCCTGGCGCGGTCGGTGACCGGAAAGGGCATGCGGGAATTGATCCGCACCGATGTGGCCTGTCCGTTGAACACCGACGGTTTGCACCTCGGCCGCCCACCGGGGGATGCGCCCACCAAGGTGGCGCAGATCCTTGCACCACAGAGCACGCGGGCGAATCCGCTGTTCAACTTCATCGCACCGAAGGTGGCCGGGCTGCCGTTCTCCGGCGCTTTCGGATCGATGTATTTCCCCGGCATCAAATCCCTTGTGCAGGGCGACATCCCATTCCTCGACGGCGAGGTCCCGGCGGCTAACGGCGTCGTCACCGGCCGTGGTCTGGCGAAGATGTTCGCCGCAATCGCCAACGGGGGGCGCATCGACGGAAAGCGTTTTCTGTCCCCCGAATTGGCCCGCGGCCTGACGGGCAAGCCCCGCGTGATGCCCGACCTGAACATGGGCGTTCCCCTGCCGTTCCACCTCGGCTATCACGAATCCCCCGTTCCGGGTCTGCTCAAGGGATTCGGGCATGTCGGATTGGGCGGAACGCTCGGGTGGGCCGATCCCGAGACCGGCAGCGCATTCGCCTTCGTCCACAACCGACTCCTGACGCAGTTGATCTTGGACATGGGGTCGTTCGCGGTGCTGGCCCGGCCGCTGCGGTCAGCCATCACGGCCGCCCGCGCGTCCGGGGCACAAACCGTGCCGGAATTCGGCGCTCCTTACCCGCAACCGGCGCGGAAGGCGGCAAAGAAGCGGGCGACGGCGGCGCGGCCGTAGTTCGCTTCGATTACCTCGCCGCCTTCTCGGGCGCGTAGCCCATGGTGGATTTCGTCTCCAGGTATTCGTGGAATCCGAACTCGCTCCACTCGCGTCCGTTTCCGCTTCGCTTGTAGCCACCGAAAGCCGAATTCAAGTCGAAGGCGTGGTTGATCGCCACACTACCGGCCCGAATCCTTCGCGCCAGTTCGCGCGCCTTATCGAGATCGGCGCCCGAAACATATCCGGCCAGACCGTAATCCGTGTCGTTGGCGATTTCCACCGCCTGGTCGATGTCCTCGTAGCCGATGATGCACAGCACCGGCCCGAAGATCTCCTGGCGGGCGATCGTCATGTCGTTGCTCACGTCGGCGAAGACTGTCGGCTTGACGTAGTAACCCTTGTCGAGCCCCTCCGGTCGACCCGGTCCACCCGCCACCACTGTGGCGCCCTCGTCGATGCCGTTCTGAATCAGACCCTGAATCTTGTCGAACTGGGCCTTGGAGGCAACCGGCCCTATTGCGGTCTTCTCGTTGGGGTCGCCGACCTTGACCCGCTCGACAACCTGCTTCGCGATCGCGATGGCTTCCTTCATGCGGGCGTTGGGCACGAGCATCCGCGACGGCGCATTGCAGCTCTGCCCGGAGTTGGGCATCATCGCGGTCACTCCCGTGCCGACGCTCTGCTCGAAGCCCTCGTCGTCGAGGACGATGTTGGGACTCTTGCCGCCGAGTTCTTGAGTCACCCGCTTCACCGTCGGCGCAGCATTCTTCGCGACGTCGATACCGGCGCGAGTGGAACCGGTGAAGGACACCATGTCGATCTCGGGGTGGCTTGAAATCGACGCTCCCACAGTCGGTCCCTCGCCGAACACCATGTTGTACACACCGGCCGGCACTCCTGCCGCGTCGATGATTTCGGTGAAGATCTGACCCGAGTACGGCGCGACCTCGGACGGCTTGAGGATCATCGTGCAACCGGTCGCCAGCGCCGGATACACCTTGCACGCGATCTGGTTGATCGGCCAGTTCCACGGCGTGATCAGCCCGCACACGCCGATAGGCTCTTTGACCACCAGCGTCGACCCGTGCTGTTCTTCGAAGGGGAAGTTCTTCAGGACATCGATGGCCGTCACCAAATGACCCATGCCGAGCGCAACCTGGGGTCCTGCGGCCAACGACGGCGGGGCACCCATCTCCTCGTTGACCGCGTCCGCGAGATCACTCGAGCGCTTCTGGTACTCGGCCAGGATCGCTTGCAGTAGCTCCAGCCGCTCCTCCCGGCTGGTCTGCGAGTAGGTGGCGAAGGCGCGCCGAGCCGCCTTCACCGCCTTGTCGACGTCGGCCGCCGAGCCCAGCGAGATCCGGCCGGACACCTGCTCGGTGGTCGGATTGTCGACGTCCAGGGTCTTCGGCTCTACCGGATCCACCCACTGGCCGTCGATGTAGAACTTGAGATATTCGCGCATCGTTGTTCCTCCTACTGCGTGCCTTCTGCATACCACGTTCTGAACTCGCCGTAATTGGGCATCTCCTCCGAATTGGCCTTCGGGTCGATGCAGACATGCACCACAGCGGTGCGACCGCTCGCGTATGCCCGCTTGATGGCCGGGCCGATCTCCTCCGCCATCTCCACGTATTCGCCGTGGCAGTCGAGCCCTTCGGCGATCTTGTCGAAGCGCACGTTCTTGCTCCAGTGCACCCCCGGCTGTGCCGACGGCTGCTCGAACGTGCGCTTATAGACACCGACCTCGAGGCCCCACTGGTGGTCGACGCCGACGACGCACACCAGCGGCAGCTTCAAACGCGTCGCGGTCTCCAATTCAGCGATGTGGAACAGGAACGACGAATCACTGGTGAGCAGCATCACCGGCCGCTGGCGGCCGTCTGCGACGGACGCACCGATCGCGTAGGGCAGCCCGGTGCCGAGGTGACCGAAGTTCTGATTCCAGATCACGTCGCGTGGCTTGGCCTGCGAATAAGTCCACTGGAAGATCACGGTCGCGCCGCCATCGCGCACCATGATTCCGTCCACCGGGAAGGCCTTGGTCGCCTCGACCACGAAGCGGGCAGGATGGACCGGCGTCCTGCCGCTGGGCGCGGTTTCCGCCAACTCGGCCAGCTGATCCGCATCCTGCTTGATCCAGCCTTCGAGATCCGCCGACGCCGACCGCGGGCTGTCCTTCAGCGCGTCGACCAGCTGCCGCACCACGCCGCGCAGGTCGCCGACCAACGGCACATCGATCGGCCGGTTCACCCCGATCGTCGTCGGGTCCTGTTCGACATAGATCCACTTGCGGTTCGCATCGTTTTCCGCCCAGTGCCGGGCCTTGCCGTAATGCACAGGCTCGCCGAGTTCCGTGCCGAGCGCTACACACAGATCGGACGTGACCACCGCCTGAACCGCCGCCGACGAAAACCCGTACGGGAACGTGCGGTCCTCGAGACCCGGGATGAACGACGTGCCGCCCGACGTCTGAATCACCGGGCAGGCCATCAGATCGGCGAGTGCCCTGACCGATTCGCCGGTACGCGAGGTGTGCACGCCGTGTCCAACCAGCAGGATCGGACTCTTGGCGTCCCGGATCAGCGTTGCCGCCTGCGCGACCTCGCGCGCTCCCGCACCCTGGTTGACTAGACGATATCTGCTGGGCGGCAACGCTTCCGGAACGTCAAGTTCTTCGAGGATCACGTGCGACGGGTACTCGATGTAGGCCGGGCCCGGCGTCCCGGACATCGCGCGGCGGATCGCCTCATGCACGATCTCGTCGGTCTGGTCCGCGTATTCGATCGACGCGCTGTACTTCACCGACGGCGCGAGAAGTGCCTCCTGGCGAACGAATTGGATCCGGCCACGACGCACGCGCCGTTCGGTGATGCGTGCCCGCTGACCGCCGAGGAAGATGACCGGCGAATTCTCCACCTTCGCGCACATCATCGACCCGGCGATGTTCGCGACACCCGGTCCGAGCGTGCCGATGCACAAGCCGGGGTTGCCGGTCATGCGCGAGACCGCCTCGGCCATGAAGCCGGCACTCTCCTCGTGATGGGGTGACACCACCGCCCAGCCGCGTGCCTCGGCTTCCACGAACATGTGCACGAAGTTGGGGTCGGGGATGCCGAACAGCGTGTTGACACCCTCGGCCTCGAAAAGTTCCAGGATCCGTTTGTAAACGGGTACACCCATTCTCGTTACTCCTGATTGGTTACTAGGTAGCGCTGTGCGAGGTGTTTCCGATGCTCCGCAGGCGAGCCGAAGAGCGAGCGGTTCAGTGCGGCGCGTTTGAGGTAGACGTGCAGGCCGCTCTCCCACGTGTAGCCAATGCCGCCGTGCAACTGCATCGCCTTGCCGACGACGTCCACGGCCGTGGCGCACGCGTACGACTTCGCCATCGATGCCGCCGTCGTCGCGTCCGTTCGGTCGTGAGCGACGGCGTCGACCGCAGCCCTGACGAGTTGCCGCGCGACAGATGTCGTCACCAGCATGTCAGCGCAGGCATGCTTGACCGCCTGGAACGATCCGATAGCACGGCCGAATTGGTGCCGCACCGATGCGTAGGACACCGTCGCGGACAGCATCGCCTCAGCCAGGCCGAGACTGTCGCAGGCAATGGCCGTCGACGCGCGATCACGCAGCCGACGAACCTGGGAGTCGGCGTCGTCGGCGAACTGCCACACCGACGACTCGTCGACGGTCACATTGTCGGCGATCACGGCGGCCAGCCGACGGGTTTCGTCGAGTACGGGCTGCGGCGTCACGGTGAGACAAGTCGCGTCGACGACGACTGGGATGCCGTCAGGATCAGCCGCGATCACCAGCAGTCGGTCGGCGCCGGCGGCATCGGGTACGAAATCCGCACGCCCGGATACCCGCCGGTTCCCGTCGAGTCTGAACGGTCCGCGCGCTACGGCCGCCCGGACGGTGCCAGCCGCGATATCGGCCAGGAGTTGGTCTCGAGCGCTCTCGGGCAGTAGCGCTTTCAGCGCGCCGACGGTGAGCACCGCGCTGCCCAGATAGCTGCTCGACGTGGCGGCTCGGCCCATCTCTTCGCAGACTATCGCCACCTCATGAAACGTCGCGCCTGCGCCGCCGAGTTGATCGGCCACCTCAAGTCCGGCCCACCCGGCTTCGACCAGCATCGCCCAGTCCGTGACGCGCTCTTTGGCCAGGAGATCGCTTGCCACCGAGCGCAACTCGTCGTGGAACTCCCCGAACTCACGGCTCATCGGACTGCGCTCGGTTCCCTGGGCAATCCGAGTCCGCGCTCACCGATGATGGTGCGCTGTATCTCGCTTGCTCCGCCGGGTATCGTCCATTCCCACGATCCGATGAAGTCAAGTATCCACGAGCCCGACTCCCAGCCGCTCGACAACGGTTTGACCAGTTCGGTGTGCGCGGCAAGCCCGTTTATTTCGGCGCCGAAATCCGTCATCCGTTGCAGCAGTTCGCTGTAGAACAACTTCACAATCGATGCGTCTGCGGGACCCACAGTGCCCGATTCGTGGGCTTCCACCAGATCGCGACACAATCCGCGCAGGCCGGTGATCTCGATGTCAAATTGTGCCAACCGGTCACACACGAGGGAGTCTTCGATGAGCCGACCATCAGCGGGCCGGGGTCGTGAGCACGCTTGAACCAGTCGACTGAAGCCGACGTTGCCGAGCCGCTCCGCGAGTTCTAGCATCGTCATGCCCCGCTCGGCACCCAGTGTGGTTTGTGCCACTTGCCATCCCGCATTCTCTGCGCCCACGAGGTTGGCCGACGGAATGACGACGTCATTCAGGAAGATCTCACAGAAGTGGGACTCGCCGACGGCGTTACGGATCGGTCGAACGTCCACTCCGGGTGTGGTCATATCCAATAGCAAGTACGAAATTCCCTGGCGTTTGAGCGCATCCAGGTCTGTCCGCGCAAGCAGCAGGCACCAGTCCGCGTGCAGGCCACCACTCGCCCACAGCTTCTGGCCGTTGACCACATAGGAGTCGCCGACCCTGCGGGCGAACGTACGCAGGCTCGCCAGGTCGGATCCCGCCTCCGGTTCGGAGAACCCCTGCACCCAGATCTCACCGTCGAGGATGGCGGGAAGGTGCCGTCGCCGCTGCTGGTCGGTACCTGCGGCGAGCAATGTCGCTGCGGCGTGGTGGATTCCGACGAAGGCCAATACGAGCCGCGGGGCGTCGTGCGCGGCGAGCTCTTGGTAGAGGATGATCTGCTCGGAGACCGACATCCCGCCGCCCCACTCGCGCGGCCAGTGCGGGACGGCGAAGCCTGCGTTGCGCAGTTCGGCGAACCAGGCCTTCTGGAAGCTGACGAACTCTTCGTCACCGACTCCAGTCTGGGCATCCCGCCATCCCTTGGGGATGCGCTGTTCGCACCACGAACGGACGGTGTCGCGGAACTCGTCGAGTCGGCCATCCCGCCGAATCATGCGTACAACCCCGTCAACCCCCGTCGACCGAGACGGCGGGTCAGGTAGTCGCGAGTTGCGGATAGCCCCAGCGGAAGTCGGCGCAGCGGCTGGCTGTACCGCGACAGCCATGAGAACGTGGTCTCGTCACAGAATCCGACCGCGCCGTGCAGCTGATGGCAAACCCGGAAGACTACTTCGGCCGCTTCGATTGCAGCGAGCCGCAGTGCCAGCGCGTCGTCCAGCGCATCGTCCGTCGTGAGACTCCACAGCGCATACTTGGCCAGGATGTCCACTCCGGCGCGTTCCACCTCGGCATCGGTCAGCTGAAACTGGACACCCTGGAATGACGACAGCGGCTGGCCGAACTGCTTGCGCAGACGCACATGCGCGATGGTGAGTTCCACTGCGCGATCGAGCATTCCGAGCAGGGTCCAGCATGGCAGCACCAGTCCGAGCGCGACATCACCGGCGCCGTTGCCGTCGATGTCCGACAGTTCGAGCGCCGTGACGAACGCCGCCCCGGATGCGGACTGCCGCACGACGCAGCTTCTTCGGCCGTCCAATGTGACTGTTCCCCAGGGGTTTTGCAATCCGAGCAGGGTCGCCTCAGGTGCGCCGTCGGCAACCACAGTCAGCCCATCGACGTCAAGGTCGGTCGGTCGCGCCAGCCGCTCCGCGACCGGGTAGGGCAGCGCCCAGTACCCCGCGCTGCGGCACAGCGCGGCCGCGGCCTCGGCGGAATCGGTATCGGCGCGGGGGTCGAGCTCCCATGCACCCAGCCCATCCAGCACGGGCGCGACGAGCGCTTCCCTGGTGTCGGTTTTGGCTTCGGCCTGCTGGACCAGTTGGTCGCCTCCGGCTGCCTCGAACGCGCGAAGAGCTTCCCTCCCGCACTCTTTGGCTTCGTCACCCAGGTCGAGGATCATGTCGCCGCCAAGAGCGCCCGCGACAGCAGCATCCGCTGCACTTCGACGCTGCCTGACGCGACGGTCGACGCCTGCGAGTAACGCCAGTGATCTTCGACTTCGGCGCGGAAGTACTCCGTCGTCGCGTCGCCGCGCGGTACCGTAGCGACGATTTCCATCAGCACCTCCGCGCTGTCCTGATCCAGCTTGGTGACGGCGATCCGGTATGCCGCAGCGTCGCCAGGTGTGATTCGTCCCGAGTTCTGCAGCGACACAACGCGATAGGCGAGCAACCGCGCGCGGCGGCAGTGCATCAACATCCGGGTCCAGCGTCCGCGCAGTTCGTCCGGCAACTCCTCCCAGCGGTCACCGAGCATCGCAGGCGCGGCAGCGAGCAGCCGTTCGCATCGGGCATACCGGGCGATGCCGACCCGCTCGAACGACATCACATCCTGCACGATTGACCATCCGGCGTCCACGTTGCCGAGCACGTCCGCCTCGGTGACCCGCAGGTCGTCGAAGAAGACCTCGTTGAGATGATGCGGACCCAACATGGCACGGATCGGCCTCACCTGGATCGCCGGATTGTCCATCGGGACCAGGAAGATGGTCAGGCCCTGTTGTTTCTTCTGCGTTGCACCTTCTCCGACCTTCGACGTCCGGGCGAGGAGAAAGCACCATTGTGCCATCGTGGCGTAGGACGTCCAGATCTTCTGACCGCTGACCAGCCAGCCCTCACCGTCACGCCGAGCGGCGGTGCGCAGCGAGGCCAGATCCGATCCGGCCTCCGGCTCCGAGAACCCTTGGCACCAAATCACTTCGCCCCGCGCGATCGCCGGCAGATGTTGGCGCTGCTGCCCGGGTGTGCCGTGGCGCATGATGATCGGTCCAACCCAGTTGACACCCATGTACTGCGCACCACGCGGCTCGTGATGTGCCCACATCTCTTCGCGCACCACGGTCTGCTCCCACACCGAGGCGCCACCGCCGCCGAATTCCCGCGGCCAGGACAGGCAGAGCAAGCCGCGCTCGGCGAGCAACCGGCAGAACCGCTGAGTCACTTCCAAGTCGACTGGATCATCGGTGAATGCGCCCAGAAAGCCAGCGGGCACATGGGTTTTCACCAGCTCACGTAGCTCTGCACGTAGCCGAGTCGCCTCTGCCCCCATCGCGAAGTCCATCATCGCCCTATCCCGAACCCAGCGCCGGTTTCGCGTCGGCTGGAGCACATCCCAATGCGTCGAGCACCTCTGACGTATCGGCACCCAGTTCCGGGGCGGGCCCGGCGACGCGTCCGGGTGTACGCGAAAACCAGGTCGGCACGCCGGGAAAACGTACCGGACCGTGTGGGGTCTCGATGGTCTCGAACAAACCGACCGCATTGAGGTGCGGGTTGTCGAACAGCGCAGCCGGTGTGTGAATGGGTGCCGCGGGTATCTCCAGCTCCCGGAACAGCGCCAACCATTCCTCGGTGGTGCGCTCTCTCATGGTTTCCGCCAATAGCCCGTAGACGGTGTCGATCTGGCTGGCCCGCCGTTCCAGGGTGGCGTACAGATCGCTGGCCCAGGCCGGTCGCGCCGCGTCGACGAATGCCCTCCAGTGCTTGTCGTTGTAGATCAGCGCCGCGATGTGGCCGTCCTTCGTGCGGTACGGCCGTCGGTTGGGCGCCACCGTGCGCGGGTAGACGGCCGGCCCCAAAGGCGGATCGAACATCGCGCCGTTGGCATGTTCGACCAGGATGAAGGAGGCCATCGTCTCGAACATGCCGACCTCGACTTCCTGCCCCTCCCCGGTGCGTTCGCGGTGGAACAGCGCCATCATCGTCGCGTAGAGGGCCGTCAGCCCGGCGACTTTGTCGGCCATGATTGTGCCGACGTAGTTCGCTTCTCCGGTCAGCTGTTCCTGCACGGCAGGTATTCCGCATTCGGCCTGGATGGTGTCGTCGTAGGCGGGCCGGTCGCGTTCGGGTCCCCGTCGGCCGTAGCCGTAGCAGTTCGTGTAGATGATCGCCGGGTTGATGGCCACGACGTGGTCGTAGCCGAAGCCGAGTTTGGCGATCGCCTTCGAGCGCATCGAGTGGATGAACACGTCTGCGGTTTGGACGAGCTTGCGCAGCGCGGTCTTGCCTGGCTCGGACCGCAGGTCCAACACGACGCTACGCTTGCCCCGGTTCACGTTCACGAAGACACCGCTCATACCGGGGGCCGGCCCGACCGAGATGTATCGCGTGTTATCCCCTTCGGGGGGTTCGATTTTGACAACGTCGGCGCCCATGTCGGCCATGATCTGCGTGCAGTAGGGCCCCATCACCATCGCGGTGAGGTCGATGACGCGGACCCCACTTAGCGGGCCGGCGCCGGCGCTACCCATGGACCGCTCCCTCGGAGGCCATGGCGAAGCTGTAGCCGATGTGCTCGTTGTGGCCGTTGGGGACAACAGGGAAGACCACCGGGCCATCCATGTCGCGGATCGCGTCGATCTGTGCGCCGACGTCCTCGATCGACCATGACGGACGATACACCCCGGGTGCCTCCGCGACGACGGCTTTGGCGATCCGGCCCGCGATCGCGACGAGCATTTCGCCTGTGATCGAGCAGGTTTCGTGGCAGAGCCAGCCGACGACCGGCGCGACCAACTCCGTCCCCATCGGGGGATACTCCGAGGTGTCCAGCCCGTCGGCCATTCTCGTGATGGCACCGGGAATGATCACGTTGGACTTCACTCCATCGGCCGCACCTTCCAGTGCCGCGACGTTCGACAGCCCGATCACACCCGCCTTGGCCACCGCGTAGTTGGTCACTTCGTGGTTGCCGTACAGCCCACCGATCGAAGAGGTCAACACGATGCGGCCGTACCCGGCTTCGCACATCACCGGAAACGCGGGCCGCACAACGTTGAACGCACCTCGCAGATGCACGTCGACGACCGCATCGAAGTCCTCGTGACTCATCTGCTTCAACGTCGCCCGGCGGACATTGCCGGCGTTGTGAACGAGGGCGTCGAGGCGGCCGTACCGGTCGAGCGCCGCCTCGATGATCGCGCGGCCGCCGTCGGCCGTCGCCACCGACTCGGTGCACGCGATGGCTTCGCCTCCCACGGCGGTGATCTCAGCCGCTACCTGTTCGGCGGGACCGGCGTCGGAACCCTCGCCCGTCAAGGTGCCGCCAGAGTCGTTGACCACGACCTTCGCGCCTCGCGACGCGAGCAGCAGCGCGTAGGCGCGCCCCAATCCGCGGCCGCCGCCGGTGACGGCGGCGACGCGATCGTCGAATCTCAGCTCAGGCATTCGGACATCCAATGCCCTAGCCGCGAACGTGACGTCAGGGCGGAAATTCTGCTGATTTCTCGCCGTGGTGTCACGTTCGTGAAAGATAGAGAGGTCACTTAGTGTCCCAGCTCCAGGCCTTCGAGGTCCCCCTTGGCACGCCACTCTTTCAAGAGGTCTTCGAATACGTAGAAGCCGGGTGAGTAGGGCTCACCCAGGAACGAGCGGATACGCTCTCCGCCTCCGCCGCCTTCGTTGTTGTAATAGCCCGGGGTGCAGGAGTTCTCGAACTCTGAATTGTCGAACGTCAACTCTCGGATGGTGTTGATCCAGGCGTCTTGGGCTACCTGGCTGGGCTCGACGGTCGTCGCCTTGCGCTTCACCGCCTCGGCGATGATGCACGCGATGTGCCGGACCTGCTGCTCGAACATCGCGGTGGTGTTGGCCGAGACAGCGCCCTGGATGAAGCCGGTGTGGAACTGGTTGGGGAAGCCGCGGGTCGTCATACCGTGGAGGGTCTTGTAGCTGTCGCGCCAGTGATCGAACAGTGACAGGCCGTCGCGACCCTCGATGGCATCTATTGCATACCGGCGGCTGATCTCGGTGGAAATCTCAAAACCGCTTGCGAAGACGACGCAATCAACCTCGTACTCCACGCCATTGGCGACGATGCCGTTCTCCGTCAGCCTCTCCACGCCCTTGGACGCCGACACGTCGACCAAGGTGACGTTCGGACGGTTGAAGGTGGGTAGGTACTCATCGCTGCTGCAGGGCCGCTTGCACAAGAATCGGTAGTACGGCTTGAGGGCCTCGGCGGTCTGCAGGTCGCTGACGATGGCGTCGACGCGGCGCCGCAATCCCTCCATGACCTTGAAGTCCTCTACGTCGCGCATCGCCATGATCTGTTCGATGCCGAGCGATGCAGGATCCTCGGATGCGGCGACCCGCGCGGTCAGGTTGCGGCCGATCTCAGTCCAGAAGTCGCAGACCTGATCCCTGGCATCGAAGACCACCCCCTCCCCGAACGGTGACCAGCGGTGGAAGTTGAGCTTGCGGTCCTCCTGCCAACCCGGTTGCAGAGAGGCCGCCCATCGCGGGTCGGTCGGCTCGTTGTTTCGCACGTTGACCGACGAGGGTGTGCGCTGGAAAACATAGAGGTGCTGGGCATCCCGGCCCAGGTGCGGAACCAGCTGCACTCCCGTCGCGCCGGTGCCGACGAGCGCGACACGCTTGTCATGCAGCTTGTGCAGACCGCCACTGGTGTCCCCGCCGGTGTAGGCGTAGTCCCAGCGAGACGAGTGGAACATATGGCCTTTGAAATCTTTGATCCCCGGGATACCGGGCAACTTCGGGCGGTTGAAGTTGCCCTGCGTCATGACCACGAAGCGGGCACGGATGTCGTCACCGCGATTGGTGCTCAGCCGCCAGCGTTTGATCGATCCATCCCAACGCAGCGTGCGCACCTGGGTGTGAAGAATCGCCCCGTCGTAGAGTCCGAAATGCTTGGCGATTCGCCGGCAATGCTCGTAAATCTCCGCACCGTCGGAGAACTTCTTCGCCGGCATGAAATCAAGTTCTTCGAGCAATGGGATATAGCAGTACGCGTCGTTGTCGCACTGGATGCCCGGGAAGCGATTCCAGTACCAGACACCGCCGAAGTCGCCACCCATCTCGATGACATGCACGTCGTCGACGCCGGCCTTCTTGAGGTACGCGCCTGCGAGCAGTCCGGCGATGCCGCCGCCTAGTACCGCAACCTCGACCTGCTCGTCGATCGGCGTCCGTGGAGTCACCGGCGTGTGCGGATCGACCTCCGCGAACTCCGCGAAATCGTCCTTGAGTTCCAGGTATTGCGTCGATCCGTCCGGACGCTGCCGCTTGTCGCGCTCCTGCAGGTACTTCTGCCGCAGCGCATCGATGTCGATATCGTCCGGTGTCTGAGTCGGCGCGCATTCGGTCATCAATCGTTCTCCTTAGAGCGCTCGGGGTTCGCCGGTACCCATGTACTTCGCCAGTTGGGTGTGAAGATTGACAGTGCTGCGTTCGCGGTACGGGTTGGGCTTGGTGCCTTTAAAACCAAGGGATTTCATACCTTGCTGTACTGCGGCCATGTTCGAGAAGTCCTGCGGGAGCACCGACATCCAACGCGGGTCGCCCACCGGGGTGTACTGCCACTCCGTCTGCGGCTCTTCACCCTTCGGGAACAGCTCGAACACCGCGACCTCGAAGATGCACTTGTTCGGTTCGTAGCTGGGGTCAGGACGCGCGGTGTAGCACAGCGCGCTAGTCAGGCCCTGTCCGATCTGAAAATTCGGGAAGATCTGCCACGCGGTTCCGCTCTGCCCCAAGATGTCTGGCGGGATCGTCGGCCAGATCACCCCGCGGGCAGCGTCATCGCGGCGCGCCGAGCCGAGCCAGTGTTCGAGGACCTTGTCAGCCGGTGTGTCCTCGGGCAACTCGTCGACCAGCCGCTTGGCCGCGTTCACCAGGGTCTGAGTAGTGGTCGCGTTGGTTTCCTCCATTGTGTAGACCTGCATCTCAGCCGTCGACACCCTCGGATCCGCCCCGGTGCCCAGCCGGATCTTGGACTTCGTCGTTTCGAGATCCTTCGGCGCGTCATAGCCGATGTTGCTGTGCTTGCCCTGCGCCTTGGCCCAGCCCTTGAATTCGCCGAATTTGTTGAACTCGGGGTGAGTCGTGAAGACGTGATAGGTCTCGTTGAAGGCCTCCATTGCGACCTTCCAGTTGCAATCGAAGTTCAGCCACTTGCGCCACTTGTAGCGCATGTTCTGCAGGCCGAACGGGTCGAGGATCTTCGCGGCCGGGAACAGGTAGTCCATCAGCCGCACGCAGTCTGGATCCATATTGATCCACACCCAGCCGCCCCAGGTGTCAACGTTGGCTCTGGCCAGATGCGTGTTCTCGGGCGTCAGCGCGCCTTTCCAGTCGTCCTGTTCCCGAACGTGCGTGCACGCGCCGTCCAATCCGTATGTCCAGCCGTGGAATCCGCACACGAACGACCTGTGGGCCCTGCCGCAGGCGTTCTTCGCGCCCTCCGGAGAGTCGATAAGCCGGCGGCCGCGGTGCATGCACACGTTGTGGTGGGCAGCGAAAGGCCCCGACTCGCCCGGCCCGGTGCGCACGACGATGATCGAGTCGTCGAGGATGTCGTAGGTGAGGTAGCTGCCCACTTCGGGGAGCTCCTCCACGCGGCCGACCTGCTGCCACACTTTGCGCCACAGCTTGTCGCGCTCCGCGCGGGCATACTCGGGCGAGATGTAGGCTTCCACGCCGATCGTGACCGGTTGCGAAAGCTCTTCTGCGGCATCGACTTCGATATCGGTCATCACATCCTCCTAATCGCGGCTCGGAAGGATTCGTCCTTGAGGAACAGGGAGGTGTTGTCCGCGCCGAGATGGCTCCACTTCAGGCTCAGGCCGCCGTCGACGAGCAGAGTCTGTCCGGTGACGTAGCTGGAGAGCTCCGACAGCAGGAAAAGGACGGCACCGGCCTGTTCCTCGGGCCGCCCACGTCGACCCATCGCGATGGCCTGCCGATCGCGCTCGGGATCTTCGTCGACGTAGGTGCGCGAGGACGCGGTCTCGGTGATCCCGGGCGCGACGGCGTTGACGCGGATGTTGTCGGTTGCCAGTTCGACCGCCATCGTGCGGGTCATCGCCGCCACCGCGGCCTTGGCCGTGCCGTAGGCGATATGAAAGGGCGCAGTGTTCATGCCGCTGATCGAGGAGATCGACACGATCGATCCGGGGAGAGTCCGCGCATGCAGTTCGGCGGCGACGGCCTGGCTCATGAAGAACGCGGTTTCGAGGTTGGCCGTGAACAACTCACGCCAGTCAGACCGACTCACCCGCGTCGAGGGCATCCACGTCGACGGCGCGGCGCCGCCCGCGACGTTGACAAGGCCGTACAGGTCGCCCTCGACGCGACGGGCTTGTGCAATGACGTTGGCGATGCCGTCGTCACTAGACGCGTCCGCAGCGACCGGCACGACCGAGAGGCCTTCTTGCGCCAATGGAGCCACGTGCTCGTCGAGATTCTCCTTCGACCGGCTTACCGCGAGCACGGTTGCCCCCGCTTCGGCGGCCATGCGCGTCACGGTCGTGCCGATCCCGCCGCCGCCTGCGCCCGACACGATGACGATACGGCCGCCCAGCCCGAAGAGATTCTTCATAGCCGCGCTAATTGTCCGGACAACATATGGTGCTCTGCATATTGCAGAACACTATTCCGCAGCAGTAATCGCCCAGTCAAGATGTGTGCTCCGTTCTGCGGAGCTATTGTCTGGACTAGCTCTGCTTGCTAACGTCCAGTGCCATGCCGCTCCAAGGTAACCGGTACCCCGCCGTGTCCACACCCACCGTGGCCGAGGGATGGCGCCTGGAGCGAGTGACCGCGCCCAGCCGGTTGTTCGGCGCGAACGGCCTGCGCACGGGCCCGGATGGCCGCATCTATGTGGCGCAGGTGACGGGAAGTCAGATCAGCGCGCTGAATCTGTCCACCGGACAAGTGGACACCGTAAGCGCGAAGGGCGGCGACATCATCGCACCCGACGATGTCGCATTCGATCCGAGCGGAAATCTCTACGCCACCGAGGTAATGGACGGCCGGGTGAGCGCTCTCGACACGAGCGGACGCGCCCAGGTGCTGCGCGACGACCTGCCGTCAGCGAATGGCATCACGGTGCATCGGGGCCGATTGTTCATCGGCGAGTGCCGCGCGGGCGGGCGGCTGCTCGAACTCGATCTGGACGGCGGCGAGCCGCGCGTGCTGCTGGAGAACGTGCCGTCGCCGAACGCGATGGAGGTCGGTCCCGACGGCCTGCTCTACTTCCCGGTGATGGGTGCCAATGAGATCTGGCGGGTCGATCCCGAAGGTGGTGAGCCGCAACGTGTTACAGGCGACCTCGGTGTGCCGGACTCGGTGAAATTCGATTCCGACGGCTTCATCGTTTCGACGCAGGTCGCCACCGGGCAGATCTTGCGCATCGACCCTCGCAACAGCGAGAAGACCCTATTGGCTCAGCTCACGCCCGGGCTGGACAACTGCACCTTCGTCGACGACCGATTGTTCGTCTCGAACTTCACCGGTGAGATCACCGAGATTCTTCCCGGCGGCGACACCCGCACTCTCCTGCCGGGCGGGCTGAACTGGCCGCTCGACCTCGAGGTCGGTGATGACGGCAGGCTCTATGTCGCCGACGGCACGTATTTCTACGTGGTGTGTCCCGACCGGACACTGCAGACCGTCGGAATGCTGTTCTCCCCTGGCTATCCCGGGTTCCTGCGTGGCGTGGCATCGGCCGGTGCCGGCGAGTTCGTGGTGACGACGTCCGGTGGCCAGGTCGCCCGGTATCGGCCGGCCGCGAGTGAAAGCGACGTGCTCGCAGATGGATTCGACCAATTGTACGGCGTGGCGATCGGCCCCGCCGGAGAAATCGTGTTCGCGGAGCTGGGCACTGGACGAGTGCTGTCGTTCGATGCCGGTAATCTCGAGGAGCGCGCCCGCGACCTGTGCCAACCGCTCGGCGTCGTAATCGACCCCGCCGGTGTCGTGCTCGTCGCCGAATCAGGTGCTGGCCGGGTGATTCGGCTGACGAGCTCGGGCGTCGAGACCGTGGTCGATGAATTGCGCTGTCCACAAGGCATTCTCGTCGCCGGCAATCGGCTCTTTATCGTCGACGCGGGCGCCAAGGAGGTTGTTGAGTTCGACCTCAACACCCGGGCGCGGCGCACCATCGCGTCGGGGTTGCCGATCGGGCCGCCGGCCGGTCTTGTTCCCAAGCCGCTCAAGGGAATGCCCCCGTTTTCAGGACCGCAGGGGCCGTTCGCGGGTATCACCTCGGGGCCCGACGGCACAATGTTCGTCTCAGCCGACGGCGACGGCAGTGTGCTGGCGCTGCGCCGGGTCCGGCGATGACGGGCAAGCGAGAAGCGAAGGCGGATCGCGCATGACTATCAGCCCGACCGAACATCGCTACCTACAGGTCGCGCGCACCCTGCGCAAAGAGATCGTCGACGGAGTGTACCCAGTGGGCTCGCAATTGCCCACCGAACATGAACTGTGTGAGCGGTTCGCGGTCAGCCGCTATACCGTTCGCGAAGCACTGCGCAGGCTTCGCGACGACAACCTGATCGCTTCCCGGCCCCGGGCCGGCACTCTCGTCGTCCCGCGCCCCGCGTCGAATTCCTATGCCCAGGACGTGATGTCGATCAGCGACTTGATCGCGTTCGCCGCGGGTACACAGTTCGTGATCGAATCCAACGCGACGGTGACCATCGACGAAGAACTCGCCGCACGGACCGGTATCGCAGTCGGCGCGGAATGGCTGGCGGTACGTGGCTACCGGCAAGCCGACGGCGCTTCGGCGCCGATCTGCCGAACCGAGTACTACATCAACCGGGCCTTCGCGGCGGTCGGCAGGCTGCTGCAGCACCACGCCGGCCCGATCTTTCCGCTGATCGAGGACCTGTTCGGAGTCAGCGTTGTCGAGGTGCATCAGGAGATTGCCGCGGTGGTGATTTCACCCGAGTTGGCACAGGGTTTGAAGATCGAACCGGGAACCGCTGCATTGGAGGTGCAGCGCACGTACAAGACGTCCGACGGTGAGGTCGCGCAGGTAACAATCAACACGCATCCCTCATCGCGGTTCCGGCACGCAACGATCATGCGCCGGGTGAAGGGATAGGCCGCGCCGTGAGTAGCCGCCTCGACAACGCGGCGCGCGAAGCCGACGCCTACGAGCGCGGGTGGTGGGTCGACACCACCTTGGCCGACTCGCTCAAAGAAGCGGCGTGGGCAACGCCGGAGCGAACGGTGTTGGTGGACAGCCATATTCGTCTGAACTGCCGAACGCTATATGAGCAGTCGACGACGCTGGCGCACCAGCTGATAACCCGCATGCCCGCAGGCAGCGTGGCGTCGTTCATGCTGCCCAACTGGCACGAAGCCGCGACGGTCTACCTGGCGGCCACGCTGGCCGGAATGGTGGTGAACCCGATCCTGCCGTCCCTGCGGGATCGTGAACTGCAGTTCATCCTCACGGATGCGAACAGCCGCATGATCTTCGTGCCGTCGCAACGAGGCGGCCACAACTTTGCATCGATGCTGACGCGCGTGACGGCGCAGATCGAATCGCCGCCGCAAGTTGTGGTGGTGCGCGGACACGAGGCTACCGACCACATCCGCTACACATCGCTGTTCGAAGACCGAATCGATATGCAACACCTACCGGCACTGGACCCCGATGCGGTGCGGGTGATCCTGTACACGTCCGGAACGACGGGTCGGCCGAAAGGTGTGCTGCACACTCACAACTCAATTCACGCGCTGATCCGTCAGATCCGGGACCACTGGCAGGTGGGTCCGGGCGATCGGTTCTTGATACCCTCGCCGATCGCGCACATCGGCGGGTCCATCTACGCGTTCGAGTGCCCGCTGCTGCTGGGCACCACCGCGGTACTGATGGAGCGCTGGAACGCCGATGACGCAGTGACGTTGATGGAATCCGAGCGTTGTACCCACATGGCAGGGGCGACACCGTTCTTGACTCAGATGCTGGCCGCCGCCAAGCGTGCCGATACCCACCTGCCTAACCTCAAGGTGTTCATCTGCGGTGGCGCGTCCGTCGCGCCCTCACTGATCCGCAGCGCAGCTTCTTATTTCGAGCGTGCCATCGTGACCCGCGTTTACGGCTCGACGGAGGTGCCGGTCACCACGGTCGGTGCTACCGATCCCGCAGACATCGTCCATGCGGCGGACACAGACGGGCGCGTCGGCATCGCAGACATCAAGCTCGTCGATCACCGCGCGGCACCCCTCGGAACGGGCGAGATCTGCGCACGCGGCCCGCAGATGCTCGTCGGCTACCTGCATCCTGAGGACAACCTCGAATCTTTCGACGCCGAGGGCTACTTCCGCACCGGCGATCTGGGCCGCTGGGTAGATGACGAATACCTGTTGGTGACCGGCCGTGCCAAGGACATCATCATCCGCAATGGCGAGAACATCGCGCCGAAGGAGATCGAGGACATCCTCGTCGGCCACCCCGGCATCGCCGAGGTCGCAGTGGTTGGCTTGCCCGATGTTCGCACCGGTGAGCGGGCGTGCGCTGTCATCGTGCCGTCGGCTGCGCCCGATCCCGATGTCGCAAGTTTGGGCAATTTCCTTGCGGCTCAAGGTGTTGCCCGGTTCAAAGTTCCCGAGCAAGTGGCTATCTGGGATGCACTGCCGAAGAACGATGCGGGAAAGGTCCTGAAGCATCAGATCCGGGCGACGCTGCTCGAAGGACGGTGATGAGCGCTTGCGCGAAGAACAGAAAGACGGTGATGAGCGCTTGCGCGAAGAACAGAAGGACGGTGATGAGCGCTTGCGCGAAGAACAGAAGGACGGGCACATGCAGGCAGCGATCGTGACAGGCGCGAGCAGCGGTATCGGTCTCGGTTGCGCGATCAAGCTCGCGCAGGCGGGCATGGCCGTACTGGGCGTCGGCAGAGATGAGCGCAAACTAGCCGAGTTGCAGAAGGCGATCGACGATCCAGACCGCATCATCACAATTGCCGTTGACCTCACCGACGACGATGCGCCGCAACGAATCGTCGATCTTGCCGTGAAGAGGTGGGGCCACGTCGACTTCCTGATCAACAACGCCGGCGTCGGCAGCCCGAAGCCACTGCACGAAACCGACGACGAGTCACTGGACTACTTCTTGGATTTGATGCTGCGCGCGCCGTTCCGCCTCGCCCGAGACGTAATCCCGCACATGTCGCCCGGTTCGGCGATCATCAACGTGACGTCGACGTTCGCGGTCGTCGGCGGCCTTCGGGGCGGCGCCTACTCTGCGGCCAAGGGCGGACTAACCGCACTGACCAAGCACATCGCCTGCCAGTACGGCTCCCAAGGCATCCGGTGCAACGCCGTCGCTCCCGGGGTCACCCTCACACCAATGGTCGAGCAGCGCTTGAAGGATGACCGGTTCCGCAAGATCAACACTGAGATGACGCCGCATCAGCGCCTTGGCAGGGTCGAGGACATCGCTAGCACCGTCGCGTTCTTATGCTCAGATGGAGGCAGCTTCATCAACGGCCAGACGATCGTGGTGGATGGCGGCTGGAGTTCGACGAAGTATCTGTCGGACTTCGCGCTGAACTCGGAATGGGTTGCCCGTTGAATCTCTTTGCGGTGCTGGACCAAACTGCGGCGCGGTTCGCCGATAGCGGCGCCGTGTACCACGGCGAACGCCTGCTGTACACGTGGCGGGAGTTGCGCGACCGGGCGTTACGGCTCGCGACGTCGATCCGGCAGGCAGCGGTGACTGGTGCCCGGATCGCGATCGCCAGCGAGAACCGCCCTGAGATCATCGAGCTGATGTTCGCCGTCTGGGCGGCCGAGTGCGTGGTCGTGCCGATCAATTACAAATTGCATCCGCGAGAGATGGCCCAGATCCTCGAAGACGCAGGCGCCTCACGGGTGTTCGCGTCGCCGAAGATCACCGCTGAGCTGGCTCCCAATTGTGGTGTAGTGATTGAAACCGTTGGCACACAAGGGTACTCGCGCTTGCTCAGCGCAACGCCCGCGATACCGCCGGCCACCGAGCCGTCGGCTCTGGCATGGCTCTTCTACACCAGCGGCACCACGGGCCGATCGAAGGGCGCTATGCTGTCGCACCGCAACCTCACCGCGATGACAGTCGCCCACCTCGCGGACATCGATGCGCCCGACGAGAAGTGCAGCCTTGTGCACGGCGCGCCCATGTCGCACGGGTCGGGTCTCTACATCGCGCCCTACGTGCTGCGCGGCGCACGGCAAGTGGTCCCGGAGTCGGGAACGTTCGAGCCAGCCGAGTTCCTGGATCTGTGCGATCACCATCCGGGCTCGACGGCGTTCCTCGCCCCGACGATGGTGCAGCGGCTCGTCGAAACGGGCCGCGCACGGCCCAGCCATCTGCGCACGGTTGTGTACGGCGGAGGGCCGATGTACGTCGACAGCCTGAAAAAGGCGATCGCGGCTTTCGGTCCGATCTTCGCGCAGATCTATGGTCAGGGCGAATCGCCGATGACAATCACCGGTCTGCGGCGTGCCGACCACCAGATCGACGACGACGCGATTCTGGGGTCGGTCGGCTACGCGCGGTCGGGCATGGACGTCGCCGTGCTGCGTCGCGACGGCACCCCGGCCGGCGTCGGTGAGATCGGTGAAATCGTTTGCCGGGGAGACGCCGTCATGTCCGGCTACTGGAGCAATCCCGATGCGACCTGCGCCACGCTGCGGGATGGCTGGCTCTACACCGGCGACATGGGATCCTTCGACGAGCGGGGCTACCTCACGCTGCGTGACCGGTCGAAGGATGTGGTGATCAGCGGCGGCAGCAACATTTACCCGCGCGAGGTCGAGGAGCTTCTCCTGGAACACCCCGGCGTTTCGGAGGCGGCCGTCGTGGGAGCCGCGGATCCGGAATGGGGTGAGGTCGTGGTCGCATTCATTGTCGGCACAGCCGGCGCAACCGATCTCGACGCGCACCTGCTACAGCGCATCGCCAGGTTCAAACGACCCAAGCGCTACCTGTTCGTCGATGCGCTACCCAAGAACAGCTACGGCAAGGTACTGAAACGGGAACTCCGAAAACAGCTCTCGTAGTCGGCTATCGACGTCGAAACGAAGCCAGCGTCGTGATCTTGCGGATTTCACAGCCGTAGCTTCGGTTTCGGTGAATGCGACAGCACCCGGGCGCGTACCGAACCAGTCCGGTGTCGACGAAAGCGAAGCTACTGTCGTGATTTCTGGAGAACCACGACCTGGAATGCTATTTCGCGGCAATCCCAGCGCTGCACAGAAACCCTACAGCCGGGATTGCGCTTTGATCGCGATGTCGGTGGTGCGCAGCGGACGGATCATCGCGTCCTGAGCGAACGAAGCCAGCAGCTCACCCTCTTCGGTGTGCACCGCACCGCGGACATATGACATGCCGGCGCCCACCTGAGTGCTCTCGTGGCTGTACAGCAGCCACCCGTCCCAGCGGACGGGCTCGTGGAAGCTGACCGTGATCGTCATCGGCGCAGTTGAAACTGTCAGATGCGCCTGGCTGGTGCCGATTCCCTCGTGCGCACGCATCGTGGTCGAAATGCCAAGGTGGCCGGTGAAATACGCGATCAGCGCCTTGGCCAGGTCGTCACGCGTCGGAATCGGGTCGTAATGCAGCCACGCGTACAACTCGGGCGGGCCGACCTCGTCGGGGCTGTTGACGTCCACGACGTCGACGAGACGCAGTTCGCGTCCGATCATCGGCATCTCGGAAACGTTCGCGTCGGCGGGTGCCGCAACGTCCGGGCGCGGCAGGTGATGACGGATGACATCCTCGGACGGCACGTCGGTGAACAACGTCATCGTGATGCACCGCTTGCTGTTCTGCTGTGCGGAGACGGTCGCAGTCGCCGTCGACCGGCCCTCGTGGGCAACGTCGATGACCAACTCGACCGGCGCTCCGACCATCACTGCGCGGGAGAGCACCGCATGAGCTGACCGCACCGACTTGTCGGGAAACCGTTTGGCCACAGCGACAATCGCCTGTGCGAGGACCTGGCTTCCCTCGACCACCTGCCGCTCGTCGTCGCCGGCGATACCGGTCTCGGCGGTGAAGCGGTCCTGCCCGTTTGGTTGCACGTCGAACAACTCGAGCAGGCCTTCGACGGTCCACTGCGTCTGGGCTGAATCCGTTGTCATGAATCGCACCTTTCACGTCGGACCAACACAGTACCTACGCTTCTACAAAACCGGTAACGTCATTCTCACCAGCTGCCGTACGACGCGAAGGGTGTCCCCATGGCGAAGCCGACCGGACGATCACCGGACACTGCGACCGTCGACACCGGAGCCGCTCGGCCGGCGACATCAGAGACCGAATCCCGCGCCAGCCGCTTCATGAAGTCGGCGCTGGCGATCTTGGGGGAAACGGGCCGCTCCGACTTCACGGTCCTGGAAGTGGTGGAACGCTCAAAAACGTCGCTGCGATCCTTCTACCAGCACTTTTCCACGAAAGATGAGCTTCTTTTAGCTCTCATCGACAAGATCATGGCCGAGTCGACGCGGACCTGGCGGGCGGAAACGGCGGCGCTGCCTGGCCCGTCGGCGCTGCGGGTGCTGATCGACCGGATCTGCGCACCGGCGGAATCCAGCACCCAGGACAGCATCAACCGCGGGCTGACGTCGTACAACGACCGGCTGGCCGAGACACTGCCCCGCGAGTACGCGCGGGTGCTCTCGCCGCTGTACGAGTTGATCCAGGACATCCTGCACCAGGGCATCGCCGAGGGCAGCTTCCGCGCCGACCTCGACGTCGACACCACCGCGGCGCTCATCATGCAGACCGTGCTAGGTGCGATGCGGCGGCGTGCTCTCGGCGCCGAGTTGAACGGGATGCCGATTGACGCCAACCACATCTACGAGTTCTGCACGCGCGGCCTCTCGCGCGACGGCCACGGACCACGATGACTTTGCTGCTCCGGCCGTGGTAATGTCATTACCACTTTCGACGAATCTGACTCTCAGGAGACGGTCATGCCATCACGCGAGCTTCCTTTCCCGGTGTTCGATGCCGACAATCACATGTACGAGACCAAGGACGCGCTGACCAAGTTCCTGCCCGACAACCGCAAGAACGTCATTGACTACGTCGAGGTTCGTGGGCGCACGAAGATCGTTGTGCGGGGCCACATCAGCGACTACATCCCAAACCCCACCTTCGAGAAGGTGGCGCGGCCCGGCGCCCAAGAGGAGTACTTCCGGCACGGCAGCGGCGGCAAGACCTACCGCGAGGTGTTGGGCAAGCCGATGGAGTCGATCCCGGCATTCCGGGAGCCGGGGCCTCGGCTGGAAGTCATGGACGAACTCGGCATCGACTACGCGCTGATGTTCCCGACCCTGGCGAGCCTGGTCGAGGAGCGGATGAAGGACCAGCCGGAGATGACCCACGACGTCATCCATGCGCTGAACCAGTGGATGTATGAGACCTGGTCGTTCGACTATGAGGGCCGCATCTTCGCGACTCCGGTGATCACGCTCCCGATCGTGGAACGGGCGCTCGAGGAACTCGAGTGGTGTCTGGAGCGCGGCGCCAAGACCGTGTTGGTGCGCCCGGCTCCGGTGCCCGGATACCGCGGCAGCCGGTCATTTGGCCTTGAGGAGTTCGACCCGTTCTGGCAGGCCTGTGTAAAGGCCGGTATCCCGGTGTCGATGCACGCTTCTGACAGTGGCTATGCCGAGTTCCTCAACGTCTGGGAGCCGGCCGACGAATATCTGCCGTTCAAGCCGACCGCTTTCCGGATGGTCGCGATGGGCAAGCGGCCGATCGAGGACGCGATGGCCGCACTGGTCTGCCACGGGGCGCTGCATCGCAACCCGGATCTGCGGATCCTGTCGATCGAGAATGGTGCCGAGTGGGTGCCCTACCTGTTCAAGCAGTTCAAGGACGTGTACGCCAAGATGCCGCAATCGTTCCCGGAGGATCCGGTCGAGGGCTTTAAGCGTTGCGTGTACGTCACCCCGTTCTGGGAGGACAACTTCGTCGGTATCGCCAAAACGATGGGCACCGATCGGGTGGTGTTCGGCTCGGACTGGCCGCATCCCGAGGGCATGGCGGATCCCATCAGGTTCGTCGACGACCTCGAAGGCCTGCCCGAAGAGGACAAGGCAAAGATCATGGGCGGCAACATGGTGAAGCTGTTCAAGATCCCCAGCACGGTCCCCGCGTGACGGGCGAGCGATTAGCGAACGCGGATCGCGCATGAGCCGCGCGTCGCCGGAGAGTCTCCTCTTCGCGTCGACGACGCAGGCGTTCCTGGAAAAGGAGGCCTCGCTCAGCCGAGTGCGTGAACTTCACGATGCCGGCATCCCTTTCGAGCCCGAATGGTGGCGGCGCGCAGCCGAATTGGGCTGGACAGGCCTGCTGGTGCCGGAGGAGCTTGGTGGCGGAAGCGTGTCGGGCAAAGGCGTCGAAGATTTGGCCGTCGTTGCCGAGCTGATCGGCAAGACCATTGCGCCGGGTCCGCTGCATCCGGTCAGCGTCGTGCTGGCCGGCCTCGTCGATGCCGGCGGCCATGAGTCGACGATCGAAGCACTTGTGTCGGGCGACACGGTCGCGTCGTGGGCCGTGTACGAGCCGGGCAAACCGTGGGCCCCGCGCCAGGCCACGGTCACGGCCACACCGACGGCGACCGGATTTCGAATCGGCGGCGTCAAGGATCGCGTCGAAGCAGGTGCCGAGAGCGGGCTGTTGTTGGTGGTCGCCGCGTCCGAGGGCGCGGTCCGGCAATTCTTGGTGCCAACCGACGCACCAGGCGTACACCTCGAACCACAACGATCGATCGATCTGGTAAAGGTCTATGCCCAAGTGAGTTTCGACGATGTCGAAGTCGACCAAGCCGCCGCCGTCGGGACAACCGCAGAGACCCCGGCCCTGCTCGAACGGCAGAGCCAGATCGCGATGGTGCTGCAGTGCGCCGAGGTAGTCGGCATCCTCGGCACCGTCGTGGACTTCACGATTCAGTGGGCATTCGACCGGTACTCGTTCGGCCGGCCCCTGGCGTCGTACCAGGCGCTCAAACATCGGTTCGCGGATCTGAAAATGTATCTGGAGGCATGCCGCGCCACCACGCGTGCTGCCATCACCGAGGTGGCCGGCCGCTCCCCCGGTGCCGACATGGCGGTCAGCGTCGCGAAATCGTATGTGGGTGAACGCGCCCCGAGCATGATCCAGGACTGCGTCCAGTTGCACGGCGGCATCGGCGTGACCTGGGAACACGATCTGCACTTGTTCCTGCGGCGAGCCACACTCTACCGCTCGATGTTCGGCACCCCGGAAGATCACAATTTGCGGGTGTACGCGTTGACCAAAGAACTGGAATCTGCGTCATGACAGAGACGACGTCGGCCCCAGCCGAGACCAAGGAGTCGGTGGCGGAGTTCGCCGCTCGGGCCAAAGCGTGGCTGGCGGAGAACATGCCTCGCATCAATACGAACGACCCACCCGGGGCTGAGCGCGGAGAAGAGCCACCGTGGCAGCGCGCCAGGGAACTTCAAAAGCTGCTCTATCAGGGTGGTTTCGCAGGAATCTGCTATCCGCGTGAATACGGCGGGCTCGGACTGCCGATCGAATACCAGAAGGCATTCGACGCGGAAAGCCGCTGCTACGAGATGCCGATCATCCTCAATACCCCAACGTTTACCATCTGCTGCGCGACGATTCTCGACACCGGAACCGAAGAGCAAAAGCGTCAACACATTTCAGCTGCGATTCGCGGCGACGAGATACTCGTCCAGTTGCTGTCCGAACCCAGCGGTGGATCCGACCTCGCCGGTGTGATCACCCGAGCTGACCGGGTAGCCGGCAAGTGGGTGGTCAACGGCGCAAAGACTTGGAGCACAGGCGCATTCGCCGCCGACTACGGGCTGCTGCTCGCCAGGACCGACTGGGACGTGCCCAAGCACGAGGGCCTAACGATGTTCCTGGTGCCCATCAACAGCCCAGGGATCACGTTGCGGCGGATCAAACAGGTCAACGGGTCGACTGAATTCTGCGAAGAGTTCTTCGACAATCTCGAACTCGGCGATGACGCAGTGGTTGGCGAGGTGAACAACGGCTGGCACGTCGCATCGCGACAGCTCCATCACGAAAGACGCGCGGTCGGCGGCGGGTCCGAGTTCGCCAGCGGCATCGGCGCTGAGGGCAAGACCGACGTGCCGGTGTCCTTCGCGGCGCTCCTCGAGGCGGTCGGACAGCCCGACAATCAGCGGTTGCAGGAGATGGCGGGACGGGCGCTGGTGCACCGAATTGTGAAAGAACAGCTGATCAACCACGTCTATCACGGCGTCAATGACGGTTCCCTACCGCCGGCGGCGGGGTCCATCCTCCGCATCAATCACTCCGAGACCATCCAACTCGAGATGGACACCGCGCTAGCGATCACGGGCAGCGCAGGCGTGGTCGACGGCACCGAGCGCCTGCTTCGCGTGGGCGAACGCTATCTGTCCCGACAGTCGGCCTCTCTGGGTGGCGGCACCACCGAAATCGCACGCAACATCATCGGGGAACGCATCCTGGGCTTCCCACGCGAATACGCGGCCGACCGCAGCGTGCCGTTCAAAGAGGTGCGGCGCAACAGAAGCTCGTAGCGGCGTCAGCAGGTCGCCACGATCTTGAATGTCGCGGTGGTCGCTTCTTGCGGCTTGTAGGTGTTGAAACCGTTGGCCTTACCGGTGATCGTGAACGTCTCGGAGCTGAAGGTCGCGCTGGCCTCGCCATCGGCACCCTTTGAATAAGTTCCGGTGAAGCCGCCCAGGTTGACGATGCGGACCGACTCGGCGGTGAACTTGTCGCCGGTGCCGTTGACCATCACCTTGGCTCCGGAGACATCCTGGTCGCCGATGGCAATCGTCCAATACCACTCCTGCTGGTTGCAGGTGACAGCTTTTTGGTTCGCGACGGTTTGGCCGTTGATCGTCACCGACGCCTGACTAGGGTGATTCGGCTGCTTTTCCGAGGAGCAGGCAGCGAGACCGGCGACAAGAAGCGCCGCTGCGGTCGCCGTGGCGATCCGGTTCTGCACTCGCGCAGAATACAATTCCGCGCTTCCGATTGCCGGGTTATCACGCCGTTCCTAGTCGGCGTCGACGATCACGCCGGAGACGACGGCAGCAAGGACCAGGTCGGAGGCCAGCGTGCGCAACGCCTCGGCTGGCGGCACCGTGAGCACGCAAAGGTCACCAGGCCCACCCGGTTCTATGCGTCGGGGCAGCGCGGGGATTTGCGCAGACCCGAGGAACATCTGCAGCGCTCGCAGCGCCTCAATGCGCTCCTGCGGTCCGATGAGACGGCCTCGGTAGGTAGTTCGGCTGACCGCGGCGCGCATCGCGGCCCACGGATCGAGGGCACCAAACGGGGCGTCGGTGCTGCCGGCCACCGGGATCCCGGCGCGCGTCAGCGACGCCACCCGCCACAGCTGCGCATGCTCGCCCGCGGGGATGTCGTCCCAATACTGGTCGCCGCGTTCGCCGATGAAGTTCGGCTGGGTCACGATGGTCACACCGAGAGCTGCGAGCTCGCCGACACAACCATCCGGCACCATCGCCGCGTGCTCGATGCGGTCCAACGGATGGAGTCCTACGGCACGAAGGGCGGCGATGGAGACGACCAGCTGGGCGGCAGTCACGCAGTGAATCGCGACCGGCACGTTGTGGGCATGGCGATCGGCAACCCATTCGGTCAGCCCGTCAAGATCGAGATCGTCGTCGTACAGAATGATCTTGCCAGGGGCCAGACACCGCACTCGCTGCTGGAAAGCTGCTCTGAGAGAAGCGATGTCGCTGCCGATGAGGTCTGGGGTGGCGTCGGTGACCCCCGTAACACCGTACCCGGCGAGCTGTCTGCTCAACGCGGCGAGATCAGGTTCCCGACGTGGTACCGCCTCGGACAACGGGACCTCTCGGCTTGAGAGCCTGCCGTGCGGATGGACGGCTAAACCGATGCGATCCAGCGCCGCCGAATTCAAAATCCACAGCGCACCACTTCGATGCTGAACGCGCACAGGCGTTCTCGGTTGCACTGCGTCGAGTCGAGCACGATCCAGCTCGCCGGCCACCGACTCGTGGTATCCGACCGCGCGGATCCAGCCGTCGGCACCCGGGTCCGCGGCGGCAAGAGCGTTGGTGAACTGCAACTCGGTACAGACCACCGGCGGCCCGACAACGATGGAGTCGAGCGCCGCGGCGGCCGCGCGCAGATGCAGGTGGTGATCATGCAGACCTGGCAGCACGGCACCGAACTTCGCGTCCCAGACCAGCTCGCCCGGGCGCCGCGACAGTGCCGGTGCGACGTCGGTGATCTGGTCGGCGACGCGGATGTCGGCGACCCGTCCGTCCAGCAGAGTGCCGCGCCGGATCAACATGCGACGAGCCGCGCCTCGACCAATTCGCGGACGCGGGCGTTATCGGCACCCGCCTCGTGGGCATGTTGCGACGGGAGCGTGGGGCGCCGCAACTCAAGAACCGAGACTCCGCCGTCGGGCAACCCCGCATGCGCAGCCGCGATCGCCGCCATAGCCACCTCGATGATGATTCCGCCGCCCGATGCCAGCGCGTCGAGCACGGCAGCGGTGGCCGCCAAGCCGGTTAGCGGATCGGCGATCGCATCACCGCAGAACACCGGGCCGTCTTCGCCGAACATGACCAGCCCGCCGGCGACCGCGGCGTCGTCGCCAAACGCCACCCGTTCGGGATGGGCGCTGCCGTATCCGCTGATCCGCAGCCAGACCCGGCCCCGGCGAGCCGGAACCTGTTCGGCGCCAAGACCGCGACGGTCCAGGGCGCCCGGTCGCGATGCTTCGATCACCACGTCGGCCGCGCGCAGTAGTCGCGCCAGTTCTTCGGAGTCGAAATCCACTGAGTAACAAAGCTTTCCACTATTAATCCAGTCAAAGAACTGACGATTGCCGCGGCGAGTGCCATCGGGACGCGTTGGTGACTCGACTTTGACAACCGTTGCGCCGGCGGCGGCCAGCAGTCGTCCACACAGCGGGCCAGCCCATATCGGCGACAGATCCACCACCAGGAGGTCGGTAATCGAGCGGATCGCCGGCGCAGTGTGCGCCATTACCTTCGGCTCACCGGCATCGACTTCGCCGAGCACCGCGGCGGGCATGTCCAACAGCCTGGCCCGCGCCGCGATGTCCGCGGCGGTGCGTCCAACGGCTGCGGCGGCCAGAGCATCCCATGGATCACCGCCGACATCGGCCGACTCCAGCAGCGCGGGAACAGCTTCGTAGTCTTCGGTGCGGCTCAGCGTCAGCGCGCACCAACCGTCTGCGGACTGGAGCAATCGGCTGGCGCCACCCGACGAAATACGCGTCGGCGGATCAAGTCCCAGCAACGCAGCCCGTCCGGTGATTATTTCGTCGGCATCGACCCGGACAGGTCGACCGCCCAGTAGGGCTACGCGCTCGTTGATAGCGGCCGAGATCTCCCGATCACGCGATAGCACGCTCACCGGAAGGGCCCACGACGCCATGGCTCTATTGTGTGACCGCGTCGACCAAGCCCCAGCCCAGGGCAGTCGAGGCGGTCACGACGCGTCCCGATAGCACCAGATACGCGGTGCGCCATCGGCCGATGCGCCTGGTGATGCTGACCGTACCGCCGGCCCCGGGGATCAAGCCAAGGGCCAACTCGGGCAACCCGATCCGGGATTCCGGATGAGCCTCGACCCGGCCGCAGAAAGCTGCCATCTCGATTCCGCTGCCAAGGACTTGGCCGTGCACATGGGCTTTTAGGCGTGCGCCAAGCCGCGACGCGAGCTCATCGAGCGCCAACGCCGGGCTGTGTCGGGTGCGCGCAAAGTGCGCCGTCGCCGGATCGTCGAACGTTCCGAACTCCGCAAGATCACCGCCACTGCAGAACGACGGCCCCTTACCGCCCAGCACCACCTCGTGGATCGTCTCGTCGAATCGGGCGATCGTCAGTGCATCGAGCAAGGCCTGTCGCATCTCGGTGGAGAACGCATTGTGCCGATCCGGCCGATTCAGCCAGATGCTTAGCCAGTCACCTTGGCGCTCAACCAAAACGGGATCGGCAGCGTGGGGCGAGGATGCCGGTCCCCGACCGGCCAACCAGTCTCGGAATTCGCGGCCCGACTGCAAGGTCGAATACGCCAGAGATTCGGTGGCAACACCGCTTCGTGCCGGCGCGGCTGGATCCATCGACCGCAGGACGTCGTCACAGATCGCCACAGCTTGCGGCCAACGCTGTACGCGCTGCTCGAGATCGTCGATCGCATCTCTGAGCGATGGCACCGCGACGACGCGGCGGTCCTGTACTTGGTCCTGTGTCAGTGTGAACGTCGCGTGGTCGAGCCAGTATTGCGCGGTCGGTTCGGCGATGTCGTGTGCCGAACCCACCGCGACCACAGGTCCCCCAGACGTGATGGCATCGACATCTGCACCGACCGTCGCCAAATCGATGACGCTCAGCGTCAGCGACGAGGAACGATCGGAATCAAGGTTCATCGCCCGCGAACATACGACGTGGCGCAGCTGAACGTGGCCGGATGCACGAGGAATCCGGAAATGAGCGGGGAATTGCTCGAATCCGGTGCATTGACTTCAGTCAATGATTTCACTCAATGACTAGACCCGGGGTAATAGCGAAATAACGTCGACGAGCTCGTTTGAACACCCTGTGGCAAAAGGTCCTTGACCTAAGGTAGGCCACCGAAACGGCGTGCGTCGATGCTCAGTCATTGACTTAAGTCAGTTCCTGAGTTACAAAGAGCGCACCATGACCCGAGCCAAGGAACGGCTGTCGGCACGCGAAGCGCAGCGGCTGCAAACCCGTGAGCGTTTGCTCGGTGCAGCAATCGCCGAGTTCAAACGCTCAGGCATGACGGATGCGGACGTCGGCACCATCGTCACCGCCGCGGGCGTGGCACATGGCACGTTCTTCTTCCACTTTCCCACCAAAGAGCACGTCCTTCTCGAGGTGGAACGGCGAGAGGAAGTGCGGCTCGCGAACGAACTCACCAAGCTGCTCGATTCACCCCACGACTTGGCCGCGGCTTTGACGGAAACGGTTCGAGGGGTAGCAGCACTCGAAGAACGCCTCGGCCATCTGTTATTCAAAGACTTTCTCGCACTTCACTTCTCATCCTCGCGGCCGCAGGACGATTGGACAGATCACCCCGTGATTGTCCTGCTCGTACACGAGATCGAGCGGGCCCGCAGCGAAGGTGAGGCCGATTCCGAAGTAGATGCCTTTTACAGCGCGGTCTTCTTCCTTCTGGGGCTCTATGCGTTGCTCAGCACGACGCATCACTCCCTCGGTGTTCGCGACGCGATGCTCCAGAAGTACGTGGCCACCGCGCTCCGCGGCATTCAGGCTCGATAACACCGTGTCCACCCAAACCCATGGAGGTTCAAGTCATGTGGCAGGAAATCGTGCGGCTGCTCATCGCGTGGGGCGCGATGGGCGCTCTGATCGTGTTCTGGTACTGGATGTTTTCCAACATCGGCACGTTCTGAGGCCATGACCCGTCCCGACGTCAGACCCGCCATCACGGTCGAACGCGCCTGTTCGCTCACTGCGGTGGCATTGTCCGGACGGCGTCGGGAAAGCGCCTGCCTGATGTCAGGTGAACACCGAGGATTCGGCCTGAACTCGTCTCGACGGATCGTGCATGTGCCTTATCCGCCGTTGGAGCCGGGCTGGACACGAAGAACATTGACATGCGGTGTGGCGCTGCAATGCTCGCCCTCAAAGGACAGCATCGCGCAGTATCCGTTGCACGAGTTGCCGCCTCGTGAACTCGCTGCACTGACCCTCGTCGAGGGTAGCGTCGCGTTAGGGTGGATCGCCGATCGGTGGCCGGGCCTACTTCCTGAGGCTCGCCGTGTCATGCCCGATCTGGAGATGGCGGACGCCGAGCTCGATGGCGTCGAAATGCTCACTCGTTCAGCTTCCTTGGCCAGAACCCGACAACAACTGTGCCCTCCTCCCCTTCTGGGGCGGCTGCCTGTCACCGGCCCGGCGCGCAACGCACTCGTGTCCGCGATGCGGCGGATGTACGGCCGGATGGCGTGGACCTCGCCGCGCACCTACTCCCTCCGACTGATGTCGGTGCCCGTCGGGGGCGAGGGTGGTATTCGTAACCCCAACGTGCCGCCGCCGAGCCGGCCCGACGACGAAGACATCGAGATCCGCCCCGACCAGCGGGTCGGGATTCCCTACCCCGAGTGGAATGCGTGGACGCAGCGGTTTCTCGTCGACCACGTCGCAGTGCTGGAGCGCAGGCAGCCGATGCGCGGTCGGCGGCACGTTGCCGTCTCGGCAGATGTGCGTCGCTGGTTCGAAGAGCACACGCATCGCGCGATGACCAACGGCCTGGAGGACGGGTCTGATCTGGACGTTGACCGTTACGTCAGCCACTACGTCGATGTGCTCACCGGTGAGGCCCCGGAACCGCGGGTGTTTCGCGATCTGCTTACACGTTCGCGTGATGTGACCACCGCGGTGCTGCTCGACGGCAGTTCGTCGCTGGGTATCCACCACGGCCGAGTCTTCCAGCTGGAGTTGGCATGCGCCGATGCGCTCTCGCGGGCAATGACGCTGGCTCGCGAGCGCCACGGCATCTTCGTGTTCACCGGCAGTACCCGGCACCGGGTCGAGGTGCGATGCCTCAAAGACTTCGGCGATTCCCATTTCGTTGCACCCAGTGATTTGGGTCTGGTCGTTGGCGGCTACACACGGCTCGGTGCTCCACTGCGGCATCTGACAGGTCGACTTCTGCAGCAGCCGTCCGAGCGACGCCTTCTCATCGTGATCGGAGACGGGCTGATATCCGACGACGGGTACGAAGGCCGATACGCCTGGGCAGACGTGGCTCACGCAGTAGAAGAAGCCGACGATGCCGGTATCGCGGTGTACTACCTGGGTGTCGGGCCGGCGCGTGTCGATCCACTCCCAGAAGTGTTCGGGCCCCGGCGGTCTCAGCGCATCCGGTGCGTGGACGAGCTTCCACGCGTGTTGTCCCAGGTCCATCGCGAGTTGGTCGCCGCATGACACCGGACCTGTACTACCCCATTGGGAGCGAAATCCCGTTGTTCGAGCGTGCTTTTCAGCAGCGGATGCCTGTGATGCTCACCGGCCCGACGGGCTGCGGCAAGACGAGGCTCGTCGAGCACATGGGCGTGCTGCTGGGCCGGCCGGTGGTAACCATCAGCTGCCATGACGACTTGACGAGCTCCGATCTCGTAGGCCGGTTCATGGTGTCAGGTGGTGATGTCGTATGGAACGACGGACCGTTGACGAGAGCCGTGAGGGACGGCGCAATCTGCTACCTCGACGAAGTGGTCGAAGCACGTCACGACTCGCTGGCCGTGCTGCACTCCCTTACCGATCATCGTCGTGCTCTTTATCTCGACCGGGCACCGGCGAGGTGGTGAAGGCGCCGGATTCATTCATGCTCGTCTGTTCCTACAACCCGGCCTACCGCAGATCGCTGAAGGAATTGAAGCCATCATTCCGTCAACGTTTCGTCACGCTGACGATGAATTACCTACCTTCTCACCGCGAGGCCGAGGTGCTGGTGAAGGAGGCGGGCATACACCTCTCGGTTGCCGAACGACTTGTCAACTGCGCCAATAGCATTCGCAACGCCAATGAAGTTTTCCACTTCGAACCACCGTCCACCCGGGTGCTCGTCTCCGCTGCACAGCTCATCGCCGCGGGCGCACGCGAACTCGAAGCCGCCGAGGCATGCATCCTCGCGCCGCTGAGTACCGACGGCGCAATCAACGACGGCCTGCGAGAGATTGCGGTGGCATGCCTGCTTGACGAAAGGATTCACGACAGATGAATGAACAAGACAGAAAACGCAAGCGTGCGCTGATCGTGTTTCAGCTCTTCGCGTACGGATGGCTGTTGGCAATGTTCTTGATCCAGTTGTATATGTCGATCGAGCGAGGCTGGTGGGAGCTGTGAATCTACCGACATTGGGCCTGCGCCGAAGTAACGGCAACGAGTCGTTGAGATACGACGAGCATCACGAGGAATCGCGGCAGGCGCAACGCCAAGCGGATCGCTGGCTGATCACCGGAACGCTGCTGATGGGCACCATGTTTATCGGCTTCGTCGGTCTACCCTTCTTCCTTCGCGGAGTTTGGCTGCAGCGAAAAGCCCAACAAGCGGGTCTGTCCGTTCGGCCGATCATCGTCACTCTGATCGGCTACCTGGTGATCCTGGACGCGGCCCTCAATAGTCTGGGCTGGTCGCTCGACCTGCTGGCCAACCACACGCTGCTGAATCGCACGATCATCACCGCATGGGGCAACATGTTCGACGCCGGCTACTTCTGGCATTACAACGAACTGTGGATCGGCGGTGCGGGCGCACCGGGCGAGAAGTCCTGGGAAGTCGCGCTGATCCTCACGGTGTTCACGATGCGCATCGCCGCGGCGATCGGATTCTTGCAGATGAAGCGCTGGGGCCACCAGTGGCTGATCATCACCTGTTGGTTCGGCATCGTGATCTGGATTGGCTACACGTTCAACATGACCATGTACGCCGACATCCGCTACGCCGGAGTGGTATTGCCAGTGGTCGGCTGGTGGCTCTACGACATCTTCTACATCACGCCGTTCCTGGCTATTCCCTACCTGCACAGCGTCAACCGCGAGATCTTCTCCGACTGAAGGAGACGACATGAGCACCACGTCACAGATAACAGAGAAGCCCGCCGAGAGCGAACTTCCCCTCGGCACCACACCGCCCTACGCGCGAATGCACAAGTGGCTCAAGCGTGGCCTGTTCGTGTGCCTGTTCGGCCTCGTGATCGAAGGTTCGTTCACGATGCCCGCGTTGGCCGTCTGGTACGGCTGGCCGACACTGTCGTTTCCAGAGATCTGCAGCGAGCTGATGAAAGTCAGATATTCCGACGAGACGCTCGAATGCAAGTTCCCGTATGAGATGCCAGGTCCGCCATTCGGCACCCCGCCGGAGGCGGCTGGTCAGCAGACCGCAAAGGACAAGTGGGGTGTGCAGCCGGTGCCGCAGTACCCCCGGCTAGGGTTCCGCGAACTCGTCACGATCCACGACGAACGCCTGGCCCGGCACGCCGCGGAACAGAACAAGTGACGCCACCCCGCCGAGATCAACGTTTTGCAGGCCCCAACTCGCAGTTTCTCTGCAAAAGGTCGATCTCGGCGCAAAAGTGTCGGGTCAGTGAACCGTCAAACCCAAGTGTTCACGGCGACGCACCAGAATGCTTGGCAGCCAAGGGCCGGTATCAGTCGCCTCCAGCCACATAGTGCGCTCGAGCAGCATGCCCAAGACGATCTGGGCCTCGATGCGCGCGAGCGCGGCGCCCACGCAGAAGTGCGGCCCCTTGCCGAAAGTGATGTGCCCCTTGCCAGTCGCCCGGTCGAGCCTGAATTCATTCGGTGCCTCGAAGTGGGCCGGATCCCGATTGGCGGCGCCCCACAACAGCAGCAAGCGCGAACCGGCGGACAGTTCGACACCTCCCAACGTGGTGTCAACGCAGACGTGGCGATAGTGGCCGCGGAACGGCGGTTCGTAGCGCAATGCCTCCTCGATGAATGCGCTCAACAGCCGCGGGTTGTCACGCACCTGCCGTTGGATTTCGGGTCGACTTGCCAAGATCCACGTCGAGCTGCCGAGCAACGACGCGGTGGATTCGCCGCCGGCGCTGAAAAGTATGACCATCATGAATTGCGCCGCTTGTTGATTGATTTCGCCTGCAGAGCAGGCGGTTACCAGTGCGCCGAGCAAGTCGTCCTTCGGATCAGCTGCAGCCCTGCGGAATTGGTCGAGGATGTAGTTACTCAGTTGCATGGCTGCGACACCCGAAGCTTCCAACTGTTTCTGATCCACCAGGCCGTCGAGAAGCTGGGTACTGGCATACCCCCATCTCGCCAGTTGGTCGACGTGGTCGTCGGGTACGCCGATAAGGCGCGCGACGACCGTCATCGGCAGCTTGTTGGCGACGGCGCTCATCCATTCGATGCGTCCGTCATGCAGGCCGTTCGTCCATAGCCGGTCGAAGGTTTCTGCGATAAACGGCTCCATCGCGCGGATCCGCTTGGCGGACAGTTGGGGCACCAGCAGCTTGCGGTGCACCGCGTGGGCGGGGTCGTCCGCCGTCGCAAGGATCTGGGTGGGGCCGCCGAGTCCGTCCATCTCGAACGGAGCGACGGTGCCCTCGGCCGTGTACATCATCGTCGCCGTCAGGTTCGAGGAGAAGTCCGCAGGACGGTTGATCACATCGTTGATCGCGTCCCAGCCACACACCAGATAGAACCCAGAGGTGCCGATCCGGTGCACCGGTCCCTCGGCACGGAGGCTGTCGTAGAGCGGATACGGATCTTGTATGGCGTCATTACCGAAGAACTCGATCGGATCCTGAAGAAGTCTCACTTTTTCAGAGTGACCAGCGGAAACGACGGGCGTCAATGGGGCTGCCGCAAGTCGAAATGCCCGGTCGGTCCGCCACGGCTCGTCGCCGTCTCACGGTGAGCCGCGTACCTGCAGGTGGCCTGAGACTGCTTCGCAAAGTCGTCTCACCGATAAGATCAATTCGATCGCTGTTCCCACCACCTTGGGGTTGGTACGTGTCACGGGACGACTGGCTGTTCGACGGTGGTCGACGCGCCGTGGCAACCGAACGCATCTACGCGGCGGCCACCGAGCTGATATTCCGCGACGGGCTGGATGCGTTCAGTATCGACAGCTTGGCCGCGCGAACCAACTGTTCGCGAGCCACCATCTACCGTTACGTCGGCGGCAAGAAAGACATTCGCGACGCGGTGCTGGCCCGCAGCGGCGCGCGCGTCATCGAGACCGTGCGTCAAGCCGTCGAGGGCCGGAGCGGCCCCGACCGGGTCTTGACCGCCGTCGAAGTGGCTGTCGCACAAATCCGATCCGACCCCTTAGGCGAACTGTTCATGGATTCGGCGCACGGCGCCCGCGGATGGACCTGGCTAACCGCATCGCCGATGGTGGCCGACTTCGCCGCCGAGCTCACCGGGCTCGCCGGCGACGACGCGCATGCCGCGCAATGGATCGTCCGGTTGGTACTGTCACTGATCTTCTGGCCCGACGCGGATCCACACGCCGAGCACCAGATGCTGCAGCGATTCGTCGCGCCCGCATTCACAGCGGACAGGTAGGCGAACGCGCTTGCAGCCAAGGTTTGGCAAGTGACCCATCGCATTTCGAGTAATCCGACGGTCACGTCGGTGAGGCCATCCACCCAACCGCCAGCTTTTGGCTTCGGCCACCATCGGCGCGCAAGTTACGCCTGGCTCCACGGCATTTACTCGGGCGGCTTGCATTTCACAGGAACGAATTCTCCTCCGTCAGGCCCAATCCAAGGGAATGTGCCGAGCGCGAAGGTCTCTGCATTGCCGAGCCCCGCGCCTCCGCACGCAGGGTCTTCGCGATGGTGCGGATGGCATGTTGCATTCTGCGCACGCAGCTGCTGCTGCGAAAGATTGGCCGAGGCGATCACTTCCTGACGCGGGCGCCGATCCTGCCGGCGTGGACTGCGCAGGCATGCCGCGGTCAGCTGTCTTTGTCGTCGTCCTGGTCTTTGTCGTCGTCCTGGTCTTTGCCGCCGTCGTCGCCATCGTCGTCGCGGTCTTTGCGGCCCTTGCGATCGTCGTCCTTGTCCTTGTCCCTGTCGTTGTCGGCCTTATTTTCAGCCAGCTCGATCGTGGCCCAGTGGCTCGGCGAGACCAGAACGGTCCACTTGCCGGATTCGCGTCCCATCTTCAGGACTCCGTCGTCGACTTCCCACTTGGTGCTGTCGTCGTAATCGTCCGATTGCCCGTCGGTGTAGGTGAGTTTGAAACCCATGTCTGAGCTTGCCCTGAAAATGTTCTCGATAAACGCGGCCGCAAGATTTTCCAGCCTGTGCGGCGCCGCTATTCGAGCAGTCCACCGTGCCGACCACCCGCAACTCGATTACGAGATGTCAGAAAGGCCAACTCCGCATCAGTGAAAACGCAACCGGCACAGCATCTTTCACGGGGCCAACGGCCTCTAATCGAGAATCGGCAGGCCTGGGATGTGCCGCGGCTCGCCCTTATGGTTGCTCAACACGGTTTTGTTCGGTATGCGGTATTGCTTGAGTTGCTTGCGTGCTTTCGAAGCGCAGCGGCGCTTCGTCTCAATGCGGCCGCCTCCCTAACGCGCTCGGCAGCGATCAAGCGAGCTTCTCGGGCGACGGCACGCGCGTGCATTGCCTCGATGAGGGTGCGGCGGACGCGCGTCGGGTCCATGCGGAGCACGCTTCCGGCGTTCTGTCCGTCTTCGCTTTGTTCGGTGTGCTGATATGCGTCGCCATTCCGCATGACCTCACCCTCTGCGGCTTTGCCTCCGATCGCTCAATTACCATTTTTACTGTTATCAGGACCAGTCAAGGCCTATTTGCAGGCTGGTCATCGGAGCAGTCCGGTGTGGCGTTCCCGGCCCGCGCGGCGGCTACCCCTCGAGGTCGAAGGGACTCGAACCCTATTCAGCTACCTGTCAGCGCACCCGAACATGCTCGATAACGTCATCCCGCACGCTGCGCCCGTGCAAGATGTTGCAGATGTCCATCCGCACGGTATTGCCCACCGACCATGTATGCAACGACAAAGTACGTTACGACTGGGATCGGGTGCGCGCCGATACCGCGGAAAATGACTTCGGCACCGCACTGGGGCTGGATGAACCGGCTCGAGTGCTCACATGGGTGTCGCAATGACCGATCAAATATGGATTGTCGTCGGGATACTCACCGTTGCGGTCGGACTGTTCGTGTGGGGACATCCACGCCCCGATATCGTGGGACTCCTCGTGGCGGCGGCGCTGATGTCGAGCGGTGTGCTCACTCCCGAAGAGGCGCTGGCAGGGTTCGGTTCGCCGGTGGTGATCTTGCTTGCCGCCATCTTCATCGTCAGCGCGGCGTTGGTAAACACCGGAGTGACGCAGCGCCTGGGCGAGGCAGTCCTGAAGGTGGGCGGCAGCAACGAGACGCGGTTGGTAGCGCTGATCATGCTGCTCTCGGGAATAATCGGCTCGGTTCTCAATTCCGCGGCACTGATCGCAATGCTCATTCCTGTTGTCTTGACGATTACCAATAAGACCGGGTTGAACCGCAAACGTATGCTCATGCCGCTCTGCGTTGCCGTGATGATCAGTGGCATGATGACGCTGATTGCGTCCTCCCCCAACATTATCATCCAAGAAATGTTACGGGAGCGGGGCGTCAACCCCCAATTCGGTTTTTTCAGTTTCACTCCCTTCGGGTTGGCCGCGCTAGTGATCGGTATCGTTTTTATGCTGTTGGTGGGACGCGGACTATTGAGCCGAAAGCTTTCCGAAAAGAACGACGAAACCCAGTCACCAAAGACTTTCGATGTCATGGATTCTTACTCTCTGGTAGAGCGATGGCATCGGTTGCGCATCCTGGCCGACTCGCCGCTGATCGGTCAATCGGTGGCTGCGGCGCGACAACCGCTGCACGAGCGCTACGAACTGGATCTCTTGGGCTTAGAAAAGCACCCGCAGGGCAAGAGGACGTTCGTGCCGGCGCTCCCTGAGCAGGTGTTTGAGGCTGGCGATGTGGTGTTCACGCTCGTCGATGGGGAACGCGTTCCGGCTCTGAGCGCAGCCCTGCGATGCGACGTGACCGGACCTCTTGAGGAGAGCCAGCGCCAGGAAGTACTCCACGATATTGGTGTGGCCGAAGTGATGCCCGCTCCGGACTCGAATTCGATCGGGAGGACCTTGGGCGATCTTGATCTCCCCGCGAACCACCATGTGACGGTTCTCGCAATGCGCCATCGGGGTCAGCACATAACCGAGAATCTGGCGAGCCATACCGTAGACTTCGGCGACATTTTATTGGTAGGGGGAAACTGGGAAGATATCGTTAGATTGAGCGAAGATCGCCAGAACTTCGTATTGTTGGCTTTGCCTTCGGAATATGCGGAGCGATTGCCGGCACGCCGACGGGCGCCGATCGCAGTGGGGATTCTCTTCGCCATGGTCGCGGCAATGGCGTTTCAAGTCCTGCCCACCGCTGACGTGGCCCTGATCGCGGCGATCGGCATGGTCGCCGCTGGTTGTGTGCGCCTGGATAGCATCTATCGCGTCATCAGTTGGACAACGTTGGTGCTGATCGCCGGGATGCTGCCGTTAGCTACCGCGCTCGAGAAAACGGGCGCAACACCACACATGGCAAATGCACTGGTCCAGGCCTTAGGCTCGCTTGGTCCGACCTTGATGCTCGCCGTGGTCTTCCTTATTACTGCGCTGATCTGCTGTTTTCTTTCCAATGCGGCAGCAGCGGTGCTGATTACGCCGGTGGCGATTGAAGCAGCACAGGCCTTGCATGTCTCGCCCCAGGGATTCGCGATGACCGTTGCGATTGCGTGCTCGGCAGCTTTCGTGACGCCGATGTCTTCTCCAACGAACATGTTGGTGATGGAACCCGGCGGCTACCGGTTTTTCGACTACGTCAAAGTTGGATTGCCAATGATGATTTTGACAATGCTGGTTACCGTCGCATTGGCGAAGGTGATCTATCTGTCTGGGTGACCCGGCTACCTGACTGCCGATGATGTCGGCCCGCTGGCTGTCGAGTCGGGGCAGCACCGGGTGCTCGTCCTCGTCCTGGCCTACTGCGGGTTGCGGTGGGGGAAGCGATCGCGCTACACAAGTACGAAAATCAGCCCACCGCATGGCCTCTGGGTCTGCTCTATACCGAAACCCGTTACCGTTATCCAACCGCCCGGCCGCGGAACGGCCTCCTCGCGGTCACGCCCACAGGATACGAAGCTATCTCGCTGTGTCCGGCAGCCGCCGGGCTGCACGCGCGTGATGGCCACGTCGCGAATCTCTTCGATCGGATGCGGACCTGGCCGTGCGTCGGCTCGTCCGCCGCACCAGCGTGATCACGTCCCCAGCCGAGAACAGCGATGCGACCACGTCGAGTCCCAGGTTCACCCGGGCCGTCTACGCCGAGTGGTGGCTTGAGCACCGGACGTTGGTGACGGCGTGGCGTGGTGACATGACAAGACCTCCGAGCGAAGTGCGAGCTGCCGCAGCGTGGGCCGATGGTTTGATGGATGCGACGGAATGGAGCCTCACGATGACCGACCTACGTGACCGCATTACCAAAGCCTTTCAGAAACGGGTGGGCAACCCGCTGACGCGACGACTGCCCACCCAGACGTTGCTCGAAACGACGGGACGCGAGTCAGGGCAGCCACGTCGCACTCCGGTGGGCGGCGGCCGGGTCGGCGACCTGTTCTGGTTCGTGTCGGAGTTCGGCGAGAAGTCTCAGTACGTCCAAAACATCAAGGCGAACCCCAACGTCCGACTACGGTTGGGCGGGCGATGGCACAACGGCACGGCCCATCTCGTGCCCGATGACGACCCGCGCGAACGGCTGCGCTCACTGCCGCAGTTCAACAGTCTCGCCGTCCGCGCCATGGGCACGAACCTGCTCACGATCCGGGTCGACCTGACCGACTGACGCATTGACTCCAACCTCGCCACCATCGCGAGTAGTGCGGCCGACACGCACGCCCATGACCCATCGGCGTGGAACCGAGCCATGCGACGGGCTGCTCCAGACCCCCTGTCAGCAATGTTCCCTTCTGACTGCCCAGCGGATAATTGCGTTAACCCTGTCTAGGGCGTGTCTCCCGAATTTTCGTGTCCTGACCAGTGATATTTGGCTGGTGACGCGCGTGGGTGTGATTTCTGATGAGTTTTGGGCGGCGGTCGAGTCGTTGATGCCTTCTGATGTGGGCAAGCGGGGCAACAGATTCGGTGACCATCGCCAGATACTGGAAGGTATCGCGTGGCGGTTCCGTACGGGGAGTCCGTGGCGGGACCTGCCCGCCGATTTCGGCCGTGGCAGACGGTGTGGAAACGCCATCACCGCTGGTCGTTGGATGGCACCTACGATGCGATGTTCGCCCAGGTCGCGGCGGCGTTCGGGATGGATGAGGCGATGGTCGAGGACCTCGAGAAGCTGTTGTCGGTGGATTCGACGAGCGTGCGCGCCCATCAACACTGCGCGGGGGCACGTTCGGACACGTTGAACACAGGGGGCTCTGTCGAATTACAAGAAAGCTGCCGATGAGCCCGACGATCACGCGATCGGCCGCTCCCGCGGTGGGCTCACCACCAAGATCCACGCCCTGACCGATCAGCGCCAAGCACCGGTCACGGTCCGGCTCAGTGCCGGACAAGCCGGCGACAACCCTGCATTGGTGCCGTTGCTCGACGATTACGCCACCGCCCGGCGGGACCAGAGCGAACCCAGCCGCGACTTCCGGTTGCTCGCCGACAAGGCGTATTCCCATCCCAGCACGCGCATCGAATTGCGTTGCCGAGGAATCAAACACACGATCCCCGAGCGCAGTGACCAGATCGCTCGACGCAAGGTCAAGGGATCGGCTGGCGGTCGCCCGCCCGCATTCGACCCCGCGATCTACGGGCTACGCAACACCGTCGAGCGCGGCTTCAACCGGCTCAAGCAATGGCGCGGCATCGCGACCCGCTACGACAAATACGCCCTGACCTACCTCGGCGGCGTTCTCCTGGCCTGCGCCGTCATTCACGCCCGCGTCGGCACCACCCAATCGGGAGACACGCCCTAGCTGCGGATGTTGGCCATCAGTGGCCTGCCGGGGCACTCTGCTGTCAGCAGAAACGTCGCTGCGCGACAGGCGTAGCCGCGTCCGATGGTTGGACGTATTCGATCTTGCACGGCGGCTGATGTCTCAGGCACAGCCCGATCACGGAAGGAGCCGGAAGACGGTCTACTCGGAAATCGCGGCTCACGCAGGCGATTCCACGGCGGACGTCGACAGTCGCCGGTTCCCGGACGGCTTCTACTGGGGTGTCGCCACTGCCTCGTACCAGATTGAAGGCGCGTGGAACGAGGACGGCAAGGGGCCGTCCATCTGGGACACGTTCGCGCACACGCCCGGCAACATCGCTAACGGCGACACCGGCGACGTGGCAAACGATCACTACCACCGGTATAAGGAGGACGTCGCTCTGCTCAAATCCATCGGCGCGACCGCATACCGGTTCTCGATCGCATGGCCTCGGATCTTCCCGAACGGCATTGGCCAGGCTAACCCGAAAGGCATCGATTTCTACAGCCGCCTTGTCGACGAACTGCTCGATGCTGGCGTCGAGCCGTTCGCCACGTTGTATCACTGGAACCTGCCGCAGGCGCTGCAGGACAAGTACGGCGGATGGCAGTCGAGGGAGACGGTCCACGCCTTCGCCGGGTACGTCGCAGAACAGCTCAGCGATCGGGTGCGCCACTTCTTCACCGTCAACGAGTTCCGCAACATGGTCGACACGGGCCACCGAGGCCTCGACGTGCAAGTCGGGGGCGGGAAGACCGTGCACCTCGTGAACGCTCCCGGCCTGCGGCTGGAGTCTGCCGAACTCAACCAGGTTCGCCATCACAGCGTGCTGGCCCATGGGCTTGCCGTACAGGCGATCCGGGCACGGGGCAGGGCTGGCACGAAGGTGGGACCCGCCGAGGTCCTCCTCGGTGCCGTGCCTGCCATCGACGCCCCCGACTACGTCACGGCGGCAGAGACCGCCACGCGGGAACTCAACGCCCCGTTCCTGACCGTCATTCTCGAGGGCCGATACCTCGACTCATACCTCACTGGGGCTGCTGCCCCGAGGCACACCGACGACGAGCTGAGGACGATCGCTTCGCCGCTCGATTTCGTCGGAATCAACGTCTACAAACCGGCAATGTACGTCGCGCCCGCCGACGACGCACCCGGGTATCGCGAAATTCCCATCAACGCGTCGCACCCGAAGATGATGTCTGCTTGGCATGTCCTGGATCCCGTGGCGCTGTACTGGGCGCCGCGACAGGTGAGGTCGCTGTGGGGTGCGGAGTCGATCTTCATTACCGAGAACGGCTGTGCATCCTCCGACGCTGTGGCCGCCGACGGGAAGGTCTATGACTCGGACCGGGTGATGTTCCTGCGAGCCTGCCTGAGTCAGCTCCAACGGGCCACCGCCGAGGGCATACCCGTGGACGGCTATTTCCTGTGGAGTGCGCAAGACAATTTCGAATGGATCTATGGTTACGGCAACCGATTTGGGGTCATCTATGTCGACTTCGACACGCTAGAGCGGACACCAAAGTTAAGTGCCGAATGGGTTCCGTGAGGCCGCCCGTCAGAATGCCATCGTTTGACAGGCGCGCGACGGCCCTTACAACCCCGTAAGCGGAGTAAGCCGACTGGAGTTCCGGCGTTCGGTTCAGACGGGCACACCAGCGCCAAGGTCACGCTCGACACCTACGCCGACCTGTTGGACGCCGATCTGGACGTGGTCGCGGCCACCCTACACACCCGGTATTTACCAGGCCCCACGTCCCTACGAAAGAACACCACGAATGAAGAAACTCATCATCGCCGTCGCTCTGCTGATCGGCCCCGGGTTGGCGGGCCTCGGTTTCGCGGGCGAAAGCGCACGCAGACAAAATCGGTGACTTCCTTGATGCCGCCCACGGACTGGGGCGGGGTCCGCCACGTAGTGGCGGTGCCTGGCGGCGACCGAACTGGTGTCGCTCGCCAAGATCGCCTGCACGACCTACGACGCCAGGGACGGGATGGCTGCCATCGCGGAGGTGCGTGGCGCCGAACCTAACATCACGTTCGGCAAGAAAGACCCCCCAGGGCCGATGCTGGATTCGCCGACCCCGTTGGAAAACCTTGCTGTGACCTACTACTGCCCCTAATTGCTGCCGCAAATGTGCTCAAAATGTGCTCACGGGCACTCACGACAACCGCTGATACCGGGTGAAACATGGTTCGAACTGCGGTTTCTCGGCGCTAGATCTGGTGCGGGCGGAGGGACTCGAACCCTCAAGCTCTTTCGAGCACGGGCACCTAAAACCCGCATGTTTTCCAGTTTCATCACGCCCGCGGCCAGGTGATCCTATCGCCTCGATCGCCCCGCGAATCTGTCGGCGGTGCTGAATACCTTGACATCCTCGAGCTGTTCACGCCCGCACTTGACCAGTTCGCCACCGCGCGCGTCGACGAGTTCGTCGGGCCTAAGTGCTGAGCGGTACCGTCGATGCGTGTCCACTACCCGACGTCGCAGGCCCGCGCTGATCGCGCTGGTGATCGTCGCCGCCTTGGCCTGCCTGGCGCTGGGTTGGTGGCAGTGGCAGCGCTATGAGTCGGCGTCGGGCACCGGCCAAAACCTCGGCTACGCGCTGCAGTGGCCTCTGTTCGCCGGGTTCGTCGTCTACGCCTACCGCAAGTTCGTCCGGTACGAGGAAGAGCCACCGCAGCTGCACAAGCCCGACGTCATCACCGAGATTCCCGCGGGACTACTGCCGGAGCGACCCAAGCCGAAACCAACTGATCCCGACGATCCCGCTCTCATCGAATACAACGCCTATCTCGCTGAACTCGCCGATGCCGACAAGAAAACTCGACAGGACCAGTAGATGACACTCGAAAATGCCGCTGACACAAAGAAAATCCGGACTGCCCTGACCGCCTATCGTGTGATGGCCTGGGCGACGGGTATCTGGCTGATCGCACTCTGCTACGAGGTCATCGTGAAGTATGTCGTGCAGGTGGAAAATCCGCCGTCCTGGATCGGCGTTGTGCACGGCTGGGTGTACTTCGTCTACTTGCTCGCCACGCTGAATCTCGCGGTCAAGGTCCGGTGGCCGTTGTGGCGAACTGTTGGCACTCTGCTCGCCGGCACGATCCCACTGCTCGGCATCATCCTCGAGCACTTCCGTACCAAGCAGGTCAGAAAGCAGTTCAACCTGGAAGCGCCCGCAGCGCAGGCACAAGCTGAGCCAGCGCGCGACCCCTATGCGACCGAGCGTCCTTCTCCTCCGGGCTGAGCTGAGCGGCGCTGCAGTCGAGCCCGTCAGGGATGAACAACGGGTCGTAGCCGAAGCCGCCCTCGCCGCGAGGCACCGAAGCGATCCGGCCGGGCCACCGGCCGTGCACCACGACCTCGCCCGCGTCCCACACCAGCGCGCTGGCCGATACGAACGCCGCGCCACGCCGTGAGTCGGGCACATCGCGAAGCTGGGCGAGCAACAACGCGTTGTTGGCGGCGTCGTCGCCGTGCACGCCGGCCCACCGGGCCGACAGCACGCCGGGCATGCCGTGAAGCGCGTCGACTTCCAGCCCCGAATCATCGGCCACCGACGGCAGGCCCGTCGCCGCGAACGCGTCGCGGGCCTTCGCCAACGCGTTCTCCTCGAACGTCGCATCGGTCTCCGGCGCCTCATCGAAAGCCGGGACATCGGAAAGCGACACCAGCGAGATGCCGGTAAGCCCCGCCGCATCGAGCACGCGCCGCATCTCCGCCAATTTCTTGCGGTTGCGGCTCGCCACCAAGAGGCGAATCACATCAGCTGCCGAACGCCTTCTTCGCGGGCGGCCCCTCGGGCAGCAGACCCGGATACGGCGACTTCAACGCCTCGCGTTGAATCTCGAACAGCTTCTCGGTGGCGCCCAGGGCGGCGTCCAGCAGCTTGTCCAGCGTCGAGCGCGGGAACGTCGCACCCTCGCCGGTGCCCTGGATTTCCACCAGGGTTCCGGTGTCGGTAGCCACGACGTTCATGTCAACCTCGGCCCGCGAATCCTCTTCGTACGGCAAGTCCACGCGGATCCTGCCGTCCACCACGCCAACGCTGACCGCAGCGATCATGCACGATAGCGGCCTCGGGTCGGAAAGCTTGCCGGCCGCCGACAGATAGGTGACCGCATCGGCCAGCGCGACATACGCGCCGGTGATCGCCGCGGTGCGGGTGCCGCCGTCGGCCTGCAGCACGTCGCAGTCGAGCGCGATCGTGTTCTCACCCAGCGCCGACAGGTCGATGCAGGCCCGCAGCGACCGCCCGATCAACCGGCTGATCTCCTGCGTTCGTCCGCCGACGCGTCCCCGCACCGACTCGCGATCCGAGCGCTCATGAGTGGCGGCAGGCAGCATCGCATACTCCGCGGTGAGCCAGCCTTCACCACTTCCCTTGCGAAAGCGCGGAACTCCTTCGGTCACGCTGGCCGTGCACATGACACGGGTCTGGCCGAACTCGACCAGCACCGAGCCGGCCGGATGCGAGGTGAATCCGCGGGTGATGGTCACCGGCCGCAGCTCGCCGTCGAGGCGGCCGTCTTCTCGACTCGTCACCTACTAAACCCTAGTGGGTGACGTCGAACGTCTCCTGGCACACCACCGCCCGGACCGGGCCGTCGAACGCGGCTTTAGCCTCGGTGATCACATCCTCACGTGACGTCCACGGCGGGATGTGGGTGAGCAACAACTCGCCGACGCCGGCACGGGCTGCAATCTGGCCCGCTTCGGTGCCCGAGAGGTGCAGATGCTCGGGCCGCTCACCCGGCGCGTGTGTCCACGACGCCTCGCAGAGGAACACATCGGCGCCCTGAGCCAGATCGAAAATCGCGTCGCATACCCCGGTGTCGCCGCTGAAGGTGAAGACCGCCCCTTCGGGGTCGGTGATCCGCAGCCCGTAGGCCTCGGTCGGATGGGCCACCGCCCGGGGCAGCACGCGCAGCGATCCGAATTGGACTTCCTCGCCGTCGTTCCAGTACCGCACGTCGAAGATGTCGGAGAAGTCGTCAAGCTCGCCGCCGAACGGAGAGGAGGCCTGCGCCAACCGCGACCAGGTATCACTCGGCCCGTACATCAACGCCCTACCGACGGCCGGGATCGGATGGTAACGCCGCCACACGAACAGCGAAGGCAGATCGATGCAGTGGTCGGCGTGCAGATGAGACAGAAGGACGTGTACCGCGTTGGGGTCGGCGTGGCGCTGCAACGACCCGAGCACTCCATTGCCGAAGTCGATGGCCAACGGGGGTGCGTCCGGCGCTGTCAGCAGGTAACCCGACGCCGGCGAATCAGGTCCGGTGACACTGCCCGAGCACCCGAGCACGGTGATTCGCACAGCCACTAGCTTGCCACGCCGGACGTGCAGTTGATGGATACATTGCAGCAAAACGCTCGGACTAAGTGGGGAGTCTCATGATGAGGCACCAACGTGACGCCGGACAGGTCGCACGCCGTCCAGCGCCGGCCCCAAAAACCGCGACGCAAGCTTCGTGAATGCCTCCGGATCACCCGTGGCTTCGAAAATTCGGGTGGCCGGCGGCGCATCGTGCGGACGGAGCAGATCCAGTTCGGTGAGCACTCGGACGAGGTCCTTCGCGGTCTCTTCGGCGCTGGACACCAGTGTCACCGCCTCACCCAGCGCGAGCTGGATCAGCCCCGAAAGCAGCGGGTAGTGGGTGCAGCCAAGCACCAGCGTGTCGACGCCCGCGCGCTGCAGCGGCTCCAGGTAGCCCTCAGCCAGGCCGAGCACCTGCCGTCCGCTGGTGACGCCGCGTTCCACGAAATCGACGAACCGCGGGCAGGCCACGCCGGTGACTTCGGTGTCGCGGGCGGCGGCGAACGCGTCCTGGTACGCGCCGGACGCGATCGTCGCCTGGGTCCCGATGACGCCGATGCGCCCATTGCGTGTGGTGGCGACGGCCCTGCGCACGGCCGGCAGGATCACCTCGACGACGGGAACGTCGTAACGTTCGCGCGCGTCACGCAGACAGGCCGACGACGCGGTGTTGCAGGCGATCACCAATGCCTTCACGCCACGGGCGACGAGGTCGTCGCCGATCGCGAGCGCGTGGGCGCGAACCTCGGGAATGGCCAGCGGGCCGTACGGTCCGTTCGCGGTGTCGCCGACGTAGACGATGTCTTCGTCGGGCAATTGGTCGATGATCGCCCGCGCGACGGTCAGCCCGCCGACGCCAGAATCGAAGATCCCTATCGGGGCCTGCGGCCCCCGCCCACCGGCAGGGTACTGGGCCTGAGAAGACACAGTCACGACGTCAGGTATGGCGGTGTCGCCTTCCGTCGGCGTTGTTCCCGTGTCTTGCGCTCAGGGCCCGACAGCACATACGCCGCGAGCAGGCCGGCGATCGCCCCACAGAAGTGGCCCTGCCACGACACTCCTGGCATGCCGGGCAGCACGCCGAACAGGACAGTCCCGTAGATGAACAGCACTACCAATCCGACGACGATCTCCCATATCTTGCGAGTGAACCAACCGAACACGATAAGAAATGTCAGCCAGCCGAAGATCAGTCCGGAAGCCCCGATGTGGTTGGTTTCCACACCGGGCGGCGCACCCACGTTGCCGATCAGCCATGTGCCGAATCCGCCGACGATCCAGACGATCGTGGTCGCATAGACAAAGCGGGCCATCCCCGCCAGAGTCATCAGGAAGCCCAACACCAGCGCGGGCCCTGTGTTCGCCAGTAAATGGTCCCAGTTGGCATGCAGCAGCGGCGCGAAGATGATGCCCTTGAGGCCATCCGTCTCAAGCGGCCGAATGCCGTTGTCATCGAGGTCGTGTCTGTTCAGCGCGTCGAAGAGCTCGATGACGTAAAGCAGCGCGACGAACGTGACGATCGTGATGCCGCCCGTCAGCCACACCGGCCGGTTATTACGTGCCGGCGGCTGTGCCCCTGTCCCTGGGTAACCCGCCGGGCCGATCATGCCCATAACTGCCCTTCCAGCGCGTCCTCGGCTTCGTCCAGGCTACCGGCGTAGGCGCCGGTCGACAGATACTTCCACCCGGCGTCGGCCACCACGAACGCGATGTCGGCCCGCTGCCCCGACTTGAGCGCCTTGTTCGCGATGCCCAGAGCGGCATGAAGCACCGCCCCGGTGGATATCCCGGCGAAAACGCCTTCGGCGGAGATCAATTCGCGGGTGCGCCGGACCGCGTCCGCAGAGCCGACCGAATAACGACTCGTCAGCACATCGGGGTCATACAGCTCAGGGATGAACCCCTCGTCGATGTTTCGCAGCGCGTACACACCCTCGCCGTACCGTGGTTCCGCGGCGACGATCTGGACATCCGGCACACGCTCGCGCAGGAACCGCCCGGTGCCCATCAGCGTGCCGGTGGTACCGAGACCGGCGACGAAGTGGGTGATCTCCGGCAGGTCGGCGAGCAATTCCGGGCCGGTGCCGTCGTAGTGCGACGCAGTGTTGGCGGGGTTGCCGTATTGGTACAGCATCACCCACGACGGGTTCTTCGCGGCCAGGTCCTTCGCGTGGGCCACCGCAGTATTGGAACCGCCCTCGGCCGGCGAGTAGATGATCCGCGCGCCGTACAACTCGAGCAGTTGGCGCCGCTCAATCGAGGTGTTCTCCGGCATAACGCAGATCATCGTGTAGCCCTTGAGCTGTGCGGCCATCGCGAGCGAGATGCCGGTGTTGCCACTGGTTGGCTCGAGGATCGTCGCGCCCGGTGTCAGCAACCCCGAGCGCTCGGCGTCCTCGATCATCCGCAGCGCCGGCCTGTCTTTGATCGAGCCGGTCGGGTTCCGATCCTCGAGTTTGGCCCACAGCCGGACGTGGTTATCGCCATCCCATTTCGGTGACAACCGCCGCAGCCCGACCACCGGGGTATTACCCAGGGCCTGCAACAAGGAGTCGTAGCGAGTCAACCTGCGGTTGCCTTCCGCTCTTCGCGCAAACGGTCCCCCGCAAGCGGGAGGTGCCACCACATCGCTACCCGCCCGCGACGGCCGGCAGGATCGTTACAGTGTCGCCGTCGCTGATCTCGGTCTCGAGACCCCCGGAAAACCGGACGTCCTCGTCGTTGACGTAGATGTTGACGAAGCGATGCAATTTGCCGTTATCGACGAGACGGTCCGAGATGCCCGAGTAGTTCGACTCCAGATCGGAGATCACCGCCTGCAACGTTTCGCCGGTGGCGCTGACCCGCTTCTCGCCGCCGGTGTGGTTTCTCAAGATTGAGGGGATCGAGACGCTGACCGTCATCTCTGGGCTCCTTCGGGGACGCTTTCGTAGTTCTCGACAACGGCCACCGGCTCCTCGGTGACCACACCGTCGACGATGCGGAAACTGCGCAGTTCGTGGCAGTCCGGGTCACGGGTGGACACCAACACGTAGTGCGCATCGGGCTCGGCCGCGAGCGAGACGTCCGTGCGGCTCGGGTACGCCTCGGTCGCGGTATGCGAGTGGTAGAGCACTACGGGGACCTCGTCGGCCTCATCCATCTGACGCCACACCGTGAGCTGTTCACCCGAGTCGAAGCGATAGAAGGTCGGCGACCGCTCGGCGTTGAGCATCGGAATGTGGCGCTCGGGCCGGTCGGATCCGTCCGGGCCGGCGAGCACCCCGCATGCCTCGTCGGGATGGTCGGCCCGGGCATGCGCGACGATCGCATAGACCAGGTCGGCACGGATGGTCAGCATTGTTTCGCTCCTGCTCCTGTCACGCGAATGCCCCCGGCAACACGTCACGATAGGTCGGTATTCCGGCGGCCGTGCTCGCGGAGATGACCGCGAGCACGACAGCACGAGCCAGGCAGTCGGCTGCGGCGGCGCCGACCGCGGCGGTCAGCTCGGTTTCCGCCGACATCGATGCCGACAGCTTGCCGCTCGGCGGCACCTCCACGGCGCCGGTGGCCAACGCGAACACCGTGTCGCCGTCCAGCGGCGTATGCGAGGGCCGGATCGCGCGTGCGAGGCCATCATGGGCTGCTACGGCCACGCGCCGACACGCCGACCGGCTCAACGCGGCGTCGGTGGCAACCGCCGCAACAGTGGTGTTCAACGCCTCGCGCTTCGACGCCGCCTCGGCGACCAACTCGGCGAACGCCGCGGCCTGAACCGGCGGCGGCGTGCTCAGGCCGAGATCGGCGGCGAGGAAGTTCGCCCAAGGAAGACCGGTAGCCGGGTCGAGCACGTCGCCAAACGAGTTGACCACGACCAGCGCGCCGACCCTGACCCCCGAGTCCAGCCCCATCGATGCGGTGCCAACACCGCCCTTAAGAACCCCGGCACGAGCGCCCGCTCCCGCGCCGACGGTTCCATTGTCGACCTCGGCGCCCGCTTTCTGCGCTGCGGCATAACCGAATTCGGGGGTCGGACGGCACTTCCAGCCGCCGACCGGCAAGTCGAAGATCACTGCTGCCGGCACGATCGGCACCACGTTCTGCGGCGCCGCGGCGTCCAGCGTGACGCCGCGGCCCTTCTCTTCCAGCCATCGCATGACGCCGTCGGCGGCGGCCAATCCGTAGGCGCTGCCCCCGCCGAGCAACACCGCGTCGACGTAGCGCACCGAATTCGCGGGATCGAGCAGATCGGTCTCGCGGGTGCCGGGCGCACCGCCACGGACGTCGACGGCGCCGACGGTTCCCGGCGGCATGACAAGGACGGTGCTTCCCGTGGCCCACCCGGAGCCGAGCGTTGCGTCGTCGTCCAGTTGGTGATGGTGGCCGACCAGAACTCCACCGACGTCGGTGATCGAGCCAAAGCTCATCAGCGCCGGCCCATCAGCGCCAGCACGAGATACTCCTGAAGCACGGTCAGCCACTGGTAGACATCGAAGTGACCGGCCATCGGGTGGTCGTCGGGCAGCCGCTCCGGCCCGTTGGGCCCGATGCCGAGCATGGTGCCCAACGCCAGCCGGATGTCGTTGACCGCGGCCACCCATGCGGTGGCGTCATCGCGTGTCAATTCGAGTCGGCCGCCACCGGCAGGCACCGTGGCCAGCATCCGTTGGCCGGCTTCGCGCTTGGCTTCGATGATCTCGGGCTCGTGCAGGCTGCGCAGTGCCGCGTTGAGGCTTTCCGCGGCGGCCGAACCCGCCGGATGATTACTCGCGGTGCGGTAGAAGTCCGGCAGCAGCCGGCGCATCGTCGCGTCCTGCGGGCGGCGGGAGTTTCCCGCTTTGATTCCGGTGATTTCCTCCAGTTCGTCCGCCGGAGAAGAAGATTCGCGCTCATCAAGCATGTCCAGCATCGATTTCACCAAGCTGTGCAGCATCGAGGCCTCATGTGCGGCCAGCGTTGACCGGAAACGTGGACCGTCCGCGGTGTCAACCCGCTTCCACTTGCGCACTGTCGCGTCCGTCGCCCTGCCGGTCAGCGGTCCTGCTGCAGACTGGCCCACAGGCCGGCGGCGTGAAGCTTCGACACGTCGACTTCCATCGCCTCCCGGCTGCCCGCCGACACCACCGCCTTTCCCTCGTTGTGCACCTGCAGCATCAGGTTGGTGGCGTGCGGCTCGCTGTAACCGAACAGTTTCTGGAACACGTAGGTTACGTACGTCATCAGATTCACCGGGTCATCCCACACGATCGTGACCCACGGCGTGTCCATGTCCTCGACGACCTCGACGTCGGCTTCCTCGCGAGTCCCCGGGCGGGTCCCCGCTAGCGTGACCATGCGTCAAGGATACCGGCGGGCACCGACAGTAGCCGGTCCGGCTCGTGCGCTGGAGCCGATACGGTTAGCGGTGTGAGCGCCTCGTCGGAACCAACCGCATTGCTGACCGACAAGTACGAGTTGACCATGCTCGCGACGGCCCTGGGCGACGGCACCGCGCACCGACACAGCACCTTCGAGCTTTTCGCCCGCAGCCTGCCGGAGGGCCGCCGCTACGGGGTGGTAGCAGGCACCGGCCGGTTTCTGGAAGCGTTGACGTCGTTCGAATTCGACGACGCCGCGCTCGGCTCCGTGCGCGGATTCCTCGATCCGGATACCGTCGACTATCTCGCCCACTATCGATTCCACGGAGACGTCGACGGATACGCAGAGGGTGAGCTCTACTTTCCGGGATCGCCTGTTTTGACCGTGCGAGGCACCTTTGCGCAATGTGTGGTGCTGGAGACGCTCGCACTGTCAATCCTCAACCACGACAGCGCAATTGCTTCGGCTGCGGCGCGGATGGTCAGTGCTGCCGACGGCCGACCGATCATCGAGATGGGTTCGCGCCGCACCCATGAGCAGGCGGCGATCGCCGCGGCACGGGCCGCGTTCATCGCCGGCTTTGCCGGATCGTCCAACCTCGCGGCGCAGGACCACTACGGTGTGCCGGCGCTCGGCACCAGCGCCCACGCGTTCACATTGCTCCACACCACCGCGGCCGGTCCGGACGAATGTGCGGCGTTCCGTGCGCAAGTCGAAACACTCGGAGTGAGTACGACGCTTCTGGTCGACACGTATGACATCACGACGGGTGTCGCGAACGCGATAGCGGTCGCTGGCGTAGAACTGGGCGCAGTCAGGATCGACTCGGGCGATCTCGGCGTGCTGGCCCGCCAGGTTCGCCGCCAGCTCGATGACCTGGGCGCCCGACACACCCGGATCGTGGTCTCCGGTGACCTCGATGAGTTCGCAATCGCGGCGCTGCGCGCCGAACCGGTGGACACCTATGGCGTGGGCACGTCGGTGGTCACCGGGTCCGGGGCGCCGACCGCGCAAATGGTCTACAAGCTGGTCGAGGTCGACGGGATGCCAGTGGAAAAGCGCAGCACCCGCAAGGAATCCCATGGTGGCTACAAGCATGCGATGCGATTGGCACGGCCGACGGGCACCGTCGTCGAGGAAGTCGTCTACCCGGCTGGTTGGCCGCCCGCCTCCACTGAGCCAAGCCGGACCTTGACCGTGCCGTTGGTGCGCGGCGGCGAGCCCGTGGTCGGCGACGATCTGGGCGCCGCGCGGGCGCGCGTGGCCGCTGGGCTGAAGAGCTTGCCGTGGGACGGCTTGAAGCTTTCCCGCGGCGAGCCGGCCATTCCGACCAGGATGGTGTCGCACCCCACTGCCGTTAAGGAGGGACCACGCCAGCGGCAGCAGTGACCGATCTGCTCGCCACGGCCGTCGACGCTCTCGGCGGCACTGAACGGGCCGGCCAAGTCGCCATGGCCGAAGCGGTCGCGCAGGCATTCGACACCGGCGAGCATCTGGCAGTGCAAGCGGGTACCGGCACCGGCAAGTCACTGGCTTATCTGGTGCCTGCAATCGCTCGTGCCGTCCAAACCGATTGTCCCGTGGTTGTTTCCACCGCCACCATCGCGCTGCAGCGCCAACTCGTCGAACGTGACCTGCCGCGACTGGTCGATTCGCTGGAGCGCCTCCTGCCTCGTCGGCCCCGCTTCGCGATACTCAAAGGACGGGGAAACTACCTGTGCCTCAACAAGCTGCACAATGGGCCAACCCCGGACGAGAGCGATGCCGCAGAACAGACTCTTTTTGCGCCGACCGCGACCACTGCGCTGGGCCGCGAAGTACAACGCCTGATGGTGTGGGCACCCTCGACCGACACCGGCGACCGTGACGAGTTGACCCCCGGTGTTCGTGATCGGTCATGGTCGCAGCTGAGCGTCTCGGCGCGGGAGTGCCTCGGCGTGGCCCGCTGCCCGTTCGGCGCAGAGTGCTTCGCTGAGAAGGCAAGAGGAAGGGCTGGCAGTGCTGACGTCGTCGTGACCAACCATGCGCTGCTGGCCATTGACGCGATCTCCGATGCGCCCGTGCTGCCTGAACACGACCTACTCATCATCGACGAGGCCCATGAGCTGGTGGATAAAGTCACTGCCGTTGCTACACAAGAGCTTTCGTCTACACCACTCGCCATTGCGGGTCGGCGGATCGCCCGCTTGGTACAGTCGGAATCAGCCGAACGCTTCGACGCGGCGGCCAACGATTTCACGTCCGCGATCCGAGACGCCGCACCCGGACGCATCGACCACCTCGACGACGGGCTCGCCGCACATCTCGCCGTATTGAGGGACGCCACCACTGCGGCCCGGCGCGACGTTCCGACCGCGTCAAGCGATCCCAGGGCCGCCGCGGCGCGCTCGGAGGCGATCGCAGCACTCGATGACATCGCCGAAACATGCACGCGGATCCTGGAATCATTTCGGGCCGACATTGCCGACCGGACCGATGTCGTCTGGCTCGCCAGCGACGACACTCGTGGCTTGGCGCAGCTGCGCGTGGCACCGCTTTCGGTGGCACCGCTGTTACGCAGCGGTTTGTTCAACCGGGCCACTGCAGTACTCACATCAGCAACCCTCACACCCGGTGGATCGTTCGATTCGATCGCGTCGGAGTGGGGACTGACCGGCACCGACGCTGATGTCGCGTGGCGCGGCATCGACGTGGGATCGCCATTCCAGCATGCGAAGTCGGCCATCCTCTACGTCGCCCGTCATCTGCCGGCACCCGGCCGGGACAGCACCGGCTCCGCTGAGCAACTCGCCGAAATCGAGGCATTGGTCACCGCCGCCCACGGCCGCACCCTCGGACTGTTTTCGTCGATGCGTGCGGCCGCCACAGCCGCTGAAGAGATGCGTGAGCGACTCACCACACCGGTGCTGTGCCAAGGCGACGACGCCACCGCGGCGCTCGTCGAGCAATTTGCCGCCGACCCCGAAACATCTTTGTTTGGAACACTTTCGCTGTGGCAGGGCGTCGACGTCCCTGGCCCCTCGCTGTCACTGGTGATCATCGACAGGATCCCGTTCCCTCGTCCGGACGACCCGCTGCTCACGGCGCGCCAGCGCGCGGTCACCGCGCACGGTGGCAACGGTTTCATGGCGGTTGCCGCCAGTCAGGCCGCCCTGTTGCTGGCGCAGGGTGCCGGCCGGTTGCTCCGGCGCGTCGATGACCGTGGGGTGGTCGCCGTGCTCGACTCACGAATGGCGACTGCCCGCTACGGTCGCTTTCTCCGGGACTCGTTGCCGCCGTTCTGGTTTACTACTGACCGCCACACGGTGCTAGCGGCACTTGGCCGGCTCACCACCGGTCTTGCTGCGAAGGGTTCGACATGAAGCGACTCTCCGGGCCGTGGCCATCTATCCTGATAGCTGGCTGGGCCCGGCTTGGGACCGGGCCGGAAGGTTGCCGATGAGACGACTGTTCGCCGCCGCCGTCGCCGCGGCCATCGCCGCCCTGGGCATCAGCGGTTGCACGAACTTGCTGACAGGCAAGCCCGTCTCCGTCTTCGCCGACCCGTTCCGGGTGGCCGGCATGCCGGCCACCGACGGTCCGTCGGGGTTGCGACCGGACGCCGCTGCGCCGAGTCGGCAGGTGCAGGACGGCGACGGCGGCAAAGAGGACGGACTCGCCGTGCAGTCGGTCAGCGACATCGAGGAGTTCTGGGACGAGGCCTACCGCAAGCCGTTGGAGGGTGCGTTCCAGCCCGCCAGTGCCCTTGTTTCATGGGACTCGAGGGAATACGGCACACAGCAGTTCTGTGGCAACGACACATACGACTTCGCCAATGCGGTCTACTGCTGGCACAACAACAAAATCGGCTGGGATCGCGGACACCTGCTCCCAATGCTTCGCAAGACGTTCGGTGACATCTCGATCCCGCTGGTGCTGGGTCACGAGTACGGGCATGCAGTCCAGCGCCGGGCTCAACTGGCCGGCTCGGCGACCCCCTCGTTGGTGGCTGAGCAACAGGCCGACTGCTTTGCGGGCGTGTACATGCGCTGGGTGGCCGAGGGCAAGTCGTCGCGTTTCACCATGAGCACCGGCGAGGGGCTCAACAGCGTTCTGGCCGCGCTCATCTCGCTGCGCGACCCCGTGCACTCGGAAAGCGAATCGGGCGAGGATTCCGGCGAACACGGGTCGGCGTTCGAGCGGATATCGGCATTCCAGTTCGGTTTCACCGACGGTGTCGCCGCGTGCGCGAGCATCGACAAGAGGGAGATTCAGCAGCGCCGGGGAGATCTGCCGGTGGCGCTGACCCAGGACAGCACCGGCGAATGGCCGGTTAGCAAGGACTCCGTGACGGCGATCGTCGACGCGATGACGCAGACGTTCTCCCCCGCCAATCCGCCAACCCTCAGTTTCGATGAGTCGGGAGCCGACGCATGCCCCGACGCGCGCGCGAATTCGCCGGCGTCGTACTGCCCGGCCACCAACACCATCACCGTGGACCTAACAGAGTTCAAAAAGCTTGGCGCGCCGCCTGAAGAACGGGGTGGTTTCGGCCCGCCCATTGGAGACAACACCGCTTACTCCGTGCTTGTGTCCCGATACATGCTGGCCATCCAGAAGGAGCACGGTGGTGTGGTGCTGGACAACGCGGCGGCGGCGTTACGCACAGCATGTCTAACGGGCATCGCAACAACGAAGATGTCGCAACAGATCAATGTCGACGGGCACACCGTGCAACTGGCTGCCGGCGATCTTGACGAAGCAGTCTCGGGGATGCTCACCAACGGCCTTGCGGCAAGCGATGTCAACGGTGAATCGGTGCCGTCGGGCTTCTCCCGCATAGACGCGTTTCGCAAAGGCGTGCTCGGCGACGAAGACCGCTGCTTCAAGCGCTACCCATGAGTGATGAGCCTCTCGGGCGAAGAACAGACGGCAGTGATGAGCCTCTCGGGCGAAGAACAAACCGAAAGTGTCAGACCGTGCGGGTGGTACCCAGCCACGACAGCACCGCGTCGGACTGCTCGGTCTGACGGGTGAGCGTCGCATACGAGCGAATGAACGACTGACCCACGCAGCCGTCGATCTTGACGTGGAAATTCGCGATCATTATCCACGGCTCGGGGCCTCTGAATTCCTTCTTGTCCACGGGCACGATGTTGACCAGGCCGGGCTTGAGCGAGACGCTGATACCGCCCGTGGCCGGCACCGAGACGATGGGCAGAATTCCGGTCGGGACGCCTACCAACGGCCCTGTCGTGCCGACAGAACCGGTCACTCCGGTGGTGCCCACCAGAGTGACGCCGTTGGACGTGCTCATGTCGATTCCGCACCCGATCTGGTATCCCACCTCGAGGACACCGCGGGGCAGCTCGGGACCGATCAGTGACCCGGAATAAATACCGCCGACCACGTAATCGCGCGACGACAAAGCAGTGGTCAGCGGCGGGACCGGCAACAGTGTCTCGTCCCGTGACGAAATCGTGAGCGTCCAGCCGTCCGGGGTTTTCGTCGTCGCGGGCTCTGCCGACGGAATATGGCCGCCGTCAGCAGGCGGACCGGGGTCGGCGGCTGCCGCGGCCTCAGTGGCTACGGTCGCGTCGGTGGGCGAAGCATCCGGCTCGGGGTCCCCAAGCGCCGGCGCCGCGGATGCCATGCACACAGCCACGCAGGCGAGAACCGCGGTGGCGCGATAATGCACCATGGCAGCGTGCCATAGCGACGGAAACAGGAAACGCGTACGGGCACATTCGGAAGTTGACCGATACCCGCCGGTTAGGCAAGCGTGACCAAGCCCAGTTCGTTGTCGCCCCTCAGCAGCGGATGATGCGGGAGGACCCGCACGGTGTATCCGACCGACCCGGCCACCGGCAATGGCGTGCTCGTGGCAAAGGTTTCGTCGCCGGTATCGGTGGTGCCGGTGTGCGTCATCGGCACGAAGACGGGGTCCAAAACCGTGTCATTCGCATCGACGCGGCCCAGCACGGCTTGCACCGTGACTTCGTCGGGCGACAGTCCCGGCAGCGCGACGGTCGCGGTCAGCGTCATCTTTGAGCCCAGCAACGGGGTGTCGGGCAGACCGGTGCTGTCGACGTCACTGATCTTGATCTTGGGCCACGCCGCATACACTCTCTGCCGGTACTCGGCCAACCGACGCGCGTAACCGAATGTCTCGTCGTCTACCGATGCGATCGTCCGGTGCAGCGACTCCGCCGCCGGGGCGTAGTACCGCTCGGTGTAGTCACGGACCATCCTCGACGCCAACACTTTAGGTCCCAGCACCTCGAGTGTGTGACGCACCATTTCTACCCAGCGGCGCGGTATTGCGGACCCGTCGCGCTCATAGAACTTCGGTGCCACAGTGGATTCCAGCAAGTTGTAGAGTGCGGCGGCCTCCAGGTCGTCACGGCGTTCCTCGGAAACCCCGTCGGCGGTCGGGATCTCCCAACCGTTTTCGCCGTCATACCACTCGTCCCACCAGCCATCGCGGACCGACAGGTTCAGTCCACCATTGAGAGCACTCTTCATCCCCGAGGTGCCACACGCCTCGAGCGGACGCAACGGGTTGTTCAGCCACACGTCACAGCCCCAGTACAGCAGCCGCGCCATCGACATGTCGTAGTTCGGCAGGAATGCGATCCGGTGCCGCACTGCGGCCCGGTCGGCGAACCGAACGATCTGCTGGATCAAAGCCTTGCCGGCGTCGTCGGCTGGGTGGGACTTCCCGGCCACGATCATCTGAATCGGCCGGTGCTCGTCCAGCAGCAGGGCTTCCAAGCGATCCGGGTCGTGCAGCATCAAGGTCAGCCGCTTGTACGTCGGCACCCGGCGGGCGAACCCAATCGTTAGCACATTGGGATCGAAAGCCTTTGCTATCCAACCTAATTCGGCTTCGGGTGCACCGCGCTCCAGCCAAGTCAACCGCAGCCGCCGACGCACCTCCTCGATGAGCTGCTCGCGCAGCTGGCAGCGAATCCACCACAGATGACCGGGATCCACCTGCTGTATCCGCTCCCACACCTCGGGCTCGGTCGGCGAATCGGAGCCAAGCAGTCCGCTGCCCAATTCCACCCATTGCGGCGCGGCCCAGGTGTACGCGTGGACACCGTTGGTGACCGACCCGATCGGTACCTCGTCAGGGTCGAATCCGGGCCAGAGTTCGTTGAACATCCGCCTGCTCACCCGGCCGTGGAGCAATGAGACGCCGTTTGCGCGCTGAGCCAGCCGCAGGCCCATGTGCGCCATGTTGAACGTCGCCGCGTGGTCCTCGGCGCCGAGTGCAATGATCCGATCTAACGGCACCTCGGGCACCAGCACCGAGCCTTTCTTGCCGTGATCGCCACCGAAGTAATGCCGCACCATGTCGACCGGGAATCGGTCAATCCCGGCGGGCACGGGGGTGTGGGTGGTGAACACCGTGCTTGACCGCACCACGGTCAGCGCGGTTTCGAAATCCAGTTTGGACCCGGTCATCAGCTCACGGATGCGCTCAATTCCGAGAAACCCGGCGTGGCCCTCGTTCATGTGGTACACCTCCGGGGCCGGGACGCCCTCGGCAGCACTGAAGGCGCGAATCGCCCGCACGCCACCGATCCCGGCCAGGATCTCCTGCTTGATGCGGTGGTCCTGATCGCCTCCGTATAACCGGTCGGTCACGCTGCGCAGTTCGTGCTCGTTTTCGGGGATGTCGGAATCGAGCAGCAGCAACGGGATTCGGCCCACCTGGGCGACCCAGACCCGGGCACGCAGCTCATGGTCGTCCGGCAACGTCAGCCCCACCACCACACGCTCACCCGAAGTGTCGGTCAGCAGCCGCAACGGCAAGCCCTGCGGATCGAAAGGCGGATAGGTCTCATGTTGCCAGCCGTCTGCGGTCAGTGACTGACGAAAGTAGCCGGACCGGTAGTACAGGCCAACCGCGATCAGCGGCAGGCCCATATCCGAAGCAGCCTTGAGGTGATCGCCGGCCAGAATGCCGAGACCGCCCGAGTAGTTGGGCAGCACCTCGGATACCCCGAACTCCATCGAGAAGTAGGCGATCCCAGTGGGCAGAGCATGGCCGGCCGCCTGCTTTTCCTGATACCACAGCGGTCGGGTGAGATAGTCCCTGAGGTCGTCGGCCAGCCGGTCCAGCCGTTCGAGGAACTGCGGGTGAACTGCGAGCTCGTCCAGCCGTTGCGGTGTCACCGCACCCAGGAGCGCGACCGGGTCGGCTCCGCAACGCTCCCACAACGTGGGTTCGATGGCGGAGAACAGATCTTGGGTGGGTTTGTCCCAAGACCATCGCAGGTTGACCGAGAGCTGCTCCAACGCCGCCAGGCGTTCTGGCAGATGAGCCCGTACGGTGAAACGACGCAGTGCCTTCACGCGCCCTTACCTTACTGAGAAATCCCGTCGGTGCAGGGGATGAGCCGCTTGCGCGAAGACCAGAAGGCACGATGAGCCGCTTGCGCGAAGACCAGAAGGCACGATGAGCCGCCTGCGCGGCGGCCGGAACAGTCACTTCGCCGCCGGCGTTTGGGACCGACACTACGGTGGGAACAAGCAGGGTAAGACGGAAAAGACAGCCGGAACGAACCACTATCGCGGCACCCGTGTGCCGCGCCATCGAAGGAGTGTCGGGTGCCCGGTCGAATCGAAATCGATGAGGTGCGGCCCGTCGTCTCCTGCGGTAGGTACCCGGCCAAGGCGGTAGTGGGCGAGATCGTGCCGGTCAGGGCGGCAGTGTGGCGCGAGGGCCACGAGGGGGTCGCCGCCGCGCTTGTGGTTCGCTACCTCGGTCGCGGGTATCCGCGCCTTGCCAAGACGGCCGACCGCAGGACGGCGGTACCAGGTTTACATACAGCCGGGCTGCAGCGTGTGAAGCCGATCTTGATTTCGATGTCACCGGGCACCGCCCCCGACGTATTCCATGGCGAGTTCAGCCCGGACAGTGTCGGGCTGTGGACCTTCCGGGTGGACGGCTGGGGCGATCCGATCGGCACGTGGCGACGTACGGTCACGGCCAAACTCGATGCCGGCCAGGGCGAATCTGAGCTGTCCAACGATCTCCTGATCGGAGCCAAGTTGTTCGAGCGGGCCGCGATGGGGATGCCCCGCGAACTGCGCGACCCGCTGCTGAAGGCGGCGGCGGCCCTGCGCATGCCCGGCGATCCGCTGACCCGCGTCGCCGGTGCGTCCACGGGCGAAGTCGCCGACCTGTTGGCGCAGTACCCGCTGCGCGAACTGCTGACCCGTGGCGAGCAGTACGGCGTATGGGTGGACCGCCCGCGGGCCCGGTGTGGTTCGTGGTACGAAATATTCCCTCGCTCGACGGGCGGGTGGGGGGTAGACGGCAAGCCTGTGCACGGCACCTTTGCGACCGCCGCCGAGGCACTGCCGAGGATCGCCAAGATGGGTTTCGACGTGGTGTACCTGCCGCCGATCCATCCGATCGGCAAGGTGCACCGCAAGGGCCGCAACAACTCGGTGACCGCCGCACGGGACGATGTGGGATCGCCGTGGGCGATCGGCAGCGACGAGGGCGGTCATGATGCTGTGCACCCCGGTCTGGGCACCATCGACGACTTCGACGCGTTCGTCGCCGCCGCACAGGACAACGGCCTGGAGGTAGCGCTCGATCTTGCGTTGCAGTGCGCGCCGGACCATCCGTGGGCGCGCCAACATCGCGACTGGTTCACCGTTCTGCCCGACGGGACCATCGCCTATGCGGAGAACCCGCCGAAGATGTACCAAGACATTTATCCGATGAACTTCGACAATGACCCCGACGGGGTCTACCACGAGGTACTTCGGGTGGTGCGCCACTGGATCGCTCATGGCGTCAAGGTGTTTCGCGTTGACAACCCGCACACCAAGCCGCCGAACTTCTGGGAGTGGCTGATCGAAGAGGTCAAGAGCACCGACCCCGATGTGCTGTTCTTGTCCGAAGCGTTCACCCGTCCGGCACGGCTGTACGGCCTCGCCAAGCTCGGCTTCACGCAGTCCTATACGTATTTCACCTGGCGCACCGCCAAATCGGAGCTCACCGAATTCGGGCAACAGATCGCCGAATACGCCGACTGTGCGCGGCCGAACCTGTTCGTCAACACGCCCGACATCCTGCACGAAAGCCTGCAACGCGGCGGGCCCGGCATGTTCGCGATCCGCGCGGCGCTCGCCGCGACGATGAGCCCGACGTGGGGCGTGTACTCCGGCTACGAGCTCTACGAGCACCGACCTGTCCGAGAGGGCAGCGAGGAATACCTGAACTCCGAGAAATACCAGTTGCGACCGCGCGACTTCGAGGCCGCGTTGGAACGCGGGGAGTCACTTGAGCCGTTCATCACCCATCTCAACACGATCCGGCGGCTGCATCCCGCCCTTCACCAGCTTCGCACCATCCACTTCCACCATGTCGACAACGATGCGTTGCTGGGATACAGCAAGTTTGACCCGTCGACCGGCGACGCAGTGCTCGTGGTCGTGACGCTCAACCCGTTCGGCGCCGAGGAGGCGACGCTGTGGTTAGACCTGCCAGCGTTGGGTATGGAGTGGTACGACCGGTTCTGGGTGCGCGACGAAATCACCGGCGACGAATACCACTGGGGGCAGTCTAATTTCGTCCGTCTCGATCCGGCACGAAACGTCGCGCACATCGTGCACCTACCACGTGTGCCGGAAGCGGCGCGCTTGGCGCTACTGCGCAGGGAGTGATGATGAGGCAATCCAAGCACTACAAGACGCACTTGGCGCCGAGCCGGTCGGACTTCGACCGGCTGCTGGCCGGCGAGCATCACAACCCGCATTCCGTCCTGGGCGCCCACGAATATGGCGACCACACGGTGATCCGGGCTTACCGGCCGCATGCCGTCGAGGTCGTCGCACTCGTCGGGCCGGAGCGTTTTCCGCTGCGTCACCTGGAAGGGGGACTGTTCGCGGTGGCGTTGCCGTTCGTCAACCTCGTCGACTACCGCCTCGAGATCAGCTATCACGGCGCGGACGGCAGTCTCGACGTGCACACGGTGGCCGACGGATACCGCTTCTTGCCGACGCTCGGCGAGATGGACTTGCACCTGTTCAACGAGGGTCGCCACGAGCGTCTGTGGGATATTCTCGGCGCTCATCCGCGGGTGTTCGCCACACCTGACGGCGAGGTGAGAGGGGTGTCGTTCGCGGTGTGGGCGCCCAACGCCAACGGTGTCAGCCTGGTCGGGGACTTCAACCGCTGGGACGGCAACGAAGCCCAACTGCGGGCGCTCGGTTCCTCGGGGGTGTGGGAACTGTTCTGGCCCGGCTTTGACGTAGGGGGTCTTTACAAGTTCCGCGTGCACGGCGCCGACGGCGTGGTTACCGACCGCGCCGACCCGTTCGCGTTCGCCACCGAAGTGCCGCCGCAGACGGCGTCGAAGGTGACCACGAGTAGCTACGAGTGGCACGACGAGGCATGGATGACTCGGCGGGCGCGGACGAACCCGGTGTTCGAGCCGATGAGCACCTACGAGGTGCATCTGACCTCATGGCGGCCTGGGCTGAGTTACCGACAGCTCGCCGGTGAGCTCACCGAATACGTTGTCTCGCAGGGTTTCACACACGTCGAGATGCTGCCGGTTGCAGAGCATCCGTTCGGCGGCTCCTGGGGCTATCAGGTCACGTCGTACTATGCGCCCACGTCGCGGCTGGGCAGTCCGGACGACTTCAGGGCTTTAGTCGACGCCCTGCACCAGGCCGGGATAGGGGTCATCGTGGATTGGGTGCCCGCCCACTTCCCCAAGGATGCATGGGCGTTGGGCCGCTTCGACGGAACACCGCTCTACGAGCACTCCGATCCTCATCGCGGCGAGCAACTCGACTGGGGTACATACGTTTTCGACTTCGGCCGCGCCGAGGTTCGCAACTTCCTGGTCGCCAACGCGCTGTACTGGCTTCAGGAGTTCCACGTCGACGGACTGAGGGTGGACGCGGTGGCGTCGATGCTCTACCTCGACTATTCCCGCGACGAAGGCGGCTGGACGCCGAACATCTACGGCGGCCGAGAGAACCTCGAAGCGGTGCAGTTCCTGCAGGAGATGAACGCCACCGTGCACAAGGTGGCCCCCGGCATCGTCACCGTGGCGGAGGAATCGACGTCGTGGCCCGGTGTCACACGCCCGACGAGCCTAGGCGGCCTGGGTTTTTCGATGAAGTGGAACATGGGCTGGATGAACGACACCCTCGACTTCATCAGTCACGATCCGGTGCATCGCAGCTATCACCACCACGAGATGACGTTCTCGCTGCTCTACGCGTTCAGCGAGAACTTTGTGCTGCCGCTCAGCCACGACGAGGTGGTGCACGGGAAGGGAACCCTCTGGGGCCGCCTGCCCGGCAACGACCACATGAAGGCCGCCGGGTTGCGCAGCCTGCTGGCCTACCAGTGGGCGCACCCCGGCAAGCAGCTGCTGTTCATGGGCCAGGAGTTCGGCCAGCGCGCCGAATGGTCGGAGGTGCGCGGCGTCGACTGGTTCCAGCTGGGCGAAGGCGGTTTCTCGAGTGGCGTTCTGCGCATGGTTCGCGACATCAACGAGGTGTATCGGACCCGTCCCGCGTTGTGGTCGCACGACACCAGCCCGGAGGGCTACTCGTGGATCGACGCGAACGATTCGGCGAACAACGTGCTGAGCTTCCTGAGGTTCGGCAGCGACGGCTCGATGATGGCCTGCATTTTCAACTTCGCGGGCACCGAGCACACCCGGTACCGGCTCGGCCTGCCGCAGTCCGGTCGTTGGCGCGAGGCGCTGAACACCGACTCGACGATTTACAACGGCGCGGGGGTGGGCAACTTCGGGGCAGTGGAAGCCGTCGACGAACCGTGGCATGGTCGTCCGGCCTCCGCAGTCATGGTGCTGCCGCCCCTGTCGGCGTTGTGGCTGGAACCCGAGTAGCACCAGTTCCCTCCCCGCGAGCAGACGCAGAATCGCATTCCGCGGAGCGGATTCGTGCGATTCTGCGTCTGCTCGCGCAGTCAGTACAGCGCGTTGGCGAGGTTTCGGCGGCCCGCGATGACCGCCGGGTCGGCCGGGTCGAACAGCTCGAACAGTTCGATCAGTCGGGTTCGGACCTTGGTGCGGTCATCCCCGGACGTGCGCTTGACCAAGTCGGTCAGCCGATTGAACGCCGCGTCCACCAACTGATTGAGGATCTCGACGTCCGCGGCCGCGAACGCCGCCTCGATGTCGTCAGGCGCGGCGTCGGCTGCCCGGGCTGCGTCGGGGCGCTGCTTGGTCGCGCGCGTCAAAAACGAAATCTGACGGACCGCGGCCTTCGCCTCGGGATGCGTCGGGTCCTTGTCCAGCAGTGCGCCATACGCACCCAGCGCCGCGTCGAAATTGCCGGCCTCGAGCAATTCGCGCGCCTTCGCCAACCCGGGATCAACCTGCTCCGGTTCGGAATCCGTTGAACCACCAAGCTTTCCGGCTGTGGCCGAGACCAGCGAGTCGATCCAACCGCGCAATTGCTCGGGCGGCTGGACTCCTTGGAAGCTGGAGATCGGCTGCCCGCCCGCGATCGCGACCACCGTCGGCACAGCTTGCACACCGAAGATCTGAGCGACCCGCGGCTCAGTGTCGACATTCACAGTTGCCAACGACCATTTGCCAGCGTCGGTTGCCGCCAGGCCCGCGAACGCATCGGCCAGCCGGGCGGATGAATCGCTGCGCGGCGACCACAACACCACCACGACCGGAACCTGGTTGGACCGGGCCAACACCTCGGCTTCGAAGTTGGTCTCGGTGACTTCGGTACCGGCGGGAGCCCCGGCGGCGTCATCTCGCTGCGTGGCACGCTGCTTGAGGGCGGAAAGGTCGATAGCGCCGGCCATGGCGGGCGCGACGGGTGGACGCGGACGGCTCACATCGTCAAGTTTGTCACGTCGTCCGCGATGTGGTCGCGGCCGGTTGCAGAGACGTCCATGACGGCTCGCGCGGCACCCGAATCGGGTCGACGAGCACGGATATGAGGAATACCACACGACCGGTTTGGCGTGGACGCGTCGCCGTCGCCAGCAACTGCAATTGCGTCAGCTCGCCCGCAGGATCAACGCATCACCCTGCCCGCCGGCGCCGCACAGCGCTGCCACGCCATACCCGGAGCCGCGCCGGGCGAGCTCGAGGGCGACATGAAGCGTGATGCGGGCCCCGGACATCCCGATGGGGTGGCCGACAGCGATGGCACCGCCGTTGACGTTCACCTTCAGCGGATCCACGTCCAGCTCTTGCGTCGAGGCGAGAGCGACCGCGGCGAACGCCTCGTTGATCTCGATGACGTCGAGCCGGTCCACCGAGATTCCCTCGCGCCCGATCGCCTTCTTGATTGCGTTTGCCGGCTGCGACTGCAGCGTCGAATCGGGTCCGGCGACCACACCATGCGCGCCGATCTCGACCAGCCAGCTAAGCCCAAGTTCCTCGGCCTTCTGCTTGTTCATCACCACGACGGCGGCGGCTCCATCGGAGATCTGCGACGCCGAACCGGCGGTGATGGTGCCGTCGGGGCGGAACGCCGGCTTGAGGCCGGCCAGCGACTCCGCGGTGGTGTTCGCGCGGATGCCCTCATCCTCGGCAAACTCGATCGGATCGCCCTTACGCTGGGGAATCTTGACGGGTACCACTTCGTCGGCGAACACGCCATCCTTCCACGCGGCCGCCGCCTTCTGATGCGAACGGGCGGCGTACTCGTCCTGCTCGGCCCGGGTGAACTGGTCGACGGCGTTCCGCTGTTCAGTGAGCGCGCCCATCGGCTGGTCGGTGAACACGTCGTGCAGGCCGTCGTAGGCCATGTGGTCGAGAACCGTGACGTCCCCGTACTTGTAGCCGGCCCGGCTGCCCATCAGCAGGTGCGGTGAGGCCGTCATCGACTCCTGGCCACCGGCCGCGACCACGTCGAACTCACCGGCGCGGATCAGTTGGTCGGCCAGCGCGATCGCGTCGATCCCGGATAGGCACATCTTGTTGATCGTCAGCGCGGGCACCCCCCAGCTGATGCCCGCGGCGACCGCCGCTTGCCGCGCTGGCATCTGGCCGGCCCCGGCGGTGAGGACCTGGCCCATGATCACGTAGTCGACGAGGGACGCCGCAATATTGGCCTTTTTTAGGGCCCCGGCGATCGCGACGGCACCCAGGTCGCTACCGGAGAAGTCCTTCAGAGAGCCCATCAGCTTGCCGATCGGCGTGCGTGCCCCAGCAACGATGACCGACGTCCTCATAAGTACCTCCGGGACTGATCTCGACGCCCCGAAAATGGGGGTTTACGACGGATCGGAAATGCGGAACGTTTGCCGTTAGGTTACCTTGACGTTATGACCACAGAGCAGGTTGATGCCCGCCCTTCCCTTGCCAGCGCGCTGGTGACGGCCATCGACCACGTCGGCGTGGCTGTCCGCGATTTCGATGCTGCGATCGCGTGGTATCACGACCAACTCGGGATGATCGTGGTACACGAGGAGATCAACGTCGATCAGGGTATTCGGGAGGCCATGCTTTCGGTCCGCGGTGCGCCGTTCGGCAGTGCCCAGCTTCAACTGATGGCGCCGATCGACGACTCGTCGCCGATCGCGAAGTTCCTGGACAAGCGCGGACCCGGACTTCAGCAGCTCGCCTACCGGGTCAGCGACCTGGATCAACTGACCAAGCGACTGGAAAGCCAGGGAACCCGGCTGATCTACGACGCGCCGCGGCGCGGCACCGCTAATTCACGGATCAACTTCATCCATCCGCACGATGCGGGCGGTGTGCTGATCGAGCTGGTCGAGCCAGCGCGCGGAGCCTGATTTTCTAAGACCACTTCCGCGTCGGGCTGCGCGTGGCCCGGTGCCTCCAGCACGCGGTATGCCAATGCCGCCGATCATCCACGCCGTCCGTCGGCCATACCACCACATGAGCTGTGCCGGAACGAATTTCGTGATCACAACCGGGGCAGCGATACGACTTGGTGGCATGTGCCGCGGCGACGGCCCGTACCTCGTAGTCGTACCCCTCGGGCCCGATCTCCGCACGCCGTGGGTCCGCAAATGGCGGGATTGAGCGGTGCCGGCGAGGCGGATTCCTGCGCTTGGTCATCGCAGCATGGCCACCGCGGCCGTTGTCAGCCCGTCCTCAAGACGTGGTAACGCGGCCTCGCCTCCGGCGCGGACCTCACGGCTGACCAACTCGGTGATCCCACCGACCAGTGCGACGTAGTGCTCCGGCGCCCGCGCACGCCCGCTCCCGTATCGGCAGTCGATTTCTCGCATCAGCGTTGCGAACCCGTCCAGGTACCTGTCTCGCGCGTCGATGCCCTCCGGCCCCGCAGCGGCCAGTTCCAGCACCCACGCTCGGGCATGGTCCGGTTCTCGCGCGCACGTTTCCAGATAGGCCCGGCTGAGCGCGCGCAGCACGGTGTGTAATGAGCCCTCGGCGACCTCCTCCATAGCTTCCGCGATACGTGCCGTGACTAGTTGCCGACCCGCTTCGATCGCTGCCAAGAAGCAGTCCAGCTTCCCGTCGAACTCCCGGTACATGACGCTGCGGGAAACCCTGGCCCGTTGGACGATGTCGGTAATCGTGGTCGCCTGATAACCCTTGTCGGCGACGGCGGAAATGACTGCCCGCAGAAGTCGCGCGCGCTGCTGGGCGGTCGCGTCGAGCGGATCGAGACGGGTCCGTCCGCGGGGCAGTCCGGGAGCGGACTTCGGGAAAGAACCCGACAGCGTGCTCACCCCCTGGACCTTACGCGACCGCCGCGGATGTCTTGCAGTCAAAAGTACGATTACGTACTATAGGCGCACCTGAACCGACGACCGCTCCCTGGGGGTTGCGATGAGCACCACGATGCCGACAACGCAGCCGGTTACCACGCTCGATACCCTGCCCCGCCCGAAAATTTCGCTGGCCGCGTGGGCCAAGCTGTGGTTCGCGCCCGAGACCGCCCGCCAGCAACTCTCCGCGCTCGGCGAGCGGTTTGTCTTGGACGTTCCGCTCATGCCGACGATGTTTTGGACCTCGTCACCCGATGACGTCAAGGCCGTGTTCCAGGACAAAACCCGGGCGTTGTCGTTCGGCACCGCCCTGAGACGGATGGCGCCCCACGAGATCATCTTCGGCGAGCGGATCATGACGTGGTGGGCCAGCGATGATCACACGGTGGTGCGTCGCAAGGTCGCGCCCGCGTTCATGGGCAAGGCGCTGCAGGGGTACGAACCCGTGATGGAGGACGTCGCCCGCCGGATGGTGCGCGATCTCCCAACGCGGCAGCCGATCAGTTTCCACTCCTACATGCGGACACTGGCGACCGAGGTAATAATGTCTGTCGTCTTCGGGGTCACCGAACCCGAGCGACGGGCACGGCTGTCCGACCGCATGGCCGAACTCGACCGCGTCGCCGGATCCCGCGGCCTCGCCCTGCGGTACGCCGCAGCCATGGCGTCGCGCGGACGCTGGCTGCCGTTCCCCACACTCGACCGAGTCCTGGCCGGTCTGGACCAGGTGACCTACGACGAGATCGCCGCCCGCCGCGCCGCCCGGGGCGATGCCGAGCGGCGCGACTGCCTGGCCATCTTCCTGAAAATCCAGGAGACCGACGGCCAAGGGCTGATGGACGACGAGATGCTTGCCGGGTTCCAGCGGCTGCTGCTGGTCGCGGGGAACGACACCACCGCGGCGACGCTGTCATGGGTGGCCGAGCGGCTGGTCCGTCACCCCGACGTGCTGCACCGGCTCGAGGAGACGCTGGCCGCCGGCGACGACACCTACCTCGACGCGGTGATCACCGAGACCCTGCGGTTGCGTCCCACCGTCCCGTTCACGGCACGCGCAGTCAACCGTGACGTGGTCATCAACGACGTCTTCCTGCCGCGGGGATCGATGGTGTGGCTGTACATCAATGGTATTCACCGGCGCGGCGACCTGTACGACGCGCCCGACGAGTTCCGGCCAGAACGGTTCCTCGGCACAACCCCCGACCCATACCACTGGCTGCCATTCGGCGGCGGCATCAATCGTTGCCTGGGTGGGCACATGGCGATGTTCGAAGCGCGGGTTCTGCTGCGCACGATTTTGCAGGAGATGACATTCGTCCCCGAGACATCGCCTGCCGAGAGCCAGCAAGCGCACACCGTCCTGCTGTTGCCGCAGCAGCGGGCCACCGTGAGCCTGCGCAAGCGCACCGACCTGGTGGCCAAGTCGTGAATGACGAGCGGGTTGCCGTGCGGGTAACCGTAAACCCGGAGCTGTGCGTCGGATCGGGTACCTGCATGGCCATCGCGCCAGCCCTGTTCGACATGGGCGATGCTGGAACAGCACAACCGCTGCAGTCGGTCGCCGAGTGGAATGCGAAGTTGGACGAGGCGGTTTCGCGGTGCCCGACAGGAGCGATCGAGGCGACCGCCGCGACGCCGCCGGAATGAATGTCAGAACAGCCGGTATTCGTCGCTTTCCAGGCCACGCATTCGGTCGTAATCCAATGTCATGCAACGGATTCCACGATCCACCGCGAGGGTACGCGCTTGTGGTTTGATCTGCTGGGCGGCGAACACTCCGCTGACGGGAGCCAAAATGCTGTCGCGATTGAGCAATTCGAGGTATCGGGTCAGCTGTTCTACACCGTCGATCTCTCCGCGCCGCTTGATTTCCACAGCGACTGACCGACCCTGCTCGTCGCGGCACAACAGGTCGACCGGGCCGATCGGGGTCATGTACTCGCGACGCACCAACGTGTACCCGGCCCCCAACAGCTCGACGTGCTCGGCCAGCAGCTCCTGCAGATGCGCCTCCACACCGTCTTTCATCAAGCCGGGATCCGCCCCGAGATCGTGCGAGGAGTCGTGTTCGATCTGCTCAATCGTGATCCGTAGCTGCTCACCTGCCTTGTTCTCGACCACCCAGACCGGCATGGCCTCGTCGACGAATTCGGTCAGCCGACACGGAGGACTCATCCAGTTCAACGGTTTGTAAGCGCGGTCGTCGGCGTGCACACTCACCGATCCGTCCGCCTTGATCAACAGCAGGCGTCGCGCCGAGGGCAGGTGCGCGGTGAGTCGTCCGAGGTAGTCGACGGCGCACCGGGCGATCACGAGACGCACTGGTCCACTGTAGGGCCAGGGCCGGCAACTAGGCTGGCGCCCACCATGGTTGCCAAGTTGTCCGTTGCTCAACGGCTGGGCCGGGTGCTCGAACGGGTAACGGGACAAAGCAGCCGCATTCCCACGCCGCCAGATTTCGGGTCTTGGCTGCTGGGCCGGGCAAGCGAGAGTCCGACCCGCCGCCGAATCCGCATCCAACTGATCCTCACGGTATTCGTCGTGACCGCGAACCTGCTGGGAATCGGTGTCACGCTGTTGATGGTCACGGTCACCTTTCCCGTCCCGAGCATCTTCACCGACGCTCCGGGGTGGCTGACCTGGATTGTCAGCCCTGCATACATTGGGGCGGCGCTGCTGATCGGCATCTTCTGGGTGACCCGTCGCACCGTCCACGCCCTGCGCTGGGCAATTGAGGAACGGCCTCCGACGCGTGAGGACCAGCGCAACACATTCCTGGCACCGCGCCGTTTGACCGTCATTCACCTCGTGCTGTGGGGCCTTGGGACTGCGTTGCTGACGACGCTGTACGGGCTTGTGAACACGGCGTTCATCCCGCGTTACCTCCTGGCCGTCGGGTTCAGCGGCATCGTCGTGTCGACCAGTTGTTACCTGTTCACCGAGTTCGCGTTGCGACCGGTCGCCGCCCAGGCGTTGCAGGCCGGGCGTCCGCCGCGACGGCTAGCGGCCGGGATTATGGGCCGAACCATGACGGTGTGGCTGTTCGGCTCGGCCGTACCGGTACTGGGCATCGTGCTGGCGGCGTTCTTCACATTGTCGCTGCGAAACCTCTCCCAGACCCAGTTCGGGATCGCCGTGCTGATACTCGGCATCGTCGCGCTGATCTTCGGTTTCACGCTGATGCTGATCGTGTCGTGGCTCACCGCCACGCCGGTGCGGGTCGTGCGGGCGGCGTTGCAGCGAGTGGAGGAAGGCGACCTCGACCACGATCTTGTGGTGTTCGATGGCACCGAGCTTGGCGAGTTGCAGCGCGGGTTCAATGCGATGGTTCACGGATTGCGTGAACGCGAACGGGTCCGCGACCTGTTCGGCCGTCACGTCGGACGCGAGGTGGCCGCCGCGGCTGAAGAGCAAGGACTGGAGCTGGGTGGCGAGGAGCGCCATGTCGCAGTGCTTTTCGTTGACATCATGGGATCCACCGAGCTCGTGAGCAGTATGCCGCCGATTGAGGTCGTCGAGATGCTCAACCGGTTCTTCGCGGTCATCGTCGAGGAGGTCGACCGGCACCGGGGACTGCTGAACAAGTTCGAGGGCGACGCGTCGTTGGCCGTTTTCGGCGCGCCAGTTCGGCTCGAGCGTCCCGAGGATGAAGCACTGTCAACCGCACGCGCCGTCGCTCGCCGGCTGGACGAGGAAATACCGGAATGTCCAGCCGGCGTCGGGGTGGCCTCCGGGAAGGCGGTCGCCGGGAATGTCGGCGCCTACGAGCGCTACGAGTACACCGTGATCGGTGACCCGGTTAACGAGGCGGCGCGGCTATGCGAATTGGCCAAGTCGTATCCACAGCGGCTACTCGCGTCCGCGAGTGCGGTAGAGGCGGCGAGCGACGGCGAGCGCCGCTGCTGGACACTTGACGACGAGGTGGTGCTGCGGGGGCGCGACGAGCCGACCAGGCTTGCGGTGCCCCTAAGCGAGTCATAGACCCAAACAGTGATGTCGGATTTCCGCCAGTGTTGTCGGTGGCGGCGTGTAATTGTCGGTATATGCACGATGATTTCGACCGCTGCTACCGAGCGATCCAGTCCAAGGACGCCCGGTTCGACGGTTGGTTCGTGACCGCGGTTCTGACCACCAAGATCTATTGCCGGCCCAGCTGTCCTGCCCGATCGCCGTTCGCGCGCAACGTGCGGTTTTACCCCACCGCCGCCGCCGCGCAGCGGGCGGGCTTCCGGCCGTGCAAACGGTGCCGGCCGGACGCGTCGCCAGGATCCCCGGAGTGGAACGTCCGCGGTGACGTGGTCGCACGCGCCATGCGCCTGATCGCCGACGGCACGGTAGACCGCGACGGCGTAACCGGACTGGCGGCCAAGGTCGGTTACACCGCGCGTCAGCTGGAACGTCTCCTGCAGGCGGAGGTCGGCGCAGGACCTCTCGCCCTGGCCCGGGCACAACGGACACAGACCGCCCGGGTACTGATCGAGACGACGGATCTGCCGTTCGGTGACGTCGCGTTCGCGGCAGGCTTCTCCAGCATCCGGCAGTTCAATGACACGGTCCGCGAGGTCTGCGACACCACGCCGACGGCGCTCCGCGAGAAGGCAGCAACTCGGACCGGCGCCGACTTAGCCATCGCCGGCACCGGAATAGTGTCACTGCGGTTACCGGCGCGGACGCCGTTCGCGTTCGAGGGGCTGTTCGGGCATCTGGCGGCGGGCGCCGTCACCGGTTGCGAGGAGGTGCGGGACGGTGCCTATCGACGAACCCTCAGACTCCCGTGGGGCCATGGAATCGTCAGTCTGACACCGACGCCCGACCATGTCCAATGTGTGTTGCAGCTGAACGATTTTCGTGATCTCTCCACTGCGATCGCGCGCTGCCGGCGGTTACTCGATCTCGACGCTGACCCGGAAGCGGTGGTCGATTTCCTCGGCGCAGATCGCGATCTCGCCGCTGTGGTCGCCAAGCATCCCGGCCAACGGATTCCCCGCACGGTCGACGAACACGAGTTGGCGCTACGGGCGGTGATCGGCCAGCAGGTGTCGATGAAGGCGGCACGAACCCACACCGCGCGAATCGCGAAGGCTCATGGCATGCCGATCACCGACCCCGAAGGGGGCCTGACCCACGTCTTCCCGTCGGCCGAGCAACTCGCAGGCCTCGACCCCACCACGCTGGCCCTCCCAAAGTCGCGCCAGCGCAGCGTCGTTGGACTTGTCTGCGCCTTGGCGGAGGGCACCGTGACTCTCAGTCCCGGGTGCGACTGGCAGCGTGCCCGCTGTCAGCTCCTCGACCTGCCGGGTGTCGGGCCGTGGACAACGGAGCTGATCGCTATGCGCGGGCTTGGGGATCCCGACGCTTTTCCTGTGGCCGATGGTGGGGTGCGCACTGCCGCCAAGCATCTCGGCCTACCCTCGGACGCCCGTACATTGAGCGACCACAGCACGAAGTGGCGCCCGTGGCGGTCATACGCCACACAACACCTGTGGACAACCCTGGATCACCCGATAAACCATTGGCCCCCGAAGGAGAAAGCGTGAGCACCATATTTTTTCGGACCATCGACAGCCCCGTCGGCCCGCTGACATTGGCAGGTCGGGATGGCACGCTTGCCCACCTGAGGATGGTCGGTCAAACGCACGAGCCCAGCCGGTCAGGTTGGGAGCGCGATGACCATGTCTTCCCGGATGCCGTCGAGCAGCTTAGTGCGTACTTCGCGGGAGAGCTTACGAGGTTCGATGTCGAGCTCAAGTTGGCAGGCACTGAGTTTCAACGGCGGGTCTGGGAGGCGCTGCAAACCATTCCGTACGGCGAAACGCGATCGTATGGAGAGATTGCGGCGCAGATCGGAGCACCGGGAGCGTTCCGTGCAGTCGGACTTGCCAATGGACACAACCCGATTGGGATCATCGTGCCATGTCACCGCGTTATCGGCGCCACCGGCAGTCTCACCGGTTACGGTGGCGGACTGGATCGCAAGCGAACGCTTCTGCAGCTGGAGAAGACACGGAAGCCCGCCGAAATGACGCTCTTCGATTGATACGCCTACGAATGCCTATGCCCCCCAACGGAATTGGGGGGCATAGGTCTTAATGGGTGTTCGGCGGTGTCCTACTTTTCCACCCGGGTGGGTAGTATCATCGGCGCTGGCAGGCTTAGCTTCCGGGTTCGGGATGGGTCCGGGCGTTTCCCTGTCGCTGTGTCCGCCGTAACTCTATTTTTTTGGGTGTGTTTGGTGGCGGGGTGTGGGTTTGGGTGTGGTGTGGTTGCGGTGTGGGTAAGTTTTCGGCCGGTTAGTGCCAGTTCCCTGGTCGCGTTGCCGCGTGTGCAGGTCTGGTCTATTGATCCCGTGGTCTGCGGGGGGCCTTATCCCACTTGATGGGTGAGAAGCCTGGTCTTGGAGAAGGTTTCCCGCTTAGATGCTTTCAGCGGTTATCCTGTCCGAACGTGGCTATCCAGCGGTGCCCCTGGTGGGACAACTGGTGCACCAGAGGTTCGTCCGTCCCGGTCCTCTCGTACTAGGGACAGGTTTCCTCAGGTTTCTGACGCGCGCGGCGGATAGAGACCGAACTGTCTCACGACGTTCTAAACCCAGCTCGCGTGCCGCTTTAATGGGCGAACAGCCCAACCCTTGGGACCTGCTCCAGCCCCAGGATGCGACGAGCCGACATCGAGGTGCCAAACCATCCCGTCGATATGGACTCTTGGGGAAGATCAGCCTGTTATCCCCGGGGTACCTTTTATCCGTTGAGCGACACCCCTTCCACTCGGGGGTGCCGGATCACTAGTCCCGACTTTCGTCCCTGCTTGACATGTTCGTCTTGCAGTCAAGCTCCCTTGTGCACTTGCACTCGCCACCTGATTGCCGTCCAGGTTGAGGGAACCTTTGGGCGCCTCCGTTACTTTTTGGGAGGCAACCGCCCCAGTTAAACTACCCACCAGGCACTGTTCCTGAACCCGGTTCAGGGTTCGAGGTTAGAAGCCCAATACGATCAGAGTGGTATTTCAACGATGACTCCGCCTCAACTGGCGTTGAGGTTTCCTAGTCTCCCACCTATCCTACACAAACCGTATCGGACTCCAATACCAAGTTGTAGTGAAGGTCCCGGGGTCTTTTCGTCCTGCCGCGCGTAACGAGCATCTTTACTCGTAGTGCAATTTCGCCGAGTCTATGGTTGAGACAGCTGAGAAGTCGTTACGCCATTCGTGCAGGTCGGAACTTACCCGACAAGGAATTTCGCTACCTTAGGATGGTTATAGTTACCACCGCCGTTTACTGGGGCTTAAATTCTCCGCTTCACCCCCCGAGAGGGGTTAACGGGTCCTCTTAACCTTCCAGCACCGGGCAGGCGTCAGTCCGTATACCTCGTCTTGCGACTTCGCACGGACCTGTGTTTTTAGTAAACAGTCGCTTCTCACTGGTCTCTGCGACCCCCCACCGCTTCGGCCGTAAAGACCTACACCGCGGAGGGCCCCCCTTCTCCCGAAGTTACGGGGGCATTTTGCCGAGTTCCTTAACCATAGTTCTCTCGTACGCCTGGGTATTCTCTACCTGACCACCTGTGTCGGTTTGGGGTACGGGCCGTGTATGTCCTCGCTAGAGGCTTTTCTCGACAGCACAGGATCACCGAATTCACCTCATCCGGCTATGCATCACCTCTCGGGATCAACGCCAGACGGATTTACCTATCTGACTCCCTACCGGCTTGCCCCAGTATTACCACTGACTGGTACGGCTACCTTCCTGCGTCACCCCATCGCTTACCTACTACCAGAGAAGATCCCACGCAGCCCCTCACCCCCGCGCACCCGAAAGTGCACGGTCAGTGAGGTTTTGGGCGGTTAGTACCTCTGCTTCGGCATGGACGGCCACACACGGGTACGGGAATATCAACCCGTTGTCCATCGACTACGCCTGTCGGCCTCGCCTTAGGTCCCGACTCACCCTGGGCGGACTGGCCTGGCCCAGGAACCCTTGGTCTTCCGGCGGGCAAGGTTCTCACTTGCCTTATCGCTACTCATGCCTGCATTCTCACTCCGGCACCCTCCACAGCCAGATCACTCTGCTGCTTCACCGGATACCGGACGCTCCCCTACCCAGACCCACCCAACGGTGAATCTGCCGCGGCTTCGGCGGTGTGCTTGAGCCCCGCTACATTATCGGCGCACAATCACTTGACCAGTGAGCTATTACGCACTCTTTCAAGGGTGGCTGCTTCTAAGCCAACCTCCTGGTTGTCTTCGCGACTGCACATCCTTTCCCACTTAGCACACGCTTAGGGGCCTTAGCCGGCGATCTGGGCTGTTTCCCTTTCGACGCACGGAGCTTATCCCCCGCCGTCTCACTGCCACACTTACTCTTACCGGCATTCGGAGTTTGGCTGACGTCAGTAACCTAGTAGGGCCCATCGGCCATCCAGTAGCTCTACCTCCAGCAAGAACCATGCGACGCTGCACCTAAATGCATTTCGGGGAGAACCAGCTATCACGGAGTTTGATTGGCCTTTCACCCCTACCCACAACTCATCCCCTCAGTCTTCAACCTAAGTGGGTTCGGGCCTCCACACGGTCTTACCCGCGCTTCACCCTGGCCATGGGTAGATCACTCCGCTTCGGGTCCAGAACACACCACTACACCCACCCACCACAACGGTGAACGGGATACGCCCTATTCAGACTCGCTTTCGCTACGGCTACCCCACCCGGGTTAACCTCGCGACATGTCCCTGACTCGCAGGCTCATTCTTCAAAAGGCACGCCATCACCCCACAACCAAGTCGGAGGCTCTGACGGATCGTAGGCACACGGTTTCAGGTACTCTTTCACTCCCCTCCCGGGGTACTTTTCACCATTCCCTCACGGTACTGATCCGCTATCGGTCATCAGGAAGTATTCAGGCTTACCGGGTGGTCCCGGCAGATTCACAGCAGATTCCACGAGCCCGCTGCTACTCGGGTATTCGACACAACAGATGACGCGTTTTCGGTTACAGGACTCTCACCCTCTACGGCAGACCATCCCAGGCCACTTCACCTAACACACCATTTTCTGACTGTCGCCCTGATCGGCGGACCAGAAACGTCAAACCCCACAACACCACACACACAACCCCCGCCGGGTATCACCATGCGCGCGGTTTAGCCATCCTCCGCTTTCGCTCGCCACTACTCACGGAATCACACTTGTTTTCTGCTCCTACGGGTACTGAGATGTTTCACTTCCCCGCGTTCCCCCCCACCGCCTATACATTCAGCGGTGGGTGACACGACATCACTCGTGCCGGGTTACCCCATTCGGACATCCTCGGATCAACGCTCGGTTGACAACTCCCCGAGGCATAACGCAGCCTCCCACGTCCTTCATCGGCCCCTGATGCCAAGGCATCCACCATGCGCCCTAACACACTTACACACAAAAAACACTCAACAAAAAGCACAAAGCTAAATTGCTAGATGCTCGCAACCACTATCCAACACTCAAACACCACACCCCACCACCAAAGCCAGGGCGACAACACCAGCGTGTTGTCTCAGGACCCAACAGTGTGCCTGGCAGCAATTCTCGACCGGCCCCCACAGGGGCCCCATCCGATCAACGTTTGTTGCGCACCCACCAGACGCCCACTACAGACGCCGGCACTTGCTATCCCAACCGCGAAACCCTCACCGGTGTGAGGCGCGGGGAAAAAAATGGTGCTCCTTAGAAAGGAGGTGATCCAGCCGCACCTTCCGGTACGGCTACCTTGTTACGACTTCGTCCCAATCGCCGATCCCACCTTCGACCACTCCCTCCCTTACGGGTTAGGCCATGGGCTTCGGGTGTTACCGACTTTCATGACGTGACGGGCGGTGTGTACAAGGCCCGGGAACGTATTCACCGCAGCGTTGCTGATCTGCGATTACTAGCGACTCCGACTTCACGGGGTCGAGTTGCAGACCCCGATCCGAACTGAGACCGGCTTTACCAAGGATTCGCTTAACCTCACGGCATCGCAGCCCTTTGTACCGGCCATTGTAGCATGTGTGAAGCCCTGGACATAAGGGGCATGATGACTTGACGTCATCCCCACCTTCCTCCGAGTTGACCCCGGCAGTCTCTCACGAGTCCCCGCCATTACGCGCTGGCAACATGAGACAAGGGTTGCGCTCGTTGCGGGACTTAACCCAACATCTCACGACACGAGCTGACGACAGCCATGCACCACCTGCACACAGGCCACAAGGGAAACCACATCTCTGCAGTCGTCCTGTGCATGTCAAACCCAGGTAAGGTTCTTCGCGTTGCATCGAATTAATCCACATGCTCCGCCGCTTGTGCGGGCCCCCGTCAATTCCTTTGAGTTTTAGCCTTGCGGCCGTACTCCCCAGGCGGGGTACTTAATGCGTTAGCTACGGCACGGATCCCAAGGAAGGAAACCCACACCTAGTACCCACCGTTTACGGCGTGGACTACCAGGGTATCTAATCCTGTTCGCTCCCCACGCTTTCGCTCCTCAGCGTCAGTTACTGCCCAGAGACCCGCCTTCGCCACCGGTGTTCCTCCTGATATCTGCGCATTCCACCGCTACACCAGGAATTCCAGTCTCCCCTGCAGTACTCCAGTCTGCCCGTATCGCCCGCACGCCCACAGTTAAGCTGTGGCATTTCACGAACAACGCGACAAACCACCTACAAGCCCTTTACGCCCAGTAATTCCGGACAACGCTCGCACCCTACGTATTACCGCGGCTGCTGGCACGTAGTTGGCCGGTGCTTCTTCTGTACCTACCGTCACCCCAAAGAGCTTCGTCGGTACTGAAAGAGGTTTACAACCCGAAGGCCGTCATCCCCCACGCGGCGTCGCTGCATCAGGCTTGCGCCCATTGTGCAATATTCCCCACTGCTGCCTCCCGTAGGAGTCTGGGCCGTATCTCAGTCCCAGTGTGGCCGGACACCCTCTCAGGCCGGCTACCCGTCGAAGCCTTGGTAGGCCATCACCCCACCAACAAGCTGATAGGCCGCGGGCCCATCCCACACCGCAAAAGCTTTCCACCACAACCCATGCAGGCCATGGTCCTATCCGGTATTAGACCCAGTTTCCCAGGCTTATCCCAAAGTGCAGGGCAGATCACCCACGTGTTACTCACCCGTTCGCCACTCGAGCACCCCCGAAGGAGCCTTTCCGTTCGACTTGCATGTGTTAAGCACGCCGCCAGCGTTCGTCCTGAGCCAGGATCAAACTCTCCAAACAAAACCCATATCAGAGAGAAACCTGACAAACAATCACAAAACGTGACACAAAAACACGCCACACCCCCGACACGGGGACGCCAAAGATGCAGCAAAAAACAACAACAAACAAAAACCACCAAACACACTATTGAGTTCTCAAACAACACACCCGTTTGACAGGCAACCCTGTAACTATACTCCTCAATGCAGGACCGGTCAAACCATTGGGCCCTGGGCCACAACGGTCTGCCGCCAGTCGAGTCTACTGCTTCTAATCACCTCATTGGGCGGCAGCGCCGGCCTTTTTCCAGGCTTATCCGGTACCAGCGCGCTCGATCTCGGCGCCCAAACTCTTGAGGTCCTCCACGAACAGCGGGTAACCCCGGTCGATGTGAAACACATCGTGGACCTCAGTGTCACCATCGGCCACCAAGCCGGCGAGCACCAGCCCGGCGCCGGCCCGGATGTCGGACGACCACACCGGTGCACTGGACAGCTGAGGGATGCCACGGACGACCGCGTGGTGGCCGTCGGTGCGAGCGTCTGCGCCGAGCCGGATCATCTCCTCAACAAAGCGGAATCGCGCCTCGAACACGTTCTCCGTGATCATCGACGTGCCGTCAGCGATCGCGGCCATCCCGATCGCCATGGGCTGCAGGTCCGTCGGATAGCCGGGAAAGGGCAGGGTTGCGGTGTTGACAGCCTTCGGCCGTTCGTACTGCACGACGCGAAATCCGTTGTCGTGCTGGGTGACTGTCGCTCCGGCCGCGTGCAACTTGTGCAAGACGAGCTGCAGATGTGCGGGGTCAACGCCGGTGACCGAGATGTCGCCCCGCGTCATCGCCGCGGCGATGCCCCATGTGGCCGCGACGATCCGGTCACCGATCACACGGTGCTCGGCGGGATAAAGACGGTCAACCCCGGTGATAGTCAACGTCGGCGTACCGGCGCCTTCGATGTCGGCGCCCATCTGGCTGAGCATCGTGCACAAATCGACGACGTCCGGCTCACGAGCTGCGTTGTGAATCGTCGTGACGCCCTCCGTCAGCACCGCCGCCATCAAAATGTTCTCTGTGGCGCCGACCGACGGAAACTCGAGCTCAATCTCGGCTCCGTGCAAGTGATCTGCCGATGCGACCACGCATCCGTGCTCGATGTTGCAGTTGGCTCCCAACTGGCGTAGGCCGGACTGATGCATGTCCAAAGGCCGTGAACCGATGGCGTCACCACCCGGCAGTGCCACCCGGGCTCGTTTGCACCGGCCGACCAGCGGTCCGAGCACGCAGACCGAAGCTCGGAACTGACGGACGGCAGCGAAGTCGGCGTCGTACTTCAGTTCGTCCGGCGATGTCACCCGCACGACCGAACCGTCAAGCTCGACAGTCGCACCTAAACCACGCAGCACCTCGGCCATCAGCGGAACGTCGAGAATGTCAGGGCAGTTGGTGATCGTGCTGGTGCCCTCGGCGAGTAAGGCCGCTGCCATCAGCTTGAGAACGCTGTTTTTGGCACCCGTGACGGCCACTTCCCCCGACAACCGGGTGCCGCCGGTCACCACAAAGTGCTCGCCCACGCGGGTTAGTGTAAACAGCAGCAGTACCAATGTCAGTCTGCCCGGTACGGTTTGATCATGGGAGTTCATCTCACCCGCATTTACACCCGAACCGGTGACGACGGCACCACCGGGTTGAGCGACTTTTCGCGGGTAACTAAGAACGATCCGCGGCTGACCGCGTACGCCGACTGCGACGAAGCAAACGCCGCAATCGGCGCCGCTATCGCGTTGGGCATGCCCGACGAGAAGATGATCGTGGTGCTGCGGCAGATACAGAATGATTTGTTCGACGCGGGCGCCGACCTGTCCACGCCAGTGGTCGACAACTCGAAGTATCCGCCGCTCCGCATCACGCAGCCTTACATCGACCGCCTTGAAGCCTGGTGTGACGAATACAACGAGCCGCTGCCGGCCCTCAATTCGTTCGTTCTCCCCGGTGGTTCACCGCTTTCCGCTTTACTGCACGTCGCACGGACTGTGGCGCGACGCGCCGAGCGGTCAGCATGGGCGGCGGTACAAGCACATTCGGATACCCTTAGCCCACTGCCGGCCAAGTACCTTAACCGGTTGTCTGATCTGCTGTTCATTCTGTCGCGAGTCGCCAATCCGGACGGTGATGTGCTGTGGCAGCCCGGAGGCCAAGGGCCGCAATAGGTTACATCGACCGACGCTGAGTGCGAGGCGACGGCCTTGATTCCAGCCACGACAAAAATGCGGTCAGCGCTCCTCGATCGAGCGCCAACTCATAGCCGCGTCGACCTTCCTGTCCAGCGTCGCGTAACTCGAGAATTGCGATCTCGGCAGTCATGATGTCGAATTCGTCGTCGCGCGGCGCGCGCCGGGACACGATCTCGATGCCGCGCCGGCTGAGTCTGCGGTCGGGCCACCAGCGCAGGCTGGACAACCGGTAGAAACCGGCTTCCCCGCCGCGGTACCGGATGACACCGTGCCGCCAACCATGACCCCCGACTGCCGGGATATCCCGCAAGATTGCAGCGGTACCGCCCTGCCGTAGTTTCCACAGCCGGTAACTCAGCGCCAGCAGGGCCAGCAGGAGGACCACGACGAGTGTGATCATGATTGCCATCGACACACTCATCGGCGACGATCTCCTAGTCGATTTCGCCTAGCGCGCGTAACCTGGCCCGCCCCCTCGAAGCGACGCTGGGATCATCGGAGTCGGCGTCATTTCTGGCCTGGTCGGCATCAATCTCGGACGCGAACTCCGCCGATTCCGCCAAGATGATGACTCCGTCATCGGTCACTGACATGAAGCCACCGTCGACGGCGATGCGCAGGTCGTCCTCACCCTCGCGTTCGACACGCACCATCGCGTCGTCGACTAGCTGAGCGACCAGTGGAATGTGTCGCGGCAGAATCCCGATCTCACCGGAGGTGGTCCGGGTGAACACGAAAGTCCCCTTGCCCGACCAGATCTCCCGCTCGACCGCGACGATGCTGACGTCCATGTCCGCCATGGTCAGCGCCTACTCATCGTTGTCGCCGTTGCCCTTCTCGTCCTCGTCGGACTTGTCCTCGTTCTTAGCCGATGACGAGGCGCCGTCGTCCTTGGATTCGTCGAGTTTGACGCCGAGGCTTTCGGCCTTCTTCTCCAGGTCCTCGAGTCCACCGATCAGGAAGAACGCCTGTTCGGGCAGATGGTCGAACTCGCCCTTGCACAGCCGGTCGAACGCATCGATGGTCTCCTTCAGCGGCACCGTCGAGCCCGGCTGCCCGGTGAACTGCTCGGCGGCCATCATGTTCTGCGACAGGAAACGCTCGATCCGGCGGGCCCGGTTCACCAGCTGCTTGTCTTCTTCCGACAGCTCATCGATGCCGAGGATCGCGATGATGTCCTGAAGATCCTTGTAACGCTGCAGGATTCGGATGACTTCCTGCGCGACCCGGTAGTGCTCATCGCCGACGATCGACGGGTCGAGAATCGTCGAGCTGGAGGCGAGCGGGTCCACCGCGGGGAAGATGCCCTTGGAGAACACGTTCCGGCTGAGTTCTGTCGTTGCGTCCAGGTGCGCGAACGTCGTCGCGGGCGCGGGGTCGGTGTAGTCGTCGGCCGGCACGTACACCGCCTGCATTGACGTGATCGAGCGGCCCCGTGTCGACGTGATGCGCTCCTGAAGCTCACCCATCTCGTCGGCCAGCGTCGGCTGGTATCCCACGGCCGACGGCATCCGGCCGAGAAGCGTGGACACCTCTGAGCCGGCCTGGGTGAACCGGAAGATGTTGTCGATGAACAGCAACACGTCCTGGCCCTGCTCGTCACGGAAGTACTCGGCCATGGTCAGGCCCGACAGCGCCACCCGCATACGGGTGCCGGGCGGCTCGTCCATCTGTCCGAACACCAACGCGGTGTCCTTCAGGACGTTCGCTTCCTCGAGCTCGACCCACAGGTCGTTGCCCTCCCGGGTCCGCTCACCCACACCTGCGAACACCGAAGTGCCACCGAAGTTTCGAGCGATGCGGTTGATCATCTCCTGAATCAACACCGTCTTGCCCACACCGGCGCCGCCGAACAGTGCGACCTTGCCCCCACGCACGTACGGAGTGAGCAGGTCGACGACCTTCAGTCCGGTCTCCAGCATCTCGGTGCGAGGTTCGAGCTCGTCGAACGCCGGCGGCTTGCGGTGGATAGGCCAGCGGTCGAAGTCCTTGCCGTAGTCCTTTTCGTCGAGGCAGACGCCGAGGGCATTCCACACATGCCCCTTCACGCCGTCGCCGACCGGCACCGAGATCGACGCGCCGGTATCGACGACCTCCACGCCGCGCACCAGGCCGTCGGTCGGTTGCATCGAGATGCATCGGACCAGGCTGTCGCCCAAGTGCAGAGCGACCTCCAGGGTCAGCGTCTTGGCGAGCTCCTCGAACGTGATCTCCGCGTGCAGCGCGTTGAACAGCTCCGGCACGGCACCGCGCGGGAACTCCACGTCGACGACCGGTCCGGTGACGCGTACCACCCGGCCGTTGATGTCCTTGCCCTTCGTGGCGGTCTCGCGTTCAGCAGTTGCGGTCATAATCTCTTCGCTTCCTGGCTTTCTCAATGGGTCCTATTGTGCGGCTTCGGCCAACGCGTTGGCGCCACCGACGATTTCGCTGATTTCCTGGGTGATCTGGGCCTGACGTTCCCGGTTGGCCTGCAGCGTGAGGTCCCGGATGAGATCGTCGGCGTTGTCGGTGGCCGACTTCATCGCGCGGCGTCGCGAGGCCGACTCCGAAGCCGCAGACTCGAGCAACGCGGCGAAAATTCTCGTGGTTACGTACCGCGGTAGCAACGTCCCGAACAGCGTTGTCGCATCCGGTTCGAACGAAAATAGCGTGCGCGGTCCGGAGACCTCCCCGAGGTACTCGACCTCCATCGGCGCGATGCGTTGCGCCACCGCGGTCTGCGACATCATCGATTTGAACTCGGTGAACACGAGGTGCAGTCCGTCGACGCCGAGAACGTTGTCCGGGCCCGGGTCGTCCCCTTCGTCGTCCGCGCCGGCGTTGAACGCGCCGACCAATATCGACGCGATCTCCTGTGCGTTCTCATAGGCGGGCTTCTCCGAAAACCCAGTCCACGACTCGGCGATGTTCCAGTGCCGGAAGCTGAAGTGGTTCAGCGCTTTCCGACCTACGACGTATAGGATAGGCGTCCTACCCTCTTCCCGGAGCAGCGAGAACAGCTCCTCGGATCGCCGGAACACGTTGGCGTTGTAGGCGCCGCACAGCCCCCGGTCGGACGACACCACCAACACCGCTGCACGTCTTGAGTTTTCGCGCTCGACCAGCAGCGGATGGTCCAACGCCGACTCGGCGGCCAGGTTCGTCAGCATGTTGGTGATCTCGGACGAGTAGGGCCGGGCGGCCTCCAGCCGGGCCTGCGCGCGGGCGATACGCGACGTCGCGATCATCTCCTGGGCCTTGGTGATCTTCTTGATCGACCCGGCGGAACGGATGCGTCCGCGCAATTCGCGAAGTGTGGCAGCCATCGAGACCTAGCTCTTCTTCTGCGGTGGACGCCTGCGCACCACCACCGTGGTTGAGCCGACGTCCTCTTGGCGCATCGCCTCGACCTTCTTCTCAGCCGGACGAGGCTTGCGAACCGTCACCGTGGTTGGCTCGATGTCCTCTTCGCGCATCGCGTCGACGTGCTCGTCGGGAACCACCGAACCGCCGTGGGCCGTGTCGAATCCTCTCTTGAACTGGTTGATCACGTCTTCGAGCTTGTCGGATGTCTCGTCGGAGAGCGCCTTTGACTGGCGGATATCCTCGAGGATCTCCTCGTGCGAGCCCTTCACGTGATCGATGAACTCGGTTTCGAAGCGTCGGACATCCTCCACCGGAACCGAATCCAAGTGGCCCCTGGTTCCCAGGAAAATGGCCACCACCTGTTCCTCAACCGGCATCGGTTGGTGCTGAGGCTGTTTGAGCACCTCCACGAGTCGTGCGCCGCGATCGAGTTGCTTCTTGGAGTTCTCGTCGAGGTCGGAGGCGAAGGCGGCGAACGACTCCAGCTCCCGGTATTGCGACAGATCCAGGCGCAACGACCCGGCGACTTCCTTCATCGCCTTGATCTGAGCGGCACCGCCGACGCGCGACACCGAGACGCCCACGTTGATCGCCGGACGGACACCCTGGTTGAACAGGTCGCTCTCCAGGAAGCACTGGCCGTCGGTAATCGAGATGACGTTGGTCGGGATGTAGGCGGAGATGTCGTTCGCCTTGGTTTCGATGATCGGCAACCCGGTCAGCGAACCACCGCCCAAATCGTCGGATAGCTTCGCGCAGCGCTCCAGCAGTCGGGAGTGCAGGTAGAACACATCACCCGGGTAGGCCTCGCGACCCGGCGGCCGGCGCAGCAGCAGCGAGATCGCGCGGTAGGCCTCGGCCTGCTTGCTCAGGTCATCGAACACGATCAGCACGTGCTTGCCGTCGTACATCCAGTGCTGGCCGATGGCCGAACCGGTATAGGGCGCAAGCCATTTGAAGCCGGCCGAATCCGACGCCGGTGCGGCGACGATGGTTGTGTAGTCCATCGCGCCGCCTTCTTCCAGCGCGTTGTGCACACTGGCGATCGTGGTGCCCTTCTGCCCGATGGCCACGTAGACGCAACGCACCTGCTGCTGTTCGTCCCCGCTCTCCCAGTTCTGGCGCTGGTTGAGGATGGTGTCCACACATATCGAGGTCTTGCCGGTCTTGCGGTCGCCGATGATCAGCTGACGCTGACCCCGACCGATCGGGGTCTGCGAGTCGATCGCCTTGATGCCCGTTTGCAGCGGTTCCTTGACGCCTCGTCGCTGCACCACGGACGGCGCCTGAATCTCCAACGCCCGGCGCTCATCTGACTCGATGTCGCCGCGGCCGTCGATCGGCTGGCCAAGCGGGTTGATCACCCGGCCGAGGAACGCGTCGCCGACCGGGACCGACAGCACCTCTCCGGTGCGCTTGACCTGCTGGCCTTCTTCGATCTTCTCGAAATCGCCCAGGATGACAGCGCCGATGTCGTGCTCGTCGAGGTTCAACGCCACACCGAGGACGCCACCTTCGAACTCGAGCAGCTCCTGCGTCATCACGGACGGCAGGCCGTCGACGTGCGCGATGCCGTCACCGGCGTCAAGCACGCTGCCGGTCTCTTCACGCGCCGTGTCGGCGGTGAAGCTGGAAACGTACTCCTCGATCGCACCCTGGATGTCGTCGGGCGAAATCGTCAACTCTGCCATGGCGTTCTCCTCTTCGCGCAAGCGCTCATCGGCGGCCTTTCGTCTTCCTGCTCTCGGTATGGGTCTCTGTCAGTAGTTCAGTCGGGCAGCCGGTCGCGTGCCGCCGCCAGTCGCGAGGACAGCGCTCCGTCGATTACCTCGTCGCGGACGGAGACCGCTAGGCCGCCCAGCAGCTTGGGGTCGATCTCCAACTGCACGGAAACGGGATGCCCGTAGATGCGGCTCAGCACCTCCTTCAGCCGATTCCGCTGGGCGTCGCTGAGCTCCGCAGCGGCCTTGGCGTGCGCCACCACTTCGCCGTGACGCGCGGCCGCCAATTGAGCAAGGGCCGCGACCGCCTCGTCGGCCCGGCCGCCGCGGAGCAGTTCGACGGTCTGGGTGAGCAGCGCCTCGGTGGTGGGATTCACCCCCTGGCTGTGGTCGAGCACATTCTTGAGCAGCTGCACACGTCCGTCGGCCGGCTGGGTGTAGTCGCTGAGCAAGCTTTCCAGCTGTGGCTCCCCGTCGAGTATTCGTCCGAACCAGAACAACTGCTCCTCGACCTCGTCGGCATCGCCACTCCGCTCGGCGCGCAACAGAAGTGCCAGTCGTGCGACATGGGCGACGGCGTCGACCAAGTTGGAATCCGAGGACCACCGGCCGGACACTGCCGACTTGAGGATCTCCAGCGTGGAGTCATTTACTTGCCCACCCAGCACCGTCTCCAACAGCCGCACCTTCGGTTGGGGGTCGTTCGACGGGTTGGCCAAATGCCTGGTCAAGATCGCTTCGCGGTTCAGCAGCTTGGTCACTTCGGCCAATTCGTCGGCCACGCTTGACAATTGCGACTCGTCGAGGCCTTCGGTAACTTCGTCGAACCGCTCGATCAACGCGTTGAGCGCATTTCGGCTGCCGGCGCGAAACTTGGCCGTCGCAGGGTCCTCGATGGTGACCTTGGACTCCGCCATCTCGTCGAGCTCGTCAAGGAACCGGTCGACGGTCGCCGACTGTGCGTCGTCATCGGAGACGTGGTCATGGACCAGCTCGCCGGCACGTCGCACCGATTCGCTGCCGAGATCTTGGCGCAGCTGGCGGATGAACTGGGCGCGCAGCAGCTGAACATGTTGCTGGCCTTGAACTTTGACGCGCTCGACCTCAGCGTCTGCTTGGACACGCAGCTGGTCGGCAATGCTCTTGGCATCGTTGCGGGCTTCTTCGATGACCTTCTCGGCCTCTTCCTGGGCTTCCTGGATCGCCTTGTCGTGAGCCTGTCTGGACTCCGCGAGGCGCTTCTTTGCTGAGGCGCTGTCGTCTAGTTGCTTGCGAACGGCTTCCTGGCGGTCTTTCATCAATCTGCGTACCGGCGGAATGGCATAGCGCCAGACAATGAACGCGATGACCGCGAAGCCGACCAGCTGCCCGATAAACGTCAACATCGTGTTACTGCCCCGACTTCGCCGCGGCTTCCCGACCGACATCGACGCCCAGTACCCGACTGGCCAATGTCGCCGCCAGCGTCTCCATCGACGCCCTGAGGTCGGTGGCGATGGCGTCCGACTGCTGCTTGAGCTGCTGCTCCGCGTTCTGCAGCGCCAATGCCGATTCCTGGGACGTGCGACCCTTCATGTCGTCGAGAATCCTGCGGCCCTCGGCGCGTGCCTCCTCGCGGATCGCAGACGATTCCCGCCGTGCACGCGCCATCTCCGCCTGGTAACCGGACTCGGCGTCAGCGAATTGTTGGTCCGACTCCCGGTTGTTCGCAATGGTTTTGGCGACCATCTCGTCGCGCTCGTGCAGCACCTTCATGACCGGCGGCACCACCCACGTCGAGATCACCCCGAGGACGATCAAAAAGATCGCCAGCACGACGAAGAAGGTGCCGTTGGGGATCAGGAAGTTCTGCTGTCCGCCCTCGGCCGCCAGGTACGTCACGCTCAGGTCACCCATGGCGCTTGCTACTGCGCACCCGGCGTAGCGAACACGAACAACGCCATGAACGCGAGGTTGATGAAGTAGGCCGCCTCAACCAGACCCACCGTGATGAAGAAGGGCGTGAAAAGCCGGCCCTGGGCCTCAGGTTGCCGCGCGATGCCGGAAATCAGCGCGTTGCCGGCAATACCGTCACCGATTCCGGCGCCGATGGCGCCTCCCGCCATGATCATGCCACCGCCGATAAGTGCGCCTTGGATGACTTGGGGAGCTGCTGCCATTTTTATCCTCCTTGGTAACTGGTTGGCGAACTACCAGGACTTGACGTACAAGCGATCTGCGCTGCGGGGTTAGTCATGCTCGTCCTCGAGCTCCATTGACTGGCTGAAGTAGAGGATCGTCAGCAGAGCGAAGATGAACGCCTGGATGGCGCCGACGAACAGGTCGAATGTTTTCCAGATCGCGTTGGGCGCCCACATGATGTAGGGCGGGAACAGCGCGATCAGCGCGACCAGGATGCCACCGGCGAACATGTTGCCGAAAAGTCGGAGAGACAACGAGATTGGCTTGGCGAGTTCTTCGACGAGGTTGATCGGCGCCAGGAACACGACGTGGCCCTTCAGCAGCTTCGCCGGGTGTCCGAGCACACCGCGGCGCCAAACCCCCGCCGCGTGATAGCAGACGAACACGAACAATGCGAGCGCCAGCACGAAGTTGATGTCCGACGCCGGAGGCTTGAGAAGTTCCTCCGGCTGTCCCTGCTCGTTCGTGTACTGCACAGGTAGTACCGACAGCCAGTTCGCGATCAGAATGAACACGAACAATGTGACCGCGAGGGGCAGCACGAACGGTGCGATCCGCATGCCGATCGTCGTCTCGATCTGGTTGCGCATCTGCACAGTGAGCGCTTCCCAGAACAGTTGGACGCCGTTCGGCACACCCGACGAAGTAACTTTCCAGCGCAAGACGAACGCCAGCGCAATCACGATCACCGCGGCGATCGCGGTTGCGTAGACGGTGTCAACGTTGACCGTGAGCCCGAACCACTGCGCGGTCTTATGATGACCAACCTGGATATTGCCTGCCGCGAGGATGGCTTCAGTCATCGTGCCCTGCCTCCTCCCGAGTGTCCCGCTTTCGCAACGCCTTCATCACTGGCAACGCCGTTGCCAGCACCAGCAGCACCTGAAATAACGCCAGCCCGAATACCACGCCTAACCCGGTAGGGCGGAAGACAAACGCTATCGCCAAACCAATCACCGTGATGATCGCAAGCCGGGTGGCCGAGTTGAACACCATTTTGCTTTTCAGAGGATGGGCCGCAGCGGTGATCGACTCCACCGAGCGCTGTACCAGGAGGGCATTGAGCAAACCCAGACCCAGCCCGACGCCGAAGAACCATCCGAACGAGATGTGGCCCAGTGGCGCCGCAATGCCCACCGCCGCGGCGGTCAACGCAATGCAAATCAGCAGCAGCCGGAATGGGCGAAACGCGACGGAGGGAAACACCAACGGCGCGTCCTGCGCTGGCGTCGTCACTGTGTTACCTCAATCCCGCGTGGTCTGGAAGATGCCTGAACGATTCCGGGTGGTCCGCCGAGCGTATCGGAGGGCGATGGGCGCGCTGGAATCACCCAAGGGGCATCTCCCTTTTGTCGGTCGTTCTCGGCTCGTGGGAGGCGACTCCGACGGGCCGGGGGGCCGGCAACCCGCAGTGGTACTTCCGGGTTCTACCAGCACCGTACCACACGGTAGGCGGGCCCAAACCGGCACCTACTACTCGTCGTCGTACAGCTCTTCACCGCGCCGTAGCAACGGAATCACGGTCACCACGATTGCGACCAGGATCGCCGCGAGCATCACCCCGCCGGCGTAGCGCGGATCGAAGAAAATCGTGCTGGCAGTGCCGAACGCGACGATACCCACCCACAGGTAGATCAGTAGCACTACTCGCCGGTGGGAGTGGCCGATCCGCAACAGACGATGGTGCAGGTGCATCTTGTCTGGGCTGAACGCACTGCGCCCGGCACGGGTCCGCCGCACCACCGCCAGCAACAGGTCGAGCATCGGTACGAACATGACAGCGACGACGAGCAGGAACGGCGACAGCAGAACGAAGACATCCCGTGCGCCATAGGCATTCTGCGAGATAGGTCCGGCCGCGGTGGTGGACGCGGCGGCCAGCATCAGCCCGATCAGCATTGAGCCGGAATCGCCCATGAAGATCCGTGCGCGGTGAAAGTTGTGCGGCAGAAACCCGAGGCATGCCCCGGCGAGCACCACCGAGATCACCGCCGGCGGGTAGAACAGCACATCACCGCCGTGGTCACGCAACAAACCGACAGAGAAGATGCAGATCGCCAGTGCGGTGATCAATCCGAGGCCCGCGGCCAGGCCGTCGAGGCCGTCGACGAAGTTCATCGCGTTGACGATTCCTACCGTGAGCGCGAGCGTCAGCAGAATCGACGAGACCTGGTCGAGCACGATCGTCCCGACCCCGCCGAAGGGGATGTACAGGACGCTCCAGGCCACCCCCATCGTGACAAGCACACTGGCGGCGGTGATTTGACCGGCGAATTTCGTCAGCGCGTCAAGGCCCCACCGGTCGTCGATGAGCCCGATGCCCATGATGACTCCACCGGCGACCAGTACCGCGGGCATACCGGACGAGTAGACGAACCCTCGCATGAGCGCGGGCAACTGCGAAGCGAGCAGCACCGCGGCCAGCACCCCGAGGTACATCGCAAGACCACCCATTCGGGGCGTCGGCTGCACGTGCACATCGCGTTCCCGCGGGTAGGCGACCGCGCCTAACCGCTTCGCAAGCACACGGACCCAGCCGGTGCAGAAGTACGTGAAGATCGCCGCGGTCAATCCGACGAGCGCGAGTTCGCGCAGCGGAACCCCTGCGCCTCGCTCGGAGAGGGCGAGCACGCTGTCGGCTGCCGTGACCACCGAAAAACCGTACTGCACCGGGCTGAGATCACTTAGTCAACATGACGGCATCGACGCCGAGCACCGCGCCGATCTCACCAGGCGTGACGGGGCCCTCGCGCACGATCCGCGGAACCGCACCGGTGAGGTCGATGATCGTGGACGCGACCTGCTGCGCCGACGGTCCGGCATCGAGGTAGACCTCGACGAGATCACCCAACTGCCGGCGTGCGTCCTCCGCGGTGACCGCGGGTAGCCGACCGGAGATGTTGGCACTCGACACGGCCATCGGGCCGACTTCGCGTAGCAGCTCGATGGCGACCGGGTGCAGCGGCATGCGCACCATCACGGTCCCCTGCCCTTCGCCTAGATCCCACCGCAGCGACGGCGCCTGCTCCACGATGATGCTCAGGGCGCCCGGCCAGAACGCCCGAATCAATTCCCGCGCCGTGTCGGGAACGGCGAAAGCCAAGCCGTCGATCGTCTGCCACGAGCCGACCAGCACCGGAACCGGCATGTCGCGGCCGCGTCCCTTCGCCGCGAGAAGCGCTGCGACGGCGCCGGGGTCGAACGCGTCGGCACCCGCGCCGTACACCGTGTCGGTTGGCAACACGACGAGGCGGCCACCCCTGACGGCGCTCACCGCCGACGCGATGCCCGCCGAACGCTGCGCGTCGTCGGTGCAGTCGAAGGTTTGGGTCACGGCGCGATCTTCCTGCGCGCAGTCACGAAGCGCGGCGTACCCCCGAAATCCGGACGCGCCGTTACGTCCTCGAACATGTCCGTCCGCTCCACCATGGCGAGCACCGTGGCCGATGCGGCGTCGTCGTGCTCGATCGCGAGCAGCCCACCAGTGCGTAACCATCGCCCCGCCAGCACCAGAATCGCAGCGATGATCGACGTGCCGTCCGGGCCGCCGAACAGCGCCTGGTGCGGATCATATTGTGCGACTTCGGGTTCCAGCCGTGTGCCGTCGGGCAGATAGGGCGGATTCGCGACAACGAGATCGACGCGGTCGTCGAGGTCGTCGAAGAGCTCTGCATCGCGGACGTCACCGCGGCGTAGTTCCACCGACCCGGTGTTGCGGTTGGCGTACGCCAACGCCTCAGGCGAGATGTCGATGCCGATCACTTCGGCCGACGGCGTGTGGCGGGCCAGCGCGGCAGCCAGCGCGCCCGAGCCGGTGCACAGGTCGACGATTACCGGACATTCCTGCGGAAGGCGTTGTGCAAGAGCCCATTCCAGAAGTGCTTCCGTCTCGGGTCGCGGGATGAAGACGCCGGGACCGACGTGGAGGCTCACCGGCCCGAAGGCCGCAGTTCCGGTGAGGTGCTGCAACGGGATTCGCTGAGAACGTGCCGTGATGAGTTCGGCGTACTGGGCGAAAAATTCGTCGCCGACCGCATCGAGAATCGGCAGCAGCCCGCGGCAGGTACCGCCAACGTGGGCGGCGAGTTCCTCGGCGTCGACCCGCGGGGAGGCGACCCCGGCGTCGGTCAGCGTGCGCGTGGCGTCGTCGATCGCTTGCCGCAGCCGATTCATCATGCCCGCTGCAGACGAGACTGCTTGTCGGCGAGCGCGAGTGCGTCGAACAGCGCGTCAAGGTCGCCGTCGAGCACCTGGTCGAGGTTGTGCGCTTTGAACCCAATGCGGTGATCGGTGATCCGGTTCTCCGGAAAGTTGTACGTGCGGATCCGTTCGCTGCGATCCACGGTGCGGATCTGGCTCGCCCGGTCCGCCGACGCATCGGCCAGCGCCCGTTCCTCGGCCAGTGCCTGCAGCCGGGCCGCCAGAACCTGCAGCGCACGGGTCTTGTTCTGCAGTTGAGACCGCTCGTTCTGGCAGGTGACGACGATGCCGGTGGGAACGTGGGTGATCCGCACGGCCGAATCGGTGGTGTTGACGCCCTGGCCGCCCTTGCCGGACGACCGATACACGTCGATGCGCAGGTCGGACTCGTCGATCTCTACCTGGCCCACTTCCTCCGGTTCGGGGTAGACCAGCACGCCGGCAGCCGACGTGTGCACTCGTCCCTGCGACTCGGTGACCGGCACCCGTTGCACGCGGTGCACGCCGCCTTCGAACTTCAATCTCGACCACACCCCGTCGGCCGCATCGCCCTTGCCCCCAATCGCCAACGTGGCTTCCTTATACCCGCCGAGGTCGGACGTCGTCTGGTCGAGCACCGTGACGGTCCAGCCGTGCCGCTCGGCGTAGCGGATGTACATCCTCGCCAGATCGGCGGCAAACAGCGCCGACTCCTCGCCGCCTTCACCGGACTTGACCTCCAACAGGATGTCGTCTGCGTCGTGTGGGTCGCGCGGCGCGAGCATGTCCGTCAACTGGGTGTCGAGTTCATCGACCTGCGCTTCGAGTTCGGTGACCTCGTCGGCGAACGACTCGTCGTCGTCCACCAACTCGAGTGCAGCCTCGAGGTCGCCGCGGGCGGCCTCGAGCTTGCGGTGGGTCGCCACGATCGGGGCCAGCTGCGCGAACCGCCGTCCTACCTTGCGGGCGGCGCCCGGGTCGGCATGCAATTCCGGGTCGGCGAGGCGACGCTCCAGTTCGGCGTGCTCAGCAAGCAGCGCATCGATCACCGGCGTGGTGTCCGTCACCATTGCCTCCCTCCTGGAAACGCAGACCGACGCCCGTCCTGTGCCAGGAATGACCCGGCGACAGATCGGGCGTCGGATATGCAGCTAGCTGTCGGCTGCGGCCTTGCCGGCCGAGGCGCCCTTACCTTGTCCCGTCCCAGCGCTCGCCCCGGTGCGCTTGCCGTAGCGCTTCTCGAAGCGCGCGACGCGGCCGCCGCTGTCGAGAATCTTCTGCTTGCCCGTGTAGAAGGGATGGCACTGCGAGCAGACCTCGACGTGGATCTGGCCGCCCTTCTTCGTGCTGCGTGTGGTGAACGTGTTGCCGCAGCCGCAGTGGACTGTGGTCTCGACGTAGTCAGGGTGAATACCCGATTTCATGATGGTCCTCTTCGAAAGTCATGGTCGCCGGGTCGCCTGCGAGCATCAGACGTGAACCGGAACCGAGGGTGTCGGCCATCGATTATGCCAGGTCAGCCGCCACCCATGCGAAACGCCCCAGGTGATCGCACTATTCCTGGCGCGTAACGGTCGGATTGCTTCAGTCGATAGACGCGTTGGGGGGTCATGGGGTCGATCTTGCGCGCAAACGGTGCGGCGAGCGCGGACCCGTCTTCTCGGCATAACGGCCGATCAACGGTGCAGCTGTCGAGTGTAGTGACAACCAAGGTGCCAGCTTTGGACCAATAGGGGCGATTCGAAGTTAAGGGTCGCAAGAGGAGGACATGTGACGCTGAAAAAGGTACTAGCTATTGCAACAATCGCGAGCGCGCTGGGATTCGGCGCGGCGGGGGTCGGAGCAGTCGGTGTGGCGAATGCCCATCCCGACACGCCTATCCCAACGAAGCCCGGACCGTGTGGTCCCGGTAATGACTGCCAACCCGGCCCGGGCGGTGTGGGATGACGGTTTCCACGGCTGGGGGATCTGGTTGTTCGGCATCTGGATCCCGATCGTCGGCATCGGGACCTTCTAACCATCCGGACAACAACGGCCGCCTTGTCGTGAGGCGAGGCGGCCGTTGTCAGTCTGCTTAAGAAGCGAACTCCTCGTTCACCGGACCCGGCGCGTTCTTGGACACCTGCATCAGGAACTCGTAGTTGTTCTTCGTCTTGCGCAGCTGCGACATCAGCAGGTCGATCGCTTGATGGGAATCCAGGCCCGACAGCACACGGCGCAGCTTGTGCACGATCGCGAATTCGTCCGGGGAGAGCAACAGCTCGTCCTTGCGGGTGCCCGACGGGTTGACGTCTACCGCCGGGAAGACACGGCGCTCGGCGATCTTGCGGTCCAGCTTGAGCTCGGCGTTGCCGGTGCCCTTGAATTCCTCGAAGATCACCGTGTCACCGGTCGAGCCGGTCTCCACCATCGCCGTGGCGATGATGGTCAGCGACCCGCCCCCTTCGATGTTGCGCGCCGCACCGAGGAACCGCTTGGGCGGATACAGCGCGGTGGAGTCGACACCGCCGGAAAGAATCCGGCCCGACGCCGGTGACGCGTTGTTGTACGCGCGGCCCAACCGGGTGATTGAGTCGAGCAGCACGATGACGTCCTTGTCCTGCTCAACGAGGCGCTTGGCCCGCTCAATGGCCAGTTCGGCGACCGACGTGTGGTCGGATGGTGGGCGGTCGAACGTGGACGCGATGACCTCGCCCTTCACCGAGCGCTGCATGTCGGTGACTTCCTCAGGCCGCTCGTCGACCAGCACCACCATCAGGTGGCATTCGGGACTGTTGCGGGTGATCGCGTTTGCGATGTCCTGGAGGATCGTGGTCTTGCCGGCCTTCGGCGGTGACACGATCAGCGCCCGCTGGCCCTTTCCGATCGGCATGATCAGGTCGATGACGCGCGTGGTCAACCGGTCGGCGGTGGTCTCCAGGCGCAGCCGCTGATTCGGGTACAGCGGCGTCAGCTTGCCGAACTCCGGCCGCTTCTTGGCGTCGTCGACGGGGGCGCCGTTGACGGTGTCGATCCGTACCAGCGGGTTGAACTTCTGCCGCTGGTTGGGCTGCTCGCCGTCTTTCGGCACCCGCACCGCACCGGCGATGTGGTCACCACGGCGCAGGCCGTTTTTGCGGACCATGTTCATCGAGACGTACACGTCGTTCGGGCCGGCTAAATACCCCGATGTGCGGACAAACGCGTAGTTGTCCAGGACGTCGAGAATGCCGGCGACGGGCTGCACCACGTCGTCTTCGCGCAGTTCGGCCTCGCCATTGCCGTCGCCGCCGCGTTCCCGGCGCCGGCGATCGCGGAACCGCCGGCCGCGACGCCCACCCCGGCCTTCGTCATCGTCGCCGCGATTCTGACCGCCCTGTTGCTCGCCGCCTTGTGCCCGGTCACCGTCTTGGCGGGTCTCCGTCTTGGCGGTGTCGGTCTTGGTGGTGCCGGTGTCGGTGGTGTCGCTGTTGTCCGGCGCGCCGGTGCGGGTCGCGGCGCGGCGTTCCCGGCCCTGCCCTTCGCTGTCGGCCGGTGCGGCGCTGGGGATCTCCGCGGTGCGGGCCTCGGTGTCGGGGGTGCCGCTACCCGTGCTGTCGGTTGTGGAGTTTCCGCCGTTGTGCGCGTTGGCGATTACCTCGCCGCGCTGTTCGCGGATCGCGGCGATCAACTCGTTCTTGCGCATGCCCGAGGTGCCCTTGACGCCGACCTGGTTGGCCAGCGCGCGCAGTTCCGGAAGCACCATGGTGGCCAGCGCGCCGCCGCCTTGCGAAGCACGCGCCGGCACGTCCACGGGCGCCGAGGTTGAGGGTTCAGTGGTCGCGGTGGTGGGCAGGGCCGGCTCTTCGGCGCCACTACCAGCCGTTATGAGGTCCGTATCGGTCACGGATGTCCTTTCTCTCCCTCGTAGGTTTCGTCATACGAGGGGTTCGTTGCACCCAGCCGATTCGCTGGGTGCTCGTGTCCCGCCGTCGGCGGGCAACGGCGATCGCACTGGTTCGCAGCTGTAAGGCGAACCGTCATCCCCGAAAAGAATTTGGTGATCGTCCTACTGTCGGCGCAGGTAGATGCTGCGATTGCTGGACGGCACCGAGGATAGCCCGCTTCCGGACGGGAAGCAAGAAACCCCGCCGCGCGCCGCTTAGGGCCCGTGGACCCGCTGCGATACCACGTCAGAGGCCCACCGTACGCCCTCCCCGACCGACATCTCACGGACGGTGAAGCCGTTGGCTGCACCAAATTCGAGGACTTCAGCGGGCAGTTCCGGCTCGGTAGTCAACCCGACCACCGCGGGTCCAGCCCCGGAAAGCGCCGCTCCCACTCCGCAACGCCGCAGGAGCCGCAGATATTCCGACGACGTCGGCATGGCCGTGGCCCGCTGCGGCTGGTGCAGCACGTCCTCCGTGGCGGCGAGCAACAGATCGGGCCGCTCCGTCAACGCGACCACCAGCAGCGCAACCCGGCTGACGTTGAAGCGCGCGTCCTCATGGCTGACGTGGCTGGGCAGCAGCACCCGGGTGGCGGCGGTCAGCGACCGTTCCTCGGGGATCGCCGAAAAGATCCGGATGTCGGGATGCAGTCGCAGCGGCACCGCCGAATAGGAACTGCCCTCGCCGTCGAGCTCGGTCCACGACACCACCGCACCACCCAGAACCGCCGCCGACGCGTTATCGGGATGACCTTCGAACTCCGACGCCATCTGGATCAGTTGCGTTGTGCTCAACGACCCGAAATTCGCTTGGGCCAGAATACCGTTGGCGGCCGCGAGACCACCGACCACCGCTGCGGCTGACGACCCGAGACCTCGTGAATGCGGGATGTCGTTGCGGCAGCGCACCGCCAGCCCGGGGAAGGTCGCGCCTGCGGCGGCGAGACCGCGCTCGACCGCGCGCACGACGAGGTGCTCGCGGCCCAGCGGGACATGGCCGGCGCCCTCGCCCTCGACCTCGACCTGCAGGCCGGAATCGATTGTGGTCACGATGATTTCGTCGTACAGGCTCAACGCGAGGCCGAGGCTGTCGAAGCCGGGACCCAGATTCGCGGCGGACGCGGCGACCACAGCGCTGGAGGTCAGGCCGACGGGGAGAGCTTGGCTCACACCAAGCCCAGCTTCTCGACCACGGCCACCGGATCGACGGGTATGGCCGACACCGTCGGCATGTCTTTCAGCGCGGTGTCGGGATCCTTGAGCCCGTTACCGGTAACCGTGCACACCACAGTGGAGCCCCGGCGGACCCACCCGTCCTTCACCGATTTCAGCAGTCCCGCGATGCTGGCCGCTGACGCCGGTTCGACGAACACGCCTTCGGTGCGGGCGACGAGGTGGTACGCGGCAAGGATCTCGTCGTCGGTAGCCGCCAGGAACCGCCCATTGGACTGCTGCTGAGCCTCGACCGCAGGGCCCCACGACGCCGGAGAGCCGATGCGGATCGCCGTGGCGATGGTCTCGGGATTCTTCACGGGTTCACCGAGCACCAGCGGCGCCGCGCCTGCCGCCTGCGTACCAAGCATTCGCGGCAGCCGATCGCTGCGACCGTCACGGTGGTATTCGGTGTAGCCCCGCCAGTAGGCGGTGATGTTGCCGGCGTTGCCGACCGGCAGCGAGTGCACATCGGGCGCCGTGCCGAGCGCGTCGACGATCTCGAACGCGGCCGTCTTCTGTCCCTGGATGCGCACCGGGTTGACGGAGTTCACCAGTGCGACGGCTGGAAAATCCGCGGTGGTCTTGCGGGCCAATTCGAGGCAGTCGTCGAAGTTTCCGTCGACCTGGATGATCTTGGCACCGTGCATGACGGCCTGGGCGAGCTTGCCCATCGCGATCTTGCCTTGCGGAACCAGCACGGCACAGGTGATCCCGCCGCGCGCCGCATATGCCGCCGCCGACGCCGACGTATTGCCCGTCGAGGCGCACAGCACCGCCTGCTGCCCGCGCGCCAGAGCGTCCGTCACCGCCATTGTCATGCCGCGGTCCTTGAACGAGCCCGTCGGATTGGCCCCTTCGACCTTGAGATGTACTGTGCAGCCTGTCATTTCAGAGATGCCGGTCGCATGTACCAACGGCGTGCCGCCCTCGAGAAGCGTCACAGGCGTCCAGTCGTCGCCGATCGGCAGACGGTCGCGGTAGGCGGCGATCAGGCCGGGCCAGGGATGATGCACCCGGGCTTTGGCGGCGGTCATTCGCTGTTTCCTTCCAAACGCAGCACGCTGGCGACGTTCTGCACCACGTCCAGACCGGCCAGCGCGGCGACGGTGTCGGACAGTGCGGCGTCGGAAGCCTCATGAGTGACGACGACGACTCGCGCGCCGATCCGCCGGCCGCCCTCGTCAACCACGCCCTCCTGACGCACCTCGGCGATGCTCACCGCGTGCTTTGCGAATTCGGTTGCAACAGTGGCTAAGACACCGGGCCGATCGGCGACGTTCATGCTCACGTAGTAGCGGGTCGTGATCAGGCCCATCGGCGAGATCGGCAACTGTGCGTACTTCGACTCGCGCGGACCGCGACCGCCCTGCACCCGGTTGCGGGCCGCCATCACCACATCGCCCATCACGGCCGACGCGGTGGGCGCGCCGCCGGCACCCTGGCCATAGAACATCAGCCGGCCGGCCGCTTCGGCTTCCACCACGACGGCGTTGAATGCGCCGTTCACCGCGGCCAACGGGTGGGTCAGCGGAACCAGCGCCGGATACACCCGCGCCGAAACCCGTTCCTGCCCATCGTCGCCTGCGATCCGCTCGCAGATCGACAGCAGCTTAATGGTGCGGCCGAGGGCCCGCGCGGACGCGAAGTCGGCGGGCGTCACCTTCGTGATGCCCTGGCGATAGACATCGTCGGCCGAGACTCGCGTGTGAAATGCGATCGACGCCAAAATCGCGGCCTTGGCAGCGGCGTCGTAGCCCTCGACGTCCGCGGTCGGGTCGGCCTCGGCATATCCGAGCGCACTGGCGTCGGTGAGGGCAGTTGCGTAATCCGCTCCAGTGGAGTCCATTTCGGACAGGATGTAGTTGGTGGTGCCATTGACGATGCCGGCCACCCGCAATACGGTGTCACCGGCCAGTGACTGGGTCAGCGGGCGAATCACCGGGATGGCACCCGCGACCGCTGCCTCGAAGTACAGGTCGACATGCGCGCGCTCGGCGGCTTGTGCGAGTTCGCCGGTGGACTGGGCGAGCAGCGCCTTGTTCGCGGTCACCACCGACTTGCCGCGTTCCAGCGCGCCGAGAATCGCCTTGTGTGCGGGCTCGACGGGGCCCATCAGCTCGACGACGATGTCGACGTCATCGCGAGACACCAGTGCGTCGACGTCGTTGGTGAGCAATTCGACCGGCACGCCGCGATCGTCGGCCACCCGGCGCACGCCGATGCCGCGCAACTTTAGCGGCGCGCCGATGCGTGCCGCGAGGTCGGCGGCACTTTCCTCGATGATCCGCACCACCTGGCTGCCCACATTGCCCAAACCCAACACCGCTACACCTACCGGCTTTTCGGGGCCAGTCATACGCTCGTCACCTCCAGGCTCAACAGATCGTCGACCGTCTCCCGGCGCAGGATCAAGCGTGCTTGTCCGTCTCGCACGGCCACCACGGCAGGACGGCCGATCAGGTTGTAGCGGCTCGACATGGAATAGCAATAGGCACCGGTGGCCGCGACCGCGAGCAGATCGCCGGGTCGAATGTCTTCATTGACCCAGGTATCGCGGACCACGATATCGCCACTCTCGCAGTGCTTTCCGACAATACGCGCGAGTCGTGGCGCAGCGTCGCTGGCCCGGGAGACCAACCGCACGTCGTATTCGGCGCCGTACAGCGCGGTGCGGATATTGTCGCTCATCCCGCCGTCGACGCTGACATAGCACCGATGAAGGTTGGTCGCGACGGTCACATCTTTGACGGTGCCGACCTCGTAGAGGGTGATGGTCCCGGGACCGGCGATCGCACGGCCGGGCTCGACCATCAACCGCGGTTCGGGGAGCCCGGCGAGCGCGGACTCGTTGCGGACGATGACGGACAACTTGGCGGCGAGGTCCTCTACCGGCGGCGGGTCGTCCTGGGGAAGATACGAAATCCCCAGCCCGCCACCGAGATCGATCGTCGAGATCTGCGAGGTCTTCTGCACGCCGAACTCGGCGACTACATCATGCAGCAAGCCGATCACGCGGTGCGCGGCCAGTTCGAAGCCTGCGACGTCGAAGATCTGCGAACCGATGTGGCTGTGCAGGCCCACCAATCGCAGGTGATCGGTTTCGAAGACCCGGCGGATCGCGGCCATCGCCTGTCCGCCCGCCAACGACAGGCCGAACTTCTGGTCCTCGTGCGCAGTGGAGATGAATTCGTGGGTGTGGGCCTCGACTCCAACCGTCACCCGGACCAGCACATCTTGGAGGGTGCCAAGCTGTCCGGCGATGGCGTCGAGCCGTTCGACCTCGGTCATGGAATCCAGCACTACGTACCCGATGCCGGCGCGCACCGCAGCCGTCAGCTCGTCGACCGACTTGTTGTTCCCGTGCAACGCGATTCGCTGCGGTGGGAAGCCGGCGCGCAGTGCGACGGCGAGCTCGCCGCCGGAGCACACATCCAGCGAAAGACCTTCGTCGGCGATCCAACCCGCCACCTCAGTGCACAGGAATGCCTTGGCCGCGTAGCGGACGTTCGCCCCGCCGCCGAACGCGTCGGCCATCACCTGGCATCTTTCCCGGAAGTCGTCTTCGTCGACCACGAACAGTGGCGTGCCGAATTCGCCGGCGAGGTCGGTGACTCGGACTCCGGCGACGCAGACCTCGCCGTCCTCTCCACGGATGACGTTGCGCGGCCAGACGTTTGGCGCGATCCACAGCAACTCTTCTGAGCTCAGCGGCCTCGGTGGCGCTGCGGCAGGGTGGGCTTCCTCGGCGTGGCGCGGTCCGGCGGGATGGGCGATCACATGCGCTCCGGGGCGGTGACACCGAGGATTCCCAAACCGTTGGCGATGACCTGTCGGGTCGCTTGGCACAGCGCCAGCCGAGCAGTGTGCAACTCGGTGGCGGGCTCGTCGCCCTGGGGCAGCACGCGGCAGGTGTCGTAAAAGCGGTGGTAATCGCCGGCCAGATCCTCGAGGTAACGGCTGATGCGATGCGGTTCACGCATTGCCGCAGCAGTTTTCAGCACCCGCGGGAACTCGCCGATGTTGCGGATCAACGTGCCCTCGCGGTCATGAGTGAGCAGTTCGAGATGGCCAGTGCCGACGACGAGCCCGAGCTCAGCGGCGTTTCGCGCCAGCGCAGAAAGCCGGGCGTGCGCGTATTGCACGTAATAGACCGGGTTTTCGTTGGACGCCGACGACCACAGCGCCAGATCGATGTCGATCGGCGTGTCCACCGATGACCGGATCAGAGAATAGCGTGCGGCGTCCACGCCGATGGCCTCGACGAGGTCGTCGAGCGTGATCACGGTGCCCGTCCGCTTGCTCATTCGCACCGGCTGGCCGTCGCGGACGAGGTTGACCATCTGGCCGATCAGCACCTCGACCGTGGCGGGGTCCTCGTCGAGCGCCGCCGCGATGGCCTTGAGTCGCGCGATGTAACCGTGGTGATCCGCCCCGAGCATGTAGATGCACAGGTCGAAACCGCGCTCGCGTTTGTCGAGGTAGTAGGCGATATCAGCGGCGACGTATGCCGGCTGCCCGTCGCTCTTGATCACGACGCGGTCCTTATCGTCACCAAACTCGGTGGTGCGCAACCAGGTTGCGCCGTCCTTCTCGTAGATGTTGCCGGTCTCGCGCAGTCTTGCGATCGCGTGCTCGACGCGTCCGCTGGTGTGAATCGAGTCTTCGTGCGTATAGACGTCGAAGTCGGTGCCGAAGTCGTGGAGAGACTGCTTGATCTGGCTGAACATCAGGTCGACGCCGATGGACCGGAACGTCTCGTGTTGTTGTTCGTCTGCTTGGCTCAGCGCGTCTGGAGCCTTCTCGAGCACTTGCGCGGCGATCTCAGTGATATAGCTGCCGGCGTAACCGTCCTCGGGCGTGGGCTCGCCCTCGGCCGCGGCGATCAGGGAGCGGCTGAACCGGTCGATCTGGGCGCCGTGATCGTTGAAGTAGTACTCGCGTACTACCTCGGCGCCCTGGCTGGAGAGCAGCCGGCCCAGCGCGTCGCCGACGGCGGCCCACCGGGTGCCGCCGATGTGAATGGGGCCGGTGGGGTTGGCGGAGACGAACTCGAGGTTGATCTTCTGGTTCTTGAGCGTGTCGGCGTGCCCGTAGCTTCCGCCGGCCTCGATGACGTTGTTGACGATGACACCCTGGGCCGATGCGGCGATGCGCAGGTTGAGGAATCCAGGCCCGGCGACCTCGGCGAAGGCGATGCCGCCGACATCGGCAAGCTCTTGTGCCAGCCAGCCGGCGAGGTCACGGGGATTGACGCCGACCTTCTTGCCGAGCTGGAGTGCCAAGTTGGTGGCGTAGTCGCCGTGCTCGGGGTGGCGCGGGCGCTCGACCGTGACCGTCGCAGGCATTGCGGCGGTGTCAAGGCCATGCTCGGTGAGCACCGCGGCGGCGGTGGTCTTGAGCAGCTCGGCCAGGTCGGCAGGGGTCACAAGGGTCCATCCTATGGGCCGGGCGTATGCAGCCCGAATTCATTCCTGCGGGCTGAGGTCACTGCGATGCGCTACTCTGGGCGAGCCCGACGGCGCAGTGTCTCGGCGTTGCGCCCCCGTAGCTCAGGGGATAGAGCGTCTGCCTCCGGAGCAGAAGGCCGCAGGTTCGAATCCTGTCGGGGGCACTCACGTTTTCGCAGGTCAGATTCAATTTTGATCTATCTTTACCGGCTGCATGCCATCCATGTGCCATCCGATTCCAATCAGCCCCGTCAATTGTCCGCCGCATGCGCACTCCGGGCGTGCCGGTCCACGCGCAATCACGCGACGGCCAGGGGTGACCTCGCCGCACCACGGGGCGTGGGACGACCACATCGCGATGATCTCACCCACGGAATGACGGTGAAGGCCGGCGATCAATTCCGGAACTGATAACCCAGCGCCGATGAGCATGTGTTGGATCAGTCAGATTGGGCCGCCGGCTGGTTCAATCCCAGTATCGCGCACAATGGTTTGAGCTGCGAAAACGTTGAATTAGCGCAGTTTTCAAGACCTTTTCAAGACGTTCGTCACACCAAAGGGGGTCTTGACCGGCCTGCGGTGGACTGCAATAACGGCGGTGGCGGATCTGCTCGGGCATTCCTCGATTGCGATCACCGGCGACGTGTACGGGCACACCTCCGACGACACGGCGTGCGCCGCGGTCGACGGGCTGGCCGGCCGGCTCGGGCTGTGAGGGCGGCTTGGTTGGGTGCTCGACTAGGGCGCGTCGGGGGCGCTGTATTGCGGGTACCGGGAGCGATACCCGCGTGCACGCGAGAAAACTAGGATCGGATAGAACGAGGTTCGGTGAGCAGCGCTTTGGGGGTGCCCATGGAGTGGCGAATACACCAGGTTGAGCCTTACTTCGATCAGGCCGAAGTGGACGGGGTCGCGGATGTTATACAGCGAGGTTGGTTAGTACTGCAGCAGTAGATCGTGATTATTGGTGTTTGGGCGTGTCTGCGCTGGTAGGGGCGGTGACAGCGACATCATTCGATGTTTGTGAAGACAACAGAAATTGCCGCGGCCACCGCGGCTCATAGCGTAGACCCTCAACCGTGGTGGACCGAGTTCTCGGCGGTGATCGACCGGATCGCGCCGCGTTTTACCCGTTACGAACCATTGCGCCATGCCGGCGAGTTGATGGCCGGGATGGTCTCGGGCCTGGACCGCAAGAATTGCTGGACGATTGCCCAGCACCGTGGCGATGCCACCCCCGACGGCCTGCAGCATCTGCTGTCGCGGGCGAAATGGGACGCTGACGCGGTCCGTGACGACCTGCGTGACTATGTTGTTGACGCCTTCGGCGACCTCGACGCCGTCCTGGTCCTCGATGAAACCGGCGACGTGAAAAAGGGGACGCATTCGGTCGGGGTGCAACGCCAATACACCGGCACCGCCGGGCGCATCGAGAACGCCCAAGTCGCGGTGTATCTGAGCTATGCCGCCCCACGCGGGCACGCCCTGATCGACCGCGCCCTGTACCTGCCCAAGTCCTGGGCGGAGGATCCCGATCGCTGCGAGGGCGCCGCAATCCCCGCCGGAAAACGGGGTTTCGCGACCAAACCCGCGTTGGCGCGTGCGCTGCTCGCCCGCGCAGTCGCCGCTAAGGTGCCCGCGGCGTGGGTCACCGCCGACGAGGTCTACGGCGCCGACCCCACGCTGCGCGCCGCCATCCGCGGCCATCACCCTGGGCTATGTGCTGGCCATCGCGGCCAACCGGCACGTCCCCACTCATGCGGGCTCGGTCCGGGTGGATCGACTCCCCGCGCAGCTGCCCAAAAGGGCCTGGCAAAAACACTCCGCCGGAGCGGGCAGCCAGGGGCAGCGCTACTACTCGTGGGCGTGGATCACCCTCGTGCCCGAAGACAGCGCCGACACCGGCTACCACTATTTGCTGATCCGCCGCAACGACAAGACGGGCGAGCTGGCCTACCTGCGCTGCTACGCACCCCGGCCGGCCACCCTGCACGCCCTGATCACCGTCGCGGGTCAACGCTGGCGTATCGAGGAATCCTTCCAAGCCGCTAAAGGCCTCACCGGGCTCGACCAGCACCAGGTCAGGCGCTGGACGTCCTGGCATCGCTGGACCACCCTGGCCATGCTCGCGCATGCCTTCCTGGCCGTGGCCACCGCCACCCAACGCGACCGCAGCCCCACCCCAGAGGGACTAATCATGTTGACCGTCAACGAGTTCCGCCGCCTCTTCGACGCTCTCATCCTCGTGACGAAACACACCGTCACCAGCCTATTGACCTGGTCACGATGGTGCCGACGACACCAACACCAAGCCCGCCTATCCCACTACCGACGACGCGAACACCAATGATCACGAACTACTGCTGCAGTATTAGCCGAGGGACCGCAGGCCGCAGACTTGCTGTCTGCTATTCAGGCGGATACCAGTGCGCGTCATGCCGTCCTCGCACCAAATGGCACCCTCGGTCTGTTCTTAGCGCTGTTGGCGCTTGATTTGCCGCACGGGAGCGAGATCTTGATTCCGACCTTCACGTTCTACGCCTCCGCATCGGCGGCCGTGTTTGCAGGGCTGCGACCAGTATTCGTGGACGCGGATGCGGAGACATTCAATCTAAACATCGATGCGCTTGAGTCTCTTGTCACCGACCGCACGACCGCAATCATGCCAGTTCATGTTTACGGACACAGCCCTCCGCTTGATCGAATCCTCGAGTTCGCGGCTCGTCATGACCTTGCCGTTTTAGAGGATGCCGCTCAGGCCTACAGCGTCGCTTACCGAGGCCGTCACGCGGGTACCTGGGGTGATGTCGGCGTGATTTCATTCTTCGCTGACAAGACCATCACAATGGGCGAGGGCGGAGTTGTTCTTACCGATGACGCCGCCTTGTACGAGAAGCTGCGCCTGCTCAGAAATCAGGGCCGGCTCAATAGCGGCACGTTCGTGCATGAAGCTCTTGGAATGAATTTCCGCGTCACCGACCTTCAGTGCGCAGTGGGCCGGGCTCAGCTACGCAAGCTGCCCGAAATCGTCGCCAATAAGCGGGATAATCATGCTCGCTATGTTGCCAACTTGAGTGACGTTAGAGGCGTCCGATGGCTGCAGGTCCAGACCGGCTCCAGCCACGTGCCCTTCCGCTTCGCGCTAGTCAGCGAGCGTCGAGAACAACTAGCGGCGGCTCTCGAGCAGGCGGGTGTCCAAACCCGCAGTTTCTTCTATCCCTTGCACCTTCAGCCAGCGCTTTAAAAATACGCACAGGAAGCCTTGCCGGTGGCTGAAGAGCTGTACAGAAAGGGAATCTGTCTACCTGTTCACCAAGGGCTCACTATGTCCGAAATCGACCAGATCTCGGAGATCATCAGCAAGGTCCATAGCGGTCTCTAGCCTAGGGTTCCGAGGCAATAGCCCTGATACTCGGTGGCAACATCTTCCTCAATTACGGCGTTCAGCAGCTTGTTGTTGCTGCTAGATGAGGATGTTCCAGCATCGCCAGTCTGACTCAATACGCGCAACGTAACAGCGAATCGTGAGGACGTTTTCCGGAACCGTCGACGGCTGTTCAACAACGCCGGCGGTGCGATGGGGCAGATGAAGTTCCTGCACGCTTCGCTCTCCGAGTACCTCATCCTGTTCGGCACGCCGATCGGCACCGAGGGCCACTCGGGGCGCCCTCGAGCGCGGTGATGCCCTTGCGGAGCGTGGCCAGCACGCTGGTGGCGTAGGCGACGGTCTGGATTGGGACATCGCCTTCTGCCCGGAAGACAGGCCGGGCCTTCCCCGTCACCAGACGATGGCGCGCGCTCTCCACTACGTCGCCATGACGATGACGCGCCGCTCTCCACTACGTCGCCGCGGCCGCGCGGGCCGCTCGCAATCCACCCCCCACAACGCCAACGACGCCGCCACCAACACCGACGAGCCCGGCGCTTTGCGATCCCACCCGAACGCCTGACCGCCCAGCATCGGGCGCTGCCGCGCCGACAACACCGCCTTCGACAGCTCCATCTGCCCGCGGTGCGCAAGCGCGCCGTCGGTGACCGTGTCCCAGAACATGCCGGCGGCGACCGCCACGTCGCGATGCCCGACGAGTGTGGGCCGCAGCTTCGCGGCGGCCCAATCCAGTTCAGCCAGCGCGCCACGCTCATCCACAACAACCGCGCGCACCCGTGGATTCATGTGGGCGTCAACCTATTCGGCAGCCACGTCACACCCGGCCCTGTCGTGTACCACTCGACGTGCAACCGGCCATCAGCACGCCGGCCAGCGACACACACCGTCGCATCATCACGTGACGGCGGAGCATCCACACCGATAGCCAGATCCCGCACGGGCATCGAATACGGGTCGCCCAGCGCCTCCCACCGCGCAGCATCGAACAAGGCCGACTCCACCGAGCGCGGAATCCACATCGACAACCTTTCAGCGCAGAACTGGTCGGTCGGCAGGATGGCCCGGTCATCCAAGATCGCTTGCAGCGGCACCCGACCCGTGGCGACCGCCGGGTTCACCCGCACCCACACCGCCTGGCTGGCGTGCCTCCACTTTTCCGGACTGCGGACCGAATAGGGTCCGCTTCGGAAAGGAATCGAGGAAGTGCCAGTAAAATACGAGAAATGCAAGCCTGAGTTTCGTGACGAAGTAGCCAGATTGGTGGTCGAAACGAGTCGGTCGATCGCTGATGTGTCTCGTGAATACGGGCTCAACGAGACCACGGTCGGCGGTTGGGTGAAGAAATACCGGGCCGCGCACGCGGCCGACGAGCCGCCGCTGGAATTGTCCGAGCGTGCCCGGCTGCGGGAACTCGAAGTCCGCAACCGGGAACTCGAAGTGGAGAATGCGTTTCTGAAAAAAGCCAGTGCGTACTTCGCGAGGGAGCAGCGGTGAGCGACAAATACGTGTTCATCGCCGCGGAGCGCGCATGCGATTCGGAAAACGCTCCCACGATCGTGAACATGTGCACATGGCTGGGCGTGTCGAAATCGGGGTTCTACGACTGGTTGAGCCGGCCGCCCAGCGCCGGACAACGACGCCGCGAGTTGCTCGCCGACAAGATCGGCGCCCTGTTCGACGCGTTCGGCGCCACCTACGGGTACCGGCGCATCCACGCCGAACTGCTGCGCGCCGGCGAGCGGGCCGGCGACGAGCTGGTCCGCAAGCTGATGCGCGAGCTGGATCTGGTTGCGCTGCAGCCCAGGCCGTTCCGCACCACGACGATACGTGGCCTCGATGAGCCCGACACCGTCGATCTGGTCCGGCGCGACTTTAGCGCCGACCGGCCCGGCGTCAAGGTCGTTGGCGACATCACCTACATCAGGACGTGGCAGGGCTGGCTGTATTTGGCGACGCTCATCGACTGTTTCAACCGCGAGGTGATCGGGTGGTCGATGGCCGATCATTTGCGCACCGAATTGATCGCCGACGCGCTCGACATGGCGGTCGTGAATCGCCGGCTCGAGCCGGGTTGCATTCTGCATTCCGACCGCGGAACACAATACCTGTCGGCCGACTACCGCGGAAGGCTGGCCGATCTCGGGTTCCGGCATTCGGTGGGGCGCACCGGTCAATGTTGGGATAACGCGCTCGCCGAATCGTTTTTCGCGAGTAGGTGCGGCTGCCGCACTTTTTGCTACCTCAGACATTCAGCTCTATTCAGCGCTGCTCCTGCGCCAATTTAACCCCAAAACGGGTTCTGTTGACGACAAGGAGTTTGCTAACCTGAAGCCGGTAAAGATGTCGCTCTGGATAGCGGTCATATTCTTCGCGCTCTATGCCGTAATCCGATTTTTTGAGCTTCCTTTCGAGAAGATCATCTTTATAATAGTTCCGTTCACCTTGAACATGATGCCTGGTTTCGCAGCACTGCTGAATCGCACGCAACCTCGAGCCTTTCCAATCGCTTTATCGCTGTGCGGTTATTTATTATTTGCGTCAATCGGATTTTTTCTACCGGCGACACCATATACGTCAACGTTGGCCGCCAGCTTTGTACCGGTTTTTGTGTCCCTCATTGTTGTTATCATGTCACGACGAACTTTTAAACGGAGCATTGCCGATGGAAGATGACGTAAAAGCTGTCACCCGAGTTGCAATTGCATGCGGATTTCTCGGTGGTGTCGTGCCGATCGTGCTAACGTTTGTTTTTTCTCAGCCTGATACTGTTAAGATCCTAGTGATCGTAGCTGGCATCGGAGTTTTTGGTGTTCCGTGCCTGCTCCTACGCACGAACAAAGATTTGTCAGCAGAGTCGGGCACCATCATGCGGAGCTTCTGCTGGGTACTAACCGTGGGCACCTTCGTCCTTTCCGCTTTAGTTGTAACCGCAAATTATTACTGGTCTGATATTCCTCCGTCCATAGAGGCATCAACGAATCAATGGTCTAATTCGCATGTGGGGGAGTTCGCAGTAATCGAACCCAAGCTTTCTACATTGCCGAGTGCCATCAAGAATCCCGAGACTGCTATGGACGTATGGTCGAATAGCGACGCTGATAAGGGCCGCGATGTCCAAGTTGTCGGCACTATTAAGAGAAATCGGGACCAGCCAGGAACGACGACCGAATTACTAGTACAGATTTTCCCCGCGACAATTTATCTAACCCTCCATCCTGGTCCGGTTGCAGCTATACAGACATTTCTCTGGGGATGGCTGGTCTTTCTGTACGCGTGGCTTGCTCTTCTGCTGGTCGTCCCGTGGGCTGATGAGATTCTGAAGCCATTTCGCATGACACCGACAGGTGAGTGAATTGGAAGCCAGTAGGTGATAATGAGCGAGCGAACCTGCCTGATACCCATCAGCGTGTCAGGTAAACGATTTTCTACTGAAACCTTCTTGCCAGCATTGCGTGCCATTGAAAAGAATTATGACCGCGCCGTTTTTCTCGTCGCTGACACGTTGCAGATATATAATCGTGCAGCAGAAGCCCGGAACGCCGCTGACGTTTCCTCCTTAATCGGAAGCTCGAAGCCTGAGCTATATCTGGATGAGCGACGGAGCTGGTTGAGAAGGCTTCGATCCGAGCTCAATGATTCACCTATCGCGAGTGCTAGCTGGGAAGTAAAAGGTATTGATGATTTTAGCTGTCGTAACCTCACGGCTATATCGCGCATAACTGCGGTGCTTTTCTCGGTAGATGCGCGGTTCCGCGGTTTAGTCGAAGCGGATGCGAGACAACATGTCTTCGCACACGCGGCCGACGTTACTCAAGGTGTTCGATTAAGGTTGTCGCAGTTCTACTTGCTGGAGGAACTGTCGATCAACCTTTTTCTTCATTGTATTGAAGGGCTCAGCGACGAATATTATCTTGATAGCACCCTTCCTAGTGTTAGAGCGTTATACAACGGACAACTGGCAATTGCTGCTGCAGACATTTTAGCAAGTATAGGCCTACATACCCGGGCAGCGCCGTTCTCATTCTTTGCGTTTGATGAACGAGTAGCTACCTGGAGCGTTGTACCGGGCGGTAATGCCACGACAAGTTGATCTTGGTAGTAGGCGTCTCCCGTTTTCACGATTTACGAACCCCGGGCGGGGCGGCGCAGGCAGCGTGTCTCAGCCAGGGCTCCGGCGTTGTTGATTAGCACGCTCGTGAGCTTGGTATTTGGGGGTTTGCGAGGAGCTCGAGTGCGGCGCTGCTGGTGAACGCGGCGGTCCGGCAGGCTTCGGCGATGTTGTCGGTGCCTGCGAGGCGGTGGAGGTTGATCGCGGTGTTGCGCAGGGTTGCCATCGCTTGCGGCGCGGTGGCGGCGCGGACGGTGGATCTGTCTTCGTCGAAGGTCACATCGCGCACCCAATGGACGGAGTTCTCGATGCCCCAGTGCTGGCGCAGCCAGGCGGCGATCGTGGCGGGTCGGGCCTGCTCGAACGCGACGCTGCAGATCGCGTAGACGACCTCGACGGTGCGCACGCCGGTGGCGATCACAAGCCGTTCGCGAGTGATCTCCACGACTTGTCTGACGTAGGGGAATCCGATGCCGCGGGCGACGGTCAGCGTCTTGAGGGTGCGGGTCTCGATCCGGCCGTGTGCCTGCTCGGGCGGGTCGGCTTGGGTGAGCGGAACCTGAGCCCAGGGCAGCGCTTCGACGCGGGCCAGCAGCGATTTCTGGTTCGCCTTCACGATCATCAGGTAGTGCGATTTCAGGGTTCCGCAGATCAGTTTCGCGGTGGCCCGCTGCGTGTGCATCGCATCCACCGTGACCAGCAGCCGCACCTGACCGAACAGGCGGAGAAGCTTTCGCACGCAAGGTATTTCATTGCTCTTGTCGGCGACGGCGAGCTGCCCGAGGACCAGCCGTGTGCGGTGGGCGAACACCGACACCAGATGCGCTGCCCGGCCTCGGGCGCGGCGGGCGCCGCGCACCGTCTTGCCGTCCAACGCGACCGGCAGCAATTCGCCGTCGGCGGCGACCAGCCCGGTGAAGTACGCCCCAAGCCGCCGGTCCAGATCGGCCGCGTCCAACCGCATCAGCAGCGACCGGAACGTCTTCTCACCGGGCCGCCGGTACCGCACCCCCAGCTCGGCGAGCACGTGCTCCGGAGCGGTGCGCGCCCAGGTCGCGAACCCGGCGTAGGAGCGCATCCCCGCCGCGGTCGCCAGGATCGCGATCGCCAGCAGCGCCATCACCGAATAGCGCACCCCACGCGCATCGCGGGGGTCAGGCACCGAGGCGAGCACGTCCAGGAACTCGGTACGCAGCACCTGCGTGCGCTCCCCGGCGCGCCAGCGATCCAACGCCTCCGCGACCAAGGACACAGGTGATACTGAACAGGTAGGCACGGGCGTCTCCCACGGATCGATGAAGCGTAGAGACCTCCATCATCCTCAGTCGCCTGTGTCTACACCCGACCCGAAACGGCGTGTCACCCGAACCCATCAATGCTGGTCACAGACCCTGAAATCAACTACGCCGGAGCCCTGGCTTTTGGCCGTGTTTGGCGAAACGCCTAGAACCAGGCCGAGGTCGGCGGCATCAACCGACACCCCTACTGCGGCGGGATCCCCGCATAGAGCCGTGCGGTCAATGCCATCACTTCTGGCATTGATGGCGCCGAATTCCACCGTGAGAATGCCAGCGCGGAAGGTCCTAAAGTGGCCGCCGGTTCTCTGGGCCAGAATTTGCCCTGGTCGTTGGCAATACCGCGTGGGGCGGAGTCTAACGAGCCACATGAATGCCTGCCAGCCTTATATCCAAAGGGCCAGTGACTATCCGTGGTAAATCGCAGGACAACCACACTGGTGTCCCCAGGTCGTAAATCGGGCATCGACCGCATGAGTCCGCGGCGGCGAGGTTCTCTCTCTATAAAAGTACCCCAGCTTTCCATAAAACTACTCCGGCTTTTCATCCTCTAAGGCTTTCGGCGCGCCAGGAACCTGCAGACATCGCCGGTTCGCGCCCAGAAGGGGTAGCGGGGCACCGTGCCCCGCGGCTGGAGGCGAGGTCATCCCAATGCAGGACAAATCACCGCGGCGCGTCATGACCGTCGACGACGTGCACGACGAGCTCGGCATCGCGATCTCGACACAGCGGCTTTGGCGCGCCGAAGGCCGGTTTGTGCCCTGGTTCTACGCAGGCAAGCGGCTCGTCTACCGACGCGAGCTCGTCGAACGCTGGGTCGCCCAACAGGAAGCCAGCGCGGCCGGCGCGGCGACGTCCGATGACCTGGTGACCGACCAAGCGACCGCAGAAGACACCGTGGAGGTGGTCGCCACCTGAAACGAGAAACGGCGGCCTATATAAGGCCGCCGATCCACCGTAGTTGTTGAGTTTTCCAGCCCGCCCAAAGGCTGTTAGCGAATCCGAGAAGGAACTTCACTAATGACGATCATAGCTAATCCCCCGTACAGCGGCGATAGCCGGTACGCCGACATCCGGGCCTTCCTCGAGATGTTGTATGGGCCCGGCACCGGCTACTGCCACGTGGTTTATGGCCGCGGCTGGTACCGCAACGATGCCGGCAAGCTCGACCACCGGATCTGGTCGGAGCGCATCGGCGACCGTCACGCGTTCCGTTACCCCGAGCAAACCGACGCGATCGTGGCCAAGATCCTGCAGCTCGACGCGACCGGTGCCGACGTGTACGTGTGCACCGGCCTGATGCGTACCCCAACATCGCGCAGCAAGGACAACCTGATCGAGGGCCTGTGGTGCCTGCACGCCGACGCCGATCACGACCACCCCCTCCGCATCGACGTGATCCGTAGCGTCGGCTGGTGCGCGGTTGGCTCGGGGACCGCAGGGCACGAACACATCTACGCCCCGCTCTCCGAGCGGATCCCGGGCGCACAGGGCGAAGACCTCGAGGACGCCATGGTCGATGTGCTGAACGCCGATGCCAAGAAGAGGGGCAACGACGTGCTGCGTCCGCCGGGGACGCACAACTACAAGCCCACCGTCGATGGCGGCGCGCCGAACCCGGTCGTTTGGTCGGTCAGATTCTCCGGCGCACGGTGCGACCCGCGCGACGTGGCGGGACTGCTGGAGGTGGACCTGGAGCACCCGAAGGCCAGGTCCGCCACGAAGGCCACCAGGATGAAGGCCGAAGGAACCGGCGGGCGGGCCGAAACCGAGGAGTTCGACCTTGAGAGTTTCCCCCAGGTCCAGGCCGCGGTGACGCGAAAGACCGGTGACCGTAGCGACGACACTTATCGCGTCATGGCCGTCGCGTACAACGCCGGCCTTAAGTTCTCACAGGCGTGCTGGGCGGTGCATCAGAACCCCAGGTTGGTCGAGCGGTTCGACGAGCGCCGGGAGGACGATGAGGTTGACCTGCAGCGCTGCTGGATGCGGGCCATCGACGCCCGCCAGAGCCAGGTGCAGCAGCCGCCGAACGACACCCTGTTCGACGGCGACCCAATCCCTTTGACGTCGTCGGCGCCGATCCCGCCGTTCCCGGTGGACGCGCTGCCGCCCCAGATGGCCACCATGGCGGTCGCCGAGGCCACCCAGACCGACCCGGCGATGGCCGGCACTTCGGCTTTGTCGACGCTGGCGGCGGCCAACGGCGGCGCCGCACAGATCCGGATCCGACTCGGCTGGTGCGAACCGCTCAACATCCACACGGTCGCGATCGCCGCCCCAGGCGAGCGTAAGTCGGCGGTGCATCGGGCGATGACGGCCCCGCTGTATGAAGCCGAAGGCCAGCTCGTCGAGGAGGGGCGGGCCGAGCGCAGCGAGGCCGACACCCGTAAGCAGGTCGCCATCAAGGCCGCCGAGCGCCGCCGGCAGAGCGCCGCAATGGCGGCTGCGGGGGAGCCGGCCAAGAAAGGCACACCTGCTGGCGACCCAATGCAGGAAGCGATCACCGCGGCGCGTGAGGCCGAGGCCATCGAGGTGCCGGCACCCCCACGGCTGATCGCCGACGACATCACGATGGAGGCCACAGCGTCGATGCTCGCCGAGCAAGGCGGGCGCGCGGCGATCATCTCCGCCGAGGGTGGGATCTTCGACATCATCGCCGGCCGCTACAGCTTGGGTAGGGCGAACCTCGATGTCTTGCTCAAGGGGCACTCCGGCGACGAGCTGCGGGTGGACCGCAAGGGCAGGCCACCCGAATATATCCGGGCGCCCGCGCTGACGATCGGGCTGATGATCCAGCCGCGGGTGCTATCGAGCATCGCGACCAACCGCGAGTTCCGCGGCCGTGGCCTGCTCGCCCGTTTCCTCTACGCCTGGCCCACGCCCATGGTGGGCAAGCGCCGGATCGGGACGCCTGTGCCGCCCGAGATCGAAAAGACCTACAACACCGCAATGGTCGCACTGGCGAAGGGCATGGCCGCCTACGTCGGTAAACCAGCCACCCTGAGGCTCTCCGCCGACGCGGCCCAGACCCTGCAGGGCATCGAGGCGGCCGTGGAGCCAACGCTGGCGCCTGACGGGGAACTGGGAGCGCTGGCCGACTGGGGCGCCAAGTACGTGGGCGCGATAGCCCGCCTCGCCGGCAATCTGCACATGGCGACCTACGACCCGGTCACCACCGCGCTGCGCGAACCGGTGAGCGAGCAGACAGTCCTGAACGCCGCCCGCATCGGCGCGTATTTCAAAGCCGGAGCCATCAACGCCCCCGACCAACACCTCCCCGCACGCCGAAGTAAACGCGGCGGCGATCCTTTGCGTCAGCCGGAGTCGTAACAGCCTTCTCCTCTGACCAGCCTGCCTTCAGTCGGCCAGCAGTTGGCGCACATCCAACCCGCCCGCACGCAGAAGTTGTGCCGGCTTCCGCGGGGCTCGGAACGGTGTCCCACGGGAACTTGAGCCTCTACGGAGGGGGGCAGGGTTTTGGGGCAGACTCTGGGGCAGGGCTCCGATTTTCGTTACCATCGGCCACCCCGGCAGACGGCGATAACTACCGAAGTTGATTGGGGCTCCGCTGGGCTCACGGTCGACTCAGGGATGGAGAAGGGCCGTGTCGCAGCTGCAAGCACTCCGTGAGGTTCCCACCGAGACAGCGCCATTCAACGAGTTGGCCACCCGCATCAACGGGCTGCCGGTGGAACCGCGCTGCCGGGTGTGCCGCAACGACGAAGTGCGGCACAAGGTCAACGATCTCCTGAGCGGTGGCGCTAGCTACGCGATGATCTTGCGCACCCTCGAACGGGACAACGCGAAGCTGGACCAGCGTGACCGGGTCACGATCGATTCGATCCGCCACCACACCGAGCGGCACTTCCCGGTGCAGAATGTCGCGAAGGCCACCTACCGGCGGATTCTGGAGCGCCGGGCGCAGGAGAACGGCGTCGACTTCGTCAAGGGCGTGGCCACCGCCATCACCCCGATGGCCTTCTACGAGACCGTGATGGTCAGGGGCTATGAGACCCTTGTCGATTCGGGCACCACGGTGGACGTGAACGCCGGCATGATCGCCGCCGCTCGGCTGCAGGCGCTGATCGACTCCCGGGCCGGACGGACAACCATGGCCGACATCCTGTTCAAGATGGATCGCATCATCAACGCCATCCATTCAACGGTGCCGAAAGAGCTGTGGCCGGAGATCCTGCGAAAGATCGGCGGACCTGTGGCGGCTGATACACGGGTAGACGAGTTCGACGACTGGGACGGCGCGGAAGATAGATACGTCCCCATGGATTCTGCGGAAGCAGACGAGGACTGCTGGACTGCGACCGTGCGAAGAGACCCACCAGTGGAAGGCCGCCGCGCCCCCACTCGCACAATCCAGGCCCCGTCCCCCGCGATAAGGGAATTCACGCCTAAGACGGTGAAGGACGAAGACGACTTTTAGCGACGGGCTCGTGCACGATGTCTGATCCTAGGAGCGCCATGTTCGGCTCGCGCCGCATGCTTCAGACCGGCGAACTTCCGCGTGATCTGCTCGAGCGTCAGGATTCGCCACAGGTGGCCGCACTCGCACAACATCGGTCCTCCAGCGCGTGGCCTGCCAACGTGCTCATCGTGGTCAGCCCGTCCGAGCCGGTTCCCGCACGGGCTCTGGCGCGGGCTTAGGTGCAGGACTTGGCTCCTGCGCCGGTTTGCGTATCGGCGTTGCCGGCACCCTTATGACCCGGCGCCGCGGTTTCCCGATGTCACCCATCTTCGGTTCTCCTCTCCTCGGTTCCTCTCTTCTGGTGATGGTGGTGGGTACAGGCCGAGCATCACGTCCCGCTCGAAGTACCGGCGCACCATTACATTCCGATCAAGGTGCCGGCGGGTGCCTGGAATGCTGGCCGTACACGCTGCGGCTAGCTCATGGCCGTCCTCGGCACACCACCACGCCACGATCTGCGCCGCCCTGGCGCGCACCCCCTTGTCGCCCTCGACGTTGTCGCCATCCAGACGAACGACCGCGACCATGCTGCGGGCGGATTCCAGATACTGGTCGAGCAATTCCTCGACGGTCCAGAAGGCGTAGACGCCGCATGTGCAGTTCTCCACGGGCGCTACGTGATCGGGGTTCTTCAGGCAGGTCGCTATGCACACGCCGTCCTCCCAGTGGCCCCCACGCTGGGTGACGGACACCAACCGGCCGTCCTCGGCCTTGAAGGTGCGTAGTGCGTAGGCGTCACCGACCTCGATGTCGGTCGGCAGCTCGGTGTCCTCACTCATCGTTGTCACTCCCGTCTGTCGCCCCTGTAGCCCCTGTAGCCCTTGGCGGCAGGTACCGCGACCAGGCGTCATCGAAGTACTCCCGGCGGTATCCCTTCTTGACCACCGCGCCGATGCGCTGGTCACGGTGGGTTTCGTTCGTCCCGTAGGAGTGCAGCGTGCGGGCCAGGCCCCTGCCGTCGAGCCGCCGCCAGCGACGGTCCATGTTGCCCAGTTCCGACAGCAGGTCCACCGTGAAGATCGCCTTGACCTGCAGCTTGTCGAATACCGCCTTGATGTCGGCCAAAAGCTCGATGCCTTCGGTCGGCATGTTCTTCACCCCGTCCTGGGCTACATGGGCTACAGAGGCGACACGCGCCCGTTCCGGCCAGTGCCCGCCCGCCAGATCGGCAACCGTTAGCAGCGGTTCCCAGCAGTCGGCATCCCGGTCCTCGACGCCCTTGGGCAGCACCGGGTGATCGGGTCCCACGTAGTCGATGGCGTAGTCGTGGACAAGTTCGGCCCAGCACTGCAACAGCCAGCGCAACGACTGGGCCTCGACCGCACTGGTGTGGCGGTTCCAGCGCTCGATCTCCTCGTTCGGTTTCCGGCGCTGCATCGGAATGGTGATACTGCGGGTGCGGATGGTTTCCGGTACGTCGTAGACGGTCATTTTGCCGGCCAACGCCATCGGGCTGAAAACCTGGAACCGCTTGGTCGTCTTACCGATCTTGCGTGCGACCCTCTCGCTGCGGTCGTGACCGGCGTTGATCAGCCGGCGCATGTCCTCGTTCTGCCGTCGGCCCGTCTCGGCGGTGCCGAACACGGTGTCGAACTCATCGAACAGGATTGTCGGCCGACCACCCTTGAACTCCAGCGATTCGTCAATGCTGTGGTAGAGGGCAGCCGGGGTGAGGTCCGCGACGTGATCCGGCCGTGGCACAAGATGCTTGGTGACCGTCAGGGCACGGGTCTTGCCACAACTGGCTTCCGGTGAGATGAACAGCAGCCGCGGCGTGTGCTCCCAGCAGTCCATGAACCAGGTGTGCCGCGCACCACAGCACAAGCGTGTGACGGGCGTGCTCATTGGGGAGGGCGAGGAACCGGGCTGCGTAGGTGTCGATGCGGTCAAGCACTTCCGCACCCAGGTTCGGCGCGTCTCGGTAGGTGGCGCCCTCCAGCAGCAGCCATTTGATGTGATCTGCCAGGCTGTCGTACATCGGCATCGCGTCAGTGCTCACGGCGACTTGTACCCTTGCATTGGCACCGCGATTTACTCCTAGGGCGTGTCTCCCGATTGGGTGGTGCCGACGCGGGCGTGAATGACGGCGCAGGCCAGGAGAACGCCGCCGAGGTAGGTCAGGGCGTATTTGTCGTAGCGGGTCGCGATGCCGCGCCATTGCTTGAGCCGGTTGAAGCCGCGCTCGACGGTGTTGCGTAGCCCGTAGATCGCGGGGTCGAATGCGGGCGGGCGACCGCCAGCCGATCCCTTGACCTTGCGTCGAGCGATCTGGTCACTGCGCTCGGGGATCGTGTGTTTGATTCCTCGGCAACGCAATTCGATGCGCGTGCTGGGATGGGAATACGCCTTGTCGGCGAGCAACCGGAAGTCGCGGCTGGGTTCGCTCTGGTCCCGCCGGGCGGTGGCGTAATCGTCGAGCAACGGCACCAATGCAGGGTTGTCGCCGGCTTGTCCGGCACTGAGCCGGACCGTGACCGGTGCTTGGCGCTGATCGGTCAGGGCGTGGATCTTGGTGGTGAGCCCACCGCGGGAGCGGCCGATCGCGTGATCGTCGGGCTCATCGGCAGCTTTCTTGTAATTCGACAGAGCCCCCTGTGTTCAACGTGTCCGAACGTGCCCCCGCGCAGTGTTGATGGGCGCGCACGCTCGTCGAATCCACCGACAACAGCTTCTCGAGGTCCTCGACCATCGCCTCATCCATCCCGAACGCCGCCGCGACCTGGGCGAACATCGCATCGTAGGTGCCATCCAACGACCAGCGGTGATGGCGTTTCCACACCGTCTGCCACGGCCCGAAATCGGCGGGCAGGTCCCGCCACGGACTCCCCGTACGGAACCGCCACGCGATACCTTCCAGTATCTGGCGATGGTCACCGAATCTGTTGCCCCGCTTGCCCACATCAGAAGGCATCAACGACTCGACCGCCGCCCAAAACTCATCAGAAATCACACCCACGCGCGTCACCAGCCAAATATCACTGGTCAGGACACGAAAATTCGGGAGACACGCCCTAGGTCATCGTGGTCGGCGGCCCACCCGAACGCGGCGCGGAGGTTCGCCAGCTCGATGGCGAACCACTCGTAGGCCTCTTTCTGCCGGGGGCTGTCCCACAGGGCCAGGATGTCGGCTTCACGCCCGGCGAAGTAGCGAGCATGGTCGGTCCGAACCTGTTCTGCCATACCGGAGGCCACAAGTTGTTCTTCGGCGAACTGGCGGATCGTCTCCAGCATCGAAAACCGGGTCCGCCCCGAAGACCGATCAGCGACCAGCAGCGACTTGCGCACCAGGGCGTCCAACAGATCCAGGACGGCATAGTCGTCGGAGCCATCGAATGCGCTTACCGCACAAGCCTCTTGAAGGTCGAATCCCCCGGCGAAAACCGAACACCGCTCCAGCAGAGTCTTCTCCGCATCGTCGAGGAGGTCGTAGGACCACGCCACCGCGTGGCGCAGCGTGTGGTGGCGTGCCAGCCCGCGCCGGGACCCGACCAGCAGCCGGAACCGCTGATCCAAACGGTCACGCACCTCTGCCGCCGTCATCGACGCCATCCGCGAGGCCGCCAACTCGATGGCCAGGGGTATCCCGTCGAGGCGTCGGCAGATTTCCACCACCGCGCCCGCCTCATCAGGTGTGGCCATCGAGAAGCGCGGCGCCACACTCTGGGCACGTTCGACGAACAGATTGACTGCGGCAGAGTCGATTCCCCCACCGACGTCCAGCGAGGGCACCGGCCACACTTGTTCGTCGGCGCCCCCCAGCCCTTCGCGGCTGCTGGCCACGATTCGAAGCCATCCTGACTGCGCCAGGATCGCCTCGATCACATCGGCGGCGGCGTCGAGCACATGCTCGCAGTTGTCGAACACCAACAGCCGGATTCTGCCCTCCAGCGCGGCGGCCACCGACTCGCTCACGGTCTTACCCGGCTGTTGAGTGATGCCCAGAACCGCCGCGACCGCGTCGGGCACCGCCGCCGGATCGGTGACCGCCGCCAGTTCGAAAACCCAGACACCATCGGGAAATTCACCGGTCAGCCGTGCCGCGACTTCGGTCGCCAGGCGGGTCTTGCCGACCCCGCCCACCCCGGTCAACGTCACCAACCGATGTGTTCGCAGCGCGGCTTGCACCTCGACGACGTCGGACTCGCGCCCGATGAAGCTATTGGTTGCAGGCCGCAGGTTGCCCGAACTCGTATCGAGCGCACGCAGAGGCGGGAACTCGATGCGCAGGCCGGGCGCCCGCAGCTGAAACACCGTGATCGGGTTCGGCACATCCCGCAGCCGTCGCCGCCCCAGATCGAGCAGATCAACACCGGTGAGCAGGCCCGCCGTCGACTCGGCCACCAGAATCTGACCGCCGTGCCCGGCGGCCATTACCCGCGCCGCACGGTTGAGAACCGTCCCGAAGTAGTCTCCGTCCCGCAGCTCTGCTTCACCGGTCGCAATGCCCATCCGCACCGGCAACTCCAGCGCTTGCTGCGCCGCGACCGCAGCATCGACAGCAGATTTCGGCGAGGCGAACGCGGCGCACACACCGTCACCGGTGTGCTTGAACAAGAAGCCTCCGTGTGCCTCGATCGCCGAACGCAATACTTCGTCGTGCACGGCGAGTGCTGCCCGCATCGCATCGGCGTCGGCCTCCCACCGACGGGTCGAACCCTCCACATCGGTGAACAAAAACGTCACCACCCCCAAAGGAGCAGCCGCCGTCATGGCATTGCCTCGGCCCAGGCGATATGGCCCTCGTACCCGAGCGATGTCGCCATCGCGCGGTAGCGATCCCGATAGTCGCGGTAACCGGCCCCTTCCGGTTCAATACTCCGAATTTCGTTGATATCCGGATGATTTCGTCAGGATGAGAGGCTGAAGGCCGCCGTTTCCTGGGAGCCTCCTGTCAGTCGTTAGGCCGGGTGTACGAACGCCGGTTCTCGTCGCGCATGTCGCGCGTAGCATTTCACGCTGAAACGCATCAATCCGGGCCGCGGTCTCGCGGAGCAGCCAGTTCGACCAGTCTTGCGAATACGGCTCATGAAGGAGCGGGATATGCGCATTGTGGTTGATCTGAATCGGTGTCAGGGATATGCGCAGTCGGGCTGACACCGAGGTGGAGGCGCCGACGGCCGTGCTGATTTTCGCGCGCGCTGGCGCAGCGCGGTGTGCCGTTGTCGGCGTTGATTCGGGCGTACCGGATCGGGCCTTGGCACCGTTGTAGAAGCCATCGTCAATCGAAAGGACCTGTCATGCCACGCGTTGCCCACATGTTGCCCTCGATCGCCCCGGCCTACACGGGCCGGCTTGCATGTTCGCCGATTCCGTCTCTGCGCCTGCCGGACGACGCGATGGAGCCCGACGCGACGTACCAGTTCATCCACGACGAGTTGATGCTCGACGGCAGTTCCCGGCTGAACCTCGCGACGTTCGTCACCACCTGGATGGACCCGCAGGCCGAGAAGCTGATGGCCGAGACCTTCGACAAGAACATGATCGACAAGGATGAATACCCCGCGACCGCCGCGATCGAACAGCGCTGCGTGTGCATGGTCGCCGACCTGTTCCATGCCGAGAATTTGCGTGACGACGACCCCAACAGCGCCGTCGGCGTCTCCACGATCGGGTCCAGTGAGGCGGTCATGCTCGGCGGGCTGGCGCTGAAGTGGCGGTGGAAGGAGCGGGTCGGTGACGGGTGGAAGACTCGCACCCCGAACCTGGTGATGGGCTCCAACGTCCAGGTGGTGTGGGAGAAGTTCTGCCGCTACTTCGAGGTCCAGCCGCGCTACCTGCCGATGGCCGAGGACCGCTACGTCATCACCCCCGAGCAGGTGCTCGACGCCGTCGACGAGGACACCATCGGCGTGGTGGCGATCCTCGGCACCACCTACACCGGAGAGCTGGAGCCGATCGCCGAGATCTGCTCGGCTCTGGACAACCTGGCCGCCGGCGGCGGCCACGACGTCCCGGTGCACGTCGACGCGGCCAGCGGCGGCTTCGTCGTGCCGTTTCTTCACCCCGACCTGGAGTGGGACTTCCGGCTGCCGCGGGTGGTGTCGATCAACGTCAGCGGACACAAGTACGGCCTGACCTACCCCGGCATCGGGTTCGTGGTGTGGCGCAACAGCGAGTGGCGGCCCGAGGACCTGGTGTTCCGGGTCAACTACCTCGGCGGGGACATGCCGACGTTCACGCTGAACTTCTCCCGGCCCGGCAACCAGGTCGTCGGCCAGTACTACAACTTCCTGCGACTCGGCAGGGCGGGCTACGGCCAGGTGATGGAATGCCTGTCGAATACCGCGCGCTTGTTGTCCGACCAGCTCGACAAGAGCAGTCACTTCGAGGTGATCTCCGACGGGTCGGCAATACCCGTGATCGCGTTCCGGCTGGCCGGTGACCTCGACTACACGGAATTCGACGTATCCGCGGGCCTGCGGTCCTACGGATGGCAGGTGCCGGCCTACACCATGCCCGAGGGCGCCCAGAACATTTCGGTATTGCGGGTCGTGGTGCGGGAAGGGTTCTCGGCTGATTTGGCCCGGTCGCTGTATGAAGACATGGCCTCGGTGATCAAACACATGGACGAGATGAAGCCCGGCGGCCAGTTCAACGAGCAGCAGCACTTCGCGCACTGACCCGGCAAATCGGGTACCGCTGGCCGCTGGGCCGTCGACCACGGCGACCTCGACACCGCCGCGGCCCTCGCCATATGCGCGACATTCCTCGGCGCTTGGGTCCAACAGTATGAGCCCGTCGCGTGGGCCGAGGAGCTTTTAAACCTGGGCGCGGGGTCAACCATCGGCGGCTTGCGCAGCTCTACGTGCTGGCCGCAGTGCTACGCGGCCGGACGCGTCGACGACGCTGTCGGCTACGCGAGACCAGCCAACAGATAACGAAGAGCGGAGGTTTCGACGACGTTCCGTACGAGGTACGGACCTCGACCGCGGTTGTGTACAGCCATGCCGGTCAATCCGAGCGGTGGGTTGACGTGTGCCGCCGTGTGATCGCATGAGAGGCAGACCAAATCGACCAGACCCGAACAGAACTCGAACACCCCAGCTGAAACGCAGCCAAGGTGCGTCAGCTTTGCGGGCATTCCGCTATACCTGTGAAATGGCTGAACAATAACTTGTAGCAGCCTATTTGGGGGTGAGGTTGTTTTTCTGTTCGGTTCGTCCCCAAGGCGCGGGCGGCGCGATCAGAATGGGAGATGAGGGCGATGGCACCTCAGTCCTGAGCGCCGGGCCACCTTCGGACGGATTCGTGCCAGGAGAGATTCACGATGACTGCGACGTCAGATGCAACCCCGTCCCAGCCCGAGCGCCCGGGCATGACGGATGGGGTGTGCAGCGAGTTCACCGTCTTTACCAAGATCAAGTCGGGCCATGCGGATGCGCTGCGTGAGGTTCTCGCCACGCTCGCCGCCGGGTCGGATGAAGCCGCGACCCGTGCGGCGATGCGCCAGATCGGCACCCTGCACGACGCACGCCACGTGATGTTCGACAACGACACCCGATTCATGTTCGCCAGCCGCTTCGACGGTTCCTGGGACACGTACATCGACGACTTCGGCACGACGGTAGTTGCGTCCCACTTCGACCAGATCTTCTCGCACTCCGAAGGGTTCCCCGGCATCACCGATCCGGGGGTGAAGGACTGGTTCGTCGCCCACCAGGAGCCCGCGGGGCTCTTCGACACCTCCTATCCCGATCTGACCGTTCAGCAGATCTGGAAGGACCAGCGCGTGAACGAGGCGTTCCAGGCGGTGCTGGATACCCCCGAGTTCCGGGCCGCGCTGGACAACCCGGCCAACGCGGAGTTGCTGGCCACGCCTGCCTTCCAGAAGCTGCTGGAGGAAGCCGAGGCCTAGAACCCGGACAACAACCAGCACTCAGAGCCGTCCCAACATCGGTGGACCGCGTCGGCGGGCGCGGGCCGGGCCACTGTGGGGCTGCCCAGGCAAAGACCGGTGTGGAGGCACAAGCGATCATGAACGCGACGGCAAGCAGCAGCGCACCCAGCGTGCGCGTCGAGATCGACGACATCCAAAGCGGGGCATTGCGTCCACGGCCGGCGCCGTACGAGGGAAGGTTCATCTTCCTACGTGTCGATGACCACCACGCCGGGCGTGCCCTGCTGCGGCGGCTGCTCCCGGCGATCGACGGTGGTCTGGCCGGCGCGGACCCGCGCCAGGATGCCTGGGTGGCCGCGGCGTTCACCTACCAGGGACTGCGGGCCCTGGGGGTACCTCAGGAGTCGCTGGACAGCTTTCCGCGGGCGTTTCGTGAGGGCATGGCCGCGCGTGCGGACCAGATCGGCGACGTTGGTGAGAGTGCCCCCACCCACTGGGAGCCACCGTTCGGAACGGCCGATGTGCATATCGCGTTGAGTGCCCTCTCTCCCGATGCGGCGCGGCTGGACAACGCGCTGCAGCGGGCCCGCGCCGCCTACCAGGACACGCCCGGTGTCAGGGTGATTTGGCAGCAGGAGGTCAGCCAGCTCCCGACCGGGCGTACCACCCTCGGCTTCCGCGACGGCATCAGCCAACCGAACATTGAGGGCGTTGGGCTGGCCGGCTCCAACCCCGCGGAAGTCCCCATCAAGGCCGGCGAGTTCATCCTCGGCTACCCCGACGAAACCGGTAATCTGCCGCCCATGCCCAGCCCTGATGTGCTGGGGCGCAACGGGACCTACGTTGCGGTGCGCAAGATTCACACCAAGGTGGCGGTCTGGCGCCAGTACCTGCGCGCGAACACCTCCAGCGCCCAGGAGGAGGCGCTGCTGGCGGCGAAGATGGTCGGCCGCTGGCCCAGCGGGGCGCCGCTAGAGCTGACCCCGGAGCACGACGATCCGGAGCTGGGCGCCGATCCGCACCGCAACAACGACTTCCTGTACCGGGAGAACGACGATCGCGGCTTCCGGTGCCCCGCTGGTTCCCACATCCGGCGCATCAACCCCCGCGATGCCACCATCATCGGCGACGCACGGATGCACCGCCTCATCCGCCGCGGCACCACCTACGGGCCGCCGCTGCCAGAGGGCGTGCTGGAAGACGACGGCGCCGACCGGGGCCTGGTCGGAGTCTTCATCGGCGCCCACCTCGACCGACAGTTCGAATTCATCAAGGCCGAGTGGGTCAACGACGGCAACTTCATCGGCTACCCCGGCGAGAAGGACCCGGTAGCCGGGCACCACGACGGAACCGGCAGCGTCACCATCCCGGAGAAGCCGATCCGGCGCCGCCTGCAGAACCTGCCCAGCTTCGTGGTCACCCGAGGCGGCGAGTACTGCTTCCTGCCGGGTCTGCGCGCCCTGCGCTGGCTGGCCGAACTGCAGGACTGAGTGCCTCTCCCTACCCCTGGGGGCGTTACCACGGACTGCGAGAAGAGGTTGACGTCATGACGACAGCACGGTTCGTCCCCTACACGCCGGACGTCGAAGACGATGATCCGCAGTTCGACCACAACCTGCAGGCGGTGATCGACAAGACCAAGAGCTTCATCGCCGAGTCCGTCACCGCCAGTGGCACCGGCCGGGCCGTCCGCGACGCCCACGCCAAGGGCTACGGGCTGGTCCGAGGGCAGGTCGAGATCCTGGGTGGGCTTCCCTCCGAGTACGCCCAAGGCATCTACGCGGCACCGGGAACACACGATGCCCTCATCCGCTTTTCCAACGGCTCGCCTCACGCCGGAGCCGACGCGCAACTGGGTAGAGCGATGGGGCTGGCGCTGAAGATCTTCGACATCAACGGCCCCACCCTGCTGGAGGACGAACCCGACACAGCCACGTTCGACTACGCCACCATCAACGCACCCATCTTCTTCTGCAACACAGTCGAGCACTACCTGTTCATCCAGGAACTGTTCCTGAATGCACCGGCGTACTTCTCCCAGGGCCCGGCCGGCGCGCATCGCTTCTATGCCGAGTTCCTCACCGGAAAGGGAACGCTGGACCAGGACAACTGGGCATGGGACGAGTTCCTGGCCTTTCTTCGCTTGTCGCAGATCCCCCTGGTCAACGTGCTGCTGTCGAGCTATTGGACGATGGGCGCGGTCCGGCACGGGGACTACATCGCCAAGGTGCGCATCGCCCCCGACCCGCACTTCGCCGCGGCGGTGGTCCGGCGCGCCATCGACCCGGCCTCGGCGCCGGAGGTCTTCCGGCCGGCCCTGCAGGCCGAGCTGCAGGAGCGGCCCTACGCCTTCGACATCCAGGTGCAGCTCTGCGCCGACCTGGGGCGGATGCCGGTGGAGGACATCACTGTGGAGTGGCCCGAGCAGCTCTCGCCGTTCGTCACGGTGGCCAAACTGCGGTTGCCGCAGCAGGACATCTCCGGTCAGGACAATCTCGAGAAGATGGACGCACTGTCTTTCACGCCCTGGCGGGTCACCGCCGAACACGCGCCCTTGGGCAACATGATGCGGGCACGCAAGGAGGTCTACCGGCGATCCTCGATTACGCGTCACAACCTCAACGAGCAACCACGCACGGAACCCCGCAGCGCCGACGACGTGTTTGACCCGGCCCGCCTGTGATAACGCGCGTGGGCTCATCCGTGTGCAACCCGTTCGCGTGTCGTTTCGCGCACTTTCGCGTCGTTAGCGCCTCGGGCCGGCTCCGGAACTCGCTCGACGTCCAGGTCGAACCGATTGGCGCTTTCTGAAGAGTTTTCTTGCCGAGTGCGACCGACCGGAGGCTAGCGTTGAGGTGCGACGCTGAGCGTGTACAAGACGACTCACAGGAGAGAGAGCTGATGATGGCTGATCAATCGGCAACCGCTGTCAGGCCGGGTGCCTCACAGGGCGTGAACCATGAACTGTCGATGTTTGCCGATGTCATTCCGGGGCAGGAAGACGTGCTGCGGGAGACGATCGCGAAGCTGCAGAATGATCCGGGACATATTGAAAGCATTCGCCGCATCGGAACCCTGCATGAGAGCAGATGGGTCCTCTTTGATGACGGTAAGCGCCTGTTGTTCGCGACGACGTTTGACGGGGATTGGGATAAGTACATCGACGATTTCGCCACCGCCAACGCGGCGTTTTTCGACGACATCCTTCAACATGTGCAGGACTATCCGGGGATTACCAGTCCAAAGGTCAAGGATTACATCGCTGGGCATCAGATTACGGCGACGCAGTTCACCCGCGCCTATGACGCGCCGGTGACCGCGATCCGCAAGGCGTTGGAAGTGAACGCGGCGTTCCAGAAGGCGCTCGACGATCCTGCCGCAGCCGAGGCTTTTGCCCACCCCGCGTTGAAGCCTCTGCTTGACTTGGCAGCGGATTGAGTCCGCCAAGGCATCACAGATTGGGCGTGGGTTCGTAGCCGCCGTCACCTCGAAACGTCGCTGAAAGACCTGGAACCAGCCGTCGGCGCCTGACACACCTCAGCCGGCAGGCCGGTCACATCAGGGTGCACTCATCCGGTGGCGCGGGATCGCTTGGCGCGCAGCGCCTTGCGGTAGGCGGTCGGTGCGCCGCCGGACCAGCGTCGAAAAGAACGGCTCAGCTCGCTTTGCTCGGCGTAGCCGAGTTCGCGGGCGAGGTGTTGGAGCGTGATGTCGGTGTCGCGCAGGTAGCGTTCGGCGGTTGCTTGGCGGATCTGATCAGTCAGTGCGGCGAAGGTCGTTCCCTCGGCGGCCAGCCGACGCTGCAGGGCCTTGGGATGCAGTTGGAACTGCCTGGCGATCACCTCGAGGGAGGCGGCCCCGGTGGGCAGCAGGTGACGCACGACCGCGCGCACCGATTCGGTCATGGTCGATTCGTTCACGGTCAGCGTGTTGAGGTATTGCACGACGGCTTGGTGGGCCAACGCGTCCTGTTTTAGCGGGCGGGTGAGGTCTGCGGTGTGGATGGTGAAGCCGCTGGCCGGCTGGGCGAAAAATGTTCGGCAGCCGAAGAACTGGTCGTAGTCCTTGCGGGCGGCCAACGGCTCATGGGGCAGATGAACCGACAGCGGGGCGTAATCGGCGCCGAGAAGGAAACGCAACACCCGCAGGTACACACCGAGACCCAGCTCCATGACGTGGGGATGCGACGGCAGCCGATCGGCGACGATGCGGTATTCAAGAAACGACCGCCCAGGGGTGGCCTGCCGTGAGATCGCGATGGCAAGCACGGGGCTGTACGCCGCCATGAAGGTCCCGGCGGTGGCCAACGCGTCGGCCACCGTCGCCGCGGTGCGCACGGCCACTCCCAGCGGCCCGAGGATTTCGATGCCCTGCCGCTGGGCCAGCCGCCGCCCGAAATCCGTCGGCGCCGTCGCCGCGGCCGCATCCTCGACCGCCCGCACAACTGCCAGAAACGGAAGGAACACTTCGTGGTTGCCGACGTCGGCCGGCCGGATGCCGGCCCCGCGTAGCAGCGTGACCGGGTCACCGCCCAATTCGGCGACCAGCTGTGGGTAGTTCGCCAACGCGGTCCCCCGAATTACCGCCATGTCCTCAAGTGTCAAATATTCGTCCTGAAGTGTCAAGACTTAAGGGGGACCGGTGACGCATCGTTTGTTCAGCGGCAAACCACCGCCCTCCTCAACGGGAGACCACCCACACCGAAGGAGCCCACGATGCCCCTGACCATCGAACCGACCAGCGCCACGACCAGTTCGGGGGCGCTACTGCCCCTGGTCGCCCTGCCCCAGGGTGAACTGCTGACCATCAACGAAGAAAGCATCCCGCTGATCACCGACTCGCTGAGCGAGGGTGTGCATGTCAAGCCGCTGCGACTGGACCTGGAGGCCGGCTGCTGGGTGGTGTTGGCCACCTTCAGCCCGGGCGCCAAGATCCCGCTGCACTACCACACCGGTGTGGCCGAGGTGTACACGATGTCGGGCCGCTGGTACTACCTGGAGTACCCCGACCAGCCGCAGACCGCCGGCTCCTACATGTACGAACCGGCCGGCTCGGTGCACACCTTCGTCTGCCCCGAGTCCAACACCGAGGACACGGTGCTGTTCATCCGCGTCGAGGGCGCCAACATCAACTTCACCGAAGAAGGCCAGTTCCACTCCATCCTTGACACCACGATGATCCGCCACCTCGTCCATCAGCTGGCCGAGGAGCGCGGCCTGGGCCCGGTGAACTACATCGGCGGCGGCGCTACCGGCCTAATGGCACCACAAGCCTGACACCGCAACGGGATCCGGATCGGCGGACTTCTCACCGCTGAAGCCGCCGATCGGACCGCCGCCCCCTTAACCCCGATCAACCACTCCCACGACCCCACCAACCACACGAAAGAGAACCATCATGGCCATCAAGCGCGTCGCGATCACCGGAGGTGCGCGCGGCATCGGTCGCGCCACCGCCCAGGCCTGCCTGAGCGCGGGCATGTCGGTGGTCATCGGCGACGTCGACGGCGCCGCCTGCGCGGCCGTCGCCTCCGAACTCGGTGACCGCGCGGTCGGCCTGCCGCTGGACGTCCGGGACGCCGACGGTTTCGAGGCCTTCCTCACCGCGGCCGAAAACCGCCTCGGCCCGCTGGACGCCCTGGTCAACAACGCCGGCATCGCCCCGATCGGCTTATTCGTCGACGAAGACCCGGCCGACACTCAACGGCTGCTCGACATCAACATCGGCGGCGTGCTCACCGGCACCCGGCTGGCTCTGCGACGGTTCCTGCCCCGCGGGCGCGGCCACATCGTGAACCTGGCGTCCTCGGCCGGCCAGATCGCCACCGCCGGCGGGGCCACCTACGCGGCCACCAAGCACGCCGTCGTCGGGTTCACCCGCGCGATTCGCGCTGAAACCCGCGGCACCGGTGTGCGCACCACCATCGTGATGCCCGGACTGATCCGCACCGAGATGATCAGCGGCTTCGAGAAACCGCGCGGCACCCGCATCGTTGGGCCCGACGCGGTGGCCGACGCCATCGTCGGCGCGCTGCACAGCGGACGCCGGGAAGTGTTCGTCCCGCGCGAGCTCGGGCCGGTCGCCCGGCTCATCGCCGGCACACCGCCCGGCATCGCCGATCGGATCAAGACCCTGCTCAAGGCCGATTCGGTGATGGCCCACGCCGACATGGGTGCGCGCACGTCCTACAAACGGCGGATGACCGCCGAGGGCAACGAGATCCAGCCATGAACCGATTGCAGACCGCACCACCGCGAACCACAACTCTGGAAAGGAAATGAAATGGCCAACCACAATGTAATCGTCGTGTTCGGAGCCACCGGCTACACCGGCGGCCTCACCGTTGACGCGCTACTGCGCCGCGGCATCCGCCCCGTCATCGCCGCGCGCTCCCGCGACAAGCTCGAGCAGATGTCCCAGCGTTTGGGCGGACTCGAAATCCGCACCGCAGACGTGAGCCGACCCGACACCGTGCAGGCTTTGGTCACTCGCGGCGACGTGTTGATTTCCACCGTCGGCCCGTTCAAGCAGTGGGGGCGGCCCGCCGTGGAAACCGCCGTCTCGCAAGGCGCCCACTACATCGACTCCTGCGGTGAAGGGCCATTCATCGCCCAGGTGTCGCACGACTACGACAAACCCGCCCGCGCCGCGGGCTGCACACTGTCGCCGGCGTTCGGGTATGACTACGTGCCCGGCAACCTCGCCGGCGCCCTGGCCTTGCGTGAGGCCGCCGGCCGCGCAACATCATTGGACATCGGCTACTTCGCGACCGGCTCGCTAAACCGCGGCCTCAGCAGCGGGACACGGGCCACCGTCGCGGCCGGGCTGCACGAACCGACATACGTGCTGCGAGGCGGCCGAGTCACCACCGAGCGCACCGCCCGAACGGTGCGCAGATTCCGGGTGCAAGATCACCAACGGGCGGCGTTTTCGGTGAGCGGATCCGAAGTCTTCCTGCTACACGACCAGGCACCGGGTCTGCAAGACATCACCGTCTACAACGGCTGGTTCCCATCCGTGAGCCGACTGATTCAGGGTGCCGCCGCGGTACCGGCCGCGATAACGAAACTGCCTGCCGGAAAACGATTCCTCGACGCGCGGGCCGCCCGCATGTCGGGGTCGGCCGGAGGACCCGACGCCGCCGAGCGAAACGCCACACACAGCTACATCGTCGCGGTCGCCCGCGACGCTGACGGCCATGTGGTCGCCGAAACACACCTCGAAGGGCCCAGCATCTACGACCTGACCGCCGAACTCATGGCCTGGGCAGCCCAACAAGCAGCCGCGGGAGAACTGCACGCCACGGGCGCGGTCGGCCCCGTCGACGCGTTCGGGCTCGACGGGCTCATGAAAGGCTGCCAGGACATCGGCCTGCGCACAGTCCAGAACAGGTGAGACCCGCCGGTTACTACGAGATTGCCAAGAGGGCGCGAACGGTGCCCTCGTGACGAAGACCGCTTGACCGTTGATCAAGTCGACGCCAGATGCTCACAAAGGCCCTAGTGGTCCCAAACGTGCCCAAAACACGGGGGACCCACGCGCGCTCCTTGGCCTGTCGCCTATCTCCCCGCTTCGCCATCGGGTCCGTCCTCTCACGTTCCGGTTGCGAACGGACAACCATAAGCGCGGGTCCCGACAAATCACGCCAGACCGGACGCGTGCTGCGACCGGGCACAACGGCCCGCTACCGCGGCGCGGCCAAGCCGCAGGACTTGGTGCGGCCGGCGTATGGCCCGTCGAGGGTGGTGTAGCGCGGCGGCAAGCACGGTCAGTAGCGGTGCCGTTTCGGTGGTGCTGTATGCATGGATGAACTGGCAGAGGATCGGGATCGACTGGATCGTCAGGCAGCTGCTCGACACGCTCGACGCCGGCCGTCGTGCCACCGTGGCGCTCGGCGACGTCAGATCTAGCGCCCGCCGCCAACCTCGATCAGCGCGCGGGACATAGACGCTGCCCCAAGCGATCTACGATCGGCGTCATGCTGGCGCCCTCGGCTGTGCTGCACCGGGTGGCGAACCGGCTGAACAGCCGCGATCCGGAACGCGACGGGCTGCGGCGGGCGGTGCGGGCGGCGATCGTCGTCCCGCTGGCCGCCGCGGTGAGCTTCACCGTGGGAGCGGACCAATCGCCGCTGTACACGATCTTCGGGTCGTTCGCGCTGATGGTGCTAGCCGACTTCCCCGGCAACCGGCAGAACCGTGCGCTGGCCTACGCCGGTCTGGGCTGCAACGGCGCGGTGTTAATCACGTTAGGCACGTTGGTGTCCCCGATTCCCTGGCTCGCGGTGACGCTGATGTTCGTCCTCGGCGTGGCGGTCACCCTCGCCGGGGTGCTCAGCGAGACGATCGCCGCCGGGCAGCGGGCCACCCTCCTGACGTTCGTGCTGCCGGCCTGCACGCCGACCGGCCCGATCGGTGAGCGGCTTGCGGGATGGCTGATCGCGCTGGCGATCTGCGTGCCCGCGTCGCTGTTTCTGCTGCCACCACGCCACCACGACGAGTTGCGCCGCCACGCCGCGCAGGTGTGCGGCAAGCTGGCCGACCGCCTCGACGGGGCCGCGACGGCCGCGGAGGTGACCGAGGCGATGAACGCGCTGCGGGCCAACTTCTTGGGCACCGACTTCCGGCCGGTGGGCCTGTCCGCCGGAAGCCGCGCGTTGGTGCGCGTCGTCGACGACCTGGAGTGGATCACCGACCGGGTCAAGGCCGGTGCGGCGCTGGGTGACATGCGCGAGCCCGCGATCCGGGTTCTTCGGGCCGCGGCACGGGTGCTGAGTATCTCCCGACCCGCCGACCGGGCACCGAGCCGCGCTGAACTCGAGGCCGCACTCGCGGACCTTCGGGAGGTGGCGCGCGGCCGCTACCGCGAAGACATCATCCGGCTGCTGGGTGAACACGACGACGAGACGGCTGTGGACGTGGGGCGCGCCTTGCTGACCCGCCGGTCCATCGCCGCAACGATCGGCGCGACCGGGCGGGTGATCGCCGCCGCAGCGGCCGCCGACGCCCGACCGGTGCGGGCCCGCACGCTCGGGCGGCGGCTGCCCCCCACCGGCGCCTCGGATCGGGTGCTGCCGGAGACGACCGCGGCGGCGGCGATCACGTCGGTCGTCTTGGCGAACCGGACCGTCGCGCTGCAGAACAGCTTGCGCGCCGGTTTGGGGCTGGCCTCGGCGGTGACGATCACTCACGTGTTTCCGGTGGAGCATGGGTTCTGGGTGGTGCTCGGCGCGATGTCCGTGCTGCGCAGCAGCGCGCTGACGACGGGCACAAAGACGGTGCGCGCGGTGGTCGGCACGATCATCGGCTTCGTGATCGGCGCGGCGGTGATCACCGTGCTCGGCGTGGACCCGGTGGTGTTGTGGGTCCTCATGCCGATCGTGGTTTTCGGATCGGCCTATGTGCCCGAGGTGGCGTCGTTCACCGCGGCGCAGGCCGCGTTCACGACGATGGTGCTGATCTTCTTCAACCTGATCGCGCCGAGCGGTTGGCAGGTGGGGCTGATCCGCGTGGAGGACGTGGTGGTCGGCGCGCTGACGGGGATGGTGGTGTCGCTGCTGCTGTGGCCGCGCGGCGTCACCTTGATGGTGAACGCGGCGATCGACCGGGCCCGCGACATCGGTTGCCAATACCTGCGCGCCGCGGTCCTACGGGTGACCCGCGGTGCTTCGGAAGCGATCGACGACAACCTGACCACGCTGAGCTACAACGCTCTCTTCGCGTCGCGGACAGTGGACGACGCTGTGCGGCAATATCTTTCAGAGAGTGGCGGAGCGACCGACTCACGGGCCCCAGTGGTGCGCGCGCAGAACCGGGTGATCAGGCTGCGCTCCGCGGCCGACATCATCGCCGACATCATGTGGCCGCCGCCGCTGGCGACGTACCCACGCGCCAAGAAGATTCTGGAACGCCACGCCGACGCGGTGTGCGACCGCCTGGCGAGCCGGATGGCGACGCCGTGGCCGCCGATCAGCGACGACCTCGTGCCCGCGCTGCGGGCCGAATGCACGGGAGACGAGGCCGCGGTAGCTGCGGCGCTCCGCTGATCACGGTCGCCGCCAACCTCGGTGAGCTCGAACTCGTCTACCCGGCGATCGAGCCCGAGCCAGCGACCGTCTGAGCGATCACCGTCCCTGGACGCCGCCCAAACGGCCCTACATGAGGCGGTGGCGCAGTTTCGTGCGCATAGCGGGCTCCTGGGCCGTGATCGGCTACCTGTTGCGGCTATCCGAGGAAGAAGCCCAGCGGCGCTTCGGCTAAAGCTAAACGCCGTGCCGGGTGGTCATTGGTAGCCGCTGACAATCCATCACGTCCTCGCCGAAATACCGGCGGCAGCGCGCTCGGTCTGACCGACTCTGCAGCCTCTCGTGGCACGCGTTGGGTCGCATCAGCCCACCGCCAGCTTCAGCAGCCGGTGGTTGTCGGTGCCGATGACCTATAGACGTTGCCGGCGCTGTCCACCGCCACCGCGGCGGCTGTGCTGAGGTCGGCGAACGGCATCAGAGTCGGGGTGGCGGAGCCCGGCGCCAGCTTCACCACCCGCCCGTTGGAAGCATCAGTGATGTAGACGGCCCCCAGCGCTGTCCACCGCCACATCGGTGGGCTGGCCGGACGTGGCACGCCATCGAATCCCTCGACAAGAGCGAAATCGCCGTCGCCGTGGTGAGGCCGCCGCGCACCGGCAACCACAACGATCAAGTTGTCCGATGTTGGACAAATGAGGTGGCCGATTCGACCCTGAGCGCCGACGGGAAACGGCTCGATCGGCACGGCACCGATTGCAACCGTTCGGACATATTCGCTACTTCGGTAGTGCCGGCGGCAATCATCGGCGGCGCCGGGGTCGTCGTTTGTCGCTAGCCCTTCGCCGCCCGCTGCGGGGCGGGGACGACCACCACGGGGCACCGCGAGTGGGACACGACGTGGTGGCTGACGGAGCCGAGCATCGCCCCGACGAATCCGCCGTGTCCGTGAGAGCCGACCACCATCATGTCGCATCCGCTAACGCTCTCGAGCAGCACTTGGGCGGCGTGTCCTTCCACCGTCTCGTGCGTGATTCGGACCGGATCCGTCGCGCTGTCCGGGTCGGATTCGGTGGCCTTGCAGACCGCGGCGTCCAGCAGCTTTTTCACCGAAGCAGCTGCGTCAGTGAACTCGTTTGGAGGCACGCCGTCGTCCCGCCTATAACCCAACGGGAACATGCTGCCCAGCCCCGGGTCGGCCCAACTTGGACGGTACTGCCAGGCAAGTACCGCGTGGACCGGGATCTTACGTGCCCGTGCCTCAACGAACGCCCACAGTAGGGCGTTCAACGATCCCTGCGACGCGTCGACGCCGACCACGATCCGCCCGCTCTGCTGCGGTCTCTCGGCAGAAGCGAACGGCTCCGAGGATAACCGTCCAGTACTGGCCATAGGGTCATTATGTGTGCGCGGCCGCCGGCTTGAGAAGGACGCTCCTGCGCTCGGCGAATGTCATGAGCTTGCGCGAAACCGCCGCCGCGAGTACGGCCGCTCTTGATGCCAACCGATTCTTCGGGCACCATCGCCTGGCTTGCCGCGATGCTCACGCTCGTCCTCGCCCTCAGCAGCAGTCTCGCCGTCTATGCGCACAACCTCCGCGGCGAGCGAAGACTGTCGGCGAGCATCGTTTTCTGCTGACGGATCAACACGAACCTCACCGCGGCGCCGTCGCGGACGCCGCCGGCGGCCGGGAAACCGAACATTGCCCGCTGCCCTGCCATGTCGGCCAGCTCGGCGGTGAGCCCGGCGGCGTTGCCGAAGAACACCACGTGTGCGTCGACGCCGGCAAGCAGCGGCAGCGTGGTCAGCATCTGATCGCGGCGCACCGCCACCAGAACCACGTCGCGCGTCGGCCCGGGCTCGGGCTGAGAGACCACCGGTGCGTGATGGACATGTCGTTGGCCTGTGTGGACGTCCTCCAGGACCAGGCCCTGCTCGCGTAGCTCCGCGAGCCGACGCCGCGTGCGCACAGCGTGACGGCATGACCCGCTTCAAGCAGGCGTCCGGCGTAGACGCTGCCGATCACCCCATCCTGCCCCCGGTCAGGGCCTGCTCGGCCGACTCGGTAGTGCGGACGATGATCATCGGGCGCTACAGCGGGCACGAGGCACCAGCGTGGTGTATCACGTCCTCGCCTGGGGAGGGGCCAAATCGTGTTGTGCCAAACGGTTTGGAATCGGTTTTGCGCCAGGGAATCCGCTCCGTCGGGCACCGTCGCCATGGGGACCGACGCGACACCGGGCAGGTATCGGTTCCTCGACGAACCTTGCTCGTGTTCACCCCGACGCCGCACACGAGCCGACTGCTCGTCCTCACCCAGAGTGACGCGACGAACCCCATACCGAGTGCCGCTCAACAGGCCAGCAACGCCGCCGAGCTGTGCCGTCGTTTGACGTTGTAGAAGGCGCGCCGCCGCGGAAAGCTCGGAGCCCGGTGTGGATTTGAGAAGGTCTACAGCATTGCCCCAAAGCAACACCGGTATGCACCCCGTCGCACCCGGTCGCAACACTCATGGGATCAGCGGACCCAGCGGAGTTCTGTACGTGACCCGAATGTGGCCGTCGGGCTCGACTTGTTCAGTGATCAGATATCCGCCTTGCGGATATATCCAGCTCGTGGTCGCGGGCCCGCAGATCGACCGATCTGCACCCGGGCTCGGCAGCCAGCAGACAGTCGGGGCATCAGGGGCGGTCCCTGGCGCCATCACCACCGTGACCTCGTCTGTGCGTAGGTTCCTGGAGACGTACCTTCCCTCGTCGTCGACATAGCTCACCTCCTCCGTATTCGGCGGGCAGATCCCGGCGACGTCCCCATTTTCGGTGCCGATCCAGCACAAAGCCGCGGCCGATCGGTCCGGCGGCGGCTTGGGGTCCGCGTGGGCCAGCGGCATCGTGCGATATCCATCGGCCGCGGTGCGAATGTCCTGCCCGATCGTAACGTCACGCGTGCGGGTGTCGCTGATCAACTCGCGCACCGCATCGAGCTGGCCTCTCAGATGAGCGGTTAACGCGGCTTTCCCGGCCGCAGTGTCGGCGTCGGGGCCAGCGCGGCCACGCCCGCCTCGTTCGTCGCGTCAATCCGTGAAATCGCCGCGCTGGTGTCGGCCGCGCTCGTCGCCGTCTCTGCCAGCTGTGCGGTGATCTGCCCGTCCGCGCCGCCAATCCTGCTGGCCACCGACGACGCGTCCAACGTACGCAGGCCATAGAACCGCGCCCCGTGGCCGTACCACTGCCCCGCCGCCGCGTCGTGCCGCGTCTGCAGCGCCCCCACCGTGCACGCCGCGTCTGCGTTCAGTTCCCCACCGTGGGGCTGGGCGCCGACCAGCCGGCGCGCGGCGCCAAGCACCGCACGAACCTCAGCGACCAGTGCTTCCGGGCCCATGGCCGGATGCTAGCCAGCCGCGGCGAACCCCAGCAACCACGAACGCCGACTTCGCCGGCCCACTAAGCTGCTGCCACCCCGATCACCGTCTGATCCGTGGCGCACGCTTCCCGCAACGCCACCGACCTCGCCCGCCGTTCGCCCAGTCCGTCCCCAGCGGTGATGACCGGTCGCCCACCGCCACGGCGCGTGTAAACCATCCGAATCATGTTGTCCCGCTGCGTACCGGCAACAACGTGCTGTCGGATAGCGCGAGGCGCAGCCACTTTCACACACACCGGAATGTCGCACTCGTGCAACGCCAGCGTGCTACCGAGTGGTCACCGCTCGCCAGTGCCAACGCATACCGGTGCGGCCGCACACACCACCCCCGGCCGTGCCGGGTGATGTAGAAGACTGGCAGAGAGCACTATTCGCACCGCGTGCTGTTCCTCCGTCCTAATCCCCCGCGCATCTAAGCCCCGGTGGCTTGTTGTGACGTCGGCTCACTGGCCCGCCAACCCGCTCCGTCTCATCGCATCTCCGGATCGCCGCGGCCCAGCAATCCTGCCGACAAGTCCAGGATTTCGGACGTGCAAGCGGGGCAAGGGCGCGAATCACCAGAGGGTGAGCGGGAGGCCAGCGATTTCGGCGGCACGGATCCGGTTCTCGATACTGGCCGCGTCTTCGCCCAGTGCTAAGCCAGAGCGGATGGCCGCGGCGACGGCGCGGGAGCGGCCAGCGGCGCCCCGCACGTCGGCTAGTCCTAGCGGAGCAACTGCGGGTTGGGCCGCCGGGTTCCTGTCATGCCTCGCGATGTATTTTCAGATCCGTTCCGCGCGCGCCGCCGACCGGCGGATGCTCTTGGCGGGATTACCCCGCACGGGCCGACCTTTCTGCGTGCGCGGTTACTTGGCCGCGTGGCTTCCGCCGGTTGCGGCCGGCTCGGCCTTAGGCAGGTCGGGTTCGGCCGACTTGGGGGTGCCGGTGAAGGTCAACACCGCACCTTCGCCGGAGCCCTCGCCATCCCAGTTGTCGACGTCGACGGTGACGAGCTGGCCGGGACCGACCTCCTCGAAGAGGATCTTCTCGCTCAGCGCGTCCTCGAGCTCCCGCTGGATCGTGCGCCGCAGCGGCCGCGCGCCCAGCACGGGGTCGAACCCGCGCTTGGCCAGCAGCGACTTGGCCTTGTCGGACAGCTCCAGGGCCATGTCCTTGCTCTTGAGCTGGCCCTCGACCCGGCCCACCATCAGGTCGACCATCCGGACGATCTCGTCGGGAGTCAGCTGCCGGAAGACGATGACTTCGTCGATGCGGTTGAGGAACTCCGGGCGGAAGTGCTTTTTGAGCTCGTCGTTGACCTTCTGCTTCATCCGCTCGTAGTCGTTGTCACCGCCACCCTGGGTGAAGCCTAGGCCGACCGGCTTGGAGATGTCGGAAGTGCCCAGGTTGGAGGTGAAGATCAGCACGGTGTTCTTGAAGTCCACCGTGCGGCCCTGCCCGTCGGTCATCCGGCCATCCTCAAGGACCTGCAACAGGCTGTTGTAGATCTCCCGATGCGCCTTCTCGATCTCGTCGAACAGCACCACCGAAAACGGCTTACGCCGCACCTTCTCGGTCAGCTGGCCGCCCTCCTCGTAGCCGACATATCCCGGCGGAGCGCCGAACAACCGAGACGCGGTGAACCGGTCGTGGAACTCGCTCATGTCGATCTGGATCAGCGCGTCGTCGTCGCCGAACAAGAAGTTGGCCAGCGCCTTGGACAGTTCGGTCTTACCGACACCGGAGGGGCCGGCAAAGATGAACGAACCCGACGGGCGCTTGGGGTCTTTCAGCCCGGCGCGGGTACGACGGATCGCCTTCGAGACAGCGCGGACGGCGTCCTCCTGGCCGATGATCCGCTTGTGCACCTCGTCCTCCATACGCAGCAGCCGGGTGGTCTCGGCCTCGGTGAGCTTGACCACCGGGATACCGGTCCAGTTACCCAGCACCTCGGCGATCTCGTCGTCGTCGACCTCGGCGACCACGTCCATATCGCCTGAACGCCACTGCTTTTCGCGCTCGGCGCGCTGAGCGACGAGCGTCTTCTCGCGGTCGCGCAGGCTGGCCGCCTTCTCGAAGTCCTGCGCGTCGATCGCCGATTCCTTCTCCCGGCGCGCCTCGGCCATCTTCTCGTCGAACTCACGCAGGTCTGGCGGCGCGGTCATCCGGCGAATCCGCATCCGCGCACCCGCCTCGTCGATCAAGTCGATCGCCTTGTCAGGCAGGAACCTGTCGTTGATGTACCGGTCGGCCAGAGTAGCTGCGGCCACGATCGCACTGTCGGTGATGGACACCCGGTGGTGGGCCTCGTAGCGGTCCCGCAGGCCCTTGAGGATCTCGATGGTGTGCTCCACCGTCGGCTCCCCGACCTGCACCGGCTGGAAGCGGCGCTCCAGCGGGGCGTCCTTCTCGATGTACTTGCGGTACTCATCAAGAGTGGTCGCGCCGATCGTCTGCAGCTCGCCGCGGGCCAGCTTGGGCTTGAGGATCGACGCGGCGTCGATCGCGCCCTCGGCGGCACCGGCGCCCACCAGCGTGTGCAGCTCATCGATGAACAGGATGATGTCGCCGCGGGTGTTGATCTCCTTGAGCACCTTCTTCAGGCGCTCCTCGAAGTCACCGCGGTACCTCGACCCCGCGACCAGGGATCCCAGGTCCAGGGTGTAGAGCTGCTTGTCCTTCAGCGTCTCGGGAACCTCGCCGTGCACAATGGCCTGCGCCAGGCCCTCCACGACGGCGGTCTTCCCCACACCGGGCTCACCGATCAGCACCGGGTTGTTCTTGGTGCGCCGCGAAAGCACCTGCATCACCCGCTCGATTTCCTTCTCGCGGCCGATGACCGGGTCCAGCTTGCCCTCCATCGCGGCGGCCGTCAGATTGCGCCCGAACTGGTCGAGCACCAACGACGTGGACGGGCTGCCCGATTCGCCGCCACGACCACCGGTGCCGGCCTCGGCGGCCTCCTTACCCTGGTAGCCCGACACCAGCTGGATCACCTGCTGGCGCACCCGGGTCAGCTCGGCGCCCAGCTTGACCAGCACCTGCGCGGCCACGCCCTCACCCTCCCGGATGAGACCCAATAGAATGTGCTCGGTGCCGATGTAGTTGTGGCCGAGCTGCAGCGCCTCACGCAAGCTCAGCTCAAGAACCTTCTTGGCGCGCGGGGTGAACGGAATGTGGCCGGACGACGGCGCCTGCTGGCCCTGGCCGATGATCTCCTTGACCTGGCTGCGGACTCCCTCCAGCGAGATCCCCAGCGACTCCAGCGACTTCGCTGCGACGCCTTCGCCCTCGTGAATCAGACCCAACAGGATGTGCTCGGTGCCGATGTAGTTGTGGTTGAGCATCCGGGCCTCTTCTTGCGCCAGGACGACCACCCTGCGGGCACGGTCGGTAAATCTTTCGAACATCGGTGGAACCTGCTCTCCACTCACCATCGGGTACAACGGATGCGCGCGGAACCCGCCTCCCACTCTAATCCGAAGTTACGGCCGTGAAGTCGGGTGAAACCTTAGTTGTGCTGGGTTTTCGTGGTTTTCGGTGGTGGTTGTTCTGGCTACTGGAGGGTCAGTGGGATGGCGGCGCCGAGTAGTTGGAAGGCGTGGCGTTCGGTGTCGGTGGCCTGGGCGAGGATTGGCACCGAGGTGCCGGCCGAGCTGGAAGAGTTGCTGGCGGGCATCGGGGCCACCATCGACGCGGTCGGGGGCAGCTTCACGATGCGGCACACCACGGTTGCGGTCACTGCGGCGCGAACCGGCGCCGCCTCACCGGCATTTACGCTATCCGCCCCTGGCGGGGACGCCGAAACTGTCCGCAGGCACGGAGATTTCGTGTCCGCGGAGCCCGAGGACACCTGTCCGCCAGTCCGGAGTTCGCACCGACCGTTGACACTGGGCCGTAGGGGTATAGGTAGCGCTGTGTCGTGCTCAGGTCAAGTCGACTCGCCCTATGCTCGGCAGGCAGATGTCGACACAGCGCCGACCGACTGGGGGTAGTTCGCGCATGAACGAATCATCCGATACCCCCGATAATCCCGACAAACCGCAGGACTACCCCGGTCTGCGCGCCGAATTAGCAGAGCTGGTAAACGATTTTCTACCCGTTGCCGATGAGCTGTGGCCCCGTCTGCAAGATCACAAATACCGTTGGGAACTGTATGGCTACAGGCTGCCAGACGGATACGACAAACTGGTCGCCTCGGACATCATCGGGGTGCGCGACAAATTTGTAGGTAGGCGTTGTTGATCTTGATTCTGGGCCTGGTGGTGAGCTCAGGCGGTGAGGTCTGGTTGTGCGGCTGGTGTCCAGATGTGGTCGAAGCGGTTGCTGGCTCGTTGGCAGCGCAGGGTGAGGATGGCGGTGGCGCCGGGGATGTTCCAGCGCATGCCGGAGAGTTTTGAGGCGTTGACCGATGAGGGCTTTGCAGCCGGCTTCTACGGTGCCGGAGCCGATGAACATGCCGTGCTCACGGAAGTGGGCGTAGCGCATTCGACCGCCCCGGGGGACGATCGTGCCACGAGGAGTCAGCTCATCCACACCGAGATCGACCCGGCGCGCGGGGGTGAGGGCCGGAGAACACTGCTCGTCAAAGCCGCGACTGGACACCGCACGAGCGGAGGGTTGGCGGTGCCGCCCCTACTGCCCATTCGCTGGGGGCTTCATCGACCGTCATCGCGAGTACCTCGACCTCCTACCGGGCCGGTCACGGTGGGGTGTTGTCAGTGAACAGGTCGGCATCGCTGCTCTGCAGGATGGGAAGCGCGACGAGGCTCAGCACGTGATGCGCAGTTGTTCCGGGCGGGGCGATCAGGGTGAGCTGGGTGCCTTGGCGTCGGGCGCGCTCGCGGGCGTCGGCCAGCGCGCTGATCCCGGCCGAGCCGAGATGGGTCACACCGGTCAGGTCGATGGTGAGCCCGACTGTGCCCGAATGGCTGTCGACGTTGATCTGGGCGGCCAGTGTCGGGCCGGTCGCCGAGTCGACGTCGCCGGTGACGGCGATTCGACCGTCCCCGTCGCCGGAAACAGTGAACGCATCGGACGGCGCAGCGGCCTGCCGGGGAGCTTGGGTGAGGTGTGGGCCGGTGACGATTCTGGCTTCCCGAGCCAGCCGGTGGGAGAACTCCGCCCGGGTCCCCTCCGCGTCGCCGACCACCGTGGACTGTGTGACAAAGGCACCGGCCATCGGCAACCCTCGTCCCCGGCCCGCGGTGGCCGACGACCCAACCGGATCCCGCCAGCTGCCGCGGTCGACGACCACGCCGTGTACCGTGCCGTCGGGCCTAAGTTCCGCGTCGACGGTGATGTCGGCTGCTTGCTGCCCCCGGTAGGCGTGCTCGGCCGCGTTCTGTACGTACTCACCCGCGGCGTGCTCGATGATCATGGCGTCGACGGCACTGGCGCCGATGAGCCGCAGCCACTCCCGCAGGTCCGCCCGAACAGCCGCGGCGGCGCGCGCGTCGGCGTCGACGACCACGTGCAGCGGCGGAGGAGGCTTGGTGCGCTGAGCGGCAAGCAGCGTGACGTCGTCGCTGTAGCCGGTGGTGCGCAGCAGCAGTTCCAGGGCCTCCGAGCACAGCCGGTCGACCGCACAGGTGGCCTCAGCTGCCGGAAACCCCTTGCCGCCGAGGATGTCGGCCGTCACCACGGCGAATTCCGCGGTGCTGGCCGCGACGGGCCGACCGGGACGCTCGATGATGCCGTCAGTGTACAGCAGCAGCGCATCGTACAGCAGCAGCGCATCGCCCACGTTCAGCGTTTCGGTGCGAACCGCAAAACCCGTGCCGCTGCCCAGCGGACCGGCGCCGGACAGTTCCAGATAGCGTGGCATCGCGTCGCCGGGGATGAGCAGCGGCGGTGGATGCCCTGCGGTGCAGTACCGCAATTCGCCGGTCTGGGTGTCGAGCACGCCGACACAGATCGTCGCCGATCTGGCGCCGGGCACCAATGCGCTGAAGCGGTCCACCGCCGCCAGCGCGTCGGCGATGGCGCGGCCGTCGTGCAGTTCGATGCGCAAGGCGGTGCGCAGCTGGGCCATCACGGAGGCTGCTTCGACTCCGTGACCGACGACGTCACCGACCACCAGCGCAACCCGGTCCCCGGGCAGGGTGATCGCCTCGAACCAGTCGCCGCCGGCCGCCGTATCCTCGGCCGCCACAACGTATTCGGCGGCGATGTCGACCCCGGGCAGCACGGGAACCGACGACGCCAGCAGTGCCCGCTGCATCATGGTCGCCGACTCGTGGGTGTGCGCGTAGCGTTCCGACAGCTCCTCGGCCCGGGCCTCGGCCGCCATCCGGTCGCGCACGGGGGCGGTGACATCGAAAGCCATGACCAGTACTCCCGCGACGCTGCCATCGGCGCGCCGGTGCGGAGCGGTGACGAAGTCGTAGAACCGCTCCTGCAGGGTCCCCGAGTCGTCGACGTCGATCTGGAGGCGCCATTCGCTGCCATACTGCGTTTCGCCGGTTCGATAGGCGCGATTAACGTGGTCCATGCCCAATTGCTGCTCTAGTTCGGGAAACAAATCGCGGAGGGGCAGGCCAAAATTGCCGCCCACCTTCGGAAAAAGCGCCCGGTAAGCGGCGTTGGCGGCCAGAAATCGATGTTGCGGTCCGTCGAAAGCAAACACCATGGCGGGGATGGCATCGAAAACCCGCCGTACGTCCTCGGCGGTGCCGACGGAGCGGTCCCAGTCCATCTCCGCCATCAAGGCCGCCTCCCCCGGACCGCACCCGGGCCCGATGCAGGCCCCACGCTACGCCGTCGAGCACACGACCGAAACTTGGGCACTTCGAGCCGCTGCGGTTGTGCGTCAGATTTGTTGGTGATGGTTTTGATCTTGATGGACCGCCTGGTCAGGCGGTCATTGGCGGGGGGGTCTGGTTGTGCGGTTGTTGCCAGATTTGGTCCCAGCGGCCGCTGGCTTGCTGGCACCGCAGGGTGAGGATGCTGGTGGCGCCGGGGACGTTCCAGCGCATGCCGGACAGTTTCAGTCGCTGGCCGATGATTGCTCTGCAACCTGCTTCGACTGTTCCGGAGTCGACGAACATACCGTGTTCGCGGAAGTAGGCATAGCGCATGCGGTGGGCGTTGGTTTTGAAGTACGCCAGCGCCTTTGCGGTCTCGCGGCCGATGTCGTCGGGCAGGTGCGGGTGCAGCCGGCCGGTCTGGGCCACCAGCGTTTCGATGTCGCCGGCGTCGAGTTCGGCCAGGCGGGCGGTCAGCCACTCGGGGTGGTGGTCGCCCAGCACGCCGGCAAGCTGGGCGGCCAGGGCGTGCAGGTGTTCGCGGGCGTGGTAGAGGTCCACGATCGGGGTGGCTTCGGGCAGGATCGCGGTGGCGAGGTTCCAGATCCAGGGCGCCCCGTCGCCGAGGACGACGAGTTGGCGGATGTGGTCGGCGCCGCGGCGGCGGGCCTCGGCGTGCACCTGGGTGGTGAATTCGGCGGCGGGGGCGAAGCTGCCCAGGTAGCTGGTGGAGTCCGGGTCGCGGATGGGTCGGCCCTGCTCGTCGACGGTGGTCTGGGTGAACAGGCAGGCGAGTTTGACCTCGCGGGTGCGGGCGCGCCCGTCGGGCGACTTACCGGCGCGCCCGGTGGTGGCGGCGGGCACCATGGGCACGCCGGTGCCATCGATAGCGATGTAGAGCTTGTCGGGCGCCACCGTCGGTGGTAGCGGGCTCACCCGCCGGCCCACGATGGCGACCGACTCGGCGGTGATGCGCGCCGCAGCGGCGGTGCCGTCGTTTTCGGCGCTGCGTTCGATCCGCTTGATGGGCAACCGTATTCCGGCCAGCTCAGCCAACAGGTCGGTGGCCTTGGCGAACGGGACAGCCGCGGCGGCGCGCGCGGTCATCTTGCGCAACCCCGGCGACAGCGAGGCCCCCGCGACACCGAGCTCGTCATCGCGCGGAACGACGCCGCGCGCGCACGAGGCGCAGTGGTAGTAGGCGCGCCGCACGGCGAGCGGGCCCAGCACCGTCTCGATTGTCCTGGTTCGGTAGGCGACGAACTCGGCCAAATGGCCTGCACCGCAGTCGATTCGCTGTCCGCGGTGGCCCGCGTCGGTGGCCAGCAACCGCTGCAGCAGCGAGCCCCCGAGCCGCATCATCGCGGTGCGCACGGCCAGCTCCACCGCCTCCAGGTCCTCGCCGGACGAACCCAGCGAGCGCACAGCCACCTCGGCCAGGTGGGTTACCTCTGCGGCGAACTCCGCTTCGACCTGCTCACGGAGCCCCCTTTTTCGGCCTCTGCGTCGGCCGCGGGCGAAACCATGTCGGCCACGTTCGGCGGGCGCGCCTCGCAGATGGCCTCGTTGACCTCCACGATCTCCTCCGACAGCGCGGCGAAGCGCTGGTAGTTCGCCAGCTCGCCGCGCACCTTGTCCACCTCGTCGGCCGACAGCTGCCGTCCCCGGGTGCCGCGCCCGGCCACCGTGCGCGTCCACAGGTACCGCGGTCCATGCCCGGGGTGATCCGGCTGCGCGCAGGCGCAATTCGGTTTCCCGCACCGACGGAAATTCTCGCCGATCGAGCCACGCCGGAAGTCGCCGGCCGCGGCCAACTCGGCATACAGCCGGTCACGCTGCTGCTCCAGGTCGCCGAGCGACGGCTCGGTCACTCTCACCTCCTATCTGGTTGTTGGATACACAACCAGACTAGATCGCGACCAGCATCAACTCCAAGCACCTACGTTCGTGTCGCACACCCGCACTCGGGACAGATCGGCGGCGTATCGCTCCATGTCGCTGATCCCAACGCCGTTGGCGTCGGGCACGACAACGGTGACCGCCGTCGCGGAGTTGTCGGCGAAGTCGCTGCGCAATTGGTCACCCACCTGGTGCGCAGAGGCGGACCTCGGCAGCACGCGGTCATCGGGCAAACCCCACTTGACGCCGAGGAAGGGTGCACCGAGCAGCACCAGCAGCGCGATGACGGCCAGGCCGATCGGAACAGCGCGGCGCATGACCACCTTCGTCGAGCGGTACCAGAACTCTTGCTCGATGGGGCGCGGGACCGGCTCGGGCCTTCTCAGTAGGCGCCGGGCGAGCCGGCGTACGTCCAGCGAGTCCAGCCTGCCGCCTAAAAGCATGATGGCCGCGGGAGTCACCACCACCGCGGCGAGCGCAGCGAACCCGACGGTGGCGATACCCGCGTACGCGAAAGACTTCAGGAAGTACATCGGGAAACAGGATCATCGCGGCCATGGACAGCGCGACGATGGTGGCGGAGAACAACACCGTGCGCCCCGCTGTCATCATGGTGTGTACGAGCGCATCGTCTCGGCTCGCGCGGCCGGCGAGCTCGTCGCGGAAGCGGCTGATGATCAGCAACGTGTAGTCAATCGCCAGCGCCAGGCCCATCGCGGTGCTCAGGTTGAGCGCGAAGATCGACACGTCGGTGGCCAACGCGATCACGTGCAGTATCGCCATCGACCCCAGAATCGCCATCCCGCCGACGACGATCGGCACCGCGGCGGCCAGCAGCCCGCTGAACACCCAAATCAACACGATGAAGCTGAGCGGAATGGCAATCGACTCCTCAGCAACAGGTCGCGCTGCGATAGCGCGGTGATCTGCCGGTTCACCATAGCGAGCCCGCCCGAGCGGACGGTGACCCCGTCGCGGTCGTGCGCCACCTCGTCAGACAGCGCATTCGCGTATTTCTGCGCGTTGTTCTCTCCGCCGGTGATGCCGGCGACGATCAGCCCGCACTTGCCGTCCCTGTTGACCAGCTCAGTCGCAGCCTCCGGTGGCGCGGTCCATGCCGAGGCCACGCTGGCGACATGCGGTGACCGGCTCAGTTGACCGACGATGTCTGTGCCTGCCGCGCGGCCCGCACCGCTGGCGAAACCATCCGGCGCACAGACGATGATCAGCAGTTGCAGGTCCCCCTGGCCGAACTTGTCAGCCAACAACTGCGTCGCCCTAGCTGATTCCGAGGTCGGGTCCTGGAACCCGCCCGCGGACAGGCTCTTGGCGACCGGGATGCCGAAGATGCCCGCAGCGACCATCAAAAGCGCCGCGGCTGCGATGATCCGCCTTGGTGCGGCGATGGCCAGCCATGCGATTCGTTGCAGGACGTCGCGTCCTTCCGCCTATTGCTCGGGCTATATCGGCTAACTCATCAACGATAAGTCAGGGGTGTCAACGGCTCCCCTCTACCGCGATTAACCTTCCCGAGAGGATCCTTCACCTCCCCACCGTTAATGTCCGGTCGCGTCGGAGTCTTGCTTACGTGACCCCGAAGGAATCGGCGAGCGAGCTTGGCAGGCGGCCATCTTTCGTTTCAGTACCAGGCCGCGCTATCCGATGACCCGTACTGCTTCGGACCTGGTCGCTGGCGGTCGATGCCACGCCCGACTACGTGTTCTACGCGCTCGGCGTCCGAGCACGGGCGTAGGGCCACGGGGCAGCGTCGCGGTCCGCTGGGATGCCATCCGCCTGGGGCGCGACCTGCTGAGGATCCGCCATGGAATTTTGAGCTCACGTCACGGTGACAACGACAGCGCCGCCCATCTTGGCTGCTCGGTGAGCTAAACGGGCCTCTACCTCGTGTTATAGGCATGAGGTTGGTGACGAACGATCCGGAGGCCGCCTCGATGCGCATGCTCTACAACGAAGTGAGTTCGCCGGACGGCTCGGCACCCGAGCTCGCAGGCCCGGATCAGGTGGACTCGGCGCTGGACCGGCTGTTGATCGGCGAGGCGATGGCGCAGCTGTCCACCGAGCATCGCGCCGTGGTTCGGCGCTCGTACTACCTGCGCTGGACGACTGCCCAGATCGCCGCCGATCTGGGCATCGCTGAAGGGACCGTGAAGTCGAAGCTGCACTACGCGCTGCGAGCGTTGCTGCTCACGCTGCAGGAATTGGGGTGACGCGATGACCATGTTCGGCGGTCCGGGCGGGTTGTCGTTGTCGGGCGGCGGCACCCACGAATACGCGATGTGGGATGCCGCGTACGTGCTGGGTTCACTGTCTAGTGTCGAGCGGCGCGCGTACGAGGCACACCTAAGCACCTGCCCGTCGTGCCGCGAGGCCGTCAGCGAGCTCGATGACATGCCGGCGCTGCTGGCGCAGTTGGACCGCGACGTCGTCGCATCCATCGAGGAGGGCGGCAACGCCTGGGCGGTTACCCCGCCGCAGGCCGACGCGTCCGCACTCACGATGACGCCGGTGAAACCGATCCCGCCGAGTGCCACGGTCAGCCCCAGCGGCCCCGACTGGGGTGCTTACGTCGCCGAGCGGCAGCACCTCGATCCCGATCGACCAAATCGCTTCTGTAAAAAATCATTTCTGCCGATGCGGGGAGATGTGCTGTTACGGCGAAACCTCTGATCTGGCCCGGTGGTGAACCGAAGTTACTCACCGGTCGTGTCACCAGAACTCCCGACATGGCGCAGGAATTGTTGCAGGGTCACTGATGGGTTTTGGTGCTGTAGCGCAGGGTGAGGCCGGTGCCGGTGTAGATGGTGTTGGTGTGGTTGAGGGCTTGGCAGAGTTCGGCGATCGCGGCGGTGTGTCGTGGCGCGGAGAGCGGGTCGAGCCGGACGTGCAGGCAAGCGGAAGTAGAGAAGCCTCGACCTGGACGCCGGCCTGCTGAGCCGTCCGCGGCACGCTCGGCCGGGTCGGCGGCAAGCTCGTGATCTCCCGAGCCGAAAACGGACCGTTCACGGCGGACGGTGCCGATCGCGCCGGCGCTCGTGGCGACACCAGTGGCAGAAGAGTTGGCGGCGAATGGGCTGAAGCTCAACCGCTTTCACACCACCGCTTTGTGCTCCCCTACCCGACAGGCATTGCTGACGGGACGCAACCATCATTCCGTGGGGATGGGCGCGATCACGGAGATGGCCACCTCGGCGCCGGGGAATAACAGCATCCGGCCCAAGGAGAAAGCGCCGATCGCGGAAACGTTGAAGCTCAACGGCTATTCGACGGCCCAGTTCGGCAAGTGCCACGAGGTACCGGTATGGGAGGTCTCCCCAGCCGGTCCATTCCACCAGTGGCCGACCGGATCGGGTTTCGAGTACTTCTACGGATTCGTCGGCGGAGAAGCCAATCAGTACTACCCAGGTTTGTACGAAGGCACCACTGCGATCGAACCGCCTAAGTCACCCGAGAAGGGCTACACCCTCACCGAGGATCTGGCCAACCGCGCCATCACCTGGGTACGCCAGCAGAAGGCGCTGACGCCGGACAAGCCGTTCTTCATGTACTTCGCGCCGGGCGCAACCCACGCTCCCCAGCAGGTGCCCAAGGTGTGGTCGGACAAGTACAAAGGAAAGTTCGACGACGGCTGGGATGCGCTGCGAGAGAAGACACTCAAGCAGCAGAAGAAGCTGGGCGTCGTTTCGAACGATGCCGAACTGACCAAGCGGCACGACGAAATCCCCAGCTGGGACGAGATGCCGGAAGACCTCAAGCCGGTGCTCGCCCGACAGATGGAGCTCTACGCCGGCTTCCTCGAGCAGACCGACCACGAAGTGGGACGGCTCGTCGACGCCATCGATGACCTGGGCGACCTTGGCGACACGTTGATCTATTACATCCTCGGCGACAACGGCGCCTCGGCCGAGGGCACGCTCAACGGCTGCTTCAACGAGATGACCACGCTGAACGGTATGCCGGGAATCGAGACCACCGAGTTCCTGCTCTCGAAGATCGACGACTTCGGCACCCCGAAAGCCTACAACCACTACGCCGTCGGCTGGGCACACGCGCTGTGCGCGCCGTACCAATGGACCAAACAAGTGGCGTCCCACTGGGGCGGCACCCGCAACGGCACGATCGTGCACTGGCCGAACGGCTTGACAGACAAGGGTAAAACCCGCAATCACTTCCACCCGAGTTCCGCAGTTAGTGGGCATACGTGGGCCTTGTGATTAGCGTTTGTGCTGGTGGGGACGTTGCGGGTGGTCGGGAATCGCGCAAAGCGTGGGCACACGATTTGTCGTGTCATGCTTGATTGTGCAGCTAATTGCTGCTCTGCTGGTGGGCATGTACTTGCGGACGACGCAGCGAAGGAACCGGGACGGCTCGGTGGTGCGCTACGTCCAGCTTGCGCACAACCGGCGCGTCGGCGCGGTGACGCAGGCACAGGTGCTGGCGAATCTGGGCCGGGAGGATCAGCTGGATCGGGATGGGTTGCGGCGGCTGGTCGCCTCGATCAACCGCTACCTGGGCGTACCCGACACGGCCGCAACCGATTCCACGCAGTTTGTCGGCGATGGGCTGATGGTGGCCGAGTCCCGTCCGGTCGGGGCGGTGCGCCTGCTGGACGGGTTGTGGCGGGCGCTGGACGTAGACGCGGCGCTGCGGAAGGTCCTCGGGCCGCGCCGGTTCAGCACCGACATCGAGCGGGTGCTGTTCGCGTTGGTGGCGAACCGGGCGATCGAGCCGATGTCGAAGCTGTCCGCCGCCGAGTGGGCGGTGCGTGACGTCGCGATAGACGGGCTGGCGGGGATGGACGAGGACCAGGCGTATCGGGCGATGGACCTGCTGGTGGAAGCGGACGCGCAAGCCGAGGTGCAGGAGGCGGTGTTCTTCGCCGTGGCGGATCTGCTCAATCTCGAGGTCGACCTGCTGTTCTTCGACACCACCTCCACCTATTTCGAACGCGACACCGAGGAGTCGGGCGATGACGCGTTCCGGGTGTACGGGCACTCCAAGGACCATCGCAACGACCTGCCGCAGATCGTGATCGGTCTGGCCGTGACCAAGGAGGGCATTCCGGTGCGGGTATGGTGCTGGCCCGGCAACAGCAACGATGCCGCGATCCTGCCCGAGGTGCGAGACGACATCCGGGGCTGGCGTCTGGGCCGGATCATCACGGTGGTGGACCGCGGCTTCTGCTCCGCCGAGAACCTGGCCTACCTGCGCCGCGGCGGCGGACACTTCATCGCCGGGATGCGCATGCGCGACGGAAACCCGTTGGTGGACAAAGTATTGTCCCGCCAGGGTCGCTACCGGCAGGTGAGAGACAACCTGCGGGTCAAGGAAGTTGGCGTCGACGACACCGATCTGCGGTACGTCATCTGCCACAACCCCGAACAGGCCGACCGCGACCGCACCCAACGCGCGGAGGTCATCGCCCGCCTGCAGATCGAGCTGGACCGGATCACGAAGGCGCGCGACAGGACCGCGAACAGCAAGAGCCACACCGCGAAACGCAAGGCGCAGGCCGCGCACACGAAGGCCGAGTGTGCGTTGCGCGATCACCCCGCGCTGGGTCGCTGGCTGCGTCAGCAGGCCAACGGCCGCCTCGTGATTGACCGCGCCAAGATCACCACCGAGGCCCGGCTGGACGGCAAGTACCTGATCGCCACCTCCGACCCGCATATCAGCGCCGAAGACGTCGCGCTGGGTTACAAGAACCTCCTCGAAGCAGAACGCGGGTTCCGCGACCTGAAGTCGAACCTGCTGCTACGCCCCGTCTTCCACCGCCTCGAGCACCGCATCCGCGCCCACGTGCTGTTGTGCTGGCTCGCGCTGCTGCTGGTCCGCGTCGCCGAGCGCCGCACCGGTCAGACCTGGCGGCGCATCGCCACCGAACTCGGCCGGGTACACGCCGTCGCCCTCACCGGCAGTGCCGGCACCGCCGTGCACACCACGCCGCTCACCACCGCACAAGCAGGCATCTATCACCAATGTGGGATCACCCCGCCAGCCACGATCACCGCCATAGACACGGCCTGACCAGGCTAAACACCGCCACAACCCGCCGGCAACGCGTAGGCACACGCGCCCCGACCGCTCCTACCGCTGTTTGCGCAGCTCAAACCCAAAATCCAGCGACATCATGTGCCCATCAACTGCGGAACCCGGGTTCCACCACGTCATCGACGTCGCCCCCACCATCCTGGAAGCGGCGGGGCTGCCCGCGCCCCTGTTCGTCAACGGCATCAGTCAGGCCCCCCCGAAGGCGTCAGCATGCTGCCGATGCTGCGCGACGACACTGTCCCCGAGACGCACATCGTCCAGTACTTCGAAATGATGGGCAACCGCGGTATCTACCACCAGGGTTGGACCGCCGTGACCAAGCACCGCACCCCCTGGAAAGCCGACACCCCACCGCCCTTCGACGACGACGTCTGGGAGCTGTACGGCCCCCCTACGACTGGACCCAGGCGCACGATCTGGCCCAGGAAAACCCTGCGAAGCTTGCTGAGCTGCAACGACTCTGGCTCATCGAGGCAGTCAAGTACAACGTGGTCCCCCTCGATGACCGCGGATTCGAACGCATCAACGCCGACATCGCCGGGCGGCCGCAATTGATCCGCGGCGACACGCAGTTGCTGTTCGACGGCATGCGGGTCAGCGAGAACTGCGTACTGACCCTCAAGAACAAGTCTTACTCGGTGACGGCGAATGTCGTCGTACCGGATTCTGGCGCCAACGGCGTGATCGTCACCCAGGGCGGCAGCGTCGGCGGGTGGTCGCTGTATGCGCATGAGGGAAAACTCAAGTACTGCTTCAACTTCTTCGGGATCGAGCATTACATCACCAGCGCGAAGAAGCCGATCCCGAAGGGCAAGCATCAGGTCCGGATGGAGTTCAAGTACGACGGCGGTGGCCTGGCCAAGGGGGGCGACGTCACCTTGTACTACGACGGCAAAGCCGTGGGCACCGGACGCGTCGAGCAAACTCAGCCGATGAGGCATGTGACGTCGGCTCGGACACCGGCTCGCCGGCCTCACCGGACTACGGCCCCACCGGCAACCGGTTCACAGGTGACATCGAATGGGTGCAGCTGGACATCGGCGAAGACAGCCACGACCACTTGATCACACCCGAGGAACGCTTCAACCTCGCGATGGCACGGCAATAACGTTATGCGCCATCAATGTTGAGGAGCTGCAATGTGCCGCGCGATCATGCTAGTGGTGTGTCCTGCAATAAATTGGCCATAGGTTAGATACGATTTCGGCATGAGACAACCCGTGCCTGCGTTGGAGATGTCGGCAGGACAACGTGAGGTGCTTGAGTCGTTGGCGCGCTCGCAGTCGGGTGTGCATCGGGAGGTGGTGCGGGCCAAGGCGCTGCTGATGGCGGCTGACGGTGTGGCCAACACTGCGATCGCCGCGTCGTTGTCGGTGTCGCCGGCGTCGGTGAAGAGTTGGCGTGAGAGGTTCGCCGAGGAGGGGTTGGCGAAGTTGGGTCAGGTTCGCAAGGGTCGTGGCCGCAAACCGTCGATCCCGCAATCCACCATCGATGAGATCGTCGATCTGACACTGAACTACCGCCCGAAGGGTGAAACCCATTGGAGCTGCAGGACGATGGCTGCTGCGACGGGGGTGTCGAAGTCAACGGTGCAGCTGGTGTGGCACGCGCGGGGGCTCAAACCGCATCGGGTCCAGACGTTCAAACTGTCCAACGACCCGCGTTTTGAGGAGAAACTGGTCGATGTCGTCGGGCTGTACATGAACCCGCCCGAGAAGGCGATCGTGTTATGCGCCGACGAGAAATCCTCGGTGCAGGCACTGGACCGCACCCAGGCGTCGCTGCCGATGGTCAAGGGGCGAGGCGAGACGATGACCCACGACTACAAACGGCACGGCACCACCACCCTGTTCGCCGCACTGAACGTGTTGACCGGCACGGTGATCGGGCAATGCATGCCGCGCCACCGGCATCAGGAGTGGTTGAAGTTCCTCAAGACCATCGACCGCGAAGTGCCCAAAGACCTGGCAATCCACCTGATCTGCGACAACTACGCCACCCACAAACACCAAGACGTCGGCAAGTGGCTGGACAATCATCCTCGGTTCCACCTGCATTTCACCCCGACATCCTCATCCTGGTTGAACCTGGTGGAACGCTGGTTCCGCGAGCTGACCGACAAAGCATTGCGGCGCGGGGTATTTCATTCCGTTCCCGACCTGATCGCCTCAATCCAGGAATACCTCGACTCACACAACGACGCCCCACGGCCTTACGTGTGGACAGCGACCGCAGAATCCATCCTCGCCAAGGTCGCCCGCGGACGCATCGCCCTCGAAAAAGTCAGCTAAATCCAGGACACACCACTAGGGGCTGGACCGATGGAGCGGTTTAAGCGCGGTGAGTTGGTTTTCGACGTCCGTGACTCCGGGCCGGCCGAAGGACCCGTTGTCGTGATGTTGCACGGCTTTCCGCAACGGAATACGGTCTGGGACGCCGTCATTCCCCGTCTCGCGGCGATGGGCTACCGCTGCTTGGCTCCCAACCAGCGGGGCTATTCTCCCGGCGCCCGGCCCGGCCGTCGGCGAGACTATCGAATGCCCGAGCTTGTGGACGATGTCGGCGCGTTGATCGACGCGAGCGGCGCTGATCGGGTGCACCTAGTCGGCCACGACTGGGGTGGATTTGTGGCGTGGAGTTTCGCGGCGCGCTATCCGCACCGCCTGGCGACGCTGTCATCACTTTCATCGCCGCACCCCGCCGCGCTCCTGCAATCAATGATGACGAGTCGGCAAGGTTTGGCCTGGCAGGTCTATCTCTTTCAGTTGCCCCTGATCCCAGAGCGACTTTTCGCGGGCAGCAGCCGAAACGCCGACCGAGTGTCGAGAATTCTGCAGCGTGGTGGACAGAGCACGGCGGCTGCTGATCGTGACGCTCGCGACTCAGTGAACCGGCCACTTTTACCGCTGCAGTCAACTGGTATCGAGGTGCCCCATTCTCGGGCCGCGTCGGCAAGGTGAGCGTGCCGACGATGTATGTGTGGAGCGACCGCGACAGGTATCTACATAGCAAGGCGGCGCACAAGTCCGGTGACTATGTCAACGGCGAGTATCGCTTTGAGATACTGCGTGGCGTTTCCCACTGGATGCCGGAGGAGCAACCAGATGCCGTTGCGGATCGGTTGCTCGAATGGTTCGCCGCCCATCCATCCGCCTGACTTGGCCCGAAGCAAAATTCCCCACGATCGTCAGCCCCTTGTCGCGCGGCGTCGGGATCGCGCGAACTTCGGGCACTGTTCACGATCCCGTGGACTGAACCAGAGCAGATGGGAGCGCCGCCGCCACCACGAATACTGCCAGAGGGGCCCCTGTGATAACCGTTTCAATCGATCTGGACGACCTTGTCGAAACGGCTTTCGTAAGCCCCCGAGCACCCGGCTCGTTTCATTGACTGCGCTCATCGAAAGTCCCGGGTGTGCTCACCGAAAGTCCCCACCTGATGGCCGGGTCAGTGTATTAGGGAAAGCGTGGTCTGGCAGGGAAAGCCGGTTAAGAGCCTGTTGCGAAGCACCCTTGTCGATGACGACACACACCGAGTTCAGCTTCAGCCCTTGTGGCAGCCCTGACGTCCTGAGGCTGAATACCCACCGGCGCCGATCTGACCGAGGCGTTCCTGTGGTCGGAGTACCGTACCGTCACCAAGACTGCCACAGTGTCGCTGCACGCCAACACCTACCAGGTCGACCCGGCCCTGGCCGGACGCAAGGTCGAGCTGGTGTTCTCCCCCTTCGACCTGGAAGCCATCGAGGTCCGCTGTCGAGACAAGAGCTATGGAAAAGCGGTGCCGCACAACATCACCCGCCACGTCCACCCCAAAGCCCGGCCCGAGACACCCGCCCCGGAACCCCCGCCGGCGACCGGCATCGACTTCCTGCGGCTGACCGCGGCCACCCACCACGCCCGCATCGAGCCAGGACGACCGCATCGGAATACGCGCCATCTACGGCCCCGGCGACGGCGAGACCCCCGGCCAGCGGTCCATCGACGATATCACCGCCGACACCGGCGACAGCGAGGTGTCAGCGTGAGTATCCAACGGCTGCAGTCACATTGGGGTTTCACCCGGATGCCGTTCGGGCGCGGTCTCGCACCGTCGATGCTGCACCGCCACCCCGGCCACGCCGAA
>CAWDEZ010000014.1:0-45970 GCA_963801365.1 uncultured Actinomycetota bacterium | reverse complement strand
CGATTCGGAACGGTTCGACCTGACGGCCAGGGCCATCACCAGGGCAGTGACCAACATCGGTGATTCTGGTGCGCCCCCACCGGCTGGGCTTAGGCGTCCAACCGAATGAATTGGTCCTGCCGGTACTGCTCGACGCAGGCGGCGCGCCGAATCTTGCCGCTCGTCGTGGTGGGAATCGACCCGGGCGGTACCAGAACGAGATCGCCGACATTCAAGCCGTGCGCATTGGATATCGCGGAGGTGATGTCGCTCTTGACCCCGCTGAGCCAGTGCATCGCCTCTACCGCGGAATTTCCTCGCTTCTTGACCTCGATGACGGTGACCAGTTTCTCGGTACTGTTCACCGGAACCGAAATCGCCGCGACCCGACCACCTGTGATCCCTTGGACCGTCGCCTCGATATCCTCGGGATAATGATTACGACCACGAATGATGAGCAGGTCCTTGATGCGGCCGACAATGAACAGCTCACCATCGGAGATGAAGCCCAAATCGCCGGTTCTCAGCCAGGATCCGTCAGCCGTGCCGGGCGAAGCGTCGACGAGCGTTGCGCCAAAGCACCGCTGCTCCTCCGGTGGCCTGCTCCAGTAGCCGGCCGCGACATTGTCGCCATGGACCCAGATCTCGCCAACCACGTCCTGCGAGCATTGCCGGTTTGTGTCGACGTCGACGATTCGCACCACGGGTGACTGCGGCAGTTTGTACCTCACCAGCGCTGAGCCGGATCCGGCCGCACACCGCTGAGCGCGGCCCGCGGACAACTCGTCCACGTCGAAACGGACAGCCGCCGACGAATCACTCCAGGTGCCGCTTGTCACGAAGACCGTTGCCTCCGCCATGCCGTACGACGGACGCAGCATGTGGTCTTGAAAATTGAAGTGCGCAAACCGATCTGCGAAGCGTTCCAAAGTCGCCGGATCGACACGTTCGGCACCGTTGATGATGCCCCGCACCCCACCGAGATCGAGCCCGGCGAGCTCACTGTCGCTGGTCTTGCGGGCGGCGAGGTCAAAGGCGAAGTTCGGCGCCCCCGAAAAAGCACGAGGATTCTCAGCCAGCGCTCGCATCCACCTGGCCGGCCTTTCCAGGAACGCAACCGGGCTCGTCAGCTCGGCGGGATAGCCGCCCAGGATGGGTGCGCAGACGCCCAGCACCAAACCCATGTCGTGGTAGAAGGGCAACCACGACACGATCGTGAGATCGGTTGAGGAATTGACCTGCGTACCCGCGAACAAGCTGCGCATCAGTTGCTCGAAATTCACCTGGAGGTTGCGGTGCGAGATCATGACCCCGGTTGGCAGCCGGGTCGAACCCGAGCTGTATTGCAAATACGCCGTGCTGGGAAAATCAGCTGTCGAAAAGCTGGGTCCGCCATCGACGTCCAGATTCATCGAATCGATTTCGATGATCTTCGGAACAGCGTCCAGGCGTGCTCGATGGAGATATTCGGCGATGTCGTCCGCAACCGCAGACGTCGTGAGAACAACCGAGGGCGACGTGTCGTCGAAGACGGCACTCACACGATCATGACTCGAGCCGCGGTGCGGCAACGGGAGCGGAACCGCGATCAGCCCAGCCTGCATGGATCCCAGGAATGCCGCAACGTAGTCAAGGCTCTGCGGAGCCAGGATCACTGCCCTGTCTCCGACCGACGCATGACGGCTGAGCTCGCGTGCCACATTCAATGCTCGGCGGGATAGTTGCGACCACGTGAGACTCTCGGAAACACCCGCCGGGTCGTGGACGTAATCGGTGAATGTGAATGCTACGTCGCTCGGACGCAGGCTCGCACGTCCGTGCAGCATCGAGAGAATAGATGACTGGGGCGTAGGCGTCACATTCCGTCCGTATTAACTCGTCGAATCCGTCAGCTCGAAGTCGTCGTCAGGCTGCGCCGTGGGAGAGCACGGACATGGCACCGTTGAAGATCTGCGAAAAAGGATCGGCGCCGCCGCCGACGCTCCGCCTGCGTGGCCGGCGCCGTGACGGCCACGCGGTCGAAGCCGTGCACCGCGACACATCCTGTGAAGCTGGCAGTTAACAGCACCGCAAGTCCTGCGAGGAGCTTCTTCATCCCTACTCCTGACCGCTCGGCTTCGTTTCGTAGTTTCACATACATCACGAGTGCGCTCTGACTCGGCCGCTGCTAGGCGCGCTTGGCTGGTGACCGCGACACTGCTCGATTGCTCCTCACGTGCGCAGCGACCGCTGCATGCTCAGTCGTGAGGGCCACCAGTTCGCCCGCCCCACCAAAGTAGCCATGGCGGGCACCGTGACGGTCCGTACCAGGAAGGTGTCCAGCAGGACGCCGACACCGATCACGAATCCGCCCTGGACCACGGTGGTGATGCTGGAAAACAGCAGACCGCACATCGAGGCTGCAAAGATCAAACCAGCCGCAGTGATCACCCCGCCGGTCGACGTCAGGGTGCGAATGACGCCGTAACGCATACCGTGCGGCGACTCGTCGCGCATTCGCGATACGAAGAGCAGGTTGTAGTCGGCGCCCACCGCGACCAATACCACGAAGGCCAGTGGGGGTACGCTCCAATGCAATTGCTGGCCGAGTAGGTATTGAAATGTCAGGACGCTGATACCGAGTGCCGCAAAGTATGAGATGACCACGGAGCCAACCAGATAGAGCGGCGCGACAATCGCACGCAACAGCGCCATCAGGATCAGTAGGACGACGACGAGGGTCACGACGATGATGAAACGGATGTCGTGCTCGTAATAGTCGCGCGTATCCCGCAGCGCGGCGGGAAATCCGCCCATCGATATCGTGGCGTCCGCCAGCTGGGTGTTCGGTTGGGCGCTCCGAGCGGTGTCACTGATCTCTTTCACCTGATTCATCGCTTCGGCGCTGAACGGATTGAGTGTGGTTTGCACCAGGTACCGGGCCGAGTGGCCATCTGGCGAGATGAATATCTTCGCGGCCGCCTTGAACTCGTCGGCTTGGAGAACTTGGGCCGGAAGATTGAACCCCGCCATCGACGGATCTGCCGCGTCATTTCGCATCGCCAACAGAAACGCGGCCGCCTCATCGAGTCCAGCACCTATCAGCTTGACTTGGCCGACGAGTTGGTCCACTCCGCCGGCCACCTGCTGGCTCCCGTCTGCCAAGCGGTTGGCGCCCTGCCTGACCTGGGTCAGGCCCGCCTGCAGGCCTCCAGGTCGATCGAGACCCATGGAGCGCACCGCCGAGCTGAAGTTCGAGAGCGCATCGTTGAGTTGTTTCACCGTTGCGTTGAGGGTCTCTCGGTCTCCGAACCCCTGTAGTTGTCCGGCCAGAGTATTGATCTGGTCGAGGCTTCCGTCGTCACGCGCGGCGACCAGCCGTTGAAACTGGACACGGGTAACGCTGCACGAGGGATTGGCATCGCAGATCGCGTTGCCGTCCAGCGCCGCTAGCACCGGACCCACCCAGGCGAACATGTCCTTGACGGTCGTGAAGTTCACGCCGATGGCATTGCCGAGCGCATTGATGCTCTGCACGAGCTTGGCAGCGATTTCGACGTCCCTGACCAACTTGTCTCCGCCAAATTGGCTTCGCATCGACGAGAAGGCATCGATCAGACGCTGCATGCTGGGAGCGATTCGGTTGATTTGAGCGCGCACATCACCGAGGCTGGCGGCTAGCGTGCTGGCCCCATTCGCCAGTCGGTTGAGATCATCGGTGTTGTCGCCGATTTGGGTCGAACCGGCGACCATCCGATCACCGACAATGCCCGCCTGATAGGTGGCTCTGAACTCCCGCGGCACAACTCCGGTGGGTCGGGTGATGCCGCTGACCAGACCGATGTTCGGCAGTTGGCTGACCCGCTGTGCCATCTGCTCCAGGTCTGCGAGGGCCTGCGGTGTGCGCAGGTCACGCGGCGACTGAACGAGGATGTATTCGGGCACGGCCTGACTGATGGGGAAATGGCGTTCCAGCGCGCCATACCCGATCGAACTCGGGGCCGAAGGCCCAAGGGCTTTGCGATCGTCGTAGTTGTAGTGCACCAAGGTCGCACAGCTGGCGAGAAGGGCCAGGGCAAGCACGCTGGCAACAAGATGGACCTTCGGCCGCCGCACAATGCGTATCCCCGAACGTCGCCAGAACCGAGCGGTGAGTTCGCGCCGCGGCTTGACCCAGCCGCGTGGCCCGGCCAGGACCAGAATGGCCGGCAGCAACGTGACCGCGGAAAGGAATGCCACCCCGATCCCGATCGCGCACGCCACACCGATCGTGGAGAACACCCCCATCCGGGCGAAGCTGATCCCGAGAAAAGTGATTCCCACGGTGGCGGCGGAGGCAGTGATCACCTTGCCGATCGAGATCAGTGCCCGCCGCACCGCGTCATCGAGATCTGCCCCTTGTCGCAGATAGTCGTGATAGCGGCTGATGAGAAAGACCGCGTAATCCGTTCCCGCGCCCGCGATCATCGCGCTCAGAAATATGACGGACTGGTTTGAAACACCCAGTCCGAAGAGTTCAGAGACTCCGGCCACCACGGCCTGTGCGGTCACCAAGGACGTGCCGATCGCTGCCAACGGCAGGAGCATGGTGACTGCGTTGCGGTACACCACCAGCAGAACGAGGAGTACCAGGACGCCGATCGCAATCTCGATGGGCATTCGGTCTTGCTCGCCCGCGACGGTGAGGTCGGCGACGGTGGCCGCGGGTCCGGTGACGTGCACAGTAAGTGGGCCGTGGGCGACGACGTTGTGTTTGACGATGTCGGCAACTCGGTTGTAGGCCTCGTAGGCGCGCGGCGTACCCAACTCGCCCGCCAGGCCGACCGGCAACACCCAGGTCGTTTTGTCCTTGCTCGTCAAGAACGGACGTATTTGCGGTGTGCTGATGAAATCCTGAATCATCACGACATCTGTCGCGTCGTCGCGCAGCGCGTCCACCACCTTGCGGTAGGTGGCTTCGTCGGCGGGCTTGAGCCCGGTTTCGTCGATAAAAGCAACTACGAGAAGGTTGTCCGAACCCGATTCGTGAAACGCCTCGGTCATCTGCCGGGCGGCGACGCTCGACGGGGCGTCGCCGGGCAGGATGGCGAGCGGATGCCGCTGGGCCATCTCGTTCAGGCTCGGGAACGTCAGCGGAAGTGCAACCGCAATCGCGATCCAAAGCCCTATCACCGCCCAGGGCCACCGCACCACAAGATCGGCTAGCCGTCGCATATCGTCCTCATCCTCGCCCGGATTTGCTCCACGCTATGCGACGCGTCCCCAGTGTCCGCTGTCAGCGACCTGTACGGACACGGACTTCATCGCGTTCATGTAGCGGGCGACTGATTTCTTGGCAACCCGATTATCGGGATGCATGATCGCCATCACCGTGCCCTCGCCATACCGAAAGATATAGATAGTCAGCTGATACGAAAACCGGCCGTCAGGGTAGATACCGATATTGTTCGCGAGGCCCATGTCGGCTGCCGCAAGAATGGCATTGAGGGGAGCAGCGCCGCCGTGCAAGAAGTTCGACACCGGAAAGTTCGGCTGCGGCCATTTCAACCACGGTGCCAATTCCATCGCGCGGTAATACGGCACTTTTGCCATGTTCAAGCCTGAGTCGAAAGAAGCCTGCGCTGCCCCCACGGCATCGCCGAATGCGGCCGCGCCTATCGGTACGGTGATCGGGATCAAGCCGGTGAACCAACCCTGCGTCATGAAATTGTCCGTGGCGGTGCGTGAATCCCTCGGAGTAAGCCCGTAATACGTGAGAGCACCCGTGAGCTCGTGCTCCACCTGGGCGAGGCAGGCAAACAAGCCGCCGACGAAACGCGCGCCAGCCGCCGTGCAGGAATCTTCGAAGCGTTCCGTCTGTGCCGGGTCCATCAGGACTTCAGAGGTCATGTCACTGCTGGTCGACTCCAGCGGGTTACCCAGCGGGAGCGGGAATTCGGGAAAGCCACCACTGTTGTACTCGGCGAAGTCGATCCACGCCCGCACCCCCGGCGAATCCAGAGTCAACTCTGACGTGGCCTCGCGCTCGCGGACACAGAAATCGTCGAAGCTACCGGCATCGGGAAGCGTGAGGGCGTCACCGCCTCCGCTCAACGCCGAATACATTCCGTTGGCTTCCAACATTGTTGTGCCGATCAACGTCGCGTCCCCATGGACATGATCCATCGCGGCAAAGAAAGTGAAGTGGCTCTCGTTCTGGATTATCCCGAAAGTGAAGCAGGCCCACTCCAACGGATTCGGTATGGCCACGACATGAGCGTGTATCTCGTCGACTGTCATGTGGCCGTGATCGACCGGCACGAATTCGATGTCAGCCGGATCATTGATGGCGTGCCGCATGAACTCTCCATCACCGGCCCGTTCGAACCAACTGCGGAAGGTGTCGTGCCGACGTAGGTATGCGTTAACGGCGTGATCCATGGCAGAGATATCACACTGGCCTGCCACGTCACAGCTGGCGATGATCTGCCGGGAAAAGTTCAGCCCCGCGGCCGTCCGTTCACAGTAGTTGCGAAGGTGTTGGCCCTGCATGTAGCTGATCGGTACAGAACTGACCGGCGCTCGTTTCGCCTTTTCCCGAGCCGCGGCCGTCGGATGCCAGGAGGTGACCGAGCCCGGATTCAACGGCCATTCATCTAGCGCGCCAACAGTTATTTTCCCGATGCGCAAAACGTCGTCCTCCCTGCTGGCCGGCTCCTGGTCCGGCATCGCCCGTGGCTGGGGCCAACATACCCTCGGTTCGACCGCAGTCGCCCGGCGCCGGCCGAACCCCGGACAGCGACGCCGCGCATGCCACAGGTACACGTGCAATAGTGTCCGTCGGGGGAAGTCGGACTTGCGGCAGGTGTCCCGCAGAGTCACATTCTGACCGCCGATGCAAGGAGGACAACGGCATGGGATCCGCCGAACATCGGATGGAGCCGGCCCCGCGTTTTGCAATCGTCGGCTATGCAGCGCGTTTCCCGGGTGCACCGGATGCCGATGGATTTTGGGACGTGCTGCGCGAGGGCCGCGATGCGATATCGGAGGTGCCCAAGGACCGCTGGGATGTCGACGAATTCTACGACCCGGAACCCGGTGTGCCGGGCAAGGTCGTCACCCGTCGTGCGGGATTCGTCGATGACGTGACGGGGTTCGACGCGCCGTTCTTCGGTATGTCGACGCGCGAGGTCAGGTTGTTGGACCCGCAGCATCGGCTGTTGCTGGAGACGGCGTGGCATGCGGTGGAGCATTCGGGTACCGCGCCAACGGCTTTGGCTAACACCAACACCGGTGTGTTCGTGGGTTTGGCCACCCACGACTACCTGGGAATGGCATCCGACGAGCTGACTTTCCCCGAGATCGAGGCCTATATGGCCATCGGGACGTCGAATGCCGCGGCAGCGGGCCGGATCAGCCATCGGTTGGGGTTGCAGGGCCCCTCGGTCGCCGTCGACACGGCGTGCAGCTCGTCGCTGGTGGCAATCCATCAGGCGTGCCAGGCGCTGCGCCTGGGCGAATGTGACCTCGCGCTGGCCGGCGGCGCGAACGTCCTGCTCACCCCGGCGACCATGATCACGTTCTCCAGCGCGCACATGCTCGCGCCCGACGGCCGCTGCAAGACATTCGATGCGGCCGCGGACGGCTATGTGCGCGGCGAGGGTTGCGGCGTGATCGTCATCAAGCGCCTCGAGGACGCGATTCGCGACGGTGACCGGATTCGGGCCGTGATCCGCGGGAGCGCGATCAACCAGGACGGCGCATCGGGTGGATTGACGGTGCCGAACGGCGTTGCCCAGCAACGGGTTATCGCCGATGCGTTGAAGCGCTCCGACCTCGAACCCAGCGACGTCGGCTACCTGGAAGCACACGGCACCGGGACATCGTTGGGCGACCCGATCGAGGCGCAGGCCGCAGGTGCGGCGTTCGGCGCCGGACGCGAAGTCGGCGATCCGCTGTTGATGGGCTCGGCTAAGACGAACATCGGACATCTGGAGGCAGCGGCGGGTATCGCGGGTGTCATCAAGGTTGTCCTGTCGCTCGAGAACGAGTTACTGCCGCAGCACCTCCACTTTCAGAACCCGTCGCCCCACATTCCCTGGGACCGGCTTGCGATACAGGTTGTCGAGGAGGCCACGGCCTGGGAACGCAACGGTCGGCCGCGCATTGCGGGAGTCAGCTCATTCGGGTTCGCCGGGACAAACGCTCACGTCATCCTCGAGGAAGCGCCCGAGCAAACGGCACAGGTCGCTGCGGCGCCGAGCCCGGTCGATCAGCCGGGGGACCGGCGGTTCCGCATTCTTCCGCTCTCGGCGCGGACGCCCGAGGCGTTGGTGCAGGTCGCCGATCTCTACCGCAGCTGGTTGAGCGCGCACCCAGAGGCCACCTTGGCAGACGTTTGCTTCACCGCCGGGGCGGGTCGAGCACACTTGGAGCACCGGGCCGCGTTGGTGGTCAATTCGAGAGAATCCGCCATCGAGCTACTCGGCGCGCTCGGGGATGACCGCCCGGCGCCCGGTTTGGTTCGCGGAGAATCCCATGACACACCGAAGACGGCGTGGCTGTTCACCGGTCAAGGCAGTCAGTACCCCGGCATGGCCAGGGAGTTGTTCGACACCGAGCCGGTGTTTGCCCAGACGCTGAAATGTTGCGCGGATACCGTCGCCGACGTTCTGGAAAAGCCTTTGCTGGACGTCATTTTCGATATGGACAGCCCAGATAACGAAGAGATGCTGCGACAGACCTCCTACGCACAGCCCGCCTTGTTCGCGGTGGAGATGGGGTTGGCCCGCCTCTGGCAGTCGTGGGGCTTCGAGCCAGACGTGGTGCTGGGCCACAGCGTCGGCCAGTTTTCGGCGGCATGCGTCGCGGGCGTGTTCAGTCTCGAGGACGGCGCGCTGTTGATAGCCGAACGCGGCCGCCTCTTCGGCAGCTTGCCCGCGGGCGGTCGGATGGTCGCGGTGTTCACCGCCGCCGAGCGTGTCGAGAGCCTGACCGACGAGTTCCCGAATCTGTCGGTCGCCGCCTACAACGGCGCGAACACCGTATTGTCCGGACCCGCAGACGATCTGGAGAGGGCGGTTGCCGGACTGGCGGCCGACGGTGTCCGGTGTGACTGGCTGGACACCAGCCATGCCTTCCACTCGGCGCTGCTGGATCCGATTCTCGACGAATTCGAGGTATATGCGGGACGGTTCAATTTCAGTACGCCACAACGGATTCTGATTGACAACCGTACCGGCGCCGCGCTCGGCAGGAGTGTGAAGCTCGATGGCGCCTATTGGCGCCGTCACGCGCGCCAACCGGTGGAATTCGCGAAGAGCGTACGCACCCTCTCCGACCTGAATTGCAAAGTGTTGCTCGAGATCGGCCCCCGGCCGGTGCTCACCGCCGCAGCCATGAGCGCATGGCCTGACCCGGCCAGCGCACCGCGGGCGATCACGTCTCTGCGCCGAAACACCGCCGACCACCGACAGATCTCCGAAGCCGTGGCCGACGCGTACGTCTTGGGCCACCTGCCCGACTTCGACGCATTCCGGCAGGCGGACGCGCGAAAGCTCGATCTGCCCACCTATCCGTTCGAGCACCGCGAGTACTGGTATAGCGACAATCGGGAGCTCCCGAACCAACAACAGCACATGGGCGGACCGCTTACCGAAGCCGTACGTCTTCTCGAGGACGGCCGGATCGCAGAACTCGCAGCTCTACTCGACGGTGCAAATGGCGACCATCAGACCCTGCAGGTGCTGACCAAGCTTGCGGCACAACACAACGAGCAACATAGCACTCAGTCCATCGCCGATGACCGCTACGAGATTCACTGGGAGAAATCCCCGACCACAGTGTCGGCTGCGCAAGCCGGCGAGGAAGCCACCTGGCTTCTCATCGGTGATGATTCTCCAGCGGTTCAGCCGTTGGTCGACGTGCTGACTGCGAGTGGCCACCGGCACCGGATCGTCGGGCTGCCGGCATCCGACGAGGACGAGGAACAGCTCGCAGACGCGTTGCGCGCTGCGGCAGCAGAAGATTCGACGCTCCGCATCGTGCATATCGCGGCCCTCGACGCGGATCTGGACTCCGAGACCGCACCGTCGATGCGGTCACTGTTGCGGATGCAACACCGAATCCTCGGCGGAACACGGCGGCTCTTCCGCGCCGCGGTCGCCGCCGAACTGCGCAGACCCATCTGGCTGGTGACCCGTGGCGCACAGCGAGTCGCCGACGCGGACACCGTGGCGCCGGATCAGAGTTGCCTGTGGGGATTCGGCCGTGCCGCGTCGCTGGAGCTTCCACAAATGTGGGGCGGACTGGCGGACCTGCGGGAAGGCACTGCCGAAGAATGGTCTCGGTTCATCAACCGGATCACGACGGCAAGCGACTCGACCAACAGGGAAGACCAAGTCGCGCTGCGTGATCAAGCGGTCTACGTTCCCCGGCTGGTTCGCCAGCCTGGGCAGCCGGGCGGCACACCGCTGGAACTGCGCGATGACGCAACGTATTTGGTGACCGGCGGGCTGGGGTCGATAGGGCTGGAAATCGCCGGATACCTGGCCGCGCACGGCGCCAGGCATCTGGTGCTGACCAGCCGACGCGCGCCGAGCGAAACCGCGCAACAGCGCATCGATGCACTACGCGAACAGCACGACTGCGAATTCCGTGTCGTCTCCGCCGATGTCGCCGATACGCACGACGTCGCACGCCTGGTGGCCACCGTGCAGGCAGAGCTACCGCCGTTGGCCGGCATCGTCCATGCTGCGGGCGAGGTCGGTACCACTCCGCTGAGCAACCTGGACGACGCCGAGGTAGATCGCGTCTTCGCTGGAAAGGTCTGGGGTGCGTGGCATTTGAGCGAAGTCGCGGCTGACCTGCAGCTCGACTTCTTCATCAGCACCTCCTCGATCGCCTCGGTATGGGGCGGATTCGGTCAGACCGCCTACAGCGCGGCGAACGCATTTCTCGACGGGCTGGCCTGGCGCCTGCGCGCGCAGGGCATCGCCGCGATCAGCGTCAACTTCGGTCCCTGGTCAGCGGGTATGGCCGACGCGGATTCCCGCGCGAAACTGGATCAGCGAGGGGTCCGGACGTTGTCGCCCGCCGATGCACTGGCGGGTCTGGCCGAGGTCATGGCGGCTTCGGCGCAGGGCACCACACAAGCAGTCGTCGCCCGTATCGACTGGGCTCGCTTCCTGCCGCTCTACCAGCAGGCAGGGAGGCGGGCATTCCTCTCGGAGATGGAACGCGAGGTGCCGGATGCGGCGCCGGTTGTGACGCCGTCTGGGAAGACCCAGCTGGTCGAGCGGCTGACCAACGCTCCGGTGCAGCAGCGCAAGAGACTTCTGACCGATTACCTGCGCGACGCGGTAGCAGAGGTGACGCGCGTGGATGCCGCGGAGATCCGCGAGGACGCGGGGTTCTTCGACCTCGGCATGGATTCGCTGATGGCCGTCGAACTGCGGCGCCGCATCGAACAGGGAGTGGGCAAGGAGATACCGGTCACCCTGGTGATGGACCATCCCCGGCTGTCCGATGCGGCAGGCTACCTGCTCGGCGAGGTACTCGGGCTGAGCGAGCCGGCGGCCGCCAAATCAGGGGCCGGGCTGGCGTCAGCGGTGACGACGCGCACCGACGAACCGATCGCGATCGTCGCGGTGTCGTGCCGTTTCCCCGGCGCGCCCGACCCAGAAGCGTTCTGGGAGGTGCTGTCCGGCGGTGTCGACGCGATCCGGGAAGTCCCGGAGGACCGATTCGACATCGACGAGTTCTACGACCCGGATCCGGAGACTCCGGGCAAGACCTACACGCGCTTCGGCGGATTCCTCGACGGTATCGACGGATTCGATCCCGAATTCTTCGGCATCTCCCCGCGCGAGGCGGTCTGGATCGAGCCGCAGCAGCGGCTGATGCTCGAAACCGTATGGGAGGGGATCGAAAGGGCTGGGTACGCGCCGTCCACTTTGCGCGGCAGTCGAACCGGCATCTTCGCCGGGGTGGGTGCCAACGAGTACGCGCATCTGCTGTCGTCCGAGTCGATCGACAAGATCGAGCCCTACTTCATCACCGGCAACGCGCTCAACGCCATTTCCGGTCGCGTCGCCTTCGCGTTGGGACTCGAAGGGCCCGCGGTGGCGGTCGATACCGCATGCAGTTCGGCGTTGGTAGCCGTCCATCAGGCCTGCCAGGCTTTGCACTCCGGTGACTGTGACATGGCGTTGGCAGGCGGTGTGAACGTCTTGCTGAGTCCGGTGACCGTCATCGCCGCCTCTCGCGCCAGGATGCTTTCCCCCGTCGGGCGATGCAAGACGTTCGACGCGTCCGCCGACGGCTACGTGCGCAGTGAAGGCTGCGGAATCCTCGTGCTCAAGAGGCTGAGCGACGCGGTGCGCGACGGCGATCGGGTTTGCGCGGTAATCCCGAGTAGCGCGGTCAACCAGGACGGCGCGTCCAGCGGTTTGACGGTGCCCAACGGCGGTGCGCAGCAACGGCTTATCGGGTCAGCGCTGGCTCGCGCCGGTTTGGCAGGCGGGGATGTCGACTACCTCGAGGCGCACGGGACGGGCACCCCGCTGGGCGATCCGATCGAGGTGCAGGCGGCCGCAGCCGCCTACGGTGGGGCGCGTGACGCGGACCGACCGTTGCTGATGGGGTCTGTGAAGAGCAACATCGGTCACACCGAATCGGCATCAGGGGCAGCAGGTCTGATCAAAGTCGTGTTGTCGCTGCAACACGAAATGCTGCCGAAGAGCCTGCACTTCGATAACCCATCGCCGCACATCCCGTGGGACTCGCTGCCTGTGCGGGTCGTGGACGAGGCGATTCCGTGGCAGGCCAACGGCAGGCCGCGGCGGGCAGGCGTGAGCTCGTTCGGGTTCACCGGCACGAACGCGCACGTGCTGATCGAGGAGGCGCCCGCCCAAGCGGCGATGAGCGCTCGCGCGAAGAGCATCGAGTCCACCGCTGACGAGGAACCGGCGACCCTGGAAGACGCGGTGGCCTCAGAGTTCTTGGAGTCGGACACTCACGAGCAGTCCGTCAACGTGCTGGCGTTGTCGGCGCGGTCACCAGAAGCACTGGTGGCGTTGGCGCAGAGCTATGAGGCCTGGTTGAGCGCCCACCCGGATGTCGACCTCGCCGACGTATGTCTCACCGCCGGGACGGGCCGTTCACATTTCGAACATCGGGCCGCGCTGGTAGTGGATTCGGTCGACGGTGCGCGCGAGGGCCTGGCCGAAGTGGCCGAGAACCGCACGCGACCCGGTGTCGTACGTGGCGAGCACACGAACCACCCGACGACGGCGTGGTTGTTCACCGGACAGGGCAGCCAGTATCCGGGGATGGCGGGTGAGTTGTTCGACGCTGAGCCGGTTTTCGCCGAAACCGTGACACGTTGCGCGGACGCGGTCAATGACATACTGCCGCATCCGTTGCTGGAGGTGCTGTTCGCCACCGATCGCGAAACCGGCGGCGCGGCAGGAGAACGGTTGCGGCACACGTCGTTTGCGCAACCAGCGCTTTTCGCCGTCGAGATGGGCCTGGCCCGGCTGTGGCAGTCGTGGGGCATCGAGCCCGACGTGGTGCTGGGGCACAGCGTGGGCCAGTACGCAGCAGCATGTGTGGCCGGAGTATTCAGCCTCGAGGACGGCGCACGGCTGATGGCCGAGCGCGGCCGGATGTTCGGCGGCCTGCCCGAAGGTGGGCGAATGGTGGCGGTGTTCACCGACGCCAAGCACGTCGAGGAGATCGCCGAGAAATTCCCACGGGTGTCGGTCGCCGCCTACAACGGCCCCAACACGGTGCTGTCGGGTCCAGGCGATGATCTGGAACAGATAGTCGCCGGATGCAGCGATGACGCAATCCGGTGCACCTGGCTGGAGACCAGCCACGCCTTCCACTCGGAATTGTTGGATCCGGTGCTCAGTGAATTCGAGTCGTACGCAGCGCAGTTGCAGTTCGCTGCCCCGACGTTGCCACTGGTGTGCAACCGCACGGGCGCCGTGCTCACGGCCCATACCCCGCTCGACGCCCAATACTGGCGGCGGCATTCCCGCCAACCGGTGCAATTCGCCGAAAGTGTGCGCACCGTGGCGGCGCTGGGATGTTCGGTCTTGATGGAGATCGGTCCGCAACCGGTGTTGACCGGGGCCGCGGTGCAGGTCTGGCCGGAGCACTTGACCGCGCCGCGGGCGATCGTCTCGCTGCGTAAGGGTGTTGGCGACCGGCGCCAGATCGCCGACGCGCTGGCCGGGGCGTACGTCGGCGGCCACCGACCCAATTTCGCTGCGCTGCATCGGCAGCCCCGTCGCAGACTCGAATTGCCCACCTATCCGTTTCAGCGCCGCCGCTTCTGGCCCAAGACGTCCGGAATCGCCGTCGACGGTCCGGCGGTGTCTGGAATTCTCGGTAGCGAAAAGGACCTCGCCTCGGGTGACTCCGTCTACACCAGCAGGTTGTCCGTCAAATCGCAGCCGTGGCTTTTCGACCACGTCATCTATGGCACCGTTGTCGTCCCCGGGGCGACCTATGCGGCGATGGCGTTGGCCGCAGTCGGTCCACCGGCGCGGGTGAAAGACGTCTTCTTCTACGAGCCGATCATCCTGCCCGAGAAGAGTTCTCGCGAGGTGCAGCTGACATTGCATCCGCTCGAGGGCGACGGTGAGTGGAGTTTCAAAGTGCACAGCCGCCCGTACGGTGAACGCGGCGCCGAATGGTCGTTGAACGCCGACGGCACTGTCATCACCGGCGTCGATAACGAGCCGATATCCGAGCAGGCGGATCCTGTCGACGAAGCAATCGAGCGGCTGAACCGCATGCGTCCGCAGGAGTTGTTCGAGACCTTCGCCGACATGGAACTGGCATGGGGGCCCACCTGGTCCGGCTCCCTGAAGTCGCTGTGGCTCGGCGAAGGTGAATCGATCGGCGACATCTTCGTCGGCGAAGAACTCGCCGAACAACTCGGAACCGAGCCGATGCACCCGGTGCTGATGGACCTGTGCACCGGAGTCGCCTTCCCGGCGTTCCCGGCGCTTCTCGCCGCCGAACAGGGCGTGAACGATCTGTTCCTGCCGTTGCGGTACGGGCAAGTCATGTTGCGCGAGAAGATGCCTCGGCGGTTCTATTGCCGCGCGAAGTGGCATACCAGCCAGCTCGACAGCGAGACCCAGGTCTTCGATCTCGATTTCGTCGACCGGGATGGCCGCCAGCTGGGCGGGATTCGTGAGTTCACGGTCAAACGCGCGCCCCGAGAGGCGCTGCTGCGCGGGCTCGGCGGCGACGCCACCAGGCTGCTCTACACCCTTGGCTGGCACGAGGTGCCGCCACCGGCGTCGAGCACTGATATCGGGGGCGCCGGGAACGCGAATGGCACCTGGCTGATTGCCGGATTCGACGAACTCGCCGCCAACGTGCCTGGCTGCATCCCATTCGACCGGAACACCGATCCGGAGCCCTTGGGACAACTGCTGGTACAGGCTCACGAGCGCGGTCTTCCGTTCTCCGGTGTCGTGTGGCGCAGCACCGCGCCCAGCGCAGAGGAGTCGAGCGCCGACATCGCGGCGCGCCTCGAGACCGAGATCGCCCACCTGCTCAGCGCTGTGCACACCGTGCAGGGCGGCTCACAAAATGGCAGCGTGAAACTTCCCGGCGGGCTGTGGATCATCACCGAGCAGGCCGTGGCCACCGAGTCCGGCGAGCCTGTCGACCCGGTGCAGGCGGCGCTGTGGGGATTCGGGCGCACCACGATCAACGAGGAACCGGCGCTGCGCTGCAAACTGGTCGATTGCGACGGATCACAGGAGGCAGTGCACGCACTGGCCAACCTGCTCGCCACGCCGATCGACGAGCCGGAACTCGCGCTGCGGCAGGGAAAGCTGCTGGCCTCACGGTTATTGCCATGGGCGCGCAGCGGTCATCTCACGGTGCCGCGCTCAACCGACTACGTCCTGGCACCCACCGAGCGTGGCGCGATCGACAACCTGCGTCTGACCGAGACGGACGTGCCGCCGCCGGGCGAGGGCTATGTCCAGGTCCGGGTCGAGGCCGCGGGCCTCAACTTCCGGGATGTGCTCAACGTCCTCGGCCTCTACCCGGGCGATCCCGGACCGATCGGCGGGGACTTCGCAGGCGTCGTCACCGAGTTGAGTAGCGGCGTCACCGGACTCGAGGTCGGCCAGCGCGTCTACGGCTTCATGCAGGGTGCGTTCTCCAGCCGGTTCAATGTGCCGGCCCAGTTGCTGGCGCCGATTCCTGACGGGGTTGGCGCGGTAGATGCGGCCACCATCCCCGCTGCGGCGCTGACGGCCCGACTTGCGTTCGACTGGGCGCAGCTAAAGCCCGGTGACCGAGTGCTCATCCACGCCGCCAGTGGTGGCGTCGGGCTGGCCGCAATCCAGATGGCCCAGCAGCACGACGCCATCGTCTTCGCCACCGCCAGCACCTACAAACGCGCGACGTTGCGCAAGCTGGGTGTGGAATACATCTACGACTCGCGCAGTACGGACTTCGCCGACCAAATCCTCGCGGACACCGACGGTGCCGGCGTCGACGTGGTGCTCAACAGCCTGACCAATGAGGGTTTCGTCGAAGCGACCGTGCGGGCCACCGCGAAGGATGGCCGTTTCGCCGAGATCGCCAAGCGCGACATCTGGACGCCGGAGCAGATGGCGGAGGCCCGTCCTGATATCGCCTACGAGATCGTTGCGCTGGACACGGTGACCTTCCAAGAGCCTGAGCGTATTCGCGGCTTGCTGACCGAGGTATCGGAGGGATTAGCCAAGCGCGAGTGGACACCACTGCCCGCCGAGATCTACCCGCTGACCGAGGCGAGGGCCGCGTTCCGCCGCATGCAGCAAGCGCGGCACATCGGGAAGATCGTGCTGCAGATACCGAAACCGCTGCTGACGCGAGCCGATCGGAGCTATCTGATCACCGGCGGACTCGGTGCGATCGGTCTGCACACGGCGTCGCATCTGGCTCAACTCGGTGCCGGTGACATCGTGTTGACCAGCCGGCGCGCGCCCGACGCGGACGCGCAACGGAGGATCGAGGAGATCACCGAGCGCTACCGGTGCCGCATCCACACCTTCGCCGCCGATGTCGGTGACGAGTCCGAGGTCGCGAAGCTGCTGGACCGGATCCGTGCGGAGTTGCCGCCGCTCGCCGGAGTGGCGCATTTGGCCGGGGTGCTCGACGATGCGTTGCTGTCGCAGCAGACCCTGGAGCGATTCCGAACGACGTTGGTGCCCAAGGCGTTCGGTGCCTGCAACTTGGACAGGTTGACGAAGGACGACGACCTCGACTTCTTCATCGTGTCCTCCTCGGTGTCCAGCATGTTCGGTTCACCCGGCCAAGCCAACTACTCGACCGCCAATGCGCTGCTCGACGGACTGGTTGCGGACCGAAAGGCGCATGGCCTGCCGGCGACCGGCGTCAACTTTGGTCCGTGGGCCCAGGGTGGCATGGCCTCTTCGGAGGCCGCGCGCGCCAATCTCGGTGCGCAGGGCCTGGTGCCACTGGAGCCCTCAGCCGCGCTGGCCGCACTCGCCGAGGTTGTCGCCAACGGAACCGGCCAGGCAATCGTCATCAAAGCCAACTGGCAGCGTGCCGCGAAGTTGCTGGGCGCATCTCGCCCGCCGATTCTCGACCTCGTGTTGCCGAGTGCTGTCGGGGAGGTGACCGGTGACAGTGAGTTGCTTCGGCAGCTGCAGGAGATACCGGTGGCGCAGCGCGCCGGTTTCGTGACCGAATTCCTTCAGCGCGAGGTGCAGAACTTCCTGCGGCTCGCGCAACCGCCCGCCGCGTCCAGTCGGTTCCTGGACCTGGGTACGGATTCGCTGATGGCGATCGAACTCCGCAACCGGTTGCACAGTCAGTTCGGCGGCGCGTTCACGATCAACGCGACCGCAGTATTCGACTATCCGACCATCGGGGGGCTCGCCGAGTATCTCGTGAGTCAGCTGCCCGAGCTTGACGCAGAGCCGGGTGACGCGGAATCCGTCGCAGCGCCCGAGCCCACATAATGATTTGACGAAACAACATGTCCGGTACCGATTTCCACGGGGGTCGGGGTGCAGGTTCCTGCGCGATGGTTAGCAATCGGTCACCGGCTGTGGAGTGCGGCGACCAGGCACTGCCTCAGAGACCCGCAATCCCGACCGCAAGCAGGACGCAGCCGACCACTGCGAGCAGCGCCGCACGGCGACGACCCGACCGGATCCAGCCTTGCACCGCGGTCACCGACCTTCGCGTCTTGGCTGGCGCTGCCAGGTAGGCGAAAAGTGGGATCTCCACAAACGCGAACGCCACAACGTTGTACATCAGTAGCCCACCTGCTTGCGTCGTAAGCGTGGCACCGGAGGCGAGGATGACGGCCAAAGCTGCCAGGTAGTCGACGGACGGCAGCGCGATCCCCAGGCCTGCCACTCCCGCGATCCATACCGACCGGACGTCCATCAGGTGTCGTATCCGCGTCGACAGCTTTCCGACGGGCGCACCGGCCCGTCGTCGACCGTCGAATCGGCGCGGCAATACCTCCGTGGCCAGTACGGCAGCAACCAGCACAGCCAGGACGCCAACAGCGATCTGAACTTTGGGCAAGGTGAAGTGCGTTGACCCGGACAGCGTGGGCCGAAGGACGAACAGAACGACCAGACCGACGGACGTTCCCATCGCAAAACCGCCACACAGAAACGCGAGCAGCTGCAGCATCGGTCGGGGTCTGTTAAGCATCAGCGCCGTCATACCGATCCGGAACGGTTCCAGGCTCACTGCGATGGCCATCACTAGGACGGTGATCCACATGGGGAGTTGGTTTCGCTCTCGCCGGACCGGCTATGCATCCATCCGGGTGAACCGCTCCTGCCGATACTCGCGCATGGGCGTTCACGTTACCTTTCGTGTGAGGTACTGCTTGACGTGTCGCCCGGGAGGTTGACGGGCGTCAACGCCCTCACCTCCCCCTCATCCCATGATGTTCAAGCCGCCGTCGACGTACAGCGTGCTGCCGGTGACGCGGCGTGCATAAGGTGTTGCGAGGTAGGCCACCGCATAACCCACGTCGGTGATGTCTATGAGCTCGCCCAGCGGCGCGCGCTCCTGAGCCTCGTTCAGGAGCAGATCGAAACCCTTGAGCCCGGAGGCGGCGCGCGTCTTCAGCGGGCCAGGCGACACCGCGTGCACACGGATGTCCTTCGGGCCGAGCTCGTAGGCGAGATACCGGCACGACGCTTCGAGCGCCGCCTTCACAGGTCCCATGACGTTGTAGTTGGGTACGACCTTCTGCGCGCCGTGATAGCTCATCGCGAACATCGCGCCGCCTTCGGTCATCAGCGGCGCGGCGAGCCGTGCCATGCGCACGAAAGAATGGCACGAGACGTCCATGGCCTTGGCGAAGCCCTCGGCCGAGCAATCGAGCAATCCACCCTGCAGGTCCTGCTTGGGCGCGAAGGCGATCGAGTGCACGAGCAGGTCGAGTCGGCTCCACTGTGCGCGGATGCTGTCGAACAGCGCTTCGAGCTCGCCCGGCCGCGACACATCGAGGGGCGCGAGGATCTCCGCGCCGAGCTCTCTTGCCAGCGGCGCGACGTAGTCTTTCGCCTTCTCTTTGAGGTAGGTGATCGCGAGCTTCGCTCCCAGCTCGGCGAACGCCTTGGCGCAGCCGTAGGCGATCGAAGCGTCGTTGGCGATGCCGACGACGAGCGCCATCTTGTCTTTCAGGACGAGACGTTGGGTTTCCGGTGTCATGTTGCCATCTCCTCAGGATCTCGACTCCGGCCTCCAGGTGGAGCGTCAACATGTCGGCGCACCGTTCGGCACCGAGGACCAGAAGCTCGGCATGCGCAGCTTCGTGGAAAGGTGCCCACGCAAGGCGCGTTTCGGGGACGCGAGTAGCCGCGTTACCGTGCGGCGGCGATCTGCTCTGGCGCAGTGGCGACCCATTCCCGCAACTTCGCGTAGATCTGCGGGTGGTTGAGCAGATCCAAGTGGTGCAGTCCGGTCAGTGTCAGCCCATGGTCGGCGTCGAACGGAATATGCCGGAACCTGCCCGTGCCGGTCGCACTGTATGAACGCACCAGGCAGTCGCCGACGAGCCGACCCAGCGCCGACGATACGACGGTGGCGGCGACGAAATGATAACCGGCGCTTGGCAAAAACGGCACCTCATGGCAGCGGTCACGGAGGAATTCGTCAGGATCACCGTCACGCCAATCCTCCTCGATGAGGGCGCCGAATCGCAGATCCTTGACGCCCGGACTGCGTCTGTTCAAAAAGCCAGCCACAGCGCGGGTTTCGGGCAGCCGCGCCAGCGCCCACGCCGCGACATTGACCCCTTTCTCCAAATCGGCGCCAAGGTGAGGCGAGCCCAGGCACACGACATGGCGCACGGCGGCAGTCCACCGGTGATGCTGCTGCATGCCGTAATAGCCAGCACTGCGCGCGACCAGGCCGCCCATCGAGTGGCCCACCACAACAAGCTCGTCGATGGGCACCGGCCACACCAGTTGCAACCGCTCCAGCATGCCGGCCAGCAGCTGCCCGTTCTGCGAAATATGCAGACCGGTGTTGTAGCGCAGATAGATCGGCGTGAATCCCAGATCCTCGGCCAGCCGCTGTCCATAGCAGCGCGCGTCGTCTTCGCACGGCGGCCACCACCATAATCGTTCGGTCGCGCACCAGCCGTGCACGAACACGACGACACGACCGGTGGCCTCTGGAAACGCCGCCGAGACCGACCCTTCGCACAGCGGCACCACGCTGCCGTGCTGTCGAATCTGCATCGTCAGCGCCAACCCGTTTCGGTGCGACGCCAACCGATGCCCGTAGATGCCGTTGACCGCGGCCAGGGCCGCGCCCACCCGGGCGCGCGAGTCCAGCCCCGCGTCATCGTCGCGGCCCCACACCTGCGACGCCAGCACACCACCGGCCTGGGTTGCCCCACGTAACCCGTGATCCACCGCGCAATACACAGTCCCAGCGATACCGTCGTGGATGACCTGTGTCGGCTTCGACGACACGCCGATGGCCCCGAACACACGCCCGGCGATACCGGCATGCATGTCACGCACCAGCGTCGTCACCACGTGCGATGCTTCGCCGGCCAACTCCCCTACCGCCTTGATGTCACGTCCCCGCATCGTTGGATCGTACGGTTTCCGCCCCCGTCGACGCCTACTTCCTTGCAGGATTCACAGATTCACGGTCAGCCATGCAGCCTGCGGTAGGCGCCCACGGCGGCCTGATGCAGTGGGATGGCACCGGTCTGGATCATCGATGGCGGGGCCAGGTACTGAAGGCCTCGGACGTAGGGAGGCACCAGATGCGGTGCATCCGTTGCCAATACGTCGACCACCGCGGCAACCAGGTCGGCAGGTGTGTCGTGGCGGCACAGCAGCAGATCGGGCACTCCGATAGATCGGATGCCCGGTGGCACGTAACCGCCGGTAGGCACTCGGTGGACGAGGTACAGGTAGCCGGCGAGCTGGCTCATCGGGGCCGCGATCGCGCCGATGTCGAGCATCCGTAGTGGCAGTTCGTCGTTCAGGTCAGCGATGGCCGGTGTCGGCACTCCGCCCGACCACACCAGAGCGTCGATGCTGCCGTCCGCCAGCCGCGCCAGCCCATCCTTCAGCCGATAGTTCACCATCTCTACCCGGCCTTGAAGACCAGCGGCCTCAACGAGCACCTCGCTGGTCGCCGCGGCGCCCGATCCACTCGGACCGATGGAGACCCGCCTTCCCTGAAGGTCTGAAATCTGTTTCGCGGCAGCCGATTCACGCACAATCACCTGCAGATAGTTCTCGTACACGCGGGCCACCGCCTGGGGTGCGGTTGCGGCCGGGCCACTGGCTCGGTCGCGCTCGGCGAAATCGGCCAGAGCCAGGCCCAGATCGACGTCCCCCGAGCGAAGACGGGCCAGGTTCTCCACCGTGCCCTCGGTCGCCAGGACGTCGACGGTGATGGCCGGATAGCGCGCGTTGATCCGCTGGGCAAGCAGCTCCGCGAACGCCAGGTACAGCCCGCCGGGATCTCCCGCGGCCAGCCGCAGACGTCCGCCTGGTTCGCTTCGGATGCTGCAGGCGGCCGCTACTGCCGCCGTCGCGAGAAGGAATGCGCGACGGCTCATTTCGATCGATCGGGCGTTCAACACGTCGACTCAGCCGCCACTGGCAGACGGTAGCGGATCAGGAGGCCGCCCTCGGGGGCCTTCTCCACCGTGATCGCACCACCATGTCCCGCGGCGATCTCGGCGGCGATCGCCAGCCCGAGGCCGGTACCAGAGCCGTCGTCTTTCCCCGCCAGAATCGTGTTGCGGCCCTGGCTAAGTCGTCATCAGGTAGGCCGCAGCCGTTGTCACTGACCACGAGGTCGACGGTGTCGCCGGTCTGCGCGGTCGACACCGTGACTGTGACGCCCTGCCCGGCATAGCGCAGCGCGTTCTCCAGCGCGACGTCGAGCAGCTGCTCCACGTCATGACGTGCGAGTTGCACGGCAAGGCCGTGATGATCCGAGCGGGTACTGCAGTTGCTGGTCTTCGCTATCGAGTATCGGTTGCCAGAACGCCATGCGCTCTTCGATCACGTCGGCAAGCTCCGTGGACTCCGCCACTGCCGCGGATAGGCCGACTTGGCGGCTCCCGCTGACCTGCTCGGCGCGGGCCAGGCGTAGCAGCTGTGCCAGCAGATTCTCGAACCGGTCCAGCTCCGCGGTCATCGAGCCGTATGTCGGCCATCCCGCCTCGGCCACATAGTCCTCGAGGCTATCTGCGCGCAGCCGGACGGCGGCCAGTGGATTGCGCAATTGATGCGACGCGTCGGCGATGAGTCGCCGTTGCCGGTGCAGAGATGCCCGCACCACTTGCGCCATCGAGTTGAACACCGAAGTGAAGTGGCGCAGTTCCGGCGGCAGACCCTCTCCATACACCTCGAAGTAGCGGTCGACCAGACGCTGCAGCGGGGCGTCGGGCATCGCGGCCGCATCGGCCAGCGCAGCCAGCTGCCGGTCCCGTTCCACGGCGAGCGCCGCGGTCCGGCGATCCGCCAGACTCAGCGCCAAGGGGACCGCAAGTGCGGCGATCGCCAACAGCGACAGCACGACGAGGACGGCACGAAACCGCAGCCCCATCTCAGGCGTCCAACCGAAAGCCGAATCCGCGCACCGTCTGGAGCGGGAGTCCGGCGAGCTTCGCCCAGATCTGTCGGATGAAGAAGTCCAACGACCTGGAGCGGCCGATGACCGCGGTCCCCCACACCTCGAGCATCAGCTCCTCGCGGCTGACGGCCTCGCCCTGACGGGCGGCCAGGGTGGCAAGGAGTTGAAACTCGGTTCTCGTCAGCGCCTGCGGTGTTCCCGCAATGGTTATTTCCCGCCGCTCGCGGTCGATGGTGACGGGTCCGGCCACGACTGGGCCGGCAGGCGCGGTGGTGTCCCCGCCGACACGACGTAGGCGTCGCATGACGGCCTCAATCCGTGCCAGCAGCACTGCTTTTCGGACCGGTTTTACGAGGTAGTCGTCGGCGCCGGCGCGAAGCCCCAACACCACCGCGCCATCGCTGTCTCGGGCGGTCATGATGATCACCGGCACCGCCGATGCGCGCCGAAGTGTGCGCAGCACATCCAGTCCGTCCATGTCGGGCAGCCCCAGGTCCAACAACACCAGATCGCAGCCCTTCACGCGATGAAGGGCCTCGGCGCCGCGGGAGGTTCGGATGACCGTCGCGCCGGCCTGGCCTAGAAGCTCGGCCAGCGCCGACGCGACCCCTTCGTCGTCCTCGACAAGCAGCACCTGCATGGCACTGATGCTAAGAAGGGTCGGGCAGAACCTCATCGACCTTGGCCTGCTCTGGCTCGCCCGGACCGGTTTCTTGCGTCTCCCGCTCCAAGTGCGAGCGGCGGGACGACTCACCCATGAAGACATAGACCAGCAACGAGATCAACCCGCAGCCGGCGACATAGAAGAAGAACCAGTTCTCGTGGCCGATGTTCTTCAGCCCTAGTGCGACGTATTCGGTGGTGCCGCCGAAGATGGCGACCGTCAGCGCATAGGGCAGCCCCACGCCGAGCGCTCGGATACGGGCGGGGAACAGCTCGGCCTTCACCACGGCGTTGATCGACGTGTATCCCGACACGATGATCAGGCCGATCATCATCAGGCCGAACGCGGGCAGTGCGGATTCAGTTTGCGCCACCGCGGTGAGCAGGGGGACGGTGCATAGCGTTGCGCCGATCCCGAATGCGATCAGCAGCGGTCGGCGCCCGATCCGATCCGAAAGCGCGCCAATCGCCGGCTGAATGCACACGAAGACGAGTAGCGCGATGAAGTTGATCCACGTCACCTGCTCTTTCGGCAGGCCAGCCGTGTTGATCATGAACTTCTGCATATACGTGGTGAACGTGTAGAACGCGATGGGGCCCCCGAGGGTGAGTCCCACGACGGTCAGGCACTCGCGCCGATAGGACAGCAGGACCTTCAGACTGCCGCGTTCGGTGCTCTGCTCGACGGCGAGTTTGTAGTTCTCCGACTCGTCCATCGTGCGTCGCAGCCACATGACAGTCACGGCGGCAGCCGCTCCGATGACGAACGCGATGCGCCAGCCCCAGCCGTGCATCTGCGCCGGTGTGAGCACCTGCTGCAAGATGATCTGTACACCCAGCGCCAACAGTTGGCCGCTGGTCAGCGTCACGTATTGGAATGAGGAGTAAAACCCGCGTCGATGTGGGGTGGCAACTTCGCTCAAATACGTTGCCGAGGTTCCGTATTCGCCGCCGAGCGACAGTCCCTGCAGCAACCGGACGGCGATAAGCAGGATCGGCGCCAGCGCACCTATCTGCGCGTACCCCGGCAAGATGGCGATGCCGAGCGAACCGACGCCCATCGAATCGGTCGGCGTACCTCCCGAACATCCAGCCTCCCAGCGGTCGGACCAGGAAGCCGACCGCAAAGATGCCCGCTGTGTTCAACAACTGCGCGGTCTGATTTCCCGATGGGAAGAACACGCTCGCGAAGTAGATGCTGAATGCCGCGTAGGCATACCAGTCGTACCACTCGATCAGATTGCCGATCGATCCCCGAATCACGTTGCCGGCCACCGACCTCGTTGGTGCTACTCCGGTTTGATGTTGGTTTGGGTGCATGGTCCCTTTCCCCTCAATGGCTGTAGATGTCGTCATCATGTGAGAGCAGTCACTCCGTTTGAAGTCGAATCGGCGTGCCGTCCGCATTTCCTTGCACAATCCACAGATTGATCGATGAGGTTGTCAATTCCGCACGTGCGGGCGGAGTTTCGCGACGGCGGTCTGGATCTCAGCGACCCGGGCCAGATCGACGCCCCACGGCTCCTCCACACCGACCCGGGTATCGAGGTCCCACAGGACGCACGGTTCTCCGGGCATCGCGACCAGTTCCCACGCGATAACCGTTCGGCGCAGCTGCTCGTCCATCGGTTCGGCGGCCGCCGGACTATTGGCGGGGGCGCCACCGACGGGATGGTGGTGCATGAACTGTCCGTACGCCGTGGTGCAGAACTCCTGATATCGCGCGGTGCACAGGATCAGGCCGTGCCAGGCCTCATCCACCGCGCGCGACGGCATCCCGATGAGTTGTTCGTCCCGTAGCGCGGCCGCGCAGCGGCGCAGCCATTGGCGCAAACCAGTCTTGACCAGGTTTCGTGGCTCCCACGGACACGTCTTGAATACGGCAGCAGCAAGCTCTAGTTCTGCCACCGCGAGATACGACCGTTCGAGCTGCATTCGGTCGACGTCCTCGTACCGTGCACGTCGCATGGCTAACCGCCGCAGCCGCAGCCGCAGCCGCCGCAACCTCCGCAACCTCCGCAACCTCCGCAACCGCCCACGGTCCCCAACGCCACCCAGGTGGCGGCCTTCGTGGACCGCGAATGCGAAGAGCCGGGTGTTGCCCCGGCCGACCAGATGTCTTCAGAACGAAGTCCTGTCACGAGGCTCCGGTGTCGATGCTTCAACGCCCGAATGTCATTGCGGTATCGCGTTTCCGGGTTCGCACGCTTCAGACGGCGGACCCGCCAGCGCCACACCAGCACCGCAAGCGCAAACGCCAGCGCACAAATCACGAGAATCAGTTGTGTCGACGGCATCATCGCCCTCCTCCCTGGTGACACCCATCATGTGAGCGCTGCCACACAGCGAGGAAGAGAAGTGTCCACATGACGGCGCTTCCTTGCACAATCCACAGATTCACCGGTGTCCGCTCGGCGACGTCGGCCGCGAATCTGTGGATCACGCAAGGAAACACCACGTTCGGTGCCATTTCCCTTCCGCCGGTGTCGGCAACCCCACATCATGGCCGCAACCATGGCAAGGAGGAGGCCAGGACAATGCAGTCGACAAAGGAAATAGCCGCGCACACCGGGTCGGTCGGCCCGCCGAAGACTCGCAGCCACGAGACAATCCACCGCTTTCACGTCACGCCCGCTGACGTCGGCATCGTCGGTTTCGTCGACGGCGGCACACTGCTCGAATGGATCGATAAGGCCGGCTACGCCACCGCGACGCAGTGGTGCGACAGCCACTGCGTCGCCGCCTCCGTGGGCAACCTTCACCTCGACCGGCCAATCAGCGTTGGTGAACTGGTCATGGTGCACGCCGGCCTCGTCTATACGGGGCGCAGCAGTATGCACATCCTCATCACCGTCCATTCCAGCGACCCAACCCAGGCCAAGTCCGGTCAAACCTCACAATGCGCAATAGTTTTCGTCGCAGTCGACGACACTGGCAACCCTGTCGAGGTTCCGCAGTGGACGCCGGTGACCATGCTTGAATTGCAACGACATCGGCAGGCGCGGGTCCGGATACGGATACGCAAGCGCATCGAAGGCGCTATGTCCGCCCAAAGCTACACCGCACAGGGCACCGCCCCGTACGCCACGCGTTGCTTCCCCGCCGCCCCGACCGACGTGAACTCAGACGGCAAAGCGCGCGCCGGCCGGGTCATGCGCTGGATCGACGAAGCGGCCTGCATCTGCGGGGCCGGTTGGACCGGCGTTGACGTCATCACGTCCTACATCGCCGGGATCCGGTTCCACCGACCCATCGTCCGCGGTGAGGTCATCGACGCCACCGCACGAATCATTCACACGGGACCGCGCAGCATCCACACCGTGGTCCAGATCACCACCGCCGACTCGGCTCGTAGCAGACGGACTCGTCGTCGTCGTTTCACTCGACGAGCGCGGCGACACCCGACGTGTCCCACCGTGGGAACCCGCATCCGAGGAGGACCATCGACACGATCAGCACGCCAGGCATCTGATCGAACTACGACAGTTCATCGAACCGTTCACCACTGCGACCGCTGACATTGGGTGCCTCGCCATCCTCTTCGCACGAGAACCATGAACGCTCGCCCCCTTCGGGGTGAGAATTCGAGGACGGCGACTCTGTGATGCGCGTTGAACGAGGAGGAACGATCGACAATGACGACGATCCATCGGCTCTGTGCGCGCAACGACGCCGCGATGGGCTGTGAACGGTGAAACGCGCCATTACATCGATAGGGAGTCTCCGAATGACGTTCACGCAGCAATACGGCCCTTGGGCCTTAGTGGCCGGCGCATCAGAAGGCGTAGGAAAGGCATTCGCCGACACGTTGGCGCGGAAGGGCCTGAATGTGGTGCTGCTGGCGCGGCGCCAGCAGGTTCTCGATGAGGTGGCGAGCGCGATCCGACTACGCCACGGCGTCCAAACACGCTCATTCGCCATCGACCTTGCGCGACCAGACGCCGCCAACCAGGTCATGGCAGCCGTCCGCGACATCGAGATCGGGTTCTTCGTGTATTGCGCCGGCGCCGAGCCAAACTACCGACACTTTCTGGACCAGCCTCTCGAGAAGGCTGAGTCGCTGGTGCATCGAAACTGCATCGTGTCGATGCAGCTGTGCTACCACCTTTGTCAGCCAATGGTGGCGCGCGGGCGCGGCGGGGTCGTGCTGATCGGCTCCGGGGCCGGCTTCGTTGGGGCCGCCAACGTGGTCGCCTATGCCCCTTCCAAGGCCTTCAACATGGTTTTTGCGGAAGCGCTGTGGTGTGAGCTCAAGCCGAGCGGCGTCGACGTGCTTGGTCTGATCCTGGGTGAGACCGATACCCCGGCGCTGCGCCGCCTGCGCCACGAACGCGGCCTGGCGGCTGGCCCGGACGAGCCGGTGCGAGGCGCCGAGACAGCACAGGCGGTGGTTGACGACGCCATCACCCACCTGTCGCATGGGCCGACCCGATTGGCGAACCGAAAGATGCGCTGGGGTTTGCGAGTCTTCTACCCGTTCTCACGCAACGTCGTCGTTTCGGTGATGGCCAAGGCCAGCGAAAGGGTCATGGGCAAGGACCCCACATGAACACCAGGAACAACTTCGGCAAACCCGTCAAACCCTACCCGTAGGGTGGCTAGATTCCGAGTTCAGCGAACGTCCGTGAGCGGAGGGCCGCAAAGGGGCTGGCGGTCGCGTGCCATCGGGAGTCGGCCCGTTCGTCGGAGCGAGGGGAAGCGGATGTTCGACACGACGACCGGGCGCCGGTACCGCCCGGTCCTGTCCGGACTGCTGGCCGCGGTCGTGGCACTGGCGGTCACACTGATGGGCGGCGTCGGTGCGCAGGCGGACGCGAAACCGACGGAGCACACGCTGACCATCGCGGTCAGCCAGGAGGTCGACTCGCTCAGCCCGTTCCTTGCGGTGCGGCGCATCACCACGGCGCTCGGCGCGCTGATGTACGACTTCCTCACCAACTACGACCCGAAGACCGGCAAGATCATCCCGGCGCTCGCCGAGTCGTGGCAGACCTCGCCGGACGGGCTCACCTGGACCTACAAGATCCGCGACACGACGTGGACCGACGGGCAGCCGGTCACGGCCGAGGACGCCCGGTGGACCTTCGACACGATGATGAAGGACAAGGGTGCGGCCACCGCAAACGGCAACTTTGTCGAGAACTTCGAGAGCGTCAGCGCCCCCGACGCGCGCACCTTCGTCGTCAAACTCAAGGCCCTGCAGGCGACCATGCTCGCGCTGGGCGGCCCGATCCTCCCGAAGCACAAGTGGGAGGGCGTCGGCGACTACGCGAAGTTCAACAACGACAAGGAGTTCCCGGTTGTCGGTGACGGCCCGTGGATCCTCAGCGCATACGACGTGAACAACTCGATCACGTTGGTGCCCAACAAAAAGTTCTGGCGGGGCGCCCCGAAGTTCGACAAGCTCGTCTTCCGCTATATCCACGACAGCGACGCCCAGGTCGAGGCGCTCAGGGCCGGCGAGGTCGACTTCGTCTCCGGCCTCACCGCCGCCCAGGCGAACGCGCTCAAGAGCGTCGACACGATCACCGTCAACCAGGCCAAGGGCAAGCGGTTCCAGGCGATCACCATCAACCCGGGCGCCCGGCTGCAGGACGGCACCGAGTTCGGCGACGGCAACAAGACGCTCAAAGACCCGGTCGTGCGCGAGGCGCTGGTGCGTACGATCGACCGCGCGGCCATCTACAAGACGGCCTACGGCGGCTACGGCGAGCCCAACGGCGGCTACATCCCGTCGCGCTACAGCGACTACCACTGGCAGCCCAGCGCCGAGGAGGAGATCGGCTTCGACATCGCCAAGGCGAACGAGCTGCTCGACGGCGCCGGCTACACCACGGGCTCCGACGGCATCCGCGCCAAGGGCGGAACCAAGCTGTCGTTCCGGTTCAACGTGCACGGCGACAACCCGCAGTACATCCAGGCCGCCGAGATGATGCGCGAGTGGGCCAAGCAGGCGGGCATGGAGCTCAAGGTCCAGCCGGTCTCCGAGCCCGGTGCGCTGCTCGACGCGGGCACCTACGACATCCTCACCACCGGGTGGACCGTCAACCCCGACCCCGACTTCATCCTCGGGATCAACCGGTGCTCGGGCCTGCCGGCCAAGGTGGGTGGGCCGTACCTGTCGGACGCTTACTACTGCAACGCGCAGTACGACAAGCTCTACGCCCAGCAGCTCGCCGAGCTCGACACCGGCAAGCGCGCCGGGATCGTCAAGCAGATGGAGCGGATCCTCTACCAGGACAACATCTTCGTGGTCTGGGGCTACGCCGACCAGCTCGAGGCGTTCCGCAAGGACGTCATCGGCTCGATGACCCCGCAGCCCGACCCGGGCGGCAACTACGACAGCCAGGACGGCTACTGGGCCTGGTGGTCGGCGACCCCGGCCTCGGCCGAGAACGCCGGCGACTCCGGTGGTGGCCGAGCCGGGCTGGTGTTGGGCATTGGCGCGGCTATGGTGGCGGCGTTGGCGGGTGTGCTGGTGTTCATGCGTCGCCGTGGCGGTGCGACGGCGGACGACCGGGAGTAGCACCGCATGGCGGACATCGGACCCACCGGCTGGGTCCCGCACCCCGAAGGGACGGTGCGCGAGCAGCCCGTCACGGGTATGCCAGGTGATCGCCGCAGACGTGACCGCGACGCGATGCGGCGTACCGCGGCCTACGTCGGGCAACGGCTGCTCGGCGCCGCGGTCTCGCTGCTCGCGGTGATCTTCACCAGCTTCTTCCTGTTCCGGATCATCCCGGGCGACCCGGTGCGGGTGATGACCCAGGGGCGGCCGGTGAGCATCGAGCAGAAGGAGGCGCTGGCACGCGCGTTCGGGCTCGACAAGCCGCTGCTGGAGCAGTTCGGCCGCTACCTGCTCGGGGTGGGGCGCTTGGACTTCGGTGAGTCGTTCCAGTACCACCGCCCGGTCCTGACCATGGTCGGGGAGCGTCTGTGGCCCACGCTGCTGCTCGTCGGGGCGAGCTTGGTCGTGTCGGCGGCGCTCGGGCTGTGGCTCGGCGTGCAGGGGGCGTGGCGTCACGGCAGCGCGGCCGACCGGGTCAACACCGGCGTGGCGCTGACGCTGTGGTCGGTACCGAGCTTCTGGCTGGGCCTGATCCTGATCGTGGTGTTCGGCTCGGGGCTCGGGTGGTTCCCGACGTCGGGCATGAGGACCCCTGGGGTGGACGGGTTGGCGGCCGTCTTCGACGTCGCGCACCACCTGGTGCTGCCGCTGACCACCCTCGTCGCGGTGGTCTACGCGCAGTACCTCATGGTGATGCGCTCGTCGCTGCTCGCCGAGATGGGGTCCGACTACCTCGTGACGGCGCGCGCGAAGGGACTGCGTGACGCTGAGGTGAAGCGCCGTCACGCCGTGCCGAACGCGCTTCTGCCGACCGTGACACTGGTGTTCATCAACATCGGGTTCGTCGTGTTCGGCGCGGTGCTGGTCGAGACCGTCTTCTCCTGGCCGGGCCTGGGCAGGCTGTTCTACGAGGGCCTCAACGTGCCCGACCTGCCGCTGGTGCAGGGGCTGTTCGTCATCTTCTCCGCCGCAGTGATCCTCATGAACCTCGTCTCCGACCTGCTTTACCCGGTCATCGACCCGCGGGTGCGGCCGTGAGCGGGGGGGACGCCTCGGCGGTCACGGGCTCGGCCGCGCGGACCGCCGGCCCACGCCAGCTCGGGTGGGCGCGCCGGGGTCGGGCGGTCGGCGCGTTCTGGGCGCAGTACCGCCGCAACCGCGCGGGGGTCTTCGGCCTCGTGGTGCTGGCGGTCTTCGTGGGGTCGGCCCTGCTGGTGCCGTGGCTCGTCGGCGAGGACGCGCTCAGCGTCACACGCCCACCGGGCGAACCGCTGCAGCCGCCCGGCGGTGAGTTCCTGCTCGGCACCGACCGGTCCGGCCGCTCGGTGCTCGATTTGGTGTTGTGGGGCTCGCGAGTCTCGCTAACCGTGGGGTTCGCGGCGACGTTCATCTCGATCGCGCTCGGTGCCCTCATCGGCATCCTCGCCGGCCACTTCCACGGCTGGCTGTCCGCGACGCTGCTGCGCATCACCGACTGGTTCCTCGTCATGCCGACGCTCGTGCTGGCGGTCGCCCTCGCGGCGGTGCTCGGCCGCAGCCTCTCGACGGTCATCATTGCGATCGGCGTGACCTCGTGGCCGACGACGGCACGGCTCGTCCGGGCCCAGACCCTCGCCGTCGAGGCCCGGCCCTACATCGAACGTGCCCGCGCGCTCGGCGGTGGGCACTGGCACGTCATGACCCGGCACGTCCTGCCCAACGTCATGCCGATCGTCCTCGCGCAGACCACCCTCATGGTCGCCGGGGCGATCCTCACCGAGTCGACGGTGGCGTTCCTCGGGCTCGGCGACCCGACCATCCCGTCGTGGGGCAGCACCATCCAGGCAGCCCGCGACGTCGGCGCGGTGAGCTCGGGGATGTGGTGGTACTTCCTCCCGCCCGGCATCGCGATCGCCCTGGTGGCACTGGCCTTCACGCTCTGCGGTCGCGCGATCGAGGGCGTACTCAACCCCCGGCTGAGGACCCGGGCATGACCGAACACATGCTCTCGATGGAGGGCCTGACCGTGATCTACCGCATCCAGGGTGGCGAGGTCCCCGCCGTGCGCGGGGTCGACCTCACCCTCGGCCGCGGCGAGAAGCTCGGCGTGGCCGGTGAGTCCGGGTCGGGCAAGTCGACCCTGGCGCTGGCGCCGCTGCGGCTGCTCCCGAGGAGCGCGACCGTGGGCGGCCGCGTGCTGCTCGGCGGCGAGGACGTCCTGGCCATGAGCTGGGGCCGGCTGCGCGCCGTGCGTTGGGCCGGCGCGTCGATCGTGTTCCAGGGCGCCATGCACTCGCTCAACCCCGTGCAGCGCATCGGCACCCAGATCGCCGAGCCGATCCTGCGCCACCAGCGCATGGACCGCGCGACCGCGGACCGGCGCGTGCGTGAGCTGCTGGACCAGGTCGGTATGCCGTCGGGGCGCGCCGGTGCCTACCCGCACGAGCTGTCCGGTGGGCAGCGCCAACGCGTGATGATCGCGATGGCGCTGGCTTGCGAGCCCGACCTCGTCGTCGCCGACGAGCCGACGACCGCGCTCGACGTGATGGTGCAGGCGCAGATCCTCCGGCTCATCGACGATCTGGTCGCCAGTCGTGGCATCAGCCTGCTGATGATCAGCCACGACCTCTCGGTACTCGCCGACCTCTGCGACCGCCTCGCGGTGATGTACGCCGGCCGGGTCGTCGAGGTGGGCCCCGCCGCCGAGGTGTTCCAGCGGGCACGGCACCCGTATGCAGAGGCGCTCGCCGCGGCCTTCCCGAGGGTGGGCGACCCGGCCTCGCGCCTGCGCCCGCGGGGCCTGGCCGGTGAGCTGCCCGACCCGCAGGAGCTGCCGTCCGGCTGTGCGTTCCACCCGCGGTGCGCCGCGCGGCTGGACCGGTGCGTGTCCCTCGACCCCCGGCTCTGGCCCGCCGGCCCCGTGCACGAGGCGGCCTGTGTGCGGGTCCTCCCCGACCACGGCGCAGCGCTCGCCAACGCGAGCGCCGCCGTAGGGGTGGCCCGGTGACCACGAGCCCTGCCGACCGGGGCGCGTCCTTCCGGACTGACCGCGACCCGCCCCTGCTCAGCGCACGCGACCTGCACGTCGAGTTTCCTGGACGTCGTGGTGGCCGCGCCGCGCGGGCGGTCGACGGTGTCGACCTCGACCTCAGGGCGGGCGAGATCGTCGCGCTCGTCGGGGAGAGCGGCTGCGGCAAGACGACGCTGGCCCGCACCCTTCTCGGCCTCCAGCGGCCGACGTCCGGGACGGTCGCCTATCGCGGCACACCGCTCGGATACCGCAGCCGCGACCTGAAGGCGTACCGCCGCGAGGCCCAGCTCGTCCTCCAGGACCCCGGTGGTTCGCTCAACCCTCGGCACACCGTCTACGACGCGGTCGCCGAGGGCCTGCGGATCCACCGCGAGGTCGCCGACGAGCGCGGGCGGGTGGCCGGCGCGCTATCCCGCGCCGGGCTGAGGCCGCCCGAGCGCTACTTCCTCCGCTACCCCCACGAGCTCTCCGGCGGCCAGCGCCAGCGCGTCGTCATCGCCGGGGCGCTCGTCCTCGAGCCGGCGCTCCTCGTCGCGGATGAACCGGTGGCCTCGCTCGACGCCTCGGTGCGGGGCGAGATCCTGTCGCTGCTGCTCCATCTACGCGACCACCTCGGCCTCGCCGCGCTGGTCGTCACGCACGACCTCGGGCTCGCGTGGAACATCGCCGACCGGGTGGCCGTGATGTACCTCGGCCGGGTCGTCGAGACCGGCCCGGTCGAGAAGGTCCTCACCGCCCCCGAGCACCCCTACACTCAGGCCCTGCTGTCGGTCCTGCCCGAGGGTGGTCGGCCGGTGGTGCTCCAGGGCGAGCCGCCGGACCCGACGCGGATCCCGGCCGGTTGCCGGTTCCACGTCCGCTGCCAGGTGCTCGCCTCCGGGGCAGCCGACGACGCCGGTGTCGCCGACGCCTGCCGCGGCACCGACCTGCCGGTGCTCGACGGCGGCACCGGGAGCCAGGCGGCCTGCCACGTCGCCCACGCCCTCGCCCGAACCAAGGCGCCGACTTAGTTTTAGTCCAGCGCGGGCTCCTCGAGCACCAGCGTGCGGGTGGTGACCACCGTGTCAGGAGCGCACACGACTTCCCCAAGGTGCATAGGAACCCTGCCTTAGGGGTAATTGACTGAGACCAGCGTCGAGCAGCCGCTCGACCGGTGCGGTCCTCTACCCGGCAGTCGGGCGGACAGAGAGGCTCACACCCATGATCATCCTTGGAATCATCTTGCTCATCGCCGGATTCCTGCTCAAGATTTCGATCCTCTGGACCATCGGAATCATCGTGCTCCTCATCGGTGTAGTTCTACCGGGGCTTCGCCCCAGCATGCCGCTGGTCTCGTCTGCTTGGGGGCTCCGGTCGAGTGGGGTGAGACCGTGACCGGAATGCCCGGTCCGGTGTATGAAACCGCATAGCGCGGTTGGTGGGCCGTTGCCGGCCGCCCGTCTCGATCGGAGCCCAAAGATGACGGTAACGCGATCTGCCCGTGATGTCTTGACCGGCCATGTGGTCTTGGAGGTGGACTGCGTGGACCGTATGTATGTGAACGTCTATGTCCCGCAACTGCAGTATGCCGTCGGGCTGATCGGCTACCTGCAGCGGCGGTTGGGGTTGCCGATCGCCTCGACCGCGCCGCTGGCCCGCATCACCGACGCGTTCAGCACCGCGGTGCACCGGTTCGCCCGCGCCAACGGTATTCCGTGGGTCGACTTTGCCAAGGGCCAGCGCGAAGACGATGTCATGCACGAGCACCTGGCCGGCTTCACCGCCGAGGAGGGTGTGCTGTTCATCGGGCGGGCGCAGGAGAAGACCAAGCTGTTTCGCACCGAGCGCCGCCGCGACGCCAATGGCGATTCCTACCCGTGGATCGTGAAGACCACCGGGCTGGTCAACCACTTCTACTTCTATTGCTACGACGACGATTTCGGCCCGTTCTTCCTCAAGTTCTGCTCCTACTTTCCGTACAACGCCAAGCTGTGCATCAACGGCAACCACTGGGCGCAGCGCCAGGCCGCCAAGGCCGGCATCGCGTTCGAGGCGCTGGACAACGGGTTCGCCGCCGTCGAGGACCCAGCGGCGCTACAGGCGATCTGCGACCGGCTCGGAGAACACCAGATCGATGCGCTGCTGCGCAAGTGGCTGGCCATCCTGCCGCACCCGTTCACCGCCGCGGATCGCGCCGCCGGCTACCGCTACGACATCTCGATCCTGCAGGCCGAGTTCTCGCTGACCCAGATGCTGGACAAACCCGTCTCAGGTCGGGTCTTTTTCGAGCAGGTCATCCGCGACAACCTCGACACCGGCCGCCCCGATCAGGTCGCCCTGATCTTCGACCGGCGGCTAAAGCGTCGCGGGCCACGCCCGACGCCGGGACCGTTTCGCACCAGGGTGATCACCGAAGGAGTCACCCCCAGCCTGCACGTGGACTACAAGCACACCCGAATCAAGCAATACCACAAACAAGGGAGGGCATTACGGACCGAGACCACCATCAACGACACCACCGACTTTTCGATCGGCAAACGGCTGACTAATCTGCCCGCGCTGCGGGAGATCGGCTTCTCCGCCAACAGGGGCCTGCTGCGCGTCCAATCACTCAGCTGCGACCCGATCACCGGCGCCGAGGCCCTGCACACCGTCACCGCGCCGATCACCACCAAAACCGGCACCCGCATCCCCGGGCTGCAGCTAGGACAGCAGCGCAGCCACGCCCTGCTCGCGGCGCTGCCGCTGTTGCGGCTCCAACCCGACGGGTTCGCCAACAAGGATCTGCGCGCGCTCACCGCCGACCTACGCGGGCTCGATCCGGCCACCGTAACCGCCGGACAGATCACCTACGACCTGCGCCGGCTGCGCGTGCGCGGCCTCATCACCCGTATCCCGCACACCCACCGCTACCGACCCACCGAACACGGCCTGCGCACCGCGATGTTCATCTCCGCCGTCCACGACAGATTCCTACCCACCGGCCTGGCCCAACTCGCCGACGAGCTCACCGCGCCACCACAGCGCGCGGCATCGCGCACCTACCGCAATGCCCTCGATAACCTTGCCGGCACAACAGGTTTGGCGGCCTAACACCCACAGCCGATCACAACACACCAAACTTGACTCACAATTCCGGCTTCACCGCATCTAGCTCCGCTAGTGATCCTGGGAGCAACCGGACGCGCGGTCGGTGGCCGCCGCCACTACTTCTAGCCGTCGGCCGCCGCTTACCCTGGTGAGCCCCACATGGCGGCCAGGTTCGAGGTGTACAACGACAAGGTCCGCAGCACCGATGCGGCGGCGTAGCCTGACCGATCCGATCTCCGACGCGGAGGGAACGGCGTAGAGTCCCGGCCCATGAGGCTGGAAGCCGTGATCGCGATGTCGCTGATCTGTGGGATCATCGTCGCCGCGATCGGGCACGACCGGGGCCGTGGCCTGCGGGAGGGGTTCCTGTCGCTGACCCGTTTCGACGAGTTAGTCATCGGCGCGCTGATTCGACTGTGGCGTTAGAGTTGATCGCCCCGATCGCCGTCAGGCTTCTCCCTGCTGTTGGTCAGAGACCGGCCTTGTTGTGCTCCACGCACGCCCGGTACGGCTTGTGCTCGGCTGCCTTGCGGCGGCAATGAGCACGACCGGCGTCCGCGTTTGGACCCCGCCCGGGTAGTGGTACGCGTACCACAGGCCGTTCTTGACCGCCCACTCGTAGCTCCTGGCGGACATGGCCAGGTTCGCGTCCTTCTGTGCGCGAACCTCGGGCGGCAACGATTCCGGAAGGGCGATGTCGGTGTACCAGTACTGGACGATGTCCTCCGCGCCGAGACCGGCACGTGCGGACTCCTGCCATCCCACCGGACGTTTACCAATCGTGCGACCGAAACTCTCGCACCCGTTGTACGTATGACGCGTAGAGGTCGTGGGGCATCCCGCGCGGCTCGTCACCGCCGACGTGGATGTATGGACTCGGGAAGATGGCCGCAACGCCGGCCAACACTTCCTCCATCAGCGTGAACGTCGCGGGCAATTCCGGGTCGAGCCATCCCGTCTGGTGCTTGTGACCGGGCGGCAGTTCGAACTCGACCTTGTTTCGGCCGGTGTTCAACTCCGGGGGTGTGTCCGCAAGATCGCGGACGCGTGCCCGGGCGTGTCGACCTCGGGGACGACGGTGACGAAGCGGTCCGGATGGGTCCGCCACGCTCGACAAGAAGCTCCTGACGGCGAGCCGCCGCGGCGCGCGGGTCGGGGTGGAGGATGGTCCGCCTCTCCGACCAGGGAAGCTTTCCAAGCGTGGCGCGTGAGAGCACACTGGTGTTGGCAGGGTTTCGTGATTCGTGAAGCAGGCCACGTCGGCCCTTTGGCTCGCCCCTTCAAGTCCGGGGCATTCGATCTGCACCCCAATAGACGGGGAAGTGTTTTTTCATGACTGTTGCGTCCCTGAGTCAGGATCTGTACGGGTTCGCCATTGAGTTGCGCCAGTTGGCCTATACCATGCCCGGCGGGCACGAGGATCCGCTCGTTCGGCTGAGCGATCGGATGGTCCGCCACGCTCGACACGAAGCTCCTGACGGCGAGCCGCCGCGGGCGTGGTCGCTGCACTAAAGCTGGCTCATTTTTGTGTCCACGCTACCGTCCTCGGCTAGCACGGCCGGGACGTAACCTGCACAGGTGTGCGGCGATACCTGCAATTTGAGGAGTGTTGATGATGGCTGATCGCGTCATGAGGGGCAATCGGCTTGGAGCCGTGAGCTACGAAACCGACCGGAATCACGACCTGGCGCCGCGTCAGATCGCGCGGTATCGCACGGAGAACGGTGAGGAGTTCGAGGTCCCGCTCGCCGATGACGCCGTGATCCCCGGCATCTGGCTGTGCCGCAACGGTATGGAGGGCACCCTGATCGAGGGTGGTGACCTGGCCGAACCCAAGAAGGTCAAGGTGCCGCGCACACCCTGGGACATGCTGCGGGATCGCCGCTCGATCGAGGAACTCGACGAACTGCTCAAGGAACGCCTCGAGATCATCAAGTCAGACCGCCGCCGCAGCTAGCTCAGCTACCCGGCCGGGGTCACGAATCTCGACCAGTACCAAGACCTCTGACTGAAAGATCCGATCTGATGACTCAGAAGATTTGCTTTGATTGCTTCGATAAGTTGTTCCCTGACAAGCCAATTCTGAAGGTTACGTTGGGTCGGCAATGCGTTGTGTGCAAAGCGCAAACGGATCGACCGGAACAGCTGATTCCTGTTGAGGCAGAGGACATTCCGCTGGTAGCCCGCGCGATGACCGACTAACCCTCCATTCCGAACCGCTGGTGCATCAGTGTGAAGCTCAGCACCCGATTCCAGAAGGCGTCGAGGGCCGTGCGCTCCTCGGGAGTGCACTCGGGGAGCGAGTCGAACAGCTTGCGCACAGCGGCCGCGTCGAAGATCGGCTGCTCGTCGAGCAGCCGCGAGCCGAACACGTCACCCATCAGCTCGAGCATCGCGTCCTCTTCGCCGACCTTGGCGGGCGGCGTCACGAATGGGTGCTTCTCGCGGTTGTAGACGGGCTCGATCAGCACGTCGCGCGTCGCTTCACGCAGCACGTGCTTCTCGCGCATGCCGTTGATCTTCATGTGGATCGGGATACCGGCTGCGTATTCGGCGACGAGGTGGTCGAGGAACGGAACGCGGCCCTCGATCGAGTGGGCCATCTCCATGCGGTCGGAGAGGAAGGTCAGGATGAAGTTCGGGAGTTGGATCCGCGACCAGAGGTAGAGCGCCTGGTTCAGCGGATCGCGGCCCGCGAGCCGCTCGTCGACCGGCAGCCGCGAGAGCGCGAGCTCGTAGGGATTGATCCCGGCCACGCTCTCGGCCATGCCCGCACTGAAGAACTCCGTCGCGTGCGCGCCGGTCGCGCCGAACGTCTTGATCCACGACGGAATCCAGCCGAGCCGCCGCGCGACGGGATCGAGCTGCGGGATCGGCGCGTCCTCGGTCGGCACGAGCATCGGCACGGCGCGGTTCGAGCTCGACGAGCGCATCTCCGCGAGCAGCTTCGCGACGATCTCGGGGTCCTGGCTCGCGCTGTTGTAGAGGAGGACGTCGCGCCGGAATGGCGCATAACCCGCGAGCATCTCGTCCGACCCCTCGCCCGTGAACACCACCTTGATGCCCGCGTCCCGAACCGCGCGCGAGAGCAGGAACTTCGCCACACCGTGGGCGTTCACGAACGGCGTCTCCGCGTGCCAGACCGCGTCGGAATACGCCTCGGCGAGTGCGCGCGGGGGCACGGGCACCGGGTGGAAGCTCGAGCCCGAGCGCTCGGCCTGCGCACGCGCTAGCTCCGACTCGTCGTAGGCCGCGTCCTCGAAGCAGAGCGTGAACGCGCGGATCGGGCGGTCCATGTGGAGTTGGGCCAGACCGAGCACCGAGCACGAGTCGATCCCGCCCGACAGATAGCTCGCGACCTCGACGTCGGCGATCAGGCGCTCGCGCACGGCGTCGTCGAGCACGTCGCGGAAGCCCGCGACGACCTCTGTGTCGGTGCGGTCGTCGGCTGCGATCTCGGCCGCGGTCGGAAACGCGAGGTCCCAGTACGGGTAGACGCTGACCTCGCCGCGCTGCGCGATCGCGTAGTGACCCGGCGGAACCGTGTAGATGCCCTCGAAGATCGAGCGCGAGTGCGGGCGGAAATGGAAGCACTCCTGGAGCACGGCCTCGCGGTTCCAGCGCGCGGGAACGCCGAGGGCGAGCAGCGCCTTCACCTCTGACGCGAAGTACACGCTGCCCTCGTGCGCCGTGTAGAAGAGCGGCTTGATCCCGAAGCGGTCGCGGATCGCGAGCATCGCGCCGTTACGGCGGTCGGCGATCACGGCCGCGAACTCACCGCGCAGGTGGCGCCCCAGGTTCATGCCCTCGCGCAGGTAGAGGTGCAGCGCGATCTCGCTGTCGGATTCCGTCTTGAACGGGCAGCCCTCTGCGCGCAGGCGATCTCGGATCGCGCGATAGCCGTAGAACTCGCCGTTCACGACGATATGGACGTCACCGGCCGCGTTGGCGATCGGCTGGTCGCCGTTATTCAGGCCGATGATCGAGAGGCGCGTGTGACCGAGGAACCAGCGCCGGTCGGGCGAGATCCAGCGGCCGACGGCGTCCGGGCCGCGGTGATGGAGCGTCTCGAGCGCGCGGTCGAGGCGCTTGGGTTCCAGGGCGTCGCGGAGCAGCCCGGCTACGAATCCGCACATGGTCGCTTCCCGTCCGGGCGGGGGTCCGGCCCCGGCTCGGTCGAGACCATCCTGCCCCATTTCGGAAGGCGTCTGTGAAGTTAATTCACACCTGGGCCGATACGAGCCGGCGACATTAGGCCTCGAAAGGGAGGCCACCCCATGTGCGGCATCGTCACCCAGTTCTCGCACAACGTGAAGGGGGACTCGCTCCGGCGCGATGCACGAGCTGCGCATGGAAGAGATAGTTGACTGACCACGCAGGGCTCGTAGGTCCAGCAAAGCATGGGCACGGCGAGAGCATGGCGACGCGAACCAAGCCGGCCCTCGCCGCAGCAGCATCCCGAAAGGGTGCTCGCCTATTTGGATTCGACAGCTGAGCGACCAGATTCTGCACCAAGGTGGTGTCGAGCGTCGTCGACACTCGGTAACGACCGCCAGTGGATCGCTGTCATCAGGGCCACGGGGATCCCGATGATCAGTGACGCCCCGGCCACTGTGTCGGCGACCGTTGCGACTCCCGGGTCGTGCGTAGTACGGGCCACAACGAACGCAGCGCCAGCCATAAAGCCAACCTGCGCGAGATAGGTAACCAACGCCAGCAGGTGGGGATGGTTGCGAAGACGCGGAACAGCAGCTGCCGGCTCGTTGCGCATCATCCAGGTCAGAACGCCGATCAGAATCCCTGAGGTGCAGACAAAGCCGATCTGTGAGCCCAGGGGTAGGCCCAACCAGAAGCCCGGGCCGTGGTAGTGGAAGACGTCACCCAGCAGGAAGTAGCGACCCAGGCGGCTGACCGGATCGATGATCCACAATGCCCACGTTGCCAGCAGCACCGCCATCATGTATTCGAGCATCGGCAACCGAGAGCGAGACGACGACGGCCCTCCCACAATCAACCGAGCAGCCGCGAATGCGAAGTACGCCATGAAGGTGTAACTCATCGGCACCATCAGTGGCACATCACCAATCCATAGCTCGCGACCGCGCAAGTCCGGATTGAACGAGTAGCGGGTGTATGGGATGCCGAAGTGCACCGCCCCGTTCTCGGCGAGCACACCGACCGCTAAGGCGATCGGCGCGTAGATCGCGGTGCGTATCGCGCCGAGGTGGCGAATCGCAGCGACCAGGAATATCACACCGAAGGCGGTGACGTACCACCGCTCGACAAACGTCCCGATCACCTCGTCGACCACCCAGGCCTCCCGTCATATGACCTATATAACTATTTTAGCAATATTAGTAGTATAGTTGTGCAGAGACGAGCTGACAGAGTTGCCCGGCTGACACGCAGCAGTTGCGTCGTCCGTCGGCACCAGCATTGCACCTCTGCTGCGATGTCTCACCGTTGCCTACGACCGGGATTCACCGTTTGCCTACGACCGGGTATAAGCCGTTCGTTCGAGGATCGAGCTGGCAGGCTATACCAATCGGTCTAGTACCATATAGACTTCTGAAAGCCTCTCGATAACTCGACGACCTGCGATGTTGTCGCGACGAGGTGAGTGTGGCTGGGCGGCTGGTGGCGATGCCGCCTGGGGTCGGAGGAAGGACACGTCCGCGTGAAGGTGCGGGACAAGCTCATCACGAGCGCGATCGAGATGGTGCGTCGCCACGGCATAGCGGGCACCGGTGTGGCGGCGTTGCTCAGCGACAGCGGGGTGGCCCGCCGATCGCTGTATCTGAACTTCCCCGGCGGCAAGACCGAATTGGTCACCGCTGCAACAGAAGTCGCCGGGCAAGCAATCGACGCCGCAATCAGCAAAGCGCTGCGGACTGAAGCGTCGATTCCTGATGCACTTGGCTGGTTCGTCGAGTGGTGGAAACGCGTCCTTATCGACAGCGATTTCGAGGCGGGGTGTCCCATTGCGGCGGCCGCCCTCGCCCGGTCCGAAGCCTCAACCGCCGCCGACGCGGCCTCCGCAATCTTCGCCGACTGGGAGCGACGCCTCGCCGAGCGGGCACGGGCCGACGGAGTCGATTCCGAGGTTGCAGACGGGCTTGCGACAACCACGGTTGCTGCGATTGAGGGGGCGGTCGTCATGGCGTTGGCCACCCGGTCGACGGAACCGCTGGACCGTGTCGGTCGACACCTGACCGAGCTTCTGAACATTCACCTACCCGGGTGACATCGAAATGTCCGCATCGAACCGCACTGGTGCCAATCAGTGGCGGAAGACACTCGACGTCTGCGTCGAAATATCTTCTGCCAGTGTGCATGTCGACTGTCGCCGATGCCCGACCGTTCCTCGACTCAACCATCGTAATTACGAATTGATCGCCGACACAGCACGGGAGATGTGATGCCGAACAACACCCGCACGGCCAAAGACCCGACTGCAGTGAAAGATGCTGGCACCTGGAAGAAGACGGCCTGCATCCTATGTGAGTGCAACTGTGGCCTGGAGGTCCTGGTTGAGGATCGCGCGCTGACCAAGATCCGCGGCGACAACGCTCATCCGGGTTCGGCGGGCTATACCTGTGAAAAGCCGCTGCGGCTCGACAAATACCAGAACGGCCCGCATCGGATCACCAGCCCGCTCAAGCGGATGTCTGACGGCTCCTACTCCGAAATCGACTGGGACACGGCCCTCGACGAGATCGCGACGAAACTCGCCGCGATCAAGGACCGGCATGGCGGCGACAAGATCTTCTACTACGGCGGCGGCGGTCAGGGGAATCACCTCGGCGGGGCACACGGCCGCGCACTGTTGCATGCGTTGGGCGTGCGGTACATGTCCAACGCGCTCGCTCAGGAGAAGACCGGCGAGGCCTGGGTCGATCAGCAGCTGTACGGCAATCACACATCCGGGGATTTCGAGCAAACCGAGGTCGCGGTCTTCATCGGGAAAAACCCGTGGCAGTCGCATGGGGTGGCGCGGGCGCGTCCGGTGCTGCGGGAGATCGCCCGAGATCCGCGGCGGGCGATTATCGTGATCGATCCGCGCCGCTCGGAGACCGCGGAACTGGCTGACATTCATCTGCAGATCAAGCCCGGCACAGACGCCTGGTGTGTCTCGGCGATCGCCGCAAGCCTGGTACAAGAGAATCTGCACGACCAGCGGTGGCTGGCCGAACACACCACCGGCAGCCGGGCCGTGCTTACCGCGTTGCGCGGCATTGACATCGCCGACCACGCTCGGCGATGCGGCGTCGCCGAGGAGCAGATCCGTGCCGTCGCACGCCGGATCGCCGCCGCCAAGAGCGCCGCGACCTACGAAGACCTTGGGGTTCAGCACTCGCCGAACAGCACTCTGGTCGCCTACTTGAACAAGATGTTGTGGATGCTCACGGGCAACTTCGCCAAACCCGGCGGCGTGCACATCCACTCGTGGATGGTTCCGGTCGCCGGCCGGTGGCACCCCATCCCCACGGAGCTGCACCCCGTTCGCGCGCCGGGCGTTCGGCGCGCGGTGGGTACCGCTGCGATGCGGTGGGGTGCAGTGCCTGTGCGGCGCACCCTAGCGCGGATCGGGCGCGCCGAGCGGACGTGGGGGGCGGCCGATCGAGTCGCGGCAGCGGCGCTCGGTGCGTTTTTCGACGCTGTCGCGGTGCCCGCCGCGCGACGCATCGCCGACGCCGTCGTGCGGTCGAACGAATCCGGGACCACTCCGGTGTCGGGGGCAAACATCATGGGCGGGCTGATGCCCTGCAATGCGATCGCCGACGAGATCCTCACCGATCACCACGACCGGTTCCGCGCGATGTGGATCGACGCGACCAACCCTGTGCATTCCCTGGCCGAATCCTCGCGATTCCGCGCCGCGATGCGCTCGTTGGAACTGTCGGTGGTCATAGACGTTGCATTCACCGAAACCGCGCGGCAGGCAGACTATGTGCTGCCCGCCGCCAGTCAATTCGAGAAGCACGAAACATCGTTGTTCACGCTGCATTTCCCGCACAACGTATTTCAGGTGCGCCATCCGTTGATGGACCCGTTGCCAGGCACCCGCTCCGAGCCCCAGATCTACGCAGAGGTCATTGACCGGCTCGGGGTCGTCGAACCGCGGCTGATCATCGAGCTGACCACGGCGGCGCGGATCAGTCGGTCCGCGTTCGCGCTGGCGTTCTTCTCAACCATCGAGCACCGGCCGGCCCTAGCCGGCCTTGCGCCGTATCTGCTTTACCGCACCCTGGGTGACACCTTCCCGGAGGGCGAGCGTGCCCTTGCCTTGGTGTGGGGATTCGCGCACCTGTGCGCGATCGCGCAACCCGACGCCTTGGCGCGAGCAGGGTTCACCGATCATGGCTTCGCGCAAGGTGAGCAGCTTTTCGAAGCGCTACGCGCTCGTCGCGAAGGGGTGCTGTTCGCCGACGACCGCTACACGGACGGCTGGAAATACATCCAGCATGCCGACGGCAAGATCCACATGGAGATCCCTTTGCTGCTCGACGAACTCTGCCGTATCCAAGCGGAGGAGCCGAACTACACCAGCGACGAGTTCCCCTTCGTCCTGTCGCTCGGTGAGCGTCGCTCCTTCACCGCCAACGTGATCATCCGCAACCCGGATTGGCGTCGACGCGACAAGCAAGGGGCGCTGCGGATCAGTGAGCTCGACGCGCAAGACCTCGGCATCGCATCCGGCGATGCGGTGTGCGTGATTACCGAATCCGGTTCGGCCACAGTGCCTGTCGAGGTCAGTAAAATGATGCAGCAGGGACACATCTCTTTACCCAATGGCATGGGGGTGTCGTACCCGGGTGATGACGGCGAGACCGTCGTCGGGGTGGCACCGAACAACCTCACCTCCGCTGCCCGGCGGGACAAATTCTTCGGCAGCCCGTGGCACAAGAACGTGCCCGCCCGCGTCGAAGTAGTCGCCACTTCGGGCAACGCGCGCGCCGACGAAAGCTGATCATCGCCTTGGGCTTTCTTGCCGAGGTGGACACCACGCTGTGGGAGGAGGGCCGGGTATTGCCGACCGTCTTTGACTTTGTGATCGCTCAGTTCAACCGAACCCAACGCCTCAACAGACAACCGTTCGACCGCGCCACCTCGGTGGCGATCCCGCACGGCCAATGGGGAATCGTGCACTACGGCGTAGTGGTGCCGAACTTGCCGGAACCATTCCGTTTCTTCGACGCAATCGTCGTTCTCGGAACGGCACGTGTTCCCATCTTCGGCAAACGCTCGCTCGCGACAGGTAACCCAGACAACACGCCGACGGTCACAAGATGCGCATGCCTAAGCGATTCGCGTGGCGCGTCGCGGGCGATGACGGCGCCGATCTCATCACGATCGACGGTACGACCAACGGCGACTTTGCTTACGGGCTCGGCGCCGGCTACGCCGGCAGCTACCACTACACCGGCCGATACCGGGGCGCTCCCATCACCGGCACCCGCTACATCGAATGGATCGACCGCCGATGACGTACCCAAACCATCAACACACACAGTAGTCGAGCCAAGGAGTAGACCGTGATGCATCAAGTCAAGATGCCCGCGAAATCTGGTCCATGCATCACT
>CAWDEZ010000013.1:0-532789 GCA_963801365.1 uncultured Actinomycetota bacterium | reverse complement strand
GATTCTCAAACTCGATGTCCAATTCTCAAATGAAATGTCCAACGCATGTCCAATTGGACATTTCCGTGAGACAGCTTGAATAGTCAAGAATTGTGCCGCCACAGAGGTCGACTGCGCCGGCGCCGAGTCGTGGAAATCTCTGGGACCTCGAGTTAACTACAAAAGCTAGTGTCGCGTGTTGTTGATTGATTTACGTTTGATTTTGCCGAGTAGTTCGTCTGGGGTTTTGGTCCAGGCGAACGGTTGGGCGCGCTCGTTGTAGCTGTCGATGTAGGTGCGGATCGCGGTCTCTAGGTCGGTGACGTCGCTGAAGGTGCCGCGGCGGATGGCTTGGCGGGTGATGATGCCGAAGAAGATCTCGACCATGTTCAGCCACGAGCAGCTGGTCGGGGTGAAATGCAGGGTGACTCTTGGGTTTTTGCCCAGCCAGGCTTGGATGTTGGGATGTTTGTGGGTGGCGTAGTTGTCGCAGATGACGCACAGCCGCACCCGGGGATGGGTCTTGGCGACCAGTTTGAGGAAGGCCAGGAACTCGACGTTGGTGTGGCGGGGGTAGCAGGCGTCGGCGGTGATCTTGCCGGTGGCGACCTCCAGCGCGGCGAACAGGCTGGTGGTGCCGTGGCGGATGTAGTCGTGGGTCTGCTGCTCGGGGATGCCTTGGCGCAGCGGCAGAATCGGCTGGGTGCGATCCAGTGCCTGGATCTGGGACTTCTCGTCGACGCTGACCACGACTGCGCCCGCGGGGGGATCCAGGTACAGTCCGACCACGTCGCGCAGCTTGGCCTCCAACTGCGGATCGGTGGAGAACTTGAAGGTCTCGACGCGGTGCGGCTGGATGCCCCACTTGCGCCAGATCCGCGCGACTGAGGCAAACGAAATCCCCAGCCGGTCGGCCATCAGCCGCGTCGACCAGTGCGTCACACCGAGATGCCTAGGCGGTTTACCCTTGTCCGCCAACGTCTCCGCGAGCACCGCGACCTCGTCGATCACCGGAGCACGTCCCGGACGCGGATCGTCGTCAAGCCCGTCCACTCCCGATTCCGCATATCGGCCACGCCACTTGAGCACCGTCGGCCGCGATGTGCCGGTCGCATCGGCGATGTCGGTGTTGGCCACTCCGTCGGCGGCCAACAACACGATCCGAGCCCTCGTCGCCAACCCCGCCGGCGCGGTCGACGCCCGCGTCAACGCTTCCAACCTCGAACGATCACCTGCACGCAACGGCAACGGCTGGGCCACATACACGCGAAAATTGTCCCAGCCAATCAAACGTAAAAGTTTCAACGACACGCAACACTAGTGTGTCCTGATCCGCGGCTGCCTTGCCGCCAGTCGAATGCAAATTTCCGAACACCGCGCGACTCGTGTGCCCTCCGCCGGTAGGGACGTATCGGCCATCACGCTGACCTGTGACTTCGACAGGCTGGTGATGCCGAGGGTTTCGACGAGCTTGTCCATCCGCCGGGTCGACACCCCGAGTAGGTAGCAGGTGGCCACCACCGTAGTCAGCACCTGCTCAGCGCGTTTACGGCGTTCCAGCAGCCAGGCCGGGAAGTACGAACCGTACCCAGCTTCGGGATTGCCAAATCGAAGCTGCCTGCGCGGGTGTCGGAACTGGCGGTACCGGTAGCCATTGCGGGAGTTGGTGCGCTCGCTGCTACGTTGCCCCGTAGCCGGCCCGGCACAAAGCGTCGGCTTCGGCACCGATCAGGGTACGGTTGAACGTCGAGAGCAGCTCGCGCAGCATACCGGGACTGGTGGTAATGAGTCGATCAGCCAACACCTGCCGGCCAGGTGATTCCCACGGTAGGGCGGTTTGCCAGCGACGCCGGTGCCGCCGTCGGAACGCGACACTACGACACGGCGCCCACTAAGTCATGCGCAGATTCAGGTTGGTGCGCCCCAACCTGTGGGAAAGCGGCGTCCACATGGTTCGTCGAGGGAGGACACCGTTGAATACGAGTGCGCGGATCGCGGCGGCAATGGCGATGATCGCGGCGGGACTGGGCAACTCCGTCGGCGGATGGTCGGCGAACGCGGCGCTGAACTGTCCCGACGTGCAAGTGGTGTTCGCGCGAGGTACCGGTGAAGCTGCCGGTGTCGGGCCGACCGGACAAGCCTTCGTCGACTCGCTTCGCGCACGACTCGGCCCACGGCCGCTAGACGTCTATGCGGTGAACTACCCGGCCAGTGACGAGTGGGCCACCGGCGTGGAGGGCATTCGGGACGCGGGTGCGCACGTGGTGTCCATGGCGCAGAACTGTCCCAAGACCAAGATGGTGCTGAGCGGCTTCTCCCAGGGCGCGGCGGTCATGGGTTTCGTCACCTCCGCGGCAGTGCCGGACGGGGTTGACCCTGCGACCGTGCCGAAGCCTCTGGCGCCGGAGGTGGCCGACCACGTCGCCGCCGCCGTGTTGTTCGCCGTACCGAATGTGCGGGCGATGAACTTCCTCGACGAGCCGCCGGTCGTTATTGGGCCGACCTATGACGCCAAGACCCTCAAGGTGTGCGCGGTCGACGACGCGGTCTGCTCCGACGGGCTGAACTTCGCCGCACACGACACCTACGCGCAGAACGCTGACTTGGTCAGGCAGGGAGTCGACTTCGCCGCCACTCGGCTCGGTGCCGACCCACCAGCGCCGCCCCCGGCGGCACCCATCGCCGGCGGCCCGGCTGCGGGGCCGCCGCTATCTCCCGGCGACTGGGCCGCCACCGCACCTGCGACGCCGACACCGACGCCGGCACCGACGCCTTAAGAGTTGGACGACTACGTCAGTGGCGCTCCGATAACCGGCTACACCGTGAATAGCCTCGCCCCGAGTTCTGACCCGGTTCCGTCCCCGGTCCCCGGCCGATTGTGTGGAGGCGCGGTGACCGTCGAGGCGCTCGGGTGAGCGGCGGTTCCAACTGATCCCTTTGCTCAACGCCCGTGCCGAGAGCGGGCAGAACTACCGGGTCCTCAGCAATGTCTCAACGCTCAGTGGCGCGCCGCTGGGCCCGGGCGGCACCTCCGCCGGCAAGCTGTACTTCGATGTCGTCGGCGACGTGCCCAACAGCGTTGTCCATAACGACGGTGTGCAGGATCTTCTGGTCTGGGTTTGCGACCGCCACTCCGGCTATGCCCGATGGCGCCTCGTCCAGGGGCCTGAGTCACCGATCCGTCACCTGATATCTGGCTAGCGCCGCAGGATTCGGCGGCGGGTACGGCGGAGGTGCCGACAGCTTCCCACCCCAGCTGGCCGAGCAGTTTCCGCCCGAGGCATTAGAACAGATGCGCGAGGTGACCGCCCGGTTCGAGAAGATCGCGGAGCTGCTCGACGATGACCAGGTGTATCTGCCGTTCACCGTCGTCCACGCCCACCGCGTCGACTAGCACCGGAAACCTCACGCTGCCACTCCGGCGCCGGTGAGCGGAACTTCACGGCGGGGTCATCGCAGCAGCTTTCGGGCAATAAAGCCTTCCTAGCGTTGGCGTCGATGAAGGCGACTACCGCCGGCGTCAGGAGGCTGGCCGAGGTCGGTGTCACAGTGACGAATCGGCACCGAAGGAACCCACCGTCGTAGCAATGGACCTGAGAACCGGGTGGGGCCGGTCCGGCCCCACCCAGCAAAAAGGACACGCGATTGAGACTAACCGCGATGGACATCAATTGAGACGAGTCGCGAATCCGCAGGTCGGCGAGCCATCGGTGACGCCGGATTTGAGATCCTACACTTCTTGTGGTGGTCATTTTCTCATTCGTAATGTCATATGGATGTCATATATGACACGGTGGTGAGATTCGGTGCCCCTAGATCCGGTCTGTCGATCGCCTCGATTCGGAGCGCGGATTGAAGATCGTGGTGATTAGGGGGTGAGCGCGTAATGCAGCGTTGGTGTGCGCATGATCTTGTGCGTAAGTCGGACCAGGAGGCGCTGTAGCACCGGGTACTTCCGGTCGATGAGCCGCCCGGCCGCCTTGGACTCCTCGCCGGACAGCAGCCGGGCGCGGGCAGTCATAGCAGGGCCGGCGGTTGGCTTGCCCGACCATGTGCAGGGCCGCACCTGAACCTCGGGGAAGTTGCGCAGCCGCTTGTTCTTCGACGCTCTTCCCGGGGTCCGGAAGTGCGCGCGATCGCCCTGCACTGCAATGTTGACCGGGGTGTCCACCCAGCTGCCGTCGCGTTTGCGGGTCTGAAGCAGCACCACCTTCTCAGCGTCGAGCTGCCGGGGGTTCAGCGGAATGTGCTCGATCATCTGAGCGTCCCTTACATCGAGGCCCTGGCGTGGCCGAGGCCCACCCGCTCGTCGGCCGCTGGGCCCCGGACCTGGTCCTCGACACCGGCGACGGCACGCTGCGACTGGCCGAGCTGACCAGGTCCGCCCGGCCACTCCTGCTCGACCTCACCGAAGACGCCTGCTTCGCAAGCGAAGTCGATGGATGGCGGGACCGCGTCGACACCGTCACCGGCAGCACACGCGACTCCCACGCGTGCGCCCTGCTGTTGCGCCCGGACTGCTACGTCGCCTGGGCCACCGACACAGCTCGGCCGGATCAAGCACTTCGGGAATCGCTGCGCGCTGCACTCGCCACCTGGTTCGGAGCGCCATGCGACCACCGCCGAGCCGGGCACTGAAAGGCAGTGGTGCTGCGGGCGGTCAACCGTGGCAGCGTTGGCAATAGCACATACCGAGCACCTGTGAACTCAGCATCGCCGCCCGCCGCCTGGTGTCGTGAAGATCCGGTCGTCGAATATCTTGCGGAACTGTTCGGCTGCTGCAAGGTGTGAAACGCCACGTCAGCGACGATCCCAAATGTCGCCGGAACGTGAGAACCTACATCCGACAGCAGCGAAGCAGCCGCTCTTCGTCGGCGTCGACCGCCGCCGTCACCGGGGCCGTCGGGTCAGCGGAAGCGGACGTTCAATGTCGCGAGGCCGAAGATCTTCCGGCCACTGAACTTCGCGGCGACGATGACGACACCGGTGCGGGTCGCCGGGTCCAGCGACTTGATCCGGCCGCCGAACTCGATGTCTGCGCCGCCGGTGGCCGACACGATCGCGGGCGCGGACAGCCGCACCGCGTAGCGGGTAACCGCACCGGGGTCGCCCGACCATGCGGAGGCGAATCCGGCACCCAAACCCATGGTGAGCATTCCGTGGGCGATCACGTCGGGCAGCCCTGCCAGCTTGGCGATGTCCTCGTCCCAGTGAATCGGGTTGGCGTCGCCGGCCACGCCGGAGTAGTTCACCAGGTCGCCGCGGGACAGTCGGGCGTGGTGCACCGGCAGCTCGTCGCCGACCTTCACGTCGTCGAAGCTCGGCGTCCCCGGCGTGCGGGTCGTGCCTCCCTCGGAGATCCGAACCTCGCCCTCGGGACGCACGGTCTTCTGGTACTCGGATTCGCCGATTCCGAAGATGTCAACGTCGTGCATCATCATCTTCTGCACGGCGGTCTTGATCGCCGGATCGACGTCCTCGGCGGTAAGGCCGACGACAGTGGTGTGCAGGGTGTGCACCCGCTCGCCGGCCGTGTCGGTGAAGGTGTTGGTCACGGTGATCAGGTCTCTACCGGCGATCCTGCGTACCGACGACAGTTCGACGTCGACGTGCAGTTCGTCGCCGGCCACAATCGGGCGGTGCTGCTCGAAGACTTCTTCGGTCTGCATGTAGGTGTCGTAACCGACGACCACCGACTCGAACATTCGGCGATTGCAGGTCATGCCCGGGGTCGACGTGAACGTCAGCGGCACCACCAGGTCCGAATAACCCAGTTCCGCGGCGGCGGCGACGTCCCAGTGCGCAGGGTGGTAGTCCTGCACGGCACGGGCGTATTCGCGTACCTTCTCGCGGCCAACCAGGTAGGTGCCGTCCATCTGGTAGTAGTGGCCGACCCGCGCTTCGATCGCCGACGCTTCTGGTGCTGCGGTCATGAATTGCTCAACTCTTCCATCGGCCTGTTCACTGAGGCCGACCAAAGCACACTAACGCGCGGAGACCGCAGCCAATACACGCCGATACCCGCTTCGCCGTTTTGTGTCCGCGTGACCGTCTGATGCTCGTCACGCGCTATCACGGTGTCTGGATCATCGTCCCCGTTTTCAACGCCTGCGTGGATGACGACGGTCACGACACTGCGGCCCCACTGGCCACCGGGGCCGGCACCCGGGTTGAAAGAAATGACACGAATCTGGGACAGACCGCGGCGACATGTTGTGAGACAGCCATCAGCAGCGCTGGTCAAAGCCGCGTTATATGACAACGAATTTCGGAATCTACACTTGTCGAGATGCAACGAACATTGACAAGCGCGCACTGATTTTTGAATAACGCTAATGGCGTTAGCTCCGGGGATCAGGCCGACCCGGCGACGCGCACGAAGAATTCTGTCAGCTTGTCCACGAGTTCATCTCTGGTGCAGATAATTTCGCCGGCCATCCATGCTGCCAGCGCCTCTGTCCAACCTCCAACCAGTTCAGCAAATCGGCGCCGATGGTCGCCTAAGCCGCAACACCGGTCACAGCCAGGATGGTCCGGGCCACCAGGACCGGATCGTCGAACATCGGAATGTGTCCGACTCCGGGCAAGAGCACCCACGTAGCGCTGGGCAGGCGTTCGCGTGCAGTCTGCCCGTACGTCGCGGCCGGAACGAGTCGGTCGAACTGGGCCCAGGCCAGAGTGACCGGGCACGGCAACGGGTCCAGCGGCTCGGCCTGCTCGTCGGGGGAGTAGTCATCCATGAACGGGCAGTCGATGGCATCGTCCATCACCTCCAAGACCCTCGCGGCGGTAAGGCGGTCACCGTGACACGCGACATCGCGCAAACCAAGGCGGCGGACTGCTGCCAACCTGAGCACCAACGGGGCTATCGGACGGGAGACCCGCCCTTGCGCGCGCGCCCTGCGTATCTTTCCGAGGAGATGTTGATGAGAATCGCTGTCCCACCAGAAGCCCGCCGGGGAGAAAGCGCACACGCTCGCGGCGCGCCCACGCCGTGCCAACTCGATGGCCACCCATCCGCCTAGCGAGTACCCGGCGAGATGCGGCCGCGCCAGACCATGCTCGTCCAGATACCGTTCCGTAGCGTCCACCACGTCACTAACCCGCGCCGGACGGCGCTGGATCGCAGGTCCGCCGCTGTGCCCGAGGAGAGTCGGCGCGTGAACATCGTGATGCTCGGACAACAGCGGAACAACGTCCTGCCAGATGCGGCCCGAGCCGGTTACGCCATGCATTAAGACCAGGGGCGATTTCGCTGAAGTCACGGCAAAAGTGTGACACCGACATCAGATGGCGAGCATCCACTTCCGCGAGGAGAAGATCGAGGCGGTTTCGCTCGGTCACGACCCAGATGGGACCAGCGACGGGTTCCCGACGCCGATGGTGATCTGCGGGGACGTGGAAAGGTCAAGCCAGTTCAGCACAGAGCGCATCTCGTCGCGGCGGATGGCCACACATCCCCAAGTGGGACTGCCATCAGTCACGTGGAGAAAAATCCCAGACACCCGTCCCGGGATCCGTTGTGGGTTTACCGCGATGTTGACGGCGTAGTCGTAGACGGGGCCGGAGTCGTAGAGGTTTTCCGCGATGGACGAGGGACTGCCGGATCCACGCACGTGGGTGTTGTAAGTAGGTGATCCGGCGTCCTCGTCCCACCAGTCTTGGTCGGTGGCCTGGAAGTAAGGCATCTTGGTGCCGGGATTAGGCTGGCGACCGAAGGCTTGGTCGAACGTGAACGTTCCCACGGGAGTGCGGTGGACACCGTCAGCGGGGGCGCCGACGCCGAGTTCGCCTACCTTGGCGGGTGTCGGTCCCAGGACTACCTTCCATTGCTGACCGACCCGCTGGAATGCGGTGAGGGTTCCTGTTGTCGCGTTTGCGGCGGGCACGCCGACGACGATCCACTGCGCGGGCTGGCCGGCGGAGGAAGTCGCAGGGTCCGCCGCCGCGGGCAGAGCGAGCGGCAGGCTCAGGAGCGCCAACCCGAGTTGTCCCGCGACGGCCGCGAGTGTCTTGGGCAGTTTCACAGGCACTCCAGGTTCGGACTGAGCAATCGCATCTGAAAGCGCGTTCATTGTAACCGGATGCTGCAGCAGAACCGCGCAGCCAAATGCCGTCGCCACAAACAGAGGGGAGCGACGTTAAGTATGCCGGGTCGTCCGCCGCAGGGACTGCACCGTCCGGTAGGACCCGAATATGGTCACTGCCCAGCAGCTCGCCGATGGCCATCCGCTGAACGTGCTGTGTACGAACGTTTCTCACTGCGGCTTGTAGGCCGGTCGCGGTGGTGCATCTCGGTGATTTCAGAAATTGTCCGTCGTAAAGGAACCCGAAGACGAGCGCAGATCCATCGATCTGCCGAATCTCGTCGATGTTCTGCGTGCGCGAGCACGAGATTGTGGCGGGGTAACCGCACAGGCTGGATCGAGTTCATCCAGAACCATGATTGGTGACATCGTCAATAACGGTCCACTGCTGGGGCTTTCCCGCCTATCGTCCAGCTTTCCTCAATCTCGCTGAAAGCGAGTTGTTTTCAGCATGTTATCGCTTGCACAGCCTGGGCACATCGCCGTCATAGAGCCAGCCAAGTTCAACCCTTTAATGTCAGTTCACGTACGGCATGACCGCCTCAATCAACGAGAAACGGAGTGAGGAAATGACTTTCAAGCGCGCTCTGTGCGCATCGACACTGGCGGCCGGGATCGGCATCGCAGGACTGTTCGTTGTCGGCGCCGGGACGGCTAATGCAGATCCCTGGCATGGTTGCGACCGTCCAGGTGCCTGGGAATGCGATCGTCATGACGCGCGTGGTCCCGGCCCGGTCGACTGGCACAACCGCGGCATCGACGAGGGCCGCTGGGATCACCAACCGTTCAACTGGAACGGCTGGCAGGTGACCCCGCTACCGGCCGGCGACGGCAACGGATGGGGTTTCTGGTTCCTTGACCAGTGGATTCCCCTGTAAACAACGACAATCGGGACCGGCCATCAACCTCGGTGGCCCGTTTCGCGATTCCGATCGGGCTTGGCGGGCGATGATCACAAACGTCGTCGACCTACACCAGCTGTGTCCGGTGAGTGGGGCACCACGCGCCGACTTCCGACCGCGGTCTGCGCGCCGACGATGCACAGGCTGGCCAGTATCAGGCAGCTGACCGTATACCACAGGCTTCCTATCGGATCGCCGTTCGGCGTCACACCGTTGACGGCCTCAAAGTATGCCGGCAGTGACGTGGCCCAAAGGATCGTCATGACCGCAAGGTAGGCCGTGGCGTAGCGCAGTATGAGCGGATTCGAGTAGCGCTCGGCCCTGTCGTCGCGGCGCAGTCTGCGCCATTGGCTGTATAGCGCCCAGACCGCGACAACAGCTACGACAGCGAACTCGACGACGTATATGAAACCGGCCACCGTAGTGCTCCCCGAGAGTGCACCACCGATCGTGGCGGGTAGCGGCAGCACCGCAGTGCCAATCGACGCCAAAATTCCGATAACCACTGTGCGCCAGACCAGCTGCAGAGCCGAGAACGTGTGGCCGTTGTCGACGTGTCGGCCGACGAAGAATTGCACGCACAGCGCCAACGACATGGGCCACAACGCGGCAAAGGCCACCACACTGGGTAATGGCACCGAATCGAAGAACGGTTGGTTCATCGGATTGTTGAGTGTCCATTCCCACCAACGCAGTTGCGGCCCGAGATGGTCGAAGATCTCGTAGAACACGTGGTGCACAAAGCCGACGCTGGCGGCGCCAACCAGCACGCCGTAGCGGCGGAACACCCCGAGCATACGGACGATTTCGAAGGCAACCGTGGCCATCATCGGGTAAATGGCCACGATGTAGAGCGGGAGGCGCCCCCACAAGAAATCGACCGTGAACACGTTGTGGGCGAACATCGTGTCGACATGGCCACTGATGCCGAAGGCCGCCGGGAAATACAGCGGCGGCTCAATGATGAGCAGATAGGCGATGGCACCTAACCACAGCACCAGGTTGGTCGGATCATTGTGGCGACGCAGCCGCACGATCGCATACACCAAGGCCAGCACTGCCCCGGTGATCACGGTGACTTCGAGCACCGGCAACGTCCAGTTTTGCAAGTGCAGCGGATTACGGATCTCGATCAGCCCCCCAGCCGTCCGGCACGAAAAGCCGAGTCGCGACGCAAGATCAGCGAACGTCGGTGCACAAAAGTCAGACATCCGTTGCTCCTATACCCGGCTGCTTGTCGGCGGTGTACCACTGCGTGACCTCATAGCCGGCCTCATACCGCTTGCACCATTCATCGGCCAGGGGCGGCAGCTTCTCGTGAGCGGGATTGTGGCCCGGGATCTGACTGCGCACTATCCCTGACAGAGCGACCAGCTGTGCACGCACCGATAGGTCACGAAATGCGTTTCCGAACGGGCCGTCGTCAGGAACGTCGAAGAACGGAAGCCGTTGCATGATGGCCTTTTTCCGACGCTTCACTGCGAACATCGACAAGGCGTCGACTTTGCGCTCCTCGAGCGGAACATGCTTGTTGAACCCCTCGCACGCCGTCTGCAATACCGACCAGCAGTGCTTGAAGATCGAGGGCGCCACCCGCATCCGATACCACGGGTCGTCGACCGCTGAATTGTAGATAATCAGCGCCGAGCTGCGGTGCTCGACCTCCTCAACGAAGTGCCACAAAAACAGCGACGCCACCCGATCATCGCCCGGGGCGAACAGCATGTCATCGTGGTCGAGCATCAGCTTGAAAGCCGGGGTGAACGTAGCCTCCAGATCAGCCGTGTAGGCCAGCCGGTACTTCACCGGCGTAGTGGCAGTCATATGGTCGAACGACGCGATCACCTCATCGAGTGTCGCCTTGAGCCCCGGATAGCTCTTGATCAACCCCTTCGCGTGCTGGCGATGAGCCATCGAATGCTGGCCCTCCTGGCGCACGAAGGCCTGCGCCTCCTCAGCCACGTCGGGATCGTTGATCAGCGGCATCGCCTCGGCGATCATCTGACCGATCATCTTCTCGAATGCGATCGCCAGTAACGAAACAGCGTTAGCCATAACAGAAAAGGCCGGATTCTGCTCGTTCCACAAGAACGGAACGGGGTGTTCGGCGAACGCGAACCGCATCTTTCGCACGATCAATTCCGTCATTACCCGTGCTCCTCACCGGTCTCTCGCGCCATTGATCGCTTGCCGCTTAAGCAGCTAACATACAGCAATGGCTTGCCTTGTATGATCGATCGTCGATTTTGCCGGTCTGCGTCAAGGTCGCGTGTCAATGCGGGGTGCGGTTCGCCGATAGCCGTCCTTGGGAGGGATATCCTGCGGGGATGCGTGTGCGTGAAGATCATCGTCATGGCGCGTAGGCGCGGCTGGAACGGGCAGCCTCCGAGCAACGATGAGGAAGCCTCAAAGCGCATCGTCGCCACCGCAATGGAGCTGATCGCCGAAAGCGGATCCGACGTCAGCATCGCCGATGTCGCCGAATCACTCGGCATCATCAGGCAGACGGTGTACCGCTACTTTCCCACCGCCGAAGCCTTGATGCAGGCCGCGGCGGTCGCGTCCGTCGACAGCTTCTTGGACCGGCTGACCGAGGCGGTCCAGGGCATTACCGACCCGGCCGAGGCGATGACCGAGGCTGTGTTGTTCACGCTCGTAGAGGTTGCGCGCACACCACATCTCGGGATTCTGCTGTCCGGGCCGTATCGCAATACGCACACTCCGAGCCTTGCGTCAGAAGAGGCTCAGGCGTTCGGCATGCGGATGATCAGCCGCTTCGATGTCGACTGGAAGAAATACGGCTACAACCAGGCCGCGCTGCGCGAACTGGTCGAGTTCACCCTGCGCATGGTTTTGTCGTTCTTTGTCGCACCGAACAGGACTGGCCGCAGCAAAAGAGACCTCCGACGCTTTCTGCAACGGTGGCTGGGCGGCGCGATCTTGGCTCAGCCAAACAACGCGAAGCCGTCTTTCAAACAGACAAGGACACGTCGCTGAACGCATGGCCGAAAACCGACCTCAGAGTTGGTGCCGATTCCAAATATGCGCGGCACTGACGTGTAAAGGCTTCCGCCTATCTCACACTTTCCCTTTGAGTAGCTCGCGCGCTGTGAGCCGGGCGTAGTACCAGGCCGTCTTACCGATGGTCGGCGCATCGACGGTGCTGAAGATGGAGTCGGCGAGGCCGAACGGCAGCATGGCTGGAATCGGTCCGCGCGCATATTCCAGCATGAAGGCTGAGTCGGGGATGGCGTAGCCCTTCACTTGGCCGCCCGCCAGGTAAGCGACGTCACCCGGAGCGTAGACACGGCGTTCGAATTCGCCCTCTTCGTAGCACCACACCTCGCCGTCGATGATGAAGTCCCACACCTCGCTGCCGTAGCGACCCGAATGGCCTTCCGTCCCGATCGGCGTACCGAAGAAGATGAGGTACTCCGACAGTGAGCAGTGCAAGAGCTTCATCTGGCCCATCGCACCGCCGGCGTTGTTGAACACCCACGGGGTGTCATCGTGGATATGCCCTGGGTAGTTGCTTTTCAGGTCGGTAATGATCTGCTCAAACGCCGCACTCTTAGACTCCATACCCACCGCTGCCTTCGTGATGGCATGCAAGTCGTCGGTATCAAAGATCGTCCCCATAAACAGACACGCTAACTCAGCATACAATCGTTGTCTACATCGTATGATTGCCGCCAAGCACAACCATCGGGGGAACGACGTTCTCAGCCTGGCATCGTCAAGTTGTTGACCGTGTTTGGTGGCTGTGAGGATTGGTCGGTTGTGGCGATTGTGGCGAGGTACAAGGGCTACCGGTATCCGATCGAGGTCATCGGGCACGCGGTGTGGCTATATCAGCGTTTCGCGCTGAGCCTGCGCGACGTTGAGGAGCGCGCGCCCGAATGGCGAACCGAGATCACCAGCCGCTTCACGGTCTGGAACCAGATCATTACCGCTGCAGCGGCTTGAAAGACGTCGACAGCTAGTACCTGTCGCCACCACAACCATTCACATCGACTGCGCCACAAGCATTCCCAACGCTTGTCCTCAAATTTAAGAGTTTGGCCGACTGGGGTTTAGCAAGTGTTCATTAGTCAGGCAGCGATCTTTGGGCCGTGAGTGACGTGCGGGTGACACGATGCGCGTGTGACCGTTCCAGATGTTGCGCAAGACTCTGTGGAGGCCGGGGAGCTGATGGGTCTGCGCGAGCAGGCGCGCGATCTGTCCCTCAAGCCTGCGCGGGCCGAACGTGGGGTCACGCGCGCCGAGCGCGGGTGATGCGTCAGGATGCAGTGGGATTGCGCCTCCATTTGACCCAAACACAATTTCTAATCAGACGGCTGCATCGTCGCTATTCGGGGGGCGGCGGCCGATAAACGTGGCGGTCGGCGGGTGTAGTGACGTGCCAAATGGTCGGATTCGTATTCGTTGACGTCGTGGCAAGCACGTGTCGGTTGATCTGGGCAGGGTGGTGAGCCATGCGCGCCGACGCGTCTTCGACCCGGTTCGCTACTTTTCCGGGAGTTCGTTAACCGCGCGGTCACGCAGGTGCCGATGCCGGCCTACGTGGAGGCGCTTACCAAGTCACTGCGACGTCACGCGCTCTTGGAGAGTGGGCGCCGTTCGACGGGCCGCCTGAAGAGGACTTTCGCTGTGATGACGCCGAGTTTGAGCATGCCGAGGTAGGTCGACGGGTTGAACAAGATCGGCCATACCGTGCGGGCGCGGTGCTCACTCAAGGGGCGTTCGGTGAACCGGTCGCGGAGCCACCGCAGCGTCATGGGCGCCGACAGCGGATGCAGCAGCAGGTGTCCACAGAACCGATCGCGGTGATAGGTGACCGGCGCGCCGCCCCGAACATAGGTTTCGACGAGGTCATCAACGTCATCAACGCTGATAATGCGGTCGTGCACGGCCTGCACCACCAGCACCGGCGGGTTCGGCACCGACGTTCCCAGCTTGATTTCGTCGAAGATGTGGCGGATCTCCGCGTGCCAGAGTTCGTCGGCGGACATGTCGACGTAGGAGCCGATGTCCGTTTTGCGCAGCCGCCAGACCGCTCCGACTGTGGTCATGGTGCGCAGTTCGTCGAGTAACTCTTTTGCCCGCGGCGTTCGCATGCTCGTCGACCACTCGCTGGGCACCGGGGAAGACGGCGGTTAAGGCCGCGATCATCAGGGCCGCGAGGCCGGCGAAGAACGAATGATTGAGCCGGCGCGCCACACTGCCGGGGTCGGCCACCGGCGAGCCCAGCACCGCCCCGGCGATGTCGAGTTCGGGGGCGTAGCCGGCGGCAAGTTCGGCGGCCCACGCGGAGGCCAGACCGCCGCCTGAATAGCCCCACAGACCGATCGGAGCCGACGACGACAACCCGAGGCGCTCGCACTGCAGTGCGGCGCGCACCCCGTCAAGAATCCGGTGTCCCGGCTCGCGCGGCGCGCCCCACATGCCGTGGCAGCCTTCATGGTCGGGCACCGATACCGCCCAGCCTTCGGCCAAAGCCGCCGCGATCAGCAGGAACTCCGATTGCACGAATGCGCCGACCGGCCTGGCGCGGTGGCGCAGCGCGTACGAGGGAAAGCAGCGAGGCGCCACCGCATCGATAGCGCACTGATACGACAGCACCGGGCACACGACGTCCGGGTCGCGCTGCTCGGGGACCAGCACGGTGGTCACCGCCGCCTCCGGTTCGCCGTGCAGGTTGGTGCTGCGATAAAGCAGCTGAGTGGCGGTGAACCCCTGCGGGATAACACCGAGGAAGCCCAACTCCACGCCGCGCGAGCGCAGCACAGCACCGGGCTTGGCGTGCTGATAGCCCGTCGGCGGCTGATAGAACGGATCACGATCCGGCGGCAGCGGGATCTCGCCAGGACCAACCTCCTCATGTGGAGCACCGGGGGCGGGTTCGGTCGCGGTGATGTTGCTATTCATGGGTGAACATTTCCCTCCAAGCGGGCAGCTGTCGCGTGGATGTCGGCTCGGCCTCCGGTACCAGATCAACCACAGGCGCTTGGCGGCGGCTGCCGAATGCGTCAGGGCGCGAAGAGTACCCGCGATGGAGGTTACCGATACCGACGGTACCGCATTCACCCGGCGGATAGCTGTCGAAAGCGCCGACGGTCGACTGGCAAAAGAAATCCCCACTAGTTGATCGGCAGCGGCGGACCCATTGCGGGCCGACAGCGGGTTGAGTGGAACGTCTTGCACGAAAGTGGTGTCAATCACTGCGAGGCTGCCGTGACGGCCTTTACCCTCAGTATGTGGGGGTGGCGTGGCCGCTGACTGGCCGATCGAAGGAAATGCAGCTCATCGAAGCTGCCCTATCGGATCGGGATTGCTCGGGGGTCGTGGTGTGCGGGCCCGCGGGGGTGGGGAAAAGCCGAATCGCCCGCGAAGCAACAACCTCGGCCGCATCGAAGGGATGTGAAGTCCGGTGGGCGGTTGCCACTACCTCGGCTCGGACGCTTCCGCTGGGCGCGTTCGCCTCGTGGGCCGGGTCGGCTGGCGGCGACGGTCTGCAACTGGTCGGCGGCGTGATCGAATCGCTGACCTCCGCGCCTGACGGTGCCACGGTGGTGGTGGGCGTCGACGACGCGCCTCTGCTTGATGACCTGTCGATATTTGTTGTGCATCAGATCGTCCAGCGCCGCGCCGCGAAGGTGGTGCTGACCGTTCGTGATGGTGCAACGGTTCCCGCGGTACAGGAGGTGTTGAAGGAGGGCCAGTTTGACCGGCTTGAGTTGCAGCCACTGTCGCGCGAGGACACCGCGACGTTGGTGTCTGCGGCGCTTGGCGGATCTTTGGATCCGAATGCGGCGGCCCGGCTGTGGGAGCTGACGCGCGGCAACGTGCTGTATCTGCGGAACATTGTTGAGCAGGAGGTCGCCGACGGGCGGTTGGTGCGGCTGCGTGGAGTCTGGCGGTGGCTCGGCGATCCAGTTGTGGCACCCGGCCTTGTCGAGTTGATCGAAGCGCGGATCGGGGACCTGCCGATCTCGGTCAGCGACGCGGTGGACGCGCTGGCCGTCGGCGAGCCCATCGAGCTGGCGTCGCTGAGCCGGATCGCCGGCCCCGCAGCCGTCGAGGAGGCCGATATGCGCGGGCTGATCACGCTGGAAACCGTCGACGCCGGCGTGCAGGTGCGGCTGGCCCATCCGCTCTACGGCGAGGTGCGCCGCGACCGCGCGGCGCCCACCCGACTGCGTCGACTGAGGGGGTTGGTTGTCACCGAACTCGCCAAATCCGATGACTGTGACGACGTGCGCGTTGTGGTGCGCCGCGCGGCCTTGAGTCTGGACTCCAACCTTGAACCCGATCCAGACCTGCTCGTCAGAGCCGCCATGGGCGCCGTGTGGCTCCCCGATCTCGCGCTGGCCGATCGACTGGCCGATGCGGCAATCCGCGCTGGCGGGCCAGCAGAGGCGAATTTCATTCGTGCCCATATCTTGTCGTGGCTGGGCCGCGGCCGGGAGGCCGATGCGGTGCTCGCCGTTACCCGCGACTTGACTGATGTCGACCGCGGCAGACTGGTGTTTCTGCGGGCCATCAACCGGCTTTTCGTCCTCGCCGACCCCGCCGGCGCGAAGAGGCTCATCGATGACGCATCGCACACCGCGCCGAGGCAGGCGCGCGGCTTTGTCGACGCATTTCTCACCGTGTATTGGGCGGCGATGGGCAAGCCGGACGCGGCCAGGCAATCCTCGAAAACCCTCGCTTTGGAGGAGCTGCCCGACCTCGTGGCCGCGCGTACCACGGCCTGGGCGATCACGCTGGCCTGCGGCGATGCCGGGCGCCTCACCGAAGCCGTGGCTGCCGCCAACGCCGGCTACGCCGTCCCGACGCGCTCCTTCGTGGTCCTGCCCGACGCCCACGTCGGCGCGCTTCTGCTGGCCGGCCGAGTTGCGGAAGCCTGGCAGGTGGCCGAGGGATTCGAGAAAGCGATGGCGCGTGTGAGCGATGTCTGTCGGCACACAACCGACGTCGTTACGGCGGTCTTGGGTCGAGCCGCCCGTGGCGCCGGCCGCCCTCCCGCGGCCTGTTCGCTGCTGGGGGCGGTGGTCGATGCGTTGTCCGCCGGGGACGAGGCCAACGGGTGGTGGTATCGATGCCAGGTCCCTCTGACGATTGCGCTGGCCATGCGCGGTTTGACCAATGAGGCCGCGGCAGCGCTGGCCGCACTCGAGGACCGCCGTCATCCGAGTTGGCGCTGCCTGGACTACGAGTACGCGATCGCGAAGGCGTGGGTCGCAGCGGTCCAGGGCGCTCTCAGTGAGGCGGTCGCGACGCTGTTGTCGGCGGCCGAAACCGCCCGGGCCAATGGGCAGTTCGCGGCGGAGGTGATGTGTTTGCAGACCGCCACGCAGTTCGGTGACCACTCGGGCGCGTGTCGCCTGGGCTGAGCTGGCGGTGATCGTCGAGGGTCCCCGCGCCGGGGCCGCGGCCCGATTTGGCGCCGCTCTGGCTGCCGGCGACGGCGCGGCATTGGCCGCGGTGTCGGCGGACTTCGAGCAGATGGGCGATCTTGTTGCGGCCGTTGATGCGGCCTCGCACGCGGCCATGGCCTATCGCGGTCAAGGCTTGCGCGGATCGGGGTTGGGATGCTCGGCGCGAGCGGAGGCGCTGGCCCAACGATGCGGCGCGCGTAGCCCCGCGCTTGTCGCGGCCAGTGAGCCGCTGCCGCTGACCGATCGCGAACGGGAAATTGTGTCGTTGATCGGCGCCGGGTTGTCCAACCGCGAAGTCGCCGCGCGACTGACGATCTCGGTGCGCACCGTTGAAACCCACATCTACAACGCGATGGCCAAGACCGGTACGGCTGGCCGCGATGACCTCGCGGCGCTGCTGCCCTGGCGCCGGCCAGTCGGCGAATCGTTTCCCACCGCCGGCCGGGCTCACTACGTCGGAGACACGTCGGATAAGTGACGCAGTCACGCGCTGCGACCACAGCGGAAGCGGGCTTCTTGGATCGCTGATTTGATCGCCGTACGCGGTCGTGAGGTCTGACCAGCGGGTGCAAGGAGACCACCCATTGCTCTACGTAGTACTGGGCTGCCACCTGCGCGAAATCTCAGTGGCGTACTACTGAGGCTCGTCCGCCTCGGCGCGAATGACGATGTGAGCGAACGTGGTTGAAAAAGCGGTGTCGCCGACGGCGGGACGGGGCGCCGCCCAGATTCCTCGGGAGGGTTTGCGATGGCTTTCCGGATAGCGCTTCTCTACTCGGGCTTTGGTGGGATGGCCCAGGCGCTGTGGGCTGGCCTGCGGGACGACGGCCACGAGGTCGTGCGCCCCGAGGATCTGGGGTTCCAACCGCCGCTGAGCCCTGACGACATGCTGCGGTTTGTCGAGCTGGCCGGTCCGGACGTGATCTTCTGCCCGTTCCTGAAGGAGGTCGTACCGTCGGCGGTCTGCGAGCGGTGGACCACATGGATCCCGCACCCCGGCATTCGTGGGGACGGCGGCCCGTCTTCGCTATCGTGGGCGATCCTCGACGGCGAGGCGACGTGGGGCCTGACGATGGTGCGGGCCGAGCCATCCGCCGCGGCGCGCGACCTTGACTCGGGCAACGTCGGGGCGTGGCGCGAGTTCCCCGTGCTGCCCGACGTCACCGTCGGCGAGCTTTACGCCCAGCAGGTGACGCCGGCCGCGCTCGCCTGCACCCGCGAGGTGCTCGACCGCATGCGCGTGGACCCCGGGTACGTCGGCGTGCCGCTGACCGGCTTCGGGGATGAGGTGCGGGGCCGGTTCCGGCCGGCGTTGAGCCAGGCCGCGCTTGCGTTCAGCTGGGAGGACCACCCGGAGGACATCGCCCGGCGCATCCGGGCGGCCACGTTCGGCGTGCGCACCGAGCTGGCCGGCCAGCCGGTAAACGTTTTCGACGCGCACCCTCACGACGGCGACGGCATGTCATTTCGCCCGGGCTGCGTGGTGGCGCACCGCGACGGCGCCGTGCTCGTCGGCGCTGGGCGGGGTGGTGCGCTGTGGATCGGGCACGCCAAGGTCCGTAAGGACGCGGGCGGCCGCGGCCTCAAGCTGCCCGCCGTCGCTGCCGTCGGCCGAGCAGTTGCCGGCATGCGCGAGTGCACGCTGCACCCCGACCGGCCTCCCGGCTGCCCGCGCACACACCAGGTCATCCGCTACCTGCGCGAGGGCGACGTCGGCTGGATCCACGCCACGCCGTTCAACGGCGCCTGTTCGACCACGTTCTGCGGGCGGCTGCTCGCCGCGCTGCGCTTCGCCTCGGCACAGGACACGAGCGCGATCGCCCTCGTCGGCGGCCGGGCGGCGTGGAACAACGGTATCCACCTCGGCGTGATCGAGGCGGCGCAGGACCCGAAGGCCGAGGCTTGGGCCAACATCCGCCGCATCGACGATGTCGCCGAGTTCGTCTTCGGCCTGTCGCGGGGCCACGGCGGTCGGCGCCCGCAGCGCACGATCGCCGTGCTCAACGCCTCGGCCGGGGCGGGCGGCGCCGTGCTGTCGGCCTGCTTCGACGTGGTGCTTGCCCGCCCGTCGGTCAACCTCAACTACCACTACGCCACGATGGGCCTGTCCGGCTCCGAGCTGCGCAGTCTCGTGCTGCCGCTTCGCGCCGGCGAACAGGAGGCGAAGCGCCTGCTCACCGAGTGCCTTCCGGTCAGTGCGGTGGCGGCGCGCGACCTCGGGCTCGTCGACGAGATCGGGCCGGACGAGCCCGGCGCGTTCGCCGCCTGGGCCGCCGAGCGGGCGGCCGCGGCGGTCGCCGGGTCGCGTGAGCTGCCTGCCCCAGTCGACACGGCGCCATACCGCCGCGACGAGCTGGAGGACATGCGTGCCGACATCTTTCGCGACCGCCTCGGGTTCGCCACCAAGCGCCAGGCGTTCCTCGGCGTTTTGTGAGCAGTGCGCAGAATCCGGGACGCGACGCATGCGGCACCTGAAATGAAGAAATCTAGTTCGGAAGGAAGCGCCGATGCGAGATCCGATGACGATGTTCGGGAGTCAGCGCGCGCCCGTTAACCCTTCGAGGCCCCGTACCCTGGCAGCAGCGTGGGCAGCGGACCTCGAGGCAGTCGAATTGCACCGGACAGGAGCAGCAGATCCGTTGCGGCGGTTCGGCTGGAACGCCTTTGCAATGCGACTCCGTCACGCAAGGCGGACACACCTCCGCATTGCTGTGGATAGCTGTGGGTCGTGTAGTGGCGAGTCGATGAGCACGCTCGGGTGTTGACGGGCAGGCAACTGATTTCCTCGATCTACTTGAGCACGACGGGATTTGGCTCCTGCGGCATCCCGCCCTCTCGTTGGAACCCTTGAACGCCGAGGATCTACCGGGTCGTCAAAAGGGCGCTGCCGTTGTCGGTTCCTCAGTTGAACTGCACCACGTCTGCGGTTGTGCAACGAGCCTGACACACGCGGGCTCGCGTGTCCGCGTTCTCCCGAGATGCTGGCTACCGGCCGGGGCGAATCCTCACTTTCAATGTATCACGCACCCGGGGGCTTGCGGCAAGACCCGGGTGATGCCTCAAAATCGGTGACCGAAAACAGAACTCACTGAATCGGAACGGCGAATTGCAGTTGGAGCCGGGTAAGTCGCGCCGAGAGGGCGAACCGATATCCGACCATGCGGTGGTGGTTGCCGGAGGAGGCCCGACTGGGCTGATGTTGGCCGGTGAGTTGGCATTGGCAGGAGTCGACGTCGCTGTCGTCGAGCGGCGCGCCACCCAAGACCTGGTTGGCCAACGCGCAGGCGGTCTGCATTCGCGGACCATCGAGGTCCTCGATCAGCGCGGAATCGCTGGTCGCTTCCTTTCGCAGGGTCAGGTGGCGCAGGTCGCCGGGTTCTCCCAGATTCGCCTGGACATCAGCGACTTCCCCACCCGGCACCCGTACGGTCTCGCGTTGTGGCAGAACCACATTGAGCGCATACTGGCCAGCTGGGTCGGCGAGCTGGCAGTGCCGATCTATCGCGGACGTGAGGTGACGAGTATCGCCCAAGACCGCACCGGCGTCGACGTCGAGCTGGCAGGCGGGCTGTTGCTGCGGGCGGAGTATCTCGTCGGGTGTGACGGCGGACGCAGTGTGATCCGTAAAGCAGTCGGCATCGATTTTCCAGGCTGGGATCCGACAACGAGCTACCTGCTCGCCGAAGTCGAAATTGCCGAATCGGGCGAAGGGCCGGAATGGGGCATCCGCCACGACGCCCTTGGCGTCCATGCCTTCAGCAGATTGGAGGATGGGGGACGGGTGCGGGTCATGGTGACCGAGCAGCACCTCGGACCCGCCACCGAACCCACCTTGCGCGATTTGAGCGAGGCGCTCAGCGCCGTATACCGAACAGATTACGGGATTCACAGTCCCACTTGGATTTCCAGGTTCACCGATATGGCGCGCCAGGCCGCGGCCTATCGTGACAGACGGGTCCTACTGGCCGGCGACGCCGCACATGTTCATCACCCGGTGGGGGGACAGGGTCTCAACACCGGTGTGCAGGATGCGGTGAATCTGGGATGGAAGCTGGCCCAGGTGGTCAATCGGACATCGCCCGACAGCCTCCTCGATACCTACCATGCCGAACGGCACCCGGTCGCCGCGCGTGTGCTGCGCAACGCGATGGCGCAGATGGCACTTCTTCGGCAAAACGACGGCACTAAGGCTTTGCGCGACATCATGTCCGAACTCCTCAGCATGGACGAGCCCCGCAAACGATTCGCGGGGATGATGTCCGGCCTGGACATCCATTACGACCTCGGCGAGGGACATCCACTGCTCGGGCGCCGCATGCCCGATCTCGACCTGGTTACCGCCAACGGCCCGCTGCGGGTATTCACCCTGCTGCACAACGCCCGGCCAGTGCTACTCAACCTCGGTGAGCCCGGTGGCGTCGACATCGCTGGATGGACCAATCGAGTCCAATTGATCGGGGCGAAATCTGTTGGTGATTGGGATCTTCCGGTACTCGGCACGGTCGCCGCTCCCACCGCCGTGTTGATCCGGCCCGACGGATATGTTGCGTGGGTGGGGGACCGACCTAACCGTGGGCTCACTGACGCGCTCGCCAACTGGTTCGGGCCCCCTACTGCAGCACATGCACAGTTAAACGCTGACGACGACGAGCGGCGGCCCGCTCGTGCAACGGGCTAGTGGTCTCGCCCGTTCGACTGGGCCGTCCGCGCGGGGCCGATCACCCAAACCGTCGATGCCATACTGGCAGAACCGAAGTCGCCACTTGCGGACAGTGTTATCACAGAAGCGCTCCACGCCCGCTATGTGCTCTGGTGATCAACAGCCATTTCCTGGCTGGGGACCGGTATAGTCAGCACGGTCTGGCAGCGACGGTACCTATCGTGCGTCGCGCGCCTGGCGATTGCAACGACTGAAGGCGCACCTCTCGGGTGGAAGCGGGGCTATGTCAACCGAGGCCGATCGCGTCAGCCCAGATGCGCACCACCAGGGTCGATCACTGAACTCCACCACTGCGCTACACGACGCGCTCGATCAGCGGATCGTCGTGCTAGACGGTGCGTGGGGTACGTTGCTGCAGCAGAGCGGACTGTCCGCCGAGGACTGGCGCGGTGACCGCTTCGCAGCTCATTCCCGAGACGTCGCCGGCGATCCTGACGTGTTGAGTCTGACTCAGCCACAGATCATCCTTGATGCGCACCGCGCGCAGCTGGCGGCGGGCGCGGACATCACCACGACAAATACCTTTACCGCGTCGAGTATCAGTCAGGCTGATTACGCCCTACAGCCGTTCGTCAGCGAGTTGAACCTGGCCAGCGCCCACCTCGCCCGGCAGGCGGCGGACGAATTCGGCGACCGCTTCGTTGCCGGATCCCTTGGCCCGCTTAATGTCACGCTGTCGATGTCGCCGCGGGTCGATGATCCGGCTTACCGTGCGGTGTCCTTCGACGAGGTCTACGACGCATACGCCGAGCAGATCCGCGCACTCGATGAGGGCGGTGTGGACCTGCTGTTGATCGAGACGATCTTCGATACTTTGAACAGCAAGGCGGCCATCGTCGCGGCCCGCGATATCGCACCGCACCTGCCGCTCTGGATCTCGGTGGCGATCGTGGATCGAAGTGGTCGCACGCTCTCCGGGCAGACGGTCGAAGCGTTTCTCCGCTCAGTGGAGTACGCCGATCCGCTGGTGGTTGGGGTGAATTGCTCGCTGGGGGCTCAGGAGATGCGCCCGTACGTTACCGAACTGTCACGCCTCGCCGACACCTATACCGCCTGTCACCCAAACGCAGGGCTGCCCAACGCATTTGGTGGCTACGACGAGACACCGGATGAGACGGCGCGCCTGCTGGCCGAGTTCGCCGCCGAAGGCCTCGTCAACATCGTGGGCGGCTGCTGCGGAACCACTCCCGCCCACGTCGAGCGCATCGCCGCGGCGGTTTCGGGGCTTGCGCCACGTCTGGTGCCATCGCTACCTGCGCCGACCCGGTTCAGTGGGTTGGAGCCGTTCGAGATCGGGCCGGACAGCGGTTTGGTGCTGGTGGGTGAGCGGACTAACGTCAGCGGCTCGGCCCGGTTTCGCCGCCTGATTCAAAATGGCGAGTACCAGGACGCGGCGGAGGTTGCGCTTGAGCAGGTGCGCGGTGGGGCAAACGTGCTCGACGTGAACATGGATGCTGATCTGCTCGACAGTGAGCAGGCGATGACCACCTTCCTGAATCTGATCGCGACCGAACCGGAGGTCGCGCGTATCCCGATCATGATCGACAGCTCCAAGTGGAGCGTGCTGGAAGCCGGTCTGAAGTGCGTGCAGGGGAAAAGCGTCGTCAATTCGATCAGCCTGAAGCAGGGCGAGACGGACTTCCTCGCCCAGGCTCGGCGGATCCGCGACTTTGGTGCCGCCGTGGTGGTGATGGCCTTCGACGAGGAAGGCCAGGCAGACAGCTGTGAACGCAAGGTCGCGATCTGCCGCCGTGCCTTCCAGCTGCTGACCCGCCAGATCGGGTTTCCCGCCGAAGACATCATCTTTGACCCCAACGTGTTGGCGGTGGCCACCGGGATACCGGAGCACAGCAGATACGCCAAGGCCTTTCTTGACGCGTTGCCGCTGATCAAAAAGCACTGTCCCGGAGCGCGCATCAGCGGAGGGATTTCCAATCTGTCCTTCGCCTTCCGTGGCAACGACGTGGTGCGAGAAGCGATGAATTCGGCGTTCCTGTTCGACGCCGTGCGCGCGGGGCTGGACATGGCGATCGTCAACGCCGGTCAGCTGGCGGTGTACGAGGACATTCCGGCCGAGCTACTGCAGCTCGTGGAGGACGTGTTGTTCGATCGGCAGCCCGACGCCACGGATGCGCTGGTCGCCTTCGCTCAAACCGTTAGTGGCGGGGGCACGAAGCGCACCGTGGACCACGTCTGGCGAGAGACTGCCGTGTCCGAGCGGATCGCGTACGCACTGGTGCACGGCATCACGGAGTTCATCGAGGCGGACACCGAGGAGGCCCGTCAGCAGGCGTCGCGCCCGCTGGACGTCATTGACGGCCCATTGATGGACGGCATGAAAGTCGTCGGCGACTTGTTCGGGGCCGGCAAGATGTTCCTGCCCCAAGTGGTGAAGAGCGCCCGCGTGATGAAACGGGCGGTGCTCTACCTCGAGCCATTCATGGAGGCCGAGAAACAGCGACGACTGGACAGCCATCTGGATGACGGCCGGGGAAAGGGGAAGCTCGTCCTGGCCACGGTCAAGGGCGATGTGCACGACATCGGCAAGAACATCGTCGGCGTTGTCTTGGGTTGCAACAACTATGAGGTCATCGATCTCGGGGTGATGGTGCCCACCGACAAGATCCTCGAAACCGCAGTGTCCGAGGGAGCCGACATGATCGGACTTTCCGGACTGATCACTCCGTCGCTGGACGAGATGGTCACCGTCGCCACCGAGATGCAAAGACGTGGGATGAAATTGCCGCTGCTGATCGGCGGTGCGACCACATCACGTCTGCACACCGCTGTGCGGATCGCGCCGGTTTACGACGGCGATACCGTGCATGTACTGGACGCATCGCGCGTCGTCGGCGTGGTGTCCGAGCTGCGTGATCCGAACCGGGTCGCCGACGTCTCCGAATCCAACCGCTTGGAGCAAGAGCGGCTGCGCGAGCAGTACGCCAACCGCCAGCAACGTCCGCTGCTGAGCCTCGAGCAGGCACGGGCCAATCGCGAGCGAATCTCGTTCGACGACGTGCCGGTGTCGTCGTTCACCGGGCTGCGCGTCGTGTCACCGCAGCTCACCGAAATACGGGAATTCATCGACTGGCAGTTCTTCTTCCTTGCCTGGTCGTTGAAGGGCAAGTTCCCGCGGATCTTGGAGACGCCAGCGGCCCGAGAGCTGTACGAGGACGGTAACTTACTGCTGGATCAGATCATCACGTCTGGATCTCTGAATGCCATCGGTGTCTACGGCTTCTGGCCAGCTCATTCCGACGGGGATGACATCGTGGTCGACTCGCAGCCAGGCGTCGGGCCGCGGTTCCCGATGCTACGGCAGCAGACTGCCAAGCCGGAGGGCCGACCCAACCGCTGCCTCGCCGACTACATCGCACCGGCCGATGATTACATCGGGGGGTTTGCGGTGGCCGTGCAAGGCGCAGATCAACTTGCGGAGGAATACCAAGCCGCGCAAGACGATTACCGCTCGATCATGGTCAAAGCGCTCGCCGACCGGCTCGCAGAGGCGTTCGCGGAGTACGTCCACCTGGCGGCACGCAGGGAATGGTACGAGCCACCCGCGCCGGTGGTGCTCGAAGACCTGCACAACGAGCGGTTCCGCGGGATCCGGCCTGCTTTCGGATATCTGGCCAATCCGGACCACACCCAAAAGCGCAAGCTGTTCGACCTGCTCGAGGCTGAAAGCTTGGGCATTGGATTGACGGAGTCGTATGGCCATGACTCCGGCGGCCGCAGTCAGCGGGTTGATGTTCGCGCAACCATCGGCGCGCTATTTCACCGTCGGACGAATCGGCCGCGACCAGGTCGAGGACTACGCCGTTCGGTGCGGAGCGCCCGTGACAGCGGTGGAACGCTGGCTAGGCCCGAACCTCGGCTACGAACCGACCTGAGCGTCGTAGCCGAGAGTAACCAGCAAGCCCTCAGTCGTCGGACACCCGAAAGATTTGTTCGGCCGCCTCGGTGCCCGGAGCGTCTGAACCCGGCGTGGGTGTTCCCGGTCATCGATCAGCGTAGCCATGCGATTCGACGACCAGATCTAAACTCGCGACGTGAACCCGGACGATCCCAATCGACTCTCCGTCGACGACGCACACATTCTGCAAGTCGAGTCGGCAGCGGTCGCCGGGCACTCGCTGAAACTGATCATCCTCGAGCCGACGACGGGCGCGCTCGACCTCGATGCACTTAGGACCGCAGTGGCCGAGCGACTGCTGAGCCAGCCGCGAGCAAGACAGCGAATCGACACATCCGGATCTGAGCCACGCTGGGTAGCCGCAACCGATTTCAACATCTGCGACCACGTGCGGCGGCCACAGATGCCCGAATGTGTCTCACCCGCCGATCTGTGGCGGGCGGTCAGCACGTTGATGTCCGAGCACCTCGACCGGACCCGGCCGCTGTGGACGTTCGATGTGATCGGCCCTCTCGCGGACGGACGCGAAGCGATCGCGGTCCGAATTCACCACGCGATGGCGGACGGGATCGCTGCTGTTCGCTTTTTGGACTCTGTGCTGTGGGATCCGCACGCCGATTCGCCGACCCCCGCGCGAGCGCGACCCGGCGAAAGACCCGCCGGAGGGCGAACGCGGCTCGCCGAGGCGTGGCGGATGCCCGGAGCCGTGCTCCGTGAACTCGGCCGTCCCGGTTCGCGGTCGCCGTTCGACCGCACGATCAGCATCTCGCGCGAGTTGGCCTTCACGATCGTCCCGCTGGCCGAGGTGAAGGCGATCGGTGCCTCGCGGTCCGCCCGCGCGACCGTCAACGACGTCCTCCTCGCGATCGTCGCGGGCGGCCTGCGCGAGTGGCTCGACGGGGGAGCGGCAGCCCGTCATCTTCACGCGCAGATCCCGGTGAGCCTGCACCACCGGGACGAGGAGCTGACCGACCTCGGAAACCGCGATTCGTTCATCAATGTCGACCTGCCGCTCAGCGAGCCCGATCCGCTCAGGCGACTAGACCTGATCCACGCCGAGACTCGCAAGCGAAAACGTCTCGGCGACGCCGACGAACTGTACGATTTGTTCCACGCTCTCGGGCGGATGAAGCACATCGGCAGTGCCGTGCAGCGGCTCGCCGGGAGCGCGCGCGAATTCAGCGTCTCGATTTCGAACGTCCCGGGGCCGGCCGCCCCGGTCAGTGTCGCGGGACGCCGGGTGCAGAGCCTCTTCTCATCCGCCGAGCCGGCGGCCCATCACGCGCTGCGCATCTCGGCGATCTCGTGCGCCGGCGACATCGGGATCGGGTTGTGCACCGACCCGGAAGCGCTGCCCGACGTGGCGCGGCTGGCCGAGGCGATCGAACGCTCCTATGCCGAATTGCGCAGTGCGGCTTTGCAATGACGGCACCACCACGCGTCGTCGTGGCCGGACTAGGCGACACCGGCGTTCTCACCGCAATCCAGCTCGCACGTCACGCCGACGTGGTCGGGATCTCGGCGAAGCCCGCCTTGGTCAGCGGCCAAGAACTCGGGGTGCGCCTGTCCCGGCCCGACGACTGGGCCCGTGACTATTGGATTCCATTCGACCGATTCCGTGGTCTGGATGGAATGCGAACCGTGCACGCCACGCTGACCGGCCTCGACCTTGCGGCTCGCTCCGTCTTCATGAAGCGTGACGACGGCTCCATACAGACCGAGGAATACGACGCGCTGATCATTTCGACGGGCGTGATGAACGGATTCTGGAGGCAGCCAAATCTGCAGTCCGCCAACGACATCGGTGCTGGCCTACGCGCTGCGCACGATCGGCTGGCGGCCGCCGAATCGGTGATCGTCGTCGGCGGCGGTGCCGCCGCGATCAGCAGCGCCGCGAATCTGGCGAGAACCTGGCCGGACAAACGGATTGGTCTGTACTTTCCCGGGCAGCGCGCCCTGGTCGAGTATCACCCTCAGACATGGCGACGAATCCAGCTGCGGCTCAATGACCTCGGCGTCATCATTCGCCCGGGACATCGCGCGCTGGTGCCCGACGGTTTCACCGGCGAAGAGATCACCGGCGAGCCTGTTCGGTGGAGCACCGGACAACCACCGGCGTCCGCCGATGCCGTGCTCTGGGCGATAGGCCGGGTGCGTCCCAACACCGACTGGTTGCCGGGAGAACTGCTCGACGAAAGCGGCTTCGTCCGCGTGACACCAAACCTGCGAGCACCAGGACATCCCGGCGTGTTTGCGGTCGGCGACGTCGCGGCCACCGACCCGCTTCGAGCGTCGGCCCGTAACAGAGCCGACAAGCTTGTCGCCCACAATGTTCGGGCCGAGCTGGAAGGACGACCACTGCGCAGCTACCGACCCCCGAAACATCGATGGGGTTCGGTGCTCGGCATTCAGCCCGACGGGCTCGAGGTGTTCGCGCCCAATGGCAGCGCCTTTCGTCTCCCGGCCTGGTCGGTTGATCACGTGGTGATGCCCTGGATCGTCGGATGGGGCATCTACCGCGGGATTCGGACTCCCGGGTCGGTGTCGGACCGTCAGCCGTCTGAGCCGTAGAGCTCCTCAAATCGTTTGATCGACCGATCGATGTCGCCCTTGACCGCTCGGGCCGCGGTTGCGCCGATCGGCCCGAAGAGCGGCTTACCGCCGAGGTCGACCTTCACGGTGAACTCGCATCCCGATCCGATCGGTGTGACCGTCATCCGCACCGCGTACTTCGTTCCCCCGACGCCAGCGCCGCTGATGTCCAGCAGTTCCGGTGGATGGAACTCGCGGACTGTCCAGGTGACGCGATTGCGCAGTCCCTTCACGCGTGCCACGCCGACCAGTGTCATTCCCTCGGAGATCTCAGCGGGCACTTCACACCGCCAGCCTTCGTGCAGCTGGAGCCAGTCGCCCAGAGTCGACAAATCAGACACATGAGCCCACGCCTGATCTGGCGTCAGCGACAGTTCGCGCGACAATTCGATCTTGGGCACATGCGAATGCTAGAGGGTGAGGTCAGTCGACACTCGTCGGCGCGTCGGACACTTTCACCACGCAAACTTCCGGCCGGGCGGGCACCTCGTCGGCAAGGAACCACCGGAACGCGAGGTTGCCGCGCGGATAGTCCAGCGTTGTTACCGAATTCGGGTGCGCTGTCATCCCACGTGAGATCACGACGGTCACCGAGCCGTCGGCGTTGGGCACCGCGGTGTGGCCGTTGATCGAGCTGCGAGCGTCGGTGACGTTCTGGGTGGCCATGAACTGGTTCCACACCACCAGGTTCCAGAACCGGCAGGACGGCGGCCGATGCGTGACGACAAGTGCCTCGTCGGCGTCGAGCACAAAGCTGCCGTAGGCGTAGCAGGCGTCACGTGCCGACCAGCCGAAGTTGGCGTCCGGCACCTGGTATGGGTCAGCGAATTGGTTTGCGGTCTGGGAGATTTCGTGTCCAAGAGTGTGGGCGTCGTCGACGCGGACGCCGACGGCGAGCGGCACGATCGCGAACATCGTCCGCAGCCACGCGGCGCTGGCCCGCAACGCCGCCGCGGTCTCCGCGTCGGAGTGCCGCACCGGGTCAGGCTCGTCGAGCGCCTCGATGTGCCAGCTGACAGGCCGGCCGGTCAGCGGGTCGGCTTGATAGTCACGGGTCATCAACACCGCCGCATCGGGCGTCGGGCCCAGCTCGAATGAGAAGTTGCCTTCCGCGTCGATCTGCAGATCGTCGTCGCGCACGATCGCCACGATCCGGTCGGACCACGCGCCCGGGGACGGTTCGTTGTAGGCGGTCACCGAGAAATAGACGCTGTCGCCTTTGTTTCCGCTGATGCGGTAGCGGCGCTGCGGATGGACGGGGCACATGAAGTAGTAGGCATCGGTGTTGTCGCCACCCCATCGCCGGTCGCGCCGGAACGGGGTGTTGACTTCGACGAACATCGGTCGGCTGGGGTCGGCGAAGAGGTAGGTGTCGAACGCCACCCCGAGCGTGGTCGCGAGCATGCGGTAACCGTCGGCGATGTGCCGGTCGTCGGTGACAGCGCGGTCGCCCTCCAGGAATGAGCGATCCAAACTGCCTAGGGTGTCGAGCAGTTCGTGCCACGCGGCGGTGGACTCGTGTGTCTGTTCCGTCATGCGCTGATTCCTCTCATGATCAGGGTGGTTGTTCGTTCCACCCAGGCGTCGTCGATCGCGGTTGCGCGGGTGAGGAGGGCCATGAACGCGATGCCGGCGATGGCCTCTACCACGTCTGCGGCGGTCACGTCCTGCCGAACCTCGCCGCGCGCCGCGGCGTTGGTCAGTCGTTGGGTGAGTCCACGCGACAGGATGCCGCCGAACCGCTCAAGCAACGCGGAATGCAGGCTTAGGTCTGCCGCCATCTCGCCGACGAGTCCGGGCAGCGCCGCCCGTGCGGCCGGGGTGGTCAGCACGGACACCGTGCGGCGCACCATTTCGCGGATGTCACCGGCCAGCGACCCGGTGTCAGGAAGCTCGGTGACGCCGTCCAACGGGAACACCGCTTCGTGTACCAGGTGTGCCTTGCTGGGCCAGCGCCGGTAGATCGCCGGCTTGCTGGTGCCGGCCTGCCGGGCGATCGCATCGACGGAGAGCCCGGGGTACCCGGTTTGACCGAGCAACTCGACCGTCGCGGTCAGGACCGCACCATCAATTCGTGGATCGCGGGGGCGACCAACTTCCGTCCTCATTACGAAACTCAAAGTAACATAAGTCGCCGTGACCGACGCCGCAGACCTCGTCCAACTTGACGACCTCGCCGAACCCCGCTTCAGCCCGGAGGTCGAGCAGCTCCGCGACATGATGGGGGCGATGGCCGCCGACTGTCCGCTCGACGCCGAGGCTCTGCACGCCAGGGCCGTCGCCGACACCGGCCTCGACGATTTCGGCCCCGACGACTACCGGGAACGTCTCGACGTCTACCTCGCGTCGCTGCATGAGATCGCCGGCATGCATCCGCCCGGAATCGTCAACTTCTTCTCGCAGCTGGTGCAGTGGCTCAAGAACCGGTTGCTGCTCACCGATCTGTTGTCGAGACACCCGGAGATCAACGACATCGAGCTGCTGCCGCCGGTCGTCATCGCTGGGCTGCCCCGAACCGGTACCACCCATCTGCACAATCTGCTCGCGGCGGCTCCCACCTTCCGCACCCTGCCGTATTGGGAAAGCGTCGAGCCGTTTCCGCTGCCCTCGGAGGTGGGAGTCGAGCCCGATCCACGCCGGGTTCGGATGGACGTCGCCGTCGAGTTCATGAACGCGGTGATGCCGTATTTCCCGCTCATGCACGAGATGACCACCGACCACGTTCACGAGGAGATCCAGCTGCTGGCCAACGACTTCTCCTCGATGCTGATGGAGACGCTCGGGCATGTGCCACGATGGCGCGACTACTACCTGGGGCACGACCAGACGACGAGCTATGAGTACGTCGCCACCCAGCTCAAGGCGATGCAATTCCTGCGCGGCGGGCGGCGTTGGCTGCTCAAGTCGCCGCAGCATCTCGAGCAACTGCCGGTGCTCGACCGCGTTTTCCCGGGCGTGGTCGTCGTATTCACACACCGCGACCCTGTGCCGGTGGCGCTCTCGATGATGGCGATGCTCACGTATTCCGCGCGCATGCACCGCTGCCCGGTGCCTGTGCAGGAGATGGGCGCCTACTGGGTCGACCGCCTCGACGTGATGCTGGCCGCTCTCGTCCGCGACCGCGGCGTCATCGGCCCCGAGCGCTCACTAGACATCCGCTTCGACGACTTCCTGGCCGACGAACCGGGCGTGGCTCAACAGGCGTACGACCTCGCCGGCGAGTCGCTGACCGACGATTCCCGCTCCGCGGTCGCCGATTACCTGTCGGGCCATCAGCGCGGACGGTTAGGCCGCGTCGCGACGTCGTGCGAAATGTTCGGCGTCGACGAGGCGGATCTACGAGCCCGCTTCGCGCCGTACGTCGAGCAGTTCTTGGGCTAGCGGGCAGCGACGCACTCAACTGACGCGGGGAATTTCAGCGGTGATGCTGTCCAGCAGCGCGGTGTAGCGGTTCGCCTCGTGATGCCTCCCGGGTTTGCCGCTGCTGACCAGCCCTGCCGCAAGCCCTCGCTCCGGGTCGGTCCAGATCGCGATGTTGGACAGGCCGGTGTGGCCGAACGCGGCTGGCGCATTGCGCCCGAACGGTCCGAACCGCTTGGATCCCAACATGTATCCGGTGCCCCAGCGAAGCGGCACCAGCCCGGTGGCCAAATCCGGTCGCAGTCGCCTGCATTCCGTCGTCGCGGCGCGCAGCGTTGCCGGTCGCATGACTCGTACACCGTCGAGTTCGCCACCGCGGCGCAGGATTTCGGCGAAGCGGGACAGTTCATATGCCGTCGACACGGTGTTAGATGACGGCACCACACCGGTGAGGAAACGCGGGGTGTTGCTGAACGGGATGATCTGGTGCATCGTTCCGCCAACGGCCGTGCGGAACGCCGCCGCGATCGGCGCGGGCAACGGCCTGCCCGTCGTGTGACTCGGAGCCACCAGGGGGACGTCCCGCTCCGCCACGCCGTAGTTGGTCCAGCGAAAGCCGAGCGGGTCGAGGATCTCGGCGGCGAGAATGTCGCGAATGTTCTCGCCGGTGGCGGCCGAAACGATCTCGCGGACCAGTGGACCCCACGTGACCCCGTGGTAGATGTGCACCAATCCCGGCCGGTACAGCGGCTTGAGTTCGCCGAGCATGTCGCGGGCGTATTCGCTGTCGTCCATGCGTCTGAGGTCGGGCCGCGGCCCGGTGGCGAACGGAACCCCTGCGCTGTGGGTTATCACATGCCGAATCGTGGTGCGGTCCTTGCCGTGACTGGTGTAGGTGGGCAGGTAGTCGCAGACGCGGTCGTCGAGCGAGAAATATCCGCGTTCGACGAGCATGTGGACCACGGTCGTGGTGATGGCCTTGGCCGCCGAGTACACACAGAACGGTGTCTCCGTTGTGACCGGGACTTTTTCGGTGTCTGGCTCGTCGGTGGGCGCGTTTCCCCAGCCGTGCCCGATCGCGCGATTCAGGACGACCGTACCGTTGTGCCGCAGGCACAACTGTATCGCGGGATGCATGCCCGCCCGGTACCAATGCCGCGCGGCGTGCCATATCCGCTCGACGGCCGCCGGGTCCAGCCCGGAGTGATCCTCTTCCCCGACCGCGGTGACGGAATCGAGGTCGGCCGGGACGCGGATTCTGCCTTCGGTCACGGCAGCTTCCGATGCAAGGTCGCGGCCAGATGGTGCTGCAGCCCGTGTCCCACGGCTGCCATTCGCACGGTGTAGCTCAGTTCGTCGCCGTCGACGCGAATCGACCGGCACAGCACCGCGACCTCTTTAGCCGACGCGGTCCGCCCGATCGTCGTTGCGCTCAGATCCATCTCGATCGTGGTCTCGTGGACCGACAGCGTGCCCTCCTGAATTTCAGTGATGCCGGTCGGATGCGCGAGCACGAGTTCGACCCGGCCCGGGGACGGCACGCGAATGTAGCCGGTTTCCGCGTGCAGCGGACGGCCGTGCTCACTGGCTTTCGTGCGCTGACGATAGCTGAGGAACGGCTTGCCGACGTGGCCGAACGTGACTTCCTCGAGATAGTCGAACGGCTCGATCGTCGGGTACTCACCTGACCCGCGACCGGCCCACGCACCCAGCAGGGGAGCGAGCACAGCGATGCCGGGATGAAGGTCCGCCACGTCCGTCAGGGTACGGCCTTGACGCAATGCCGCCGAAGAAAGCTGCCCCGCCAGCCGTGGAGCTACCGACCCAGGCCAAGTACAAGCTGGCGGGTCGATTCGCCACCGCACGATCGTGAAATCGCTTGACTTCGAAGCACATATTGCCGTCGCAAATGCGATGGTGACCGAGGTCCAAGCATCACCGCTCTCTGATGACCACTTGTCATGGTTAACTGGATTGACGCGTGCAGTCCTCCACGCGAAAGGAGAGGCGATGGAGAAGATGATCCGGCAAATCCTGAGTTTTGAAATGACCATCGCCGAATGGATCGGAACCGCCATCATGCTGGCGGTTCCCTATCTCACTGTGGGGGTGATCTGGTCGGCAACTCACACCGATCGACTCACCCACAGTCACGGGGCCGAAAGGGTCGTGTCGATTCTGGGCTCCATCGCGTCGTGGCCGATGCTGCTGGTGGCCAACATCTGCATGACGTAGTACGGCGCGACGATGAATCACGACAATTCAGCGGCTGCCCGGCAGCTTTCCACTGCCGACACCCGAATCCATGTCAATCGACGCACTGCCCGCTGGGATGATCGAAGCGTAACGGCGGCCGAGGCCATGGACTTCTGGTCGTTTGCCGCCGCGGCGGCCAACGTGATCATGCAGTTGTCATGGCCGGCGGTTGGCTACAGCGTCGTGGAAAGCAAAGTCGACTCCGGCAGCCTGATGAAGCACCCGTGGAAGAGACTCCGTACAACGTCTCAATACCTCGCCGTCGCCATTCTCGGATCACCGCACGACCGAACCGCCTTCCGCGCCGCGGTCAACGCTGCACACCGAGACGTGAAATCGACGGCGGACAGCCCAGTGCGGTACAACGCGTTCGACCCAGAGTTGCAGATGTGGGTCGCTGCGTGCCTGTTCGTCGGTCTGGAAGACACCTATCAGCTGCTGCGCGGCGAGATGACCCCCGGGCAGGCCGCGCAGTTCTACCGGTCGGCGTGGACATTGGGAACCATGCTGCAAGTGTCCGAAGAGCAGTGGCCGCGCACCCGTGAGGCGTTTGACGCATACTGGAACGCCGCCTGCGGGCGCGTCGTCATTGACGAGGCTGTCCGGAAGTACCTAGTCGACTTCCTCAAACTGCGAATGATCAATCCGCTTCTGGCGCTGCCCTTCCGGCCGTTGTTGAAGTTCCTCACCGTCGGGTTCCTGGCGCCGGTTTTTCGGGACGCAATGGGCCTGCGTTGGGGCAATGCGCGACAGCGGTGGTTTGAGAGGCTGTTTCTGATGGTCGCTTTCGCGAACCGATTCCTTCCGGTTTTTATCCGCCAAGGCGGCAGCTACGCCCTCTTGGCTGACGTGCGCACCAGGATTCGTCGGCGCAAGTCATTGGTATGAGAAGTGGTCATGCAATGCTGCGTCGCGTCCTGAGCTACCGCCTGAGCGTCGAAGCACTCATCGAATTGGTGATGTGGCTGGCCATCCCGTATGTGTTGGCTGGACTGGTGTGGGCCTCCTTCCACGCGGAGATGGTGCAGCAGGTAGAGACCCGCCTGGAATTGCGCGTATCGGGCGGCGCTGACCTGCTCGCATACGCTCTCGTGGGCGCTTTCTGGCCTGTCGAGTTGTTCGTCTCGATTGGCACCTGCTCGGTGTGATCAGCGAGTCACCAGCCGGCCTGCGGCCCTGCCGATCGCCTTCTTCAGCCGATCGGAGATGTATACGCAGACAAAGGTATTGAAAATATCCTCCCGCAGCCTGGTCAGCGTGGAGCTCGTGATACGCCACTGGCCATCGATCTTTTCGTAGGTCTCGTGGTAGTGGCCGTAACCGCGCAGGTTCACTCCGGGGGCCAGCCGGACGACGTCTTCGAGCGCCCACACGCCGCGCGCGGTCGTTGGTGATGTCAGCTCGATCTCCGGCGCGTGCACATGGTGTGCGGTGACTTGCGAGGGCTTCCTGAGGTTCCTGCGGGTGAAGGCGACGAACTCGTCGGCGCCTTCGATGAACTTTCCGCCCGCCTGTGAGGTGTCGCTGACGAAGCTGTCGACGAAGATCGTTCGCCACGCCTGCCAGTCCTTGCTGTCCAGGTATCGGCAGTAGCGGGCCTTCAATTGCTTGATCGACTCGATTTCCAGTAGGGCGATGGTGTCGTTACCCGCAGTCATTGCGATGGTCTCCTCGACAGTTTGGATGAGGCTTGTAAGGTTGCCCGCCACTGGTTGCGCCTTACGCAGCGGCCCGTCTTCCGCGGGCAAGCCGACTGTGGTATCTCGACTATCCGAGACACTAAAGCGAGGGAGTGGCAGCGCGGGCAGTGGTGCTCACGGCCCCCGCATCGTGGTCCACCTGAACGGAGAGCCTGCATGACAGAACGTGAAGATCGACAAGATATTTCAGATCTGCTGGTGCGGTACGCCACCGGGATCGACCGTCACGATTGGCTTCTGTTCCGTACTGTGTTCACCGCCGACTGCCAACTCGACTACGGCGAGATCGGCGCCTGGAACGGCGTCGACGCCGTCACCGAGTTCATGCAGCTGTCGCATCAGGAAGTGCAGACGTTGCATCGGATGAGCAACCAGGCGATCACGGTCAACGGCGACACTGCCGTTGCCCGCACCTACGTGGACATGGTGATGGTCGGGGTAGGCGCGTCCGGCGTGAACGCGATCGGCTACTACGACGACGAGATCGTGCGTACCGATGACGGATGGCGTATCGCGAGCCGGCGCTTTACCTCGTTGCGGCTGAGCACATTTGGCGATCGTTAGTCTTATTTGCGCGCTCGCGTCCCGCCACTATTTCGGCGCGAACCGCTGCCCGGCGTCCAGCCGGATGCACTGACCGTTGAGCATCGGATTCTCGACGATCGCGACCGCCAGCTTCGCGTATTCTTCTGGACGCCCCAGCCGCCGAGGGAACGCGGCGTCCTTGGTGAGCTTCGCGGCGAACTCGTCGGGAATGCCCTCGGTCAATCCGGTGGCGAATAGGCTGGGGGCAATTGCCAAAACGCGGATTCCGATGCTGCCCAGATCTCGCGCCATCGTAAGGCACATCCCGGCGATCGCAGCCTTGGAGGCTGTGTATGCGACCTGGCCGATCTGCCCCTCGAACGCGGCGATCGACGACGTGTTGATGATCACGCCGCGCTCTTCATCGTCGGGTTCGTTGGTGCTCATGTGCCATGCCGCGAGTCGGCTCACGTTAAACGTGCCGATCAGGTTGAGGTCGATCGAGGAGCGGAAGGAGTCCAGGCTATGGGGGCCGTCCCTTTTCACGGTGCGCTCACCGATCCCGCCGCCCGCGGTCGTTACTGCGATGTGCAATCCGCCGAGCGCGTCGACGGCTTGCCGTAAGACCTCCTCGGCGCCAGTGAAGTCGGTGACGTCGATTGGATAGAACGTCCCGCCGAGGCCATCAGCCACTTCTCGGCCCTTCGATTGCGGCCGGTCCAGTACCGCCACGCTCGCGCCGCGCTTGGCCAACGCCTCAGCGGTCGCCCGGCCGAAGCCTGATGCGCCGCCGACGATAACTGCCTTCTTTCCCGCAATCTCCATCCGGCTCCCTTTCCAAATGCCACCCGAACTGTAAGGCAACTTAGCTCACGCATACGGTTAGACCTTCGCCCGGCCGAGGAAGTAAGGCGGTAGTGAGCATGGCCCGGATACCAGCGAAGCTGAGCTTGTCGGATGACGAGTTGGACGAGCTGATGACGACGTCGTGGAACATGCGTGTCGGCACGGTCGGCCCCGACGAGCGGATCAACCTCACGCCGCTGTGGTTCGCGTGGGTAGGTGGGCAAATCTACTTCTATTGCCGCGGTCAGAAGATCGTGAACTTGCGACGGAATCACGGATGCACCATTCTCGTCGACCGCAACGAGCGATTCCCGGAACTGCAGGGCGCGATGTTTCAAGGACGCGCAACAGTGCTAGAGCTAGAGGATGCTGCTGCCGAGGGCAACGACCCGCATCTCGAGGAGGTGCGTTGGCAGATGGGCGCGAAATACGCTGGCGGACATGGTGAGCCGACAAGCGCCGAGCCTGTGCGATATCCGTTGACGGCAGTCGGAAAGTCTGCCCGGTGGGTGGTATTCCAGGCCTACCGGCTGATCACCTGGGACAACCACAAGCTATCCCGCCACTGAGTGCGCCGAAACGGTATTCCACGTGGTCCTCACTCGCATTTTTCCACGGCGGTTACCGCCTCAGGGATTAGGTCACAGCCCGTAGCGTTGCCGGATCCCGTGGAACCGGGCCCACATCTGCTCGACGCGCTCCTCGTGGGTCACGGTCGCCGTATCACCCGGCAGGCATCTGCCAGATCGCTGCGCTTGACGAGCCGGGTATGCAGCGCGCGGCCGGCTCGCTTGATGGCACTGTCATGTTAATTGGGGTGGGCTTATCGTTCGCGTGTTGTGCTTCGGTTCTGGTGGAAAGCCCTGTCCCCCGGTGATACAGCCACACGCAGTGCGCGATGATCTACGGCAGGTATCGGTGTCCCTGCCACCACGACGATGCAGCGGTCACCATCATCGATCTGGGCAGCGGCCAGGCAGCTCACCAACTTGACAGTGCCGATCCGGTAACCCTTCAGCTGCAAATCGTCGGAACGCGATGGTCGCGTCACCGCGCTTGCCACGGAATTCAGCACGTGCTCGGGTAAGATGCTGCCTCTGGTCAGACCCAGCGAAAATCTGCGTCGACAGCGACGGGAGGTTCTCGGTGACCGACGGAGGAGCGGTCCAAGGCCGGAGCCGAAGCATCACCGAGCACCGCCCACGGCGTCCTTCGCGAAATCGTGTACCCGCTGGAGATGCCCGACGGGGTCGCACAATCGCCCGACGGCGTGACGCTGTAGAGGTTGCCGAAATTCCGGACGCCATCGGGTCGTCATGAAATTGGCTCGGGGAGTGCGCCGAAGGCAGCATCCGGTCGGTTTGGAGGGCCGGGCCCTGCTGGTGTGGGGCGCCATCGTCCCGACGGTCTTGGGGGCCGGGATCATCGCCGCGTTGACGTTCTGGGCACTGCCCACCGGCGCCGCTCTCGGTGATCATCACGTCCTTATGCGCAACGTGATCAGCCTCGTCATCTACGCCGGGGTCATCACTCCGATCGCGGCCGCCTGGGGGTACTTGTGGATGACCTTCCCGGCGGACGCGGACGAATCGGTCGGCCGGCGCATCTTGCTGGTCATTCCGTCGCGGATGGCGGTGATCCACGCGACAGTGTGGAGCACGGCGACAGTGCTCTTTGTGGTGATCAATCTCGCCACACCTTGGCTGGCGACGACGTTGGGTGTCTCGGTGCTACTTGGTGCTGCGGTGACAGCGCCGCTGTCGTATTGGCGATGCACGCGTACCCTGCGCCCCGCCGTCGCGGAGGTGTTGACCAAAGACCCGCCAACCAGGTCGCGGGGGCCCGGCCTTCGGCTGCGAACGGTGGGCGCCTGGGTGGGGGGCACCGGCGTTCCGTTGCTGATGCTGATGCTGGTTGCCGCCAGTTCTCTGGTCTTCCACTATCCCGGTCACCGACTGGCCTGGGTGATGCTGGCACTCGGAGGATGTGTCGTCGTCAGCGGGCTGGCGGCGGCCGCGTTCACCGGGGCCAGCACCGCCGACCCCGTCGACGAGATAACGCGCGGCATGAAACATGTCGAATTGGGCGACTACGACATCTCGGTTCCCGTGTTCGACGCCTCCGAACTCGGCTTGTTACAGGCCGGCTTCAACACCATGGCGGGGGGACTTCGCGAACGCGAGCGACTCCGCGACCTCTTCGGTCGTCACGTCGGCCGCGACGTCGCCCGCCTGGCGGAGGAGACTGCGTCGAAAGATGGCGCGCGCACCGAGATGGGCGGCGCAATCTGCGAGGTGGCGGTGCTGTTCGTCGACGTGGTCGGCTCAACGCGACTTGCAGCCACCCTTCCTCCGGCCGAAATCGTCGCTATGCTCAATGACTTCTTCGCGGTGGTGGTCGACGTCGTGGAGCACCACGGCGGTCTGATCAATAAATTCGAGGGTGATGCGGCACTGGCGATATTCGGCGCTCCGGTGCCGACCACCGATCATGCCGGCCGCGCGCTCGCAGCTGCCCGCGAACTCGATCGCCGGCTTCGGTTGTCGGACAGCGACATCAAGGCAGGCATCGGTGTGTCGGCGGGGATGGCGGTGGCAGGCAACATCGGAGACCCGGGGCGGTATGAGTACACCGTTATCGGTGATCCGGTCAACGAGGCGGCACGACTGACTGATGTCGCCAAGCGGTCCGGTGGTGTCGTGGCGTCCGGTGCCGCCGTGAACCGGGCACAAGACGCAGAAGCTCGTCGATGGCACATCGTCGACACTGAAGTCTTGCGGGGTCGCGACGCCGCAACCGAGATCGCCGTGCCATATCCCAACATCGAATGACGGCTCGGGCCCTCGGGCCCTCGGGGCCTTTCCACTACATCGTTCGCGCCGTTCAACCGTCCCTTTCCGGATTGTCCACTGTGGACACACGCAGCCGCATGTCACGCGAGACGCGGGGTTCTGGACAGAGAGGGGGCGATGTGGGGCCACGTTCGTGCGACCTCGCAGAGTTGGTATGAGAGGTACCCCGATGCCTCCGGCGATCTCTGGTCGCGTTTCCGCTAGGACAGTCCGCGGCAGCATGTCGCTGCCTGGTGGGAACTATATGTCGTCACGCTTTTCAACAGCGTTTTCGATCGCCAGCGCCACTCCGGCCCGCTCGGCGGCCCGCATACAGGGGACGACGGCGGCACAGAATCGCTCGGCTGCCTGCTCCCAGGTGAGCGCGCCGCGTCCGCCGGTCAACATGTAGACCGTGCGTGCGCCGACCGCGGCCGCGGCGTCCCGCCTCAATTCCAATGTGTGCCAATGCTTGTCCAGCTCCGGGAGCGTCGCACCGGAGAACGTGACGCTGTGCACCGACAGCCGCTCGTGCGCGATGTCAGTCCCGCTTTTCGATTTCGACACCGAAACGCTGGCGGAACGCCCGGAATTCGTCATGCAACGCGTCGAGGTCTTCGCCGATGTCCGTCAGCAGAGTCGCCGAATACCTGAACTTGCCGTACCGGTCACCGCGATTGTCCGCGAGGTAGTGGCGCATCGCCGTCTCTGCCTCACCCGTCAACCGCCGCTCGCAGAACTCGTAGTAGCGGCGGACGGTGGCAACCGGGTCGGCGATGAAGTCGGTGTAGCGAACGTGCATGATGCGCGGATCTGCCACCAGCGGGTTGGTCATCGTGTTCGCAATACTCGCGCGGGTGAGGTCGAGATGCATCTTCGCCGCGCCGCGCAGATCAATAGGTCCGACGGTTCCGTCGAGGATATCCGCCATCATCATCGTCCGGGAGGCCGCGACTTGGACCGGGTCCCGGTGCAGCCACACCAGGCTCGCATCCGGATAGGCGTTGAAGAACTCCCGCAGCCGGAAACCATGAAAACCCTTGAGCACCCACCGTTTCCGTGGCCGGTGGTGCCGGAATTGCTGCAGCATCGCTGTGTGGATACGGTACTGCGCAGCCGCGTCGGTCGGCAGGCCGCTGATCACCGTCTGCATCGGAACCCGCCACCAGGCAGTCGGTGTCATCACCCTGAAGTCAAAAGCCCAGGTGCGTTCGTCCTCGGGCAGCCATCGCCGAGCATGTCGTTATAGGGGTGGCTCAGGAGCCATTTCGGCAGCTTCGCGTTGATCTCGCGCCAGTCGGCGTCGGCCTTCGCGCGGCGCGGGTCGTCGAGGTCCGCGACACCGGGCGGTGGCGACGGATACATCACCTCCCAGAACCGCAGCGCTCGGGCGGTCGGGTCGACCGACATCAGCGCATGCATCAGCGTGGTGCCTGAGCGCGGCTCGCCAGTCACGAACATCGGTCGCTCGATCATTTCCTGGGCCACCGGATAGCGGTTGTGGTCCTCGAAGAACTCCAGCCGCGACGTCAGCAGCCAGTGGCACACCTCCTCGGCCTGGCGGCGGCCATCCGCGTCCATGCCGAGGCTGTCGAGATGCTCGACGGCGAGGCCGAACCGCTCCGGCAGCGTGGGGTCTCCGTAGTCGCAAAGACCCGTCTCGGCCTGCGCCCAGGCCAGCATTTCGGCGGCGTCAAGCGTCATGTCACGTCTCGGCACAAACGCATGAGTTCGTCCTCGGCTGCGCGCACGTTCTCGGCGGACGCCGCCGCATACTGCAGTCCGGCCATCCCGCCGTAGTCCAAGATCTTCGGCACCCGCAGGCCCGCGTCGACGTACGGCTTGATGGTCCGGGCGACCTGTTGCGGTGTCCCGTGCGGCACAACCGCGAGGACGGCCTCGGGGTCGACGCGGCAGAGGAAGTCGACGATCCGTTCGCGGCTCAGAACGGCCGGGTCGATGTCTTGGAAGCCGCGCCAGTTCTCGCCCATCGGATGTTCGTAGCCCAAGCCGCGTAACGTCTCCGCCGAAATCTGCAACAGGAACGCCTTGACCAGCGGCGCCTCGAGTATCTCGGCAAGCGTCGCTTCGTCGCGGCCGATGATGCAGATCTGGATGAAGCAGGGTGTGATCCGTAGCGGGTCCCGGCCGGCGCGCTCGGCCGAATTACACACGGCCCCAAACATTTCCGCGTAATGCTCAGGCGTCCACGCGCCCGCCGGCCACCAGCCGTCGGCATAGCGTCCGGCGATGTCGAGCATCCGCGGGCCACTCGCACCGATCCAGATTTCCGGGAAGCGGCCGTCGTAGGGCTCGGTGTCCAGCCGCGCATGGCGAAGCCGATAGAACCGTCCGGCGAAGTCGACCGGGCCGTCGTTGTCCCAGAGCAGCCGAATGACGTTCAGCGCCTCCTCGAAGCGAGCGACCGGCCTGCTGAAGTCGAAACCGTACGGGACGGTGTTCTCGGTCTTGCCGCTGCCCAGTCCGAGGATGAAGCGCCCTTTTGCGAGGTGGTCGATCGTGAGCGCGCTCTGCGCGAGCAGCGACGGGTGGCGGCGCACCGTATCCACCACGCTGGTCGGGATCGACACGTTGCGGGTCAACACGGCCGCGGCGGCCGCGACGGCCATGCCGTCGAGACTGCGGTGTGGCGACGGGGACGCGGTGGCGAGGTCGGTGAATTCGGGCGTCCAGATCGAGTCCGGCCAGAAGCTGACCATGTGATCGGGGAGCCAGATGGAGTGGTAGCGGCCGCCGTCGAGCTTCTCGAGCTGGGACAGGTCCAGCGGCAAGGTGGTGCGAAAGAACGCCGCGGGGTGGACCCTCATCGACCTACCGCCGTCTGGCATGGAAATATCATGCTCATCATCGAGAATGATATTCTCAGCTGCGGCGTGGGGCGTCGAGGAGGAACGGAGTCACCGAATGTTTTCGGCAATTCTGATCGACAAGGGTGAGTCGGGGCAGACCGTTGCGCGCACCGATCTCGACGAAGCGCAGCTCCCCGACGGCGATGTGACCGTCGACGTGGAGTACTCGACCCTGAATTTTAAGGACGCTCTCGCCATCACCGGCCGCTCGCCGGTGGTCCGCAAGTTTCCGATGGTCCCCGGCATCGACCTTGCCGGCGTCGTTACCGACAGCAGCCATGCGGACTGGAAGACCGGCGACCGCGTCGTGCTCAACGGCTGGGGCGTCGGCGAAACCCACTGGGGCGGACTCGCCCAGCGCGCCCGCCTCAACGGGGACTGGCTCGTCGGGCTGCCGCCGGAATTCACGACGCGGCAGGCGATGGCGATCGGCACGGCCGGCTACACGGCGAGCCTGTGCGTGGGCGCCCTGCTGGAGCACGGTGTCTCGCCCGATCGGGGTGAGGTCCTGGTGACCGGCGCAACGGGTGGCGTCGGCAGCGTCGCAATCGCGCTGTTGACCAAGGCGGGCTTCAAGGTGGCCGCCGCGACCGGTAAGCCGTCGGAAGCGCAGTATCTCGAAAAGCTCGGTGCCTCCGCGGTGTTGGGCCGCGCCGAGCTGGCAGAGAAGGGCAAACCCCTGCAGAAGGAGCGCTGGGCGGGGGTCGTCGACGTGGTCGGCAGTCACACGCTGGTGAACGCGTGCGCGCAGACCCGCTACGGCGGCGCGGTCGCGGCGTGCGGCCTGGCTCAGGGCATGGACTTCCCGGCGTCGGTTGCCCCGTTCATCCTTCGCGGCGTGTCCCTGCTCGGCATCGACAGCGTGATGGCGCCCAAAGAGCGGCGACTGCCGGCCTGGAAGCGGCTGGCCCGCGATCTCGACGCGAGCGAGCTCGATTCGATCGCGCGGGAGATCGCACTGCCCGACGCGATCGCCGCGGCCGACGACCTGATGGACGGCAAGGTGCGCGGGCGCATCGTCGTCGACGTCAATCACTGATGGGAAGCACTCATGGCAAGTAATCCCGAGCTCGATCTGTCCGACGTCGACCATCGGGTTGGCAAGCCGGTCGGCGGTGGGCAACTGTGGGATCCGTGTAGCAGCTCCGACATTCGCCGCTGGGTAATGGCGATGGACTACCCGAATCCGCTGCACTGGAACGAGGAGTTCGCGCGTGAATCCAAGTTCGGCGGCATCATCGCGCCGCAGTCCATCGCAGTGGCCCTGGACTATGGGCACGGCGCGGCGCCCGCGTGCGTCGGCCATATTCCGAATAGCCACCTGATCTTCGGCGGCGAGGAGTGGTGGTTCTACGGCTGTCCGGTTCGGCCGGGGGACAAGCTGTTCCAGGAACGGCGGTTCCACGACTACAAAGTGGCGGAGACGAAATTCGCCGGACCCACGATGTTCTCGCGCGGCGACACCGTTCACACTAACCAGCACGGCGCACTGGTGGCGCGCGAGCGGTCGACCGCAATTCGCTACCTCTACGACGAGGCGGCGAAGCGCGGCATGTTCGAAAGCCAGCTCGGTGAGATCAAGCGCTGGACACAACCGGAGTTGGAAGAAGTCGAGAGGCTCCGCCGGGAGTGGCTCGAGTCCAATCGACTGGGTATCACACCGCATTTCGACGAAGTCAAGGTCGGCGACACGCTGCCGCGCCGGGTGATCGGCCCGCACAGCATCGCCAGCTTCACCACCGAATACCGCGCCTTCCTGTTCAACGTCTGGGGCACGTTCGGTTGGATTGCTCCGCCCGGTGTCGACGATCCGTGGGTATACCAGGATCCCGGCTGGGGCAAAGACTTCGCCTACGATGAGGACGACGCGAAGATCGATCCGCGTAAACGCGACGGGCTCTACGTCGGCCCATCCCGCGGCCACATCGACGCCGACAGGGCGTGCGAAGTCGGCATGGCGCGCGCGTACGGCTATGGCGCGACGATGGGCGCCTGGTGCACGGACTATCTCGCCTACTGGGCGGGCCACGACGGCATGGTGCGCCATTCCAAGGCCGACTTCCGCGGGCCCGCCTTCGAAGGCGACGCGACCTACTTCAGTGCCGAGGTGATCGGCAAGGAACCGGAGTCCACTTGGGGTGTGCCGCTCGTACAGGTCAAGCTATGTCTCACCAACCAGGACGGCACCGTGCTGGTCGACTGCACCGCCGAGGTGGAGCTACCTGTCTGACATGGGAATACTTTCCATAGTCTCGGGACCGCCCCTGAGCGAGGAGCGAGGGCTCGGGGCGCTCACTCTGCCGGGCTTCCTGCGGGAAGTAACCGAAATGTACAGCGCCCGCGAGGCGGTGGTCTTCCGCACGGCCGCTGGTGTCACGCGCTGGACATATGCCGAACTCTCGGAGCGGGCGACAGATGTGGCGCGTGCGCTGCGCGCGTGCGGCGTCGGCAAGGGCACCCGCGTGGGCGTGCTGATGACGAACCGGCCGGAATGGATCTCGGCGGTGTTCGGGATCTCGATGGCCGGTGGCGTTGCCGTCACGCTCAGCACGTTCTCGACGGCTGCAGAGCTTGACTATCTGCTCCGAGCCTCGTGTGTGTCGGTGCTGTTGTTCGAGCGCCGTGTGCTGAAGAAGGACTTCGCGGCGATGGTGAGCGAGTTGCTGCAGTCCGTGACGTACCCGTTCCTGCGCCGGCTCGCGATGATCGGCGAGTCCGTGCCGGGCATCGAATCCTGGGACGACTTCCTATCCAGTGGGCGTGACGAGCCGCGTGAACTGGTCGAGGCGACGGCTGCGGCGGTGCAGCCGAGCGATGCCGCGGTGCTGTTCTTTTCGTCGGGATCCACCAGCAAGCCGAAGGGCATTCTGAGCGCGCACCGCGGTGTCTGCATCCAGATGTGGCGCTTCCGGCGCATGTACGGCTTCGGCCCCGAAGACCACGTCCGGTGCTGGTCGGCCAACGGTTTCTTCTGGTCGGGCAATTTCGGAATGTCACTTGGCGCGACGCTCGCCGCCGGCGGCTCGCTGGTGCTGCAGCCGACGTTCGTCGCCGCCGAGGCACTCGAGCTGATGGCCACCGAGCGGGTGAACTTCCCGTTCGCCTGGCCACACCAGTGGGCGCAGCTCGAAGCCGCACCCAACTGGAACCAGGTGGACTTGTCCAGCATGCGGTTTGTCGACTTCAAGACGCCGGGGGCGCACCATCCGACGGTGTCCACCAAATGGTTCGAGCCGGGCCACGCGTACGGCAACACCGAAACTTTCACAATGACAACGTGTTTCCCGGCCAACACCCCTGACGAGGTCATCGGTGGCAGCATGGGTGAGGCACTTCCGGGGGTCACGCTCAAGATCGTCGACCCGCACACCGGTGTCGTCGTTCCACGGGGCGAGCGCGGCGAAATCTGCGTGAAGGGTCCAACGTTGATGCTGGGCTACATCGGCACGCCGCTCGACGAGACGCTCGATGCTGAAGGGTTCTTTCGCACGGGCGACGGCGGATATCTCGACGACGTGGGCAGGCTCTTCTGGGAGGGCAGGCTCACCGACATCATCAAGACCGGCGGTGCGAATGTCTCACCCCGAGAGGTCGACGAAGCGCTGGTCAAGTATTTCGGCGTCAAAGTCGCTCAGACGGTCGGCGTACCGCACGAGACGCTCGGCGAAGTCGTCGTGGCCTGCGTGGTACCGCACGCCGGAGCAACCCTCGACGCCGAGGAGATCCGCGCCTTCCTGGCGCAGAGCTTGGCGAGTTACAAAGTGCCGCGCCATGTGCTGTTCTTCCGTGACGACGAGATCGCGCTGACGGGCAATGCGAAGATCAAGTCCGCCGATCTGCGGAAGTTGGCAGCCGAACGGCTGACGGAACAGCGAGGAGCGGGAAGTTGCCTGAAATGACCACGCGAACCGAGGTTTACTACGACCCTTACGACGTCGGCATTACTGCCGACCCGTATCCGGTGTACGCCAGACTTCGCGACGAGGCGCCCATTTACTACAACGAGCGCTACGATTTCTGGGCGCTGTCGCGTTACGTCGACGTCGAGAAGGCGCTGCTGGATTGGCAGACGTTCTCGAATCAGCGCAGCGACATCCTCGAGCTGCTGAAGTCTGACTTCGACATGCCCAAGGGTGTGATGATGTTCGAGGACCCGCCCATCCACACGATGCTGCGCGCACTGATGTCTCGGGTCTTCACCCCCCGCCGGATGGCGGCGATCGAAGACCAGATTCGGCGGTATTGCGCCAATTGCCTTGAGCCGCTGGTCGGCTCGGACGGCTTCGACATCGTCGCCGAACTCGCATCGATGATGCCGATGCGCGTGATCGGCATGCTGCTGGGAATCCCGGAGTCGGACCAGATTTCGGTGCGTGACGCCAACGACGCGAATCTGCGCACCAAACCCGGTACGCCGATGAAAGTCGTGACGGCCGACAAGATCGCCGACGGTAGCATCTACGCCGATTACGTCGAGTGGCGGGCCAACAACCCGTCCGACGACTTGATGACCGCCCTGCTCAATGTCGAGTTCGATGATGAGCACGGCGTCACGAGAAAGCTCACGCGCAAAGAGATCCTGCACTACACGCAAGTCGTCGCCGGCGCGGGCAACGAGACGACCGGGCGGCTCATCGGCTGGTTGGCCAAGGTACTTGCCGAGCATCCCGACCAGCGCCGCGAGGTCGTCGAGGACCGTAGCCTGCTCCTGCGGGTGGTCGATGAGACGCTGCGATTCGAGCCGACGGGTCCGCATCTCGCCCGTTACATGGCAAGGGATTTCGAGGCCTATGGCACCACGGTTCCGGCCGGCAGCGCGATGCTGTTGCTGTTCGGGTCGGCGAATCGCGACCCACGCCGCTACGAGAACCCCGACCGGTTCGACATCCACCGCGAGAACATCAGCCACCTGACGTTCGGCAAGGGGGTGCACTACTGCCTGGGCGCGAACCTGGCGCGCTTGGAGGGCAAGGTGGCGCTCGACGAGCTCCTGAACCGTTTCCCCGAGTGGGACATCGACTACGACAGCATGAAAATGGCGCCGACGTCCACTGTGCGCGGCTGGGAACGGCTGCGGATCGTGCTGCCCTGACTCCGGGTTAGCCTTGCATGCGGAACCGGCGGTGCAGCTGTTGTTTGGATACGCCGAGCACACGGCCGATCTCGCCCCATGAGAGCCCACGCGCGCGGGCAGCTCGAACCGCAGCCGCGTACCGGGTCTGGGCGCGGGCCAGATCGTCACGCGCAGCTGCTAGTTCGCGCCAGCTGGCTCCGCCGAGCACATCGTCGACCACCGGATCAGGTTTGTCGTCTTCAGTTGCTCCCTTCTCCGTCCGTTCGAGCTCGTCGAGGACGCCGCGCCGGATTGCGACTAGCTCGGGATCATCCATCCACCACAGCCTGCGACTGTTGTCCATAGAGGCATCACCTTTTCCACGGTGCGTCATCATTTGATGACGGACGTGGGAACCATGCCACTGCCCTCTGACAATCGCGCGCGACTAGCGGAGCTAGATGCGGTGAAGCCGGAATTGTGAGTCAAGTTTGGTGTGTTGTGATCGGCTGTGGGTGTTAGGCCGCCAAACCTGTTGTGCCGGCAAGGTTATCGAGGGCATTGCGGTAGGTGCGCGATGCCGCGCGCTGTGGTGGCGCGGTGAGCTCGTCGGCGAGTTGGGCCAGGCCGGTGGGTAGGAATCTGTCGTGGACGGCGGAGATGAACATCGCGGTGCGCAGGCCGTGTTCGGTGGGTCGGTAGCGGTGGGTGTGCGGGATACGGGTGATGAGGCCGCGCACGCGCAGCCGGCGCAGGTCGTAGGTGATCTGTCCGGCGGTCACGGTGGCCGGATCGAGCCCGCGTAGGTCGGCGGTGAGCGCGCGCAGATCCTTGTTGGCGAACCCGTCGGGTTGGAGCCGCAACAGCGGCAGCGCCGCGAGCAGGGCGTGGCTGCGCTGCTGTCCTAGCTGCAGCCCGGGGATGCGGGTGCCGGTTTTGGTGGTGATCGGCGCGGTGACGGTGTGCAGGGCCTCGGCGCCGGTGATCGGGTCGCAGCTGAGTGATTGGACGCGCAGCAGGCCCCTGTTGGCGGAGAAGCCGATCTCCCGCAGCGCGGGCAGATTAGTCAGCCGTTTGCCGATCGAAAAGTCGGTGGTGTCGTTGATGGTGGTCTCGGTCCGTAATGCCCTCCCTTGTTTGTGGTATTGCTTGATTCGGGTGTGCTTGTAGTCCACGTGCAGGCTGGGGGTGACTCCTTCGGTGATCACCCTGGTGCGAAACGGTCCCGGCGTCGGGCGTGGCCCGCGACGCTTTAGCCGCCGGTCGAAGATCAGGGCGACCTGATCGGGGCGGCCGGTGTCGAGGTTGTCGCGGATGACCTGCTCGAAAAAGACCCGACCTGAGACGGGTTTGTCCAGCATCTGGGTCAGCGAGAACTCGGCCTGCAGGATCGAGATGTCGTAGCGGTAGCCGGCGGCGCGATCCGCGGCGGTGAACGGGTGCGGCAGGATGGCCAGCCACTTGCGCAGCAGCGCATCGATCTGGTGTTCTCCGAGCCGGTCGCAGATCGCCTGTAGCGCCGCTGGGTCCTCGACGGCGGCGAACCCGTTGTCCAGCGCCTCGAACGCGATGCCGGCCTTGGCGGCCTGGCGCTGCGCCCAGTGGTTGCCGTTGATGCACAGCTTGGCGTTGTACGGAAAGTAGGAGCAGAACTTGAGGAAGAACGGGCCGAAATCGTCGTCGTAGCAATAAAAGTAGAAGTGGTTGACCAGCCCGGTGGTCTTCACGATCCACGGGTAGGAATCGCCATTGGCGTCGCGGCGGCGCTCGGTGCGAAACAGCTTGGTCTTCTCCTGCGCCCGCCCGATGAACAGCACACCCTCCTCGGCGGTGAAGCCGGCCAGGTGCTCGTGCATGACATCGTCTTCGCGCTGGCCCTTGGCAAAGTCGACCCACGGAATACCGTTGGCGCGGGCGAATCGGTGCACCGCGGTGCTGAACGCGTCGGTGATGCGGGCCAGCGGCGCGGTCGAGGCGATCGGCAACCCCAACCGCCGCTGCAGGTAGCCGATCAGCCCGACGGCATACTGCAGTTGCGGGACATAGACGTTCACATACATACGGTCCACGCAGTCCACCTCCAAGACCACATGGTCGGTCAAGACATCACGGGCAGATCGCGTTACCGTCATCTTTGGGCTCCGATCGAGACGGGCGGCCGGCAACGGCCCACCAACCGCGCTATGCGGTTTCATACACCGGACCGGGCATTCCGGTCACGGTCTCACCCCACTCGACCGGAGCCCCCAAGCAGACGAGACCAGCGGCATGCCTCGTCGGGCTGGGGCGAAGCCCCGGTAGTACTAGTTGTCCAGCTCGGCGAGCACCGTCGAGGCGAACAGCTCGAGCGTTTCGTCGGATGCCCGGTCGTGGAGGAACAGGATGATCTGGCGGAAGCCAAAACTCTGGAATTCACGGATGCGGTCGACGATCGCGTCCGGGGTCCCGATCAGGCCGCCCTCGTGCAGCCCGAATGCTGTTATGCCGAACCGTCTTTCAGCGACCTCGCGCACCTTCGGCAACGAGGCGTTGTCGGGTGCGAGCGCCATGACGGCTTCCACCGACAGCACGATCGACTTCGGATCGCGGCCGATGTCGGAACAGAGCGACCGCAGCACGGACGTCTTGTGCTCGAGTTCCCCGAGCGCGTAGGTGGGGACGTTCCAGACGTCGGCATAACGCGCGACCAGCGGCAGGGTGTATTTCTCACCGACGCCGCCCACGATGATCGGCGGCCGCGGCCGCTGAACGGACCCGGGGTTGATCGGCATCTTCCGCACGGTGTAATGCTCACCGGCGAAGTCGACCGCGTTGTCCGCGAACGCTTGTGTCAAGATCTCCAGCGACTCGCCCAGCCGTTCTGACCGTTCGCGGAAGCTGCCCCACGGCAAGCCGGTGCGGGTGTGTTCGTCTTCGATCGAGCCGCTTCCGATGCCGAGCTGCAGCCGGCCCGCGGAGATCTGGTCCAGGGTGGTCGCCATCTTGGCGAGCAGGGCCGGGTGCCGAAACTGGTTGCACAGCACCATGTGTCCCACTTTGAGCCGCTCGGTGCGGCTCAGCAGCGCGGTGGCCAGCGTCCAGGCCTCCAGCGAGGAAACGTCGGGCCTTCCCGGACCGTACAAGTGGTCGTAGAGCCACACGGATCCAATCCCCAGCTCTTCACAGCGCAGCGCGCGATGCAGCATGTCGTGATACGAGAACCCCATCTGCGGCACATACACGCCGATGTCGAGCGTTGTCATGACCGCAACTCCCTATCGCAGCGCTGCGGCGAGCCGACGCCATTGTTCGCGGGGAAAGACCCTCGGATCGGGTTCCAGTGCTTGGATGCACACATGGTCGGCACCGGCCGACTGGTGCTCTCGGACCCGGCGCAAAATGGCGTCCTCGTCGCCCCAGGCGATGATCGCGTCGAACAACCGGTCGCTTACCGATGACAGATCGTCGGATGAGAAACCGAGGCGCAGAAGATTGTTCGCGTAGTTCGGCAACGCCAGATACGAACGCAGCCAATCTGTTCCGATCGGCCGGGCCGCATCGCGACCGTCGCACAGAATTACGGTCTGTTCAGGAAGCAGCAGGGGTCCCTCGCCCACCGCCGCACGGGCGCTCGCCGTGTGCTCTGGCGACACAAGATAGGGGTGGGCGCCGGCCGCGCGTGTTGCGGCGAGCTGCAGCATCTTCGGCCCCAGCGCGGCGACCACCCGCCGGCTGACGGGGACAGGCTGCTCCGCGTTATCCAATCCGTCCAGGAACGAACGCGTTGCCGCCAGTGGCTTGCGGTACCGACCCGGCTCGGTGGAGTCGATCAGCGGCGCATGACTGACACCGATTCCCAGCAGGAACCGGTCCCCGTGCGTGTTGGTCAGGGACGCGTAGGACTTCGCGACGTCAGCGGATGGATGCATCCACAAGTTCAGGATTCCGGTGGCGATCACGGCACGCTTGGTGGAACTGAGCAAGTACTGCACCGAGTCGAACACCGGCCCACCGACGTCCGGAATCCACAGCGCCGAGTAACCGAGCTCCTCAAGTTCCGCAGCAGCGTCGGCGGCCTCGGATTTGTCGCCGTAACGCAGCTGTGAACTCCACACTCCGATACCAGACAGTTCCACGTCCTCGAAGGTAACGTGATTCTCTGGCTATGAGAACTGGGAGTTGTGCCGGCAAGGTCGCTTTGGTGACAGGCAGCAGCCGAGGTCTGGGCAAGGCGATTGCGCAGCGTCTTGCCGGCGAGGGGGCGACCGTCGCATTGACCGCTCGCACCGTGGAACCCAACCCGAAATACCCCGGATCACTGAGTGAGACGTTGGAGGAGATCACCGCCGACGGCGGCTCGGCGATCGCCGTCCAGGCTGACCTGTCGAAGCCTGACGATCGCGACCGGCTGTTCACCGAGATCGTCGAACGCATCGGTGCACCCGACATCCTGGTCAACAATGCGGCGGTGAAGTTCCTGCGTCCGCTCGACACGTTCCCGGACCGGCGGGTGCGGTTGATGATCGAGATGCATGTGCTCGCGCCGCTACACCTGACTCAGTTGGCGATCCCGGCCATGCGGGAACGTGGGCGCGGCTGGGTGCTCAACGTCACCTCGGTCGGCGGTGACCTGCCGGAGGGTCCGCCGTTCTCGGAGTTCGACCGATCCGCCGGGTTCGGGGTCTACGGCAGGGTGAAGGCAGCTCTGAACCGGCTCACGAGAAGCCTTGCTGCCGAAATGTACAGCGACGGCATCGCCGTCAATGCGGCCGCTCCGTCGAACCCGGTGGCCACCCCTGGCGCGGGCATACTGGACCTGGCGAAGACCGACACCGAGGACATCGAGCTCATCACACAGAAGGCGTTGACGCTGTGCACCGGTGATCCAGCGACGCTGACCGGCAGGATTGCGCACACGCAACCATTTCTGCGCGAGATCGGTTGGCTGCGTTGATTTGTCTCGACTAGGTTCGGGGGATGCCGGCCAGTTTGTCGGCGTATTTGGCCTCGGCCACCGCACGCAGCCGCAGTAGGTGTCCCGACGGGAACACATCCGGCGACGGTGTGTGGTCTTTGAGCAGCAGCCGCGCCAGCGTCACCTTGTGCACCTCGGTGGGTCCGTCGGCCAGTCCGAGCACGAACGATTCGACGAGGTATTGCACGAACGGCATCTCATGGGTGGTGCCCAGTGACCCGTGCAGCTGCAACGCGCGCGCGGACACGTCATGCAGCACCTTCTGCATCATCGCCTTGACCGCCGAGATGTCGGCACGAACCGCCTTATACAGTAATCGTTGTGCTGGTCGATTTTCCACGCCGTTTGCGACGTCAGCAGTCGGAATGCCTCGATCTCCATCCACGAGTCGGCGACCATCTCCTGCACGAGTTGCTTGTTGGCCAGCAGATCGCCTTGCGTGTGCCGCGAAACCGCTCGTTCGCACAGCATGTCGAAGATCCGCCGGACCGGCCCACGGTGCGCATCGCGTGGTGAATCCGTCCGCCTCCCAGGCGAGTCTGTGCGACGACGAACGCGCCGCCGCGCGGGCCGAGCATGTGGTCGGTCGGAACGCGCACATTTTCGTAGCGCACATAGCCTTCGCGTCCGCCGCAAACGGCTGATATCCCATCCCCACGTCGCGGAGCACGTTGATGCCGGGGGTCTCTGCGGGCACGACGAACAGAGAGTACCGCTCATACGGTGAGCGCGTCAGGATCCGTCATGGCCATCACGATCAGAAACGACGCCATCGAGGCGAACGACGAAAACCACTTCTCTCCGTTGATGATCCAGTGGTCGCCGTCCTGCACGGCCGTGGTGGTGAATACCTTGGGATCCGCGCCCCCTTGCGGCTCGGTCATCGAAAAACAGGACACGATCCGGTTGTCGAGAAGCGGTTCCAAGTACCGCTCCTTGAGTTCAGGTGTCCCGTAGTAAGCAAATCTCACTGTTCCCGAGTCGGCGCCTGCGAACCGAAAACAATTGGCGCGCACTCTGACCGGCCGAGTATCTCGTTGAGCAGCGCCAATATCACCTGACCGTATCCCGGACCGCCCAAGTGTGGGCCCAGGTGGGTGGCCCACAGGCCGCGCTGCTTGACGATGTTCTGCAACGGAGGAATCAGGGCCTGCCGAACCGGATCGTTGAGATCATGTGACTCCTTGACAATCAGGTCTATCGGTTCGCATTCAGAATGCACGAAGTCGTCAACCCCCTTCGCGCGAGGCTCATCCGCGCCGTCTGCTCTTCGCGCGAGCGCTCATCGCTGCCGTCTGCTCTTCGCGCGAGCGCTCATCGCTGCCGTCTGCTCTTCGCGCGAGCGCTCATCGCTGCCGCGCTACCCCGGCGTTGATCAGTTCAGCGATCGCGGCATCGTCGAAGCCGGCCTGGATCAACACGTCGCGGGTGTGGTCGCCGGCGAGCGCCGGCGGAGTGGGCACCGGCGGAACGGTTCGTGAGAACCGTGGCGCCGGAGCGGGCTGGAGGACGCCGCCGACATCCGCAAAAGACTTGCGCGCCAAGTTGTGTGGGTGATGCGGTGCCTCAGTGATGCTCAGCACTGGTGCGACGCAGCATCCCGGCCAGCCCAGTTCGCGCTCCCACTCGCTGCGGGTCTTCTCGCGAAACCGCGCGGCGAATCTGCCCCGATGGGCTTTCCACATCTCCGGTGCGTCGCCGTCGTGCGGCACATCTACGCCGAGCCGCTCGCACAGCTCGGCGTAGAAATGCTGCTCGAGTGCGCCGACCGCCATGTGCTTCCCATCAGCCGTCTCGTAGACGCCGTAGAAGTGCGCCGCGCCGTCGAGCAGGTTGTCGCCTCGACGATCACGCCACGTTCCTGCCGGCACCATTCCGAAGTAGGGCGCCATCAAGGCGGCGGCTCCGTCGACCATCGCAACGTCGACGACCTGACCCTCGCCGGATTCGCGAGCCTCGAGGATAGCGCTCAACAACCCGACCGCCAACAGCATTCCGCCGCCGCCGTAGTCGCCGACGAGGTTCAGCGGCGGAATGGGTGTGCCTTCGGTGCCGATGCCGTGCAGCGCTCCGGCCAGGGCTATGTAGTTGATGCCGTGACCTGCGCGGTCGGCGTAAGGGCCGTCCTGGCCGTAGCCGGTCATCCGCGCGTAGACCAGCCGAGGGTTCCCCTCGTGCAGGTCGTCGGGCCCGATACCCAACCGCTCGGCAACGCCCGGCCGAAACACGTCGACAAACGCATCTGCGTTGTCGACCAACCGCCGGACGATGTCGCGTCCGCGCGGGTCTTTCACGTCCAGCGCAACGGAGCGCTGATTGCGTCGCACCGTGTAGTCGATGGGGTAGCCGGCCGTCGACTTGTCGCGGTTGATCGATGCGCACTACGTCAGCACCGAGGTCACCCAGCAGCATGCCGCACGGGCCGGGCCCGAGGCCGCCCATCATGACGATACGGACGCCGTGCAGGGGACCGGTCACGACGACCACCTCCGCCGTTGGGCAGCCGCTTCGTCGGTCGCGTGGCTGAGGACTTGGTTGCGGTTCTCGAGTTCCAGCGCCGCCGCGAGTCCGGCACCGTCGGTGTTGACCTGCAATGCGCGCTTGGTCAGTTGCACTCCCAGCGGTGCGAGATCCGCGATCGCAGTTGCGATTTCGAGTGCGCGGTCAAGCAGTTGATCGGGTTCGACGAGCTGGCTCACCAAGCCGCGACGGTCCGCTTCCTCGGCGGAGACGGTGCGGCCGGTCAGCATCCAGTCGGCCGCCACGCTTGTTCCGACAATGCGCGGCAGAAAATAGCTCATCCCCATTTCGGCACCCGACAAGCCGAGGAGGATCGCCGCGTTCCCGAAAGTCGCATCGGCAGAGCAGATTCTGATGTCTGCGGCCAGACACAACGCGAGGCCGGCGCCGACGCATGGGCCGTTGACCGCTGCAATCACCGGCTGCGGCAAACCCGAAACGACTTGTGGTAGAGAGGCTATCGCCTCCTGGAACCGCAGTCGGTGGATCGCCGGGTCGGTCGCCTGCGGCATCCCGGGCCCGAAGTCGCGCATGTCGATGCCTGAGCAGAACCCCCGACCCGTCCCGGTGACGACGACGACGTTCGTCGACACGTCGGCAGCCAACGAGTCGAACGTCTCCTTGAGCTCGGACCGCATGGCTTCGTTGATCGCGTTGAGGCGCTCGGGCCGGTTCAGCCGCAGCAACGCCACGCCGGGCTGCGGAGTGTCAAGCACCAGCGTCTGCGCTTCGATGGCGAGCCCCCTCATCGCGAGCCCCAGCGGTTTCAGTTGACCCGAGACATTACCTTCTCCGCGAACCGCTCGATCGGCGCGCGATAGCGCTCGACGTCCCGCGAATTGCCGGAATCGGTGTCACGCAGCCCGCCCCACGGACTGCACATCGTCGCGGTGATGCCGATGTCCTCTGCCCGTTTGTAGAGATCGGGGGTCGGCTGCTCGAGCAACGCGAGCACGATGTCGAACGGCTCGTTGTCCCGCCCGTACTCACGCCGCAGCGATTTCAACTTCTGCACGTAGGAGACCGCGTCGTGCCATGGGTACGCGAAGCCCACCCAGCCGTCACACGACGCTGCCGCGCGCCGCAGCGCGGTTTCGGACTCACCGCCGCACAGAATCGGCACCGGCGCGGTGGGGTGGGGCTCGATCATCATCTCGGGGACCTGGTAGTACTCGCCGCTCCACGACACCCAGCCTCCGCGCCACATAGCGCGCAGCGCAGGGATCATCTCGTCGAGTCGCTTGCCACGGTTGCCGAATTCCTGGGCCATCAATTCGTATTCCTCGCGCATCCAGCCGACGCCGACCGCCAACGACACCCGGCCCTGCGACACCACCGACGCCGTGGCGACCAGCTTGGCGACCTCCAACAGCGGGCGCGCAGGTGCGACGTACACCGCGTTCGAGAACCGCAGCCGGCTCGTCACAGCAGCCATCGCACCGATGAGCACCCATGAATCCGGCCACGCCATCTCGGGAGGCCACCCTGGTCGTCCGGTCGGCGACGGATACGGCGACGTCAGATCGCGCGGGTAGATGAGGTGGTCGGACGTGACGATGCCGTCGTAGCCTGCCTCGTCGAGCATCCGCGCGACGGCCACGGCCTCCGTTGCATCCATGAACGCCGTGCCGGACCAGAACTGCATTCGGGCTCCCTTACCTGTATGCGGTGAGTTGCTCGATTTCTAACGGAATCGTCATCACCCGACCTAACGTAGTCGTCATGACCGAAACCGAGATTCCCGAGGAGCTTCGGGGCCGTGATCCCGAGTTCATCCGCAACATGTTGCCGCCGCTGTGGCTGTCGGCGACCGTGTGGTTTCGGGCCGAGGTGGACGGCTTCGAGAAGGTCCCCGACGAGCCCGTGCTGTTCGTAGGCAACCACAGCGGCGGAAGCGCGACCCCTGACACGCTCATCTTCCTCCTCGCCTACAACACGTACTTCACCGTCGAAGGCCGACCGCTGTACGCCCTGGCACACGACGCCGTCACCAAGATGCCGATCGTCGGGCCAATCACACGCAAGATCGGCGTCGTTCCGGCGGACAACTCTTTCGCGGAGAAGATCTTTGCCAGCGGCGGTTCGACGCTTGTCTACCCCGGCGGCGACGTCGAGGTACTGCGTCCGTGGCGGGACAGAAACAAGATCATCTTTTCCGGTCGGAAGGGCTTTCTGCGGCTTGCGCATCGGTGCGGCGTCAAAATTGTGCCGATGGTCGCCAGCGGCGGGCATGACACGTTGTTTATTTTCAACGACGGCCAGCGGACCGCCAAGGCGTTGCGGCTGGACAAGCTGGCCAGGGTCAAAAGCGTGCCGATGACATGGAGCTTGCCGTGGGGTTTCCTGCCCGTCCCGCTTCCGAACATTCCGCTTCCGGCGAAAATCCGTATGCAGGTGCTCGAACCGATCGACCTGCGGGCACGCTTCGGCGAAGAACCCGACTGGGATCACGCGTACGACTATGTCACGAGCGTCATGCAAGTCGGGCTGTCAAACCTGGCGAGCAAAACCGTCGTTCCGATGGTCAGGTGAGACGATGACCCAAACGCTATCTGTCACGCGGCGAGTCAGGTGTCCCGCCGACGAAGCCGGCGCTTTCATCACCGACATGCCCAAGCTGGTCTCGACGGTGTCAGGGTTCACGCGCTGCCAATTCATCAGTGACGGCGACGACGGGCAACTGTGGGACGTCTTCATGCAGAGCGGCACAATCTATCTCGGTGGACAGGTAGCCGTGACTCAAGTCGACCCACGCCGGCTGAGCTGGCAATCCGTGAGCGGTACGCGGCATTCGTTCGACGCCCGTGTCGAGGACGACCACGGCGCAAGCCGTGTCACCCTCACCATGTCGTTCTCCCTGGGGGGGCGGGGCGTCGGGTTCTTCAGTGAGCTCGTCGGGCGGGGCATAGTCTCGCGCACCTTGGAAGCCGCCGCCGAGGAAATCAGGCACCACCTCGAATTCGAGCAGTAGCCGCCCCGTTGATGGCCGACGACGACCTGGACGAGTTGTACTGGGTCCAGCCGGCGAAGTTCACCACCACGCGCAAAAGGCTCGCCGCGGCGGCCAAGGATCGCGGAGATCCGGATGCCGCCAAGCGGATCTCCGGCTCCCGCAAGCCCACAGCCGCGGCGTGGGTGGTCAACCGGCTTGCGCTCAGTTACGCAAAGGCCAAGCAGCGCCTGACCGAGCTCGGTGAGCGGCTGCGAGCAGCGCACGCCGCGCTTGATGGCGACCGCATCCGCGAGCTGTCCGCAGAGCAGCGCAGCCTCATCGACGAGCTTGCCCGCGCGGCATTCGACGCCGCGGAGGTGGCAGCGCCTTCTGCCGCGCTGCGCGACGACGTCACCAACACATTGCACGCGGCGATCGCGGATCCCGCCGTGGCCACCCGGCTCGGTCGGCTGGCCAAGGCGGAACAGTGGTCCGGGTTCGGCGATTTCGGCGCGGCGGTATCGATGCCTGCGGATGGCGAGCCGAAGGCCGAGCGCAAGCAATCTGCAAGCGTGAGAGCAGCTTTGGCGGCGGCGGAGCAGAAGAAGGCTGACGCCGACGCGGCGCTCCGCGATCGAGTTGCCGAGCTTGCGGACGCCCGTCGGCGACGCGATGAGGCCCACAACGAACTCGACAAAGCCGAGCGCGCACTGCGCACTGCCGAGGCCGCCCACACAACGGCTGAGCAGGCCAGCCGCGACGCCACGCAACTGGTGAAAGACGCCGGGCGCAACTGGAGTGAGGCTGCTATACCTCGATGCGAGAGCCCATGATCACCGTGCGGTCCAGCGGCAGACCGAAGAACCCGGCGGCATCGGCGGTGATGTAGGACGTCGCGATGAAGAGGTGCTTGCGCCAGGCCGCCATCGTCGGTTCGTCGCCCTTGACCAGCTCGAGCTTCGACAAGAAATACGATGCGTCGTCGACGGCGATCCGGCCTTCGGTTTGGCTCGGGTCGAGAAGCCGCAGCGTCTGCGGCACGTTGGGCGTTTCCATATAACCGAATCGCGCGTTGACGTGGAAAATGCCGTCTTGGGAATAGCCCAGGTCGTCGATCTGCGCCCGCTCGGCGGCCCGGACCCGCGGCATGGGCATCGTATCGAGCGACATGATCACCACGTGTTCATGCAAGACACGGTTGTGCTCGACGGTGGCCCGCATCGCGAGCGGAGCCGTCTCACTGCCGCGGTTCAGGAACACCGCGGTGCCGGGGATACGCACCAGCGGCGGTTGGCGGTGCGTGACTTCGTCGACGAACTCGCGAAGCGGTCCCTCGGCTTCCCAGCGTGCTCGGGTGACGATGTCACGTCCGCGCTGCCAGGTGGTCATCACGGTGTAGGCGACGAGCCCGATCAGCAGCGGCAGCCATGCTCCGTGGATCAACTTGGTCAGGTTCGCCGCGAAGAACATCAGGTCGATCCCCAGAAGGCTGCTGCCACCCATCAGCACCAGCCACAGCGGGGTCCGCCATCGCGTGCGGGCGAGGTAAAAGAACAGCAGCGTCGTGATAGTGATCGTCCCGGTCACCGCCATCCCGAACGCGTATGCAAGCTTTTCCGAGCTCCGGAACGCGAACACCAGGGTCAGGACACACACCAGCAGCACGTTGTTGATCCACGGCACGTAAATCTGACCCATGGTCGATTCCGACGTGTGTGCGATGCGCAGCCGGGGCAGGTAACCAAGCTGAGCGGCTTGTGACGCCACCGAGTACGCCCCGGTGATCACGGCCTGTGAGGCGATCACCGTCGCGGCGGTTGCCAACAGCACCATAGGGATTCGGGCCCATTCCGGAGTGAGCAGGAAGAACGGCGCCCTGTGGGCGGCTTCCTCGCGGAGCAGCAACGCACCCTGTCCGAAGTAGCTCAGCGTGCATGCCGGCAAGACCAGAAACAGCCAGGCGCGAATGATCGAGGGCCGACCGAAGTGGCCCATGTCGGCATACAATGCCTCGGCGCCGGTGACGGCGAGCACGACCGCCGCCAGCGCGAAGAACGCGATGTGGAAGTGCCCGACCATGAAGCCCAGCGCGTACGTCGGCGAGAGCGCCTTGAGAATTTGCGGGTGGTCGACGATGCCGTTTACTCCACACGCGCCGATCACGACGAACCACACGATCATCACCGGTCCGAAGAATCGGCCGACGGCTGCGGTGCCCCGCCGCTGCACGGCGAACAGCAGCACAATGATCACTGCGGTGATCGGCACCACCCATTCTTCGAACCCCGGGTCGATGACCTTCAGGCCCTCGATGGACGACAGCACCGAGATCGCAGGCGTTATCATGCTGTCACCGAAGAACAGCGCCGCACCGAAGATTCCCAACGCCGCCAACGTCATCGCGGTTCGGCGATGCTGCCTGCTTGTCCACTTGCGCACCAACGTGATCAGCGCCATGATCCCGCCTTCGCCATGGTTGTCGGCGCGCATCACCAGCGTGACGTAGGTCAGCGTGACGATGATCATCACCGACCAGAAGATCAACGACACGATGCCGTAGATGTTGTGGTGCGAAATCGGCACGGGGTGCGGGTCGCGGGGATTGAACACCGTCTGGATGGTGTAGATCGGGCTGGTGCCGATGTCACCGAACACGACTCCCAGCGCGCCGACGACGACAACCCAGCGAGCCGTGTGCGAGTCCGTTTGCACTGCTGGGCCTTTGCCGTGATCTGTTACTCGACGCCGATGGTGACTTCGGTCGATTTGATGAAGACCGTTGCGGCTTGACCGACCGCGAGTCCGAGGTCTAGTGCCGCCTCTTTGGTGATCGACGACGTCACGACCTGTTCGCTACCGTCGAGCCGAACTTTCACCGTCGCCATGACCGTGCCGAGATTGACCTCGACGACCGTGCCGGTCAGCTGATTGCGTGTAGACAACCGCATGGTTCCGTCCTTCCATCGGCGATCTGTGTGCGGATTGTGTCAGTATTTTCCGTGCTTTACGTCCCATTCGGCCTGCATCGTCAGCAGCGCAATCACCGGCAGTTGTGGGAGGTTCGAGTCGAGTTCGCGATAGCGCTGGTAGACGTTGACGACGACACGTTCGGCGTCGAGCCAGTTCGCATACTCGCCGAGGTCTATGGTGTCGGCCGCTTCGGCGAACGAAAGACCTTGCCGGTAGGCGGCTTCCGCCTCTTCGGCGACATGGACCAGGTATCCGCGGACCGCGCGGATACCGTCCGGGTCGGTGATCGGGCCGTGACCCGGGACGACCGTCGGCGCGTCAAGGGCGATCATCGTGTCGCACGCCGCCACCCAGTTCGCGATCGGCCCCGCCCACACGATCGGTGTACAGCCGATGAACAACAGGTCACCGGCGAACAGAACGCCTGCGTCGGGCACGTGCACGACGGTGTCGGCGGCGGTGTGGGCGGGCCCTAGGTCGAGCAGACGCACTGGTCTGCCGCCGACGTCGATGCCGATCTCGTGCTCGAATGTGTGGTCGGCGTTGCGCAGTGTGATGCCGCTGAAATCGAAGGGCCCGAATCGTTCTCGTGCATAGGGCGTTCCGGCCGGACCGAGGTCGGCGACCTGCGTCATCGTCAGCATCTCCGGCGCCATCCCGTGGGCGACTTCCTCGGCGGTGCCTTTCGCGGCGAGAATCCGGACCGAGCGGCCGAGCAATTGGTTGCCATGGGTGTGATCGCCGTTGGAGTGGGTGATAACGGTGTCGGTGATGGGCGCGCCATCGGTGAAGGACTGCATCGCGGAGAGCATCTCGCGGGTCAGATGCAAATCGAACAGTGTGTCGACGAGAAGTGAGGCGCCGTCGCCGGCGATTAGACCCGCGTTGCTCCAACCGTATCCGCCGTCAGGCAACGTCCACGCCCAGACCCGCTCACCGACGGGATGCAGACCGCGCAGGTACGGAATGCGGGCCGGAGCGGGGTTCACCCGTGCCGGTCGTGCTTTTCTGTCCGGGTTAGGGCGCGCCCGCAGTGGGTGCGGGCGAGGAGTTGCTCTGACGGTCTGGCGGGTCTCGCCCAATCCCTGGACGCGCAGCGTCACGGTGTCGCCGTCGCGTAGCCAGCCGACGAACGCGTGCGGCGCAGCGGGGTCGAGGTGCTCGATGAGCGTACAGGTGGGCACCGTGCCCGACCCGATGACGTCGCCCGGGCTGAGCCGGACACCCCGCGACGCATACGAGATGATCTCGGCGAAGCTCCAGTCCATGTCTGCTGTTGTGCCCGTGCCGATTTCGCTGTCATTGACCAGCGCTGTGACTTCCAGGCTAAGCTTTCCGTCCCGACGGTACCCCGCCAGTTCGTCGGGCGTCACCAGAAACGGCCCGAGGGTTATTCCGCTGTCCTTGCCCTTGGCTTGTCCGATTCCGAGCTGGCTCTCCAGGTTCTGCAGGTCGCGTGCCGACCAATCGTTGAAAATCGTGTATCCGATGATCGTCTGTTCGGCCTCGTCAACCGACAGGTCCCTGCCACCGGTGCCGATAACCGCGGCGACTTCCAACTCGAAGTCTTGCCAAGCACTTCCTGGCGCCATCGGCACGTCCTCGAAGGGGCCGAAAACCGTTGACGGGCAGGCGAAGTAGAATGCTGGGATGCGATACCAGGTGTCCCTGAGAACCCGTCCGGCACCCAGCGCCTGCTGGCAGTTGCGCATATGGTCCAAGAAGCAGAGGCTGTCGCGAATGGCGGGCGGCCTGGGGATCGGCGGCCGCAACACGACCTGGCTCAGATGCGTGACGTCCGACGGTCGTCGCAGCGCGTCGTCGCCGGCCGCGCGCAATCCGTCGGGGCCACGCGCGACGAGTTCGACCAATGTGGTTCCGGCCGCAACGGCATAGATGGACTCCTCGTCGACAACTCCGACTCGGTCGCCGTCACCGGTCCGATAGGTCACCCACCGCATGACGAAGCGCCCTTCACGTGCCGCACAGAGATTCCAAAAGCGGAGGGCTGTTCCATCGACGCAGCTTACCGAGGGGTGTCGGGCACCATCCACGACAGCACATCCGAGGACTGCAGCACCGACAGCGCGCACAGCGCAACCAGGAAGACCAGGCTCCACACGACGACGCGGCGGAAGATGTCGCCCTCTTTGCCGTCCATCTGAACCGCAGCCGCGGCAATCGCAAGGTTCTGCGGTGAGATCATCTTGCCAAGCACGCCACCCGAGCTGTTGGATGCCGCCATCAGCAGAGGAGACAGCCCGGCCTTATCCGCCGCTGTGACCTGAAGCGCGCCGAACAGCGAATTGGACGACGTGTCCGAACCCGTCACGGCCACACCCAGCCAGCCGAGGATGGGCGACAGAACTGCGAACACCCCGCCCGCCGCGGCCATCCAGGTGCCGAGCGTGATCGTCTGCGCCGAAGCGTTCATCACGAACGCCAGTGCCAGCACCGCCATCACGGTGAGGATCGCCCACCGCAGCTGGTGCAGTGTCACGGCGTATGCCTTCATCGCTCGACGCACGGACAGCCGGAGCACGATCATCGTCAAGATCCCCGCCAGCAGCATCTGAGTGCCCGGTGTGGTGAGCACGTTAAGAGTGAACTCGCTCAATGACACCGGCTTGCCACTGGGGCTGACCACATGCAGTCCGGGCCACCGGAACTTGTACGTCGCGTTGTCTAGCAGCTCCTTCACCGCGGGGATCTGGCACACGACGAACACGGCGATGATGATCAGGTACGGCGCGTACGCGCGAACGACGTCGGCCCGGCTGTCATGTTGGGCGACGCGCGCCTCGAAGTTCGGGGTCGGCTCGTCGACCGCGCCGCCCGCGACAACCGCCGGCTCGGTATACGCATGACTCGGATGCCACACGCGCACCAAGGCCACCACGGCGCCGGCCGACAGCAACGACGCGACCACGTCGGCGAGCGGCACCGAGATGAAGTTGGACGTGGCGTACTGACCGAGCCCGAACACCAGACCGCAGACGATGGCCACCGGCCACGTCTCGCGGACGCCGCGCCACCCGTCGACGATCGCAATCAGCACCAATGGCACGAAAAGAGCCAAGATCGGCGTCTGCCGCCCGACCATCGCACCAAGAGTGTCGCTCGGAAGTCCCGTCACCTTGCCGAGCGTGATGATCGGGGTCGCCATGGCTCCGAATGCGACCGGCGCAGTGTTCGCCGTCAATGCGAGCACCGCTGCCTTGAAAGGATTGAAGCCGAGAGCGATCAGCATGACCGACGTGACCGCCACCGGGGTGCCGAACCCGGCCAGTGCCTCGATCAGCGCGCCGAACGAGAACGCGATGAGAATCGCCTGGATGCGCTGGTCGTCGCTGACTCGTGCGAACGAGCGCCGTAGAACGTCGAAATCCCCTGTCTCCACCGTCATTTGGTAAACCCAGATCGCGTTGATCACGATCCACAGAATCGGGAAGAACCCGAATGCGGCGCCCTCCGTCCCAGCCAGCAGTGCCTGCCCGACCGGCATGCCGTAGGCGACGATTGCGATGACGATCGCGACGGCCAGCGACACCAGCGACGCTATCCACGCGGTCACCCGCAGCACGCCGAGCATCACGAACAGCAAGACCAGCGGCACTGCGGCGACCAAGGAACTCCACGCGAGAGAGTGCGCCACGGGATCAAGGACCTGCTGGTACACGGCGATCACCTCCGGTGTGCGCCTCGATTACCCCGAATCTGTGCGGTTTACTCCTGACGCATGAACCTCGGAAACAGTGCCAGCGCGTTCGTGCTGTTCACCGCGTCGAGCATCGACGGGTCGCCGCTCAGGTAGGAGTCGAGCCCGGCGGCAAAATACTGGCCTGCTTCCACCGTGGCGAACGGCCAGTCGGACCCGAATGTGATGTGCTCGGGCTTGGCGAAAGCAAGCAGGGTCGGCAGCGCCGCCGCGCTCGAGGACAGCGCGGTGTCGAAGTAGAAGCTGGAGAACTCGTCGAGGAGATCCGCCGGGTTGCGGCCAGTTTCAGCGAAGATGGCCATGGCCATCCGGTGCGACGCGTACGGCACGAAGCCGCCGGCGTGGCTGAGGATGAACGTGATGTCCGGATAGCGAGCACGGATCCTGTTGCGCACCAGAAGATATGCCGCGCGGGTGGTGTCGAGCAGGAAGTCGACCGCCCAGGGCACAACTCCGGGAACCGCAGGCCCGGCGAGGTCGGCTGGGTGGACGAAGACCACCGCCGAACGCTCGTCGAGCTCGGCGAACAGCTCATCTTGGCCGTCTCCGCCGATGTACGTGCCGGCGTGGTTGGCCAGCAGCACCACTCCGTCGGCGCCGAGAGTGTCGATGGCGCGAACGGCTTCGGCGGTGGCTTCGGCGACGTGGGGCATCGGTACGGTGGCGAAGAACCCGAACCGGTCGCGGTGGGCCTCGACGAGCTCAGCCGAATAGTCGTTCACGTCTCGGGAAAGCGCGGCTGCATCAGCCGGGTTAGCCAGGAAGGTGGTCGCCGGGGCGGAAACCGAGAGGATCCCAGCAGCGACGTCGAGTTCAGACATCGCGTGTAACGATGCCTCGGGGCTCCACCCTGGCAGCGCACGGCCGCCTGCATCGGCGATCCCCGCTTTCTGCAGGGCAGTGCGGTAGTCCGGCGGGATCATGTGGTGGTGGGTGTCGATACGCGGCATGGCTTTCTCCGTCAGTTGTCCGTGATGCCCGCGCCGGCGAGGGCCGGCACGATGTCTTCACGATGCACGAGTGATCGGGCTGCGGTCTTGAACTGTGCGAGCTTGTCGATGATCGTCTGCCCCTCCGGCGTGTGTCCCCAAATACTGATGCCCTGATACGTTGTTGGCTCCCAAGTGTTCTCGTCTACGACTATCGGGTTCCAGCCGACCTCCCACTCGAAGCCCGACGGTGTCATTGCGTAGTAGGAGAGTTCTTGTCGTTGGTGTGCTGCCCGACCGCAAGTGCCATGTCAAAGCCGAGTTCCTTGACACGCTGATAAGACGCAGTCATGTCGTCGAGGTCGGCGACTTGGATGTTCAGATGTTGAACGCGGGTGCGGATCGGGTTGATCGGCAGCCGGTTCACGGCGGCGATCGCCACGGAATGATGGCGCTCGTTGACCCGTAGGAACCGGATCTTGAACTTGAGGCCGCTGATGGTCTCGTCGATGAAATCGGTCAGGCGCGCGTCGAACACGGTGTCGTAGTAGCCACGCAGCTGGTGCGGTTTCTTCGATGTGATTGCGACATGGCCCATTCCGCCCTCGCCGGTGACGAAACCGCCGCTGGTGTGCATGTCCAGCGGAGTGGTGCTCGTGTGCGGTCGGGTGAAAATCTCCTGCGCCAGCCCATGCGGGCCGGGAAAACGCACCAGCCGCTCGACGCCGCGCAGCGCGGCCTCCTCCGCGGTGCCTTTGGTGGCCGGCACGCCGTGTCGGGTGACCCGGGACAGGATGTCGTCGAACGTGTCGTGGTCGTCGAGCTGCCACCCCAGCGCGGTGACATCCTCGGCAGGGCCACGCTGCAGAAGGAAGCGGCATTCGCTGTCGTCGAGCCGGAACCGCATGACGTCGGGCAGGGTGTCGTCGAAGTGCATGCCGATGGCGTCCTGGCCGAATTGGCGCCAATCGGCGAACTTGTTCGTTTCGATGACGATGTAGCCGAGATGAACGTTGCCGAACACCGACGGTGTTGGGATGGTCATGATGCGAAAGCCGAATCATCGGAGAGGAATTCGGTGACGAGCCGGTTGAACAGCTCGGCACGTTCCCACTGACCTCGCCAACGCGCAGGCGTCGTTGTGGCTCAACGGAACAGAGGTCGACACAGGTTTCGGCTCGGCGGTGATGGGCGACCCGGCCGTCGCGGTCACCTGGCTGGCCAACGCGCTCGCCTCGTTCGGTGCCGAGATACTGGCCGGCCAGTTCGTCATGTCCGGGTCGTTCACCACAGCAGCATTCGTCCATCCCGGCTACCACGCCGCCACCACCATCAGCGGCCTGGGCACCGTGTCGCTGGTCTTCATCTAGAGGAAAACCATCACCGCACACCACTGCAGGGCTGACTCACCGGACCGTCGCGAAGAACGCGCGCACGTCGTCGACGAACAGCTCCGGCTGCTCGAACGCGGCGAAGTGCCCGCCGCGCGGCATCGTCGTCCAGTGTGTGATGTTGTAGGTGGGTTCGCACCAGCTGCGCGGTGCGCGAAGGACCTCCTTCGGAAATGAGGCGATTCCGGTGGGCAGTTCGACGCGTCCGAGATCGGCGAAGCCCCGGGAGCTTTCCCAGTACATCCGCGCCGACGAAGCTGCCGACGCGGTGACCCAATACAGCATCACGTTGTCGAGCAGCTCATCCTTTGTCAGTACGTTCTCCGGGTGCCCGTCGCAGTCCATCCATGACCAGAACTTCTCGACGATCCACGCCATCTGGCCGACGGGCGAATCCACCAAGCCGTAGCCAAGGGTCTGCGGGCGGGTCGACTGTTGCTTCGCGTAGCCCGAATCCCAGTTCTGGTAGTACGCGAAAGACTTGAGCGCCTCCTGTTCCTCCGGGGTCGGATTTTCCAGTCCGGCAGGCGGAAACCCCAGCGGCATGTTCAGGTGAATCCCCGCGCAGTGATTGATGTCGCCGCCGTTGCGGCTCCGGCGCCCGCCGTCGCGACCGATCACGGTCGTCACCACCGCACCCCAGTCGCCGCCCTGTGCGCCGTAGCGGTCGTAGCCCAACCTGGTCATCAGCGTGTCCCACGCCTCGGCGACCTTGCCGACCCCCCACCCGGTGTGCCTCGGCTTGCCCGAAAACCCGTAGCCCGGCAAAGACGGGCACACCACGTGGAACGCATCCTCGGCTCGGCCGCCGTGCGCGGTCGGGTCGGTAAGCGGCTCAATCACCTTGTGAAACTCCACAATTGAGCCCGGCCAACCGTGCGTGATGATCAGCGGGAACGCGTCATCGTGCGGGGAGCGCTGATGGATGAAGTGGATGCTGAGCCCGTCGATGTCGGTGGTGAATTGGTCGAACCTGTTCAGCGCCGCCTCGCGGGCGCGCCAGTCGTAGCCGTCCGCCCAGTACGCGGCGAGGTCCCGGGTGTAGTCCAACGGGATGCCCTGGTTCCAGTCGTCGACGCATTCGCGCTCCGGCCATCGGGTGCGTGCCAGTCGCTGGCGCAGGTCGTCGAGATCGTCATCGGACACGTCGATGCGGAAGGGGGCCACTTCAGGCATTGCTATATCGTCCACCCAATGCAGACGGTCGGGGCCGATTACCTCGTGGTGGGTGCCGGCGCGATGGGCATGGCATTCACCGACGCTCTGGTCTCGGAGACGGACGCGACGGTTCTCGTCGTCGACCGCGGTCACCAGCCCGGCGGGCACTGGACCGCCGCATACCCGTTCGTCCGCCTGCATCAGCCGTCGGCGTTCTACGGAGTGAATTCGCGCAAGCTCGGCAGCGACACCATCGACGCCGTCGGCTGGAACCAGGGCCTGTACGAACTCGCCACCGGCGGCGAGGTCTGCGCGTACTTCGACCAGGTCATGCAGCAGCAGCTGCTGCCGACCGGGCGGGTGGCGTATTTCCCGATGAGCGAGCACCACGGAGACGGCCTGTTCAGCACACTCGGCGGCCAGGAGTACACCGTCACCGCGCGACGAGCCATCGTCGACGCGACCTACCTGACAGTCGTCGTGCCGTCGATGCGCCCGCCAGGCTTCGGGGTCGCCCCCGGGGTCGACTGCATACCGCCGAACGACCTGGCGAAATACGCGGTCGGCAGGGACCGATACGTGATCGTTGGCGCGGGCAAAACCGGGATGGACGCTTGCCTATGGCTGCTGCGCCACGGTGTTGCGGCGGATCGGCTGACCTGGATCAAGCCGCGAGAGCCGTGGCTGCTGGACCGAGCGCTTTTGCAGCCTGGGCCGCCGTTCGCCAAAGGCATCCGCGCCGCGATGATCGCCCGCGTCGAGGCGATCAGGAACGCCACATCACTCGACGACCTCTTCGGGCGGCTCGAGGCGACCGGGCTGCTGCTGCGCGTCGATCCCACGACCCGACCCACGATGTATCGCTGTGCCACCGTGGCGCGCGCCGAACTGGAACAGCTCAGGAGCATCACGAACGTCTTGCGCCTCGGACACGTCAATCGGATCGAGCCCGACAAGATCGTGCTCGACGATGGCGAGCTACGCGCGCACCCGTCGACGCTGTACATCGACTGCACGGCTAACGGACTCGAGCGCCGGCCGAACCTCCCCGTATTCGACGGCCAACGCATCACCCTTCAATGTGTGCGTGGCTGCCAACCGGTGTTCAGCGCCGCAGTCATCGGACATGTTGAAGCGACTAAGCCGGACGATCGGGCCAAGAACGGGCTCTGCGCGCCGGTGCCGTATCCCGTTGATGACCTCGACTGGCTGCGGATGCTCATTGTCGAGAACGACAATCACACCCGGTGGCTTGACGATCCGGAAATGGCGCAATGGCTGGAGTCATCGCGGCTCGATATGATCGGCCACCTGCGGCCACCGATACCCCCCAACCCACGGGTACGCGAGAGGGCACTCAGGCTGGTCAAGTCCACCATGCAGGCCACCACAGAGCAGTTGGAGAAGCTGCTGTCGAGCGTGAACTCATGACACGTCAGGCGCTGGCCTTCACCTTCGCCGCGGCCGACTCCGGCATGGGGTCATAGCGGGTGAAGGTGCGGGTGAACGAGCCCGCCCCGTGCGACAGCGAGCGCAAGTCGATCGCGTACCGCGTGAGCTCGACCTCCGGCACCTCGGCCCTCACGATCGTGTGGTTGCCGGCGACGTTGTCGGTGCCCAGCAGCCGGCCCCTCCGGCCAGAGAGGTCGCTCATCACCGCGCCCACAAGATCGTCGGGCACCATCACCGACACGGTGTCCACCGGCTCGAGCAGGTTGATTTTCGCCGCGCCCGCGGCCTCACGCAGCGCCAGTGCACCGGCCATTTGGAATGCCATGTCCGATGAGTCGACGCTGTGCGCCTTGCCGTCGAGCAGCGTCACCCGGATGTCGACCACCGGATAGCCGGCGGCCACGCCCTTCTCCATCTGGCTGCGCACGCCCTTCTCCACGCTCGGAATGAACTGGCGTGGCACCGCGCCGCCGACCACCTTGTCGACGAACTCGAAACCCGAGCCCTCCGGCAGCGGCTCGACCTCGATGTCGCAGACGCCGTACTGGCCGTGTCCGCCTGATTGCTTGACGTGCCGGCCATGGCCTTTCGCGTTGCCGCCGAACGTTTCCCGCAGCGGCACCCGCAGCTCGATGGTGTCGACGGTAACGCCGAAGCGGTTGGCGAGACCGTCGAGAACCACTCCGGCGTGCGCCTCGCCCATGCACCACAGCACGACCTGGTGCGTTTCCTGGTGCTGCTCGATGCGCAGTGTCGGGTCCTCGGCGGCCAACCGCTGCAGCCCGACGGACAGCTTGTCCTCGTCGGTCTTCGCGTGTGCCTGAACCGCGATCGGCAGCAGCGGCTCGGGCATCGACCACGGCTTGAGAACCAGCGGCTCGGCCTTGTCTGACAACGTGTCGCCGGTCTCGGCGCGGGTCAGCCGCCCGATCGCGCAGATGTCGCCGGCGATCACGGCGGACGCCTGCCGCTGCTGTTTACCAAGCGGGAACGACAACGGTCCGATGCGCTCGTCTTCGTCGTGGTCGGCGTGAATCGTCGAACTGGAGTCCTTCCCGAAAAACTGTGTGAAATGGCCCGACACATGCACTGTCGCGTCGGGCCTGATGGTGCCGGAGAACACCCGGACCACGCTCACCCTGCCGACGTAGGGATCCGACGTTGTCTTGACCACTTCAGCCAGGAGTGGGCCGGCCGGGTCGCAGGTCAGATGCTCACGCGACGCACCCTGCGGTGTGAACACCTCGGGCAGGCGATGTTCGGGCGGCGACGGGAATCCGCTGGTCGCCACCTCCAGAAGCTCCATGGTTCCGACCCCGGTGCCGCTGCAGACCGGGATGACCGGGAAGAACGAACCGCGGGCGACAGCCTTCTCCAGATCCTCGATCAGCACCGCCTGATCGATCTCTTCGCCGCCGAGGTAGCGCTCCATCAGCGACTCGTCCTCGGACTCCTCGATGATCCCCTCGATCAGCGAGCCGCGACTCTCCTCGATCTGATCGGCATACGACGCGTCTGGCAGCTGCTCGCTGCGGTTGCCGTCCGTGTACCCGAAGTGTGTTTGCGACAGCAGCCCGATGAGCCCGTCCTTCGCGGGCAGATACACCGGTAACACCTTGTCGCCGAATGAATTTTGAGCGGCCGCCAGGGCGCTGTCGTAGTTCGCGCGCGCATGGTCGAGCTTGGTGATGACCACCGCCCGCGGCATGCCAACCTGGTCGCACTCCTGCCAGAGCATCTTGGTGGGCTCGTCAACGCCTTCGTTGGCGGCGATCACGAACAGCGCGCAATCGGCCGCCCGCAGTCCGGCGCGTAGCTCCCCGACGAAGTCGGCGTAGCCGGGTGTGTCGATCAGGTTCAGCTTGATGCCATCGTGGCTCAGCGGGGCGACGGCCAAACCCACCGAGCGCTGTTGGCGGATCTCTGCGTCGTCGAAGTCGCAGACGGTGGTGCCGTCAACGACGGATCCTGGCCTCGGAAGCACTCCGGCGGCGACGAGGAGCGCCTCGACGAGCGTGGTCTTACCGGCTCCCGACGGTCCAACCAAGACCACGTTGCGGATGGCCGCCGGGGTGTCCGCAGTCGGCGCGGCACCACCCCCTCGAGCTGTGTTGGTCTTATCTGCCACGCCATTCCTCCGAGCTGCGGCCTTTGCCGGCCACGGGATGTACACGGGATGTCGTAGTCCACAATTCCCTCAAGCACCCACCGAGCACAAGGACTAACCGCGTATGGCACAACGCGACCGCGACCAGTCCGGCAATGCACGCAACGCGCGGCCGCGCGACACGCTCGGCCGGCCACTTCCGCGCGGCAACGAAGGCGTGCCCCGGATCCCCGATGACCTCGACCTCCTACCCGCCGAGACCCTGCGCTACGCCCAGGAGCTGCTCGACCGCGGGCTGGCGTTCAACGCGCACGAAGTGCTGGAAGCTGCGTGGAAGAACGGCCCCGAAAAGGAGAAGATGCTGTGGCAAGGGCTCGCGCAACTGGCCGTCGGCATCACCCACATCCAGCGCGGAAACATCACAGGCGCATGCGCGCTGCTTGATCGCGCCGCGGCCAAGCTGAGACCGACAGCCGATCCGGCGCCGTACGGAGTCGACGCCGACGGACTCGTCAGGCACGCCGCACAACTGATCGCCGACTTGCGCGTGGGGGCCGAGATCGCGCCGGATCGTCTGATGCCCCGCTTGGTGATTAGCGGGGCGGATCACCGCGCCAGGTGAAGCTGTTGACGTACTTGGACATGTCCAGGGCCAGCTGCAGGTTCGCTCCCGACGGCTGACCCGTACCGAAGTCAGGGGCGAATTTGTGGTACGGCCCGACAGCGGCCCCGATCAACGCGAGACCGTTCTTGACGGCAACCATCATGAGCACCCGCAACCGCGTGTATTTGCCCGAGGAATCTTGTGGATAGGCGTCGGCGACCTCGCCGTAGCCGAGCTGGTAGCCCACCATCGCATTGGGGATCGCGTAGTCCTTCACGGCGTCGGGATAGGTGTCGTTGATCAGCGACTGCGCAATGTCGTCGGCCGTGCGACCAGCGGCAGGCTCACTGAACAGCTGCAACATTCCCCCGTCGCCGGCGGTGAATTCGGCCACCACCCCGTTAGGCTTCATCGTGACTTCGTATGCCGTGCCGTCGGCCGGATAGGCGACGGAGAAATCGCCGCTTTCCGACGTGAAACGGGGCAACCTTTCAACCGGCGTACCTAGAGGAGGCTGACCGCAATCCGGTGGGCACACGTAACGTGGGGCCGGCGGAGTGAGCAGCGTGAACACCACAACGGCCGCGACGACAAGTATGCCGATGCCGACACCCAATTGCAGGAGCAACCGGCTGTGGGGTGTGCGGCGCACCGGCGGTGCTGCATACGACCCGGGCGATACGGCATAGCCGGGCCAGACTGTCTCGCCCGAAGGGGCGGCCTGCGAGGGGGCGCTACTCATGACTCATCCGGGTCGATGCGTACCGGACGGAAGAGTCGGCGCGCTGCCCGCGATGATCGTGATGACGCGCGGGTGGCCACTCCACAGGCTGGGCAGAACGCCATGTCGGGCACCACGTGCCCGCAGTGCTCGCACAGAAACGGTTCCTGTGTGATCGGGTCGTGCACTTCCCGCAACAACGCGAAGTGCAACACGACCCGCAATGCGAGCACTATCAACATCGCGATGATCAAATGGATGACGAGTTGCCAGGTCTCCGATATGGGGGAGGCGTCGGTCAGTCCGAGGGTCGCGTAGGCGGCCACGCACAATGTGAGTGCCGGCACGGGGCCCGCGAGCGACTGTCCACGATGCTGATGTGCCGGATCGGGCCGCTTGAACCAGAGTGCAGCGCCGACCATGCCGCCCGCGGCGGCCGAGGTCAGCGTCATCGCCACGCCGCGGATGCCTGCTTCGGCAACGAGTCCGACGATGGGCCGGTCGCTCGCCGTCACGCCTGTGGTGAATTGGGGGGCCAACAGCGTGAGCGTGGCGGCCGACGTGAAGCTCATCCCGGCGACCGCACCGACAAGGAAACCGTCGAGCGACTCGCGGGTGCCAACGCCTGACAGACGTGCGACCGCGATCGGGAGAAGCATCACGATCGCGCCGCCAAGCGGAATGGCGACACCCTCCCACAGCGGTTGTTTGAACTCCATGCCACCCCGGAACGCCACGTCGTAGCTCCGCGCGATGATCTCGCCGGTCAACCACGCCCACCCGACACCGAGCACGACGGCCGACAACGCGGTCAATGCGAATGCCCGGCGCGGAAGGTCCTGGTAGGCGTCCGACTCCAGCAGGTACAGGTGAAACAGGACCGGCAATCCCAGCGCGCCGACCGCGATGAGCGGCGCCTGCCACCGCAGCAATGCGGACACGACGAGCGCGGTCAGTAGGAGATACAGCCCCAGCCGGAACGATGCCTGGGAGCGATGGTGCAGGTGTGGAAAAACCGAACTCGTAATTGACGGCCGCAGCAGATGTTCGCCCGCTGCCGCGCTGTAGGACCGAAGCCGCAACCAGGGCCGCCCGTCGCCTCGCTGTGCGGTGAGGTGCGACCCGCAGAACCCGCAGAAAGCACCGGCGGGAACGTCTGTCTCGCACACCGGGCAGTCCGTTGTGGGCACATCGGAAGGGTTATTCATTTCGAACCTCCTTGGATGTCAAGCAGGTTGCGGACAAGGTTCTCGATGTTCGGCGCCCCGAGACCGGTGATCAGGTCGTAACCCGGGTTCGCGATGTCAACAGCGTTCGCACCGAGGCTCACGTCGCGAAACGCCGGGCGCGGCGACCCTGAGGCGACTCGGTAGAGCAGCGAGTTCAGATCGCCGAGGGCATGACCGCCATGGGCGATCAGGTACAGATTCATTACCGCGGTGAGCGCGGCCCAGATCGGTGCCGCCTGCGAGGTTCCGCCACCAATCAGCACCTGATTGTTGAAGACGATGCGCGCTCCGGTGAGGGGGTCTGCGGCCGCGGCGACGTCGGGCGATAGCCTGTGTGCGGTGTCGCGCGTGGAGGACACGCTGTGCTGCCACTGAGGGCGCGGGAACAACGCCGACACTCCGCCGCTGCTGCCGATGCTCAGCGGTGAATTGAACCACGCCTGCTCTGCCAGCCATACCCCTTTCTCGTCAAGCGACAGCGCGGTGCCGCCCACGGCGGTCATCTCCGGCAGCGACGAGATCGCGTCCAGCCCGATGTCGGACGGACCGGGGGGCGACGACCAGTCTTCGCCGCCTTTGCACTGCAGGCCGGCGTTGTCGCCGGTGGCGGCGAACGCCGACGTGCCGTGCGACTGGGCCTTCGCCAGCGCCGATCGCACCGGCGCGAGATCGGCTGCGGTCAACAGCTTGTCGCAAGCCCAACCGATCGACAGACTCCACACCGCTCCGGGGAAGCGACGATCCGCCTCCTCGAACATGCGGGCGATCTTCTCGAAATTGCCGTCGCCCTCCACGGTCGGAACCGCGTTGACGACAACAAGCTGTGCGTCCGGAGCGATTGCGTGCGCGACCTCGAGGTCCATCGTGGCCTCGCCTTGCGGCTTTCCGGGCTGACCGCCGACAACGACTGGTGTGAACGTCGACAGGTCCGACAACTCCGCGAAGGAATCGAGGTCGGCTTGGTCGAAGCCGTCGAACTCGAAAAAGACGATGGTGGTTCCCTTGCCAGTGAAACCCGACGAAGCGAGTCCGCCGGCGTTGTACGCCGTCAGCAGTTCGGCGGGAGTCAGGCCATGTCTGCGTGGAGAGGTCGGCGGCCGTGCCATGTGGTACGGCGTATAACCGAGGATCCGGCCGATGCCGCCGACGTTGCCCTGCAACGATGTCGGGATCGACGGCTGCTGCGGCGACGCGTAGAACACCTGACCCCGTCGACCGCGATAGTCGTGAACCGCAACCCGGAGTGTTTCGGCGACATCGGTTGGCGCGCCTTCGACGATCGCCCAGTTGTCACCCGGGCGCCAGCGTACGTACAGATCGTTGTCGTACGCCCACGCCATCAACGCCTCAGGCCGGCGGGTGTCATGCAATGTGACAGTCACCTGCACGTCATCGGTGTGTGCCGGGCCGAGATCTGTCGAACTGGCAAGCAACAACGCCAACGGGGTGTTGACAGCGGCGGGCTGTTCGGGAGTAGGCGATGATCGCAGGTCGGACACCGCCAACAGCAACACGGCGGCCAGAGCAAGCATCCACACCGGACGCACAGGTGCAGAACCTCCGCTGCCGGCCTGCGCAGACCTCAGTGATCGTCTGGGCTTCGCGACCGCTCCTATGACTTAGTGGTCCGGGTGGCGCCTGTGCGTGGACACCGTCGGCGCGGGTTGGACCGGCGTCGGTGTAAATAGGTTGGGTCCGCCGGGGTTAATGTCATGCTGCGTTGGCGACACCGGCGGTGTTGTCGTGGTTGTTGTGGTTGTCGTGGAAGGCTTTTCCTCTTCCTTACCACCGCAGGCAGCAGTTAGCCCGCCCATCGCGATCAAAGCTCCGGTGCCCACTACAGCAGCCAGACGATTCACGGTACCTGACTTCATACTGTTTCCTATCCATCCCGACCAGGTCATTCTGCGAGGGCCGGTCCTCGGCGACTCACCGTTCGTTACCCGCAGATCAGCTCTGTCGCTTCCACTGCAACGCTACAGCAGAACGACTGTTTCGCCAGTCGATTGTTGGAGGTCTAAGCGCAACGCGACCGCGAGCAGTCCGGCAATGCCCGCAACGCGCGACGCGCTGGGCCGGCCACTAACGCGCGCAACGACGGGCGTGCCCCCGACGATCTTGACCTACGGGCCGCCGAATCCCTGCGCTATAACCAGGAACTGCTTGACCGCGGGCTCATGTTCAACGCCCACGAGGTGCTGGCGGCTGCGTGGGGCCCAGATCGCAGCATCGCCACGCTGGCCGCGCTCACTGTCCTTTACCGTCCCGAAGAGCTGCCCGCGCACCTGCGGCGCGCCGTCGACAACGCCCTCACACTCGGCGAGATCTCCGCGCTCATCACGCACCTCGCGTTCTACGGAGGGTTTCCCGCCGCGATCTCGGCGCCGATCATTGCGGCCGACACGCTCCTGGGCAACGAAGAAGCACGCCCTGACGGACGCCGTTCCTGAAACCGAGTCGCTCCACCTGCCGTACTTCATGATGCCCGTGCTTGCCGGACCAATTCGATCGTGGCAGTGCGCAATTCGTCGATCGAATCGATCGGTTCGGCGAATCCGACGCGGGTGTAGGCAATTCCACGAGGAGTCGTGACCCTCAGATCGAGCCCGTAGCGGTCTGCGCTAGTGCACGTCGTGGCGGCGGTATCCGGAAATCCGCCGAGCACCTTCGCGATCGCATCAAGCGAATCGGCGTGGTCGGCGTTCAGATGCGCTATCGCAGCAGCGGAGAGCGGCCGAACCGGGTCGGGCGCTGCGGACATGTAGTCCTCACCCGTCGCGGAATCCATCCTGCCGTACCCGCCCACCCAGCGCACTCGGTGAATCCTCAGCATCCACAACGAGAAGTCGTCGTAATCGATGTAGTACTTCGCCGCAGCGACCGCGGCAAGATGCGCATCCTTGGCGGCGGCGAACTCGTCGTCGATTGGCTGCTCTGCTATGCCCGCCAACGTGATTCGGCCACTGGCCAGCGGATCTCGATCAGTGCTGGGCGCGACGATGGACAAGCTTGCCCGCTGATCGTGGTCAAGGTTGCGGCCATGCTCTGCCATGCGCGACAGGCACAGTACCGGTGCGCCGTGCAGTAGGCCGAATGTGACGAACGAGGCCCACGGGCCGCCGGAGGCGGTCAGCGTCGCAAGGGTGCCGGAGTTCGTGGATGCCGCAATGCTGCGGGCCTCTTCGGCCGCCGACGGCCGACGCGGATTGACGACGGCGCCAAGCGGCGGTGGCGTCGACGGTGCTTGGCCCGGATCTCCGTGATCGCGTCGGAACGTCACGTCGGCACGATACCCGGGCAGTCACAGCCGTCCGGCCGGACTCTGCGATCATGCACAACTGATGGAGTATGTGAGCTTGCCGCCAAACCTGCCGGTCCCGCAGGACGACGGGGCTGCGGATCATCTACCTGGGATGAAATTGCCAAGCCTGGGTCTGGTTGACACCGCGAGCGAGACCATTCGGCTCGATGCACTCGGCAGCGGTCGCACGGTTGTCTACATCTACCCACGCACTGGCCGCCCGGGTTCCGACTCACCCGAGGGCTGGGATTTGATCCCCGGAGCGCGTGGTTGTACGCCGGAGTCGTGCGCCTTCCGTGACCACCACCGGGAGCTTCTCGACGCCGGTGCCGGCAGGGTGTTCGGGTTGTCGAGCCAAGACACCGACTACCAGCATGAGGCGGTCGAGCGGCTGCATCTGCCGTTCGAGATGTTGTCCGATCCCAGTTTGAGTTTGGCCGACGCACTGGGACTGCCAACATTCGAAGCCGGCGGATTGACGCTTTACAAGCGGCTGACGTTGATCATCCGTGACGGCGTTATCGAGCACGCCTTCTATCCGATCTTCCCGCCGAACGAGCACGCCGGGCAGGTGCTCGCGTGGCTGCGGGACCACCCTGGATAGATGCGCGGCGACGACAGCGGTCTCCCAGGTTGGAGTCAGCGAAGAGCCGTTAGAACCAGCCTTCGCGCATCTCGATCGTGGTGCGGTCCAGGCTGGCCAACAGATCCAGCTGCGGCCCAGTCTTTGGCAGCTCGTAGCGGAAGAAGAACCGGCCGGCCTGCCGCTTGCCGTCATAGAAGTCCCCGGCGCGGCCGTGCGCGGCACGCATCTGTTCCAACCACATCCACGCGATCACCAGGTGGCCGACGGCCTCGAGATATACAACACTGTTCGCCAGCGCCGCATCGACGTCACCCGCGGCCAACATCCCGGCGGTGACCTCCACCAGCCGCTGCCACCCGGTCTCCACTTGCGCGGCCAGTTCAGCCAGTTCGCCGCCGAGCGCCGTCGCCTCCGACACACTCGCGCCGATCGCGTTGGTCAACGCGACCAAACTCGCCCCATCGTGCGCAATGACCTTGCGGCCCAGCAGGTCCAGGCTCTGGATGCCGTGCGTGCCCTCATGGATCGGATTCAGCCTGTTATCGCGGTAGTGCTGCTCGACGTCATATTCGCGGGTGTAGCCATAACCGCCGTGCACCTGGATCGCCAAATTGTTGGCCTCCAAACACCATTGCGACGGCCAACTCTTGGCGATCGGCGTCAGGATGTCCAGCAACAACGTCGCGGACTTGAGCTCGTCGTCGCTTTCCGGACTGCGCGTGATGTCGATCAACCGGCCGCAGTACAGCGCCAAAGCCAACGCGCCCTCCACATAGGACTTCTGCGCCAACAGCATTCGCTTCACATCGGCATGTTCGATGATCGGTACCTGCGGGGTGGCCGGGTCTTTCGCGGTGACCGGCCTGCCCTGCGGGCGACTGCGGGCGTATTCCAGTGACTTCAGATATCCGGTGTAGCCCAACGCGATCGCACCCAAGCCGACGCCGAGGCGAGCCTCGTTCATCATGTGGAACATGTAACTCAGTCCGCGGTGCGGCTCACCGACCAGATAGCCGACTGCGCCTTCGAGGTTGAGCACCGTGTTGGTGATGCCGCGGTAGCCCATCTTGTGGTTGAGCCCGGTGAGCACCACTCCGTTGCGCTGTCCCGCCGTGTCATCCGGCGAGACAAGGTATTTCGGCACGATGAACAACGAGATGCCCTTCGTGCCAGATGGACCGCCGGGAATCTTCGCCAGCACCAGATGGACGATGTTCTCAGTGAGCTCATGATCTCCGCCGGAGATCCACATCTTCGATCCGAACAGCCGGTAGGAGCCGTCCCCGCGGGGCTCGGCCCGGGTGACGATGTCGGCCAGCGAGGAGCCTGCCTGCGGTTCAGACAGGCACATCGTTCCCGAAAACCGGCCCGCCAGCATTGGTTTGACGAACGCTTCGATCTGCTCGGCGGTTCCGTATTTCGCCACCAGATTCGCATTGGCGAGCGTCAACAGCACATAGCCGGCTGTGCTGACGTTCGCGGCGTGAAACCAGGCCAGCCCCGCGCCGGCGACCACCGTCGGCAGCTGCGCTCCGCCCAGTTCGGCGTCCATGCCCATCGCGATCAGATCGGCCCGCGCGAACGCGTCGAGCGCCTCCTTCACCTCGGGAATGATCGTGACTGTCGTGCCGTCGAAGCTGGGCTCGTTGGCGTCACTCTTCTTGTTGTGCGGCGCGAAGTAGCGAGTGGCCAACTGCTGGCACAGATCCAGCACCCCGGCGAACGTCTCATCGGAATGCTCGGCAAAACGTTCCCGCTTCGTCAGCTCGTCGACGCGCAGCCACTCGAACAGCAGAAAGTCCAGATCTCGCCGGGACAATAGCGTTGATTTCATCGATCCTCTTGTCACAACCGCTGACGCAATGGCGTCATATTGACATGAGATTAGTGCTCCGCCGCGCCCTGTTGGCCATTCTGCTGCTCGGCGCGCTCGTGCTCGGGATCTGGGCGTATTTCTGGCCGCGGTCGTTCTACGACAGTTTCCCCGGGCTCGGAATGAGATGGCTGGTGCAGTCCGGGCCGTACAACGAGCACTTCGTTACCGACATCGGCGGCATGTACCTCGCACTCGCGGTGCTGGCAGCGGGCGGAATCGCGTTCGCGGGCAACGACTCACTGGTGCGCGTCGTAGCGCTGGCGTGGACTGTCTTCAATGTGGTGCACCTCGTGTACCACATCAGGATGATCGGCATGTACGACGGCCGCGACAAGGTGCTGGTCATCGGGTCGCTATCGATGTTGGTCGTCGTCTCCCTCGCCCTGCTGGCACCTATCCCGCGTTCTTCTGCAGCGAGAACTGATTGACGTCGATGTAGCCGACGCGGAACATGTCGGCGCAACCGGTCAGATACCTCATGTACCGCTCGTAGACTTCTTCGGACTGAATCGCGATCGCCTCGTCCTTGTGAGACGCCAGCGCCTCGGCCCACAGGTCCAGTGTCTTGGCGTAATGCGGTTGCAGCGATTGGACGCGGGTCATCGTGAAGCCGCCCTCGGTGGCGCGGTCTTGCACCATCTCGATTGACGGCAGCCGACCGCCGGGGAAGATTTCGGTCAGCATGAACTTGAGAAATCGGGCGAATTGGAACGACAGCGGCATGCCCCGCTCGGCCATCTGCTTGGGGTGCAGACCGGTGATGGTATGCAGCAACATGATTCCGTCGTCGGGTAGCACGCTGTGGGCGAAGTCGAAGAACGCGGGGTAGCGCTCGTGGCCGAAGTGTTCGAATGCGCCGATCGACACGATGCGGTCCACCGGCTCGTTGAATTCTTCCCAGCCGTGCAGCAAAACCCGCTTAGACCGCCGGCTCGGAAGCTCGGCCAACAGCGTTTCGACATGGCCGGCCTGGTTCTTGCTCAGGGTCAGGCCGATGACCTCGACGTCGTAGCGCCCTACCGCCCGCTTCATTGTGGAGCCCCATCCGCAACCGACGTCGAGCAGCGTCATCCCCGGTTCCAGGCCCAGCTTGCCCAGCGCAAGATCGATCTTGGCCAGCTGCGCCTCTTCCAACGTGATGTCGTCAGGCTCGAAATACGCGCAGCTGTAGGTCTGGGTCGGATCGAGGAAAAGCCGAAAGAAGTCGTCGGACAGGTCGTAATGGGCCTGGACGTCCTCGAAATGCGGGGTGAGTACGCCGTTGTCGGTGGGTGTGTCCGCCACGGTATCTCCTTCGATGGGCCACGTTCGGAAACTGAGGCTAACGTGAGTCTCGTCGTGGGGATTCAGTTGTCGAGCCACCGGGTAGGCGACACCCGATGCAGATGACACACGACATCGACGATCCCGACCCTGACCCTGACCCTGCCGAAGGCAGCCACGTCGAAGACGGACGCGTGGAGCATCCCACGGCGGGGGACTTCGGCCAGGCCCGCATCCTGCCGGCGGACCGGACCTGGTTCAAGCGAGCCGTGTTCTACGAGGTGCTGGTACGAGCGTTTTACGATGGCTCCGCCGACGGGTCAGGCGACTTGCGGGGGTTGACCGAGAAGCTCGATTACCTGCAGTGGCTCGGCGTCGACTGCCTGTGGCTGCCCCCGTTCTACGACTCGCCGTTGCGCGACGGCGGCTACGACATCCGCGACTTCTACAAGGTGCTCGAGGACTTCGGCACCGTCGACGACTTCGTCGCGCTGTTGGACGCAGCGCACCGCCGCGGTATTCGGGTGGTCACCGATCTGGTGATGAACCACACCTCCGATTCACACCCGTGGTTTCAGGAATCCCGCCGTGATCCCGACGGTCCGTACGGCGACTTCTATGTCTGGAGCGACACTAGCGACAAGTACTCCGGTGCCCGGATCATCTTCGTCGACACCGAGGAGTCGAACTGGACCTTCGACCCGGTTCGGCGCCAGTTTTACTGGCACCGCTTCTTTTCGCACCAGCCCGACCTGAACTACGACAACCCGGCCGTGCAGGAGGCCATGATCGACGTCCTGCGGTTCTGGCTCGACCTGGGCATCGACGGCTTCCGGCTGGACGCTGTGCCGTACCTGTTCGAGCGCGAGGGCACCAACTGCGAGAACCTTCCCGAGACGCACGCGTTCCTGAAGCGCTGCCGCAAGGTGGTCGACGACGAGTACCCCGGCCGGGTGCTGCTCGCCGAGGCGAACCAGTGGCCCGCCGACGTCGTCGAGTATTTCGGCGACCCCGACACCGGCGGCGACGAGTGCCACATGGCGTTTCACTTCCCGCTGATGCCGCGGATCTTCATGGCGGTCAGGCGGGAGTCGCGCATCCCGATCTCTGAGATCCTCGCCCAGACGCCGCCGATCCCCGAGATTGCGCAGTGGGGCATCTTCCTGCGTAACCACGACGAGCTGACGCTGGAGATGGTCACCGACGAAGAGCGCGACTACATGTACTCCGAATACGCCAAGGACCCCCGGATGAAGGCGAACGTCGGGATTCGTCGGCGGCTGGCGCCGTTGCTAGAGAACAGCCGCAACCAGATCGAGCTGTTCACCGCGCTGCTGCTGTCGCTGCCCGGGTCGCCGGTGATCTACTACGGCGACGAGATCGGGATGGGAGACATCATTTGGCTCGGCGACCGCGACGGCGTGCGCACGCCGATGCAGTGGACACCCGACCGCAACGCCGGCTTCTCCAAAGCCAACCCCGGTCAGCTGTATCTGCCGCCCAACCAGGACCCGATCTACGGTTATCCGTCGGTCAACGTAGAGGCGCAGGTCGACAGTTCGACGTCGCTGCTGAACTGGACCCGAACCATGCTGGGCGTGCGGCGGCGTCACCCGGCGTTCGCCACCGGCACGTTCAACGAGCTAGGCGGCTCCAACCCGTCGGTGCTGGCGTACATGCGTGAAGAGGACGACGACCTCGTGTTCTGCGTCAACAACCTGTCCCGCTTTCCCCAACCGATCGAGCTGTATCTGCAGCACTGGAACGGCTACACCCCGGTCGAGCTGACCGGCAACGTGGAGTTCCCGCGCATCGGGCACCTGCCCTACTTGCTGACGCTGCCCGGCCATGGTTTCTACTGGTTCGAGCTGAGCATGGTCGAGGAGATGTCGTGATGAGCCTGCCTTTCGCGGACTGGCTTCCGCGTCAACGCTGGTACGCCGGTCGCAGCCGAGAGCTGTCCAGCGCCCAACCGGCGCGCGTCGTGCAGCTGCGCGACGACCTCGACCTCGTACTCGTCGACGTGTCCTACACCGACGGCTCCGCGGAGCGTTACCAGGTGATCGTGTCATGGGATTGTCCGCCGCCCGACGAATACAGCAAAGTCGCGACGATCGGCAGTGACGGCGACCGCACCGGTTACGACGCGCTCTATGACCTGTCGGCCGCCCACTTCGTGTTATCGCTGATCGACGCCTCCGCCGTGCGTGACGACGTGATATTTGCAAAGGAGCCCGGCGCCACCCTGCCGATCGACGCCGCGCCGCGGGTGTTCGAGTCCGAGCAGAGTAACACCAGCGTGATTTTCGAGCAGGAGGCCATCCTCAAGGTCTTCCGCCGCATCGCGCCCGGCATCAACCCCGACATCGAACTCAACCGGGTGCTCGGCCGAGCGGGCAACCCGCATGTCGCTCCACTGCTCGGTTCGATCGAGATGAACCTGGACGGCGTCGAGTGGCCGTTGGGCATGGTGACCGAGTTCGCCGCCAATTCGGCGGAAGGCTGGGACATGGCGACCGCCAGCACCCGAGACTTGTTCGCCGAGGGTGACCTGTACGCCTATGAGGTCGGTGGGGATTTCGCCGGCGAGTCGTACCGGCTTGGTGATGCGGTGGCTTCCGTGCACGCGACGCTGGCAGACGCGTTGGCGACGTCTTCGGTCGACTTTCCCGTCGACGCGATGCTGGATCGGCTGTCGTCGGCCGCAGCCGCGGTGCCGGACCTGCGCGGCTACGTTCCGGCGATCGAAGAGCGGTTCGGCAAGCTCGTCGGCGAGACGATCGCCGTGCAACGGGTGCACGGCGACCTGCATCTCGGTCAAGTGCTGCGCACGCCGGAGACCTGGTTGCTGATCGACTTCGAAGGCGAGCCGGGACAGCCGCTGGAGGAGAGGCGCAAACTCGACTCGCCGCTGCGGGATGTCGCGGGCATGTTGCGGTCCTACGAGTACGCCGCATACCAGAGGCTGGTCGGCCACGACGGCGACCAGGCCAAGCAGTTGGCCGCCCGGGCACGAGAATGGGTGGAACGCAACCAATCCGCGTTCTGCGACGGATACGCCGCGGTCGCGGGCGCCGACCCGCGCGATTCGGCCACGGTGCTGTCGGTTTACGAGTTGGACAAGGCTGTGTACGAAGCCGCGTATGAGGCGCGGCACCGGCCGACGTGGCTGGCGATCCCGCTGCGGTCGATCGCACGCCTGGTGGGTTGAGCCCAAGGCGAATTTTTTCGCATTGCACGCACGTTCGGCGGGGATTTACAGCGTGACGATCTCGTAGTCGCCCACCTGATCCATCAGCACGCGCAGGTGCTCCTGCGACGAGCCCAATGTCTGCTCGATAGCGGTGAGCCGTGCGGTGTAATGGCCGACCGGGTATTCCGCGGCCATCCCGATGCCGCCGTGCAATTGGATCGCTTCCTGACCGATGTGGCGGCCCGAGCGGCCGATCTGCAGCTTCGCGCGAGACGCGACGAGCGGGTCCAGACGGCCCTCTGCGATCGACATCGCGGCGTACATGCTCATGCTGCGGGCCAACTCGAGTGAGACGTACATGTCCGCCGCACGCTGGGTCAGCGTCTGGAACTTGTTCAATGTCACGCCAAACTGCTGGCGCGTCTTGAGGTATTCGGTGGTCAGCCGTAACGCCTCGTCCATCGCTCCCACAGCCTCTGCGCACAGCGCCGACTGCGCACGCACCACGGCGCGGCATATCCGCGGTGATGCGTCGACCGCGTCGCCGAGCGGCTCGGCCGGCGCCTGGTCGAAATCGATCTGGGCGCCGCGACGATTGTCAAACGTGCGGAACGGGCGCCGGATGGCAGCCGTTGCGTCGACGAGGAACAAACCGGTGCCGCCGTCGGGCAGCGCGGCGCTGGCGACGAGCATGTCCGCGCAGTCGCCGGCCAGCACTGGGTCTTTGCGGCCGGTCACTGTCCACGAATCATGTTGTCGCTCAGCGGTTGCCATCCCCTTGTGGGCGAACGCCAGAAGCCTCTGGCCGGCGGCGACGTCGTCGAGCAGCCGACGCTGGTCGTCGCTGCCCGCTTCGGCGATCAGCGACCCGGGTACCAGCGCCGCGTGGACGACGGGTTCGGGTGCGAGGTGACGCCCGATCTCGGTCAGCACGACCATGACCTCGATCTGCCCGCCCGTGTCCTCGTCGAAGCCGAGACCCAAGATTCCGATCTCTGCCAACTGGTTCCACACCTCGCGGCTCCAGCCGAGTTCGGTGTCGGCGACCTTATTGCGGCCCTCCTGGTCATAGCTGCGGGACAACAGGCTTCGGGTGGTGTCGCGCAGCAGGTTCTGTTCTTCGGTGAATTGAAAGTCCATGGCCGGCATCACAGTCCGAGAATGGTTGACGCGATGATGTTGCGCTGAACCTCATTGCTGCCGCCGTAGATCGACGCCTTGCGATAGTTCAGATAGACCGGTGCGGCGCGCTGGGCCCATTCCGGTCCAACGGCCAGCGCGTCCGGGCCGGCCACCTCGAAGAGCAATTCGGTGGTCGCCTGTTGCAGCTGGCTGCCCTTCAGCTTGAGCACTGACGAAACCGGGTTGGGCTTGCCGTCCGCCGATCCCGAGACCACTCGCATCTGCGTGAGTTCCAGTGCGAGCAGACTGTTCTCCACTTCCGCGAGGCGCGCCGCGAACAATGGGTCGCCGAGCATGCCGTTCTCCGCGGCGTGTTGCTTGACCGCCGCGATCTTGATCTTTGTTCTGCCGATGCCGGCGATGCCGGTGCGCTCATTGCCGAGAAGGAACTTCGCACACGTCCAGCCCTGGTTCTCCTCGCCGACCAGGTGGTCGGCGGGCACACGCACGTCTTCGAAGAAGACCTCGTTGACTTCGACGCTGCCGTCGATCAGCTTGATCGGCCGCATCGTGATGCCCGTCGTGTCCAGGTCGATCAAAAGGAACGAGATCCCGGCCTGACGTTTCAGCGCCTGCGAATCAGTGCGCACCAGGCAGAAGATCCAGTCGGCGTACTGCCCCAACGTGGTCCAGGCTTTCTGGCCGTTGACGACGTAGCTGTCGCCGTCGCGCAGGGCGGTGGTCCGCAGCGACGCGAGGTCCGAGCCGGCGTCCGGTTCGGAGAAGCCCTGACACCACCAGATGTCGAGGTTTGCGGTCGGTGGCAGGAAGCGCGCCTTGGTCTGCTGCGACCCGAACTCGGCGATCACCGGCCCGACCATTTTCGTGTTGAAACTCAGCGGCTCCGGCACGCAAGCCAGTTGCATCTCGTCGAGCCAGATCTGGTGTTGGGTCGGTGCCCAGTCTTTGCCGCCCCACTCCACCGGCCAGCCCGGCACTGCGAGGCCGTTGGCGTTCAAGATCTTGTGGCTGCTGGCGATGTCGTCGCGGTTGAGTTCTGAGCCGTGCCGCACCCGGTCGCGTATTTCAGCCGGGATCTCGGTGGTGTAGAACTCGCGGAGCTCATCGCGAAACTTCGCTTCGTCGTCGGTCAGCGCCAGTTGCATCGGATGCCTCCGTTTTTCCCGTTGCTTCGAACAGTAGGCTTTCACCCCACCGGTTGGTGGGCGATGAGCGCTTGCGCGAAGAGCAGACAATAACGGAGGTCCTATGCGCGCGGCACAGGTGACCCGGCTTGACGGTCCGGACGCGATCGAAGTCTCAGACATCGATGAACCCGGTGGTGAGGGCATCGTTGTCGACGTCCACGCGGCCGGCGTTGCGTTCCCGGACGCGTTGCTTTCCCGCGGCCTGTACCAGTACAAGCTCGAACCGCCGTTCGTGCCGGGCGGCGAAATCGCCGGTGTCGTGCGAACCGCGCCCGACGGCAGCCACGTCCGGCCGGGCGACCGGGTCGCCGGCCTCACGATGATCAGCGGTGGCATGGCGGAGGTTGCCGTGCTCGATCCGCAGCGGGTGTTCAAACTGCCGGACAACGTCAGCTTCGAGGCAGGCGCGGGACTGCTGTTCAACGACCTCACGGTGTATTTCGCGCTGAAGGTGCGCGGCCGGCTCCAGACCGGCGAGACAGTGTTGGTGCATGGCGCCGCCGGTGGCATTGGCACGTCGACTCTGCGGATTGCACCGCTGCTGGGGGCATCCCGGACTGTCGCCGTCGTCGGCAGCGAGGACAAGGTGCAGACCGCGACCGCTGCCGGCGCCACCGACGTGGTGCTCGCCGACGGCTTCAAGGACGCAGTTAAGTCGCTGACCGACGGGCGCGGCGTCGACATCGTGATGGATCCCGTCGGCGGCGATCGTTTCACCGATTCGCTGCGCTCGCTCGCGCCGGCGGGACGGCTGCTGGTGGTCGGCTTCACGGGCGGCGAAATACCCACTGTGAAGGTGAACCGGCTGCTGCTAAACAACATTGACGTGGTCGGTGTCGGGTGGGGCGCCTGGACCCTGTCGCATCCGGGCGCACTTCAGGAGCAGTGGGCCGGCCTCGAGCAGCTGCTCACCTCCGGCGGGTTGCCCGCCCCTGAACCCGAGGTGTATCCGCTAGACGACGCCGGCGCCGCGGTGGCGTCGTTGGAGAACCGTACTGCCAAGGGCAAAGTGGTTGTGCGCGTTCGGGATTAATACGCCATAGCAAAGGTTGGCACCGCGGTGCGGAACCTCAGGTTGTCGTTGGCGACCGGCCCGCTGCGCAGCACCTCGACGTCCCGTCACCCTGGCGCTGGAAGCCCTACGCTGGCGCGGCGCGGACCGCTGAGACACTTCGGCCCCGGCATCATGCACTCTGCCGGGGCCGAAGGGTGTGTCGAACGGTTAGCCGGTTGGCGTGGCGCCCAACACCGCCTGAATATCGGGCTTCATGGCCTGCACCTGTGAACCCCAGTATGGCCACGAGTGCGTGCCATTAGTCGGGAAGTTGAAGACGCCGTTGCGGCCACCCGCGGCCAGGTAGTTGTCGCGGAACGTGATGTTGGTCCGCAGCGTGAAGCCCTCCAGGAACTTGGCGGGCAGGTCGGAGCCGCCGAGCTCGCTGGGTGTGCCGTTGCCGCAGTACACCCAGATCCGGGTGTTATTGGCCACCAGGCGCGGGATCTGAATCATCGGGTCGTTGCGCTGCCAGGCAGGATCGCTCGACGGCCCCCACATCGCGGTCGGGTTGAAGCCGCCGGAGTCGTTCATCGACATGCCGATCAGCATCGGCCACCAGCCCTCGGACGGATTCAAGAAGCCCGACAGCGAGCCGGCGTAGACGAACTTGTCCGGGTAGTACGCCGACAGGATCAGCGCAGAGCCGGCCGACATGGACAGGCCGACCGCGGCATTGCCGGTGGGGGACACGTTCTTGTTGGCGGCGAGGTAGGCGGGCAGTTCCTGGGTGAGGAAAGTCTCCCACTTGTAGGTCCAGGTTCCGCCGTTGCCCACCGCCGGCTGATACCAGTCGGTGTAGAAGCTCGACATGCCACCGACCGGCATGACCACCGACAGGCCCGACCCGTAGTACCACTCGAACACGGGCAGCTCGAGGTCCCAGCCGTTGTAGTCGTCGCGGGCTCGGAGGCCGTCGAGCAGGTACAGCGCATGGGGGCCGCCGTATTGGAACTGCACCATGACGTTTCGCCCCATCGACGGCGACGGAACCTGCAGGTATTCCACCGGCAGACCCGGCCGCGAGAACGCGTTTGCTGCCGGCGCGCTGCCGGCGATGCCCAGCAGGCCCGGCAGCAGCGCCACCGCCACCGCGGCGACTGTCAGCCGACGCGCCCAGGCACGCGAGAGCTTGTCAATGAAACTCATAGTTCACACCCATCCCAACTTTCGTATGCCGCACCACATGCGATCGACGTCGTTGTTCTGGGGTAGTGAACCATCATTCGCGCGTGGTACCGACGATCTACACCCGATCTTGATGTCGCAGTTGGCTAACGATTTCACGTCGACAAGGACTCGACGCAACCGTTGCGGCGGCTGCTGTGCATCTAAATCTATTGGCGCAGAACGTTTTTTGCTCTAATCACGGATTGATGGTGTACTCACCGAGCTGACGTCCCCAAATGAACTCGACCGCGTACGGCTGGCCTAGTTCGAGGTGGTTGTACGGAGCAGTGCTGAAGCCGGTGTCCATCACCAGATACGGCATCGGCCACAAATCGTGAGTGATGGTCTGCCAGCAGCCCGGTCGTCCCTCCGGGCCGCCCCGCGCGTGCACCCGCGGCAAGTTGTCCGGATAGACGTACGGATTACCGGCGCCGAGGATCGTTCCCGCCGATCTCAGTGAGTAGCCGTTGTAGCCACCGAGGACCTTCTTAACCTCGGGCGCGACTCCATTGTAATTGCGGATGGTGCAAAGGATCTCGGGACTGTAGTAGTCGAGCAGTAGTGAGGTGGGGATGAGGTCCTCGGCGCCGCGGGTCAGATACGGCCCGCTGCGCTCGAAGATGTCAGAGCCGGTGTTGCCGAACCCGATCGACGCCATCAGCGCCGAGTCGATGTTGGATTGCTGCTCGTCCAGCGTGCGGGCGGTGATCACCGCGTTGGACAACGACTCCCACAGGTCCGGCGACGCGTCGGCGTATACGTTGGCCAGATCGGCCAGCTTCTGGGTGTCGCAGCGGATCTGCGGCATCTGCAGATTCACATCGGCGAGGATCTCGTTCCCGTCGAACGATGGACTGGCCGAACCGATCACCCAACCCGTCGAGCGCCTGCGCGGCGGCGGCCAGCGTCTCGTTGAGCTTGACGGGATCAACCTTCTCCGAGATCGAAACCACCGTCTCGAACAGCGTGTTGAACTCGGTGGTAATCGCCGACACCCTGATCTCGTCTTTGGAACTGATGCGTTGCGGCAAAGGATTCTTCGGCGACGTCAACGAAACATACTTGTTGCCGAACACGGTCGTCGCTTTGATTTGCGCGTCGACGTTGCCAGGGATGGCTTTGACGTATTTGGGTTTGACCTCCAGGGTCACCCTCGCCATCGGCTGGCCGGCAACATATCTCTCCTCGACCTTGGCGACTCGGCCGATCTCGACACCGTTGTACGTGACCTTCGACCCGAGATCCATCACCAAGCCCGTCCTCGGAGCCATCAGAGTCAACTGCGTCTTCGGCGAAAACTTGCCCTCGAATTGGAAATACACGAATGCCAGCACTACCGCGACGACGGCCGTGAGCGCCAACCCCACCAACTTGTACGGCGGCCTGCGCGGCGAGTTCAACGGCGCGGCCATGGCGCTACACGATAACGTCAAGCTCGACGACAATCAGCCGTCGTCGTCATCATCGTTGCCTCTCGTGGCGTGCTCATGGTGGTGCGCTTACCCACAGGCGGGACACAATAGCGTCACCATGAATTCCGACATTGCATTCGCCGGCGCGACCGAGCAGGCCCGGCTTTTGGCCGACGGGGCAATCACCGCGCCTGCGGTGGTTGACACCTACCTGGATCGGATCAAACGCCTGAATCCTCTCCTGCGTGCCTACCGCGTGGTGTTCGACGATTCGGCCCGCGCCGAGGCCCTGGTCGCACAGCGGCGCCTCGATGCGGGTGAGCGGTTGCCGCTGCTCGGCGTGCCGATTGCTATCAAGGACGATGTCGACGTCGCCGGCGAGGTCACCACGATGGGTACCTGCGCACACGGCCCGGCGAAAGAGCACGACGCGGAGGTTGTCCGCAAGCTTCGCGAGGCAGGTGCGGTGATCCTCGGCAAGACCTCGGTGCCGGAGCTGTGTATCTGGCCGTTCACCGAGTCTCTGACGTTCGGGGCCACCCGAAATCCCTGGGACGTCGAACGCACGCCGGGCGGCAGCAGTGGCGGGTCAGCTGCCGCGGTGGCCGCGGGTCTCGCCGCGATAGCTCTGGGATCCGACGGCGCAGGATCAATCCGGATCCCGTCGACCTGGTGTGGCCTGTTCGGCATCAAGCCGCAGCGCGACCGGGTGCCACTGGCTCCGCATGACGACGCCTGGAACGGGCTTTCCGTCAATGGCCCGATCTGTCGGACTGTTGCGGACGCGGCGCTGTTCTTGGATGTCACCAGCTCGATGCCCGCTCCCTCGCCCGGCTTCGTCGCAGCCGCGGCGCGTCCGCCGGGGCGGCTGCGAATCGCGTTGAGCATCAAGGTCCCTCCGCCGCTAGTCACCGCCGCCGGCTCGCTGCAGAAGCAGGCCGTGCGTGACGCGGGCGCGCTGCTGAGCGAGTTGGGACACCACGTAGTGGATCGCGACCCCGACTACCCGTTCACGGCCACCCTGACAAACCTGCTGCCGCGTTACCTGCGTGGTGTCTACGACGACGTGGCGACGATGCCCCTGCCCGAGCGGTTGGAGGGCCGCTCGCGCTCTATGGCCCGATTGGGCGGTTTGTTTTCGGACCGCCGGATCGCGGCCGTCCGTGTTGCCGAGGACCGCATCCGCGCCAGGGTGCTGTCGATCTTCGATGACATCGACGTGGTGATCACGCCCGGCACCGCGACGGGACCGTCACGGATCGGCGCCTACCAACGTCGAGGTGCGGTCTCGACACTTCTGCTGGTCGGCGCGCGGGTGCCCTTCCAGGAGATTTTCAATGTGACCGGACAGCCGGCAGCGGTGGTGCCGTGGGGACTCGACCGCGACGGTCTTCCGCTGTCGGTCCAGCTGGTGGGCCGGCCTTACGACGAGGCCACGTTGCTTTCGCTGAGTGCACAGATTGAGTCGGCCCGGCCGTGGGCGCATCGTCGACCGCCGGTCAATTGATGACGAAGTCGTCCGGGTCTGGAGTGCGGGTCCACGTCCAGAAGTCGACGAGTCGCCACGGACTGAGGCCATGCACCTTTCCGTTGGAGTCCTTGTAGAAGCTGTGCTTGATGCCGGGCTGCGACCAGACCAGTGTCGCCATTTCGGCTTGTGAGCGGGCGTACCAGTCGTCATAGCGGTCCTGCCGCGGTTCCATCGTCTTCCCGCTGCTGCGGATCAGCAGATCCAAACAGCCCATAATGTAACGGATTTCGCACTCGGAATGGAAGATTAGGCTGCCGCCGCTGGCCAGGTTGGTGCCCGGCCCGTACAGGCAGAAGAAATTCGGGAAGTTCGGCACAGTGATGCCGAGGTAGGCGGCGGGCCGCGGACCCCATGCCGTCTGCAGGTCGATCCCGTTACGCCCTACCACTCGAAAGGATGAGATGAACTCGTTGACCCGGAATCCGGTGGCGTAGAGCAGCACATCGGCGGGGTACCGTCGGCCGTCCACGCCGATGACGGCGTGCGGCTCGATGTGGTCGACACCGTCGCGGACGAGTTCGACATGGTCCTTGGTGAGGGTTCGCAGCCAGCTGCCGTTGTCTTGCAGTGTCCGCTTGCCGGTGGCGGGGTAATCGGGAATGACCTTTTCGAGAAGCTCAGTGTCCCCATCGATTTGGCTGCTGATCCACTCGGTGAACATGATTCGCGCCATGTCGTTGGCGGCGCTGACGGCCTGTTGCTGGTCGGGCCAGTCGGGGTCGATGCGCGCGGCGGCGAACGCTGTGTCGCATCCAGGCCAGAACAGCAGGAACCGATACCACCGGCCGTAGAACGGCAGATGCTTCAACGCCCACTGCACACCCGGACCCACCGTGGCGTGGTAGTTCGGGTTGGGGAACATCCACTGGGCGGTCCGCTGAAAGACGGTCAGACTACGCACTTGGTCGGCGATGGCCGGCGCCACCTGGAAGCCGCTGGCGCCCGCGCCGATCAGCGCCACATCCTTGCCGGTGAGGTCGACGCTGCGGTCCCATCGCGCCGTGTGAAAGGCCGGGCCCGCAAAGGTTTCCGCTCCGCTGATGTCCGGGACGAACGGTCGATTCAGCTGGCCTACCGCGCTGATCACCGCCCGCGCCGTCAGCGTCTCCTCGGAGCCGTCGGGATGGCGGATTCGCACCGACCACGTCGATGTGGCGTCGTCGAACTCCGCACGTAGCACCTCGGTGGAAAACCGGACATGTTCGGTGATTTCGTGCCGGTGCATGACGTCGTCGAAGTACTTCTGCAGCTCGGGCTGCTGGGCGAAGTACTCGGTCCACTGGTCGGTGGGTTCGAAGCTGTAGCAGTAGAAATGGTTTCCGACGTCGACACGTGCGCCCGGATAGGTGTTCTCCCACCAGGTTCCGCCGACCCCGGCGTTCTTCTCGATCACCGTGTAGGGTATGCCAGCCTCTTGCAGGCGGATCGCGGCGAGCAGACCGGATTGTCCGCAACCGACCACGACGACCGGAAAAGCCCCCCGTGCCTGTGGGCTGGATTCGAACACGGTGACACGTGAGTCGCGCCCGTCGAGTTCCATCTCCTCGAGCATCATCGGGACGTACTCGTCCGGCACGTCGGTGCACACCAGCCAGTCCATCATCCGTTTGAGCTGGTGTGCGTCGATCGGCGAAGGCTCAGGGCACGCACGATCGCGGTAGTCTCGGATCACGTCGAAAGCGAGCTTGCGCGCGCTGGCTTGGTCGGCCTCCGACATGAAGCCCTGGACCTCGTTGAGGAAGATCCCGGCCGGGCGCAACGGACCGTCGAGCAACGAGGCGTCGCCGCTCATGTGAACGCAGGACAGCAGCAGCGCCGGTACCGAAAGGTCCTTCAGTGCGGCCGTGATATCGGCGTCCGAGGTGGTGAATGGCTCACCGGCGTGGCGATTTCGCATCGGAGCACCTACGCGCACGGCACGAAGCGTATCCCAGTCGCGTTTAGCCTACGGGTACCGCGGGCAACCGATCGCTATGCCAACCGACAGCGCTGACGACCCCGACGTAGGCGGGCCGGGTGAGACGTTGAGCCCCGCGGAGTCACTGGACTCCGATCAGGTGCGCAACGACGACGGCGACGAGGTGGTAGATCCGCCCGAAAGCTGGCTCGATCCCCGTGACGACGAATCGCTCGACGACCGCCTGGCCGCCGAAGAACCCGACGTCTCTCCTGATGGACCGCTGCCTGATTCGGCGAGGTTACCCGACGACGGCATTTCGTCATCGGAGTTCGCCGTCAAGGAAGCCGACGTGGTCGACGGCGTGGTCATCGAGGACTCCCGGGTCAGCCGCGGTCAGATCGACGGGACGCCGGAGGACGGCGATTCCTTTTTCCCCATCAGATGACGGCAACTCCAACCGAGCGCAGTTCGTCAATGGCCCGATTCGTGGTGTCCGGCGCGACGCCTGCGGTGAGATCTGTGAGCACCGTGGTCGCGAATCCGGCACGGGCAGCGTCCTGTGCGGTCGCCAGCACGCAGTAGTCGGTGGCGATGCCGACCACGACCACTTCGTCGACTCCGCGTTGCCGCAGCCAGTCGGTGAGCGGGATACCGACCCGGCAGGCACCCTCGAAGCCGCTGTAGGCCGCCGAGTACTGGCCCTTGGTGAAGACCGCTTCGATCGAATCTGTTTCGAGGTCGGGGTGGAAGTCGGCGCCCGCCGTGCCGACGACGCAGTGGCGTGGCCACGATGTCAGATAATCGGGATTGTCGGAGAAATGACTGCCCGGATCGATGTGAAAGTCCTTGGTGGCCACGACGTGGTCGTAACGGGACTTTGCGAGGTGGTCGTTGATTGCTCCCGCGACGTCTGAGGCGCCTTGGACTGCCAGCGAGCCACCCTCACAGAAATCGTTCTGCACGTCAGTGATGATGAGCGCCTTCATGGATCCACCGTAACGCCGGATCAGTCTGACCACGGAGTGCTCGGACGATCGCGGTGCCTCCCGTCGACGATCACGTCGACATGCTCGTCGAAGAAGCAGACCCGTCCGCGGATCGGGTCGGCCTCTCGAAGCGGCTCACGATAGGTCCAGGCGACGTCGTTGCGCTTGCCGGGCAGCGAGAAGTACGACGCCTGGCCCTTGTAGGCGCAAAATGTCACGGTGTCACTGGCCTGCAGCTCTGTTGTGACATCTAGCTGCGGGAGGTAAAACCTTGGCGGCAGCAGGGTTTCGAATAACAAGACCGTTGTCGAGGTCTCCGCGAGCACTTGCCCGTCGAGTTCTAACCGGACGTGGCGGCTGCTGCGGAGAATGTCGATACGGTGAAACGGATCATGGGGATGACTGACGATCGGCTCATCTTCTTCGAGCCATTCGAACGATCCGAAATCCAGAAGTAGGTACTGGTCGAGGTCGAGATCGTCGGGACGGAAAGCGGCGGACGGCAACGTCGTGTCTTCTGCGACGACATCGTAGGCCTCACCGTCGGTGGTGTGCTGTGCGGACGGCTCGCTTGTGGGCCGCAGCTGCACTGAAAGACCTTGTGCCGGCACGGCGTACGTAGGGACGAGCCAGCGTGGCTCGCACACCAGGAGACCGTCGCAAGTGTCTGCGACGACGTTGCCTCCCAGCGATACCCGGAGGCGCTTGGCCGTGGGTTCGTAGCGCAGGGCGTCGAGTCGAGAACCGAGCAGGTCGGTGATCTTCACGGCCATGTCCTCGCCTTAGGGCTTGTGATGAATTAACTTGGTTGGTCTCGGGCGTGTCGCGGTTCGGGGTTGAGGGTGTAGTTCCACTCGCCGTGGAACTCGTGACGTGCAAGGATGCCCTGTGTTTCAAGGGCTTTGATTTGCTTGTCGGGAATCGTGATGCCCTTCGGGTACTCGGCGTCGTCGAGTGCGGCGCGCACGGTGAGTCCGGTGCTGGTGGTGGTCGCGGCGATGGTGGCGACGATCACCTCGTGGCTGGTCAGTGGCCTTCCGCGCCAGTTCATCGAGATGTGGGCGAACAACCGGTGTTCGATCTTGTTCCACTTGCTGGTGCCCGGCGGCAGGTGGCACACGGTGATCCTCAGGCCGGTGGTGGCGGCGAGGCGGGCGAGTTCGGTCTTCCACAGCCGGGTGCGGTAGCCGTTGGAGCCACCGCCGTCGGCGCTGATCATCAGGCGGGCAGCGTTGGGGTACATGGGTTTTCCGACTTCCCGCCACCAGGTTGCGATGGTGTTGACGGCGAACTCGGCGGTGTCGTGGTCGGTGCCCACCGACACCCACCCGGTGTTGGCGCCGATGTCGTAGACCCCGTACGGATTGGCCTTGCCGAGGGTCTTGTCGGCGAAGTCGTGGACCTTGACCTGCTCGGGGTCGCCGGCGGGACGCCACTCCCGCCCGACGTTCTTGTAGGACCCCACCAACTCTTTCTTCTTGGTGTCGACGCTGATCACCGGATCCCCGGCAGCCAGGTGGTCCTGCGCCTTTTCGTTGAGGTAGCCGAACTGGGCGTCGCGGTCGGCGTGCTGATTGCCCTCGATGGTCTTGGCGTTGGCCTGCAGGCTGTAACCCCCCTCGCGCAGCAGCCGGCGGGTCACGAAATCACTGACCTCATGGCCTTTCTCACGCAGGGCCGCGGTCAGCGCGCGGATCGATTTCGAGGTCCACCGCAACGGCGACTGCGGATCGCCCCTGGTCACCGGGTCGATCAACGACTCGAACGCCGCGACCAGGGCATCGTCGTGGGTCTCCGCGCGCTTGCGTCCGCCACCGGCCCGCCGCGACCGCCCCTCGCCCGGTGCGGTCCCGTTCTCGGACTCCTTGCGGCCCCGACGCACGGTGTCCGCGGCGACTCCGGTCGCCTGCGCCACGATCAAGATCCCGCTTGGACCCAGTTCCGCGGCCTCCGCGCCCAGCCACAACCGCCGCTGAAACTCCGTCATATGCGGTCGCAGCACCCCGTACCGCCGTGCCACCGACTCGGCCAGATCCGCCATAGCACAACGGTAGACCCATCGCACCCCAAAACAACGTTATTTCATCACAAGCCCTTAGTCCGGTCAGGCCCCCCTGTCAAGGCCGGCTGGGGATAAGTACTCGGCGGCACGCTGCTGTCGGCAGGCCCGGTTATGATCGAAAACATGTTCGAAGCATTTGGCGATGCGGCGGTGGTAGATGCCTTGACCGCGGCGGCGCGGGCCGAGAATGCGCAGTGTGCGCGGCGTCTGGCGTGCATCGGTGAGCTGTATGTCCGACATGCGCCCGATGACGCGAACGAGCGAACCCAGTGGGCGATCGATGGCCACGAGAACGTCGTCGCGGAGGTGTCGGCATCACTGCGGATCAGTCGTCACAGGGCGGCTGCACAATTGAATTACGCGATTGCATTGCGGGGCCTGCCCAAGGTGGCCGAGGTGTTCGCGTCCGGTGAGATCGACTTTCAAGTGATGGCCGCGATTGTCCGCCGCACAAGCAACGTCGAGGATCCCGAGTTGTTGGCGAAAGTGGATGCAGCGATTGCCAGGTGGGTGTCGCGGTGGACGAAGTTGTCGCGGCCCAAGCTGATCGAGCGCATCGACTGGTGGGTGGCCAAGTTCGATCCGGAGGGGGTGCGGGTGCCCGGCCGCGCCGACGACAACCGCTACGTTCACTTTCAGTCGCTCAAGTCCGGCCTCACGTCGCTCTGGGCCTGCGTGCTGCCCGCCGACGCCCGCGTGCTCGACAACCGGTTGGACGAGTTGGCCAAGACCGTCTGCCCCGATGACCCGCGGTCGGTTGACCAGCGCCGTGCCGACGCGTTGGCGGCGATGGCACAGCAGCGCGAGCGGTTGACGTGCGGCTGTGGATCACCAGACTGCCCAGGTACCGATGGAAAGCCGTTGGCGGAGATCGTGATTCACGTCTTGGCGGAGCAGGGCACCATCAACGGTAGCGGAACTGCGCAGGGGTACATGGCGGGCCACGGACCGCTGCAACCAGAAGCGGTCCGCGATCTCGTCGCGACGGCCGGCGCGAAAATCAAGCCGCTTGTGCGGCCGAAGTCCGAGCCGGAGAAGCGTTATCGACCGTCGGCCGGGTTGGCCGAATTCATCAAATGGCGTGATATGACGTGCCGGTTCCCGGGCTGTGAGCAGCCGGCTGAGGTCTGCGATGTCGATCACACGATCCCATATCCGATCGGGCCGACGCATCCGTCGAATTTGAAACTGCTGTGCCGTGCACACCACCTGTTGAAGACCTTTTATGCCGGGCCGACGGGTTGGAAAGACATTCAGCTGCCCGATGGCACGGTCTTCTGGACCGCGCCGACCGGACATATCTACACGACACTGCCCAGCGGCGCACTCTTCTTCGCCTCCTTTGCCGTGCCGACCGGCGAGCTTGCCGCCCCGTCATCGTCAACTTTGGTGCATCCGGCTCGTGGGCTGATGATGCCGCGCCGACGCCGCATCCGCAGTGCAGACAAGCACTACCGCCGCGAGTACGAGCGGCGCATCAACGAACAGCGAATTGCCGATGAACGGCGACGACGGCAAGCGTGGCTTGCGGCCACCTACGAACCGCCACCGTTCTGATCAGCCTGCAACACCACCATCGCGCGGGCCTCCACCTGCAGCGTGCCGGCGGCGGCGATGGATTTTGGTTCTGGGCCGTCATTCGACGGGATCTCGGCGGTATCGATCACCGGAAGCCATGCCGGACCGAATTCGGCTGGTGGCAGCGTGAAGTCGAGCGGTTGATCGTGCGCGTTGAAGCAGAGCACGAACGAGTCGTCGGTCACCCGCTGTCCGCGGGCGTCGAGGCCGGGAATGCCGAACCCGTTCAGATAGACCGCGATCGATCGCCCGAAGCCGCCCCCCCAGTCGTCGTCGCTCATTTCCGATCCATCCGGCTGGAACCATGAAATGTCAGGCAGTCCTTTGGCGCCACGCTGGCGGACCGGGCGTCCGGTGAAGAATCGACGTCGCCGGAACACCGGATGCGCGGTGCGCAACTCGGCTACGGTGCGGGTGAACTCCATCAGCTCAGTGTCGGCTTTGTCCCAATGAATCCAGGTGATTTCGTTGTCCTGGCAGAAGCCGTTGTTGTTGCCCACCTGTGTGCGGCCCAGTTCGTCGCCGTGGCTGAGCATCGGCACGCCCTGGGACAGCAGTGTGGTCGCCAAGAAGTTCCGCTGCTGCCGCGCACGGAGCTCATTGATCGCCGCGTCGTCGGTCGGGCCCTCGACTCCGCAGTTCCACGACCGGTTGTGGCTTTCGCCGTCCCTGTTGCCTTCGCCGTTGGCGGCATTGTGTTTTTCGTTGTACGACACCAGGTCTCGCAGCGTGAAGCCATCGTGGCAGGTGACGAAGTTGATCGATGCCACGGGCCGGCGCCCGGTATGCTCGTACAGGTCGGCAGAACCGGTCAGCCGGTACGCGAACTCGTCGAGCGTCGCTGGCTCACCTCGCCAGTAGTCGCGCACGGTGTCGCGGAACTTGCCGTTCCACTCCGTCCACTGCGGCGGGAAGTTGCCTACCTGGTATCCGCCCGGTCCCACGTCCCACGGCTCGGCGATCAGCTTGACCTGGCTCACTATTGGGTCCTGCTGCACCAACTCGAAAAACGCTGCCAGCCGGTCGACGTCGTAGAATTCGCGGGCCAGCGTGGCGGCCAGGTCGAAGCGGAACCCGTCCACATGCATTTCGGTGACCCAGTACCGAAGCGAGTCCATGATCAACTGCAGCGTGTGTGGATGGCCGACGTTGAGGCTGTTGCCGGTTCCGGTGTAGTCCATGTAGTACCGCCGGTCGTCGTCGACCAGGCGGTAGTACGCGGCGTTGTCGATGCCCCGCATCGACAACGTGGGTCCCAAGTGATTGCCTTCAGCGGTGTGGTTGTAGACCACGTCGAGAATGACCTCGATCCCGGCGTCGTGGAGCGTGCGCACCATCGTCTTGAATTCCTGGACCTGACCGCCGGGCGTCGCGCTCGAGCGGTATTTGAAGTCGGGCGCGAAGAACCCAATCGTGTTGTAGCCCCAATAATTGGTGAGACCGTTTTCGAGAAGGTGGGAGTCGTTGGCGAAGTGATGCACCGGCATCAGTTCGATCGCCGTGACGCCGAGTTTCTGCAGGTGCTCGATGATCGCCGGATGCGCGATGCCCGCATAGGTGCCGCGGATCCGCTCCGGTATGTCGGGGTGCGTCTGCGTCAGACCTTTCACATGCGTTTCGTAGATCACCGAGTTGGCGTATTCATGGCTCGGTGGCCGGTCGACGCCCCAGTCGAAGAACGGGTTGATCACCACCGATTTGGGCATCTGCGGCGCAGAGTCTTCGTCGTTGCGACTGTCCGGATCGCCGAAGTTGTAGCTGAAAAGCGATTGGTCCCAACCGAAAGTCCCGTCAATGGCCTTTCCGTAGGGATCGAGCAGTAGCTTGTTCGGGTTACACCGGTGTCCGGTGGCAGGGTTGTATGGGCCGTATATGCGGTAGCCGTAGCACTGTCCCGGTCGGACCTCCGGCAGGAAGCCGTGCCATACAAACCCGTCCGCCTCGATCAGCGGCACGCGTGACTCGGTGCCGTCGTCGTCGAACAGGCACAACTCAGCGCGCTCGGCGACCCCGCTGAAGATCGCGAAGTTGGTACCGGAACCGTCGTACGACGCACCGAGCGGATAGGCCTTGCCCGGCCACTGCTCCCACGTGTGTTCGTCTCGAGAAGCTTCGGTCACGGCGTGCCTTCCTTGTCTACAGGTCAGAGCCGGTGCTACCGGCTTCACGCAAAGCTATATGTCCCGAATGCACCGATGCCCACCGCACGATCAATCCTGTCTACCGCGGGAACGGCGGAGCTTGATGCCACGCTTGACGTCCTCTTTGTCCTTCGCGGCGTTCTTATCGAGCACTCTGGTGTCGCGCAGCGGCAACTGCAACTCCTCCTCGGCCGGCAGTCCGGCTTGCAGCTCGCGGCCGCGTTCCAGCTCGGAGTCGACCTCGGCGCCGAACAGCAACGCGACGTTCGTGATCCACAGCCACAGCAGGAACACAATCACACCACCGAGTGTGCCGTACGTCTTGTTGTAGCTGGCGAAGTGCGCAACATACAACCCGAACCCGACGGATGCGACGGCCCATACGAGGATTGCGACGACCGCACCCACGCTGATCCATCGGAATTTCGGCTGCCGCACATTGGGCGTCGCGTAGTACAGCACCGCGACCGCGACCACGACGAAAGCCAGAATTAACGGCCACCGCCCAACTCGCCACACTGTGATTGCGGCATCGCCCAGACCGATCGCCTTGCCGATCGCTGAAGCCAGCGGTCCGCTGACCGTGAGCATCAAGGCGACCGCCGAGGCCGTCAACAGCACACCCAATGTCAGCAGCAGCTGCAGCGGCCTCAGCTTCCAGACAGGCCGGCCTTCCTCAATCTCATAGATCCGGTTCATCGCCCGACCAAACGCGCCCACGTACCCGGACGCCGACCACAGCGCTCCCAGCAGACCCGCTACCAACGCGAACCCGGCCGACGGTGAATCGACCAGCTGCTGAATCGGGCCGCGAAGGGTATCGACCGCCGATGTCGGCGCCACATCGGAAACGATCTCGAGAACTGTGCTAACCGTTCGCTCTCCCTGCCCGAACACTCCGAGCAGCGACACGATCACCACGAGTGCCGGGAACAGCGATAACACAGCGTAGTAGGTGAGCGCGGCGGCCAGATCCATGCATTGGTCCCGGGAGAATTCACGCACTGCCATCCGCATTGCGTAATTGACCGACGGCTTCGTGAGATCAGTCGGCGATTCGGGCTTCCGGGGATCGTCCGGTGGCACGGTCATGCGTGCTGGTTAGTCGCGCCCGCCATCAGACCGCCGGCCACACTGACCGCGATCAACAACGCCTGGAATGTCGCCTTCGATGTCGCGTCCATTTTGCACCTCCACCGCCGGCTGTCGGCGCAAGCTATACCCACTTACCTGTGCGTCAACACTTTTCGCACCTCGTGCGGTTTGACACGATGTTTGACACAACGCGCAGCGCGGCACGAGGTGGGCGAGTGACTCAGGGAGGGATTCATGCGAGCAGTGACATGGCAGGGGCGGCGCAAGGTTTCCGTCGAGAATGTGCCCGACCCATTGATCAAGGAACCCACCGACGCGATCATCCGGGTGACCACAACGAACATTTGTGGGTCGGATCTGCACCTGTACGAAGTGCTCGGCGCATTCATGACGCCCGGAGACATTCTCGGCCACGAGGCGATGGGCGTCGTCGAAGACGTCGGTCGTGAGGCCGGGGATCTCAAGGCTGGCGACCGGGTCGTGATCCCGTTCAACATCTCGTGTGGTGACTGCTTCATGTGCGACGGGGGTCTGCAGAGCCAGTGCGAGACCACGCAGAATCGCGAGCAGGGGACCGGGGCAGCGTTGTTCGGATACTCCAAGCTGTACGGCGAAGTGGCCGGCGGACAAGCGGAATACCTGAGGGTTCCGCAAGCCCAGTACACGCACATCAAGGTGCCCGACGATGGACCTGACGAGCGCTACGTCTATCTCTCGGATGTCCTGCCGACGGCTTGGCAGGCCGTCGAGTACGCCGATGTGCCCGACGGCGGCACCCTGGTGGTGCTGGGGCTCGGACCGATCGGATCGATGGCGTCGCGGATCGCCCTGTACCGCGGAAACTGTCGCGTGATCGGCGTCGACTTGGTTCCTGAGCGGCTGAGGCGGGCCCGCGACTTCGGCGCAGAGGTCATCGACCTCAAGGAGCACGAGGCCGAATCCGTGGTGATCGACACCACCGACGGGCGAGGCGCGGACTCGGTGATCGATGCGGTCGGGATGGAGGCACATGGCTCACCGATCGCCGAAGCCGCACAGACGGCGGCGGGGTTTCTTCCCTCGCCGGTCGGTCGTGTCGTGATGAAGAACGCCGGCGTCGACCGGCTGGCGGCGCTGAACTCCGCAATGTCGATGGTGCGCCGAGGCGGCACGATCTCGCTCAGCGGCGTCTACGGCGGCGCCGCTGACCCGATCAACATGATGACGTTGTTCGACAAGCAGGTTCAGCTGCGAATGGGACAGGCCAACGTCAAGCGCTGGATTCCCCAGATCATGCCCTTGTTGACCTCCGACGATCCGCTCGGCGTCGAATCATTCGCCACCCACCGGTTGTCACTGAACGACGCGCCCGGCGCCTACGAGACCTTCCAGAAGAAGGAAGACGGCATGATCAAGGTAGTCCTGACGCCCTGAGTGCCGTCGCATCGGACTGACTATGATTTATCTCATAGTAATCTGATCAGCAGGCAGAATAGAAGACCTCGATAACGATTATGTTACGGCCTTCTTGACGCTGATTATGTGTAAGCGCATAGTTAGCTGCGGAGCCTCAACCGCTCCGCGAAAGGTAAGGCCATGACGATCATTGAGCTGAACATTGCCGGACTGCACCTGTCATGGCGGCGCGACTGCCGGGCGTTGCTCCGCAACATCAACAGCACCCACTGGCGGATGGCGCACGACCGCGATGCTCCGCGAGCGGCATAAGCGGGGCGCCACTAAGCGCCTCATGCTCGTCAGCGCGGCAGAAGTGCTCCGCGAACGGGGTGCGGCCGGTGTGACGATCGACGAAGTGCTGCTCCGCAGCGGCGCGCCGCGCGGCTCGGTCTACCATCACTTCCCCGGTGGCCGCCAGCAGATCTTGCTGGAGGCGCTGCAGTTCGCCGGCGAGTCGATGACGTCCGCGATCGGCGATGCCGCGGCCCATGGACCGATGGCGCTGTTGCGCGAATTCGTTGAGCTGTGGGAAGACGTCTTACGGGACAGCAATTTCACGGCCGGTTGCCCTGTGGTGGCATCGGCGATCAGCGCCAGCGACGAGGGCCCGCAGCTGTCCACCGATGCTGCGCACATTTTCGACCGCTGGCGTACCGCGCTTACCCGCGCGTTCATCGCCGACGGTTTCGCGGAGAGCGAGGCGGCCTCGCTTGCGACCACGATGCTCGCCGCGCTCGAGGGTGCGGTGATCCTGTGCCGGTCGCTGCGCAGCCCGCAGCCGCTGCGCGATGTTACCGAGAACCTTGAATTCCTGATAAACGGGAAGAAGTTCGTGGGCCGCTACGGTCGGCCGGACGCCCCTCAGGACAGTTGAACGGGGGCGGTCACCAGGGCGATCGAGGCCGCCACCGCGGCATCGACGATCTCTTGGACGTCTCTGTTCGCCTCGACCGTGAGCGCCGTCAACTCCCACAGGCCGCCTAGCAGAATCACCGCCATCTGCCTCGACGCGGGTGGAATGTCTGCGCGCCGGAATCCGGGGTTGGTGGTGATGTCGATCAACATTTCGGCAAATTGCGTGATGCCCTGGCGCTGCACCGACCGAACCGCCGCCCCGAGCGCTGGGAAGTCGCGGATCCAGCTCAATGTGACGGCCGGCCGGGACTTCATCGCGTCGACGTAAGCACCGATCGCATTCCGAATCTGGTCCTGCCAGAACGCGTCCGGATCGACAGCCGCACGGATCTTGACGATGGTCTCCTCGTTCGCGGTGCGTACCAGTCCGATGAAGCACTCCTCCTTGGTGCTGAACTCCTGATAGAAGGTGCGTTTCGACGTGCGGGCATGCCGCACGATGTCGGCGATCGTGGTGTCTCGGTATCCGCGGTGGGCGATCGAGTCGGCGAGCCCGTCGAGCAGACGGCGCCGGAACGGTTGCTCGGCGTCACCACCGGAGGGTGTGACGGCGTCGGCGACGCCGGCGACTGTCATCTGGTGCCTTCCTCCGGGTAGCCCTTGATTGCCACGGTACTACCCGGTACCGTACAACACGATAATGCGGTACTGCGTGGTACCGGAGCGTGCGTTGGGAGTGATCTATGAGTGAAGCGCCTGCCGTTGACGTCGTGGGGAGCGGCAGCGCGCCGGGTCCGGCCAAGCTCCCCCCGGGGGTGGCAATGCCCAAGGCGGTCCAGGCGATCTGCTTCCCGGTGTCACGCCGATGGATGATCCGGCAGGCGGCACGCCGCTACGGGGACGCGTTCACGCTGCACATCCCGGTTTTCGGCCGCACCGTGGTGGTCACCGATCCCGGGCTCGTCAAGCAGGTGTTCATGGCCAGCACAGACGACCTGCTCAACATTAAGCCGAACCTCAGCCGGGTGCTCGGCCCCGGATCGATCTTCGCGCTCGACCGCGCCGAGCATCGCAACCGGCGCAAGCTCCTGACGCCGCCGTTCCACGGTAAGAGTGTCAAGAACTACGAGCACGTCATCGAGGAGGAAACTGTTCGCGAGGCCGCGAATTGGCCTGTTGGACAGGAGTTTCGGATTCTCGAGCCGATGAACAGGATCACGTTGAACGTGATCCTGCGTACGGTGTTCGGCGCCCGCGGCGTCGAGCTCGAGCATCTGCGTCAGCTCGTTCCCGATTGGGTCACCCTTGGGTCTCGGCTTGCCGTATTGCCGACACCGTCGAGGACCTACGGCCGATACAGCCCGTGGGGCAGACTGGCGGAATCACATCGGATCTTCGACGAGATCGTTGACACGCTGATCGACAAGGCTGAAGCTGATCCGCGTCTCGACCAGCGGACCGACATCCTCGCGTTGATGCTGCGCAGCCGCTACGACGACGGATCCAGGATGTCACGTCGCGAAATCTCCGACGAATTGCTCACTCTGGTGGCCGCCGGTCACGAAACGACCGCCTCGACGCTGGCATGGGCGTTCGAGCGACTGCGCAGACATCCCCAGTTTGCGGCGGCGCTTGCGGAGGAAGCCGCGGGTGACGGCAACGAGCTCCGCCAGGCGACGATCCTGGAAGTCCAGCGGGCGCGGACGGTGATCGACCTCGCGGGACGCCATGTCGCCGCGCCGGTGTTCGAGCTGGGCGAGTGGCGCATCCCGAAGGGCTACTCGATCGTCTTCAGCATTGCGCAGCTGCACGCAAACGCCGAGGCTTTCCCCGACCCTGATCGTTTCGACCCGTACCGGTTCGTAGGCAATCGACCGCCGACGTTTGCGTGGGTGCCGTTCGGCGGCGGAACGCGACGCTGCATCGGCGCGGTATTCGCGAACACGGAGATGGACGTGGTGCTGCGGACCGTGCTACGGCAGTTCGTCCTGGATTCGACGACCGATCCCGGCGAGAGAATGCACTCGCGCGGCGTTGCGTATACACCGAAGCGCGGTGGCCGGGTCGTGTTGCACCGCAGGACGGCCTGACTACGACGTCGAGCCGGCCCGCCTTGGCAGCTTCCATCCGGGCCGGACGTAGTGGCACGTGTAGCCGCCGGGGTAGCGCTGCAGGTAGTCCTGATGCTCCAGCTCGGCCTCCCAGAAGTCGGTTGCCGGCGTGACTTCGGTGATGACCTTGCCCGGCCACAACGCGGACGCCTCGACGTCGGCGATGGTGTCCAGCGCGACCTGCTTCTGGCCGTCGTCGACGTAGAAGATCGCCGAACGGTAGCTGGTGCCGATGTCGTTGCCCTGACGGTTCTTCGTGGTCGGGTCGTGGATCTGAAAGAAGAACTCCAACAGCGCGCGGTAATCGGTCTGCTCGGGGTCGTAGGTGATCTCGACGGCTTCGGCATGACCGGGATGGTTGCGATACGTCGCGTTGCTGTTCTTGCCGCCGGTGTAGCCGACTCGGGTACTGATCACGCCGGGCTGTGTGCGGATCAGGTCCTGCATGCCCCAGAAGCATCCGCCGGCAAGAACTGCCTTCTTGTAGCTCACGAGGTTGGCTCCTTCTCGTCGAACAGGCTCAGGTAATCCCCATAGCCTTCCTGCTGCAGGTTGTCTCGGTGGATGAACCGCAATGACGCCGAGTTGATGCAGTACCGCAGTCCGCCCGCGCCCCGCGGTCCGTCGGGGAACACGTGGCCGAGGTGACTGTCGCCGTGTGCCGAACGCACTTCCGTCCGGATCATGAAGTGGCTGAAGTCGCGTTTCTCGACGACATTGCCGTCATCGACCGGCCGCGTGAAGCTGGGCCAGCCGGTGCCACTGTCGAACTTGTCGACCGATGCGAACAGCGGCTCGCCGGAGACGACGTCGACGTACAGCCCGGGCTCTTTGTTGTCCCAGTACTCACCGGTGAACGGCCGCTCGGTGCCGTTGCGCTGGGTGACGTCGTACTGTTCGGGCGTCAACGCGTCGACCACCGCGGGATTCTTTGTGAACTCGTGCGCCATATCGCCGTTTATAACCGCGTCGGTGCCCAGCTTCATCCCTTGCGTAGAACGTGTTCTAACTTTGTCACATGGCGTTCGACCGCGACGAGCTGACAGCAGCGTTCGAGGGATTCGAGCAGACCTTGGCGCGAGCGGCTGAGACCCACGACTGGGATCCCTGGGTACTGCAGTACACGCCCGATGTCGAATACGTCGAGCACGCCGTCGGCACGATGAGGGGCCGCGACGAGGTGCGGGCCTGGATCTGGAAGACGATGTCGTCCTTTCCGGGCAGCTTTATGACGTCGTTCCCGTCGCTGTGGTCGGTGGTGGACGAGTCGACCGGGCGGGTCATCATCGAGCTGGGCAACCCGATGCGCGATCCCGGCGACGGAACCATCATCAGCGCCACCAACATCTCGATCATCACCTACGCCGGCGACGGGCTGTGGTGCCGCGAGGAGGACATCTACAACCCCTTACGGTTCGTCAAGGCGACGCTGAAATGGTGCCGCAAAGCGCAGCAGCTCGGCACCCTGCCCGACGAGGCGGCCACCTGGATGGAGCGATACGGATGAGTTCTGTCCTTGTCATCGGCGCGAACGGGTTTCTTGGCAGCCACGTCACCCGACAGTTGGTCGAGTGTGGAGCCGACGTGCGCGCGATGGTGCGCGAAGGCGCCAATACGACGGGCATCGATGACCTTGCCGTGCAACGGTTTTACGGTGACGTGTTCAACACCGAGGTGTTGCGCGAGGCGATGGCCGGCTGTGACGTCGTCTACTACTGCGTGGTGGATACCCGCGCCTGGCTGCCCGACCCTGCGCCACTGTTCCACACGAATGTCGAGGGCACGCGGAATGTCCTCGAGGTCGCGAAGTCGATGCCTCTGCGGCGGTTCGTGTTCACCAGCAGCTATGTGACGATCGGGCGGCGGCGGCGGCGGCGTTGGCCTTCTGCTCTTCGCGCAAGCGCTCATCGCCGTGCCACCGAAGAGGACCAGCTGCACTGGCGGCGGTCTCTCGGCCCTTATGTGTTGTCGCGGTTGCAGGCCGAGCAGCTCGTGCTGCGCTACGCCGACGACTACGGGCTGCCCGCCGTGGCCATGTGTGTGTCGACGACGTACGGCAGCGGAGACTGGGCGAAGACGCCGCACGGCGCGATGATTGCGGGTGCGGCGTTCGGCAAGGTGCCGTTCGTGATGAAAGACATCCAGCTGGAGGTGGTCGGAGTCGAAGACGCCGCGCGGGCATTGATTTTGGCAGCTGAGCACGGCCGCAACGGCGAGCGTTACATCGTGTCCGAGAAGATGATGTCCAACCCGGAAATCGTCCGGATCGCGGCCGAGGCCGCAGGAGCGCCGGTGCCCAGCCGATCCGTGTCGCTGCCGGTGCTCTACGGGATGGCGGCGGTCGGCAGCCTCAAGTCACGATTGCGCAAGAGCCAAGAGCTGCTCACGCTGAGGTCGCTGCGGCTGATGCGCGCCGAATCCGAAGTGGACCACGGCAAGGCCGTTCGAGAACTGGGCTGGCACCCCGAGCCGGTGGAGGATTCGATCCGTGCGGCGGCGCGTTTCTGGGTGGATCTGCGGGCGGCGATGAAGAAAGCGAAAGCGGCGCAAGCTGATTGACACCGAGAAGATTCGCGTCGACTTGTCCGGTGCGCCCGAAACGATGCTGGCGACGCTGTACGCAAGGGCACTCGACGCCGATGCCGAGCATCCGATTCTCGGCGATACCTACGCCAAGCAGGTGGTGCAGCGCCTCGACTACGACTGGTCGAAGACCGCGATCACGGCGAGGAATGCGCCGTCGGTGACGATCCGCAGCGCCCATTTCGACAAATGGACGCGCCAGTTCTTGGCCGTGCACAATGAAGCGGCGGTGCTGCACCTCGGCTGCGGATTGGATAGCCGAGCGTTCCGGGTATGTCCCGGATCCGGAATCGATTGGTATGACGTCGACTACCCCGACGTCATCGCGTTGCGGGAGCGGTTTTACCCGTCCGCCCCGCCATACCGGTTGATGTCCGCCTCAGTCACCGAACTTGACTGGCTGTCCGCGGTGCCGACGGACCGCCCCGTGTTGATGATCGGCGAGGGCCTCACGATGTACCTCACCGAGGACTCCGGGCTGGCACTGCTCCGGCGGGTGGTCGACCGGTTTCCTTCTGGTGAACTGCAATTCGATGTGTTCAACCGGTTCGGCATCCGCACGCAGGTCACCAACGCGGTCGTACGGCGGGCAGGTGCGCGCTTGTACTGGGGAGTGGACGGGCCGGACGACATCCTGCGCAACGTGCCGGGTGTGCGGCTGTTGGCCGCGATGTCGGTGTTCGACGACCCGGTGTTTGCAACGCTGCCGCGTTCCTACCGTCTTATGGCGCGCCTGATGTCGTTGGTGCCCTCTCTCAAGATGATGGCGCAGTATCACCGCTATGCCTTCTGAGTCGACGCGGATCGGGCGGGTATCGCATTGGTACCCAACCCTTCCCGACTGCCGGCCGAGGCTGCCGGGTGATCGCGACGTCGATGTGTGCATCGTCGGCGCAGGGTTCACCGGCCTGTGGACCGCGTACTACCTGAAGCGGGCTGACCCGTCGCTGCGCATCGTTGTGCTCGAGGCGCGGTTCGCTGGTTTCGGCGCGTCCGGCCGCAACGGGGGTTGGGCGTCCGCGCTGGTGCCCGGCGACCGCCGCAGACTGGCCGAACGTTATGGCAGCGACGGCGTCATGGCATGGCAGCGTGCGCTCATCGACTCCGTGGACGAGGTGATCGGCGTCGCGGCGCGAGAAGAGATCGACGCCGGCGTTGTCAAGGGCGGTTCACTGCGGGTCGCGCGAACGGCCGCCCAGCATGAACGGCTCCTCGTGGAGGCATCCGAGGACCGACGCTGGGGGGATGACGTCAGCCTGTTGACGAAAACTGAAGCGGCCCAGCGTGTTCGGGTCGCGGAAATGGTGTCCGCGTCGTTCACCCCGCACTGTGCACGCATTCAGCCGGCGGCGCTGGTTCGTGGGCTGGCGTGCGCGGTGGAGCGGCTGGGAGTGACAATTTGCGAACAGACGCCGGTCACCGCGATCCGCCACGGACGCGCCGAATCTCCGCTGGGCCGGGTCAATGCCCCGATTGTCGTGCGCGCCACCGAGGGATTCTCCGCGACGCTGCCCGGGCTGCGGCGGCGGTGGCTACCGATGAACAGCTCGATGATCGTCACCGAACCACTGCCCGATGACGTGTGGGAAGCGATCGGGTTGCGCGGACGCGAGACGGTCGGCGACACCGCCCACGGCTTCTTCTACGCGCAGCGCACCGTCGATGACCGCATCGCGATCGGCGGTCGCGCGGTTCCGTACCGGTACGGGTCGCGCATCGACCGCGACGGTGAAATCGACGCCCGGACGGTGGCGCGGCTGACGACGACGCTGCACAGCGTGCTGCCGCAGACTCGCGGCGCGCGGATCGAGCACGGCTGGTGTGGTGTGCTGGCTGTGCCGCGGGACTGGAACGCCAGCGTCGGCTTTGATTCCGCGGCGGGCCTCGGGTGGGCCGGCGGCTACGTCGGGCACGGCGTCGTCGCGACGAATCTGGCGGGCAGGACCCTGGCCGACCTCGTGTTGCGCCGCCAGACACCGCTGGCTGACTTGCCTTGGGTGAACCACCGCTGCCGGGATTGGGAGCCCGAGCCGCTGCGCTGGCTGGGGGTGCGGGGCCTGTACTGGGCCTACCAGCTCGCGGACCGCCACGAGAGCGGCGGCCGGTCGACGACCTCACCGATCGCGCGAGTAGCCGACCGGATCGCTCGGCGGCCATAGACTTTTAGGGGCGGGGCGCCTCAAGGCCGCTCTGCGGCATGGTTGAGTCAGACCCTACGGTCGACAAGTGGAGGTCGCCCCGCCGTCTCGAGCCTTGCAGCCCATGGGTGATGGCGCAAGGGTCAGGGCGTCTCGGCGCGCTGCTTCAGCCGCTGCAGCGTCGCCTCGATATGGGTCGAGTTCGCGCCGGCCCGGTCCTTGACGCCGGTGGCAAGGGGCGCCACCTTCGCGAACCACGCGGGCCGTCGGTCCCAGGTTCGCTCGGTGACCCGGCAGCCACCGCCGTCGGCCGGTTCGATGTCGTAGCGCCAATGTGCGATCGGCAACCCTGTGTGGCGAACGTCGAACGCGAACACCCGGCCCGGCTCGGCGTCGGTCACCGTGCAGGTCGTCGACCACTTCCGGGCGCCATTGCGGTTGTGGCCCTTGAACACCGCGCCGGGTTGTGCCGCGTTGCCTTTGCGCCACTCCATCGTGGCGATCTCGTCGCCCAATGACGCGAGGGTCGGCAGGTCGGTGATCAACGCATAGACCTTCTCCGGGGCGGCGACGATGATGACGTCTGCACCGGCAGCGGGTGCGTCAGCTTGGCTCATGCGGGAATCTTATGTCCACGGCGGCGTTGTGTTTCCTATGAGCCTGCGACCTCGTCTTCAGCCGACTGCCCGCCATCCGATCACCGTGACCGAAACCGGGAAACACGTCACCGTTCGCGTCAACGGCGAAGTTGTTGCGGAGACCGACAACGCACTGACGCTGCAGGAGTCGACCTACCCGGCCGTCCACTACATTCCGCTCGCCGACGTGAACCGTGACCTCTTGCGGCGCACCGACACTGCGACGTACTGCCCGTACAAGGGCGATGCGAGCTACTACAGCGTGGTGACCTCCGCCGGCGGTACCGTCGAGGACGCGATCTGGACCTACGAGAAGCCGTACGACGCGGTGGCTTCGATCGCCGGGCACCTCGCGTTCTACCCGGACAAGGCCGACATCACCGTCGGCTAGCGGGTGCGGCGTCGCCAAAATACCCGGCGCTCGTGGGTGTTTGCTGGGATAATCGGTTTGCTGCGCAGTGTGAACCACGGAGGTGCCGCCATGTCGAAACAGCGGACTGGTTCTTCGTTCAAAGGACAATCTGATTTTTTACGGGGCCCTCGCCGGCTTCTTGGCACTTGGGCTCTTCCTTGTCTACCAAGGGTTTTCTTCGCTGAACGGCGACCCACACCCGACATGTCAGGGCAGGGCCATGTCTCCGGGTGATCATTGCCAAACCAGGACCGGATCGGGCTCCGTGCTTAGTACCCGCAGCTACAGCGACATGGTTCATGGCGGCGCCACGTTCGGCAACATCAGTGAAATCGTTGTTGGGGTCGGCATCCTCGCGGTGGTGGCGGGGGTTGTTTTCTTTCTACTGCGCGCAGCCGTGCGCCGTCGTCGAAACACGTAGGCAACTAACCGCGGGTGCGCACCTGATAACGGCGCTCCGCGTACGCCAGGTCGTCACGCCACAGCCGGGTCGCGGCGTACCGCATGAAAGGCGTGATCAGCGGGGCGACCCGGCGGGTGTGCGCGAACCCCGACCGGTCGGAGTGGGCGATTACCGCCTCGATCACCGCGGTGCGCGGCCGGCCGTCGGGGCCAGGACCCAGTGGAGTCGCGTGCGTCTCGACGACGCTGCCGGCGCCTTCGCCATCGACGATGCGCATCACGATCGTCCTGGGATCGGGGCTGGTGAACTCGGCGATCACCGGCACGCCGAAGCGGCCGACCTTGAACGTCACCGCGACGAGGAAACGGTCCGCGTCGTCGGTGGCATCGGTTGAGGGGGCGCCGAGCACCTCCAGCCGCGTGAACGAATACGGATGAAACCAGGCGCCGTGCCATGGGTCAAGCCGGTTGGCGATGACGTCAGCCGGTTCGCACGTGCCGACCAGACGGGTCACCGCGTCCAGCTGAAAACCGCTGGGGCGAAACGGAATCACTGGCTCACCCAACGGTTCCTCGCCGCCGGCTCGGTCCAGTCGCACCCACACCAGTACGCCGTCGTCGTGGCTGGGCAGCGGCTTCCAGCCGAACTCGCGCTTGCCGGACAGCCGCAAACCGTGCCACGGGCAGATCAGCGCGCCGCAGTCGATGGTTCCGCCGGCGAGGTCCGCACCGAGGTGTGGACATGTGCCCGGGCCGACGTGCAGGCCGCCGCTGTCATCGCGCCATGCGACGATCTCGACCCCGGCGACCAACGCGCCGAAGGGCCGGTTGGTACGCACCCTGCGGCTTGCGGCGAAGACGTACCAGTTGCCCGACGGGCGGCGCTGTGACCGCTTGAGCGCCGCCTCGATGACCGCCGGTTCGGCGTCGCGGTGCGTGGGTTGCTGCTGAGCCCACGGTGTGCGGGGAAGTATCTGGAAGGGAAAGCTTTTGGGCAACTTCATGGGCGCCGCCTTTCATGGGCAAGGCGGCGCAGCAGTGCGCTGCGGCCCCGCGTCGGAACGGTGTGCAGGGGGTGCCCGGCCAGATCCCAGCCGCGGAGCAGTTGGTTGGCCGCCGACCAGCCGGTCGTCGCGGCGCGTTCCATCAGCGCCACCGGCAGGTCGATCCGGATCCCGTCGCCCGCGAGCATCAGGCGCGGATGCGGAGTGGCGACCCCAGGTCGGTGGGCATGGTCGCCGGGGGCGAAGCGGGGACAGTCGTCACGGCACAGGATCCGCTCGGCGAGCACGCGGGCATCGCGGGTTTCCGGGTAGAGCTCATGCAGCCGTACCCGCAGCCCGTCGGTCAACCGGTCGGCCGCTGACACGTCACGCACGGCGTAGGAGTGCAGTTCGACCACCGAACCGCCGTGCCGCCCCGCCCAGTCGATGGCTTGTCGCTCATAGCGATTCAGCACGCTGACGTTGTCGAGCGGTTCGAGACCACCGGTGCCGAGGAACGGAGGACGCTCGGCCGCGACCGGCTTGTCCAGCCAAAGCCGTTGCACGACGAACGGCGGCGCGTTCCGGAGGTTGCCCACCTTCTCGCGCCATGCCGCGTCGCCGAGACCGGGCGACGCGTCGACGATGCGCTGCAACCCCGCGACGTCGGTGGCGATCACCACGGCGTCGGCGTCGATGACGTGCGAATCAGTCTGGACGCGAAAGGCTTTGGAGCCATCGGCCTCGACCGTGGTGACGGACATCCCGGCGTGGAACTGGACTCCGCGGCCAGACAGATAGTTGCGCAACGGTTCCCACAGGCACGCGTCGAAGTTGGCGTCGGCGACGTCGAACACCAGGCCCTCGCTGGAGCCGAGGAAGTAGATGTGGAACATCGTCGCCAGCTCAGCCGCCGACAACTCCGTCGGCTCAGCGAAGAAGCTGCGGGAGAACACCTCGAACGCCAGATGCCTTGCCGCGTCGGGGAAGTTGATGTCGTGCAGAAATGTCTCGGCGTCGACGTCGTCGAGCCGGTGGTAGATCTCGGGCACCGACACCGCGGCGAGCGGGGCTGCCGCCCGCGCGTTCAGCGAGACGAGGTCACGAATGCGGAAGGTGGGGCTGCGCAGTGCGAACACCAGTGCGTTCCACGGCGGTGTGTGCGGCAGCCCGCGGAACGTGTCGCGCCGTCCCACAGCGTCGACCAGCGGGTAGTCGTTCACCGGAGTCAGCCGGTGCAGGCCGGAATCGCTGCGGCGCAGCAGATCTCGCAGGTTGTAGTACTGGCGGAAGAACGCGTGGAAGCCGCGGTTCATCGCGACCGGCGTGCCGTCGGCGAGGGTGTCGGTCCAGCCGCCGACCCGGCCGCCGAGATAGCTCTCGCGTTCGACGACCTCGACATTGACCCCCCGTTCGGCCAAACCGGTCGCGGCGGCCAGCCCGGCGATGCCCGCGCCGACGACGACGGCGTGTGGCCGCGAGGCCAGCACACCCGCATCCGGTAGGCCGGGATGCGCCGGGTGAGTGACGCGGCGCGAATCGCGGTGTCCGTTACGAATCATGAAGGTGCGTCCGCCAAGAACGTGTGGACGATGTTCCGCTGCCAGCCGGTCATCGTCTCGCTGTGCACGGCGACGAATCCGGCGTCGGCGAGCCTGCGGCGGAATCGGGCGGCGCCGTCGAAGGCGAGCACACTGCGCCACAGATGCCTGTACAGCGTGGTGTCGCGGGTATGCCGCCAGCCCGATGGGATGATGATGCCCCAGCAGACCGCATTCCACGTCCACACCGCCGGCCGCGAATCACGCACCGAATACTCGTGCACGGCCAGCGTCGCGCCGGGACGCAGCAATGTCAGGAATCGTTTCAACTGCGCGTCCGGATCGGGCAGGTTGCGCACCAGGTAGGCCACCAGGATGCCGTCGAACGGGCCGTCGACGCCGAGGTCGGCGAGGTCCTCGATGCGGCCGTGGACGAACCGCACCGACGACGGCCATCGCTTCGCCGTGGCTTCGCGCAGCATCCCTTCGGATGCGTCGACCGCGACGATCTCGGCTTCCGGCGCGGCCGTTAGCAGCGCGGCCGTCGACGCACCCGTGCCGCACCCCGCGTCGAGCAGGCGCAGGCCGCGGCCTGCTTCGGGAATTCGCATGCGGCGGGCGGACATTCGCAGGTGCGAGTGGTAGCCCGGGTTGGCGCCGACCATCCGGTCGTAGGTCTTGGCGCCGACGTCGAACGCGGCTGGAACCGCGCTCCGCGGCAGGCCGGTGTCACCGACGCTCATATCTGCTCTTCGCGCAAGCGGCTCATCGGTCTCTTTTGCTCTTCGCGCAAGCGGCTCATCGGTCTCTTTTGCTCTTCGCGCAAGCGGCTCATCGACCACGTTGTCGCTCCCACAACAACAGCACAGCGGTCACCAATGCGAAGCCGAACAGGAAGTCCTCGACAGGGATGTCGAACGGGAACCGGATGCCGCTGGTGTGCTTTTCGCCGTACATCACGATCGGCGCGCTGAGCTTGGTCAGCCAGCCGTCGACCAGGATCTGGAACGCGAGCACGATCAGCATCGACAGCCAATAGGCGGGCTTGCGGAAGAGGCCCGTGCGTAACACCGTGCGCTCCACGACGACGACGATGATCGCCGCGGTCACCGCCGGCAACGTGTAGCCCAGTCCGCTCATCGCTTCGTGAGACGGCCCAGCATCGCCGTCACCGCGTTGTAGGTGAGCAGTCCACACAACGGGATCACGATGAAGAACAGTAGTTCCTCCAGCGGGATGCCGAATCCAACATGGATTCCGACGATGTAGCGCGGGTTGTATGTCCACACGTCCGTGGCGATGGCGAGGGCATCCCAGACCAGGAACACCAATGTAACCGGCAGCACCGCGCGCAGTGTGCGCGCCGGCCGGCGGTACACGCCCTCACCGAACAGTTCCAGCGGCGCGGTGATGACGAGGCAGGCGCCTAGCACGATCAGGTACTGCCATCGATCCATGGTTACGCGGCACTCCCGCGTCGCGCCTGCCATGCCTGGATCAACGCGCCGCCGGCAACGTGCAGCCGGCGCGCGGTCCCGACCGTTGCGCGCTGGCTGAACACCGCGAAGTCGCTCGCCTCGATGCGGTCGAGGATCTCCGAGTAAAGGGTCAGCGCGGTGGCCACGCACGGCCGCGACCACGGTGCCAGCATGGGCACACCGTCAGCTGCGAAGCGGTAGATGCCGCGGGTGATGTTGTGCTGTGCGGCCAGCGCGCTGCGGACTCGCGGATCGGTTCGCCGGTGATCGTGACACCACGTGAGAAGGTCTCGGTCGACGCCGAAGGCGGAAAGTTCGTCAGCGGGCAAGTACACCCGTTGGCGGGATAGGTCCTCGTCGACGTCACGCAGAAAGTTGGTGAGCTGAAACGCCTTTCCGAGCGCCGCCGCATATGGCGCGGTCTCCTCAACGTCGCCGACCGTGCCAAGCACCGGTAGAAGTTCCAGGCCGATGACTTCCGCCGAGCCGTGCATGTATCGGTCCAACGCCGCCCGGTCGGGATAGTCGGTGATGGTCAGGTCCATCCGCATCGACGCCAGAAAGTCGCGAAACAATTCGGGGCCGATGCCATACAACGCCGCGGTATGGTGCACCGCAATCAGCACCAAATCCATCTCGTCGTCGGCGGCGATGAGCGGCTCGTGCGGAGAGCAGACGGGATTGCCGCCGCGGAAGAACCGCTCGGAGAACTGCTGCAGCCGAGCGGCTTTCGTGTCCGCGTCAAGCGGTGAGTCAAGGTCGTCGAGGATATCGTCGGCCAGCCGTGCGAATCCGTACAACGCGTGCACCGCGGGCCGCTGGGCCGGCGCCAGTAGTCGGGTGGCGAGGAAGAACGTGCGGCCGTGGCGGGCGTTGAGATCACGGCAGCGGCGATACGCCTCGCGGAGCCGAGGCTGCGAGACGCCTGCCGCGTCGAGCTCGGATCGGATCATCGGCTCGTCCCTGTGATCCGATCGGCGGCCAGCCGCCCAGACAGCAGCGCAGTCGGCACACCGACACCGGGCACCGTCGACGATCCGGCGAGCACCGCGTTGCCGACTCCGCGCACGGTGTTGGCGGGACGGAACGGCCCTGTCTGGGCGAACGTGTGCGCGAGCGCGAACGGCGTGCCGGCCACCATCCCCTGACGGGCCCAATCCGCCGGTGTGACAAGGTGCAGCAACTCGGCATCGTCGGCGACGCCGGGCAGCCGGGCCCGCACGGTGTCAAGCATCTCGGCGGCGTAGCGGTGGCCGACGGCATCCCAATCGAGGTTGCCGCGTGCCAGATTCGGCGCAGGCGCAAGGACATAGAGCAGGTCTCTGCCCGGCGGCGCCAGCGACGGGTCGCCGGCCGTGGGCCGGGTCACCAGCAGAGACGGGTCGGCCATCGGTCGGCCGGCGCGGACGATATCGTCGAATGTCTGCTCCCACGCGGTGCCGAACAAGATCGTATGGTGCGCAGCGTCTTTGACGGCGGCGCATCCGACGTGCGCGACCACCGCCGACGGCGCCGGCCGCAGTCGCAGCGGGCGGCGAGGCGTTCGCGACAGAAGTCGGTAGGTCTGCGGTAGCTCGGTGGTCAGCACCACGGCGTCGCATTCGATACGATCGCCGCGCTCGGTGAGCACAGCCGTGACCCGGTCGGCCGACCGCTCCAGCGCGGCGACGGGTGCCGAGTACTCGAACCGCACCCCCGCGTCGGCGGCTGCGGCCCCGAGTGCGTCGGGCAGCGCTCGCATGCCGCCGCGAGGAAAGTACACGCCGGCAACAGTGTCCATGTAGGTGATTACCGCGTACACGGCGAGCGCCCGGTGCGGCGGCACGCCTGCGTACAGCGACTGGAACGTGAAGACCCGGCGCAGCCGCTCGTCGGTGATGAATCGCTCGACCACCCGCCCCCATCGGCGAAATCCGCCGAGCGCAGCCAACCGTGCCAGCTGCGGCGTCAACAGCGACAGTGGGGAGTCGAAGTTGGCGGCGATGAATCCGTCGAACTCGGTTCGGTACAGCCGAGTCAGCCATTCACGCAACCGCACATATCCCGCGGCCTGCTCAGCGCCGGCGAACGCCTCGACAGTTGCGGCCATCCGGGCCGCGTCGCTGTGCACGTCCAGTCCGCTACCGTCGGCGAACGACGCGTAATACGCCGGGTCGACGCGCTCTAAATCCAATCGGGCAGTGCGATTTTCGCCGACCGCCGCGAATACGTCATCTATGATGTCGGGCATGGTCAGCACCGTTGGCCCGGTGTCGATGCGGTAGCCGCGGGTGTCGATACGCCCGACCCGCCCGCCGGGGACTGCGTCGCGCTCCACGACGGTGACCCGGCGTCCCCGTCCGGCCAGATGCAGCGCGGCCGACAGTCCTGCCAGGCCGGCGCCGACCACCACGATGTGATCGGCTCGCCCCCCGGCGATGCGGATCATCATGCGATCCGCACCGTACACACCGCGGCCATGTTGGCCAACGCCGCACGCACCGACTCGTCGATACGGGTGTCATGGATGTGTCGACGGGCCGTACTGACCCGCTCGGCGATCATCTCCTCAAGCCGATGGACCGCGCCGGTGGCCACGATCAGTGTCCGCCACCGCGCGATAGCGACGTCGTCGATTTCGTCGCAGCTCATCAACTCGGTGAGCTGACGGCGGATCGTGGGGTCGGCCATCTGGTGTGCGGCGACCACAACGCTGGTGGCCTTGTGCTCGGATAGGTCTCCGCCACTTGGCTTCCCGGTGACAGCCGCCGACCCGAAGATTCCCAGCAGATCGTCGCGCAGCTGGAACGCCTCGCCGAGCGCGGTGCCGTATCCGCCGAGCAGTAGCAGCGTGCGGTTGTCGCACCCCGACAGCGCCGCCCCGATCTCCAGCGGCCGGCGCACCGTGTAATTGCCGGATTTGCGACGCGCCACGTCGAGCACAGCCTGCAGCGTCGGCAATCCGCGCGCGTCGTTCACCAAGTCGGCGAACTGGCCGACCGCTAGCTCGGTGCGCATTGCGTCGTAACGAGGCCAGGCCCGCTGCAGCGCACCGGCGGACACACCGCTCTCGCGCAGCATCTGCGCGGCCCACACCAGGCACAGATCGGCGAGCAGGATCGCCGCCGATTCACCGAACCGTCGCGTCGACCCGGACAGCCCGCGGTCGTGGTGCCACTGACCGAATTGGATATGAGCGGCTGGCCTTCCGCGTCGCAGGGCCGACCCGTCCATCACATCGTCCTGCAACAACGCGAACGCGTGCAGCAGCTCAAAGCTAGCGGCGGCGCGGAGCGCCGCATCATCGAAAGTCGGGCGCAATCCCTTCTCATCCTCGACAGCGCCGCATAGCCAGCCCAGATACGCGAACGTCGACCGCAAGCACTTGCCGCCGGCGACGAACCGCATCAATACCTCGCTGGCAATGTCGACGCCGGTGCCGCGCAACTCGGCAGCACATCTCAGCCCGACGAACTCCTCGATATGCGCCAACACCGCGTGGCGCACGCCGGACCGCCAGCGATCGAAGGGCTCAGGTTCGGCGACCGGCTGGGCGGGCAGGCCTCCGGTTGCCGGCACGTCGAGCAGTTCGACCCGCCGCACACCCGCACCCCGAAAACCCATCGCCCTGTTCTACCCCGTCACATTTCAGAACAACCATTGCCATTAGATCGAAGCCCTGGCCGACACCGCTCATCGAGCGGGCGGATGTCACGATTGGTTCATCAAATCCGAACGCACCATCACGTTCAATGGGCCGGCGCGGCCACTGGCCACGCTGGCACCGTTACGCCGCGGCCGTGGCGACCCGTGTTTCGTGATCACCCCGGATCGGGCGATCTGGCGGACCAGCTTGATGCCGAGCGGCCCGGTGACGGCACGGATCTCGACGTCGGCGCCTGCGGTGGTGGACTGCGAGGCGTGGGGTGACGGCGCCGCGGATTTCACCGACGCGCTGCCCGCGATGCTGGGCGCCGACGACGACGCGGCCGGGTTCGCACCGGAGGAGCCCACGATCGCGGCGGCCTACCGTAAGGCGCCGCATCTGCGTCTGGGCCGCACCGGGCGGGTCCTGGAGGCGCTGATTCCCGCGGTGCTCGAGCAGCGGGTCGCCGGTGCGGACTCGTTTCGATCCTGGCGGCTGCTGGTGACCAAGTTCGGCATGCCGGCGCCCGGCCCTGCGCCGGCCCGGATGCGCGTACCGCCGTCCGCGGATGTGTGGCGGCGCATCGCGTCGTGGGAATTCCACCGCGCCAACGTCGACCCCGGCCGGGCCCGCACGATCGTCGGGTGCGCGCAGCGCGCGTCGTCGCTGGAGCGGCTTGCAGGCCGCCCGGCCGAGTCGGCTCGCGAGGCGCTGACCTCGCTGCCGGGCATCGGCGTGTGGACGGCGGCCGAGACCGCGCAGCGTGCGTTCGGCGACGCGGACGCGCTGTCGATCGGCGACTACCACCTGGCCAAGGTGGTCGGCTGGGCGCTTCTCGGCCATCCGATCGACGACGCGCAGATGGTCGAGCTCTTGAAGCCGTTGCGGCCGCATCGATACCGCGCGGTGCGGCTGCTCGAAGTCAGCGGACTGGCCCGATACGCGCGCTTCGGGCCTCGCCAGGCGATCACGAACCTTTCGAAGCTGTAAATCTCCCATCTCGATTACCCGCCCGGCCTCGTGGGTAGCCCTTGTTGGAGCAATTCAAGACAACGCGCACGATGAGGAGTTGCAATGGGCCAGTTCACTGTTCCCGGCATGTCGGACAAGGTGGGCGCCGAGGTCGCCGAACTGCTGCAGAAGCAGCTGAGCCGATACAACGATCTGCACCTGACCCTCAAGCATGTCCACTGGAATGTGGTGGGCCCCAACTTCATCGGCGTGCACGAGATGATCGATCCGCAGGTGGAGCTGGTGCGGGGGTACGCCGACGAGGTCGCCGAGCGTATTGCGGCGCTCGGTCAGTCACCGAAGGGCACGCCGGGCGCGATCATCCACGACCGCACGTGGGACGACTACTCGGTGGATCGCGACACCGTGCAGGCGCATTTGGCGGCGCTGGATCTGGTCTACAACGGCGTGATCGAAGACACCCGCAAGGGCATCGACCGGCTCGAGGGGCTCGATCTGGTCACCCAGGACATCCTGATCGGGCACGCCGGCGAGCTGGAGAAATTTCAGTGGTTCGTCCGAGCGCATCTCGAGAACGCCGGCGGGACGCTGGCCCATCAGGGCGCGCGCACAGAGAGCGGCGCCGCCAAGAAGGCAAAGCGCGCTTAGGTGTAGCGGTTCAGCCGCTGCGCCTGATAGATCGAGACGTTGGTGCGTGAGATCAGCAGGTAGGCGATGCCGACCGCGACCATCGCGCACGGTATGACCGAGAATGACGCAGTCATCTCGGCGACCATGATCATCACCGCGAGCGGGGCATGGGCGACACTGCCGAAGCACGCCATCATGCCGACGACCACGAACACACCCGGATCGTGCGGCAGGCCGGGGGCATGTACCAGATCCCCAAGCCGCCAGATCGCCGCCCCCGTAAACCCACCGATCACGATGCCCGGGCCGAAGATGCCGCCCGAGCCGCCGGTGCCGATCGACAGTGCGGTGGCGACGATCTTGGCCACCGGCAGAACCAGCACGATCCACAACGGAATCGTCATCAAAGTGGTGATGCCGGCGGCCTTCTGCACCCACCCGTATCCACTGGACAGCACCTGCGGAACCGCGAGCGCCATCAAGCCGACCGCCAGCCCGCCCAGAGCTGGCTTGACTATCTTGCCGCCGGGCAGCCGCGCGGTCAGCCCGACCGTGCCATAGAACGTCTTGGCGTAGAGATAGCCGACTGCGGCGGCGATCACCCCGAGCACGACGAACCAGATCAACTGCAGCGGCCGGTGAAACTGGAAGTCTGATGCGACGTCGCCGAACAGCGGGTCCCAACCCAGGATCGAACCGAACACCGCATAGCCGGTCGCCGACGTGATGAAGCCGGGCATCAGCGAGCGGTAGTCGAAGTCCTCCCGGTAGACGATCGACGCGGCGAGCACCGCGCCGCCGAGCGGGGCGCCGAAGATCGCGCCGATGCCTGAGCCGATTCCGAGCGACACCGCGATGCGCCCGTCTTCGTCTGAAAGGTTGAGCTGGCGCGTCAGCAGTGAGCCGAAGCCGGCGGAGATCTGAGCGGCCGGGCCTTCTCGGCCGCCGGAGCCGCCTGAGCCGATGGTCAGTGCGCTGGCGATGGTTTTGACGACGATCGTGCGCCCGCGTATCGCCCGCGGGTCGGTGTGCACGGCTTCGATCGCGCTGTCGGTGCCGTGGCCTTCGGCTTCGGGCGCAAACTTGGCTACCAACATCGCCGAGAGCAGTGCGCCGCCGAATGCGACTAGCGGGATCGCCCACGGCCGGGTGTAGGTCGCGGACCCGGTTTCGCCGCCGTCGCCCATAGGCCGCGGGATCTGGTAGTCGGCGAGATAGCCCAGCATGAAGCGCCCCGCGTAGTCGAGGGCCAGGTAGAAGACGACGGCGCCGAGCCCGGCGATGATGCCGATGGTGATACCGAGGATCAGCCATTTGCGCAAGTAGCCCGCGCGATTGAGCGAGGCCAGCATGCAGCGGATGCTAGCGGGCGAGGTCTGCAGACTTTGGGAAACGGGCGTCGGAGAAAATCTGTCCCCATTGCCGGTGGCGCGTGCTCCTACCTGTGACCGCGGCGCGCGCGGGTCCGAGTGAACCAACTGGAGAAGCATGTGATGACCACACCGGCCATTCGCTCACCCGACTACGATCACAGGCCAGAGGTAGGGCAGTAACGCGATGACTGCTCTGCCCGATTGGGATATCGTCACCGACGCCGAATTGGCATGTGCGGCCGCGGCCGGAGACCGCCGCGCGTTCGCCTCCATCTACGACCGGTACGCCCATCGGCTGCATGACTTCTGCATCGGGATGCTGCGCGATCGCGACGCCGCAGCCGACTGTGTCCAAGATGTGTTCTGCGTGGCGGCGACCCGGCTGCCTCAACTGCGGGAGGCGGACAAGCTGCGGCCGTGGCTGTATTCGATTGCCCGCAATGAGGCGCTGCGCTGCATCCGGGCGCGTACCCGCGAACGCGTCTCCGATGAACTGCCCGAAATGTAGTCCGCGGACGCGGGCCCAGACACGCTGGCCGCGCGCAGCGAGCTGGCGAACCTCGTAGCCGAGGCCGCGGGAGGCCTGTCGGATCGGGACCGATCAGTGCTCGAATGGGCTTACCGCCACGGGCTGGATGGGCCCGAGCTCGCCGACGCGCTTGGGGTCAGCGCCGCCAACGCCAAGAAGATGACGCAGCGGCTGCGCGAGACGATCGAACGGTCGCTGGGGGCCCTGCTGGTGTCGCGCGGTGTGCGAAGCGACCCGAATGCGTGCCCCGAGCTGGGCGAGATGCTGGCCGGCTGGGACGGACGATTCACCGTGCTGATGCGCAAAAGGATTGCGCGCCATATCGAGTCGTGTTCGGTGTGTGACGAGGAGCGCCGCCGGCTGGTCAATCCCGTCGCGCTGCTGGGCGCTGCGCCGGTGTTCATTCCCGCTCCGGAATGGCTTCGGGAACGCACGATGGGCCAGATTCAACTCACCGCCAGCAGCACGTCGATTCCGACCGATAGTTCGACGGCATTCGTGGAAAACCCCGACGAAGCCGCTGGCAAGTCCAAGTTCCTGTCGCGGCGAACGTTTCTTCCGGCTGCGCTCGCCGCACTCGCATTCATGGTTGTCGTAGGACTGACCATCGCGTGGTTGCATCAGCGCAACGCGAACGTCGCCCCGGCCGACGTCACGAAACCGGTTGCGCCGCCGACCAGCCAATTGCCGAGGGTGGTGACTCCGTCCGAGACCACTGCACCGCCGCCCGCTCCGTCCGAGGAACCCGTCACGACGACGATCCCGCCGGTCACCACGGTGCCGCCGACGGTGGAATCGTCGGCTCCGCCGGCGCCCGTCACGACGACGCCTTCGGTCCTGCCGCCGTCGACTCAGGAGCCGGCGGGACCGTCGTCCGGCACCTCGACGCCCCCCGTGTACACACCGACCACCACACGGGCTGAACCGCCGCCGCCGTCTGAAACCGAAACCCCGACAACAAAACCGCCGGTGACGACGAAGCCGCCGTCCTCACCGACCGAGGGAACGCCCACCAGGCCCACGAGGCCGACGTTCACCAAGCAGCCGACCGCGACGGTCGGGCCCGCCAAACCGCCGCCGACGTCGCCGACCCAGGGGCCGATCCTCTGACGCGAGTGTTGCTGCAGTGCTACGGGATTGGGCGGGCCCTGCGCGCCGAGAAAGAAGCTGTGGTCGTGAATCGCGGGAGACTACGACGCGGAACGCTATTTCGGTGAAGTAGTTCAGCGCTTCGGGCGGAACGCGTCCTTGACCTTCTCCCCGGCTCCTTGAGATGGGACTTCGACTGCTGACCGCGTCCGCGAGCTTCTGTGTCGCGGTCACCGGCGGCGCGACCGAGGGTCTCTTTGGCTTTGCCTGCGAGCCGGTCGATCTTATTTCGGGCTTTGTCGGTTGCACTCATGACCATCCGCGTACCCGCTCTGCGACGTCGGAAACCGGCCTGTTGCAAACGAACTAGTGGTTCAATGCGACTTCGCAGACGATTGTGGGGGCTGCTCGTGTGACTATTGACGATGACGCCCAACATCAGCCGCCGCGACTGGTGATTGCGCCGTCCGGACACGCTCCGAGCGCAACCGCCATCAGGCGCCTGGTGACACGCCTTGGCCTCGACACGAAGGTGTGGTCTGGTGTGGTCGTCGCACAGCTGCTCAACGCCGCGATGGCCGCAGAACGCTGGCTCAGCGAGTATCCGGAAAAAGCGACACAGCTATACGAAGACCCCGTGGGCGCCGTGGCGGAAATGCGGCAGTCGGGAGTGCTTACTGAGCCGGTCGACGACCTGCTCGATGCACTGACGGAGCTGCACAAAGAACGGCCGAGTGCGCACGCCCGCATTGCCCTTCGGCCGACCAGAGTCGAGTTCGGCGCCAAGCCCGAACTCCGGTTCGCCTCGCAATACGAGTCCCGATCCGGATCCACACCGGAAAAGCGGAAACGCTGATGGAAAATCCGGATACCGTCATCGAGCTTCACCGCACGGTCGTCGAGCAGATGTTCATCGATCGCCTGCCACCGCAATCGATTCCGCCGCAACCGTTTCAAGCCTTACAGGTGATCGAAGGTGAAGCACGGCTGCACGTCGCGGTGTCGCGGGTATGGTTCCACATCGACGCCAACGCGCGGCGTTGGCAACAGCGTGACGGCGCGACGTCCACCGACCTCGAACGCCACCTTGGATTCGATCTGCGGCTCGGCGAGCACCCGCCCGAACTCGGATTGCCGAACTCCGTCCTCGTGGTGACAAAGGTGCTCGGATTGCCTATTCCGTCGGCGCTGCCGACGACCTGCAATGGGCGGCAGATCAATTTCAAACGAGATCCCGTTGTTCGGGCGGCTGGTCATCCACGACTCGCTCGAGCGGGTCGAGACGACCATCGACGGTCAGCCGCGCCAGAACGTCGTCGTCGACTTCGCTCCTCAGCAGGGTCCTGCCCTCGAAGCCGGTCCGTCGGGACCCGGTTTCACCTCCGAGATGTTCGGCCCCGACGTCGCTCAGCAGCCCGGCGGCCGCATACTGCTCACGGGGATGGAGCCGCACGTCGTCTGGGAGCTGACACCGGCCGAACAGGCCTGCATCAACAACTCCGTCGTCGGCACGCTGTTGCGGGTGGCCGGCGTCGACCCGATCGACACGGTCGCAGCAGAGCTCGCGAAGGGGGTTGTCGCGAAGCTGGCGACTCTCGGCGACAACGGGTCTTCCCGCGCCTCGCTGCTGCCTACACCAACACCGGTCGATCCGACCGGAGCATCCGGTGACCCGATTCAGATCGACGGCGTGGTGCGGCTGTGGACGCGCCAAGGCGGGTCAGCAGAAGAGGAATCGCTGCAGGTCCAAATCCAGACGATTCCCACGTTGCCGGAGCCCTTGCCTGTGTCGGTGCTCGCGTTCAGCACTGACGAGACGGTCGGATTTATGCGGGCCGGGTTCGCGATCCTGCGCTCGATTCGCGCGTCGCAAATTTCGTCACTGTGCCTGGACGAATCGGACTTCGACCCTGACGCGGGTTGCCTGCTGGCGCGGTCCGTGGGTATCGACGTAAACGGGGAGGACGGCACACTCGCCGATTTCAGCGCCATCATCGAGTTCAATGCCGATCTCGGACATGACGTGCTCAACATTCACGGCTATGCCGAGGGTGATGGATCGCTCTACACCTGGTTCATCGAATTCGGTTTGGTGTTCAACCTCGATCGCGGTGAGGTCCCGCGTGATCCTCTGGAAGGTGAACTGCCGCCGGATTTGCAGCCGTCACGCACGCTCGCCGAGATGAACGCGCGGCTGCGCGAGCTGGGTGCCGAGAAGTGCGCCGGCGGTGACAGCGATGCGATCGAGAAGGAACAAAAAGAGATCGCCGAGGAGAAGAATGCGCTACCCACCGAAACCGGGGTAAAACCTCAGATTTTCGGTGAACCGTTCAAGCGGTCCGACAGCTCGATCACTCCGTTGGGTGTCCTCCTGGGCATCGCAATCGGGGCTGCTCTCGGTGTCATCGGGTTCGCCATCGTCGCCGCCGCATCGGCAAGCGTCGCGTTCACACTGTCGGGCGCGCTGATTTCTGCCTTCCTGATCGGCTACCCGGCAAGCGTCATCGCCATGGCCGCCTTGGATGATTTTGTGATCGATGCCAAGGTCAGCGACGGACTGGACAAGTTCGTGGACGACAAGTCGAAACCAGGCGGAGACGCGCTACCGCTCGAAGGGTATTCGCCCACAACCGTTTTGCTTCAGGACGGTGTGCTGCGGGTGTTCTTGGCACCTCTCGCCAGAAAACTGAAGGTCCGGTTCTTCGAGCCTGATCGCCGACGCCCGGCGGGTGACCCGGACTACGTGGCACAGCAAGTCGCCGGGTTCGCGGACGACGGGCGGCTATGGCGCCTGACTGTCCCGGATGCCGCGCACCTGATTCTGAAGGACAGGATCACGATGGTGCTCGATCCTTCAGTGTCCACGAATGGCCAGGAAATTCCGATTGACGTGGCGCACAGCAGCCGCGGCCGTCGATACCTGCGGACCACCGGCGATCAGGCCACGGCGAACAACCTCAGGAATCTGCCACGGATTCCGTCCGTCTAGGTGATCAGGGTTCAGGTCTTGCTGGACCAGCTTGGCGTTCGTCTGCCGCGCGGGCCGCGGCGCGGCAGGTCCTGGGGCAGGCAGGGAATGAATCGGACCGCAGTCCGGTTAACCCTACCATGCCAGCAGTTACCGCAGACACATTGACATTGCCGCGCATCACCGCGGCCGGGCCCACCGAGACCGAACGTCCGGTGGGCTCAGTGACCACCGGGCCGCACGGCTACGAGGGCGAGGGGTTCCCCGTCGTCCGCGCATTCGGTGGGGTTCCCGCGACCGCGCTCGACCCGTTCGTGCACATGGACCAGATGGGTGAGGTCGAATACCAGCCAGGTGAACCCAGAGGCACGTCGTGGCATCCGCACCGCGGCTTCGAAACGGTTACCTACATGATCGACGGCCGGTTCGCACACCAGGACAGCCACGGCGGCGGAGGTCTGATCACCGACGGCGCCACCCAGTGGATGACTGCGGGCTCCGGCATCCTGCACATAGAGACGCCGCCAGCCGAGCTGGTCGAGAGCGGCGGCGTCTTCCACGGCGTCCAGTTGTGGGTAAACCTGCCGCGGGCCGCGAAGTTCGCGTCACCGAAGTACCAGGCGATCGAGGGTGACGAGGTCGCCCTGGTGTCATCGGAGGACGGCGGGGCGCTGGTGCGTATCATCGCCGGTGAGATCGGCCCCTACTCCGATCCAACGTCGCCGGCCGTGCGCGGCCCCGGCTCGACGTACACCCCAATCACATTGGCACATGCGACGATTGAGCCCGGTGCCGAGCTGAACCTGCAGTGGAACCGCGAGTTCAACGCGCTGGTGTACGTGCTGTCCGGCCGTGGCGCGGTCGGCCCGGCCGGCCATCCGATTCGGCAAGGGCAGCTGGCGGTGCTCGGTGCCGGCGACCGGATCACCGTGTCAGCGGCACAGCCTCCGGACGGTAACCGTCCGACGATGGAGGTTCTGCTGTTGGGCGGCAAGCCGATTCGTGAGCCGGTGGTTGCGTATGGTCCGTTCGTGATGAATTCCAAGGGCGAGATCATCCAGGCGCTCGAGGATTACGAGTCGGGGCGGTTCGGCAGGATTCCGCCGAATGCGCTGATGCCACACCGGATGTAGCCGGATAGCTTATTTCCCATTCGCCCAACGCGGCGGCGTTACCTGCGCGCGCCAGCCCGACCCGCCGGGGCAGTATGGCGGCTCTTCAACTTTGCCCGGGCAATCAGCATGAGGTCTGGGTTGCGGCCCGCTGTTTGGGTGCAGTGGAATCGTATCCGGCGGGCCGAGTGCTCGCGGTTCCGGAATCCGCAACCGACGCGCTTGACCTGTTTGAGCAGCCGGTTGTAGCCCTCGGTGCGGGCGTTGGTGATGCCGGTCCGCACGAACGCGTTGATCTCGGGCCACCACTGGTCGATCGTGGTGGCCAGGGTGAGCAGTTCGGGGATCTGCGAGTCGATGCACCAGGACAGGAACCGGTGTAGCCGGTGTCGGGTCAGGTGCGGATCGCCGCCGAGGCGCACCGTGGACAGCAGGGTGCGCAGTTCCTCCTTCGCGATCCACGCGGACAGGATCTGCGCGCTGGGATCCTCGGCCTGGATTCTGTTCCACATCTTTGCGAAACTCTTGTCCGACAAGCGTTCCCGCGCCCGCAGCAGCCGTCGCCGGTTGGCCCACTCCGGGTCGATACGCCGGCCGCGACGATCCCGCAGGTCCCAAGTGACGCGGCGGCGCACCTTGGTGAGCGCGTCGTTGGCGAGCTTCACGAGATGGAAGTGATCGACCACCAGGGTGGCGTTGGGCAACAGCCCCGGTGTGCGAACCGCTGAGGCGTAGGCGGCCGCGGGGTCGATGGCCACGTACTCGACCGCCTCGCGGAACAGCGGGGTGCGTTCGGACAGCCACGCGATCACCGCGGCGCCGGTGCGGCCCTCGCGTTGCCCGAGCAGGCCCTGGGAGCCGGCCAGGTCGACGAAGCCGGTATCCCACGGGTCGACCCGCACCCAGCGGCCGGTCTCGCAGCAGTACTCCCACCTGGGCTTTCCCCGGCGGGTCTCGTCGATGCCGAGCACCGGGGTGGGTTCCGGCTCGCCCAGCAGCGCGTCGGCGTGCGCGGCGAAGGCGCGGTGCGCGGTCGGCCACGACACGCCATGAGCGGCGGCGACCTCGGTCACCGAGCGCGCCGCGTCACCGACCGCGGCCCCGATCTGGGCGCGCAGCCGCTGCGTGGTGCGCGCCCGCGCCGGCACCTGCGCGATGGTCTCGGTGAACGAGGCCCGCGCGCAGTAGTCCTCCCGGCAGCGCCAGCGAGTCTTGTTCCACCGCAAGATGATTCGTCCCTCACCGTACGGGACGTCGCGCGGGGACGTGGTCACCCGGCCCTTCACCGAGGTCGAGAACACTCCGCACGACGGGCACGCCGCCGCCGTCTGGTCCGCGGTCACCGCGTGCACCAGCCGGGTGCCGTCCGGCAAGCCTTCGACACGCTCGACCCGAACACCTGGCAGCCCGAACAACAATGTCGTACCGTCGAACACAAGCCCTTGGTTCCCTTCTTCCGTCCGAAAGCGTTGCAACTCTCAGACTTCGGAAGGCCTAAGGGCCTCCTCATGCAACGACACGCCCTATGAGAGCGAAATCACAACAACTGCCCGCTTAAGATTGAAGAGCCAGTATGGCTGGATGGTGGACCGCGTACCCACGCGGCTCAGGCAAGGCCGTGTCGTTCGGCAGCGTGGACTGCTTGTAACTATCCGCTGGTGACGCCCAGGCGACCGCAGACCTCGGCCAGCTTCAATCCCCCGTAGCCGAGGTCGGACAACACGTCGAGACCGGTGTCAAAGTAGGCCTTCTGCGACAGACCAGTCGCCATGTGGGGACGATAACCGAAAGTGCACCGGCTAATGATGTCGGCGATTCCTGGCTGTCATCTACGAATGCGCAACAGACTGACTCCCGCGTAAATTTAATTGTCTGGCCGGTGATGAATGGGTAACCGCGTATGACAGAATGCGTGGGTGCCGAAGGCGTCCAGGGGGCCCGGACGACCGCCCGCTGCGAAAGCCGCAGATACGCGCGAGCGCATCGTGCGCGCTGCACGCCAGGTTTTCAGCGAACTGGGTTACGACGCCGCCACCTTCCAGGAAATCGCGGTTCGGGCAGACCTCACCCGGCCTGCAATTAATCACTATTTCAAGAGCAAGAGACTGCTCTATCGTGAAGTGGTTGAACGAACCAACGAAATGGTCGTTGTGCAGAGCGTGCAAAAAGCTTTCGAGTCACCGAGTTTGCTCGCACAGCTGGAGGGCTTTATCAATGCCGCAGTTGGTTCAGATCTCGAGGACCGCTCGGCGGCGGCGTTCCTCGTCAGGTCGGTGCTGGAATCGCAGCGCCACCCCGAACTTCGCAGCGAAGACCATGACGCGCTGCTCGGCACGCGCCAGTTTCTGAAGTGGGCGGTCACCGGTGCGATCGAACGAGGCGAACTTGTTACCGACACCCCGATCGAACCAATCGTCGAGGTGATGACCGCGATGTTCTGGGGCATGGGCTTCTACGCCGGATTCGTCGGCAACCACGAAGAGCTCGAGATGATTACCGACCACTTCAAGAAACTGATGGTCGGCAAACTCTGGGACTGGAAGGCGTAGCAGCGGGGCTACGTGACTTGCGGCACACTACCGTATAGGTTGCCTAACTTATTGTGTAGCATGGCTCATGAAATGAGTAAGCTGCAAGTTCGCGTCGAACTCGGTTCTTCGGTGCGTGCGGAGCCAGGCCATGCCGACGCCGGCCAGTGGCTGGCTGATCAGGGTTGGACTGTTCATGCCGTCGACAGTCGTGAAGAGATGGCCAGGTTGGGTCGTCCCGCTCCGGTGGAGCTGGCGGCGACATCGTATCCAGCAGAAAGCTCGTAGCCCGGATCCAGCGGGTAATTGTCTGCCGTACAAGATAGTTAAGGAGAAGTGATGAGCGCGATGCGCACCGATGACGACACCTGGGACATTGCCACGAGTGTGGGCAGCACCGCGGTGATGGTTGCCGCCGCCCGAGCTGTCGAGACCGCCAAGCCAAATCCGCTGATCAACGATCCCTACGCGAAGATCCTGGTCGCGGGCGCGGGCACCGGCATCTGGGACTTCTGGCTCGACGACACGATGCCCGCCAGGCTGGCCGAGGCCGACCCGGAGGCCGCGGCAATCTTCGAATTCATGCAGAGCTACCAAGGCGTGCGCACGCACTTCTTCGACGCATTTTTCGCTGACACGGCTCGCAGAGGCATCCGCCAGGTCGTGATCCTGGCGTCCGGGCTGGACTCCCGGGCGTACCGCCTCGACTGGCACGCGGGCACTGTCGTGTACGAGATCGACCAGCCGAAGGTGCTCGAATACAAGGCCGAGACGCTGGCAGCGTACGGCGCACGGCCGCGCGCCCAGCGCCACGAGGTTCCCGTTGACCTGCGTCACGACTGGCCGGGCGCCCTGCGCGGAGCCGGGTTCGATCCTCAGCGTCCGACCGCGTGGCTTGCCGAAGGCCTGTTGATGTATCTACCCGCCGCCGCGCAGGATCGGCTTTTCGAGCAGATCACGGTTCTCAGTGCGCCGGGCAGCCGGATCGCGGTCGAGACGGCCGGGCGCCATGCGCCGGAGCGGCGCGAGGAAATGCGGGAGCGTTTCGAACGGATCGCGGATCAGCTCGGCATGCCCGAAGCTCCGGACATTTCCGAGCTGACCTACGACGACCCCGACCGCGCGGATGTCGCCGACTGGCTCAACACGCACGGCTGGCGGGCGACGGCGGAACCGTCCCATGATGTTCAGCGCCGGCTCGGCAGGCACATCGAGCTGCCGATCCACGAGGGCGACGCATTCTCCACATTCGTGACCGCGGAGCGTCACTGAGGGAGCCCATGACCCGCACCGACAACGACAGTTGGGACATCGCCACTAGCGTCGGCGCGACGGCCGTAATGGTGGCGATGGCCCGTGCGGCCGAGACCAACAGCGATGACCCGCTGATTCGCGACGAGTATGCCGAGCTGTTGGTGTCCACGCCCGAACTCGCCGAAACGCGCGACCGAATTGCAGCCATGTGGCAGGCTGCCGACGACAGAAAAGCCGAGCAGGGCGACGACCCCACGATGGACGTCGGGCAATGGATCGATTACCAGGCCGTCCGGACCCACGTCTTCGACGAGTTCTTCACGTCCGCCGCGGCGGCGGGCATCCGCCAGCACGTCATCCTGGCCGCCGGCTTGGACTCTCGCGCATACCGGCTGCCCTGGCCCGACGGCATCCTCGTCTACGAGCTCGATGTACCTTCCGTCCTCGAATACAAGTCGGCGACCATGACGGCCGCGGGGATCAGTCCGAAGGCGACGCGCCGCGACGTCGCGGTCGACTTGCGCGACGACTGGCCGGCAGCGATGCGTGACGCCGGCTTTGAGCACGACATTCCTACGGCCTGGCTGGCCGAGGGACTGCTTCCATTCCTCCCAGGGCAAACGCAGGAGGCGATGTTCGTGGCGATCGATTCCCTGAGCGCCCCTGGAAGCCGGATCGCCGTCGAAGTGTTCGGCGTCGACGAAGCCGCGATCCTGCGGCGCCGCGCCGAGCGCAAGAAGCGCGGCGAGGAGATGCTGTTCGACCCGTCCGCCCTCTGGTACGACAACGAGGGTCGCCCCGACTGCGCGGCCTGGTTCGCGGGACGCGGTTGGCGCACTCGCACGGTGGACACGCAGGAGGAATTCGAGCGGCTCGGCCGCGCCCAGAGTCGCCTGTCGCACGGGCAACCGCCTTTCGGCAGCTCCTTCGTCTCCGCCGAACTGCTGCGCCAACCGGTTGGTTAGGATTTTCGTCATCGCATTGCGTTCTGCTCTCACGCGAGCGCTCACTACGGTCACCGTGACCGCCAAGGAGGACCGGCCATGACTACCGATTCGGTTGCACCGCCGCAGCCAGGGACCTGTCAAGCACCGTCGCAGATCGCGCAAACCGTCACCCGGCTTCGCCGTACCTTCGCCACCGGCCGCACCCGGAGCATCGACTGGCGCAAGGAGCAACTCCACAAGCTGGAGAAGATGATGGCCGAAAACGAGGCGGCAATCGCCGAGGCGCTGGCCGAGGATCTCCGCCGGGAGCCGTTCGAGGCGTGGTTCACCGACACGGCGCCGGTCGCCGCTGAAGCCCGCTACTCGGCGAAGAACCTCGCCAAGTGGACGCGGCGCAAGTTTCGTCTGCTCGAACTGTCGCAGTTGCCTGGCCGCGGCTGGGTGGAGTACGAGCCCTATGGCACGGTGCTGATCATCGGCGCGTGGAACTTCCCGTTCACGTTGACGCTGGGCCCCCTAGTCGGGGCGATCGCGGCGGGAAACACCGTGGCGCTCAAGCCCTCTGAGGTCGCTCCCGCATCGTCTCGGTTGATGGCGGATCTGGTGCCGCGGTATTTGGACGGCGACGCCATCGCGGTGGTGGAGGGTGACGGCGCGGTGAGTCAGGAACTGATCGAGCAAGGATTCGACCGGGTGTTTTTCACCGGCGGCACCGAGATCGGCCGCAAGGTGTACGAAGGCGCGGCCCCGCACCTGACGCCCGTCACGTTGGAGTTGGGCGGAAAGAGCCCGGTGATCGTCGCCGAGGACGCCGACATCCACATCGCAGCCAAGCGGATCGCCTGGACTAAGCTGATCAACTCCGGCCAGATCTGCATCGCACCCGATTACGTGCTGGCCGACGCCAAGGTCCGCGATGACTTGGTCCGCAAAATCAGCGACGCCGTCACGGTGTTCCAATCCGGCCAGTCCGGCGGCAAGAGGATCGTGAACCAGCGCCATTTCGACCGGCTGATCGGCTATCTGGCGGCGACCAAAGGCACCGTCGCGGTCGGTGGCGGTTCCGATGCGTCGCAGTTGAGGATTCAACCGACCATCGTCGTCGATCCCGATCCAGGCGAGCCGCTGATGCGCCACGAGATCTTCGGCCCGATCCTGCCGATCGTTACGGTCGGAAACCTCGACGAGGCAATCACATTCGTCAACTCGCGGCCCAAGCCGCTGGCGGCCTACCTGTTCACCAAGACCAAGAAGACCCGTGAGCGCGTGATCAAAGAGGTGTCGGCAGGCGGAATGGTGGTGAACCACTTGGTTTTCCACTTCGCCACTTCCAAGCTGCCGTTCGGCGGGGTTGGGCCATCGGGCATGGGGGCCTACCACGGCAAATTCGGATTCGAGGAGTTCAGCCACCGCAAGTCGGTGATGACCAAGCCCACCCGTCCCGATCTCGGAAACATGCTGTACCCGCCGTATACCCAGAAGGCGTGGAAGCTGGCGCGAAAAATCTTCTGACGCCCGCCGTTTCGCTATGCCTACGAAAGGAAATTCAGTGGCAGGAGTGCAGGATCGCGTCGTCGTCGTCACCGGAGCGGGAGGGGGTCTGGGACGTGAGTACGCGCGGACGCTGGCCCGGGAGGGCGCCAGCGTGGTGGTCAACGATCTCGGCGGCGCCCGCGACGGCACCGGCGCCGGTTCGGCGATGGCCGACCAGGTGGTGGCCGAGATCACGGGGGCCGGCGGGCGCGCGGTGGCCAATTACGACAGCGTCGCCGACGCCGATGGTGCCGCCAACATCGTCAAGACCGCGCTCGACGAGTTCGGTGCGATCCACGGCGTGGTAAGCAATGCCGGCATCCTGCGTGACGGCACGTTCCACAAGATGCCGTTCGAGAATTGGGACGCCGTGCTCAAAGTGCACCTCTACGGCGGATACCACGTGGTCCGCGCGGCCTGGCCGCACTTTCGTGAACAGAGCTTCGGTCGCGTCGTCGTCGCGACGTCCACCAGCGGGCTGTTCGGCAACTTCGGCCAGGCCAACTACAGCGCGGCCAAACTTGGGCTGGTAGGGCTGATCAACACGCTGGCGCAGGAAGGCGCGAAGTACAACATCAAGGCCAACGCTGTCGCGCCGATCGCGGCGACCCGGATGACCGAGGACATCCTGCCGCCGGAGGTCTTCCAGAAGCTGACCCCGGAATACGTGGCGCCGGTGGTGGGCTACCTGTGCAGCGAGGAAGTGCCAGACACCGCTTCGATCTTCATCGTCGGCGGCGGCAAGGTGCAGCGTGCCGCACTGTTCCAGAATGACGGGGTGACGTTCTCCGAGGTGCCGTCGGTCGACGAGGTGGCGGCCAAGTGGAGCGAGATCGATGACCTGTCCGCGGCGCAGCAGGCCAGGTTCTCGCTCGGCTAACAATCCGTGAATGCCGATGTCGCCAGGGAGCTTTCGGGGCCGGCGGGAGCACCGATGAGCGCTAGCGCGCAGAGCATCAGGCACCGATGAGCACTGTCGGCATCCTGCTCGTAGCGGTGGCGATCGCGGTCGGAATCGTGGGTATCGTGTTGCCGCTGGTGCCCGGAATGCTGTTGGTGTACGCGGCAATCCTGGTGTGGGCGGTCGTCGAGCACACCGTCGCGTCGTGGGTGACGCTGGGGCTCGTCACCGTCGTCGTGGGTGCGACGACCGCGGTGAAATATCTGTGGCCGGTGCGCCGGATGCGTCGCGCCGAGATACCGACAACTAGCCTGCTGCTCGGCGCTGCCCTGGGGGTCGTCGGGTTTTTCGTGATCCCGGTATTCGGCTTGGTGATCGGGTTCGTGCTCGGCGTGTATCTGGCCGAACTCTTGCAGCGACAGGACTACCGGCGCGCTTGGGACTCGACCATGCACGCCGCCAAGGGTGTGGCACTGTCGATGGGTCTTGAGCTCGCAGGGGCGCTCGTCGCCGCGGTGATCTGGCTGCTGGCCGTTCTAATTACATAGCGTCGCAACGGTGTTGCGTCCAACGTGAGCTCATTGCGGAAAATCGGGGAAATTTCGCAGCCAGCTCACGCTCGACGACGGCTCAGCCGAGCAACGCGGTGCGCAGCGCCTCCACCCCGGCCGGCGAGACGCCCGCCTCACGCAGGTAGCCGTCCAACGACCCGTAGGTGTCGTCGATGCTACGACGGGCGGCCAGCAGATACTCTTCCCGCACGCCGAGCACCTCGTCGGACAGGCGGGCCTCGGCGAACATCACCGCTTCCGGTGTCAGCTCCGAGCCGGCACGTTCGTGAACCATCCCGAGGATCTGCTCGCGCAATTGCGGGACGGCGTCGTTGCTGCGCAGGTAGTCGGCCAGGATGGCGTCTCGGTCTACGCCGGCGGACTCGAGCACCACGGCCACGGTGAACCCCGTACGGTCCTTGCCGGCGAAGCAGTGCGTAATCACCGGGCGTCCGCTTGCCAGCAACGAAACAACGTGACGCACGGCGTTTCTCGCGCCGCCGAGGGTCGGGAAGCGGCGATACTCCTCGGACATGTACTTCACCGCCATGTCGGTCACTGGTTCGTCGGCCGGTTGTTCGGTCAGCATCCGGGTGAACGAATGTTCGTGCGGTGCCTCATCGTCGGCGTCTTCGGCCAGGTCGGGAAACGGCAGCAGGTGAATCGCGACGTCGTCGGGCACGCGGCCGGGCCCGCGGCGCTCAACCTCTCGCGGCGAGCGCAGATCGGCAACGTCGAAGATGCCCAGTTGCCGCAGCAGGTGGCGTCCGTCGTCCTCCAGAGCGCTCAACTCGCTGGACCGGAAGAGCCGCCCGGGCCGCACCCCGGCGGCATCGGCCACATCCCGAAAGTTCCACGCTCCCTTCAGGTCCGGCACGGTCAGGTGACCGCCGCAGCGAAAGCGGTCTTCTCGCGGCCGATCTCGGCGCGAGCCACCGTCCGCATGTGAACCTCGTCAGGGCCGTCGAAGATCCGCATCGCCCGGTGCCACGAGTACAGCCGCGCGAGCGGGGTGTCGTCGCTGACACCCGCTGCGCCGTGCACCTGGATGGCGCGGTCGATGACGTCGCAGGCCACCTTCGGTGCGACCGCCTTGATTTGGCTGACCAGAAGGTGCGCGGCCTTATTGCCGTGCTGGTCGATGGTCCACGCCGCCTTTTCGCAGAGCAGCCGGGCCTGGTCGATCTCGTTGCGGGATTTGGCAATCGACTCGCGGACCACCCCCTGGTCGGCCAGTGGCTTACCGAACGCCACCCTGGCGCGGGCGCGGTCCACCATCAACGCCAGCGCACGCTCCGCTGCGCCCAGCGCCCGCATGCAGTGGTGGATGCGGCCCGGCCCGAGCCGCGCTTGCGCGATCGCGAAGCCCGATCCCTCCTCGCCCAGCAGGTTCTCCGTCGGTACCCGGACGTTGTCGTAGATGACCTCGCAGTGACCGTGCTGGTCCTGCCAGCCGAACACCGGCGTCGAGCGGACGATCGTCACGCCGGGCGTATCAATCGGCACCAGCACCATGGACTGCTGCTGGTGGCTTGCGGCCTCAGGATTGGTGCGGCCCATCACGATCAAGATCTTGCAGCGCGGATCGGACGCGCCCGATGTCCACCACTTGCGCCCGTTGATGACGTAGTCGCTGCCGTCACGGACGATCGAGGTCTGGATGTTGCGGGCATCGCTGGAGGCCACCGCCGGTTCGGTCATCGAGAACGCACTGCGGATCTCGCCGGCCAACAGTGGTTCCAGCCATTGCTTGCGCTGCTGTTCGGTGGCGAAGAGGTGCAAGGTCTCCATATTCCCGGTGTCAGGTGCCGCGCAGTTGGTTGCTTCGGGCGCGATCTCCATGCTCCAGCCGGTGAGCTCGGCCAGCGGGGCGTAGTCGGTGTTCGTCAGGCCGGAAACCGATGGCAGGAACAGGTTCCAGAGTCCGCGCTCGCGGGCCAACGCCTTGAGCTCTTCGATGACCGGTGGAACGGAGTGGTCGTCGTGGCCCTTCTCGGCGCGGTGTCGCTCGTAGGTGGCCTCGGCCGGGAACACGAACTCCGTCATGAAAGCGGTCAGCCGCTTGTGGTAGTCCTGAGCCTTGGCCGACATCGCGAAGTCCATCGCTATCCCTTCAGCTGCTCGTCCGTCGGACCAACGATAAGACACCCGTTGACGGCGACACATTCGCTGTCACGACGGGCGAAACGTTCGCTCAGTGCAGGGGTTCGGCGCGTCCGCGGGTCGTCCGTATCGCCGTAACAGTCGACGACTTCGCAGCCGTGCAGGTCTCCAGGTGCTCCTGGATGACCGCATCCAGCTTTGCCGATTCCGATGTTAACCCCAGCGACAGTGCAGCCCTCTCACTGCGATCTGCGGGCGTGTCCGCGTCGCTCCGCGGCACCAGGAATTCCAACCAACTACCGATTGGGCACCCGACCACGAGATTGTCCAGCGGCTCAATACCGCTCGCCGACTCCGTCAACGCCAACGGGCTAGCTAGATGACACCCACTCTGCGCCGCGTGTATCAAGGCGCGGGTTGTCGCACCCGACAGCAACCAGCGAGGCTTATCGCTCCAGCCGCACGTGCACTGCGCACGAGCCTTGCGGCGGGACCGAATCACTGTGACTACGCTCATAGGTGTTTTCCCGAGTCCTCGTAGTTTCCCCGGCCATCCTGTCAGCTATTGTCCGGCAGTAGGATCAATGGGTTACCACAACTCGTGACCATCAAACGGCCTTCACGATAATGCCGCACATCACTCGCTGGAGGGTGGCGGTCCCAGGTGGAATGCGCTGACCTCGATGGCCGCTCGGTGACAGAATAACCTGGAAGACCCGGTGCCCTACAGTTCGGGGGTTTGCTAACAGGGGCCGCCCCTTCGACTGGACTGATACCGCCGCACATGTAGGGGGATGTGAAATGCTCACAGGCATCAAGCGATTTTCTGCCCGCGGGTGAACGAGATGGTACGAGTGGTGGTTGGTGACGACCACCCGCTTTACCGGGACGGGGTCGTGCGTGCGCTCGTGTCGAGCGGCGCGGTTGAGGTGGTGGCCGAGGCCGCCGACGGCGCGGTGGCACTCGAATTGATCAAGACGCACCGGCCGGATGTCGCGGTGCTTGACTTCAGGATGCCGGTCCTCAATGGTGCACAGGTCGCGGCAGCGGTACGGCGGGCCAATTTGCCCACACGCGTACTCCTGGTTTCGGCCTACGATGAGCCCCCGGTTGTTTACCACGCGCTGCAAGAGGGCGCCGCGGGTTTCTTGGCGAAGGAAGCCAGCCGAAGCGAGATGGTCAGCGCGGTACTGGACTGCGCGAAGGGACTCGATGTCTTGACACCAGGTCTGGCTACCGGCCTGGTCGGGGAGATTCGTCGGCGCATCGAACCTGTGCAGCAGCCCCTGAGCTCACGCGAGCGGGAGGTGCTCCGCCTGATCGCCCGTGGCCGCAGCATCGCCGGGATAGCAGAAGATCTGTATGTCGCGCCGTCGACGGTGAAGACCCATATTCAGCGGTTGTACGACAAACTGGATGTCAGCGACCGCGGTGCGGCCGTCGCGGAAGCCATGCGGCGCGGGTTGCTGGAGTAGCGGCGTGCCCTCGCTGAACGAAATCAGCCGCTGGCGCTTGAGGGGTCCGCGGCAGTCGCGCCATGGGAAGCTTTTTCGTATGCCGCCGACGGGTCCATGACTGAAAAGGTGCGGGTGGTCGTCGGCGACGACCACCCGATGTTCCGTGAAGGTGTCGTACGCGCACTAGTCATGAGTGGTGAGGTCGACGTAGTGGCCGAGGCCGACGACGGCGCGACCGCGTTGGAGTTCATCAAGGCGCACCGGCCGGACGTTGCGCTGCTGGACTACCGCATGCCCAAAATGGACGGTGCGCAGGTCGCGGCGGCCGTTCGGCGCGATGAGCTGTCCACCCGGGTGCTTCTCCTGTCCGCGCATGACGAGTCGGCGATCGTGTACCACGCGCTCGCCGAGGGCGTCGCCGGATTCCTGCCGAAGGAGTCCTCCCGGACTGAAATCCTCAACGCGGTGCTTGCCTGCGCGAAGGGACGCGACGTGCTCTCACCGGCGTTGGCCGAAGGCCTTGCGGCCGAGATCCGCCGTCGCGCTGAGCCGTCTGCGCCGGCGCTTAGCCCGCGTGAGCGCGAGGTGCTACGGCTGATCGCCGACGGTATGTCGATCCCCGCGATCGCGTCACAGCTCTTCCTGGCGCCGTCGACCGTGAAGACTCACGTGCAACGGCTATATGAGAAGCTCGGTGTCGGTGACCGAGCGGCCGCGGTCGCCGAGGCGATGCGGCGAGGGCTGCTGGAATAGCCTGCAACGAGCTGACCACCGTCCCCCTACTCCGCGGGCTGCGGCAGGCTCAACAATCCGGCTGCGCCGAGTTGGGCGAATACGCCCTCGGGATATGATTCCGCTTTCTTGTGCGCATCGACGATCGGCGTCAGCACCGTGTCGGCTATGTCGCGGGCAAGAGTGATGAGGTCAGCCGTCTCGTCGGTAGGCAGCAGGCGGTCGGCGGGCACGCGGCAACAATAGGGTGAAATGACAGAACAACAACAGACGACCATCGGCGTCGTCCGGGAGTCGGCGGATGACGAGCGCCGGGTGGCGCTGGTGCCCAAGGCAGTCGGTGGGCTGGGTGCCCGGGGTCTGGCGGTGGTGGTGGAGTCGAGCGCCGGCGAGGGTGCGCTGCTGCCCGACCGCCTGTACACCGAGGCTGGCGCGACGATCGGCAACGCGTGGGCCGCTGACGTGGTGGTCAAGGTGGCGCCGCCGACCGCCGACGAGGTGAAGAAGCTGCGACACGGCCAGACGCTGATCGGGTTTTTGGCTCCGCTCAATGCCGACAACCAGGTCGACGCGCTCAGGCAAGCCGGTGTGCAGGCGTTCGCGCTGGAGGCGATTCCGCGGATCTCCAGGGCGCAGGCAATGGATGCGCTGTCGTCGCAGGCGAACGTGGCCGGCTATAAGGCGGTGCTGGTGGCCGCCAGTGAGGCGACGCGGTTCTTCCCGATGCTGACCACTGCGGCGGGCACAGTTAAGCCGGCGACGGTGTTGGTACTCGGCGTGGGTGTGGCCGGCCTGCAGGCACTGGCCACCGCCAAGCGGCTCGGTGCCCGCACCACCGGATACGACGTGCGCCCGGAGGTTGCCGAGCAGGTGCGCTCGGTGGGCGCCCAATGGCTCGACTTAGGCATCGACGCGGCCGGTGAGGGAGGTTACGCGAGAGAGCTGACCGACGAAGAGCGGGCCCAACAGCAGAAGAAGCTAGAAGAAGCGATCAAGGGGTTCGACGTGGTGATCACCACGGCGCTGGTGCCTGGACGCCCGGCGCCACGGCTGGTGACCGCCGAAGCGGTCGCAGGCATGGCACCGGGCAGCGTCGTGGTGGACTTGGCCGGGGAGGCCGGCGGCAACTGCGAATTGACCGAGCCGGGCCTCACCGTCATCCGCCACGACGTGACCATCGCGTCACCATTGAACCTGCCGGCCACGATGCCCGAGCACGCCAGCGAGCTGTATTCCAAGAACGTCACCGCGCTTTTGGAATTGCTCGTCAAGGACGGCGAGCTGGCACCTGATTTCGACGACGAAGTAATCGCAGCGGCGTGTGTCACGCGATCGGAGAAATGAATGTACGAACAGTTGCTCGCCAATCTGGCGATTCTGGTGCTGTCCGGGTTCGTCGGGTTTGCGGTGATCTCGAAGGTGCCCAACACGTTGCACACGCCGCTGATGTCGGGCACCAACGCCATCCACGGCATCGTGCTGATAGGTGCGCTGGCGGTCTTCGGCAACCTGGAGCACTCGTCGATCGCGATACGGGTCATCCTCTTCGTGGCGGTGGTGTTCGGCACGCTGAACGTGGTCGGCGGCTTCGTAGTCACCGACCGGATGCTGGGCATGTTCAAGGGCAGGAAGCCAGAAGGCGGTAAGACCGCAGAAACGGCGGCGACGAACGGGCAAGTCCGATGAGCGCTTGCGCGAAGAGGAGACAGTACCGATGAGCGCTTGCGCGAAGAGGAGACAGTACCGATGAGCGCTTGCGCGAAGAGGAGACAGTACCGATGAACTATTTCGTCGTTGTGCTGTATCTGGTCTCGTTCGCGATGTTCATCTACGGCCTGATGGGGCTGACTGGGCCGAAGACCGCGGTGCGGGGCAACTGGATTGCGGCGGTGGGCATGGCGATCGCGGTGATTGCCACGCTGATCGCGATCCGGCACACCGAGAATTGGGCGTGGATCATCGCCGGTTTGTTGTTGGGTGTGGTGCTCGGGGTGCCGCCGGCGCGGCTGACGAAGATGACGGCGATGCCTCAGCTGGTGGCCTTGTTCAACGGTGTGGGCGGCGGCACGGTCGCGCTGATCGCATTATCGGAATTCATTGATACCAAGGGCTTTTCGGCGTTCGAGAACATCCCGCCGCCGACCGCGCACATCGTGGTGGCGTCGTTGTTCGCGGCGATCATCGGCTCGATTTCGTTTTGGGGTTCGATCATTGCGTTCGGAAAGTTGCAGGAGATCTTGCCGGGCCGGCCAATCGGCGTCGGCAGGGCACAGCAGCCGCTGAACATCCTGTTGCTGCTGGCGGCCATCGGCGCGGCGGTCGTCATCGGGATCGGCGCGAAAAACGGCACCCAGACTGATCTGTGGTGGATGATCGGGCTGTTGGCCGCCGCCGGTGTGCTCGGGCTGATGGTGGTGCTGCCGATCGGCGGCGCCGACATGCCGGTAGTGATTTCGTTGCTCAATGCGATGACCGGATTGTCGGCTGCTGCAGCGGGTTTGGCGCTGAACAACACCGCGATGATCGTCGCCGGCATGATCGTCGGCGCGTCGGGTTCGATCCTGACGAACCTGATGGCCAAGGCAATGAACCGCTCGATCCCAGCGATCGTGGCCGGCGGCTTCGGTGGCGGCGGGGTCTCTGTGTCGGCTGGTGAAGGCGTCGACCGCACAGTGAAATCGACTTCGGCAGCCGACGCCGCGATTCAGATGGCCTACGCCAACCAGGTGATCGTGGTGCCCGGATACGGCCTAGCGGTAGCGCAGGCCCAGCACGCCGTCAAGGACATGGCAAGCCTGCTTGAGGACAAAGGTGTCGAGGTCAAGTACGCGATCCACCCGGTAGCGGGCCGGATGCCCGGACACATGAACGTACTACTGGCCGAGGCCGACGTCGAGTATGACGCGATGAAGGAAATGGACGACATCAACGATGAATTCGCGCGCACCGACGTCGCGATCGTCATCGGCGCCAACGACGTCACCAACCCGGCGGCGCGCAACGAGCCGAACTCGCCGATCTACGGCATGCCGATCCTCAACGTCGACAAAGCGAAATCGGTGATAGTGCTGAAGCGGTCGATGAACTCCGGGTTCGCCGGCATCGACAACCCGTTGTTCTACGCCGATGGCACCACGATGCTGTTCGGCGACGCGAAGAAATCAGTCAGCGAGGTCACCGAGGAACTCAAGGCGCTGTAGCGGGATACCGTGGTGCATGGCACCGATTCCGCCCGGCCCGACCGGAACACGCGCGCTGCGCTACTGGGCGCAGATGTTCCGCGATCCGCTGGCCGCATACGGCGCGCTCCGCCGCGACTACGGCGATGCCGTGCGGCTGGATGGTGCCGGGCACACGTTCTTGATACTGAGCCGTCCCGAGCATGCTGAACATGTTCTCGTGCAGCACCAGGATCGATATGTGAAGGCCTTCACATATCGTCCGCTGAAAGCATTTCTGGGCGACGGCCTGCTCACCAGCGAAGGCGCGGTCTGGCAGCGCCATCGCAGGCTGGTGCAGCCGGTGTTCAGTCATCGGCACGTCCAGTCGTTCGCTCCCGCGATCGTCGCGGCAACGCGTCGGCGGGTGTCGCAGTGGACGCCGGGTTCGGCGATCGACGTGGCGTCCGAGATGCGGACGCTGACGATGGACGTGATCGGCCGGGTGCTGTTCGGCACCGACCTCGCGAGCGATGCCGAGCCGGTCGGTCGTGCGGTGTCCCGGCTGCAAGGGTCGATGACGGTCGCGGCGCTGCTGCCGGTAGGGATGTCACCGAAGTGGTCGAAAAGATTTGCCACCAAAGGGATCCCGAGCGTGGGTCGAGCCAGCCACACGTTGGAGTCGCTGGTCAGCCGAATCGTCGACGACAGGATCGTGGCACCCCACACAGAGCCCAGCGATCTGCTGGATCTGTTGTTAGCGGCCAGACAAGGCGAGCAGTCGTTGTGCCGCAATGAGATTCAAGACGAGGTGATGACGCTCGTCCTCGCCGGCCACGAGACCACAGCCAACGCGCTGACGTGGGCGCTGACACTGCTGTCCCGGTATCCGGCCGCTCGTGAGCGCCTGACCGCCGAGGTCGACGAGGTGCTGGGCGATCGAGATCCCGCCGCCGCGGACATGGACGCGCTTGTCTGGACGCGGGCGGTCGTGTCGGAAACGGTGCGCCTCTATCCTCCCGCGTGGTCCGTCGAGCGCGATGCGGTGGAGGACGACGACATCGCGGACATCCCGGTGGCCGTCGGCAAAAGATCGGAATTTCTCCGTACCTGATTCATCGGCACCCCGAATTTTGGCCCAACCCAGAGGGATTCGATCCGCGGCGGTTCTTGCCCGAGCACGCGGCTGACCGCCCACGGTATGCGTTCCTGCCGTTCGGCGGCGGTCGGCGGATCTGTGTCGGCGCGGGCCTGGCTCAGCTGGAGGCGACGCTGGCCCTGGCGGTGCTGACGCAGTCGGCGCGCGTGGATCTGCTGCCGACTGCCCCCCTGCGGGCGCGAGCTGACGTTACGTTGCACCCGCGCGGGCCGGTACTCGCAACGGTTCTCCCTGCCATTCATACGGTCGGCGCACACAACGACGGCGAAGTGGTGAATGCCCCCTAGAGATCGTGTGCTAAGTCCTCAGATCAATTCGACCGCGTCAGCAATCGACTGAAGGATCCGGCTCGGCCGAAATGGATAGTTCTCCACTTCGGCCAGTGTGGTCGAACCGGTGAGAACGAGGATGGTCTCCAGGCCGGCTTCGATCCCGGCGACGACGTCGGTGTCCATCCTGTCGCCCACCATGACCGTGCTTTCCGAGTGCGCCTCGATGCGGTTGAGCGCGCTGCGGAAAATCATTGGATTCGGCTTGCCGACGAAATACGGCTCTCGTCCGGTCGCCCTGGTGATCAGCGCGGCCACCGACCCCGTCGCGGGCAGCGGCCCCTCCGCCGAAGGGCCCGTCACGTCGGGGTTGGTCGCGATGAAGCGCGCTCCAGCCAGGATCAACCGGATTGCCTTGGTGATTGCCTCGAACGAGTAGGTGCGCGTCTCGCCGAGCACGACGAAATCCGGGGCGATGTCGGTGAGCGTGTAGCCGACCGTGTGCAGAGCGGTCGTCAGCCCAGCCTCGCCGATCACATACGCAGACCCGCCGTGCAACTGGTCGTCAAGGAAGGCGGCGGTCGCCAGCGCCGACGTCCAGATCGATTCTTCGGGAACCTGAAGTCCTGACCGGGCCAACCGGGCGGCCAGATCTCGCGGCGTGAAGATCGAATTGTTGGTTAGCACAAGGAATCTGCGCTTCTTGTCGACGAGCCGCTGCAGGAATTCCGCGGCGCCCGGCAACGCGTGCTCCTCGCGCACCAGGACGCCGTCCATGTCGGTGAGCCAACACTTGGCCTCTGCTCTCACTGGTCCAGTCTCTCAACCAGAGACTCCGGCCCGCAGACTGGTGGCCATGGTTCACGACTTGTTCCGACTCGACGGGAAGGTCGCCGTGGTGACGGGCGGCGGCCGCGGAATCGGCCTGATGATCGCGCGAGGTCTTCTGGAGGCCGGCGCCAAGGTGTACCTGTCCGCCCGTAAGGAGGTCGAGCTGTCCGCTGCAGTCGAGGGGTTGTCGCCGCTCGGACCCGTCGCCGCCATCCCGGCAGATCTTGGTACTGCCGACGGCGTCGGGACCCTCGCGTCGGAACTGGCTGCGCGTGAGGACGCGATCCACGCGCTGTTCAACAACGCCGGAGCGGCATGGGGCGCGCCGTTCGACGAGTTCCCCGAGTCAGGCTTCGACAAGATCCTTGCCGTCAACATCAAGGGGATCTTTTTGTTGACCCGGGCGCTGGTCCCGATGCTCAGGGCGGCGGCCACGCCAGAGGATCCCGCCCGGGTGGTCAACACCGGCAGTATCGACGGCATCCGCCCGCCGGCCCGTGGCAGGGACAACTTCTCATACAGCGCCAGCAAGGCCGGCGTGCACATGCTCACCCGGCATCTAGCCGGGGAGCTTGCCCCCGAAATCCTGGTCAACGCGATCGCGCCGGGCTTGTTCCCCTCGCGGATGACCAAAGTGCTTCTGGCGCCGGGCGCCGAGGCCGTCGGGGCGCATCTGCCGTTGGGCCGGATCGGTCAGCCCGACGACATGGCCGGGATTGCGGTGTTTCTGGCGAGCCGGGCGAGCACCTACATCACAGCAGCGGTGATCCCGGTGGACGGTGGAGCGAGCGTGCTGCGCTGACGGCTCTAGACCGGGGGATACGCCGGCGGCGGGTATCCGCCGCCAGGGCCGGAAATGCCGCGCAGCCCCCAAGCGAACCAGCCCATGAAGTAGTCGAGCTCGTCGCTCATCTCGTAATCCGGATTCGGATCCACGTGAGCACCCCCTTAGGGTCGGCGTCCGGAAACCGAGTCTAGCCCGGCACACCGCCCGGGCGAAGATCTCTGCGGAAGTCGGGCTATCCAACCGGTTGATTGGTCCGCCACCACGGGGCCAAATATAGTGACTCGCCATGCGACCATCTAGCGGCTCTGAAGCCGATGCTCTTCGCGCAGGCGGCTCATCGCGGCGGCGGCCCGACAACGACGCAGCGAACGAGCCGTCGCGCCGGGAAGAGCTGCTGACCGTCGCAACGAAACTGTTCGCCGCCCGCGGCTACCACGGAACCCGGATCAACGACGTCGCGGAGGTGGTAGGCCTCAACAAGGCGACGGTGTATCACTACTACGCGAGCAAGTCGCTGATCCTTTTCGACATCTACCGCGAGGCCGCGGACCGGACCGTCGCTGCGGTGCATGCCGAGCCGGGGTGGTCGGCGCGCGAGGCGATTTCCCACTTCACCCGGCGGCTGCTGGAAAACATCGCGAACAACATCGACGGGGCGGCGGTCTACTTCCAGGAAAGCCCATACATCACCGAGTGGTTCACCGAAGATCAAGTCGCCTACATCCGAGCCGCCGAAACCGCGGTCTACGAGCATGTGCGCGACGTGATCGACCGCGGGATCGCCAGCGGCGAGTTCTACGACAGTGATTCCCACGTGCTGGCGCTCGGGTATATCGGGATGACGCTCGGTGCTTACCGCTGGCTGCGGCCAACCGGCCGGCGAAGTGCCGATGAGATCGCCGTGGAGTTCAGCACCGCACTGCTGCGCGGTCTGATCCGCGATCCCGCTGCTCGTGAAGAGTCGCCCTTGGGCGTGCCGCTCGGGACGGTGTCGACCGCGGAGCTGCGGCCGTAATGCCGATCGTCAGCAAGACCGTCGAGGTCGCGGCCACCCCGGAGACGATCATGTCCATCGTCGCCGACTTCGAGGCGTACCCCGATTGGAACGACGAGATCAACGGCTGCTGGGTGCTGGCCCGCTACGACGACGGCCGACCCAGCCAGCTGCGCCTCGATGTCTCCGTTCAAGGCATGGACGGCAGTTACATCTGCGCGGTGTACTACCCGAGCCCGGCGGAGCTCTACACCGTGCTGCAGCAGGGCGATTTGTTCTCTAAGCAGCAGCAGAATTTCTCGGTCGTGGGGATGGGGTTGACGTCGCTGTTGACCGTGGATCTCGACGTCGAAACCAAGATGGCGGTTCCGAAGCTGATGGTGAAGAAGGTCGTCAACGATGCGCTTGACTACCTCGCCGACAACCTCAAGAAGCGCGCCGAGGAGCTAAGCGGGTAACCGACTCGTCGAAACGGTTCCCGATCGCCGTCGCAGCCGTTGCTGAGTCGGGTCTTACCATCGCTGATCTTGATGTATTCCTGAGCGAACGGCTGGCGCGCTACAAGCACCCCAAAGGTCTGGAAATCGTTGACGCGCTTCCGCGCAACCCTGCTGGCAGAGTCCTGAAAACCGAACTGCGGGCGAGGTTCGGCGCGGCAACAGCAGCAGACGCCGGCCAAAGAGGGTCTGCGCCAACAGTTTCTGTCGGGGTCACGGACGGTTAATTCGGGATGGCGTGTTTGCTAACGGATCGAGCGTCAATCGCGCCGATGCGGTGTACGGCCGGGTATCGATCGGGTACAGTCCTGTGGTCCATCTCACTACCAACCAGTAGGGAGACGGACATCACGTCGTCGGTACAAGGGCTAGGAGGGGGCGTGCGACACGATCTGCCGTTGCGCCGCGGTGAACGCGGTATCGACGTGCGGGTGCGCTTATGACGGCGTCGACCGGGTTCGCCGGTTACGTCCGGGATCGAACCAGACCCGCGCTGACAGCGGTGGGCGGTTTCACGCGCATGTGTGTCCTCACCGGAAAGTCGTTGTTGCGGCCGTTCCAGTGGAAAGAGTTCATCCTTCAGAGCTGGTTTTTGTTCCGGGTCTCGTTCATCCCCACGGTCGCGGTGTCGATTCCGCTCACCGTGCTCCTGATCTTCACGCTTAACATCTTGCTGCAGGAGTTCGGCGCCGCCGACGTGTCCGGCGCCGGCGCGGCGATCGGCGCCGTCACCCAGCTGGGCCCTCTTGTCACGGTTCTCGTGGTCGCCGGCGCCGGATCGACAGCCATCTGCGCCGACCTGGGCGCCCGAACCATCCGCGAAGAGATCGACGCGCTCGAGGTGCTCGGCATCGATCCGATCCACCGGCTGGTCGCTCCTCGCGTCGTCGCCTCGACTTTCGTCGCGATGCTGCTCAACGGCGCGGTGATCACCATCGGTCTGGTCGGTGGCTTCATCTTCGGCGTCTACCTTCAGAACGTCTCGGCCGGCTCCTACCTGTCGACGCTGACGCTGATCACCGGATTGCCCGAGGTATTGATCTCGATTATCAAGGCCACCACGTTCGGACTGATCGCCGGCCTGGTGGGCTGTTATCGAGGCCTGACCGTAGCCGGCGGCGCGAAGGGTGTGGGCACCGCGGTCAACGAGACGCTTGTGCTGTGCGTGATCGCGCTGTTCGCGGTCAACGTGGTGCTGACGACGATCGGCGTTCGATTCGGAACGGGGCATTGACGTGGCAAGCAGCACGGTTATTCGGAGCCGGTTCCCCCGGGCATATGCCCGCACCACAAAGCTGGCCGGCACGCCGGGTCGCTTGCTTCAGACCGTCGGCGAGGTCGGCTGGTTTTTCATCACCGCAGTGGGTGGCATGGGGCACGCGCTGCGGCACTACCGCAAGGAGGCGGTGCGGCTGATCGCCGAGATCGGGATGGGCACGGGCGCGATGGCAGTCATCGGGGGCACCGTCGCCATCGTCGGCTTCGTTACGCTGTCAGGTTCGTCGCTGGTCGCGATCCAAGGCTTCGCATCGCTGGGCAACATCGGTGTCGAGGCGTTCACCGGGTTCTTCGCGGCGTTGATCAATGTCCGCATCGCCGCTCCGGTCGTCTCGGGTCAAGCGCTGGCTGCCACCGTCGGTGCCGGTGCGACGGCCGAACTCGGCGCGATGCGGATCGCCGAGGAGATCGACGCCCTCGAGGTGATGGGCATCAACTCGATCTCGTATCTGGTGTCCACGCGAATCATGGCTGGCTTCGTCGTGATCATCCCGCTGTACGCGATGGCAATCATCATGTCGTTCCTGTCGGCACAAGTCACCACGACGCTCTTCTACGGCCAGTCAACGGGCACCTACGACCATTACTTCCGAACCTTCCTTCGGCCCAACGACGTCGGATGGTCGTTCGTGCAGGCGATCATCATCTCGGTGATCGTGATGATCAACCACTGCTATTACGGGTATTACGCGAGCGGCGGACCGGTCGGCGTGGGCGAGGCGGTCGGGAAGTCCATGCGCGCGTCCCTCATCTGCATCGTGGCCGTGGTGCTGTTGGCCTCGTTGGCGCTCTACGGCGTCGACGCGAACTTCAACCTGACGGTCTAGCGCATGACCGCTCCGCTGAACGATCCCCGGACCCCGCCGTACAAACTGGCGGGGCTGGTGATGCTGCTGATCGCAGCTGTGATTGTCGTGCTGGTGTTCTTCCAGTTCCGTGGCGACTTCCTGCCGCGCACCCAGCTGACCATGCTGGCCGACCGTTCTGGCCTGTCGATGAACAAGGGCGGCAAGGTCACCTACAACGGTGTTGAGATCGGCCGAGTCGGCCAAGATCCCCAGGTGGTCACTCGAGACGGCAAGCCGATGGCCAAGTTGATCTTGGACGTGGACCCCAAGTACATCAATCTGATTCCGGCGAACGTGGATGCTCAGATCAAAGCCACCACGGTGTTCGGCAACAAGTACGTGTCGTTCACCTCGCCGAAAAACCCTTTGCCGCAACGCATCAGTTCCAAAGACGAGATCAAGGTGTCGGCGATTACCACCGAGTTCAACACGCTGTTCGAGACGGTGGTGTCGATCTCGGAGAAGGTCGATCCCATCAAGCTCAACGAGACGCTGGCCGCCGCCGCGCAGGCGCTCGACGGGTTGGGTGATCGGTTCGGCCAGTCCATCGTTCACGGGAACGAGATCCTCGCCGATGTGAATCCGCAGATTCCGCAGATCCGTTACGACACCCAGAAGCTGGCCGATCTGGCCAACGTGTACGCCGACGCGTCGCCGGACCTGTGGCAATTCTTGAGAAACTTCGTGACCACGGCGCACACGCTGAACGAGCAGCAGTCCAACATCGACTCGGCGCTGATGGCGTCGATCGGGTTCGGCAACACCGGCGGTGACATCTTCGAGCGCGGTGGTCCGTACCTGGTCCGTGCCGCCGAGGACCTCATCCCGACATCACAGCTGCTCGACGAGTACAGCCCCGAAATCTTCTGCACGATTCGCCATTTCCACGACGTCGCCCCGAAAGTCGCGGATTCGCTTGGCGGCAATGGTTACTCGCTGCGCACGCATTCCGAGATCGTCGGCGCCGGTAACCCGTGGGTGTATCCGGACAACTTGCCGCGGGTGAATGCGCGGGGCGGTCCGGAGGGACGACCGGGCTGCTGGCAGGAGATCACCCGCGATCTCTGGCCGGTGCCGTACTTGGTGATGGACACCGGTGCGTCCATGGCGCCGTACAACCACTTTGAGCTCGGCCAGCCGTTCTTGATCGAGTACGTGTGGGGCCGCCAGATCGGGGAGAACACGATCAACCCATGAAAATCACCGGTACCGCCATCAAGCTGGGAGCATTCTCGTTCGTGCTCCTGCTGTTCACCGGGATCATCATCGTGGTCTTCGGCCAGATGCGGTTCGACCGCACCACGGGGTATTCGGCGGTATTCACAAATGTGAGCGGCCTGCGCAATGGGCAGTTCGTCCGCGCATCGGGGGTGGAGGTCGGCAAGGTCGACAAGATCACCCTCCTTGACGGCGGCAGGCGTGCCCGTGTCGATTTCAAGGTGGAGCGGTCGCTGCCTCTGTACGAGGGAACCACCGCATCCATCCGCTATCTGAACCTGATCGGTGACCGCTATCTCGAGCTGAAGAAGGGCGACAGTGACAAACGGATGCCCTCGGGCGGGACAATCCCACTCGAGCGCACGCAGCCGGCGCTCGACCTCGACGCACTGGTGGGCAGCTTCCGGCCGTTGTTCCGCGCACTGGATCCGCAGAAGGTCAACACCATCGCGCAGTCGATCGTCACGATCTTCCAGGGCCAGGGCGGAACGATCAACGACATCCTCGACCAGACAGCCGAACTGACGAATACGTTGGGCGAACGTGACCAGGCGATCGGCGAGGTGATCAAGAACCTCAACACAGTTCTGGACACCACTGTCAAGCATCAGAAGGACTTCGACGAGACCGTCAAGAACTTCGAGGTGCTGATCACCGGCCTGAAGAACCGCGCCGATCCGATCGCGGATTCCACCGCTGAGATCAGCAACGCGGCGGGCACGGTCGCCAACCTGCTCGCCGACAATCGGCCACTGCTGCACGACACGCTGGACTACCTGGAGACCATCCAGGGCCCGCTCATCGACCAGAAGGAAGAGCTCAACGACATTCTGATCAGACTTCCGGCTGCGCTGAAGATCATCGGCCGCGCCGGCGGCGTGTACGGCGACTTCTTCAACTTCTACGCGTGCGACATCTCGCTGAAGTTGTTCGGGTTACAGCCCGGCGGCCCGGTGCGCACTGTCCACGTCACGACGCAGCCCACAGGCAGGTGCACGCCGCAATGAGGACACTGGAGGGTTCGGACCGCGTCCGCAACGGCTTGATGGGCATCCTCATCTTGATATTGGTCATCGGTGTCGGGCAGAGTTTTTCTAACGTGCCAATGCTTTTCGCGCAACCCAACTACTATGCGGAGTTCAAGGACGCGGGCGGCATCCACCCCAGGGACAAGGTGCGCATCGCCGGAGTCGACGTCGGGCAGGTGCGCACGATGTCGATCGAAGGCGATCACATCCTGGTTGGGTTCACGCTCGGCGGCAAGGAGATCGGCAAGGACAGCAGGGCCTCGATCCGCACGGATACCATCTTGGGCCGCAAGAATATCGAGATCGAGCCGCGCGGTTCGCAGGTGTTGAGGGCCAACGGGGTTCTGCCGCTTGGTCAGACCACGACGCCGTATCAGCTCTACGATGCGTTCTTCGATGTGACGAAGGCGGCGTCGGGCTGGGACATCGACACCGTCAAGCGGTCGCTGAACGTGATCACCGAGACCATCGACCAGACGTACCCACATCTGTCCGACGCGCTGAAAGGCGTCGAGCGGTTCTCCGACACCATCGGCAAGCGTGACAAGCAGATCGACGAGTTGCTCGCGAACGCCAATAAGATCGCCGGTGTGCTGGGTAACCGCGCCGGGCAGATCAACTCGCTTCTGGTCAACGCGGAAACCTTGCTTGCGGCGGTCAACGAACGCGGTCAGGCGATTTCGTATCTGCTGGAGCGTGTGTCGGCCTTCTCCGAGCAGGTGAAGGGCTTCATCGACGACAACCCGAATTTGAACCACGTGCTCGAACAGTTGCGCACTATCAGCGACATATTGCGGGAGCGCAAGTTCGACCTAGCGGACACTTTGATCACGGTGAGCAAGTTCACCGTGTCGCTGGGCGAGGCGGTCGCCTCCGGTCCGTACTTCAAGGTCATGCTCGTCAACCTGCTGCCGTACCAGATCTTGCAGCCGTTCGTCGATGCGGCGTTCAAGAAGCGCGGCATCGACCCCGAGAACTTCTGGCGCGGTGCAGGCCTGCCGGCCTTCCGCTGGCCGGATCCCAACGGCACGAGATTCGAAAACGGCGCACCGCCACCGGCACCGGCGGCGCTCGAGGGCACGCCGGACTTCCCGGGTCCCGCGGTGCCGCCAGGCTCGCCATGCTCCTACACGCCGACAGCCGATGGGATACCGACGGCGGCGAATCCGCTGCCGTGTGCGCACCTGGACCAGACCCAGGGTCCGTACGGCCCGTTTGTGAGCGGCTATGCACCGCCGAACGTCGCGACGTCGCCGCCGAATCCGAACGGGCCCGGCTACCTGCCGGGCATCACGAGCGCAGGCGTGCCGGGTGAGGTGCCGCCGCAGTTGCAGGGCACGCCGGTGCCGCAGGCTCCCGGGCCGCCGGGCGCCCGGACGGAACCCGTTGGCCCCGTTTCGAATCCGTACCCGCCGCTAGCCGTGCCACCGCCTGACCTGACGGGGCCGCCGCCGCCTCCGGGACCCGGTCCGCAAGTGCCGGACTACCCGCCGCCTGGCGTGCCCGTGCCAGTAGACACCGGAGGGCACTGACAATGTCGACGATCTTCAACATCCGAAACCTGCGGTTGCCGAGCGTGTCTCGGGCCGTGGTCGTGATCGGCGCGGTGGTGGTGGTGCTGGCGATCATCGCTGCGATCGTCGGGTTCCAGGTCTACAAGAAGCTCACCAACAACACTGTCGTCGCGTACTTCACTTCGGCGCTTGCCCTTTACCCCGGTGACAAGGTGCTTGTCATGGGCGTGAAGGTCGGCACGATCGACAAGATCGAGCCGGCGGGCGACAAGATGAAGATCACGTTCCACTACCAGAACAAGTACAAGGTTCCCGCCGACGCCACCGCGTCGATTCTCAACCCGAGCCTGGTCTCATCGCGCACGATCCAGTTGTCGCCGCCGTGGACCGGTGGGCCGGTGATGAAGGACGGCGCTGTCATTCCGGAGGAACGTACCCAGGTACCGGTCGAGTGGGACGACCTGCGCAATTCGATCAACCGCATCCTCGAGGGACTCGGCCCCACCCCGCAGCAGCCTAAGGGTCCGTTCGGCGACGTCATCGAATCCGCCGCCAACGGGTTGTCCGGCAAGGGTCAGCAGATCAACAAGACGCTCAACAGTCTCTCCGATGCGCTCACCGCGCTTAACAAGGGTCGCGGCGACTTCTTCGGCGTGGTACGCAGCCTCGCGTTGTTCGTCAATGCGCTGTATAAGAACGACCAGCAGTTCGCGGCGCTGAACAACGACCTCGCCAGCTTCACCAGCAAGTTCACCAACACCGACCGTGAAGTCGCCAACGCGCTGCGTGACCTCAACCAATTGCTCACGACGACAAGACAGTTCATCGATAAGAACGGTGAGGTGCTGGCGCACGACGTCGATAATCTGGCCGAGGTCACCAATGCAATCCTGCAGCCTGAGCCCCGCGACGGCCTGGAGACCGGCCTGCACGTGTTCCCAAACCTCGCGGGCAATATTGTCAACATCGCCTCGCCGATTGCCGGCGGCATCGTCGGCGTGCCGGTGATCAACAACTTCGCCAACCCGATGCAGTTCATCTGCAGCGCAATCCAGGCCGGCAGCCGGCTCGGCTACCAGGAATCTGCGGAGTTGTGCGCGCAGTACATGGCGCCGATTCTCGACGCAATCAAGTTCAACTTCCCGTTCTTCGGTCTGACCATGGTGAGCAGTGCCATGACCATGCCGAAGATGGTCTCGTACTCCGAGGACCGGCTGCGGCCGCCGCCGGGCTACAAGGACACGACGGTGCCAGGCATCTTCTCGCGGGATACGTTGTTCTCGCACGGCAACCATGAGCCGGGCTGGATCGTGGCGCCCGGCATGCAGGGAATCGACGTGCAGCCGTTCACGGCGAACATGCTGACGCCGGACTCGCTCGCCGAACTGATGGGCGGCCCGGACATCGTCGCGCCGCCGGCGCCCCCGGCGTTTGGTGTGCCGCCTGGCGGTAATCTGCCCGGCCCGCCGAACGCCTACAACGAGAACAGCCCCCTGCCGCCGCCGTGGTATCCGCAGCCTGCTGGGGGACCACCGCCGGCGCCGGGCGTGGTTCCGCCCGCTCCGGTCAGTGCGCCAGCACCTGCCGCACCGCCTGAGGGCTTTCCGGCCGAGGGGGCAGGGCGATGAAACGGTTGGGTAGTTTTGTGAGGCGCCTTACGCGTCGCGGTGTCGCGCTGGCAATGGTCGGCTTATTGCTGACGGCCTGCGGGTCGTGGCGCGGTATCGCCAATGTGCCGATCCCCGGTGGCCCTGGCACCAAGCCGGGGAACACCAAGATCTATGTGCAAATGCCGGACACGTTGGCGCTCAACGTCAACAGCCGGGTACGGGTGGCCGACGTCAACGTCGGCACGGTGACCGCGATCAAATTGAAGAACTGGGTAGCCACCCTGACGGTCAACCTCGAGCCGAACATCAAACTGCCGAAGAATGCGACTGCAAGAATCGGTCAGACCAGCCTTCTCGGCTCACAGCACGTCGAACTCGCCGCACCACCGAATCCGTCGTCGGAGCTACTGAAAGACGGCGACACGATTCCGTTGAAGAACTCCTCGGCATTCCCCACCACTGAGCGGGTACTGGCTTCGCTGTCGATGATTCTGCGCGGCGGCGGTATTCCGAACCTGGAAGTGATCCAGAACGAGATCTATAACATCGTGACCGGACGAGAGGATCAGATCCGGGAGTTCCTGAACCGTCTGGACACGTTCACCGATGGGCTCAATCAACAGCGCAACGATCTGACTCGAGCGATCGACTCGTCGAACCGGCTGTTGGCAATCGCCGCGCAGAACAACCAGACATTGGATCGGGTGCTCGTCGAAGTCCCACCGCTGATCAAGCATTTCGCCGACACCAAAGACCTGTTCACCGACGCGCTGTTGGCGTTGGGCCGGATCAGTAAGGCGGCCGATAACGCGCTGGCGCCGGCGAGCGACAATCTGCACACCAACTTGCAACTTCTGCAACGGCCGCTGCGAGAGCTCGGCAAGGCCTCGCCATATCTGGTCGGCGCGCTGAAGCTGATGCTCACCGCACCGTTCAACATCGAGAACATCCCGAAAGTGGTCCGGGGCGACTACATCAACGTGTCGATCCTGGCGGACCTCACGTTGAGCGCAATCGACAACGGCCTGCTGTCCGGCACAGGCATCTCGGGCATGCTCCGCGCGCTCGAGCAGTCGTGGGGCCGCGATCCGGCGACGATGATCCCCGACGTGCGGTTTACGCCGACGCCACTCGACGCGCCAGGGGGGCCGCTGATCGAAAGGCACGAGTGAGCCGTGCTGCTCGCGGTTCATCAAGATCCAGCTCGTGCTGTTCTCGATTCTGACCGTTGTGTCCTTGGTGGTGTTGTGCTGGTACTACCTGCGCCTGCCGCAGCTGGCCGGTCTCGGGCAGTACACGATCCACGCCGAACTGCCAGCCTCCGGTGGCCTGTACAACACCGCGAATGTCACCTACCGAGGCATCTCGATCGGCCGGATCACCGAGGTGGAGCCCACCGAGCTTGGCGCGCGGGCGACGATGAGTATCGACAACCGCTACAAGATCCCGGTCAACACGATCGCCAATGTGCATTCTGTGTCGGCGATCGGTGAGCAATACCTCGATCTGGTGGCCACCGGCCAGGAGAACAGGTATCTGGTCGAGGGGGCGACAATCACTAAGGGCACTGTGCCCGAAGAAATCGCGTCCGCGCTCGATTCCGCGAACCGTGGGCTGGCCGTGTTGCCGAAGGACAAGATCGACACCCTGCTGACCGAGGGGTCGCAGGCGGTCGGCGGCCTCTAGGGCCGGCGCTGCAGCGATTGGTCGACTCCACCACGGTGATCGCGCAGAATTTCCGCGACAACCTCAACCCGGTCAACGACATCATCGCGCACTCGGCGCCGGTGCTGAACTCCCAGGTCGAGTACGGTGACGCGATCCGGGAGTGGTCTGCCAACCTGAATGTGCTCGGCGCGCAGGCCGCCGAGCAGGACGCGGCGCTGCGCAGCGGGCTGCAGCAGACCGCACCGACGTTGGATCAGGTGAACGCGGTGTTCAGCGATGTGCAGGATTCGTTGCCGCAGACGCTGGCCAACCTCGAGATCGCCGTCGACATGCTTAAGCGTTACCACGCCGGCGTCGAGCAGGCGCTGGTCATCTTGCGCAGGGCACTTCGATCGCGCAGACCGGGACCAAGATGTACCCCGGCGAAGGCCTACTGCACTTTGGGTTGTCGATCAACCAGCCGCCGCCGTGTCTGACCGGTTTCGTGCCCGCCTCCCAATGGCGATCGCCGGCCGACACCACGACGGTTCCGCTTCCCACCGGGACCTACTGCAAAATCCCGAAGGATTACCAGGGCAACGTGGTGCGCGGGGCGCGTAACTACCCGTGCGCGGACTTTCCGGGTAAGCGTGCCGCCACACCGCGAGAGTGCCGCAGCAATGAGCAGTATCTGCCGCTGGGTACCAACCCGTGGTACGGAGACCCGAACCAGATCCTGACCTGCCCGGCGCCGTCCGCTCGGTGCGACCAGCCGGTGGATCCGGGTCGGGTGATTCCGGCGCCCGGTATCAACACCGGCATCAACCCGTTGCCGGCCAGTATGTTGCCGCAGCGACCCGGGCCGACCAGTGATCCGCTGTCGCCGCCGGGGCAGGGTACGGTGACCTGCAGCGGCCAACAGCCCAACCCGTGCACCTACACGCCGGCGCAGGTCCCGACGGCTATCTACAACCCGCAGAACAGCGAGGTGGTGGCGCCCGACGGATCGCGCTACAGCGTGAGGGACTCGACCAATACAGGAGACGACGGATGGAAGGAGATGCTGGCGCCAGCCGGCTGAACCCGACTGATTCCGATGAATCGACCCACGAGACCGATGATCTCGTCAGCGAGGCGCCGGCGGATTCCGCTCCCGAGGGCGAGGTTATCTCTAATGACCGACGGTCGCGGCTGAGCCGCGGATGGTTCGTCGCGATCTTCGTGCTGCTGTTGGTCCTCGCTGCCGGCGTTGCGACGGGCGGTTATCTGGCCCTGAGGTCGCATGATGGCAATATGGCGTCGACTCGGGCCGAGCAGGAAGCGGTCACCGCGGCCAAGGATTGCGTGTCGGCGACGAACGCTCCGGATCCGGCGGCGATGGCGACGAGCGTGCAGAAGATCCTCGACTGTTCGACCGGAGACTTCGGCGCATACGCGAAGATGATGGCCCCGATGATGGTCGAGGCGTACCAGGCAGCGAACGTCAAAGTCGAGGTGACGAACATGCGGGCAGCCGTGGAACGGCACAACGACGACGGCACCATCGATGTTCTGGTGGCGTTCCGGTTCCGGGTGCCGTCCAACCCCGATACCCAGAACCAGGAAACCGGGATGCGGTTGCGCGCTCAGATGACCAAAGAGGACGGCCACTTCAAGATCGCCAAGCTCGACCCGGTGATGACTTGACCGGGGTCGTCTCCTGTTCGAACGTCTCCTCTTCGCGCAAGCGCTCGTCGACAGTCGCGCCCGAGGTGGTGGAAACAGACTCGGCGACCGCCCAGGTCGAGACAGACCCGGCCGCGTCCTGGCCGTCGCGGGCGGCCGCGTTCGCCGTCGATGTGTTATTTGGGCTCGCTGTGCTGGCCGCGCTGGCCGTGGCAGCGCTGACGGCACCTCGTTACAGCCTGTCGTGGTGGGTGTCGATCGTGGTCGGCGGCCTGGTTCTGTTCGCGATTCTGCTGAACCGTGTGCTTGCGCCGGCGGTTGCCGGCTGGAGCCTGGGCCGCGCGCTGTCCGGGATTGCCGTGGTGTGTCGCGATGGGGTCCCTGCCGGTCTGTGGCGGCTGTTCGCGCGCGAGCTGGCCCACCTGTTGGACACTGCCGCGCTTTTGGTCGGATGGCTGTGGCCGCTGTGGGACTCCCGTCACCGCACCTTTGCTGACCTGCTGCTTCGCACTGAGGTACGGCCTGTTGAAGGCGAACGGCCGAATGTGCGGCGAACCGTCGGCGCGGTGGTAACGGCCGGGGCGGTGCTCGCCGCGGCGGCCGCCGGCCTGACGTATTTCACGGTGTACCGGCATGACCGAGCCGTCGACGCCGCCCGCGAGGAAATCGCCAATCAGGGTCCGCGGATCGTCGAGCAGATCCTGACCTACAACGCCGGCAGCATGAAGGACGACTTCGCGCGCGCGCAGTCACTCGTCACCGACGACTACCGCACCCAGTTGCAGCAGCAGCAGCAGGTGGTGGCGAAGCACGCCGCCGCGAACAACGAGTACTGGGCGGTGACGAGTTCGGTGTTGCCTGGAGTTACCCCTCACCGAGCGACGATGCTGGTTTTCCTGCAGGGCCAGCGACAGGCTCAGCAGCAAGAGGTCCGCTTCATTACCGCCTCCGCACGCGTCACGTTCGCGAAATCCCGCGAGGGGAAGTGGCGGGTTTCGGACCTCGCGGTGCTACCGCAGCCTTCGCTGAACAGAGGTGGGCAATGAGCCCGCGGCGCCGGATCGAACCCGGAACGAGTAACGAGTTCGTCGTCGCCCTGGGTGTCCGGCGCAGCTGGCGGGATCTGCTGCGCGGTGTATGGGGCCTGCCTGGACTGAGCATCGGCGCGTCGCTTCTTGTGGTGGCGGCGATCGCGCTGACCGGCTGGATGCTGTGGTCGCACGAGTCTGATCGACGTACCGAGTTGAGAAACGCTGACGTGCTCGGCTGCGTCGGCCAGTTCATGACCGAATACACCACGTTGGACCCGTTCCACGCCAACGATTACGGGGACCGCATTCTCGCGGATGCCACAGGCGATTTCGCCAAGGAGTTCAGGGACAAACAGAACGCCATCCTGATCCAGGTCGCACAGGCCGAACCCACCAAGGGATCCGTGCTGGACGCCGGGATCGAAAAGTGGCACGACGACGGCAGCGTAAGCGTGCTGGTGGCCACGAAGATCACCACCACCGTTGGGGAGCCGAGGAAACCGGTCGAGAGCGGCAATCGGTGGGTGGTGACGGCCGTCAAGGAAGGACAGCAGTGGAAGATCAGCCAACTGACACAAGTGATTTGACGGAGATCGCCGACGCAACACGCGACGACGCGGCGAACGCAGCCACCAAAGCCGCTACCGCTCGGCCGGTGCCCGTGGGCAAACGTGGCGGACGGCACCGATACTTCCCACCGCGGTCGGCGCCGGGGACAGATGCACCGGAGCAACAGACGGTCGTCGACGTCACGCAAGACACGCCCACCGCCACCGAAATAACCGACGCCGAACTCGCCACGATGGAAGCGTCGGCGGCCGAACCGGACTCGCTGGCCGTGGAGGAGACCACGGAGGAGGTTTTAAAGCCCGAGCGCCGCCGATGGTTCCGTGGTCGATCAGTCAAGACGGTCGCGAAGCGTCCGACGTTGGGCGAGACGACGGATACCGCGGACAGCGAGACAACCGAAACTGTGGTCGAAGAACCCGACCTAGAGCAGGCCGAGGACGAGACTCGCGTACCACGTGCCCGCAAGCCCGCCGGCAAGCGGATGGCCATCGCGGTGGCGGTGGCGGCGGCCCTGTTCGTCGCCGCGGGCGCGTTTGGCGGCGCGATGCTGCAGCCGTACCTGGCCGACCGGGCGGCGGCCGAAACCAAATTGCACATTGCGCGCACCGCGACGGATGCCGTCACCACACTCTTCACATACACGCCCGAGGATATGGATCAGCTATCCGCGCGGACATCGAAGTATCTTGGCGGCGATCTGAAGGATGCGTACGCCAAGCAGGTTGACGCACTGGCCCCCACCAACAAGCAGAGCCAGATCACACGCAGCGCTCAGGTAGTCGGCGCTGCGGTCGAATCGTTGAACGGTCCCGACGCGACTGCGATGGTGTATGTGAACGTGAGCTACACCAGCGCGGCGACCAAGGATCTTCCGAAAATCAACCTCGTCACCTACCGATTGACCATGCGGCGCAATGGTTCTGATTGGGTGATCACGAACATGGGATGGGTAACCAATAAGGACTTGACGCGCGTCATGCCATGACGCCGTCACAGTAGATCGCCGTGCCGCCCGAGAAGGTAGGGAACCAGCGAGGCTGATGAGCGCGTGGCCGACTTCATTAAGCAGAATTCTGCGGCGCCGCAAGGCTTCTTCGCATGGGAGGCGGCCGGGTTGGCGTGGCTGCACGCCGTTGACGGAGGCGTGCCGTGCGCGCAGGTGGTGTGCTACGACGAAACCAGCTTGACGCTGCGCCAATTGGCCTCGGTGCCGCCAACCCGAGAATCGGCGCATGAATTCGGCGCCCGGTTGGCGGTCACCCACGACGCAGGTGCAGCGGCGTTTGGCGCCGCGCCCGCCGGTTGGAGCGGGCCGGGTTTCTTCGGACCGCTATCGCGTCCCCTGCCGATGTCGCTGACGCCACACGACTCGTGGGGCGAGTTCTACGCGGTTGAGCGCCTGGCCCCAATGGCCGAAACAGCTGCATCCCGGCTGTCGCCAGGCTGTCGCGGTCTGCTGGACAACCTCGTAACGCGCTGCGCTGCGGGTGCTTTCGACACCGAGGACGTACCCGCCCGGCTGCATGGCGATCTGTGGAGCGGAAATGTGATGTGGACCGCGGACGGCGCTGCACTGATCGACCCGGCCGCACACGGCGGCCACCGGGAGACCGACCTGGCGATGCTTGCGCTGTTCGGCTGTCCGAATCTGGCCGAGGTCGTCGACGGTTATCAATCCGTGCGGCGGCTATCGCCGGGGTGGGAGCGTCGTGTCGGGCTGCACCAGCTGTATCCGTTGCTCGCTCACGTCGTGCTGTTCGGAGGCGGCTACGCGTCCCAAACCGAAGCCTTGGCGCGAAACGCGCTCACAGATTGAATGCGAGCCAGCTCGGTAGCGCGCGTTCGTGCGAGTCGCACAGCACCTGGCGGGTATCGCAGTTGCCCCGCGGCGACCCGGCGCCCGACCACATCCCGCCGGTATCGCGGCGCAGCACGATCGAAGACGACCCGCCGCCGTCCAACAGGATCGCGTTGTCGGCGCCCAGCCCACGGAACAGGTCTTGCATGTGGTCTGGCGTGTAGCTGCCGCCCTGGAACACGTAGAGCTCGTCGCTGGACCGGTTGTAGCCGACCGCGGTGCGGGCCGCGGAAGGGCCGCCGTCGTTGAGCTGGCCGGTGTCGCCGGGCGCCAGCAGTCCGATGCCGCTGACCGCCACGAAACGTGCGCTCGCATCCAGCAGTCGCTGGATCTCCGGTGATGCGCTGTCGTAGTCTCGGTCGTTCTTCGGCATCACGACATACGGAGCGGCGCCGACCGGAATGATCATGGTGGCCAACGCTTTCCAGTTCTCATCGCCGCCGGAGAGCGCCTGCTTGCCGGCATACGCGATGGTGCCGGTCACTGCGGCGTTCGTGCGGCCGAGTCCGCGCGTGTTGTCGACGTACGCGCCGAGTGGGGAGGTGCAGTTGGTCTCTTTCCACGACCCGCCCTTTTGGCCGCGGATGTCGAAGAAGTTGGCGTTGACCGAGATGATCGGTTGTCCGAGCACTTGCCATGCCTGCAGCGGCGTATACGTTTCCGAGGCCTGCCACAAGCCCTCGCCGGTGCGTGCCCGCGGATCGCGTTCGCACCGGCCTTGATAACCCTGGTGGGTATCGGCGAGCAGTCGTGGGTTCAGCCGGCCGGACGCGGCCTTGATGATCATCAAATGGCCGCCGTTGTTGAGTGTGTACTCGTCTCCGGTCGCATTGCGGAACGGCGCGGCGAACCGACCGCCGAAGTTGTAGACGAGATATGAGCCTTTGGTGTTCGCAATCGCGGTCAGCAGCACCGAACGGGCGTCCTTGTCGGCGCGCGCGAGCGGACCCGTCCACAGCGTCACGCACAGCGCCACCAGAGCGGCACCTGCCGCCAGGCGCTGTAGCGGTGCCGGGCAACGCGCCATGTCTTCCTTTCGACGACGCCCGAGTTCACACAGCATAATCACAGCAATAACACTGTCAACTTTCGTAACAGCACCGTCACGATTGGGTATCAGCCGAATTGACCTCTGCCGCTTGCGGTTTGGTTTCCCCGCGATTGATCACGCCGAGGCGACCTTCCAGAACCGAAACGAGGCGCGATTAGTCATGAACCCTATGCCCCAGCCACCTGTTAGGAGGATGATCGAGTAGTCGGCGTCACCCCGGCGCCGCTGACAAAGGAGCAGCTGCAATGTTGTGGACCATCATCACCGCAATAATCGGCGGTCTGATCATCGGGGCGCTGGCCCGGCTCGTCATGCCCGGCAAGCAGAACATCGGCATCATCGTGACGATCCTGCTCGGTATCGGCGGCTCGTTCCTCGGATCCTGGCTCTGTTACAGCATCTTCGGATACTCGAACGAAAACGGCGGGTGGCAGGTGATCCCGTTCCTCGTCGGGATCGTGTGCGCGGCGATTCTGATTGCCATTTACCTTGCCATCACCGGGCGTGGCGTGCGAGGCAGGAAGACGAGCGCGTAATCACCGACCCGGCGGAGCCACGCGGTACACGGCGCCGGCGTAGTCGTCTGTGACATAAACCGCGCCGTCGGGTCCCAGCACCGCGCCGACGGGTCGCCCCCAGCGCGACCCGTCCGGCGCCTGGAACCCGCCGACAAGCGTCTGCTGGTTGCCTAAACTGCCGTTCTGCCAAGCAAAGAACGACACCTCGGGGGCGCGCGGCGTCTGGCGGTTCCATGAACCGTGCACACCCACCAGCGCGCCCCGCGTGTAGGGGGACGGCAGGGCGCCGTCGACGAAGCTCAACCCCAACGGCGCCGCGTGCGCGCCGAGAGTCTGTTCGATGCGCGCCAACGTTGCGCAGTCGAGTTCGCTGCCGTCGGCATTGGTCTGAACGTCGCGCACGAGCGGGACCATGCCGCCGCCGCCGTCGGGGTTGCAGTACGGCCAGCCGAGATCACGGCCGGGGGTCAAGCGGGCCAACGACTCCGGCGGGTGGTCATCGACGTAATCCGGTATCACTTGGCCGTAGGACGGCCCGGGGTAGGGGAAGGCGATGTTGTCCCGGTTGTTGACCGCCGTCCACACCGAACCGTCCGGAGCAAGCGCCAGGCCGGTCCCGTTGCGCACACCCCGAGCGAATACCTGGAACGGCCCGCCCTGCGGTGGGATGCGCATGATCGACGCCCGCTCCGGAACGGCCGTGCGGTCCTCGGCCGTGACATTGCCCGTCGAACCGATCGAGAAGTACACCGCGCCGTCGGGTCCGACTGCAACGCTTTTCAGTGCGTGCGCGTAGGCGCCACCGAGATCGGGACTCCTGTCGTCGGGCAGACCCTCGGCAACGGCGCGCGGGGCGGTGGCTGCCCCGTTCGCATAGGTGTAGGCGTTGACCTGGTCACTTTCCGCGACGTACAGCACCGACCCGGCGAAGGCGAGGCCGTGCGGTGCGTCAAGGTCCTCGAGCAGAACCGACTGTCGCGCTGAGCTGTTCGCATTGGGCGTCAGCCGCAGCACCTTGCCGTCGGCCGGCACGGACACGAGCAGCGCACCGTCCGGCGCCCATGCCGCCAGCCGGGCCTTCGGAATGCGCGCCCACACCGTCATGGTCCAACCCGGTGGGACGAGCGCCTGGCGGGTCACATCGAACGGCGGCCCGTCGTCACCGGCGGGCACCCGGACGGTCACCGGCAGCAGCCCGACGGGCGCCTGCGCGGGCGGTGCCGGGGACTTCGGCGGAGGGCTCGCAGGTGTGCTGCTGCAGGCGGCCGCGATTAGCACGACCAGGCTCGTCAGCAGGGGCGCCCTACGCTCCCAGTGCTGCATGCATCTCCCAGATCAGGATTTCCGACGGCGCGGTGGCGATGACCCGGTGGTCTCCCGACCCGGTGAATCGGACGGCGTCACCCTCGCTGAGCTCACCCGCGCCTTGCAGCGTCACATCGCCGCGTGCCACGAACAGGTGAGCGAACGGTGCCTGCGGCAGATCGACGGTGTCCGCGGGATTCAGCCGGGCGCCGTGCAGCGCGGCATGGCGGTTGTGGATCGTGATCGCCGACTGGTCTCGGTGTTGCGGCATGCCGGACGCGATCGTCACCAGTCCGCCGGTGAGCTCGACCTCCTGCTGCTGGTATTCGGGAGTGATCCCGGGCTCATCGGGTACCACCCACATCTGAACGAAATGTACTGCCTCGCAAGATGATGCGTTTTTCTCCGAGTGCACGATGCCGCAGCCGGCTGACATCCGCTGGGCCAGCCCGGGACGGATGACGCCAGAATTGCCTGCCGAGTCCCTGTGCGTGAGCGATCCGCTCAGCACCCAGGTGACGATCTCCATGTCGCGGTGCGGGTGTGTGTCAAACCCCGCGGCCGGTTTCACCCGATCGTCGTTGTTGACCAGAAGCAGCCCGTGATGCGTGTTGGCGGGGTCGTAGTAGTCGCCGAACGAGAACGAGTGCTTCGAATCCAGCCATGACGTCGTGGTGACGGCACGATCCGCCGCACGTCGGATGTCGACGACCACGGAGGTGTGCATCAGTCCAGACTAGGACCACTCCTGGGAGACGTCTTCGATGTGGCGGTTGGCTACCAGTCTGCCGCGTCGTAGCGGATGACCCCGCGAATGTTTTTGCCGTCGAGCATGTCCTGGTAGCCCTCGTTGATGTCCTCGAGCCGGTACGTGCTGGTGACCATTTCGTCGATCTTAAGTAGGCCCGACTTGTACAGCCCGACCAGCCGCGGAGTCTCCACATGGCTGCTGCCGCCACCGAAGATGTTGCCCTTCAACGTCTTCTGCAACATCGTGAACAGGAACAGGTTCAGCTTGACATCGACGTCGGTCATCGCGCCCATACCCGTCACCACACAGGTACCGGTCTTTGCGGTGAGTGTCAGCGCCTGCTCGACGTATTCACCGCGCATGTCGCCGACCGCGATGATCGTTTTTTCCGCCATGAAGCCTTCGGTCAGGTTGATGACCGGCTCGATCGCGGCGGCCATCGACTCGTAGGCGTGGGTGGCACCGAACTTGATGGCCTGGTCGCGTTTGAAGGTCACCGGGTCGATCGCGATCACCTTCTTCGCGCCGGCGATCACCGCACCCTGAAGTGCGCTCATACCGATGCCGCCGATGCCGACGACCACCACCGTCTCACCCGGCTGCACGTCGGCGACGTTGGTGGCCGAGCCGAACCCGGTGGGCACCGCACAGCCCATGATCGCGGCGGTTTCGAAAGGCACGCTCTCGTCGATCTTGACGACGGAGTCCTTGTGCACGGTCATGTACGGGGCGAAGGTGCCGAGCAGGTTCATCGGCGCCACCTCGGCGCTTCCGGCATGCACGCGGCTGGTGCCGTCGGAGATCGCCTTGCCGCCGAGCAGTACCGCTCCGCGGTCGCACAGCGAGCGGAAGCCCTTCAGGCACGGTTGGCAGTGCCCGCAGCTGGGGATGAACGCGAGGATGACGTGGTCGCCTTCTGCAAGGCCGGTGACGTTTTTGCCGACCTTCGTGACCACGCCGGCGCCCTCATGCCCGCCGAGCGCGGGCAGCGGCATCGGGGTGTTGCCGTTGACCAGGTGGTAATCGGAGTGGCACATCCCGGCGGCGTGCAAGCGGATCTGCACTTCGTCTGCGACAGGGTCGCCGACGTCGATCTCGTCGACTTTGAACGGTGAGTTGAGCTCCCAGAGAAGAGCCCCTTTGGTCCTCATAGCCAGCAATCATAGAACACGTTCCAATAACACCAGAATTTTGCCTCATGACCAGGGGATTTAGCAGACTAGATATGGTTGTCCCCGAGATTGCTGCTACCCGTCACACCCGCCAGCGCGCCCGGGTGACGATATGGTCGCCCCCTCGCGTCGTTGCGCTCGTCGAAAAGCCCGCTGATGGTCTGATCGCGACGGCGTCGACCACCACGACGGTCATATCGTCGCCGCCTCCGGCCTCGTTCGCTGCGTCGACCAACGCGTCCGCGGCTGCCTGCGGGTCGCGCACCGTCCGAAGCACTTGGCGGATGGTCGCCTCCGGGAGATCCGACGACACGCCGTCGGTGCATACCAGGATGCGGTCGTGGACGTTCATCGCCAGCCGCCACACATCCGCCGAGTACTCAATGTCGCCGAAAACCGCACGGCTCAACAACTTCTGCAGCTGAGGTGCTGGTTGCGCGAACACCCCCGCGTCGATCAGTTTCTGGGCAACGGAATGATCGACGCTGAGCTGACGCAATCCGGCAGCATTCAGACGGTAGGTCCGGGAGTCGCCGAGATTGACCACCATCCAGCACGGCACGCCGTTGTAGTGACAGACGATCACACCGCTGATCGTGGTTCCCGGCGACCGATCCGAGTCATGAACCGGGATCGCAGCGATGCGTGCCCGCGCGTCGGCCAATGCGCTGGTGAACATCTCGGCAGTCACCGGCCGGCGGCCGGCGAGCCCCAGAAGTGCCTGCACCGCTTCGCGACTCGCCACGTCGCCAGCAGAGCGACTGGCGATCCCGTCTGCCACGACGAACACCGGTGGCAGTGCACCGAATGCATCCTGGTCGCGCTCGCGGCTGGCGCCGATGCGGGTCGTCGCGCCCCACTCGAGCGTCACCCCATCGATCACGGCTCGACTCTGGACCGTCCGAACGTGTATGCGCCGCGCGCCAAGGTGGATCGTCGAGGCCGGGCGCACTGGCGAGATCAGCTCTGGCTCGAGGGTGACGCGCTGGCCGTCGAATTCGATCGCCGAGCCGTTGGTGGAGCGGCGATCCCGCACCCACAGTCCCGCGCTGTCCGCCCCGAACTCAAGATGTGTCCGTGACAGTGAGCAGGATGGGTCGGTCAACGTCACCAGGTGCGTCGTCGGTTCGCCGGCTGTTGCCGTGGGCTCCCGTCCGATCAGCCCACGCCCTCGGACGACGAGGAAGGACCCGTCGTCGAACTCCAGTGCGAATCGGGCCTGCCGCGCCATCGCGGATGGCCCGGCAGTTGCGGGGGGTTCACGCCCGAGGATGGTGGGCCGTTCAAGTGTCTGCGCTTCCATCCACCCTCGACTGGCGTGACTACTGGGATTCCCGAAGCGGACAGTCGGAACGTCGCGCATGGGCGAATCCCCTGATCATGGTCGCGACCGGCTTTCGCCGGCAACTTCGAACCTCTCGTGTAACCAGCAGCATCGCAGACGAACCTGTGAAGGCGCCCTTCATGCTATAACGCTTCGGGTAGGCCGAATTTCGCAAAAAGCGTGGTATCGAGGAACGCGACCACGTGCGCGATCCCCGCTGCCGTGAAATCGACGACATGCAGCTGAAACGGCACGTGTTTGTCGTCCTCGCGCATGTACATCGCGGCGGCGGGCTGGCCGTTGGCCACCACCGGGATGAACCGCATGTCGCCGGGTCCCTGAGCCGGGCATTGCAGATGGATCAGAGAGCCGATGGCATGCGGTCCCCGATACCAGCTGTCGTACGGCGGCATCTCCCAAATCGCCTCGGCGGTAAACATTCTCACCAGGCCGTCGATATCGTAGCTCTCAAACGCGGCGATGTAGCGTGCCAGGCGATCCTGCGTCTCGGGCGAGTCCGGAGCGGGGAGTGCGTCGTCCACGCTGGGCCCGACGGCGTCGAGTTGCGCGCGCGCCCGCTGCAGCAGACTGTTCACCGCGGCCGTCGACGCGCCGATAGCGTCGGCCACCTCGGCAGCCTTCCACTGCAACACGTCGCGCAGTACCAGCACCGCCCGCTGCCGTGGGGACAGGTGTTGCAGCGCGGCGATGAACGCCAGTCGCACCGACTCCCGCGATTCGACGACCGTCGATGGATCGTCGGCCAGTGGCTCGAGCCACTGCACCTCGTGGCGTTCAACGAGCTCGTCGGCGGGATCCGAGCTCGGTCCGCCCAGCCCGGTGGGCAGCGGCCGTCGTGTCCTGCCTTCCAGCGACGTCAGGCAGGTGTTCGTCGCGATCCGATACAGCCACGTCCGCAGCGACGACTGACCCTTGAAGTCCGAATAGGCCTTCCACGCGCGCAGATACGTCTCCTGCACCAGGTCTTCGGCGTCGTGCAGTGAGCCTGTCATGCGGTAGCAATGAGCGAGGAGCTCGCGCCGGTGCGGCTCGGCCTGAACCAGGAATTCGTCGTCGGGCTCGCGGGCGAGGACGCTCACTGCAACGAGCCTACGCGGGACGTTTACCCTCTGCTGATGGCCACCACCCGCACTGAACGATCGTTCGATGGCGCCGGGGGAGTGCGGATCGTCTACGACGTGTGGACACCCGAGGACATGCCGCGCGGAGTCGTGGTGCTGTCCCACGGATATGCCGAGCACGCCCGCCGCTACGACCACGTCGCCAGGCGTTTCGGCGACGCCGGTCTGGTCACCTACGCGCTCGATCACCGCGGCCACGGCCGTTCCGGAGGCAAGCGCGTATGGCTCAAACGGCTGTCGCACTACACAGACGACTTCAAGCACCTGGTTGACATCGCCGCCGCGGACTACCCCGACCTGGCGCGCGTGGTGATCGGCCATAGCATGGGCGGCGGCATCGTGTTCGCGTATGCCGCAGAGCACGGCGGTGATTACGCGGCAATCGTGCTGTCCGGGCCGGCCGTCGCCGCACAGCTCGAGGTCCCGAAGCCGCTTGCCGTGGCGGCCAAAATGATGGGCTCCGCGTTCCCCGCCGCGAAGGTGCGTAACCTGCCGCTCGACGCCATATCGCGAGATCCCGAGGTGGTGGCCAAGTACGACGCGGACCCGCTGGTGTACCACGGGAAGTTCCCGGCGGGCATCTCCAAGGCGCTCCTGGAGGTCGGCGAGAAGCAGCCGCAACTGGCAGCCAGGGTGACCGCGCCGCTGCTCATCGTCCACGGTGAGGAGGACCGGCTGATCAGCGTGGAAGGCAGCCGCATGCTGGTCGAAAACGTCGCATCGGCCGAGGTCGCGCTGAAGGTTTACCCCGGGCTGTACCACGAGGTGTTCAACGAGCCGGAAAAGGACCGCGTGCTCGACGACGTGACATCGTGGATCGAATCGCATTTGTGAAACAGGCGGGTTGCACGGCTCGGGCGCCCGCGGAAAGTCGTACCCGTCGCTTAGCGTGGCGTCATGACCGACAAGATGTTGGCGCGCATCGCTGCCCTACTTCGCCAGGCCGAGGGCACCGACAACGCGCACGAAGCCGAGGCCTTCATGGCCGCGGCGCAACGGCTGGCCACCGCCACCTCCATCGATCTGGCTGTCGCGCGCTCCCACGCGGCTATCCGCACCAAAGCGCAGGCGCCCGTCCAGCGCACGATCACCATCGGCAACGCCGGCGCGAGGGGACTGCGCACCTACGTACAGCTGTTCGCGGTGATCGCTGCCGCCAATGACGTGAAGGTCGACGTGGCCAGCAACTCCACGTTCGTATATGCCTACGGGTTCCCCGAGGACATCGACACCAGCCACGCGCTCTACGCCAGCCTGGTGATGCAGATGGTCCGCGCGTCCGAGGCCTACCTCGCGTCGGGTGCGCACCGGCCGACACCGACCATCACCGCGCGGCTGAACTTTCAGGTCGCATTCGGGGCACGCATCGGCCAGCGCTTGGCGCAGGCGCGGGAGGACGCGACACGGGAGGTTCAGCGCGCGCCGGCGTCGCGGCCCGGAACGGCACTCGCGTTGCGCAACAAGGAGATCGAGCTGACCGACTTCTACGGCAGCGAGTCCAAGGCCCGTGGCACGTGGCAGGCGCAGCGGGCGTCGGCGGGCTATTCGAAGGCAGCGCGACAGGCAGGGGACCGCGCGGGCCGGCGCGCCCGGCTCGGCAACAGCCCCGAGTTGCCCAATGGACGCGCGCGGCTGGAGGCGTGAGCGCGCGCGACACTCAGCGAGGCAAGGTCTATGCGGCCGAGCAGTTCGTGCGCACGCTGTTCGACCGGGCCGCCGAGCACGGGTCGCGCGCGATCGAGTTCTTCGGCACGGAGCTGACGCTGCCCCCGGAAGGACGGTTCGCGTCCGTGGAGTCCGTGCAGGAGTACGTCGACTCGGTGTTGGATCATCCTGCGGTGCAACAGCATTGGCCGCATGTGGCGCCGATGGCAGTGCGGCCCCGGCGAGGCGTCACCGCTGCGCACTACGAGCGTCGCGACGACGGCGCGGTGATCGCCGTGCCCGCGCGCCGTGACCGCTGGGCCCTGCGGGAACTCGTTGTGCTGCACGAGATCGCGCACCATCTGTGCGATGCGACGCCAGCCCACGGGCCCGAGTTCGTCGCCACGTTCCGCGAGCTGGCCGGGCTGGTGATGGGTCCAGAGGTCGAGCACGTGCTGCGGGTGGTCTATTCGAAGGAGGGGGCGCGGGGCTAGCGTGGGCCGGGTGAGCGAACCCACCCCGGCCGACGTCGATGCGCTGTTTGACCGGTTGCTGGTCGGAGACGACCCGGTGCTCGCCGCCACGCGGGAGGCGACCGCGACCGCGGGCATGCCGCCGATCGAGGTGTCGACGCAGCACGGCAAGTTCCTCTACCTGCTGGCGTCTGCGATGCGCGCGCGGCGCGTTCTTGAGATCGGCACCCTCGGCGGGTTCAGCACGATTTGGCTGGCCCGTGGCGTCGGGCCGTCCGGTCACGTCGTCACGCTCGAATACGAACCCAAACACGCGGAGGTGGCGCGAGCCAACCTCGACCGGGCCGGCGTCGGCGAGCGTGTCGAGGTGATTGTCGGTGCGGCGCTGGACACGCTGCCGCAGTTGCGGTCCCGGCCCGAGCCGTTCGAGCTGGTGTTCGTCGATGCCGACAAAGAGAACAACGCGGCGTACGTCCAGTGGGCGGTCGAGCTCAGCGCACCCGGATCGGTCATCGTGGTGGACAACGTCGTTCGGTTCGGGCGGGTGCTCGCGCCCGCCGCCGACGATCATCAGGCGCAGGGCGTGGTGGCGATGTTGAACATGATCACCGAACATCCGCGATTGGAGGCGGCCGCGATTCAAACCGTCGGCGTCAAGGGTTGGGACGGCTTCCTGCTGGCCAGAGTGAGGTAGGACTGCGGGGCTGACATGACATATCTCGGGTACCGCGACCGCGACGCCGACACTGGATTCGGCACGTTCTTCCGTCCCGAAATGGGGCCCCTTCCTAGACACGTCGTCGAGGCGCTGGAGCACGGTCCGCAAGCCGAGCCGACCCTGCTGGCGTTCGACGCCGCGACAATGCTGGATGATCCGGGCTATCAGCAGACCGAGACCGGTTACGGGCTGCTCGACGACGGCAGCATCCAGGTGTCCGTTCGCACCGACATGCCTGGCGTCACGCCGGCGATGTGGTCGTGGTGGTTCGGCTGGCACGGTTCCGACTCGCGTCGCTACAAGCTGTGGCACCCCCGCGCGCACATCTCGGCGGCCTGGCGGGACGGCGACGGCGCTCCCCGCCGCGGCTCGGCGCGCTATGTCGGGCGCACGTTGTTGATCAGCGAGTACATCGGCTCGTCGATGCTGCGCGCGGCGATCCGGTTCGTCACGCCCGCGACGTTCGTTCGGGCTGCACGCCGCCGACGCCGCCGTCGTCGCAATCTGCGCCCGCGTTGGCTCGCGGGACGTCCCCGTCGACGGCGGATGGCTGGTCCACCACATCCGCACGACGGATGACGGCAGCGAGATGCGGTCGCGGTTCTGGATCTGATGGTGCACTGCGCACAGGAGATGAATCATCTCGCGGGCTTCCTACCGGCACTCTACGAGCAGTTCGGCGACGAGTAACTACGTACACACGGCGCCGAGTGCTGCCGAGCCGACCAGCTTGACGTACTTGGCCAGCACGCCGGTGGTATAGCGCGGCGGCAGCGGCGTGAAACCCTCTTGACGAGCGGCGAATTCGGCCGGATCGACCACCACGTCCAGCGTTGCGCTCGGTACGTCGAGCCGAATCCGGTCGCCGTCCCGGAGGAATGCGATGGGACCGGCATCGACAGCCTCAGGCGCGATATGTCCCACACACAGACCTGTAGTGCCGCCGGAGAACCGGCCATCGGTGATCAGCAGCACATCCTTGCCGAGTCCCGCGCCCTTGATTGCGCCGGTGATCGCCAGCATCTCGCGCATGCCGGGGCCGCCCTTTGGGCCTTCGTAGCGGATGACGACGACGTCGCCCGCCTGAATCGTGCCGTCCTCCAACGCATCCAGCGCGGCGCGTTCCCGCTCGAAAACCCTTGCGGTGCCCTCGAACACGTCGGAGTCAAAACCGGCCGTCTTGACGACGGCACCTTCGGGTGCCAGAGAGCCGTGCAGGATCGTGATGCCGCCGGTCGGGTGAATCGGGTTGTCCAGCGCGCGCAGCACCTTGCCGTCGGGGTCCGGGGGAGCGATGTCTGCGAGGTTCTCGGCCATTGTCGCGCCGGTGACCGTCAGGCAATCACCATGCAGCAGACCGGCATCCAGTAGTGCTTTCATCACCACCGGGACACCGCCGATGCGGTCGACGTCGAACATCACGTGCTGCCCAAACGGCTTCACGTTCGCCAGGTGAGGGACCTTCGCGCCGATGCGGCTGAAGTCGGCCAGCGACAGCTTGACGTTGGCCTCGTAAGCGATCGCCAGCAGGTGCAGCACCGCGTTCGTTGAACCTCCGAACGCCATCACCACGGCGATCGCGTTCTCGAACGCCTCCTTGGTCATGATGTCGCGGGCGGTGATCCCGCGGCGCAACAACTCGACGACGGCCCGGCCGCTGCGCCGGGCGTAACCGTCGCGGCGACGGTCGGTGGCCGGCGGCGCGGCGCTGCCGGGAAGCGACATGCCCAGCGCCTCAGCGGCACTGGCCATCGTGTTCGCGGTGAACATGCCGCCGCAGGCGCCTTCGCCCGGACAGATCGCGCGCTCGATCACGTCGACGTCCTCGCGTGACATCAACCCGCGGCTGCACGCGCCGACAGCCTCGAATGCGTCGATAATAGTGACGTCGCGCTCGGAGCCGTCGGACAGCTTGGCGCGGCCCGGCAGGATGGATCCTGCGTACAGGAACACCGACGCGAGGTCGAGGCGGGCGGCGGCCATCAGCATGCCGGGCAGTGACTTGTCGCAGCCGGCGAGCAGCACCGAGCCGTCCAGTCGCTCGGCCTGCATCACCGTTTCGACGCTGTCCGCGATCACCTCGCGCGAAACCAGCGAGAAGTGCATGCCCTCGTGGCCCATTGAGATACCGTCTGACACCGAGATCGTGCCGAACTCCATCGGGTAGCCGCCCCCGGCGAACACTCCGTCCTTGGCGGCCTTTGCGAGCCGGTCCAGTGAAAGATTGCAGGGCGTGATCTCGTTCCATGACGACGCGACGCCGATCTGCGGCTTGGCGAAGTCGTCGTCGTCCATGCCGACCGCCCGCAGCATGCCGCGGGCGGCGGCTTTCTCCAGGCCGTCGGTGACGTCGCGGCTGCGCGGTTTGATGTCGACCGTCGATGTGAGACCAGTTGCGCGAAGAGGAGGGGAATCGGCCATCGTTCAAGTATGCCTTCGGCTTCGGGGCCGTCAGACGAAGGTCGGCCCCGCCATTCGATACCCCGCAGGGGTACCGCGTTACAGTGGTGATGTGAGGGCTTCGGCGATTCGGGTAACGGCAGTGCAGCAATCCGCTGAGCAGGCCGACCACAATGATCACGACACCGCGTTTGCGCGCAACATGGTTCCACACCACGAGCAGGCCATCGTGATGGCGCAGATGGTGCCCACGAACACGACGAATCAGCAGGTCGTCGTCCTGGCCAACCGGGTCACTACTGCTCAGGTGCAGGAAATCCAGGCATTTCGGGCGTGGCTGATGCAATGGCAGGTGCCCGAGGGCGGCGACGCGGCCGGCCACAGCATGCCGATGCAGGGCACGGTCGACCAGGCCACAATGGACAAACTGCAATCGCTCACCGGCGCCGAATTCGACCGATTGTGGTTGACGTCGATGATCGAACACCACCGAGGCGCGATCGCGATGGCCCAAGAGGAGGCCGTGCGCGGCAATAACCCGGACGTTATCTATCTAGCACGGTCGATCATTGCTGCGCAACAAGCCGAAATTGACGAGATGAAACAGATGCTGGGAGGGTAAATGGTTGCAGCACAGGGGTATTCGGACCGCAAGGACGACTACGGCAAACGGCTGCGCCGCATCGAGGGCCAGGTCCGGGGGATCGCGAAGATGATCGACGAGGACAAGTACTGCATCGACATCCTCACCCAGATCAGCGCCGTCAACAGCGCGCTGCAGGCCGTGGCACTCGGACTTCTCGACGAACACCTCAACCACTGCGTGTCCAACGCCGTTGCGGCAGGGGGTGACGAGGCCGGGGCCAAGCTGGCCGAAGCGTCGGCCGCGATCGCGCGGCTGGTCCGTTCTTGACGCCGGTATGTAACGAATCCGCAGATCGATGAGATGCCATAGGTAACTGTCACGGGGCCGGTGACCAGCAGGTGGTCATGACGATCTTTGGCTCTGTGCCAGACTGGGAGGCACTAGAACGTCTGGAGGATGAATGAGGGGACGAACCGGAGCCGCCTGGCGCTGGACGTCGTGGCTGGGCACGAATGGCGCGTTGACCTCGGTGTTTGGTGTCGTCGGTGTGACCGCGGGGCTGTTGCTCGGCATGCCGTCAGCGGGTGCCGACCCTGAGCAGGATCTGCCACCTGCGCCGGTAATGGATGCGCCGGTGGATCCGTTAGCGGCACCTGCGCCGGTGGACCCGGCGGTGGCACCTCCGCCGGCGAATCCTGTCGCGGCACCTCCGGCGGCGAATCCTGTCGCGGCACCTCCGGTGGTGGACCCGGCGGCGGCACCTCCGCCTGCCGATCCAGCAGCCGCGCCGCCACCGCCCGTCGACGCGGTGGCGCCGTCGCCAGTTGATGCACTGGCGTCGCCGACGGTCATCCCTGAGGGCACGCCTGCCGGTCAAAATCCGGCGCCGTTCACCGGGACGCCGCCGTTCCGGCCGCCGACGTTCAACCCGGTCAACGGGTCGATGGTCGGTGTGGGGAAGCCGATCATCATCAACTTCGCGGTGCCGATCGCCGACCGGGGGATGGCCGAGCAGGCGATCCACATCTCGTCGAACCCGCCGGTCCCCGGCAAGTTCTATTGGATGACCGACAGCCAGGTGCGCTGGCGACCGCTCGCCTTCTGGCCTGCCAACGCCACAGTCAACATTGATGCCGCCGGCACCAAGTCGAGCTTCCGAACCGGCGACCAGCTTATCGCCACGGCCGATAACGCCACGCACACAATGACCGTCACCCGCAACGGCAAAGTGGAGAAGACCATGCCGATGTCCATGGGCATGCCGGGGCACGACACCGCTAACGGCACGTATTACGTGCTCGAGAAGTTCCCCGACATCGTGATGGACTCGGCGACATACGGTGTGCCGAACACCTCGGCGCAGGGCTACAAGGTGCACGTCCAGCTCGCGGTGCGGTTCGACAACAGCGGCAACTTCGTGCACAGCGCACCGTGGTCGGTCGACGATCAAGGCAAGCGCAACGTCAGCCACGGCTGCATCAACATCAGCCCGTCCAACGCGAAATGGTTCTTCGACAACTTCGGTAGCGGTGACCCGATCGTGGTGAAGAACTCCGTCGGCACCCAGAAACCCGACGGCGCCAACGACTGGCAGATCTAGCGCGTCTAGCGGTCGGCTGCGCCCAATGTGCGTTCACTGCGAAAATCCGGCGAGTTTTTCGCAGTGGCAGCACGCGCGGCGCGGGGCACTCGAAGCACTAAGTACTAAGGCGCTAGTTCCAGATCCTGACCCGGTGCGCTGGATCCAGGTAGAGCTCGTCGGAATCCGTGACGTCGAAAGCGTCGTAGAACGCGTCGATGTTGCGCACCACCCCGTTGCAGCGAAACTCCGGCGGGCTGTGCGGATCGACGGCCAGGCGGCGAATGGCCTCGGCGTCGCGTGACTTGGCGCGCCACACCTGCGCCCACCCGAAGAACACCCGCTGCAGGCCGGTCAGCCCGTCGAGAATCGGGACTTCTTGCGAGTTGTGCGACAGCCGGTAGGCCAGCAGCGCGATCGACAGGCCACCGAGGTCGCCGATGTTCTCACCGACAGTGAAGGCGCCGTTCACGTGGTGCCCGTCCGCCAGTGCCCGCGGCATGAACCTGTCGTACTGCTTGATGAGTGCCTTTGTGCGCGAGCTGAATTCGGTGCGGTCCTGGTCGGTCCACCAGTCAACGAGGTTGCCGTCGCCGTCGTACTTGGCGCCCTGATCGTCGAAGCCGTGCCCGATCTCGTGGCCGATGACCGCGCCGATACCGCCGTAGTTCGCGGCGTCGTCGGCCTCGGCGTCGAAGAACGGCGGCTGCAAAATGGCTGCGGGGAAGACGATCTCGTTCAGGCCCGGGTTGTAGTACGCGTTGACGGTCTGCGGCGTCATGAACCACTCGTCACGGTCCACCGGTGAGCCCAGCTTGGCCAGCTCGCGGTCCCATGTCACAGCCACGCCGCGCTGAAAGTTGCCGTACAGATCGGTGCGGTCCACGCGCAGCGTCGAGTAGTCGCGCCACTTGTTGGGATAACCGATCTTCGGGGTGAACTTTTCGAGCTTCTCCAGTGCCCGTTGCCGGGTCTGCGGTGTCATCCAGTCCAGCGATTCGATGCTGACCCGATATGCCTTGCGCAGGTTGTCGACCAGAACGTCCATCCGCGCCTTGGCTTCCGGTGGGAAGTGCCGTTCGACGTACAGCCTGCCGACGGCGTCGCCCATCACGTTCTCGACCAAAGAGACGCCGCGCTTCCAGCGGTCGCGGATCTGCTCGGTGCCGCTCAGGGTACGCCCGTAGAACGCGAAATCCTCGGCCACCAGATCGTCGGTCAGCAGCGACGCGCGGCCGTGTATCAGTCGCCAGCGCAGCCATTGCTTCCAGTCCTCGATGTCCTCTCCGGACCACAGCGAGGCGAACGCCGTCAGGTAATCAGGTTGGCGCACAACAAGTTCTGCCGCCGCGTCGGGCGAACTCCCCAGCGCGGTCACCCATCCGGCCCAGTCGAAGCCCGACGCCTCGTGGGGCAAATCGGAGAACTTGCGCAGGTTGTAGGTCAGGTCGGCGTCGCGGCGCTTCACCACGTCCCAGTGGGCGGCGGCGAGCTTGGACTCCAGCGTAACGATCCGCCCCGCGGCCGCTTCCCATTCTTCCTGGTGACACCCGGGCCGACCGCCGTACACGAGCGCGAACATCGCGGCGATGTGCCGCGGATAGGCGGCGAGGATCTCGGCATGCTGCTCGTCGCGGTAGTACGACTCATCGGGCAGCCCTATCCCCGACTGGTTCAGGTGCAGCAGATAGCGCGTCGAACACTTGGAGTCGGTATCGATGTACAGGCCGACGCCGCCGCCCACGCCGGTCCGTTGCAGGCGGCCCAGCACATCGGCGAGGGCCGTCGCATCCGCGGCGTTGTCGATGAGCTCCAGCTCGTCGCGCAGCGGGGCCAGGCCGACGTGTGCGACGGTGTCTTCGTCCAAAAAGCTTGCATATAGATCGCCGATGCGCTGCTCGTCGGTGGCTGTTTCCTCTTCGCGCAAGCGCTGATCGGGGTCTGTTTCCTCTTCGCGCAAGCGCTCATCGGGATCTGTTTCCTCTTCGCGCAAGCGCTCATCGGTGCCGGCTGCCGGGTTCGATTCGGCAGCTTGTGTGATCAGGTCACGGACCTGCTCCTCGGCCCTGTCGTACAGCGCACGGAACGCGCCGTCGGTGGCGCGGTCGGCCGGGATCTCGTGCTGCGCCAGCCAGCGGCCGTTGACATGGCCGAACAGGTCGTCTTGCGGGCGCGCGGCGGAATCCACGTACGACAGATCGATGCCGGAGGTGATCGTCACCCGGCCATCCTTCCAGTTGTCTGCCGCTTCGTCAGGTGCCGCTGTCTTCGGCCTGCGCGCCCAGTAGGTACCCTCGCCTCGTGCCAGAGGAGACCCACTCACCGACGAATGGCGAGGACGCACAACTAGACGATCGCCACCCGGTGTTCTCGGGCTACGGCGTCGCCTCGGCCGCGCTCGGGCTACTCTGCGTGGCCGCGATCGTGCTGACGACGCTGATCTGGTCGGTCCATCGCAATGACGAAGACGACCTGGCCCACAAGGCCCGCGTCATGCTGGTGGCGGCCGACTGGGCCGGTGTGCTGATCAATATGAACAACGACAACATCGATAGCAGCTTGCAGAAACTGCACGACGGAACCGTTGGTCAGCTGAACACCGAATTCGAGAAGGCAATCCAACCGTATACAAACCTGGTGAAGACGCTGCACTCCAAAACCACCGGCCAGATCAACTCGGCGTCGATCGAGGCTCTGCACCGCGACCTGGACCGCCAGCCTCCAGCGCCGCCACCAGCCGATCCGATGCCGCCCGGTGTGGCATCGCGCACCGACACCGTGTTGATCGTCGCGACCTCGGTCAGCGAGAACGCCGGCGGCAAACCGACTACCGTGCACTGGAACTTGAGGATCGGCGTGTCCGACGTGGACGGTGAGCTGCTCGTCTCCCACCTGGATCTGCTGCGATGAGGAACGCCTGGCGGGTCGTCGCCTTCGACATCGCCGCACCGCTGGCCACCGTCGCAGCCCTGCTGATGATCGGATACGCACTGGATTGGCGGGTCTGGTGGGTCGCGGTGTGTTCGGTGCTGTGCACGCTGATCGTCGAGGGCATGATCCTCAACCTGGTGCTGTTCCGCCGCGACAGCGTGACGGTGGGCACCGACGACGATGGGCCCGGTCTACGGCTGGGAGTGGTCGGGCTGACGGCCGCGGCGCTGGTGGCCGTGGTGCTGGTGACCTACACGCACTGGACCAGGCCCGACCGCAAGCTGGGCGACAGCATGGATGAAGTCGTGCGACTGGGTTCTGACTTCGGGCAGACCGTGATGACGTTCTCGCCGCAGGATCCGATGGCATCGGTCAACAGGGCCGCAGCGCTGATGGACCCCGACCGGGCATCCCGGTTCCGAGATACCTCGGCCAGGACGGTGGCGGACGAGGCCGCGAAGAACGTCTCGATGCAAGCGCAGACAATGTCGGCGGGTGTCGAGGCGATCAGCTCCGAGACGGCCAGCGTCGCGGTCGTGATGCGGGCGATCCGCAGCGCGCCCAACCAACCGCAGGACACAGCGGTGATCGCGCTTCGGGTCACGTTGTCAAACACGACGGGTCAGTGGCGCGTGCTGGATTTCGCTCCGATCAGCCCCAGCCCTGGCGCGCCGGGCCAATGAGGCGAGCGTGCTCGACCTTCAGGCAGCGGTCCATCACGACCCGTAGGCCCGCCGCCTCGGCGTCGCGTGCCAACTTCTCGTCCCATAGCCCCTGCTGCAACCAGACGCTTTTCGCGCCGACGGCGATCGCGCCCTGTACCACCGGCCGGAGCTGATCATGGCGGCGGAACACGTCAACCATGTCCGGCACCACCGGCAGCGCGGACACGTCCGGGTACACGGGCCGGCCGTCGAGTTCGTCGATCATCGGGTTGACCGGATACAGCTCGTAGCCGGTCGCTGAACGCAGGTAGCGGTAGACGCCGTTGCTGGGCCGGAGCGGGTCCGGTGACAGGCCGACCACCGCGATCGTCCGGGTCTCGCCTAACAGGTCGCGTATCGCACCGTCATCCGGTTCGGTCCACATGCGTCGGCTCGGCTCACTCCTGACGGGGGCGCTGCGCCTTTATCTTCGCGAACCGGTCGGACAGCCGGCGCATCCGGACCATCTGCGCGGCCGACGGGCTGATCTCACCGGCCAGGTATGCCGCGAGATCCTCGCCGGAGGCGCCGATGCGCGAGGCGAACTCGCGAGCGGACAGACCGGAGCGATCGATGAGGGCGTGGATGTGCCGAGCGACCTCGGCGCGTTCGTCGGCTTCCAGGGCGGCGCGGCTGCGGGCCAGCACCTCGGTGAGCGCGTTCGTGATGCCATACGACGACGCTGCCTCGAGCACCTCTTCGACCTGCCTCGCGGTTCGCCCGTAGGGGTCGCGTTTGAGTGCCACGACGATCCGCTGCCACACCTCCAGGTCGCCGCTTTCCACGGCCGCCCGGATCGCGGCGGTGGGCCAGAACTCGACCGGCTTGCTGTCGTAGGCGACGAGGGGCGACGGTTCCGCTGTCGGTCAAGCGGACCGTGGGCGCTGTGTCGTCGTGCGCCTCCACGGCCAACGTCACCTCGCCTCCTCCAACATCGCCACCGCCACTGACAGGCATCGCATTTTGACATTCGTCCAGTCGACGTCCGGGTCCAGCTCGTCGTCGGCGGGCCGGGGATCGGCCAACTTGCGCACCAGTTGACTGGCAACCCATTGTTTCCTGGCTTGTTGACCACAGTAATACTTGTCCATCCCGGCCAGCACTAATGCGGCCGTGGTGGTGTCCATTGTCTCGACCAGCTCAGCAAACTCGGCGTAGTCGCGGTGGCTGTTGCGGCACATGAGCAGAAAACTCTTCATCCGCAGCGTTTCAGCCCCAGTGGGAATTTGCAGGCGGTCGCCGGTTGGCAACTGGACATTCGTGGTCTCCACCGGACTGCGCCGCGCGACGGGCGGCGCTTCGGTCCGTGAGTCGACCTGCAGCGCGTCCAGCGCCACCGACAACCTGCCCCGCCACATTGTGACCGGGTGTACGCCGCGGCCGACCCAAGGCATTCTCTTGCGGCTGCCGCGGTGGCGCAAGCTCGGGCGCAGAACAGCCTCGCCGTTGGAGTGGCCGTTGCGAGCCGCCGCCGGCTGGTCCCGCGGCGACTCCGTGCCCGGCTGACCGCAGCCGCTGAACGCCAGTGGGTCGGCCACGCAAATCGCGTCGGGTGCAAGGCTTTTGAGCTTGGCCGCCGACTTGACCACCATCCGCATGTCGTAGCTGGGCGCCCCCAGCGCGGAGATGTCGTCGGGAATGACGACGACATCTCCGATGTCGACCTTCGGCAGTGGCCGTTCGAAGTCGACCGACGGCAGGATGCGGGCCAGCCAATGCGGCAGCCACCAGTTCCACTGGTCGAACATCGCCATCAGCGCCGGCACGAGTATCAGCCGCACCACCGTGGCATCCACCGCGATCGCCACCGCGCACGCGACGCCGAGTTCGGCCACCAGCGGCATGCCGGCGAACGCGAACCCGATGTACACCGCGATCATGATCAGTGCCGCGCTGGTGATGGTCCGGGCGCTGGTGCTCACGCCCCACGCCACCGCGTCGCGGGTGTTGTTCGTCTGCAGGAAACGTTCCCTGATGCGTGTCAGCAGGAAAATCTCATAATCCATCGACAGCCCGAACGTGATCGCCAGCACTAACGGCGGGACCGAGCTGTCCAATGACGAAATCGGTTGGAAGCCAAGGTCTTTCAGCCACCCCCACTCGAACACCATCACGATGCTGCCATAGGCCGCGGCGACAGAGAGCACTGTCATCAGCACGCCCTTGAACGCCAAGAACACCGAGCGGATCGAGATGAGCAGCATCACGAACGCGATCGCCGCCACGAACAGAAATACCCACGGCTGGGTCTGCGCCACCCGGTCGTCGAAGTCCTTGATCAGCGCGGTCGGTCCGCCGACAGCTATGCGGGCGTCCTCAGCACCCGGCACCTGTGGCAGCTGTTCACGCATCCAGTCGATGGTGTGGCGGGCGGCCATGTCCTCGGGATCGAGTGTCAGTACTGCGGACAGCAGGCCGCTGTTGTCGTCCTCGGCGAAGACCGTGGGCTGCACCGTCACGATGTGGGGCGCCTCTCGCATCCGCAGGCCGACGGCGTCGATTACCTTGATGTGCTCCGGGTTGGCTGCGTTGCCGTCCGGGAATGTGACGAGCACGCGAATGGGCCCGAGTGCACCCGCCCCCAGCGCCTGTGCGGCCGCGTTGACTCCGCCGCGGATCTCGTGGTCCGGCGCGAACTGGCGCTGCATGCTGTTCGACAGCGTCATCGACAGCGCGGGTGCGGCCAGTGTCAGGAGCAGCGTGGACGCAGCCAGGGCCGATGCCCACGGTCGGCGCATCACCCAACCGATCCAGCGGCTCCAGAACGGCGACTGGGTCGATTCCGGGCGTCGCGACCAGTGCAGCAACCAGGACCGATTGGCAGCGGCGCGCCCAAACGTCGCCAGCACCGGTGGTACCAGCGTCGTCGACGTCAGCACCGCGACCGCGACGGTCACCACCGCGCCGGTGGCCATCGAGCGCAACACCGGGGTGTTGATCAGATAGATGCCGGTAACCGATGCGATGACGGTCAGCCCCGACAGCAACACGGCCAAACCGGAGGTCGCCATTGCGGCGTCGATGGCCTGCTTCGCGTCGCGCCCTGCCCTGAGTTCCTCGCGGTAGCGCATGAGTATGAAAAGTGAATAGTCGACGGCCAGCGCGATTCCGAACATCGACACGGTCGGTGTGACGAACACCGACATTGTCGTGTACATCGACAGTAGATAGATCAGGCCCATCGTGATTGTGACCGTCAGAATGCCCAGGATCAACGGGATGGCTGCCGCGGCCAGCGAACCGAAGACCGCGAGCAGGACGATCAGAATGATCGGCAGATTCCATCGCTCGGCATCGGCGATGTCGTGTTTGGTGTTCGCCTGTGCGGCCGCGCCGAGTGCTCCCTGCCCGATCACATACAAGTCGACTTTGCCATTGTCGAGTTGCCCGGGTTTGTCCCCATGGATGCCGACTTTGCTGCGAAGCTGCTTGGCAACGTCGACGGCACCGGAGTTGTTGAAGTCGAGCTTGAGCGAGACGACGTAAGGGCGGTCCGGATTCGGCGGCGGCTGGACCGGGTTCGGCGCCACTGACACACTTGGCACTTCGGCGGCCTCCTGCTGGAGCAGATCGACCGCGGCCTTCATATCGTCGGCGGTGGCCCCCGGGCGCGGCGCCGCGACCAGTGCCAGCGGGGAGGCGCCCTGGCTCGGATAGCGTTCTTCGAGTTGCCGCTGCACCTGCAGAGACTGCGAACCGGAGACCTCGAAACCGCCGCCGGTGAGGTTGCTGGAATGCTGCAACGCGATCGATGCGGCGGGTATCAGGACGAGCAGCCACGTCGTGAACACTGCCCAGCGGTAGCGGCGCAGGTTACTGCTCAATCGCATCATGAACTGCTGGATTGCGGTCCCTGCCTTTCTTCCGGCGTGGTGAGCCTACAACAGGATGCTGCTGGCCACTTGCCACTCTGAACTGGCCTTCGAGGGCTCCGACCGGGGTTGTCTGGGACCCGGCCAGCCGTCGGACAGGAGTCTGTGACCTCGATGTTCAGGCCGTCGATTGGCGAACTTGTATGCGTGGATGACACCATGTGGATCGGCCGCCTGCCGGGCGCGCACACCTTTTGAGCGGTGCTGCGATTCGCCGTGGCATCAAAATGTCCGCAAATCGTTAGGAGTTGTCCATGCTACCGACCACACCTGTGCGCCGCGCCTTCTATGGCGTGTTCGCCACCTGCCTGGTCGGCGGAGCAGCCGCGGCGGCGATGCCGGGTCCGTCGGCCACCGCCGCGAATGATCCGTGTGCGGCCAGCGAGATTGCGCGAACTATCGGGTCGGTAGCCACCAATACCGGAAACTATCTGGACACGCACCCGTCAACCAACGCCACGCTAACGGCGGCCTCCCAGCAGGGGCCGCAGGCCCTCGCGACGATGAAGACATACTTCGATGCCAACCCCCAGGCGGGCAAGGACCTGCAGGCGATCCAGCAGCCACTGACGGGACTCGCCGGCAAGTGCAAGTTGCCGATCACGGTTCCCCAGCTGCTGCAGGTGGTGCAGGGCGCACAGCAAGCGCAGAGTCCCGGAGTTCCGGTCAACCTGCCGTCGCCACAGACTGCGACCGGTCCGCGGCCCGGCCCGGCGGCCACACCGCCGGTCGCGGCGACCGCACGCTAGCAGCCGTTATTCAGACGATTGCGGGGACTTTGCTTGGATTGGTTTAATGCAAGGCAAGAAAGTGCAGACCAATTCTGCTTAGCTTCTCTATGTCGGTAACCATCGTTGGTTCCGGTTTCTGAAGGACACGTGACGAAGGAGCTGTTAGATGTTGCTCTCGGCGATCTGCTCTTCGCGCAAGCGGCTCATCGCTCGCCGCGCGGTCGCAGGCGCGCTCGGTGCAGGTGCGATCACCAGCGCGATCTTGTTCGGCGCCGCCCCGACGGCGCTAGCTGAACAGCCCAACTGCACCGCGGCCGACCTCGCGGGGGTGGCCTCGGGCGTCTCGGCAGCGACATCGGCGTACCTGTTCACCCATCCTGACGTGAACACGTTCTTCACCAGCCTCAAAGGCCAGCCGAAGAGCGACATCCGGGACGACATCCAGAATTATCTGAACGCAAATCCGACTGTGAAGGCCGACCTTCAGGGCATTCGTCAGCCGCTCGTCGACCTGAAGACTCGCTGCCAGTAACCTAGTGCGCCCCGAGCTGGGTTCTTCCCCCGCTAGCGGCGACGGTCCGCCCGCGCGCGGCGGCGCGGGCCCTTTGGTGTTGATGGTCGACGACGACCCCGACGTGCTGAACTCCGTCGCGCGCGGGTTGCGGCATTGGGGTTTCGACGTACGGGTCGCGGCGACCGGCAAGGAAGCATTGCGCCTGCTCTCGAGCGAAATGCACGACGCGCTTGTGCTCGATGTGCAAATGCCGGAATTGGATGGGGTTGCAGTCGTGACGGCGCTCCGTGCACTGGGCAACGACATCCCGATCTGCGTGCTGTCGGCCCGCGACAGCGTGAACGACCGGATCGCCGGGTTGGAGGCCGGCGCGGACGACTACCTGACCAAGCCATTCGACCTCGGCGAGCTCGTGGCGCGGCTGCATGCGCTTCTGCGCCGGTCGTCGCACTCCGACGAACACTCGGACGCAATCACAGTCGGCGCGTTGACCATCGACACCGCGCGTCGCCTGGTTTTCGTGGGCGGCGAGCGCGTCGAACTGACGAAGCGAGAATTCGACCTGCTCGCGGTGCTTGCGGAGAACGCCGGGGTGGTGCTGACCCGGCAGCGGTTGCTCGAGCTGGTCTGGGGGTATGACTTCGACGTCGACACCAACGTTGCTGATGTGTTCATCAGCTACCTGCGGCGCAAGCTCGAACGCGACGGCGTACCGCGGGTCATCCATACGGTTCGCGGGATCGGGTACGTGCTCCGGGCGGAGCCGTGAGGCGACCAGAAGGCACGAAGCCGTGAGGCGACCAGAAGGCACGAAGCCGTGAGGCGACCAGAAGGCACGAAGCCGTGAGGCGACCAGAAGGCACGAAGCCGTGAGGCGACCAGAAGGCACGAAGCCGTGAGGCGACCAGAAGGCACGAAGCCGTGAGGCGACCAGAAGGCACGAAGCCGTGAGGCTGGTGCGGTTGCTGGTGCACAGGTCAATGTCGCTGCGCGCCCGGGTGGCGATCGCCGCGGCGCTGGCGGCGGCGGCGGTCGTCGCGCTGTTCGCGCTGGTGACTTCGGTTCTGCTGGTCAACAACGACGCGGCTCAGCTGGACCGGCATCTGAACGCGATCATCGACACGATCATCGATCCGAACCTTAGCGCCGCCGAACCGCGCGCGATCCTGCATACGACCCGCTCCCGCAACACCAAGGAAGTGGTGTACCAGCGCGGGTTTCAGCTGCCGCCGCTGCCGGTGGGAACGACCACCGCCAGCGTGAACGGGGTGAACTATCGGGTTCGTACTGTCGAGCGGTCGGGGCAGGATGGCGATGTGCTGGTCTCCATCGGCATCCGAGTCGACAGCATTTTGATCGACCGCACGCGAATTCCGTTGTACTTGTCGATTGGTGGCGGCGCTGTGCTGGCCGCTGCCGGGTTGGGCTGGCTTCTCGCCGGGCCGGCTGTGCGCCCGTTGCGGCACCTGACCGAGCGCACCCGGCGCCTCGGCACGGGCGGTGGCCCTCTGCCGGCCGTGCATGGGATCCGGGAAGCTGAAGACCTGGCCGATGCGATGTCCGGCATGCTGCAACGGCTCGCGACCGCACAGGCGTCGACGACCAACTCGTTGCAGGCCGCGCAGGACTTCGCCGCCAACGCGGCCCACGAACTCCGCACGCCACTGACCGCGATGCCGATCTGGACACCCTGCGCATCCACAACCTGCCCGATGACGAGCGCCGAGAGGTGGTGGCCGACTTGTCGCGGGCGCAGCGCCGGGTGGAGGCCATCGTTACCGCGCTGGGCCAGCTGGCATCCGGTCAGTTGGCCCAGGACACAGATCGCGAACCGATCGATGTGGGCGACTTATTGGAGCGGGTTGCGCGGGAGAACAGTCGCCCGTCGTCGACGGTCGAAGTCGAGCTTGCGGCTGACGATGCCGGCGTCATTTTCGGCTGGCCCGGTGGGTTGCGGCTGGCGGTCGACAACCTGGTGCGCAACGCGATCACGCACGGCGGGGCGACGCGTGTCATGCTGGCCGCCTATCGCTGCGCCGACCACCTGAAGATCGTCGTCGACGACGACGGGCGCGGCCTGCCGGCCGACGAGCACGGCACGGTGCTGGGCCGTTTCGCCCGCGGCAGCACCGCGACGCCGGGTGGCTCCGGACTCGGGCTGGCGCTGGTCGCGCAGCAGGCTGCACTGCACGGCGGCGGGATCGAGCTTTCCGACGGGCCACTTGGTGGACTGCGTGCGACGTTGACCGTGTCTACCCTCGGTGCGCCTACCCCCGACGTGAAAGCACCGACGCAAGCCCCCGCCAGCCCAGCAGCAAAATCGCCGTCACTACCGAGGCGACGATTACGAAAGTGATCGCGACACCCCCAGAGTTGGCCTTACGCAACAGCATTCCCACGACGATCGTGCAGACCCAAACCGCCACGCCGGTCGGGGTGATCGCGAGCGGACGACGCCACCCATGACTGGCGAGCCAACCCACGGCCGCGCCGGCCAGAAACGGCCACACTGTCTGCGCGACCCCGGCCGCCGTCAGGCCCTCGGCATGACTTCGCCGGCCGATCACTCCGAACACGATCACGCACAACGCATCGGTCGCCACCGCCGCCAGCACATGCTTGTTGGTCATCGGGCCGAGTACGTCATAACGTCCGAACCCAGGGGCATCCGGTAGCTTTGGTCGGCCGGGGCGACTCCGCCTTGCATCAGCATCGGCCCGTCCGGTGGTTGCTCCGCTTCGGGAGCAAGCCGCGCATCTAATCGAAACTTGTCGAATACGAATGGTAATCCCGACAACGTCGCCAGAGTTTTGCCGTCGTTGACCACGGGCACCGACACAAGCGTGACGTCTCCCGGGCTCGTGTTGGGCAGCACCATTTAGTAGGCCACGTGCATCTTGGCGTCGGTGGCGATCGCCGGCATCGGAGGAGCCAGCACCGACCCGACGACGGGGGTTGTCGTCGCCGGTCCCAGGGGCGCAGACCAACAGCATCGCGCTGTGGTTCGGAGACCGTGAAGCAGGCCATCGTGAGGCAGCGCCGCACTGAACCCTAATGGCCGCCAACTCGTCAACATCATGTGGCTCGTTTGCGACCACGGTACTTGCTGCCGGCAGCCGCAACAGGCCCGCTGCCCCCGCAGGCCCGGCAGCTTCATCATCGCCCCGATGAGCGGGCGGAATCGTCATCGGGCGTCTCGTTGATGTGGCCGGGGTGGCACCTGACCGAGAAAGGACGGCAGCATTGACCGCATCAGACAACGCTCCCTCCGGTGAGACCGGCGCAAATAACCAGGTGCGGTGTCCGTGCGGGCGTCTCGCGCCACGCGATCGCGATATTCGCTGTCTATGTCGATTTCTGCTTGGTGAGCAAACGGATCGAAGATCCGCGTGACCTTCGACGCCACAGACCTGCGGATGGCGCTTGCGCGCGTTGCGGTACTACCAACGCGCCTCGATTGCGGCGTGGCGCCCGTAGGCGTCCCCGTAGCTGCGCACCCCGTGACCGCATGGGAACGGGCCGCCGGACGTCGGGGAAGGTGTAGCGGTTGGACCGCGGGGGTCGGCGCTCGAAGACGATGCGACCGAAGTCCGCAAGCTCACGGATCGGCCGCCGGACTGTTCTCGGACTGGTCTGGAGCGGTCAACTGGCCATAACCGCGCAGGTGCGAGCGCTATCGCGGCTCGCGGACCCGCCGGAGTGTGGCCCGACCGACATGCGGCGGCCGTTACGCTACCGGCATGCCAGCGCCCGAGGATGCCGCGGTACCTCCACTTCTGCGTAAGGGCGCCGCCTGGACCTGGCGCCTGCTGGTGCTTTTCGCCGGATTGTTGGCGGTGCTGTGGGTGTTCAAGCACCTCGAGGTGATCCTAGTGCCGGTGGCGATAGCGACGATGCTCTCGGCGCTGTTTCTGCCGGGCGTCGACTGGCTGGACCGGCACGGCGTTCCGCGCGGCTGGTCGGTGTTCCTGCTGCTGTTGTTTGGGATAGCTGTGGTGGGCGGTGTCCTCGCGTTCGTCGTCAGTCAATTCATCGAGGGCCTTCCTGGACTGGTCGACCAGGTCACCCACAGCATCGACACGGTGAAGGACTGGCTGATCCACGGGCCGGCCCATCTCAACGAAAAGCAGATCGACAACGCGGGCAAGTCGGCGGTGGAGGCCCTGCGCAACAACCAGGAGAAGCTGACCAGCGGCGCGCTCTCCACCGCGGGCACGATCACCGAGATCGTCACGGGTGCGTTCGTCGTGTTGTTCACGCTGATCTTCTTGCTGTACGGCGGCCGCAACATCTATGAGTACGTCACCCAGATTTTCCCCGTGAGCGTGCGGGAGAAGGTTCGGGAAGCGGGCAAGGCGGGGTTCGGCTCGCTGATCGGCTACGTGCGCGCGACGTTTCTGGTCGCGCTGATCGACGCGGTCGGCATCGGCACCGGGCTGGCGATCATGGGCGTGCCGCTGGCGCTGCCGCTGGCCTCGCTGGTTTTTCTCGGCGCGTTCATTCCGCTGGTCGGTGCGGTGATCGCCGGATTCCTGGCGGTTATCGTCGCGCTGCTGTCCAAGGGCTTCATCTACGCGCTGATCACGCTGGGACTGATCATCGCCGTGCAGCAACTGGAAGGGCACGTCCTGCAGCCACTCGTCATGGGCCGAGCGGTGCGGATTCACCCGCTTGCCGTGGTGCTCGGCATCACGACCGGTGGCGTGCTGGCCGGCATCGTCGGCGCACTGCTGGCCGTGCCCACGATCGCCTCCCTCAACAGCGCGGTACGGGTGCTGCTGGAACGTGACGACGACGTCGGCGAACCGGGGGAGCAGTCCGACTACGACGAGCCGGTGGGGACCACGGCCGAGCCCGACGATCTCGGTCCGAACCCAGAGAATTAATCGGCGCGGCTAGAGGCGACGGCCCTCGCGGCGCAGCAGGTCCTGGGCGGACAGCCCACCGCCACGACGGCGTTCCTCACCCTCCGGCTTCTGCGCCGGTAGTTTCTCGGTGGAATCCGGGTCGGGCTGAGCGTCCTTCGCCGGGCCGCCGGTGTTCGGTCGGTGCACCGGGATCGCCGTCGTCTCCTCGGCACTGTCATCAATGCCGGGGGTTTCCTGCACCGTGGTGTCGGCCGGCGGCGGGTCTGCCGGCCGCTCCGCGGGCGCCGCTGCCCCGGGGGACGTGCCTCTCAGCTCACCGAGCCAGGACTCGATTTCGCCCTCCTTGGACGGCGGCGGTGCCGCGGGTCGCTGCGCGCGCTGGCCGATCGAGGCCGCGTTGGTGATGACAGCTTTCGCGACGTTCTTCGCGGCGACCGACAGCCTCGTGGTCGCCGGTTCGTCGGCGGACGGCTGATCGGCGCCCGGCATCCGGGTGGTGCCGGCGACCGACGGGGCCTGCGGCTGCCGCGGCGGAATGGCCCGCGGCGCCGGGCGCGCCGGACCTGGTCGAGCCGCGCCCTCGACGGCCGGATGTGTGGGGTCGTGTGGCCGCGCCGGTGGCAGTGCATGCGCACCGGCGCCGAGCAGCGCCTCGTGCGGCTCCCGAACCGGGGGCCGCTTGCGTTCGTCGGGCAGGTGGATTTCGCCCAGCCCGATGCGGTTCTGCAGCCGCTTCATCCACCGCGGCGCCCACCAGCAGTCGTCACCGAGCAGCTTCATGATCGACGGCACCAGGAACATCCGGACCACGGTGGCGTCCAGCAGCAGCGCCGCGATCAGGCCGAACGCCAGGTACTTCATCATCACGAGGTCGGAGAACACGAACGCGCCGGCGACGACCACCAGGACCAAGGCCGCCGCGGTGATGAGTCGCCCGGTCGTAGCGGTTCCGATGCGAATGGCTTCGGCCGTGGACATGCCCCGCTCTCTGGCTTCGACCATCCGGGACACCAGGAACACCTCGTAGTCGGTGGACAGGCCGTAGATCAGCGCGATGATCAGCCCGATGACCGGCGCGGTAAGAGGAGTGGCGGTGAAGTTCAGCAAGCGTGAGAAGTGACCGTCAACGAAGATCCATGTCAAGATGCCCAGCGTCGAGCCCAGTGTCAACGCGCTCATCACGGCCGCCTTGATCGGCAAAACCAGCGACCCGAACGCCAGGAACATCAGCAGCGTCGTGGTCGAGATCAGGATCACGATCATCAACGGGAGCTTGGCGAACAGACTGTGGATACTGTCGTGCTCCAGCGCCGGGGTGCCGCCGACCCAGATCGTCACGCCCTTTGGGGCTTCGATCGACCGCAGTTCGTTGATCTTTTCGGCCGCGTCGTTGCGGTTCTGGAGTCCGTTTTCTAAGACCGTGACGTTGGTGATGTTCTTGTCGGCTTCGTCCGTTGGTTTCCGTTCTTCCCACGAACTGGTGAAACCCGTGACTCGGGCGGCGTCACTCTTGATTTGCTCGAACTGTGTCGGGTTCGCGTTCTGGATGACCAACGTGAGGTTTTCAGTGCGATAGCCAGGGAACGTTCGGTCGAAGTCTTCCTGCGCCATGCGGACCGGGTTATCTGGTGGCAGATACTTCTCGCTGATACCGCCCAGGGCCAGCTTCCCCAGCGGAACGATCAGCAGAATCATGATGATGAGGATGGGCGCGGCGAAGAGAATCGGCCGCTTCATGACGCGGTTGACAAGCTTGCCCCAGAACCCGTGCTCCACCTCTTCGCGGGTCTTGGTTTTCTGTGTCTTTTCGGCGAGGAAGTTCAGCCACCAGTTCATTGGTTTCCAGTTGCGGAAGAACGGGACCCGCAGCAGTGTCCGGACGCCGAACGCATCGACGTTGCGGCCGAGGATCGCCAGGGCAGCGGGCAGCACGGTGATGGACAGAATCGCGGACAGCATCACCGACGCGATCATGGCGTACGTCAGTGACTTCAGGAAGCCCTGCGGGAAGAGCAGCAGGCCGGCCGCAGACGCCACGATGACCACAGCGGAAAAAGTCACGGTACGGCCGGCGGTCATCATCGTCCGCCGCACTGCGGTCTCGGTGTCGTAGCCCTCGGCTATTTCTTCCCGGAACCGGCTGACCACGAAGAGGCCGTAATCGATCGCAATGCCCAAGCCGATCAGCGTGACCACCGGCTGTGCGAAGTAGTGCACCGGACCGGAGATGGCGATTAGCCGCATGATGCCCAGCGCTCCGGCGATGCTCAGCCCGCCAACCATCGCCGGCAGGCTGGCCGCCACCACGCCGCCGAAGACGAAGAACAACACCACCGCGACCAACGGAAGGGCGAGCACCTCGGCTCGCTGCTGGTCCTTGGCGATGGTGCCGGTGAGCTCGTTGGCCAGCGGCTGTAGACCGGCCAGTTCGATATTGCCGCCGTTGAGCTTCTTGAGGTCGGCCTCGATGGCCTTGTAGTTGTTGAGGATCGTGTCGTCGTCATCGCCCTTGAGGCTGATGTTGATGAAGGTCCGCGTCTTGTCCCGGGTTGCGGTGCCGCGAACGACAGGAGCCTCCTGGGCCGCGGTCCGGGCCGCCGGGTCGGAGAAGGTGAACGTCCGAAGATATCCCTGCCAGTCGAGTACCTGGTCGGAGTGATTCGCCTTGAAGTCGTTGAGGTCGTCGACGACCTTCTTCGACCAGTCGGGATCGTCGACCGTCTTTCCGTCGGGCGCGTTGAAGATCGCGACGATGTGGCCACGGCGGTCGCGGCCCAGGGCCTCGTCGGCCAGCACCGAAGCCGTAACCGATTGGCTGCCCTCGTCGTAGAAGCCGCTCTGGGTGACGTGGTTGCCCAAGCTCATCCCGAATAAGCCACCGATGAGGCACAGCCCGACCATCACGCCGATCACGATGAATCGGTAGCGGTATACAGTTCGACCCCACCAGGCGAACACCTAAGCTCCTTACACCTCTCTGGAAGACCGGCGCATCGGCCTAGACGCGCGCTGTCAGCAACGACGACAGCGGCCGGAACGGCTGCAGCCACGCCCCTTGCTCCGGCAGCGAATCTAGACCCACGCGCGGCAGGGGTTCCCGGAATACGCCAGGAATATCTTCCAAGTCGACGAAGTCCAAGGTATCCGAGGCTAGCGCCCAGCTCGCATGTTCACGAAATCCGAGCACCTGGACCGCCACGCCGGAGCGGGCGATGTCCTCCAGCGGCTGTCGGAACGCCTGCCCATCGGCGGATGCCACCAGCACACCGGCCAGCCCTTCGCTGTACCGCAGAGCGATGTGGTCAAGCATGTCGGCATCGACGTCGCTGTCGTCGTCGATCTTCGGCTTCGCGAAGACGGCGAAGCCCACGTTACGCAACGCCTCGACCCATGGCCGCACGACGTCGGCGCTGCCGGGGGCGATGTTGGTGAAGACCGTCGCCTCCGGCTCCAGCGAGACATCGGTGCCGTCGGCGGACAGCTCGACCGTCCGCGCCAGCAGCCAGCGCCCGAGCGCGTCGAAACGGGGACGATGTGCGGCCGTGGGACGGCCGCCGAGAAGCGAGCCGAGCCCCATGTCGAGGTTCGGCGCGTCCCACACCAACAGCACCCGCCGCGGGGCCAGCGGAACCCCCGCCTCTGCACCTGCCGTATTGCTCCTCGCGTCCGCAGGGGTGATGGCTATCTCTTCGACAAGGCTCATCGCCTTAATTCCTCCTCGCGTCCGGAACTCTCTCCCAGAGGAGCTCGGCGACGTCGCTTCCGGCATGCCGTGCCTTTGACTCATACTTCGTGGGCGGCCGCCGGACCGCGATCGGCAGCACGGCCTCGCGCGTCACCCGGCGCAACCGGGGCTCCGCGTCGCCCACGGCTGCGATCTGTTCGGCGTATCCCTCGTGGTCGGTGGCGACGTGCAGCACCCCGCCACTTCGCAGCCGGCCGGCGATCAGCTCGACGCTGTCCGGCTGCAGTAGACGGCGTTTGTGGTGGCGCGACTTCGGCCACGGGTCGGGAAAATACACCCGCACTCCGGTCAGCGACGCGGGCCCGACCATGTGCTCAAGCACGTCGAGCCCGTCGCCGCGGATCAGCCGAATGTTGGTGATCAGCTCGCGGTCGATGGCCCCGAGCAGCTGTGCCAACCCTTTGCGGTACACCTCCACCGCGACCACGTCGACGTGCGGCTCCGCCTGCGCCATCGCTGCGGTGGAATTACCTGTGCCACAACCAATCTCGAGCACGACGGGTGCTGACCGGCCGAACCAGCGAACGGTATCGAGCAACTCGTTGCGCGCATCCATGCCCAGCGTGGGCCACAACCGTGCCCACGTCCGCTGTTGGGCGTCGGTGAGGCTGGCGCGACGCGAGCGCACATTCGTCACCCGGCGGTGCAGATGCAGCGGCTGCAAATCGGAAAGCCCGTCACGCTGCATCTGCATCCGTCAATGGTGGCTCATGAAGTAGACGGCCTGAATATGTGATGCAGATTGATACCCACTAGAGACCTACACACGGCGTGCTCCACTAGCGGAAACGCTGCCGGACGCCCGACACCCACCACGCGGCAGGATCGAGCGGGGGCCGCATCTCAGTTCTACGAAACCCAGGACACCCCCACCGTCGTCGAAGGTGAGTCGGACAGTTCGGCGCCTACTCGTGCGATATCTAGGAACAAGGATTTTGTCCTCGATATCGGGTTACCAAGCCGGACAGGTTTCAATGCGGGGAGGGCTCAATCCACTGAGCTGATGGTCGCACTGCAAATGGGCAGCGAGACGTTTAGCGTGTGCGATACGGCGCCATTAGGAGGGGTGACAACTAACGTGCCTTCGCGTGGGCACGAGTTCCCGGTAGAGGTGTCGATCGCGAAGGACTCTACGTCCGCGTTGGCGACGTCGCCTGGGGCGAGCGTGAGTGCATGTGCCGCCAGTGCCGGCCGCCGCTCGACATGAACCAGCACACCACCGGCGGCAGTCACCAAATCTGCTTCGGGGTATCCGACGAGCGTGCATGGGTGTGACGACGTGTTCTTGAAGGAGACGACCACGCGACGCATTGTGCTAGCCGACTCCACCGCTCCGTTGGTGACCGTAAGGTCATCGTCGGAGCATTGGCTTGGCGCATTGCCACCGCCGGGCGGACCCCCGGCGTGTGCGGTCGGGGCCACACCAAACGTTGCGGCCCCGATTGCCATCCCAACGGCCAATGTCGTCAACGGCTTCATGATTCTCCATTTGCTGCGCTTGTTCGGATGCCGTGGCACTATTCAATTCGCGGCATTTGCACAGTACATTAAGCGACCTTTTGCACGCCCATCGGCAATTTAGGAAAACTCACTGAGGCTTTTCTGACTTAACCAGCTCTTGGTAATTGAGGGTGCACCGGTAGTTGGCGGATATCCGCGTTGTAGGGCCACGGCGTTTCGGTGATGCGGGGCCGCTGTGGATGACGATGCGGCCCGCAATGGCTACCGGCGTGTGGACGCAGCGCGACAACACCGGACTGCTCGACTAATCAAACTGACCCACTACCCGATTCACAGCGTCTGTGGCTTGTGGAAACAGACTTGCCCGAACCACATCGGGCGATCTTGCATAAGGGTGCGTCCCGAATGCGGGATCAAGGGTTTCATCCTCAAGATCGGGGACAGCGTGGCTACGCGGGGGCATGCGATCTTCACCGACCGGCTGGCGCGGTTCGCCACCGAGGCAGACCATCCGGCGCTCGACGCGATCGTCGCCGCGGTGTCAGGCGACGTGGCCGTCGCCGTGCGTGGACGGCCAGGCGTCGGTCGCGGCACCGTGGCCCGCGCCCTGGCTGCCAGCGGCGTCGCCGTGGCCGCCGACGGTGACGTCCACGTGCACGTCGTCACCGAGGTCGTCAAACCCGAAGACCACGCCGCGATCAGAGCTTCGGAACAGCCGGTGTTGTTGGTGCTCAACAAGGCCGATCTGGTCACCGGCGCACGCGCACTGTGCGCCCGGTACCGCGCGCTGACCGGAGTTCAAGCGGTCCCGATGGTCGCGCTCCTCGCGGACGTGCAGGTCGATGACGATATGCTGGCCGCCTTGCGAGCCCCGGCGCCCGGCCAACCCCTGCTCGAGATCCTGGACACCTACGGGATTGCGCAGGCGCTGCCGCTAGTGCGCGCTGGTGCGGACACCGCCGCGTTGACCCGTGTGCTGCGGGTCCGCAGTGGCGTGGACGGGGTCGTCGCCGCGCTTGCGCCGCTACTCGCCGAGGCCGCATATCAGCGGGTGCGACGGGCACGCGCAGGGTTGGAAGCGATCGCGGCCACCGGCGACGAGCGCGTGGCCGCGTTCCTGCGCGAAGACGACACGGTGATCGCGGGTATGGCCGCAGCGGTCGACGTAATGCAAGCCACCGGCATGGCCGTCGACCCGTCCGACGACCCGGAGGCGCACGTGCGGCGGGCCGATCACTGGCACCGCTATGCCCGCGGACCCGTCGGGGCGACGCACTGGGCGTGTGGCACCGACATCGTCCGCGGTTCGCTGCGGCTGTGGCGCCGGGCCGCGTCATGACGCGGGACGTCATCTTGGTCACCGGGCCGTGGCTCGCAGGCTCGACCGGCCTTGCCGCCGCGCTGCGCCGCCGGCTGCCGGGCCGGGTTTTCGTCGAGGCCGGGGATCTGGCTGCCGACCAGGCGCCCGTGGCGGTGATATTCGTCGCATCGGCGGTCGCGCCGCTCGCTGGGTCGGACTGCGCGTTGCTGGACTCCGTCGCCGCCAACACCGACTTGGTGATCGGTGCGCTCAGCAAGATCGACGTGCACCGCACCTGGCGCGACGTGCTGGCCGCCAATCGGCAGATGGTCGCCGCACGCAACCCGCGATACGGCGGAATGCCGTGGGTGGGTGTGGCCGCGGCGCCTCTGCGCGGTGACCCACTCCTGGGCGAACTGCTCGACGCGCTCGAACAGGGGTTGGCGCACAGCCAGCTGCCACGACGCAATCAGCTGCGCGTCCGCCAGAACCGCCTTCGGCATCACGTGCGCCGTCACGAGGACACGGAACTCGGGCACAAAGCCCGGGTGACGGCGCTGAGACAGCAGCGCAGCGAGGCCCTGCGGCAGCGCCGGCTGGCGAAGTCACAGCGGACGATCAACCTGCGCAGCCAGATTCAGCAGGCGCGGGTGCAGCTGTCCTACTTCGCGCGCAGCCGGTGCACGTCAGTGCGCGGCGAGCTGGCCGAAGACGCTGCGACAGTCGTGCGCCGCCGGGTCACTGCGTTCGAGGAGTATGCGGCCAGACGCGTGGACGAAGTCCTCGAGGAGGTCCACGCCGGTGTCGGCGAGCAGCTCACCAACCTGGCGGCCGAATTCGGCCTGACCTCGCCGGTCGGCGAGCCAGCACCGGAGCGGCCGCCGATGCCCAGACCGCCGCTGAGCATGGCCGGTCTGGAGACCCGGCTGATGATGCTGCTCGGGGCGGTCCTCGGGGTAGGTGTGGGGCTCACCCTGAGCCGGCTGTTCGCCGACGTGGCCCCGGCGTACAGGGCTGCCGGTGTGGCCGCTGGCGCAGCGGTCGGGTTGGCGGTGGCGGTGTGGGTGGTCGGCATGCGCCGCACGTTGCGCGACCGAGCTGTGCTGGACCGCTGGGTGGCCGACGTGATCAGCGAGCTGCGGCCGGTCGTCGAGCAACACGTCGCGACCAGGGTGTTGCATGTCGAGTCGGCGCTGATCACCGAACAGACTCGACGTGACGATGCGGAATCGACGGCGGTGGCCGAGCGCGTCGCCGCGATCGACGACGAACTGCGCGAACACGCAGCCGCCAGGGCTGAGGCCTGCGCGAGGCGAGATCGTGAGCTGCCTTCGTTGCAGCGGGCGCTGGAGGCGGTGAATCGGGAACTGAATCGTTCCTGTGAGTAATTCCGCTCGGCACCGGTTAACCAGAGTGATGGCCGTGGCGTTAACCTTCTAGTTTAGGGACGACTGCCGCTGCCGCGCCGGGCCGCGTGGCCCGCGTCCCGGCACGGAACCTCACAGCAGGAGTGATTGATGACCGCAGCGACTATTCCAGGTCTGGACGACGCACCGACGAAACACGAGGGGCTGCTCGCGTGGGTGCGGGAAGTCGCCGAGCTCACAGAGCCAGACCGAGTGGTGTTCACTAACGGTTCGGAGGAGGAGTGCGCGCGGCTGACCGAGCAACTGGTGCGGGCCGGTACGTTCGTCAAGCTCACCGAGGAAAAGAAGCACAACTCGTACGTGGCAAACTCCGATCCGTCGGACGTCGCGCGGGTTGAGTCGAGGACGTTCATCTGCACTGAGCAGGAGATCGACGCCGGGCCGACGAACAACTGGACGGACCCCGCCGAGATGCGGGCCATCATGACCGACCTGTACCGGGGTTGCATGCGCGGCCGGACGATGTATGTGGTTCCGTTCTGCATGGGGCCGCTGGGCGCCGAGGACCCGAAGCTCGGTGTCGAGATCACCGATTCCGAATACGTCGTGATCTCGATGCGCACGATGACCCGGATGGGCAGCGCGGCCCTGGACAAGATCGGCGACGACGGGTTCTTCGTCAAGTGCCTGCACTCCGTCGGCGCTCCACTGGCGCCCGGCCAGAACGACGTGCCGTGGCCGTGCAACGACACCAAGTACATCACCCACTTCCCGGAGACCCGGGAGGTCTGGAGCTACGGCTCCGGCTACGGTGGCAACGCGCTTTTGGGCAAGAAGTGCTACTCGCTGCGGATTGCGTCGGCAATGGCCCACGACGAGGGCTGGCTCGCCGAGCACATGTTGATCCTGAAGCTGATCTCGCCGGAGAACAAGAACTACTACGTCGTTGCCGCGTTCCCGTCGGCCTGTGGCAAGACCAACCTTGCGATGATCCAGCCGACGGTTCCCGGCTGGCGGGCCGAAACCATCGGCGACGACATCGCGTGGATGCGGTTCGGCAAGGATGGCCGGCTGTACGCCGTCAACCCCGAGTTCGGCTTCTTCGGTGTGGCGCCCGGCACCAACTGGAAGTCCAACCCGAACGCGATGAAGACGATCGCGGCCGGCAACACCGTCTTCACCAACGTCGCGCTGACCGACGACGGCGACGTGTGGTGGGAGGGCCTGGAAGGTGATCCGCAGCACCTGACCGACTGGAAGGGCCGCGACTGGACACCCGACTCGGACGAGAAGGCCGCGCACCCGAATTCGCGGTACTGCACTCCGATGTCGCAGTGCCCGACGCTGGCGCCCGAGTGGGACGACCCGCAAGGCGTGCCCATCTCGGCGATCCTGTTCGGCGCCCGCCGCAAGACCACTGTCCCGCTGGTCACCCAGGCCAACGACTGGCAGCACGGCGTGTTCATCGGCGCGACGATGGGCAGTGAGCAGACCGCCGCTGCGGAAGGCAAGGTCGGCACCGTTCGCCGCGACCCGATGGCGATGCTGCCGTTCCTCGGTTACAACGTCGGCGACTACTTCCAGCACTGGATCGACCTCGGCAAGAACTCCGACGATTCCAAGCTGCCGAAGATCTTCTTCGTCAACTGGTTCCGTCGGGGAGACGACGGCCGATTCTTATGGCCAGGCTTCGGCGAGAACAGCCGCGTGCTGAAGTGGATCATCGACCGCGTCGAGGGGAAGGCCAACGGCGACTCCACGCCGATCGGCATCGTGCCCACCGCCGACGATCTGAATCTCGACGGACTCGACGTCGACACGGCCGACGTGGACGAGGCACTGGCGGTCAACGCCGAGGAGTGGCGCGAGGAGCTGCCTCAGATCGAGGAGTGGTTCGAGTTCGTCGGCGAGAAGCTGCCCACTGGCATCAAGGACGAGTTCGACGCGCTGAAGCACCGCCTCGCCTCCAACTAGTGCGATTTCGGCGCGCTTTCCGACGCTGAGCGTCGTTTAGCGCGCCGAAATCGCTGAGCGGGTATGGGCGAGTACGCGGTCCGGGTATTCGGTTAGGTCCAGCCACGTGAATCGCAGCACCTGCCAGCCGAGCAACGCGATGATGTTCTGGCGTTTTCGATCCTGCTGGAACGCCTCTTCGTCGGTGTGAAATGCCCAACCATCGACTTCAATGGCGACTTTGGCGCCTGGGAAGGCGACGTCTACTTTGTATCCGCCCACGGGATAGTTGGTGCGCCACCCGGTAATGCCGGCGTCGCGTAGCAGCTTGACGAGCAGCCGCTCTGCCTGCGAACGCGCTCCATCGGCAGCAGCCTGCAGAAGTCTGCGGGCCGCCGGCGACCCGTACCGACCCTTGTTGCGCAGATGCGCACGCCACAACTCCGGCAGTGCGATATGACGTTGCAGCGCGGAGTCCATCAATTTCGCACCGCCGCGGCGACGGGTCGCGGCTTCGATGACGGTCAGCGCCAAGGTGGTTACGCGCAGCCGGCGGTGGACCACGACGTCCGCAGGCTGTAGATCACGACGTCGGACCCGACAACCGGCGTGTGTGCGGCCGTGGCTGTTCCTCGGGACGGTGACTTCGATTGTGTCCGGGGTGAATTGGGTGAGGCCCAGCCACCATGCGGCGGCCAGGCCGCTCGCTGCCGCGTGCTGGCCATATCCCCAGACCGTCGACCTAACGCGAGCCGCGTCGGTGAACGGACGGTCGTCGGCGAAGTAGACGCTTCGAGCACATCGTCGCCACCGACCCGAGCGCACCCGCCGCTGTACAGCGGCGGCACTGAGGCCGCAGCGTTGGGCTTGAGCACGTGTGATCACGCCGTCCTGGAAGCGCAAGTATTCCTCGAGCACAGTGTTGGGACGTCGTCAACGCCCGATGCGTTCTCCTGTAGCGATTTCGGCGCGCTTTCCTACGCTGAGCGTCGTTTAGCGCGCCGAAATCGCTCGTGCGACTTACGATGCCCACGCTCTTCAGTGGCGAGCGGACCCGAAGCGCCGACGCAGCCGTCGATGCCGATGCCGAAACAGGATGGGCACGGCCAAACCGAACAGGGCACCGAGTGCACGAGCGCGCCCTTGCCACGCGAGCCGGTCGGTCACGCGGCAGCCGCTGCCAAGCGCCTCGACGATGCGCTCGTGCCGCCACCGCGATTGGGTCAGCATCGTCGACTGCTCCAAAAAACGGCGGCCCGGTTCGAGCTCGGCGATGGTGAGGTCGTCGTAGTCGACCGGGATGAGGCCGAACGCCAACAGCCAACTCCGGCCCAGGTTTTCGCTTACCGAGATGTCCCCAATCGTGACACCGCGCAAAGCCCGCGGCATCGTCATCCGCATCAGCGGCAGTAGTTCGTCATTGATTCCCTGCGGGGTAGTCACCCGCTGCCACACCGTTTCGGGCGGCGCCGCCAGGTCAGTCGCGATTTCGAATGAGCGCACGGGGTTAGTCTGCCGCCCTCCCAGGACTGAATGCCGACGGGTCGACGGTCGCCTCGATCGTGAGCACGCGACCGTAGCGCACCGTGAGCACCAGAACAGCGAACAAGCGTCGGCGCGCGTACCCGAGAAGCACCGGCTGCCCGACGGGTGCGCCGACGAGCGTGGCGCCCGGGCCGAGGAAGCGCAGGAGATTCGTGGCCACCGCCTCGGCGCCGTGATTGGTCTGCGGCGGCGGCGCGGGCTCGCTGATGAAGGTCGCGACGCCCCACGCGGCCGGATCGAGCACGGCGGTGAGCGCCGCCAAGTCGCCAGTCGCGCAGGCTGAAATGAAACTTTCAATGACCGCCCGATGCTCGTCCTGGCTTACCTCGGTCGGCAGTGGACCCGCCGCCTGGACCTTGGCACGCGCTCGGCGGGCGAGTTGCCGACATGTCCCGACCGGGCGCCCTACTGTTTCGGCGATCTCGTCGAACGGGACCTTGAACACGTCGTGCAGTACGAACGCGACCCGTTCACCGGGGCTGAGCCGGTGCAGCACTTTCAGCAGCGCGCCGCTGATCTGATCGTCGAGCGTGACACGGTCAGCGGGATCCAGAGCCGGATTCAGCTGCGTCTCCAAAACTTTTGTGTCGGTCGGTGATTCGTACTTCTTGCGGGCCGACCGGACGAGATCGAGGCACAACCGCCCGGCAACCACGGTCAACCAGCCGCGCAAATCCTCGATGGCATCGGCACCGGACAGCCGGGCGAAGGTCTCCTGAGCGACGTCTTCTGCATCCCCGATGTCACCGAGCATCTGATAGGCCAAGTTGACGACGTAGGGGTGGTGACGCCGCCACGCCTCTTGCAGCTGCGCGTTGGTCATGCCCATACGACGAAGCAAAGCACCAAAAAGTTACGCATGGGAGCCGTAACTTTCCGGGCTGCTTCCCCGTCCTTGTCTCAGTACCCGAGGAAGGAGTTCGATCATGGCAATCGTTGTGACAGGGGCGACCGGCAACGTCGGACGGCCGCTGGTCGCCGAGCTCGTCACTGCCGGCGCTGAGGTGCGTGCGGTAAGCCGCCGTCCGGATTCCGCCGCGTTGCCAGCCGAGGTGAAGATCTTCGACACCGCGGCAGCCGCGATTCCCGGCGCGTCAGCAGTGTTTCTCAATTCGCGCGCGCTGGGCGACGACATGACAGCGGTGGTGCGACAGGCGCAGCGCCAGGGCGTTGCGAGGCTGGTGGCGCTCTCGGCGATCAACGTCGACGACGACTTCTCCCGTCAGCCTTCGCGTTATCGCGGCGACCGGAACAAGGAAGCCGAACAGCTCGCCGTCGAATCAGGTCTGGAATGGGTGAGCCTGCGCCCGTCGGTGTTCGCCACGAACTTCGCCGGCATGTGGGCGGCGCAGATTCGGTCCGGAAACGTGGTCAGCGGACCTTTTCCGGCGGCGTCGAGCGCGCCGATCGTCGAGCGCGACATCGCCGCGGTGGCGGCGCGTGCGCTGCTCACCAACGACGTTGTCGGGCAGCGGATTCCGCTGACCGGACCGCAGTCGCTGACCAACGCCGAGATGGTCGACATCATGGGATCGGTCCTGCAGCGGCCACTGCAGTACAACGAGATTCCGGCTGAGTTCGTACGTCAGCGGTTTGTCGGACTCGGCTTTCCAGCCGAGTTTGGCGACGCATACATCGCGATGCTGGCCACCACGATCGACCAGCCGGCCATGGTCACCGACGACGTGGAGCGCATCCTCGGCCGTCCCGCCGAGTCTTTCGGGCGGTGGGTGACCGAACACGCGAGTCTGTTCACGAACTACTGAGGGAGACAATCCATGTCGAATCGACAGGCGCCGCGCTGGCTCAAGCCGATGAACCAGCTGATGATGGCGATCCACAAGCTCGGCGTCCCGATCGGGCCCGCGATGGTGTTGACGGTGCCGGGCCGGCGGTCGGGCCAGCCGCGCAGCACGCCGATCACTCCGTTCGAACTTGACGGCAAGCTCTACGCGGTGGCCGGTTATTCCGGTGCGGACTGGCCGCGTAACGCACAAGCCGCAGGGGAGGGCACGCTGACCCGCGGCCGAAAGGCGCAACGCGTGAAGATCGTTGAACTGACGCCTGAGGAAGCGGGCCCAGTGCTGCGCGCGTTTCCGATCCACGTGCCCGTGGGCGTGGGCTTCGCCAAACGCTCCGGGCTGGTGCGCGAGGGAACACCGGACGAGTTCGAGGCCCTCGCCGGCCGCTGCTGTGTCTTCCGGTTCGACCCGCTCGGGCCCGAGTGTCTACTCCCCGGACGGCAGTTCGCGCGGGGCGGCACGCCCGTTCAGCCGGCCGGGGCCGTCCCACTGTCCAAGCTCGACGCGGCCCTCGGATTCATTCAGCCCGTACGCATCGTCGGAGTGCGCTAACTGAGCCCGGTCATATACCCGTGACGATTCGACACGGCGGCGTGCATCTGGGGCGTCGGCCTTGATCGGATCGGGTTGTCCCGCAGGCCGTGGCGTCTCCTCCCCGGAAACCGTCACCTTGTGAGTGCGCTTGAACGCGAATGTGATCTCCTCGACCTCTTCGAAGACCTGGCGCGCAGTGCGCAGCGGGTGAGTCGTGGTGTCGATCGCGCGGGCGACGATCGGGGGCACCAGCGGTCGGATCCAGCGCGCTGCGGTCTTGGCGACGCTCGGGATCAGTGGGGTGCTGGGTTCGTCAACCACCAGCGCAGGCAGGGCCGTCGTATCGGCAGGCGGCAGCTCGGCCGCCGCCCGGCTGGCGGCTTCGGCCTCCACCGCGATCGGCAGGTACATGTCTTCCTCTCTGGTTTCAGTGGCAGGGCGCTGCAGCGTCGCCTGCAGGGGAGCGTCGAGCGCCTCGGTGACGCGGCGGTGATGCAGTTCGCGGTCGATTTCGTGTTGCGCCTCGACCGCCAGCCGGGCGCTGGCGAGCTGCTGGTCGGCCCACATGGTCTCGATGGCTGCGCGGACCTCGGCGCGCTTGACAGCGATCGTGGTGTCCGCGTCGAGTTCGGCGCGATCACGCTCGGCCCTTGCGGCGGCCCCGCGATCGTGGCTGGTCTCGCCGCGCAGCAGTCTCAGGATCAGCGGCAGCACGGTCAGCAGCGCGAAGAACGCGATCGTGACGGCCCACACGACCAATGCACCGGCGCGGGCCAGCGTGTGGGCGTGCATCGCGACCCAGCGCGCGCCGAGGCCGCGGTCCGCTGACGCGATCGCGAACTGGTGCGCCTGCGCCAGACTCTGCTCGGCGCTCGCGAATTGCGAGTCCAGTTCGGGTGCCCGCCGGTCCCGTGCGGCCACAGCATTGTCCAGTTCACGCTGGGTATCGGCCAGAACCTCGTTGGCTGTTCGGGTTTCGGGCCCGGTTCCGGGGACTCCGGTGATGCGGGTCTGTGGGCAGCCAGGCGACGGGTTGTATTCACAGCGAGCCACGACCAGTGCCTGGTCGCGTTGGGTGCGGGCCTGGTCGGCCACCGTGTCGAGGGCAGTGCGTGCCTGGCGGATGTGGTCCAGGCTCAGCTCGGCCTGCGCGACAGCGGGTGTGGCGTCAGCACTTCGGGCGGCCTGCTGGTCGATGCGCCGGTCAATCGAGCCGGAGAACAACGCCACGGCAGCCAGTTCACCGATCATGAGACCGACCAAGACCGCGATCGCGCCTCGTCCGATGACTGCCCAGCCGCGGCTCGGGCCGCTGGCCGCTGCTCGGCTGACCGCGCCGACAAGCACTCCGACCAGCAGCGTCAGCGGCAGGATCGCCCATACCGGCCAGTGCGTCGACTCCGCGACAGCGACCGTCGCCACTAGCCAGGCCAGCGCGGCGCCGACCAGCACCTGCACTCCGGCCATCGCGGCGGTGGACCGCTCGTGACGCTCGCTCAGTTCGCGCCAGTGGCTGCCGCCGAGCCAGGTCAGCACCGCCTCGGCCCGGGATCCGGCCAAGTTCGGTCCCGAATTTCCGTGCATGCCCATTGGAACTCCCAACACCTCCAGTTCTCCAGCGTGACAGGGGTATAGCCGACACACCGAATCCATCCGGCGGCGTGTGGCGCGGTTCACACTGCTTCATCGCGGGGCTGCCTCGCCACATGCGCGATGACCTGCATAGACGGCGGTCAACTACAGTGCTGCGCATGCAGATCCGCGAGCACGTCTCCACCAAGCCCGCCGTGATCATCCACCCCACGGGCACGGTGGTGACGTTCGCCGACCTGGAAGCGCGCGCAAACCGGCTCGCGCGTCGCTTCCGCACGGCTGGACTGCGCGAGGGCGACACCGTCGCGGTGATCATGGAGAACAACGAGCACATGCACGCCGTGATGTGGGCGGCGCGGCGGTGCGGCTTGTACTACGCGACGATCAATACGCACCTGACTGCGGCCGAGGCCGCATACATCGTCGACAACAGCGGCGCCAAAGCCGTCATCGGGTCGCATGCCACCCGCGCGGTCTGCGAGGGTCTCGCGGAGATGACGGACTTGCCGGGCCTGCTGATGATTGCCTCCGGAGCCGGTGGGTCGGCGACATTGGCCTCCGGAGCCGGTGGGTCGGCGACATTGGCCTCCGGAGCCGGTGGGTCGGCGACATTAGCCTCCTGCGATCTGGAAGGCTGGCAGTGCTATCCCGACTGTGTCGCCGACGAGCCGGACACGCCAATCGACGACGAATACGAGGGTGACCTGCTGCAGTATTCGTCGGGAACAACGGGTCGCCCCAAGGGGATTCGCCGCCCGCTGCTTCACATCAGCCCGGCGGAAGCGCCCAACATGGCGAGCGCGCTGCTGAAGGCGATCGGAATGTCGACCGACGCCGTGTACCTCAGTCCCGCGCCGCTCTACCACACCGCGCCGTGCCTATGGTCGATGTCGGCGCTGGCGATGGGCGCGACTGTTGTGGTGATGGAGAAGTTCGATCCGGAGCAGACGCTGGACGCAATCCAGCGCCACCGCGTGACGCATGGCCAGTTCGTCCCGGCGATGTTCGTCCGGATGCTCAAACTCCCTGACGCCGTGCGCGCTTCATATGACATATCGAGTTTGAAGCGAGTGGTGCACGCCGCGGCGCCGTGCCCGGTGGAGATCAAGCAGCAGATGATCGACTGGTGGGGGTCGATCGTCGACGAGTACTACTCCTCTTCGGAGGGGGCCGGCATTGCGTTCATCACGGCCGACGAGTGGATGAAGTTCCCGGGATCGGTGGGTAGGGCGCTGCTGGGTAAAGCCCATATCCTCGACGAGAACGGCGACGACCTGCCGACGGGCCAGGCCGGTCAGATCTATTTCGACATCGGCCAAGTCGCGTTCGAATATCACCGGGATCCGGAGAAGACTGCGGCGTCGCGTGACAAGCACGGCTGGGTGACCGTGGGTGACGTCGGCTATCTCAACGATGACGGCTATCTCTACCTGACGGATCGCCGTCATCACAGGATCATCTCGGGCGGCGTGAACATCTATCCGCAGGAAGCCGAGAACTTGCTTGTCACACACGCGAAGGTGCTCGACGCCGCGGTCTTCGGTATTCCCGACGACGAAATGGGCCAGTCGGTTAAGGGCGTCGTGCAGACTGTCGACCCAGGCGACGCGACCGAGCAGTTCGCTGACGAATTGCTGGGCTGGCTGCGAGAACGCTTGGCGCACTACAAGTGTCCCCGCTCGATCTCGTTCGAGGCGGCGCTGCCGCGCACCGACACCGGCAAGCTCTACAAGCAGGAGTTGATGAAGAAATACTCGGTAGTTCACCCGAAAAACAAGGTGATGACTGGAAACTCGGCAGCGAGGGAGGCGCGGTGAGCAACGGACCCTACTTCGATGAACTGCAGGTGGGCCAGGTGTTCGACTCGGCGCCGTCGATGACGCTGACCGCGGGGGTGGCCGCCACGCATCAGGCCATTCTGGGCGACCGGCTGCGGCTGCCACTGGACGCGCATCTGTCGTACGCGGTGGCGGGAGCGACGGCGGCGCTGGCACACCCGGGGCTGGTGTGCGACGTCGCGATCGGGCAGTCGACACTGGTCACGCATCACGTCAAGGCCAATCTTTTCTACCGGGGGTTGGTGTTTCACCGGTTTCCGGTGATCGGCGACGGCCTGTTCACCCGCACCGAAGTCGTTGGGCTGAAGCAGAATTCACCGAAGCCCGGCCGCGCCCCCACCGGCATGGCCGCGTTGCGGATGACGACGATCGACCAACTCGGCCAGCTGGTGCTCGACTTCTACCGCTGCGCGATGCTGCCGCTGAGCCCGGACGCCGGCCCGAACCGGCAGCGGCTCGCAGACGACTTGTCGACGATCGGCGGCGAACCGGTGATCCTGACGAAAGCCACCGAGGAATGGGACGCCGACGCGTTCCGGGCACGGGTGCCGGGGCCCCATTTCGACCCGGGACTGGCCGGCTCGGTGCTACACAGCAGCGCCGACGTGGTCTCCAGCGCGCCTGAATTGGCCAGGCTCACGCTGAACATCGCTGCTATACATCATGATTCGCGGGCCAGCGGTGGGCGGCTGGTGTACGGCGGACACACCATCGGGTTGGCGCTGGCCCAGGCCAGCCGGCTGCTACCCAATCTGGTCACGGTGCTGGCCTGGGAGTCCTGCGACCACACCGGACGGGTGCATGAGGGTGACACGCTGGTGAGCGAACTTCACGTGGAGGCAGCCGAACCGCTGCCGCACGGCGGCGGCGTGCTACGACTGCGGTCGCTGGTCAGCGCAGTCGGCGAGGCGGAGCGGCCGGTACTGGACTGGCGATTCAGCGCGCTGCAGTTCTAAGCGCCGACCGTATGCGGTCACGAAATGGTCGCCAACGCACACGGCTGCTCGATTTTCCGTTTTCAGCAACGCCGCAGGGGTACGGTGTAGCAATGGATTCCCGCCACCCCGAAGGGTGTACCCGGCTGCGGTCTCGGGCAATGTGGTACCTGCGCGCGCGACCCGTCGACTATCTGCTGGCAGTGAGCGACTTCTACGCATCGTTGCCGGTTGTCGGCAGGCACCTGGAGCCGCTCGGCGCGATCACCGCGATGGGTGCCTGGGGCTATCGGCATGCGCCGGATTTCGTGTCAGCGGCGGCCCGCAGCCGCGCCCCCGGCGCCGCCCAGCAACGTCGCCAGGACCGGACGAGTACCAACGAGGTGGCGGCCGCCGCGTTGCGGGATTTCGTCTCACCCGAGCGTCTCAACGTCGACTGGCCAGCACCGGACCGGCTGGCACCAGTGCTACGGGGCGTCGGGCACCGGCGTCGGTATCTGCACCGCAGCACCGTCCGCTACGGCGACGAACCCTGCCAGGTGCTGGACGTATGGCGTCGACGAGATCTCGACGGCCCGGCACCGGTGCTGCTGTTCGTGCCGGGTGGTGCATGGGTGATCGGTACCCGCAAGATGCAGGGATATGCCTTGCTGAGTCATCTGGCCGAGCAGGGCTGGGTGTGCCTGTCAATCGACTACCGGGTGTCCCCGCGGAATCGGTGGCCCAGGCACGTCACCGACGTCAAAGCGGCGGTCGCGTGGGCACGCGCGAATGTCGACCGGTTCGGAGGCGACCGTGACTTCGTTGCAATCGCAGGCTGCTCGGCCGGCGGGCACCTCGCGGCACTGACCGGGCTGACGCCCGATGACCCGGATTTCCACGTCGACTTGCCGGATGACGCCGACACCTCCGTCGACGCGGTGGTCGGCATCTATGGCCGTTACGACTGGGAGGATCGGTCCACCACCGAACGTGACCGCTTCGTCGATTTCCTGGAACGGGTCGTCGTCAAGAAGAGGCAGTCACGGCACCCTGAGTTGTTCCGCAACGCCTCACCGATCGCCCGGGTGCGGCACGACGCACCGCCGTTCTTGGTCGTGCACGGTACGGCGGACAACGTGATACCGGTGGCGCAGGCGCGTGCATTCGTGGAAAGGCTGCGAGCGGCATCGCGGTCGACGGTCGGATACCTGGAACTCCCCGGGGCGAGCCACGGCTTCGACATGACGGATGGTGCACGCACCAAATCGGTTGCGACGGTGATCGGGTTGTTCCTCGACGAGATTCACCGAAGCCATCGGATGAGCAGGACCAAAGAGGTGATATAGCCCTGTATCGTCCGTGAAGAGGTGGGACGTGAAGCGGCTCAACGGTTGGGACGCTGTGCTCCTGTACAGCGAGACGCCTAACATCCACACGCACACGCTGAAGATCGGCATCATCGACGGCACGCACTTCGAGGGCGAGTTCACGTTCGAGTTGTTCCGGCGCACGCTGCGCCGACGGCTGCACCTGCTGGAGCCGCTGCGCTACACACTCGTCGATATTCCGTTCAAGCTGCATCACCCGATGTGGCTGGAGAATTCCGAGATCGACCTCAACTACCACCTGCGGCGGGTGCGGGTTAGGCGACCGGGCGGGCGCCGCGAGCTCAACGAGGTTATCGGCGAGATCGCGAGCACGCCACTGGACCGCAGCCGCCCGCTGTGGGAGATGTATTTCGCAGAGGGCATGGCGGAGAACCGCTTCGCGGTGATCGGGAAGGTACATCACGCTCTGGCCGACGGAGTCGCATCTGCCAACCTGATGGCCAAGGCGATGGACGTGAAAGGAGCGCTCCAGGACGAGCGGGACCTGCACGCGATCAGTGCGCCGCCGACGACAGGTGAGCTGATGGCTGCCGCGTGGCATGACCACATGCATCAGGCGCGCCAATTGCCGCGCTTGATCAAGGACACCGCCGCCGGCATCGGCCGTGTCCGCACTCGGAGCAAGGAGCGCGGCGAGCGCCCCGAGTTGGCGAAGGCGTTCTCACCGCCGCCGACGTTTCTCAACCACGTTGTATCGCCCGTGCGCAGGTTCGGCACCGCGACGCTTGCGCTGTCCGACGTCAAGCAGACCAGCAAACACCTTGGCATCACGATCAACGACATGGTTCTGGCCACCGCAGCAGGCGCATTTCGAGAATTGTTGTTGCGCTACGACGGGCGCGCCGATGCCCCGCTGATCGCTTCGGTGCCGGCCAGCTTGAACACGTCCCCCGAGCGGCTCACCGGAAACGAGTTCTCGGGGCTGAACGTTTCACTGCCGGTCCAAATCGACGACCCGATGGAGCGGGTGCGATTGACATCGCTGGCAACTCAAATCGCCAAAGAGGACTTCTATCTACTGGGCCCGCGGCTGACATCGGAGTGGGCGGCGTACCTGCCGCCGAGTGCTGGTCCGGTGGCGTTCCGCTGGTTGTCAAAGCGGGAGGCGCAGACTCGGGTGATGAATCTGCCGATCTCGAACGTGCCGGGGCCGCGGGAGCGGGGCGGGCTCGGAGGCGCGACGATCAGCGAAATTTATTCTGTCGGAACGCTGTTCGCGGGCTGCGGCATCAATGTCACGGTGTGGAGCTACGTCGATCAGGTCAACATCTCGGTGCTGACCGACGACCTCACCCTCGACGACCCGCACGAGGCAACTGACGCGATGGTGCATGCTTTCGCTGAAATCCATTCCGCCGCGGGACTTTCCAGTGAGCTGACGCCGGTGGACACCGCGATGGCGCCGGCGACGGCGGTCTAGCCCGAAGTTACGCCCTGTGAGGTAGGCGAAGTTGTTGGTTGACCTGGGTTTGGTGCGGGTTTGGGCGCCGATTGTGTAGCCAGTAATTTCAGTGTGTCGCTGGCACACGAGTCCGAGTTTGTCTTGTAGCATCCAATTATGGCGAAGCCAGTGCGGATGCATGTAGCCCGGACACCGAGTAGGTATGTGGACAAGGCCGGCAATGTGCACCGCTACGAGTCGGTGCTGGTGCGCCGCAGCTACCGCGACGGCAAAAAGGTCCGTCATGAGACGTTGGCCAACCTGTCGAAGCTGCCCGCCGAGGTGATCACCGCGATTGAGGCGACCCTGAAGGGCCAGCAGCTGGTGCCGGCCGGCAGCGAGTTCACCATCGTGCGGTCGCTGCCGCACGGGCACGTGGCCGCGGTCGCCGCGATGGCGCGCAAGCTGGGCCTTCCCACGTTGCTGGGACCGGCGTGCCGGCACCGCGATCTGGCGCTGGTGCTGATCGTGTCGCGGGTAGTGCGGCCGAAGTCGAAACTGTCCACGCTGGCCTGGTGGCCTGACACCACTTTGGGGACCGACCTGGGCGTGGCCGGCGCGTCCACCGACGAGGTCTACGCCGCGATGGACTGGCTGGCCGAGCGGCAGGACACGATCGAGCGCAAGCTCGCGGCCAAACACCTTGCCCCGGACGTGAACCCGGACCGGATGGCGTTGTTCGACCTGACCAGCGCGTGGGTGACCGGGCGGTGTTGCGAGCTGGCCGCGCGCGGCTACTCCCGCGACGGCAAGAAGGGCTGCGAGCAGATCGAGTACGGGGTGCTCACCGACCCGGCCGGCCGCCCGGTCGCGGTGCGGGTGTTTCCCGGCAACACCGCCGACCCGGACGCGTTCACCCAGATCGTCACCGTGATCCGCGACGAGCTCGGTATCCAGCGGTTGGTGCTGGTCGGCGATCGCGGCATGATCACCGCCGCGCGCATCGAGGCGCTGCGCAAACTCAACGAGGACCCCGACACCGCAACCGATTTCGGGTGGATCACCGCGCTGCGCGCACCCGCGATCGCCAAACTCGCCGCCGACGACGGACCGCTGCAGATGAGCCTGTTCGATGCCCAGGACCTCGCCGAGATCGCCCACCCCGACCACCCCGGCGAACGGTTGATCGCCTGCCGCAACCCCGCGCTCGCGGCCGAACGCGCCCGCAAACGCGCAGAGCTGCTGGCCGCCACCGACGAACTGCTCGCCGGCGTCGCCGGCCGGGTCACCCGCGGCACCCTGAGCGGCGCCGGCGAGATCGGCAAGGCGGTGGGCAAGGTGATCGACAAATACAAGATGGGCAAGCACTTCCACACCACCATCACCGACACCACCTTCACCTACCGTCGCGACCAGGCCCGCATCGACGCCGAAGCCGGCCTCGACGGCATCTACGTGCTGCGCACCAGCGTCCACGCCGACACCCTCGACCCCGCCGCGGTGGTGGCAAGCTACAAGAACCTCGCCAACATCGAACGCGACTTCCGCATCATCAAAACCGACGACCTGGACCTGCGGCCCATCCACCACCGCCTCGATGACCGCGTCAAAGCCCACGTGCTGATCTGCCTGCTGGCCTGCTACCTCATCTGGCACCTGCGCAAGGCCTGGGCCCCGCTGACATTCACCGACGAGCACCCACCCCAGCGGGACAACCCGGTCGCGCCCGCACAGCGCTCACCCCAAGCCGATGCGAAGGCATCCCGCAAGCACGACGCCGACGGCAACCCGCTACGCAGCTTCCGCGGCCTGCTCGACCACCTGGCCACCCTCACCCGCAACCAGATCCGCTACCAGGACACCAACATCGAGGTGCCCATGCTCGCCGACCCCACCCCCGACCAACGCCGCGCCTTCGACCTCCTGAACGTCCCAATCCCGCTCACCGCCGCCGCGTAGCCAGAACAATCACCCAGTCAATCAGCGAATCCCCAGGTCAACCCAGAGATACACCTATTCCGGCGGTCGCGACGGCGGGCTAGCTCAGACCGCGAGACTTCGCGTAGACCCACGATAGGAACTGGGCCACCGCTTCGGCGGTCTGATAGCCTCGCGGCGACCCGTACATCTCGAAAGCGTGTTGCGCATGCGGCAATTCGGCGTAGAGCACCGGGCGTTTGGCGACATCGCGGAGCTCCCGCACGAAGGCCCGCGCCTCTTCAACCGGAATCACCGTGTCGTTCTCGCCGTGCAGAACGAAGAACGGCGGAGCATCGGCATGCACGCGGGCGATCGACGACGCGTCGACAAAAACCTGTCGATGCTCCTGGAAGCTCTTTTTCACGATGAACTTCTCCAGAAACAGCACGAACTCGGGGCGACCGTCGCCGTCGGTGGAATACCAGTCGTAGCGCCCGTATACCGGAACGGCCGCAACCACCGACGTGTCCGCCTCCTCAAACCCCGGCTGAAACTTGGGGTCGTTGGGGGTGAGCGCGGCCAGCGAGGCTATGTGGCCGCCGGCCGAACCGCCGGTGATTGCGATGAAATCGGGGTCGCCGCCGAATTCGGCGATGTGCTCCTTGACCCAGGCCAGGCCGCGCTTGACGTCGACAATGTGATCCGGCCAGGTATGCACCGGTCCGACGCGGTAGCCCAGCGACACGCACACCCAGCCACGCTCTGCCATGTGGCTCATCAGCGGGTAGGCCTGTGGGCGCCGCATCCCGATCATCCATGCCCCGCCCGGAACCTGCACCAGTACAGGGGCTTTCCCGTCCCGTGGCAGACCGCCCCTGCGCCACACGTCGGCCACGTTCGCCCGATGCGGCCCGTAGCGGACGATGTTCTCTTTGGTGACGTAGCGGCGGCGGATCTGGGTGGTACGCAGCGGGCCGGCCTGCCGTCCCGTGGTCGCCGGTGCCGTCTGCAGCGTGGCCACCACGTCGGCGTAGTCGGCGCCGAGCCCGTCGCGCAGCGCCCCGGTGAGCACCGGACCCGGAGTAGTGACGGCGCGCCGGTGGATCACCTCCAAGATCGCCCACGTCATTGCGGTCAACGCCAGCGCTACCTTGCCGCGCGGGCCGCCGAAGTCGCCGCGGCGGCCGCGCCGGACAGCGTCAAGCACCGACCCGGTCAGGAACAGTGTCGGCAATTCGGAGGTGAGCCAGCCGAACCAGAATGCCGGAAGCGTCTTGTAGCCGCTTCGGCCGAGCGGCCGTAACCCGTTGAGCGCGTTCACCAGTCCGGCGATTGCCCGCAGCAGCGGACGCGGGCGCCGCAACCACTGAGAGAGGGACTCAGCCATCGGCACCGACGTGGGCCTTGAGGTCATTGCGCAGAATTTTTCCGGTGCTGCTACGGGGAAGTTCGTCGAGGACGACGACTTCGCGGGGCACCTTGTAGTTCGCCAGGTTGTCCCGCACGTGCTGCTTCAGCGATTCAGGCGTCGCCGATGCGCCGGGTATGAGCACCACGAACGCCGCCAGCCGCTGGCCGTACTGTTCGTCGTTCACGCCGAGGACGTGGGCCTCGGCGACGTCGGGGTGTGCCGCTAGCGTCTTCTCGACCTCAATCGGGTAGACGTTCTCTCCGCCGGACACGATCATCTCGTCGTCGCGGCCGACGACGAACAGCCGGCCGTTCTCGTCGAGATAACCCATGTCGCCCGATGCCATGAAACCGTCGTGGAAATCCTTGGTCGCCCCGGAGGTGTAGCCGCCGAACAGAGTGCCACTGCGAACGAAGATCTGACCCGTGTCACCGGTTGGAACCTGGGTGAAATCCTTGTTAAGAATTCGAATCTCGGTGCCGGGAAAAGGTTTTCCAGCCGTGTCGGGTGCAGCGCGCAGGTCCTCTGGCGTAGCGCTGGCGATCAGTCCGGCTTCAGTGGCGTTGTAGTTGTTTACGATCACGTCGCCGAACTGGTCCATGAACGCGGTCACGACGTCGGGACGCATCCGTGACCCTGACGCGGCCGCGAATCGTAATGACCTGCAGCTGTACCGGTTTCGTACGTCGTCCGGAAGGTCCATGATGCGATCGAACATCACCGGAACGACGGCCAGACCGGTTGCCCCGTGTCGGTCGATCAGTTCCAGCGTGGCCTCTGGATCGAACTTGCGCCGCGTCACGATAGTGCATGCCATCGATGCTGCGAAGATCAGCTGCGAGAAGCCCCACGCGTGAAACATCGGTGCGACGACGACGACGGTCTGCTCCGCACGCCAGGGCGTGCGTTCCAGGATCGCCCCGAGTGCGCTCGGGGCGCCGTCCGTGAGCTTCGCACCCTTAGGTGTGCCCGTGGTGCCGGAGGTGAGCAGCACAATTCTGCTTTTCTCAGTCGCACGCTTGGGCTGTTGGCCGGAATGGGCGTCGATGAGCTTCTCGACAGTGACCGCATGCGCCGATGGGTTGTCGGTCCACGCGACGATACGCGCCGCGTCGGGTTGGTCGGCGACCGCTCTGTCGACGGTTTCGGTGAACTCCTCGTCGTAGATCACCGCGTCGGCGCCTTCCCGCGTGACCACCTCGGCCAGCGCTGGGCCGGCGAACGAGGTGTTCAGCAGCAGGACGTCCGTGCCGATGCGGTTGGCCGCGACCAGCGCTTCGATGAAACCGCGGTGGTTGCGGCACATGATCCCGAGGACTTTGGGCTGGCCGCCTGGGAGGTTCTGTAGGGCCGCAGCCAGCGCGTCACAGCGTTGGTCGATCTGGCGCCAGGTTAGCGTGCCGAGTTCGTCGATCAAGCCGGCCCGGTGCGGGCAGCGCTGCGCCGCCGTCGCGAAACCCGATGTGGCGGAGATGTTCTCGCGCCGCATCGCGGCGGCGATGCGGACATACCTGTCCGGCCGCATCGGCGCGACCAGGCCGGCGCGGCGCATCGTGTTGATCAGGCCGATGGCGTTGGTGAGCGAGTCGAGGGCGGACATCGCTCAACCGAGGATCGGGAGCCGGCGTTCGCGGCCCAATCTTTCCAGCGCCCTCTGCATCACGTCGCGCACGTACGCGTCCACTGCGACGGCGTCAGGGTTCTGGCCAAACTCGGCGACGATGTCGATCGGCTCGAGCACTTGGGTGACGATCTTGGTGGGCAACGGCACGTTGGGCGGCAACAAGCCGGCGAGGCTGAAGCCGAACGGAAGTCCGAACGCGATCGGCAGAATCTTCGTGCGGGTCGCGCGGGCGATCGGGCCGAGCCGCTTCGAGATTTCGGTACCCCGTGTCAGATAGAACTGGTTTTGCTGCCCGCCGATCGACACGGCGGGCACAATCGGCACTCCCGCCTCGATGGCCGTCCGGACGTAGCCCTTGCGGCCGTCGAAGTCGATGACGTTCTCCCACACCGTGGGCCGGCAGGCGTCGTAATCCCCGCCCGGGAACACCACGACGAGGTGGCCGGAGCGCAGCGCCTCCGCGGCATTCTCGGGATTGGCACGGATGAAGCCCGTCTTCATGAACACGTTCGCGATCGGTCCGACGAACAGAATGTCGTGACTGAGCGTGTGGATAGGCCGGTCATAGCCGAACTTCTCGTAAAACTCGACCGCGAGGACCGGAACGTCGGCAGCGAACTGGCCGCCGGAGTGGTTCGACACCAGCAGTGCGCCGCCTGCGGGCGGAATGTTGTCCAAACCCCGCACTTCCGTCCGGAAATACCGCCGCAGCAGCGGGCGGATGATGTTGATGACACGCTCCGTGAATTCGGGATCCCACTTCTCGATCTCGACACGATCGACATCGGTGTCACTCATGGTTCTCCCTTGTTCAGGCTGGCGATGACACGCTCGGGCGAATAGCTGATAGCTCAGCGGCCTGTATGAATGGTACCGAGGGCCGGTCGGGTAGTTTCACAAACTCATGAGCCAACCGCCAGACGAAGCACCGCCCGTCCTTGTCGAGCAGCGCGACCGCATCTTGCTGATCACGATCAACCGGCCGCAGGCCAAGAACGCGGTCAACGCAGCGGTGAGCCACGCCCTCGCCGGGGCGATGGACCGACTCGATGACGACGCGGGCCTGTCCGTCGGCGTGCTGACCGGGGCCGGGGGCTCGTTTTCGGCCGGCATGGACCTCAAGGCGTTCACCCGGGGCGAGAACGTGGTCGTCGAGGGCCGCGGGATGGGCTTCACCGAGCGGCCACCGGCAAAGCCGCTGATTGCGGCGGTCGAGGGCTACGCTCTGGCCGGCGGCACCGAGCTTGCGTTGGCCACGGACCTGATCGTGGCCGCGAAGGACTCGGCATTCGGTATTCCGGAGGTCAAGCGCGGGCTCGTCGCCGGCGGCGGCGGGCTGTTGCGGCTGCCGCAGCGGATCCCCTATGCGATCGCGATGGAGCTTGCGCTGACCGGTGAGAACCTGCCCGCCGAGCGAGCGCATGCGCTGGGCCTAGTCAACGTGCTGACCGAGCCGGGCAAGGCCCTCGATCGCGCGCTGGCACTGGCCCAGAAGATCACCGCCAACGGGCCGCTCGCGGTCGCCGCCACCAAGCGGATCATCGTTGAATCGCGCGGCTGGGGTCCCGCCGAGATGTGGCGTGAGCAGGTCAAGATTCTGATGCCGGTGTTCGGGTCTAATGACGCCAAGGAAGGTGCGATCGCCTTCGCCGAAAAGCGGCCGCCGCGCTGGACCGGAACCTGAGCCTGTGGGTGTGGACACTGACCCGGTCAAGGTGACCCGCGGCCTGCTCACCGAAGCCGCCGCAGTGCGGCACGGCTACCTCGACGTGCTCGGCGAATCCGTCAGCGCTCCCGTTCCGACCGTTGCTCAGCAGGCGATGAACAGCCGCTTCGTCGCGGGTGTCTACGAACGGGTGTGGCGGCCGATAGCGTTCTACGTCGCGAGCGGCGTGACCACCGGTGCGGAACTCCGCCGAGTCCGTCGAGACCTGGAGCCGGTCGGCCCGAAGAAGCTTCTCGATGTCGCCTGCGGCCCTGGCAATTTCACCAGTCACTTGGCGGCGGGACTGTCCGGCGGCGGCATCGCCGTGGGACTCGATATCTCCGAGCCGATGCTGACACGCGCCGTGCGCGACAATGGCGTGCCGCGCACCTGCTATGTGCGCGCCGACGCCCGACGCCTGCCCTTCGACGACGAAACCTTCGACGCCGTCTGCTGTTTCGGCGCGCTATATCTGATGCCCGAGCCGCTTCGCGTCGCGCGGGAGATGGTGCGGGTGCTGGCGCCGACGGGGCGCATCGCGATTCTCACCAGCTACACCAATAACCGCGTACCCGACCGGTACGCCACGGCACCCATGGCACGCATCGTCGGACTTCGCATGTTTGACAAGGACACGTTCGGTGAGCTGTTCAGCTCCGCCGGGCTGGTCGACGTGCGTCAAGAGACTCAGCGCGCTCTGCAGTACGTCACCGCAGCCAAACCCGCGGATTGAGATGAACCAATGGTTGTGATCGGGCTCGACTTCGTGGCGATGTTGGACGCCGATCGCGCACAAGGTTTTTCGGTTGGTGACGGCGAATGGTTTGACGCAACGCGCTGATGTGCCTGTCTCGCCTTCCGCATCCATCGCGACGTCTGTGGTCAAAGCTCCGCCGCTGGCCGGTGTCCGTGATTCGCAAGCGTCGTATTCCGGCAATGATGGAGCGCATGTCCGATACCAAGCAGGTCGCTACCGAATGTCCCGGGACCGCTGTTGACTATGTGGTAGATGATGCAGAAGAGGTGCCGGCGTTAAGAAACCGTTAGAACTCGGCGACTTCTGTTTGCTCGCGGCATGTGCACGTCCATGATTCGCGATACAATTCCCGCAAGGCTGAGATGACAGCCTGGATAGAGACGTCTCCCAGCACGTCGAATTGACAGGCTATTTGATGCTGTCGATTTGCCGTTGGGTGGCAGGCGTTTCGACCAAGATCAGCGATAGATCCGATAAGAGATTAAGTCAATGACTGCTGTGCCTTCTGAATCCGCTGCGCCTGATGTACCACATCGCACAGTGGTAGTCGATTGTGGCCGTGCACATTTAACCGCGCAGGTCTACTCCTGGCTCACCGTCATCACGACCAGCGGTGAGATTGATGCGACCAACGCCGACGAGCTCGGCCACCACGTGACCGCGCTGGTACGCGCCGACAGCGCGCTCATCGTCGACATGGCCGACACCGACTACCTAGGTGTCGATGGCCTGCGTGCATTGTTCGCGCTGAACGTCGAGTGCGTGCGCGCCGACACGCGGTGGGCCGTGATCAGTAGCCACGCCGTGCACCGGCTGCTGCGCGTCGCCGACCGTCAGACTCTGGTGCCCGCGGTGCGATCGGCGACGGAGGCGTTGCATCGCGTGCGCCGATCACGGCGCGGCCGTAGTGGGCTGCAACTGGTGACCTGAGCGCCCGGGCCTTCCCATCCAACTGGGCGTGCCAGAGGACTACGCTCAGTTCTTCGGCTCTTCGTGCCGCGCATGGGCCACTACAAGAGCAACGTGCTGGCCCGAGGGTGCAGCTCCGGGAACCCAAAGGGCTCAGCCTCTCAACAGAATTGACCTTCGGCGAGCACGGACCCCGGCGGTCGTCCGTCTCGCCGGCGACGTTCACAAGGGCATCGCGCGGATGTTCGGGCTCATCGAGTACGCGCGAATGATGTTCGGCGCCAAGGCGATTTCGACGCTCTCGACCGGGTGCCTCAACGCGCTGGATTACGCGAAGACACGGGTTCAGGGCGAACGCGGGCACCACCGCAATTCAGGCTCAAGACCCTTCTTTCCCAAGTTCGCTCGCGATCACGGCGTCGCGCTGACCAGATATCTCCTCGAATCCCAGAATAACGCGCGCGACCTCTACACCGGAAAGGTCGCCGCGGCTAAGTTCTTCGCCAAGAACATGCTGCCCCGACTCTCCGCGGAGCGCGGGATCATCGAGGGCGTCGACGCGACCGTCATGGAGGTGAGCGAGGACTCGTTCTAGTGCGCGCCGCGCGTAAGGTCTGACTCACAGCAGCCGGAAGGGAGCAGCCATGAAGGTGATTTCGTCGATCGATGACGCCGTGGGTTTGGTCGGCCAGGAACTCGGGGTCGGCGAGTGGAGGGAAATTGACCAGAAGCGCATCGACGCGTTCGCCGATGTCACCGAAGACCACCAGTGGATACACATCGACGTGGAGCGGGCGAAGACCGAAAGCCCTTATGGCACAACGATCGCGCACGGCTTTCTGACGTTGTCGATGATACCGGTGATGAGCAAGGACAACTTCCGCATCGAGAACGCCAAGATGGCCATCAACTACGGGCTGAACAAGGTTCGCTTCCTGGCCGCTGTCCCGTCGGGCGGGCGGATCCGGGCCCGCTCCGAGCTCGTCGACGCCGCGAAGGTCCGCGACTCGATGGTCAACATGACCGTCCGGCACACCATTGAACTCGACGGCTCCGACAAGCCGGCCGCCGTCGCCGAAACGATCGTTCGGGTGTTGTACTAGTTGGGCTGCGGGTCGCTCGCGCTGAATTCCATTTGTGAGTGACCGTTTCCGGACGCTCCCGGGTGAGCCTGCCCAGCGATCTCGATGGCCTTCTCGGTGTAGACCCGGTAGCCGAATTCTGGTTGGTAACCGTGGATCTCACGGGTGTCGAGGGTGCGCATGAAGGACAGGATCTGGCGGCTGAATACCTGCCCGGGCACCAGCACGGGAAATCCGGGCGGGTACGGCGTCACAAAGGTGGCGGACACCACGTCGATTCCGGCGTCGAGCTTTTCGTCGATCTGCTCGTCGGTGACGTATTCGCAGAGCGTGTGGTCGTACGCGAGATAGAAGGCCTGACGAACATCGCCCTCTGGGGTCTGCTCCGACGCCGACGACTTGTCGCAGAAGGCGGGATGGAATCCACTGAAGTCGGGTAGTGGAGCCAACGGCGTGGTCAGGCGATGCACCGTCTGCTCGAAGCGGCTGCGCTCGCCAAGTCCCATCTCCGAGATCTTGGTGTCGATTTCGCGCGCGATCTTGACCAGAACCTCGACCAGGAAAGCCACTGAGCTGCGCGTGGTGCCGATGTTGGTCATGAACAACACGGTGTTGCGCGAGGTCTTGTTGATCTGGATGCCGTGCCGGTCCATCAGCTGTTCGTGCTTGAACGTGTCGCCGTCGTAGCCGGTCCGGCCGATGGACAACGTGATCCGCGACGGGTCGAGCACCAGCTCGTCTCGATCCCAGACGGCCATCATGTTCTTCAGTCCCGAGCGCAGCGGCTGCGAAATCGCGGACGGCCGGAATTCCTCCGGAATGAGATCCGAGGTGCGCAGGCACACCATGTACTTGGACAGCAGCGGATGGTTGTCGATGGCGTCGCGCAGCTGCATGGCGTTCTCGATTTGGCGCTGCACCAGCTCGTCGCCCTCCAGCGCGACCTGGCGCCGGCCGAGATCCATCGAGGCCAGGATCTGATAGTTCGGCGATGTCGACGTGTGCGCCATGTAAGCCTCGTGGAACGGCTCGGCGACCTTCTGATCGAAATCCTGATCGAAGACGTGGATCATTGACCCCTGCCGCAGCGCCGTCAAGGTCTTGTGAGTCGACTGGGTTGCATACACCCGCACCCGCGCCTTCGCCGGATCCGGCTGCAATCGTCTGCTGAGCAAGACGTCGTCGTCGGGCGGATCGGCCGCCTCAGCGGCCAGCCGGTCCTGGTATTGCTGCGCGTACTGCGGGTCTTGCAGGCGATCACGCAGCTTCTTCGCGGCGGCCATCGCGGTCCGGGTGCGCAGTACGGGGTGGAACCGTGCGAACGCGAACCACGCCTCGTCCCAAAGGAATACCAGATCTGGCTTGATCGCTAGGCATTCCTCCATTACCCGCCCTACGTCGTAGACGATGCCGTCGAACGTGCAATTGGTCAACGAAATCATCTTGACCCGGTCGAGCTTTCCGGCCCGCTTGAGCGAGAGCAGCTTCACCTTGATCTGCCGCAGCGGCACGGCCCCGTACATCGAGTACTGCGACAGCGGGTAGGCATCGAGGTAGATCACTTGCGCCCCGGCAAGAAGCATTCCGTAATGGTGGGACTGGTGGCAGTTGCGATCGAGCATGACGATGTCACCCGGCGCGACCAGCGACTGCGTGACGATCTTGTTCGCGGTGGATGTTCCGTTGGTGACGAAATACGTGCGGCGTGATCCGAAGGTCTCGGCTGCCAACTCTTGGGCGTCGCGCAGCGGCCCGGTCGGTTCCAGCAATGAGTCGAGACCACCGCAGGTGGCCGAGGTCTCCGCCATGAACACGTCGAGCCCGTAGAAGCCGACCATGTCCTTGATCCAGTGCGAGTTGACAATCGACTTGCCCTGAGAAATCGGCAGCGCGTGGAACACCCCGGTGGGCCGGTGGCTGTACTGCTTCAGCGCGCTGAAGAACGGCGTGCGGTATCGCGCCGCCACTCCCTGCAGAATGCTCAGGTGCAGTTCGAGGAAGCCCTCACGGGCATGGAACACCCGCCGGAAGTTCTCGCCGACTCGACCCGCGATGTTTTCGACCTCGATCTCGGTCATGAGGTACAGGTCCAGTTCCGGGCGCAGTTCGGTAAGCGACTCCGCCAGGATCTGGGCCCGGTCGTCGGCTGACTGGTGATCGGCCAGTTCGTCGGAGATGTGGGTGTCGACGAACTCGGCCAGCGCCGACAAGTCACGGATGGATCGGTGCGTGAAGCGGCGCCCGACTACCACGGCCTGCAGATTGGAGTTCAGCCGTGCCGCGATGAGCGCCTCGTCCCCGCTGGCCACGACCACCAGTTCGTAGACGAACTCGTCGTCGGGCCGCCGCCAACTGCGTATTTCTTTGCGCAGCGCCCTCTCCTGCGTTTCGGTCAGCGATTCGACCACCAGCACCTCGAAATACAGCTGCTCGGGTTTGGTGACCGGTTGCGGTTCGAGCTGCCGGGGGTCGGCCAGTAGGCGGTCCTCGTCGTCGAGGCCGGCCGACTCGATGTCGCCGGAACGGTACGAATCAGTGGTCAGCGCGTGGTTGATTCGCGAAACCGTGCGCGCAAACTTGCCGTACTTCCCGGCAGCGAAGAGTCGCTGGGTTCTGGCGAACTGTGGCGTACCGGGGTACGCCCAATACGGCTCCAGCGGCGCGAGCTGGGCCAACAAGTCACCGACTACGGCGGCGTACCGTTCCCTGCTGTCTGTCGAAGCAGTGGGCCAACTCAAGCGTTCAGCCGCGTCCTCGAGACGGCACCACGAATCCGCCCGCAGCTGCCAGACGGTGTTATATGCGTGCGACCTGTCAATCATCGCCGGCCCCCTTACGGGATCACATGGCTGCGATACACATCTTCGGTATTGCTATCTTCGTCCTTGTTGCGTATGAAATTGCAACAAAATTTTTGGGGCTCTTCTGGCGGTGTCCGGCCCGACCGGTGTGGCCGCGCGGTCTGGCACAACTCGGCATCGGTCAAACGGCAAACTATTCGACGGTGTAGCCCATCGGCAGCAGCACGCTCTTGAGCTGGCAGAAGTGCTCGATGCCCTCCGGCCCGCACTCGCGGCCGATGCCGGAGTTCTTGTACCCGCCGAACGGTGAGCCAGGATCGAACGCGTACCAGTTGATTCCGTAGGTGCCCGTGCGGATCTTCTGCGAGATTTCGATGCCCTTGGGCACATCGGTGGTCCACACGCTGCCGGCCAGGCCGTACACCGAGTCGTTGGCGATCTTGATCGCATCCTCTTCGGTGTCGTACGGAATGATCGACAGCACCGGCCCGAAGATTTCCTCCTGGGCGATCGTCATCTTGTTGTCGACGTCGGCGAACACGGTGGGCTCCACGAAGTAGCCGCTGTCCAGGCCCTTGGGCCGGCCGCCGCCGCACACCAGCCGCGCGCCTTCCTGGATGCCCTTAGCGATGTAACCCTCGACACGCTCGCGCTGCTTCTCACTGATCAGCGGACCGATCTGGGTGGCCGGGTCCGACGGCAGGCCGACCGGTAGTGCCTGCACGAAAGCCGTTACCGCATCGACGATTTCGTCATAGCGCGACCTCGGTGCCAGGATTCGGGTCTGATTGACGCAGCCCTGCCCGGCGTTCATCACGCCGGAGAACACCATCATCGGCACCGCAGCCGCGAGGTCGACGTCCTCGAGGATGATCGCGGCCGACTTGCCGCCGAGTTCGAGCGTGCACGGTTTGAGCATGTCGGCCGCGCGCTTGCCGACCTCCTTGCCAACCGCCGAGCTGCCCGTAAACGTCAGCATGTCAAGGTCGGGATTCGCCATCAGCGCCTGGCCGGTTTCGACAGCACCGGGCACCACCGAGAGCACGCCCTCGGGCAGCCCTGCGTCGGCGAACACCTCGGCAAGCGCATTCGAACTCAAGGGTGTCTCGGCGGCAGGCTTGAGCACCACGGTGCAGCCGGCGAGCAACGCCGGGCCGAGCTTGTTCACAGCCAAGAACAGCGGCACATTCCACGCGATGCCCGCGCCGACCACCCCCACCGGCTCGCGCGAGACAATCGACTGCCCATACGAACCGTTGCGTGTCTCCGTCCACTTGATGGAATCGGCCGCACCGGCGAAAAAGCTCAGTGCGCCGATAGATCCCGTCCAATGCATCATTTCGATGATGGTCGCCGGCTGGCCGGTCTCACAGGTCAGCAGATAGGTGAAGTAGTCCTTGCGATCCTCGAGAAGCTTGACCGCGGCCTGAATCACCGCGGCGCGTTCGGCCGGCGGTGTGGACGGCCACGGGCCGCCGTCGAATGCGGCGCGGGCCGCCGCCACAGCGGCGTCGACATCGGCGGGCGCCGCGAGCGGTACCTTGCCGATGTACTCGCCGGTCGCCGGTGAACGCACCTCGATGACCTGGTCGGTGGACGGGGCGGTCCACTTGCCGCCGATGAACAATTTGTCCCATTCGGTGTTGTACTGCCTGCTCATTCTTCTCCTATCAGTGCTTCAGCGAGTGTGTTGAAAGCTCTGGCGCGCAACGGAGTTCGGACCATTTCGATCGCCTGGACCAGCGCCGCATAAGCGATGTAGAAGGTCAGGTCGGTCGGCTGGTATCCGGTGATCTCGGCGTAGGTCGCGGCGACGTCATCCGGGCGGAGGAAGTCGGGCAGTCCGGGCCGCCCGGCGTCACGGGCGAGGTCGTCGGCGAACCGGTGGCGCAGGATCATCGCACCCAGATCTAATTCTCGGGGCCCGAGTGTGGCGTGCTGCCACCGCATCAAGGCCACCGAACCGAAGTCGCGATAGATCGCGTTGTCGATCCGCGCGTCGCCCCAGCACAGGACTGGCGCTGCGTCGACGGGCGCATGCTTACGCACCCAGGCGAACGCGCGTTCGATCACTGGCATCTGCAATCCGCGGGAAACGACCGTCCGGTAGTGCTCGGCAGTCTTGCGGACGTGGGCCGACAGCGCCGATTCACCTGGGCGGCGACGGTCGAGGAACGCGAAATCAGACGGGACAGCGGCGTGAACCCTGGCCAGCTCTTCCAGCGTCGCGCGCTGCATGAGCTGGCGTTCAGCAGCGGTAGCGTCGGTGATCCACGAGGCGAACGTGTACGGCGTTTCGTACTTCGCGGTCGTGAGTCCGTCAACGCGGGCCATCACGTAGAACGGCGCCCCGAGGGGCTTGGGGTCGTCCTCATACCACAGCACCGCCGGCACCGTCGGCCGGACCAGCTGGGTAGCGAGTCGCCGCAGCGTCAGATATTGGCATCGGGCCTCGACCGGGCCAGCCGGCGCCAATCGGACCACCAGCCGATGGGTCTCGCCCTCCCAGCCCGCGTCGACCAGCACAGTCGACGATGCGGTCAGGCTCGCGGTTGCCACTGCCGCGCCGGGCTGTCGGGTGGCCAGCCACTGTTCGAAAACGTCGCGAAGCGATGAGCCGCTTGCGCGAAGAGCAAATGGCCCCGATGAGCCGCTTGCGTGAAGAGCAAATGGCTCCGATGAGCCGACAGCGGCCCGGAAGTTGGACTGTCCTGCCATGGTGTGGCCCACACTACCCAGCCCGGGAAGAAAACGAGAACCTGTTTCATTCTGATGGACGTCACGGCGCGAGCACCAGCACCAGATTGCTCACCACGAACTCTCGGAGCAGCGGCAACGAGGTCAACCCCCACGCCCATCTCGGGTGGTAGCGGGGAAATGCGGCGACAAACGCACCCGTCGAGCGGGCCCAGCCCAACCCGTCGGCCACCGATACGTCAAACAGCGACGACCCGTAGTTGTTCTTCGCGGCGTGGCCGTGCCTGCGGGCGTATAGCCGCGCGGCGCGCTGCCCGCCGAGGTAGTGCGTCAGGCCCATCTCATGGCCTCCGAACGGGCCGAGCCACACGGTGTAGGACAGCACCGCAAGCCCGCCGGGCCGGGTCACGCGCAACATCTCGGCGCCGAGTCGCCAGGGGTCGGGCACATGCTCGGCGACGTTGGACGACAGGCAGATGTCGACGGTGTCGTCGCCGAAGGGCAGCGCCATGCCGGACGCGCGGACGAATGTTCCCGGCGCGGCGTCGACGTACGGTGTCGTGTGCATCTCGGCGGGATCAGGCTCGACCCCCAGGTAGCGAACCCCGCGTTCGGCAAACGCGGACGCGAAGTACCCGGGGCCGCCGCCGACATCGACCAGCAACCGGCCGGCCGCCGATTCGCCGTGGACGCCGCGCCAGAGGTCGTCGACGAGCTCGGCGGTGTCGACGGCCAACGCGGTATAGAAGCGCTGCGGTCGGCGTTGTTCGTACCGGAATTCCGACAGCAGGCGCACCGACCGTCGTAACGTCGCGCGTCTGGCGAAGACGTCGGTGGGCTGCACTCGCGTGACGCTACGCTGACCGGGTGTCGTCCGATGCTGGCCAACCTGAGTCCGTGGGTTCGGTGCTGATGCTGTGCTTTCGCGACGTCGGCCATCCGCAAGGCGGCGGCAGCGAAGCCTATCTGCAGCGGATCGGCGAGCAACTCGCCGCCGACGGGGTGTCGGTGACGCTGCGCACGGCGTGTTACGAAGGTGCGTCTCGGGACGAGGTCGTCGACGGCGTCCGGATCAGTCGCGCGGGCGGGCGTTTCTCGGTGTATCACTTGGCGTTGCTGGCGCTGATCGGGGCCCGGTTTCGGGTCGGCCCGCTGCGCGACGTGCGGCCCGACGTGATCGTCGACACCCAAAACGGCTGGCCATTTTTCGCACGGCTGGTGTTCGGTCGGCGGGTGGCGGTGCTGGTGCATCACTGCCACCGCGAGCAGTGGCCGCTGCTCGGCCGTCGGCTCGCCCGGCTCGGCTGGTTCTGCGAATCGACGTTCTCGCCGTGGCTTCACCGGCGTAACCAGTACGTCACCGTGTCGCTGCCGTCGGCTCGCGACCTCGTCGAGCTGGGGGTGAGCATGGACCGCATAGCAGTGGTGCGCAACGGTCTTGACAAGATGCCGACGCACGCACCGCAGGTGCCCCGCTCGCCGACCCCCCGGGTCGCGGTGCTGTCCCGGTTGGTGCCGCACAAGCACATCGAGGATGCGCTCGATGCGATTGCGGAGCTGCGAACCCGCATCTCCGACGTGCACCTCGACGTCGTCGGCGGCGGCTGGTGGCGGGATCGGCTGGTGTCGCATGCGGCCCGGCTGGGGATTGCGGATTCGGTGACGTTTCATGGGCACGTTGCCGATACGGCGAAACACGCTGTGTTGCAGCAGGCCTGGGTGCACGTGCTGCCTTCACGCAAAGAAGGGTGGGGACTGGCGGTGACGGAGGCGGCCCAGCACGGCGTGCCGACGGTCGGCTATCGCTCGTCTGGCGGACTCACCGACTCGATCATCGACGGCGTCACCGGCGTGCTGGTCGAAGATCGAGACGAGCTGGTGGCCCGGCTCGAGGAGCTGCTGACCGATCCGCTGCTGCGCGACGAGCTGGGTCGCAAGGCGCAGGCGCGCAGCGCCGAATTCTCTTGGCAGCAAAGCGCCGACGCTATGCGGGTGGTGCTCGAGTCGGTGGCCCGCGGCCAATTGGTCAGCGGCGTCGTCTAGTTCCCTCCTCGCCTCGTTGGAGTCAGGGGGTTTTCAGCCAGCCAAGTTTGGTCTCGACTGGAGTCTTGTCGCTTCTCTGCGGGCACCGATCGCCGTGGCCGCCGCACCGGCAACCAGAACGGCTAGCCACAAGAGATGGACGGACACCATTGCCGTGCGCGTCCGCGGCGAGGCGCCTTCAGTGTCGCCGCCGACCCGGTACAGCGTGATGTCCGCATCGCGGTACGCCACCGGCAGCGTCGCCAATGTCTTTGCCGCCGAGCCTGTCTCACCTTCCGTCCCCGACTCGACAACCACCCATCCAACACCCGCCCGTGCCAATGCCCCCGCATCGGCGCCGTCGAGCAACAGCCGCTGTATTGCGCGCGCGCCGCTACCTTCGCCGAGCACCGTGCGCCCCGAAATGTTCAGGTCACCGGTCGACCACACGGGTGCGCGCACCCAGCGCGGGAGTGGATCCAGCACCGGCGCCGGCCCGGACCAGCCGAACCGGCGCATCGTGTCAGCGGGTAACACCGCGACCGGACGAGGGTCGGCGTTGATGCGCGATGCCACCGCCGCCCAGCCGGCGGGATAGCGCACCGACGTCATCGCGCCGCCGACACCCCACGCCAGGTCGGGCAGCACGAGGATCAGCGCCGCGCAGCATGCGGCAGCGGCGGCGCCCGCTGGCACCCAGCGCCGCAGCGTCACCACCGCGCCCGCGCCCGCGATCGCGTAACCCGGCACCGCCAGCGCGACCCATTTCTGTCCGTCGCGCACTACGCCGAGACCCGGCACCGCGTGCACCAGTGCGTCCACCACCGTGATGCCGGGGCCGGTCGCCATCGCGGCGGGCACCACCACCGCCACCGCGGCCAGCGCCATCAACGCGATTGCGGCGGGTCGGCGCCGCAGCGCCGGCAGCCCTGCGGCGACGATGCCCAGCAGCACCGCCGACCCGACGATCGCGAACATCGCGCCGCGAGAATCCGGGACCGACTCGGCGTTCCAGATACCACCGAGCGCCGCAAGGCTTCCCAACGTGCCCAAACCAGGCTCGGCCCGTGCGGCAAACACCGCGATCCCGCCCTGCGTGGACGCCAAAGTGCCGGACAGGACACTGGCCGTCAACCACGGCGACGCCACCAGCACCGCGACACCCAAACTCACCGCGGCGCACAGCCATCGCGGACGTCGGCCGCCCGGCACCACGGCACACACCAGCGCGACCGTCGCCGCCAGCATCAGGCCCGTCGGCGTCAGTCCGGCCACCGCGATCCACAACACCAGCGGCCACACAGAGCCCCCAGCGCGCAGCCGCAGCATCGCCGCAGCCGCCCATGGCAGACACCCATAGGAGACCAGAAGACTCCAGTGCCCCTGCAAAAGCCGTTCGGCCACATAGGGATTCCAGATGCCGACCGTCACTGCAACCAATTGGCCGCCGAGCCCGGCCTCGGGAACAAACACGGCGGCGAGCCGCGCTGCACCCCACCCGGCGAGCCATAGCCCGAGGATGAGCAGTGCCTTGACCACGATCCCGCCGTCGAGCAGCCGGGACGCAATCGCGACCGTGAAGTCCTGCGGCAGCGCGCGGGGCGCCGACTCGGACAGCCCCAGCGCGACGTCGGACAGGTACGACCACGGCGTCGACACGGCGTCGCGCAGCAGCAGGTACCCCGGCGCCAACAGCGGTGCGGTGATCGCGAGCACCAACATCAGCGCATATAAGGGCGCCAGACAGCGCCGCGCCTTTGACACGGCAGCTACTAGGGAGGCGGCGGCCCCGGCGGCGGCGGCGCGGGTGGCGGCCGACGCTGCGCCGGCAGCTTTTCCGTCTCGGCCTCGGCTCCGGGCACGGGTTCCCCCGACGGTCCGCGCGGCCCGAAGAAGCCGTGCTCCGCGGTGTCGAGGCCCGGATCGATTAACGAGGTGTCGGCACGCAGCGTGAACCATCCCAGCAGCGCACCGCCGACGAGCGCGATGATGCCCAGCGCGGTGAACGTGATCGGCAAGATGCGGCTCCACACGGCAATCCGGTCCCGCTCGTTGCGTGCGGCGTTAACCTGCTGCTCCACGGTCGGCTCGGTCGATGTCACCGTGTAATCGACAAGCGTCACGTCCGGCTTCAGTGCGTCGCGGGTCTTGCACTCGGCATCACCGCAGCGCACGTAGTAGTGCACTGCGCGTTCCTTGGTTTTCACGATCGTGCCGCTGACCGGGTCGACCCAAAACTCGCGCTGGGCGGCGTAATACCGCTTCATCGTGACCCGATCGTCAGGCGGCCCGGGTAGATCCCAGAGCGAGGCGCGAGCGGTTACGGTGGCGTCCTCGTCCTTGTCGTAGAGCGACGGATACTCGACCGGCTCGACGATTGTGCCGTTGTTGTCCATGCCGACGTTCTGCTTGAAGTGAAAGGTGGTCAGGCCGAGGATGTCTTCTTCGCCGTCGTAGTTCGCGTCGAACGGCTTCTGCGCGATCGGGTCGAAGTATGGGTAGGTCTTCTTCTCGACGTCAAAGGGAAAGCGATAGTTGAGTCCGTCGTGTCTCAGCGGCATGCTCGTCGGCGGCTTGGTGTCGTCCATCGTGCGCGGCTTCTGCACGGAGCCTGCGGGATTGCTTTCGCTGGACACCGCCATCGCGGTCTTGCGGTTCAGTGTCACCGTGTCGACGATCGCCAGCAGCAGGCCGCTGTCTTGTTGCTTGTCGGCGCGCCGCAACGTGGTGCCGACCTGAAGGGAGACCACGTCGGCGTTCGACGGAGTATCGACACCCGACTCGGTGCTGTACTGCTGCTGCTGAACGACGGGCACACCGTTGTTGGTGATGAAACGGTCCGTTGACAGCGAGGCGGGGTCGAGCGCGGTTGCGTTGCCGTTGCTCAGCAGCGTGGTGTCGATGTCGAGCGGGATTTTGGTGATCCGGCTGGCGGTGTAGGTGGACAGCAGGATCGCTGCCATCAGCAGGGCCGCCCCAAGGTTCAAGATCGCCCCCGCCGCCCAACGAAGCGCCACTGCGCGGTTCAAGCCGTTCCTCCGATCCCGGTCCGTTCCGCCGCCGCCGCCGGCCCCGACCCAACCGGTGGTGGCAAACCCGTTCGACCCTAACAGCAGAAACTAAGGTCCACGCTTACCGCGGCGCCGTCACAGCAGAAGCCGCCACACCGGCGGACTACCCGGTGACCGGCGACTTTCCCGTCGCCGTGCAGACTGATCGGCGTGGCGCAGTCAGCGGTCGGCGGCACCCGCACGTTTCTTCCCGCGGTGGAGGGCATGCGGGCATGCGCAGCCATCGGCATCGTCCTCACCCACGTTGCGTTTCAGACCGGCCATTCCACCGGCATCGCCGGCCGACTGTTCGGTCGCTTCGATCTGGCCGTCGCGGTGTTCTTCGCGCTGTCCGGCTTTTTGCTGTGGCGGGGGCATGCCGCCGCGGCGCGCGGCCTCCGGCACAAGCCGCCGACAGGCCACTACCTGCGCTCCCGGCTTGTCCGGATCATGCCCGGCTACCTGGTGGCGGTGATGGTGATCCTGACGTTGCTGCCTGACGCCGAAACATCAAGCGCCACAGTGTGGTTCGCCAACCTCACCCTGACACAAGTATATGTCCCGTTGACGCTGACCGCAGGGCTGACACAGATGTGGAGCCTGTCGGTGGAGGTCAGCTTCTACCTGGCGCTGCCGCTGCTCGCGCTGCTGGCGCGCGGGCTGCCGGTGCGGGCCCGGGCGCCCGTGATCGCGGCGTTCGGTGTGGCCAGCCTGGGCTGGGGTCTGGTCCCAATCCATACCGCGCAGGGCCTCAACCCGTTGAACTGGCCGCCGGCCTACGGCTCCTGGTTCGCCGCGGGGATGCTGTTGGCTGAGTGGACCGTCAGCCCGCTGGGCTGGATGCACACGCTGGCGCGGCGGCGGGTGCTGATGGGGGCGATCGCGGTCGCGGCCTATCTGGTCGCCGCGTCGCCGCTGGCCGGCCCGGAAGGGTTGACACCGGCCACGCTCAACCAGTTCGTGGTGAGGACCGCGATGGGAGCGGTGGTGGCCGCGGCCTTGCTGGCCCCGCTGGTGTTGGACCGCCCCGACACACCGCACCGGTTCCTGGGCAGCCGCCCGATGGTGACGCTGGGCCGCTGGTCCTACGGGTTGTTCGTCTGGCACCTGGCCGCGTTGACGATGGTGTTCCCGGTCATCGGAGAGTTCGCGTTCAACGGGTACATGCCGGTGGTGCTGGGGCTGACAGTGGTCTTCGGGTTCGCGATCGCGGCGGTGAGTTACGCGCTCGTCGAATCGCCGTGCCGGGTTGCATTGCGGCGCTGGGAGTCCCGTTGGCGCGCCGCACCGCCGCTGGATAGCGCGGTCACTGAGGCACCTGAGCTCGCCCTCGCGCGATGACGTCGGCCCGCACGGCTGAGCGCCGCGCCTTGCCGGCGTCATCGCGCAGCGGTGTGTCGACGAACTCCACCGTCCGGGGCAGCTTGCAGGACTCGACGCGGTCCCGCAAAAACTCGATGACCGACATCTCGGCGAGACCGGCAGCCTGCACAAGGGCGTACGGCACCTGGCCGAGATCCTCGTCGGGCACACCGACCACCAAGCACGACAACACATCCGGGTGCGCACACAGCGCCCCTTCGATCTCGGCGGGGTACACGTTGCGACCGCCGACGGTGAACATGTCGACGCGCCGGTCGGACAGGTAGAGGTATCCGTCCTCGTCGAAGTGGCCCAGATCGCCCAGCGAGTCCCACCCGTCGCGACTCTTCGCGGTGGCACCGACGTAGCGGTAGGTAGGAGGGTTGCCGGGGGAGGGCCGCAGGTAGACCTCGCCGACCACACCGGGCGGGCAGGTGTCCCCGTTGTCATCGAGGACCGTCATCTCGCCGGCGATCACCCGGCCGACCGATCCACGATGCGCAAGCCACTCGCTGCCGCTGAGCGCGGCCAACGCCTGAAGTTCGGTGCCGCCGTAGAGTTCCCAGAGCACATCCGGGCCGAGCAATTCAATCCAGGCCTCTTTGACCGTGACCGGGCAAGGTGCACCCACATGCCAGAACCGCCGGATCGAGGACAGGACATAGGCGTCGGAGTTTGCGCGGTAGACGGGCAGCAGCCGGTGCATGATCGTCGGCACCGTGAACAGCCAGTCAACGCGGTGGCGAGTCACCAGCGCCAGAAACTCCGCGGGATCGAACCGCGACATCAGCACGACGTGGTGGCGCAACAGCAGACCCATGGTGGCCGCCGTCATTCCGGTGTTGTGCGCCAGCGGCACCGACACCAGTTGAGTGTCGTTCTGCTGGGTGCCGAGCCCGACTGCCAATGCCGTGAGGTCCAGACGTCCGTCACCGCCCGCCTCGATGAGCTTCGGGCGGCCGGTACTGCCCCCGGACGCCATCGACTTCCACGACGGCGACAACGCGTCGGGAAGCGTGGCGTCAGACAGCGCCGAATTCGGCGCGAAACCCGGCGGAACGTTGGGGACTTCGCCCCTCGGATCGGATCGGCCCACAACCAGCGCTCGACGACGCAGCCCCAGCAGTGCCGCGAACTCGGACTCGGGCAGCCGCGGCGGCAGCGGCTGCGGGATCGCGCCGAGCTTCCACGCCGCGATCGCGGCCTGCATGAACTCGATCGAATTGGGCAGGCAGATCGTGACGTAGTCGCCGAGGCCGACGCCGAGCTCGGCGTAAGCGCGGGCCAGTCGGTTGGTCGACGTGTCGAGTTCGCGTTGCGTGACGGTTTGCCCGTCGCACGTGATCGCCGCATCGTCTGGTGCGAGCGCCGCCAGCTCGCCCAACTGAGTACCGATGGGTGCGACGGCCACGTCAGTACCCGCCCTGGCGGCCGAAGATCGTGCGCGGGTTGTCCACCAGCATGGTGCGGATCTGCTCGTCGGTGACGCCGCGCTGTTTGAGAGCGGGGATCACGTCGTGGTGGATGTGCAGGTAGTGCCAATTGGGCGCGGCCACCTGCAGCAGGTCCTCGGGCAGCGCGTCGAAATAACAGTTCGCGTCGTGCGACAACACCATCTTGTCGGCGTGCCCACGTTCGCACATCTGCACCACCGTGTTCACGCGGTCCTCGAACGGCAGGAGCACGTCGACGCCGAACCGGTCCATCCCGATGTAGCTGCCATTGGCGATCAGCTCCTCGAGATACTCGAGGTCCGTCGAGTCGCCGGAGTGGCCGATGATCACGCGGCTGAGGTCGACGCCCTCGTCGGCGAAGATGCGCTGTTGCTCCAGCCCACGCCGCGATGGGGCGTGCGTGTGCGTCGAGATCGGCACGCCGGTTTGGCGATGTGCCTGCGCGACCGCGCGCAGCACTCGCTCGACGCCAGGCGTCACTCCGGGTTCGTCGGTCGCGCATTTGAGGATCGCGGCCTTGACGCCGGTGTCGGCGATGCCCTGCTCGATGTCGCGAACGAACATGTCGGTCATGATCTCGGGCCCGTTCAGCGGTGCGCCCGGCCCGAGGTAGTGGAAACAGAACGGCACGTCGTTGTAGGTGTATAGGCCGGTGGCGACGACGATATTCAGATCGGTGGCCGCGGCGACTCGCGCGATCCGCGGGATGTAGCGGCCGAGTCCGATGACCGTGAGGTCGACGATCGTGTCGACGCCGGTGGCCTTCAGTTCATTGAGCCGCGTGATGGCGTCGGCCTCCCGCGCGGCGTCATCACCCCACCTTTCCGGATAGTTCTGCATGACTTCGGTCGTCATGATGAAGACGTGCTCGTGCATCAACGTCACGCCGAGGTCCGCGGCGTCGATCGCGCCCCGGGCTGTATTCACTTCTGGCATAGCGGCATTCTGCTACGCGTCGGCTGACTGCAGGCGCGTGATCGACACCACCGATGCGGCCACCGCGCCAACCGCAATCAGCGCCAGCAGCTGCACTCCCCACGAGTGCCCGACGTATCCGCCCACCGACCTCCACGGATGACGAGACAGCACCGCGCCGGCCAGGATGAAACCGGTCGCGGTCGTGCCGAGTGTGACCACGTCGGACAACCGCTCCCGGTGCCGAAGAGCGCACCGCGCGCCGAGCATCGCGCCGAATACCACCACCCCGGCGATCCCGGCGATCAGCCACCCCGCCGCCAGCACGGCCGCCGCGGCCGCCGCGGTCGGTAGTCGCCACGGCTGCGCGGGCTCGTCGTCGACCTCTCTGCGCGGCCGCACCAGCGCGAACATCGCCAGCAGCGGCAGCAACGCCAGCCCCCAGCCCAGCCCGGCCCGGTAGAGCGCGTTGGCCGGGAAGGTGAGCGTGATCGTGCCCGACGTTCCGGCGGGAACCACCCAGGCCTGCTGCCAGCCGTTGACAACGACCGGAGTCAGCCGGGTGCCGTCGGAGGCGTCCGCCACCCAGCCCGGGTTCACGCTTTCCGGTACCACCAGAACGCGTGTCGCCGGTGCCGGATCAACGCGGACTTCCCGGCGGTCGGGTCCCCACGCGTTGATCTGCGCCGGGGTCGGTGTGGCGGACGGCGGCAGTGGCAGCGCCGTCGTGAGCTGGGCCCCGTCGACGACGAACCCGTCGCCCGGACTGATCAGCAGTTCCTGCTCGCCGGCCGGCAGCGCGATCGGCTCGCTCTGGCACGGGCGCGCGGCGATCGGTTCTCCGGCCAGCAGCGCCGCAACCGTAGTGTGAATTGAGGTCTGGACGAAGCGTCCGGCGATCGCGATCGTTGGACCGCGGCCGCATTCGAGGTCGACCGCGCGACGTTGATTGCGGTCGGCATCCGGGGCCGCTATCGGTTTGCCGTCGGTGCCGAGCGCGGCGACCTCCGCGATGCCGGGCGGTTTGAGCTGGTCGAATCCGAGCGCGGTGCGGTCGATGATGTCGTCCCAGTCGAGCACGCTGATCCTGATCGTATCGGTGACCCGGGGCGTCAACGCCACCGTCCGCGTGTCGCCATCGCCATCGCTACTCTCCGACATCGGGTGCACCTGCGGGCCGTCGCCGAGGTCGACCGCGACGAGCTTCGGATGTGCCGGCACCGACGACGCGCTCGGGGTGAATCGCACTGCGGCCACTTCGGTGGGCCTCGGCAGCCTCAGCGTGAGGTTGGGCGGTGTGCGGTCGTGCACCACCCTCTGCGGCGCGATCCACGACGTGCCCGGGTCGCCGTCGGCGGCCGCGTACGCGGAACCTTGGACGTCGATCACGTCGGCGTCGCCACTCGCTCGCGCGGCGTCGGGCTGCGCGACCATGTCAGCCAACTTCGGGCCCTGCCGTGCGCGCACCCAGACCGTCGGCGTGACGGTCACGGGCTGCGGCACAGCGAGTGTGCGGCTGAGGTTCACCGGCTCTTCCGGCGCGAGCGTCATGGTCGCGGCGCAGCGCACCCGGGCGTACCCTTTCGCGCAGCCCGACCGGCCGAGCAGCTCGGAGCCGAGATCCCAGCTCGCCGCGGCCGAGCCAGTCGGCGGGCCGGGAACCGCGACGGTGTGCCGAAGGGTCACCGGATGGGCGTAGCCATTCGCGTCGTACTGGGTGATCGCGATGTCGGTGATCCCGAACTGGACGCCCGCGGATCCGTCGTCGGTGCCGACCGCGGTCACCCGCACCCACGGTGTCTCCCCGTACGGCAGCGCCGCGGTGAGCGGCTGCCCGGGTTGGTCGTATCGCACGGTTGTGGTGCCGTTCGCGGTGGCGATCTCAATCCGGCGAACCTGCGCGCCGACCGCCGTGGCGCTCGGAGCAATCGTGATCGTGGCGTTGGTGATCGGGTTGTCGAAGTCGACCTGTAGCCACTGGCCGACCCCGGCCTGCAGCGCGTTGGACACCCAGCTGGTCGCGGAGTCGCCGTCGACCGTGGCGGCCGGGCCCGTGGCAGGCGAGACGTTCGGCAGCGCGGTCGAATCGGCTGCCGAACTCGACACCGAAACACGACCGCCGACCCAGCTGCCATCGACCGGCTGCGCGTCGGCGGGGTAGTCGGGTACCCGGTTGAATGTGTGCCGCTGGTCGCCGGTTGCGCGAACGGCCGACGAATGGTCGTCGACGCGGCCGTAGTCGGTCTCGCGGGCCAGCGGCGTATCTGTGATAGTGACGACGGGCACGGCCAAGCCGGCGCGCTGCGCGTCGGTGGTCAGCAGCGCCGGGCCCAGTGGCGGCTGACTCTGCAGACGGCGACGCTCATCGAGGCGCAGCAACGCTTCCGGGCCGCCGTCGACGCGGGACATCGGGTCGGTGTCAGCGAGGTACGGCGCGCCCGGATTGTATGTCGCCGGGCCCACCCGGTAGATCTCGACCGCCGGATATGACGGACGCAGGTCGCTGTCGGCGACGAACCCCGACACGGTCCCGGCCCCAACCGGCTCGCCGAACTGCGCGACCTTCGCCAGGCCCGGCGACCCGTCGACCGCGCGGTGCACCAGGATCGGCCGCGCCGACCGCGAGGTGTCCGGATCGAGGTCGTTGCGTACCACGAGATACGAAATCCCTTGGCGTGCAAGCGTATCCGCCAGTCCAACGGATGGTCTACCCGCAGCGAGCAGCCGTTGCACGGAGTCGAATGCCCGGATCGTCGCCGGTGGCGTCAGAGGCACCGAGTCGCGCACGCCCCACGGGCTGTCACCGAGCACCTGCAGGGGCTCGTCGTGACTGGTGCCCCACACCTGGGTTGCGAACGGCGATCCAGGTACCACCAGCACACGCCCGGGCGTCGGACCGCGGGCGTTGTTCTCGGTGAGCCAGTCTGCGGCGTCATGCCAGTACTGCGGTATCGCGCCGAACGTGCCCGGTGGCGTGAGCCTGCCGGTCCACGCCAACGATGTGCTGACGGCAAGCGCGGCCAGCACGACGATCGCGACGGCCACACGCTTGTGGTGCTCTGGATGCGCCAGCGCATGCACCCAGACCTTTTGCGGCGCGCTACCCGGAAGCGGCACTCGGCCCAGCAGGTGTGCCAGACCCAAGGCCATCGGCAGCCGGATCACCGGCTCCATCTTGTGCACGTTGCGCAGCGGCGCACCCGCCGCGTCCAGGAATGCCTGAACCTCGTGCGCGACTGGTGATCCGAGGCCGCCGGAGTACCCGACCGCCAGCAGCACGACGCCGACCAGCAGCATGGTCACCAGCCGGCCGCGGGCGGGCATGGACTTAAGCGCCAACCCGGTCAGTCCGCCGGCGGCGACGAGCGTGGTGGCCAGGATCGCCACGGAACTCGTGACCAGCGATTGGCCCGCGGTGGCAGCGGGCGCGACGTACGGCGTCCAGCTGTCGGTACCGCGCAGCATCTCGGTGAGTGACGTCCATTGCGTGGTGACGCCCGACGATTCGATGAAGTCCAGGAACGGCGGGCTCACGTGGCCGAGCAGTACAAGCGCGACCAGCCACCACGTCGTCGCCAGCGCAATGCCCAGCAGCCACCACCCGGTGAACCGCCACCACAGCCGATTCGGTCGATGACAGGCCCACCAGATCACCGCGGCAAGGCAGCCGGTCAGAGTCGCGACGGCGTTGACGGCGCCCATCAACGCCACGGCAACGGCGGCCCGGGCGGCCAGCACGCGCACCGAAGCTCTGTCCGATGTCGCGGGCTTTCCGGCTCCGGTCCCGCGCAACCCCACGATCACCGGCACCAGTACCCACGGGGCAAGCATCATCGGCAGGGTTTCCGACGAGATCGACCCGAGGGTCGTCAGCACACGCGGTGACAGCGCGAACGCCGCCGCGGCGACCACGCGCGAACTGGTGGTGCCGATGCCGAGCACTTCGCCCAGCCGCAGCAGCCCCCAGAACCCGACGGTCAGCAGCAGCGCCCACCACAACCGCTGCGTCACCCATCCGGGAAGGCCAAGGATGTCCCCGAGGAGAAAGAACGCGCCGTGCGGGAACAGATAACCGTAGGCCTGGTTCTGGGCCTGCCCGAACGGCAGTTCGCTGCTCCATAGATTTGTCGCGCGCGCGAGGAACCGCAGCGGGGCCGCCGTCAGATCAAGCTTGGTGTCTGGCGAAACGCGCCCGGGCGCCTGGGCGAAACACAAAATCAGCGCGGCGGACCCGACGGCCCAGAGCCAACGCCGTGACAATGGCGCGACGGCAGACCACTCCTCCGTCGCGGGAACGCTAGCTTCGGTCGCCGTACTCCACCCGGTTGAGAATTGCCGCACCGTCACCGATCGTCAGTGACGGCTTCTTATCCTGTTGCACCATCAACGTCACACCGAAAACCGCCGCCGCGCCCAGCAGCAGACCCACGACCAAGGAACCTACAGCTTCCAACGCGAACTTCCCTCGCGGTGAGTTCCTTGTCAGATTCCAGTACGCGAACGCCACCCCGATGGCAAGCAGGAGCAGGAAGCCGCCCACGAACAACAGGGTCCACGCAAGTGAACTCAAATGCTCGCTCCTCGAAACGATGGCGATTTGGGCTCCCGCAAAGGTAGCAGACGTCGGGACAAGAACTTCCTCCCTGCGCGTGGGTCGCGTCCCGCCCATCACCGGCCACTTCGATACGATCCGGCAATGCCGTTAAGCAGCGGTGCGTCGTTTGCTGGCTTCACAATCGTGCGCCTACTGGGATCCGGCGGACTGGGTGAGGTCTATCTCGCCGAGCATCCTCGGCTGCCCCGGCGCGATGCGCTGAAGATCCTGCCCGCAGATGTGTCCGCCGATCCTGGCTTCCGCGAGCGCTTCAACCGCGAGGCCGACGTTGTAGCCATCCTTGACCACCCGCACATCGTCGGCGTGCACGACCGCGGCGAGCACCTCGGGCAGTTGTGGATATCGATGGACTACATCGACGGTGCGGATGCAGGCCGACTGATGCGGCAGGGCTTCAGCGGCGGTATGTCGGTCCGCGGGGTGGTCGAGATCGTCACCGCCGTCGCTTCCGCTCTGGATTACGCCCATCAAGTCGGCTTAATTCATCGAGACGTGAAACCGGCCAACATATTGATTTCTGTGCCGCACGCCGGTGAGGCGCGAATCTTGTTGGCGGACTTCGGTATCGCACGTCCTATCGACGATATCAGCGATCTGACGGCGACGAACGCGGCTGTTGGAACCGTCAGCTACGCGGCCCCCGAGCAACTGATGGGCAATGACATCGACGGCCGCGCTGACCAATATGCGCTCGCGGCCACCGCTTACCACCTGTTGACTGGGTCGCCACCGTTCGAGCACACCGACCCCGCACAGGTCATCGGTCAACACCTCAACGCGGCGCCTCCCCGCATGGGAGACAGTCGTCCTGAGCTCGCCACCCTGGACCCCGTCTTTTCCCGCGCGCTGTCGAAGGATCCCGGCGAGCGGTTCGACAGCTGCTCCGATTTCGCCGACACGCTGGCTGAGGCCGCTAGCGTCGGTCGAACGGTGGAAAGGAGCATCCCAGAAGGCGGGGCGATCAAAAATTCGGCTGCCGCGAATACGTCCCCGACACGCTCCCGGAACGGCGCACCACGTCGTCGACCGCAGCCTCGGCGGCGCGCCGCGCTGGTCATTCCGGCGGTTCTTGTGCTGGTAGGTGCGATCGTATTCGTTGGCTTCCAGCTGTCGCACAGGCGCAGTGGCCCATCACCGGCGGCGAATGCTACCGCCACGGCGACGGGGGGGACGCCGGTCAACCGGCCCGCGGCGCCCGTCTGTGGAGACAGCCTGGCTTCGATGATGCTGCGTGACAAGCTCGCGCAGTTGCTGATGGTCGGCGTGACGGGAGCAGACGACGCCCAGACGGTGGTGGCCAACCACCACGTCGGAGGCATCTTCATCGGCAGCTGGACCGATAAGTCGATGCTGGACAGCCTGAGCCAGATCACCTCGGCCGGCCCACTTCCGGTTGCGGTCAGCGTCGACGAGGAGGGCGGCAGGGTGTCGCGGCTGTCATCGCTGATCGGGTCCGCTCCGTCACCGCGTGCGCTGGCAATGAGTAGCACACCGGACCAGGTGTACGCGCTGGCCCGGCAACGCGGGGAGGCGATGCGTAAGTTGGGCATCACGATCGACTTCGCACCGGTCGTCGACGTCAGCGATCAGCCCGAAGACACCGTGATCGGTGACCGGTCGTTCAGCAATGACCCGGCGATGGTGACCGAGTACGCCGGGGCGTATGCCCGCGGTCTGCGTGATGCGGGCCTACTGCCGGTGCTTAAGCACTTCCCCGGCCACGGCCACGGATCCGGCGACACGCACAAGATGTCGGTGGTGACGCCGCCGCTGTCGCAGCTCGAGGCCAATGACCTGGTGCCGTACCGGACGCTGCTGACCGAACAGCCGGTCGCCGTGATGGTCGGGCACATGCAGGTTCCTGACCTCACTGGCGGCCAACCGGCCAGCCTGAGTAACGCCGCCTACGCGCTGCTGCGTTCCGGCAGTTACGGCGGACCACCGTTCGGCGGAGTGGTCTTCACGGACGACCTGTCGAGCATGCGTGCGATCAGCGACCGATACGGCGTCGCAGAGGCGGTGCTGGCGGCCTTGCAGGCGGGGGCGGATAACGCGTTGTGGATCACCACCGACGAGGTGCCGGCGGTCCTCGACCGGCTGGAGAATGCCGTCCACGCGGGTGAGCTGAGCGTGCAAGACGTCGACCAGAAAGTCGGGCGGATGGCGGCGATCAAGGGCCGCAGCTCTCAGTGCTGACCCGACACGTATTGCCTACTGTGGAGTCAGATAACCGGACGGCGTAAGGACTCACGATGGCGGGTGGCACGAAGCGGTTGCCGCGCGCCGTGCGGGAGCAACAAATGCTCGACGCCGCCGTGGAGATGTTCTCGCGCCACGGCTACCACGAGACGTCGATGGACGCGATCGCCGCCGAGGCCGAGATTTCCAAGCCGATGCTGTACCTGTACTACGGCTCCAAGGAGGAACTGTTGGGCGCCTGCCTGAACCGCGAGTTGGGCCGGTTCATCGAGGCGGTCCGGGCCGACATCGATCTCAAGCAGAGTCCGAAAGACTTGTTGCGCGCCACCATTCTGGCTTTCATGCACTACATCGACGCCAACCGGGCGTCGTGGATCGTGCTGTATCAGCAGGCGACCAGCTCGCAGATGTATTCCCACACCGTGCGCGAAGGCCGCGAGCGGGTCATCGACCTGGTTGCCCGGCTGCTGAGCTCCGGAACGCGAAACCCCAAGCCGGGCACAGACTTTCACATGATGGCGGTTGCCTTGGTAGGCGCCGGTGAGGCCATCGCGACGCGGGTCAGCACCGGGGAGGCCGATGTCGACGACGCTACGGAACTGCTGATCAACCTGACGTGGCGCGGCCTGCGCGGACGCCCGGCCGAGCAGGATGCTGCCGCCAGCTAGGCGGCAAGGGCATATAACCCCGTCACGTCGACCTGGAGCAGAGCCATGACGCCAGCGGGAGTGCATCCGTGGACCGGCCTCCGCACGAAGCTTGCATCGGTCCGGCTTCCACTCTGCAGCGATGGCCCGAAAGGGTGCGTAACTGCGCGCCCTCAGCACATAGTCGATGGTGAGCGAGCAAGTGCTGGCGCGAAGTTACGATGAACTAGTGGACGAAGCGGTGTGGGCAGCGAGATCCGCTCGTGAAAAAGTGATCCTGTGGGGGCTGGTCGACTGGGTCGAACTCGAGCGCGTTCACGATTTCGTTGCCGAGGAGAGCCCTGGCGCGCAGCTCTCGGTCCTGCAGGACAAGACGCTGGACATGGTCGGTTCCGCAGTGGCCGAAGGGCTATTCGTCATCGGTGACTTGACCGGACCGGGAAATCGCTTTACCCCGTGGGACACATCGCTCGATGATTCAATGCATCGGATCCGCAGCGAGTATGTCGATCGGTTCGACGATAAGACAACCTGGCCGTGGTTGTGCTGGCTCGATCTCACAGACAAGGGCACTCACGTCGCGCACGAGCTCGAAGCAAGAATCGAGGGCGCAGCTGCGCTATGAGCAGTTCCTTTGGGCAGTCGGGTGCAGTCACGGTTTCAGCTTGATTTGAGAACTGGCGTTTCCTAAGGACCCACACTCGGGGTGCCAAGCGTCGGAAGCTATATCGCCCTGACCGTGCCGGTTAGGTGCGGTTCACCCTTCGAGTTGCGCAGCGCCAAGTTCCACCCGTCGGCCACCCGCTCGACAAACAGGTTGGCCTTGGTGGGCAGCACCACCGGCTTGCCGAACCGCACGGAGTACCGCACCGCGTCCGGTAGCTGCCCCTCGACGGTGCGCAGCACCGCTGCCGCCGTGAACATTCCGTGTGCGATCACGGTCGGGAATCCGAACAGCTTGGCCGCGATCGGGTTGGTGTGAATGGGGTTGTGATCCCCGCTGGCCGACGCGTAACGACGGATCTGGCCCGCGCTGATGCTCAGAACACCATTGGGCGGCGGCAGTTTGGGCTGCTTCTTTTTCGGGGGCTTCGGTTCGTCGGACAGGCTGGTGCGCTGCTGATGCAGGAACGTCGTCACTTGCTGCCAGGCCAAGTCGTTGCCGACGCTGACGTCGGTGAGCACGTCCACCAGCAGGCCGCGGCGGTGCTCGCGCAGGTTCTCGGCGTGCACCCTGACGTCCACGGCGTCGGTGACCGCGATCGGGCGGTGTTGGGTGATGTGGTTTTCGATGTGCACCGCGCCCATCGCGGCAAACGGGAAGTCGAAAGCGGTGACCAGTGACATCACCACCGGAAAAGTCAGCGCGAACGGGTACGTCAGCGGCACCTTGTCGCCGTAACGCAATCTAGTGACTGCCGCATACTCGGCGACGTTGGTGAGGTTCATCTTCAGGTCTTCGACCTTCAGTGTGCGGTCGGGCAACTCGTCGCCGCGGGGGATGAACGGCAGCGCACCGGCGGCAGCTCGCAGCAGGTTTCGCAGCGAACCGGGCCGGTCGGTGGTTTCGACGGTGTTCACGCGCGATCCGCCTCCGCTTCTCGCCGGGTACTCACGTCACGCTCCTAACATCGCCTGGCCGCACACCCGAATCACGTTGCCTGTCACCGCGTTCGACGCCGGGCTGGCGAAATAGGCGATTGTTTCGGCGACGTCGACGGGCTTGCCGCCCTGATACAGCGAGTTCAATCGGCGGCCCACTTCGCGGGTGGCGAGCGGAATTGCGTCGGTCATCGCGGTCTCGATGAAGCCCGGTGCGACTGCGTTGATCGTGATGCCCTTGTCCTGCAGCACCGGCGCCAGCGCCTGAGTAATGCCGATCATGCCGGCCTTCGTGGTCGCGTAATTGGTCTGGCCGCGGTTGCCCGCGATGCCGGCCATCGACGACAGTCCCACAATCCGGCCGCCCTTGCCGATCGAGCCGTTGTCGACCAGGGCTTGGGCAAGACGCTGCGGCGCAAGGAGATTGACGGCCATGACCGCATTCCAGCGGGCATCGTCCATGTTGGCCAACAACTTGTCTTTAGTGATGCCCGCGTTGTTGACCAAGACGTCCGCGCGTCCGTCGTAGTTATCCCGCAGATGTTCGGTGATCCGGTCGACGGCATCACCGGCGGTCACGTCCAAAGTGAGCGCGGTGCCGCCGACTTTCGTCGCCGTCTCACCGAGTGCCTCATGGGAGGCTTCGACGTCGACGAGGACCACTCGGGCCCCGTCGCGGGCGAACACCTCGGCGATGGTGGCACCGATCCCGCGGGCCGCGCCGGTGATGATGGCGGCCTTGCCGTCCAGCGGCTTGTCCCAGTCGGCGGGGGGTGTCGAGTCGGCGGCTCCGATGTAGAACACCTGGCCGTCGACGTAGGCGGACTTGCCGGACAGAATGAACCGCATCGTCGACTCGATCCCGGTGGCGGCGGGTTTGGCGTCCGGCGAGAGGTACACCAACTGCGCCGTGGCCCCGTGTCGCAACTCCTTGGCCAGCGAGCGCGTGAAGCCTTCCAGCGCCCGCTGGGCGATGTGCTCGTCAACGCTGCCGGCGTGATCAGGCGTCGTGCCGATGACCACGACGCGCGCCGAGTGGCCGAGATTGCGCAGCAGCGGGGGAAAGAAGTCGTACAGCGCGTTGAGGCCCTGCGGTTCGGTGATGCCGGTGGCGTCGAACACTAGGCCGCCGAAGGAGTCGGCCCACTGGCCGCCGATGTTGTTGCGCACCAGCTCGTAATCGTCGGCCAGCGCGCTGCGCAGCGGCTCGACGACGCGGCCTTCGCCGCCGATCAGTAAGGAGCCGGCGATTGGCGGCTCGCCGGGCCGATAGCGGCGCAGCGGTTCCGGTTGCGGGATGCCCAGCTGCTTGGCCAAGAAGGATCCAGGTGCCGAGTTGACGACTTGGGTGAACAGATCGGAAGCCACGGAAGTGCCTTTCGTATCGACGTCTCAGACGAACTTACTCCGGAGTAAGAAGGATGTTTACTATGGGGTATTCATAGCCCGAGCGACAGTGGAGGCAAACGTGGCGACGAAAAAAAACAGCCGACGAGTGGCTGTTCTGGGCGGGAACCGTATTCCGTTTGCACGATCCGACGGCGCGTACGCCGACGCGTCGAACCAGGACATGTTCACCGCCGCGCTGGACGGGCTCGTCGACCGTTTCAACCTGGAGGGCCAACGGCTGGGCGCGGTGATCGGCGGTGCGGTGCTCAAGCACAGCCGCGACTTCAACCTGATGCGCGAGTGTGTGCTGGGCAGCGCGCTGTCGTCGTACACCCCGGCGTTCGATCTGCAGCAGGCCTGCGGCACCGGACTGCAGGCGACGATCGCCGCGGCCGACGGCATCGCCGCGGGTCGGTACGAGGTCGCCGCGGCGGGCGGTGTCGACACTGCGTCGGATGCGCCGATAGGTCTCGGTGACAACCTGCGACGCACCCTGCTCGGATTGCGCCGGGCCAAGTCGAATGTCGACCGACTCAAGCTGGTCGGCAAGCTGCCCGCGACGCTGGGCGTGGAGATTCCGGTGAACAGCGAGCCGCGCACCGGTCTGTCAATGGGCGAGCATCAGGCGATCACCGCCAAGCAGATGGGAATCAGTCGCGTGGCCCAAGACGAATTGGCCGCGGCGAGCCACCGCAACATGAGCGCGGCCTACGACCGCGGGTTCTTCGACAATCTGGTGACACCGTTTCTCGGCGTGTACCGCGACAACAACCTGCGGGCGGACGGCTCGGCGGAAAAACTCGCGAAGCTCAAGCCGGTGTTCGGGGTGAAGGCCGGCGACGCGACGATGACGGCCGGCAACTCGACACCGCTCACCGACGGCGCATCGGTGGCGCTGCTGGCCAGCGAGGATTGGGCAAAGCAACAATCGCTTGAGCCGCTCGCCTATTTCGTCGACGCCGAAACCGCAGCGGTTGACTACGTCAACGGCGTCGACGGTCTGCTGATGGCGCCGACGTACGCGGTGCCACGCCTGTTGGCACGAAACGGCATGAGCCTTGCTGACTTCGACTTCTATGAAATCCACGAGGCGTTCGCGTCGGTGGTGCTGTGCCACCTGGAGGCGTGGGAGTCCGAGGAGTACTGCAAGGAGCGGCTGGGACTGGACGCCGCGCTCGGGTCGATCGACCGGTCTCGGTTGAACGTCAACGGCTCGTCGATCGCGGCCGGACACCCGTTCGCCGCGACCGGTGGACGCATCATCGCGCAGCTCGCCAAGCAGCTGGCAGAGAAAAAGAAGGAGGCCGGCGGACGTGAAGGCACTGTTCGCGGCCTGATTTCTATCTGTGCGGCGGGCGGCCAGGGCGTCGTCGCGATCCTCGAAGCCTGACGTAGAAATTTTCTGACGCGTGTGTAACGCACCCGACGAGACAGCCGATATCCGGGTAGCCCCGTGTTGCCGTCTGACCCCCCGACCCGACGACAACACGGGGTATTTCTGCCCATAGGTGAACGTGAACCGCCGCTGGCAAGAGGGGGGCCAGTGGCGGTTCGTTTCGAGCACGCAGCGGCCGCTGATGGGCTATCCGGGGCCTGGTCATCGAGTGGATTGACGACTACCATCGATAGCACGACGGGTTCGGGAGATGACCGATCCAAATAGCCGGGTATGCGAGGTGAAAACCGGCAGCGCAGGATATGCGAGACGCCCTCAATTGTCACCCCGAACCCGCCCTTTTTTGTTTGATCCAACCAATGCGTGAGCCCTCCGCTCCACGCGGAGTCGGGCGCTTTTGCGCTGATTCTTCGGATTCCCCGTGGTCGGGTGGGTGAAGTAGTTCGTCCGGGTGGTGGATGCGGTTGACTTTTGGTTGGCCGGTGCCATCGCTCCAGGCGAGTCTGCCGCGTCTGATGGTGGTTCGTTGTTGGCGTGCGCCGATGAGGCTGTGGTGGGGGCCGCAGGCGAAGAAGAGGTTATCGGCGTTGGTGGGTCCGCCATCAGCCCACTCTCTGGCGTGATGGACCTCGCAGTGATAGCCCGATTCCATGCAGTCTGGGTGCGTGCATCCGCGATCTCGGGCATAGCAGATCAATCGCTGGTCGGCCGATGCGACGCGTTTGCCGCGGCCGAGATATAGCGGGCGTTGGGTGTGGTCGTCGAACACGACCAAGTAGGGGATGCCGTCAGAGGCCATCCGGATCAGATCCCGCATCGGAAGTGAAGATCCGCCGCCGGTGCGCGCCGGCGCGGGCATAGGCACGTTTGAATCGTTGACGGCCTCGGCTGCCCGGTTGAGTTCCGCCAGAGTCGTGGTGACGATCACCGTGACCGGTGTACCGCGGTGCTGTCCGAGCTTGCCCGACGCGATTCCCGCCTTGAGGCCGAGGGCGATCGCGTCGTGCAGCCGTTGGGGCGACGAGCGTTCGTCACGCCCTGAGAAATCACCGGCCGGCTCGTCGGGCTGGTGACGGCCCGGACGCACGGCCGCCTGGACCGCTTCGGCATAGGCCCGAGCCTCGGGGTTGAGCCAGCCGGACAGTCGGCTCATCCCGTCGGGCTGTTGCTTGCCCAGGATCAGGCCGCGACGACGCGCTCGGTCGCGGTCGTCGAACAATCCGTCGGGGTTGAGGGCATCGGCGATTCGCTGTCCTACGGCCGCGACGAAGTTCGGGTCTTGTTTGGTGGCATGGCTGACCAGTCTGCGTTCGGCGTCGTCACGATCGGTCGCGCTGACTGCCGCCGGCAATACGTCGACTGCTCGGCACACTTCTCGGATGTGGCCCTCTCCGACTAGACCCGTTTCGACCGCACTCGCGAGTTTGGGCAATTCGGGCGCGATCGGCGGCCCCGTCAAGGAGCGTCGCGGTCGAATCCGGGTGGCCACGCGGGCGCGTCGCCGTATTTCGGCCGGGGTGATGCGCAGCCGCGCCCAGAGAACGTCGCGCAATGACAGGTTTTCGACCATCGTCGGATCGGGTCCGTCGGGCGGATCGTGAAGTTCGCCGAACATCCGGTACGACAGGCCCCGAATCGTGCGCTGTTGAGTCTCCAAGCGTTCGGTGACCTCGACGCGGAACACGTTGCCGACGTTGTCGGAGGAGGTCTCCCGGAGTATGGCCAGGCCGCTGTCGATCAAATCCAATGCGGCGTGAAGACGTTCTCGCGCCGCGTCGGGGGTGATGCAGTGGGCCACTCCTTCAACGTAATCGAACGTATGTATGAATAGCGGCGGCGAGGGGCGGCTTGTGGATCAAATCGGATCTGTGGATTAACTCTGGAGCGTAACCCGCAGCGCCCCATCAGCGGCCGACGCGAAAGCCCCCGGTCCAAGGGATCGGGAGCTTCAGCGGCGGACGGTCAGAAGGCTGCTTCAGGCAGCTCCATCACGTCGTTGTCGATGTTGTCCAGAACCACCCGGGTGCTGGTGAGCAGCGGCAGGAAGTTCTTCGCGAAGAACGAGGCCACCGCGATCTTGCCTTCGTAAAAGTCGTGGTCGGCACCATTAACACCGGCGTCCAGCTTTTCGATGGCCACCGCGGCCTGACGCTGCAATAGCCAGCCGATGAGCAGGTCCCCGACGGCCATCAGGAACCGCACGGAGCCCAGGCCGGCCTTATAGAGGCTCGTCGCGTCCTCTTGCGCCGCCACCAGGTAGCCGGTCAGCGACGCGGCCATCGCCTGTACGTCCTGCAGAGCGGTCTCCAGCAGGGCCCGCTCTGCCTTCAGTCGGCCGTTGCCGTTCTCGTTCTTGACGAATTGCTCGATCTGCGATGCCACGAATGCCAGTGCCGCACCCTGGTCGCGGACGATCTTACGGAAGAAGAAGTCTTGCGCCTGAATGGCCGTGGTGCCCTCGTAGAGGGAGTCGATCTTGGCGTCGCGGATGTACTGCTCGATCGGGTAGTCCTGCAGGAAGCCCGAACCCCCGAACGTCTGCAGGCTCTCGGTCAGCTTCGCGTAGGCCTGCTCGGAACCGACGCCCTTGACGACCGGCAGCAGCAGGTCGTTGACCTTGACCGCCAGCTCGGGGTCGACGCCGTGTACGGCCTGGGCAACCTCATCGTCCTGGAAGGTCGCCGCGAAGATGTACAGCGCGCGCAGACCCTCGGCGTAGGCCTTCTGTGTCATCAGGCTGCGACGCACGTCCGGGTGATGGATGATCGTCACACGCGGCGCGGTTTTGTCGGTCATCTGGGCCATGTCGGCGCCCTGCACACGGGACTTGGCGTACTCGAGTGCGTTGAGGTAGCCGGTCGAGAGCGTCGCAATAGCCTTGGTGCCCACCATCATTCGTGCCTGTTCGATCACATCGAACATTTGGGCGATGCCGTTGTGTACCTCGCCGACGAGCCAGCCCTTGGCTGGAACGCCGTGCTGGCCGAAAGTCAGCTCACAGGTGGCCGAAACCTTCAGGCCCATCTTGTGCTCGACGTTGGTGACGAACACACCGTTGCGCTCGCCAATCTCGCCGGTCTTGAAGTCGAACAGGAACTTCGGCACGAAGAACAGCGACAGACCCTTTGTGCCTGGACCTGCGCCCTCCGGGCGGGCGAGCACCAGGTGGAAGATGTTTTCGAACAGGTCGCCGGAGTCACCGCAGGTGATGAACCGCTTCACGCCGTCGATGCGCCATGAGCCATCCTGCTGCTTGACGGCCTTGGTGCGGCCAGCCCCGACGTCGGAGCCCGCATCGGGCTCGGTCAGTACCATCGTGGCGCCCCATCCGCGCTCTGCGGCCAACACCGCCCACTTCTTCTGCTCTTCGGTGCCGAGCTTGTAGACGATCTGCGCGAAGCCGGCGCCGCCGCCGTACATCCACACGGCGGGGTTGGCGCCCAGGATGTGCTCGTGCAGCGCCCATGCCAGCGCCTTCGGCATCGGCACGCCGCCAAGGGCCTCGTCGATTCCGACCTTGTCACAACCGGCTTCGATCATGGCCTGGACCGACTTCTTGAACGACTCGGGCAGGGTTACCGAGTGCGTCTTTTGGTCGAAGGTAGGGGGATTACGGTCTGCCTGGGCGAACGACTCCCCGATCGGACCTTCGGCGAGTCTGCTCATCTCGGCCAGCATCTCGCGGGCGGTGTCGCCGTCCAGGTCGCTGAACTCGCCCTGCCCAAGTGCCTTATCAACGCCGAACACGTCGAACAGGTTGAATTCCTGGTCGCGGACATTGCTCTTGTAGTGGCTCACAGTTCCTCCTCGTTGAGATCGCCACATCTTGGTTGGGTACTTGCTGTTAAGTTACCCACCAGTAACTGATGCAACTATACCGCGCGGCAACTTATTCGCAAATCGCTTTGTGAGCTAACTAACACACCGGTTGGTAGAACAGTCTAGCAAACATCTAAACCGCGATTGATTTGCGCCAATGGCCTTTCAAGCGATCCTAGTACACCGCTACGTGGTGGCCTCGACAGAGAGGCTTGCGACGCCCGCTGGCGATGGGCGGCTAACGTGCGACCGAGATCCCTCCGACGGCGGCCCCGTCCTGCGCTTCGGCGAGCACGCTGAGTCCCAGCCGGGGACGGTCAACGACATCGCGGCGCATTCTGACGTGGTGCCGATCGTGTTCCACCGGAGTACGTTCCGTCGATTGGGCGCCTTTTCCTCTTCGCGCGAGCGCTCAGCGCAACTGTTTCCTCTTCGCGCGAGCGCTCATTGGCGCCTCAAGAGCTTGCTGCCCAGCCACACCACCGGGTCGTACTTGCGATCCACCGCACGCTCCTTCATCGGGATCAGCGCGTTGTCGGTGATCTTGATGTGTTCGGGACAGACCTCAGTGCAGCACTTCGTGATGTTGCAGTATCCCAAACCGTGTCGCTCAACCGCCTGTTGCGGACGGCGGTCCAACGTGTCCAGCGGATGCATGTCCAGCTCCGCCTGACGCATCAGGAACCGCGGCCCGGCGAAGGCCTCCTTGTTGTCCTCGTGGTCGCGGACCACATGGCAGACGGTCTGGCACAAGAAGCACTCTATGCACTTGCGGAACTCCTGCGAGCGGTTCACGTCCTCCTGCTGCATCCGATAATCGCCGGGCTGCAAATCCTTCGGCGGTGTAAAGGACGGGATCTCGCGCGCCTTTTCATAGTTGAACGACACGTCGGTGACCAGGTCGCGAATCACTGGGAACGTCCGCAGCGGGGTGACTGTGACGACCTCGTCCTCAGCGAAAGTCGACATGCGCGTCATGCACATCAGCTTCGGGCGCCCGTTGATCTCCGCCGAGCACGAGCCGCACTTGCCGGCCTTGCAGTTCCATCGCACCGCCAGGTCCGGCACCTGGGTCTGCTGCAGGCGGTGGATGATGTCGAGTACCACCTCACCCTCGTTGACCTCGACGGTGAAATCCCGCAGCGCGCCGTCGGACTCGTCACCCCGCCAGACCCGCATGCTCGCGTTGTACGTCATCAGGCTCTCCGTCCTGGGTGGTCGGCCAGCTCCTCGTCGGTGTAGTACTTCTCGAGTTCGTCGATCTCGAACAGCTCCAACAGATCTGGCCGCATCGGAACTTGCGGTTCCTTCACCACACTGATGTCAGGCACGACCGTGTCACCGCCGCCGGCGCGGCACACCAATAGTGTGTTGCGCCAGTCGGCTTCCATGGAGGGATGGTCGTCGCGGGTGTGCCCGCCGCGGCTCTCGGTGCGCTCGAGGGCGGCCTTGGCCACACACTCGCTGACCAACAGCATGTTGCGCATGTCGATTGCCAGGTGCCAGCCCGGATTGAACTGCCGATGACCCTCCACCTGAAGGTTTTTGAACCGTTCGCGTAGCTCGTCGAGCTTTGACAGCGCCTCGGTGATCTCTTCGGCATTGCGGATGATGCCCACGAGCTCATTCATGGTGTCTTGCAGATTGAGCTGCAGCGTGTAAGGGTTCTCGGGCTTGTCGCCGTTGGACGGCCCTTCGAACGGCGCCAACGCCAGCTTAGTGGCCTCCTGTACCGCGGCACCGCTCACCGCGGGACGTTGCGCAAGAGAGCGGACGTAGTCCGCGGCACCCAGCCCCGCACGACGGCCGAACACCAGCAGGTCCGACAGCGAGTTGCCGCCCAGTCGGTTCGATCCATGCATGCCGCCGGAACATTCACCCGCGGCGAACAGTCCGGGCACTGTCGCGGCTCCGGTGTCGGGGTTCACTTCGATGCCGCCCATCACGTAGTGACAGGTGGGCCCGACCTCCATGGCTTCGGCCGTGATGTCGACCTCGGCGAGCTCCATGAATTGGTGGTACATCGACGGCAGCCGACGCAGGATCTCCGACTGGGGCAGCCGCGACGCGATGTCCAGGTAGACCCCGCCGTGCGGGGTGCCCCGGCCGGATTTCACCTCGGAGTTGATCGCGCGGGCGACCTCGTCACGGGGCAGCAGGTCGGGAGTGCGGCGCGCGGAGTCGTTGTCCTTGAGCCACTGGTCCGCCTCTTCCTCAGTTTCGGCGTATTGCCCCTTGAACACGGGAGGGATGTAGTCGAACATGAACCGCTTGCCCTCGGAGTTCTTCAGCACGCCGCCGTCGCCGCGCACACCCTCGGTGACGAGGATGCCCTTCACGCTCGGCGGCCAGACCATCCCGGTCGGGTGGAACTGGACGAATTCCATGTTGATCAGCGTCGCCGCGGCCCGCAGCGCGAGCGCATGCCCGTCACCGGTGTATTCCCAGGAGTTCGAGGTGACCTTGTAGGACTTGCCGATCCCGCCGGTGGCCATCACGACGGCCGGTGCCTCGAACAAGATGAACCGGCCGGTTTCCCGCCAGTACCCGAACGCGCCGGAAATCCGGTCGCCGTCCTTGAGGAGATCGGTGATCGTGCACTCGGCGAACACCTTGATGCGCGCCTCGTAGTCGCCCAGCTCGGCCTTGTCTTCCTGCTGCAGCGAGACGATCTTCTGCTGCATCGTCCTGATGATTTCCAGGCCGGTCCGGTCGCCGACATGGGCCAGCCGCGCGTAGGTGTGGCCGCCGAAGTTTCGCTGGCTGATCCGGCCATCCTTGGTGCGGTCGAAAAGTGCACCGTACGTTTCCAGCTCCCACACCCGATCGGGCGCCTCGCGGGCGTGCAGTTCGGCCATCCGCCAGTTGTTCAGGAATTTGCCGCCGCGCATCGTGTCGCGGAAATGCACCTGCCAGTTGTCCTTTGGATTGGCGTTGCCCATCGCCGCCGCGCAGCCGCCCTCGGCCATCACCGTATGCGCCTTGCCGAACAGCGACTTGCACACGACAGCCACCTTCAGGCCGCGTTCGCGCGCCTCGATGACCGCGCGCAAGCCCGATCCGCCCGCGCCGATAACGACGACGTCGTATTGATGCCGTTCGATTTCAGCCATTTAACAAACCTCGCTACTAAACACGTCAGTGGCCAATGAATCTCAGATCGGGGATGGCTCCGCTGGCCACCATCATGACGTAGAAGTCGGTGAGTATCAGAGTCCCGAGCGTGATCCACGCATACAGCATGTGCCGGGTGTTCAGCTTGCTGATCTGCGTCCAGATCCAGTACCGCACAGGATGTTTCGAGAAGTGCTTCAGCCGACCGCCGGTGATGTGCCGGCATGAGTGGCACGACAGCGTGTACACCCACAGCAGGATGACGTTCACCACGAGGACGACGTTGCCCAAACCGAAGCCGAATCCGCCCGGACCGTCTTCGGAGTGGAAGGCCTTGATCGCGTCGTAGGTGTTGATGATCGAGATAAGGAACGCCGCGTAGAAGAAGTACCTGTGCGAGTTCTGAATGATGAGCGGCAGCCGTGTTTCGCCCGTGTACCGCGAATGTGGTTCTGCCACAGCGCATGCCGGCGGCGACTGCCAGACCGACCGGTAGTAGGCCTTGCGGTAGTAGTAGCACGTCAGCCGGAAGGCCAGCAGGAACGGCAGCGTGATGGCCGCGAAAGGCAGAAACCACACGTCCGGCAGGAACTGGCCGAAATGGCTTGCTTCGGGCACGCATCCCGTGCTGACACACGGCGAGTAGAACGGCGTCAGGTAGTGGTAATCCGGAACCCAGTACCACTGAACCCAATGACCCATGAAGGCTCGCACCGTCGCATAGATGACGAAGGCGGCGAACCCCAGATTCGTCCACAGTGTGGGCAGCCACCACTTGTCGGTGCGAAGGGTGCGCTGTGGAACTTCAGCGCGGGTTCGGGAAAAGACGCCGGTGCCTTGGCTCGATCGGGTAGGCGCGCTCATGGCGAATCGCCGTTGATGCTGGACAACAGACCTCCTTGGGCTGAAGGTGTCAAAAGCACAGTACGACACGCGGGGTAGCACACAGCATGGAGTCTGGGGTGAGACCTGTCACGGAATCGATCAGGAAGGAGGTTGCAGCATGGCGCCCAGTGAAGAACTCCTTCGCCAACGGGCAGCAGCGCTACTTGTTCTGCACCGGCCGGGCGATCCGGTGGTCCTGCCAACGGTGTGGGATGCGTGGTCGGCAAAGCTCGCCGTCGAGGCGGGATTCGCGGCGTTGACGGTCGGCAGCCACCCGGTGGCCGACTCCGTCGGTAAACCCGACGGCGAGGGCATGGCATTCGACGAACTGCTGGTCCGGGTCGCTCAGATCACGGGTGCGGTCGAGGTTCCGGTGTCGGTGGACGTCGAGTCGGGATACGGCGAGCCGCCGCAGCGGTTGATCGACGGGTTGTTGGGTGCCGGCGCGGTCGGGTTCAACATCGAGGACACCGTCCACCGCGAGGCAAAGCGGCTGCGGTCGGTGCAGGAACACGCCGAGCTGGTCGGCCGGTTGCGGGCCGCCGCCGACGCCGCCGGGGTGCACGTGGTGATCAACGCGCGCACCGACCTGTTCCTGCGCCGCGACGGCGACGACGCTGACCGGGTGGACAGGGCGATCGGGCGATTGACTGCCGCGGCCGAGGCCGGAGCCGACGTGCTGTATCCCGTCGGCGGCCACGACCCTGACACCATGCGCCGCCTGACGAGCGAACTGCCGCTGCCAGTCAACGCGATCGCGGTGCCCGACCAGAGCGATCCGGCGTCGTTTGGCCCGTTGGGTGTCGCGCGGATCAGCTTCGGCCCGTTCTGGCAGGCGGCGCTTGCTACGCGTGCCAGCGAGATCCTGCAGCGCTGGCGGTGACACCCGAAAGGCCCCCGAACGCCCGGTCAGTCCACCCGAACGGCATGCACGACGGTGAACGGAAGGTGCACCCGGTGGTCGTCGAGTAGCGGCCCGATGATCGAGAATCGTCGCCCCATCTCCGCCATATGGTCCTGTTGCTCCTGCGGCATCTGCTGTCGCATCTGCTCCGGCAGGTCGGTGGGATCGCCGCCAAGCGAGCCGGTGTTGGCCAGGTAGGTGGTCGGGCCGAGAAAGTCGATGCGCCAGCCGTTACCGGTCAGGGTGTCGCGAATGTTGTCTTCTGGGACCGGGCCCATCGGAGCGATGACTCCGTTGACGTTCCCGCCGGAGAAGCAGTACAAGTGCCAGCGCGCACCGGGTCGCGTCGCGCGATGAAGTCCGGCCGCATAGGCCAGCCGGGCGTCGTCGTCGAGACAGTGGTAGAGCGCGCTGTCGACGACGGCGTCGAAGCGTCCGGCGTAGCCGGTGAGGTTTGTGGCGTCGGCGACGGCGAAGGTTACCAGTACCCCGGCCTCGGCGGCCTTGCTGCGGGACCGCTCGATCGCGGCCTCCGAAGCATCGAGGGCTGTTACCGAATATCCCTGGGAGGCAAGGAAAATCGCGTTGTCACCCAGTCCGCATCCGATGTCGAGCACTTCCCCGGAGATGCCGCCTAGCGCTTCGAGTTTTCCATCAGCCGCGGCTGCGCCTGCCCGACGTCCCACGGAATTCCGGTGGGCGGCGGGGCGCCGTTAAACGTCGACTCGCCACGGTAGAGCTTGTCGAACATTTCAGGGTCGGGACGAAAGATTCCTGGCGTGCTCACCTCTTCCAAGCTACGCCTCTTACCAGACATTTCCAGATCGCCAGTCGCACACCAGATCTGCGGTCGGATCAAGCGTGACGTCCACCGGCAGCACGAATACGCAGCCATCGTCGTCAGGCGTGCGGGTCAAACCGGTGGGTGTCAGCACCGACGTCGCGCCCGTCCATGGGATCCAGCCCCTGTCCAGGTAGATCTGCCGCGCCGTGCCGGACGGGCTGAGCGCGCCGAGTCGGTAGGCCCCGCGGATCACTTGCTCGGCCCCGTTCATCAACGCCGTGCAGAGGCCCTGGCCGCGCCAGTCCTCCCGCACCGCGACACCTTCGATGTAACCGGTGCGAAGCGGCGCACCGCGGTACAGCAGCCGGCGCAGCACGACGACGGCGTGGGCGATCAGCGCACCGTGGTGGTAGACCAGCGCGTGCATGCCGCCGAGGGCGTGTTCCCAGTCGTCGGTGGTGAAATCGCCCTCGTACGCGTCGATCAGCAATTGATGTGCGCTCTGCCGGGTCTCGTTGTCGAGATCGGCGGTGTGGATCAGGCGGGCCGTGTGGACCTGCGTGCGCACATCATCGGTGTACCACACTTTTCAGTCGGGGCGGCGCGGCCTCGACCAGTGGAATCGGACTCCCTGGCCGGGCCGGATCTGGGCGACCCGGTCGATGTCGGCGTCGGTCACAACCCCGGCGACGGGATAGCCGCCGGTGACTGGATGATCCGGGCCGAGAATCACCGGCAAGCCGTTCGGCGGCACCTGGATTGCGCCGCGGGTGGTGCCCTCGCTGGGCAGCTGCCGATTCGGCCAGCGCAGCCGCAGCGGCGTTCCGGCCAGCCGCATCCCGACCCGGTCGCTTCGATCTGATGCGACCCAGTAGTGGTGCACCAGCGCATCGGGGTCGGCCAGCCAGTTGTCGCGCGGGCCGGGTACCACAGCCAGTTCCATCAGGTCATCGGTGAACGACGCAACGGGTGCCTGGTCGAGTTCGGGAAAGTCCGCGGTGTGTTCGCCGACCGGCAGCACATCGCCCGACTGCAACGGTGGCGGTCCCATCGCCGACATCACGTCATAACTTCGCGACCCGAGCACCGGCGTCACGTCGATGCCGCCACGCACCGCCAGGTACGTACGAAGGCCCGAGTGCGGCGCGCCCAACGAGATCACCTCGCCATCGTGGGCATAGTGAATACTGTTGATACCGAAGGGAATTCCGTTGATCGCGGGGTCGGTGTCGGCGCCGGTCACCGCGATCGCCACGTCGCCGCCGCGAACCCGGGCCATGAACCCGCCGAACATGACCTCGATCGTCGCCCGGTCGCCGGGATTGGCCACCAACCGGTTGGCCAGGGTGTGCGAGCGGCGGTCAGCAGCGCCGGATCGCGTGACGCCGATGTGCGCGAGGCCCGGCCGGCCGAGGTCCTGTACCAGGGCAAGCGGTCCGGTGCGCATGATCTTCAACGTGGTGGTCTCAGTCATTGCGCGCTCCGGAACTGCACGGTCATGCCCGGCATCAGCAGTGCGGGATCACCGCGGTCGAGGTCCCACAGCACGGCGTCGGTGTGGCCGATCAACTGCCATCCGCCCGGAGTCTCTCTGGGGTAGACGCCGCTGAATTCGCCTGCGAGCGCAACCGATCCGGCCGGTACACGGGTCCGCGGATCTTCGCGGCGCGGCACGTTCAGCCGCGGGTCGCCACCGACGAGATAGGCGAAGCCGGGGACGAAGCCGCCGAACGCCACGCGCCATGGTGTTGCGGTGTGGGCCTCGACGACGCCGGCCGCACCAAGGCCGGTGATGCGGCCCACCTCGTCGAGATCCGCGCCGCCGTAGACGACGTCGATAACGATGTCGGGGCTGGCGGCCGTCACGATGTCGTCATCGGGAACCACTCTTAGCTTGGTGATGCGCTGGCGCGTCACCGGCAGGTACCGCGCGCCGGTCACCTTGATCATGACGGTGTGTGACGCCGGCACGATGTCGGTGACACCAAGCAGATCGGCTTCCCGAAGCGCGGCCGTCCAGGCAAGCACCTCGGCGGTGCTCTGGCATTCCAGCAACAAGGCGTGATCGCCGTAGTCGAGAAGCCTCAAATCCGTTGCCACACTCATGTAGCCACGGTATCGCCGGATCTGACACGAGGCACCCACCCTGAGCGCACTGCCAGAGTTGCCTTACCGAAGTCTCACACCGCGGGCCGGTACGTCGGCTCGTGACGCTTGATGTAAGCGATCACCCGGTAGGTGACCGGCAGCACCACGCACTCGACGGCCGTCTTGTAGACCCAGCCCAGGACGACGTAGGTGATGAAGTCGCGGGCGGTGGTGATGCCGATGGCTCCCGCGGCGATACTGCAGAAGACCACGGTGTCGGCGAACTCGCCGACGATCGTGGAGCCGATAAGGCGGGCCCACAGATGCTTTTCTTTCGTGCGAGCCTTGATCCGCACGACCACCCACGAGTTCAGGGTCTGGCCGCAGATGAACCCGGCCAGGCCCGCGACGATCAGTTGGGTGGATGCGCCGACGACGGTCCGCAGAGCGTCCTGGTTGCCGTAGAAGGCAGCGGCCGGCAGGAAGATCGTGATCCAAAATGCCAGTGCCGCAATGGCTTGCATCGCAAAGCCGACGTAGATGGCGCGCCGGGTCGCGCGGAACCCGTAGACCTCGCTGAGCACGTCGCCGATCACATAGGTGAGCGGAAACATGATGAATCCGCCATCGGTGATGATCGACCAGTCGCCGATCACCGGCCCGAACGCGACGCCTTTCGTGGCGGTGATGTTCGAGATCAGCACCAACCCGGTGAACGCACCGACGAGCACCGGATAATAGGCCGAACCCATCGAGGCATAACCGGCTGCGGGCTCGTTCTCGGTGCGGGCGTCGACGGTCACCCGATCATCCAAACACTGGTTCAGATCGGCTGCGACAGGAGATGACTGACGTCGCCGACGTGATCGATGAGTGTGTAGTCGCGGTAGGTTTTCGGCTGCGTCATCAGCTGATGACTTTGGCGAGCAGGGGCGGTAACTGGTTGGCGACGACAGGCAGGCTCAACGGCGACGAAAACGCGATCGCCCCGGCCAGGTCCTTGCCGGTGAACACATTGCGCTTGCCCATCCTTGCCTCTAACTGCGCAAAGGTCGGGTCGGCCTGCAACCGTGCCTGCTCGTCGTCGCTCTCGGTGGTCCAGATCAGGACGTCGGCAACACCCAGCGCGTCGGCAGCCTCAACGCGCGGCACGATTGCGCGATGGTCATCGACGCCGTACTGCTTGATCTCGTCGGGAATCACAAATCCCATCTGGCTGAGGAACTCCGTGCGCCAACCCGGCAGTGTCGCGACAATGTTCTCCCGGTAGAGGCTGCCCTGCACGATGAGCGCCTTCTTGTCTTTGAACTTTGAGTTGGCGTTCGCGACCTCGGAGAACTTGTTGTCCACTTCGCTGACCAACGACTTCATTTGGTCGGACTGGAACACCGCCATCCCAATCGCGGCGGCTTGTGTCTTCCACGGTTCGAAAAACGGCTGATCCTCCGACTGGGGAATCGTCGGCGCGATGCTCGATAGTCGTTTGTAGCTGTCCTGGTCCACTCCGGCGTTCGCGGCGACGATCAGGTCGGGTTTGAGCGAGGCGATCTTGTCGAACTCGAGGCCATGGTCGAGCGACAGAACAGCCGGCTGAGCCGAACCCAGTTTGGGCTGCCCCCACGGCCACACCGCGAACGGCTGGTCACCCCACCAATTCGTGACGGCGATCGGTACGACGCCGACGGCCAATAGGTCGTCCTGCTCGGTGAATCCAGCGCTGACCACTCGCTTGGGCGGGGCCGGGACCGTGGTTTCCCCGAACCGGTGCTTGACGGTCACCGCGGATGGTGCGCTGCCGGCGGGTTTGTCGGATGAGCATGCTGCGACTGTGAGTACCCCCGCCGCACCAGCCACCCCGAAAAAGCCTCGCCTACTCAGCGATTGCATTCCGGTGACAGTAGCCCCGTCTCCCGCGAGCAGTCGCAGAACCGCCCAAGAACCCTGCCGGGAACGCGATTGTGTGTCTGCTCGCGGGGGCTCCAGCGGCGAACGTGTTCTGGGCGCCGTCTTAGGCCCGTGTCTAGCGGCCGTGCTGACTGCGAACGCGAATCGGTCAGGTTTCAGGTGGTGGTGCGGCCTCCGTCGACGGGGAGGATTGCGCCGTGAATTTGATTGGCAGCGGGGGAGGCGAGGAACAGGGCGGCCAGGATGTCGCTGACCTCGGTGCGGGTGGTGTAGTTGGGGTGCGCGTCGATCCAGCGGATCACCCCGGTCGCGTCGACGATGACGACGGTGGGCATGGGCACCCCGTGGGTGCCGTCGGCGTTGGCGGCAGGCAGGTCGAGGCCGATCGCGCGGTGCGCAGCTTGGGCGTCTTCCGTGGGTGCGGTCATCACGCCGAGTCGTGTAGCGATCGTGTTGCCCGGGTCGGACAGGACGGTGAAGGTGAGCTCGTTCTTCTGTTGGGCCGACAGGGAACCGTCGGGTTTTTGCGGGCTGATGGCCACCAATCCGATGCCGTTGCCGGCCAGCGTCGGGGCCAGGTCGTCCTGGTAGGCGCGTAGCGCCAGATTGCAGTACGGGCACCAGGCGCCACGGTAGAGCACGATGACCGCAGTTCGCCCGCCCAGCTTGCTCGACAGTGTGGTCGGCGCGCCGTGCACGTCGAGGAGGTCAAAATCTCCAAGCGTGTCGCCGGGTTCGGCCATGCCGGTGGGGACTCCGCGGGCGTCCAGCCCTGCCTGCTCGGCGCCGAATGCGCCGAACAATTCATCGGGGATTTGGCCCGCCATTGCCTCATGCATCTTGGCGACGCGATCGGCGATCGTGGTCGGGTTGGCATCAGCATAGGTGGTCATCGATGAGCCTTTCAGAAGGATGTCGGTGCCCCACAACGGGTTCCGGCATAGGTTTCAAGTTTTCGCAACACCTCGAGCCTGCGCGACTCAAAATGGAGTGTCAACTCCAAAACCCAGCATCCAATGTCTCTAATTTTCTGGAGTTGACACTCCATTTTTCCCGCGCTGCAATGGGTCGAGTCGTTGCGCCAGAGACGAAAGGCCAGATGTGACAACCGACTTTGCCGGACAGGCCGCCCTGGTTACCGGAGGCACCACGGGTATCGGACGAGCGGTGGCCGGCCATCTGGCTGCCGGCGGGGCGCACGTCATCATCTCTGGGCGCGATCCAGGTCGTGGGCAGGCCGCGCGGGCGGCAGTGGCCGAGCCTGGGCCGCCGAGTACGGATCTCAGGGCGTGCGCGTCACCACCGTCACGCCGAGGCAGACCCGCACCTCGACGGTGGCCGACATCATCGAGAACTTCGACCCCAGACCCCGCTGGGGCGGGCCAAAAGACACATGCCGTTCGACCGGGCGGCCGAACCCGAGGAGGTCGCCAACGTCGTCAGCTTCTTAGCTTTACGCCGCGCAAGTTACGTCTCCGGCGCCAACATCGTCGTCGACGGCGGCGTCACCGCCTAGACCAGATCACCGTGCACTGCACGGCTTTAGCACCCTGAGAGCGACGACTCTCTAGAAAGCGTCTCCGAATGCCCACCACTGCACCAGACAAACTGACCCCCAAGGGGCGTGCTACTCGAGGACGGATCGTCACCGCCGCCGCCGAACTGATGTCCCAGCGCGGCGTGGCACGCACCACCATCGAGAACGTTCAGGAAGCCGCCGCGGTGAGCACTTCGCAGATGTATCACTACTTCGCCGACAAAGGTGACCTGGTCGCAGAAGTCATCGACTTCCAGACCGACCAGGTCCTGGCGGTACAACATCTCGGTCTCGACCACCTTGAAAGCCTCGAAGACCTACACCGGTGGCGCGAAATCATGGTCGACATGATGCGTGGTCTGGGCTGCGTAGGGGGCTGCCCGATCGGATCACTGGCCAGCGACCTCTCCGAAATCGACCCCCTGGCCCGTGCACAGCTCGCGCGGTCATTCGCCCAGTGGGAGAGCATGATTCATGACGGGCTCACCGTCATCGCCGCACGCGGCGAACTACCCGACGATACCGACATCGACCAATTAGCTCTGGCGATGCTCGCCGGTGTCCAAGGCGGTCTGCTGCTCAGCCAGGTGCGCCGCACCACCGCCCCTCTCGAAGCCGCCGTCGACACTATGATCGAACACCTTCGCACCCTCGGCGTCCGGTAGGCGCCGCACCTCGGGCTGTCGCAACCCGACGGCACGCCCAGAGGATCCGCCACGAACATGAGAAATCCACGTCCGCCAGATTGGTCAGAATTCTGCGAAGCCGTAGGTAGCGCCGTCGCCGTCCGCCACGCAGTTTGAGAACCTAATGTCTACATCGGCGGGTGACACTCCAAATTCGCTGGCCGAGAACAATTTTCAATTGAGCCTCAGGTGCGAAGTGCGCAGTTAGTGGCGCCGGATAATTCCAAACGACAGCTCGAAGCGCTATTTACCAAGCGGTGGTAGTTGCGGGAAGAGGCTGAGGTGAGTTGGCGTTCGCCCAGATCCCTGTGGACATCAGCGACTTTCTTCCCCGACCCCATCGCAGCCAATCGGTCGCGCGGATGGCGTCGCACGGATACGACACTTCTTCGGTGAGCCGGGTATGACGGTGTTCGAAAGTACTCGACGCGCGATCCGTTAAGTGTTAGGCACATACGCATGCGGGCAGCGGCTTATATAGGTCGAAGTGGCGGACTTGCTGTGGCGTTAGGGATCGGGGCCGCAGTGATCTCTGCACACGGGGTGGCGTGCGCCGACCCGGTGGGCGATACCGGAACCGGCTCGGCGCCGGCGAACTCGGCGCCGGCGAAACCGGCGCCGGCGAATGTGTCGTCGTCAACGCCGTCACCATCGACATCCAGAACTTCGGCCTCGTCTGGGGCCATTTCGACCACGATGGCCGATGCCGCTGCGTCGATCGCGCCCGATACCGCAGCGAAAACCTCGAGAACGGGGTGGCGAGCGCAAGCGGGCGCCAGCAGGGCGCCCCGCAAACCAAGTAGTCGACAGTCGCAGTCACTGACTACACAGCCCCCTACGGTGGCATCCGCAACGAATCCACATGAGACAGCACCCGACCCTGACGCGCTCTCTGCGTCGTCGTCGACACTAAGGCGGAATCGGTCGCTGCTATCGCCTCCGTCCCATTCGTCGAGTGGCACTGCCTCGTCTACGGTCGAGTCCACCTCAACCACGCGCACTACGCGTGCGGTGCGCTCCGACACGGAGGCGTCGACGAACACTGGCGGCGAGTCGGCGAGTATCGCAGTCGCTGGCTCCGAAACGAGCCCGTCGGCCACCACGCAGCAGCAGCGCTGGCCTTCGACAACCGCGGCGCCGCAAATCCCGGACACGATCGCGGCCACCGCGATAACGAGTCTGCTCCGCTCGATCGTGAACCCGTTGGCAGATACTGCGCCGCCCACGGCCCCTCCGGACTCGCCGGCTCTGTGGACGCTGATGGCCGCCGCACGCAAGGAGCCGTTTGGCACGTCGTCCACCCGCGGTGCGGTCGTCGATCAAGTGGCGAATCTAATCGACACGAGTGCCGACGGTGGCGCATCTGCGGCTGCCGTCCCTACCCCTGTTGTCGCGATCCCGCAAACGCCGCCCCTGGCATGGTTGCAGGAATTGCCCGTCGTCGGACCGCTGTTCGTGACGCCGATTGTCGCGGTCATTCATCAGATTCCGATAATCAGCGACATCATTCATCCGCTCATCGGCTATCCGATACAACTGGGTTTGCCGGCCGGCACCCCGGTTTCGCGAGATGTGCGGGTGACCTCGTTCGATGGCACCGAAATCTCTGTCCATTTCATGCCGGCGCTCGGACTCCAGGCAGAGCAGAGGGCGCCCACGATCCTCTATGGTCCGGGGTTGGGTATGCCCGGTGCGACGAATCTCGACGGCACACTGCTGGACGGCGTGCTCACCGACAACCTGGGTTACGTGGGTATCTTGACTCTGCGCCAAGCCGGGTACAACGTCGTCTCGTGGGACCCGCGCGGCGAGTACTACTCGGGCGGGGTGTTAGAGATTGACTCCCCGGACTTTGAGGCCCGCGATGTCTCAGCGATTATCAGTTGGCTGGCTACCCAGCCTGAGGTTCAACTCGACGGTTCCGCGGCTGCCCTTGATCCGCGGATCGGCATGGTTGGCCCATCGTACGGTGGCGGCATTCAACTGGCGACCGCTGCCATCGATCACCGGGTCGACGCGATCGTGCCGACGATCGCCTGGAACAGCCTGAACACCTCGCTGTACAAAGACGAGTCGTTTAAGAGCGGCTGGGCGACGATTCTCGGCGGCCTTCTCGTTGTTACGCTTGCGCGTCCGGATTCGCGAATCCTGCCCGCAGTGGTTTACGGCGACCTGACAGGCCTGATTACGCCGGCCGACCAGGACCTGCTGGCCGAGCGCGGTCCCGATGGCACCCGCGGCTTCCCTGATCTGGTCAGTCAGATCACCGCGCCGACCCTGCTGATTCAAGGCACGGTCGACACGCTGTTTTCACTGCAGGAAGCCGACACCAACGCGCAGGAGCTGATCGCCAACGGTGTTCCGACGAAGGTGCTGTGGTTCTGCGGCGGTCATGGTCTCTGCGTCAACAACTTGTTCGACACCAGCGACGGCGCGCTGATCGATCGGCGCACACTGGAGTGGCTCGACCGGTATGTGAAGGAGAACCCGAATGCTGCGACCGGCCCACAGTTTGAGTGGGTCGACCAACGGGGACAGTACTTCTCGTCGGATTTCTACCCGGTCAGGCCCGGGGGTTCGATCGGCGCCTCCAGCGCGGGCGGCGTCCTGCCGCTGATTCCGTTTCTCGGTGGCTCGGGGCCGTTGCTTGGAGTACTGCCCATCGGCGGCACGAAGGCGATCAACGCACTGAACCTCACCACTCCGGTTGCCACGACGACCACCTACGTCGTTGGCGCGCCGCAGCTGACGTTGACCTATTCGGGCACGGGTATCGGCCGGGACGTCTACGCCCAGCTCGTGGACGACACCACAGGACTGGTGCTGGGCAACCAAATCACCCCGATACCCGTGACCTTGGACGGGGAGCGCCATACGGTGAGCATTCCGTTGGAGCCGGTAGCGCACACGCTCCGTCCAGGCCAGACGGTGACATTGCAACTGGTTGCCGTGACGGCGACGTACGGCGCGGCCCTGCCGCTGGGTGTGCTGAATGTTTCGAGCATGCAGCTTTCCTTACCGACCGCCGACGCAGCGGCGGTATCGCCGTTGTTCATTGGTTCGCCGACCAACGCGGCGTAGCACGGCGCACCTTCAGGATGACTTCGCACGCAAGGTTTTTCGCCGGGACTCAGGTATCGGTGTCACTACTCCGACCCTGACCGGTACCGTTCGACAAGCTCTGCATAGCCGCATACTTCGGCGAAGGCCAATTCACCCTCGCGGTCGGCTGGCTCCAGTTCGTCCATCCATTGCCGAAGAAGCGCGGTGCCGTCAGTCTCTGCCGACAATCGGTCGAGACGGCGCAGGTAGCGATCAGCAAGCTCCAGCCGATGCACCTCCGTCACCAGGTCGACCGCTTCTCCCGCCCACAACCGGATCAACCGCCGATACGTCGTGATGTGGTCCACCGGCAATCCCGCGGCCCGCAACACTTCTCGGGCATCTGCCAGAGTGGCCAGTACATTCGTACGCCGCCATTTCAGCGCCTCGCATGCCAGACGCAGGTGGTCCTCGAACTGATTGCCGGACAGTTTCGCGGGCGGTTCGGCGGTCGCTGGCGGATAAATCGCACGGCCGACATCGACCTCGGCCCACTCTCCGAAGCTTTCCGCCCAGAGCCCGAATTCGCCAACGACCACGTTCAATTCGGCACGATGCCGGTCTAGATGTGCGGCGAAGGCGCCACGGCCGTGGGCGGCCATCAACCGAGCAGCGTGCACCACCGCGCCTGTGAGTGCTTCGTGGGAGGCGACGATCGCGACCAGCTTGTCGCGTCCTCGTCCCGTGTCGCCGAACCCGGTCACGGTGAGGCTTCCTACCCCGCGACGATCTCGTGCTCGCGCACATAGAACAGACACGAGTTGGCCAGGTCGATGAATCTGCGCTCATCTTCCAGCAGCGCCCGACCGGCGGCCCGTCCCTCGGGAGAATTCGCGGCGTACACGATCTTGATCACAACCACCCCTCCACAGCGCTTACTCTAGGTCGCGATGGATGCAGCACGCCTTCGCGGGCAGGTGGCGGTGGTCACCGGGGGAGCGCTGGGCATCGGCGGCGGAATCAGCCGACGCCTTGCCGCTGCCGGCGCCCACGTCGTCCTGGCGGACGTCGACACCGACGCCGCCGAAGTAGCTCAGCGTGACATCGCAGAAGCCGGCGGGCAGTGCACCGTGCTCATCGGTGACGTTCGCGATTCCGAAGTGGTGTCGCGGATCGTCGGCGCTGCACTGGAGATTGCCGAATCACGCGTCGACATCCTGGTGAACAATGTCGGCGATTTCCGCCCGGCCGCAAGGTCATTCCTTCACAGCACCGAAGACCAGTGGCAGCAGCTCTACGAACTGAACCTGCTGCACGTTCTGCGCATGTGTCATGCGCTGTTGCCCTCGATGGTGCAGCGCGGCAAGGGCGCGATCGTGAACAACGCGACGGTGGAAGCATTCCGGGGCATTCCCTACGCCGCCGTCTACGCCGCGTTCAACGCCGGGGTGGTGGCGTTCACCCGCAGCCTCGCCGTCGACGTTGCGCAGCACGGGATCCGCGTCAACGCGATCGCGCCGGATCTTGCCGACACTTCGCAAACACCTGCTGAGCTAATGCTGCGTGGGCGTGACCCCGACCTGATCAGGACCTGGATCCCGGTCGGCCGATTCGGCCAGCCCGACGACTATGCGGCGGTGGTGGAGTTTCTCGCCTCAGAGGATGCCAGATTCATCACCGGACAGACGATTCCGGTTGATGGCGGCACGCTGGCCGCTTCGGGTTGGTATGCCCGCGCCGACCGCAAGGGGTGGACGAACATGCCCAACGAGGCGTGAGAGCTCAACCTACGCTGCGGATCTTTCGAGTATGTGCACGCCGCATGCCGAGCCGAGGCCAATGACGTGGGCCAGGCCGACTGCCGCGTTGTCGATCTGGCGGTCACCGGCCTCGCCGCGCAGGTGGTGGCAGATCTCCCAGATATTGGCGATGCCGGTCGCTGCGATGGGGTGGCCCTTGGACTGCAGCCCGCCCGATACGTTCACCGGTGTCGACCCGTCGCGCCACGGGGCGCCCGAATTGAAAAACTCTGCGGCACCACCCTGTTCACACAGCATCAGGTTGTCGTAGTGCACCAACTCGGCGGTGGCGAAGCAGTCGTGCAACTCAACGAGGTCGAGGTCCCCCGGACCGACCCCAGCTTGTTCGTAGGCGGTGGCAGCAGCGTTGCGGGTCAGCGTGTTGACATTCGGCAATACCTGGCAGCCGTCCTCGTAGGGATCGGTGGTGAGCACCGACGCCGATACCTTCACCGCCCGCCGACGCTGCTCGAGCGACAGCGATTTGAGAGTCTCGCCGTTGCACACCACCGCGGCCGCCGCACCGTCGCAATTGGCCGAGCACATCGGACGGGTATTCGGGTACGCGATCATCACGTCGTTCACGATCTCGTCCAACGTGAACTTCTTCTGGTATGCCGCCAGCGGATTGAGCGTCGAGTGCGCGTGGTTCTTTTCGCTGATCTTCGCGAAAAGCTCAAAGCTCGCGCCGCCGTACTTGTGGTCGTACTCCATCCCGATCTGGGCGAAGACGCCCGGCATGGTCTCGGTGCCGATCCGCCCGTCGACCGGCGTCACCGCGCCGTATCGACCTGACGGCGTCCATGTCTGCGCATCGCCTCTCTTCTTCCCGCCCGCGCCGAGAAGACCCGCGCCCGCGAGCTTTTCGACACCGACCGCCAGGCCGTACTCGACTTCGCCGGCCTTGACGGCCATGATCGCCGTCCGCAACGCCGTCGCACCGGTGGCGCACGCGTTGGCCACGTTGTACACGGGTATACCGGTCTGACCGATCTGCTTCTGCAACTGTTGGCCGATGCTGGCGCTCGCGTTCATCAAGTTGCCGGCCGCGATCACCCCGATGTCGGCCATCGTGACCCCAGCGTCGGCCAGTGCCCCCGTCGCAGCCTCGGCGGCCAGGTCGACAGCATCGAGGTCAGGGTGCTTTCCGAACTTCGTCATCCTGATCCCGAGAATCCACACCTCGTCGCTGGCGCTCATCGTTGGTTCTCCTTATGTTCGGCGGGGTGTTCGGTGGGCTCGAACGCGAACCCGATGGCCTCTGTGCCTTCGGAATCTTCGCCGAGTGGATACGTCGTGAGCCGCACTTTCATTCCGGTGCGAATGTGTTCGGCATCGGGCTCGAGGTTGGTCAGGTTGGCGCGGACCTGGGTGCCGTCGCAGTCGACGACGGACGCGACGAACGGGGTGGGGATGCCCGGTGCGGCGAAGGTGACGATCGTAAACGTCCGCACTGTGCCCTCGGTCGCGACCGGGACGGTCGTGAACGCTGTGCCGAAGCACTTGGCGCAGGCGTTTCGCCGGTCGAAGAAGCGGGCGCCGCAGCTGTTGCACTCCTGTACGACCAGATGCGGCGCACCGTCATCGAGCACCAGATAGTCGACCATCGGTATCTGCCCGGCCATGTGCACCTCCGCGTTCGGTCATATCGACCGTAGCGCTTGGCCGCGCAGCGGTGGGCCGGGTGTAACCATTGCGCATTGCGGCCGGAGAAGTTAGGCGCATCGCGAGTTTTACCGATGCCTGGAGACCCAACGACGGCTACACTGCGTCGACCAGCCACAGTCTTGTGACGTGCCTGGTCAAACCTGTTGTGCGCCTGATGGATTCGGCCAACAGAAGACTGTCATTGAGATCTTGTTCGTCCGGTTACAGTCGCGGTTCTCTGCGGGCCGCCCGTTGCGTACTGTGCCAGTAGTGAGGTGCTGGTGACGCCGCGCTGCAGGAGGGATGAGGCATGGGCAGGATCTATGACAACGTCAGCGAACTGGTTGGGCGCACCCCGATCGTCCGGCTCAACCGGCTGACCGAAGGACTCGGCGCCGAGGTGGTGGCCAAGCTCGAGTTCTACAACCCCGCGAACAGTGTGAAGGACCGCATCGGCGTAGCGATCATCGATGCCGCGGAGCAATCAGGTGCCCTGAAACCGGGCGGGACTATCGTCGAGGCCACCAGCGGTAACACCGGCATCGCACTGGCGATGATCGGTGCGGCTCGTGGCTACAAGGTGATTCTCACCATGCCCGACACCATGTCCGTCGAGCGTCGGGTGATGCTGCGCGCCTATGGCGCTGAGATCATCCTCACCCCGGGGGCGGAGGGAATGGCCGGAGCGGTGGCAAAAGCGAAAGAAATCATCGCGCAGACCGAGAATGCGGTTGCGGCCGACCAGTTTGCCAACCCCGCCAACCCTGCGATCCACGAGAGCACCACCGGAGTGGAGGTGTGGGACGATACCGGGGGCAAGGTCGACATCTTCGTGGCCGGCATCGGCACCGGCGGCACGCTCACCGGGGTCGGGCACTACCTCAGGGCTCGCAAGCCCGGGGTGCAACTCGTCGGCGTGGAGCCGTCGGATTCTGCGATTCTGACCGGCGGCAACCCCGGACCACACAAGATCCAGGGGATCGGCCCCAACTTCATCCCCGAAGTGCTCGACAGGGAGGTTTACGACGAGATCATCGATGTCGAGTTCGATGACGCCGTCAGGGTCGGCCGAGCACTAGGCACCGACGAGGGCATCCTCGGCGGTATCTCCGCCGGCGCGAACGTCTGGGCCGCACTCGAAGTGGCGAAGCGCCCGGACAATGTGGGCAAACTCATCGTGGTGGTGGTTCCCGACTTCGGTGAACGGTATCTGTCCACCCCGCTCTTCGAACACATCAAGGACTGATCGCGCCATGGCACTGTTGTCCACACTTCGCGAAGACCTGCAGAACGCACGGGTTCACGACCCGGCCGCGCGCGGGGATTTCGAGAACGCGCTCGTCTATTCCGGTCTGCACGCGATCTGGTCTTACCGGCTCGCACACCGCATGTGGGCCGTACCCGCCTTGCGCGGCCTGGCCCGGGTGCTGGCGCAAGTCACCCGGTTCTTCACCGGCATCGAAATCCATCCGGGCGCAACCATTGGGCGCAGGTTTTTCATCGACCACGGGATGGGCGTGGTGATCGGGGAAACCACCGAGGTCGGCGACGACGTGATGGTCTATCACGGTGTGACGCTTGGAGGGCGGTCTCTTGAACACGCCAAGCGTCATCCCACCATCGGCAACAGAGTCACCGTTGGTGCCGGCGCTAAGATCCTGGGACCGCTGTACATCGGCGACGACAGTGCCATCGGCGCAAACGCGGTGGTAACCCATGACGTTCCGGCAGATTCGATCGCGACCGGGATTCCCGCGGTGGTGCGGGCGCGTACGGAGAAGCAACGAGAGCCACTGACCGATCCGACCACCTACATCGATCCTGCGATGTACATCTGAAAGCAGGCCGGTGTTCGTAGCCCCGTGTCCGCTGCTGACATGAATAGCCGTGCTCACGCTATGTGTCTTCGCGCAAGCGGCTCATCCATGGGTTGTAGTCGGCGAGCAGCTCCTCCTGCGGCGGCCGGTGCTGCGGCGGTACGTGCTGCAGGTTGATCCGGATCCGGTACCAGATCGAACTCGGCCCGCGCATCCCGTCGACCAGTACGTCGGCGGGTTGCAGAAGCTTGGCTGCCTCCTGGTGTCGCAAGCGCCACGTGTCCAGCGCGGCCATCGCCTCGTCCTTGGTCTTGGTCCGCGCGACTTCGATCAGGGGCATCGTCGACTTCCGACGACCCGATCTGGATGTCGCCGGCCCTGCGGCTCCGGACCCCTTTGGTGGCTTATCAGCAGGTCCCAGCCGCTTTGCCAGCTCCAGTAGCGGCTCCAAAGACCCTGCGGCGCCGTCCATTTCTGCCCATGGATCGCCGATCTCGGCGAACCGCGCTGCAACCGTGTCCACGGTGAAAACCTCTGGGCGACAGCGTGACACCTCGTCCCAGTGCAGCGGCGTCGACACCCGCGCGTCGGTGGTGGCGCGCACCGAGTACGCCGACGCCGTCGTGCGGTCCTTGGCGTTCTGGTTGAAGTCGACGAACACTCCCTGACGTTCTTCCTTCCACCACCGGCTGGTGGCGAGATCCGGCGCACGCCGTTCCACTTCTCGGGCAACCGTTTCTGCGGCGAGGCGCACGTGGCGGTACGGCCACCGCGTAGCTATGCGAGCGTAGATGTGAAAGCCGCGCGACCCGGAGGTCTTCGGCCACCCTGTCAAGCCGTGGTCGGCCAGCACTTCGCGGACCACCAACGCCACGTCGGCGATCTGCTGCCACGCCACACCGGGCACAGGGTCGAGGTCGATCCGCAGCTCGTCGGGATGATCCAGGTCGCCGGCCCGCACCGGATGCGGGTTGAGGTCGATGCACCCGAGGTTGACCGCCCACGCCAGTCCCGCGGCGTCGTGAATCACCGCCTCCTTGGCCGACGTGCCGGATGCGTACTTCAGCTCGGCGACGTCGACCCAGTCCGGCCGTTTCTCCGGCGCGCGCTTCTGGAAGATCGCCTCTTGGTTGAGGCCCTTGACGAACCGCTTTAGGATCATCGGCCGGTCCGCGACCCCGCGTAGCGCGCCGTCGGCCACGGACAGGTAGAAGCGGATGAGATCGAGCTTGGTGCGGGCGGGATGGCCGTCGGTCGCTGGAAAAACGATTTTGTCAGGATGCGTGACCGTGACCCGCCGACCGGCAACGTCCAACGACATCGGGCCGGCCATACCGCCATCGTAAGTTCGAACCCACCCTGAGACGTGCGTCACATAGGGTAGGCGTATGCCTGCGCTGAACCCCGTTGAGCTGGTGACACAGGCCGCCGCGAAGGCCAGGCAGTACGCCGAGCGCGGCACAGCCGAATTGCACTATGTCCGAAAATTGTTCGAGTCCGGCGCGCTCAAACTGGAATCGCCGCAGCTGGTGGCCGCGATGGCGGCCGACATCGCGCGCTGGGGTGAAATCGGGATGATCCCGTCGGTCAACGCGCGCCGCACGCCGCACCGCGTCGCGATCATCGACGACGAGGGCACGATGACGTTCCGCGAGCTCGACGACGCCGTGAACGCGGTCGCCAACGCGATGGTCGCGATGGGTATCAAGGGCGGTAACGGCGTCGCGATCCTGGCCCGCAACCACCGCTGGTTCGTGATCGCGAATTACGCTGCCGCGCGGGTAGGCGCCCGCACGATCCTGCTCAACACCGAGTTCTCCGGCCCGCAGATCGCCGAGGTGGCCGACCGCGAAGGCGCGCGGCTGCTGATCTACGACGACGAATACGCCAAGGCGGTGACGCAAGCGAACTTCGAGTCGGGCAGGCTGCGGGCGCTCGGCACCGCCGCCGGCGACGGGCCATCGGACAGCACCGACGAGACGCTCTCCGATGTGATCGCCCGCGGCAGCAAGGATCCCGCACCGAAGCCGTCGAAGCACGCGTCGCTGGTGATCCTCACCAGCGGAACGACCGGGACGCCGAAGGGTGCCACCCGAAGCTCGATGCCCACGTTGGCGCCGATCGGCGGCGTGCTCTCGCATGTGCCGTTCAAAGCCGGGGAAGTGACTTCGCTGCCGTCGCCGATGTTCCATGCGCTCGGATACCTGCACTCGACGATCGCGATGACGCTGGGTTCCACGCTGATCCTGCGCCGCAAGTTCCGCCCCATCACCCTCGTCGAGGACATCGAAAAGTACCGTGCCACAGCACTTGTCGTGGTGCCGGTGATGCTGTCGCGCGTCCTCGACGCGCTCGACAACGCCGACCGCAGCTACGATCTGTCGTCGCTGCGCATCGTGTTCGTCTCCGGTTCCCAGCTTGGCGCGGAGCTGGCCACCCGGGCGACGAAGCGGCTCGGCCCGGTGATCTACAACCTCTACGGTTCCACCGAGGTGGCATTCGCGACAATCGCCCGCCCGCAGGATCTGGACGTCAACCCGTCGACGGTCGGTCCGATTGTTCGCGGTGCCAAGGTCAGAATTCTCGACGATAAGGGCAAGGAGCTCCCCCAGGGCGAGGTGGGCCGGATCTTCGTCGGCAACGCGATGCCGTTCGAGGGGTACACCGGCGGGGGCGGCAAGCAGATCATCGACGGGCTGCTGTCGTCGGGGGACATGGGCTATTTCGACGACAACGGCCTGCTCTACGTCACCGGTCGGGACGACGAGATGATCGTGTCCGGTGGCGAGAACGTGTTCCCGGCCGAGGTGGAGGACCTCATCAGCGGGCATCCGGAAGTCATCGAGGCCACTGCGCTGGGTGTCGACGACGAAGAGTGGGGTGCGCGACTGCGTGCATTCGTTGTGAAGCAACAGGATTCGGACCTCGACGAGGATGCGGTCAAGCTCTATGTGCGCGAGCACCTAGCCCGCTACAAGGTGCCACGCGAGGTGGTCTTCCTCGACGAGCTGCCCCGCAACCCGACCGGCAAGATCCTCAAGCGCGAGCTGCGGAAGATCACCGTCGGCGGAGCCGACGAAAAGGCAGAGGTCGGCGGAGCCGACGAAAAGGCAGAGGTCGGCGGAGCCGACGAAAAGGCAGAGGTCGGCGGAGCCGACGAAAAGGCAGAGGTCGAGTAGCCGGGGCTTCCGCCGAGACAGACGTTATGGTCGTTACCGCAGCAGATCTACGACCCTGGTTGCTATCTCGGCGATGCCATCAATCGCTGTCCTTCGTGATCTGTCGCAGCGGCAACGACATAGCCACCAAGCACCAGTCCGAGTCTGAGATTCTTCCTCGACAGGAATTCCGCCGCGCGCGCTACTGTCAGTTGCCATCCATCGTCCGTGATTTATTCATTGATGAGCGGAACGGCAGCGCGCTCTTCATCGGCGAGATGTTCGTCGACCGAGCTGGAGAGGTTCTCAACTGCTGCGGCTAATTGCTCCGTCGATTGGGGATCTTCAGCTGCGTGTGGTGGTGCAATGCGGCGACGATGAAGCTCAAATGATCGCCGACGAGCTTAGCTCGCTCGGTGTCGCCGGCTCTTACTCCGCGGACGAGGCCGCGAGCTGCGTCCAACTCACTACGGAACACGCGGTGGACGATCGCCATATCGAATGCTTCGATAGGCATGCCCGCCTATTTCTTCGCCGAGATAGCAGTCAGCGTCGTGATTTCGCGAAAACCACTACATGGAATGCTATTTCGGCGAACCGAACCGGCCTACGGGTCGCGGGGGAGGCCGAGCAGCCGCTCCGCGATGATGTTCAGCTGCACCTCCGAGGTGCCGCCGTAGATCGTCGTGGCCCGGCTGGCCAGCAGCTGCTGGGCCCACTTGCCCTGTTCAGTGTCGGGGTCGCCGATCGCGCCATCGGTGCCGAACGACGACACCCCGAATTCGGCATACCCCTGACTTGTTCTCATCGACAGCAGCTTGGACACCGCCGCCGACGGCATCGCGTCGAACCCCGCAATCGTCAGCAGCGTGGACCGCAGGTTGAGGACTTTCGCCGCGTGGCCCTCGGCGATCAGCCGGCCGGCCCGGTTCTGCGCCAACTGGTCGAAGTGGCCGTCGCGCAGGAACTCGACCAGACCGTTGAGGTTCGCCAGGAAGGGGGCCTCGCTACTGCCGATCGAAACCCGTTCCGCCGTCAGTGTGTTGCGACTGACCTCCCAGCCACGGTTGACGTCGCCGAGCACCAGATCATCCGGCACGAACACGTCGTCGATGAACACGGTGTTGAACATCGCATCGCCGGTCAGCTCACGCAGCGGCCGCACGTCGACGCCCTCACTGGACATGTCGAGCAGGAAATACGTGATGCCGTTGTGCTTGGGCGCTGACGGGTCGGTGCGAGCCAGCAGCGCGCCCCATTGCGAAACCTGCGCGGCCGTGGTCCAGATCTTTTGGCCGCTGATGCGCCAGCCACCGTCGACCTTAGTGGCCTTGCTGGTCAGGCCCGCTAAGTCCGAACCAGCACCCGGCTCGGAAAACAGCTGGCACCAAATCAATTCGCCGCGGAACGTCGGTGGTAGGAAACGCTGCTTCTGCTCTTCGGTGCCGAACGCGACGATCGATGGCACCAACCAGGCCGCGATCCCCAGGTTTGGCCGCCTCACCCGCCCGGCGGAGAACTCCTGCTGGATGATGATCTGCTCTATCGGGCTCGCCAACCGGCCCCACGGCTTGGGCAGGTGTGGCGATACCCACCCGCCCTCGGCGATCGCTGCGGTCCGCTGCTGGCGTGGAATCGCTTTCAGCGCAGCGACCTCCGCACGGATCTCGTCGCGCAGCTTCTCGGTATCCGGGTCCAGGTCGATGTCGAGCTTGCGCAGCCCGGACGTCGTCGCGGTGTCGACTACCAGCTGCGGATAGTCGGAGGCGCGGCCGAACGCGGCGACGATGCCGAGCGCGCGCCGGTAATACACGTTGGTGTCGTGTTCCCAGGTGAACCCGATCCCGCCGTGAACCTGGATGCAGTCCTGCGTGCAGCGTTGCGCGGCGGCCGGCGCCAGTGTCGCTGCGACCGCAGCCGCGAATTCCGCTGCGGCGTTCGTGTTTTCGATCACCTCGTCGATTGCGCGGGCGGCGTCCCATACCGCCGCGATCGCACGCTCGGTGTCGGCTGCCATCTCGGCGCACTTGTGCTTGATGCCCTGGAACTGCCCGATCGGCCTGCCGAACTGCTCGCGGATCTTCGCATAGGCGGCGGCAGTGTCGGTGGCCCACCGGGCTACGCCGACGGCCTCCGCCGACAGCAGCGTGGTGACCAGTGCCCGGGCGGCGGCCACGTTGAGGCTGCTCAACACCCGATCGGCAGTGACCTCAACGGCATTGGCGCGCACGTGGGCGATCGGCCGCAGCGGGTCGACGCTGTTGACGGGCTCGATTTCCAGCGTGTCGGCATCGATCACCACCCACTCGGTGCTGCTTATCTCCCGGTCAAGACCAGCGACCGGCAGCACCAGCACCGACGCCTGTGCAGCCGACGGTACCGAGCGCGCGTCGCCACGGACTATCAACGCGTCACCCTGGCGCGTCGCGGTGAGCGACGACTCCAGCGCGTACGCGGCGATCGTCGCCCCGGAGGCGAGATCGCCGAGCAACTTGGCGTCCGGGTCGTGGGCGGCAATCAAGGCACTGGCAATGACCGACGGGACGAACGGGCCCGGCACCGCGCCACGGCCGAATTCGGCGATGACGATTGCGAGCTCCAGGATTCCAAAGCCTTGCCCGCCGACGGATTCGGAGAGGTGCACCCCGTGGAGACCCTGATCGGCAGCCGCTTTCCAGTAGGGCGGCGGGTTGAAGATCGGCGTCTCCAGCGCCTCGTGCAGCACCTCCGAAGGCGCCACCCGTGCCACCAGGGCGCGGACCGAGTCGGCCAGGTCTTTGTGTTCGGGCGTGATCGCGATAGGCATGGGGGCGTCGTCCCCTTTCGAATAACCGGTCGGTTGGGAACGAGGCTACCCGTTGACGACGTTGGCCAATTCACGCCCGTCGCGCAGACGGGCGCAGTTGTCAACACCCGAGGCCAGATACCGCCGCATCGTATCGGCCGTGTACCACGTGACGTGCGGGGTCACCACCACGTTTTCCAGTGTGAGCAGCGGATTGTCCCAGGCCACCGGCTCGGCGGCGAACACGTCGAGCCCGGCGGCGGCGAGCCGTCCGTAGCGCAACGCATCGACCAACGCAGGCTCGTCGACGATCGCGCCCCGCGACGTGTTCACCAGCACCGCGTCCTTTTTCATTAACCCCAGCGCATCGCGGTCGAGCAATCTAGTGGTCGCATTCGTCAACGGCAGGTGCAGCGACACGATGTCGCACTCGGCCAGCAGCGCCGACAGTGAACGCCAGCCAGCGGTCCCATCATCAGAGGTGCTGGTGTGCAAGACATTGGCGCCCATCGCGGCGACGATCGCCGCCACGCGGCGCGCGATGTTGCCGTACCCGACCAGCCCGACGGTGCAGCCACCGATGTCGCGCACGGTTTCCCCCAGCGACGGGTCAGTCGGCCAGCCGGCCCCGGCGCGGGTCAGGCGGTCCAACTCGGTCAGTCGGCGCAGCGCCGCAAGCATCAGCAGCACGGTGCCCTCGGCGACCGATGGCGCGTTCGCGCCGGGCATGTTGGCCACCGCGATGCCCAGCGACTTCGCGGCGGCAACGTCGATCGTGTTCACGCCCGCGCCCAGTTTGTGCACCAGGCGCAGTCGTGTCCCCGCCTTTAGGTCGGATGCCGACAGCGGCCGCAGCACATGCCAGATCACCTCGGCGTCGGGCAGTTCCCGGTAGAAGGTGCCGTCGTCGTCCTCGGCGCAGAACCGCACATCGAGCCAATCATGGTGCTGAGCAAGGAATTTCAACACCTTCTCACCGGGCACGAAGTGAGCGAGGACTCTTACCGCCACCGTTTGGCGATCCACTTAGCGATGGTATCCGCCTGCTCGCTGCGCGCCCCCGGCGTGGTGAAGTAGTGGTCGGTGTCGATCGACGTCAAGGTCTTGTCGTAGCTGGCCAGCGCATCGTAGATGCGTTGCGCGTCGGACGGGAACACGCCGGTGTCCTGGTGGGCATTTATCACGAGCGCCGGGCAGTCCACGCGCGCCAGATGCGATTCCGCCCGGGTGGGGGCACAGCGCAGGCTCCACATGCCCAGCCAGCTGCGCAGCGTGCAGGCGGCAGCGATGCCATGCGCTGAGCGGTTGGCCTTCGCCGGTGTGCCCGCATAGCACATGTTCGGTTGACGCTTGGTCGGCTCCAGTGCCGGGTCCACCATCCGCGGGTCTGCCCAAGTGCGCATCACGGTAAATGGCCGGTCGGAAAAGCCGGCAGCCTGAACACGTTCCAACTCATCCAACGCCCAGTCGGTGATCGCATGGTTTCTGGCCGTCTGAGCCGCGCGGTACTTGGCGACGAACTCCGGCGCGAATGGCGGCCCGTTGCGTTCGTCGAAGATGTCGAGGTCGGGATCGGTTGCCAGCGCGTCGTTCTCGTCGACGACGGAACCATCCATCCATGCGGTGAGCACGTCGGGACGCCCGGGGTGCGCCGCGCTGGCGACGTACCCGTCCGCGGGTAGCAGCTCGGTTAGCCCGACGGCGGGCCGCATGCCCGGCAGCGGAGTCAGATTCGGATCTTTGGCCTGCGACTGGTACGCCGCCATCAGCGATCCGCCGCCTGAATTACCCAGCAGCACGACGGTTTCCACGCCTTGGACGTCGCGCAGCCAGCGCACTCCTACCCCGATGTCCACCAGCGCGTGATCGAGCAGGAAGTTGCTCTCGAATCCGCGAAACCGGGTGTTCCAGCCCAGGAATCCGATACCACGGGTGGCTACGTAGTCGGCGAGATAGTGCTCGGAGAAGTCGATCTGGTAGTGGGTGGCGATCATCGCAACCTTCGGCTTGCGGCCGACGCCGCGGTAATAGAGACCCTGGCACGGGTGGCCGCCCGCGCCGGCCCGCCGCGCGGTGGGCGACGGCAGGCCGACGAACTCGCGGATCACTCCCGGCGTGGCCATCTCAGGCGGCCTCTTTGCAGTAGATCGCCCGATAGAAGATGTTGGCCAGCGTGGTGATGCATGCTTCATCGTCGACGTCGTCCGCGTCGCGTCCCGAAAGTTGCACGTAACAGAACTGATTGAACATCGACACGATCGCGACCGCGAGCAGGTGGCCATTGTCATCGGGGCAGTAGCCCTCGGCCTGGGCACGGGTAACCATGTTAGTGATGAACGAGATTGGAATCGAACATATTTCGGCCCAGTATTCGGCGAAGTCACCGTTGACCATTGCCAGTTGCGACACGCTGATCATCTCGGCCAGTCGGTGGCGGTAGGTCTGCCAGTGAGCAGCCGCCGCTTCACGCGCGCGTTCGCGATTCGACAGCCCGTGCCGGGTAACAGATTTCGCTCGCTCGTTTGCCTCGTCGCGGAAGCGCAGCGCCCACACGCGGACCATCGCCTCCTTGGAGTCGTAGTAGTTGTAGAACGACGCGGTCGACCGCCGCGCCTGCGTCGTGATATCGGAGACCGTGGTCGCGAGAATGCCGTTGCGGGCGATCACCGCGCGAGCGGCCGCATCGATCGCGGCCTGTGTCTGCCGACCGCGAACAGTCGGCAATGGCTGCCTGGGCTGCGCCAACACCACTCCTGAGAGTCAACCATTGAGCTCAATCTGAACCTGATGTTAGATTCAGTTTTGGTTCTTGAGAAGGCTCCGCCATGGGAGCGTGGAGAGGGCGCGAGATGATCAAGCCGCAGAACACCAATGCCGAGTTCGCGTTGAGTGGTATCAACCACGTCGCATTGGTGTGTTCGGACATGGCCCGCACCGTCGACTTCTACAGCAATGTTCTCGGGATGCCACTGATTAAGGCTCTCGACCTGCCCGACAACGCAGGACAGCACTTCTTCTTCGACGCCGGCAACGGGGACTGCGTCGCGTTCTTCTGGTTCCGTGACGCGCCCGACGCGGTGCCCGGGATATCTGCTCCGCGTTATATCCCCGGTATCGGCGACATCGTCAGCGCAGTGAGCTCCATGAACCACCTGTCGTTCCATGTACCGGCCGAGAAGTTCGACGAGTATCGCCAGAAGCTCAAGAACAAGGGAGTGCGTGTCGGGCCTGTGCTCAACCACGACGACAGCGAGAAGCAGGTCGCTGCGCAGCTGCACCCGGGCGTTTATGTACGATCGTTCTACTTCCACGACCCGGACGGCATCACGCTCGAATTTGCCTGCTGGGTAAAGGAATTTGATGAGGCAGACGTCAGCACGGAACCGAAGACGGCCGCTGACCGCCGACCACCGGTGGCAGCAGGCAGCTAATCTCGGTGCGCGCTCGCGGCGCCGGGAGAGTAAAGCGCCGGATCACCGAGTTCGTCGACCAGAGCGGTCAGCTGGTCGATCAGCTGCTCTCGCGTCAGCTTCAATTCTCCGGCCAGCCACGCGCTTAACGTCTGTCCCACCCCGCCGACAGCGAAAACGGCACTCGCCCTGATGTTTTCGTCGGTCTCGGGCAGCTTTACCGCTGCGCCCAAGTGTTGTGCGAACAGCCTCGCCAAGATCGCAGAGGACTCGCCTCGCTTGCGCACCACGACCGCGTCGGCCAGGTCGGCACTGAAAAAGAGCCGGCCCACTCGCGCGTCACCGGCGACGGAACGCACGACGTTGGCTATTCCGGCGCGCGCCTGTTCGGCCGGCGGCGCTTCGGCCACCGCAGCCACCGCCGCTTGAGTGGTCGCGGCGAGGTCAGCGATCACCCAGTCGTACACCGACCCAACGAAATCGTCTCTGTCCGAGAAGCTTTCGTAGAAGTAGCGAGCGGAGATGTTTGCCTGCCGGCAGAGACCCCGTACGGTTAGCGGTTCGGGACGCGATTCGGACCCGAGAATGGCCAGCCCGGCGTCCAGCAGGCGGGCCCGCCGCTGGGCTCGGCGGTCGGCGGGCTTGACGCCGCGATACGGCCGCGCGCTGGTGTGTGCCACGCCGACTATCTTGACACCAGTTCACGCGCTCTGGGAATAATAGGAAACACGCGTTATCAGATAGGGGTGCCATGACGGCCATCGAGCCCATCGGCAAAGTTGAGCGGCCCGCCCGGGCGCGGCTGGACAGGCGCCGCCGGGTCAGCGTCGACGACGCTCTGATGGGCGTTGGTCTGATGGCAGGACCGGCGAACGTGATCATGGAGCTCGGCCGCCCAGGCGTCGGCTACGGCGTCTCGGAGAGCCGGGTGGAGAGCGGCCGCATCGACAAGCACCCGATCAACCGGGCGCGCGCAACGTTCACCTATCTCGCCGTGGGCCACAACCGGCACCGACGAACAGAAGGCAGCCTTCCGCCGCGCCGTGAACCGAGCGCACGCGCAGGTGTTCTCGACGCCTGAGAGCCCGGTTGCGTACAACGCGTTCGATCCTGACCTGCAGTTGTGGATCGCGGCGTGCCTGTACAGAGGCGTGGAGGATGTTTACCGCTTATTCGTCGGTGACATCGACGAACACACCGCCGATCAGCTCTACAGCGACAGCATGGCATTAGGCACCACGCTTCAGGTGCCCCCGGAAATGTGGCCGCCGAACCGGCGGGCGTTCGAGGAGTACTGGCAGAACCTCATGCTGGTCGATGTGGACTGGCGGATCCGGACCGGACGCCCACTGGTGTAGGGACGCCGTCGGCCCGCTGAGGCACTCCAAGGAGTTGTTGAGAATCCGTCAAGGCCGGGTGCTGATTCTGAGTTCAGCCGCACAAGCGACAAAACCCACATCAGCACTAAGGAGCCTCACATGTTCACTCGCCTCGTCACCAAGTCCTTCGGCGGCACCAGCCTGGTCGCCGCCGCGTTGGGCGTGGCCGCCGTCATCGGCGCCGGGACCGCCAACGCCGGCTCGGTCGATGATGCGTTCCTCGCTCAGCTGGCGAAGGACGGGATCACGCCCCCCAGCTCACAGCGGGCCATCAATGATGCGCATGCCATCTGCACCGCGCTCGACCAAGGCGCCTCAGCCCAGGCGGTCTACAGCGCGCTCGCCGTGACGACGGGCCTGAACGCCAAGGGCGCCAAGATCTTTGCGGTCGATGCGGCGTCGGCCTACTGCCCGCAATACGTCACCTCCACCTAAACAGCGACCATCAGATGCGGGGATCCCCACGATCGGGGTCCCGCACCCGGGTGTGCGGCCGACGCCGTTCAGGCCCTTCGCCGGGTTGGCTCGTCGGCAGCGCCGACGAACTCGTCAATCAGCTGGGCCAGCGTTTCAGGACAGTCGAGCATCGGATGATGCCTGGCCTCATCGATGATCTCTAGCCGGCTGCCGGGCAAGGCAGCGTGCGCCGCCTCTGCGTGGCCTGACGGGATCACTCCATCGTCGGCACCGGCGACGATCATCGTCGGCACATCGCCGACGAGTCGTTGCAGCCGGTCGAGAGCACAGACGGTCTGCCCCCGAACATCCACGACCGAGCGCAGTGTTCGCAGGAAGGCCTGGCGCCCCGACGGATCCGCCAACGTCGCGTACTTCCGCCAGCGTTCCTCGGACCGGGCCGACTCCACGCGTCGTGCCGTGAGCAGCGATTTGCCCAGCAATACCGCCGGCCGCGATACAAGCACCGGCAGCAGCAGTTCCGCGCCGGGCATCGACAGCAACCGCAGCAGCATGCTGACGTCGCTGCCGAGCCCGCCGCTGTTGATCAGAACGAGGCGTCGACAGTACTGGCGATGCTGATAGACGAATTGCAATGCCACCCCGCCGCCGAGAGAGTGCCCGACAAGGGTGGCTGCCGGGATGTCGAGCGCGTCGAGAAAGTCGCGCAGCCAAACCGCGAACGCGCCGAGCGAATAGTCGGTGCGCGGCTTGTCGGAGAGCCCGTGGCCGAGCAGATCCGGTGCGATGACGCGGTATCTGGCCGACAGATTCCCGATGACCGGCGCCCACGCGCGCGAACTGCCGGCCACACCATGGATCAGCAGCAGCGGCTCGGCCGCGCGGTCGCCTTCGTCGCGGTAGGCAACACGATGGCCATTCAGGTTCACGAACCGTATGTCACTCAGCTGCCGGGTCAGTGTCTGTGAATCGTTTGCCCGCGGGTGGCGCAGTGGGGTCCGACGGGTGGTCTGCGACGATGCAGAAACGCCCGTCTCGGTCATCATCCCGTGCTTATCGGCACGATGCTCGGTAGACATGGTCAACATTGCTCGGCTACTTCGTTAACGAAGAATAGCGAGGGATTCGTTCACGCGTGTCCGATTTCGGGTTTGCCAGGCTGGTTCGGCCGTCACAGGTACACGGGACAGCTTGAGGCCGCTGAGGATCGGGTTCGTCGGGCTGAGAAACCGGGATTCGGGCGTGGCAAAAAACTTGCTGCCGGCGCGCCGGAGCACAAAATGAAGAGCCGCGCCACCAGCCGCCGGACACCGAGGGCGGACAGATGCTGCGGACGGGCAGCCTGATCACCGCGAAGAAGCGCTAGCGTTCGGCGGGGATCGAGAGGATATCGGAGAGCATTTGAAGAAATCTGGAAGCACACGCGGCCCCCGCCACTATGTGTGAAGATCCTTGGCATGGACGTCGACCACCCTGGGTTGGATCTGTTTCTCCGCGTGGGGTTGGCCGTTTTGCTCGGCGTCGCAATCGGGTTGGAGCGCCAGTGGCGGTCGCGGATGGCGGGGCTGCAGACCATGGCGCTGGTGAGCATGGGATCGGCGTTGTTCACGATTATGGGTGCCTACGACTTCCCGTCGCAGGGCGACCGCAACAGGGTGGCCGCCCAGATTGTGACGGGCATCGGCTTTTTGGGTGCCGGCGTGATCGTCAAGGAAGGCATGACGGTGGCCGGGCTGAACACCGCCGCCACGCTGTGGGCGACCGGGGCGGTGGGCGCGCTCTGCGGCGTGTGGATGTGGCGCGAGGCGGTCGTGGGCGCGGTGCTGGTCGTCATCGGCAACGGGTTGCTCTACCCGCTGGCGAGGTGGATTGACAAAAGACCTATTAAGCCCAGCCGCGCGAAACGCGGCCCCGACTTTTGAAACGTGGGAGTCCGTCAGTTACCGCTTGATCTATTCCTCCTCGCGAGCCACGATCATCGGGATCTGCACATAGTGCGCCAGCATCGAGCTGACCGAACCCAGCACCAAGCCCGCGAAGCCGCCGCGACCCCGGCTGCCGACCACCAGTAGCTGGGCGTGCTCGGCTTCTTCGGCCAGGTGGATGGCCGGCTGGTCGCGCACAACTACCCGGCGCACCGTGACGTCGGGATACTGCTCGCACCAGTTCGACAACCGCTTGTCCAGCAACTTCACCTTGCCCTGGGCCACCGCGTCCCAGTCGACGTCGGGAACCTCCCTCAGGTCGACGTCGCTCCACGCGTGCACAGCGGCCAGTTCGACGCCCCTGTTAGCCGCCTCCTCGAAGGCGATACGCGTCGCGAGCTCGGAGCTCGGCGAGCCGTCGATGCCGACGACAACGGGCGCGTCGGGGGCGGGGGGTTCGCGGTCGTGGATCACCGCGACTGGGCAGTGCGCGCCGTACACCAATCCGGTGCTGACCGAGCCGAGCAGACCACGGCGCAAGGCACCGTGCCCGCGGCTGCCCACCACGATCATCTTCGCGCGCTCGGATAACTCGATCAGCGTGGGAACCGCGGCGTCGTGGTAAACGCCGGTGCCGGCAAGCTCCGCTGAAGCGCCGGCCTCGGTGGAGATGCGCTGCACGATCGTGGCCGCGTCGCTGACGACTTGTTGAGCATTCGCGTCCTGCCACTGCGCCGTGTCCTCCGGGACCGGCATCAACGAACGGGTGACGGCCGGTGCCCGCACGATATGCACGAGCCTCAGCGGAATCGTCCGCAAGAGAGACTCTTGCGCGGCCCACCGCACAGCAGCGTCGGAAGGAGCCGAGCCGTCCACGGCGACGATGATCTCGTTGGCTCTTGCCTGCTTCTCTTTAGAGTTTTTCTTGGACTTCTTTTTAGCCATTGCTACCGCCCGTTCTGGTCACACCCTGATCTTTGCGCACCGACGGCTGCGTAGTGACCGAAAACGCTAGGCGAACATGAATTCGCCCAGAAACCGCGTCATCCGCCGCAGATACTCGGGCTGGCTGACATGCAGGATGTGGTTGCCTGGGAACCAGTGCAAAATGCAATGATCCCAGTGGTGCCAGAGCATTTCGGCCTGCTCGGGCGGAGCGAGCCGGTCGCCGAGGCCGGTGATGATGAGTCGGCGGTCGCACGCCACCAGCGGCTTGTAGGTGAGCGGCGAATGGTAGGCCGCGGCGGCGACGAACTCGTCGAGACTGATGCTGCCCAGCTTGCGGCCCACCGTGAAAAGCATGCTCGCAGGGAACCAGTCCTCGAGTTCCGCCTCGATCGACACCACGGGAACGTTCGGGATGACGGCCGCGAGCCGGTCTTCGACGCCGGCGATCAGCGCGGTCGTATAGCCGCCTAGCGAGATTCCGGTGAGTGCAATCTTTTCCACTCCGGTGAATTGCAGATAGTCGACCAGCGACCGGAAGTCGTGCACCGCCTGCGCCATCGCTTCGGCGAACCCGGTCAACCCGTTGGCGAAGTAGCCGTATCCGCTAAAGGGCGAATAATTTTCGGCGCGCCGACCGTGGAAAGGCAGGGTATAGAGCAGCACGTCGTAGCCGGACCGGTAGAACCACGGCAGCGACATCCACAGCCCGTTGAGCAGGTACGGCGAGCCCATGAAGCCGTGGATGAAGCACAGCGTCGGGTGCGGCCCGTCCTCGTGGCGCCAGTGCTGCGCCCGAACCACGTTGTTGCGCTCCAGCCGACGCCAGCGGTCGCGCATGGCCGGATTGATCGGTACGAAGCTGCTGTTGAACTGGATGTTGTGCACGCGGCCGTGGGCGAGCCACTCGGCGACGGGGTTTGCCGGCCGCGAATAGATGCGGGGCGGCTCCGACGGTGCCGGGAACGACTTGACCGGATCATGCTCGGCCGCCAGCTCGGCATAGAACCGCATGTTGGCACGCTCGCCGGCCATGTCGGAGCGGTGAAGAAGGTCCGCCGCGATCGGAGGCAGCATCGCGGCGCCAACCACCGAGGCAACGAACGTGCGAAGCCCGATATCGGCCATCGTCGAGGCGTCCACGATCAGCCGCTGACCGAGGGTGAGTTCTGAGCGGTCGGGCAGGCCATGAACATCGGCGTCCGCGCCTGGGACGTTCGGTACCGGTAAGGGTGGATCGATAGGGTCAGCGCTTGACGTCATTGCCGGCTGGCCTTTCTGGTTATCGGGTCGATAGGCCCGCTAACCGGATGCTAACTCAGGGACCCGTCGTTGGTGTGGTGGGTTGCAACGACGCGCACGCCTTCTGTGCGCTGTCCCAGGTGCCCTGATCCACCCCGGGTGGCGGCGGTGCCGGTGTCGCACTGGTGCTGCCCCCGGCCGGTCCGGGTAGTGGACCGGCCGGTACCGGCTCCGGTCCAGGCGGCGGACCAGCCGGGGGGGACGGGACGCCGTGCTGGATCAGACACTGCTCGTACACCCCATGCGCCTGCGGGGGAGCGGAGGTTGTCGACGGCGTCGTCGATTGTTGTGGCGCCTTTCCGGTCGAGCATCCTGGGACCAGGGCCAACGCGGCAACGGCCGCCAGCACAACCAGCGGGACATGACGTCGGGGCATTGGGCTCCTCCTCGTCGCATGGGGGATCTACCGGGGCTGCGCCCGACCTTAACGGGTCTCATGTGCGTAGACAGGGTGGCTAGGCTCAGTGTCGTGCGATGGGATCCTTCGCAGTACGGCCCCTTTGCGGTCGAGCGTGATCGGCCCTTCTTCGACCTGACCTCCCGGATCGAGGCCATCGCACCCCGACACGTCGTCGACGTCGGATGCGGCCAGGGTCATCTCACCGCGACGCTGGCGAAGCGGTGGCCGACCGCGATCGTCGAAGGTTTCGACTCGTCGCCGGAGATGATCGCCGGGGCCGATGTGTCGGGTGTGACGTATTCGGTCGCCGATGCCAATGGCTGGCAACCCAGCGGTGACGTCGATGTGATCGTGAGTAATGCAGCGCTGCAATGGGTTCCGTGCCACCAGCAGTTGATGTCGCAGTGGGCGGCGGCGCTGCCCAGCGGCGGTTGGCTTGCGGTGCAGGTGCCAGGCAACTTCGACTCGCCGTCCCATGTGCTGATGCGCCGTGTGGCGGGTGAGCAGCGCTGGGCGGCGAAACTCGATATCGTCGTGCACCACACCGACGCGGTGGGCACGCCGGAGTCGTACGCCGTGGTGCTGCTGGACGCTGGCATGCGGGCGGACGTATGGGAGACGACGTACATCCACGTGCTGCACGGCGACGACCCCGTGCTGGAGTGGCTCCGAGGCACCGCCCTGCGCCCGATCCTTGCTGCGTTGTCGCCGTCTGACGCCGAAGAGTTCGCGGCGCAACTCGCCGCCAAGCTTCGCGAAGCGTATCCGGCCGGCCCGCACGGCACGGCATTCCCGTTCCGGCGCGTCTTCGCCGTCGGCCACCGATGCTGATTGCGCCGAAACGGTATTCCACGTGGAAAAGTTCGAATGATCCCCAAGGTGGTTACCGCCTCGGTGCAGTCAGGGCTTCCAGCCGCGCGACGTCATCGCGTCGTAGGCACGCTGAGTGATGTCTGCGTCGCGGTGTTCCTTGACGACGCGCACGATGTCCCAGCCCAGGCGTGCGAGTTTAGGCAAGACATATAGGTCTTTGAGGTACTGACCGCGACTGGTCTGGTGTTGGTCTCCGTCGTACTCGGCAGCGACCATGAAGTCTTCCCATCCCAAATCCACGGTCCGAACCAATACCCCCCACTCGTCGACGGCCGGAATCTGGGTGGTGGGCTTGGGGAATCCGTTGTCGATGAAAAGCAGCCGCAGCCGGGTTTCCTGAGGTGATGCAGCGCCGCCGTCGACAAGCGGCAGCAACTGTCGCAGTTGGCGGATGCCACGGGCGCCCCGGTGGCGCTTGGCCAGCAATTGCACGTCTTCGATCGAGAACGGCGCCGCTCGCATCAACGCGTCGAGCCGCGCCAGCGCCTGGCCCCGGCGCAGGTGTCGGCCGAGGTCGAATGCCGTACGCGCGGGGGTTGTGACGGGAAGATCGCCGACGCACATCACCTCGTCGTCGAAGAATTTGTTGTCCCTGGCGATGATTCCGCGCGGCGGCCGGCTGCAATCCAGTCGCAATTCAATCGGAATGGCCGCGTCGATCCACTCTGCCCCGTGGACGGCCGATGCGGCCACCCCGGCAATCACCGCCTTCCGCTTCGACCACAACCACGCTCCGACCGTCCTATCTCCCAAATTCACGATGTGCCGCTTCGGTACGTAGACGTCCCGAAAGATCGGTCGGTACCAGCGCTGCAATGCCCACTCTGTCAACTGTCCTCGTGCGATCGCGTCACTGCCTCGGATCGGAAGACTTCCCCCATGCCCGGAGCGTGCCAGCGGCAACCGACATGCGCCGAGGCGGTAACTACCGTGGGAAAGTGCGAGAACCGACCACGTGGAATACCGTTTCGCCGAAAACTAGCCGGGGCTGCGCTCGTCGAGCAATGCGATCACCGTCGCCGCGAGCTCGTCGACATCCGCGCCGGCGGTGTCGAGCAGTCGTCATGTCGGCAGCCCCTCTCTTTCGGCGTCGGCGCGGTAGCGGTCCACCCATTCGTCGGATCGTTGGTCGGACTGGCGTTCCAACACCGGCGGCGGGGCAAGTCGCGGATCAAGGCCGAGCGCGTCGAGGATCGTCGCCACGATCTCGGTGAGGTTGCGCCACAGCACGGGATAGGGAACGTCGATCGGATGGATGTCCTCCTCGTCGAACCATGCCCGCCAACCCTTCTCCTGCTCACGCAACATCGTGATCACATGCGCGATCGCGCCGGCGTGGTACTCCGCGCGGGCGTCCCGTACCGGATCGGGTCGCCCGCGCCACACCCGGGTCTGCACCGCGCGCCAGAACGACACCGCCTGTGAGACGACGTCGGGACGGTAGACATGCACGAGCACGGGAACTTCGCCGATGACGTCGCGCATCGCGGCCAGTAGACCGTCGCCTGAGCGGTTGGGCAGCTGCTCGGCTCGCTGCAGCAACAGCGGCGTCTGGTTCCACATCAGCTTGCCGCCCCACACGCCGTTCGGCGTTTTACCGACCGTGCGGATGTAGTCCCGCCAGATATTGGCCGGCGCCAGATCGGGTGTGCCCTCGTCCAGCGGATCCAACAGCCGCAGGATCGACTCGTCGGTGACCCCGGCGAACCACTGGCGTGGCTGCGGCGCCTGACTGGTGGTCGGCAGGTATTGGAAGAACTCCTGCGGTTCACCGGCCACGCCGGTCGCTCGCAGCGACTCGACCAGCAGCGTGCTGCCGCTGCGTTGCGACGCGAGTGCCAGATACGACGACGGACGATTGGCCACCGAGGAAGCCTAACGGGAAGGTGATTGTGATGCCGACCAGCGGTTTCAGTTCACCGTGAGAATAACTATTGCTTGCTGCGCGCCTGGTCTTCGATGCCGCGTTCGGCGGCAATCGCCGATCGCGACGTCGGCGTGCGGCCGCGATGGATGTTCAGATAAGTCTCGGTGAAGCGGATGGAAATACGGGTTCCGGCGAACTCCGACGGAATCACGTCGTTGGTCTTCTGGCGCCACTCGGTGAGGTGCACCGCCAGGCTGTCGGCAATCGCCTCGGCCCGATCGGTGCTGTCTCCGGCGAGAAGGTTGTTCAGCTCACGCGGGTCCTCCACCAGGTCATACAGCTCGCGGCCGGGGCGGGGGCCCGAGACAAATGGCTCTACGGCCTTTCCGGATGTGCTTTCTTCGATGTCCCAGGGCAAATCCAGCAATGGGCGGTTCGCGTAGTTCTCGATATAGCTGAACTGCTTTGTGCGGATGGCGCGAATCGGATCGTAGGAGTCGTGGTAGGTCTTTTCGGTGTACACGTGATCGCGGACCGCGGTGGTCTGCGTGGGCGGCGCGAGCAGATTCTCCGCGTGAGATATTCCCTCGACGTCCGCCGGTACGTCGACACCCAGCAGCTCGAGCATGGTCGGCACCAGGTCGACGCCACTGAACAGCTCGTCGTATACCCGCGGTGCGACGTCCAACCGAGTGGGCGGCCGGACGATCATCGCGATGCCGGTGCCGGCCGCGTACAGCGTCGATTTCGCGCGCGGGAACGGCGCGCCATGGTCGGTGAAGAACACCACCCAGGTGCTGGCGTCCAGGCCGGTGTCGGACAACGTGTCGAGCAGCCGTCCGACCGCGGCATCCGCCACCGCGATCGCACCATGAAAGGCGGCGAGGTCATCGCGCACATCCGGGACGTCCGGCAGGAACGAAGGGACGTCGACGGCTGCGGAATCGGCGGGTGGGTACCGCCCGGGCGGGTACGGGCGATGGGTTTCAAAGAAACCCGCGGTCAGCAGAAACGGCTGATCGCCTTCCAGCGGTGCGCTCTCGGTGAGCCACCTCTGCGTGCGCGCGACCACGTAGTCGCAGTAAGAGTTCGATACGTCGAACTCGTCGAACCCCAGCCGCGCCGGGTGCGACGTCTCGTGCTGCATCCCGAAAAGCGCGCTGTACCAACCATTTTCGCTCAACATCTGAGGCAACGTGCGAACGCCGGCGCGGTATTCCCAGCCGTGATGCGCCAGGCCCATCAGGCCGTTGCTGTGCGGGTAGCGTCCGGTGAACAGCGCTCCGCGTGAAGGCGAGCACAGCGGCGCGGCGGCGTGCGCGCTGGTGAACAGGATTCCTTCGGCGGCAAGCTGGTCCAAGCGCGGGCTCGATATGTCGGGGTGGCCGTATACCCCCAGAGAACGTCCAAGGTCGTGCCAGTGCACGAGCAGCACATTGTCGCGCGGCGTCACGTTCACCACCCTTCATGCTCGTCGAAGCCGTGCCAATTCTTCCGATCATCCGGATCGACGGGCAACCGAGCACCAAACTGACATCGTGGCCTATAGCGCGCGCGGGTGGTGTACGCGCACCGTATGGTCACCTTCCTGCGATGGGCACCTGGATCGCATGCTGCAGGGTATCAATGAACGCATCCGCATTCTGGCTCTGCACGAAGGTCGCCACCGCGTCGTATACCGCCTGCTGGAAGTTCGACGGCATCAGCTCACCATGGGTGATCGATAGCAGAATCCTGTCGTGCCACAACGAGTTCGACGCCTGGCGCTGATAGGCCGACAACGACGACACGTCGACGTCGTTTCGGATCGGAACCGAACCCTTGATCTTGTTGAATTCCAGTTGGACCTTGGCATCGCCGACTATTTCGAGGAACTTGTTGGCATTCAACCCGTCCTTGGCGGCAGACGAGACGACGAAGGTGTCGACGATCGCCAGGTATACCCCGTCGGTTCCCGGGTACGGGACGTAACCGAAGTCCTTGCCTTCGACGGCGCCGTCGGCCACCAGATCGCCGTAGACGGAATCGTTCATCGACAAGAAAGCACACTGCCCCGTCGCCAGTTTCTTCACTGCCTGGTCCCACGTCAGACCGCCGGCGCTCGGATCGACGCGGGAGACCACCTGCCCGAATCTATTGAGCGCGTCTCTGATTTGAGATCCTCGCCAGTCGAACGAGTCGTCGTTGATCTTCGACCAGCCGTCCGATCCGATCAGCCCGAGCAGAGTGTTCTCGAACAGCTCGGTGGGCGCGAAGCGGTCTTTGCCGCCGAGGCACAGCGGAACGCGGCCTGCAGCTGCAACTTTCGCGAGATCGTCGGTGAAGTTCTGCCAGGCGTAGCCAGGGCCGGGAGGGGCGATGCCTGCATCGCGCAGCGCCTGCTGGTTGAACCACAAGACGTTTCCGCGATGTGAACCCGTTGGCACGCCCCACTGCCTGTCGTTGTCCGTCGCCGCGTCGAGCAGGATCGGCGGCAACTTGGGCCCCAGGTTCATCCGCTGATACACCGCGGTCGCCTCTTCGATGCGGCCGGCGTCGACCCAGGCCCTAAGCGAGCTGCCCAGGAAGGTCTGCCACACGTCGGGAGGGTCACCGGCCCGCAATCGGGCGGCGAGCGCGACCTGCACGTTGCTTCCGCCGCCTCCGGCGATCGAGCCGTCGATGACGTTGACACCGGGATTCTGGGACCGGAACGCGTTGAGAAGAACCTCGAAAGCCGGGTGTTCAGAAGGAGATACCCACCAGGAGACCACCTCAAGGCGATCCGTCGATTCAGAGAAGTTACCCGATTTTCCACCGCCGCAAGCCGCGAGCATCAACGCCAGCGCGATGAGCCAATAGCGCTTCATGCGCGTTCTCCGTTCGGGTGTGGCTTCACCATCAGGTCGAAGAGTGCATAACTGGTGACGACGGCGAAGCAGATGGCGGGCACGATGAACGACGTGGCCGGGCTGGTCGCGTCGAGGAGGCGGCCCTGGATCAGCGGCATGATCGCCCCGCCGACAATCGCCATCACCAACCCGGCAGCGCCGAATTTCGTTGCCGGACCGAGGCCTTTGAGTGCCACGCCGTAGATCGTCGGAAACATCAGCGACAGGCAAAACGACAACGCGACGACGGCGGCGACGCCGGCCACGTTGGGTGAGACCATCGCGAAAACGCACAGGGCGACCGCGAGTGCGCCCAGAGCACTCATCACACGTGTGGCGCGGACGCGCCCGATCACCCAGGTCATGACGAAGCGCGAGATGAGGAACACGATCAGGCTGACTTGCAGCAGGTATCCGCCCAACTGAAGCGATCCGTTCAGCGCCTGCTGCGAGTACTGGATCAGGAACGTCCACGTGCATACCTGCGCGGCGACGTTGAAGAACTGCGCCACCACGCCAAACATATAATGCTTGTTGGACAATAGAATTCGTAGCGGCGACTGACCTTCCAGGTCGCCCGACGGGAATTCCTCGACGATCGGCGGAGCCTTCTTGAACGCGAGCATCAACCCGATCGCGATCAGCACGAACCCGAGGCCGAGATAGGGACCCATCACCGCGCCGAGTTGACCGGCGCGAATCGTGTGGACTTCGGCCGGCGACAGGGCCGCCATGTTCACCGGCTCGTCCAGTTTGGGCAGGATCAGCGTGGCGGCCAGCAGCACGCCGATGTTCGTGCCGAGCGGGTTGAAGGCTTGCGCGAAGTTGAGCCGCCGTGTCGCGGTCTCTTCGGGTCCAAGTGAGAGCACGAATGGGTTCGCCGACGTCTCGAGTATGGAGCAGCCGGCGGCGATCCCGAACAATGCGACGAGAAACGCCTCGTACGTCATGATTTTGCTGGCCGGATAGAACGCCATAGCTCCCGCCGCGGCGATAAAGAGACCGGTGAGAAGCCCGGTCTTGTATCCGAACCGTTGGTTGATGAACGCGGCGGGAAGCGCGAGCAAGAAGTACGCGCCGAAGTACGCCAACTGAACCAGCGACGCCTGGAACGTGTTCATGTCGAAGATGCGCTTGAACCCCGCCACCATCGGAGTGGTCAGGTCGGCGGCTATGCCCCATGCGGTGAAGCAGCAGATCAGCAGAGCGAACAGCAACCACATGTTGCGTCCGACCAACGGCTTCTTCTCTGCGGCCTCTGGCACTTGGGGGGATTCGCCCGTGTCTTCAACCGTGGTCATAGTGGGTGCCTCTCGTCGGCGAGAAACAGACTCACACCGCCCGACCGGCGGCGTGTGATCTGGGCCACACTACTTATGTGGTACCCCCGGCGGGCTGGTTTGTCCAACCCTGATAGATCAGGGCCGCCGCGACACCGGGACACGAGCGCACAGATGGTCCCCTCGGCGCACGTCGTGCGGAAGCTTGCCCATTGCGAGCAATCTGCGAAGGAAGACGGCCATCGGAAGACCGTAGATGCAATCACTGGGCCGCGAACCTGGCTGCCGCCCGGTCCCGGGTTGCCCGGTCGGGCAAAGCCGCGCCGGGCCGTGCGACGGTAAGCGCGGAGGAAAGCCCGGCCACCTTCAGCACCTCCCGCAACGCGTCGGTCCCTATGTCGCGCAATTGCTTTCGGCGATGTCCGCCGAGCAGCGCCAAATCCCAGAGTGCGTCGATCAGACCGGTCATGAACGAGTCACCTGCGCCAACGGTGTCGACTACTTCCGTCGGATACGCCGGGATCCGTTGTTCACCAGCTGCGCAGATCGCATAGCAGCCTTCGGCTCCGAGCGTGACGGCAACGAGCGCAGGTCCCAGAGCCAGCCACCGTGCAGCCAATTGTTCGGGCGAGGATTGCGGGTCGAGCCAGCGCATGTCCTCGTCACTGGCCTTAACCACATCGGAGTGAGCGATCACGGCCTCCACCCGCGACCGGGCGTCGTCGGCGTCTTCGTAGAACGCAGGACGGATGTTGGGGTCGAGCGTGATCGTCGCGGCGGCGGCGTGCGCGTCGATCAGTTGCGCGACGCGGTCGCATCCCGGTGCGAGCGCGGTGGCAATGGACCCGGTGTGCAGCACCAGCGGGCGGCTGACTGCCGCGTCCGGTGGCACCTCCCACTCGATGTCGAATTGATAAGTGGCCACGCCTTTTTCGTCAAGGTCAGCCAATGCGGTCGCGGTGCGTGACGCCCCGATGCTTCCATCCGCCAGGTGCACCCCGGAGTCGTGCAGGTAGTCGGCGATCCGCCGGCCTCTGCGGTCGTCGCCGATGTACGTCAGGAACTCGACGCGGCGATCCAGTAACGCCAACCCGACCGCGACATTGAGCGGACTGCCGCCGACATGCTCCCCGAGCGGTCTGCCGGCGTGCTGCACGACGTCGATCAGTGCCTCACCGATCACCAGCGCGCTGTCGGTCATCGGGCTCCCTCCGTCAGATCGCGCACGGCCGCGTAGCGTTCACGAACCGCGGGCACCGGGTCGGCGGTGTACTGAGCCGCCGGCGGCGGCTTCCACGCCGGCGGCTCGATGACTCCGCTCAGGGCCCAGGCAGCCTGGCGCGCGGCGCCGAGTGCCACGTATTCGGCCGGGGTCGGCGCCAGCACCGGCACGCCGAACACCGCCGGAGCGATCTCACGCAGTGCGCGCGATCGCGCACCTCCGCCGACAAGCAGCACGCGGCGGATTGCGACGCCATGGGAAATGAGGTGCGCGATGCCGTCGGCGAGCGCGCACAGCAGTCCCTCCACCGCCGCCCGGGCCAGGTTGGCCGGAGTCGCGTTCGCCACCCGCAGCCCGTGTAGCGCGCCGGTTGCGTTGGGCCGGTTTGGTGTTCGCTCCCCCTCCAGGTAGGGCACCAGCACCAGGCCTTCGCTGCCCGGCGGCGCGGACAACGCCAGCCGGGAGAGTTCTGCGTGCGTGGCTCCGATCATCGCGGCGGCGGCGTCGAGAATCCGGGCGCCGTTCAACGTGCACACCAGGGGCAGGAACCGTCCGCTGCCGTCAGCGAACCCGGCCACGAAGCCGCTGCCGTCATGCACCGGATGAGGTGAGACCGCCGACACCACGCCCGACGTCCCGATCGAGACCACGATGTCACCCGGCTCGACGGCCAAACCTATTGCGGCGGCAGCGTTGTCGCCGAGACCAGCGCCGAAGAGCCGCCCGTCGGCGGACTTGGCTGCGTCGGCCGCGCCCAGCACGGCGGGCAGCACGGGTCGACGACCGCGCATCGCGAGGTCGAGCAAATCGGCCCGGTAGGCGTTGCTCGCAGCGTCGAAATAGCCGGTGCCGCTGGCGTCGCTGCGGTCGGTGGTGATCGCCCCGATGTCCGCCTCGCCGCGCAGGCGCCACGTCAGCCAGTCATGCGGCAGGCACACCGCCGCGGTGCGATCTGCATTGTCGGGCTCGTGGTCGGCGAGCCAGCGCAGTTTCGCGACGGTGATCGCAGAAAGTGGCACCACACCGACCGCATCCGCCCAGGCGTCAGGACCGCCGAACTCGTCGACCAGGGCGAGCGCCGAGTCGGCAGACCTGACGTCGTTCCACAGCAATGCGGGCCGGACGACGTTGCCGGCACCGTCGAGGCACACCATGCCGTGCTGCTGGGCGCCGACCGACACGGCGGCGACGTCGTCGAACCCCCCGGCCGCTGCGATCGCCGCCGTCGCGGCCGATTCCCATGCCGCCGGGTCGATCTCGGTGCCGTCCGGGTGGCGTGCCCGACCCTCACGCACCACGTCACCGGTGTCGGCGTCGCAGACCACCACCTTGCACGATTGAGTGGACGAGTCGATTCCAGCGACGAGCGTCATGGCTGCACGGTCTGTCGCTCTTCGCGCAACCGCTCATCGGCCAAAAGAGCTTCCAATGTCGCCCGGGAACCGTTGCGCTGCAACGACTTCAGCGTCCACAGATAGGGCTCGACGAACCGCGGATCGTCGACGAGATCGCCGAACACCGCGCGGTGGCCCAAAAACGCGGCCGGGTCGTCATGTTGTCTGCGGGCGATCGGCACCAGGGAATCGGCCAGCCGGTCGACCACATCGATCGGTTCGCCGTCTTCGTCGACGCCTTCCGCGTAGCGCGCCCAGCTGGCGACGATCGCCGCGGCCAGCCGCACCGGCCCGCCGGAGCGCAGGTTGTCGTGCACCACGGGCAGCAGCCACTTCGGGATCCGGTCCGAGGACTCGGCGCACAGCCGGGCGACGGTGTCGCGGACGTAGGCGTTGCCGAAACGTTCCAGCAGCGTGGCCTTGTAGTCGACGAGGTCGATGCCGGGCACCGGGCGCAGCGTCGGCGTCGCTTCGGAATCCATGTAGCGGCGCAGGAACTCGGCGATCACCGGGTCCTGTGCGGCCTCGTGCACCTGCCGATAGCCGGCGAGGTAGGCGAAGTAGCACAGGCCTTGGTGGCTGGCGTTGAGCAGGCGAAGCTTCATCATCTCGTACGGTGCGACATCGTCGACCATCTGCACACCGGCTTGTTCCAGCGGTGGTCGGCCGCCGGCGAAGTCGTCCTCGAGCACCCACGTGGTGAACGGCTCGGTGGCCACCGGCGACGCGTCGGTGACACCGAAGTCGGTCTCGAGTTGTGCGGTGACATCCGGTGTGGTGACAGGTGTGATGCGGTCGACCATCGAGTTGGGGAACCGGGTGTTCTCCTGCATCCACTGGGCGAGCGATGGATCGGACAGATCGGCGAATGCGGTGAACGCGCGCCGCGCGACGGTGCCGTTCTCGACGATGTTGTCGCACGACACGATCGTCGGAGAGGACAGTCCGCGCTCGCGGCGCCGGGTCATCGCGGCGGCAATCAGACCGAACATCGTGACGGGCGGTTCGTCGCCGGCCAGGTCGTGGCGCACGTCAGGGTTGTCGGCGTCGAATTGGCCGTCATCATCGCGGATGTTGTATCCGCCCTCCGTCACGGTCAGCGAGACTACCCGGGTGCCCGGATCGGCGAGCAGCTCGATGACCGCATCGGGATCATCCGGCGCGTAACGGAAGTCGATGATCGACCCGATCACGCGGGGCTCGCGGGTGCCGTCTGCGTTTTCGACGATCAGCGTGTACAAGCCGTCCTGGCCCACCAGCGCGTCCCTCATCCGTTTGTCGCCGGGCATCACCCCGACCCCGCAGATGCCCCACTCAGTGGCCGCGCCCTCGTTCAGCAGCCGGTCGATGTACATCGCCTGATGTGCGCGATGGAAGCCGCCGACCCCGAAATGCACGATGCCGACCCGAACCGCAGCCCGGTCGTAGCCGGGAACGGGAATTGTCAACTGTGGCAATGCCTGCTGGTTGAGTTTCACGCTCATCGCACCTCGACGATCGACTTGATGTTGCCGGGCACCCGGTCTGACTCGAGGGCCTCGGCGGTCCTTTCCAGCGGGTACCGCCCGGTGACCATCGCGTCGAGATCCACCCGTCCCGAGCGCACCAGTTCGATAGCTGTTCCCCATGTGTTGGCATACCGAAACACGCCCGTCAGGTTCAGTTCGCGGTTCTGGATGAGTTGCACCGGCAGTTCCATCGTCGGGGTGCCCATGCCCACCAACACGGCCCGGCCCCCGGGCCGTACCGCCCGCAGTCCGCTCGTCACGGCGGCAGCCGCGCCCGACGCGTCGACGAACGCGTCCACCCGTAACTGCGAGACGTCGTCGCGCCGCGGGTCCAGCACCGCGGTTGCACCAAACCGCGTCGCAATCTCTCGGCGGTTTTCGTCGAGATCGGTGACGGTGATGTCGGTCGCGCCGAATGCCCGGGCGACCTGGGCCACCATGATCCCGATCGGGCCCGCCCCGGTCACCAGCACGCGGGAGCCGGCGGACACCCCCGCCTTCTCGATCGCGGCGATGCCGACCGACAACGGCTCGCACAACGCCGCGGCCGTGTCCGACATCGAGTCCGGCACCGGGTGCGCGAACGCCGCGCCGATCGTGACGTACTCGCAGAGCGCGCCGTCGACCGGAGGGGTCGCGTAGAACCGCATGTGCGGGCACAGGTTGTAGTGGCCGCGACGGGTCTCCTCAGTCGACGGATCCGGGCGTTGCGGCTCGATCGATACTCGCTGCCCGATCCGTTCGGCCGAGACGCCCCGGCCGACCGCGACGATGGTTCCGGCTGCCTCATGGCCGAGGACAAGCGGTGACTGGACGACATACTCCCCGATGCGTCCCTCGCGGTAATAGTGCGTGTCGGAACCACAGACCCCGACGTCGCTCACGCGGATCAGCACGTCGCCCGGTGCAGCGGCCGGCACGAGGCGCTCCTCGAGACTGATGCGCCCGGGGGCGGTAAGCACCGCCGCTCTCATCGCGGCAGGTTTAGCGGCGCCCTTCCGGGGAAATGTTGTCTGCGTCACAGTTGAAATGGTAACGTGCTGAGCATCTCATCGCACGCCTGAGCATTTGCTCACCAGGCGGGTCAGAGGGAGGTCTCATGGTCGCATCGGCGGTTGACGGCTACGCCGTGTCGACTACCGCCTCCGGGCCGGAGGACCTGCGGCTAGCGCTGCGCGCGGCGACCCTGTATTACCTCGACGGGCTGACGCAGGCGGAAGTCGCGGCGCGGCTGGGCGTTTCGCGCCCGACCGCGGGCCGGCTGGTCGCGCGCGCCAAGGCCAAAGGTCTTGTCCGCATCGAGGTGGTGGTGCCGCCCGACCAACACGACAATCTGCACGCTGACGAGGAAACGGCGCTCGAGCAGGCGTTCGGCTTGACCGAGGCGGTCGTCGTCGGTGGAAGCATCGACGCCGCCGGCCCACTCGACGAGGCGGCGACGTGGGCGCCGGTGGGCCGGGCGGCGGCACGGCTGTTGGTGCGTCGGCTCTCCGATACCGACACGCTTGGGTTCACGTGGGGACCAGAAGTCGTCGCTGTCGCCGCCGGGCTCCCGGCCGGGGTGGGCCGTTGCGATGCGATCGTCCAACTCGATGGAGCGATGAGCACCGTCAGCTATCAGACGGGTGCCGAGTACGTCCTCGGACGATGCGCCGAGCAGTTGCAGGCGAAGGTGATCCGGCTCGCGGCACCGCTGTACGCGGACGCAGAAACCGTCACGTCGTTGTACAGGGACTCGATGATCTCGCGGGCGCTGCAGGCCGGTCGCACCGCCACCACGATGATGTTCGGGGTCGGGCCGGTTTCCACGTCGACCACGCTGTTCGAGGGCAGTTTTCTCGACACCGCCATGCTCGGAACAGTCGCCGCGCACGGCGCGGTCGGCGAGATCGGCGGCCGATTCTTCACCGGGGACGGCGACGTGGTGGACAACGAGTTGACGCACCGCACAGTGTCCGTACCCCTCGAAGACATCCGGCGGTGCCCGGGCACGGTGCTGCTCACCGGCGGTGCGGCGAAGTACCACGCTGCGCTGGGGGCCCTACATGGCGGCTTCGCCCGCTTTCTGGTGTGCGATGTCGCTTGTGCGCATTGGCTTTTGGATCAATGCAGGAAATGAGGTTGGCATGAGAAGACGTCCCCTTCGCAGGACCATCGCGGTGCTGGCCGCCGCATGTCTGACGCTGGCGGGCTGCGCCGGCGCCGGAACCTTCGGATCATCGGGCAACACGGTGACCATTGCGATGGTGTCCAATTCCCAGATGACCGATGCCCGCAAGCTGTCCTCGGAGTTCGAGGCGCAGAACTCTGGGGTCAAGCTGCGATTTATCGTGTTGTCGGAGAACCAGTCCCGCGCCAAGATCACGATGTCGACCGCGATGGGTGGCGGCGAGTTCGACGTGGTGATGATCAGCAACTTCGAAACACCTCAGTGGGCGAAGGACGGCTGGCTGGTAAACCTGTCCGACTATGCGAAGAAGACCCCCGGGTACGACGAGAACGACTTCATCCCGTCGCTGCGTGAGTCCCTCTCGTACCAAGGCGACATGTACTCGGTCCCGTTCTACGGCGAGTCGTCGTTCCTGATGTACCGCAAGGATCTGTTCGAGCAGGCCGGTATTCAGGTCAACCAGGCCCCCGGCTATCAGCCCACCTGGCAGGAGGTTGCCGGCTGGGCGGACAAGCTGAAGACCAGGGATAGGGCCGGCATCTGCCTGCGCGGCAAGCCGGGCTGGGGCGAGGTGCTCGCGCCACTGGATACCGTGATCAACACCTTTGGCGGCCGCTGGTTCGATGCGAACTGGAACGCCCAACTCAACAGCCCAGAGGTGAAGGACGCCGTCAACTTCTACGTCGGCCTGGTCCGCCGCTCTGGCGAACCCGATGCAGCCGCAAGCGGTTTCCAGGAATGCGCCAACCAGTTCGGCCAAGGGCAGACAGCCATGTGGTACGACGCCACGTCGGCGGTCTCGGTCCTCGAGGATCCGAAGACGTATCCGGACCTCGTCGGCAAGATCGGCTATCTGTCCGCGCCGATAGTCAAGAAGCCCAACTCCGGTTGGCTTTACACCTGGTCGCTGGGAATTCCCAAGGGCGCCAAGAATCCCGACGGCGCCTGGAAGTTCATCTCGTGGATGACCAGCAAGGACTACCTGCGACTGGTCGGTGAGAAGCTGGGCTGGGCTCGGGTTCCGCCGGGCAGCAGGACATCGACCTACACGTCGCTGCCGGAGTACGAGAAGGTGTCGTCGAGCTTCGGGCCGTTGACGCTGAGGTCGATCCAGGGTGCGGATCCGAAGCACCCGACCGTTGACCCGGTGCCCTACACCGGCGTTCAGTTCCTTGCCATTCCGGAGTTCCAGGACCTCGGCACGCGGGTGAGCCAGCAGATCAGCGCAGCGATAGCCAAGCAGAAGTCGGTGGACTCCGCGCTCGCCCAAAGCCAGCAGTACGCCGAGGTCGTCGGCAAGACATATCAGGAGAAGTGATGACGACTATTGCTCCCGGCTCGTCGGAGGAACGAGCCACCCAGCAAGCGCGAGCGGACGCCGAACACGTCGCACGGATCAAGAAAGCGCAGGATCCCGGGGTGTCCCGCGCGGAGGGGTGGCGCCTGCGCGGCCCGCTGCTGCCGGCGTTGATCTTCATGATCGTCGTAACCCAGATCCCGTTCCTGCTGACGCTGTACTACTCGACGTTGTCGTGGAACCTGGTCCGGCCAGGCTCACGGAGATTCATCGGGCTGCAGAACTACGTCACCGTGGTCCAGGACAGCCAGTTCTGGCGGGTCGCGATCAACACCGTGATCCTGATCGTCGGCGTGGTGCTGATCTCCGCGTTCCTCGGACTACTACTGGCGCTGCTGCTGGACCGCGCTTTCCTCGGGCGTGGCATCGTACGAACCCTGCTGATCACCCCGTTCTTGGTGACACCCGTTGCGGCAGCGTTGATCTGGAAGACCACGATTCTGGACGCCACGAACGGCATCCTCAACTTCGTGCTCTCCCCGTTCGGGGTGGAGCAGATTGGCTGGGTCAGCCGGTTTCCGTTGACCTCGGTGATGGTAGTGCTGATCTGGCAGTGGACACCGTTCATGATGCTTCTGATCCTGGCCGGCCTTCAGTCGATGCCTCGCGACATCCTGGAGGCCGGCCGAGTCGACGGTGCGGGTGCGCTTCAGCTGTTCCGTGAACTGACGCTGCCGCACTTGCGGCGGTTCATCGAGCTGGGCGTGGTGCTTGGCGCGATCTATCTGGTCAACACGTTCGATGCGATCTACATGATGACGCAGGGCGGGCCTGGGATCGCGAGCTCGAATCTGCCGTTCTACATCTACCAACGCGCATTCCTCGGCTTCGACATGGGCCAGGCGGCGGCGATGGGCGTCGTGGTGGTGATCTTCACGATGATCATCGCGTCGTTCGCGCTGCGGCTGATCTTCAAATCGTTCACCGGCAAGGAAGAGGCAGCCTGATGAGCACCACCGCTTCTGAGGCGACCACCGCCGAAACCACCGCTGTCCCGGCGACAACGTCAAAGTTCAAGAGCCGCAAGTTCGATCCGTGGGGCGTGGTGGCCTGGATCGCCGGACTCGGGTTTTTCTTCCCGGTGTTCTGGATGGTGCTGACGGCGTTCAAACAGGAAGCCGACGCGGCAACCCGGCCGCCGAAGTTGGTCTTCACTCCGACGCTGGATCAGTTCAAGGCGGTCTTCGAGCAGGGCATCGGCCCGGCGATGTCGAACTCGTTATTCGCCACGGGCATGTCGACGCTGCTGGTGCTGCTGCTGGGTATTCCCGCCGCGTTCGCGCTGTCGCTGCGGCCGGTGCGCAAGACACAGGACGCGTTGTTCTTCTTCATCAGCACCAAGATGTTGCCGGTCGTCGCGGCGATCCTGCCGCTGTATGTGATCGTGTCCAATATCGGTCTGCTGGACAATATTTGGGCGCTGGTGCTCCTGTACACCTCGATGAATCTGCCGATCGCGGTGTGGATGATGCGCTCGTTCTTCCTCGAGGTGCCCGGCGAGTTGCTCGAGGCCGCCAGCCTCGACGGGGCCGGCACCTGGCGGGCCGTGCGCGAGGTGATCCTGCCGCTGGTGTCGCCCGGTATCGCGGCGACCGCGCTGATCTGTGTGATCTTCGCCTGGAACGAGTTCTTCTTCGCGGTGAATCTCACCGCGGTGCAGGCGCAGACGATGCCGGTGTACCTCGTCGGGTTCATCGCCGGGGAGGGCCAGTACTGGGCCGTGTTGTCGGCGGCCGCGACCATGGCGGCACTGCCCGTGATCCTGTGCGGGTGGATCGCCCAGAACAAGCTAGTGCGCGGACTTTCGTTCGGCGCGATCAAATAGGAGAGGCTAATACCAATGGCCACAATCACTTACAAGAACGCGTCGTGCATCTACGAGGGCTCCGACAAGCTGGCGGTGGACTCGCTCAACCTCGACATCGAAGACGGGGAGTTCGTCGTGCTGGTCGGCCCGTCCGGATCGGGTAAGAGCACCGCGCTGCGGATGCTCGCCGGGCTGGAGAACATCGACGAGGGCAGCATCGAGATCGGCGGCAAGGACATGGTCGGGGTGCCGTCGAAGGATCGCGATATCGCGATGGTGTTCCAGAACTATGCGCTGTACCCGAACAAGACCGTTGCCGAGAACATGGGCTTCGCGCTGAAACTGCGCGGCGTCTCGGCCGGCGAGCGGCGTAAGAAGGTGGAGGAGGCCGCGAAACTCCTCGACCTGACCGAGTTCCTCGACCGCAAGCCGGCGAAGCTGTCCGGCGGCCAGCGGCAGCGAGTTGCGATGGGACGGGCCATCGTTCGTGAACCTCAGGTGTTCTGTATGGACGAGCCGCTCTCCAACCTGGATGCCAAGCTGCGGGTGCAGACCCGCACCCAGATCGCTGCGCTGCAGCGGCGGCTCGGCGCGACGACGGTGTACGTCACGCACGACCAAGTCGAGGCGATGACGATGGGGGATCGGGTCGCGGTGCTGAGAAATGGAAAGCTGCAACAGTTCGCGTCGCCGAGCGAGCTCTACGACCGGCCCGCGAATGCGTTCGTGGCCGGCTTCATCGGCTCGCCGGCGATGAACATGGTGACCGGCCCGGTCACCAGCACCGGCGTCAAGGTCGGTGAGGATGCCACGCTGCAGTTGGAGCGCGACCAGTTGGCACTGTGCAACGACGCCGGCCTCAAGGAAGTCACCGTCGGCGTCCGACCCGAGCACCTCGCGGTATCCGATTCCGGCGGTATCGATGTCGTCATCGACCTCGTCGAAGACCTGGGCAGCGAGGCCTACTTGTACACCCACGCCGCCCCGGACGTGCAACTGGTGGCCCGCACGCTGGCACGCGGGTCGGCGCGGCTCGCCGACACCGTGGAACTGCGCAAAACTCCCGACGGCGTGGTGCACCTGTTCCACCCGGAGACCGGCGAACGCGTCGGCGCGTAGGCTTCGGTTGCGCCGAAACGGTATTCCACGTGGTCTCTTCTCGCACTTTTCCACGGTGGTTACCGCCTCGGCGCCTGGCGCTCACCGTGGTGGCCGCCGTGTGTTACGCCGTGCTGTGGCTGGCCTATGCGCTGCACTGGGCGTGGCTGCCGGCAGTTGACGACGCCGCATTGCGGCCGCTCTACGACTACGGCGTGAAACATCCGGGCTGGGTGCGGTTTTGGGATGTCCTGTGCACGATGCTCGGGCCGTCGGCCTTTCGGCTCGTCGGCGCGGTCGTGGTGGCTGTCGCGGTGCTGCGTCGCAACCTGCGGGTCATCCTGTTCGTGCTGACGACCATCGGGATGAGCGGCATCGTCACTCAAATCGCCAAAGGCCTCGCCGACCGTCCCAGGCCGGCGGGCGCGTTGGCCGCGGCGACATCGAGTGCGTTTCCGTCTGGTCATGCGCTCGGCGTGATGGCCGCAGTCCTTGCGCTACTGATGATCTCGTCGGGCATGTTCGGCCGGCGTGGACGCCTGACAACGGTCGCTCTAGGCACGCTCGCGGTTTTCGCTGTCGGAGCCGGGCGCGTCGTGCTGAACGTGCACCACCCGTCCGATGTGCTGGCCGGGTGGGCGCTCGGCTACCTCTGGTTCCTCGGCTGCCTGTCAGCCTTCCGCCCGCTGCCGCTGGCCGCGGCGGCCGCGCCGGATGCGCAGCCTATCGGCGAGGCGGCGGACGAAACACGGCAAGCGCCCGGTATCGCACGCTGAAGGTCGCCGACTCGTGCTCGGATCCGACCTCGCCGTCGTGCGCGATCGCCGTCGGACCGTCCAACGACCTGAAGCTGAACTCCGGCACTTGACGTTCGTGATACAGCACGCTGCGCTCCAACCGACCCAGGACCAGCGATGTCAGGATGCGAAGCTTGCTCAATCTGCGCCCGGTCTCCAGGATTCGCACATCGAGTAGCCCGTCGTCGATCCGCGTGCGCCGTGACGGCGCGAAGCCGGATGGCAGATAGGTGGAGTTACCGATGAAGAACAGCGACGTCTGGACGATCTTGTTGTCGTACTGAATACGCACGGGTTCGCCGTGGCGCAGCGTATGCACCGTCGCGTACAGCGTCGCGAGTGGCTTTCCGATTCTGTGTTCGAACCGCTCGCGGGTTTGCACGAATGTCGGATAAGCGCCGATGCTCGCGGTGTTGATCACGATGTTGTCGTCGTTGAAGCACACGAGGTCGACGCAGTACGCGGTGCCGTCTTTGATGGCCTGGATGGTTTTCGCGGCAGAGTCACAATCGATGTCCTTGGCAAAGTGGTTGAACGTGCCGCCGGGGAAGACTGCCAGCGGCAATCCGTGTTCGACGGCAACGCCTGCAGCGCATGACACCGAGCCGTCGCCGCCGCAGACGGCGAGCACATCTGCCCGCTCGGCCGCCTCCCGCAGCGTTTCGTCAAATGCTTCGTCCGGTCCCAGCTCGACGATTTCGGCCTTGGGCAGCAATCCACGAACCTGTTCGATGATGTCGTCGGACCCTTGGCCAGAGGCGGGATTGACTACCATCACCACCCCCTCGCCATCGGGCCGCCCCGGTGCGTCCACCTGCACCGCGTCGGCTTTGGGGATTGCGGACGTGACGATCGGCGGCACCAGCCGAGCACCGAGCACGGCCACCCCCGCGCCGATGCCGAATCCGGCGAAGACATCGCCGGGATAGTGCGCGCCTGTCGCGACCCGGGACAATCCCACCAGGCCCGCGAGGAGGGCCAGAGCAAAGCCCAGCCCAGCGTTCTCGAGTCCGACGCCGACGGCGAAAGCTGCCGCACTCGCGGAGTGCCCAGACGGTAGCGAATTCGACGTTGGCCTACGTCGCGCCTGCCGCACCGCCGGCACGAGCAGGAAGCTGGGGCGTGGGCGCCGCCGCACGCGTTTGGCCACCTGGTTGGTGACGAGGCTGGCCACCCCCAGGCTGAGGACTCCGCGGACAGCGCCCCGCTGCGCCGACGACTTCCCGGTTGCGTAAAGCGCGCCCGCGAGGACGAACCATAGTTTGGAGTGGTCGGCGGCACGGGTGAGTGGCGGCATCGTGATATCGAGAAGGGGGGTGGGCGAGTTGGCGACCGCCTCGAACACTCCAGCGTCGAGCGCCCCGAGACCTGCGGTGATCTGTCGCACACCGCGGCGCTGACGCCGCCCGTACAAGTCCATGCTTCAACGTATCCGGACCGGGTGGCCGCGAAACGTCACTCCCGAGTGAGTCGCGCGCGAACGGCGTCCATCCGCGCGCGAAGTTCCTCCTCGGTGATCACCCCGCGGTCAAGCAACGCGTGCGCGGTGACGACTGCGGACCTGGCGTACACGGGGAAGTGGCGATAGACGGTCTCGCCCAGCGCGTCCTCGGCGTGCCGTCGCTCCAGGTTGTCCAATGTCCCGCGCAACGACAGGCATTCGCACGTGGCCTGCATCCGCGACTCCCACGGATCGCGCGTGCGCTCCGACTCGGGCAGGCTCTGCTCTTGTCGGGTGTCCGGGTCGAGCGCATCGAGCAGCACTCGGTACGGGATGGAGCCCGGCGAGCCGCTTTCGCGAAGAGCAGAATGCATCGGCTAGCCCGCCGACGGTGACGACGTCGCGGTCCAGTCGGCCTTCGGCAACGCGACGCCGATCATCGTGTCGCGGGTGACGATCGCCGCGAGCTGCTCCTCGGTCCAGCCCTCGGTGCCCTCGGGCCGCATCGGCATCACCATGAATCGCGACTTCTGGTTCGAATCATGCACGCGCACTTCGACGTCCGGCCCGAAGTGCAGGCCGAACTCAGCCAGCACCTCGCGCGGCCAGCGCACGAGGCGGCGGCGGTAATGCGGAGTGCGGTACCAGTCCGGCGACATCCCGAGAACCGGGCGCGGGTAGCAGGAGCACAGCGTGCAGACGATCACGTTGTGCACGTGCGGGGTGTTCTCCAGCACGTAAAAGTATGTGTAGTCGCTCGGTGTGCCGGTACCGGTCGGGTCGAGCCAGTTGATGCCCACCTCCTTGCAGGCCTCGGTGCCGTCGGCGAGAAGGCGCGCCTTGAAGTCCGGGTCCAGCCAGGCCTTGGCCACCAGCTTCGAGCCGCCCGACGGGCCGATGGATTCCGCCCATTCGGAGAACCGCCGGTGGTCTTCGGCCGAGAACAGGCCCTTTTCGATGGCCAGCTCACGCACCGCCATCTCGAGGATCTCGAATTCGCTTACCTGCGAGGACGATTGGATGGGCGCATGTGCATCGTGGTCGTGCCCTTGCGTCTGGCTCACTGCACCTCCTCCTGGGCCGGTTCCAGCCAGCGCTGTGCGACCTCGGTCTCCAGCGTGTCGACGTCGAATCCGGTGTAGTTGGGCCACAAGTCTTTTTGCTTGAACCTCACGACGTAGAACGGCTCATCCCGGCCACCGCGCTCGGGGGTGTCGCGACCCCAGGCCTCGTCCTCCGGGATTACCCAGTCGGGGCGGTTCTCGACGACAACGCCGGTCTTGCCGCGGGTGAACGCTTGCGTGCGAGTGTGAAACATGCTGGTGGCGTTCTTAACAGTGACCCGGTCGCCGATCTCGAACTGACGATTCATGCTGACGTCTTCAGCCGTACGCGAACCTCGTCGATCTTCGCGGAAAGCTCGTCAGGGGTGATCAGTCCCTTGTTGATCAACACCTTCGCCGCGACAGTTACCCACCGCGCGTAGTACGGCAATCCGAAGTACAGCGTTGCGCCCAAGTCGTTTTCGGCCCTGCGGCGTTCCTCGGAATTCCATGCGCCACGCCAGCCCAGGCACTCGCAGGTGACGTAAGTGCTCATCTCCCACTCTTCTTCGACCTTCTCGAGGTAGGGCTGGGGTAGGTCGGGTTGTCCGCCGACGTCGTGCAGCACATGCCGCAGCGCTGCGAACAACTGGTTGGAGATCTCGTACGGAGAGTCCAGTGGCTTGCGCAGGACGGGAGCGAGATCGGCGACGCGGTATCTGATCTCGTCGAAACCTGCCGGTGAGCTCATTGGGCCTCCGCCTGCTTGGTCCTGCGATCCACGCCACACTCAGCAGCGACATTACCGCGCCTTCCTGGCGACGCTCAATCGTGCCTAAACCTTTACTTGACGTCAGGTGGCAATAATGCCGACCATGAAGCGTGCGCCGTCTGGTGGCAATTGTCGCTGCGATCGTGACCGCGATCATCGTCGCGCCGGTGAGCCGCGCGGATTACTACCCGTGGTTCGCGGGTTCCGTCGGAAATGCGACGCAGGTCATCTCGGTTGTCGGCGTGGGCGCCTCGTCGGCGAAGATGGACGTCTGGCAGCACACCGCCGCCGGGTGGCACCCGATCGGCATCGGAATCCCCGCACATATCGGCTCGGCCGGCATGACGGCGCAATCCAAGGACGGATTCCCGGCCACGCCGATGGGCGTCTTCACGCTCGATTACGTCTTCGGCACCGCTCCATCACCCGGTGGCGGCTTGCCGTACCGGCAGGTCGGACCCGACGACTGGTGGGACGGTGACGTCAACAGTCCTACCTTCAACACGCATCAGCACTGCCAGAAAGCGCAATGCCATTTCGACACGTCCGAGAGCGAAAACCTCGACATCCCGCAGTACGTCCACTCGGTCGTAATGGGCGTCAACACCAAAGAGCGCATCCCTGGCAACGGCGCCGGCTTCTTCATGCACGCCAGCGACGGCGGGCCGACGGCGGGATGCGTCTCGCTCGACGACGGCACCCTGGTGAAGATCATCCAGTGGCTGCGGCCCGGTGCGCTGATCGCGATCTCCCAGTGACTAGATGTGCAGCGCTCGCCCGGGCTCCAGCTTGAAGTTGAGGTTTTCCAGCGACAACGTGGCCTCGTAGGTGCGATCGTAGCCGGTGGCGCTGATCTTCCAGCCCTCCGCCGTTCGGCGGTAGGTGTCGTGGTAAAACGCCGCGCCGATCAGCATGAAGTTGAACTCCGCGACGATGACCCGGTCCTGTAGATACCAGACCGCGTTGGCCTGGTCGCCGTCGACGGTGATTTCCGGGTGGGTCACCCGGTGTTCGGTGATTATTCCTGGCCCGATCGAAGAGCGCATGTAGTCGACGAGCTCGGTGCGGTTGGTGAAGTGCAGCCTTTCGCCGTAGTCGCCGGTGACATCTTCGGTCAGCGTGTCGGCGAAGACGTCCCAATCCTTGGTATCCAGTGCGCGAAGATACCGGTACTTGACGCGTTCGATGGCTTCTTTGTCGGCGGCATCGGTCATTCGAGCATTGCAGCACACAGCCGTCGGCGAGGAACGGATGAGGGGGCGTTGACAGATACGATGTCCGACGAACTTGCAGTCGTGGCGCCCTTCCGCTATTCCATTACTGCTTGGCACGGCGGATGAGGAGCGGGTCCAGATGAAGAAGATTCTTCGTCTTCCGGCTGTGTTCGCCGTGGCGGTCCTGGCCCTGTTGTGGTCATCGGCGTCACTGCCGACCAGATTTGGCGCCGGTGTCGAGAACCGGCCCGGCGAGCAGTCGACCGCATCCGATGCCTCCGGTTTGCGCCCGTCCGCGTCGCGCTCCCGCTTCAACTTGCCCCAGGAGGTCGCGTTACCACCCCTGCACGACGGCGACGGGGACATGGCGGCTCAGCTCGCCCGCGGCACCCAGGTTTTCCAGCGCGCGAAATTGCTGAACGCCGACAGCGGTACTGCCGTCGCCGCTTGGTCCGGAGCCGACGACACCGTCACTGCAAATCGCGCGCTTCTGCCGACCTTGTTGCGACAGCCGCTGCCGACAATGACCTTCGAGGGCACACAGCTCTCGCAACTCAGTGCGATGATCGCCGCCGCCGGCCCGGCGCACGTCACGGTCACCAGTCGAACGCTGCAAGCCGACACGGCATTGACGATCACAGCGGAGAACGTGGTGGTCGACTTCGCTGGCGCCGCTATCGAGGCGGGCCCGAATGCTCCGCTCTGGCTGGTCGAGCTCGTGGATGCCCGTAACGTCGCGGTCATCAACGCCAACGTCAACGGCGGCAGAAACGGGTTTCTGGTCGACGGAGGCTCGAATATCGCCATCGAGCGCAACACTGTGCAGGGCTTGGCGGAAAATGGTTTCGTCGTGACCGGCCGGTCGTCTGGCGTGAACATCTCCGACAATCATCTGAGCGGTCTGGGCCGGGCCGGCATCATGCTGCATGGCCCGGTCTCAAAGGTGGTGCTGCAGGATAACGAGATAACGGATCTGATCGGTCATTCCAACTGGTTTGCCGGAATCGTGTTGACCAGTCGTGGCAGCGATATCCGCGCCAACCCAGGATCGTTTCTGTTGCCCGACGGTCACTGGGTCCTCACGTCACCGCTCGTCCAGCGCCTCGAAAACCCCGAGCAGAATGTGATTTTGGGCAACACCGTCCGCGGCGGCCTGTCGTCGGGCATCTATAACGACGGTGCGATCGCGAATGTGTTCCTGGACAACCGGATCGAGGGCAATTCAAAGGAGGGCATCTGCTTCGACAACGGCGCCACCGCCAATGTCTTCGCCGGAAATCTGGTGATCGACAACGGCAAACGGTGGGGACAACCGGACGCTGTTCTGGCGCTCGACTCGGTGCTCGGCGCAGGGCGCGGTGCCGACGGTACGTCGATGGCCAAGCTGCCGGGAATCTCGATCGATAACGCGCTGTACAACGAGATTTTCGCCAACACCGTCATCGGCAACTTCGGCGGCGGCGTGAAGATGGTGCGTACCGCGTTCTTCAATGTGGTCAGAAAAAACGCCATCATCGACAACAACCTCGGCAAGAACGCGAAGTACCATTTCTTCGGCATCGAACTCGGTGCCGCGCCGGCCGATCAGCCCGTTGTGGACCTCGATTTCGTCGGCTCGTCGGGCAACATCATTCTCGCCAACGCGGTTCGGGGCGCGCATTATTCAGGCGTGTTCATCGGGTCCGGCTCCGTTCAGAATGACGTGTTACACAACGACATCTCTGAGATGGAGGTGTTCGCGCTGGAATCTGCGCGTCCGTAGCGCGGCTGCGGCTCAGCGTGGTCGGCCCGGCCGACCAATGTCAATCGGTGGGCGCGGGTTGATGTCGGGCGGGTTCCCGAACACCAGGTCGACGTCGCCGTCGTAACACAGCCAGTCGTCTTCGCAAGGGTAAGGATAAGTGGGTCCGCTCACCGTGGGTACGCCGTCCGCTCCGCGGACATCGCCCTGCGCACATACCGTCGCGCCGCCGCTGTAGGTACAGTCCGCCCATGCCTGCGGTGCGACGCCGATTCCCACAGCGCCAGCGGCCGCTGCGATGACCAACGCCCCGAGCAGACTGCCGTGCCGGATCAACATCGTGGCTCCTCAACGAAGTCGGCAGCCTTTTGGGCGCCGGAGTACGTCAATACATTAGCCGCCACCCGAGGCCGGCGTGCCGAGTTCGGTGAGCAGTCGACAGTCACCGGATCGGCGAGAACCGAATGCACAACCCAATTCTCTCCGCAGGGCCGATCTCGGCGTTCTCGTGATTACTCGAATCAAACTCCACGCCAAGGTGATTGGTCGTGGTGCCCCGGGCTAGCCCATCGGCACAGTGCCGCGGGGCAGGGTGAGCGGCAGATCGGTGTAGGTCGCGATGCCGGGTGGCGCGGCGACGACGGCGGGGATCGCGTTGATAACCGGCATCGCGGTGACGATGTGGCCGAGCACCATGAACTCTTCGAGTGTTTCGGCTTGGAAGTCGGCCGGTGGCAGGAAGCTGACGATGTTCGTGACCGTCGGACGCCCGTCCACCTGGATAACCCAGGGGTGCGGAGGGATTTCCCAATCGGGATCGAGCGTCTGGCCCTTGCGCCACTTGGCGCTTAGTTCGACGACGGTCTTGTCCCCGACGATCCCCTTCCAGCTGGCATGCACACCGGCGACGCATCCGGCGGGAATTGTCCATGATCCAAGCTCGAGATCTTCGGTGGTCTGGGCGTATTCGGCGTCGCAGCGCACGTCATCGAGGTCGACGCCGAGCGCGTCAGCGATCATCCGCACCGCCTCGCCGAACACGGCCGTGCCCTTGGCGGTCATCGCCGGCAGGTCGGGGTTGTCGATGGGCTCTCCGAAGCCGGCGGGCTTCTCGGTGGCGGGCGAATCGTAGAAGGTGGTGTCTGCGGTCTCGCTGACGGTGACCTTGTCGACGCGGTCGCAGATGGTGGCCGCCAGCATCGCGAGCAGATTGATGTACCCCGGGCTGACCCCGGAACCGAACATTGTCGAGCCGCCGCGCTGGCATGCCTCGGCGATGCGGGCACGTCCGGGCCCTTGGTTGTGCCCGGTGATGAACGCCGCTGTCGAGACTACGTTGACGCCAGCGGCAAGAATACGAACCAGCTCGTCGACGTCGATCCACATCGGGTTGTAGACGACACAGTCCGGTTTCAGCGCGAGCAGGTCGTCGATGTCGTTGGTAGCAGTGACGCCGAGCGGTTCGATGCCGCAGAGCTCGCCGACATCACGGCCGGCTTTGTCCTGCGACCAGGCGTAACACCCCACCAACTCGTAATTGGGGTTCGCGACAAGCGCCTGCACCGAACTCTTCCCGACGTTGCCCGTCGTCCACTGCACGACGCGATAAGGCTTGCTGTTGAGCACCCGCTCAGCATAGGGCAGCGCTCTGGGGTGTTGCCGTTCTACGGGTACTGCGGTGCAGGGTCGTGAAACCGGTTGAGGATCGGGATCTTTTCGATGATCCGATCGCGGAGTCGGGGCTGGGGCGGCTGCCGTTGCGGAATCGTCAACGGCGGAACTTCGGCGGCTGGCGCCGGGGGCACCTCCGCGGGTGTGGGCGGTGGTGCGGCGGGCGCCGCCTCCATCGGACCGTAGACGGGCGGCGGCGCGACCGGGGCGGCGGGCGGCTCGAACTCCGGTTCGTTCGACGGTGCGACTTCCGGCGCCGGGGCGCTTGCTGCCGCTTCTTCTGGCGTAGGTGCGGCGGCCGGAGGTGGTGCTGGGTCGAACTGCGGCGGCTCGGGCCACCCGTGAGCGGCTGGCGGCGGAATTGCCCCCATAGCCGGCTGGTCGGACGCCGTGGCGGCGCCTCGTGGCTCGGAACCGACAGGATTGCTGTGCGTTGTGAGGTGAAAACTGACCGCGAGCGACAACGAGACCACGAACGTCAGCGCCGCCCCGGCCAAAACCGAGGTCAACACCCCGACCCTCGACGTGCGCCGTCGACGGCGCCGCGGGTCGTCATCTGCTGTCGGCGCATCATCTGCCACCGGCACCGGTGCGACCTGCACTACGAGCCCCGACATTGCCCGCGCCGCCGCCAGCGCCGCACCCCTGGCCAGGGCCAAGTCGGTGTCGCCGGCAGAAACGACGGGCGACGGCCCATCGGAGCAAGGCAGCGGAAGAATCAGATCGAGGTCGTCATCCGAGCCGAACAGTAACGCCGCTTCCGGTTGCTCGGCCGCGGCCAGCGCCTCGACAGCGTCACACTCCGACACCGCGAGGAAATTGTCGAAGCCTGAGGCGGCAAGCGTTTCGAGCACCGTCGACCCATCGGCCGCTGCATCAGCGGCCCAGGTCACTCCGATTGAGCGAAGTGTGTTGTTTCGCGCGAACTCGAAAACCCTGTTGCGCAGCAGCGCGTCCTGGGGCTCTTCTGCGCGGGCCGCCGTGCGTACGACGGCGATGTCGACGACGTCGTGGTCGACGGTGTCGCCCTCGCCTGTCGCCCCTTCGACAACGACCAAGCGGACGGCCGCCGACGTCATCGACAGGCCGACTACAAGGTCCACCGGTACGCCCCCGATCTGTATGTCGAGTCGGGCCTGAGGTTACCGCTGCGGTCGACGGGCCGCGATGGCGCACCGGGCGCGTTGAGCGCACACTGGGCTTAACCGCTGGTGAGCGGGGGACTGCGTCAGGAGGGCGTATGAGTAAGGATGGGCCGTTCGGATTCGATCCGGAGGAATTCGATCGAGTGGTCCGCGAGACGGGCGAGGGCTTGCGCGACGCGTTTGAGCAGATCGCCAAGTTCGTCACCCTTCCCGGTGAGCGGGCCGGCTGGTCGACGCTCTTCGACGAGTTCACGTCTCGCACAGGCCGGCGTGGCCAGCCGGAGACCGCCGGCGAGGCCGGCGATGGCGTATGGGCGATCTTCACTGTCGACGACGACGGCGGTGCCCGCATCGAGCAGGTATATCCCACCGAACTCGATGCGCTGCGCGCGAACAAGGCCAACACCGATCCGAAACGCAGGGTGCGGTTCCTGCCGTACGGCATCGCGGTGAGCGTGTTGGATGCGACCGAAGAGCCGGCCTGAGGATCGTCGCAGCCTTCGGGCACATGAGCACACAGCCCCGGTACCCCCTATTTCTCGGGGCTGTGTGCTCATGTGGACCGGTTATGACGTACCGGTGCCTGTCGACGTGTGCTTGCCGATGTTTGCGATGGCGTCAGTGATCCCCTGAATGGCGATCGTCGCCTTGGCGGCCCGACTCGCATAAGTGGCTAGCCATTGATTACTTCCTCATCGTTTGCTATTTCGTCACATCCGTTTTGAAACTAACACCGATTGTATCAAGATGGAATGGGCCGAAAGTCCCTAATCGACTGTCAGTTGGACGTCGAACGCGCCTATCAATGACGTCTACTGGCAAAGCAAATGCGTGACGGGTGCCGCTCAGGGAAGGTCACATAGCGCGATACTTGCAGACCAACGTCTGAATTGACCGTGATCTGGCACATCTCTGTATGTATCAGCAAATATCGGTAGATGACCATGGAGCCGCATCATCCAACCCCGAGAGTACGAATCATCAGGTCAAAAATAAGCGACATCGTCAATAGAACGGATTAACTCTTGCGTTAATATGTGAATTTGCTCGGCGGTCATCATTACGTTGAACTGGTGCCGCCGAGCCGTCAATCCTCCTTCTGCCAGAGACAGTATCCGCTCAATTCGATGGTGAAGAGCAGCGGCAGGATCTTGAGCTGCAACTGCTGTCCCGGCTCGCCGGTCGAAACCAACGGTGTACTGACGGTTCCCGCGCTGACCACGGCCTGCTGCTGGGCGGCGCACCAGCTGCCGGAGTCCTGCGGATAGCCGATCCAGTCGCCCGAGTCGATCTCGCGGTTACGCTGTCCCTCGCCATGCAGGATCAGCTTGGGTCCAAAGCTCAGCCACCGGTCGCTGGTGGGATACGGCGAGTCGAAAACCTGCCACCGGTAGCCGACACCCCGCTGGTTGCGGCACTGCAGGTATGTCGTGACGTGTGTGGTGTAATCCAGCAGCTGGGTGAGCGCACCGTCGTGGGTCGCTGCGCACTCCGTATTCGCCTGTGGCGTGGCGGGTTCCGCCGATGCGCCGACCGGTGTTGCGAACGGTGCACCCGCCGCGACCACCAACGCCGTTGCGGCGCCGGCCAGATGCTTCATCGCCAACCGAACAAACTAAAGAACCAGTCGAACAGGCCAGCGCCCGCCGACGACGGTGGGGGAGGTGCCAGCGACGGAATCTTGGAAAGGTCGCTGCGCATCAACCGCGTTTCGTAGTCATCCCATGTCGACAGATTCCAGTAGAGGTACTTCTGGTCTGCCGCGGCCACATTCGAGGTTCCTGACCACGGGTGGATCATCGGCGCGTACAGACCGGGCTGCTGTAGGGACGTCACCAAGGTCGACGGCGTCGACCAGGGTCCCTGCGGACTGTTCGCCGTGCGCACCACCATGGTGTTGTTCTGGTCGCCGTAGAGCATGACGTACTTGTCGAGGTATTCGTTGTATTGCACCGACATTTCGCTGACGCTGGGATACGTCGTGGTGGTGAAGAGAAAGAACCAGTTAGTGGTCGTCCCGGGCAAGACCGGGGTCGCGGCAGAGGGATTGTTCGCAACCCAGGTGCTCCCGTTCCAGTACTGATATTTGGTCTGATCGAGTACATCGGCCTCTTTGACCCGGGACAAGTACGCCGTACCGGCGCGACCCGAGGGGGTGCCGTATGAGTACACATATCCGTCGTTCACCAACTGTCCGTCCCCATCCAGCACAGGCTTTCCGCTGGCATCCACCACGACGCCCTTGACGTAGGCACCCTGCTGGAAGTTCTGGTTGCCGGAGACGAACGGTTTCGTCGACCGACCCACCGCCGCGGGCCGGATGCTCGAGTCGGCGACCTGCCAGGTCTGGCCGTTGTTGTCTGAATATGCGATGCCCGAGTAGTTCGTGGTCCACAGGCCCGGGGTGTCCCAGGACCGAACGGACATGAAATTGACGTATTGTCGCGCATGGTCATCCGCGTCAGTGACGGAGATGCCGGCGGTCGGGATGATCGTCACCTCCTGCCCGATGGCATAACGCGGGATGTTATCTGGGTCGACAATCTCCTTCGGATCTGCTGATCCGATCGTCGATGAACCGCTGTAGATATCGCCGGCTGCCTTGTTCGGCACGTACATGCCGTTAGACAGGGTGGTGTCGGGGCTGCGCAACAGCGTGTTCGACCGCCAAAGGCCAGTGCGTACGGGATACGCTTCGGAGAAGGTGTCACCGAATGCAATCAGCACCTCGTGCTCATTGACTGTGGTGGTGGCCGGATTGTCTTCGATGCCGTTGTCCCACATGGTCCCGACATCGGTGCCGCCGATGTTGAACCGGACATCCGTCTTGTTCAGATTGCCCGGACCGGTGACGAAGTCGATGAAATCTGTGTTGGTGCTTACGGCTGTTGGTGCCGTGTCCGTCACCGGATACGGGTCTGTGGTGACCGCCGCCGCGGCGGCCGGGGCCGCAGCGACTAATGCCTTGGCGGCCACCGGGGTGTCGCTCGTGGTCGTGCTCACGGTGAGGTCCGAGAATGTCTCCTCGGTTTTGCGGCGTGCGCCCAACGCGAGCAGGGCCAAGGCGAACGGCGACTCGACCGGACCTCCGGGCATGCTGCCGGCGAATGCGCCGATTGCCAAGGCAGACAAGGTATTCGTCAGCGTGTTCGAGACTGCCGGCTTGGTGGTCACAACTTCCGGCGCCGCGATCACGGTGGTCGGCCTTTCCTGTGTTGCAGGTGTAAAGGACAGCGCTTCAACGGGTTTAGGGGTCTCGGTGACGCGCTGTGGCGCCGTCCAGGCCAGCTGGCCGACGGCGAGATTGTTGTCGGCGACACGGATGACGGTGCGCGCCTCGACGGTCGGGGCGGGCGCTGACGGGCGGCCGCCAATCGTATTGGCAGACTTGGCCGCGGACCCATTGGAGGGCTTCTTCGCGATGTTGGTCGTCGGCGGTGCCGGCTTCTGCGCCGGCGGGGCATCGGTGGTCGGGTCCTCGGGCTCGGCGACAGGTGGGGTAGTTGCCCGGACCGCGCCCGGATTGGCCGGCTGCGAAGATCTGGTGCGGTTCGCAACATCGTTGACAACATCGTTGACAACGTCGGTCACCCGCTGACTGATCACGGCCCCGCCGGTGCTCACGGCCTCACCCGGCGCCGCGGACCGGGTCGGCGCCGCGGACCGGGTCGGCGACGAGCTGGGGACGGTGCCGAACGTCGATGTGGGCATCGAGGACTGCGACGGCGAGTGAGTCGCCGGTGGATCCGATGTGGGCAGGCCCAGCCCGGCAAGCGAACGTGTCATCACACCGGGGCCGGAATCCGGTGAGTTCGTCGTGGGACTGGACTGCGGCGGAGACGGATCCGATGGCTCCGACGCCGACGAATCGGTGCCGGACGGGCCTGCCCACGCCACTGCGTGGCCGGAAGCGACCGCGACGCCTACGCCCAAGGTGACGGCCAGTCCGCCAACGCGACCTATGTAAGCCGATGCACGCACCCTGTTTCCCTTCATTGCGTCCCCGACCCGAAAAATAATTCTTCCACACCACGCCGGATTTTTCGCGAAAACACGCGGTGGAATCCCGACCCGGGGTCTCTGGTCGGCCATTACCAAAGTCCAGCTGGGAAACTGATGCGGAATTTCCAACAATGCGTAACATCTAGCGGTTTTGAGACGATAATCATTTTTCGGGGTGTCGAGACACTCGGCTACCAGGGCGGTTCGACACCAGGTGGATACCGAGGACTTGCGTGGTAAACCGAGTTCTGACGGCGGACTTTTCCGCGGGAGTCGTCAAATGCGTTCAGTTCGGCGCAACCGCAGCTCTGGACCTAATGATCTGGACGTTAATGTCAATGTGTGGCTAATTGGAAATTAATGTCGCAACCTATTTCTCAATCCGGATTGCGCTTGCTAGGTGGCGGCGTCGTCGTATAGGTGAGCCATGCGCAACTCGTCGGCGGTCAGGGCTCGTTCCGAAGTGCAGCTGCCGTTCGGCCACCCGATTGATGATGGCGCTGCCGACGTTGACTTCCGGTCGTGGCTGACCGCAGGAGTCTCAGCCGATCTGCTCCCCGAGACGGGGTGCCCCGTCGATTCCGTTGCGCGCCCTCTCCGTCGCATGGTTCTATTCGGACACTGCGTTGCGAAAGATTATGTAGCGCCGGTCTGACTCCGGCTTCGACGGATGGGGGTTCCTGTGCCTGAGATGGATCGTCGCAGCATGATGTTGATGACGGGATTCGCTGCGCTGGGCGCTGCGGTCGGCGTCCCGGCGACGGCGGCTAACGCATCGCCGGCGGGTCGGATACCAATGCCCACTGCGCCGCCGCCTGACGCCGCTAGCGGAGCGCTGCTTTTCGCGGATGAGTTCGACGGCCCGGCCGGCTCAGGACCCGATCCGGCGAAGTGGACGGTTTTCAATTGGGACGAACCCGTCACACCGCCGATTTTGGGGCATAATCGCGACGATCGCCGAAACGTGTTCCTCGACGGCAACGGCAATCTCGTCCTCTGCGCCACCCGCGAAGACGACGGGTACTACAGCGGCAAAATTCAAAGCAACTGGAAGGGGGCCATCGGCACGACGTGGGAAGCGGCGATGAAATTTGATTGCCTAACCCCCGGTTGCTGGCCCGCGTTCTGGTTATTGAACGAGAGTCCACTTCCCGATGGGGAAATCGACGTCGTCGAATGGTACGGGAACGGGGTGTGGCCGCCGGGATCCACGGTCCACGCAGCATCCAACGGGAAAACGTGGTCGGGTAAGTCGATCACCAGTTTGGTGGACAACGGGTGGCACAGGTGGCGATGCCAATGGAGCGAGACCGGTTTCCGTTTCTGGCGGGATTACGCTGACGGCGACGCACCCTACCTGAGTGTTCCTGCGGCCCCCATCAAGGTCCACGGCAGAGACGAGTACCGGTGGCCGTTCGACCAGCCCGACTACGTGATGTCTATGCTCTTCAGCCTTGCGGTTGGTGGGCCGGGGGGCGGCAATCCTGACCGGGGTGTCTTTCCGGCGTTCATGCTCATCGACTGGGTACGTGTCTGGTAAGGACCCGCTTGAGCCTCGCCCCCGACACCAGTGAGTTAGAGGGCGAACACGGGCTGGATCGCGCTGGCCGGTTGCCGCGGTTGCCGGCCGCCATGGATCCCGTGATCATCGGGTTGTTTGGTGCCGCAGTGGGTCTGGTCGGCGTCAGCCGACCGTCGTTTTGGTACGACGAGGCCGCGACAATTTCCGCCTCCTACAGCCGTTCGCTCAACCAGTTGTGGCAGATGTTGGGCCACGTCGACGCCGTCCACGGGTTGTATTACTTGCTCATGCACGGCTGGTTTTTGATTTTCCCGCCGACGGAGTTCTGGTCGCGCGTGCCCAGCGGTCTGGCGGTGGGGGGTGCTGCGGCCGGAATCGTCGTGCTGGGCAAGCAGTTTTCGTCACGGACTGTCGGGGTGACGGCGGGTCTCATCTGCGCGATCCTGCCCAGAGCGACGTGGGCAGGCATCGAAGCACGCCCGTATGGCATGTCGATGATGGCCGCCGTGTGGCTGACTGTGCTGCTCGTTTATGCCGCCCGCCGCGACAACGCGTGGGTCTGGCTGTCGTACGGGATCTCCCTGGCGGTGTCGATCGCTCTCGACGTGTACCTTGCGTTGCTGTTGCTGGTGCACGTCGGTTTCATTTTGGCCTTCCGCCGCAATCGAACTGTCCTTGGGCGTTTTGGGATCGTGTCGGTTCTGGCGGTTTGCGCGGTGACGCCGATTGTGGCCGCGGCGGCCGGTCAAGCGCATCAGATCAGTTGGATCGCGCCGATCGGGCGCCGGACGTTCGAAGATGTGGCGGTTCAACAGTACTTCGAACGAAGCCCCCAGTTCGCGATCGTGTCGGGACTGGTCATCGGGACTGCTATTGCCTTGTGGCTCTGCGCATCCACGCAAATGGTGGAGGCAGAACGGCAACTGCTGGCTCTCACCATCGGATGGCTTGTGGTACCGACCGCGCTGGTCCTCGTCTGGTCGGCGTTCGTTCACTCGATCTACACGCCGCGCTACTTGTGCTTCACCGCACCGGCGATGGCGCTGATCCTCGGCCTCTGCATCGCCGCAGTGGCCGTTACGCCGGGGCGAGCAGCCGCGCTGGTGAGTCTTTTCGCAGTCACTGCAGTGCCGAATTTTATTCTGGCGCAACGTAATCCGTATGCAAAATACGGAATGGATTACAGCCAGGTGGCCGATCTGATCACGGCAAGAGCGGCATCGGGTGATTGCTTGCTCGTCAACGACACGGTGACGTTCCATCCTGCCCCGATGCGCCCGCTGATGGCGGCGCGCCCCGACGCATACCGGAAGCTGATCGATCTCAGCCTGTGGCAACGAGCGACGGACCACAATGCCATCTTTGACACCAATCTCATTCCACAGGTCGTCGTCGAACCGTTGCGCCACTGCGGTGTGCTGTGGATCATCACCCAAGCCGACCACTCGATGCCGGACCACGAGCAGGCTGCGCCAATGCAACCCGGCCCAGAATTTGGGCGTAGCACCACTTTCGCGGTGCTGTACGAGCAGCACTATTGGCTTCTCGAGCGGTGGCAGTTCAACCTGGTGCAGGTGATCAGGGCGGCGCGACGAACAGCGCCTGCCTGAAGGCCACCTCTATAGCACCTCTTTGATGTCGTTCTTCAGTGCCTCGGCCTGGGTGCCGAAGACCGCTTGGACGCTGTTGCCGACCTCGATGACACCGGCGGCCCCGAGACTGCGCAGACGGTCCTGATCCACCTTGCTCTTGTCGGCGACCTCCATGCGCAGGCGAGTGATGCATGCGTCGATGTTCACGAGGTTCTCCCGACCGCCGAACGCCGCGATCAGTTGCTCGGCCTTACTGTGGGTCACGCCGGGGGCGGGTGCGGTGAGTGTCTCGGCCGCGGCGCCCGATCCGCTGACCTGCACGGACGTAACGGCATCGTCAGCGTCGGTGAGGTTCGCTTCCTGCTCCGCCTCGAATTCGTTTTCCGGCTCGCGCCCGGGAGTGCGCATGTTCCACTTCGTGATCGCAAACCGGAACAGCAGGTAGTAGACGACGAAGAACACCACGCCCATCGCGATGAGCAGCGGGACGTTCTTGGCGGCCGGAGCCGTGCCGTACAGAAGCAGGTCGATGAGCCCGGCAGAGAACGAGAAGCCCAGGTGGATGTCGAGCAGGTAGGCGACGGCCAGGGAAACACCGGTGAGCACCGCGTGGATCAGGTACAACGGGAAAGCCACGAACATGAACGCGAATTCGAGGGGCTCCGTCACACCGGTGAGGAAAGTGGTAAGCGCTGCCGCCGACAGAATGCCGAAAGCGAGCTTGCGCTGCTTCTTGTTCGCCGCCTGGATCATGGCCAACGCGGCGCCGGGCAAGCCGAACATCAGGATCGGGAAGAATCCCGAGGTGAGGATGCCCGCCGTCGGGTCACCCGCGGCGAATCGAGTGAGCTCACCCGTGACGACATGGCCGTCGGGGGCCTGATAGTCGCCGTAGATGAACCACACGTACGAGTTCGGGATGTGGTGGAGGCCCAGCGGAATCAGCATGCGGTTGGCGAATCCGTACACGAATGCGCCCAAGGCTCCCGAGCCGCCGATGAACTTGCCGAGGCCCGTCAGCCCCGCATCGAAGATCGGATAGAAGTAGCTCATCGCGAACGCGATGAGCAGGCACGCCAGTGACACCACGATCGGGACAAACCGCCTGCCTCCGAAGAATCCGAGGTAGGACGGCAACTTGATGGTGTGGTAGCGGTCGAACAGCGACGCGGTGACCAGACCGACCACGATTCCCGCGAACACGCTGTAGTTGATCTGGGCCTGGTCGCCGCTCTTGTCGACCTCGCCGGCCAGAACGATCGGCGACATGGTCTTGAACACCGCTTGCACCACCAGGTAACCCACGACGGCAGCCAGTGCGGTCGAACCGTCCGCCTTCCTGGCAAATCCGATTGCGACGCCGACTGCGAAGAGCAGGGCGAGGTTGGTGAACAGCGCGTCGCCGGCAGCGGTCATCGCTTTGAAGAACGACCCGATGACCGGTGCATGGATCCGCCCCAGCAGGTCGTCCTGACCCAACCGGAGCAGTATGCCCGCGGCGGGCAGCACGGCAATCGGCAACATCAGACTCTTGCCCAGTCGCTGCAATTGAGCGAAGCCGGGAATCCGGAGATGCGACTTTGCTGGTGCGTCTTCGGGTTTCGTCATCTCGCTCATATACCGGACCCTCCTGTGGTGCGGACACCCTGCCGAAGCTGAGCGGAAGCCTAGACCAGCGGCGGATAAGTTGAGCGGGTCTTTCCGGCACGCTCCGCGGTGGCACCTATCTATCCTGAGGTGTGAGCACGACGCCTGTCCTCGCCCCGGTCGGGGGCCGTGCGGTTCCACTGCGCGACGTCCCTGACCCCGTGTTCTCCCAGGGCATGGTCGGATATGGCGCCGCAGTCGACCCTGCGCGCGGGGTGATCGACGCGGTCGCCCCGGTCGGCGGCAAAGTCTTGAAGTTGCTCCCGCATGCCTACATCGTCATCACCCCGGACGACGTGGGTGTGTTGGTCCACCTGGGTCTGGACACCGTTCAGTTGAATGGCGAAGGATTCATCGCCCACGTCAGCCAGGGCGACGACGTCACCGCCGGCCAGGTCGTCGTCACCTACGACGTCCCGTCGGTCGAGGCCAAAGGCCTCAATCCGATTGTCCCCGTTGTGGTTATGGACGAACGCGAACCAGGCAACGTCATACCTTCCGACGCCGTCGCTGCCGGAGCGGATATCGTCTGTAGCGCAAACCTTTTCACTGTGAAGAAGTAAATGGAAGTCATCATCCTTCAGGACGCAGGGGAGATCGGCGACATCGCCGCCGATGCGGTCGGAGCCCTGCTCCGTCGCAAGCCGACCGCGGTTCTGGGCCTCGCCACCGGATCGTCTCCGCTGGCGATATACGACGAACTGAGTTCTCGCTGCGGCGCAGGGCTGGTCTCATTTCAGCAGGCCCACGGTTTCACGCTCGACGAATACGTCGGTCTGCCCGCCGATCATCCTCAGCGGTATCGCAATGTCATCGACACCGTGTTCGTCTCCCGGGTCGATTTCGCTGCCGGAGCCGTCCAGGGGCCGGACGGCCTGGCAACGGACATCCCGGCCGCATGTGCGCAGTACGAGAACGCGATCCACCATGCCGGCGGAGTCGATCTGCAGATTCTCGGGATCGGCACCGACGGGCACATCGGTTTCAACGAGCCCGGGTCTTCCCTTGCCTCCCGAACGCGGATCAAGACGCTCACCCGGCAAACTCGCCTTGACAACGCGCGCTTCTTCGACGGCGATGTCGACTCGGTGCCCACGCACTGCTTGACCCAAGGTTTGGCGACGATCATGGATGCCAGGCATCTGATTTTGGTGGCGACTGGCCGCGGCAAGGCCGAAGCGGTACACCACCTGGTCGAAGGGCCGGTCAGCGCCTTGTGGCCGGCGACTGTCCTGCAGCATCACCGGCATGTGACGGTGCTGTTGGATAGTGCTGCGGCACAACGGCTCCAGCTGGCCGAATACTACCGCGAAACGTACCGCTCCAAGCCGGCCTGGCAGGGCATATGAGGCAGCAGCGCCATGTTGATGACCGCTGACACCGTTCTTACCGGCTGGGAACTGTTGCGGCCGGGGTGGATTGACATTTCGCACCGCACGGTGCATGCGATCGGATCAAGGCAACCGCCTCGTCCCACGGATCGCAACCTCGGGCCGGTGACGGTGGTGCCAGGTTTCGTCGACACCCATGTGCACGGCGGCGGCGGCTCGAACTTTTCGGCCGCGTCTCCGGCCGACACAGTCAACGCGGTAGGACTGCACCTACGGCACGGCACCACCACACTAGTGGCTTCGCTGGTCACCGCCGGTCCGGTCGATTTGATACGACAGGTCGGGCAGTTGGCCGACGCGGTCTCCTCCGGCGTGATTGCCGGGATTCATCTGGAAGGTCCATGGCTCGCCGCCGAGCGGTGTGGTGCTCACGATTCGTCCCTGATGCGCGACCCGGATCCTGGGGAACTCGACCACGTACTCGCCGTGGCGGGAAGGGCGATTCGAATGATTACCCTGGCGCCGGAGCGATTTGGTGCGCTGGCAGCAATCAAACGCATCGTCGACGCGGGGGCCGTCGTCGCGATAGGTCACACCGATGCGACCTACGAACAGACGCGGGCGGCGATCGCTGCGGGCGCGACGGTGGGGACGCACCTGTTCAACGCGATGCGCCCGATCAATCATCGCGAGCCTGGTCCGGTGATCGCGCTTCTGGAAGACACGCGGGTGACTGTCGAACTGATCACCGATGGTGTGCACGTCGATCCCGCCCTGTATCGACACGTCTACCGGAGCGTCGGACCCGATCGTGTGTCGTTGGTGACCGATGCGATGGCCGCGGCCGGCATGGTCGACGGCCCGTACCGCCTGGGACCCGTGGCGGTGAATGTGGTGGACGGCGTGGCTCGTGTGGCTGGAACGCAAACCATCGCAGGGGGCACCGCCACGATGGATCACCAGTTCAGATTCGCCTTGGCACACAGTGGATTACCTCGTGATGAGGCGCTGATGGTTGCCGTGCGCCAGGCATCGATCAACCCCGCCCGGGCGTTGGGTCTGGCCTGCGCCGGCCTTGTGCCCGGGGCGACCGCCGATTTGGTGGTGTTGGACTCAGACTTCGCTGTGACGGGCGTGCTGCATCAAGGATCTTGGGTCATCGAACCCCAAGCAATCGATCATTAGCCATGGCAGGTGCTGGTGATCTGCGTGATGAGCCCGGCGTACTGCCGAGCGACTCGAATGCTCTGTGTCTGCTGGACCATTCGCTGTCGCTGATCCACCGGGGCGGCGAAGAATGAGCGCAGCCAGGACTGCGCCAATGTTGATGCCTCGAGCGCCCGGGCAGCTTCGGGGTCTATCGCGTTGAGTGCCGCGAACGCCTGGTCATACGTGCAGGTTGTGTTGATGACCGAACTCAGATCGGGGTCGGCCGATGCGACCGCAATTCCCGTGGTCAACGACAACGCCAGACCGCCAACTGCGGCAGCCAGTTTGGTCCGTGACAGCTTGACCATCTTCGTACCTTTCAGCCCATGGTCTAAGGTATCAGCCCCCATGGGCACACTACGCGCATTAACAATGCAGTAACGGCAGCCGCGTCGGGCACCCGCTGCGGCGGCCGCAATGCTGACGCGCACGGGGCCGGCAAAACGGTGAAACCCGCTGGGGTCAGCGTTCCCGACGCCGGAACCGACATGTTGCTGCTCGCCCTTGCCGACGGTGACGGGCGAGGGCTGCTCACATTGGGCGATTGATTCGACCGGTTTTTGGGAGCCGATGACAGTTGGGAGGCGAGCAACAACGTAATCCCGTTGGATGGGTAACCCTTCGGTCCCAGCTTTCCCGAATACAACTGGTGCTACATCTGCGCCCAGACGATCTTAGTTTGCAAGTACGTTTCGAGACCTGCCTTGCCCGACTCGTAGCCCCAACCGGATTGCTTGTACCCGCCGAAGGGCATGGAGTGGTCAAACTGCATTTGGCAGTTGAGCCCCACGGTTCCGGCCTTCAGCCGCTTAGCGATCCGGTGTGCGCGGCCAAGGTCTTTGGTCCACGCGGTAGCGGCCAGTCCGTAGGTGGTGTCGTTGGCAAGCGCGATGGCTTCGTCCTCGTCGTCGAACGGCAGGATGCTGACGACGGGGCCGAAGATCTCCTCCTGGAACAGCCTGCTCGTCGACGCGACGTTGGTGAGCACCGTGGGGTGCACGAAGTAACCCTTCCGCTCGAGTCGATGACCGCCGGTGACAACGTCGACACCCTCGGACTTGCCTTGGTCGAGGTAACCCAGGACGCGGGTGAGCTGCTTCTGACTGATCAGCGGGCCGATGATGACGCCCTCGTCCTTGGGACCGCCCTGCGGCAGGTTGTTCGCGATGTTCGCGATTCCCTCGACGACCTTTTCGTAGACGCCCCTCTGCGCGAAGATTCGCGAACCGCACACACAGGCCTGCCCGGAGTGGATAAACGTGCCGAAGGCGGCCATAGGAAGGGCCGCATCCAGGTTGGCGTCATCGAAAATTAGTACGGGAGACTTCCCGCCGAGCTCCAGCGTGACTTTCTTGAGGTTGCTTTCCCCTGCCGCATGCACGATTGCCCGGCCGACTTCGGTCGAACCGGTGAACGCGACCTTCTCGACGTCCATGTGCGCGGTGATCGCCGCACCTGCGGTGTGGCCGTAGCCAACCAACAGGTTCGCGACGCCCTCGGGCACGCCAGCCTCATGGAGGAGTCGGTCGAGAACCAACGCGGTGAGAGGTGTTTCCTCCGCGGGCTTGACGATGCTGCTGCAGCCCGCGGCAAGCGATGGCGCGAGCTTGCAGCAGAAATTGAAAATTGGTCCGTTCCAAGGGAATATCAGCCCGACCACACTGTAGGGTTCCTTCAAGGTGTAGGCATGTTGGTGTGAGTCGATGCCCGTGAGACCGCCCGTGTGCACGTCCGCCGCGATACCCTCGATCTTGGAGCACCAGCCGGCGTAGTACCGGAAAAACTCGGAACTCACCTTTACGGTTCCCTGGGCTTGCATAGGGGTCATGCCTGCATTGAGCGACTCGAGTTCGGCCAGCAGGTCTGCGTTCTCGTCAATCAACTCGCCGACGCGCCAGAGCACTTTGGCCCGCTCGCTGGGCGGCAAGCCCGACCAGACGCCAGACTCGAAGGAAGCCTTCGCGCGCGCGACCGCATCGTCGACCGCCTCTGCTCCGCAGTCTTTGAACTCCGTGAGCTGTTCTTCGGTGGAGGGATCGAAAACCGGAATTACCTCACCCGTACCTGGTCGCTCACGGATCTCGTCCAAGACCGTCTGCATCGTCATCGTTGACCCTTCTTACATTTACCGTCCAGCGCTCGATACGCGCGCGTGCTGAGCATCTGCTTAGCACTCCTTGGGCGACCCGGTCAAGAACCGCAAATGGGTACAAATCGGCTACTGGAGTCCGGAACTGCGGTTCCTTTGGCCGACACAGCGGGAGCCAACAATGTCGCACAGCAAACAATGTCGGCAACTCGGGGGTACCCCCGTCTCCCAATTTCTCCTCAACTTGACGCATGCGCCACCTGGGCCGCATGACGCCAGCGCACTGACGCGCACCGGCACCGTGCCGCCGGTGTCGGGCTGTTGGTTGGTGCCAGCGATGACGGTGGTCAGACCGTCGTCCCTGATGGGGTGATGCGCACAAGCTGGCCTGCGCCGAATAGCAGTTGATAGATGTTGCCATCCGGTCCCTGGGCCAGTTTGACGGTGTTGCCCGGCGCTGCGCCAACAAACATCGTCGGGTTGCCGCACGACGAGTAATCAGAAGCGCAGGTCAGCTGCTGAACCCAGCCCTGGTTGAAATCCGTTATCAGGACTGTGTGTTGGGGGGCCGGCGCCGATCCCGGGCCGTTATAGACCATGACACCCGTGATCGAATCGCCGCCGGTTGGAGCATGGAGGTAGGCGTAGATCGGGTTGGTATACGGGGGCGACGGGGGCGGTGTTGCACAGCTGGTTACGCCGATTCCGAGGCAGGGGCCTTCGGCGTTCGGCCAGCCGTAGTTGGCGCCAGCCGTCACGAGGTCGACCTCTTCCCAGGTGGCCTGGCCCACATCGGCCACCAAAAGTTTGCCGTCGGGGGTAAACGTCAACCGGAACGGGTTGCGGAAACCGTAGGCGTATATGAAGGGGTTATCGCCCGAGACGTTCGCGAACGGGTTGTCGGCGGGCACCAGGGGGTTGCTGGCCAAATCGGGCACCATGTGGTCCGGGTCAAGCCGCAAAACCTTGCCGTAGATGTTGGACAGGTTCTGTGAATTGCTGCCGTCGATCACGGTGCAGCAGACGTTGTCGCCGGTCGACCAGTAAAGCGTGCCGTCGGGGCCGAAAGCGAGGCCGCCGCCGAAATGGTCTGCGGTACCCGGCTGGTCTCCCAGTACAAGTACCTGCTCAGACGTCGGGTCTGCGGTGAGGACCGACGCCGTCGGGTCAGTTACCGTTATCCGCGCTAGCTCTTCGTAAGTGTGGCCCGCCGCGTCGTCTGGCAGCGTGTATGCCGCATAGACATAGCCGTTAGTCTGGTAGTTCGGATCCACCGCGATACCCCACAGGCCGCGGCCCTGGGTGGAGTCGGTTGGCAGCGTGATCAGCGGTGTGGACTGCAGCTGGCCGGTCGCGCTGGCCACCTGGATCGTTCCGCCTTTCTGGGCGATAAGGGTTCGACCGTCCGGCAGGAACCGGAAGTCCGTCGGTGAGGTGAGGCCCGACACGACAGTGGTGTTAGTGAAGCTGACGGGGCCGTTGAGCACGTTGACGGTGACCGGGGCCGAGGTGGTGGTGTTGCCGCTGGTGTCGCGGGCTACTGCGGTCAGCGTGTAGGGGCCGTTGGCAGCCCCGCTGGCGTCCACCGACAGGCTGTAGGGCGCGCTGGTGACCTCGGCGCCCAGCGGACCGCCGTCCACCAGGAACTGCACCCCGGCCACCCCGACATTGTCGGCGGCGTTGGCGGAGATGGTCACGGTGCCCGACACGGTTGCGCCGTTGGCGGGAGCCGTGAGGTTCACCGTGGGCGCCGTGGTATCCCCGACGCCATTGGCGAGGGTGACGACCACCGGCGCCGAGGTTGTGGTGTTGCCGCTGGTGTCGCGGGCTACTGCGGTCAGCGTGTAGGGGCCGTTGGCAGCCCCGCTGGCGTCCACCGACAGGCTGTAGGGCGCGCTGGTGTCCTCGGCGCCCAGCGGACCGCCGTCCACCAGGAACTGCACCCCGGCCACGCCGACATTGTCGGCGGCGTTGGCGGAGAGGGTTACGTTGCCCGACACGGTTGCGCCGTTGGCGGGAGCCGTGAGGTTCACCGTGGGCGCCGTGGTATCCCCGACGCCATTGGCGAGGGTGACCACCACCGGCGCCGAGGTTGTGGTGTTGCCGCTGGTGTCGCGGGCTACTGCGGTCAGCGTGTAGGGGCCGTTGGCAGCCCCGCTGGCGTCCACCGACAGGCTGTAGGGCGCGCTGGTGACCTCGGCGCCCAGCGGACCGCCGTCCACCAGGAACTGCACCCCGGTCACGCCGACATTGTCGGCGGCGTTGGCGGAGATGGTCACGTTGCCCGACACGGTCGCGCCGTTGGCGGGAGCCGTCAGGTTCACCGTGGGCGGCGTGGTATCCGCGGCGGCGGCGGCGAGGGTGACCGGCGCCGACAATTGCATGGTCGATGCGTCGGCAACGGCCTGAGTGGCGGTGACCATCGGGTCGACGGTCTGGCTGGTTTGCGGGGGGTCGGCTGGGTTGATCGCTTTATCGCCGGGCAGGGCTTGGGCCGGCACGGTCGCGCCGCTGGCGGCAGCCGTGAGGTTCACCATGGGCGCCGTGGTATCGGCGGCGGCGAGGGTGACTGGCGCCGTGGTATCGGCGGCGGCCTGATCGGCGGTGACCATCGGGTCGACGGTCTGGCTGGTCTGTGGGACGTCGGCTAGGTTGGTCGGTTGCTCGCCGGTCAGGGCTTGTTGGGATTGGCGGCGCCACCCGGCCAGCACCGCCAACAGCGCCGGTGACTCGACCGGGGCGACCGGGCTGTCGGTGAGCGAGGGGTCCAGACCCGCCCACGCCAGCGTGTCGGTGACTGCGCGCGACACCGGACTGCTCACCTGCGCGGTGGCGGTGACCGGTGGACTCTGGACGACGACCGCGTCGCTCTGCTGCACTGCAACGGTGTTCACGGTGGTGGCGGCGGGCTGGGGCGCGGTGTTCTGATCGGCTACGTCGGCCGCGGGCGTGTCGGCCTGCGCGGGTCGCAGCTTGGACGCGGCAGCGCTGACCGCTGTCGACTGCGTGTCGGCGGTGCGCCGCGCCGCATCGGCCGGGTTGTTCACCACCTGCTGTTTGTTATCCGAGCCGGTCCTGGGGCCGCCCACCGGTGCTGCCGCCGACCGGCTGCTCGGCGAGGACGGTTTGGCCGCGGCAGCCGTGGGCGCGGGCGCCGCCTCGGGCAGCGAGTCACCGGTCGCCGGCGCCCCGACATCGACGCCCGAGCCGATCGCGTTGGATTGCGCCCCGCCGCTGCTTTGCACCAGTGCGCCGCGGGGATCATCGGTCACCGTCGACCCGATCGACGTCGCTGCGGTCGTGCCCGTCGTAGGCGTCGATGCCGGTGCCGAGGTCGACGCCCCGACCGAGGAGCCGCTCGACGAGCGTGTGCCGGTCGATGAGGGTGTGCCGGTCGACGGGGTTCTGCCGGTCGATCGGGTTCTGCCGGTTGACGGCGTTCTGCCGCCGGTCGACGGTGTGCCGCTCGACGGTGTGCCGGTCGATGAGGCTGTGCCCGGCGTGGCACCCGCCGGCGGCGTCGTCGACGAATCAGTCGCCGACGAACCCGAATCCGTCGGCTTCGCCCACGCGACCCCCGGTGAGGCGGCAAGAGCGATTCCCACCCCCAACGCGGCCGCTAACCCGCCGACGCGGCCGATGTATTTGGCGCTCCTCATGATTTTCCCCTCGCGAGCCACGGATGTGGAGTTGTGACTGGTGCGCTGCTCAAGCGTTGCGGTCTTCGGCTCAGTTGTGTGCCCGCTAGTGGCAGTCGCCCATATGCATCATGCACACGCCCAGCAAAGTTTGTCTCCGGCCATCGTCGAATTGCCATGGACTTCCCAGGATCTGCGGTGGCGGTCTCTGGCCCGAGGCCCGCTGTGGGACGGCTCGACGGAGAACCAGGCTCTGGTTCGGTCGCTGCGGCCCGATTTGGTCGACCGCTGCCTAGCCGTCGAGGCTGGGCCGCTGGTGGTGATCGGTGGGCCAGGGCTCTTTCCGCGGGGGTCCATGAGGTGTTGGGCGCCGGGCGAGAACGAAGCAGCGCTAGCTCCGCCCGATCGTCGACTTGACAGCCCCGACTTCTTTGCCATCGAAGCCTGCGATCGTCAGTCGCGCTCGGGGCCCTGCCAAGTGTTCTTCGTAAGTGATTGCGGTTCTCCCTAATCGAAGTGTTCGGGAAGATATCCGGGATAGGCGATGTCGAGGGCGTTGACGGAGACCTCCATACCGAAACCGCCATCCGTTCGACCGGTCGCTCTGGTGCTACGCGTTCGTTGGGGGGTTTGCCGCAATCTTCTGCCCGCGCCCTGGCGCGTTTGTCTTCGATATGGCGGACACGTCAGAGCAGTTCCTCCACCGCCCCATCGTTGGGGCCAATGGCCCGGTTCTTGATGACGTTGCGGAGCCGATCGTTCAGCGGTCGACGGCGTTGCTCGTGTAGATGATGCGGCGCACCTGCGGAGGGAACGCTGGGAGGCCGTTAAGCGCTCCCAGGCGCGCTCCCATACGCGACCGCCCCGGAGATAACGGTGGCACAGCTCACTGTCAGCAAAGGCGGCCAACGCGGCCAAAGCCGGGTCCTCGTGGGCCCGCGGTGTAGATGGATTTGAGCCCCCCTGGTGGCGGTCTTGAGGCGATGAGCCGACCGAGCCTCGCGCTCAACCTCCTGCCGATGAGACGGCGGCGCTAGGACGGCGCTTCTTCGTCTGCAAACCACGCCCACGCGGTCGTCCCCGCCGATCGAAGTCAGGGTCGAAAGGCCCCATGGCGGCGTGAAACGACTCCTGTCTGTTGAAAGTTCCTGGTGGCGGTGATCGGCAACACGTCTAGCATCCCGTCTGGCGGTATCCGCAACAACCGGCTTCCTAAAGGAAAGGTGCTGCTCATGAGTGACAAGCCGAACATTCTGATCATCTGGGGCGATGACATCGGCCAGAGCAACCTCAGTTGCTACAGCGACGGGGTGATGGGATATCAAACCCCCAACATCGACCGCATCGCCGCTGAGGGGGTGCGTTTCACCGACTACTACGGGGAACAAAGTTGCACCGCTGGCCGGGCGGCGTTCATCACAGGGCAAAACCCGTACCGCACCGGCTTGACCAAGGTCGGCATGCCCGGCGCCGAACTCGGGCTGAAGGCGGAGGATCCGACCATCGCGACCGCATTGAAGGCGCAGGGCTACGCCACCGGCCAATTCGGCAAGAACCACCTCGGCGACCGCGACGAGCACCTGCCCACCATGCACGGCTTTGACGAGTTCTTCGGCAACCTGTACCACCTCAACGCCGAAGAGGAACCCGAACAAGCCGACTACCCCAAGGACCCGGAATTCCGGAAAGAATTCGGGCCCCGAGGAGTCTTGCACACCTGGGCCAACCCCGACGGCACTCAGCGCATCGAGGACACCGGCCCGCTCACCAAGAAGCGCATGGAAACCTGCGACGAGGAGTTCCGCGACGCCGCAGTCGATTTCATCAAGCGCCAACACGAGGCGCAAACGCCGTTCTTCGTGTGGTTCAACACCACGCACATGCACTTCCGCACGCATACCAAGCCCGATAGCATCGGCCGTTCCGGGCGTTGGCAGTCTCCCTATCACGACACGATGCTCGATCACGATGATGTCGTCGGCAGCCTGCTCGACCTGCTCGACGAGCTCGGCATCGCTGACAACACGATCGTCGTCTACTCCACCGACAACGGGCCGCACATGAACTCATGGCCCGACGCCGGCATGACTCCGTTCCGCAACGAGAAGAACTCCAATTGGGAGGGCGCGTACCGCGTCCCGGCGATGGTGCGCTGGCCCGCGCGCATCCCCTCCGGGAGGGTGCTCACCGGCATCGTCAGCCACAACGACTGGTTTGTCACGCTGCTGTCGGCCGTCGGTGTTCCCGATATCGCCGAGCGGCTCCGCATGGGCGCCGACTTGAACGGCACCACCTACAAGGTCCACCTTGACGGGCACGACCAGCTGCCATACCTGACCGGTGAGAACGACGACAGCCCGAGGCAGCACTTCTTCTATGTCAACGACGACGGCGACCTTACGGCGCTGCGGTTCGATAACTGGAAGATCGTTTTCTACGAGCAGCGTTGTGAGGGCACGTTGAGGATCTGGGCCGAGCCGTTCACCGAGCTGCGCGTCCCGAAGCTGTTCAACCTGCGGACCGACCCGTACGAGCGGGCCGACAAGACGTCGAACACCTACTACGACTGGCTCCTCGACCACGTCTACTTGTTTGTCCCGGCGCAGAAGTACGTCGCCCAGCAGCTCCAAACGCTCGTCGAGTTCCCGCAACGCCAGGAGTCGGCGAGCTTCAATCTCCAACGGGTGATGGAGAAGCTTAGGGAGGGCACCAAGAGCACGTAGCGCCGCTCTCACCACACCTCAACGAGACCAGTTCGCCGCGCCTTCGTGAGCTAGCGGCCACCGCACTCTGTGCATCCGCCGTTGACCGAACTTACGACGCGGCGGCCACTTCGTTCAGAGCAAGAGTTCGGATGCGTTCATCGATACTTTGCAGAATTCGATTTAAGGTGCCTATCGCCGGACGATGATGGCAGGTGTGGTCCGTCAGCGGAAGGAATTGTTCATGACCGACCAGGACACCCAGGACGAACCCCTGTTTCTGGTTGTCACCATCAAGCCCCGACTCGACCGACTCGACGAAGCTGAGACACAGCTGCAGTCGATGCGGCAGAACACCCTTAAGGAGCCGGGCTGCGTGTTCATGCACCTTCTGCAGCCCCAAGATGATCCGGACACCTGGGTGATGCTCGAACTGTTTCGCTCGCGCGCCGCATGGGACGTGCACATGCGCCAGCCCTATAACACTGAAGGCAACAAGATTCTCGAAGGTCTCCTGCGCGAGCCCTCCGACCTCCGCCTGCTCAACGAGAAATAGGCAGCGCTAAACCAAACGAAGGCCTGTCCGCCGCGACGATGGTGCTGCAGCCCAGGCGTGGAATGCAGGATGCGAGATACGTTTCTGCAGACCGTATGTGGCGAGCTCAGCGCCGACTCGTCAACCTTCCGTGGCGTTCAGTATCGCCTGCAGCGTCGTTCTCGCGCCGTGCGCGGCCAGGGCGTGGCGGTAGCCCTCAAAGCTGGCGACGAAGTCCGCGTGCTCGGCGACACCGCTCGCTAGCAGCGGCTCGATCCGCAGCGCCTCGGCCGGATCCCCCGATGCCAGTTGCCGACGCGCTTCATCGTCGAGGCGCGGCTCGAGTATCTCGAACGTATTGCCCTCGTCATCCTGGCCCTGCACCACCCGGCTCCAGGCGGCAAGGGTAAATGCGGGGATGCGGTGGTCGAAGCCGCGCGAGAGCATCTCCTTGAGCGTGGTGGTGAAAAAGACCGGCACCTTGGACGCGCTGTCCGAGGCGATGCGCGTCAGCTGGTCGTGCATCGCCTCGTTGGAGAAACGTTCGAGCACGGTGTTCTTGTAGTCCACGAGGTTCACGTCGCGCGGCGCCTCGAGCAGCGGCAGCACGACCTTTTCAAGGAAGCGGTCCAGCAGCATCGGCACCTGCGGGTCGCGCATCGCTTCGGACACCTCGTGGTAGCCCAGCAACAGGGCAGGGTAAGCCAGGGTGAGGTGGCCGCCGTTGAGCACGCGCACCTTCACCTGCTCCCACAGCTTCACTTCGTCGCTGAGTTGCACGCCCACTTTTTCGAGCATGGGGCGGCCGTCGGTGAAGCGGTCCTCGATCACCCACTGGGTGAAGTCCTCGGCCACCAGCGGGATGCGGTCATCCAGGCCGCTGGCTGCGTTGAGGCGCGCGGCGACTTCCGCAGTCACCGACGGCGTGATGCGGTCGACCAGCGAGTTGGGAAAGGCGACCCTGGCTTCGATCCAGGCGCCGAGTTCCGGGTCACGCGCGCTGGCGAATCCGACGAAGGCAGTGCGTGCGACTTCGCCGTTGTGTCGCAGGTTGTCGCACGACACCACGGTGAACGGCTTGATGCCGGCCGCGCGTCGCCGAGCCAAGGCCTCGGTGACGAAGCCGAACACCGTGCGCGGCGCGCCGTTGCCGGCGAGATCGTGGGCCACGTCTGGGTGGTCGGTGACGAAGGTGTGCGACTGCGGATCAACGTGATAGCCGCCCTCGGTGATGGTCAGCGTCACGATGTGCAGGTGTGGGCTGGTCAACAGCTCGAGCACCACGTCCGGCTGCTCCGGCGCGAGCAGATAGTCGAGCTGGGAGCCGATCACGCGTACGCCGGGGTCGCCCGTCGGCGGCGCAATGGTGAGCGAATACAGGCAATCCTGTGCGCGGAACTGCGCGGCCTTTCGCCGGCCCCGCTCGCCTCCGGACATGCCGATGCCGACGATGCCCCAATCCTCCCCGCCGGGCAGGGCGAGACAGCGGTCGATGTAAAAGGCCTGATGGGCGCGATGGAAGTTGCCCACGCCGAAGTGTGCGATCCCCCGCTTGAGCCGGTTGCGGTCGTACGACGGCGCCGCCACCTTGGGCGGCAATTGCGACAGCGTGCTTTCGGTGAGTTCAGTCATCCTCGACTCTCCTGAAACAAGAGTGCCACCGTCGAAGATACGCGGAATCGTCCTGACCAACTCCCATATCACGGTGCGCGGTCGCGCTCCGAGGCGTTCCGGCAGTGGAGGCACGGCGCGCACGACCGCACTGCGCGGACGGCGTCCGGAATCGTAGCTAGTGGTGTGTCTCGTCATTGGTTGACCGCTTGAAGCGCGACGCGTCCGCGGGCGACCTTGGCGAGGATGTCCTCGGCGGTGGCGGTCCATACGAATGGTTTGGGGTCGTTGTTGTGCGCGGCGAGGTAGTCCTCGATCTTGGCGATGAGGTCGGGCACGGAGTGGAACACGCCGCGGCGCAACGCCTTGTCGGTCAGTTCCCGGAACCAGCGTTCGACCAGGTTGAGCCACGACGAGGAGGTCGGGGTGAAGTGCAGGTGGAATCGGGGGTGTTTGTCCAGCCAGGCCCGCACGCTCTGGTGCTTGTGGGTGGCGTAGTTGTCGCAGATCAGGTGCACCGCAAGTGCTTCGGGGACCTCGCGGTCGATGGTGCGCAGGAACTTCAGAAACTCGGTATGGCGGTGCCGGGGCAAGCATTGCCCGATAACTTTGCCGGTCAGCACGTCCAGCGCCGCGAACAACGTGGCGGTGCCGTTGCGCTTGTAATCGTGGGTCATCGTCTGCGCCCGCCCCTGCTTCATCGGCAGCGACGGCTGGGTCCGGTCCAGGGCCTGCACGGAGGACTTCTCGTCCATGCACAGCACGATCGCCTTCTCCGGAGGATTGAGGTACAGACCGACCACGTCGATCAGTTTCTCCTCGAACTTCGAGTCGTTGGACAGCTTGAATGTCTCGACCAGGTGCGGTTTCAACCCGCGCGCGGCCCACACCCGCTGCACCGTCGCCGCCGACACCCCCGCCGTCGCCGCCATCGTCCGGCACGACCAGTGGGTCTGGCCGTCCGGCGTGGAATACCGTGTCAGGTGCACGATCTCGTCGATCTTCTCCTGCGGGATGGTGGACTTGCGGCCACGCCCGGCCCGGACCTTCCCCAGCTTCGCCAAGCCCTCCTCCGCGAACCGGGCCCGCCACGCCCGAACCGTCGCCGGCTTCACCCCGACCTGCGCGGCGATCCTCACATTCGCCACACCATCGGCCGCCAGCACCAGCGCCTTGGCCCGCCGAACCTGCCGATGCGGCGCGGTCTGCGACCGCGACAAGGCTTGCAACGCTTCTCGTTGACCGTCCGACATGACCAAAGCAGCCGCTGGTGTCATCACCCACGAAGTCTATCCCAGAACCAGCCTATTATTTTGGAGACACACCACTAGGTTGCCGTCACCAGCTAATAGTTTTCGGGGGGCGTGCGCTCGTACACGGTCGTACACGTTCAAACGACGGTCAGAACACGTCGTCACAACGGCTTCGGTTCTGACGTAAGCCCCTGAACCGCGCTGCTCAACGCGGAGCCGATGATGGAGCCGATGGAGACATCACATGGAGCCGATGACGGGAATCGAACCCGCGTATTCAGCTTGGGAAGTCGATTCCACCCGTTCATTGCCGTCTTTCGGCGTCCTCTGCGGTCTGGTCGTGGTGGCTGATACCGCTGCTGACCTGCGGCCATGTGGCCGCAGGCATCTATGTGGGTCCACGACCGTACGCCGAGGGTTATTGGGCGAGTTCTTCGGCAGTTGTGTCATCGCCGTGTCAACGGAGAGGAAACTTCTGTCGCGCTGTTCGCGACTGAGTTCCCACCACGCCGTCACGTTGCCGCCGACCGCGGCCAACTCGGCATCGGTGCGCCGCAGCCGCTCGCGCTCGGCGTCTCCTTCGGCGCTGCCGTAATACTGCATTCGCGACCCAAGTAGCTATCGGCGCACTCGGCGGCGCAGGGGCGACCTCATACGCGGTTGACGCGACTAGCGGAGGGATTTGAACCCTACTCGGCTAAGTCCCAGCGCAGCGTAAATGCGGCACCACCTGCAGAAAAACATCTCTGGAACTATCCCGGGTTATCTGTAACTCTGCTCAAAGTGTGCTCAAAACGTGCTTCACAGGGTCTGCTCGGGGCGTTTGCTGGACGCAGCGCCACAGGCGCGTCGATGCCGAACGGTTCAGCGTTCCTGCCTCTTGCTTTCGGCCCAGATCTTGTCTACGTAAGGCGGCCGAGCCGGAGTACCCGCACGGGGAGGCGGGCCGTCAGAGTCTGCGCGGCGATGACGCGGCAGTCTCGCCGTTCGTCCGGCGCTGCCAAGCCGACCGCCCGGGCTGCCGCTGCCGGTGCTCTGCGGCAGCCCGCATGATCCGCTGCACAGTCCTGGAGTTGATCCCCGATACTTTGGCGGCGGCGTTGATCGATGCGCCGTCACGGCGTGCAGCCAGCACCGCGATCACAGTCTCGACGCGCTGTGCAGGCACACTGGCTGCAATCGGCTGCGACGCAAGGTCTGCATCGAACTGTGCCACCTCGGTTTGCGCTGAGCCGTGCACTGCCTGTGCCGGGCCGCGTTGTATCGATGCAGGGCTCTGCGCCCGCTTTCCTTGCACCGTCCGTGCCCGCCCACTGGCAGGTGCAACCGGTGTGACCTCGCCCTTTGTACCCTGCATGTGAAGGCTGCGCCCACAGTCGCGCCATTGAAGCTTGTGATCCCAAACGTACCCAGTCTCGTGGAGACTCAATAGTTCCGAGCCTCCCATGGGAGGCGCTCTTGCCCGGCGTGGTGGTGGGAGCCGAGCGCTGGCTCGTGATCTGTACGAGCATCACGCACGCTGAGGACGAGGACCACTACTCCAGAAATGCCGGTGTGGCCAGGCTGATGACTCTGGCTGCTCCCGCGGTGGAGCCTGCCTGTTCCTTCACGGCAGCGTGGTGGGTGAAGAGCACGATCTGCTGCTCCTCACCGATTTCCGTAAGCAGATCCAGCGCGCCCGCCGCACGCTCGTCGTCGAATGCCATGAGCACGTCGTCGAGCATGATCGGGACGGTCTCCTGGCCGGCTTGGCGACGTTCCTGCTCGACCTCGAGCACGCCGGCCAAGCTCAGTGCTAGGTATAGCTGGCTGGCCGTGCCTTCGGACAGCGCGGTCGTCTCGTAATCCGCGTCGTCGGCGCCGACAACGACCAGCGAACGGTCGGTACCCTCGCCGTCCGCGCGCAGCCCGGTGAACCGCCCTTGTGTGAGCCGGCTCAGATACGAACCAGCTCGCTCCAGCACCGGGTTTCGGTGGGACTCCACGTAGGCACGCAGCTCTTGGGTGAGCAGATGGTGCATGAGCCGAGTGGTGGCGCAGTCCTCGACTATATCGAGGACCTGCGCGGTCGCCTGGCTGAGCTCCTGCTGAAGTGCGTCGGCTCCGTTCCGTCCAGTGAGCTCGTCGAGGACGTTCTTCGCGCAAATTGCATTCTCCTGGGTCGGACAACAAACCGTCGCCGCGGACCAGCAGGCTCGAACACATGTGCGAAGCACAAGTTACAATCGCCCACCATGAGCAACGCAGCAAGTTGGGCCGTCTCCGCGGGTAACAAGTTCCGCGAGGTGGCGAGGACAACCGAGAACCCGACGACGAAGCTGCTGGCCGAAGGGCTGGCACATCTCGCTGAGGCGATCAGGGCGCTGGATGGGACGCCATAGCCTCACGCACTTCTCCCCGCACAGAGTCTTTTCCCCGCAGTTCTCCCCGCACAGAGTTAGGAGGCTAGATCTAACTCGACGAGCGACGTATCGACACGATGTTCGGCGCGCTGACGGTCCGACTCATCGCCTCAAGCGCGGCCGTCGTCTCGGCGTGGTCGTGGGTGTCGAATAAGTGCGCGATGGCCACCGAGCTTGGCTATGAGGCATGTGAAGTGGGCCGAGGCGATGCCGTGACGGCGGCACTTCTGCCACCCTCGTTTTGATCTGGGCAGGCGTCTCATTACTACTCAAGGGCGGAAGATGAGACACGTCGCTGTGAGACGAACTTCTGAGACATCGCGACGTGCGGAATCACCCGCCCCGCAAGGGGATCGATGAGTGTCGCAGATGTGCTCTGACCCGAAAATCGGAAGGTGAGTGGGCAGGCCGAAGGCATCCGGCGTAGCCGGATATGTTGTGTGCGTCGGGATTACGCGGCGGCGTCGGTGATGATGGCTTTGCCGTCGCGGATGACGATGTGTTGACCTGTGAGCGCTTGGAGCTGGGTGGCCAGATCGCGGGCGCGACGCTGCTTGTTGATGCGGGATTCGTAGTGTGCGGGCCCGAGCTCGCAAAAGGCGAGGTCGGCGTCCGAGAGCAGATGGTAGACCTCGCGGGCGTTGACCAGCCAGCAGTCGAACCCCTCGGCCTCCAACAGGTAATAGACGCCCTTCCAGTAATCGCCGGTCGATTCCATTACTACACGCTCAATACCCCACTGCCGCAACCAGATCGCCATCTCCAGCAGCACCGCGGTGGTGGTGGCATAGCCCCGGATCTCCTGCATCCGCCGCCCCGGCTTACCTGGGTGCGGCACCCGCATGCACGCCTCCAGCGTGGCCTTACCCAGATCCAGCGCCGCCACCCGCTGCACCGTCAGTTCGACCTCGTCGACCTCTTCCATTCCCGGTGTCCTTTCCACGCAACCGAACACAATGGCGGCCGCCCGCAGGAGTCAACGGAAGAACGGATCGAGTCGGACCCTCCTGCTCATGGCAACAATGCGCAGCTCCGCTAACGACTCCCAGGATCAAACTATTTCACGGGCTCACCTGCGCCAAGAACACTCGACCTCGGCGAGCGACCGCCCCCGATTTTCCCGGATACACGGCGTCCCCACAGGGGGCCCCACAACTATTTCGAGACAGGGCAATTACTGGCTCTTCGGGTTCTAGAGTGCATCGATCTGTCGGGTGAGATTGCCGCAGTGCAGTAGGGATCGGATTCGGTAGTGAGTCAGATTCATGAATCCGAGGGCGCAGTGCTTCCAGGCGGCCGTTGATCGCTTCGGTGGGGCCGGGCGGCGGTCAGCTCGGTGCGGACCCGCCGCAGCGTGTTGCGTTCGGTGATCTCGTAGTAGGACATCGCGGTCAGCGGCGGCGAGTACGCGTGCACGCTCAGTGTCGGTGAGTGGGACGCCCCGGCATTAGCGGGAGCCCAGGTGACGTCGTGCACCCACCCCAGCGGAAACGCCGCCTGATCTCCGGCGGTGAGCCGACGACTGCGCAATTCGTCTCCGTTCCAACGTGATTCATGCAGCGCGCCACTCAGCAGTGTCAACGCGCCGAGGGATCCGGAGTGGTCGTGCAGTTCGGTGGCCTCCCCCGGTACCCAGCTGATCAGCCAGACCTCGAGCTCCCCGCATTTGCGGCCCCGCCGCCATCGCCTCACCGCTGACGACTATCGCACCGAAATGACCCGACGATTCGCCGTCTGGAACGAGGTCACCGGACTGACTGCCGCAGCCTGACCCATACCACCGACACCCAGCCCACCGAGCCCCTGCACGCCCCGATCCCGCTGAGCCCCAGCCAAGTTGACAGCGCCTCAGCGATGCTCCGAGCCAAATCAACGGCGCCTTGTATATCGCCGATCGCCACCAACGTCTCACCGACACGACATAGCGCCGCATCCGCGACGCCAGCAGCACATACTCGGGTGGTAGATCCGCAGCCCACCCCCAGCCAGCTAGAGTGCCAGGCTGGCAGGTGGCCGCTTCGGCAAAGGCCCCCATTGAGAGCGTCTCGTCGTGCGTCCTTCCGCTCTAGCATGTCCGCATGGAGAAGGAATCGGAGTCGGTCGACCCGCCTCAGGATGGTGCGAGATCGCCGACCCAGGCCGAATCGCCGTCGACCGATACGCCTGATCGGAGCACGATCGTACAGGTGTCGCTCGCTGAGTTCGGCAAGCTGCGCGATGAGATCTCGGGGCGTACCACCGCAGCGTGGACGCTGCTCGGTCTCAGCGTCACCGCCAGCACCACGGTCACCGGATTTGTCCTCGCACAAAAGGCGAACCCGCTGCTGCTGTTACTCCTCCCGCTGCTCACTCCTTCGTTGGGTCTGCTCTTCATCGACCACGCGGTCAACATCGGCAACATCGGCCAGTACATCAACACCGTGGTGAAGCCGATTTTGAGGGAGGCGGCCGGCGACTCGAACCTGCTCTCCTACGAGGAATGGGTGGACACATACGAGGAGCAGCCGATTTGGCGGCTGATGCCGTTTGGTATTCCGCTTGTATTGCTCTTCAGCGTCGTCCCCGTCGCGTCGCTCCTATACACCGCGCCCCTCGTCGACACTCCGTGGGGCTGGGTGCTGTGGGTGATGGGTTTCGTCATGACGGCGGTGCAGGTGTCCTTCTGGGTGGTCTTCCTCGCGCCGCCGCTGCGCCGCACCATGGAGAAACGGGCGTCGTGAAGGCCCTAGAGCTGCTGCAGATGGGGCTCGATGGGCTCGGCTCATTACGGTCGTCGCACGGCTTCGATGCGTCGGACTCCTCCGGGCTCTACCCCGCGCTCTACGGACGCGACTCGCTGTGGGTACTGCTGCTCCTGCTCGAGGCTGCCGCACTTCAATCCGACGAGCGCGTCGATACCTTGGTCGCCGATTCGGGGCCGGCCGTCCTGACGTCGCTGGCCGAACTTCAGGGCACCAGCAGGAATGACCTTATCGAGGAGCAACCTGGACGCATCCCCCACGAGTACCATCCCGTGCCGTCGCCGCACGCACGGGAAATGGGCCTGCCGCTGGCGCAGGGACGCTCGTACGGCGGTTTCGACGAGACGTTTCTGTTCGTCCTTGCGTATCACGCCTTCATCAGCGCGCACCCGGGTCACGCAGTTGCGGAGCATCTGTGGCCAAACGTGCAGCGGGCAATCTCCTGGATGGACACGTACGCTGACGCCGACGGTGACGGCCTGTTCGAGTACACCCGGCGCCATCCCGCCAACCTCCTGAATCAGGTGTGGAAAGACAGCTTCGATTCGGCAACGCACACTGGGTTCGATGTCCCTCCTCAGCCGCTTGCGTGGTTGGAGATCCAGGCCTACGCCTACGCGGTCCTTCGCGCGCACGCGCGCATGCTTGCCGACCGAGGCGACCCGGGGATCGCAAGCCAGAGCAGCCGCCGCGCAGACTTTCTCGCGCGACTCGTCAATGAGCGGTTCTGGCTCGGCGCGGACCACGGTTTCGCCATGGCGCTCGACGGTCAAAAACGCCCTGTCCGCATGGTGTCGTCAAACCCGGGGCATTCGCTGTGGGCGGGCATCGTCGCGCAGGAGCGGGTCGATGCACTCATCACGCGCATGACGCGACCGGACCTGATGTCCGCGTACGGGATACGAACGCTGTCGCGCGAGTCGCCCTTCTATGCGCCGTTCGCCTACCACCGCGGCAACGTGTGGCCGTTCGACAATGCCGTATTCGCTCTGGGCCTGCTGCGCCACGACCGCGTGGCTGAGGCGGTCCGCGTCGCCCGCTCGGTCGGTGCGGCGTTGCTGCGGGCCCGAACTCCGGTGGAGTGTTACGCCGTGCTCGAACCTGAGGCCCTCATCGATTCCCAATCCGACGGGCAGCTGCTCTGCTGGCACCACGTTCCGGTGCGCAACCGAGTCCAGGCATTCACCGCGGCGGCCCTCGTGGTCTTCGGCACGCTGATCGAGGTGACGGACTAATGCGTGTTTTGCAGGTGCACTGGGCGTTCCCGCCGACCACCGGGGGCGTGGAGTCGCACGTGGCCGACCTCTCCACCGGCCTGGCTGCTCGTGGCTGCCAGGTCACCGTACTGACCGGCGAAACCGTGCCCGAACAGTGGCCCGGCGTGACGGTCGTGCGCAGCGAGCTCCTGGACCTCGACCGGATCCGAGCCGGGATCGGCGACGCCAAGTCATACCAGGAGGCGGTGCGCAGCGACATCGAGCGCGTGCTGACCAGCGCGCGACCCAATGTCGTGCACGGGCACAACCTGCACCACTTCGCGGCCGCTCCCGCCCTGGCCCTCGACGAACTCTCCCGTCAGCAGGGGTTCCGGATGTACCACACCTTCCATGAGACGTGGCCGGACCTTCTGCACGAGAAACCTGTCTATCGTGGCTGGGCCGGCAACTACGCGGTCTCCCAGCATGTGCGTGAGCAATGTGCGGCCAGGATCGGCTTCTCGCCCGACCTGCGGCCGCTCGGCATCGACACGACCCGTTTCCGCACCCGAATTCCGGCATTCTACGGCGAGGGTGTCCCGGTCATCCTCCACCCGGCGCGGTTGCTGCCGTGGAAGGGTGTGCATGTCAGCCTGCGGATGCTCTCATTGCTTGCACACCGCGGTGTCTCGGCGCGCCTGATCCTCACGGATACGGCGCGCATCGCCGACTGGGACGGTGAGCTGTCCGCATATCGCGCCGATATCCTTCGCTTGATAAGTGAACTCGGGCTGGGCAACCATGTGGAACTTCGCGCGGTGAGCTACCGCGACATGCCGGGCCTGTACGAGGAGGCCGACGTGGTCATCTATCCCACAGTCGCCGCAGAGCCGTACGGCCTGGTGCCGCTCGAGGGGATGAGCGCCTGTCGTCCACTGGTGGCCAGCCGATGCGGCGGCATCCCTGAAACCATCGTGGATGGCATCACCGGCTGGCTCGTCGATCCCGAAGACGCCGAAGCACTCGCCGACCGGGTGACATCGCTGATCGCCGATCCGGAGCACGCCCGGCGGATGGGCGAAGCCGGACGTCGGCACGTGCGCGAGCACTTCGACCTCCAGCGTTACGTCGACGGCGTGCTTGACGCCTACCGCGCCGCCTCGATCGCGAAGTGACCGAGACGCAACCGACGGCATGCGCGGTCGGCGGCCCGCTGCCATCGGCTCATCATCGGCAGCGGCAGGAGCAGGTAGTGACGGCGATGGACCGTCATGCCGAGGCGCCGGAGTTCGCACTCGATCTCCTCCGGATCCGGATGCCCACCGTCCGTCAGGCAGAAATTGATCGGCCCCAGCTTTTCCGAGTACGGCCAGTGCACCCGTCGGTAGCCCAGATAAGGCCGGGCCGCTGGGCGCCGCCAGTACCACGTTCGGCCGGCAAGTGCCAGGGCTGTGCGAATCGCGGCGTACACCACGCCTCGCCAGCCGCGCTCCTGGAACGCCTCCTCGTGGTCGAGCAGCACCACTCCGCCGGGCCGGGTAACCCGCCGCATCTCGGCCAGCGGTGACCAGTCCGCGAGGTGATGCAGCGTCGAGTATGTCACCACCAGATCGAACGTCGCGTCTGCGAACGGCAGCGCCTCCGCGAAGGCCAGAACGAGATGGACAGCCCGATCCTTTTCGCGCAGCCGGAGCAGCATCTCGGCGGACAGGTCGACGGCGACGCGGTGACGGGCGGACACCTTGGTCACAACGTTGCCCGTCCCCGCGCCCACGTCGAGTACCGCGCCGCAGTCGCCGTACCGGGTAAGGTCATGTCGCAGCCGAGCCTGCTCCCACGGGTGGAAGATCTCGAAGTGGTTCTGGTCGTACACCTCTGCCTCGACACGCGACAGACGGACGTTCTCCGCCAGAACCCTCGCGCGTCCCCTGCGGTATACCCCGGTGCTGAAGCGCGCTTCAGTCTTGCTACGCGGCTTCCACCCCATCCCTACCCCCATCTGCGATCGGTCAGCAGTCTGCATCGATAACGATCTCCGCGTGGCTACCACATATCGATCTCTGACAATGATCGGTTACTCGATGGGTAATCGACATGCGCACTTGCGGGCACAGCTTTGCGCCGCCTTCATCTGGCGCCCAACGGACGATCTATTCGTCAGCCGCTCACCCTCTCGCTCAAGCTTCTTCGGCATTCACCGCGCCCTCCCGTAGGTGTACAGAGACGCGGCCGGCAAGGTGATGAGAGCTGCTCAGCGAGATTGCCCGCGTGCTGTGGGACTGCGAAATTCGCGATTGATCGACTGAACCTGACAGTCCCCCTCGTCGAGGTGACCACTTGTCGCCGGGTCGGGGTTGGCGGCGGCGCAGCCGGGAGGCGTATTCCGGCCCGAACTTGGCGCACCACTGCCGGATCGTCTCGTAGCAGACGATCACGCCGCGGACCAGCATGAGCTCCTCGACCTCGCGGAAGCTCAGCGGGAACCGGTGATACAGCCATACGCAGTGCGCGATGATCTCCGCCGGATACCGGTTGCCCTTGTACGACACCTCGCCCACGATGATCGCTCCGGTTGCGAATCGACCCCGAGATCATCCACTTCGGCCGCACCAATCACCACCCTGACAATGCCGTCACGGGGCGATCGCCGACCGGGTTCGCCGGTTAGGTTCGCTGTAGCGAGGGGCGGGCGCGCGAATATCCTGATGCGATGCTCGAACGCGTTGAGGACGTCGGGTTCAACCCGGACGCGCTGCGCGAAAGGTACGCCGCAGAGCGCGAGCGACGGCTGCGTTCGGATGGCATCGACCAGTACGTCGAGATCGCAGGTCAATTCGCGTGGTACGCCGATGACCCGTGGGCCGGCCCGCATTTTTCGCGTGAGCCCGTGGCTGACGATGTGGACGTCGCGATCGTGGGTGCGGGTTTCGGTGGGCTGCTGACGGGCGCGCGCCTGCGCGAGCTGGGTGTCGAGAGCTTGCGGCTGATTGACAAGGCCGCCGACGTGGGAGGCACATGGTATTTCAACCGCTACCCCGGCATAGCGTGCGATGTCGAGTCGTACGTGTACATGCCGCTGCTGGAGGAGACCGGCTACATCCCGACTGAGAAGTACGCCAAGGGCCCCGAGATCTTCGCCCACTGCCGCCGTATCGCCGAACATTACGATCTGTACCGCGACGCGTGCCTGCAAACCGAGGTGTACGAAATCCGTTGGGACCCTGACGAATCCCGCTGGGTCGTCACCACCAATCACGGTGATGCAATCAGAGCGCGGTTCGTATCGATGGCCAACGGCTATTTGAACAAGCCCAAGCTGCCCGGTATCCCCGGGATCGCCGCGTTTTGCGGACCCACCTTTCACACCAGCCGATGGCGCTACGACTACACTGGCGAAAAACTGGAGAAGCTCGCCGACAGGCGCGTCGGAATCATTGGAACGGGGGCGACGGCGATCCAGTGCGTCCCGCACCTGGCCCGGTCGGCGCGGCAGCTGTTCGTGTTCCAGCGCACGCCCTCGTCGGTGGATGTGCGCGCGAATCGGCCGACCGACCCGCAGTGGGCGGCCGGCCTGACACCCGGCTGGCAACGTGAGCGCATCGAGAACTTCCAGTTGCTCACCAACGGCGGTGAAGCCGAACAGGATCTGGTCAACGACGCGTGGACCAGCATCACCAGGAAGCTCCCGGTGATGCGGCACAACGCGAGCGGCGACCTGACACCGGCGCAGTTGGCCCGTGCGACCGAGCTCGCGGATTTCGCCAAGATGGAGGAAGTCAGGGCGCGCGTCGATGCGATTGTGACCGACCGCGTCACCGCGGCGGCGCTGAAGCCCTGGTACGGCTATTACTGCAAGCGGCCATGTTTCCACGACGAGTATCTGCAGGCGTTCAATAACGACAACGTGACTCTGGTCGATACCCGTGGCGTCGGGGTGCAGCACATCACCGACAACAGGGTTGTCGTCGACGGGGTGGAATATGAGCTCGACTGTTTGATCTTTGCGACGGGCTTTGAGGTCGGCACCGACTACACACGGCGGGCGGGCTTCGAGGTGGTCGGTCGTGACGGAGTGAGGCTCACCGAGAAATGGGCTGACGGGGTCCGCACCTTTCATGGCCTGCACGTGCGCGGCTTTCCGAACTGCTTCGTGGAAAGCATTGCCCAGTCTGGTTTTACCGTGAATTTCCCGTATCTTCTCGACGTCCAGGCGCGCCATGTGGCGTGGGTGATCGCGTCGGCTCTTTCGCGTGGAATCGTCGAGGTCGAGGCGTCAGCCCCTGCCGAAGCCGCGTGGGTGGACACCGTGATGGAACGCTCGGCGTTGGTGGCGGAGCGCAGAAAAGCCTGCACACCCGGCTATTACAACCGCGAGGGCCGCGTCGATGACCGAACTCAGAAGGGAAGCTTCTTCATTGGCGGCCCCACTGAATACGCCGACATCTTGGCGGCGTGGCGCGACGAGGGCACGCTCAGCGGGCTCGACCTTCGCAGCGAGCAGATTGTGCGGGTTCATCCATAGGCGGCGCTGCTCCTTGGAAAGGACAGGCCCTCGTGCTGGCCCTCGCGGCCAGCGTCGCGCTGCTTCCGATGCCCGCCGGGGGGCCGCGGCCCGATCACCGTCGTCCTGCTCCACAGCTCCGACTACCACTCCCATGCCCGCGCCCACTATTCCGATGCAAGGCGATTCGATACCGTCCAGACCATGAGCCATACCGGACCATTGCGCGATGTCAAGGTGCTCGAGCTGTCCATCGGGCTGACGGGTCCCTACATCGGGGCGTTGTTTGCCGATCAAGGGGCCAGCGTCATCAAAATCGAGCGCCCAGACATCGGGGACTTCGCGCGCTGGATCGGCCCGAGCGTTAACGGGATCAGCGCTGTTTTCCGGATGTGCAACCGCGGCAAGCGATCGGCGGCGCTGGACATCCGCACCGCGGCTGGTCGCGGGATCGCGCTCGAACTTGCCGCATCGTCAGACGTCGTGATTGAGAACTTCAGGCCGGGGGTGGCCGACCGTCTCGGGGTCGGCTATGAGCAGGTTCGCAGCGTCAATCCCGGCGTCGTCTACGTGTCGCTCACAGGATTCGGCGAGACCGGTCCATACCGGGACCGCAGCGCGTACGACACCGTCATCCAGGCATACGCCGGGGTTGCCTCCAGCCAGGCCAGCCCCGAGGATGGCGAGCCGACGTTTCTGCAGCAGGTGATTGCCGACAAAGTCACGGCCCTATATGCAAGCCAGGCCGTCACTGCCGCGCTGTTCGCTCGCGCCAGCGGTCGCGGAGGTCAGCACCTTCACCTGTCCATGGTGGACGCGGTGGTGTCATTTCTGTGGACCGATGCCGCTGGCAACGAGGTTCTGCTGGACTCCGACCGATCCCAACCCTCCAGCTTCACCGCGGGTTTCAAGCCGTTTCGCTTCACCGACGGTTGGGGAATCGTCACGCCGATCTCGGATTCAGACTTCACCGGCATGTGCCGAGCGCTGGGTGCGGAGGGCGCCGATGATCCGCGTCTGCAAACCGCCGATCTGCGTAACCAGAATCGGCCCGTCATGGAACTCGTGATGGATTCCTGCTACGAGGGCGCCGCCAAGTTGACGGTCAGCGAGGCCACCGCCAGATTCACCGCCGAGGACGTTCCGTTCGCGATGATCGTCGCTGCGCAGGATCTTCCCGACGATGCCCACGCCATCGCGATGGGTCTGTTCGAGGAGACCGATGATCCACTCGTGGGCCGGGTCCGCATGCCGCGGCATCCGGTCCTGTTCGACGTGACCCCAGCCGAACTGGCCGGTCCGGCGCCGTCGTTGGGCCAGCACACGTTCGAGATTTTGGAATCCCTAGGCCGACAGGGACAGGCGTCGGCGTTGCGCGATGCCAAAGTGATCGCCTGATGACCGGACCGCCGCCAGCGGAGGCGGTGCTGCCAGCCGACATCTCGGTCCCGGACTCGTTCTCACGGCGGACCCGACATGGCACTCGAACCTGTTGCACCACAACCGAAGGAGCTGCCGGCATGACAAAGATGGACACCCCACTGGCCGGAAAGGTGGCCTACGTGACCGGAGCCGCTCGGGGGCAGGGCCGCGCAGAACGGGTATCCGGCGTCGCGGCCAGAAGACCTCACCGAAACCGTCAGCCTGGTCGAGGGCGAAGGGCGAAGGATTCTCGCCAACGAGGTCGACGTCCGCGACGCGGCCGGCCAGCAGCGCGTGGTTGCCCAGGCGCTCGAGCAGTTCGGCCGTCTCGACATCGTCGTCGCCAACGCCGGCGTGCTGAATTGGGGCCGACTCTGGGAGATTTCGGCCCAACAGTGGCAGGACACAATCGACATCAACCTCACAGGGCTGTGGAGCACCATCAACGCGGTGGTGCCGCCGATGATCCAGGCTGGCAACGGGGGCTCGATCATCACCATCAGCTCGGCGGCGGGCATCAAGGCCGTTCCCGGCTGCGGCCACTACTGCGCCAGCAAGTTCGGTGTCGTCGGGCTGACCAACTCGTTGGCGGTCGAACTGGGCGAATTCGGGATCCGGGTCAACTCGGTGCACCCCTACGGCACCGACACCCCAATGGGCAACGACGTGTCGATGTACCAAGTCCTCCAGAATCACCCGCACTACACCCACAGCTTCTCGCCCGGCGCGCTGCCCACGGACTCACTGGCCGACCCGGACCTGATCTCCGACATCGTCGTATGGCTGGCCAGCGACGCGTCGTCGCTGGTCACCGCGGCCCAAATACCCGCAGACAAAGGCTATTTGAAGATCTGAGCTCACACCGGTCAGGTTGGTCGGGACGCCGCCGGCCAGCAGTTCCCGCAGCAGCCGGCGCAGTTGATTGATGGCCCGGGTTCTGTTCTGCGACAGGTTCATGCGCCGCTCGTGAGTAACTCGGGGTCGAGGCCAAACATGGCGACCGCTAGCTGCACTCGAGTACGCCACTCTCGCGATCCGCAACTTCCACGATTCGGGCAGCGTCGCCACTATCCATTCCCCCCTGACAAACCTTGCAGTCTTCCTCGACCGGCTCGCACGCCACGTGCCAGCCGCCACCATCGCCGGTTCCGCATTCAGTCCCCTGACCGCCGGGGCCTTTCCCCAAATCAACGCCACGATCGCCGATCTCCGCGATGTCCTCGGCGACCAGACCTACGAATCGCTCGCCCACACGGGCGAGACGATGAGCACCACTGCCATGGTGACTTACTCATACGACCAAATCGACCAAGCCCGAGCAGAACTGAACGCCGTCTCGAAATAGAGCACATCTGCGACACTCATCGATCCCCTTGCGGGGCGGGTGATTCCGCACGTCGCGATGTCTCAGAAGTTCGTCTCACAGCGACGTGTCTCATCTTCCGCCCTTGAGTAGTAATGAGACGCCTGTCGAGATCAAAAACGAGGGTTGCAGAAGGGCCACAGTCATGGCATCGCCTCGGCCCAGGCGATGTGCCCCTCGTAGCAGAGCGATGTCGCCATTTCACGGTAGCGATCCCGATAGTCGCGATAGGCGGCCTCGTCCCCGTGAGCAAAACCCAACAGCGCGCTCATCCCCGCAGCAGCCAGGTCTCCTGCAGCACAAATCCCGTGTCGGTCGGCGCGGCCAACCTCTCTATAGCGGCCCGCGCCTCGTGCGGGTCTGTGCCGGAGCCGCGTTGCAACAGCGCTTCCACTAGCACGGCTGTGGTCAGCGCGCTCCAGACCGCCCCGCACGCCGTTGGACAGCGGCGTGATCGTACGAGAGGCTTGAGGCATGGAGGACAGGGCTACCAGCACCGTCCGCTACGAGTCGCGCACGACAATCGACCGACCCATCGAAGCCGTGTTCGACCGGGTTGCCGAACTGGCGGGCTACGAGACCTGGATGCACCGCACCGGTTTGTTCCGACGGTGCGGCCAAACTTCCGACGGTCCTCTTGGCAAGGGCACGTCGTACTTCGATGCGACAAGGATGGGCACCTTCCACGGTGAAGTGACCGACTTCCAGCCGCCGTCTCGGATTGGGTTCCGGGAGACGCTGCGATGGTTCGGCTCCGAGGTGATGGAGGCCCGGCCCGAGTACCTCCTCGAGGCGGACCAGGGCAAGACGATCCTCATTCACGTTGCGGAGGGTGAGCTCTTCGGCTGGATGCGGTTGATCAAGCCGATGGCGGCGCTCATGGCGAAAAGCGAACGGGCGCGAACCGTCGGGTCCCTGAAGCGTTCGCTCGAGTCGGCCTAGCCGCCCGTCACGACGACTCGGGCCGTCCAGCGCTGCGGCGTTCCGACCGTCGCTCACCTCAATCCGTCGCTCGCCTCAATATCGTGTCACTGGCGGGCAGGGCTGTCCGTCGTATCGGCGCTCCGCGCTGCGAACAGGCCTCAACGTTCAATCACGGGGAGTATTAGATTGCGACTACTGATCGTTCACCACACCCCGTCGCCGCATATGCAGGAGATGTTCGAGGCGGTGCTGGCCGGTGCAACTGATCCCGAGATTGAGGGTGTGGAGGTCGTGCGTCGACCGGCGCTGACGGTTCGCCGGTCGAGATGCTTGACGCGGACGGCTACCTGCTGGGCACGCCGGCAAATCTCGGATACCTCAGCGGTGCTCTCAAACATTATTTAGTCGATTACCCCCTTACTAAGCCTCGATCCACCGATCGGGTGGTGATGTGGAGTTGAGTTCGGTTGTGCGCCTTGTTTCCGAGGCATGCCGGGATTTGGGCGTGGTTGATGGTCCGACCTCGGTATCGGCTTGTTCCTGTGGGTCTTTCGTGTCGGGCGGACAGGTCGGATTGTTCTGTTAGGCGATGAGCGGTGGGTTTCTACGAAAAAGGCTGTGGAACAAGGTGTTCCATGCTGTTTCCCAGGGCCAGTCCCGTGGCAGGTGCAAGGTCAGGCGTCGGGCTGAGAACGCGATGCGTGCCGGGATCGTGATCAGCGTGCGGCGGATGGTCGCAGTGCGGGCTTTGGCCAGTGCCGGCCCGGTGATGGTGGCCGCGGCGCGGGTGAGGTTGAACGCGATGGCGGCCAGCGCCAGCCAGGCGGCGTTGGCGGTGAATCGCCCCGAGGGCAGGTGCGCCAGGGCGGAGTCTTTGAGGTCGGCGTGGACTTGTTCGATGATCGCGTGGCCGCGGTGGGTCTTGTCGGCGGTGACGGTGTCCAGCTCGGTGGTGGTGAAGAATGCATGGAATCGCCACACGTCAAACAGTGAGTCCTGTCCGTTGCCGCTGGTGTTGAGGTCGGGGATGCGGCGCACCACCAGCCGGCCCGGCACCTGCTGGGAGGCTTTCTTCGAACTGAACGCGGTGAACGGAATCTCGGCGACCTCGGCGCGGGAGATCCACGTTGCGGTGGTTTCGTCGTAGACGGCGTCGGTGTATTCGATCGCGGTCCAGGCATCCTCGGGTATGTCGGCGATGGCGGCTTTGACCCTGGGGTCCAGGCGCACCGTGATCGACACGTCCGCCCCGCCGCGGATCGCCGCAGCCACCGTCGGATGGCCGTAGAACGCCGAATCCGCCCGTAACAGCGGTTTACTGGTTGTCTCGGGCGACTGCAGGCGTGCCACGGCGGCCAGGGTGTCGGTGACCATCCGGGCCGCTCCACGCGCAGAGCCGCACGCGCCTTTGCGTAAGCGTTGGCCGGTGATCACCGGTGCGCAGTGCGCGGTGGTGACCGTGGCGATCAACGCATTCAACCCACGGACCCCCGAGTAGCCGTAACCCGATCCCTGTTTGCCGTAGCCGTGCACTTCGATGATGGTGTCGTCCAGATCGACCATGACGGGGCCGTCCATCCCGGCCAGCACCGGTGTACCGGCATGCAGTCGCGCGAGTAGGCGGGCCGCGACGGCGTCGAGCTGGCGGACATGCCCGAAGGCGAAGGCACGCAGGAACGACCCCAACGTCGACGGGGCGTAGGGCCGCTCGAAGACGGCGCCCATCGCGCCGTGCCGCAATAGGGCCAGGCCGTCGATGCTGTCGGCGCCGGCGACCATCGCTGCGACCAGCGCGCTCACCTTCGCCCCGGCGTTGGCGCCCTTGTCGGTCGGCACGCTCAGGTGCTCATCGGCCAACTCGGCCAGCCCACATTTCTGGGCCAAGGCGGCCATCGGGATCAGCCCGGCGCACGACACCAGATTGGGGTCATCGAAGACTGCAGACGCGACGGGTCGAGTGTGAGATCGTTGCATCTACGAGATGCCCTTCGTCGTGACCGAATGTGATCGTAGAGAAATCTCATTCTCCCACCACGACAGGGCATTTCGGCGTTTCAACTCACACCGCACATCCACCGGATCGGTGTATCCAGGCTAAGGGAAGTGCCAGCTAGTGCCCCGTTTGTTGATCGTTCACCACACCCCGAGCCCGCACTGCCAGGAGATGTTCGAGGCGGTCGTGGCTGGAGCGACCGATCCCGAGATCGAGGGCGTGGAGGTCGTCCGGCGACCGGCGTTGACCGTTTCGCCTGTCGAGATGCTGGAGGCCGACGGCTACGTGCTGGGCAGCCCGGCCAACCTGGGCTATATCAGCGGTGCTCTCAAGCTCGCGTTCGACCAGTCGTATTACCAGCTCCTCGACTCCACCCGTGGCCGACCGTTCGGCGTCTACCTCCACGGCAACGAGGGCACCGAGGGAGCCGAGCGCGCCATCGACGGCATCACCGCCGGGCTCGGCTGGGTGCAGGCTGCCGAGACGGTTGTCGTCATGGGTAAACCGACCAAGGCCGACGTCGAGGCGTGCTGGAATCTCGGCGCGACGGTCGCCGCGACGTTGATGGGATGAGAAAGTGTGACTGACGACGACACCACCGCCGAGCCGGGCGACGACTCCGGCCCGGTGCATGTCGAGCCCCGCGCTGCCGAGCTGTCGATCACCGGTGGGCAGGCCGGATACACGATCCGCGACTACATGGCTGTGCACCACCTCTGGGCCGCCCAGCGGTGGGCACGCCTGTGCGACGAGGCCGAGTCCACGCTGGTCGCCGACGGCAACAACGAGATAGATTTCGGCCACCGCTCGCTCGCGGTGGCCGCGATCATGTCCTCGGTCGCGTTCCTCGAAGCGTTCATCAACGAGTTCTATGCCGACGCGGCATCGCCCAGCTCGGTGGCCTATCGCACCGAGGGCGTGAGCGCCACTGTCCTCACGCAGGTGGCGCAATCGTGGTCCGACCACAAAACGCCGGGTCAGCTGGACAGGGTGCCGAAGGTGCTCCGGTTCTACCGCCATGCGCTGGACTGTGCGCAAGCGCCGGAGTTCGACACGCGCGGCGATCCGTACCAGAGCGCCGTGCTGCTGATTCAATTCCGAAATACGCTGGTGCATTTCGTTCCTGAGACCCATGCCCATGATTCGGTGCACAGGTTGGAGACGGGGCTGCGCGGGCGGTTCGCCGAGAACCGCCAGACGATCAGCGGCGTGCCGTGGTACTCGACTCGCGCCCTCGGGTCGGGGTGCGCTCAGTGGGCATACAAGGCGGCGATGGCACTGGTTGACGATTGGCAGCAGCGGATAGGCCTCGTGCACAACTACCACGAACACCTCGACGGGATGGACCAGCGGCCCTAGCGCGCCAGGTCGGCGAATACTGCCGAAGGACTCACCGAATCCCGCGGCTGTGTTTGCCCCTGCCGCACGAACGCTGGCTTGCCGGTGTCGTTGCATCCGCAGCCAATTCCGTTGCCGCATGCCGAGCACATGCTGGTGCGGGTTGTCGAGTGCCTGGACGGCGAGGTCGAGCTCGAGCTGGTCTGCGAGCCGGTGTTTGACTACGGCCGGGTGCCTGCGCAATGGACACTTCTCGACGAGGACGGGCACACCGCCGACGTCACCGGGGGGTGGCCTGATGTTGCGACTCACCACCGATCTATCTATGGGTATCGAAGGCGGGACTGCCGCCCGTGCGCGGCATGTACTCCGCACAGGGTGACCGAGCCTTCTGCGCGCTGTCATGGGCCGACGGCCTGGTCGTCGCCGCGGATATCGACGACGCGCACACGCGGATCCGCCGCACGGTCACATACTGGCGGAACTGGCTGAGCCAGGCACATATCAGCGACCACCCGCTGCGCCCGGCGCTGCAGCGGTCGGCGCTGGCGATCAAAGGGCTGACGTATATGCCGACCGGCGCGACCGTCGCGGCGATCACCACCTCCCTGCCCGAGACGCCGGGTGGGGAGCGGAACTGGGACTACCGCTACACCTGGATGCGCGACACGACCTTCACGCGGCAGGCGCTGCACTATCTGAATCTGGACTGGGAGGCCGGCGAGTTCATGCAGTTTGTCGCCGATCTCGAGCCCAACGAGGACGGCTCCCTTCAGATCATGTACAGCATCGACGGCCGCAAGGACCTCGCCTCATTGCCACCCGACGCCGAGGCCGTCCCGGCACCGTCGTATGCCATCCACGCCGGGTTCTACCGCAACGTGCGAGCAACACGTTTCGCGGTGATCGCGGCGCTGGAGCGGGCCCTCGACCGGCGCTCCGTGCTCGACGACGACCCCCAATCACCGAAGCCGCCGATGGAGAAGCCGATGACCACGCTCTACCTCACCGGTCACAGCCTCGGCGGGGCGATGGCCGCGCTCATGGCCGTGATGCTGTCGGTGGAACCGGACTATATCGAGCGCTTCGCGCGGATGTTCAAGGGCGCCTCGACTTTTGGCGCACCGATGGTGGGCTCGCCGGAGTTCGCCAACGCCTGCGCCGCGAACACCTTCCTCGACCGGAACGTGGTCCGTTACGTCTACCGCAGGGACCCGGTGCCGCACCTGCCGCCGAGCGCCTCCGACGACTTCCAGCACTTCGGACGCGAGTACCGCTACGAGCGCGCGTGGAAGGAGACCTCCGACAAGCCGATCACGCAGATGGGCGATCTCGTCGGCCTCATCGAGGCCCCGCTGGGATTCGCGGCGAGACAGTTCCGGCTGCTGCGGGGCATACCGTTCCGGTTCTCGCTGAACGACCACGGCCCGCAGCACTACATCTCCGCCATCACCCCGAAAAACAAACCCAACGAGTTCGGCGACGCTTACCTGATCCCGGCGAGGTGACCTCACGACGCATTCGCCGGCTCGGTCGCGGTGACGCCTCCCGCCACTTCGCTGGATGCGTAGGCAATCCGGACATCGAGAGGCGATCGCGTTCGTCGAAGGTGGCGACGGGCCGATAGCTGTCCAGCCGGATAGACGGACCCCGTAGGGCGAGTCCATCCGACCGGACCCTGTTCACAACTCCGTCTGGGAGAACGTCGCGCTCAACGATCGGCGACGGCGACATCACGCCGCCGCAACCTGGACTTGGCGCCTCGCGTACCGGTGGGTTGATGCCCTCGCCCGATCCGATGCCTGCCGAGTGGATTGGTTCGACAGCAGAATTACGGGCACCGGGTCTGGCATGTTCCGCCGCACATTTCCCGGAGCGTCGCGGCGCTGAAGTAGAAACGAGACGGCTCATCCGTCAGACGATGGAACATCACGCGCGGTCTTGAGCTGCGCCCGGGCCGCATCGATTCCGATGAGGTCGATGTCCTCCCGACGAGCGGTGTTCCACTGTGCCCGACTCATGGTGAATTCCAGCATTGTGTCGGGGCGCTCGCGACGCTGCTGGGCTGGAGCGAGGAGCCCGTCTGGACGTAGGGCAGCGAGCGGGTGACCCCCAGTGAAGCGGTGTTGTCGCGCCAAGCCCGAGTGGTGGCCTGGTCGGCGTCGAATCCGGCGAAGATCAAATGAAGGGCGACGTGACGCGGCCATCGACTACCGTCCTTGAAATGCAACTAACCGCCAAGACCGTTCTGCTCACCGGCGCCACCGGCGGGCTCGGACAGGCGATGGCCGCCGCGCTCGCCGACCGCGGCGCGCGCCTCATCCTGAGCTCGCGCAAGCCCGACGAGCTCGACCGGCTCGCCGCCTCGCTCGCCGGAGGCGGCCACCGGACGATCGTCAGTGACCTCGCCGAGGACGGCGCGCCGCGGCGGCTGCTAATCGAGGCGGGTGAGATCGACGTCCTGGTCGCCAACGCCGCGCTGCCGGCGTCCGGGAAGCTCGACAGCTTCACCCCCGAGCAGGTCGACCGGGCGCTGCGGGTCAACCTCGAGGCGCCCATCCAGATGACCCGCCAGCTGATCCCGGCGTTCACGGCGCGCGGCTCAGGGCATTTCGTGTACCTCTCGTCGATCTACGGCAAGATGGCGTCGGCCCGCGCGTCGCTCTACGCGGCGACGAAGTTCGGCATCCGCGGCTTCGCGCTTTGCCTGCGCGACGACTTGCGACCCGCTGGTGTCGGTGTCTCAGTGATCAGTCCGGGCGCCATCGGCGGCGCCGGGATGTTCGCAGACTCGGGAGTCGCCATGCCTTCGCTGCTGGGCATGGGCACTCCCGAGCAGGTCGGGGCCGCGGTCGTCAGCGCAATCGAGCGCAATCGCGGCGAGGTGACCGTCGCACCGCTTCGCCAGCGGGTGATGGGGCAGTTCGCAGCGAACGCGCCTGAGGCGGCATCGCGGCTCGCCGCCGGCATGGCCACCAAGATCGCCGACCAGGTCGCAGCCGGCCAGACCGACAAGCGCTAGACCGGATACGGATTCGCTAGCGGACGGCATGACCGACTACGCCGGTACGCGGCTGCGTGCCACGTTCGCGTCGGACCTGGGACACTGGGACGTGGCCGATGCGGAGTGCAGCCCTCCCCGAGGCGTGGGAGCTCGTCGAGCGCGGGCATGTTAACGGCAGACGACTTCAAGGCCTTCACACACGACGACGCACTCGCACTCTGGGGAGATGAGATGTTCGCCGACACCGTCACAGCAGCCCGATGACTGCGCGCTGGCAGACCGGGACCGTCGCGTGCGGCGGCGAAGAGATCTATTACGAAGTCAGCGGCGAGGACGATTTGCCCGCAATCATGCTCACGCACGGCCTCGGCGGCACGCATGCCGCGTGGTTCCAGCAGGTGCCGACGCTTGCAGCCAACGGATTCCGTGTGATCACCTGGGACTGCCGCGGCTTCGGCAACTCGACGTTCACCTCCGGCGTGTTCGGCAGCGCGGCGGCGGTCGCCGACATGGCCGCAGTTCTGGATGCGACGGGCACACCGGGCGCGCACCTCGTCGGCCAGTCGATGGGCGGCTGGTGGGTGACGGCCTTCACGGTCGCCCATCCGGCGCGCACGCACTCGCTGACACTGTCGAACACTGCCGGCGGGCTCTGGACGCCTGCGCTCCTCGAATACTTCCTCGAGAGGACCACCAAGGCGGTTGCCGCGAACGTCGGCGCCGAGCAGCGCATCGGCGCGCACTTGGCCATCTCCCCGACCTTCGTGGAACGCGACCCCGCCCGCGCGTTCCTGTACCAAGAGCTGAACACCTTCCACACGCCGCCGATGGCGGCAGTCGGCGCCGCCCTTATCGGCGACGCGGTCGCGCACAAAGACCTCGACGCCACCGGCGTTCCCGTCCTGGTGATCACGAGTACCGACGACGTGCTTTTTCCGCCGCACCTTGTCATCGACAGCGCGCAGCGCCTCGCCAACGCGTCTATCGTCGAGGTCGCCGGCGCGGGCCACTCGACGTACTTCGAGCGGCCCGACCTCTACAACGACGCGTTGATCGCGTTCATCGAGAAAGCGGGACGATGAGCGAAGTGGTGACGGCTGAACAGATCGAAGCGTTCCGCACGAACGGCTTCGTCGTGGTCGACGACCTGCTGACCGACGCCGAGCTCGACACGTTCGAGCCGCTGGTCACCGCCGCGGTCGCGTACCGCTCCGCCGGCGACGAGCGCACTCGAGGAACGGTTTACGGCCCGCGTGGCGGTGTTGAGGGCGCTGGACCGTGGGCGCCCGGCACTGGTGTTTCTGCGGGACGGCATCTGCGGTCTCCCGGTCGGGCGGCTGCCTGGTGGCGTTGCTGGGCGCGGTAGACGGTGGAGCGAGCGACACCGAACAGGTCGGCGAGTTCGGCGGTGCTGTGCTCACCGGCCTGGAGCAGGCCGACCAGATGTGCTTCCTGCCGGGGGTTGAGCTTGGGCTGCTTGCCGCGGAGCCGACCCTTGGCCTTCGCTACCTTCATCCCTTCTCGGGTGCGCAGCCGGATCAGGTCGGACTCGAACTCCGCGACCATCGCCAACACGTTGAACAGCAGCCGGCCGACCGGATCGTTCGGATCGTAGACCGAGGCGCCCAGGCTGAGACGGACCTGCCGGGCGGTCAGTTCGTCGGCGATCGCCCGCGCGTCGGGCAGCGACCGGGCGAGGCGGTCGAGCTTGGTCACCACCAGGGTGTCGCCTTCTCGGCAGGCCGCCATCGCCTCCCGCAGGCCGGGCCGGTCTCGGGTGGTGCCGGTCAGGCCGTGATCGACGTAGATCCTGGCCGGCGAGACACCCAGTGCGGTCAGGCCGTCGTGTTGGGCGGTGAGGTCTTGCTGGTCGGTGGAGCAGCAGCGTGCGTACCCGATGAGAAGCGCCGCCATGGCGCACCTCCTGTGTGAGGTCCGGCCGCCGCGGCGCGGCGACTCAGGCAGCGGCCCAAGCCGCTATCAGCACGACACTCCGAACACGTGGCTTCGCAAGGCGATCCGTCAACGGGCAGCGGAGTAGATGCGCGCGTCCCAGCCGGCCAGGTCCAGAGACGTTGACGTCGACGGGGCCGGGGTATCGGGCAGGTTGCCGAGCAGTAGATCGGCCGCGTTCCATTCTCGGCCGATTTCGACGGTCCGGGGATTGCGTCCGCAGTTGGCGATCACGAGGAGTTTCCTGTTCGCGGTGGTTCTGGTGTACGCCCAAATCTGCGGATCCTCCGCCATCAGCGGCGTGAAGTCGCCATCCACCAGGACTGGCAATTCGTGGCGGAGGCGAATGAGAGCTTGATAGTGCGCGAAAACCGTATCCGTTGCGTCGATCTGGGCTGCGGCGTTCAGCCAGGTGTAGTTGGGGTTGACTGGCAGCCATGGGTCACCGGTGGTGAATCCAGCGTTCGGCCCCGCGTCCCATTGCATAGGTGTGCGCGCGTTGTCACGACTGATCTTGGCTAGACCGGCGAGCGCCGCAGTCTCGTCGCCGCCGAATTCGAGCACATCCTTGTAGTAGTTCATGGCCTCGACGTCCTTGTGGTCCTGCGGAATCCGGAACGGGTAGTTCGTCATTCCGAGTTCCTCGCCTTGATAGACGAACGGCGTGCCACGCATGCCGTGCAGAACGGTCGCGAGCGCCTTCGCCGAGGCGGCCCAGTAATCCGGTTCGTCGTCGCCGAACCGGGACACGACGCGAGGCTGGTCGTGGTTGTTCCAGTACAGGCTGTTCCAACCAGTTTCTGCCAACGCCGCCTGCCACCGAAAAAGCGCTTTCTTCAGGACGAGCCGGTCGAGACCGAGGTAGTCGAACTTGTTCGTTGGGCTCCGATCGATCGACATGTGTTCGAACTGAAAGACCATGTTCAGCTCTCCCCGGGCCGGATCCGTGTAGAGCCGCGCTTGTTCGGGCGTCACCGCCGGCATCTCGCCGATCGTGATGAACTGGCCCTCGCGGCGCCCGAAGACCTCGCGGGTCATCTCGGCGAGGTAGTCATGCACGTGCGGTCCGTCGGCGAACCCGTCGAAGGCGATGACGAACCGCTGCCCCGGGATCGCCGGTGCGTCGGGCAGCCCGTCAGTCTTGGAAATGAAATTGATGACATCCATGCGGAAGCCGTCGACACCGCGGTCGAGCCACCAACGCATGATGTCGTGGACGGCCTTCCGCACCTGATGGTTCTCCCAATTCAGGTCCGGTTGCTTACGGTCGAACAGATGCAGGTAGTACTGATCGGTGGCCTGGTCCCACTCCCACGCCGATCCCACGAAGAATGAGCCCCAGTTGTTCGGCTCGGCACCGCCACGGGCGTCCCGCCAGATGTACCAATCCCGCGTCGGGTTGTCGCGGGATGAACGCGACTCGACAAACCACGGGTGGCCATCCGAGGTGTGGTTGACCACGAGGTCCATCACCAGCTTCATCCCGAGTTCGTGCACCTTGGCAAGCAGCGCGTCGAATTCGGCCAGGGTGCCGAACAGCGGATCGATGTCGCGGTAGTCACTGATGTCGTAGCCGTTGTCGGCTTGCGGTGAACGGTAGATCGGTGACAACCAGATCACGTCGACCCCGAGCGCCCGTAGATAGTCGAGCCGCCCGATGATGCCACCCAGATCTCCGAACCCGTCGCCGTTCGAGTCGACGAAGCTGCGCGGATAGATCTGGTAAACGACGGCAGACTTCCACCAAGCAGCATCGCGTCGGCCGCCCGGAGTCACTTCCGAATGCCAATGACGTCGCGATAGAGCTTTACGTACTTGTCGATCATGGTGGCGACTGTGAAGCGCTCGGCGGCAAGTTCGGCGATCTTGCGCCGGTCGAGTTCGCCAGCTCCAGCGACCGCGGCCACCGCCGAATCGATGTTGTCGACCAGAAAGCCGGTGACCCCGTGCGCAATCAGCTCGCCCATCGAACCTCTCGAGTTGGCGACGATCGGCGTGCCACAGGCCATCGCCTCGACGACGCTGTAACCGAACGGTTCGTCAAAGTCGATCAGGTGCAGCAGCGCGTGCGCACCTGCCAGTACTTCGGCGCGCGCAGAGCCGTCGACGACGCCGAGGTAGCGCACCTGCTCGCCGTCGACGTGCGGCGCGACCTCGTTGCGGAAGTACTCCTCGTCTTGGATGATCCCGGCGATGTCGAGCCGGCGGCCACATCGGCGAGCGACCTCGATCGCGTGGGCGGTGCCCTTGTCGGGGTGGATCCGTCCGAAGAACAGCAGGTGCTCGCCGGGGCTCGGATGGATCGCGAACCCGTCGATATCGATGCCATGGTGGATGGTGGCGGCGTAGTGCAGATTCGGGTGTCGATCGGCGTCGCTGATCGACACGTACGCGGTAGTGCTGTCGTAGCGCTCGTAGACAGGAACGATCCGATCGGACGAGAACCCGTGGATCGTGGTGACTACCGGTGTGATGACGAGATCGCTGTACGTGAGTGGCAGGAAGTCGAACCCGTTGTGGATGATGTCGAACTCGCCAGCGCGCTCGAACACGGAGGCGATGTGTAGGCACTCTGCGACCTTGGCGTCGATCGTCGCGTCCTCAGACCAGCCGAACGGCGCGGTTGCGTGCAGGATGGCCGTGGTGATCGAGTCTGCAGTGGCGAACAGCGTGACGTGATGGCCAGCCGCCACCAGCCCCTCGGTGAGCAACGAGGCGAACTGCTCCCACGGCCCGTAGTGACGAGGCGGTGTCCTCCACGCGATCGGCGCCAGCACGGCGACTCGGATCGGGCCGTCAGCCTCGCCTTGGATGGGAATGAGCTCAGGCTACCCGGGCCGAATCTCGCGCCCCAGCCAGCGGGAAGACCAGGCGCCGCGACGCGACCTGCGGATATAAGAATTGGGGCTGATGGCATCAACACCGCCAGGTAGTTTCCGGCTCCCCACTTAGGCTTGGCAGCCAGTCTCTTGGCGAACTCGAGCGCAGCTGCACTCCAACCGACGACGGAAGGCAACCAACGGACGGCCAAACCACCACGCACGCGCAACTTTTCGACCTGACCGGCAAATCCGCCCTCGTAACCGGCGGCACCAGGGGTATCGGCATGATGATGGCCCGCGGGCTGCTGCAGGCAGGCGCGCGTGTCGTCATCAGCTCCCGCAAGGCCGATGCGTGCGCGCAGGCCCAGGACGACTTGTCCGAGTTCGGTGAGGTGCGAGCCATTCCCGCAGACCTTTCCGACACGACGAATGCCTGCGCCTCGCCGAGCTTGTCACCTCCGACTCGGACGGACTCCATATCCTCGTCAACAACGCTGGCGCTACGTGGGGCGAGCCGCTGGCGAGCTTCCCGGACTCGGCGTGGGACAAGGTGCTCGACCTCAATCTCAAGTCGCCCTTTTGGCTCGTTCAGTCGCTGCTGCCCCCGCTCCGGCAGGTGGGCACGGCCGACGACCCGTCGCGGATCATCAACGTCGGCAGCATCGACGCCATCCACGTCAGTCAACTGCCCGTGTACTCCTACGCCAGCAGCAAGGCGGCGCTGCATCAGCTGACTCGGGTGCTCGCGCGCGAGCTGGGGCCGCAGCACATCACCGTGAACGCGGTAGCGCCGGGACCGTTCCGCTCGAAGATGATGGCGGCGACGCTCGATGCCTTCGGCGACTCGATTGCGGCATCGTCTCGGCTTGGTCGTATCGGACGCGACGATGACATGGCCGGTATCGCAGTGTTCCTTGCCAGCCGCGCGGGCTCTTACCTCACCGGGACGATCATCCCGGTCGATGGCGGCATCGCGACAACCGCCACTGGGACCTCGAACTAGCCCCTCACGCCTGATTTATCGCGTTATCAACGCCGCTGCCATTCCGCCTTAGGTAGCGGGCGATATCATCGCGCCGCGTACGAGTCGCCCGCGCCACGTGGACGCGACGCACAGCGGTCTGTTTCACGACGCGAAGCCCTCAAATATGCAGTCTCCGCACCGATTTTAGTGAGCCTAGGCAAGGGGGATGTCGTCGGGCAGCCGAACCGCGGCGGAGCCGAACCGCGGTAAGAGGCCGGCGCGGCGCGCTTCGTCGGGCTGTCGATCACCCTTTCACCCGCAGATTGTTTACGATCAGTCCCCCAGTTTGATGAAGCCCGGCGGCTGCCGGAGCGGAAGATCAGAGTGTCGCAACGCGTGCCCGGTTGTGTCCCCGCAAGCCGAACCTCCTCCGGGACGTGGGCGGCGGAACGCAGATGCCTGGAACACCCCTGCTGAACTCACGGCGGACAATCCCATAACACCCGCCCCCAATAAAGCCCGGTGACGGTGGCCTAACCGGGACAGTGTTCCGGTGGCCGGAATGCTCGTCGGCTATGCCCGCTGCTCGACTGATTCCCAGGATCTCACCGCCCAGCACAATGCGCTGACCACGTTCGGTGTGAAGGCGAATCGGATCTATGTCGACCACGGTCTGCTGGCACGTGTTGCCCGGCATTCAAAATGACCATGACGCAGTCACTTTCGGTGAGGACGAACGGCTGGCGTTGGTGTGCACGGTGACGCGGTGGTGTTCACGGTGACGGCGTGACGACGGATGTTCGTGGTCACGGTGACGGAGGGAATCGGGCACGCGGCTGCGCGGGCCCGGCGGTGAACCGGGCCGCGAAGGAAACTCAACCTGGCGGGCCGAGAAGCCTGCCGCCGGTGTGCAGGCCGATGAGGGTCCACACCGGCTCGGTGACGCCCAGCCGCTGGCGTGCCCACCAGGCCGCTGCGGCCAGAACGGTCAGGGCGTCGCGCAGCAGGTTGCCGGTGCTGGCCAGCTGGTTGAACGCGTCAACGTCGAGTCGGATGAGTTCCTGCGCGCCGCGCTGCCAGAGCCGGTTCAGATGAGCGCGGTCGCGGGCGCGGCGCAGCCAGCGGCGCACGGTGGACGGCGAGCGGCCCAACGCGGCGGCGATGCGCCGGTATCCGATGCCCGCGGCCTTGCGCGCCAGCGCGGTGCCGATCACCTCGGTGGCGTCGGCCCGGCGTGGCTGCAGCGCGGCAGGCAGCAGGACCTGGGTGGCTCCGCAGCTGCCGCAGCGCACCCGCCGCGGCCGCACGTCGATCGCGTCTGCGCCGAGGCCACGGATGTGTCGGCGGCGCCCGTACCCCCACCCGGGTCGCAAGGAACAGCCGGGCAACATGAACGTCAGCAGCGACCGTGCCCGGCGCCAGCCCGCGCTCATGGACCAGATAGAACCGGAACTCTTCGAGCACACGATCAGCCGACGCCACCGGGACCGGCGCCTCGAGCGCTGGCGCGACCCCGACGCTCCGCAAGTACGTCAGCAGCGGCGCGACACCTTTTTCCGAAAGCCACAGCGTGTAGCCAGCACTTCGGCGGGCGCACAAGAACTCGGCCACCCGCTCGCCCGTAAGATGCTGTGGGCCAAGCCCTTTATTCTCAAGCCACCGGCTCACGTGCGCGAACAGCTGAAGCTGATTGGCCACGACGTTGCGCCTGTAACCCTGGGCCTCCAAATCCGCCCGAAAACCTGCGACGTGACCAACAAGCGGTCCGCTCAGGCGGACCCGCGATGGACTGGACATGTTTGCCTCCCCTCCGGAGTCGATGAGAGGGGAAGCCTGACACAGTCAGACCGCTTGGAATTATGTGAAACTCATCACGCCGCACGCTGGTATCGAGCTGCGCTACCTCGATCACACCCGCGCCCGCTCCACATAATCAGGCGCTCTTCATAATGCAGTTGGCAGCGTTGGATGACCGGACGGTCGAGCACGTCGAGCACCGCCTTGCGCAGCGCCTTGGACCCGTCGATCCCGACGAGCATCGGGCGGGTGACGTCCAGGCCCCGCTCACACAGGTCCGCCAGCAACCCGCAGACCAGCGTGGCGTTCTCGGTCGAGCCCTCGACCAGCGCCAGCGGGTGCTTGTTGCCCTCGATGTCAATGCCCAACGCGACGACACAGCAAGACTCGGCGAAGTGCACCCCGTCGATGATCACCGCCACCAGATCCAGCCCGCACGGATCCCGCGACAGCAGCTCGGCCAGCGCGGTCTCGGTCATCGCCACAAATTTGCGCGAGACCGCCGATTTGCTTGTCGCCGAGGATGATTCATCTACCTGCCCGCCGACCCGAGTGCGCAGTAATCGACTGGAAATCAAGCGATTTCGCTATCGTCGCTGCTCGTCTGGGAAAGATGCCGCTCCACAGCCTCAACCTTTCGCGTCATCGCATCCGAAACAGCGGGCCGCCAATCGGCTTTGATCACGACACTGACCCGGGGTGCTCGAGCAGCCACCGCCTCGACCGCACGCTGCACGACCGCCATCACCTCGGCCCAGTTGTCGCCCTCGATCAAGGTGAACATCGCATCGGTCTTGTTCGGCAGTCCCGATTTCCGAACCACCCGCACCGCGTCGGCAACGATTTCGCCGACGCCTTCGCCCACACCCAACGGCGTCACGGAAAACGCCACCAACACCGACACGAGCGACACCTTTCCACGGCAACGCGCCCACCTTAAGGAGATGCCGACGATGTCCCGCGCGAGGAGACCATGTCGCAGCCGACGAGCACGACAACGCGACCTACGCTGACACCAGACGTCTCCGCCGCCGATGTGTCAACCGAGATGCCCGCATCAACCGGATGCGCATCCCACGAGCAGCGTGGTGGTCAGTGCGGGAACGTGGCGAGGTCGTAGTCTACTCGGGTGAGGATCTCGTCGGGCAGGGTGTCGCCGAGGAACGGCCGCGGCAGGCGGCCATCGAGCGCCCTGCCGCCAAGCGTCAAGAACAGGCTTTCCTGCGCCGGCGTGAACGACGGACGCGTGATGCCCATCGTCTCATTCTCGTTGTGCTGAGCTGCTTCTGCCGCTTCCAGTCGACCCCGACGCGGCGGAACGCGGCGGCATCGACGCCGAGCCGAAACCGGAAAACCGACGGGCACGACACCGTCGGCCCCCGAAGCCGAGGATGCGTAACGCCGCCCGGTGAGCTGCGTGGTTGAATCACCGCATGCAGACGCGCTTTTCGGCGATCGTCCTTTGCGCGGTCGCAGCCGCAGCCTTGGCGCTCGCCGCGTGCGCGACAGGCAAGGAGGTGACGCCATCCTCCAGCCCGCCGACAGTGATCGCCACACCCCCGGCGTCATCGACCTCCGGCACACCCGTGCCGGTGCCACTGGGTCAGGCGGTGATGACACCGGTGGTCGGTTCGGTGCTGGCGCCGCCGATCGCGGTGCCGGGCACCGACGGCAGGGTGCACCTGGCCTACGAGTTGCAGCTGACCAACACCCTCGCGCAGGAGGTGACGCTGACGTCGGTGGCGGCCGTCGCGGGCGACAAGACGCTGCTCACCCTGTCGGGCGACGGGCTGGCCTACTGGACGCGGGTGCTCGGCAGCACGACGCCGACGGTGAAACTGGGGCCGGCTCAGACCGCGGTGGTGTGGCTCGACGTCGCGGTCGACGAGGCCGGCAGCGTTCCGACGGACATCACTCACACCATCGGCCTGACCGTGCCGCCGCCGCAGCCGCCGCTGGTTCCGGCGGCGCTGACCGAGAACATCGCGCCGACGAAGGTGGACACCAGAAGGCCCGTGACGATCTCGCCGCCGGTGAGCGGACCCAGCTGGCTCGACGGCAACGGCTGCTGTGACGTGACGTCGCACCGCATGGCGGTCATCCCGCTCAATGGCCAGCTTTGGGCGCCCGAGCGGTTCGCGGTCGACTATGTCCAGCTGACGCCTGAGGGCCGGTTGTTCAACGGGCCTAAGACCGAACTGTCGAGTTATCCCTACTTCGGGGCGGACATCCACGCCGTCGCCGACGGGCCCGTCGTCGTGGTGGTCGACAGCTTGCCGGAGCAGGTACCGGGCAGCCTGCCCACCGGTCTGCCGCTCGATCAGTACAGCGGCAACTACGTCGTGCAGGACATCGGCGGTGGCAACTACGCCTTCTACGCCCACCTCAAGCTCGGCAGCACCAAGGTCAAGGTCGGCGATCAACTCAGGACCGGGCAGGTCATCGCCGCGTTGGGAAATTCCGGCAACACCGACGCCCCGCATCTGCACTTCCATCTGATGAGCACCCCGGATTCGTTGCGCTCCAACGGGTTACCGTTCATTTTCGGCAGGTTCCGGCTCGACTCGCGGGTCGCATCCACCGATGCGTTCAACCAGCTCCAGGACATGGGCGGTCCCGCGCAGATGCAGCCGGGCTTCGCCGCGGGCGACAAGACCAACAGGATGCCGCTGTACCTCGACGTGATGACCTACCCGACCGGATAGGGAGGCCAACGGGGAGACCGCCGCCATGCCTGCGCGCCAGCGGCCCAAGGGACACCGACGGCCCCGACGGAATCGAATCCGTCACCGGGGTGCAGACCGTCGCCGCAGGCACCAGCATCACCAACCTGGACCCGTTCGCCGAGGCCATCAGCAAGGCCGAGACCGTCGGCGCGTCCGACCTCACGTTCGTCGCGACCCCGACACGCTGCTCAAGCTGTCAAAGCTGAAGAGCGGCACCGGATTCAACACGCCGCTCCTCGGCGTCGACGCAACGTCACCGACTAAACGCTCCATCCTCGGTGTGCCGATCACCTGGAGCCCGGCCGTCACCGCCACCGACATCTGGGACGTACCCCGATCCAAGTCGTTCGTCGTGATCCGAACCGGCACAACGCTCGTCACCGACAGCAGCGCGTACTCCTCAAGCGACCGCACCGCGGTGCGCTGCACCATGCGCGTCGGCTTCGCCTGGCCGCACGCCGCGGCCCTTGTGAAGATCCACATCGGCGCGTAGAGACTTGGTGGTGGCGGCCGGCGTCAAACCCGCACCCTGCGCCGACCGCCACCACTCCGGGAGGGGTCTCCGCCTCGACCGGAGCGGACCCCCAAGGGGCATAGCTTCTCGGGTCGGCTACGGGATCTGACCTGCGGGGACTACCGTTGAATGGCTAGCAAGGAGGTTCGTCATGCCTGGTCCAGCCCCGAAACCCGCGTCGAAGCGTCGACGCGCCAACAAAGCCGGAGATCGCCGGCGCGGTGGGTGCGGAGCGGTTGCGCGAGATCATGGCCGAGCTGGTCGACCGTGCGACCGCGGTGGTGGAGCGCTACGGCGGCACTGTCGCCAAGTTCACCGGTACGGGATCATGGCGGTGTTTGGTGCGCCCGTTGCGTTCGGGACCTGCATGCGCCGTCAATCCGACAGAGCTTTGCCCACCCGGCGAACCATGAACGCAGTCGAAATCTGACCGATTCCATGCATCAACGCGGCCACGGCGACCCACGACACAAGTAGCACGACAGACACCTTCCAGGAACCAGCGGCCCAGAATCCGATTGCTACTTCGGCAAGGCCGACGAGCAGCAATACCCACCACCCGGGTGCTCTGCTACCGGCGATTGCCATCGCGATGTCAAACGCTCCCCTGAAAATGAAGTAGAAGCTCATGATCGCCGCGAGGCCCACAAATGTCTTGTCCGGCCGAACGAATGCGAATATGCCGACGACAACGAAACCCAGCGCAAGCAACCAGTGCAGTATTCGCCAGCCCCGCGAGGACACAGCGCCCACCATGGCTTCGTTGGCCGCGCCGGCGAAACAGAACACACCGAAAAGCGCGGCAATCGTGGCCACCGTGGCGTAGTTGAAACGCAGGATCACGACAGCGATGACGATCCACGCCACGCCGGCGATGAGCATTAACCACCAATACCGTGTCGTCGAAATGACGTCCTCGCGTAACTGGTGCCCTCGGCCCGACGGTGTAACGGTTTCTCGGGTGTCAGCCATCATTGCCTCCTTCCACGCTCGATTCCCATGTGTGTGCGCCGAATCGCCGTGCGGGAGGCGTCGTTGCTTCGCTCGACGTCGACAAGATCAGTGTGGAGGGTATCGAATTTGGTGTCGTGCTTTTCCCGAAACCATCGTCTGTGCACGACCCTTCGAGACCGCGCAACCGGCAGCGGGTGATGGTACGACGTTCGACTTCCGGCGCGACTTGCGGATCAGGTACGTGCAACGCGGCGCGTCGGATGCGCCCCGCCGACGTGGCCGGCCTCGATGTCTACCGGGATCTGCGCGAGCTATAGCGCGCCGGGCGCTGGTGGGTACCGGCCATACAGGCCGCGGTCGTCGCCGGCCGTCCACAGCCGGTGCTGCTCTGCGCGATGCTTTCCCACCGCACCGGTGACGGCGGGGCTGCGGCGTTCCTGCACGGCCGGTCGCGGCCGGCAGGACCCGCCGCCCGGCGAGGCTGGACCGCCGCGCCGAGGGCGACGTGCAGGAAGCCCAGACCGCGATCGAGCGATTGGCGGCCGCTCGGCCTTCGAGGGTTACGTGGCCCGCGAGATCATGCTGCTGCCGTTGCGGGCCCTGCTGGCGAAGGCCTACGGCGACGAGGCAGCTATCGCGACTATCGCGACCGCTACCGCTCGCCGTCGACATCGTTCCGCTGGCTTGAGCAGCCCGACGAGCTGCCCTCGCTGACGGAGAACGACGGTTATTTCCTCAGCTGCCAGCTGCTTGCCCTGTTCGGTTCGGTGTATGACCCTGGCGGCGAGAACGCGACCGACGCCACCTGCTGGGCCGGGGTCGCGACCGACGCCGAGTTGACTGGCCTGCCGCCGCATGTCATCTCGGTCAATGAACTCGATCCGCTGCGTGACGAGGGCCTGGTCTATTACCGCCGCCTGCTGCGCGCGCCCGACCCGAATCAGCAGATGACCCTAGCACGATCGCGTTCTCCGGCGGGTTCAGATACAGACCCACGACATCGACCAGCTTCTCCTCGAACTTGGGGTCTCCCGACACCTTGAACGTGTCGACCCGGTGCGGTTTGAGGCCCAACTCCTTCCACACCCGCTGCACAGTGCTCTTCGACACCCCGGCGGTCCCGGCCATCGTCCTTGTGCTCCAATGCGTCTCGCCCTCCGGGCGGCATTCCTTGGTGAGCGTCACGATCTTCTCGATCGTGGCGTCGGGGATCGAGGGCCTGCGGCCTCGACCCTCACGGACCTGCCCGAACTTGACCAGACCGTCCTCGGTGAACCGACTACGCCAGTTCGCCACGGTGGTCCGCGACACCGACAACGTGGCCGCGATCGTCGCGTTCGCCGCACCGTCGGCAGCCATCAGCAAAGCCTTGGCCCGCACCACTTCCCGATGCGCCCCGGACTGCGACCGAGCCAACGACTCCAACACCTCGCGCTGTCCATCGGTCACCGTTAATGCGGGCACGGGTTTGCTCATGCCCGAAAATCATACCGATTCACTGCCAATTATTTGCGGGACACACCACTAGTTGAACCACTCCGGCAACGGATCGGCAACCACCGACGCGCTATCCGCATCAAGGTCGCCGATGTGACGCGGTACCGAATTCGGATGCCCGGGCGCCCCCTAGGTGGCTGGTGTTTTGAATGGCGAACAATCTTCCACCACCAAAGATCGTGATTTTCGAGAGACTGATTCGATCGGCAGGTCGCCGAAAGTCGCTCAGCGTCCGTTCTGGCGGTGCCGGTTTCGTCCGATTTCGCCTCGGCGCGCGAAACTGCCCATTCGACACCAGCCACCTAGACCGTCGCACAGATGGATAATCACGCTTATGAATTACTCTGGATACTCTTCCAAAGGTGTCGCCTGCCATGAGCTTGGGACCACTGTGACCTGATTTTTGCCAGGGTGATGGGACCACCTGGATTGCCAGTTATGGACCACCGGCGCGTCGCGTCGGTGGTCTTTTCGTTTGTTCGTTCGATCGCCGTGACGGTTCAAGTCACGGAGGGTCGGCGGGCATGGCTTTTCGGGAGGTCAGTGTGAACGAGATCAGGGAAGTGCTGCGGGTGTGGTTGGGGGTGGCGGGGTTGCCGGCGCCGGGGTACCGCACGATCGCCGCGCATTGCGGCCTGGACCGCAAAACGGTGCGCCGCTGGCGCAGCATATTACAAGTTACAAGATTGCGCGACCTTAATATATTGCCAGAGTTGTACGTTGGATGTGCAAACGGTCAAAACATGAGGGCCGGTGGCCCGGGACCGCTCGGGTTGAGCGGGATGGCTTAGTGATGGTGTCGCCCCTGGCGGAGGCCGCCACCATCGAGCTTTCGCCGACCTGAGCGCCACGTGTGCTGACCTGACCCGTGCGTGTTCGGGCGAAAATATCACAGGCCGGACACTGGCATCCCGATGCGAGTCGAGCGCAGAAATGTGGCAATCTTACGACCCTGGATAACGCTGCGCCCCACGGCTTTTCGTCACCGTGACGTTTCGAACCGCAGTGGCCACCCATCCGGCCCGGGCGGTACGTGCGCCCCGGCCGTGCCCGACCACCGACGATGATCCGCTTTCGGGAAATCGACGCGCGGCAGCGCAATCGGCGTCGGAAGCACACCAAATCTGCGCGGACCCTGATTCGCGCCGTTACACAGCTATCGGACCATCACCCCATGGTGCCCTATCCCACTCCCCCAACCACGCTCCCGCCGCGGCTATCTTCGCGCTACTGGGCGGCCCAGGCGGCCCGATAAGCCTCGAGCGCCTCGGCGGGGATCCTGCCGCGGCCGGCCACCTCATAACCGTTTTTGCGTGCCCATTCACGAATTTCGGCGCTTTGCTCGCGGTCAACTGATACACCGCGTGTGCCGACTCCGCGCCGCCGGCGAGATCCTGCGATTCGCCGACCCGCCTCAACCCATGGCAGCAGGTCCTCGCGCATCTTGTTGGCGTTCTTCTCGGACAGGTCGATCTCATAGCCGACACCGTCGAGCCCGAATTGCACAGTTTCGTCGGCTAGCTCGCCATCGACATCGTCAATCAAGGAGACGGTAACCTTTGTGGCCATCTCCATCCCTCCCTTCACACCGATGCCGGCACACCTTTGCACCCGCCGAACGAGAATACTTTAAGTCATCCAAACACTGGCAAAATCGTCTGAAAGGTATGTAATCCCCGCCGAGAAGGTCTGAGATGACAACCGACGGCGGCCAGCCCTCCGTTCGCTTCTAGCCATTCGCGTAGGGGTCGCAGGCATCAACCGAAGCCGAAACGTAAAGCATCAGCCGAGGTAATACACCCTCTGAAGTGGAGGTAATGCAGCGTTACTCGAACCTTGACACACCGTCAAAAACGTTTCAGATTCTGCGTACTGCTGCCCTTATTACCCCCGATGGAAGGCCTATCCGCCGGTCCGATCGCTCCTCGGAGTCGCGCGCGCAACCCTTCAAGTTGTCGCAACGACTGAGCGAATCTACTTTCAATAAGCTTATCAAAGGGCACTGTCAGGGTGGTGAGCCGGGAAGGTGAGGTGGGGCAGGATCGACGATCGTGACCGCTGCGGGCTCGTCGTATAAAGGGTTCCGGTTTGCGCCCGCGATCATCAGCCATTGCGTCTGGCTGTATCACCGGTTCCCGTTGAGCTTCCGCGACGTGCGGGAGCTGATGCTCGAACGTGGTGTCGACGTGTCCTATGAGACGATCCGGGCCTGGTGCGAGCGGTTCGGGCAGCAGTACGCGAACCAGCTGCGCCGTCGTGGTCCGCGGCCGGGCGACAAATGGCACCGCGATGAGGTGTTCGTCCCGATCAACGGCGCACAGCGGTACCTGTGGCGCGCGGTCGACCAGCACGGCAACGTGCTCGACATTCTGGTCCAGTCGCGCCGAAACGCGGTGGCCGCAAAGAAGTTCTTCCGCCGACTGCGCACGGGCCTGCGGTAGGTGCCCGGGGTGATCGTCACCGACAAGCTGGCCGGCTAGCAGGTGGCGCACCGCGAGCTGATGGTGTCGGTGTGGCATCGCCGGTCGACGTGCCTGAACAACCGCGCCGAGAACTCTCACCAGCCGACCCGGCACCGCGAGCGGGCGATGAAACGCTTCACGTCGATCCGGCACGCGCAACGGTTCCTGTCGGCGTTCAGCGGTATCTGGCCGCACTTTCGGCCCGGTCGGCACCTGCTGTCGGCGGCCGATTACCGACAGGTGATGGCCGAGCGCTTCGCGGTCTGCAACGAGATCACCGGGGCGACGACCACGGCCGGCGCCTGAATCGGCGACTGGGACAGGACGTTTCGTCCAAGCCATGGCTCATCACCCCGAATCATCACATCGGCCAATTAGGTTGGCTCAAGTTGACAGTGCCTCCTAATGCGCTGGGCACGCATAATGTGGCGGTATGATTGAACACCTCGATGTCGTCATCGTGGGAGCCGGCATTTCGGGCGTGAGCGCGGCCTGGCACCTGCAGGAGCGCTGCCCGACCAAGAGCTACGTCATCCTGGAAAAGCGGGAGAACATGGGCGGCACCTGGGACCTGTTCAAGTACCCCGGGCTCCGCTCCGACTCGGACATGTACACGCTGGGTTTCCGCTTCCGCCCATGGACCGGGCGCCAGGCCATCGCCGATGGCAAGTCGATCCTCGACTACATCAAGGACACCGCGGCCACGTACGGCATCGACAAGCACATCCGGTTCAACCACAAAGTCATCGGCGCCGACTGGTCGAGCGCCGAGCACCGCTGGACCCTGCACATCGACACCGGCGATGCGAAAGAAGCGATCTCCTGCGCGTTTCTGTTCCTGTGCGGTGGCTACTACAACTACGAGCAGGGTTACTCGCCGAAGTTCCCCGGCTCCGAGGACTTCACCGGCCCCATCATCGATCCGCAGCACTGGCCGGAAGACCTCGACTACGCCGACAAGAACATCATCGTGATCGGCAGCGGTTCCACCTCGGTCACCCTCGTTCCGGCCCTGGCCGATTCGGGGGCCAAACATGTCACGATGCTGCAGCGGTCCCCGACCTACATCATCTCCCAGCCCGACCAGGACCCGATCGCCGCCAAGCTCAACCGCTGGTTGCCCGAGAACACGGCCTACACGATGATTCGGTGGAAGAACGTGGTCCTGCAGGTGGCGCTGTACCAGGCCTGCCGGCGATGGCCGCAGCAGATGCGGAAGATCCTGATGGGGTTGGTCAAGCGCCAGCTGCCCAACGGGTATGACGTCAAAAAGCACTTCGGTCCGCACTACAACCCGTGGGATCAGCGGCTGTGCGTTGTGCCCAACGGCGACCTGTTCCGCACCATCCGCCACGGGAAAACCGAGGTCGTCACCGACTCCATCGAGCGGTTCACCACGACCGGCATCAAGCTCACCTCGGGTCGCGAACTGCCCGCCGACATCATCGTCACCGCAACAGGATTGGACCTGCAACTCTTCGGCGGGGCCACCGGCACCATTGACGGCCAGGAGCTGGACCTCACCCAGACGATGGCCTACAAGGGCATGATGCTCTCCGGCCTGCCCAACATGGCCTATACGGTCGGCTACACCAACATAGGGTGGACGCTGAAGGCCGACCTGGTGTCAGAGTTCGTTTGCCGTCTGTTGAACTATATGGACGCCAACGGCTATGACAGTGTAGTGCCCGAGCACCCGGGCCCAGACGTCGAAGAGCGACCGTTCATGGAATTCACACCCGGTTACGTGCTGCGCAAACTCGACGAGTTGCCCAAGCAAGGTTCGCGCACCCCGTGGCGGCTGAACCAGAACTACCTGCTCGACGTCCGGCTAATCAGGCACGGCAAGGTCGCTGACGAAGGCCTACGATTCGCCAAAAAACCCGCGGCACTGGCGGTTTAACCCGCGGTATAGGTGTCCACCATCAGGGGTCAACCCAAAACTAATCTGTCGCATCGCAGGTCAGACCGTCGCGGTGGTCGGGTGGCCGAAGGGGGTCGACCCTCCGGCTCCCACAGAACCGGTTATGTGGAGTTCCACATAACCGGATGTATGTCCCACGCGCGGTTATGTTGAATGCTGACCTGCCTGGAGCGATTTCCCTTGCAGCGCAGGGTTTGACAGATCAGATGTTCCACATAATCACAGCGCTTCGAGGAACGCCAGGAGTTCGTCGGGTGCGTGGTATCTGCCCGGCTTGGCTCCGAGTGGGGCGGTTCGTGCGATTGCTCGTTCCTTGAGGGCGGGGTCGGCGTGCTCGTAGATGTGCGTTGTTTGGGTCGTCTCGTGGCCGAGCCACAGCGCGATCGTCGCGATGTCGACGTTGTTGGCGCGCAGGAGCATAGCGTTGGTATGGCGCAGGGTGTGCGGTGTGATGCGTTTCGCTGGCAGCGTCGTGCAGGTGACGGCAGCGGTGGTGACGTGTCGGGTGATGATCGCGCCGACGGTGTAGCGGCTGAGCGGCCGGCCTTGCCGGGTGGGGAACAGCGGCTAGTCGGGTTGGCCGCCGCCTCGATGCGGGACGTGGGGTTGGAGATGGGGAAGACCATGGGCCTTGACGAGGCCAGCCTGGCCCGCGCCCGCAAGCTCATCGGCCTCAAGGGCTACGTCACCAACATCGATGTCCAGACCATGCCCGCAGCCGAGGTCATCGCCAAGTACCACGACCTCTGGCACGTCGAGCAGTCATTCCGCATGTCCAAACACGACCTCGCAGCTCGACCGATCTTCCATCACACCCGTGACTCGATCGAAGCGCACCTGACCATCGTCTTCGCCGCCCTGGCCGTCGCTCGCCGCATCCAAAACCAGACCGGCCTGGCCATCGCCAACGTCATCAAACAACTCCGGCCCCTGCGCACCTCCACCATCACCATCAACGGCACCACCCAGGGCTTCCCGCCCGAGATCCCCGCAGCTCAGCGCGACATCATTGCCCGCCTCGGAATCCCAATCGCTTACTAAGCCAAATGTCCTAAGTCAGGTGTGGATGTGTTGCAGGACGAGCCGACGCTCATCGGCAGCACCGCGCCCCCCAGGCTGACTCAACCACTCAGCCGTCATGGAATGCGCGGCCGTTCGACGCTTGCGTGCGCAGTGTTACGGGTAGCTTGGTCATACCTGTGAGAGCGGCCCATAGGGGCCCACCGGGGGGACGACCAAAGAAATGGAACGCATCATGAACACCACCCACAACCGCAAGAAATTGATCATCTCGCTTGGCGCAGCCGTCGCCGGCGCCGCAATTCCCGCTGTCCTGTTTTCGGGTTCGGGAACCGCGGCCGCACAGCCACAGATCAACCCATATCCGAAGATTGGTCTGGGGAATGTCACCGTCCAGGTTGCCGACGTCAATGGGCAGGGCGCCTGGTGCACCTTCCACGCGACACAAATAGGTGGCCTCGGCATTTACGACTCCCTGCCATTCTTTCTGGGGCAGAACGCACAAGCTGACGTGGTGATCTGGCCGGCATTTCCGATGGGCTACACATGGGACACTTGGGTGAGCTGCGATTATCCGGGCGGAAATAGCGCCAATTCGCAGGTCCAGTTCTGAGCACATCACACGCACCGCGCGGGCAGGCGGTTCGCGAACTGCATGGGTATCGAATCGCTCGTGCTCGAGACGGAACCCTCGCCATAACAGCCTCATTTTTTTGGTGGCTTCGGGCCCGGCCATCAAGTCTGGCCGCCGCCCCGTTTATTCATCAACAATTCATCGTGCATACGTTGCGACACACAATGGGATTGGTGACGTCGACTTTGATGAAATACCTTACGCTGCAATGGATTTCAGCGTTCCAAGAGTAATCAGTTCATATCCGGCTATTTTCAGACGTCATTGGCGAGCAGATTGCCGCACCGATCGACCGTGATCTGCCCACGCCGTTCCCCATGGTCAATTGCCAGGATGATCCACACTACCGCCCATAACCCGCACGTGAGGATTGTGATTAGCAAGTGCAGAACGTGGTTCACCGGGCGGCCATGCACCACAATGGCGCTGTACGTGGTGCGGGACTCAATGCGCCCGCCGGCGGCTGCTCAACGAGGAAACAAAACTCATCACCAACGCCGAAACCACCCTCGCCCGCCTGCTGCGCGAGCACTACCCCCGCGCCGCCGACGAAGCTCGGGCCGTGCTGCGCGAAGCAACGCGATTGCCCGGCGACATCCACATCACCGGCGACACTCTGCACCTGCGGCTCGACCCCGCGACCGCGGCCCGCCGCAGCCGCGCCATTGCCGGGCTCTGCCATGAACTCACCGCCACCCAAACCCGCTACCCCGGCACCGACCTCAAGATCAAATACAGCGTCAAAGGCCACGACATCACATAAACGATCCCACTATGTCGGGAGTCCTGGGGCCGAGCAAGTTCAGCCATTTGTCGCAGATTATCCTTAGAACAGTGTCGCGTGCGTACTCACTGCACGAGGCCACCGCCTAGGAAACATCAGCTAAGCGCGGCGTTTCGATCGAGGCTTAGCCGTCCATCCCGCGGGTGATGCCTGACCGGCATGCGGGCAGGCAAGATTGTGGGATTGGACGCTCAATTCTCGTCGAAGTTTGTTAGCCGATCCTCCAGGTTCGTGACGGATCATTGTCGCAGTCGAACTGCACGGCTTCGACGTTGTTTTCGGTGCTCACACCACCGGCAATCGTCAGGCACTTTCCGGTTTTTACGTTCCTGATCTCGGAGCTGCCGTCGGACATCTTGTTCAGCGTCCACGTGCGTGACGGATCATTGTCGCAGTCGAACTGAAGAGCTGTCACGTTGTTTTCGGTGCTCACACCACCGGCAATCGTCAGGCACTTTCCGGTTTTTACGTTCCTGATCTTGAAGCTGCCGTTGGACATCTCGTTCAGCGACCACGTGCGTGACGGATCATTGTCGCAGTCGAACTGAAGAGCTGTCACGTTGTTTTCGGTGCTCACACCACCGGCAATCGTCAGGCACTTTCCGGTTTTTACGTTAACTAGCTTCACCCCGTTGATGTCAGCGTAAGTTAGGGCTGGGGCGTAAAAGAGCCCGAGAGTAAGCGTGCCTGAAACAACCAAGCCAGCGGAAGCGCGCCGGTTAATTGTCATGACCTATTCCCTTCTTCAGTGATTGACCTCGGATGTTTGACACGGACAGCCACACACCCATGAGGCGGGATTCCGAGCGTGTCACAGAATTCACCCCGTCGGATCGATTTTCGCCGATAAAGTCGTGGCGGAGATGCTGGCCTGATAGATCACCCCCGCCGCTTCGGCTGCGCGAGAAAGCGACGTGCCGTCCAAAGACACCAGCGGATCGGAGTCGGCGAACCACAAAATCACGGTGTGCCGCCCATCTGGGCTAACTGCCCGCGCCCGGCCAGCACCGGGCCGGAGGGGCGGCGGCAGCGAGCAGAGTAGGGACCGAAACTCGTCGGAGCCAAACGGGCGCAGCGCAGGTGAGCGTCAACTCACCGCACCGCAGCAGGACTAGCTTTCCGATGCGGATGATGTGAAATTTGCCCCCCGAACCGGCGCTGCGCGCCTAGCGTTTCCCGCAGAGGAGTGTTGCTCCGGGGGGAGGTTTGCAAACCGAATGGCGATCGATGAATCATCTCCGGCTCGCGCGCCTGAAATCGCTCAGGTCTTGAACGGCACCGATGAGTTGCGCGCCCTGCTCGTGGGCTACACCAACATGCTCGAGACGATCAACGACGCCCCGGCGATGCTATGGCACAAGCTCGAAAGGCCCCGCCTGTTGCGGTGGGTGCGAGTGCCGGCAGCACGCGCCCTGGTACGCGCCCTTGTTGTGCGCCATGTCAGCAGGTGTGCCAGCGCCCTCAAGCGCAGTGCAGCCAGCCGCGCCGCACTGGCCGACGATGCGCCCGGACCGCAACGCGACCTCAAGATGCTGGAGAACTTCGAGCAGTCACTTCCCACGGGACTGCGACCAGCTGTCGTCTGGCCGCTGGGACTGCTCGGCGCACTGTTCCTTGCGTACATCCTCGCAAACTATGTGTTGAAGCTCGCCGACAGGACTCTGCTTGCCGACCTCACGACGGCTGCGGTGGATGTCAACCGGATGGCCGCGATCGAGGTGTTTAAGAGAACGGGTTTCAACGTGGGCCCGTACGTCGGAGCGGCACTGATCATTGCCTGGTCGGTCACGCTGATCATCGTGCCGCTGCTGCCGGCGTTCTCAGTTAAGCGGCGATTGCTGGCCCAATTGGCGGAGCTGGAGGAACACGGCTTCGATGCGATCGGCGCCCGGCGTGTCTACGACCTCGAGCTGGACCTCGTCGCTCAGCTGATGCTGGTCGCCCCGGTCGCTTTTCTCGGTATCAGCTGCCTACTGGCGCCACCCTGGGACCCTACCCGGGGCGCACTAGGCGTAATACAGCTCGTCTTGGCGATCTTCGCTTGCATCGAGCTGCATGCTCGGTACCGGATCCGGCGCGGTGGCACCGCGCGCCGGCACGGCGATCCCCTACGTCTTTCGCTTCTACTGGCGTGGGTGGTCTCCCTTGGTCGCCCACGTCTGTCGCTTCTGTCGCTTCTACTGGCGTGGGTGCTCTCCATCGGTTGGTTCATGTACGGGTCGATCATTGGTGGGGAGGGCAAACCACCGACTCTCGTGAAGGTCGGGGAAAAGGTGGGCGGTCGGCAATTGACATTCACCGTGACAGCCATCCAGCAGAACGCAGCATGTGCTGATCCGTATCGGCCGCTCAAGTCCGGCGAACAATTCTTGCGATTCGAACTTGACGTGTCGTCCCCGGTCGACCAATTCAGCGATCCGAGGACGGCGAATGTACTGAGCCTTCGCCACTGGGGCATCGAGGGTAATGACGGCGTCTTGGATAAGGACTTTTACATGTACACCAAGTGCGGTGACGGTACGGAGGATATCTCGCAGCCGATAGTGCCCGGCACTCACACCAAGACCGTGGTGGTGATCAACGCGCCGAAACCGGCCGCGTTTCTGCAGCTAGACGAACGCGATTACGGAGTGTGGCACTGGCGTATCCCACCTGTCGGCGGGTGACGCAGCGCGCCGGCAGATACATCCACCTCGTACATCCCCAGCCCCAGCACACCGAGCTAACAACCGTGGCCGATAGTCACGGTGCCCAAATTTTTCAAAGCCCCCGCTCGCGCGGACGCCCCGACGGAGTCCGAACGCGGCGCGAAGGATTCGGTTCCTGTACCCAAATCTCGCCCGATATGCCCTGGTCAGGCCGCCGCCGCCCCCCGGCTGGCGCCGGCGCGTTCAGACAACAGCAATGAATTGTCGATCGTCCACGTTTTGTCCACACAGCTGGCGCCGTTAGGCTGAGAATAGCCTCTGAGCTGCGTAAATGCCGGTGCGCGGTACTGGGATTGAATTAGTGCCGTGTCGCGATGACCATCGGCTCTTGGCCAGCGAAAATAGCCTCTAGCTGCGGTGATACCCACCCTACTCCTGACGTAAAGCGGAACCTCGCTGTCGCCGAACCGCAGACCCTGCGCTACCGGTTTCTGCACACCGGCGCCCGAATCATCAAACGATCCCGTAAGACCATCCTCCGAATATCCGAAACATGGCCGTGGGCAACCGAACTCGCCGGGGTCAGTTTTCACGTGCCGCCGACAGTTGGCGCGTCGTTAACGGGGGGCCTCGACCGAACGGTCTGCAACCGGGAACTGTACGGCGTCTGGGAGGCTTGAGCGAGGAAGACAGACAAAAACTTATCGGCTTCCCAAAGGTTAAATGATGTCTGTAGAGGTGGACCAGAGGTCAGAGCCAGAGTGCCTGCTTTGTGGGCACGATCTTTCATCTCACCGCAAGGGTGCGTTGCCCGTTCCCTGTCAGCATCGCAAGTTTAGAGGAACACTTGGAAAGCGTTGTGATTGTCCCGACTTCGTTAGAAAAGGCCACGGCTACTAGCGGAATCTGTCAACCTGTTTGAGGCACCGGTGAGCGGAATTTACTGAGTAGCCTCCTGGGTGTTGTCGGGCCGGTTGATCCATGTTTCGGTTGGAAGCTCGGGTGGCCGCGGTGGCTTGCTGACGAAGCGTTCAGAGGTCGTCGTCGGGCCCATCATGGCGCCATCACCGCCCGTGCGATCGTCACCGCCACCGGCTACACCCGCGCCGACGACGAAGCCCACACCCTGATCCGCACCGCCCTCACCGGCTCGGGCGACATCATCCCCGAAACAGGACCGTCGATTCGGTCAGAACCCACACCACGAAGCATTTCCACGTGCAGCAGACCGCTCATGTCACGTACCGCGACATCGTCGAACGCCGGGCTCAGGAGAACCGCGTCGACTTCGTCGAGGCCGTGGCCACGGCGCTCACTCCGATGGCGTTCTACGAGGTCGTGATGAACAAGGCGGTTCTTTCACTGTCAGGCTGGGATCGACGACTACCGTGCACCTTCGCCGGATCGAGGAGAACGACATGTCCGTAAGCCCGCGAATAGTCCGCAAGCGCACCGTAACTGGGCCAAGGCTACCAACACTGTGTGACTCCATTAGTGCAGTTAAAGCACAGTTTCCGTATCTCCCCGTACATCGCCAATCTTTGCTGCCACACGTTCCGGTTTACCGTGGCGCCGGCGGGCCCGCCAGATGGTCGAAATCGGTGTTCACGTCTCAGGACGCCGCCCCGATGCCGGCAGCTTGTTCCAGTTCGCGCAGTGCGGGTTCGAAGCCGTCGGCGAGTTCGTCGACATCGCGGGCGATCTGCGGCGTGGTGTTGGCATATTTCCCCTGGGTGCCGACTTCGACGTCGACGCGGAGGCGATCAAGCGTATCGGCGACACTGTGGCCGCCGTGCGGGGCGGCTTGCACGGGTTCGACATCGCGGTCGTCGCCCGCCCCGGGACCGACCTTGACGGGTTGCGCGATGCGGGTGCGACGTGGGCGATGCATTCCTTTTGGCCGGGTCACCGACCCGACCAAGTTCTTCGGTTCGTCGAACGCGGAAAGCCGTGCTGATCCGGTTGCAGCACTGAATATTTCGAGTCACTGTCAATAGTTCTTATCCACCGAATAGGGGCGTGCGTGTGTCGCACCGGCGGCACCGGGGACAAGTGTCACGGTTGGTGGCTGGGGGCGTCACGATCGCCGCATAGCTGGCTCAACCGGCGCCAGCGCGGGAGGCGTGCTGATGGGCATTATGCTGACGCCGCCGCAGCGATGTCACAGAACGCGACCTGACGTTCGGTGACCAAGCCCCTCGCGGCACACATCCCGATGCCGGGATGCGGCACTTTAAACAACTATCCCGCTCAATGTTGCCCGTTCGCCGGCGCGGCGGCCGGGCGCAGCAGTTACTTCCCGGCCTGATCGAGGTTGGGTAGCGTCGTTTTATGCTGATCGACACGGCGATTGCACCGTCGTACGCCACCCTTCGCCCGACCAAGCCGATTGCGTCGTCCACCTTCCCGGTGTACCGCGATCTGGGCGTGACGCTTGCCGGGGTCAGCCCGCAGCCCGACCCGACTGTGGCCCACACCCTGGCGGTGGCGGCCGGCTATGCCTACTCCGAGCCCGAGACGGTCGCGATGATCCTCGCGCGGATGGGCCTTGCCGACAACCATTGTCTGCGGGTGGCGATGTCGGTGGACGCGATGTTCATCCGGTCCACCGCCCACGTCGTCCAGAGCAGCGACGGCAGTGTCGTGATCGTGGCCTACCGCGGAACCGAGCCGACGAACCTGGTCAACTGGCTGACCGACGCCGACGTGCACCCGGACAAGATCGCGTTGCGGTTTGCCGATTCCACCGACCCTTATGCCGTGCATGGCGGGTTCTACCGCAACGTGCGGGCGACCCGGTTCGAGGTGGTCGCGGCGCTGAAGCGGGCGCTGGACGGACGCTCGGTGCTCGACGACGGCACGGGAGCGTCACCGATGCCGCCTATGGCGAGCCCGATGACAGCGCTCTATCTCACCGGTCACAGTCTCGGCGGTGCGATGGCTGCGCTGATGGCCGTGATGCTGTCGGTGGACCAGGACTACGTCGAGCGTTTCGCGCCGGTGTTCAAGGGCGCCTACACCTTCGGTGCACCGAAGGTGGGCTCGCCGGACTTCGCCCAGGCCTGCGCCGCGCACCCTTTCCTTGACCGCAATGTGGTCCGCTATGTCTACAAGCGTGACCCGGTGCCGCACCTGCCGCCACGGGATTCCGACTTCTTCCAGCACTTCGGACGGGAGTACCGCTACGAGGGCAGCTACCCGTGGAAGGACACCTCCGACCACCCGATTAGCCAGATTGGTTCTGTTTTTGGGCTCATCGAGGCCCCGTTGGCATTTGTGGCGCGCCAGTTCCGGCTGGTGCGTGGCCTGCCGTTCCAATTCTCACTAAACGACCACGGCCCCCAGCACTACATTTCCGCGATAACTCCGCCCGACGTACCCAACGAGTTCGGCGACGCCTATCTGATCCCGGCGACCTGATGTCATTACTCACTCGCCGGCTCGTCGAGCACGGTGATTCTGTCGCACCAGCGTTCTTCGCGGGCAGTGACCGAATAGCCTGCGCCGCAGACGATCACCCGATCTTAGCTGCTCGCCGAGTCGAGGAGCCGGCCCGTTGGGCAGCGAAGCAGCTGTGTTACTGACGCGGTCGCGCTGAATTCCCTTCTCGCCCCGGCTATCTGATCGGGCAAGAGGTGACCATTGTGCCGCGTCTCGTTCATACGACCCCTCTGCCTGGCCGGTTGCCGACCACATGTTCGTGCCAGAATCCGAGCGTATCGCGTCTCGAAGGTGGCCTCGTGCACAAAATTTCGCCGAAAGCGGCCCTGAAACCCGGCCCAGCGAACCGGCAGGCTGACATGGGCTCCGTTACAGGCCAATCGTCACGGCGACGAATCTCCAAGGACTGGCGGGGGAGGGGGAGAGGTAGTTGCAAGCACCTCGGGTCGTCATAGCGTCTGTGACGAAGAGCCCCTTAACCGCGGCCGTATGCCCTTGCCGTAAGTGGTCGGCATCCGCCGCGGGTATCAACTGCCGATACTTGGGGAACTCGGCATCGAGCGCGGACAGCTCGATGGACTCACCGCTCGCGAACTTGAACACGACCGCGCGCACGTCGCCGGTCTCAGCGCCGGCCGTCTCGTCGCGGTAATCCTCACCCGGACCCCAAACGCGCTGTCGGCGAACGTCAATCTCGACCGTGCGCCAACCCACGTCACGCGTCGCTGTCTTGGCGATCCGCAGCAGAGTCTTGACATCCGCCAACGACAGCACCACGTCGAAGGCTTCACCCGCGTAATCCGCGCGCTGGACGCCCAGCGTGAACCGATCGGTGGCCGCCGCGAGGACCATGTCTTCGGAGAACTCCAGCAGCACAGCGTTGAGCATCGGCAGCGTTTGGTCGCTGGACGCGAACTGCTGCGCCGTGTTCAACGCCGAATAGATATCGCTTGCCTGCATCACATTGCCCATGTCTGTTCTCTCCTGTTTTCTCGTGGGATTGCGCCGGCCGGCGTTCGGAAAATGAACATCGCCAGCGCTCAGCTAACCCCGCGATTCTACCTCGCCGGCTGGTCGTCTGACCACCAAAAGCGCTGTATTGCAAGGAATTACGTGGTGTGACTACACCACGCGGCAGGTCGAACCAGCAAAGTCCTCGAGCGTCCCGACCCCCTACAGCGGTTGCTCGCGATCGCAAGGCCCGCAACCCGTGTTGCCGACACGCCAAATGGCCTCTGCGCCAACACTTTTCAACTCGCGAAAAGTGTTCGATACCAATGCATTTCAGCGAGAACGGCGCAGTTTGCCGGAATCCTCGATACGGCGTGATACGCCCTGATACGGGGTTTGCCCGATAGGCTTCTCGGCGTGGAACGCGACGACTCTGACCGCAGGGTGGCGGCGCTGCTCGATAAGGAGGGGATGTCGTTTCGAGGTGTCGCCGCGCTGCTCGGGATGTCGTTGGGTGCGGTGCAGCGAGCGGCGACCCGCGCCCGGAAAGCGGCGGTTTCCGCAGAGCTGGCGGCGGTTCCCTCCGATCCGGTGCTGTCGCTGCTGAGTCCCGATGATGTGAAACGTCTGGGTGTGACGGCCGCTGATGTGGCGGGCGGGCTGTCGAAGCTGGCCCGATACAGGACGTTGGGTCTGCCGCGTGGTTCGGCGGCTGGGGCTGCGGCTCGCCGGTTGTGGGACCGGCAGGAGGGCTGGCGGGAGTGGCTGGGCGCCGGGTCGGTGCCGGCTGCGACGGCTGGTGATCCGGTGCCGGCTCATGTGCGGGATGCGCGGATCGTGGAGTTGCGCCGCGAGGGCTGGACGTTGGAGGCGATCGGCGCCGAGGTGGGATGACCAAGGGGCGGTCAGCCGGGCGTTGGAGCGGATTTATGGCGGGCGACCGGGACAGCAGCCGCGCGGGTGATCACTGGCCGTGTCGGCTTGGCATGTGGTTACGGAAATCGGGTCGCTAAGCCGCAACACCGGTCACGGCCAGGATGGTCTGGGCCACCAGGTCCGGGTCGTCGATCATCGGAATGTGTCCGACGCCGGGCAAGAGCACCCACGTAGCGCCGGGCAGGCGTTCGCGTGCAGTCTGGCCGAACGTCGCGGCCGGAACGAGTCGGTCGAACTGGGCCCAGGCCAGAGTGACCGGGCACGGCAACGGGTCCAGCGGCTCGACCTGCTCGTCGGGGGAGTAGTCATCCATGAACGGGCAGTCGATGATGCCGTCCATCCACTCCAAGACCCTCGCGGCGACCAACGCCTCAATTCTGATGGAAAAGTCGGGGCGCAAACCTGGGACGCCCTGTCGAAAGCAAGACAGGCTATCCACTAGGAATTAGGTGGATCGGTGCCGCTGACAACGCGACCGGGGATAAACCCGGGATAAGTAGTCCGCTACTCATGTGGATCCGGCGTGACCGGAGCATGATTTCAACATGGTTAATCGAAGAGGGAGTGATAGGAGATAGAGATGTACTCCCGCGAGGGTGCCGAGGGATGCTGTGGAGAAGGCCAGGGTGGAAGAGACGATGCCCAATTCACCCATGGAGCGCTAACGGCGTGAGATCGGTTTTATCAGCAGTGGTCGATCTTGGAGGACGCACTCATGTTCAAGGTCATGACATGGAATGTGGAGAACCTGTTCAAACCGGGCGGGTCTTCGGGGCCGTCAACCCTGGCGGCATACAACGCGAAGATCCAGGGATTGGCGCAGGCAATTAACGACCAGGCGCCCGACGCCCTGGCGCTACAGGAGATCGGCGATCCTGCCGCGCTCGATGACTTGGTTGCCCTGCTCAACGGGGGGTGGCACCGTCGCGTCTCCAAGTTCCCGGACGACGTAACACCACCCCATCCGGGTCGCTTGGCTGTCGCCACGGGCTATCACGGACGCGCAGGACATACACGACTTCCCGCCCAAGCTTGCACCGGTGCAGGTCGCCGACGACGGCTCCACGCGCAGCGCGATGGGTCGCGGCGCGGTTGCGATTACTGTCGAAAGCGACTCCGGCAAGCAGATACGTCTGGTCACCGCGCACCTGAAGTCCAAGCTGCTGACTTTTCCGGGGGGTCGGTTCAAGCCGAAAGACGAGGATGAGCGCGCTCGATTTGCCGCGTATGCCCTGGACCGGCGCGCCGCCGAAGCCGCCACTCTCCGCGTATTTGTGTCGGCCGCATTGGATAACAAGGGCGACCAGCGACCGCTGATCCTCACTGGTGACCTCAACGACACCGTGCAAGCCGCCACGACGCAACTGCTGCTCGGTCCGCCCGGCTCCGAGATCGGCACCGGCGGGTTCAATCAGCCCGATAAGGGCGATGCCCAGCGGCTGTGGGACCTCGCGCCTCTCATGCCGGCCGGCAAGGACTACTCCCGCATCACGAGCGGACGCGAGGAACTCATCGACCACATCATGGTTTCCGCCGCTGCGCTCAAACCACTCGACAGCGTCACCTCGGAAGCGATCATCGACGCGCCACTTGCCTCGATCGACCCTGCGGATCCGAATGCTCGCCGTAACGCCCCGAGTTCCGACCATGCTCCGGTCATAGCGACGTTCGCCAACCTATGAGCAGCTAGCGAAATCTTTTGCGCGCCAGAAGCACTCAATGTATCAAGGGCACGCCGATAGCCTGGCGGTAGAGAGGAAGAAATGGCCACTTACGTCTCGCCTAAACATGTCCTGGCGTCCGTGACGACCCCAACGGCGATGACAGCTTCGGCGACCAGCATGCCGTCCAGCCCGGAATTCGCGATTCAAGCCACCCCATTCGAGATACGTCACCGGCCCGCCATCGGCCCGCTCGATACCCCTGATGTGAAGGGATACTCCCCGGACAATTCGCGTGATCGCTGGGCAATCGCCGTCGGCGCCATTGCAGTGGTTGCAGTAGCCTGTGGGGTGGTCAGCGTGACTATCGCACACCATGCCAAAGCACCTACCGCACATGAAAAACCCGTTGAAGGCTTGACGATATTCGCGGTCTTCTTTGTTGCCGCGCTCACAATCGAGCGATTGCTCGAACCGCTGTCCAACGCAATCCTGCATAAAGCGGAAAAACAGCAGCAAGTCGACGAGGCGAAAACGGATGCGGGACAGGCAATCTTGAAGCTTGCCAACGACCGAAAGGACTACCGTCGACTTGTTGCGCTAGGTGACGACTTCAAGGCCGGCAGGATTGATACGGATCAGCTTCACCGAGAGCTTGCCGACTTGACGGCGTATGACGATCAACAAGTCTTGAAGACAGCACGAGAGGCCATTAGTCAAGGCGGTCAGAAGAGCAGCGCGGCAACGGATACCGCCATCAATGCCGCCCTCCAACGAGCGCTTTACACGGCCGAAGAGCCGACTGCCGATGATGCGACGGCGAAGGTAAAGCGGGCCGCTGAGCGTGCGGAAGAGCTGAGTGTCCGGGAGTTGTTACGGACGACGACCTTCTGGGTGATCGCGACCTGCCTTGGGATGGTCGTTGCGGCGGTAATGAAGTTGTATTTCCTTAACACAGTTGGCATAACGGCTGGCGCTGCCTGGGAGGAGATCCTCGCCACTGGCCTCATCATCGGCGCCGGAACGAAGCCGCTGCATGACCTGGTTCAAATGATGTCGGCGAAGTCGGGTGCCAGCGAGGACGCCGCAGCCTGACTGTTAGCCCGAAGTTCCGACTTGTATACGTGTCAGCGGTTCGTGATCGGGTTGGCCGCCCGTAGCGTGCCGTAGCGGACCGAAGGGCGTGACTCGCGTAAGTTCCTGTCACCCGCGTTCGGGTTGACTCTCAGGGGGTGTTCGAGCCCTCCGGTTCGCGTTCGCGGCGTGACTGAAGACAGGCGTGAAGCACGCGATTGATGGGGGTGCGTGATGGCGACGCTGCGCAAGTCCGACGGGAACGATTGGCCGCCCGAGCTGGCCGAGTTCGACCCGCGGCGGTGGTCCAGGCAGCTCATCCACCACCTACGCTTCGGCGGGACATTGGTGTCGTATGCGGTTCTATCGGGGCAGACCGCCTCACCGGGTGTGCTTGATCTGATCGGCCGCCATGTGAACTGGACCGGATTCTGGCTAATCAACTGGCTACCCCGCACCGACACCGCGTTGGTGCACAGCACCTATCGCGAACTGGTGACGCTGGTCGCCGACGGCACACTGAGCGCACGCGTCGATCGCACCATGCGGCTGGAGGACTGGAAGGACGCCTTGATTCTCACCCAAGGCGACAGGGGCCGGGAGGGCAAAGTCGTGTTCGTGTTCGACGGGCGGTAGGTCGGCGTTCCTACCGATGACAGCGGCCCATCTGGGGGCCGTTGCGGTACGGATCAGTTCCGTGAAGGAGGCGCGGCTGGACGGACCTTGTCGTGGGGCTTGACCGGCCAGTGCGCGTGGTCGACGGCCTGATTACCGGTTGGCACGATGCGGGTGCCTCGCACCTGCTGTTGCTCGAGGCGGACGCAGGTCCTGACTTGGTCGTCACGGCGTACCAGGAAGCGGTCGAGCACGGATACCTCTGGCATGAGTTCGGAGGCAGCGCGCTTTTACTGCCGGAGCTCAGAACTCATTAGTCGTGTGTTTGTGAACCACGTATTGTTCGGGCGCGCACTGGATTTCAGCGAATCCATGTTACCGCCCAGTTGACAGCCACCCATTGCCATGCCTTGCCTGTGGGAGGACGATGAAGTGGTCCGGCGGCGCCGTCGAGACGCTGCCCCACACAAATCGGAGGCAGATCATGTATGCACGAAGCACCACCATCCAGGGGCAGCCCTCGTCCATTGACGCCGGTATCGCGCATACGCGCGACAGCGCGATGCCCGCGCTCCAGGGCATCGACGGCTGCGTTGGCTTGTCCCTGTTGGTCGACCGAACGTCCGGCCGCTGCATTGTTACCACCTCCTGGGAGTCCGAGGAGGCGATGCGCGCAAGCGAGGAGTCCGTTCGGCCGATTCGTGACCGGGCCGCGGAGCTTTTGGGTGGTAGCAGGCAGGTCGAGAAATGGGAGATCGCTGCCATGCATCGCGAGCACCGCGCGAGTGAGGGCGCCTGTGTCCGAGCCACCTGGGTCCAGGTCGCACCCGAGGAGATGGACCGAGGCATCGATTTCTACAAGATGACTATCCTGGTCGCCCTCGAGGAGCTGGAAGGTTTCTGCAGTGGCAGCCTGCTAGTCGATCGAGCATCCGGTCGTGGCGTGGCCTCGGCGACCTTCGACAGCGTCGACGCGATGCAGCGGAACAAGGACCAGTTGGACAGGATCAGAGCCACCGGCAGTCAGGAAGCACACGCAGAGGTGCTCGACGAGTGCGACTTCGAGTTGGCGGTTGCACACCTGCGTGTGCCCGAGATGGTCTGACTGGCTGCAGGTGCCGCGACTGTCGTAAGCAGCTCGCGCATCTCACTGACGAGGCTGCCTCCTCAGTCGAGCGCCACAACCGCCAGAAGAGTCAACTGTTTGTACATTGCGGCTTGCTTGACCCCCGCACCACGAGTAACGGGTCTTGCCAATAGGGCTTGGTTTCGGAGAATTCGACTGGAGGTGCGAGTCGGACAAGTTTCCCTTAGGGGGTTTGAGCGGTGATGGTGTCCGGCACCAGGAGTTGGTGTTGCTCACCGGTGGGCGCTGAGGCGGTCTTGTCGAATTTGCCCAGGGACATAAACCACATCGCGCAGCGGGCCAGGTTGACGCGCACGTGTAGCTGCCGCCTTCCTTGGCCCGGCGGATGAGAGCGGCTTGGATTCCGGCCGCGCCCAGGTAGCCGGCGATGTAGTCGTTCATGACGTGGGTCGGCGGGAACGCAGGCCGCCGGGCTCGCGAGAATCAAGTCGACTTCGTCGAAGGCGTCGCCATTGCGCTCACCCCGATAGCGTTCTACGACGTCGTGATGAACAAGGCGTTCCGCACCCTGGTGGACGACGGCGCCGAGGTCAGTGTGGAGACCGGCCTGCGGGCCGCCGAGAAGCTTCAGTGCGTCCTCGATGGGCGTGAGCGGGGTACCGACGTCCTCGAGCTCAAGGTCCAGCTGGGCAGGATCGGTGAGGCGGTGCGTTCTGTTGTCCCGCAGGAGATGTGGGCGGCGATCGTCGAGAAGCTCGAGGAGCTGGAGCGGCATCAAGGGTCGCTCGACGTCGAGGCGGATGCCCTCGACGACGCTGATGACCCCTACGACCCCATGGAGTTCATCGATGAGGACGACGAGTTTTGACGTCGGTCTCGACTGCCGCTACCGAGGCCGATTCCGAGACGTGCGCCGGGTTATCGGTTCGCGGTCAAAGCGGTCGCTAACCAGGTCGAATGCCCGAGCGCCCCTCGACCGTCAGTGCGCTGAGATACCAGGCGAGTCAGCCGTGAGGCCACGGGCAGATGTATTTGACGACGCAACGCCCAGACGGCATTTCGATTACCGTGCGTCCTCGTTCTCCTCGACCAAGTAGTGACCCCACGACACGGCTTCGACGGTCCCTTCCTCGAAGGTGGGGTACTCCTCGCCCTCGTCCTCTATCACCGCCGGCCAGATGACCTACGACCTGCGGCGCCTGCGTGCCCACGGACTCATCGCACGCAATCCCCGCAGCCAGCGCTACCGCGTCACCGACACCGGGCTCCAGCACGCGCTGCTACTCACTCATGCCCACGACCACCTACTCGGCACCGGCCTCGCCCAGATCAGCGACCCCAGCCCACCCCAGCCATCCCGGCTTCGCCAGGCAGCACGCGCCTACCAGGCCGCCTTCGACGACCTCACCCGCCGAGCCCGACTCGCCGCCTGAACCCAAAACGACCCCACAGCCAACTTGACTCAAGATTCACGGCTGCGCCGCTTAAGCTCGCTAACGGCGACTACGATGCAAGGCGCAGCCAAGCAGTGCCCCTTTGCCCTATCGCTCACTGAGTAAATCCGACTGCCGTGTAGTCGACGTCCGCTACACCGAACGCACCGTAGTTGGCGACGTTAGTTCGCACCGCGGCGACACCAGCCGACCGGCCGAGTGGCAGGCTCGGGACCTCATCCCAGAGCAATGCATCTGCTTCATATGCTCGCGCGTGCGAAGCATTCGGGTCCGTTTCGGTCAATGCCTGGCTTATTTGAGTGTCGATGTCTTGATTGCCGATTTTGCCATAGTTACTCTCGCCGTTGGTACGGTATGTCTGTTCCATGGAACCTAGCGGAAATACGTCAGTGCAGTTTGTGGACTGAGTAAGATCGAAACTGCCGTCGGTCAGAAAGTCATTTTTTGGAGCATCGTCGATCACCAGTTTCACTCCAACGTTGGCCAACTGTTTCTTCAGCATCTGCGCCACCTGCCAGTTCGTCTCGTCAAACCAATAGACGTCCCTGATGATAAGTTGCTTGCCTTCTTTCTCGCGGACGTCGCCCTTTAGTTTCCACCCGAGTTCGTCGAGTTCCTCGCGCGCCTCGTCTGGGCTAAAGACAACGGCTGAAGCAACGTTGTCCCCGCTCGACGGTTGATAGGGCATGACGAGGTGCGTGTTCATCGGACGGGGGTTGTCGAGAAGTCCGCGCAGGTACACGTTGACTATGGCCTCGCGGTCAATCGCCGTCGAAATGGCGAGCCTGAGTTTTTTGTCAGCCAGGATGGCGCCAGGGGCACCATTAAAGGTGATAACCCGCCAGCATGGTTTGGAAGCCCGGCGGATCGCGATACCGTCATCGCGGCGTATGTCCGCCAGGTTATATTCTGTTGTGATTTCGGCTGCGTCGATAGTCTTGTCTTCCAGAGCGTGTGGTTGTTCAACTGGGTCAAGAACCACGTAAACGATCGACCCTAGGCGCGGCGGTGTACCCCACCATTTTGGATTGCGGGTGAGCGTGATTCGCTTATTTGTTTCGTCTATCCCGGAGATCAGAAAAGGACCAGCGGACGGCCCCGGCCCGGCCGCTTTCTCGTTGAAGGCGTCGGGAGTGGCCGTCATGCTGCGCGGCAGCAGCATGCTGTTCCCGGCGAACATGCCTTGCCACTCCGCGTAAGGCCGGTTGAAGGTGACGATCGCCTGCCTGTCATCGGAGCCTGCAGTAACCGTAGCGACGCGGTCGAAGCCTGACGTAATGTACGTCGCGAACCTCTTGTCCGTGCCATCCATTGCCTTTACCTGGTAACGGATGTCCTCCCATGTGATTGGGCTGCCGTCGCTCCACACCGCTTTCGAGTTGATCGTGTAGGTGACGACGAATGGGTCTGTGCTCGTCAGCGCCACATCAGTGAAATAGTCGGTATTTACTGCAAGTGAACCGTCCGGCAGGATTCTGTAGGCACGCGGATAGCTCGCCTTCGCCAATTCCAGGTAATCGAACGGGGCGTCAACGTTGAGTGGATTGAAGACGTGCGGCATATCCGAGATGGGCAGTCGCAGTGTGCCGCCGTCTAACAGCTCAGCGGGGTTCCGTGGGTTGACGTCGAGAGTCTGGTCAGCGGAAGGCGGTACTAGCGGGGGATAGTCTCCGCCGCAATCGGCGGTGATGAGGCCAGCAGAAACCAACAACGCAGCGACCGCACATCGGATCAGCCGTTGAGCTGATCCGATGTTTGCGCCGGAACGTGAACGCAGCGCGGTCATCGTTAGATAGGACCCTTCAAGACACTGGTGATTCCATTCAGGAGCGTGTCGGCAACCTCTGCTCCCGATCCGGCACTTATTTGTTGACCCAGCGTCAGGATCAGCAACGCCGCCGGCGCGAGCGCTGCGGCTACTTCGCCATAGTTCTGCAGGTCATAGACCTTGCGCAGATCACGCCAGGTCCCCGTGGCCGACCGGATGGCTTTTAGGTCGACCACGACGGCAAGCACGATCGAGAAAAGTGCAAACTGCGCGCTTCTGTAGATGGTTTGCTGACCGAGCCCGCTACTCGAGATCTGCGCCACTATTAATGGCCCCAGACAGCTGAGGACCCATATCGCCGAGAAACTCAACGCTTTGACCGGACCGATTCGTCCCGGCAATTTGCGATACAGATAGCCGAACAGGAAGCCGGTCACCACCCACCGCGTGAACTCGACAAGTGCCAGAAGGGCCACGATCAGGAATCCCGTGCTGGTGTCAAGCCGGTCGCCGAACTCTCTCAGCGCACTCCACAGGACGTACGCGACGGGAACGATGGCCATGATGCTGGCAACCTGCGCCGTTGATTTGGCGTTCGCCAGCTGCCCCCGCTGCGAACCGAGAGCCAGCAGGCGACCGGTCGCCTGCGGATCGGGCTCGAGAGTAGCTACGGAGGTGGCGGCGGTGCGGTCGCGTTCGTCGTCGTGCGCTGTCGGTGACCCTTCCGGCGATTTAGCCGCGATCGCAGCGCGAAGCAAATGAACTTTCCGTGGATTGTCCGGGGACGTAGCCCGTCGCGCAGGGACGTTTGCGGTCAATAGCGCGAAGGCAAGCCACAGAACACCGAATTGCAATGGCCACACCGGCAGGAAGCCGATCCTAAACTGGCTCGTCCAGGGAGCGCTGAGGCAAAGGATTAATGCCAGAACCGCGGCGACGGCGCGGTTCGCAACCCTAACCCAACGGACCTTGTGCCACTCGCGGCGCGTTCCCGGCGTCAGCACAGCGGTTCGCCGGTTAACCAAATAATCAGCCAGATAAGAAATCGCCACCAGCAGACTGATCCATTGCAACGGGGCGCGGAACAGCAAGCCTGTCGACCACACAAGATCCGACGCGAGCCGAGCAAAGATGTAGTCCGATCTCGCCGCCGCCAGTATCTCGCCGAGCGGGAAGCCGATCCCGAACATGAACACGGCGATCATGCTGCCATCGATCAACCTCCGATACATATGACGCCAAGTCGACGTGGCCTGATCGAGATCCGCCACCCCAATCAGGGCCCTAATCTGGGTCCACAATGCCCAGGCGGCGGCCGTGACAAGGACAATCAGTGCAATCGAGAACCAAAGTTGAAGCAGGGAAACTGTCTTAGCTTGCAACTCGTTCGTGATGGCAAGCCAACCAAACGGGACTAGAGCTAGAACTGACAATGTGACAATTGCGGGAATTCTTCGCTTGTCTGAAGTTGCGACGGCCAGCATCGCCCAAGTGACGATTGCGATGACGCCATTGGAATACAATTCGTTGAGTCTTCCGAGGCCACGAATTTCGACTCCGAGTACCAGGCCGGCCGCGATCACGAGGCACAGACGGCGACTGCTGCTGCAGCCCTGAGCACTCCTCTTGCCCCGCAAGAGGAGTGCAGCGGTGATGAGCGCTAGCCAAATCGCACTCGCGTCGAAGATGTAGTACCAATCGACGCTCGCGGAGCCAACGCCCGGTATGTGGACAACTTGTCCTCGGTTCCAATAGAGCCATGAGCTCGCCAGCACATGAACAGGCGCGTCGAGTCGCACCGTCAGGCGTGGCATGGGTCCGTCGAATCGCCAGGTGGTGTCGAAATAGCCGTCTTTGGACTGTTGGCTCGCGGGAAACGGCATGGACTCTAGGTTTCTGACAGGGTTCCGCACCCGAACCACGACGGTGTCTTGGGAACCCACTGTGCAGGTCAGCCGTAGTCCGGTAGCCCACTCGGGGTGGGGTACGCACATATCAACGGTCAAAAGCGCAAAGTTTTTGTGCAATGCCATTTGGATGACGTCGTTGGCGTATCCAATCGGCGCATGCGGGTTATCATGCCATTTCAGATCTATTGCTGCGTCCAGCTTGCCGTCGGACCACTCGATCGAATTCAGGTCTGCTTCCGTCGCGATGAAACAGGACGCGAACACACTGGCGCCCTCCGGCCGCTGTAACCATTGAATCAGGTCCAACGGAGGATTTGGCGGAGTCACTCCTGTTGCGGTGATGTGCATGCCCGACTCGATCACAAACGAAGGGTCGGCATTCAACGTGACGACCAGATTCGCGACAACGTTGTCCGCCCATGGACAAGAGCGCAGACCCCCCGGGTTGCCCTTGACATGACCGAAGACCTCTTTGTGGGCCTGTTCCATGCTGACGTCGGAACCTGGGGCGCCGCCCGGTGTCTCGGCTCCTGGCAGCGACTGTGAAGGGCTTCCCGCACTTGACTTGGGCGTGTGGCTATCGTCTTCACTCGGTGCGGGCATCTGGCCCATCGCCATTCCAGCGAACGCGCTGAGGAGGGCGATGACGACTACCCACATGCGCCATGTACCGATGAAGGACCTGAGTTTGGCGCTCCAGCTGAGCAGAGGTTTGCTGGCCAAACGCATGCGGTCGATTATCAGCGCTCGTCGTCTTTCGCGGAGAGAATTAGCGGACTGCCGGTAAGCGGATCGAGAAACGCCGTGCTTGGGCCGCGCCGGTTCGCCAACCGCTTCCGGCGAACTCGCTTCACAGTGAAGGCAGCGCAATCAGGTTGAACTGACTGCGGGGTCGCGCAGCTCTGATCAAGTCTGGCCCGTTTCTGGGCTCTTCCGGATTCAGAGTGCATCGATGAGCTGGGTGAGGTTGGCGCTGTGCAGGAGTGAGCGGATTCGGTAGTGGGTCAGATTCCTGAATCCGAGGGCGTTGCGGCGCAAGGCTTCCAGGCGGTGGGGTTGACTCTCCTATGTTTGTCAAGCGGCGTTGGGTGAGCTTGGGGCGGGGGAGTTGAGGTGTCGGTAGATCTGGCGGGCGAGGTATCGCTTGAGGCAGCGACGGATCTCCCGCAGAGTTCGTCCTTCAGCGCTGCGCCGTTCGACGCAGGCGCGGGTCTGCGGGTCCATGCGCATGCAGCTGACGACGGCCATGAGCAACGCTCGGTTCAAGCGGTGGTCGCCGCCGCGGTTGATCCGGTGGCGGACGGTGTTGCCCGATGATGCGGGGATCGGATTTACTCCGGCGAGGTTGGCGAAAGCGGCTTCGGATCTGACCCGTCCGGGATGTGACCAGGCGGTCAGGGCCACGGCTGCGGTCACGGGCCCGATGCCCGGTTGCTCCAGGAGTCCGCGGGCGGGGCTTTGGCCGATCAGGTCGGTGATCTGCGTTGTGTTGTCTTTCAGCTCTCGGTCGAGTGCGTTCACTCGCTTCGCGAGTCGGATGGCCTCGCGTCGCGCGACGGCGGTGGCGAGGACTTCGCCGCGGGTCCGCCATGCGGCAATCGCGTTGACCTGGGTGCTGGTGAATGGGCGTCGGGCATCGACTCCGAGGTCTGTCACGCGCAGCAGCGCGGTCAGGGCGTTGACCGCTGCGGTCCGTTCGGCGCTCATGTGGTCACGAGAGGCGACCAGCACCCGGACAGCGGCTCGCACACCATCATCTGCTCGGGGCGTGCGCAACTCGGTCACGTCCAGGGACAGGACGGCCTGGGCGATACGGCGGGCGTCTAGCGGGTCGGACTTGCCGATCCCGCAGCCTTTCGGTGTGGCGTTGCTGCAAATCCGTTGTACGGCGGTGCCAGCATCCGAAGCAGCTGCGCGACCTCTTGCAGGCTCGCCCCGGCGTTCAATGCCCGCGTTGCCGCGATGTGTGCACCTGCTGGCCGCCGGCGTCGAGCCAGTATCCGGGCCGAGATCGGGGCGCGGCAGCTGCGTCGTGCCGAGCACGTCGCGATAGAAGCGGGTCGGCGACGCAGATGGCGACCTGATGTACACCGGGCCGGCTCAGTCGATTCTGTTCTGGCATCCTTGCGGAGATGGATGCGCGTTCGGCGCCGGGTCTCAATGATCCGTTCGAAGAGGCGATTGACGACGCGCTGAGCTCCTTGCCGGCCGATCTCCATGCGGCCATGAGCAACGTCGAGATCGTCGTCGAAGACGAGCCTCCCGACGGGCAGCCGCTGCTGGGCCTGTACCGCGGCGTACCGCTGCCGAAAAGGACCAGCACCTACAGCGGAGTGCTTCCCGACAAGATCAGCATCTTCCGCGGGCCGATCACGCGACTGGCTGCCGGCGACGCCGATCGTCTACGCCGTAAGGTTCGACACGTCGTACTCCACGAAATCGCCCATCACTTCGGGATCAGCGACGAGCGGTTGATCGAGCTCGATCGCTACTGACGCGGCGGTCAAGGCAATGAAGCATTTGGCGCCGTCAAACCGAAGCGAGTGACCCGACGTCCTCCTGGTGAGTTTCCATTCATTGAGACACCACAACCGGCAACCGCCGCCACCTGGCCAGCCGTGCGCGCGGCCCGCTCGCGGGTGACCAGCGCCGCAGCTCAGTGGACAGCTACGCCGTCAGCACCCCGTCGCAGCCCAACAACCGGGTTAGGTACGCGCAAGACGGCTAACCAACGTCCGAAGACGAAACCAATGACGTGAGGGGATCACCATGCTGCTACGCCCCAACGTCCTGCCCTACGTCCTGCTGGCCATCAGCCTATTTCTCTTGCTGTTCGTCGCCCCGTACCGCTGATGGGCTATCCTCGGCGTTATCGTCCCGTGTATTACGTTGCAGAGCAGTCGCATTCCATCCACCTGACATATAATTATTAATCAGTTTAACCGCTCCGAGTTGTATTAGATGAAAGTGTCTGCACCCCTGGATGATTGGCCCGGAATCGGGGGGTTCTGCGTGTTCCGGTCTATCTTGCCCGGTCGGGAGGGAGCGCTATATCACTGTATAGCACCACATTGCTCCCTTCGGGAGCGAGTAAGTGACACTCCTACCGCGCGGGCGTCGTCAGTAATGCGTCACTGTGACGTATTATCTTGGGGCAGAACGTTATTAGCGGCCTATGGATGGCAGCCGACCACGACTGCCCATTGGGTGCAGCAGTCTTAGGCTGGTCGCTCATCGGTGGTCACCAACACTGGCCGGCGCGCGCATAGCCGCGATCGCATGAGTGCTCGCGCGAGACAGCGTGGCCTCGGCTGGTTGGCCGTGCCGCACGCTGCTGTTCATGCTCTCGCGCCGATCTCGGAAGCTCACTGAGCGCTGTTCATTAGGGGGCGAGTAGGACGTCTACATGCAGGGGTGCGCACAGATCGATCAGCCAAAGTTGGTCCGCACCGGTGGCGAAGAGTCGCCCGAATGTGGAGTCCTGGGTGAACGCACCGTCGCACCTATCACCGAAGAACACATAGGCCTTGGCGTCATTGCAGAGCCGCGACATCCACACCAAACCCTCGAACTCGGCGTCGTGGGCCGCTTGTGCCCACCTGACCGTTTCGGGATAGTTCTCGGCGCCGCTGGCGGTGAGGTCGGCGGCGGTGACCTTGAGCTGCCGCAGCCCGAGCCCGTGCAGAACACCCAGCCTGATCGGGCGGACCACTTGCAAGCGCGCCATCACCGTCCGCGCGTACTTGTCGTACGGGAGGATGCCCCCACTGACCGGGACGTCGTGCAAGAGCGTTTCGGCGACGGCGGCCTCCTCGGTGGCCGCCGCGTAGAGGACGGGAATCACGGGGGCGCCGAAGAAGGCGAATCTGGTGTTCGCTCCGAACCCGGGATTTAACGTCGTGGCCGAACGGCCTTCGGCTGCGGTGAAGACTCGGTACAGCGGTGTCCCGACTTCTAACGTTGCGGTCTGCGGGTTGAAGGGCTTCGGTGGAACAGGTGTCACCACTGCACTGTCCACGCCCGGCGGGCCGTGTCCACGACCCGCTCGGGGTCACTGGCGAGCAGGTCAACCGGACGTAGTCCGCCGAGATAGGTGGTCGGCGCGCACAACCACTGCACGACGCCGTTCTCCGACCACTGGGCTTCCTCGGCCAGGTCACGCAGGATGCGGATCACCGGAAGCGGCCGCCCGTCGGCGCCGAACTGAAATCCCGGAAAGAGCATCTGGTGCCCGCGCGTGATCGCCAGCAGCGCTCCGTTGCGGCGAGTCGCGACGGCCAGATTGCGTGGAGCGCTCGACCTCGAGCCCAACCGCCTGCCCGTCTCGGCGCTGGTGAGCAACCCGAACTCCGCTTCAATGCGGTCGTATAGGTTCAGCTCGGCCTGCACGGCACGCGCGACCGCCGGTTCGCTGTACACCTTCACCGCGTCCAGCGCATCGCCGAGCGCCGTGGCGCTTTCCCGGATGCGGTGCGCAACGTCAACGAACCGGTCATATGCAGCGGTCATAATCACCCACCGATCTGAAACGTGCGAGTCATGCGGCTATATACTAGCGCACGATTCGCATGCACGGCACCGCCGGCTCGCAAGTTGAGCGGGTGTCGACCCGGCAAGAAACCGCCCAAACAGCGGCGGGGTCTGGATGAGGGACAACATCGGGAACGCGTCGATGGAGTTGCAATGGGATGAGCACGTCCACACCGAGTCGGTACGACTGGCCAGCCGCAACGCGTCACCGCGTCGTGGGGCCGGTCAAGAACACCAACCGGAAATTGCCGAGCTGGATCTCGTCGCCGTTGGCCAGGACGGCAGAGTCCACCGGTTGACCATTGACATACGTTCCGTTGAGGCTGCGAGCGTCGACTATGCGGAATTCGCCATTTTCACACCGGAATTCGGCATGGCGCGCGGCTGACAGTGATGTCGTCGAGGAAGACATGGACAGACGCCGATGAGTATGCGCCACCCGGTGCTGCGCGTGGGCTGCGCATCTCGCTCGAGAGGAGGTATCTGCCTTTACCATCGCCGTTGCGGCGCAATATCTTTCCGCCAGACGCGCGCGCCCTTTGGTCCACATTCGGACGAGGATCTGCCCTGGTGACCCGGGGCCCTTTTAAGCCTGCCACTTGGCTTCCGTCATCACCAACAAATTGTCGGAAGTCGATCCTCAACGAGCCGTGCGCACGCGCACGGTGGCCTGACTTCACCTGATTTCCCCGCGGCGCTGGCGATCTCCTCGCCGCCGTTGCTGATGCGCTCGGGAAGGGAAGTCGCCGGCACGGGCCCGAGAGTGGCTGCTCCCGCCCGTGCCGACTGACTTCAGCAAGGACGGCTACGCGGCTGGTCGCCCGGTAGATGCTCCACGCACCAGCGCTGACCACCGCGGTCCTCGCGGGGGTCCTTTGGCCGCTTGCCGCACACCGGGCACTTGTCGAGCCGTATCGGCTTTATGCTCATCGGCCTTTTCCTCTCTCTGCCCGGACTCAGTGGGGATCTCGGTCATGTCGCCGACCCATTTGCGGTTCGGCGCAGCCGCGGTGAAGTCTCGTTTGACCGCAAATCCCGGCCATCTTCTTCACCGCAGGCGTATACGGGATCCTGGAGGGCTGGCTCGCAGTCGAGACTGGTGGCCGCTGACTCCGCTGACCCCCAAGATCGATGCCGATCTGATCCTGGGGCCCGACCGCCTGCCGATGGCGACGGTGCTCGACCCTGCCCCGCAACCGAGCCCCAGACGGAAGATCGCCTTTTACCGCTCGATGCCCGCGCAGATCCGCTGGCTCCCGCTGCTCAGTGGCGCACTCGCCGGTGTCCTGCTGATCGCGTGGTTCTACCTTGAGGTGTTCTCGGCCGTCCTCAGTCCTCAATCGATATAAGGTACTGCTCCATCCTGTTTAATCACCCGAATCAATCGCGTAGTGGTGATCGCAATGCTTGCAGTTGTACTCGTGATAGCAATTGCGGGTGGTGCGACCGGTCATTGGGGAATCGCGGGTTACGACCCCGAGACTGACACGTTCCCCTGCGACAACTGCGGCGGCCAAACGATGAGCAGCAAGGCCATAGGGCGGGTCACGCTGCGTCCCGACGGCACCTTCACCACCGCGTCGGGCATCCCCGATGGGCCTGCACCCGGATGCCGACTTGGCGTGTGCGGCGATCAAAATGGCCGTGGCCGCGCGCGGCGGCCGCCAAGCGATCTGGCGGGATGAGGAGTCCGAGCGGGTCATATTCCATACCGACCGCGGTAGCACCTATACCGCAAACGCGTTCACCAAGCTGTGCCGGCAGTTGGGGATTCGGCAGTCGATGGGCCGGGTCGGATCGTGTTTCGACAACGCCGCCGCGGAGGCGTTCTTCTCCTCGTTGGAATGGGAGGTGCTGTCCCGCAATCGTTTCCGTGATACAATTCGTTCCTGATCCCTCGCCGATCAACGTGATCCTCACACCCCTTTAATTAACGTGACAGTGCCCGGGGTACCCAAACATCCTACAGAATTAACATATGAATTTACGGTGCGACACACTAGTGCGGTTTGCCGGGCTGGATGTCACCGTGTACTCCTCCGATGCCAAACGCTCACCCGGACATCTGTCACGGCAGGGCTCACCACAACTGCGGTGGGCGGCGTTTGAGGCGGCCAAGTGCGCCGCTCGGCGTGCTTCGCCGGATTACGCCTACTACCGCAGACTGGCGGCCAAGCATGAGGGCCACAACGGCAAGAACGCCACCCTGGCGGTGGAGCGCAAAATCCTGCGTCGCTGCTATCACACCCTGCGCGAGCTCGGTGATGCCGCCCCGGCACTGCCCGTTCCCGGATGCGAGGAGGTGGCCGCCTAACAATGCGTTGCGCGCCTGTCCTGCCCACACTTCAGCTGATGCCCGCGGCCAGCTCCTGCAGTCCCCCTGTCGCCACAGCGCTGTTGGGTGCATTTCCCGGAAAGAATGAGCGGCCGTACCCCTTCGGCAGCCCGCACGTCGGGCACCCTATCAATCATCATGTCGCCGAACCCTCGTCCTGGACCCAGATAAGGCTGGGCGCCGGCACGCGCTACCTAGACAGCGGCCGCACGTTAACGGGAGACAGCACATGACCTGAACCACAACGCTTTGCCTCATCCCTGCCCCCGGCCAAGTATGCGGCGGATCCTTGTCGGCCTCGAGGTCGGTGAACGTTCCGCCGCCGAGCGCATCGTCAGAGATCTCCAAGACAAGCTGACAGGTCAGCCGGGTAACTACGGCCTCCAATGTCGCGGGGATGTCGATGATTCGCAGCCAGAGCGCACGCATCTTCTGAGCTGGTCGTCGGTACCCGCCGCGTGTGGGTCACCAGGACGACCCGTGACCGGGGCCGGATACTACAAAGTGTCGCGTCTGTCCTATCCTCGAACATCGCCGGCTTCCCCAGCTGCGCGGCTTTGCTGCCCAGGAGGACCAATGCAACACGCCACACTCGGCATCACCGCCCTCAGCAACGAGAATAGCGCCGCATGTGGCATCAACGATACCGGGCAGGTGGTCGGCTACGAGACGTCGCGGGGAAACGTCGTCTGGGACGGCGATCAAATGACCGAGCTCGGTGGTCTCCCGGACTCGTGGACCACGGACGCATCTGCCATCAACGACGCCGGTCAGGTCGTCGGTTCGTCAGGGCGGTTTCCCTACGGAATGCACGCCGTGCGGTGGGAGAACGGCCAGATCACCACCCTTGGCGAACTCGGCCGGGGAGGCAGCCACGCCTTCGCCATCAACGACGCGGGCCAGGTGGTCGGCACGTCGGGGGAGTTTCACGATCCTCAAGCGGTCATCTGGGACGGTGGCAGGGTGACAGCTCTCGGTGATACCGGCGACATCAACTTCCAGAGTTACGCGTTTGGCATCAACGAGAATCGACAGGTCGTCGAAGCCCGTGCTGTCAACAATGCGAAGCAGGTGGTCGGCTGGGCGACGAGCGCGAGAGATCGGCACGCCGTTCTCTGGGAAAACGGCGCGATCACCGTTCTCGGCACCCTTCCCGGCCACTCGTCCAGCGAGGCCCTCGCCATCAACGACAGGGGGCAGATCGTCGGTATCTCGGCAATAACGATCGGCGGCGAAGAGCAACGTGCGGTCCGTTGGCAGCGCGGCTAGAACCGCTACGACCCAACGAACATGTTCCGGTATAACCACAACATCAAACCGAGTATTTGAGGATGGGCCCGCTGCCAATCCGCACCCGAGAGCTGGCGCGCGTTATCAATTCATCGCCACGGCAGTGATCGGCTAAACCGAAGTTCCCGAAGCCGCTGCGCGCACGACTTTCACCTCATCTGCGGCCGCTGGCTGCGATGGGGCTACGGGTTAGCCCTGGGTTAGCCCCAATACCGTTCAGTTAAGGTGGTCGTATGTTGACGGTGGGTGAGTGCTGGGGTTGCGGCCAGTGGGCGTGAGCTGCGCGTTTGACGTGCCATTTCGGCATCTTTCGTTTGATGACCCTTGGTGCGCATCGGTGGCGGCGGGCCGGGTTGAGGCGGTCGATGACCCGGCGGTAGAAGGCCTGCCAGTGGTGTTCGGCGGCGTTGGGGTGCTCAGGGGGGAAAGGCGCCCTGCTGGGCGACGGTTTGGCGCACAACGCGCAGCGCGGCGGTGAAGCTGACACGGTCGGGGTCATGCCCGGCGTGTTGGGCGGCCTGGGTCATCAGGGTGCGGATGGCGTAGTGGCAGCACAGGTGTCCCCAGATCTCCTGCAGGACCAGGTCGGGGGATTTGGAGCGCAGCACCACTCTTGGGCCGCGTTGATGGGTTTTGAGTTCGTCGAAGGTGTTCTCGATTTCCCAGCGCTGGGCGTAGGCGGTGGCCAACTCGACGGCGGGGGCCTGCTCAGGGTCGGTCAACGTGGTCAGCAGTCGGTAGCTGGTGGGGTTGGGGCGGCCGTCGTCGAGGGTGTAGTCGATGACTCGGGCCAGCATCGGGGCGCTGTGGCGATCGGTGCTGGGGCGCAGATGGGCCAGCCAGGAACCGTCGGAAAGATCCTCGACGTGCACCGGCGTGGGTGCGCCCACACCGGTGCCCATCCGCCACAGCAGCTGCGCTCCGGTAGCAGATGCCTTGCGCCACAAGGCATACGAGAAGAACCCGCGATCGGCCACCAACAGCATGTCCGGGGTCAGCGCGCCCAGCAACTCCTCGGCCAGGGCGGCCTCCGAATCCCGGTAGGCCCCAATCGCGGCGGTGAACACGACATGGGTGGCGCATTCGGCGATCCCCAGGACCCGCGCCTGCGGGAAGGCCGCCTTCTCACCCTTGCTGGTCCCTGGCCGGCCGAAATGCTCGTCGTTGGCGACCGTGTCAGCCACATCCAGACACGTCCCATCAATGGCGACCAGCCGCAGCCCGGCCAGCCACGCCCCGGGGGTCTGGGCCGTGGCCAACGGGCGCGCCACCTGCGAGTACAACCCCGCCAGCGGTGCCGACCCCAACCGCTCCCGGGCCTGAAAGATCGCCGACTTCCCCGGCAGCCGATACTGCTCGCGCCACCCCGAGGCCCACGCCAAACCGTCAGTGAGCTGCGCCAACACATCTTCGTACGAGCCCTCGGAATACAGACCCATCGCGATCGCGAAATACGCCATCACCCGCGCCGGCAACGACCGATGCCGCACCTCGGTCCGACCCGCAGCCCCGATCACCTCATCGACCAACGCCGGCGGAAACACCCGCGTCAACACCCCAACCGACACCAAATCCGACAACCGCCGGTCCGACTCCGGCTTACGCCAACCCGCACGTGGCACGCCCTACAAACTACACCCATGTAGTCTTAACTGAACGGTATTGGGGTTAGCCCAGGGTTAGCCCGAAGTTTCTGTATCTGTCCCTACTACCCCTGCCGCCGAGGATGGGCAGGAACTTCCAGCACAAGAAGTCATTGATAAGCCCCTTCGGCGGGTTGATGACAATGGCGAGCTTGCAGCAGGATTCATCCCGACTGAGCGCTCGATGGTTGATTTCGAATACAAAGAGGTGAAGATCAAGGTCGACCTGCCCCCGGGAAACAAGAGGTTAAGGCCGGCCTCACCACGGCGATCATCGTGCTGGCGATCGCTGCCTTGATCATCCCGACCGCCGCTATCACCGCTAGCGCCCTCTCGTGGGAGGCCGACCGGAATCGGTGGTGCTGATCTTCGACCGGCGCATCAACAGCCGCACCCCGGGCACCTGGCGCACCAAAGTCATCACCAAAGGGGTTGATCCGCAGATCAGCTGCCCCTACAAGTCCAGCCGGATCAAACAATATTTCAAGGAGCATCGGGCGTTGCGCACCGAAACCGTCATCTGCGACACTCGCGACTTCGGCATCGGCCGGTGGCGGACCACCGCCGACAACTGGAAAGCCCTACGGGCGGTTGGCGAGCAGGCCAATCAGCGTCTGTGTGATGCGCAAGCCGCCGATGCCCGGCCCGCTCCGGATGTGGCCACCTTCACCCGGGTGACCCGACCATCGCATATCGACGGTCAACACGCCCCCGGGCTGCCGTTCGGGGACCCGCGGGTGATGGCGGTGCTGGCCGCCGTCGTCGGCTTCACCCACCTGCTCGCCGGGTTCGACAACCCCGCCCTGGTCTCAGCCGTCACCACCTTGCTGGGTCGCCCCTACACCAGCCGCCAAGCCACCTACGACCTGCGCCGGCTCAAACGCAAGGGCCTCATCGTTCGGCTGCCGGGCCATCACTGTCATTTGCCAGGGTGATGGGACCACCGGTTTGCCAGAAGGATGGGACCACCTGGTTGGTTCAGCGAGCATCCTGTTCTCCCTTCTTGGTGGTGTCAACTGAGGGTTTTTGACGTCGCCGGTAGGACTGGCCTTCGATGACGAGTTCATGTGTGGTCGAGGTGAGCCGGTCGACAGCGGATTGGGCCAGTAGTTGGTCGCTCATCATGGCCAGCCACTCATCTGCGCGTTCGCGGCGGCCATGGACACCTGTGACGCGGTGATCGCGGCCGAAGGTGACTGGTGGTCAGTGCGGCAGTGGCAGGACGTCGCGCGGCACCTGGCCATGCTGGTCGCGGGCGCGCTGGCGGCCCAGATGGGGCCCGATGAGGCCACCGAGCACATGCAGGAGCAGGTCGAGTTGGTGCTCGACCCCGTCGCGTTTCGGGCCGCCCTGGGACCGTAAGGCCCCTAAGTCGTACGTCTCAGTCGAACGGGCCCTCCCGGGCCGGCCCGACTTTACGGACGGGGCTTCCCAGTCGAACGCAGTCCCGCCCGTACGGCGTTTGTCGTTGGGCTCGTCGAACGACCACTTTGTGGTAGATCTGCCCCAACGTCTGTCCGGGTGCCTTGGCGTTTCTTCGCGGCGACCCCGCCACGGGCGTCAGCCCGGTGGCGGGGGAAGACCGGGGAACGGTTTTCCCGTGTTCTCGTGTTCCCGGGGAACTTGAGCCGCAAGTCGCAATAACGAATATCTCTATGCAGGCCGAAAGTTCTTTTCCTTGTGGGCTTTTCAGGACCGATAAATGGTTCGGGGGATTACTGCTGTTTATTACGGTCTCGAGTTTCGCAGTTTGATCAGTGTGGCGCGTGTGAATTTTGGGGCGTTTGTGACGTGATCGGCGTGTCGCCGTGATCCGGTCGTAAGCATGACGAAGCATCGGCGGGTGTGGATGAAAGTTCAACGCTGATGCGAGGTTCCGCCGATGCTTGCGTCGCCGACCTTACCCGTTACCTGGCGCGGTCTGTTGGAGATGTTCCGTCCCGCGTTTCGCCGGTCGCGGATGTTCGGGTTGTTCGTGCTGCTGGCTACCGGGCTGGTCGCGCAGACCGCGCGACGGACGGTGGTGGGCATGCTGGTGGGCGCCGGGGCGGCTGCGGTGGTGTCGTTTCACGCGTGCTGCCGGTTCTTCTCGCATCACCGCTGGGACGTGGATCGGATCGGGCTGGTGCTGGCCCGGCTGATCGTGGATCGGCTGCTGGATGCGGGTGCGCCGATCGTTGTGGTGGTCGACGACACGCTGTTTCGCCGGTGGGGGCCCAAGGTGTTCGGCGCGTTCTGGACCCACAACGGCTCCGCGCAGGACCCCAACGCGCTCGGCCGCGGCAACCGGTGGATCATCCTCGGCATCGTCGTCACGGTGCCGTTCTGCAGCCACCCGGTGTGCCTGCCGGTGCTGTTGCGGTTGTGGCGCGGCAAGGGCACCGCCTCCCCGGTGCAGCTGGCAGCCGAACTGATTGCGATTCTGGCCCAAGTGTTCCCGGACAGACTCGTGCACGCTGTCGGGGACGCCGCCTACCACGGCAAGGCGCTGCTGGTGCCCGCTACCACGATCACCACCCGGCTGCCCGCCAACGCCGCCCTCTACGCTGTGGCGCCGCCGCGCACCGGCAAGCGGGGCCGACCCCGATCCAAGGGCCCCCGGCTCGGCCGTCCCGCCGACCTGGCCGCCACCGCGCAGTGGCGCGCCGCCACCATCACCCGCTATGGCCGCAGCGTGACCGCCGAGATCGCCGACATCCCCAGCATCTGGTACGGCGCCTTCGGCAACACGCCCGGCCGCACCGTCCTGGTCCGCGACCCCGGCGACGACCGCGTGCTGGCGGTCTTCACCACCGACACCGACAGCGGCACCGACGCGGTCGTCGAACGCTACGCGCACCGCTGGCCGATCGAGACCGCCATCGCCTCGGGCAAACAACTGCTCGGCATCGGCCAGGCCCGCAACCGCCTGCAGCGCGCCGTGGAACGCACCGTGCCGCTGAGCTTCTGCGTTTACAGCCTCGTCATCGTCTGGTACACGCTGCACGGCTACCACCCCGACGACCTCGCCCGCCGCCGCAGCGACCAGCCCTGGTACCCCCACAAGGACGAACCCGCCTTCGAAGACATGCTCGCCAAGCTCCGCAGAACACTTGTCGCAGCACGAATTACAAGCGTTGCCGCAGCTCAACCCGACCCCCACAAATACCGCGACTACGAACTGGCCTGCGCCGCTGCCGCCGCATAACTGCGAAACTCAAGTACGGTTAAAGCGATAGAGAATTGTGGGCGCATGTTTCAGAAGATTCTGAAGCACTATTGCCAGGCCACCGAATCGTATGGGGCCGTCACGTCTTTCGCGGCCGATCAGGGTGCGGAATCGGTTGTGCCGCAAGGGCTTATCGGCTACGCCACGCGGCACCCTTCTGGGCGGGCTGCGGCCCGCGCTGCTCGGCGCTGCCTGCTGGCCTTCTCTATCGCCCTCACCCTCGCCCCGCCCTCCGGGGTGAGGCGGCGCAGCCGTACCTGCTCGTTACGTCGCAGTCGCTGCTCTTCGGTGAGTGGCCTCCGATAAATCGACCGACTACTGCGGGCTGCTCAGCCTGAATGGGACCGTGATCGCACCCAGGGCGAACAAGCCCTGGCGGGAGAAACCGAATGCCGGCGGTGAACGGCGTCGGTAAGCCGTGTGCGGGAGAACCGCATGCACGGTTTGACGTGGCGGGAGCTGGAGTCGCGCCTGCCTGCCCAGGGGCACCAGGGGACGCACAACCGACCGGGAAACCGGCGGCGCAGAGGCCCTGGGTCCTACCGTCAGAGATCATTCGCTACTCCAGTTCCCGACCCGACTTCGGTGCGGAATGGGTGCAAGTTCCGTGGTGGAACTCTTACTAATAAATAGGCCGGCGGGTTACACCTGTCGAAAAGCTGGGTTCGCCCCATGCCCGCGTGATATCTGATGTCATCCCTATCGGACATACCTCGTTCCAAATGAAGAGCAAAAATCGGAAGCTCCTTCACTTCAGCGTTGCCTGCGCGGCCGAGACAGCAGACGCGGTGATCGGGAGGGTGCGCGCTTGATCACGGCCACCAGTGACGCTGACAGGCGAGTTCACCTGGCGGGGCTAGCCTTATCTGAAAAGCTCACAGGCACTTCGGAACCCGCTGGCACGTCGAATCCGGCACGCCCAGGGCGGTGGCGCCGGGAAGCGATCAGATCAAATGAACTTCACATTGGTGCCTTTGCTATTGGCTATTCAACCAGTCACATCGTGCGCCAATATTATTTCACTCACAGTGGTTAGCGCGTCGGTCGATAATGCGCCGAGCGCGCGGACATTCGGCCCATTCTACTGGCCTCGCATCAGTGCTTTCGCGTTCCTGCGATCGCGTTGGCCGCCTACCCCATTAAATTAACGAGGCACGGCCGCCAATAGTTCATCGTTTGACAAGGACAGGACCGAGTCGCGGCGTCACACAAAATGTGAGAACCGACAAACCCGCCGGCCACCCTCAGTTGCTGGCACCGCTGCGGTATACCGATAGTGGGATGACCGGGCGCGGTCACGGACGTGACCCGTGTCGACCGCCCTGACACGCAGGGCAGCGTAGGTCGGTCGGCTGGGAGGAACCTGGCGGTGGCCAACCCGCTCGACAATCACTGACCCAGCCACCAGCCACGGGCCCGGCAACGGATTACGTTCGCGGGGGCTGTGCGGCTACGCAGCACCGCGCCCGCAACCAATACCACCGTGAGCACCTCGGCGATCACACTGAGTGCCGCGTGGGGCGACGGTTCCCAGCCGGGCTCGGTGAACCCGAACAGGCCCGTGGTCCGCGAGAGCGCGAATGCGATCAGCGTCCCCACCGACAGCAGCGCGCCGGCCCACCGAAACCACTGCGGTGCGCCGGCAAGGATCAGCACGGCCAGCGCGCAAAACATGCTGGCCTGCAACAGGAATGCTGGACCTACCGTGGGGATGTGGTTGTAGCCGTGGATGTACAGGTAGGCGTGGATGACGCCGCTGACGGCCAGGGTGGCCGCGATGCCGAGTCGAAGAAAAATCTCGGTCGCTGTTGACCTCATTGCAGTGTCTGCTCTTTGAGCGCGAGGGCCTGCTGACCCTTGGTGTAGCTGACCTCGCGGATACCCAGCGCGTCGTGGAATTTCCCGGCGGGCAGTGTGAGCGGTTTGGGCGCCGGGCCGTCGCCGGGATGCGGCAACGGGTAGGCGGTGGTGGTGCCGCTGTAAAAGGTCACGTTGCCCTCGGTCTTGGAAAACAGTTGGTGCACATGCCCGTTGAGGCAGGTCACCGACGAAAATCGCGTCAGGTAGCTCAACGCCTGGGCGGCGTCGTCGGTGCCCCAGCCCCAGTCCGGGTACATCGCGAACAACGGAATGTGGCTGAACACCACGACCGGGGTGTCGCTGGACAGCGGCGCGACGTCGTGTTCGATGAACGCGAGCTGATCGGTTCCCAGATGGCCCAGTTTCTTCAGGTTCAGCGTGTTGACCAACCCGATCACATGCACCCCGGCGACATCGAAGCTGTACCAGCCATCCCCGCGGGTGCCAGCCCCGAACACCTGGCGGTACTTCTGCCCGGCGTCATCGACCGAGTCATGCTCGCCGGGCACGGTGAACCATCCAACAAAACCGCAGATCAGCGACCCGCCGCCGGGAGTCAAGCCAGAACGTGACCTAAGGTCAGGTCGACGGCCGACCCATCCGCGGGTCGAAGAACCGCACGAACGCGGTGAAGAACGCCGGATCGTCCAGCAGCGCATCCACCCGGGCCAGCTCCTCAGGCAGCCACCGCACCTCCCAGCTCCGCGCCCCGCAAATAATTGGCAGTGAATCGGTATGATTTTCGGGCATGAGCAAACCCGTGCCCGCATTAACGGTGACCGATGGACAGCGCGAGGTGTTGGAGTCGTTGGCTCGGTCGCAGTCCGGGGCGCATCGGGAAGTGGTGCGGGCCAAGGCTTTGCTGATGGCTGCCGACGGTGCGGCGAACGCGACGATCGCGGCCACGTTGTCGGTGTCGCGGACCACCGTGGCGAACTGGCGTAGTCGGTTCACCGAGGACGGTCTGGTCAAGTTCGGGCAGGTCCGTGAGGGTCGAGGCCGCAGGCCCTCGATCCCCGACGCCACGATCGAGAAGATCGTGACGCTCACCAAGGAATGCCGCCCGGAGGGCGAGACGCATTGGAGCACAAGGACGATGGCCGGGACCGCCGGGGTGTCGAAGAGCACTGTGCAGCGGGTGTGGAAGGAGTTGGGCCTCAAACCGCACCGGGTCGACACGTTCAAGGTGTCGGGAGACCCCAAGTTCGAGGAGAAGCTGGTCGATGTCGTGGGTCTGTATCTGAACCCGCCGGAGAACGCGATCGTGCTGTGCGCCGACGAGAAGTCCTCGGTGCAGGCGCTCGACCGCACGCAGCCATCGCTGCCGATGACCAAGGGCCGCGGGCAGACGATGACCCACGACTACAAGCGCAACGGGACCACCACCCTGTTCGCGGCGTTGAACGTGTTGACCGGGGTGGTGATCGGGCAATGCCTACCCCGCCACCGCCACCGGGAGTTCCTGAAGTTCCTGCGCACCATCGACCGAGAGGTTCCCAAGGGCCTGCAGATCCACTTGATCCTGGACAACTACGCCACCCACGTGTGTCCTGAAAGTGAAGTGATGAGGATGTAGGAGGTCCCCAGCACGAAGCGTGCTGTGCCAGTGATGGAGGTAGGTCCTCCGGGTTCGCCGAGCAGACGGAGAACTCAAACCGCCGCAGTGTCATGCCGGTCAAGAGCCGGGGTGGGAAGCGACTGCGGAAAAGGCCCGCTGCAGCGGGTCAGGTATGCGGCGAGAAGACGAACATGGATGAACCACTGCGGACGCATCGAAACGTAGAACGATGGCGCCGAAACCGGAGGTTGTGGGTATCTCCGGGACAAAGGCCCGCCCGCGGGGCGAGCCCTGAGCCAGGGGGCGGGCTGCGTGCTGCCCTGGTGGCGTCCGGTGTATAGGTGGCGTGAGCTCGTCGCGGGCGCTGGCATGGAACAGGAGAAACTGTCGCCTCGATACCGACGACCGGACGTTATCGGCGCGGTGTGCCGGTTCGGGTCGCGAGAGGGAGGACCCCAAGTGGCCGAAACCGCAAGGGGCAGAGTACCGATGCGAGGCACAGGGGCGGACCGGCTCGTAGTAGCGGTGAAGGCTCGGTAATGGGGCTGGAGCGAAGGGGCCGGGCGGGCCAGATCGACCTGAGGTCACCCCGCGAGGGTAGGAGCTGATGGTTGGATCGAAGTCGAAGGTGAAGTCGTTCGAGATCGACAAGCGCCTCGTTCATGAGGCGTGGATGAAGGTCCAGGCCAACGGCGGAGCGCCGGGCGTGGACGCCGTCAGCATCGACGGGTTCCGGGAGGCGGAGAGGGACAACCTCTACAAGCTGTGGAACCGGATGAGCTCCGGCAGCTACCTGCCGGGCCCGGTGCGGGCGGTGGAGATACCGAAGGATCATGGGGCGGGGATCAGGGTGTTGGGTGTGCCCAATGTGGCCGACCGAATCGCCCAGACAGCGGCTGCGATGCTGCTGGAGGAGAAGCTGGAGCCGATCTTCCACCCGGACAGCTACGGCTACCGTCCCGGGCGGTCGGCCCACGACGCGTTGGCCGTGACTCGACGGCGCTGCTGGAAACAGGACTGGGTGTTGGACCTTGATGTCCGGGCCTTCTTCGACAGCGTCCCGCATGATCTGCTACTCAAGGCGGTCGCTCACCACACCGACGAGCGTTGGGTTCTGCTCTACATCGAGCGGTGGCTCACAGCCCCCATGCGGATGCCGGACGGGACTCTGACAGCGCGGGACAAGGGGACCCCGCAGGGGTCGCCGATCTCCCCGTTGCTGGCCAACGTGTTCATGCACTACGCGTTCGATACCTGGATGGTTCGGGAGTTCCCGGGCTGTCCCTTCGCGCGGTATGCGGATGACATTGTCGCTCACTGCGATTCGGAGGATCAGGCCCGCGCGCTGCGGGACTCGATCGCCACCAGGCTCGGGGCACTCGGCCTCGAGCTGCACCCCGAGAAGACGAAGGTCGTGTTCTGCCAGGACGCGAACCGGCCGGGGGAAGCGGAGCACACCAGCTTCGACTTCCTCGGCTACACCTTCCGGGGGCGCCTGGCCAAAGGCCGGAGAGGCTACTTCGTGAGCTTCGCCCCGGCCATCAGTGTCACGGCGGCCAAGGCGGTCGGCCAGAAGGTCAGGGCATGGCACCTCAATCGTCGCAGTGGGACGGATCTGTCCGGCCTCGCCGAGGAGATCGACCCTCAGGTGCGAGGCTGGATCGGCTATTACGGGGTCTTCTACCGCTCCGAGCTGTACTCCCTCGCAAGGCACATCGACGAGCATCTCGTTCGATGGGCCATGCAGAAATTCAAACGACTGCGCGGGAAAGCTGCCAAGGCTCGGGCCTGGCTGGACGCGGTTCGACAGCACCAGCCCCGGCTCTTCGCCCACTGGCACCTTCTCCCGCCCACCAGAGGCCGGCCTGTGGGAGCCGTATGACGGGCGACTGTCACGTACGGTTCTGCGAGAGCCGGGGGGTGCGATTCCCCCCGGCTACTCACCAAGCACCCCGACGTGCAACGGTGGCTGGACAAGCACCCCCGCTTCCACCTGCATTTCACGCCGACCTCCTCGTCGTGGCTCAACCAGGTCGAACGCTGGTTCCGCGAACTCACCGACAAAGCGCTGCGGCGCGGCAGCTTCAACTCCGTGCCCGGGCTCATCACCGCGATCGAGGAGTACCTCGATGCACATAACGAAGACCCCCAGCCCTTCAAATGGACCGCCACCGCCGAATCCATCCTTGCAAAGGTCCGCCGCGGACGCGTCGCGCTACAGCAAGTGGTTAGTCAATGACCGGACACACCACTAGGTATCTCGGTAGAGTCGCGCCATGTTCCGTCCTGAAAGCTGGACTGGACTAGCGGGCGAAAGTCTCGCTGGGACGCCGAACTCGCCGCGACGGGCACCAACTTCACCCCGCGCGCCCGCACGGCGCCAGCGCGGGCCAACGCCACCGTGTGGTCGGAGATCGTGGCCCGCCTCGACCAGGCTTCCTGACGGCGTCGGGGGCTCAGCCGGAACGGAGCTCGTCGAGGCGGCGTCGGTCCCGTTTGGTCGGACGTCCGGTGCCCGGGTCCCTCCGGAACACCGGCATCCACTCGTGCTTCGGCGGGGGTGGCGGGCTGTGGTCGACGAGGCACTCGGCGGCCAACGGGGCCGACACCCGCTTGTTGATGAGGGCGACGACCTCGAAGATCCGTTCCCGCTGGTGGGCCCGGGCCGTCACCCGGTCACCGACGTGGACCTTGGCCGCCGGCTTGACCGGTGCGCCGTTGACCCGCACGTGGCCGGCCCGGCACGCCTCGGTCGACTCCGACCGCGTCTTGAACAGCCGTACCGCCCAGAGCCACTGATCCACCCAGACCGACTCCACCTCAAACCTTCTCGAACACGTAGATCGCCGGCGCGGGCCCCAGCACCCGGTGCCGCCGGCTGCCCGGGGTCTTGGGGGCGGGGCGCTCCTCACCGGCCCGGGCGATCATCCAGTCGGCCCAGTGGTCCCACCAGGTCCCGTCGGTCATGTGGTCGAGAGTAGACAGAACAGCGGGTCGGACCGCCACCCAATGGGGTCAAGTTCACGGTCAGACCAAGTTTGGGTTTATGCGGTGGTGACCCGCCGGGCCGATGCCGACGTCGCGGGTGTCGCAGAGCACGGTCTTCGGTGCGTAACGCCCGATGCTCCGCACTCTGCACGACTAAGCGTCCGCGCGATGATGGTGGAACCATCGGAGGTGACCGACATGGACTTGTACTTGATGCAGCACGGTCAGGCGACGACCGAAACAGAGGATCCCGAGCGACCCCTCACGGATGCCGGTCGAGCGGCGGTGCGGCGTGTCGCTAAGAGAGCCCGGGCTGCTGGCGTCCGGATCGGCGGCTGCCTGCACAGCGGAAAGCTGCGCGCAGAGCAGACTGCGCAGCTGCTTGTGAGGGAGATCGGCGTGGAGCCGAGCGTCGAGGCTCGACCGGGTCTTGCGCCGGATGACCCGGTGGTACCGGTCGCGCAGTGGCTTCGAGCGGAGACCGAGCACCAGTCGCTTGCGCTCGTCGGCCACATGCCTTTCCTCGGCAGGCTTGCCTCGTTGCTGGTCGTGGGCGACGAGCAGGCCCAGGTGGTCGGCTTCCAGATGGGTGGCCTGGTGAAGCTGGAACCGACGGTCGATCGGGACGGGTTCTCCGTGGCATGGGCGCTTCCGCCCGACCTCGCCTGACCATGCACAAAAAACTGGACGGCGCCATGCATCACCGAGAAAGGTGCCGCGATGATGGCGACGAGTCCGAGTAGCAGTGCTGTCTCCGCCGCAGCGGACGTGTGGACCTCAAGGTCCGGAGAGCCCCTCGAACAGTCGTAGTGGCCTGAAGCGCAACGGGCACCTCGTTGGCCAGTTCGCCCCGCCGTCTGGTCCCGGCCGCTGCGACGAATGCGGCTGACACATCCCAACCCAAGGCCATCGCGACGGCTGCCAGCAAACCCGAGTCCGGGTGCGCTCCACGGTGCCGCCGGAGACGGTGCATACTGCGCAAGCTGAACGGCGAGGACGAAACCAGCCGAGCCGCTGGAGGAAGGGAACCTCAGTCGCCGCGCGGGAAGTCGAAGCGGGCCGGGAGGGTTTCGCCACGCTGCGGTACGGCGTAGATCAGGGCGATCTCGTCATGCGGTTCGAACGTGATGGCTGCGGGGTTACCAGTACGCAGTGTGCCGTTGACGTAGGCCCGTAGGGTCTTGTCGCCAACCGCCCGCAGCGCACCGATGGTGTCGGCCGAGAGGCTAACCCCCCATTCGGAGAAGAACTCGCCAAGGCTGAACTGCCGCTGCACTGGAGACTCGATGTGGATCACCCCGGAGGTGTCGTGGGTGTGCAGAGGGCTGATGGCGCGGTGAACCGGGTCGATTCCGATGCCTGCAGGCACTTGCACAGGGTGCCCATCGACCACGACATCGAGATGGGCATGAATATGTTCCACCTGGCCGTCGCTGCCCAAAATTGGTAACCCGGCTGCGCGCACCGCGGCGGTCACGTCCACCGGGGCGGGCCATGGCGGCGGCGTGTCGGCTGCGATTGCGGGACGGCCAAAACCAGTTGCTGTCGGGCAACGTAGCTACTGAGCGCCATGTACTGGCCCGCTGGCGAGACTTCATGAAGTAACCGCACAATGGGGTGGTTTTGTCAGTCGTTGGTCGAGGCATACACTTTTGAGCAACGGCGGGCGGGTTTGCGGCGTCCTTTGCGGCTAACGGCCCAGAAAACCGCTCCGTCGCTGCCCAAACGTGACCAGACTCTGGCGGTGAATTGAAGTGTTAGAACGGCGGCGAAGCGGCCAAGTCGGCCAGTCCCCGATAGCCAAGTTGGAGCAGTTGCCCGCAGGGGTTCTGTTGGACCGCATTCCGGTGCCGGCACTGGCGGTCGGCGAGGACGGCGGCGTGTTATTCGTCAATAGTTCCTTTGCCGACATGCTCGGCCAAACTGTCGAAACGCTGAGGTCACTGACCGTCCGCGAAATTTTTCTTAACATGCCCAGTAAGGACGGCGTGGTCTCGGCTATCCGCGAGCGAGATGAACACATCGTGGAACTAATGCACGCAGGCGGTTGGACCATACGGGCCAAGATGAGCAAGTCGGCGCTGCTCCGCAAAGACGACTTCGTTGCATTGGCGACGTTCCAAGACCTCACCCAAAAACTCTGGGACGCGGAAAAATAAACAGCGGCGCCCCCGGCTACGGTCGGGGCGTTCTGCTGTCACGACATCGTGTGGCTGATCGCGTCCACCTCAACGATGTTCATCGTCATCACCCGCATCATCACATCTCGCCGTGGTGCACATCCTCGTCGGGCTCGATCGTCGGCCGAGGTGAACGGCCATCACCACCCCGCTAAGACTCGTCGCCGCCTTTACCAGATTTGCCGCCGTCCTGCCGGGGGCACTCGTGTTCTAGCTGGTAAGAGTCTTTTTCATCTAATCGGGATTGGACTTGTGCCATCTGCGTGCCATCCAGATTCGCTGCGGTCCTCGGCTCCACGCAACCAAACCTGAGCGGAAGACGCAGCAATGACGACCGCATCCCCAACCTCTTCGACCGGCAACGCGGCGACCGTCCCGGCCATTACAGATATCTGGCCGGGGGTGCTCGACCGACCGCCGCTTCACGCACTGCGAGGTGGACGACGACCTCGATCCGGTCGAGGTCTGGGCGCTGGGCGGCCCGACCAGACCCCGGGTACCGCTCATCTCTACGTCGAACGCCAGATGGCCGCGTTCCGTCGTTCCAGCTTCCGCGGCGGTTCCGATGCTGAGTTGCGTTGCCAGCGAGTCACTGGCCGAGCGGGTAGCCGTTGGCCAGTTGGCGACGCGGGGGCGGCTGGCCAGAGTAGCGCGGTGATCGGCACCAAGCACCCGCACAATATTGGGCGGCAGCGCCTCGAACCACACCGTCGAGCGGATCGCGTTGGCGCGGCCGGCATCGTCGACCTGCACCGCGCTAAGGCCGCTCCGACCACGACGCCCGCGGCCTGATCTGAGAGTGCGATCGTGCTGGCGACCCGCGCCATCCGATACCCGACTAAGCCGGTATTCCGACTCGAAGACGACCCGAACGTCTGCCGCACACCCGTCACTCGGGCATGCTCCTGGAATGCTCTTTCTCAGCGGGGTGACCGGCCAGGACGTGCTGGGTCCCGACGGGCGGGCGCTCGGCCGCCTTGCCGATCTCACGGTCCGGCTGGACGAGCAGGCCGGCCCGCACCTCGTCGAGCGACTCCTCGTGCGGCGCCACCGCGCGCCCGACCTATTGGCGCCGTGGGCCGCAATCGAGAGCTTTGAGGACACCTGCGTTCTGGTACGCGGCACCGATGACCCGACCACATTCGCGATCAGCTCGACCACCGATGCGCTTGGTGACGACGAGATCCTGCTCGTGCGCGACGTGCTCGACACCCAGATCGTCGACGTAGTGGGCCAGCGACTCGCGCGGGTAGCCGATGTGGTGCTCACTCGCACCGCAGACGAGCGGCTCGAACTGGTCGGCGCCGAAGTCGGCTTCGGAGGGGTGGTGCGGCGACTCGGCCTGCGCCGACTGGCGGCTCGCGACGGCGAGGACTGCGTCGCGTGGACCGACCTGCACCTGACCTCCGAGCGCGGTCACGCCGTCCAGCTCACCACCCCACGATCAGCAGTGCACCACCTCGACGCGAGCGGGCTCGCTGCCCTAGTCAGCAGGCTCGACCTCGAGTCGGCCACCGAGGTTCTTGCCGCTGCGGGACCCGCGGTCGCCGCCGATGTAGTCCGCGCCGCCCATCCGATCGTCGGAGAGCGCATGCTCCGCGCGATGCCCGACGCCGACGCCGCAACGATCGTGGCCGCCATGCCTGCCGAGCACGCAACCCGCTGGCGCGCCCGCCTCGCACACTCTCCTGCGTTCCTCGGAAGGAGCTTCATACGCTCCGGGGTGTGGCCTCGTCGCCGTCACACCGCCGTCGGCAGGGCTACTGGGGACGGACCGACGCCGTGAAACGCCCTGGGCGCAAGGGGCTCACCCTCGGCGCACTGCTGGCGGTGGTCGGTCCGGGGTTGCTCGCTGGCCTCTCCGACGACGACCCGGCCGGCATTACGACCTACTCGGTCCTCGGCGCGGACCACGGCTACCAGCTGTTGTGGGTGCTGTTGCTCTCCACCATCGCCCTCGTGCTCTTCCACGGCCTGGCGGCACGCATGGGCGTGGTCACCGGACAGGGCCTCATCGGCCTCGTGCGACAGCGGTACGGCGTGCGGTTGGGCGGTGCCGTGCTGGTCGCGCTCGTGGTCGCCAACGTCGGCACCACCTGCGCCGAATTCGCCGGGATCGCCGCCGGCTCCGAGCTATTCGGGATCAGCCGCTACGCCAGCGTCCCCGCTGCGGCGGTGATCGTCTCCCTGCTGGTATTACGCGGCAGCTTCCACTGGGTCGAACACTTCCTGCTACTGCTGTCGACGGTGTTCCTGGCCTACATCGCGTCCGGCGTGCTGGCCCGTCCGGACTGGGGGGCCGCGGTCCACGGGATGCTGGTGCCGAGCCTGCCCGGCAATAGCGCGGCCGTCGCGATCGTCACCGCCACCGTCGGCACCACGCTCGCCCCCTGGGGGCTCTCCTTCATCCAGTCCTACGTGGTCGACAAGAAGCTTCGGACCGAGGACCTCCCCCTCGAACAGGTCGACGTGATCACAGGCGCCGTGCTTACCGGCGTCATCGGGTTCTTCGTCGTGGTGGCCTGCGCGGCGACGCTGCACCGCGACGGCCGCTCGATCCAAGACGCCGCCGATGCCGCCGTGGCACTGCAACCGCTGGCCGGCACCGCGGCGTCGACACTGTTCGCCGTCGGCCTGATCGGGGCCGCTTTCCTGGCCGCCTCCATACTGCCGCTCTCGACGGCATACTCGGTATGCGAGTACGCGGGCATCGAAGCCGCCGTGGATGATCCATACTCCGAGGCCAGGCCCTTCTATCTGACGTTCGGGATCGTCACGATCGTCGGCGCGTTGGCCGTGCTGATCCCGACCATCCCGCTCGTCACGATCCTGGTGGCCACCCAGGTACTCAACGCCGTGCTACTGGTGCCACTGCTGTTCGCGATGATCGGCATCGGGCGGGACCGCGACCTCATGGGCCGCTACACCATCGGGTGGACCGGCACGACCGCCTACGGCATCACGACCGCCGTGGTGGTGCTGTGCGTGGCTGCGCTGGCGATCACCGCGCTCACCGGATGAAGGACTGTCGCACACCACCAGCAGCGACTTCTACCTCGGCAGCGACTCGCTGGCGGTGCGCGCGGTGTTCCGCTTCGGCCAGCAGATCGCCGACGCCGATCGAGTGGTCAAGCTGTCCATCGGCGGCGGCAGCTAAGTCCACAAGGCGCCGGTTTCTGCCCAGCCCGAAGTTCCCGACTTGTGTAGGTGTCAGCGGTTCGTGATCGGGTTGGCTGCCCGTAGCGTGCCGTAGCGGACCGAAGGGCCTGACTCGCGTAAGTTCCTGTCACCCGTGTTCGGGTTGACTCTCAGGGGGGTGTGTCGAGCCCTCCGGTTCGCGTTCGCGGCGTGACTCAAGAGAGGCGTGACCACAAGTACGTGCGAGGTGCTTGAAGTCGGATTGTCCGCCGCGGATCCCCACCGTCACAGCGTGAGAAGGGAATCCGTTGTCCATGATCGTCATCGGCGTCGACCCGCACAAGTGTACGCACACCGCCTCCGCGGTGGATCCGGTCACCAACACCGATCTGGGTTCGCTGCGTATCGATGCCACGCTGGCCGAGTATCGACGGCTGCGGGCCTGGGCTAAGCAGTGGCCACACCGGCAGTGGGCGGTTGAGAACGCCCAAGGGTTGGGTCATCACCTGGCGCAGTGGCTTGTGGCCCGCGGCGAGGTTGTGCTCGATGTTCCAACCACCGCGACCGCGCGGGTGCGCGAACTGTCCCGCGGTGCGCGGCGAAAGAACGATGGACGTTTCTCATTCCGGCCCTCCAAGGACTGTGACCCGCGCGCCGGCAGATGAGGATCAGCCAGGCTTGTCGCAGCCATCGCGATGCTATCCGGTCGCTACGTTGACGATGACCAGAGAGCCCTTCGCGTCAACGCTCCCTCTGTGGATGCGCTCGACGACGATGCCGATCGTGAGCCAGCAGATCGATGCGACGGCGATGGCGAACCCGCATTCGTACGACAACTCGTTGTCAGGGTTCGTCCTGGCCCAGATGATCGTTACCCAGACCAGCAGGCAGAGCAGGATCACGGGCACGTGCTTCAACCTGCCCTTCTTGTGTTGGTGCGCGATGACGTCGCGGTAGCTTCTAGGCTGAGGTGATGCGGGATCTCGGCACAGTCGACGGCGGGTTAGTCCTGGCGGTGGTGCGGCGAGGGCCGTGCTGTGGTCGTCGCCGGTGAGTCTGGCGGTGGTGCGCACCGACGAGCGGACTGGCCGAGCCCGACGGCTGTCTCGTCAGGCCGCCATCGCGGCCCGGACCGCGGCGGCGTCCTGGCCGTCGAGCACGGCTTTGACGGTCGAGGCGTGCCACCTCGCGCCGCCCTGGCCAGTCGGTACCGTGTCGGCGGTCAGCTCGGCGGCGATGGTCCGCAGCGACGCACCGCCGGCCCTGGCCGCGACGATGCGGGCGACGACCTCGCGCGGCAGCGCCGAGGGGCGACCGAGCCGCACACCTTGAGCCTTCTTGACAGCCAGCGCCTCACGGGTGCGCTGGGAGATCAGACGCCGTTCCAGCTGACTGAACACCGCCATCATCGAGGCGGTCGCCTCGCCCGCGGGCGTGCTGGTGTCGATCGCCAGATCGCAGGTGATCAGCTCCCAGCCGCCGCGCCGCGCCTGCTCCATGAGCGAGGCGGTGTCGAGCACCGACCGCGATACCCGGTCGAGCTTGGCGGCCAGCAGACCCGCAGCGCGCCCCGACTCCACCACCTCGATGGCAGCGGCCAGGCCGGGGCGGTGCTCGACACCCTTACCGCCGCTGATGCCCTCGTCGGCGTGCCAGCCGACCACCGTCCAGCCACGCCGCTGCGCCTCGGCCTCGATGGCGGCGCGCTGCGCGTCGAGTCCGGCGCCGCTGGCGGCCTGCTCGTCGGTGGACACCCGGACGTAGGCCACCACGGTGCCCTCCGGGGCGATGCGGGCGCGGCGACGAGGTGCGCTCATGCCACTGCTGTACAGCAATTGACCATTTGCTGTACAGCAGTCAGAAGGTCACCCGGCTAGGGTCGCCAGCGCCACCGCCGCGCCCTGCAACCGTGCGGTCTCGGTGGCGCTCGCGTCGATCTCGCCGCGCTCGATGGCGGCGAGCACCACGGCCAGCCGGTCGGCCATCTCGCGACCCGCCTTGAGCCGCTGCGACGGCGACAGACCCGCGAGACTGCCCGCCAGCTCGGCGCGGAACTGGTCAAGGTCGGTCATGGCGGGCCTCCGTCGGGTCCGGTGATGTGACCTCAGTCTGGAATGTACGAGTGCTGGCCCGGCGAGTCGACGACGCGGCGGCCCTGCGCGACTTGACGCTGCGCGCCGCCCTGGCGCTGGCGCCGGCACCGCACGGCTTCACCGTCGGCGACTTCGCCGCCGTGGCAACACCCGCTGGTATGCGGCCACGATCAAGGCTGTGGTGTCCAGCGACAAGCCGCCGCGCTCGCCTAGCGCGTGGGATCCGGACCTGGACCCGACTAAGGAACGAATCGCGGCGAGCCGGCAACCGGGGTCGCAGATTCCGCCCAAACCGCTACTTGGATTCGGTGGCGGCGCTACGGTCGAGGCAAAAGCACCGGCTGAGCTGCGACGATGCGGTGGTGCGCGGTCACGGTTTCGAACCCCGGACCCGCTGATTGAGAGAACGCGGCTGGTTAATGGCTGGTCGCGAGCATCGCCACATGGCAGACAGGACACAAAGATGCTGATCGGTCTGATGGCGGCCGCCCTGGCGTGCGTCGGCTATGGAACCGCGTCGGTTCTGCAGGCTTACGGCGCGCGCAGTTCGGAAGTTGTGGCTGCTGGCCACGGACAGCGGACGGAAGTCACCGCGACCGGCGCCCCGACGCTTCGCTCCACAATCCACGCCGCCCTGACACCGACGTTCATCGCGGGGATGATGCTCGATATCGTGGGTTTCCTGGGAAGCATCGTCTCGGCCCGTCTGATTCCGTTGTTCCTCTCGCAGACGATCATCAGCGCGAACCTTGTCGTGACCGCCGTGTTAAGTGTCCTCATACTCGGCGTTCGCCTGCGCAGGCGTAACTGGATGGCGATCGCCACAGTCGTAGTGTCGTTACTGGTGTTGGGGCTCACCGCCGGTCATCCCGGTGATCGGCCGGCGGAGCGGGCCCTGCACTGGGGTGTGCTGGCGGCGTCGGTGGTGATCCTTGGCGCCGGCATCGCTCTGATCCGCGTGCTTGGCGCTCGCGCTGCCGTGTCGGCCGGGCTGATCGCGGGGGTGTTATTTGGTGCGATGGCGGTGGCGGTGCGGGTGCTCGACGGTGTCGCCCCGCTTCGGGTAGGCGTCCTGCTCACCGACCCGGCGTCATGGACGATCGTCATCGCCGGACTGGGCGGCTTCTACCTATTTACTGTGGCGCTGCAACTGGGTTCGGTCAACGGCGCCGCCGCCGCTCTCGTGGTCGGAGAGACCGTGGTGCCCGGTGTGATCGGCGTGGTGCTGCTTGGTGACACCGCTCAACCAGGGCTGCCGTGGCTGGCCGGCGTGGCGTTCCTGGGTGCGGTCGCGGGTGCAGTGGCCGTCGCCATGTTCGGAGCGGCCGAGCAGGCACACGGCGCGGCGAGGGTCGACACCGATTAGGAGACGGTCGACCGGCTGGGTAGCAGACTGGTCCCGACCCGCTCCCGAGCCCGGTGCGGCCATTTCTGCGACCTTGGGGTCGAACAAACGCCGAACATGCTGTGTGGAAATGCCCAGTCCGCCCGGCTGCCAGCGGTCACGGTCCACGACGATGGGCATGTCGAACTCGACGGCGGGGGGTTGATCGGCACAACGGGTGCCGCCTGCGTAGCGGTCGTCGTGCCGCCGTCGGCCAGCCGCTGACCGGGCCACACGGACGCGGTGTGGGGCGTGGCGTTCAGTCCCGACGGCACGCGGATCGCCTCCGGCAGTTGGGACAAGACCGTGCGGCTGTGGCCTGCTTACGCCGACGCCACGATGTTGTGCGCCAAGCTCACCACCAACATGAGCCGCCAGCAGTGGCGGGACTGGGTGTCGGCCAACATCGACTTCATCCAGGTCTGCCCCGACCTTCCTGTTGACCGGCACTCGGTATGGGGCTCACCGCGTCACTGTGGGTGAGGACGGTTGGTCGGGTCCTGCGCGGCGGCATGATGACCACGATCGGGATCCGCCGAGGAACGGGCGCCTGGCTGGTGCCATGTCGGTGGTCATGGTGACGGTCACAGCCAGAAGGGATCTGCTGGGGCAGAACCGATTCCGAACCGTCTGACATCAACACCGGTTGGCCCCCGGCCAGGACGTGATAGACCACGCTGGTGGCTCATGTGCGCTGGAGCACCCGATGATCGTCGTCTGTACCGCCGAATCGGCCGAGCATGCCCTGACCGAGGGTCAGCTGGTCTGCCCCCGCCGCGGATGCGGCGACACCTTGCAGCGGTGGGGGTACGGTCGCCGACGGCATATCCGCTGCCTCAGGGCGGAGGTGATCGACGTGCGGCCCCGGCGGGTGCGCTGCCGCGGATGCGGAACGACCCATGTTCTGCTGCCGGCTGCACTGCAGCCACACCGGGCCGACGCCACCGAGGTGATCGGCACCGCACTTGCCCACAAAGCCGCAGGCATGGGGCATCAGCAGATCGCCGCCGCGTTGGGCCGATCACCGTCGACGGTGCGCCGCTGGCTGCGGCGTGCCCGTGAGCATGCTCATCTGACTGGGCTGTGGCAGCGCGGCGCCCAAGCACTCATCCGTCTCGACGCTGACGCGTTCAACCAGCTGGCCTGGACCGGCAACCGGCTGCGCGACGCCCTGAACGTCCTGGCGGCTGCGGCCTGGTGGACGCAGCGCCGGCTGGGCATCAACGAACCGCTGTGGACCCTCATCGGCCTGCACGCCCGCGGCAGACTCCTGGCGGCGCCGGGCTGATTCACCCTGCGGCCCGGCTCACACGGCCCGGGCCCGCGCTCCTGCGCGCCCTACCTCTCTCGTCACCATGAACACCACCGCGTCACCATGAACACCAACTACCGCCGTTCGTCCTCACCAACAGTGCCGCCGTCGTGTTCATTTTGAGTGCCGGTCAACACCTTCCGATCGCGCCAAACACCCCGGCCCACTGACATCTCACGGTGAATTTGACATCTCACGGTGAATTCAGGTCTGAGTCGAAGATCTCCGATTGTGAATTCGCCGCCTTTGCCACCGCCCCGGATCTGGAGCCGGAATGTGGCGTGGCCGCGAGTCGGGGGTTTTCCCATCCGGACAACAGGCCCAGGCCCGCCCGAGGGGCACGGCCCTGGGGGGTGGGCTATCGGCCAAGGTGCGCACCGCGCAGAGGCTGCCCTTAAGAACGGCACCAAATTCGGGCGACCTCGGAAGGTCGACGACACCGAGCACATCGCCACCGCTAAGCGGATGAAGCCCGCGCGGGTCGCTGGTGAGGTAACGCTGGAGGTTGGAAGCCCTTCTTCCCCAAGGGATTACACGAGTAACTTCTGCCCGAGCGGCCTGCGGGTCGGGGCGTGGGGTGGTTTTTTTGCCGGTCATGCTGCAGCACAACAAAAACACCCGGACCGCTTGGGGCCGGGGTGTTAGTGGGCTGGCTCACACTGCACCTATCATGCGGTCGTGGATGCAATCGACCGCACTGAGCGATACCTGACGGCGTGCCATGAAGCGGGGCATGCCGTGGCAGCGGTGCTGCGGGGTGGCACATTCGACAGCATCTCCATCTTGCCGACCATCACGCGCGACGGCTGCATTCACACTCAAATCGCCGATATCCGCAAGGGCGGCAAGCCCGAAGACTTCGTCGGCTCCGGCTACGTCCTGCCGGAGGGCTACAGCTATCGCGACATGTGGTGGATCAGCGGCAACGCGAACGGCGTGTTCATGACCCGGGGCATTATGGGCCAATCGGTCTATGTGGATCCGACGGCGGAGATGGTCATCGTCCGCTTCGCGTCCACCCCCGTCTGGTCCAACAACTTCTCTGACCCGACGACGATCCCGGCCTTTGAGGCCATGGCCGATCATCTGATGAAGGCGAAGTAGAACGCACCACTTGACCGCGTTGCAGCTGAAAGGGTCGGGCGGTGGCACCCGGCGGTGGCGACTCTGCGGACCGAGAAGCGATTCGATGCAATCGATAAGGCGTTGCGTGATAGGGCTTTTAGGCTCTTGCATGCGATCGCGCGCGAAGCGGCGCGGGCCGGTACCGCTCTCGGGCGGTCCGCCGCTCGTCCTGCGGATGAAATCGGCCGCGGCGTCGCGGAACTCCTCGTCGCAGGTTTCCATCCGCTTCTTGGTCAGCGGCCCGGTGTCCTCGATGCGCTGGGTGCCCTCGGGGTTGGCCCAGGTGTGCAAAACCCCGCGCGGGCCGAATTTTTCCCGGAACGCCGGGTCTTTCGGATAGTCGGGTAGCTCGGGTTCCTCTTCGGCGTTGAGGTGATACAGGTTGCCGAAGAACTCATCGAAACCGTGCATCGTGGGCAGGTGCTCATCGCGGTCGCCCAAATGGTTCTTGCCGAACTGGCCGGTGGCATATCCCTGTGCCTTCAATGCCGTCGCGATGGTCGGGTCCTGGGGCTGCAGGCCCAGCGTGGCGCCGGGCAGGCCCACCTTGGTCAGGCCGGTCCGGTAGGGGTTTTGGCCGGTGATGAACGCCGCGCGCCCGGCGGTGCAGCTCTGCTCGCCGTAATGGTCGGTGAACCGCACCCCCTCCTCGGCGATCCGGTCAATATTGCGGGTCCGGTAACCCATCACACCGTCGCTATAACAACTTAAGTTGCTCATCCCGATGTCATCGCCCCAGATGATCAGGATGTTCGGATTGTCGCTCACCAATGTGCCTTTCGCTGTCGAAGGCCCCAACGGCTAGTTCGGCCCGGGGCGCGGTCACCGGGCCGGTGTCTGTGCTCGACGCCCGCAATACGAGCGCTAAGCCCTTTTCATCGGACGGGCGTTGGAAAAGCCCCAGAGTCGTAGCCGACCCGAGCGGCAGTGCCTATCCGGCGTCGCCGGGTGCCGGCCTATGATCTTCTCGCGTGTGCTCGTGGCGTGATGCCGAGTCGGCGTAGACCGTGGGCAGCAGTCGCACGCATGAGGCCAAGGGCAAATCTGATCTTGCGGCGAGAGGACGGGTACCAGAGCAGTTCTTTCGACGAAGTCGGGATTCTGGGCGCGGTGATCGCCTGCTGGCGGCAGTATTTGCGGATTCCGCTGGCGCCGCCCCACCGAGCTCCGACGCCGGATTGCTTCCACCCTCCCATGGGGAGGGCGAAACTGAACACGTTCGCAAGGGCGTCGTTGATATTCACCGCACCCACATCGAGTTGGCGGGCAACGCGTTGGCCGCGGTCCTTATCGCTGGTCCACACCGACGCCGACAGCCCGTACACCGAGTCGTTGGCGAGCCGGATCGCCTCGGCTTCGTCGGCGACCTTCACCACCGGCAGGGTCGGCCCGAAAGTCTCCTCTTGGATGCACGCCATCGACTGCTCGACGTCGGCGAGCACGGTCGGCTCGAAAAACGTGCCGACACCGGTCGGCTTGCCCCCGGTCACGACTCGGGCGCCCGCGGCCACGGCCTCGTCAACGTGGCGCTGCACGATGTCGCGTTGGGCCAGGTTGGCCATCGCCCCGATGTCGAACTTGAAGCTGCGGCCGTCTTGGCCCTGCCGGAGTTGGCGGACGTTGTTGACCAGCTTGGCAAGGAACTGGTCGTACACCGGTTCCTCGACATACACGCGTTCTATCGAGATGCAGACCTGCCCGGAGTTGACCAGCCCGCCCCAGGCAATGCCGTTCGCCGCCCGGTCCAGATCGGCATCGGCGAGCACCAGCGCCGGGTCCTTGCCACCAAGCTCGAGGCTGTACGGGATCAACCGGTCCACGCACTGCCTGGCCACAATCTGGCCAGTGGCGGTGGACCCGGTGAACTGCACATAGTCGACATTGGCCACGAGAGCAGCGCCCGTTTCGCCGTAGCCGGTCGCGAGCGCGAGCACCGGCGGTGCTCCTATCTCGGTCCAGCCGCGGACGAACTCGACCGCGCTCAGCGGCGTCACCTCGGAGGGCTTGAGCAGCACCGCAGCGCCTGCGGCCAGTGCCGGGATCACGTCCATGCCCGGCATCGCGAAGGGAAAGTTCCACGGCGTGATGACACCGACGACTGGGTATGGCCGATACACAGTGGTCAGCTTCTTGACTCTGCCGAGGGGGCTGTGCGGCGTCGGGTGGATGTCGGCGAGAAATCTCTCGGCACTGCCCGCCCAATAATTCAGCAAGTCGGCGCAGAACGTCGGCTCGATGCTGGCGTCGACGCGCGACTTACCCGTCTCGGACTGCAGCACATCGATGATGTGTTCAGCGTTGTCGATCATCCAGCCCTGGAACGTCAGCAGCCACGCCTTGCGGCCCTTCGGGCCGATGGCCTCCCACTCGGGCTGAAAGAGGCGCAGCTCGCGCACCTTGGCGGCGACGGCCTCAGCCGTTTCGATCGGTACTTCGCCGACTACTTTCCCGTCGGCGGGATTTCGCACCTCGATGGTCATCGGGGAGGCCTTGGCTTCTGTGTCGCTCATTGTGTAACCCTATTCCTGTTCATGACTTGCGTTCCTTCGATTTCTGCGAGGCCGTTTTTGATCAGCACCGGCCCTGCTGCGCGCGCGATCCCGAAGTCGAAAGGTGACCAGGCACGGGTGGTGAAGTGAAGTGTTAGAGCGGCGGCGAAACGGCCAACTCGGCCAGTCCCCGATAGTCGCGTTGCAGCAATCACCCACACTGGTTGTGCTGGACCGCATTCCGGTGCCGGTACTGGCGGTCGGCAAGGACGGCGGCGTGTTATTCGCCAACAATTCCTTTGCCGATATGCTCGGCCACACTGTCGAGACGCTGAGGTCATTGACCGCCCGCGAGATTTTTCTCAACCTGCCCCGTAAGGACTGCGTGGTCTCGGCTATCCGCGAACGAGCTGAACACATCGTGGAATTCATGCACGTAGACGGTTGGACCGTCCGGGCCAAGATGAGCGAGTCGGCGCTGCTCCGCGAAGACGACTCCGTTGCGTTGGTGACGTTTCAAGACCTCACCGAAAAACTCTGGGTCGAGGGATAAGAGCGGCGCCCGAGCTAACGGGTGCCCAACGGCGGCCTTGGCGGGGAGTTCGCCAACCGTGAGGTTCAGGACAGCGGTCCCCATCGACCTCGGTGAAGGCGCGCTGCGGAGGTTCAAAACTCGTCGTCCTCGTCGATGAACTCGGTCGGGGCGTAGGCGGTCATCGTCATCGTCATCGACGCAGTCCGTGCCGACATCGAGCGCCTCCGAGTGCTGCTCCAGCTCCTCCAGCTTCTCGACGATCGCCGCCCACATCGATTCCGGGACAACAGAACGCACCGCCTCGCTGATGTTGCCAACTTGGACCTTCATCACCAACAGATCGCGGCTGTAGTCCCTGGAGTCGATCACGGCCTGGAGCCGACCCGCCGCGACCATGCCGGTGTTGACATCGACCTTGGTGTCCGAATCGACAAGAGTCTCGTAACTTTTCACCATTATCGTCTCGAAGAACGCAATCGGCGTGATCGCGGTGGCCACGCCCTCGATGAAGTCGACGCCGTTCGCCTTTGCCCGGCGCTCCAGGATCTCGCGGTATGTGGCGCGAGCGATCTGCTGCACCGGGAGTGGCGCGCACCGTAGTTGCGGACGGTGTCGATCGTCACACTGTTGTTTAGATCGTCCGCAGGAGCCGCCGTGGCTACGGCGTTGCCGTCGATGACTTCGGTTACTTCTTGGTGGTCTTCTTCGCCGCAGCCTTCTTGGCCGGTGCTGCCCTCCTGGTCCGCGTCCGCAGTCGCTCCAGCGCGGCCTCCCCGCGCTCCACCAGGCTCTCGTAGGCCTTGCGCAGTTCCTCGCCGCTCAGCCGCTCCCGTAGCTCCTCGCGGCGCTTGGTCAGCTGCTCACGGGTCTCCTCGGCCCGCGTGCTGGCATCGCTGCGGGCGTCCTGGGTGCGCTCACGCACGGTGTCGAGGATCTGGTTGAGCTGCTCGAGGGCAAGGTCGGCGGCGCCGACGGCGGCGAGCCAGGGTTCCTGAGGTCGTCGGTGGTCGGGGTGTTCCGGGGGGCGTTCTTCTCGGCCATGTCATCCCTTCGATCCAGTTCGGTATGTGGTGATTCAAGCAGAATCTTGGGTGGGTGATTAGGCAGATGGCGACCTCACGGGCACCGTCGATGACTGGATCAAGATCCGTGAGGCGAAATGCGACGGCTATAAGTATGACGAGCTTCGAGGCGGCGACGGCTGCTGGCCAACCACATCAATCCGGTACTCGGCGGCATGCCGTTGAAGACCCTCATACCGGCTGCTGTGCGGTCCTGGTACGCATCGCTGGAAACCGTCGACACCGACCCCGCCAGAACGCACGCCTACGGGCTGCTGAGCGCCGTCTGCACCACCGCTGTGTCCGACGGGGTGATCGAAGGTCAACCCGTGTGCGATCCCCGATGCGATGCACGCCCAGCCCCGGCGTGCGCCGCAGATCCTCACCGTGGTTGGCGAACTACTGCGCCAGCATGCAGCGAGGCCCTGCACGATCTGGGCGTCGCGCCCGAAAACACCGCCGCATCAACTTCTTCGAGCGGTGCCCAACCCCGATACGGGGCACGGTCGAGATCGGCGGCCACGGGAAATGCTCCGCCCCGATCCCCAGAGCCTGCAGGGCATCCAGCAGCCGCTGCACGCCTAGGGCGTGTCTCCCGAATTTTCGTGTCCTGACCAGTGATATTTGGCTGGTGACGCGCGTGGGTGTGATTTCTGATGAGTTTTGGGCGGCGGTCGAGTCGTTGATGCCTTCTGATGTGGGCAAGCGGGGCAACAGATTCGGTGACCATCGCCAGATACTGGAAGGTATCGCGTGGCGGTTCCGTACGGGGAGTCCGTGGCGGGACCTGCCCGCCGATTTCGGGCCGTGGCAGACGGTGTGGAAACGCCATCACCGCTGGTCGTTGGATGGCACCTACGATGCGATGTTCGCCCAGGTCGCGGCGGCGTTCGGGATGGATGAGGCGATGGTCGAGGACCTCGAGAAGCTGTTGTCGGTGGATTCGACGAGCGTGCGCGCCCATCAACACTGCGCGGGGGCACGTTCGGACACGTTGAACACAGGGGGCTCTGTCGAATTACAAGAAAGCTGCCGATGAGCCCGACGATCACGCGATCGGCCGCTCCCGCGGTGGGCTCACCACCAAGATCCACGCCCTGACCGATCAGCGCCAAGCACCGGTCACGGTCCGGCTCAGTGCCGGACAAGCCGGCGACAACCCTGCATTGGTGCCGTTGCTCGACGATTACGCCACCGCCCGGCGGGACCAGAGCGAACCCAGCCGCGACTTCCGGTTGCTCGCCGACAAGGCGTATTCCCATCCCAGCACGCGCATCGAATTGCGTTGCCGAGGAATCAAACACACGATCCCCGAGCGCAGTGACCAGATCGCTCGACGCAAGGTCAAGGGATCGGCTGGCGGTCGCCCGCCCGCATTCGACCCCGCGATCTACGGGCTACGCAACACCGTCGAGCGCGGCTTCAACCGGCTCAAGCAATGGCGCGGCATCGCGACCCGCTACGACAAATACGCCCTGACCTACCTCGGCGGCGTTCTCCTGGCCTGCGCCGTCATTCACGCCCGCGTCGGCACCACCCAATCGGGAGACACGCCCTAGTCGCACGCTGGGCGGCGAGTTTTACCTCGGCTGTATCGAGACAGCGGAGGTGCGTCCGGCCCTCCCACCGTCGTGGCATCGCCTCGGCCCACTTCATCTGCCCCTCGAAGGAAGGGATGTCGCCGAGCAAGGCGTGGTGGAGCCCAGGCCGACGCGGGCGGCGGTCACCGCGCCGCGAGGGCGACGGGGGCGTCGATCTTGACAGACGATCGTGAGCGGCGAGAGAGGCCGTCTCCAAATACCCCTGATCCGATCACCAGCACCCGCACCGCAAAACGGCACCAAATGCGTTGGGGCAGCGGTGTTCACGGCCCCAAGAACGGGGAGATTCTCCCAGTTTGATAGATTGGAACGAGCCCAGTTGAGCCAGGCGAACCTGACTCTGCGTCACTTCTACGGCTCCCCTTGGACCTCTGACGCCGTGTTCTCGCAGTACTGCTGGGCCTCCTCGATGGTGCCGCGTATCTCCAAATCCACGCCCCCGTCCAGGGTGGTTATCTCCACTCCCCACTGGTCCCGCTCGTCGCCGTCGCCCTGGGTGATGGTGTACGTGTACCCGTTGAGGTGGGCGACGGCCTTGACCGTCTCCTCCCACGTGAGCATGTCGCCTCCTTCCGTGCCCATGGCCCTGTGCCACGGTTGCTTCGAGCTTCCTACTTTTGCCCGGCTCGGGGCCGGGAAACCGTGGGTGGAGTGTTCTGTCGGGACGGCGCGTCGCGAACCTAGTGCTTAGATGAGCCGTCCGGTGTCGAGGCAGGTGCAGCCGTGCTCGTCGTCGGTGATCCACACAGCGGCGCAGCATGGGCAGCGCCCGGTGCTGTGCCGCCTGCCGACCAGTACCGCCGCCCCCGGCTGCAGCCGCTCGGTGCCGGGGCAGGCGGGGCAGTGGCCATCGGCGAGCAGGCTTTCGCGGGTGCTGTCCCATGATGTGGCTGCGGCCCATTCGCGGATGAACGCGACTTCCTCGGCTGAGTCGTTGGCGGCGTGATTGGCGGGGCAGCGCATGACGCCCACGACGGCCATCCTCACAGCCTGGCGTCGGTCTGGGTATTGGAAGAATCTCCAATATCGACGCTCTTACCACGTCGGGGTTCGGTTTTGGAAAGAAGGGGTACGCCTTCTGCTGAAATCGCTTTGCCCTCAATCCTAGGAGCGTGATCATGGCTGACGGCCCTAAGAAGGAGAACCTGGCGCAACGAGCGGCGGACCTGTCCGACGCGATGTTCGAATCGAGTGAATCCAGACGCCGGGACGCGATGCGGGCCGTGCGCGCGTTCGTTGACACCGTCGATGAGACGATTCCCGACGTCGTCGACCCGTCGACGCGCAAGAAAATCGTCGACTCCGCCCTGGCATTGGCCGATAAGCTCGGCGCGACGCAGTTGGAGTTCCTGCGCAGCGTCTCGGGAAACGTGAGTGAGGCGCTGACGCCCAGGAGTCCAGGCTCGGCGACCCCATCGCAAGAGGTGCATGAAATGCAACGGGAAGTCTCTCATAAACGACGGCGCTGAAACCGGCCAAAGGTGACAACAGATGGCCGGGAGCTTGTGATCGGCGTCCTCGGTTCCCTTGCCTGGTACGAGCGCGAGCTGACCAAAGAGCGCACAGCCCTCAAACGAGGGATATCTCGCGAGCCTTGCGCCGTGATTCCCAGAGGTCGGTGAGGCTTGTATCTCCTAGAGGAATAACCAGCTCGGCGAAGAGACCGTGACTTGCTTCTACTCAGCCGACTGGGTGGCCTTTGTGAGAGCCGTACCGCACTCGTTACAGAACTTGGAGTTCGGCGGCAGTTCGGTGCCGCACAACCCACAAAACGGCCCCGTCGCGGTCAGTCCACCGCCACCATCCCCGCTGGGGTCCACGTCAGTATCGTTTCACTGCTGGTCAACGATGTCCGTCATATCGCCGTGGCATCTCCGACACGAAGTTTTGAGACCTTCATATGTCGTCTATTTCAAGACAGCCCGGCGCAGGCCGTAGACCACCGCACCGAGAGCGATGACAGCGGCACCGGTAATCACCGAGGCCGGTGGTAGCGCGACCGCAATAATCACGCATCCCGCCAGGCCGACGATCGGAATGGTGCGCGGGGGCTGGCCCTCGGCAGGACTGAGGGTCCAGGCGGCGGCGTTCGCGATGGCGTAATAGACCAACACCGCGAACGAGGAGAACCCAATCGCGCCGCGAATGTCGACGGTCGCGGCCAGGACCGCGACGACTGCACCGACTGCAAGTTCGGCGCGATGAGGTACCGCGAAGCGAGGGTGCACCGCTGCCAGGACATTGGGGAGGTGATGGTCTCGGGCCATCGCCAGAGTGGTCCGAGAGACGCCCAACAGCAGGGCGAGTAGCGACCCCAACGCTGCGATCGCCGCGCCAGCCTGCACGACCGGACCCAGACCAGGCAGACCGGCGGCGCGGACCGCGTCGAGCAGTGGCGCTTTCGACAAGGCCAGGAGGTCACTCCCCAGCACGGTCAGCACAGCGATGGCCACCAGCGTGTACACCACCAAGGTGATCGCCAGCGCCACCGGAATCGCACGCGGAATTGTCCGGGTCGGATCGCGAACCTCCTCACCCAACGTCGCTATCCGCGCATATCCGGCGAAGGCAAAGAACAACAACCCCGCCGCCTGCAGGACACCGAACACCGTGGCATCGCGGTCAACATTCAGACGGGTGAAATCGGTTTCGCCCGAGGAGAGGCATACCACCACGACCAACGACAGCACCGCCAGCACGACCGCGACGATGACGCGGGTGAGTAGCGCCGACTTCTGCACGCCCCGGTAGTTCACGGCGGTCAGGGCCACTACGGCTGCCACCGCTACCCCGTGTGCCTGCGATGGCCACAGGTACGCACCGACGGTCAATGCCATCGCCGCACACGACGCGGTCTTGCCCACCACGAAGCCCCACCCGGCGAGATACCCCCAGAACCCGCCCAGTCGTTCCCTTCCATACACGTATGTGCCTCCGGACTGGGGATATCGGGCCGCCAACCGGGCGGAGGACGTCGCGTTGCAGTAGGCCACCACCGCAGCCACCGCCAGACCCGCCAGCAAGCCGGACCCCGCCGCTGCCGCAGCCGGGGCCAGGGCGGCGAAAATGCCCGCGCCGATCATCGAGCCGAGACCGATCACGACAGCGTCAACGACCCCCAGTCGACGCCGCAACTGAGCTTCGCCGCCTTCGGATGTTGTGTTCATGAACCTCCGCTCGCGCACCCATGTCTGACCATCAGAGCAACGACGACCGGATCTACATTCGATCGAGAAGTTCGGCGACGCGGTCCGCGATGTCGTCGCGCACCAGGCGCATTCGTTCGATCCCCTCGATGCCGCGTTCTGAGGGTTCGTCGGTGACCCAGTTCTCGAACCTAGGTCCGGCTACCGGCTCGACATGGGCCTCGCGACCGAGGGTCACCACCACGTCCACTTCGCGAATGAGTTGGGGGTCGATGGGCTTGGCTGTGTGGTCGCTGATATCGACCCCAACCTCGGCGAGCGACTCGGCGGAGAGCTTGTTGATGTCGGTGCCTGGTTTGGTGCCAGCCGAGTAGACGTGAACGGAGTCACCTGCAATCTTCCTCATCAGCCCCGGCGGCCATCTGCGACTTGCCGCCGTACTTGACGCAGACGAACAAGACGGATGGCTTTGGTGCGGCGCTCATTGAGTCACCTCGACGCGGTTTGTGTCACGGGTCCAGGCCTGTGTCGCCATCTGGATTGCGTCCCAGGGAGATCCGAGGGGCGGGGTGTACGACAGGTCGAGTTCACTGATGTCGTAGACCGTCATCGAGTGGAACAAAGCGGTGGCGAAGGTGTCGACCCGTTTGGCGACTTCGGCGCTGCGATGTCCAACCAGCTGGGCACCCAGCAGCAGACCGGTTGATCTATCACCAGTGACCCGGATGTTGATTGGCGTGGCACCTGGGTAGTAGGCCTTGTGATCATAGGGGTGTGACGCGGTAGTGACCGGTGCCCACCCCCGGTCACCTGCGAGGGCTTCATGTGCACGCAGCCCGGTACGGGCGGCGACGAGGTCGAAGACCTTGACGACCTGGGTGCCAAGGCTTCCCGCGAAGCGGGCTTCGTCGCCGCCCAAGGCGTTCTGCCCGGCGACACGGCCCTGTTTGTGAGCGGTGGTGCCAAGCGGCAGCCAAGTTGTACCGAGCAGGCGGTGGTGGGTGTGCACACAGTCGCCTGCGGCGAAGACATCAGGAAGGTTGGTGCGCATGGCCTCATCGACCGCGATCGCGCCCTTGATGCCGAGTTGCGCTCCGGCTGACGCGGCGAGTTCGGTGTCCGGGCGCACCCCCACGACGACGAGAACGAAATCGACGGTGCGGCTGATCGGTTCGCCATCGTGGGTGGCGGTCACGGTTAGCGCGCCGCTGTCGGTGCCGCTGATCGCGGTGACGGATGTATTGGTGAGAACCTTGACACCGCTGCGTTCCAGCTCGCTGTGGATCAGAGCGCCGAGTTCGGGATCGACGGTGGGAAGCACTTCTGGGAGGGCTTCGATCTGGGTGACGTCGATGCCGCGCAGTGTCAACGCTTCCGCCATCTCCAAGCCGATGTATCCAGCTCCGATGATGACCGCAGTCTTGGGGTCGCGGGCGGTTAACGAATTCATGACTGCGAAGGTGTCGCCCATCGAATGCAGCAGGTGCACGCCTTCGTCCGGGCCTAGTGCGTCGGGTCCGACGAGACCCGCCAAGGGTGGACGGGCACTGATTGCACCGGTCCCCACGATCAAGGCGTCGTAGTCGATGTGGCGCGAAACCCCGTTGTCGATGACTTCGAGGGTATGGGCGTCGACGTTGATCCGGCTTGCCGTGGTGTCGGTGAGCACCGTCATGCCGGTGGCGGCCAGATCAGCGGCAGTGCGGTGCGCCAGGTTGCTCCAGTGGTTGACCTCACCCGATACGTAGTACGGAATGCCGCAGATGGAGAAGTTCGGGTAGGCGTCAGAGACGACGACAGTGAACTCACAGCTGGGGTCAAGCTCGCGTGCGCGTAGCGCCGCGCTGATACCGGCGTCGCTGCCGCCGACCGCGACGATATGACGGACTGCCATGGGGTGTCTCCTGACCAGCGCACGTAGGGGTATGCGTGCGGATTGCGGCTCCGCTACGAGTATCAGCTGGTAGGGGTGATGTTGAGTTCAGCGAGTAGTCGACGGACGCGCTCTTCGATGTCGTCTCGGATCGGACGGACCGCGTCGACTGACTGTCCGGCGGGGTCGGGTAGGACCCATTCCACATACCTGTGGCCGGGGAAGACGGGGCAGGCGTCGCCGCAGCCCATCGTCACGACGACGTCGGTTGCCTGGACGATCTCGTCGGTCCAGGGTTTGGGGAACTCGCGGGTGATGTCGATGCCGACCTCGGCCATCGCGGCGACGGCGGCGGGGTTGATCTCGTTGCCGGGTGCGGAGCCGCCGGACCATGCCACGCCCTCGTCACCGGCGAGGTGGTTGAAGTACCCGAGGGCCATCTGCGAGCGGCCAGCGTTGTGGGTGCACAAGAACAGCACGGTGGGCTTGGCGTCGGTGATCTTGCCCTCGACACGCGCCAGGGCGGTGAGGCGTTGGCGAGCCAAGCGTTCGGCCAACAGCGGGAGACTGTTGGGAATGGTGGCCCTGCATGCGAATTGGTCGTAGGAGGAGTGCAGGAACCGTTCGATGGTCTCGACGCCGAAGTGCTCGCTGAAGTCGTCGTGCAATCGCGTGGATGCCGTGCGCAGTGCGAGTTGCTGGTCGATGGACAAATCGGGATGAGGGTGCGCGGCCAGGGGCACGGGACTGTCGGTCATGTCGAACTCCGTTGATCGGCGTGGTGGGTTTCGGTGTGGTGCGGGATGACGACGTCGTCGGCGGTGGCGGCGGCGTCCGGGTAGAGGGCGGCGACGAGCGCCAGTCCGAGAAAGCCGCCGACGATCTGGGCGGCGATGAAGCCGGGCGCGGAGCCGGGCGCGATGCCTGCGAAGGTGTCGGAGAAAATCCGACCGACGGTGACAGCGGGGTTGGCGAAGGATGTGCTGCTGGTGAACCAGTAGGCCGCGCCGATGTACGCGCCGACCGCTGCGGCGGATAGTGCGGCTCGCCCGGTACGGGCCAAGGCGAAGATCACCGCGATCAGTCCGGCGGTGGCGACGACCTCGCCGACGAGATGCCCGGTGGTGATGCGGTGCTTGGTGGCGATCTCGAACACTCGCCGATCGAACATTACGTTGGCTAGGACCGCGCCGACGACGCCGCCGGTGATCTGGGCGACGGTGTAGGACACGACGTGGCTGGCACTGATACCCGTGCCTGCGCGACGACCCAGCAGCCAATCCGCTGCCGAGACAACAGGGTTGAAATGCGCGCCGGAGACCGGCCCGAACAACAGGATCAGCACGGCCAGGCCGAACACCGTCGCGGTGGAGTTCTCCAGGAGCTGCAACCCGACATCGTTCGGTGAAAGTCGCTGTGCGGCAATACCGGACCCGACGACCACGGTGACCAGCAGGGCGGTGCCGGTGAACTCGGCGAGCAGTCTTCGAGGCAGCGGGACGGGGTGGTTCACGGGACGCTCGCCGTGAGGACGTCGGTGCCAAGAAGTACCGAGAGCTGTTGCAGCGCATCGGAGACCACCCGGTAGTAGACCCAGGAGCCTCGGCGCTCACAGTCGAGGAGTCCGGCGGTGCGCAGGATCTTCAGGTGATGGGAGATGGTCGGCTGGGTCAGGTCGATCCCGACCGACAGATCGCAGACGCACGCCTCGCCACCGGCATGGCTGGCGACCACGCTGAGTAGTCGAAGCCTCCCCGGGTCCGATAGCGCCTTGAGCTTGACCGCCAACTCGGCGGCGGCCTCAGCGGAAAGCGGCTGCCGCGACAGAGGGGCGATTGCACACCCCGACCGATCGGTCAACGAAGGCTTCGACTTCGACACATGTCGATATTGACCGATGTCGAATCAGTGCACAAGCGAACAGGCGATGAACACCGGATGGCACGTGTTCAGTCGGCGGCGGTGAGGGTCAGCTGGTGGGCATGAAAGTCGAAGTGCTGGCCGGGATACCGATACACGTCTGCCAGCGTCATGTAGTCCTGGAAAAACGGGTCCCATCGTGTCGGGAAGTGCATCCCGCGTTGCGAGGCGTCCGCGCTTTCCTGGGCTAGTTTGCGCTGCAGCGCGGCGATGACGCGGTCCATCTTTGCCCCCATCCGGCGGCGGTTATAGACCAGGGCCGCTGCGCTGGAGCCGTAGTAGTTGATGACATCGAACGGTCGGGTCGCCGCGTTCAGGAGGCGGGCGAAATTTCGGCTGACTTCATCGGGCAGCCGGTTGAACACCTTCACCAGGATCAGCAGCCGCAACACGATCATGTAGCCGAACACCATGTGAAACAGCAGTTGCTCGTTGGTCCACCGGGTCCCGAGGGTCGGTCGGCCCCAGTCATGGGGTCCCGCCACGCCCAGTAGCCGGTGGAACTCGATGCGAGCGTGTTCCAAATCGGCAGCAATATCAGCGCGGTCAATCGGGCCCGTCGACATGGTCCCCGCCGAGGGCGGCTGTCAGGTGGTCAATGCTCGGTGCGCCGGTGGTGCCTTGAGCGGAGCGGTAAAGCCGACAGGACAAGCCCACCACCGCGTCAGATTGGCGGAACAGATCAAGCCCATCGACAAGGATCGTCGGCGATCCGGTAAACCCCAGTTCCTCGGCCTCGGCGTCGGTGTGAACCCGTCTGAGCCGAATATCGACTGCGGCTCGACCGACGGCATCGAGGGCATGCCGCAGCCATTGTCGGGTGACCGGCAGGCTGGGGCAGCCCTCGACGAACCGGACTTCAACGTCCACCCTTCGATCATGCGCCTGCTAGCAGCATGTCGCCGCGATAGCGGATTGTGTCTCGTCGTCGGCCCGCTTGGTGCCACCGCAGCAGACGCCGCCCTCAGCGTTGTGTTCGTCGAGGTGTTGCGGGCTGGAGCCGAAGGTGTCGGAATCCAACAGCACGGTGTAGACCTCCCACTTCTCACCGGCTGGACCGGTGGGCAGCCGAAGGTGCCAGATTATCTGTCTCGTCCGGGGGGATCGGTTGCGATCTCGCCGCTCGTCGCGAGTTGGTCGGCGACGTCACGAAGCTTGCGGTTCAGGCGCTGAGACGCAGCACGGAGCACGTCAAACGCTTGTCCGGCGGTGAGTCGCTCTCGTTCCATCAGAATGCCTTTCGCCTGACCGATAACGTCGCGGGTGGTGACTGCTTCGGTCAGCTGGTTGACCAGAGTGTTGGCCTCGAACGTCACCGCGGCGAGGCGAAGCAGGACGCCCAGATGTGCGGTGAGCAAAATTGCGGTGTCCGCGTCCTCGCTGGTGAAGGCGTTCGACTGCATGCTGTAGTTGTTGAGCGAGCCGGGCTCAGCCCCCGTTGGCCGCTCGTTCGACACCGGCGCGGAGATCACACTGCGGACGTTGGTCGCGGCACGAACGAACTTGGGCCATCGCTGGTCAGTCGTCAGGTCGGCAGCAATCACCAACTGCAACGTTTGGATCGCTTGGAGGCATGGACCGTCGAACGCGCGATATTGCTCAGCGTCCGCCTCGTCGGCGATGGGACCGGTCGAGGCTAGCGTCGTGACAACGTTGTCTGCAAAGGCGGAGAAGCTGGCTGCGTCGCAGCCGTTGACGAAACGGACTGCGGCGTGAACCACGTCCTGCATCGCCAGCTCAACGGTTTCTGACTGGAGCAGCGACCTGGTCATGTTCACGAACTCGGCAGCCAGCGGATTGACGCCGCCGATGGCCGCACGCTTGCCATCGGCAACTTCGCGGGCCAGCGCTGCCGCCGCCCTCGCCGCGGCTGCCTGTTCGCGACTCGCGTGCGCGTCGGCGACTGCCGCTGCGAAAGCGTCCTCCGCTGTGCGGTCGGTGCCGCTTGAGCCGACGAGCGTCTTGAGGTACTCGTCGCGGCGATTCGCAATCAATTCGCGCTCATCGGCAAGGAGCTCACGAGCGTCGGCCTGTTCCTGGCGGTCGTCGGCGACAAACTCCCGCCGGTAGGCCGCCCACTGTCGATCTTCAGCGGTGCGAGTGGCCGCCGTGCCTGCGATTCGTTGAGCACGCTCCGCCTGCAGTCTGCGACGCGCAGCGCTTCGATCAGCGGCGAGGAGGTCGAGCTGATCGTTGACCGGGCGGACATCAGCGCCATGATCAGCTTTGTCCACCTCGTTGGCCCGCCGGTCGGCCGCATCGTCTCGCAGGTTGGCGATGCGCTCTCGCTCATCTGCTAAGTGCTCACGGTCGTCGGCTACTCGGTCCCGCTCGTCCGCCACGCGCTCCCGAGCCTGGGCCATGGCCTCGGCCTCGCCTTCGTCAGTCACGCCACACCTCGTTCATCTTCACCGCTGCCCGACTTAGGGCGGGGTAGCTTCGCGGTGCGGGTCGGCGGAAGAAGTGCCTAGCGGCGACCCTTCACTCTACGCCGCTGACCACCGCACGACTGAGGCCCATCCTGTTCTCGCCACCGCACCCACCGAGAGCTGAACACCATGGAAACCATCACCTTCAACAACGGCGTCGACATGCCCGCGCTGGGGCTCGGCGTGTTCCAACACCACCGGACGAGACCCGCGCCGCCGTCAAAGCGGCACTCGGCGCCGCAGCCGCGTACGGCAACGAGCGCCAGGTCGGCGAGGCCGTGCACAACTCGGACCTGGACCCGGTCCGAGATCTGGAACAGCGACTATGGGTACGACGAGACGCTGCACGGCTTCGAGAAGAGCGCGGGCAAACTCGGCGTCGACCAGGTCGACCTGCTGATCTTGCACCAGGCGCTAACCGTCTCACCGCCGGAAGCGGTTCGGCCGTTCTTAAAATCCGCCCAGTCTCGGTTCGAGCCTGACTCGGGGCAGCCTAGGTGGCTGGTGTTTTTCGCGTGGCGGTGACCGGCTGATCGGCGCTGTTCGAGTTGAATTGGTGGGTGACGTTGGGACGCACACCTGTTCAGCCGGATCTGTGGCGGTCGACTGCGAATTTCTGTGGGGACCGGGTGGCGCCGGACTCGATTTATGGTGTGCTGCACCGGGAGTGCTTGAACCTGTTCCCGGATGAGATGTTCGCCGACTTGTTCACCGATGTGGGCCGGCGCAGCGTGCCGCCGATGATCGTGGCGGTGGTGATGGTGCTGCAGCGCATCGAGGGTCTGTCGGATCGGGAGGCGGTGGAGCGCTTCGCGTTCGATGCGCGCTGGAAGTACGCGGCCGGTGGCCTGGATTTCGACTATCCGGGGTTTGTGCACACGGTGTTGGTGGACATGCGCGCGAGGCTGGCTCGCTCGGATCGGCCGAACCGGATCTTCGAGACCACGCTTGAGGCTGCCCGGGCGGCGGGGCTGGTGGGCCGGCGGCGGGTGCTGGACTCGACTCCGCTGTATGACGCGGTGGCCACGATGGACACGGTCACGCTGATCCGTTCGGCTATCCGCGGGCTGTTGCGGGTCGCCGACGCGGAGCTGGCGGTCGAGCTACGCGCGCTTTTGCGCCGCGACGACGACTATGCGGCCGCGGGTAAGCCGGTGTGCGACTACGACGACCCGCACGCCCGCGCGGCGCTGGTGGATGCGCTGGCCCGCGACGCGATGGCGCTGGTGGCGGCGCTGGATGGGCGGGAGCTGGCCGCGCAGGTGGACCAGGCGGCGAAGTTGGTGGCCACGGTGGTCGGCCAGGACCTCGACCAGGATCCCGGTGATGGGGTGTTCCGCATCGCCCGCCGAGTCGCCGCCGATCGGGTGATCTCCACCGTGGACCCCGACGCGCGGCACGGGCACAAGACCTCGGCGCGCGGGTTCGACGGCTTCAAGGGCCACATCGCAATCGACCCGGATGCCGAGATCGTGACGGCCACCGAGGTCAGCGCGGCCAACGCCGGCGACGCCGAACCCGCTGCCGATCTGCTCGCCGACGACCTGCCCGGGGTCAGCGACGCCGACGCGGGCGAGGCCGGCGAGGATGGCCCCAACCTCGTCGCCGGCGGTGCGCAGGCATCCGAGGGCGCCGAGCGCGGCGAGGATGGCCCGGCGGTCTACGGCGATGCGGCCTACGGCGCGGGCAAGCTGCTGGCCGGGCTGGAAACCGCGGGCGCGCGGATCTTTACGAAGGTGCAGCCGCCGACCGCCCCGGGTGGGCGGTTCGCCAAGGACCGCTTCGTCATCGACCTGGACTCGGGCACGGTCAGCTGCCCGAACGCGGTGAGCGTGACGATCCGCCCGGCCACCGCCGGCGGCGGCACCGCGGTGTTCGGCGCGGCGTGTGCGGCCTGCCCGCTGGCCGCCCGGTGCACCAGCTCGGCCGCCGGCCGCACCATCACGATCAGTCGTTATGAGGCCGAACTGGCCCGCGCCCGCACCGCCCAGGCCGATCCCGCCTGGGTCGCCGACTACCGGACGACCCGCCCGAAAGTGGAACGCAAGATCGCCCACCTGATGCGCCGCCGCCACGGCGGGCGCCGCGCCCGCGTCCGCGGCATCACCAAGGTCGCCGCCGACTTCTCCCTACTGGCCGCCGCGGTCAACCTGGCCCGCCTCGGTGCGCTCGGATTGCGCCGAGCCGCCGGCCAGGGGTGGGAGATCATGCCGGCAATGACCTGAAAAGCGTTGCTGGAATACAGATTCCGGATGATACTGGCCGGTCTGGACCAGACAGTAGGCACGTCAACCGGCCGAACCCCGTCATAACCGCACCAGCCGCCACAGCAAGCACAACCGCAGCGCGGTTACCACCTACCCCACGAAGCCCATTCGACACCAGCCACCTAGGACGACCCCGAGGGCCGGTTATCCGGATTGACCGGGCCATCCGGCTCCGGGTGCCGGGGCGGGTGTGCTGTAAACGGTCCCGTCCCAGGCGGTTTGATCCATGAAGTGCTCCGCGCCGGGCCAGTGGGCGGCGACCACGAACAAGGTCGAGCGGTCACCGCCGCCGAGCATGCAGGCGAACGCACCGCGGTCGAGTTGCACCCGATCCAGGACCCTCGCCGCCCTCCCCGACGCGTACGCAGCACCGGTCGCCGACGTCGGCATACCAGGCCGCTGCGTCGGCGTCGAGGCAGATTCCGTCGGGCGAGTGGTGGCCGACATCTGCCCACAGACGCCGATTCGCCAGGGAGCCGTCGGCGCCGATGTCGAACGCGGTGAGCCGGTGCCGGTAGGACTCGGCGACGACCAGGGTGGAGTTGTCGGCCGTCACCGCCATCCCGTTCGGGAAAGACAGATCCTCGACGACCACCCGCGCGTCGCCGTCCGGGGTGACCAGGGCGATAAACCCGGGGGCGGGCTCACCGTCTCGGGGCCCGGCGGCAAAGTCGAAGTTGACGTTGTCGACGTAGATGTTGCCCCGGCCGTCGGCGACGAGGTCGTTGCTGCCGTAGCGCGACAATCCCGACAAGTCGGCGTATCGGGTCAGCGCTGTCCCGGCGGACGCCGCCAGGATGGCCTGCTCAAGTCCCGACGCGAGCACCAACGTCGAATCCGGAAGAAAGTCGAAACACAGCGGCAGCGAACGGTGTTCGATTTCAACCCTGCTGGCATGCGGGCCGCTGAGGGTGCGGATGGCCCCGGCAGTCCAGTCAGCGAACCACAGGCGGCCGTCGTGCCACCTCGGTGATTCCAGCTGACCCAGCCCGTTGACCAACACGTCGATGGCGATCACCTCGATTCTCGCGCATTACAGCCGACAGCCGGCGGCCGGGTCCGGCCACGCCGCGAAGACCGATTGGAAGTCGAACTCAAGTCCCATGCGCTGCCACCACGTGTCGGCGAAATCTAGGCAGGCCGTCAGACTCTTCGCTCATCGTCCCGCTTTCTGGATGAACGCGATCAACGCGTCGTTGTAGAGGTCGGGCCGCTCGAAGTACGTCGAGTGGCCCGCGCCGGCGACCTCGACGATGGACGCGTTTGTGAGGCGCTGCGCGCTGTCGATGACAAGGTGCGGCGGAAAAAGCACGTCGTCGGTACTTGTGATCACCAGGACGGGAACGCCGGTGGCGTCGAGGTCTTTGTGCGCGACCGCGTCGCCGATAAGGGCGGCGCCGACTGCCGCCATCGGCGGCGTGTGGAAGGTGTTCAGCTCTTGGTACAGGAACGCGCGGGCGGGGTCGCGTTCCACGAAGGTCGGGGAGATGGCCAAGTGCGCGCCGATGCGCTGCTCGGCGCCGACGTTCGCGGCAACCGCCTTGGTGGTCCTCTCGAGGAAGTATTCGAGGAGCGCAGGCGTCCAGAGCCCGCCGGCAGTGTTCGACAGTGTCAGCGAGTGCGTGCGCGCCGGATGGGCGACCGTGAAGGCCGTCACCCACCAGCCGCCCATCGACTGGCCGACGAGGTGCGCGCCCGGTGTGCCCGTCGCATCCAGAACTGCGGCCATGTCGGCGACCGCCGCCGCGCTGCCGAACACGCCGGAGGTGAACGTCGAGTTGCCGAAGCCGCGGCAGTCCCAGGTGATCACACGGAATCCGTTGGCTGCAAGCGTCGGCACCTGCTGGAACCACGCGGCATGCGTGCCGCCGAGGCCGTGCGTGAGCATGATTGCGGGCAAATCGTCCTCGCCGCTGACTTCGTAATAGATCTCTTCGCCGCCGCACGCGACGGTCCCGGTCTGCCAGCGCGCAGTCATCGGGCTGCTGTGACGGTGTCGGCGAACATCTCATCTCCCCAGAGTGCGAGTGCGTCGTCGTGTGTGAAGGCCTTGAAGTCGTCTGCCGTTAACATGCCCGCGCTCGACGAGCTCCCACGCCTCGGGGAGGGCTGCACTCCGCATCGGCCACGTCCCAGTGTCCCAGGTCCGACGCGAACGTGGCACGCAGCCGCGTACCGGCGTAGTCGGTCATGCCGTCCGCTAGCGAATCCGTATCCGGTCTAGCGCTTGTCGGTCTGGCCGGCTGCGACCTGGTCGGCGATCTTGGTGGCCATGCCGGCGGCGAGCCGCGATGCCGCCTCAGGCGCGTTCGCTGCGAACTGCCCCATCACCCGCTGGCGAAGCGGTGCGACGGTCACCTCGCCGCGATTGCGCTCGATTGCGCTGACGACCGCGGCCCCGACCTGCTCGGGAGTGCCCATGCCCAGCAGCGAAGGCATGGCGACTCCCGAGTCTGCGAACATCCCGGCGCCGCCGATGGCGCCCGGACTGATCACTGAGACACCGACACCAGCGGGTCGCAAGTCGTCGCGCAGGCAAAGCGCGAAGCCGCGGATGCCGAACTTCGTCGCCGCGTAGAGCGACGCGCGGGCCGACGCCATCTTGCCGTAGATCGACGAGAGGTACACGAAATGCCCTGAGCCGCGCGCCGTGAACGCCGGGATCAGCTGGCGGGTCATCTGGATGGGCGCCTCGAGGTTGACCCGCAGCGCCCGGTCGACCTGCTCGGGGGTGAAGCTGTCGAGCTTCCCGGACGCCGGCAGCGCGGCGTTGGCGACCAGGACGTCGATCTCACCCGCCTCGATTAGCAGCCGCCGCGGCGCGCCGTCCTCGGCGAGGTCACTGACGATCGTCCGGTGGCCGCCTCCGGCGAGCGAGGCGGCGAGCCGGTCGAGCTCGTCGGGCTTGCGCGAGCTCAGGATGAGGCGCGCGCCGCGGTCGGCGAGCGCGGCGGCCATCGCCTGTCCGAGCCCGCCGGTGGCGCCGGTGAGCAGAACGGTCTTGGCGGTTAGTTGCATTTCAAGGACGGTAGTCGATGGCCGCGTCACGTCGCCCTTCATTTGATCTTCGCCGGATTCGACGCCGACCAGGCCACCACTCGGGCTTGGCGCGACAACACCGCCGCGCCGGCGTTCGGCGACCTCGCCGACGGGTTCCGCAGCGTCGCCAACGTGCTCGAAGGCGGACTGTTCCTCATGTTCGACGCCGATCCGAAACGACCGTTCTTCCGGTCGATCGTGACCCGCACGCGCAAGATGCTCGGTGACAACCCCGACGCGATCTACTACACCGCGCCCGTGTGTTCCGATCTCGAATATCGTGTCACCGCCAATCTGGCCGGGTCCGTGTACCTCTCGTTCACGGTCGAGGTCGACACCAGCGAAGGTGGGTTCAGCACACGCACGGCCGGCGTGCTCAACAACCGCAACTTCGACGTGGCCGCCGACGGTAGCTTCGAGCTGTTCATCGGGGGCAACCCGCGCGACGCGAACTGGCTGGAGCTCCCCGACAGCGCGTCGGAGGTGATCGTGCGCTGCTACTTCGAGGAGGCCGCGCCGGCCGCCGCCGACCCCAACCGGCACGTACCCCTCACGATCGAAGCGCGGCACGATCCGGGCCCTCCCGCGCGGTGGGACGAAGCGAGCGTGGCGGCCGGGCTAGGTGGCTGGTGTTTTGCATGGCAAACAATTTTCTAATACCAGACATCGCGATTTCCGGGAGAGTGATTTGGTCGGCAGGTCGCCGAAAATCCCTCAGCGTCCGTTCTGGCGGCGCCGGTTTTGACCGATTTCGCCTCGGCGCGTGAAACTGCCCGTTTTACTCCAGCCACCTAGACCGGGTCTCGGGGTTCCTTCGGTCGCGCACGCTCGAGCAGGCCAAGCCGGGCGAACGCGAGCAGCCGTCCTGGGTGTCCGCCACGCCGAACGTGTTCCCGCCGCCCGAACTGCCCGGCGACTTCGGCTTCGCGGCCGCGGACGCCGCGTACACAATGGCATGATGTCGCGCATCCTGAACCATGAGATCGTGTTGGGAAAGTGGCTCGGCGTGCCGGCGTGACTGATGTGACAGGAGTAGCCAGCATGGTCGCGTGGCGGAAAGCAAACAGTATCCATCCGATCTCACCGATGCGCAGTGGGCGTTCCTCGCCGATGATGGTGAACGAGTTGACCGATGACGTGCCGATCATGGTGAGCACGGCCACCGACCCGTCGGTGCACAGCGTGTACAGGTAGTCGGTGGCGCGGCTGGCCGCCGCGACCAGCGTGCGGGTTCCGGGGATGTTGGTGGGCAGCGCATAGCTCCCGCCGATGGTGCTTGCGCCCCCTGCGGGGGCGCGCACCAGCACCCAGCCCGGCGTGGTGTCCTCGCTGTGGCTGGTGAACGCGCCGGGGTCGGTGCCCGAGGGTGTCGTGGTGTGCCAGCGCTGGGAGAACACCATGACGAACATCGTGGGCGTCAGCGGATGGAAGTGCACGGGCTGCGCCGCTGCCAGCCCCGACAGATCCCACAGGCTGCCCGTGGTGGGGTCGTTGCCTGACCGGTAGGGTCGCACCGAAAGCAAGGTGGGAGCGCGTTCCCCCGGGGTGCTCTGCACATGACCAGAGGCGATCAGGGTGTCGATGGCCCTCAACACGTCTTGCTTGGTGCCCTTCACCAGCTGGGTGATGGCGGTCTTGGATCTGTTCGGGTTGCCTTCGATCGCCGTCGAGACACGCTCGATCAGGCAGTCGGGCACAGTACGCATGGTATTCGCCTCCTCCAGTCATTTCAGGGTTCGGCGAACCCTTCTGCCCAACCCGCGTCACACCAACATGGCTGTGGTCGGGCGCCGGCGCTGCCGTGACGACCGCGCCAACCCGCCTTTGGGAGCGTCCCAGGAGCGCCGCCGATAGACGCGGAGGTAACAGGCGAATTAAATGAAACCGGCGTCCGCGGATTTGTGGCCTAAACCCAGAAGGTTGGCGAGTTGGCCGTCAGGCTAGCCGCCGACCCGCCAGCGGAACCCGTCCATAGGCTCCTAACACCACTGCCCAACCGGATCTACACCCGCGGCGCTGTGTTCGCGGCTCTGGTGGCCTCTGGCGGACCGCGCTGACTAGCTGTGAACGCGTCCTGGACGAACGAGTGCGAGAGCGTGATCGGGCTGCCCGCCCGAGAAGCTGTTCGCTTTCCCCCTGACCACGCCTGGTGGCGGGCGTCTCCGATACCGACGACGGTGCTTTGGTTAGACCGGCTTCCCACTGGGGGCAAGCCGGGAGGTGCAATTAACCGTCCTATATATCAAGTAATAGTATCGGGGCGCCAACAAAGTGGCCGTCGGCGCACGGAGTCATTCCGCTGGTGTGCTGGGCGTGCGCACCAGGGTGTCGAGGTGTTTGGAAGGGCTGTAGCGCTTGGGCTTGAGCTCCGTGACCGCGGCGGTGAATTCCTTCCACAGGTCGTGGCCCTCTCCGGTTTCCTGGAGATCGGCCAGGACGGCGAATGGAGTGCGCGAACCATCAGACCGCCACACCGTGGTGCCCTTGACGCAGTATTTGGCGATGCGGCGCTCATCGCCGGGCGGGATGGGGCAGAGGTCCTGGCGATCCGGCGATGCCTGACCGCCAGCAGCCCTGATGCCCGCACAGAAGCGCGTAGCGACCCGATCCTGCAGGTCGTCCAGGGGTTGGCCCTCATAGAGCAGCAGGGGCACGTGAATATGGGGATTCCAGCCGTTTTCGGGACGGTAAACGACCTCGGTGATCCGGACGTAGCCGCGCACGCCGAAAGACTTCCGGTCGGCCTGCCAGCACGAGGTGCGCACCATTGTGTCCCAGCCGTGCCACAAGCAGTGCAACAGGTTGGGTAATTCATCGTCGCGGGTGTGACGCTGGGTTAGCGTCAGCCACGCCAGGGAGCCGCCTTGGGAGGTCCACGCCGTCAAGGTGTTGGTTAGCTCGCGGGACCGGTCTCTGGCCTCGTGGTACCCGCATATCGGGCACAGCCACGTGCGCTCGCAGTATTTGGTGATTTGCAGGATCTCGTCAGCATCACCGACGTCGCCACGGGGGAATTTGTTCCCGCAATTCCTCAGACGCTGGTCGTCACTCAGCGCCTGCCCGGATTCGCGCAGCCGTTGCAGGAATCCCGGGTTCGGAGATGACGTTTGCCGACCGCCGGGCGATGCAGCGCCGGCAGTCATACTGCCGGGTGCGGGCGGGCGGCTCGCCGCCAGCTGAGGCCCGTAGGCCTCTTGCAGAAACCCATGCCGGGGCTCCAGGCCACGGATGACGTCAGGGGCGGGTACAGTTCCATTTGTTCGTGATCTCCTTGCAAGTTGGTGGTTGAAGGGGGATTAACTGCGGCCAGCCGGGCGGGGGCTGGATGTGGTGACCTGGCGGCCCCCTTCGGGGCCGCCGCGCTCATTTCTCAGGGACCGCGGGCGACCTCAACGAGTTGCGGCGGGTCACTCTCAGCGGGTTGGGCAGTGTTGGCGTCCGGCGGCGCGGTGGGCGAGGCCTTGCGCTCCTGTTCGGTGACCCAGCGCTCGACGAGCTCGCGTCGGTAGACGATCCGCTTGCCTGCGTAAAACCACGGCACAAAGCGGCCCTCTGACCGCCATAGCCGCTGTGTGGAGACCGCGATGCAGAGCTCCTGGTGCACGTCGTCGACGGTCATGACGCGGCGCGGTGATTTGTCCTGCATTGGGATGAGTTCGCCTCCAGCCTGGCCCGTCCTGGGCCGTAGTTGACGGGGCCCTGCGCCCCGCTACCCCTTCTGGGCGCGAACCGGCGATGTCTGCAGGTTCCTGGCGGGCCGAAAGCCTTAGAGGCTGAAAAGCCGGGGTGCTTTTATAGAGAAAGAACCTCGCCGCCGTGGACTCATACGGTCGATGCCCGATTTACGATCTGGGGACACCAGTGTGGTTGTCCTGCGATTTACCACGGATAGTCACTGGCCCTTTGGATATAAGGCTGGCAGGCAGCATGTGGGTCGTTAGACTTCGCCCCACGCGGTATTGCCAATGCCCGGGGCAATTCTGGCCCAGAGAACCGGCGGCCACTTTAGGACATTCCGCGCTGGCATTCTCAAGGTGGAATTCGGCACCATCGATGCGAACAGTGATGGCATCGACCGCACCGCTATCTGCGGGGATCCCGCCGCAGTATGGGTGTCGGTTGATGCCGCCGACCTCGGCCTGGTTCCAGGCGTTTCGGCAAACACGGCCAAAAGCGCTGCCGCTGGCATTGGATCACACCGGATGATATTTCCGCTGAGTTCGCCGTAGCCGCGAGGTGTCCGCGTTAATTGGGAAAACAGCAGCGCACTTTCAATGCCACGGGGCAATCAGCCCCGCATGAGAAATGGATTGTCAGTCCGGGATTCCCTGCTGCGGCGCTGCGCGCCGCATTCTTCAAAACCTCGACGGGCTGTTTTACGGCCGCCTGCCGACCGCACGGCGCCGGTACACGCCGTTGAATTCCGGAACCAACAACGCACACCCCCTGGACACGCTGCCGCGTCCACCCTCGCCGCGCGACAACGACTTCAGCCGCGCGCCCGGGGCGAGCCGATCGACGGGCACCAGCGCGGCCAGCGCCCCCACGAGCGCCTGCAGCTCGGAGTGCGCGGTTTTCTGCAGCGCGCGCCAAGGGTTGTCCGGACTGTCCTCGCCGTGCACATTGGCGGCGACGCGCTTCGCTTTTCCTTACAACGCTGTGCACTGGTTGAACTGCACGGAGCTCATCGCGTAGCTGTGCTGGCCCATCAGGGATCTCCGTGCGAGGTCCGGTGCGGCCCGGCGGCGACCGGGATGGCCGGGCTGGTGGATGATCGTTGTGCCGCCAGTACGGTCTACATTTTGAGCTTGCCGGGCGTGGAGCGCTCGGTGCAGGGCGCCTCGGGTGATCGTGCTGCTGTCGCGTGCCCCGGCGCGGCGTCGGGCTCGAGCGGGCCACCGTCTCGGTGCTCGCCTACCGGCTTGACGGCGGGGACCGCCGCGACCTCAAGGGCGGCCATCGTCGCGGCGGCGCGGGCTGTTCCACCGCCCGCGCCCGACGTTACCGGCGCAGCCGAAGTGTGCCGCGCCAACGGACTCCCCTGCGCGGCGCCGCCTGCGGAAGGTGCATTGCCTTGCCCGCCGTCATGCGGTCCGCGTCCGAGCCCGCTGGGTCCCGGCCGGGTTGGCGCATCACCGCCGGCGAGGACGGCGGACGTTGCCCCGAGGACGTTGGCGGGTGGCCCTTGCGGGCGGGCGCCTTCGGGCCGCCGGTGTCGGCGCCGGCTCCGGTCTGGCCCGCAGCGCTGTGGGCGGCGAGCCGCTCGCGCGCCTCGCTTAGCCGCCCGCGGACGCGGTTCGCGTCGCTCATCGCCGACTCCGCTCGTGCCGGTGCCCTGATGATGTAGGCCGGGCGGAATGAGGCCTTGCGCGGCGGGCCGTTTATAGCCCCGGTTAGCCCACGGTTAGCCCGCAAAAGAAATGTGAATAATTTGACCAAGTCGATGTCGGCGCGGTCATCGCTTGCCCGGCCGATGGCGGCGGCGTGTTCCACGTAGTCGAAGACCAGCGACTGCCCCTGAACCGGTGCGTCGTCGGTGAATCGCCTTCTTCATCGAAGTCCTCGTCGAGGTCGCAGCGCGGCAGCCCCTCGCCGGCCCCGACTGGGGTTTCGGCTTCGCCTGGATCCTGCCTCGGCTTTGCCGGGTAGGTCTGCCGTCCCGGCCGGTGATCGTCTCCGGCTGGTCAGATCGCTCGCCGAGCCGGTCGTTCGCGTGGTCCTAATCGTCGGTCGGCAGAGGTCCATTTGGAACACCTGACTTGCGCGGTGAATCGTGTCGACGCGGTCACCGGTCGCCGCGGAGATGGCCCGGATGCTTAATCCAAATTGGCGTAGTGAGGACATGACCTCGGTGCGTTCTTCCCGGGGGAGCCGCAGCCGTGACGTGCCGAACTCGCGGTCGCAGTAGTCGTCCCAGGACGAGTGGCCCAGGACCTCTTATGCGCGTTCGGTGTAGGCGCTGGCGACCAGGTCCCAGATGACTTCGAGTCCGGTCTTGATCTGGTCGGTGAGGGCGGGGCCGGGGCTTTGTCGAGCAGGCCGACGATCTCGGCATCGACAACCGCTGACGGCACGATCTCGGCCGATGGTTCACTGCTCGGCTCGGCGGCGGGCTCGACTTCTGGGCTGGCGTCGGCCACCCACATGGTCCCGCCGTCAGAGCGGCCGTGGCCGAGGGCATATTCCATCCGTTTCTTGACTGTCGAGCGGGGACGTTCAAGTGCGACGAGATCAGGTTGAGCAGATCGGACGGCCGCCGGCTACTGCCACTGTCCTTGTGATAGTCGAGCAGCGCCCAGCCGAAGTCGCAGGCTCTGGGTGGCCGTCGCCGGAGGCGATGCGCTCCTCGGCGGCGCGGAGAGCTGTCAGGACCCGCTCGTACTCCACGTTTGTGCTGCGTGTCACGGTCACGCCCCCGCCTGCTCGTCGAGCCGGGCGACGAAGTCCCGGATCGCTTGCTCGGGAATCAGGCGTCGGCGGCCCACGCGCACCGATCGCAGCTGCCCCGACGCCATCAGCTGGAAGATCTTGCTGCGCCCGACGCCGAGCCTTTCCTCCGCCCGCTCGATGTTGTGGAGGCGGGCGACTGCCTCCCCGAGTGCTTCCGTCACGGTCAACCTCCATTGTTCTGGAACACGACACGAAAGATAATGATCGTGTCGTTATGAAGCATAACCACGGACGTTCGCAAACGCTAGTAGGTTTGTGTAAGAATGTCGCGATGCCGAACGTTGATGCTGGCGCAAAGGGGTGGGAATTGGGGTTGGCGGGTAGGGTCGGCACCGCGGTCCAGGCCCGACGAAAGCAACTCAAGCTGACTGCCCAACAACTGGCTGAGCGCACCAAGAACCTGGGCTATCCGATTAGCCGCGTTGCGATCTCCAAGATCGAGGGCAACATGAGGGCCGGCAAATGCGACATCGCCGAGCTGGTGGTGCTCGCCGAAGCCCTCAACCTGCCGCCGCTAAGGCTGTTGTTCCCCGGCGAACCGGATCAGAACATCGAGGAACTGCCAGGCCGACGAGCATCGACGCTCGACGCGATCATCCGATTCGTCGGAGATCCCGAATTCATCTGGCCGCGTGCAGAAGTCGCCGCGTCCATTGAGAAACTGAGCCAGGTCTCCAAGTCCATCGGCGCATCCCTGGGTGGAACGGGGACGTTGAAGGCGACGGCGGTGGCCAAAACGAAAGGACACACCGAATGAGCCGCCGACAGTTGCCGCCGCAGATCAAGAAGATCGAGGCGCTCGACCGTAAGACCGGCAAAACGATTGTGAAATACCAACTTCGAGTCGATGCAGGCGAGAATCCCGCGACCGGCGAGCGCCAGCAGGTGAAGCGGCGCTTCAGCACCGAGAAGGAAGCTCGGTCGGCACTCGCCAAAATCGCCGACCAGGCGTCGAAGGGGACGTTCGTGGGTCGCTCGGCAACCACGGTCGAGCAAGTGTGCGCGGAGTACCTAACCGGTCGGCACAATCTGCGCGCCACGTCGAAGGTGAAGGCTGAATACGACCTGGGGCCGCTGCAGGAACGCCACGGCGACCTTCCCGTGCAGCGATTGACCAGGGCGCACCTGGACGCGCTGGTGGCCGCTCTGGTGGCCGGCGGGACGACGACCGCCAAGGGCCGCACCCGTAAGCCGTGGTCGGCGGCATCGGTTAACAAGGCCATCGACACCTGGGTGATGGTGCTGGCCGACGCGCTCGCGCAGGGTTTGGTGACGCGGAACGTGGCTGAGCGCATCGCTCACGTTGCGGTGCGGCACAAGGAGGTCGAAACGTACACCGAGGCCGAGGTGCTCCAGATACTCGCCGCGACCGCAGACGACCGGTTGGCGCACGCATGGGAGTTGGCGCTGTCGGGGTTGCGTCGCGGTGAGATCGCGGGCCTGCGGTGGTGCGACGTAGACCTGGATGCCAAGACGCTGTCGGTCGCGAACAACCGGGTGGACGCAGGCGGGGTGGCAGTGGAGAACGACCCGAAATCGGCAACATCGCGCCGGAGGCTGCCGCTGCCGGACAGGCTGGCGACGGCACTGAGGGCGGCGAAGGCCAGGCAGGCCCGTGAGCGGCTGGCTCTCGGGCCCAACAGCGGCCCGTGGGCGTACGTGGTGTGCAACGAGGCCGGGCAGCCCTACCACCCGCAGGTGCTGTCGCGGTACTGGCGCAAGGCCGTCGCGGCTGCCGGCGTCCGGCACATCAAGCTGCACGCCGCCCGGCACACCTGCGCCACCCTAATGCACCTGTCTGGTGTGCCGGTGGCGGTGATCGCCGCGTGGATCGGGCACAAGGACGCCGGCCTGACGTTGCGGCTGTACGCGCACTCCCAGAGCGAAGCGCTGAAAGCCGCGGGCGACAGTTTGAATCGAGTTGTGTCACCCTCGTGTCACTGAGCGGCGGTTCGAACGGATCGAACAGTGTTCGCGATGCTCAGCGTGGAGCCGATGACGGGAATCGAACCCGCGTATTCAGCTTGGGAAGCTGATGTTCTGCCACTGAACTACATCGGCTTGGCTGACTGTGGAAGTCGACCACGAAGGCTAGCACCCCGCCGCGGAGTGGTTCGGCCGATACGCTCGACGGGTGCTGCTTTCCGACCGCGACATCCGCGCCGAAATCGCCGCAGGACGCCTTGGCATCGACCCGTTCGACGACAAGCTGGTGCAGCCGTCCAGCGTCGACGTCCGCCTCGACAGCCTGTTCAGGGTGTTCAACAACACCCGTTACACCCACATCGACCCCGCGGTGCAGCAAGACGAGTTGACCAGCCTGGTCGAACCGCTGCCGGGCGAACCGTTCGTTCTGCATCCGGGGGAATTCGTTCTCGGATCGACGCTCGAATTGTGCACGCTCCCAGACGATCTCGCGGGCCGGCTGGAAGGAAAGTCATCACTGGGCCGGCTCGGGCTGCTCACCCACTCGACCGCCGGGTTCATCGATCCGGGGTTCAGCGGCCACATCACACTCGAGCTGTCCAACGTCGCGAATCTGCCGATCACGCTGTGGCCGGGCATGAAGATCGGTCAATTCTGTTTGCTCCGACTGACCAGCCCCGCCGAGCACCCCTACGGCAGTGCCAAAGTCGGATCCAAGTACCAGGGCCAGCGGGGCCCGACCCCGTCGCGCTCGTACGAGAACTTCATGAGCCCCTCGCCAGAGACCGCCCCTGGCTGAACGTCTGCGGCGCGTTCCTCGTTGCATGCGAGTAGGGTCTTATAGCGGTTCCCGCGGAGCCCATTCAAGCGCCGCCCACCGGTGACGAGATCGACGCCAGCTAACGTCGGGGGATGTAACGCATCGGGCTGGCAATTCGATGTTGTCACTAGTTGACGGGTTTCTGGATGGAAAAAGCCCCGAGGGGCTTAGCTAGTGAGCAAATAATTTTGGAGGGGCTGTGGACATCGTACTTGGGGTGTCTATGACACCTACGACGGTGCGCATGGTGCTGGTCGAAGGCGCTCGGGCCGACGGTCGCACGGTCGACCACGACGTCTTCGACATCATGGGAGCCGACGGCACAGCAAACTCGAACGCGTCCGATCAGGTGATCGCGGCCATCCTCGGGACCCAGCAGAGCGCGCTGGCCGGCGGCCACAGGTTGATCACCACCGGTGTGACGTGGGGAGACCACGACGAGGCAGCGGCGCTGCGCGAAGGACTGGCCGCCCGCGGCATCGAAGACGTCACCCTGGTGTCGAATCTGCATGCCGCCGGCGCGCTAGCCCAGGCCGCCGGCCGCGCGATCGGCTACGACAGAACCGCGTTGATGTTCGTCGAGCGTGACACGGCGACCGTGTCGGTAGTTCAGACCGGCGACGGATCCATCGTCAAGGTGTTGAGCCGCAGCCTGCACAGTGCAGACGCGATGGCGGTCCTCGCCGGGATGGTGACCAGCCTCGAGGGTCAGGATGTGCGGCCTGAGGGGGTGTTCGTCGTCGGTTCCGGTGTCGACGTCACGTCGGTCAAGGAGCACCTCGAGCACTTGGTGTCCGTGCCCGTCAGCGCTCCCGACGATTCCGAAATGGCGCTGGCCCGTGGAGCGGCGCTGGCTGCGGCAAGCTCGCCGCGCTTCGAGGCGTCGACGGTCGGCCTCGCATACTCGCAAGATCCCGACGGTCCGGACCCGGCGTTCGCGGTGACCCAGGTGAGGGCCGTGCAGGCGGTCGCGCAGGCGGCCGCGCCGATTGTCGACGACGACGACGCTGCGGCCGCCGATGAGGGTCGGCGGCCGTTCATGCTCGTCGGCAGCACGCTGACAAGCATTTTCATCGTCGGCGTGGTGGCGCTTGTCATCTCATTGGCGGTCAGCATCAGGCCGACGGCGGATCAGCGGCCCAATCCCGGCGAGAGCATCGTGATTCCCAGCACGTCGGCTCCGCCGGCGCCTCCGGTGGCGGCACCGCCCACGCCCGAGCAGGTACAGCCCCCGGCGGTCGCGCCGGCACCCGAGACGATCAAAGCGCCGGTTCCGGTGGTGCAGGAGGCTCCGCAGCAGGCGCCGCGCCAAGTGTTCGTCGATTCCCCGCCGGCAGCAACGCCAGCGCCCGCGGCCACTCCACCGGCACCGGCCGCCCCGCCGCCCGAACCCGCGGCCCCGGTACCGGCGGCACCGGCGCCGGCCGCCCCGGCGCCGGTGATTGTCCCGCCGGTGATTTTGCCGCCGATCATCCAGCTGCCGCAGATCCCGCGGAGGTGGTACCCGCAGACGCCGCCAACCACGAACCCGCAGACCCCGCCGTGGTTCCCGCAGACGCCGCCGACGACCCAACCGCAGACCCCGCCGTGGTTCCCGCAGACGCCGCCGACGACCCAACCGCAGACCCCGTCGTGGTTCCCGCAGAATCCGTCGGACGACGCGCCCAAGCAGCCGGTGATTCCACGGCAGCCGAGCATCCAGTGGCCGATCCCTACCCAGCAGCCGCTGATCCCGCAACAGCCCCGGCAACAGCCCTCCGGTCCTCGTTTTCCGTTCTGGCCGGAGTGGGGCTGATCCGTAACCAGCCGTTGTCCTGCCGGCTAGTGTCACGACGCAGTTAGCTCATCGCCGGCGGCTATACCGGCGGTATGCGGTGCACCGTCTTCGGCACGGGCTACCTCGGCGCTACCCACGCTGCGGGCATGGCCGAGCTCGGCCACAACGTCGTCGGAGTGGACACCGATCCTGGGAAGGTGGCCAAGCTCTCTAGCGGTGAAGCGCCATTCTACGAGCCTGGTCTGCGAAAATTGTTGCAGGACAACATCTCCGCAGGCCGTCTCCGGTTCACTGGCGACTACGACATGGCCGCGGACTTCGCCGACGTGCATTTTCTCGGTGTGGGCACTCCTCAGAAGAAGGGTGAATACGGTGCCGACCTTCGGCACGTGCACGCGGTGATCGACGCGCTGGTTCCGCGGCTGCGACGGCCGGCGGTGATCGTCGGCAAGTCGACCGTCCCCGTCGGCACTGCAGCCGAGTTATCCACGCGTGCAATCGCATTGACCACCAACGGCGTGGACGTGGAAGTGGCATGGAACCCTGAGTTCCTTCGTGAGGGCTTCGCCGTCCACGACACACTCTACCCGGACCGCATTGTGGTTGGCGTCCAGGCCGATTCACGCTGGGCAGAGGCGGCCCTGCGCGAGCTCTACGCTCCTCTGCTCGACGCCGGCGTGCCGTTCTTGTGCACCGACCTTCAGACCGCAGAACTGATCAAGGTCTCAGCGAATGCCTTTCTGGCCACCAAGATTTCATTCATCAACGCGATATCCGAGGTATGCGAGGCGGCCGACGCCGACGTCAGCCTGCTCGCTGACGCATTGGGCTGCGATGCGCGCATCGGACGTGGATTCCTCACTGCGGGACTGGGATTCGGCGGAGGCTGTCTGCTGAAGGACATCCGCGCGTTCATGGCGCGCGCCGGGGAATTCGGCGCCAGCCAGGCGCTGACCTTCTTGCGTGAGGTCGACAGCATCAACATGCGACGGCGCACGAAGATGGTGGAGCTGGCGGCTAGGGCCTGCGGCGGATCGCTGCTCGGCGCCAACATCGCGGTGCTGGGCGCGGCGTTCAAACCCGAGTCCGACGACGTCCGCGATTCGCCGGCGCTCAACGTGGCCGGCATGCTGCAACTCAACGGCGCGACCGTCAACGTATACGACCCCAAGGCGATCGAGAATTCGCGGCGAATCTTCCCGACGCTCAACTATTCGACGTCGGTGATCGAGGCATGCGAGCGCGCTGACGCGGTGCTGATACTCACCGAGTGGCGCGAGTTCGTCGAACTTGACCCCGAGGACCTTGTCGACACGGTGCGCGCCAAAGTCATTGTGGATGGCCGTAATTGCGTTGATATGCCGCGCTGGACCAGTGCCGGCTGGCAAGTGTACGCGCTGGGCAGACGGTCCCGGGGCGTAGCGTGACGTCATATGACGGTGTACGCGCTCAACCTCTTCAATGTGGCCGATCGCGACGAATACCTGGCGTACAGCCGACGATCCGTCGCCGAGGTGGCCAGACACGGCGGCAAGGTCGTCGCGCTCGGTAAGTTCCGGCGAGCAATCACCGGTGACCTCGCACCCCGGCGGGTGTTGATCCTCGTCGAGTGGGAGTCCGAGGCCGCGTTCGACGGCTACTGCAACGACCCCGCACTGAGCGACCTTCACCCGCATCGCGAGAAGGGATCATCGGACTACGTGTGGCACCTCTTCGACCGCTTGGACGATCTGCGGCCGATTCTTAAGCTCGACTCGAGGTGATCGACATGAGGCAGAGGATCCGCTGGCTGGCCCTGCACGGCGTGGTCCGCGGGCTGGCGTCAATTGGAATGCGTCGCGGTGACCCGCAGGCCCGGCTGATCGCCGATCCGGCGGTGCGCGCCAACCCCATTCCGTTTATGGAAGAGGTGCGCTCCAGAGGCCGGATCGTCAGAGCACGCGCGGCCTGTATGACCGTCGACCACGAGATCGCGCACGAACTCCTGAGGTCAGACGACTTCCGCGTCACCGTGCTCGGCGTGAATCTGCCGAAGCCGCTGCGCTGGGTGACCGAGAAAACCGACACCGGCCTGCTGCACCCGCTGCAGCCGCCGTCACTGCTGTCCGTCGAACCGCCCGAACACACCCGGTATCGCAAGCTGGTGTCATCGGTGTTTACCACCCGAGCCGTCGCCGCGTTGCGCGACCGCATGGAGGAGACCGCCAAGGTGCTGCTCGACGACCTCGGTGAGGACAGCGGCGTCGTTGACATCGTCGAGCGCTATTGCTCCCAGCTGCCCGTCACGGTGATCGGCGACATTCTCGGCGTCCCCGACGAGGACCGCGCGCAGATCCTCAAGTTCGGCGAACTGGCCGCGCCGAGCCTCGACATCGGTCTGTCCTGGCGGCAATACCGGCAGGTGGACCAGGGCCTTGTCGGCTTCAATGCGTGGCTCGCCGATCACATCGATCAGCTGCGTCGGCATCCCGGCGACGACCTGCTAAGCCAGCTGACCCAGGCCGCCGACGAGAACGGCCGGCTCAACGACCGAGAACTTCAGGCCACCGCCGGCCTGGTTCTCGCCGCAGGCTTCGAAACCACGGTTAACCTGCTGGGCAACGGGATCCGGATGCTGCTGCAGAACCCGCAGCCCCTGGCCACCCTGGCCGCACGTCCCGAGCTGTGGCCGAACGCGGTCGAAGAGATCTTGCGGCTCGACTCACCCGTGCAGCTGAGTGCGCGGGTGGCACGACGAGACATCGAGGTCGCGGACGTGACGATCCGGCGCGGCGAGATCGTCGTGCTGTACCTGGCCAGCGCCAACCGCGACCCTGCGGTGTTCGAGGATCCAGACCGCTTCGACATCGAACGGCCGAATGCGAACAAGCATCTGTCGTTCGGCGGCGGTCGGCACTTCTGCCTCGGCGCCGCGCTGGCCCGCGCCGAAGGCGAGGTCGGCTTGCGGCTATTCTTCGACCGCTATCCGCACGCACGCCTCGCCGGCGACGGCAGCCGACGGGACACCCGTGTGCTGCGCGGCTGGTCGTCGCTGCCGATCTCGTTGGGAGTTTGACATGGATTTCGCCGTAGCACTCGTAGCGGAGAACGCCGCATTCGCCGACGCGCTTGATGGGGCCGACTTGGAGACGCCGGTGCCGACGTGCCCGGGCTGGACTCTGCAGCATCTGCTGCGCCATGTCGGCCGTGGCGACAGATGGGCCGCGCAGATCGTCGGCGACCGGCTCACCGACTTCCTCGACCCACGCGAGGTCCGCGACGGCAAGCCGCCCGACGCCTCCGACGCGGCCATCGACTGGCTGCGCGGCGGGGCGCTCGGCCTCGTGGAGGCGGTAGACCGGGTGGGCGCTGACGTAGAGGTGTGGACCTTCATCGGACCCCGGCCCGCCGCGTGGTGGGTCCGCCGTCGAGTGCACGAGGTCGCGGTGCACCGCGCCGACGCCGAGCTGGCCCTCGGGCGTGACTTCCGGCTGACCGCCGACCTCGCCGCCGACGGCCTCACCGAGTGGCTGGAACGGATCGTCGTCCGGGCAGGGACCGATCGCCTACCTCTTGACGACGGTCAGTCGTTGCACTTGCACGCCACCGAGGGCCGGGAGTGGACGCTGCGCAGCGACGGCGGGACATTGCAGCTGGCTCAGGAGCATCAGAGGTCGACGACGGCCGTGCGCGGCGACGCCACGTCGCTGCTTCTCGCGATGACCCGGCGCATCCCGGCCGACGATCCGCGCATTTCGGTGTCCGGTGACGGCCAGGTGTGGCGGGGGTGGCTCGACCGCACCCCGTTCTGAGCGCCCTGTCGACGCTGACTTGCGCTTCCTACTACGGTCCACTCATGACCGTTTCGGAGATCGCGACCGTTCTGGCGTGGCACGACGCGCTCGACGCGCAGGACCTCGACACACTCGTCGAGCTGTCCACCGGCGACATCGAGATCGGTGACGCACACGGTGCCGTGCAAGGCCACGACGCATTACGTGTGTGGGCGACGTCGAAGGGATTCCTCATCGAGGCCGGACGAATGTATGTGCACGACGGTGTCGTGGTGGTCGAGCAACACATCGGCGACGCCGGTTCACCGCAAACAATGGCAACGGCGTTTCGAGTCGTCCATGACAAGGTGTCGTCGGTGTTCCGCCACGATGACCTGCAAACTGCCCTGGCCGCAACCGAGCTCAGCGAAGCCGATATCTTCGTCGGGTAGGTGACAGACATGCGGGGCATCATCCTCGCCGGCGGTTCGGGCACCCGGCTGTATCCGATCACGATGGGGGCAAGCAAGCAGCTGCTGCCGGTGTACGACAAGCCGCTGATCTACTACCCGCTGTCCACGCTGATCATGGCCGGCATTCGCGACATCCTGATAATCAGCACACCGGCCGACGCCCCAGCATTCAAACGATTGCTCCGCGACGGCTCGGCATTCGGCGTCGACATCAGCTACGCCGTCCAGGAGCGCCCCGACGGTTTGGCGCAGGCCTTCGTGATCGGTGCCGACCACATCGGCACCGACAGCTGCGCACTTGCACTGGGCGACAACATCTTCTACGGCCCTGGCCTCGGCACCAGCCTCAGCCGATTTCAAAACCTCAGCGGCGGAGCAATTTTCGCATACTGGGTGGCCAACCCTTCCGCTTACGGCGTGGTGCAGTTCGCCCCCGACGGGACAGCGCTGTCGCTGGAAGAAAAACCGGCGACGCCTAAGTCGCATTACGCCGTGCCCGGGTTGTACTTCTACGACAACGACGTCATAGAGATCGCGCGATCGCTTCGAAAATCAGCTCGCGGCGAATACGAGATCACCGATATCAACCAGACCTACCTGACCCGCGGCAAGCTCTCGGTCGAAGTGCTGGCCCGCGGCACCGCGTGGCTGGACACCGGAACCTTCGATTCGCTGCTGGACGCCAGCGACTACGTCCGCACCATCGAACGGCGCCAGGGACTGAAGATCAGCGTGCCCGAGGAAGTAGCGTGGCGCGTCGGGTTCATCGACGACGAGCAGCTGGCGGCGCGCGCGCACGAGCTGCTCAAATCCGGCTATGGCAGCTACCTGCTCGAGTTGTTAGACGATGAATAGGGCGCTTTATTGGCGATAGCCGGCAAGGAAGTTGCCGAGCCGCTCGATCGCCGCGGCGAGATCGCGTGCCCACGGCAACGTGACGATACGCAGATGGTCGGGCGCGGGCCAGTTGAAGCCCGTGCCCTGGGTCACCAGGATCTTCTCCTGCAGAAGCAGATCGAGCACGAGCTGCTCGTCGTCGACGATGTCGTACACCTCGGGGTCCAGCCGCGGGAATGTGTACAGGGCGCCCTGCGGCTTGACACATGACACCCCGGGGATTTCGTTGAGCTTGTTCCACGCCACATCGCGTTGCTCCAGCAGCCGGCCGCCGGGCAGCACCAGGTCTTCGATGCTCTGGTGGCCACCAAGCGCCACCTGAATGGCATGTTGGGCAGGCACATTCGGGCACAGCCGCATGTTCGCAAGCAGGCTGATGCCCTCGAGGAAGCTGCTCGCATGGTCCTTTGGTCCCGTGATCGCTAACCATCCGGCACGGTAGCCGGCGACCCGGTAGGCCTTCGACAGCCCATTGAACGTGAGGCACAACAGATCTGGGGCTACCGACGCCATGCAGGTGTGTTTGGCGTCGTCGTAGAGGATCTTGTCGTAGATCTCGTCAGCGAGCAGCAGCAACTCGTGCTTGCGGGCCACGTCGGCCATCCGCTCGAGCACTTCGCGGCTGTACACGGCACCGGTCGGATTGTTCGGGTTGATGACGACGAGCGCCTTGGTGCGTTCGGTGATCTTCGACTCGATGTCGGCGATGTCGGGCTCCCAGCCCTGCGTCTCGTCGCACAGGTAGTGCATGGGCGTGCCGCCCGCCAGCGACGTGGACGCGGTCCACAGCGGATAGTCGGGCGCCGGGATGAGCACCTGGTCGCCGTTGTCCAACAGCGCCTGCAATGTCATCGAGATGAGTTCGGACACCCCGTTGCCGAGGTAGACGTCATCGACGTCGAATCGTGGGAAACCAACAACGAGTTCGTAGCGCGTCACCACGGCGCGCCGGGCCGGCAGGATGCCCTTGGAGTCCGAGTACCCCTGCGCGTGAGGCAGCGCCTGGATGATGTCGCGCATGATCACGTCGGGCGCTTCGAAACCGAACGGGGCCGGATTCCCGATGTTCAGCTTGAGGATCCGGTGGCCCTCGGCCTCCAGCCGCGCAGCATGGTCGTGCACCGGCCCGCGGATCTCGTACAGGACGTCCTGCAGCTTGGTCGACTGCGCGAATGTCCGGTGCCGATGTTGATGGCTGGTGGAATGCCACGGCAGCTGGTGGGTGGTCACGGGTGCAATTGTGCCAGCCGTGTCCAGCGAGTTATGTCTGCGTGACGTCTCAGCCGCTGTTCTGAAAGCATTCGAGCTCAGCGAATCCTCGGGCCTTAGTTGGGACTACCGCTTGCCCGGCGGCCGGGCGCCGCGGGCGATGCCGAGTCCCTTGACCGGGGGTGTGGACGCGTCGGTCTCGCCATCGCCGTCTTGGGCCGGCGTTGCGGCAGTGGACTTCGGCAGCGTCGCTTCGGGTTTAGGTTCCGCAGGGGGAGTCGACTTCTTCGCGCCGGGTCGGCGGGCTCCTGCGGCGATGCCGAGGCCCTTGACGGGTGCGGTCTCGGCAGGCTTGGCGGGAGCCGTTTCGGCGGGAGCGTTTTCGGCGGGGGCTGCCGGAGCCGCCGCGGCAGGGGCTGTCGGAGTCGCGGCGGCAGGCGCGGGCTTCTTCGCGCCGGGTCGCTTCGCGCCACCCACGATGCCCAACCCGGTGACCGCCTTGGCCTCCTTGGTTTCGGAGCCGGCGGTATCAGATGTGGCAGGTGCCGACGGGGCAGCAGCCGGCGCGGTTGCAGCGGCCGGTGCCGGCTTCTCCTCCGGCTTCTTCTTCGGCGGCAGCGTCACGACGTCGCGGTCGATGGCCGCCAGTAGCAGTTGAGCCACGTCGAGCACCTCGACGCCGTCCCCCTTTCCGGACTCTTGCCGGTCGGTCAGGCCGTCGGTCATCATCACCCGGCAGAACGGGCAGCCGGTGGCGATTTTGGGGGAAGCTGAAGTGTCGTCTCCGATGGTCATCAACGCCTCGTCGACGCGCTCATGGTTCACGCGCTTGCCGATGTGTTCTTCCATCCACATCCGCGCACCGCCGGCACCGCAGCACAAGCCGGTTTCGGCGTGCCGCGGCATTTCTTTGAGCGTTACGCCCGATGCGCCGATCAACTCGCGCGGCGCTTCGTACACCTTGTTGTGTCGGCCGAGGTAGCACGGGTCGTGATAGGTGACGTCGGAGTTCATCGGCGTCACTGGCACCAGCTTCTTGTCGCGCACCAGGCGGTTCAGCAGCTGTGTGTGGTGCACAACCGTGTAGTTGGCACCGAGTTGCTTGTACTCGCGGCCGATGGTGTTGAAGCAGTGCGGGCAGGTGACCACGATCTTGCGGTCGACGGTCTCGACTCCCTCGAACACGCCGTTGAGCGTCTCCACCGCCTGTGCCGCCAGCTGCTGGAACAAAAACTCGTTGCCGGAGCGCCGCGCCGAGTCGCCGTTGCACGTCTCATCGGCCCCGAGCACCAGGTACTTCACGCCCGCGGTGGACAGCAGCTCGGCGACAGCCTTAGTGGTCTTCTTCGCGCGGTCCTCGAACGCACCGGCGCAGCCGACCCAGAACAGGTACTCGTAGCCGTCGAAGCTCTCGGCGTCGACGCCGAACACCGGCACGTCGAAGTCGACTTCGCTGATCCAGTTGAGCCGGTCCTTGGCGTTCTGCCCCCACGGATTCGCCTTGGTCTCAAGGTTTTTGAACAGAACCGACAGCTCGGATGGGAACTCCGACTCCATCATCACTTGGTAGCGGCGCATATCAACGATGTGGTCGATGTGCTCGATGTCCACCGGGCACTGCTCGACGCACGCGCCGCATGTGGTGCACGACCACAGCACGTCGGGGTCGATCACACCGCCCTGCTCGGCGGTGCCCACCAACGGGCGGGCCACCTGTTCCGGACCTGAGCCGGGCACTCGGCCGAACCCGGACTCCGGAACATGGTGTGCCTCTTCGTGTTCGGTCTCCAGGTCGAGCCCCTCCAGCGGGCCTGGGTCTTTCCCGAGGATGTACGGCGCCTTGGCCATCCAGTGGTCACGCAGGTCCATGATCACGAGCTTCGGCGACAGCGGCTTGCCGGTGTTCCAGGCCGGGCAATGGGACTGGCAGCGACCGCACTCGGTACACGTTGCGAAGTCGAGCATGCCCTTCCAGGTGAAGTCCTCGATCTTGCCGCGACCGAACGTCGCGTCCTCGGGCGGATCTTCGAAGTCGATGGGCTTGCCGCCGGACTCGACCGGCAGCAGCGGGCCGAGCCCGTCGGGCAGCCGTTTGAACGCCACGTTGATCGGCGCCAGGAAAATGTGCAGGTGCTTGGAGTGCAGCACGATGATCAAGAACGCCAGCATCACGCCGATGTGCAGCAGCAGCGAGACGGTCTCGAGGACCTCGTTGCCGGTGGGTCCCAGCCATTCAAGGGCCTTGCCCATGCCGTGCGAGAAGAACGCGCCCGGTCCGTACGGGAGGTTGTGGTTGTTGACGGACGATCCGCGGAACAGCGCATACGTCCAGATGACGTTGAAGATCATGAACAGGATGAGCCACGCGCCGCCGGTATGAGAACCGTAGAAGCGCGATTCCCGTCCGTGCTCCTTCGGCCTGTTCCGCAGCCGGATGATCGCGAACGTGGTGATGCCCGCCAGCACAGCGAGCGCGATGAAGTCCTGGAGGAAGCCAAGGGCGTCCCAATGGCCGATGACCGGGATGGCGAACTTGGGTGTGAACAGCACCCCATAGGCCTCGATGTAGACCGTGAGCAGGATGAAAAAGCCCCACATGGTGAAGAAGTGGGCCAGGCCGGGGATCGACCAGCGCAGCAGCCGCGTCTGCCCGAAAACTTCCTCGATCTGTGTCCGCACCCGCCGGCCGAGGTCGTCGGTGCGCCCGGTGGCAGGCTGGCCCGACCGGACCAGCGTGAACAGCCACCAGACCCGTCGCGCGGCGAACAGCACTACTACTGCGGTCAACCCCAGACCAACCACGAGCCTGATCACTTGCTGCGTGTCCACGGCGCCGCCTTCCCAGCCGATAAAGTTACCCACTGGTAACTTCGGCTATATTACTGGTCGGTAACTTCTGGTTGTTGCCTGCTCATAGTGACATCTCGGCGGTGGCGGCGCGACCTAGGTTGCCCTAACAGTCAGCTTTGCGGTGCAAGCATCACGCGCAGCATCGACAGCAGCTCCGAGCGGGACGGAGCGCCGAGACGGCGACGTATGCGTGCCACATGATGCTCGACGGTCTTGGCCGAGATGAACAACTGATTGCCGATGTCGCGATACGGCATGCCCAGCAACAACAGCTCGGCGACTTCGCGTTCGCGCTCCGACAGCCGCGCCGACTCTCGCGGTGCCGCATCAGAGGACTCGGCGGCGCGCGAATGCGACGGATCGACGGGCGGCTCGTCGGCCGCGGTCGTCGCCTTCAAGTCCCGCGCGAGTTGAAGCATCGTCGCCGATACGCGCGGGTCCGGTGTTAGCAACGCGGCCTGGCCGGCCAGCCGGGTGGCTTCCCAGGTGTGGCCGTACTCGGCCAGCCCGCGTGCGGCGGCGGTGACGGCGCCCACGTCCACGTGGTTGGCCAGCACCCGCAGCCACACCCGGCCGGCCCCGGCCAGCGCCTTGGCGAACGGGCTGGATCCGGCCGCCACGGCCAACGCCTGGCCATGAGGCGCCACCGCATCGGGAGCGTTGGCCAGGATCCCGGCATGCACGCCCGACCAGTGCAGCGGCACCGCCCACAGCACCGGGTTGCCGAGTTGCTCCAGCAGCCCGAAGGCTTCGTCGAGCGCGTGTTGCAGTCGCTCGACTTGGCGTAGCCGCGCCGCGGCGACCCACAGCTCGCCAATCGGCAGCAGTGAAAAGAGGTCGATTGCGTACTCGGCCAGTACCTCCATCGCGGTGTACCAGTGCCGCTGCAGTGCGCCACTGTCGCCGGTACGCCGCGCGATTCCGGTGCGCAGCGCGGCCGCCCACAGTGCGTCGCGCCGGTGCAGCGAAACATCGGTGGCCGCGGCGACGTCCGCAGCGGCGGAGGCCAATCCGCCGTCGAGCATCTTCACCCATCCGAGCAGCAGCCGGTGCCGCGGCGTGAACAATCCGCCGCCGCCATCGCGGACAGCGCGGCCGATCACGCTGCGGGCGCGGACCGCGTCGCCGCCGTGCAACGCGGCGAGCGTGACCAGCGCGGCCGGAGTGTCCGGAGTCGCGCCGCGCGTGAACTCACCGGCCAGCGACTGCCCGAGCCGGCCGATCGCGACGGCGAACGGCTGATCCAGCGTGTTTACCAGCCCCTCGGCCAGGCTGCGGGCGGCCCGGGCGGCGGTGGTCGGCGGCCCGGTGACCGCAACGTCGAGCGATGCCCGGGCGGCGGCGGAGTCGCCGGCGCCGAGCAGCACGACCGCGCCGGCGGCGCTGACGAGCGCGTCCGGATGGGGCCCGAGCCAGCGGAACAGGTCGGCGGCCTGGCCGGAGTTGCCGTCGTGGACGGCGATCGACGCGGCGATCCGCACCGCGGCGGCGCGGTCGGCGGCGTCGTCGGAGGCCAGCAGATCGTCGGCCAGCCGGCCGGCGCTCGCGCAATCTCCGGTGAGGGCCAACGCGTCGGCGAGTCTGGCGGTCAATCGAATGGCGCCGGCGTCGACGGCCGCCCGGTACAACCGCGCGGAGGCGGCCGGCTGCTCCGCCGATCCCTCGGCGTGGGCTTCCAGCACGCCGGCTAGGCGGCCGTCGCGGACACCGTGCTCGGCGAGCCGCAACGCAAGATCCGCCGACAGCGTCGACATCTCCAATTGCGTGGTCAGCAACGTTTGTTCGACGTCGTGGTGACGCGCCGGGCCGACGATCTGCGCGACGGCCCGGTGTACCGACCTCAGGAACGGCGGGCTGTAGGACGGCTCCACGAGTCCGCTGCCGCGTGCCTGGTTGACGAGCATCTGCGCGTGGTCGGTGGGCACGCGCAGCGCCGCGGCGATGTCTGCGGCACCGAGGTCGGGGCTCAGCGAGGCGATCAGAAGCGCGTCGAGCACGGGCCCGTCGACCGCACGCAACCGGTCGATCAGCGCGAACTGGGCAGCCTGAGCGATCGCGACCGCGGGCGCGCCGTCGGCTGCGGCGTGCTTCAGCGCCGCCCGGACCAGGAACGGCAGCCCGGCGGTCGCGTTCATCAGGCTGCGGACCACGTCGGCCGGGGGCGGCCCGCCGAGCGCATCCGCAGTCGCGCGATGCAGGTCCTGCTGCGGCAGCGCACCGAGCGCGACCGGCGGGTGCTCACGCTCCATCGCCGCCGTGAGCGCGCGCAGCGCGGCGTGGTGCTGATACGGCGGTGTCGCGACGACGACGGTTGCGGTTGGATCGTTCACCCAGTCGGCCAGCGCAGCCAGATCCGCGTCGGCGAGCCGATGTGCATCGTCGACGACAATGGCGACCCCGGCCTGCGGCGTCGACGTCGCCCGCGCCGTCACTTCGACACCACCGGCGCGCAATGCGGCACGGACCGCTGACAGCGTGGCGGTCTTGCCGGTACCCACGCCACCGACAACGACGAGCTTCAGGCCAGCGGCCGGGGCTGCCGCGAACGCGTGGATGACTTCACGGGCCTGCGGCGGCACCTCGCGGGGCGTCGGGCCGCTCATGGCTCGTCACCCAGCCGCTGCGACGGTTGGCTTGGGCGGCGTGGGCACAATCGCCTGCGGCGTGGTCACAACCGCGGGCGGGGTGGTCGCAACCGCCGGTGGGGTGGTCGCAATCGCCGGTGGGGTGGTCGCAACCGCCGGTGGGGTGGTCGCAACCGCCGGCGGTGTGGTGACCGTCTGGGGGGTTGTGAACGACGCCACGCTGGTTGTCGGCGGCTTGGCCGTGGTGGTCGGCGGTGCTTGCGTCGTCGTCGGTGGCTGCGTCGTGGTGGTGGGTGGCTGAGTCGTCGTCGTGGTGGTCGGCTGAGTGGTGGTCGGCTGCGTCGTGGTCGTCGTGGCCTGTGTGGTCGTGGTGGTGGTCGTCGTGGTGGACGGGGTGGTGGTGGCGCTGCTACTCGTCGTCGCCTCGGGTGCCGTGGTCGAGGTCGCTGGCGTCACCACGGTGGGACTGCCGTCGGTACCCGTTATCGTCATGGTCTCGGTCAGTGGAACGCCGGGCGCCTCGGGGTTCGTGACCGCAGGTGCCGTCGCCGTGCTGGTGCGCGGAGACCGGATCGGACTGGATTTGCTTGTCAGCGTCCACGCCAGACCGCCCGTCAAGGCCAACACCGCGATCAGTGCCGCCGCAAACAGCACCGGAGGCCGGCGGTACCACGACAGCGGCTCCTCGGCAACAGCAGGCGGCGCCGCCGGCGGCTGGGGATACCTCCCGCTTGCGGGGGAGAACTCCATCTGGGGCCGCGCGCTGGTGGCCTCCGGGTCATAGGCGTAATCGGCGCCTGAATACGGGACGGGTTCGTCGCCACCCTGGTCCTCCGACCAGGCGAGCGCGCGGAACGTCGCGGAGGCCGGACCGTCGGCGGCCGACTCCGTCGTGGCGGCGGCCGCAGCCCCTGTGGCCCATGCCGCGGTGGCCATACCGGTCGGCGCGTCAGCGGCAGCTGCGAGCCCGGTGGGCATATCGCCGCCCAGCCCGCCGGCGGCAAGCAATGCGGCGCCAGCCGCAGTGTTCAGTGCCGGTTGCGGTGTGGTCACCACGGGCACGCGGAAGTGCTCGGACAACCGCTGGGTGATCAGCGGAATGGCGGCGCCGCCACCGACTGTTGCTACCGCCGACAGCGATTCGGCCGGAATCCGGTTGCGCTGCAACATTTCCTCGAGCGCACGGATCGCGCCGGACAGCGGGCCGCTGATCAAATTCTCGAGCTCGGCCCGGGTGACGCGGATGTCGGAGTGATATCCGGGCAGCTCAGCCGACAGCTGGGCCGCGGTCTCGGCGGAGAGCCGCTCCTTGGCCTGCCGGCACTGCTCACGGAGCTGGCTGAGCGCACCGACTGCGGTGGTACCTGCTGTGTCGGCACTGCTGGACGGCCCGATGTCCGCGAGCACGTGAGCCAGCAGCATCTGGTCGATTTGTGCGCCGGAGAACTCGGCGTAGCGCAGGGTTTCGTCGATGGGCGCAAGTTCGTTCCCGGCGTCGGCGAACGTAATGCTGGTGCCGCTGCCGCCGAAGTCCAACAGCGCGACAATTCCAGCGGCGGGCAGTCCCGGGGTGGTATTCAGCGCGGCCAGGGCCGCTGCCGCGTCGGAGACCAGCACCGGAGGAACGCCGTTAGGCGACAGATTCGGCTTGGTGCGCAAGGCTCCTCTCAACGCGCCCAGCACTGCGGGACCCCAGTGGGCGGGCACGGCGATTGCGACCCGCGACAGCCCGTTGCTCACGGTGCGCGTCATCGCGTCCAACGCCTCGACGAGCAGCTGGTCCGCGCGGTGGGTGGATCCGTCGGAGGCGACGAGAGGTACCGGGTCGCCGACCCGCTCGACGAAGCCCTCCAGCACCACACCCGGCTCGGTCAGGTTCGGGTTCTCCGACGGCAAACCCACTTCCGCGACCCTGTCGGGGTACAGGGTCAGAATCGCGCGGCGCGTCACCGGGGCGGCGCCCACGCGCGCGGCGACCAGGTTGGTCATCCCGATCGACAAACCAAGAGAGTCGGTCATCTCGAAGAGTCCTGTCGTTGGCCCACCGGTGGTGGCCCCAAAGGTCTTTGCGCTGTCGGCAGCCGTCCTCACGATAGCGGCTACCGGTGCGACCGGCATGTGCCATCCCCTAACGTGTCGGTAACCCCTAAAGCACAATCCCCTAACGGGAATTTTCCCGGAGTGGCTTTGGCACCGATCCGTTGTTAGCCAGCGATCGATAGCATCGGGGTCATGGCGAACGCGCTGCTCGACTTCGTGCTGTCGCTGGTGCGGGACCCCGACGCCGCCGCGCGCTACGCCGAGAACCCGCAGCAGGCGATCGCGGACGCCAATCTCACCGATGTGACCAGCGTCGACGTGAACAACCTGATCCCAGTGGTGTCCGAGTCGCTGTCGATGGCCGCGCCGGCCTTCGGCGCCGATCTCACCGACGCCAATGTGTGGGCGAGCGGCGCGGCGACGGCGGCGTTCGATGCGTTCTCCGACCCCATTCCTGGGCCCGCGGTTGTCGACGCCAACGAGCTGGTGTCCGACCAGCCGCATGTAACGCCGCTGGACACGGGTGTCGACCAGTTCGCAAATCCGTTGCCTGACGTGCACACCTTTCACGCCGCGGCGCTGAATCAGCCGATTGCGGCGCTCGAGGTCCACGATGTCACCCCGGCAGCCGACCAGACGCCCGTCGACCCGGGCTTCGAGCATCAAGTGCCAGACCACCACGGCCTCGACCACGGGGACACGCCGCTCTTCTGACGGACAAGCCCGACGGCCCCGCACGCAGCGTCGTGCGGGGGCTTTGTGTGCTGGGTGTCCTGATCTGCGAAAACTGGTCATACGCTGGCAAGCCCCCGATCAGCCCCTAGTAATCCCCTAACCCCCTAACGAATGTTGCTGTCCAACCCCAGTAAGAGGCCGCCAAGGTAGGGGACACGACCCCGTTTCGGCGGCATTCGCGGCTTCATACCGTGATGTGCAGATCACCGGACAGTCCGGTGAAACACCACAAGTGAAAGGCGCTTTCGATGATCAGCTTGATCGACTTCATCCTTAACCTGTTCCGCGACCCCGCAGCGGCCGCGGACTACGTCGCTCAGCCAGAGCAGGCTCTCCTCGACGCGGGGCTGGGCAATGTCGCGCCGGCGCAGCTTGCTTCCGTGGCAGCCACCGCGGTGCCAAGCCTTGCCCTAGGCAACGGCGACCCGGTGATCGGCCTGCAGCGTGCAGTCGCCAATCATTACGGTTGGGAGCCGACGTTCGCGCCGTCCTCGACCTGGTCGCCAACGTGGTCTCCGCAGACCGACTTCCTCAGCGGTAACCAGACCGAGACCGATCTCGCCAGCCACAACAACGTCCCGTTGTTCAGCCCCAACCAGGACGCCGGCGCCAATGCTCAGCAGGGTGGGTTCAATCTGGGCTTCGGCGACATTACGCTCGGCGACAAGACCAGCACCATTGCCTACGGTCGGGGTGCCGTCGCTGTCAGCGGCAACAATGGCGGCGGGATCGTCAGTGCTGACGGTGCAGTGCTGGGCAACGCGAACTCGGTGAACAGCGGCAACATTCACACTGGTACGGATTCGAATTTCGCCTATGGACATGGCAACTCGTTCAACCAGGGCAACACCGCCGCCGGCCACGACGTCGTCGACACGCACGACGGCACGGTGATCCAGACCTCCGGTCAAGGCACCAGCACCGCATCGCAGGGCAACAGCGAGTGGACCGCCGTGCGTGGGAACCAGACCACCACGAGCATCGACGGCACCGGCAACAACAGCGGCGTCGAAAACAGCCATACCGTGGACAACAGCCACACTGTGGACAACACACACACTCTGCTGAACACACACAACCTGGTGAACACACACACCACCACCACCACCACCACCACGACCACGACCGTGGCCGACAACTCGGTGCACGACAACAATCCCTCGTACGCGTCGTCTCACACCGCCTCAGTGCACGACAACGATTCGACGTACGCCCCGTCGCACGACGCGTCACCGCACGGCAACACCGCGGTGCAGACCCACCAGAGCAACCACGACCTGCACCTGGGGTTCTGATCGCACGCCTTCAGTGGTTCAGAACCGGCCCCCGGTGTGCGGCTGTAGCCCCGGCTGACGCTCAGCCAGACGCACACCGGGTGGCCGGGGTCCTTGTGGCCGGGGCGGTGCGGGGGCCCCGAAACGAGGACAGGCCCGGCCCGCCCCTCCTGTCTGCCGAGGGCGACAAGCCTAGGAAAACCTCGGCGCACGACGACTGCTAGAGCGATCGCCACGAGGGCCAGCTGTGACACCTAGTTGCCCGCGAACAACGCGGTGGGTCACCGGCGCACCTGTGTCTGAAAGCCAGGTTGCTCGAATATCACCGCCCACAAGGGCTTTGACCGGTTGATTGGGTCGGTTTGGCTGCCTGCGTCACCGGGTATTGCGGCCGCTGAATCTGCTCCGCAGGCGTAGAACGAGGCGTTTCCGTCATTGCAGCCCGCCGGGCCCCCGGTGATCAACCGGCGGTGGGTGCCGTGATCCAGCATCAGCGCAAAGGGTTCCGGCGTTGGAGGGGGTACACCGTCGGAGAGGACGTGTGTCGTAGGACAGTCGGTGTACCTCTTGATCCCAAAGACATCGAGTGTCATCGCCGCTTGAATGCGGTGTCGGATCGAGCGCAGACCGCCAATCGACTCCAGTGCAGATCGTCGGATCAGCAGGTGACGTGAAGGACCGCGCGGACCTCCCGTGGCTTGAGGCCCGAGATCAATCGGCAGGCCTGTTCCGTCGGGACAGCGACAACGTCAATGTTTTGGCGCGCAGCCTCTTCCACCACCTCATGCATGATCGGCAATGAGCCGTGCGCCCCGGTGCCGATGATCAAGCGGGGTCCGCCCCAGGGGATCTCCTCGTCGGCCGAGAGCGGGGTGTGGCCGAACTTGTCGCGGTATGGCTTCGAGGGCTTCTTGCTGCGCTTACGCACCGCACCTCGGTCGATGACGATGTCGTGCTCATACGCTCGCCCCTCGACCTCGATCGAGCCGAATCCCAGAAATTGCACCTCCACTACGTGCCACCGTACCCCTCACCACAACGCGCCAAGGGCAACCCGCAACTCCTACCCGAGATCTGGCCGTCGAGGGCCGCCCGCGCCCGAACGCCGCTCGCCGCAAGGCGTTTGCAGACGCGCTAAACATCGACTGCGAAGAGCGCCGCGCGTTGCTTGAGCGGCGGCGCTCAGCCGCCGCACACTATTTGCGGCGTCTGGCAATCGAATGAACGGACCTCGACAGACGGCTTGACGACATCGAGCAGCCGGAGGGCTGGGCTGGACTGGGCCGATCAGCAGAAGCCCGATGGAACGGTGATCTGGACGTCCCCGTCGGGACACCTACGTGACCGCCCGGGTGGTGCACTGCTATTTCACCGCCTGTGCGTGCCCACCGGGAACCTGCCCGCTCCCGATCCGACACCGGTTCACCGCTGCACGGATCGCAGCATGATGTTGTCCCGGCGGCGTCGAACCCGCGCCCAAAACCGCGCCAACTACATCGCTACCGAACGCCGCCACAGCCACAACGCACACCAACCACGCGAAACCAACTGGGCTGCAACGCAATTCACCTCGCATAACCCCCGACGACGAACCCACGCTCTTTTGGAGGTGATTCCTGGCTGCACGAGCCATCACGATGTTGCGAATATCCAGTCGATCTCGTGGGAGTCGTTCTATCCAGCCAGCTTCGGCCAAGGACGTATCCATGACGCCAATTCGAGCCTAGGCGGCCCGTTTCAGGTGGCCTGGACGAATCCCCGGGTTGGGCCTGCCGTGGATGCTCCTCCGTTCCGTGCATACGGACAGTGGGGCGTCAACCTGGAGTTCTGCTGAGGCATACGGGCCAGGTGGCTGCTCTGCTACACCGTCGTCATCCCGCGCGGGGGTTTGGTCTGGGCTGGTATCTGGCGAAGCGATGGTGTCGGAGATAGCGAGTCGATGGGATTGAGGGCAAACACGCGGTGCATGGCGGCGCGATTTCGCCGCCGCCGCCGCGCCCGTCGACCACCCAACTGAATGTAACGTCAGCCAGCGTGCAGGGTGGCGTTGCGCATCGTGGTTGTGTACGCATCGGCTGCCCGGTCGGATGTCGCCGGCGAACACGGTCACTCGAAGCTTCAGCGCCTTGACTGCGACTACCTGCCCGTCTGCTGCCGCTAGCAGGTCATGCTGATAAGCGGGATCGGGCTGCAACGCGACCAAGCGACGAAGGAGAAAGGCGATGATCGAGGTACTACCGGACATGCCGCAGGGAGTGACCGGCATCCGTGTGTCGGGCCGCGTGCGTGGTGACGACCTGCGCGAGTTCAAGCCGGCCATGGAGGAACTCCTCAAGACCGGCGAGATCAGAATCGTTGAGGTCATCGCGTCCGACTACGAGGGCTTTGGGCCGGGCGGCCTGATCGAGGACCTGAAGCTGGGCCTCGGTCTGCTGATCCAGCATCATTCGGCGTTCAAGCGAGTTGCGGTCGTGTCCGACAAGGGCTGGGTCGCCCACGCGCTGCACGCCTTCGCCTGGATGATCCCCGGCGAGCTTGCCCTGTTCGGCCTCGACGAGCTCGGGCGGGCCAAGGAGTGGGCCGCCGGCTGATTCTCTGGCTCGGCCAACCGCAGCCCGCGGTTTCCTGGCCCACCCGCACCCCCACGCTCACCAGCCGCGACTCGGGCTCACCAGCGGCGTGGCCGGCATCGTTGCGACGACTTTGTCGTCACGCCGACGAACCGCTCCGTCGCTCATGTGCATCGAACGCGACGGCGCCGTTGGCACCGGGAACGGTGTCGAGGGCGAAACGGCGCGGCAAACCGGATCAGGGGTCGGTCGGGTGCTGGCTGCTAACCCTCCTCGGACCAGTCGCCATGCGGGTCAAGACCGTCCCAGTCGTCCCAGTTCTCGCGGCGTCGAGCGCGGGGCGCAATGATGCGCCGTCGCAGTTCCAGCAGCAACTCCTCGGTGGAGGCGCGGGACAGCGCGTCGGCGGTGAAGGAGTGGTATCGAGGTTCGGGGCTGTTGCGTCGGAGCTTGACCACCTGTTCTTTCGGTTCGCCGCCCGCCAGGATGGTCTCGATGCTTCCCGGTGCCCACGCCAGCTTGTTCTCCAGCAGGGCGTAGGTGCCCGCGCTGGCCTTACGCACCCCGTGCTCGATGTCGGCGAGGGTGCGTGCGGTGATATTCAGGCTGTTGGCCAGATCGGTGCGGGTGCGGCAGCCCAAAGCCACGCGCCTGCTCACGATGTGGTGGCCGAGCCGTTCCAAGTCCATAGATGAATCATGACGCACCATGGGCAGAAATGTCGAATCACTGCTTCCATCTTTTTCGGTCTGGCGCACAATCAGTGGAAACTACTTCACTGGTACTCGCCGCCTGATCGGCCCTGACCTGGGTGATCGTCTCCCAGAGCAGTTCCTCCACCTTCTCTCGCGGTAAGCCCGCCACCTCCACCTTTCCGGTACCCCGGCCACCTCGCGGCGCCCTCCTTGGCCTCCGGCAGCGCCTCCCCGGTCCACCACTTCTGGCGAATCTCGAAGTCGTCGAAGCGCTCCCCTTCACCGGTGTGCCGTAGCTCACCGCGTCGCTTGCTGACCGGAACACATGTGAGCGGAATCATATGGAATTTCTTACTGCTATTTCCAGACATAATTGCCGTTTATCTCCCATCGTTGCATTACGCCGAACAACGCCGGCGGAAGGGCAGTGATGCATTGCCCGGCAGCAGATCCAGGAGAGAACCGTCACCTAGATAGGGAGAATGCAAGATGTCATCGACCAAGCGCCGCAAAACTAAGTCGCGTCGGCCGCTGAGGTCGGTTTGCCCCTTGGTCACTACCGGAATTGCGGGAGCGGCGATGGTCGGCGCCGGCATCCTGATAGCTCATCCGGGCGCGCCGGCGGCCACGGCCGCTCCGGCCATCCAGCTGACATCGTTCGACTCGATAGCGCCACTGCCGCTGGACGCCGCCGCGCCGGACCCTTGGTGGTTAGGTTCGGATGCATTGTCGGGGGCAGACACCGCTACACGACCCCCAACGCGGCGGCCTCGGGGATTGGCAACTCGTGTGGGCTGGTCTGCAACGGCGCCGACGGTACGGCGGCCAACCCGAACGGCCAAGACGGCGGCATCCTTATTGGCAACGGCGGCAACGGCGGGAACAGCAGGGACTCCATATCCAACCCCGACGGCCCACGCACCGGCAAACCACTATTTGTAGCGGCTACGCCCGGCGGCAACGGCGGCTTTCTTATCGGCAATGGGGGCAACGGCGGCAACGGCGGCAACAACGTCAACGACCAGCGCAACATAATTGCCTCCGGCGGCCCCGGCGGTCCCGGAGGCAACGCCGGGCTGATCTACGGCAACGGCGGCAACGGCGGCAACTCCGTTTCCATAAATGGGAACTATCCCGGCGATGGCGGCGCCAGCGGTCCAGGCGGCAACGCCGGGCTCTTCGGCACGCACGGCAAACCTGGCAGCACCGGGACATCCAGCACCGTCGAAACCGGCGGCACCGGGACATCCCTCGCTGCTCGGAGTACGGCGTAGCGCGGCCACACGGAGGGCAGGCCGAAAGGTGCGGGACGGCCAACGCCGATTGCATCGCGCATTGCGCTGAGTGAGATGGTGTAACCGCCCTGGCGTCTCCGCTCTGACCGCATCGGCGGCGATGACGCTGGAGGTGTACGCCGATCTGTTCGATAACCACCTGATCGGGGTTGCCAACCGGGTGGACCAGACCGTGGGCAAAATGTGGGCACAAGGGCTCTGAGAGCACTGCGGACGCGCCGATAAACGCCTTCTAACCAGCGCAAAAAGTCCGATCCGCCGCGAACTTGCGGGGGACCGCAATGGTCCCCGCAAGGTATGTGCGCATACCGTAGCGACGAGGACGACAAGAGTAGGACTTCACGTAATGCAGCCCAGTGATCCACGTCAGGTACGCGCCATCGTCGAGCTGATCGAGCACACCCGCAAGATCGCGGAGACGAACAGCCGAGACGACCTGATCGACCGGCTGGCCAGGGCACGGGACCGGATCACGGACCCTCAGATTCGGGTGGTGATCGCGGGCCAGCTCAAGCAAGGCAAGAGTCAGCTGCTCAACTCGCTGCTGAACATGCCGGTCGCGCGGGTCGGTGACGACGAGTCGACGGTGCTGACCACGGTCGTTCTCTACGGCGAGCAGCCGGCGGCGCAACTGATCGTCGCCACTCCCGGCGGCGGAGCCGAGGCGATCGAGATACCGACCGCCGACGTCAACAAGGACCTGCGACACGCCCCGCAGGCCGGCGGCCGTGAGGTGCTGCGCGTCGAGGTGATCGTGCCGAGCCCATTGCTCAAAGGCGGCCTGGTGTTCATCGACACCCCTGGTGTCGGCGGCCACGGCCAGCCGCATCTCGCGGCCACTCTGGGCTTGCTGCCCGACGCCGACGCGATGCTGATGGTCAGTGACACCAGCCAGGAGTTCACGGATCCCGAGATGACGTTCATCCGTCAGGCGTTCGAAATCTGCCCGGTCGCCGCGATTGTCGCGACCAAGACGGATCTCTACCCGCATTGGCGCGCGATCGTCGACGCCGACCACGCCCATCTGCATCGAATCGGACTCGTCATCCCGCTGATCCCGGCGTCGTCATTGTTGCGCAGCCACGCGATCTCGCTCGACGACAAGGAACTCAACGAGGAGTCGAACTTCCCGGCCATCGTCAAGTTCCTATCCGACAAGGTGCTGTCCCGGGAGAACGATCTGATCCGTAACCAGGTGCTCGCCGAATTACGTTCTGCCGCAGACCATTTGATGCTCGCACTCGATGCTGAGCTGTCCGCACTCAACGACCCGGACCTGCGTCAGCGGCTCACCGCGGACCTGGAACGCCGCAAAGAGGAGGCGCAGGACGCACTGCAGCAGTCTGCACTGTGGCAGCAGGTCCTCAATGACGGGATCGCCGATCTGACAGCCGATGTCGACCACGATCTGCGGTCCCGGTTCCGCGCCATCACCCAGCACTTCGAGAACCTCGTCGACGGCTGCGACCCGACACTGCACTGGGCCGAGATCGGCGCCGAGATGCAGGAGGCGGTCGCCGAGGCGGTCGGCGATAACTTCGTCTGGGCCTTCCAACGGGCCGACGTGCTGGCGAAAGAAGTGGCTCGCACATTCGAGGAGGTGGGCCCCCAACCGGTGAAGGCGCCGGAGATCAGCGCTCGCCAAATGCGCGCCACATTCAGCGGATTCAAGTCGCTGGCCCGGATGGACGCCCAGCCGGTGAGCGTCAGCAGCAAGGTCGTCAGCGGGATGCGCGGTTCCTACGGAGGTGTGCTGATGTTCGGCATGCTCGGCTCGCTGACCGGTCTGGGCATGTTCAACCCGCTATCGGTCGGAGCGGGACTCTTGTTGGGCCGCAAGGCTTACAAGGAGGACATGGAAAACCGGATGCTGCGGATCCGCAACGAGGCGAAGAACAACGTGCGCCGGTTCGTCGACGACATCTCGTTCGTCGTCACCAAGGAATCCCGCGACCGGTTGCAGGCCATCCATCGCCGGCTGCGCAACCACTACCGCGGAATCGCCAACCAGACCACCCGCTCGCTCAACGAGTCGCTGCAGGCGATGCTGATGTCCGCACGGCTGGAGGAGAACGAACGCAACCAGCGCATCGCGGAACTTGAGCGTCAGCTCAACATTCTGAAACAGGTGACTGCCAGGGCGGCCGAGCTGACCGCGTCGACATCGGCTGCGAACGCCGTAACTCCTGCGCAGCCGCGAGTCACGCTGCGTGGATAACTAAAATCGATTACCGATGAGCGCTTGCGCGAAGAGGAAATGGTTGTGAGCACCAGCGGTCGGGTACGCGCCATTCTTGACGGCACGATCCGGGCTTACCGCGACGACCCGGCCTACCGGCACCGGGACGACCTGCACCGCGAATTGAAACGGATCGGCGGGCGATTGAACCAGCCCATCCGTATCGCGCTGGCAGGCAGCCTGAAAGCCGGTAAATCCACGCTCGTGAACGCGCTCGTCGGGGAGAACATCGCACCCACTGACGCCACCGAGGCCACCCGCATCGTCACGTGGTTCCGCCATGGGCCCATCCCGAAGGTCACCGCCAACCATCGCGGCGGCCGGCGCACCAACGTGGCGATCACGCGTGACTCCGGCGACAAGGGGGGCCTGACCTTCGACCTTCACCACCTCGACCCCCACGACGTCGTGGACCTCGACGTGGAATGGCCGGCGGCCGAGCTCATCGACGCGACCGTCATCGACACCCCCGGCACGTCGTCGCTGAACAGCGACGTTTCCGCGCGCACGCTGAGGTTGCTGGTTCCCGACGACGGCCTGCCGCGCGTGGACGCGGTCGTCTTCTTGCTGCGCACTCTCAACGCCAACGACATCGCGCTGCTCAAGCAGATCGGCGAGCTGGTCGGCGGCTCGGCGGGCGCACTGGGCGTCATCGGGGTGGCGTCGCGCGCCGACGAGATCGGCGCAGGACGGATCGACGCGATGCTGTCCGCCAACGACGTCGCGAAGCGGTTCACCGAGGAGATGGACAGGACCGGTATCTGCCAAGCTGTGGTGCCGGTATCCGGCTTGCTCGCGCTGACCGCGCGCACGCTGCGGCAAAGCGAGTTCGTTGCGCTGGACAAGCTCGCCGGCGTGCACCCCGCCGAGTTGGCCAAGGCGATGCTGTCCGCGGATCGCTTTGTGCGCGAAGACAGTTCGCTTCCCGTCGATGCCATCACCCGCGTGCAGCTGCTGGACCGTTTCGGCATGTTCGGCGTTCGGATCTCGATCGCGGTGCTGCGATCAGGCGTCAGCGATTCGGTGGCGCTGGCCGACGAGCTGCTCGAGCGCAGTGGGCTGGTGGCACTGCGCGACGTGATCGACCAGCAATTCGCGCAGCGCTCGGACCTGTTGAAGTCGCACACCGCGCTGCGGTCGCTGCGGCGTCTGGTCGAGGTCAATCCGATTCCGGCGACCGACGCGATCATCGCCGACATCGACCCACTGTTGGCCGACACGCACGCCTTCGAGGAGCTCCGGCTGTTGAGCCAATTACGTTCTCGACCAACGACATTGAATGATGACGAGGTAGTGTCGCTGCGTCGCATCATCGGCGGCTCCGGCACGGACGCGGCGAGCAGGCTGGGTCTGACGGCCGAAATGCCGCACGACGGGCCGCGCGCTGCATTCGCTGCGGCGCAGCGCTGGCGTCGGCGCGCCGAGCATCCGCTCAACGACCCGTTCACGACGCGGGCCTGCCAGGCCGCGGTGCGCAGCGCCGAGGCGCTGGTCGCGCAGTACTCCTACAGCTAGATTCCGACCGGCCGTGCAGCGTGGTCGGCCTCGCCGGGCCGAACCCACCGGTGGAGACTTTTCATGGCCACGGACAGCTTCGACCGGACGAAAAAGGGACCTTGTATCGGTGTACCTCCTGACATGATCGAGTCAATCCACTACCGGCTTTACTCGACAGGCCCGGCGCACGGGAGGAGACGCTTTGATGGAGTGGGTCGTCACGGTGGTCGGCATCTTGCTCGTGACAGTGGTAGTGCGCGACGTGTTCCATACACTTTTCCATCCCGTCGGCCGTGGCAGTATCGCGCCGCTAGTGATGAAACTGGTGTGGCGGCTGGTGCGGTTATTGCGTTCTACCCGCCGGATCGCATCATTGACTGGGCCGCTGGGCGTCGCAATGGTCGTGCTGACTTGGGGTTTGACTGCTGTCCTCGGCTGGGCACTGATCTACTTCGCGCAGATGCCCGACGGATTTTCCTATGGTTCGGAACTGAGTTCCCGTGCCCGCAACAATCTGCTCGATTCGCTGTACCTTTCCCTGGTCACCGTCGCCACGCTCGGCTTCGGCGATATCGTGCCCACGTCGCCATCACTCCGGTTGGCCGTCCCGCTGGAAGCGCTGTTTGGATTCATGCTCCTCACCGCGGCCGTGTCGTGGATCCTGCAGATATACGCCGCGGTTCACCGGCGACGCGTGTTGGCTCTACAACTTTCGACTCTGCGCCAGGTGCGCCAGTCTGATCCCAGCCTGGGGATCGACTGCGTTTCCAGCGACGTGCTCAGCGCAGTGGCTATAGGTATCGTCGAGGTGCGCAACGATTTCACCCAGTACAGTGCCACCTACTATTTCCGTGACCTCGAATCCGATGCTTCTTTGGCAGTCACACTTGAGTACGCCACCGACCTCGCAGCTGAGGCCACCGCCAGTTCACAACCGCACACGCGCCTGGCAGGCGAGCTCATCACCGCAGCCGTGAACAGCCTCGCCGAACTTCTCGACCGACAATTTCTGGGCTTCGGCGGGGATACCGCTTCTATCGTGCAGGCCTACGCCGCGGACCACCGGCACATCAGCTGAGTCATCACTGCCGCTCATCGTACGACCTGTAAGTGCCTATGCTACAAGGGCTTTCGCGGATCCGGTGTGGTCCACGCCAAGACGGGTCCAGGTCAGTGATGCTGTGACTAAGCTAGGGCAATCCCGGAATCGGCGGGATCGTAAACGTCACGGTGCTCGTCCCGAACGGGAAGCTGATGGTGGTACTGGTGCCGGGGCTGGTGCTCGTAATCGGCGACGTCGTCGTCTCTGCCGTCGACTCGGTGGTGGTCTCGGTGGTGGTCTCGGTGGTGGTCTCGGTGGTCGTGGTTGGCGACGTGGTCGGGGTCGTCGATGCCGGAGTACGCGACGTCGTCGACAACGGAGCGATCGGCTTGTTGTTGCTGGAGTTGGAGCCTCCGAAGATCAACAGGATGATGAGCACCAGCAGGATCGCGGCGAGCGCGCCGAACATCACCAGCGCCCACGGCCTGCGGTACCACGGGACGGGCGGTTTCTCCGGCGGCCAGCCCGGTGGTCCGCCGGGCGGCTGGCCATACGCGCTATAAGCGGTCGGCTGCTCGGAGTAGTAGCTCGGGTCTTCCGGCGGACCGTACTGGGACACGGCCCTTGATGTTAGCCGGTAGGCATTCTCAGTTGTGTGGGAAGCCCAGTCGCGGTTGCGGCCGCACACTGATCGGCGACCGGGTCACCGGCGAACGCGTCACCCCGATTTCCGGCGGTTTGCTCGCTACCGGTTGGTGCGGCGGCGGCGTGACGACGACGGGTGCACCGACGGGTGCATCGGCGGTTGGCTCGCTCGGCGCACTGGCGGTTGGTTCGTTCGGCGCTGGTGTCTCTGTAGGGCTGGGCGGAACCGCGGAGATCATCGGCGGGGTGGTTGCAGTAGGCGACGGCCGCGGCGTGGTGGCCGTTGTGATCTCGACGCGTGTAGCCGGGCCGTCAGAATGCCGTGACACCAACAAGGCCGCCGACACGAGGATCGCGACAACGCCGATGGCGATCGCGCCAATCGCCATGACCGCTGCCGGCGTCCGGTACCAGCGCGCCGGCGGTGCCGGATGCGGTCGGACGTCAAATTCCTCGAACTCGAGGGCCTCGTCAGGATCACCGAGGTCCTCCCACTGATAGTCGAAGTCCCCCGGCGGTTCGGTCACCGCCATGAACGGATAGTACGTGCCGGCCGTTCGCTAGCTGTCAGGGAATCCCGGATGCGTAGACGAGGTTGCCTTCACGCCGGTGGTTCGGGTGGTGGTTGTGGTCGGCGTTTCGGTGGTCGTCGACGTTTCCTCGGTGGTCTCGGAGGTCGTGGTCTCCGAGGTCGTCGTTTCCTCGGTGGTGGTCGTCGTGGTCGTCGTGGTGGTCGTTGTTGTTGTTGTTGTGGTTGTGGGGGTCGTCGTTGTTGTTGTGGGGAATGTGGTCGTGGGCGTGAAGGGTGTCGGCACGACGGTGTAGGGACGGGTGGAATGGTTCGCAGTCTGCACGACGGCGTACACGATCACGATGATCACCAGCACACCGAGCAGTCCGGCGGCACCCACGGCCCTCGTGGTCTGATACCACGGGATCTCCGAGGGCTCGGACGAATCCGCACGGTCAGCGCCGTCGCCGTAGCTCATTGCGTGATCGTAGGGGCTAGGCGCCGCTCAAACGACTCAACCTGAGCGGTGCTGGTCATCGAGTAGCTAAAAGGGCATCCCGGCGATCACGCTGCACGATCTGCGGCACACGGGCGCTTGCTTTGGCGCTGAGCGCCGGGCCCTACTGCGGACGCATTTGCGGACGGAATCGACACACTGACGCTCTGATGTCATGAAGGAGCGGGGCCTCCGCTCCTCGTGTCCGTCCCGAGCGCGCATGCTCGGGGTGCTCACGTTCTTACGACGAAGGAGGCCCCTGTGAGCGAATTCTATGAGGGTCGGCAGTTTGTCGGTATGGATCTGCATCGACGCCGCTCGGTGTTGGTGCGGATGAGCGAGACCGGCGAACATCTGGAGACGGTACGGATTCTCAACGACCGTGATGTGTTGGCTGAGGTGATGTCGCGTGCTGGCGAGTCGCCGGAGGTGGTGCTCGAGGCGACCTACGGGTGGTATTGGGCCGTCGATGCGCTCGCCGAGCTCGGCGCGAGCGTGCATCTGGCGCACCCGCTGGGGGTGAAGGCGTTTTCGTATCGGCGGGTCAAGAATGATCAACGCGACGCCGCAGATCTGGCGGACTTGCTGCGGATGGGGCGTCTGCCGCATGCGTGGATCGCGCCGCCGGAAACCAGGGAACTCCGCGAGCTGGTGCGCCACCGGGCCAAACTGGTCGCGATGCGATCGCAGTGCAAGGCCCACGTGCACGCGGTTCTGGCCAAGGGCGGTGTCTGGGTGCCGATGAGCGACCTGTTCGGCGTCGAGGGAAACCTGCTGCTGGACAAGGTCACGATGCCCGCACCGTACAAGGAACGGATCGCGTCGCTGCGCCGGTTCATCGAAGGGTTCGACGCGGAGATAGACCTGTTCACCACTTTGGCGCAGCGTCGGCTGACCCATGATGCCGGCTACACCGCGATCCAGCAGATCCCCGGCATCGGGCCCGTGCTGGCGGCGGTGTTCGTCGCCGAGATCGGGGACGTGCACCGCTTCGCCGGACCGGCCCAGTTGACCTGTTGGGCCGGGCTGACGCCCTCGCACCATGAATCCGACACCACGGTGCGCCGCGGCCGGATCACCAAGCAAGGCTCGCGCCTGGTCCGCTGGGCGGCCATCGAATCGGTGAAGATCCTGCCCGATACCAGCCGCATCGGCGCGATCCGCGAACAGGTCGCTCAGCGCCGCGGCAACCGCAACATCGGCGCCGTGGCCGCCGCCCGAAGACAGCTTGAGCTCGTCTTCTACGGGCTGCGCGATCACCACATCCGGGCCCTGCACCACCCACCCCGCGCGGCGTGAGCCCCCAGACTCGGTCGGCTGCGGATCGTGCAGGTCATGACCCCCGAACCCGGCGAGGTCGCCCCTCTGATTGATCCCGACCGACCGTCCCTGCGAACCGCTTCATGCCGCACACCGCGGCGAAGGAATGACCGGCAGCCCCATCGCCTGCCCCGCACCGGGAAACCGGCACTGAAGACGCCAACGACCAACCTTGCCACCCAAGCCGAAAGCAGCACAAGCGATTTCCACCTCCCTGCCCTAAACAGCATGCGCCGAACGGCGTCGCCGTCAAGGCCCTACGGCCGCTACCCGGTCGGGCTGCGCCCGAGCCTTGACCCCGACGCCTACTTCGACGCGCCCAGCCAGGACAAGGAAGCTCGGCAGAACCAACCAAAACAACACAGCCGTTGGTCTTGACCGGCCCCCGCTCCTTCAGGAATGACCTGCGCCTTCAGGCCCTCAGAACGCATCAACGTGTTCGATGCTGACGAACATGCCGTGGCCGGTGTCACCGTTTATAAATCGGGTTCCCGACTGGTCTGCCGCGATCGTCCAGCCCTGTGCCCGGTAGGTGCGGTAGTCGAGGGTGACGGGGCTGATGGCGCCGAGATTGCCGACGAGCCACCGCATGTTTCCGTCAGCGGTCACGGTGACTCCAGTCGCCGGGATACCGCCCTCGATCGGCGGATTCGTAAACTCCGCCTCACAGCCCACCGCCGACCGCGAGATTTTGCAGCGGGTCTTGCCGGACTTGGTCTCGATGTATACGTAGCCCTGCTGGTTGGGGTCGAGCGTCTCGCCGCCCGGCGGCTCGGCGGCTGTCGCTGAGGGCGCCGGAACTTCCGTGCTGGACGATGGCGGGTTCGGCGGCGTGCGACTTGGGCGCGGTGTCGGAAACGCGGGCTCCGTCGCATCGGGTGGAACCGCGACAGGCCGACCGTCCGTCCATGTCGTGCAGCCGGTGGCCGCCGCCAGAAAAAGTGCGGCCAGAGCCGTCCTGACGAGGTCTGATTTTTGCACCCCTGCCCCTTTGCGCCTTGTCGGTTAAGCCTACGCAAGGAGTGACGGAAGGTGCGGTAGTGACTCGCGTGATTCAGGAGGTTGGACGGTCATTTGCCTGTTGAAACTCTTCGAAAAAGTGTCTCTGTTTACCGGGGTCGGTGCTCCTACCCGTAAGAGCGGCGAACAAGTCGCGGTCAACGGCCAAAGGAGCACGAGATGAGCACCCTCTGGACTCGTCGGACATTGGGGCAAAGCACCATCTACCAGGTCGCCGACCGGCTGCACCGGGAACGTGCGGTGCGGGTCACGAGCGAGGAGATCGCGGCCACCGTGTCCTGCTGGCTGGCGGAACTGGACGTCGACAGCCCGATGGTCGACGACCTGGCGCGAGCCGTCCGCACCGGAAACTGGCCGGCTGCCCGCGCGCTCGAGGATCTGCTCTCGGTCGACGTCACGGTGGCGGCCTGAAGCCAAAGGTGGACACTCAAGCTTCATGATCATCGACGCGTGGATGCAGCACCCGACGTCGCGGTTCGTGGCCCTGGATATCTTCGCCTCCTTGCGACGATGGACCGGCGGCGCGATACCCGACGAAATTCCCGGCATCGAGGCGACTGTCGCCGCGATGGACGCGGCGGGGGTGAGCTTCGGCTTGCTTTCGGCATGGTCGGCGCCGTATCAGGAACCGTTGATCAGCAACGACGAAGTCGCCGAAGGGGTTTCGGCCCATCCCGATCGGTTCGCCGGCCTGGCGTGCGTCGATTTAGACAAGCCGATGACGGGCGTGCGCGAGCTGCGCCGATGCGTAACAGAGTTGCGGTTCAAGGGTCTACGAATGGTGCCGTGGTTGTGGAACGCGCCCCCGACCGATAGGCGTTACTACCCCCTCTACGCGGAGTGCGTTGAGCTTGGCGTCCCGTTCTGCACCCAGGTCGGCCACACCGGTCCGTTGCGCCCGTCGGAGAGCGGGCGTCCGATTCCGTACATCGACCAAGTCGCGTTGGACTTCCCGGAGCTGACGATCGTCTGTGGGCACGTGGGCTATCCCTGGACCGAGGAGATGATCGCGGTCGCACGCAAGCACGAGAACGTCGTCATCGACACCTCGGCATACACGACCAGGCGGCTACCGACAGAGCTGATCGCCTACCTCAAGACGGACAGCGGAAAGCGCAAAGTGTTGTTCGGAACGAATTACCCGATGATCCTGCCCGCGCACGCCCTCGAGGGGCTCGACGACCTTGGGCTCACCGATGAAGCGCGCGACCTGTACTTGGCGGATAACGCCCGCCGCGTTTTCGGGCTGGACATCTCCGCGTGATGGGCGGTGACCGGCCGGGAACAATCTTCGTGTCCGCTCCGTTGAGCTAAGCGACAACTTGAGCGAATCAGACTCAATTCTGAGTTGACGCAGATTTCGCTGTGGCGCAGACTTGAGCCCGGTTCACTCAGCAGAGGTAAATATAGGCAGGAGGAAACACCATGGCTCGTGCGGTCGGAATCGACCTCGGGACCACCAACTCCGTCGTCGCGGTTCTGGAAGGTGGCGACCCTGTCGTCGTCGCCAATTCCGAGGGCTCCCGCACCACGCCGTCCGTCGTCGCGTTCGCACGCAACGGCGAGGTACTGGTGGGCCAGCCCGCCAAGAACCAGGCGGTGACCAACGTCGATCGCACCGTCCGGTCGGTCAAGCGCCAAATGGGCACCGACTGGTCAATCGACATCGACGGCAAGAACTACACCGCGCCGGAGATCAGCGCGCGCGTGCTGCAGAAGCTGAAGCGCGACGCCGAGGCGTATCTCGGCGAGGACATCACCGACGCGGTGATCACCACGCCGGCATACTTCAACGACGCTCAGCGGCAGGCCACCAAGGACGCCGGCCAGATCGCCGGCCTCAACGTCCTGCGCATCATCAACGAGCCGACGGCCGCCGCGCTGGCCTACGGCCTGGACAAGGCGGACAAGGAACAGACCATCCTGGTGTTCGACCTCGGTGGCGGCACGTTCGACGTCTCGCTGCTCGAGATGGGCGAGGGCGTCGTCGAGGTGCGGGCCACCTCGGGTGACAACCACCTCGGCGGTGACGATTGGGATCAGCGCATCGTCGACTGGCTGGTCGAGAAGTTCAAGGGCACCAGCGGCATCGACCTGACCAAGGACAAGATGGCGATGCAGCGGCTGCGTGAAGCGGCCGAGAAGGCCAAAATCGAGCTGAGCAGCAGCCAGAGCACCTCGATCAACCTGCCCTACATCACCGTCGACGCCGACAAGAACCCGCTGTTCCTCGACGAGCAGCTGACCCGCGCCGAGTTCCAGCGGATCACCCAGGACCTGCTCGACCGCACCCGCAAGCCGTTCCAGTCGGTGATCGCTGACGCCAACATCTCGGTGGCTGACATCGACCACGTGGTGCTGGTAGGCGGCTCGACCCGGATGCCCGCGGTGACCGACCTGGTCAAGGAGCTCACCGGCGGCAAGGAGCCCAACAAGGGCGTGAATCCCGACGAAGTGGTTGCAGTCGGAGCGGCCTTACAGGCTGGCGTGCTCAAGGGTGAGGTGAAAGACGTTCTGCTGCTTGACGTTACGCCGCTGTCGCTGGGCATTGAAACCAAAGGTGGCGTGATGACTAAGCTGATCGAGCGCAACACCACGATCCCGACCAAGCGGTCGGAGACCTTCACCACGGCCGACGACAACCAGCCGTCCGTGCAGATCCAGGTCTATCAGGGTGAGCGCGAGATGGCCTCGGCCAACAAGCTGCTCGGCAGCTTCGAGCTGACCGGCATCCCGCCGGCGCCTCGCGGTGTCCCGCAGATCGAGGTCACGTTCGATATCGACGCGAACGGCATCGTGCACGTCACCGCCAAGGACAAGGGCACCGGCAAGGAGAACACGATTCGCATCCAGGAGGGTTCCGGCATCTCCAAGGAGGAGATCGACCGGATGATCAAGGATGCCGAGGCGCACGCCGATGAGGACCGCAAGCGGCGCGAGGAAGCCGACGTCCGCAACCAGGCCGAGACGCTCGTGTATCAGACGGAGAAGTTCGTCAAAGAACAACGCGAGGCCGAGGGCGGCTCGAAGGTTCCCGAGGACACGCTCAACAAGGTCGACGCGGCGATCGCCGATGCCAAGAGCGCGTTGGCAGGATCCGACATCAATGCGATCAAGTCGGCGATGGAAAAGCTAGGCCACGAGTCGCAGGCTCTGGGTCAGGCCATCTACGAGGCAACCCAGGCCGCACAGGCGGCAAGCAGCGACGGTGCCGAGAGCGCTTCCGGTAGCGACGATGTGGTGGATGCCGAGGTGGTCGACGAGAGTCGGGAGAGCCAGTGAGTTCGAGTCATGACGAGGCTCACGAACCCATAGTCGTCACCGACAAGCGGCGCATCGACCCTAAAACCGGGGAAGTGCGTGAAGGAGTGGTGTCCGGGCCGGCCCCCAGCGGGCCGGCCGCGGCTCCCGCCGCGGACGCCGCCGATGAGGCGGCCGAGCTGAAGGCGACTCTGCAACGGGTCAAGGCCGAATACGACAACTACCGCAAGCGGTCCGTCCGCCAGGAGCAGCTGGCCGCGGAACGCGCGAAGGCGGCGGTCGTCACCCGATTGCTCGGTGTGCTCGACGATCTCGATCGCGCCCGCAGCCACGGCGATCTCGAGTCGGGGCCGTTGAAGTCGGTCGCCGACAAGCTGACCGGGGCGCTGGAAGGCCTCGGCCTGGCGGCGTTCGGTGACCAGGGCGACGAGTTCGACCCATCGCTGCACGAAGCGGTCCAACACGAGGGAGACGGAACCAAACCAATCGTCGGGACGGTGATGCGTCGCGGCTACCGACTCGACGAGCAGATTCTGCGTCACGCGCTGGTCGGTGTGGTCGACACGGTCGAAGACGACGCCGGCGATCGGGCCGAACCGAATACCGCGGCTGTGGCCGACGACGAAGCACCGGCTGAACAGACCTCGGACTCGGGATAAGGCGCGGGCGTACCACGAGATTCGCGGGACACGGCCGGTAACGACAGCGCACCAGCCGAATAAGCCGCAGAATCAGAATGAGAAAGACGACCACAGGCAGACAGCCGAGGAGGTGATGCGCCGTGGCCCAACGCGAATGGGTTGAAAAGGACTTCTACAAGGAGCTGGGCGTCTCCTCTGACGCCAGCGCCGAGGACATCAAGCGGGCCTATCGCAAGCTCGCTGCCGAGCTGCACCCCGACAGAAATCCGAATAATCCGGGAGCCGAAGAGCGGTACAAGGCCGTCACCGAGGCCAAGGAAGTGCTGCTGGATCCGGCGAAGCGCAAGGAGTACGACGAAACCCGACGACTGTTCGCCGAGGGCGGCTTCGGTCGGCGCCGGTTCTCGGCGAGCAACTTCGGCGGATTCGGTACCGGCGGCAACGGCACAGAGTTCAATCTCAACGACCTGTTCGGCACCGCCGGCGAGACCGGCGGCGCGAACATCGGTGACCTGTTCGGCGGGCTGTTCGGGCGCGGCGCCCAGCCACGGCCCAGCCGGCCGCGCCGTGGCAACGATCTCGAAACCGAAACGGAGCTGGACTTCATCGAGGCCACCAAGGGCGTGGCGATGCCGCTGCGGCTCACCAGCCCCGCGCCGTGCACGAACTGCCATGGCAGCGGCGCGCGTCCGGGTACCAGCCCCAAGGTGTGCAGCACCTGCAACGGCTCCGGCGTCATCAACCGCAACCAGGGCGCGTTCGGGTTCTCCGAACCGTGCACCGACTGCCGCGGTACCGGCTCGATCATTGAGCACCCCTGCCCCGAATGCAAAGGCACCGGGGTGGCCACCCGCAGTCGCACGATCAATGTCCGGATACCGCCGGGCGTGCAGGACGGGCAGCGAATACGACTGCCCGGTCAGGGCGAGGCGGGGTTGCGCGGGGCACCGTCGGGCGACCTGTACGTCACCGTGCACGTCCGGCCGGACAAAGTCTTCGGCCGCGACGGCGACGACCTGACGGTTACCGTCCCGGTTGGCTTCAGTGAATTAGCTTTGGGCACAACGCTTTCGGTGCCGACGCTGGACGGCAAGGTCGGCGTGCGGGTGCCGAAGGGAACGGCCGACGGGCGCATCCTGCGCGTGCGCGGGCGCGGCGTGCCGAAGCGCGACGGCAGCAACGGCGACCTGCTGGTGACGGTGAAGGTCGCGGTGCCGCCGAACGTCGAGGGCGCCGCACTGGAAGCGTTGGAGAAATACGCGGCCGCGGAGAAGGCGAGCGGGTTCGACCCGCGCGCCGGATGGTCGGGTAACCGCTGATGAGCGCTTGCGCGAAGAAGAGAGGGCGCTAATGAGCGCTTGCGCGAAGAAGAGAAGGCGCTGATGAGCGCCGACGACGCCCACACGTTTTTGATCTCGGTGGCGGCCGAGCTTGCCGGCATGCACGCGCAGACGCTGCGCGCGTATGACCGGCTCGGCCTGGTCACCCCGCGCCGGACCACCGGTGGCGGTCGTCGATATTCCCAGCGCGACGTCGACCTGCTCCGCGAGGTGCAGCGGCTGTCGCAGGCCGAGGGCGTCAACCTCGCCGGCATCAAGCGGATCATCGAGCTGACCAACCAGGTCGAGGCCTTGCAGTCGCGGCTGCGCGAGCTCACCCGAGAGGTCGAGCAACTGCGTGCCAACCAGCGCCGTGACGTCGCCGTGGTACCGAAGTCCACGGCGCTGGTGGTTTGGGAGCCGCGGCCCTCTCGGCGGTCCCGCTAGACGTGGATCGAGAACGTCGCCGTGGCCGGATCACCCTGTGTGGCCACGCGATAGGTGCCGCGGCGTAATGAATCGGTGGGCGCGCACATCGGCTCGAAACAGACCACCTCGTCGTCGCTGGGCGAAAAGACCTGTGCGGCGCTGTAACCCGCGTCGAAGTGAACCTCGATGCGGCGGTCACCACCCGATATCGCGAACACTGAGCCTGGCTTGATCTCGTCGTAGCTGTCGTCGAAGTAGTTGTCGCCCAGCGTCTCTGAGAACGGCGGACGGTCCTCGGTCTCGCCGGTCGGGATCATCCACGCGTTCACCGGGCAGTAGCGCATCGCGGGCAGCTCGATCTGCCACTCCGCGCGCGGCGCATCGGGGATCCGCAGATACGGGTGATAGCCGAAGCACAGCGGTACGTCGGCCTTGGTTGTCGGTGTCACGGTGGTATTGACGGTGAGCACCCGGTCGGCGAGCGTGACGTCCATCTTCAATACATGCGGAAACGGAAAGCTGACGAGCAGCCGCGGCGTGCCGCCGTAATCCAGCTCGGCGGTAAGCCGATTCTCGGTCTGCTCGGTGACCTCCCAGCCCTCGTAGGCTGCCAAGATGCCGTGGATCACCACCCCGTGTTGATCCGTGCGGACTCCTCCGATGCCAGGAGTCAGCGTCACCGCACCCTTACCGACGCCATAGGTGTTGGCGCTCAACCGGTTTGCCCACGGATACAAAATCGGAATACCCATCGTCTTGCCCGTGGTCATATAGGCGTGCAAGCCGCGCCGCTGACCGAGCAACTCCACCCCCTCGTCTGACAGAGAAGTGCCGACCATGCCGGCGCCCGGTACGTAGGTCGCGGTCAGTGACGAGGACGGGTCTTTGAGCAAGACGGTCTCTAAGTCGGCCATCGTCGGATTGTGCCACAGGAATACGATGTTGCCGCCGTCGCGGCTCCGCTCACCCAGCCAGCGGATCGTGCTGGATTCGTTCCGGCGGAGCACCTTTGGCAATGAGAGCGGCTTTGGTGTTCGCGATCATCTGCGGGTTGCCGCTAATGAGAATCTGCCGATCCCCCCAGGCGCCGTACTTCGTGACGACCTCTGGCAGCCGGCCGGTCTGCCGCACGTGCAGTCCGCGCGGCGGTTTGACGTCGGGGTAGCTCGCGGCCCACGCGGGGTCATGGTTGTACTCGGTCACCGGCGACACCGACAGCCAAGGATTGTGGGACGCGATGCTCCACAGCGTCGGCAGATCGTAAAGCTCGCACGGATACCGGGCGCCGAAGAACAGGTGGACACGGGGATTGCTTGCGAAGTGGGCCAGGTCCATGATCAGTGCCCGCAGCGGGGCAAGGCCGCTGCTGCCGGCCACCATCAGCACATCGCCGCCATTGCGATCGATCTCCATCGCGCCGTGCGGCGCGGACAGCCGCCACCGGTGGCCCTGGACGGTCTCGCCGATGATCGCGCTGCTGACCAGCCCGCCCAGCACCGACCGGACGTGGAACTCGATCGCGCCGCCGGGATCCGCCGGGATCGCGGGGGACAGATAGCGCCACCGACGCGGACACTGCGGAACCTGGACGTTGACGTACTGCCCTGCGTGGTAGTCCATCGGCCGGTCCAGCTGAAGCCGAACCACCGCGAGGTCGCGCGACACCCGCTGGTGTTCGACGACCGTGCCGTCCCACCACGCCGGTCCGGACTCGGCTTCGGCGGCACCGCTCATCACCCCGGTGATCAGTGCCAGCGCGTCGCGTGCCGTCTCGTCGACCGCGCCGTTCCAGTGCTCGCTCAGCTGATCGCGAAAACTGCTGTACAGCGCCTCGCTCAGGGTCTTGTAATTCTCTGTTTTAACGCCGTATTTCCGATGATCGCGGCCCAGCTGAGCCAGGAACGCGACGGGTTCGTCGGACCGCCGCGCGATGAGTTCGCCCAGAACCCACCGCAGTGCGTGGCCGAATGCGGCGCGCTGCTGAGCCATGTCGGGTGCAAACAGATCACGCAGAGCCGGATCGATCGCGAACCACTGTGTGTAAAACCGGAGGATCAGCTGGTTGTCGGCGTCTGGTGGGTCGGTGGCCGAGCGCAGTGTGCGCAAAGCATCGCGGTCCTCCAGTCCCACGCCAGACGATTCTAGGGCGGCTGCGAGGCCGCTATAGCGCATGGATCCCCTTGTAGAGCACCAGCAGACCGATCACGATCAGGATCGCCGCCACCAGCGCGGCGTTGTGCCGCTCCATCCAGTCCTTCAACTTGGACAGCTGCTCGTCCAGGCGGCCGCCGGACATCACGTATGCCAGCACGGGAAGTGCCACCGACGACGCGGCAACCGCGACGAAGTATGTGACCGCCAGCCACGCCCCGGATAGCCCGATGCCCTCGCTGCCGATCTCCAATCCCGCTGCGGCGCAGATGAATAACACCTTCGGGTTCAGCACCGCGAGCGCCGCGCCGTAACCGCCCGCCGTGAGGGGTGTGACGTTCGTCAGCTGACGCATCCAGCCCGGCATGTGCGGGGACCGATGACGCGCCAGCCAGCGGACGATGCCGAAAAGGATCAGCGCGGCGCCTATGACGACCCGCAACCACGACGCCCACGTGGGAGGACTGTCGAGGGGTCCGATGAGCTCGGACACTCCGATGAAGACGGCGGTCAGCGTGAAGAGTGCTAGCACCCAACCGAGCAAGAACATCAACGCGGTGGGCCGAGGGCGGGGAGTATGCAGCATCAGCACCGCGGGAATGACCGAGAGCGGTGACAGTGTGATCACCAGGGCCAGCGGAACGAGTTCGGCGAGTTCGGTGCCCCAGCTTCCAGTCATGACCCAGGATTTTCGCACCGCAGAGCGGGCTGTCGGTTCGGCAGGCGCGACCGAAGAGATAGAGTTGAGCGGAACAGACTCAACCTTGACGACGTTGGAAATCGTGACAAGCATTTTTTACTCATCCCGACCGATCGGAGGTTCGTCGTGGACTCGTTCAACCCGACCACGAAGACTCAGGCGGCGCTGACCGCGGCACTGCAGGCGGCAAGTGCCGCCGGCAACCCGGAGATCCGGCCCGCGCATCTGCTGATGGCTTTGCTGACGCAGAACGACGGCATCGCCGCGCCGCTGCTTGAGGCCGTCGGAGTCGACCCGGCGACCATCCGCACCGAGGCGCAACGGCTGCTCGACCGGCTGCCGCAGACCACTGGCGCCAGCAGCCAGCCGCAGCTGTCGCGCGAGTCGCTGGCCGCGATCAGCGCCGCCCAGCAGCTGGCCACCGAGATGGACGACGAGTACGTCTCCACCGAGCACCTGATGGTCGGGCTGGCGGGAGGTATGGGTCGCTCCGCAAGCTCCGCTCCCGGCGGCGACTCCGATGTCGCCAAGCTGTTAACGGGCCACGGCGCGTCCCCGCAGGCGCTGCGTGACGCATTTGTCAAGGTGCGGGGGAGTGCGCGGGTCACCAGCCCGGACCCTGAGGCGACGTACCAGGCGCTGGAGAAGTACTCCACCGACCTGACCGCCCGGGCCCGCGAAGGCAAGCTCGACCCCGTGATCGGGCGCGACAACGAGATTCGCCGCGTCGTTCAGGTCCTCTCGAGGCGCACCAAGAACAACCCAGTGTTGATCGGCGAACCGGGCGTCGGCAAGACCGCGATCGTCGAGGGCCTGGCCCAGCGGATCGTGGCCGGCGACGTGCCGGAAAGCTTGCGGGACAAGACAATTGTCGCGCTGGACCTCGGCTCGATGGTGGCCGGGTCGAAGTACCGCGGCGAGTTCGAGGAGCGGCTCAAGGCCGTTCTCGACGACATCAAGAACTCTGCCGGCCAGATCATCACGTTCATCGATGAGCTGCACACGATCGTCGGCGCCGGCGCCACCGGCGAGGGTGCGATGGACGCCGGTAACATGATCAAGCCGATGCTGGCCCGCGGCGAGCTGCGGTTGGTCGGCGCGACCACTCTCGACGAGTACCGCAAGCACATCGAGAAGGACGCCGCGCTGGAACGCCGTTTCCAGCAAGTGTTCGTCGGCGAGCCGTCGGTCGAGGACACCGTCGGCATCCTGCGCGGGCTCAAGGAGCGCTACGAGGTGCACCACGGGGTGCGGATCACCGACTCGGCTCTCGTCGCCGCTGCCACCCTCTCTGACCGTTACATCACCTCCCGCTTCCTGCCGGACAAGGCCATCGACCTCGTCGACGAGGCCGCGTCCCGGCTACGGATGGAGATCGACTCCCGGCCCGTCGAGATCGACGAGGTCGAACGGCTGGTGCGTCGGCTGGAGATCGAGGAGATGGCGCTGGCCAAAGAATCCGATGATGCCTCCAAGGAGCGGCTGGAGAAGCTGCGCGCCGAGCTGGCCGATCAGAAGGAGAAGCTCGCCGAGCTGACCACAAGATGGCAGAACGAGAAGAGCGCGATCGAGGTGGTTCGTGAGCTCAAGGAGCAACTCGACACGCTGCGTCAAGAGTCAGAGCGGGCCGAGCGCGACGGCGACCTGGCCAAGGCAGCTGAATTGCGCTACGGCCGCATCCCCGAGGTCGAAAAGCAGCTTGACGCCGCACTCCCACAGGCCGTGGCCCGCGAGGCCGTGATGCTGAAAGAGGAGGTCGGTCCCGACGACATCGCCGACGTGGTGTCGGCATGGACCGGGATCCCGGCGGGCCGGATGCTCGAGGGCGAAACCGCCAAGCTGCTGCGGATGGAGGACGAGCTCGGCAAACGCGTCGTCGGCCAGAAGAAGGCCGTGCAGGCGGTCTCGGACGCCGTGCGGCGCAGCCGGGCCGGTGTCGCTGATCCGAATCGGCCGACCGGATCCTTCATGTTCCTGGGTCCGACCGGCGTCGGTAAGACCGAGCTGGCCAAGGCGCTTGCCGAGTTCCTGTTCGACGACGAACGCGCGATGGTGCGCATTGACATGAGCGAGTACGGCGAGAAGCATTCGGTGGCCCGGCTGGTCGGCGCGCCGCCCGGCTACATCGGGTACGACCAGGGCGGGCAGCTCACCGAGGCGGTGCGGCGACGTCCGTACACGGTCGTGCTGTTTGACGAGATCGAAAAGGCGCACCCGGACGTGTTCGACGTGCTGCTGCAGGTCCTTGACGAGGGCCGGCTCACCGACGGGCAGGGCCGTACGGTGGACTTCCGCAACACGATCCTGATCCTGACGTCCAACCTGGGGTCGGGCGGCAGCGAGGAGCAGGTGATGGCCGCCGTCCGCGCGACGTTCAAGCCCGAGTTCATCAACCGGCTGGATGACGTGCTGATCTTCGAGGGCCTCAACCCCGACGAGCTGGTCCAGATCGTCGACATCCAGCTGGCGCAGCTGCAGAAGCGGTTGGCCCAACGTCGGCTGCAACTCGAGGTGTCGCTGCCGGCTAAGGAGTGGTTGGCCCAGCGTGGGTTCGACCCGGTGTACGGCGCCCGGCCGCTGCGCCGGCTGGTGCAGCAGGCCATCGGCGACCAGCTGGCCAAGATGCTGCTGTCCGGCCAGATCCACGACGGCGACAACGTTTCGGTCAACGTCGGCCCCGACGGCGACGCTCTGGTGCTGGGCTAGCGATTTCGGCGCGCTAACGTGCGCTCAGCGCCGGTTAGCGCGCCGAAATCGCATCGTTCGTCCGGGCCGCGTGACGTGGTTGTGATCGCCATGAGTTCAGGAATCGCCGCCAGCAGCAGATAGGCTATCCCCTAATGGTTCCGCTTTGGTTTACGTTGTCCGCACTCTGCTTCGTCACCGCGGGTGTGCTGCTTTACGTCGACCTCGACCGACGGCACAACCACGGCCGGCGTCGCAAGTCATGGGCGCGTTCGCACGGATTTGACTACGAGCCGGAGTCGGCGGAGATCATCGAGCGCTGGAAGCGCGGCGTCATGTCCACTGTCGGCGACGTGACCGCGCGCAACGTGGTGCTCGGCCAGATCCGTGGCGAGGCCGTGTACATCTTCGACCTCGAAGATGTTGCCACCGTGATCGCGTTGCATCGAAAGGTCGGTACCAACGTCGTGATGGATCTGCGGCTGAAGGGGCTCAAGGAACCGCGGGAGAACGACGTATGGTTGCTCGGGGCGATCGGCCCGCGGATGGTGTACTCCACCAACCTCGACGCGGCGCGTCGCGCCTGCGATCGGCGAATGGTGACCTTCGCTCACACCGCTCCGGACTGCGCGGAAATCATGTGGAACGAGCAGAACTGGACGCTGGTGAGCATGCCCACCACCAGCCGCCGCGCCGAGTGGGACGAGGGCTTGCGCACTGTGCGGCAATTCAACGACTTGCTGCGGGTGCTGCCACCGGTGCCGAAGGCCGGCCTAAGTGGTCAAGTGCAGTCCACCCGCCGCAACGGCGCACCCGGTCGGCCGATCACACCGGCCGCCGAGCTGCCCCCCGGCCGGGCCGAGCCGCCGCGCCAGCAGCCGCGCCCCGAGGCGAGCCGCCCCCCGCAGCAGACGCGCGCTGGGCGACCCGGTCCACCCAGCTACCAGCCGTAGCCGCGGATGCCTCGTCCTGTCGCCCTGATCACCGGTCCGACTTCGGGCATCGGCGCGGGATTCGCACGGCGCTACGCGGTCGACGGTTTCGACCTCGTGCTGGCCGCGCGGAATGCCGCACGACTCCACGAGCTGGCCGACAAGCTGCACCGAGAACACGGCACTAACAGCGAGGTCCTGGGCGCCGACCTTGCCCGCGCCGATGGGCGCGCGGCTGTCGGCGAGCGGCTAGCCAAGGGTGTACGCGTGCTGGTGAACAACGCCGGCTTTGGCACAGCGGGCGAATTCTGGACCACCGACCCGGAAGTGCTGCAGGCACAGCTCGACGTCAACGTCACCGCAGTCATGCACCTCACCCGAGCGGCACTGCCGCCGATGCTCGACGCCAGGATCGGCACCGTCATCAATGTCGCCAGCGTCGCGGGACTGCTGTCCGGCCGCGCCTCTGCCTATTCGGCGTCCAAGGCGTGGGTGGTGTCGTTCTCCGAAGGCCTGGCCAACGAACTGACCGGCACCGGTGTGGGCATGCACGCTCTGTGTCCGGGGTTCGTGCACACCGAATTTCACCAGCGTGCCGGCATCGAGGAGACGATGCCGGAGTTCATGTGGCTGAATGTCGACGACGTCGTCGACGACTGTCTGGCCGACGTCGCGAAGGGTAAGGTGGTCATCATTCCAGGGGTGCAGTACAAGGCGCTGACCACCGCCGTCCGAATGGTCCCGCGAATCCTGGCGAGGCGCATGACGAAATCCGTTGGGCGTGGCCGTGGACGCACCTGATTCCATGTTCGTCACGGGCGCTGCCCGTGGCATCGGGTTGGCGATCGTGCGGCGGTTCGCCGCCGCGGGCTACACCGTCGGCGCGATCGACCTCGATGACGACGGGCTTGCTGCTCTGAAAGGCGAAGCAGCTCAGAAGAATTGGTCGGTCTGGACGTCAGTCATGGATGTCACCGATATGGATGCATGGCAGCGGACGCTGCGCGATTTCGTCGACACGACAGGCGGACGGCTGGACATCCTGGTGAACAACGCAGGCCTGTTGTCGGCGGGTCAGTTCGTCGACATCGCGCCGCAACGGCACAAGCAGATCATCGACGTCAATGTCACCGGGGTGATATTTGGCTGTCACGCCGCGTTCGACTACCTGCGCGACACCGCCGGGGCTCGGGTGTTGAACATGTGCTCGGCGTCAGCAATTTACGGGCAGGCCCAGTTAGCATGTTACAGCGCAACAAAGTTCGCGGTCCGCGGTCTTACCGAGGCATTGGAGCTGGAATGGCGGCCACACGACATCACCGTAATAGCGCTGTGGCCGTTGTTTGTTGACACCGCACTACTCACTGGAGTGAAGACTGGCTCGATGAAGTCGCTCGGCATCAATCTCACCACCGACGACATTACGGACGCGGCCTGGCATGCACTGCATAGGAACTCGGCAATTCCGAATGTGCACTATCCAGTCGGCGGTCAGACGAGGGTGGCGTACCACCTCGCGCAGTTGAGCCCGGCGTGGGCGACCAGGCTCGTCAACAAGCGATTGGCGCATTGAAACGTGCGGACTCTGATCGCACTGCTAGCGATCGCCTTCGTCGCGGTCGCAGGGTGCTCCAAACCCGAGCGTCAGCCCCACCCCTACGGCGCGTCCACCGCGAAGATCGGCGAATCGGTGGCCGTCCTCGGCTGGAACATGTCGATATCCAACCTGCGCTGGGAATCGGGCCACGTGCTGATCGATGTCGACGGCGCCGCGTCCGAACCCGGCAAGCCGCACGCCAAGCCGGAGGATATCCGGTTCGGACTCTACGGCGCACTCGCGCACCCGATCGAAGCCGACGGCTTCGGCAGCTGCAGCGGCGTTGCGTCGTTGGCGTTCTCGCCGCTGTCCGCGACCAATCCGGACCGGCTCAACGGCACCGTCTGCCTCGGGCCGCAGGACAACCGAAGCGAAGTGCGCGGCGTGTACGTGTACTCCCCGCGTGACCGCATCCCATCCACCACCGCGGCGTATCCGGTCGCGTTCCCGGTCGGAATCCTGCCAACCAACCGCAGGGACACCGGCATCACCGTCAAGTCCACCAGCGTCGAGGCGTGGCGCGCCGACGGTGCGATGCTGAACCAAGAGTCCCTCGGCGATCCCACGATCTTCAACGGCAACGGTTACATGCTGCTGGGCCTGGAGATCTCGGCGTTAAAGGCACAGTACAGCGACGAGTCGGCCCAGCGCGGAGGACCGCTGATGGTGGTGATGGCGCCGACACTGCCGCCGGGGCAGGGGCTCAGCCACGCCTGCTCGACGTACGGTTCGTCGGTGCTGCTGCTTCCCGATTCGAAGCTCGACGCGGTGCAACTGAGCGCGTCACTGTGCACCCAGGGCGAGATCAACGAGGCGGTTCTGTACGCGACGCTTTCGGTGGTCGGCACTCACGCGGCGGTGTGGATCAGCCGTGACTGAGTTGGGCCCCACCGAGTGGGGACCAGAAGCCGGAGGTGTCGGGCCCTGGCGCGGACAGGTGCCAGACGATCCGCGCTACGACCCGCAACTCTTGTGCGACGGTGACACCCGCAATGTCGTCGACGCGTACCGGTATTGGACCCGCGAGGCGATCGTCGCCGACATCGACAACCGCCGCCACCCGCTGCACGTCGCGGTCGAGAATTTCGGTCATGATGCGAACATCGGTGGCGTGGTGCGCACCGCGAACGCCTTCGCAGTCGACACCGTTCATATCGTCGGTCGCCGGCGCTGGAACCGGCGCGGCGCGATGGTCACGGACCGCTACCAGCGGCTGCAGCACCACGAGACGACGGCAGACCTGCTGGCGTTCGCCGACGCGGCGAAGCTCGCGGTGGTTGCTGTCGACAACGTGCCCGGTGCGGCCCGCCTCGAGGACACCCTGCTGCCGCGCGACTGTCTGCTGGTGTTCGGCCGGGAGGGTCCGGGCATCACCGATCAGACCCGCGCCGGCGCGGCCGTCACCGTGTCGATCGCCCAGTTCGGGTCGACCCGCAGCATCAACGCGTCCGTCGCCGCCGGCATCGCGATGCACACCTGGATCCGGCGCTGGGCCGACCTGTCTCGCGCATGGTAATGCACGTGATGCCGACCTGAGCGGCGCCTGGTGAGGCAGGATGGGCGGTCATGGAGCATCAGTGGGCGAACCGCGCTGCAAGCGCTGAGGCCGCCATCGCCGCACGGCATTTCGCGCGAGTGTGGGGCACCCCGGGAACCCAACTCGGGGTCGTTGCATGGCCCTCCGAGAAGCGCGACCGGCTGTTCGCGAGCTGGAATTACTGGTGGCAGGCGCACCTGCTCGACTGCCTGGTCGACGCGCAAGTGCGCGATCCGCAGCCGGAGCGGCGCCAGCGCATCGAGGCACAGCTACGCGGACATCATCTGCGCAATGCCGGCCGGTGGACCAACAATTACTACGACGACATGGCGTGGCTGGCGTTGGCCATCGAGCGGTCGAGCCGGCTCGCCGGCGTCGAGCGCAGCCGCGCGCTTCGTACCTTTACCGAGCAGTTCACCCGGGCCTGGATGCCCGAGTTCGGCGGCGGCATTCCGTGGCGCAAACAGGACCGCTTCTTCAATGCGCCCGCGAACGGCCCGGCGGGAATCTTCTTGGCGCGCAACGGCGAACTGCGTCAGGCCCAATTGATGGCCGACTGGATCGACCAGACGCTGATCGATCCGGAGTCGCACCTGGTGTTCGACGGAATCAAGGACGGCTCGCTTGACCGGGCCCAGTTCACCTACTGCCAGGGCGTCGTTCTCGGTTTGGAAACCGAACTGGCACTGCGCACCCGCGACGACCGGCATGCGCCTCGGGTGCATCGGTTGGTGGCGGCGGTGGCGCAGAACATGACGAACGACGGCATCCTGAAGAGTGAGGGCGGCGGAGACGGTGGGTTGTTCGGTGGCGTAACGATCCGATACCTGGCGCTGGTCGCGAAGGCGCTGCCCGGCGCCACCGCCGACGACGTCGCCGCGCGAGACACCGCCCGACGGCTGGTGATGGCGTCGGCGCAGTCGGCGTGGGACTTCCGCCAGACGGTGGACGGGCTGCCGCTGTTTGGCGCGCACTGGAATCAAACCGCACAGGTTCCGCCCACTCAAAGCGCCGGCGCGCATTTCGAGGGCGCGGCGGTGTACGCGTCGGCGATACCGGAGAGGGACCTGTCCGTGCAGTTGTCCGGATGGATGCTGATGGAGGCGGCGCACGCGCTGAGCACGGGATGACCGTCCGGACGAACGATCCGCTGACCGGGCGAGACGACGAACTTGCTTTCATACGCCGTGCCCTCGGTGCGGGTGGCAAGTACGCGGGTGTCGTTCTCGTGGGTGCCGCGGGGGTCGGCAAGACGCGGCTCGCCCGTGAAGTGCTGTCGGTCGCCGAGGCGTCAGGCGAGCACACCGACTGGATCGTTGGCACGGAATCAGCGCGATCGCTGCCGTTGGGTGCGTTCGCCAACTCGCTGCGGGAGCCGATGGCTGAGCCGTTGCCGAGCGTGCACCGCATCATTAGTTCCTTTGTCGCACAGCGGCAACGGGGCCGAACATTGATCTGCATCGACGATGCGCACCTGCTGGACGGGTTGTCGGCGCATGTCGTGCACCAGCTGGCGCAAAGGGCGGGCATCCGCCTCGTGGTGACCCTGCGTAGTGGTGCTGAGGAACCTGACGCCATTACGGTGCTGTGGAAGGACGGCCTGCTGGCTCGGCTCGATCTCGAGCCGCTCTCCGCGCACGCGACACGCAGCGTGATCGAGGCCGAGCTCCGCGGACCCGTCGACACCCGCAGCGCCCAGCGGTTCTGGAAGCTGTCCGGCGGCAACGCGCTGTTCCTCCGGCAACTCGTCAAGGACCAGTTAGCAGCCGGGCGACTGCGTCAAGTCGCCGGGGTATGGATGGCCGACGACGGTGTCGCGGCGTCACCGAGCGTCACCGAATTAGTGGTCCGCGAGATGGGACGGCTCACCCCGGATGTGGCGTTAGTGATGGACGTCTTGGCGCAGGCCGAACCGCTGTCCGTCGACGTGGTCTGCGATGTGGTAGCCCGCCACGCCCTCGAGCAAGCCGAACAGATGCGCCTGGTCGCCGTCGAGCGCGTCGGCGGCGAGCTGATGGTGCGGCTCGCGCACCCGCTGTTCGGTGAGGTGCGTCGCGCGACGGCCGGCGAAATGTACCTGTGCAGGGTCCGCGGGCAGCTCGCGCAGCGACTGGCAAAAGAAGACGATGCCGACATCTACGCCACCGTGCGACGTGCCCTTTTGACGCTGGAATCAGATCTACCGCCGGACTCGCAGCTGTTCTTGGAATCCGCACGGTCTGCCATGACGCTGCTCGACCTCGATTTGGCGGACCGGTTCGCCCGCGCCGCAGCGGATGCCGGCGCATTTGAGGCGCCAGGCCTTCGCGCGATGAACCTTGTGCTGCTGGGTCGAGGCGACGACGCGGAGGAGGTCCTGCGTGGGCTCTCGGTCGAGGATGATCATTGGGCTACGGTGCGGGCGGCCAACTTGACCTGGATGTTGGGCCGGCCTTCTGACGCCGCGGCCATTCTTGCCGAGTTGGCACAGTCCGCCGAGCGGATCGCAATCGAGGCGTGTGTCGATGTCGTGTCGGCCCGCTGCCGGAGTGCAGAACAAAAGGCCAGGGCCGCAATGACTTCCGGGACACTGAGTGATTTTCACATGATGATGGCGTCGGTCGCGTTGACGATGGCGATGGGAGCGCTCGGTCACGTCGATGATCTTTCGGCCGTGGCCGAGCAAGCACTTCGCCGTGCGACAACATCGTTTCAGGCCTCGCCGATGCGATTCTGGTTCGCCGGTGTGTACGCACGCGCCTGCCGACTGACCGGCCACATCACCGAGTTCGCCGCGGCCGCTAACACGTTAGTCGACGCCGCGCGAGACCTTCCTGGTCTGGCGTACGCCAACCTTGCACTGCTGCAAGGTAATGCGGCGTTGATGCGCGGCAACGTCTCGGGCGCGGTACGGCTCCTTCACGAAGCACTCGCCGGTGCCGAATCTCACAGCGTCACAAGCGGGTTACGCGCTGCGAGTTGTTTTGCTCTGGCCGAGGCGCATGCCAAGCTGGGGCAGGCCGACGCTGCCGTCGCCGCGCTTGCCGATGCGCGGGTGCCGGATGAGCTTCTGTTCATGCACACTGGGCTGGCGCTGGCCAGCGGTTGGGGGCTGGCGGCTGCTGGTTCGATTTCGGAAGCCGTGGCGGTGGTTAGCGCCGCCGGTGAAGACGCACGTGAGCGCGAGCAGCCGACGCACGAGCTGGCCTGCATACAGGCGGCAACGCAATGGGGCGACGGCGCGGGGGCGTTGCGCGCACGGCAAATTGCGGACACGTTGGCGTTACCGCTCGGTAATATCGTTGCGCGCCACGCTGGTTCGCTGAAGGCGGGTGATGCGGAAGGCTTGCTCGCGGTGTCGGGCGACTACCGGGCCATCGGCGATCGCGCCACCGCCGCGGATGCGGCCGCGCAGGCCGCCGCGATGTTCATTCACCGGAAGCATAGAAACCGAGGGTCTTACGCCGCGGCGATCGCGCAGGAACTGGCCAACGAGTGCGGCGGGTTGTGCACGCCCGCGCTGCGCAGTCAGCTCCGCATTCCGCTGAGGGGTCGGCAGCGGGACGTGATCGAGCTGGCGGCGGCGGGCTTGTCGAACCGAGAGATCGCTGAGCGCCTCGTCATGTCGGTGCGCACCGTCGAGGGCCATGTGTACCGCGCCTGTCAGCGGGTGGGAGCGACCACACGAGAGGAGCTGGCCGCGATCCTTCGAGGCGGTGCGGAATGACGGTCCTGGCCGCAGCGATGTAGGCGCGGCGATACGCGGTTTTGCCGATGTATTGCGGCACGCATACGCTGCATGCTGGCTAGCATGAGCCAGACTGACTGGAGCGACGTAGGTATGAGCGGACTGCCGCCGACGGGAACGGTGACGTTGCTTCTCGCCGATGTCGAGGGCTCCACCCGCCTGTGGGAGACCCGGATGTGATGGCCGCAGCTCTCGCGCGCCTGGATCATGCGCTGTCCGACGTTGTCGCCGCGCATGACGGTGTGCGACCGGTCGAACAGGGCGAGGGTGACAGTTTCGTGGTGGGTTTCGCGCGTGCCAGCGACGCGGTGGCCTGTGCGCTCGAGTTGAAACGGGCGCTGTTGGCGCCGATCCGGCTGCGTATCGGCGTGCACACCGGTGAGATTCGGCTGCGGGGGCAACTACATCGGCCCGACGATCAACCGTACGGCGCGGCTGCGCGAACTGGCGCACGGCGGCCAGACCGTCCTGTCGGGTAGCACGAACGAACTTGTCGCCGAATCTCTCCCGGCGGACGCGTGGTTGGCGGATATGGGCATGCACCGGCTGCGGGATCTGCCCCGCCCGGAGCGTGTGGTGCAGCTGTGCCATCCGGATCTTCGCAATGAGTTACCTCCGCTGCGCACACCGGAAACAGCTGCGACCCAGCATCTTCCGGCACAGCTCACCAGCTTCGTCGGGCGAGCCGCAGAACTCGACGATGTACGGCGGATCCTCGAGGACAACCGATTCGTCAGTCTGACCGGTGCGGGCGGGGCGGGTAAGACTCGACTCGCGATTCATCTCGCGAAGCAGATTTGGCCTGAATTCGGCGGCGGGACATGGTATGTCGACCTCGACCGATCACCGATACCGACCTGGTGCCGGTCGCGGTGATCCGTGCGCTCGGCCTGCCCGATCAACCGGGCCGCTCGGCGATGGACACCGTACTGGGCTTTGTCGGTGACCGCCGGATGCTCGTCGTCTTGGACAATTGCGAGCATGTGTTGGATGCAACCGCGCCACTGGTGTCAACGCTGCTGCGCGCCTGCCAACACGTGACGTTGCTGGCCACCAGCCGCGAACCGATTGCGGTGGAAGGCGAAGCGACATGGCGGGTTCCGTCTCTGTCGCTGGCTGACGAAGCGATCGAGCTGTTCGCCGACAGGGCACGGCTTGCCCGTCCGGATTTCAGCCTCACCGACGACAGCAGCGCCGTTGTCGCGGAGATCTGCCACCGCCTCGACGGCATGCCGCTGGCGATCGAGCTTGCAGCGGCGCGGGTGCGGGCGCTGTCACTGGCCGAGATCCTCGACGGACTGCATGATCGCTTTCGCCTGCTGACCGGCGGCTCGCGCACCGCCGTCCGCCGACAGCAGACACTGCGCGCGTCGGTCGACTGGTCGCACGCACTGCTCACCGAGCCTGAACGCATATTGTTCCGGCGGCTTGCCGCATTCATGGGCGGGTTTGACCTCGATGCGGCTCAAAATATCGCGGGGAGTGGCGAAGTCGAGCGCTATCAGGTGCTCGATCAACTCACTCTGCTGGTGGACAAGTCATTGGTGGTGACAGAAGAGAGCACGCGAGGCACCCGATATCGACTGCTGGAAACGGTGCGCCAATACGCGCTGGAAAGGCTGGGTGAGTCCGGCGAGGCCGATGCCGTGCGGACGCGTCACCGCGACTACTACACGTCGTTGGCGGGGATGCTCGATACCCCAACGCAATCCGGTCACAAAGAGCGCATCGAGCAGGCCGTGATCGAGATCGACAACTTGCGTGCGGCATTCGGATGGAGCCGGGAAAACTGCAACATCGACCTCGCATTGCAGTTGGCGTCGTCTTTGCAAGCACTCTGGCTTGGGTGTGGACGTCTTCAGGAAGGACTGTCGTGGTTTTCGGCCGCATTCGATGACTGCGATGCACACGGTATTGAGGTTGCGCCGGCAATCCGGGCGCAGGCGCTCGCCGACCAGGCGGTGCTCGACGCATGGACGGTCAGAGACTCAAAGGGGGCCCAGGCGGCCCTTGGGATCGCGCGCGAACTCGGAGAACCCGTCTTGTTGGCACGAGCGCTCGCCGCACACGGTTTTGTCGGCACCTACAAGAGCGCAACGACTGGGTGCTATCTCACCGAGGCAATCGAATTGGCCCGCGACTTGGAAGACGGGTGGAAGAAGTGTCAGATCCTTGGCTTCGGAGCGTACGCTGCGTTCCTCGCGGGTGATCCCGCCACCGCCCTTGCTGCCGGCGAAGAAGGGCGCGACCTCGCCGACGCGATCGGGGACGGTTTCACCTCCAGGTTCTGTCGCAGCTGGGGCATCGCGATGTCGTTGGGATGGCAAGGTGATCTGGATGGCGCCGACGCCGTTAGCCGCAGATTGATTTTCGACGCGGAAGCAGCCGCGGATGGGCTCAACAGATTTCTTGGCCTGCTTCATCGAAGCCACATCGAGGCGTACAAGGGCGAGACGGATGCGTCTCGCGCCTCGGCGATCGCGGCAATCGAAGTCAGCACAGAGCTCGGTGGTGCCGTCCCGGGTGTCGCGTATCTTGCGTTGGCGGTTGCGGCCCTTGCCGCCGGTGACGTCGTTGCGGCGGCGGAAGCAAACGCTGCGGCTTGGCGCGACGCTGTGCAGACGATGCGGTTTCGGGGACGACGGGATGGCACCGAATGGTGGCGCTGACGACTCGTGCTCGGGTAGCGATCGCGCAGCGTCTGCCAGAGCAAGCCGAACGCGATGCACATGACGCACTCGCCGTTGCCGCCGAATTGAAGGCTGTGCTCGGAGTTCCGGAGATTCTGGAATGTCTGGCGCGATTCACCGGTGACCATCTAGAAGCGGCCCGGCTCTTCGGCGTGGCGGATGGGGTACGACAACGAATGGGCGCTGTGCGCTTCAAGGTTCACGACGGCGGCGTCGACGCGTCGATTGAGTCAATGCGTCATAGCGTGACCAGCGGTGAATTCGAAGCCGCATGGACCGAAGGCGCCGGGTTGTCCACCGGCGAGGCAATCGCATACGCCCAACGTGGCCGCGGTGAGCGCAAGCGACCGAGCAGTGGGCGGGCATCCCTCACTCCGGCCGAGCTTGACGTCGTCCGGCTGGTGAGCGATGGCCTCGGCAATAAGGCCATCGCCTCACGGCTTTTCATGTCACCACGTACCGCGCAGACTCATCTGACGCACGTCTACAACAAGCTCGGCGTGGCATCTCGGGTCCAGCTCGTGAAAGAGGCGGCGCGTCACGGCTGACCGGCGCTATCCGGGCTCCTCGTCGTCGTCTTCGTCAGGCAGCATTTTTTCGGGGTGGTGGTAGGTGTTGGTGCGGCGTTGTCCGCGCTCCAGGTGCGGCGGCGGTATCCATTCGGTGGTGCCGTTCGGATGTTTTCGCGTTGTCCAGCCGCCGTTTTTGACCTTGCGGTTGTCCGGTCCGCAGGCCAGGGTGAGGTTGTCGATGTCGGTGTGCCCGCCGGCGGCCCAGTCGGTGTCGGCGTGATGGGCTTGGCACCAGTAGGCGGGCACGGTGCAACCCGGATGTGTGCAGCCGCCCTCGGTGGCATATAGCACCAGCCGCTGGGCCGGGGTGGCCAGCCGGGTGCTGCGGCCCTTGTACAACGTCACGGGCTTGGCGTCATCGAAGATCAGCAAGAAGTTGTAGGCGTGGGCTGCCATCCGCAGTAGCACGTCGACCGGGAGCAGGGTGCCGCCGCCGGTTTTCGCGACTCCCGCCTTGTTCTGAAGGTCGTTGAGGTCCACGGTGGCCGTGATGGTCACCGGCAACCCCTGATGGCTGCCCAGCTCACCGGACATCAGGATGTGGCGCACCATCATGGACAGCGCATCGTGGTTGCGCTGCGGCGTGCTGCGGTAGTCGGCGTCGATGGCCTCCTCAGACGGTGTGCCCTGCACGGTGGCATGTTCGTCGGCCGGGTTGCACATTCCCGGCGCGGCCCACTTGGCGAACACCGCGTCCAGCCCGGCGCGCAGCTGCGGGTCCAGCCAGCCCCTGATCGCCGACATGCCGTCGGGGCGCTGCGGGCCGACGGTGACCCCACGCCTACGCGCCCGATCGGTTTCGGAGAAATCTCCGTCCGGGTTGAGCACACCGGCATACCAGTCCGCGAAGCGGCCCAGCTCATCGGGGCGATACTGGCTGGCCACCCGCGCCAGCTGCTGCTCGGCAGCCACCCGCGTCGGCGCATCAACACAGTGCGGCAGCCGCTCGAAGAATGTGCGGATGACCTTCACATGCTCGGCGCCGATCAGCCCGGCGCGCTGCCCGGCCGCGGTGTGCTCCAGCTTCGGCGGCAGCGGCTCCCCGGCCAGTGTGCGCCGCTGCCCCAGGTCGGCGGCCTCCTCGATCATCCGGGCCGCGTCGCGGCGATAGATCTGCAGCCGGTCGGCCAGCACATGGCGCAGCGCACCGCCGAGTTCCTCGACCGGTGCGTGGGTCAGTTCGGTGATCAGCTCGTGGCGCAGCGCGGGCAGGATGCGCTCCAGTGTCTGGATGTGCTCCAGATGCTGCAGGCGCCACTCGGTGGTTTGTCGCGGTTCGCGCGCTGACTCGGCCAGCGTCTTGAACGCGATCTGCGCCTGATCCCAGGCGATCGAACTCATACCCGCAAGGTAGCGACCACTCCCGACAAGTCCGGACGACAAGCTCTGCCGCCCAGAACAATTCAGCCGCAGTTATCCACAACTCCGACTCTATCCACGGATCCGGGCGAATCCGGAAAGACCGCTTGACACGCGACCACAGACGTGACCTCAGTGGCCGGTGCGCCGAGAGTACGGTTGCCGCCACAGCATCCGCGACGGCATGGGCAACAACCGCACTCCCGGCGTCTTCAGGTGGTGGGCCGGTTTCTTGACCCACTCCTCGGCGCCGCCGACGTGACGTGCTAGTCGCAGCCCGTCAACTGCGCCGAAAGCTCCCACAGCCGCCGCGCCAGCACCGGGTCGCGGGCCTTCCTGCGCGGCCGGGTGAGCTTGACCGAGCCGCGCAGCTTGAATCTCGGCGCGAGATAGCTTCCGCTCGGCAGCTGCGTCGTCACCGCCGCGATGCTGGCCCCTGCCGCGTTGGGAATGCTTTGCGTCAAAAACGGCAGCACCGGATGGTCAACCGTCCAGCGCAGCAATCCGGTGCTGTCTCTGGTGATGTCGGTGTCCGCCCCGCCTGGATCAGACACGTAAGCGCGAACACCACGCCGTGCCAACTCGTTGACGAAAAGCATGTTGGCGAGCTTGGACCGCGCGTAAGCAGCCCACATCGAGTAGTTGCGGGTATGCCAATTCAAATCGGCAAGGTCGATGCGCCCAAACACATACATCGCACTGCCGACCGAAATTACCCGGTCCTTGATCTTGTCACCCAGCAGACAGGTCAACGCGAAGTGGCCGAGGTGGTTGGTACCCATGTGGACCTCGAAGCCGTCGGTGGTACGCATAAGCGGCAGACCCAGTACTCCGGCGTTGTTTATCAGGACATCAACGGTTTTTACGGAATCGGCGAACGCACGAACACTGACCAAGTCGGCCAGATCAAGGTGACGAACCTCGACGTCGCCGGCCATCTCGGCAGCCGCCCGCTCGGCTTTGGGGATGGTGCGGCACGCGATCATCACGTCGTGACCGGCTGCGGCCAGCGCCGCCGCCGTCTCTTTGCCTACGCCACTGTTGCCCCCAGTAACGATGATCCGCATTAGGCAGCCTCGAATTCGATGGGAAGTGTTGCGGGTCCGCTGATTCCGACGATCGGCTTCCACGGCGCGGGTCCGGTGCGGCGGGGATTGCGGACCTGCTGCGCCATGACGGTCAGCGCCTCGGCGAGTTCGCGTCGGGCCAGATTCGCCCCGAGGCGACCCGGCTCGTCGTAGACATCAGGGTTGCGGTTGGCTGCGGCTGTGTTGCACATGACAACGGTGCAGGCCGGGATGACCATGCCTGCCAGCTCGACGTCCTCAAGCGCAAACCGCATCGCACTGAAGATCACCGGTGACTCGGGGTGATCGCAGAACACATCCACCTCAGCGGCCAAGTGGTTGCGGGTGGTGTCCGTGCCCGGCATCAGGATCGTGAAAGCGAGCATCCGTAGCTCATCGGACATCAGCCGGTCGGCATCGTCCTCGGCGCGGATCAGTTCGGAAATCAAGTCGCCGGTCAGTGATTCGCGACGATGGGCGCCCATCGAATCAATATAGGCGTCGAGTTGATCTGAGGCAGCTATGATTTCGGCCTCGTATTCCGCGACGTTCCAGGTGAAGACCTTGAAGACGTCGTCGGCCCTGACGTCGCACTTGCCGGCAGCCGCGATCGGGTGGATCAGTTGAGGCAGGACGTCGACGATCGTTGCGTCGAGCGGCGCGACTGCTCGTGGTGTGAACGTAATGCCTTGCGCTGCCAAGGTCAGTCCTGGTGCCGGGCAGAATCTGGGATCGCGCAGCGTGCCGAAACCTGACGCTCACCATCGTCGGACCGCGCAAGAGGGGCGGATAGCGTAGTCGACTACTCCAATGCGCCTACTGCTACCGCAATTACGCCGCCGGCTAGCGCGCCATGGCGAGGTCGGTTGGCTGCGGCGGCGACACGGCCTGTGCCGAGGCGATTGAGCCGGGTCGCCGATGGTTCGCCACAGCAGCGCGCCACATCATCGCGGGGCGCAGTAATCGGGTCGCCGGGTCGACAAGTGAGGTCACTCGAGCGAACTGATCCAGCACGACGGTGTCGTATTCAGCCGCTGTCAGTATGCGGTCGACGTATCGGTTGAACAGTCGGGTGAGGGTGGGCTGCTCGCCGTCGATCTCAGGCAGTGCCAGGTCGCCGCCCGCTGACAGCTGCCACGCCTGACGAATCGGCTTGGCCGCTGCGCGGAAAAATCGCCGTGCTAGGCCATCTGTTCCGTGAACGAGGCAGTCGCGCAACGCCAATGCCTCCAGCGCGGCGACCGTCATGCCCTGCCCGTAGATCGGGTTGAGGCTGCATATTGCGTCGCCGATGACCAACAGTCCCTCGGGAAACCCACGTAGCTTGTCATAGCGGCGCCACTGGCTGGACGGAACGCGGTGGCGCGCCACCTCGCCGATCGGGTCGGCGGCCCGCAGTGCGTCCAGCACGTGCCGCGGCGTGAATTCCGAAGCCCAGGGGAACATTTCTCCAAGGGTGCTGGGCGGCTCCCGGCCTGCCATGCCCATCAGCGTGAACAACCACGTGTTGTTCTCGCAGCCAAACATGGCCATCCCGGTAGGCCGACCCGGCAGCGCGCCGATGACATAGCCCATTTCGTGCAGGCCTTCTACGGGCATCCGCAGCCACTGGCTGACATACGTCAGGTGTACGACGACGTGGTCCTCGACAGGACGTTCGTAGTCCAACTCGTCCAGCCATGCCGGCGTGCGTGAGCCACGGCCCGTCGCGTCGACCACCAAGTCGGCGGCGAGCACCGACTCCTCGCGGCGATGCCGGTCCACGATGCGGACGCCGGTGACCCGGTGGTGGTCTGGTGTCGACGTCAGGCCCGCCACGTCATGATCTTCGAGCAGTGTCACGTTCGGGACCGCGCCGACCCGTCGCCTGACGTGGTACTCCAAGAATGGTCTGCTCGCCGCGTACGCGGTGAAGCTCGGCGCCGAGCCTGTTCGCACCACCTCATGCCCGTTGATGTTGTAGTACAACGTCGACAGGTCATTGCCGTCGAAGTACTTTGCGCCGTCGCGGACCAGTTCGTCGAGTATCCCGGGAAAAAACTCCTCCAACACCTGAGCGCCTCGCGCGAGCAGGCCGTGTAGGTGACGCCCCTGCGGCACTCCTCGCCGGTCAGCCGCGGCTTGCGGCAGCATGTCGCGCTCCACGACGATGACCTTCTCGTAGAAGTCGGCCAGGGTCCGCGCGGCCAGAAGCCCCGCCATGCTCGCTCCCAGGACCACCGCCTGGTGACCGACTTTCGCCATCAAGACTCCTTCGCCGCCGTCGTGACGTCGACAATGGTCACGACGCCGGGACGAGCCGCGATAGCGTAGTCAACTACTCGAATGCCATCGCCGATGTGAGCGAGCACTGTTGACGCCGTCGCCGCGTGGCGGGGTACTCCTTGCCGTGATAGTGGCGTTGGCGGCTACCACGCCTGGCTCTTGCTTCAATTCTGTTCGGAGCTATCGGTGTTGCGGCCCCACATTTTGCTGCGGCGGCTGGCCGGAAGCGGCAGAGATAGCGCACGAATCCGCGCTGCGAAACCGCGATGGTCAGGGGTTGTCGGCCGGTTACAAGACGGCCCGCGACGGATGGTCTGCGTCTTCGGGGAAAGGGTGACGCCCTGGGCTCACCCGGACTTTTCGGGCACCGCCCCCTTGTGCGCGCGTCGGCGATGCAGCAGTGCACGTCCCACCGAAATGATCGCCGGAAGCAACGACACCGCGACGATCGCCAAGATGATCAGTTCGAGATGCGTGTTGACGAAGCCGACGTTGCCCAGAAAGTAACCGGCCAGGGTCACCCCCGCGCCCCAGGCGAAGCCGCCGACAATGTCGAACCCGAGGAAGATCAGATAGCGCATCTTGGACACACCCGCGATGACCGGCACGAACGTGCGCGCGAACGGCACGAAACGGGCGAGGATAATCGTGAATGGACCGTATTTCTCGAAGAATTCATGCGACTCGGTCACGTATCGCTTCTTGAAAAGGCGTGAATCGTCCTTATTGAACAAGGACGGCCCGATCCGGCGACCGATGAAGTACGCGGTCTGGTCACCCGCGATCGCGGCAAGCGGTACTGCGATGGCCAGGGTCCAGATATTGAGCGACCCCGCGGCGGCCAGCAGGCCGCCGGTGAACAACAGTGAATCCCCCGGTAAGAACGGGAAGAGCAAGCCCGTCTCGATGAAGACGATGACCAGTATGCCCGGCAGGATCGCCGATGCGAATAGGCCCTGTGGACCGATGTATGTCCACGGGTCCATGATGGCCGGCAATGCCACGAGCGTTGTGCTCATAACGCCCTAACATACCGGCGGTCCTGGTGGGATACTGCCTTGGACAGACCGCAACCCAATGTGATCAGCCGGAAGGAGCTTAAATGCCCATTGCTACGCCTGAGGTCTATGCGGAGATGCTGGGACGCGCCAAGGAGCACTCGTTTGCGTTTCCAGCGATCAACTGCACGTCCTCGGCAACCATCAACGCCGCCTTGAAGGGTTTCGCCGATGCCGGTAGCGACGGCATCATCCAGTTCTCCACCGGCGGTGCGGAGTTCGGGTCAGGTCTGGGAGTCAAGGATATGGTCACCGGCGCATGTGCGCTCGCTGAGTTCGCGCACGTCGTCGCCGAAAAGTATCCGATCACTGTGGCCCTGCACACCGACCATTGCCCGAAGGACAAGCTCGACACCTACGTCCGGCCGCTGCTCAAAATCTCCCAGCAGCGGGTTGCCAACGGACAGAATCCGCTTTTCCAGTCGCACATGTGGGACGGCTCGGCGGTCCCGCTCGACGAAAACCTGGCGATCGCCAAGGAGCTGTTGAAGCAGGCGGCCGCTGCCAACATCATCCTCGAGATCGAAATCGGGGTGGTCGGCGGCGAGGAAGACGGCGTCGAGGCGGAGATCAACGAAAAGCTCTACACCGCTCCCGAGGATTTCGAGAAAACGATCGAAGAACTCGGCGCCGGCGAGCACGGCAAGTACCTGCTGGCCGCCACGTTCGGCAATGTGCACGGCGTCTACAAGCCGGGCAACGTCAAGCTGCGCCCCGACGTTCTCGCGGCGGGGCAGACGGTGGCCGCCACCAAGCTGGGGCTGCCGAAAGACAGCAAGCCGTTCGACTTCGTATTCCACGGCGGTTCAGGCTCGCTGAAGTCAGAGATCGAGGAGTCGCTGCGTTACGGCGTCGTAAAGATGAACGTCGACACCGACATGCAGTACGCGTTCACCCGCGCCATCTCGGCGCACATGTTCACCAACTACGACGGCGTCCTCAAGATCGACGGCGAAGTTGGCAACAAGAAGGTGTACGACCCTCGCAGCTACCTGAAGAAGGCCGAAGCGAGCATGAGCGAGCGCGTCGTCGAGGCCTGCAATGACCTGCACAGCGCGGGGCGGTCCGTCACCGCGGGCTGAGCCGGCAATCCAGTCACCGCGGGCTGAGCCGGCAATCCAGCCGAGGCTTAGCTGATCGGACCCTCGCAGATCTTCCAGCGCCCGTCGATCAACTGCAGATCGAAGCTTCGGGTCGACCTGACCTGAGGCGCGTAGGCCATGAACGTGGTGACGTTGGCTTCCGCGTGCTGGTCGTTGACCACCACCTGGTCGATGCTAGCCACCACGGGGTACTGCTTGGCGCGCGCGACGCGATCGTGGGTGGTGGTCCAGTCCTTATCCGGGTAGCCGACGTAGTTGTTGCGAGTCCTGCCGCATGTGATGCCGCGCAGCTGCCCGAGATCGCCCTTCTGGATGGCGATGTCGAAGTCCTGGATCGTCTGACGTACCAGATCTTCCTGCGAAACCTTCGGCGATGCCTTCTGGGTGAGCCAGATCGTGCCCAACACCGCAATCACTGCGAGCGCGACGATCACCAGGATCAATACTGCCACCAAGCCCCAGCTGCGGTGCCTGCCGACATCGGGGTGGGGCGGAATAGCTTGTGGTCCAACAGGTCTCGGCCCGGCGGCGGCGGCCGTCGCGGCCGATGGGTTGGCCGGCGGGGGGGTGACCGCGATGACCTCGGTGGGCGCCTCCGGCGGCGTTCGAATGACCTCGGTGGTCCTGGCGTCGAACCCCGACGGCGCGCTGTACCGCCGCTGGGTCGCTTCCTGGGACAAGCTCTCGGGGCCGGACAGCACCTCGGTGGGGGTTTCGGATGGCTTCGGCGCGTGGGTCGGGTCGGCTGGCCTGGAAGTCTCTTGCGTCTCGTCCTGCACAGGCTCATGTTGCTCGTCCGCCGCCTGCGCTTCGTCCGGCGTCGGCATAGCGTCCCGGTCGGGACCCGATGGGTTCGACATGGGCGTTGCGGTCCTTTGTTTCGTGGCGAGGGGCCCGTCGGTTCTCTTCGCGGAAGCTTAACGACTTCCGGGCGTAAGACCGGTGACGCCGCACGGCAAAATAGTGGCCATGAACCGATTCGGCGACTTGTTGGGGCCCGACCCGACCCTTCTGCCCGGCGATCCGCAGGCCGAGGCAGAGCTGCAAGCCAGCGAGAACCCGGCCATCGTCGCTGCGGCTCATCCGGCCGCCTCGGTGGCATGGGCACAGCTGGCCGAAGACTCGTTGGCGGACGACAAGGCGATCACCGCGTACGCCTATGCCCGCACCGGCTACCACCGTGGACTGGACCAACTGCGCCGCAACGGCTGGAAGGGATTTGGGGCCGTCCCGTACGACCACGAGCCCAATCGAGGGTTCCTACGTTGCGTGGCCGCGCTCGCGCGGGCGGCCGACGCGATCGGCGAGACCGACGAGTACAACCGGTGCCTTGACCTGCTCGACGACTGCGATCCCGGCGCCCGCGGCAAGCTCGGGTTGGGCTAGGCCTGGGAGGCCGCCTGTGCGGCCGGGCAGTCACCGTCGGGTCGACCGCACGCCCTCGGATCGCACATCCTGCAGAGTGCACCGCCGCTCGGAGGTCTGCCGGCCCGGCGAGCGGCGAGGCGCGCCGCGGTCAGGTTGGCGATCAGCGCCTCGCAGATCGTGCTCAGCTGCTCGCGTTGGCGTTCGCTCAGCCCGGACAACGTGGCGGTGACGGCCGCGTGGCGTGCGCGACGTATCCGCCGCGCTGCGTGATGGCCGCGGCGAGTGAGAGTGATGCTGATGGTTCGGGCATCTGGTCCCGCGGCGCGTTCGACGAGGCCCGCCTGGCAGAGCCGGTTCACCAGTCGCACGGTGCCGGAATGACTGATTCCGATGAGCCGGCTCAGCGTCCGCACCGAACCGGACGGCGCGAGATCGAGCATCGCCACCAGAGCAGCTGACGCGGTGCTGTCGAGGTCAGCCTCCGAGGCGACGTCATCGACCGCGGCGTCGGTGATACCGGTGGCGACGGCGCCGAGCAGGTTCGCTAACCGGTCATGCTCGCGGGACATCGCCCTCCTGCGGTTTATCTCGGGTCCCAATGGGTACTCGATATATGACTAAATCATATGTCTGGGAGAGGAGCGGAGCGTGAGTTATCTCGCGGAATCTGAAATCGACATTGCTGCAACGCCATCGGATGTGTGGCGAGCGCTGACCGAGCCGGATACGATCGCGAAGTACTTCTTCGGAAGCCGAGTCCACACCGACTGGCAAGTTGGCAGCCCGATTGTGTGGAAAGGCGAATTCAACGGCAAACCCTACGAAGACAAAGGCGAGATTGTTGAAGTCGAACCGAATCGGCTGTTGCGGGTGACGCACTTCAGTCCATCGGCCGGACGGCCCGACGAGCCCGAGAACTACCACACCCTGACGTACCGGCTCGACGACCGTGGCGGCACGACACACGTGTCACTGACACAGGACAACAACGCAAGCGAAGAAGAGGCCGAACGAGCGACCGCCAATTGGGCCACGATGCTCAAAGGCCTCAAGAGCACCGTCGAAAGCGAATAGGTAGCGCGCGGGCCCCGGCTACCAGTCGGCCTGCTGGCAGTCGTCGGCGTTCTCCGGCGGCTCCACCTGCACAGTCGCGTGTTCCACCCCGCGAGCCGCGAACACGGCCCGGGCGTCCGCAAGCACCTGTGCCGAGTCGCCGCAGCTTGTCAGGTGCGCTGTGGCCATGTCCTTGCCGGGCACCAACGTCCAGACGTGCAGGTCGTGCACGTCCATCACACCGGCGACCGCGAACAGCGCCGCGCGCAACTCGTCGACGTCGATGTGGCTGGGCGACGATTCGGAGAGGATGCGCAACGCCGCGCGCGCCAACGCGAATGCTCGCGGCAGTACCCAGAGCGCAACGAGCACCGCGACCACCACGTCGGCGTACGGCCAGTGCGTGGTCACTGTCACCACGCCGGCGATTAGCACGCCGATGCTGCCGACGGTGTCGGCGACGACCTCCATATAGGCGCCTTTCACGGCCAGGCTCTGCTCGGAGCTCGACCGCAGCAGCAGTACGACGATCGCGTTGGCGATGAGTCCCGCCACGGCCACGATGATCATCGGCACGCCGGGCACCTCCGGCGCATGGCCGAGCCGTTCGATCGCCTCGTAGAGGATGAACACCGACACGCCCAGCAGCAGCACCGCGTTGCCGACCGCGGTGAAGACTTCGGCGCGATGCCAGCCGTAGGTGCGGGCAGGCGAGCTGCTGCCGCGGCGCGCAAGCACCAACGCGGTCAGTCCCATGAACAATGCGACCAAGTCGGTCAGCATGTGCCCGGCGTCGGCGAGCAGTGCGATCGAATTGATCAGCAGCGCCGTCGTCAGCTCGACGATGAAGAAGCCGGTCAGTACCGCCGCGGCCGTGATCATCCGCGACAGACGGGCGTCGGCCCCGCCGTGATCGTGGCCCGCGCCCATGCCCTGAAATCTATGCGTCAACACGCATACGTCGCAAGGGGCCCCTTTTCCCTCGCGAGCAGACACAGAATCGCATGATCAGCGGCGCATCAACGCGATTCTGTGTCTGTTGGCGGGAACCTAGGGTTCAGAACCAGGCGGACCAGAACCGGGTCAGCTGGCTGCCCCACGACACCAAGATGCGTGGCACGCCCGAAAGGTCGAAGAACCACAGCACGATCGAGAAGAACGCCTGATTCAGTGGCGGTGCAATGAGGAGCACTAGCAGGATCAGGAAGCCGAACTGCTTCGCGGGTTCCAGGGCCTGCTGTGTTTCCCGGCTCAGATGCGGCTCCAGAGCCCCGTACCCGTCGAGCCCGGGGATCGGAAGCAGATTCAGCACGACAGCTGTCACCTGAAGAAACCCGAGGAAGGCCATCCCGGACCAGAACACCGCGTGATTCGCGTGCGAGAAGAACGCGGTCGCCACCAGCAGGAGCACCGCCAGTGCCGCGTTGACGAGGGCGCCGGCGAGTGCGACGGTCGTCCGCCGCCGCGGCGTCATCCACGACGTGCGCACGTAGACGGCGCCCCCCGGCAGCCCGATCCCGCCGAGCGCGATGAATAACAATGGCAAGCCGATTGACAGCACCGGGTTCGCATACTTAAGCGGGTTCAGGGTGAGATAGCCGCGGACCGCGACGTCGTGGTCGCCGTAGCGCCACGCCAGGTAGGCGTGCGCGAACTCATGCAGGCACAGCGACACCAGCCAGCCGGCGATCACGAAGGTGAAGACGGCGACGTAGGCGAGCGGGGACCTGGAGGCCTCGGCCAGCCAGGCCAACACACCGCCGAGCACGGTAATCGCGCAGATCGCCAAGAAGACCGGGCTGGGCCGCACAGACTGCTGCAGCGGACGGATGTTCACCAGACGAAACTACCCGACCAGCAGCCAGCCCTTGACGTGCCGATAGAACGTCGATCGGCGCACTGGGCGCGGCGCCGCGAAGCCGTCGCGCACGACCACCGCACCTGTCGTGCCCAGCTGCGCGGCGCGACCGGCTACCCATCGGCGTGGACGGCCCCGGCTGGTCAGCACCGCGGCTCGCAACCCCGGCATCACTCGGGTCGGCTCGATGCGCACCGCTGCCACGTCGCCGTCGAACAGGGTCGTGTCGTCCACCACCGCCTCGCCGTGCAAGGGTCCGTCAACCCCGCGCCACGTCGCTGCGCCGACGATCGCCTGTCCCGTGTCGTCGCGAATCAACGGCACCCGCTGCGCGTTGCCCGAAACGGCGCGGCGTGCACCGCGGCGGTGAGCCACGAAACCTATTTCCACATCGAGCTTTCCGGCCCGCAGCAACGTTGTCAGCACCGCGGCGAGATCGGCATCGGACCCCACCACGATCAACCGGCGGTACCGACGAGCCGCCCCGTCGACGTTGCTCGCGTCGGCGACCGGCAACCCTCGCAGTGGTCGAGGCAACCTCGAGCTGTCGAAGGCCAACACACCGACGTCAGGGGTCGGATGCTCTTCGCGCAAGCGCTCATCGGTGGTCAAAGCGGTCTCCCTGAGCGAACCTCGGATAGGGTGGGTCACCGGCTGCACCACAATAAGCCCTCGACCCTCTCTTGCTACACCGCCGCTACCAGCGAAAAACCGGCTGCTAGCTGCGACGACGCCGATTCTGGATGTGGACTGCTGTGGTCTCCCGGTTCGTCGGTGATGACGATGACATCAGACCGATCCGACAGCATACTCACCGTCCGCAATTCAGACTGCCGAATTCCACTCACCGTCGTTCCGCTCGCACGCTGTAGGAGCCGCGCCCTCGCGTCAGGTGACCTCAAGTAGTGAAAAAGAAACTGACGATCAACAGCTTTCGGATCCGCACGAAGAAGGATTACGCGCTGCGCGAGGGCGATCTTGGCATCCTGACCAACTTGCGCGACTTCGCCTAGCGGAGCTTCTGTTGTGATCAAGATGTCGCCTGGCCTCGGCAAGCCACGCCGCATCCACTTGTCGTAGGTTTCCTCATCGATGTATTCGCGAGGCTGGTTGAGTATCCTTCCGTCCTTGATGACCTTGGCAGTTATGAGTGGTACACCCGAACCAGACTTTGGAGGTGTCTTGCCGCGATAGTCGATAAGAGCCTCGATCAGCTCACCGATCGGTTTGACCTCTGTCATGCGTCGAGGATCCCTTGCACTGCAATGTCGACTCTGGCACTCAAATTCACGGCTTCATCGTTAAGTCGGCTGAACTCCTCGTACAGTTCGGCCAACTTCTCGATGAAGTCTTCGCCGTCGTCGTCGACGGCGGCTGTCCCTGTGTATCGGCCCGGATTGAGGCTCCAGCCTTGGGCTTCAATCTCGGAGCGCGTAGCGACCTTGCACAGTCCTGGCACGTCGGCGTAGGTCCCTTCGGGGAACCGCTCTTTCAGTAGGGTGTCACTGCCGTCAACGGTCTCGACCTTCTCGCCTCGGTAAAGGCGCACGATATTGGCCAGGAATTCGATCTGTTCGGGCAGGAAATCGCGGTGTGCACGATCAATCTGCCGATAAAGGTGTCGGGCGTCGAGAAATAAGACGGTGTCCTCGCGGTCGGTGCCGCGCTTGCCGTTGTCGAGGAACCACAGGGTGACGGGGAGCGTGACTGTGTAGAAGAAGTTTGTGCCGATCGCCACGATCACGTCGACCGCTCCGGATTCGATTAGCTGGCAGCGGATTTCACGTTCTGAGTGGCTGGCGTCGACAGCGGAGTTGGCCATGACAAATCCGGCTCGCCCGTTGTCGCTGAGGGCGGCATAGAAGAGCTGGATCCAGAGGTAGTTGGCGTTATCGGGTTTGGGCAACCCGAAGGGGAACCGGTGATCCCCGGCGAGCTTGCTCTTGTCAACCTTGTCGACGTTGAACGGCGGATTGGCCATGACGAAGTCGAACTTGCCGACGGAGTCGTGGGGGTCCTCGTAGTAGCTGTTCGCCAGCCTGATGTCGCCCGACAGGCCGTGCAGTGCAAGGTTCATCTTGGCCAGCGGAAGGGTGCCTTCCTTGTGCTCGTTGCCGTAGACGGCCAACTCTCGGGCCGGAGATGAGCTGTGGCGTTGCACGAACTTGGCGCATTGAACGAACATGCCGCCCGACCCGCAGGCCGGGTCGTAGACCCTGCCGTGGAATGGCTCGATGACTTCGACGATCAGGCGCACGATCGAGTACGGCGTGAAGAACTCTCCGCCCAGACGGCCTTCGCTCGCGGCAAAGTTGGAGAGAAAGTCTTCGTAGATCAATCCGAATGCGTCTCCGGATAGCTGCCGTGGAAGTGGAGCGAAAAGCCGGAGCAACTCGCTGAGCGTGGACTTAGCGATCCGCTGATAGCCGCGCGGCAAGACGTCGCGCAACTCAGAGTTGGCCGTTTCGATGGTCTTCATCGCGTCATCAATCGCCTTACCGAGGTTCTCTCCCTCGGGAAGGGCCACCAGATGCGACAACTTAGCCTCGTCGGGCACGTACAGCACCCCAAGCCTCTTGTAGTCGTCGGGTGTAATGCCCCGACGTTTCCTCTGCTTGCCTTGCAGCTCCGGAGTCACCTCGTCGAATCGCTTCTCGGCGTAGGCCAGGAAGACAAGCCCCAGAACAGGACCGCGATACTCAGCAGGGGCCAGCGATGAGTTGGCACGCATCTCGTCCGCCGCAGCCCATAGGACGCTCTGCACCTTCCGGAGGTCTTCTGCCTTCACTTGTCATCCCGCCGCCGCTTCATCATGCGCGAAACCTATCGCGTCGCACTTACCCACGGCGCGAGATACCCATTCGGCGTTGCTCGAATGCCGGATCCGTTGTCGGTGTGTGCGCAGGAAGCGGGATCAAACGACATCCTCGGCAGGCCGAGGGTCTTGGCCTTCAGGCGGCGCCGCGCTCGGAGAGGTACCGATACAGCGTCGCGCGGCTGACTCCGAGGTACTTGGCGATATCCCTGCCGGTATGCCCGTCCGCCTTCATGCGCTTCGCGGTGGCGATGTGCTCGGTGTCGTCGACCTTTCGAGGGCGCCCGAACTTGGTGCCATTAGCGCGGGACGACGCCCGCTTCAAGGCGGTGCGCTCCCTAGTCAGCTCGCGCTCGTACTCCGCAAGAACCCAGGACGCCGATCATCATGCGACCTGCCGGAGTCGAGGAGTCGATGCCGTCGGTGACCGATATCAGGGTGGCGCCTCGATCCGTCAACTCCTTGACGGTCCGCAGGATGTGGAGCATGTTGCGGCCCAGCCGGTCCAGCTTCCAGACCACGACCGTGTCGCCCTCCCGCACGTACTCCATCAGCGCGGCCAGTCCGGGCCGGTCGTCACGGGCGCCGGACATCACGTCGGAGAAAACCTTGGTGACCCCGGCGGCGCCGAGAGCCTCGTTCTGTTGATCGAGAGTCTGGGCCACCGTGGAAACGCGGGTATAGCCAACCCGAGTGCCGGTGTCCTTCGTGGTGTCGCTATGTCTCATAAATGCCTACAACGCAACTATCGAGACAATTATTTCTGAGACTAACTTTCGAGACACCGCGAGCTGGGCGCCGCCGACTCCTCACCACCTACGAGGGCGGTGTCTTGTATGTGGTCTGTTTCGAGACATCCCGGCGAAGCGGGCCGCGCCCGCGAACCACGCAGTGCCCTGGCGTCGGCGGGTCGTACTCTACGACTTGCCCTCTCCGCAAGGATCCGCCGACTATGGTCAAGGAGACACCGACAATGGGAAAGCCCACCCCCTACAGCGCGTCCGTCCTCGTGCCGCTTCCGAATGACAGTGACGCCGCACGGATTATCGGGGACGCTTACGACTCCGATACAGCACTTAACGTCCTCAAGATGATGAGCGGTACCGGAGATCTGTTCCCTGCGCTTATTGGCATGGTTCAAGCTATCTTCGGCGAACCCGATATCGACGCGAAGCATCGCGAGGTCATTATTTTGCGTGCCGCATCTGTACTCAATTGCCCCTACGAATGGCAGGCCAACGAGCAGATGGCCAGAAACGCGGGGCTGACGACCGCTGAAATCGAAGCGGTCGCCGCCGATCGCCCGGTCCATGGCCTCAACGACGACTACCTGCTATTGATTGCCGCTACCGACGAGCTCCTCACTTCTGGCACCCTCACCGATGGCACCTTGCAGTCTCTGCTCGATACGTTCGGTGCGACGATCACACGCAAATACATCGCGACCATCGCATGGTTCAGCCTGCTCAGCTTGTTTCTCAACGGCACTCGGGTGCCCTTGGAAACATCCGACAAGATCGGCGACCGGACCTCTCCGCTGCCGTGATCGCCTCCGAATAGGGCGGGTGCCAGCCCGGTCGTCTGAGGACGCTCTGGCCGCCGGTCAAACCGCACACCTTTCTCGAAGCGTTAGGCCAGCGGTACACGGGTCCGTCCCGCAAGGGCCAGCCCAATCCGACCGTCACCTCCGGGCGAATCGATCAATCCACTTTGTGCTGCGCTGCAGCAAGATTCGCTATAGGAGCGAGCAATGACATCGATGCGTGAAGAGCGCCTGCAGGAGCGGGTGGCCGAGATCCGGCCCCAGCTGGCCAAGGCCCGAGAGATCGTCGAGATAGCCGAAGCCGAGGCCAGGGGCATGACGCCCGACGAGCAGAAGGACTACGACGCGATCATGGCCAGGGCTGGCGACGTCGCCGACGGCATGAAGCGGGTCCGCGACGAGGACGCGCTGATGACGTCGATCCGCAACGAGTTCGGCGATGTCATGGGCGGTTCGCTCCGTTCGTCCAAGTCGTCGCGACTTTCGTTCAAGGGCATCGGTTCTCAAGTAGCCGCGAAGATGCTGCCCGACGGCATGAAGAGCTTGGCGCCGTCTGGTGCCGCCGTCGCAAGTACGGCGGTGACGGCTACGGCGTCGTCTTCGACGAACTCGACCAGCTGGCCCTGCTCGACGACGACGGCGGGACCGGCGCGCCGATCGGACCTCGCCCAGGCGAGCACTTCGGTCCCTGCTTCAGGTGACCGCCCGGCAATATCGGTGACTGATTCAGGAGATCCGCGTAGCGTGGCCAGAAGTTATTCTCAGCGTCATTGCAGCTAACCCACAGTGGGCGCGTGAAGGACTCACCGGAATGAAAACACTCGCAGCAGTCGTCGAAGAGGACGGCACCGAGTTCGAGTTGCGCACCTTGGACGTCGCCGAGCCCGGCTTCGGTGAAGTGCACCTCAAGTTCGCCGCTTCCGGACTCTGCCACACCGACCTGCACCTGATCGACGGCGTCCTGGTCGGTCGGAAACCGATCGTCGCAGGTCACGAAGGCGCCGGGATCGTCGAGTCGGTCGGACCGGGCGTGACGCGGGTGAAGCCCGGTGACCACGTGGTGTGCAGCTTCGTGCCGAGTTGCGGTGCGTGCCGATACTGCGCGACAGGCCGCTCCAGTCTCTGCGACTGGGGCGCGAACGCGGTGAACGGCACCTTTCCCGACGGTAGGTTCCGTTATCACGCCGATGGGCGCGACTACGGCAGCCTCTGCATGCTCGGCACGTTCTCGCAGCGGGCGACGGTCTCCGAGCATTCGGTGGTCAAGGTCGACGACTGGCTCCCGTTGGAGGTGGCGGTGCTCATGGGGTGCGGTGTGCCGACCGGGTGGGGGACGGCGACGACTGCGGGTGGTGTGCGAGTCGGCGACACCGCGATCGTGTACGGGATCGGTGGCATCGGCATCAACGCCGTGCAGGGTGCGGTCTATGCGGGCGCGAAGTACGTGGTGGTCGTCGATCCGGTCGAGTTCAAGCGGGAGACGGCGCTGAAGTTCGGCGCCACCCATGCGTTTGCCTCCCCCGAGGAGGCCGCTGCGAAGGTCCACGAGCTCACTTGGGGGCAGGGTGCGGATCAGGCGCTGGTGACGGTCGGGGTGGTGCACGAGAAGGTGATCCAGGACGCCTTCGACGTCGTCGGCAAGGGCGGCGTTGTGGTGGTGACCGGTTTGGGTGCGCCGGAGGAGTTGACCATCCACGTGTCCGGGGCGGTGTTGACCAAGTGGGAGAAGACAATCAAAGGGTCGATGTGCGGCACGCTGAACCCTCAGTACGACATCGTGAAGCTGCTGCGGCTGTACGACGCCGGGAAGCTGAAGTTGGACGAGTTAATCACCCGTCATTACCGGCTCAAGGACATCAACCAGGGTTACGCGGACCTACGGGCGGGCGAGATCATTCGCGGCGTCATCCTGCACGACAGCTGACATCATCGGCTCCGGTACGCCGTTCATCAACGAGCAAGGAAACCGTCGATTTGTTGGCCGATGCCGAGGCCATCCACAGAACGACGCCGTCGGCGTAATGGCCCGCGATGCGCAGCATTCCCTGGGCCAGGTAACGCCCGACGTGGCAGCCGACCAGCTCGACGGCCTCGATCATGCGCACGCGGTGGACTGTAGGCCGCCTATGGCCGAGGTGGTCGAAATTACGTTTGTGCCGACGGCAAGTGTAAAACGGACTAGCCGTGACACGGGGTGCGCAGGCATCGGTGACCTGCATCTTCACCCCAAATACCCTGTGGCACAGGTCTAGTCAAGTGCTCCCAAGGGGTTAATTTCTTCGTACTTAATGCGAGCCGCTCTGTGGCTGTTCAATCGGAGTCCTACACCCCTTACCCAGCCAAAGCGTTCCTCAGCGCCTCGTCCACCCGGATGCTCCAGTAGGCCACTATCCCGACAAGCCGTAGTGACGCTGGGAGTGATTCCACAAACTCTCGTAGGTGATTCGGTGCCTGTCGTCACGGCCCTCGTTGAGGGGCGCCAAGTCACGCATGATGTCGGTGAGAGTAATCCGATGAAACCTTCCACGGCCCAGAAAGATCGGGATACCGCGCAAGTCCAGCAGCTCATTGGCGAGGCTGCGCAGGCCCTGACCGGTACAGCCGCCCTACTTGTCGTGCTCATCAGAAAGTGGTGGTAGCCCAGCGGCTTCAGGCAAAATGTTCACCGCGCGCAGAGGATCGTCAATCGGCAGGACGTGATACTGCAGTCCCTCGGAGTGATCAGGTGTCATAGCTCTTACGGTAACGGTCGGGACCGACGAGGTCAGCGGGCACAGAGTCGTCGTGCATGCTAGCGAATCTATGGCTGTCATGAGCGACCAGGTGCTGAACTGGTTTAACGATCCTCTGTAGCGGTGATGTGACGACTCCGGCGATCGTGGGTGGCGTGTTGGAGCCTTCGAAAGTGGCTCTGAGCAGTGGTAGTTGGATCATTTCCCTACTTACCGAGGCCATCCACAGAACGACGCCGTCGGCGTAATGGCCCGCGATGCGCAGCATTCCCTGGGCCAGGTAACGCCCGACGTGGCAGCCGACCAGCTCGACGGCCTCGATCATGCGCACGCGGTGGACTGTAGGCCGCCTATGGCCGAGGTGGTCGAAATTACGTTTGTGCCGCCGAGATGACAGCTCAGACGTCGACGGCAGTCCGTGCCCTACGCCTCGGCGTCGAGGACGAGCGGCGGGACCTCGGGATCCGCAGACACCGCCGTCGACTGCCAGGCCGAGGGCGAGATGCTCCCCGGCCGTCGCCGAGCCCCTCGAAGGTGTAGACCCGCGCGGTGGTGCCGATTCCGTCAGCGAACCGTAGCGGCAGCATGACCTGGGTACTGACCGTCGCTGCGGGCAGATGCATCGTGCTTTGCCTCAGTCCTAGTCGAAACGGTCCGAGAGCGCGTAACGCAGGAGTACGACGTTGCCGAACTGGTGCACCTCAGCCAGCTCCGCACGGCGGTCTGGGTTCCACGGGAAGCTTCCGTCGCCGACGAACCGCTGCGCTCGGAAGTCGCCCACGAAGAAAGGCGCCACGACCAGGTGCAGCTCGTCCGCAAGGCCGGCCGTGAGGAACTGGGTGAGGACCTTCCCGCCCCCCTCGACCATCAGCCGGCTGACGCCGCGGGCGCGCAGGTCCTCGCTGATCCGGCACATTTCGACCGGTCGACCGCCGTCGACGACCGTGGCGACCGCCCCGAGCCGGCACCGAGCCTCCGCCACGGCGTCGGAGGGACAGTAGACCAGCTTCTCAGTGTCACCGGTGGCGAAGAAGGCGGCGCACGGGTCCAGCTGAGCGCGACTGGTGACGGTCACCTTGATCGGAGTTGGCGGCACGCCGCGGGCAACGCGCTCGGCGCCACCCCAGATCGCCGACGGCACGCCCGTGGAGTACGCCCCGGTGCACGTCGCCCAGCACCCCGCCAGGAAGCATGGCGTTGAGGAACAAGGACCGGTAGTAGGCACTCACCGTCGTCCGCAGAGGTACATCGACGCCAAGTCCGCTTGCGATAAGGCTCCACCGCCACGCACAGCAAAACGTGGTCAGCGACGTGATCGCCGCCGCGGCGGCGAGCGCCCAGGCAGTCGTCAGTCTGAGCCCGTCCACGAATGGGCCGGCGCCCACCCGCCAGGCGCGCCCAGGTCCAGATGCCTCGGCTGATGGCGGTGCCTCCGATCTCCTCGTTGTATCCCTCGACAGTCATACGGGGGTCACCTGGCTGCTGGTCCATCCGGTCACCGGGCGACTTCGGACAGCACGGCCGACAGCTCGCGCGAGGTCTGCGCCCAGTGCGAGAGTGTCTGTCGCCGGGACCGGGCCGCCGCGCGGAGCCGCTCGCGCTCCCGGGGGTCACCGAGCCAGCAACACAACGCCTGCCCGAGAGCCTGCGGGTCGCCGGGCGGGACCAGCAGGCCGGGCCGGCTGCCGTCGGCTGCGTGGCCGAGAGCCTCAGGTACGCCACCGACCTCCCCGGCGATGACCGGAAGACCGCGGGCAAGCGCCTCGGTGACGACCATGCCATAGGTCTCCGCGCGCGAGGCCAGCACCAGGACGTCCGCCTCTGCGTACGCGCGGTCGAGCCCGCCGTCCGTGAGCGGGCCGGTGAAGCACACCCGATCGCCGAGCCCCCTGTCCTCGGCCAGCCGGCGCAGCCGTGCGACGAACTCCACGTCGAGGTCCAGCGCGCCGACACAGACGCATCGCCAGGCGGGGTCGTCGACCGTGGCCAGTGCGTCGAGCAGGAGGTCGTGGCCCTTGACCGAGGTGACGGCTCCGACGCCGAGCAGCCGCCCGCCAGACGGGGTACCCGCCGCCACTTCGGCTGCGTCGACGCCGGGCCGCACGACGTACACGCGATCCCCGGGCAGCGCGTAGTGGTCGCGCAGCCACCGCCGGGTCCACTCGCTCGTGGCCACGATCGCGGACGCCGCCGACAGCGCCGCCACCTCGCGCGGCTCATCCCGCGGCATGTGCAGGAGTACGACGAGGCGCAGCCGGTCGGCTTCCGGCTCCAGCACCTCCGGCACCACCGACGCGACCAGGCCGTCGACGAGCACCAGTGAGCCAGAAGGCACCCGGGCCAGCGCCGCAGCAACGGCCCCGCGGGCCGGCGCGTCGGGCTGGGGCCACCGGCCGGGCACGGTGTGCTCGTGGACCGGCCAGCCGAGCGCGGCAAGCCCGCGGCAGGCCCGGCGGTCGTACACGTTGCCGCCGCTCGGCCGCCGCGGGTCGTCGATCCCGTCGGGGACCACGACGTGCACCTCGTTCACAACGACCTTTCGTAGCTCGCCCACGCGATGTGCGACTCGCGCAGCGTCACCCCGATCCGGGCCAACCCACTCGCGGAGTCCCCGAGCCCGCCCCCTTCGACACGGCCGGCGAGGCGGTCCGCGATCAGCCTCGCGAGGACCTCAGTGGTCGTGTTGCGGCCCGCGAGCTCGGGCACCTCGTCGAGGTTGCGGTAGTTGAGGTCCGCCAGGACGCCACGCAGTTCCTCGGTGGCCCGGCCGATGTCCACCACGATGTCGTCGGAGTCGAGCTCGACCCGGGAGAAGGTCGCGTCCACGACGTACGTGGCTCCGTGCAGGCGCTGCGCGGGACCGAACACTTCGCCGCGGAGGCTGTGCGCGATCATCACGTGGTCGCGGACGGTGACACTGAACATCGGTCCTACCCTTCGTCGTAGGTCAGCGTGTGGCAGAGCGCGCGGAGCCGGCCGTCGGACAGTCGGGCCATCACATCGGGCAGCTCGTCGAACGTCGATGCGCCGGTGAGCAGCGCGTCGAAGGCCGCGTCCCGGAGCAGGTCCAGCGCGAGCGCCCGCCGCTCAGCTCTAGTACGCCGTCCGCGCCGGGCCACCGCGACATCGCGGACCTGGCTGGCCCGGATGCCCAGGCGTCCGGAGTGGAAGGCACCACCGAGGGACAGCTGGACCGTCTGGTCGCCGTACCAGCTGAGGTCGATAACCGTGCCGTCCGCGGCGAGCAGGTTCAGGGAGAGCTGCAGCCCGGCTGACGTCGCGCTGGCGTGGATCACCAGGTCCTGACCGCCGAGGGCGTCCTCGGGCAGCGCGAAGTCGACGCCGAGGGAGGCCGCGGTGTGCGCACGCGTGTCGTCCACGTCGACGAGCGTCACCTGCGTTCCCGGCACGCCACCGACCAGCCGGGCGACACAGCACCCCACCATGCCGGCGCCGACGACCGTGATCCGGTCGCCGACCAGCGGCCCGGCGTCCCACAGGGCGTTGACCGCGGTCTCCACCGTCCCGGCGAGGACGGCCCGCTCCGGCGGGACCTCGTCGGGGACCACTGCCACGGCGTCGGCCGGCACGACGTACGCCGTCTGGTGGGGGAAGAGACAGAAGACGGTGCGCCCCCGCAGCTCGTCGGGACCGCGGTCGACGACGCCGACGTTGAGGTAGCCGTACTTCACAGGGCCGGGGAAGTCGCCCTCCTGGAACGGTGCCCGCATCACGTCGTACTGGCTCTGCGGGACTGCGCCACGGAACACCAGTCCCTCGGTGCTGCGGCTCACCCCGGACCGCAGCGTGCGCACCAGCACCTCGCCCGGGCCAGGCTCCGGCAGCTGGACTGTGCGAATCTCACCCCGGCCGGGCTCGCGGATCCAGAACGCGCGCGCTTCCGTCGGCACCGGCACCCTCCCTCTCACCGCCCGGATGAATCGAGGCGTCGCCGTTACCGTATGACTGTTCGTACCCCCTGAGGAACGGAGGCACGGTGCGTCGGCTTCAGGGTCAGGTACGCAGCTGGGTCCCGACCGGCCCGCTCACCGGCTTCGTCTGCCTGCTCGCGCTCCTCGGTGTCCTCGCGGCGACCACCGGCCTCGACGCGTCCGGCTGGTTGGCCGGTGTCGCCTGCGGAGCCGGCCTTGCCGCGCTGCTTGCTCGCGCGCTGGCGCGTCACGGCCGGGTCGGACTGGGGCCGGGGGACAGCGTGACCCTGGCTCGCGCAGTCCTCGCCTGTGGGGGTCGCGGTGCTCACGGCGGACTCGTTCGGGGGCCAGGCGCCTGCGGCGATCCTCGTGGCGCTCTCGACGGTGGCGGGTGCTCGACGGTGTCGACGGCCGCGTCGCTCGGCGTACCGACACCACCTCGGCGTTCGGGGCGCGCTTCGACATGGAGGTCGACGCGTTCCTGATCATGGTTCTGAGCGTGTACGTCGCACGTGAGTCGGGCTGGTGGGTGCTCGCGATGGGTCTGGCCCGGTACGCGTTCGTGGCCGCCGGCTGGGTGCTGCCGTGGCTGCGCGGCCCGGAGCCGCCCCGACAGTGGGCCAAGGTGGTCGCCGCGATCGTGGGCGTCGTGCTGACCGTTGCGGCGGCCGACATCCTGCCCCATGCCGTGACCACCGCGATGCTCCTTGTCGCGCTGGGCCTGCTGGTCGAGTCGTTCGGCCGTAGCATCTGGGGGCGCTGGGCCCGAGGGCATGTCTCTCAAACCCGCCGGAACAGCCGTGGCACCGCATCGCGACCGGACGGCGTTGTCGGCGCTCGGCGCGGCACGCTGCGCTCTCGTACCGCCGCCTTGCCGGATCGGGCGCGGACACCA
>CAWDEZ010000012.1:0-60116 GCA_963801365.1 uncultured Actinomycetota bacterium | reverse complement strand
AGTGTGCCAAGGGATTCGAGCATATCGACGCTACGTTTCACCCTCACGACGATAGGTGAGCGTGGTGGATTTTCGCCAAAATCCGCGGTTGGGGCCGGGTCCACAGCATGCTGGCGTTTCAGCTCTACACCCACCCGAACAGTAGCGCTGAATCTGTTCGGACCCAGCCCGACGCCTTCGGCACCGAAGCCGACGCAATCTGGGCAAGCTCGCCACCCACGCCGCGAACGCGCTCATCGCCCACGACATGCCGCTCGTCGTAGGGCGGCGACAGTCCAGCCGGTGAAGTTGCTGAGCTCCAACCAAGTTGAGTGCTATCGCAAAGGATCACCGTGCGAAACACGTAGGACAGCAGCGCCTGGCGTAACGCCGGTCGCCCGAATCTTCTGAGTCTGTGTGCGCATTCGGATTAAGACACAGGACCGACGATTTTTTGGAAGGAATCCCCTCGATCCGTGTGCCGCGTCGCTCATCGCCGCCTCCCGATAGACGGCGGGTGTGTTAAGGCGGATAAGTAACACGCTCAAGACCAGCCTCAGTAAGCGAGCTACCGGCCTTGGATTCGCAGCGTTAGCATCCCCCGCTAGGGTCATCTCCAGCTTCTTTTCGCCGCTCGCGCAGCTGGTAGATCCTGACCGTGCCGGCGATCACCGTGAACAACCCGCCGCACACCGCGGCCAGCAGGATCGCCACCCCCAACGGCAGGCCGCAGTGCCAGCCCAGGAAGGCGAAGATGCCGTCGGTGTTCTGGGGCGATGAATACGAGCACACACGATGGGGGCCTCATGTCGTGTGCCGCCACGGGAGCACGTGCGTGGCAGACCGTGCCAGCCAGTTACTTTTTGAAGGCGTCTTTGACTTTCTCGCCGGCGTCTTTCAGATTGGACTTCGCCTGGTCGCCCTTGCCCTCGTTCTGGGTGCTCTGGTCGCCGGTGACCTTGCCGACCGCTTCCCTCGCCTTACCGCCAAGATCTTCGGCCTTATTCTTCGCCTTATCCATACCGCTCACGGTGTCTGCTCCTACTTTGTGGAATCGGCTCGGTGGCCGAGCCTCGGGCTGTGGGTACCTCACAAACCTGTCGTCAAACCTCAGAGTCGCCCTGTCCCAGTCGGTGAGAGTCGGGGAGGGGTGAGAGGCAGCGGCGTCAACGCGAACGATGACTAATCCTGCTGTGCTAGGGCTTTCGGCCCCAGACCTGCACGACGCGTACTATCCGTCCCAGGCTTCATCGCCACCATCGGCTGGATCGTGCTCGTCATCGGAATCGTGCTTTTGGTGCTGGCCAGGTTGACCGCCCTGTCGCAGGCCGCCGTTATTGGTATTGATACCGCCTGTTGGCGGGACACGGAGCCGGTAACGACGCCATCGCTGGCGCAGATGATGCGCGTCTACCCGATGTTGGGTGTCGTACGCCACAGGCGCGGCAAGTCCTCGCACTCGGCTTTTGGGACCCCGGCACGGATACCCGGATTGGCGTCAGCGCCACGCATTTCGATTCGCCGACTCGTCGATGCTTGCGAGCAATGCTTGAAATCTGTGGATCGGCTCGGGAAGGGGCGTACCTTCCCGGGTGACCGAATGAAGGTTCCAAGCAAGACCGGCGTGGCAACGCTGGTCGGGAAGGTACGACCCATGCTGACTGTAGTTTCTGATTCCGCCGTCCGCGACGGTTCCGCTACTGGCGCACCCTCGGGTTCGTCGTTGATTGATGAACTCGTCCGGGAGGGTGCACGGCGGATGCTGGCCGAGGCGCTGCAGGCCGAGGTGGACGCCTACTGCGCCCGGTTCGCCGACGACCGCGACGAGAACGGGCGGCGGCTGGTGGTGCGCAACGGCTGTCACGAGCCGCGTGAGGTGACCACGGCCGCGGGCGCGGTGGCCGTACACGCGCCGCGCGTCAACGACAAGCGGATCGACCCGGAAACCTGAGCGGCAACGGTTCTGCTCGGCGATCCTGCCGCCGTGGGCGCGCAAAACCCCGCAGATCGAGGCGGTGCTGCCGCTGCTGTACCTGCACGGTCTCTCGTCGGGGGATTTCGTGTCCGCGCTGGGGCAGTTCCTCGGCTCGACCAAGGGCCTGTCGGCGGCGACGATCGCCAAGATGACCGAGACCTGGCAGGCCGAGCAGAAGGCCTTCGCCAAGCGGGATTTGTCCGGCGTCGATTACGTGTACGTGTGGGCCGACGGCATCCACGTCAACGTGCGCCTGGAGGAGGCCAAGCTGTGCCTGCTGGTGATGATCGGGGTGCGCGCCGACGGCCGCAAGGAGCTCATCGCGCTGACCGACGGCTACCGCGAGGTCACCGAGTCGTGGGCGGATCTGCTGCGTGATACCAAGCGGCGCGGCATGCGCGCTCCGGTGCTGGCGATCGGCGACGGGGCGCTGGGCTTCTGGGGTGCGTTGCGGGAGGTGTTCCCCGACACCGCCGAGCAGCGGTGCTGGTTTTTATAAGATCGCGAATGTTCTTGCTGCGCCGCCGAAGTCGGCGCATCCCGGCGCGAAGAAGGCGCTCAGCGAGATCTGGAACGCCGAGGACAAGCGCCACGCTCACGACGCCGTGAAAGCGTTCCAGGCCGCGTATGGGGCGAAGTTCCCCAAGGCGGTCGCCAAAATCACCGACGATCTGGACCAGCTGCTCGCGTTCTACGACTACCCGGCCGAGCATTGGGTGCACCTGAGAACGACGAATCCGATTGTTATCTCGAGTCTTCGAGTAAGAGGCGCTGTTGACCTGGCGGTTTGCGTTGTGGATGGTGTCTTGGACGCTGCGACGCCGTCAGTCTCGGCGGTGGTCAGACGGTGCGATCGTTACCGAACTGCAATGGTTGGTTCGGCTGGCCGGGAACCGTCCATGGTCGCGGAGTTGGCCGAGGGCGTGGGCGAGTTGGCGGCGCAGCCGTTGGTTCTCGTCAGCGAGTTCGCGGTTGCGGCGGTTCGCCAGTTCAAGACGTTGGCGCAGGGAGTCATCGCTGGCGCGTTGTTGGGCGGGTATCGGCGCGCTGCGTTGGTGTTGGCCCTGGTCGCGGAGTCGGCGGATCTCGTCTTTGATGTCGGTTTGGGTGTAGATCCAGGAGCGCGACACTCCTGCGTGGCGAGCGACGGATTCGAAGCTGAGCACGGCACCGGCTCGATCGAGCTCATGCATCGCCGCGAGCGCCTTGGCGCGGGTATATTCGTGGCGCTGTTTGGCGGCGGTGGTGAGATGAATGCTGTTGTCAGCCCGCATGTTTGGTTTCTTTCGACTCGTCGAGGGCGGTGATGATGTTGTCCAGGTTGTGTAACACCTGCCGGTTCATCTCGACGAGTCGTTGCTGGCCGCGGACTTCGGCGACGGTGATCAGTTGCAGGACCTGCTGGCGCTGGGCGCGGTGTTGGGGCAGGAACTCGGGGGTCGTCAGGAACATTGGGCAGACAGGCGTTGGCGTGCGGGCAGCTCTGCTGCACCGGCAGCCCGCAGTAGCCGTTGGGCAGGGCCTGGGTGGCGCGGCCGAGCCGTTGCTTGGCCCAGGCCGCGTCGGCGAGCGGCCCGGCCGGGTCCAAAGTGACTGTGCGGCCGTGGATGTCGACCTTGCGGGCAGCTTCCCAGTGGCGGCGCACGGTGGTGTCGTGCAGGCGGGCGTAGTGCCCGGTCATCTGCGGCGGAGTCGTGATCGAGGATGCGCCGCACGACCTCTTGGGGGACGTCGCGGTTGATCAGCCGAGTGCCCAGGGTGTGGCGCCACTGGTGCGGCGTCAGGTGCACCGGCTGGTCGTGCTCGTCGCGGATGTCGCAGATGGCCAGCCAGCGCAGTAGCGCCATCCGATAGGTCGGGCTGGCGATCGGGTGGGTGCCGTCGATGTTTTTCGTCGGGCGCGGGAATCAGCGCCGGTGTGCCAGCCGGCCAGCGTTCGGTCGTGCGTTGCCGGTGTTCGGCGATCAGGTCGCGCAGTTGCTCGTCGATCGGCACCAGTGCGTCGCGTTTCATCTTGTGGTTGACGTAGCGCAGATACGGGAGCGCCGTCGGCGTCGGTGACGAGGCAGTCGGCGCGCAGCCGCAGCGCGTCGGTGACCCGCAGCCCACAGCGCATCAGGATCATCGTGATCAGCCGGTGGGCGGGGTCGTCGAAGCGGGCGAGGTTGCCCGGATGCTCGAGCTGGGCCATGACCTGCTCGGCCAGCGCCCGCGGCAGCCGTTCGTCGCGTTTCGGGTAGTCCTCGGTGAAGAACATCGCATCGGCGGGAAGGGTTGTGTCCCAACGGTGTTGGCGGATCGCGGCGAAGAAGCGGTTGAGCAATCCGATGTGGGTGCCGCGACGTTGGGCACTGGCGGAATCGCCGCGCAGGTCGGCAGGTAGCGTTCCAGCACCGGCCGGTCGATCCTGGTCGATCCGATCGATCCCGATGTCGGCGAGGAACCGGGCGAAGCGTGTGATCGCAACGACCGGTCTGCCTCCGCCGGCTTCCAGGCCCAGCCCGGTCGACAGTCGCCACCGCACCCACCGTTTGGCCGGTTCCCGCAGCCACGGCTGCGGAATCCCGGTGAACCGCAGAGTGCGGTCGCCGTCGAACCCGAGGCGTCGCAGATGCCAGACATCGCGGGGGTATTCGGCTTCCCAGCCGCCCGCCTCGGCCAGGTCGGCGACCGCGCGGTAGGCGTAGCCGAGGAAGGACCGTGACAGCGAGTCGTTGAACGCCGCCCGGCCCAGAACCCGCCAGGTGTCGTTCGTCGTTGTCGAGCAGCGACGTCACCGACTCCTCGGCCAGGAACCGGATTACCCGCATCGCGACATGCGGCGCCAGCTTGCCGCGGCCGCTCGTCACGGCGACGCTGCAGTACGTACTGCATCTCCAGCTTCAGCCGAGATCCCAGCCGGTCGAAGCGGATGAGTTCGTCGGCTGGGCGCCGGGATCATCGGTGAACCGTCGGGCGAATTCGTCGATCTTGGGTCGCCCGTTCACTTTCCAGGTGTTCGCATGCGAGAGACAGAACGGACCCGCGGTCTGCGGCCACAACGCGCAATGCGGGATCCGGCACGATGCGCCCGGTTCGGGCCGCGTCACCGCCGGAGGGTTGTGCAGCCAGCTGTCGAGTTCGGGCCGACCAGCGCGGAGCCAGTGCCGGGCGTGCAGCGCGCAGAGTCCTCGGCGGGCAACCCCGTAGCCGCAACCGTCGACGCGGCAGCGTTGGTTGGGCTGCTGCCGATGCCACCGGGCATCGGTGGTCGCGGCGAAGACGTCCAGGTCCGGGCGGCCTGCGTTGACCCACCGCAGCCGATGTCCCTGACAGAGCCCCTGCCCGCGGCAGTGCCGTTCGCATCCGGCCACCCGACAGCCGCCGGTGCCGAACACAGGGTCATCGGCGTCGAATTCCAATACGTCGTTGCGGAATTCGTTGCGGACCGTCACCATCAGCGTGCCCAGCAAGCCCGCCGCCTCGCTGCTCGGAGCCCGAGCCGGCGCCGTCACAGCGACACCTGCCCATCGGTGAACCAGCCCGCCTGTTCCAGTACGCGGCGGGCGTCCTCCACGGTCAGATGCCCGTAGATCGCAGCCGTGGTGGTGACGTTCGCGTGACCCAAAAGCCGTGCCACGACTTCGATCCCGATACCGTCGCGCAGCATCCTCGTCGCTGCCGTGTGCCGCAGCCAATGCGGATCGAAGTCGAGCCCGCTCCTGCGGCGCAGCCGCCGCACCAGGTCGTAGACCCCCGCATAGGTCAGCGGATGCCCGCGCGGCCTGCTCCACAGGTTGACGAACACGTAGTCGCTGTCCAGATCGCCATACTCGACGTGCAGATAATCGGCATACAACCGGATCAACTCGGCGCTGACCGGGATCGTGCGCGGGGTCGCCGACTTGGCCCGGGCGCCGTTGTCGTTGTCCCGACGGCGCACCGTCACCTCCCGCTCGGCGGCGGCAATATCGTTGTGCCGCAACCCCAATGCCTCACCGATCCGCATGCCGGTGTCATACAACACGGCAAACAACAGGCGGTCCCGCAACCGGCCGCACCCGTCCAAGATGGCCTGCACCTCCGCCGGAGACAGCACGCGGGCCAGCTTCTTCGGCGCCTTCAACGCGATCGCCCGGCGCGGCCGTGGTCCGCTCTTGCTGATGTGGTGCAGGAACGGCTTCCACCCACCGCGCGAACCGCCTCGCTGCCAACTCACCAGCAGCTCGCCGACATCGACCCCGTCGCGGGCAGCGTGCGTATAGAACATACCCAGCGCCGACAACTTCCGGTTCACCGTCGACTCGGCGCAGTGATGGGCCACCGACGGCAGCACCGCCACCCGTCGATCCCGCGCCGGCAACGGCAACCTCAGCCACGCGACGAACTCGCCCACATCCTCAAGCCGCACCCGCCGCCAATCAAGGCCACGGTCGGCGAGGAAGACGAACCAGTCCTTCAGATCATGCGCATACGCCTTGACCGTGTTCGGCGAGCGTTCGATGTCGGTCAGGTACGCCAGATACCGCTCGATCGGTGCGACCGGGGCGTCGTCATCACCAAGAACAGTCCACGACTCACGCCACGAGACCGGTGAAATAACCCGCGCAACAAGCATCGTCCCTCCGCAGACTCTGCTTTCTGGACGACTGCAGATAACCACGTCCACCACGCAGAACCGGGGACCTCGACCCCTCGTGTCGGACATCGAGGACGCTGTTCGCAGGACTCCAGATAACGATCGAATCTACCTTCGCCACCGTGCGCAACCGCAGCAAGATCACCAAGGGCCCCGGCTCACGAGCCGCCGGAATCGCCATGGCCTACAAGCTGATCGAGGCGGCCCAGTCACGCTGGCGTGCCGTCAATGCGCCGCATCTGGTCGCGCTGGTCCGGGCCGGCGCTCGATTCGAGAACGGCAAACTCGTCGAACGCCCCGACGATGAAACGACCCCGAAGGAGGCCGCGTAAAAGATCTTGATCCACAGGTATTGACAATTCCTCATGCTTGCGCCGGAGTAAGACGTGGCTCCCTTGCTTGAGTTACCGACTCCAACGATTCGTCATAGATCAGCGCGCGCACTGGGAGGCATTAGGCACACACGCCTGGACTGAAACTTCGGATAGCCGCACGCGGCGCAGATGTCGGTCATGGTCACCCCTTGGCTCCCCTATGTCGTTCGCGCACAGCGCCAGAGCGACTCAAGCGGGTACCCCGATTTCCGTTACTTAACCGCGTCGTCAACCCAGTGCCTCCCCAAGGGATACGGAGGTGGGTCCCCAGTGCAGTGGTCGGACGGCACGATTGACGATCGCCGCATCGAAGCCTGCACGTCGTCGACGGCCTCGCCGCGGTGTGGCTCACAACGGTGGCATACGCCGTCCGGCGGACGTGACACAAACGGCCAGGTATTACACGGCTCGACGGCACATGATCCGCACGGTCGGTGTCAATCCAAAAGTGACGAACTGCAACGTGCCTCAACCCAGCCCACAACGCTAAAGCCCGGTTCGCAACGGATTTGAACCATGGCTCAAACAACTGAAGGAGTCGAAATGTGGGGCAGGGTCATCGAACTGGGTGACCCGGGGTGTCGGTGAGGAACGTCTGATCCGATGGTGTCAGGCCCGTCATCGGAGTGCGGACCGGCAGCGCAAGTTTGTGGATGGTCCGCACCGTCTGCAGGTATTGACCCAGCAGCGAACCGGTGGTGTAGGGCAGGTCGAACTTCTCGCACAGCGCCCGTACCCGGATGGCGATCTCGGCGTAACGGTTGCTGGGCAGGTCGGGGAACAGGTGGTGCTCGATCTGATAACACAAGTTGCCGCTGGCGAACGCCAACAGCGGGCCGGCCTCAAAGTTCGCGGTACCCAGCATCTGACGCAGATACCAGTGCGGCTTGCCTTCTTGCTCGACCACCGTGGCGGTGAATTTTTCCGCGCCGTCGGGCAAGTGGCCACAGAAAATCACCACGTAAGCCCAAAGATTGCGCATGATGTTGGCAGCTATGTTCGCACCGAGGGTCCGTCGCCATCGAGAACGGCTCAGCGCGGGAAAGACGAGATAGTCCTTGGACATTTGTCGGGCGATCTTCTTGACGAGCGCTCGTGACTGGGCGCGCTTCTCGTCTGCTGTCTCGGCGCGGGCCTGCGCGGCGTGAAGGCCGTGTAGGGCAATGCCCCATTCGAACGCGATCGCCAAGACTACGTTCCGAAGCGGCTGCAGCAGATACCGCGGCTGCCATGGCTGATCCCGGGTCACCCGCATCCCGAAGCCGAGGTCATCGTCCATATCGAGGACGTTGGTGAACACGTGGTGGCGGTAGTTGTGGGAATACCGCCACTGTGATGACAAGCCGGCCATGTCCCATTCCCAGCTGGTGGAGTGGATTTCCGGGTCGTTCATCCAATCCCACTGGCCATGGCCCACGTTGTGGCCGATTTCCATGTTCTCGACGGATTTGGCGAAGGCCAGCGCCGCGGTCCCCACGATCCATCCCCTTTTGGAGCGGCTGGCGGCGATGAGCAGGCGTGCACCGGCTGCCAGGGTGCGTTGAAACGCGATGGTGCGTCGGATGTAGGTCGCGTCATTCGCGCCGCGGGATTCTTCGATATCGCGACGAATCCTGTCGAGCTCAACGCCGAGTGCTTCCACATCGGTCTCGCTCAAATGCGCATACTGCGCGGCGTCGGTGATGGCCATGGGTCCTCGGTTGAATTCGGCAGCTGACCGTCAGGCCTGCTCACCATGAAGCTTAAAAGGTTGGGCGGTTCCACACTGCCTGGGAACCTGAACCTAATCGGGCGCGGCCGTCTGCCGCAACCCTCCGTTGGGTTCTTAGATAGTCGGGTACCCGCCGCAGGTGAGCGGAAACCCGTTTGCAGCGCAGCCCACCGTGATCGCCTGCGCGGATTAGTCGAATCCTCAGCACTCTGCAAGCCGCCTGCAGATCCGCGGTTAGCTGACCACAGCTTCAAAATCCAGTCGGTGAGCCGCGATCGCGTTCAGCTCCAAAGGTTCCGAGGGCGTGCCCACCCTCTGCGGAAGTCGGGTCGGAGGTCTTGACGGCGTACGCCGACGGATTTATAGTCCATCCCCCGCGTTTGCGGTGTATGTCAGCTAACCGGTGTCGCCGCTGGTAGAGAGCTTAGGATAGCCAATATTCGGGTTGTGTCACAACGGTTCTCGGCTCTGGATGGCGACCCGAGCGCAGACTATCGGTTGACTTGCGGAGGATTGCGGAAGCCTTGTGTAAACCCCAGCTGCTGGGATGACGCTAGGATCAGATTTACCGCCGGAGCTATCTTTGCTGCTCGCGCCGGTGTTCCCCTTAGCCCGCCAGCGCGGTGGGTGCTGGTGACCACTGGCTCGCCCCGTCTCATCTGGATCGCGGTGGCCCGTCGGGGGTGTCAGGGTGGCGGTGAGGCCGATGAACAGTAGGTCGAGGGCGCGGTCGAGTTCGGCGGCGCCGTCGTAGGCGGCCAAGGCGGACGCCAACCCACGCACCTGGGGGAACTGGGTGATCGGTAGCCGGTGCAGGCCGAGACGCAGGACGTCGTCGGTCTCCTCGGGTCGCTCGACGACCTCCTGCAACTCGGTGAGGATGTGTCCGTACAGGTAGCCGAAGAGCACCCGGTAAATGTGTAGGGCATCGTTGCCGGTGAAGCCGGCGAATGTGAGCAGCGCCAGGACATCCTCCAGTGGGCGCAGCATCCCGGGAGGCCGTTGGCCCAGCGGGGTGGCTAGCGGCCGGGTCACCAACAGCGGCACCACGTTTGGGTGCGCCAGGGCCAACCTGCGGAAGTCGTGGGCCACGGTGCGCAGCTGGGTCGCCCAATCCGTATCTGCGGTGTCCACGGGTAGTTGCCCGAGCACGATCTCGGCGACACCGTCGAGGACTGCCGCCTTGTTCGGTACATGCCGGTAGAGCACCGTCGGATCCCGGCCCACCTCGTCGCTGAGGCGGCGCATGGACAGGCCCTCGACGCCGTCACGGTCGATGATCCTAAGCGCGGATTGCAGGATCACCGACCGGCTGACCGGACCATCGGCTCGGCGAGCGGTTGCGGCCGACGGGTCAGTTCTGTCAGCGCCCGCATCGGGCACAGTCGGCGGTGTGATCATGTCGGCGAGCACTTCCCTCCATGCATTGTCACTTCTTCCACGTCGTATGTTAACGCTATACGTCTACACCGTTGACAACAGCTCGGAACAAGCGTGTACTGGAGGTCTACTACCAGTCAGAGGCATCAGATGCTTGTCATCGTCGGATTGATTATCTTGCTCGCCGCCGCGATCGTCTCGATCGTGGGCGTGTTGAGCAATACAGGGGCAGCCCACCCGCTGACCGAAAATTTCTCCGTGTTCGGCTATCACGTCACCGGGTCGACCGGCAGTTTGTTCCTCTTCGGGATCGTGGTCGGCGCGGTGGCGTTGCTGGGACTGAGCGTGCTGCTGGCCGGCGCGCGGCGCACAGCGGGTCGCGGGCGCGACGCCCGACGCGAACTCGCCCGCTTCCAACGTGAAATGGCGTTCGTCAACCGTGACCGCGACAGCCGGCTCGAACACCAACAGCGCGTAGACACAGACCCCACCGCAACGGTGAACACCGATGAGGGCGCGACACCGCGGCGCAGGAGGCCACTGCTGGGCCGCTGGTCACGCGTTCGACAACCGGTGAGTACCGGGCAGTCGAACGGCCACCGTAGCCGCGGTCTGTGACCACCAAGATCGAAGGAATCCGCGATCAGCGGCGGTATAAAGATCGCCCCCGGATCCGATCATCACTGACTCGGCGCTGGCCGACCAGAGCCCACTTCAAATGCACTGAAACCTTCAACCACGCTCAACCAACGTAAGGGGCCGACATGGCCACCAACACAACCGTTTTGGTCATCGTCGCCGCGGTGGCGGCTCTTCTGTTCGCCGGCATGCTCGCGGGAGTGGTGTACAAGACGCGCACCCGACAGCGCCACGTCAAAGGGGAGACGATCCGCGACCAGGCCGAGGAGAACGCGCGCCACGTTCGGCATCAAGAAGCACTCGCCGACGAGTACGCCGTGAATGCCCACGCCGCCCAGGTCGAGGTCGGCATCAAATCGGCGCGGGCTTGCCGCCTGCAACGGGAAGCGGCCGCCCATCGCAGCGAGGCAGCCACCTCCCGCGCCCAACTGAACGAGCAGAGGAGCCGCGCGGACAAACTCAATGCGGCTGCGCATACACCCGAACCGCCCCGGCTCACAGGATGATTCTGCCACTGGGCTATTGGCAGCCTACCGCTGCCCGAACTTCGATTTCTCACCTTCTATGTAAGGACATGTCGTGAATGCTCTGATCGTCTTTCTTGTGTTTCTCGTCATCGTCGCTCTGATCGGGGTGGCGCTGTCGGTGAAGGTCGTGACGCAATACCAGAGGGGTGTGTTGTTCCGGCTCGGCAGGGTGGTGGGGGTGAAGGAACCTGGCTTGGCCCTGATCATCCCGGTGATCGACCGGCTGGTGCGGGTGTCGCTGCGAATTGTGACGATGCCGATCCAGTCGCAGGGCATCATTACCCGCGACAACGTGAGCGTCGACATTTCCGCGGTCGCGTATTTCCGGGTCGTTGACCCGGTGAAATCGGTGGTCGCCATCGAGAATGTCAACGCCGCTATCAACCAGATTGCGCAGACCACACTTCGTAAGGTCGTCGGCCAGCACACCCTCGACGAGGCGCTCTCCGAAACCGACCTCATCAACGCCAGCATCCAGCAGATTCTTGACGTGGCGACCCTGGAGTGGGGTGTGGAAGTGACCTTGGTCGAGCTGAAGGATATTCAGCTGCCCGAGAGCATGAAACGCGCGATGGCTCGGCAAGCCGAGGCAGAGCGGGAGAAGCGCGCGAAAATAATTGCCGCCGAAGGTGAATCGCTCGCTGCGGCTGCTCTCGGGGAAGCGTCGGACACGATGATGGCTCACCCGCTCGCTCTGCAATTGCGGAATCTGCAGACACTGGCCGAGCTAGGGGTGGAGAAGAACACGACGGTAGTGTTTCCAGCGCCGATAATGAGTGCGATCGGCGAAATCAGCAGCTTCCTCACACGAGAAACCGCTGCCGTGCAAGGGATCACAACCCCGCCAGCCACGGCCAAACCACCGGCGTTGTCGGCAACCGACACGGCAACCAACGGGGAACCCGCAAACGGCGCCGAGGTAATCGCGGTTGGTAGCGAAGCGAGCTAGCGGTCCGGCTCTGCGCCCGCTTCTCGTTTCATGGCGCCGATGATGCGTCGGTCAGGAACCGAGATTACGGGGTGCGCGGCCTTCGCGTCCGTTGGGCCGCGACACGTCGTTCCCGATCGCTCCACCCTCCGATTCCCATGTCGACCGTGCCGCAATCATTTCCCTACGTCTGACCCTGCGGTGTCGACCGGCACGAAGAATGTCTGGGGCCGTTGATGTGATGCGGGCAACCGCTGGGGCCAATCCGCCCATCTCGGTGTGGTTGCCGATAACACGCGCTTCGGTGATGTGCGTCATGTCTGTCTCTCTATCTGCCCGCGCAGGCGAGCTGCTGGTTGAGTTTCGAAAGCCGCGTCTAGGTTGCGAGTTCGGCGGTCCCGGGCCGCGCGGCGATATGTCGGATCGTCGCACTTAGCCGGCGGTTGTTCATGGGTTCGCGCGCCGACTTCTGGTGTTCGATCTGCCGGATCAGCTGACGCTTCGCATCACCCAGCGCGCGGGTGATGTCCGGGTTTTCGGCGACCGCTACCAGCGGCGGACGGCCGGGCAGGCTGGTGCGCAATATGATCCGCTGCTCCTTGCCGCCGCGGTCTTGCAGGGAGACGACCACGTTCACATCACCCGGATCCCACTTGCCTAGGTAGGGCCTTAGCGTCGACAACGTCGCCACCACGTGCGGGCGTTCCTTCGCCACGAAACCCGCACCGACGCGGATCACGTTCTTGTGGAAAGAATTTCGGAGAGCATTTCGTTGTCTGCGGGGTCTGCGGGCAAACGTCCTCATCATGGTCGTTGTCTCCTTCGGTTGAGGGGCACAGGCATCTGTCCCAGGTGTTCTGACGCCGCATCGGCGCCGTGCAGTGGTCTGAACCCGATTTCCGGGGATAGCGCAGAAAAGCATGGGACCCGAAGGGAATTCGATGACCGCAGCCGAAGGCGGTGTCGGGCCTATAACTCCAGTAAACACCCTGCTAGATGCCGTGTCAACATTGTTGGCGTACAGCGTTGTGCCGCGGGATGCCCGCGGTCTCGGCCGCCGAGTGCGACATGACGTTGAGGTAGCGGAGCGGCGGCAATACCGATGGCGGCGTCGCCGATGCCGTACGGCAGCACCAGCGTGTCGGCGTGCACGAGTGCGCCGCAGGAGTAGACGAGCGCGCAGCCAAGGACGCCCGCTCCGGTGCCGCTATTCCCCTCATCGACGTGCTAGTATCAACGGCGTTGACATACGCTGACCGTCTACGGTGTGGGATCTGCCGCCGGTGATGACGCGATAGCTGGCAATCACTGAATTCCCTTGGAGACGAGGGGTATTCATGCGTGCAAGTGCGTCGTCTGCTCAATGCTGTTCAGCGCGGAGCGAGAGTCGTGAAGCAAGTCTGAGTAACTAAGCACCGGGAGGTGAATGGGCCATGATGAAGCGGTTGACCGGTCTGGACGGTGTCACGTTGCACGGCGAAACGTCGGTGATGCCCACCCACGTGCTTGCGGTGTTGTTTTGCGCCCCGGCGACCCGTGGTGAGCTGACCGCTAGAGCAGTTCTGAGGCTGCTGGCCGCGCGTACCGCGGCGACAAAGGGTTTCCGCCAGCGCCTGCTCACCAAACCCTTCGGGCTGGGCCAGCCGGTATGGGTGGAGGACCCGGCGTTCAATGTCCACGACCATTTGCATCATGTGCGACTGGCCCAACCCGGCACCATGCGGGAGTTGACCACCCTTATCGGCGAGCTGCATGGGCAGCCTCTGCACCGTGATCGCCCGCTGTGGGACGCCTGGGTCGTGCAGGGTCTCACCGACGGCAGGCTGGTCGTCGTGATCAAGTTCGCCCACGCCATGGCCGATGGGGTGGGCGCGGTGACCTCGATGCTGCCCCGGTTGATGACCACCGATCAAGACGCTGAATTCCCCGCGGTGCCCCAGCGGGCGGCTGCCACGATGCCCGGCGCGGCCGCCAGGGTGCGCGACATGATCGACGAGGTCGCCGTCAACACCGCCGGTGGTGTTCGGGTCGCTGTCAAAGTAGCTCCCGGCGCGCTGAAGTCGGTGGTGGGAACCGCGCTGGGATCGGTCCGCCAACTGCTCCCCGGCGGCGGCGGGCAACGGCCAGGTCCTCCGCAGTCCGACGTTAACCAGAGCTCGCCGCGGACCCTGCTGAACGCCCCGATCACCGCGCGGCGCAGCGTCGCGTTCGCCGCGGTGGCGATGGAAGATCTGCGCGCCATCACGGCCGCGTTCGACGTCACCGTCAACGATGTATTCCTCACCGCGGCAACATCGGCGGTGCGGCGATGGCTGGAAGCGCATGACGCGATACCCGATCAGCCGCTGCGCACCCTGATGCCGATCTCGACGCGCGGCGTCGATGACAACGCGTCTAATAGTTGGTCGCCGACCGTCGTCAACCTGCCGGTCCATCTGGCCGACCCGGTGAAGCAGCTGGCCAGCATTCACGCCGCGACATCCCGGATCAAGAACCGACGGCGAGCAGCACCGCCCGTCAACCTCGCCGACGTCATCGATCTGATCCCACCGGTGGTCATCGGGCTAGTGGCGGGACTGTACACCGGCCTGAAACTGTCGCGATTCCATCCCCCCATGGCGCACATGATTACCTCCAACGTTGCGGGCCCGCCCGGCGAAATCTACTGCGCCGGAGCCCATGTCCTCGGCATCCACGCCATGGCCCCGCTGCTTGAGGGCGCCAACCTCAACATCACCGCGGTGTCCTACGGCGCTACCTTCACGGTGGGCATCGTCGCCTGCCCCGACAACGTCGAGGACGTCTCATCAATCGCGCGCGGCATCGAAGCTGTAGTGGGTGAGCTGAAAAAGGCTGCCGATGAAAAGACCGGCCGGACCCTTGGTTTGGCCCGCACCAGAGCACCGGCGCACGCCACGAAGTCCACTGCCACAACGCAATTCGCTCCCACCGAAGCGGGCTCCCTCAAAAAAGTTGGCCCCCGTCACGAAACGGCCGGCGTCACAGTGACCTGGGATCAACCGGCGGCGCGCGTCCAGAGGGAAAACCGCTTCGTTTCACCACCGGCCGCCGCGATACCCGCACGTGCACCGCACGGGCCGGCAACCCGGAAACGGCGTAGCGTTGGGCTGTCGGGCCCTTCGTCTCAGCGATCGCACTCGACAGACTAGGAAAGAACATCATGATTCCCGGAACAACACTGCCCACGCCTTACGAAAATCGCCTGAAACTCGTTCAGGACACCATGACGATGCATTCCGTGCTGGATGACGACGCCGCGGGCAAACTCGCGGTACACGTACTACACGCACTGGACTCGATACCCGAGAAGATCCGCTGAGCAACGCCGTTCATCAGAGCAGCTGATGGAACCCACCCGTCAATGACGACGTGGGTCCCGCTTGCACAGCGAGTACCGCGACTCCGCTCGGCCCGCCGGTCCGACAGCAACCAAGCCGGTGGTCATCGGACCCCAGGACTCCCCGGGCTCACTGGCGCCCACGCAAGTCCCACGGTTGCTCGATTGCTCAACCGGCCCGCGCGGGCTCGTATTTGACCGCCGGGTCAGAAGTCGGAAATTACATCCCGCCACGCCGGCTGAACCCGCAAATGTGGATCCCTGCCATCGCCGAATCGCTCGATGTCCTCGCAACGGCCGCACAAAAATCCCCTCGGGAGCACGGCCGTTCAGTCGTGACCGAAATGACGACACACGTCACCAGCATTCGCACACAGGGCGTTAGAAACTGGCTCTCAGCCGTGCGCGCTGGTCGCGAGCAGCCCGTCAACCGTCGAGGCGTTGTCCGGGACAGCCGCCGCAATCAGGGTGTCGTGAGCGCGGTCAGCGTCGGTGTCAGCGGGCACTACCAGCAGGACGATCTTGCTGCGGTTTAATCCGATGACCTCGATGGTGTTGACCGGCTGTCGGGAATATCCGGCGAGCCGTACCGCTCGTCCGTCGGTCAGCAGTCTCTTCGGCGCCTTCGCCCATTCGGCGAGGTTGTATATCACCCGATCAATCGTGTCCAGGCGTACCGACAGCACCGCCAGCAGATCTGGAAGCTCAGCTACCAGGTCATCACTGTGCGGCCACCATGCCCCATCGACATACCCGGTCACAGGCGCCTTGGGCTTCAACCGCAGGCGCGGTGTGTTCTCAGGCGGCGTGTGCTTCCAGCCAACAGTATTGCGGCCTCGTTGTAGCGTCATCCGACGCTCCCGTCCTTGGCCGCGAACCGGCCAAACCTACTCGAATCGGCGACGACACAATCTCGAAACGGTCGCGTACGCTATACCGCCGATACCGTTGATACTACTCGGTCGGTGAGGTCGCCGCGCGCCGCTTGGAAATACGTTGCAGCTCAAAGCATTCGGGTACCCAGCCTCACCGGCGGTTGTCCTTCAGCGCCTCGACATGTTCGGCTTTGCCGCGTTTGGCGGCGCGCTTTGCTTGAGCGTTTGATTCGATTTCTTGCTCATAGATTGCCGCGGAGACTTTTCAGACATCGCTGGCCCCTTGGTATGGGGCCTGGTTGATCCCGGTTCGCCGATCGTACGCTTTGCGGCTCTCAACGAACTGTGGGCTGGTAGGACGGTGCCTACCAGCCCACGTGTGACGTCGCTTTTGCTAAACGGCTGTCACTCCGGTTGCCTGCGGACCCTTGGCGCCTTGGCCGATGTCGAATCGAACCCGCTGGTTCTCGTCGAGTGATCGATAACCGCCGCCACTGATTTCTGAGTAGTGAACGAACACATCTTCAGTGCTGCCGTCAGGAGTGATAAAGCCGAAGCCCTTGTCGCTGTTGAACCACTTCACAGTTCCCTGTGCCATACTTTCCAACTTCTTTCATTCTGAATGGATGTACCAAACATCCTCGCTCAGGCTAGCACGGCATGATGCCCAAAGACGCGCGCGCGTCACCTTGGGTGTCAAGACGCGTGCGCGCAACACCGAGCCGGACCGGCATGTGTTGGCACGACAGATTCGGCTATGACCGTCTGATGTCGGTGCTTACCAACACTTTTCGGCTCCGCTTGACTGAAGTCACTCACGCTTGGCATGCCGCGTCTACTTTTCCCGCGGCGTGGGTGTAAGGTTGGTGACGTTGGGAACCCAGCCAGTCGAGACGAGTAAGCCGTTCACCGCTGATCTCGCCGAGCAGCCGCTTACGCCAGACACACGCCGGTAACACCCCCAGTCGGGATCACCTTGAACGCTCTATCCACACTGCGAACGTCGTTGTATTCCGTTGCGCAACAAGACTTTAGTGGTACGCCGAGTTTTGGGATTCTCAGTACGTATCCACCGACGGCCTGCGGGCTCGCAACCTTCAGCTCGGCGCTGGCGGACGGGTTGACCGCGAATGGCGCCGACGTCAGCGTCGTGCGGGTGTCCGACGGGTCGCCTTCGTCGAGCGACCGGGTGGTCGGGGAGTTGGTCAACGGCTCGAAGACATCCATAGCAGCAAGCGCCGAGTTGCTGAACCGCAGCGACGTCGCCATCATCCAGCACGAGTACGGCGTCTACGGCGGCGTCGACGGAGACGAAGTGGTGGAAGTCGTCAGCGAGCTGTGCGTGCCGGCAATTGTTGTTGCGCACACGGTCCTCAAAAATCCCACCCCGCACCAGCGTTCGGTGCTCGAGACGATCGCCAAGTCGGCGGACCTGGTGGTCGTGATGTCCGAGGCGGCCAGCCAACGCCTGCGTCGCGGCTACGACGTCGACCGCCTCAAGGTCACCACCATCCCGCACGGCGCGACGCTGCCCAGGACCGTCCCGTTGAAGCGTTCGGGCAGACCGACTTTGTTGACCTGGGGCCTGCTGGGGCCGGGAAAGGGCGTCGAGCGGGTAATCGAGGCGATGGGTTCGCTGCATCAGCTCAACGGCCGTCCGCGGTACCTGATTGCGGGCCGGACCCACCCCAAGGTGCTGGCCGCCGATGGCGAGTCATACCGCGACGCCCGTGCCGAACAGGCACAGCGCATGGGCGTAGCGGACGCAGTGTTCTTCGACCCCGACTACCGCGACGTGCCGTCGCTGACCGCGCTTGTGCAACAAGCCGCCGTCGTCGTACTGCCCTACGACTCCACGGATCAAGTCACCTCCGGTGTTCTGGTCGACGCGATCGCGAGCGGCCGGCCCGTCGTCGCCACCGCCTTCCCGCACGCCGTCGAGCTCCTCGGTAGCGGGGCTGGCATCGTCGTCGGCCACGACGATCCCAGGGCGTTGGCATCTGCCCTGCGCCGGGTGCTGACCGATCCGCGTGTCTCCGGCTCCATGGCAGCAGAGGCCCGCCGGTTGGCCCCGACGATGGCGTGGCCGGTCGTCGCGAAGGCGTATCTCGCTCTGGCACAACAGTTTCTGCTTGAGCCACCGGCGCTGGCATGGCCATGACGACGCCATCGCCGAGATTCGACCATCTGCGGCGAATGACGGACCATCTCGGCACCTTCGAGCACGCCTGTTTCACCGAACCCAGGCCCGAGTACGGCTACTGCACCGACGACATGGCCCGCGTCCTCGTCGTCACCACCCGAGAGCCCGACCCCGAGCGCACTCTGAACGGTCTGGCAGGTGTCGCCTTGCGGTTCTTGACTCAGGCGCAATCCCTCGACGGCCCCTGTCGCAACCGGATGGACAACACTGGCCGTTGGGCCGACGAGCCGGCCCTGGAGGACTGCTGGGGGAGATGCATCTGGGCGCTCGGAACCGCCGCTGCCCATAGTGTCGTCGCCTACGTTCGCGAAATGGCCATCGTCCAATTCGAGTACGCCGCCAAGGGCCGGTCGACGTCGCCGCGGGCGATGGCGTTCGCGGCCCTGGGTGCCGCGGAGCTCCTCGCCGTCGACCCCGATCATCGAGGCGCATATGAACTCCTCACCGACTACGCCAGTTCACTCGCCCCGCCCAACGGGGAAGCCGCCTGGCCATGGCCCGAACCACGACTCACGTACGCGAACGCCGTCCTCGCCGAGGCGATGATCGCCGCGGGCGGCGCGCTCGATGACCCGACATTGCGGCAGCGTGGCCTCGATCTGTTGGCGTGGCTGCTGGACTACGAGACGTCGGACGGTCACCTATCGCCCACCCCGGTCGCAGGCAGGGGAGCGGATGATCCGCGGCCCGCGTTCGATCAGCAGCCGATCGAGGTGTCCACCTTCGCCGATGCGTGCGCGCGTGCCGCTGCCATCGACGCCAGCCCGATCTGGCCCGACGGCGTTCGTTCGGCGGCAGCCTGGTTCGAAGGTGACAACGACACTGGCCACCTCATGTGGGATCGCGAGACGGGCGGGGGGTTCGATGGTCTGCACGCCGACGGTGTGAACCGCAACCAGGGCGCCGAGTCGACCCTCGCGGTGATATCAACCCTTCAGCATGCGCGGCGCTTCTAAGCTGCGCCCGCGATGACTTCCGTAGGCACCCCGCTCGTCACGCGCAGCTCACAGCGGCTTACGGCCGATCCCGCGCGGGTGATCACCCGCCTGTTCGTGCCAGGCCAGGAAGGGTTCGAGCGCCAGGAGTCCCGAGCGGGAGTAGTGCTGTCGCGCATCATGGCGTTGGACGAGCGCGAGGTGCGATCGGCGCTGGACGACGTGATCACCCGCTTCGAGCGACGGCACCGCGATCTGCTTGGTACCTTCGGCCGGCACGCCCGTGAACTTGCCGATCGCGTGGATCCCGATGCCGAACTCTCCGAAGCGCGAATGTTGCTGCTGGGTGCGACATTCACGAGCGAGTACGCGATTGAAGGCGCGGCGCTGTGCAACCCCAGCATCGTCGCCCACCCCGACCAAACGGGAACAACAATCGGCAGTTTGCGATTCGTGCTGAGCGTTCGTGGCATCGGAGAAGGCCACCGTTCGTCGATCGGATTCCGGACCGGTGTCATCGACGCCGACGGCCACGCCACGATCGACGATCTGGCTCCGTTCGCAACCGTCGGATCGACGACGCCGGCTCTGCTCGACGCGGCCGTGTTCCGCAGTGAACTCGCCAGACTCGACGACGCCGGCGAGTCCGCCGACTACGTCCTCGACGCGCTCGGCGAGCAGTTCACCCGGGCCGACCTCGACGAACAATTGGATACGCTCCAGGCCCACCTGAGCACGCGTAAAGCCGCGCCACAGACGATGTCGCTGATCCGGGCCATCGCCGAACGAACCTATGCTGTCGAATTCGCCAACGGCACAACGCTTTCCGAGCGTGTCTTGTTTCCGGCGATGGACGCCGAGGCGGCCGGGATGGAGGACGCGCGTTTCGTCCGGTTCGTCGACGACGACGGTTCGGCCACTTTCTACGCCACCTACACCGCATACAGCGGATCCCGCATCAGCCAGCAACTCCTCGCGACCAACGATTTCCAGTCCTTCACTTCTGTGCCGATGGCCGGACCCGCGGCGGCGAACAAGGGACTGGCGCTGTTTCCCCGCCGGATTGACGGTCGCTACGCGGCCATGTCGAGGTCGGACCGCGAATCGAACACGATCGCCTACTCGGATCAACTGACGGTGTGGACGAGCGCGCTTCGATGCCAACGGCCGACCCACGCGTGGGAGGCCTTACAGCTGGGGAACTGCGGTTCGCCCATCGAAACCGATGCAGGGTGGCTGGTGCTCACGCACGGCGCCGGGCCCATGCGCACTTATCGGATCGGGGCGATCTTGCTCGACATCGACGATCCGACAACGATTATCGGTCAGCTACGGCAACCGCTACTGAGCCCCGCGACCGACGAGCAGGACGGCTACGTGCCCAATGTCGTGTATTCGTGCGGCGCGCTCGTGCACGCCGACACGCTGGTGCTGCCGTATGGCATCGGCGACGCCGCCATCGGTATCGCGACGGTGCGGTTGCGCGAACTTCTCGACGCACTAGATTCGGCAGAGTGAAGCGAGACGTGGGCGCAGAGGTCGAATCGAGATCACCGCGCCGACGGAGTTGGAGTTCCAGATCGCGGTCGCGCCGCATCCGAATACGACTTCCATGTACCTTCGCCCGAGCCGCTACGCGGAGGCCGACAAGTTCTACGGCTTCGCCGCAACCGAATTCGGTAACTACATCGACTCGACGACGTTGTTGGAGAAGGTGTCCTGGGTGGGCACCCGCCTGAACTACGTGCCAGGATCCAGCGACCCGATAGACGGAGCAGCGGACACCCTGCTCGCGGGTGCCGGGTCGCCGGTGACGTTCCCACGAAAGCCAAAGCGGCGAATTGGAATCGGTTTGCGCTGACGCCGAAGCCGCGTGGCCCGAGCCTCCGAAACCGCCCGCAGGTGCACCGAACGTCGTCATCATCCTGCTCGATGACGTCGGTTTCGGCCAGGTGGGAACCTTCGGAGGGCCGGTACCCACCCCCACGTTGGACAAATTGGCAGCGAAGGGGTGGCGGTACAACATGTTTCACACGACGGCGATCTGCCACCGGCTTCCCGAGTTACACCACGATGATCCCGAAGTCGACGGCAACGGTGGCCAAGATCCTCAAGGAGAACGGCTACAACACCGCCTGGTTCGGCAAGAATCACAACACGCCTGACTGGGAGTCGAGCGTCGTCGGCCCATTCGACCGCTGGCCGACCGGCTTGGGCTTCGACTACTTCTACGGGTTCATCGGCGGCGAGACGCATCAGTACTACCCTGTACTTTTCGAGAACACGGTGGCAGTGGAGCCGCCGTCGACGCCGGAGGACGGTTACCACCTGATGACCGACCTCGCCGACAAGGCGATCGGCTGGCTGCGGTACAGCAAGTCGGTCAACCCCGACAAACCGGTGTTCGTGTACTTCGCGCCCGGTGCGATGCACGCACCGCACCACGTGGGCGCGGAATGGCGTGAACGGTTCGCCGGACAGTTCGACCACGGTTGGGATGCCGTCCGGGAGGAGACGGTGGCGCGGCAAAAGGAGTTGGGCGTCATCCCGCCGGAAGCCGAGAACACACCGCGGCCCGACTGGTGTCCGGCCTGGGATTCACTGAGCGCCGACGAAAAGCGGCTCTAAGTAAGGTTCATGGAGAACTATGCCGGCCGCATGGCACTGACCGACCACGAGATCGGCCGGCTGCTCGCGACGATCGATGATCTGCCCGACGCCGAGAACACCATGGTGATCTACATCGTCGGCGACAACGGCGCAAGCTCGGAGGGCGGCTTGACCGGCACGTTGAACGAGGTGATGAACCTCAACGGCGTCCCCTCGACGCTGGAGGAGAATCTGGCCCGCATCGACGACATCGGCAATCCTGACACCGAGCCGCACTACCCACTGGGCTGGGCATGGGCGGGCAACGCGCCGTTCCAATGGGTCAAGCAGGTCGCCAGCCACCTCGGCGGCAGCCGAGACCCGCTGGTCGTCTCCTGGCCCGCACAGATCGACGACCACGGCGGGGTCCGTTCGCAATTCACCCACCTGATCGACCTCGTTCCGACGATTCTCGACGCCGCGGGCATACCGGCACCCAAAGCGGTGAACGGGATCGCGCAGAAACCGATGGACGTCGTGTCGATCCGCGAGACGTTCGCCAGCGCCGACGCTCGACCCGTTCGCGAACGGCAGTACTTCGAGATCTTCACCAACCGGGCGATCTACGACGACGGCTGGATCGCGTGCGCGCAGCACACATTCCCGTGGCGCGAGGACTTAGTGGTCTCGCCCGTAAGTTCGTCGGGGGTCATGCCCGGGCGGTCGGGTCGCCAAGGTAGAGGCCGCAGGCGGTATCGAGGGCGTCTTCGGGTGCGCCGGCCAGGTCGCCGGTGGGCAGGACCGAATCCTGGTAGCCGTCCTTGCTGGCCAGATAAACCGCGAAAGCCCCAGCGGGCAGCTGATCCGCCGTAGCGCAGCCGCATCAGGGGCATCGGCTCGCCGTCGGGCATGTTTGCGGTGACGTAGGCGAACGCGCCGCGGAACCGTACATCGACACCGGCCAGTTGCGGCCATCGTTCGCGGGCGCGGGCCGACAGCCGCTGTTGCAGGGACGTTTTCGTCGATATGGGCGGTGCGGCCATGGTCACCGATCCTGCCGGATCGGCGTGTCGTTGACCACCATCCAACCCGTGACGGGTGAGGCTGGAGTGGCCAATGGGAACTCGTCGTGGAGCACCAGGATGTCACCGACCAGCACCGACCCGATCACGTTGACCGGTTCACAGCGCCGCGAACTGACCCGGATGACCCGGGCCGGGCGCACCGAGCAACGGCTCGTGACGCGGGCCCAGATCGTGCTCGCGGCCTCCACGGGAGAGTCGAACGCACAGATTCGCACGGCGGCTGGGGATATGCGAGGACACCGTCCGCAAGTGGCGTCGCCGCTGGTGCACGGTACCGGGTGCGGCGTCGCTGGCCGATGCGAAGCGATCGGGTCGCCGACCGAAGTTCACCGCTGTCCAAGTCGCCCGGGTCAAGGCGATGGCCTGCACGCCACCCCGGGACAAGGGGGTACCGCTGTCGCGGTGGTCGTGCCCGGAGTCGGCCGAACAGGCGATCACCGACGGGATTTGCGGGTCGATATCGCCAGCGACCATCCGCCGGTGGCTGTCGCAGGACGCGCTCAAACCGTGGCAGTACCGGTCGTGGATCTTCATCACCGACCCAGACTTTGCCGTCAAGGCGCAACGGGTGCTCGACCTCTACGACCGCACCTGGGACGGCACACCGTTGGGCGCAGGCGATTATGTGATCTCCGCCGACGAGAAGACCTCCATCCAGGCCCGCTGCCGCTGCCACCCCACCCTGCCCGCCGGCAAGGCCCGCCAGATCCGGGTCAACCATGATTACCACCGCCGCGGCGCGGTGGCCTACCTGGCCGCCTACGACGTGCACCGCGGGACGATCTTCGGCCGCTGCGAGAACACCACCGGCATCGCCGCGTTCACCAACCTGGTCGCCCAAGTCATGACCCGCGAACCCTACGCCTCAGCCGATCGGGTGTTCTGGATCGTGGACAACGGGTCCTCCCACCGCGGGCAGGCCGCGATCGACCGACTCGCCGAGCAATACCCCCACGCGATCATGGTGCACACCCCGGTGCACGCGTCCTGGCTGAACCAGATAGAGATCTACTTCTCCATCGTCCAACGGAAAGTGCTCTCGCCCAACGACTTCACCGACATCGACGCCGTCTCCGACCGCCTGTCCGCATTCGAGAACCGATACAACCAGACCGCGCAGCCGTTCAAGTGGAAATTCACCACCACCGACCTGACCGAACTGCTGGCCAGGCTCGACAACCACAAACCCGAGCCCAAACATGACCCCGCCCAACCACGTGCCGCCTGACCCCCGACGAACTTACGAGCCCGACCACTTAGCTCCCGGCCACTGGGAGAACGACCGCTGGGAGCTATACCACCTCGACGAGGATTTCAGCGAGAACAATGATGTCGCCGAGCACCATCCCGACAAACTCGCCGAACTGCAGGGCTGTTCGACGAAGATTCCGAGAAGTACGGCGTGTACCCGTTCGACGACCGGGGGTCTGCCCGGCTAACAGAGCCGAAGCCCCCGCCCGGGGGCGCAGACCCGAACCGCCGCCACTTCGTCTACTACCATGGCGCGATCCGGCTGCCCGAAACCGCCGCGCCGAATACGAAGAATCGGTCACATCGCATCACCGCCCACATCGCCGAACGCGGCGACGGTGTCATAGTCGCTGCCGGCGGGACGTCGGCTGGCTACGTCATCTACGTCAAGGACGGCAAGCCCCACTACGAGTACAACTGGTTCGACCGCGAACGCACCGACCTTGCCGGCACCGACCCGCTTCCCGAACGTGCGTCAACTGTTACGTTCGAGTTCCTCTACGACGGCGGTGGCGCCGGCAAGGGCGGGGAAGCGATCCTGTCCGTCGACGGTGCAGAGGTTTGTCGCAAGTGCATCGAACAAACGGTGGCCGGACGATTCGGCATCGACACATTCGGCATAGGGATGGACACCGGGGCACCGGTCAGCAAGAACTACAAACAGCCGTTTGTCTTCGAGGGAACGATCGACCGCGTTGAGATCGATCTCGGCGAACCCGGCCTGGACGCAGACGAAGAGGCCGAGCTGCACGCACGTTTCAACGCGGGCAAGGAGTACTGAAACGCGTAGTCAAGATACGGAAAGAGGTGGCTACGGTTGACTCGAATGAAACCGCAAGCGCCGCATGCGTTCAAACAGACGACGGATATTCCGCCCAAGGTCACTAAACGAGGTGAACACCCGGTTCAGCACGCTTCACTTCTTTGACGGCCTGCTAGATCACAATACGGTCCAGAAGGTTTACGACAACTTGGATTTCACCCACGGGGTGGAGGCGTTTCTGCGCGCCCGCGGTGGACGATACCGAGAACGAGAAGTGGTGCCGCCGGCACGCCACCGCAAGGAGTCGTCATTGCCAAACAGGCAGTCGCTGCCAAACGACCGGTCGCCCTGGTCACTGCGAGCGTCAACACTAGGGCGTCCGCTCTGTCTGCCGACGAAACCTTCGACATCGGCGTAGACAGCGGGACCCCGATCAATCACGACTACGACGTCCCATTCCGGTTCACCGGCGAAATGCACAAGGTGGTTGTCGAACTCCAGAAGTGACCGTCCTGCATTGGCTTGCAGGCGAAGTCGGACGCCCTCACCTGCCGTCCGCTAGATGAGGTTTTCAGACCGCAACCATGCTTCGACGCAGTCCATTCCCTCGTTGACCGACACGAGTGGCTGGTAGCCGAGAAGCTTCCGCGCCTTGTCGATTGAATACGTGCCGGGACGGTTAAGCAACCACATGGTTCCGGCCGACAGGTCGGTCTTTTGGCCCAGCCGGCGAAGCACCGCGCCGACGATATCGGCAGCAGGTGCCGCGACACCGATCGGCATGGTCCGGATCGTGCCATGGCACATCGCCGCCACGCGGCCGAAGAACTCGCCGCAGCGGACCCCTACGCCGTCAGTGATGTTGAGCACCTGGCCCACGGCGTCCTGGGAGGCCACGGCGAGTACCAAGCCGTCGACGAAGTTGTCGATGTACACCGGCGAGAAGATGCCATTGGCACCGTTCGGCAGCGGGAAGCCGGTTGCCTTGCGCATCTCCGCGATGGGCGAGCGCACCCACACCGAGCCAGGGCCCCAGACGTCGCCAGGCCGGATCACCGTGACGTCGATCTCGCCCGCTGCATGGGCAGCCAACACGACGGCCTCGGAGTTGACCTTGGTGTCGGTGTAGACATCGCCGTTGACATGCACCGGGTAGGTCTCGTCCACACCGTCCGGCCGTCCCGCCCCTTCCCTGTCAGGTCGCACCATTTTCATCACCGGGGCTTGCTCGAGCGGGAACGCAGCGCCGAGCAACGCAGCGGTGTGTACCACGGTGTCGACGCCATCGAGTGCGGCTGACCATGACTCGGGCTTGGTGATGTCGCCGGCGATCACATCATTTTCAGGATCGGCAGTCAGATCGACGCCCTTCACCGCGGCGCCCAGCGTGCGGAACCGCGCGGAGAGGGCACGGCCAATGAAGCCGTTGGTGCCGGAGCGGCACCGATGCGTCTTGACAACAGAGCACAACAATTTGACAACAGGGAACACTCGTCATTCGACTGCGCCCATCGCTGACTGTGACCTCCACTGCGTCCGCAATGCAGCGGGCGTCGCGCCGAACCAGCGGCGGCACGAACGGTTCAGCACGCTCTGTTCGGCGTATCCGAGTTCGCGTGCAAGGTGCGCGAGAGTCACATCCGTGTCCCGCAGATAGTGCTCCACCATCTCGCGGCGGACGTCATCGACTACAGCATTGAAGTTCGTCCCCTCCGCAACCAGTCGCCGCCGCAACGCCATTGGATGCAATCGGAACTGGGTGGCGATCACCGGAACGGTGGCGGCGCCGGCGGGCAGGAGCTGGCGGATCAGTTCGCGAATCGACGAGGCCATCGCAGGTCGGTGCCGGTCGACGACGGTGTCGAGGTATTCGAGCACCACCTGGTGCGCCATCGCGTCGCGCGCGAGCGGCCGATCGAGGTCCTTGGCGGGAATCGCGAATCCGGCTCGCCGCGATTCGAATCGTGGAGTACACGAGAAGTAACGGACGTACTCCGCACGCGCGACCAGTGGTTGGTGAGGCAGGTCCACGGAAGTCGGTGCGTAGCGCGACCCGAGGAGAAAGCGCAGCACGCGCAACATCACACCCAACGACAGTTCGGTGCTCTGGGGGTGGGCCGGCGGGTGGGCGATGAGGACCTTGAATTCCACGAACGCATGATCGCCCTTGGCGCCGATCACCACCGAGATCGCCGGGCTGTACGCGGCGAGGTACTGCTCGAAGATGGCAAAGGCTTCAGCCACCGTTGCCGCCGTGCCTGCCGCGACCCCGACGGGCCCGAGTATCTCGATGCCCTGACGCTGGGCAAGCCGACGTCCGAATTCGGGCGTGTGCGTGGCCGCGGCCGCTGATTCGACCGCGTGGATGAAGGCCAGATAGGTGAAGAATGCGTCGAAGCGGCCGACATCCGACCGGCTGATTCCGGCGCGGGACAGCAACGTTTCCGGCTCGGCTCCGAGCTCGCTCACCAATGCCGGAAATCCGGTCAGTGACATACCGCGGATCACAGACATGTTCCCTACTGTCAATCAATTGTTCTCTACTGTCAATATTCCCGGCGATTGCTCGGGCAAGGTAGTGGTCACAAACCCACACCCGAAAGGAATCCACTCATGACTTCGATCCCCGCCGCCGCCCCGGCAACCACCTCGACGGGCGCTCCGCTACCACTTGTGGCTCTGCCGCAAGGCGAGCTGCTGACCATTAACGCCGACGACATCCCGTTGGTGCGCGACGCTCTCGGTGACGGTGTGCATTTCCGTCCGCTGCGCCTGGACCTTGAAAACGGTGAATGGGTCGTGCTGGCAACCTTCGCGCCCGGAGCGCGAATCCCGCTGCACTATCACACCGGTGCTGTGGACGCCTGGACGATTAGCGGCTCCTGGCACTACAAGGAGTACGCCGAGCAGCCGCAAAACCGCAGGGTCGTACCTGTACGAGCCGGGGGCATCGGTGCACACGCTGGAGTGCCCGGAATCCAACACCGAAGACACCGTTGTGCTGTTCCGCGTTAGCGGCGCCAACGTCAACTTCGACGACGACGGCCGGTTCCACTCCATTCTCGACGCGGCCTTGATCTCGCACCTGACTGGCCAGCTCGCCGCGGCCCAAAACCTCGGCCCCGTCGCCTACATCAGCGGTGGCGCCGCCACAGTTACCGACGGGAACGCCTGATGCGCGCCGTCTTGATGCAGGATTCAAAACTGCGTGTCGCCGAGGTGCCAGAGCCCGTGCCGGGCGCCGGCGAGGTACTCGTCGACGTGCTGGCATGCGGCATCTGCGGTTCGGATCTGCACTGCGCCGCACACGGCCGGGAGTTCAACGCCGCCACGCGCAATGCAGCCGGATTCGAGCTGATGGACTTGGACCGCCCGGTGGTGTTCGGACACGAGTTCGTGGGCCGCATCGCGGCCTACGGACCCGGCACCGACCAACGCATCCCCGTGGGCCGTCGCGTCGTCTCGATGCCGTTCCTGCTGCGCGAACAGCCGGTGATGCTGGGTTTCGCCGGCCCTGAAGCACCGGGGCCTACAGCGAACGCATGCTGCTGTCCGAACCGTTGTTGATCGAAGTTCCCGATCACATGCCAACCGAAGTGGCGGCATTGACCGAACCGCTCGCGGTCGCCTACCGCACGGTGGCCCGGGCCGACGTCGCGGCCAACGACGTGCCGCTGGTTGTCGGATGCGGCCCAATCGGATTGGCCGTTATCGCGGTGCTCAAGATGAAAGGCATCCATCCGATCGTCGCATCGGACTTCTCCCCCGAACGACGCGCGTTGGCCCGACAACTCGGAGCTGACATGGTCGTCAACCCAAGGGAGAACTCTCCGTTCGAGGCATTGACTGCGGCCGCGGCAACCGAAGATCCCACACGCATGGCGCCGCCAAACACAGTGCTCGGTCAGCTCCCGATCCGGCCTACCGTCGCATTCGAGTGTGTCGGTGTTCCGGGCCTGATCCAGCAGCTGATCGCGGGTGTCCCACCCGGCTCACGAATCGCGATCGCCGGTATCAACATGATGTCGGACAACTTCGCGCCTGCGCAGTGCATTCTCAAGGAACTCGACATAAGGTTCTCGCTCTTCTACTCGCCCGACGAGTTCGCGGCGACATTCGCACACCTGGCCGCAGGAGACTTCGACGTCGCTCCACTACTCACCGGGACAGTCGGACTCGACGGCGTCGCCGACGCCTTTGAGCGACTGAGCAGCAACCCCCGCGACGCGAAGATCCTCCTCGACCCGTCTCGGTGAGGACCCGAACCACCGTCACCAGCCCACTCAGAGAAAGCCCCACCATCATGAGTGCCCTAACCAGCCACGACAGCATGTTCCTGGCCACCGAGGACGGCCGGACCGTCGCCAACGTCTGCAGTCTGGCGATCATGCATAGCCCGACGCCAACGGAAACCCCTTGAGATGTCGAGATATTCACGAACTCCTCGCCGAACAACTGCATTTCCTGCCGCCCCTGGGGTGACGTCTGGCCAACGTTCCGCTGGGACTCGGCCACCCCCGGTTGGTTGACAGCGGCGTGGATGTCGACCTCGACTTCCACGTGCGTGAAACCGCGGTGCTGATGCGCGCCGACACCTGCGCCGACGACGTATCACGGTCGCGGTAAGCCTGCAGCACGGCCTAAAAGTCCCCGGTCGTTTTCTCGTGCCCCCAGTCGGACTCGAACCGATACCGGACGGATTTTAAGATGCGTCTCCCGTTCCGCAATCCTCTCCCTCCGCTGCCCGAAGCCGGCCTCGACACGGTCCCGCAGATCTTTGCGTATGGCCTGAGGTACCTCGTTGCGGTGCTTACGGCGCTCCTGACCGACGTTCTGTCCGTTCCCGCTAAGCTCTCGCAGCGGCTCCCGGACCCGCTGGTGACTCTGAACATTGCGGTGGATCTCGCCGTCGTGCAGATACGGACGGGTGTCACCGGGTTGATCGTGTCTAACGTATCCGGCATCCACGATAGGACGAAGAACCTGATCGGCCCTGTCCACGAGCACGTCGGGCACGCCGACATCACGAAAGACCTGCGTCAGAGGAAGGTTCTCGGTCGGGACGAAGTACGTCGTGACGTTCCCGTCGGTCGTCTTCTCGTAGGGCACCTCCGCCAGATTTGTAGTGAAAATTGGGGGGCCGTGCACGTAGACAATGCCCGCCAGCGCGTTGGCAGAGGAAACCAGGTTCCACGGACGATCCGGCGGGTCAGCCCAGCCGTCGTACTCACCGATCACGATCGTCGTGTCGTAAGGAGACTCTGCAATGCGTCTGATCCGGTAGTTCAAGATCGGAATGAAGGTGCCCTCCTTGAAGTACTCGGCTACACCCGCGTCCGGTGGGGCGATCAAGACGAACCTGAGGTCATCTGTCGACGGAGGATCAGGGCTGTTGGCCAGCTCTTCGGCGAGTCTCCAAGCAACCATGCTGCCCATCGACTCGCCGATGACCACTACTTTGCCGTCGGTGTCCTGCACGGCGATGTTCGCTTGCTTCACGCCGTCCATGATCGCCCTGTTAGAGGCAAGTGCGTTCTGCGAGTAGTCGACCACCTGCGACTCGGCTTCGTCGTCGTAAAAGTGTTTCCCGATATCCGGGTAAGTGGTGGCAACGATCGGATAGAACGGGTTGATCCGCTTGAAGACGGTAGCCCCCGGAATCAGGACTGCTTGTTCCTTGGCTTGTTCCTCTGCGTGGCTGACCCCGTTCGCCAGTATGCCGGACGCCAGCAGCAGCGACGTCGCGGCGACCATGGGGACTACCCGTTTGCGCCAGTTGACCATTTCACCCTTGCTCCTGCCCGGCTCGCAGTTGCCAAACGGCTCGGCGGTGCGCCTTGACGGGGAGCCTTACACACTGATCGGCACCCGCCTGGCGAGATTGCAGAAATTGACATGAACGACAAAACCGGAGCGGTTTACTCGATTCTAGGAGACCATCGTGAGCAAGCGGACCACCACCGACATTCCTGGTGACGACGGCCGTGCGGCTGGTCTGGTCCATGCCCTGCGCCCTTTGCCGCGAGCGCGGCCGCGGTTTCGTAGCCGAGGCCCGTATCGGATCCATAATGGCGTTCACCGACTTTCCTGAGCAATGGGAGTTGTTCAAGGCGCAACGACCTAAGACCGCTGCCGACGAAATCATCCGCTGGGCCACACCGGTCACGTCCATGCAGCGCACTGCACTGTGGGACACCGAAGTTGGCGGAGTGAAGGTGAAGAAATGCCAACGGGTGGTGATGTTCTACCGCTCGGCAAACTTCGTCGAAGGGGTATTCGAGGACCCGTTCTCCCTCAATATCCTGCGTAACCCCAACCCCCACTTAGGATTTGGCGGCAGTGGCGTCCATTACTGCCTAGGCGCGAGTCTAGCAAGGATGACCATCCAACTCATGGTCGGCTCCATCGCCGAACACATGCCCGAAATAACATCGGCAGGCACGCCTGAACGCCTACGTTCGGGATGGCTCAATGGCATTAAGCACTGACAGGTCGATTATCACACCAGTGGGTATCGGTCGACGTCGATGGATCGAACCCGCCAATAAACACCTAGGCAAGGCTTAACCCCACAGCGGCACAACATCATCCAGCCCGGCGAAACGCACCAGCTGATCCGGGCTAGAGAATCGGCGGGCATCGCCGATCTCGGCCCAGATGATTGCCGCACACAGCCAGTCCACCGCCGTAGTGGCGTTTCTGCAACGCGCGGCAACCCGCCTGACGCCGCGCGAAACTGTGCAATTGGGTTCGCAGCGGTTCGATTTCGTCGGTCAGTTCATCAACGCGGCGTAGCGCGGTGTCGACAAACTGGCGCCCCGCCGGGGACAGTTCGGCCGTGGCCAAGCCATCGCGACCGGCCTCGGTCAACAACGCGGTGATCGGCGGGCAGCCGTGATGGAACAACACCGCATGGATGCGCTGCTGCCAGGCCCGGCGCTCCTCCATCAACGCGCAGTACAACCGGGCCACGCTGCGCACCTCCAACACATGGGCCGGTGGTATCCACGACTCGGGCAGCCTTCCCCCCCACAACAATGTGCGCAGCAACCGGGCATCGGCACGGTCGGTCTTGGCGCGCCTCTTCGGGCCACGCAACGCCGCGGTCTCGGCCGGATCGGCCAGATGCGCCGTAGCGCCCACCGCAGCCAGTTCCTCGGCCACATACCGCCACCCGGTGCAACCGTCCACCGCGAACTCCGCGTCACCGTTCGCACAGTGCTCGGACAGCCAATGCCGCAACGTTTTCCGCGTCGCCGGCTGAATCTGACCCGACCGCGCCTCCCCGGTATCGGTGTCCACGTAGTCGAACGTGAGCTGTTTCCGATGCACGTCAAAGCCACCTACGATGGTCATCGGGACCTCCTCGAGCTCCTGCAAACTCTTTTACTGACGCCCTACATAATCGAGCGTCTGAGCCGAGGGGGTCTCCCAGCACATGTGCACTTTTCGCGTGCGGCAGACAGTTTCAAGGCGTCTTGGCCGGGCAGCGAATCCGGCTGCGGTGGTCGTCAATCTGAACCGTCGCGGGTTTAATGCCGGCTTCATACTTGAGAGGTCGCTAGCTGGACGCCTGGGTGCGAGCGTAGCGGGTGGTCTTAGTCCCCGCTGAAGCGTTGGCTGTCCGGGATGCACGCCGTGGACTGGTGCTGGGACCAGATCTCTTGCGCTCTCGGCGGAAAGGTGAACGGTGAGACGCTTCGCCGGAACTTCGCCACGGACGAACAGAGCCACTCGATATCACGGTCTCGACACCGAAGGTGTTGAAGAAGGGGCGACGACGACTACCGTCTCGATTATGACCAGCTGGAAGGAGCTCACGGAAGCCGCTCCGCGGATCGCTGCCATCTTCGCCCGTCGGCACGCCGCCGCCGGCAACCTGTGCATGCTGGCCACACTCCGCTCAGACGGATTTCCCCGAATCAGCCCTATGGAGCCGAGGTTTTTCGAAGATCAGTTATGGATCGGCGGTATGCCGGGCACCACGAAATTCCGAGACCTCGTTCGTGATCCGCGCTTCTGCCTACACACCGCGACCGTCGACACTGAGGTCAAGGACGGCGACGCGAAGTTGTGGGGCGTTGTCGACGACGTCCAGGATCAGGCCTTGCATCAGCGGTACGCGGAAGCGCTGTTCGAAGAGACCGGCTTCGACATCCGAGGGCAAAAGTTCGACCACTGCTATCGGGCCGACTTGATCGGTGGCTCTGCGGTGGAGGTGACCGATGGTCATCTGGACATCACGATCTGGAAGCCCGGCGAATCCGAGCGCATCGTACGCAAGCAATGACTCGAACGGCTGGGACCAGCCGCGTCGCGCATGTATGGCCGGCGGAAGATGACGGCGTATCTGCGCCGTCAGGGGCATCGGGGGGCTGCAGCTGCCATTCCGAGCCGCTGAGCGTGTCGGCATGCAACCGTGCGAGTAACCGCCCGGCGTCAGCCCATGGTGCCTGCCCGCCGCCGGGCGGCACGGTTTCGACCCGCGGCCATCGCGTACGCCAGCGTTCCCCGGCCCGCTCGGGTTTCCATGCACAGCGGTGACGGCAGGCAGTCGAGCCGCACCGCGATCCGCAGTCTCGTCGCGAGCGCCCGCGGATCGGTGCCCTGGCTGTGCAGCTTCGCCACGACGTCACCATCGATAACGAGGTCCGGCGAGCGCACACCACAACGGTACCGAAACGGCCGCCCTATACCTGCTGCTCGACCGTGCGCTGCGGATCGTAGCGCGCCTGAACCAGGCTTAAGCGTTCGACTCTGCGAGAGAATGAGCTGCGTCGATCAGGACAGCGCGAAGTAACGCAGCCAAAGGAACCGCGCCGCAAGCGAAATAGGCATCGCGGTGACAATTGCTCCCTTGCGGGTGAACATCGGCAAGCATCAGAAACTTCACCCCGTGGCGAGGATCTCCTCGGTGCGGCGGCACCGATCGTCGTAGGCGGCGAGGATGCCGGCCAACGTCTCCTCGTCGGTCATGAGGAAGTCGGAGCCGTTCGGCGGCCCGATCCTCCATCGGCCGCGGGTCCTCGGGACGCGGCTCGGGCGCAGCCTCAACACTGGCCATCCAGCCCTCCTCCACCACGGTGACGTGCTTGAGCAGGCCGCCGACCGACAGCGTGCTCACGCTGGGGGTCGAGCGTGCCTGCGTCTCGGTCAGGCCGTGGGCGGCGACCCGAAAGGACGTGGTGCTGCTGGCAAATGAAAGCGATGAGACCGGCGCGCTCGTCGGCGACCGGACCGGGGGTACCAGCCATGTCGGTTCCTCTCAGGCGTTGTGTGTCGTCAGGCGTTCTGTGTCGCGAAGCGGTGGGCATAGAGGTCGCGCAGCAGCGCGATCTCTGCCCCATGGTGGATCAGCTCCCGGCTGATGTGCAGCACGAGAGTCGCCATCGGCTCCTCGCCGTAGGGTCCCTCGGCCGGGCCGCACGGCCTGGCCAGCCCCTCTGCCCCGAGCCCGCGCACCCCGTCCAGCCAGCGCGCGTACTCCTCGTCGAGCTGGGACAGCGCCGCGTCCGCCGTATCCGCGTAGTCGAAGGAGTTGTAGTCCACAGGGTCCCTGCCAAAGTGGGAGGCGTTGCGCATCGCGAGCACCCCCACCAGCATGTGCCCGAGCCGCCACGCGATCGTGGTGAACGGCGCCGCAACGGGCTCCGGGTAGCCGAAGTCGATGGTAAAGGCTCCGGAACCTCCCTGAATCGGCGCATCGCCGGTGCCGCGCGGCCGGATACTCCAGCCGGGCACCGGCTCCCAGAGGTACTCCTCGTCGGCGAGTCCGTCGAGGCGGGGACGCAGCTGGTTCGCCCAGTGGACGTGGATCTGGTCGACCAGCAGGCCTGGGTAGTCGAGTGTCGTCGTCATGTGACCAGTCTCCCGCCCGACTAGGACAGATTCTGTCCGCTGTCGCTGGCAGCATGGTGGCCATGGCTCAGACCACCCAGCGTGCGTTTCGGCTGCTCGCGCTGCTCCAGTCGCGCCCGGTGTGGACCGGAGCCGAGCTCGCCGAGCGACTCGGCGTGACGACGCGCAGCGTCCGCCGACGTCGACCGGCTGCGTGAACTCGGCTACCCCGTGCGCACCACAAGGGCGCCGGCGGCGGCTACCAGCTCGGCGCCCCGCGATGCCGGTCACCCATGCTCAACAGCCGCTGGGCCGCGACGGGTTGATCGGCACCCTTGATGCGCACCATCTGCGGCTCACCCAGAGCCGCAGCACCCTCAACCAGCCGTGCGGTGGACCCGCTCAGCATCACCGCACCCGGCACAGCGACCGACTCCATCCGCTGCGCCATGCCCACCTGCTCACCGATCGCGGTGTAACCGAAAGCGGTAGAACCGATTTCGCCGGAGATCACCTGACCGGAGTTCAGGCCGACACGCAATCGGAGGTCCACACTGTCGCGGTCGTGGACCTCGACCGCAAGCCGTGTGGCCTCCTCCTGAATATCCAAGCCGGCCAGGCAGGCGCGAACGCGTGGTCCTCCAACGCCACCGGCGCACCAAACACCGCCATGATCCCGTCTCCGGCGAACTTGTCCACCGTGCCTCCGTAGCGCTGCACACCGCCGCGCAGCGGCCGGCCAACTCGGCCATGATCTCGCGCAGCCCCTCGGTTCACACCGCCGCGGCGATGTCCATCGAATGCACCACGTCGGCGAACAGGATCGTCACCTGCTTGTACTCCGCCGCTGTAGCGGCCGCCGCCACCGGCGCACCGCAGGAATGACAGAACCGGGCATCCTCCGGCGGCAAGGTGCAGGTGTGGCACGCCGTCGCTGCCGTCATCCGATACCCCATTCGCCGCCCGGGACCACCCGCCCCGACCAAGGATAGGGTCTCGGCCCCCGCGCCAGGACGTGCATCGTCTGGATCGAATCTCGCCGCGCTACTAAGGCTCGGCGCTGCGCCGCGGTAGTGTCGACGTTCGCAGACTGCCGATGACGACTTCGGTCCGCTCGCCGTACGCCGTGCCCGCTGCGACCGCAGGCTGGCCGATCTCGCCATTCAGATCCGACTCTCGCACCGTGCGGTCCGACACGCCGACGCCGAGCCGGTCGTAGCGGATCAGTTCATAGCTCCCGCATTGCGGGCGACGGCGGCGACCCGTCCGCGACACGGTCCCAGAATCGCCGAAAGCTCGCGCTCTGCCAGTCGAGTTCGAGATGCCTCACCCACCACGCCGGAGCGACCAGCGGTGGACCGTTGCCGCGCATCTCGTACGCCGCGCGGCGGTCGCCACCGGGAAGGAACTGGATCTCGGACGTGTCCAGCATCGCCACGAGCCTACGGCGCACTACGCCCGAGCAGCGATAGAACGGCGGCAACACGGTTACCGCCGCGGTGGCTCGATCGTCAATCTCGACCTCCCCGGGCGCCGGATGCTTAGGCTTCGCTTCATGGATTGGGGGCAGAGTGAACTCGCCGGATGACGAGCACTGGCTGACCGTGGATTTTCGCGACGATCACTGGGCGGACAAACTGGATCTCGCATCGTTTCGGCTGATCGAGGACTTTGAACTCATCGGAGAAGATCCGCCTGGTGATCTCGAGTTCGTCAGCCACGATGGCGGTCATCTGTGCCGCGTCCTGATGCCCCTACAGCTCCTCGAGCCATCCGCGGCCGCCGAAGCCGTGCGGGCGATCCATGAACCGTACGTCGACAACGACCAGAGTTGGAACATCGCGATCGTCCGTCGCGGTGACCTGGTCGGAGTGCTCACCGGCCTGTTCCTGGACGACAAGCGGACCGACCTGTTCGACGATTGGGTTCTGCATTCCGGCCGAGACATATGACACGCAGCTGACGGCATACGGTCGCCGCTCCGCGCGGCAGGCAGAGTTCGACCCTTCGGCGACGACACCGATTCTCGCCGCCACCATCGGACTCGGAGAATGCCCAATGGCGGTGGCAATCACGCCCAACGGCCAATTCGCCTATGTCGCAAGGATCTCCTCGGACACCGTCGCCGTCGTCGACATCGTCGAGGAAGCCGTTGTCGGCTCGATTCCGGTCGATCTCGACCCTTGCTGTATCGCGATCGCCCCGGATGGGGCACGCGCCTACGTCACCAACGCGGGCTGGAACAGTGTGTCGGTCATCGACACCGTGGAACACACCGATTGACGGGCAACCAAACCATCAAGCGTCAGCCGAGTTCACACAAAAATTACAGTGGGGCGGGCGGGGCTCTGATATGGGAGTCGTTTTGTCAATGGGGCAAAGTGAAGCGGCGGCCGCGACCGTCGTCGTGGCCGCCGCTTCGTTGGCCAGATGAGGTGCCTCGAGGTGTCGAGCGTGTCGTGTTGACGCGTGTCAGTCTGATATGCGCGGGTTGATTACCGCAGGACGGGACTTTCGAGTCGAAGTGGATCGCTTGTCTAGAGATCGAGCGTAATCAGCTGCGGTGCAGCGTGATCGCTCATAGAGCCCTCGCGGGTCACTCCAAGACGCTTGCCGGCACTTCGTCGTGCACTCATCTGGACAATCGTGGGGTCCTCAGTCCGGCAGGACCGCCAGTGACCAGCACCAGCCGGCGAGTTCTCGGGCCACGGCGGCGTTGGCGATCACCGAGCGCTTCTTCCGTTCGTCGAATCGCACCCAGCGGTCGTGCAGCCGCCGGTTGGCGCCGTGGCCGCGAGCCCGAGCCGCCGGTGACCCGGCATCCCAGCGCCGACGTAGATCTGCTCCGGGCCGATACGGCATCCGGTGATGCCAGGCCGCTTCGACGAGCAGGCGGCGGGCAATTTGGCCACGTCGCGTGCGGTGTGCCCATCGGCCTTCATCCGTCGTGCGGTCGCGACGTGGGCGGGGTCGGCGACCTTTTTGCGTCGCCCGAATCTGGTGCCGTTGGCACGTGAGGCAGCCCGCTTGAGGGCAGTACGTTCCTTGACCAGTTCGCGTTCGAACTCGGCCATGCTCGCGAGGACTCCGATCACCATGCGCCCCGCCGCGGTTGACGAGTCGATGCCGTCGGTGGTGGAGATCAGGGTGACGCCAGCATCGGTCAGCGCCTTGACCGTCGCCAGGATATGGAGGGTGTTGCGACCCAGCCGGTCGAGCTTCCACACCACCACGGTGTCGCCTTCGCGGACGTAGTCCATGAGCGCTGCCAGGCCCGGGCGGTCGTCCTTCGCGCCAGACATGATGTCGAACTCCCGCAGCGACAGCCCGTGCATGACTCGGGTCATGTCCAGTTCGAGCCGTAAGTCGATCAGCCCCCGGACGAAGCGGCGGATGTCGCCGTATTGATCGGTCAGTGACCAGTCGAACCAGCTGATCTCGTTGTCCTGGCAGTAGGGGTTGTTGTTGCCCAGCTGCGTGCGGCGAGCCTCGTCGCCCATGCCGATCATCGGGACGCCCATGGCGATCAAGGTGATGCCGAGCAGGTTCTTCACCCGACGGGTGCGCATTCGCTCAATCGCGGGGTCATCAGACGGCCCTTCGACGCCGCAGTTGGTGGAGTAGTTGTCGTCCGTGCCGTCCTTATTGTCGGCGAGGTTGGCCTCATTGTGCTTGTGCACGTAGCAGACGAGGTCGTTGAGGGTGAAGCCGTCATGACAGGCGACGAAATTGATGCTGTGTTCGACCTCGGCCGGTCGACCGCCGAACAAGTCGGGGCTGGCGAGCAGGCGGTTGGGCAACAGCCCCACGGTGGCGGCGTCACCGCGTGCAAAGCGGCGGATGTCATCACGGAACTTCCCGTTCCACTCGCGCCACCGGTCGCCGACGAACGACCCGAGCTGGTACAGACCCGCAACGTCCCAGGCTTCTGCGATCAGCTTGGTGCCGGCCAGGACCGGATCGCTCTCGATCTGCCAGATGACGGGCGGGTCGGCCATGGGTGTGCCCGAGCTATCCCGGGTCATCGCCGAGGCGAGGTCGAAGCGGAAGCCATCCACGTGCATCTGGTCTACCCAGTGATGTAGCGCATCGACGGTCATGCGGCGCACCACAGAGTGGTTCGCATTCAGGGTGTTCCCGCATCCGGTGTAGTCCAGGTACGTCGCCTGGTTTGCCGGGTCGAGCAGGTAGTAGGCCCGGTTGTCGAGCCCGCGCCAGCAGAACGTGGGCCCCGTGGCCCCGCCCTCGGCCGTGTGGTTGAACACAACATCCAGGATCACCTCGATACCGGCTCGGTGGAGCTCCTTGACCATCGTGCGGAACTCGTCCAAGGCGCCAAGCGGCTCACGGGTGAAGGCGTAGGCCGCGTGCGGGGCAAAGAAGGAGACCGGGCTGTAGCCCCAGTAGTTGACCAGCCCCGGTGGCGCGTCCTGAGGGTCGAACGCCTGCACGGGCATGAGCTCGACCGCAGTGACCCCGAGGGAGCGCAGATAGGGGATCTTGACCACCAGGCCGGCGTAGGTGCCGGCGAGGTGGCGGTCCACCCCGCTGTTGGGATGGGCGGTCAAACCCCGGACATGAAGTTCGTAGATGACAGTGCGCGCGAAGGGGCGCCCAAGAGGGGCGTCGCCTTCCCAGTCGTATACCGAGAGATCGGCGACCACGCTCTTCATCGCCGTGCGCGGATCCCGCCCAGGTTGCGTGCCGGCCATCCGGTCATAGCCGGCCGGCACGGTCACCGCGACGCCGTAGGGATCCAGCAGCAACGCCGACACATCGTGCCGCAGGCCCGCAGCCGGATCGAAGTCGCCGTTGACGCGCCACACATAGACCTGTCCCGGCTCCACGTCGGGTACCAGCACATGCCAGAAGTACGACGTCTTGTTCCAGAGAGGGTCCAGTGGGATCGTTCGGGACGGCCGCGCGTCATCGACATCGTCGAAGAGCAGCAGGTCCAGCTGTGCCGCCGTGCGCGACCACACCGAGAAGTTGGTGCCGCCGTCGACCCGATGGGCGCCCAGTGGAGAGGGACGACCCGAGGCCAGGCCCAGACCGAGGTCCATGCCTTTCATTGTGAGCCGAGTCGGGTTCACGGAGCCCGGGCCGGGTGCTGCCGTTGACGATCGGTCTGGACCACCGGCTCGTCGATGGCTATCAGACGGCGACGATGACCCGCTTCTTCCACGAGTAGAGCACGATGATCCCGCCACCGTCGACCCGGTGCCTACTCCCATCCCGCCACGCCGGAGGCAGCACACCTCCGTGCGGTTCAACGCGAAGAGGCCAGCGACCGCACGGGAAGGAAGGCCGAGTTCGTCGAACGCGACCACGGCACCGCAGGATATCGATAGGGTCCGCCGTTTCCGGTGCGCGATGCAGCGGCAATCAATCCGGTGCTGAACCCAGACCCGGGTCGACATGGCTCCGTACGGAACGGAGTTGAGCCGAAGTCCCGAGGACGATCAGGACCGCGACAGCGCGGTTCCCACACCCATGAGGATCAGCGCGATGGTGAAGAACACGCCCGCCGTGGACAGCGGGTGAACCTCGCGGAAACCTACGTCGTGATCGTCGTGATCGTCGTGATCGTCTGGTACAAGGCGTCGACAAATCCGAACCCGAGGATCACATAGCCCGCAGTTCCGGCAACGATCACCAAACAAAACGCTAACAGCGCTCGGCCAAGCCGCCGCAGAGAACTCACTTCGTAGATTGTGCACCCACGAGTCGACAACAGACGCAGGCGGAGGAGTCATGGCCGAAACCGAGAAGACCGCCGCGATGCTGCTCGATGACCTGGCCGCCCTGGATCTGCCGCAGCGACGCGAGGTGGCCAAGGCGCTCCGCAATGTGGCCGAGACGTTCGCCGAGGTGCAGGACGGCCAGACTGCCTCGCGCGTGCTAGGCGTGCTCGCCCACCTACTCGACCCCGCACGGCCTCGGTATCGATGGCGGATTGGTCGCGGTGATAGGTGAGGCCGGTGTCGGTGATGTGGCGGCCGAAAGTGCTTGCCGACCTTATTTACCGATGACTTTCCCGACCGTTACGCCGATGCGACCGGCCCCAGCGAGGGTGCCGCGATCGACCCGCTCGGCGATGACGCTCAGGTCATGTTCGGTGGCGGCGAGCAGTTCGTCGCATTTGCGGGCCCGCTCGCCGGCCAGGGCGGGTTGCGGCAGGCGATCAACCGTTCCCCTGGGTAGTCGGGGCGGACGATCTCGGCCAAATCCTGGGTATCGAACAGGCTCATCTGCAGCGGCCTGTCGGCGGCGGCCCGTGCGGCGATCTGGGGGGCGCACAGCGCGGTGATCCACCCGAAATCCGTTCCACTGTCGTTGAGTTCACGCAGCGCGGCGATGCGCGGAGGTGATCATGCCCCGGTCGCCCACCAGCACCAGCCGCTGTAGCCCGAATGTGTCGTGGATCTGGGCGACGATGTCCGTGAACGCGTTCGGATCGGCGGTGTTGCCCGCCAACACCCGCACCGCGACCGGACGGCCCTTGGGATCGGTGAGCACCCCGTACTCGATCTGCGGCAGGCCCTTCTTGCCGTCGCGGCAGTAGCCGCGGGCGGCCAACGGGCAGCACCGGCCGGTCACCCACCAGCTGCTCAGATAAACCAGCGCCATCCGACCCGGATTCACCTCTGGGGCAAGGTGTTTGGCGGCCAGCTTCGTCTCGATGGCCTCCTGCCGGCCGGCCAGCCAGTCCATCGCGGCGTAGACCTCGTCGGTGGAGGTGCCCGCCACGTCGAGGTCGGCCCCCGGGGTGGTGTCGGCCCACTGGATGACTCGCAGCCAGCGGGCCCGGCCCTTCGGCTTCCCGGCCCGCCGACTCGGCTTTGGCCGCGATCTCCTCAAGCCGCTCAGCAATCATCTGCGATGCTCGACTGGGCCGCCGAGCCAGGTCTTTCCGCAGGGTCGGCTGGACCCCGGCCAACACCGCCTCGCAGCGTTGCCCCACCCGAGAGCGGCGCCGATCGTGTTCAGGGTGGCGGGCCGTGACAGCATCACGGCGTCATTGAGCAGCTGTGACACCGTCGAGCGCGCCCACCCCGCCATCAGTCCCAAGCTTGGACCCGCCAGCCGCCCCAGAGGTCGAGGAAATGTAGCGGGCTATCCGATGTCCGCGCTGTCGGGCAAATCGTCCAACGACCAACCCCTAGCCGCCAGCCGTTGCCGCACCCGCTCGACGTCCTCGGGACTCGGCAGTTCGTCGGTGATCTGCGTGATCGCCACGCCGATATCGATGTGGTCGAAGTCCCCGCGCTGCATTAACTCCTGCGTGACGAGCCAACGGATTACCGTTGATTTCTAGGTGAACGAGAGGTGATCGGTCGGTGAACGTTTCGGATGGTCTCCGGAGCCGACTGCCCATCGTGTCCTGGGCACCCCGCTATCGGCGGCGCTGGTTCGGCGGCGACCTGCTCGCCGGACTCGTCGTCGCGGCCCTCGCCGTGCCTCAGGCGCTGGGCTACGCCGGCATCGCCGGTGTCCCGGTCGTCGTGGGTATCTACGCGATCCCAGCGGCCCTCATCGCTTACGCGATCTTCGGATCGTCGCCCCACCTCGTCGTTGGCCCGGTCTCCACCGTGTCGGTCGTATCCGGCTCGATTGTGGCGCCAATGGCGGCCGGCGACACCGACCGCGCCGCGGCCCTCACCGCCGCGCTGGCCATAGGGGCCGGACTCGGCCTGCTGGCAGCGGGGCTCCTCCGCCTGGGATGGGCCGCCGAATTCCTTTCCAGGCCCATCGTCACCGGGTTCGTGTTCGGCCTTGTCCTGGTGATCATCATCGGAGAGATACCGAAACTGTTCGGATTGCCGCCCGTGAGCGGCAACTCCATCGAACAGTCGATCCAGCTCGTGCGCTCCATCACACAACTGGATACGCCGACGACCCTGCTCGGAGTAGGCGCACTGGCGGTGCTCTTCCTGGGAGCCAGATTCGCGCCCCGGATCCCGTGGGGGCTGGTGGTGCTCATTGCGGCCATCGTGATCTCCTCCGCCGCGGACCTCTCCGACCGTGGGGTCGTCGTGGTGGGCGAGGTTCCCAAGGGTCTGCCGCCAATCGGACTGCCCGGCATCGAGCTCCACGACATTGCCCCAGTCTTGTTCGGCGGGCTCGCCCTGGCGATGGTGGGACTGGCCGAGGGGCTCAGTGCCGCCCGCCTGTTCGCCGTTAAGGAGGGGTACTCGATCGACTCGAACCAAGAGCTCGTGGGATCGGGCGCAGCGAACATTGCGGCAGGGATCTCGGGCGGGCTCGGGGTCGCCGGCTCACTGTCGAAAACCGCGGCCTCCCGACGTTCCGGCGGGCAGACCCAGGTGACCGGACTGATGACAGCCATCATCGTGCTGGTCGTGCTTGTGCTGCTCGCCGAATTGCTGGCTCCTCTTCCCCGCGCCGTGCTGTCGGCCATTGTGATCCAGGCCGTGTGGGGGCTGATGGATACGGCGGCGCTGAAGCGGTACCGGGGGATCCGCCGCAACGACTTCGTCTCCGCGATTGCTGCGATGATCGGCGTGCTGCTGTTCGGTCCGCTGTACGGGTTGTTGATCGCGATCGGGCAGGCGCTGCTAGGGCTGGTGTACCGCTTCAGCCGTATCGAGCTCGACGTGATGGGCCGAGTGCCGGACGAGAAGGCTGCTTGGGGGTCGATCAGTAACCATCCCGAGCGGCGCACCTACGACGGCATCGTGGTAGTCCGACTGGATGCGCCGCTGTTCTGGGCCAATGCGAGCGACGCATGCGACGGGGTCCTGGCCTGCGTTCAGGAGGTCGGCGACGATGTCCGCGCAGTGCTGTTGGACCTGGAGGCGACGAGCCAACTGGACATCACCAGTATCGACGCGCTTGAACTGCTGCTTCAACGGCTCCAGGACCGCGGCATCGACCTCTACCTGGTGCGGGTGTTCTATCAGGCCAGGCAGACGCTGGCGCGCGCCGAGTTCATCGAACGGCTCGGCGAGGAGCGCATGTGGCACAGCATCTCGGCCGGGGTGCGGGCGGCCCGTAAGGCGGCCGAACTGCACGGTCGCGCGCATCCACAATGGGCCTCGGTGTCCGACGATGACGAGGCCGATGCATCTGCCGACGTGTCTGGGGCCGCCGAGCGCATAGCCGTGGAGCGCAACTGCCTCGGCGGCTACGAGGACCCCGACCGAGAGGACCATGCACCTGTTCGAAGAAGTCTCTGGTGGCCCTGGAACTGAGGGCGCGGTGAGGGCGCAGGCCCAAATCGCCTTGGGCCGGGCTGGGTACGGATCCTTGGTTCTCTGCCTGTTAGATGCGTCGTCGGGTGATCTGCCGTGCAGGTTATGCCGCCTCGGCATGGCCGCTGATCGTGCTTATCACCGGTGGCCGCCTGCTGCGCCCCTTACCGGCTCGTTCCGGCTGAATCCACGTCACCGGGTGGGGTGGCTTGGATGTCCCATTTGCCGTGTTCGACCTGGCGGTGGTGGACGTAGCAGAGGCTGATGAGATTCTCGATGTTCGTCGCACCGCCGAGGGCGGACGACTCTCCCACCTGAGCGTCAACGTCTCGCCGTTGGAAGCCGCGTCCGCGTCAGTACCGGTGGCCTTGTCCCGGCGCTCGGATGCTTGCGGTGTGGCGCGTTCCAGAAATCGGAGCAGTTCGACAGGAGGCCGCGACGTAATTCTGGAAACCACCCAGTCGTGGTGTCGTTTCGTCCACAACACCGACGGATTCACCAGCAATCCGGAACACGACGGCTCCTCGTCCACAAGTAACTCACAACCCGACTGAGTTCCCCGGTGTCATGCCGCGGCGGAACACCCAGTACGTCCAGCCTGCACTGGTGCACGACGGCGCTAGTGGCGTCCTAGCCTGGAACCATGACTGCTGCGGGTCAACCAATCACCGTCCTGTCCGAAGACGAATGCTGGGAGCTGTTGGCCAGCATGGCGCTGGGCCGCCTTGTCACGAACCTGCCCGGCCGGCCGGAGATATTCCCGGTCAACTTCGTCGTCCAACGCAGAACTGTGCTTTTCCGCACTGCGGAGGGCACGAAGCTACTTAGTGCGGCCATGAACAATCAGGTGCTATTCGAGGCGGACGAACACAACGTCGCGCAAGGTTGGAGCGTGATCGTTAGGGGCACAGCACATTTGCTCGCCACTAGCGCCGAGATCGAGGAGGCGGATCGGGCGCAGTTGTTGCCGTGGACCGCGACGCTCAAGCAGCACTACGTCCGGATTACCCCAGGGGAGATTAGCGGCAGGCGCTTCATGTTCGGTCCCGAACCCGACCGCGAATCCACGTTCGCGTGACCAGCGCGTAACGCTGTTGCCGTTCCGTCCTGGTCCGCCAGGCTGGACCTTTGGGATGCTCCGGTTCTTCACCTTAGGGTCCTCGCCGTCGTGGCCGTCCCGGCTGACGGCACACCGCATAGCATCACGCACTAACTGACTAAACCCAGCGCCGGTCGCATCGTCACCGAATCGCTTGACGGACTATAAAGCTCACCTTATCCACGTTTCTGGAGCGAATCAGACGCGCTTCGCCACACCGCCATACGGCTGTGCTTCCGTCACAATAGTTTCCGCGAAAGCGACGCCGAGTTCACAGCCGGATGTTTCGCTATGCATTCCGCAGGATTGAATTCCCCCCGTGACAGGTGGCCGCAGTGCTGAGATGCTAGCCGGATGACCACGTTCCGGTGGGGATTGGGCCGAAAGCCCGCATTTCCGGCCGGCTCGGCGGCAACCGCCGACGGCACCGGTGTGATCGGCTCGGTCGCCACCCAGAGTAGGGCCGGTGTGATCGGCTCGGTCGCCACCGTGGGCAGCGCCGGGGTGGCCGGCTCGGTCGCCACCGTGGGCAGCGCCGGGGTGGCCGGCTCGGTCGCCACCGTGGGCAGCGCCGGGGTGGCCGGCTCGGTCGCCAGCGCGGGCAGTGCCGCAGTTGCCGGCAGTCTTTTGACCTTGCTGTGCGTCGCGGTCCGGGGTTGCCTGGGCTGTGTCGGCTGCCTGGACTGCACCCGATGCGTGGGCTGTATCGGGTGCCTGAGTTGCGCGGACTGTGTTCGGTGCGTCGGCTGCATCAACTGTTCGGGGTTGCGCAACATGGTCGGCGCCCGCAACACGCACATGTAAATCAGCCACTCCGTTCTGATGATCCGTCGCGGGCGACGGGGCCGGTTGAACGTCTCGTTAGCGGGTTTAGACACCGCGCTGTGACGTGCGCGTTCCCGACGCGCCCAACAACTTGAGCCAACAAACGGGCAGTTAAGTTTCGTTCGCGTCCAGTACGTTTGCCTGTCCTTCCAGCAGCATCATGGATGAGGCCGGCTTGTTGGAGGGCGGCATGCAGCATTGGTTGGACGTTGCGGCGCTGAAGCAGATCCACATCGCTGAGGGTCAGCGCCGGCCCGATGAGGAACGGGACGTCAACTGACCGGTCTTGCCACGTGAAGCTTGCCCTGGGGAATACTGTCACGGTTTTATGAGGCCGCTAATCGTGGGGTTAGCAGCGACTGTGCTGCTGTGGGCGGCGTCGCTGGGGTGGTGGCGATGAGCGCAGATACCGCCCGGGCCGACCCCGTGGACGACCATTGTTCGACCAGATCGGGGTGCTACAAAGGGCCGGGGATGCGCTGGTGTCCAGGCGACTATGTGTGGCCCGGCTTGGTGGCCACGGGTTGGGACTTGAGTGTCTGCCACGTGTACCACGAGGAGTGTCCTCCCGGGGATTTCGGCGCTTGCCCTGACAATATTGTGGAGGGACCGGGTCCTCCTCCTATTCCTATTCCGACCGAACCCCGGCAGTGCCCCCCCATTGCATTTATGTGTCCGTAACTGCTTGGCCCGGGCTTGTTCGACGTCCCGCCTTGGCCAGAGGGCCTCATCGGGCCCAAGTGTAGGACCAGCCATTGACCCTCGCCGCAGCTCGGCGCTCCCAGCCGAGAAGACCTCGTCAGTCCGCGGTGTTCGGGGGCAACTCAACGTCGGCAAACGACGTCCTGCCGCGCGGTGACTTCACCACCGCATACGGGACCGATACGGGACCGCTTGTCGCGCCGAAGATGCACCGCGACTGCGAAAACCTCTTTTGAACTGCGAAAACAGTGGAGCCGGTGACGGGAATCGAACCCGCGTATTCAGCTTGGGAAGTGGATTCGTCGCCTGCTTGTTTTGCCGCTCAACGTCGGCGCAGCCGTCGCGCCGAATGTGCTGCTGCCCGGCGACCTCGCCGCGTTCCGCACGGGGTGCTGTTAGAGCTTGTAACCGATGGCGCGCAGCAGGTCGTGCCGGTCGGCCACGTCGCGATCGGTCTCCACCCCGAGGGGCGCCTGTCCGTCGACGACGCCCACAATGCCACGGCCACGCGGGGTCACCGCGACCAAGATGTCAACCGGATTGGCTGTGGCGCAGTAGATCGTGCAGACCTCGGGCACCGCCTTGACCGGGTTGAGAATGTTGACCGGGAACCCGTCACGCAAGAAGATCACGAAACAGTGCCCGGCGGCGATGGCCAGCGCATTACGGGTCGCGAGCTCGACGAGTTCAGGATCATTGCCGGTACGGCGAACCAACCGTGGCCCCGAGGCCTCGCAGAAGGCCAGCCCGAACCGTAGCGACGAGCTCACCCCCACCATCGCCTCATGCAGGTCCTCGACCGTCTTGACGAAGTGCGCCTGCCCGATCACGACATTGAAATCGTCCGGCTTGTCGACGGGCACCACATCCCAGGAAAGCGTCGTTGTGGTCACCCGCACATGCCGCCACCCGCACGCGACAGCCACGTCCGATGCGTGGAATGCGAACGGTCCTCTTTGCGGGCGCCGCATTCGCCCCTGCTTAGGCCGCCGGATCTGAATTCGTGAGCGAGGCCAGCTACTCCTCATCGTCGATGACGTGAACGGCGGCCTCCTCGGCGGAGGCTGCGCCTCCGTCGATACCGACGTCATCAGCCACCAGGTCTGCGTCTATGTCTTCGCCAAACCCGTGATCCGGCGCGACAAGTCGACCTGCCCGCGCGCGTCCTACCTCATTTCGCTGCGGAAATTCGGTCTCCCGCTCGGCGTCGTCGGAGCGTTGCTGCTCGTCTGTGTCGAACGGGTCGTTTAGCCGCGTTGCCGGATCCGGCTCTTCCTCGGCAAGCAGCTGCTCCAAGCTTTCGGGCGTCGAGCCGAAGGAGCCACGTCGGTACGGCTGCTCGGGCGGCGAATATCCCTCGTCGAGCACGTCGTCGACGCCACGGTCGACGAGGGTGTCCTCTGGCTGCAGTTGGTCGTCCTGATCCACGCTGTATTCGCCAGCCGACGCTTCCATAGCGCCATCCGGAGTGCTCATTCCTCAACAATGTCACGACGCGCCGAAACCGCCATGATGGGGTGAGTCGCGCGTGGCAAGGTCTTCGCCCGGTTCGGCGACGAACCGTTGTCTAACCCGGACACGGTGACGACACCACCCTCGGCGCGGAGCGTCCCGCACCTTGACGAGTGGCGCAAGCGTCGCTGATGACGAGTGTGCCCTGCTGCCCGGCGACCTCGCGGTGTGGGACGGGCACGTCGCGATGGTGGTCGGCAACGGCATGATGATCGAGGCCAGGCGTCAATAGGGGTGCAGAACGACCGCCTTCATGGCATCGCCTCCCATCGCGATGTGCCCATCGAAGCCGAGGTCTGTGGCCATGTTTTCGGTAGCGGTCCACGAAGTCGCGATAGGCGGCCTTGTCGCCGTGGGCCCGCGCCAGCAGCGCGTGCAGCCGCAGCAGCATGATGTCGCGCGCCGCCAACCGGTCGAACCACCGTACGGGCGTTCCCGCTCTTGAGGGTGCCGACGACGGTCTTGGAGTTCACGGTCACCGCGTTGCAGTGCAGCTCGATGCGGCGACGCAGGGAGTCGACGTCCGTCACCCGCAGCGCCGCGGCCTCCCGCGCCACCCGGGACTTGCCGATGCCCGGCGCTCCCACCACATTCACCACACCACCGCGGCCACGGATCATGCGGTCCACAATGGCGTCGAGGGCCGCCATCTCCCAGCGCCGACCGACCAGGCCCGCCTCGGCGCGCCCGACCAGGCCATCCCGCGGGCCGATGGCCGGCAGCCGGCGCGCGCGCACCGGTTCGTCGGCCCCCTTGATGCGCACCCACTGCGGTTCAGCCAGCTTCACGGTGTGCTCGACCAGCTGTGCGGTGGACTCCGAGAGCATCACCCCGCCCGGGGGGCCACCGACTCCATCCGCTGGGCAAACCCGACCGGCTCGCCGGTCGCGGCGTACCCCAGTGACCCCGAACCGATCTCGCCGGCGATCACCCGGCCCGAATTCAGGCCCACCCGCAACCGTAGCGCCACGCCATCGTGGCGGGTCACCTCGGCCGCGACCCGGTTCGTCTCCTCCTGGATGGCTGAGGCGGCCAGGCAGGCTCGAAAAGCGTGATCCTCCAACGCGACTGGGCGCCGAACAGCGCCATCACCCCGTCGCCGGCGTACTCCACGGTCCCGCCGTAGCGCTGCACCACCGCCGCCGAGCGCTCTACCAGCTCGGTCATGATCTCGCGCAACCGCTCCATATCCACGGCGGCTGCGATGTCCATCGAGCGCACCACATCGGCGAAGAGCACCGTCACCTGCTTTTACTCGGCATGTGTTTCTGACTCGACAACGGGTGAGCCGCAGCCGTGGCAGAACCGAGCGTTCGCGAGGGGTTCAGTGCCGCATGTACGGCAAGCTGTCGCCGCGGTCATCGCGAACTCTCCCGCAGCTCATGAACCGAAGCCCCGTCACCACGACTCGGGCCGTCCAGCGCTCCGGCATTCCGACCGTCGCTCACCTCAATCCGTCGCTCACCTCAATATCGTGTCACCGGTGGGCAGAGCTGTCTGTCATATCGCCCGGCGGTCCGCGCTGCGAACAGGCCTTGACGTTGCTGCGAACAGGTCTTGACGTCCAACCAAGGGAATAAAAGTCTCGCCCGGAGCGTTTAACCCCTTGTAAGACAGGGGGTTTGGACATGGAATCAGCTTCGAACAGCGGGACGCGGGTGGGCTACACGCGAGTCAGCACCGTTGCCCAGACCCTGGAGCAGCAGGACGCTGCTCTTGCCGCAGCTGGCGTGACGAAGACGTTCTACCCGCTCGCTGGTGGAGTTCCACGGCGTTCGACTGCATCGGCCCGATTGGTCGGACGACTCGCACACGCTGGCACTCACCGTGAGAAGCGTGATCGGGACGCGGATGGTGCACGCGATCCTCAACAGCTACGAGCACCCCCTCGACTTCGAACTCCCCCCAATCGCCAAACCAACGCTGCCGTGGCGCCGCGTCGCCGACACGGCCCTCGATCCCCCCGACGACGTCGCCGATCTTGAGAGCGCACAGCCGGTCTGGGGCGCCACCTACCGGGCCGACGCCCACTCAGTGGTTCTGCTCTGCGCCGACCTCCGCGACGCCACCGACGCTCAGCACGCCCCGGCACTGTGAGTGCGGCCGCCGAGGACCACGTCAGCCCCCGGCGGCGATCTGGATGGATCGGTCCACGGCGTTGCCGCCCCACACGGGCTCACGGACTACCAAGCTAAGGCAAGCTCGTAGACCGGTCCCATGTTTGTTCGAGATCGTCTTGCCTGACTGGCCGGCGCCGGCCATCGCCTGCGTCCACTTTGCGATGTCGTCACTCGACAGGGCGGTGAGCGGCATCGTCCCGAGCGCTGGATTGATGTCGTTCTTCGCGTAGGACTGGTAGTCGGCCAGCGTCGACTTGGCAAGACCAGTCAAGTGCTCGATGTAGTGCGCCAACCACTTCTTGACCGTGATCGTCGACAGGGCTGGGTCGGCGGCGACTGACGCCAGGGCCTTCACGGGACCGAAGACGTCGACCAGTTTTTGGAACTAATAAGGCGCGGCAGACGAGACACATCGCCGTGAGACGAACTTTTGAGACATCGCGACGTGCGAAATCACCCGCCCCGCAAGGGCATCGGTGAGTGTCGCAGATGTGCTCTCTTTCGAGACCACTCCTATCAGGGACATAGCCGATCGCCGGGTCGTTAGCGCCGCTATCCCGGATCAGCTTTATCTCCATCGCAACCCACCACCGAGCCGGGTCGACAGTTGTAGTCACCCCAATTTTCGTGCCAGGGTGTTTGTCTCAAGCCGCGGATGACCCGCCCCAGCATTGCACTAAGCGAGCACTCGACCATGATGAAGCAGCCGCAACCACAAGCTCTGCCGGAGCCGCGGTGGCCGGTCACGCTCGGGATCGTGACGGTGGTCTTGGTGCTGGCGGCGCTGCCCCAGCGGATCGTGCTGTTTCCGGGCTGGGCCCCGTTCGCCGTCGGGGGCGCGGTGCTCTTCCCGATCGCGGTGGTCGCCATTGCGCCCCCGCGCGGTGGCTGCAGCTTGAGCGCATGGTGACCCGCGCCTTCTGTGTGACGATGACAGTGGCCATGCTCGCCAACCTCGCGCACATGGTGTCCGCCATATTGAGCCACTCGCGGGCTGTCACCGGCCCGCAACTGCTCGCATCGAGCATCGGGCTCTGGCTGACCAATCTGCTGACGTTCGCGCTCCTCTATTGGCAGATCGACCGCGGCGGGCCGGGATACCGGGAGGCCGACATGGGGCCGCGCCCCGATTGGACGTTCCCGCAGGAAGAGGCTCCCGCAGGATACGTGGCGCCTGGCGGGCGCCCGATGTTCGTCGACTACCTCTTCCTCGCCTTCCGCACGGCGACGGCATTCAGCCCGACCGATGCGTTGCCGATAACCCCACGCGCGAAGCTGCTGATGATGTTCGAGAGCTTGATCTCGCTGGCGACGATCCTCGTCGTCGCGTCCCGCGCGATCAACATCCTCGGCAACTGAACAGGCAGGAAGACCTCCACTGACCGAGGCAAAACACCCCTGCAAGCTTCCCCCACCGAGCGTCGGCACACGCACCCAAGGTGTCGGACTCGTCCTGGCCCGGGAGGCGGTCGCCGTCGACACTGACATGCAGGGCATCGGCGTGCAGTGGTCGGAGCCGAGCAACAGCGGACGACTTCTCGAAGAACCTAATCCGCACCCGGTGCGAGGGCCGGTTCGGGACCTCGGTGCTCTCTCCACTCGGTGTGGTCTCGGCTGACCTGACCGCCTAAAGCTCTCCACGCGGCTCGACGTCGAGACCTTCGCCGCGTGCGATGAGACCTCGTGGGCCGGGCCGCTACTCCTCGACCGGCCTGGCTCACGGGGGTGCCCCCGGAGGGGCCGGCCCCCAACGGGGGCAAGAATCGCTGAGCGTTGGATCGCCGGACGGTCCGCGGTGTCCGTAAGTTTTCGCCAGGGCCACTCGACCAATACACCCGTACCACTTTGAGGTGTGCGAAGTCCCAGGGCGAGTCCAGGTTCGGGTCCCACGCGCTAGGCCCAGGTCGAGGTTGTCGGCCACCAGCACCTCGAAGAACCCACGGGCGTGGCGCGGCGCGTCGAACACCAGGACAGCACAAACGGTCCAACGCCTCGGCGACCGACGACACGGGCGATACTGAATCGGCGGGCAGGGGCAACTCCCCATGGTCGATGAAGCGTTGGCAACTGCATCGTGCCCGGCCGCCCGTGCCTGCCCCCGACCCCCAAACGCGTGTCACCGAAAAACCGACCCGCCCAGGTCACAGACCCGCAAGTGAACAACGCCGCCGCCCTGGAGACCCGGCGACGTGCAGCACGGTTTCGACCTTGGGCCGCTGGGGTGAGTGCCAGGCCATCACCGATGCCGCCCGCGAGACCCGCGACGGATCGGCGATCGTGGTTGGAAGGCCCTTGGTCTACTTGAAGGCCAGCCCGGGTGCAGGTAGGTCAGAATTTCTCGGGCACCGCGTGGAAGCTGTCCGGCGGGGGCTGCGTCGCCTTCGCCGATCGTTTCGGTAGCTTCACCTTCTCAGCGTCGATGTGCTCGTACGGGACGTGGGACAGCAGGTGGGAGATCACGTTGAGCCGAGCACGCTTCTTGTCCTCGGAGACGGCGACAAACCATGGCGCCCAGGACGTGCTGGTGTGCTTGAACATGGCGTCCCTGGCGGCGGTGTAGTCGTCCCACTTCGTGTAGGACGCGACGTCCATCGGGCTGAGCTTCCAGGTCTTGCGCGCGTCGTCGATCCGGCCCGACAAGCGGCGGGTCTGTTCCTCGGGGCTGACCTCCAGCCAATACTTCAGGAGGATGATCCCGGAGTCGACCATCGCCTTCTCGAAGCCGGGCACCTGGTCAAGCCATTTCTCGACCACATCCATGGGAATAAATCCCATCACCCGCTCGACGCCGGCGCGGTTGTACCAGCTCCGGTCGAAGATGGCGACCTCACCGCCGGCCGGCAACCTCTCGACGTAGCGCTGGAGAAACATCTGCGACTTCTCGCGATCTGACGGGGCGGGCAGCGCCACGACCCGGAACACGCGCGGGCTGATCCGCTCCATGATTGCCTTGATCACCCCGCCTTTTCCTGCGGCGTCGCGGCCCTCAAATACGACGCACACCTTCGCCCCGGTGGCCTTGACCCACTCCTGCATGGCCGCCAATTCGCCGTGCAGTTTTTTCAGCTCGCGCTGGTACTGCTTCTCCGTCATGGGTGGCTTGGGCTCGCCGACTGCCGCGGGCGCCACTGCTGCCCGCGGTGCCTTCTGGTCCTTCGGTGCCTTCGACTTCTCGGTCTTCGCCATGTCGGATTCCTTCCTGTTCAGACCTCATACACCCGCCGGCTGGGCTCGCTACGGTGTTGACCGTCTCTTTGGATGACGACCGCGGGTGCCCATTCTTCAGTGAGGTTGCCGATGGGCGGGTCGGCCGAAGTCGTGGGTTGCTCCTGTTGGTGTGCGCCGTCAGTGTAACGACGTACTGATGGGCGCGCGGCACCCCGCTGAAGTCTTGGTCGGCTTGCGGGGTGCCGCGCTGTAGTGCTTGGAGGCACCGATGGTGACGGTAGAGGCTGACCCTGTCCGCGTCGAGTCCCGGCTTGCGGCCGGTGGGATCGGCTGCCCGACGTGCCGGGACGGTGTGCGGCTGGGGGTATGGCCGGGCCCGACAGGTCGAGGGGCTCAGCGATCCGCTGCGGCCGCGGCGGGCGCGCTGCCGGGCGTGCATGGTGACGCACGTGTTGTTGCCGGTGACGGTGTTGTTGCGCAGAGCGTATGCGGCGGAGCGGATTTGGGCCGCGTTGACCGCCCGTGCCGGGGGAGCTGGGCATCGCCGGATCGCCGCGGGTGGGGGTGCTGGCGGTGCTGGGCTGGCTGCGCGCGCAGCCCGGCCATAGTTGGCAGCAGCGGTGGCGCGCCAGCGGCGCCGAGGACCACCCGGACTGGCGGCTGTTGGTCGGCGCCGACCGCGTCAAGCCGCTGCCGCACCTGAGCTCGGGGCTGCTGGTGCTGATCTGCGCCGATGTGATCCGGCCCAGCCTGGACTGGTTGCTGCGGTTCGCCCCGGCCCGGCACAACCTGGCCGCCGAGATGGCCCGCACCCGCGATGGCGCGGCGTTCGCCGAGCTGACCGCGCTGTGTGGGGGCCGGGTCGGACTGCAACGCCAGCAGCAGGCGCTGACCAACATCGCGGTCATCATGGCCGTCAACGGCGGAAACGTCGCGGCGGTGCGGGTCGGCGACTGCGTGGAGCTGCTGGCCACCGCCACACGCACCCGCACCACCAACGACCGCCACGCGCACAGCCCGTTGTTCTATCAGCTGCTGCGCGCGCACGGCGACCTCGGCCCGGACGCGCCCGCCGCGATCGAAATGTTCTCCGGCCGTGGGCAACCCGGCTGCGAGCAGCTCATCGACCGCTACCGCATCGCCTGCCGCCCGGTGCGCGACGTGCTGGTCGACTATCTGCGCGAACGCCAGCCGGCGGTGGACTTCTCCACGCTGCAGCGGCTGGCCTACCTGCTGGGCAAACTGTTCTGGGCCGATCTGGAGGCCCACCACCCCGGCATCGACTCACTGCAGCTGCCCCGCGACGTCGCCGCGGCGTGGAAGCAGCGCGCGCTCACCCGCCCGAAGACCACCAAGAACAACGGCCAGCTCAGCGGGCCGCGCCTTCTGCGCCGTATCAAGTCCCGGTCGCGGCCCCGTTGGTCAGGATCATGTTGGCAGCGCCCACCTCGTCGGCGTCGACCACCGGCGGCGGCCCGGCCGACCGGCTCGGGTCAAAACCCCGGGCGTCGCGCAGCAGGTGACTCCACCTTGTAGTCCCACCGGGTGCGCTTGGCCCGCTGCAGACCGGCCGCGGCGGCGTCGGCGAGCACCGCCTGCGTGGACGTCAGGATCGGATTGGCGGTCGGGTCGGACGGCGATGAAATGCCGTACTCGACCTCGGTTCCGATAATCCGTTGCACGCGCTCAGCCTAGGCGACGCGCCGCTTCGACCAGGCGCCACAGCATGCTCCTATCGCCGGTGTGGACCCACTGATCGACGACCTGAAACCTGACCCTGCTGCCCGGAAATGCTCGGCAATTGACCGCTTGTGCCGATGGGCGCATTGTGAGCTAGGCAACAACGTGGTTCGGCGAAGGGGGCCAACAATGACGGAAAGATCGGAAAGGTCGCATGCGTACAACACCCTCTGGCAGGTGCGCGCGGATGCCTGGTGCCGTCTGGAGGAGGCGGCGGATCGGCTCAGCAGGCCGACGACCCCGGCCAAGGCCAAGGAGCGGTACGCCGCCAAGGCAGCCGATCTGCTTACCCGGCTGACACCGGTAGAGCCGTTTTGGGCGTACCCGGGATCGTCACAATTCGCCAGACTGCAGCGGTTGTTCGCCGCGGGCCAGCACGACAAGTTCGCGCGGACCGTAACCCGAATCAACCGGGCACTGACCACGGATTCGTATCGGTCCGGGGAGTTCGACGTCGCCGGTCTCGACGAACAAGACATGTTTCCCCCCGATCCTCGCCAGCTCGAGCAGCAACCCGCGTCCACAAGGGAGCAACCGTATTTCGAGGTGCTGATCGTCGAGACGATGACCGAAGGGCAGGAACGCGCGCTGTGCAAGGAGGTGCGCAGCTGGCGGCGCCCCGACGACGAGTTCATCTACGAGTTGGTCGTCGTCTCCAGCGGCGACGAGGCGGTGATAGCCGCCCAGCTGAACGTCAATCTGCAGGCCGTGGTGGTGGGCCGCCGCTTCGCCGCCCGGTCCACCCGCGATCTGTCGGTGTTCGCCCCCCACGTGGACACCCAGGTCTGCGATGAGCTGGCCGACAACGAGTCAACCGACGTGTGCGCGCAGATCCTGGCGTCGGCGCTGGCCGAGCTGCGTCCTGAGCTGGATCTGTACCTGATGACCGAAATCGATGTGGAAGACGTCGCCGGCCGGCTGGGCGAGTATTTCCGGCGCATCTTCCACGCCAGGGAGGGGTTCCTGGAACTCCACCTGAGCATCCTGCAGGGGGTGGCCGCCCGGTACCGCACCCCGTTCTTTTCCGCCCTCAAACAGTACAGCCACCAGCCCACCGGGGTGTTTCACGCGTTGCCGATCTCGCAAGGGAAGTCGATCATCAACTCGCACTGGATCAAAGACATGATCGGCTTCTACGGGCTGGATGTGTTCATGGCCGAGACATCGGCCACCTGCGGCGGGCTGGATTCACTGCTGGAACCGACCGGGCCGATACGCGACGCCCAGGAGCTGGCGGCCGAAACCTACGGCGCCCGGCACACCTACTTCGTCACGAACGGGACCTCGACGGCCAACAAGATCGTCACGCAGTCGGTGGTAGCGCCCGGCGACATCGTGCTGCTCGACCGCAACTGCCACCAATCACATCACTACGGGATGATGCTGGCCGGGGCCCACGTGATCTACCTGGAGGCATACCCACTGCCGGAGTACTCGATGTACGGCGCGGTGCCGCTGCGGGAGATCAAGTCCAAGCTGCTCGCGCTCAAGCGCGCGGGCAAACTCGACCGCGTCAAGATGATGTCGCTGACCAACTGCACCTTCGACGGCATCGTCTACGACGTGGCGCGGGTGATGGAGGAATGCCTGGCGATCAAACCCGACCTGGTGTTCCTGTGGGACGAGGCATGGTTCGGGTTCGCCCGCTTCCATCAGGTCTATCGCAACAGAACCGCGATGGCGGCGGCCAAGAAACTGCGCGATCGGCTGCAAGACCAGCAGTACGTCCGCGACTACCAGACCCGGCTCGCCGCCGACGCGGACAATCCGCCCACCGACGAGGAGTTGCTGAACCGGCGGTTGATCCCGGATCCGGCCAGGGCGCGGGTGCGGGTGTACGCGACCCAGTCGACACACAAGACTCTCACGGCGCTGCGGCAGGGCTCGATGATCCATGTGTTCGACCAGGACTTCGACCAGAAGGTCGCCGAGGCGTTCCATGAGGCGTACATGGCGCACACGTCGACCTCGCCGAACTATCAGATCCTGGCCTCGCTCGACGTCGGTCGCCGCCAGGTCGCACTGGAAGGAGTCGAGCTCGTCCAGCGCCAGATCGAGAACGCGATGCAACTGCGCGACGCGATCGACAACCACCCGCTGCTCGCCAACTACATGTCCTGCCTGCGGACCTCGGACTTGATTCCCGAGGAGTTCCGGCCGGCAGCGATCGCCCAGCCGCTGCGCTCGGGTCTTCGCAACATGACGACCGCTTGGGCCAGAGACGAATTCGTGCTCGACCCGTCCCGGATCACGCTGTCGATCGGCCGCACCGGCTACGACGGCGACACGTTCAAACGCGAGGTGCTGATGGACCGCTACGGCGTGCAGATCAACAAGACCTCACGCAACACGGTGCTGTTCATGACCAACATCGGCACCACCCGCAGCTCGGTGGCCTTCCTCGTCGAAGTGCTGGTCAAGATCGTGCGGGAGCTCGATACCAAGATCTCCGAAATGGGCCTGGACGAGGGCGGCCGCTTCGAGCAGAGGGTGCACCATCTCACCGCACGATCGGCGTCGCTGCCCGACTTCAGCGGGTTCCACGCCGCCTTCCGCGACCACACCCCCGGTGATGAACCCACCCCGGAGGGCGACGTCCGCACCGCGTTCTACCTGTCCTACAACGACACCTTCTGCGAGTACCTCACCGACAATCAGATCGACGAAAAGCTTGACGCCGGCGTCGACGTGGTGTCGGCCACCTTTGTCACCCCCTACCCGCCGGGCTTTCCGGTCCTGGTGCCCGGACAGGTGTTCAGCCGCCAGATTCTGTCGTTCATCCGTAGTCTTGACACCCCCGAGATCCACGGCTACAAGCCCGACTACGGGTACCGCGTGTACACCGAGAAGGCCATCGAAACCGTGGCCGGAGCCGAACCCACCTCCGGCGCGAGCGTGCGCTGAGTGCCGATCACCGGGTGCGTGTCGCAGGCGCGACACCTCCGTAACTGGTTTTTTGTCAAAACTCGTCGTCCTCGTCGATGAACTCGGTCGGGTCGTAGGCGTCATCGAGGGCATCCGCCTCGACGTCGAGCGACCCTGGATGCTGCTCCGCCTCATCCAACTTCTCGACGATCGCCGCCCACATCTGCTGTGGCACCGTGGATTTGACTGCATTGATGATCTGGCCCAGCTGGACCTTCAGCTCCAGGACGTCGGTGCCCCGCTCACGCCCGTCGAGGACAGACTGAAGCTTCTCGGCGGCTCGCAGGCCGGTCTCCACACTGACCTCGGCGCCGTCGTCCACCAGGGTGCGGAACGCCTTGTTCATCACGACCTCGTAGAACGCCATCGGAGTGAGCGCAATGGCGACGCCTTCGACGAAGTCGACTTGATTCTCGCGAGCCCGCCGCTCCAGGATCTCCCGGTAGTTCGCTTTGGCGACGTTCTGGACTGGGAAGTGGCGCCCGCAGTGGTTGCGGATCGAATCGATCGTCACCCGATCACACTTGTCGAGCTTGTTGTTGTCTTCCCAAAGGGCGCGTAAGACCATGGCATAGCTGGCCCCGGTGGCCAACAGCTCGTTCATCTTCCGCCGCACGCTGTCGTTGCGGCACACACGGCATCGCGGCTCCAGGTGGAACCCATTGCGCGGGGCCAACGCCGATGGCTCCATGATCTCGCCGACAGGGGTGGCGAGCGCCTGGGACACGGACATGTCGTTCTCCTCGATCCGGCGAAGATGCACGGTCAGGTGACGGTGCTTTTCGCCGACGTGGTGCATTCGATGGACATTGCGGCAGCGGTGGGTGCGGAGCGGCTGCGGGAGATCATGGCCGACCTCGCCGATCGCTACGCGGCGGTGGTGCAACGTTATGGCGGCACGGTGGACAAGTTCACCGGCGACGGGGTCATGGCGGTGTTCGGGGCCCCAGTCTCGCTTGAGGACCACGCTGTGCGTGCCTGTCTGGCAGCCCTGGGCGTTCAAGAGGAGGCCAAGCGGCTCGCCGTCGAAGTCCAAGACCACGACGGCGTCACACTGCAGCTTCGGGTTGGGCTGAATTCCGGTGCGGTGATCGCCGGCGAGATCGGTTCGGGTGCTTTGGGTTACACCGCGATTGGTGAGCAGGTGGGGAATGGCCCAGCGCATGCAGTCGGCCGCCCCGCCAGGCGGGGTGATGCTCAGCGACTCCACCGCCCGACTCGTCGAGCACGCCACTTTCCTGGCCGAAGCCGAAGAGGTGCACATCAGCGCGACCACGACAATCCAGCAAGCACGGTCCGCGGGGTGGAGTCACCCAGGTAGATAGATCACCTTGGCCAGTGCGACGGTGGTCAGCATTGTCAGAAACAGCATGGGCAGACCGACTTTGACATAGTCCCCGAAGCGGTAACCTCCGGGCTCCATGACCAACATGTTCGTCGGAGAAGATACGGGCGTCGCGAAAGCTGCGGAACAGGCAATCGCTACTGTCATTGCGAATGCCTGGGGCGAGATGTGCAACGCCTGCGCGGCTTCAATCGCCACCGGCCCAATCAATACCGCTGCTGCTGCGTTGGAAAGGAATGAGCAGACCAGTGCGGTAATCAGGAACACCGCCGCGAGCATCAACATCGGACCAAGAGAGCCCAACGTGCGCACCAGTGCATCCGCCATGAGGGTTGTCGCGCCCGTTTTCGTAAGCGCCTCAGCCAAGGGCAGCATCCCGGCGAGCAGCACCAACGTATGCCAGCTGACCACGCGATAGACGCGGTCCAGGGGGACGCA
>CAWDEZ010000011.1:0-89685 GCA_963801365.1 uncultured Actinomycetota bacterium | reverse complement strand
GACGGCGCCTCTCTGTGTCAAGTCGAGCCCTCTGGCCCCCGGTTGTAGGGTGGAGCTTGGCGGGTCCGGGAAGTGACTGGTCCGAAGTGTCGGTGTGCGGGGTGTCAGCCGGCCGCGCAGGACGATATAGCCGCCCCCGAGTGTCCTCTCGGGCTCGCCTCCCATTGCCGTTGCAGAGTCGCGAAGAAGCTGCCTGTAGACGACATCCGAAAGCCGCCTCTTCAAGCAGCGCAACGCTTCCCGGTGACTCTTTCCCGACGGCTCGCTTCCGCCGATAGTATGTGCGGCCCGATGTTTCTCGACTGATCTGAGTGATAGCCATGGTGCGTAAGAACGCAATTCAGTTGCCGGTCTGGACCGTGTAGACCGGGTCGCGCGCCGGCCTGGCCGTTCCGATCGGTGCGGTACCGGTATAGCTGGCGAACGCGGCGGCCGAGCGGAACCGGTGGATCGAGCCGACCCGGGCGAGGATCTTGCCGGCGTTCAGGACTCCGATCCCGCACAGCTCGATCAGGGTGCTGCCGGAGGCGCTGACGGCGGTCTGGATGTCGGCGGCGGCCTTGGCGATGCGGCGGTCCAGGTGGCGTATCTCGGTGACGAGGTCCAGCGGCCAGTCCGCGCAGGGTTCTGCCGGCGGCATCGCGCGGACGGATTCGCGAAGGTGTTCGGCGGCCTGGTCGGCGGTGAGGTCACGTTGCGCACCGGCAGGGATGAGGTTGGTGAGCACGACGTGGAGGCGGTTGACGGTCTGGGTGCGGGTCTTGACCAGGTCGTCGCGGTGGTCGACGATCGCGCGTAGGGCGGAAACGGTGCCCTCGACCGCCGCGGAGGTCAACGAACGTGCGCTCAGTGCCGCGATCCCCACGCTCACCGCGTCGGCGTCGTCGTTCTTGCGGCCGTGGCCGGTCGACAGCATCCGCACCCGGGCAGCCAGTTTCGCGGGAACATCGATAACGTCCGGTTGTGTTCGTCGGTTGTATGGTGGCTGGTGGGTCCGGGCAGTGACTTGTCCGAAGAGTCAGTGTGCGGGGTTTCAGCTGGCCGCGCTGGACAGAGAGCCGCCCCCGAGTGTCCTCCCGGGCCCGCCTCCCGTCTGGCCGCGTCGCCGACGAGTTGTCGGTAGACGACGTCGGAAAGGCGCCGTTTGAGGCATCGCATCGCTTCCTTGCGGCTCTTGCCCGCGGTTCGTTTCCGCAGGTAGTAGGCCCTGCCCGGGGTGTCTTGCCGGATTTGGGTTAGGGCCATGACGTGTAGGCAGTAGTTGAGTTGGCGGTCGCCGGCGCGGGAGAGTCGGTGGCGGACGACGTCTCCGGAGGACACGTCGATGGGGGCGGTGCCGTTGTAGCTGGCGAATGCGGCGGCGGAGCGGAACCGATCGATGGTGCCGACCCGGCCGAGGATCTTGCCCGCGGTCAAGGCACCGATGCCGCACAGCTCGGTCAGGGTGGTGCCGGAGGCGCTGACGGCGGTCTGGATGTCGGCGGCGGCCTTGGCGATGCGGCGGTCCAGGTGGCGTATCTCGGTGACGAGGTCCACGGCCAGTCCGCGCAGGGTTCTGCCGGCGGCATCGCGCGGACGGATTTTGCGAAGGTGTTCGGCGGCCTGGTCGGCGGTGAGGTCACGTTGCGCACCGGCAGGGATGAGGTTGGTGAGCACGACGTGGAGGCGGTTGACGGTCTGGGTGCGGGTCTTGACCAGGTCGTCGCGGTGGTCGACGATCGCGCGTAGGGCGGAAACGGTGCCCTCGACCGCCGCGGAGGTCAACGAACGTGCGCTCAGTGCCGCGATCCCCACGCTCACCGCGTCGGCGTCGTCGTTCTTGCGGCCGTGGCCGGTCGACAGCATCCGCACCCGGGCAGCCAGTTTCGCGGGAACATCGATAACGTCCACGCCGTCGGTGCGCAGCCGCGTGGTCAGCGGTGCACCCAGCCCGGATGCGCCTTCGATCGCCCATGTCGAGCCGGGCCAGCGGCGGGCGAAGCGGCGCAACACGCGGTAGCCGTCGCGGCTGACCGGGACCCGAATGGTGGCCAACGGTTGCGACGACGCGTCCACCGCTACGGCGGTCCACGACGCTTTGTGTGGATCGATCGCGATCACCACACGGTCAGGGGTCTTCGATATCGCTGACACGAAATTTGTCTCCTCGCCTCGATTCCAGGGGTTGAAAGCGCGGAGGGCACACCAACTTTCGGCTTTGCAGGCCTCTCTTCAGCCACTCCACGCCGAGCGCACCGACCCGAGACGCAAGCCGTCTAGGAGTCAACCCCGGTCACGGGGTGACAGGTATGGGGCGAGCGATCTCGAATCGGTGCTAGGTGATCATGGCTGCAGACCCGATCCCCTGCAGGAATTCAACAAGTTGGTATGGGGGGCTGGGGCCTCGCTCACATGTGAACGTGGGTTGCCGACAGGAAGTGGTCCTGGCCGGTAGAGCCACAAGATGTGGGAGGCCCCAGTGAACAATCAGCGTATGAGCCATTCTGACCTGGCGGTCGCCCTGGGGGGATGAAAATTGTGTGGTGGTCGCCTGTCGACGCCGTCTAACACTGTGGTCCTATGAGGCCGTGTATCGAGCCGGGCGTCGGATGCCGCGGTTGGGCCCTTCACTGTTGCCGCTGTTTCGAGCACGAGGATCAGATTCGTTTCCCCTGTAGCGATATCCGCAGGCGGCCACACCCCGAGATGAATTGGTGTGCGTTGGAATGAGGAGATGACGGCGGTGTTGGCCGAATCGCACGATGAGGAGCAGATCATTGCCAGGGTGGCGGCCCTGGACATCGGTAAGGCGGAGTTGGTGTGCTGTGTGCGGGTGCCGGCACCGGCGGGCGGTAAACGGCGGTTGCAGGAAGTGACGAGCCACTCGACGATGACGAAGGCGTTGACTGAGCTGGCCAATCGGTTGGTCGAGATGCGCGTCGAGCGGGTGGTGATGGAGGCGACGTCGTCGTACTGGAAGCCGGTGTTCTACCTGTTGGAGGCGCACGGACTGGACCCGTGGTTGGTCAACGCCCGCGATGTCAAACATCTGCCTGGTCGACCGAAAACCGATGTGCTGGACGCTGTGTGGTTGTGCAAGGTGGCCGAGCGTCAGATGCTGCGGCCCAGTTTCGTGCCGCCGTGGCCGATCCGGCGGCTGCGGGATCTGACCCGCTACCGCACCGACCTGGTTGCTGCGCGCACGGCGGAGAAGAACCGGGTCGAGAAGCTGCTCGAAGACGCCTGCATCAAGCTGTCGGTGGTGGCCTCAGACATCTTCGGGGTGTCCGGGCGGGCGATGCTGGAAGCGCTGGTGGCTGGCGAACGCGACCCGAAGGTGCTCGCCCAGCTGGCGCGGGCACGGATGCGCGGCAAGATCGATCGGCTCGAACAGGCCTTTGACGGGCATTTCGCCGACCATCACCGGTTCTTGCTTGCGCGCATGTTGTCGCGGATCGAGGCACTCGACGAAGACATCGCCGCGGTCGACGCCCAGATCGAGACACAGCTGGCCCCTTTCGCCGAGGCGGCAGCCCACCTGGATGAGATCCCTGGCATCGGCCCGGTCGCTGCAGCCGTGATCATCGCCGAGATCGGGGTCGATATGTCGCGGTTCCCGACCGCCGGGCATCTGTGTTCGTGGGCGAAGTTCGCTCCGGGCATCAACTCGTCGGCGGGCAAGACCAAAGGCAGCGCTTCTTCTGGGCATGGCAACCCGTACCTGGCGCGCGTGCTGGGTGAGGCTGCTGTCGGCACCAGCAAGACAGACACTTTCCTCGCGGCCAGGTATCGCCGCATCGCCAGACGCCGCGGCCAACCGCGAGCTGTGGTCGCCGTCGGCCGCTCCATCCTGGTAATCATCTGGCACGTGCTGCACGATCCAGACACCCGATACCGGGATCTGGGCTCCGATCACTACACCCGACACGTCGATCCGTCTGCGAAGAAGCGCAGTCACATTCGACAACTCGAAGCCCTCGGATACACCGTCACACTCACTCCCGCCGCCTAATCACGTGGTGCGCTCCGAGGCCACCTCACCATAATTTTCGGATCAGTGTCGGGTTGGATGTGCACGCACGATCAGTGGTGGCGTGCGGGTTGGATGGGCAGACCGGGGAGGTGTTTGAGCGCCGGTTGACGCCGGATCACCGAGAGATCCTGGAGTGGATCGGGTCGCTGCCGGGCGCGGTAGCGGCGGTCTATGAGGCCGGCCCGACCGGGTTCGGGCTTGCGCGGTTCCTGCTGGGGGCGGGGATCGAGTGTTCGGTGGCGGCACCCTCGAAGCTGCAACGCCCGTCGGGGGATCGGGTCAAGACCGATGCCCGCGACGCCCGGCATCTGGCGCGGTTGCTGCATCTGGGCCAGATCGTGGAGGTAACAATTCCCAGTATCGAGCAGGAAGCGGCCCGGGACTTGGTCCGGGCCCGTGAAGATTGCCGGGGTGATCTGATGAGTGCGCGACATCGGTTATCGAAATTGCTTCTGCGGCATGGCATCGTCTATTACGGCGGACGGGCATGGACTGGAGTGCACGAGCTGTGGCTCCGCAAGCAGCGATTCGATGCCCCCGGGTTGCAGCTGGCCTACGACGCCGCCTTCGACGCGATGCTGGCCACCCTGGACCGCCGGGATCGGCTCGATCGGGCGATCACCGCGATGGCCGCCGATTCGCCGTTCACCCCGGTGGTGTGTCGGTTGGGCTGCGTGCGCGGGATTTCGACGTTGACCGCGTTCGGGCTGGCTGTCGAGATCGGCGACTGGGACCGGTTGTCCGGTCGGTCCATCGGTGCTTACCTGGGGTTGGTGCCCACCGAGAAATCCTCGGGGGCGACCCGCACCCAGGGCGGGGTCACCAAGACCGGCAACACTCATGCCCGCCGGCTGCTGATCGAAGCGGCCTGGCATCACCGGCGCCCGTATCGGCCCGGGCGAGATCTGCGGCGGCGCTGGGAGGCAGCGTCCCCGGCGGCCCGGGCGCGGGGACAGGCCGCGAATCGGCGCCTGCACGCCCGCTGGATCAGTTTTGATGAGCGCAAGAAACGCCCGGTGGTCGCCAACGCGGCGATCGCCCGTGAACTGGCCGGCTGGTGCTGGTCGCTGGCTGTCCTCGACGGCTGACACCCCACAAATGTCCGGATGACACCACCTCGGTGTCGGCAAGCGTCTGGGAGTGACCCGCGTTTCACCTATGAGCAATCGCGTTGCAGCGCAACTGATCACGCTCGATCTTTAGACATGCGGATCCACTCCGACTCGAAAGTCCCGCCTTCGCGGTATCCAACCCGCGTATATCAGAGTTGACACGCGTCGATACGACACGCTCGACCCCCGAGGACTCATCCGGTCAACGAAGCGGCGGCCACGACGACGGTTGCGGCCGCCGCTTCACCCTGCCCACTTGACAAAATGTTCCCCATATCAGGTATGAGGACGTAGCACTGATCATCGGGACAATCTCTTGGGAAGTTCTTGGAACCCTACTGGTGAAAGCGCGGCATTTCTCACAGCACGTCAACAGCGCAGCGCAATGTTTCGGTGATGCCCGCGGCCTACCGTGCAGACTGGCTGATCGACCAACTGAGACATGTCGTCGCGATTTGAGGGGGAGCACACGGTGTCACTGGAGACCACGATGCCGCCGCCGGTGCCTCCCGCGGTGCGCTCGGCGATGCCGCGGCCAGATGGTCGGCCGGTCGCCGAGGGCGCCGCGACGGACCTAGCCGAGAACCTGTGGCCGGCGGTGGGCGCTGAGATCCGCTGGGCGTTCAGCGCGCCGCGTACCTGGCTCTGGGGAGTGGTGGCCAACCTGCTGCTGGCCGCCGGCTGGCTGCTGGTGCAACCGCTCACCCCGCACGGCCGCCACCACGACTGGGTGATCCTGATCGGCACTTACTTCTCCTCGTTTGTGCTCGCCGATGTCACCACCACCAACCTGCTGGGCGTTGACCATGTCCGGGTGCTGACCCGGCTGTCCGACGGTGTGCCGCTGTGGCGGGTGCTGCTCGTCAAAAACATTGCGCTGATGACCCTGGTCGGCTTGCCGACCCTTGCCGCGGCGATGGCGCTGACGGTGTGGATGGAAACGCCGTCCCGGCTGGCGGTCACGGTTCCCAATGTGGCGGTCCCTATTTTGACCTGGCTCGGATTGGGCAACTTGATCTCGGCGCTGCTTCCAGTCCGCGCTGAGTCGCTCGCGCGGCGCTGGCGGCAGCGCCGCGACCGTCGCCGCACCGGCGCGTGGCTGTCTGCGGTGGTGCTGCCGTATCTGCTGTTCTACGTCGCCGACCCGATGGACGGGCTCGGCCATCGCCTGGTGTGGAGACAACTGCCTGCCGCGATCAGCCCGGTGCTGGGACGTGATACCAAAAGCATTGTGCACCTGGTCATCTCGCTTGCCATCTGGGTAGCCGGCACAGTCGCGGCACATCTGTGGGTGCGCAACCGTGGACTGCGTATCGGCTAACCGGAACCGCACCGCAGCGTTCGTGGTTGACCGGCACCTTCGATGATCTGCTCCTGAACGCGGATATGGCTGCGTGGCCGTCGATCACCGGTGGTGCGGGGAATTCCCGGCGCCTGCCAGTCAGTGGGTAACGACTGTGAGTCGAAATTCCTTGTGCCGCAGGGTAAGTTCGAAGGGCCAGCCTCGATCCCGGATTGGCTGTTGAGAATCCGTTGGTCGCGGGCTACAGGCTTTTGCGCGCGACGTCGGAAGTTGGTTACGAAACCTGTTGTGGCCCAAATGATCCCTGCACTGGAACATGTGTTTGTTTGATCAGAACATAGACGTCTACGGATCCGACGGCAGCGGTGGCACGGGACCGCTCGGTGGCGGCGGCGGTGCGGGATCCGTCGGCGCGGGTCCGTAGAGCAGATCGGTTGGGACGCCGTTGTGGAATTCGTGCCAGATCTGTCTGAGGTATCCGAGCTGACCGTAGGACTGGGTTCCGTCCGCGTTGACGACGGGCGGGACGTACGGTGGTTGGCCTGGAGCCGGCAGCGCACCCGTGGGTGTTGGGCTGGCGACGGCGTTGACAGGGCCGGACGCTGGTGACCCGTCGGGCGGCGGCGCAGAATCCGGGCCGGGACACGACAGAACGGGTTGTGGCGTCATTGATAGGCCCACGGGGTCGGACGGGGAGGCGTACGCCCGGGCCGCCAGGCCCACGGTGCAAGACCCAACGATAGCACCGGCGAAGACGATCCCGGCCACATTGATCGCCGATGTAAGGGACGTGCGCTGCGTCCGGTCATGAGTCGGCGCTGTGCTCTCTTGTGTGTAGGGCTGCGACGCAAACTGTGGACACCTGTTACGCCGGATTCCGCAAAGCGTAGTGCGCTTTCACAATTACGTCGCCTCATCTGCGCAGCACGTTAGCTAAGCGCAGTCGTCATGGTACGGGGTGGGGCACGATGGGACCGTGACAACGCTGTCAGTCAAATCGGTGAATGCGAGCCCGGAACTCGCTTTTGGAAGGTGAGCTGACCGACCTAATTTTGGCTGTCGTGCGGATTAGGTTCAGGCGCAGTGGATTTCACGCGGGCAGCAATCGTGCCGGCTACCGAGGTGGCGGCGATAGCTAACAGCGCGCCGAGCATCAGGGCGGCGGGCTCACCTGGTCGCAACAAATGTGTCTGGGTTCCGATGGTCGCCGCAGCGACGGGGACGCCGAGCTGGGCGCTCGACAGGACCGCCAGCGCTAGCGGCTGTTTGAGCAGCGATCCCGCGGCGTGCGCAAGGATCGCGCCGGCGCCGAGCGCAACGCCAAGCAGGATCAGCCACGGGTGTGCGCCCAAGTCGCGTACCTGCAGCGAAGCGCCTAGCCAGACGAAGAACAACGGGCCGAAGAAGCCCTCGGTGATCCCGAACAGTTGCCGGGCGAGCCGGCGCGGTTCCCCGATCGCCGCGAGCACCAGCCCCAGCGCAAAGCCGGCCAGCATGATCGACACATGGGTGGCCACTGCCAGGGCGGAAAGCCCGAACAGGATCGCCAGGCTGATCCGCAGCTCCATTGCCCACCGGCGCTTCTGGGAAATTTGATGCAGGCGCTTGAGCCGCCCCGTCCGTTCGCCGTACCACATCACGATGTAAACGACGCTGGCGCAGGCGCCGACCGCCGCAGCCCCCAGTGCGGCCCGTGACGCGCGGCCGGGGTCAATGACCAGCGGCAGCAACACGATGCAGGCGGTGTCGGCGATCGCGATCTGTGCGGTCACCGACAACACCTGGGGGTCCTTCTTGAGCCCCAGGCCGTCTATCACGGGCAATGCCAGCGCGGCCGACGACGACGCCATCAACACGGCGTAGAGGGCGGCGTGTCCAGTCGCAAAGATGGCAGCGGTACCGGCGCCGAGTCCGGCAGCGACCGCACCGACCAACACTGCGCGGGCAAGCGCCCAGGGGATCGCAGAGCGCAACGCGCTGTCGTGTACCGGGACGTGAGTTCCCACGACGAACATCACCAGGGCGAAGCCCACGTTGGCCAAAAGCATCAGGGTGGGATTTGTATCGTCGATGATGCCGAATCCCGTTCGGCCCACAGCGATTCCGGCCAGCAGCTCGCCGACCACGACGGGCACCCGCAGATGGGGGATCGACGCCAGGAGCGGGCCCACGAGTCCGACGACTACAAGCAGTCCAAGGGAGTAGAAACCGACGCTCGGCATCTCAACAGGCCGCTATTGCCAAGACACCAGTCGGCACGGTATCTCGGTGTTCTCGTCGGTCATATAGCTGGCGCAGACGCGGTGGTAGCCATCGGCGATTTCCAGTGGCATCGAACCGATCGCGGCGCCGCGGACCAACAGGATCGGCGAGAGATGCTTGCCGGCGTCGATCTTGGCGAGATCGGCTTTCACGTGCGCGTTGGTCTCCGGCAGAAGCGCCAATCGCGCTGCCCTCAGGATGTCTTTCGCTTTGCGGTACACTGTTTTTGCGTCGCGCAACGCAGCAACTGTCTTGTCCACCCTCTCGGGCTCCGCGACCATCGTCAGATAGTTGGCGGCGGCATCGTAATCGTGCGCTGCAGGCTCATCGAGCCAGCTGATGGCCATCTCGACAGCCTATGACGAAGTGGTGCCCATGAGCTGAAACAAACCTGCGAGTTCGACCGCGCGCCACGCTGACGGCGGGGCGTTCTCCGGAAAGGCGCGTTGATCAACGCGCAGGCAACTGCCGGATGCCATCGTTGGCCCCTGGGTATCGCTGAGTACGGCTCGCTTCGTGAACTCCTCCATCAAGCGCATCGCGTTGAGCACTGGCGGCGGCGACGCGCCGGGACTGAAAGGCCGTGAAACGGGCCTCACGGCGTCACCCGCCACTGGCGAAGTCACCCGGTCGATCCACCGCTGCCGCCGCGCGGCGAATACAAGAAGTTCTTGATCAAAACTGGATCAACACCAGGAACCAAAACCCAGACCGTTTGCCTGGAGCCAAGACCGCCGACGAAATCATTGACCGCCTCACCGCATATCTGCAGCGGATTCCCGGCGTAGGAGCTAGACGATCTCGTACACGTCGGCCGCATCCGCAGCCATGACCCGTTGTGCTAGTTCGGCTTTCAACACATCAAGGCGCGACTCTTCGTTATCGGTCCTGTCGTCTTTCTGCGCGAGATCGATGAATTCTTCGGTGACGAACCCGTCGCGCAGCAACAAGATGACCGACTTCTCGCCGACACCGACTTCGAACACGAAGCTTTCGCGGAGCCTGCCGAGGTCAGGGCGGGCCAGCGCCGAGTCGACGGTATACCGGCCGTCAGTGACCGCCCGCGTCACCGCTTCGACGCCGTCGCGAGCGCCGGGCCCGCGAAACGCGGTGCGCACCGTGACCGACCGACGTTGCGGCGGCTCGTCGGGGGACAGCACCGCGAACGCGCGCTGCAGCACCTTGAACGCGTTGGCGACGCCACCCGGCGATCCCGGGCCGTGGTAGCGCATCAGGTCGTCGAACGTGAACTCGATGATCCGGCCGCGCTCCCGCACCCGGATGGTTTCCGCCACGCCCCAGACTCTAGGCGGGCAGCGGGCGGCGGGCGGCGGCAAACCAACCATCCGGTTGGTAATCTTGGCGCCAAGGTTCCCGATACCGGAGGACCCCGTGGGATGTGCACGCGAGGAGCACCAAATTGACTAGTGCGGTCAAATACCAGCGCACACTGTTCGAGCCGGAGCACGATCTGTTCCGCGAGTCGTATCGGACGTTCCTGGAGCGCCACGTCGCGCCGTACCACGAGCAGTGGGCGAAGGACAAGATCGTCGACCGCGGCGTCTGGCTCGAAGCCGGCAAGCAGGGCTTCCTCGGGATGGCCGTGCCCGAGGAGTACGGCGGCGGCGGCAACCCCGACTTCCGGTACAACACGATCATCACCGAGCAGACCACCCTGGGCCGCTACAGCGGCATCGGCTTCGGTCTGCACAACGACGTGATCGCGCCGTATCTGCTGCGGTTGGCCAACGAGGAGCAGAAGCAGCGTTGGCTGCCCAAGTTCTGCACCGGGGAGTTGATCACCGCGATCGCGATGACGGAGCCCGGCACGGGCAGCGATCTGCAGGGCATCAAGACCCGTGCGGTCAAAGAGGGCGACCACTACGTGCTCAACGGCTCAAAGACGTTTATCACCAACGGCATCAACTCGGACTTGGTGATCGTCGTTGCGCAGACCGATCCCGCGAAGGGCGCGCTGGGCTTCTCGCTGCTGGTCGTCGAGCGCGGGATGGAGGGCTTCGAGCGCGGTCGCCATCTGGACAAGATCGGCCTGGACGCTCAGGACACAGCCGAACTGTCGTTCACCGATGTGAAGGTGCCCGCCGAGAACCTGCTTGGCGAGCAAGGCCAGGGCTTCGTCTATCTGATGCACAACCTGCCGCAGGAGCGGATCTCGATCGCGGTCATGGCAGCCGCGGCGATGGAAGGGGTGCTGGAGCAGACCCTCCAATACACCAAGGAGCGCAAGGCTTTTGGCAAGCCGATCGGGAGCTTCCAGAACACTCGCTTCGTGCTTGCCGAGCTGGCCACCGAGACCACGGTCGTGCGGATCATGGTTGACGAGTTCATCCGCCTGCACCTCAACGAGAAGCTGTCCGCGGAGCAGGCCGCGATGGCCAAGTGGTACTCCACCGAGAAGCAGGTGCACCTGATCGACCGGTGCCTGCAGCTGCACGGCGGGTACGGCTATATGCGCGAATACCCGATCGCCCAGGCGTATTTGGACTCGCGTGTGCAGACCATCTACGGCGGCACGACGGAGATCATGAAGGAGATCATCGGGCGCAGCCTCGGTGTCTAGTGCGCCGATTCGGTAACTGGCGCGGACTTCTTCGAGTAAGGACCACGTGGAATACCGTTTCGCGGAAGGCCGCTACGGCACGGGGTACGGCCAGATGCAAATGAAGTAGTTGCCGTCGCACCGGGTGACGACTTCTTCGCTCGGCGCGCCCCGGCCGGGCATCTCGGGCACACAGCCGTAGCTTGTGGGGTTGGGAATCATGCCGTTCGGGCATATCGCGAGGTGGGTCTCAATGCCCGACGTGCTGAACATCGGCACGCCAACTATCGCTGCCGTTAATGCCGCCGTCGAAACCATCCGGGCCGTCCGAAACGTGCCCATCTGACCACGATGCTCCCCGGAGAGCGGTCTCCGCTAGATTTTGCGGATCACCGTGACCACGCGGCCGAGAATCGCGGCCTCGTTGCCAGGAATCGGATCGAACGCCGGATTGCGGGGCATCAGCCATACCTGGCTACCGGTGCGCTTGAACGTTTTCACCGTCGCTTCGCCGTCGATCATCGCCGCGACGATGTCGCCGTTGTCCGCCGAACTCTGCTGACGGACCACCACCCAGTCACCGTCGCAGATCGCGGCGTCGACCATCGACTCGCCAACCACCTTGAGCAAGAACAAAGACCCTTCGCCGACCAGTTCGCGGGGCAGCGGAAAGACGTCTTCGACCGCCTCCTCGGCGAGGATCGGGCCGCCGGCGGCGATGCGACCGAGCACAGGCACGAACGTCGGCTCCGGCAATGCGTCCGAGCCGGCGACGTCGGTGGTGATGGTCGGTTTGGCGGTCTCGTCGGCCCCGCGGACGTCGACGGCCCGCGGCCGATTGGGATCGCGACGCAGGTAGCCCTTGCGCTCCAGGGTCCGCAGCTGATGGGCCACCGACGACGTCGACGTAAGGCCGACGGCGTCGCCGATCTCGCGAATGCTCGGCGGATATCCCCGCGTGGTGACTGACGCGCGGATCACGTCCAAGATCGTGCGCTGACGTTGGGTCAGCCCTGACCCGCGGGCGGGGTGCGGCGTGCCGCTGCTGTCGCTCATGAATGCAATGTAACCGTCGGCAACGACATCTTCAAACATGTGTTCGAGGCGTGTCGCGTTCATAACCCCGGGTCCGCCGCGGTGCTACGTCGTCCCGGGCGGCACTTCGCTGCAGCGTCGAAACGTTCGATATCGCTTTACCCCTGCAAATATACATCTATCCGCGGTGCCCGGTATTGACCAAAATCTTTGCACCAGAGTTCATTTCGCTGCTCTCCACGACGCCGTGTCTGTGACGGCGCCGATCCGGGTGATAGACGCGCGCCGCCAATGGGTACGAGTAACGCGGTACACGCCTTTGGCTCAAGACAAGGGGGAGGGATGAATGATCGAGTAGGTGCGGCAGTTCAGCCGGCAATGAGCCGGGCGTGCGCGTGATGATCTCAGCCGCGACATCGCGCCGCTTTGTGTCGTCGCAGTGCATCGGGCCCCCGAAGCGCCGACCGCGCAGTTTTGTCAGTGCCCACTGATACACATCGATCAAACGTTCGGCCATCGAACGCATGATCGAGTATATTCGAACATAGGAGCGAATGATGAAGGTGGAAGGGGCGCACATGACACTGATCGACACCTGGGAGCGCCCACTGTCGTATCGCAACCACGGCCAAGCTGTGCGTCGGCCCCGACGCGCGGCGGTGGTCCGCCCGGGCCGCGGAGCGGTGGCCTATCGGGGCACCGGCGTGAAGGTGTCGCGCGCCCCTCATAGGCCGCGGCCTGTCAGTGCGACGATGACGATGATCCTGGCTGCCGTCGCTGCACTGATCACGGTTTGGCTGGTCGCTCTGGCGCAGGCCCGAAGCGTCGCCACCACGGGCGCATCCGTTCCCCAGCAGCTTGCGGTGGTGCAGGTGCAACCCGGCGAGAACTTGCAGCGGCTGGCGGCCCGGGTCGCACCGGACGCCCCGGTCGGGGGAGTCGTGGACCGAATCAGAGAGCTCAACAGACTCGACTCGGCGGCGTTGGATACCGGACAGACACTGATCGCCCCGGTCGGCTGATGTCCGCGGTGACGCCGACGGACGTGAGGCATCCGGAGGTAGTCTCGGAGACGTCCGACTCGACCGAGTGTCTTCGCGGCGAAGGAGCAGTCATGCACTGTCCGTTCTGCCGCCATCCAGATTCCCGCGTGGTCGACTCCCGTGAAGCCGATGAGGGGCAAGCGATCCGGCGTCGCCGCTCGTGTCCGGAGTGCGGCCGCAGGTTCACCACCGTCGAGACCGCTGTCCTGGCGGTGGTCAAGCGCAGCGGTGTCACCGAGCCCTTCAGCCGGGAAAAGGTGATCCGCGGTGTGCGGCGCGCGTGCCAGGGTCGTCAGGTCGACGACGATGCGCTCAACCTGCTGGCACAGCAGGTCGAGGACACGGTGCGGGCCACGGGTTCCCCCGAAGTGCCCAGCCATGAGGTGGGACTCGCCATCCTCCGTCCGCTGCGCGAGCTCGACGAGGTCGCCTATCTGCGGTTCGCGTCGGTGTACAGGTCGTTCACGTCCGCCGACGATTTCGAGCGTGAAATCGAGGCGTTGCGCGCCCACCGCGACGTCAGCGCACCCAAGTAAAGCTCTCAGTCGACGCGCACAGTGCCGTCGTCAACCACGCGGCCACCGACCTTCACCCAACCTTCGGGGCTCCACCAGGTGCGGATGACGGAGCCTTTGCCTTGGGTGATCGCGAGGTCTCGGCTCAGGATGTCGGTGATGCGGACGGCCGCCGCGCCGGTGGCCTCATCTTCGGCAACACCCAACTCCGCGGCGAACATTCGCGACCGCAAGTGCCCCTGGGCCTTGTCGATCCACGCCCAGATGTAATGCGCGACGTCGTCGGAGTAGTCCTCCGAGTCAGACTCGATGACCTCGTCGGCTGAGGATAGCTCGTGGAACGCGAATTCCGGCGCCCAGTCCGCGCGGGCGCGCACGGTGGTCAGATCGTCCTCGTAGCCGACCGCGACCACGCCGGCGGGCACCTGCAGCGTGTGGATCGGCAGCCCCTTGTGCCTCAACCACCACGACAACCCGACCGCCGGGTGCCCGGCAAACGGCAACTCGACGGTGGGGGTGAAGATCCGAGCGTGGGCGGTGGTCGCCCCGGACACCGGAAGGTCGACGAAAATCGTTTCGCTGTAACCCAGTTGGGTCGCGAGCGGCTGCCGGTCGCGAGGTGCGACGGTGCTCGCGTCGACGACGCCGAGCCGATTTCCAAAATTTCCGTCCGAGTCGGTGAACACACGCACCACAGACACGTCGGTACCCATGAGCCCGACTTTACGACGTGCCGGCCGGCGGCGTGGGTTGCCATTAGACCGCCGGCATTGTCAGCTTGCCCTTCTGATCTCCGCGACGAAGTGCTGACCGGCGTTGTCGACGACCCGCCACGAGTAGGGGCTGATGAGCTCGGAGATACCGAGCATGTGGACTGCATGCCGGGCGTCTTGTTCACGCCGGATTCCGTCTACGCGTAGCCCTTTTGAGGTCGTAACGCTCCACATGGTGTGCTCCTGTTGGACTGCTACCTGTTCTCTGGCCGCCGAAGCGGATCGTTGGACAGAAGGCTTGCACGCAGTCCTTGTCAATTTCTTGAAACGATTTCGAGCACGTGAAGGTTCGAGTCCCGGGGCCCGGCCCTGGTCAGGTCGCGCTGCGCTCGTCGGAACTCATCGCGTCGAGCACCGCGACCCGAGTGTCGACCGGGCCGGAGAGCGCTTCATCACTGATCCCGGCGCGCAGCAGCGAGCGAAGCACCTCCGGATCGTGGTCGGCCGGCTCCGTGGAATCGATGAACTTTTCGACGATCTCGACGAAGCGGTCCGGATCGTCGTGAAACGGGAAGTGCCCGGACTTCTCGAAGACCTCGAGCCGTGAGCCGGGCATTGCGGAGTGCGCCATCCGCGCGTGGGCAACCGGGATCACCGAATCGTCCTCGCCCCAAATCAGTTGCACTGGAACGGATTGCGCCAAATAACATCGGTCGAGCATGGTGACCACCTGGCCGCGCCAATCCACCACTGCCCGCAGCGTCCGCGAAAATGCGGAGGAAGCCGTCGGCTCGGGCAACTCGGCGAGCACTCGCAGAACGTCGGGCAGGTCGCGCCCGAACTTCGTCGTAGCGAGCCCCGGAGCCGCAGCGGCGGCTACGTTGAGCACCGCGCCCACCACGCGCCCGACGATCTGCACCGCCGGCAATGCGCCGGGCAGCCGCAAGAAAGCCAGCGCCTCGCTGCCCATCGGCAGCGACGCCAACCGCAACGCGAAGTGCACGTCCTTGGTGACGCCGCCGGTGCCGACGAGCACGATCCGCTCCACCAATTGCGGGTACTGGTAGCCAAATTGCATCGTGACACCGCCGCCGAGCGAATGGCCGATGACCGTCACGCGGTCGATGTCGAGCACCGCGAGTAGGTCGCGCATGCCGTTGGCGTAGGCCGCCACCGAGTAGTCCGCGCGCGGCTTGTCGGACTTCCCGTGACCCAGCAGGTCCGGAGCGATCACCGTGAACCGCTGCGCCAGCGTGGTCTGCACCGTCTCCCATGTCGCCGAGTTGTCGCCGATGCCGTGGATCAGCAGGATCGCGGGCCCCTCTCCGGCGATGCGAAAGGCGCGCCGGTAGCCATGGATCGTGCGGAACTGCAGCGTCGGGTGCACGTCGCGGACAGGTCGCAGGTTGGTCTTCCGCACAGTCATGTGGGCCACCTCGCCTCGGGCCGGCGGCCCGCCTCGACTTACTTTTTGTCGTCGCCGTCTCGGAACCCGTCCGAGAAATCGCCCGTCTGCTGTGCCAGGAAGCGTTCGAACTCGCCGGCGAGTTCTTCGCCGCTGGGCAGCTCTTCTTCGCGGGCGAGAAGCGACCGGTTCTCCTGGGCCGCCATGAATGCGTCGTACTGCCGCTCCAGTGCCGCGACCACCTGCGCCACCTCCGGGCTGGAATTCACCTGTTCGTCGACCTTCGCCTGGATGTCGGCTGCGGCCTCGGCGAGCGGGGCCAGCGGTATCTGCAGCGAGCCGACCTTGGCGACCTCGGCCAGCAATGCTTCCGCGGCAGCCGGGTAGTCGGTTTGGGCAAGGTAGTGGGGAACGTGCACTGTGAAGCCGACGACCTCGTGGCCGTGCTGGGCCAGCCGGTACTCGAGCAGGCTCGATGCGCTGCCGGGCACCTGCACCTCGCCCACCCACGGCTGATGATGTGCGATCAGCTCCTTGCTGTTGGCGTGCGCCGTCAACGAGATGTGCCGGGTGTGCGGCACGGCCATCGGGATCGTGCCCAGGCCGATCGTCTGCCGTACGCCCAGCCGTTCGGCCAGCAGCCGTACCGCGGTGACGAACCGTTCCCACTTCAGGTCGGGCTCCATGCCGGCCAGCAGAAGAAACGGCGTTCCGACGCCGTCGCGCAGCGCATATAGGCTCAGTTCCGGGTCGTCGTAGTTGGTGAAGTGGTCGGTCTTGAATGTCATTAGCGGACGCCGGGATCGGTAGTCGAGCAGTTCGTCGATCGCGAACGACGCCACCAACTCGGTGTCGAAGGCGTCCCTGAGGTATTTCGACGACAACCGAATCGCGTGGCCGGCGTCGGAGAAGCCCTCCAGCGCATGGATCATTACCGGACCACGACCGTCGGGCGAGGACAGCTGCGGAGCAGGGAACTCCAGCTCGTACATGCCGCTCTGTTCCGGTCGGAATTCGTCGCGTTGATCAGCCATCGTTCTCACCTCCTTCCGCGCCAGTTAACCGGTGACGTCCAGTGTCGCTGGGGAATGTTACGGGCGCCACCGATCGCGCGATTTTGCTAACGCGTGTTTCAGTTCCGGCATGATCGACGGTGATGCGTCTGCATGCGGCGTGCGTGATCATGCTGCTCAGCTCGGTGTTCTGGCCGCTGGGCTGCGCCTCGCCGCATCCGCCTGCGACGGCAGTACCACCGCCGCCGACGCCGGTCACGGCTGCGCCTGTCGACGCCGATCCGGTCGTGGGCGCGGTGTTCGTGGGTGCCTCCGACCTGCACACCTGCACGGCCGCGGTGCTGCACTCGACCGCCGGAAACCTCATGCTCACCGCTGCGCATTGCCTGGCGTCCGACTATCCGACGACCTTTGCCTCCGGCTTTAACGGCCAGGCCGGACCCGCGTGGACCGTCGACGCGATTTACCTCGACCCACGCTGGGTGGCCACCCAGGACCCGATCGCGGACTATGCGATCGCACGGGTGAGCCGGCCGGACGTCGGCTCGCTGGAATCGGAAGTGGGTAGCGGGCTGACATTCGGCGCGGCGCCCGCAGCGGGAACAGCCGTCACGGTGACCGCCTACCCGTTAGGGCAGGGCGGGGCCCCGATCGGCTGTCACGCCAGAACGCAGACGGTCGCTCCCGGTTACCCGTCGGTGCAGTGCACCGGGCTGATAGAGGGCACCAGCGGCGCGCCGTGGCGCACCGACTCGACTGTGGTCGGGCTCGTGGGCGGACTGCACGGCGGCGGATGCGACGAAAAGGTCTCCTACTCACCGCCTTTCGACCGCCGCATCATCGATCTGCTGCATCGCGCCGAGGGCGGCGGGCCCAGCGACATTGCGCCGGAGGTGTTCGAGAACGACTGCTGACAACTACTTGCGGAACTGGTTGAGCGCGCGCATCTTGTTCATCACGTCGAGCGCCGCCACCTTGTACGCCTCGGAGAACGTAGGGTAGTTGAACACCGCGTCGACGAGGTATTCGATGGTGCCGCCGCATCCCATCACGGCCTGCCCGGTATGTACGAGTTCGGTTGCGGCCGTGCCGAAGATGTGGACGCCCAGCAATTTGAGGTCGTCGGTGGACACCAGCAGCTTGAGCATGCCGTAGGAGTCGCCGGCGATCTGGCCCCGCGCCAGCTCGCGGTAGCGCGACACCCCGACCTCGTACGGAATCGAGTCCTTGGTCAGATCCACCTCGGTGGCGCCCACATACGAGATCTCGGGAATCGAGTAGATGCCGATCGGCTGAATGTCCGTCATCCCCGCGGTCGGTTCGCCGAACGCGTGGTAGGCGGCGAGCCGGCCCTGCTCCATAGACGTGGCGGCCAGCGCCGGGAAGCCGATCACGTCCCCGACCGCGTAGATGTGGTCAACCTTCGTCTGGAATTGGTCGTCGACGAAGATACGGCCCCGGCTGTCGGATTCCAGGCCGGCGTTGGCCAAATCGAGATGGTCTGTAAAGCCCTGCCTCCCCGCCGAGTACATGACGGTCTCGGCGGGGATCTGCTTGCCGCTGGCCAGGGTGGTGACGGTGCCAGCGGAGCCGACGTCGACGGCTGTCACCTCCTCGCCGAACCGGAACGTGACGGCGAGATCGCGGAGGTGGAACCGCAGCGCCTCGACAACCTCGGGATCGCAGAAGTCGAGCATTGTGTCGCGCTTCTCGACCACCGTGACTTTTGTGCCCAACGCGGCGAACATCGACGCGTATTCGATCCCGATCACGCCGGCGCCGACCACGACCATCGACCCTGGGAGCGCCTTGAGGTCGAGAATGCCATCGGAGTCGAGCACCCGCTGTTCGTCGAACTCGACTCCCGCGGGCCGCGCCGGCTTGGTGCCGGTGGCGATGACGATGTAGTGGCCGCTGACCGTCACGTGGTCGCCGCGGGTGGGATCCTCCACGGCCACGGTGTGCTCGTCGAGAAACCGGCCGTGGCCGCTGAACAGCTCAACGTGGTTTCGCATCAGTTGCGACCGCACCACGTCCTGCTCCTTGTTGATGACGTGCGCGGTGCGTGCCAGCAGGTCGGCGGGGGTGATCTTCTCCTTCACGCGGTAGCTGGCGCCGTAGAGTTCGCGCTGGCTCATGCCGGTGAGGTACAGGACGGCCTCGCGCAACGTCTTCGACGGGATGGTCCCGGTGTTGACGCATACGCCGCCAAGCATCCGCCCGCGCTCGACCACCGCGACGGACTTGCCCAGCTTGGCCGCGGCGATCGCGGCTTTCTGCCCGCCGGGGCCAGAACCGATCACGACGAGGTCGTACTCCAATGCCATGAGTAGAGATCTACGCCGTTTACTCCGAAATCGCACCTCGGCCGCATCAATACCTCGTGAACAACCTGTTGCGGCCTTTCGAGTAGCTGGGTCCGCGCGCCTCGCGTCTCCAAGGCGACGTTGGTGAGACCATGACGGCGATGATCAGCGGCCCGAAACGTCGAGCCGCCGGGAGCCTGCTGGCTTGCGTCGCCGCCACGTCGTGGGTCGGCGGGTGCGCTGGCACCATCGGTGGGGCCGCTGTGAAGGACGGTGCGTCGCTCGACACGATTCCGCTTCCGGAGTTGATGCTCGAGCCGTCGGAGTTTCCGCCCGACTATCCGGCCGCCCGGCTCGACGCGACCGCAGCGCGCGGCGCGTTGGCCATGGTCGAGGGGGTGCCGCCGGGGGGCCGGGTCACACCCGCCGACTGCCAGCCGCCGGAGCCAACCGACATCGCCGCCGCGGAAGCCGTTCGTGACGAGACCACCTTGCGGGTGGTGCTGACGCGGGGCGCGGGGCCCTTGAGCACGCGGGCACAACAGGTGGGTCGGTGCTCCTCGTTCTCGGTGGCCACGGATGCCAGCGGCTCCTGGGACATCACCGCCGAAATGCTGCCGCCGCCGGTCCTCGGCGTCGACGACGCGTTCGCCGTCGAGCAGAGGCGGACCGACAGCGCGATCGCCGGTGGGCTGACGCTGGTCGGGCAGGTCGGCGAGGTCCGCGTGATGGCCCAGTTGACGGGCCTTCCGGGACAGGAGTTGGACACGGTGGTGCTCGATGGCATGTTCACCGCAGCGGTGCAAAAAGTGCGGCACGCCGGATAGCCCGCTGCGATTCATCCCCAGTTCCGTTTTCATCCCCAACCGAGCGACGTTGCAGCCTCGCCGGGCCGTCTCAGTCGGTGCCCCCCACCACGGTCGGTGCATGACCACTTCACAGCCCGACTTCATGCTCAATCGGCCCGGCGCTCTTATCGCTGCCCTACCCGCCGTGCTCGGCTTCGTCCCCGAGAAATCGCTGGTGCTCGTCACCGTCGACCGCGGCGAACTGGGCGCGGTGTTGCGCGTCGACCTGTCGCCCAAGCTGGCCGACACCATCGATCGCATCGCCGAAGTCGCCGCGGCGGCCCGACCCGACGCGGCGATCGCGGTGATCGTCGACGCCGACGGTGCGCTGTGCCCGATGTGCGCCGACGACCATCGCGAACTAGCCGCCGCGTTGTCGGATGTCCTTGCGCTGCAAAACATTACGTTGCTGACGGTGCATGTGGTCGATCGCGTCGCGGCGGGCGGCCGCTGGCATTGCGCCGACATGTGCGGGGCCGGAGGAACCGTCGATGACCCGTTGTCCTCCCCGCTGGCCATGGCCGCCGTGCTCGACGGTCGACGGCTCTACGCCCGACGGGACGAGCTGCAGCAGGTCACCGAAGTGACCGACACCGCACGCGTTCGGCGGCTCGCACGCCGGATTCGCAAACAGCTCGACGCGCGCGAAGACAGCGGCGGCGACTCCGCTCGCCGCGGCGTCGAAAACGCGATGGCCGCCGCCGCACGCCTCGCCGGCGGAGCCGATCTGTCCGACGCCGAGGTGGCCGAGCTGGCGTGTGCAATGACCGATGTCGACGTGCGAGACACGTTGTTCGCGTTGGCTGTTGGCGACAGCGCCGCCGAGGCTGAGACGCTGTGGGCGGCGCTGTCCCGAGCGCTGCCCACGCCATGGCGTGTCGAAGCCCTTGTGCTGCTGGCGTTTTCGGCATACGCGCGTGGCGACGGCCCGCTTGCGGGCGTGGCGTTGGAAGCGGCGTTGGGGTGCGATGGCGAGCACCGGATGGCGTCGATGCTCGACACCGCGCTGCAGTCGGGGCTGCGGCCCGAGCAGATCCGGGATCTTGCGGTGACCGGCTACCGGGTGGCGGAGCGGCTGGGGGTCGACCTGCCGCCGCGGCGGATGTTCGGCCTTCGAGCGGGTTAGACCTTTTCCACCTTCACCGCGTGAGCCATGTGATGCGGAAGTTCGACGTCCTCGTGTCCGGGAATCACGATCGTGACGCCGCCTTCGGAGTTGGTCATGACCGTGACCCTGGCGTTGGGTACGACTCCCGCATCCTTGAGCCGGCCGATCAGCTCGACGTCACCCTGCACATGCTCGGTGAGCTGGCGGACCACCACGGCTACCGGCGCGCCTGAGGGCAGCTCGGTCAACCGGACAAGGCTGCCGCGGGCCGGTTGAGCCATCGGGTCGACCCCTAGCTCGGCCAGCCCGGGAATGGGGTTGCCGAATGGTGAGGTGGTCGGGTTGTCGAGGACCTGGACCAGCCTCCGTTCCACCTCTTCGCTCATCACGTGTTCCCACCGGCACGCTTCGGCGTGGACCTCTTCCCACGGCAGTCCGATGATGTCGACCAGCAGCCGTTCCGCGAGGCGGTGCTTGCGCATCACCGCAATCGCCAGGGTGCGGCCCTTCTGGGTGAGCTCGAGGTGGCGGTCGCCTGCCACGTGCAGCAGCCCGTCGCGTTCCATCCTCGAAACGGTTTGGCTGACAGTGGGCCCGCTCTGCTCGAGGCGTTCGGCAATGCGCGCACGCAGCGGAATCACGCCCTCTTCTTCGAGGTCGTAGATGGTCCGCAGGTACATCTCGGTGGTATCGACCAAGTCGTTCATTAGGGCACCCTCCGTCGCCAAAGTCTACCGGGTCTAGCTGGAAAAACGGTGGCCCCTCCTTCTGTGCCGCGACCGTGCGTTCTGTCGCACGGCATGCCGGGCGTCGTCAACAAAACGTGCACGCTCGCTGCTTTCGACCGGACATCAAAGCAGTGTGCCCACCGGATTCCCGGTGGGCACACCATTTGGAGGGAGCTCAGCTGGCGTAGGAACGGAGCCTGTCGGCGCGTTCGCCGTGACGCAACTTCGCCATGACCTCACGCTCGATCTGGCGCACTCGCTCGCGGGAAAGCCCGAAGAGCTTGCCGATCTGGTCCAGCGTGCGGGGCTGCCCGTCGTCCAAGCCGAACCGCAGCCGGATCACCTGATGTTCGCGCTCGTCGAGCGTGGCGAGCACGCTTCGGATGTCGGTATGAAGCAACTCGGAGATCACCGCGTTCTCGGCGGACATCGCCTCGGCGTCTTCGATGAAGTCGCCGAGCGGCGCTTCCTCGTCGCTGCCTACCGGCATGTCAAGGCTCACCGGGTCGCGGCTGTGCGCGAGCAGATCGGCGATCTTGTCGACGGGAATCCCGGATTCTTCTGCCAATTCCTCATCGGTGGCTTCACGGCCGAGGTTTTGATGTATCTCGCGCTTGATCCGGGCGAGCTTGTTCACCTGCTCGACCAGGTGAACGGGCAGCCGGATCGTGCGGCTCTGGTCGGCCATGCCGCGGGTGATCGCCTGACGGATCCACCAGGTTGCGTACGTGGAGAACTTGAAGCCCTTGGTGTAGTCGAATTTCTCCATCGCGCGGATCAGGCCGAGGTTGCCCTCCTGAATCAGGTCGAGCAGCGGCATGCCGCGGCCGGTGTAGCGCTTGGCCAACGAAACGACCAGCCGAAGGTTTGCTTCCAGAAGATGTCGCCGCGCCGCCTCGCCGTCGCGGACGACAGCGGCGAGCTCGCGCTTGCGGTTCTCGCCGGCGCGCTTTCGGGTATCGAGCAGATGCTGGGCGTATAGGCCGGCTTCAATCCGCTTGGCCAGCTCGACTTCGTCGGCCGCGTTGAGCAAGGCGGTCTTGCCGATGCCGTTCAAGTACACCCGCACAAGGTCGGCAGCTGGACTCTGGGCGTCCAGATCGTTGTCAACCCGGCTGGTGGTGGCGTTTGCCATTGCGGCCTCCCGATCGCCTAGAACTGTCATCGAGTGCAACGCTTCGGGCGCGGTCGAAAGTTCCCGCGCAACGAGTCGGGTAGCCTCTCTGATCTGCGGTTATTCCGAGTTGATCTGAGAATGTGCTGAGAAAAAAGCCAGAGTGTCCCTAATTCGACTGAGCCGGGCCCTGATCCGGTCGCTGCGGTTGCGGCGTGTCGCCGGGGCCGGGTTCGAGTTCCGGGCATTTCGCGGTCGGCAACAACGGCGTGCGCCGCGTGCGTTGGTCGAAGCGGCGAGGCTCTTCGGCACGACGTGGCGGCCGGTCATTGGCGATCAGCACCGCCATCCACGGCAGCGGAACGGAGACCAAGACGATCAGTACCGAGATCAGTCCGTTCTGCCAGATGCCGTAGGCCACCGCCGCCAGAATCAGCGCCGGGATGCGAAACGTCATCAATGTCAGGTACTTCCGCACCCGCTGGCGGTGTTCTTCTTCGTAGGGGAGCGCGGCGGCGGTGATCAGGACGGGCCGACCGTCGTCGTCGAAACTCAGCTCGTGGCCGTGTTTCATACCTTCCACTGTTTCACAACACCGCGCTGGGTGCGGGGCTGGTTTCCTACGGCCGTCTTACCGGGCAGAATGGCGGTCATGAAGACCGACACGATCGAGCGCACCAAGCCTGACGAGCGCGTCGACGACGGCACCGACAGCGATACGCCGAAATACTTTCACTACGTCAAGAAGAACAAGATCGCCGAAAGCGCCGTGATGGGCACGCATGTTGTCGCGTTGTGCGGCGAGGTTTTTCCGGTGACGCACTCACCCAAGCCGGGGTCGCCGGTCTGCCCGGACTGCAAGCGGATCTACGAGACGCTCAAGAAGGGCTAACCGGTTCGGCTGGCGTCGGCTCCTCCTCTTTCTCGGCCACGGATTCGGCGCTGACGATCTCTTCGGCGCGGGCCTTCAGCCACCAACGGAAACGGCGCGCGTGCGGGACAGGCGCCGGCCACTGCTCTTGGATCGCGTTGTTGAGCTCTGCTCCGATGACGACGGCGAAACCCATGAAGAACGCGAACAGCAAGAATGCGATCGGCGTGGCGAGCGCTCCGTACGTGTAGCCCGTGCTGGTGATCCACTGCAAGTAGAACTTCAGCCCGTTGCTGGCCATCAGGAAGACGACCGTCGCCAGCACAGCGCCCAGCACCAGCCGGTGAGTCGGCAGTGGCTTGGGCAGTGAGACGCGGTAGAGCACAGTGACTGTCAGCACGAGGGCCAGCCCAAGCGCCGGGTAGTAGCCGTACCGCAGCACGTTGTCCCAGCTATCGGGCACCCACTGTGCGATCTTCAGTGGCCCGAGCGCGATCAAAGGCATGACCATCAGCGCGACGGCCAGCATTGCGACGTAGATGCCGAGTGCGAAAAACCGCTGCCGGACAGGATGGCGCAGTGCCGTCTGGTCATGCGCCTCAACCACGGAGTCGACGAACGCAGAAACGGCCGACGATCCCGCCCACAGTGAGATCACGAAACCGATCGACACCACTTCACCGCGGGCATGCGCAATGATGTCCCTGATCGTCGGCGCGATGATCTCGTTGACGACGCTCGTCGAGAAGAAGCTGTTGGCCGCACTGATGAGGCGGTGCTGAATCGTTGGCAGAGTGTCTGGACCGAAAGCCGGCGCGATGTAGGCGAGGCTGCCGAGCAGACCGAGCAACAGCGGCGGCAGCGACAACACCTGCCAGAATGCAGCCTGGGCGGACTCGGAGAAGATCGAGTCGTCCCAGGCCTTTGACAGGGTGCGCGCGATAACGTGACGGATCTGGTGTTTGGAAACTCTGGTCGGGGCCTCGTCAGTCATGACATGTCCAGCATTGCTGGCCGAGGGCCATCCTGCCCAGCAACCGCGCCGAGCAGGTTGGCGTTTAGGCCTCGACCGGAGCGCCTACCTCCAGCACCGCCAACAATTCGACGAGTCTCGCCTCATGTTTGTTGGCGTGGTGCTGGCAGAACAGCAGCTCGCCGCCGGACGCCAGCTTCGCGCGGACGCGAGCGGCGGCGCCGCAGCGATCGCAGCGGTCAGCCCTGGTGAGCTCCGGGCTGGTGAGCGTTGCGGTCATGGCGTTCTCCGTTCTCGCGTTCCGGCAGGGCCGCTGTCGCGTCTCTCTAACTGTGACAGACACTTTCCTGTTCGGCTTTGTTCCAAAGCCCGGTACGGGTGTGTCGTGTCTCACGTTTTCCATCGCCCGTCATGAGCGAATGGTTACCAGATGTCGGTCTTGTTACATCTATGTTCACTAAGCGATTGGGCAGAGGCACAACACCGGGGTGAGCACCGCCCAGAGTCGCTGCGCGATGTCGGGTTCGTGCACCTGTCGACACCTGAGCAAGTGCACCTTCCGGCTAACCGTCTCTACGCCGGCCGGACCGACCTTGTCCTGCTGCACGTCGACCCCTCCAGTCTGGACGCGCCGTTGCGCTGGGAACCAGGGGATCCAACGGACCCAGCCGCGATGGTGTTCCCGCACCTATACGGGCCACTGCCAGTGGCCGCGGTGGTCACGGTCACCGAATACCGGCCTGGGCCGGACGGTCGGTTTCAGTCACCAGTCACGTAGGCGTCGGCCTCGATCTCGACCCATAAGCCAGGTTGGATCAGCGCGGACACCTCAACCATCGTCGCGGCGGGGTTGATCCTTCGAACAGCTCCGCGTGGACGGCGCCGACGTCGCGCCACCGGGTGATGTCGGTGACGTAGATGCGGGTGCGGACGACGTCTGTCAGTGACGCACCGGCTTCCCGTAGCGCGGCCTCGATGCGTCGCAGGGCATCGCGTGTCTGAGCGACGACGTCGTCGCCATTGCCGGTGGTGCCCGCGACGGCAATGTGGGGTCCGATTCGCACCGCCCGTGAATAGCCGACCGCGCTTTCGTAGGGCGAGCCCGACGAGATCGTGTTGCGTTCGGCCATCGGTCCATCTTCCCGATCTCGCCAACATGAACGGACCGCGACGCGTGTCGGCGTGTCGGCGTGTCGGCGCAATACCTTCACACTCGCGGTGCGGGCGCGACTCCCTACACTGAGCCCTCGTGGGAATCCTGTTGGGCTTCGCGCCGTGGATCGTCTACTGGGTGCTCGTCGGCAACGTCCCATTCACCGCCGCCGTGCTCGTGGCGTTGGCGGTCGCGGTGTTGTCGTTCGGGATCGGCCGCGTCAAGGGCCGGCCGGGGCGCACGCTCGAAATAGGCGCTGTTGCAATATTTTTGGTGCTGACGGTGCTTACCTTCTCGCTGAGCGATGGGTTCATGGAGCGGTGGATGCAGCCGCTGAGCAACGCTGGGATCTTCCTCGTCGCGTTGACGGGTGTGCTGCTCGGCAAGCCGTTCGTGCGGGAGTTCGCCGAAGTCGACCAGCCACCCGAGATAGTCCAGAGCGAGCTGTTCCAGCGCATCACCACGCTGCTGACCTGGATCTGGGTGGCCGCGTTCGCGGGCATGACGGTGTCGTCGTCGATCCCGCCGATCGTGCAGGGCGACGCGACGATTCTCGACACGAAGACCCCGCTGTCGTTCGTTTGCTATTGGGTGATCCCGTTCTCGCTATTGGGGCTGGCCGCGCTGGCGTCGCGGGTGCTGCCGGAAAAGATGACTCCCGATCCGGAGGACGTGGTCCGCAGCACCACGTTCGTCGCGTACGGCGAGGCGACGATCGACGAGTTGTACTACCTCGCCCAGCAACATGCGAACCGTGAAGCCGGCGCCGGGAAGGAGGCATACGACGTCAAGGTCGGCGGCAAGGGAACGCCGGTGGTGGGCGACGAAGACCGAAATTCGTGGCCGTCGACGTACAAGGTGCAGGCGCGGCGCTAGAGCCGACTCGCAGCGAAAGCCGCTGCCTGACTTGCCATTCCGGACTGGACATAGGACAGGTGCGCGGGCGAGAACGTCTCGTCAGGGCCCGGCGCCGACATGTTTCCGCTCGGAGTGCAGATCGGATCGCCAGGCGCACACAAGTCAATGGCCTTGGGACCGTAGAGCATACTGACCCCGCTCAGGGGAATCCCTACGTATCTATCTGCTGGATTCCCCAGCACGGCGACCGCCGCGACGTGGTCGGCGACCTCGGGCGGCATTGGCGCGGGGGTGAAGCCGGCGAGCGACACCGGGATCGCGGTGATCAGACCGATCACGAGGGCGCCTTGCGAATAGCCGCCGAGCACCATCCGGGTGGTGGGACAGTTGCTGGCCGTGGACTGAACATGCGAGCTTGCGTCAACGGCACCGGCAGAGGCGGACTGTGCGTAATCGTCGGTGGCGGGGTAATTCACCGCATAGACACTGATGTTTCTTCCGCGGACCTGGGGGCGCAGTGAGTCGACGAATGCCTGCCCGACGCTTCCGATGCCGGGTGGCTCGGTGGTGGCCCGGGCGAACACGACTTCGACGTCCGGGCACGGTGCAGCGTTGGCGATCGGGATGTTGGCGGGTGCGCTCACCAGCGCGCAGGCGATGATTGCGAGCATCGATGGTTTCCGGTACATCGCCGCTCCCGTAGATCGTTCGGAGGGGCCCACTTGCGGCCAGTGGAGTTCGGTTACCCAGCGCGGACGATTTGTAATTGTGCCAGGATGCGCTGTTGATGTCAGGTTCCGCTGTGGTCACGTCCCCGACGCCAGGCCGCCCACTACCGGCGAAGCCAGCGAGCGACCAGGCGACGGGAGCCCGCTACCACCCCTGTCCCGGCCCCAATCGCGTGGGCCGAGCTTGCGGGGAGTTTCGGCTCAGCGCAGCCCCCCGGCGATGTGATATTGCTCGTCTTGCACGTACGGCACGGCGACGACCGTGTAGGGGTTATTGACGGTGACCGCGACGGTGCCGTTGCGGACGAGGCTAACGCTGATGGTGCCGAGTTGCAGCGGGAAGGAGCACACGCTGCGCCCGCCGCCAACCGCGCATGTCGACACCACTCCGCCGATGTTGGCCACCACGGTTGCCGGCGCGGTGGCGTATGTCACCACGTCGACGGTGTCAGTGGCCGCGGGTGTGCCGGGCCAGGCCACCATGGGCAGCGTTTCGCCGAAACTGTTTGGGGCGTTGGCGAACTGGTCGCGGGCGGAGACGTAGAGAGCATCGCGCACAATCGTGGGCGCGTATCCGTATTCGTATTGGGCGAGCAAGTAGGCCTGCATGTCAAGCATGCGGTAGCCATGCTCCACCGACGGTGCCATCGTGGTGGTTTCCGCGTAGTCGTTCCAGGTGAGCATTTGGACCCATTCGGCGCCCTGTTGCGTGGCGGTCTGCCAGTGGTCGGTGTTCGTTTGGGTGTTGCCGGACTCCTGGTAGAGGCGCACGTAGGGGCGGGCGTCCTGGAACGCCACCGGCTGCATCCAGATCTTGCCCAGCGCGTGGGCCTGCTGCGCGAGACCAGCCGGCGACCCGGTGGGGTTAGTGTCGACCGGGTTGCGCCCGCCCCAGCTGCTGAACCCCGTAGCTGATCGGCGCGAACGAGGCCATGTAGGCGGAGGCATTGAGGAAGGTCGGCACGAACGCGACGTTGAGCCCGTAGGCGGCGTTTAGGTAGGTCAGCGCGCTACCCCACCAGGAGGCATTTTGGAGTTCGGCGTAGAACGCGCCCAACACCACCCGCCCGTCGCTGAGCTTGTAGCCGCCCGGCGAGGTCAGATATGGGGCGATCGCTTTCGCGAAGTCGGCCGCCGTCATTCCTCCCAGCCGTCCGGACATGTCTGCGGTGGGCAGGATGGTGAACCCGGTGGTTGACGATGCCGCCGTGTATAAGGCGGTGATTGTCGCGTCGTGATAGCCGCCCGGGTCCACGATGTCCACGGCGAAGCCGTCGATGCCGATGCTCTTGGCCTGGTTCACCTCGGTCTTGGCGTTGATGGTCTTCCAGTTCGGGTCGTTGATCGGATCCTGCGGCAGCGGCCGGTCCCGCAGGTAGCCGCCGTTGGCGGCGTGCGAACCGCCTTCGCCGTAGGGGTTCAGGAACTGGGTGGTGTAGTAGTCCTGGCTGGCCGGCAAGTTGTCGATTGACAGCGGGAACCACGGCACGTAGTGAGCGAACACTTCTTTGGTCGTCGCGGTCGTTGGCGTCGAACGGCAGATACGGGGTCGCGCCCACGGTCGCGAGACTGTCATAATTCGGGCTTGCGGTCACCGCGGCGGTCATCCGCGCCGCCGGCGCACTGGTGGCGAAACTCGTTGCCACGGGGGCTGCCTGCGCGACCGCCTGGACGGTCGACGCGGCGTTGTCGGTGGTTGCCGTCGATTCACCGGTTGGGGCCTGGCCGTCCTGTCGGCGCGCCCACGCCAGCATCGCCGACGACACCGGCGAGTCCACCGGCTCGCCCGGGTCGGTGCCGGCCAGCGAGTTCAGTCCGACAACCGACAGAACACCCGACGCCACGGTCGACACCGTGTTCAGCGGTGCCGGCGGGTCGGTGACGGCGGCGGGAACCGCTTGAGTCGGAAGCGCATTGGCCTCGGGCACCGAGGTGGCGATGAGTGAGCTTTGCTGTTGCTGCGGTGGTTGCGTATCCGCCGAGAACGACGCCGTGGACTCCGTCGCTAACGGAGCGTTCATCAAGCTCTGCGTGGTCGGCCGCGTCGGTGTCGCCGGCTGCGAACTTAGTGTGGCGCTGCCCGACGGGGTGGAGTCCGCGGACGAAACACTTGACAGCCCCGACGATGGTTGACTCGCATCGGGCAGCTCTGTAGACCTTTTGCGCCCGACCGGATTTGGTGCGGTATCGAGCGCGGGCTCAACGCCTGATGTGGTTGAGGCGGTCTGTGCGACACCGGTGCTTGGCGCCGAGGCGGTGCGCGGATCGCCCGCCGGTATCGAGAACGTCGACGCACCGCTCACCTCGGTGGAAGTAGGTGCGGTCAATGCCCCGCTCGCCGACGTGGTGGAGGCCGTCGACGGCACCGACGCAGTGGTCGAAACAGAACCCGACGACGATGGTTGACTCGTACGGGGCGGCTCCGCAGACCTTTTGCGCCCGACCGGATTTGGTGCGGTATAAAGCGTCGGCTTACCGGCTGATGTGGTTGAGGCGGTCTGTGCGGAACCGGTGCTTGGCGCCGAGCCGGTGCGCGGATCGCCCGTCGGCGTCGAGAACGTCGACGCCCCGCTCGTGGTCGTGGTGGAGGCCGTCGACGGCACCGATGCAGTCGACGAAACAGAACCCGACGACGCGGTGCCAGCTGATGCCGTCGAATCCGAGGACGACGTTGCTGACGTCGACGCAGACGAGTCCGCCGACGACGAACTACTGCCCGACGGATCCGCCCAGGCGACTCCTGACGAATCGGCTACCGCGACCCCGATCCCAACGCGACCGCCAAGAAACCCACACGCCCTATGTACTTTGCATAGCCCATCTTTGTCTCCTTGTCTGCTAAGGCCGAACGCGGGCACCCGGGTTAGGGATCCCACGTGACGGCGGGGCGACGGCGTCCGCCGATAGCGCGCGAATTCTCTTACGACACGACGCTGAGTCGATCTGCGCTCCACCATTGGCCTCCATCACACGCGTATTGAGATGTATCAGCGGTTAAGCAAAATGACTCCGACCGCAATTGAGATTGTGTCAGTATGTGGGGGCGTTCGGGGCGATTTTGGCAAGATCAAATCCAACGAAATCACCGAGTTGTTTGCATGTCTAAATACGTTTCTTCGGAAACGGCCACCCCAATCCTTACAGAGCTGACGTGAGTAACAGGTTTACCTCCTTAACGTCGCGAAAGACTAGACATGGCAGGGACGAGGTATCTTTTCTCCCCAGTATTCGAGAACTCCGTCTGCTGACCGCGGCGACCGCGGCTTCGGTTGTCTTCACAAGCACTGAACAATGCCGCGGTCACCGCCCCTACCAGCGCAGACACGCCAGCATCACTAATCCCTATCTACGGCTTGCAATATGAGGTTTCCCATGCTCTTACCTCGACTGCCTGCCGCAAACCAATAGTTGGTTTTTACCGCCCCAATAGTGTGGCGGGGTTTGAATGTCGGGTGCATAGTTTTAATCCGGTCGATTTTTACTCTTTCGGCAAAAATGGTTCTACGCCACCAAGCTGCGACGGCGGGTTCGGATCAGTGATATCTGATGATTGTTGTGGATTCGGCCGTGGTTGAGAAACAGACGGAGCCGGTAATTATCGAAGTTGCGGAATCCGCGCGCGGTGTGTTTGGTGTTGTTGATCTTCCGTTCAACGATTCGGTCGGCCGATTGGAGACGTCGGTATGGGTGAAGTGCGCAAGGAACTCCGCCCGCCATGTGTGCAATATCCGCGAACGCCGTCGCCGTAGCTCTTGATGGTCTGCGGGGACTTGCGCTCAGCAGACAGGGTAAGTCCCCACGACGACAGCAGAGCGGCCAGGTCGAGCGGCTTCGGTTTTGCGACGCACCACAACGGATATCTTGACTGGACGCGCTGCGCTTGTCGACTATTTCTGGATTGAACGGCAAACCTGCAGGTCATAGTCATAAACTGGCGTGTCGCTCAGTCAAGGTAGTCGCGCAGTACCTGAGAACGGCTGGGGTGCCGCAACTTTGACATCGTCTTGGACTCGATCTGGCGGATCCGTTCGCGGGTGACGCCGTATACCTGACCGATTTCGTCCAGCGTGCGAGGTTGACCGTCGGTCAGCCCGAACCGCAGCCGCACCACGCCGGCTTCGCGTTCGGACAGCGTCTCCAATACCGACTGCAGCTGATCCTGCAACAGCGTGAAGCTCACCGCGTCGACGGCCACCACCGCCTCGGAGTCCTCGATGAAATCGCCAAGCTGGCTATCGCCCTCGTCGCCGATGGTCTGGTCCAACGAGATCGGCTCACGCGCGTATTGCTGGATCTCCAACACCTTTTCGGGTGTGATGTCCATTTCCTTGGCGAGCTCTTCCGGTGTCGGCTCGCGACCCAAGTCCTGCAACAGTTCTCGCTGAATCCGGCCCAGCTTGTTGATCACCTCGACCATGTGCACCGGGATGCGGATGGTGCGGGCCTGATCGGCCATCGCGCGGGTGATCGCCTGTCGGATCCACCAGGTGGCATACGTAGAGAACTTGTAGCCCTTTGTGTAGTCGAACTTCTCCACCGCGCGGATCAAACCGAGGTTGCCCTCCTGAATCAGATCCAAGAACGCCATCCCTCGCCCGGTATAGCGCTTGGCCAGCGACACAACCAGTCGCAGGTTCGCCTCCAGCAGATGATTCTTGGCCCGATCCCCGTCGCGGCAGATCCAGGCCATGTCGCGGCGCTGCGCGGCGGGCAGTTTCTCGCCGCGCTCGGCCAGCTCGGCCATCAGCTGGGTGGCATACAACCCGGCCTCGATCCGCTTGGCGAGCTCCACTTCCTCCTCGGCGTTCAGCAGCGCCACCTTGCCGATCTGCTTCAGATAGGCACGCACCGAGTCGGCCGACGCAGTGAGCTCGGCGTCCTTGCGGGCCTGGCGCAGTGCCTCGGACTCCTCCTCGTCCCAGACGAAGTCGCCCGACGCCTTGTCTTTCTCACTCGGCTCGGCGATCTCATCGTCCTCGGCGGGCGGCGCCTCCTTGGCCTCCGCGGGCGCCTTGGCCTCCGGCTCCGCCTCTTCGTCGGCTTCATCGTCGGCGACCTCGATGTCGTCCTCGACGTCGTCCTCGATAACCGCCTCGAGGTCGTCGAGTGCAAGATCGGCTTCGTCGATGTCAATGTCGTCGCCAGGTTCGGCATCGTCGGGCTCGCGGTCGGCATCGAGCTCATCGACGGTCTCGTCGACCTCGACCGGCGCGCCCTTGGCCTCAACCACCTCCGGGGCCGCGGCCTTCTTCGACCGGCTCCGCGACGGCTCCGCCGCGGGCGCTGGCTTCTCGGCCTTCGCGCGCGAGGCGCGCTGCCCGCTCGCCGCCTTTGCGGCTTTGGCCGATGATTTCGTGACTGTCTTCGCCCCATCCTTCACTGGCGCCGTGGCGGACTTCGGTTCCTTGCTTTCCTTGGCTGGTTTGGTCGCCTTGGGCGCGCGCTTGGCCGTTGCGGACTCCTTCGCCGACGTCCGCTTGGCGGGGGTCTTGGTAGCGGCGCGCTTCGCCGGCTCTTCGGTCGCCGGGCTTGCTTTCGTCGCTGCCACGTACACCCTTTCGCGTCTGCCGACCTCATCGAGCCTCGCGCAGGGGCCGACGCGGTTGCGGGCTCCCTGGCGCTATGTCGAAAGGTCGGCGTGCTCTCAGTCTCGGATACTCGCCGCTGCCTTCGGTCTGCGGCTGCCGCCGACCATTGTAACGACAGCGGGCTCTCAAACCCCGCTCAGCGGGGTGATTGTGCTGGTCACATCGACCTGCGCGGCCATCGCGGCACCGACGATTCCCGCGGTGTTCTGCAGCGCCGCCGGGACCACCGGTGTCCGGCACTTCAGCAGCGGGACCCATTTGTCCGCCTTGCGGCTGATACCACCACCGACGATGAACAGGTCGGGCCAGATCGCGTTCTCGATTGCCATCAAGACCTTGGTGACCTCCGGCGCCCAGCGCTTATAGCTCCAGCCTTTGGTTTCCTTGATTGACGACGCGGCCCGGTGCTCGGCCTCCATTCCGCCCACCTCGAGATGGCCGAATTCGGTGTTGGGCAACAGCACCCCGTTGTGGATCACCGCCGATCCGATGCCCGTGCCGAACGTGAGCAGCACGATCACGCCGGTGTTGTCTTTGCCTGCCCCGAACCGTTCTTCGGCAAGTCCGGCCGCATCGGCATCATTGAGCACCGTGACCGCCTGGCCGTCGAGCGCGGAGCCAATCACCTTGGTCGCTTCGGTTCCGATCCACGCCTTGTCCACGTTCGCCGCGGTGCGGATCACACCGTTGGTGACTACGCCCGGATAGGTGACGCCCAGCGGCTCGGTCCAACCGAACTGTCTCACCACCGCGGCGATGGTCTTCGCGACTGCCTCGGGCGTGGCCGGTTGCGGCGTGAGCAGCTTGAATCGGTCGCCTACCAGCTGGCCGGTTTCCAGGTCGACAATGCCGCCTTTGACGCCGCTGCCGCCGACATCCACGCCGAACCCGCGGCGATGCGACCCAACGGTGTTCGCGCTTTCGATGATGGGTGTCTTGGTGGCGGTCATGGCACTCCTCGGGGAGCGGGGCGACTGTTGACGCGACCCCAACCCTACTGTCTGGTGAGGTCTGCAGTGGCGCTAGTGGTGATTCGCGTGTTGCGATGTGGCGGTGACCGAACGTGACACCGATGCCGCCGAGCTGCGTTCGGTGGCTGAGCATCTTGCGGCAGAAGCGGCGCAGTTCGTCAGGCTGCGCCGCGCCGAGGTATTCGGTGTCCACCGTCCAGATCCCGACGACGCGGCCGTTGACTCGAAGAGCACAAGGACCGATCCGGTGACGGTGGTGGACAGGGAGGCCGAGCGGCTGTTGCGCGACCGGTTGGCGCAGCTGCGCCCGGGGGAACCGGTGCTCGGTGAGGAGGGCGGCGGACCGCACCACGACATTGACGGCGAGTCGGTCACATGGGTGCTCGACCCGATCGACGGCACGGTCAACTTCATCTACGGAATCCCGGCATATGCGGTATCGGTTGGCGTCCAACTCGGTGGAGTGTCGGTGGCCGGAGCGGTCGCAGACGTGACCCGTGCCCTGGTGTATTCGGCTGGCCGCGGACTGGGGGCGCGCGTCGTCGACGCTTCGGACAAGTCAGAACCCTTGCGCTGCAACAACATCGATGACCTGTCCATGGCGCTCATAGGCACGGGCTTCGGCTATAGCCCGCATCGGCGTGCGGCCCAGGCCGCACTGCTGGCGGGCATGCTGCCACAGGTGCGCGACGTTCGTCGGATTGGCTCTGCGGCCCTGGACCTGTGCATGGTGGCCGCCGGCCAACTCGACGCCCATTTCGAACACGGGCTCCACCGGTGGGACTGGGCGGCCGGCGCGCTGATCGCCGCTGAAGCCGGCGCACACGTCCAGCTACCGCGATCTGACGGGCCCGAGCTCATGATGGTCGCCGCACCAGGTATTGCCGGCGCACTCGGCGATCTCCTTGCGAGCCTTGGCGCCGACGGCGAGCTTCCGGAGGGCTAGCTAGGCCTCAGCACGAGTTGGTGTGGATCTTCGGCAGCAGCGAAAGGTCCGGCGGTGCGGTGGCCTCCGGACGCAGGCTGGCCAGCATCGCGTCGGTGTCGTCACTGTGGCTGAGCGTCTTGAATTCGGATCCCAGCGCCAGGTCCACCGTGTCGTCCGGCCGCTGGTCCTGATATAGCTCGACACACGGCGCCACCAACCACACGGCCGCCGCGGAGGCCTGCCCGGCCCGCCCGAATCGGATCTGGCCCTGGCACTCCAGCCTGGTGTTGGCGTAGACCGGGTCGTTCTCCGCAGTGGGCTGCCCGAACCCGACGTCCCGCAGCGCACTGGCCACGGTGGCCGCCTGGCCGCCCTGTCCGCTGGCGTTGAGCACGCGGATCTTGGCGTCGGCCAACTTGGCGGGTGCGACGTCGGTCATGTTGGCTCGCGACACCGGCTCGCCCAAGGTTGGCTGCGACGGGTCGCTGCGTCCGGGCGGTGGGTTGCACGCGGTGGTCTCGTGGATGTCCGAGGGACGCGTGAGGGCGATCACCCAGATGATGGTGGTGACCACCAACAGGACCACCGCCGCGATGATGCCGGGCATGACATTGCGGCGCCGAAACGGACGCCCCCGCCGGTCGTAGCCGGTGCCTTCGGTGATTTGCGCGACCACCCCTGCACTGTAGATGCAGCCCTTGGCGTGGTTCGCAACATGCCCGCAAACGATGTGACGTAAATCACAGTCGAACTCTCTGCGATCCGGGCACGAATCGTTTGGCGGATGCGTTCGAGGCTGGTACAAAGCTCTGCTGCAGCAAGTAGAAAAGGGGGCAAAGAGATGGCGACGGACTACGACGCCCCGCGGCGTACAGAGACCGACGATGTGTCCGAGGACTCGCTGGAGGAGCTGAAGGCTCGGCGCAACGAGGCGCAGTCGGCCGTGGTCGACGTCGACGAATCGGAGTCGGCCGAATCCTTCGAGCTACCCGGCGCAGATCTGTCCGGTGAAGAGTTGTCGGTGCGTGTCATTCCGAAGCAGGCCGACGAGTTCACGTGTTCCAGCTGCTTTCTGGTACACCATCGCAGCCGTCTGGCCAGTGCGAAGGATGGCCGGATGATCTGCACCGACTGCGCCGCCTAACAGGGTGACTCACGCAGCGCGGCGAGAACCCGCTCAGGATGGCGGCTGCTCACGAGCCAGTACGGGGTCGGGTCGTCGGGATCATCGAGAACCATGAGCGCCATAGGACCGACCCAGGGCCGGTGTAGGACGTATGCCGCGGGATCGAGCTGGCGTCCCAGGGCCGCCGACTTTGCCGACTGCGGAATTTCCGCGGAGCGGCTGATCACGTCGGCGGGAAGGTGGGCTGGACCGGCCCACAGCAGCGGCGTGCCGTCTTCGCCGGTGACCACCCGCACCTCGGCCCGGCCGAACCAGATCAACACGCCGGCGGCAATCGTGCACAGGAAGGCGAACGAGATCCATCCCGGTAGGTCACGCGCCGCGCGGTTGACCTCCAAGGCCACCAGCGCAGCGAGCCCGAACGCCGGGGGCCACCACCACCACGGCACCGTCAACCGTTCGCGGTAGCGCACGGATTGCGAGGTTGCGCGGCTTCCCGACACGCGGCCAAGGGTAGTCTTTGGGGTCGTGTCCACCCGTCTGGCGGTCGTGCGCTTGGATCATGACCTGCCGATGCCCAGTCGAGCCCACTACGGCGATGCCGGCGTCGACTTGTACAGCGCGCAGGACGTCGAGCTCGGTCCCGGCGAGCGGGCCCTCGTGTCTACCGGGATCGCCGTCGCTATCCCGTACGGGATGGTGGGGCTGGTGCATCCGCGCTCGGGATTGGCTGCCCGAGTTGGCCTTTCAATTGTCAACAGTCCCGGCACCATCGACGCGGGCTATCGCGGGGAAATTAAGGTGGCGCTGGTGAACCTCGACCTGAAGGAGCCGATCGTCGTGCATCGTGGCGACCGGATCGCGCAGCTGCTTGTCCAGCGGGTCGAGTTGCCCGAGTTAATCGAGGTGTCGTCGTTCGACGAAGCCGGCCTGGCTCAGACCACGCGCGGTGATGGCGGCCACGGCTCCTCTGGAGGACATGCGAGTTTGTAGATGGCAGAAGGCAAATCCATCGATCCCGACGTCGACGGCCCGTTCGACATCGACGACTTCGACGACGCGGCACAAGCCGAAGTCGCGCGGCTGAATCTGGGCTCTGTGCTGATCCCGGCACCGGAAACCGGCCAGCTCCAAGTCGAACTCACCGAAACGGGCGTGCCGAATGCGGTGTGGATGGTGACGCCCAACGGCAGGTTCACCATCGCCGCGTACGCCGCGCCGAAGACCACTGGACTGTGGCGCGAAGTCGCCACCGAACTGGCCGACGCACTGCGGAAGGACGCCCCGGAGGTGTCGATCGAGACGGGGCCGTGGGGGCGCGAAGTGGTCGGCCGCGGAAACGGCACAGTGCGTTTCATCGGGATCGACGGGTACCGGTGGATGATCCGCTGCGTCGCCAATGGACCGGACGAGACGGCTGAGGCGCTGGTCGGCGAGGCCAGAAAAGCGTTAGCGGACACCGTTGTCAGCCGAGGAGACACGCCCTTGCCGGTGCGCACGCCGCTGCCGGTGCAACTGCCCGAGGTGATCGTCGCCCAGCTGCGTGCCGCTCAACAGGCGGCCACCGGCCAGGAGGGTCAGCAGGGGAGTGAACCGCCGCAGCCTGTAGCGCGGCGTGCGGCGCCAGGGTCGGCGATGCAGCAGCTCCGAACGACGATGGGCGGCTGATGAGCGCTTGCGCGAAGAAGAGACAACCCCTGAGCGCTCGCGCGAAGACCAGACAAGGGAGCGCTTAGGCGTCCCGCAGCGCAGCGACGCAGGCGGCGCCCAATGCCGCGGCATCGGCGCCGATCTCGTCGAGCGTCACGGTCCGCAGCGCCGCACGGGGTGCCGCCGTCACCCACTCGACCGCGACTTCCAACGGGTGCACGGGATCATCGGTTGCGCCGGCGACGCCCATCGGGACCGCAAGCCGTTCCAGCTCGCGGCATGTCGGCGCGACGTAATGGGCAGCCTCCTCCATCGCGTCGGGTAGCGCCGGCCACTGTCCCGCCCAGGATCGGGTGAGTTCGTCGGCGAGCCACTTCGGGCTCGACGCGCGCATATGAGACGTCGCAGCGACCAAGCCGTCGCGTCGCAATGCGAGCGCCGTCTGAAGGGCCGCCTGCGACGCCGGTGCGCCTTGAGGGGAGCCTGTCCACGCCGGCAACGCGGCCAGCACCCCCACCGCGCGATCCGGGCGGGCGAGCGCCCAGGCCACCGCGACCGCCGCACCGATCGACACGCCGCCCACCGCGATCGGCTCTTCGCCGGCGGCATTGTCGATGTCGGCGAGATAGCCCGCGATCAACCCATTGGGTCGGGGCGCGGCCGCCACGACCGTCGCGCCCACCTCGTGCAGCGCGGCGGAAAACGCTCGGTGGACGTAGTCGTCGTCGGAGCCGGTGCCGGGCAGCAACACGGCGCACACTCCACGCAAGTCGACGGCCACCACACGATCCTGCCCGCCGCTCGGCCCTCTGATGAGCTGCTTGCCCGAAGCGGGAAGTAAAACTGCGCACGGTAACACCGATGCCACATGGCACGACGAACCCAACAGGTCTACCGTTGCGAATACAGCGTTCACACACAGAGGTGTCAGGAGTTGGTCATGGCTACGGCCGATGGAATACTGCGCCGGCTCACGCGTCGATTGACCGAGGACCCTGAACAACGTGACGCCGAACAGCTGACCGACGAGGCCGCGAGTACCGGCGCGCAGCGGGCCATCGATTGTCAGCGCGGCCAGGAAGTCACCATGGTCGGCACGCTGCGCAGCGTCGAAGCCAACGCGAAGGGCTGCGCGGGAGGGATCAAGGCCGAACTTTTCGACGGCACTGACGCGGTCACGCTCGTCTGGCTCGGCCAGCGGCGCATCGCGGGTATCGAACCCGGCCGGACACTTCGGGTGCACGGGCGACTCGGCAAGCTCGAGAACGGGGCGAAGGCCATCTACAACCCGCATTACGAGATTCAGCGCTGATCCTGACTCAACAGCACAATGTCCCGCGGAAGCTGCTCGACCAGATGGGCGGCTTCAGCGGGCTGATCTATTCCTCGGTGCCCGTGGTGGCGTTCGTCCCGGTGTCCACCCTGTTCGGCTTGATCCCGGCGATCGTCTCCGCCTTGGCTGTCGCCGCGCTCATCCTGGTGTGGCGGCTGTGGCGGCGCGAGACGGTACAGCCGGCGGTATCCGGATTCATCGGGGTGGGCGTCTGCGCGTTCATCGCGTACCTGGTGGGGCAGAGCAAAGGCTATTTCCTGCTGGGCATTTGGAGTTCGCTGTTCTGGGCGGTCGTGTTCGCCGGCTCCGTGCTGGTGCGGCGGCCGATCGTCGGCTACATCTGGGGCTTTATCAAGGAGCATGACGCCAGCTGGCGCGGAGTGCGAAAAGCCGTGTGGGCCTACGACATTGCCACGTTGGTCTGGGTTGTGGTGTTCCTGTCGCGGTTCATCGTGCAGCGCTACCTCTACGACATGGACCAAACCGGCTGGCTGGCATTCGCCCGCATCGCGATGGGCTGGCCGCTGACGATCCTTGCCGCGCTATCGATGTACTTCCCGATCCGGGTGGCCCAGCGCGCGGTCCACGCGGCCGAGCACCGCGGGGAAGCCGCGAGCGATGAGGCCGCGGCGAGCGCCGAGTAGCCCGATGCACGCGCACGCGTTTAGGTTTCGGGTAGCAGCAGCCTGCGCAGCTCGTCCTCGACCTCGGTGGTTGCCACGAACAGCAGCTCGTCACCGCCCTCCATCGGCTCGTCGGCCTCCGGCACGATCACCCGCGGGCCACGCAGAATAGTCACCAGCGCGGCGTCACGCGGCAACTCCAACTTCCGCACCGGCCTGCCGCCCCACGGCGTGTCGTCCGGCAGCGTGATCTCCACGAGGTTCGCCCGGCCTCGCCGAAACTCGATGAGCCGCACAAGATCTCCGACCGCCACCGCCTCCTCGACCAGTGAGGCCAGCATCCGGGGGGTGGAAACGGCGACATCGACACCCCACGAGTCGTCGAACAGCCACTCGTTGCGGGGGTCGTTGACCCGGGCCACCACCCGCGGCACTGCGAACTCGGTCTTCGCGAGCAGGCTCACCACGACATTCGCCTTGTCGTCTCCGGTTGCGGCGACGACGACGTCGTACTCCTCCAGGTGCACCGACTCAAGCAGCGACAGCTCGCAGGCGTCGCCGAGGTGCCAGTGCGCCGCGGGGATCGCGTCGACGTCGATGTGCTCGGGATTGCGCTCCAGAAGCATGATCTCGTGGTGGTTCTCGATCAGCTCACGTGCGATCGAGCGTCCGACGGCGCCGGCCCCGGCGATGGCGACTTTCACCCGGCTTTACCCCTCCCGCGCCTTCTCCGCGCCCGAATCCTCACTGGGTGGCAGCGCGGCGATGGCCATCGCCTCGGAAATGCGACCCGCGATCGCGGCGATGTACACCTGGTCGCCGGCCTGGATCACGGTCTTCAACTCCGGCAGCACGCCGCCGCCGAACCGGATCATGAACGCCACCCGCGCTCCGGTCGCCGACTCCAGGTCGGCGACACGGCGGCCCACCCAGTCCTCGTGCAGGGCAATCTCGGTGATCCCGACATTGCCTGAGGGGTCGCGCCACTTGGTGGTCTCCGTCTCGCGGGTGAGCACGTTCAGCAGTCGGTCGGTGGTCCAGGGCACCGTGGCGACAGTCGGAATGCCGAGCCGCTCGTACACCGCCGCCCGCTTCGCGTCGTAGATGCGGGCAACCACCCGCTCCACACCGAACGTTTCGCGGGCCACCCTCGCCGAGATGATGTTCGAGTTGTCCCCCGAGGACACCGCCGCGAACGCGCCGGCTTCTTCGATCCCTGCCCGCAACAGCACCTCGCGGTCGAAACCCATGCCGAGCACACGCTCGCCGGGGAAGTCGGGGGACAACCGGTTGAACGCCGTGCTGTCTCGGTCGATGATCGCCACGTCGTGGCCGATACGTGCCAGCGAGTCAGCCAGCGATGCACCGACGCGTCCGCATCCCATCACCACGACGCGCAACTTCGGTCCTTTCGGCGGTGAGGGCACCGCTGACAGAGCACGGGAAAACTGTGGGCACAACGCTACAGCCAGGCCCCCTGTGCGAATAGTGTTGGTCCTCGTGTCCAAGCTCTCGACCGCCGCCCGGCGACTGGTTCTGGGACGGCCGTTCCGCAGCGACAAACTGGCGCACACTCTGCTGCCCAAGCGGATCGCGCTGCCGGTGTTCGCATCCGATGCGCTGTCGTCAGTGGCCTATGCGCCGGAAGAAATCTTCCTGGTGCTGTCGGTGGCCGGGCTCGCCGCATACTCGATGGCGCCGTGGATCGGCTTGGCCGTGGCCGCCGTGATGCTGATCGTGATCGCAAGCTACCGCCAGAACGTACACGCGTACCCGTCCGGCGGCGGCGACTACGAGGTGGTCACCACCAACCTGGGTCACACCGCCGGCTTGATCGTCGCCAGCGCATTGCTGGTGGACTACGTATTGACGGTCGCGGTGTCGATGTCGTCGGCGATGTCCAACATCGGGTCAGCGCTGCCGTTCGTCGCGCAGCACAAGGTCGCGTTCGCGGTGACCGCGATTCTGTTGGTGGCGTCGGCGAACCTTCGTGGAATAAGGGAATCTGGCACGGCGTTCGCGATCCCGACATACGCGTTCATGATCGGCATCTACGTGATGCTCGCCTGGGGGTTCTTCCAGCTGTACATCTTCCAAACGCCGCTACGTGCGGAGTCCGCCGGATTCGAATTGCACGCCGAACACGGCGACATCATGGGCCTCGCGCTGACATTTCTCGTTGCTCGCGCGTTCTCCTCGGGGTGTGCGGCCCTGACCGGCGTCGAAGCGATCAGCAACGGCGTCCCGGCTTTCCAGAAACCCAAGTCGCACAACGCCGCAACGACATTGCTGATGCTCGGGCTGATCGCCGTGAGCCTGTTCATGGGAATCATCATGCTGGCGAGGGCCACCGGTGCGAAAATGGCCGAACGACCGCACGAGCAACTGATCGGCGCGCCTGCCGACTACCACCAGAAGACGCTGATCGCCCAGCTCGCCGACGCCGTGTTCCACAATTTCGGGCCCGGGCTGTTCCTGATCGCCGGCGTCACCGCGCTGATCCTTGTGCTCGCCGCCAACACGGCGTTCAACGGATTCCCGGTGCTGGGTTCGATCCTCGCCCAGGACCGATACCTGCCGCGGCAGTTGCACACCCGTGGTGATCGGCTCGCGTTCTCCAACGGGATCCTGTTCCTCGCGTTCGCCGCGATCGCCTTCGTCGTCGCGTTCCGGGCAGAGGTGACGGCGCTGATCCAGCTTTACATCGTCGGCGTTTTCGTGTCGTTCACATTGAGCCAGATCGGCATGGTGCGGCACTGGACGTGGCTGCTGCGCACCGAGCAGGACAGCGCGGTGCGGCGCCACATGCAGCGGTCGCGGGTGATCAACACGATCGGGTTCATCTGCACCGGCACGGTGCTGATCATCGTCGTCATCACGAAATTCGTGGCCGGCGCCTGGATCGCGATCCTGGCGATGTCGGTCCTGTTCGTGATCATGAAATTGATTCGGCGACATTACGACTCGGTTGCCCGCGAGCTCGCCGAACAAGAGGGGCAACGCGGCGAAGTCGTGCTGCCCAGCCGTAACCACGCGGTGGTCCTGGTGTCCAAGCTGCACCTGCCGACGCTGCGTGCGCTGGCCTATGCCCGCGCAACGCGCCCCGACACGCTCGAGGCCATCACCGTCAACGTCGACGATGCCGAAACCCGCGAACTGGTGCACAGGTGGCAGGACAGCGACATCACGGTGCCGCTCAAGGTGATCGCCTCGCCGTACCGCGAGATCACCCGTCCGGTGATCGGCTACGTCAAGCGGGTGAGCCGCGAATCCCCTCGCACAGTCGTGACGGTGTTCATCCCGGAGTACGTAGTTGGGCACTGGTGGGAGCACGTGCTGCACAACCAGAGTGCGTTGCGCCTGAAGGGCAGGCTGCTGTTCGAGCCGGGCGTTATGGTGACTTCTGTTCCGTGGCAACTGAGTTCGTCGGAACGCGTGAAGACGCTGCAGCCGCAGAACGCGCCCGGTGACGCCCGGCGCGGGTTCTTGGATTGATCGAACTCACCCTTACCGTCGGGCCACCGGCCAACGGCGGCAGCTGCGTGGCGCGCCACGAGGGCCGGGTCGTATTCGTCCGGTATGCGCTACCCGGCGAGACCGTGCGCGCCCGCGTCACCTCGGACAAGGATGCCTACTGGCACGCCGAGGCTGTGGAGATCCTCGAGCCATCACCGGACCGCATTCCGTCGCTGTGCCCGATCGCCGGCCCCGACGGCGCCGGCTGTTGCGACCTCGCATTCGTCGATCCCGATGCCGCCCGCGTGCTCAAGGGTCAGGTGGTGGTCAACCAACTGGAGAAGATCGCCGGATACCGGCAGGGCGAGCTCGTCGCCGAGCGGATCGGCGCGGGTGAGGCGACGGGCTGGCGGACGCGAGTGCGCATGGCCGTCGGCTTCGGTGGCCGCGCGGGCTACCACCGTTATCACAGCAGCGATGTGGTGGCCGTCCCGAACTGCGGTCAGCTCCCGACGGGCATGCTTGCCGGGGTCACCGACCGGACGTTTCCGCCGCGGGCCGAGGTGCACGTGGTGGTCGACGACGACGGGCAGCGGCACGTGGTCAGCGCGGGGCCGTGGCAAGGACGGGGGCCGCGGGGTCGAGGCTTCCCGCGCCCCAACTTTCTCCTTGTCGAGGGCAGTGGGGAGTCGGTACAGCGGATCGGCGAGAGGACCTGGCACGTCCCGATCACCGGGTTTTGGCAGGCTCACCGCGATGCGGCGCGCGTGTACAGCGACCTGGTGGCGTCGTGGGCGGATCTGGCGCCAGGGGAGACGGCGTGGGACCTGTACGGGGGTGTGGGAGTGTTCGCGGCGGCGCTCGCCGAGAGCGTCAGCGAGATCGGCCAGGTCTTGAGCGTCGACAAGTCGCGCACGGCGTCGCGGACGGCCCAGGGTGCTCTGTCGGACCTGCCGCAGGTGAAGATCGTCAACGGCTCGGTGCGCAAGACGCTGGAGGGCCTGAGTGAACGACCCGACGTCGCGGTGCTCGATCCGCCGCGCTCCGGCGCAGGCAAAGAGGTGATCAGACTCCTGGCCGACGCCGGGGCACCACGTGTGATCCACATCGGCTGCGAGGTTGCCTCGTTCGCCCGCGACGTGGGCCTTTACCGCCAGAATGGGTTTGCTGTCGAGGAGCTGCGGGTGTTCGACGCATTCCCGCTAACCCACCATGTGGAATGTGTCGCAATCCTTACCAGAGGAGCGTCGTACCAGGACTGAATCCAGCTCGCTTGCGTACACTGACGAGATGCTGGAACAGATCCGCGGTCCCGCAGATCTGCAACGCCTCTCACAGCAGCAGCTCACCGACCTGGCCTCCGAGATTCGCCAGTTTTTGATCCACAAGGTGGCTGCCACCGGCGGGCATCTGGGGCCGAACCTCGGTGTCGTCGAACTCACGCTGGCTCTGCATCGGGTGTTCGACTCGCCGCACGACCCGATCATCTTCGACACCGGCCATCAGGCATACGTGCACAAAATGCTTACCGGCCGCTGCCACGACTTCGGCACGCTGCGCAAGAAGGACGGCCTGTCCGGCTATCCAAGCCGGTCCGAAAGCGATCACGACTGGGTGGAGTCCAGCCACGCTTCCGCGGCGCTGTCCTACGCCGACGGCCTCGCCAAGGCCTTCGAACTCACCGGGCACCGCAACCGCCACGTTGTCGCCGTGGTCGGCGACGGCGCGTTGACCGGCGGCATGTGCTGGGAGGCGCTGAACAACATCGCGGCCGGCCGGCGCCCAGTCGTTATCGTCGTCAACGACAACGGCCGCAGCTACGCCCCGACCATCGGCGGGTTCGCCGAGCACTTGGCTGGGCTGCGGCTGCAGCCGGGCTACGAGCGAATGCTCGACGGTGGCCGGCGCGCGGTCCGCGGCGTGCCCGTGATCGGCGAGCTGTGCTACCAGGCGATGCACAGCATCAAGGCCGGCATCAAGGACGCGCTGTCCCCGCAAATGATGTTCACGGATCTGAGCCTGAAGTACGTCGGGCCGATCGACGGCCACGACGAGCACGCGGTGGAGGGTGCGCTGCGTCACGCGCGCGGCTTCAAGGCGCCGGTGATCGTGCACGTCGTCACCCGCAAGGGGATGGGCTACGGGCCCGCCGAGAACGACGAGGCCGAGCAGATGCACTCGTGCGGGGTCATCGACGTGCACACCGGGCTGTCGACGGCGGTCGCCGCGCCCGGATGGACGTCGGCCTTCGCCGACGCGTTGGTAACCTACGGCGCCAAGCGGCGCGACGTCGTCGCGATCACCGCCGCGATGCCGGGTCCGACCGGGTTGTCGAAGTTCGGCGAGCGGTTCCCCGACCGGCTGTTCGACGTCGGGATCGCCGAGCAGCATGCGCTGACGTCGGCGGCGGGCCTCGCCATGGGTGGCCTGCACCCGGTGGTCGCGATCTACTCGACGTTTTTGAACCGCGCGTTCGACCAGATCATGATGGACGTCGCGTTGCACAAGCTGCCGGTGACGATGGTGCTCGACCGTGCCGGCATCACCGGCAACGACGGCGCCAGCCATAACGGCACGTGGGACATGTCGATGCTCGGCATCGTCCCGGGTATGCGGGTCGCCGCGCCGCGCGACGCCGCCCGGCTGCGCGAGGAACTCGGCGAGGCGCTCGAGGTCCACGACGGTCCGACCGCGCTGCGGTTCCCGAAAGGCGATGTGGGCGAAGATATTCCGGCTGTTCAACGCATTGGCGGCGTGGATGTGCTGGCCGAGCCCGCGGCCGCGGAGTCCGATGATGTGCTGCTGGTGTCGGTGGGCGCGTTCGCCGCGATGGCGTTGGCGGTCGCGGAACGGCTGCGCAACCAGGGCATCGGTGTGACGGTCGTCGACCCGCGGTGGATTCTTCCGGTTCCCGGCGCGATCCGCGACCTGGCGGCTCGGCACAAGCTCGTCGTCACGGTGGAAGACCACGGCGTGGCCGGCGGCATCGGCTCCGCTGTGTCGGCGGCGTTGCGGCGCGCGGAGATCGACGTCCCGTGCCGCGACGTCGGGGTGCCCCAGCAGTTCCTGGCGCACGCATCGCGAAAAGAGGTGCTCACCGACGTCGGGCTCACCGACCAGAACGTGGCCCGCCAGATCACTGGCTGGGTGGCCGCGCTTGGGTCGTTGGACGCTGTCTGCGCCGAGACAGAAGCTACCGAGGGAAAGTTCGAGTAAAAGCGGCCCGGGTCAGATCATCGCGCGCAGCGGGCCCTGCGGGTCGACCCCGAATGAGCTCAGCGCAGAGGCATGGAAAACCGTGCCTGGCACATGGATCGCATGCGCGAGTCCGGCGTGGGCGTCACGCCAATACCGTTGCAGCGGCTTGTCCATCCGCAGCGCGTTGCCGCCCGACCGCGAGAAGATCTGGTCGACGGCCATCACCGCGCGCCACGCCGCGCGAATCTGGGTTCGGCGTCCGGCGGCCCGATCGGCGAAGGACACCTCCTTTCCGGAATCGACGACGTCGTAGATGCGGTCGACGTTGGCCAGCAGTTCCTGCCGTGCGGCGTTGATGTCGGCGGCTGCCTCGCCGATCGCGTACATGACGTAGGGGTCGTCCTTGATCGCGGTGCCGGCTGCGGTGACGCGATCGCGTTGGTAGTCCAGGTGGGCGCTGAGTGCGCCTTCGGCGATGCCGATCACGGCCGAGGTAATGCCCAACGGGAACATCGTCGACCACGGCATCTGGTACAGGGTCTGGGTCAGGCCGGACTTGCGTTGCGTGGTGCCGTCCATCACCTCCGTGGCGTTCATGACGCGGTAGTCCGGCACGAAGGCGTCGCGGACTATGATGTCCTTGGAGCCGGTTCCCTTGAGGCCCACCACATTCCACGAATCCTCGACGATCTCGTAGTCCTTGCGGGGCAGAATCATGTGCAGCATGGCGGGCGGCATCAAAGGCTTGCCGTCCGCGTCGCCGACCATCGCGCCGAGGAAGATCCACTCGCACGCGTCGGTTCCCGAGCTGAACTGCCAGCGGCCGTTGAAGACGTATCCGCCGTCAACCGGCCTGGCCACTCCCTGCGGTGCGTACGGCGAGGCCATCCAGGTGTCGGTGTCGGCGCCCCAGATCTCCTCGGCCACCCGTGGATCGGCGTACGCCAGCTGGTGGGGGTGCACGCCGACGACTCCGCAGATCCAGCCCGATGCCGGATCCAGGGAAGCAACACCCATCACCGTCTCGGCGAACTCGTGTGGATGCACCTCGAACCCGTTGTACTGCTTGGGTTGCAGCAGTCTGATCGCCCCGACCGCCTTGAGATTCTTGACGGTCTCGTCGGGCAGACGCCCCATCCGTTCGGCTTCGGCGGCCTGCTCACGGAACTGGTCGGCAATCTTCATCACTTTGTCGAGGACCCGCTCGATCAACTGTTCGCCCTTCTGTATCGATGACGTTGAACCCCTTATAGCCGGCGGCCGCGACATCCGCGATGATCTGGCCGTATACGCCGAAGCCGCCGATGAAAGGCATGAACACCAATGGCTTGCCGGGAATGTTGGCGCCTAGATACCACGAATTCGCCTGTAGCATAAGGGTTTCGGTAGCTTTCCTGGCGCATTCGACTCCCCAGTCGTCGGCCGCGTCCCGACGGGCTTCCAGCCCGACCATGCCGTGCGCGTCCAAGTAGCCGATCGCGTCGGCCACCCAATCCACGTGCAGTTCGGAATGAAGCGTCATGTTGGCCAGCACGGACGGACTGCCCGGACCGGTCATGTTGAAGAGGTTCGGGAAACCCGGAACGCTCAAGCCCAGATAGGTCGCCGGACCGTCGGCCCAGGCCTGGTTCAGCGTCATTTTGTCCCGGCCGACGATGTTGATCTTCGCGACGGAACCGGTCATCGCGTCAAACCCGGTGGCGAAGACGAGCGCGTCCAGCGGGTAGTGCGTGTCGGACGTGAATACGCCCGCGGCGTCGATGCGCTCGATCGGCGTCGCCCGGAGGTTGACGAGGCTGACGTGATCGCGGTTGAAAGTCTGGTAGTAGTTGTCGTCGGTGCAGATCCGTTTGGTGCCGATCGGGTGGTCGTTGGGAAACAGCAGATCCGCGGTCGCCGGGTCTGCGATGATCGCGCGCACCTTCTGCTCCCAGAAGACCCGTGCGGTGCCGTTCGCCTCGATGCTGGCCATCTGATCGGGGAAGGTCTTGGAGAACAGCACGCCGCCGAGTTGCCACCGCTTTTCGTACGCCGCTTGGCGCTCCTCTTCGCTCACCTCCAGCGCCGACTTGGGGTGCGGCTGATGCGGCGAGCCGCCGCCGCTGGCCATCGATAACCGGCGGCGCTCGGCGTAGCCTGCCTTTTGCTGTCGGCGGGTCTCGTCGTCCAAGGGCACATTCCCGGCGGGGATACTGTAGTTGGCGGTGCGCTGGAACACGTACAGCCGCGCCGCCTGCTCGGCGATGCACGGAATCGCTTGAATGCCAGACGAACCCGTGCCGATCACACCGACCCGCTTGCCCGTAAAATCCACACCCTCATGCGGCCAGCGCGCAGTGTGGTAAACCTCCCCGGCGAACGACTCCAGACCGTCGATCGCGGGAAGGTTCGCATTCGACACCGGGCCGATGCCCAGCACGACGAAGCGCGCGAACACCACGTCGTCGCCGGCGGTGCGGACTTCCCATCGCAGCGCGGACTCGTTCAGAACGAGGTCGGTCACCCGGGTGCTGAACTTGATGTCGCGTCGTAGGTCGAACCGGTCGGCGACGTGGTTGAGGTAACGCAGGATCTCCGGCTGGGTGGCGTACTTCTCGGTCCAGTCCCAGTCCTGCTGAAGGTCCGCGTCGAAAGAGTAGGAGTAGTCGACGCTTTCGACGTCGCAACGGGCGCCGGGATAGCGGTTCCAGTACCAGACGCCGCCGACGCCGTCGGCCGCCTCGAACGCCTGCACGGACAAGCCGTCGGAACGCAACCGGTGCACCGCATACAGCCCGGCGAAACCCGCGCCGACCACCACCACATCGACGCTCGATCTCATGGGCAGCAACGTTACGTGGCCCCTCGGCGCGATGAGCCAGTTGTCTCGACGAGCGGGAGTCTGGCCGTAGGTCTCAACAGTGTCGCGCCGCCGATCCGAACCGCGGACGGCGAAGTGGCCAGCTCGGCGGTGAGCACACTGCGAGCACTTGTTGTCGTTCGGTTACATTGCGGTTCCTTTGGAGCACCGATAGCCCAACGCCGACACTCGCCATCGCGACCGCGCTCAGCGGTTCGACGACCTTCGGACGCGCTCAGTCGCACAGCATCGCCGTCGAATCGGAACCTCAGACGTCCTGCTGTGCCCGCGCGTCGAACAGCGCAAGGTGCCAGTGTGCACTCCCAGCATGCCGGTCTGCGTCGAAACAGAAATCAGGGCTGTGATCCCGTGGGGATCACGACGGTGGCTTCTTTCTGGGCCAGCCGGAGGCGCCCCACACTCGGCCAGCCGGGAGGCGAGCTAAGAGGGGCCGCAGAACGCCGCCGCCAGCACCGGCACGACGAGTTCGCGCTGCCACGGCCGAGCGCCGCCGTCCCGCAGGAATGCGTCGATGTCCGCGGCGTCGTCGCCCTGCCAGTCCCAGCACACTCTGCGTACGAGATCCGGCGAAGCGAGGTTCTCAGCCGGCACGCCAACCTTCTCCGCCAACGCCGCGAGCCCGTCGCGAGTCGCCTGCAGCCGCGCCGCGGCCTCCGGCTTGCGCCGATGCCAGCGCGACACCGGCGGCGGCCCGTCCGGCGGCTCGGAGGGCGACGGCGGCTGCGGGTTCTTTCGCGCCCGTGCCAGCGCCGCCAGCCATGTCGCGGCATGGCGTCGCTGCCGCGGACCGCCGAAAACGGGCAGCGCCGTCAGGTCCTCGGTTGTCTTCGGGTCTGCCACCGCGGCCTCCACGATCGACGAATCCGGCAGGATCCGACCCGGAGCGATGTCTCGGCGACGGGCGATCTCGTCACGGACCGTCCACAGCTCCCGCACCGCCGCCAGCGCACGCGGGTCGTGCACCTTGTGGATGCCTGACGTGCGCCGCCAGCGGTCCCGTCGCGTCGGGACCGGCTCGACGGTGCGTAGATACTCGAACTCCTGATTGGCCCAGTCGGTCTTGCCCTGTTCGGCCAGCACCTGCTCGACGGCGTCTTTGAGGTCCAGCAGCACCTCGACGTCCAGTGCCGCGTAGTTGAGCCACGCCGATGGCAGCGGGCGTTTGGACCAGTCCGCGGCACCATGACCCTTCGCCAGTCCCAGCCCGAGCAGCCGGCGCACCATCGCCGCAAGATTCACCCGGTCATAGCCGGCCAGTCGGCCGGCCAGTTCGGTGTCGTAAAGCGCGGGAGGGCGCATCCCGACGTCGGCGAGGCAGGGCAGATCTTGGTCGGCCGCGTGCAAGATCCACCTGTCGGTGCTCAGCACGTCGGCGATCGGACGAAGCGCCTGCACCGGGTCGCCGCCCGCGCCCACTGGATCGAGCAGCACCGTGCCCGCGCCCGCGCGCCGAATCTGGATCAGATAGGCCCGGTTGCTGTACCGGAATCCCGACGCGCGCTCCGCATCGATCGCAAACGGTCCGTGACCGGACGCGAGAAGCTCAGCGGCAGAGACTATTTCGCCATCCGTGATGGTCAGCGCGGGAACCCCGTCCGTCGGATGCAGCAGCGGCGAGGGTTCGGGCTCCGCTGCCTCCGATTCTGCCGGCTCGCTCACGCCCGCGAACGCGAACCCAGGTCGGTCACCCCGACCGGTGGCAGTCCCGCGGCGTGTTCGAGCACCTCGCAGAACGCCTGCACGTGCAAGCCGAGTTCGGGAGTCGTCGCGGTCCACGACGCCCGCAGCTCGAGCTGGTGTGCTCGCGGCGGCCCCGCGATGTCGCCGTAGCGCACTGATGTGGTGGCGGTGACGGTGCCGCCGAGCGCGGTGACATGTCCGGCGCGCGCCTCGAGCGCGTCGACCAGCCAGCTCCAAGCGACCTCCGGCAGCAGCGGGTCGATGGCCTCGCTGGCATCCAGGTCGGCCTGGATGTAGGCGACCAGCCGCATCGTGCCGTCCCAGGCCTCCGCGCCTTCGGGGTCGTGGAGCAGAATCAGACGCCCGAACGCGTCGCCCTCCGACCGTTCCGGCACCACCGCGGTCTCGGGGTGTTTGACCTCGGCACCCAGCGCGTAGCTGAACGGCGCCAGCCGTTGCGGCGGCCGGATTGGTCCGAGCTCGATCTCCGGGCGCACGTCGACAGCGTTCATCGCCGCGACCGCCGCCTGGAACTGAGCCGGTTCGGCGGAGCTCATGAACCTCGACGCTAGTCCATTCGCGGCCGCGTGGGGGCAGGCGCGCCGGATCTGCATGGCAGCATGGGAGGTCAGTGATGAGCCGCTTGCGCGAAGAACAGAGAGCCGGTGATGAGCCGCTTGCGCGAAGAACAGAGAGCCCGTGATGAGCCGCTTGCGCGAAGAACAGAGAGCATATGAAGACCCGCCGTGAGCTGCCAAATGCCCCGTACCTGGCGGCGACGACCGGCCGCAAGCCGAGTCGCATTCCGGTGTGGTTCATGCGCCAGGCCGGTCGATCGCTGCCCGAGTACCGGGAGCTGCGGGCCCAGCACAGCATGCTGGCGGCCTGCTTCGACTCCGAGTTGGTCTGCGAAATCACCCTGCAGCCGGTGCGCCGCCACGGGGTGGACGCGGCGATCCTATTCTCTGACATCGTGGTGCCGTTGCGCGCCGCCGAGATCGGGTTGGACATCGTGCCCGACGTGGGCCCTGTCATCGAGCACCCGATCCGCACCGCCGCCGACGTGTCTGCCGTCAAACCATTTGAACCCAAAGAAGTTTCGCCGGTAACCGACGCGGTTGGGCTGCTGGTGAACGCGCTGGGCGACGTCCCGCTGATCGGCTTCGCCGGTGCGCCGTTCACGCTGGCCTCCTACCTGGTCGAAGGCGGCCCGAGCCGTCATCACGAGCGCACGAAGGCGATGATGCTCGGCGAGCCGCAGACCTGGCATGCGCTGATGTCCGCGCTGACAGACGTGACGATCGCGTTCCTGCAGCTCCAGATCGACGCAGGCGTCGACGCCATCCAGGTTTTCGACTCGTGGGCCGGCACGCTCTCGCTGGCCGACTACACCGAATACGTATTCCCGCACAGTGCAAGGGTTTTCGCGACCCTCGCACCCGCGGGCATTCCGATGACCCACTTCGGGGTCGGCACCGCCGAGTTGCTCGGCGCGATGTCCGCGGCAGGTGCGACGGTCGTTGGTGTCGATTGGCGCACATCGTTGGCCGACGCTGCGGCCCGCGTGCAACCCGGCACAGCGTTGCAGGGCAACCTCGATCCGGTGGTGCTGCTGGCGGGGTGGCCGATCGTGGAGAGGCAGGCGCGCCGGGTGGTCGACGACGGGCGGCGGGCGGTGGACGCCGGTGCGGCGGGCCACGTGTTCAACCTCGGCCACGGCGTGCTGCCGGATACCGATCCAGGCATCGTCACCGACTTGGTGGCGCTGGTGCACTCGTTGTGAGCGGTTCGTATGCCAGCCGTTATGTCATTGTCGGAGGTGGCATTTCGGGTCTGACGGCGGCCTTCAGGCTGCGTCGCGCCGCAGCTGACGCCCTCATCACGCTGTTCGATCCTGCCGACGCGCTGGGCGGGACGCTGCGCACCGTGTGGTTCGCGGGCCACCCGCTTGACGTCGGCGCCGAGGCGTTCGTCGCGCGCCGTCCGGAGGTGCCGGCGCTGCTCGCGGAGCTGGGGATGGTCGGCGCACAGATCGATACCACCGGTGTTCGCCCGCTGATCTACGCCGCCGGCGGCTTGCACCCGTTGCCGGAACGCACCGTTAACGGCATCCCCACCTCGGCGCAGTCGCTGGTCGGCCTCGTCGACGAGGCCACGTTGAACCAGGTCGAGCACGAGCCGTCGCGGCCGCTGCGCTGGGAGGGCGGCACCGATCCAGCCGTCGGCGATGTAGTGGCCGACCGGTTCGGTGCTCAGGTGGTGTCACGGTCCGTCGACCCGCTGCTGGCAGGGGTCTACGCCGGCTCGGCGGCCACGATTGGCCTGCGTTCGGCCGCGCCGGCCATCGCGGCGGCGCTGGACAGCGGCGCGCCGAGCTTGACCGAGGCGGCGTGCGCGGCGCTGCCACCGTCGTCGAGCGAACCGGTCTTCCGCGCCATCGGCGGGGGATACCAGCGGCTGGTCGACGAGCTGGTGCAGCAAAGCGGCGTTGAGATCGTGCAGAGCGCGGTGACCCGGTTGGGCCGAGACGGCGACGGCTGGCACCTGCAGGACGCCGGCGGCGAGCACTGGCATGCCGACGCAGTGGTGCTCGCGGTTCCCGCACCGCAGCTGGCCGAGCTCGTCGGCATCTCACCGGAACGGGCGGCCGCCGCGCGGCGCATACCCCTCGCATCGTCGGTGGTTCTCGCGCTGGCGATGTCGGCTGGCACCGCGTTGCCGCAGCGCTCGGGTGTGTTGGTGGGCAGCGGAGAGTCGATGCGCGCCAAGGCGATTACGCTGTCCAGTCGCAAGTGGGGGCGGCCGCAGGACGTGGAGCTGGTGCGGCTGAGCTTCGGCCGCTTCGGCGACGACATCGCCCGCACGGCCACCGACGACGAACTGGTCTCGTGGGCGATCGACGACCTCGAGGCCGCCTTCGCGGTCACGGTCGATCCCATCGAGGTGTACGTGGCGCGGTGGATCGACGCGATGCCGCAGTATGGCCCGGGTCACGGCGCGTTGGTTGCGCAGATCCGTCACGCGCTGCCCCACACGCTGGCCTTGGCCGGCAACTACCTCGACGGGATCGGTGTGCCCGCATGCATCGCCTCGGGTGCCGCAGCGGCCCGCCAGCTGGTCACCGCCGACGTGGCACGATAGACGTATGGCTCGGCTGGACTACGACGCACTCAACTCGGCGATCCGCTACCTGATGTTTTCGGTGTTCGCGGTGCGCCCCGGCACTCTCGGCGAGGACCGTGCGGCCGTCGTCGACGAGGCCGCGACGTTTCTGAAACAGCAGGAGGACAACGGCGTCGTGGTGCGGGGTATCTATGACGTCGCGGGGATGCGGGCCGACGCGGACTTCATGTTCTGGACGCACGCCGACAACGTCGAGCCGTTGCAGACGATGTACTCAGACTTCCGGCGCACGACGGCGCTGGGCCGGGCCAGCAACCCGGTGTGGAGCAGCGTCGCGCTGCACCGGCCGGCCGAGTTCAACAAGAGCCACATCCCGGCGTTTCTCGCGGGGGAGGAGCCGGGCGCCTATGTCTGCGTCTACCCCTTCGTGCGGTCCTACGAGTGGTATCTGCTGCCCGATGAGGAGCGGCGCAGGATGCTCTCCGAGCACGGGATGGCAGCCCGGGGTTACAAAGATGTGCGGGCCAACACGGTGCCAGCGTTCGCGCTCGGCGACTACGAGTGGATCCTCGCGTTCGAGGCCCCGGAGCTGCACCGCATCGTCGACCTGATGCGTGATCTGCGCGCCACCGACGCGCGGCGGCACACCCGCCATGAAACACCGTTCTTCACAGGGCCCCGGGTGTCGGTGGAGCAGCTGGTCGAAAAGCTGCCATAGTCAAGCAGCTCACGCCGACTCAGGTTCCGGCGGCTGGAGGATCACCTACCTCGGACCAACCACACTACCAGATAAGCGTGAGCTTGGAGGCGTTCGAGCAGCTCGTCGCGCGCAATCCTGACCTCGCCGAGACCATGCAGCCGATGCTGGAACTGTTCCGGATCATCGAGCCGCCGCTGGTCAACGGCCGCGCGCACCCGAGACGTGGGCGGGCTGGTGGCGGTCATGGTGTCTTGGCCTTTCTCGATGACAACCACTGATCATGCTCTGAGAAAAGGCGAAGCTCGTTGTCGACAGCACAGTCCAGCGCTGCGCGCGTGATGCCCGGGCACAAGCATTATCCGTTCAAGGCTCGAATGTCCGCTTATTGCACGCTTTCGGCGAATACGCGTGCCATGGGTGGGCACTCGGCATCAATGAACGGGCGTCGCCTCGCGAAGCGCCGCAAAGTCGCGGTCGTTCTGGTCGGCGTATGCCTCCGCGAACCGGGTGAACGCGGTGTCGGCGGCGTCGCTGTTGCCGAGGTATCCGGCGATGGCGATGCGGTCGCCTGTGCGGGCGTGCGCGCGGGCCAGGACGTGTCCGCACGACCGCCCGTAGTCGGCGAGTAGCGACGGGCTCATCGACTCCACAGTGGCCGATCCCTTCCAGTCGTGAAGCTGACGCACGTAGTAGTCGCTTTCGTGGCCGTCCGGTCCGACGCAGTGAAGCCACCCCAGCAGGATGTCGCTGGTGGCCTGTATCAGCCGCTGTCCGACCACTACTCGTTGCGCGGAGTTGGAGTACTCGCTCGGCTCAAGGTAGGGCTCGAGTACCGAGCGTTGCGCTTCTTTGACCTGCATTAGCAATGGGTCGTCGTCATCGCGTCCGAGCAGCAGCACCACCCAGGCGCGAATACCGACGCTGCCGACACCCACGACTTTGCGTGCCAGATCGGCATAGCGGAAGCGCCCAGCGATGCTGTGACAGTGGACATCCAAGCTCTCGCGATACTCGCCGATCAGCGTTTCCATCTGCTGTCTCTGGTGGAGCGCTTCCTCTTCGCCGACGAGTTCCTCGATCGGAACGAGCAAGGGTGGATCGCTCGCGAGTTGGCGCCGTCCGTCGACCAGGTGCGTGAGTTTGGTTAGCGCGTCGAGGTTGTCGCGAGTGTGTGCTTTGGACGCCGTGCGACGGATGGCGCGGGCGTACTTCGGATCTACGCTAGCCTCGAGGGCGTCGTCGATCGTTGTGTGGGCATACCACATGTCAAGCTCACGCATCTCGGCGAGCGCTTGCATCCGTTCCCTGTACGCACGTGCGCACGTGTAGACGACACGGTCGCAGTCATCGGAGCCAAAGCCGTTGGCGCGAGCCGCGACCGCCAAACTCGCGACCAACCGTTTGACGTCCCATTCCCACGGGCCGGGGAGAGTCTCGTCGAAGTCGTTGATATCGAACACCAGGTTGCGCTCAGGGGACGCGTACAGACCGAAGTTGCACAAGTGCGCATCGCCGCACAACTGGACTTCAAGGCCCGTGTGCGCGTTTCTGGCTAGATCGGACGCCATGACGAGCGCCGCTCCGCGATAGAACGCAAATGGCGACAACAGCATTCGCTCGTGTCGAATAGGTACCAGTTCAGTGATTCGTGACCTATTCTGCGACTCGAGCAGCGCGACCGGGTCCGGGCGATGGTCGCCGGAAACGCAGTTCGCCAGAGCTGACCTTGGCACGGATGAGCGCCGGAAGCGGCCCAGCTCGTGTCTGTCCTGCGGGGAGAGATACATGTGTCGTCGCCTCCCAAACCGCGGCCGCGTTAATCAATCAGAGGCCGGCACTACAACTCTCCCACAGCCGGACCACAGCCAGCTGTACGTCTTGTGCTTCGGCACAGCGGCGCCCCTCCAACGTTGTCACCCCGTACATCGACAGTGCATGTGATTGCCGCGAGGTTGGTGACAGCGCAGAGTAGCCGCGCGGCGACATACCTGTTTGATGGAGAGGGCCGGCAGACTTATGACCGATCAGAAGACGGTCCGTGAGGTGACCTACGATCTGCTTCGTTCACTGGGCTTGACGACGGTGTTCGGTAACCCGGGCTCCACATAGCAGACGTTCCTACAGAACTTTCCCGAGGACTTGCCTACGTATTGGCGCCGCAGGAAGCCTCGGTACTGGCAATTGCCGACGGGTTCGCGCAGTCCACGGGCAGGCCGGCCTTGGTCAATCTGCACACCGGAGCAGGAACCGGTAATTCGATGGGCAACCTTATCGCCGCCTACAAGGGCAACACCCCGCTCATCGTTACCGCTGGCCAGCAGGCGCGTGAAATGGTGTTGTGCGAACCGTATTTGACCAACCGCGATGAACCACTCCTGCCGCTGCCATGGTCAAGTGGGCGTATCAACCTGCGCGAGCGGAAGACGTGCCGGGGTCCTTCATGCGGGCATACTCGATCGCTCTGCAACCGCCGGCTGGTCCGGTGTTCCTGTCGATACCCCTTGATGACTGGAGCAAGCCGGCCTTGGGTCCGGCGGTGTTGCGAACCGTGAGTCATAGATCCGCCCCCGACACGGAGCGTTTGCACATCCTTGCCGATCGAATCAACCGCGCAGAGCGGCCCCTGCTCGTTTTCGGCCCAGAGGTCGACCGCGGCGGTGCTTGGGACCTGGGTGTGCTCTTCGCGGAAAGACTCGCGGCGCCGGTGTACGGCGGCCCGCTTCCTGACAGAGTGGCGTTTCCGGAGGATCACCCTCAGTATCAGGGCCTCCTGCCGATGACGATCGCCGGAGTTCAATGAGGTTTTGAAGGGCCATGACCTCGTCGTGGTGATTGGGGCGCAGGTCTTCCGCTATTACCCGTACGTTCCCGGCGACTACCTACCTGAAGGCACTGAGCTGCTGCAGATAACGTCGGATCCATCGGTGGCCGGGGCAGCCCCGGTGGGCGACAGCGTGCTCGGGGACTGCCTGTTGGCTGTCGAGCAGCTGCTCGGCATGGTCACCGAGCGCAGTGTCAGCGCAGCCCCCGTCAGGCCTGTCAGCGACACAGCGGTCGACTGGGACGCGACTGCAACGCTGACGCCGACCGCGGTGTACTCGATTCTGGGGCGCGTGAAACCGGCGGACGCCCCGCTGGTGAACGAATCGACGTCGACGATGGCCGAACAGCAGCGCTGGCTGCCGACGACCCAGACGGGCTGCTTCTTCGCTACGGCCAGCGGTGGCATCGGCTGGGGTGTGCCGGCGGCAGTCGGCGTCGCCCTGGGCGACCGCGATCGGGGGGCGAGGCGAACGGTGGTCGCCACGATCGGCGACGGCTCGTTCCAGTACTCGGTGCAGGCAATATGGACGGCCGCGCAACACCGACTGCCCATTTTCTTCGTGGTGATGCGCAATCAGGAGTATTCGATCCTCAAGTCGTTCGCGCTGTTGGAGAAAGCCCCTGGAGTGCCTGACCTAGATCTGCCCGGACTCGATATCGCCTCGGTCGCAGCGGGTTTCGGATGCCATGCGGTCAATGTGGACACCGCCGAGAAACTCGCACGTGAGTTCACGAGTGCATTGGAATTCGATGGCCCGACGGTCATCGTCGTGCCGACGACGCCGCAGCAGGCTCACCTCGGCTGATTTCGGCCCCGCAAACCGAGGAGCATCATGCCGGTCTGCACCTGCACAACGAAAGCGTCCACACTCAGTGCCGATGTGAAGGCGCCGCTAGCGCGCGGGATCGCGGAAATCCATTCCGCGATCAATCACGTACCGAGCACATACGTCAACGTCGTGTTTCACGATCTACCTATCGAGAACGTCTACACGGCGGGCGCGCCCGCGAGTCCGGTGCTCGTAACAGGCTGGGTACGCGCCGGCCACCCGGATTCCGAAACCACCCGGCTGGTGACCCAGATCGCCGCGGCCGTCTCGCAGGTATCACCGCCAATCGAGTGCTTGCCGTCATCCAAAGCAGTCCAGCCAGATTCGCGGTTGAGAGCGGTCGCGTGCTACCCGAACCAGGCGACGAACCATCATGGCTTGGGAGAGAGTGAGATGCCTGGCGGGAGCGGTGGAGCCCTATGACCGGCTATAGGGTTGTCCATATGATCAGCAGCCTTTCAACCGGGTCAATCAATCGCTCGCTGGGTGAACTGCGCGGGGGAACGACATGAACGGCCCCGTGCGGTCCTACGACTGGCCGTCGCTGATGGTGGATGAATGGACGGCCACCCGTGACACCTTGCATATGTGGGCCCAGATCGTCGGCAAGATCCGCATGGTTCACATGCCGCTGATAAACCATTGGTGGCAAGTGACGATGTATGTGAGTCCGCGGGGGTTGACCACCGGCGCGGTTCCATGCCGGGATGCGGTATTCGACATGGAGTTTGACTTCGTCAGCCACATCCTTGCGATCCGGCACAGCGACGGTGGTCAGGTGGCAGTGCCGCTGGCGTCCAAATCCGTCGCCGAGTTTTACGGAGAGACGCTCTCGGCGCTCGACGGTCTTGGCATCGAATCACACATCGTCGGCCGGCCCAACGAGGTAGACCCCGCTATCCCGTTCGCTGAGGATTATCAGCACGCTGAATACGATCCTGATGCGGCGCGCGCGTTCTGGCAGCAACTCGTACAGGCACATCGAGTCATGACAAACTTTCGCGCGGCGTTCGTCGGAAAGGCCAGCCCGGTCCAATTATTTTGGGGTGCTATGGATTTAGCCTGTACACGGTTTTCCGGGAGGCGCGCACCCGTGCATCCGGGAGGAGCACCTAACTGCCCGGACTGGGTGATGGTTGAGGGGTACTCACAGGAGCTCAGCAGCTGCGGCTTTTGGCCCGGAGGCGGCAAGGAGGGTGCCTTCTACTCTTATGCATACCCCGAGCCGGACGGGTTTTCCGACCACCGCATTGAACCAAACACCGCCTATTACAGTGACGAACTCAAAGAATTCGTGCTCCCCTACGAGGGCGTGCGCACCGCCGATGACCCCGACCACGCGGTCGCCCGGTTCTTGCAGACCACGTACGAGGCGGCCGCCAACCTGGGCGGCTGGGACCGCAGCACACTTGAAGAGGACCCGAACCGCCTGCCACCTGTGTCCATGCGCCGCAGTTAGCGGGTGCCGTCGGCGTCCGGGGCGCTGAACGTTCGGTCGCGCGCCGCCTTCCCCATACATACGAACGCCCACGTCCGCGTATGACAGCGCCGTTGTTCACCGGCACCGCGAAAGGTCACTGGCGTTGTGCACGTCGACGTCGACAAGAGGCGGCGGCTTCCGGAAGGCTCGAGTTGGCGATGCAGACAGAGCGGAATCGGGTGAACCTATGCAGCAGTGCTCAATCCCTGATCGAGCGTCGGTATCACCGTGACAGGCGCGGAGCGGCAGCGGGTCGACGGTTTCGGCCGACTCGATGACGGCCTGCGCCAGGCCAGTGACTGGTACCTGTGGGGTCCTTACCTGAGCGAACGTCAGTGGGGCACGGTCCGAGAGGACTACAGCGCCGACGGCGACGCGTGGAACTACCTGCCGCATGACCATGCGCGCTCGCGGGCGTACCGGTGGGGCGAGGACGGGCTGGCGGGCTTCTGTGACATTGAACAGCGGCTGTGTCTTGCGTTGGCGTTGTGGAACGGCCGCGACCCCATCCTCAAGGAGCGGGCATTCGGTCTTACCGGGACCCAGGGCAATCACGGCGAGGACGTCAAGGAGTACTGGTGGTTTCTCGACTCGGTGCCCAGCCATGCGTGGAACAGTTGGCGCTACCACTACCCTCAACGGGCGTTCCCATACCAGCAGCTGCTCGACGAGAACCGCGGACGCGGCAAGTTAGATCCCGAGTACGAGCTGCTCGATACCGGGATCTTCGACGACGATCGCTACTGGATCGTCGACGTGTCCTACGCCAAGGCCGACCCGATGGACATCCTCATGTCGATCCGGGTGACCAACGCCGGGCCGGATACAGAAGTGCTCCATGTGCTGCCCACGCTGTGGTTCCGAAACACGTGGTCCTGGGACCTCGGGCCAGTCACGCCGACGCTCGCCGCGACCGCGGACGGGGTGGTTTCCGTCGACCATCCGTTCCTCGGTGAACTGGCACTGCTCGCCGGGCCGGCGCCGGACGGGGGAGAGCCGGAGCTGCTGTTCTGCGACAACGAGACGAACGTTGAACGGCTCTACGGCGTTTCGGGGTCCCCGCGCTGGCCAAAGGACGGCGTCAACGACCACGTTGTCTCCGGTGCCGACACCGTCAACCCGGCGCGGCGTGGCAGCAAATGCGCTGTCTGGTATCGGGTTGCACTGGGCCAGGACGAAACCGCCGAGTTCCGCCTACGACTGCGTCCGGCCGGCTCACAGCCGGACCGCGTCGGCGCATTGGGTGGCGACTTCACCCGCGTGATCGCCCAGCGTCGCGACGAAGCGGCCGAATTCTACCGAGAGCTCACGCCTGCGGAGGCGTCCGACGACGAGGCAGCGGTGATGCGTCAGGCATTCGCCGGGTTGCTTTGGAGTAAACAGTTCTACAACTACGACGTGGCTCGCTGGCTCGACGGCGACCCCGCGCAACCGCCGCCGCCCGTCCAGCGTCGGTTGGGCCGCAACTCAAAGTGGCGCAGATTCGAGGCGTTCGACGTGATGTCGATGCCCGATACCTGGGAGTACCCGTGGTTTGCCGCGTGGGACTTGGCTTTTCACTGCGTCGCACTGGTACACGTCGATCCGGCGTTCGCCAAATACCAGCTGCTTCTGGTCTGCCGCGAGTGGTTTCAGCACCCCACCGGCGCGGTCCCGGCATACGAATGGGACTTCGGCGACGTCAACCCACCGGTACTGGCGTGGGCTGCGCTGGAAGTTTTCGGCATCGACGGCGGTCGCGATATCGATTTCCTCAGCAGGATCTTCGACAAGCTACTGGTGAACTTCACTTGGTGGGTCAACCGCGAAGACGCCAACGCATCAAACCTGTTCGAGGGCGGATTCATGGGGCTGGACAACATTGGGCCCCTCGACCGGTCGCATCTTCCAGTGCGCGGCATCCTCGAGCAATCCGATGCAACGGGATGGATGGCCGCCTATGCATTATCCATGGCAACGATCGCCGGCATTCTGCACCAGGTGGGACAGCGGCCCGCCCTCGACCTAGTGCAGAAATTCCTCGAGCACTTCGCCGCCATCTCCGATGCGCTCGAGACCTCCGGCGTGTGGGACGAGCACGACGGGATGTACTACGACCGCATCGTCCTCACCGACGGCAGCGTGGTGCCGGTGCGGGTGCGATCAACGGTCGCGATGATTCCGCCGCTGGCTGCCGGGGTTGTCAACGAGGACGCTATCGACCAGACGTTAGTCACCGACAAGAGGTTCGCCGAGTATCTACGACGCCACGGACTTGGCAGCACGGAAGAGATGGCCGCGGCCGGGGTACTTCGCGGCGATCCGGGCAAGCGACGGCTCCTTGTCGGCGTGACGGGGATCGATCGGCTTCATCGGTTGTGCCGAACGCTTTTCGACCCCGACGAGTTCCTCTCACCACACGGGCTGCGTTCGCTGTCGGCGGTGCACCGACGGCACCGCTATGAGCTGGATGTCGCGGGCGTGCGTGCGGACATCGACTACGAGCCCGCGGAGTCCACCACTGCGATGTTCGGCGGGAATTCGAATTGGCGTGGGCCCGTGTGGTTTCCGCTGAACTACCTCGCCGTCACCGCGCTGGAGCGGTATCATGAGTTCTTCGGCGCTGACTTCACCATCGAGTACCCCACTGGATCGGGAACCAGGCTCACGCTCGACGCGGTTGCCGCGGATTTGTGGAAGCGGCTGGTTTCGATCTTCCTCGTCGATCGCGACGGACGACGGCCCTGCTTCGGTGGGGTGGAGCCGATGCAAACCGATCCGCGTTGGCGCGACAGCGTGTTGTTCTTCGAGTACTTTCACGGCGATAACGGGGCCGGCCTGGGTGCATGCCACCAGACAGGGTGGACCGGGTTGGTGGCCGACATGATCCGGCGCCGTCATCACGCGTACCCGACGGTGTCGGAGATCATCCAGCGGCTTGTGTCACGGACGGAGACGTCATGACCATGAAAATCGTGCCCGGGCGCCCCAACCCGCTCGGCGCCACACCGGATCCGCGGGGCACGAACTTCGCGGTGGCCTCCGGCGGTGATGAGGTGACGCTGTGCTTGTTCGACGCCGACGGCGAGACCCAGTTGGTGCTGCCGGACCGCGACGGCGACGTATGGCACGGTTTCGTGGCCGAGGTTGGGCCGGGTCAGGCCTACGGATTCCGCGTCAACGGCCCGTTCGACCCAGGCCGCGGCCTGCGGTACAACTCCGCGAAGCTGCTACTCGACCCGTATGCGCGCGCAATCGACGGCGCCGTGCGGTTCGGGCCCGAAGTCCTTGGACATGCAGTCGAAAACCCCTCGGCGCCAAGCCCGTTAGATTCGTCACACCACGTCCCGCGCAGCCTGGTGTCCGCCCCGGAGCCGACCATGTCCGCGCCAACGCCGCAGCACGATCTTGCCGACACCATCCTGTATGAGGTTCACGTACGGGGTTTCACAGCAACCCACCCCGGAGTACCCGAAGACCTGCGCGGCACCTACGCCGGCCTCGCTCATGAGGCAGCGTTGCAACACCTCGTCGATCTCGGCGTGACCGCCGTTGAGCTACTGCCCGTCCACCACAACGTGCCGGAAGCCTTCCTCGTCGAGCGGGGGCTCACCAACTACTGGGGTTACAACACAATCGGATTCTTTGCGCCGCAAGCGAATTACTCGGCCGCGGTGCGAGCCGACAGCCCGGCGGCCAGGTCGCTGAATTCTGCGGAATGGTCGACACGCTGCATGGTGCAGGGTTGGAGGTGGTGCTCGACGTCGTGTTCAACCACACGGCGGAAGGCGGAGCGGGCGGCCCGACCCTCTGCCATCGCGGGATCGACAACGCCGCCTACTACCGTCTCGATCCGGCCGACCAGTCTCAGTACATCGACACGACGGGGTGCGGCAATTCGGTGAACGTGGACCATCCCACCGCGTTGCGCATGATCATGGATTCGTTGCGCTACTGGGTGACTGAGATGGGCGTCGACGGGTTTCGCTTCGACCTGGCTCCTACTCTCGGGCGAGAAGGCGGCTCCTCCTTCGACCCGTTTTCGGTGTTCTTCGATCTCGTTGCGCAGGACCCCGTCATTTCGCGGGTCAAGCTGATCGCCGAACCGTGGGACGTCGGCCGGATCGATAGTTACGAGGTGGGCAGGTTCCCGCAGCTGTGGAGCGAATGGAACGGCCGCTTCCGCGACACCATCCGCGACTGGTGGCGCAGCCAGGACGGGCGGCTTGCAGAATTCGCGTCCCGGCTGTGCGGGTCGTCGGACATCTACGGCGACCGCCACAAGGGCCGCCGCCCCAGCGCGTCGGTGAACTTCGTCACCGTCCACGACGGGTTCACTATCGACGATCTTGTCTCCTACGACCAGAAGCACAACGAGGCCAACGGCGAGGACAACCGCGACGGGACCGACGACAACCGCTCATGGAACTGCGGGGTGGAGGGACCCACCAATGATCAGGAAGTGGTTGAACTCCGAGCGCGGCAGAAGCGTGCGCTGTTGCTGACCCTGCTGCTCTCCGGTGGTGTGCCGTTGTTAACCGGCGGCGACGAACTTGGTCGCACCCAACAGGGCAACAACAACGCGTACTGCCAAGACAATAAGATCACGTGGTTTGGCTGGTCCGCGGTCGACCACGAGCTCATCGCGTTCACTAGGGCCGTCATTGCACTGCGCCGCCGTCACCCGGTATTCCGCAGGCGTCGGTTTCTCACCGGAGCCACCGCCGCGGATTTGCGCTGGTTCACGCCGTCGGGTGACGAGATGACGCCGCAGGACTGGGTGGATCCGTCTGCACGCAGCGTTGCGTTGTTCATCGACGGTTCAACGGATCCCGACATCGACGCCGGCGGCACGCCGTTGGTCGACGATGACTTTCTGGTTTTTGTCAACGCCTGGTGGGAGCAGTTGACGTTCTCCGTTCCCGCCACCTTGGTCCTGCACCGCTGGGATGTCGTGTGTGACACGTACGAGCCCGCACGAACGGGACGGGCGGGGCAACAGCTTGACGTGGGGCCCCGGTCCGCGCTGGTGATGCGAGCGGGACGGTAGCGGTAGAGGATCTTGGTCAGCCAGTGCCCGATGTCGCGGTGGACTCGATCCTTCCCGGCTTCGTTGAGGATCTCGCGCCGGCCGCCGGCACAGAAGCGGTAGTCCAGCTCGCGATGACCGTGCGTCATATAGCGGGTGATGAGCGCCTGAATCGTGGCGGTCTTGACGCCGACGGGGTCGTCGGTGCCGGCGACGATCAGGGTCGGAAGGTCGACCGGTACTCGTGATTCGTTTTCCGGCAGCGACAGCGAATGGAATCCCCACCGACGGATTTGTCGCACGAAGACAAGGCCGCGCCGAAATTTGATCGTCTCACGACGTCGATGCACGTCAGAAGGCGCGATAACTTCTGAGACGAACTCAACGCCGAGTACAAAAACCAACCCCAGACCGATCCGCTTCGCGGAGAAAAGTGAGTGCACCCGTGTTCTACCTCGTCGCTATCCTCTTCGTCATCGCCTCCCCGCTGATCGTGCCGGTGACCGTCACGATCGTCCACGCCGTCAGGAACTGGAGGCAGAGCGCCGCCGCTGGGCGCCCGAACATGGCCGGTGCGATCCGCCCGAGCTTCAATCCAGCGCATGCAAGTCCCGTCCCCGCGGCCGCGTAACTCTTCGGGCCGAACAGAAGCAGGAGCCCCCGACACGCCGAGTGCGCGGGGGCTCCTTGTGTGCTCACGAGGCTATGGGGTGTGTGGCGCAAATAGATGTGACCAACACCGTCGCAGCCGATGTCAATCCGCGGGCGCTTGAACCTCAGGCATGCTTCGCGCTCGGCATCACCGACAGTGCGGTGCTTGCGGTCTACCGGCCGTTGCTGGAGCCGCTCAGGCCGCGAACTACCGCCATGTCAAGTACGGCGCCCCGCCATTTGCCCTGCACATGATTTTGGCTCAGCGTGACTCGTCCCAGCATCCCGATCGAATGAGCCGCCACATGCAGACCTACAACCCGGCCTGACCTTCCGACCGCCCAGCTACCAGCCGTCGAGGAGGGCCGACAGATGCGGAAACTCCGCAACGAAATGCATCGCCGCATGCTCGGCAACGGCTACTGCGCGCGACCCGTCGAACTCGACTGCCACTTCGAATCGATCTGCGAATCCTCCACCTTCTTCGTCACCACCATCGAGTTCGGCCCCACCCTGCAAGCCCAACGCGACGACGCCCGCCAACAGATCTTCGATGGACTCCTCAACCGCCTCGATCAAGCCGCGACTTGACACCGATCACCCACATTAGTGGCGGAGTTCGCCGCGACCCGCCAGCCTGCCGCTGGCGCGGTGCCGTCGCCCGCCTGATCGCCGAACTCGCGTGCTACGTCTTGGGAATCAGCCGCAGCGCAATCGAATTGACGCAATAGCGCTGATCGGTCGGAGTCGGATAGCCCTCGCCGGAGAACACGTGACCGAGATGGCTGTGGCAGTTCGCGCACAGCACCTCGGTGCGAGTCATCCCGAGTGAATCGTCCGACCGCAAGATCACCGCGTCCGAGCGCGCCGGGTCGAAGAACGACGGCCAGCCGCAATGAGATTCGAACTTCTCGGTGCTGCGGAACAGCTCCGCACCGCATGCCCGGCATTCGTACACGCCCTCGGCAGTGGTGTCGGTGTACTCACCGGTGAACGGCCGCTCGGTGCCGGCCCGCCGCAGCACATCGAACTCGTCGGACGTCAGCCGTTCGCGCCACTGGGCGTCGGACAATTCCAGTTTCGGCTGTGACGTCATGCGTTGACGCTAGCGCGCTCATCCCTGGGCGTCATCCACGGCGGGTCGATGCCAAATTGCAGCCGGTTCTCGGCCTTGGCGTCGAGATAGCGGAAATACAGCACCGCGAACACCACCACCAGCATCAGCGACCAGCCCCAGGTGACACGCAGATACTCCAGCGTGCGGCCGGTGGTTGGCCACTTGTCGAGCAGCCACTTGTCGGCGGACAGGAACCCGTAGACCGCGAGCCACGCCGGCCAGTTCCGGATCACGGAGTTGCGCAGCACCACCGTCATCAGAAACGGGAACAGCGTCATCGAGTAGTACCCCTGACCAAGAGACCCCACCAGCCACGAGGCGATCAGCAGGACACCTGAGGAGGTGCAGAACCAGAACAGCGGGTCACGCGTCCGGTAATAGCGGTACAGCAGCCACAACGAACCAACGGTCAATAGGGCAAAGATCACGCGCAGCAACACAATCAGCCACATCGGCAGGCCGTAGTAGATGCCGTTGCCCAAGATGGAGCTGTTGAAGTAGTCCCGGGTGCTGAAGATGTACGGAAGCGTGTGCCGGTAGAAGCTCATCGGGTCGGCGACTAAGCGCATCGCCGCCAGGTTGAACGCCAGCGGAACGGCGATTGCGGGCACCAGCGGCCGCCATTGCCGGTTCAGCAGTGGCAGCAGCAGCAGCGGCGCCAACAAGGGTTTGACCACCAGCGACAGTCCGATCGCGACGCCGGCCCACCATTCATGGCTGGCCTTTCCGTCGAGCACCCACCGGAAGAACAGCACCTCGAGCAGCAGGATGATGCCGTTGATGTTCGCGAAAATCAACGTGTTGACCACGGCTTCGGTGCAGAACATCGCGGCCAGCAGCGCCGGGAAGGCTGCGGAGGTGATCGTGAACTTGAACAGCCGTATCAGAAGGTACGCGGCGAGCACCATCGCGACGGTGTTGAAGAAAATGAACCAGTACCGCGACGCATCAAACGGCAGATAGCCGAACGGCGCCATCAGCAGGGTTCCGCCGGGCGGGTACAGGTAGTGCGGGTCGACGTAATCGAAGTGCTCGTTGTAGATGTCCACTCCGGCCCGGAAGTTGGCGACGGCGCGGTGCACCGGCCCGTAGTCGTCGGTGATGTGACGGTTGGTGGCCAGCACGTAGCTGCGGTGAATGATGAACAGGATCGCCAACGGCCACAGAATTGCGCGCAGTACCGCGTTGGCGGTCGGGGGGCTGGTGGGTGTCCGGAAGACGTTCAGTAGAGCGGTGCCAATCGCGTTGCCGCCGGTCGAGTCTGAGAGCGCCACAGCCGCACCGTACCCGACGGGCACCCGCTCTTCGCGCAAGCGCGCTTCGGCCCACGCCAGGTCAGGCCGGGCAATACGTGTCGGTGCCCGGAAGGCTTCCGCTGTCGAGGTAGCCGATCATGGGCGGCGCCGCGCACGACGAGTAGATGCTCACGCCGTGGCCGATCCCTTGCCACATCACCCGCTTGCTGGCCACTCCCGCGTTGAGCACCGTCGCCGACACGGCGGCGACCCCCTCGCTGCCGACGATCGCGTCGTTTTGTCCACCCAACAGCAGCACGTTGACCTTCAGGTTCTTCGGGTCCGCCGGCGCGGTGCCACTGGGCCAGTTAAGGCACTTCACGAGGTCGAGCGCTCCTATCGCGCCGAATTGCGGATACTCCTTGCCCCATTCGACGACGAGTTCGCGGACCCGGTCGGGCGTCGGGCGGTTTAACGAGTCGCTGCACCCGTTGACGAACTGACCGTCGGTCTCGCGCATCGACTGTGCCTGGTTGATCAGGCTGTTCAGCTGGTTGCCGTCCCCGGAGCGGGCGGATGACAGCGCGGTGGCCAGGCTGTTGGTCACGGATGCCCGGTCACCGTGCGGGAACCCCAGGGCGGTGCTGATCGCCGACGTCACCGCCGCCGCCGATGCGCCTCCGGGTCCGTGTCCCGCCCGGGCGGAGGCGATGATCGCGTCGACGGCGCCCTTGGGGTCCGGACCCAGCGGGCAGTTGGTGGCCGCGCATTGCGCGGCGAACGCGTCCAGCGCCGCCTGTTCACCCTTGACCTGTTCCTCTTCGGCGGCCTCGGCGTTGATCGCCGGCGGGATCGGCGAGTCCAAAACCAGCCGGGCCACTTTGTCCGGATGTCTGCCGGAGTAGGCGAGGGCGACCTGGGCACCGTTGCCGATACCCAAGAGCGCCAGCCCCGGCACGTCCCACGTCGTGCGCAGCCGCTCGATGTCCTCGGCGGCGTGCGAGTTGTCGTACGCCGAATCACCGGGGGAGATCGTGTCGGTGCAATTCGTTGTTGCGGTCACGACGATCTCACTGAGATTCGCCACCCGGTCGTCGCCTGATTCGAATTGGGCCTGGTCGTGCATCTCCTGCCGATCGAACGAGTCGCGGCAGTCCAGTGCGCCGGACAACCCGATGCCGCGGCGGTCGACCGCCACGACCGGGCGGCTCTGCAGCACGTCGGTGCCGGCGCGCGTCAGCCACACCGGCAGCTGAATCGACGACGGCACATCCCATCCGGTGGTGATTACCAGCGGCCCGGCGTCGGGTGGCGTCTGCGCCGAGCGCGCGCGGACCACGCCGACGCTGACGGTCCCGGTGGCGTTGTTGATCGGGTCGAGTTCCGCGTCGAACGTGGCGCAGTCCAGGGTCACGCCGACCGGGGCAGCGATCGCCACCTCGGAGAACAGTCGCGACGTGCAGTCCCGCCACGACATGTCGTTCTTCGGCGCCTGGATGGGCGGCGGCCCGTTCGGTGGGGGCGTCGAGATCGGGCCGGCGTGGGGCCTCTGGCCAGAATTCGTGGCGAATTTCGGGTTGGCCGCCAGCCCCGGAGCGCAGGCTGCCAGCATTGAGATCGCGGCGACCATCGCGGCGGCGACACGCAGGCCCGGAATCGGCATGCTGACCAGAGTAGCGACCGGTTCAGCGGCTCCGGCCTGGGTCAATTCCAGGGTCGTCCCCCGCACGCACAGGTTCCCCAGCACTCATGCCCTGCCATAACGCAAGTACAGGTAGCCGTCGCCGTCGGCGAGCACGTGCTCGGTGTGTAGCTCCGCGGTCACGGCTGTGCGACCGGCCACCACGCGCGGCGCCCCGCCGGCCACCAACATCGGTGCCACGGTCAACGCGAGTTCGTCGAGCAAGTTCCCGCCGACGATGTCGCCGAGCAGCGTCGGGCCGCCCTCGCACAGCACCCGATACAGCCCCCGCTGGGCGAGCGCGGCCAGCACCGCAGCCGGGTCGACGACGATCGGGTCGCTGGTCGAGCCGTCCAGCACCTCCGCGTGGCCATGCAGCCTGTCGCGGGTCGCCACGAACGACGCGGTCGTGGTGAAGATCAGCGGCGGCGCCTCGGTGGCCGTGAACAGTCGGCTGGCGAGATCGAGGGCACCGGAGGCCGTTACGACCGCGATCGGCGGAATCTCGGACTGACCGCGGGCCTGCCGCGCTTGTCGCGAGGCGACGCTCAACTGGGCGCCCGAGTAGTTCTCGGTGCGGACCGTGCCGGCCCCGACGAGCACGACATCGGCGATCTCGCGCAACACCTTGAACAGGACGCGATCACCGGGGCCGGCCAGGCCGCCTGCGCGGCCCTCGACGGTGGCGCCGCCGTCGAGGCTGGTGATCATGTTCGCGCGCACCCAGCACGTCGTCAGATCTGGCGGATAGGCGTAGAGCCATGGCAGCTCCGCGGCGTCAACGGGCGTCTGGGGGTTCAGCCGCATGAACCGCGCGGCGGCGTCGTCGTCGGTCACGGGAACGATTGCAGCACGCCGACACAGTGCCACCATGCATCGCCTCGTCGACCGGCAGCCGAACGGGTCGCACTCACCGGCGGCCCGCTCTACATCGGCCGCACCATGACGTAATCGCTTTCGATGCCGCGGCCGAGGTGAAATGTCCTGGTGCCGTTGATCGCAAAGCCATGCTTGGCGTAGAAGCGTTGTGCGCGCTGGTTTTGCTGGTTGACGCCTAGCCAAATACTCTTGGCCGCCATCGTCGCCGCACGGTCGAGGGCAACTCGCATCAACGCAGCAGAGGCGCCGCCGCCATGGCTGCCGGGGAGCACGTACATCTTCGACAATTCGACGCTGGGTCGTACGGTCACCGCCCGCTGCACATCGGCATCATCGGGTATGCCGCGAATCAACATGCAGTAGCCCACAATTCGGCCGCCGTCGGAGGCGACGAGAATAACCCGATCCGGATCGGCGAGGTATGCGGCAAACCGCTCCGCCGACAGCTGGGCGTCGATGAACCCGACGATATTCTCCGGCGCCGCGCTGGGTGGGCACGCGAGCGGAAAGGTGCATGCCGCGACGACGGCCAACTCATCCGCATCGGTGGCCTGAGCTGGCTCGACGTGCACCGCCACGGCGGCTATCCAATCGTGGCGACTAGATATCCCACTGGGCCAGGTGTTCGCCACTCTTCGCGTCGATCATCACTACGGTGCTCACCAGGTCGCGGTAGCAGTCCCACCACACCCCGCCACTGACGGTGGACCCCTGCGGCGCGTTCAGCAGCGCGTACTGCAGCGCGTCGGGCGCGTCGTTGTGGCGTTCGGGGTATGCGTCCCCGGTCTGAGTGGCGCCGCGGAATGCGAACTTCGACGCCATCGAGTAGGGCGCAGGCACGCTCACCGCGGTGATGGTGATCTGCGCACGCCACACTTGGGCCCGCGGCCACCGCGGCGGGTAGCCGAATCCTGGCGGGATGTCCGACGGCAGCACGCTGTTTACCGTCACGTCAGCGGTGACAGTGCCGTCCGTGATCCGAAGGGTCTCGCCGAGGTGACCCGTCGGCGCGTCACCTGCCGACGCGGGGGGAGCGACTAGCGCACCTACGACGGCCATGACGGCCAGCAGACCGAGGAACCAGCGTCGCATCATTTCCTCCTTCGCCGCCTCCGCATGATGTCACACAAAAGCCCCTGGGAAGCACGAGTTGAGCAGTTAACCGGCCCAGGGGCCCATGCCGCCGACCTTGTTGATCGTGACGTGCGTGACGAAGCCCGGCGGCGGGTCGTCCATCGGCGGGAACTTCGCGTCGTGGCCGATCATCGTTTTGGCCAGTTCGCGCAGCAGTTCAGGTGCGCCGCCCTGCTCGACGCGGGCGGTCCCGTTGATCGACAGGTAGGGCGTCATGGTCCCGCTGTGGTCGGGGGAGAGGACGGTGAGGGCGACGCGGTTGTCGCGGCGCACGTTTCGGACTTTCTTGTGCTCGGCGAGGTGGGCGGTGACCAACTCGTCGTCGCCCTCGGGTGTTGTCCGCACCGCGATCCAGACCACGCTGACTTGTGGACTCCCGTCGGGATTGAGCGTGACAAGGGTTGCGTCCGTGCCGTATCCGATCAACGCGCGCGCGTGCCCGTCGAGTTTCATGACGCGGACACTACGCCGGGGTGTGGCCCCCGGCCTGTGTGAACGACTGCAGGGCGGCGACGACCCCGGCCTCCACGCGGGCCTTGTCGACACCGAGCCGATGCAGCGGGCCAAGACCGTCCTCTGCCTCCAGCAACGCGAGCAGAATGTGCTCGGTGCCGATGTAGTTGTGGCCCAACCGAAGGGCCTCGCGGAAGGTGAGTTCGAGAACCTTGCGGGACGCACCGTTGAATGGCACGAGAACCGGCACGTCGTCCTGTCGCGGCGGCAGTGGCGCCGCGGCGCCGACCGTCGCGGCGTCGAGGCCCTCGCTCTGGAGCACCCTTATGGCCAGCGAGGTGTGATCGGCGACCAACGCCGACACCAAATGCGCCGGCGTGAGCTCGGCATTGGCCGCGTCGTGCGCGAGGTTTTGCGCCACCACGACAACCGCGCGCGCCCGGTCGGTGAAACGGGCGAAACCCTGGTTCGGGTCAAGCGTGGTCGATTCAGCTTTCGGCACGAAACGCTTCTGCGCGGCCTGCTTGGAGACGCCCATGCTCTTGCCGATGTCGGTCCACGACGCACCGGAACGGCGCGCCTGGTCGACGAAGTGACCGATCAGATGATCGGCAAGTTCACCGAGGTGCTCGGCTGCCAGGACAGCGTCGGACAACTGCTCGAGGGCGTCGGTGTGGACCGTTTTGATCGCGTCGATCAAGTCGTCAAGACGAACCGGATAGCTGATCTGCGGCTGCGCAGCCATGCGTCAACCATAGGTTGACGGCCCTGTGTGTGCGTCAACCGCGGGTTGACGGTGTCGGCGACGCGACCGCCCCGGTGATTGAGGTACAGAACCGTGCAAGGTAAGTTCCCGCGAAACGAAACACTGGGATGGGAGGACGATATGGGTCAGCGCGAGGGGCGACCCGTTCGGTGGGCGCGTCGGCTGGCGATCGCGGCCGTGATGACGGCGTTACTGCCCGGGTTGGCGACGGTGGTGAGCGCGCCGGACGCCAGAGCGTTCTCCCGACCTGGTCTTCCAGTCGAATACCTCATGGTTCCGTCGCCATCGATGAATCGCGACGTCAAGGTTCAGTTCCAACCGGGCGGGTCCCACGCGGTGTATCTGCTCGACGGCTTGCGGGCCCGCGACGACTACAACGGCTGGGACATCGAAACCCCGGCGTTCGAGTGGACCCTCAACTCCGGCCTGGCGACCGTGATGCCGGTCGGCGGAATGTCGAGCTTCTACAGCGACTGGTACCAGCCTGCGGTAGGCAACGGCGCCACCTGGACCTACAAGTGGGAGACGTTCCTGACGTCCGAACTGCCGTCCTGGCTGTCGGCCAACAAGGGAATCAGCCCTACCGGAAACGCGGCGGTTGGGATCTCAATGTCCGGGTCGGCGGCACTGATTCTGGCGGCTTACCACCCGGGGAACTTCGCCTATGCCGGATCGCTGTCGGCCTTGATGGACCCATCGCAGGCCATGGGTCCGTTTCTGATTGGCATTTCCATGCGCGACTCCGGTGGCTTTAGCGCCGACGCCATGTGGGGCCCGAGCAGCGACCCTGCCTGGGCCCGCAATGACCCGACGATTCAGATTCCGCGGCTGATCGACAACAACACGCGGTTGTGGGTCTACGCCGGAAGCGGCAGGCCGAACGAACTCGGCGGCGGCGATGTGCCGGCCACCTTCCTCGAAGGCGTGATCCGGGACAGCAACATCAAATTCCAGGAGAAGTACACAGCGGCGGGTGGCCACAACGCCACGTTCAACTTCCCGCAGTACGGAACGCACAACTGGGCGTACTGGGGAGCTCAGCTGCAGGCGATGATCCCCGATATCAAGAGCACGCTGGGGTAGGTAGTTTCAGCGACACAGGAAGCCGTGACGTCGACGCGCCTCGTCACCGTGTGTGGGAGGCGTTGAGCGACGGCTGGACCTACTCGCAGTGGGTGGTGGGCAACACCCGGATGCGGGCCGTCGACAAAAATCGGCTTATACCGGCGAGCTGTAAAAGATCTTGTCGAAGTCCATGACCCAGGCCGTGCCATTGCATGACATCGGCAGACCGTCTGGTGTCTGGGCCGTACCGTCGCTCCCGTAGCACGGAGCACTGAGGGGGCGGACACCGACCAGGGGCTGAGTCGATACCCATTTGCCGGTTGCCGTGCAGATTAACGTGCCGCCCGACGCGGAATCGACGCCGAAGTCGTATCGGGTGGCGTAATTGCACTGGTGGCCATGGACGGCGTTGCGGGCCACGCCGGGCACGCAGTCCACGCCGTCGCATGAGGACGGCCACGCCGAGGCGCTTCCCGTGGACATCAAGGGGGCCGCAATAAACCCGCTAGCCACCGTGACTGCCGTCAAGAACTTCACTTCCGGCCCCTCCGCTCGTACCGCCGACGATTCTCGTGCGCTCTGCGGCTTAGCGTAGGTTCCGCCGAGTGTCGGCGTACAGGCATTCGCGGGACGCTGTCGGTGACGGCCGTGCCGAACGGGTGTTCATAGATCGCCCCGAGCCGTTCACGGAATGTTTCATTTGACTTAGTTGTCAATTTGGATGGATGCTGTATACGTGGCCGGCTTCAGCAAAGAGGCGGCACTGATCGACGAGGTGCAGCACCGTCTGGCCCGCCGGTTCGCGCGTCTGCCTCCCGATCAGATCACAGATGCCGTCAGGCAGGCATACGCAAGTTTCACCGACTGTCGCGTGCGCCACTTCATCCCACTCCTCGTCGAGCGTCGAGCATGCCGGGATCTGTCCAGGCGTGCGGTGGTTGACCGGCTCTGCTGACGGGACCGATTAGAGCCGACTCGCGGCGAAACTTGCGGCCTCATTGACCATTCCGTTCACGGCATACAGAGCATGCGCGATGCTGGGTCCCCCCACCGGAGCACCGTTGCAGATCGTGTCGTCTGGAGCGCACAATTCGATCGTCTTGGCTGCATACAGTGGGCCGATCGCGACCGGCGGCGCGCCGATGTCCCGCATCCACTGATCCGAAGGTGTCCCGAAAAGGGCCACTGCGGCGACCTGGTTAGCCACCTCCGGCGGCATCGGCTGGGGCACGAACGGTACGAACTCGCCAGGTACCGCCGCCGGTATGACAGCCGAGGTGACGAACCCCGATACGACCGCACCCTGGGAGTACCCGCCGAGCACGATCCTGGTGTTCGGGCAATTTGCCGCCGTGGACATGACATGAGCGCCGGCGTCTCTGATTCCGTCGACGACGGTTCTCGCGAACTCTATGCCGCCGTTGAAATCGCTGCTGGCCAGGTAATTGACCCCGTACACCCCCACCGACCTGCCGCCAAGCTGCGAACTCAGCGAGTCGACAAACGCCTGCCCGACACCGCCAACACCAGGTGACTCGGCGGTACCGCGCGCGAACACCACCTCCACGTCGGGGCACGGTTGAGCAGGCGCGGACGGGACGGCTGCTCCCAGCAGCATCGCCCAGGCTGTCACCACCGCCGCCGCAAGAGCACGAGCGATCTGGCTTCGACTCGCCCATTCCGCTTCGAAAAACTTGGCCGCGTTCATCGTTAGCCCGCCGTAAGGAGATTTCGCATAGTTGGACTCCTTTAGTGAATCGGAACCGTCAGGTCCACGTGCCCGGCAGTCAACGTTCTCGAACGCGGCCGCGACGTGTGTGTCAAGCCCCTTAATACCCCGATGCTTGGTAGGCCAACCAACCAGGTCGCCGTCATCGCCAGCAGCCAATGTGCCTTTTAGCCGAAGCAGCTTTGCCGGATGTACGAATTCGGATCGCTGGTGGTGTCGAGCAATTTTCCATAGGCTTCGCCGCCGGCGGCCCGGACCGCGGCGCAGATGTCGGCTTCTGTTCTGCCGGCTACCCGGTACACCGCGTAAATGGGGTTTCCGTTAAGCGATTGTCGAAGCGATGGGCACGCTTGATCGGTACGCAAATACGATGCCCCGGGGTTTTCGTCGAGCAAGCGCTGAACGTCTGCTGGGTAATTTCCCGGGTTTGTCGCGTTGCCCAACACCACGATCCCGGTGCCGTCGCAGGCCGGCCTACTCATGGGAATGGATAAACCCAGGTCGCCGCCGGGTCGGGCGCTTGGCATTGTCGGCGGCGGGGAGGAAGAGGGTGGAGTCGTTGTTGTTGCAGATGTGGTCGGCTCAGAACTCATGGGGCCCTGGCTATTAGGCGCGATCGTCACGGTAGACGGCGAAGACGATGTCTGCTTCGGTTGAGACAACCGCGTGCCGGCGAAAACCAATGCTCCGCCGATGAACAGAGCCACTCCCACAAGCGCGATAACGACGCCGGTCGTTGGTCCTCGTCGACGCGGTGGCACGTCGACTTCCGTCGGACGCGCGTGTTGCGCCGGTGCCGAGTTGTCCGTCGGCCCGTACTGAGGTGACGGTGGCCGGTTCCAACGCGCGTTGGAGAGTGGAGTGCTGGGCGCCATTTGGGTGAGTTCCTGCTCGGGTGGCGGCGGCAGCGGTGGCCGCGGCATTGGCGTGGTGATTGCGGAGCGAGCGGCGTTGGCCAAATCCATGGTTGTGGGGTATCGGTGGTCAGGATTCTTGGCCATTCCCGTGGCGATCACACGATCAAAGGCAGCGGGTACGCCGGGATGCATGGTTGACGGTCGCGGTGGCGGAGTCGTGAGGTGCGCCGCGACTTGGCGCTCAAGCGTGTCCCCCGGGAACGGGCGTTCGCCGGTCAAGCACTCGTGCAGCACACAGGCCAACGCGTAGATATCGGATCGCGGGTCGGTTTGTCCGGCGTCCAATCGTTCAGGGGCCAGGTAGTGCCACGTGCCGATCATGCCGCCGGTATCGGTGAGACCGGTTTGGTTGATACCACGTGCGATTCCGAAATCGATCAAGTACGCAAAATCGAACTCGGCCACCAGGATGTTGGATGGTTTGACGTCGCGGTGCACCAGGCCCACCTTGTGTGCGGCGCCCAGGGCCTTGGCGATCTGCTCGATGATCATCACCGCCCGCGCCGGGGGCAATGGCCCGTCGGCGAGGATCGTCTGCAGATCGCGACCCTCGATGAGGCGCATGTCAACGTACAGTCGGCCGTCGATCTCGCCGTAGCCGTGGATGGGGACGACATGGGGTTCGTTCAGACGGGCGGCCGCATGCGCCTCGCGGCGAAACCGCTCCTGAAACTTTTCATCTTCGGCCCATTGCATGGGCAACAACTTCAGCGCCACGATTCGGTCGGTTGCCGTGTCATGGGCTCGCCAGACTTCTCCCATGCCGCCGCGGCCCAATAATGTCAGCAGCTGATAGCGGCCGAACGACTTGCCCTGCACCGAGCCATCCCCTCGATGAACTCACAGCAACCTGACCATCTGGTCGGAGCCCGCACGATCCTAGCGGTTTGCCGGCAGCACGCGTGCAGTCGGCCACAGTCGACGGGTACAACTCGGTCGCAGTGCGCCGGGTCGGCCAAACCGGTGCTGAGCATCGCACGTGGTCGGGCCTTCGTTGATTGGACAACACGGCCCCGACCGCACCTGCTAAAGGGGCTGGTACGTGAATCGCGCGGGCGTGTCTCTCCGATTCCCGACCCGTCTCGACGGTGCAGATCCCACACTGGCAGGTATGACGTGCCGCGCGGTAGCGACCCTAGCGGCGGTATTGATGGCGACCTCGCTGGCCACGATCGCCGCGTCGCCGCGGGCGTGTGCGTGTTCATGTCTGCCCCACGCGCACGAGGAGGTCAGCGGGTTCGATGCCGTCTTCGCCGGTGTGCCGACCCGCCGGATAACCCGAGGCGATGATGACCTCTACAAGTTCGACGTCAAAGCGGTGTACACCGGCGACGTCGGTAAGACGGTCACCGTCAGCACCAGTTCGGTCTCCGCGGCGTGCGGGAAGTCCTTCGAGTTGGGCGAAGAAGTCCTGGTGTTCTCGAAAAGGAACGACTCCGACGGCACGTTCGGCGCCAGCTCGTGCTCGCCTTCCGGATCAACCAGTACTGAGGTGAAGGAAGCCACGCGGAAGGTATATGGCGATCCCCGCCCGCCAGACCAGGGGGCACCGACCGCGTCGCTTCCTGGTCCGGGTGTGTCCGTCGCCCGTGGTGTCGGGATTGCCGCCGGGGGCATGGTGTTCGGGGCCGTGGTGGTCGCAGGAATCATTGTCTGGCGCCGGCGCGACACCGCTACCTGAGCATTGGACGATGCACAGTGCGGCATGTATCGGCCCTCATTGTCGGGAGAGGGCCGATACGTTGGGTGACTTCGGGGCGCTGGCTCAAGCGACTCCGAACGTCGTCACTTCGTGCTGCTGGTCGAGCTGCTGGTCACTGGCCGCACCGGCTTTGGTGCGCCATTGGGCAGCCGCGCCGTTTGCCCGGTATTCGTCAGTGACCTGCTTACGGTGGTCGCTCCGGCTGCGTTGACAGTCCTGCTTGCGGGCGCCGCCTGCGCATTGAGGGCCGTGCTGGTATTGCCGCTCGTCAATGCCGCCCCACCGATGCGGAAGTTGTTGATCGCGATGCCGGCGTCGGTCTTCGTGACGGTTTGACCGTCCTGTAAGACGGAACCGGCAAGCGCGAGCGGACCAGGGCCTGCCGCGACTGTATTGGTGGTGCCGAGGAAGTTGAACCCGGCGGTCAAGGTGCTGCCCGGCCCACCGGCGCTGACGGTGCTGTCACCGCCCCCGGCGTTAAGGACGGCGTTCAGGGTGCCTGGTCCAGCTACGGTCAGATGATTGCCGCTGCTGAACAGGTTAAAACCGGTATTCAGGTTGCTGCCGAGGCCACCGATGGACAGCTCATTGCTGCTGCCGCCGATGTTCCTCGCCGAGTTGTAAGACCCGCCTTGTGCCGTGACGTCGTTGCCGGTGCCCAAGAGATTGCTGGCGAGGTCTAGAGAACCGGCCAGCGTTGTGACCGTATTGGCGTCGCCGAACCGATTGCGCGCTGTGTTCCCGGAGCCGCCCTGTGTCGTGACGGTGTTGGTGCTGCCGAGGAGGTTTGTGGAGTGTTCCCGGTGCCGCCTTGTTGCGTGACGGTGTTGGTGTCGCCGAAGAGGTTTTGAGCCGCGTTACCGTTGCCGCCCGTTGTCGTGACGGTGTTGTGGCTGGAGGTGGGCTGTAGGGCGCTGTGCGTGGGCGTAGGGGTTAGCGGCCCTGGGCGATCCGCGACAGCGCATCAGCGATCTGCCCCAGGTCGGTCCACATCTTGCCCATAATCTGCCAACCCTCGGCGTCAGCCGGGCGACGCTGTACTGGACGCTGGCCGAGATCGGTTGATCGACGTGACCGATCCCGCCCTGCCCGGTCTGCAGCTGGTGACCTTCAGCGCGACAGCGCCGTTCGCCACACGCTCCGATTCGACGCATGCCACAATCCCATGGCAGGACCAACAGTTGCCGGGGAGATGCCGTGGGCTTCGCCGAAAAGAGACTTGCGCACATCGTTCTGCAAACTGGTCAGTTGACTGCGTTAAGAGACTGGTACATGAAGGTTCTCGACGCTCACGTGGTGTTCGAGAACGAGATGTTGTCGTTCATGACCTTCGACGACGAGCATCACCGCCTCGCCATCGCACAATTGCCTCAATCCGTTCCTCGCGCATCAACGACGGTCGGATTGGCACATTCGGCCTACACCTTCGGAAGCTTGGACGATCTCCTCACCAAGTACGAAGACTTGCAGGCTGCGGGCATTCAGCCCCATGTGCCGGTACAGCACGGACCTACGACTTCGATCTACTACCGAGACCCTGACGGCAACATGGTGGAGCTACAGATCGACAACATGGCACCAGACGACGCCACCGATTACATGCGCGGGGAAGAATTCAGCCTCGACCCATTCGGCCCGTCGTTCGATCCGGACGCGATGCTCGCCGCCCTGCGGGCCGGTGCCTTGGAATCCGAGCTGACCACCAGAGCGTGGGCGATGACGTGTCCACAGCAGAACGTTCCCGAACTGCTGCTGACTTGACACTCTGACTTAGCGGCAGGGGTGGGTGCCGGGCCCCCGCCCCAAGAAGGGGGAATTCCCCAGGTGGTGGCCTGCGGCGTTCGTATAGCCCGCCTGTAGTTACTGCGGTCCCGTCGGCGAAAACCCCCGTAAAACCGGCGAGGTTTCGCGAGGCTCCGAAAGTGGTAATAATTTGGCGCTTTCGGCTATCGCCCGCCTGTAGCCACTTACCCCTACCTACCAACCCCGACGCCCCTGGGCTGGGCGTGGGCTGTCAGGGCAAACCAAGGTCGTTTCTGATCGCCGAGGTCATGTTGTCATAGGAGCCCTCAAGCGGGCCATAACCGCAGCTAGATGTGGTGCGCGGTACTGGGATTGAACCAGCGACCTCTTCCGTGTCAGGGAAGCGCTCTCCCGCTGAGCTAACCGCGCGTGTTGGTATAGGTGGAGACATGAATAGAAGCCGTCTCAGCCTCCGAGAAAATCGCTTGTCAACCTGCCCTTCGTGACTTGCCGCTACGCACCTTGATACACGCAGTGGCCGCCCACAGCTGTGCTACCTGATCCAGTTGGTCAGGATACAGGTGCCCGTAATTGTGGAGCGGCATGGCGGTCGCATGCCCCAGGAGTCGTCGCACTGTTGATGGAAGCGCTGGAGGACCGGATGCGCTAACGGTGTGCAGGTGTTGACGCAGTTCGTGTGAGTGCACTGGGCACGGCGGCTTTACAGCGAGATCGGCCAACTGCTGATCGGTCACGTACCGCCTATCAAGCTACCGGTGTGCGAGGCGAACGGGCGGAGCCGGGCATGCCCCGAAAAACGAGGAGCGCATGTACTGGTACCGCGTATCCGAGCTGGCGCGCTGTTGCCATGCCCGCTCGGCGGGATAACGATGGGACGTGCTGTCAGCGAGATGAGGCGTGGATGACGTGCTGCATCGTAGGGCTTTTGATTCTCGCCGTTGTGCGGGGCGCTCGTCGGGTCCTCGGTTTCGGTCACGACGACATATCGGTGTTGTTCGCGCCGACGGCGAGAAGACCACCCCCTGGCAGCACCCTGACGGTGTCCCCGGGGGCAGTGGCCGAACCGAAGCCCGCCAAGCCGTGGCCGGGGACAAGACTTTTTGAATACGCCGCCTTCGGGATCGCGATCTATATGGTTGCTGTCACGGTCCTGCTGTGGACCGGCGCCGCGCAGAACACAGGCTCACCTCTTGCCTGGATCGTTCGAACCGGCTTCTACATAGCGCTGATCCTGGGCGCTGTGCGTCTGGCCCGCTCGTCAGTGCGATCGGATGCGCGGCGAGATGCGAGCTGGATGCTCATTGCTATCGGCGCCGCGTTCTTCGAATTCAGCCTGCTGGACATGCATGCGTTTGGACTCATCCAGATCGCCCACGGTGATACCTCGTGGGACATCGTCTTTCACAACTTCGGGCCGGTCGTGGCGCTGGCCGGCGCCGTGGTGCTGCTGCGCAAAGACGTTGGGCGCAGGGTGACTTCGAGTCGGTCGGCGAGATCAATTTTCACGAGCGCACGGCCGTCGGCGTCGGCGGTAACGGTTTCGTCGACGCCGCCGCGCACCGAGTAGTCGCGCCCGGGAACAAGCCGCTCGATGCCCAGTGTGGTTCTTCCACCGGAGTTGCCGGGCCGCAGAACGATGTCCAGCGCACTGCCATCAGTGACCGCCCGCGCGACCAGCACGTCCGGATAGGCGGCCTCGGCGAGAATCGGTCCGGTGGTCCACTCGTTCGGGACCACGCCGCCGAGGAGATCGCGGATCGCGTTCTCCCGTGTGAACCGGGCCAGCACGTGGGCTGCATTGCCCCAACTCGAGATTCCCGCGTATGCCTGTGCACCGTTTCGGCGCACGACCTTATAGCGTTTGTCCAACGACGCCTCGACCGCATCGGCTAGCTCTGGATCGCCGAACTCGTTGGCTGCACACATCAGCGAAGCGCGGCTCATCCCATCGCCGCGGCTGTAGTTTCCTACATCAAGGGTATCCAACAGGGTAGCTTCGATTTTGACGTCGTCCGCCTCGATGCGAACCAGCTTGTCCCGCAGCATCTGCCAGGCGCGAGCGGCCTGCTCCGGCATGGTCAAGTGCAGCCAGTTCGCCATCACGGCGTCGTTGCCGACGGCTGGGCCGATCTGCAACTTGAGTGGCCCCGCGCCACTGATGAACCGCCCGTCCTTGCGAAGGTATTTGTGCCGCCGAAGCGCCTGGAGCATCCGATCGATGCGGTCGGCGGTGAAGTCGGTGCCGTGCAGTCGATCGTGCAATCAGCAACGTGTTCAGCGAGAAAGTGTTGCACATCGGATAGATGAACCGCGGCTCGCAGGCGTACAGCGGATCATGCTTGCTGATGTCCATGTTGTGCACGATGGCTTCGCATAACGACCTGAAGTCGTACGGATATGCGGTGTCCTCGCTCCAACGCAACGTCAACGCACCAGGCTGGGAGAACCGCCGGTCTGGGTGCAGTGTCTCGTATAGGCCGAGCATGACCCCGAAGAAACCGGTGTACATCACGTTTGCGAACGCAATCGGGTCTGGGTTCCAGCGTTGGTAACCGATCAGGCATTCGTGCGCCCAGTAGCCCCAAACGCGCTTATCGCGCATTTTCTCGATGAGGTTCGCCTGCGCCTCTGCGAGGTATCCAGTGAAGGCCGGGGTCCGGGTGTACTGCGCCATCGCCAACGCAATACGAGGTGTAGTTGAGCTGGTATCGCAATGCCGACAGCAGGTACTGCTCAATCTGCACGAACCCGTCGAACCGATCGAGCGGCTGCAACGCCAAGTCGAGCAGGTAGCGCTCGAGTTCTAGATCATCGGATGTCATCTCGGTGACCGCCGGGATTTGTGAAACGCCAACTGCGGTAACCATCGAGGGTCTCCCGTTCCGAAGCCGCGCCGAGGTGCCGAGTATAAAACTCGACCCAGTGTCGACGCTGCGAAACGATTGGTCCAAGGCCGGGGTGACCCCTCGTGGGACCTCCGGTCCGCCTTGACCGGCCCGCGACTGGCTCCGCTACGGCCAACAACGCCGGACCAGACGGTTCACGATCGTCTAGACGAGTTTGCTGACCTCTCGGTTGGTACGCGGTGGGTATGCGAATGCGAGAAAATGCCTGCTTCAGGGCCGAGGGCGGATATTCCCGCATCAGGAAGCTATTCGACCCCATTTAGGGTGCCGGTAAGCGACGGACGGTAACGATAGTCCTTTGAGGTGGAGACGGGAATCGAACCCGTGTGCACGGCTTTGCAGGCCGTTGCCTCACCACTCGGCCACTCCACCGCTGGGGTTGATGCGACTGCACCTTCGAGCGGATGACGGGATTCGAACCCGCGACCCTCACCTTGGCAAGGTGATGCGCTACCAACTGCGCTACATCCGCGCGTGACGGGCGAGATCGTCGCCTCGTGCGAACCGAAACGATAGTCCACGCCAGTATGGCCGCACAAATCTCTCTGCGGCTTTCCGACCACCCGTCGGCTCAAGCGTATTCTGGCCGAAACCGCCGCTCGTGCTAACGTTCGACGTCGTTCGGCTGCCCGCTTGTTGCCGGACGCGCGGGGTCCCGTGGCTCAGTGGGAGAGCGTCCGCTTCACACGCGGAAGGTCGTTGGTTCGATCCCAACCGGGACCACACTATTTTCCAAGTCAGAGGCTATTTTGTGGCCGGTACCTACCAGGGGTATAGCCCAAAAAATGGGGTCTATAGGGCCAAAATAGGGCCAAGCCTAGGGGCGGGTGGACGGAAGGTCGCCGAGGGCATCCAGGGCCGATGCGATGTCATCTAATTCGTCGTCATATAGGTCGGCATAAACGTGCGCGGTCACCGTGATTGACGCGTGGCCCATGGTCTTCTGCAGCAAACGCAGATCGGCGCCGGCCCGGCGCGCCAGCGACGCGTAGGTGCCGCAGATCGTGCACACGCAGCGTCGGGCGACCGATCTCCACGATGGCCTGACGCCACTTCACCGAACGCTTCCAGTTCTCCAAGCCGAGCCGCGATCCCAGCGGTGACGTGATCGCCGGCTCCCCGGGCCGGCGGCCGCGCACGCGGGTGACAAGCACACCCATCAGCCGTTCGGGGATCGGAATCGACCGCCGCCCGGCCGCACTCTTCGTGTTGCCTTCCACGAGTTTGCCGCCCACTTGTGTGATGGAACGGCGGACCCGGATACGCCGCGCGGGGAGGTCGACATCTTCGACGTTGAGCCCCGTCAGTTCCCCGAACCGCAGCCCGGTGTAGGCCAGCAGAGTCACCACATCACCCTGAGCGCCACAGGCCAGGTTGAGCGCCGCGACCTCCGCGGCGGTCAGATAGGTGTGCACGGTCGGGCGCAGCGGGGGGAACTTCGTGCGCGTCGCCGGATTGCGCGATAGGAGCAAGCCGTCGTCCGCGGCGTGGTCGAGACACATCTTCAATACAGAGTGAACCCAGCGGACCGTCCGTGGACTCAGCCCCGACGCCGACATGTCGTTGACCCACCTCTGGATCGACTGGTGATCGATCTTGGCGACGTACCACGCGCCGAACCGTGGCTCGATCTTCGACCGCCAGTTGTCTTCGTATCCGCGCCGGACTTTCGGGGTGAGATCGGGCCGAGAGGCGATCCAGGATTTGTACACCGTGGCCAACGTGACGCGGCCGGCGCGCGGATCAACGACATCGCCGGCTGCGGTTCGGGTGACAACGGAGGCCTCGAAGACGCGCGCTTCGCGCTCGGTCTTGAATGACTTGCGGCGCTTGGAGCGGTCTGGCAGCCGCCATTCCACGTCGAAGCTGGGCCCGTGGATGGTCTCGCGTCGCTTGATAGCCATTTTGATCCTCTCCGCCGCCGCTGAAACACATTCGTGCGGGGCGCGATTCGCCGGGACGGGTGCCGTGCGCTGCGCATGTTTGGGCGGCAGCTCGATTGTCGCGGAACCGACCGACAGATGTTCCGGCGATGCGGCCGATCCGATAGGCGGCGCGATACATCTACCCGGGTGAACGCGTCCCTGGCCGCCCCGCGCCGCGTAAGCGGCTGGGTCAGATGCGGGCTGAAGTGATCCATTCTTCGACGTCGCTCCGCGTCCACCGGCGATGCCGGTTGCTCAGCCGGATGTGATGTGGTCCAGGCGACTCGATTCCGCGTTCGCGCTTCGCGGCCCAGTCGTGCAGCGTCGACACCGGCACGCCGGTGATGTTGTGAACTTGTTCGGCCGTGAGCATCTCACGACCGTTAGCAGCGTTGTTTGTCATCGTCACTCGCTTGATGTGGAAGGCCAGCCCGCTCCCATCGAGCGAGCTGGGCCAACTGTAAACAGCTATCCCCAGGGTCCTGTGCACAATTCTTTCGGCCTGTGTACCGGGGCCGATCGGGTCGGCACGGAGCAGTCAGACGCGGCGCCGCGCTCGCGGCCCTGGTCTGCAGCGGCCCGGCGCGCACGGAATCACTCTCGATCGTGAAACACCCTCATCTTCAGTAACGCTCATAACAATCCCGTCCAATCCGCCCAACCCACCCAGCTCATCCAGTACGCTCACTCACATCTCATCTGTCTGAAACCCTCTCTTGCCCAGTAAGTCTCGTCCACACAGCTTCGCTGCGACACACCCTGAAATCCATCGGCCCATTTGCACAAGGGTGCGAGAATGGTTGCGGTACAGCAAGTGCCGCAACCGCCAGTTGGCAAGTGGGTGGGCCCGGTGGTGACGATCTCGAAGCTGTCGCGGTGGTCGATCGACTACTACAACGCCACCGCCCGCCAAGCCAAGGCGGCGGCGATGGATCGCAGCCGCGCCAACGGCGGGCTGGGGGAGTACTACTCGGAGGGCGATACCCGCGAGCCCACGTGGCTGATCGCCGGAGACGCCGCAGGGGCGGCTGGGTCGGTGGGACTTGATGGACGCGCGGCCGATGGCGGCGTGGCGGACCCCGATGTCGTCGCGCGCTGGCTCGACGACGGCATCGCCCCCAACGGCGCTGGCGGGCGTGCCTTTACGAAGGGCAGCGTGCATGGTTTCGACCTGACGTTCGCCGCGCCCAAGAGCGTGTCGCTGCTGCGGGCGTTGACCGATGACATCGGCGAGAAGGTGATGGGTCACGCCCACGTCAAGGCAGTGCAGGCGGCGATGGCCTATCTGCAGGACCATGCCGGCTACACGAGGGTGCACAACCCGGTCACTGGGCGCAAGGATCTGGTGCGGCTGCTGGGGTTGGTGGCGATCGCCTACCAGCACGAAACCTCGCGGTGCGGGGATCCGCACCTGCACACCCACGTCATTGTGCCCAACCGCCAAGCGCGCGCCGACGGCATGTTGGTGTCGATCGACGCCACCTCGCTCTATCACGAGGCCAAGGCCGCCGGCGTCATCTACCAGGCAACGCTGCGCCACGAACTACACACCGAGCGCGGCTACGAGTTCCACCCGGTCGACGAGCACACCGGAATGGCCGAAATCGCTGGCGTCAGCGAGGAATCGATTCGGGCGTGGTCACAGCGCTCCACCCAGTTGCGCGAATGGGCGACCAACAACCTCCAGGTTGTCGATGGGCCGTTGTCGGCGGCGCAACTGGCCACCGCGCAGAAGGCCACCCGGCCGCACAAGCCCGAAGAACTCTCCTGGGCCCGGCTGCAGCAGCAGTGGCGCGCCGATGAGCGCGGCCTGGCGCTGGACCGCGACGCACATCTGGACGCGCGCGCGGCGCGGCACCGAGATGCGCGGCGCGCACTGAGCGACGAACGCCTCGCACAGATCGCTGCGGGCATCGATAAGGCGGCGTTCACCCGCGCGGACATGGTGGAGCTGATCGGCGCACAGCTGCCGGTGGACGCCGAGGGTGATCCGCGTGCGCTCATCGAGCGCATGGTCGACGCGGTCGGGGTGCGCATCAGCGCACCGCGCCATGCCCATGAGCGCGAGGGGCACGAGAAGTACACCCTGGAGGTGATCATTGCCGAGGAGGCGCACATCTTCGACATGGCCGACGAGCGCGAGAACCGTTCGCGCCTGGATGTGCGGGATGCCGACCTCGCCGACCTGTCGGCCGACCAGGCGCGCGCCATCAGCAACATCGGGATCTCGCCGTGGCTGGTTCAGCCGCTGGCCGCGCCGGCTGGCGCGGGCAAGACGCGCTCGCTGTGTGCGCTGCGCGCTGGCGCGCACCGCACGTGCAAAGAGGTGCTGGCGCTGGCGCCGACCGGTAAAGCGGTCGATGAGGCGATGGCCGAGGGCGCGGGGGATCGCGGCCTGACGGTGGCCAAAGCGCTGCTGATGATCGACGCCGGTGAGCTGGCGCTGAGTCAGCGCAGTGTGCTCGTCGTGGACGAGGCATCGATGGTCGGCACCCACGATCTGGAAGGCTCTTGGCGGCTGCCACGACCGCGCGCGCCAAGTCGGTTCTGGTAGGCGATCCCTACCAGCTGGCTCCGGTGCGGGCGCGTGGCGGCATGTTCGAGCAGCTGTGCGACGAGTTGCCGTGGGCGCAGCGCCTTTCCGAGGTGTGGCGGATCCGTGACCGCGAGGAGCGTGAGGCCTCGCTGGCGTTGCGTTGCGCGCGGGGTAACCGGCTGCGAAGAGCGATCGGCTGGTATCGCACCCGCGGTCGCCTGCACACCGGGGACGCGGTGGCGATGGCCGCCGACGCAATGCAGGCCTACATGGCTGATCGGGCCGCCGGCCGCGATGCGTTGTTGGTGTGCGATACCTGGGAAATGGCCGACGCGCTGAATCGGCGCCTACACGACACCCTCGCTGCGGCTGGGCCCAGTGCGCGCGGCGCGCGCGACCAAATGATCGGCGTCGGTGATCTGATCGTCAGCCGCCGCAACGATGCCCGCATCCAGCTTCGCGCTGCCCCCGGCGCCGACAGTACGCAGCCCGAACAGGTGCGCAACGGCAACCGGTGGCGCGTCGCGACCGTCGACGCGGCGACGAACCGCGTCGCCGCCGAGCGGATCGGCGATAAGGCCCGTGTTGTGTTCGAGAGTGATTACCTGCGCCAGCACGTGACGCTCGGATACGCGGTCACCGTGCACACCGCGCAAGGGGTCACCGCCGACACCGCGCACACGGTCTTGGGTGAATCCGCCAACCGCGCAATGGCCTACGTCGGGATGTCCCGCGGCCGCACCGCCAACTACGCATACCTTTACATCGAGTGCAGCCGCGAAGCGAATCACGAGTACGCGGGCTCTACGACCGTGGACGCGGAGCCACACGTGTTACGGCGCGGCAACAGCTACCAGGCCGCGCACCACCTGCGCGCAGTGCTGGCCACCGATGACCGTCCGCGCACCATGCACACGGAGACCGTACAGCGCACCGACCGCGCGCTGCTGCCCGCGATCGTGTGCCAGTCCTGAACCGCCGAACCCGCGCGGCGGTAGCTCGGGGCGACTCCTGGCCGTCAGCATGCCGCGGCCGAGCGGGCGTTCTGTGCCGCCTACGAACGCCTCGCCGCCGGCGCCGAGCGCGCCGCTGAGCGTAGCCGCGGGCTGGGACGTCGGCGGACTCGAACTTTGAAGGCACGATTCGGTCCCCGAATTGCCCGCGCTCGCTCGGCCCAACGAGCATTGAGAGTTGCGTTGGTTGTGAGGAATCTTTGCTGGTATCAAGGCGCAAGCAAGCGCGCAGGACCCGGACCACGCGATTGGTCGCTGGCGGTGCCACGAAGATCCCAGAACTCATCGAACCGTTCCGCGATCGGCGCACACCGCCGATCCTCTGGTCGCGCGCTGTTCCGAATTCTCGACCGAAGTCCGTGCTGGGCCGAACTGGCTCGACGCACAAGTCGCGTCCGACGAACGCCGTGTCCGTGTTGCCGCTTCTCATCGGCCCGATTGTCGACTTCCCGATCGGACGAGTAAAGGGCGCCTTCGGCGTCACTACGTGATGGCTTCGCCACCCTTGACACGCCCGCTCGTCAGCCCAGGATCGCCGGTATGAGGAAGCTGGCAGCTGCGAGCCAGCGCCACATTTGAGATAAGCAGCGGAAGTAATTGTGCCGGTGCGGGCTGCTCGACGGCGTCTCGGGCGACCGGCCACGGCGCCAAGACCCCGGATGCCAGTGTTCGGAGTGGTCCAGCACCAACGTAGTACCGGACCTCCTTGACCCGCCTGTATTCGTTCTCGTAGTCGGTCCTCACCGGGAGCGGAAGTCGTCCGAGGCGTGCTCGACGACGAATCCGAAGTACAGGTGCGCCAGGGCCGACATCGATATCAGGAATCCGAACATGTGGTAGGCAGCGTTGCCTTCCTCGGACTGGATGTTCAGAAGCTTCCCGGAGCTGTCTCCGACATGGAGGAAGTCACCGTAGAAGTACGTGTTGAACAGGTCCTCGGGACGCAGGTTGCCGAAGCTGACGCAATCGTCGGGCCGCGTCCTGCGGCATCACCGCGTCACAGATGACCGTGGCGATCGCGCCGATACGAGTCGTGAGCTTCGGGCCTTCCGCCGCTGGGCAACCACCTTGGTCAGGTCAGGGTCGACCGTTTTCGCCGCCTTGATATGAGATCGGACGCTGTGGTGAATGCCGTTGGTTCTCCCTGATTATTCAGCTGACGGAACCTGGCCGCT
>CAWDEZ010000010.1:0-387746 GCA_963801365.1 uncultured Actinomycetota bacterium | reverse complement strand
GGCACAACCTGATTGACCGCGCGGACCATCCGGTGATCAGGGAACTCGCGGGGGAGCTATGAATACCCGCGCGCACACCTCGATCCGGCCCGAGACGCTCGACCAGGCCGCGTTCTGGGAGAAGACAAACACGGTGTGCTTGCGGGCTGGCCTGTGCCACCGATGTGCAGCGCCAGCAGCATCGGCGCGCCAAGTACGGGGCGCTCGCGTGGGCGCTATCCACCCGCCGTGCGTCGGGTGCGTGGAGATTGTCGAGGTGTTCGCCTACCCCACTCCCAACCCGCTCTGGCGTTCCGTCGTCCGTAAACGTCTCTGATGGGTACGGAGGCCTTCCCGGCCACTATGACTGGGGGAGTCCGCCCGGTACCCATCAGCGCGGCCAGGCGATGGCGGCAACGGATACTCGGGCTCCCCTTTCGGTCGGTCTGGGTTCTCGACTTCGAGTTCGTCTCCGAGTCGGGGTCCCGTCCCGTCCCGGTCTGCCTGGTCGCGCGCGAGCTCGGCTCCAACAGGCTGATTCGGCTGTGGCAGGACGAGCTCGGCGCGGGCCCGCCGTTCCCCGATCGCTGACGACACGTTGTTCGTGGCCTACTTCGCGTCGGCTGAGGTGGGATGCTTCCTCGAGCTCGGCTGGCCGGCCCCGACGCGAATCCCTGGACTTGTTCACCGAGCACCGGAACGCCACCAACGGGATCCCGTTGCCCGGCGGGCGGGGCCTGTTGGGCGCCTTGTCCCCACCACGACATACCCGCGATCACCGCAGACCAGAAGACCGAGGAACGCGCTTTGGTGATGCGGGGAGGCCCGTGGGACGGGGCCGACCGAGCGCACGTGCTTGGACTACTGCAGACCGAACGTCGACCCGCTTCGGCGCCCTCCTGGAGCGGATGCTGCCGCGATCCTGGGCCTGCCCCAACGGGTTGGGGCAGGCGTTGCTCCGTGGCCGGTACATGGCCGCAGTGGCCAGGATGGAACGCGCCGGGGTGCCGGTCGACACCGCGATGCTGGGGCGGCTGCGCAACCACTGGTCCGACATCAAACTCGACCTGATCGCGGCCATCGACAAGGACTACGGCGTATTCGAGGGGGGGACGTTCAAGGCCGGACTGTTCGCCGGCTATCTCGTCGACAACCGCATCGACTGGCCCCGGAGCACGACGGGTCATCTGCAGCTCGATCAGGACACGTTCCGCGACATGGCCAAGCGTTACCCAAACCTGGAGCCGCTCAAGGAACTTCGGCATTCACTCAGTGACCTTCGGCTGATGGCCCTGGCCGTCGGACCCGATGGCCGCAACCGGACGCTGCTGAGCCCGTTCGGGGCCAGGAGACGGCATGACGCCAGCAACACCAAGTTCGTCTTTGGTCCGAGCGTCTGGGTGCGCGGGCTGATCAAACCGCCTCCCGGTCGCGCCCTGGCCTACGTTGACTGGAAGACCCAGGAGGTCGTCATCGCCGCCGCGCTCTCCGGTGATCAGGCGCTGCTGGACGCGGTGTCCTCGGGTGACCCGTACCTGGCGTTCGCGAAGATGGCAAAGCTTGTTCCGCCGGACGCAACCAAACAGTCGCACAAGGTGATTCGGGACCTGTGCAAGACGTGCGTGCTCGGCACCAACTACGGAATGCAAGCCCCCAGCCTCGCCCTGCGGACCGGACTATCGGCGATCGAGGCCCAGGACCTACTCCACCGACTGGCCCAGACGTTCCCGGTGTTCACCGCGTGGGCCGAGCACGTCACCGCCGTGGGCCAGCTTGCCGGCTACCTGTCGACGGATCTTTGGCTGGACGTTGCAGACCGCAGTACACGCCGCGGGCGACGGCACTGCGGAATTTTCCTATGCAGGCCAACGGGGCCGAGATGCTGCGCCTGGCCTGCTGTTTGGCCACCGAACGTGGCGTCGAGGTCTGTGCTCCAGTGCACGACGCGCTGCTCGTGGAGGGTGATGCCGACCGGATGGACGACGTACTGGAGGTCACCAGGGCTGCGATGGCCGAGGCGTCACGGGTTGTGCTGGATGGTGTCGAGGTCGGCACCGACGTGGACGTTATCGAGTGGCCGAACCGCTACGCCGACCCGCGTGGCCGCGTCATGTGGGAGCGCGTCACGGAGATTCTGGACCGCGACCAGGACGGTTAGACGGGGTCACGAGGGTCGAGGGGGTGAAGGGGGTTAAGCAAGTCAACGGGGTCAGAGAGGTCAAAGGGGACAAGGGGGTACTAGGTAATCGAATCTCGCCCGGCCACCCTGACATGGTATGTATGCCCGTCAAGGAGAGATGTCAATACTTCTGGGCAAAAAGCCTGGTAGACAACGTATTTCAGAATCAGAAGGACGAGACACGATGACCACCAACGCACGCGCCTTCGCCACCCTGGCCGGGCATTTCCACACCGACGAAGACCGGGCCTTCCTCGTCCACCACCCCGGCCAGATGACCGTCGGCGACTACCGGTCACTCGACAAGGTCGAACCCTGTCAGATCACCGGCTTCGCGCCTGTGCGAACCACCCCCCGGCCCGAGGGGTGTTCGAGTACCTCGGCCTGGATGCCGACGGCTGGCCGGCGCGTGCGGAGCTGGAGGTGGCGGGCTATCAGCCCCTGCCCGCTCCCGTCCCGCATCGGCGAAAGCGGACCAGCATCGGCGCGCGGTCAGTGCACAGCGTAGGCAAAGATTCTCCGCATCTTCGTCGAAACCTCCAGATCCGTGTTGAACCGGTCCATCGGCAACTCGCGTCGAGGTCGTGCCCGACCTTCAGAAAGGTTCAACTGTGACGCCTCTGGAATACAGTCCGGAGCAGGTCATGGGGGGGGTCGCGGCGGACTCGGACCCGATCACAAGCTTCTTGAAGAGGGCTTGGCCGGCGAAGCGGTTTATCGATTTTCGCTCAGCGTTGCGAATACCGTGAGTATGCTGGCCCACGGTAGCTGTTTGCTCGACGGGTGGGAGGGCGCAGCCATAGTTGTGTGTACATCCAGTGGCACCGAACATTATTGGGCGGATGCTCGCTATTGCGACGCGTGCAGGTGCGCGTTGGCCGGCTCGGATGGGTGCGCTGACTTCAAGCAGGTGATGTGCTGTTCGTCGACGTGGTGGGTTCGACGCGCGGTGATGGAGCGGCCAGGCGGCGTATGGACAAGTTCGCCGGTGATGGCCTGATGGCGGTGTTCGGGGCAGCGGTGCCGCTAGGGATCGGGGCCGAGGGGCGGCCGCTGCTGGCACCCGGAGGCCGCGACGGCGCTGGACGCATATGGGATCTGCATTGCGGTGACGCGGTCGGGAAGCCGCTGATTGGACACATTGAGCGCAGCGAACTAGCCCGGGCGCGACCTGATGCGGGGTTGACCGATAGCGGGAGAAGTTGGGGAGGAAACTTCTCGTTGATGCCCATCGGGCGAGCCCCTTCGATTTGTGCGATAAGCCAACTCAGCGATGCGAACGATTCGGAAGTCGGCCTGCAGGCCTAAAAGGAGTTGGTCGTCATCATGCTCAACTACGGTACGCAACCAGACACGCTGGGATCGTTAACCGCCGCTCAGCGGTCGATATGGGCTGCCCAACAACTCGTGCCCGAAGTGCCTTTCAACATCGCCGGTTTTATGGCCGTCGATCATCATGTCGACGCCGACAGGCTCATGGTCGCGTGCGAATCAGCTGCAGCGCGGTTCGGCACACCATGCGCGCGGCTATCCCTCGCGAACGGCGAACCGGTCTTCATGGTCGAGCGCTCGCTACCGCAGACCCTACGCTGCATCGATCTGCGCGCCGAATGTGACCCGGTAGCCGCTGCTGGCAGCTGGATGAACAACAACTACCGCCAACCAATTGATCTGGTCCGTGACCGACTCACCGACTTGGCGCTGCTGCGGATCACCGACAACCTGTCGTACTTCTACGTGCGTACGCACCACATTCTCTGCGACGGGTATGGCGCCAACAATTTATTCCGGCACATCGCGGCCGTCTACTCGGGATCGGTCGCCGCCACCACCGCCGAAGTCGACTTCTCCGAGTTTGCCCTGATCCGTGACGCAGATCGCAAGTATCAGCAGTCTTCGCGCAGTCATGCGGACGCCGAGTACTGGAAGACCGTGGTGCGCGGGCCTCTGGACGTCACCGACCTGGCAGGGACGCGGAGGTCGGTGGCACCACGCCACCCGCTGGCGCGCGAGCTGGTGTGCCCGGATGGACTGTCGCAGAACGGGCATGACCAGTTCGATGTCGCAAGGGTTGTCGCGGCAATGGCGGTGTTCATCGCGAAAACCACAGCACGCCAGAACGTGGCGATGTCGCTGCCGGTTTCGGCGCGCACGACTGCGGCGCTGAAAAGATGTGCGGGCATGGTGTCGAACCTGGTGCCGCTGCTCATCTGCGTCGATGACGGCGACACCATCGGTGCGCTGACCGATCGGGTCGCCAAGGCCGTGGTCGGTGCGCTGCGGCATCAACAGTTCCGGCGCTGGCCGGACCTCGTTGCCGACGGGACCCGTCTCGACATGAACGTCGAGTTCGGCCCGGCGATCAACGTATTCAACTTCGCCGCCCCATTTCGTTTCGGGCCTTCGGAACCGACGTACAACGTGTTGACCACGTTCCCCATACAAGATGTTGCAGTCAACATCTATACGCGGGGACCTGGGCACGCCACGCCGCGAATTCAGTTCGCGTGGAATCCGGACCGGTACACCGCCGACGAGATCGGCAGGCACATAACCCGTCTGGAATTGCTATTTGACCGCCTTTTGGTGGCCGATGCGTCGGTGGTGGTGGGGGAGGTGTCGTTGCTGGATCGCGGTGAGCATGATCTGGTGGTGTCGGGGTGGTCTGGTGTTGGTGCGACTATTACGCGGACGTTAGGAGTGTTAGATGCGTCGATCCATCATGGCTGCCGCTGTCCTGGGAGCCTCTGTGCTGGCCATCGCGCCTGCCAGTATTTTCCCAGCTGCGCCTGCTACCACGGATCTGCAAGACCACGTCGACGACGTCGAGGCCGAGCGAAAGCCTGGGGCCAACGAACTCCGCTACGCGGATTACCTGCGCCTCGACGAGCTGCTCGGTGCCGTCCACCCGGTGTCTGCGGGCGACGACGGTTCCTCTTGGGCCAACGAGAGGTACTTCATAATCAGCCACCAAATCTGTGAACTGTGGGTTTCACAGATCCTAGTCGACCTCGACCTCGCGCTGGAGTGCGCCCGTCTGGCGGACTTCGACAGCGCGATCGATAACTTGACGCGTGCCACCGCGCTGCTTGAACTGACGGTAACGACACTTAGTACCCTGCAACATCATCTTGGGGTGGATGACTTCCTCCAGTTCCGGCCCCAATTGCAGGGAGCGAGCGCGGGACAGTCGGCCCAGTTCACGGCGGTGCTGGCCGGCGTTCGCTACGCTCCCGTGGCGGCGCTACTCGAGATCGTCGCCGACCACCGCAGCGGCGACAGCAGCAACCGCCGGCAGCGCCCCCAGCTGAGCGCGCGGCTCGATGTATTCATCGCCGGCCTCACCCGCTGGCGGCTGGCCCACCTGGACCTAGTCCGCCACTTCATTGGGGACAGTCGAGGCACCGGGGGCACGTCCGGGGCCGGCTACCTGATCGATCGCCTGGATGAGGCTTCCCGCCCATCATAGGACTGGCTGTCTCCCTGCTCGGTGAGGAAACGCTCGCGGCCGAAGTGACTGGTCTACCGCAGCTTATGCTTCGGAGCCCAGGTGGGTCCGCGGGCCGCCGACACGTTCCTGCGGGTGGCCGGGAACATCGTCGAACTGTGAGTTCCGCGTGACGTTGGTGCGCTACGGCACCCATCCGAGCCAGCACGGCGTTCTCAGCCTTCCCGACGGCCCAGGCCCCTGGCCGGTCGCCGTGGTCATCCATGGCGGGTTCTGGCGGACGACCTACGGTGTCGACCTGGCCTCCGATCTGGCCGAGGATCTGGTGCGGCACGGCTTCGCTGCCTGGAACCTCGAATACCGCAGGGTGGGCGACGACCCGGGCCACGGAGGCGGTGGTTGGCCGGCCACCTGTCTCGACGTGGCCGCCGCTGTCGACCTGCTCGGTGCGACCGGTCAGACCCTGGCAGCCGGCCGGCTCGACCTGTCGCGAGTGGTCGCGATCGGGCACTCCGCGGGAGGTCAGCTGGCCGGCTGGCTGGCCGGTCGAGGGTCGCTGCCCGCCAACGCTCCCGGAGCCTCGCCCGTCGTGCCGCTGACCGGCTTCGTCAGTCAGGCGGGAGTCTTGGACCTCGCGCTGGCGCTGAAGGAGGATCTGGGTTCCGGAGCCATCCGGAACTTCCTGGGCGCCTGGGCGGACGACCCCGAGGCCCGCTCACTGGCTTGTCCCAGCGCCCTGCTTCCGATGGGCCTCCCCTCGATCTGCGTGCACGGCACGGCCGACGACGACGTGCCACTCAGCCAGTCGCAGCGCTTCGTCGCCGCGGCTCGACGGGCCGGCGACGACTCCCGGCTGCTGGTGCTCCCCGGCACCGACCACTACTCACTCATCGATGTGACGTCCCCCGCCTGGGCGGCTTGCCGCACGGTGGTCCTGGATCTGGCGCGCTGAACCTGTGGTCTCGCCACAGGGTGGCGGTAGTATCGGCGTTGTGACGCGCCGGGCTACAGGCGAAAGCGAAGGCGCAGACATTGGGTTATACCGCTGCGATGTTAAGCGTCGTCAAATGCAGCATCTACAGGGCCGCCAATTGCGCTGCGCGCGAGGCTATCTCGTGTTGCACCAGGATGTATCCGCAGGATGCAGATAACGGCTCAAAGCCCCGGGTGCTGAATGAATTTGAGGAACTCCGCCAACTCGGGCTTCAATTCTCTCGGAGCTCGCAGGAAAAGCAGTTGGTGCGGCGTTTGTCGGGGCCAGAGCAGCCTCCCTCGTAGTCGCCGAAGCAGTAAGAGAATTGCATGGCGGACGTGGCCACGACGTTCTTGTGATCAACCTTGACGGTGCCGAGCTAAACGTGGGTGTCGGCCACCCGTGCCGCGCGGAAATCTCCTGAGCCGTAAGCAGAGTCGGCCAACACTCTCACTGACTCATCCTCGCCGACCAGTAGCTCAAGCCCGACCGCCGCCTCGTGGTTGTCGGCCCCAGCCGCCTTGGTAAGCGCGCAGTCTGTGATGATGCCGGTGTCGGGATCCACCGTAGCGATCACCCGATCGGGCGCCACGCTCGGGCGATGCGCCAGCACGCAACTCTCCGTACACACCATTCCTGGACTCAACTCACTATAAACTTGGTTAGTGTTGTGTGATCACTGCTGCCATCATCGATGATGGCCTATGTCGACAGGACAGCTCGCGACATTGCGAGCATGCCCTGGGGCGGGCCCGACGCCTCCTGGCTGGAACGGCGGTTGCAGTCTAACCGGCTGGAATACCTGGACCGCGACGATGTCGACGATCTGAAGCGCAGGGTGGTCTGCTCACTCGACCGGGAAGGACGGGTGCTCGGTCACCGTAGAAGTTTGCCCGGACGGCGGTAGGTGAGGTGGCCAATATCCCCTCTCCCAAGATCCTAGAACCCGGGTGCGGCAAGGGCGGGCTGTCGCGCAAGCTGGTGGAGAATCACCCCTATGCTCAGGTGACGGCGACCGACATCGATCCGACGCTTGTGGCCACGGTCGCCCTCAGCGACCTCGGCACTCACCCCGCGCCACGGTGCGAGAATATGGATGCCACCGCAATCGACGCCCCGGACGGGTATTACGACCTCGTGGTGTTTTCGTTGTCGTTGCATCACTCGCCGCCTGCACTAGCCGCCCGAGTGTTCGCCGAAGGGACCCGCGCTGGGAACAAGTTGTTGGTCACTGACTCCAGCTGGCCGCCGGTACCCATCCACTTGGTGGTGTTGGCTGTGATGCTGCCGTTCGGCGCTACGTGCACTCGGCTATTATGCCGACAGGGCGATTACCATCGAGTTCCACACCCGACGGTGGGGCCCGATGATGGTGGCCGTTACCAGTCGCGCCGGGCAAACCGGCAATCGCCATAGGGATCACGAACCGTGATCCCATTGAACTTGCGCAGCTCCTGGTCGTGGCTCCAACTGGATGCGGGTGCCGTGTTGGCGCACGAGAGCGCCTGGGTGGGCCGCTACCAGGTTGCCGTGAGTTCGACGGCGTCCGCTACCGGACGATAGGCGCGAGGGGAGTGCCGATGAGCAAGCTCGGACAGCGAGCCATCGTCTGCGGTGCGAGTATGGCCGGGCTGCTCGCTGCTCGAGTGCTGTCGGACTTTTACGAGCAGGTCACGCTCGTCGAGCGGGACCGGCTGCCGGACGGTGCTGAGCAGCGTCGAGGTGTACCCCAGGGACGGCATCTGCATGGTCTACTGAGTACGGGCTCGACAGCCCTGGACCACCTGCTCCCTGGGCTGCTCGATCAACTCGTCACTGCGGGCGCGAATGTCCTAGACAATGAGACGCGAGTTTATGTCCGGTACGGCCGGCACCAGCTTGACCGCCCGGGCAAATTGGCCGATCCGGCACCGCTGGTCGCATATCAACCCAGCCGACCACTTTTGGAGTCCCATGTCAGGCGACGAGTCCGCGCCATCGAGAATGTGAGAATCCTGGACGGCCACGATGTCGTCGAGCCGATAGCCGACCGGGCCCATCGGGTCACGGGAGCCCGGGTGGTCAACCGCGATACGGGTGAGGAAACCGTGCTGGATGCCGAGCTGGTGGTCGATGCGACGGGCCGCTCCGCGCGCACGCCGGCGTTCCTCGACAACCTCGGCTACGAACGACCGGTCGAGCAGCGCTACCAGGTGCGTCTGAGCTACGCCAGTCAATTTCTGCGGATCCCCGCGGGCATGATCGGCGAGAAATCGATCGCGGTCAGCCCGATGCCCGAACGACCAATCGGGGTGACGGTTTTGGCCTACGAGCACGACACCTGGATCCTGACCTTGTACGGCATGGGCGGCGGGTACGAAATGCCCGATGACCTGGCCCGCATAATCGAGTGCGCCGCGCAATTCGCGCCGCCTTTTCTGATTGCTACACTGCGGGCTGCTGAGCCGCTCGGTGCGGTGTCTGCGCAGCGTTACCCGGCCAGCACGTGGAGACGCTATGACAAGATGCGCCAATTCCCAGCGGGGCTGCTGGTGATGGGCGACGCAATCTGCAGCTTCAACCCGGTGCATATGCAGGGCATGACCATGGCCGCGCTGCAGGCCGTTGCGCTTCGAAACTGCTTGGCCGATCGCGACGGCGACTTGAGTCGGCGATTCTTCAAGGCGACTGCTAAGCAGATCGCCCCTGTTTGGCGGTCGAACCGGCTCCTCGATTTGACCCTGTTCTCGGGAGGTGGTTGGCGTGAGGCGCTGAGGCCCTTGGTGAACTGGCAGGTGGACAAGGTGGCGGCAGCCGCCGTGAACGATCCGGCGGTCGCCGAAGCGATGCTTCGTGTGCAGCAACTTGTCGACCCACCAGCCCGGCTCCTGCAGCCCTCGTTCCTGATGCGGGTAGTCGCAGCCAACCGCCGACCCAGATTGGCTACACCCGCTGATGACAGACTGCTCCGTTAGGTAACGCGCTTTCGATCACACGTGACCATAAATTCCGTGCAGGCCGGTTCAAAGACAGATTTGAAACCAGCCGGTGGAGACCTGACGAGAAGATTCACCTGAGGTGCGTTGGCGCGGTGAGCGGCTCGGTCAGGACGCCTGATCGCGAGTGACGTGGTATCCCATGGCTTCGAGTTGGCGAACAGCGTTGGTTCGGGCTTTGTGCGGGTTCAGGCGGGTGAAGTAGTCGCCGCCGGGGTCGTGGTAGGCGGTGTTGGTCGTGGCGATGTTCCAGATCGCGACGAGCAGTGCGCGTTGGACGGCGACGTTGGCCCTCAGCGGGCCGCGGCGGGTAGCGATTCGGCGGTATTTGGCCGCCAGGTAGGTGCCGCGGGTGTGGGAGATCGACATCGCTGCGGTGCCGAGAGCACCTTGTAGGTAGGGGTTGCCCGGTCGGGTGCGGCGTGATTTGACCTTGCCGGCAGATTCGTTGTTGCCTGGGGTGGTGCCCGCCCACGACGCGAGGTGTTGTGCGGTGGGGAATCTGGTCATGTCGGCTCCGGTCTCGGCGACGATGACGTCGGCGGTGTATCCACCGATGCCGGGGATGGTGCAGATCAATTCTCGGAAACCGTGAAAGGGTTCCATCACCACCTCGATTCGATCGGTGAGCTGCTCGATGGCCGCGGTGTGCTGGTCGATTAGATCGAGGTGCATGCGGGTCAGAAACGCGTGATGGGCGCTGAACCGACCGTAGAGGGCTTCGGTCAGCTGTGGGATTTTCACCCGCATCCGTTTCTTGGCAAGTTCGGCCATGGCAGCCGGATCGGTTTCACCGGCAAGCAAGGCGTCCAGCATCGCCCGCGAGGAGGCGCCGTTGAGATCAGCGGCGACCGAGGACAGTTTGATCCCGGCGTCCTCGAGCAGCTTCTCCAAGCGCTGGATCTCGCGGGTCCGTTCGCGAGTCACGGCGGTACGTGTGCGGGTCAGGTCGCGCAACTGCCGAATCGGTTCCGGGGGGACGAATGACCCACGGACCAGACCATGGGCGCCGAGCTGGGCCAGCCAGGTGGCGTCGGCGACGTCTTCTCCGAACTAAATTGATCTTGAATGTTGAGTTCGTGTTCTGTTGTGTCAGAACTTGTTTCGGTTGTCTGCAGAGTCGGTGTTGCGTCCGGCGGTGTCGGTGAAGCTGGGGATGCCGAGTTGGACGGCTCTTGTGCGGTTGGCGCTGATCTGGTCCATTTGGGCGAGTTTGGCCTTCGTGCCGGCGAGGCTGACCTTGAGGCCCTCGGCTTCGCCGTACCAGCGGTGGGATTGGGCTTCGGCGATGCGGGCAAGCAGGTTGTCGCGGATCTCTTCCAGCCGTGCGCGGGCGGCCGGATCCGGGCGCAGCAGCGGGCAGCGTAGACAGCTGTGTTCGTGGATGCAGGCGGTGTGGTAGGAGCGGCCGCAGTCACCGATGGCGACCTTGCGGCGTTGGAAGTGGCCGACGAACTCGGCCCATTCGGCGTCGGTGGGGGTGCGGTATTCCTCGGCGGGGCGCAGCGCGCGGCGGCGGGCGATGAAGGCGCGGTGGCCGTTTGAGTGTGGTCACCTGACTTGGCCCCACTTTGGCCGATGTTCTGACGAAACGCAGCCGTTGATCACTTCCTCGGGGTAGACGGCCTTGTATCCCATGGTGGTGTTGATGTCGCGGTGTCCGGCGACGAGTTGGGCGATGTGCGGCGGCATGCCGTGGACGATGGCATCGGTGATGAACAGCCGTCGGAAGTCGTGGAAGGTGTAGCGCATCGGTTGGCCGGCGGCGTCTTTGACGCCGATCTCGGTGAGCGCGTGGTCAAGGTAGGTGCGCAGCACGGTCTCGCTGACCGGCCGGTTGTCGAGTCGGCGCCGCCATTGGAACAGCAGCGGCATGGGCGGGTTATAGACGCGTTCGTTCTTGTCGTAGGACACCACCAGCGGCACGTCGGGCCGATCCCCGCGGATCCGGCTGACGATGGTGGACAGCACATCGGCGAGTTCGGGCGAGATGACCAGCAGCCGTTCGGCGTCGGTCTTGGACGGGACGATCTGCAGCAGCGGGATGAGTTCTGCGGTGGTCGGCAGCCGGTATTGGATGAGGCTGTGGTGTGACAGTTCGGTGAGTTCCTCGATGCGGATTCCGGTGTGGCGCAGTACTTCTACCACAGCCCAAGTCCAGAACCCGCGATGTTCTTCGAAGCTGAGGTCGCGACGCCGACCGGTGTCGGGATCCTCGGCCCACAGGCGCCCAGTCGTCTCGGTCTTGAGCACCGACCGGCGCAGGGTCACCCCGGCGGCGGTGAACACCTCGCCGGGTCGGGTCTGCTCGGCGGCGGCGAGCAGCTCGGCGGTGCGGGCACGTTCGGCGGTCACCCAGGCCACCAGGGTCGGCAGCACCGGCATCCGTTCGCGGGTGCGGGCATCCATGCGCGACTTGCGGTGCAGGCGGGCCTTCTTGTGGGAGGCGTCGCTGGCGCTGACCGGACACCGGACCGCCCACGGCCCCCAGCGGGCGGGGTCGTCGTCGGCCCACTCGGCAATGTCGAGGTAGAAGGCCCGTACCGCGGTGAGCACGCTGCGCCCGTCCAGCTGCGGCCCGCTGAGCTGGCTTTTGTCCTTGGTGGCCTTCGGGCGGGTGAGCACGCGCTGCTTCCACGCCGCGGCGACGTCGCGGGGCAGCTGCAATGAGTCGATGCCGGGGTGGTGGGCCTCCAGATCGGCCCAAAACAGCTTGCCCAGCAGATAGGCCAGGTGCTGCAGGGTGGAGAAGTCCACCGCCGGTTGGCGTTCGCGCAGGTAGTCGACCAGCACGTCGCGCACCGGGCGGCACGCGATGCGGTAGCGGTCGATGAGCTGCTCGCAGCTGGGTTGCCCACGGCCGAAGAACATTTCGATCGCGGCGGGCGCGTCCGGGCCGAGGTCGCCGTGCGCGCGCAGCAGCTGATAGAACAACGGGCTCTGCGCATGCCGGTCGTTGGTGACGCGGGTGCGCGCGGCGGTGGCCAGCAGTTCCAGGCAGTCACCGACCCGCACCGACGCGGCGTTTGCGCCCTTGACGGCCATGATGATCGCGATGTTGGTCAGCGCCTGCTGCTGGCTTTGCAGTCCGACCCGGCCGCTGCGACACAACGCGGTGAGCTCGGCGAACACGTCCCGATCGCGGGTGCGGGCCATCTCGACGGCAAGGTTGTGCCGGGCCGGGGCGAACCGCAGCAGCCAGTCCAGGCCGGGCCGGATCACATCGGCGCAGATCAGCACGAGCAGCCCGGAGGTCAGGTGCGGCAGCGGCTTGCCGCGGTCGGTGCCGACCAACAGCCGCCAGTCCGGGTGGTCCTCGGCGCCGCTGGCCTGCCATCGCTGCTGCCAACTGTGGCCGGGCTGCGCACCCAGCCAGCCCAGCACCGCCAGCACCCCCAATCGCCGGTTGTGTTGGCTGGTCGGGTTGTCCAACGCGAACGGCGCCGCCAGCACCCGGTCCACCACCGCGGACCGGCGCGCCCGGGTGGCCCGGCCACCGGCCGCGGCGGAAACGCCGCCACCAGTTGCGCGCCGGTGGATTTCACCGGCACCGACACCGGCGGGGCCACCGCCGGCGCCAGCTGCGGCGTGTCGAGGGCGCTCACGACCCGGCCTCACCGAAAAGGATCTGCAGGCTCTCGGCGCGGTACCCCGGCGCCGGTGGGCTCGCCGGATCGCGATCGCGTCGCCGGGCGTGATACGCCAGGATGTCGGCGATCACGTCCTCGGTCACCGGGCTCAGATAGCGCTGGGTGGTGGACAGATGGGCGTGGCGGATGGCTGACCTCTGGGACGCACTCTGCGCGGCCGATGAGATGTTGGGGTTCGAGCCAGTTACCCAGGGCGACAGGGTATTTCGCGATCTTGTATTGGCCCGGATCATAGAACCGACACCAGCGAGTCCGACTCGCTCGTGGTTGCGCAGGCAGGCGTCGGCGCGCGTCGAATACCACCGTCAAGCGACGGCTGCCGATCTATGCCAAACCGTCATGCCGCCGATCAGCCGTGCGGCGGGTCGGCGATCTGCTACAAGTGGGCCGCCAGAGAGTTAATTTAAGCGGCAAGAAGGACGTTTAATCTTAGTGCGCCCGAGCGCTCCTACGCCGGCGACGCCTGCTCGATCGCATCCGTGAGCGGCATCACGGCAGCGGCGCTGGTCCGCCTGATCTCGACAACCTTGTCGAGATCAGCCTCGTGTTCGAGGTGCAGGTGGAGTTGGCGAGCAAGTCGCAGAAGAGTTGGTCGGTGGCCAGACCGTTGGCCAACGTCTCGGCGACCCGCGATGGAGACATCGCACCCGGGCTCGCGCAACACCGCGCACACCGTATTCGACCACCGCACCCAACCTTCGGGCGCAAGATCCAGAAGCACCTTTGGTGGGAGGTGACATAGCGGCGCACGGCGGACAAGTGGACCCGGCGCGGCCGGCGACAGCCGTCACCGTCACCGACGCGACACCCGCCGCCAGCCCAGCGAGCGCGCGGCTTCCATGAGTGCCGCTGCACGCAGGCGCTTATTCTCCCGCTTGCGGGCGCGTTGGAAGGTAAACTGCACCACCGCCAGGAGATAACGCACGTGACGTGATTTGCGGGGGGTGGACGCGGGCGGCGAATACCTTCCGGTTACCCATGTGGCAGGTATTACGATCCCATATCGCGTTGGGAGAGAGCCGATATGGAGGTTATCGGCATGTCTTACTCGTCAAGGTCTGGTCGCGCCCCCGAAGGTGCGGCTCGTTGGCATTACGCCTAGCCTGCGATGCCCACCGCATTCGAGGTGCCACCGTCAGGCGTGTCGCGGGCCGACGTGTAGTCGCGTGCTCGAGGGGCTGATGTGGCGCCGGATACGGAAACGGGCGGAGGGATTTTGCGATTTTGGGGGTTCTGAGGCGGCTGTGGATTCCGCTGGTCATACTGGTGTTGATCGGTGTTGGAGCATTGACTGTGGGGCGGCTGCACGGCATCTTCGGCTCCGAGAAGCGCCCTTCGTATGCCGACAGCAAAATCGACGAGAGCAGGCCGTTCGACCCTAAACAGTTAAGTTACGAGGTCTTCGGCCCATCGGGGACGGTGGCTGACATCAGTTATTTCGACGTCAATGCTGACCCCCAGCACGTCGATGGAGCCCCCTTGCCGTGGTCGCTGAAGATTACGACAAGCTCGCCGAGCGTCGTGGGCAACGTTATTGCACAGGGCGACAGCGACAGTATCGGCTGCCGCATCGTGGTGGATGGCGTGGTCAAAGCGGAGAGGATCACGCACGGAGTGAGCGCCTTTACCTTTTGCGTGCTGAAGCCAACATGAGCGGCGAACACATGGGCAACAAACACACCACGCCACCATTCGTAGCGCGGACGATCCATCGATTTTCGGTGGCCATCATCTTGGCGTGGTTGGCGTTCGCCGTCATCGTCAGTGTCGGCGTTCCTCCACTGGAGCAGGTCGAGAAAGAGCGTTCAGTAGCGCTGATTCCCAACGATGCGCCGTCGGTCAAGGCGATAAAGCGGATGGGTGAGGACTTCAACGAATCTAATTCCGACAGTATGGCGATGATCGTCTTGGAGGGTCAGCAACCCCTCGGCGACGATGCCCACGCGTACTACGGTCATTTGATTCGTCAGTTGGAAGACGACCCGAAGCATGTGCAGCATATCCAGAATTTCTGGGGCGATCCACTCACGTCCGCCGCCGCGCAAAGCGCCGATGGGAAGGCCGCGTATGTTCAATTGAACCTCGCCGGTAATGTGGGCCAGACCTTGGCGAACGAATCGGCCGAAGCCGTCCGGAACATCGTGGAGCGGACGCCAGCGCCACCAGGGGTCAAGGCGTATGTCACCGGCCCCGCGGCGTTCGCTGCAGAATCGAACAACAGTGGCAACAAGACGATCATCAAAATCACGGTGGTAACCATCGTAGTGATCTTCACTATGTTGTTCCTGGTCTTCCGTTCGGTCACCACCGTAATTCTTTTGTTGCTGGTGGTCGGGATAGAATTGCTGGCGGCCCGAGGAACCGTCGCGTTCCTCGGCTATCACCACTTTGTTGCTCTTAATACCTACGTCGTCAATCTGCTGGTAGCCATCGGGATTGCGGCTGGAACGGATTACGGGATATTCTTCGTCGGGCGGTATCAAGAGGCACGTCAGGCCGGCGAGGATCGGGAAACGGCTTACTACACGACATACCGCGGGGTCGCGCACGTTGTCTTGGCCACCGGTTTGACTATCGCCGGAGGGGTTTTCTGCCTCAGCTTTACTCGCCTGCCCCTTTTTCAACCCCTGGGCGTGCCCTGCGGAGTGGGCATGCTCATCGCGCTTGCGGTGGCCCTGACGCTGTTTCCAGCAATTATTGCCGTAGGCAGCCGCTTTGGGCTATTCGACCCCAAGCGCATGATCAGGGTCCGTCGATGGCGACGGGTAGGCACCGCGATCGTCCGCTGGCCCGCGCCCATTTTCGCCGCGGCGTGCGCGGTCGCACTTATTGGACTGCTGACACTGCCCGGATTTAAACCCAACTTCAACGACCGGCTCTATATACCCAAAGGCGTCCCCGCCAATCTGGGGTATGCGGCCTTAGAGCGGCATTTTCCCCAGTCGCGAATGACGCCCGACATCCTATTGGTCGAGGCCGATCACGATATGCGCAATCCGGCAGATTTCCTGGTATTGAACAAACTCGCAAAGGGCGTCTTCGCCGTTCCAGGCATTTCCAGGGTGCAGGCCATAACTCGGCCCGAGGGAACCCCGATCGAACACACTTCGATTCCGTTTCTGCTCAGTATGCAAAACGCCCTCCAAGTAGAAAATATGCAGTTTCAGAAAAACCGCATGGACGACATGCTCAGGCAGGCCGACGCGCTGCAGGCAACGATCAACACAATGCAGCGTATGTATAGCGCGATGCAACAGCTCGTCAACACTACTCATGGCATGGTTGGCGAAACTCAACGCATGGTTGGCGAAACGCACGAAATGGAGGAGATCACGAATGAGTTAAGAGATCACATTGCGGATTTCGACGATTTCTGGAGACCGCTTCGCAACTACTTCTATTGGGAACCGCACTGCTTCGATATCCCGATCTGCTGGTCGTCCAGATCCATATTCGACGCGATGGACGGTGCCGACCAGATTACCGATAGGCTCCATGATCTCGTAAAAGACTTCGATCAGATAGTAAAAGACTTCGATCAGATAGACGTGCTTTTACCGCAAATACTCGGCGAGTTCCCGCCGATGATCAAGACCATGGAGGGCATGCGGACAATGATGCTGACCATGCACAGCACCATGTCCGGAATCTTCAACGAGATGGAGGACATGAGCTCCGACGCCACCGCCATGGGGAAGGCATTCGACGCATCCAAAAACGACGACTCCTTCTATCTTCCTCCGGGCGTTTTCCAGAACAATGACTTCAAGCGCGCCATGAACTTGTTCCTGTCACCCGACGGGAAGGCGGTGCGTATGATCATTTCGCAGAGGGGCGACTCCATGACGCCCGAGGGCATTTCGCGTATCGGCGCAATAAATACCGCGGCAGAGGAGGCGCTCAAGGGGACTCCGCTGGAGAACGCCAAAATCTACGTCACCGGCATGGCGGCGATTTCGAAAGACCTGCTGGACGGCGCCAAATACGATCTCATGATCGCGGGAGTCGCTGCGCTCTGCATTATTTTAATCATCATGCTGATCATCACACGAAGTTTGATCGCAGCGCTGGTTATCGTAGGTACGGTGGTGCTTTCGTTGGGCGCGTCCTTTGGGCTTTCCGTGCTCGTCTGGCAGGATATTCTCGGCATCGAATTGCACTTTGTGGTGTTTGTGATATCGGTGATCGTCCTTTTGGCGGTGGGGTCTGACTATAATCTGCTGCTGGTATCCCGGTTCAAAGAGGAAATAGGCGCCGGAATAAACACGGGCATCATCCGCGCGATGGGCGGTACCGGCAAGGTCGTGACGTCCGCGGGCCTGGTGTTCGCCTTCACCATGGCGTCCATGGTGTTCAGCGACCTGCGCATTATCAGTCAGGTCGGTACCACCATCGGCCTCGGTCTGGTGTTCGACACGTTGGTCGTGCGCGCGTTCATGATGCCGTCCATCGCCGCGCTGCTGGGGCGCTGGTTCTGGTGGCCGCAGCAGGTGCGCCCCCGCCCCGCCAGTTTTCTACTTCGGCCAGTCGGGCCCCGACCGGTGGTACGTTCCTTGTTGCTGAGAGAGTAGCGGTAAGTGCGGATTTCCGGTTCAGGAATGAGGCGCTCGCCACCACGCCAATCCGATGCGAGTCGGCGATGTCGAGCCGTTGGTCCTGGGACCACCCGTTTGCCCGACCATCGGTGCGCGGTCGGCGCAGATGTTCGCCGAGCAGGAGACCGCTCCGCTGCTGTCCGGCCTCCTGCAAGTGCACATAAGCCGCCATCGTGAACGACGACGACACATTCGAGGGATGCCGGCTCGGCGACCACACCTCTGCGGATGGCTGTTTGCACAGAGCCACCGCCGACGGCCGCCCGGTAGCGGTCATGCGTTCGGCAATCTCTGCGGGTCGAACAACGCGATGGGGTGGTCGGTGGCGCGATCGATGGCCAGGTCGGCAAGGATCTCGCCGATCACCGGAACGAATTTGAAGCCGTGCCCGGAGAATCCGCACGCCATGATGACGTCGGCGCATTGCGGGTGGCGCCCGATCACGAAGTGCAAGTCGGGTGTATTGGAGTACATGCAGGTTGCCGCGTGCAGGCACTTGCCCGCCAGCGTCGGCAACAACTCAGCGATCCGCGTCCTAATCTCGCTGATTTCCCGCTCGTGCACCACCCGGTCGATGGTGTCCGGCGTACAGGCGATGCCGTTGCGGGCGAAGGCGACTTTCACACCGCCCCGCGGTCCGTCGATTGCCGGGAAGCCGTATATGTGTGTGCCTGCGGCGTTCTCGTGAATGAAGATCGGGTGATCCTCGAAACTGGAAACACCGCCGATCGGGTCCAACCAGTACGTCACCTGACGTTCGACCGTGATGGGAACACCGAACTGACCCAGCACCTGCGGGGCCCAGGCGCCCGGGCAGATCACCAACTGCTCGGCGGTGTAAGCCCCGCGACCCGTAATGACCCGCATCCCCTTAGCGGTCTGGTTCCAATCCAGCACGGGTTCACCAAATTGCAGTGTGGCCCCCGCTTTTTCGGCGATTTCGAGATGTGCGCGTACTGTCAGCTCCGGTCGCGGGAACCCGGCTTTGGCGTCGTAGAGCGCGATATCTTCGAGGTGGGGTGTGAAGTTTGGGAACCGGGCGGTGATCTCAGCGGCGTCGAGCAACTGGTGGGGCAGATCTCATTGGCGGCTGGCGCGCAGGCTACCCGATACGATCAGGCAGTCCGGTGGCCCGATGAAAAGGCCCCCGGTCAGTCGGTAAACGTCGCGGTGGGACTCGGCGGCCAGCTTCTCCCACAGCTCGTAGGTTCGCAGCAACAGCGGAACGTAACCGGGGTCCTCGAAATAAGCCTGGCGGATGATCCGAGACCCACCGTGGCTGGAACCCTTGTCGTGGGCAGGCTCATGCCGCTCCAGGCCGAGCACCCGGCATCCGCGGTCAGCCAGATGATAGGCGGCGGCACTTCCCATACCGCCCAACCCCACCACGATGACGTCGAAACCGGTTGCTGTGCTGACCATCTGCGAGTTACCTCCGGATTAGGCCATCTTAGGATCGACGACCCGTTGTCGGTGTACGACATCGGATTTAATCGCCGATGCGCACAAACTTTCCGCCGAAATCGCCAGAGACGCGGTGGTCCTCTGTCGAATCGATGATTAGCTGGCGGATCAGCTCGCGGTGGCGGCGTGGATGATGCGGACGTCGAGGTCTTGGACGAGCATCAAAACGTGGATTCAGGCGTGGACTCGTCCGACGCCGATGTGGTGTAGGCGTCCCGCGAGGCGCAGGGTAATGCTGCCCGGTGCCGTCGACGCGGTCGCGGCACACGCGGTTGTGCGTGTCGGTTCGTCTTGCGCCGGCCTATTTCTCCAACGTGAACTGGTTGACGTCGATGTAGCCGACGCGGAAGCCCTTCGCGCAACCGGTCAGATATTTGATGTACCGCTCGTAGACCTCTTCGGACTGGATCGCGATGGCCTCGTCCTTGTGCGCCTCTAGGTTCGCGGCCCAGATGTCCAGCGTCCTGGCGTAGTGCGGCTGCAACGATTGCCGGCGGGTCAGCCTGAAGCCGGCCTTTGCACTGTGGTCCTGGACCTTCTCGATTGAGGGCAACCGGCCGCCGGGGAAGATCTCGGTGACGATGAACTGGCTGAACTCGGCCAACTCGGGCGTGAGCGGCATGCCACCCTCCACCATTTGCGAGAGAGTCAGCGCGGTGATCGTGTGCAGCAGCATCACGCCGTCGTCGGGCAACACGTCGTAGGCCATCGTGAAGAAGTCGTCGTAGCGGTCGTAGCCGAAGTGCTCGAACGCGCCAATGGACACGATCCGGTCGACCGGTTGATGGAACTGCTCCCACCCCTCGAGCAGCACCCGCTTGGAGCGAGGGCTGTCCGACTCGGCGAACACCCGCTGGACGTGGGCTTTCTGGTTCTCGCTGAGTGTCAGGCCGATGACGTTGACGTCGTAGCGCTCAATAGCTCGAATCATCGTCGAGCCCCAGCCACAACCGACGTCCAACAGCGTCATCCCCTGCATGAGCCCAAGCTTGCCCAGCGCCAAGTCGATCTTGGCGATCTGCGCCTCTTGCAGCGTCTTGTCGTGGCGATCGAAGTACGCGCAGCTGTAGGTCCGCGTCGGGTCCAGGAATAGGGCGAAAAAGTCGTCGGAGAGATCGTAATGGGCCTGGACCTCTTCAAAACGCGGCTTCAGGAGCGTTTTTCCGCCAGCATCCCGCGCCATCGTGTCACGAAGTGACTTCGGCCGCAGGTCGTGCCAGGTCTCGGTGATGAACGTCATGCACGCGTCGCGAGTGGTCTCGTCCAAGGCCACCGTCCATCCCTCGGGGACCGCCGCGAACGCGGGCCACAGCGAGTACTGCTCCTCGTGATTGACGAGGACCATGAATGAACCGGCCGGGTCGTCGAAGGGATTGCTCATGTCCTCGCCCTTCCTTCATCAGCGAAAGCGGACCAGCATCGGCGCGCCGGTCGGTGCACACCATATCTAATCCGTCCCAGAAGACCTTCCACTCTGGTGCCTCTGGTCTGACGCCTCTGGAATACAGTCCGGAGCAGGTCATGGGGGGGTCGCGGCGGACTCGGACCCGATCACAAGCTTCTTGAAGAGGGCTTGGCCGGCGAAGCGGTTTATCGATTTTCGCTCAGCGTTGCGAATACCGTGAGTATGCTGGCCCACGGTAGCTGTTTGCTCGACGGGTGGGAGGGCGCAGCCATAGTTGTGTGTACATCCAGTGGCACCGAACATTATTGGGCGGATGCTCGCTATTGCGACGCGTGCAGGTGCGCGTTGGCCGGCTCGGATGGGTGCGCTGACTTCAAGCAGGTGATGTGCTGTTCGTCGACGTGGTGGGTTCGACGCGCGGTGATGGAGCGGCCAGGCGGCGTATGGACAAGTTCGCCGGTGATGGCCTGATGGCGGTGTTCGGGGCAGCGGTGCCGCTAGGGATCGGGGCCGAGGGGCGGCCGCTGCTGGCACCCGGAGGCCGCGACGGCGCTGGACGCATATGGGATCTGCATTGCGGTGACGCGGTCGGGAAGCCGCTGATTGGACACATTGAGCGCAGCGAACTAGCCCGGGCGCGACCTGATGCGGGGTTGACCGATAGCGGGAGAAGTTGGGGAGGAAACTTCTCGTTGATGCCCATCGGGCGAGCCCCTTCGATTTGTGCGATAAGCCAACTCAGCGATGCGAACGATTCGGAAGTCGGCCTGCAGGCCTAAAAGGAGTTCGTCGTCATCATGCTCAACTACGGTACGCAACCAGACACGCTGGGATCGTTAACCGCCGCTCAGCGGTCGATATGGGCTGCCCAACAACTCGTGCCCGAAGTGCCTTTCAACATCGCCGGTTTTATGGCCGTCGATCATCATGTCGACGCCGACAGGCTCATGGTCGCGTGCGAATCAGCTGCAGCGCGGTTCGGCACACCATGCGCGCGGCTATCCCTCGCGAACGGCGAACCGGTCTTCATGGTCGAGCGCTCGCTACCGCAGACCCTACGCTGCATCGATCTGCGCGCCGAATGTGACCCGGTAGCCGCTGCTGGCAGCTGGATGAACAACAACTACCGCCAACCAATTGATCTGGTCCGTGACCGACTCACCGACTTGGCGCTGCTGCGGATCACCGACAACCTGTCGTACTTCTACGTGCGTACGCACCACATTCTCTGCGACGGGTATGGCGCCAACAATTTATTCCGGCACATCGCGGCCGTCTACTCGGGATCGGTCGCCGCCACCACCGCCGAAGTCGACTTCTCCGAGTTTGCCCTGATCCGTGACGCAGATCGCAAGTATCAGCAGTCTTCGCGCAGTCATGCGGACGCCGAGTACTGGAAGACCGTGGTGCGCGGGCCTCTGGACGTCACCGACCTGGCAGGGACGCGGAGGTCGGTGGCACCACGCCACCCGCTGGCGCGCGAGCTGGTGTGCCCGGATGGACTGTCGCAGAACGGGCATGACCAGTTCGATGTCGCAAGGGTTGTCGCGGCAATGGCGGTGTTCATCGCGAAAACCACAGCACGCCAGAACGTGGCGATGTCGCTGCCGGTTTCGGCGCGCACGACTGCGGCGCTGAAAAGATGTGCGGGCATGGTGTCGAACCTGGTGCCGCTGCTCATCTGCGTCGATGACGGCGACACCATCGGTGCGCTGACCGATCGGGTCGCCAAGGCCGTGGTCGGTGCGCTGCGGCATCAACAGTTCCGGCGCTGGCCGGACCTCGTTGCCGACGGGACCCGTCTCGACATGAACGTCGAGTTCGGCCCGGCGATCAACGTATTCAACTTCGCCGCCCCATTTCGTTTCGGGCCTTCGGAACCGACGTACAACGTGTTGACCACGTTCCCCATACAAGATGTTGCAGTCAACATCTATACGCGGGGACCTGGGCACGCCACGCCGCGAATTCAGTTCGCGTGGAATCCGGACCGGTACACCGCCGACGAGATCGGCAGGCACATAACCCGTCTGGAATTGCTATTTGACCGCCTTTTGGTGGCCGATGCGTCGGTGGTGGTGGGGGAGGTGTCGTTGCTGGATCGCGGTGAGCGTGATCTGGTGGTGTCGGGGTGGTCTGGTGTTGGTGGGGGGGCGCCGGTGGGGGTGGCGCCGCAGTTGTTGGCCGCGGCGGTGGCCGCCGACCCGGACACGGTGGCGGTGGTCGATGGTGCCCGGGAGGTGTCGTATCGCGAGCTCGATGAGTGGTCGACGCGGTTGGCGCGGGTGCTGATCGAGGCGGGGGTGGGTCCAGAGCGTGCGGTGGGCGTGGCGATGGATCGGTGTGTGGAGTTGGTGGTGGCGTGGTGGGCGGTGGTCAAGGCCGGCGGGGTGTATGTGCCGGTGGATCGGGCCCATCCGGTCGAGCGGATTGCCGCGGTGTTGGACGCGGTGGAGGCGGTGTGCGTGTTGACCTGCGGCCCCGACACGCTGGTGTGGCCGGGGGTGGTGCGCATCGATGATCTGGACCTGTCGGGGCGGTGCGCGGATCCGATTACCGACGCCGACCGGCTGGCGCCGCTGCGGGTGGACAACACCGCCTATGTGATGTTCACGTCGGGGTCCACCGGTGCCCCCAAGGGGGTGGTGGTCAGCCACGCGGGTCTGCTGGGGCTGGCCGCGGCGCAGCGTACGGTGTTCGGGTTGGGCGCGGATGCGCGGGTGTTGATGGTGGCCGCGCCGAGCTTTGATGCGTCGATCTTCGACTTCTTGTGGGCGGTGGGGTCGGGGGCGGCGTTGGTGGTGGCGCCGCCGCAGGAGTATGCCGGGGAGGCGTTGACCGCGTTGCTGGCAGACCAGCGGGTCAGTGCGGCGGTGGTGACCCCGACGGTGCTGTCGTCGCTGGATCGGGCCCGGCTGGACGGGGTGGACACGCTGATCACCACGGGGGAGGCCTGCCCGGGGGAGTTGGTGGGCGCCTGGGCGCCGGGTCGGCGGATGTTCAACGGCTACGGACCCTCCGAGGCCACCATCTGTGCCACCTGGACTGCGCCGTTGTCGGCGGGGGCGCCGGTGGACATTGGCGCCCCGATCCCGGGGGTGTGCGCGCTGGTGCTCGACGCGCGGCTGAACCCGGCGCCCATCGGGGTGGTCGGCGAGCTGTATCTGGCCGGGCCGGCGCTGGCGCGCGGCTACCTGGGTCGGGTGGAGTTGACCGCCGAACGGTTTGTGGCCAACCCCTATGGGGGCGCCGGGGCGCGCATGTATCGCACCGGGGATCTGGTGCGCTGGACTTCCGCGGGCGCGCTGGACTACCTGGGCCGCGCCGACACCCAGATCAAGCTGCGTGGACAGCGCGTCGAACTGGGCGAAATCGAAAACACCCTGCTGGCCTGCCCGCAGGTCACCCGGGCCGCGGCCACGGTGCACCACGGCACCACCGGCACCGCCCACCTGATCGCCTACATCAGCCTGGAGCACACCACCACCGCTGACCGCGACACCGAAATCGTCGACCAGTGGCAACACGTGAACGATGAGCTTTACGGCGCCGAGGTCGAGGTGTCGGGGTTCGGCATGGATTTTCGGGGCTGGAACAGCAGCTACACCGGTGATCCGATTCCGCTGGAGGAGATGGTGGAGTGGCGTTCGGCCACGGTGGATCGGATCATGGCGCTGCAGCCGCGGCGGGTGTTGGAGATCGGCGCGGGTTCGGGGCTGGTGTTGTCACAGATCGCCCCGCGCTGTGAACACTATGTCGGCACCGACATGTCGGCGGTGGCTATCGACAACCTGGCCCGCTCGCTGGAGCAGTCGCAGATGCCGTGGCGGGATCGGGTCGAGCTGCTGACCCAGCCCGCCCACGTCACCGAGGCGCTGCCGCGGGGCTATTTCGACACCATCATTCTCAACTCGGTCATCCAGTACTTCCCCAACGCGGGCTATCTGGCCGGCGTCATCGGCAGCGACGTGGATCTGCTGGCCCCCGGCGGGACACTGTTTCTCGGCGATGTCCGCAACCACACCCTGCAGGGCGCGTTCCAGACCGCGGTCGCGCTGGCTCACACCACCACCGCCACCGACACCGCCGAGATCCGCCAACGGGTCCACCGCGCCATGGTCAGCGAACCCGAATTACTGCTGGCCCCGGAGTTTTTCACCACCTGGGCCGCCGAGCACCCGTCGGTGGCCGGACTCGACATCGAGGTCAAACGCGGAGTGGCCGACAACGAACTGAACCGGTACCGCTACGACGTGCTCGTTCACAAAACCCCCACACCGGTACGCTCACTGGCCGCCACCGCGGCCACCTGGACGTGGACCCAGTGCGCGGGCCTGCCCGGGCTGCACACCCAGTTGCTATCGCACCGTCCGGCCGCGGTCCGCGTCGCCGGGATCCCCCGCGCCGGACTGCTCACCGACGTGCACATCGAACAGGCCCTCGCCGCCGGGCTCCCGCTAGCCGACGCGCTCGCCCAGGCCACCGCGACCGCGACCGCCGGCGCCGTCACTCCCGAAGACTTGCACCGGCTCGGCGAAACCACCGGATACCACGTCGCGGTCACCTGGGGCGCCCAGCCCGGCACCCTCGATGCCGTGTTCGTCGCCCCCACCGACCCCGACCGCCGGCATATCCCACCGCTGAGCGACCTCTACCTGCCGGTCACCGGGGCCCACCAACGCACTACCCACGCCAATGACCCCGACACCAACACCAAGATCAGCGCGGTGCGTCGGCGGGTGAGCGCGCGGTTGCCCGACTATATGGTGCCCGCGCAGATCGTGGTGCTCGACGAGTTCCCGTTGACCTCCTCGGGCAAGGTCGACCGGCGGGCGTTGCCGGCGCCGGTGTTTGCCGCCGCACCCTTCCGGGCGCCGCAGACCCCGACCGAACAGATCGTGGCCGAGGTGTTCGCCGAGGTGTTGGGCCTGCAGCGGGTCGGGCTCGATGATGATTTCTTCGCCCTGGGTGGGGATTCGTTGATCGCCACCCGGGTGAGCGCGCGGCTGCAGTTGGCGTTGGGCCGGGAAGTGCCGGTGCGGTATCTGTTCGAGGCGTCCACCATCGGGGATCTCGCGGAGTATCTGCACACTCATCGTGGTGGTCCGGCCCGCCCGGCGCTGACGGTGATGGCGCGCCCGCAGCGGATCCCGTTGTCGTATGCCCAGCAGCGGTTGTGGTTCCTCAACCGGTTCGAGGGCGGGGTGGCGACCTACAACATCCCGCTCGCGTTTCGGATTATCGGGGCGCTGGATGTGGAGGCGCTGGGCGCGGCCCTCGATGATGTGCTGGCCCGCCACGAATCGCTGCGCACCGTATTTCCCGACATTGATGGTGTGCCGTTCCAGGAGGTGTTGGCGGCCGGGGCGGGGATGTGGCGGCGCGGGGACGCGGCGGTGGTGTCGTTGTCGGAGCGGGATGTGGCCGGCGAGTTGGCGGCGCTGGCGGGGCATCGGTTTGATTTGTCGGTGCAGATCCCGATCCGGGTGCAGATCTATGCGGTGGGCCCCGAGCAGTATGTGGTGGGGATTGTGGTGCACCACATCGCTTTTGATGGGTGGTCCGGGGCTCCGATGGTCGCTGATATGGCCCAGGCGTATCGGGCGCGGCGGCAGGGCCGGGCCCCGGGGTGGGCGCCGTTGCCGGTGCAGTATGTGGATTACACACTGTGGCAGCAGGGGTGGTTGGGGGCGGAGTCCGATCCCGACAGTGTGATTGCTGGGCAGTTGGCCTACTGGCGGCAGGAGTTGGCCGATCTGCCGGAGGTGGTGTCGCTGCCGGCGGATCGGGCCCGCCCGCCGGTGCCCAGTTACCGCGGTGATGGGGTGGAGGTGCGCATCGACCCGCAGGTGTGGGCGGGGGTCAAGGCGCTGGCAGCGGCGCACAACGCGACGGCCTCGATGGTGTTGCAGGCGGTCGTGGCGGTGGTGTTGCACCGGGTCGGGGTGGGTGAGGACGTGGTGATGGGCACCCCGATCGCCGGGCGGCTGGATGAGGCGCTCGATGATCTGGTCGGGTTTTTCGTCAACACCTGGGTGTTGCGGGTGGGTGTGAATTCTCAGCACCGGTTCAGCGATGTGCTTCAGCAGGTGCGCCAGAAGGCGCTGGATGCCTACGGCAACCAGGATGTGCCGTTCGAGCAGCTGGTCGAGCAGCTCAACCCGGTGCGTTCCACGGCGCACCATCCGCTGTTTCAGGTGGGCATGGCCTTCCAGAACAATGTGCGCCCCGAGGTGGTGCCGATCGACGGGGTCAGCGTCGAGCCGCTGCCGATGTTCACCAGCGCCGCCAAGTTCGACCTGGATTTCAATCTGGGCGAGGTGCCCACCGAGGATCCGGGTGCGCCGATGGCCGCCGGGGTGGTGACCTATGCCACGGATTTGTATGACCGGGCCACCATCGAGCGGTTGGTCACCTGGTTTGGGCGGGTGATCGAGGCGGTAGTCGCCGATGCGTCGGTGGTGGTGGGGGAGGTGTCGTTGCTGGATCGCGGTGAGCGTGATCTGGTGGTGTCGGGGTGGTCTGGTGTTGGTGGGGGGGCGCCGGTGGGGGTGGCGCCGCAGTTGTTGGCCGCGGCGGTGGCCGCCGACCCGGACACGGTGGCGGTGGTCGATGGTGCCCGGGAGGTGTCGTATCGCGAGCTCGATGAGTGGTCGACGCGGTTGGCGCGGGTGCTGATCGAGGCGGGGGTGGGTCCAGAGCGTGCGGTGGGCGTGGCGATGGATCGGTGTGTGGAGTTGGTGGTGGCGTGGTGGGCGGTGGTCAAGGCCGGCGGGGTGTATGTGCCGGTGGATCGGGCCCATCCGGTCGAGCGGATTGCCGCGGTGTTGGACGCGGTGGAGGCGGTGTGCGTGTTGACCTGCGGCCCCGACACGCTGGTGTGGCCGGGGGTGGTGCGCATCGATGATCTGGACCTGTCGGGGCGGTGCGCGGATCCGATTACCGACGCCGACCGGCTGGCGCCGCTGCGGGTGGACAACACCGCCTATGTGATGTTCACGTCGGGGTCCACCGGTGCCCCCAAGGGGGTGGTGGTCAGCCACGCGGGTCTGCTGGGGCTGGCCGCGGCGCAGCGTACGGTGTTCGGGTTGGGCGCGGATGCGCGGGTGTTGATGGTGGCCGCGCCGAGCTTTGATGCGTCGATCTTCGACTTCTTGTGGGCGGTGGGGTCGGGGGCGGCGTTGGTGGTGGCGCCGCCGCAGGAGTATGCCGGGGAGGCGTTGACCGCGTTGCTGGCAGACCAGCGGGTCAGTGCGGCGGTGGTGACCCCGACGGTGCTGTCGTCGCTGGATCGGGCCCGGCTGGACGGGGTGGACACGCTGATCACCACGGGGGAGGCCTGCCCGGGGGAGTTGGTGGGCGCCTGGGCGCCGGGTCGGCGGATGTTCAACGGCTACGGACCCTCCGAGGCCACCATCTGTGCCACCTGGACTGCGCCGTTGTCGGCGGGGGCGCCGGTGGACATTGGCGCCCCGATCCCGGGGGTGTGCGCGCTGGTGCTCGACGCGCGGCTGAACCCGGCGCCCATCGGGGTGGTCGGCGAGCTGTATCTGGCCGGGCCGGCGCTGGCGCGCGGCTACCTGGGTCGGGTGGAGTTGACCGCCGAACGGTTTGTGGCCAACCCCTATGGGGGCGCCGGGGCGCGCATGTATCGCACCGGGGATCTGGTGCGCTGGACTTCCGCGGGCGCGCTGGACTACCTGGGCCGCGCCGACACCCAGATCAAGCTGCGTGGACAGCGCGTCGAACTGGGCGAAATCGAAAACACCCTGCTGGCCTGCCCGCAGGTCACCCGGGCCGCGGCCACGGTGCACCACGGCACCACCGGCACCGCCCACCTCATCGCCTACATCAGCGGCGTGCCGCAGCCCGATCCCACCGCGGTGCGTCGGCGGTTGAGCGCGCGGTTGCCCGACTATATGGTGCCCGCGCAGATTGTGGTGCTCGACGAGTTCCCGTTGACCTCCACGGGCAAGATCGACCGTAAGGCGCTGCCGGCGCCGGTGTTTGCCGCCGCACCCTTCCGGGCGCCGCAGACCCCGACCGAACAGATCGTCGCCGGGGTGTTCGCCGAGGTGTTGGGCCTTCAGCGGGTCGGGCTCGATGACGACTTCTTCGCCCTAGGCGGGGACAGCACCGGGTCGATTCAGTTGGTGTCAATGTGTCAGGCTCGGGGGGTGTGCTTCTCGGTTCGGGAGGTGTTCGATTGCCGGACCGTGGCTTGTTTGGCTGAGGTGATCGAGATGCCCATGCACGCCCGCCAGAGCGAAGTGCACGCCAGTGACCTCACGCTCGACAAGTTCATTGACACTCAGACAATTGCGACCGCGCCGATGCTGCCGCGCCCGAGTGCACAGGTGCGAACCGTCCTATTGACGGGTGCGACCGGCTTCCTGGGGCGCTTTCTTGCCCTGGAATGGCTTGAGCGGTTGGCCGCCGTCGATGGCAAGTTGATCTGCCTGGTACGCGCCGAGACTAACGAGGATGCGCGGTGTCGCCTCGACAAGGCGTTTGGCAGCGGTGATTCCAAGCTGTCGGCGCACTACGGCGAGTTGGCCGCCGAACATCTGGAGGTCATCGCCGGCGACAAGAGCGAAGCCGACCTTGGTCTGGATCAGCAGACCTGGCAGCGGCTGGCCGACACCGTCGATATGATCGTCGATGCCGCGGCGGTGGTCAGTCACGTCATGCCCTACAGCGAGTTATTCGGCCCCAATGTCTTCGGCACCGCGGAGCTGATCCGTCTCGCGCTCACCACCAAAGTCAAGCCGTACACATATGTGTCAACTATCGGAGTTCCGTTGTCCGCCGCGACGCCCGTACTTGAGGAGGACGCGGACATCCGCGTGGTCAACCCGACCCGCAAAATCGACGACGGCCTCGCCAACGGTTATAACAACAGCAAGTGGGCCGGGGAGGTGCTGCTGCGCGAGGCCAACGACCTATGCGGGCTGCCGGTGGCGGTGTTCCGCAGCGGCATGATTCTGCCCGACACGAAATACGCGGGTCACCTCAACCTGCCCGATATGGCCACCCGGCTGATGCTTTCCGTGGTGGCCACCGGTATTGCGCCTTGCTCGTTCTACGAGCTCGATGCGGATGGCAAGCGACAACGGGCGCACTTGGACGCGCTGCCGGTGGATTTCATCGCCGAGGCGATCGCCGCTCTGGGCCCACGCGTGCAAACCGGCGTGGAGACGTATCACGTGCTGAACCCCCACGACGATGGCATCGGGCTTGACGAATACGTCGATTGGCTCATCGAGGCCGGCTACCCGATCCAGCGGGTCGGAGACAACGGCGAGTGGCTGCAGCGGTTTGAAACCGCGTTGCGTGCGCTGCCGGAACGACAGCGCGAGCACTCAGTGCTGCCGCTGCTGCACTATCTCCCGGACTATTACCGGCCTCAGCTGCCGCTTTCGGGTGCCCAGGCGTCGACCGGAAGGTTCCGCGCCGCGGTGCAGGAGGCGAAAATTGGTCCCGACAACGACATTCCACACGTCACGCCGCAGGTCATCGTCAAATACGGCAGCAACCTGCAGCTGCTCGGACTGCTATAACGCCGGATTCGTTGCGCGATTAGCGGCCGAGCAATCTACTGGTGTGTCCTGGATTTAGCTGACTTTTTCGAGGGCGATGCGTCCGCGGGCGACCTTGGCGAGGATGGATTCTGCGGTCGCTGTCCACACGTAAGTCCGTGGGGCGTCGTTGTGTGAGTCGAGGTATTCCTGGATTGAGGCGATCAGGTCGGGAACGGAATGAAATACCCCGCGCCGCAATGCTTTGTCGGTCAGCTCGCGGAACCAGCGTTCCACCAGGTTCAACCAGGATGAGGATGTCGGGGTGAAATGCAGGTGGAACCGAGGATGATTGTCCAGCCACTTGCCGACGTCTTGGTGTTTGGTGAGTAGCCGGGGGGAATCGCACCCCCCGGCTCTCGCAGAACCGTACGTGACAGTCGCCCGTCATACGGCTCCCACAGGCCGGCCTCTGGTGGGCGGGAGAAGGTGCCAGTGGGCGAAGAGCCGGGGCTGGTGCTGTCGAACCGCGTCCAGCCAGGCCCGAGCCTTGGCAGCTTTCCCGCGCAGTCGTTTGAATTTCTGCATGGCCCATCGAACGAGATGCTCGTCGATGTGCCTTGCGAGGGAGTACAGCTCGGAGCGGTAGAAGACCCCGTAATAGCCGATCCAGCCTCGCACCTGAGGGTCGATCTCCTCGGCGAGGCCGGACAGATCCGTCCCACTGCGACGATTGAGGTGCCATGCCCTGACCTTCTGGCCGACCGCCTTGGCCGCCGTGACACTGATGGCCGGGGCGAAGCTCACGAAGTAGCCTCTCCGGCCTTTGGCCAGGCGCCCCCGGAAGGTGTAGCCGAGGAAGTCGAAGCTGGTGTGCTCCGCTTCCCCCGGCCGGTTCGCGTCCTGGCAGAACACGACCTTCGTCTTCTCGGGGTGCAGCTCGAGGCCGAGTGCCCCGAGCCTGGTGGCGATCGAGTCCCGCAGCGCGCGGGCCTGATCCTCCGAATCGCAGTGAGCGACAATGTCATCCGCATACCGCGCGAAGGGACAGCCCGGGAACTCCCGAACCATCCAGGTATCGAACGCGTAGTGCATGAACACGTTGGCCAGCAACGGGGAGATCGGCGACCCCTGCGGGGTCCCCTTGTCCCGCGCTGTCAGAGTCCCGTCCGGCATCCGCATGGGGGCTGTGAGCCACCGCTCGATGTAGAGCAGAACCCAACGCTCGTCGGTGTGGTGAGCGACCGCCTTGAGTAGCAGATCATGCGGGACGCTGTCGAAGAAGGCCCGGACATCAAGGTCCAACACCCAGTCCTGTTTCCAGCAGCGCCGTCGAGTCACGGCCAACGCGTCGTGGGCCGACCGCCCGGGACGGTAGCCGTAGCTGTCCGGGTGGAAGATCGGCTCCAGCTTCTCCTCCAGCAGCATCGCAGCCGCTGTCTGGGCGATTCGGTCGGCCACATTGGGCACACCCAACACCCTGATCCCCGCCCCATGATCCTTCGGTATCTCCACCGCCCGCACCGGGCCCGGCAGGTAGCTGCCGGAGCTCATCCGGTTCCACAGCTTGTAGAGGTTGTCCCTCTCCGCCTCCCGGAACCCGTCGATGCTGACGGCGTCCACGCCCGGCGCTCCGCCGTTGGCCTGGACCTTCATCCACGCCTCATGAACGAGGCGCTTGTCGATCTCGAACGACTTCACCTTCGACTTCGATCCAACCATCAGCTCCTACCCTCGCGGGGTGACCTCAGGTCGATCTGGCCCGCCCGGCCCCTTCGCTCCAGCCCCATTACCGAGCCTTCACCGCTACTACGAGCCGGTCCGCCCCTGTGCCTCGCATCGGTACTCTGCCCCTTGCGGTTTCGGCCACTTGGGGTCCTCCCTCTCGCGACCCGAACCGGCACACCGCGCCGATAACGTCCGGTCGTCGGTATCGAGGCGACAGTTTCTCCTGTTCCATGCCAGCGCCCGCGACGAGCTCACGCCACCTATACACCGGACGCCACCAGGGCAGCACGCAGCCCGCCCCCTGGCTCAGGGCTCGCCCCGCGGGCGGGCCTTTGTCCCGGAGATACCCACAACCTCCGGTTTCGGCGCCATCGTTCTACGTTTCGATGCGTCCGCAGTGGTTCATCCATGTTCGTCTTCTCGCCGCATACCTGACCCGCTGCAGCGGGCCTTTTCCGCAGTCGCTTCCCACCCCGGCTCTTGACCGGCATGACACTGCGGCGGTTTGAGTTCTCCGTCTGCTCGGCGAACCCGGAGGACCTACCTCCATCACTGGCACAGCACGCTTCGTGCTGGGGACCTCCTACATCCTCATCACTTCACTTTCAGGACACACGTGGGTGGCGTAGTTGTCGCAGATCAGGTGGATTGCCAGGTCTTTGGGCACTTCGCGGTCGATGGTCTTGAGGAACTTCAACCACTCCTGATGCCGGTGGCGCGGCATGCATTGCCCGATCACCGTGCCGGTCAACACGTTCAGTGCGGCGAACAGGGTGGTGGTGCCGTGCCGTTTGTAGTCGTGGGTCATCGTCTCGCCTCGCCCCTTGACCATCGGCAGCGACGCCTGGGTGCGGTCCAGTGCCTGCACCGAGGATTTCTCGTCGGCGCATAACACGATCGCCTTCTCGGGCGGGTTCATGTACAGCCCGACGACATCGACCAGTTTCTCCTCAAAACGCGGGTCGTTGGACAGTTTGAACGTCTGGACCCGATGCGGTTTGAGCCCCCGCGCGTGCCACACCAGCTGCACCGTTGACTTCGACACCCCCGTCGCAGCAGCCATCGTCCTGCAGCTCCAATGGGTTTCACCCTTCGGGCGGTAGTTCAGTGTCAGATCGACGATCTCATCGATGGTGGATTGCGGGATCGACGGTTTGCGGCCACGACCCTTGCGAACCTGACCCAACTTCGCCAACCCCTCCTCGGCGAACCTCTCACGCCAACTCTTCACCGACGCCGGCGACACCGACAACGACGCGGCGATCGCAGTGTTGGCCACACCGTCAGCCGCCATCAGCAGCGCCTTGGCCCGCACCACCTCCCGATGCACACCCGACTGCGAGCGCGCCAACGACTCAAGCACCTCACGTTGTCCTGCCGACATCTCCAACGCAGGCACGGGTTGTCTCATGCCGAAATCGTATCTAACCTATGGCCAATTTATTGCAGGACACACCACTAGCTGGATGTTAATTGTTGCAACTTCTTGGCGGTCGCGTCCGAAAGTGGGTGTAAAAGCACCGGCCGGTTCGCGGCTTTGCCGTCAGCATACGGGTAGAGGAACTGGGAGGCAGTCACGCCCGCAGCTGCCCCTGATGGTGTCACGGGTAACGAGGCGCGGGTTTGCGTACACCCGCTTCGGATGCTTTGGCAGGCCCAGGCGACGCTGCAAGACCGAGAGATGTTCAGCTGTAGAGGGTTTGGGCGGCTTCGGTCAGTGCGTTAAACGCGGCGTCGAGGCGGTCTTGACGGCGCCGGTTGGGTTCGTGGTTGGCTTCGGCGGCCACGAACCCGATCAGCTCCTCCAGGTCGTCTGCACTGGTCAGCAAGGCGGCGCCGTCGGAGTGGGCGCGCATGCCAAACACCAACCGCTCACAGTCGGGGTCAAGCAACACCAGGTCGCGTAACACGGCGGCGGTCTTGTCGCTGACGATGACCTCGTCGACGTCGCCGACAAGGCTGAGCCGGCGGCGGCGCAGGTCGTATGGGGAGTCTGCCCAGTTGCTGATCACCCCCTCGTCGTCGCAGACGCTGCACCACCATCGGATCGGTGCCGAGGCCTCGGCCCACACGATGGCGATGGTCATCCGCCCGGGGCAGCGCCTGTGGGCCGGTCGGCGCCGACACGGCAATGCGGACACCCACGGATCACCGACCTCGCCGGCAGTGCCCGCCCGGACAATGTCGCCCAAGTGCTGCGCGAGGCGCCGCGCGGGACCCGAAGAGTCGTGCGGCATGTCGAGGAAGTGATGCAGATCAGCGACCAACACGTCGCCAAACTGTACCGGCGCCAAGCCACGGCGTTCTTGCGTACCGATCGTCGGCGGTTCTGCCTACGATCACGACTCGTGATGCTGCGATGTACCGCCAAGGTGTTGACGCTGCTGGGGGTGTCTGAGCCGGTCATCGGCGAAGCCTGCGCGCGGGACTGGTATGCCCACCTGGTCTGGATCGACCGACGGAAATGCCTGCTGGTGACCCACACCGGGACCTTGTTCTCGGTGTTCATGCCGAACGTCACCGCCGCCGGGCTGCGCCCGATCGGCCCGCCCGTCGTCTCGGCGATCCAGACCGCGCTGCAAGCCGAAGGCCTGCCCGTCGATACGCTCGGCCATCTTGATCCCCAGCAGGTGGCCGTGGCCAAGACCGCCGACCGCCGCATCCTGGGCACCATCAACGACCTAGCGATCACCACCGAACACGTCATCGCCACCGCTGGCGGCCTGGCCCGCTGCGACATCGACGCGCTCCACCACGGCCTGCATCGCACCATCAACAGCATCACCGGCTACATCCCACCGATCGACCTGGTCACGGTAAGCCGTCAAGACCAGCGGTAAGAACTGTCCTCCTGCCTGAGGGGATGTGTCGGTTCCGGTCGAAAACTGAGCTAGCCGGAGCGACACGGGGTGTAACGGATAGCGATCCCCTACTGAGACGTACCGGCGTCGCGACCCGAGGTCGCTACGCGGTGGCCGAAATGGGATCTGCGGGGTCGGTGTCGTAACTCGTGGTGGAGGCCGGCGGCCGCAGTTCACGGGGTGGGTCGAGGAGTGATCGGCGTAGGTCTTGCAGCAATCGTGTGCCGACCGGTGTCATGGTGAGGCCGCGCCAACCGGCCGAGGCGCGGTCGAGCACCGCCCACACCAGGCTGATGGCGCTGGTCTCGCCGGGGAATCGGCCAATGACCTTAGTCCGTCGCTTGGTCTCCCCAAAGGAGCGCTCAATAAAATTCGAATGTCGAACGCGCCCATGGTGTTCGACCGGGAACCGCAGATAGGCGGTCAACCCTGCTTTATCGGTGAGCAGGATACGCATAGCCGCCGGGTAGAGGTCGGAGTATTTGGCGGCGAACGCCTCGATCCGCTTGTCGATGATCTCAACGAGCCGAGGCCCCGGTTCAACCGTCAGATCGGTGGTGTCGAAGATGGCCCAGTAGCCGTCGCGGACCTCGGCTTGCATCCCAGTGGGAATCTTCGCGAGCACGTTCCGGAGTCGATGAATAAGACATCTCTGGCGCAACGCTTTTGGGTAGATTTGTTCGATGGCCGCGATCAGGCCCTTGGCGCCGTCAGAGACGACCAGCAGCGGACAGCCGAGGCCGCGCTCGCGCAGATCGGTCAAAAAGTCGGCCCACGCGTCGGTCGACTCGCCCGTCCCGGGTGCCAACCCGACGAACACCGGCTTGCCCTCGGTGGTGATGCCCCAAGCGGCCAGCACCGGCTCGGCCGGCGACCCGGGATGCATCCGAAAGAAGCTGGCGTCCAAAAACAGGTAGTCCAGCGTGATCTCGTCGAGTCGGCGGCGCGCCCACGCTTGATATTCGGCTCGGATCGCCTTGCACACTTCCGAGACCGTGGATTTGGAGATCGCGGCCTGATCGCCGAGTGTTTCGGCGAGGGTGGCCTGCACGTCGCGCATCGACAGCCCGCGGACGAACGAGGCGATCACCAGCGTCTCCAGGGCGTTGGTTTTCGTAACGTGCTTGCCGAACAACCGCGACGCGAACGCTGCGGTGGTGCCGCGCAGCTTCGGCCGCTCCAACGTGACCGGCCCGGTGGTGGTTTTGACCGTCACCGGCCGATACCCGTTGCGTGAGCCGCCGTTAGCGTCGGGACAGGCGGCGGCGCGTTGGTAGCGGTCACGACCGAGGAACTCGGCGACCTCGGCCTCCAGGGCCGCCTGCATCAACAGTTGGGCGCCCAGGCGGGCGACTTCTTCGAGGATCTCCGCAAGCTCCCGATCCTCGGCAAACAGGGCGTCGATTTTGGTGCGGATGCGGTGGGTGGCTGATACTCGAACAGGCACGGGCGTTGCTCCTTCTTCGCAGACTTCCAGGTCGTGAAGCGGAACCTACGCCCGTGCTTCCTATTTACACCGGATTCCGGACACGACCCTTCTTGGCTCTGGCTGGTGCTAAGTGGATCGCAGACTCGCTCCGTGACAGCGAGGACCGCCCGCAGATTAATTTTGCTGTTACCGCGAACGCTATGAGACAGCTGGCGGATCCATGAATTACCGTGGCAGGCACGGGAACCGACGATGCAGCCGGGATGCCGTAGGTTGGGCGACGTCTCAAGAGCGGTGCAAAAGTGCCCGACCGTAGGTTCCGCTCACTTACGACCATGATTCTATGCGGTGACAGCGGAATCGGTTGGCGCCAGGACAATTTCATTGTGTGTTCCGAATTCCATTGCGGCAGTTAGATCGGCGGGTCGCGCGGTGCCCGGGACAGATCGGTCAGCAGCCGCATGCCGGCGGTGCCCATGGTGAACCCGTGACCGGCCGGCCGACGCGCGGCCCCAGCGCCGAAGGCGGCAGGTGTGGGCCGAGAAGGCGAACGTGAGTGAACCACTGATGACGTGTCGTCAAGCCAAGTGGCATCGAAACCGGGGCCTCAATGCTGTCCCGGGATGAGTCAGGCGGGTGCCTGCTGACTGGCCTGGCGGTGCCCGGCATGAAGGTGGCGCGAGCTCGGCTCGGGCTCCACAACGGAACAGGAGAACTCCTCGATGCGAAGGTGAACCACTCCCGGTGCAGCACACCATAAATCGAGTCCGGCGACACCCGGTCCTCACAGAAATTCGCCGTCGACCGCCACAGATCCACCTGAACAGGCGTCCGTCCCAACGTCACCCACTCATCCAACTCGAACAACACCGATCAGCCGCTACCGCCACGCGAAAAACACCAGCCACCTAGGACGCCGCTGATGTAAGTGCCTCTTGTGGGGTTGGTGTCGACGGCATCGAATTTCGACCCTGGGCTGAAAATTGACCACTGCGGCCTGTGTGGTTGGTGGGGTCAGGCGATGACCCAGCCGGTGGTTTGGTGCTGCAGGCCCAGGGTGGCCAGCCGGGCGAGGTTGATGGCGCCGGCTCGGGCCAGGATGTCGGTCAGGATACGTTGGTGTCCGCGGCAGCGGGCTTTTCGACCGCCCCAGGGCCGACGGGTGAAGTGGCTGATCTTGCGTTCCACCACGGGCCGATACGTCCGGTAGTCCTGTTGCCAGGCCGGATCCCGTTGGCGGGCTTTGGCGTGCTGCAGGGCGGCTTCCTGGGGCTGGATGCTGATCACCCGGCCGCGGCGGGCCTTTCGTGCAGGCCGCCCGCAGCGGACACGACTGACACAGCGCACCGAAGCGCGCGACGCGGTGGCGCAAGGCCGCCCGGATGGCCACGGTGTGATCGGCCGGGCAGGTGACGGTGCCGGCGGTCAGATCAATCCTGAACCGGTCCTTGGAATAGCCGTTCGCGTTGCGCACCGCGGGTACCTTGACGCGCATGTCATGACCCCGCGCCGTCTGCTCAGCCAGGGTGGCCCCGCCCGCATAAGCCGAATCCCCATACACCTGAAAGCCTTTCGACTGCGAACCACCGGCCGAGTCGCTACCGTCATGCTCACCGGCGGCGGTGTCCGACGCACTGGCCCCAGATTCGGTATCGGCAGCTGAGTCGGCGCCGGGTTTGGTCCAGCAGCTCGTCGATGACCTCGCGGTCGGCGGTGTTGGCGGCTGTGACGGCCACCCCGGTGATCAGCTCGTCGTCGGGATCGACCCCGACATGGGACTTGTAGCCGTCGAAGGTCCGGGCCCGTGACTTGTGCCCGTGGCGGGCCCCCACATCCACGGTGGAGATCAGCCGGTCCCGGGCCACCCGACGGGCGATGCGAAACACCCCGTCCTGCCCGGCCTCGACGTCTTGGCCGGCCACCAGCCCCAGCAGCTCGGCGGCCTCGCCCAGCGGCCCGACCAGCTCGCACCCATCCAGCGCGCCCAGCGCAGCCTGCGCGTCGCGCACCAACGCATCCACCAACGCCTCGCGGGCCTTGGGGTCATCCCAGTCACACGGCGGCTTACCGACGCTGGCGTAGTCATCGCCGCGGGCCAGCGCCTGGCGCACCGCGCCCGCCAACGCCGGGGCCATCCGGTCCGCGGCGCACAGCACCCGCCGGATCGCCGCCCGCAGCTGAATCACCGTGTCCTGGGTGGCCACCGCATCAAACAACGGGGTGGAATCGATAACCCGCCGGCGCCCACGCAACAACCCCGCCGCGGTCGCGGTGGCGTTGACGTCGTCGAACAACCGCCGCGGCCGATCCGAGGCCCGCAGCCGATTGCGCATCCCCACCAGCACCGTCGGGTGAAACGCCGCCGCACCCACCGTCAACCCGGCGGCCGCCTTCCAGCGCAGATCAAAGGCCAACCGGTCACAGGCGTCTCGATCAGAGAGCCCCTCGTAGGCCTGCAGCAGCATCACCGTGGCCATCACCCGCGCCGGCACCGTCGGACGCCCCAAACTCGAGCGCTTGAACAGATCGGCGAAATACTCATCACCAAACAGCGCCGCGCCGTCCTCGGCCAACAACCGATAGATACTGCCCTCGGCCAGCCGATCACCCAACAGCAGCATCACATCATCGAATCGGCCCTGCCGATTCTCACACCCCAAGGCCACACACCAATCCTCGTGGCACATCCGCGCCAAACCCGCTCAGCCACGCCGAAACTGGACCACTACATCAGCGGCGTCCTAGGGCGAACCGCTACCTGTCATACTTCCCGGCATGATCCTCACCCGCTTTCGATCTGAAACCGTCAAGGAAGCCGGCTCAAGCCTCGCCTACCGCATGCAATGCGCCCGGTTCTCACAGAAACTGCTCTGGAAGCGCTGGTATCCCTTCTTGACCCGCCGGCTCGACGCGGACGATGTCTTGTTTCTCAACTTGGGCTATGAGGAGGATCCGCCAATGGGTCTGCCGCTGGTGGAATCCGACGAGCCCAACCGGTTCCACATCCAGCTCTACCATCGCACGGCGACGCAGGCCGATCTCACCGGCGCACGGGTGCTTGAGGTCAGTTGCGGCCACGGGGGCGGAGCTTCCTACCTCGCGCGAACCTTGCGCCCGGCCTCGTATACCGGGCTGGACTTCAACCCAGCCGGCGTTGCGTTTTGCCGAGAACGGCATAATCTGCCCGGTCTGGATTTCGTGCAGGGCGACGCCGAGAACCTGCCCTTCGCCGACCAGTCCTTCGACACAGTGATCAACATCGAAGCCTCGCATTGCTACCCTGGGTTTCCGCGTTTCCTCGCCGAAGTGGCGCGCGTGCTGCGTCCGGGAGGGCATTTCCTGTACACGGATCTGCGCCCCCGCCACCTTGTTGCCGACTGGGAGTCAGCGATTGCCGAGGCGCCGATGGCGCTACGTTCTGAAAGGGTTGTCAACGCGGAGGTTCTGCGCGGGATAGAGAAAAATACGCATCATTGGTCATTGATCCTGCTCGATCGGCATCAGCCGGCGTTCCTGCGCCGCTTCCGCCGCGAATTCGCAGTTGCGCAGGGCTCGCAAATCCATCGCGACCTGCAACGCGGAGAACTGTCGTTCCGGATGTACCGGTTCACCAAGGATTGAAACCGGCGTCCGGTTCGCGGTGCCCCGCGTTGTGAGTTCCGTGGGTGTTGGCGCCGCCCGGGCACCCCTGCGGATTTCAGATTCGGGGAGGGTCTGGGCTATGTCTGCTGCCTCAAGGCACGCGGGGCTATCCCCCTCTGCCGAAGTGACCCTTGCGGCGGCCGATAGCGATAGCCTGGCCCGCTGTGCCACGATCATTCGACTTGTTGGTCGAATCCTCGGCTAGCGTCGAACAAGTCCATTGGGCGTTCTCCGAGGAGGATTACTGGCTGGCGCGGCTGGCGGCCTTCGGCGGCATCGGCAGGCTGGACTCGTTGATCATCGGCACCGATGGCTCTGTGACCGTGGTCACCATCGCCGAAATGCGCCACGATTGGCTGCCCGGGCTGGTCGACGATTGGCTGCTCGGGCTGGTCGCCAAGCTCTATCCCAGTGATCTGAAGGTCGTGCACAACGAGACGTGGAGTCCGATCGGCGGCGGCCAGGTGCGCGGGGAGGTCAGCGTCGCGGCGCGCGGGGCGCCGGGATCCGGGCTTGGCGTGGCTTTGCTGGCACCGGCGCAGAACGGCTCGCGCCTGAAGTGCACGGTGACCGTGGGGTTCAAAGTCCCGTTGATCGGCGGCAAGATCGAGAGCTTCATCGGCCGCCAGGTGGTCGAACAGATTGCTGATGTACAGCGCTTCACCACGAAGTGGATCACGGAGCATGCCTGACGCCGGTTGTGGCGATGTAGTGTAACCGGCCATCCAGCCCCACGAGACGCTGAAACGCACAAGCGTTCGACCGGAAAACCTCATCTAGCTGCACAAACGCTCGAATGCAAGGGGAGCCTCCTTGGCTACCTCCACCGCGCTTTCGATCACACTTATGTTCGCCCAGTTGTGCCGCTCGATCCGCTCGCGGGCGACTCCAATCATGTCTGGGCTCAAGTCGAAACCGATAATTCGACCATTCGGACCGATCCGCTTTTCGATCAATGCGAAGCTCAGACCATTCCGCAGCCGACATCGATTGCCACATCGCCTCGCTGCAGGTTGAGCTTTTCGATGGCTCGTGCGCGTTGGCGCTCCAAGCGCGCTAGCCGGCCGCTGATCGATATGAAGCGATCGTAGGATCGGGCCAACCGGTGGTACTTGTCGCGAGTACGAGCGTGGTCAGGTGTTGTTGGCTGCCCCACAAGTCGAATCATATGTCTGGCTCAGGCGGGCCGCCCTCAATGTCTTTGGAACGGCACACCGTCAATGTCCGGGTAGATGGCGCGCAGCGATTCGTGACGCGCCAGCACATCATCGAGGGCCGCGCCCAGCGCCTCCACATCCAGCGCCCCGATAATCCGAATCGCGGTCGGTATGTTATAGGTCGCAACCCCACGCTCGAACCGGTTGAGGAACCACAACCGCGGCTGGGCATACGACAACGGGACCCGCTCCGGGCGCGCCATCACCGTCTAGCGGCGGGCGGGCCGGGCCGCCGCGATGCCGGTGGAGATACTCCGCGAGATCCCCGACGGTGGACGCGTCGAACAGATACCGCACCGGCACTTCTCTGCCCAACGCCAACTGCAGCCGCGCGCTCACCTGGGTGGCGATCAACGAATCCCCACCCAGGGCGAAGAAATCGTCATCGAGCCCGACCCGCTGCAGGCCCAACACCTCGGCGAACACCCCGGCCACGATCTGTTCGGTCGGGGTCTGCGGCGCCCGGAACACGGCGGCGGCAAACACTGGCGCCGGCAGCGCCTTACGGTCGATCTTGCCCGAGGAGGTCAACGGGAACTCCTCGAGCGCACAACAGTTAGAGTGGTCGCGTGCCCGCTCACCTAATCTGCACCGTCGGGAGGCGTGTCCACTGGGCCAACATCAACCTGTGACCCGAAGCTCTCGCGGATAGCCGGGTGTTGCCGGGCGCTCAAAATGAGGATGAGAGCGTCACTTTCGGTGAGGACGAACAACGGCGGTTCGTGTGCATGCTGACGCGATGCTGTTCACGGTGACGGCATGATCGGGATGTTGGTGTTCATCGTGACGGGCGGAGCGAGAAGGCGCCGGCCGGTGTAGAGACCGATAAGCGTTCAATCGGGCTCGGGGATGCCCAGCCGCCGGCGCGCCCACCAGGCCGCGGCGGCCAGAAGGGTCAAGATGTCGCGCAGCAGGTTGCCGGTGCTGGCCAGCTGGTTGAACGCGTCAGCATCGAGCCGGATCAGTTCCTGTGCGCCGCGCTGCCAGAGCCGGGTGAGATGACCGGCGCCGCGGGCGTGACGCAACCAGCGGCGCACGGTGGACGCGAGCGGCCCAGCGTGGCGGCGATCCGCCGGTGTCCCAGGCCCGCGGCCTTGCGCACCTGCGCGGTGCCGATCACCTCGGTAGAGTCGGCCCGGCGTGGCTGCAACGCGGCCGGCAGCAGAATCTGGGTTGCTCCGCACCCGCAGCAACGCACCCGCCGTGGCCGCACGTCGATCGCGTCGCCCCCGAGGCCACGAACGCGTCGGCGCCGGCCGTATCCCCACCGCGCCTGGGTGCCGCCGCATCCGCGGTGGGTGGAGCGCATCGTCCCATCGGCCAGGTCCTGCTCGGCCGCCTCGGCGGTGCAGACGATGATCATCGACCGGTCCAGCGGGCATGAACCACCAGCGTGGTCTATCACGTCGTCGCCGGGGCAGGGGCCAAATCGTCATGGTGTCAGATGGTTCGGAATCGGCTCTGCGCCAGCCGATCTCCTCCGTCGACCACCGTCACCGCGAACACCGACCCGATACCCGCTAGCCGCCCGTTCCTCGGCGACCCCTGGTCGTGGTCACCATGCCGCCGCACACACGACCCCAGTTCTCATCCTCACCACCGTGACGCGGTGAGCCCCATACCGAGTGCCGTTCAACAGCCGGGGCGCGCGTCGATACAGTGGCTATGAGCGGATAACCATCATCGTCGGACATCGCCGCGGTGACCGAGGCTGCGGAGGCTCGGGGCATCCTGCGTTGCGGCTGGAGGCTGTGGGGCGAAGGTATGGCTCCGGACCGACAACAGTGGACACCCTCAAGGATGTCGGCCTCGAGATTTGGCCCGGTGAGTTCGTCGTCTTGTAGGGTCCGTCCGGTTCGGGCAAAACGACGCTACTCAATCTGGTGGGCGGCATCGAAAAGCCCACTTGTGGACGAATCCCTTGTGTCCGGCTAGGACATCAGCACGTTGAACGCAAGGGAGCGCATGGCGTATCGACGGGATCAGGTCGGTTTTGTGTTCCAGCTTTTCTCTCTGGTCGCGACCCTGACGCGCTGGGGAATGTCGAGATCGGCGCAGTCGCGAGGCCCTCGTGAAAGTCGGCCTCGCTGACCTCGCCGACCGGTTTCCCACTCAGATGTCCGGTGGTCAGCAGCAACGGGTGGCGATTGCCCGTGCCATCGTCAAAGAGCCGCCACTGTTGCTGTGTGATGAACCGATCGGCAGCCTGGACCTCGCTAACGGGGCGGCAGGTCCTGGCGGTGCTGTGACGAACCGATCGGCAGCCTGCACCATCCTCTTGGTGACGCACAACTCCGCGATCGCCGAGATTGCCGATCGGGTGTGTGGCTGCACCCCCGGAACGGTCGCCCGCCAGGAGCGGGTCGCTGCGCCGGTGCAGGCGGAGGACCTCGACTGGTGAGCCGCACAACTGGCCGTGCTGAACAACGTCCTGGGGACCAACCCGTTGGCGCGACGTGCAGTCGATCCGATCGAAGTTCGGCTCCGAAGGGGGCCGAGGCGCTGACCGCGGACCAGTTGCGCGAGCTGCTCACCCGCCTGCGGACCTAGGAGACATGGGGTCGGCGTGATCTGGTGGATCCGGTTATGTTGTTGATCGCGACCGGACTGCGCGCTCGGAGCGGCTCGCGCTGCGCTGGTGTGACTTCGACGCCGAGGCCCTAGCCAACCTCGGTCGCTAGGACTGCGAGGGTTGTCCTGAGTTCTCAGGCTGCCTTTGGCAGGAGGCGGGCCTGGTCGATGCGTTTACTGATGTGAATGTCGATGGTGTGCAAGGCGTTTCGTACTGGTGGTGGCGCGGGTGGCTGGTCGGCGGCCAGAAGCGGACGCAGCAGGCGGTCGTGCAGCTTGGTGTAGAAGATCGCGAACCGCAACGTTCGTCGAATCCACCGACAGCAACGTCTCGATGTCCTCGACCATCTCCGCGTCGAACCCGAACACCGCCGCAAACCTGGGCGAACTTCTCGTAGTAGGTGCCATCCCCCGACCACCGGTGATGTCGCTTCCACACCGTCTGCCACGGTCCGAAATCGGCCGGAAGGTCCCGCCACGGGCTGCCGGTGCGGAACCGCGATGCGATCCCTTCCAGGATCAACCGGTGATCACCGAACCTGTTGCCCCGCTTGCCCTCATCCGACGGCATCACCGATTCGACAGCTGCCCAGAACTCGTCAGAAATCACACACATCCGCGTCACCGGGCAATCCTCGCTGGTCAGGACGTGAATATTCGGGAGACACGCCCTAGATGCTGTGCCGCGCTAGCGGTACCGAGAGGAAGCGACTAGCACTGCATCAATAACAGCGTGGTCCGCTGGTATGCGCCTTATTCTTGGCGGATCGGGGTAGTCGGACCGCGGTTAGGCGGTGTTCGCATGGCGGTGGCGGGATTGGCGTGCGCTGCTTGCGGCACCGAACTGCCATCAAGTTCGAAGTTCTGTAACGGGTGCGGCGCGGCCGTTTCGGCCCCCACCGAACCGGCTGAGTACAAACAAGTGACGGTGCTGTTCGCCGATGTGGTGCACCCTATCGACATCGATAGCCAGCCGCGGTCAGCGCACCTACCCACAGGCCCCGGGCGGTTTCAATGCCGACCGCCATCTGCTCGGGCTCATCAGCGTGCCCCGCGATCAGCTCGTGGAGCTGGCGGATGCCGGCCAGTCCCTCCGGCTTTCGAGCCCGAGGGCACCCGCCGGGGGTTGTCGTGAGCACATTCACCGAGAACATGTTCCGCAACGCCCAAACGAGCATCAACGGCATCGTCACTGGTGAGCCCCACGCGCCAGTGCGCCAGACCTGGATAGAGGTCCATGAGCGGGCTCGCCAGATCGCAGGCGGGCTGGCTGCCGCCGGTGTCGGGCACGGTGATCCGGTTGGTGTGCTGGCCAGCGCGCCAGTTGAGATCGCCCCGACAGCGCAGGGTCTGTGGATGCGCGGCGCCAGCGTGACGATGCTGCATCAGCCGACGCCGCGCACCGATTTGCAGGTGTGGGCGCGGGACACCATCACCGTGATCGACATGATCGAGGCGAAGGTTGTCATCGTGTCCGATCCCTTTATGGCCGCCGCGCCGGTGCTGGCGGACCGCGGCATCGAGGTGGTCACCGTAGAGGAACTGCTCGGTTATGCCCCCATCGCCCCGATCGACACCGCCGATGACGATCTGGCGCTGCTGCAATTGACATCCGGGTCGACCGGATCCCCCAAGGCGGTCTCGATAACGCACCGCAACGTGGTCTCCAATGCCGAGGCGATGTTCATCGGCTCCCACTTCAACATCGACACCGACGTGATCGTGAGCTGGCTGCCGCTCTTCCACGACATGGGCATGACCGGTTTTTTGACCGTGCCGATGTACTTTGCCGCCGAGCTGGTCAAGATCACGCCAATGGACTTCCTGAGCGATATCTTGTTGTGGGCCAAGCTGATCGACAAATACAAGGGCACCATGACCGCTGCGCCGAACTTCGCCTATTCGCTGTTGGCGAAGCGACTGCGCAAGCACGCCAAGCCCGGTCAATTCGATCTGTCTACGCTGCGGTGGGCACTGTCGGGTGGCGAGCAGGTGGAGCCCGCCGATGTTGGGGATCTTTGTGAGGCCGGCGCGCCGTTCGGGCTTCGGCCGGAGGCAATCCTGCCCTCCTACGGCATGGCCGAGACGACTGTGGCGGTGTCGTTTTCCGAGTGCGGCGCCGGGCTGGTGGTCGACGAGATCGACGCCGACGTCCTGGCCATGAAGCGACGGGCGTTGCCGGCCACCATAGGTAACACCCGCCGGCTGGCGGCATTGGGCCCGCTCCTGGGTGGACTGGAAGCCAGGATCATTGATGACGACGGCAGTCTGCTGCCTGCGCGCGGTGTCGGGGTGATTGAGCTGCGCGGTGAGCCCTTGACGCGCGGCTACATCACGATGGGTGGATTCGTCGCTACGCAAGACGAGCGGGGCTGGTATAACACCGGTGATCTGGGTTATTTGACCGAGCATGGACACGTCGTGGTCTGCGGCCGGGTGAAGGATGTGATCGTCATTGCCGGGCGCAGTATCTACCCGACCGACGTCGAGCAGGCTGCCGGGCGGGTCGAGGGGGTTCGGCCCGGGTGTGCGGTCGCGGTGCGGCTGGATGCCGGACATGCGCGGGAATCTTTCGCGGTCGCCGTGGAGTCGAACATGTTCGAGGATCCGGCAGAGGTGCGCCGCATCAAACACCAGGTCGCCCACGAGGTCGTTGTGGAGGTCGATGTGCGGCCGCGTACCGTCGTCGTGCTGGGTCCGGGCGTCATTCCGAAGACACCGTCAGGGAAACTACGCCGCGCATGCGCGCTGGCGTTGCTCAGCTAATCGGCCGAGCCGAGATGACGCCAACTGGCAGATGCTGGCGCCGGTAACGAGCGTTTCGTGGTCTGGGATGGTCCTGATGCGTTACCAAGCGCGAACAAGATCAAAAGGCAATCCCGCCCGGGCACCCCTGCGGATTTCAGATTCGGGGAGGGTCTGGGCTATGTCTGCTGCCTCAAGGCACGCGGGGCTATCCCCCTCTGCCGAAGTGACCCTTGCGGCGGCCGATAGCGATAGCCTGGCCCGCTGTGCCACGATCATTCGACTTGTTGGTCGAATCCTCGGCTAGCCCAGGATCTCGCGGTAGCCCTCGGCGTTCACGCCGGTGGCGATCAGGGCGTGCACGTTGACCACTCGGCCCTGCTCACGGACCTTGAGGACCAGGGCGTCGGCGGCGACGAAGGTGTACGGGCCGACGTCGAGGGGGCGGGTGCGAAACGCTTCCACGGCGGTGTCGAGTTCCTTGGCCATCACCGACACCTGCGACTTCGACGACGATGTGATGCCCAACGTCTCGACGAGCTTGTCCATCCGCCGGGTCGACACCCCGAGCAGATAGCAGGTCGCGACCACCGTGGTCAACGCCCGCTCGGCGCGTTTGCGGCGTTCCAGCAGCCAGTCCGGGAAGTACGCGCCCTGCCGCAGCTTGGGGATCGCGAGATCCAACGAGCCTGTGCGGGTGTCGAATTGACGATGCCGGTAGCCGTTGCGCTGATTCGTCCGCTCGGTGCTTCGCTGGCCGTATCCGGCGCCGCACAACGCGTCGGCCTCCGCGCCCAACAGGGTGTGGATGAACGTCGCCAGCAGTTCGCGCAGCACGTCGGGGTGGGTGGTGGTGAGTCGATCGGCCAGCACGGCCGGCCAGTCGATATCGTGGGCACTGGTCATCGCGTGTATTCCTTTGCTCGAGTGACTTTGACGGGTCTCTCGAAGAATCACGCGATGACCTTCATTCATCCGGCTACGACACGCCGGACCTCACGATCAGGTCCGACTCGTACACCACTCTGCTGGACGCAACCTTGACCGGTCCGCCCGACCGAATGCCGCAACCCAAGCTCGACCAATTTCTCCCGGTATTCACTCGACGTATATTGGGTGCCGCGGTCAGAATGCGTAATGCAATCCGCGTCGAGCCGTCGGTTGCGTATCGCCATGTCCACCGCGTCGAGCACCAGCTCGGTGCGCAGGTGATCAGCCATCGCGTACCCGATCACCTCGCGGGTACAGCAGTCAATCAGCAAGGCCAGATACAGCCAACCCTGCCATGTTCGGATGTAGGTGATGTCGCCGACGACCTTGATGCCGGGCCGCTCAGCGGTGAAGTCGCGGCGCACCAGGTCGACGGTGTCGGGCTCATCGAGGCCACGTATTGTCGTGGTGCGGAACGGCCTGGGCTGCAGCGCAACCAGATCCAGCTCGCGCATCAGCTTGCGGACCAGCTCGTCGCCGGCCCGCTCGCCGGCGGCAGCAGTTCGGCGTGGTTGTGCCGGTACCCGGAGGTGGCGCCGAACGCGTCGAACGGGCGCCGATCTTGTCGGCGAGCAACTCGCGGCGTCGTTGTCCGGCGCTGGGCGGCCGGCTCAACCAGTCGTTGAACCCCGATTTCGACACGCCCAGCCATGTGCACATGTTCACGATCGTGGGAGCGTTTTCCGAATCGCATGCGCGCTCCGCGGCGAGAACACGTATTTGTCGCTCACCGCTGCTCCCTCGCGAAGTACGCACTGGCTTTTTTCAGAAACGCATTCTCCATTTCGAGTTCCCGGTTGCGGACTTCGAGTTCCCGCAGCCGGGCACGCTCGGACAATTCCAGCGGCGGCTCGTCGGCCGCGTGCGCGGCCCGGTATTTCTTCACCCAACCGCCGACCGTGGTCTCGTTGAGCCCGTATTCACGAGACACATCAGCGATCGACCGACTCGTTTCGACCACCAATCTGGCTACTTCGTCACGAAACTCAGGCTTGTATTTCTCGTATTTTACTGGCACTTCCTCGATTCCTTTCCGAAGCGGACCCTATTCGGTCCGCAGTCCGGAGAAGTGGAGGCACGCCAGCGTGCTCGACCCCAACACCGAGGAACCGACAACAACAGATGAGGAACAGAAGTGACCCCAACCATAAGCCAACACCAAACAATCCGTCTGGTCTGCGACCTCTGCGGTAACGACACGCGCATATACCCAATAGACGACAAGTACGCCGCCCAGTTCATCGATGAGTGGAAGCACGAACACGCCGTGCATCACGTCTACATTGATCCCGCAGGCAAGCGAGGCCCCGCGGTCGTCGACCCACTCGACACGTCGATAGGCCATTGCGAATGACCTTGCGCCCCTGCACCGTATGCGGTGAGCCGAGCAGCGTTTCACGGTGTCCCGAGCACACGCCACACCGCCCGAAGGACACCAAGCCGACCGCCGCCGCCCGCGGCTACGGCAACGCTTGGACCCGACTGTCCAAGCGCGCGAGGAGATTACAGCCGTGTTCGGACTTGGTGCCACCGAGGACTTGCGAGCCGACCATTCTGCGCGGGCATGGCAACGCAAGGCAGCGGGGAAGGTCATCCGCCTGGCCGACATCGACGTCGTGTGCGGGCCGTGCAACAGAGCCCGCGGCAACACCATGACCAGGGGGACACCCCGGCCGACGCCAACCAAGACCCGGGGGGCAAGGCAAAATTTCGGTTACACACGCGCGAGGGCGGGCTGGCGAATGCTTTCAGCGGGGCGCTAGCGCCGAATGCCAGGCAGGCGGGCCATATTTACGGCCCACCTGGCGGTGAGGACCGGATGATGGTCGTTCCTGGTCTGCACAGAATGCCAGACACCCGGTGCGTAATAGGTCGTCGTCTTGTCGGCCTTCTTCATGACCATGAGGACGCCGTCATGCAGAAATTGGTACGCGTCCTCGTCCCCGTACGGGGTTCCGCCGTGAGCCTGCGAATCGTGAATGTACGACTCGTTGGGCTTATCCAGCCACACCACAAAAGCCATGTGGTGAGTCTTCCATGAGGGCAGGACCGAAGGGCACGGTAACCGCTGATCCGTTGGATCTGAGCGGGTATCCGCGCAATCGCGCCCGCCGCCGCGAGAAGTTCGTGGCCGACCATCTTGTGACTCCGCGAGGGCATGGTGCCGGTAAGCCGTTCCGGCTGCGCCCGTTTCAGCGGCAGATCATCCGGGGAGCGTACGCGCCGGGCATCCGTACGGCGGTCGTCAGCATCCCTACGGGCCAACGGTAAGACGATGTTGGCGGCCGCGCTCGGCCTGGGTGAGATGTTCGTCGGTCCACCCTCTGCCGAGGTGCTGGTCGTCGCTTCCGATCAGCGTCAGGCGAATATCACCCTGCGGTACGCCAAGCGCATGGTGGAGCTGAATCCGCTTCTCGGGGAGCGGGTCCAGGTGTACGCCGATCGGCTGTATCTGCCGGAGAACGATGCGGTGCTGTTGCCGCCGCCGGCCGAACCGGGTGCGCTGCACGGGCATGACCCGTCGCTGTTGATGGTCGACGAGTTGCACGTCGTCACCGAGGACGTGTGGGAGGCCGTGACCTCGGTGTCGGGTGAGCGTCCGGAATCGTTGACGTTGGCGATCAGCACACCGGCAAGCTCACCCGACAGTGTGATGTGGCGGTTGGTGGAGCATGGCCGCTGCGGCGATGATCCCGCGTTCTACTTCTCCGAGTTCGCCGCGCCTGATGGGTGCGAGATCGACGACCGGCGCGCGTGGCGGGTCGCTAATCCGGCGCTGGCGTGCCGTGACCCGTTTCTGTCTGAGGATGGCGTTGAGGCCGCGCGTAAGGCGATCCGCGAAGCGGTGTTCCGTCAGCTTCGGCTCGGGCAGTGGGTGACGGGTGTCGAATCGTGGTTGGCGTGGGGAGCGTGGGACGCCTGCAGTACCGGACGCGCCGCGCAACCGCGTGAGCGTGTGGTGCTGGCGTTCGACGGGTCGGCGTCGGGTGACTCCACCGCCCTGATCGGGTGCACCCTCGACGGGCATCTGTGGGTCGAGGGACTGTGGGAGAACCCCGGTGATCCGCGGTGGCGTGTCCCGCGTGAGGACGTCGCCCGCGCGATAGACATCGCGTTCACCAAGTACGACGTCGCCGAGCTGGCGTGCGACCCGTGGGGATGGCGCTCCGAGATCGAGCAGTGGGCCAACCGCCACGGTGAGCGCCGGGTTCTGGAGTGGAACACCGCGCACGCCGCGCGAATGGCACCGGCCACCGACCGGCTGTATCAATCGGTCATCACCAAAGCCGTGAGCCACGATGGCGATTCGCGAATGTCTGCCCACATCGCGCACTGCGTGGCCAAGCGAACCCCGATGGGTGACCTCATATCCAAGGACAAACGCGGAAGTCCGCGCAAGATCGACGCTGCCGTGGCCGCCATCGTGGCCTATGACCGGGCTGCGTTCCACCAAGTACGAAACCGCAAGAGAGTAAGGAGCTTTGCCTCATGACCACCCAGGACGAACTACTGACGCAACTGCTGCAGCGACTCAACGAACCCGTCGCCCGCTACACCGAGCTGGACTTGTACTACGAGGGTCGTCAACCGCTGGCGTTCCTCAGCCCTGAGGCCAAGGTGGCGCTGGGCAACCGCTTCGGCCTCATGTCGAGCAACCTTCCCCGCCTGGCCGTGACCGCGCTTGCCGAGCGGTTTCGGGTGACCGGCTTCACCGGCGATCCCGACTTGTGGACCGATTGGGTGCATTGCGATCTCGACCAGACCAGTGGTGTCGCCCACCGTGAGGCGCTGCTGCTCGGCGACTCGTTCGTGATCGTGTGGGCCGACCAGTTCGGCCGACCTCGGGTGACTGTGGAGTCGGAGAAACAGGTTGCCGTGCTGACCGATCCCGGTACCCGCAACATCGTCGCGGCCGTGAAGCGGTGGGAGGACCGCGCCACCAACGAGACGCACGCCATGCTGTATCTGCCCTACGGCATCACGCGGTTGCGGGCCGAGCAGACCGGCGCGGTCACCGGATACGCCACGGTCGACGAGATCGCCAACCCGCTCGGCGTCGTGCCCGTGGTGAATCTGCGCAATACCGACCGCATCCTCGGCGACTGGGGATGCTCGCAAATCGACGACCTCAAGCCGCTGGTGGACGCTCTTAACAAATCGTTGGCCGACATGATGGTCACCTCGGAATACGTTGGCCGGCCTCGCCGTTGGGCCACCGGCATCGAACTGGCCGAGGAACCCGTCCTCGACGACGGCGGGAACCCGGTCTCGACGGCGACGGGCAACCGATGATGACCGAGGTCAACCCGATCCCCGAGGGGCACCGGGCGATGATCAGCGAAAGCGCTGAAGCGAAGTTCGGGCAGTTGACCGCCGCCGACCTCGCGGGCTACGAGGCATCCGTTCGGGTGATCCTCGGGCAGATCATGGCGGTGAGCACTCTGCCGGCGCATTACGTTGGTGTGTTCACCGACAACCCGGCTAGTGCTGATGCGTTGCGGGCTGCCGAGGCATCCCTGACGGCCCGCGCCGAGGCTCGGCAAGACACGTTCGGCCGCGCCTGGGAACAGGTGGCCCGACTCATGATTGCCGTACGGGATGGCCGCGACCCGAACATGATCGACGATATTCGGGTGCAGTGGGCCGACGCCGCAACCCGCTCCGTTGCGCAGGAAGCCGATGCGGTGGTGAAACTCTTTCAGGCCGGTCTACTACCGCAGTCCGCGGCGTTGGCCAAGCTCGGGTATTCCGATGACGAGATCACCGCGATCCGTTCGGCGAAGCGTGCCGAGGTGCTAGACGGCCAGGCCGTCGATCTCGGCAAGTTGGTGAACTGAGTTGACGCCGTATCAGGAAACGCTGTTGGCGTTGGCGGCCGAGTCGGAGGCTGCCGCGCTGGCGTTGTGGGCACGGGTCGCCGAACGCGGTGATGAACTGTTCGCGGCGGCCCTGGCGGCGATCCTGGCCACCTACACCGGGCGGGCCGTATCGCTTGCCGCGGTGGCGTTCTCGGCTCAGGCCAGCATCGCCACCGGCAGGCCGGTACCTGCGGTGCCGCCCGCGATCGTTGGTGACGTCGACCGGCTCGCCCAGGCCGCGGCCACAGTGATCGAGGTGGCCCGCGCATCGGAGGTTCCCGAGGCGATCGTCGGCCGGCTGGCCCGCCCTGAGCCGTTGAACACTGCTGCCAGAACGTATTCCGGGCAGATCCGCGACTCCGAACTCGTCGAGGGCTGGACCCGTCACATGGACGCCGACCCGTGCCAGTTGTGCCGGTGGTGGTGGCGAAACGGCCGCGTCTGGCCCAAACAGCACCCATTCCAAACACACACCGGCTGCGCCTGCGTACCAAGACCATGGTGGCGCAGAAGCATTCAATCCACCAGCTACACCCGGCGACTGGAAAGGAACCAAGCATGACCGACACCGACGCGATGCAGGAAGCCGACGAATTCGGTGAAATGGCCGACAAGATCGTCGCGGCGATGGTGGCAAGAGGTGCCATTACCACAGGCGAGCTGATCGCCAGGATCAACGAGGAGAAGAGCAAGTGACTGACACCGCCGAGGCAACCCCGGTAGAGAGCACCGAGGACGTCCACCAACCGGACACCCTCGCGGCCGACGAGGGTACCGAGCCAGACCGGACCCCTGATGAGCCGACCGACGACGAACCCGACACGTTCCCGCGCGAAGTCGTCGAGAAACTGCGCCAGGAGAACGGCAAGTATCGCCAACGTGCCCAGCGCGCCGGCGACCTGGCCCGCCGACTGCACACCGAACTCGTCCGGGCAACAGGACGTTTGGCCGACCCGAGCGATCTGGAATACGTCGAGGAACACCTCGACGACCCCGACGCGATGACCGCAGCCATAGACGAACTACTGGACCACAAACCGCATCTGGCGTCCCGCCGACCCATCGGTGACATCGGGCAAGGGCAACGCGGATCGGCCGCCGAACCGTTCAGCCTGCTTGGACTGCTGAAAGAGCGGACGTAAACTTCTCGCATACGGGCCTGGTGCCCACCACGATCGACGTCCTGGCGACGTGTCGGAACAAACCCCCCGACACCTTAAGGACGGTTCATCGTGGCAATCGAAGTCACCTCCGCTAATTCCACTCTCATCCAGTCGCAGGTTGCATCCCTGCTCGTTCAGCCGTTGGAGCAAGCCTCGACGTTCCTGGCGGCCGGCCCGGTCGTGCTGGATTCATCGAGTCCGGTTCGGGTGCCGCGCATCGTCAATGGTGTGACTGCCGGATTCGTCGCCGAAGGCGCGCAGATCTCCGATCGTGATGTGGCGTTCGACGAAGTGACCTTGCTGCCGTCAACCCTCAAAGGTTTGAAGGTGCTCGTAAAGCTCAGCAACGAGTTGATCAGAACCTCGGTGGTGGGCCTGGAATCGGTGCTGCGTACCCGGCTGGTGACCGAGGTGGCCAACGCGCTGGACGCGGTCTGTGGGACGGCACCGGCACGTCGAACACGATCAAAGGTGTTCTGCGCCAGACCGGCATCACCACCGGCACATTGGACCTGACGGACCCCGATTCGCTGATCGACGGCCTGGCCGTCGCCCAGGGCAACAAGGTGAACCCAACCCATTGGGTGATGACCAGCGCATCATTCGCCGCGGTCCGCAAGGTCAAGGTCGGCGCCAGTGACGCCCGCTACGTGATGGATCCCAACACGATCCAGAACGGAACCGAGCTCCGGTTGCTCGGTCTGCCGGTGGTCATCACCGACAACATTCCCGCCGCTGCGACGAAGAACCGTGTGGCATTGGTCGATATGTCCAAGGTCGTCGTCGCCCGCGACGTCAATGCCGAGGTCAAGATCCTCGACCAAACCTGGGGGGATTACGACTCCGTAGGCATCCGTGTGGTGTCCCGGTGGGATGTCGCGCTGCTGCAAGCCAAGGCCGTCACCCTGCTCACCGAGGCCTAAGCGGTTGAGGTCGAGCCGGATGACGTCACCGCGCTCGCCGAGGGTGACGTGGAGACGGTGGTGCCGGTCGTGACGGTGCTGGCCAAGTCGTACACTCGCGGCAACGGGTTCGACGGCAACGAACCGTGTGAGGAGATCGCCGCGGTGATCGTCACCGCCTCGGCGCGGCTGGCCGCCAACGGCGCCCAGCTGGCCACGGATCACACCGTTGGCCCGTTCTCCCAGAGCATCCGCGGCGGATTCGACGGGTGGACGATCGCCGAGCAGATCGTGCTGAACCGGTATCGGGTTCGGGCTATGTAGACGGGACCGTACCCCAACGCGTACCCCAACCAGGTCAGAATAACGCCGATATTCGCCTATGCGTGCCGACGTCCGTGTTAGTCGTATTCGGTTGGCGCACAATGGGATAGGGGACACCAACGAACATCAGCGAACATACCTGTGATGCCTGGGGGTCAAGTGGTCGCAGGTTCAAATCCTGTCAGCCCGACACTTGTCAGCCCGACCAGAGAAAAGTAGGTCTTGACCTGCGATAACGGTTGTAATTGCCCCATTGTGGGTGCGTGAGGTGATCGCCGCCCCTGGGGACCACGCGATGCTGGCGACGCACTCGATGGGCTTGTGCTCGGGAGTTTCGGACAGCTGGACCGCACGTCATGCACGCTATAAGCGCTCGTGCACGTTATGCGGCTCGGCCGGGCCCGCTGTCCTTGTGCTGAAATTGACCGCTGGCCAAGTGGGGTTTCAGTTCCCGCCGAGCGCCCTACGCGCCAATTCTGCTGCCGCAGGACTCACGATATTCCGCCGCGCCCGAGTGACGGGCTGGTCGGTCACGTTGATCAGGACTTCGTACACGGGGAGGTGGTGCAGGGACGGTTCGGAGACAGACCGACCGTCGGAGTAGCGCCAGCCGAGTTCGGCCAGCAACGCCGTGATCTTGTCGAACGGCAGTTTGGAACCGGCCGAAGCCGCGGCAAAGGCCAGCATCAGCAGGGTAGCCTGCGCCTCAAACTTCTCGCCGGACTTGGGAATCAGCCGACCGGCCAGATGCTCCCACAGTCTGTCCGCGTCACGCTGGGCCGCTACGCCAGCCTTGGTCAGCAACAGCGCGCCCTTGTGCTTGCGCAGCAGTCCCAACGACTGCACGCCTTCGCGGAACCGCAGCAGTGGGTAGCATTGGATCTCGCGATTGCGCTTGCCGATCCAATCATTCATTGCGGGAACGACTTTGGAGGCTTCCTCCACGTCGGCCGGTTTGAGATATCCGGCGGTCGTCAACGGAATGCCACCGTCATTGGCCCGGTTCAGGAACCACTGATACGCCCGCAGGTTGTCCGCCACGGCGACCCTGTCCAGCGGACTCGAACCGACCAGCGTGAGTGCCGCCTTGGTCAGGTCGCCGCCAAACGGGGTGTGGGTGAGGCGATGGACCAGATCGACCAGGCGCGTGTCGATGCCTGCTTCCCGCAGCACGAAGTACGCCCCAGCCAAGCCCTGGTTGACCCGCTGCGGCTCGAAGAGCGCGGGGTCGATAAGCACCCCGGCGAGGCTGTCGGCGTCGACCAGGTGCCCGCAGTCCTCCGGAGGGGCCGCGCGTTCACCGTCGACGACGACCGCTGCGGGACAGTCAGTCTCGGCGGGCCGAACCTCTTCGAGGCGCAGCGTCAGCTCCCAGTTGTCGCCGTAGTCGTAGAGATAGCGCAGGGTATCGCCAGGTTCGCAAAGGGTTTCGTCCAAGCGAGTCCCGGCGGCGGGCAGGCCGTCGTCGTCTTCCCATTCCTTGTTGTCCATGTCGTACGGGCACAGGAACAGCTGACTGTGGTGGTCGAACCCGCCACCGCCGAGTGAGAAGCGATGCAGGTGCGAGTCGGTCCAGCCGAACGCCACCTGCAGGACCTGGTGCAGCAGGTCCAGCGTCAGGTTCGAGCGCAGGTCCAGCCGTCGCCAGATCGGTGGTTGCGCGTCGTCGAGGTCGACCCTGATCCGATAGATGGCGATGTCACGCCGCCGGGGGTAACGCAGATCGGGCCGCGACGCCGGAACCGGCACAAGCTGCAGGTACGGGTGCTCGTTCATGGGATCCCAAGATCGGCCGAGTTCACGTCGATCACATTAGATCGGTCGCCATGTCATGCGGGTCCCACCTCGGTCGATCCGGCACCATATCGACATGTCACTGTCTGAGACCGCGCTGCTCACTGCGGCCGGTGATCGCGTCTACGGCCGGGGCGAGGACTATGTCCGCTATGTCCGAGGCCTCCGGATCACCGCCGAGAAGGCCTATGCCTCGGTCCAGGCCAAGCAGGTCTACACCGTGGAGCTCGACTGGTCCGGTCGGCTTCTCGAAGGGTACTGCACGTGCCCGCACAATTCCGACGGCAACTTCTGCAAACACCTGGTCGCGGTCGGACTCGCCACGATCTCCAGTGGCAAAGTCGACGACATGGTCGCACATACGACGGCATCTGGACTGGAAGCCACCGTGCATGCGATGGGTATCGACGAGCTACGTGATCTCGTCCCGACACTGGCACAGCGCGACGGCGAAGTGCGGCGCATACTCGAAATGCGGGCGACGACCGCGTCCGGCGACGACACGAGCGCCAAAGCCGAGTTCGAAACATTCGTGCGCAATACGTTGCAATTCCACGGGTTTGTCGATTACCGGGAATCCTTCGGGGTCGCGGAGGCGGCCAGTCAAGTACTCGATGAGCTTGAGAACCATCTGAACGCAGGGTCCGCCGAAATCGTGCGACCGGCACTCCTGTGCGCCTTGACCCTGCTGCGCACGATCACCGAGCAGGCTGATGACTCGTCGGGGCCGATCTGCGGTGAATGCGAGCGGGCTGGCGTCCTGTACGCGCAGGCATGCCGGCTGGGTGAGCCAGACCTGTCGAACTCGCGGGGTGGCTGGCGACTTTCCGTGCCACCTCGCCGGGATGGCCGACGCTGCTGCTGGCGGATTTCGTCGACGCGTTCGACGATCATGCGCTCGCGATCTACCGCGCTGCGGTCGCGGACTTGGACCGTCAGCAGGCAGGTCGCGACCACTGGAGCCGGTTTGAAGTCGACGCCATGTTGCTGGAGCTCGCCGATCACGATGGCGATGTCGATCGGGCTGTCGACCTGCTGACCGAACGGTTGCACCCGCAGTACGGGGCGATCATCGCCCGCTTGCGGGCGGCCGGACGTGACGACGAGGTGGTGAATTAGATCGATCGGGCGGTTGCCGAAGGGCGAGCCAGCAGTCAAGGCGGCGGTAATGGCTATTGGCTGAGCCCGTCCGACGTCGCCGACACGTACCGGGGAATCGGCCGCATCGACGATGCGATCGCCGTTCTGCGTGCCGATTTCGTCCGGCAGCCTGCGGTTCACGCCTATCGGTCACTGCTGAACTTTGCCGCCACGATCGATCGCGCCGATGCCGAACGCGCCTGGGCGCTCGACCACGCGCGGGAATTGGCTGGTGGCCCCGGCGCCGGGTCGATCCTGGTCCAGCTCTCACTGAGCGAGGGAGACGTCGACGCCGCCTGGGAGGCCGCCGACCGCTATGGTCCCGGCTGGGCATGGCAGGAACTCGCTACGCGAGGCGCCGAGGCTCGGCCGGTAGCCGCTGCAGATCTATACCGGCCGCAGCTCGAGAACGACCTGCAGCGTCCCAACACCAGGCTCTACCCGGGCATTGCTGTGACGCTGGCCACGATGGCCGAGATGTATGAAAGAGGTGGTCGCAGTGCTGATTTCGCGTTGTACATCGCCAAGGTCCGGCAAGACTACGGCAGGCGCCCCTCGCTGACGAAGGCGCTCCAGGCGAAGGGGCTCTGAGCGACCTCACTCGCCGGGCCAGCGTGTGAAGAGAACTGGCTGGGTCGACCTCACCTGTGTTGGACCATCGCCAATCCGGGACCACCATTCTTGTTGGCGTGCTTCCGTCGCACTTATTCCCGCCAGCGCTCCCCGAGCGCTTTCGCCGCTGTGGACACCTTCATGACCAGACGACGCTCGCGGTTCATGACGGGGACGAAGTGGTACTGCTCGTAGAAGGATTGTGCCTCGTCGTCTATGGCATCAACGACGATGAGCCGGCCGCCGCCGATTTCCGATGCGGCGACGGCTTTGCCTAGTGCGTCGAGGAGCAGCTGCTCGCCATATCCCTGACCCCGCAGCGACGTGTCGATCGCCAGGCGGGCAATCAAGTATCCGGGTATGCGGGAATAGCCGCCGGCCATGGATCCCGAGACGCCGTCGTCGCTGCGTACTACTTCGGTGGGGCAGATGGCGAAATAGGCGCTGACTTTCTGTTCGCCGAGCGGGGTCCACACGTAGACGTGCGCGACTCCGCTGCTGTGCGCGCGACGGGCATGGGCGATGAGCCAGGTATTCAGCGACTCCTTACCGCAGTCGAATCCATCTAGAGTGTGGGCGTCCGTGAGTCGCGCGGACTCGAACATTGTTCAACGCCTTGTAAAGACCGCTGGTTTGCGTACGGCTGCCGCCAGCCGCGGCGCGTCGTCAGCAGCATCGAGCGACGACATCAGTTTGTCGAACTGTTCGGGCTCCATTGCCGTTACGAGCTCCTGACGCAGGATGTCTTCTGCCCGTTGCATCGCAGCTTTCCGCACGAATTCCGACGTCTGCTCATGGACAAGGTTGGCGGCGCGCTGGATGCGGTCCAAGGTCGCTTGCTCCGCGCGAAGCTCGATGCGCTTCGTTTTGACTGCCACAGCCAACCCCCTTTCCCTCAGCCCTCTCTGCTCGCAGCTGTCGATCACTTCATTGTACGGTGAATGTACGTACATGGCTAGTGAGGGTTGCGGCTAGCACTGGGGACCACCCGGGGACCACACGTCATGCGCGATGCTGAACGACTTGCGCGTCCGTGAGCGTCACACACCATGCCCTGGCCGCGAAAACCGTCGGCGACCTGGGAAAATGCATTACCGCTACTTTCTGGGAGTCAAGTGGTCGCAGGTTCAAAGCCTGTTAGCCCGACGCATGTCAGCCCGACCAAGAGAAGTAGGCTTTGACCTAGCTCATCTGGCTGTCGATAGCTGGAGTCTTACAGGCTGGTGAGGGTTTCGGCGATATCTTTGGTCAACAGATAAAGGTCCATGTTGGCTGCATCGTCGGCATTGAAGGGTTCGAATCCGAACCGCTGCCACCAGCGGATAGCATCAACGTTTCGCGCGGTGACAACCACGGCCCGACAGGCCGCCTTGATGTTCAGTTCGGCCGCGGTCGCCAGGATGTGCTTGACCATCTCAGTCCCGAGGCCAAACCCGGCGACGCGAGTGTCTGTGGCCAGCCTGCCAATCAGCAACGCGGGAATCTGCCGCGGTGCACCCTTACCCAGAGGTTTGGGGCTGGCGGACCGATCGACGGAAGTCATCGACAAGATGGCGTAGCAGACGACAGTCTGGCTCGCGTCCGCAATGCCCCACACTGCGGCAGTGTTACCGCGTCGATTCTGGCCGGCATAGCGACGCAGCCACTCGTCCAATGGTGGTTCGCCAGAGGTGAATTCGTCGCGGCCGTGCTTTTCGGGGTCAAGTAGTGTCGGCCGTTGGAACTGCACCTCAGTCGAGCCAGGTGAACTTCGCCGGCCGTTGCAACGCCGTCGCTAGCCGTTGGTTGACGTGGGCTGGGCGGTTGAGTGCCTCGGTAAAGGCGGTTGCAGCATCGGGGGAGAGGTGGACGGTTTGCCGCTCGGCCAGCACATCATCGGCGGCACGGCTAGCGGCCTGCAGCACGAACGCAGTGACACTGAGGTGCGCCTCGCTTGCCGCCTCCTCCAATCGCCGCTTGGCCGCAGCGTCGACCCGCAACTGAAGCCGGTCGTCCTTCACCGAAGTCATGTACTCACAATGGCAGTACGAAGGAATTCTGTCAAGAACACCTGAGGCGGTTCTGGCCGGATCGTTGGTGGGACCACGCTGGGACCACACGCTATGCGCGATGCTGAACGGCCTGCGCGTCCAGCCGCAAATACCACTGAGGTCCTCATGATGCGTTACTCCTACCTTGGCAGAGCCTGACACCACAAACGTCGGCAAATTCTGCCGACGCTGCCGCAAGCGGGCCGCTGAAGGTGTCCGATCTGATCGGCTCGGTGGTGAAACTGTGAGGGTCAAGTCCCGGCACTGTGGGTAGATCTGATGAAGTCGGCGCGGACGATCTGGCGTTTCACCGATTTGTCGGGTAGTGCGTGAGGTGGTTGAACGGTTGCCGCGCCAGCCAGCGCCGACGAGGAGATACCCGATCTTCGGGAACTCCCTCCCCTCGGGGAAGTTCTTCCAAGTGGCACGTGCCCGGCACCAGGCCGGGGAACGAAGGAAGGATTCACCGATGGGCGTCGTTGGCGCGGCAATGTTTCCAGTGAGACGGGGTGACGGTGGGTAACGTCAGCCGCGGGTTCGAGTACGGGTACGGCGCGTACTTCGGTCGAGTCGCCGCCCAGGCGACAGTGGAGCTGGGGGAGGCGTTGCTGAACGCGCGCGCCAACCGGCTCAAATCGAGCTACGAGTACCGCGAGGCGGGAGGCGAGCACGTGTCCTTGATGACCGTGACGCAGGGCGGATTCTTCCAAGGCAGCTATCTGTGCCGGATGGTCGGCAAGGGACGTCACTCGCGGCGGGAGCCGCTGGGTAGCTACACCTGGGAACAGGACGGGCGAGTCGCGTTCGCGGAATTGGTCCGCTATCTGAACGACGGCGGCACCGTCGAGAAGTGGCGGCAGCACAACCGAGCGCAGGCCTGGATCGCCTGGCACCAGGACTGGACCTGCCGGATCGAGGCGCACGCCGCCGACGTGAAGCGGTGGCTGAAGGATCACCCGGAAGGGCTGCCCTACGCCAACGAGCAGTTCAAGCAGGCGTGGCACGAGTGGGTGGGGGCCGCGACGCTCGCGGCAGCCGAGAATCCCGAGCTACGGCAGTACGCCGCGACATGTGCGAGATCCTGAACGAGATGTCTCGTCAGGTCGATGAGCGGCATCGTGGAGGGCGGCTGCACCCGGGCCGGGCGGGGCTGGCCCAGCAGCGCGCCCCCGGAAGCATCCGAGCGCAGGCTGCTGTGCCCCGACTCCGGTGAGCTGGGCCTCGAGGACGCCGTCGGCAAGATCGGTGACGCGGTGCTGCTGTGCCCGCACTGCCGAACCCCGCAGCAGGCCGACGTGGCGACCGGCATAGTGCGCGACCACTACCTCTACCGAGCCAGGAGAACCCGATGAGTCAGCCGAGACAGCCGCGTCCTCCACCAACGCGTCATTTGGATTCGGTTCAATTCCGGGGAATCTATTGGAACTGTCCAATTAACAGGCAAATTCAAGTGCCAAAACGCCACGTTCCCAACCGATTTGGCGATAAAGCAATCGGTCTAGGTTCTGTCCTAACGGTCATAACTATGATCGGGTGTGGTTGCAGTCTTGCGGTGGGGAGATTTTCGTGAGCTTCGATACGCCCAACGGCACTCGCGGCGCGCGCCAGCCCAAAGCTGGGCTGCTGATGCGCTGGTTCAACGGTTGGATCATGAATCGCATCCGCCGCAAGGGCGGAAAGGTGATGGGGATGGACGCGCTGGTCCTGACGACAGTGGGCCGCAAGAGCGGGGTTGAGCGCAGCTCCCCTGTCGCTTATTTTCCCGACGGCAACGACGCGTGGCTCATTGTGGCGTCGGCGAATGGTGCGGCGAACAACCCGGCCTGGTACCACAACCTCGCCGCCCATCCCGACCAAGTCCGAGTTGAGATGGCCGGTCGCAGGGTTGCCGTCAGTGCCGAACAGCTTTACGGACAGGCGCGCGAACAGGCATGGCAACGCATCAAGAACGATTTCCCGCGTTTCGCGAAGTACGAGCAGAAGACCGACCGCGAGCTTCCGGTCATTCGTTTGCAAACCCGTTCAGCATCCGGTACCTAGTGTCGCGTGTTGTTGATTGATTTACGTTTGATTTTGCCGAGGAGTTGGTCTGCGGTTTTGGTCCAGGTGAACGGCTTGGCGCGTTGGTTGTAGCTGTCGATGTAGGTGCGGATCGCGGTTTCGAGGTCGGTGACGTCGGTGAAGGGGCCTTACCCCCGTGTGTTGGACACGCTCAATCCCGGGATGTTCCTGGGGGAAGCGAGATGATCCAACCCGATGGCAAGGAAGAATTATCCAGACGAGTTCAAGCGTGACGCGGTTGCGCTCTACCGGGACACCGAGGGTGCAACGATCACCGTGATCGCTGCCGAACTCGGTGTCAGTGAGGCGACGCTGTCGGCGTGGTGCAAGGCCGCGGGCGTGGCGATCCGGCACCGCAGACCCACCTCGGTGACCAGGTCTGCGGGGGTGGAGACCCCGGACCAGGAGCTGGCCCGGTTGCGCGCCGAGGTCGGACAGTTGCGGGCCGATAAGACAAGGCTGGCCACCGAGCGCGACATCTTGCGGTCGGCGGCCAAGTATTTCGCCGGGGAGACGAACTGGTGAGCCGCTTCCAGTTCGTCGCCGACCACCGAGACGCCTTCGAGGTGAAGTGGCTCTGCGCGGTCATGCAGATCGCGCGCTCGTCGTTCTACGCCTGGTGGGCTGCCGCCGATCACCGGGCCGCCAAGGCCGCCGCTGACGAGGTGCTCGCAGCGCGGATCCGTGCGGTGCACGACGAGGACGGCACCTACGGGGCGCCGCGGATCACCGCCGAACTCAACGACGGTGTGCCAGAAGGTGAGCGGGTCAACCACAAGCGGGTGGCCCGGGTGATGCACACCGCCGGAATCGTCGGCTACCGGCGCAAACGCCGCGTCAAGACCACGGTGGCTGACCCGGCGGATCAGAAAGTCCCCGATCTGCTCGGCCGGGATTTCACCGCTGCAGCGCCGAACGTGAAGTACGTCGGGGACATCACCTACCTGCCGCTGGCCACCGGCGCCACCTTGTATCTGGCCACGGTGATCGACTGCTGTTCACGGCGGGTGGCGGGATGGGCGATCGCCGAGCATATGCGCACCGAACTGGTCGAAGATGCTCTCAAAGCCGCCGATGCCCTGCGTGGCGGTCTGGCCGGCGCCGTATTCCATACCGATTATGCCGAGGTTTGCGTTAAGCCGAAGATCTGCGGGGATGGCCTGCGCTCGTGGGGGGTGCTGGTGGATTTCTCGGCTTAACGTTTCGCGGTTATCGCAGACTGTAGAGGGTTTGGAGTTGGTCTTCGGTGAGCGGCTCGGTGGCCGCGGTGTTGATTGCGGGGGTGGCGGCGTTGATGGCTTGGCGCATCATGTCCAGGGTTGCAAAGGCGTAGAACGCTGCTGTGGTGGAAGCGTTTTCGTGACCGAGGAGGCGCATGATGATCGGTAGCGGGATGCCCTGCTGGTAGAGGTCCATCGCTTTGGTTTTGCGCAGCAGGTGGCAGTGGATGTTCTGCGGGATCGAAGGGCATTGAGCACGTGCGGATTCGGTAGCGTGCTTGAGCACGGCGGCGACCGTGTCGGCGGACAGTTCGGCAGGTTGCCCGCGGTGCAGACTGTAGAACAACGGCCTGGTCGCGGGGAGTTTGGTGGTGTTCGGGTGGAACTCGGCGAGGTAGACGTGCAGGTGCTCGACGGTTTTCGCGGTGAGCGGCACGACGCGGGTCTTGTTGCCCTTGCCGGTGAGCAGGATGTGCCCGGGTTCGGTCAGGTGCAGATCGCCCAGGGTCAGGCCGGTGATCTCGCCCACGCGAGCCGCGGTGTCGTAGAGCAGAATGAGCAGCATCCGGTTTCTCCGAAATTTCGCTGTCTGCCCGGTGAACGCGGCAAGGATCGCCCGGGTTTGAGCTTCGGTGAGGTACTCGATGGGCCTGCGGGGGCCAGCCGGCGCTTTGAGTGCTTTGGCTGATTGGCTGAGTGCGACGAGCGTGAGGTCTTCGTAGGCCGCGTAGGCCAGGAACGCTTTGACCGCACTGAGGCGCAACGTGACGGTCTTGGGCGTGTAGCGCCGCTGATCGGTCATCCAGGCCAGCCATCCCTTGAGGTGCTGGGGTTCGAAGTGATCGAAACTGACGTGCTCACGTCCGATGTGCTCGGCCTCGGCGAGGTAGTCCAGGAAGCACTCCAGGCTGATCCGATATGCCTCAATGGTTTTCGGTGACAGCCCTCTGGTCTTGGGCATGTAGGCGTGCAGATAATCGCGGGCGAACCCGAAGAAGTCCGGTGCGCCGGTATGTGGGTCGCGTCTCATCAGAATCCCACCTGCGGGAGCAGGGATTGGCGATCGGCGGTGATGTCGGCGTAGGCGGTCATGAAATCGGGCGAGGTGTGCACGTAGTAGTACGTGCTGTCAAAGGTTGCGTGACCCATGTAACGAGACAGGTAGGGCAGCATCGCGGTGACGTCGTCGCCGGCGGTCATCCATCGGTGGATATTGGCGTAGGCGAAATGATGCCGGAAATCGTACGGCCGTGGCTGTTGACCAGCCACCGGCCGGGGCAGCGCGGCTTGGTCCCAGATGCGGCCGAATATCTTTCCAACTGTTGCCGTGCTGACCTGGTTGCCGGTAGCGGAGACGAAAAACATGCGGCGCGAGGCGAAATGCGCGCGCGAGGTCCGGTCGCACGTGTCGAGGATCTCGATGACCTGATCAGTCAGCGGCAGCCTGCGGCTGCGATGTCCTTTGGACCAGATGATGTCGATGTGCCCGGCATCGAGGTCGACCTGCCCGGTCTGCAGAGCGCGGGTTTCACCGGTCCGCAGACCGCACGAGTGCATCAGGGTGAAGAACGCGACCGCCTGCCATCGCCACGGGCATGGCGTCTGAATCTGTGCGGCGGCGGCGAAGAACAACTCGATCTCACGCCGGCACAACAGATAGGGATGAGCGGCAACGAACGGGGCTTTCCACCGATCGGAGAGCACGTAAGCGTCGGGGATCCCGTTCATCGCCATCCAGCGGCCGACGTCACGAATGTAGGACATCCAGGACCGGTAGCGGCCACACCGTTGCAGCTGAGCACTGACCCAGCCTTCGACGGTGTCCTTGTCGAACACCGTGCGATCGCGGGTGGCGCAGTAGGCGTCGAACTGTTTCAGGTACCAGATGCGGGAAGCACCAGTGCATCCCATGTTCGCCTTGAACGCCAGGTAGGCGTCCAACTCGGTGGCGAAAGCGCTGGTGAAGCCGTGGCCGCTCATGACCGCACGGCTTCTGGGACCGGCAGGACGCAGTCGAGCAGACGGAGCCGGTCCACACTCATGTAGAGGTTCGTCGATTCCTGGCTGGCGTGGCCGAGCACTGCTGAGATCGTCGGCAGCGGAACCGCTGCGGCCAGCAGCCGGGATGCGGCATTGTGGCGCAGCAGCCGGGTTCCCGCCTTCGGGTTGGCCACTCCCGCTTTCCGGAATGTCTCAACGGTCACCTGGTGCACCGTCGCGTGATCGCCCAGCCGGGTGTGTGGGGCTTTCGAACGCAGGAATAGGTGATCATCGCCGGAGCTGGGACGTTCGTCGAGCACATAGGAGGCCAGCTTGCCCAGCAGCAGCGCCGGCAATGGCAGCGTCAGCGGTTGCCCGTCTTCTGCTGCACGAGGCCGATCGTGTGCCCACGCCAGTCGACATCACCGAGCCGCAGCGCGACGATGTCACAGGCCCGCAATCCCGTCGATAATGCGAGCAAGGTGATCGCGGCGTCCCGCGCGCTGACCACCCCCGACGCACAAGCGCGAACAACCCGTTCCTCGTCGCCATCGCCGAGGACCGGGACTATCGCGTGAAAGCGTTTGATGCCAGCCAGATTCAACGCGTTGACCAGATCGGTGCGGCCGGTGAACGTGAGGAACGGACGAAAGTTCGACACCACCCAAAACAGCGACGACCTGGCCCACCGGTCCAGTAGGGATTCCAAAAACGCCAGGACACTGGCGCCATCCGCCCCGCCCAGCACGGCGATACCGCGTGCTTCCAGGAACACCAGGTAGCGACGCGCCACCCGCCCGTAGGCCTCGCGGGTGGCCGGCGCCAGACCGCGCCGGCCCATCTCGGCCTGCCACGCGGCGTCCAGCGCAACGAAGTCGCTGCCCTCGGGCCGTGGACCTCCGCCGCCGCGGCCACGAACCGCCAGGTCCACCCGCCCGGTGCGCACATACGAGTCGAACACCGTAACCAGACGCCGGTAGTCGAACCGCCGCTGCGGGCTGAACCGACCGGTGCGCACACTGATCGTCATCGAGGCGAACTCCGCACCCAGACCGGCGGAATACTCACGCCCCGAGGCGAACTCAGTCAGCGCCTTGATCGTCTTCGCGTACTGACCAACCGTCGATTCCATATAGCCAGCCGCACGCAACTCCGCCACCACAACCGCGCCGATCTGCCTGACCGTCGTACCCATCACCGTCTCCTTCCACAGACGTACAGATACGACGGACGCTAACCAGCACCCGAAACGTTAAGCCGAGAAATCCGCCAGCACCCCCCACGAGCTCAGGCCATCCCCGCAGATCTTCGGCTTAACGCAAACCTCGGCATAATCACTGTTAAACCGAATTCGGCTTAATACCGACCACGGAAGTCAGTACACGTCAAAGGATTTCGCGAAACTCTGCAAAGATCTGGGGGTTACCCAGTCGATGGGCGCGGTCGGAACGAGCGCGGACAACGCGCTGGCCGAATCGTTCAACGCCGCCCTCAAACGCGAAGTCCTCCAAGACAACAGCTGCTGGGCCGACGCAGCCACCTGCCGCCGGGAAGTGTTCCGGTGGCTGGCCCGCTACAACACCAAACGACGCCACTCCCACTGCCGTTATTCCAGTCCCGCCGACTACGAAAGGACCCACACACCCGCTACGCTGCCCGAAGCCGCCTAACCACAAATCCCGTGTCCACTACATGGGGTCAAGGCCCAAGGTGCCGCGGCGGATGGCTTGGCGGGTGATGATGACGCTCTCGGGAACTTCAACAGCGTTAGAGCAACCAATAACAGTACCGCCGCTGTAAGAGGGAACAACAATACCGTCACCGCGGAGGCAGCAGTACCGCTGACATCACTGGCGACGCCAACAGGGTCACGGTGCGCTGCGGAGGCTCGGTGGCGGATCCGTTCGACTTGCCGCCGCGGAGCAACCGAGTCGTCACGAGCGCACCCTGCGAAGCGGGATGAGCTAGGAGCACACTGGCGTTGGTCCACGCGAGGAGTGGCCTCGGTCATTAGGGAGGGGTTTCCAGGACGCATTAAAGAGAGCGCCGCCGAAGACCACTCGTTCCTGACCGCGATCGCCCCGGCCACACCGGCAGCGGTCCACAATCGCCCTCGGTGACGGCGGGCGCTGCGGAGGTACGGCGCGATGAGCACGCTGGTGTCCTGCGCGAGGAGTTGGTTCAGGGCAGTGGCCTGGCCGATCCGTAGGGGTGTGCTGCAGGTGAACTCGTGATGTTCACCGGGGATGCGTTTGTCGTCGATGTGGAGCGTGCTGTCGGCTGACTCGACGAGTTCTTCAGCAGAGAATGGAGACCACGAGGGAGAACGAGATCACCGTCAGCGGTTTCGTCGTAGCTATAGAGGAATCTCGGTGTGTCCCAGGTGCTGCGGCGAGCACGTTGGCGGGCATCGAATTCCGGGTTACGTATTGAGGCGGCGTGTTTGACGGCCGAGATCATCGCTGGGCCAAGATCATTGGCGATCAAAGTGAGCCGTGATGTGAACTGTGCGCGGATAATCGCAGCAGGCCGTGGAATGATGCGTGACGATGTCGGTAGCTGCAGTCGCTGGACGTTGTGGCCGATCTGCGGGTCGGGAAGTTGGCGCGCCAACGAGGTCACGGCCTTGGTGGACAGTCGGGCGATGCTAGACAGGTAGGCCCACTGATCGTCGTATGGCTCGAGGGTGGCGGGATCGAGGAAAACGGTGGTGCCGTGTTGACGGCGCTTACCGTTCATTGGTGCGGCGATGAGATTGCCCACACCTCGCCCAGTGTGGACGTCTTGGGACGGGAACAAGCGGTCATAGCTGCTCAGCTGCATGCTGCCTCGCAGGCGAAACGCCTCACCCAGCAGACTTGTAGCGACGCGGCGGGCGACGGAAGCCGAGATCGCATGCGCGAAGAAGATCCAGACATGCGCTCCTCGGCCGGATTGTGACACCTCCAGGGCAGCCGGAATCCCATAGGAGCGAGCTGCTTTCATGTACGCGAGCGCGTCCAGCATCGCGGCTTCTTTGTCGAAATCCGCTGCGACCCAACAGCAGGTGTGGTCATCGCTGAGCGGATACAGGCCGATGTGCGCCTCGCCCCGCAGGTGGGTGTCAACCACATCCGGGGTCAGCGGGAGGTAGGGCGCGTCGGCCCGATTCATCCCCTTACGCCAATAGCCCTTGATCGCCGGCATCCAACCCGACCGGCCATCTCGCCGGTTCTCCCAGCGCACCGCGTATACATGAGTGCGACAACGGAATAGATCAAAGAAGAACCGGACCTTATCGGCAGAGCTGGAGCTCATCGTCACCGGGGCGGCTGGAGCTCCGCTCAGTGTCGCCTGGTCACTGGCGGCCGCACGTGCCTGTTCCTCACTCAATTGAAGGAGACGACGCAAACGCACGTTGTCGGCACGCAGGGTGTCCAGCTCACCCGGGAAACTCTCGACACTGTTAACGATCAGTTCTCCTTGAGTATCCGCTACGTGGCGCCGCGAATGAGTTCGACGGCTTCAATCATGGCGTAGCGTGCCATTAGATGGTCGAGGATCTCCTCTAAGGTGGACGAAGGCAGAACAAATTGGGAAGCCATGGCAATCACCGCGTGACGGGCGACGTCGGGGGACACTGCGACGGTGTTGGCAGCGAACTGCGCAGGTGATATCACCGTGAGCGGCTTGGGGATCTGTTGCGGTGGAAAGTCTTTCAAGTTACTGGTGACGATCACCTCCACTCCTCCGAGCAGCGTCGCCGCAAGCACGTGTTCGTCGTCGACGTCGGGCAGCCCGAACGCGCCATCCAGGCTCTCCCAGTTCACCACCACGGCGTCATCGAATGCCGTGCCCACGGGAACGACGAGGCGTTGCGCCCGGTGTTCCGCGAGGGCTGAGTCATGACCGCGACCGATCAGCTTCGGGTAAGTCCCCTGGGGTGGTGGGGTTTCGGGCCTTGGGATGACAGTGCCGGGCCTTGCCGGGTGTGTCGTTGAGGGTGTCGGGGTGGGCCATCGCGTAGTGGTCAGTGAGTTACCTACCAAGTGACTCAAGCAAAGGACGTACGACGCGATGACCCAGGACCATTCTGCCTTGCTTGCCCAGCTCGACGCGTTGAAGTCTGCTGATGCCGGGGCGGTGTTCGCCGAGCTGATCCGCGCCGGGTTGCAGGCACTGATCGAGGCCGAAGCCACCGAGGCGATCGGCGCCGGCCGCTATGAACGCACCGGCGGACGCGGCACGCACCGCAACGGGCACCGACCCAAGACGGTGTCGACCACGGCCGGCGATATCGAAGTGGCGATCCCCAAACTGCGCTCGGGATCGTTCTTCCCGTCACTGCTTGAGCGACGCCGCCGAATCGATCGCGCGTTGCATGCGGTGATCATGGAGGCCTACGTGCACGGGGTGTCGACCCGCAGTGTCGATGACCTGGTGACCGCGATGGGTGTGGGCTCTGGAGTGTCGAAATCGGAGGTCTCCCGGATCTGCGCGGGCCTGGATCAGGAGATCGACGCGTTCCGGCAGCGCAGCTTGGCCCACACCCAGTTCCCGTACGTGTTCTGCGACGCCACGTTCTGCAAGGTGCGTGTCGGGGCGCATGTGGTCTCTCAGGCCCTGGTGGTGGCCACCGGGGTGTCCCTCGACGGCACCCGGGAGGTGCTGGGCACCGCCGTCGGGGACAGCGAGTCCTACGAGTTCTGGCGCGAGTTCCTGGCCTCGCTGCGCGCCCGGGGTTTGACCGGGGTGCATCTGGTCATCTCCGATGCCCACGCTGGATTGAAAGCCGCTGTGGCACAACAGTTCACCGGGTCATCGTGGCAGCGGTGTCGGGTGCATTTCATGCGTAATCTGCACACCGCGGTGTCGGCCAAGCACGCCCCGGCGGTGACCGCGGCGGTCAAGACGATCTTCGCCCACACCGACCCTGAGGAGGTCGCCGCGCAATGGGACCGGGTCGCTGACACCCTGGCCGCGTCCTTTCCGAAAGTGGCCGCGATGATGGGCGAGGCCAAGACTGACGTGTTGGCGTTCACCGCATTCCCGAAAGCGCACTGGCAGAAAATCTGGTCGAACAACCCCATCGAACGCTTGAACAAGGAGATCAAACGCCGCGCCGATGTCGTGGAGATCTTCCCCAACCCAGCGGCATTCCTGCGCCTGGCCACCGCCGTGGTCATCGAAGCCCACGACGAATGGCAGGTCACCCGCCGCTACCTCTCCGATGTCTCCATGGACGAACTACGCGCCGTCGTCGCCGCCAAACACGCCGCCACAGCACTTGCCAAACAACACCAAATCACCTAGCGTTCAACATGACTCGTTGATCACCACGCGTGAACCACGCCAGATCCGAAGTCCACCACTCCACGGGACGCTATCTCAGCTTCTGGGCTTCGCGGTAACGCCATTCATCGAGGATCGCCGTTGACCACAACGGTCGATACACGCCCTCGCTAGCGAGAGGGGGGAGTCGCGCTGCAGACTGGGCCACAACACCGAGGTATCCAAAAACGCAGCGAACATCTGCAGATGTTGTCAGCGCGTGGCGGCCTTGGCCCGGCGCCGCTCGGCGATGACTCAACGCGCTTCGTGCAGCTGCTCACGAACGACTTCGGAATCGTCGTCAGCGTCGATATCGACAGTTGTGGTCGCCAGCGCCTCGTACTGGCGATTGCGGCGCTGCTCGCGGTAGGAGAGAACGTCGTCGAGCAGTAGTCGGTGGCGATTGCCGATCCGCTCCGCCGGCAACGTGCCGTCGGAGATCAGGCAGACCACCGTCAGGCGGCTGACACCCAACAGGTCTGCGGCTTGTTGGGTGGTCAACTTCATCGTCTGCGGAGCGATGGTGACGGCCTTGCCGGCATGCAACGCCGCGACGACCTTGGTCAGCGCTTGGTGCACAGAACGTGGCAATTTAATGCGGCCATGTTCACCGATCCCTACAAGGGCGTAACTCGGCGATGCCATCGTTCCCCGGAGGGTTCATGGGTAGCGAGAAATCCCAGCACCGAGGCGAACTCGTCGGGGTCTTCCGGGATGAAGGTGGCTGCTTCTGTGGCTTCGGCACTCATATCGGCTCCTATCTGCACTATCCGAAACAATATTCGGACCTTCGAATAACACCGCAAACCGAGGATGCCCAATACCCGCACGATCACGTCCCGCTTGGGACCAGCCTGGGACCACACGTTATGCTCCGCACCGGTGGGCGCCCATCGGGATGGATGACGACGCGGTCCTGGGGCCATCTGCATGCGGTCAAACATGTTGGTATTCGGCGGCGTTCATGTCTCTTCGAGACGCCAGCGGGTAGTCTCCGGCCCGATCGCCGTCATGGCATCGCCTCCGCCCACGCAATGTGCCCCTCAAAGCCAAGCTCTGTGGCCATGGCGCGGTAGCGATCCCGACAGTCGCGGTAAGCGCCGTCGTCGCCGCGGGCCCGAGCTAGCAGCGCGCGCAGCCGCAGCAGCCAGATGTCGCGGATAACCAGCCCGTCATCGGCTGGCGCGGCGGCTAACCGCTCGATCGCGGCCTCGGCTTCGGCGACGTCACCCTCGGCCCCGCGATCCAGCAGTGTCTCCACCAGAACACCCGTCGCAGGAATGCCCCACGACGGCAGTTGTTCCTCGCCAACCAGTTGGTCGAGGGCGCCGAACATGAGCGGAATCGCGTCATCGTGATCGCCCCGCCGAACCCTCTCACGTGCCAAGTACACGTTGAAAAGCCGTAACTCGCTCAGGTTGTGTCCCTGGCGCAGCAGGACTTCGCTGACCTCTGCCAGGAGCTTCTGTCCGCGATCACGCTCCGCGGCCGTGTGACGGTGCACCAGTGCGGTGCCCAGCATCCCCCGGGAGAAGAGCAACGCCAGATCGTCACCAGATCGTTCGGCAATCCCTAGCGCATCCTCCATCTCGCGCACGGCCGGATCATCGGCAGCCAGCACGCCAAACGGTATTCCCGGGAAGTAGGCATAGGCGACAACCGTGGCGTAGGACAACGGGTCGGCGCTGCGGGCCATGGCCAGGCCGTGGCGCAGGTCGTCGCGCCATCCGGGATTGCCCAGGCAAAACCGGGCGATAGCCCGTGTCGTAAACGCGAGCGCTAACGGGGATCCGAAAATGAGGTTGCCTTTGGACGGATCGCCGTCGGCCAGGTCGATGGCCCGCTGCGACCAACGCAGCGTGTCAGACCACCCGCCGCTGTGAGCCTTGGCGTAGATCGCTGGGAAGGAGAGCCCCACCGTCAACGTCGCATCGCCGAGCGACTCGATGAGGGCCCACGCCTCGGATGCCAGCTGCGACGCCTCGCGGATCCGGCCCTGGAACGCTTGATCTATCACCAGCCCTGCCATGCCGATCGCCAGTGAGGCCTTGTCCCCGGCGGCGGTGCACAACTCCCGCAATTCATCAAAACGATCGCCCGCCACGTTCACCTGGATTCGGTAAGCGATCCCGCACAACATGGTGCGGGGCGCGATGCGCATCGCTGTCCGGTTGGAAGCCTCGGCAGGCAGTGCGTCGGCGATGACTCGGGCGCGCTCCCAACTTTGTCGCGCCGCGGCGATGTCGCGGTAGGTCGCCCACGTTGCGGCGCGCATATGCCAGCCATACGCGGCGTGCAGATCACCGGCGGCCTCCAGGTGTTCGGCAATCAAGGCGGCATTTTCATCAGTCGCTGCCGGGTCACGGGATTCGATTGCGGCCGCGACGCGCCGGTGCAGCTCCGCGCGATCCGATTTGAGCTGTGACTCGTAGGCCACCGCGCGGATCAGCGGGTGGTGAAAGACATACTCGGGTCGTCGAGTGAACCTGACCTGATCGATCAGCTCGCCCCTGACCAGGTCGTCAACGACCGGCTCAACACCCAGCACCCTCAGTAGGTCGAGGTCGAACCGCGAGCCGATGACGGCCCCTGCGCTCAACGTGCGCTTGGCTTTCGGGTCGAGCCGGTCGATGCGCGCGGCGATCGTCGCCTGCAGCGTGGCAGGCACAGTGACCTCAGCAGTCTCCGCCATCCCAAGGTATGCCCCAGGCTGCCCACGTAGCACACGCCGCTCGGCCAGCTCGCGCACAATCTCTTCGGCGAAGAACGGATTACCGGCGGCCCGCTCGGCGATCTTGTGGCCCAGCCCGCCCACCGACGGATCCGGCCCGAGCAGCCCAGATACCAATGCTGCGGTCTCGGAATCGCTCAGCGGCGCAAGGGCGATGGTTTGCGCACTGTGCATCCGGGTCAGCGCCCCGTCGTATTCCGGGCGGTAGCTGAACAGCATCAGCGAGGGCGTCTGCGGGATCACGATAAGGAAGTCGGCGATCATCGACTCGCTGACCTCATCAATCCAATGAGCATCCTCAACGACATAAACCGCAGGGGTGTCCCGGGCCAATGACGCGGCATTCACCAGCGCGGTCAATCGTCGCCGACGCGCATCAGGATCGATGGCCGGTAACGGAGCATCGGGGTCAGCGATGCCCAGCAGGTCGTCGAGCAGCAGCAAGTCCTCCGGGTCTGCATCCGGCACCCGCTCGCGCACACGATCGCGGGCCTCCCGCCCACCAAGACCCTCGACGCCGGTAGCCGCGCGCAGCAGCCGCGCGACCGCATGGAAGGGGACCTGACTGGTGTGCGATTCGCAGTAGGCGGTGAGCACTTCTACATCACGTTCACGCGCCATCGCAACAACCTCGCGCACCAGACGGCTCTTTCCGATACCCGGGGATCCCATCACGCCCACCACCGCGCCATGGCCATCAATTGCGCGCTCCAGCAAGCTCTCAACGGCCGACATCTCCCACCGCCGACCGACAAGAGAGGTCTCCGCACGCCCAACGCCGCGATGCCGTTCAGCCATTCCTAACAGCCGCTGGGCGGCGACGGGTTGATCGGCACCCTTGATGCGCACCATCTCCGGCTCACCCAGAGCCGCTGCGCCCTCAACCAGTCGCGCGGTGGATGCACTGAGCATCACCGCACCTGGCGCAGCCGCCGATTCCATCCGCTGCGCCATCCCGACCTGTTCACCAATGGTGGTGTAACCCAAAGAGCCTGAACCGATTTCACCGGCGATCACCTGACCGGAATTCAGGCCGACACGCAACTGGAGTTCGATGCTGTCGCGATCTTGAACCTCGGCCGCCAGTCGCTTGGCCTCCTCCTGAACGCCTAACGCGGCCAAGCCAGCCCGAACCGCGTGGTCCTCCAGCGCGACCGGCGCACCAAACACCGCCATGATGCCGTCACCGGTGAACTTATCGACTGTGCCGCCGTAGCGCTTCACCACGGCCGTTGAGCGATCAAGCAGGTCGGCCATGATTTCGCGCAGCCGCTCCGCACCCAGCGCCGCTGCGATGTCCATGGAACGCACCACGTCGGCGAACAGCACCGTCACCTGCTTGTACTCCGCCGACTGGGTGGCCCGTGTGACCGGCGCGCCGCACTTGTTGCAGAACCGTGAGTCCGGCGGCAGTTCGGTGCCGCACGACCCACACGACAGTCCCGCTGTCAGCGCGCCGCGACCGTCCCCCGTGCAGTCCACGTCAGTATCGTGTCACCGCTGCTCAGCGATGTCCCACATATCGCCGCGCCAGCCCTGATACGAAGTATTGAGACGCTCATATGTCGTCTATTTCGTGACAGCGCCCTGTTCGCCTCTCGCCGCGGTGTCAGAACAACTTGCTCACGCCCACGATAGGCAGCACGATGACGACCACAACTGCCCAGAACGGGACCGCCCACCACATGAGATCGCCGATGGTGTACGTCTTCCCTTCACCGACCGAGTCGCTCGTTGAGTTGATATCACTTGTTCCCCCGCGATGCGGCGGCCTGTTCGAGCAGCTGTGCGACGAGTTGCCGTGGGCGCAGCGTCTTTCCGAGGTGTGGTGAATGCGCGACCCAGAAGAACGCGACGCGTCCCTGGCGTTGCGGAGCGGGCGGGGCAACCGGTGGCGCAAAGCTATCGGCTGGTATCGGAGCCACGGTCGTCTGCACACGGGTGATCAGGTGGCGATGGCCACCGACGCGCTCCACGGCTACCTGGCTGATCTGGCCGCCGGCCGGGATGCCTTACTGGTTTGCGATACCTAAGAGCTGGCCGACGCGCTCAATCGGCGCCTGCACGACTCCCTCACCGCGGATGGCCCGAGTGCACAGGCAGCGCGCGAGCAGACCGTCCGTGTCGGTGATCTCATCGTCAGTCGCCACAACGATGCCCGCATCGAAATGACCGCGGCCCCAAGTGCCGAACACAAGCAGCCAGAGCAGGTGCGCAACGGTCACCGATGGCGCGTCGCGGCGGCTCCTTGAGCTCAACCGGTCAGCGCATCACTGGGATGAGACTAGTTGCCAGCAGTTTGTGCAGCAGGATGGGTGTGCTCACGTGCGGGTCTGCGGCGGTCGAGTCGGTCAGACCCTCCGCGACCGGGCACGAGGAGCACGTGGCTTCTGCCGATGCGTTCCGATCGGCGGGAACTCGGCGCGAGACTCGCGTGGCGCAGGATGGTGGGGAGCACGACGCGGGCCTCGACGAGGGAGAACGCGGCGCCCAGACAGCGTCTGCGCCCGCCGCCGAACGGGATCCACGCGTAGGTGCCTGCGGCGGAGTTGAGGAATCGTTCCGGACGGAACTCCAGCGGGTCCTCCCATAGATCCGGTCGGCGGTGCACCAGGCTGATGAAGGGGACCACCAATGTGGCTGCCGGGATGGTCAGCCCAGGCAGCTCGAAGTCCTCGGTCGCCAGGCGGGCGGTCATCGGCGCGACGGGCCGCAGCCGCATCGTCTCCTTGATGACAGCATCGAGGTAGTCGTCGTCGCCGTCGCGCGCAGCGGCCTCAGCGCGAATGAGGATGCCTGGGTGGCGGGTGATCCGCTCCAGCAACCAGGTGAGCGTCGATGCGGTGGTGTCGTGGCCGGCCAGGAGCAGGGTCCGCACGGCGTCGCACAGTTCGTCGTCGCTCATTGGAGCGCCGTCATCGTCAGGGGTGCGCAACAAGATGCCGAGCACGTCGTCGCGGTCGAGATCACCGGCGTTGCGTCGGTGGGTGACCTCCTCCAGCACGATCGCATCGACCGCAGCCATGGCCCCACGCATCTTGGGAAAGGGTCGGTCCCAGCCGTTCGGGCGCGAGGCGGCGATCATCGTCTGAAGCAAGAAGTGCCGTGAATGGCCTTCACGCACGAGCGCGAGGGTGGCCGCTCGAAGGCGTGTCGCGCGGTCGGGTTCGGCGACTCCGAACACCACCGCGATGATCACCTCCAACGTGATCGCCTGCATCTGCGGCTGGGCCGGGGTCGACCGCCCGTATGGCCAGTGCGCGAGGACTTCTTCGGTCTTGCGCTCCATCGTTTCCTGGTAGTTGGTGAGCGCCGCACCGTTGAACGGGTGGTTCTGGACACGGCGCCGGTGCGCGTGCTCGGCGCCGTCGACGTTGGTGAGTCCTGTCGGGCCGAGCACGAGTTGATGCGGCGCCGCTTTCGCCAGCGCCGCACCCAACCGCACCACATCGGTGTCGGCCAGGAATACCCTCTTGAGATCGTCAGGATGGGTCAGGCACAGCCACGGCCCGGTCGCGGGCATCGCGACCTGAAACCGGTCGCCAAGCCGCTCACAGCGACGGGCGAAACGATCGGGCGAGAGCCAATACTGCGCGGCGTTTACCGCTGCGGGACGGCGCAACTTGGGTACGTCCAGCCGGGTCTGGGCCATCATTCCTACTTCGCGTGATACTAAGCGACTTGTCTAGTATCATCATCACTATGTTGTCAATAGTCGACATCATCGCGGCCGGTCCCGAACCCGGCACCGACGAACTGCTCGATCGCGTCGCGGCAGCCGCACTGGCACAGTTCGCCGAGTTCGGAATACGCCGTTCCACGATCGACGATGTCGCGCGCCGCGCCGGCGTCTCCCGCGTGACCGTGTTCCGTCGGTTCGAGAACAAGCAGCGTCTCATCGAGGTGGTCGTGGCACGCGAGATCCGACGCGGTGTGGCAGAACTCGCCCGCGTGTGGCAGGACGGGGACTCCCTGGAGCAGCGCATGCTGCAGGGGTTGTCGTTCACGGTCAGCTTCGTGAGCGGCCACCCGTTGTTCGATCGCCTGCTGCGAAGTGAACCCGAGGTCCTGCTGCCCCTGCTCACCGTCGACGGCGGCCCGGCACTCGAGCTCTACCGGTCCCTGATCGCCGAGTTGCTGTGGGCCGAGATCCGGGCCGGCCGCGCCGCCAGCGCCGAGCCTGACCGAGTGGCCGAGGTAATCGCACGCCTGGCCATCTCACTGGTACTCACCCGCGACGGCACGCTGCGCCTCGATGACGCCGACTCGATGGGTGCGTTGGTCAAGCACGTGCTGCTCCCCATCCTGCAGCCAAACGCGACCTGACCTTCTTCCACCCGACTGGCCGCGCGAACGACGAGCGGAAGCTGCTGACGCTGACGACCCAATGCCACCTTCTAGCTGGTCGACTGCAATTAGGGCTAGATGACTACAGGCCAACAGTCTCGCGCGAGATCTCTTCCCGCTCGACCAGGCTCAGATGATCCGCCCTGCGCTGGCGCGCAACCAGAGGGATCCACCCGACTGACGCAGGAACCGCCGGATCCGAGGCCGCGTCTCACCCAGCGTGCGCTCCATATCCTGGATCGAATCACCACGCCTCATCGTGGGGTTGGACGCCGCCACTGGTGGAAGCGGGGCACCCGGAGGAAGTGAACGATTCGTTGCCCTGGCAGCCGGAAATCGTTAGTGAGGTTCTGGCAGTCTTCGCCCGGTCCGGCTTCGCACACCTGGCAACTGACCACGAGCGCGGCTTTGACCGCGGCGCTGTCCCGGTTGCGCAGGTCGTCCCACGGGTCATCTTCCGACACCGACTGCCCGCTGTGGCGTCTAAACACTTTACGGTCCCCTCCCCATTTAGCGCCGCCCCAACACGTTACCCGCAGCAGGGCACCCCAGCACTGGCGGTTGCTCCGGGTGTGATCGACGTAACTACTTCGACCCAGAGTTCGCCGAGGTTAACAACAGGCGAACAACTGCTGACAAGTTGGCGTTTATCAGATTTCTAACCGGAAAACGTAGCCAGAATCTCCCTCCGTGACCCTTGAGTCGTTCTTGTTGATCATGGTGGTGATCACCGCGCTCGCATTCGATTTCACCAACGGCTTCCAGGACACCGGCAACGCGATGGCCACCTCGATCGCCACTGGCGCGCTCAAGCCGAAACCCGCAGTCGCACTGTGTGCGTCGCTGAACCTGGTCGGGGCGTTCCTTTCCACCGCGCTGGCCGCGATGATCGCCAAGGGTCTGGTCGACGCACATCTGGTCACGCTGGAGTTGGTGTTCGCCGGACTGGTGGGCGGCATTGTCTGGAACCTGACGGCCTGGCTGCTCGGAATCCCGTCCAGTTCGTCGCACGCGCTGATCGGCGGCATCGTCGGCGCGATGATCGCCGCGGTCGGCGGGCACGGTGTGAACTGGCACGGACTGGTGTCCAAGGTCGTCATCCCGGCGGTGATGGCGCCGACGATCGCGCTGATCGTGGCCACCACCGGCGCTTCGCTGGTCTATCGGATCACCCGCCGGGTGCCCGAAAAGCGCAATCAGAAGAGCTTCCGCTACGGTCAGATCGGTTCGGCGTCGCTCATCTCACTCGCGCACGGCACCAATGACGCGCAGAAGACGATGGGAGTCATCTTTCTGGCGCTGATCTCCTACGGCGCAGCCAGCAGCACCGACACGATGCCGCCGCTGTGGGTGATCGTCTCCTGCGCGTGCGCCATCGCGGCGGGCACCTACCTGGGCGGCTGGCGGGTGATCCGCACCATGAGCAAGGGCTTGGTGGATATCAAGTCGCCGCAGGGCATGGCGGCGGATACGTCGTCTGCCACGATCATCTTGCTGTCCAGCCACTTCGGCTACGCGCTGTCCACCACCCACGTCGCGACCGGCTCCATCCTGGGTAGCGGGGTCGGCAGGCCCGGCGCGGTGGTGCGCTGGCGCATGGCGGGCCGGATGGCCACCGCATGGCTGAGCACGGTGCCCTCCGCCGCCATCGTCGGCGCGATGACCTACTACCTCGTGCACGGCATCGGCGGCTACACCGGTGCGGTGGTCGGCTTCGGGCTGCTGCTCACGGTTGCGACCGGAATCTGGCTGAAGGCGCGTCAGGCGCCTATCACCCACGAGAACGTCACCCACGAGTGGCAGGGCAACCTGACGGCGGGCACCCAGACATCATCTCTGCAACAGCAGGCGACGTCCGCCGAACCGCATCAGGCACCCATCACCCACAACGGATGGGACGGCAACCTGACCGCATACGAGAACCGCCGCGGCTCCAAGATGAGACTCACGTTGCCCGAGAAGGTTGAGCAGGTCACCTGATGAGCGCCTGGTTCAACTACGCCGCGGCAATCAAGATCCTCGTCTTCGGGCTGTTGGTCGGTGCCGGGCTGCCGACGCTGTTCGCGATGGGTGTGTGCATCAACGCCGAAGGGGCCGGGGTGGCACGCCACGGTGACGCGGTCGCGCAGCGCAACCCGCTGGTTCTGGCGGTCAGTTGGCTGATTTTCGCCGTGGTGTTGGTGGCGGTGGTCGTCGGTGTGCTGTTCATCGCCCGCGACTTCATCGGTTACCACACCGGCTGGTACATTCTCGGCGCCAAGCACAAGTAAAATTCTTGGGCCAGACCGTCACAGATTACGACGCGTCGGAGTCGATCCCTCGTCCCAGCGGGTCAGTGGCCATAAGCGAAACCGCTACACGTCGAAGGCGATTGGGAGCCTGGTTGGTCCGCTGAGTCCGAAAGCTGGCTTCCACGGCGCCGGCCCGGTCCGGCGCGGATTCGATATCCGGCGGGTGACGATTTTCAGTGCTTCGGCGATTTCGCGTCGTGCCAGGGTGGCACCGAGGCAGAAATGCGTGCCTGCGCCGAAGTTCAAGATTGGCGGTAGCCCCTCACGGGTGATATCGAGGCGTTCTGGATTGTCGTAAATCGCGGGATCACCGTTGGCCGCAGCCAGATTCGTGAAGATGGCCCTGCACGGCCAGAATGTAGCCGGGTGGGACCTGGAACCGACTGTCCCGAAAGACGTTTCGGACAAGATCGTACGACAGGACTTCGGGGCCGAACGGTCCGATCGCGATCGGCGCCTGACGTTGCGCTGCGAGAAGCTGCGGGTAAATCTGCGCGGGCGTTGCGGTGAAGTCGTAGGAGATAGTCGGCAAGCCAGCGTCGAACACACTCGGTGCGGTGGTGTCAACGGTCATCGGATCTCCAATCTATGGCTCTCCGTCACCCGGTGAGCGGCATCTCCTCCATGCGGTAAATCGCTTGATCGTTCATGAAGTTCAGCTCCTCCACGGACACCGCGAGCCGCAGGCCCGGCAGCCGGCGCGCGACCGTGGTCAACGCGATCTGCAGCTCGAGGCGCGCCAGGTTCTGGCCGATGCACTGGTGGACTCCGTACCCGAACGCGAGATGCCCGCGTGCATTGCGCTCGATGTCGAAGATGTCGGGGTTGTCGACGAATTCGCTGTCGAAGTTGCCCGCGACCAGATTCATCATCACGTGCTCACCGGCGCGGACCAGTTGTCCGCATATCTCTAAGTCTTCAGTCGCCACCCGGTCGACCAGCCCGCTGTGCACGATCGTCAGATAGCGCAACAACTCGTCGACGATCTTGAAGCTCAGCGCAGGGTCGTCGCTCTCTCGCGGGCGGGTCATGACGTCAGTGTCCCTGTGGTGACTGACGGGGCGTCGCCGGCTGCGTCGATGATCCCGGCCCTTCAGGTGAAGAAAGTCAAGACCATCGTCACGACCGCCCGGCATATGGGCCGCGCGTGCGGGGGATTCCTCGATGATGTTGTGGCCGAACGTCTTTCACATGCCGACCAGCGACAGCTCAACGCCGCGCCGGAGGGGAGGCAAAGCGTGGTTCGTGTAAGTTCCCCGAGTCGGGTTCCCGGACTGGTCTCCTTTCCCGGTCTGCGCTCCGCGGTTGCTGACGCGGCGGCCCGACGGGGCCTGCCGCGCTGGACCGGCTCTATTGGTGATATCGATGTGACCCATCGCTTGACCTTCGTCGCTTCCGCTGATGTGAAGATGCTGGGAACATAGGCTGCGATTTCATCAATGCTTCCCGCGTGTCAAAAAGACACGCATGGCATGAACTGAGAGAGACGAAGGATGGGGTACGCCAGGTATATCGGCCGGGTCGCGGCGTTAGGCGTAGCTTTGGGCATCGGGGTAGGGCTGGCCGCGTCGCCGGGTGTGGCCTCGGCCACGCCGTCCAATTCGGGTTCATCCTCGTCGTCGGATTCTGTGTCAAGTTCCGCCACAGGAAAGTCTTCGTCGTCGCCGACGAATTCCACCGCGTCCTCGGGGTCGAGTACATCGTCGCCGGGTGTGACGGGCTCCGGGACCGCAGCCTTGTCGAGCCCGTCGGCTCCGGCGGCGTCGACGGTGTCGGGATCGACCGACTCGTCGACACGCTCGGCGATCAGCCGGGTGACTTCCTCATCGGACTCGCCGGCGCCCGCAACGCGTTCCGCCAAGCCAGAAGGGCCGGCGAGCACCGCTGTCGCACAGGAAACTACCGGGACGGAGGAGCCTGCCCCTACCCATTTCAACACGGCCTCGAAGACCCGGCCTACGAACGTCACCCGGCGGGGGCCCACCCGGTTGCGGGCCGCGCCGAACCCGGCCTCCCGGACCGACGCCGGCACATCGGTCCCGTCGTCGGCCTCCGCTGCAGACGCCGCGCCCACCACAACGGTGGACGCCAACCGGGTCCTCGCCCACGGAGTGCAGCCACCGCCTTCAACGACCCCGTCGATAGCGACGACGATCCCCATTACCGCCGCAAGCACGGCGATCGCTTCGAGAGCTGCCGCGGCTACGGAGCAGCAGCAGGCGCCCGCGTCCACGAACACCACCCCCACGCCTGCCGATGATCTGTCGGGCGTTGTGTCGACGATGATCAGCGCGTTCGTGTCGCCGTTCGCCAACAACGCGCCGACACGGCCCGTGGAGCCGCCGACAGTGTGGACGCTCCTGGCCTTCGCGCGTCGCGAGTTCGAGCAGACCGTCTTCAACCAGTCGCCTACCGTCAGCCCGCCGGCCGGTGCGATCACCAACGGGCTCCTCACCGACACCCCGACGCTCAACAGTCAATCGATAGACCCGATTCTCACCCGCAACATCGGTACACCAACCCCGGGTTTGTCGGACCTGACCCCAATCGCACAGCCCAGCACCACCGCGCAGCCGGCCACATTTACCGGTGAACCATCGATCGCGAACCAAATCACTGTCTCGGTGTTCCGGGGCCTACGTGCGTTCACGGATTTCACCGCCCTCTTCGGTGTGGATACCGCGACACCAATAGCACAACTGTTGACGAGCGTCGATCCGCCGTGGTTTACCACGTTGGGACTAAACGTGCAGCGCAGCGAGTTCGAGGGGATGCCGGTGTGGACTTTGCAGCCCGCCGACCCCTCGGGGAAGTATGTGGTGGGCGTCCACGGGGGCGGGTTTACTTTGCAGCCCAGCATTTTCAATTGGATCGATTACGCCGTCATGGCCAGCAATACCCGCGCCACCGTGATCGTGCCGATCTACCCGCTGGCACCACAGGGCACCGCCGGCGCCGTCGTTCCCGTCATGGCCGACCTGATCTCGTCGCAGATCGATCAGCACGTGGCCGAGAACGTCAGTGTGTACGGCGACTCCGCCGGCGGCGATATCGCGCTGGCCGCCGTGCAGGAGTTGGTGCGTCGCGGTGACCCCGTGCCGTCGCACATGGTGCTCGTTTCACCGGCGCTCGATCTCACCTTGAGTAACCCAGCCATGCAATTCATCGACGACCCGATATTGAGCCCTCAGGTTCTGCGACAGGCTCAACAATGGGCTGGCGACCTCGATCTCAACGATCCGCTGGTCAGCCCTTTGTATGGGTCGCTGGCCGGGCTTCCGCCGACCGCGGTGTACTTCGGGTCGTTGGACGTGCTCTCGCCGGATGGGCTTGTTCTCCAAGACAAGGCCTTGACGACGCCGGGCGCCGATTTCACGTTCATACTGCAGAAAGGTTTGATACACGACTGGGCCATTGTTCCCTGGTTGCCGGAGGCTATCGCCATCCAACCGGAGATGTATCGACAGCTAGGCCTCACTTTGGGGCCGTCACTGAACGTCAACTCGGCAGCCAGTCCGATACCGAGCGGGCTAGTCACCGACACGCCGACGCTCACCAGTCCATCGGTCGACCCGGTGACCACCGCCACCGCGGTGCGGGCCACATTCACCGGTGAACCATCGCTCGTGTCCCAGGCCTTCACCGCGGTCTTAACCGCGGTTTTTCAGGTACTGCGTGTGGTGGAGAACTCCTTGGGTGTGGATCTCGGGATCCCGCTTGGACAGCTGATATCGAGTGACAGTCCGCCATGGTTTACCACGCTCGGACTGAACGTGCACCGCGGCGAGTTCGAGGGGATGCCGGCGTGGACTTTGCAGCCCGCCAACCCGTCGGGGAAGTATGTGGTGGCCGTTCACGGGGGCGCGTTCGTTTTGCAGCCGGAAATCTGGCATTGGTTGGCTAACGCCGCGATGGCCAGCGACACCCGCGCCACCGTGATTGTGCCGATCTACCCGCTGGCACCACAGGGCACTGCCGGCACCGTCGTGCCGGTCATCGCGGACCTGGTCTCCTCGCAGATCGATCAGCACGTGGCCGAGAACGTCAGTGTGTACGGCGACTCCGCCGGCGGCGATATCGCGCTGGCCGCCGTGCAGGAGTTGGTGCGTCGCGGTGACCCCGTGCCGTCGCACATGGTGCTGATTTCCCCGGCGCTCGATGGCACGCTGAATAACCCGGCCATTCAATTTGTCGACGACCCAGTGTTTTCGGATATCCTGCCGACTCTGCACAAATATAACCAACTTTGGGCCGGCGACCTCGATCTCACCGATCCGCTGATCAGTCCCCTCTTCGGGTCACTGGCTGGGCTTCCGCCGACCGCGGTCTACGCCGGAAGCCGGGAGATAATCGCGCCCGATGTGCTTGTCCTCCAAGACAAGGCCTTGGCGACGCCGGGCGCCGACTTCACCTTCATCCTCCGCAAGGGCGAAATAGACCACTGGGCGCTCACATCGATTTTGCCCGAAGCACAAGCCGTTCTCCCAGATATTTACCAGCAGCTGGGCATCATCGGTTCCGAGGCGCTGATGGACCCAGCGTGACAAGGTGGAGGCAATGACGCTGGCCAAGATCGACCCCGAGCGCCTCGCGAGGCTGCGCTCCAGCGTGCTGGGGCCGGTGCTGCAGTTCAAGGACGCGGGCTATGACGAGGCGCGCGTTGCCTGGAACGGAATGTACGACTGGCGCCGGCCTGCCGTGATCGTCCGCTGTACGGGCGTCGCCGACGTGAAGGCTGCGATCGCGTTCGCCCGCAAGAACGACCTCCCGATCGCCGTCCGCGGCGGCGGGCACAGCACCTCCGGCGCCAGCACGATCGACGGCGGCCTGCTGATCGACCTGAGCCTGATGCGCGGCGTTCGCGTCGACGCCGAGCACCGGACGGCGGTCGCCGCTGGCGGAACGCTGTTCGCCGAGTTCGACCGTGAGTGCCAGGCTTACGGCCTCGCGACGACCGGCGGCATGGTCTCGCACACGGGCATCTCGGGCCTGACGCTCAACGGTGGCGTCGGCCGCCTGATGCGCCAGCACGGGCTCACCTGCGACAACGTGCTCGGCTTCGACATCGTCACGGCGAACGGCGACATCCTCCACGCCGACGCTGACGGCCATCCCGATCTCTACTGGGCGCTTCGCGGCGGTGGCGGCGACTTCGGCGTCGTCACGCATTTCACGTTCCAGCTGCACCCGGTGGGACCCATCGTCTACGGCGGCTACATCGGCTGGACGCTGGAGCAGGCCGACGACGTCTTCTCGCAGCTGCGCGCGGAGATCGACGTCGCGCCGGAGGAGCTGCAGCTCGAGTTCATCATGGTCACCGGGCCCGAGGTCGACCTCATCCCCGCCGAGCTGATCGGCAAGCCGGTCTTGTTGCTCACTATCACCTGGCTCGGACCCGATCTCGATGAGGGCGAGCGGGTGGTCGCGCCGTTCCTCGAGAGGGTGACGCCTGCTGTCCAGTTCGTCGGCAAGTTCCCGTACGCGATGCTGCAGGCCTCGGCGGACTCGCTGTCGCCCCACGGACGGCGTACCTACACGTACGCCGGCTTCCTGGCCGAGGTGTCCGACGAGCTGCGCGCGATCGCAAGCGGCTTCGTCAAGGACTGCCCAGGCAGCATCTGGCCGACGGTCGAGCTGTGCCAGATGGGCGGGGCGGTGGCACGGGTGGCGAAGGACGCGACCCCAGCGGCGGCGTTCCGCGATGCGGGCTGGTACTACATCGCTGGCGCAGCCTGGTGGGACCCGGACGACGACGCGGTCGCGATCGATTTCGTCCGCCGCCTCGACGCGGCGTTCGAGCCGTTCCGCCTACCCGGGCGGTACATCAACTTCGTGTCCGAGGACGACGTCGAGGGCCAGCGCGAGTCGCTCGGCGACGAGACGTTCGCCCGTCTACAAGAGGTCAAGGCCAGGTACGACCCGGATGGCATCTTCGCCCGGAACCCGAACAAGCGGGCGGCGTCGGTCCCGGTCGCGTGACCCGGACGGCCGTCGGGACCGGCGGCGCCGCGGAGGGGGCGGCCGGCCAGGCCGTCGTGCCGGACGTGCTCGAGGATGCCGAACCAATGGCTATTCGCAAGCGGTTGAGCTTCGCGCAGCAGCCCAGCGCCGCCGTTTTCGCTTGCCCGCGGTGCAGTGGCTGGTTAGCGGCGATCGCCGACACCGATGCGCAGTTGCGGTCCCGCGACGCACAGAGACGGGCACTGATTGAGCTGGCGAACCACTGCGACGGTGAAATCATCGGCGCGGAAACCTGCCGCCACGCAATGAAGTGTCACACGATCGTGAAGTACCGGCTCGATCGCGCGGTACAACGCAACGGTCCACCAACCGAGGACTCTGCACGACTTCAGGATTGCCAGGTTCACCGTTTGGTTCGTGCGCGCAACGCGAGAACGGCGAAGGCGAGTAGCACCGGTCCGGCTAAGCGCAGTACGAAATCAAGAATCGTGCCGGCGACTGTGGTGTTGATGGTCGGCATGCTGCGTGCTTGTAGCAGTGAGATGCTTTCTCTGGCAGAGTATTCGAGCGCCGCCCCGAACCCGGGTGCCGTCCGCTCAGTCGGCGGGGTGTAGGTGACGGCACCGCTTTTCGGGTCGATCGTGAGAATCTGTGCTGGCGGTGCGGTCAGGGCAGCGAATGCGGGCGTGGTGTAAAGGACAGCTGCCCCGACCACGACCGCAACAAGCGTCAGCAAAGCACGAGATGCTCGCAGGCCGTAGCCCGACACCGCCCAGTATCCGTAGAGCAGGAGACGTTCCGCCCAGGATGGCGCTGGGCTTTTACTCGCCGCGCCGGTGGGCTTGCGTCCAGCGAGTCGGCGCATCTCCATCTCGCCGTAGTAGAAATCTGCTGCCCCCGGCTCATTCTTCGCGTCCTCTAGTCCCTTGCGCAGATCGCGGTAGATTCCGGCTATCTCAAGGGCAGGCAGGAAATGCCGGTCTGTGGTTTGATCGGCACGGCGGCTGTGGGACCTTCGCCACTGGAGTTCTTCGGTGATCATCCTGCGGCGAGTCATGCGTGGCCATCCCCACCGGCGCGGAGTTTGTCGGAATGAACAGCGTGCCCCGATTCTGAGCTTGTCCAGGCCATGTGCCCCGGCGAATGCACAGTTGTCGAGGACCACGTCCGAGAGGACCAGTTCGCCGATGTTGGCCCGCGCTAACGAGGTCAGACGGCATCGAGCCGGTATTTTGGCCAGCTCTTTTTCGAGATCGACTCTGAACTTCTTGGCCGCTGCCGCCGCTGCGAACCGCGCCTCCAGGGGGGTGGAATCTGCTCTGCGGTAGAGGAATCGCCGTCCGAACCACTGGTCGAAGAACCTCCGGTCGAGCCGACGGCGGGGCTCGAGACAATGCTGCGGCGCACAAATTCGGAATCGCTGAGGTCGACCTCTCGGCAGTGAAGCACCAGGTGAGCACCCTCCCGGGCTTGCAACCGCGATGCTTCAATCTTCGTAGCGGTAATGGAGATGCGGCTGCGAACAGCCAACGTGGTTCGATCGAGTGAAATCGTGGATGCGATCCACGGCCCAGGGTCGGGGGCAGAGAATAGCGCGCGAGAAAAGCTCAGTCGGTGAGCCAGCGCCTCGTTGAACTCGGCGTCGCCGGCGAAGATCGCCTTGTCGAACAGGGCGTCGCCGGTGAAGATCGCCTCGTGGAACCAGGCGTCGCCGGTGAAGGTCGCCTCGTGGAACACGGCGACGCCGGTGAAGATCGCCTCGTGGAACCAAGCGTCGCCGGTGAAGATCGCCTCGTGGAACCAAGCGTCGCCGGTGAAGGTGGCCTTGGTGAACCTGGCCTTGCCGGTGAAGCTCGCCTTATCGAACCTGGCGTCGCGGGTGAAGGTCGCCTCGTGGAACCAGGCGGTGGTGCCGGTGAAGGTCGCCTTTTCGAACCTGGCGTGGCCGGTGAAGGCGGCCTCGGTGAACACGGCGTAGCCGGTGAAGCTCGCCTTTTCGAACAGGGCGTCGCCGGTGAAGGTGGCCTTGCGGAATAAGGCGTCGCCGGTGAAGGTGGCCTTTTCGAACAGGGCGTCGCCGGTGAAGGTCGCCTCGCTGAAGTCAACGCTGTCCTCGAACCTGCAGGATTCCAATCGAATTGGCGGCAACTCATTCCCGCCGAATCCACCAAGATCACCAGATACAACGGCCCCATGGAGATCAATTGCCGCTCCGGTGTCAATTCCCCACGCCTGGGCCGCCCCGGATAGGATCGCCTTCAAGAAAGCTGCTCGGACAGTGCGATGGGCGTCGTCGTCTCTGGACAGGTCGCATACCGCATTAGCTTTGACTGCCTCCAGCAGCTTTCGCTCCGCATCGGTTAGTGGTTCGAGATCGTTCACGACACATAGCGTGCAACACTGCTGCGCAGTCAATGGCGGGAGTGCCGATCTCGGCGCAGTACCGACATCTGGAAGGACAGTGACCCGCCCTCGCCCGGCCTGGCCGAGCGGCTAGACCAGTGCTATCCACACCGCCCCAACGGCCACCGCAGCATCGAGACCAGTCCCGAGTCCTGGCCGCATCGGAGCCGCTTGAACCACCCCTTCGACCGAACAGGCCCCCGTGACTGACGCGATGCGACCCCATCCGGGCGGGCTGGCGGGCCGGGTGGCCGACGCCCTGGACGATCTCGAACTCATCGCCGCCGACCCGCACGCCAGCCCGAGGCGAAGCGGTGGGCGCGGGTCCACGCTGACGCGATGTTTGCCGAGGACGACCGCGCGTAATCCCCGACGCCGTAGGTGCAGGGGAGTAACCTGCTTGACAGCCACGACACGCGGCGGGCCGGCAACGACACTGACGCGTCGGCTATCTAGCCGACGGGCACCAACGCCATCTGACCCCTCATCTCCGAGGCGTACTGGTCGGCGTTCAGGCCCACCACCAGATGCAGCGTGTCCTCGCCCACCGAGACGACGCCGGCGACTCCCGCGGCGCGCAGCGCGTCCTCGTCGACGGCCAGCCGGTCTCGCACCTTGACCCGCAGTCGCGTCTCGGCGGCGGCCTCGACCTTGACGACATTTTCTGGTCCGCCCAGCTCAGCCAGATACGCCGCCGCCTTCTGCGGACCCTCGGGATCGAGCAGCTTGGGCGCCACACCCGGTGCCTCGTAGGCCACGTCGCGCACCGCGTCCTCGCCGAGTTCCGCCTCCTCGCCGGCGACCTTGAGGTACTCCTCGATGTCGGTCTTGAGGTTCTCGGAGCGGGTGCCGAAGATCGCCTGCAGGTTGTTGCCGACCTGCAGCACGCCCGACGCTCCCAGCGCCTTGAGCTTGTTCCGATCGGCCTTGGTGATGTCCTTCACTCCCACGCGCAGGCGCGTGATGCACGCATCGAGGTCAGTGATGTTGCTGCGACCGCCGAATGCGAGGACGAGCTGCTGCGCGAAGCGGTTGGCCGAGTCGCTCACCGCATCCGAGACGTCGACCTCGTCCTCCTCGCGCCCGGGAGTCTTCATGTTCATCGCGCGTATCAGGAAGTAGAACACGGCGAAGTAGACGACGAAGTAGACCGGCCCGACCAGCAGGATGATCCAGGGTTTGATGCCGTTCTGCCAGAACAGCACGTAGTCGATCGCGCCGTGCGAGAACGTGTAACCCAATCGTGCGCCGAGCAGGTAGACGACCGTGAAGGCCGTTCCGTAGAGGAATGCGTGCACGACATACAGCAGCGGAGCGACAAACAGGAACGCGAATTCGAGCGGCTCGGTGATCCCGGTGAGAAACGACGTCAGGGCCGCCGCCAACATGATCGACGCGATCTTCGCGCGGTTCTTCGGCTTGGCGGTCAACACGATCGCCAGGGCCGCCCCGGCGAGTCCGAACATCTTCACGGCGAATCCGCCGCCGAGGATGCCGGACTGGGCGTGGCCGCGGAAGAAGCAGGTGAGGATGCCCTGGCAGTCGGGCCATCCGCCGACGTTGATTTCGTAGAAGAACGGGGCGTTCCAGATGTGGTGTAGCCCGAACGGCAGCAGGGCGCGCTCCACGACGGCGTAAACGAAAACCGCGATGGGTGCGTTGGCGCCGATCACCGCACTGGCCGAGTTCTTGATGAAATCTCCGATCGGGGGCCAGACGAAGGCCAGCACAATGCCCAGCGCGATGGCGCTGAAGCCGGTGATGATCGGCACGAAGCGTTTGCCCGCGAAGAATCCGAGATACGGCGGCAGGGATATGCGGTAGAAGCGATTGAACAGATACCCGGCGATGAGGCCGATGGTGATGCCGCCGAACACACCGGTGTTGAGCGTCTGGACCCCGAGGACATTGGTGGTCTCGATGCCGCGCGCAGTCGAGATCACACCTATCGTGCCGTTCATCACGAGGTAGCCGACGGTTGCCGCGAGCGCCGAGACACCGTCGTTCTTGGCGATGCCCAGCGCCACGCCGATCGCGAAGATCAAGCCAAGCGCGGCGAAGATCGGATCGCCTGATCCTTTGAGCACCTCGAGGAACGTGTACAGCGGCTGCGCCACGATGCCCGCGGCGACGGGGTCGCCGACCGCGCCTTCGACCTGACAGCGGGCCACATCGCCTGCGACGGCGACACCCTCGACCGTGCAGTAGCCGCGGTCGATCGCAGACTGCTGGTAGTTGCCGGTGAAAGCGCCGCCGACACCGAGCAGGATGCCCGCAACGGGGAGGACGGCGACCGGAAGCATGAGCGACTTGCCCATCTTCTGCGCGAAGCCGAAGATCTGGCTGCCGATGCTCTTCTTCGGCGCCGTCGATGTCGTTTCTATGGTCATCGACTGTCCCTTCTCACAAGTCCGCGCCGGATGTCTGCTCGGGTTGGCCGGATGCCGGGGCACTCGGCGGCTCCGGCCCGTCATCGAGCGGAACCAGCTCGCGCACCTCGGCCGCCGATCGGGCTGCGAGCGCCTTCTCGGCCAGCTCGCGGCACTTTGGCAGCGACAGGGCGCGGATCTGCGCCTTGACCGACGGGATAGCGGGAACGCTCACCGACAGCTCGTCGACGCCGATGCCGAGCAGGATCGGGACCGCCTGCGGGTCCGATCCGAGCCCGCCGCAGACCCCCACCCACTTGCCGTGGGCGTGCGCGCCCTTGACGGCGAGCGCGATGAGGCCGAGCACCGCGGGGTTGAGCCCATCGCACTGCGGGGCGAGCTTCGGGTGACCGCGGTCCATCGCGAGCGTGTACTGGGTCAGGTCGTTCGTGCCGACCGAGAAGAAGTCGGCCTCCTCGGCGAACTGCGCCGCCATGACCGCAGCGGAGGGGACCTCGACCATGATGCCCACCGGCACCGGGTCGACGCCGAGAGCGCTTCGCTGCTCTTCGACGACGGCCTTCGCGCGGCGGAAGTCCTCGATGGTCGCAATCATCGGGAACATGATGTGCACGCGCGCCCCCGAGTTCGTCGAGCGGAGGATCGCGCGCACCTGCGTGCGCAGGACGTCGGGCCGGCTCAGTCCCACCCGGATCCCGCGCTCGCCGAGGAATGGGTTCTCTTCGGGCGGGATCGGCAGATAGGGCAGCGGCTTGTCGCCGCCGACGTCGAGCGTGCGCACCACGAAGGCCTGGCCGGGCCGGAGCGCCTTGCCGATGTCGGTGTAGAGCGCGGCCTGCTCGTCTTCGCCGGGCGCATCCCGCCGCTCGAGGAAGATGAACTCCGAGCGGAGCAGGCCCACGCCCTCAGCGCCTTTCGTGCTCGCCTGCTGCGCGTCCTGTAGGCCGCCGATGTTGGCGACCACCTCGACGGTGTGGCCGTCGCGGGTCGTGGCCGGCTCTTCGGCATGCTCGAGCTCATGCGCGCGTCGGACGGCGATCCACCGCTGCCGCTCCCGGACCTGTTCGGCCTCGTCCTCGGTGACGTTAAGGCGCACGGTGCCGCGGGTGCCGTCGAGCACGACCAGCATTCCGTCGCCGACCTGAAGTGCCGCCGGCTCGATTCCGGCGACCGCCGGGATGTCCATCGACCGGGCGAGGATGGCGACGTGTGAGGACGCGCCGCCCCCGGTGGTGCAGAATCCGGCCACGCGCGAGGGATCCATTGCCGCGGTGTCGGAGGGCGTGAGGTCCTCGGCCACGAGGATGCTGCCCTCAGGAATGACGTCCTCGTCGCGCGATGCGCCGGTCAGCTCCTGCAGGACGCGCTGCCCGACGTCGCGTACGTCGATCGCCCTCCCGGCCAGCACCTCGTTCTTGAGCTTCGACAGGCGCTCGGCGTAGCCCTCGTACGCACCGCGCCACGCGTAGGCCGCCGTCTTTCCTTTGTCGATGCCGCTGACCGCCAGGTCGAGCAAGTCGGGGTCACGAAGAATCTCTCGATGCGCGCCGAAGATCGCCGCGCGCTCGGTGTCGGCCTTCTCTGCCATCCGCTCCTGCAGCGCGTTCAACTGGACCTGCGCGCGATCGATCGCGTCGTTGAGCTTGCGCCGCTCGCCGTGGCGGTCGTCGTTCGAGGACTCGGCGACGAGGATGTCCGCGCGGCGGATCTGGACGATGCGGCCGACACCGATGCCGGGCGACGCCGAGACGCCGACGAGCAGGTTCGGATCCTCCGACCGCCGCTCCGGTTCGGGTCCGGGTTCCGGCTGCTGTGCCGCTTCGGCCGCCGCGATCGTCGCGGCGGCCCCGGGTGGCAGCGCCGAGACGCCTTCTTCGCCGAGGCCGTTCTCGAGCGCGTCGATGAGTTCGCCTGCGGCGGTTTCGGCATCCGATCCGCTGGCGACAATCCGGACTGTGTCGCCGTAGCCCACTTCGAGGCCCATGATCGCCATGACACTCTTTGCATTGGCCTTGTCATCACCGCGCGCGATCCAGATCTGGCTGTCAAAGCCGCTGGCCGTCTTCGACAGCACGGCGGCGGGGCGCGCGTGCAGGCCCTGCGGATTGGGAATCACCACCGCGCGGGAGGTGGCCTTCCGCCCCAATTCGGCTGTGCCCGCTGCTTTTTCACCCGCCGCGGCGAGCGTCGCGACGGCGGCGACGTCCTCGCCGGCCGTCACGACTCCTGTCGCCGGCTCGAACGCCGAGAGCATGTCGGAATTCGCGACGACCATCTGGGTCAGCAGGCTCTTGGCCTGGGTCGCCACGAGGTCGAGGTCGAAGGTGATCAGCCGCTGGCCGGCCGACACCTCGTCTCCATTGGAGACAAGAAGGTCGAACCCTTCACCGCGCATCTTCACCGTGTCGAGGCCGATGTGGGTGAGCACCTCGACGCCGTCGGGGGTGCGGATCGTCAGTGCGTGCCCGGACGGGTGCACGTGGATCACCTGCCCGCTGCAGGGCGCGACAAGCACCCCCTCGAACGGGTCGATCGAAACGCCATCACCGACCATCTTGCCGGCGAACACCGGGTCGGGGACCTTCTCGATGGGAACAAGTACTCCGGTCACCGGCGCGAGAAGCGAAAGCCGCCCGATGATGGTTGACTCTGCCACGACGACTCCCGTCGACATCACGGATGCATTACCGCGAAGAACACGTTAGGCTGCGTCACCACCACGCCGCTAGACATTTACCTAACGTTCAGTCGAACGTTGCACCCGCTCACCGTCGGCTTTGCCAGCGTCGTCCCCGCGATCGGAGCCGTTATGGTGGCTGCGGCGACGCCGTAGTGCAAAAAGCTCTCGCGGTGTGGGTGCCCGACGCGGTCGACATTGGCGAAGGCATCGAACCCGATCAGTCCTCGACCTACCATTTCGTCTGTTGGCAAAACGGTGGGGGCTGCAATGTGGGACCTGAAGTCACCGCTGGTGATTCTGGGCATCGTGTGCGTCTTAGCTGCGATCGTCGGAGGCGGGGTAAAGGCCCTTGGCTCCGAGCTGCCGGTAATCAACAGTTGGCGCAGGCAGGCGGTTCTGGCCGTGTTCGGGATTGTTCTCATCGCGATTCCGCAGATCGTTCTCCGTGTCGGGGAATTTCGGGTCACAAAAGTGACGGTGTCCTGGGACGGGAACCACTACAGCGGCTGCAACGTCCACGCCGCCTACACCGCGTCCATCACCACCGCCGGTGGCAGCGGCGAATTCGAGAGCCGAGCGTTGGTAGTGGGTACGTACACTCCATCGACGAAGACGAGCGTTAACGGTGCCGGCGTGCACATCGTTCATGGGTGGGGCGAAAACGAACTGGTGCCGGGCTCCGGCGAAGACTATCCGGTCGTGATCGAAATCCTCTCACCGCAGGAGCTCAAGTCGGACCCGAGTTATCTGCACGTCGACTGCTGAGCTCATGCCGCGAAATCCACTTGTGGGCCCAGCTGTGTCTCGGTGGCCGGCCCGCAACGCTGCGTGATCAAGCGACAAGCTCGATCTCCGCTTTATGACCATGGGATTGAGCGAGGCGCCCATCGCACGTGACAAGCGGTGCGCCGAAGCCCTCGGCGAGGGCGACGTACACGCCGTCCGCCACGGTGTGAGTTGTGCGCAGTTGGTAGGCGCGCTGGACGAATGGCCTCATGTGCCAACGCCGAACCGGCAGGCTCAGGAAATCGGCAACCGCGACGAGTCCTTCATGATCGCTGATCAGCCGGCGCACGACCGCTCGACGTATCGCCCCAATCACCTCGACATCGAAATGCGCTGGGGCATAAACCGTCTCGCCCTGCAAGCGCCGGGCCACCGCCGCGCCCGGCGCCGTCGCGAGGACAAGCTCGACAGCCGCCGAGGCATCCAACACAATCACTCGGATCGAGCCTCGCCAACTAATTCAGCTGCGCTCGCACCGAGGTCCCGGCGCGGGAGCGCCGCGAGACGCTCCAAAACATCGTCAAGGGCTGGCTCTTTCGCGATCTCGGCGAGTCGTGTGAGCAGAAAATCGCTGAGGCTCATCCGTTGCGCCGCTGCACGGGCCTTCAGTTCGTGGAGAAGTTCGTCAGGGACGTTGCGAATCTGAACCATGGCAGACATGCTATGAGCATATCGCACATGTTATGCACATGTCATCGGAGAATGCAGGCCAAATGTGTTGCCGCTAATGGGTCAAGTGGCCGCAGGGCATCCCAACGAATTAGCGGCCCAGCCGACCGGATCAAGGCTGCGCAGGATCGGCTGCTATTGCCGTACGACACCGCATGTCCATTACCCGATTGGCTCGGCAACACTGACGGTATTTTGAATGGTTCCATCGATCCACCGAAGGAGTTGTGATGCGCGGGATTGGGCATAGGGCAATGCGAGTGGTCGGGATCCTCGGCCTCCTAGCGGTCAGTGCGTGCGGCGGCGGGACACAAACATCGTCTGGTGGCAGCACCGCGTCCGATACCACAGGCACGTCGGCCAGCGCGGCCAAAACCTCGTCCAGCTCCTCGCCGACTTCAGGCTCCACGGACTCCAACGACGGATTGGCGTGGGTCCCGTTTGGTCCGAACGATCCGGACTTTCCCACGCCCGGCTGGGATGTCTATTACTACTTCACGGCCCACGACTGCGACAAACTGCAGAACGACGTGCAGCAGAAGACAGGAAATCTCTACAAGTCGGCGGTCGCGATCTGCTACGCCGCAGTGAAAGGCCAACAGAGCCAATGGGATGTCGCGAACAACGCGTTCAACGCCCGCACCGCCGACGATGCCATCGGCCCCGCGCAGTGCGTCGACGACACGATCGCCACAGTGGTCGCCGCTCTGTTGGCGTGGCACGAACAGCACCCGGGCCGCCAGCCGGTCCTCACTTTCCCGGAGACCACCGATAAACGAACGGCCTGTTCGCGCGATCACAACAGCTTCGGTGAGTCAAGCTCGAGCACTACGGAGTCCACGGCGACGTCGTCGACGTCGACATCGTCGGTGACGTCCAGCACGAGTTCTGCGACATCAACAGCAACCAGTCCGTCTCGCTGACCACGTCAACGACCAAACTCCCAGCGCACAGACTTGTCGTTGTCGAGCACCATGATGCGGCCACGTGCTCGATTCCATCCGTCGTTGATGAGGAACAGACGGCCACCGGACTCGCCCAGCAGCCGCAGGCCGGTCGTACGGTAGAGCGTCTTGGGACCGACAGCAATGGGAGTCGTTATCACATTCGGAGCATCGAAACCGAGAGGACTTTCGCTGATCGCCGTCGCCGTCGGAAGCGAGGATGGTTTCCGTTCGGCCGCATCCGCGATGCCTCGTCCGACAATTCCTGCGTATTCACCTACGGCCCAAAACACGGCCATGGCGATGACGACGCCGACGAGAACGTTTAGCAACGCGGTTTGCCAACGCGGGCTTGGGGTGTCGGACTCACGTAGTTCGGTGCCGAGGCTGATGAGGTGGCGGCCGTACGCGGCCAACGCCGTGCCGGCGGCCACCAACAACGGGAATACGACTGGTCCCGGCGGCCAGAGCAGTTTCAGCGCAGCGAGGACGACGCCGACGATAGCGGCGCCAAGGCCGACGAACATCGTTGTCCTGCCAGCGATTCGAAGCGCCCTGCGACTGCCCGTACGATCGACGGAGGCTGCGATGCGCCGATGCAGTTCCAGCCAGCCGATTCCGACAGTGCACCCGACGAGCAATGGCACGAAAAGCGCTCTGACGCTGCGCAGTACGTAGTCCTGAGCCGAAAAGTGAAAAAGGCTCACGTCGATGCCCATCCAGGCAGACTGTGCATTGCTACGCGCCCAGCCGAAGTAGAGCATTAGCGCGGTGATCATCGTCAAGGGTGTTCCCACCGCGGTGACGACGGATAGCGCCGATCGCAACATGGATGCGGTGGTCGCTGATTCTTTGTCCGAGGATATCGTCGGTTGAACCGAATGGGCCGGATTTTTGCGCGGCCCATGTTCGGCGGCCCGATTTCTCGCGCCGGTTCGCGGTCGAATGATGGGCCGGCGCTTCGGTGCCTCCGAAACACTTTCCGACGGCATGGCTGCATGTTACTCGAGTGCTGTCATGCAACGGGGCGAACATGTTTGACTATTCAAGTACCCTTTCTTTGAAAGATTCCCTTTTGCCCGTCCCACGCAGAACTTCGATTTCGTGCTTCGCGCTTAAGCCAGCGCGGTCGAGGCCATTACGAATGTTGGCTAGCGCCAAGGCATCTGGTGCAATGCCGTCGAATGGGATTCGGAATAGCCGTCGCACGAGCACATCTGCCGCTTTCTGTAATGGGCGCTCGGTTGCGGCTGAGCTGGCCGGCCCGAAGGGCAAGCACACATGACCCGCACTGGGTTGCGCAAAGGCCGTGAGCGCGGGTCGGTCACCCTGGGCGGCCGGCAGGTGGAGGATGCCAGTCCGCTACGGATCCCCCGACGGCGGCGCGCTTCCGAACTCAATTGAGACCGGCGTCGTCTCATCACCATCGGCCGTGACCGACACTTGCGGTCCCGTGATCGTGATGAGCGGCGCATGGGTCTTGGGATCGATCCTCTTCACCTCTCGCGGTGGAAGGTAGTCGTAATCTTTCCCAGCGGCCCGAGGTCCACCCCGCCCGCATACACGGTCGCGCCGCTGATCGCATTCCCGCTCGTATCGTTGGCCGTGATCGTGACCGTGGTGGGTTTGCCTAAGGGCACTCCCTTGCTCGGCTCCCCAGTTCCGCGACTTCTTCTCCCGCATCAGGCCGTTCGTCGACCAAATCGAGGAGATGCAGCACTACAACATCACCCTGGCCAGCTGAGGACGGCCGATGAAGGAGTTCACCGACGAAGAGATGACCGAGCTGCTGCCCACCGCCCGGCCCTACACCATCGCAATCCTGAAGGCGGGGCCACGATTTGGCACCGACAGCGCCGCTGACATCATCTGGGAGCATGGCCGCCGCAACTTCGCGCTACGCGACGATGGGATACTGGCGATCGTGCTGCCGGTGGCCGACGGCTCACAGCTGTGCAGAGTCTGCGTGTTCGCCGCGCGGCGGCCGACGAAACCACCGCAATCATGGATGCCGATCCGGGCGTGGCCGCCGGGGTATTCACCGTCGAAATCCACCCGTGCACCCGATTCCCGGGGGATCATCTGCCGTAACGGCATGACAGTGGGCATCCGCGGGCGAGGATCGTCGGTGTGCGGGCTCTCGTGATAGGGGCCGGGGTGATCGGCAGCGTCTACGCCGGACGCCTGCTCGACGCGGGCCATGCCATCACGCCGGCGTCGGCTCGCAGAGCTGCGCGAGCAGGGCCTCGTCCTGCAGGACGCCACACCGGCCAACGACATGTCCACCACGCGCCGGTGGTCTCTCGGCCCGAGCCCCGGGCCGACATACGACGTGGTTCTGGTGGCGGTGCGCCGTGATCTGATGCTGACCACGCTGCCGCTGCTCGCCGGCGTCGACGCCCACGTGATGTTATTCGGCAACGCCGCCGGTGTGTTGGCCGACGAGGGTGCCGACTCGTAGCGGGGGGATTCCTGAAGACGAGTACCGTGCTACTCGCGTCCAAAGCGTTGTTCAGTCGCATGCTGTGGGAAGCCATAACGGACGGAGAGACACCACAATGACTGCTCAGCAGCAGCAAGCACTCGATTCTTTCTATGCGCTCGACAATGTCATCACGATCAAGATCACGATGCCGCAGGCCGAATGGGATGCGGTGCGGAACGAGGAGCCGGCCGGCGGCCGGTGCTTCTGGAACTGGACCGGTGGCAGCAGGTACACGTGGCACAAGGCGCCTAAGGTCGAGATCTCCGGGACCAGATTCCCCGCGCGGACGACGTTCACCGACGTCGGTGTCAAGAAGAAGTCGTTCTGCGGCTCGATCGACAACAATAAGCCGTGCCTGCATGTCGACTTCGGGAAGTTCAGCGACGCCAACGAGTCCGCGATCGAAGCGCTGATCGGGTCGCGCTATGTGACCCTCAACAATTCCATCCAGGACAAGTCCTATATCAAGCAGACACTGGGCTACCGGATGCTGCAAATGGCCGGGTTGCCCAATTCACGGTGCAACTACGCCCGCGTGTTCGTGAACGGAACTCCGATCGGCCAAGGGATCGGTGGCGTCAACAGCCCGGGCATCTTCGTCAATGCCGAGCCGATCATGAATCGCTACATCGAGCGGAACTTCAACGGCAACATGAAGGGCAACCTATACGAAATCGAACACACCGACGACTTCCTCGAAGACAGACTGCCGTTCATCGGGGTTGAATCCCTGTCCAAGTTCGACGACAAAGCCGATCTCAAATTCGCCTGCCAGCACATCAAGGCCAACGGGCTGGCAGGCGCGGATCAGCTGCTCGACATGGAGCAGTTCCTCAAGATCTACGCGATGGAGTTTCTCCTCAAGCATTGGGACGGCTATGCCGACAACACCAACAACACCTACATCTACAACGACGTCACCGCTGTCGCGGCGCCGGGCGTGGGCAACATCAAGTTCAAGATGATCCCCTGGGGTATCGACCAGACACTCCAACCCACCAGGCCGTTCAAGCTGGGCCGCGACGGGGTGATCGCTCAGCTCGTTCGTAACGACGACGCGCGTCGTAAGCAGTTGATCGACCAGATTCGGGAGTACCGGGACACCCTGTTCAGCCGCGAGCATCAGCAGACAGTCCTGAAACCCTTGATCGACCAGATGCAGGGTCTACTCACCGGGTTTGGCGTGCCCAATGTCGTGCAGGAGATCGATTCCGTCCGCCAACAATTGCGGCTGGCCGAATCGGCCGGCTACATGTTCGCCGGACTGCCCGGCCCTTCCAACCCGGTCTACATCCTCAAGCACGACACCAGTCGGTGTCTGCATGCCAGCAATACCGAGTCGATCCCGCCGGGCATCGCCGCTCCGGTGAACTTCGAGGTCTACCAACAAACGCTATTCGACAACAACGACAAGGCGGACCTGTGGGTTCTCAACGACCTCGGCGCCGGAAAGTCGCTGACCAACCAGGCCTATAACCGCGTCCTGCATGCCAGTGACACCCAAGTCACCCCGCTTGGGCACAAATATCTCTACACCTGCCCGCCCAGTAACGGCGAACATGGCGACGAGTTCAAAATTGTGCCCGTTCCGGTCCCCGTCAGCGACCCCGCCAACCCGCCGGGCCGGTTCGCGTTCACCGGCTACTTCAACCTCGTCAGCGTGCGGACCAACGAGATGGCGAAGTACGGCAGTGACCTCACGCCGGCGGGCAGGCCAAGAGTCCACCAGGAACTCCCTGGCTCCAATCTCTACTTCTACTGAGCGCATTTCGGATAGTCGACCACCGGCCTGCAGGCCGCGGAATTGTCGGCGGCTACCGCAACATGGCCGGACCGGCTGGCGCGCTGCACGTAGCGGTGCGCCTGCCCGGGCGAACAGCCGAACCGGCTGGCCAGCTCCCGCGCGGCCTCTGCTGGTGGTATCCCGTTTGGGACGAGATTTGGCTGGCTCGAAGCAAGGCTCGACCCGACTACTTGGCTCCGGCCAACAACCGGCGTCTCACCGCCTAGTGTGCCGGTGCCACACGGTCTGAGGTGTGGCGTTTACGGCGACGCGGCCAAGGACGGTTTTGGCCTGCGCGGTGGTGGTTGGGGGTCAACAATGGGTGCAGATCGTCGGTGCCGACCATGCCCGCCTCGTCCACCACGAGCACGTGGCGCGCGGGTACTTCGACGCATTAGTACCTCGGGGCGTGATCGGCGTAGCCGGCGCGGGCCTCAGCCACCCGCACCACCGCCGTGAGGCTGACCGGGTTGCCCGGCATCAGCGGGGGTTCATGGACTTCTCCCGGCCCGCCAACGACGTCGAGGTCCGCAACGCCGTCCGACCACCGGTGCAGCTTGCCCAGAACGGTGACTGGACGCTGCCGCGGAACCAATGGCGCTCCGGGCTAACAAGCCGACCCGGCCGTCACGAGACGTACTGCGCGCACACTCGCGGCGAGGATGGATCAGGGCAGCTCGAAGTGCTGGTAGTCGGTCGGCGTCCGCCAGTGCCCGCCCCAGCGCCAACCCCGATCGGTGAACACGCGCACAGCCGGGTCGCCGTCGTGCAAGACGCCCGAGTCCGTGCGGCCGCGATTAAGATAGGCTGCCGCGGTCTTGGGCTCGATGGCGCCGTCGGCATCGATGGACGGGTTCTGCAGCGGGTTGAGGTCTATCGCACGGCCGGAGGCGTGCAATGACCACAGACCCGACCCGGGGATGGTCCGGCAGTTGAACGCCGACGTGTTGTCGTCCTCCATGGACAACTCATCATCGGCGCCCGGATAACCCTCGACGGTGCGGATCTTGGCGATCGGGTAGTGCAGCCGGTAGAGCCGATCGAAGATGTCGACGACCTGGCCCGCCAGGTCTTGGTTCACGATCAGTGCGCCGCGGTGGGTCTGGCCGTCAAAACCGATGTAGTCCGTCTCGACGCGCCGCAGCTGGGCGGCATCCACCGGGCAGCCCGGCCGCCAACTCGCGCCGAGCTCGCCGGCGGTCACCGGGTGCACGGCGGCGGCCGCAGATGGGCGAGGGCCAACAGACGGTGATGCAGGGGCAGAACCTGACGGTATGACCCCCGACCGGCCGACCGCCGGCGGTGCGGGCGCGGCGCACTGCACCAGCACGGCAGCAGCGGTGAGTATCGGAACCGCCACGGCAACTGCCCGCCCGATGATGATCAACTGCGATCCATGTGCACCGCGTAATTCCATCCCCGGCCGCCGCGACGAACGCGCCGGTAGCATGCCATTCTCGCGCCGGCCGACGCGCCGACGCTACCGCACACCGATCCGCGGTGCGGCCGGCTCAATGACCAACCGAGGACGTCGGGCGGAGGGCGGGCCGGCGTGTTTCGGGGCCTTGCGGACTACGCGGCGCCTGGCGAGCTCGCCGTGCTGCCGCTCGGTGAACCAGTCAAGCGGTGCTTGCGGGACCCGTTGAAGCGGTTCTTGGGCGAGTTGGGCGTCGCGACGCTCGCATTCGAAGTCCCGACCGGGGAGTTCGATGCGTCGACAGACTCCGTCGACGGTTGCGGTGACGGGTTCGAAGTCTCGGCGACCGGCTTCGGCTTCTTGCCGAACGGCTTCGGCTTTCCGGCCGGCGTCCGCGGCGGGCTTGTGATACCGGACGTTGTGCGGGACAGATTTGGCGTGCCGGCCGGCGGCTTCCTCTTCGTCTCATCCGGATTCCTCGGCGTGGTGTCGGTCCGCCGAAGTTCTGCTTGAACCTGCAGGTCGTCCCCCGGAGTTGCGGGAGCAGCCACCCGCTGGACGTCGACGAGAGCGGGCTCGTTGACGTCCAGGTCGACCTTTTCTTGCAGGCCGACGTTTTGTTGCAGGCCGACGTCCTGCCGTGCGACCGGATCGCGACCCGCAAGCAAACGTCGAAGCGCAGCGAGAGCGTGGCGCAACGGATGCGGCCTCACGGTCGGCGGCGCCACCTGCTGGTCCGTAGGCGCCGGAGTTTCAGCGTTTGCCAGCTGTGCCTGTGCCTGCTGAGCCGCAAACGGGAACGGCGGCAGCGGCGGCAGCCAGAAGTTCCACTCATCAATGCCCAATTGGACGAGCGCATTCCAGCTATCCACGGCGACGTTTCCCAAGCCCTCGACGAAGGGCAGCGGGCCCCAGAGCCAGTTGGCGGAATTGACCACGAGGCTTTCGACGATGCGCTCCCCGAAGTTGTAGAAAATCATGATCTGAGGCGAGAGCCAGCCCACCCAGGGAACCCAGCCAACCGCCCAGGTGGCCAGTTCGAACCCGTAGCGCACCCACGGCTCGATGGCGTGGTAGGTGTTAATGATGGCGTCTTCGAATTCGAAGGCGGTGGGCGCGGGGGACGGCCCAGAAATCGGCGGTGGCGTGGGGACCGGCTGACCCGCGCTCGGCGGGATGATGAATCTGGTTAGGTCCAAGCTGAGCAACGCCCCGAGGACGTTGGATTGCTGTGCCAGCGGTTGCACCACAGTCGGAGAAGTCGCCGCCGCGAGCTGGACCGCCGGGACCAGGCGCGGCGGAGGCTGAACCGTTGGCGCGACCGCGATCGCACCAGCACTGACGAGCGCGATGCCGGCCGCTGTCAATCTCTTTCCGAAGACCGTCATCGTCGAACTTTCCGTCCACTCGCAAATCCGGAATACCGGCTCTTCAATGTTAAGCGGGCAGTTGTGATTTCGCTCTCACGTGGCGTGTCGTTGCAGTAGGTGGCCCTTGGTCTTCCGAAGTCTGAAGTTTGCGGAATTCAGGCGGAAGGAAGGAACCAAGGACCGTGTCCGACGGTACGACATTGTTGTTTGGGCTGCCAGGTGTGCGGGTCGAGCGTGTCGAGCGCTTGCCTGACGGGACTCGCGTGGTGCACGTGATCACCGACGAACCGACCGCGGCGGCGTGCCCGTCGTGCGGTGTGTTTTCCACCTCGCGCAAGGGGGGCGCAGTCACGTCGCCGCGCGACATTCCGTACGGGGAGGACCAAATCATCGTGCGGTGGAACAAGAGTCGCTGGCGATGCCGGGAGGACTACTGCGACCGCGGGTCGTTCACCGAGACGATCGCACAGGTGCCGGCGCGGGCACGGACCACCGGACGGTTGCGGACCCAGATCGGCGCGGCGATCGGCGACGCGGCCCGTTCGGTGGCCGAGGTCGCCGCCAGCCACGGCGTGTCGTGGCCGACCGCGCACCGCGCCTTCGCCGCGCACGCCGCCCGGCTCCTGACCGAGCCGGAACCGACCCCGGTACTCGGCATCGACGAGACCCGCCGAGGAAAGCCCAGATGGGAGCACTGCAGCCAGACCGGGCGGTGGACGCGGGTGGACCCGTGGGACACCGGGTTCGTCGAGCCGGCTCTCAGGGGCTGCTCGGGCTGCGCGAGGGCCGCACCGGCGCCACCGTGGTGGCCTGGCTGTCGGAGCGCACCCCGCAGTTCCGTGCGGGCATCGCCTACGTGGCCATCGACCCGGCGGCCGCCTACGCCTCGGCGATCCGCACACCCGGCCTGCTGCCGAACGCGACGATCGTGGTTGACCACTTCCACCTGGTCAAGCTCGCCAACGACGCGCTGACCAAGGTGCGCCGTCGCGTCACCTGGGACCTGCGGGATCGGCGGGGACGTAAGCGCGACCCGGAGTGGGCTAACCGTCGGCGATTGTTGCGAGCGCGGGAACGCTTGTCGGACAAGAGCTTCGCGAAGATAAGATGTGGAACCGGATACAGGCCGAGGATCCGAGCGCGCAAATCCTGTCCGCGTGGATCGCGAAAGAGGAGCTGCGCACCCTGCTGTCCACCGTGCGGATCGGTGGTGACCCGCACCTGACCCGGCACCGCCTGCACCGGTTCCTCGCCTGGTGCATCGACTCGCAGATCCCCGAACTGCTCACCCTCGCAGCCACCATCGACGAATGGTGGCCCGAGATCAACGCGTTCGTACAGACCGCAATCACCAACGCCCGCACCGAGGGCTACAACAGGCTGCTCAAGCAGGTCAAGCGCGTCGGCTGCGGGTTCCGAAACAGGGAGCATTCGGCCCGCCGGATACGATTTCACTGCACCCGCAAACAGCGGGCCGCAACCCAGACTTCATGCTGATTGCCCGGTCAAAGTTGAAGAGCCGGAATACCCGCCCGACGCCGCGGACGTTAACGGGAGCTTAGCTCGGGTTGGCTCCTGAAGAGGGAACCTACCAACACGACAATTCAGTGCTCTGTTCAGGTGTCTGTCGAGTTCGAGCGCTGCGCCCATGCAGGACACCAGGATGCCGCCGGCTGCCGGCCTGGCCGAGAATCCGCGCACCGATTATGCGAGTCTCCGCTAGAGGACGCGGTCGAGTTCCGCGTCCTCTACGGGCACGCAGTGGACGGTGTGTGGGACGAGCTGTCGAAGTCGCGAACTATTTCGCGATGGCGTTCAATGCTGTTCGGGCCTGGTCGGATCTCTCTATCGGTTTACTGGCAGTGGTTCTTCAAATCGATGACAGGCTGGCGGATAGCGGCGAGTTCGGTCTTCGTCTGCGGGTTGGCGGTCAAGTAGTTTTCCACCTGGCTACGCCTCTGGTCCTTGGGCTGACCCTTGAGGCTGGTGAAGAACGCGTTCACGTCGGGATGCCTGAACAGGTAGGCCGCTTTCGCTGCCTTGACATTAGCGGCGACCTGGTTGAAGTCAGCGGCCGTGCAGCCCGCCGGCGGATCGGCGAGCGCAGACGGCATCCCGCACAACAGCATGGCACCTGCGATCACGCCAGTGCTGATCGCGCCGGCTATGGCGCGTCGCCGGGTAACAGATATGAACACCATCGAGGACTCTCCTTATATGGTCAGGGGTGATATCGAATAGTTGCCAGCAGGCAAACTTACACCCGCTTTTGCCGAGCGAAGAGGAAATTCATCACACCACAGGTAATTCCCAGCCCAGCCGCCGATCGTTCGAGTAGTCAGGTCCGGAACCAAAGCCGCCTTAATAGGACCGTTATATCGATCAAACCGACTATGGCGTGGCCTATTGGCAACGTGGGGATACGGATTGGCCGCGTATTCGCTAGCGGTTTCCCCCTTTGCATCGCGTCTCACTTCGTGCGCCAAACGCTGGGTCGTCGCGGCAACTATTGGAGCCAGGCGGGGGACTGCTCTGCCAGGCTGCTGTCTGGATCTCCGGCTAATCGAGCGTTTCGCTGCTGCGTCGGGTCAAAGCGAGGAGGCGGCGGCCTCGAGTTCCTCGAACGCCTCACCGGTGTACACCGCCAGCCGCTGCAGATGCGGCAGCGTGTCGCGGCAGCCGAGGAAGCCGAGCGCGATCTTGTCGGTGTAGCCGACGAGCGTCACATTGAGGCCGTAGCCGTCACTGAGGAACGACAGCGGCACAATCACGTCCAGCTTGGCGCCGGAGAGGTACAACGGCTCCTTGGAGAGCACGACGTTGGAGACGGTGAGGTTGAACAGCGGCGGGAGCAGCCCGAGCGTTCCGGTCTTCTGCCCCAACGCGATCGGCAGCAGACCCATCACGGAGTAATGCTCCATGGCGTTGGGTGTCATCGCCAGCAGCTCGGCCTTGCCGCGGCTGGTCGATGCAGAAATCTCACGCAGTCGCTCAACCGGGTCTTCGGTCGAAGTGCCGAGCGGCGCGACGAAGCCCGACGCGGCGTTGACCGTGTCCGCGTCGCGCTCGATGCCCACCGCGACCGACGCAGTCAGGGTGTTCTCCGGCAGGGCGTCCTGCTCCGCCAGGTAGCGCCGACAAGCGCCGCCGATCGACGCCATGATCACGTCGTTGACGGTCGTGCCGGTGGCGCGGCCCACCGCCTTGACCCGCGCCATTTCCAGCACCTGCACAGCGAGACGTCGATGCCGGGTGATCCGCGCGTTGAACGGTGTCCGCGGAGTCTTCAAGCCCGCCTTCACCGAGCTGTTCGCGCCGCGCATCATGCTGCCCAGCTTCCCGACCAGCTCGCCCGTCGCGGAGAGGCTCGCGATTGCCCGCTTCGTCGTGACCGCCGCAAAGACGCTGGCCAGGTCGTAGTCCTCGGCGAGGGGTCCGGGCTTGCCTGAGCCCGGAGGTGCCTCGGGATCTGTGGTCAGCCAGCTCTTGATGTAGTTCACCGCACCCATGCCATCGACCGCGCAGTGGTGCGCCTTGAAGTAGAAGGCGAACTGGTTGTCCGCCAGACCCTCGATGAGGTGCGCCTCCCACAGCGGCTTGGTCATGTCAAGCGGGCTCGAGTGCAGCCGCTCGACCAGCGCACCGAGATCGCGGGCGGTGCCCGGATGGGGTAGGGCGTCGAGGCGAACGTGGTAGTGCGGGTCCGGCTGCACCTGCTTCCAGTACGCCATCGTGGGGCCGCCCGCTATCACGCTGTCGAACGGGAACGGCAGAAACGCCAGCTCCGAGAACGCCTCGTGCAGGCTCCGGGTGAAGTTTGGTGGTGCTCCCTCCGGCAGGTCGAAGACGGCAAGCGCGCCTATGTGCATCGGCGTGCGCGGTGTCTCCATCCGGGCCAACATCTGGTCTAGCGGGCTGAGCAGCTTCACCCAGCCAGCCTATCTGCGGTTGCCGCAATTAAATGTCGATTCGCTCGGGCTCCGACGAATCTGGAGGTGGCGACTATGTCGCGAGGCAGCCGGCAACGGGATAGCGCAACGCGCTCGTCACAACGCCTCTGGAAGCCGCGCCGCGTTCTCCGCTAGTCGGGCCGTTTGCGACGCCCAAACTTATCGGCGACGAGGACCACCCCGGCGAAGAGGCTCGCGAAGACAACGGCCGCAACCAGGCTTACCCCGATGCGGGCGTGCGCAAAATCGTATTGCGGCGGGGCCACGGCCAGCAATAATGCCCAAAGACCCGATGAGAGTCCGATGCCCAACTGGATGGCCCGACCGAGCCGTTGGACGGGGACGGAGTCCATCTCTTGGAAAAAACTTCCCAGCGTGATGCCCAATGCGAAGAGGCCAAACGCTGCCGCGAATCTCTGTTCCATGGCGGGAGTCTGTCATGAGGATTGGCCACGAACATTTTGGTTACGGCCCCGGAGCGCCTACCGCTTCGCCAACGACCGCGCCGCCGCCGGCCGGGCACGCACCACCTGCGGCCACCAGAACCAGCGCCCGAGCAATGCTGCGATGGACGGCGTCATGAACGCCCGAATCACCAACGTGTCGAACAACAAACCCAGCCCGATCGTGGTGCCGATCTGGGCGACGACGATCATCTCGCTGACCGCAATCGAGATCATGGTGAACGCGAACACCATGCCGGCGGCGGTCACAACAGACCCGCTGCCCCCCATGGCGCGGATGATCCCGGTGTTGATCCCGGCGGGGATCTCTTCCTTCATCCGCGCCACCAGCAGCAGGTTGTAGTCCGCGCCGACGGCCAACAGGATGATGACCGCCATCGCCATCACCATGAATTGCAGTTCGATGCCTAACAGGTGCTGCCAGACCAGAACGGAGACTCCGAACGATGCGCCGAGTGACAGAACCACGGTGCCGACGATGACGCCCGCCGCAACGAGACTGTGTGTGATGAGCAGCATGATGATGAAGATCAGCGTCAGCGCGGCGACGCCGGCGATCATCAGGTCGTAGGTGTTGCCGTCTTGCATGTCCTTGAACATCGAGGCGGTACCCCCGATGTAGACCCTTGATCCTTCAAGGGGTGTGCCCTTGATCGCTTCGAAGACGGCGTTCTTGATGGCATCGATGCGCTTGATGCCCTCCGCGGACAGCGGGTCCTCTTCGTGGGAGATGATGAACCGGACCGCCTTGCCGTCCGGCGAAATGAAACTCTTAACGCCACGTTTGAAGTCGGCGTTGTCAAAGATCTCGGGCGGCACATAAAAAGTGTCGTCGTTCAATGCGTTGTTGAATGCATCACCCATGGCGGCCCGATTCTTGTCCATCGCGGCCTGCTGATCCTGCAGACCTTTCTGCGTGGAGTGCATGGTGAGCATCATGGTCCGCATCGTCTTCATGGATTCGATCGTCTGCGGCAGCACCGTCAACAATTGAGGCATCAGGACGTCGAGTCGATCCAGGTCCGGCAGCAGAACCTGGACATCATCGGTCATCGTGTCGATGCCGTCGAGCGAGTCGAAGGTCGACCGGATCGCCCAGCAGATCGGGATGTCGTAGCAGTGCGGCTCCCAGTAAAAGTAATTGCGAATCGGGCGGAAGAAGTCATCGAAATCGGCTATGTGATCCCGCAATTCGGCGATGTCGTCGGCCATGCCGTGGATTTTGCCCACCATGGTGTGCGTCGTCGCGGTCAGCTGTTCCATCAACGCGATCATTTGGGTCATGTTGTCGATGGTTTTCTGCATGTCGTCGGCTTGCATCAGCATGTCGTCTATGCGGTCCTGCAAGTACGTGCGGTTCATCGTCTGGAAGGTGCCGCCGAGGCTGATCTGAGCCGGAATCGTGCTGTACTTCAGGGGTTTACCTTCTGGACGCGTGATCGCCTGCACCCTGCCGACACCGGGCACCTTGAACACGGCCTTGGCGATTCGCTCGATCACCAGGAAGTCCGCCGAGTTGCGTAGGTCATGGTCAGTTTCGACGAGCAGCATCTCGGGATTCATCCGGGCGGCGGGGAAGTGTCGTTCGGCCGCGGCGAATCCCTCGTTCGCCGGTAGATCCGATGGCAAGTACTTGCGGTCGTTGTAATTGGGCTTGTAGCCCGGCAGGGTGAGCAGGCCGACGAGGGCGAGCAGAATCGTCGCAAACAGGATCAGGGCCGGCCATCGGACCACGGCGGCGCCCAATCGCCGCCAACCACGGATGCGCATGGCGCGCCTGGGTTCCAGTAGTCCGAAGCGGCTGGCGACCGTGACGATCGCGGGCCCTAAAGTCAGCGCGACGAGTACCGCGACGACCATTCCGACGGCGAGCGGGATGCCGAGCGTCTGGAAATAGGGCAGCCGGGTGAACGACAGGCAGAAGGTGGCGCCGGCGATCGTCATGCCCGAGGCGAGGACGACGTGCGCGGTGCCGCGGAACATCGTGTGGAAGGCCGCTTCCTTGTCCTCGCCGATTGTCCGGGCTTCCTGATAGCGGCCAACAAGGAAGATCGCGTAGTCGGTGGTTGCGGCGATCGCCAGGGTGACCAGGAGTTGGGTCGCGAATGTCGACAAACCGATCAGATGGTGGTACCCGAGGAACGCGACCACACCACGGGTCACCGACAGCCCCAGCACCACCATCCCCATCACGATGAGGACGGTGACGATCGACCGGTAGAAAAACAGCAGCATCACGACGATGACGGCGATCGTCGCCATCTCGATGATTCGGATACTTCGGTTGCCGGCGACCTGCTGATCGGCCTGCAGCGCCGACCCGCCGGTCACATAGACCTTGACCCCCGGCGGGGGTGTCAGCCCGGCGACGAGTTTCTGTACCGCGGTAATCGACTGGTTGGCCAGTTCTTCGCCCATGTTGCCGGTGAGGTACACCTGAACGTAAGCGGCTTTGTCATCTTGGCTCTGCGCTCCGATTCGGGTCAGCGGATCACCCCAGAAGTCCTGCACATGCTCGACGTACTTGGATTGGGCTTCGAGCTTGTCGACCATGTCGTCATAGAAAAGGTGCGCAGCCTCGCCGAGGGGCTGCTCGCCCTCGAGCACGATCATGGCCGAGTTGTCGGAATCGAACTCCTGGAACGTCTTGCCGATGCGCATCATCGCGATCACCGACGGCGCATCTCTCGGGGACATCGACACCGACTGCATTTCGCCGACCACTTCGAGCTGCGGCACGGTGGCGCTCAGAACGCCAACGAGTGTTATCCAGCCGACGATGATCGGAATTGCCAACCGGCGGATCCACTTCGCCAGGCTGTCTCGGCGCGTCTGCTGGGCCGGGACCGCGGGGTCGATCGTCGGAGCGCTCATCAGATCGTCATCGGACGCGACCAGCGGGTTCACCGAGGTGGCGCCCACCCTCGACGCGCCAGTTGGGCAAGTCGGCGGACTCCTCCCTAGGGCAGTGTGTTCCGCCTAGTCATACCAGATCTGGAGATCTCGCGGTGGGCTCCAACAACTACACCTCCGCGGCTCCGAGCCATGCCGATCCGGACGAAACAGTGTGGACGACGGGGCACCCGCGGCGGGTTCATCGCGTGCGCCGGCGCCCGCTTAACTGTGGTTGCCCCGCCGATTGTTTCAACGACAACAACGGCTGCGGATCAATTCACCATTCGGCCGTCGCGGCGATGCCCGTGAAGATACCGTTTGTCGCGCGGTTCACACCGCGCTCACATGTTCGGTCTTAACTCTTAGGAGGAATGAGTGAAGTACGTCGTTATCACTACGCCTCGGGGCGGCGGCTCCGGAAAAGACAATGAGGAAGCCCAGCGGCGCGTCTTGGAACTGATTTCAAAGTTTCAACCATCCCCCAGCACGACGATTCATCAGTGGGTTACCCGGCTCGACGGCGGTGGAGGGTTCGTCGTAGGGGAAACCGACAACCCGGATGACCTGATCGAGGTCGCGGCCATATTCGGCCCATACTTCGAGTACCAGATATATCCGGTCGTCGACTTCGCCGCGTCCATTCCGGCGTTTCAGCGGGCTATAGAGTTCAGGGACTCGACCAACTGAGCCGCGCGAGGCTAAAGGGGTCGCTCCTGGTGGGCGGCCCCTTTAGTTGTCCTGGCGGGCCGCAAACAGCGAGCAGCTGCGGCGCAAACGTGTCGACGCCGTCGAGTACCCATACACCCCGGCGCCGTCGTTCAATTGGTCACCTGCCGAGCAGCCGGGCCCCCGTCCGAATAGAACTGGGTTTACGGGCCGTCACCTTTCGGTCACGGTACGACAAAACTGTCCTCCGAGAGTCACGTGACATGTCGGCAGCTGGCACCATTGTTGTAAAAGTGATCCCAGTGACTGCTGTGATTACCAGTCGGCTCACTCCGCTGGGATGCGCCGAAGAAAGGTGAATTCACATGAGGCGCGTCTACGCCTTCGTAATCAGTCTCGCCCTGTTGATGGTGACTCCCGGGCTGGCGACTGCAGATACAAATGGACCGCTCACTTCACAGCAAGCCATCAATTCCGTAATGCAACGCGCGCTTTCGCAACGCGGCGTGCCGTACCTGTACGGCGGTGGCAACGTCGCAGGCCCCACCCGCGGCACCGGCCCGAATGCCAACATCGTCGGATTCGACGCATCGGGACTGATCCAGTTCGCCTTCGCGGGTGCTGGGATCAAGCTCCCGCGCACCTCAGGCGAGCAGTACAACGTCGGCCGCAAGGTCCTGCCCGCACAGGCACTTCCCGGAGATCTGATCTTCTACGGCGCCAATGGCAAAGACAGTGTCGCATTGCTGCTTGGGAACGGGCAGATGATCGAGGCGACCGAGCCCGCCGTGACGGTCTCGCCAGTGCGCATCACCAACATGACTCCATACCTGGCCCGGATCATCACGTGAGGTGATGTCGCACGACCCCCAAGTGCGGCAGCGTACGGTCAATCGCGTCTGTGGTTGAGCCGGCGATACCGGCATCTGTGATGGGAATGACCAATGACGTCGACAGTCGAAGCGGGGGGCAAGGTCGTTGCGCTGGCTCGCGGGATGCGGGATATCGTACGGGCGGAGGCCGGCGAATCCGAGCGGATACGCACGCTCACCCCGGCGATTGTCGATGAAATGTGGGCCACCGGGCTGATGTCGGCGTTCAACCCGGTGGTGGCCGGGGGTGTCGAACCGTCGTTCGCCGAAATGATCGAGACCTGGATCGAAATGGCATGGCAGGACGGCTCGTTCGGATGGATCGGCATCGCGAACCTGCCGTCGTCGTTCGCCGCCGCCACGTATCTGTCCGACGAAGGTTTCGCGGAGGTGTTCACCGCTCACGGCAACCGTGTCACGCTGGGTGGCCAGTTCTTCCCGAACGGACAGGGGATCGTAGTCGAGGGCGGATACCGGTTGACGGGATCGTGGAGTTTCGGATCAGGCATTGGTCATTCCGAATACATCGCTGCAGGATTCCTACCGATGGACGATGGCGAGGTGCGCTGGGTCGCTGACGGCCTTCCCGACATGCAGGTGGCCGTGCTTCCGCGAGAAGACATCTCGTTCAACGACGGCTGGTTTGTGCAGGGGCTCAAGGGAACTGGATCCTACGACTACAGCGCGAAAGACGTGTTCGTCCCTGAAGGCCGAACCTTTCCACTGTTCGTTCGCGAGCCGCGCCGCGGTAGTTCGCCGGCCACGCGCATGGGGCTGCTGCCCGTCACGGCCGCCGGTCACGCATCGTGGGCACTCGGGGTCTCCAAGAGCATGCTCGACGATGTCGCCGAACTGGCCGCGACGAAATTTCGGATGAGTGACATGGCGGCGCTGGCCAGTCGCCCGACGTTCCAGAAAGGCCTTGCGTACCACGTCGCCGCCTGGCGCGCCGCGCGTCTTCTGGTGCTCGACGCGTTCACCACTGCCGAGGCCGCCGTTGCATCGGGTCAGGAGCTGACCCCAACGCTGCGAGCAGACATGCGCGCGGCCGCTGTTTTCGCCACTGATACGGCACGAAGCTGTGCCGAGTGGGCCCATCTGGTTGCCGGGACTACCGCGATCCGCGAGGGCAGTCGCTTCGAACGCGCGTTCCGCGACATGTACACCGGTACTCAACACGCGTTCATCAGCGAGAAGGTGGCCATCGACGCCGCACAGATCTGGCTCGGCATCATCGAGGACCAGCCCGGGCTGTGAGCGCCGCTCTCTAATCCTCCTTGCGAATCAGCCGCCGTAGCGCCTCGCCGTCGGATGCCAGCAGCTCGTCGATGCGGGGCTGGTTCACTTCGGCGACGATGATCTCGCCGACATCCTGGTGGACGTCGCTGAAGATGCCGTGGGACTTCATCTTCTCGGTCTGATACAGGTTGTCCTCGGTGGGCGTGACGTAGTACACCGCCTCGGCCTTGAACCGGTGCACCAGCCAGAGGTGAATCAATGTCATCAGGCGCTTCTGACGCAGCTTCTCGGCAAAGGTGTTCTGGTCACGCACAGTCAGGATGCTGCGACCGTACCGGTCTTTGATCGGGTCGACGATCACATTGGCGAGCTTCTCCTCGTCGCCGTCGCCGCGCTCGCCAAAAATGCCGAGCTCCAGCAACTCCCCGCCACCACGTGTCGGCCGCAGCTGCACGCGCAGCTTCTCGCCGAGCTGGTAGTGCTCGCTCCACATCCCGAGCCACTCTTCGAGCAGCTTCTTCGGCACCTCGGTCTGCACCAGATGCTGGTGTTGGGTGGAACCCTTGCCCATGGCCTTCGTGGTCGCGGTGCGGCCCGACGAGGCGGCCAGGGCGGCGTCGCTGCGCGGCCCGCCGACCAGCGTCTGCGGTGTCCGGTACGGCGACTCGACCAGCCGCATCTTGCGCTGCAACCGGGCCAGCGACAGCATCCCGTCTTGTTTGAGCGCGGTGGCGAACTCCTCGGCGGCGACGCCGTCGATCTGGTGCCCGCCGTACGTCATGAAGTTGAAGACGAAGCCCATCTTGCCGAGCTCTTCAGGGAACGCACGCATCTCGTCGTCGCTCATCCCGGTGGTGTCCCAATTGAACGACGGGGACAGGTTGTAGGCGAGCATCTTGTCGGGGAACTCGGCGTGGATGGCCTCGGCGAACTGCAGCGCGTCGGCGAGGTCCGCGGTCTTGGTCTCCATCCAGAGGATGTCGGCGAACGGCGCGGCGGCGAGTGACTTGGCGATCGCGTACGGGATGCCGCCGCGGAGTTGGTAGTAGCCCTCAGGAGTCTTGGCCAGCTCGCAATCCCATCTGGCAACGACGCCGAGTTCCCTCGCCTTCTCGCGCGCGGCGTACAGCGACGCGCGTTCGGCGAACGACCGCCATTCGTCGACGCTCATGTCGAGCGCGTCGCCTTCACCCTCCCGGAATTCGATCAGTTCGGCCACGGCCTCGGCGTAGGTCATCACCACGGCATCCACCTGCCACGCATCAACCAATCGCGACTCGATGTCGTCGTAGAGCTCCTCGTTCGACGGGTCGCCGTCCTCCCGCCAGGCCGCGGCCGCCTCAGCGATCGCGTCGAGCAGCCCTTGACGCTCCAACCACGCCGTGGCGGCGGCGTATTCGCCGTCGGCGATGGAGTACAGAAGGTGACCGTTGACCTCCTTGACTCCCTGGTCGTAGAAGCGCCGCATCATGGCCAGGAAGCACGCCTTGTACGGCGGGACCTTTACGTTGGTGGCGCCGAGCAGGAACGGCTGGTCACGCTCGTCGGCGCGGCTGTCGATCAGGTTGGCCGCCTCGGCATCCGTGCGCGCGACGATGATCCCGGGCACCCGCATCACGTCAAGCTGGAACCGGGCTGCGTTGAGACGCTTGATTTGTTCGTCGGACGGCACGAGAACCTTGCCGCCCTGATGGCCGCACTTCTTCGTCCCGGGACGCTGGTCCTCAATGTGGTAGCCGGGCACGCCGGCCTCGACGAAGCGGCGGATCAGGTTCCGCACATGCGGATCGCCGCCGTGCCCGGTATCGGCGTCGGCGATGATGAACGGGCGGAAGTCGATTGCCGGGGTCGCCGCTCGTTGACGTTCGCTCATGCGCATGCGCAAGTACTGCTGATTGCGGTCCGCGGTGAGAAGGGCCCGCACCAGCCCGGCCGCCTCGTCGGGAACCTGGCTGAGGGGGTAGCTGGCAAGGTCGGGTCCTGGGTCCTCGGTGCTGGAGCCCTTCGCGGAAGTGGCCCAGCCACCGAGGTAGATCCCCTCGATGCCCATCCGCTTCATGGTCACTGCCTGACCGGGCGAGTAGGGGCCGAAGGTGGTGATGCTCTTGTGTTCGGCGAACAACTCGCGCAGGCGGGGGTAGAAGGCCTCCGCCGCCTCTCGCGTCACCGAGTAGTCGACGGGGATCGTGCCGCGCTGCTCGACGACTTGACGGGCCGTATAAAGACGAACGATACCGTCGAAACGCGGGCTGTCGAAGTATCGCTGCGTGGCGGTGACATCCTCGTCGAACGGGGTGCTGGACTCCAGATCCGCTTCGATGATGGCCATGGGTTTACGCTCCTCTTTGAGCAAGGTTCCGCTGACGGCACGATACGCCCGAGCAGCCTCATCCCGAATGGCGTGCCCACGCCCCGGAATATCGAGCCTCCGCAGGCCTGGTCACGGTAGGCGCAAACAACTCGCGTCAGCGCCCGAATCGCATAGTCCCCGTTGAGCTTTCGCTGTGGATTTGCTGTGTGTCAGTCCTCACGGTGCGCTCGTCCGATTATATAGAGTACCAATGTAGTTACGTCCTGGGAGCGCGGAGGTAACAATATGTGCGGCATCACCGGCTGGGTGGATTTTTCTCAGGACCTCACGCGACAGCGCCCGTTGATCGAGGCGATGACCGCGACGATGGCATGCCGCGGCCCGGATGCATCCGGCATCTGGTCTCAGAGAAACGCTGCGCTCGGTCACCGACGCCTGGCGGTCATCGACCTGCCCGGCGGCGCCCAGCCGATGTCGGTGTCCACACCGCGCGGTGACGTGGCGATGGTCTACAGCGGTGAGGCCTACAACTTTAAGGAACTGCGAGACGAGCTGGCCGCCAAGGGCGAGAAGTTCCAGACATCCAGCGACACCGAAGTGGTGCTGCGGGGTTACCTGCAGTGGGGTGAAGCGCTGGCCGACCGGCTCAACGGCATGTACGCGTTCGCGATCTGGGACTCGCGCGAGCGCAAGCTCGTAATGATCCGCGACCGCATGGGTATCAAGCCGTTCTACTTCTACCGGACGCCTCACGGCGTTCTGTTCGGCTCCGAGCCCAAGGCGATCTTGGCCAACCCGCTCGCCAAGCGCATCGTCGACGTGGACGGGCTGCGCGAGCTGCTCGTGCCCGTCAAGACGCCCAGGCACGCGGTGTGGAAGGGCATGCAGGAGGTCGAGCCCGGCACCATCATGATCGTGGACGAGCGCGGTGTCCGCGAGCACACCTACTGGCGGCTGGAGTCGAAGGTCCACACCGACGACCGTGACACGACGGTCGCGCGGGTGCGCGAGCTGCTCGACGACATCGTCCGTCGCCAGCTGGTGGCCGACGTTCCCGAATGCGTGCTGTTGTCCGGTGGTCTGGACTCCAGCATCATCACCGCGCTGTCCGCGCGTGAACTGAACGTGCCGGTGCGCACCTTCGCTGTCGACTTCGTCAACCAGGCCGACAACTTTAGAGCCAACGAGCTGCGCCCAACCCTGGACGCCCCGTACGTGCACGACGTTGCCAAGCACGTCGGTTCGGACCACACCGACATCGTGCTCGATCACAACCAATTGGCCGACATGGACATCCGGCGCAAAGTGGTTGCGGCTCGCGATATCCCGACCGGACTCGGCGACATGGACGCATCGCTTTACTTGCTGTTCAAGGCAATCCGGCAGCAGTCGACCGTGGCGTTGTCAGGAGAATCGGCCGACGAGATCTTCGGTGGCTACCGGCAGTTCCATGATTCGGTTGTCCAGCAGACCGATGCATTCCCGTGGATCGCGATCGGCGACGCGATCGTCGACACGAGCGGTCAGGTGTTCACGCCGGCGCTACGCTCCGCCGTCGACCTGGACACCTACATGCGAGACCGCTACACCGAGGCCGTCGGCGAGGTCGCGCGGCTTGACGACGAGGACGACTTCACCCACCGGATGCGGGTCATGAGCTACCTGCACCTGACCCGGTTTGTGCGAATCCTGCTGGACCGCAAGGACCGAATGAGCATGGCGGTCGGCTTGGAAGTACGTGTCCCGTTCTGCGATCACCGCCTTGTCGAGTACGTCTACAACACGCCGTGGTCGCTGAAGACCTATGACGGCCGGGAGAAGAGCCTGCTGCGCGGGGCGGCATGCGACGTGCTGCCCGAATCGGTGGTGCAACGGGTCAAGAGCCCGTACCCGTCCACGTCGGATCCGCAGTACGGGGCAGCCATCCAGGCGTTGGCCAAGGATCTTTCCGGCACTGGCGATGACGTGCTGTTCGCTTTGGTCGACCGGGCGGCGCTGGAGCACTTGACCCGGCCCGACCCGAATACGCTGCAGCCGATCGACAAGGCGCGGATAGAGCGGATCCTCGACCTCGCGGTCTGGATCGACATGTACCGCCCGAAGATCGTCTTCTAGTTACAGTCGCGCCGTCAACCGAGGAACGTCAGTGTGACGTTGAACAAACGTACCGCGGTATCGGTCGGGGGGATTTCCATCAGCGTGCTTTCCGGTTGGTCACCGCTGGCGACAATGTGCTCAGGATGCGTGGCATCGCAGGGCACCGCGCTGCAGCGCAGCCAGAAGCCGGGGGCCCTAAACGGCCACCCCGGCGCCTGGTCGACTCGGTAATGGCCCGGCGGGATGGAGGCCGTCAGCCCTTCGACGGTGTGGCCACCTACCGCATAGACCCCGCTGCTGCCATAGCTCGGTGGATAGATCGTGGGATCGGCGTGTGCCGGCACGACCACCGCGAGGACCGCCAGCACCGTGCTAGCCACAATCAGCGGGAACTTGATCATGATTTTCCCTTCGACGTTTCTCGCGATAATCCGAAGGGTATCGCGGAACGCAATCTTGCGGCTGGCAATCGGAAACGTTGCGAAGCTGCGGGCGATCTTCGGCGCGAGTCTCCCGAGGGAACGTAAGCCGTGGCCGCAGACGACGTCGCGGTCGCCCGGCGGTATCGGGGTGGACGCGTTCGAAACCGCGGTCATCAAGTGGAACGACGTTATGCTGGACCGCTTCGATGAGCCAAAGGCGTTGTAGATCAGCTAATTTCTGGGGATTTTGAGCAGGGTCGCGTTGACTCCGGCCGTGTCGGCCCCGGGACGGCCCATCACGCGGTCCGGAACACGTGGCGCGGAAGCGTAAGGGGCAAATCAAGCGAACTGAGCAACCCCGGCGGCGCATCGACCACATGCGGGACCGCGTTGACGACTCGCATCGCCGTGGCCACCATCGCTTCCGCGCCTGCGGCCATCCCCGAAATGCCGGCGCTCTGGCGATCGCGAAGACCGCCGGCCATGGTGCAGTCGATGTCCGGCTGACCCCGGACGACGACCCGATAGGACATGTCGCCGATGCCTTGTGGCCAATCCGGCGCGACATCGTGCGCCAGCCGGGTGACGTGTTCGATCACGATGGCTTCGCGGCCGTCGACCACACCGATCGCCTGCATCCGCAGCGCCGCGCAGGTGCCGGCCTCGACGGTGCCGAACGCAACGTCGAATGTCCGATCCGTCGTCCTGCGGTCGAACTTCTCACGGACTTCGGTGACTTCGACACCGAGAGCCTCGGCCATCAGCCGGATCTGCCCTTGCCACTCGCCGGCAATGGCGCCCGAAAAGCTCACCCACGGTTGGTAGTCCAGCGGCTGCCCGAAACCCATCCCGTTGACCATGATCTCCGCCACCCCGTAGTCGTCGTACAGGCCGATCTCGTAAGCGTGAACCTTCTCAATCGACGAGGACTGCGTCATCAGCACCAGCGGGAGATAGTCGGCCGCAAAACCCGGTTCGATCCCTGAGGCGTACAGCGACACCTGGCCGGTCTTGGCGGCCGCTGCCATCTGATCTCGCCACTCCGCCGGCTCATAGACGTGCGGATTGACCAAACGTGTGGTGCTTGTCGTGACGACGTTGATGCCGGCTTCGAGTAGCCGAACGTAGTCGGGAATGGCGATAGCGTCGCGCTCCGGACCGCTTGCCGCGTACACCACGCAGTCGGGCCGCAGACTGATCAACGCTTCCGCATCGTTGGTGGCGGCGAGGCCGATCGGCTCGCCGTTGGCGAGTTCGCCTGCGTCTTTTCCGACCTTCTCCTCCGAGTGCACCCACACGCCGACGAGCTCGAGGTCGGGCCGGCGATCTATCGCGCGGATCGCGATCGACCCGATGCCGCCGGTCGACCACACCACTACTCGCTTCACGCCTGATGCCATCGGCCCTCCTTGATATGTCGGTAGAACGGTCCGTATATGCACGGGTAGCACACCTTGACTGCGAGATAAGGCAATTCGCCGAGCCGCGCTGGGGGCTGACGAACCCCGTGCTAACGCAATCCAACTTTTAGTTCTGCACGTTAGCAGTGGGGAACCGTGGCCGGTCCATCAGCAGTGCGCTCATTGACCAAACATCTGTTCCAGCGTACAGTCGCCACGTGCGCGCACTGATCGAGGAGTACGCGTGGTCGTGAACCCCATTCGTGTCGTGGTCTGGTCCACCGGAGGTGTCGGCTCCATCGCCATCGACACGATCCGGCGTCGGCCGGACCTGGAACTGATTGGCGTCTGGGTACATTCGCCGGAGAAGATCGGGCGCGACGCAGGCGCACTAGCGGGTGGCGCACCGATGGGCGTGACGGCGACAAACGATGCAGATGCACTCATCGCTCTGCGACCAGATTGTGTGGTCTACGCGGCCAGCGGTCCCGAACGCGATGCCGGCGCAGTGCCCGACTTCCTACGGTTGCTCGAGGCCGGCATCAACGTCGTCTCGACGACGTCCACGAGCCTTGTCTACCCGCCCGCCTACTTCGTCAAGGAATGGCTCCATCAGCTCGAGGCTGCGGCGAAGTCCGGCGACGTTTCGTTCTATGCGTCGGGCATTTTCCCAGGCTTTGCCTCCGATCAACTTGCGCTGCTGTTGAGCACCCAGTCGAAAAATATTCGCACCATCACAGCCACCGAAGTGGCACTCAACGACCATTATCCCGTCGCCAGCGTGATGATGGACGGGATGGGATTCGGTCGGCCGCTCGACTTCCAACCGATGCTGAAGACACCAGGATTCATCGAAATGGCATGGGGCGCGCCCATTCACCTTATGGCCGAGGGCCTCGGCGTCGAGGTCGAAGAAATACGCGGGTCGTTCGAACGTCGATCCACCGATACGGACATCGAAGTCGCCTTCGGCACAATCAATGCCGGGACGTGTGGCGCGGTGTGCACCCGAGCCGCCGGAGTCGTCGGCGGTCACGAGGCGATCGTCATCGTGCACATCATTCGGATGGCCCGTGACGTCGCGCCTGACTGGTTGAGTTCGGAGCATGATGCCACATACCGGGTGGACATTGAAGGTGACCCGGACATCCATTGTTCGATGACGTTGGGCGATGCCGAGGGTCACGGCGCCGGCCGAAGCGCGATGACGGCTACCGCCACGCGCGTCGTGAACGCCGTGCCGTATGTGGTGGAAGCACCTGCAGGACTTTTGAGTTCACTCGACTTGCCGATCACGCTGCCGCGGCATGCGCTCGGTTGACCGCGTATTCGTCTTTGCCGCTGTGGCGGACGAGCGGCGCCGGATCGCGAGTTTGATCGACCGACTCGATGAATCAGAGTTGGCGGCTCCGAGCTTGTGTGAGGGCTGGGACGTCAAGACGGTGGCAGCACACTTGGTCAGTGTCTTCGCGGACGGGTTCTGGGCATTCCAGCGCACGATGCTCCGTCGACGAAGCCTGCATCGCGCGATCGACGAGTTGGCGCGGCGGCGCGCACAGTGGCCCGCTTCGGAGATCGTCGGCGCCCTTCGTGAAGGTGCCGACCACGAATTGAGCCCGCCAATCACCGGACCCCTCTCGGGACTCACCGACGTTCTGGTTCACGGCGGCGACATCCGGATCCCACTCGGTCTGCCGTTCAACCCAGACCCGGACAGGGTTGTGATCGCACTGGATTTCCTGACCGGTCCGCGGCCGTTCGGCTTCCTTCCGAGGGGTCGACTGCGGGGAATTCGCCTGTGCAGCAGCGATATTGGCCGATCCTGGGGAACGGGAGCCGAAATCCGTGGACCCGTGGCCGCCCTGATGATGGGCGTCAGCGGCCGCGCCGCGCTTTTCGACGCGCTCGACGGGCCGGGATTGCCGTTACTCCGTGAGAGGCTGTCGGGTTGATCCGACCGAAGGGCCACTTATTGCACGCTTTTTCCTGAATTGCGTGTGACAACTGGCCACTCGGTGTGGCTTGTAGTTAGCCGAGGGAGATCTTGCCCATGATCAGGTCGAGGATGGGCTTGCCCGGCGCGAAGGATCCGGTGATGGACGACATCGCGTGCCCGTTGTCGACAAGAAGGTTCACGCCACTGATCGCCCTGGCCGCGTCGCTGTTGAGAAAGACCATCGCGCCGGCCATCTCGTCGGGGGTATGAACCGTGCAGCCGGTGGCATCGCGGTAATCCTGCGCAAAGGCGAGCCAAAGATCGGCGTTGGCCTGGGCGAGCGGCGTGTCGGTGGGACCCGGGCAGATCGCATTGATCCGCACGCCCTTCTTCATGAAGGGATAGGACTGGATTGCCACATACGCGTTGATGACCTGCTTGGTGAAGCCGTAGTGAAGGAAGCCCTCGGCCGCATGGGCCGCGACCCAGTCGTTCGCCGACTGGTAGTCAGGCGTGGCCAAGAACTCTTGAATTCGAGCAAGATCGTTCTCCCAACCCATCCCTGCCAGTGACGAGATGAAACAAATCGCGGAGCCGCGGGGGAGTTGGCCATTGCCGAGCATCCGCTCGATCAGATGGCGGTGGCCGATGAAGTTGATCCGCATCAGATCTGGCCCGTCGGCCACCCCTGCTGCCGAGAAGACCGCATGTACGGGTCCACCCACCTCGTCGATTGCACGGTCGATCGATGCCGGGTCTCGTAGGTCGACGGAGATGGCTTTGCCGACTGGGTAGCTGACCGGGGCGTGATCCATCACGACGACCTCGGCGCCGAGTTCTGCGGCCAGCTTGGCTGCAGCGGCCCCCATCCCGGTGGCACCGCCAACCACAAGTGCTCGCTTGTTGTCGCACCGGAATTGCTCGATACCAGTCATCGTGTCCTCTCCAGCGTCCCACCACTGCAGCGGAACACCGTTACCATACGAGGGAACGTATGTTTGGCTCCAGGCAGGGTTGACCTAAGGATTCCACTGTGACCGGTGCGAGCGCCGTCGACGTGAACTACGACCCGTTCGATTTCCAGATCGACGACGACCCGTACCCCGTCTGGCGTCGGCTCCGGGATGAGGCGCCGCTGTATCACAACGAGAAGTACAACTTCTATGCGTTGAGCCGCTACGTGGACGTCGCGCGCGAACTGCACGATTGGGAGACGCACCGCTCGGGTAAGGGAACGACCCTTGACATCCTTCTCAACGACATGGAGGTGCCTCCTGGCGTCATACTGTGGGAGGATCCTCCGCTGCACGATCTGCATCGGCGGTTGCTGTCAAGGGTTTTCACTCCGCGCCGCATGCAGGCTATCGAGCCACTGACACGGCGGTTCTGCGCGCAAGTCCTTGATCCGCTGATCGGCTCGGGCGGCTTCGACTTCATCGCGGACCTCGGGGCATGGGTGCCGATGCGGGCCATCGGCTATCTCCTCGGCATCCCCGAGGAGGACCAGGCGGCCATTCGCAACAACACAGACAATCTGCTGGAACTGCCCGACGGCAAGCAGCTTCGTGAGCTCCCGACGGACTACTTCGAGCAGAGTTTTCACATGCTCGCCCGTTACATTGAATGGCGAGCCGAGCACCCGTCCAACGATTTGATGACCCAACTACTCAACGCCGAGATCGAGGAACCCGATGGCACGCGCCGCCAGCTGACGCGCGGCGAAGTGCTCAACTACACAGGTACAATCGCCGGCGCGGGCAACGAGACGACGACGCGCTTGATCGGCTTCATCGGACAGCTGTTGTCCGATCACCCCGACCAGCGTCGACAAGTTGTGGCTGACCGGTCGTTGATCCCGGGGGCGATCGAGGAGGCGTTGCGCTACGAGGCGCCGTCGCCCGTACAAGCACGATATGTCGCCCGCGACAGGGAGTACTACGGCCATACGGTGCCCGAAGGCTCGGTGGTGTTGCTGCTGAACGGGTCCGCCAACCGTGACGAACGACACTTCGAGGACCCCGACACGTTTGACATCCACCGCAATCCCATCCACCTGAGTTTCGGGCAGGGGCTGCATTTCTGCCTGGGTTCGGCGCTGGCCCGCATGGAGGCGCGGGTGGTCCTCGACGAAGTAATCAAGCGCTGGCCGGATTGGGAAGTCGACTATGACCACGCCTCCAGGGCGCACACCGCAAGCGTGCGGGGGTGGGCCCGGTTGCCTGTCAGACTCGGCTAGGCGTCACGGTTGGCGACTCCGCGCACCACGGTGTCACGAGCTTTGATGAGCGCCGCCCGCGTCCCTGCGGCTCGAACGATGTTTTCGGGCATCCAGAGAACATCCATCACGCAGCGCGACAGCAGCTCGACCGACGGACTGTCGATGCAAATTTCCTTGGCGCGGATCCCTTCGGACAACAGTGATTTGAGCTGTCGCATTCGCTTGGTGAATGCCACCCCTGGGTTGGGAGTGTCCGGAGGAGATTGCCGCATCCACGCGAGCTGGATTTTCCACTCGTCCGGGAATTGGTCCAATGCGTTGATGTTGACCCAGCTGAGCGCGTCAAGTTTCTCGATCGGTGTGGCATCCGCGCGAAGGACACTGGCAAAACCCCCGCCGACTTTCGTGCCGAACGACAACATGATCGACACGAGAAGCTCGTCTTTCGATCCGATCAGACGGTAGACGGTGCCAGTACCTAGGCCCGCCGCGGATGCAATGTCCCGCACCGTGGTGACTTCATAACCCTTGCGGCCGAACTCTGCGCGCGCCACTGCACGCACATGGGCGCCCTTATCGGTGGCCGCAGACGCAGTCTCGTCGGTCCACGTCGCGATGGCTTCCTCAGCAGCCGCGAAGGCCTTTGAGCGATCCAGTTCCGCGTCACCGGTTGGTCGGGTTGCCAGACCCCGCAACATGATTCGGCACAGAACTGTCGCGACCTGGTCCGGCGAGGCGTTATTTCGAATGACGTCAAGCCCCGCGTGCATAGTGCTCTGGCAAATCCGGTCGGCAAGCGTGGGCAGGTCGATATCGGGTCTGATGTAGCCGCTCCACCTGCCGGCCCGCAACGTTTGCAGCATCGCCTGCTGAACCGCGGTGGGCGGCTCTTGGAGGAGCTTGACGAGCTCCTGGTTCGCGCTCGGCGCCTCATAGAACGACATTTGCAGGGCCGCACGGTGCTTCACCGCACAGCGCGCGATCCACGATCCCAGCTCGACGATCTTCTCCTGGGCGGTACGCGAATCGGGTTCGTCCAGCTTGTCAAGGGCCACCCTGCCGATGCGATCCAGGTCGGCGTGATATCGCCGCACGAGTTCGACGAGGATGGCTTCTTTCGACTCGAAATGGTGATACAGGCTACCGGGAAGAATGCCGGCGGCGTTGGCGATGTCGTGCAGTGACGTACGCAAGCCCGACGAGGCGATCAGCGAGGCCGCGGTCTCGAGGACCTCGGTCCGACGCGCACTGTCCGACTCATCTGTGCTTTCCGGCGCTGCGAGGCCTGCGGCCTCAGACGGATCATGAAGCGTCACAACACCTCCCGCCTCGATTCCCGGTTCACAAATGGTGAACCAATCTTTGGTACAGGTTACCAGAAGCAACCCCGAGCCGCCCGGTCAAAAAGGACGCGCGCATTCCTCTGGAATGCGGTCCAGTCGCGACTGTACATCCGGAACAGATATTTGGTCAAACCTGCGCGGGAGGTGTGACGCGACTCTACATCGTCAGCGCGAGACCGGACTTCCGCAGATGATGGGCACACTAATCCTCTGATATGGGTGGTGACCTGCGGGTATGCGGAAATGCCGATTTCGGGTCGTGTTACTACACGACCCGGCCAGCTCGTTTAGCTGTTGGCTGTGGTGGTGAAGTCGAGGTACTTGGGTGGTTCGGGCACGTCGAGCGCGGACAGGATGGACCTCTGCCCGGTGGTGATGGCGGAGCGTTGGCTGACCTGGCCGTCGGGTGTGGCGAGGGTGACCAGGTGCATGCGGTCGAGTTCGTGGCGCAGGTTGCGCCAGGTGTCGCCGGTGGCGGTTTCGGCGACGCGGATCAGCAGCAGCGCCAGCCAGCACAGCTGCACGTGGGCGCGGATACGATCTTCGCGGTAGTGGTGGACGGGGCGAAGACCTAAGGCGCTCTTGCAGTCTCGCCATCCGCGTTCGACGGCGATGAGCTGCTTGTAGGCGGCGGCCAGATCCTCGGGTGTCAGTGTCAGGTCGGAGGTGCGCAGCAGCCACTTGCCGTCCAGGTGGGTCTGGCGTGCGACGGTGCCGCGGTCGATGCGCAGCAGCCCGGCCTTGGTGCGGCGCAGATAGCGGCGCAGCCCTGGCTTGTCGCGCAGCGAGCCGACCAACTCGTCTCGGTTGCTCGCGGTCCCGGCGTCGGAGCCCTCGATCAAGCTCTGCAGGTGGGCGACGAGGCGCTCGCGCACCGCGGCGTCGCGGGCGGCGGCCTGGGGGTTGTGACAGATCACGAACCGTTCGGCGCGGGCCCCGTCGTCGGCGCCGCCGCCGGGTGAGACGAAGACTTCCTTGACCCGCAGGTTGCCCTCGACGTCGCGGAACCGGCCGGGGCGGGCCAGCGCCGCGGCGGCCTCGGTGTTGGTGTGGCGCAGCTTCTCGGCGTGGATGTAGTGCCCGCCGCCGCGTTGCAGCCAGGCGCGGTTGGCCGCGGAGGCGAAGCCGGCATCGACCACCCACACCATCCGGCGCAGGTTCCACGCCCCGAGGTCGTCCTTGACCGTGCGGATGATCCGCTGGTCCTGTCTGTTGCCGGGAAAGGTCCAGCAGCGCACCGGGATTCCGTCGCGGGTGACCGCCATCGCGATCACCACCTGCGGCAGGTCGTCGCGGTGGTCCTTGGACTTGCCGAACCGTCGCGTCCCGGATTCGACCGGCGTGCTCACACCGTCCTCGCCGGGCGGGTCGTCGTCGAGGTCGGCGAGGTCGTCGGCGACCTCGACCTCCCAGTAGGTGGAGGTGGTGTCGACGAACACGATCTCCACGTCCAAGCTGAGCAGATGCGCGACCGAGGCGAAGATCTCCGCGGCGATCTCGCCCAGCCCGGCGAGCAGGAAGTCCATCGCCCGATACGCCGCGTCGTCGCTGAATCCGGGGCAGTTCTCGATCGCGACCCGCCCGGCCACCCAGCGGGTGCCGGCCAGCTTGCTGTCGGGCTCCAGCGCCCGCTGCGCCACCAACGCGAAAATCACCCGCTCCGTGACGGTTCCGTCGAGGCGTCTGCCCGCGGCGACGCGGCGCAATGCGGCATCGATGCCCAGGCGTTGCCACAGCTGGTCCAGCGCCCAGGCCCCGCCCAGATGCCGGGAGTCGAGCACCTCGACCTCGGCGCCCTCGGCCGCGATCAGCGCCTGCTCGGGCTCGATGAACCGCGAGATCGAGGCGACCAGCCGCGCCAGCGCGTCGCGGTCGACGCAGTCGGCGCGGCCGAAGTTGTGGATCACCTTCGCCGAGGGGACCCCGGTGTCCGGATGCCGCTGGCTGTGCGCGAGCTGCAGATAGCTCACCGTCGACCCGTCCCGGTTGCGCCGCTTCGTCTCCCGCAGCTACACCCCTACATCATTGCACTAGCATGCTGGCAACACGGCAGACACGCCCAAAGTCGTGTGCCTACACAATTTCACGGTTCCAGCATCCTGCAACACACCTACCAGCACAAACACGCGCGCGCATACCCGAAAATGCCTACCAACTGCGGAAGTCCGGCCCGAAGATGGCCAAAATATCGCAGTGGCTTCACGTTCGCTGGGCGGTTACCCCCGCTAAATAGCGATACCGAGTCGCTCGCACACGCCGAATACCTCCTCGTAGATCGAGGCCGGCACGGTGAACGGCTCAGTCGCCGAGATCTCAGCGAGATGGGCGGCGATGTCATCGGCAGAGGGATGGCTGTCCGGCTCCGCGAGCCAGCCGTCGCCGAGTCCGACGAACACGCGCGCGAAACGACCGGCGCAGGCCGAATAGTTGTGATGGCTGAGTTCGCAAGCCCGACTGGCCAAGAAGACGACCATGGGCACCACAAACTCGGGCTGGATCACCTTCAGAAAACCCGTTTCCTCAAGGGCTTTCGGATCTCCGACCGTTTCAGTGACCATGCGGGAGAATCCGAATGGCAGCACGGTGTTGGCGTAGATGCCGTGTTCTGCGCCTTCGATCGCGATCACGTTGGTCAACCCGACGAGGCCGGCCTTGGCGGCCGCGTAGTGAGCCTCCAGCGGTTGCCCGAACATTCCTCCGGATGACGAGATGAACACAAATCGGCCATAACCTTGCGACGTCATCACCCGGTACGCAGGCTGGCTCAGATAGAAGCCGCCATCGAGGTGCACACGTAGCATGCGCCGCCAGTCTTCTGCTGAAAGCTCTTCGAACGGAACGCTGTTGAAGATTCCCGCGTTGCTCACCACCGCGTCCAGTCGGCCGAAACGATCGACGGCGGCGTGAACGATCGCTTCGCCGCCCTCCGGGCTGTCGACGGAATGGTGCGATGCCACCGCTACGCCGCCGGCACCCTCGATTTCCTCGACGACCCGGTCTGCGATGGTGGCATCGGCGCCACTGCCGTGCATGGATCCGCCAAGGTCATTCACCACCACGGAGGCGCCGCGTCGCGCTATCTCAAGGGCATAAAGTCGACCGAGACCCCGGCCCGCGCCGGTGACGACGACCACTTGTCCAGCGAAGTCGATCATGTTGACCCATCCATCTGTGTGATTGACTGCGGCGCGTTGGAGACTCTACGGTGGAACAGATATTTGGTCAATCTGGATAGGCGCTGGGACGATGACGGACTTATCGGCAACCGACGACGATTCATCGGGGGTAGAGCGCCTCGGCATGCTTGCGTCAGCAATCTCCGGCAGCACTCTGGAGGTGGCGGCGGTCGGGCCTGAGGAACCGGCGTGGACTGACGGCGACACAGTCTTCGTCAACACCGGCCTTCACAGACATGACCGGCTTCAATCGCTCGCCGTCCAGGCATCGCTTCTCGCAGCCGGGAGCCTAGCGCCGGAGGTGATGCGCAAGCTTGCGCGACGCCCGAAATTGGCCAGGCGGTACCTCGCGATCGAGGGTCATCGGGCACTCGCCGCGAACGAGGACTTGCTGCCGCTGCACCTGCGACGGCTGATCGACTACGGCGCCGCGGCGCAAGTCGACTCACCCGCCGCATCGCTAGCCGCCGCGCGCAGCAATGGGGCAGCCGCCGATCCGCCGCCCAATTTCGGCACCATTCACCCGCGAAAACTCAAGGCAACAAGAAGTACTGGAGACAACGAGGGCACGGCCGGTGCACATCATCCGCGTCGGCAACGCAACCGCCAATTGGCGGAAATCGGCGACGACGAGACCGATGACGGCGACGATATTCACGACATCTTCTCCAGCCCCGTGGGCGGCGGGCGCGCCATTGGCAAGCTTTTCCAGCGCATGCTGGGGGTGGTGCGCAAGCTGGGCGGGGCTGGGACTCCGGGCACCGATTCGCCCACCCACCGAATGGCGACCGGCAGGCAGGGCGGTGCCACCGCCGTGTACTCGGCCGCGACCCAGGAACCAGTGGATGACACGGCCGACGACAGCGACGGGATCACGTACCCCGAATGGGACGTGCATCGACAGCGGTACCGCCCCGATTGGGTCACCGTGCACGAAGTGCCGGCGCAGCCGGAGTCCGACACAACGCTGATGTTGTCAGATCCGTATCGCCTGCGCCGGCCGCTGGCACGGCTCGGAATGGGCCTGCAACACTGCCGTCGCCAATCGCAGGGCGATGACATCGACACGGACGCGGCCGTCGAGGCGCGCGTCGAGGTGATCGCCGGGTCGGCGCCTGACGAGGCGGTCTACGTCGACAGCCTCCGCCGCCGCCGCGACCTCGCGGTGCTGGTGCTGCTCGACATATCCGGCTCGGTCGCCGAGCCGGGCACGGTCGGGCACACGGTGCATGAGCAGCAACGGGCGGCCGCCACCGCACTCACCGTCGCGCTTCACGACCTCGGCGACCGGGTCTCGTTGTACGCCTTTTCATCGCAAGGCCGCTCCGCGGTCCGCCTGGTTGCAGTGAAGCGTTTCAACGACGACCTCGACGGCCGTGTGGTGCGACGTCTGGGCGGACTCCGGCCAGGTGCGTACTCGCGGCTCGGCGCCGCAATCAGGCATGGCGCGGCGGTATTGGAGGAAAAGGGTGGTACGCCGCAGCGGTTGCTCGTCGTCATCTCCGACGGGTTGGCCTACGACCACGGTTACGAACGCGACTATGGTGCGGCCGACGCGCGTCGTGCGCTTGCGGAGGCGCGTCGACGCGGCACCGGCTGTTTGTGCCTGACGATCGGCGCCGCCACCGACGATGACTCCCTTCGGCGGGTGTTCGGCAGCGCAGCGCACGCCACGGTGCCACGGCCCGAGCAGCTGAGTCAGATCATCGGCCCGCTGTTCCGGTCGGCGCTGCACTCAACGGAGGTTCGTCGACGGGTATCGCACCGAAAGAGCTTGACTGCCTACGCAGGAAAGGGAAGTGATGTCTGAGAACGCACAGCGTCCGTACTATGTGCCCGTCGGCAATGAAGAGCACGTCTTCAAGGCGGCCTACAGACAAGGATTGTCGATCGTCCTCAAAGGCCCGACCGGTTGCGGAAAGACTCGATTTGTCGAAGCGATGGCCCACGACCTGGGCCAGAAGCTGATCACCGTCGCCTGCCACGACGACCTGACGACCGCCGATCTCGTTGGCAGGTTTCTTCTCAATGGCGGCGAGACGGAATGGGTCGATGGCCCGCTGACGAAGGCTGTTCGAGAGGGCGCGATCTGCTATCTCGACGAGGTTGTCGAGGCACGCCAGGACACCACCGTCGTGCTACATCCACTGGCTGATCACCGTCGCCAACTGCCAGTCGAGCGACTGGGCGTCACGCTTAACGCCGCACCGAGCTTCGGCCTCGTGGTTTCGTACAACCCCGGATATCAAAGCGTTCTCAAGGATCTCAAGGACTCGACGCGCCAACGCATGGTCGCGATCGAGTTCGGCTTCCCCGCAACGGAGGTCGAGGAGAAGATCGTCGCGCACGAGGCCGGTATCGATCATGACAAAGCGGCTGGGCTGGTGCAGCTCGGGCAGGCGATCCGCCGACTCGAGACGGCCGGGCTACGCGAGGTGGCATCGACGCGGGTCCTGATCGCCGCCGGGCGGCTGATTGCCGAAGGGCTCAGCCCAAGCGAAGCTGCACGTGCCGCCATCGCCGGCCCGCTCACCGACGATGCGACGGTGATACGCGGGCTGGTCGAAATGATCGACGTGTACCTGGCCGAGGGGGCCGGTGATTGACGACGACGACGACCGACGCTAGGGTCTGAACAAATATTAGGTTTGATTATGGCCCACTGGGTCGGCCGCCCGGACAGTCCCGCCGACGGAGGTTGTTATGTCCTACGAGAGCACCGCAGAGCCGATCAAGTTCGGATACCTGATGGACTTCAAGCTCCCGGAGGGCTTTCCGAAGACGTACTTCGAGGATCTCACCCAGCCGTTCGATCTGGTGTTCAAGCAAGCCACCGAGCAAGGGCTGATCGACCGGCCCCTCGAGATCATCTACCGCGAGGTGGAGGGCCTGCCAAAGGGGTCGGTCAAAGCGGTGATCGACGCGTATGGCGAACTGTGTGACGAGGGCTGTCTGGCCATCTTCGGTCCCCACATCACCGACAACTGTGTCCCGACGGCCGAGGCGATCGAAGAGCGATTCAAGGTGCCGTGCATCAGCGTGACCGGTTCCGACGAGGCGCTGGGGGAGTGGTTCTTCGCGTTTCCGCAGGGCTCGATGACCGACGAGCCGATCTTCTGGTCGGACCTGCTGGCCAAGGGCGGCCACACCGAGGTGGGTGTGCTCTATGAACGGTCGCTGGTCGGCGAGACGTACCTGAAAAACTTCCGAAAAGCCTGTAAATACAAAGGCATTCGGATCACCGCGGAGGCATCGATTGCCCAGACCGGTCAGGACGTCACCGAAGCGGTCGCCGCACTGCACGACGCAAAGGCGCCGGCGATCGTGCACTGCGGCTTTGGTTTCGGGATCGTCTTCGTCAACCCTGCCTTCGAGGCTTTGAACTGGGATCCGCCGCGGTTCTGCGGCACCGCGTTTCAAAATGCCTGGCTCAACCCCGTGATGTGGAGCGCGTTCATGGGGTGGACCGGGGTGGATCAGTACGACGAGGGCAACCCGGTCGGCCAGAGTTTCCTCGACCAGTACAACGAGGCCTATGGCCGGCGGCCAGAATGGTGTGTGCCGGTGGTCAACCGCGACGTCGCGATGACGCTCGTCCGGGCACTGAGCGACGCGCACCCGCTGAGCCCACGCGGAGTCAAGGAAGCGCTGGAACGAGTGAAGATGATGCCCGCCGCGTCCGGCGCGCCCGGTACCAGGGTCACGTTCGGAAACTGGATACGCAGGGCGTGGATGGGCGCCGGGTACTTGGTGGCGCGCCGACTCGACCCGGATGGGGTCAACTCCCATCTCGTCGACCGATTCGGTGAGGAGTGATTCGATGACCGCTCAACAGACCACACCGTCCACCGGCGGCCCGCCAGCCAGTTCTACGAAGACGTCGTGGATCGGCGCGGTATGGGTCGCTGTCGCGCTGCTCCTGCTCGCGCTGATCGCCTACCACGCACGCAAAGGCGCTGTGTCGCCTCGCATCCGCAATCCCGAAGTTGCCGGCGCACCACGGCCGGTGGAGCCGCTGTTCGGCTTCGACCACTGGCTGGCCCTGTTCCAGATCTTCACGATCATCTCCATGTCGATCATCATCGTCGTCTATGTAATGGCATGGCGCCGACACGGCGCGCACCCGGTGCTGTTGATGGGGATCGTGACGACGCTGATCGTGTGGCAAGACCCGATCATGAACTGGTCGCCGTACGCGGTCTACAACCCGGAATTGTGGCACTGGCCCGAGGACTGGCCGCTGGTATCGCTGTCGCCCACGGTGGAACCGTTCTTGGTGATCGGCTACATCATGTTCTACCTGGGCCCGTACTTCCCGGCCATCTGGATCCTGCGCAAGATTCAGGCCCGCCGGCCCGTCGACTCGTTCGTGTGGCGCCATCCGCTGATCAGCTTGGCGTTGATCATTCTGCCGATCGGGTTCGTCATCGACATGATGCTCGAGGTAACGCTCGTCCGCACCGGCTTCTACATCTATTCGCAGGTCATCCCGTTCGGGTCGATCTTCGTCGGAGAGACCTACCAGTTCCCGCTGATATGGGAATCGCTGATGGTCACGTTCGTGATGATCCCAGCCGGCGTGCTGCTCTACCGCGACGACACCGGCCGCACGGTCGCCGAGAAACTGGCCCAGCGGGCGCGCATTCTGCCCAGCCGCCCGGTGCTCGGCATGTTCGTCGTGATGTTCGTAATCATCAATTTCGCGTACGCCGCCTACGGCACCGGGTTTGCCATCATCAAGTGGACCAGAACGGCCACGTCGGTGGCCTGCCCATGGCCCTATCCAGAAGCGAAAGCTTATGACCCGCAAGGCTTCTACGAGAAGAGCGGACAACCGGGACCGTACTCGGTCGGGATCTGGTCGACGTGGATGAGCGCGCAACCGGACGGCCGCCCGCAGGTCGAGGCACCGGCCGACGGCGGGCGGTGCGCGCCCACGTCATGACTGAACCGCGCAGCGTCGTCATCACCGGTGCCTCACGCGGGCTCGGCCTGGCGTCGGCGACGCACCTCTACAAGCGGGGATGGCGGGTGGTGGCGGCGATGCGCTCGCCGGACCCCGGGCTCGACGCGCTGCGAGCGGCAACCGGCGCCACCAGCGACGATCTGCGATTGATCGGCGTGCAACTCGACCTCACCGACGCGACGTCGGTCACTGCCGCCGCCAAGGCGATCGAGCAGGCAGTCGGGGCGCCGTACGCGCTGGTGCACAACGCGGGAATCGCGGCTGCAGGCACGGTCGAGGAAACCCCGATGGACCTTTGGGAGCAGATGTTCGCGACCCACCTCTTCGGTCCGGTAGCGCTGACGAAGGCGCTGTTGCCGTCGATGCGGGCGACCGGCCGGGGCCGCATCGTCGTCGTGTCGAGCCAGGGCGGGGTTCGCGGCGTGCCGGTGATCGCCGCCTATTCCGCCGCCAAAGGGGCACTCGAACGGTGGGCCGAATCACTCGCGGGTGAGGTGGCGCCGTTCGGACTGGGAGTCACGATTCTTGTCGCCGGCACGTTTGATACCGACATCATCACCGATGCGGGCGCGTCGGACTATCGCGACTTCACCGGGCCTTATTCCCGTCACCACGCGAAGATGGATCGCCGTGGCCTCTTGGCGATGCGACTCGCCAGCCCACCCGCCCGATTCGCCGCCGGCCTGGCCAAAGCCCTTGAGGCGCAAGGTTCTTTCGCCCGCCATGCCGTCGGCCCGGACGCGAAGATGCTGCTGATTTCCAATCGCATCCTGCCTGGCCGCGCGCTTCACCAGATAACTCGTGTGGCACTCGGTATTCCCCGGCACGGTGCCCTGCGCAATGGTCCCGACTTCACCCCCGGCCCAGAAAGCGATAGCCATGACCGCCGCTGAAAAAGTTCGCTTCGAATCACGGATGATGATCGACGGCAAGCTCGTCGACGGACAGGCCGGCACATTCACCAACATCAACCCGGCTACCGAGGAGGTGCTTGGGGAGGTCGCCGACGCGTCCACGGCAGACATGCATCGCGCCATCGACGCCGCGCGTCGCGCGTTCGACGAGACCGACTGGTCAACCAACAGAGAGTTACGTAAACGCTGCCTGGCGCAATTTCATGACGCAATCGAAGCCGAGAAGGAAGAGCTGCGCGAAGAACTTATCCTCGAGGTGGGATGCCCCCGGGCCATCACCTACGGTCCCCAACTCGATGCGCCGCTGCAGGATGGACTGAAATACCCGATCCGGTTGATCGACGAGTACCCGTGGGAGCTCGACCTCGGAGATGCGTTCGTATCGCTGACAGGTCAGAACACCCGCCGCAAGGTGTGGCGGGAACCGGTGGGCGTAGTCGGCGCGATCGTGCCGTGGAACTTCCCGTTCGAGGTCACCATCAACAAGCTCGCGCAAGCCTTGGCTACCGGTAACACCGTGGTTCTCAAACCGGCCCCCAACACCCCGTTCAATGCGACGCGGCTCGGGCGGCTGCTCGCCGAGTCGACCGATGTCCCGGCTGGAGTCGTCAACGTTGTGACCGCCTCGGATCACTTTGTGGGGGAAGAACTCACACTGTCGCCGAAGGTCGACCTGATTTCGTTCACCGGATCGACGGTCGTGGGCAAGCGGATCATGGAGAAGGGTGCGGCGACGATGAAGCGCCTGTTCCTGGAACTCGGCGGCAAGTCCGCGACGATCGTCCTCGAAGACGCCGACCTGGGGATGGCCTGCGCGATCGGCATCGCCCCCTGCATGCACGCCGGGCAGGGCTGTGCGAACCCCACCCGCCTGCTGTTGCCGCGATCTCGATACGACGAGGGGGTCGCGATCCTGAAGGGCATGTATGAGGGCATCGCGCCGGGTGATCCACAGCACCCCGCGACACTGTGCGGCCCCGTCATCTCGGACAAGCAGCGCGAGCGCGTCCTCGGCTACATCCAGAAAGGCATCGACGAGGGCGCCACCTGCCTCGTCGGCGGCACCGAAGCCCCCGTCGGGTTCGACACGGGATTCTTCGTCAGGCCAACACTTTTCGTCGACGTCGACAACTCGATGACGATTGCCCAGGAGGAGATCTTCGGGCCCGTGCTGGCAGTGATCCCGTTCGACGACGAGGACGATGCGGTGCGCATCGCCAACGACAGCGTGTACGGCTTGGCCGGCAATGTGATGTCGGGCTCGGTGGAGCATTCGGTGGCCGTCGCGCGTCGGCTGCGCGCCGGCTTCATCGGGCTAAACGGCACCGCGCCATACGGCGCCGACACGCCGTTCGGCGGCTACAAGGCCAGCGGCGTCGGCCGCCAGAACGGAATCGCCGGATTCGACCAGTACACCGAGATCAAATCCGTGTCGTATCCAGCCGGCTGAAGGAGTCCAGGATGCAGTTGTTCGACGACCTCGAGGACTTCGGGTCATTCGACGATGTCGTGTCGGGTGATGTCCGGGACCCGTATACCGAGCTCGCCCGGTTGCGACGCGAGGAACCCGTGCAGCGCATCGACGTGTCGGGAATGCCGGGCGAGGAAGGTAAACCCGTCTTCATCGTGTACCGCCACGAGGAGGTCGCGCAGATGCTGCGGGACAACGAGACCTTCTCGTCGGCGATCATCATCGACGCGTTCGGCGACGTCTTCGGTAAACACGTGATGCTGGGAATGGACGAGCCCGAGCATGGGCGGCACAGGTCTCTTGTGTCCAAAGCGTTCTCGCAAAAGGCGCTGGCACGTTGGGAAGATGACTTGGTCGGCAGGGTGGGCAACGAGCTGATCGATCAGTTCGCCGATCGGGGCAGCACGGATCTGGTGAAGACGTTCACATTTCCGTATCCGACACAGATCATCGCCGGACTGCTGGGTCTGCCGCGCGAGGACTATCCGCAATTCCAGCGGTGGTCCATCTCGTTGCTGTCCTTCACGGTCAACCCGGAGCGCGGCCGCGCCGCGTCGGCGGCACTTGCGGAATACTTCACGCCGATCCTGGCGGCCCGGCGGGAACAACCCCGTGAGGACCTCATCAGCGGTCTGGCCGAAGCAGAGATCGACGGGGAGCGTCTCTCCGACGAAGAGATCTTTTCGTTCCTGCGGCTGCTCCTGCCGGCCGGTGTCGAGACCACGTACCGCTCACTCGGCAACCTGCTGTTCGGGTTGCTCTCCAACGCAGAGCAACTCGATGCGGTCCGCGCCGACCGCTCGCTGTTGCCGCAGGCGATCGAGGAGGCGGTGCGGTGGGAGCCCCCCCTGCTGACGATCACCCGCGTCGCGACCCGGGATACGGAATTGGCGGGTGTGCCGATCCCCCCGGGGTCGTCGGTCATGCCGATGTTGGGCGCTGCCAATCGGCAGGACGATCGCTTTCCCGACCCCGACCGGTTCGACATCTTCCGTTCCACGAGAGCGCATATCGGGTTCGGCCACGGTGTGCACGTGTGTCTCGGCATGCACCTGGCCCGGCTGGAGATGCGGGTGGCGCTGAATCTGCTGTTCGATCGCCTGCCCAATTTGCGCCTGGATCCCGACGGTGGCGACCCGCACATTCGCGGACAGGTGTTCCGGTCGCCGACATCGCTGCCGGTGCTTTTCGACGTATGACGGGGCTGCGCGATCGAGCAACGCTAGGCCTTAGGTGACGGATTTCGACTCGGTCGATTTCTTCTCGGATCAGTCCTTGGTACCCAACCCATACCCGTACTTCGACCACTTGCGTTCCAAGTGCCCGGTGTCACGCGAATCGCCGTATGGCGTAATGGCCGTCACCGGGCACAGTGAAGCATGCACCGTCTACAAGGAGGCAGCGTTCTCCGCGTGCGTATCGGTCGCCGGGCCTTTCGCCGGGGTCTCGTTCGCGTCGGACAGCGACGATATCGGCGCCTTGATCGAGGAGTGCCGCGACCGGATTCCGATGAGCGAACACATCGTCACGCAAGATCCGCCGGACCACGCCCGCACCAGAGGGCTCCTGAGCCGGCTGCTGACGCCCAAGCGGCTCAAGGAGAATGAAGACTTCATGTGGCGTTTGGCCGATCAGCAGCTCGACACGTTCGTTGACCGCGGCAGGTGCGAATTCCTCGAGGACTATGCGAGACCTTTTTCAACGCTGGTGATCGCCGACCTGTTGGGGGTGCCCGAAAAGGATCACCAGGAGTTTCGGAAGGCGATGACCACCGAGACGGTCGGCGCACTCGATGACGACTCACCCACCCACAACCCGCTCGTGTGGCTTGACGACACCTTTTCCGGCTATATCGTCGACCGGCGGCGAGAACCGCGTGACGACGTGCTGACCGCGCTGGCCCAGGCCAAGTACCCCGATGGGTCAACCCCCGAGGTCATCGACGTCGTTCATCTGGCGACGTTCGTGTTCTCCGCGGGCCAGGAAACCACCACGAAGCTGCTTAGCGCAGCAATGCGGATACTGGGCGAACGCCCCGACAGCCAAGCCGTGCTGCGCGAGGACCGCCGCCGCATTCCGACGTTTCTCGAGGAAACTTTGCGGATGGAGCGCCCCGTCAAAAGTCACTTCCGGTTAGCGCGGACGTCGACTAACGTCGGCGGCGTTCCGATTGCCGCGGGTACGACGATGATGCTTCTGCCGGGGGCATGCAATCGTGATCCGTCCAAATTCCATGCGCCCCATGAGTTTCGGATTGACCGGTCCAACGTGCGCGAGCACGTGGCGTTCGGACGGGGCAGCCACTCGTGTCCGGGAGCGCCGCTCGCCCGCGCCGAGGGCCGGATCTCTCTGAACCGGATCCTCGACCGGATATCCGATATCCGCATTTCCGCGGCGTCGCACGGCCCGCCCGACGCGCGCCGCTACGAGTACGAACCCACATTCATCCTGCGGGGTCTGACAGAGCTGCACCTGGAATTCACCCCGAACGATTGAGCGTCGTCAGCCGCCGGACCGGCTAGCTTCATGCTGTGGGTACAACCACGCGAAGCCTGTCGGTTCACTACGCGACCCGCCTCGCACTCGCACATCTGCTTGCGTGCGTCGCGACCACCGCGGTCGTGATACCGCTGGGTGGTGGTGTCCCACTCGCCGGTGCGCGCCGGTTCTTCACCGAACAGAACGTGATCGCGTCCGTGCTACTCGTCGTTCTTGGGACAGCCGCAGTCGCGGTCGGCGGCGTCCTGAACATCGCGCCGACACTGCGATGGTTTGTTGCCGGGCGCGCACCAGGCCCGGATGAACGCCGAGCGGCGATGAGACTTGTCGCCCGGCAGTCCGCGGTCCTCTCGGCGACGTGGGGTGTGAGCGGCGCGATTGTGGTGCTGTTGAATATCGACTGGGGAGCCGCTGTGGTGGTGCCGACCCTGATCGGTGTCGTACTCGGTGCATCTGCGGCGGTGGGCACGGGGCTGTTGCTCACCCAGGACGACCTGCGCCCGATCCTCGCCGCTGTCACGGAGGGCTCCGAGGGCTGGATAACGGTACCGAGCGTCCAGGCGCGGATGATCCTCATGTGGCTCCTGTGCAGCGCTCTTCCCGCCGGCGCCATCGCGGGGATCATCCTCATTCGTGCGAACGGCTGGGTCATTGCGAAGACGGCGTCCGTGGAGATCCCGGTGCTTGTCGTGGCGACTGGCGCCGTGCTCTGGGTCTGCCCTTGATGTTCCTGACGTCGCGGTCGATTTCAGATCCGCTGCGCGAGGTCGCCGCCGCGATGGCCAAGGTTGAGCAGGGGAAACTCGACACTTCCGTGGCGGTGTACGAGCGTTCCGAAATCGGCCAGTTGTAAAGCGGATTCAACCGGATGGTGACCGGGCTCGCCGAACACGAGCGGTTGCGCGACCTGTTCGGCCGCCACGTCGGGACGAATGTCGCTCGCCGCGCCCTGGAAGAAGGGGCGTCGCTGTCGGGAGACGTCCGGGAAGCGGCGATCCTGTTCATCGACCTGGTGGGGTCGACGCAGATAGCGTCGATCCGGCCACCGGAGCAGGTCGCTGAGGTGCTCAACGACTTCTTCCGGATCGTCGTCGACGCCGGCGACGACCGGGACGGGCTGATCAACAAGTTCGAAGGCGACGCGGCACTTGCCGTCTTCGGGGCGCCCCTGCGGACAACCGGCGCGGCATCGGCGGCACTGGCCACCGCGCGCGCCCTGGTTGGCGAATTACGCCATCTCCCAATTGATTTCGGGATCGGCGTGTCAGCGGGCTCCGTCTTCGCCGGAAACGTCGGCGCTGAGAACCGCTACGAGTACACCGTGATCGGTGATGCGGTCAATGAGGCGGCGCGGCTCGCCGATCTCGCCCAAACCGCCGTTCAACGGATCATGTCGTCAGCTGCGGCGATCGAGCGGGCCGATGCGGCGGAACGCCGGCACTGGGCTCCGCACGGCAGCGTGATCCTACGCGGACGCTCCGAACCGACCCATATTTGCGTCCCTATAGGCCACAATGAGGTTCCATTACATAGGTAAGGATCCGAGGTGGGCTATGAAGAGACGATCTGCGGCAGCGGCTGGGATCTTGGTCCTTCTGATCGGTGGCGTCCCGGGCTGTGCGGAGCAGGAGGTCCGGAGCAAAGCGAATGCGTCGATAGCGATCGACGGAACGGAGCAGGGAAAGACTGACGAGGTCAACTGCAGCCAATCGCAGTCGACGTGGTTCGTCGACATCCGCCAAGTGGCGTCCACGGCGAAGGCGATCGTCGACATGCAGGGGGAGAAGGCTGTCGTCCAGACGGTCGACATCCAGGGCTTCGGCGGATTCAACGGGGGCTACGTTCACGGCAGTGACGCGACGGCGGACGCTACCTTCGCGAATCGAACATTCACCATCAACGGGACAGCCTCCGGCGTGAAGACGGGCAGTCCCAAACAAGTGACGACGAAGTTCAGGATCGTCGCGAGGTGCTGAACCGGCCGGGAGAGGTTGAACGTGCCCGAAGCGGGGTAGTCCGTCCAGACCCAAGATGCGGCGGGTGCAGGCAGGAGTAGACGAGATGACGGCGATCGACAGCTGCCCCGGATGCGGCTATCCGAAGTTCGGTCCTGATCTCTGCGACTATTGTCAGCCGGTGCACGCACTGGCTCTGTCAGCGTCCGCTGTCGCGACCGCGCCGCCGCGTCACGTGCTGAGCGGGTCGTTGGAGACCTCCGCATCCGCGATCAAAGCGAGCTGATCTGCCCGACACGCTGCGACACGGGACGGCCGGGACAGGATTGCGGACGGAGCAGCTGGTGGATTTCTCGCGGGTAGAACTGTCCGACGACGATCGGGCGTTCCTCGACGAGGTGCGGACGTTCCTCGACACCCACGTGACCGATGGGGTGCGACGACGCGACCGCGAGACCGGTGAGAACTTCGATGAAAGCGTGCACCTGGCGGCGGGTGCGGCCGGTTATCTGGCCGGCGAGCTGACGCCGCAAACCGAGGGCGGATTCAGCGCTGTACGCCGGCGTATCTGGGACCTGGAGAGGTGCCGGGCTCGGATGCCGTGGTGGCACACCGGAACCACGGCGATGATTGCGAGGACGGTGGAGCCGTTCGCGTCGCCGGCGGTCAAGGACGAGGTGCTGCCGGGTGTGCTTTCCGGCGATGTCCGGCTGTGTTTGGGTTTCACCGAGCCCGATGGCGGCTCCGACGTTGCGGCGTGCAAGACCAGAGCGGTGCGTGACGGCGATGGCTGGATCATCAACGGGTCGAAGATGTTCACGTCGAACGCCCACCACAGCCAGTACGTGTTCCTGACCACTAATACCGATCCCGATGCGCCAAAGCACAAGAGCCTCACGATGTTTCTGGTCCCTCTGGACACGCCCGGCGTCGACATCCAAGGCATCCGCACCGTCGACGGCGACCGGACGAACATCACCTACTACAACGATGTGCGCGTCGATGACAAATACCGGCTCGGTGAGGTGAACGACGGCTGGACGGTGCTGCGCGCAGCGCTCAATGTCGAGCACGGCATCCTTGAAGCCGATGCCGCAGGGCTGCAAAAGATCGCGGCCATGTCCGAACACGGCGCCTTGATGGCCGAGGCAGTCGACAACATCGCGGCGATTGCGGCCGATCGGCGCCTGCTCGACGACGAGTCGGTCAAGTACCGGCTCGGCCGAAGCATCGCCCGGATGGAGGCCGCGCTGAGCACACCGGAGATGTTCGGTCGCGTTGCGATCGCCCAGACGATGCGCGACATCAGTCCCGATCTGATGGACATACTCGGCTCGGCGTCGAGCCTGCCTGTTGACACCGACGGCGCGGCCGGCGACGGTGCGGTGGAGTACCTCTTCAGGCTGGCACTGCCCACCGGCATCTATGGCGGCACCTTGGAGGTTTTCCGCAACATGATCGCCGAACATGCGCTGGGATTGGGTCGGCCCAATTACTCAGCACCAAAGCAATAACGGGCTACGCGTCTGGTCCGACGCTGTCCTTGGCGGCAGGTGAAACGGGCCGAGCCGTCCGCCAATTCGGTAGGCCGTCCGCCTCGAGGCCGACCGGCCATCTGTTCTCATGGGCCCACGCCCAATGAGCGTGATTCAGCTCGTGGAGCGCGAAGCACGCGTTGAGCGCGTTGTAGAACCCCATGTTGTCGACGGTCTGGTTGACCGCTTCTTTCATCAGCAGCGCGGCCATCGTCGGCACCTGCGAGATACGTCGCGCGAATTCCAGTGTCCTGTCGCTCAACTGGTCTTTCGGAAAGATCTTCGACACCATGCCCAGCTGGTATGCATCCTCGACGGTCAGCGAATCGCCGGTGAGCATCAGCTCTTTTGTCTTACGTGGCCCGAATTCCCATGGGTGGGCGAAATACTCGACTCCACACATGCCCAGCCGCGTTCCGACGACGTCGGCGAACCGGGTGCCTTCGGCGGCCACGATGAGATCACAGGCCCACATCAACATCAGTGCCGCGGCGTAGACCTCACCGTGGACCTGGGCAACGGTGATCTTGCGTAGGTTGCGCCAACGCCGGGTGTTGTCGAAAAAGTGATGCCACTCCTGCAACATCAGCTTCTCCGCGGCGCCGCGGGTTCCGCCATTCACCCGATAGCTGGCGTGTTGAGCCGGTCCCGGTGTGTACTCGCCCTGCATAACCTTTGATCCCAGGTCGTGGCCGGACGAAAACATCGGTCCCACACCCCCGAGGATGACCACCCGAACCTCGTCATCGGCTTCCGCCCGAAGGAACGCGTCGTTCAGCTCGACAAGCATTCCGCGGTTCTGTGCATTCCTGGCATCGGGCCTGTTCAGCATGATGCGGGCGATTCGCCCGTCATCAAGAAGCTCATAGGTGACGAAGCGGTAGTCCTGTGGCATACCCGCATCCTATGCACACGAGAATCACGTACTCCGAAATGGAGCATCCCATTCACCCAGCGTTCGACGTCAGCGCTAACGTCTAGCTGTGACTACCTCAGCCTTGGCGATCACCGACGAACACCGCGGCCTCGCAGAATCCGCGATTGGGCAGCTGAGCAGGCTCGAAACCCGCGGGGCCGCACGAGCAACCCTCGACGGCGGCCCAACCCATCCCGCGGAGATCTGGCAGGCGGCGGCGGGGTTGGGATGGAACGGGTTGGCGATCGCCGAAGACCACGGCGGATCGGGCTTCGGCCTGGCGGAGCTGGCGGTCGTGCTCGAGGCGCAGGGCCACGAGCTGTGTCCCGGGCCGTTCTTGCCGACGGTCTCCGCGGCGCTCGTTATCGACCGGTGTGGTTCAGAATCGCTTCGTGGACAACACCTTTCGAGACTCGCCAGCGGCAGCTTGGTGGGTGCGGTCGGCCTATCCGGCAGCGTGGTGGTGGGTTCGGATCTCACGGCCAGCGGCGAGAACCCGGCCGTCCTCGGCGCGCCCGACGCGGACGTGCTGGTGATCGTGGCCGGCGAGGACGTCGTGGTGGTACACGCGGCTGACGACGGTGTGACAGTGACACCGCTGGACGGGCTGGACACCACCCGTTCGATTGGCGCCGTCGCGTTACAGGGCGTCACGCTGTCCGAGGACCGCATCCTGCGCGGCGCTGCCAGTCAGGCGCGCACGGTGTTCCGGATCCTGGCCGCCGCCGAAGCGGTCGGCGTCAGCTGGGCCAGCTTGGAGATGGCGCGTGACTACGCCAAGGTGCGCGAGCAATTCGGTCGGACGATCGGCACATTTCAGGCCGTTAAGCACCATCTGGCGAACATGTTGGTGGACGTGGAGGTGGCCACTGCGGCCGTGTGGGACGCCGCCCGCGGAGACGACCTCGACACTGTCTCGTTCGCCGCTGCGGTGGCCGCCGCACAAGCAATCCGCGCGCAGGTGTTCAACGCCGAGAAGAACATTCAGCTGCACGGCGGCATCGCCTTCACCTGGGAGCACGATGCACACCTATACCTTCGGCGGGCCCGCACGCTCGCGGCGGTGATGGCCGACGGTGCCGACCCGCTGGTCGACATCGTCGACGCCCAGCGCAGCGGCATGGCGCGCGGTGCGTCGTTCACGCTGCCGCCGGAGGCCGAGGGCTATCGAGAGCAGGCCCGCGCGGCGGCCGCGAAGATCCGTTCGCTGCCCGCAGGCCAGCAGCGCGACGCGCTCGTCGACTCCGGCTATCTGGTTCCGCACTGGCCTAAGCCGTGGGGCAGAGGCGCCGACGTGGTGGAGCAACTGGTGATCGAGGAGGAATTTCGCGGGATCGACATCCCGGATATGGGCATCACCGGGTGGGTGACGCTGACGATCGCGCAGGCAGGCACCGATGACCAACGGGAGCGCTGGGTGGAGCCGGTGCTGCGCGGCAGGGAGATGTGGTGCCAGCTGTTTTCGGAACCGGGCGCAGGTTCCGACGCCGCGGCCGTACGCACATCGGCCAAGCGGGTGGAGGGCGGATGGCAGGTCCGCGGCCAGAAAGTGTGGACCAGCCTGGCGCGGCAATGCCAATGGGGGCTGGCGACCGTGCGCACCGACCCGGATGCGCCCAAGCACGCCGGGGTCACGATGATGGCCATCGACATGAACGCGCCTGGCGTCGAGGTCAAACCGCTCCGCGAGATCACCGGTAACTCGCACTTCAACGAGGTGTTCTTCGATGAGGTGTTCGTTCCCGACGCCGACGTGGTCGGCGACGTCAATCGGGGCTGGCTTGTTGCCCGCGCGACGCTGGGCAATGAGCGCATCTCGATCGGCGGCGGTTCGTCGGGCACCATCGCGTTCAGCGTCGACGATCTCGTCAAACTGCTCGACAACGCGCCGGCCGAGACCGCGGCAGCCCGTGTCCGTCAGGCCGGGGCAGTGATCGCCGATTTCCATACGCTCCGGCTGCTCAATCTGCGCAGGGCCAGCCGTGCGATCGCGGGCGCGGAGCCCGGCCCGGAGGGCAACGTGACCAAACTCGTGTTGGCCGAGCAGTCGCAACGTCTCACCGAACTGGGCATGGAGCTGGCCGGAACCGCCGCCGTGGTCGGGCAGACTCGTGCGCTGACAGGCTCATATATGGGTGGCCGGGCGATCACGATCGCGGGTGGCACGTCGGAGATTTCGCGCAACACGATCGCCGAACGTATCCTCGGGCTGCCGCGCGACCCGTTGCTCAAGTAGCGAAGCTAGGCTCCGGGCAGCTCCGCGGAAACGTCGGCACGGGTCGCGTCGAAACTGAGGTTTCCCTTGATCAGAAGGGATTCCGGCAGCGGGTCTTCGTAGCTCCAGGCCACATCTTCGACGACGATGTGGCCGATCACCGCGGCCCAATACGTCGCAACGCCTTTGTAATTGCAGTAGCTGGACGATTCTGTCCGTCGCAGCAGATCGGTGCGGACGTGTGAAGGATCGACGTACAGCCTTGGCGCCAGCGCGGTTTCGAAGACGATCACGGTGTCGTCGGTGTCCACCAGCGTCGTGCCGTCGACAGCGACGCGAAGGCCGCGCTTGGTTGGGCGGCAGTCGACGCGGTGATACGGGTTCGGCGGGTAATGAACGAGCTTGCGCCCTTCCTCGAACCAGGCGTCGACTGCGTCCCATGGCACGGTCACGTATCCCGGCGCTTGGGGCTCAGGCTCGCTCGGCAGATCGCCGACCTCGTCCACCGGGAATGCATTTAGCTCAGCGGGCGGTTGCGACGGTGCACCAATAGCGCCCGCTCGGTGTCGATCACCGTGTGGCCGTGGCTTATCGCCTGGACACGACGCGGGTGCGGCTCGACGAAGACCACGTCGGCCGGCAGCGGGGGAGAGAACCATCCGGCCGGATCCTGACTGAGCGGTCCGCGCCCTCTCGCCGGTGGAACTTGATGATCGTCGGCAGAACCGCGAGCGGCTGGTCGCTCCCGTTGATCTATGAGCGTTAGGTTCGCGACTAAGGGGCTTGTTAATAAATAACACGCTGGTTTACGGTGGGTCGTGGGTGCGTTGTGGAACGAGTGTGTAGTTCCATTCGCCGTGGCCCCCCTCAGAGCAAAAGTAAACGTTATTCTTTAACGCATCCTAAGTAGTACCGCGCCGAAACCGGGCGAGATTGCAGTAGTGCGCTACTGAGTTCGTCGCACCGTACGGGAGCGAGGATTCCCCTCGCGGAGCGGACCCGAACGGTGGCTGTATTTCCGGCGGGACATGGACGGAGGCCCGGCGATGAGTAACGGAAAGCAAGTTGGTCCGCGTCCGGGCATTGGCGCTCGCCCGGCAAGTCAGGAGTTTTCGTCACGCCGCCACACGGATGACGGTGTCGATCGGCCTCGCAGTGCTGGTGGTGATGGCCACGGTGGTGTTGGCGCTGGTCTCGACGGTGTCGCCGGTCGTGAAACTGTCTGCCGATTCCACCGCGTTGATCATGGGCGGGACCAGCGTCCCGACGCCCGATGACGCCTACATCGAGATCGTCAAGAACCGGTACATCGCGCCGACCCATCCAGGCCAGGACATCAACTACGTCGCCGTGACCACGCCCGAGGAGTTTTGGCCCGTCACTTGGGTTCGTCCGCCTTGGCGGGCTCGTGTTCGGGGCTCCGAGCATATGGGGACCCGGTGGCTCAGGGTGCCCCGATCGGTCGAAGCCGCCAAATTCTGTTGGGCCGGCGATCCGCTCGACGCGGACGAATTGGCCGCAGTCGGTGCGGTCGAGGGCGACGGATTGGGTTGGGCCGCTGTTTCGTTCACGGACATCTCTGCGGAGATGCCGGCGTTTGCAGTTTTCCGTGCCGCATCCGGTGGTTCCAATGCCGCAACGCCGGGAGTCCTGGGAGTGCTGAGCGGCGCGGGTGAACTGACAAGAGCCAGGGCATTTTTGACGCCCTGGCCGATCGCGTCAACGAGATCGGCGGCCACCTTCGCCGGGTCGAGGTGTGGGATTAACCGTGCCCGCGTGGGTTCCCATGGCGGGATGCTGCGGTCATAGCCCAGTTCCACGATCGCCCGGAAGAACGGCTCGAACACGTCGATCACTGACTCGGGCACCCCTCTAGTGTGCGCACCGGATCGAACAACGGCAGGTCCTGTGTTTCGAAGAAGTAGTAGCTGGTGTCGCCGTGGGTGCCCTGGTAAGCCGGCGATGTCGACGGGTCGGCAGGCAGGCTGACGTCCAAGTCGTCCACGTGCACATAGAAGATGCCCAGAAGCGCGTTCAAGTCGGCGTCGAGATTGAGCGGATACAGCGGGAAATCGGCCAAACCGTCGTACTGGCGGACTGGCGGCTCAAACTAGCCCCACCGTATCGACGGAGCCGACGGCCCTTCGACGACAACGGCGACCCAACAGAATCCGGTGGCATTCCCCCAACAGCGGGGCAATGCGTCCGAGCCGTCTGTTGAGCCCAAGCCGAAGCCTTCGGCTATAACTTTGATGCCCACGGCGCCGAAGCCTGCAGGTCGGCACGGGACCCAAAGGCCTCTCGGCCGGCCGACTTACGAGGTAACCGTGCCTCGCAACGGCCAGCCGACCACTGCGGGCAGCAACAGCGATGGAGCGCCGAATGCCGGGTCCACTTTGAGCCCGGCGCCAGCCGGTTCGTCACCGAGAGCCAGTTCCACGAGCGGCAGCTCGCCGGGCGGCGCCGGTTCCTAGCGGTTCTCGCGAGCTAGCGGCATAGGCGTCCATAACGCACTGCACAACAGGCAGCCGGAGGGACTGGCGCGACTTCGACACGAGCCCTCGCCGGGCATCAAGAGCCATAAAGGCCGCGGCTAAGCCTGAATCCACGTGTGTCACGAACGCCGAAGGGAGCGTGATAGGTGAGCTTCTGAAGGCGGTGCTGTGCAGGAGATGAAGGACTGTTGGCCCTTCGGAGTCGCCCTGCGGGGGGAGGCTTCAAGCCGCCCACTGCTGCGTTAGCTGAAGACTGTCGTGGTGAGCGATGTGGGAAAAGGCCCGGCTCACGGGTCAGGCGGGGATCAGGAAGACGAGCGTTGCAGCCGTTGACGTGTCGAAACAGGTTGGCTGGCATCAAAACCGGGGCAGGTGGATACTCCCGGGACGAGCCTGGAGGGTACCCGTTTACCGGCCAGGTGGTGCCCGGCATGGAGGCGACGTGAGCCTGATCTGCGGCTCCTGTGCGGAACGTGAGAAGGCGCGGCCCGATAGTGCCGGTTGCGGCGAGAGGGAGGTTCCCGAGCGGGCGACACCGTGAGGGACGGAGTACCGATGCGGGGCGCGCTGGCGGACTGACTCGTAGTAGCCGTGAAGCTCCTGCTTGACGCGGTGGGGGTGGAGCCAAGGGGTCAGGTCATCTGTGGCTGTGTTCGTTGGATCAACCGAGCCTTCGGGTTCGGGAGGAGTCTGGATGGGCGAGCTGAAATCGTCAGGCAAGTCGTTTGAGATTTCGAAGTGGGAGGTGCAACGCGCCTGGGAGAAGGTGCGGGCAAACAAGGGTGCGGCCGGGGTGGACGGGTGCTCGCTGGAGGAGTTTGAGGCCGATCTGAAGAACCAGCTGTACAAGATCTGGAATCGAATGTCTTCGGGCAGTTACTTTCCGCCGCCGGTACTGGCCGTGGAAATACCGAAGCCGCATGGTGACGGGGTCCGAATTCTGGGTGTGCCCACTGTGGCCGATCGGGTCGCGCAAACAGTGGTGGCCGCGCGGTTGGAGGAGAAGGTCGAGCCGATCTTCCACTCCGATTCCTACGGTTACCGGCCTGCACGGTCGGCGCTGGACGCGGTGGGCGTGTGCCGACGTCGGTGCTGGAAATACGACTGGGTGATCGATTTGGACATCCAGAAGTTCTTCGACAGCGTGTCATGGGATCTCATCGTCAACGCGGTGGAAGCCCACACCGATGTCCCGTGGGTGTTGCTGTACGTCAAGCGGTGGCTGCGTGCGCCGGTGCAGCAGGCCGACGGGACGCTGACCGAACGGGATCGCGGCACTCCGCAAGGATCTGCGGTCTCGCCGGTGCTCGCGAATCTGTTCCTGCACTATGCGTTCGATGCGTGGATGGCTCGGGAATTTCCGAGCGTCCCGTTCGAGCGCTACGTCGATGACGCGGTCGTGCACTGTGTCAGTGAGCGGCAGGCCCGCGAGGTGCTGGCCGCGATCGGCGACCGGATGGAGCAGGTCGGGCTGCGGTTGCATCCCGACAAGACCCGGATCGTCTACTGCCAGGACGGGCAGCGGCGCGGCTCGCACGAGCACACGTCGTTCACGTACCTGGGGTATGAGTTCCGGCAGCGAGCGGCGCGGAACAAGCACGGGCAGCGGTTCAGCGCGTTCTTGCCCGCGATCAGCAAGCACGCCCTGAAAAGGATCAGTGCCCAGGTGCGGTCCTGGCGACTGCACCACCGCACCGGTCACACCTTCGCTGACCTCGCGCGGTGGATCAATCCGATCGTGCGGGGCTGGATGCAGTACTACGGGGCGTTCTACCGCTCCGCGCTGTCTCAACTCCTGACGCGCATCAACGCCTATTTGGTGCGCTGGATCCGCAAGAAATACAAACGATTACGAGCCGAGAGGAAAGCCATCGAGTGTTGGCGGGGGATCACCGTGCGGTATCCCCGCATGTTCGCGCACTGGGCCTGGACTCCCTCGGTCGCGCGTGTCTGACGACCAGGATGACAAGAGCCCGGTGACGGGAGACTGTCACGCCGGGATCTGTGGGAGCCCGGGGGTGCGATTCCCCCGGGCCACCCGACCGGTGAAACTGGTGTGACGATTTGCGGCTGGATTGTCGAATGTTGAGCTGAGGCTGCTGGATGGCGGCGCGTGTGAGCTGCTGGCCTCGTCTACCAGCTTGTCCAGTTTGGGGTTGGCCCCTGGAGCGGGGCGGTTCGGGCAGGGGCGGGTGATGTCGGAGCGCGGTGAGTGCTTCAGGCGGCCAGCGCCGGCGGGGCGCGGTGGGTGGCGTGAAAGGCGTTGAGCCAGTGGTGTTCCCAGGGCCAGTGTTGCGGTAGGTGCCAGGTGATGGTGTCGCGTCCGCTGCGGGCGGGGCGGGCGGCGACGTTGATCAGTTGGGCGCGGATGGTGGCGCCGCGGGCCAGGGCGAGCCGGGGTGCGGCCAGCACGCCGAGTGCGCGGGTGAGTGCGTGGGCGGTGGCGGCCAGTTGCAGCCAGGCGGCGTTGGCGTTGAATTGCCCCGACGGTAGGTGCGCCAGCGGCCCGTCGAGCAGGTCGGCGAGGACCTGTTCGATGATGGCGTGGCCGCGGTGCTGGGATTCGGCCTGGGTGAGTTCGAATGGGCTGTCGGTGAATACGGCGTGGTAGCGGTAGGCGGCAAACAGTTCGCCCTGGCCGTCGGTGGCGGTGCTCGGGTTGAGATCGCGCACGCGGCGCACGATCAACCGGCCGTGGGTGGCGTGGGCTGGCGAGGACGCGAACGCGGTGTAGGGGACTTCGGCGATTTCGGCATCCGAGATCCATGCGCCGGCATCCTCGTCGAACACGGCGTTCGGGTACTCGATTGCGGTCCAGGCACCCTCGTCGATGTCGGCGATGGCGCGGCGGATCTTGGGATCCATGCGCACGGTGACCGAGAAGTGCGCCCCGTTGCGGCGGCAGGCGGCCACGAATGCCCCGGTGTAGAAGGCCGAGTCGACGCGTACCACGATCAGACCGGTGATGGCGGCGGCGCGGGCGGTGTTGATCGCCTCGGCCACCAGCCACGCCGCGCCGCGGGCGCTGGCGGCGTTGCCGCCGCGCAGCCGCGTGGTGGTGATCACCGGCGCGGCGATCGGGGTGCATACCGTGGCGGCCAGCGCGTTGAGCCCGCGCACGGTCAGCGATTTAGACGCGATCTTGGTATGCCCGAACGCTGCGCCCTGCTTGACCGGCCCGAACACCCGCTTCTGCATCGAGTCGATGTCGATAAACGCCAGCTCCTCGCCGCCAGGCAGCAGCGGGGTGCGCGCGGCCAGCTCGGCCAGCACCCGGCGGTGCACCGCGGCCAGCTGGCGCACGTTGCCGTGGTTGAACGCGCGCAAAAACGAGCCCAACGTTGACGGGGCGCGGACGCCGCCGAACGTGGCCGGGATCGCGCCGTGGCGCAACAGGTCCATGCCGTCGATGTCATCAGCACCGGCGATCATCCCCGCGATCAGCGAGCCGACCTTCACACCCGCGTTGACGCCCACCTCGGCGGTCACCCGAACATGGTGGGAGACATGCGTTTCCAGCCCGACCAGTTCGGCCAACCGCATCGCCGGCACCAGCCCGGCGTGTGACACGAGACTCGGGTCGTCGAACCTGGCGTGGGTTTTCGCCGCAAACATGCAACAATTGCATTTACGAGGTGCCCTTTCTTCTGGGTCATCAGAGCGTCAGCAACTCCGATAATCCCAGGTCAAAGGGCACTTTTGTCGTTACGACACACTCCTGGCAACAACTCCGTCGGTGGATTCAGGCTAAGAGCGCGACTGAAACTCTTGGACCGCAGGACATTGGGGTCGGCGCAAGGCGCGCCGTCGTTTCAGCCGCACACGATGCGGAACCGCCCGGTCAGTAGCGAGCGAGCGGAATGGAAGTCGCGGCTTGGCAGTATTGAAATGAGAATTGGAGTTCGTCATTGGTAATGCCGCGTGGCTGTTTTGGCCGCATTCAGTGCTGCGACGTCAGCGCCCGTGCGCGAAAGTACCTGGGCGCCTTCAATGATCGAGACGACGGCCCGTACGGTCTCGTCGACCCGATGGGCGTTCCCAGCCCTCGGACCGAAAAGACAATCGCGGCGACAGGCGAATACTTTCGTGCCGAGGCAGCACGCCAGAAAGAGGGCCGAAACATCCGCCGATGGTCGAATCGCCGACTATTCCTCGCCCGCTAGCATCGCCTCGGCCCAGGTGATGTGTCCTTCGAAGCCAAGCGATTCCGCCATCGCGCGATAGCGATCCCGATAGCCGCGGTAGGCGGTCTCGTCGCCGTGGGCGTTGGAGAGCAGTGCGCGCAGTCGCAGCAGCCAGATGTCGCGGATCACCAGGCCGTCGTCGGCTGGCGCCGCGGCTAACCGCTCGATCGCTGCCTCGGCTTCGCCCAGGTCAGCCTCGGCACCACGGTCCAGCAGGGTCTCCACCAGAACACCGGTCGCAGGTATGCCCCACGACAGCAGTTGTCCCTCGCTAACCAGTTGGTCGACGGCGGCGAGCATGACCGGTATCGCCTCATCGCGATCTCCACGCCGAGCCCTCTCACGTGCCGAATACACGTTGAAAAGCCGTAACTCGCTCAGGTTGTGTCCCCGGCGCAGGAACACGTCGCTGACCTCCGCCAGGAGCTTCTGTCCGCGGTCACGATCCGCGTCCGTGTGGCGGTGCACCAGCGCGAAGCCGAGCATCGCCCGGGCGACGACCAACGCCATATCATCACCGGAACGTTCGGCAATCCGTAGGGCATCCTCGATCTCGCGCACCGCCGGATCATGGGCAGCCAGCACGCCAAACGGTAATCCCGGGAAGTAGACATAGGCGGTGACCCCGACGTAGGACAACGGGTCGGCGCTGCGGGCCATGGCCACGCCATGGCGCAGGTCGTCTGGCCATCCGGGACGACCCAGGCAATACCGGGCCATAGCCCGCGACGTAAGGGCGAGCGCCAACGGAGACCCAAAAATCAAGTTCCCTTGAGACGGATCACCGCCGGCCAGGTCAATGGCCCGCTGCGACCACCGCAGCACATCATCCCACTCGCCGCTGTGAGCCTTGGCGTAGATCGCCGGGAAGGACAGCCCAACCGTCAACGTCGGATCGCCAATCGACTCGATGAGGACCCAGGCTTCCGACGCCAACCGCGACGCCTCGCGGATCCGGCCCCGGAACCCGTGATCGATCACCAGTCCCGCCATCGCGATGGCCAGCGACGCCTTATCCCCGGCGGCGGTGCACAACTCCCGCAGCTCGTCGAAGCAGTCACCGGCAACATTCATATGGGTTCGCCAGGCGATCCCGCACAACATGGTGCGCGGGGCGATACGCATCGCTGTCCGGTTGGGGTCCTCGGCAGGCGCTGCGTCGGCGATCGCTCGGGCGCGCTCCCAACTTTGTCGCGCCGCGGCGATGTCGCGGTAGGTCGCCCACGTCGCGGCGCGCATATGCCAGCCATACGCGGCGTGCAGCTCGCCGGCGGCCTCCAGGTGTTCGGCAATCAAGGCGGCATTTTGCTCAGTCGCTGCCGCGTCACCTGATTCGATTGCGGCCGCGACGCGCCGGTGCAGCCCGGTGCGATCCGATTTGAGCTGTGATTCGTAGGCCACCGCGCGGATCAGCGGATGCCGCAAGGCGTACTCGGCGGTTGGGGTGAAGCGCACCTGCTCGATCAGCTCCGCGCTAAGCAGCTCCTCGACCACCGCATCGATGCCCAGCGCGGCCAGCAGCTCCGTCCCAAAGCGGGTGCCGATCACCGACGCCGCGTTCAATGTCCGCTTGGCCCCAGCGTTGAGCCGGTCGATGCGCGCCTCGATGGCCGCCTGCACCGTGGCCGGCACGCTCAGCTCGGCGACATCCGCGGAACACACGTAGCTACCACGTTCACCGGACAGCGCGCCGCGCTGCACCAGTTCCCGCACCATCTCCTCGGCAAAAAACGGGTTGCCGGCGGCCCGCTCGGCGATAATCGCCGCCAGCTCGGTGATCGAGGGATCCGAACCCAGCAGCTCACCCAGCAGCGCCGCGATGTCCGAATCACCCAGTGGGGCAAGCGCTATCGTCTGGACACCGTGCGCGCGCGTCAGCGCTCCCTCATACTCAGGACGGTAGGTGATCAGCACTATCGACGGGGTGCGCGCAATGACGGTGAGGAAATCGGCCAACATCGACTCGCTGACCGCATCGATCCAATGTGCATCTTCAATGATGAAAAGCGCCGGTTCGGTCCGCGCCAGCGACACGGAGTTGATCAGCGCTGTCAACCGGCGCCGCCGCGCATCGGGATCGATCTGGGGCAGCGGCACCTCGGGGTCGGCGATGCCGAGCAGATCATCAAGCAGCAGCACATCCTGCGGGTTGGCATCCGGAATCTGCTGCCGCAGCCGGGCCCGGGCGGCCGCGCCTTCGAGGTCAGCCACGCCGCTGCCCGTCCGCAGCAGCCGCACCACCACCTGGAACGGGATCTCACGGGCGTGCGACTCGCAGAAGGTCCAAAACACCTCGACCCCGCGACCGGCCGCCCGCGCAGCCGTCTCCCCGGCGATCCTGGACTTGCCGATGCCCGGCGGTCCCACCACATTCACCACACCACCGCGGCCATCGATCGCGCGCTCCACAATGGCCTCGAGGGCCGCCATCTCCCAGCGCCGACCGACCAGGGCCGCCTCGACGCGCCCGAGCGGGGCATGCCGCGGGCTGATCGCCAGCAGCCGGCGCGCGCGCACCGGGTCGTCGGCACCCTTGATGCGCACCCACTCCGGTTCAGACAGCACGACGGTGTGCTCGACTAGCCGCGCCGTTGACTCCGACACCATCACCCCACCGGGCCGGGCCACCGATTCCATCCGCTGCGCAAATCCGACCGTCTCGCCGGTCGCGGCATAACCCAAAGCCCCGGAACCAATCTCACCGGCGATCACTCGGCCCGAATTCAGGCCCACCCGCAACCGCAGCGCCACGCCGTCGCGGGGTGCCACCTCGGCAGCCAGCCGGTTTGCTTGTTGTTGGATGGCCAGCGCGGCTAGGCATGCCCGAAAAGCGTGATCCTCCAACGCAATTGGGGCGCCGAACAAAGCCATCACCCCGTCGCCGGTGTACTCCACGGTCCCGCCGCCGTAGCGCTGCACTACCGCCGCGCACCGCTCCACGAGATCGGTCATGATCTCGCGCAATCGCTCCATATCCACGGTGGCCGCGATATCCATCGAGCGCACCACATCGGCGAACAGCACGGTCACCTGCTTGTAGTTCGTGGTGTCACCCGAAACCGCAGTCGGGGCACCGCACTCGTCACAGAACTTGGCGTTCTCCCGCAGCCCAGTGCCGCATGACCCGCACACCATGCCCGCCGTCATCCCAGCACCACCGATCCAGGGTGCGACCGCCCCAATGGCCCAACAATAGGGCGTTTACCAGCGAAGAAAGGCGTAATTGACCTCGGCGCGACGGGATACCGATCGATCGCCTGCTTGCAGCGCAATGGCCAACTGACGGCGGACAGCACGCGTGCACTTACGCCGCCGAGTGCACCACGTTTGGGTCGCCATGAGCAATGTCGCCGCCTCGCGTTTCACCCGCGGGAGCCAAGGTTGCGGCTCAGTAGTGCCCGCGAAAATGCGCGAAATTCCAGTAGCGCGCTACTGGTCTCACCGCCACGAACGCGAGCGACGATTCCCATCGCGGAACTCGTCACCCGACCCAGCGGCCATCGTTCCGCCAGGACCCAGGTGGAGGACGGACGATGGGTACCACGAAGCACATCGGTCGCATCGGTGCACTGGCGGTCGCGCCGGGAATACGGAATGTTCGGCGCAACGCCACACGGATGACGGTGTCGATCGGCGTCGCAGTGCAAGTGGTGATGGCCACGGTGGTGTTGGCGCTCGTTTCGACGCTGTCGCCGGCCGTGCGGCTGTCTGCCGACTCGACCGCCTTGATCATGGGTGGGACGTCTGTCCCGACGCCGGACGACGCCTACATCGAGCTCGTCAAGAACCACTACATCGCGCCGACCCATCCGGGCCAGGACCTCAACTACGTCGCCGTTACCACGCCCGAGGAGTTTTGGCCCATCACCGGTCTCGGGCGCCTCGCCGCATCCGTGGTCGGGGCTCCGAGCATCTGGGGACCCGGTGGCCCGGGGTGGCCGGATGAGCCGTGGTGGAAACTCTCGGGGCTGTTCGACCTCACCATCGATCAGTCGATCCAGGCCGGTGTCGCCGATCTGGAGCAGGCGATGGACGCGCACGGCAACGACCATCTGGTCATCTACGCCTACTCGCAAGGCGCGGTCGTCGCGAACCTGGAGAAGCAAAAGCTCGCCGAGCAGTACCCGGAGGGAACCACACCCCCCGACGTCGACTTCGTGCTAAGCGGTGACCTCAATCTGCCCAATGGCGGCCTGCATGCCCGATTCCCGGGCCTCTACATCCCGGTCCTCGATTGGTCGTTCAACGGTCCCGAGCCGACCAGCACCCCGTTCGACACCACCGTCATCACCCGCCAGTACGACGGCTTGGCCGATTTCCCGCTGTATCCGCTCAACCTCATCGCCGACCTGAACGCGGTGTTGGGCATCGCCTATGTGCACTTGAACGACTTGGACGTCAGCCTGCCTGCCGACCCGTCGAAATCGCCGGCTTACCAGGGCACCTACGGCAAGACGAGCTACTATTTCTTCCCGACAGCAGACCTGCCTTTGTTCGATCCGCTGCGCTCCCTGGGGGTGCCCGAGTCGCTGATCGACGTGGTCGAGCCGTTCTTCCGGGTGCTCGTGGAACTGGGCTATGACCGCACGATCCCGCCATGGGAACCCACGCCGGCACGGCTGATCCCCACGCTCGATCCAGGCAAGGTGGCCACAGATCTGGTCAACGCGGTCAAAGAGGGCGTCAACAACGCCCTGGCCCTGGTCGGTTCACCCGCGCTGCTGCGCAGTCGCACGCCTGCTCGCGTCGCGGCACTGGGATCAGTGGGTGCGGCACCGAACACGGCAAACGCCGGCATCTCCGCAGAGGTGTCTGTGAGCGAAGCTGCGGCCCAACAGAATCCGGCGCCATCGACGGGACCGCTGGCCCAACAGAATCCAACGGCGTTGACCCCACCAGCTGGCAATGCCTCCAAGCCGTCTGTTAAGCCCAAGCCGAAGCCTTCGGCTACAACGTTGACGCCCAAGGCGCCTAAGCCTGCGCGTCGGCCGACGACCCAAGGGCCGGTCGGTCAACCGACTCACGATGCGGCCGTGCCTCGCAATGGCAAGCCGACCACCGCGGGCAGCAACAGCGATGGAGCGCCGAAGCCCGAGTCCACTTCGAGCCCAACGCCAGCCGGTTCGTCATCGACAGCCAGTTCCGCGGGCCGCAGCTCACCGGGCGGGCGCCGATTCCTAAGTGTTGAACTGAGAACGGCGGTTCGTACCAAGTAATGCCCGCGTGGCCGTTTTGGCCGCATTCAGTGCTGCGGCGTCCGCGCCAGTGCGCGCGAAAGTGCCTGGGCACCTTCAATGATCGAGACGACGGCTGTACCGTCTCGTCGCCCGATTGGCGTTCCCAGCCCTCGGACCAAAAAAAATCGCGGTGACTGCGAATACTTGCGTGCCGAGGCAGCACGCCGGAAGGAGAGCCGAAACATCCGCCGATGGTCGAATCGCCGACTATTCCTCGCCCGCTAGCATCGCCTTGGCCCAGGCGATGTGTCCTTCAAAGCCAAGCGATTCCGCCATCGTGTGATAGCGCCCCACCAAGTCGCGGTAGGCAACATTGTCGCCGCGGGCCCCGGACAGCAGCGCGCGCAGCCGCAGCAGCGTGATCTCGCGTATCGCCGAACCGTCGTCTGCCGGCAGGTTCGCCAACCAGTCGATCGCCTCTTGGGCTTCGGCCAGATCACCCTCGGCGCCACGCTCCAGCAGCGTCTCCGCCAGAAGGCCGGTGCCCCAAATGCCAAACCCGAGCCGTCCTGCCTGGTGCAGCTCGTCCACGGCTTGGCGCATCACCGCAATGGCAGCATCGCGGTCGCCGCGCCTGGCCCTCTCCCGGGCGGCCAACAACTCGGTGACCGGGACCATGTAGAAAAACCGCTCGCTCAAAAACATGTCGAGGGTCTGCACCACCAGCTCCAGCCCGCGGTCACGGTCGGCCGCCGCGTCCCGATTCAGCAGCGCGACACCCAGCATGTACTCCGCCATGCTCAGTGCGTAATCGTGGCCGGCCCTTCGGGCGGTCTGCACCGCCGCCTCGACCGCGCGCAGCGCGGAGTCATCGGCCCGAAGCACCCCGTACTGTATTTCCACACCGTAGGTCCACCAGACGACAAGGGCGAAGAATTGCGGGTTGCTGTATAGAGCCATCGCGACGGCGTCGTGGAGGTCTTGGCGCCATCCGGAACGGCCCAGCCACCACCGAACAACGCCGCGCCATGCCAACGCGGCCGCCAGCGGTGATCCCACACCGAAGCCGGCGCCCTTGGCGGGGTCACCGGCGGCCAGGTCGACGATGGTCTGCGACCACCGCAGGATCTCGCCGAATTCACCGACATTGAACCAGTTGAGGAACGCTGCGAACGCCAACGGCATGGTCAAGGTGGGATCGCCGATCGACTCGAGCAGCGCCATCTGTTCGGATGCCAGCTGCGACCCCTCACGCGTGCGCCCGGCATGGAGGAGCTCGAGTGCCAGCCCGGTCATGGCGATGGCCAGCGAGACCTTGTCCCCGGCCGCGCTGCACAACTCCTGCAGCTCCGCGAAGCGGCCCCGGCTTTCGTGGACTGCCCGGGCTTGAAAGTGGTCGGTAGTACACAGCATGGTGCGGGGGGCGATGCGCATCGACAGCTGGTCGGGGTCGTCGGCAGGCAACATGTCGGCGATCCGGCGGGCCCGCTCCCAACTGAGCCGGGCAGCGCTGATATCGCGGGCGGCCGACCACGCGGCGGCGCGCATGTGCCAGCCATACGCCGCGTGCAGCTCGCCCGCTGCTTCGAGGTGTTCGGCGATCAGCGCGGCGTTCTCCTCCACCGACCCCGGCGCAGACTCTTGGATCGCGGCGGCCAGGCGCCGATGCAGCTCGGCGCGATTGGATTTCAGCTGCGATTCGTAGGCCACCGCGCGGATCAGCGGGTGGCGAAAGGCGTACTCGGCGCTCGGGGTGAACCGCACCTGATCGATCAGCTCCGCGCCCAGCAGCTCGTCGAGCACCGCATCGATGCCCAGCGCGGCCAGCAGCTCCGTCCCGAAGCGGGCGCCGATCACCGACGCCGCGTTCACCGTCCGCTTGGCCGCTGTGCTCAGCCGGTCGATGCGCGCCTCTATGGCCGCCTGCACCGTGGCGGGCACGCTCAGCTCAGCAACGTCCGTGCTACAGACGTAGCCGCCGCGCTCGCCGGCCAGCACGCCGCGCTGCTCCAACTCGCGCACCATCTCCTCGGCGAAAAACGGGTTCCCGGCGGCCCGCTTGGCGATGATCGCCGCCAGCTCGCCGACCGAGGGGTCCGGCCCGAGCAGCTCGGTGATCAGTGCGGTGGTGTCCGAATCGCTCAGCGGCGCAAGAGCGACGGTCTGCGCGCCGTGCACCCGCGTCAGCGCTCCCTCATACTCAGGACGGTAGGTGATCAGCACTATCGACGGGGTGCGCGCAATGACGGTGAGGAAATCGGCCAACATCGACTCGCTGACCGCATCGATCCAATGCGCATCTTCAATGATGAAAAGCGCCGGTTCGGTGCGCGCCAGCGACACGGAGTTGATCAGCGCGGTCAACCGGCGCCGCCGTGCATCCGGGTCGATCTGGGGCAACCGCACATCGGGGTCGGCGACACCGAGCAGATCATCAAGCAGCAGCACATCCTGCGGGTCGGCATCCGGAACCTGTTCCCGGGCCCGCGCACGGGCGGCTTGGCCGTCGAGGTCCGCTACGCCGGTGCTGGCCCGCAGCAGCCGCGTGACGACGTGGAACGGGACGTCACGGGCGTGTGACTCGCAGAAGGTCCAAAACACCTCGACCCCGCGACCGGCTGCCAGCGCCGCGGCCTCCCGCGCCACCCGGGACTTGCCGATGCCCGGCGAACCCACCACACCCGCGACACCACCGCGGCCACCGATCGTGCGGTCCACCATGGCGTCGAGGGCCGCCATCTCCCAGCGCCGGCCGACCAGGCTCGCCTCGACGCGCCCGACCACGCCATCGCGCGGGCTGATCGCTACCAGCCGGCGCGCGCGCACATGTTCGTCGGCCCCTTTGATGCGCACCCACTCCGGTTCACCCAGTACGGCGAGGTGCTCAACCAGCCGCGCGGTCGACTCCGAGAGCATCACCGCGCCCGGGGGCGCCGCCGATTCCATCCGCTGCGCAAACCCGACCGGCTCGCCGGTCGCGGCGTATCCCAGCGACCCCGAACCGATCTCGCCGGCGATCACCCGACCCGAATTCAGGCCCACCCGCAGCCGCAGCGCCACCGCATCGCCGCGCTGCACCTCGGCCGCCAACCGGTTCGCCTCCTCCTGAATGGCCAGCGCGGCCAGGGACGCCCGAAAAGCATGATCCTCCAACGCAACTGGGGCGCCGAACAGCGCCATCACCCCGTCGCCGGTGTACTCCACGCTCCCGCCGCCGTAGCGCTGGACCACCGCCGCCGAGCGCTCCACCAGCTCGGTCATGATCTCGCGCAACCGCTCCGCATCCACGGCGGCCGCGATGTCCATCGAGCGCACCACATCGGCGAACAGCACCGTCACCTGCTTGTACTCCGCGGTATCACCCGAAACCGCAGCTGGGGCACCGCACTCGTCACAGAACTTGGCGCTCTCCCGCAGGCCAGTGCCGCATGACCCGCACACCACGCTCGCCGTCATCCGAGCACCACCGAACCAGGGGTCCCGACTACCCCAATTGCCCAAGGATAGGGCGTGGACGAGCAAAGAAGGCGCTGTTTGAGCCCGGCGCTAAGCGATGCTGATCGATCGCCTGTTTTACAGCTCAATAGGCAACCGACGGCGACTACCGCCACTGACGGACGAGCAGGTGCAAGCAGCGTGCCGGCATCTTACGATCGACACTAGGGCTCCAGCCTCAACGCTCGACTTCACCGGTCCCGGGCCCGCTGAGCGGATACTGCTGCGTCGCGTCACCGAAGAGCTCGGCGCCGGCCGCACACCCAACAGCCACATCACACCCGAACACGCGGCACTCGCATACGCATACGCGGCCACCGGCGCACGCGCCCTCGATGGAAACGTGGCACGGGAAAGTGTTGCGCCCCGTGCCCGGCTCATCACCGATTTCAGTGCCGTCGCGGAAGGATACCCCGTCGAATCGGCGGTCGCAGTGCCGCGTGCCAGTGCTGTCGCCATGTTGCGGAACTCCATAGACGCCGTCGCATCCGCAAGTGGCCGCGTGGTTGTCACCGGCGAACCCGGTGTCGGAAAATCTTGGCTGTGTGAACAACTTGCAGACCACTACCGAGACGCCCTGGATTGTTGCTCGGCACCACTGCTGGTTAGGCGCAACCGATATCAACCGCGACGAACGCGTCCTCACCGATGTCGTCATCGGAAGTCTCCTCCGTCACCTCGAGTCCCACAGGTGTTCCCGAGCGGAGTTGCGTTCGGCGTCACTGCGCCGTGAGTTGGCGCTCACGACCACGCTCTGTCACGGCTGGGCGCGCGGGGCGCCTTCGCCAACCAGGCGCCCACCAATTCGCGCGGCCCATCAACTTCATCGCAGCGGGCATGAGTACTGCACGAATAAGCGTGGCGTCGAACAAGATTGCGAGCGTCATCCCGAGGCCAAGCGACTTGATGAACGACACCTGAGCCGTGGCCATCGCCATGTACACGACTGACATGATCAGTGCCGCCGCGGTGACGATGGGGCCAACGCGTTGCAGCCCGGACATCACCGCAAGGTTGGTGTCGCCGTGCGCGCGATACTCCTCGGCAATTCGCGACAGCAGGAACACTTCGTAGTCCATGGACAGTCCAAACGCCAGACAGATGATGAGGATCGGCGCCGTTGTAGCCAGTGTCCCGGTAACAGTGAAATCTCCAACTAGCCACTTGAGGTGACCCTCCTGGAATACGAACACCATCGCGCCGAGAGTCGCGGACAGGCTGACTACGTTGAGTACCAGTGCCTTCAACGGCAGTACAACGCTTCCGGTAAATGCGAATAGCACGCCGAACATCGCGACTATGATCAGCGCTGCGGCCAACGGAACACGTTCTAACAGAGCATCTTTGGTATCGAAGTTTTCTGCAGTGAATCCGCCGACATGCACGGTACCTGGAGATGGGGTACGACGTACCTGATCGAGCAGGCGGTGGGCCGCATCGCTGCAAGGATCGACATCTGGGAGGACCGTGAGGTAGGCGCCATTGGCGTCGGGCACAGGCCTTTCGCCGATGCGCTGTCCGTCGACATAGTTTGCGGTTGTCAGCTTGACGGCTACGACGTGCGGCAACCGTGACAGGGCCACGGCGTATTTATCGAGCTGATCCGCGTCCACGGAGGCTTCGAGGACCACATCCATCGCGGCGGTCACTTGTGCCGGAAATTCGGACCGGACAGCGTCGCCGACCCTTCGGCTTTCGATCGTTGTTGGGAGCGACCGGTCGTCCGGAAAGTTCAAGCGTATCGCGCTGAAAGGTGCCGCAAGCACAAGGGCCAGGATCAGAACCGCGCCCCCCATCGCTACCGGCCTACGCATAACCAGCCGTGAACTGCGGAACCAGAACCCATCCTCCTCAGCCCGCACTTCGGCCGGCGCGCGACGCCCAATCAGCCGCCGAATCGCCCGGCCAACGTTGAGCGAGTCGATTCGGGAGCCGAGGATTCGCAACATTGCGGGCACGACAACAACCGCGCACACCGTCGCGAGCAGTATTACGCCGACGCACGCATAGGCGATCGAACGCAAGAACATCATCGGGAAGGCAAGCAGCGCCAGCACCGACAGCGCCACCGTCGTGGCAGAGAATACGACCGTGCGGCCGGCGGTTCGAACCGACTCGATTATCGCATCATCGAGGGTCTGAGCCCGAGTCCTCTCCTCCCGGAACCTGGTCAGCACCAGGAGGCTGTAGTCGATTGCGAGAGCCAGCCCGAGGACCGTCGTCACGTTGAGCGCATAGTTGGACACCGGTGTGACATCGGACAACAACGCGAGAAGACCGAGCGAACCCACAATCGACAGCACACCGATTACGAGCGGCAAACCGGCCGCGACGAGACTGCCGAACACCAGCGTCATCAGCACCAGGATCACCGGCATCGCGATCGCTTCACTGGTCCTCAGGTCGTGGTTGAGCTGATCGGTCACGTCGACGTAGCCGACCACCTCACCGCCGATTTCGAGCTTCAGCGGACCCCGCTCGGTGTCACGGTAGGTAGCGATGAGACGTCTGGCCGCCGCCGGAAACTCGCGCTCGTTGCCTTCGACGTGCGCCAAGATCAGCGCCTTCGTTCCGTCATTGCTCCGGAGCAATTCGGACTTGCCCGGTCCCCAATACGAGCTGACCGTGGTGATACCAGGCGTGGCGGCAAGCTGTTGAGTAAGTGCCTGGCCGGCGGCAACTGCGTCGGCATTGTCGACATACCTGCCGTCGGTGGCGGTCGCGAGAACCACCAGATTAGGTTTGCCGGCGTGGAAACGCTGCTCCGCCAAGGCAGCAGCGCGCTGCGATTCAGAAGAAACGCTATAGAAGCCGCCGCCTGATAGGCGCTCGCTGATCGCCGATCCATACACAAATGCGGCAACCATGAGCACCAAGGTCGCGGCGAGAACCGCCTTCGGCCGGGCCACGGCTAATCGTGCGAGCCGTTCTAACATGACTACCTTCCCTTTCCTCGGCGACCGCGAGCGCCACGGCGCCACACCGAGCGCAGGCCGTGGAATGCCGGACCGTATTCGCAACCGCGCGCGGCGAGTTTCGGGGTCTTCAGTGGCATTTCTCACCAGGCTTTCGTTCGTCGTGCACATCGTGTCGGGTCAAGGCGAGCCGGCTACCATCGCATCTCCGGCCACCGGCACGGACTTCTCCAAGTGCCGACGTCGCCTACCAGGTGAGGGACTACTGGGGTCACGCAGCTGGCAGTTCGAGGTCGCAGACTTCTCCGCAACAGCTGCAACCTCATGGCATCTCCAGTCCCCGTGCCCACCAGGCCGCTACGCGGTGTACGTCCTGATCTGAACCCCTGATCTGTTGAATGACACGCATACTCAGGTCGTACTGCGTGGCGACCCAGCCGATACCGCGTTCGTGGTCGACGCGCAGCAGGGTTCCGTTCCTGGACCAATCATGGCCGGTCGCGTGTGGCGCGATCCTCGACATCGCGCAGCCGCGGCCGGCGAAGTTTGCGGTAATCATCGTCGCTCCTTCGGGTGTCGCGCTTCCCGATAGGAATCGTCACTCGACTGCGGTGCGACGAGCGCAGTAGCGCGCTACTGCAATCTCGCCGGTTTCGGCGCGGTACTACCGAGTCGCGGTCCTGACCTTCGGCCAATTCCCTGCCCAGACGACAGGGGTCTGGCGTCGTCCACATGGACACATGGGCGGCGCCGATATTGCCGAACCCACCTCAAGGGGGATGCGCTCGGCTACCTCACTGGCCCAGCGGTAGCGATCGCCTGTTGCGTTTTGCGCCGCAAGGAGTTTCACTTCGGCTTCGCGGTACATCCCGAGCGTGGAAGGGAACGTCGCGACTCAGGCTCAGTAGTGCCGCACCGAAACCGCGCGAAATTGCAGTAGCGCGTTACTGAGCCCACCGAAGCCAACGCAAACGACGATTCTTATCACGGAACTCGACGCCCGACGTGGCGGCCATCGTTCCGCCATGCGATCGATGGAGGCCCCACGATGGGTAGCGCAAAGTACATCGATCGGGCCGGGACACTGACGGTAGCACTGGGAGCCTTCATCGGCTCGCCAGCGCGGCTTCGCGTTTCCAGTCCTCTTACCGCAGATCGGAACGCGGCGGTGGAGCGGGCCGCCTCGGCGCCGGAAACCAGGCGCACACGGGGTGGCCGCAAGGTTGCCGAGCGCCTCACCGGTTCGCGCCCTCGGACAGCACCGGCCAAACGGCTGAGCACCTGGACGATGACCCGCGAGGCCATCACCGTCGGCTTCGACGTCGGCGACGGTTTCCTGGGCCGGACACGCGGCAGCGATATCACCCGATTTCGTTGCACTGGTAGGCGTTTCGTCTCCATCAGTCATCCTGACTATGTAGATCACGTGCTGCACGAGGCCCGGCTCAAATACGTCAAGTCAAACGAATACGAGCCCATCCGAGCCGGCGCGGGCATTAATTTGCTCACCGACGAGGGTGATTCCTGGGCCGCCCACCGCGGGGTGCTGAACCCCACCTTCGCCCGGCGCCACCTCAACGGCATCGTCGACCTGATGATCGACCCGATCACCGACGTCACCGACGCGCTGCGAACGGGCGCCCGGTTCGACATGCACCAGACGATGGTCGAGGCAGCCCTGCGGGTGGTCGCCAACTCCCTGTTCAGCCACGACTTCGGGCCGTTGGTCCAGATCATGGACGACCTGGGGACCCGCGGACTGCGGCGCGCCGAGCGGCTGCAGCGACTCGGGCTGTGGGGCCTCATGCCGCGTCCGGTCTACGACACGCTGCACCGGTTAGCCTCCTCCGGCGTCCGCCTGCCGCCACCGTTGCGCGACATGCAGAACAGCGCGTTGACACTCGACCGCGCGGTCAACTCGGTGATCGATCAGCGACTGGTGTACCCAACCGACTCCGCTGACCTGCTCAACGTGTTGCTGCGGGCTGACGGTGGAACCTGGCCACGCCGGCGGATCCGCGACGAAGCGCTGACGTTCATGCTCGCCGGTCATGAAACCACCGCGAATGCCATGTCCTGGTTCTGGTATCTGATGGCGCTGCACACCGAGGCCCGTGACCGGATGCTCGCCGAGGTGGACGACGTGCTGGGCACGCGCCGCCCAGGCGCCGACGACCTGGGCAGGCTGCCGTGGACCACCGCGTGCCTGCAGGAATCGCAGCGCTACTTCTCCTCGGCCTGGATCATCGGGCGGCGCGCCATCCAGGATGATGTCATCGGCGGACATCACATTCGGCGCGGCTCCACGGTCATCATCCCAATCCACCACATTCACCACGACCCGCGCTGGTGGCCCGACCCGGAAACCTTCGATCCCCACAGGTTCTTGAAGGGCGCCAAGGACCGTCCCCGCTCGGCGTATCTGCCGTTCGGCGGCGGTCGACGCAGCTGCATCGGGCAGAGCTACGCGTCGATGGAGATGGCTCTGATCGCGGCAATCATGAGTCAGCGCTTCACCTTTGACCTTGCGCCCGATCATCGCGTCGAACTCGAGGCGACGCTGATGCTGCGGCCCAAGAACGGAGTGCACCTGATCGCGAGCAGCCGCTCAAGAGCAGTACCCCCGATTACGACGTGCGAATGTGGCCTACCATTCGGGCTGGAGCCACATGCCCAGCTCTAGCACAGCAGCACCGTACCCGCCCCCGGTAGCAACTATTGCCCCACACGACTGTTTCAACCCAGATCCCGGACCGTGCATAAATGCCACGGCATCCGGTCGGAGGTGACCGATTTGGCCCTCGATGTTCTACCGCCGGGCCCTCGACTGCCGGTCTCCGTTCAGACGGCCGCTTGGGTAGTCCGCCCCTGGGAGTTCATGGAGCGTTGCGCGGCTCGCTACGGCGACACATTCACGATGAGGCTCGCTGGTGAGCCTCCGTGGGTGATTGTGTCCCATCCGGACGCAGTCAAAGAAGTCTTCAGCGGGCCCACCGAGCTGCTGCACGCCGGGGAAGGAAATCGCATCCTGCTGCCGATGGTCGGCGCCAACTCAGTGCTGCTGCTCGACGAAGACGCACACCGGGAGCAGCGCCGACTTCTCATGCCACCGTTCCGCGGCAACCACCTGGCGTCCTACGCCGAGACGATGGCCGCGGTCGCCCAAGTGGAGATCGCACGCTGGCCACGCGCGAAGCCGGTGCGTCTACACCCGCGGATGCGGGCCTTGACGCTGGAGGCCATCCTGCGAGCAGTGTTCGGGCTCTGCGAGGGTGAGCGGCTTGACCAACTGCGGGCAGAACTGGTGCGGACGTTGACGATACTGTCGGGTATGGCGCGACTATCGGGTATGGCGCGCCAGGTGCTGTTGGTGATCGGACCAAGGCGCGCGCGAGCCGCGTCGACGCGCAAGCTTCTTATTAAGATCGACCGCTTGCTCTACGCCGAGATCGATGAGCGACGCCGAGTCGACCGCCTCGACGACCGCGGTGGCGTGCTTTCCCTTTTGCTGCAGGCCCGGCACGAAGACGACCGGCCGATGAGCGATGTCGAGACCCGAGATGAGCTGCTAACCCTGTTGGTGGCCGGGCACGAAACCACGGCGACAGCGATCGCCTGGGCCGTCGAGCGGCTTGTCCGCCATCCCGATTACCAGGCCCGGTTAACCGAGGAAATCCACGCCGGCGAACACCAGTTCTGCGACGCCGTGGTGAAGGAGACGCTGCGGCTTCGGCCGGTAATCTCGCGGGTCGCCCGGCGACTCAAAGCGCCCATGGAGATCGGCGGCATCCAGTTGCCGGCCGGTGTAACGGGTAGTGCCGTCGATCTACCTGATGCATCGGCGGCCCGATATCTATCCCGACCCGAAACGATTCCGGCCGGAGCGTTTTCTTGAACAGCGAGCCGGGACCTACACCTGGATTCCCTTCGGCGGCGGCATCCGCCGTTGTCTTGGCGCGGCATTCTCCGAATACGAGATACGCGTCGTGCTCAGCACATTGTTCGGCAGCTGCACGGTGCAGCCCACCAACCGGCGACCCGAGCCAGTACGACGCCGCGGGGTCATCCACACGCCCGGACGCGGCGCCACGGTGGTGCTGGCATAGGGCGCAAGAGAATGCTCGGACTGAGCGCGGGCGTACGCGGCTATGGTGCGCGAGGCCGAAACAGGTGGATTCACAGTGTGAAAGTCCAGGCAAACGGCGATCATGCTCACGTTGCCGCGCCAGGTGATCAACGACAAGTATGCCGACGTGCTCGACGCGATCTACGATTGCGGCGGTCGGCCGCGCGACGCGTGCCGCGAGCGCCCTCCCTTCCTGGTCCCGGTCGCCGAGTTGTTGGCCGCCCGGGGAAAGGGCCAGGCGCGGACCGCGATGCTGCCATTCCGGTGATGCGCCAAGCCGTGGACGAGCTGCACAGGCAGGACGGCTCGGGTCTGGTGTTGGGTGCACCCACCTTCTGGTGGAGACGCTGCTGGAGCGTGGCACCTACGGCGACGTGTCCGAAGCCCAAGAGACGATCGACCGGTTGGCGGACCTCCGCGCCGATCACGGTTCGGCGATTCTCGAAGTCACCCTGCGCCTGCGCGCGCTGCTGTCCCGGCCACGCGGTGACGATGGTGCCTACCGGGACTTGGTGAGTCGCTATAGCGCGATGGCGGAATCGCTTGGCTTCGAAGGACACATCGCCTCGGCGCACGCAATGATCAAGGCTCGAGAATAGTCGGCAATTTGACGATTCCGCGGATGTTTGGCCCTCCTACCGGTCGCGATTGCGTCGTCAACAGCCGGGACTCGTGCCCGAACACCGGTAGCTTCGACAAAGATCGTGTCGTCTCGGGCAGTCTCGTCATTTTGCGCCCGATTTATCCGGGCCCACCACGCACCGATTCTCACCCTTTCGCGGCGGCCGCGGGCCATGCGGGTCTTTACTGACATCAACAAGCGGGAGCTCAAGACCGCATCTAAGTAGTGCCGCGCCGAGGCCGGGCGAGATTGCAGTGGTGCACTACTGGCCTCGTCGCACCGCACGCGAGCGACGATTCCCATTGCGGACAATTCCCAAATCGATATGAGGATGCTGCCATGACCATTGATCAAGTCGCGCCGGTGGAGCCGCCTGACTTCGACGCGAAGCCGTTGATGAATGAGCAATTTGGAAAGTGGCTTGAGCAACGCCGAGCAGAGCTCGAACGAGAGCACTCGATCAGCGAACTCGCCCCGAGAGTTGCTCGAATGCTGGCCTCCGGAACCGTGCTATGTCTACCACCCCATGAATGCCTACGACGACGGCGACACCATGGTGGTTGACGTCGTGCGGCACCCGAAGATGTTCGACCGCGACCGCACAGGTCCGAACGAGGGCCCGGCCACACTTGACCGCTGGACCGTCGATCTCGCCGACGGGAAGCTGCGCGAATCGCCCTTCGACGATCGCGGGCAGGCGTTTCCCCGCGTGGGCGAGCGCCTTGCCGGCAAGCGGTATCGGTACGGATATGCGCCCGTCGGCGGAGCCGTCTACGGCGACACCCTGCTCAAGCACGACTTCCTCCGCGGCAGCACGCACTCACGCTGCTTCGGCGCCGAAAGAGCGGTGGGCGAGTTCGTCTTTCATCCCTCATCCCCCGACGCGGCTGAGGACGACGGCGTGCTGATGGGTTATGTGTACGACCGTCGCACCGCCCGCAGCGACCTCGCGATTCTCGAAGCGCACACTCTGCAGGATGTCCCGAGCATCAAGCTGCCACATCGAGTGCCCGCCGGACTCCACGGCAACTGGGTACCGACAGTCAATAGCAAACAACGCCGTGGCTGACGACCGAGTCGAGGCGGGGATCGAATGTCGAGTAGGTATCTGGACCGTGATGATACGGGTGAAGCGTCGGGTTCAGCCGACGTCCTTGCCCTGATCCGGGGTCCGCGTGACTTGCACGGGTTGTCACGCGACGAGTTGACAAAGCTCGCACATGCGATCAGAGCATTCATCATCGAGAAGGTGTCGGTGTCAGGGGGGCACCTCGGCCCGAACCTCGGTGTGGTCGAGTTGACCATCGCGCTTCATCGGGTATTCGATTCGCCACATGATGCGTTGATCTTCGACACCGGCCATCAGATCTACCCGCACAAGCTCCTGACGGGCCGCCAAGACGACTTTGACCGATTGCGCGCCTCCGGCGGCCTGTCGGGGTACCCCTCGCGAGCAGAAAGCGAACACGATTGGGTCGAGTCTTCGCATGCGTCTGCTGCGCTTTCCTACGCGGACGGGTTGGCCAAGGCATTCGAACTGGCTGGCAGCCAAGATCGCCGCGTCGTCGCCATAGTTGGTGATGGCGCGCTCACCGGTGGAATGTGTTGGGAGGCATTGAACAACATCGCTGCCGCCACGAACCGTCCTGTCATTGTTGTCGTCAATGACAACGGCAGGTCTTATGCACCGACGAGCGGTGGACTTGCCGATCGTCTGACCAGCCTGCGGATGCGTCCCGGTTACGAGCGGCTCCTGGCCTCAATAACCAGGAAACTTACCAAGATACCGCTGCTCGGACGACCCGCCTATTCGGTACTGCACGCCGTCAAGGAAGGATTCAAGGATGCGTTGAGTCCGCAGATGTTGTTCGGGGATTTGGGCATCAAGTATCTCGGCCCGATCGATGGACACGATATTTTCGCGCTCGAGAAGGCTCTGCGGATGGCAAAGGGCGTCGGCGCCCCGGTCATCGTCCACACGGTCACCCGCAAAGGAATGGGTTACCGCCCAGCGGAAGAAGATCCCGCTGACCGCATGCATGCATGCGGGCCAATCGATCCTCGAACTGGCAAACCGAAGTCAGCCACCGGCGCTGCGCAGTGGACGGATGTCTTTGCCACTGAGCTGCTCCGATGGGGCAGCCGCCGGAATGACCTCGTAGCGATCACCGCAGCGATGCCGGGGCCGACCGGTTTAGCGGCGTTCGGAGCGCGGTTTCCCAACCGGATGTTCGATGTGGGGATTGCCGAGCAACACGCTGTTACGTCCGCCGCGGGGCTGGCGCTCGGCGGCATGCATCCGGTGGTTGCTGTGTACTCTACGTTCCTCAACCGGGCCTTCGACCAGGTAATGATGGACGTCGCGCTGCTGAAATTGCCGGTGACATTCGTTCTGGACCGGGCAGGCATTACCGGGCCAGATGGAGCTAGCCACAACGGCGTGTGGGACTTGTCGCTGCTGGGCATCGTTCCTGGCATGCGAGTCGCCGCCCCACGCGATGCTTCCTCGCTCCGTGAACAGCTCGGCGAGGCGCTCGAGGTCGATGACGGCCCGACCGCGATCCGGTTTCCGAAAGGAACGGTGGGTGCCGATATAGAAGCCGTGGAACGAATCGAGAGCGTGGATGTGCTTTGCCGCCTGCAGGATCCGGATGTTCTGCTGGTCGCGGTCGGGCCCCTGGCAGCAATCGCGTTGACTGCGGCGGCGACCCTAGGGGAGCGTGGTGTGGCCGTCGCGGTGGTGGATCCTCGGTGGGTGCTGCCGGTGCCCGAGCAGGTGGTGAAGCTGGCCAGTCATGTGGAGCTGGTCGTGACACTGGAGGAGTCGGGGCTACACGGCGGGGTCGGCTCGGCTGTGGCGGCCCGGATGCGCGAGGCGCGGGTCGACACTCCGGTGCGCAGTGTCGGTGTGCCGCAGCGATTCCTCACTCACGCCTCGCGCAGCGAGATCCACGCCGACCTCGGCCTAACGGCCGCCGACCTGGTCACCAGCATTAGCTCCTGGATTGAGCGGCCGACTGATCCCTATGGGAGCCAAGGCAAGTGGCAATGCACAGCAGAGCATCTGTAGCGATGCGGCGCTGATCGTCATGGGAACCATAGCTTTTCGACGGCATGATCTGCGTTGCGAGGGAGCAGGAGTTATGAAAACTGAACGTAAAGCGATGTCCTGGGCACTCATCGGACTTGTCGTCCTCGGCGTGCTGTTGTTCTGGCCGGCGGGCACGTTCAACTATTGGCAGGCATGGGTTTTCATCGCGGTGTTCACGTTCGCAACGATTGTCCCGCACATGTATTTGGGTCGGACGGACCCGGCGGCCCTGCAGCGACGCATGCATGGCGGGCCCCGCGCGGAAACCAGAGCGGTTCAGAAATTCATCATCGTCGGCGTGTTTCTGGGACTCTTCGCAATGATGGCCCTGAGCGCTTTCGACCATCGTTTTGGTTGGTCGCCAGTGCCGGCAGCGGTCTGCGTGATCGGCGATGTCTTGGTAGTGGCCGGACTTTGTATCGGCATGCTGGTGGTCACACAGAACAGTTATGCGGCAGCCACCGTCAGAGTGGAGGCGGAGCAGAAATTGGCCTCCCGCGGTCTCTACAAACTCGTGCGGCACCCGATGTACGCCGGCAGCCTGATCTTGATGTTGGGCATACCGTTGGCGCTCGGCTCCTACTGGGGGCTTCTCCTCATCATCTCGGGCCTGCTGGTGTTGGTCTTCCGCATCCTCGATGAAGAAAAGCTGCTCAGCCAAGAATTGGCCGGGTACCCCGAATACAAGCAGCGCGTGCACTTTCGGTTGGTGCCCTACGTGTGGTAGCGCCAAGCCAACACGCCTTAAGGTATTGGCGTGGCCCGAAATCCGCACCTACCCTGGACCGGCCGTGGCGACGTCCCGGCGCTCTCCGGTACGCAACACCGCCGTAATCGCCTCGGCGCCACCAGGCACGATCCGCCCGACCCGCCGGATCGCCGAGACCAGCTGGGTGATGGTGTCCTGGGTGGCGACCGCGTCGGCCAGGATCGTGGAATCCACCGCGCGTTTGCGGCGGCCACGCAGGATCCCAGTCTCCGCGACGACCCGGCGCACCGCCTCGTTGATCCGGTGCGGCCGCGTGGACTTGGCCAGCCGTTTACGCCAGTACACCAGCGTGGACGGGTCGAATCCGTTGTGGTCCAACGACATCCCGGTCGCGACCTTCCACCGCAGATCGCAGCGGGCCGCCTCGGCGGTCTCCCGGTCGGACAGATCATGCAGGGTCTGCAACACCAGAATCGAGGCCATCACCGACGCCGGGATCGACGGCCGTCCCCGCCCCGACGGGAACAGGTCCTCGAACTCCTCATCGGCGAACACATCCTGGCGATGGGCAGCGAGAAACGCGAACATGCTGCCTTCGGCCACCAGATGACCGACCAGAGCTTGCGCGTCCAGCAGTTCCCGATCCGCCCGCTCCACACCCTGCATGAACCAATTTTCCCAGCTCAGGCCCATATTCTGGGGAGGCACGCGGATTGTTCAGCGCCCTCCTAGACCGGATTCGCGGCGTCGCCAAACCGCCGGTAATCGTCACCGATCCCCCGGCCGACATCCTCCTCGAGGGTGACGTCAACGTTCCAACCCGCGACGGAACAGTGTTGCGGATCAATGTCTTCGGGAAGGCCGACGACGTGGCCCGGCCGGTCATCCTGAGCATCCATCCCTACAGCAAAGACAATCTCCCCATTCGGCGGGGCAAGAAGTGGACGTTCTCGTTGCAATACCGCGTGTTGCGCCATCCGAAACCGGTGAGCTTCTCGGCGCTGACCGGCTGGGAGGCGCCGGACCCGGCCCGGGCGCGCCTGGCCGGGGTGCGTAGCGCGCTTAGACTTATACCTTCCCAGCGCTTGTAGCCCAACGGATTCAGCGGCGGCCGGTGGCCGGTGCGAGGTGGGCCATCCCGCGGAGAATCCACGGTGCGCGCCTCGCGATCACCTCCTCGACGCGGTCCGAGTGGCGCATCGCGGTCCGCGGTCCGGGGGTGGGCGTTGACGCCAGTTGCGCCTCGGCCGATACGGTCCGCGGGCCATGGCGATCCACCGCCAGCAGTTGCCAGGTGCCGGGCACGCCACGCAGCTCGACGCTGCCGCGGTCCTCGAAGCCCGTGCCCGAGCCGACCACCAGGTCACGCACGGTGCGGGAGACGAGGACTTCACCGGCGCCGGCCTGGCCGCAGATCCGCGCCGCGATGTGTACCGCGATCCCCCCGATGTCGGTGTCCAGCAATTCGCATTCGCCGGTGTGGATGCCAGCGCGGATCTGATGCCCAGGGTCTCGGCCTCGGCACGCAGGGCCTCGGCGCAGCAGATCGCCTGCGTCGGCCCGTCGAACGTGGCGAGGTGCCCGTCGCCGCGGCGTGTTATGTCGACGCGACGATGTCGGTGAACAACACGGTGCGGCGGGTTCGTGGATGAGTTCGCCGGCCCCCAATCCGGAACCAAGTTGACGCCACACCCTTGACGAAACACACTCAGCGAGCGTCGATTATATGTGTAGTGCAACCCGTGTGCTCACCACAGGTCCGATACACATGTCACCAACGCGGCTACTAGCAAGAAGCCGCGATTCGCCGTTACCGTAGATAAGCCGTGCGGATTGCGGCCTGTGACACGATCCTTACCGACACCCCAAAATGTCGGGTGCGACCGTAGCCACCCGGATGCTCGGTGAGCTGGCGCGCCTCGGCGAAACCGAGGCGCGGTTCTACCGTCAATTGGCACCCGAGCTTGGGCGCCGGTCTGCCGAAATCCTACGGATCCCAGTGGGATCCGCTGACCGGGCGGTACGTCATCGTGCTGGAAGACATGGCCATCGGCCCGTGCGAGTTTCCCGACACATTGCATCCGCTCGACACCGACAAGATAGCCCTGCTGGTCGAAATGCTCGGTCACCTACACGGAACCTTTTGGGGGCGGCTTCCTGAAAAGCCGCGCGGCGGAGAGCGATTCGGCTGGCTGTGGTCGCCCGCCGACCCCAGCATTTCACTGACCCCGCACTTGATGCGGCTGTCCGCGCGCCGGCTGGCCCACCGGACCTCGATTCCCGTGGACGCCTGCCGGTTCATCTGGCAGAACTTCGAAGCGGCCACGGCAGTTGGGGACGCCGGTCCACACACGGTGCTGCACGGCGACTTCCATCCCGGCAACACCTACTTCCGCAACGGACGAGCAGGCCTTTTGGACTGGCAAGTCGTGCGCCGCGGCCACCCCTCACGTGATCTCGCCTACACCCTGGTCTTGGGTATGACGACGGCTTACCGCCAAGCCAGTCAGCGCCACCTGATCGACGCGTACCGAAAATCGCTGGCGGCAAACGGTGGCCCCGAACTCGACCGTGACGATCTTTGGAACCGGTACCGGCAAGCCGCCGCATACGCCTTCGGCTCTCCGCTGTGCACTGCAGGGCTGGGCGGCCTGCAGACCGAAGAGATCGCCCTGGAGGGTCTGAAAGAGCGCTCGCCGCGCTGGATGACCTGGAAACCGTTGTGGCTCTTCAGCAGTCGCGATGAATCTCAGCTGGCTGTGTGCTTGAGCCCCACCGCATGGCGAAGCTGCGCGAGAAACTGGTCGGCGTCGTCGCTGGCGACCAGGTAGTGCGACACGGCGACGCGGATTGCGGTGGACGCCGCGACGGCGCCGCTCGGCCCGGGCAGAAGTCGGTGCAAGCGTTCGCGCATGATCGGGATCACCCGCGACAACTGCCCGATGACATGCCCGGGCTCGATGTCGACCATCCGGTAGCCGGAGTACGACTGCTGGTACTCGACGATGAACCGCAGCGCGGCGTCCAGCTTCTCTTTGCCGCGCAGACCCGCGGTCGCCTTGGCCATCCCGCGGTCAAAGTTCTGCCGCTCCCAGTCGCCAAACGCGTCGAGCAATTCCTCCTTCGACGCGAACCAGCGATAGAGCGTCGGGCGCGAGACGCCGGCCTGAAGCGCGACCTCGGAAAGGCTGAGTTTCGTCATGCCCTTGCGACCAAGGACCTCGGCGGTGGCGACAAGCAACCGCTGGCGAGTCGACATGTCGTCGGCCACCTCATCGCCACGCCGGGCCGACGCTGGCTGTGTCATCTGTACAGCTTTACAAATTTTGGGCGAAGTGTGTGACGCCGCGATAGAAATTGGGACATGGCGGGACCAGTAGAAGGAATCAGAGTCGTCGAACTCGGCGTGTGGGTCGCAGGACCGGCAGCGGGAGGCATCCTTGCCGACTGGGGCGCGGACGTCGTCAAGATCGAGCCCCCGGGCGGAGATCCGGCGCGCATGTTCGGCCGGATGCTGGGCTGCGATTTGGGGACGAATCCGCCGTTCGAAATGGACAACCGCTCGAAACGGAGCATTGTCCTGGACCTGACAACCGAAGACCGTCGCTCGACAGCGCTCGAATTGATAAGCGCCGCAGATGTTTTCCTGACGAACATTCGGCTGGCGGCGCTGCGTCACGTCGGGCTGGACTTCGCGGCAGTCACTGCCCGCAACACGCGCCTGGTCTACGGCTTGATCACCGGGTACGGCGACACCGGCCCCGACGCCGACCGACCGGCCTACGACGTCGCCGCGTTCTGGTCACGAGCCGGGCTGGCTCACCTGCTCACCCGTCCCGGCCAGACACCGCCCTTCCAGCGCGGCGGGATGGGTGACCACATGGCCGGCATGACCCTGGCTGCGGCGATCTGCGCGGCGCTGGTCGCACGGAACCGCACCGGAATGGGTCAGCTTGTCACCACCTCGCTGTACCGGCAGGGCGCCTACACCGTGAGCTTCGACCTCAACACCTACCTGCTCACCGGACAACCGATCGCCATCGGCCAGCGGGAGTCGATGGGTAACCCGTGCATGAACAACTACGCAGCAGCCGACGGACGGCGGTTCTGGATCGTCGGGCTCGAGGCAGGGCGGCACTGGCCCGCGCTGTGCCGGGTCGTGGGCCGTCCGGATTGGCTCACGGATCCACGATTCGCGGACGCGCGCACGCGTGCCGCCAACGCCGTCGAACTCATCGGAGAATTGGACGAGATCTTCGCGACGAGGCCGCTTGCCGAATGGGCGGAAGTGTTTGCGGCAGAACCGGAGTTCTTCTGGTCGCCGATCAACGGAGTGGAAGACGTGGTGTCCGACGATCAGTTCCACGCGGCGGGCGGCATCGTGTACGTGCCGGACGGCGACGCGAGCGTGCCGATGGTTGCGACACCGGCCGACTTTCACGGCACGCCGTGGGCGCCGCGGTCCACCGCACCCCAGCTTGGCGAGCACACCGCCGAAGTGTTGGCCGAACTGAGGACGCATCGGGGATGACGGCATGTTGGCAACGCTGAAGGCGGTCACGGATATCGGGCTGGGGCTGACGCCGTGGGTACCCTGGGATGACCAGTACGGGCTGGACTCCATCATCGCCGAGGATGACTGTCGCACTGGCCAAGGATGTCTCGGGCGCACGGGTCGAGCGCGTCGAGGTGCTGCGCGAACCCAAAGGCACCACCGACCGGGCGCGCATCCGGCTGGAATGGAACGCGGCCGGAAGGAACGCGGGGCTGCCCACCGCGGCGTTCGCGAAAGGCACGCCGAGCCAGATACCGACCCGAGTGCTGAATTCCACGTTCGGCCTATGCGCAACAGAGGTGAGGTTCTACAACGAGGTTTACCCGGATGTGTCGTGGATGACGTTGAAGCCGTACTACGCTCGCGTGGCCGCGGGCGGCCGATTCCTCATCGTCCTCGAGAGCCGTGGCGACGAGACGCGCTTCTATCAACCCCACGAAGAAGCGACGGTGTCGCACGCGGAAGCAATTATCGACCAACTGGCAATGATGCACGCCAAGTTTTACAAGTCGCTCTGGTTTGACCGGGACCTATCATGGATCACCCTCTACCGTGGCCGACCCGGTCAGGTGCTTGCTCACCGGACGGTTCTGCTTGCCGAGAAGAGGTTCTTTCGCAAATATGACGCGCCCGCCGCCGTTCAGCGGCTCACGCGATTCCATCTCGAGAACCGGGATGCGTTTGGCGGGTCTGGGATTCGTTGCCGCCGACCCTGTGCCACGGAGACAGCCATATCGGCAACACTTACGAGAATGCCGACGGCACATCGGGATTGTTCGACTGGCAGGAAATGCACAAGATGAACGGCATGCGTGAGGTCGCGTACTTCATCGCATGGGCTTTCTCGCCGGAAGTGCGCGCCGACAAGGAGAAGGAATTGCTCGCTCGCTATCTCGACGCGCTCGCTTGCCATGGTGTCGGCGACGAAACACCTTCACTGAGTGAGGCTTTCGACCTCTACCGGCTGATGATGATCGATGCCTGGACCTCCGCGTGGGCGCCGCTGGCGATCGGCGGGATGGATCAGCCGGGTCAGGCAGAGATCTTGCTCGACCGGATGTATGGGATGCTCCTCGACCTCGACGTCGAGAAGGCCTTGCGCGACGCGATCTAACCAGCATCGAGCCACCGGGGCCTGGCTTTACAAAATATGGTAAAACTGTCACGCTGTTGTGGTCGCCGACGAACCCTGGGAGGTGGAGAAGAAGATGGGTTTTTCGGCCGCCGACGAGTCCTTCACACACCAGCTGCCGCGGCCGTTCGCGCAGGTGCACGACCCCGACCCCACATGGTCGGATCGGTGTTACTTTTTCGCTGCCGCACCAGACGGCGGCATCCTTCTGGCCAGCGGCTATGGCAACAATCCGAACACCAGGAGCGGACTGGGTTATTGCAAGGTCACTCTCGCGGACGGTCGGCACTGGGACCTGATGGCCGGCCGACCCGTGACCGGAGCAGGCCGCGCCGATGCGAGCGCCGGACCGATGCGCTGGACATGTCTGGAGCCCCTCAAGCGCTGGAAACTCGAGATCGGCCCGAATGACTCTGGGATCGAGTGGGAGCTCTATTACGAACCCACCGCACCGATGTGGGAACTGCTCCCGATCAAGTTTTCCGGCAACGACGGCAAGGTAATCGCCGACCTGTACTCATGAAAGAGCCGGGTCGATGGACCGGCTGGGTGGCGATCGAGGGTGAGCGCATCCCCGTCGACGGCTTTCACGGCGGGCGCGATCGGACCTTCGGGCTGCGGGTCGCCGATGAGATCGACTTCTGGTTGTGGCTGGACGCCGGCTTCGAGGACCGCGCGATCGAGGCGTGGATCTTCGAATCAGCCGATGGCACAGTCAAATACGTCGACGGCGGCATCACGCATGCCGACGGCACGCTCTCCAAGAGGTTCGTGAGGCTCGAGCACGAGGTCGAGTTCGACGGGGATCGCAAACGGCCCGCTCGGGCCGTGCTGGTCTTCACCGACGAGGAGGGGACGACCTATCACGTCACCGCCGACGCTGCAGCGCAGGATGTCAACGTCTACTACGGGCTTCCGCTGTCGAACCGCCACTACAGCGACCAGGGCAGTGGCGCCTACTTCATCCATTTTTCGTGGGACAGCACCAACGCCGACGAACTCGCCGAAGCGGAAGGGAAGTCGATGTCGATCGACCAGCTGATGCGGTTCGAGTTCGACGGACAAACCGGCTGGGGCATCTTCGAATTGCTGCTCGGAGGAGACGGCTACCCGAGGTATCCGAATTGGCGCCCGATGGACATGTCCGCGTTCCGGCGGGATATTTCGCCCGCAGACCGGTGGTCCCCCGATGACGAGGACGGCCAGTGATGACCCGGTTGGTCGCATGGCTGCGCACCCAGCTTCCGAAGGCCGACGACGTGCGGATCCACGGGCTGGATCGCGTCGAGTTCGGGCACTCGGCGGAAATGATGGTGCTCACCGTCGTCACAACCGGACTTCCGCAGTTGGTAGGCATTTTCGGGTATGCGCGCGCGTGTTTGTGCTGGTAGGTGTGTTGCAGGATGCTGGAACCGTGAAATTGTGTAGGCACACGACTTTGGGCGTGTCTGCCGTGTTGCCAGCATGCTAGTGCAATGATGTAGGGGTGTAGCTGCGGGAGACGAAGCGGCGCAACCGGGACGGGTCGACGGTGAGCTATCTGCAGCTCGCGCACAGCCAGCGGCATCCGGACACCGGAGTCCCCTCGGCGAAGGTGATCCACAACTTCGGCCGCGCCGACTGCGTCGACCGCGACGCGCTGGCGCGGCTGGTCGCCTCGATCTCGCGGTTCATCGAGCCCGAGCAGGCGCTGATCGCGGCCGAGGGCGCCGAGGTCGAGGTGCTCGACTCCCGGCATCTGGGCGGGGCCTGGGCGCTGGACCAGCTGTGGCAACGCCTGGGCATCGATGCCGCATTGCGCCGCGTCGCCGCGGGCAGACGCCTCGACGGAACCGTCACGGAGCGGGTGATTTTCGCGTTGGTGGCGCAGCGGGCGCTGGAGCCCGACAGCAAGCTGGCCGGCACCCGCTGGGTGGCCGGGCGGGTCGCGATCGAGAACTGCCCCGGATTCAGCGACGACGCGGCGTATCGGGCGATGGACTTCCTGCTCGCCGGGCTGGGCGAGATCGCCGCGGAGATCGTCGCCTCGGTCGCGCATCTGCTCAGCTTGGACGTGGAGATCGTGTTCGTCGACACCACCTCCACCTACTGGGAGGTCGAGGTCGCCGACGACCTCGCCGACCTCGACGACGACCCGCCCGGCGAGGACGGTGTGAGCACGCCGGTCGAATCCGGGACGCGACGGTTCGGCAAGTCCAAGGACCACCGCGACGACCTGCCGCAGGTGGTGATCGCGATGGCGGTCACCCGCGACGGAATCCCGGTGCGCTGCTGGACCTTTCCCGGCAACACACAGGACCAGCGGATCATCCGCACGGTCAAGGACGACCTCGGGGCGTGGAACCTGCGCCGGATGGTGTGGGCGGTCGATGCCGGCTTCGCCTCCGCGGCCAACCGCGCCTGGCTGCAACGCGGCGGCGGGCACTACATCCACGCCGAGAAGCTGCGCCACACCAACACCGAGGCCGCCGCGGCGCTGGCCCGCCCCGGCCGGTTCCGCGACGTCGAGGGCAACCTGCGGGTCAAGGAAGTCTTCGTCTCACCCGGCGGCGGCGCCGACGACGGGGCCCGCGCCGAACGGTTCGTGATCTGTCACAACCCCCAGGCCGCCGCCCGCGACGCCGCGGTGCGCGAGCGCCTCGTCGCCCACCTGCAGAGCTTGATCGAGGGCTCCGACGCCGGGACCGCGAGCAACCGAGACGAGTTGGTCGGCTCGCTGCGCGACAAGCCAGGGCTGCGCCGCTATCTGCGCCGCACCAAGGCCGGGCTGCTGCGCATCGACCGCGGCACCGTCGCACGCCAGACCCACCTGGACGGCAAGTGGCTGCTGCGCACCTCCGACCTGACACTGACACCCGAGGATCTGGCCGCCGCCTACAAGCAGCTCATCGCCGTCGAACGCGGATGGCGAGACTGCAAGAGCGCCTTAGGTCTTCGCCCCGTCCACCACTACCGCGAAGATCGTATCCGCGCCCACGTGCAGCTGTGCTGGCTGGCGCTGCTGCTGATCCGCGTCGCCGAAACCGCCACCGGCGACACCTGGCGCAACCTGCGCCACGAACTCGACCGCATGCACCTGGTCACCCTCGCCACACCCGACGGCCAGGTCAGCCAACGCTCCGCCATCACCACCGGGCAGAGGTCCATCCTGTCCGCGCTCGACGTGCCCGAACCACCCAAGTACCTCGACTTCACCACCACAGCCAACAGCTAAACGAGCTGGCCGGGTCGTGTAGTAACACGACCCGAAATCGGCATTTCCGCATACCCGCAGGTCACCACCCATATCAGAGGATTAGTGTGCCCATCATCTGCGGAAGTCCGGTTCACACTCGCTGGCGGTAATGAGGATCGACGAGATGTGGCGGTGCGCTTGCGTCCTCGGCCGCCGGCCCTGCTTGAGCCCTACGATCTCGAGCGTCAGTTTCACGTCCTGCAAGCGCTCCAGCCCACGCCGGTGCGGGTACCGCGAGCGCTATGGCTCGAAGACTCCGGCGATGTTCTCGGCCGTCCGTTCTTCGTGATGGAACGTGTCGCCGGCACCGTATACGAGATGGAGGTTCCGGACGCCGCACCCGAACGCATCGCGCGGATGTGCGTGAGCATGGTGGAGCCGCTCGCCGCCGTCCACGCGGTGAACATCGAAGCGGCCGGGCTCAATTCGCTGGACGACGGACGCCACCACCTCGACCGCGAGCTGTCTCACTGGGCCGGCGAAATGCGCCGAGTGCAGCGCGGTCCGCTGCCGGCGCTCGAGCGGCTACTGCGGGCGTTGACAGACCTCTCCCGCAAGGGACACGGTGACGCGGTCAGACGGGCCGCTCTGGACAGCTGCCAGGGCCATACGCACGCCGCGCCACCCGGCTTACCGGAGCAGTGCCAACGGACAAGACGGCCCGCCACGCCAGCCACCACAGAGTGGTCCGCGAGGCCAACCGCAGAGCCGCCCGCCTGATTCTGATGAGCGAATCGACCCATCCACCTGCCCAACTACGGCAGCGTCGATTTCGCATTAGGAGCAAGACAAATGACGATCCTTCAGAAGACCCCAGCCGAGACCGAGCGAGACACACTGCTGGCCAAGTGCCGCCGTGTCGTGGACCGCGTCAAGAGTGAGGGCCGCGACCTCACCAGTGCTGAGCAGACGGCGATGGACTCCGACCTGGCCACGGTCAAGAGCCTCAACGAGCGCATCAAGGGCGAGCGCAGCACTGCGCAGATCATGTCCAGCTTGGACACCATGGCTGCCGACGAGGAAGCCCACAAGGGCAACTTGGCCCCGGGGTGACGACTCCCGCCGCCTGAGCTTCAGCGGCAAGGCGATGACCGAGCGTCTGGCCACCGCCATGCTGGGCGGTGGAGTGCTCGGAGAGAAGGCGCTGGCACCAAGCGGTGCCGTCATCACCGGCCTGGAGTTCGTCGCCGACCCCGTGGTGATGGGCAAGCCAGCCCAGAACCTCTTGAGCGTCATCCCGGTCAAGGCGCACTCCGAGCCGCAATTCAGCTACTTGAGGCAGTCGGTGCGCAGCAACGCCGCCGCTGTGGTGCCCGAAGGCAGCGTCAAGCCGACTTCGACGTATTCCATTGTGCGCGTTGATGATTCGCTGGTTGTCATCGCTCACCTGAATGAGGCGGTGCCTCGCTACTGGTTGCTGGATAACGTTGCGCTGCAACAGTTCCTAAGCTCGGAGTTCACCTACGGCTTGTCCTTGGCGGTCGAGAGCAAGGTGCTCGCCGACATCAACGCGACCTCCGGTCTGCAGGTGCAGGCCTATGCCACCAGCCCATTGACGGTGCTGCGCAAGACCGTGACGCTCTTGGAAAGCGCAGGCTACGCGCCGTCCGCGTTCATCCTGGCCCCCCAGGACTGGGAGGGCGTCGAGCTGGCGTTGTCGAGCACGAATGCCATTGAGCACCAAGGGCTTCCGTACGACCCGGCAGCACGCAGGTTGTACAGCGTGCCGGTGGTGATCAGCAATGCCCAGACGGCTGGTGTGAGCCACACGCTCAGCGGAGGCAGCGTGGTGCTCGACGTGGATAGCCAGGGTGTCGGGGTGCAGTGGGGCGAGTCCAGCAACAGCGATGATTTCGCAAAGAACCTGGTCAGGGCACGTTTCGAGGGTCGTTTCGCTACCTCGGTGGTCGCCCCGTTCTCCATCGTTAAGGGCGATTTGTCGCCGTAAAACTCTCCGTGCGGGGCCTTCCCAAATTCCCCCGCGTGGAGAGCCTGTTGGGCCGGGGCCGTCGTTACACCTTGAGGGCGGTCCCGGTTCACGGGCACACCCCCCACCTCTCTGCCTTGTCTGCCCGTGTACCACCCACAGCACCCCCCTCCCAGCACATCCACTCCCGAGCACGAGGTGCGATGAACAGCAGCGGTGAGCGCACTCGGCTGACCGTCACGACCCCACCTCTCACGACAGTTGAACAGCCACGGTGTTCGCCGTGGACCGACCCGACACGACCATCCCCACCCCTCGACCAGCACCTACACCCATGAGCACGCGGCCGCGTTCAAGACAGCGCACCCTCCTCTTCAAAAAACACCTTCTGAGCTGCACTGATGGTGAGGGGGGAGGGGAGTTGGCGCATGTGATCTTGATTATCAAGATCGCCTGCCCGGCAGCCGAGGATTCCGCCAGCGGGTCCTCCGGTCCGTTGGCCAGACCAGCACCATTCACCGCGCCTGACCAGCGCATTTGTAAGAACTGCCGCATCGGCGTCATCGTTCTGATCAGGGTCAGAACGTGCGCGGGGTATTGGTCGCGTTTCAAACGCGGGCAAGGGGTGCGATGTGAAATCGCACCTAAACCCGCTGGTGGGAGAAAATGACCGCATGCCTCAACTTAGAGGGTTTCCCTAAGTCTGCCGAATTTCTGGGGGGTTTCCCTAAGTCTGCCGAATTTCTGGGGGGTTTCCCTAAGTCTGCCGAATTTCTGGGGGATTTCCCTAAGTCTGCCGAATTTCTGGGGGATTTCCCCAGTTTCGCTGCCACACCCTGTAGCTCAATCATCTTGGCTGCCAAGCAATCTCGTAACTTCGCGGGATTACCCGCGATGCCGGGCTGGGTGCTGGTAGCGGTCCCCCACAGCGGTCTCACGCCGTAGAAACTTCGAACTGGCGAGTAATCCACTACTCGGTTCTTGTAAATCCGCTGACGATGAACTTTTCGGGGCGTAAATTCTGCTAGCGGCGAATGGTCTCACCGGTCCCGAAGCCGACCCAGACCGGCGCCCGAGGCCCGTCGAACCAGTCGATGCACACAAAGGGAGTTGAGATATGTCGACCACCGAACCTAGTGTCGCGTGTTGTTGATTGATTTACGTTTGATTTTGCCGAGTAGTTCGTCTGGGGTTTTGGTCCAGGCGAACGGTTGGGCGCGCTCGTTGTAGCTGTCGATGTAGGTGCGGATCGCGGTCTCTAGGTCGGTGACGTCGCTGAAGGTGCCGCGGCGGATGGCTTGGCGGGTGATGATGCCGAAGAAGATCTCGACCATGTTCAGCCACGAGCAGCTGGTCGGGGTGAAATGCAGGGTGACTCTTGGGTTTTTGCCCAGCCAGGCTTGGATGTTGGGATGTTTGGTGAGTAGCCGGGGGGAATCGCACCCCCCGGCTCTCGCAGAACCGTACGTGACAGTCGCCCGTCATACGGCTCCCACAGGCCGGCCTCTGGTGGGCGGGAGAAGGTGCCAGTGGGCGAAGAGCCGGGGCTGGTGCTGTCGAACCGCGTCCAGCCAGGCCCGAGCCTTGGCAGCTTTCCCGCGCAGTCGTTTGAATTTCTGCATGGCCCATCGAACGAGATGCTCGTCGATGTGCCTTGCGAGGGAGTACAGCTCGGAGCGGTAGAAGACCCCGTAATAGCCGATCCAGCCTCGCACCTGAGGGTCGATCTCCTCGGCGAGGCCGGACAGATCCGTCCCACTGCGACGATTGAGGTGCCATGCCCTGACCTTCTGGCCGACCGCCTTGGCCGCCGTGACACTGATGGCCGGGGCGAAGCTCACGAAGTAGCCTCTCCGGCCTTTGGCCAGGCGCCCCCGGAAGGTGTAGCCGAGGAAGTCGAAGCTGGTGTGCTCCGCTTCCCCCGGCCGGTTCGCGTCCTGGCAGAACACGACCTTCGTCTTCTCGGGGTGCAGCTCGAGGCCGAGTGCCCCGAGCCTGGTGGCGATCGAGTCCCGCAGCGCGCGGGCCTGATCCTCCGAATCGCAGTGAGCGACAATGTCATCCGCATACCGCGCGAAGGGACAGCCCGGGAACTCCCGAACCATCCAGGTATCGAACGCGTAGTGCATGAACACGTTGGCCAGCAACGGGGAGATCGGCGACCCCTGCGGGGTCCCCTTGTCCCGCGCTGTCAGAGTCCCGTCCGGCATCCGCATGGGGGCTGTGAGCCACCGCTCGATGTAGAGCAGAACCCAACGCTCGTCGGTGTGGTGAGCGACCGCCTTGAGTAGCAGATCATGCGGGACGCTGTCGAAGAAGGCCCGGACATCAAGGTCCAACACCCAGTCCTGTTTCCAGCAGCGCCGTCGAGTCACGGCCAACGCGTCGTGGGCCGACCGCCCGGGACGGTAGCCGTAGCTGTCCGGGTGGAAGATCGGCTCCAGCTTCTCCTCCAGCAGCATCGCAGCCGCTGTCTGGGCGATTCGGTCGGCCACATTGGGCACACCCAACACCCTGATCCCCGCCCCATGATCCTTCGGTATCTCCACCGCCCGCACCGGGCCCGGCAGGTAGCTGCCGGAGCTCATCCGGTTCCACAGCTTGTAGAGGTTGTCCCTCTCCGCCTCCCGGAACCCGTCGATGCTGACGGCGTCCACGCCCGGCGCTCCGCCGTTGGCCTGGACCTTCATCCACGCCTCATGAACGAGGCGCTTGTCGATCTCGAACGACTTCACCTTCGACTTCGATCCAACCATCAGCTCCTACCCTCGCGGGGTGACCTCAGGTCGATCTGGCCCGCCCGGCCCCTTCGCTCCAGCCCCATTACCGAGCCTTCACCGCTACTACGAGCCGGTCCGCCCCTGTGCCTCGCATCGGTACTCTGCCCCTTGCGGTTTCGGCCACTTGGGGTCCTCCCTCTCGCGACCCGAACCGGCACACCGCGCCGATAACGTCCGGTCGTCGGTATCGAGGCGACAGTTTCTCCTGTTCCATGCCAGCGCCCGCGACGAGCTCACGCCACCTATACACCGGACGCCACCAGGGCAGCACGCAGCCCGCCCCCTGGCTCAGGGCTCGCCCCGCGGGCGGGCCTTTGTCCCGGAGATACCCACAACCTCCGGTTTCGGCGCCATCGTTCTACGTTTCGATGCGTCCGCAGTGGTTCATCCATGTTCGTCTTCTCGCCGCATACCTGACCCGCTGCAGCGGGCCTTTTCCGCAGTCGCTTCCCACCCCGGCTCTTGACCGGCATGACACTGCGGCGGTTTGAGTTCTCCGTCTGCTCGGCGAACCCGGAGGACCTACCTCCATCACTGGCACAGCACGCTTCGTGCTGGGGACCTCCTACATCCTCATCACTTCACTTTCAGGACACACGTGGGTGGCGTAGTTGTCGCAGATGACGCACAGCCGCACCCGGGGATGGGTCTTGGCGACCAGTTTGAGGAAGGCCAGGAACTCGACGTTGGTGTGGCGGGGGTAGCAGGCGTCGGCGGTGATCTTGCCGGTGGCGACCTCCAGCGCGGCGAACAGGCTGGTGGTGCCGTGGCGGATGTAGTCGTGGGTCTGCTGCTCGGGGATGCCTTGGCGCAGCGGCAGAATCGGCTGGGTGCGATCCAGTGCCTGGATCTGGGACTTCTCGTCGACGCTGACCACGACTGCGCCCGCGGGGGGATCCAGGTACAGTCCGACCACGTCGCGCAGCTTGGCCTCCAACTGCGGATCGGTGGAGAACTTGAAGGTCTCGACGCGGTGCGGCTGGATGCCCCACTTGCGCCAGATCCGCGCGACTGAGGCAAACGAAATCCCCAGCCGGTCGGCCATCAGCCGCGTCGACCAGTGCGTCACACCGAGATGCCTAGGCGGTTTACCCTTGTCCGCCAACGTCTCCGCGAGCACCGCGACCTCGTCGATCACCGGAGCACGTCCCGGACGCGGATCGTCGTCAAGCCCGTCCACTCCCGATTCCGCATATCGGCCACGCCACTTGAGCACCGTCGGCCGCGATGTGCCGGTCGCATCGGCGATGTCGGTGTTGGCCACTCCGTCGGCGGCCAACAACACGATCCGAGCCCTCGTCGCCAACCCCGCCGGCGCGGTCGACGCCCGCGTCAACGCTTCCAACCTCGAACGATCACCTGCACGCAACGGCAACGGCTGGGCCACATACACGCGAAAATTGTCCCAGCCAATCAAACGTAAAAGTTTCAACGACACGCAACACTAGGATCGTGAAGCTCTCCGCTAGGTCAAAGAACAAGCTACTGGGCGTTGGGTTGGCCTCGGGGTTGGTGGGGGCGCAATTAGGTGGGTTCCCAACGGCCAACGCCACGTGCTTGGGCATCGCCGGCATCAGCATCAACGATGGCAGCGGCGGCCACTGCTCCAGCAGCCTGTTCGGCTTCGCGTTGGGGCTGGGCCCCGGTACGTCGGCGACCGCCGACGGGTTCTTCAACGCCGCCATCGCCGTGGGCACCAACACCACCGCAATAGCAGGCACGGGGGGCCTTGATTTCCTCAACCTCGCGTTCAATTCCGGGCAGGCGACACAAGGTGCCACCAGCACGGTTACGGCAGGTGGTGGTGGCTTCAACCTCGCGGCCAATCTTGGCGGCAACGCTAACACCGGTGGCGGCAGTGGGTTCTCAAACCTGGACGTCTCTGCGACAAACGGCTTTGGCAACGTCGCACTTAATGCTATCGGCAGCAACCGGAATACAATTCGTGCAGGAGACGGCTTCCTCAACTTCGCGGTGAATGTGGGCGGTCGAGGGGGCCGCGGCAGCGATAGCCGTGTCTCTGCAACTAACAACCTGAGTGTGGCATTTCAATCCCAGACCGTCTTAGGCGGTACATGCGTTAATGCTAACAATCCGGGTTGCGGCAACGTCGTGACCGCTATCGGGCCGTTGTCGCTCGTTGTCGCCGCCGGCGTGGTCGGCAAGGAGGTCGTCCAAGACGGCCCGGGTATCACCCTTGCGAACTCGTTCAATGCCGACACCTTCCCCCCGCAGCCGCTCCCCGCCACTAGCCTCGCCGCAAGTGGCACGCAGGCAAACGGCGTCCGGCTTAATCCCACCGCCAGCAACAACAATGGCCTCGCCGCGAGCGGCACGCAGGCAAACGGCGTCCGGCTTAATCCCACCGCCAGCAACAACAATGGCCTCGCCGCGAGCGGCACGCAGCGAAACCGCGTCCGGCTTAATCCCACCGCCAGCAACAACAATGGCCTCGCCGCGAGCGGCACGCAGCGAAACCGCGTCCGGCTTAATCCCACCGGCATCAACACCACCGGCATCAGCACCGTCGGCCCCACCGGCACCAACACCGTCGGCGGCACCAACACCACCGGCACCGGCAGCACCGGCACCAACACCACCGGCACCAACACCACCGGCACCGGCAAGTAGGCCAGTCGGTTGCCCTCGGTCTGGAGCAGGAGCGCATCGTCCCACCGCCACCGACGGCGATGAGAACCACCAACGGAAGAGTTCTCGCTTTAGTTGGTATGGGGGGCTGGGGCCTCGCTCACATGTGAACGTGGGTTGCCGACAGGAAGTGGTCCTGGCCGGTAGAGCCACAAGATGTGGGAGGCCCCAGTGAACAATCAGCGTATGAGCCATTCTGACCTGGCGGTCGCCCTGGGGGGATGAAAATTGTGTGGTGGTCGCCTGTCGACGCCGTCTAACACTGTGGTCCTATGAGGCCGTGTATCGAGCCGGGCGTCGGATGCCGCGGTTGGGCCCTTCACTGTTGCCGCTGTTTCGAGCACGAGGATCAGATTCGTTTCCCCTGTAGCGATATCCGCAGGCGGCCACACCCCGAGATGAATTGGTGTGCGTTGGAATGAGGAGATGACGGCGGTGTTGGCCGAATCGCACGATGAGGAGCAGATCATTGCCAGGGTGGCGGCCCTGGACATCGGTAAGGCGGAGTTGGTGTGCTGTGTGCGGGTGCCGGCACCGGCGGGCGGTAAACGGCGGTTGCAGGAAGTGACGAGCCACTCGACGATGACGAAGGCGTTGACTGAGCTGGCCAATCGGTTGGTCGAGATGCGCGTCGAGCGGGTGGTGATGGAGGCGACGTCGTCGTACTGGAAGCCGGTGTTCTACCTGTTGGAGGCGCACGGACTGGACCCGTGGTTGGTCAACGCCCGCGATGTCAAACATCTGCCTGGTCGACCGAAAACCGATGTGCTGGACGCTGTGTGGTTGTGCAAGGTGGCCGAGCGTCAGATGCTGCGGCCCAGTTTCGTGCCGCCGTGGCCGATCCGGCGGCTGCGGGATCTGACCCGCTACCGCACCGACCTGGTTGCTGCGCGCACGGCGGAGAAGAACCGGGTCGAGAAGCTGCTCGAAGACGCCTGCATCAAGCTGTCGGTGGTGGCCTCAGACATCTTCGGGGTGTCCGGGCGGGCGATGCTGGAAGCGCTGGTGGCTGGCGAACGCGACCCGAAGGTGCTCGCCCAGCTGGCGCGGGCACGGATGCGCGGCAAGATCGATCGGCTCGAACAGGCCTTTGACGGGCATTTCGCCGACCATCACCGGTTCTTGCTTGCGCGCATGTTGTCGCGGATCGAGGCACTCGACGAAGACATCGCCGCGGTCGACGCCCAGATCGAGACACAGCTGGCCCCTTTCGCCGAGGCGGCAGCCCACCTGGATGAGATCCCTGGCATCGGCCCGGTCGCTGCAGCCGTGATCATCGCCGAGATCGGGGTCGATATGTCGCGGTTCCCGACCGCCGGGCATCTGTGTTCGTGGGCGAAGTTCGCTCCGGGCATCAACTCGTCGGCGGGCAAGACCAAAGGCAGCGCTTCTTCTGGGCATGGCAACCCGTACCTGGCGCGCGTGCTGGGTGAGGCTGCTGTCGGCACCAGCAAGACAGACACTTTCCTCGCGGCCAGGTATCGCCGCATCGCCAGACGCCGCGGCCAACCGCGAGCTGTGGTCGCCGTCGGCCGCTCCATCCTGGTAATCATCTGGCACGTGCTGCACGATCCAGACACCCGATACCGGGATCTGGGCTCCGATCACTACACCCGACACGTCGATCCGTCTGCGAAGAAGCGCAGTCACATTCGACAACTCGAAGCCCTCGGATACACCGTCACACTCACTCCCGCCGCCTAATCACGTGGTGCGCTCCGAGGCCACCTCACCATAATTTTCGGATCAGATGTGGGAGGCCCCAGTGAACAATCAGCGTATGAGCCATTCTGACCTGGCGGTCGCCCTGGGGGGATGAAAATTGTGTGGTGGTCGCCTGTCGACGCCGTCTAACACTGTGGTCCTATGAGGCCGTGTATCGAGCCGGGCGTCGGATGCCGCGGTTGGGCCCTTCACTGTTGCCGCTGTTTCGAGCACGAGGATCAGATTCGTTTCCCCTGTAGCGATATCCGCAGGCGGCCACACCCCGAGATGAATTGGTGTGCGTTGGAATGAGGAGATGACGGCGGTGTTGGCCGAATCGCACGATGAGGAGCAGATCATTGCCAGGGTGGCGGCCCTGGACATCGGTAAGGCGGAGTTGGTGTGCTGTGTGCGGGTGCCGGCACCGGCGGGCGGTAAACGGCGGTTGCAGGAAGTGACGAGCCACTCGACGATGACGAAGGCGTTGACTGAGCTGGCCAATCGGTTGGTCGAGATGCGCGTCGAGCGGGTGGTGATGGAGGCGACGTCGTCGTACTGGAAGCCGGTGTTCTACCTGTTGGAGGCGCACGGACTGGACCCGTGGTTGGTCAACGCCCGCGATGTCAAACATCTGCCTGGTCGACCGAAAACCGATGTGCTGGACGCTGTGTGGTTGTGCAAGGTGGCCGAGCGTCAGATGCTGCGGCCCAGTTTCGTGCCGCCGTGGCCGATCCGGCGGCTGCGGGATCTGACCCGCTACCGCACCGACCTGGTTGCTGCGCGCACGGCGGAGAAGAACCGGGTCGAGAAGCTGCTCGAAGACGCCTGCATCAAGCTGTCGGTGGTGGCCTCAGACATCTTCGGGGTGTCCGGGCGGGCGATGCTGGAAGCGCTGGTGGCTGGCGAACGCGACCCGAAGGTGCTCGCCCAGCTGGCGCGGGCACGGATGCGCGGCAAGATCGATCGGCTCGAACAGGCCTTTGACGGGCATTTCGCCGACCATCACCGGTTCTTGCTTGCGCGCATGTTGTCGCGGATCGAGGCACTCGACGAAGACATCGCCGCGGTCGACGCCCAGATCGAGACACAGCTGGCCCCTTTCGCCGAGGCGGCAGCCCACCTGGATGAGATCCCTGGCATCGGCCCGGTCGCTGCAGCCGTGATCATCGCCGAGATCGGGGTCGATATGTCGCGGTTCCCGACCGCCGGGCATCTGTGTTCGTGGGCGAAGTTCGCTCCGGGCATCAACTCGTCGGCGGGCAAGACCAAAGGCAGCGCTTCTTCTGGGCATGGCAACCCGTACCTGGCGCGCGTGCTGGGTGAGGCTGCTGTCGGCACCAGCAAGACAGACACTTTCCTCGCGGCCAGGTATCGCCGCATCGCCAGACGCCGCGGCCAACCGCGAGCTGTGGTCGCCGTCGGCCGCTCCATCCTGGTAATCATCTGGCACGTGCTGCACGATCCAGACACCCGATACCGGGATCTGGGCTCCGATCACTACACCCGACACGTCGATCCGTCTGCGAAGAAGCGCAGTCACATTCGACAACTCGAAGCCCTCGGATACACCGTCACACTCACTCCCGCCGCCTAATCACGTGGTGCGCTCCGAGGCCACCTCACCATAATTTTCGGATCAGTGTCGGGTTGGATGTGCACGCACGATCAGTGGTGGCGTGCGGGTTGGACGGGCAGACCGGGGAGGTGTTTGAGCGCCGGTTGACGCCGGATCACCGAGAGATCCTGGAGTGGATCGGGTCGCTGCCGGGCGCGGTAGCGGCGGTCTATGAGGCCGGCCCGACCGGGTTCGGGCTTGCGCGGTTCCTGCTGGGGGCGGGGATCGAGTGTTCGGTGGCGGCACCCTCGAAGCTGCAACGCCCGTCGGGGGATCGGGTCAAGACCGATGCCCGCGACGCCCGGCATCTGGCGCGGTTGCTGCATCTGGGCCAGATCGTGGAGGTAACAATTCCCAGTATCGAGCAGGAAGCGGCCCGGGACTTGGTCCGGGCCCGTGAAGATTGCCGGGGTGATCTGATGAGTGCGCGACATCGGTTATCGAAATTGCTTCTGCGGCATGGCATCGTCTATTACGGCGGACGGGCATGGACTGGAGTGCACGAGCTGTGGCTCCGCAAGCAGCGATTCGATGCCCCCGGGTTGCAGCTGGCCTACGACGCCGCCTTCGACGCGATGCTGGCCACCCTGGACCGCCGGGATCGGCTCGATCGGGCGATCACCGCGATGGCCGCCGATTCGCCGTTCACCCCGGTGGTGTGTCGGTTGGGCTGCGTGCGCGGGATTTCGACGTTGACCGCGTTCGGGCTGGCTGTCGAGATCGGCGACTGGGACCGGTTGTCCGGTCGGTCCATCGGTGCTTACCTGGGGTTGGTGCCCACCGAGAAATCCTCGGGGGCGACCCGCACCCAGGGCGGGGTCACCAAGACCGGCAACACTCATGCCCGCCGGCTGCTGATCGAAGCGGCCTGGCATCACCGGCGCCCGTATCGGCCCGGGCGAGATCTGCGGCGGCGCTGGGAGGCAGCGTCCCCGGCGGCCCGGGCGCGGGGACAGGCCGCGAATCGGCGCCTGCACGCCCGCTGGATCAGTTTTGATGAGCGCAAGAAACGCCCGGTGGTCGCCAACGCGGCGATCGCCCGTGAACTGGCCGGCTGGTGCTGGTCGCTGGCTGTCCTCGACGGCTGACACCCCACAAATGTCCGGATGACACCACCTCGGTGTCGGCAAGCGTCTGGGAGTGACCCGCGTTTCACCTATGAGCAATCGCGTTGCAGCGCAACTGATCACGCTCGATCTTTAGACATGCGGATCCACTCCGACTCGGAAGTCCCGCCTTCGCGGTATCCAACCCGCGTATATCAGAGTTGACACGCGTCGATACGACACGCTCGACCCCCGAGGACTCATCCGGTCAACGATGCGGCGGCCACGACGACGGTTGCGGCCGCCGCTTCACCCTGCCCACTTGACAAAATGTTCCCCATATCAGGTGAGGAGCGCATCGGCATCGGTGTCGTGCGTCCCACAGCCATCTGCACCGTGACGGCCTTGACCTGATGAGGGTCAAAGTCACCGCGCCGGTTCAGGTTGTCCACGAGGGGCACGTCTACCGTCCTGGTGACGTCGCCGATGTTCCCGACGAGGTGGGACGCCAGTGGGTGTCGTCGGGATGGGTTGGAGGAGTCCAAGCCTCCACCCACCAAGGCCTCTCCCCCCAGGGGGGACGCAAGTAGATCGGCTTCCGCAGGCTTTCGACTGGTGGGCCTGCGGTTGGGAACGGGGTGGTGTGCGGTCGCAGGCGTTCCTGGTGCCAGCGCCCGCCATCCCGCCTCGGTAGCCCTCCTGAAACCGTCTGTCATTCCGTTCGCACCTGTGGGAGAACGCCTAAGGGACCACCTGCGTCGGTGTGAAGTGCTCAGGCCCCCCGACGGGGGTGGGGAGGTAACTCGACTTCGGCTCTGCACAGGCCCCTACGGCGATGGCTGCTCGGGACTTATACGAGTTGTAACATCGCCCTTTTCCGCATAACCCCAGGTCAGAGGTCCGCTACGGTGTGCCGAATCTGACGTTTCTGACGTTAGGGTCTGGGCAATGACCACCCCCACCCCCAAGAGGTCACGACGACCCAACGTGACCGAGAAGGAGAAGAAGCTGTTCTACGCCGCCTGCGAGGTGATCGAAGCCGAGGAGCCCGAGATGAGCGTGCGGGGCTACATCTACCGGATCTGCGGGATGGACAGCATCTACCTGCACGGCTATCTGTGCTCCAAGGAGGACGTGAGGGCCGAGGGCGACACCGGGGGCCAGGCGACCAACGAGCGGACCATCCAGGAGCTGATCCTGAAGGGCCGACGGGAGGGCCTGCTGGACTACGACTCGATCATCGACGGCACCCGGTCAACCATCTACAACGAGGGCAGCTACACCGACACGAGCCAGGCCGTGGCCTCCTACGCCACCGCACGGGAGGACACCATCAGCAACTACGTGCGGGACATCTGGGCCGACCAGGGCAGGCGGGTCGAGCTGCTGAGCGAGAAGGAGGCGCTGTCGCCCATCGTGGACAGGGCGGCTGCGCCGCTGCAGGTCAACGTGACCTCGTGCAAGGGGTTCGGGTCGGAGTCGATGTTCTGGGACGTGGCCAAGAGGACGGTGCGTGAGGACCTGCCGACGACGTTCCTGATCCTGGTCGATCTGGACCGAGCCGGGAACAACATGGCCGACGCCATTTCCGGACTGTTGATTTTGCGTTCATTTATGCGGCGAGCTGCGAATTCAGGTATTCGGTGCGGACTTCGTGTGGTGTCCGGTAGCCGAGTGCGGAGTGAATTCGTCGTTGATTGTAGAACAGTTCGATGTAGCGGGCAATGTCCTCCTTGGCTTTCGTTCGGGTCGGATACACCATGTGGTGCACTCGCTCGTTCTTCAGGCTGGCGAAAAACGATTCGGCGAGCGCATTGTCCCAGCATTGACCGGTGCGGCCGACGGAATGGCGCAGCCCCAGATCGCTCAGCGTGGCACGGTAGGTATGGGACACGTATTGTGTACCGCGGTCGGAATGCAGAATACAATCCGGTTCGAGTCGGTGATTCCGCACCGCCATCTCCAGCGCATCGGTGACCAATTCGGTGCGCAGATGATCGGCAATGGACCAGCCGATCACCTCGCGGTTGAAACAATCGATAAGCGTCGCCAAATAGAGCCAGCCCTGCCACGTCCGGATATAGGTGATGTCGCCGACGACCTTGATGCCGGGCCGGTCGGCGGTGAAGTCCCGCCGGACCAGGTCGACGGTGTCGGGTGCGTCCGGGTCGGGCACGGTGGTGGTGCGGAACGGCCTGGGCTGCACCGGAACCAAGCCCAGCTCGCGCATCAGCCGACGGACCAGCTCGGGGCCGACCCGCTCGTCGGCGCGGAGGAGTTCGGCGTGGATGCGGCGGTAGCCGTAGGTGCCGCCGAACGCCTCGAACAACGCCCGGATCTTGTCCGCGAGCAGCTCGCGGCGCCGAGCGGCGGCGCTGGGCCGGCGGTCGAGCCACTCGTAGTAGCCGGATTTCGACACGCCGATCCACGCGCACATCCGCACCATGGTGGGAGCATCACCCGAATTCTCCGAAGAATGTGTTGCGCGCTCCGCGGCGATGAACGCGTATTTGTCGCTCACCGCTGCTCCCTCGCGAAGTACGCACTGGCTTTTTTCAGGAATGCATTCTCCATTTCGAGTTCGCGGTTGCGGCGTTCGAGTTCGCGCAGCCGGGCGCGTTCGGATAATTCCAGCGGCGGCTCGTCGGCCGCGTGCATGGACCGGTATTTCTTCACCCAACCGCCGACCGTGGTCTCATTGAGCCCGTATTCACGGGACACATCAGCGATCGACCGAGTAGTTTCGACCACCAGTCTCGCTACCTCGTCACGAAACTCGGGCTTGTATTTCTCGTATTTTCCTGCCAACTCCTCGATTCCTTTCCGAAGCGGACCCTATTCGGTCCGCAGTCCGGAAGGTTGGAGGCACGCCACAGAAACGTGGTGTGCGCAGCCAGGTAAGAATTCCTGGGGTAACGGACTTCAGGATAATTCAGGCCACAGCGTTGAGTGGCCACATGGCGTTATGGCCTCTCACCACAGCGTTCCCGCTGGCATACGGGTACGGAATTCACAGTTGCCTCGGCGCGGCGCTGGCACGAATGGAAAGCGGCATAGCGCTGGAGCATCTGCTCGACGTCATGCCGGAGTTCGACGTGGACTACGACAAGCTGAGGCGAGTGACCATGACCAGTGTGTCCGGCTACGCCAACGTGCCGGTCCGGGTGCGGCGATGTGCGCCGCCAACGAGTTGAGAACCGTCGCAGAGGTATCCGCGAGCGCATTCATGCGGTACCGAATCGATGTGATCGCCTCCCGGGTCGACGACGTCGTCCGCTCGGCTGGCGGCTGGCTGTTCGACCGGGTGATGGCAGGCTGGGACGTCAACCTCTTGTGCGCTGAGCCCTGTCGCGTGCGGGCACTTCAGATCCTGGGCGTCGGAACGCAGCCGATTGAACCGATGTTCGACTCGGTGACGAATCGGCCGACAGCACAAGCGATTGCGGTCGCCGCCGAGGCGTTCAACGCCAACGCCCGCATCCGCGAGAACGTCATCGCGGCCCTTGAGCGCGGCCGCACCGAGGTGACGTTGTGGGGGGATGCCTGGCCGCCCGAGTTTCACCGTCGCGCCGAACCGGTGCAACACCGGCTGAGCTCGGCTGCCCGGACCTTCAAGGCTTACGCGCTGTCGGCTGCGGCACTTCCGGCAACTGCGATCTCCGAAACCGAGGTATTCCGCAGTGCCTGCAGGTGGCATCCGGCACACGAGCCTCATCTGGTCCGCCTCGGCCCTGCGCATCCACTCTGCGCAAGCTGGTCACCGGTGCCGGAAACCTCCGCTCGACCTCTCGGCATGTAGGGCCGCCGACCTGTGAGTGACGTGTCACGATGAAGCCTGTGGGCGTCAGGGGAGGAGCCAGACCGACCAAGGCTGATGTGGCCCGGCTCGCTAACGTGTCGACTGCGACCGTCAGCTATGTGCTGAACAACGTTGAAGGCCAAACAATCTCGCCGACAACGCGGGCCGCCGTGCGGAAGGCGGCGCAAAAGCTGGGATACCGGCCCAACCTTGCCGCCCGCAACCTGGCCGTAGGCGGCAGCGGCGTCGTGCTGTACATCGTGTCGCGGATCGCGCTCGGCGAATTGCCGATGGAGGTGGGTAGCAGGCTGACGACCGCGCTGGCACGTCGCGGCATCGTGCTGTCACTGCAGTTCGAGACCGACGACGACCAAAATGTGGTCGATGCTGTCAGCGACTTGAACCCGATCGCGGTCACCAGTGTGTTTCCCCTCACCGGCGCCGCGTTGAAGGCCGTCACGACCGCCGGGGTGCCGCAGATCCATCTCGGCAGCAGCCAACTGCGTGCGCTCGGCGACCTGCATCTGAGTGTGGGCGAGATGCGGGTGCACCACCTGGTGTCGCGCGGGCATCGCAAGCTGGGGTTCGCGTACTCGGACATCGACAAGCTGCGCCCCCTGGGCGACTACTGGCTCGAGGGTCTGCGAGTCGCGGCCAGGGGACGCGGCCTCCCGGAGATCGTCGTCGGCACCGTAGCCACCGATGGCACGGACGCCGCAGCCGCAGTGACCGAGTGGGCCGGGGAAGGCGTCACCGCGGTGTGCGCTCAAAGCGACGAGACCGGGTTCGTGGTTCTGCACGGATTGCGGCAGTCCGGTCTGCGGTGCCCCGAGGATCTCGCGGTCATCGGCGTCGACGCACGTCCGCTGGGAGCGGTCAGCGGACCGACCCTCACGTCGGTGGCCTTCGACGCGAAGGCGATCGTCGACGTGGCGGTGGCGGCGATGATGGGAGAGCTCGGATACCCCATTGACCAGGAGCCGGCGGGCGGCGCCGTCGCGACACTGATCGTGCGCGGTTCGACCTGACCATTACTTACGCGTGTAAGCTACCCCGCACGGAGAGAGGCGGATTCCATGACGGTCAGTGCCACCAGCGAAATTCACTTCGATCCGTACGACGTCGAGCTCAACGCGGACCCGTATCCGATGTTCCGCCGGCTCCGCGAAGAAGCGCCGCTGTACTACAACGCGGAACACGACTTCTGGGCGCTCAGCCGCTTCGCCGACGTGAACAAGGCGTTGGTCGATCACGAGACCTTCAGTTCGGCGCGGGGCGCAATTCTTGAGCTGATCAAGGCCAACATCGACATCCCCAAGGGCGTGGTGATTTTCGAGGACCCGCCAATTCACGACATTCATCGCAAGTTACTGGCCCGGATGTTCACCCCGCGCAAAATCAGCGACCTCGAGCCGAAGATCCGCGAGTTCTGCGCGCAGTGTCTCGACCCCCTCATCGGCTCGGGTCGTTTCGACTTCGTCGCCGACCTGGGCGCTCAGATGCCGATGAAGGTCATCAGCATGCTGTTGGGCATTCCGGAGAGCGACCAAGAAGCGGTTCGTGACCGCGCCAACGACCAGTTGCGCACCGAGGCGGGCAAACCGATGAAAGCCGCCGAGCAAGGAATGGCGACCGGCGATCATTTCGCGGCGTATATCGACTGGCGAGCCGAGCATCCATCCGACGACATCATGACCGAGTTGCTCAACGTCGAGTTCGAGGACGAGGCCGGAACCGTCCGACGGCTGACCCGTGAGGAACTGCTGGTTTACCTCAACGTCGTTGCCGGGGCGGGTAACGAGACCACGACGCGGTTGATCGGCTGGGCCGGCAAGGTGCTCGCCGAGCACCCCGATCAACGGCGGGACCTCGTCGAGAACCCCCCACTAATCCCGCTGGCGGTCGAAGAGTTGCTGCGCTACGAACCACCGGCGCCACACGTGGCGCGCTACGTCACCCGCGATGTCGAATTCCACGGCCAGACGGTGCCCGCGGGCAGCGTCAAGATGATGCTCATCGGTTCGGCCTGCCGCGACCACCGTCAATTCCCGCCCGACGGAGACGTTTTCGATATCCACCGCCAAGCGCGTCAACACCTGGCGTTCAGTGTGGGCACGCATTTTTGTCTAGGCTCGGCGCTGGCTCGGCTGGAGGGCCGTATCGCGCTGGAGGAGATCCTCAAGCGATTCCCTCAATGGGATATCGACCTCGAAACTGCCTGTTTATCACCGACTTCCACGGTCCGAGGCTGGGAGGCCATGCCGGCTGTCGTGCGATGACCGGTTCGCAGACTGCGCGCTCGTCAGCTTCCCGGGTTGCTGTAGACCCGAGTCGGATTGATCAGCACCGCAGTACGTCGTTCCCGGACCATTGTCTCGTCGTAGGTGGGCCAGTCGTCATGAGTCCCGCCCGCATCGGTGAAGATCGTTCGCAACAGAGTTCTCAGCTGATCCGAGCTGAGGCCCAGTGCCCTGTCGTCCGGGCCGGCGAGCTCGGCCGTGCCCTCCACGCTGATCCATTGCCAACGTTGGTGAAACGTCACCGTGACCGCTCGTCGTGCGCGCAGGTGGGCAAGTTTGGCGCCACCGCCGATCGCCACGAACGAGAGCACCCGCTCGCCAGTGACGGGGTGGGTGCTGACGCCGGCGTTGACAAGAGACGCCTGAACGGTGCCGTCTCCGCGCACCGTCGCGACGACGGCGAGGTGCCCGTTGGCGGCGGCCAATTCGGCAACGTCGTTCAATTCCGGCATCAGCGAAATCCTTTCGCACTGAGATGCTTGAGCTGCCAGAGGATCGCCCGATCTGCCGCTCAGAGGTGGGAGCGAACGAATTCGAGAACCTCGTCGGCGATGGCAAAGCCGCCAAGGTGGCTCTCCTCAGGTCGCAAGATGAGCTCGGCGTTGGGCAGACGCTCGATCGTCGCGTTCGCCCCCTCGAGGTGCACAATCGGATCGGCGTCGCCGTGCCACCACCGCACTGGCACGTCGACGTCGGATAGCCGGAATCCCCAATCACGTCCGAACAGTCGGGCGTCGTCGACGACTGCCTGCAGCCTGCCCCGCATCGACAGGATCAGGTCGTCGACGAACATACCCTCCATTTCGGGATCGTGCAGCACGCGCTGGTCGCCCTCCGGCATGATGCTGGCGTAGGCACGGCACGTGAAGTGGCCGAACGGGACGATCGGAAGCAGGAGCCCCGTGACCCCCACCGCCAGCGGCCGGCGCAGGGCGGACAGCAGCGGCGCGAACCGGCGGGCCAACTCGATGGCGCCGGTGGCCGCCGCGTCGGGACCGACCGACGGGACCACGCCACCGAGCACGCCCACCGCGGCCACGCGCCTCGCCAGCGGTGCCGCTGCTCCGCAGGCCAGCGCGTATGGACCGCCGCCGGACAGTCCCACGACGGCCAGCCGTTCGGCGCCCAGCGCGTCGGCCACGTGAGCAGCGTCGGTGGCCCAGTCGGCCACCGCGTCGTAGCAGTGCGGGTCGGAGAGTCCCGACCCTGGCCGCTCGACAGTTACCACCCGCAGGCCGAGCTTCTCAGCGGCGCGGCGGCCGAGAAGAGGGAATTGGCGTCGGCCACCGGGCGTGCCGTGGAACCACAGCACAACGTCGCCAGACGGATCGCCGAATTCTGCGTAACCCAGGCCGCGGCCCTGCGGAAGGTGAAAGCGCCCTTCGGCGCGGGGCTTTTCGGTGGGCGGCACTCCGAAGGGGTGACGCCACAGGTCAATTGGTCTCATGATCATCGCCACGGAATTCTAGGTGGCCAAACCATGGCGCAGGTCGCTTTTCGTGACGCTCGTGCTTGGGAATTCGGTGCGCAACAGCGGAGAGGAGAAAGTCATCGCCAACCAGTGGAGGCTGTCGCGTCACACGCTGCTGTAGGTGCTGGCGTCGGCGATGTCGGCCCGCGACCGGTCCGGCAGGCCAAGCACGCAGCCAATCGAAATAACCACCGCCACAACGATATACGCTGAAATCGAGTACGGTGTGCCAGTTTCGTGCAAAAGCCACGTCGCAACCAGCGGAGCGGGGCCGCCGGCGAACACCGACGCCAGTTGGTAGCCGAGGCCCGCACCGCCGTAGCGCAGATGCGTCGGGAAGCTCTCGCCGATCAGCGCTGCCTGCGGGCCGTACTGCATCGCGTGCAGGATCAGCGACAGCACGATCGCCACGAAAATCAACGTGTGTCCACCGTGGGTCAGCACCCCGAAGTACGGAAACGCGAACGCGCCCATCAACAAGGCGCCGGCGAGATAGACGCGTTTTCGGCCAACGCGGTCGGACAGGTGGCTGAAGAACGGGATGGCCGCGAGTGCGCAGACCGCTCCAACCAGCACGGAGTTGAGCGCGAACGTCTTACTGAATCCGCCACGGTCATGCAGGTATTTCAGGACATACGCGGTGAACAGGTAGAACGGGAGTTGCTCGCTGAATCGCGCACCGGCCGAGAGCAGAATCTCGCGCCAATGGTGCCGAATCGCGTGCACGACGGGGGTGCGGACAATCTTGCGCTCGAGGACCGTCTTCGCAAACATCGGCGTCTCAAGGATTTTGAGCCGAATCGCCAGACCCACCGCCACCAGTATCAGGCTGGCCAGGAACGGCACCCGCCAGCCCCACGAATTGAATGCGTCGGTTGACAGCGTGGCCGACAACAGCGTCATGCCTCCCGTGCCCAGCACCAGCCCGACGGGCACGCCCACCTGGGCGGAGCTGGCCAGCAGCCCGCGTCTGTCCTGAGCGCCCCACTCCATCGCGAGCAGCACGGAGCCGCTCCACTCGCCTCCGATCGCAATGCCCTGGATCAACCGCATCAGTACCAGCAGCAGCGGCGCGATTACACCGATCGTCGAGGTTCCTGGCAGGATGCCGACGATCGCCGACGAGATGCCCATCACCAGAAGAGTGATGATCAGCGTCGCCTTGCGGCCGATCCGGTCTCCCCAGTGACCGAAAATCGCGGCGCCGACGGGCCGAGCAGCAAAGCCGACCGCGTAGGTCGCGAACGACTGCATCGCGCCGGTGTATGCACTGGACGCCGGAAAGAACAGATGCGGGAAAACCAGCGCGGCGGCCGTGTTGTAGAGGAAGAAGTCGTACCACTCGATGGTCGTACCGATCGCACTTGCCATGGCGGCGCGCCGGACCTGTACTCGCTGCGACTGCTGATCCAGTTGCGTCGCTTTGGTGACTTCGTTGTCTCCAACAACCATCGTGGGGGCCTTCCGCTGACCGGCGCTCCTCCCAGTGTGCGTGCCTTGTCAGCAATGCGGGGCGAACTTGCGACGCGATTTGCGCGTTTATCAGCGCGGCTGTCGTCAATACTTGGCGAGGGGCGGGGCATGAGGACCGGGAAGGGAATTGACCACGATGCGACAGCTCACGCGCTTCGGCGCTTTCGTGGCAACCACACTTATCGCGACGACCTCAGCGGCCGTACTCACCCTCGGCACCCCAACCGCCGCAGCCGATGGCACCGAGATGGTGCCGCTCAGCCCCATTCTGCGACGGTGCGATTGGAGCAACGACACTCATACGCCCTCAGATGTCAGGGGCACCGCGTACGTCCTGATCTCGCACACCGGAAGCACGGTGAACGCGGAGGTCCACATGCTGGCGGTGACTGCGGACATCTGGTACGGCATCAGGCTGGTGCAGGTGCCACGCCCCGGGATCGGCTGCGGGCCGGGTGACCCCGGAGTGGGCGTCGGGCGGCTCTACACCGACGGGGTCGGAAACGGGACCGCCACTGTCCAGGCACCTTTGATGGACGGTGCGACCGGCGCGTGGGTGTCAGTGGAGGGGCCGACCGCTGCGTTCGACCAGCTTGCGGGCGATTTCCGGACCTCCGACTACCTGGCGCCCATCTAACGCTAGACCGGATCCGCCGCGGGCCATTGTGGCCGCCTGGTCTCGACGAACCGGTGGTCGAGGCTGACCGATAAGGGGCGCGTCTGCGTCTACACCCACTGCTGCCAGCCGTATTGGGCCGTGCACACCAGCGCGATCCCATCCGGGGACTGTGCCGACGCGCCGCGCGGGTTCTCGCACGGCTCACCGATGTTGTGCACGCCGTACAGCGGGTATGAGATCACCCAGAACCCGGTGTAGATCGGCGGCCACTGGTTCGGGATCCAATGGCATTGCATGGCTTGTCCGCCCTTGCTCCGGCCGAAGATGAACCGCTCCCAGCTGTAGCACGGTGCATTGAGCGAAGCGTCGTAATTCATGTTCGGCACATCGCCGTCGTAGCGCCCCGACGGGTCGTCGGCGACCGCGCTCGGCGCCGCGCCGATGGCGGAGGCTGCGATCGCAGCGGCAGTGAGTAGCTGGCGAATCATTCCCGCCCCTCCCATCGTCCGACCGCTTCTAGCAGCAGAGCCTAACCGGTGTAGAAGCTGTCCAGTAGCTCTTTGTTCCGCTCGGCTACCACCGCCCGCTTCACCTTGAGCGACGGCGTCAGTTCGCCACGCTCGACCGACAGGTCGTGGTCGAGCAGCGCCCACTTCTTGATGGTTTCCCAGCGGTTGAGTTCGGAGTTGAGCTTCTTGACGTGCTCGTCGATCAGCGCGTGCACCTCCGGCTGCTTGATCAGCTCGGCATACGACTTGCCTGCCATGCCGCGCTCGGCGGCCCACGCGGAGATCGTGTCGGGATCCAACGCGATCAGCGCAACGACGAAATTCCGGCCCTCACCGAACACCAGGAACTGACTGACGTACGGGCACAGCGCGATGAACCTCGCCTCGATCGCCGGCGGCACGACGTACTTGCCACCGGAGGTCTTGAACATCTCCTTGATTCGGCCGGTGATCTTCAGGAACCCGTCGGCGTCGACCTCACCCTTGTCTCCCGTGCGCAGCCAGCCGTCGTCGGTGAACGCCGACGCGCTGACGTCTGGCAGGTTGTGATAGCCCGCCATCACCGCGGGACCATTGATCTGGACCTCGCCTTCCTCGCTGATTCGCAACCCGGTTCCGCCGAATGGGAGGCCGACGGTGCCGAGCTTGTAGTTGTCGGGGCGGTTGATGAACCCGCCGCCGGCGGTCTCGGTGAGCCCGTATCCCTCCAGGATCAGCAGTCCGGCTGCGTGGAACCATTCGGCGATGTCACGGTTCAGCGGTGCGGAGCCGGAGATGAAGAACCGGATACGGCCGCCGAACGCGTGCCGCACCTTGCTGAACACCAGCCGGTCAAATACCTTGTGCGCCAAGCTTATCGGCAGCGGTACCGATTTCTTCGCGCGACGTCGGCGATCTGCCTCTACGCCCACGCGGAAGGCCGTTTGGAACAGCCTTTCCTTCAGGCCGCCCTGTTTCTGCTGGGCGGTGACGATGCCGGCGTGCGCCTTCTCGAAGATCCGCGGCGCGGCTCCCATGAACGTCGGTTTCACGATCGCGGTGTTCGCCATGATCTTGTCGACCCGACCGTCGACGGCACTGACAAAGCCGCACGCCAGCTGTGCCGAGACCAACACCTTGCCGAACGAGTGAGCCAGCGGCAGCCACAGCAGCTGGATGTCGTCCTCCCCGAGCAGGTGCATCTCCGCAACGGTCATCCCGTGATACACCCACGCTTCGTGCCGCAGCCGCACGCCCTTGGGCTTGCCGGTCGTACCGGATGTGTAGATCAACGTCGCCAGTCGGTCGGACGTGATTCCGTCGACGGCGGCGCGGACGCACTCCGGATGGCCGGTCAGATATTTCGCACCCAGATCCGCGAGGTCGTCCAGCGTGATCACCCAGTCACCGTCGCCGGCGCCGTCGAACACCACGACCTTTGCGACTCCGGGCAACTCGCCGCGACGCTCGGTCAGTTTCGCCAGCTGGTCGGCGTCCTCGGCGAAAACCACCCGCGACTCCGAGTCCGACAGAATGTATGCCGTGTCGACGGCGTTGGTGTTCGCATAAACGGTCGTGGTGGCTGCACCGGCGCACATGACGGCAAGATCGGCGAGGATCCATTCGTATCGGGTGCTCGACGCTATCCCGACGCGCTGCTCGGCTTCGACGCCGAGCGCCAGCAGCCCTGCCGCCAATGACTCCACCCGGTCGGCTGCCTGTCGCCAGCTGACCGACGCCCAGCTGCCGCCGTCGAAGTAGCGAAACGCCTCCTTGTTCGGCGAGGTCTCGACTCGTTGCAGGAACAGTGCCGCCAAACTGGGCACACCGGTGTGAACGGATGATGTGGTGGTCGCCATCGCTCTATTGTGGGCGCATGAAGCCGGTCAGTGGTGCCGGTTCCGCTAAGACCTATCGCAAAGTCCGCCGGATTGAACCTCGTTGACGACGCACTCGTGGTGAAAGGTGTACGCGCTCAGATTAATTGAGGGAGGGCGCCCATGCGGGTGCTTCTGCGGTCAACATTCGCTGTTGTCGCGATCGCGGCCACCAGTTCGCTCACTGTCGCCATCGCGGCGGCGCCGGAAACTCCCGCCGCGCCGACGGTCAGCCACCAGGTAAGACTCGCGGCCGCAGCGCCGCCGCCGGGCGCGCTGCTGGAAACGTTACTGCAGGACCAAGTCCAAAACTGCAGTGCTATATGCCCGTTCATCATCCAGGGCGCTGTCACGATTCCTGTCGCCGCCGTGCGGTCCCCGCTTGTTCTCGTCGACGCGCTTTCGAAGCAGCCGCCGTTGCAGGCGATCGGCACCGCCGCGGCGTCGGTGACCCAGGCCGCGGATGACGCCGTCGAAGGCATCATCACCAACGATCTGAACCTGGTGCTGCCCCAGACGCAACGTGCGCTGGAGGTCGCCGTGGTCGAGGCGTTCAACATCGGGTCGACCCTGCTCACGGCGCCAGCCCAGACCCGCGAGGCGGTGGCGGCGGGACGCAGCCGGATCCTGACGGCCCTCAATCAACCGCTGGGGCCGCCGAGGCTGCCCACCGGAGCGACCACGCCGCTGGAGATCGCGGCCGTGCGCGCGATCGAGATCGCCTCGGCGGTGACTTTCCAAGTCCCTGAAATCCTGCTGCTCGGCGCGGTTCGAGCGGCCAACACCGCGGCCACGACGCTGTCGAGCACAGGTAGCATCCCCGCTACCATTTCCGCGACCGGCGCGTCACTCGCCTCGACCGTGGCGGCCGCCACAACCGCGATCCGCACCGCCGTGACCTCACCGATAACCGCGACTCAATCGGCTGTCGACAAGACGACCGTTCCGGCCGCGCGTGCCGCGTCAACCAGTGTCGGCGCGAAGCGCAACCAAACCACCAAGCCCGTCAGTCGGGTCAAGCATCGGGCCCCATCCGGTCGAGGGCCGACGAAACCTCGAAGCTGACCTCAGGGGCGGAACCCGGGCCTGCCGGGACGGCCGATGTCGATACCACCGTTGGGCGGACCTGGATCGACGATGACCGACACGCCGCCGTCGTCGCAGAGCCAGTCGTCGTAACAGGGGTACGGGTAGTACGGGCCTGACGATGACGACGGCCCACCTGACGGGCCGGAGACACTGCCCTGCGCACATATCGTGACGCCCCCGCTGTTGGTGCATTCGGCAATGGCCGATGGCGCGGTGATCATTCCCGCGGCCGCAGCGGCGACAGCTAATACCGGTACCAGAAAACACTCTCGTGCCGACATGGCTGTTTCCTCCATCGGGCGTCGCGGCGTAGTCCGTCACAGTGAAGCGTAGTGCCCTGATCATCTAGGCGTCGGACAACCACGCGCCGATGAGTAGCATCGCCGACGCACCTCGTGGTGGGTCCGGGCCCTAACGGGCCGGCTGCCGCGGTGATCTTGGCCGCTGCCGGCTTGTCCGTCGAAGTCGTGGAGGCGCACCGCAGGCGCGCGCCCGGTGCTGAAGTGGGACCCGTACCGCACGACGAGTTCTCAAACAGCACTTGGGCATTCGAACGTTGCCCGACCTATGCCGACGGCCGACTGCTTCACCGACCCCAGGCAGCGGCTTCTCGTGATTGTGAATTACCGCGCGCGGCAGTGGGTACATCACCTCGCATGGCCGATACTCCTGGGGGCACAGTGACCGAGATGAAATCCGTCGTGGTCGTGGGCAGCGGTTTCACCGGCTTCGAATGCGCCCGCCGGCTCGCCCGCCAGATGCGCAGGCGGAACGCCCCCGTAACCGTGACGTTGATCTCGCCCGTTGACTACATGCTGTACCCACCGCTGCTGCCGGAGGTGGCGGGCGGGGTGGCGGACGCCCGTTTCGTGACGGTTCCGTTGGCGGGCACACTGAGGGGTGCGCGGGCCGTGCGGGGCCGCGTCAACGACGTCGACCTGCACGGACACAGCCTGACGTTCACCGATCCCGACCACCGGTCGCACACGATGAGGTGGACCGGCTGGTGCTCGCGCCCGGTTCGGTGACCCGGCTGTTCGACATCCCGGGCCTGGCCACCCATGCCCGCGGGCTGAAGTCGACGGCGGAGGCGCTGTATCTGCGCGACCACGTACTCGAGCAACTCGAGTTGGCATGCCTCGACGAGGACAAGAACGTGGCCCAGGCGCGCCGCACGATCGTGGTCGTCGGCGCGTCGTATTCCGGCACGGAGTTGGTGGCGCAGCTGCGGGCGTTGGCCGATGCGGCCGCCGGCCAAATGCGTTTCGACCCTGCGTCGGTGAAGTTCCTGCTGCTCGACCTCGCGGAGCAGGTCAGGCCGGAGGTGGGCGAGAAGCTGGGGCAGGCCGCGATGGACGTGCTGCGCCGCCGTGGCATCGATATCCGATTGGGCGTGACTCTCAAAGAGGTCCACGCGGATCATGTTGTGCTGACCGATGATTCCGTGGTGGGCACCCACACCGTCGCGTGGCTGACCGGGGTGACGGCGGCGCCGCTGATCGAGACGCTCGGGTTGCCTACGGAGAAGGGCAGGCTCAAAGTGCAGGCCGATCTTCAGGTCCCGGGGCATCCCGATGTGTTCTCGGCAGGGGACGCAGCGGCGGTCCCCGACCTGACCCAGCCAGGCAAGATCACGCCGCCCACCGCGCAGCACGCGACGCGGCAGGGAAAGGTGCTGGCGCGCAACGTCGCCGCCAGTCTTGGATACGGCACCAAGAAGGACTACCGGCACGGCAACATGGGTCTGGTCGTCGACCTCGGTCCCCGCTACGCCGTCGCCAACCCGCTCAACGTCCACCTCTCGGGGTATCCGGCGAAGTTCGTCACCCGGGGGTATCATCTCTACGTGATGCCGCGGTTGGTGAACCGGTGGGCGGTGGGGCTGGCCTACCTGACCGACGCGATATTTCCGCGGACGGTGGTGTCGATCGGACTTTCCACCGAAAGCGACGCGGAATTTTCAGCCAGCCAAGGTATTTCGCTGGCGAAGGCCAACTGAACACGATGTCGCCTGCCACCGACGTGTTGCTCGCCGCGGCCGAACGGTCCGCAACTGCGACGGCCTCTCGCGACCGCGCCGGCTGGGTCGGGCTGTTCACCGCAGACGGGTGCGTCGAAGATCCGGTGGGATCGGGTCGGCACGTCGGGCACGCGCAGATCGGTCGGTTCTACGACACCTTCATCGCCCCACGGCAGATCACGTTCCAGCCCGACGTGGACATCGTCTGCGACACGACCGTGGTTCGCGACGTGACCCTCGAGGTGCTGATGGGTCCGGGTTTGACCCTGATGGTCCCGACCTTTATTCGTTACGATTTGCGGGAAGGTGAAACCGGTTGGCAGATAGCGAGTTTGCGGGCGTATTGGGAATTGCCGGTGATGATCGGCCAGTTCCTGCGCAACGGGCTCAAGTCGCTGCCGGTGTTGCTGCAATTGTCTGCCGCGCTGCTGCGTAACCAGGGCATCGCGGGCACGGCGGATTACGTCGCAGGAGTGCGCGGGGCGCGCAAACGCGCCAAGCGAGTCGTCGAACAGGCGCTGGCCGACGGCCGTCTCGGGGAGAAAATCTCACTTCCCAACCGGGCCAAGGTGATTGCCGCGGGTAATACCGTCGCTGCAGCGGTCACAACGCCGACCGGCCGTGGCATGGTGTTCGCCGAACTCGACAATCGCGGTCGTGACGTCACCGGCGTCAGCGTCCTCCGCAACGACGCGTGAGCCCTACAGATCGAGCGTGACGCGTTCGCCCTGGGGCGCACGTGAAATGCACACCAGCATCGTTCCGGCGCGGCGCTCCGGGTCGGTGAGCAGCGTGTCACGGTGGTCGACGTTGCCGCCGAGAACCCTTGTCCGGCAGGTCCCGCAGAACCCCTGCTGACAGGAGTACGGCGCCGACACGCCTGACCGCTGCAACGCCGAGAGCAGCGTCTCATCGGCGCGGACGTTTACGATTTCGCCCGTGGAGGCGATGCACGCCGAGAACTCCTTGCCGTCCACCACCGGCGGCGCAGCGAACCGTTCGAAATGCAACTCGACGTTGTCGCGGTCTGCCAGCCGACCGCGGATCGCTGTCAGCATCGGCGCCGGTCCGCACGCGTAAACGGAGGTGCCGTCAGCGCATTCGCCCAGCAGGTCCTCGGCGGTGGGCAGCCCGTAAACGTCATCGGTGCGGATCGTGACGTGGTCGCCCCAGTGTGCAACCTCATCGATGAACGGCAGGCTGTCCGCACTGCGCCCGACGTAGATCATCGACCAGTCGATGTCTAGCCGCTGCGCCTGTCGAAGCATCGGGAGGATCGGCGTGATCCCGATACCACCCGCGATGAAACGGAAACTGCGCGCGGGAGATCCGTAGCCGGGGACCGACAGCGGGAACGCGTTACGGGGTCCTCCCGTGGTGACCGTCGCACCCATCGCGAGGGTGTCGTGTACCTCGATCGACCCCCCGCCGCCATCGGGTATGCGCCGCACCGCGATTCGATACGAGTCGCGCTCAGCGGGATCACCATTCAGCGAGTACTGCCTGACGCGGCCGCTTGGCAGGTGGATGTCGATGTGCGCGCCCGGAAACCACGGCGGCAGCGGTTGGCCGTTTGCAGCAGCCAAGGTCAGTGCGACCACGTTTTCGTCGTGGGCCACCACCTTTCGGTCCACCACGCGAAGCACATGTGTGCGGTCGCGTTCCAGCACCGACGGTGGGCGCCGGACCGACGACGTGAGCCCCCAGACACCCGACACAATAACCTTCGCCAGACCCAGAAATGGGTCGTGGCGGGTCCGGCCCGAGGCGCTCGGCGGGACGTCGGCGAGCTTTGGAAACTCTGGAAAGTGTGGCATCACAGATGAGCGGCGCGCGCGGCCGGCGAACTGGCCAAGTAGGCCACCGCCTGCGCCGTCGACCCCATGTCCTCGGGCGTGAATCCGGGCCTGAGGTAGTCAAGGGTGTTGGAACCGAAGAGCTTTCGGTAGAGGGGCAGAAGGCGCTTCTTCGAGTCCAAGCAGCGCAGCCGCTGGAACTGCAACCACCCGACGTCCACCTCGGGATCGGTCTTCACGAGGTACCACGTGACGCGCTCGAACATGACGAACATGAACACGGAAGCCATCAGCATCGCGCTGACGCGGTCCAGATAACTGTTGTTGAAATAGGTGGCTACGTCATGAGCGACGTTGCGGTGTTCGACCTCCTCGGCGGCATGCCAGCGGAACAGGTCGACGAAGGTGGGATCTGCGCCGAAGTCGTCCCAGGCGCTGTTTAGCGCGAAGTCACCCAGCACTGCCGTGTAGTGCTCGAGTGCGGCGATGAACCACAGCCGGTCACACAGCTGGTTGTGCCGCCGCGTCGGGTTCGTCGACGTCGACGGGGCGAGGACCTTGGAGACGACGTACTCCATCTGGTCGAGGACCGGCGTCGGATCGAAGCCCCGCGCCTCCATGAATTCGTGCAGCGCCTGCTCATGCATGTCGGCGTGGATGGCCTCCTGGCCGATGAAGCCACGCATGTCCTCTGCGAGCTTCGGATCTTTCACCAGCGGCAGCGCCTCGTTGTAGACGGCGACGAACCAACGCTCGGCCGCGGGCAGCAGCACATTGAGAATCCCGACCATATCCGAGGCGACAGGGTGGCCCGGTATCCAGTGCAGCGGGATGTCGGAGAAGTCGAAGTGCACTTTCCGTGGCTGGATCTGCACCGGACCGGGGTCGACTTCGCGGTCGAATCGTTGCGGTCGCAGCATTGCGGCCTCCTTACGAGGGCTGACATCGAAAGTCTACGAAGCCGGGCAAGGTTTCGTTTTCCCGGGCGGTGTCAATATGTCCGGCATGGCCGGACTCGGTGACGTTCTGCAGTGGGGCCGTGACCAGGTGGCGTCACGCGTCCCGAAAGCCGATCTCGACCAGCGCGACCCGGATTACATCCGCGATCAACTGCCGGGCCTGTGGCTGTTGGCTTCGGTGTACTTCCGGGCCGATGTGAGAGGCCTCGACCTAATCCCGCCGGAGGGACCGGTGCTGCTGGTAGGCAACCACAGCGGCGGCAACCTGCCACCCGACACGTTCGTGTTCACTCTGGCGTTCTCTTCGTACTTCGGCGTCGAGCGGCCGTTCTACCAGCTGGCGCACAACCTCGTCGTGTCCATGCCAGGACTAGGATCGCTGCGCAAGTTCGGCACAGTCGCCGCCAACCACGAAAACGCCCTGCTGGCCCTGCAGTCGGGCGCCGCACTGCTGGTGTACCCGGGCGGTGACTACGAGGTGTTCCGGCCGTCGTGGAAGCGCCATCAGGTCGACTTCGGAGGCCGCAAGGGCTACGTCAAGCTCGCCCGGGAGGCGGGTGTGCCGATCGTGCCGATTGCCAGCGTCGGCGGTCAGGAGGCGGCGCTGTTCCTGGACCGCGGTCAGTGGCTGGCCAAGGTGCTGATGGTCGACAAGATGGCGCGGCTCAAGAGCGTGCCGATCCTCCTGGCGCCGCCGTGGGGGTTGGTGATCAGCGACATGATCCCGCGGCTGCCGCTACCCGCGAAGATCGCCATCGAGGTGCAGGACCCCATCGACGCCGCCGACATCCAGGCCGCCGACGATGACACGATCAACGACAAGGTCCTGAGCAGTCTGCAGGGCGGTGTCGACCGGTTGGCGGTCGCACGTAGATTCCCTGTGATCGGCTGATTGGGGAACTGATGAGAGTCCAACGCCGCTGCGTCATCGACGCGAACCGCGACGATGTGTGGAAGGTCGTCAGCGACCCGGAATGCTACCCGTCCTTCATGGCGAACCTGGCCCGCTGGGAGACGGTGACGGAGGGCCCGGTTCGAGTCGGTTCGCGCTACACCGCGCATTGGAAGATCGGCTCGGTCCCGGTGGGCGGGCTGATCGAGGTGGTGGAGCTGGACGAGCCGCGCGATCTGGCGTGGATCGGCATCACCGGTATCTCGCTGCGCGGACGATTTCGGCTGCGCGACGCCGGCGATGGCCGAACCAAAGTGACGTTCCGGCTGTCATACCAGGCCCCTGGGGGGATTCTCGGGCTGATCGCCGACCGGGTCGCGACGAGACAGGTCGGCCGGATATTGGCCGAAACGTTGAGCAACTTGAAGGCTCTGACCGAATCCTGACCGCTAGCCCGGACGTACCGGTTGCCCATTTTGGGGGCTGCGCGGTGCTGACGCAGCTCACTCGCCTTTCGGCCGGGGAGGGGGAGGATTGGCGATGACCGGCAACTCGCCGGTGAAGCCCTGCCGCTCCCGCGCGATGGCGAGCACCTGCTTGCGGACCGCGTACCAACCGACGATCAGCGCCGGGATGATGACCGCCAGGGTGGCCACAGTCCAGGTGCCGATCGGTGGATCTAACGCCATGAACACCAGGACAGCGACCAAGAACACCATCGTGAGATAGCCGGTGTAGGGGGAACCCCACATCCGGAACGACGGCCGCTCCATGATCCCGCGTTTCCACCATCGGTACAGCTGGAGCTGGCAGATCACAATGGTGGCCCACGACGCGATGATGCCGAGGGCCGCGATGTTGAGCACGATCTCGAACGCCATATCGGGCACCACGCCGTTGAGCAGAACGCCGAACAGTCCGATGAGCGCGGTCAGGCAGATGCCGCCGTACGGGACACCTCGGTTGGACATCCTCGACGTGAACTTCGGTGCGCTGCCGTTCATTGCCATCGACCGCAGGATCCGGCCCGTCGAGTACAGACCGGCGTTCAGGCTGGAGAACGCGGCCGTCAGGACGACGACGTTCATGATGGTGCCGGCGCCACTGACTCCGATCTTGGAGAAGAACGTGACGAACGGGCTCTCGCTGGCTTTGTAGGTGGCGTAGGGGAGAAGGAGGCCCAGCAGAAACGTCGAGCCCACATAGAACAGTGCGATCCGGGCGATGACGGAGTTGATCGCCCGGGGCATGATCTTTTCCGGATAGGCGGTCTCACCCGCGGCTGTTCCAACGAGTTCGACTGCGGCGTAAGCGAAGACGACGCCGGAGATGACGATGACCAAGGGGAACAGGCCGGCCGGGAATAGTCCGCCGTTGTGCCCGATCACGCTGAATCCGGTTGACTGTCCTTGAATCTGATAGCGACCGGCGAGGAAAATGGTTCCCGCAACCAGAAACGTCACCAGCGCAACGACTTTGATGAGTGCGGCCCAGAACTCCAGCTCACCGAACACCGCTACCGAGATGAGGTTTAAGCCCAGCACAACTGCCAGTGCGATGAGCGCGATCAGCCATTGCGGGATGCTCTTGAACGCCGACCAGTAATGGAAGTAGGTGGCGATCGCCGTCGAATCGACGATCGATGTCATCGCCCAGTTCAGGAAGTACATCCATCCCGCGACGAATGCCGCTTTTTCACCGAGAAATTCTCGTGCGTAGGACACGAACGACCCGGATGACGGCCGGTGCAGGACGAGCTCGCCCAGGGCCCGCAGGATCAGGAAGACGAAGACACCGCAGAATGCGTAGACGAGGAACAGCCCCGGTCCGGCGTGCGCAAGTCGGCCGCCAGCGCCGAGGAACAGGCCGGTGCCGATCGCACCACCGATCGCGATCATCTGCAGCTGACGTGGCTTGAGGCCCTTGTGGTAGCCGGCATCCTCAGCGGTCAGCGATTCCCTGGTGTGAGCCGGTCGCTCCGGTGCGGTGGTCATTCTGCAGTCCCGTCCGGGGGCCGTTCGGACTGCGCAGAAGGCGGCGGGTTCGATATATCACGGAAGGTGAGGACAAAGCCGAACACGCCGATCGCTGCCGCAGCCGCGTAGCCGATTATCGAATACCAGCCGACGTGAAGGTATGCGGTGACTGCGACGATCGCCATCGCCAAAAACACCATCGACATCCCGATCAGGGGGATCTTGGCCCAGAGTCTCGAACGCAACATGACACTCAGTCAACACCGCCGGCCCCCATCGGGATGGGCGTTTTCGCAGCGGCCTTGCCGGGTAGACGTCGACCATGCCCAAGACCACCAAGAGCGGGTCCGCCAAGCAGAGCGAATTGCCGAGCACTCTCAAGAAATCACCCGCGAAGGCGCAGCGGACATTCGCGAAGGCGCATGACGCGGCCGTGAAGCAATACGGCGAAGGGGAGCGGGCGCACCGCGTCGCGTACAGCGCGCTCAAGCACAGCTTCGAGAAGGTGGGCGACCACTGGGAGCCCAAGTGCAAGAAGGGCCCGTCGGACCAGCGGGCGAAAAGCGGCGGGCCGAACGCGAAAGGCGAGACCGCCGAGGGCGTTAACGCGAACGCCAGCAAGAAGCACCTGATGGATGTGGCGAAGCGGCTCGACATCTCCAAGCGTTCGACGATGAACAAAGACGAACTGGTGGCCGCGATCATGAAGGCCAACCGGCGAGCCTCGGCACACAGTCGTTAGGCGTTGCCGCGGTGCGGCGGGTCCGGTTCGAACCCTTCGAGTAAGTAGCGCAACTGCGCCGGCGTGAGCGCCTTGCGTGCCTTTCGCCGGGTGATCAAGATGCCGACGACCGCGAGCGTCCAGATGCCGTATTGCACTGTCCAGGCGATGCGGAACGACTCGAACGAGTAGCCGCCCTGCACCCCGATGATTAGGCCCATTGCCTGCATCACGACGAGCGATGCGAGAAACCCGCCCATGTTCACCATTCCCTGCGCGGTGCCCAAAGTCGCACGAGGATTGAATGTTCGCGCGAAGTCGAAGCCGACCATCGAGCCCGGACCGCCGACGGAGATCACCACCACAAGCAGCGTGAGCAGCCACAGCGGTGCCCGGTTGGGCAATGCGAGCACGACCGTCCACATCGCCGCGTTGCTCGCGATGATTGTCAGCACCATCCATGACCGCCGCATCGGATAGCGGGCGGTCAACACCCCGATCACGATGCCCGCGGCGATGGCCGTCAGCACCGACAGCGACAGCAGCGCGCCTGCGGTTGCCGTCGAAACACCTTGGGCTGCCGCCAGATACGGGACACCCCACATCAGCGCGAATACCGTCACTGAGAACTGGGTGCCCATGTGCGTGAAGAAGCCGAGCCGCGTGCCCGGACGCATCCAGACGGTCTTCACGCCGGCCAGCGTCGCGCGCAGGTCGGTTTTTTCGTCGACTGTGATCGCTCCCGCGGGGGCGTCATGCACCACAACGAGCGTCACGGCGATGGACAGCATGCCCAGCGCGGCCACCGATGTGTATGCGGGAGTCCATCCCGCGTGGAGCAGCAGCGCCAGGAACGGCACCGCCGAAGCCACCTGGCCCAACTGCCCGCAGATGCCGGTCAGCTGGGTGACGAGCGGCACCCGACGCGGCGGAAACCAGTGCGGCACCAGCCTCAGTACCGAGATGAACGTCAGCGCATCGCCGAGTCCCAAGACGGCGCGCGCGGCGATCGCCGTCGGCAAGGCCGTGGTGAATGCCAGCGTGAGCTGCCCGGCCGCCATCACCGCGGCACCGGACACGATCAGCGCCTTCGAACCGAGCTTGTCGAGCAACACCCCGGCAGGCACCTGTGCGGCCGCGTAGACGACAACCCGCAGCACAACGAATGACGACAGCACACCCGGGCTCGCCCCGAACCGGTTCGCCGCCTGCAGGCCGCAAACCCCGAATGTGGTGCGGTCGAGGACCGCTACGACGTAGGCCAGCAGCCCGCCGCACCAGACGACCCAGGCGCGCATGCCAGCCTTTCGTCCGCTACTTTCCGTCCGATCGCAACCAACGCGCCGGCCGAATCTCGATGGCGTCGATCGTCAGCGCGCGGCTGTGAAACCGCCATCCGGCATCGGTACGAACGTACTCATCGTCATACCGCATGTGCCACGCGACATTAATAATTACTCTTCGCGCAAGCGGCTCATCGGCGGTGGCTTGTTCGCCCCGATGGCTCCAGTGATGGGCGATACACGCGATCCGCCCGCGTGCCCGGTCCGGCTGCGGCTGCGCCGCGTAGATTTCGCCGACGATCGCGTGCAACGTGCGCTCGGCCTGCGCGACAACGCCGATCGCGTTCGCGATTTCGGCGCGCCCGCGGTGGACGACAGGCTCCAGTACCCGCGGCGGATTCGGCACCGACAACGTTGCGTCGCAAGCGAACAGGTCGACGACCTCTGTGAACCTGCGATCATCCACGCCGGCGGCGTAGCGGTGCACCAAGTCCGCCAGCGCGAGCCGATCGACCGGATTCACGCCGCGAGCCCGAGCCTCTGGGCGCAGGCCGACAACGCGTCCTTGGCTTCTTCGATGTCGCGCACCGGTGGCATCGCCAGCACGATGCGGTGGGCGCCGAGCCCGGCGAGTTTCGCGGCACGGTCGAGGTCGATCTTGGTCACGACGTGGCCGAGAGACAGCTGCAGCGCCGCAGGGTCGCGGCCGACGCGAGTGGCGTCGTCACGCATAACGTCGATCAGTGATGTCAGCGCGGGTCCTGTCACGCCGAGCGGTTGAAGGCCGTCGCCGAGACGACCCGCTCGCCGGGCGGCCGCCACACTGTGACCGCCGATGTGAATAGGCAGTCGCTGGCCCCGCGCAGGCTTCGGGTAGCACGTGACATTGCGGAACTGGAAGAACTCTCCGGTGTGCGTCGCTCCGTCCGGGCTGTCGGCCCACAGCAGGCGCATTACCTGCACCTGCTCGTCTGCTCGTCGGCCGCGGCTGCCGAATGGGGCGCCGCACGCCTCGATTTCCTCGCGGAGCCAGCCTACGCCGACGCATAACCGCAGCCGTCCGCCCGATAGCGCATCCACCGTCGCCACCCGCTTCGCCAGCACCACCGGATGGTGGTTGGGCAGTACCAGCACGCCGGTGGCCAGGCCGAGCGTCGTGGTGTGCGCGGCGATAAACACAAGCAGGTCAAGGGGATCCGGCACGGGGCAGTCGGCCGGCAGTTCGACACGTCCGGACGCGTCGTACGGATAGACGCTGTCGTACCTGGCGGCAAGCACAGTGTGCTCGACGACGTCGATCTCGTCGAAGCCGCAGGCCTCGACGTGACGGGCGAACGCCGCGATCCACGAGGGGTCGGCTGTTACGCCGGCCGACACCGGGGCGACCACGGCGTACTTCATGCGCCGCCCTCGACGGCGACGCGCATCGCTTCGGCCAATGTCGCTGCGCGCCGGTCACGGAACACGTCTTCGAGCAATAGTTGACGTCCTTTTGGGCCAGACAGTGGTACGCGCCAGTTCGGATACTCGTCGGTGGTCCCAGGCTGGTTCTGTGTGCGCCGGTCTCCAACCGCATCGGTGAGCGACAGCGCGAGCACCTTGGACGGCGTCCGGCCCAGATAGCGATGCAATGCCAGCACCGTGTCATCGACGTCGGCGTGCTCCTCGAGCAATCCCACCCGGCGTAGCTCACTTTGCCACGCGTCTTGCTCCGCGCGGTCGCCGGCGAGTTCCTCCTCGAACGAGCGCGCGAGCAACCCGAGCCGATCCCGCAGGCGGACATGGTCGCCTGCCAGATACCCGGCTGTCGGCGGAAGGTCGTGTGTGGTGACCGACGACAGGCAGTACTCGCGCCATCGCTCGGCCGGGAGCGGGCCGCCAGTGGAATCCTTTCTGCCACGGTCCATTTCGAACCACAGGATCGATGTGCCGAAAAGACCGCGCTCGTGCAGGTAATCGCGCACCCAGGGCTCGACTGTGCCGAGGTCCTCCCCGACGACGAGCGCTTCCGCGCGATGTGCCTCGAGCGCAAGGATGCCAATCGTTGCGTCATGGTCGTAATAGACGTAGGCACCCTCAGTTGGAGTGGCGCCGTTGGGGATCCACCACAGTCGAAACAGCCCGATGATGTGGTCGATACGCACTCCGCCGGAGTGGCGCAGCATCGCACGGACCATCGAACGGAATGGCCGATATTCCAGCTCGGCCAGGGCGTCCGGCCGCCACGGCGGCTGCGACCAGTCCTGGCCCTGCTGGTTGAACGGGTCCGGCGGTGCCCCGACGCTGACGCCGAGCGCGAGCACGTCCTGCAATGCCCACGCGTCGGCGCCGTTGGGGTGCACGCCGACCGCGAGGTCGTGCATGATGCCCAGCGCCATCCCGCTTGCCAGCGCGTGCGCCTGCGCGATGGTCAGCTGCTCGTCGAGTTGCCATTGCAGCCAGCGGTGGAAGTCGATTTCGGCCGCGTTTTCTGCTGCGAACTCACCGATCCCGGCGCCCTCGGGATGCTGAAGGTCGCGTGGCCAGTGATGCCAGTCGGCGCCGTACTCCTCGGCAAGCGCGCACCAGGTTGCGAAGTAGTCGAGGGCTGGTCCTTCGCGGTCCCGGTATGCGGCGTACGCGAGGTCGCGACCGGCCGACCGCGGCACCCGGTAGACCTCTTCCAGCGCCGCCCGCTTGGCGGCCCACGCTGCGTCGCGGTCGATCGAGTCGACACGTTTGGCGCCGGTCTGTACGTCCGCATGCAGCTTGCGGATGCGTGCGCGGCGGCGGACGTATGCGAACTCCTCGACGGCCTCGACCCGAAGGTACAGCGGGTTGACGAAGCGGCGCGAGGTAGGCAGATAGGGTGACGGTTCCATCGGCGCGGTGGGAGCTGCCGCGTGGAGAGGGTTGACCAGCACGTAGCCTGCGTTGTGTCGGGCAGCCGCCCAGATGGCCAGATCCGTCAGGTCGGTGAGATCGCCTACGCCCCAAGATCTTTTCGAACGCACGCTGTAGAGCTGGGTGGCCAGGCCCCAGGTGCGGCGTGTTCCGAGTCTTGGGGGAACGGCGAGGGTGGCAGGCGTGACGATCACCGCGGTGCCGTCGGTGGAACTCGCGTCATCGAGATGCAGCCGGTGATAACCCAACGGAAGATCGGCGGGCAGTTCGAACGTCGCCTCGCCGACCAGTAGGCCGTCGAGGTCATACGGAGGCGTGAAGTTGTCGAGCTGGCGCAGGCCCGCTCGAACTGTACCGTCCTCCAAGCGAATCCATAACCGGACCGGTTCGCCGTGGGTGACGTGAACCCAGAACGGCGTCGAGGATCCGGCCCGCATCATGATCAGGGGTGGTAGCGAGCGGGACCAGTAGGCGCGGTCATGGTCGCGCAGCGCGGCGCGACGTTGCTCCTCCGTGTCGGCGGCGACGCCGAGGGCCGCGAGAACCGCGACGAGCGTGTGCTCCGGGACGACCACCTGGCGCCCGTTGGCGTCCTCGTATTGGGTGGCAACGCGATAACGCGCGGCCAGGTCCATGAGCGACGAGCCGGGTGCGTCAAGAGCCGTTTCGGACTGCTGCTGCGTGGTCATGGTGGCCATCATTGCGGAAGACCCTGCGGTAGTCTCCGGCAAATGCGAACCGGACGGCTCGCAATTTCGCATCCGACTAGTGATCGTCGGGCGCGGGTCGCGGTCGCGGCGCTGTTTTTGACCAACGGCGCGCTGTTCGCGAACTTGCTGCCGCGGTATCCGGAGATCAAAGCCGACTTGGGGCTCTCGAACGCCGCATACGGTGTTGCGATCGCGGCGTTCTCCGCCGGGGCCCTGGTCACCGGCCCGGGTGCGGCGTGGCTGATTCGGCGCTTCAGGTCCGCGCGGGTAGCGGTCGGCGGGTCGGTGGGCATTGCTGTGTTCGCCTGGCTCGCGGGCGTGGCGCCGTCGGTTCTGCCGTTCGCCGGGGCGCTGTTCGTGGCCGGGGGCGCAGACGCAGTGACCGATGTCGCCCAGAACGCGCACGGCCTGCGGGTGCAACGGCGATACGCGCGATCGATCATCAACTCGTTTCACGCGGTGTGGTCGGCCGGTGCGATCCTCGGTGGGGCGATGGGCGCTGCTGCCATCGCGCTGCATGTTCCGCGCGGTACGCATCTGGCGGTGTCGGCGGTGGTGTTTTCCGCTGTCTGCGTGATCGCGTACCGGTATCTGCTGCCCGGACCGGACGAGCCTTCCGCGGCCCCGGCGGCTCTACCGACCGCAGGGATAGGGGCGCGAGCCGCGACGTACACGGCGCTGGCCGCGCTGGTGACGATCGCCATCGCCGCCGCGACTGTCGAGGATGCCGGCAGTTCGTGGGCGACCCTCTACATGCGGGAATTGGGCGCGCCCGGTGCGATCGCGGTGTCCGGGTACATCGCTGCCGTCGGCTCTCAGTTGATCGGACGGTTGGCGGGTGATCGGCTGGTCGACCGATTCGGACAGCGTGCCGTCGCGCGAATCGGCGGCGTGATCGCAACTTTGGGCATGGGAGCGGCCCTGGCCTTTCCGAGCCAACCGGCAGTGATCGGCGGGTTCGCCGCTGCAGGGTTCGGCGTGGCCACGCTCATCCCTGCCGCGATGCAGCGCGCCGACGAACTTCCCGGACTAAGGCCGGGCACTGGACTGACGGCCGTGACCTGGCTGATGCGGCTCGGCTTTGTGTTCGCGCCAATGATTGTCGGCGAGATCGCCGACGCCTTCAGCTTGCGCGCCGGGTTGATGACGGTTCCCGTGGCCGGGATCGTGGTGATCGCGCTCGCGGGCGTGTTGGCCAACAGCCGCTGGCGCTAATCGGAGATATGCCGGCCACGTCTCGCAGGTCCGTGTATGAGCCTCTGCGAAGGAGGGCTTCAACGAAATAGAAAGTGACCCGACCTTGGAAGCCCGACGACGCCCAGCCCTACCGTGTCCACCATGTCGAGCCGCCCCCCGACAGCGAGTAGGACGGCGGCGAGTGATGGAGGATCAGTTCTCTCTACGGTCAGCGGTGCGTGTGGCGTGGGCTGGAGCCCGTGGTGCTGTGGACGCTGCCGCTGGACCCACTTGTGCCCGTGACACCGGTCACCGCGCTGACGGCCGGGGCGCGTGCAATGCTGCCGGTGACGGCCCTCCCGAGGCGGGTTAGTCCGGGCGTGCTCGGCGCTCGGTTTGAGCTGGCGCGGTGCTGCCGGTGCTGTTGGCGGTGCTGGCGGTGAGGGTGGCGGTGCCGATGGGGTTGGGCTCTAAGTCAGCGAGCTCGGCCAGTTGGTGACCGTGCTCGCCGCAGTGCTGCGTGGCTGCTCCTGCCTCTCCAGAGGGCACTGTCAACTTGAGCAGTCCGAGGGCGATTTTCGCCGGTTCACCTCCGTGATTCACCAGGTCGCGTGTGACCTATGAGGCTCATGCGGTTGGCAGGAACTCCCCACGCCTCAAGTTGACGATAGGTGCGTGAGCTGGAAGGAACCCGTGCGTGGTCGGACGTCTCGGCACCGACTGGGGTAGTCGACTACTCACTCCTTTCGGCGCCATCGACTCCAAACTGGCTGCATCGCGATTTACACCGGGATGGAAAAGATGGTTGATCACCCATGACAGTTCAGCTCATAAACCGCCGCCATCGTCACAGCCTGCTGCCTATGACTGCCCTACCGGCGCAATTGACTCTCGCCGTAGAGAACTTCAAGTCCGAGATGCTCGCGTTGGACAAGCAGCTCGTCGCCGGGGCCGCCGCCGAAGCCGAGACGCAGCATCGCGTCAGCGAGACATGCACCGCCGTCGTCGACCACTTCCGACAGCACATTGAAGGGGATCACGCGCGCGAAGACGATTTGGCTACATACATGTTCCGCGAGACCTTCCCGTACTTCACCTTGAGCCGCCTTATCGATCGCTCCTACGTGAAACCGCGAGGGTATGCCGGCGACTATCTCACCATCGAGATGGTCTACGCCAACGAAGCAGGGGGCGATCGGCGGCTCGGCCGTTACATCGATCGATGGTTTCTCGACATCCCCGCATCCCGTGCCGTCAAAAACCGACGCCAACTGCTCGCCGACATCGTCAGCGGTGTAGCCGCTGAAAACGCCGGTACCCCGGTGCATGTCACCAGCCTGGCCAGCGGACCCGCTCGTGAAATATTCGACGTGGTTAGCAAGGACTGCAGCCTTGACCTACGCGCGACATGCGTGGACATCGACGCGGAAGCCTTGGCATACACGTGGGAGATGGCGAACCGTATGGCCGTAAACGAACGGTTCCGTTTCGTTCAAGCCAATGTTGTGAAATTGGCGCTCGGCCGAGAGAGCATAGAGTTACGCGATCAGGACCTCGTGTATTCGGTTGGCCTAATCGACTATCTTGGCGACAGGCTGGTCGTCGCGCTCCTCGATTGGATCCACGATCGGCTTCATCCGGGTGGGTCGGTGATAGTCGGCAACTTCGACATCGCAAATCCGAGCAAGCCGTTTATGGACCACCTTCTGGAGTGGAAGTTAATCCACCGGACGGCAGATAATCTCGTCACACTCTTCCAGCGGTCCAAATTCCGCAGTGCGCCCGTCGAGGTGCTAACGGAAGATACGGGAATCAACCTTTTCGCCATCGCAAGGCGCGCATGACTTCACTCGCGTTACGGACCGCTCAGATGCTTCCCCCAAACGGGGCTTTCGACGCTGGCTTCGACCCGACCCGATAACGTAACCGGCTGGCACGTAGTGGGATTCGAGAGCCAGCCGGCGCCGTAGCTGCCCAGTGCCTGGAGGCCGTTGAAGTCGGCAGGTGGGACCGCACCGACGAGATGCTCCATGGTGAAGTAAGCCGGCACGGAGCATGCACGATCGAGCGCGCGAGTCGGTCGAGCTTCGCGACGATCAAGGCGAGCGTAGTGGCGACCATGGCGGCCGGCGGCGTTCAGAAGTAGACGACCATCAGTTGCGCGAGAAACACCTTGAGGATCATCGACACCGGGAAAAGGACGGCGTCGCCGACCGCCACCCCGCTGGTCGGGCACCTTGCCCATGGCATAGGCGTAGGGCGCCGGGTTGAGTTGTGATCCGGTGAGCCCGCCGAGGGCCCGTGCGGTGCCGTAGCGCAACACCGACCGCAGCCCGACTACGCAGACCAGGGCGTGCGCGGCCGAAATTGCCAGGCCCAGCAGGACGAGTTGCAAGCCGTCGGCCGATAGGGCCTTGACGAGTCCGGACCCGGCGCCGGTTCCGACCGCGACCAGAAACACCAACAGCGAGAACTAGTTCAGCGTGTTGGCGACGTTGCCGGGCAGCGTCCAGACGACCGGTCCGGTGCGCCCGATCGCGCCCAGGATCACACCGACCACCAGCGGCGCGGTCGCAGTGCCCAGCACCAGGGTGCCGCCGCCGGGCAGCGGGATCTTGACGAACGCGAGGATGAGCCCCCAGCGTGAGCCCAAGGCCCAGGCCGATCGCGTTGATATCACCGGCCGTGCGTTCGGAATCACCGAGGTCCGTGGTGATCTCGGCGAGCCGCTCCCTGGGCGCCGTCACGCGAAGCCGATCGCCGCTCTGCATGATCAAGTCCGGTGTCGCGATGATGTCGATGTCGCCGCGCCGGATCCGGCTGACCACGGCGTCGAACCGTTCCTCCATGCGCAGGTCGCGCAGTTGACGCCCGACGTAGGCGGAGTTGGACAACGTGATGCGCCGAAAGTCGATGGTGGTGCGGTCCATCCACGGCTCCTCGATGGCCGGCCGGCCCAGGTCGGCAATGAGTCGGTCGGCCACGTTCTGCCGCGCGGTGATGGTCAGCAGGTCGCCGGCGGCCAGCGGTTCCGCGTCGTGCGCCACGACCGTCTGCCGGTTGCGGGTCAGCCGCGACACCACCGCCTCGTATCGCTCGGACAGCCCGTGCACGGTGAGCGCGGGGTCGCCCACAAGTTCCAGGGTGCGCACCACGAACGGCGGGACGGTCTCGCGGTCCTCGGCAGTGGGTTTGCGCTTGCCGACGCTGATCAGATACGAGCACGCCAGAATTGTCAGCAGCACCGTGATCGGATAGGCCACCGCGTAGCCGATCGCCGGCTGGGGCGGCACCTCCCCACCAGCGGCGAGCTGCTGCTGCACCGCACCAAGGGCCGCGGTGGCCGTCCCGGCGCCCGAAAACGCGCCGGCGATCGTGCCGATGTCGAAACCGAACGCCTTTCCGGCGCCCAGGGCCGCCGCGGCCATCGCCGCGACCGCGAGCAGTGACATCACCACAGGCTGCCACCCGGTGCGCAACGCGCTGACGAACGCCGGCCCCGCGGCGATGCCGACCATGTAGCAGAACACGCACAGGGACAGGCTGGTGACAATCGGCGGCAACGCGACGTCGGGTTCGATCGCCGAGAGCGCCAGCGCCACAAACAGCGCACCCGCCGGTCCGAACGACACCGGCCCGAACCGGATGCGCCCGAACAGGCTTCCGGCGCCGACGCAGAAGAACAAGGTGAGCAAGGGACTTTCGACGAACCACTGCATCGCCGCTCCTGATGGCCGATCGGGTCCACCTGATCAGACCACACCCTCATCGGCGCCGTCTCGCGTTCGGCCGAACGCTGATTCGGCTTGTCACAGCTAATTATCCGACACGCCTGCGCAGTCGCTCTGTCGAACCGCCGCCAACTCGTGTTCGGCGCGCACCCGGGCCGGCGCCTGATCCCAGGCAATCGAACCCGAGTTCGAATCCTAGCGCAGCTGTCCGAGAAAAATTTCGGCCCGAACCGCCGCCAAGGAACTTAGCCATGCTCACTACGGCGGGTAGGATGGAATCAAATAGCTAGTACATGGAATCCTAGAAACGAGATGAGCAGCAGCAACGCGATCGTCGAGACGACATATGGCCCCGTTCGTGGTCTCGTTCGTGGCGACGTCAGGGTGTGGAAGGGCATTCGGTACGCGGCCCCGCCAGTCGGCGACCTGCGGTGGCGCGCGCCGCAGCCGCCGCAACCCTGGACGACGATCGTTGACGCCACTTACTTCCGCCCGGTTTGCCCGCAGCCGACGCTGCCGGTCGTTCCGCTCGATCTCGGTGCGCCTCAAGACGAGGACTGCCTGTCGCTCAACATCTGGTCATCGACCGCGCCAGGCGACCGCAAGCCCGTGATGGTATGGGTGCACGGCGGCGCGTACGTCCTTGGCTCCGCGGGTCAACCGTTGTACGACGGGACTGTCCTCGCCGCGACCGGAGACGCCGTGGTCGTCACAATCAACTATCGCCTCGGCGCGTTCGGATTCCTCGACCCATCCACGTACAGCACTGCCTGCCGTCGCTACGACTCCAACGTCGGACTGCGCGACGTCATCTTCGCGCTGCAGTGGGTTCGCGATAACATCGCCGCGTTCGGTGGAGACCCGAACCGGGTGACGCTGTTCGGGGAGTCAGCCGGGGGCGGAATCGTTACCACGCTGCTGACCAGTCCGGCGGCCGAGGGTCTGTTTCACGGCGCGATCGCTCAAAGTTCCCCCGCCACTTCGGTTTACGATGCCCAGCGGGCTGCGACAGTCGCCGCGCTGCTGCTCGAGAAGCTGGGCGTGGATCCCGCCGACATCGATAGACTGCCACGGGTACCGGCGTCCTCGTTGGTCGCTGCCTCCCAACATCTGTTCGATGCGGTGCCACAGCAGAGCCCGGGCAGGCTCGCATTCGCGCCGATCGTTGACGGCGACGTGGTTCCCGATTATCCCGTCACGCTCGCCCGCGAGGGCCGGTCACACCCGGTGCCGCTGATCATCGGCACCAACAAGCACGAAGCCGCGCTGTTCAGGTGGATGAAGTCGCCACTGATGCCGATCACTCCACCGGCGATCAAGGCCATGTTCACCGAAATCGCCTCTGAACAGCCGGAACTGGTCCTGCCGACCGAGGAGCAGATCGGCTCCGCCTACGCCGGCTTGCGTGTCAAGTGCCGGGGCATGGGGATCGCACGCGACATCGGGTTCCGGATGCCATCGGTGTGGTTGGCCGAGGGACACAGCGCTGTCGCGCCGGCGTACTTGTATCGCTTCGACTTTGCGACGCCGATGCTCAAGCTGATGCGCGTCGGTGCTACGCATGCTATGGAATTGCCTTACGTTTGGGGCAATCTCGTGATGGGTCCCAAAGACCCGTCATTCAAACTCGGTGGCCTCAAGGCGGCACGGGCCGTTTCGGCTCGGATGCAGGCGCGTTGGCTGAACTTCGCCGACCATGGCAAGCCGGTGGGTCTACCCGACGAGCCGGCGTGGATTCCGTACCAAGAGCCCGACCGTGCATGCCTGCTCATCGACCGCGACGACTCGGTGGTCAACGACATCGACCGCGACATCCGGACGACGTGGGGCAACACAGTTCTGAACTTCCGCTAGGCCGTCACTTCATCGTGGCCAGGTTGTGCCAGAAGTTCTTCAGGCTGTCGGTGCCGCCGAACAGCGTGGTGAAGTTCGTCGAGTCGACGAGCACGATGTCCCCGGCTCGCTGGGCGGTGGGAGGCATCCAGACCAGCGCGTTGAACTCGGTGTTGCCGTCCGCGGTGAACGGATGGGGCCGCCTCGGGTCGACGCGCTGGCGCCCAAGCACCCGGACGGAATCGCTTTCAGCAGAGGTCAACTCGTAGTGCGGCAAGTGGGGGTGGAAGTTGAAGGTCGTGACATCGTCGAGCAACCTTGCTGCGTCGAGATCGCGAAACCCGGTCAACGGCGCGATCTCTTTCGTGCCCTCGACCACCGCGGGACGCAGCCCCCACTTGTTGTGAACGGGCACGTCGAGAGCTTTCATCAGAGATCGCGTGTACTGGCCGAACCGCTGCTGGCGCGGCACCAGCGGGTCGCCGTGATGTTGGTATTCGACCTGTCGCTGCGAGAAATCGTCGGTGAAGCCGACGTCGTGATGCGGCGCCAACAGAAGGCACGTGCCTTCCCGTTGCAGCCACTCGCGGATCGCCTCGACCTCCGCCGGTTCGGCTTCCTGTTCCGACAGGATGTGGTCAAGCCCAAACACCATCAGCGTGTCAGTGTCGGCGAGGATCCGCTCGTCGATCGGCAGCTTGTAGCCCGCCTGATCGATGCGCTGGAACACCGCGACGGGATGACCCGTGGCATCGCCGGCGAGCTCTTGGAACGCGAGCGTCGAACGGTGAAAAAGCTCCAGCGTGCCGGCGATGCCCTGCAAGAAGTGGGCCTCGTCGTACTCCTGCGTTTCGTAGCTGGGCCACAACGCGTTTCGAACTTCTGTCATGGTCGAGAACCGGTTGTACATCTCGGTGGTCTCGCGTTGTGCTTCCCACGGATAACTCCACGTCCAGTAGATGCTGATGCGCCGGCCGCCGGTGTGCGGACGCGCGACGTGGCTTTGGTTGTAGGTCCGAGCGGCGTGCGATGTGGTCATGGCCTGTCCTTTAAGGTGGTCAGTTGAGCGCCGCGAGGTACCGCATGGCGTTGATGCCCGGCAGAAGGAAGTACCCCCCGCCCGTGATAGTGGTGAATGCCGGCAGCCCCTTCAAAGTCTTGCGGATCGGACGCTTGGGAATCTTGAACTCCATTGTGCCGTCCTGAGTTCCGCAGATCGGATCGTGTTCGTTGCCGAGCTCGTGGAAGGTGCGGTCATTGATCCACACGTTCTGCGCGAACTCGAATTGCCGAACCAGACTCGCGCAGATGATGAACGCGGCGATGCCACGATCGGTACCGTCGTCCGCGGCGTCCTCGGGCAGTGCGGGGCCGTACGTCGCGCCGCGGCGGATCATCCTGCGCCGGTTCATGTTGTGCGCGGTGTCTCGCGGATTGAGCCGTCGGGCATGAGATCCGAGCGGGCAGGCATAACCGAGCGGATCCATCTCCTTGTAGTTGAAATCGTTGTTGCGCATCGGGTCCGCACCCAATTCGGGATCGTCCTTGTCAGGCGCCAGAACGAGTGGCGCGCCGCTGCGCCAGCGACCCATGAACTTCGCGGCCAGCAGCTCCTCGGCCTCTGGCCCCTCGGCGTGCGCCCGGATGTAGTCGCGGAACAGTCCGACGTGCTCCTGCAGCCGCCGGTAGGCCATATAGCTTCCGTTGCGCGACAACTGTTCTGGTTGCGGTAGATTGACCACCGGCCCGAATTCGTCCGGATAGCCGAGGATGAACTCGCCCGCTTTGAGCGGGGCACCCGAGCCCGGCGTCGGCTCTTCACCCGATCCCTCGATCACCGGCTGTGACAGTCGATCCCGGAAGCCGAAATGGTCGTGTGCGTAGTTGAACGGCGGCGTCGCGTTCAGGTCCAGAAACGACAGCCGCCGCACACCGTCACACCGGGCCAGCAGCTCGTCGTGCACGCTGGTGGCGCGGGCATGTTCGGCGTCATCGCGGGCGAACAGGATCGCGATCGCATGCAGGTCATCGCCGGCCAGCCCGCCCACCCAGTTGTCCGGGTGGTTGCGGCCGGTGTCGCCGAGGATGTCTGCGCGGGCGGCCATGCCCTGCCTGAACTCTTCGGGAAACGTCGCCAACGCTTCCGCGGGCACCCCGAGCGCCTGCAGGCCATTCCAGGTGAACGCCAACGTGACCCAGCGCTTGGTGCTGTCCATGGTGCGGCTCACCGACGCTGCGGATTCGACGATCGGGATCAGCTCCGAGAGCCACCGCCGGCCGCCCGCCGGGTCGTCGAACGACAGGAACTCGTACCGCCCAGTCATCGCCGGGGTGCGGGTCAGCAGGATGTGCTGAATGTCGTCGAGCTCAAGCATCTGCGCACGCCCCGGCGCGTCTCACTGCATCTGGTCCAGCATCGTCTGGAACGCCGACTTGAGGCGCAGCGCCTTCTTGATCTCGTCGGCGGTGACGAAGGGGTACTCGCCGTACTCCAAGAAGCTCGGAAAATGATGCTCACGCACGAACTTCACGAACGCCTCCGGGTTCTCCTTCCAGTCCTCGGGGAAACCCTCCAGGTTGACGAAGGCAGTTGTGATACCGGTCTGCGTGAACAATTGCACCGCATCCTCGGTGTACTTGTCGAAGTCGGTGTCGAAGATCCCCTGGTATTGGAAGTAAAGCCCGAACCCGACGTCGAAGAGCACCCAGCGCAGGTAGTGCAGCCGAAGCACCGCGAGCGCGTCCGGGCTGGCCTTGATGGCCTCCTCGATCTGCTTGCCGTAGGCCCGGAGAGCCTCCTCGCGGCCCTCCTTGACTTTCGCGATGATCGAGAAGCCGTAGCAGGCGGGTGTCCGCGGGTAGACCGGCCCGTGCCGGCCCCTCTCGAGGTCGAAATAGCCCTCCTTCGGGATGGCCATCGCCGCAGGCTTGCTCCACTCAAATTCCGTCGCCGGCATCACTACTCCAATTTCAGGCTGATGCGCCGGACGCTAGCACGCGATCTTGTTCGGCGTCACCATTAAGCTGGCCTCGGAGGTGCCGAAGTGGAGCGAGTTGCGGCCTTTCTCGACGTGCTGCCGCCGCAGCTGCGCGATCCTGTGATGTTCGCGATCCCATTCTTTCTGCTGCTGCTGATCCTGGAGTGGACGGCGGCGCGGCGGCTCGAGCACATCGAGTCCGGACGTGCACCGTCGGGCGCGTTCCACACCCGCGACTCGTGGGCGAGCATCTCAATGGGCCTGGTCTCCGTCGCCACCACCGCCGCATGGAAGTTCGTCGCGCTGCTGGGCTACGCCGCGATTTACGCATACCTGGCGCCGTGGCAGCTGTCGGCACGCGAGTGGTACACGTGGGTCATCGCGATCATGGGCGTCGACCTGCTGTTCTACACCTATCACCGGATCGCACACCGGGTGCGGCTGATATGGGCGACGCATCAGGCGCATCACTCCAGCGAGTACTTCAATTTTGCGACCGCGCTGCGACAGAAGTGGAACAACAGCGGCGAGATTCTGATGTGGATTCCCTTGCCGCTCCTGGGGATTCCACCGTGGATGGTGTTCGCCAGCTTCTCCGTCAACCTGATCTACCAGTTCTGGGTGCATACCGAGCGCATCGACAAGCTGTGGCGCCCGGTCGAGTTCTTCTTCAACACGCCGTCGCACCATCGGGTACACCACGGCACGGACCCGGAGTACCTCGACAAGAACTACGCCGGGATTCTCATCGTGTGGGACCGGTTGTTCGGGTCGTTCCAAGCCGAGCTCCACAGGCCGCACTACGGCCTGACCAAGCCCGTCGACACGTTCAACATCTGGAAGCTGCAGACTCACGAATACGTCGCGATCGCTCGCGATGTCCGGTCGGCCAACCATTGGCGCGAAAAGCTGGGTTACGTCTTCGGCCCGCCCGGTTGGGAACCTGCCGAACGTGGACTTGTGGCCGACGAATCAGCCGAAGTTTGTACGTAAGTCGACGCTCGACCCAGCAGTATTGACGGCATGGATGTCAAAGAGGTGCTGCTGCCCGGCGTGGGTCTGCGATTCGAGTTCGATATCCGCGACGGTGGCCGCGTCGGTGTCGTCGCCCGTCGCTCGGGTGACTTCGAGGTGGTGCTCTACGGCCGCGACGATCCTGATCGGGCGCGACCGGTCTTCCGCCTCACCGAGGAGGAGGCCGAGGCGCTAGCCCAGATCCTCGGGGCGCCGCGGATCGCCGAACGCTTCGCCGACCTCACCCGCGAGGTGCCCGGCCTCAATGCGGGGCAGGTCGAAATCCGGGTGGGCAGTCCGTTCGTCGACCGGCCGCTCGGCGACACCCGCGCACGCACCCGCACCGGTGCCTCGATCGTCGCGATCGTGCGCGACGACGAAGTGCTCGCATCGCCCGGCCCCGCCGAGATTCTGCGCGACGGAGATGTGCTGGTGGTGATCGGCACCGAGGACGGCATCGCCGGGGTCGAGCAGATCGTCGCCCGAGGCGATGTGGCCGGCTCGGCGGCCGGAGGCTGATAGGTGCAGGTTTCGGCGACGCTGCTGCTGGAGCTCGGCGTCATTCTCGCGGTCCTCACCGTGCTGGGGGGCGCCGCCCGCCGCTACGCGCTGTCGCCGATTCCCTTGTACCTGCTGGCCGGTCTCGCTCTGGGCGACGGGGGCATCTTCTCGGTGCCGGCAGCCGGCGCGTTCGTGACCACCGGCGCACCGATAGGCATGGTGCTGTTGCTGTTGACGCTCGGGTTGGAGTTCTCCATGGCCGAGTTCGCCAGCAGCCTGCGGCGGCACCTGCCATCAGCCTGGATCGACTTGATCTTGAACGCGGCGCCGGGCGCGGTGGCCGGATGGCTGATGGGAGTGGGCGGGGTCGGAATTCTCGCGATGGCCGGCATCACCTACATCTCGTCGTCCGGAGTGATCGCGCGGCTGCTCAACGACCTGCGTCGGCTCGGCAACCGCGAGACGCCGGCGGTGCTGTCGATTCTCGTGCTCGAAGACTTTGCGATGGCCGCTTACCTGCCGCTTCTCGCGGTGCTCGCGGCGGGCGGCTCATGGCTGAGCGCGGTACTCGGCATGGCTATCGCGGTCACCGCGCTGAGCGCCGCATTCGTCGTCTCCTACCGCTGGGGCCATCACGTGGGTCGCCTTGTCACACACCCGGATTCGGAACAGCTGCTGCTGCGGATCCTCGGGTTGACGCTGATCGTCGCGGCGCTGGCGGAGTTCATTCACGCCTCCGCCGCCGTCGGCGCTTTCCTGGTCGGTTTGACCCTCACCGGAACCACGGCTGGGCGGGCCCGCGAAGTGCTCAGCCCGCTGCGGGACCTGTTCGCCGCAATCTTCTTCCTCGCGATCGGAATCTCCGTCGACCCGAAAGACCTGGTGCCGATGCTGCCTGCGGCACTCGCGCTGGCCGTCATCACCGGCGCGACGAAGGTGATCACTGGGATATACGCGGCGCGGCGCGAACGGGTGGCAAGGCGCGGGCAGCTGCGCGCCGGCACTGCGTTGATCGCGCGCGGCGAGTTCTCGCTCGTGATCATCGGGCTGGTGGGTGAGACCATCGAAACGGTCGAGTCGGTGGCGACGGCGTACGTGTTCATTCTGGCGATCGTGGGTCCGGTCTTGGCGCGATTCGTCGGTGCGGGCGCGCGTGCGCCCGTCGAGACATAGCTACGTCGCTCACCCCACTATTCGTCGTTGAAATTCCGTCGAATGGAACGGGTTTGACGGCCGCCGTGAGTGACTAAGCTCGTGTGTGCCTCATTGGGGAAGCGACGCGGGGCACCCCGCGGAGAAACGGCGCCGACGAGAGGAAAGCGACGTGACGGACACACTTACTGAAGGCCAGAAACTGGAGAAAGGTGGAAAACTCACTTCGCCCAACGGCGCCTACACGCTGATTCTGCAGGACGACGGGAATCTGGTTCTGTATGCCCGCGACAAGGCCGTATGGGCGACCGGCACGAACGGCCAGAACGTGGTGCGGGCCGAAGTGCAAACCGACGGCAACTTCGTGTTGTCCACCCCGGACAAGCCGGTGTGGCACTCCGATACCAAGGGCAAGAAGGACGTCAAGCTGGTGCTGCAGGACGACCGCAACCTGGTCTTGTATGCACGCAACGGACCTGCCTGGTCGTCGAAGACCGACACCAAAGAGCCTCCGCCACCGCCACCGGCGCCTGCGCCCGCACCCGAGGCGGCAGGCGGGTCCGACCGACTCAAGGGCTGGGGGCGTGAGGAGCCTGCCGCCGAGCCGGCTATGGGCGTAACTCAGCAGCAGCCACCTCCGGCAGCACCACCACCACCACCGCCGCCTGCACCTGCGCGCACGTACACGGTGGTCGCCGGCGACACGCTCTGGGCGATCTCGGAGCGGTTCTACGGCGACGGCAACCAGTACCAACGCATTGCTGCTGCCAGCGGCATCGACAATCCGGATCTGATCTATCCCGGTCAGGTGTTGACGATCCCAGAGTGATCCGATTCGGAGGCTGATCGCGCGACGGACACCGACAGCAGGGCTCCGTGAATGAAGCTAACGGCGGACGTGCCTTCGCCGATATGCCGGGAGTACAGGGCGAGACGAGCGCGTAATTGCCCTGGAACCCGGCGGTTCGTCCGAGGCGCCGGTGATGTCCGAACCTCGGCCGGGAATCCCGGCCCTCGATTAATCGGAGTTGGCGGGTGCAACGGATCATCGTGCGTATTTTTACTGTGCTCGCGACCGCGCTCGCCGCGCTCGCCGTACCCTCGTTTCCTGCCCACGCCAGCCCCGTGCCGGTCCATCCGGGGATGGAGATCAGGCAGGACACCAATCTGTGCACGCTGGGCTTCGTCGAGCCGGCGCTGCGGATAGCGGTAACCGCCGGGCACTGCCGCGGCAGCGGCACTGTCACCGACAAGGGAGGCAACGTCATCGGCTCGATGGCGATGTACCGCGACAACACACCCAACGGCGCGACGGTGTCCACCAACGATTCGATCAACGACTACGAAGGAATCGCCCTGGCACCCGACGTCTCGGTCAGCAACGTGCTCCCGGGCGGGCGGGCTCTGGTGTCCGACCCCGGCTTCACCATCAACCCGGGCCAGGCCGTATGCCACTTCGGCGTCAGCACGGGGGAGAGCTGCGGCACCGTCGAGGCCGTCTACAACGGCTGGTTCACGATGGCGCACGGGGCCGTCAGCCAGAAGGGCGATTCAGGTGGACCGGTGTACGTGCTCGCCGACGACGGCAGGGCGGTGCTCGTCGGGGTGTTCAACAGCACGTGGGGCGATCTCCCCGCGGCGGTGTTGTGGAACTCGATTCGCCAGCAGATCCACGAGGATGTAAACGCGCCGTCGGCACCAATTGAGCGGGCGGCCTGGCAGCTACAGCCCTGAGCTGACGCGCCGCCGAGCCAACTAGGAGGGCGCTGAACAATCCGCGTGCCTCCCCAGAATATGGGCCTGAGCTGGGAAAATTGGTTCATGCAGGGTGTGGAGCGGGCGGATCGGGAACTGCTGGACGCGCAAGCTCTGGTCGGTCATCTGGTGGCCGAAGGCAGCATGTTCGCGTTTCTCGCTGCCCATCGCCAGGATGTGTTCGCCGATGAGGAGTTCGAGGACCTGTTCCCGTCGGGGCGGGGACGGCCGTCGATCCCGGCGTCGGTGATGGCCTCGATTCTGGTGTTGCAGACCCTGCATGATCTGTCCGACCGGGAGACCGCCGAGGCGGCCCGCTGCGATCTGCGGTGGAAGGTCGCGACCGGGATGTCGTTGGACCACAACGGATTCGACCCGTCCACGCTGGTGTACTGGCGTAAACGGCTGGCCAAGTCCACGCGGCCGCACCGGATCAACGAGGCGGTGCGCCGGGTCGTCGCGGAGACTGGGATCCTGCGTGGCCGCCGCAAACGCGCGGTGGATTCCACGATCCTGGCCGACGCGGTCGCCACCCAGGACACCATCACCCAGCTGGTCTCGGCGATCCGGCGGGTCGGGCGGATCGTGCCTGGTGGCGCCGAGGCGATTACGGCGGTGTGCACCGGGCACGACTACAGCCGCCCCGGCAAGCCGTCAATCGACTGGGACGAGCCCGGCGCCAAGGACGCGCTGGTCTCGGCCCTGGTCAACGACGCGAACGCGGTGCTGGAGGCGCTCGCCGGGATCGATGAGGACGGGGAGCCGGTGGCCGCAGCGCTGGCATTGCTGGCGCTGGTGGCCGGTCAGGATGTGGAGCCCGCCGAAGGGTCCGATGGCACCGATGGCCGGTGGCGCATCGCCCGCAAAGTCGCCCCCGACCGGGTGATATCCACGGTGGACCAGGACGCCCGGCACACCCGTAAGTCCCCCGAGGCGCGCCGGGACGGGTACCGGGCGCATGTGGCCGCGGAGCCGGAAACCGGAATCATCACCGACGAGGCGCTGACCAAGGCCGCTGGTACCGAGAACTCCGATCCGGGGGTGGCGGAGAGGTTCCTGGCCGCCGATACCGGCGACGCGCACGGCGCCAAGGACGCCGCCCCACACCACGACGGCGACCAGCACGACATGCGCGATGAGGGCGGCACGCGTGAGTGGTACGGCGATTCCGCTTACGGCACGGGGGATCTGCGTGGCGCGATCAGCTGCGCCGGGCACCAGGCGGTGATCAAACCCAAGCCGTTGACCGCGCCTGTGGAGGGCGGGTTCACCGTCGACGACTTCACCGTCGACGAGCAGGCGGGCATGGTGGGCTGCCCGGCCGGTCACACCCGCCCGCTCAGCGCGACCCGGGTGGCCAGCTTCGGTGCGCTGTGCCGCGACTGCCCGCTGCGTGAGCGGTGCACGAAGTCCAACACCGGCCGCAAAATCGTTCTGCACCAACGAGATAGCCTCCTGCGCGCGGCCCGCCGTGACTGGGCCGCCAACCCTGAATTACGGCAGAGTTACCGCGAGTTCCGGCCCAACGTGGAACGAGTCGTCTCCCAGATCGCCAGCCGAGGCGGTCGCCGCCTCAAACTGCGCTACCGCGGCACCGTCAAGAACCACGCGTGGCTGACCCGCCGCACCGCCGGGCTCAACCTGCGCAATCTCATCGGGCACGGGCTCACCCGCACGGCAGGAGTCTGGGCTCTGGCCCCCGAGACCGCCTGACAAGGGGCCCACCAGGGCCTCACCGCCGCCTCCACCGGGCCACCCCAGGCGGCCTGTCAGCATCCCGGACAGGGCTTCCCCGCCAAGATCCGCCTTCGCGTGTGCCCGCACGCCGAATCTCGCGCCCTGGCCCGTGCGGGCGGCCAGCCCCAGAACCGCCTTGTTCAGCGCCCTCCTAGAACGTGTTTCACTTGTGGGCCCGGCGTGGACTATCCTGCCGGAAATGAGCTCTGCTGTCCGAACACCTGTCCAGATCGCGTGGGTCACGGCACCTCGACGCCACAGGAGAGGCGCTGACCGGCCATGAGTACCGAGATTCCGCCGACCCAGCGTGCCGGCGATGTGCAGGAATGGTCCGACGACGTCGATGTGGTGGTGATCGGTTTCGGCATTGCCGGTGGCTGCGCGGCTGTGAGCGCCGCGGCGGCGGGAGCACGGGTGCTGGTGCTGGAGCGCGCCGCCGCGGCCGGCGGAACAAGCGCGATGGCGGGCGGCCACTTCTATCTCGGCGGCGGCACCGCGGTGCAGGAAGCCACCGGCCACCCAGACACAGCCGAGGAGATGTACAAATACCTCGTCGCGGTGTCGCTGGAGCCGGAGCACGACAAGATCCGCGCGTATTGCGAGGGTAGCGTCGAACACTTCAACTGGTTGGAGGACTTGGGTTTTCAGTTCGAACGCAGCTTTTACCCGGGAAAGATCATCGTGCCTCCGAACACCGAGGGCCTGTCGTACACCGGCAACGAGAAGGTGTGGCCGTTCTGCGAGCAGGCGAAGCCGGCGCCGCGTGGGCACTCCGTGCCGGTGCCGGGTGAATTGGGCGGGGCGGCGATGGTGATCGACCTGCTCGTCAAACGAGCCGACGAACTCGGCGTGCGGATCCGTTACGAAACCGGTGCAACGAACCTGATCGTCGATGACGGTGCAGTGGTCGGTGTCGGGTGGAAGCATTTCACTGAAACCGGTGCGGCCAAGGCGAACTCGGTGATCATCGCCGCAGGTGGTTTCGCCATGAACCCTGAAATGGTCGCCAAATACACACCCGCCCTGGGCCAGAAGCGGCGCACCAAGCACCACGGTCTGGTAGAGCCATACATTCTGGGCAACCCCAACGACGACGGCCTGGGCATCCGAATGGGTGTCTCTGCGGGTGGAGTCGCCAAGAACTTGGACCAGATGTTCATCACCGTCGCGGCATACCCGCCCGAAATCCTGCTGACGGGCATCATCGTCAACAACCTGGGCGAGCGCTTCGTCGCCGAGGACTCCTATCACTCCCGTACCTCTGCTTTCGTGATGGAGCAGCCCGACGCCGCGGCCTTTCTTATCGTCGACGAGGCCCATACGCAGATGCCGCCGATGCCGTTGATCAGGTTCATCGACGGCTGGGAAACGGTTGAGGAAATGGAAAAAGCGCTGGGGATTCCGGAGGGCAACCTCGTCGCGACGCTCAACCGCTTCAACGAGTACGCCGCACGACGCGAGGATCCCGATTTCCACAAGCAGCCGGAATACGTTGCGCCACAGGACAAAGGGCCCTGGGCCGCGTTCGATCTGTCACTCGGCCGAGCGATGTACTCCGGATTCACCATGGGGGGACTGGCCGTCTCCATCGATGGCCAGGTGCTGCGCGAGGACGGCAGCGTGATTCCCGGTCTCTACGCGGCAGGTGCTTGCGCGGCGAACATCGCGCAAGACGGTAGGGGCTACGCGAGCGGCACCCAGTTGGGGGAGGGCTCCTTCTTCGGCCGCCGCGCCGGAGCGCACGCGGCGAAGGCGTGGTGCTAGACCGGCTCCCTCTCTTTCTCGACGGGGCCGAGTCGCCATTCCCCGCCCTCACCAAGGAGGGTGAGATGCCTCTCGTGGTACTGCTCGACGGTACGCCGGTGGCTGACACTCACCACGATGGAATTCGGGCACTCACTTCGAATCAGTTGATACAACGTCATTTCCAGGCCGGGGTCGAGCGCGGAAGTAGCCTCGTCGAGGAACACCGCCTTCGGCTTGTTCAAGAGTATGCGGGCGAATGCGACACGCTGCTGCTCGCCGGGGGAGAGCACCTTGGCCCAGTCCTTCTCCTCGTCGAGGCGATCGACGAGATGGGGTAGCGCAACTTTGACGAGCGCCTCTTGAATCTCCGCATCCGGGATATCGCCGGGCGCAGCGGGATACGACACGACCGCCCGCAGATCGCCTAGTGGCACGTACGGCAACTGTGACAGGAACATCGTTTCATGACCGTCACTGGGATAGCGCATTGTGCCTGACGCGTAAGGCCACAACTGCGCCAGGCTGCGCAGCAGCGATGTCTTGCCGGTACCCGAGCGGCCAGTGATCACCACTCCATCGCCAGGGTCGAGACGCAGGTCCAGCGGTGAAATAAGTTGTGTGCCATCGGGCGTGCGCACCTCGATCTCGTCGAGCTCGACGATCCCGCCTTCGCTGTTCTCGGTGCTGACGGCGGGCAGCGCGCGTGCCCTTTCGTTGGCGTCGACCAGTCCGTCGAGTCTGATGATGGCCGCACGGTAGACCGCGAAGGCGTCGTACGCATTCCGGAAGAACGACAGCCCGTCGCTGATGTTGCCGAACGCGGTCGCGGTCTGGCCGACGGCACCGAACTTGATTTCCCCGACAAACATCCGGGGCGCCTGAATTATCCATGGCACGATCACGATCGCCTGGCCGACCGACCAGTTCCATCCATTGAATCCGATCTCTCGGCGCACGAAACGGCGGAAGTTGGCGATGATCGCGCTGAAAAGACCGCCCAGCTGCTGGCGCTCGGCGCGCTCGCCGCGGTAGAAGCCCACCGCCTCTGCGGCGTCTCGCAGCCGCACCAGCGCGTAGCGGAACGCGGCGTTTGTCCTCTCGTTGCGGAAGCTTAGCCAGATCAGCGGGCGACCAATCCAGAACGCGACGATGGTGGCGACGAGGACCGTGACGATGACGATCCAGAACATCGCCCTAGGGAGGGTGATGCCGAAGGTGGTCAGCGGACCGGAGAGGTTCCACAGGATCGCGGTGAACGAGATCACCGAAATCACCGAGTAAATCGCTCCGAACAGGAGGGTGGTGCGGGATCCGTTGGACGGCACGTTGGTGACGCCGCCGGTGCCTGCGGTAAAGGTGTCAATGTCCTGCTGAATGCGCTGATCGGGGTTGTCGATCGTGTCGTCGATGAACCGGCCGCGATAGTACGCCCGGCCGTCGAGCCAGTCCCCGGTGAGATGGTCGGTCAACCAGACCCGCCACGCGATGATGAAACGCTGAGTGAGGTACAGATCTAGCAACACCCTCGCGACGTAAAGAGTCGCCAAAATGCTGAAAACTCGGATCGACTGCCAAAAGCCGTCTTTTCCAGACTGGAAGAGGGCGTCGTTGCCTCCAGCCATGCCCTCGAACGCGGTTTGCGCGCCCGTGTACAAGTCGTTGCCCTGGTAGCTGAGCAGGACGTCGAGACGCACACCGAAGACTACCGACAGCAACAGGACCCCGAGCATCAGCCACACCCGAATTGACTCCGGCCCGTCGAAGTAGCCGTGCGTGATGCGCCAGAACTGGCGACCCCACACTGTCACATGGCGCAGCACGATGAACACCACGACGAGACAGACGGCGCTGATGATCCAGGCGATGCCGATCCACCTCAGCGAATCCAGCGGTGCCTTAGCCCACTCGTACGACGGCGTGAACAACTCCGGTTCCATGCAATCCTCCTGACGAACTGTGCGCGAAGCTACCTCAGCGGGCTGCGTTCAGCCCGTTGTCAGCGTTTAGGCTCGGGGGATATGACGATCGACGCGCCCACCACCGTCCATGCCGGCCGCCTGATCGCGCGACGCCTGAAGGCCAGCGGCATCGACACCGTTTTCACACTTTCCGGCGGCCACCTGTTCTCGTTCTACGACGGCTGCCGCAGCGAAAACATCCGCCTGATCGACACCCGGCATGAGCAGACCGCGGCGTTCGCGGCGGAGGGCTGGTCGAAGGTGACTCGCACACCCGGCGTTGCCGCACTGACCGCCGGTCCCGGCGTCACCAACGGGATGAGCGCGATGGCCGCGGCCCAGCAGAACCAGTCGCCGCTGGTCGTACTCGGTGGCCGTGCGCCCGCGCTGAGGTGGGGGCAGGGGTCGCTGCAGGAAATCGACCACGTGCCGTTCGTCGCGCCGCTGGCCCGTTTTGCCGCGACCGCGACCTCTGCGCAGTCAGCTCAGACGTTCGTCGACGAAGCGTTGCGGGCCGCGGTGACCGCTCCGACGGGGGTGGCGTTCGTCGACTTCCCGATGGACCACGTGTTCTCGGAGGCCCCCGACCAAGGATTGCCGGGAGCGCTGACCGACCTATCCGACGGCCAGCCGGTCGACGGCGCCGCCCTGGATCGCGCCGTGTCGTTGCTGGCCGCTGCGGAGCGCCCCGTCGTGATGGCCGGCACCAATGTCTGGTGGGCACATGCCGAGACCGCGCTGTTGGGGCTCGGCGAACGTGCGCGGATTCCGGTGCTGATGAACGGCATGGCCCGCGGCGTCGTGCCCGCGGACCACGAATTGGCGTTCTCGCGCGCCCGGTCTCGCGCGTTGAAAGAGGCTGATGTCGCGGTGGTCGTCGGCGTGCCGATGGATTTCCGTCTCGGCTTCGGGGGTGTGTTCGGCGCCGACACCCAGCTGATCGTCGCCGACCGCACCGAGCCGTCGCGGGCGCATCCGAGGGCGGTGGCGGCCGAACTGTACGGCGACCTGTCGACGTCGTTGTCCGCGCTGGCGGACGCCGCCTCACCCGACCGCGAGGCATGGATCGCCGATCTCCGCACCGTCGAGACCACTGCCCGGGCAGCAGAGCAGGCGGAGCGCTCCGACGACCGCACCCCCCTGCATCCGATGCGGGTGTACGCCGAGCTGACTCCGATGCTGGACCGGGACGCGATCGTCGTCATCGACGCCGGCGACTTCGGCTCGTACGCCGGCCGCGTGATCGACAGCTATGTTCCGGGGGCGTGGCTGGACAGCGGGCCGTTCGGATGCCTGGGCTCTGGGCCCGGCTATGCGCTGGCCGCCAAGCTCGCGCGGCCGGATCGCCAAGTCGTGCTGCTGCAGGGCGACGGCGCATTCGGGTTCTCGGGGATGGAGTGGGATACGTTGGTGCGCCACGACATCCCGGTCGTTGCGGTGATCGGTAACAACGGCATCTGGGCCCTCGAGAAACATCCGATGGAAATGATGTACGGCTATTCGGTGGTGGCGGAGTTGCGGCCCGGAACTCGGTATGACGAGGTGGTCCGAGCCTTGGGCGGCCACGGCGAGCTGGTGTCCAGCCCCGGCGAGCTGCGGCCCGCGCTGGAGCGGGCCTTTGACGCGGCGCTGCCGGCCGTCGTGAACGTGCTCACCGATCCGAGCGTCGCGTACCCGCGGCGTTCGGTACTGGCATAACGCTCGCGCCGCACCAACCCGTTCGACGCCGAGCTGGTTGTGGCGTTTGGCGCCGCGGCCGTCAGAACGGTGGTTCGTCCGGCAGTGGTGGGGGCTGTGGTGGTGGTTGCCAGTCGGGTGGGAGTTCTTCGGATTCGATGGGGTCGTTCACCCAGGCGCAGAACGGGCTGTGCTCGGTTTGCCTTTGAAGAGAAACAGCATGCGGCGCATGTGATTTCGGAATTGGCGCGCTTCGATTTCGTTTTTCCGCGCCTGTCGAACGCGGCGGATCTCGCCGTTGACCGGCCGCACTGTGCGATTGCGCTTGCGGGCAAGGGCAATTCGCGTCTTGCGATCCCGCGCAACATTACGCAGCCGCGGACGCGGTGCCGCGCACGCCGGCCGTCGAAACTGCGGGAACAGGTCAGCACCGCCGGACGTGGTGCGATACACCTGCCCGGTCGGCGACGTCCAGATGATCGTGTCGTCAGCCAACTGTTCGTCGCGCCACCCGCCCGGACCACCATGAAAAGTCTTGAGGCGGTGGTGAAGTCGGCACAAGCACTTGAGATTCTCCGGGATCGTCAGCCCGCCGGCCGTCGGATCGCTGTGGTTGAACGGCACCGTATGGTCAAGGTCACAAAACTCCGCGCGGCGGTCACACCGGGGGAACCTGCACGTCAAATCTCGGCAGCGGATCCAGCGCTCCAACGCCGCCGACGGCTGATAGCGCAACGCTTCTGCCAATGTGATTGTGGGCTCCAGCACGCGCAGCGCCGCCCGGCATCGACCAACTCGCGGATCTGATCGCCGTCGATCACCCCGAAACCCGACAGATACCCCGGCCGCCGGCTTGTTCCGCACACGGTGTCCTCGCTGGCAACCACGTTGACCACCACCCGTGCGCCGCCCGGCACCGGGCTATCCGCGGCGCGCGCCGAGCAATCTGCGTCGTCACAACTGCACACCAGTGCGCGGCCGTCGGCCATGGCGGCCAGCGCGTCGGCGCGCCGCGCCGCGATGGTGCGAGGGTCAGCGGCACACACCCCGCTGGCCAACTCGGACAGCCGCTGGTCGAAGGCTGCTGCCGCGGCGGCGGCGACTTGGCCGCTGATCTTGGCGGCGCCGCCGGGCAGCGCGCTCACCTCGATGTGGCGGTCGTTCTCGTCGGCCAGTCGGCGCTCGCGCGCAGCATCGGGATCCACAGCGCGCACCGCGGCGTCGACCGCGTTGATGATCCGCCGGCGCGACCAGCACCGCCAGTTGACGATCCGGGCCGCCAGGGTCTCGTCGAGCCTGCCCTATCACGTGGGAACCACTGACGAGCTCGGTCCGGTTGATGATCAGCTCGACAGTGCGCCAGTCGGCTCGGCCTGCGGCGAGCAGCGCGGCGATCTTGGGCAGCCGAGTGTCCAGCGTGTCGGCATACGAGACCATGAAGCTGGCGGCGCGGGGTGACAGGTTCATCGCCGCGGCGACTTCAGCGGCGGTGCGCTGGGTTCCGCTGATGTTCGCATAGTTGGGGTCGGGATCGGTTTCGTATTCCTCCATGCGATGCCACAGCAGCGCCGCAATCGCCGCCAGCTTGCGCGCCATCAGCCGTGACTCCTGACCGTGGGCGTCGTGAACCACGGCGATCAGCTCGGCCGGGCTGGATTCTTCGAACACGTGTACGATTCTAGCGGCGGCCGCCGACACAAAACGCAGCCATCCACCGCGGCGGTGAGTGGTGCGGGGCCCCGCGTACCGTTGTGCTGTGGCGAATTCGAGCAGCACCAAGCCGGGCCGCCTGGGCAGCAAATTCTGGAAGCTGCTCGGCGCCAGCACCGAGAAGAACCAAGGCCAGTCCCTCGCGTTGGTCGAGCAGTCGAAAGAGTTCGACAAAAAGGCCGCGGATCTCGACGACGAGAAGCTGCTCAAGGCCGCGAAGCTCCTCGAACTCGACGACCTCTCCGACTCCCGAGACCACCCGCAATTTTTGGCGATCGCCCGGGAGGCGGCCGAGCGGAACACCGACCTGCGGCCGTTCGACGTGCAGCTGCTTGGTGCGCTGAGAATGCTGGCCGGCGACGTGATCGAGATGGCCACCGGTGAGGGCAAGACCCTGTCCGGCGCGATCGCCGCCGCCGGCTATGCGTTGGCCGGCCGGCACGTGCACGTCATCACGATCAACGACTACCTTGCCCGCCGCGACGCGGAATGGATGGGTCCGCTGCTGGAGGCGATGGGCCTGACCGTCGGCTGGGTGACCGCCGAATCGACCGCCGAAGAGCGCCGCGCAGCATACAAGTGCGACGTGACGTACGCGTCGGTCAACGAGGTCGGCTTCGACGTGTTGCGCGACCAATTGGTCACCGACGTGGACGACCTGGTGTCGCCGAACCCGGACGTCGCATTGATCGACGAGGCCGACTCCGTGCTCGTCGACGAGGCGCTGGTGCCGCTGGTGCTGGCTGGCACCACTCACCGCGAGACACCGAAGCTGGAAATCGTCCGGCTGGTCGGCGAGCTGACGGCCGGCAAGGACTACGACACCGACGCCGACAGCCGCAACGTGCACCTGACCGAAACCGGCGCGCAGAAGGTCGAGGCGGAACTCGGTGGCATCGACCTGTATTCGGAGGAGCACGTCGGCACCACGCTGACCGAAGTGAACGTCGCCCTGCACGCGCATGTGCTGCTGCAGCGCGATGTGCACTACATCGTTCGCGACGACTCGGTTCATCTGATCAACGCATCACGCGGGCGGATCGCCCAATTACAGCGCTGGCCGGACGGCTTGCAGGCGGCCGTCGAGGCCAAGGAGGGCATCGAGACCACCGACACCGGCGAGGTGCTGGACACCATCACGGTGCAGGCGCTGATCAGCCGGTATCCGACCGTGTGCGGGATGACGGGCACCGCGCTGGCCGCGGGCGAGCAGTTGCGGCAGTTCTACAGGCTGGGCGTATCCCCGATTCCGCCGAACACGCCGAACATTCGTGAAGACGAGGCCGACCGCGTGTACATCACCGCTGCCGCCAAGAACGATGCGATCGTCGAGCACATTGCCGAGGTGCAGGAGACGGGCCAGCCGGTGCTGATCGGCACTCGTGACGTCGCAGAATCCGAAGAGCTGCACGAAAGATTGGTGAAAGCCGGCGTCCCGGCCGTCGTGCTCAACGCGAAGAACGACGCCGAGGAAGCCGCGATCATCGCCGAGGCCGGCAAGCTTGGGGCCGTCACGGTGTCGACGCAGATGGCCGGCCGCGGCACCGACATCCGGCTAGGCGGGTCGGAGGTAGGCGACCACGCCCCCGAGAAAGAGAAGGTGGCGGAACTCGGCGGCCTGCATGTGATCGGCACGGGTCGCCACCACACCGAACGCCTTGACAACCAACTGCGCGGGCGTGCCGGGCGCCAGGGCGACCCCGGATCTTCGGTGTTCTTCTCCAGCTGGGAGGACGACGTCGTCACCGCCAACCTCGAACCGGGCAAGCTGCCGACGGGGACCGACGACGACGGGCGCATCCTCAGCCCGAAGGCGGCGGGGCTGCTCGACCACGCCCAGCGGGTGGCCGAAGGCAAGCTGCTCAATGTGCACGCCACCACGTGGCGGTACAACGAGCTGATTGCCCAGCAGCGAGCGATCATCGTCGAACGCCGCGACACTTTGCTGCGCACCCCGACCGCTCGTGAGGAGCTCGAGGACCGTTCGCCGAAGCGCTACGAGGAACTCTCCGAGGATCTCGATGAGGAGCAGCTGGAGCGGATCTGCCGGCTGATCATGCTCTATCACCTGGACCGCGGCTGGGCCGATCACCTCGCATACCTGGCCGACATCCGGGAAAGCATCCACCTGCGCGCGTTGGGCCGGCAGAACCCGCTCGACGAATTCCACCGGATGGCGGTCGACGCGTTCGCATCTCTGGCGGCAGACGCGATCGAGGCCGCGCAGCAGACGTTCGAGACCGCCAACGTGCTGGAGGAAGAGCCGGGGCTCGACCTGTCGAAGCTGGCCCGGCCGACGTCGACGTGGACGTACATGGTGCACGACAACCCGCTGGCCGACGACACCCTGTCGGCGCTGAGTCTGCCTGGGATTTTCCGCTAAGGTTCGGCCCATGGAGCCGCAAGGCCGGCGACATCCCGGCATGGAGCCGCAAGGCCGGCGACATCCCGGCGTGGAGCCGCAGGGCCGGCGACATCCCGGCGTGGAGCCGCAGGCTCCCGGTCGCGACCGGGTGCTGACCGTACCGAACGCGCTCAGCGTGGTCCGGCTGGTGCTGATTGTGGTGTTCCTCTGGCTTCTGCTCGTCGAGCACGCCGACGCGTGGGCAACCGGCATCCTGATGGTCTCCGGCGCGTCCGACTGGCTCGACGGCAAGATCGCGCGGCTGATGGGCCAGTCGTCGCGGCTCGGGGAATTGCTCGATCCGGCGGTCGACCGGATCTACATGATCTCGATCCCGATTTCGTTCGCGCTCAGGCACTTTGTGCCGTGGTGGTTCGTCATCACGCTGATCGCACGCGACGTGTTGCTGGCGGCCACGCTGCCCGTACTGCGCGGCCGGGGTCTGAACGCGCTGCCCGTCACGTACATCGGCAAGGGCGCGACCTTTGCGATGATGTTCGGATTCCCGCTGATCCTGCTGGGCCAATTCGATGGGTTGGCCAGCCGCGTCGTGCTGGCGATCGGTTGGGGCTTCACGATCTGGGGTTTCGTGCTGTATCTGTGGAGTTTCGTGCTGTACGTGGCGCAATTCGTTTTGGTCGTGAGGCGCATGCCGAAGGTGCGTCATGAGTGACCGGGCGCTCGGCGGTTACGACCCGCACACCGGTCTGTCCGCGCACGAAGCGGGACAGCCGCGGTTCAACCCGGTGCCGTCGTTGCTGCGGTCTCTGCTCTCGGAACACCTCGACCCCGGCTATGCGGTGGTGGCTGCGCAACGCGCCGCCGGCAAGCCGCGTCGTAGGGCTGCGTGGGCGTGGCAGGCGGCGGCGGCCCTGCTGATTGCGCTGGTGTTCGCGGCGGCCGTCGCGCAGGCACGGTCAACGGCCCCCGGCGTCAAGGAGACGCAGCAGGTGCTCCTCAACAGCGTTCGGGCGTCGGAGGCTGGCGCGGACGCATTGGCCGCGCAGCGCGGGCAGCTTTCCACCGAAGTGAACAGGCTGCGGCGCAGCCAGCTCGAGGGCGACGCGCAGGGCCAGGAGTTGCTGCGACGTCTCGACGGGTTGGACCTGCCGGACGCGTCGACCAAGGTCACCGGCCCGGGCCTGATCGTGACGCTGACCGACCCCGGGGCATCGCCGGACCTGTCCGACGTGTCCAAGGAGCGGGTCCCCGGCAGCCGGCAGGTAGTGCTCGACCGCGATCTGCAGTTGGTGGTGAACTCGCTGTGGGCCGGCGGTGCCGAGGCCGTCGAGGTCGACGGCGTCCGGATCGGCCCCAACGTGACGATCCGGCAGGCGGGCGGCGCGATTTTGGTTGACAATCAGCCGATCAACAGCCCGTACACGATCGTGGCGATCGGCCCGCCGCATGCGATGCAGGACGTGTTCGAGCGCAGCCCGGGATTCGTGCGGATGCGCCTACTGGAGATGTCGTACGGCGTCGGAGCAACCGTGGTTACCGGCGATTCGCTGACCGTTTCGTCGGGAAGCGGACGAGACGTCAAGTACGCCAAGCCGATTGGATAGGGGGAGCGGGTGATAGGTATCGCAGCACTGATCGTGGGCATCGTGCTCGGCCTGGTGTTTCACCCCAGCGTGCCGGAGGCGGTGCAGCCGTATCTGCCCATCGCGGTGGTGGCAGCGCTCGACGCGGTGTTCGGCGGCCTACGGGCGTATCTGGACCAGATCTTCGACTCCAAGGTGTTCGTCGTCTCGTTCGTGTTCAACGTGTTGGTGGCTGCGCTGATCGTCTACCTCGGCGACCAGCTAGGGGTCGGCACGCAACTGTCCACAGCGATCATCGTGGTGCTGGGCATCCGGATCTTCGGCAACGCCGCGGCGCTGCGGCGAAAGCTGTTCGGGGCTTGAACTGATGAGCGATCAGCACCCCGAATCGCACGGCCGACACGAGCTTCCGGCCGACGCGCCGCGGCGGCGGTTCGGCACACTGCGACGGCCGACGGCGTTCGGTGTGCTGGCCGTGGTGTTGTGTGTGGTTCTGGGCGCGGCGATCGCAACCCAGGTGAGGCGGATGGCGTCGGGCGATGCGCTGGAATCGGCCCGGCCGGCGGACCTGGTGGTGCTGCTGGACTCGGTGCAGCGGCGTGAAGCGGCACTGAACAAGGAGGTGTCGGACCTGCAGCGCACGCTGGCGGCGCTGAAAGCGTCCGGGACCAACGACCAGGCGGCGATCGCCGACGCGCAGGCACGGCTTGCGGCGCTGTCGATCCTGGTCGGCACCGTGGCCGCGACCGGCCCGGGCGTGACATTGACCATCGGCGATCCGGCCGGCGGCGTGTCACCCGAGACGATGATCGACGTTATCAATGAGCTGAGGGCGGCCGGCGCGGAGGCCATCGAGATCCGCGGCTCAGGAGGGCAAGCTGCGGTGCGGGTGGGCGTGGACACCTGGGTAGCGGGCAATCCTGGTTCGCTGTCCGTCGACGGTCAGGCCCTGAATCCGCCGTATTCCATTCTGGCCATTGGGGATCCGCCGACGTTGGCGGCAGCGGTCAACATCCCGGGAGGCGCTGTCGACAGCGTCGAACGGGTCGGGGGCACGATCGCGGTCCAGCAACCCGAGCGCGTCGACATCACCACCTTGCGGCAACCGAAACCGCGCCAATACGCTCAGCCCGTCAAATGACCACGTGACAGAGGAGCGCCGTGACCGAAATCCCGCCCGACCTGGCCTACACCGCCGAACACGAGTGGGTGCGTCGCACGGGTTCTGACACCGTACGGGTGGGAATCACCGACTTCGCCCAGTCGTCGTTGGGCGACGTCGTGTTCGTCCAGCTGCCTGACGTCGGCACCGCAGTAACCGCCGGGCAGCCGTTCGGCGAAGTGGAGTCGACCAAGTCGGTGTCCGATCTTTTCGCGCCGGTATCGGCGAAAGTCGTTGCAGTCAACGGCGATTTGGGCGATAACCCGCAATTGGTCAACTCCGAACCCTACGGCGACGGTTGGCTGGTGGAGTTGCAGGCGGATGCGGCCGCACTCAAGGAGGGTCTCGATGCGCTGCTGGACGCTGATGGCTACCGCAACACAATCACCGAGTGACGAGATTGTTAGGGTTCACCGACGGAATTTGCCTCGCGGCGCGGCGCACCCTGATACGAACAAAGGCAAGCACAATAACCGAAGCCGCGGGGTACGGTTTGAGGAGCACGGCGCAGGTCGGCTGAGGAAAAAGCAGGGGACGCGGCCACAGCGAGAAAGCCGCCAGAGCAGCCAGGAGGAGCAGCGGGTGACTGACAAGGACAACGACCAGGCGTCTGACGATGTCACCGTCGAAACGACCTCCGTTTTTCGCGCGGACTTCCTCAACGAACTGGATGCGCCCGCATCAGCGGGTGCCGAGACCGCGGTGTCAGGTGTCGAGGGCTTGCCGAGCGGGTCAGCCTTACTCGTAGTCAAACGCGGACCAAACGCGGGATCGCGCTTCCTGCTCGATCAGGCCGTGACGTCGGCGGGCCGACATCCCGACAGCGACATCTTTCTCGATGACGTGACCGTCAGCCGTCGCCATGCCGAGTTCAGGCTCGAGAACGGGGAATTCCAGGTTGTCGACGTCGGCAGCCTTAACGGCACTTACGTCAACCGCGAACCGGTGGACTCGGCCGTGCTGGCCAACGGCGACGAGGTGCAGATCGGCAAGTTCCGCCTGGTGTTCTTGACCGGCCCCCGGGGAGACGACGGCGAGACCGGATCCGGCTAGGTCGGCGATGAGCGCTTGCGCAGCGATGAGCCTCTTGGGCGAAGAACCTCGGGCAGCGATGAGCCTCTTGGGCGAAGAGCCTCGGGGCTAAGAGCAGATAGCTATGTCCGCGCCCCAAACACCCGCTCTGGCCGGCATGTCCATCGGAGCGGTGCTCGATCTGCTCCGTCCGGAATTCCCTGACGTCACGATCTCTAAGATCCGGTTCTTGGAAGCCGAGGGGCTGGTCACGCCGCAGCGCAGCGCATCGGGTTATCGCCGGTTCACCGCGCACGACTGCGCGCGGCTGCGCTATATCCTCACCGCGCAGCGCGACCACTACCTGCCGTTGAAGGTCATCAAGGCGCATCTGGATGCACAGCCCGACGGGGAACTACCGGAGACGGCCGGGTTCGCCTTTGCGGCACCGCGATTGGTGACGGTCGCCGACCAGCGTGACGATTCGGCTGAAACGCACGGCATGGCGGCCGTGGCACCGATGGTCCGGCTGAGCCGCGAAGAACTGCTTCAGCGCGCCGGCGTGGACGACGCGCTGCTGACTGCGCTGACAAAAGCGGCCGTCGTCGTCGCGGGCCGCGCCGGGTTCTTCGATGAGCACGACGTGGTGATATTGCAGTGCGCGAAGGCGTTGGCCGAATTCGGCGTCGAGCCACGGCACCTGCGGGCGTTTCGGTCCGCGGCCGACCGGCAGTCGGACCTTATCGCCCAGATCGCCGGACCCGTTGGCAAGGGAGGCAAAACCGGTGCGCGGGACCGGGCCGACGATTTAGCCCGCGAGGTGGCTGCGCTGGCGATCACGTTGCACACGGCCTTGGTCAAGTCGGCGGTGCGCGACGTTCTCGACCGCTGAGGATTAGACTGGCCGCGGGAGTCTTCTTGCTCGCTTCGTAGGTCCGGAGGGCAGGCACATATGGGTGAGGTCCGCGTCGTCGGGATACGCGTCGAGCAGCCGCAGAACCAGCCGGTCTTGTTGCTGCGAGAGGCCAATGGCGATCGGTATCTACCCATTTGGATCGGCCAGTCCGAGGCCGCGGCGATTGCACTCGAGCAGCAGGGCGTCGAGCCGGCGCGCCCGCTGACCCATGATCTGATCCGAGATGTCATTGCGGCGCTTGGGCATTCGCTCAAGGAGGTGCGGATCGTCGATCTGCAGGAGGGCACCTTCTACGCTGACCTGATCTTCGACCGGAACATCAAGGTTTCGGCGCGGCCGTCGGATTCGGTGGCGATCGCGCTGCGCGTGGGTGTGCCCATCTACGTCGAGGAGGCCGTTCTGGCCGAGGCGGGCCTGCTGATTCCCGATGAGAAGGACGACGAGGGCACGGGCGCGGTCCGCGAGGAGGAAGTCGAGAAGTTCAAGGAGTTTCTTGACAGCGTCTCACCCGACGATTTCAAGGCGACCTGACGCAGCAACATCACGGATGCGTCTCAACTTTCCGGAGCCGCGCCGACACGCGGGTCGTGGTCACATTGACCGGTGCCTGTAGCGGCCATAATTTGGTGGTTACGGCAGGCGCAGCGGCCCGCCCGACGCGTATGCTCGAGCAACTCGAGCCGTGACGCGAACGATGGCCAGTCGATAGCCAACGCGGCAGGCGGGAGGTAGCAGAGTGGATGATTCTCCACGTCAGGAGCAACTGGACCTGAACGCGAACCGTGAGTCTTCGCCCAGCGAGCCGGTGCAACCGGGCCTGTTCCCCGATGACTCGATTCCCGACGAGCTCGTCGGGTACCGGGGCCCCAGCGCATGCCAGATCGCGGGGATCACATACCGCCAGCTGGACTACTGGGCGCGGACGTCGCTGGTCGTCCCGTCGATCCGCAGCGCCGCGGGCTCAGGCAGCCAACGGCTGTACTCGTTCAAAGACGTCCTCGTTCTGAAGATCGTCAAGCGGTTGCTGGACACCGGGATCTCGCTGCACAACATCCGAGTTGCGGTCGACCACCTGCGCCAGCGTGGTGTGCGGGACCTGGCCAACATCACGCTGTTTTCGGACGGCACCACGGTATACGAGTGCACGTCGGCCGAAGAGGTCGTCGACCTGCTGCAAGGCGGCCAGGGCGTATTTGGTATCGCCGTCAGCGGCGCGATGCGCGAGCTGACGGGCGCGATCGCTGACTTCCCCGGCGAGCGTGCCGACGATGGCGAATCCATCACGGCGCCCGAGGATGAACTGGCCACCCGGCGGAAGCACCGGGACCGCAAGATCGGCTAGAACCGCCGCGCGCGTTAGAATCGATCCCGCATCGCCCGTAGCGGGAGAGTTCCGTGGCAGCCAGCCATGGACGCCGAAGGAGCAACACCTCTCCGCCAACCTCTCAGGCACCAGGACCGCGTAGGGACACGATGCCTCTGGAAAGCGGTGACGGCAGCGTTACCCGCCGATGGGGAAAGGCGCAAGCCGAATCTCTCAGGCGCCCGGCGCAGGGCAGACGACAGAGGGAGGGGGAGCTGAAGCCCTCTGTCGCCGTCAGGAGCCATAATGTCCGACCGTTCAACGTTCGCCGACCGCCACATTGGCCCAGACTCCGACGACATCGCAACGATGTTGCGCGTCATCGGTGTGGGCTCTCTCGACGAATTGGCGGCCAAGGCGGTCCCGTCGAACATCCTCGACGCGCTGCAGGCCGATGTCGCACCCGGCCTCGACCGACTGCCGCCCGCGGCCACCGAGCAGGAGGCACTCACCGAGCTGCGCCGTCTCGCCGACACCAATACGGTCGCGGTGTCGATGATCGGGCAGGGCTACTTCGACACGCTGACGCCGGCGGTGTTACGCCGCAACATCGTCGAGAACCCCGCCTGGTACACCGCGTATACCCCGTACCAACCCGAGATCAGCCAGGGCAGACTCGAGGCACTGTTGAACTTCCAGACGATGATCGCCGACCTCACCGGTCTGGAAATCGCCAACGCGTCGATGCTCGACGAGGGCACCGCCGCCGCGGAGGCGATGACGCTGATGCACCGCGCCGGCCGCGGTTCCTCGAACCGACTCGCCGTTGACGCCGACGTTTACCGCCAGACCGCGGCGGTGCTGGCGACGCGGGCGAAACCGCTGGGCATCGAGATCGTCACCGCAGACCTGCGCGGCGGATTGCCCGACGGCGAGTTCTTCGGCGTGATCACGCAGCTTCCCGGGGCCAGCGGCGCGGTGGTCGACTGGTCCGCGTTGGTCACCGCCGCCCACCGGCGCGGCGCGCTCGTTGCCATCGGGGCCGACCTGCTGGCACTGACCCTGATCACACCGCCCGGCGAGGTGGGCGCCGACGTCGCGTTCGGCAGCGCCCAACGCTTCGGCGTTCCCATGGGTTTCGGCGGCCCGCATGCCGGCTACCTGGCCGTGCACGGCAAGCATGCGCGCCAGTTGCCCGGCAGACTGGTCGGGGTGTCCGTCGATGCGGATGGGTCGCCGGCGTTCAGACTGTCACTGCAGACCCGCGAGCAGCACATCCGTCGCGATAAGGCGACCAGCAATATCTGCACCGCTCAGGTGCTGCTGGCAGTGCTGGCGGTGATGTATGCGAGCTACCACGGCGCCGAGGGTCTGACCGCAATCGCCCGCCGCGTGCACGGCCATGCCCGCGCGCTGGCGTCGGGGTTGGCAGCGGCGGACGTCGAGGTGGTGCATCCGGCCTTCTTCGACACCGTGCTGGCCCGGGTGCCCGGCCGCGCCTCCGACGTCCGCGATGCCGCCAAGGCCAAAGGCATCAACGTCTGGGTGGTCGACGACGACCATGTTTCGGTGTCATGCGACGAGGCGACCACCGACGTCCACATCGGCCACGTGCTGGCGGCATTCACAGCCGATCCTGTCGGCAACGATTTCGATGGTCCCGAAATCCACACGCGCACAAGCCGATTCCTGACCCATCCGGCATTCAGACGCTACCGCACCGAAACTGAGATGATGCGCTATCTGCGGGCGCTCGCGGACAAGGACATCGCGTTGGACCGCAGCATGATTCCGCTCGGGTCCTGCACGATGAAACTCAACGCGGCCGCCGAGATGGAACCCATCACGTGGCCGCAGTTCGCCCGCCAGCATCCGTTCGCACCGCCCGCGGACACCCCGGGGCTGCGACGGTTGATCGCCGACCTGCACACCTGGTTGGCAGAGATGACTGGCTACGACGCGGTGTCGCTGCAGCCCAACGCCGGGTCGCAGGGGGAGTACGCCGGACTGCTCGCCATCCACGCCTATCATGCCGACCGCGGCGAACCGCACCGCGATGTGTGCCTGATCCCATCCAGCGCGCACGGCACCAACGCCGCATCCGCCGCGCTGGCCGGTATGCGGGTGGTCGTCGTCGCGTGCCGCCAGAACGGTGACGTCGACCTCGACGATTTGCGCGCAAAGGTCATCGAGCATGCGGACAACCTCGCGGCGCTGATGATCACCTATCCGTCCACGCACGGCGTGTACGAGCACGACATCGCCGACATCTGCGCCGCGGTGCACGACACCGGCGGCCAGGTGTATGTCGACGGTGCAAACCTGAACGCGCTCGTCGGGCTGGCCCGCCCGGGCCGGTTCGGCGGCGACGTCAGCCACTTGAACCTGCATAAGACCTTCTGCATCCCGCACGGCGGCGGCGGGCCGGGGGTGGGCCCGGTCGCGGTGGGGGAGCATCTGCGGCGGTTCCTGCCGGGGCACCCGCTGGCCGACGACCTGACCGACGATGCGCCGGTGTCGTCGGCGCCGTACGGCTCGGCATCGATTCTGCCGATCACCTGGGCCTACATCCGGATGATGGGCGCCGCAGGTTTGCGCGCGGCGTCGTTGACCGCGATCGCGTCGGCGAACTACATCACGCGTCGCCTCGACGAGTACTACCCGGTGCTTTACACCGGAGAAAACGGCATGGTCGCCCACGAGTGCATCCTCGACCTGCGCGGCATCACCAAGGCCACCGGCGTCACCGTCGATGACGTCGCAAAGCGGTTGGCGGACTTTGGGTTCCACGCACCCACGATGAGCTTCCCGGTCGCCGGCACGCTGATGGTGGAGCCCACCGAAAGTGAAAGCCTGGCCGAGGTCGACGCGTTCTGCGACGCGATGATCGCGATCCGCGGCGAGATCGACAAGGTGCAATCCGGCGAGTGGCCGGTTGACGACAACCCGTTGCGCGGCGCACCGCACACCGCGTCGTGCCTGCTGGCCGACAAATGGGAACACCCGTACACCCGCGAGCAGGCCGGCTACCCGCTGGGCCGCGGATTCCGGCCAAAAGTGTGGCCACCGGTGCGCCGCATCAACGGCGCCTACGGCGACCGCAATCTCGTCTGCTCATGTCCGCCGGTGGCCGCGTTCGCCTGACGTAGTCTCACCGGCATGCTTCCCCCCAGCGTGGCCGAATGGCGTGACGGCGGCCGCTTCGTGTCGACGAGCGCGGGCAACCTCTTCGTCCGCTCCGGGGAAGGCGCCGGACCGACGATCCTGCTGCTGCACGGCTACCCGTCCAGTTCGTATGACTTCCGCAAAGTCGTACCGCACCTTGCCGGCCGGGCATGGCTGGCGATGGACTTTGTCGGCTTCGGGTTATCGGACAAGCCGCGGCCGCACCGCTATAGCCTGCTTGAGCAGGCTGACCTGGTGCAGACAGTGGTCGCCGAGACGACCATCGGCCCGGTGGTGGTGCTCGCACACGATATGGGCACGTCGGTGACCACCGAGCTGTTGACACGAGACCTTCACGGGCACTTGCCCTTTGAGCTGTATCGCGCGGTCTTGACGAACGGCAGCGTGATCTTGGAACGGGCCAGTCTGCGGCCCAGTCAGAAGGTGCTGCGCGGCCCGCTCGGCCCGGTGGCGGCACATCTGATCAACAGAAAGGGATTCATCCACGGCTTCGGCAGGCTGTTCACGCCCGATCACCCACTGTCCGCGGAGGAGGCGGCCGCACAATGGGCGTTGCTGTCCCACAACGACGGTCACCGCATCGCCCATCTGTTGATTTCCTACCTCGACGAACGCGAGCGGTACGCGCAGCGCTGGCACGGCGCGGTGCGCGGCTGGCCCAAGCGCCTGGGGTTTCTGTGGGGACTGAAAGACCCGGTGGCGACGACCAATGTGCTCGACGGTCTGCGTGAGCTGCGGCCGTCGGCACCGGTGATCGAGCTTCCGGATCTCGGCCATTACCCCCAGCTGGAGGATCCCGACGCATTCGCCGCAGGTGCGCTGAAGCTGCTCAGCGACTCATTCGGTTAGCCGAACACGTCGTTGAGCGTGACCGTCTGCAGATTGCGCTCGGCGATGATGTCGAGCAGCTGCGCGTAGGTGTGGGTGACGGTCGGCAGGTTGGCGTGGCTGAGCACGATCTGTTGACCCAAGAAGGCTTGCCGAGCGTTATTCACCAGCTGCTCCTCGTTCTCCACTCGCGAGTCGCCGATTGTCGCGCTCCACATGGTGATGGTCGGATAGCCCAGATCGGCTGCGACCTTGTCCGTCGCGGCGTTGTGTACTCCGTACGGCGGACGGAAAAACGGCGTGCCGTCGACACCGTATGTGTTTTGCAGGAAGTCCTTGTTGCGCTGAATTTGATCGGTGAGTGCGGCCGGGGTGATTCGGGTGATGTAGGGATGCGACCAGGTGTGGTTGCCCAGCTGGATCTGGCCGGAGTCGACCATCGGCCGAAGCTGCGGCGCGTTGACCGACCAGGAGTCGTTCGCGCCGTTGACGAAGAAGGTCAGCCGGGTGCCGCTATCGCGGCAGAACGCGGCGAACGCCGACACGACGTCGGTGTTGTCGCCGTCATCCACGGTGAGCGCCAACAGGTTCCCATCTCCGGGCAGGCGGCTGAGGATACCGTTGGGCGGGGGTATCCGAATGGTCAGCGGCGTTGCGTGGGCCGTCACGGGTCGGCTCATCGCCGCTAACACCCCGACCGCAACGGCTTTCATCATGGTGCGCCGGTCGACGCCGCTTGACACATGTTCACGGTAGTGATCGAACGCAACGGCGGCAGGAAATTCGGACTGTCAGTGCACTGTGGGCTTCCTGGATTCCGGCTGGCGGCCCGGGGGCGTCAGGTCCGCGGCGGCGGAAAGCTTCGCCAGCGAACGCGCGGGGCCTAGCATGGGACGAGACCCGATCACCTGTGCAGGGGAGTGCCATGACCGCAGAAGCGTCCGCACCGCCGCAACTTCGGGCCCGGCGGCCCTTCCCGGCGCGGCTCGGCCCGAAGGGCAACCTCGTCTACCGGCTGGTGACCACCACCGATCACAAGCTGATCGGCATGATGTACATGGTCGCCTGCTTCGTGTTCTTCTTCATCGGCGGCCTCATGGCCCTGTTCATCCGCGCGGAGTTGGCTGTTCCGGGCTTGCAGTTTTTGTCCAACGAGCAGTACAACCAGCTGTTCACCATGCACGGCACGGCGATGCTGCTGTTCTATGCGACCCCGATCGTGTTCGGCTTCGCCAACATCGTGCTGCCGCTACAGATCGGCGCGCCTGATGTCGCATTCCCGCGGCTGAATGCGTTGTCGTTCTGGCTGTTCGTCTTCGGAGCGCTAATAGCGCTCAGCGGCTTCATCACCCCCGGCGGCGCCGCGGACTTCGGCTGGACCGCGTACAGCCCGCTCACCGACGCGATCCACAGCCCGGGACCCGGCGGTGACCTGTGGATTCTCGGGTTGGGTGTCGGCGGTCTGGGCACGATTCTGGGCGGCGTGAACATGATCACGACGGTGATCTGCATGCGCGCCCCGGGCATGACGATGTTCCGGATGCCGATTCTCACCTGGAACATCCTGGTGACGAGCATCCTTGTGCTGCTGGTGTTTCCGCTGCTGACCGCGGCGCTGTTCGGCCTGGCCGCCGACCGCCACCTCGGCGCACACATCTACGACCCCTCCAACGGCGGTGCGATTCTGTGGCAACACCTGTTCTGGTTCTTCGGTCACCCCGAGGTGTACATCATCGCGCTGCCGTTCTTCGGCATCATCACCGAGGTCATTCCGGTGTTCAGCCGAAAGCCGCTGTTCGGCTACACCACGCTGGTGTACGCCACGTTCAGCATCGCCGCGCTATCGATGGCGGTGTGGGCGCACCACATGTACGCCACCGGCGCCGTGCTGCTGCCGTTCTTCTCGTTCATGACGTTTTTGATCGCGGTGCCCACCGGGATCAAGTTCTTCAACTGGATCGGCACGATGTGGAAGGGCCAGCTGACGTTCCAGACGCCGATGCTGTTCGCGATCGGCTTCTTGGTGACCTTCCTGCTGGGTGGGTTGTCCGGTGTGCTGCTGGCCAGCCCGCCGCTGGACTTCCACGTCACCGACAGCTATTTCGTGGTCGCGCACTTCCACTACGTGCTGTTCGGCACGATCGTGTTCGCCACGTTCGCCGGGGTGTATTTCTGGTTCCCGAAGATGACCGGCCGGCTGCTCGACGAACGGCTGGGCAAGCTGCACTTCTGGCTGACGCTGATCGGGTTCCACACCACGTTTTTGGTGCAGCATTGGCTCGGTAACGAGGGCATGCCCCGCCGGTACGCCGACTACCTGCCCTCGGACGGCTTTGAGACGCTCAACATCGTCTCGACCATCGGCTCCTTCATTTTGGGCGTGTCGATGGTCGTCTTCACGTGGAATGTGTTCCGCAGCTGGCGCTACGGCGAGCCGGTGACCGTCGACGACCCGTGGGGCTTCGGCAACTCGCTGGAGTGGGCCACCAGCTGCCCGCCGCCGCGGCACAACTTCACCGAGCTGCCCCGGATCCGCTCGGAGCGACCGGCTTTCGAGTTGCACTACCCGCACATGATCGAACGCCTGCGCGCCGAGTCCCACATCGGCGGACACCGCAAAAAGAAATCCGAGACCGACGCCCCGACGCCGGTGCGAACGGCGCCCCACCGGGACTGACCTCAGCCCACGAACGTCGACACCGCTGCGGTCAAATCAGGCGAGTCGGATGTCGACAGGTTCTGGTAACTTCCGCCCGTTACCGCAGCGAGGGACTCCCATGTGCCACGGTCGGGGTCGGCGCCGAAGTCGATGACGTTGATTGCCACCGGCCGCGCGGGATCGAACGCCTTGCGGACATAGTCCTGCAGCGCCGCCCCGTCGAGTGACTGGTCGGTGTGCGGGCCGGAGGTGACTACCAGCACGGAATTCTTCATGCCCGGGCGAAAGTTCGCGAGCGCGCCGTCGTAGACCAGCCGCAGCGTCGTGAACGACACCGCGCCGCCGCTCGACGAGAACTGCTTGTCCAGCGCCGCGGCCAAAGCGGCCGATCGGGGCTGGCCATTCACCTGGTCGGCCAGCGGACCGGTCGCCACCTCGCTGCGGCCCTCGACACCGTCGAACGTCCACAGCCCGGCCACGGCGTTGGGCGGTAGTGCCTGCAGCTTGCTTTTCAGCGCCGCAACGACATTCGCCAACCGCGACTTCCCCGCCTCCTGGTCGGGCATCGACTGGTCGAGCATGATCGTGACGACGCCTCCGGAGGCCGGCGTCATAACCGCGTCGGCCAGCGTCGCGCGTGCCGACTCATCGCCGATCGACAGCGTGCCCGACAGCGGAGAGAAGCTGGTCACGTCGCTGTTGGGCAACGGCTCGTCCCCGGCGCGGAATCCTGCCTTCGCCAAGTCGGCCTGTTGCTTAGGTTGTTGCAGGAACTTCTTGAACTCGCTGGCCGCTGTCATCTGCTCCGCGGAGAGCCAGTCACCGGAGAGGGAAGCCATTGGGTAGTCGGCCACCGCGGCGGGCCCGGGCGGCAGCCACGAGCTGACGACTTCCTTGGCGTCGGACACTTTCATCGAGAGTTGGTAGAGCTGCTGTTCGGTGATCACGACCGCGTGCACCGGTGCGGCCGCCGGGTCTCCGCTGCCCATCAGCGCGTCCATTGCCGTCGACAGGCTGGGATCCGACAGCTGTGGCTGCCCTGCCATCAACGCGTTGACCGCGCCGATCCCGTTGGCGGGCGGTGAGTTCGGCGGCGCCGACGCCGCCGCGACCGCCTCCGCGGCCAGGTAGCTGGCGTCGCTGTCGCCGGTGGTGGGCAGCGCCAACCGCAGTGAGCCCCAACCGGGCAGGTTCATCGCCTCCAGCGAGACCGGATTGGTTTGCAACCCGGGCAGCGTGCCCCAGTTCTGGCTAGCCAGAGCGGTTTTGAGTTGCGGCTTGATCGCCAGCACCACCGGAGAGGTGACCAGCGACCGGCTGTCGGTGATGATCTTGGGCCCGGCCACCGCCTGAAGTCTGGACGTCGAGACGGAGCTGGCGGGAATCCACAGCGCCGCCCGTTGACCGAGGTTAACCGGCCAGTTGCCGGCGAAGCCGTCGATCACATCACCGGAGTCGGCTGCCGTGACACCCAGCTTGACGCATCGGTCACCGATCGGATCAACGGACTTGTTGTAGCGCTTGGCGAACTCGGCGAGCTTGTCGGCGATGGACGGGTCCGCGATCACCGCAACCGGCACATCGCTACCCGAGCATGTGGCGGCCACGGTGTCGGAGCGGTTCGACAGCGTGTGGCCGACGAAGCGCCAGAGGATGATTCCGCCGATGATCAGCACGACCGCGGCCAAGGCCGCGATCACTCCGATGCTCACCCCGCGGCGTTTGCGGTCGGCGCTTCGATGGCCGCCCTGCCAGGTGCCGTCAGCGAAGCGGCCGCCGGATAATTCGCCTCCCGGTGGCGGGGGTGCTTCAGGAGGCGGTTGCGCCGACGATTCCGGCTCCGGCTGGTCGGGCTCGGGTGGCGGAGTGGGCTTGAACGGATCTCTCGGGGCGTCCCCCGAACCGGGAATGCTGTGTTTGCCCATGCCCTCAGCCCTCTGAGCGTGCTTTGGCTTCGCGCCGGCGACGGTGCAGGATCGGCTCGGTATAGCCGTTGGGCTGCTCCGCCCCGGCGAGGATCAGGTCCTGGGCGGCGAGGAACGCGACGCTGTCGTCGAAATTCGGTGCCATCGGCCGGTATGCCTCATCACCCTCGTTCTGCCGATCCACAATCGCGGCCATCCGCTCGAGGCTGGCCCGGACGTCTTCGGCGGTGATCACCCCGTGTTTGAGCCAGTTTGCCAGCAGTTGGCTCGAAATGCGAAGTGTGGCACGGTCTTCCATCAGCGCGACGTTGTGGATGTCGGGCACTTTCGACGAGCCGACACCCTGGTCGATCCAGCGCACCACGTATCCCAGGATTGACTGGCAGTTGTTGTCGACCTCTTCGCGGATCTCGTCGGGTTCCCAGGCCAACTCGGCGGCCAGCGGAATCGTGAGAAGCTGCTCGATTGTGGTGCGCCGGCCCTGCGCGGCAAGCTGCTTCTGCACCTCGCCGACGTCGACCTGGTGGTAGTGCAGTGCGTGCAGCGTGGCGGCGGTCGGCGACGGCACCCACGCGGTGGAGGCGCCGGCTTTCGGCTGACCGATCTTCTGCTCGACCATATCGCCCATCAGTTCGGTCATCGTCCACATCCCCTTGCCGATCTGCGCGTGGCCGGGCAGCCCGCACTCCAGGCCGATGTCGACGTTGTTGTCCTCGTAGGCCAGGATCCACGGCTGCGTCTTCATCGCGCCCTTGCGGATCATCGGGCCGGCCTCCATCGAGGTGTGGATCTCGTCACCGGTGCGGTCGAGGAAGCCAGTGTTGATGAACGCCACCCGGTCGGCGGCGGCCCGGATGCACGCCTTGAGGTTGACGCTGGTGCGACGCTCCTCGTCCATGATGCCGACCTTGATCGTGGACTGCGGCAGCCCGAGCACATCCTCGATGCGGCTGAACAGTTCGACGGTGAATGCCACCTCGTCGGGGCCGTGCATCTTCGGCTTGACGATGTAGATCGACCCGGCGCGGGTGTTGACCATCGGACCGTTTTCATCGCTCGATTTCATCCCGTGGATCGCGATCAGGCTGGTGAACAGCCCGTCCATGATCCCTTCGAACACTTCGGTGCCGTCGGCTTCCCCGTTGTCCAAGATGATCGCATCGTTAGTCATCAGGTGGCCGACATTGCGGACGAACATCAGGCTGCGCCCGGGCAGGGTGTACTCGCTGCCGTCGGGGGCTGAGTAGTGGCGGTCCTCGTGCAGCACGCGGGTAAAGGTGTCACCGCCCTTGGATACGTCCGCCGACAGGTCACCCTTGTTGAGCCCCAACCAGTTTCGGTAGCCGCGCACTTTGTCGTCGGCGTCGACAGCGGCCACCGCGTCCTCGAAGTCCATGATCGTGGTGACCGCGGATTCCAGGAACACATCCTTGACGCCCGCCTTGTCGGTCTTGCCGATCGGCGACTCCGGGTCGATCAGGATGTCGATGTGCAGGCCGTGGTTGACCAGCAGCACCGACTCCGGCGAGTCCGGGTCGCCGGTGTAGGCGACGAACTGCTCTGGTCGGGCCAGCGTGGCTTCGGAATCCTCGTCGAGCGTGACCACCAGTTGGCCGTCCTCGATCTTGAATCCGGTGACGTCGGTATAGGAGCCATCTGCCAGTGGTACAGCCTCGTCGAGGAACCGGCGTGCATAGGCGATCACTTTGTCACCGCGTATCTTGTTGTAGCTGTCGCCCTGCTCGGCGCCGTCGGCCTCGGGGATGACGTCGGTGCCATAGAGAGCGTCGTAGAGCGAGCCCCAGCGGGCGTTCGCGGCATTGAGCGCAAACCGGGCGTTGAGGATCGGCACCACCAGCTGCGGCCCGGCCGTCGTGGTGATCTCGGCGTCGACGTTGGAGGTGGTGACGGCGAAGTCCTCGGGGTCGGGCTGCAGATATCCGATGTCGACCAGGAACTGCCGGTAGGCCTGCGGATCGATCGGCTCGATCACCCGTTGCCGGTGCCACCTGTCGATCTGAGCCTGCAACTCGTCGCGCCGGGCCAGCAGTTCGGCATTGCGGGGCCCGAGGTCGGCGACCACCTTGTCCACACCGGCCCAGAAAGCCTCGGGGTCGATGTCGGTACCGGGCAGCGCATCATTGTTGATGAAGTCGTACAGCACCTTGGCCACCTGCAGGTTGCCAGTTGCCACCCGCTCCGTCATGCATCCTCCCGTCAGTGGTGTCGGTACAGCTTACCCAGCGGTAACGTCGGGTTTTCCGACCCTGCCGCGTCACCTAGCGGCAGCGTCGAGCAGCGCCCGGCACCGCGCGAGCAGGGCCGCTCTGATCACCGTCGCACGCTGCGTGATCGCCGCCTGCTGCCTTACGTATTCGGCTCTGCCGCAAACTGTTTCGATCCGCACCGGCGCATAGCCGAAGTTCTGCAGATCGTACGGGCTGGCGCGCATGTCCAGTTCGCGTGCCTGATAGGCCAATTCGAAGGCGTCCACCACACTGTCGGAGTCGACCAAGGGGAGGAGCTTGAATGCCCAGCGGTACAGGTCCATCGCGGCGTGCAAGCAGCCCGGCTGCTCGGTGGCCGGCTGTGCCTGCCTGGTCAGCTGTACGCAGTTGCGTGCGCGCGCCGGGCCGGTGAAGAAGCGGAACGCGTCGAAGTGGGTGCACCGCAGCGGCATTGATTCGACGACTGCGTCGGTGCCCGCGCTGCCCAGCCGCAGCGGCACGCCGCGATGCCGCAGGTCGCCGGGCTCGGCCCGGTACACCATCGCCCATTCGTGCAGGCCGAAACAGCCGAACTGCGCGGGACGGCCTGCGGTCGCGTCCAGCAGTCGCGCCACAAAATCGATGATTGCCTGGCGCCGCGGCAACAGATCGCGGTCGACGGCCACCGTGCCCCTGACCCGGCGATACCCGCTGAGCCGCAGGTACGCCTCCGACGCGGGGCCGGACAGACCGACACCGAAGCCCGGATGCCAGCGCGCCAGCTGGCCCGGCCGCAGCCGGTAGTAGGTGAAAAGGAAGTCGATAACCGGGTGCGATGCGCCCTCGGCGCGCCGAGTCGTGTACGGCCCGACCAGCGTCCTCACCCGCTCCCGATGCCGGTGCCGGCGTGCCGTCCACTCCGCCTCGCTGAGCACATCAGACACGGTGTGTCCCGTCGCGCACCGTCCCGACCAGGTCCTCCACCAGATCCTCGAGCGCCACCATGCTGGTGACCTGGCCGTCGTTGCCCATGACCAATGCCAGGTGGCTGTTGTTGCTCCGCAGCCGGAACAACGCGGCGGGCAGCGGCGTCGCGTCGGCGACCGTGGGCAATGGCCGTATCGTCGAGCGGTCCACGACGGCCTCTGGATCATCAACGGCGGGCAGCACGTCCTTGATGTGCACGTATCCGACAAAGCTCCCGGTCGAATCCACCACGGGGAAGCGTGAGTATCCGGTCTCGCCGAGCGCGTGCTGGATGGCCTCGACGGTTGGCCCGTCGCTATCCGCGGCGATCTTGACCATGCAGACCTCGTTCAGCGGGATGGCGACGTCGGCGACAACTCGGTTGCGGATCTGCAGCGCCCGTGACAACCGCATGTGCTCCTCGGGGTCGAGTAAGCCCTCCGAGCGGGACTCCGCGATCATCTCGGAGAGCTCCACCATCGAGACGGTGTTCTCGAGTTCGGTCCTGGGCTCGATGCGCACTGCGCGCAATGCGACGTGCGCACACCAGTCGTAGAACGCGATGACGGGACGGGTGGCCCGCACCCATAACAGGTACGGCGGTACCAGAAGCATCGCGGTGGACTCGGGCCCGGCGATCGCGATGTTCTTCGGCACCATCTCGCCGAGCAACACGTGCAGGACCACAACGATCGTGATCGCCACGACGAACGATACGGTGTGCAGTACCGCGTCGGGCACACCCAACACGTCGAACGGTTTTCCTAATACGTGTGCGACGGCGGGTTCACCGATGCGGCCCAACGAGATTGAGCACGCCGTGATGCCCAGCTGCGCTCCGGCCAGCATCAGCGACAGGTCCTGCCCGGCGTGAATCACCGTCACGGCGCTGCGCTTGCCCTGCTCGGCGAGCGCCTCGAGCCGGTCCCGGCGCGCCGAGATCAGCGCGAACTCGGCCCCGACGAAAAACCCGTTCGCCAGCAGCAGCAAGGCAGTCAGCACAACCCCGAGGACATCGGCCATCAGCGAGCACCTCGCTGCCCGCCACGCCCGAGCTCGACGAGATCGAGCATGTCAATGCGGCGACCGTCCATCTTGGCGACAGTCGCGCGCCATCGGATCGGGTGGTCCGGCAAGGCATCCGGATCGTAGGTGGGCAGCTCGACCGATTCGCCGGCGACCGGAATGTGACCGAGTTCCTGCAGCACCAGCCCGCCGATGGTGTCGTATTCGCCTTCGGGAGCGCGGTAGCCGGTGGCGTCGGCGACCTCGTCGATACGCAGCAGACCCGACACCCGCCAGCCGTTTTCGGCAGCCTCTACATCAGGGGTACGGACGTCGTGCTCGTCGCGGATGTCGCCGACGATCTCTTCGATCAGGTCCTCGACAGTCACCATTCCCGCGATGCCGCCGTACTCGTCGACGACCAGCGCGGTCTGCAGTCCATTGGCGCGGATCTGCGCCATCAACGAGTCACCGTCGAGGGTCGACGGTACGACCGCGACGGGACGGGCCACGCTGCCCAGCCGGGTGCTCGCGTGCACTTCGTGCGCTATCTCGAAGACCTGCTTGACGTGAACGAGGCCGATCGTCTCGTCCAGATCGCCCTCGGTGACTGGGAATCGGGAGTAACCAGTCTCCTTCGCCTTGGCCACGAGGTCGGCGACGGTGTCGGCGACCTCCAGCGACACGATCTTGGACCGCGGCGTCATCAGCTCCTCGGCGATCCGGGCGCCGAATTGCAGCGACCGGTCGACCAGCGTCGCCGTGGTCGGATCCAGTGATCCGCGGCGCGCGGAATTGCGCACCAGCGACCCCAGCTCCTGGGGCGAGCGGGCCGATCGAAGCTCCTCGGCCGGCTCGATGCCCATGCGCCGCAGGATCCAGTTCGCGGTGCCGTTGGTCAGGTGGATCAGCGGGGTGAACAACTTCGAGAACAACACTTGCGGACCTGCCACCACGCGAGCGGTCTGCAGCGGCTTTGCCACCGCCAGGTACTGGGCCACCAACTCGCCGAACACCATTGACACCGAGGTGGCGATCAGCAGTGCAAGTATCAGCGCCGTTCCGTGGACCCAGTGCTCAGGCATTTTCGTGGCGGCCAGCAGAGGGCGCAGCAGCCGTGCGATCAGCGGCTCGGCCAGGTAACCGGTGATCAGCGTCGTGACCGAGATGCCGATTTGGGCGCCGGAGAGCTGGAACGACAAAGTGCGGTGCGCCCGCTGCACCATCCGGTCGCGGCGATCACCGGTACGCGCGTTCGCGTCGACGGTGCTGCGCTCGAGCGCGGTGAGCGAGAACTCTGCGCACACGAATACCGCGGTGCCGATCGTGAGCACGATGAACCCCGCGAGACTTTGCAGGATCATGGCGATGCTCAACGCATGCCCGGCCAAGTACGGAAGCCGGACCGGATCTGCGGCCGACTAGATGGAGGCCCGGCGTCGCCTGAATTTCCGGCTTCGCCGGAGGCGCCCGGATTTCCGGCTTTGCCGGAGGTGGACGGCTCCGCACCGGCCTGCGGCACGTCATCCCTTTCATCCCGGCGGCGCGGGCGCACAAGCTGCCCGCGAGGAGAAGACCATGGTATCGCGCGGCGACCCGTCCGCTCAGCGTCCGGCTTCCGCGGCCGCCCGGTAGCCGCGCACAGCGAGCGGCCACGACACCACGAGCATATTGCGCCGAAATAGAATTCCAGGTCGTCGATCGGCGCGAACCACGACCGTGACTTCTGTTTCGGCGTGGAAAGGACGCTGAGTTTCGTCTCAGCGCACGCGTACTGGGTCGCATAGCACCTACGCCGACGCCTCCCGCGCCGAAATCAGGTTACCTGCACGGTTTTTCGCCGAAACCGTGCAGGTAACCTGATTTCGGCCGGCGGAAGGCGCGCCGCTACCAACCGGTGGGCAGCGGATGCCCCTCGGCGAACCCGGCCGCCGACTGCACTCCGATCACCGCGAGCTCGTGCAGTTCGGCGATCGTCGACGCGCCGACGTACGTACATGTGCTGCGCACGCCGGACGTGATGTGGTCGAGAAGGTCCTCGACGCCGCCGCGGTGCGGATCGAGCTCCATCTTCGATGTCGAGATGCCCTCCTCGAACAGGGCCTTACGGGCGCGCTCATAGCCGCTGTCGGCGGCGGTGCGGGCGGCCACCGCCCGCTTGGACGCCATCCCGTAGCTCTCCTTGTACGGCTGGTTGTCCCGGTCGTGCAGCAGGTCGCCGGGTGACTCGTAAGTACCGGCGAACCATGATCCGATCATCACGTTCGCTGCGCCGGCCGCCAGCGCCAGTGCGACGTCGCGCGGATGGCGCACACCGCCGTCGGCCCACACGTAGCCCCCCAATTGCGTTGCGGCTACCGCACATTCGTGGACAGCGGAGAACTGCGGCCGTCCCACGCCGGTCATCATCCGGGTGGTGCACATCGCACCAGGGCCCACGCCCACCTTGACGATCGTCGCTCCGGCGGTCAGCAGGTCACGCACGCCCTCGGCAGAGACGACGTTGCCCGCCGCCGCCGGCACGCCCAAATCGAGCGAGGTCACCGCTTTGACCGCGTCGATCATCCTCGATTGGTGGCCGTGCGCGGTGTCGATCACCAGCAGGTCGACGCCCGCCTCCACCAGCGCGGCGGCCCGCGCGCCGACGTCGCCGTTGATCCCGACCGCCGCGCCGATCCGCAGCCGGCCGGCGTCGTCGACGGCGGGGGTGTAGAGCCCCGCGCGCAGCGCACCTCTGCGTGTCAGCACCCCGGCCAGCGTGCCGTCCGGCTCGGTTAGCACGGCGACGTCGATCTGGGCGTGTTCGAGAAGGTCGAACACCTGCCGCGGGTCGGTGCCCGCGGGCGCGGTGACGAAGTCGCGCACCAACACGTCGCGCACCCGGGTGAACCTGTCCAAACCGGCACAGACTCCGTCGGTGACGAGCCCGATCGGGCGCCCTTCGAACACCACCACCGCCGCTCCGTGCGCGCGCTTGTGAATCAGCGCGCACGCGTCCGACACCGAGTCGTCCGACTCCAACGTCACGGGAGTGTCGGCCACCAGGTCACGGCTTTTGACGAAGGCGATAGTGTGCTGCACCGCGGTGATCGGCAGGTCCTGCGGCAGGACGACGATGCCGCCGCGGCGCGCGACCGTCTCGGCCATCCGGCGCCCGGCCACCGCGGTCATGTTTGCCACCACCACCGGAATCGTCGTGCCGGACCCGTCGATCGTCGACAGGTCGACGTCGAACCGCGACGGCACGTCCGAGCGATTGGGAACGATGAACACATCGTTGTAAGTCAGGTCGTACGGGGGCGGGTGGCGATCAAGGAATCTCATGGGCAGCGCATTCCGATTTTATGCCTGGGCCTCGGTGCGGTCGCCGCTCCAGAGGATGTGAAACTTCTTGCCCCGCTCGGCGTCGATGCGCTCGTAGGTGTGGGCGCCGAAGAAGTCACGCTGGGCCTGGGTCAACGCGGCCGGCAGCCGCTCGGTGCGCAGCGCGTCGTAGTACGACAGCGCCGATGCGAAGCCCGGCACCGGGATGCCGAGCTGGGTGGCCGTGGCGACGACGCGCCGCCAGCTGTCGATGCCCGCCTCGACCGCACTGCGGAAGTACGGGGCCGCGATCAGCGTCGCCAATTCGGGGTCGGCGTCGAACGCTTCCTTGATCCGGTTGAGGAACTTCGCGCGGATGATGCAGCCGCCGCGCCAGATCGTGGCCAGGTCCCCCGGTGTGATGCCCCAGTCGTACTCCGCGCTGCCAGCCTGGATCTGGTTGAACCCCTGGGCATACGCGACGATCTTCGACGCGTACAGCGCCTGGCGCACATCTTCGGTAAATTTTCCTGCATCAGTGGGCCTTTCGCCGAGTTGGCCGGATGCCAGCCCGGTGGTGGCGGTGCGCTGCGAAACGGACCCGGACAGCGCCCGGGCGAACACCGCCTCGGCGATGCCGGTGACCGGCACACCCAGATCCAGCGCCGACTTGACGGTCCACCGGCCCGTGCCCTTCTGCTCGGCCTCGTCGCGGATCACGTCGACGAGCGGTTCGCCGGTCCTGGCGTCGGTCTGGCGCAGCACCTCGGCGGTGATCTCGATGAGGTAGCTATCCAGGTCGCCCATGTTCCATTCGGCGAACACATCGGCGATCTGCGGCGCCGACAGGCCAAGACCGTCCCGCAGCAGCTGGTAGGCCTCGCCGATCAGCTGCATGTCGGAATACTCGATGCCGTTGTGCACCATCTTCACGAAGTGACCGGATCCGTCGGGACCGATATGGGTGCAGCAGGGCACCCCGTCGACGTGCGCGGAAATTTCCTCCAGCAACGGGCCCAGCGACCGGTACGACTCGGCGGGTCCGCCCGGCATAATCGAGGGGCCGTTCAGCGCGCCCTCTTCGCCGCCGGAGATCCCGGCACCGACGAAGTGCAGGCCGCGTTCGCGCATCGCCTTCTCGCGGCGGATGGTGTCGGTGTAGAGCGCATTGCCGCCGTCGATGATGATGTCGCCGTCCTCCATCACGTCGGCGAGCTCGTTGATGACGGCGTCGGTCGGGTCACCGGCCTTGACCATGATCAGCACGCGACGCGGTTTCTCCAGTGCCGCAACGAATTCGGCCATCGTCTCGGTGCGGACGAACGTGCCCTCGGTGCCGTGCTGCTCCAGCAGCGCGTCGGTCTTGGCGATCGACCGGTTGTGCAGTGCGACCGTGTAGCCGTGGTGTGCGAAGTTACGCGCGATGTTCGACCCCATCACGGCCAGCCCGGTCACCCCGATCTGCGCGGTGCCGGTGGTGTCTGCGTCGGGAGGCGTCATCGGTGGCCTTTCTTGATCGGTTACAGGCGCAGGGGCTATTTCAAGAATTATGACGTGAAGAGCCGGTGCAACTCGGTGAGCCACGGCACCGCCAGCCCTGCCGTGGGCACGATCAGAATGGCGGCGGCGGCCAGGTATGCGCCAGTGGCCACGACGAGGCTATTGCCGCGGCCGGAGAGCCGGCGCACCCGCACCACCGTGCTGGGTCCGCCGGCAGCGAGAGCGCCCGACGGCGTCGGCCCGGCAGCACATGCCACCAGCGCGCGGGCGAGGGGGGTGGGCCCCGCTACACGTACTGCGGCGTCGTCGGCGAGCATCTCGACGAGCAGCCGCACGGCATCCAGCGCCCCGGCGCTGCGGACGAATCGCGGGAACGCCGCGTGCACCGCGGTGAACATTTCCAGGACCAGGTCGTGACGGGCCCGCAGATGAGCCCGCTCGTGTCGCAGGATCGCGGTAATCTCCTTGCTGCTCAACGTGTTCAGCGCACCCCTGCTCAACACGACGCGGCTGCGCACACCGGGCAGGCAATAGGCGAGCGGCTCCGAGACATCAAGGATTCGCAGCTGGCCTGTGGCGTGGCCGACGCCGTCGCGGGACATCCCGAGCAGGTCGACGAGCCTGCGGTGGTGAGCGCGCCGGCGCCGCGTCGCGATGGCGACCTGCAGCACCGCGATGAACAGCCGCGCACCGATCAGCAGCGTGAGGGCGAAGACGATGACATAGGCCAGCCACAGCGGAAACCCAAGTGCCCGAATCTCACTGGTGATGGTTGCGGTCGGCCGGCCGTCGAGACTCGGAACCAACAACCGGCTGGCAATCGCGATACCGGCGCTGAACGCCGACAGCACGGCGGCCACCGCGACGGCCTGCCACAGCACGACGGCGGCACGAGGCGCACGCATCGGCCATGAGGCCCGGGCCAGCATCTCGGGTACGGGGCCGACGAGGGTCAGCGCGACGAGGGCGAAGGCCAGCGCGGACACGCGGTAAGTCTCCCTCAGCCGGTGCCGGCGGTGCCACCGGATGTTTGGTGTTTTGCCTCAAGTTCACCTAGCGCTCGCCGCAGCGCGGCGGCTTCGTCGGCGCCCACACGTTCGACGAAGTGCACCAGCGCTGCCTCGCGGCCCCCCGAGTCAGCGGCCTGATCGAGCGCGTCGACCATGAGACCCGCGACCAGCTCATCGCGGCCATGTGTCGGCGCGTAGCGATGCGCGCGGTCGTCGCGGTGCTGGACGACGAGATTCTTCTTCGCGAGCCGCTGCAACACCGTCATGATCGTGGTGTAAGCCAGGTCACGTTGCGCTGACAGCGCCTCGTGCACTTGCCGAACAGTCTGGGGCTCCGGCGACGACCACAAGTAGTCCATGACTGCGCGTTCGAGTTCACCGAGTCGAGTCAACCTGGCCATAAGTGTTCACCCCTGCAGGAAGGACCTCAGCCTCAGCCTACTCCTGAATTACTACTGCGCGTCGTACGCGTCCGGCCTGGCGGGTGGTCCATGAGCTAGCTATAGTTAGGCTAACCTAAATTCTGGAGTCTTGATGACACTGCTGGCCGACGACCCGTTGATCGCCGGGATGGCACCCGCACGCCCGCTGCCGCTGCACGAATCCAGCCGTCGCCTTCGAGAGCTGTGCCCGGAACACCCGCGGGTCTACGGGGTCGCCGTGATGGCCGATGTCGGCCGCCGGCGGTGGTGGCCACTGTCGTCGGCGCTGACCACCGACCGGCTACAGACGATGTTCGCGGCAGATTCCCGCGAGATGGACGACCGGGCCGCCGCGGCACAGCTGGCCGCGACGCTCGCGTACGCCGTGGTGGGACGGGTGGCGGCGTTGGTGATTCTCGAGGGGCGGGCCTGGGATCCCGGCTTGGAAAACCTATGGGTTCATGGCGATTCGGAAGGCGACATCGACTGGGCGGGCGTCGTCGACCCCACCCTGCGAGTGCTCCCGGACGACCCCGACAACGCCGTGGTCCGGCTGCCGAGCCAGGGCGCGTTGGTCACCTGGACTGCGCATCGCTGCCACCGGGCGCTTCAACCACTCTTCGTCCAGGTGCACGCCGTGAGCGGAGGTGCGCTTTCTGTTCCGGCGATGTGGGCGGCGGTTGGCTCCGCGGTCGTCACGGCCGGGACACAAGTTCCCCAGTTGGCCGGCTCATGCCGGGAGACCGGGATGCGTCGTGGGCAGGCGCTGCTCGACGCATTCGCGGGTTTCGGGTTGCCGGTTCGCAGGGCGGTGCGAATGAACTGACGGGCCGTATGGAGTCCTGAGGGCTGCAGAGACTCCACTCCGAACGGGGCCCCGCGGATGATTGCCGCGGGGCCCCGTCTCATCTGCGGTCGAACGCCGTGTAGACAGTCCTGTGTGCCAACTACGCCGTCACCCGAATTCGGCAAGGGGTTCGACAGCGAGATCGGACTGACGTACCTGGAGGTCACTGCCGATCAGGGACGCGCTCGCCTCGATATCGGCGACAAGCTGCTGCAGCCGTGGGGAATCGTCCACGGCGGCGTCTACTGCGCGATCGTCGAGAGCCTGTCCAGCGTCTGCGGTCACGCCTGGCTCTCCGAAAACGGGGGCGGCATCGTGGTCGGGGTGAACAACAACACCGACTTCCTGCGCGCGCTTGGCGGTGGCACGGTTTATGCGGTAGCGACGCCGATTCACCGCGGCCGCCGTCAGCAGCTGTGGCTGACCACGATCACCGACGAGAACGACCGCGTGGTAGCCCGTGGTCAGGTGCGGCTGCAGAACCTCGAGTCCGACTGAGCGAGCCCGTTAGCTCGCCGCCTCGCTCTGCACCGTGGCGGCGATCTCCTCCAACTGCTCTATTCGCGTTCGGGCGAACGCCTGCTGCTCGGTGACGGTCAGCTGGCCGCGGTTGCGCCCGACAAACGTGACGGTCCACGACAGCAGCGTGGTGATCTTGGTCTTGAAGCCCACGAGGTACACCAGATGCAATACGAGCCAGGACAGCCAGGCGACGATTCCGCTGAACTCCAGCGGGCCGATCTTTGTCACCGCGTAGTACCGCGACACCGTGGCCATCGAGCCCTTATCGAAGTACTGGAACGGCTCGCGCTCGGCCCGGTCGGCGCCCTTGAGTTCCGACTTGATGCATGATGCGACGTACTTGCCGCCTTGGATGGCGCCCTGGGCCTGCCCCGGAACGCCTTCGACGTACGCCATGTCGCCGATCACGAACACGTTCGGATGCCCCGGAATCGTCAAGTCGGGCAGCACCTTCACCCGGCCGGCGCGGTCAAGCTCCACCGAGGTCTGGTCGGCCAGCTGCTTGCCCAGCGGGCTGGCCGACACGCCCGCCGACCACACCTTGCATGCCGACTCGATACGCCGGGTGGTTCCGTCGGAGTCCTTGACAGTCAGCCCGTTGCGGTCGACGTTGGTGACCATCGCGTTCAGCTGGATCTCGACGCCCATTTCCTCCAGCCGGGCGGCCGCCTTCTTGCCCAGCTTCTCGCCCATCGGCGGCAGCACAGCCGACGCGGCGTCCAGCAGAATCACCCGCGCCTTCGTCGAGTCGATGACGCGGAACGTGCCGCCAAGCGTGTGATCGGCGAGTTCGGCGATCTGACCGGCCATCTCGACACCTGTCGGGCCGGCGCCGACGACGGTGAACGTCAGCAGCTTCTCCCGCCGGCTGGGGTCGCTGGACCGCTCGGCCTGCTCGAACGCCGACAGGATCCGCGAGCGCAGTTCCAGCGCATCGTCAATGGTTTTCATGCCGGGGGCGAATTCGGCGAAATGATCGTTGCCGAAGTAGGACTGGCCGGCCCCGGCGGCGATCACCAACGTGTCGTACGGGGTGACGTAGGTGTGGCCGAGCAGCTCGGACGTCACCTTCTGGTTCTCCAGATCGATCCTGGTGACGTCGCCGAGCAGCACCTGCGCGTTCTTCTGCCGGCGCAGGATGACTCGCGTCGCAGGCGCGATCTCGCCCTCGGAGATGATGCCCGTCGCGACTTGGTAAAGCAGCGGCTGGAACAGGTGGTGGGTGGTCTTGGCAATAAGCTTGACGTCGACGTTGGCGCGCTTGAGGGCCTTGGTCACATTGAGCCCGCCGAATCCCGACCCGATCACGACGACCTCATGCCGGCGTTTCGGTTCGGCCGTGGCCGGGGGCTGCGCGCTCATGGGTGGCTCCTCGACACGCAAGAACTGGTGACTACCTCCACGGTAGTCGGGCGACCGTCCGCAGTCGCGGGTATTCCCAGTGGGATTCGCCACCTACCACTTCGCCACGGTGTGCGGCCGTCAGCTCACCAGCGGCTTGAGCGCCTCACCGGCCTGCGCGACGACGCCGGGGGTGTAGAAGGGTGCCATGATGATCACCCCGTCGATGCCCGCGTCGAGAACCTTGCACTTGATTTGGTCGGCGATCGACTCCGCACTTCCGACCACCGTGTTCCGTTCCATCCCGGGCGGGATTTGATCGGCCGACGCTTTCTCGTCGATCAGTGCACCCACCAGCATGGTCGTCTCTAGGGTTGCGGGGTCACGCCCGACTTCCTCGCAACGCTGCTTCAACGCGTCCAGCTTGCTGCGCAGCTCGTCAAACCCCGCGGTGACATTGAGGTGGTCGAAATGCCGAGCTGCCAGCCGAAACGTCTTCTTCTCGCCTCTACCCCCGATCAGCAGTGGAATGTGCTCGCGCAACCGCGGATTCGCGAACGCCTCTTTCGTGTGGTACCAGTCGCCAGAAAAGGTGGCCCGCTCGCCCTTGAGCATCGGAAGGATGATCTGCAGTGCCTCCTCGAGCCGGTTGAACCGGTCGGTGAAGGTGCCGAACTCGAATCCGAGTTGGTCATGCTCGAGCTCGAACCAGCCAGCGCCGATGCCGAGAAATGCGCGGCCGCCACTGACGACATCCAGCGTGGTGACGGCTTTGGCCAGCAGAGCGGGGTTCCGGTAGGTGTTGCCGGTCACCAGCGTGCCAAGTTGGACGGTCTTGGTCGCAGTCGCCAGCGCGCCGAGCGCGGTATACGCCTCGAGCATTGGCTGGTCGGGACTGCCGAGCCCCGGTAGTTGATAGAAGTGGTCCATCACCGAGACGGCGTCGAAACCGCTCTCGTCGGCTTCCTGTGCCTGGCGAATGACAGTCGGAAAGAGGTCGGACACCGGCGTTCCATAGGTGAAGTTGGGGATGTGCAGCCCGAGTCGAATCGTCACGAATCGACCCTAGTCCCGCTTCCCGGACGTCAGCCCCAGTGGGCGAGCGCGCCGTGGCTGGCGTGCAGCGTCTGCCCGGTGATGTGCCGTGCCGCGGGTGTTGTCAAAAACAAAGCCAGCCTTGCGATTTCGCCTGAAGCGCTGGCGGGGATGCCGGTGGACAGACCCTCGTAGCCGGCCTGGGCGCTGCGGCCGGACGCCACCGTGTTGATGGTGATTCCGCGGGTGCCGAAGAACTCGGCCTGGCCCGCGGTCCAGTTCGACAGCGCGGCCTTGACCGCCGCCTCGGCGCTACCGTCGCGCGGGTTCTCGGCGACGACGTTGATGATCGAGCCGCCGGAGTGCAGATGATCGCCGATCGCGTGCACCATCAGCACGGCCGCGACCACGGTGGCGTCGAAATTCTTGCGCCACGCTGTGGCCCGCTCGGCCAGTGTGTACGCGCGGGGGTCGCCCCGGTCGAACGCGGGAGCGGGCACATTGACGATCGTGTCCAGATGGTGCGGCAGCAGCGGCCTGGCCTCGGCAAGGCTGGCCGCATCGGTGCAGTCGCACGTCACGGCGTCGACGTCGAGTTCTTTGGCAGCGATCTCCAGGTCGTCGCGGCGCGCGCCGGTGATGGTGACGCGGTGCCCGACGTCGCGGAAGTGTTCGGCGACAGCGCGGCCGAGGTCGGTCTCGCCGCCGGTGATCAGCACCTCCATCGCATGCCTCCTCGCTGTCCACGCGTGTTCGCGACGATGTTACTGGACGGTAGCTACCGGTTGACATTGGGCGCGCCGAGCCGTGCCCACACCGTGACCGGATTAGGGTTTGGGCCGTGACTCGCCTCGTCAGCGCGATGAGCGCAGTCGCTGCGCCGTGAACCGGCCGACCGGGCTGCCGCGGTGGCTCTACGTTCCCGCAGCCGCCGGCGTGCTGTTCGTGGGTGTGCCGCTGCTGGCGATGGCCGCCAAGGTCGACTGGCCGGAATTCGTCGGGCTGATCACCCGTCCGTCGTCGCGCACCGCCCTGCTGCTGAGTCTTCGCACCGCCGGCGCGAGCACCGCATTATGCCTGGTCCTGGGTGTTCCGTTGGCGCTGGTGCTGGCCCGCAGCGAGGGCCGGCCGGCGCGGCTGGTGCGGCCGCTGATCCTGTTGCCGCTCGTACTGCCGCCGGTAGTGGGCGGCATCGCATTGCTCTATGCATTCGGTCGGCTCGGGCTGCTCGGCCGCTATCTGGACGCCGCCGGCATCCACATTGCGTTCTCGACGACTGCGGTGGTGCTGGCCCAGACGTTCGTGTCGCTGCCATTTCTGGTGGTCGCGTTGGAGGGCGCGGCCCGCAGTGCCGGAGGCCGGTACGAGCAGGTGGCCGCGACCCTGGGGGCCCGGCCGACGACGGTGTGGTGGCGGGTGTCGCTGCCGCTGCTGGCACCGGGGCTGGTCTCCGGTGCGGTGTTGGCGTTCGCCCGGGCGCTCGGCGAGTTCGGGGCGACGCTGACGTTCGCAGGGTCGCGCCAGGGCGTCACCCGGACACTGCCGCTGGAGATCTACGTCGAGCGGGAAAACGACGCCGACCCGGCGGTGGCGCTCTCAATGCTCTTGGTCGTGGTGGCGGCGGTGGTGGTGCTCGCGCTCGGCGCGCGTTGGCTGCGTGCGGGGGAGCCACAGGGATGACCGGTGTGGCAGTTCGCGCCCGGGTGGACCAACGGGACGTGGACGTGGAATTCGAGGTCGCCCCCGGGGAGGTAATCGCGCTTGTCGGGCCGAACGGCGCCGGCAAATCAACCGTGCTGCACGTTATCGCGGGGCTGTTGCGACCGGACGCGGGCGCAGTGCGGTCGGGCAGCCGGCTGCTCACCGACACCGCCGCGAATGTCTTTGTGCCGGCGCATGCTCGACACGTCAGCTTGCTGCTGCAAGAGGCGCTGCTGTTTCCGCACCTGTCGGTCGTCGACAACGTCGCGTTCGGGCCGCGCAGCCGTGGCCGCGGACACCGGGCCGCGCGGCACGCCGCACGACACTGGCTCGGCCAGGTCGACGCCGCCGACCTGGCCGAGCGTGCGCCGCGCGAATTGTCCGGCGGGCAGGCACAACGGGTTGCGATTGCGCGGGCGCTAGCGGCCGATCCGGACGTGCTGCTGCTCGACGAGCCGCTCGCGGGGCTCGACGTCGCCGCCGCCGCCGCGGTCCGCGGGGTGCTTCGGCCGGTGTTGGCCCGCGATAATCGGGCCGCTGTGCTGATCAGCCACGACCTGGTCGACGTCCTGACCCTCGCCCAGCGGGTGTTGGTGATGGAAGCGGGAAAGGTCGTGGAGGCCGGCGACACCGCCCGCGTCCTGGCCGCCCCGCGCAGCGCGTTCGCCGCCCGCATCGCCGGGGTGAACCTGGTCAACGGCACAGTCGGCGATGACGGATCGGTCCATGCCACGGACGGCAGTCACTGGTACGGCGTGGGTGACCGGCTCCCCGCCCGTGTGCGCTCTGTAGCGGTGTTCAGCCCGTCGGCCGTGGCGGTGTTCCGCGACGCCCCGCACGGCAGCCCGCGCAACACCGTCGCCGTGACAGTGGCGCAGGTCGATGCGATCGGGTCCGTTATCAGGGTGCGCGCCGCCGAACAGACCGATGGGGCGCCGGGGCTGGCCGCCGACATCACCGCGCAGGCGGCGGCCGAGATGCGCCTGATGCCCGGCGAGCAGGTGCATTTTGCGGTAAAGGCCCAGGAAGTTGCGGTTCATCCGGTCTGAGAAGGGATTAATATTCTCACCACGCACTTGCGTCACGGCGGTAACACGGTAATTTCGTCGTCATGAAAATGCCGGAGGGGCAATCTCAACACAAGAAGCTTTGGACGACGCTGGCGACGACCGCGGTTGCCGGATCGGTGGCATTGACGCTGCCGATCACCATCGCATACGCGGACCCGCCCGCGCCGACGCCGTCGCCTGCAACCACGTCGGCCGCCGCGCCGCCGCCGCTTGCGGAACCGAACGCGACACCGTCGCCCGCCGTCGACCCGAATGCGCCGCCGACTGATCCGAACGCGCCGCCCGCGCCGGTCGACACCAACGCGCCGCCGGTCGATCCGAATGCGGTGCCCAACGCGGCGGTGCCTGAAGCGAACCGCGTCGATGTGCCCGCCGGCGGCTTCAGCTACCTGCCTCCGCCCGGCTGGACTGCGGGCGACGCGTCGCGGATCAGCTACGGGCAAGCGGTGCTGCTCAAAACGCCCGTACTGGGACAGCCGGCTGCCACCGACACCAGCATTCTGCTCGGCAGGCTGGACCTGAGGCTGTTCGCCGGCGCCGAGCAGGACAACCAGAAGGCGGCGATCCGACTGGCCTCCGACATGGGCGAGTTCTACATGCCGTTCCCCGGGACCCGGATCAACCAGGAAACCGTTCCGCTGAACGCCGCGGGCATGCTCGGCTCCGCCGCATACTACGAGGTCAAGTTCACCGATCCGAACAAGCCCAGCGGCCAGATCTGGGCCGCCGCTCTCGGCTCGGCCGGTCCGCACCAAGGCACCCAGCCCGCGCAGAACAACCGATGGTTCGTGGTCTGGCTCGGCTCGACCAACAACCCGGTCGACAGAGTCGCCGCCAAGGCGTTGGCCGAATCTATCCGGCCCTATGCGCCACCGCCGGCGGAAACTCCGGCTGAACCCGGTGCGCCGGCTGCGCCGGGAGCCGCGCCAGGACCCGCGCCCGGTGCGCCAGGAGCTGCACCGGCCAGTCCGACCGCCGCTCCGCCGAATGGCTCCCCGGTCGGAGTGCCGACGCCCGTGTCGCCGGAAAACGCGCCGGGAATGTTGCCGCCGGGCTAGTCCAGGCCTTCGCCTGGCCAGCGTGAGCAGCTAGCGACGTCGCGAAATCCGTCGGTCCGGGAGACGATGGGGTGTGGCGACGAATCGCTCGATGATGGCCTGGCAGGTACAGCGGCCCGGACCGATGAGCACCCGGCCATTGGAGCGCGTCAGCACCGACGTTCCGCGTCCTGCCGACGACGAGCTGCTGGTGGCGGTTCGGGCGTGTGGGGTGTGCCGCACCGATCTACACGTGGCCGAGGGCGATCTTCCGGTGCATCGGCCCGCGGTGATCCCAGGGCACGAGGTGGTCGGCGAAGTGCTCGAGAGCGGGCCACAAGCGGGGAGGTTCGCGGCGGGCGATCGCGTCGGAATCGCCTGGCTTCGGCACACCTGTGGTGTCTGTCGGTACTGCGTGCGCGGGCGCGAAAACCTTTGCCCGGAGTCGCGTTATACGGGCTGGGACAGCGACGGCGGCTACGCCGAATATGCCACTGCCCCAGCCTCTTTCGCTCACCACCTGCCGACGGGGTACGCCGACGCGGAGCTGGCGCCTCTGCTGTGTGCGGGAATCATCGGCTACCGGTCGCTGCTGCGCGCAGAGGTCCCGCCGGGTGGCAGGCTCGGGTTGTACGGGTTCGGCGGCAGCGCCCACATCACCGCGCAGGTGGCGCTCGCGCAAGGCATCGAAGTGCACGTGATGACGCGCGGCGCTGCGGCCCAGGACCTGGCACGTTCCCTCGGCGCGGCCTCCGTGCAAGGGCCGACCGACCTGCCGCCCGTGCCACTGGACTCCGCCATCCTGTTCGCACCGGTCGGCGACCTTGTGCTGCCCGCGCTGGAGGCGCTCGACCGCGGCGGCACGCTGGCGGTGGCCGGCATCCATCTCAGCGACATACCGGTGCTGAACTACCAACGGCACCTGTTCCAGGAGCGCCAACTGCGGTCGGTGACGTCGAACACCCGCGCCGACGCCGGTGAATTTCTCGCCTTCGCGCAACAACACCGCATCGAGGTGAGCCACCCGACGTACCCGCTCGCCGAGGCTGACAGGGCGCTCGCCGACCTTGCCGACGGGCGCATCGCCGGTGCTGCCGTACTGTTGCCGTGAGCTGGGGTGGGACTCGAAGTGCGGTCTTGCTGGCAAAACACGACGACCGCCAACGCAGAGGACTCATACGTCTGCAGCCGCAGTAGACTGGGTACAACCGCCTCAGTGAACTTGGGTGGAGCAATGAGCAAAACAGATGAATTCCCGACGGAGTCGTCGCTGGAGATAGAGTTCCTCGGCTACGCCCGCCGGCGTGCTCCGATCGGGACGGCGTGCCCGACCTTCATCGCGAGATCGCAACGTTGGCGCGTGACGTCCGCAGTGAGACCCGGCCGCACTACGAGCCAGTCGCCGAACAGTTCGCCGCCCTGGCGTCGCGCCATATCGGCGCTGTCTCCGATGCCGGCGTGCTGCTGTCACTCGGCAGAGGCGCCTGGCGGGCGGTGTCGGCGCCCGGGACAACCTCGTACCTGATCGAACAGCTTCACAAGGACCTCAACTCGGGCCCTGCGATCGACGCCGCGGACACCCACCACACGGTGGGTGTGACCGATCTCAGTGCCGAGACGCGTTGGCCGCGATTCGCGGCGGCCGCGCTCGCGCAGGACCCCGGTGCGCGCGATGCTGTGCTGCTCCGTGTACACCCAAGGCCGCACCTGGGGTGCGCTGTTACTCCCTGCCGACCAGCCCGGCGAATGGGACGCCGACGCAAAGGACGCCGGCGAAATTCTGGCGATCCACGCCGCGCTGACGCTCGACGTGCAGCACCACGACCGGCACTATCGGTCGGCATTGGGAAGTCGGGACATCATCGGCCAGGCCAAGGGCGTCCTGATGGAGCGCTTCGACATTGACGCCATTGCGGCGTTCGCTCTGCTCACCCGGTTGGCGGAGGAATCGCGCCGGCCGGTGGTCGTCGTCGCCAAGGAAGTCTTGGAGACAAAGGCCCAGGCCAGGCCGCAATAGTCAGCTCGTCACGTGCCACACCACCGCGGCGGCGAGAGCCCCGAGGCCGTTGAGTGACCAGTGCAGCGCGATCGGTGCGAGGAGGCTGCCGCTGCGTCTGCGTAACCACGTGAAGATGAAGCCGGCGGCCGTAGTGGCGACGACCGCCAACAGCACCCCGGCCAGCGAGCCGACGACGCCGCCGCCGAACAGCCGCGTGAACCCGACGTTGCCGCTCGTCATACCGAGCGAGGTGGCGACATGCCACAGACCGAACAGCAGCGACCCGGCCGCGGCAACACCGCGGAAGCCCCACGCCCGGGTCAGCGCGCCGTGCAGCACTCCCCGGAACACGAGCTCCTCTGGGATGACCGTCTGCAGCGGAATGATCACCATCGACGCGATCAGCGCTGTCGAAAGAGCCACGTAGCGATCGTTCATGAACAGCGGCCGCGTCCACGGCAGCAGCGCGCCGACCGCAATCACGGTCAGCACCGCGGCGACCGCGGCGACCGCATAGCCCACGCCGGTCTTCCAGTGTTCGCGGCCCAACCCCAACTCGGCCCATCCAAGGCCGCGGGTGCGCAGCAGCAAGAGCAGACCGACCGCGGCCGCGGGCACGGTGGCCACGCTGGCCCAGGGCGTTGTGAAATGTGCGACGAGGTTGGTCACCGCCAGCACGACTATGACGACGGCGATGTCGACGTAAACATGGAATCGGTGCAGTGCCGCCACCTGCGAAACGATCGGATGCGGCTGTGCGACCGGAGCGCTGGCAATGGACATGGTGCCGTCGAGCTTACCTGCAGCTCAGGACCGTGCCGCCCACGTCCAGTTCGCGCCTTCGGGACGTTCGTGAGCGCACTCACGACCACGGGCCTGCCCCAATCGGGCTCGATTACGCTGACGTCGTGCTGGAATTCGTGTCGCCGCAGATCGGTGATTCGGCCATTTCCCGCTCTGTACCTTTCGGGGCCGGCGGTTTCGGCGCGAGGTCTGCGTGACCGCTAACGATCTGCCGCTGGCCGGGGTTCGGGTACTCGACCTGACCGCCAGTGATGGCGAGGGTGCGACCCGCCTGCTCGCCGACCTCGGCGCCGACGTGCTGAAGCTGGAGCCTCCCGTCGGCAGCCCCTCACGTACGACGCGTCCGAGCGTCGCCGGCACTGCCGTTCCGTTCGCGCTGCGCAACGCGAACAAACGTGGCGCGGTGCTGGATCCGGCTGATGACGGCGAACGCCGCCGATTCTGGGATCTCGTCGCGGGCGCCGACATCGTGGTGGACGACGGGATACCGGGTCAGGCCGCGGCATTCGGTACCAGTTGTGAGGAGCTGGCGGGCCGGTTCGACCATCTCGTTGCGTTGTCGTTCACCGACTTCGGCGGCTCGGGTCCGTATATGTCCTGGCAGGCTACCGATCCCGTGCTGTACGCGATGTCGACGGCGTTGTCGCGGGCCGGTCCGCCGACCGGGACGCCCGTACTGCCACCCGACGGCATCGGGTCGGCCACCGCCGCTGTACAGGCGGCGTGGGCGGCGCTGGCCGCCTACTATCGTCGATTACGTTGCGGCAGAGGAGATTACATCGACTTCTCGCGCTACGAAGCCGTCGTCCAGGCACTTGACCCGCCGTTCGGCGCGATGGGACAGGGCGCCTTGGCGCAACGAGGTTCGGGCAAATGGCGCGGGCGCCCGCGAAACCAGGACGTATATCCGATTTTCGCGTGCAAGGACGGCTACGTCCGCACCTGTGTGATGTCGCCGCGGCAGTGGCACGCGATGCGGGCCTGGCTCGGCGAACCCGAACAGTTTCAGGACCCGAAGTACGACATGATCGGCGCACGATTCGCAGCGACCCGCGAATTGGGTCTGTTGACCGCGGAGTTGTTCGCCGATCAGACGATGAGCGAGCTGGCGGCCGCCGGCCAAAGTTACGGGGTGCCGATCGCGGAGGTGCTCACCCCGGCAGCGGGGCTGTCGTCACAGCACTTTCGCACCGTGGGCGCGCTGACGACGTTGCCGCTTGCACCTGGGATGAATGTTCCGGCGCCCGCTGGGCCGTTCGTCGTCGACGGTCACAGGGCCGGCCTGGATCGGCCCGCACCAGAGCTGGGTTCGGACCCGGCGGAATGGATCGGCCCGCCTGTACCGGCGTCGACCGGCGGCCACGGCGGTGACCGGCCGTTCGACGGGCTACGCATCCTGGATCTCGGCGTGATCGTCGCCGGGGGAGAACTGGGCCGCTTGTTCGCCGACCTCGGCGCCGAGGTGATCAAGGTGGAGAGCGCCACATATCCCGACGGACTCCGCCAAACCAGGGCCGGCCAGCCGATGAGCGAAGCATTCGCGTGGGCACACCGCAACAAGTACGGCCTGGGCCTGGACCTGCGGCATCCCGACGGCGCAGAGCTTTTCGCTCGCCTCGTCGGCAGATCGGACGCGGTATTCGCCAATTTCAAGCCGGGAACCCTCGCTGCACTTGGTTTTTCGTATCACAAATTGCGGCAGATCAACCCGCAGATCGTCCTCGCCGAAAGCAGCGCGTTCGGTGACAGCGGCCCGTGGAGCAACCGAATGGGATACGGCCCGCTGGTACGCGCGGTGACCGGAAGCACTCGACTGTGGACGGCGGATAAGGTCGACGACAACGGCCGACCGCCGTTTTTCGACGCGGTCACGGTCTTTCCCGATCACGTGGTTGCGCGCATGGTCGCGATCGCGACGTTGGCCGCGTTCATTCACCGCGAGCGCACCGGAGACTCTGCGCGCGTGCACATCTCACAGGCGGAGACGGCGATCAACCAACTCGGCACCACGTACGTCACCGACGAAGCGCGCGCCGCGGGCCTCCCAGTGTCCGACGACCCCGCGGCACATAGCGTCTACCCGTGCGCGGGCGACGACGAGTGGTGCGTCATCTCGGTGCGCGACGAGGCTGACTGGATCCGCCTCGCCTCCGCGATGGGCCGAGCGAGCCTGGACCGGACCCGTTGTGACGTGAACCGCGAGGTATCTTCGTGGACAAGGAATCTCGACAAAGTCATAGTCACTCACATGCTGCAGCGGGCGGGCGTACCCGCCGGGCCGATGAACCGCCCAGCCGAGGTGCTTGCAGACCCCCAGCTCAACCACCGGATGTTGTTCACCGACATGGCCCATCCGCTGTTCGACATTCCGCTGCCCGCCGAGACCGGTCCCGCGCCCTACCGCAACATCCCTGCCGCGGAGCTGCGGCCCGCCCCGATGCCGGGGGAACACACGCGTGAGGTGTGCCAGAAGGTTCTCGGGATGGACGCCGCGCAGATCGACAAGCTGATCGCCGACGGTGCGCTGTTCACCCATCGCGGCCAGCAAGGAGGGTGCGTTGATGCCAGTCGATCCCCGGACTCCGGTGCTGATCGGATCCGGACAAATCAACCACTATGACGACGACGAGGCGCCGGATCCGATCGGGTTGATGGCGCTGGCGGCGCGCCAGGCCGCCACCGCGCGCGTGCTGGAGGCAGCCGACGCGATCCGCATCGTCAGGATCTTTTCGTGGCGGTACCGCGATCCTGGGTTACTGCTCGGCCAGCAGATCGGCGCAGCCGACTTTGCGACCCGATACAGCGGTGCCGGTGGCAACGTTCCGCAATCCCTGGTCAACCAGGCCTGTTTGGACATCCAGCGTCGCCGGGCCGATGTGGTGCTGATCGGTGGTGCCGAAAGATGGCGCACCCGAACACGATTGCGTGCCGACGACAGGAAGCCCGACTGGCCGCAGCTGGACGACGCAGTGCCATTGGCCGAGGGTCGCGAAGAACTTCCGTTAACGACGCCGGCCGAACTGCGGATCGAACTCGTCGCCCCGGCTCACGTGTACCCGCTGTTCGAGCAGGCGCTGCGGATCGCCGCCAGGGAGTCTTCGGACGATCACCGCCGCCGCGTCGGCGAGTTGTGGTCGCAGTTCAGCACGGTCGCCGAGGCGAACCCGAACGCGTGGAGCCGGAAACGGCTTTCAGCAGAGGACATCTGGAAGCCGGGACCGACAAACCGGATGATCAGTTGGCCCTACACCAAGCTGATGAACTCCAACAACATGGTCGACCAGGCCGCAGTCGTCATTCTGGCGTCCGCTGAGGCGGCGACACGCCTCAAGGTCCCGTCGGACAAGTGGGTGTTCCCTTACGCGGGAACGGATTCGCATGACACCTATGCGCTGACCGAAAGGGCCGACCTGCACCGTTCGCCGGCGATCAGGATCGCCGGTCGTCGCGCGCTGGAACTGACTGGATGCGGCATCGGCGACATCGATTTCGTCGACCTCTACTCGTGTTTTCCATCCGCTGTCCAAGTCGCCGCAACGGAATTGGGTCTTCCGCTCGCCGAACCGCAGCGCCCGCTCACGGTCACCGGCGGGTTGACGTTCGCCGGGGGCCCGTGGAACAACTACGTGACCCATTCGATTGGCACCATGGCCGAGCGACTGGTCGCGAAGCCGGGCAGCAACGGCTTGATCACCGCCAACGGCGGCTACCTGACCAAGCACAGCATGGGCATCTACGGCACGCATCCACCGACCACCGAATTCCGTTGGGAGGATGTGCAGTCTGAGGTCGACCGCGAGCAAATTCGGGTCGGGATCGACGAGTGGGAGGGTGTCGGCACCGTGGAGGCGTGGACAACGCCCTTCGACCGTGACGGATGTCCGGAGAAGACGTTTCTCGCGGTGCGGACGCCGGGCGACGCACGCACACTGGCGGTGATGACCGCGCCGTCGGACGTAAAAGCCTCGGTCACCGAAGACATTGCGGCCGCCAAGGTGCAGGTCGAATCCGACGGGACCGCAGCGCTGTGCTGATCAGCCGGGAACGGGGGTGTATCGCAGCGAGTAACCGGTCGCCGAGAATGTGAACCCGTTTTTCGTGGACTCGTTCATGCACGACATACCGGCCTGCTGGACATTGCAACGAAAGCCCGCCGCCGCCAACGTTTTTCCGAAGTCCAAGATCAACGGCTCGCCGGACTTGACCGAGAACCCCGGCCGCGGAAGCCACGTGAACCCAGCGTCCCCTTCGTCGGCGACCGCGATCGCGTTCGGGGCCATCGCCTGACCGTCGGCGCCGACAACAGTGTCGGGCTCGCCGGGGATGCTCATGTCCTGCGCACCCGACCCGACCTGGCAACCCGCCTTCGAGTGCGGCAGGATTGCGCAACTCCACCTTCCACTCGGGGTGGTGAAGTAATACCCTTTGAGATCGTCTGCAGTGACGTAGAAGTCATGGCCGTTGACCAGATTCGGATCGGTCCGGCCGGTCGGCGCCGCCGACGCGGTGGTGGCAGTGCTGGGCGGGCTTTCGCCGGAATTCACCACGACGCTGTCAGCGCACGCGCTGGCCAGCACGGCCGTCAGCGCAACCACCGCGTGCCGCCCTATTCCCATGCAGCCGACAGTACAGTTGCAGCTATGGCGATACCCGCGCGGGCAGTGGCGGCTCGCCTAGCCGGGGCCGTGATCGCGGGATGCCTCGTCGTGACTTCGTGCGCCGGCGGCGAGAGTTCTCACACGTCCGCGCCCCCGGCGGCTGGACGCGGAGCGTGCTCGGTGGCCAAGCAGTCCGACGTGCCCGCGACGATGCGCGACGGCATCGTGCTGCGCACCGACGTTTATCGGCCCCGAACGTCTAATCCGGTTCCGGTGATCCTGATGCGGACGCAGTACGGCAAGTCCGCCGCACAGACGGACTCGTCGCGCTACCAGTCTCCCGACTGGTACGCGTCGCACTGCTATGTGGTCGTGGTGCAAGACGTTCGGGGGCAGGGCAGTTCGGCTGGAGCGTTCAGCGAATTCACCCACGACCAGGACGACGGGTACGACTCTGTGGAGTGGGCGGCCGCGCTACCGGGCTCGAACGGCAAGGTCGGCATGTACGGCTCGTCCTACGTCGGCGCCACGCAATGGCTCGCGGCCGTCGGCAGGCCCCCGCATCTGGTGACAATCGCGCCGGCTAACACCGCTTCCGACTATTACGACGGCTGGACCTACGAGGGTGGCGAGTTTCGCTTGGCGTTCGTATTGCCGTGGACGATGGACTCGATCGCGATCGGTGCGGCGAAGAACCGGGGGGACGATTCCGTCGTCGCGGCGCTGACAGCGGCCAAAGCCGACGTGACACGGTGGCTCAATTTTCGGCCCTACGAGGATCTTCCGCCGCTGCAACCAGCCAGCCCGACGGTCGCGCCCTACTACTTCGACTGGATCCGCCACTGGACGCGCGACGACTTCTGGAAGCAGTGGAGCATCCGTGATCGCTACGCGGCGGTCAACGTGCCGGTTCTCGACGTCGAGGGCTGGTACGACGCGTTTTTGGCCGGCGGAATCGAGAACTTCACCGGCATGGTGACACAAGGCGGCAGCCCGTCGGCACGCACCAATCAGCGCCTGGTGATCGGCCCCTGGGACCATCTGAACTGGGGGCGCCCCTCGTCGCAACCCGCGCCGATTCTCAAAAACATTGGCTCCGCGGGTGATAGCCCGATCAACGAGCTGACGCTGGCCTGGTTTGATCACTTCCTGAAAGATCAGAACAACGGTGTTGTCGACGGACCCCGAGTGGATTACTTTCTGATGGGCGCCAACAAATGGAAATCTGCTACGAATTGGCCTCTGCCGCAAACGAACTGGACTCGTTACTATTTGGGGGGCGCCGGCGGAATGCCGTCGCGACAGGGCTCGTTGACACGTTCGGTCGACGAATCTGGCTCCGCCCCCGATACCTACATCTATGACCCGGCAAATCCAGTTCCCAGCGAGGGTGGCCATTCCTGTTGCGGCGCACTCACCGGTCCCCAGGGGCCTTACGACCAGATCACGGTGGAGCAGCGGTCGGATGTGCTGGTCTACACCAGCGAACCTCTCGCAACCGATACAGAGGCCACCGGACCGGTTACCGTTGATTTGTGGGCGTCCTCGTCTGCGCTCGACACCGACTTCACCGCGAAGGTGGCCGTGGTGAAACGTGACGGAGAGGTCATCAACCTCAACAACGGGATTCTTCGTACGGCTTTCCGCGACTCCTTGTCACAGCCGCAGCCCATCGATCCCGGCCGGCCCTACGAGTACCGAATTACAGTGTGGCCCATCAGCTATTTGTTCGGCGCGGGCGAGCGGATCCGACTCGAAATATCCAGCAGCGACTACCCACAATTTTCCCCGAACCCCAACACCGGTGAACCCTTCGGTCGAAGCGCCACGACGCAGCCTGCGACACAGACGATCCTGCACGATCCGACTCATACGTCGAGCGTCATCCTGCCGGTAATTCCGCCCGGCGACGCGGGGTCGGATCGATTTCCCACAACGCGCGGCCGTTAGCGGGGCGCTGTCACACGCCGAGGAGTTCTCGCAACGTCCTCGCGTTCTGCACCGCATAGCCGTGACCATCGTTGTTGAAGTAGACGAGCACATCACGACCTTGTCCGTCCCACTCCGCGACGCGGTCCGCCCACCACCGCAGGTCGTCGTCGGAATACGAACCAGCATAGAGGGATTCGCTGTCCGGTCCGTGCATGCGCACATACACGACGTCCGTCGTCGCTCGCAACAGGCATTGCAGCCCGGCGCCGCTCATCACCACGTACGCCGCGCGATGGCGCTCCAGTAATCCGTACACCGCCGGGTCGTCCCAGGAGGCGTGCCGCAACTCGAGCGCGACCCGGATCCAGTCAGGCATGCGGCGCAGGAAGTAGTCGAGCCGCTCGTCGTCGCGCTGCTGTTGTGGATGCAGTTGCACAAACAGCATCTCCCGCCGATCACCCAGCGAACGCCAGCAGCGCTCGAACCGCTCCACCCATGGCTCCGGTGACTTCAGGCGACGGAAGTGGGTCAGTCCCCGATGCGCCTTGACCGACATCGTGAACCCGTCGGGTAACCGCTGGCGCCAGCCCTCGAACGTCGAGTCCTTCGGCCATCGATAGAAGCTCGCGTTGAGTTCGACCGTGGTGAACTCTTGGACGTAGCGGGCCAACCGGGCAGATACCGGCATCCGCTCCGGATACAGCACACCGACCCAGTGGTCGTAGGACCAGCCCGAGGTGCCGATGCGGATCACGCGGCGGAGTCAGGCTGGGTCAGCTCATCGAGACCGGGCAGAGGCCGGCGGCAGATGTCGGCGGCCTCGTCGGCGGCCACACCGAACATGATCAGCACGTCTCGAGTGACCCGGTCTGCGGCCTCGGCGTCGTCGCGCTCGGGGTGATCGTGCAGCAGCTGACCCAGGCCCATCAGCGCGCCGCCAGCGACCGCGAGCGCGAGCGCGGCATCGTCGACCGAGAATCGGCCCGCTTGTGTCGCGGCCTCGATGTCGCGCAATGCCCGCGGCGCGACCCCGCGATCGGAGGAGATCAGCGCCAGCCCGCTGTTAAGCAGCACCCGACTCATTTCCGGGCGCCGCCGAAACAGCCGTCCGGTCAGCCGGAAACTGCGCGCGAACGTCTCCGCCGGATCCTCATGATCTGCGCTCAGCCGGTCGAGCAGCGCGCCGTAGGCGTCGAGCACTTCGTTGATCGCCGCCTGGAACAGCTGCTCCTTGCTGTCGAAATGGTTGTAGAACGAACCCATGCCGACGTCTGCGGCCTGCGTGATTTCCAGCACCGGCACGTTGAGCTTTCCCGCCGCCATGAAGCCTTGGGCGGCACGGATCAGCGCCGCCCGAGTGCGCATCTTGCGCCGTTCCAGCCGGTTCTGGACCTTCTCCTCTTCGCGCAAGTGGCTCATCGCCGCCTTGGTCATGGAGCATGATGGTAGCAGAAACCTTCATTTTTGATGATTTCGTCAGAAAGACTTGACTGACGGGCCCCTCGTAAGTGACGATATCGTCAATCAAGGGAGAACGCAGGATGACCACCCACGTCGACGCCCACCAGGATCTGCACAGCGAACAGGGCGCGCTACCCGGAGAACACATCGGGCGCTCCCGGAATCCCGTCATCAAGGTCCGCGACCTGGCGTGGCTGGAGTTCGAGAAGCCAGACCTCGTCTGCGCCGAGACATTCGCCCAAGCGTTTGGCTTCAGCACGGCGCTGCACACGCCCGACGAGCTGCACCTGCGGGGGACCGACGCGGGGTCGCCGTGCGTGATCATCCGGCGCGGGCCCCGCTCCCGGTTCGTCGGCACCGCGTTCGCCGCGCAGGACGGTGATGACGTACAGCGGCTGGCCAACGCGACGGGCCGGGGGATTCGGCAGCTGCCGGAGGCCATCGGCGGCGTGGCCGTCGACCTGACCGATCCGAACGGCGTGCCGGTAAGAGTCGTGGCCGGTGCCCACCCATTGTCAGAGTTGCCCACCCAGCGGCCGCACACATTCAACGTCGGGCACGAGGTGCGGCGCACCAACGCCGCGCAGCGGCCACCGCGCGAGCCCGCCCGCGTACAGCGGTTGGGGCATGTCGTGGTACAGACCACCAAGTACATCGAATCACTGAACTGGTACCTCGATCACTTCGGGCTGATCGTCAGTGACTTCATGTATTACCCGGGCCAGCGCGACCGGGGCCCGGTGATGAGCTTCATCCGCTGCGACCGCGGATCCACGCCCTCCGACCACCACACGCTGGCGATGGTACTGGGGCCGTCGAACCGCTATGTGCACTCCGCGTATCAGGTGTGCGATCTCGACGCGATCGCGGCCGGTGGGCAATACCTGAAAGAGCTTGGCTACCAACGCTCATGGGGCATCGGCAGGCACATCCAGGGCAGTCAGATCTTCGACTACTGGCGCGATCCCGACGGGTTCATGGTCGAGCACTTCAGCGACGGCGACATGTTCGACGCCACCCTGACGCCAGGCTGGGCCCCGATGACTGCGTCGGGTCTCGCACAGTGGGGCCCGCCGGTGACGAAGGACTTCCTCGGCATCTCACCCACCCGTGACTCCCTGAAGGAGCTGCGGTCGATGCTGACCGCGATCCGTGACGACAACGAGTTCGACATCACCCGCCTGCGCGGCCTCCTGAAAGTGACTCGCTCGTGAGCATTTCCGTTTTCCGCACCGCCGACGCGTGGTGGGCCGGTACCCCCGGGGTCGTCGCCAAGATCGATACCGACGCGACGACGACCGCACAGCTGCTGGCCGACCGCTCAGCGATCGAGCGGGCCGCCGCGAGCACCGACACCGTCGCGGTGGACAGCCTCGCGCTGCGCTCGCCCGTAACCCCCCCGTGCCGGGTCGTCGCGCAGATGACCAACTTCGCATCACATGTCCAGGACGCCGGCCTGAATCCGAAAACCGTCCCGCTCACCTTCTTTCGGAAGGCATCGGGATCGGTCAGCGGGCCGTTCGACGACATCGTCAAACCGGCACACGTCCGACTACTCGATTACGAGGTGGAGATCGGCCTGGTGATCGGCCGCGACATCCCCGTAGGCACCGCGGTCACCGTCGAGAACCTCTCCGACTTCGTGTGCGGGCTGGTCGTGGCCAACGACGTGTCGGCGCGCGACGTGCAGCTCTCCAAAACCCAGTTCTACGAGTCGAAGTCATATCCCACGTTCACACCCGTGGGACCGGCGCTCGTCCTGCTCGACGCCGACGAGCTGAACCGCTTCGGCGAGCTGCGGATGACACTGCGCGTGAACGACGAACTGCGACAGCACACCACGGTCGACACCGACATGATCTACCGCCCCGTCGAGGCGCTGACGGCGCTGACACGGTTTCAGCACATGTCCGCCGGCGACATCCTGCTGACGGGCACACCGGTCGGCACGGCGCTGAGTGCACCGCCGAAACCGGTGCAGAAGATTGCGTCCCTGTTGCCGGAGCACGTCAAGTGGACGTTGTTCTTTTCCGGGCAGGCCAAGAACCCCAAGTACCTGCACGACGGCGACGTCGTCGAAGCAACCGTCGGAACCGAGGACGGCAAGATTGATCTCGGCACGCAGCGCAACGTGGTCCGGTTCGGATGAGTAGCACCGTGCCGGTGGTGATCGTGGGCGCCGGGCCAACCGGGGTTACGGCCGCGACGCTGCTCGCACAGTACGGCGTCGACTGCCTGGTCCTCGACCGATGGCAGGACGTTTATCCGCAACCGCGCGCGGTGCACCTCGACGACGAGATTTGTCGCATCATCGGCCGGCTCGGCATCGCCGACGAGTTCGCCGCGATCTCCCGGCCGGCGCTCGGCTTGCAGCTGCGCGACCGAAACATGGCTGTGCTGGCCGAATTTCATCGCGATCCGGCCGCGTGCGCCCACGGTTACCCGCAGGCCAACATGTTCGATCAGCCCGAACTCGAAGCGCTGTTGCGGGCCAACCTGAAGCATTATTCCCATGCGACGCTGCGGTGCAACTCGGAGGTGACCGGCATCGCCGAAGCCGACTCGGGCCGAGTGCGTGTCACGTTCACCGACCGGCTCAGTGGTGCACAACACCGGGTCGAAGCGCAGTATCTTCTCGGCTGTGACGGCGCGAACAGCTTGGTGCGCAACGCGATCGGCGCATCGATGGAAGACCTGAAGTTTCAGCAACGCTGGCTCGTCGTCGATGTGGCGACCGACGCGGAGCTGGACCAGTGGGACGGCGTCCATCAAGTCTGTGATCCGCACCGCGCGGCCACGTTCATGCGGATCGGCGACACCCGGTACCGATGGGAGTTCCGGCTGCTAGAGGGGGAGACGGCCGCCGACTTCAGCACCATGGCGACGCTTCACCGGCTGATCCGCCCGTGGGTAAAAGGCGTTGAGCCAGAACAGCTCGAGCTTGTTCGGGTGGCCGAGTACACCTTCCGCGCGCAACTGGCCGACTGTTGGCGGCGGCGCAACGTCTTCGTTCTCGGCGACGCCGCTCACCTCACCCCGCCGTTCATCGGCCAGGGGATGGGAGCCGGGATTCGCGATGCGATGAACCTTGCATGGAAGCTGGCCGGCGTGCTGAACGGATGCTTCCCCGACGGCGTGCTGGACACGTATGAGCAGGAACGCAAGCCGCACGTGCTGTATCTGATCCGGTTCGCGCTGGCGATCGGTCAGGCGATGACCGCCGGCGCCCACGTCGGCGACCTCGCGCGCCGCGTCGTGGTGCCACGTCTGCACCTGGTTCCCGGTGTGCGCGCCAAGATCGTCGACAGCACGACACCTGCGCTGCGCAGCGGTCCGCTCGTAGTGAAGTCGCGCATCCGAAAGGAGCTGGCCGGCCGACTGTGCCCCAACCCCGTTCTCGCGCAAGACAAGCGCTTCGATGCCCTGGTCGGGGGACGGTTTGCGGTGATCACCTCCGCGCCGCTCACCCAGCGGCAGCGCGACGACATGGCCCGCCGCGGCGCGGTCGTCGTAACCGCGGAACCCGGTGGTGAACTCGCTCGGTGGCTGCGGACCGGGCAGGCCACGGCAGCTGTGGTGCGACCCGACCGAACGGTGCTGCGCGCCGGCCGCGATGTCACCGACATCTGTCGTGCAGTACCCGGATTCTCGGCGTCTGCCGCTAGCCGGGCCGATGCGTAGACCCACGAATACCCCTGTTTACCAACAAAACCTGTATTCCATACAGGCGATCCTCGACCCATACCCGCACTACCGCCGATTGAGGGAATTGGGTCCGGTCGTGTGGCTGGCAAAGCAGCGGGTCTACGCCGTGCCCAGGTTCGCGGAATGCAAGAGTGTGCTCCGCGACGACAAGTCCTTCGTCTCGGGCGCTGGAGTGGGACTCAACCCCATCGTGAACAGGCTGTCCCGCGGCACCGTACTCAACAGTGACGGCGACGAACATAATCAACGACGTAAGCTGGCCGTGCACCGCCTGCTGCCGCGGGCGCTGCGCGCGATGAGTGGTGATGTCGAGAAGCTGGCCGGTCAGATCGTGGCCGCCGCCGTGGCGCGTGAGCATGTCGACGGCGTCGCGGATCTGGCCAGGCCGCTGCCGCTGTCCATTGTCCCGGACCTGGTCGGCTGGCCGATCGAGGGGCGAGAAAACCTGCTGCAGTGGGGCGCGGCCACATTCGACACGCTCGGCCCGATCAACAGGTACACAGCCAAGGCGACGCCGGCGGCGCTGGAGATGCTGCGCTTCTCCAAGCACGTGGTACGGCACCGCTCGGTGAGCGATGGAAGCATCGGCCACGACATCCTCGTGGCAGCCGATGCCGGGAAGCTGGACCGCAGCGAATGCTCCTCATTGCTGGTCGACTACTTGGTGCCATCGCTCGACACCACGATCAGCGGGATCGCCAACGCATTGGCACTGTTTGCTCGTCATCCCGACCAATGGCAGTTGCTTCAATCCGACCGGTCGCTGCTGACCAACGCTATCAACGAGGTGTTGCGCTACGAGTCGCCGCTGCGGGCATTCACGCGAAAGGTATTGCGCCGCTCTGTGATTTCCGGTGTCAGCGTGCTCGCCGGTGCACGGGTGCTGGTGCTCTACGCGTCGGCGAACCGCGACGAGCGGGAGTGGTCCAACCCCGACACGTTTGACATCCGCCGCGATGCGAACCGTCAGCTGGGTTTCGGGCACGGCACGCATGTATGCGCGGGCCAAGGACTGGCCCGTCTCGAGATGCAAGCGATGTTAGGCGCCCTGCTCGATCAGGTGGACCGCATCGAGATCAGCGGCCAACCGGAATGGGGCCTCAACAATGTGATCCGTTGCTATGAACGGCTGCCGCTGCGACTCATTTCGGTGTGAGCGAGTTGGCATGGTCCGCACCCGCGTGCGTGCCATTGACACGCCGCTAACGCTGGCATTTGGCGCACGCTCGCGATCGGGTGAGCGTGGGGTCAATCCAAGTCGATCCGAATCGTGAGCAGGTCGCTGCCCATTATCCGAACGACGGCGCTGTTGAGTCCGGGCAGTTGACTCAACCGGGCAACGGGATCGTCGTCGGGAAGCAAGTGTGCGGTCCCGGTGCGCCAGCGACCGTCGACGCGCACACTCACACGCGGATTTGCCTTGATGTTCTGCACATAGTGCGAATGCTCGCCATGCTCGGACACCATCCAGAATTTCTTGTCGATCACGCGGCCGCCGACAACGGTGCGCCTAGGCTGGCCGGACTTGCGGCCAGTGGTTTCGAGCATGGTGAGCGGCAGCTGTCGGCCGACCGGGTTCACGACGCGCCGCTGCATACCGTGGACGACACGTCTCTTTAGCGCATTCAAATCAGGCATGCGTCCTATTCAACGCCGTGTCCAGTCACGCGGCTGCGCACACCGCCGGATCAGCCTCCAGTGCCTTCGCGATGATATCGGCGACATCCGTCATCGGCGTGACGTCCAGCGCCTCGAGGACCTCGGCCGGCACGTCATCCAGGTCGGGCTCGTTGCGTTGCGGGATGAACACCGTCGACAGCCCGGCCCGCTGCGCGGCCAGCAGCTTCTGCTTGACGCCGCCGATCGGCAGCACCCGACCGTTCAGCGTGATCTCCCCGGTCATCCCGACGTCAGAGCGGACCTGCCGCCCGGTGGCCATCGACACCAGCGCGGTGACCATCGTGACGCCGGCCGACGGGCCGTCCTTCGGCACCGCGCCCGCGGGTACGTGCACGTGGATCTTGCGGTCCAGCGTCTTCGGGTCAATGCCCAGTTCCCCAGCGTGCGAGCGGACATAGGAGAGCGCAATCTGCGCGGACTCCTTCATCACATCGCCGAGCTGACCCGTCAGCTGCAAGCCCGGTTCGCCGTCGGTGGCGTTCGCCTCGATGTACAGCACGTCGCCGCCGAGGCCCGTCACCGCCAGACCCGTCGCGACACCGGGCACCGCCGTGCGCTCGGCCGACTCCGGTGTGAACCGCGGACGGCCAAGGTAGGAAACGAGGTCCGGCTCGTCGATCACCAGAGCCGTGGGGTCTTCGGCAAGTCGAGTCGTCGCCTTGCGCAGCGCCTTGGCCAACAGCCGCTCGAACTGCCGCACACCCGGCTCACGGGTGTAGTCGGCCGCGATCTTGCGCAGCGCAGCGTCGGTCACCGTCACCTCGTCGGCGGTCAGCGCCGCCCTTTCCCGCTGCCGCGGCAGCAGGTAGTCGCGGGCAATCGCGACCTTGTCGTCCTCGGTGTACCCGTCGATCTGCACCAGCTCCATCCGGTCCAGCAGCGCCGACGGAATGTTCTCGACGACGTTGGCCGTCGCCAGAAACACCACATCGGACAGATCCAGATCCAAATCCAGGTAGTGGTCGCGGAACGTGTGGTTCTGCGCTGGATCCAGCACCTCGAGCAGCGCGGCCGACGGGTCGCCGCGGTAGTCGGAGCCCACCTTGTCGACTTCGTCGAGCAGCACCACCGGGTTCATCGACCCGGCCTCGCTGATCGCTCGCACGATGCGGCCCGGCAACGCGCCGACGTAGGTGCGCCGGTGACCACGGATCTCGGCCTCGTCGCGCACGCCGCCCAGCGCGACTCGGACGAACTTGCGGCCCAGCGCCCGGGCCACACTCTCACCCAGCGACGTCTTGCCGACGCCGGGGGGACCGGCCAATGCCATCACGGCGCCGGAGCCGCGGCCGCCGACGACCTGCATGCCCCGGGAAGCCCGCCGCGCGCGCACGGACAGGTACTCGATAATGCGGTCCTTGACATCCTCGAGCCCGTGGTGGTCGGCGTCGAGAATCTCGCGCGCCGCCTTCAGGTCGGTGGAGTCCTCGGTCGTGACGTTCCACGGCATGTCCAACACGGTGTCCAGCCAGGTGCGGATCCAGCCGCCCTCGGGGCTCTGCTCGCTGGTCCGTTCTAACTTGCCCACCTCACGCAGCGCGGCTTCCCGCACTTTGTCGGGCAATTCGGCGGCCTCGACGCGGGCGCGATAGTCGTCCGAACCGTCGGCCTCACCGTCGCCGAGCTCCTTGCGGATCGCCGCGAGCTGCTGGCGCAGCAGGAATTCCTTCTGCTGCTTTTCCATCCCGGAGCGGACGTCCTCGGCGATCTTGTCGTTGACCTCGACCTCCGCGAGGTGATCGGTGGTCCAGTCGATCAGCACACGCAGCCGCTCGGACACGTCCGGAGTTTCCAGGAGCTGCCGCTTCTGTTCGACGCTCAGATACGACGCGTACCCCGCAGTGTCGGAAAGCGCCGACGGGTCAGTCAGCTGGTTGACGACGTCGACGATCTGCCACGCCTCGCGCCGCTGCAGCATCGCCAGCAGCAGCTTCTTGTACTCGGCGGCCAGCGCCTTGAGGTTGTCGTCGGCCTCCACCTCTTCGACCTCGGTCACTTGCACCCACAGTGCCGCACCCGGGCCGTTGGCGCCCGCGCCGATATGCGCCCGGTTCTCGCCGCGAACCACCGCGGCCAAACCGCCGGCAACCCGCCCGACCTGCAGGATCGACGCGATCACTCCGTATGACGGGTACCGGTCGTCCAGCCTCGGAGCGATCAGCAGCTTGCCGGAGTCGCTGGCACGGGCCGCTTGAATGGCGGCGTCGGCCCCGTTCTCCAGCGCGATGGGAACCACCATCCCGGGCAGCACCACCTGGTCGGCGACGAACAATACCGGCACGCTGATGGGTTCAGGCATTCGTCCTCCAAAGTTAAGCCTGACGGACTCAACCTTTACCCCTGTCGGTTTGTTCCCTTCTGCGCTCACGTAATCGATGGTCGCTCGGACAAGCCTCGCTCCTAATCGATGGTCGCTCGGACAAGCCTCGCTCCTAATCGATGGTCGCTCGGACAAGCCTCGCTCCGTGGAGTAGTACTAGTCACATGAGGTTCACCACGATCAAACAGCTTGCGGCGTTGGCCGCGGGGGCAGTTTTCGCGCTGGCCACCAGCACGGCATGCGGGAAGAGCAGCGAGCCGGCGTCGAGCAGCACGAGCACCACGACGTCCAGCTCCGCCGCTGCGATGCCGCAGACCGGGACGTTCATCGCCAAATATCCGCCGAAGGAGGGCCAGCCCCAGATGGTGCTGGCGATGAGTATCGAGGGCGACAGGGTCGCCGCCTACGCGTGTAACAACACCAACGACGAGGCGTGGTTCTTCGGTACCCAGCAGAACGGCTCGATGGACCTCACGTCGAAGTATCTGGACAACCTGCAAGCGTCGTTTGACGGCAACAACCTCAACACCACGTTGACGATGAATGACGTGGCATACACCGGAACGGCCGAGCCAGCCGCCCCGCCCGCCGGCATCTACACCGCGACCGCCGGCGATGCCAGGGCGGTGTGGATCGTTTTATCCGACCAGAGCGTGGTCGGTGTGACGAGCCCGAATTCCAAGAACGACCGCGAAGTGATCGACCAGATCAATGCTGCCCAGCAAGCGTTCAAAGACAAGGTGCGCCAGGCTCGGCTGCAGCGCCAGCTGGAGCAGTCCGCGAGCTTGAACACCGGCAACTTCACTTCCACGCTCAACGGCACCACGGTCACGGCGCTTCAGGTGCGCGGCGACATGACCTCGCCGCCGGGCTCGGGCTGACGCGCCGAGTCTGCCGATTCATACGCTGCCACCGGCGTCGCGTACGAAACCGCAGTCTCGCGAACATCAGCGGCGGACGCAGCGAAAGCCGATGTGGCTCATCCCCGTATCGACCATCTGCGGCCGCCGCGCCGCCGGGCGGTAACGCTGGCAGTAGCTGTCCGCGCACAAAAACGACCCGCCCTTGATCACTTTGCGCGGAACCCGGAATTGCGGCTGCTGAATGTCATAGCTGCCCGCCTCGCAGCACGGGTCGCCGGCGCGGGTGTCGGCGTACCAGTCGCGGGTCCACTCCCACACGTTGCCGGCCATGTCGAACAGCCCGTAGCCGTTCGGCGGGAAACTGCCGACGGGCGTGGTGCGGCCGTAGCCGGGATCGGGCCGCCACGGGAATTCGCCGTGCCAGTAGTTGGCCAGCCGCTGACCCGCTGCCTCCGGTTCGTCGCCCCACGTGTATACGGCCGCGACGAGGCCGCCCCGCGCCGCGACCTCCCACTGCACCTCGGTCGGCAGCGCAAGCACCGCCCACGCCGCGTACGCCTCGGCGTCCTGGTAGGCGACATGCACGACCGGGTGGTCCGCTCTCTTGGCGACAGACGAATAAGGCCCTGCCGGATGCCGCCACGACGCGCCCGGCGTCCACGTCCACCACAGGTTGAGGTGGCGCAGGTCGACGGGTCGGCTGGTGCGGGTGAACACCATCGACCCAGGCTGCAAATTCTCGACGGGCGCGCCCGGGTAGTCGTCGGGATTCAACGGCCGTTCGGCCACCGTGAGATAACCGGTGGCATCGACGAACGCCGCAAATTCGGCATTGGTCACCTGGCGGGACTGGATCCAGAAACCGTCGACGGCCACCTCGTGGACGGGCGCCTCTTCAGGATAGTGGCGGTCTGATCCCAACGTCACGGTCTGCGCCGGGATCCACACCATCGCGTTAGTCAGTGAAGACATTCGCCCAGTCGTTGCGCATGCTGACGACCGTCCAGCCGAGTCGCTTCGCGTCCTGCAACGCCTGCTCCGCCCCTGCGACATAGTCGAATTCACGCTCGCCGTCGTCGTGCAACACCAGCAACCGCAGGCCTTTGGTGAACTCCAGCATCTCGATGTCGCCGTTGGAGTTGCCCGCTGCGAAAATCGGCCGCCGCCCGATCCGGCTCCACAGTCGCACTGGCTTCATCGGCCCGTCGTCGATGAATTCCAGCTGGGCCGTGGTGAACAGGCTGCCCTCCCGGTAGATCAACCCCACCGAACTGCCAACCACACGCTCTGGCGGAATGCCATACATGCCCCAGGTGATTGGCCGCATGAAGTCGCGTCCGCCACCCGACACGATGTAGTTAGTGAAACCGTTGGCTGCCAGGTAGCGAAGCAACTCGACCATCGGCTGATAACCGCACGACAGGTACGACCGGCCCAAGCTCGGGTGCTTCGCCTGCGCGAAGAACGCGTTCACCCGGTCAGCAAACTCGTCGACACTGATCGCTTCGTTCGCCGAAAGGATCGCGGGGGCAAGGACTTTAAAGTCTGAGTCGTCACCTTGATAGTGCTTGGTGACGACGTCGCCAAACCATTTCAAATCGCCCTCGGCGGCCGCCCGGTACGGTTGACGGCCCCGCAGTTGCGGATCCGCGGCCGCCTGCTCGGCCAGCCTGCGGATCAAGAAGTCCAGTTGAATATACGCCGGCTTCTCGCACCATAACGTGCCGTCGTTGTCGAAAACCGCTACGCGAGAAGCGGGTTCGACCTCGGCCACCACTTGGCCGACGAACTCGACGATCGCGGCTTTCGCCGCCCCGCCGTTCCAGGTCTCCAGCATCTAGTCGTTGGCCAGGAACTTGTGCAACTTCTCGACGGCCTGGTCGATGCTGAACGTGGCCGGTGGATGCCGCGGCGGGAATTCCTTGAACGTCTCCAGGAACTGCGTGCAGAGCGCGGTGCGGTAAAACGCGATGAAGTCGTGATCCAGGAACCAGTCATAGTACGTGTTCGACGTGATGTCTGCCCGCTCGAACGGGTCGGTCCTCAGGTTGAAGATTTTCGGCACCCGCAGTGGCACAAACGGTTCCGCCCATACCTGCAACGTGCCAGGGCAACGCTGCTCCATGAACACGACCTTCCAGTTGTGGGCGCGGATGCCCAACACGTCGCAATCATCCGAGAAATAGATGAAGCCCTTTCGCGGGCTTTCGTCGACCTCTCCCGTCAGGTATGGCAGCAGGTTGAACGCGTCGAGATGGACCTTAAACGTCTTGTCTCCGACCGTGTGGCCTTTCTCCAACTTCTCGATGATGTCGGATTCGCCGGCTGCGGCCAAAAACGTGGGCAGCCAGTCGTGGTGCTGGACAATCTCGTTGGACACCACACCCGCCGCGATCTTGCCGGGCCACGGGATCATCTCCGGCACCCGGAACGCGCCCTCCCAGTTGGTGTTCTTCTCGCTGCGGAACGGCGTCGTCGCGCCGTCCGGCCAGGTGTTCGCATGCGGGCCGTTATCGGTGCTGTAGACGACGATCGTGTCCTCGGCAATGCCGAGTTCATCCACAACGTCCAGGATCTGACCCACGTTCTTATCGTGGTCGATCATCGTGTCGTGATACGGCGATTGCCAAATACCAGCCTGCCCAATGCTTTCCGGCTTTGTGTGAGTCCGCAGATGCATGTGGGTCATGTTCATCCACACGAAGAATGGTGTGTTGGCCTCGACCTGGCGCTTGATATAGTCGATGCACGCCTCGGTGGTGTCGTCGTCGATGGTCTCCATCCGCTTCTTGGTGAGCGGGCCGGTGTCCTCGATCCGCTGCTTGCCCACCGGGCCGAACTTCGGATCGTCGGGCTCCTGAGAAACCTCGTCGGTGGCCCACGACCGGATCACGCCGCGCGGAAGCTGAAGATTGTGCAGCCGCGGGAACTTATCCTCGCTGGGATAGTCCGGGAGCTCCGGCTCTTCTTCAGCGTTCAGGTGATAAAGATTCCCGAAGAATTCGTCGAATCCGTGCACCGTCGGCAGATACTTGTTCAGGTCCCCGAAATGGTTCTTGCCGAATTGCGCGGTCGCATAGCCGAGCGGCTTGAGCAGCTCGGCGATCGTCGGATCCTCGTCCGACCAGCCGATGTCAGACCCCGGAATGCCGACCTTACTCATCCCGGTCCGGTACACGCTCTGCCCGCTGATGAACGCCGCCCGGCCGGCAGTACAACTCTGCTCGCCGTAGGAGTCGGTGAAGCGCATGCCCTCGTTGGCGATGCGGTCGATGTTCGGGGTGCGGTAACCCATCAAACCGTCGCTGTAGCAGCTGAGGTTGGTGATCCCGATGTCGTCGCCCCAGATTACGAGTATGTTCGGCTTCCCATCGGGCATGGTGGCTCCTTTGACGGCGCGATCACGATGTGTCGAATCTAGGGTTACGTGCCTTCAGACTCAACACCCAGCGCCTCGATGTCGATGGGGCGCAGCCGATCCAGGGTGATCGCATCGTGCACCAACCACCTGCCCGAGAAGACCCAGGCCGACGCGGTGCTGAGTTGGGTCATCGGTTGCCGGCGGGGAACGCGGCAGAGGTGTTGAGGCCGAACCCGACCCGGTGCTGGCCATCGACACTCTGCGAGACCATCACCGCACCAAACGCCGGGGCCTTTTGCACATCGCCGGGTCGCGCCCCGAGTAGACTCCGTCATATGCTCGGCCAGGTCAGAGCGCGGCGTTATGTGATCTCGGTATTGGCGACAGCGGCGGCCACCGTGGGAATCGTCGCAGCCCCGCCGGCTGCAGCCGCCTGCACTCAATCTGGGGGCACCACTGTGTGCGGGCCGGGTGACGTCCCGGATTCCCCCGCCGCCCAGCCGAGCACAGCCGACTGCACGGACGCCGGCCCAGCCACAGTGTGCGGTCAGGGTGGGGTTAAGCGCAGTGAGAAGGCTGGCCCAGATGCCGTCTCGGCCCCTGCTTCCATTTATGTGTGCGACTACGACTACGGCGTCTGCGACGGAGACGCTTGGGAATACACCGTCCTCGAACCCCCCTAACCCGGCTAGCGGAATTGGACCGCGATAGCCGTTGGCGCCGGCGGGGTCACTAGCCACTACCGCAAAGGCTTTCTGAGACCCGTCCGCGGGCTCTACATCACGGCGACGAGACGCTCTCTGTCCGCCGGGTGAGCGTGATGCGGTGCCGTCCCGCAGGAACCGCGACCACCGCACCGGCCGGTTCGCCATCGATCTGCACTATCGTCTCGGGCGGCAGAGCGTGCAGGGTGATCTGGACGGGCGTATCAGTCGAAACCGGAATGGCCGACCAGGGCAGTGCGCCAAGCCCGGCCCGGACAACGTCGACGGTGAGTCCCGTCACGCCCCTGAGCGCCAGCGTGACATGCGGCAGCGCCTGGGCAGGTGGACCCAATCGCCAGATCTGCTCGCTGTACAGCCCCGGGGTCGGGTCGAAGTGCGGGACGAAGCCGCGACGCCGTTGCGTTGTCCGCGTCGGGTCGGGTCGGGCGTACGACCTCGCGTCCACCTCCGCGATCGCGCCGCGGGTGGCGGCGACGGTCGGGTCCGCTCGCAGGTCCGACAGCCACCACACCCGGTGCGGGCCGATGCCCAGGTCGGGCCGCACCAGCTGCGGGTGCCACGCGAATGTGATGTGCCCGGGATCCGATTGGCGCGGGCCGGTTCCCATCTGCGACACCGCGTCGGCAAACTCGTCCTGGAACAGGAAAGCGATGTGATCTTCTAGCGGGTAGACGGTGAAGCGGTAGCGATAGCCGAGCCGGTCGAGTTCCAGGATCTGTTCGGCGGCCGACGGAAACGGCACCAACTCGTCGATGAGTCCGTGGACGACGACGAATGGCAGCCACCGCGCATTGACCAGCAGCCGCCAGGTATCGCCCTCCTTGGCGCAGTGCGAGTTGGGATCGAACGGGTCGGCGGGGATGTTCACTTCCGGCAGCAAGCGCACGCCGCAGGTTGGGGGCCCGGCCAGCACGACCGCCTTCGCGAACACCTCCGGATACGAAAGTGCCAGTTTGTACGTCCCGTAGCCGCCCATCGAATACCCGGCGATCACCGTGCGGTTAGGGTCGGTGCCGAGCTGCTCGGCCACCCGCGCCCACACCTCCCAGACGTCGAGCTCGCCCTCGTCGAAATACCAGGTCGACGGTCCGCGGGCCAACGGTGTCACCACAACCGAGTCGCGGCCCGCGCACACTTCGTGCAGGAATCGAGGATCGATCGCCGCGAACTGGTTCTGTCCCAGGGCCAGCGAGTGCAGCAGCAGGGTCAGCGGCAGCACCCGACCCGGCGAATAGGTCGGCGGCAGGCAGACCGAGTAGGGCTGCACCCGACCGAGGAACAGCGGCTCGGTGCTTAGCAGGTCGGGTTTGGCGACGCCTTGGCCCAGCTCGACGGACGAGACGTACCAGCGGGTCGACGGGCCGGTGACCAGGGGCTCGGGAGTCGTTGCGCCAGCTGCCAATTCGTGCCACGGCACGGTCAGCGAGAACGCCGACACGTCGCCGTCTTTCAGCGCATCGGCCTGCGCGGCGTCCGACCAGAAGTTCAGCGGGGCCTGCTCCTGATCCGGCGTGCGGAACGCGAGGTTGTAGACGTTGGGCTGTCCCGGGAACGCCCCATGTGCTTCCGTGACGTCCGCGAACCCGTCGCCTGCGGCATTGGCCAGGCCTGCGGCGAGGCGAACCGTCCAGCTGCCGGTGGGCTCCAGCATCGAGCGCGGCACCTGAGCGAGGAACGACCGCGACGCCATGTCCACGGTGTGTCCGACCGGCGTCGATGCGCCTGTGCTCAAGTCGATGAGCCGCGCTCCCGCACTGCTGATCAGCAGCGCCGAGTCGATGCCCGCCGAGCGAATGCCCGCTCCTGCCGGCCATGCGTCGGTGGTGGCCACATCCCGGCCGGTAGCGAATGTGAACAGCGCGATCGGCACCGACGCGGCCAGCAGCGTGTTCCAGTCGACCCGCCACCAGGTGTGGGTGTCGGTCAGTCCGATCGCGACCCGAAAGATGTCGGCGCCGTTGCGTGCCGCCGGCCCCTCTGGATAGACGTAGGTGCCGCGCGGCGGCGCCGACAGGGTCGCGAGAACGCCGACCGGCAAGCCTTTCGCGCCGTGGTCGTCGTACAGGAAGTCGGTCCAGAACACCGCGCCACCGGCGAAGCGGCCGGTGCCGCACGTGCGCGGGAACTCCTCGCCGAACGGCCAACCGGACGGGGTTGGCAGGACAGGTTCGGCGCGCAGTGCGGCGGCCGGCACCCCCTCGGGCATTCCGCCGACGACCGGCGGCGCTTCGGTGGCGGGCGCCGGGGGGCTGACGACGTGCTCCAGCGTGCTGGCGACGTCACGCATCACGCGCAGCGGAAGAAACATCAAGGCGAGAAGTGACACGCCTAGAACCTACGTGCCGTCCCGTCAGCTCTGGTGTCCGACCCTCGCGAGGCGCACCCTGGTATCCGGGAGGTGATCGCAATGTATGACAGCAGTTTGGACAACGTCTGGCCCGTCGAAATCAAGTTCGTCGAGGACAGCACTCACACCCACGCAACGGCGCGGGCCCAGCTGCGCGGTGGCGAGACGATAGCGGCCACAGGTGACGCATACCGCAACCCGACTGACGCTAGCCAGCCGATGATCGGCGAGGAGATCGCCGCGGCACGGGCGCTGATCTCGCTGGGCAGCGCGCTGCTGCACGCGGCGTCGATGCGGATCGAGCAGGTCACGCACCGCCCGGTGCATCTCAACACCTGACACCGGTCACCGTGGCGCTGGCGCCCCGCTGCCCGTCCTACCTCGAGCGCGGCGTCAACCGGGCAAGCTGTGTCACGTGGCGGGCAGACAATTCCTCGAGGCAGGTGACGCCGAGGAGCTTCATCGTGCGGACGAGTTGGCTCGCGAGAATCGCGATAACACGGTCGACGCCGGCTCGGCCGCCGGCCATCAACCCGTACAAGTAGGCGCGGCCCACCAGGGTGCACCGCGCACCCAGCGCCAACGCCGCGACAACGTCCGCGCCGGACATGATGCCGGTGTCGAGCAGGATCTCGGTGTCGGCGCCGAATTCTGTTGCGACGCGGGGCAGTAAATGAAATGGCACCGGCGCCCGGTCCAGCTGACGGCCGCCGTGGTTGGACAGCACGATCCCGTCGACGCCGAGGTCCACGACACGGCGGGCGTCCTCTACGGTCTGGATGCCCTTCACCACAAACTTTCCGGGCCACTGCGCCTTGATCCAGCCGAGGTCGTCGAAGGTGATCGTCGGGTCGAACATGGTGTCCAACAGGTCCCCGACGGTGCCGGGCCAGCGGTCGAAACTGGCGAACGACAGCGGTTCGGTGGTGAGCAGGTCGATCCACCACCGTGGTCGCCACAGCGCGTCGAGAACCGTTGTGGCCGTGAGCGAGGGCGGAATCGTCATGCCGTTGCGGGTGTCGCGCAGCCGAGCTCCGGACACCGGCACGTCGACGGTAACCAGCAGCGTGTCAAAGCCCGACCGAGCCGCACGCTCCACCAGCGCCATCGATCCGTCCCGGTCACGCCACATATAGAGTTGAAACCAGTTGCGGCCCTGTGGGTTTGCGGCCTTGACCACTTCGATCGAGGTGGTGCCCAGCGTCGACAGCGCGAACGGAATACCGGCCGATCCGGCGGCGGACGCGCCCGCAGTTTCGCCTTCGGTCTGCATCATCCGGGTGAACCCGGTGGGCGCGATGGCGAACGGCAGCGCGACAGGCGCGCCGAGCACGTCCCAACCGGTGCGCACATGCGACACGTCGCGCAGGATCTCGGGATGAAATTCGATGTCGTGGAACGCCTGCCGGGCCCGCGCCAGCGAAATCTCGGCCTCCGCGGCACCCTCGGTGTAGTCGAACGCCACCTTCGGGGTGCGCCGACGCGCGATCGTCCGCAGATCCTCGATTGTCAGCGCGTCCTCGAGCCGTCGGCGGGCGGCGTTGAACCTCGGTTTCTTGAACCGGATCAACGGAGCGAAGTCGCGCACCGTGGGGAGTCGCCGCCGCATGCCCGTGTCCTAGTCGACGACGGCGATGAGCGGTTTTTCGGCAGCCTGGTCGTGCATCTTCCTTGCAGACTAGCGTGAAACACTCGTCGAAACGGAGGACAAGCTGTGAATGGGGCAGGTGCGCTTATTGCCACGTTGGTCGACAGTGGTGTGGACGTCTGCTTCGCCAATCCAGGCACCTCGGAGATGCACTTCGTCGCGGCGCTGGACGAGGTGCCGCAAATGCGAGGGGTGTTGACGCTGTTCGAGGGCGTAGCGACGGGCGCCGCGGACGGCTACGCGCGGATCGCCGGTCGGCCGGCCGCGGTGTTGTTGCATCTGGGCCCCGGACTCGGAAACGGCCTGGCCAACCTGCACAACGCAAAGCGGGCCCGGATACCGGTGGTCGTGATCGTTGGCGACCACGCGACCTACCACAAGCAATACGACGCGCCGCTGGAGTCAGACATCGATGCGCTGGCCCGCAGTGTGTCTGGCTGGGTGCGCCGCACCGCCTCGGCGCAGGACGTCGGCCGCGACACCCTTGAGGCGGTCACGGCGGCCAGCGCGTCCCCGGGCAGGATCGCCACCCTGATCCTTCCGGCCGACGTGTCGTGGAGCGACGGCGCCCAACCCGCCGCCCTTCCCGCCGACAAGACGCAAACAAACCACGACACACCACCCGCGGAGGGCACCCTGCGGCAGGTCGCGGAGATCTTGCGCAACGGTGAGCCCACGGTGTTGTTCCTCGGCGGCGACGCGACCGGCGAGGCCGGTTTGACCGCCGCGTCGCGCATCGCGGCGGCGACGGGGGCTCGGCTGCTGTGCGAGACGTTCCCGACCAGGCTGGCGAGAGGCGCCGGACTGCCCGCGGTCGATCGGCTCGGCTACTTCGCCGAGGCGGCCGCGGCGCAGCTCGACGGGGTGAAGCAGCTGATCCTCGCCGGTGCCCGCTCGCCGGTGTCGTTCTTCGCCTACCCCGGCAAGCCGAGTGACCTGGTGCCGCCCGGCTGCGACGTGCGCATGCTCGCCGAGCCCGGTCAGGCGGCCGCGGCGCTGACCGCGCTGGCCGACGACGTCGCCGCTGAAACGCAGCCGGAGGCGACCCCGCTCAGCCGGCCACCGCTGCCGACCGGAGCGTTGACCGGCGACAGCATTGCCGCGGCGGTGGGCGCGCTGCTGCCCGAAAACGCCGTTGTGGTCGACGAGTCGAACACCGCCGGGTTGACGCTGCCGGCAAGGACGGCCGGCGCGCCGCGACACGACTGGCTGACGCTGACCGGCGGCGCTATCGGCTACGGGCTGCCGGCCGCGGTGGGCGCCGCGGTCGCTGCGCCGGACCGCAAGGTGCTGTGCCTACAGGCCGACGGCTCGGCGATGTACACGCCGTCGGCACTGTGGACGATGGCCCGCGAACGGCTCGACGTCACCACCGTGATCTACAACAACGGCGCCTACGACATCCTGCGCCTGGAATTGCAACGGGTCGGTGCGCAAACCGCGGGTCCGCCGGGCCCGCGCGCTGAGGCGCTGCTCGACCTCGATCCGCCGCGGCTGGATTTCGTCGCGCTGGCCGGCGGGATGGGTGTGCCGGCCCGGCGCGCGACCACCGCAGAGGAGTTCACGGCGGCGCTCGCCGACGCGTTGTCCAACCGGGGGCCGCACCTGATCGACGCCGTCATCCCGTCGATGATGGGCTGACCGTGGCAAACAGCTTCAACCTGCAACGGTTCGTCGACGCTCAGGCCTCCGTGTATGACACCGTCGTGGCCGAGCTGCGTGCGGGCGCCAAGCGCAGCCACTGGATCTGGTTCATCTTTCCGCAACTCGAGGGTCTCGGCCGCAGCCCGGTCGCGGCGCGGTTCGCGATCTCGTCGCTGGCCGAGGCGCGGGCGTATCTGGACCACGACGTGCTCGGCCCGCGGTTGCGGGAATGCGCCCGGCTGGTCAACGCGATCGCCGACCGGTCCGTCGACGACATTTTCGGCTGGCCCGACAACCTCAAGGTCCGCTCGTCGATGACGCTGTTCGCGCGCGCCACCGACGACAACGCCGAGTTCGTCACGCTTCTCGACACGTTCTATGGCGGCGAGGAAGACCCGGCCACCGTTGCCCGGCTAGGTGAGCGGCCGCAGGACTAGCCAGCCGTGCGGTCCGACGACCGCCACCTCGACTACTTCGCCGTGCACCGGCGCCGCGTCGCCGCCGAGCACCTGCGCGCGCCGAAAACCGCTGTCTTGCAAGGGAGACAATAGAGGAACATCGTCGATGTTCAGCGCCACGAGCAGTTCGTCGTCACCGTCGCTGCTCAGGTAGACGTAGCGGCGGTTGTCCAGCAGCACCGTCTTGGTGGTGGCACGGTAAAGCCACGGGTGGCGCCGTCGCAGCCCCACCAGGAACTGGTGTAACCGGAACAGGCCCTCGGCCGGCCGGTCGACGGGGCCGGGGGGTTGTGGAAATTCGGGCCGTACGGCGTCGTCACCGCCGAAACGTTCCTCCTTCGTGCCGCGATACCCGTATTCGTCGCCGGCGTAGATGCTCGGAACGCGCCACCGGCGGTCATCTGGATCACCGCCGCATGCGGAAGATGACGCGGCTCGGCCAACCGGCTGGCGATGCGGGTGACGTCGTGGTTGCCGATGAAGGTCAAGGGCGCAAACGTCGCGAGAAAGTCGTTGTGCCGCTGCATCGCCCAGTCGAGTTCGTGAAAGTTGCTGTCGTTCAACGAACTCCAGATCGCCTTCCACAGGTCGTACTGCGTCACCGAGTCGAACCGCGCGTCGCGCACCCGCGTGGTGTAGTCGCCGTGGATAACCTCGCCGACGAACCACGCTTCGGGGTGAGCGTCACGCACACCAGGAATGACTGCCGCCCAGAACGAATCCGGCACTGCGTACGCCGCGTCGAGGCGCCACCCGTCCGCGCCCCGGCCCAGCCAATGCCGCATCACCTCACCGACATAGTCGATCACTTCGGGGTTGGCGTGGTTGAGCGTGATCAGCTCTGCGTGTCCCTCGAACGTGCGAAACCCGTTGCACCGCTTGTGAAACCATGATGTTGCGTCAGGGTAGCGGGGGAATTCGGTTCCGACGTGGTTGAACACGCCGTCAAGCAGCACGCGCAGACCGCGCCGGTGCGCCTCGTCGACCAGCACGCCGAAGTCGTCGTCGTCGCCCAGACGGGGATCAATGCGGTAGTGGTCGGTAGTGTCGTAGCCGTGGCTGCGCGACGCGAAGATCGGCCCGAGGGCGACGCCAGAAGCACCCAATTCAATGGCGTGGTCGAACCAGCCCACGATGCGTCGCAGCCGGTGCTCGTCAGGCCCGGGAGGCGGATCGGCGGGGTAGGCGCCGACGAACCCGAGCGGATAGACCTGCCACCAGATCGCGTGCTGCACCCATTCGAGCGCCACGCGTGCGCAGTTTACGCAAGCCCGACCGACCCGAGTCGACAGCGCCGAGTAGAACGTGTTCTAGTGCAGGGATGCTGGAGTTCATCCCGGAGCACATCGGCGCCGCCGAGGCCGATCGGCTGCGACGGATCTATGAGCCGCTGACGCAGTCAGTGCGGGAGTTGATCGACGCGACCATCAGAACCGAAGTCGACGCCGCGACTGCAGAAGAGGTGACCGCACAGGTCGACGCCGCCACAGCGCGATTGCGCAGCAGGCAGCTGCCTGGGCCGTTCGGCGTTCGGTACACCACCGACGGTGACGGCATGGCGTGGGGCAACCCGGTGATTGGAGTGCGCAATCCCACGGCGCCTCCGCTGGAGCTGCATGACGACGACAGCGGCAAGGTGTGGGCGGACTTTCATCTCGGTGCGGCCTACGAGGGTCCGCCCGGGCATGTGCACGGCGGCGTCTGCGCTCTGGTTCTCGATCACGTGCTCGGCGAGGCCGCGAGCGGTGGGATGACCCGACCGGCGTTCACGGGCACGATCAGCTGTCGCTACCTGCGCGCCACCCGGCTCGGGGCGCTTCACGTGGAGGCCGGAGTCGAACGTGTCGATGGGGTCAAGACTTTCGCGGTCGGGTATCTCGCCGACGACGAGGGCATTACGGTCGAAGCAGAGGGTGTGTTCGTGGTGCCGAAGTGGGCTCGTTGACGACATTCGGCTGAGCTCCCGCGTCGATCGGGCGGAATGCCGACGTGGCGGATTGGCCTCCATTAGGTTTGTGAGTTATGCAAGGTGATCCGGACGTCCTGAAGCTGCTCAACGAGCAACTCACCAGCGAGCTGACTGCGATCAATCAGTACTTCCTGCACTCCAAGATGCAGGACAACTGGGGCTTCACCGAGTTGGCTAAGCGCACCCGCAGCGAGTCCATTGAAGAGATGAACCACGCCGAGTGGATCACCGATCGCATCCTGATACTCGACGGACTGCCCAATTACCAACGCCTGTTCTCGCTTCGCGTCGGGCAGTCGCTGCGCGAGCAGTTCGAAAGCGATCTGACAGTCGAGTACGAAGTCAAGGCACGACTGGGACCCGGGATCGTGATGTGCCGCGAGAAGCAGGACTCCACCACCGCGATCCTGCTCGAACGAATCATGGACGACGAGGAAAAGCACATCGACTGGCTGGAGACCCAGCTGGAACTGATGGACAAGCTGGGCGAGCCACTGTATGCCGCCCAGTGCGTGTCGCGCCCGCCGAGCTGATTCGAGGGATCGAGTCGGTCGGCGATGCCGAGGGGCGCTTGCTTCTCAACGCCAGGTTGCATCCCCTTCATCGCCTAGCGACGAGCACAGATGCAACCAATCCTAGCTCGCCCCTGACTGCCGAGTCCCCGTCACTGAGGTTCGCCAAACCTGTCGGGTTGCTGGTTGCGCAACTAGGGCGTGTCTCCCGAATTTTCGTGTCCTGACCAGTGATATTTGGCTGGTGACGCGCGTGGGTGTGATTTCTGATGAGTTTTGGGCGGCGGTCGAGTCGTTGATGCCTTCTGATGTGGGCAAGCGGGGCAACAGATTCGGTGACCATCGCCAGATACTGGAAGGTATCGCGTGGCGGTTCCGTACGGGGAGTCCGTGGCGGGACCTGCCCGCCGATTTCGGGCCGTGGCAGACGGTGTGGAAACGCCATCACCGCTGGTCGTTGGATGGCACCTACGATGCGATGTTCGCCCAGGTCGCGGCGGCGTTCGGGATGGATGAGGCGATGGTCGAGGACCTCGAGAAGCTGTTGTCGGTGGATTCGACGAGCGTGCGCGCCCATCAACACTGCGCGGGGGCACGTTCGGACACGTTGAACACAGGGGGCTCTGTCGAATTACAAGAAAGCTGCCGATGAGCCCGACGATCACGCGATCGGCCGCTCCCGCGGTGGGCTCACCACCAAGATCCACGCCCTGACCGATCAGCGCCAAGCACCGGTCACGGTCCGGCTCAGTGCCGGACAAGCCGGCGACAACCCTGCATTGGTGCCGTTGCTCGACGATTACGCCACCGCCCGGCGGGACCAGAGCGAACCCAGCCGCGACTTCCGGTTGCTCGCCGACAAGGCGTATTCCCATCCCAGCACGCGCATCGAATTGCGTTGCCGAGGAATCAAACACACGATCCCCGAGCGCAGTGACCAGATCGCTCGACGCAAGGTCAAGGGATCGGCTGGCGGTCGCCCGCCCGCATTCGACCCCGCGATCTACGGGCTACGCAACACCGTCGAGCGCGGCTTCAACCGGCTCAAGCAATGGCGCGGCATCGCGACCCGCTACGACAAATACGCCCTGACCTACCTCGGCGGCGTTCTCCTGGCCTGCGCCGTCATTCACGCCCGCGTCGGCACCACCCAATCGGGAGACACGCCCTAGTCACGCGCCGCGGCTGCCTGCGGGACAGCGCTGTCTGACTCGTCGGTCCAATCTCGTTGCACGAGTACCCGATGCGCGATCCGCTCGAGCGCCGCCTGAACCTCCACGCGGTCAGGCCGGCCCTCGAAAGCCTGCGACCTATCGAGCTTGTCGACCCAATACTCGACCATCGCCGACGACAGGATGTCGACCTGACGCCGGCCGGCTTGCGTGAGCCACACAATGTCCCCGGTGCGCAGGGCGTAACCGATGTCGACCAACCGATCGAAGACCGGCTCGATCACCTCGCGCGGTACAAGCAGGCGCTCGGAGATGTCGGTGAGGCGAGCGGAGCCGAACACTTGGGCATACCGATAGATCTGCAACAGCGCCCACATGGCGGCGACGTCGAGGTCGCAGTCCACCCGCGCGCACAACGCGCGCAACCGGACGCCGGGAGGGTGGCGACGCATCATGCGTCCAATCACGATCTCCAACAGCTTCTCCGGCGATTCGCTGCTCGGCATTGCGAAACCATCGCCGAGGTCCGTGTTTGCCGCCTCGCTGTCGCGCAGCGGCACCTCCTTAAGGAGCAGGGCCACGGCGAAACCCACCACGGCAACCGGTGCCGCGCACAGGAACACCCGGTCGAGCGATTCGGCGTAGGCCTGCACCACCGGGGCGGCAATGTCATGCGGCAGTTGGTGCAGAACTTTGGGATCCTGTGCTGCCGCCCGCGGGGCGCCGCTGGCGGCAAGCGCTTGGCTGATGCGGTCGTCGAGGAAGTTGGCGAACAACGACCCGAACACCGCCGCACCAAATGAGCTTCCAATGGTGCGGAAGAACGTCACCCCCGACGTCGCCACACCGAGGTCGGCGAATTCGGACGTGTTTTGCACGATCAGGACAAGCACCTGCATGCACATGCCGATGCCGGTGCCCAACACGAACAGGTACAACGACTGCAGCGCCGCGGGCGTCGACGCGTCCATCCGCGACAGCAGTATGAAGCCGACGCTCATGATCAGCGTTCCCACGACAGGGAAGATCTTGTACCGCCCGGTGTGGCTCACGATGGCGCCGCTGCTGATTGAGGTGAGCAGCAGGCCGGCCACCATCGGGAGCGTGCGCAGGCCCGACATCGTGGCCGACACACCGTCGACGAACTGCATGAAGGTCGGCAGAAAGGTCAGCGCCCCCAGCATCGCGAAGCCGACCACGAACGACAACATGCAGCACACGCTGAACACCGAGCTGGCGAACAGCCGGATCGGCAGGACGGGCTCAGGAGCGCGCAGCTCGATACCGGCGAAAATCGCCAGCGCCACGGCCGATCCCGCGAAGAGTGCGATGATCTCAGGCGAGGTCCACGGATAGCTGATGCCACCCCAGCTGGTGGCCAGCGTCAGCCCGGAGGCACCCAGTCCGACGAACACGATGCCCAGGTAATCGATGACGGGTTTGGCGGTGCGCCCCAGGGCCGGGATCGCGACACCTGCCACCAGCAGCACCACGATGCCGATCGGCACGTTGATCCAGAACGCCCACCGCCACGTGAGGTGGTCGGTGAAGAAGCCTCCGAGCAGAGGACCGATCACGGTTGTCACCCCGAACACCGCGCCGAGCGCTCCCTGATATCGACCGCGCTCGCGCAGTGGGATGACCTCGCCGATCAAGGCGGTGGCAGTGACAAGAATCGCGCCGCCGCCGATTCCCTGCAGCGCGCGCGACGCGACCAGCATCGTCATCGACTCCGCGAGTCCGCAGAACACCGAGCCGGCGAGGAAAAACAGCACCGCGCTCTGGAACACCGCCTTGCGGCCGAACAGGTCGCCCAGCTTGCCGACGATCGCAGTGACGATCGTCGACGCCAGCAAATAGCTCGTCACGACCCATGACTGATGGCCAGCGCCACCGAGATCGGCCACCACGGTCGGCAGGGCGGTAGCGACGATCGTCTGGTCCAAAGCGGCCAGCAACATGCCGAACACCACCGCCGTGAAGATGAAATTGCGGCGCTGCGGACCGACTAATGCGCTTCGGCTGCTTCGGGCCTCGACCGTCTGCGCAGCCGGGCTAGCCATATCGCCGAGCCTATCTTTCGCCGAAATTGCATTCCATGTCGTTGTGAGGCCGCCGGCACGACCGTGGCTTCTGCTTCGGCGCCTAGGTAATACTTTGCCAGCCGGCCACTCCGGCCACGATCATCCGTAATTGCTTGACCGCGTTGTGTTTGATCTCCTCTTGGGCCGCGGCATCGGGTGCATCCTCGATGGCTTCGGCGATCACGATCATCGAGTTGACGAACAGACTGGCAAGGATGTTGAGATCCTCGGTACTCCAGCCGTTGAGGCCCGGGAAACGCGCCAAGTCGGTGGCTAATTCGGAGGTGATCAGCCGGATCTCGGTGCGGATCGCATATCGCAATACCGATACGCCGCTGGACCGTTCGCGCCCGATGAACCGCCAGTGCTCGCGCTGCTGGGCGATACTGCCGACGACGTTCTCGACCGACGACTCGATCACCCGATTCGGGTCGAGCTTGCCCGCGCGTGCCGACCGCAACATGTCGCGGAGCACCCGGAACGACTCGTCGATCAGAACGAGACCGAGCGCCTCCATCGACTCGAAGTGCCGATAGAAGGCGGCTGGCACGATGCCGGCCTCGCGGGTGACTTCCCGCAGGCTCAGCGCGCTGAAGCTGCGGTCGTCCAGAAGCTTCAGCGCGGCTGCGACGATGGCCCGCCGGGTGGCTTCTTTGCGTTCCTCGCGGCTCACCTTCGTCCGCGATGACGATGACCCCGACCGGCGGCGCGACCGTGAGCTAAGCGTACGAGTGTTCACTGGTGTGAACCCTACCACAACACGCCATTATCCGTTGACAATCAGCTGATTGAGCATGCAACGTGTACGTATGTTCACTCAAACTTTGGCGAAGCGGGCGCTGGGCTCCAGCCTAGTTGACCTGCTCACCGGTCCCCACGGCGTGGACCGTTACACCGAGTTGGTGGCGCCGACGTGGTCGCAGTCGGATGCCCGGGCACAGGTGGTGTCCGTCGAGCACTCCACACCGCGCAGCGTCACGCTGACGCTGGCACCGAACCGGGCGTTCAGCGGGTTTCGGGCCGGCCAGCACGTCAACCTCACCGTCGAGATCGACGGCCGGCGTCGCACCCGCTGCTACTCACCCGCCAGCGCCGAGGGCGCGTCGCTGATCGAGCTGACGGTCGGACTGCACGACGGAGGTGTCGTGTCGACGTACCTGCACCGCTTCGCACAGCCCGGCATGGTGGTCGGACTTGACAGCGTCGGCGGCGACTTCGTGCTGTCGACCCCGAGGCCCCGGCGGATCCTGTTCGTCTCCGGTGGCAGCGGGATCACGCCGGTGATGTCGATGCTGCGCACTCTGCAGGCCGAACGGTTCGACGGCCAGATCGTGTTCATCCACTACGCGCGATCGGTCGCATACGCGTGCTACCGCAACGAGTTGGCGGCGATGCCCGGTGTGCGTGTCCTGCACGGTTTCACCCGATCCAAGGACATCGGCGATCTGCCAGGCCATTTCGGCGCCGCCCACCTCGCGGCCGCGATGCCGTCGCCCGACGCTGTATACGTGTGCGGGCCCCCGCCCTTGGCTGACGCCGTGCGCGAGCACTGCGACAACGTCAGCGCGGAAAGCTTTGTGCCGCCCGTCTTCGCTGTGCCCGACAACGCTTCGGGCGGCCGGATCAGCTTCAGCGACAGCAACATCGACCGCACCGACGACGGGCGACCTCTACTTGAACAGGCCGAGGCCGCAGGCCTGACCCCGGAAAGCGGATGCCGGATGGGCATCTGCCACACCTGCACCCTCCGCAAGACCCGCGGCACCGTCAAGAACCTGATCACCGGTGCGGTATCGACATGCGACGAGGAGGCCGTGCAGATCTGTATCTCCGTGCCCGTCGGCGATGTCGAACTCGCGCTGTGAGCCGCGATGAGCGCTTGCGCGAAGAGCAGACAACCGCGAGAAAGGACCGATCCATGACCAACCGACACACCCTGACCCCGCCGCAGACCGAGGCGTTCGGCCGCGAGCTGGATGCTCTCAAGGAACGCGTCATCGCCGAACTCGGCGAGCGCGACGCTGCCTACATCCGGAGGATCATCAAAGCGCAGCGAGCACTCGAGCTCGGCGGCCGCTGCCTTCTGATGGCAAGCATTCTTCCGCCGGCCTGGCTCGCCGGCACAGCCATGCTCGGATTGTCAAAGATCTTGGATAACATGGAGATTGGCCACAACGTGATGCACGGTCAGTACGACTGGATGGGCGACCCGTCGATCTCGAGCCGCGGCTTCGAGTGGGACACGGCATGCCCCGGCGATCAGTGGCGCCACTCCCACAACTACATGCACCACACTTTCACCAACATCGTTGGTATGGACCGCGACATCGGCTACGGCATCCTGCGGATGAGCCAGGAACAGCGTTGGCGGCCTTATTTTTTGGGCAACCCGGTGTATGCATTCCTGCTGATGGTGCTGTTCCAGTACGGGGTGGCGCTGCACGAGCTGGAGACCGAACGCATCCGAGCCGGCGAGATCACGCTGGCCGACAAGCGCGAAATCCTCGACGGCATCTGGCGCAAGACCAAGCGACAGATGCTCAAGGACTACGTCGCGTTTCCACTACTGGCCGGCCCGGTTGCGCCGTTGGTGTTCACCGGTAACCTGACCGCGAACCTGATCCGCAACATCTGGTCATTCATGATCATCTTCTGCGGTCACTTTCCCGAAGACACGCAAGAGTTTTCGATCGAGGAGACCACCAACGAGACGCGCGGCCAGTGGTACTTCCGCCAGATCCTCGGCTCGGCGAACCTGACAGGCGGCAAGCTGTTTCACATCTTGAGCGGCAACCTGTCGTTCCAGATCGAGCACCACCTGTTCCCGGACATCCCGGCGCACCGGCACGCGGAGATCTCGGTTCAAGTGCGCGACATCTGCCAGCGGTACGGAATCCCGTACCACACCGGTCCGCTGCACCGGCAGTTCGGCACCGTGGTCCGAAAGATCGTGCGGCTGGCGCTGCCGCCCAAGCAGAAACTGGCACAGCTCGTGCCGTTCATCGGCGGGAAGGCCGAGCGCGAAGCGGTCGCGGCGTAGCATCCCGTCACATGAGCCGGATCGGAAACTTCGCAGACGACGACCTGACCAGCTGGTTCGCGGCCTCACCTGAGCTCGGCAGCGCGATCGCCAGGTTCAGCGACGCGGTCTACCACCGCAGTCGGCTGCCGCTGCGGGTCCGCGAGATCGCACGCATGGCGATCGCGCTCGACAACGAATGTGCGGTGTGCGAGAACACCCGCTTCGCAGAAGGGCCGGCCGCCGGCGTCGACGAGGCGTTCTACGCGCATGTTGCCGAGTGGCGGACGTGGCCGGGCTACAACGTCGAAGAGCGACTCGCCGCCGAATTCGGGGAGCGGTTCGCATCAGACCACACCGGCCTGCGCGACGACGAGGAATTCTGGACACGCTGCCACGAGCACTTCTCCGACGGCATCCTGACCGACCTCGCGTTGTCTTGTGCGCTGTGGATCGGCATGGGCCGGGTGCTGCGCACCCTGGACATCGGGCAGGCCTGCAAGTTCACTGTCTGAGCCGAACGAGCACCGTCACCGCACCGTTCTGGTGACGCGTCGCGACCGCATGCCTGGCAATATCGCGCCCGTCCAAAGTCAGGCTGATCGGATTTCCGTCGCCGAGGAAGTTGCGCCACCACGTCTTGGCGTCGGGCATTGCGACGTTGATCTCGACCTCGTCGCCGCGGCGGCGGTATCCGACCGGCAGGCTGACGGTGCGGCCCGACCGTTGACCGGTGTAGGTCACGATCGCGAACGCGCGGCCGACGAATTTGCCGAACAGGGGTGATCTGGCCATCGCGGCCACCGGCGCGTTAACTATCGGCGCAGCACGCAACATCAGTCGCTCGAGTTGCACGATCATGATCCCTTCAGGAGTCGCTCATGAGCTACCAGACCATCCTGTACGACAGCGACGGCCGGATCGCGACGATCACCCTGAACCGGCCGGAGGCGTTGAACACGATCGTCCCACCGATGCCGGACGAGGTCGAGGATGCAGTCAACACCGCGGTGCGCGACCAGTCGGTGAAAGTGATCGTCCTGCGCGGCGCGGGACGCGCATTCTGCGCCGGGTACGACTTCGGCGGCGGGTTTGGATACGGCGATGTGTTCAGCACCGACGGTCGGTGGGATCCGGGCAAGGACATGATGCACACCACCGCCGCGGCCACGTCGCCGCACCAGAAGTTCATGAGCATCTGGCGCTCGCCCAAGCCGGTCATCGCTGCGGTCCACGGCTGGTGTGTTGGCGGCGGCAGCGACTATGCGTTGTGTGCGGACCTGGTGATCGCCAGCGAGGACGCGCAGATCGGCACGCCCTACTCGCGGGTGTGGGGTGCGTACCTGTCCGGAATGTGGATCTACCGGCTCGGTCTGACCCGCGTGAAGTACCACGCGCTCACCGGTAAGCCGCTTTCCGGGCCGGGAGGCCGCCGATATCGGCCTGATAAATCAGGCAGTGCCATTCGAGCGACTCGAGGCAGTGGTCGCCGCACAGGCCGAGGACTTAGCGGCGTTGCCGATGGGGCAGCTCGCTGCGCAGAAACTGATAATCAATCAGATTTGATGGGGTAGCTGCACGCGGCGTTGACGTGCGTAAATACGGCTCTGACCTGCATATTTCCCACCCTCTCAGAGTGAAGCAAATAGAAGCTATTGATAGCCTATGTAAGCTGATCTCGCACGTTAGTCGCACGACGGAAGGTAGGACATGGTCCCCGAATTCGACGCCCATGATGAACGCTTCCGCATCCTCGAGGCGTGGGCCGGCGAGACAGACATCAACGACGATGACCACGGCAGCTAGGCGCCAGTTCGGCTCTATCCGGCGCCTGCCGTCGAAACGTTGGCAGGCGCACTACACCACGCCCAACGGCGCCAGGGTCACCGCGCCGCACACGTTCGCCGCGAAGATCGACGCCGAAGCGTGGCTGGCTGACCGGCGCCGCGACATCGACCGCGGACTGTGGAACCCGGCAGCCGCTGAACCTCAGCGCACCACTTTCGGTGTCTACGCGGCCCGCTGGCTGGCGTCCAGACAGGCACGCGGTGCACCACTGCGGCCACGCACCCGCGAGCACTACACCGCAATCCTGAACGGCCACCTACTCCCGGCTTTCGGTGAAGAGCAGCTCACCGACATCACCCCGGCCGCTGTGCGGGACTGGTACGCCGACACCCTGATCGACAGGCCGACGATGCGAGCACACTGCTACGGCCTACTGAAGTCGATTCTCGCGACCGCCGTCGCCGATGAGCTGATCGACGCCAACCCGTGCCGTATCCGCGGCGCCGGACAAACCGAGCGGGTCCGCAAAATCCGGCCCGCCACGGTGGCCGAGCTTGCCGCACTCACCGCCGCTATGCCGCCGCGGCTGAAACTCGCTGTGCCGCTAGCCAGTTGGTGCGCGCTGCGGTTCGGGGAACTGACCGAGTTGCGCCGCGCGGATGTGGACCTGACCGGCGAAGTGATCCGGGTCCGACGTGCCGTGGTGAAAGTCGCAGGCGCGCAAGGAGGCCACATCATCGGAGAACCGAAGTCCCAAGCAGGTGTCCGCGACGTGGCGATACCGCCGCACATGCTCGAAGCTGTCCGGACGCATCTAGCGGAACATGTTGGCCCGGAACGCGACTCGCTGCTGTTCCCGTCGACTCCAGGCGGCGACCGCCACCTGTCGCTGTCGGCGAACCATCGCGCGTGGGACACGGCGCGGCGTGCAGCGGGACGCCCGGACCTGCGTTTCCACGACCTTCGTCATTCGGGTTTGGTATTGGCCGCGCAGACAGGCGCAACGTTGGCCGAATTAATGGCGCGAGCCGGTCATTCAACCCCGCGAGCTGCGATGCGCTACCAGCACGCCGCTGAACACCGTGACCGCGAAATAGCGGCGCTGATGAGCAAACTCGCCGAAAATGAGTGAGCGAATTTGAAAAGAATTTCTGTCCACAGCCCCCGATACGCTGTTTAGCCAGGTCAAAGCCGTATCCGGCGTTTAATCTGTGCATGGTTTGCGCTATTGCGCACAACTTGTCAGCAAGTTACCAACATTGTCAGCAAGTTACCAACACGCTTATGAACATGCTGTGCACACGTTTTTGTTGTAACCGTTTGCGTACGTCTCGATGCGTTGCAACCATGGGTAAATGAAACGAAATCCCGACTTGTCGCCGCCAGACATGACAGTCAGAGACGTCGCCGAATACTTCGGCGTGACGACACGCTCAGTCCGCAACTGGGTGGCAGCAGGACGCCTGCGCGCCTACCGGGTCGGCGGTGACTTGCCTCGCAGCGCGATCCGCTTCCGCCGCTGCGAACTCGACGCCGCGCTGACGCCCTTGAACGGTTCGCCGTGAGCACGGTCACCGTGCGCCGCTACAGGCTGCGGCCCGTCACCGTCCCCAACGGGCGCACGGTCACAGGCGCAATGCCCGGACGGTCGGCAATCACACTGCTGGAGCACGCATTGCGGGACGAACTCGCCACCACGGTCGGGGGAGTCACCGAAGCGTCGCTGGGCTACGGCCGCGCCGACGTTCTCACCGCCGACACGGCTTTCGAGGTCGAACCCGCTAAGGCGTGGCGACACGCCGTACGGCAGGCCATCGGGTACGCCGCCCAGACGGGATGTGAGCCCGCCGTCGCGTTATTCGGCGCGGCGCACGCCGAACAGGTGGCCGACATCTACTTGCGGTTGCGTGACGGTCAACCACCCGCCGCGCTCTGGTGGTACAGCGACGGCCACTGGCAGCGCATCAGTTCACGGGGTGCGTGCGTTGCGAAGAGGGAACCAGTCACCCGCCGAGGCGGTGATTCCGATGCCACCTGATAAAGAAAACGGCGGTCCTGGAGAACCACCACCAGGACTCGCCGCCACCACCAACCGGCCCCCACATAAGACCAGCAACACCAAGGTTATAACAGCGGACCTGCTGCGGAGGCGTAACCGTCGTCGGGCGTCGCAGCGCATGCCGCGGCTGCACTGCGGATGCCGGGATCCTCTCGGCTGCCGATGCTCGCGGCCGCCGCTGACAGAGAAGATGGTCGACGCCGGCGCGCTGGCCGCCCGGCATCTGATCGCGCTCGGTCACACGCCGCTGCTCGACATCGAAGTGATGCAAGCGATGTGGCGGCGCGACGGCGCGGACCGGCGGCTAGCCCAGCAGGTGCACCAGTTGACCGGCGGGATGATCGCATGACTGACCGCAAGCCGTCACGACGCGTAACGCGTCAGCGTTGCGTGGTGTGCCAAAAGAAGTTCATCGTCAAGCGGCGAGACGCCCGCTACTGCTCAGGCAAGTGCCGGCAGCAGGCTGCCCGGTCACGGGCCAGCGGGCACGAGTGGCAACGAAAGCTCGACAAGCTACGCCGCGAGTACTGGGAAACGGTGCGCCAAGCCGCCGAGGCCCGCGGTGTCACCGTGTCACAGGTCATAACGGATCAGTCCCAGTCCATTGACGAAGCCGGGAACGTCTATATCCGCGGCCAGTTCGCCGGAACGACGAAGCCCCGCCGGCCCGGATGGGCGAGCAGCGGGCTTGAGGCTGCCGGGCCGCCGTTCTCGCCGCCGACGGCCGGGCTCGCCAAGTATTACGAAGGGCTGCTCACCAAGTTGTACGACGAGCCGCTCCAGCCGTGCCGGGGAGATCGAGGCGCCGGATGACCGACGACGACCAGATCGCCGCGGGGAAGGCCGCCGCCGAACGCCACGCACGCGAACGCGAAGCCGAACGCGCCGCGAAACGCGACACTGCATACAACGGGCAAGTCGATGAACGCTACGGCACTACCTTCGTTGACGACGCGCCACCCGACGAACCGCCGCCAGGCGTCGACGCCCACCACGCAGGCGAATGGGGCGGCGAGGATGATCCGCCTGATTCCTGCGGCGACGACCAGGCCGGCGAATACAACCCAGACAGCGAACAGGACGACGACGACGGCCCGCAGGACTCCACCGAGAACGCGATCAGATCGCGACTAAGCGGGCTGCGCATCGACCGAGAAGCGCGGCGACGGCTCGACGAAGAACAGCGACCACCGATCATCCTGCCGCCTATAACACCCCTCGACGTGCTACTAGCACAACCGCGCACACCAACCCGCTACCGCATCGACAAAGTAGCCCCCGAAAACGGGCGCATCGTCCTATCCGCGCAATACAAGGCCGGTAAAACAACCGTCGTCGGCAATCTGATTCGCTCACTCGTCGACGGCGAACCTTTCCTCGGCAGATTCACCGTCAACACCAAAGCGGGCCGCGTCGTGCTCATCGACGACGAACTTTCACAAAACATGCTGCTCGACTGGCTCGAAGACCAGGCCATCGGAAACACCGACGCGGTCTCGGTGGTGTCGATGCGCGGCAAAGTCAGCTCGTTCAACATCCTCGACGACACATGCCGCGACCTGTGGGCGCAACACCTACGGGAACTGCAAGCCGAATACCTGATCTTGGACTGTCTGCGACCTGTCCTCGACGGCGCCGGCCTCGACGAAAACCGAGACGCAGGCAAGTTCCTCGTCGCATTCGACGCCCTGATCAGCGAAGCCGGAATCAGCGACGCGGCGATCGTGCACCACATGGGCCACGCCAACGAACGAGCGCGTGGTGACTCGCGGCTACAGGACTGGCCCGATGCGATTTGGAGGCTCGTGCGTGAATCCGACGAACCTGATTCGCCGCGCTACTTCAGCGCCTACGGCCGCGACGTCAACGTCGCCGAAGGGCGCCTCACCCCCGACAAGTCGACCAGGCGGCTCACCTACGCGCCGGGATCACGCGACGACGCCAAGGTTGAAGCCGCACAGCGGGCCGCCGTCAGTCTTCTCGCAGCCCGCAAGGAAGCCATGAGCAAGAACGCCATCGAGACAGAACTAGTTGGTGAGCACCACACCCAGAAAGCGGTACGCGACGCGCTCAAACGGGCGGTCGCCAACGGTTTCATGACAGTCGCCGAAGGCCCCCGTAAGTCTCAGATGCACAGCATCGCTAGCCCGTGCATCGAGTGCGGCATGCCGGTCACGAGCGGCAATCCGCGGCATCTGTGCTGCCCGTCCGGAACGGAAAACCTGGACGAAGGACTGTTCAAATGACGACCTCGTTGACCTCGTTGACCTCGTTGCGACCTCGTCAACGAAGTCGTGAGTATGTGTTCGTTCACCTCGTCAGTTCGTTATATATAACGAACACGAGGAACGAACTACTCACTCGCCTCTCACAGGCCTTCTTTGAATGCTGTAGCGCAACGAGGTCGTTGGCGACGTGAACCGTAGAGAACGCAGGGCGCGGGTCCGGTTCGGTCACGGCGATCCTCTCGCGGCGCTGAAGTGCCCCGACTGCGACAGTGAGCTGACCGTCGTCGAGGTGGCGCCGCGTGTCCTCAGCGCCGAGGTTCGCCACGATGACACTTGCCCGTGGTTCAGCGAACTGAAGCGCGATCTGTCATGAACCTGCACGGCGACACCCTCCAAGCCGCGTATTACTGCGCGGCCCGCGAGATCCGTCGCCGCCAACTCGCCGGCCAACCCGTGCCGCCGTCCGTCCGGAAGCTGTTCGACCGGCTCGACATCGAAATCCGCGTGTCCCCTGCAGGACAGGAATCAGCCGGGGATGAAAGACAATCGACCGACGAGCTGATGTCCACGCAGGAGGCAGCCGGCATGCTGAGACTTTCGCCTCGCCAGGTACGGCGAATACAAGCCGATCTGGATGGCCGAACCGTCGCCGGGCGGCTGGCCTTCCCCCGCAGTTCGGTGACGCAGTATGCGGAGGGGCGTCATGGCTGACCTGGAAGCCGCGATAGAGGAGTACCTATCCAACTTGTCCGATCGGGACTGGCAAGCCCTCTCGGCGCGGGTGCGCCCACCCCAGACGGCAGCCGACGCATCCACCCCGGCCACCGAGTTCGGTGAGTTCATCAGACGACAACTCGAAGGAGACCCCCAATGACGATGTCCGCCAGCGCAATCACCCGAGCCACCCTTGAGCCCGCGCTGCGCAAAGCCAGCTCCGTCATCGGCGTCGGCGCCGCGCACGGCTGGCCCACACCGCAGGCCTACAGCGACGCGCTCGCCATGCTCGAGGCGTGCCGCGCCGCCCAGCAAGCCGTCCCCGCCACGCCAGCGCCACCGGAGAAGCCCAAAGACGTCGCGAAGTGGGTCGCCGCCGTCGCCGAGATCCGCGCCCGGGAGACCGCCCGGCAGGTGATCGCCGACGAACTGCTGCTGACCTGGGAACGCGCCACAGCTCAAGCAGGCTTGGCCGTCGCCGCCGACTACATCGCCCGCCTCGCCGCCCACTTCGACGAGCTGGTGCAGGAGTTCGACGTTCACGCCGACGCGCCGCGGCGGCTCACCGGACACGAGAGCACCGAGCAGACCGCCGCCCACACGGCCGCCTTGCGCGCCGCCTCCGCCCTCACCTCAGTCGTCATGGAGCGGGCCATGCTCGCCGACGCCACCGGCTACGAAGTCGAAGACATCGGACCGGATCCCATCTGGCTTGTCATCTCCCCGAACGCAGACAGCACCCGCGACGGCATCGAGACCGCGCTCGAAACGTTCAAGCACCGCATCCCGACAAGCCTGGTCGAGTGGGACGAGCTGCGACCTGTCGCCGACCTGCGCCTCGCCCAGCCCGGGGAAGTCGCCGCAAGGCGCCAGAGATACACCGACTACCTGTACGTAAGCGGCACGCAGACAATGGATTTGGGCCAGCGCGGCGATCACACCTTCGCCGAGATTGAGAACCTCGAGAACGCGTCACGCAACAGCCGCATAATGCAGCGCGAAACAGACCGGATCTTCGAGCAAGCAACGCCCTACCAACTGGAAACCTCAACACCGCAATGAACCACCCCGCGCCGCAGTCTTGTCGAGTGGCCCGCGGTCGCAGTGCGGCCAAAGGAAGTGGCCGAGCACGCCCCGCACAGGTGGCCTGGCCGGGTGGTTTCGTCGAGTTGCCCCGGTCAGGCCACCACCAACTGAACAGTGAGGAACCAACCAATGCCGTTCGCCACCAAAGCAATACGAGACCGCGCACGCCAACGCATCGCGAGGCGAGTCAAAGCAGGAGAACCATGCGCCTTCTGCAAACAGCCCATCGACCTGAGCGTGCCCTACCCCGAGCCGATGTCATTCGTCGTCGACCACGCACTGCCAAGCAGCGTCGGTGGTGATGATGGTTACGACGGGCTGCGCCCAGCACACAACCGATGCAACCGGGCACGCAGCAACCACCCCGACGGCACCCTCGGCGCCAACAGCCGTGTACTCGGCTAGAACGGGGTGGGGGCAAGCCCCTGACCAGGTCTTTCGTCGAACCTCTCGGGGCATAGGGATCAATCTGAAGGACTGAAATGGCCAGAGCAGCTAAGAAGCCACCCGACGGCGATCGTGCCCGCCTGGAGCGCCTGAGAGACCTTTTAGAGGCTGTTGTGAATGACCCCGCGACGGCGCCGCGGGACCTCGCCGCGGTGTCCCGTGAGTACCGTCAGACTGTTGCTGCGTTGGCTTCCTCGGCCCCGGCGCCGGGCGCGTCGAAGCTGGATGAGATCGCTGCCCGTAGGCGCCGCCGGGGCGCATGATGGCCCGCATGGTGACGACGACGGAGCCGACGTTTCGCATCGTGCCCGATGGTGATGAGCGCACCGGGCAGGACTGCGTGGACGTCGCCCACGGTTACGGCATCCCGCTGGACGATTGGCAGGCAGACATCGTCCGCGGAGTGCTGCGCGAATCGTCTGGTGGTTGGTCGGCGTCTCAGGCCGGTCTGGTTCTGTCGCGGCAGTCCGGGAAGTCGCAGATCCTCACGGCGCTGACACTGTTCGGGCTGTACGAGCTGAACGAGCAGGTCTTGGCCACGTCGCACCAGGTGAAGACGTCGTCCGATGCGTTCCGCCGCCTGTGGTCTGTGATCCAGTCCCATGACGATCTCGCGAGGCGGGTCCGGCGTCACAGTCAGATGATCGGAGGCGAATATCTCGAGCTGTCCAGCGGCGCGAGGGCCATGTTCACGACGCGTTCGGCGTCTGCCGGTCGCGGCTTGTCGGTGGACAGGTTGCTGATCGACGAGTGCGAAGACTTTCCGGCTGCGGAGGCCGGCGCGCTGCTGCCTACGTTGTTCGCGCGGCCTAAGCCTGGATACACCGATCCGGTGGACGTGCGGTGTGAGTTGAAACGCCGAAATGCCCTGTCGTGGTGGGAGAATGAGATTTCTCTACGATCACATTCGGTCACGACGAAGGGCATCTCGTAGATGCAACGATCTCACACTCGACCCGTCGCGTCTGCAGTCTTCGATGACCCCAATCTGGTGTCGTGCGCCGGGCTGATCCCGATGGCCGCCTTGGCCCAGAAATGTGGGCTGGCCGAGTTGGCCGATGAGCACCTGAGCGTGCCGACCGACAAGGGCGCCAACGCCGGGGCGAAGGTGAGCGCGCTGGTCGCAGCGATGGTCGCCGGCGCCGACAGCATCGACGGCCTGGCCCTATTGCGGCACGGCGCGATGGGCGCCGTCTTCGAGCGGCCCTACGCCCCGTCGACGTTGGGGTCGTTCCTGCGTGCCTTCGCCTTCGGGCATGTCCGCCAGCTCGACGCCGTCGCGGCCCGCCTACTCGCGCGACTGCATGCCGGTACACCGGTGCTGGCCGGGATGGACGGCCCCGTCATGGTCGATCTGGACGACACCATCATCGAAGTGCACGGCTACGGCAAACAGGGATCGGGTTACGGCTACTCGGGGGTCCGTGGGTTGAATGCGTTGATCGCCACGGTCACCACCGCGCACTGCGCACCGGTGATCACCGGCCAACGCTTACGCAAAGGCGCGTGCGGCTCTGCGCGTGGAGCGGCCCGGATGGTCACCGACACCCTGGCCGCCGTGGCACGCCTGCAGTCGCCCGAGACAACCAGTAAACCGCTGTTACGGGCGGATTCGGCGTTCTACGGCCATCCGACGGTGGCTGCGGCGATCCGCGGCGGGGCGGACGTGTCGATCACGGTGCGCCTGGACCCCAGGGTCAAAGCCGCCATCGCCGACATACCCGAGGATGCCTGGACCGCGATCGAATACACCGACGCCGTCTACGACGAAACCACCGCAACGTGGATCTCCCGCGCCGAGGTCGCCGAGATTCCGTTCACCGCGTTCAGTTCGAAGAAAGCCTCCCAGCAGGTGCCGGGCCGGCTGGTGGTGCGCCGCATCCCCGACCTCAACACCAGCGGCAACGGACAGGACTCACTGTTTGACGTGTGGCGATTCCATGCATTCTTCACCACCACCGAGCTGGACACCGTCACCGCCGACAAGACCCACCGCGGCCACGCGATCATCGAACAAGTCCACGCCGACCTCAAAGACTCCGCCCTGGCGCACCTGCCCTCGGGGCGATTCACCGCCAACGCCGCCTGGCTGGCGCTGGCCGCCATCGCGTTCAACCTCACCCGCGCCGCGGCCACCATCACCGGGCCGGCACTGGCCAAAGCCCGCACTGCGACCATCCGCCGCACGCTGATCACGATCCCGGCACGCATCGCGTTCTCAGCCCGACGCCTGACCTTGCACCTGCCACGGGACTGGCCCTGGGAAACAGCATGGAACACCTTGTTCCACAGCCTTTTTCGTAGAAACCCACCGCTCATCGCCTAACAGAACAATCCGACCTGTCCGCCCGACACGAAAGACCCACAGGAACAAGCCGATACCGAGGTCGGACCATCAACCACGCCCAAATCCCGGCATGCCTCGGAAACAAGGCGCACAACCGAACTCAACTCCACATCACCACCCGATCGGTGGATCGAGGCTAAGGCGCAAGGCTTGTTCTTCGGGACGGCGCCGGGGCCGATGCATGATGCCGAGACGTTCAGCGCGCTGCGGTCCGCGGCCCACGACAAGCTGAACAAGCGGTTGGCGTGGTGGGAGTGGTGCGCGGAATGGGGCGCCGACATAGACGACCAGGACCTATGGGTGCGGGTGAATCCGGCCGTGGCCACCGGCCGCGTCCAGATGCAAGCCATCGTCGACGACCGAAGTGTGTTGCCGACCGACCAGTTCCGGGCGGAAAGGTTGTCGATGTGGTTGCCGCGATCGGTGGAGTCGATTCTGTTCGACCCGGCGCAGTGGGAGGCGCTGACCGACCCGTACTCAGTTCCGGTGCGCGACTTGGCGATCGGTGTGGATGCGCCGCCGTCACGTGACACTGCGACCGTCTGTCTGGCGGGCCGGCGTGCTGACGGCCGGTTGCACGTCGAGTGGTACACGACCGGGCCGGGTGTGACGTGGCTGCCGGATTGGGTTGACGCCCACATGAATCCACAGGTGCGGGCGGTTGTTGTCGATGAGCGTGGCGCTCTGGCTGAACTCGATTGGGCGGGCGCGAAGATCCGGCCCACGATGGTCGGCACGAGGGACGTCGCCAACAGCGCCGGATCGTTGTGGGACGCCGTCGCCGACAGTGCGCTGGCGCACCGCGGGCAGTTGGAGTTGACGCGCGGCGTGTTGTCGGCGCGGCAGCGTCCGATGCTGGGCGGTCAGGCGTTCGGCTGGGACCGCAAAGCGCCCGGGTCAAGTGTGTTGGTGGCGGCGTCGTTGGCGTTGTGGGGGGTGGATTGCGAGCGGCCCGCGCGGCCTCGGCGACGTAGTGGACAGCGGCGCGTCATCGTCATGGCGACGTAGTGGAGAGCGGCGCGTCATCGGCCTGTGAGACCTCGCGGAGGCGTGTCGTAACGTGTTGACATACTGCATGCGAGTGAATGCGGGGGAGATGAAGCCGATGACAGATTTGCGAATCGCGACTGACCTGCGCTTCAACGTTCCGCTATACACACTTACCGAGGCGTCGAGGTACCTGATTGTCCCGCGTTCTACCCTCGAGACGTGGGCTAACGGTTATGAGCGCCGGCCCACATCGCGCCCACTAGTCAAGGGCGAACCGATTATCACGTCGTTAGGCCAGCCTCGACGTGGCTACGCGCAGTTGCCGTTTGTGGGCGCCGCAGAGGCGTACGTGCTCAATGCGTTCCGCCGGGCGGGCGTTCCGATGCAACGGATTCGTCCGTCGATTGACTGGCTCGTGGAAAATGTCGGCCCCTATGCATTGGCGTCGAAGGACCTCTATACAGACGGGGCTGAAGTGCTTTGGGACTTCGCGCAGCGGTCCGGTGAAGGCAGCTTGGACAACGAGGTTGTTAGGCACCTGATCGTGCCACGGTCTGGACAGTACGTCTTCAAGGACATCATCGAGCACTATCTAACGCAGATCAACTTCGACGGTGACAAGTACGCGAGGGCTATCCGACTGCCTCAGTATGGGACGGCCGATGTAGTGCTGGACCCGTATCGGGGATACGGGCAACCGGTATTCGACAGCAGCGGTGCGCGGGTCGCGGATGCGCTAGGACCGCTTCGCGAGGGGGAGACTTTCAAAGCAGTGGCGCACGACTACGGCGTCTCAGAGAGAGACCTTCGTGTCGCACTCGACGCCATCGCGGTTTGATCCAGATCTATTGGCGGACTTCCCCCACGTCTTCATAGATCGGAGTCTTGGAGCGGTCCAAGTGCCGCAGCGCCTTCGTGCGGCAGGCTTCGTAGTCACCACAATGCGCGAACACTACGGCGAGGGCTACGGCCAAGAGGTCCAGGACGTCGACTGGATAACCCTGGCTGCTCAGCGCGACTGGGTTGCCTTCCATAAGGACGACCACATTCGACGAAATGAACTTGAGCGACAGACGGTGATGAATGTGGCTGCGCGCATGTTCTGCATTGGCAATGCACAAATCACTGCAGAGGACGCGGCGAATCGGTACATCTGCAACTTCAAGGTGATCGCGATGGCCGCGCAACAGCCGGGACCATTCATCTACGCAGTTCACCCGCGCCGAATCGAGCGGCTCCTCTAGCACAGGCAGCGAAACGGCTTGCGGCCAGGTTCCACCCGTAGGGGCCGCGGTGCCGCGGGAGCCCGGTCACGTATCCGGTCGATGACGGGCACTACTGGACCGAAGGCGTCGACGGCGCGATGAGCGATGACAGCGGCATCTATCCCGCGGATGACTGGTGAGCGACGCCCCTGCCTCGTAAAACGTATCAACTCGACTTTATCGCCCGACCAGCACCGCGGGCGCCATGCGAGGTAGAACCCACGACTAGTGCAGCGTGTCCGGGCACAGTTCGTGCTGGGCGGCTTCCACACCTATCGGACCCCATGTGGCGCGATCGATGGGGCTGGCGCCCGCCAACGGGTCCGCGCCGCTACGAATATTGGTGCATATCATCTGGCCGACCATCACAAATTTCCCCGGACTGTACGGCCAAGCCGTCGTCGACTGCCCGTGAGACTCCAGATAATTAAGGTAGCTCTGGTCGTCGGCCTGCGCCGGCGCGGCAACCATCAGCGCGGCAGCGACTGCAGCGCTCACTACGGCGATCGATCGAAACATCGTTCCCACCACTCGACTCTGTAGACGATGGGCCGATTCGTAAACCCCAACACCCGGCAACGGGGCATCGCGCCGCTTCCGGCGGGGCGGCCCCGACGATCTATCGTCCGACGAGCAAGCAGAGAGCGTCGCGGCTAAAGCAATCACTAGAAGACAGATGATCCGCCTCATGCACGTGCATGCTAGCGAACGTTGTCGTGAGCCGTGTTTGCATTCAGATCGCCAGCCGACGGCGTCGGCCCGCCACCCAACCAGGATGACGGGCCGAGGGGAGTCGTAGGTCAGACGCCTATAACGGCGACTCGGTTTCCGGTCAGCTTCGGCGGGTGGAGATCCGCACCGACGCTGGCCCTTCCAGCGCCGTGCAGTGGGTGTTCATCGGTGGCCCGTACACCACGGCGTCGCAGGTGCGGCAGTGCCAGGTGGTGTGTCCGCCGCCGCCGTGACCGAGGCAGGCGACGTGACCGAGAAGGACTTGGTTTGGGCCGAGCGGGTGTCCATTGGGGCATCGGACGGGCGCTTCGGTCACCCATTTGCCTTTGGCGCGGACGAGGTCACCCTCCATTGTCGGCAGCGTAGCTGCGGTGGCTGACAGAGATCGGCCCCGACCACCCCCGAGTGGATGGGCGGCTGCCCAGGTTGCCGATGTGGTACATCACTTGTCCCCTCTGCGAAGGCCGAACACGGCGCGCATTGTTGGCCCGGTTGGTCAGGTAGTCGCGGTTAGGCGGCCCGGCGCTGCCCGTCGATCTCGTAATAGTCGCCGTAGCGGTCAAACCACTCCTGCTTAGTGGCGGCGGTGGGCATGGTGGGCTCCTGTCGGTTGAACGGTTCACATGGGTAGGCGATTCGTCGCTAGTTGCACGTCAGTTGCACGCCAACGCATCCCCGCAGCTCAGAGTGGGTGCAGAAGCTGCTAATCAACCAGGCCTACGACAACATGGGCCTGGCGTCGACCCAGACATTGGGCGCGATCCTCGACGGAATCATGCGCAACATCCCCGAGGCCCACGCGTTTATCGAACATGCTGCGACACAGGGTGTTTCGTCAGCCGTAGCCGAGCGCGACGGCCGGTTCGGCGACTACAGCCAGGCACCCGACGTGCGCAAGCCCGACCCGAACCATGTCATCGAGCCGTAGCGCCGACTAGTGGTGCGTGCGGGCGTAGCGCAGCACCGCGTCCATGCCGTCGGCCGCGAACCCGGGCGGCTCAGGCCTCGTGTCCGGGGTCGAGGTCGCGCACGTCGGCGAACGTGACGAGGTCATCGAAGCGGTCCGGTGCATGACCTGCGACCGGCTCCAGCAGGAATCCGACGTGATCACCGACATCGAAGCGGTCGAGGATACGTCCGGCGAACCAGCCGATCGCGTCGCTGAGAATCGGTAGCCCGTCCGGCCCGGTCTGCCACGCACATCGGGCGAACTTGTCCACCCGATCGCCGGTCTCACTGCCGAACAGCCGCGCCACCTCACGGTGTTCCCGCGGCAGCAGGTGTACGGCGAGGTGCGTCGCGCGACTCGCCACCCGGAAGGTGTGGTTGTTCTTCGACAGCCCCGCGAGAAACCTCGACGGCCGGATGCTGACCTGGCTGGCGAACCCGATCAGGCACCCCGCTTTGTCGTCGCCCGCGCGGGTGGTGACGACGAACATCGGATAGTCGAGCAGGCCGACGAGCGCGTCGAACGCCGAGTTGTCTGTGGTCATCGCATTTCGCACAGTACGGAATGTGTGGAAACGGGCGCCGACAGCATGCTCGGCATCCTGTCCGCGCGGGCTCGTTGCCCTGCACAATGTCTGAGATGACAGACGAAGCCCCGGCCGCGCCGTCCATCGCCCAGATGGAAGCCGGCGGAATCGAAACCGTGATCGGCACCGTGGTGAACCCCGCCGGCCTCACCCACGCCAAAACGGTGCCGCCGCGCAGATTGCCGGCGTCCTCCGATCCAGGTCTGGGCGCCAGCCCGGTCTGGCACGTCTTCGCGATCGACCAGACCGGCATCGCGTTCACGAGGGACATGGGCGTAGTCGGTGACGAGCGCATCCGTCTTGACCTCACCGCGCTGCGAACACTGGGTGACGGACTGGCGTGGGCGCCCGGGGCGTTCTTCGACCAGGACGGCACACCAATCGCGGCCTGCAGCCGCGGCGCATTGCGTCGCGTCGAGGATCGGATGCAGCGCGCCGGCTTCGAGGCGCGCTTCGGCCACGAGATCGAGTTCCTGCTCGTCGGACCCGACGGCGACCGGCTGCCATCCACACTGTGGGCGCAATACGGACTGGCCGGTGTGCTCGAGCACGAACGGTTCGTCCGGGACGTCACCACCGCGGCGGCGGCGGCCGGTATCGGGATCGAGCAGTTCCACCCCGAATACGGGCAGAACCAGTTCGAAATCTCGCTGTCCCCGCTCGCCCCGGTCGCCGCGGCGGACCAGCTGGTCTTGATGCGTCTGGTCATCGGCCGGGTGGCGCGTCGCTACGGAACGCGTGTCAGCTATTCACCCGTGCCATTCGCGGGCAGCGTGGGATCCGGTGCGCATCAACATTTTTCGCTGACGACGAGTGGCGCGCCGGTGTTCTCCGGCGGCTCGGGTGTGGACGGGATGACCGAAGCCGGCGAGCATGCGATCGGCGGGATCCTCGCCGGGTTGCCCGACGCGCAGGGAATGCTGAGCGGATCGATCGTGTCGGGATTGCGCATGCAGCCTGGGTTGTGGGCCGGAGCGAATGTGTGCTGGGGCACCGAGAACAGGGAGGCGGCGGTCCGGTTCTTGGCTGGCGGTCCGGCCAACCCGTACGGGGCCAATGTGGAGGTGAAGGTCGTCGACCCTTCGGCCAACCCGTATTTCGCGTCCGCGGTGATCCTCGGGCTGGCGCTCGACGGCATCGACCAGCAGGCCCCGCTACCGCCCGAAGTCACGGTGGACCCGGCGGGCTTGTCCGACGACGAGCGCAGCCGCGCAGGCGTGGTGACGCTGCCTACCGACCAGGCCACGGTGATCACCACGCTCGACCGGTCCAGTCGGATACGCCGCGTCCTCGGCGACGCCCCCGTCGATGCCACCGTCGCGGTGCGCCGCTACGAGCACGACACCTACGGAGAACTGGAGCCTGCGGAACTGACCGACAAGTTCCGCATGGCGTGGAGCGTGTGAACGCGCCGGACGACGCGTCGGCGCTCGCGGAGCATGTCGGCCGACTGCGGCTCGTCGACCACCACGTGCACAGCTGCTGGATCGGCACAGACGACCGCCACCGGTTCGAGAACGCCCTCAACGAGGCCAACACCGAGCCGATCGCCGACTTCGACAGCGGCTTCGATACTCAACTCGGCTTCGCGGTGCGGGCGCATTGCGCACCGTTGCTGGGCCTGCCGCAGCACGCGGATCCCGACGATTACTGGCGGCGGCGTTGCGAATTCACCGAGACCGACCTCGCACGTCTATTCCTGCCGGCTGCAGGCGTGTCCGACTGGCTCGTCGACACCGGACTCCGGGAAGGCACCGCCGAACTCGACAGCATGGCCGAATTCTCGGCCGGTCGTGTGCACGAGGTGGTCCGGCTGGAGCAGGTCGCTGAACAAGCGGTCGCCGACACCGGCGGCTACGCCGACGCGTTCGACGAGCACTTGGATCGGCGAGTGGGCACTGCGGTGGCGACCAAGTCGATCCTGGCCTACCGCGGCGGCTTCGACGGCGATCTCTCGGACCCGACGCCGAACGAGGTCGCCGACGCGGCCGCACGTTGGCGGGACCGCGGCGGCCGTCTGACGGATCGCGTGCTGCTGCGGTTCGGCCTGCACCGCGCGCTGCGCTTAGGCAAGCCGTTGCAGCTGCACGTCGGCCTCGGCGACCGGGATTGCGACCTGCACAAGACCAATCCGCTGCTGTTGTTGGACTTCCTGCGGGCAACCGGCCCCACCCCGATCATGCTCCTGCACTGCTATCCGTTCGAACGCGAAGCCGGTTATCTGGCGCAGGCATTCAACAACGTCTACGTCGACGGCGGGCTGTCGATCAACCATCTCGGTGCCCGCGGACGGGGCGTCGTCGCGCGCCTGCTCGAACTCGCGCCGTTCCGCAAGGTTTTGTATTCGTCGGACGGCTTCGGCCCCGCGGAGTTGCACTACTTGGGAGCAGTGTTGTGGCGCAAGGGGATTCGCGACGTGCTGGCTGGTTTCGTCGACGCAGGGCAGTGGAATGAGGCCGACGCGATCCGGGTGAGTGACCTGATCGGCTACCGCAACGCCGTTCGCGTATACGGTCTCGGCGAGCGCGGCGCATAACTGCGGCTCGGCAGGGTATCCGCCGGTGATGACCGCGTCGCGTCGATGGGCCTGCAGGTGGTGCTGGCCACGTCAGCGCCCGAAGACGAGCTGGCGATCGTGCGCGACGTGCTGGACCGGGACAACCTCGTATCGGAAGTGACGTCGTCCACGGACGTCGACACCGCGAAGCCAAAACCCGACATCATCCAGGTCGCGCTGGACCGCGTCGGCATCACGGCCGACCGCGCGGTGTTAGTCGGCGACGCGGTCTGGGACGCCGAGGCCTGTCGACGGGCGGGACTGACCAGCATCGGCGTGCTCAGCGGCGGCACCTCCCGTGAGGAGCTGATGGCCGCTGGCGCACACGTCGTGTTCGAGGATGCGCGCGAACTGACGGAGCGGATCACGGACACACCCATCGCCGATCTGGGTTGATCGCGGGTTTTAACCATGACGGGCGCGGGCACGCTGTAATGATTGACATCCACGCAAATAAGGAGCGCTCATGGACACCGTCGTCTGGATAATCATCGCCGTAGTGGTGGCGATACTGCTGATCGGCGCTGTCGTTTTCATCGCGCGGCAGAACCGTACGAAGAGACGTCGCGTCGAGGCCGAGCGCATCCGCGAACAGGTTCGCGACGAAACTGTGCAAGTGGAGCGGCGTGAAGCACTCGCCGAGGAAACCGCAGCCCGTGCCCGGGCGGCGAGAGCAGAGGCGGAGGCCAAGGCTGCCGAAGCGGCCCGGCTTGAGGATCGCGCAACCGCACACCAGAGCGGCGTCACGGCGCACCGCGAGGAACTCAACCAACAGCGGCAGTACGCAGACCGTCTCGACCCCTCGGGCCGCGACGATGGCAGACACGAGGGCAGACACGAGCGAGTCGACGAAGCCGCGCGGCCGGCGGCCACCGACCAACCCGTGGAGGCCACCGACCAACCCGTGGAGGAGCCCACGACGTACACGCGCAGAGAAACCACCTGATCGGGCTTCCCTTGCACGCCAATGCGATTCGAGGCGGCCGACCCGGGGAAAGCGCAAGCGATGGCAACATACCGAGTAATTGATCCACGCGGTGATGTCGTCGGCACCAAAGATATTGATTACGCCGACGACGCGCATGCCTGGTTTGTCGACAGCGCCGATGGGACCCCCTCGCAGCACGCCAGATTTGGCCGTTTTGAACGTTTCGCCAGCTGTCTCGTGTCTCATATAGAGCTGTGTCCCGAGCACGAGGGGGAAGGCAGATGACGACTCGAACAGGAATGGCTGCACTCGCAGCTGCGGCGGCGATAGCGGTCGGCGCGTGCGGACAGTCGAACGTCGGTCAGGACTCCGGCACCATGACTGGGCCTGCGTCGACGTTGTCGTCTGTCGCATCTTCCCCGGCTCCGGCTGCGGCGGCGACGATCTCGATCGACGGTTTCAAGTTCACCGACGTGACGGTGCCTGGCGGCGCTCAGGTGACGGTGATCAATAACGACTCCGCCGAACACAGCGTCACGTCCGACACCGCGGGCGCGTTCAACGCCGAGGTGGACGGCAAGTCGAAGGTCACGTTCACAGCGCCGACGCAACCGGGCACTTACCCATTCCATTGCACCTACCACCCGAGCATGCACGGCACGCTGACAGTGCAGTAATTACGTCACGCGGTCGTCAATGTCGTCACCGTGTGGTCGTGTACTCATGTACCGCCGCGTACTCTTTCCGCGAGATCGGGTATGTGCCGGAGATGAGTACAACGGATCACCGATCACCCGGTGTTCAAGAACAAGCTCATCAGTTCGCTGAACAGGCCCGCGCACAGATGGACCAACGGCGCACCAAACAGGACGGCGGCGTCAGCGGCTGGGTAGCCGAACGCGCGGGCCAATGGGACCTCAGCGGTCCCGACGAGGCGACCATGCAGCGCCAGAAGTACTTCTGGAACTCGCTGGTCGACCATTGGTTCCGGATGGAAATGGACGGATGGGAGAACCCGCCCGAACCTCCTGCGTTGCTGATCGGCATCCATTCCGGCGCCCCGTTCGTGTGGGACGCGTGGACCGTCGGCGTGCAGTGGTGGCGCCGGTTCGGTCAAGAGCGCCCCTTGCACGGAACCGCCCATGACATGCTGATGGCGATTCCCCTCATCGGCCGCTACTTCCGGGCGATGGGAGTGGTGCCGGCCGCGCCCGACTCGATCTCCACCGCCTTGCCGAGGGACGTGACGTAGCGCTCTGGCCCGGTGGCGAAGTCGACTCGTTACGGCCGTGGACTGAGCGCGACCGGGCGAACCTCGCGGGCCGCACCGGGTTCGTGAAGATGGCGATCCGCGCGGGCGTGCCGATCGTGCCGATCGCGACGGTCGGCGGCGCCGACGCGATGCCGGTGCTGATTCGTGGCGACCGGTTGTCCCAGATACTGCGTCTGGACAAGGCGCTTCGGCTCAAGGTGTTTCCGCTTGCGGTCTCGCTTCCGTGGGGGATCGCTCCGGCGGCACTGCCGCAGTTCCCGTTGCCGGCCAAGATTCGGACTCGGCTGATGCCTGCTGTCGAAGTGGATCACGACCCGGACCTCGCCGAGGACGACGAGTACGTGCAGCGCAAGTACCAGGAGGTGCAGGACACCATCCAAGCCGGAATGGACGCGCTGGCGCGCAAGCGCGCGTTGCCGTTGTTCGGCTAACCCTCAGAGCGGCTCGCGAAAGGCCCGGCGGTGTGATGACGACAGCTGCCGGAGATGGTCAACCTAATCAAGATCGCGGACTCGTTCTCAATCTTGTACTGCGCGGCGGTCAACCCCGCCGGCAAGCCGATCGTCTCCGGCAGCTCCGCCGGAACGCCGGGGGTGTGGGACGCGGGCACCGGCCACCAGAGTGGCGCGGCGTTTACCGGCCACGCGGAAGCGCTCTGCGGCCTGGCGTTCAGTCCTGACGGCAAGCGGATCGTCTCCGGCAGGTCCGACGGCACGCCGCGGGTCTGGGACGCGGGCACCAGCCACCAGACCGGCGCGGCGCTGACCGGCCACGCGGACGCGCTCTACAGCCTGGCGTTCAGCCCCGAGGGCAACCGGATCGTCTCCGGCGGTAAGGACAACGCTCTGCACCTGTGGGCTGGTTACGCCGACTCCACGATCTTGTGCGCCACCTTCAGCACTAGCCGCCAGCAGCGCCAAGGTGCCTTGTTGGTCGAGAACGGGTTGGGAGGTCTCATAAATGGGTGCTGGGAAGGTTGGGACCTGCTGACTGGTGGATGCCGCCAGTTGGTCGGCCGTCGGCCCTGGGCGGGTATACGCGTCGTCGATGATCGGGCGGAGCGTCCGGTCCATCTCATCGGCTATCGACGATAATCCGATCATTCGCAGCCAACGGTTGATGGGCAGATTCTGGGTCGGCACCAAGACCTCGGTGATTTTGCCCTTGGTGGTCATTACGTTAGCCGGGTTATTGAGCTGGGCCGACGCGTAGTTATGGCTGGTGAACATGCCGGCGATCGCATTCACCGTGGCCAGCAGGTAGCCGGGAGAGAAGATATCGGTGGGGAAGTCGGAATACCCGTCGTATTGATTGGAGAGCAGGATCACCGGGACGGAAACGTCGTCGGGGACCCGACGCCCCTGGTAGAGACGCTGGGAGTTGTACGCAAACGTGTCGCCCACTAGCACGAATGTCACGCCTCGCGGGGGCGTATAACCGGCCAGATAAGCAGAGACCACGTCCACCCCCGCGCTGAAGCCCATCACAGTGTCACCGGTCCGCAGCGGCGCGGCTGCCAGCGCCGCCACCCCTACATCGTTATGGAATCAGTCAGCGGGGTAGGGGATCTTCACGCAGGGCACAGCGAACCACCCAACTGCACCTGGGTTAGGGTATGCACGATACCGAAGACACCGTCGAAGTCGAACGGCTCCACAGTATAGGTGGTCCCATGCGCCACAGCGGCGCTACTCAGCGAGACCGTAATGGCCGCAGCCGCTGCCGGTAACCTAATTTTCATGGTGATTACTCCTCGGCTCTGGTCGGCACTTCCCGGCGATGTGTAGTCTCTCGTCGCCCGGAAAATTTTTTCGCCGAAAGGCCGTCATAACAATTCACCAAGATCTGGCTTCTACTCATTTTCGCGTAGACAATAGGAACAGTCACAGACCGAAGGTCTAATCCTGGCATGTGTTCTATATTCGCGTAGACAATGCCGCCCGCAGCCGCAACTGTGGGTCTAATTCGCTTTCATCAATTCGCGGCGCCGTTGCGAACCGTCGACACTTCAGCGGCACGGCCTTCGGACGAACAAGGAATTCGAGAGCAGGTATGCAGGCTCGTCAACTTTGCCCGGGCAATCAGCATGAGGTCTGGGTTGCGGCCCGCTGTTTGCGGTGCAGTGGAATCGTATCCGGCGGGCCGAGTGCTCGCGGTTCCGGAATCCGCAACCGACGCGCTTGACCTGTTTGAGCAGCCGGTTGTAGCCCTCGGTGCGGGCGTTGGTGATGCCGGTCCGCACGAACGCGTTGATCTCGGGCCACCACTGGTCGATCGTGGTGGCCAGGGTGAGCAGTTCGGGGATCTGCGAGTCGATGCACCAGGACAGGAAACCGGTGTAGCCGGTGGCGGGTCAGGTGCGGATCGCCGCCGAGGCGCACCGTGGACAGCAGGGTGCGCAGTTCCGCCTTCGCGATCCACGCGGACAGGATCTGCGCGCTGGGATCCTCGGCCTGGATTCTGTTCCACATCTTTGCGAAACTCTTGTCCGACAAGCGTTCCCGCGCCCGCAGCAGCCGTCGCCGGTTGGCCCACTCCGGGTCGATACGCCGGCCGCGACGATCCCGCAGGTCCCAAGTGACGCGGCGGCGCACCTTGGTGAGCGCGTCGTTGGCGAGCTTCACGAGATGGAAGTGATCGACCACCAGGGTGGCGTTGGGCAACAGCCCCGGTGTGCGAACCGCTGAGGCGTAGGCGGCCGCGGGGTCGATGGCCACGTACTCGACCGCCTCGCGGAACAGCGGGGTGCGTTCGGACAGCCACGCGATCACCGCGGCGCCGGTGCGGCCCTCGCGTTGCCCGAGCAGGCCCTGGGAGCCGGCCAGGTCGACGAAGCCGGTATCCCACGGGTCGACCCGCACCCAGCGGCCGGTCTCGCAGCAGTACTCCCACCTGGGCTTTCCCCGGCGGGTCTCGTCGATGCCGAGCACCGGGGTGGGTTCCGGCTCGCCCAGCAGCGCGTCGGCGTGCGCGGCGAAGGCGCGGTGCGCGGTCGGCCACGACACGCCATGAGCGGCGGCGACCTCGGTCACCGAGCGCGCCGCGTCACCGACCGCGGCCCCGATCTGGGCGCGCAGCCGCTGCGGGGTGCGCGCCCGCGCCGGCACCTGCGCGATGGTCTCGGTGAACGAGGCCCGCGCGCAGTAGTCCTCCCGGCAGCGCCAGCGAGTCTTGTTCCACCGCACGATGATTCGTCCCTCACCGTACGGGACGTCGCGCGGGGACGTGGTCACCCGGCCCTTCACCGAGGTCGAGAACACTCCGCACGACGGGCACGCCGCCGCCGTCTGGTCCGCGGTCACCGCGTGCACCACCCGGGTGCCGTCCGGCAAGCCTTCGACACGCTCGACCCGAACACCTGGCAGCCCGAACAACAATGTCGTACCGTCGAACACAAGCCCTTGGTTCCCTTCTTCCGTCCGAAAGCGTTGCAACTCTCAGACTTCGGAAGGCCTAAGGGCCTCCTCATGCAACGACACGCCCTATGAGAGCGAAATCACAACAACTGCCCGCTTAAGATTGAAGAGCCGGTATGTCGCTGCGGGCGCGCAGCTGGGGCTATGAGGGCGCCCAACTGCAGGCGATGAACAGCGTGTGATCAGAGCGGCCCCGACCGCGTAGCGCCGAGGTTTGGCCCGGCGCGGTTCGGGGCAGTCCAACCGGAACACAGATTGACGCAGTGTCGAGATTTGGACGGAGTACACGATGAGCGACGAAGACACCTCGCAGCAGGACAGCAAGAAGGACGACTCGGCTCAGATGACCGAAAAGCCCGAGGTCACCGAGGAGCACAAGGAGAAGGCGAGGGAAATGCTTGAAGCCTACGAGGAGGACCGCCCGACCACCGTTCTTCCCGGATCCGGCGGCACGGTCGCCGGAACAGCCATCAGCGACTGGGTCGACGACGACGGCAACCCCAAGTTCGGTGACGCGAAGGAGGCGCAGTCGGAAAACCAGGATCAGGACAGCGGCGAAAAGGCCAAAAGCCAGGGCTGACGCGTGATTTCTCGCGCGCCGCGCCTTGCTGCGCCGACGCCCCTCGCCGGGTGCGAAGCACTCATCTCGTACCATCGTGGGACGACATCCAGGGGCAACATGCCGCGACGGCGCGAACAGGATCGACATTGCCGGACACGCCACCTGATGCGCCGACGCTGACGCCGCACTTCGAGGATGTGCAGCACCACTACGACCTGTCCGACGACTTCTACCGACTTTTCCTCGACCCCACCCAGACGTATAGCTGCGCGTATTTCGAACGCGACGACATGACGCTCGAGCAGGCGCAGATCGCCAAGATCGATCTGGCGCTAGGCAAAATCGGACTGCAGCCCGGCATGACGCTGCTGGACGTCGGGTGCGGCTGGGGCGCCACATTGATGCGGGCGATCGAGCAGCACGACGTCAACGTCGTCGGCTTGACACTGTCGAAGAACCAGCAGGCCCACGTGCAGAAGTTGTTCGACAACTCGCCGAGCCCGCGCTCGAAGCGGGTGCTCCTGCAGGGTTGGGAGCAGTTCGACGAGCCGGTGGACCGCATCGTGTCGATCGGTGCGTTCGAGCACTTCGGCCTCGACCGCTACCACCCGTTCTTCACGATGGCCTACCACGTGCTGCCGGGCGACGGAGTGATGCTGCTGCACACGATCATCAAACCCAGCGATGACGAATTCAAGGAGCGCGGATTGCCGATCACAATGCGGCACTTGCGCTTCTTCAAGTTCATCATGGACGAGATCTTTCCGGGCGGCCGCCTGCCGAACGTCGCGGTGGTCGACGAGCACGCGGCCAAGGCGGGCTTCACGATCACTCGGAAGCAGCAGCTGCGATTGCACTACCAGCGGACCCTCGAGATCTGGGCCGCCGCGCTGGAATCTCACAAAGATCAGGCCATCGCGATCCAGTCCGAAGAGGTTTACGACCGTTACATGAAATACCTGATCGGCTGCGCGGAGCCGTTTCGCGACGGCTACACCGACGTCTGCCAGTTCACCTGCGAAAAAGCCAGCAGTACCGGGCGCACCCCGTAGTCACGCCGGCTTCTGGGCGCCGATCTCCTCGATCGCCGTGACCACAGCTGTGGGATTATCCAGCGCCACAAAGGTTTTCGCCTCCGGTACCTCGATCAGCGTCGAGTTCGGAAACTGTTGCGCCAGCCGCCGGCCGAGCGACGGCGTGAAGCTGCGGTCGGCCTGTCCCCAAACCAGGGTCGTCGGCTTGGTGAACCGCGAAAGGCGAGTCGAGACATCGGTCAGATCGGTGGTCGCAACGTGCCGCAGCAGCGTGGCCAGGTCGCGGCAGATACGCGCGTCCGCGCGGCACGGTTGCAGCCAGGAATCCGTCATCGCCGGATCTGGCCGGTTTATCAACAGCCCGAATCCGAGTGGAGAGTGACGCAGTGCGGTCACGCGCATCGTTGCGAACAACGTTTTGATCGATTTCGGACCCCGCAGCAGCGCGAACACGACGTCGAACGGAAATGGCGGGAACTTCTCGAACGCATCGCAGTTGGTGAGCACCAAACGGCCGACGTGCTCGGGGTATGCGTCGATCACCAACTGGCATAACCCGCCGCCGGTGTCGCTGCCCACCAGGGTCACGTCGGACAGGCCGAGAGCGTCGATGAAGTCCCGGATCATCCTCGCCACTGCTTGCGGCGAAAGCTCGAGGTCGTCGTTGACGGGAATCCGGTGAGAGCCCAGTGGCCAATCTGGAAGGATGCAGCGGAATCCACTGCGCGCCAACTCCTCTGCGACGTTGGCCCACAGCCGGTGGTCCACCAAGATGCCATGGACGAACAGCACCGGCGGGTGGGGGGAGTCATCCGGGCCCAACACGCGGTAATCGATCGTCGCTTGCTCCAGCCTGGCCTGCGGCATGTCCGCTATCCTCTCCGTATCCGCAACTTACAAACATCTGGTATGGAAGTTACGTGCAAGCTGTATGAAAGTCAAGGGTGGCGCTACCGCGCCAGCGCGCCGTACGCAGGCGCAGCGGACCGCGGCAACCAGGACGCTGTTGCTCAATAGCGCTCGAAAGCTGTTCGCGCACAATGGTTTCGGCACGGTATCGACGGAAGCGATTGTGGCGAGCGCGGGTGTGACGCGCGGCGCGTTGTACCACCAGTTCGAGGACAAAGCCGCCCTGTTCGCGGCGGTGTACGAGGAGGTCGAGCGTGAACTGGTCGCCGAGGTGGCCCAACGCATCGTGGCTGCTGGCCCCGTAGACCAGCTGCAGGCGATGCGCATCGGCGCACGGCTTTTCCTGGACCTGTGCTCGGCGCCGGAGGTGCAGCAGATCGTGCTTATCGACGCGCCCGCCGTGTTGGGTTGGGAGCACTGGCGCGCGGTCGGCGTGAAGTACGGCCTGGGCATCATCGAGGCGATGCTCGGCCAAGCCATCGTCGACGGGGCGATCCCGGAACAAGCCGTGCGTCCAACGGCTCACGTGCTGCTCGGCGCGCTCGACGAGGCCGCCCTGTACCTATCCCGCGCCGACCACGCCGATCAGGCCCGCGCCGACATGTATGCGGTGTGCGACCGAATGATCGCCGGCATCGCGGGCGTGGACGTCGAAGCGCTCCCCGCGGTGGCACTCACGCCGCCTCGACGACGTCCTTGATCCGTTCCAGGGTCTTGCGCATGTCGCGCAGGTTGCGGCGCCGGCGCAGCTGGCCGACGGTCGCCGCGTACACGCGCAGGGCAGGGGCATCGGCCAGCCGGAAGGACTCGGTCACGTCGGTACCGTCGCCGCTGGGTGCCAACCGGTAGTGCCAGTGGTTGAGCGCCCGATCGCCGGCCAGCACGTCGAAGCCGAATTCGCGGTCAGGTTCGCATTCGGTCACCCGGCAGGTCGTCCAGTAGACCGGCCCGATCTCGTTGCGCCGAACGTGTCCGCGGAACCGCGCGCCCACCGCCGGTCCGGTGGCGCCGCCAAGCCACTCGGCCTCAAAGGTTTCCGGCGAGAACCGGCCGATGTTGCGAACGTCGGCAACGAGCTGCCAGATCTTCGTCGCGGGCGCAGCCAGTCGCGGGCGCAGCCATGTGTACGGTCACTGACCCTTCCATGCCGCGATTCAATCAGAACGGCCTGACGTCCACTAGTACTGCAGCCGTAGATCGTGGCTCGGCTGATCGAGCGTGTCTGCGCTGGTAGGAGCGGTGACCGGGGCATTGTTCGGAGTTTGTGAGTACATCTGAATATGCCGCGGTCGCCGCGGTTCATAGCGTAGATCCTGATCGGTGGTGGGCGGAGTTTTCGGCGGTGGTCGATCGGATCGCGCCGCGTTTCGCCCGCTACGAGCCGCTGCGTCATGCCAGCGCGCTGATGCTCGGGATGGTTTCGGGCTTGGATCGCAAGAATTGCTGGACTATTGCTGAGCATCGCGGTGGTGCCACTCCCGATGGCCTGCAGCATCTGCTGGCACGGGCGAAATGGGACGCCGACGCCGTTCGCGATGACTTGCGTGACTACGTCGTCGACGCCTTCGGTGATCCCGACGCGATTCTCGTGGTGGACGAGACCGGCGACATCAAAAAGGGAGTGCATTCGGTCGGGGTGCAGCGCCAGTACACCGGCACCGCCGGACGCATCGAGAACTCTCAAGTCGCGGTGTTTTTGACCTACGCCGCGCCGCGTGGACATGCCCTCATCGATCGCGCCCTGTATCTACCGCGGTCGTGGGCCGAGGATCCCCGGCGCTGCACCAACGCCGGAATCCCCAGCAGCCAGCGGAGTTTCGCGACCAAACCCGCGCTGGCAACAGCGTTGATCACCCGCGCCGTTGCCGCGGAGGTCCCTGCGTCGTGGGTGGCCGGCGATGAGGTCTACGGCGCCGACCCCAGACTGCGTGCAGCCATCCGCGGCCACGGTCTGGGCTATGTGCTGGCCGTCTCAGCCAACCGGCGCGTGCCCACCCCGGCCGGTCCGATCCGGGTGGATCGACTCCCGGCCCACCTACCCAAAAGGGCCTGGCAGAAACACTCCGCCGGGGCCGGCAGCCACGGACATCGCTACTACGCCTGGGCCTGGATCGCCCTACTATCCGAAGACGAGACCGACACCGGCGAACACTATTTGCTGATCCGCCGCAACGATGCCACCGGCGAACTGGCCTACCTGCGCTGCTACTCGCCGCGGCCCACCACCTTGCACACCCTGGTCAAGGTGGCCGGTCAGCGCTGGCGCATCGAGGAATCCTTCCAGGCCGCCAAGGGACTGACCGGCATCGATCAGCACCAGGTCCGCCGCTGGACCTCCTGGCACCGCTGGACCACCCTGGCCATGCTCGCCCAAGCCTTCCTGGCCGTGGCCACCGCCACCGAACGCGACACCCAACCAGCGCCAACTGGTCTGATCACCTTGACCGTCAATGAATTTCGCCGACTCTTCGACGCCCTACTCCTGGTGACAAAGCACACCCTGACCAGCCTGCTGGCCTGGTCACGATGGCGACGACAACACCAACACCGCGCCCGACTATCCCACTACCGGCGACGGGAACAACAATGATCACGATCTACGGCTGCAGTACTAGGCTTGCGTGCATTCGAGTCACTCAACGTGGCGGTAGTCCACAGCAAGCCAGACAGACGCGCCGGACCGTCCGAGTACTGATGCTGCTCTTGTGGACCCTCGGCGTGTTGGTGGCTGCGGGCGCGGCGTTCCTGGTTCTGCGTACGCGAGGCGATCTGCTGAACCGCCCGGGCAATCCGCTGAGTGACGATCAGAGCAAGGCCCAAGTCGTCGAACCGGCGAAGGAGGTAGTCGCCGCCGCCAAGCTGCGCAGTCCCGCCGCCGGATACATCTTGATGTCGTGCAAGAACGAGACCGATCCGCCCTACCAGGGCTCGATCTACCTGACGTTCGACCTGCCCAAGGACACCGACTACTTCGATCAGGTTGCGGCATCGCTGGTTTCGCACGGCTGGCGCAAGGGGCTGCCGCCCAATCAGTATCCCTTCGGCACGACATTGTCCAAGGACGGCGTCACGGCCATCCTGTACCGGAACCCCGACCGGGATGGATCCGGGATCATGAAATTATACGGCGAGTGCCGAAACGTGGCGGACCATCGCAATGACCCGACGGGCTGGGTCGACATCACGGATCAACTCCGCTAGCAGAACCAGGTCGCGACGCGCCCACGGCGAAGTGCCCGCATATCTCCCGGATTCTGCCGACAAAGTGGTTTCCTATAACCGCCTGCATCGACGGGCACGGGAGGTTTCGGTGACCGACGCGACGTGCGCACCGGCTGTGGTCGATGACGCCGACCAACACACCCGCGGGTGGCTGCGCCGCGGCCCGTCAGTTTACCTGTCTTTGGCCATCGGATTGCTCGGCACGATCGTCATCGCTCTGCTGGGTATCGCCGGACCGTACTTCACATCGCCGACGACCGTCCAACCACCGACGCCCCGCTCACCGTTCTCGGCCGCACAACCGGCGCCGCCGCCACACGCTGTTCGCCCACCGCCGCCGGGCGCCACTTTCGATGACCGAGGCTTCGTCAACTCGTTCGCCCGGTGCGACGGCCCGCAGACCCTGGTCGCCCTCGGCCGTACCGAGGGATCTGCGGTGGCCATCTGCTCAGCCAAGAACGGACAGTACGTGTACAAGGGCGTCCGGTCGAGCCGCGGAACCACGCTGCGGCTCGACGGTGTGCGGTTGACGCCGAACGGATTCGAAGCACGAAACGACGACGTCGTCTATGCAGTGTCGGCCAAGGAGCTCGTCATCACCTCCGGCAACACCGTCCTGGCCCGCGAGCCGATGCTGGGTTACCAAGCTCGGCAATGACGACGCCCGATCGCCCCGACTGGGTCCCCACCCGGCTGTACCCGTTTCAGGACCGCTACGTTCACATCGACGGCTCGACCGTGCACTACGTCGACGAGGGCAGCGGCCCCACGCTGCTCTTCCTGCACGGCAATCCGACGTGGTCATTTCTCTACCGCGAGGTCATCATCGGGCTGCGAAGTGAATACCGTTGCGTCGCTGTGGATTATCCCGGCTTTGGGTTGTCGGCCGCACCCGACGGCTACGGGTTCACCCCGGCCGAGCATGCCGATGTCGTCGCGAGTTTCGTGACTGAACTCGACCTCACCGATGTGACGATGATGGTCCAGGACTGGGGCGGCCCGATCGGCTTCGCGGTCGCCACCCGTCAGCCAGACCGGTTCAGCCGGTTCGTCATCGGCAACACCTGGGCCTGGCCGAAATCCGATCTCGGCACTCAGGTGTTCGCCCGGAGTCTCGGCAGCGCCGTCGGCCGCTATCTGATCGAGCACCGTAACGTCTTCGTCGAGAAGATCCTGCCGGGCAACGTGCGCCGCCGTCGTCTCTCCGATGACGAGATGAATGCGTACCGCGGCCCGTTCCCCACTCCTGCGTCGCGGCGGCCGGTCGCCGTGTTACCCCGGGAAATCCTTGGCAGCAGAACATTTTTGGCCGAGATCCGCGATGCTCTGCCGCGCCTGTCCGACCGGCCCGCGCTGGTGGTGTGGCCCACGAAGGACATTGCGTTCAGGGAACCCGAGCGAACACAGTGGGAAGCCCTGTTCCCGACCCATCGCACCGTGCTGCTCGACGGCGCCGGGCATTACATACAAGAAGACGCCGCCACCGAAATCGTCACCGCAATAGCGGACTTCGTACCTCGCTAGAGAACGTCAGCGGGCGGCCAGCGCTCGATCGGCTATCGCACCGACGACAGGTCCGAGCGCCTGGGCGTATGCGATCGTGACGTGGTTGTCGTCGCGGTAGACCAAATTGTTGCCGACGATCACGGGGCAACGGTCAGTGGTGCAGAACAGCGCACTCAGATCGGCGTACTGGCCACCGGCCGCGGCGGTCGCCGCCGCCTCGGCCGCAATGCCCGTGTCGTTCACGGCTTCTGCGCGCGGTGGCGAACAGGCCTGCGCGTCGTCCAGGTGGCCGGAAACACAGGTCGGCACGGTGCTGTGCGGATCAGGAATCGGCCCGAGCACCACTACGGCCGCACCGCTGCCACGCAACCGGCTCACCAACCGCCCCAACCCGTCGACCCAGGCCGGGTCGTATGACGTGAACCCGAAGTCGGCGCCGTACCGACGCGACATGCTGACCACGATCAGTTGTGGTCGCTCGGCGTGCAACCTGTTCAGGATGTCGGCGCGCCACTGTTCGCATTCGGTGTACTGCCGGCCCAGATAGGGACTGGTGATGGGCAGCTCCATCAATGGACACGTGACCTTGCCGAGCGTCTGAAGCCTCCAATGGCGTTGCTCTGCAATCGGTTCGAATGCCGGACTCCACATGGCCGCGTGCGAATCTCCAACCAACGCCACTGTGGTGGTCGACGCGGTGTCGCCCGACGCGCACTCGGGCTGGCCGACCTCGCGCCATGACCGCACGCATCCGTTGAGGAACACTGCGGGCTTGTCGCCCGGTGCCTCGGCCAGGCTCGGTGACAGGTTCGACGGAACCGCGCTCACACCAGCCGACGCGCTCACCGCAGCATGCACCTGCGCGGTCAGCTGGGCCACTGGATCGTCCGGCGCACCGGTCGCGGCCGTGGACGACGCGCGCGCATCGACCGCCACCGCGGCAGCGGCCGTCCCGTGCCCGACGGGCAGCGGCCGAACCGCCAATAGCACCATGCCGACACACACGGCCGCCGCGGTCACCGCCGCGCCCAGCGCCAGGCTGCGCGCCGGTGAATATCTGACCGGCGCGGCGAATCGGATCGGGTTCTCGATCAGCCCGAGCGTCAACACCGCAAGCACGAACGACACCGCCGCCGCGGCAACGCGACCCGCCAGACCGAGCGGGTGCCCCAGCAACGGCGGCGCAAGCAGCAGGACCGGCCAGTGCCACAGGTACCACGAGTACGAGACACGTCCGATCAGGCGCATCGGCGGCGCCGACAGCGCACGGGCGGCTCCCCGGCCGGAAACAGCGCAGCCTGCGCCCAAGACCAACGCGGTGCCCAGAACGGGCAGCAGCGCCGCAGTGCCGGGGTACGGGGTCGCCTTGCCCACGTCGAAGCACGTCACGACGATCAGAAGCAGTCCACCGCAGCCCGCGATCGCCGCTGCGCGGGTAGTCAGCCGGCGCCATCGACTGGCGGTGAGCGCGACCAGGCCACCCGCCGCCAACTCCCAGGCCCGGGACGGCAGCGAGAAGAACGCCCACGAGGGCAGCCAATGCGTCCAGACCAGCGAGATCAGGAACGAAACCGCACCGACCGCCGCCAGGACCACCAGGTACGGCGGCACCGACGGCGCGTTAGCTCGACAACCCCGGCGGTGGACGCGGCGCACCAGCCATGCGGTGCCGATGATCAGCGCAGGCCACACCAAATAGAACTGCTCCTCGACACCCAACGACCAGTAGTGCTGCAGCGGCGACGGGGGAGCGCCGGCCGCGAGATAGTCGGTGCCCTCGATCGCGAATCGATAGTTGCCGACATAGAGCGCGCACGCGATTGCGTCGCCGAGCACGCTGCGCGCCTGCAACGGCGGCAGCAGCGCGCATGATGCGAGCGCCGTGACGACGATCACCGTCGCCGCGGCGGGCAGCAGACGACGGGCACGAGCTCCGTAGAACCTGACCAGACGGATGCTTCCCCGCGCGCTGAGGTCGCGCCACAGAATTCCGGTGATCAGGAAACCAGAGATGACGAAGAAGACGTCAACACCGACGAAGCCGCCCGTGAGGCCGGGGAAACCGGCGTGGAATCCGACCACGGCCAGCACCGCGACCGCGCGCAGCCCTTCGATGTCCGAACGGAAGTCACGTCGCTTGCCGGCGCGGGCGGTGGTGCCGCGTCGGGGCGAGGCTGTGGGCGCAACGATGTTCACTCGACGAGCGATCTTGCCATGCGCGGTGGCATGCACCCGGGAGGCGGAGGGGAACGTCGCCTACGAGGCCATCCACGCCAGTTCGCCAGGTAACCGAGCACGCCAGAACGACACGTCATGGCCGCCCGGTGAGAAGCCACCCGCCGCTGGCCTGCGCAGACGCGCGAGGAATTGCCGGGTGGCCGCATAGAACCGGTCGCCGGTACCGCAGTCCACGCGGATCGGGATCGAGGCCAGGGCCGGCAGCCCGAACACCGAGTTGTTCATCCAGTCGCTGTAGTTGTCGAACGCGCCGTCGTCGGAGGCCATGTATGACGTCCACAACGCCGGGCTCACCGCGCAGATGCCGGCGGTCCGCGCCGGGCCCAGCCGCGCGCCCAGCAGCAGCGCGCCGTACCCGCCCATCGACCACCCGAGAAACCCGACCCGCGACGTGTCGAGCCCGTAGGAGGCCAGCATCGGCAGCAGCTCGGTGAGCACCATCGCCCCGGAGTCCGCCCCCGAAGTACGCCGGTGCCAGTAGGTATTGCCTCCGTCGACGCTGACGACGGCGAAAGGCGGCAGACCGGCGCTGACCACGCGGGCCAGCCCGTCTGGCATGCCCAGATCCATCGCGGTCGACGCGTCGCCGTCGCGGCCGTGCAGGGCGATGACGGGGCGCAGCGGCTGGGCCTGTCCCGGTGGACGGGCAATCGCCCAGTTCGTCTGGATGCCTCCGCGCGCCGCCGAGATGAACGATCCGGTGAGATACGTCGGCGCAGCAGCTGCCGTCGGAGCCGGCTCGGCGCAAGATGCCGCTGGCTGCAACAGGTTTGCCAGCGCATAGGCGCCCGCGGCCAGTCCGCCGCCTTGCAGGACGGCTCGACGTGTCACCTGCGCCATGCGCGCAATCATGGCAGCGAGTCGTCGACCGAATTGAAACACGTTGATATCAAGGCGATTACAGTACGGACACCACTGCGCCGACCACGCCACACAGTGGCACAGCCGCACGGTTGCAATTCGCGGCAGACCGACACGTCACCCGGAACGTGGCCCACAACCGATCTGCGTGCAGGTTCTTGGCGGTCGGGGACGTGGGAACAGATGCCGGATCGGGGAAAGTGCGCAAGATCCGATCGGCGGTGCCTGACGTCGTGACGGTGAACCAGTAGTGCTCGTTTTTGAAGTGATGCAGCCGATGGTGCCGCCAAACCGCGTGGTAGACACCGGTTTTCGGTTTGTAATCGCTGTGGATGAGATAGTGCATCCACTCGTAGCCCATGCCGAGCACGGCCAGGAATGCCAGGAGGGTCAAGCCCATTCCGAGCCGCGGAAAAGCCAGCAGCGCAATCGCGACCAGTGTCAGCACAACCCACAGCAAGGACTGCCACGGAATGAAGATCAACGGCACGTCACGTGGATCGCCGTGATGCTCGCGATGCTTTCGGGCCAATAGCGGATCAACGGTGAATCCACCGACGCGGCGTGGGCGCCAGTGCAGGATGCAGACGTGAATCACCCACTCGGCGAACGGGAAGACCGCGATCATCACGACCGGCACGATCGCGTCGGTGATCTGCCAGTCGCCGATTTCCAGCCGGGCAGCGAACACGGCGATCAGGGTGGCGCCGATGATCCACGGCGACGGGTGCATCCAGAACTGTCGCCAGGCATCCGAGAGCGTGAAAGCTCGGCGTGCGGTCGTCGTCATCAGTGATCCTCCAGGGTGCTGAGCGCACCGATGAGTGCGGTGGTGGCCGGTTCGAGTAGCTCTTGCGCGGTCTGCATGGCGCCCTTAGGGTCACCGGCGATGATCGCGTCGGCGAGCCGGCGATAGGCATCTGGTCGGTCGACCTCGGTCTGCATCACTGTGGCCAAGGCCGTCAGCGCGGGTTCGTAGGCCGCGCGCAAGGTGTTGTACATCAACCGGAACACGATGGAATCGGCGCCGTCGACAACGTGATCCCAGAAGGTCAGGGCGCAGCGCTGGCGCTCGATCGGGTCGTCCTCTATCTCCAGCCGGCGTAGCGAATCGTTCAGCAGCGCGGCTATTTCCGGCTTCCGACGTTGGGCAGCCAACTCCGCGACCTTCGGGCCGTTGTGCAGTCGCGCCTCGAGAATGCTTCGCGCCACGGCTAGGTCAGGCTCGCCGGCGCGTAGCAGCAAACTCGGCAGCAGATCCAGACCGGAGTGCCGCCGGAAATCACGCACGGTCGTGGAATCCCCTTGGCGCACCTCGACGAGGCCCGATGCGGACAGCCGCTTGAGTGCCTCGCGGACTGCCGGCCGGGACACACCGAGGACCTCGGCGAGTCGGCGCTCACTGGGCAGGACGTCGCCGGGCTGCATCTCGCCGCTGAGCACTTCCGCAACGATCTGGTTGAACACGTCCTCGGGTACCGAACGCCGATTGACAGGCTGCAGTGCCATACCCGCAGCATGCCCGACAGACGGCCAGACGTCAAGTGGTCAGACCAGACAGCCCGGGCGCGCCGCTTCAGTTCTGGGCGGGGTAGTCTCTGCCGAGGTAATTGGAATTACAACCTTGGTCCCGGGTCTGTCGTGGCTGGTCGAAGCCGCCTACCGGGCGTGAGGGGTGCGAACTGGACACGGTACTCGGGCTATCGATGACCCCGACCGCGGTCGGCCTGGTTCTCGTCGAAGGCGAAGACGCCGATGGCGACATCATGGACCAGGCCGCCTTCGAGGTTCCCAGACGAAGGGGCGCGGCCGCGATCAGCCCGTACGATTACGTGGCCACCGCGATGTCGCGGACCCGCGCTATGGCAGACGGTCGCCAGCCGCACACCATCGGCGTGACGTACAGCGGTGACTCCGAACTGGAGGCATCACTACTCCTCAAGTCATTGGCCGACGCCGGATTCGACAACATCGTCGCCGTCCGCACGCGCGAGGCCGGCGAAGCGCTGGCGCGGGGAATCGGACGGGCCGTGGGCTATCAGCAGACCGCGGTGTGCCTCATTGAACCCGAGACCGTCGTGGTGTCGATGGTGGAGACGCACGACGGGACAGCACAGGCGGTCTCTCATCCCGGGCACGACACCGACACCGACTTGATCGATTGGCTGATTCGGGTTTTCGACCTGAACGACTGGCACCCGGAATGCCTAATTGTCGTCGGCCCCGACACCGACCTTGCCGCGCTCACCAAACAACTCGAGGACGCCCTGCACCTTCCGGTGTTCGCACCACCAGAAGCCGAGTTCGCGCTCGCGCGTGGTGCGGCGCTGGCGTCGGCGCACAGCCCAGAGTTCGCGTTCGGCGATGCAAACCCCTCTGATTGCGACGATCGTGAGCGTCGGCGGTCATGGCCGCTGCCGTATGCCGCAGCGCTGACCATGTTGGCGGTCGGTCTGCTGACCTTCGTCGTGTCGATCACGCTGGCGGCCGGGCTCCGGCTGACGTCGGACAGCGGCTCCGGCACCGCCTACCTGCAGCGACCGGGGTCCAACCCGCCTGCCCTCGCGAAAACCGCGTTGCCGTCTGCGGCGCCACCGGTCCAGATCGCACCACCACAGGTGCCGGTGCGGCCACCGGAGCCGAGTGCCATTCCGATTAGCGAGGCCCCACTCAGCGCTCCACAGGAGGTTTCAACCGACCTCCCGAACGGGGCACCCGTCGACGCCGGGGTGCCGGCGTCCGGGGAAGCGCCGCCGCCGACGGCACCAGAAGTGGCGCCCACCGAATCCGAGCCGAAGCCGCCGCTATTGACACGAATCGGCTCGCACATCGCCGGCACCCGCTAAAGATCAGGTGCCACAGGGCTGGGGGGACCGCCCGCTTGCGGGGCATTGCCGGTGTAGTCCACCTGCCAGTGCTTGATTCCGTTGAGCCAGCCCGACCGGAGCCGCTCCGGCTTGGATATCGACTTGAGGTCGGGCATCGCGTCGGCGATCGCATTGAACATCAGGTCGATCGTCATCCGTGCCAGGTTCGCGCCGATGCAATAGTGCGCTCCGGTACCGCCGAAGCCGACGTGCGGGTTGGGATCGCGCAGGATGTTGAATCTGTACGGATCCTCGAACACGTCCTCGTCGAAGTTGGCTGAGCGGTAGAACATCACGACCCGCTCACCCTTCTTGATCTTCACGCCGGACAGCTCGGTGTCCTCGAGCGCGGTGCGTTGGAATGCTGTCACCGGCGTGGCCCATCGGACGATCTCGTCGGCGCCCGTCGCCGGGCGTTGCTGCTTGAACAGCTCCCACTGATCCGGAAAGTCGGTGAACGCCATCATGCCCTGCGTGATCGAGTTGCGGGTGGTCTCGTTGCCCGCCACCGCAAGCAGGATGACGAAGAAGCCCAGTTCGTCGTCGGAGAGCTTGTGCCCGTCGACATCGGCCTGGACCAGCTTGGTGACGAGGTCCTCGCCGGGTTTGTCGGCGCGTTCAGCAGCCAGCCGCATGCCGTACGCGATCAGCTCGATGGAGGCGGTCATCGCGTCGTTGCCGGCGAACTCCGGATCCATGTCGCCAACCATCTGGTTGGACCAGTGGAAGAGCTTCATGCGATCTTCCTGTGGCACGCCCATCAACCCGGCGATCGCCTGCAGCGGCAACTCGCACGACACCTGCTCGACGAAGTCGCCGTAACCTTCCACCGCGGCGGTCTTGACGATGTTCTGCGCACGCAGGGTGAGTTCGTCGCGCAACCGTTCCACCGCGCGTGGCGTGAATGCCCGCGAGACGATCTTGCGCAGATGAGTGTGGTGCGGAGCGTCCATGTTGAGCAGGACGAACTTTCCCCGTTCGACCTGCTCGTCGGCGGTGCCATCTTGGTACCGCGGCAGGGCCGTGTTCTTCAAGCTCGAGAAGACGTCGCTGCGCAGCGAAACCTCCTTGACGTCTTTGAGTTTGGTGATCACCCAGAAGCCGCCGTCGTCGAAGCCGCCCGTGCCTACCGGCTGCTCGTTCCACCAAATCGGCGCCGTCTTGCGCAACTCGGCGAACTCCTCGACGGGAAGGCGCTCGGCGTAGATGTCTGGGTCGGTGAAATCAAATCCGGGCGGGAGGTTCGGAGTCGGCATTGACACACTTCCTCTAGAACGTGTTCTCGTTTGAACGTTACGGCATTGCTACACGACAAATCGCCTCTCGTCACGCGCGTGGCGCAAGTTGGCAGAGGGTGTCAGGCCAGTGGGGCCGCGGTCAGCTCCGATGCGGCTCCGAAGGTCGATGCCACGGTGTCGCAATTCCGATCCATGGTCACCCGGCAAGCGTTAACGTGTCTTGTTGTCGTCGCAACCAACTGCTGGGAGGCGACATGCACGGCTATCGGACGGTGGTTGTCGGGACCGACGGCTCCGCCTCGTCATTGCGTGCGGTCGACCGCGCAGGCGCGGTCGCCGCGCAAGACAATGCCAAGCTGATCGTCGCCACCGCGCATGTCCCCACTGCCGAGAAGGGGGGCTGGTCAAAAGCACCCTCGCAGTATCGTCTGACCGATCCCCGCGCCGCCGACACCCTCAGGGGCGAAGGTTACAAGATGCACGGGAGTGCGCCCATATATGCGATCCTTCGCGAGGCCCGCGACCGGGCGAAGGCGGCCGGCGCTCAGGACATCGAAGAGCGGGCGATCGCCGGCGCCGCAGTCGACGCACTAGTAAACCTGGTCAAAGAGGTCAACGCCGACCTGCTCGTCGTCGGAGACGTGGGGCTGGACACGGTCGCTGGGCGGCTCCTGGGCTCAGTGCCCTCCACCGTCGCCCGCAAAGCTAAGATCGACATCCTCATCGTCCACACCGCCGAATAGGGTCTTGCCGGGCCGCCACCCAGCGCTTACCAGCTCCCCAGTGCGGCAGGTGTTTCGCTGCTTATCGGCCATAGGGCCGCACCGAGAACTCGGAGGTGATTGCATCGCCTCGCTCAGGGCGGCAGGCTGGGGGAGCACAGGAAGGAAAGTGACCATGCAGAGCGGCGGCGCGCCGCCAGCCCCAGGTCCGCGTTGGCTGCGCGTGGTGATGATCTCGGACCGCGCCGGATCGTCCTGGTATATCGGCGCCGGGTTCTTCTTCGCGCCGGTGCTTGCGGTGGTGTCACCATGGCCCGTCATCACCACCGTCTTGTGGGTCCTCATCGCACTGGCAGGATTGTTGCTTGGGCTTCTCGGCATCGCGATGGCCGCAGGCTTGGCGATGGTGCTGCGGGCAGGTGGCGAGATACCACAGGACTACTGGTTTACCTTGTTGCGCGAGGATCACGGCTCACGGTAGTCGATCATGGGCTCTCGCCGGACCACGGTGTCGCCGGCGGTGATTACAAGTTGCTTGGTGGACAGCGCATACGTGACACCATCATTGCGCGCGACGAACTCATGGGTATCGGTGGTTGCAGCCGGAACATCAAGCGCCGCACCGTCACTCAACCGCACGGCACGATACTGATAGTTTCCGCTCTGATCCGCACAGATCGCCACCAGCGATCTTTGAGTTCGTGCGAAGGCAATTCCCGTCAGCGTGCCGTCGCATCGCGCTGTCGAGTTGATGAAACCGCGATCATCGGTCGGATACGGTGAATTAGACGGGACAACAGTGGAAGTGGAGGGGTGCCGGGCCGCAGCTGACGGCACCGAACTCATTGTCCACGACTTCTTGACGACGGCGTTGACGAATGCCAACGTGGCGACCAGCGCACCAACTGCCGCCAGCAACCAAAGCGTCATCACCACACGGGAACGCACATGAACCACTGAGCCTGCCTCCACGCAATTGGTTTAGCTCCCTGCATACCTCGCGCGGAGTACGCGTTCGATCACAAAATCACGACAACTTGGCGATAGCTGCGTCAGACCTAGACGCAGCTCGCGGAATTTCGGAGTGTATCGAGCATCACGGTCGCCAGGATCACACGGAGGCGGCCTCGTTGAGCTCGTTGAGCGTGTTCGTCGCCTCGAGGTATTCCTGCACCCACCGCTCGATGACGGTGGAGGTCTTCTCGACCTTGACAAACTGACCCACGACCTGACCGACGGGGTTGAACGCGACGTCGACGGTCTCGTTCGGGTACTTGTGGGTGGCAGCGACAGCCATACCGGACACCATGAACTGCAGCGGCATACCGAGCGGCTCAGGGTTGCCTGGCGTTTCCCACGCCTCGGTCCAGTCGTTGCGCAACATCCGGGCCGGCTTCCCGGTGAATGACCGGCTGCGCACCGTGTCGCGGCTCGACGCCTTGGCGTAGGCCGCCTGCTGCACGGGCGTGTTCTCAGCTTCCTCGACCATCAGCCACTGGGAGCCGGTCCACGCGCCCTGCGCGCCGAGCGCCAGGGCGGCGGCGATCTGCTGACCGCTGCCGATGCCGCCGGCGGCGAGCACCGGTACCGGCGCAACTTCCTTGACGACCTGCGGCCACAAGACGATCGACCCCACGTCGCCGCAGTGCCCGCCGGCTTCGCCGCCCTGGGCGATGATGATGTCGACGCCGGCGTCGGCGTGCTTGCGCGCCTGTGACGGCGAGCCGCACAGCGCGGCCACCTTCCGGTCTTCGTCGTGGATGTGCTTGATCATGTCTGCCGGGGGAGTGCCGAGCGCATTGGCGATCATTGTCATCTTGGGGTGTCGCAGGGCGACGTCGACCTGCGGCGTCGCAGTTGCCTCGGTCCAGCCGAGCAGCCGCAACGCGTCCTCGTCGCTGCGCTCGACGGGGACACCGTGGTCGGCAAGGATCTTGCGAGCGAAGTCCAGGTGCTCTTGCGGCACCATGGACTGAAGCATCTTGGTGAGCTCTTCGGCTGACAGGTTCGAGTCCATGCCCTCGTACTTGTTCGGGATCACGATGTCGACGCCGTAGGAGTGGTCGCCGATGTGCTCGTCGATCCAGGCGAGTTCGATCTCGAGCTGTTCGGGCGTGAAGCCGACTGCGCCGAGCACGCCGAAACCCCCGGCCTTGCTCACCGCGACGACCACGTCGCGACAGTGCGTGAATGCGAAGATCGGAAACTCGATACCGAGTTCATCGCAGATGGCGGTGTGCATTACCTGCTCCTTTGGGCGCGGCCAGCGAACTGAAACGTGTTCTAGTTTAGTACCCGATCCGACCGTACACCTCGCCGTGGTGGCCGTCACGGGCTGCCGCGTTCAAAATCGTCGTCGCAGGGCTTGCATAACCGCCTCGTGTCCACTTCATATCGGTTCGGTTATGACCACAAATGTCACTTGTGTAACTCCAGTAACGCCCATACCTTCGGGTGAGCCTTGACGTCAACAGGAGTGGGGAACACATATGTCACGGATCGGCACTCGCACCGCCACCATCGCAGCAGCAGCGGGAGGCCTGTTCACGGCGCTTGTCGCGCTGAGCCCGACCGCCGCGGCCGATCCGGCGCCGGCAGCTCCCGGCGTGCCGGGTATCGATGTGGTTCAGCAACTGGCCAACGCTCCTGCCATCGCGTCGCAATTCCTGCAGAGCGCCGCATCGATGCTCGCGCCCAAGCCGGCAGCCACGCCGGCGGCACCGGCCTCGTCGGCGGCCCCGGCCACAGCACCGACCGCCAGCGCGTCGCTCAACTTGCCGCAGAACCCGTTGGCGCAGAACCCGTTGGCGCAGAACCCGTTGGCGCAGAACCCGTTGGCGCAGAACCCGATCTCCGCACCGATGAACTCTCTGGTCGGCACCGTGCCGCAGGGTCAGGTCAACCTGCCCGCGTCGATTCCGGTGGCGCCGCTGCTGAGCCAGCTGGGATTGCCGGCCAACCTGAACGGCCTGCCGATACCGAACGTGGGCGCCACTCCCGGCGCGCCGGTCACGGCTCCCGCAGCGCCGTTAGCGCCCGGCCAGCCCGCGTTGATGCCGGATCTGAACCCGTTCTCCGCGCTGCCCTGACGATGGACACATTGCGCGTCCGCCAATTTCGGACCGGCGGGCGCGCAATGTATTTCGGGCCTCCGCAGGAGTAGCTCGACCGCTGCGCTAGCCCTGGGCGCAGCGACGGCCGGCCCAATTCAGATCGCTAAGCCGTTGCCCGACAGCTGATTTCCATGCTGTCGGCATCACGGGCGAGAAAGTTGACGCTCACATAGCCGTTGTCGGGATTCCGTACGTAGTCCAGATACGGCTTGGTGTCGTCCATGTCGGTGTTGTCGGCGACGATGAGCGTCCCGGGCGACAACCGCGGCTCGAGCAGTTTGATCACCGGCAGGTAGAACTCCTTCCAGCCGTCGAGCAGGACGAAATCCACCGAACCGTCCAATGTCGCCAGCGTGGTCAGCGCATCACCCTCCAGCACAGTGATCACGTCATCCAAACCCGTCGCGGCGAACGTCTTCTTCGCGGCGGTCACCTTCGCGGCACTGAGCTCGGTGGTGACGACGCGGCCGCGGCCGTTGTCGCGCACAGCCGATGCCAGGTGAATCGCCGAAATACCCAGTGACATACCAAATTCCACGACAGTAGTGGGTCGGGTTCCGCGCACCAGCGAATACAACAGCCGCCCCGCCGCGGGCGTGATCGGCAGGTAGAAGTCGCTGAGCGCGTCAGCGCGCTCCTGAGCGCTTGCCGATGGCCGTAGGCCCGGCAGTTCTCGCAAGGCGGTCATCTGATCGGCGGCCTCGCGATACATCCGGTCGAGCGCATGTGCGACGTTGGGATCCTGCAGTGTGGTTGTCACCCAACCGACACTAGACGGCTGCGGCGAGCCACAGGCCGAGGAATGCAAGCATCAGACCCAAGCACAGGGCGTGATCGCGAAAGACCGACCGCGCAAGCCGCGTCTGGTCGACCGGACTGTCCTCGCGCCGGCCCAGCCGAACGGCGTTGGGCACGGTGTGCGTCAGGGCCAGCAGGATCGCGGTGCCGACCAATGCAGCCGACACGGCGACCAGCCAGCCGGGGTCGTGACCGAGCGCCGCGCGAATTGTCAACGCGGTCACCATAATCAGCATGACTACTGCGATCAGCGTACTCATCGGCCGCGATGAGGTGGTCGCGCGGTGGTAATAGCCGGCGATGGAAGCGAGGACGGCTTCGGGTATTTGTTCACCGGAATGGCGGTGAGGTAGGACCTGGACGTCGAAGATCAGGTCCATCCACAGCACGGCGAGCAGGAAGCCGCCGCAGGCAGCGGGCAACAGGGTGGCCACCCCCATCACTGTCGATGCAGCGGGGTGCTGACCGCGTAGCGCATGAGCGCAGCCCAGCCGACGCCGGCCGCCGTCCGCAGCGGCCTGCCGCGGTTTCGCGGTCCGGGATCGGCGACTCGCAGTACCGGCCACCCGCGCTGGGCAGCCATTGCGGCGAGCCGCCGGCGCGGGTTCACCGGTCGCGGATTACCGACAAACGACATCAGCGCCATGTCTTCATCCCCGTCGGCGTAGAAGTAACTGCATTGCAAGTCAACATCGTTGGCGACGCACAACCGTTGCACGGCCGCCGCCTTCTGATGTCCCAATACGACAGGCCCGACAATCCGGCCCGTCAGCGTGCCACGCTCGTCGAGCTCAAAATGGTTGCACACCACGCGAGTTATCCCGAGAGACCGGGCCACTGGCTCGGCGTGGATGGTCAGCGCCGACGAACTCAGCACGACGGTGTGGCCGCGCTGCTGGTGGGCGGCAACGATCTCACGCATATGCGGGTAGACCCGCGATGCGATGTGGCGCGCGAACAGCTGCTCGCCGAGCTCGTCGAGTTCGGTGATCAGCTCGCCGCGCAGATAACCCGCCGCCCGCACAAGGAGCCGCTCGAATTGCATCCGGCCGATTCGATACCGCAGCGATGCCTCCAGGATTCCGAGCACCTCGCCGACCCGTGCTTGTCCACGCCGGATCCGGTCACTGGCATGAGCCGTCGCGGTGAAGCCGGAAACGAGTGTCCCGTCGAGGTCGAAGAACGCACCGACATGCGGCCCTGCCGGACCTGCGGCTATCGCCGCAATCGAATCTGACACCGAAATAGACACTGACTAGCACGGTAGAGGACCGGGGGAACGAACGCGTCACGCCGCGGACTTGTTACGGTGCCGGGATGGCTATTCGCGTCGCCCACATCGGCACCGGCAACGTCGGTCGGTTGGCGTTGACCGGACTCATCACCAATCCCCAGTTCGAACTGACCGGGGTGTGGGTGTCGTCGCAGGCCAAAGTGGGCAAGGACGCGGGTGAGTTGGCCGGTCTGGATGTGCGCACCGATGTCGCCGCCACCAACGACCTGGACACCATGCTGGCCGACAAGCCCGACTGCGCGGTGTACTGCGCGATGGGCGACAACCGACTGCCGCAGGCGATGGACGACGTTCGACGCATTCTGGCGGCTGGCATCGATGTCGTCGGCTCCGCACCGGTGATACTGCAGTATCCCTGGGGGGTGTTGCCGCAGAAGTACATCGCGCCGCTGGAAGAGGCTGCCCGGCAAGGTGATTCGAGTTTGTTCATCAACGGGGTCGACCCGGGGTTCGTCACCGATTTGATACCGCTCGCGTTCGCGCAAACATGCCAGCGCATCGAGCAGGTGCGCTGCATGGAAATCGCCGACTACGCCACGTACGACGGCGTCACCGTGATGTTCGAGGTGATGGGTTTCGGCAAGCCGCTCGACGAGGTGCCGCTGCTGCTCCAGCCCGGCGTGCTGAGCATGGCGTGGGGGTGTGGGATCCGTCAGCTCGCCACGGGCCTAGGCCTCGAGCTGGACGGCATCACCGATTCGTGCGCGCGCGAGCCCGCCCCGGAGGCGTTCGACATCGCGGCGGGACATATCGCCAAGGGCACCGTCGCCGCGCTACGGTTCGAGATCCGCGGCATGGTCGGCGGTCGGCCCGCGATCGTCGTCGAGCACGTCACTCGGCTGCGGTCAGACCTGCGTCCCGACTGGCCGCAGCCCGCCCAGACGGGCGGCTCGTATCGGGTGGAAATCACCGGCGAGCCGTCATACAAGGTGGACATCTGCCCGTCGAGCACCAGGGGCGACCACAACCACGCCGCGATCGTCGCCGCGGCGGGCCGGATCGTGAACGCCATTCCCGCTCTGGTCGCGGCGCCGCCCGGCATCAGGACGACGCTCGACCTGCCCCTGATCACCGGGAACGCTCTGTTCGCACCGGAACAGCACATCGGCGCAGTAGGACCGAACTGCAACAGGTTCTAGTTGCTCAGGTAGCGTGACCCGTCATGGGACGCGTGGACGGAAAAGTTGCACTGATCAGTGGCGGCGCTCGCGGGATGGGCGAAGCTCACGCGCGGATGCTGGTGCGCGAGGGCGCCAAGGTGGTGCTCGGCGACATTCTCGACGACGAGGGCAAGGCGCTGGCCGACCAGCTCGGTGACGCGGCGCGCTACGTCCACCTCGATGTCACAGACTTCGAGCAGTGGGAGGCGGCGGTCGCGACGGCCGTCGAGGAGTTCGGCTGCCTCAATGTGTTGGTGAACAATGCCGGCATCGTGGCGCTCGGCCCGCTCAAGTCCCTCGACGTGGGCAAATGGCAGAACGTCCTCGATGTCAACCTCACCGGCACGATGCTGGGGATCAAGGCGTCGATCCCGCCGATGACCGCAGCGAGCGGCGGTTCGATCATCAACGTCTCGTCGATCGAGGGCCTGCGCGGCGCAGCATGGGTGCACAGCTATGTGGCTTCCAAGTGGGCGGTGCGCGGCCTCACCAAGTCCGCGGCACTGGAACTGGCGGCCGAGAACATCCGGGTGAATTCGATCCATCCCGGCTTCATCCGCACGCCGATGACCAAGCACCTCCCCGACGACATGGTCATGGCGCCGCTCGGCCGCGCTGGCACGCCCGAGGAGGTGTCGACGTTCGTGGTGTTCCTGGCCAGCGACGAGTCTTCGTTCTCCACCGGCTCAGAGTTCGTCATGGACGGCGGGCTCGTGGCCGACGTACCACACAAGCAGTTCTGATATTGGGGCGTTTTGTCAAGGGGGCAGGGTGAATCTACCGGGCGCTGCCGTCGCTGGCGACACCGCTCACAGCGAGAACCGGAATGTGACGCTCGGCGTTGCGCCACAACGCATTAACGGCTAGCGGATAAGGGAGTCGAAGGCTACGTATGTTTGCACTACAGGACAAGATCGTACTCGTCACCGGAGCGTCGTCCGGGCTGGGAGCTGAAACCGCGCGGCTGCTATCCAGGGAGGGTGCCACGGTTTTCGGCATCGGCCGAGATGCCGACCGGCTGGCAGAGGTGTTCGCCGACGTGGAGCGGGGTTCCCACATTTCGGTGGACGTGACGTCGGCTCAGGCGTGTCGCGATGCGGTCGAGCGATGCGTCGCCGAGTGGGGTGGACTCGACGTCCTCATTAACGTTGCTGGACGACACGAGATGCGTCGAACCGAGTCCCTCACCGATGACGAATGGGCGGAGGATCTCGCCGTCAACCTGAACGGACCGTTCTATCTGTGCCGGGCCGCATTGCCGCACCTGCTGAATCGGCAGGGCAACATCGTCAACGTAGCGTCCATTGCCGGCGTTGAGGGCCAGGCCTACTCCGCTGGCTACTGCGCAGCAAAGCACGGACTGATCGGGCTCACCCGCGCATTGGCTGTTGAGTACACCGCGGAGCGCCTGCGCGTCAATGCAATCTGTCCGGGCGGCATGCTCACGCCGCAGATCGAACGGTTCAAAGCGCCCGATGAGCCCAACTTCGAACTCATCATGCGCACGGCCGCGCCGCGCGGCATGATGCAGCCGCTCGAGGTAGCAAATGTGATCATCTTCCTCGCCAGCGACGCGGCCGCTGCGATCCACGGTGCGGTCTACCGCGTCGACAACGGAAAGGGCGCTGGCTAGTCTGGGAATGCCGACCAATCCTGTTTTCCAACAGAAGAGTTCAGGCCAAGCGACTCAGCTCGGCTACGAGCCCCGTCACGCAGGTGGCGTCGAAGATGTCTCAGACCTGCCGAGCGCCTACTCACCTATCTGCGCGGCGCCGGGTCGACGCGGAAGTACTCCCCTTCCACTCCTACAGCCGGTGCGATGGCCAGTCATTAGTGCACGCCCTCCATTCGACGAGTCACCCACGGAGTCAACGCGAAGACGACGAGGCCGGCAGCGATCGCGACCGCGCCGATGACGCCGAAGTAGCCGAATTCGTGTGCCGGATCGTAGTAGTGCGCCAACACGCCCGACATCGATGTGCCGAGACCGACGGAGAAGAAGTACAGTGCCATCATCTGTGCCCGAAACGCTTCCGGTGCAAGCTTTGTGGTGACCGCTAGGCCGATCGGCGAGATCAGCAGTTCGGATATGGCGAACACAGCCATGATGCCCACCACCAGAAGCGCCGGGACGGCCTTGCCGGAGGTGCCGGCCATCGGGAGGAACAGCAGAAACGCGAGGCCCATGCCGATCACGCCGTATGCGAACTTGCGCGGGGTGGCCGGAGATCGCGTACCAAGGCGGGTCCAGATCATCGCGAAAACCGGCGAGAGCACGATGACCCAGACCGGTTCAATCGAGCCGATCCAGTTCGACGGAGCCACCCAGCCGAAGATGGACCAGTTCATCCGCTCGTCGGAGTAGACCGCGAGCACAGTGAAGATCTGCTGAAACAGCGACCAGAAGACCGCGTTTGCGATGAACAGTGGAATGAACGCGCGCACCCGGGACCGTTCGACTTCTGCTACCCGCTGGCTGGTCAGCATCGTCACGAAGTACGCCACGGATGCGACGACGATCACCCCGGTGGTGACCTGGGACAAATTCGACAACCGCACCCGGCCGGTCAGCAGAGCCGCGGCAACGACCACGCCGGCAGCGACGACCAGACCGAGTGTCGGCCCGACTGCCTTGCGCGGCAACGGATTGGGTACATGCCGGCCGTGGGCACCCAGATTGCGGCGGAACACCACGTACTGCGCCAGACCGGCCGCCATCCCGATTGCGGCGGCGCCGAAGCCATAGTGGAAGCCGATGTGTGTCTGCAACAGCCCGGTGATCAACGGACCGACGAACGCGCCGAGGTTGATGCCGAGGTAGAACAGCGTGAAGCCGCCGTCCGCGCGCGCATCACCTTTCTCGTACAGCGTGCCCAGCAGCGACGACGCGTTGGCCTTCAGAGCGCCCGAGCCGAGCGCGACCAGCACCAATCCCACGCCCACGCCGGGCAGTCCCGGCACCACCGCCAGCGCGATGTGTCCGGCCATCACGACGACGCCGCCGTAGAACACCGTGCGCTCCATGCCGAGCAGGCGGTCGGCCATCCAGCCACCGAGGACCGTCGACAGATACACCAGGCCGCCGTAGGCCCCGACCATTCCCGTCGCGGTGCTCTTCGGCAGCCCCAACCCGCCGTCGGTTACCGAGTAGTAAAGGTAGTAGCCGAGAATGGTTAGCATCCCGTAGAACGAAAACCGTTCCCACAGTTCAACTCCGAACAAGTTCGCCAGGCCGATGGGGTGACCGAACAGGGTCCGCTCCGCGGCGTGCCCGGCCGCCTGGTGCGTATCCGTCATGGCTCAGACCCTGCCACGTTAACCGCCCAATGCACGCCTGTTGTGCACAAAACACGAGTGGGACGACTCATAACCGTGCACTCAGCGGAGGGCCGTCGGGTTCTCGGGCCACCCTGTACAGCCGCCAAATACCCGGCACGCCTTTGAGTTCGTACTCGCCGCGGTCGACGAACATGCGCCGGGAGCCGGTGACGATCTCGCGCACCGTCGACGACACGTACACCTGGCTTGGTCCGGCGTGCGCCGACACGCGCGCACCGATGTGCACCGCAAGCCCGGCCACGTCGGCGCCCCGCACCTCGACCTCGCCGGCGTGGATGCCCACCCGGACCTCGATGCCCAGCACCCGAACGGCGTCGACGATCGCTTCCGCGCAGTCGATCGCGACGCTGGGACTGACGAACGTCGCGACGAATCCGTCACCGGCCGTGTTGACTTCGCGGCCGCGGAATCGCTCAAGCTCGTGGCGGACGATGCGGTCATGTTTATCGAGCAGGTCGTGCCAACGGTGGTCGCCGAGCGCAGCCGCGCGCTGCGTGGAGCCGACAATGTCGGTGAACACGATCGTGGTGAGTACGCGCTCGGCGTCGAAATGCCCACGCACGCCGGTGATGAACTCCTCGATCTCGTCGAGCATCGCGGCGGTGTCGCCGACCCAGTACGGGACGTCGGCTCCGGGCAGCTCGACGTAGCGTGAATTGGCGATGTGCTCCGCGAGATAGCGGCCGTGCTCCACCGGAATGAAGGCCGACCGGGCCCGATGCACGATGAGTGTCGGCGCGGTGATGCGCGGAAGCCGGTCGCGGACATCGGATCCGGCCACGACGGTCGAAAGCGCGCGGGCCATGCTCGGCGATGCCGCCCGGTTGCCTGCCCGGTCCCACCAAGCGCGGAACGCATCGTCATCGGCGACACTGGGCGCAATGATCTTCAGGACGTCGAAACCACGCTCGACCGCGTCCGGCTCCATCGCGACCGTGCTGAACGGCTCGCTCGAGTCCAGCGCAGCGCCGAACGGATAGTCGGGCGCCCACATCGTCCGCGCCGCACCGTTGATAACCACCAGGCTGCGGACGCGGTCCGGGTAGTCCGCGGCCAGAACCAGTCCGCTTGTCGCGGTGTAGCTCGGCGCCAAGACCGTCGCCTGCTCGGATCCCGCCGCGTCCATCACCGCGATCGCGTCCTCCGCCCAGAACCCCGGCCCAATCAGGTCCACCGAGGGGACACGCGATGAAAGCCCGATTCCTCGTTGATCGAACCGGATTACCCGACTGAAGGAGGCAAGACGTCGATGGAAGCGGTACATCGAGGGCTCGTCGTCGATCGAGTCGATCGGGATGGACGGGCCGGGCAGCACAAGCAGATCTACCGGACCTTCACCGAAGATCTGGTAGGCGATGTCCATGTCACCGCACTGTGCGTAGCGAGTCCGAGGAACCTGCGCCACGGCCACTAGGCTAATGCGTTACTGCGCGTGAGACGTAACCTTCCGGGTCGCGCCAGAATGTTTTGATGGTGTCGGTCAATTGCTCGGCGTTCGCGAGGATCGGCGCCACATGTCCTTCGGCCTCGATCTCGACGGCTGCGGCACAAGGCATTTGGCGTACCGCGGCGTGAATCTGATCAGTTGGCAGCATCGCATCGGCAGTCGGAACCAGCATCAACGTCGGTGTCGGGATCTTCGGCAGCAGCGGGTCCAGGTCGGCGCGGTTGAGCATCACCGACGTCATCGCGCGATGCATGCCGGCTCGCGGAGCGTCCCGGAAAGACGCGACGACGGCCGCGGTGTCATCCGGTCGCGACCGCATGAACGCCTTGCCGAGCAGGGCGCGTGCGAGTCCGTTGGCAAGCGGCGGTGCCGCGCCGAGGAAGCGGTAGGCCCACACCATCGGGACAATCCCCATTCGCTCCCGACGGCTCAGCGCGTGCACCGGGGTCGCGATGGTGACGAGGCTGCGGCACCGTTTGTGGAACCTGGCCGCCAGCGTGAGTCCGACATGCCCGCCCCACGCGTTGCCCACCCAGTCGACCGGCTCGGTCACGCCCAACGCATCCAGCACTTCGGTTGCCGCGGTAGCGCACGCCTCGATGTCGAAACTGGTTGACGGGAAGGAGCTTTGACCGTGCCCGGGGCCATCGATGACAATCAGCCGCCGCTCACCACGCAGGACTGGGCGCATCCGCGACCACGAGCCGGAGTCCACGAACAGGCTGTGCCACAGCACGGCGGGTGGTCCGTCACCGTCCACCTCCACGTGCAGCCGTCCGATGCAGGTGTCGATCATCTGGGTTGTCGTTGTCATCGCCACGCCTCATTTTACTTCGGAAACAAAAGTTTCGGTTTCCGTAGTATTATCTTCTGTTGTGGCTGTGTCAAGAGGGTTGCCCACCGATCGGCAGGCGATCGGCCAATTGCTGGTCAGGCTGCTCAGCGAGTTCCGGCGGGAGCTGAGCGAGCCGATGGCGGAGCTGGGCTACGGCGATATCCGGCGCCCGCATTTGCAAATCTGGGGGAACATCGGCTGGGACGGCCGGCGATTGACCGAACTGGCTGCCCGCGCCGAGCTGAGCCTGTCTGCGGCCTCTGAGCTGGTGAACGAGCTCGAAGACCTCGGCTATCTAAAGCGTGTGCCTGACCCGAGTGACGGCCGCGCGAAGTTGATCATGCCGACCGACCGCGGGCACCAGGCCCTTGACGCCGCAACGGTTCGAGTCGCCGAAATCGAGGAGCACTGGGGCAGCCTCGTCGGCCACGACCGATTTAACGAGGCGTGCTACCTACTCGACAACCTTCTCAACCGCCTCGAGGCCAGACCGCAGCGATAGGCCCGGCTTTCGTTGCGGTACCTAGGAATTCACCGCGACACGAAACGCCTGCTCGGCTGCGTCACCATGGACTGCGAAGACCACGCGCTCAAGCGAGCGCGGCTCGTGGTCGCGCACGGCGCCGACCATTAGTTGGGCCGCCTCGTCGAGCGGAAAGCCGCCCACACCGGTGCCGAAGGCCACCAGCGCCAACGAGCGACAGCCGAGTTCGTCGGCCCTGCGCAACGTCGAACGGGTCGCCCGCGCAATGGTCTCGGGCGACGTCGGCCCGCCCAATTCCATTGTCGCCGCGTGGATCACCCAACGCGCCGGCATGTCACCGGCGGTGGTTTCCACCGCCTCACCGAGGCCGATCGGTGCTTTCTCGCGTGATTCGCGTTGCAGATCAGCGCCGCCGGCCCGTGCGATCGCCGCCGCGACACCGCCGCCGTGCCTCAGTTGCGTGTTGGCGGCGTTTGCTATCGCATCGACCTCGAGCGTGGTCACGTCCGCTTGGCGTACCTGAATGTCGATCATCGACCCATCCTCTCGCAGGTACGTTTGTTTGGTGAGCGCACGCGCAGGCATTGTCGTCACCGGAACAGAGGTTCTGACCGGCCGGGTGCAGGACCGCAACGGACCCTGGATCGCCGATCGACTCCTCGACTTGGGGGTCGAGCTCGCCCACATCACGATCTGCGGTGACCGCCCGGGAGACATCGAGGCACAGGTGCGATTTCTCGCCGACGAGGGCGTCGACCTGATCGTCACCAGCGGTGGGCTGGGACCGACGGCCGACGACATGACGGTCGCGACGGTGGCGCGCTTCTGCGGCCGCGAACTGGTGCTGGACGCTCAGCTCGAAGACAAGATCACCGACATCCTCAAGCGCCTGATGGCGCGTTTCGACAACGTGGACATGGACGCCGTGCGAACGGCCAACCGCAAGCAGGCGATGATCCCCGCCGGATCACATGTGATCGACCCGGTCGGGACGGCGCCCGGCGTCGTGGTTCCCGGCAAGCCGGCGATCGTCGTGCTGCCCGGACCGCCGCGCGAGCTTCAGCCGATGTGGCCGAAGGCCATGCAGACCGACGTGGTCCAAGAAGCGTTGGCGGGTCGAACGACGTACAGGCAGCAGACGGTGCGAATGTTCGGACTGCCCGAGTCAGGATTGGCAGAGACCCTGCGGGAGGCCGAACAGAAGATACGCGACTTCGGGCAGCTGGAGATCACCACGTGCCTGCGGCGCGGGGAACTCGAGATGGTCACGCGTTACGAACCGCACGTTGCACAGGTGTACGCGGAGCTGATGGATCTGCTGCGTCAGCACCATGCGCGCGAGATCTTCTCCGAGGACGGCTCGCGGGTGGACGATCAGGTGGCGACGCTTCTGACCGGACGCCGGATCGCGACGGCCGAGTCATGCACGGCGGGACTGGTGGCCGCGCGGCTCACGGAGCGACCAGGGTCGTCGAAGTACGTGGTGGGTGGGGTGGTGGCGTACGCCAACGAGGCGAAGGCGGACGTGCTCGGTGTGGACGCCGCGCTGATCGAGATGCACGGTGCGGTGTCGGAACCCGTTGCGGAGGCGATGGCTGACGGCGCGCTGCGCCGCTTCGGGGCAGATACCGCGATCGCAATCACCGGAATCGCCGGTCCCGGTGGGGGAACGAAGGACAAGCCAGTGGGAACAGTCTGTTTCAGCGTGATGCTGGCGGGCGGCCCCACGCAGACAAGAACGCTCCTGCTGCCCGGGAACCGCTCCGACATCCGCGAACGCTCGACAACCGTAGCGATGCACCTGCTGCTACGTACGCTGACGAATCAGATTGCGGCACAGGCTAATCGAGCCTAACGCGTGTCAGGGTCTCCCGGTCTCTCGGTTCCAGACGTCGATCATTGTGCGCAGGATCTCCTCGGCGCGGCCCAACCCGCCGAGATGACTTTCTCCTTGCATCGGATAGAACTCCGCGTCGGGCAACCTGCTGACAACATATTCCCCGTGCGAAAACGGAATGATGTGGTCGGCGTCGCCATGCCACCAGCGGACGGGCGCTTTGACCTCGTCGAGACGGAATCCCCAGTCGCGGGCGAACACGACGATGTCATAGAACGGCGCGGCGAGCTGCTTGCGGCTGCCGTTGAGCAGGTCGTCGAGGAACATCGCTTTGATTTCCGGCCGGGCCAGCAGGCGACGGTCGGCGGGCGGCGACATGAGGCCGTACATGTCCGCGGCGGGTCCCGCAATCGGACGTATCAGCCGGACCAAAGTGCTGGCGGCCAACCTGATCGGTGCGCCTGCGACCTCGAGCAGCGGCGCGACCCGTGACCCAAGGCCCATCAGACCGCCGCCGATGCGGTCGGGGCCGATGGTCGGGGCGACGCCGCCGACGACACCCGCGACCACGACGCGTTCGGGCATCGCCGCCGCGCACGCCAGCGTGTACGGGCCACCCCGGACAGGCCGACCACGGCCATCTTGTCGATTCCGAGCGTGTCCGCGACGGTGCGCAGGTCGTCTGCGAACGCCGACACTGTCTCGTACTGGTACGGCGTGGAGGAACCGATCCCCGGTCGGTCGATCCCGATCAGTCGGATGTTCTCCTGTTCTGCGAACACCCGGGCCTCGGTCGGAATCTGACGGCGGGCACCGGGCGTGCCGTGCAGCCAGAAGATCGCGCGTCCCTGCGGAGCGCCGAACTCAGCGAACCCGATCTGGCGTTCCTCGCCGACCGCGATGTTGCCTTCGAGCTTGGGACGGGAGATCGCGACAACCATGTCCAGAGTGTCGCATGAACAGTGCGCGGGGCCGCGTGGGCTCCCCGGTGTGGTCCGTATCTGCCTACAGCACAACAGATTACGACGAACCCAGTACTAGTCGGGCAGGACCGCCTCGATCGCGGCGATCACCTCCGGGGCAACAGGCGCTGTGCGCGGCCGAAACCGGTTGACGACACGCCCGCCCGGGGCGAGCAGGAACTTCTCCGGGTCGGCGCTGCATTCCGATACGGTGCACAGGCGACCCTTGAAGGAAACACGGTGCGACGTATCGCCGGATATCGTCTACCGCCGCGCCGGCTTCCCGCGAATCTATGAATCGTGCAAGGATTTTCCGTATTGCGGAGCGTTCCCTTCCTTGCCGGCCGCGGTCCCGACCATCGTGGGCAGACCACCGGTAACAGGGGGCCAACACGATGACTACGCAGCGGAACCGCGAGGCGAGCGGAGATCAGGAATTGGTGCTGCACTACACGGATGTGTACGGCCGATTGGTGCGCATCTTCGTCGTCGGCATGTTTGGCTGGCTCACCGCCGGCGGACTACTCGCGCTATTCGTCGCCGTGAACAGTCTTCTGGTATTCGCGGGTTTGCCTGCGGAGAAGGCGTGGGTGAATGAAATTCCGGCGAATCCTTCGGCGTTAGAAGTCTTCCAGACCGTCGCGCTAGGCGTCTTGGGGTCTCTCGCTACCCCGATGTTTGGTCTGATCACTTTCCGATCGGCCGTCATCGGCCGGAAGCGCGCCCGCGGGGATTGGTGGCTACGACTGTCGAGCACGGGGTTTGAGGTCAACGACCGAGCGTTCAAACCGCGCCACTATGAGTGGCGCGACATCGACAAGTTCATCCTTGCCGGGTCCATTGTTGAAGGTCGCCTCAGCCCTCGCGTCGGCTTTAGCTACTCGATGGGACGGCGTCGTACCCTCGCGAACAAGCTGTGGCGAATCAGCGGTCCCCCGCGTGACCGCGACGGGACAAAGTAGACGTTGTTGTCATGGGCAATTGGGACCGGCCGCTCGACGAAGCGGTCGATCTGATGAACGAATGGCTGGCCCGCAACAAGGCGGTTTGAGCAGCTGCTGGCACGGTGAGCCAACCGCTATCTCAATACGTGCCAGGGCCCGCGTGGGCTCCTCGGCATGGTCCGTATCTGCCTACAGCACAAGAGATTACGACGATACCCATCTAGTCAGGCAGGACCGCCTCGATCGCGGCGACCACCTCCGGGGCATCCGGCGCTGTGCGGGGCCGGAACCGGTTGACGATCCGGCCACCAGGGGCGAGCAGGAACTTCTCGAAGTTCCACTGCACGTCGCCGGCCACGCCGTCGCTATCGGGTGTCTTCGTCAGTTCGGCATAAAGAGGATGGCGTCCCTCACCATTAACCTCGGCCTTTTCCAACAGCGGGAACGTCACCCCGTACCTCGTCGAGCAGAATTCCTTGATCTCGTCTGCACTGCCTGGTTCCTGCCCCATGAATTGATTACAGGGCACGCCGATCACGGTCAGCCCGCGGTCGGCATAGTCGGCGGCCAACTTCTGCAGCGCGCTGTACTGGACAGGGAGATTGGGTGGCCGTCGAGCGTTGTGAGGGGAATGTCTTGAATCGGAGCAGCGGTCATGTGCGCACGCTACCGCGAGCTATGTCGAGATACTTGTTTGATGATCATCGCTGGGGGTATGCCGGGCCCATGGTCAAATCCGTCACCGTTGTCGGCGCTCTTCTGGTCACCCCTGTTTTCGTGGTGAGCGCATGCACAAACAACCAGTCCAAGAATCAGCCCGGCACGCCGTCGCCGACGGCCACCGCCACCGCCACAGCCCCTCCGCCCGGAACCGAGAGGTTGACCACTCAACTCAAGACGCCCGACGGCAGGGCCGTCGCGAACGCGACGTTGGATTTCGCGAACGGCTTCGCGACCGTAACCGTGGACACCGTCGCACCCGGCATCTTGACGCCAGGATTCCACGGCCTGCACATCCACTCGGTGGGCAAGTGCGAGGCCAACTCGACGCCCCCGACGGGTGGTCCGTCGGGTGACTTCAACTCCGCCGGCGGCCACTTCCAAGCGCCCGGCCACACAACTCATCCGGCCAGCGGTGATCTGACCTCGCTGGAGGTGCGCTCGGACGGCTCGGCGAAGTTGGTGACCACCACCAACGACGCGAATGCCTGCTGCAGGGGCGCGTAGGGCCATTCCTGCAGAGCGCCTCCCCAAGCTCGCCGGAGCGCCTCCACCCCCCAGCCACCTGTCGCGGATTATCGACGGGATTGAGAAGTCGGTGGCGGCTTGCTTGCCTCCCCTGCAGGGCAATCTCCGAGCGAAGGTTTTTCGAGGAGTGAGCCGCTATAATTACCCTAACTCGGTATCGACTAAGGGAGATGAAATGAGATTAGGGCGTGGGGCAAAGCGCACATCGCCATGACGAGTTGCAGCTTCCGTCTTTGACCCAAGCGGACATCGTTGGCAGCCTTCGCTCTAGGGTTCCTGTGATCGAAAGTGACGACATGGCCAAACGGTCTAATCCAGGGCTACCGAGCTACGGGCGTCGAAGCCCGATGATTAAATTTTGAACTTATCGACATGTGAATGACACGATAGCTGCCTATTCCCAGGTCCGTGAGGGGCCGTCTCCAAGGGGAGGCCGGCATGGACGACCGTATCGACGAGGGATGGGTCACAAACGAAGAAATGGCCGCTTGGCTCAAGCTGGTTGAGAGCCACATCCCCAAGGTAGAGAATTCGAAGCCCACGGCATTACCCGAACCCTCGGACCCGCCCGGTCCCCCTAGCACGACGTTGGCCATCGTTTCCGCATCGGCGTGCCGTTCTTCAAGCATCGGCCATCCGGAAAGCCGACGCATGCGGGTCCGAGGATTCCATTCCTTTCTCTTGTGCGCGACGGTGTCATTGGTCGCGTTCTCCTTCGGAATTTGGATTGCTGGACGGGGAGTGCAGCCAAGGCTCGGGCCCGGCGGTGACGACCAAGGGGTCGCCCACCCCGGATCCGTTCGGCTGATCTTGCCGGGCACGCTCGACGGGCAATCGATTCCGGGCCGCGGAAGCGGCTTGCCGGACCGCCGCCGCGATTTGTCACCGGTCTATCCCACCTATCCCGCTTCGCCTGGGTCTCACGAAGATCAGTCCATTCCTCAGGCTACCGCCGAAACGGGTCCAAGCCCGCGATCTCAGGACGAAGGCCATGATATGAGCCCGGCGAAAGTCTCGACGCTCGCGCGTGACACGGGTGAGGCAGAGGCGTGGGACGGCGAAGCCGTCCGAGATTCCCCCATCGATGCTGATGCACCCGCCGCCAGCGGCCCGCGGTTCCTTCGTCATCTCGCGCCGGGGTCGCGACATGCGAGGGGCAGCTACGCCCATCGCCAAGCCTATCTCGCGTGGCGCCGGTTCCGCTCCGCTTATCCCGTTGGGCCTTTCGCGCGGCTATCGGCCTCTGATCATGGTCGATGAACCGTGTGGCGGAGCTACGCGGTGAAGGGACTCGCGTCCTGCCGGTCGGCATGTTTTGCCAGCACTCGGTAACCTTTAGTCCTTGGTATGCGCAAAGGAAAGCTGTGGGTTGCGCAGCTTCATAGAGCTTTCCATAGCGACTTCCGCTTATGGGCCCATCTCGGACCTCCCGGCGTGTTCGCTTTGCACCGCTATCGGGGGCTAAGCGGACAGAGCCTCCACGCGGCCTTTCAGCGACGAGATGGGGTGCGCATCACCTGAAAAATGCCTTCGGCGGGCTGGCGACGACGCCTCTGCCGACGCTCGCGCTCCAATTGCAGACGAATGCGCTCAGTGGCGCGCGCGTCCTCGTCGGGCTCGCACCTTGGCTCGACGCAGCTTGTCCATGATGGCGTCGTCGTCCAGCGGCTCGGGCACCACCTCGCCGCGTATCACTTGCGTGCTCGGCGGTGACTTGCCCAATGGCCAGGGCGCAGGCTGATATTCCTGCTCCAGGCGTGCCAGCTCGGCCAGGTGCTTGGCCTGCTCGGCCCGATAGGCGGGAGACAGCGTGCGCTCATAAGCCTCGGCCTTCTGCTCTGGCGTCAGAGCGTCAAAGGCTGCCTTCTTCGCCTTCTGCTGCTCGGGCGTCGGCATTGGCACTGGTGGCCACGACCAGGCGCCGCGCTCGCGGATCATGCGCTCGTAGAGCGTCGCCGCCTCTTTCAGCGATAGTGTCTTCGGTGACGGGCGGATACGGCTCCGCTGGCGTCGCCCGAATAAGTACCGGGCGGAATTGCTGCCAACGTGGAATCGATCGCCGCAACAACTGCTCATCGTCACGCGACCTTTTGCCGGCAGGGCGGCTTCGAGCGCGATGAGGAATAGTCTTGCGGGCGGCTCCACACAGGCACGCGAGCGACCACGCCGATGATGGTATGATTGCTGCGCGTCGCTAATGCCTCTCATCGGATTCAGTCCTCGCAGCCCAGGCGCGTCTTCGCCATCTGGTCGCTGATCTTGGCTGCGTACCAAACCAACGAGCCGCATTGCCTCAAACAAGTCTCCCTTCTCGGCGGCCACATGAGCGTGAGCCAACCATTGCTGGATGACGATCTTGGCGTGGAGGCTCACCTCGTCCGGAATGTCGATGTCAGCGATGTGAATGCGGACGAGGCTGTCGGTGTCCATGGCGCGCACGTGGTAGGCGAGGCCGATTTCGTCAACTGGCGCGCTTCAGGCGGCCGCCTTGACGACGGCCAGGCGAACGCGCTGCGGCTTGCACCGAGCTTCTGATCTGAAGCTCTCTACAAGCTGCCTCGCGTTGGCGAAAATCCTCGACGCTTAGGATTTGTCAGGGAACCGACAAGAATAACTTTGCGTCTCCCGCCCATACGCATAGACGATGAGGTTCCAGGTATTCTGCCAATTGACCTTCCTCGACGCCTCCTCGCAAAAAGACTGTCCCCACTGACGGGCGAAGGCCAACTCGGTTTCTGGCGTTGCGCGGGCCGTCGAAGGAGCGATCATCGCCTCGACTGTGTGGTGCAAGGGGATGATTTGAAAGCCCGCGATATTGCCCCTTTCTTTTTCGACCCGGACTATCCGTTCAATAGCTTTGTCGTCGCTGACGCGCGAACATCCAGTGACAGCGGTGATGGCCACCGCAAGTGCTATCGTTGGCACCCGCATAACGCGGTTCCGCGTCACTTTTCGGAGGAGATTGTCAGAGATGGGCAGATCGATCTCCTAAAAAGATGGCCTCGCCCAGGCATACAGCGTATCCATGCTAATTTGCCCGCGTTGCAATTAGCCAGGAGACAAGGAATGCGAGGACAGCGATTACGGCTATGCTCGCAACTGCGCGCGAATGGGAAGGCCGAGGGTGGCCGACGGGCCATGTCCAGATGAAGCCGGGCGGAATGAGGGCAAAAACCGTCGCTAGGAAACCTAATACCGGGGCGCTCAACCTATCAATCCACCAGCCGATTCCAGCAATCAGGGAAAACGCCGCCGCGGATAACAGATAGTAAAGCCACATTTCCCCCTCCCATCGTGCGCTTCTTTGCTTCTTCGTTATTAGCACACCCATGCTGGGTCCGTATTGAGGTGGATCAAAATACCCTTGGGATTAGAATGAAAAACTACGCCGAAAATTCGGACAAGAGGAGGCGCGGGATGACCGTAAAACATCTACTCGAACAGAAGGGCCAGAGCCTTTGGACCATTGATCCGGATGCCACGGTACTCGATGCCTTGGCAAAAATGGCAGAAAAAGACATCGGTTCTCTGCTTGTGATGGAAGGCGAAAAATTGATCGGCATCATAACCGAAAGACACTATTCCCGGAATGTCGTTCTCAAGGGCAAAAGGTCCCCCACCACGCTGGTGAGCGACATCATGGAGAGAAACGTAGTCCATGTCCGGCCAGAACAGTCGGTCGAGCAATGCATGGCCCTGATGACCGACAAGCGCGTGCGTCACTTGCCCGTGCTCGAAGACAAAAGAGCGATCGGCATTGTCCCCATTGGCGATATTCTTAAGAGTATAATTACTAAACAGAAGTTCGTTATCGACGAACTTGAGCACTACATCCGTGGTTAGGTTGTAGCGGGCGCCGTCTTCGTCAAGTCCGCGCCATCTCCTCGATGCGATTAAGTAGGCGCGAGACTTGCGCGGCAGACCAAGTGGCCTTCCCGCGCGGCGTCTTGTATTGCTGCTCGGTTAGTGTGTTGGCGATAGCGTTCAAGCTCGTGATGCCTTTGGCGCGCAGCTTCATGATGAAGGGCTTGAACTCGGCCGCGCGCTTGTCGGCGTTCTCCTTGCGCACCTTGCGGCTGACCTCTCTGCCCTTAGCGGCGTTGCGCAAGTTGTCGGGATTACCGAGCTTCCTACCCTTGGCCTTCACGCAAGCCAATGCTGCCTTGGTGCGTTGGGAAATGAGGCCGGCCTCAAGCTCGGCGACGGCCACCATCTGCGTGATGAAGAACTTGCCCATGCATCCGGGCGGGATGTCGGGTAGATCGCAGAACACGATATTGGCTTGGTCATCTTTGAGCTTCAGAAGGAACTCGGTGTCACGCGTTAGGCGGTCGAGCTTGGCGACGATGAGGGTAGCTCGACGTAGGCGGCATTCGGCGAGGGCTTCGTCGGTAACCACATGATAATTGGCCAGGCGGAACAGTAGGCTCGGCCGTCATCTCGCTGCGCCCTTGCAGCCTAGCCCCGAGCATGGCGTATAACAGCGCCGTCTTTAGAGGAGAAGCAACCATGGCGAAGCAGGACGATAGGCGAGACTTCAAAAGGGCAGACCTGCGAGCCGGCCTGCCGCGCGAAATACCCGAAGGCCACATCCTCGCCCACAATCACATTGAGCACCACGCCAGCATGCCGTCCGGCCTGAACGGCTTTGAGTTCTGGACCTGGCCGATAGGCGGGCAACCCGAGTACTTCATGCGTTGCCCGTGTGGCTGGTCGGGCCTACCCCACTACGCGTCTCGCGAGTGGATCGCGGACAGCGGTAAGTGCATGAGCGACGCCGAGTTCGAGAAGCACAACGGTTTCAGCATCGAGGAGGTCATCGCCACCGCGCTCGAAGATGAGGAGCGGCACCGATGAAGGACGACGGTGAGGAAGCCTCGATCACTTTGGATCGGCATCCTCGTCCTTTTCATGGCTAACCGCCTCATCCTCGATCAGCTTCTCGGAGCGGAAGCCCTCCACGAGCTGGCGAGCGCTCTCCAAGTCAGCTTGAGAAACTGAAACATTTAAGATCGACATCGAGCCGGTGACCTCGCGCTTGTCGACGAGAAGGCCAAGGTGGCGAGCGAGGGTGTTCAACGCGCTCAGCTTATCGCCCGGCTTCACGTCCTCCGGCTTCAATTCAGCGAAGCCCACGGACGCTATCTCGGTCAGAACTCGCTCCGCAGTAATGTCGGCTCTCGTGAGGCGTCACAGTCCCAGGAAGCACAAACAAATGCCGTCGGCGGCAACTAGTGAAAAGGACCACACAATGACCTTCGGAGGCATCATCATCATCTTCATAGCGCTCTGTATCTACTGAGGATGACGAGCCCGTTGATGGTCGTCACCTCATTGCCGACGGCATCGTCGCTGGCGGCCCGCACATCGCGGCCGTTGTTGTTCGTGCCATCGCCCGAGACGTCGATGACGCGCCGGTCGCTCGCATAGGGACTCCGCGCGAATTGGGCGCGGGCGAAGTCGATGCCCGCCCCTATTGCCGTGCGATCAGCGAAGGAACGTGGCGCTTCGAGGAGGCGGTTCACAAACAGCTTGGTGTCGTTGCCGTCCCTGACCAAGGTCCAATCGATCAAGAGCTTCTGCGAATTGGCGCCTGCCCATTCGACGAAGGCGATGGCGATGCGCCCATTGGGGCCGGCCGCAATCGCTTGCAGGACCCTCGGATCGCTGAGCGCGGCCGCATAGCCGCGGCGCTCGAGCTCGAATTTCTGGTCGTCGATGCTGTGCGATACGTCCGCCGCCAGCACAAGAAGCAAATCGACCTGCTCGGCCGCCTTTGCGGGCGGAACGGCTGTTGGACCGAGCGTGAGCGCAAGCGAAGCGAGGATGGCGGCGACCCATCGCGACATGCTGCCAACTCCCTGAAAGCCTCATTCGGTTTCAAGTCGTAGCGCTCAGGATAGCCATGAGTATGACCGCCGTCGAGTTGGTGCCTGTCGTCGGTCAGACCGGCTATGGCTGGACCACCGTCACCAGGCTTTAACCTAGCCAGGCCGCGCCGGAGAGGTTAGATCGCTCGAAGACACTATTGGAAGGTTCGTTATGGCCCATGATGCGATACCCCATTTCCACAACGACGCTGGCGTGCGCGCCATCGGCATACCGGCCAAGAAGTTGATGTGCATCGGCGCCAGGCCGCCCCAAGATCATCCGCATGTCTTCCTCGACATGGGCGGCGATGACGAGATCGTCTGCCCTTATTGCTCGACGCTCTATCGCTACCGCCCCGACCTGCATGGGCAAGACAGCGATCCTCCCGGCTGCGCCTGGACGCCGGATGCCGAGGACGCCATGGCTTGATCGCCGTCGTCGGCGCGGGGATAGGCGGCCTTGCCGTGGACGTGAGTGGGTTTGCTGATCAATCGTCCGCGAAGCCTCTTCAATGTACTCCAGCGACAGGCGATGGCCGTTCGTGCAGAGGGCGCCTGAAAGGCCCTTCGATCACAGCTCTTCCCAAGGGAAGGTGTCGAGCCGCACCGCGCCCTTGTCGGTAATCAGCACCTGGATCTCTAGCTTCATGCACTCTCGGCCGCCTTCTTCGCCGATGAGGCTCTCTACGCAGACGGTCATGTTCTCCTCAAAGCGCCCCCCATAGGCCTGACCGAAGTCAGGATGGAGCGGTACCCTCGGGTATTCGTCGGCGAGCCCGACGCCATGTAGCGCCGAGTTATAGCGCCGAGGTAGGTAACATTCCGGAATGCGCCATGATTTCTCGTTGAACTCCGCGAAGTCCATGCCGGCCCTGATGACCCCTAGATTATGATGGATTTGATCAAGCGCATGCGAATAGAGCGTCTTCTGCTCGCTCGTCATTCGGGCGTGGCCGATGGTCCATGAGCGGGAGAGATCGGCGCAATAGCCATACGGCCCGATCATGTCAGTGTCGAAGGAGCAGATGTCGCCGAGCTCGGCCACGCGGTCCGAGCATTCCTGGAACCAGGGATTAGTGCGCGGACCGGTGGTGAGCAGCCGGCATTCGACCCATTCGCCACCCGAGCGGATGTTCTCATAATGGAGCTCGGCCCAAATCTCATTTTCGGTTTTGCCGGGAAGGGATACGTCGTACATGCGGGCCATTCCCGCTTGCCCGACCTGGAGCGTCCACTGGATGAGTTCGAGCTCGTCCGCCGATTTGATGGAGCGGGCATGCTCGGTCAGCTTCTGACCCTCGATGATGGCGATGCCGTGCGAGCGAAGCGCCTCGATGCCCAGGGGTTCGCATTTGTCGACGGCCAAGCGGTTGTTGCCTCCGCCATGTTCGCGCATGAGGTCGGCGATTTCCGCGGCCCAGGCCTTGGCACGCGCGGGGACGTGCTCGCCGACGGCGAAGTAGAACCAGCTCTTGGCCGTGCGAACTTCATCGATGGTTTCGATGCTTCGGCCCAGATGCTCGGAGTTCCGGTATTCGAAATCAATCGCAGGCCCTTCCGCGAAGATGACCGCGTAATGCGACGGATTATGCAACATCCAGACCTGCATGTTGGAGGCATCGAGCGCGTAGCGGATGTTGACCGGGTCGTAGAGCAGGATCGCCGCGCAATCATGTTTCCTAAGTTGATCCTTGATCCGTTGCTTGCGGTAGGCGCGCACCCGCTTCAGCGTTTCGGGCGCGATGGGGCTTCTGAGCGGCTTGTCGGCCCCCTCGCTGTTGAGGTAGGCCGCCTTGCGCGGATCCTTGAAGACCTCGGCCAGCTGGGCCGACGCTTGTGAAGGACCGGCGGCAATGTTCATCCGACGGCCCTCACGATTCCTGTTTCTGGACGCGGCGCGGCGCGCGCCTTTGCGTGTCCCGGCACCGTGTTCATCGAGATAGCTCAGCGCTTTCGCGCAATACCAATCGACGAGACGAATGACCAGCCGCTCGGCTTCTTCCGAATAGGGGCCGGGCCTGTAGCCCTTGCCGTTCACGCCGTGCTGATTGTTTTCCGCGAGGTCGCGGTCTTGCAGGTTGGTCTCGGTCCAGAGCTTCGTCAGCCCGTCGATGGTGTAGTCGATGCCTTCCACCGCGTCCTTGTGAACGAACCATTTGCAGGTGACGATCGTCTCCTGCGGACCGGTCGGCATGGCGCTGAACATGACCACGTAGTCGCCCAGCGCGTGACAGAAGCTGTGCGGGTCGAGAGCCCAGCGCAGCGTGCCGACATTGCCCCCGGCCAGCTCGCACATGAGTTTGCCGACGCAGGGCTTGCCATCCCCGGTCAGGGAGATGCACCCCTCGTTGAGCGGAAAGCGGCTGGCCTGCCACCATGCCCCCTCCGCCGGGCCGACGGGAAGGCCGACACCCGCCATGCGCGCCTCGAATTGCTGGACGATGGGACTTTCGGGGTGGCGACTGCCGCGCTGGACGGGAAAGGGAATGGCCAAGCCCGGATGGCGCGCCGCGCAGTGGTAGCACTCGCGCGCATTCTCCATGACGAGCTTCCAATTGGCACGCTCCACCAGCGTGCTCTCATGGGCGAGCTTGGCGTCCGCGAGATGATGCGGCGCGAGCAGGGGCGTCAGCCGGTCGCGAAATTGCGCAAAATGCGGAGGCTCGTCCGCCAGGCAGACATAGAGGCTACCGGCGACATTTTCGACATGGACGGGTTGCAGGCGGATGCCGGCGGGATCGAACGTCTCCTGCATCCGCCCCGCGGCCTGCAGCGAGCCGTCGAGGCGGTATGCCCATTGGTGGTAAGGGCAGACGAGCCGCGCCTTGCGCCCACGGCCTGCCTCGCAGATCTGCGCCCCGCGATGCTGGCAGGTATTGTAGAATCCGCGCAGCCTCCCGTCGTGATCGCGAACGACGACGACAGGCGACCGCCCGATCGTGGTCGCAAGGTAGCTGCCCGGCGAGGGAAGCTCCGCCTCGAAGCCGATGAGTATCCAGGAGCGCAAATGGATCGCTTCGAGGTCGAATTCGAAAATCTCCGGATCGGTATAGAAATCCTGAGGCAGCGTGTGCCCCGCTAGTCTGGATCGCAGCAACGCGCGGATCCGGCCAAAATCGACCATCATTTTTCCTCGGATTGCCGAGCGAGATTGCTGGCTGCGGCAGCGGCGGTCAAGGCCAGCTTTGCCGGGCTTCACCACATTCGAAACCGGAATATCGGTCGGATGCGCCGCTCAAGAAATTGAAAACCGTGAGGGGGCGGTTGAATTTCGTTCAGCGAGCGGCCTTTCTCAAGGTCCGAGCGAATTCGAGAGATTGTTCGGGCGGAGCAAAGTGCCCGCGGGCTGGTCGCCGGGCGAGCCGCGTCAGGGTGATGGTCGAGCTGCCTGCATCTCGGGTCGCGCCCGAGCGACAAGCGCCTCTTCGAGCCAGCCGACGCGCAAATGCGGCACCGAGGCCAAGAGACGCCGTGTATAATCATGCTTTGGGTTCTCCAGCACTTCCCCCGTCATTCCCAATTCCACGACCTCGCCAAGATACATGACGGCTACATGATCAGCGAGCTTGGACACGGTGGAGATGTCGTGACTGATCAAAACGAAACTGAGATGGAGCGCGTCCTTCAATTCCAAGATGAGATCGATGATCGCGTCGCGCACGACCGTGTCGATGACTTCTCCCTAAGCAAGGAGCCGGGAGAAGGCTAGCCGGATTGCAGGGAGGAGCAGGGTTACAAGGGGCCGGACACAGCGACGGCGGGCTGGGGTGCGGAAGGACGCTGCAAACGCTCGGATCGATCTTAGGCCGATCTTCCTTCAGCTCGCGGAGAATTACGACACCCTTGCGAGCCACGTCGAGGGGAAGGGCAGGCGAAACCCGAGGCATCCGAAAGTCCGGGACCATAGCAGCGCGTCTTCTGTGGCTCTGGCGATCCGAATGGCCCCGAAATAGGGGGTCTCGTGGTTCGACGCTTCGGGGTTCAGCAGCGATTTTGATAAATGCAAGCTCGTGAATCCAGCCGATCGAGCCGGGCCGCGGAGGCCCGCCGAGGTAGGGCGTCTCATTCGGGAAGCTTGACCGGCCAATCATCGGGAGCGGCACGCCGCGGGCTGCCTTTCGTGCCGAGCTCCGTTCGGGATATCGTGTCCCGTGCGTTCCCCATAGAAATCAATGCGCGACGGCGGAAGAGCGAGGCAATCAACCATCCGATCGCCCGAGATACCACGCCCGGAAATTGGCTCGCTGACGATCCTATCATTGAGCTGTTCCTTTGACGGCGAACGATTTCGAAGGGAAAAAGTTCCGTGAAGCAAGGCAAAGGTGTCTTTCTTCGCCTCGCCCTTCGTGCCGACACCCCTCAATCGATCATTCCGCGCCGGCGTGCCTCGGCTTCCGCGAATGCGCGGGCATGGCTAGCGTAGTGAGCTGCTTTGCTTGCGACAGCCCCTTTTTGCCTGAGGGCACCGCCAAGCGTGCGCCTGCCGCCGTGGCCCTCCACCACGTGGAAAGTGAAGGTGAGCCCTTCCACGGGATGGCGCACCTTCAAGAAGCTCTTCTCAGCCTGTATGACCTCGAATTGATGCGCCATCCCGCGCCCTCCTCAATCGATCATTTCCGCCTTCCTGGCCTCGCCCTCGGCGAAGGCGCGGGCCGCATCCTCGAATGCGGTAGGGCGCAAACGCGCCTTTGCGTTGCCCATCACTGGGCCGGCCCATAGACGGCGCCTGCCGTGATGCTCCTGGACTGTGAAAATGAAGCGGTGACCATGGGCCAGATGCCGCACCCTGATGGCGTCGGCGGTCCGGCTCTCGATCGTGAATTCGTCGGCCATCGAGCGGGCCCTAACCGCTATCGCCAGCGTCACCCATTACATCATGCGCGCGACAAGCGCATCTTCGAATGGACCCCGCCTCGAAAGAGCGCGGGGCTTTGTCGTTGTCCGACACCCAGCCGTTTACCCAGCGTCACCCATAGGCGAATTACCTAAGCCGTTGGTCGGCGAGGAAACCTTGGGTTTGTTATTTTTGTTTTTCGGTCAAGAACGCACGCCAGCTCTTGGATTTCTCGGCGCCAAACATTAGATGGAAGTCGTGCCGCGATGTGGACTCAGCTCTACAGCAGATGTTTACATACAGAGACGCATGACTCGCATCCCGACATAGCCCCGGTCGTTTGCCGGGGCTTCGTTTTTTTCTCGGCATGGAGGCCTGCGCGAGCGCGCATGGGTGGTCGCTGAAATCCGTGTCCACTCCCGCCGCGAGGAGAGCCGCAAAGAATTCAGTGCTCGGCTATCGCGCGATTTCGGAAAAACAATCACCGTGAACGAAGATCGGCGGAGCGCCGTCGAAGCCGCCGACATTATCGGCGAAGGTTCACGAATGGATCGGGCCGACGCCGCTGCTTAAGACGGAACGGGATTAAGCGCGGGGCTCTGGTCGAAGGGCCTGAGCAGGTGCGCTTCACGTCGTCCGTGCTCATCCGGCGCATATCATGCAAATGCACTGGACTTCGCTCGGCACGAGAGCAATGTCGTGTGCGACGGAGCGCTCAAGAGACCGGCGATCCGAATGCCTCGAGAACCCCGCTGGCCTTTGAGCCGCAGCGGGGTCGCGGTGGTGACGGGGCGATCCTATCCGAAACTCTCCACCATCGCCCAAGCCATCACTGGCACGTCCTGGAATGGACCCCGTTTCTTCGGCCTGCGGGGAGCGAGCGGCCCCGAGGCAGCGGCCGAGCCTGTTCCCGTCGTGAAGGGTTGGTCGCGCGCCTCGAGCCGGAGCTCCATCGGATCAAGCGGGCGCGCATCACAGGGCATGGAGGGCCGGCCATGACGATGACGATCCCGAAGCCGCTGCCCGGCGGGGCTCGCTTCCTTACCCTCGGCCGGCCCTCATCCCATATAAAGAGGATGGAAGATCCCGGCGACTCCTTTAATTCCACAGTTTTGCTGCTCCGTCATATCGGCGGAACCCACGAGTGGGAAATTACCATCACGGGTCAAGGAGAGAAGCCGATGAGCCGGGTTACTTTCAGGGGCAGCAGACGCGAGGCCGACGATATGGCTATCCGGGGCAGGTTGGCTGCTGAGGTTAAACTGGAGGCCACTGCGCGTAACGACGATTGCCGAAGAAGGCATCGGCGCCACCGTTCCCGCGAAAATCCGGGCGCGATCGAGCGAAGGCAAGAGCCGCGCCGGGCGACAGGATCGGCGCGTGCAAAGAGCGAGCCGCGGGGGGTCGAAATTCCCATAGTGTTCCAGGCCGAGGAGCTATCCGAGGGGTTCCTGGGGGCTTTCCGGGAAAGTGACGAGTGAAGGGTGCTCCTTCTCTCTGCGCCTGCTGGAGAAAATTTCGAGGCCTATCGTCGTCGTGTGAAGGAGGCGGTAGTGCGGCACATCAAGTCGGGTGCTACGCATATGTTGGCACTCAACCCCGGCGAGCTCACCGCGAGTGAGGGGGCCACTCCTGGCGTGGGTGTGACAGTTGGGCGCCACCAAGCCCCTACTCCAGCCGGCCATGCTGTTACTAACGTTGCGGCAAACGTGGAGGAAATGTTGCGTGAGGTCTGGGCAAGAAAGCAATCGAAACTAAGTGCCCTCAGGGGATTTGATAAGCGTGTATTGATTTTGTTGAACCAGTATAGCTTCGCAACTCCCGAAGAGGTTGTAAAGTTGCTTCCATCGATAATGGGTGCCGAACCAGAACTAGATTTTGTTTTCTTTGCTGGCATAAGCTTTCTTGGGGAGAAATACTTTACCCAGGTTTTCCCTTTTTAGAGGCTCATGTCGCGGCAGTCGGCCTCGACCAGATGCTTGGGCGGCTTGACCTACCTTCTGCATCTTTCACACATCCGGCGGCATGATGCGCGCGATCGTGCGGGGCGCCATCACCCGGCTGTTGCCGCGCGGGGCACTGAAGCACGCCCAACTGGCGAACGCTGTGGGCCAACAACGATTAGCTGAGCTGGCCGAGGAGCTGGAGGCTGAGGAACTGTGAGACACCAAACACCAGGAGAAGATAAATGAACCCCATGAGCAGCGATATTGGATACACCATGACCCTCTACGACGCAGGCAAAAGTTGGGACGGCAAGAGCCGTGCAGCGGTCATGGCGCGTGTGGTATTCACCGCCCCCAGCGACATCGATGCCGAAGCGACAGTACGCTCGCAAGGGATGGCCGAGTTATTATCCTCTGTGCCCGGCATGCCAGAACGAGACCCTGTGCGAATGTGGCCGCAGGTCCGGCTGGGGCACTGCACCCAAGATGAGGGCCACGCATTCGAGGAGGCCACAGCCAAGGCGCGGGCGGATGGAAATCTGGCGACAGGCGACCCAGCGCTGATGGTGGTGGTGGTGGCGACACACATGATCCATGTGGTGTCGGTGCCATGGAAGAAGTTGATGGATGTGCCGGATCGGTTGTCTTGAGGTGCCGTTTAAGGGCGCCAAACTGGAGCACCAACTCCCCAGGGCGGGCCATAGTCCCAACAGTCAATAAAAGCATCACAGGCCCCTGGCGCGGCCCCTGGCGTGTGCGCTAAACACAACCCCAAGACAGACGACTTAAGCGTATATCACCTTAATCGCCACCGCAATCGCGAGGATTAGAAAGGCGCCCCCAAACGAGATGACGTTGGCCAATCCAGGCCACTTGATGTGTTTGTCTTCAAGGTCGTAATTCTTGTTTGAGCGTGTTACGCAGCCCCTGGAATACACAAAAAGGCCGCTCCCCACACAAACGGTAAGTAGTATAAGGGCGATTATCGCCAATATCTTCATAGTGCGGTCGCCAGCAAAGAAAGTAGGCTGAATTACAAAAGCAATGGCGCCACCTGCCAGCGTCAGCAGATACTTGGTGAAATCTATTGCGGCCTGGAGACCCTCTTTCTCTGGCGCTGGCATTTAGCAAAACCACAAGTAGTGGCAAGGTACACGCTGCATGGCAAACTGCAATGTCTTATCACCGATGACCCGGTTGGGGTTGTCGGCCGCAGTCCCTGCGATGATGGTACGGATCGCCTCGTGCAGTTGAGCAAGCTCAACGTCTATTTGCTTCTCACGGTTATAGGGAGGCGGGATTTGCGTGAGCCACCTCAAAGCGCCGTCGGTTATCGTCTTTGATTTCGAGCGCTGCCGACACTGCAATCTTCCTAATCGCACCCGAGAGCTCGGCGAGTGACATAAGCATAGCGATCCACTTTTGCTTTCAGGGTGCTTTTCGTAGCCGTTCGAACCCAGCGATCATAATGCGTCACCTCTCCCCCCGGTTCAAGTAGTGCAAGACCCGCGAGGTTGTCGTCGACGATCTAAGGAAGGGCACTCTTGTTGCGTTTGAACTCGAAGGTGGCGCGTGCGCTCGCGGAAACAAACCGATCGGCTGCTGGATGAGGTTCCCACCACCAAGAACGTCTTCCCTAGAGGATCGCCTCATCAAAGGTCGAGATGGTACTCCCAGAATTCGAGATCATCCGGATCCATCGGCACGTCAGGATCCTGAAGCTGACGGACTTTTTCGCCGTCTTCGCTATCCAGGAAGCTCTGCACCGCCTGAATTGCTTTCCTGAAAGGCTTCATCTTGTCGCGCTCCCACTGAACGCGATCCCCTTCCGGTGAAATGAGGCCGTACTTGACGGCGTCCTCAAACTCTTGCCTTTCGTTGAACCAGTCGATCCTACCGGCTCGATCAAAATGGTCGGCGATGATGTGCCGGAGGACTGCCTTCGTCGCTTTCGGTTTTGCGTCGCCGACCGCCTCGATCAGGTCGTCGAATTCCTTTTGCAAACCCTTGGCACCCGCCGTCCGCCTTTTTAGCGCCTTCACCTCTTCCTTGTCTTTCAGCTTTTCGAGCTGGTCGTTCTGCTTCTGGGCCTGCGCCAGCGCGGTTTCGAGGCGCTCCACCTCTTGTTCCTTCTCTATCAATTCGGCCACAGCTTCCTCATGTCTCTGAGCATCAACCTTCGTCGCATGCTGAAGCTTCGGCAGGATCTTCCTTAGATCGACGCCCCATTGCGTGCGCTTCTCATCCCACGTGTGCTCGGAGCGCTTTTCAAGCTTCGGAATCGCCTTTCGGACAAGGTGTCTCAGGTCGATGAGGCCCCTCTTGTCCGTGATCTTCCAAGCCTGCTTCAGCCCGAGCGTCTTGGTGACGGTCTGAAACTCGATGGGCGATACGACGATCGCAAGAACTTCGTCGCGCTCTGAGCCCAGGCGGCGCCGAGCTCCATCAGGCAGAACGAGCTCTCGACGTATGCCGGCGTCATCAAGAGCATCACTAGCTTCGGGTTCTGTATCCTTTGTTTGATGTAGTCGTTGAAATCCTCTCCAAGAGGAATGTCGTGCCCTTTGACGCTGGAGCAGAAGATCGCAGATGTGGGCACCCCGATGGCTTCCTTGAGGAAATCGACGAGTAACTTCGCTAGCTTGTGATCGGCGACGGCATGACTAATGAAAATCTCGCTCATCCGGGCGTGGCCCTCCTCAAGCACAATTCCAGATCCTGCTCCTGACAAACCGCACTGAGCTACCTGATCCGGCTGCTCAAAGAAGAAGAGGCTGTGTTCATTGGGTTGATACGACATTGCCCCGCTGACCGCCGCAAAGTACCATTATTGGTGGATAAACGGGATCGGCTGCTGCATTCGGATGCGCGTTCCTGTAACGTTCCGAATCGCGAATTCGGAAGCAGACCAGAACCCGTCATGAACTGCGGAGCCACCCAGGTTGCTGCTAGATCGTCGGGCACATCGCCATAGCGGCCCAGAATTGCGGCATCGTCCCACTCGCCGAGTTGCGGGTCGCCTGTTCTCGCGAAAGCAATAGCGCCCTTGCCTTGACCCTCCATGCGCGAGGCTGTCGATCGTGCCTCATCGGCGCTACGCACTTCGATCGCGGCTTCTGCGATGAAGTCGCCGTTAGCGTCGCGCGCAAAAACGGCCGTTGGCGATGGCGACGCGGTGGGTGGTCCTGTCTCACGCCACTTGCGCCGCCTCGCGAGACACTCACTCACGAGGAGCCAATTGGGCTTGGTCCACACCTGTGATCATCGAAGTCTGCGTCGGCATGGAAGTGACGAGCTACGAAATCCGCCGAAATTTGACGCGGTTCGACGAGCCGTAAATCGCCCCGCCTCGGAAGAGCGCGGGGCTTTTTCGTTCTGACAGCTGTTATGCTGGCGGCATGCCCGACGACAGACGACCGGTCAAATCACCGTTGGAGCGGGATGCGGAGGGCGGGCGGCGATTTCTCGTATCGAGCCTTGCTCATGGACGCGATTACTTCCTCGATCTCGGCAAAATCGATCGAGCCTCTTTCAAGAAGCCTACCCCGCGAAGGCCACGACGAGCCGCCGAATTGTTCTCGATGCTGGAGCGAGCCTTCACATCCAGCCAGCGCAAATAAGCCGTGGCGATTCGCCGCTTCCCTGGAGGCGCAGCGCCAGATCGACAGCCAATTCATAATCCCTCGCACCATGGTGGTGGCGCCAAGACCGAGGCTTGTGGTGACGCTGCGCAGCGGGTCCGGCAAGGCAAATCTTGATCGCCTTTTCGGCTCTAAGTGGGCTCTGTCGGAGCCATGCTATTCAAGCGAACTCCCTTGAGAGGACTTTCGTGCTCGACGCTGCCCCATGAAGGCGCCCGCACAGGACGATCGTGGCTCGCCTGATTTTCATGCCTTGGTCTCCACGCCAGCAACCATGTGGCCCGCTTCGTGGTAGGCTGTTGCCTTGAGTTGCTGCTGGCGTCTCATTTCCCGCCCTTCCGCAGCCGCGCTCCCGGCCCACGGCTCTTCGGCTTCGCCTTCTTCTTTGCGGCCTCTGCCTCTGTCTCAGCCGCGTCTCGCGCCAAGCGTTGCTCGCGAAGTCGGGTCACCTTGGCGACCATGTCGCTATGGCGGCGCTCCTCGTCGGCAACGCGTTGGTCGATGATTTGCTGGCGCTCAAGCAAGCGAGCCGCGCGTTTTGCCGCGGCATCGATTCCCTGTTGCTTCTTGACGCTGGTCATTTCACTTCTTCAGCCGCACGCCAACCCCATGCCCGTCCCCGTCCACGAACATCACGCCCGCCTCCTCGAGCGCTCGGGCGGAGGGCGTCGAGGTGGGCCTCCTGAGGCACGCGGGCGCCCTCCTCGAAGTCCATGAGCACGGCAACCGGGGCACTGGCCGCTTGGCCGAGATCGGCTCGCGACATGCCAATCAGGGCGCGCGCCGCTTCGACATTGGCCGGGGGTCGCTTGCGCGACCTTAGGTTTGCTCGCTTCGGAGGGGAAGACGCTTCGAGGCCCAGCTCGATTAGGCGGCGGATAGCCTCCAACTCGCTCTTCATTCGCTCATTGAACCGGTAGCTTTCGATCTCGCGCACCATTTTTGGATCGAGTGCGATTAGCTTCTTGGCGGTGAAGACGGGTTGCTTGGCCATATCGTCGAT
>CAWDEZ010000009.1:0-38977 GCA_963801365.1 uncultured Actinomycetota bacterium | reverse complement strand
AACCAGCGACCTCTTCCGTGTCAGGGAAGCGCTCTCCCGCTGAGCTAACCGCGCGTGTTGGTATAGGTGGAGACATGAATAGAAGCCGTCTCAGCCTCCGAGAAAATCGCTTGTCAACCTGCCCTTCGTGACTTGCCGCTACGCACCTTGATACACGCAGTGGCCGCCCACAGCTGTGCTACCTGATCCAGTTGGTCAGGATACAGGTGCCCGTAATTGTGGAGCGGCATGGCGGTCGCATGCCCCAGGAGTCGTCGCACTGTTGATGGAAGCGCTGGAGGACCGGATGCGCTAACGGTGTGCAGGTGTTGACGCAGTTCGTGTGAGTGCACTGGGCACGGCGGCTTTACAGCGAGATCGGCCAACTGCTGATCGGTCACGTACCGCCTATCAAGCTACCGGTGTGCGAGGCGAACGGGCGGAGCCGGGCATGCCCCGAAAAACGAGGAGCGCATGTACTGGTACCGCGTATCCGAGCTGGCGCGCTGTTGCCATGCCCGCTCGGCGGGATAACGATGGGACGTGCTGTCAGCGAGATGAGGCGTGGATGACGTGCTGCATCGTAGGGCTTTTGATTCTCGCCGTTGTGCGGGGCGCTCGTCGGGTCCTCGGTTTCGGTCACGACGACATATCGGTGTTGTTCGCGCCGACGGCGAGAAGACCACCCCCTGGCAGCACCCTGACGGTGTCCCCGGGGGCAGTGGCCGAACCGAAGCCCGCCAAGCCGTGGCCGGGGACAAGACTTTTTGAATACGCCGCCTTCGGGATCGCGATCTATATGGTTGCTGTCACGGTCCTGCTGTGGACCGGCGCCGCGCAGAACACAGGCTCACCTCTTGCCTGGATCGTTCGAACCGGCTTCTACATAGCGCTGATCCTGGGCGCTGTGCGTCTGGCCCGCTCGTCAGTGCGATCGGATGCGCGGCGAGATGCGAGCTGGATGCTCATTGCTATCGGCGCCGCGTTCTTCGAATTCAGCCTGCTGGACATGCATGCGTTTGGACTCATCCAGATCGCCCACGGTGATACCTCGTGGGACATCGTCTTTCACAACTTCGGGCCGGTCGTGGCGCTGGCCGGCGCCGTGGTGCTGCTGCGCAAAGACGTTGGGCGCAGGGTGACTTCGAGTCGGTCGGCGAGATCAATTTTCACGAGCGCACGGCCGTCGGCGTCGGCGGTAACGGTTTCGTCGACGCCGCCGCGCACCGAGTAGTCGCGCCCGGGAACAAGCCGCTCGATGCCCAGTGTGGTTCTTCCACCGGAGTTGCCGGGCCGCAGAACGATGTCCAGCGCACTGCCATCAGTGACCGCCCGCGCGACCAGCACGTCCGGATAGGCGGCCTCGGCGAGAATCGGTCCGGTGGTCCACTCGTTCGGGACCACGCCGCCGAGGAGATCGCGGATCGCGTTCTCCCGTGTGAACCGGGCCAGCACGTGGGCTGCATTGCCCCAACTCGAGATTCCCGCGTATGCCTGTGCACCGTTTCGGCGCACGACCTTATAGCGTTTGTCCAACGACGCCTCGACCGCATCGGCTAGCTCTGGATCGCCGAACTCGTTGGCTGCACACATCAGCGAAGCGCGGCTCATCCCATCGCCGCGGCTGTAGTTTCCTACATCAAGGGTATCCAACAGGGTAGCTTCGATTTTGACGTCGTCCGCCTCGATGCGAACCAGCTTGTCCCGCAGCATCTGCCAGGCGCGAGCGGCCTGCTCCGGCATGGTCAAGTGCAGCCAGTTCGCCATCACGGCGTCGTTGCCGACGGCTGGGCCGATCTGCAACTTGAGTGGCCCCGCGCCACTGATGAACCGCCCGTCCTTGCGAAGGTATTTGTGCCGCCGAAGCGCCTGGAGCATCCGATCGATGCCGTCGGCGGTGAAGTCGGTGCCGTGCAGTCGATCGTGCAATCAGCAACGTGTTCAGCGAGAAAGTGTTGCACATCGGATAGATGAACCGCGGCTCGCAGGCGTACAGCGGATCATGCTTGCTGATGTCCATGTTGTGCACGATGGCTTCGCATAACGACCTGAAGTCGTACGGATATGCGGTGTCCTCGCTCCAACGCAACGTCAACGCACCAGGCTGGGAGAACCGCCGGTCTGGGTGCAGTGTCTCGTATAGGCCGAGCATGACCCCGAAGAAACCGGTGTACATCACGTTTGCGAACGCAATCGGGTCTGGGTTCCAGCGTTGGTAACCGATCAGGCATTCGTGCGCCCAGTAGCCCCAAACGCGCTTATCGCGCATTTTCTCGATGAGGTTCGCCTGCGCCTCTGCGAGGTATCCAGTGAAGGCCGGGGTCCGGGTGTACTGCGCCATCGCCAACGCAATACGAGGTGTAGTTGAGCTGGTATCGCAATGCCGACAGCAGGTACTGCTCAATCTGCACGAACCCGTCGAACCGATCGAGCGGCTGCAACGCCAAGTCGAGCAGGTAGCGCTCGAGTTCTAGATCATCGGATGTCATCTCGGTGACCGCCGGGATTTGTGAAACGCCAACTGCGGTAACCATCGAGGGTCTCCCGTTCCGAAGCCGCGCCGAGGTGCCGAGTATAAAACTCGACCCAGTGTCGACGCTGCGAAACGATTGGTCCAAGGCCGGGGTGACCCCTCGTGGGACCTCCGGTCCGCCTTGACCGGCCCGCGACTGGCTCCGCTACGGCCAACAACGCCGGACCAGACGGTTCACGATCGTCTAGACGAGTTTGCTGACCTCTCGGTTGGTACGCGGTGGGTATGCGAATGCGAGAAAATGCCTGCTTCAGGGCCGAGGGCGGATATTCCCGCATCAGGAAGCTATTCGACCCCATTTAGGGTGCCGGTAAGCGACGGACGGTAACGATAGTCCTTTGAGGTGGAGACGGGAATCGAACCCGTGTGCACGGCTTTGCAGGCCGTTGCCTCACCACTCGGCCACTCCACCGCTGGGGTTGATGCGACTGCACCTTCGAGCGGATGACGGGATTCGAACCCGCGACCCTCACCTTGGCAAGGTGATGCGCTACCAACTGCGCTACATCCGCGCGTGACGGGCGAGATCGTCGCCTCGTGCGAACCGAAACGATAGTCCACGCCAGTATGGCCGCACAAATCTCTCTGCGGCTTTCCGACCACCCGTCGGCTCAAGCGTATTCTGGCCGAAACCGCCGCTCGTGCTAACGTTCGACGTCGTTTGGCTGCCCGCTTGTTGCCGGACGCGCGGGGTCCCGTGGCTCAGTGGGAGAGCGTCCGCTTCACACGCGGAAGGTCGTTGGTTCGATCCCAACCGGGACCACACTATTTTCCAAGTCAGAGGCTATTTTTTGGCCGGTACCTACCAGGGGTATAGCCCAAAAAATGGGGTCTATAGGGCCAAAATAGGGCCAAGCCTAGGGGCGGGTGGACGGAAGGTCGCCGAGGGCATCCAGGGCCGATGCGATGTCATCTAATTCGTCGTCATATAGGTCGGCATAAACGTGCGCGGTCACCGTGATTGACGCGTGGCCCATGGTCTTCTGCAGCAAACGCAGATCGGCGCCGGCCCGGCGCGCCAGCGACGCGTAGGTGCCGCAGATCGTGCACACGCAGCGTCGGGCGACCGATCTCCACGATGGCCTGACGCCACTTCACCGAACGCTTCCAGTTCTCCAAGCCGAGCCGCGATCCCAGCGGTGACGTGATCGCCGGCTCCCCGGGCCGGCGGCCGCGCACGCGGGTGACAAGCACACCCATCAGCCGTTCGGGGATCGGAATCGACCGCCGCCCGGCCGCACTCTTCGTGTTGCCTTCCACGAGTTTGCCGCCCACTTGTGTGATGGAACGGCGGACCCGGATACGCCGCGCGGGGAGGTCGACATCTTCGACGTTGAGCCCCGTCAGTTCCCCGAACCGCAGCCCGGTGTAGGCCAGCAGAGTCACCACATCACCCTGAGCGCCACAGGCCAGGTTGAGCGCCGCGACCTCCGCGGCGGTCAGATAGGTGTGCACGGTCGGGCGCAGCGGGGGGAACTTCGTGCGCGTCGCCGGATTGCGCGATAGGAGCAAGCCGTCGTCCGCGGCGTGGTCGAGACACATCTTCAATACAGAGTGAACCCAGCGGACCGTCCGTGGACTCAGCCCCGACGCCGACATGTCGTTGACCCACCTCTGGATCGACTGGTGATCGATCTTGGCGACGTACCACGCGCCGAACCGTGGCTCGATCTTCGACCGCCAGTTGTCTTCGTATCCGCGCCGGACTTTCGGGGTGAGATCGGGCCGAGAGGCGATCCAGGATTTGTACACCGTGGCCAACGTGACGCGGCCGGCGCGCGGATCAACGACATCGCCGGCTGCGGTTCGGGTGACAACGGAGGCCTCGAAGACGCGCGCTTCGCGCTCGGTCTTGAATGACTTGCGGCGCTTGGAGCGGTCTGGCAGCCGCCATTCCACGTCGAAGCTGGGCCCGTGGATGGTCTCGCGTCGCTTGATAGCCATTTTGATCCTCTCCGCCGCCGCTGAAACACATTCGTGCGGGGCGCGATTCGCCGGGACGGGTGCCGTGCGCTGCGCATGTTTGGGCGGCAGCTCGATTGTCGCGGAACCGACCGACAGATGTTCCGGCGATGCGGCCGATCCGATAGGCGGCGCGATACATCTACCCGGGTGAACGCGTCCCTGGCCGCCCCGCGCCGCGTAAGCGGCTGGGTCAGATGCGGGCTGAAGTGATCCATTCTTCGACGTCGCTCCGCGTCCACCGGCGATGCCGGTTGCTCAGCCGGATGTGATGTGGTCCAGGCGACTCGATTCCGCGTTCGCGCTTCGCGGCCCAGTCGTGCAGCGTCGACACCGGCACGCCGGTGATGTTGTGAACTTGTTCGGCCGTGAGCATCTCACGACCGTTAGCAGCGTTGTTTGTCATCGTCACTCGCTTGATGTGGAAGGCCAGCCCGCTCCCATCGAGCGAGCTGGGCCAACTGTAAACAGCTATCCCCAGGGTCCTGTGCACAATTCTTTCGGCCTGTGTACCGGGGCCGATCGGGTCGGCACGGAGCAGTCAGACGCGGCGCCGCGCTCGCGGCCCTGGTCTGCAGCGGCCCGGCGCGCACGGAATCACTCTCGATCGTGAAACACCCTCATCTTCAGTAACGCTCATAACAATCCCGTCCAATCCGCCCAACCCACCCAGCTCATCCAGTACGCTCACTCACATCTCATCTGTCTGAAACCCTCTCTTGCCCAGTAAGTCTCGTCCACACAGCTTCGCTGCGACACACCCTGAAATCCATCGGCACATTTGCACAAGGGTGCGAGAATGGTTGCGGTACAGCAAGTGCCGCAACCGCCAGTTGGCAAGTGGGTGGGCCCGGTGGTGACGATCTCGAAGCTGTCGCGGTGGTCGATCGACTACTACAACGCCACCGCCCGCCAAGCCAAGGCGGCGGCGATGGATCGCAGCCGCGCCAACGGCGGGCTGGGGGAGTACTACTCGGAGGGCGATACCCGCGAGCCCACGTGGCTGATCGCCGGAGACGCCGCAGGGGCGGCTGGGTCGGTGGGACTTGATGGACGCGCGGCCGATGGCGGCGTGGCGGACCCCGATGTCGTCGCGCGCTGGCTCGACGACGGCATCGCCCCCAACGGCGCTGGCGGGCGTGCCTTTACGAAGGGCAGCGTGCATTGTTTCGACCTGACGTTCGCCGCGCCCAAGAGCGTGTCGCTGCTGCGGGCGTTGACCGATGACATCGGCGAGAAGGTGATGGGTCACGCCCACGTCAAGGCAGTGCAGGCGGCGATGGCCTATCTGCAGGACCATGCCGGCTACACGAGGGTGCACAACCCGGTCACTGGGCGCAAGGATCTGGTGCGGCTGCCGGGGTTGGTGGCGATCGCCTACCAGCACGAAACCTCGCGGTGCGGGGATCCGCACCTGCACACCCACGTCATTGTGCCCAACCGCCAAGCGCGCGCCGACGGCATGTTGGTGTCGATCGACGCCACCTCGCTCTATCACGAGGCCAAGGCCGCCGGCGTCATCTACCAGGCAACGCTGCGCCACGAACTACACACCGAGCGCGGCTACGAGTTCCACCCGGTCGACGAGCACACCGGAATGGCCGAAATCGCCGGCGTCAGCGAGGAATCGATTCGGGCGTGGTCACAGCGCTCCACCCAGTTGCGCGAATGGGCGACCAACAACCTCCAGGTTGTCGATGGGCCGTTGTCGGCGGCGCAACTGGCCACCGCGCAGAAGGCCACCCGGCCGCACAAGCCCGAAGAACTCTCCTGGGCCCGGCTGCAGCAGCAGTGGCGCGCCGATGAGCGCGGCCTGGCGCTGGACCGCGACGCACATCTGGACGCGCGCGCGGCGCGGCACCGAGATGCGCGGCGCGCACTGAGCGACGAACGCCTCGCACAGATCGCTGCGGGCATCGATAAGGCGGCGTTCACCCGCGCGGACATGGTGGAGCTGATCGGCGCACAGCTGCCGGTGGACGCCGAGGGTGATCCGCGTGCGCTCATCGAGCGCATGGTCGACGCGGTCGGGGTGCGCATCAGCGCACCGCGCCATGCCCATGAGCGCGAGGGGCACGAGAAGTACACCCTGGAGGTGATCATTGCCGAGGAGGCGCACATCTTCGACATGGCCGACGAGCGCGAGAACCGTTCGCGCCTGGATGTGCGGGATGCCGACCTCGCCGACCTGTCGGCCGACCAGGCGCGCGCCATCAGCAACATCGGGATCTCGCCGTGGCTGGTTCAGCCGCTGGCCGCGCCGGCTGGCGCGGGCAAGACGCGCTCGCTGTGTGCGCTGCGCGCTGGCGCGCACCGCACGTGCAAAGAGGTGCTGGCGCTGGCGCCGACCGGTAAAGCGGTCGATGAGGCGATGGCCGAGGGCGCGGGGGATCGCGGCCTGACGGTGGCCAAAGCGCTGCCGATGATCGACGCCGGTGAGCTGGCGCTGAGTCAGCGCAGTGTGCTCGTCGTGGACGAGGCATCGATGGTCGGCACCCACGATCTGGAAAAGCTCTTGGCGGCTGCCACGACCGCGCGCGCCAAGTCGGTTCTGGTAGGTGATCCCTACCAGCTGGCTCCGGTGCGGGCGCGTGGCGGCATGTTCGAGCAGCTGTGCGACGAGTTGCCGTGGGCGCAGCGCCTTTCCGAGGTGTGGCGGATCCGTGACCGCGAGGAGCGTGAGGCCTCGCTGGCGTTGCGTTGCGCGCGGGGTAACCGGCTGCGAAGAGCGATCGGCTGGTATCGCACCCGCGGTCGCCTGCACACCGGGGACGCGGTGGCGATGGCCGCCGACGCAATGCAGGCCTACATGGCTGATCGGGCCGCCGGCCGCGATGCGTTGTTGGTGTGCGATACCTGGGAAATGGCCGACGCGCTGAATCGGCGCCTACACGACACCCTCGCTGCGGCTGGGCCCAGTGCGCGCGGCGCGCGCGACCAAATGATCGGCGTCGGTGATCTGATCGTCAGCCGCCGCAACGATGCCCGCATCCAGCTTCGCGCTGCCCCCGGCGCCGACAGTACGCAGCCCGAACAGGTGCGCAACGGCAACCGGTGGCGCGTCGCGACCGTCGACGCGGCGACGAACCGCGTCGCCGCCGAGCGGATCGGCGATAAGGCCCGTGTTGTGTTCGAGAGTGATTACCTGCGCCAGCACGTGACGCTCGGATACGCGGTCACCGTGCACACCGCGCAAGGGGTCACCGCCGACACCGCGCACACGGTCTTGGGTGAATCCGCCAACCGCGCAATGGCCTACGTCGGGATGTCCCGCGGCCGCAACGCCAACTACGCATACCTTTACATCGAGTGCAGCCGCGAAGCGAATGACGAGTACGCGGCTCCGACCGTGGACGCGGAGCCACACGTGTTACGGCGCGGCAACAGCTACCAGGCCGCGCACCACCTGCGCGCAGTGCTGGCCACCGATGACCGTCCGCGCACCATGCACACGGAGGCCGAGCGCACCGACCGCGCGCTGCTGCCCGCGATCGTGTGCCAGCTCCTGAACCGCCAAACCGAGCGGCGGATAGCTCGGGGCAACTCCTGGCGTCAGCATGCCGCGGCCGAGCGGGCGTTCTGTGCCGCCTACGAACGCCTCGCCGCCGGCGCCGAGCGCGCCGCTGAGCGTAGCCGCGGGCTGGACGTCGGCGGACTCGAACTTTGAAGGCACGATTCGGTCCCCGAATTGCCCGCGCTCGCTCGGCCCAACGAGCATTGAGAGTTGGTTGGTTGTGAGGAATTCTTTGCTGGTATCAAGGCGCAAGCAAGCGCGCAGGACCCGGACCACGCGATTGGTCGCTGGCGGTGCCACGAAGATCCCAGAACTCAACCGTTCCGCGATCGGCGCACACCGCCCCGATCCTCTGGTCGCGCGCTGTCCGAATTCTCGACCGAAGTCCGTGCTGGGCCGAACTGGCTCGACGCGCAGAGTCGCACCGTCCGACGAACGCCGTGTCCGTGTTGCCGCTTCTCATCGGCCCGATTGTCTGACTTCCCGATCGGACGAGTAAAGGGCGCCTTCGGCGTCACTACGTGATGGCTTCGCCACCCTTGACACGCCCGCTCGTCAGCCCAGGATCGCCGGTATGAGGAAGCTGGCAGCTGCGAGCCAGCGCCACATTTCGAGATAAGCAGCGGAAGTAATTGTGCCGGTGCGGGCTGCTTGACGGCGTCTTGGGCGACCGGCCACGGCGCCAAGACCCGGATCCAGTGTTCGGAGTGGTCCAGCACCAACGTAGTACCGGACCTCCTTGACCCGCCTGTATTCGTTCTCGTAGTCAGTCCTCACCGGGAGCGGAAGTCGCTCCGAGGCGTGCTCGACGAGGACGGCGAATCCGAAGTACAGGTGCGCCAGGGCCGACATCGATATCAGGAATCCGAACATGTGGTAGGCAGCGTTGCCTTCCTCGGACTGGATGTTCAGAAGCTTCCCGGAGCTGTCTCCGACATGGAGGAAGTCACCGTAGAAGTACGTGTTGAACAGGTCCTCGGGACGCAGGTTGCCGAAGCTGACGCAATCGTCGGGCCGCGGTCCTTGCGGCATCACCGCGTCACAGATGACCGTGGCGATCGCGCGATTAAGTAGTGAGCTTCGGGCCTTCCGCCACTGGGCAACCACCTTGGTCAGGTCAGGGTCGACCGTTTTCGCCGCCTTGATTATGAGATCGGACGCTGTGGTGAATGCCGTTGGTTCTCCCTGATTATTCAGCTGACGGAACCTGGCCGCTGCGGCCACGAGCAGTTCATCGTCAGGAAAATTCGGGGTGACCGTCCAGTTCCCGTCGAAGCTCTGCATCTTGAATCCGCTGCCGTGCGCGATTGCGCTGTAGGTGGCCAGCCTCCTACACCCGGCGACGTATTTCTCAAGTACGTCGCGGTCCTCAGTGCTGAGGCCGATCAGCACAGGAAACTGTGCGGGTCAGGCAGCGCGAAGATGTAGGTGAGCTTGTCCCACATGTAGTTGAAGCCCTTCGCCCCGCCAGCCGCCGCGAGATCACGTATGGAGGTTGGAAATCAAGTGAAACTGGATGAATCGTGTCTTCAAACGCGACCGAGTTAAGCGTTACGGTCTGAGTCAGCGGGTTCACCACCGTCTCGGTGATCTTCCTGCACGACACATTTCGACGGTCAGGGCCGTAGTTGATCGTAATGATCTCTGGCGGTCGCGGGCGGGGTTGTGCAGCCCTGAGCGCTGCCCCTTCGCGGCGAGTCTCTCTTGCTGCTCGGCGGCGGGCTGCGCGATTCATGATGGGGCCATCAGTCATGGGCTGAGCGTACGGTTGCGCACCGACAGTGAGCCGTCGTCGACGATCCTCCTAGTCCTGGTCGGGAAGGTATGGTTGATGTTCGAACAGCGTGAGCGTGACGTCGCCTTCCGGACGTATGCCTTGGGACGCGATTGTGCAGGAGATCGCCGTCGCATGTGCCGATGCACGACCGCGCGGCGGGCAACAGATCCGTGACTGGCGGTCGATGGCCATTGATCTCACCAACAGCCTCGACTGGATCGGACCGGACCTCCACGCGTTCGTCGACATGGCCGGCCGGGTCGTCGTAGCGCGATCACCAACGATCTACTTGTGACGAGCCAGAGCGAAAGGACGACGCTCGACGACCGAAAAAGATCCGTGGTCGGCACGCCGATCAGACCCTCGTGGGCACACTCGACAGTGATGATCTGCTGGTGGATGCCTGGCGTGATCTGATCACTGCGTGCCGCGATGTTTACCACACGAGCTACCCGGCCGATCGGGTCGCGTTCCTCCGCGACACCCTGATCGGGCTGACCGAGTATCGCAATAAGAACCGCAGGCATTGGAGCCCTGTTTCAACCGCGGTGTCTGTGCTGCACGGTTGGGCAGGAAGCGTGGAACTGGCACTGTCTACCGACTGCCTCAGGCTCATTCGGACAGTGGGCGGGAAGACTGTGGTCGATGGCCTCAATCCCGTCGATGATTTGCCCACGACGCCGGTCGCCCGTCGGGTTCCCTTCGTTGCAGTTGAGTGGGAGAAGATCAAACGCCTGGTCGAACGACCGTTTGGAGAGCTTCTCTTCGCCAGCGCAATCGTCGTGGGCGATGGGGCAAGCGATCGCGCATTCTTGCCGCACCTACTGAAACACAGCTTTCGGGTTGAGGCGTGGTCTTGGTGCCGCGCCCGATGGTCAAGGTCCGAGGCCGTTGGGTGGCGTTTAAGACTGTTTTGTCTGACAAAGCCGTCGAGTCGTTGTTGAACTGGCCGAAAGCGGCCGAGGTGAGCTTTGCGCTCGAACAGGGAAGCCAGGCAAAGCTTTTCACGACAAAGACCCTGGGGCGGCAGCGTGTCAAGGGATCGGATCAGGCCTCGGCGCGGACTCGTTGGGCGGCCTCGACCATGTTCTGCAGAGCGGCCTTGACCTCTTCGCTTTTACGGGTTTTCAGTCCGCAGTCCGGGTTGACCCAGAGCCGCTGCGGGCCGACCGCCGACAACGCTGCACGCAAACTCTCGACGACCTCGTCGGTGTCGGGTACCCGCGGTGAGTGAATGTCGTACACGCCCGGGCCGATGCTGTTAGCGAAACCGGCTGCGGTCAGATCCTCGACGATCTCCATCCGCGACCGCGCGGCCTCAACCGATGTTACGTCGGCGTCCAGGTCGGCGATCGCCCCGATCACCTCACCGAACTCCGAGTAGCACAGGTGCGTATGGATCTGGGTCGCATCCGAGACACCCGACGTCGAGAGCCGGAACGACCCTACCGCCCAGTCCAGGTAGGCATCTTTGTCCTTACGACGCAACGGAAGCAGCTCGCGTAGGGCAGGTTCGTCGACCTGGATGATCGCGATCCCGGCGGCCTGCAGATCCACCGTCTCATCCCGGATCGCCAGAGCCACCTGTTTGGCACTATCGGCCAGCGGCTGGTCATCGCGGGCAAACGACCAGGCCAGGATCGTCACCGGACCGGTCAGCATGCCCTTAACCCGCCTTTCAGTCAGCGACTGCGCGTAGGTGATCCACTCGACGGTCATCTGCTTCGGCCGCGCGACATCGCCGTAAAGAATCGGCGGCCGCACGCACCGGGTGCCGTAAGACTGCACCCAGCCGTGGGCGGTGGTGAAAAAACCGTCGAGCTGCTCGGCGAAATACTGCACCATGTCATTGCGTTCCGGCTCGCCGTGCACCAGCACATCGATGCCCAGCCGCTCCTGCAGTCGAATGACAGATTCGATCTCGGCTTTCATCCGGTTGGTGTACTCGGCCTGGTCGATCTGTCCGGCCACCAAAGCCGCGCGGGCCTCGCGGATCTCCACGGTCTGCGGGTACGAGCCGATCGTCGTGGTCGGCAGGGCGGGCAATTTCAACCGCGCGTTCTGAATCTCCCGCCGAGCAGCAGCCGGACCACGACGATGTCCGGCCGCCAGGATGGAGGCCAGCCGGGCCCGCACGCTGCCGTTGCTCACCCGGGGATTCGACTTGCGGGACGCGATCGCGGCGTTGGCTTCGTCGACGGCCGGTGCGACGGCCTCGCGCCCTTCCCGCAGTGCCTGGGCTAGGTGCGCGACTTCGACGACCTTCTCTGAGCCGAACGCCAACCAACTTCTCAGGGCGTCGTCGAGTTCGGTTTCTGGCTCCAGCGAGTACGGGACGTGCAGCGTTGAGCACGACGTTGAAACCGCGACCGCCTTAGCCGAACCCAACAACGAAGCAAGGGTTTTCAGAGCTGACTCCAGATTGGTGCGCCAAATGTTGCGCCCGTCGACCACGCCGGCGACCAGGAGTTTGTCAGCGAGTTTGGGAACCGTGGCGATCGCCTGCTCGCTGCCGTAGACCAGGTCGACGCCGATGGCCTCGATCGGTGTGCGGGCCAATGCCTGCAGTGCGCCGCCCAGCGCACCGAAGTAACTGGCGACGAATATCGCTGGCCGGTTTGATGTGTCGCCAAGGACCCGGTAGGTCTGTTCGGCGATGTGCGCGGCGTTGTCGAGCACATCGGTGACCAGTACGGGCTCATCGAGCTGTACCCACTGCGCGCTGGCGTCAGCCAGCCGACCCAGCAGATCGACGTAGAGCGGCAGCACCTCGTTGAGCCGCTGGATCGGGTCCTTAGCCCCGTCCACCGCCTTGCTCAACGCCAGGAAGGTGATCGGACCAATGACGACCGGCCGGGCCGAAACCCCGCCCGCCTGTGCCTCTTTGAGTTCACGGAGCACCTTGGCCGGATTGAGCATGAAAGCGGTGTCAGGACCAAGCTCCGGCACGATGTAGTGATAGTTGGTGTCGAACCACTTCGTCATCTCCAGCGGGGCAACCTCGGCGGTGCCACGAGCTGCGGCGATAGCGATCCAGGTCATTGTTGACCGATGCGTACCGGGCGGGCAAGGCGCCCAGCAGTACCGCAGTGTCAAGCATGTGGTCGTAATAGGAGAACGTATTGACCGGCACCGAGTCCAAACCGGCAGCGGTGAGTTCGGCCCATGTCTGACGGCGCAGGTCGGCGGCGACGGATTCCAGCTGAGCCTGATCAAGCCGACCGGCCCAATAACCCTCGATCGCCCGCTTGAGTTCACGCTTGGGGCCAATGCGTGGAGAGCCCAGAATTGTTGCGGTGAAATGTGTTGACACGAACAGCGTCCTTACTGTTGTGAGGGGATGCTCATCGCCATCAGACGTCTGTCCACGCTGTCGCCGACCGCGCAGGTGGGACATCCGCCCATTCCACGAGGCGATGCGCCGCTGAACGCGACGCGCTCAGTACAGCTGGCAGGTCTTCGGACTCACAGGCGCGCACCGAACCCGATGATACTAATGGCCGTCGCTTTCCAGTCGTGTGACCGGTGCTTATCCACCTATGAGACGGCGGTCGTTCCTGCATACCGCTGCGGGACAGTCCCGGACTCCCACCGGGTTCCCTCTCATGGCACTACTACTTGTGTGCCGCTCGATGCTGAGACCAGGTTGATCACAGTAGACCAGTTGCGTGAGGCCCTACTGCCTGGGCTGTTCATCCCAAATAATTCTCTTTCCTGCTGTGATTGCTTCACCGTAGCCATACAGCTTGGCCCGCCCCGGCGCAGATAACCGCCCGCCGAAGCTCGGACACCTAGCACGACCAACGAACGTCGGGTGACGACGTAGACTTTTCTGGTCGAGAGGCGTTGCAACGGTTCGCCGGTCCCTGCCGGTATCCGCCACGCTCGGCAGAGTTAAGGACGCCTTCCGCTACGGAAGGAGTGCACGTGAACGCTGTTGACCCGGTCACCTTGGAACCGAACATCCGACCCGACTGCACCGACGAACTGACGGCTGCTCTGCGCCAGCGGATCATGGTGATCGACGGCGCGATGGGAACGGCGATCCAGCGGGACCGGCCTGACGAGGACGGTTACCGCGGCGACCGGTTCAGGGAATGGCCGACCGCTCTTCAGGGCAACAACGACCTGCTCACCCTGACGCAGCCGCAGATCATCGAGGGGATCCACCGCGAATACCTCGAGGCGGGCGCCGACATCCTGGAGACCAACACGTTCAACGCGAACGCGGTCTCGCTCTCCGACTACGACATGCATGAGCTGGCCTACGAGCTGAACTACGCCGGCGCCGCCCTGGCGCGCAAGGCCTGCGACGAGTTCAGCACCCCGGAGAAGCCCCGCTATGTCGCCGGCGCCCTCGGGCCCACGACGCGGACCGCGTCGATCTCGCCGGACGTCAACGACCCCGGTGCCCGCAACGTCTCTTACGACCAGCTGGTTGCCGCCTACCTCGAAGCTGCCAACGGCCTGGTCGACGGTGGTGCCGACATCCTCATCATCGAGACGATCTTCGACTCGCTGAACTCCAAGGCGGCGGTGTTCGCCATCGAGACGCTGTTCGAGGAGCGCGGACGCCGCTGGCCGGTGATCATCTCGGGCACCATCACCGATGCCTCCGGGCGGACGTTGTCCGGTCAGGTCACCGAGGCGTTCTGGAACGCGATCCGGCACGCGAAGCCGATCGCGGTGGGCCTCAACTGCGCGCTGGGCGCGCCGGAGATGAGGCCCTACATCGCCGAGGTGGCGCGGATCGCGGACGCCTTCGTCTCCTGCTACCCGAACGCCGGCCTGCCCAACGCCTTCGGTGAGTACGACGAGTCCCCGGAGGCTCAGGCCGGCTACATCGCCGAGTTCGCCGAGGCCGGCCTGGTCAACCTGGTCGGTGGTTGCTGCGGAACGGCGCCGCCGCACATCGCCGAGATCGCCAAGGTCGTCGAGGGCAAGCCGCCGCGCGAACTGCCGGAGATCGAGGTGGCCACCCGGCTCTCGGGCCTGGAGCCGCTCAACATCACCGACGACTCACTGTTCGTGAACATCGGTGAGCGCACCAACATCACCGGCTCCGCCCGGTTCCGGAACCTGATCAAGGCCGAGGACTACGACACCGCGCTGTCGGTCGCCCTGCAGCAGGTCGAGGTCGGTGCGCAGGTCATCGACATCAACATGGACGAGGGCATGATCGACGGCGTCGCCGCGATGGACCGGTTCACCAAGCTGGTCGCGGCCGAGCCGGACATCAGCCGCGTCCCGGTGATGATCGACTCCTCGAAGTGGGAGGTCATCGAGGCGGGCCTGAAGAACGTGCAGGGCAAGCCGATCGTCAACTCGATCTCCATGAAGGAGGGCGAGGAGAAGTTCATCCGCGAGGCACGGCTGTGCCGCAAGTACGGCGCCGCCGTCGTCGTGATGGCCTTCGACGAGCAGGGTCAGGCCGACAACCTGGAGCGCCGCAAGGAGATCTGCGGGCGCGCCTACCGGATCCTGACCGAAGAGGTCGGCTTCCCGGCCGAGGACATCATCTTCGACCCGAACTGCTTCGCGCTGGCGACCGGTATCGAGGAGCACGCGACGTACGGGATCGACTTCATCGAGGCCTGCGCCTGGATCAAGGAGAACCTCCCCGGGGTGCACATCTCCGGCGGTATCTCGAACGTGTCGTTCTCGTTCCGCGGCAACAACCCCGTCCGCGAGGCGATCCACGCCGTCTTCCTGTTCCACGCCATCAAAGCCGGCCTGGACATGGGCATCGTCAACGCGGGTGCGCTGGTGCCCTACGACTCGATCGACCCCGAGCTGCGGGACCGGATCGAGGACGTCGTCCTGAACCGTCGCGAAGACGCGGCCGAAAGGCTGCTGGAGATCGCCGAACGGTTCAACAGCTCGGAGAAGGCCGACGATCCGGTGGCAGCCGAATGGCGCAGCCTCCCGGTCCGCGAGCGGATCACCCACGCCCTGGTCAAGGGCCTCGACGCCAACGTCGACGCCGACACCGAGGAATTGCGGGCCGAGATCGAGGCCGCCGGTGGACGCCCGATCGAGGTGATCGAGGGGCCGCTGATGGACGGCATGAACGTCGTCGGTGACCTCTTCGGCGCGGGCAAGATGTTCCTGCCCCAGGTCGTGAAGTCGGCCAGGGTGATGAAGAAGGCCGTCGCGTACCTGCTGCCTTTCATCGAGGCGGAGAAGGAAGAGTCCGGCGCCACAGCTGGGAAAGAGACCAACGGCACGATCGTGATGGCGACCGTCAAGGGCGACGTCCACGACATCGGCAAGAACATCGTCGGGGTCGTCCTGCAGTGCAACAACTACGAGGTGATCGACCTCGGTGTGATGGTGCCCGCCCAGAAGATCCTGGACGCGGCGAAAGAGCACAACGCCGACATCATCGGGCTGTCCGGCCTGATCACCCCGTCCCTGGACGAGATGGTCAACTTCGCCGTCGAGATGGAGCGTCAGGGGCTGAAGATCCCGCTGCTGATCGGTGGCGCGACCACCTCGCGCGCCCACACGGCTGTCAAGGTGTCGCCGCGCCGCAGCGGTCCGGTGGTCTGGGTCAAGGACGCTTCCCGATCGGTGCCGGTCGCCGCTGCGCTCCTCGACGACAAGCAGCGTCCCGCCCTGCTGGAGGCCACCGAGACCGACTATGCAGCCCTGCGGGAACGGCACGCCCAGAAGAGCGAGCGGCCGATGCTGACGCTGGAGAAGGCCCGCGCGAACCGGACGCCTATCGATTGGGACGGCTACACGCCGCCGGAGCCCGCCCAGGGCCTCGGCGTGAGGGAGTTCCTGGACTACGACCTCGCCGAGCTACGCGAGTACATCGACTGGCAGCCGTTCTTCAACGCCTGGGAGATGAAGGGCAGGTTCCCCGACATCCTCAACAACCCGGTCTCGGGCGAGACCGCCCGCAAGCTGTACGACGACGCCCAGGAGATGCTCGACACCCTGATCAAGGAGAAATGGCTGACTGCCAACGGGGTGATTGGTTTCTTCCCGGCGAACGCGGTCGGCGACGACATCGAGGTCTACACCGACGAAACCCGTACCGAGGTGAAGACCAAGTTGCACAACCTGCGCCAGCAGGGCGAGCACCGGGCCGGCATCCCGAACCGGAGCCTCGGCGACTACATCGCGCCCAAGGACACCGGTCTGGCTGACTACGTCGGCGCCTTCGCCGTCACCACGGGGCTCGGCAGCGGAGAAAAGATCGTTGAGTTCAAGGCAGCCAACGACGACTACAACGCGATCCTGCTGGAGTCGCTCGCCGACCGGCTGGCAGAGGCGTTCGCCGAACGGATGCACCAACGGGTCCGCAAGGAGTTCTGGGGATTCCAGCCTGACGAGCAGCTGGACAACGAGGCGCTCATCGGCGAGAAGTACGTGGGAATCCGCCCTGCCCCCGGCTACCCGGCCTGCCCGGAGCACACCGAGAAGGCGACGCTGTGGGAGTTGATGGACGTCCAGGAGCGGACCGGCATCGAGCTGACCGAGTCGATGGCGATGTGGCCCGGTGCTGCCGTCAGCGGCTGGTATTTCTCGCACCCGCAGTCGCAGTACTTCGTGGTCGGCCGGTTGGCCCAGGACCAGGTCGCCGACTACGCGAAGCGCAAGGGCTGGACCATGCAGGAAGCCGAGCGCTGGCTCGGCCCCAACCTCGGCTACAACCCGGAGGACTGAAGACTCAACCAAGAAGCCGCCGCTCAGCGTCCGAGCGACCTTGCAAAGCCCGGTAAGAGCAACAGATTCATTGCAAGTTTGAGCCGGACAAGACGTGACCGGACCCAGTGAACCGTCCACGTGATCAACCGGTCGGGGTCAGGCCATCACGTCAACCGATGAATTCCGATGTCGCCGACCAAAAGCCTCGACCTCGACTACCTGTCGGACTCCCGCAAAGCACCGAAGTAACTTCTAAAGAACCTGTATTGCAGGACCGCTGATACTGTTCTTCACCTCCGACGAGTACACCGAACGGGTAGATCGCCGCCGTGAGGCCGACATGTGTCTCACCCCGCAGGTGCGCATCGATGACCTCAGGGGTCAGCGGGAGGTAGGGTGCGTCGGCCCGATTCATACCCTTGCGCCAATAGCCTTTGATCGCCGGCATCCAGCCCGATCGGCCATCGCGCCGGTTCTCCCAGCGCAGCGCGTAAATATCGGTGCGACAACGGAACAGCTCGAAGAAGAACCGCACCTTACTGGCGGAACTGGAGCCCATTGTCACTGGTGAATCCGGCGCCCCCGTCAGCGTCGCCTGGTCACTGGCCGCTGCGCGTGCCTGTTCTTCACTCAACTGAAGTAGACGGCGCAAACGCAGATTGTCGGTACGCAGCGTGTCCAACTCGCCAGGGAAATTCTCGATCCCGCTAACGATCACCTTCTCCTTGCACATCAGCTATTGGACGCCGCGAATGAGTTCGACGGCTTCGATCATGGCGTAGCGGGCCGTGAGGTGGTCAAGGATCTCGTCGACGGTGGATGTAGGCCGAACGAATCTGGAAGCCATCCGATCACTTCACTGCGCGAGAGGCGATGTCGGGAACCGCGACCGTTAAGCAGCGAACTGCTTCGGCGAGATGACGATAGGCCGGTTCGGACCAGGTCTCGGGTCCGCGGTCAAATGGGCGCCGATCGCGATCGCTCCCCGCTATTTGAGCAAGTCCGGATTAAACACTTGTTCGCGACGAAGGTGGTTGCCATACAACGAATGCGCAGTCGTTGGCGCGTCTAGAGACTCGGGCGTCGATGCCGCGGGAATGATGACGCGGATGTCATGTCAGGAGTTCTCGGGCCGTGGCGCGGCGATTTGGACGCGGTATGCCGCGGCGGTGTCTCGGGCGAGTTCGAGAGCCTGGTTTAGCGCGGCGACGCGTTCGTCGGCGTGCCGCTGAATGTCGGCCAGCTGCTCGGCGTATTGGGCTCGCAGCGTTTGATGGTCACTGCGAGCCTCGTCGCGCAGCCGCCGCGCTTCTTCGCGGGCCGCCTCGACCTCGGCTGCCGCCGCGGCGCGAATGTGTTCGGCTTCCGCACCTCTGGAGCAGCCCTGCGCACCGCGTAGCGACGATTCCGAATACCAGACCTCAAGGTGGGGCGGGCGGCGCTCGAAGCCGCGACGACCGGATTTCTTCTTGGCGGTTCTCGGCGACTTCTGCGAATGCCGGTTAATTCCTAGTGGCACAGTCGATTTGGATCGCCGAGTGTTCCCGACGGCAACTCGCCGCTTCCGGTCGATTCCAGGTCATTTGCGGTGAAAAACAGTAACGAAACTTCGCAGTCGCAAGCGGCTCGAATACTGATACGTCCCCGTACCAAACAGAGGCTCAGATATCGACGCTTCACGCGGAGTTCGTGGCGTCCTACAAGAAGAGCAAGCCCAAGAAGAAGGTGGCAAGGAGTCTGGCGGCCTATCCGAACCGAGCAGCAACACTATCCGGTGCAGCCACACCCACACCCGATGGCCTGCGACATCAACTGCGCGCGCGTCGGCGGGGCCGCGTTGGCTCGGACACCGGTGGTCGCCTAAGCCGCAACACCGGTCACGGCCAGGATGGTCCGGGCCACCAGGTCCGGGTCGTCGATCATCGGAATGTGTCCGACGCCGGGCAAGAGCACCCACGTAGCGCCGGGCAGGCGTTCGCGTGCGGTCTGGCCGTACGTCGCGGCCGGAACGAGTCGGTCGAACTGGGCCCAGGCCAAAGTGACCGGGCACGGCAACGGATCCAGCGGTTCGGCCTGCTCGTCGGGGGAGTAGTCATCCATGAACGGGCAGTCGATGGAATCGTCCATCCACTCCAAGACCCTCGCGGCGGTAAGGCGGTCACCGTGACACGCGACCTTACGCGAACCGAGGCGGCGGACTGCTGCCGACCTGAGCACAAGCGGCGCTATCGGACGGGCGACGCGCGCTTGCGCGCGCTTCCTGCGTATCTGTCCGAAGACCTGTTCATGAGAATCGCTGTCCCACCAGAAGCCCGCCGGAGAGAAAGCGCAGACGCTCGCGGCGCGCCCACGCCGTGCCAACTCGACGGCCACCCATCCGCCCAGAGAGTTCCCGGCGAGATGCGCTCGCGCTAGACCATGCTCGTCCAGATAGCGTTCCGCCGCGTCCACCATGTCGCTAACCCCCGCCGGGCGGCGCTGGATGGCGGGCCCGCCGCGATGCCCGAGGAGCGTCGGAACGTGAACATCGTGACGCTCGGACAACAACGGAACAATGTCCTGCCAGATGCGGCCCGAGCCGGTTGCGCCATGCAGTAGGACCAGGGGCGATTTCTCTGAAGTCACGGCAAAAGCTTGACACCAAGATCAAATGGCGAGCAGCCACTTCCCCGAGCAGAACGCGCGGTCGTGAGCGTCGTAGGCGGCGCGGATTGCTACCTCCATCTGACGCCGGTACTCCTGAGCGTGATGTTCCGCCCGCTGTAACGGCTTGCAACGGTGCTCTATGCACCCGGCACAGCGTCGCCGGCACGTAGTCCTCCCACGCGACCCTGCTGGACCCCCGTCGGATTGGAAAGCCGCGGCTGGCAAAGGTGACCGACGGCGCGTGCGCCGGCGGGAGGATCCGCGAGGGCTCCGGACGCCGTCGGCGTCAGTTGGTCAGAAATCCGTTCTGGACCGCGCTGTACAGAACCCCATTTCTATGGGGCCAAAATAGGGCCGCCAAAACTTCGGGCCAGGTGCTCCAGGGGGTCCAATTCGCGACCCCTCACCCGATCTGACCAGCGGAAGCACATTGGTGTAAGTCAAAAACCCATTTCACACGCGGAAGGTCGCTGGTTCGATCCCAGCCGGGACCACAGGGTCAGAGCTGCACGGACGCGATACGGCACTCTATGGCTGATTCTTGGTGTCCGGTTCCTGTCCGTTCGCGGCAGTCGCGTCGGACGCGTGGAGCCGGTCGAGGTTGGTTGCAACCTGGTCGAGTTCGTCGGAGTAGAGGTCGCTGTAGATGTTCGCGGTGACGGTGGGCGTCGAGTGTCCCATGGTTTTCTGCTTGGGGAAGTCGTAGGCACCCATAATCGTGAACAACGCCGAACCCATGCAGACGAGCGCCATGGTCTGCAGCCCGGCCATCCGCGACGAGCAATTGTCAATACTTGTGGATTGGATTGAAGTCGCTATCGTCTCCCGTGGCCGCGGTCGCGTTGGAATCATGCCTCGGAGGGGCGTGTCACGTGACTTGCAGATCATTTCCGGATGATGCTGACGTAAGTCGGGGAGGTTGCTAATGGCGAAGCTCGGTGAGCATGCGGTGGTTCTGGGAGCCAGCATGGCGGGCCTGGTGGCTGCGCGAGCACTGGCCGAGTTTTTTGAAACGGTCACCGTGGTGGAGCGGGATGCGCTGAGCGACGGCGCCGGTCACCGTCGCGGCGTGCCGCAGGGCCGTCAAGCCCATGGGCTGCTACTGAGCGGCGCGCAGGCACTCGAGGAGCTCTTTCCGGGGATCCTCGACGAACTCGTCGAGGCCGGCGCACCCTCGATGGATTATCGGGATCTGTCGAGGCTCCACTTCAACATGGGGGGCCATCTGGCCGTGCAGTCCGGTTCGTTCGAAGGGCTGAGGGCGCTGAGGGCGTACACCCCGAGCAGACCATTTCTGGAGTCCCACGTCCGGCGCCGGGTACGCGCGATTCCCAACATCGCGTTCCTCGATAATCATGACGTCGTCGACGTTACCTCCAATACGAGCCGTGATCGCATCACCGGGGCGCGAATAGTAAGCCGTCACGGCCACGCAGAATCAGAACTGTCCGCCGATCTTGTCGTTGATGCGACGGGGCGTGGCGCGCGGACACCGGCAATGCTGGAAAGGCTGGGTTATGCTCGGCCCGCCGAGGACGACGTCGTCATCCATCTGATGTATGCAAGTCAGTTGCTGCGGATGCCACCGGAGGCGTTGCACGAGTCTGCTGGCGTCGTGGCCCCGGTGCCCGGCCGACCCACCGGCATGGCGATCCTCAAATACGAGCACGACACGTTGATGTTCGCCGTTTTCGGGATGGCGGGCAATGATCCACCTGTCGGACGTTCCGCGATGTGTGCCTTCGCGGAACAATTTGCGCCTGCCCACCTCTTGGCGGCCATTCGGGCGGCCGAACCTCTTGGAGAGGCAGCGCAACATCGGTTCCCGTCCAGCCGTTGGCGCCGGTACGATAAAGCGCGGCTGCTGCCCGAAGGCTTGCTGGTCGTCGGCGACGCGGTGTGCAGCTTCAACCCGATCTATGGGCAGGGTATGACGGTGGCCGCGCTGGAAGCTTTGGCGTTGCGAAATTGCCTGTCCCGGGGAGAAACGGATCTCTCGCGGCGGTTCTTCCGAGCCTCCGCAAAGCCAATCGGCCAGGCTTGGCAGCTGGCCGCCGGCGGTGACCTCTCCCTGCCCGAGATCCAGGGCACACCACCGTTATCGACGAGGTTGCTCAACGGGTATATGGACCGATTACTGACCGCCGCCGAATATGACACCGCCGCATTTGAGCAGTTCGTCAAGGTGGCCTGGCTTGTCGACGCACCGATTCGGCTGCTGCGGCCCTCGATGATGTGGCGTGCCGCCTTGGCCAACCAACGCCGGCAGAAACGCCCGACACCGGTCACCGCGACCAGTCCCTGAACAGTTAGCTGAACTGACCGCTTGTGCGGACATTACGGTGCTGGAGCCGGCACGGTCAGCCCGGTTATCTATTCTCAAATTGATCGACGGAATTCACGGCCGGACTTGGATTTGGCTGGCCAGAGGAATTGTCAATACCTGGCGAGGTGTGTCAGGCGACCTCCGATCCGGCGGACTGCGCCTCGGTGGTGGGTTCGGGCCGAGTGATGTCGGTAGGCCGTTCGAGGAGTTTTCCTTTGTGGAAGATCGCGCCGGCGCGGACCAGGGCGACCAGGTGCGGGGCGTTGACCGCCCGCCAGCGGGCCTGTGCGGCGTCGATCAGCTTGTAGGCCATGGCAATACCGGCCGCCCGGGACCCCGGCCCCTTGGTCACTTTCGTTCTTAAACGAACGGTGGCGAAGGTGGATTCGGATTGGTTGTCCGCAGGTGAATCCAGTGCTCGGCCGGATACTTGATAGAACTCCAGCAGGGCGTCGAGGTCGCCCGTGATCTTGGCCACGGCCTTGGGGTACTTGGTGCCGTAGTCGACCTCAAAGGCTTTGACCGCGACCTGAGCCTTGTCGATGTCCTCGGCGTTGCAGATATCCTTGAGTGCGGCCAACGCGGCTGGATGCGCTGACTTCAGTAGCGCGGCAAGGACATTGGACTGCTTGTGAAACCAGCACCGTTGCTCACGAGTCGCCGGGAAGACTTCGCGGACGGCTTTCCAGAACCCCAGTGCGCCGTCACCGACGGCCAGCACCGGGGCGGTCATGCCGCGGCGGCGGCAATCGCGCAGCAGATCGGCCCACGACTCGGCCGATTCCCGATACCCGTCGGTGATCGCCACTAGCTCCTTGCGGCCATCAGCACGCACTCCGATCATCACCAGCAAGCACAGCTTGGTCTGCTCCAGGCGGACCTTGAGGTGGGTAGGGGTCGGCTCGGGGCGCGGTGTCGACGTTTCCGCCGGTCCGTTTCCCCGGGCCGCCCTCCGAACCGGACGTGCGCCTCATCGACGCATCCGGCTCTCCACAAGCCCCTTTCGGCTGCATGATCATCTGCTCATGCGGCGCTCGGCCACGGTGTCGGGATCTTGTTGCCTCGCTAGCGGTATCGCGTTGGGGCGACCGCGCTTGGATTGAACAGGACCACGTCACCGATGGCGGGCCACCATCCGCCACCGCAGAAGCGGCGGCGGAGTTCCTTCCAGTTCATTCGGGGGTGTTTGCGGCGCAACCAGCCCACGACCTGCCGCCACGTGAACGCGCCGGAAGTAGGTGGTCCAGCCCCGCAGCAGCGAGTTGAGCTGATGCAGCAGGGGTAGTGGCGGACGGCCCTCCTGGCGCCGTAACGAAATGTTCGTCGAGCACCGACAGGGCAATGTTGGCGAGCACGGGCGAAAGAATTCCGCCCTGCGGGTACCGGTTCTCGACTCCTTCACGGAGCCACCCTCTACGAGAATGCCCGCCTTCAGGGATGCCTTCACCAGGGCCACAACGCGTTTGTCCCCGACCCGATCACGCACCCGATCCATTAACCTGGTATGCGAAATCTCGTCGAAGCAGGCCTCAATGTCGCCCTCCACGACCCACTCGTATGTGCGGGCCGTGAGATAGCGCACTTCGGCCACCGCGTCATGAGCCCGGCGCTTCGGACGGAACCCCGTAGGAACACGGGAGAAAATCCGCCTCGAAGATCGGCTCGAGCACCAGCTTCACCGATGCCTGGACCACCCGATCGGACACGGTCGCGATCCCGAGGCGACGCAGCTTGCCGTTCGCCTTGGGAATCATCCGCTCCCGCACCGGCACCGGGCGGAAACTGCGATCTTTCAACGCCGACCGCAGCCCGTCGAGGAACACCTCGACGCCCTGTTCGGCCTCGATGGTAAAGGCGGTCTGCCCATCCATTCCGGTCGTGCGAGCACCCTTGTTGCCCGGCACCCGATCCCACGCCACCAACAGGAACTCCGGATCGCAGACGAGGTTTAACAGATCATCGAACCTGCGATGAGCATCATCACCGGCCCATCGGTGCAGTTTGGTCTGGATCTCCCGTACCCGACGCTCGGCTCGATAGAGTTCGAACGCCAGCTCGTCGGTATTCACCGGCGATCTCCGGGCCTTCCAGCATCCTTGCTGCTGACTTGCTGGCCTCCTTGGCCCTGTGGCCGGTTTTCCCGGCCTCCGTGGCGGGTCGTCACGCCCGCGACTACTACGGGGCCTCCGCCCCGCCCGACATCCTCAGCTGGCAACGCGCCCGCCCGCTCCCGCGCTGGCTGCCCGGGGGGAGGGCGATGTCGGACGGTTCCCACGTTCGCCTCGCAACCGATCGACGGGGTCGGCGTCCAGCTCTGCCCCAGCAGCATCGCCACGGCTACGCCGTGGGCTTTCACCGTGGCCTCCCGCCGAAGGGCATCAGCCTCGGCAAGGAGTTCCCGACCGGCACAAGGCCGTTCGGTGCGCGCCGCAACCCAGCCCATATCCGCCAGGTTGGAGCTGGTGGGTCGTTTGAGGGGCTTTACACGCTGGTTTCTCACGTACGCCTTTCCGTCTTGCTAGCCGAACCCGCACCGTCTGGCAGTACCGGCACGTCTCGGCGTTGTCAGGACTGCTCACCGCCCTTCCCGGCGTTCCCCGGGTCAGACTGTCCCCAGCTTCACCCCGTTGCCACGACAACCGGATGGCGAGGGCCTTTCACCCTCACTCGGTTACGCCACGCTTCGTGGCGCACGATGCCGTCGACCCACACGTAGACGTAGTCGCTGCCAAAGAGGTCACGCCGCGAAAACGCCGCGGCCTCGTCCTTCCACTGGCTGGTCAGCCGGGTGATCGTCGTGGCCGACAACCCGGCCCCCGACCCGAGGAATTGCTCGAGGGCCGGCCCGAAGTCCCCAGTGGAGAGCCCATGCAGGTACAACAGCGGCAGCACCTCGCTGATTTGCGGCGATTTGCGCACCCACGACGGCAGGATCGCCGAGGAAAACCGTTGTCGCTCACCGGTATCAGGATCCACCCGCCGATCGTTGACCCGTGGTGCTCGCACCGTGACCGCACCCGCGGCCGTCAGCACCTCACGCTCATAGTGATACCCATTGCGGACCACCAGCCGACGGCCGTCTTCATCGAGCTGATCGGCGAACTGCTCCACATAGGCGGCCACCTCGGCCCGTAACGCTGCGGCCAGCATCTGCCGGGCGCCGTCACGAACTATCTCATCGAGCAGCGACCGTCTGCCGCGAGCGTCGTCGTTGGCCTCCTGGGCATCGTGAACTACAGTCCGGACTTCCGCAGTTGGTAGGCATTTTCGGGTATGCGCGCGCGTGTTTGTGCTGGTAGGTGTGTTGCAGGATGCTGGAACCGTGAAATTGTGTAGGCACACGACTTTGGGCGTGTCTGCCGTGTTGCCAGCATGCTAGTGCAATGATGTAGGGGTGTAGCTGCGGGAGACGAAGCGGCGCAACCGGGACGGGTCGACGGTGAGCTATCTGCAGCTCGCGCACAGCCAGCGGCATCCGGACACCGGGGTCCCCTCGGCGAAGGTGATCCACAACTTCGGCCGCGCCGACTGCGTCGACCGCGACGCGCTGGCGCGGCTGGTCGCCTCGATCTCGCGGTTCATCGAGCCCGAGCAGGCGCTGATCGCGGCCGAGGGCGCCGAGGTCGAGGTGCTCGACTCCCGGCATCTGGGCGGGGCCTGGGCGCTGGACCAGCTGTGGCAACGCCTGGGCATCGATGCCGCATTGCGCCGCGTCGCCGCGGGCAGACGCCTCGACGGAACCGTCACGGAGCGGGTGATTTTCGCGTTGGTGGCGCAGCGGGCGCTGGAGCCCGACAGCAAGCTGGCCGGCACCCGCTGGGTGGCCGGGCGGGTCGCGATCGAGAACTGCCCCGGATTCAGCGACGACGCGGCGTATCAGGCGATGGGCTTCCTGCTCGCCGGGCTGGGCGAGATCGCCGCGGAGATCGTCGCCTCGGTCGCGCATCTGCTCAGCTTGGACGTGGAGATCGTGTTCGTCGACACCACCTCCACCTACTGGGAGGTCGAGGTCGCCGACGACCTCGCCGACCTCGACGACGACCCGCCCGGCGAGGACGGTGTGAGCACGCCGGTCGAATCCGGGACGCGACGGTTCGGCAAGTCCAAGGACCACCGCGACGACCTGCCGCAGGTGGTGATCGCGATGGCGGTCACCCGCGACGGAATCCCGGTGCGCTGCTGGACGTTTCCCGGCAGCGAGAGCGACCAGCGGATCATCCGCACGGTCAAGGACGACCTCGGGGCGTGGAACCTGCGCCGGATGGTGTGGGTGGCCGATGCCGGCTTCGCCTCCGCGGCCAACCGCGCCTGGCTGCAACGCGGCGGCGGGCACTACATCCACGCCGAGAAGCTGCGCCACACCAACACCGAGGCCGCCGCGGCGCTGGCCCGCCCCGGCCGGTTCCGCGACGTCGAGGGCAACCTGCGGGTCAAGGAAGTCTTCGTCTCACCCGGCGGCGGCGCCGACGACGGGGCCCGCGCCGAACGGTTCGTGATCTGTCACAACCCCCAGGCCGCCGCCCGCGACGCCGCGGTGCGCGAGCGCCTCGTCGCCCACCTGCAGAGCTTGATCGAGGGCTCCGACGCCGGGACCGCGAGCAACCGAGACGAGTTGGTCGGCTCGCTGCGCGACAAGCCAGGGCTGCGCCGCTATCTGCGCCGCACCAAGGCCGGGCTGCTGCGCATCGACCGCGGCACCGTCGCACGCCAGACCCACCTGGACGGCAAGTGGCTGCTGCGCACCTCCGACCTGACACTGACACCCGAGGATCTGGCCGCCGCCTACAAGCAGCTCATCGCCGTCGAACGCGGATGGCGAGACTGCAAGAGCGCCTTAGGTCTTCGCCCCGTCCACCGCTACCGCGAAGATCGTATCCGCGCCCACGTGCAGCTGTGCTGGCTCGCGCTGCTGCTGATCCGTGTCGCCGAAACCGCCACCGGCGACACCTGGCGCAACCTGCGCCACGAACTCGACCGCATGCACCTGGTCACCCTCGCCACACCCGACGGCCAGGTCAGCCAACGCTCCGCCATCACCACCGGGCAGAGGTCCATCCTGTCCGCGCTCGACGTGCCCGAACCACCCAAGTACCTCGACTTCACCACCACCGCCAACAGCTAAACGAGCTGGCCGGGTCGTGTAGTAACACGACCCGAAATCGGCATTTCCGCATACCCGCAGGTCACCACCCATATCAGAGGATTAGTGTGCCCATCATCTGCGGAAGTCCGGAACAGTAAGCATGGGCGTACCTTCCCAGCCAGCGCGCCAACGCCGGTCTTGATCAGAGCAACTGGACTTTCAGATCATCCCCGGGGAAGGTGCGCCCACTTTCACGCCCCTCACCGAGGCTCATCCACAGGTTCTGATCATTGCTCATCCGCGACCGCCACTGGCGTTCTAGGCCGATTGTGACGCCGAGCAGAGTCGCCAGCGCCACGCGGACAAGCAAATCCAACCCAGGGTGGGCCACATGCACGCCAAACATCTTCACACCGGCGGCGGAGGCCACACGTGTGTTTTCCGCGATTGCTTGAGGCTCGCAGATATCCTCTCGATCCAGCGCGCTGCGCAGCGAGTCTGTCCAGCCGGGTGTACGTCCCGACAACCGCTGCGGGAGTCCGCTGCAGCCGCTATCGGCAACAGTGCTGCAACCCCGCAGGCCCCCGTGGAAAAGCTCTCTGTGTAAAGCCGAAGCAAAGCCTGCGGTGCGTCGGGTGACCCAAGGGGGTTACCGGGCAGCCCAGGATTACGCCAAAGTCGGGGGCCATAGCGCACGGCATCGCCACGCTCATGCCGTGCCGGAAACCTCGTACGCATGTGCGCCGCGCTTTGCAGCGCGTCGATTTACATCGTGCGACGAAGCGTCGGCATGCCGAGCCGAACCAGCAATGCCAGGAGCATTTGGATCACGGGGCCGAAGCTCGGCCTCGAATGCGTTAACCCTCCGTCGGTGATTCCGAACCCCAACCAGGCAACCAGTATGCAGGCCCCGCTCCAGCGCATCGAGCTCGGCTTCCAAAAGCCCACAGAGTTGGGTCTTGCGAGAGTCAAGCAGCCGCCAAAAGTGCAGCGAGCCGCTGGCCCGTCGACCGCGACCCCGGCAAGTAGTTGTCAGCGCGCGCGGGAGGCCGCCGGCCGCTTAGCCGATGTCTTGTCTGCCGTGCGCGGCGCTTGACCGCTGGGCCGGCGCACTTGACGAGGACGCCGAACGCCCGTTCGGCAGCGATGCGGAGGGCGTCATTCCGACGCTGGTCTCAGATCGGATGGGATGTATGACGTAGGCAAACAGCGCATTTCGCCTATGAACCCAGAGTTTTTCTAATCCCGACGATGAGCAGATACAGGCCCGCTGCCGCAGGTAAGGACGCGACCACGGGCCGGTGATGGGTTTGGGTCCATACCCAGAGTTGGTCGACGCGCTTGCGGGTCGCCTCCGGTGCCCCCAAGAAACTGACGAGGAACGACTCGGCCAGGATGAATGCGATCAGGTTGAAGACGATAAGTGCCGCCACCGAGGGCGCGACTCCGGCTCCTGCGCCCACGATTGCGGCTATCGCCGCGAGGTAGTAGGCGGTGGGCCTAGCCACCGCCCCGCCGAGGATCCAGGCGACAAAGTCGACTCGCTCTTGAGCACTTGTTGGATGGGCCCCGGCAATTCCCCGTGGGTCGTCCCCTGAGTGCTAACGTCACCGCACCACAACTGGTACTACCATGTCTGGGGCGTGAAGTAGTGCGCGGGACGTTCGAGGAGTTCGCCGACCTATGAGCGCAGGCGGGAAACGGGAGGACGTCCATCGGCGGCTTGAGGAGCGCTACCGGCGGCTGGCGGATGCCCGCAAGATGCGGCCGGCCGCCGCAGTCGCCGCCCGCTTCATCGAGATCGACGGCGCCACGCTGGGCGCACTCGTCTCGATCCAGCTGTTCACCACGGTCATCCCCCTGACGATCATCGGATTCGACTACTTGTCCGGCTTCGCTGAGAACGAGAGTCCGGGCGAACTTTTCATCCGGGAGCTCGGCCTCGTACACCCGCTGACTGAGCGGGTCCGCGTCGCGTTCGGTGATTCCTCGGCATTTCGGTCGAGTTGGACGTTCATCGGAGTGGGCGGATTCCTCGTGTGGGGAATCCCGATGTCGATCACCATCGCCGGAATCTTTGCCAAGGCCTGGCGCCGTGAGCAGTTCGGGCTGGGCCAACGGCTGCTGCGGGGCGCCACCTGGTTCGTCCTGTACCTGACGATGATCGCCCTTCGTGAACAGATCGCCTTGGGCGGCGATCACACCGGTGCGATCCGTGCGCTGCTGTTCGTGGCTTCCCTGGTGCCGGTCTGGATTTTCTGGTCGCTCACACCGGTTCTCCTGGTCCGCGACGGCGGCCGGGGCCTGAAGTACCTCGCGCTCGCCGGGCTCGCCGGGGTGGTGATCGGGGGAACCATTATCCCACTCGCCGCCCGGGTCATCTTCCCTCAGTTGCTCAGCGGCTGGGACGGCTTCGGCCCGATCGGTGTCTCGATGGCATTGATGACATGGTGCGGGGTGATCGGCACCGGATGGGTCGTGACAGCGTGCGTGGGCGCGGTCCTGTGGGAGCGCACCGCCCCGTCCGAAATGGTCATCGAGTCAGAGACAGGCGTCGCCCCGGATCGATTGGAAGACGCGTAGTTCCTGGGATGATGACCCAGGCGCGGAACGGGATCGTGTTGGGCGGCGATTTCAGCGCCGACCCAAATAGGCGCGGAGGTTGGCGATGAGCAACGCGTGGGGCGAGCAGTAGAAGCACACCGAGGGCGACTCGCAAGTTCGTGACGAGCAGGTACACGATGCCGGCGATTGACGCCAGCACACACAGACCGATCAGGAAGGCGACCAACCCGCGGGCGCAGTATCGCTTCCACGGTCATGACGGTCAGCACTGCATAACCGCCGACCCTGATCAGTCAACTAGCGCACCACCTGATATGGGGAACATTTTGTCAAGTGGGCAGGGTGAAGCGGCGGCCGCAACCGTCGTCGTGGCCGCCGCTTCGTTGACCGGATGAGTCCTCGGGGGTCGAGCGTGTCGTATCGACGCGTGTCAACTCTGATATACGCGGGTTGGATACCGCGAAGGCGGGACTTTCGAGTCGGAGTGGATCCGCATGTCTAAAGATCGAGCGTGATCAGTTGCGCTGCAACGCGATTGCTCATAGGTGAAACGCGGGTCACTCCCAGACGCTTGCCGACACCGAGGTGGTGTCATCCGGACATTTGTGGGGTGTCAGCCGTCGAGGACAGCCAGCGACCAGCACCAGCCGGCCAGTTCACGGGCGATCGCCGCGTTGGCGACCACCGGGCGTTTCTTGCGCTCATCAAAACTGATCCAGCGGGCGTGCAGGCGCCGATTCGCGGCCTGTCCCCGCGCCCGGGCCGCCGGGGACGCTGCCTCCCAGCGCCGCCGCAGATCTCGCCCGGGCCGATACGGGCGCCGGTGATGCCAGGCCGCTTCGATCAGCAGCCGGCGGGCATGAGTGTTGCCGGTCTTGGTGACCCCGCCCTGGGTGCGGGTCGCCCCCGAGGAGTTCTCGGTGGGCACCAACCCCAGGTAAGCACCGATGGACCGACCGGACAACCGGTCCCAGTCGCCGATCTCGACAGCCAGCCCGAACGCGGTCAACGTCGAAATCCCGCGCACGCAGCCCAACCGACACACCACCGGGGTGAACGGCGAATCGGCGGCCATCGCGGTGATCGCCCGATCGAGCCGATCCCGGCGGTCCAGGGTGGCCAGCATCGCGTCGAAGGCGGCGTCGTAGGCCAGCTGCAACCCGGGGGCATCGAATCGCTGCTTGCGGAGCCACAGCTCGTGCACTCCAGTCCATGCCCGTCCGCCGTAATAGACGATGCCATGCCGCAGAAGCAATTTCGATAACCGATGTCGCGCACTCATCAGATCACCCCGGCAATCTTCACGGGCCCGGACCAAGTCCCGGGCCGCTTCCTGCTCGATACTGGGAATTGTTACCTCCACGATCTGGCCCAGATGCAGCAACCGCGCCAGATGCCGGGCGTCGCGGGCATCGGTCTTGACCCGATCCCCCGACGGGCGTTGCAGCTTCGAGGGTGCCGCCACCGAACACTCGATCCCCGCCCCCAGCAGGAACCGCGCAAGCCCGAACCCGGTCGGGCCGGCCTCATAGACCGCCGCTACCGCGCCCGGCAGCGACCCGATCCACTCCAGGATCTCTCGGTGATCCGGCGTCAACCGGCGCTCAAACACCTCCCCGGTCTGCCCGTCCAACCCGCACGCCACCACTGATCGTGCGTGCACATCCAACCCGACACTGATCCGAAAATTATGGTGAGGTGGCCTCGGAGCGCACCACGTGATTAGGCGGCGGGAGTGAGTGTGACGGTGTATCCGAGGGCTTCGAGTTGTCGAATGTGACTGCGCTTCTTCGCAGACGGATCGACGTGTCGGGTGTAGTGATCGGAGCCCAGATCCCGGTATCGGGTGTCTGGATCGTGCAGCACGTGCCAGATGATTACCAGGATGGAGCGGCCGACGGCGACCACAGCTCGCGGTTGGCCGCGGCGTCTGGCGATGCGGCGATACCTGGCCGCGAGGAAAGTGTCTGTCTTGCTGGTGCCGACAGCAGCCTCACCCAGCACGCGCGCCAGGTACGGGTTGCCATGCCCAGAAGAAGCGCTGCCTTTGGTCTTGCCCGCCGACGAGTTGATGCCCGGAGCGAACTTCGCCCACGAACACAGATGCCCGGCGGTCGGGAACCGCGACATATCGACCCCGATCTCGGCGATGATCACGGCTGCAGCGACCGGGCCGATGCCAGGGATCTCATCCAGGTGGGCTGCCGCCTCGGCGAAAGGGGCCAGCTGTGTCTCGATCTGGGCGTCGACCGCGGCGATGTCTTCGTCGAGTGCCTCGATCCGCGACAACATGCGCGCAAGCAAGAACCGGTGATGGTCGGCGAAATGCCCGTCAAAGGCCTGTTCGAGCCGATCGATCTTGCCGCGCATCCGTGCCCGCGCCAGCTGGGCGAGCACCTTCGGGTCGCGTTCGCCAGCCACCAGCGCTTCCAGCATCGCCCGCCCGGACACCCCGAAGATGTCTGAGGCCACCACCGACAGCTTGATGCAGGCGTCTTCGAGCAGCTTCTCGACCCGGTTCTTCTCCGCCGTGCGCGCAGCAACCAGGTCGGTGCGGTAGCGGGTCAGATCCCGCAGCCGCCGGATCGGCCACGGCGGCACGAAACTGGGCCGCAGCATCTGACGCTCGGCCACCTTGCACAACCACACAGCGTCCAGCACATCGGTTTTCGGTCGACCAGGCAGATGTTTGACATCGCGGGCGTTGACCAACCACGGGTCCAGTCCGTGCGCCTCCAACAGGTAGAACACCGGCTTCCAGTACGACGACGTCGCCTCCATCACCACCCGCTCGACGCGCATCTCGACCAACCGATTGGCCAGCTCAGTCAACGCCTTCGTCATCGTCGAGTGGCTCGTCACTTCCTGCAACCGCCGTTTACCGCCCGCCGGTGCCGGCACCCGCACACAGCACACCAACTCCGCCTTACCGATGTCCAGGGCCGCCACCCTGGCAATGATCTGCTCCTCATCGTGCGATTCGGCCAACACCGCCGTCATCTCCTCATTCCAACGCACACCAATTCATCTCGGGGTGTGGCCGCCTGCGGATATCGCTACAGGGGAAACGAATCTGATCCTCGTGCTCGAAACAGCGGCAACAGTGAAGGGCCCAACCGCGGCATCCGACGCCCGGCTCGATACACGGCCTCATAGGACCACAGTGTTAGACGGCGTCGACAGGCGACCACCACACAATTTTCATCCCCCCAGGGCGACCGCCAGGTCAGAATGGCTCATACGCTGATTGTTCACTGGGGCCTCCCACATCTTGTGGCTCTACCGGCCAGGACCACTTCCTGTCGGCAACCCACGTTCACATGCGAGCGAGGCCCCAGCCCCCCATACCAACTAAACCTTCACGGGCGTGCCTTATTGGCGCTATCCGGGAACGGTCGCTGATCGCCGCGGCAACCCCAACATCGGCGCGGTGGCCGCCGCGCGACGACAACTCGAGCTCGTCTTCTACGGGCTGCGCGATCACCACGTCCGAGCCCTGCACCGCCCACTGCGCGCGGCGTGAGCCACCAGACTCGGTCGGCTGCGGACCGTGCAGGTCATGACCCCCGAACCCGGCGAGGTCGTTCCCTCTGATTGATCCCGGCCGACCGTCTCACGCGAACCGCTTCATGCCGCACAATCGCGGCGAAGGAATGACCGGCAGCCCTATCGCCTGCCCCCACGCCGGGACACCGGCACTGAAGACGACGACGACCCCTTTGTCACCCACATCGAAAGCACCACAAGCCTTTTCGACCTTCCTGCCCTGAACAGCATGCGCCGAACGGCGCCGCCGTCAAGGCCCTACGGCCGCTCCGCGGTCGGGCTGCGCCCGAGCCTTGACCCCGACGCCTACTTCGACGCGCCCAGCCAGGACAAGGAAGCCCGCAAAACAACCCAGAAGTTGGTCTTGACCGGCCCCGCTCCTTTCATCGCGTTGGGAGGTCGAGTTGGGCGGCGAGCCATGGAAGGGCGTCGGCGAAGGCCTGTGCGGCGAACTTCCAGGTGTGGTCGCCGGGCAGGACCGTGAGTTTGGTGGCGATGCCGGCTTGCCGCGCGGCGGTGGATAGTTGGCTGGCGCACCTGACATGTTCCGGCTCGGCGGTGCCGCTGACGAACAGGCCAGTCACGTCCTGATATGGGCCTCTGTGCGCGAGCACGGTGAGAGGGTCATGCGCGGCCCAGGCGGCGGCATCCCCATTGAACAATCTCCTGATCGTGTCGTGCTTGCTGCCCAGGTTCGGACCGAGATCGCCGGAAATGTCAACGAAGTGGGCGAATGCCTCGGGGTGCTCGACGACCAGCTGCACGGCGCAGGTACCGCCCATAGACCATCCGAGCACCCCCCGGCTGCGGGGCGACGGCGCGGCGTCGAACGTGGAGATGATGTATGCGGGGACGTCCTTGACGAGGTGGTCCTCGGCGTTGCCAGCGGCGCCGTTGACGCATTCGGTGTCGGTGATGACGTCGCCGGTGGCGTCAGTGAAGGCGAGGATCGGTGCGAGCCCACCGTGCTGCGCGGCGTAGGCGTCGGCGATTTCCACCGCGTGGCCCGCGCGGATCCAGTCGTCCGGGGCGGCGAACACCCCACCGATCAGTTCCAGTATCGGCAGATGTGGTCGAGGTTGGCGAAACCAGGCTGAGGGCACGAAGACGAATTCCTGACGGTGCCGAAAGTTGCTGAGGGTGTTCGGAATAGGAACGGCGACGACATGGCCGGTCGGTGTTCCAGGTGGAATGGTGCCAAGCTGCGCGAGGTCGATTACAGCGGGCATCGGCGCATGAGAAATCGCGCGCCAGGCGTCACGCAGTGTGGGGTAATAGCCGATCTCGGCGTTGACGGCGTTGGCCAATGTCGCGGTGGTTAGCATGACGGCCAACAGTGCAGCTCCACGGCGCCACCATCGGCCACCGCGCCAGCCGACCACCAGCATGACCGCCGCGAACAGCAGCACCGTGAGCCAAATCCATGCCTCGGTGGGCACGGGATCGGTCAAAGCCAGCACGGCTGGCACAGCAACCCACGTCCCGATGGCTGCCGCTACCGCCGCGCCCGCAGCAATCAGCAACCACCGCGCGCGCCACCGGCGATTTCGCCACCCTATGGCGAGAATCACCAGGGCCATCGACGCGATCCGGACTGTCCAGGGAAACCACCCGTCCAGTAGTGACACCCTCATATCCGGCTGCCTCGCTAGTCATGTGCCTACTTGTATACAAATGTTCGGCGATCCGACCCTTAACCTGGGGCTATTTCGTGCAGCTGGTCTACGCCAAGCTGGAAAGTGCTAAATATTCTGACACGCTGCGATGGTCACAGCGGGTCATCGACCTGACAAACGGTAATCCGGCTGAACGCAAGCTTATTATCGGGTCTCCGTTAGCCATCGCCGTTATGACGCGAGCTATTGCTCGTTATTGCCTGGGTCGTCCCGGATGGCGCCCGCGGCACGGCGTAGCCATGGGCCGCAGCGTCGACGCCTTGTCCTACGTCGCGGCTGTCCCACAATTGTTCAGCTTCCCAAGGCCCGGTGATGTCGTGTCAGGTCGGATGTCGTCTCAACCCCATGTGACATGCCGCAGCAGCCGCGGCTAGCCACCTGTTCGAAGTCTCCGCCGATGATGGCTGGTGGTGAATAGTGCCCGACATGACCGAAGACACCTTCCCCGAAGTGCGGTGGGGGTCGGGACCCGGGTTCGTTGGTGGGGCCATCGATCAGCGGCATTATCGGCTCGAGGTGGGGTGCGTGTTCGTTCGCCGACTGACCCCGCTGGATCACCGACTTTTACTCCAAAGCAGCGGTCGCTTCACGGTTTTCGGGCCGTTGGGGGTGCCGTTGCTGTTGCTGATGACGACCCCGGTTTACGAAATGCAGACCACCACAATGACTATCACGGCGGTCGCGATCAGAAGCACGATTTACAGTGCGGCCCAGAAAGCGCCCCTGTCGGATGGCTAGCCTTGATCTCGCGCTAGCTCCTCGCTAACCGGTCGATCTTTTGGACGCTGGGGCGCTCGACTGTCTGACGCTGGACTCGAAAGCGCCGTTCGATGACGAAGTCCCCATCTCCACAACATCGTTTGTGCTCATCAATCCCCGATTCCTCAACACCACTATCTCCAGTGCCCTGCTCACCGGATTCGGACTGATGCACGACCACCGAACCGCTGCCGATGCAGATCGATCTCGACGAACTGCATTTCGTCCATAGGGGCCTCCCGTGGTTGTGGAAAGTGAACACGCCCCAGCATCCGCCGGAACGCCACGAGGAGCGGAGGCCCCCACCCCTTCATCGCATCAAGGGGCATTGTGTCGATCTGGGTTGTGGCTGGCCGCAGCCACCGGTGACCAGCATCGGGGCGTCACCGGCTTTGATGAACGGTGGTGTCAACGTGGGCGACGACAACCACGCCGGGGCCGTACAGCTGCTGCTCGACCCACAAATGCTTGTGGCTGCCCCCGTAGCTGCTGACCTCTGCCTCACTCGGGGCGCCGACGCGAGCAGCAGTGATGGACCAGTAGACAGGGCCACCACGGTGGCGGATCGGCTGCACCGATCCCGTCGGCGCGGCAACGGCTGGGGCGGAAGTCACGAGGATCGCCCACGCGGGTGCGAGCAGGACGGTGGATACCATTGCCACACAGATGATTAACTGCCGGATGAGGGCCAGCGAATGCCGTGTCGTGTTCATAAACGGCACCTCCTTTGTAGCATCGCGGCGGCTAGGCCGCTGACCATCGCCGCGGGCTCCAACCAACGTCTGTCCTTGACGGCCTTCAGTTGCCGGCGTGCAGTGATTAGTTGCCCGGGGGGCAATCGAGGGTGACATAGACGGTCGTGAACTGTGTGGTCGGCTGTCCGGTCAGGGGAGCGGTGCTGGGCAGTCCGCTGACATCTGTCACGGTGCACTCCGAGAGCGGGACGTCGCGCGTTCCGTTCAGATTCAGTTGCACACTGTAGCCGTCTGCACGCAGCTGGTTGACAACGTTGTCGGCTGATGACCCACCCAGCGACGCTGCCCCAGCAGTATCGGCCATGGCCACCGAGCCGGCAGCCAGGACGCCGACCAACACGGTCCGGACGACAAAACGGTTCATCGTAAAACTCCTATCTTAGTGTCAGTTTGGGTGGTAACGGTTGTATCTGTAGATACGCGTTGGGGTTACGCGCCGCTTCGAATCGTCACCGTGCCGGTGACGCGACGTTGGTCCGGTGCCGTTTCCGATCACATGTGATGAATCACACGGCAGCACAATGAAATACAGAATCTGCTGGGTGAGCGGTGAAAGCCCTCAGCGGGGCGAAACCGCAGCGGGATGGCCGATGCTGACGACTCCGGTGGCCAGCAGCGCGCGGCCGGATCCACCTTTGCCGCACCGGAGTTGTTCGCTGCCCGTATCGAAAGGTTCCGGATCTGAAGGACAATCACGTGAGGTGAGTGCTTCGCCCCGACGCGAAGAATCGGAACCGGCTCGTGCGGTAAACAGCCAGCGCCAGCTCGAGCACGAGCCCTTGTGCTGCAGAGCAGATGTTTTCACCTGCGCTGCCATCCTCTATCTGCGCGGATTCGATTTCCATATGGCCACGTGATCCCGATCATCGTCAGCCGGGGAGTATTTGACGTACCTCACATCTATGAAACGAGGAGCGAAGGATTTGGTTCAACGTGGGTGGTGCAACCCGCCCCCTTATTCAACGACGGCGCGTCATAACACGATGACGCTTTCGTCAGATCGCAAGGGTCAATGACTTGACAATCAACAGCTTCGCGTTCTCATCAGCCTCGGCAGGTCTCGCTGCGGCGGCAGCCACCGCGGCGGCTCCGTTAGCGGCCGAGGGTACGCCAACCCCGTTGCCTGCCGTGCCCAACGACGTCGGCTACGGCGGCCAGTGTGGCACCTGCTGCACCCGGCACCGGTGCGGGAACCGTGGCCCTGCCGCCCGGCGGACCCGCCGCCGTGTTTCCGCAGGATCACCCGATCGGTGGCGCGGACCCGTTTCTGCCGTTCGGCACCGACCCCCTCGTGCCGTACGGCACCTGGGCGCCCTGATTATTCGAGCGGTCCGAAGCAGTACCAACGAACTGCTCAACCGACTCGACGGATCCCGGCCAGCGAATCGAGTCGCATGTCAACGAATCGGGGTGCGTCCCGCCCACGACCGTGAGCATGGACGTGGCTCCTTAGCGGTTGTCGCGATTTGGTTGGGGCGGTCTTGCGTTTTGTCAATCTGTGAGGCAGTACAGACGAGTCCTGCGGTTTCCCGTGTGTCCCTCGTTGTCTCACCGAGTGGCGCTCAGGACCACCCTCGACCACCTATCCACAGTGGCGGCTCCTGGCCGTTGTACATGCTCCTGGGATGCCATCGCTGTCTGCGCAACAGTCGACCGGCGTGGTGCTCGGCAACGTCCTTCAGGTATTCGACGTCGTCGCTGGTCCACGGATGCTGGCCGGTCCCGTCCAACCACCACCTCGGTTGGCCGTCCTGCTCGTAGCGGGTTATCCGGTAGCGCCAGGCGACGTGCCTGCCCTTGGCGTCAACCTGCCAGTCCAGCAGTCGCGGGCGGACGGCCTCGGGTATCGGCTGGATAAGTTCCCTAGGGTGGGTTATCCGGATTTCGATTAACTCGGCACCCATGGATTAACCCTATCAGGGCGAGGGCTTGCATCAGTGGTTCTACCTGCGAAGATGGCGTCGAGAAAACAGCATCGGCGGGCTGCTGGCGGCCACGGGCAGCTCGCGTGAAAGATCGAGGCTAACCTCGATTTTTCGTGCGGCGGTTGCTTGCGGGGTGAGGTCGGTGCTGGCTGGCTGTGAGGTCTGATTGTGGCAGTCGGGTGTCACGGGTCGGCCGGTGTCGCTCGGCGTGCGGGCTTTCCAGGGCCGGTGGGGGTTCCTTTGGTCGGGCGGGTAGGTGGTGTGTGACGTTG
>CAWDEZ010000008.1:0-517551 GCA_963801365.1 uncultured Actinomycetota bacterium | reverse complement strand
GCACGAATTCAGAACGTGTGGCACAAGTGCCAGGTCCGGCGTGGCCGGTTGGCGGCGGTGCAGAAGATGACGAGCCATTCCACACGCGCCCGTGACGACTCTGTTGGGCGTCGCGGACACCGACTAGAAGGCGCGATTCACGGCATACTGCCCGTCTTCTGAGCACCGAAGATCACATCCGCGAAATAACCCGTTGAGGCGCGCACGTATCCGAGTCGAAAGACTCTGTTGGGCGGCAACATAAGGGCGGAACGTGGACTCCACGGATTGGAAACCTTGGAGACGCCTGACCGCTGATCGATCGGCTTGCGTCTGCATTCAACCTTAGGAGCGCGATCATGACAGAGAAAACCAAGAAGACCGAGAGCACCGATAAGACCGAGAGCACCGATAAGACCGGGGACGTGGTGCACCGTGCGGTGGACCTGTCCGACGAAGTGCTCAAGTCGGTGGAAGCCGGACAGCGGGCCGCGATCGAGGCGGTGCGCAAGTTCGTTGACACCGTCGATGAGGCAATTCCCGCGCTCGGCGACCGCCCGTCGCGGCGCGAAACCGTTATCGACGCAGCCCTGGATATGGCCGACCGACTCGTCACGACGCAGTACGAGTTCTTGCGCAGCGTTGTCCGCAGCGCGGACCGCACGCTGCGCAAGCCAGACGACGTAAAGGAGTAAATGATTGCTGCACTGGCCACCTCGTGGGCCGGATGACACCGGCTGGCAAGACTAGACCCTGCCGGGAAAAGTTCTCAGGGACTGAGCCAGTTCCTCTTTGGACCGCCAACCGATGAAACCAGCCGACTGGCGTGGGGCATACCTGTCGCAACCGAATGAGACACCCTTCGGCAACAATAGGCGGCCACGTCCGAAACCTTCGCAACCCAAGTGGTATAGCACCCTAACGACGAGCAAGGGTCCTGCTGCGCGGCATTCACGGCGATTTCGATGGGTGCGGACGTATTCTTAGAATGTTGTAACGGGACTCACTTTGGAGGGCATGATGCCGTCCGCTTACAAACTTCTTCAACTCGCACTCGTCGTCTTTGGCGTGGTGTTTCTGCTCATCTATCCCCTGGCCGTGGTCTGGCCGTCGGGGTGGGCATGGGAATCCGGCCCGCCCTACCAGACCCATTTGTTCATGATGATCGTGGGCATCTACGCGACACTCGGCATCTTCCTGATCAACGCGGCACGGAACCCAGCGGCCAATCTCAGCCTGATCTGGTTCACCGTGGTTTCCAGCATCGTCCACTCCGCAATCATGGCGGTGCAGTCCTTCAGCGACGACCACATGGGGCACCTGTGGGCAGATGTCCCAGCGCTGATTCTGGTGGCCGTTGTCCTGTCGGTGCTCGTGCTGTCCTCCGGCCTCAAGCAGTCTGCTGCTGCACCGAGTTCTGCGCGCTGATCGTCTGGGCCGTCGCTTTCGACCCATCGCCGCTCCCATGGGTCCGCCTGTCTCGAAGACGAAGGGGGATGCCTCGGCGTGATCGACCTGTCGCCTCGATCGGCCAGCGCGGTTTCTCTCGGTGTGGTCCACCGGTGGGATCAAACCGCTCGTCCGAGGAATTTTGATCTGAATCGTGGGTAAGCACCCGGAGTGTAACCATGGTTACACTGACCTGGTGGACATCCACACAGCCCCCGGCGAGTGGGTGTTGTTGAGTTACCGTCTGCCACGGGAGCCATCGACCCCGCGAATCACCGTGTGGCGCAAGCTCAAGAAACTGGGCGTGGCGCAGTTGGCTGACGGAGTGGCGGCGTTGCCAGCGGACGCTCGTACCCGTGAGCAATTCGAATGGCTCGCCGAGGAGGTCGTCGAGTCGGGCGGGCAGGCTGGCGTGTGGTTAGCGCGCCCGAGCACGGCCAGCCAGGAACGTGAGCTAGCAGCACAAATCGCTGTTGCTCGGGCGGCGGAGTATTTGGAATTGGCATCTGTTGCAGCAGCCGCGGTAGGGCTGAGCACATCGGCCCGTGCGGGGGCGTTGCGACGGCTCCGTGCACAGTGGCGGCAGATCACCCGCCGCGACTTCTTTCCACCACCTGAGCGGGACCGAGCACGCGCAGCCTTGCATGCGCTCGCCGCAGCAACCGTAGAGATGCAGAGAAATGACGCTGAGGAGGTGTCAGGGTGAGATGTGCGACTCGGGCGGGGGTGCATATCGATCGCGCCGCCTGCGCCTGGCTGATCCGCCGGTACGTTGACCGTGAGGCGACATTCGTGTTCGTCACCGACCCCGATCAGGTGCCGACTGACGCGACACCGTTCGACATGCGCGGTGTGGAGTTGTCGCACCACCACGGCGACTGCACGTTTGAAACCATCCTGCGCCGTTATGAATTGGGCGATCCGGTGCTGTGGCGGATTGCCGAGATCGTGCACGAGGCCGATCTCGACGACGGTCGCTACGACGCGCTGGAGGCACCCGGCCTCGACGCGGTGTTGCGGGGTCTGTCGATGACCGGCACAGATGAGCAGACTCTCGCGGTTGGCGACGCGATCTTCGTCGGGCTATGAGTTCTATCGCCGAAGCTTGATCCTGGGCCGGGACCCGGCGTGAAGAACCAGAACTGGGCCGTCACAAGGGAGGACGAAACGATGCGATCAAAGACGATGCGCATGACCAGTGTGATGAGGACAGTGGTCGTAGCCACTGCAGCGCTTGCGGCGTTGGTCGTCGTGGCGGGGTGCAACTCTGGGTCTAACAGCGGCTCCAACGCCAGTAACAACCCTCAAAGCAGTGCGCGAAACCCGATTACCACGACGGATGCGGACTGGAAGCCAGTGGCTGATGCTCTGGGGCGTACCGGGAAGCTCGGCGACAACAACACCGCGTACCGGGTGGCGTTGACGCGCAACGATCTTCAAGTCACCTCGTATGGTGTGGCCATCAAGCCGGGTCTTTCGCTGGGCGGGTACGCCGCGTTCGCGCGATACGACAACAACGAGACGTTGCTCATGGGCGATCTGGTGGTCACCGAAGCCGAGGTGCCGAAGGTCACCGATGCGTTGCAGTCCCACGGCATCTCCCAGACCGCGCTGCACAAACATCTACTCGAACAGTCCCCGCCGATCTGGTGGACCCACATTCATGGCATGGGTGACGCCACCCAGCTGGCGCAGGGCCTCAAGGCCGCGTTGGATGCTACGTCCATCGGCCCGGCTGCCCCGCCCCCGGCACAGCAACCCCCGGTTGACATCGATGTGGCCGGGGTGCAGCAGGCGTTGGGACGCAAAGGAACACAAGACAGCGGCTTGTTGAAGTACAGCATTCCGCGCAGGGACCAGATCGTCGAGGCCGGACACGTGTTACCGGCGTCGTCGCTCAATCTGACCACGGTGATCAACTTTCAGCCGGTCGGCGGCGGCAGGGCCGCGATCAACGGTGACTTCATCCTGACTGCTCCCGAGGTACAGAAGGTCATTCAGGCGCTCCGGGCGGGCAACATCGAAATCGTCGAGTTGCACAACCACGGCCTGACCGAACAACCCCGACTGTTCTACATGCATTTCTGGGCGGTCGACGACGCGGTCGCCCTGGCTAGGGCACTGCGACCGGCTTTGGACGCCACCAACCTGCAGCAACCGGCGTAAATACCGGATGCTGCTGCTGATACTGGCGGCCCTGCTGATCGCCACTGCATGCTCGAACCGGCCAGCGCAGCAGCAGAACTCCGACCCGCAGTTGCCGCTGCGTGCGGTTGGGGAAGTGGCGCTGCCCGGAGACAATTCGCGGTTTGACTACGCCAGCCTAGATGCGCAGCGTGGCGTGCTGTTCATTGCGCACCTGGGTGCCAGCGAGGTTCTCGAGGTCGACGTGCACGCCAACCAGGTGGTGCGAACCATCCCCAACATCTCCCAGGTGCACGGGGTGCTGGTCGTTCCCGCGCTCAATCGGGTGTATGCCACCGCGACCGGTGCCAATCAGGTGGTCGCCATTGCCGAAACCACCGGCGCCGAGCTGGGCCGGGCACCGACCGGACAGTATCCGGACGGGTTGGCCTATGACCCCCTCCGCAATGCGATCTGGACGACCAACGAAACCGGCGGAACCGAAACGGTTGTCGATGCCGCTACCCTGCAACCGAAGGGGACCGTGGCGCTCGGCGGGGAGGTCGGCAACGTCGGCTATGACCAGGACGACGACCGGATGCTGGTGGCGGTGCAGGGTCGAAACGATCTGGCGGTGATCGACCCTGCCGGGCTGACAGTGGCTCGGCGGGTCGCACTGCCGGGCTGCCAACACCCGCACGGCGTGAACGTCGACAGCCCGGACAGGTCGGTGTTTGTGGCGTGCGACCAAAACGCCACCCTGCTCACCATCGACCAGACCTCTTGGAATGTCACCGCGACCAACCCGGTCGGTGAGGACCCAGACGTGCTGGCCTACGACACCGCCGCGCACCGGCTGTATGTGGCCGCCGAAAGCGGCACCCTCACCACGCTCGATCTTCGCGATCACACCGTGGCGGTAACCGGGTCGGGTCGCGTAGCCGACGGTGCACATGTGGTCGCAGTCGATCCCGGAACCCACCGCAGCTACTACCCCGTCCCGGCAGGGAGCAACGGGCACCCGGCGCTGCTGGAACGCGAACCCAGCTGACCACCGAGGAGTTTCGATGTTGTCATGGGGAGTCATCGCTTACGGTGCTGCGCTGTCGGCGGTCGCGGCGTCGGTCCTGGTCGGTTTCGCCGGACGTGAGCGCAGGCCCGCAGTGCTGGCATGTACGGCGGCCAGCGCCCTGCTAGGCGCCGTCGGTTGGAACGCGATCCTGCACGCGACGCACGCCGACCAGTTCTTCCATGACGCGCCCATCCCGGTGTTTCCCATCAGTTGGCAAGACACCGGCTCCGGTGTCTTCAGCGTCGCCGTCGCCACCGTGGGGCTGGGGTTCGGACCCCTACACGCCAACCCATCCCGCCGACTCGCATTGCTGGCCGCCCTGACGGGTTTTGGGGCGCTGCTCGTCGACATCTATCTGTACTGAATCCATGTATTCCTCCCAAGTCGTCCTGAGTCCGGCGCTGATCGCCGTGTGCGTCGTCATGGTGATCACCGCCGCTCTGATCTATTGGTGGACTGCGCTCGGCTCGCCGTGGACCGTCCCCTGGGCGGGGATTCGCGCGGCGGTGCAGTTGGCCGCCGTCGCGGAGGTGCTGGCCACGGCCATCACCCGGTTGTGGTCGTCGATCCTCGTCTTGGCGGTCATGTTCGTCGTCGCCAGCGTGACCGCCGCTCGGCGCAGCCAGGCCAGCCGTGGGTCCCCCCTGCTGATGGTGTCCCTGGCACTCGGCTTGGTCGCCGTGCTGCCTCTGCTGTTGCTCTCCGGCGTCGTACCGCTGACGGGCGTCGCAGTCGTGCCGATCGTCGCCATCGTGCTTGGCAACACCATGACCGCCGTTGCCGTCGCCGCCCGGTTGGCGCTGGACACTTTGAAGCTACGCGCTGGCGAGGTCGAGGCGGCGCTCAGTCTGGGTCTGAGCGAACGTGATTCGCGGATGGAGATCATCGGGCAATCGGCCACCAACGCCTTGCTGCCCAACCTCGATTCCACCAGAACCGTTGGCCTCGTGACGCTACCGGGAGCCTTCGTCGGCGTCCTGCTCAGCACCGGATCAGCCGCCCAGGCCGGTGCCGTGCAAATCCTTGTTCTGATCGCACTGCTGCTCTCCCAGACCTGCGGTGTAGCCATAACCATCGAGCTGATAGCACGCGGCATGATCACGCGGCAACAACGGCATCGGCGGCCTGGCCCTCGACCCAGCCGCTGGCGCGGCGTTCGTGGCGTGTGAACGTCGTGGCGATCGACTCGGCCACCCAACGCAGCTACTACCACCGTTCCGTCGGGGTCCGACGATCACCCCGTGCTCCTCGAACGGGCGTCCGCCGCGTAATCGTCACAGTCCCGGCGGAGATGCTGAGCGCCGTCGCGGACCCCACGTGTTGCCTGGACCGCACAAGCATGCCCTACTATTTGCGTATGAATGCAGATATGGGGGCTTATGGTCGTCGGCTGCCCGACGATCAGGTGGACCTGGTCGTCGAGGTATTCCGGATGCTGGCCGATGCCACCCGCGTTCAGGTCCTGTGGGCGCTGGTGAGCCGGGAGATGTCGGTCAACGACCTCGCCACCCATATTGGGAAACCCGCGCCGTCGGTGTCGCAGCACCTGGCCAAGCTGCGGATGGCGCGGCTGGTCCGCACCCGCCGCGAGGGCACCACCATCTACTACAGCCTGGACAACGACCACATCGGACAACTGGTCACCGACGCGGTCTTCAACGCCGAACACACCGGACCGGGCGTGCCCGCCCATCACCGCGACGCCGCCGAACTGGCGGCCCTGCATCCCGACACCACCACCGCCGAGTCGACCCTGGCCCGATCGAAGGGCCGCCGCGCATGACCCACGACGCCGATCCGATCACCGCAGACCACGGGCACAACCACGGTTCAACCCACGACCACGGCGCAGGCCACAATCATGATCATGGCCACGGGCACAGCCATGGCGGGCGCGACGGCAAGATTGGTGCCGCGATGCGGGAAGTGTTCGCCCCGCACAGCCACGACGCCTCCGACAGCATCGACGGTGCCCTGGAGTCCAGTGCCGCCGGTATCCGGGCGGTGAAGATCAGTCTGCTCGCACTCGGTGCCACCTCGATTGCCCAGCTGGTGATCGTGTTGCACTCCGGGTCGGTCGCGCTGCTGGCCGACACCATCCACAACTTCTCCGACGCGCTGACCGCGATCCCGCTGTGGATTGCGTTCGCGCTCGGCACCAAGGCCGCGACCCGGCGCTACACCTACGGTTTCGGTCGTGCCGAAGACATCGCGGGATTGTTCGTGGTCGCGATGATCACCCTGTCGGCCATCATCGCCGGGGTCGAATCGATCCGCCGCCTGATCAACCCCGTCCCGATACAGCACGTCGGCTGGGTCGCCGCCGCCGGGCTGGTCGGCTTCATCGGCAACGAACTCGTCGCCGTCTACCGCATCCGCGTCGGGCGTCGCATCGGCTCAGTCGCCCTGGTCGCCGACGGGCTGCACGCCCGCACCGACGGATTCACCTCGCTGGCCGTGCTTTTCGGGGCGGGCGGCGTCGCACTGGGCTTCCCGCTGGCCGACCCCATCATCGGGCTGCTCATCACGGTGGCCATCCTCGCCGTTCTGCGCACCGCCGCGCGAGATGTCTTCCGCCGCCTGATGGACGGCGTGGAACCCGGCCTCGTCGACACCGCCGAAGCCGCGCTGGCCGCCGAACCCGGTGTCACCGGGGTGCGCAGCGTGAAGATGCGCTGGATCGGACACCGGCTGCACGCCGACGCCGAACTCGACATCGACCCCGCCACCACCCTTACCGATGCCCACCGGATCGCGCACGACGCCGAACACACACTCACCCACGTCGTGCCGAAACTATGCAGCGCACTTGTGCACGCCTACCCCGCCACCACCGATAACTCACTGCGCGACACTCATTCCATAACCGCACCGACGCGATAAGGCCGCGCGCCATTCTCGTGGGTGTCGGTGGCCGCTGGGACAATCGGCGAGTGCCAATCCGCAGACCCGCACTCGCCAGTTCGAAGTTTCTACGGCGTGAGACCGCTGTGGGGGACCGCTACCGCACCCAGCCCGGCATCGCGGGTAATCCCGCGAAGTTACGAGATTGCTTGGCAGCCAAGATGATTGAGCTACAGGGTGTGGCAGCGAAACTGGGGAAATCCCCCAGAAATTCGGCAGACTTAGGGAAACCCCCCAGAAATTCGAGCAGACTTAGGGAAATCCCCCAGAAATTCGGCAGAGTGCGGCGGAATGGTTATCAGCAATCCACGAAAAGTCGGGTCCGGTCCGATTAGGGTCTTATTCGCCAATCGACATCGTTTTGGCCGATTACTTACCAGATGAAGGAGGCAACCCCCATGTCGCTCTCAGCTCCTACTGTGCGCCGCACGGTAGCAGGTGCGATTGCTACCGGTGCTATCAGCGGCGCAATGCTATTTGGTAGCGCCGCGCCCGCCGTGGCCGATCCGCCCGGCTGCACCGCCGCCGACCTGGCCCGTGTTGCATCCGGTGTTTCGATTGCCACGTCGGACTTCCTGTTCACCCATCCCGACGTCAACGCTTACTTCACGAGTCTTAAGGGCCAGGACCGCGATGTGATGCGCGACAACGCGCAGAACTGGCTCAACGCCAACCCGGTGATACAAGGTGAGCTTCAAGGCATCCGTCAGCCTTTGGTTGATTTCAAGGCTGGCTGCCAATAGACCCATGCGCCCAGCGTTTGATTCTAAAGTCTTTGATCTAGCTCGGCCCTATCGGAAAGGATGAATTGCCATGCGAATTAGGCGCGTCCATCTCACAGCGATTCTCGCGACCGCTCCCGCCGCCGCAGCGGCGATTCTTGGTGCCGTCATCGCGAGTCCACCGAATGCTCAACTCAACTCTGCTCCCATCCATAACGCACCTCTTGATGTCATCGACATCGACGTCGAATATGGCGTCCCGGACCTTAATGTGGTGGACAACGTCGTGCCGAACGTCAACGTGCCGAACGTCAACTTGCCCAACATCAACCCGGGGCAGGTCGGTAGGCCGGGTCGCGGACGGTAGCGCCGCATCGCCCACGAGCGCACCGAAGCCGCCCGCCATCGCGCACGAGCGGTGCGCTACTCGCTCGCCGTGACCCACGCCCGCTCGCCGGGGTAAGCCGGGGTGAACGCCCTTATCGGGTCGACTAACCGCCCTTGACCAGGACGAACGCCGCGTAGCGCCCCGGCGTATGTAAGTTTGCGGGTTCGCAAGACGGCCCTGGCCGTTGCAGCGTGACTCGGCGAGGTGATAGGGCCGTCATCTTCGTGTCGCGGCGCCGACATGCACGCGCGGTAGAGCGTCGTGCGAGCCTGCAGCAGCAGTGGTGATGCGGCCAGCCCGTCAGGCTACGACGGGCGATCAGGGCCATCGTGGCCCGGTACCATCAGGGCCAGCGCGGCGCCCTGGATCAGCACGGCGCCGTCGTGCTGGGTGATGGCGAACAGTTCGCGATTCAGATCGGCTGGCACACGCTATGCCGACCGTGGCGCCGACGGACGGGTGGGGAGAGGGGTCCTCCCCGGGGTGTCGGTCACGGCTCGTCCTTGATGTACACAGGCAGGCGGGAGACGTCGTCGAAATCGACGGGCTGCTCGTCGACGAGCCAGGGTGCAAGCGGGCCACCCGCTTGATCGCCGCGTACGTCGCGCACTTCGTCGGCGGTAACTGCTCAATCAGGCCATTCGCAGTCGGACCGCAGTCCGATTAGCTTGCGGGGCATCAGTGAATATAGATTCCGAGCACTCGAAGAACGGACTGGAAAGGTCAATGGTGCGCCAGACATCGCGTGGAGTCACTCGTTGGATCAAGAGGCTGTCGGCGGTTGTCGGCGCTGGCGTTCTGATCGCGATGGGTTTGCTCGCCGTGACAATCGGTGGCTATGAAGCACACCCCCACGAGATTGGTATTGCAGCCGAGACCGCCACCAACTCGCCCACCAGAGTCACGCAACCCGCGACACCGAACTTCAAGGCACCGCCGTGGCGGTGCTGGTACTGCTAAACGGCGGCTACCGATCGCTTATCGGATGGCGGTGCGGATTTCGTGAGCGCGGCGAGTTTGGAATCCGGCACGATATAGGCGTTTCGTGCTAATCGCCACTGGGCACCGCTCGCCGAGAAGAGGCTCCATCCAGGCCCGCATCCGCAAGCACGCCACCACACCACCGGCGCCGTGACGGGTCTATGGTCTGTGCCGTGCATGTCACCGAGGCCACCGAGATGCTGGCCCTGGATGTGTTCAACTCCGGCGCCCGCCAGATCACGCTGGGCGACGTCGAGCACTACGTCGCCGAGCTACGCGGCCATGGCGCCGAGTGCCGTTGTGGACGGTGTGCGGCGGCTGCGATCGTGCGTCCCGACCGGGTCCTGATGATCGTGCGGGCTTGGCAGCGTCAGGCATACGCGGCCAAGATGCAGGCGCTGCGCTGAGTCCGTCGATTTGCGGAATTTCCGCATTTCGACGCAGGTCAGCGCGTGTTTTGTCCACGCGCGGGTCCGGCGGAGTGGCCCAGCCGAGAGAGCGGGTCCGGTCTGCGCTTCTGGTCGTCGTCGCAGTCGTCGCAGCGATTCTGGCCTGGGCGGCAGACATTGGCGAAGCAGACGGTGCAGACGACGTAGGACATCGACGATCATGCTGGGCCGCACCCATCACCCCTCCGCTGGCGATCTGATCGCTCCTTACGCCGCGTACAGCACCGGCAACGGGCCTTCTGGTGACGGCGCCTGGTCCGCGATGAGGTCGTCGTCAACCAGCCCGTGATCGTCGAGCAGATCACGGTCCTCTTGCGAGCAACAGGGCCTCATGCCTCAAGTCTGCGGCAATTCATCAGCCAGTGAAATACCTGGATCCCGTGGCGGTGGCCAAGAACACCCGAGAAAAAGACGCCACCGCCACGGGTCTCATCCGCGCTGATGCTGTGCCCGACGAGGTGGGCCAGCGCGGAGAGATCAGGGCGTACCGCAAAAAGTTCGCTGCACAAGCACGGGCCAAGGGCAAAACGAAGATCGGAAAGGCCGCAGCCAGCCGCACCCGGCGCAAGAAGAAGCGAGGACGCGATGAGTGCGCCGAAGGCGCAGGAATAGCCCATAAACCTCCACCGGGCGGGTTGCTTAAAGTTCCCCACTCACAGCAACCCCGCCCGTTTGTTCACCAAGACCACCGCCGGTGCGTGGTGTTGACAGCGTCAGCGCCCCGGCGGTCTACCCGGCGACCGAGGAAGACCCAGGCAAAGAAGTGCAGCCGTGACCCGTATGTCAGGCCGGAAGTGCCCGTACGTGGAGGACGCGCCGCCGTCGAAAGGTGGCCGCGATCACGGTCTGACCGCCGCCAGTCGCACGCGATATTCGGATGGGCCAGGGTTAGATGAGCCGGTTGCGTGCGCCACGGTGCTGGCCGAAAACTGAGTACCATGGCGGCTCGACCGACTCAGCCTAGCTTAGCGCTACGGGCGGTGATCCTCGACGCAAAACTTACTCAGGCGCAAATTTTGCCGATCTGATCCGCTGCGCTTCGCCTAAAGAATATCGTGTGGTCACCTGTCAACATTTCGTGAACGGGAGGAATCAGTGGCTGCGCGCGAGGCTATCTCACAGCAGAAGCTTGCGAGGAACAAGCTTGCGAGCGGCCTACTGAGGGTTGGGTTGGCCTCGGGGTTGGTGGGGGCGTCACTGGGTGGGGTGCCAATGGCCAGCGCAACGTGCTTGGGCATCGCCGGCATCAGCATCAACGATGGCAGCGGCGGCCACTGTCATGCCGACCTATTCAGCTTCGCGCTGGGGCTGGGCCCCGGTACGTCGGCGACCGCCGACGGGCAATTGAACGCCGCCATCGCCGTGGGCAACAACGTCTCCGCAATAGCTGGCCCGTTCGTGGGCGAGTCGATTGATGGCCTCAACCTCGCCCTCAACTTCGGCAACGCAACCGACGGTGCCGTCAGTACGGTTACGGCCGGCCATGGCAGCTTCAACCTCGCGGCCAATCTTGGCGGCAACGCCAACTTCAATGGCGGCGCTGGATTCTCAAACCTGGACGTCTCTGCGGGAAACGGCTCTGGGAACGTCGCACTTAATGCTATCGGCAGCAACCGGAACACAATTCGTGCAGGAGACGGCTTCCTCAACTTCGCGGTGAATGTGGGCGGTTCAGGGGGCCGCGGCAGCGATAGCCGTGTCTCTGCAACTAACAACCTGAGTGTGGCATTTCAATCCCAGACCGTCTTAGGCGGTACATGCGTTAATGCTAACAATCCGGGTTGCGGCAACGTCGTAACCGCTATCGGGCCGTTGTCGCTCGTTGTCGCCGCCGGCGTGGTCGGTAAGGAGGTCGTCCAAGACGGCCCGGGTATCACCCTTGCGAACTCGTTCAATGCCGACACCTTCCCCCCGCAGCCGCTCCCCGCCACTAGCCTCGCCGCAAGTGGCACGCAGGCAAACGGCGTCCGGCTTAATCCCACCGCCAGCAACAACAATGGCCTCGCCGCGAGCGGCACGCAGGCAAACGGCGTCGGGCTTAATGCCACCGGCAACAACAACAATGGCCTCGCCGCGAGCGGCACGCAGCGAAACCGCGTCCGGCTTAATCCCACCGCCAGCAACAACAATGGCCTCGCCGCGAGCGGCACGCAGCGAAACCGCGTCCGGCTTAATCCCACCGGCATCAACACCACCGGCATCAGCACCGTCGGCCCCACCGGCACCAACACCGTCGGCGGCAGCGGCACCCACACCACCGGCACCCACACCACCGGCACCACACCACCGGCACCAACACCACCGACACCAACACCACCGACACCGGCAAGTAGGCCAGTCGGTTGCCCTCGGTCTGGAGCAGGAGCGCATCGTCCCACCGCCACCGACGGCGATGAGAACCGCTGCCAGGTCACTCCGGCCCGCACGGCGGTCCTGTCGGCACCGGGATCTCGGTCGGCACCGACAAAGGGTCAGGCGGTCAGGTAGATCAGCACGACACCCATCGGCTGGTACACCGAGGTGGCGTAGCGCCCCTCGCAGCGGGCACGGATGAGGTTCTTGGAGAAGTTCGCTCAAGACTCCGTCCACTGCACTCCGACGCCGATCACGTCCGTGTCGAGCACCACGCTGCCGCCACTGATGGTGTGGCTCACACCAGCAGCCTGTGCGTTGGACACCACCACGGGCACACCGAACAAGCGCCGCGTCGCCGGATCGTAGGGCAGCGCCAGATGTTCCACCGCGTTGGTGGACGACAGCGCAAGCTCGACGCCTTCCCAGTCCGTCGGATGCAGCACCAGCGATCCCGGCGTGTAGCCGCTGACCTCCAGCTTCGTCAGGCTCTTGCGCAAGGTGGCCAGCACACTGGTCGCGTACGCCTGGGCCTGGATTCCGCTGGTGCCGTTGACATCAGCGAGCACCTTGGCGGCGATCAGGGTCTCATCCGCGTAATGACAAGCGCGCCAATGGGATCCAAGGAATTCTACGACGCAGAAGCCGAACGATTCACGGCGCGGGGGGACTGGCGTCCGTCAGCGTCCGGCTACAACCTTGCGAGTGAGGCAATCAACAGTGGCAGCTACATGCCGGTAGACGAGGCCGAAGTCATGGCAGTGATGGCCGCGATGCACCGGGCGATCGGCGACTGAGTCACCACGCGGATCAACGCCTGATCTCCGTCTGCGAAATACCAGCACTCCAGCGCTTTGGTGGTCGTCATAGGAATCGCCTCCACCTATAGATTAGCAGGTCAGGGGCGGTTTTCGGCCACCGGGGCGGCTGGAATCGAGCGTCAGCGCGGCCGGTGCTGCGCCGGCACGGGGATCCGCTCCCACACCTGGCCGGACATGTCGCCGAAGAACTCTGCCGCCTCGACGACGTCATCGCGATGGATCCTCACCATCGATGCGCCACCGTAGATCGCCGAGACCCTCAGCCAGTCCGGCGCCCCCTTGATGTTGCGGCCCGGGACATTCGAGGCCGGCACCACGATCGCGGCGCCGGCGACGCGGCGCTCCTCGAACATCTCCGCGGAGCGCGCCGCGCCCGCGGCCTTCAGCTCCGCGAAGTCCGGATCGTCGTACAGCCGCGCATCGGGCCGGCACTGTCGATCGCAGTCGTCGCGGAGCAGCTCGCGCCAGGAGCCGGGCGCCAGCTGGTAACCGGCACCGCCGGCGCCGCCGCGATCAACGGGCATCGGGATGCCAGCGCTTGTTCACGGCATTGCGGGCCTTGATCGAGCGCAACGACTCCGGCGCCGGCACGGCGGTCGACACCTTCGAGAGCAGGCGCGTCGTGGCCATCTCCTGCAGCCGGATCTCCCTCGACACCTTGATCTTGTCCTTGACGTCGACGGCTTCCGCGTACGCGGCGGCCAACTCCACCCCGCGGTCGATCGCATCCGCGGCCATGCTGATGATCTGGCGCTCGGATGCACTCCAGCCCAGCGAGCGACCCGCCGCGGCGCCGTTGGCGGCCAGCTCCGCATCCAGCTCGTCGAGTAGCCGCTGCGCCTCGATCGAGTGCTTCTTCATGGCGACAAGCCTACGGCGGCCGGACCCGAATAGGAGATTTGTACGTACGCCCAGCAAGATCCGCAGTGCTGAGCCGCCACCCGGGTGGGGTGGTCCTAACTCAGGGGCCCGGGAAGGATGCAGCGGGGCAACGCTTGTCGGGGGGATGGTCGCGGCTCAGTCTCATCACTAGATCGTCCGCGTTGGGATGGTGTCGTTTTCGCCGCACCCTCCGGCGAATCCCCTTCCGTCGGCCACGGGCGTTCGACGTTATGACCGGCGAGGTAATGGCCCTCCTTTGACGTCTTCTTATCGGAGCATGACCTGCACACCCCTTGGCAATTGGAATCGGTGTCGGGGCCGCCAGCGGGATCACATGGTCACAGATGATCGAGGTCCCCGTACATCCCGCATATCCCAACTGGCACATAGGATCCCGTCGCAGGATGCGTAGCCTTCTGGCCTTGTGGGCAGTCGTCGCTGTGCGGTTGGTCCCAACCTTGGGGACAGCCGCCCAGAAGTCATCAGAAATCACACCCATTCGCGTCACCGGGGGATCGTCGCTGGTCAGCACGCAAAGATTCGGGAGACACGCCCTAGGTGGTGCTCGGCGATCTCGGCGTGCACCGCATGGATGCGGGCCAGCCAGCCTGCCCACGGCTCGTCCAGGTCGGCCCATCCGGCCTCACACTGGGCCGTCGCCCTGACCGGCCCAGTGCGCGCGATGCGGGCGAACTCCCTCTCGACGCGCCCCAAGGTGCGAAGGATCGCAGTTGTCGCAACCCAGTCGGCGGCGCTCACCTGACCCACTTCGCCATCTTCGCGCTCATGTACGTGTTGCCGACGAGCACCACCTCGGGTGGCTTGGGCTCCCCGAACATCAGCTCGACGAGTTCGTGCAGGGTCTGCCACGGCCACGCGAAGTTGCTGCCCAACAAGGGGATGCGGTAGGTGGCGACCAGCCTGTACAGGTCATCACGCTTCTCCAGCCGCATCCCCTCGCTGGCCGCTTCCTGGCGCACACTGTCCTCCAGGCGCTGGTACTCATCCGGGGTCATCGCGCTGATCTCGTCGGGCGTGGGGACGGTCACTTCGCTGCCCTCCGGCGCCGGTTCGGTGGCGTCCCTGGCGGCCTTGGCGTATTCCAGTGCCTGCTTCATGCGCTCGGTCTGGCCCGGCGAGTCCTCGGTCAGCCCACCGGGCGGCACGGGCTTCGGCTCACTGATCGGCTCCGGCTCCGGGGCCGGAGCGGGCTTCGGCTCACTGATCGGCTCGGGCTTCGGAGTCGGCTCGGGCTTCGGGGTCGGCTTGCGCTTGCGCGCGGGCTGCTTGCGCCCTGCTGAATCGGTGCGCGTGTCCAATTTGGACACGTCGCCCTTGTCCTCCATCTCGGAGCGCACCGTGCCGACCGTGGTCGGGCTGACGCCCACCTTCCTGCCGATCTTGCGGTCGCTGGTGCTCGGGTCGAGCTTGATGTGGTCGGCGATCGCCTGACGCTTCTGCTCGGTGGTCAGGTGGCGGCGATGGACATTGAGGCTCATCACCATGCTGTACGGATCGACGTCGGTCTCCCAGACCATCTTGCCGTCAACGGAGAATTTCTGAATCGCCTTGACGGTCCTGACCGGCGAGTACGCGGCGAGCCTGCTCTTCGGCGCGTCGTAAGGCTTTTCGATGCCCAGCAGCGCCAACGCGGCCAGCCGGTTGCGACCGTCGAGCAGGTAGGTCGGGAACGGCCCCTTGCTGCCGTTGGCCGCGTCGCGATTGTCCTCGAAGATCACGATCGGCTGTTGCAGGCCGTTGGCCTTGATGTCGGCAGCCAGCATTCGTCGTCGCTCATCATCGGCAGCATGTCGGCTGCCGGGTGCACGGGCGGGTCCTGCCACGGCTCCCGCTTGGTCATCGCCGGGTCTCCGCCTGGGTCTGGGTGCGCCGATGGTACGTGCGCTGTCGGCGCCGCGATGCGCAGTACATGTCGCCGTTGCGCTGTTGCTGGCGCCCCTCGGGCTCGGACTGTGTCATGAGGTCACGGCCCTGCACAGCTTGGCGCGTGCCGGTTCTAGCCGCTTTGCCCTGCTCGACGTCGATGTTCCGTGTTCCACTCATAGGCGAGCTGCAATTGTGTGTCCTCTTGGTGGTGTTGCCGCTGGGGCGGCGGTCCCGTCTATCCGGCGGACTCATGCCTTCGCCGCGTCAGTGAGCCGGTCCACGTAGGCCTGAACTGATTTCGCCGTGATGAATCCGCGAACGCCAATGTTGACCTTCACCAGCTCGCCCTTCTGGACGAGGTCGTAAATCGTTGTCCTACTGACCCCTCCCAGTGCGGCACATGCGCCAGCGATGGGCAGGAGTAGGGGGTCAGCGTCGGTGGTGGTCATGGTCATGCACTCCTGCTGTGAGCGGGGTGACCGTGCGTATCAATGCGGTCATTGACAAGGATGCAGGGATTGATGCAGAGTCAGCAACATTCCAGCACGTACGCTTCGGGAGGTTTTGAGTTGGGCCAGGCCATGCTCGGCAATATCCGTGTCCGGAACGAGCTCGATGGCTACGAGTTCACGTGCTCGGGCAGGCACGAAGTCATCGAGGGCTTCAAGGTGCCCACGTGGATCGAGGTCACCACATTCGGCAGCGCCGACCCGGACATGTTCGTTCGCATCGAGCTGCGCGACGGTATGCCACAGGTGGTCCGGCTCAACTGGACCTCACAAACCCACCAGAGCGAGATCAAGCAAAAACACCTGCGATCCGTCGAGGTCGAAAGTCTTGTGACGGAGTGGGTCGCGGCGTTCACCGCTGCGATGTCCTCCGAGTCGCCCGAGGTCCGATTCGACGAGCACGCGCTGCGCATCGCGACGAAATTTGTTGAGCGGCAACGGTTACCGCGAGAGTATCGCGTCATCACAGACAGCTTCCTAAAGTCGGTGGCCGAGGTGTATCGCCGCAATATCGATCACGCGCCCACACAGGCCGTGGCCAGGACTTTCGGCGTGCGGGCGCGAATGGCCTCCAAGTATGTCGACCGTGCCCGCCGGGCGGGCTATCTCTCCCGGACCAGCCAGGGAAAAAAGAAGGCGTGACGATGGCGATGAACTCGAACGGTGAAGGCTCGATCTACAAGCGCACGCACGACGGCAAGGTGGTTCGCTACGAGGGCGCGATCACCTACACCGACGACGGCACGACCAATCGGCACACCGTTTACGGTCGCACCCGCGCCGATGTGCGCGACAAGCTCAAGACGGCCCGGGACCGACTCGACGCCGGTGCTCCGGTCAAGGACTCGTCCAGCACCGTCGGCGACTGGCTGGCGCACTGCGGGGCAACGACACTGGCGGCCAGCGACCGAAAGGAATCCACGCGGGCGCTCTACGCCGACCTGTCACGGCGTCACCTGGAGCCAGCGCCGTTCGGTGCCATCCGGCTGGACCGGCTCAAGCCCAGCGATGTGGACGCGCTCATACTGGCGATGCGCGCCACGATCAAGCCCGCCAAGCATGACGATGACGACCCGGTGCGGGCGTTGTCCGACAGCACAATCCGGCAGACCTACACAGTCCTTCGGACGGGCCTCGATGGCGCGGTGCGCGATGGCCTACTGGCGCGCAAGGCGGGCTATCTGCCCGACACCACCCGGGGCAAGAAGCAGGCGTGACGATGGCGAAACGGGCGAACGGCGAAGGCAACGTCTACCAGCGCGCCAACGGCACCTGGGAGGCAAGATTCAGCTACCTCGATCCGGACACCGGCGCGCGGCGCCGGGCCTCCTTCTACGGGCCGAGTGCCAAAGCGGTGCGCGACCAGCTCAAGACCGCCCGGGAACGGCTGGACGCCGGGGCACCCGTGAAGGATGCCACCCGCACGGTCGGCGACTGGCTTGCTCACTGGCGGGCCACCACACTCGCGGTGAGCGACCGCAAGGAGTCGACGCGGGTGCGCTACGCGAATCTTTGCCGAAAGCACCTGGAGCCAGCGCCATTCGGCGCGATACCGCTAGACAGGCTGCGACCCACGAACATCGAAGCCCTGGTGCTGGCGATGCGTGCCAAGTCGCTGTCCGACTCGACCATCCGGCAGACCTACACAGTCCTGCGCGCGGGCCTCGACGGTGCGGTGCGCGATGGCCTGCTGGCCCGCAATCCTGCGGCCCTGGTGGCGCGTCCAGGTGTGCCACGCACCGAGGCCAGACACTTGGGCGCCAGCGACGTGACGGCTGTGCTCAAGCACGCACAGTCCTCCCGCTATCACGCAGCGCTGGTGCTCATCGCCGCCACGGGGGTGCGCAGGGGCGAGTGCCTGGGGCTGTCGTGGGACCGCGTCGACCTCGACGCCGGGACGCTGAAGGTGGCGGCGACCATCGCGCGTGTGAACGGGAGGCTGACGATTACCGAGCCGAAGACCGACCGCGCGCGGCGGACGATCCCGCTCTCCCCCGCTGTGGTCGCGATGCTGAAGAGGCACAAGGCCGCCCAGGCCGCCGAGAAGCTCCGTGCAGGCGGCCAGTGGCAGGACTGCGGCCTGGTGTTCACCACCGAGCTGGGCGCCTCGGTGGACCCGCGCAACCTGCTACGGGTGATCGAGGGCGCCGCCAAGGCCGCTGGCATCGAGGGCGTCGGCATCCACACCTTGAGGCACTCGGCTGCGGTCAGGTGGCTGGAGCGCGGCGTGCACATCAAGGCCGTCGCGGACTTGCTCGGACACTCGTCCATCGCGATCACCGGCGATGTGTACGGGCACACCTCCGATGACACCGCACGCACTGCGGTCGACGGCTTGAGCGCGGATCTCGGCCTTTGATCGTGGGCGCAGCAAATCCTGGTTGGCGTATGCGTTGGCGTACTGGTCCCAACATAGCCCGAGCGCCGCGTCATCCGGTTCAGATAACAGCAGCTCAGAGCATGTTTTTTGTAGTCGGGCTGACAGGATTTGAACCTGCGACCACTTGACCCCCAGTCAAGTGCGCTACCAAACTGCGCCACAGCCCGTCGCCGCCGACGACCCGGCAGCAGGTCGAAAGCCTACCGCAGCCGGCCGTCAGAGATTCAGCAGCCGGTACAGCCCGATGAGCCCCACGATGACGATCACGGCGCGCAATGCGTTCGGCGGCAGCCGCCGCCCGTAATGCGCACCCAGCAAGCCGCCAACCAATGATCCAGCCGCGATAAGCCCTGCGGCCAGCCAACTGATCCGGTCAAACGCCACCACCGTATAGGCAAGCGCCGCAACGACATTCACTACCAGCGCCAGCAGATTCTTCGCCGCATTCATCCGCTGCATGTCCTCCGGCAGCAGCGCCCCCATTACCCCCATCAGCAAGATGCCCTGCGCCGCGGTGAAGTACCCGCCGTACACACCGACCGCGAACGTCAATAACACCAACAAAACCATCCGGCCTGGCGGCAGATGGTCGGGTGGATGGCCGGCTGCCTCCACCCGACGGCGCGCCCAGTCCTGGATCCGCGGGCCGACCACGACCAGCACCAGCGCCGCTACCAGCAGCACCGGCACCACCTCGGTGAAGACCTTCTCCGGCAGATGTAACAGCAGCCATGATCCCAGCGCGGCACCGATGAACGACCCGAGCAACTGCCACCGCAGCCGATGCCACTGACCGCGCAACTCGCGCCGATACCCCCAGGTTCCCGACACGCTGCCGGCGACCAAGCCCACCGCATTCGACATCGTCGACGTCACCGGCGGATATCCCAACGCGACGAGCGTCGGGAAAGTGATCAGCGTGCCGGATCCGACGATCGCGTTGATCGCGCCGGCCGCAACACCGGCCAGCGTGATCAAGGTCATATGGAAGATCGACACACGATCACCGCGAGCGCGCTCTGCGTTTCTCCCGCACCCGCACGTTGATCCGGATCGGGCTGCCCTGGAAATTGAACGTTTCACGCAGCCGCCGCTCCAGGAACCGCCGGTAGCCGGCCTCGACGAAGCCGGTGGTGAACACCACGAAGGTCGGCGGCCGGGCGGTGGCCTGCGTGGCGAACAGGATCCGCGGCTGCCTGCCGCCCCGAACAGGCGGCGGCGTCGCCGCGACGATTTCCTTCAGCCAGGCGTTCAGCCGCCCCGTCGAGACCCTGGTGTCCCACGATTCCAGCGCCAACTCCAGCGCGGGCACCAGCTTCTGCACCGCCCGCCCGGTCTTGGCCGAGACGTTCACTCTCGGCGCCCATTGGACTTGGACGAGTTCCCGCTCGATCTCTCGCTCCAGTTGATCGCGCCGATCCTCGTCGACAAGATCCCACTTGTTGAAGGCAAGCACCAGCGCGCGACCCGCCTCAATGACCATCGTCAGGACCCGCTGATCCTGTTCGGTCAGCGGCTGCGACGCGTCGATCAACACGATCACAACCTCGGCGGCGTCGATCGCGGCGTGCGTGCGCACCGATGCGTAGAACTCGTGGCCGCTCGCCTGACCAACCTTGCGCCGCAATCCGGCCGTGTCGACGAACTGCCACACCTTCCCGCCAAGCTCGATCAGCGAATCGACCGGGTCGACGGTGGTTCCGGCCACCTCGTGCACTACCGAACGCTGATCGCCGGTCAACTTGTTCAGCAGAGAACTCTTGCCCACATTCGGCTTGCCCACCAACGCGACTCGGCGCGGACCTCCCACGACAGCATCGCCCTCGGACCCCTGCGGCAACGCGGCCACCACGTCGTCAAGCAGATCCGCCACACCGCGGCCATGCATCGCGCTGACCGCATACGGCTGGCCCAGGCCCAGCGACCACAGCTCCGCAGCATCGGCCTCGCTCCGGTTGTTGTCAACTTTGTTGGCCGCCAAGAACACTGGCTTCCCGGATCTCCGCAACGTCCGCGCCGCCGCCTCGTCCCCCGCGGTCGCGCCGACCAGGGCATCCACGACGAGGATGATCGCATCCGCCGTGCGCATCGCCACCGATGCCTGTTCGGCCACCAACTGCTGCAACCCTTTTGCATCCGGCTCCCAACCGCCGGTGTCCTGCACGACGAACCGCCGACCCGTCCACAGCGCGTCATAGGACACCCGGTCACGGGTCACTCCGGGAACGTCCTGCACCACCGCCTCACGCCGGCCCAGGATCCTGTTGACGAGCGTGGACTTCCCGACGTTCGGTCGCCCGACCACTGCCACTACCGGCGGCGGCGCCGCGTCGGCCGCCGCTTCGCGAGACGCGTCTTCGCCGATCTCCCAGTCGCTTTCGTCGGCCCAGGTGCCGTCATTCATCGCAGTGCCCGGGCCCGCTCCTCGACGAGCTCGGCCAGGTGTGCCACCACATCCGGCTCGGTCATGCCGCTGGTGTCGACGACGATCGAGTCATCTGCCGGTCGAAGCGGTGACACCGCACGCGTGGAATCCAAGTGATCCCGACGCCGCACATCGGCCAGCACCGCGTCATAGTCGTCGACCAGCCCGCTGGCGATGTTCTGGTCGTTGCGCCGACGGGCGCGCGTCTCCGCCGATGCGGTCAGGAAGAACTTCACGTCCGCGTCCGGCAACACCACCGTGCCGATGTCGCGACCCTCGACCACTACACTGCCCTCACCCGCGGCGAGTTGGCGCTGCAGTTGCACCAATTGCTGACGAACCGCGGGCACAGCGGACACGGCCGATACAGCGCTGGTCACCGCGTCGCCGCGGATCAGCTGCGAAACATCTTCTCCCCCAAGGAAACAATGATCTTCCTGGGGGTTGTAACCCACCGACATCGGCACATCGGATGACGCGGTTGCGACCGCGTCGGCATCGTTGACGTCCACGCCTGCCCGCAGCATGTGCAGGGTCATGATCCGATACATCGCACCCGTATCGAGATAACGAGCCCCCATGTCGTGAGCCAAACCCTTTGCCACCGACGACTTTCCCGTGCCGGCAGGGCCGTCGATCGCGACGATCAGCGACCTGCTCACAACCCCACCGCCTTGTAGAGTTCGCCAATCTCGTCGCGTCTCAGCGCTCGGATGCTGCCCGGCCGCTGATTTCCCAGCGACACCGCGCCGATATCGGTGCGTACCAGTGACTGCACCGGATACCCGACTGCCTCCAGAAGCCGCCGGACGATTCGCTTACGGCCCTCGTGCAACGTCACCCGCACCATCGACTTGCCCGGGACCGAGTCCACAACTGCGAAGTCGTCGACGACGACAGGGCCGTCCTCCAAGTCGACACCCCCGCGCAGCGTCTTGCCGAGTCCGCGAGGCACCGCTCCGTTCACCGTCGCGATGTACGTTTTCGGCACCTCGTAGGACGGATGCATCAGCCGGTGCGCCAGTTCCCCATCGTTGGTCAGCAGAATCAGCCCCTCGGTGTCGGCGTCGAGCCGGCCGACGTGAAACAGCTTCTTGTTGCCACGGACCCGGTGCTCGATCAAGTCGCCGATGCACGGGCGGCCGTGGTCGTCGGACATGGTCGAATGCATTCCGCGCGGCTTGTTCAATGCGAGGTGCACCAGCGTGTCGTCGAGCATCACCCGCGCGCCGTCGACCCGCACCACCGACAGGTGCGGATCCACCCTGGTTCCCAACTCGGTGATCACCTGCCCGTCCACCTCGACGCGACCGTCAATGATCATCCGTTCGGCCACCCGACGGGACGCAATCCCGGCCTGCGACAACACTTTTTGCAACCGAATCGGTTCGCTCACGACTCGTCCACGTCAATCGGCTCAGGGTCCTCTATTCGTGGCTGCCTGTTGAGTCGAGCGAATCTCGGCTCTGTGTCGAGTGATTCGGTGATGTCGTCAATCACGTCGATGTCGGGCAGCAGCGGCGCGATGTCGGGCAGATCGGTCAGCGACGACAGCCCGAGCCGCTCCATGAACAGCTCGGTGGTCGCGAAGGTCACCGCACCGGTGTCGGGATCGGTGCCCGCCTCGGTGATCAGCCCACGCGCGAGCAACGTGCGCATCACCGCGTCGACGTTTACCCCGCGCACCGCGCTCACCCGGGCGCGGGTGACTGGCTGCCGGTACGCCACCACCGCCAGCGTCTCCAGCGCGGCGCGGGTCAGCTTGGAGCGGGCGCCGTCGAGCAGCAGCTGCTCGACGAACGGGGCGAACCGGGTCCTGGTGTACATGCGCCAGCCCCCGCCGGCTTCCCGCAGGTCGATGCCACTACCCCGGTCGTCAAGCTCGGTGGCCATCCTCTGCAGGGTCGCCGCCACCCGGTCGGTGGTCTGCTGCGTCACCGTCGCCAGCGTCGCCGCCGGCACCGGGGTGTCGACCACCAGCAACAACGCCTCCAGCACGGCGGCCAGCTCGGCGTCGTCGAGCTCGCTCTGTGGCTCCAACTCGAGCCCCAGATCGGCATCCGGGATTTCGTCATTCATGAGTGGCCTTCACCAAGTCTTCGTCTGTCGGCCGGTCTCCGGTCCACGAAACCTGGAGCACACCAAGTGGTTCTGACTGGTCGAATGCTACCGCGCGCAGTCGGTACAGCTCGAGCAGCGCCAGGAACCGCCCCACGATCTCGATCGGCTCAGCGCAGTCCGCGACCAGCTCCGCGAACGTCGCCCACCGGCCCGCGCCGCGGCCTTCCAGAACGTCGAGCAGGTGGCCCGCCTGTTGGGGAATCGACACGATCGTCTGGTGCAGGTGCTCGGTGGCCACCGTCGGGACGGGGCGCGGCGTCATCGCGATCGCGGCGATCTGCGCGAAAGTCGTCGCATCCACGCCGAGCATCACCTCGGGCAGCAGGTCGGTGAAGCGGTCTTCAAGTGACACCGCCCGCGGGTAACTGCGCAGCGCGGCGGCCTCCAACTCGGCGAACATCTCAGCGACGTGCTTGAACGCCCGATATTGCAACAGCCGCGCGAACAGCAGGTCACGCACCTCCAGCAGCGCGATGTCCTCGGCGTCCTCCACATCGCCGGCTGGCAGCAGCCGGGCGGCCTTGAGGTCCAGCAGCGTGGCGGCGACCACCAGAAACGCGGTGGTTTGTTCCAATTCCAGTTGTGCCCCAATGGCTTTCGTGTATGCGATGAACTCGTCGGTGACCCGGTGCAGCGCGACCTCGGTGACATCGAGGCGGTGCGCGAAGATGAGCTGCAGGAGAAGGTCGAACGGCCCCTCGAAATTGCTGAGCCGGACCTGGAAGACCGGGGTCGGCTCCGTCGACGTCACGCGCCGCCGAACCGGTCGATCACCTCGCGGGCCAACGACCGATATCCCTCTGCGCCAGTCGATTTCGGGGCCCATGTGATGATCGGTTCGCCGGCCACACTGGTCTCCGGGAACCGGACCGTGCGGGTGATGACGGAGTCGAAGACCAGATCACCGAAACGCTCCACGACGCGAGCCATCACCTCGCGGGCGTTGACCGTGCGGGCGTCGAATCGGGTGATCAGAATTCCGGCGACGTGCAGCTTGGGGTTCAGCCGGTCGTGGACCTTCTCGACGGTGTTGGTCAGCAGCGCCAATCCGCGCAGCGAAAAGTATTCGCACTCAGTGGGAATAACGACGCCGTCCGAGCACGCGAGAGCGTTGACCGTCAGCAGTCCCAGTGAGGGCTGGCAATCGATGAGCACATAGTCGTACCGGTCCAGAACCGGATACAACGCACGGCCCAGCGTCTGCTCGCGCCCCACCTCGTTGACGAGCTGGATCTCGGCGGCTGACAGGTCGATGTTGCTCGGCACCAGGTCGAGGTGCTTGACCTTCGTGTGCACCATCACATCGTCGATGGACACCGGCGATTCGACGAGGACGTTGTGGATCGTCGCGTCGAGCTCATAGAGCTGCACGCCGAGCCCGGCCGACAGGGCGCCCTGCGGGTCGAGGTCGACGAGCAGCACCCGGCGGCCGTATTCGGCGAGGCCCGCGCCGAGGTTGATGGCCGAGGTGGTCTTGCCGACGCCGCCCTTCTGGTTGCAGATCGCGATGACCTTGGCCGGGCCGTGCGACGTCTTGGGCTGGGGCTCAGGAATCGTCCGCGGCGGGCGACCGGTCAGCCCGACGCCAGGGTGTTCAGCTTCGCTCGCCCCAGGGACACCGTCGGTCACGCCGGACCCCTTTGCGCAATCGTCGCGGACATCCGGGCAAGTTTAACTATGGCGACGCATTCATATGGGAAGACCCGCAGCCAGTTGCCGCAGATCCACTCATCGTGCAACTAGACGGCGAGGTCGCGACAACATCTCCGCTGAGCTGGCTGCCCACTGGCGGCGCCGGCGTCATGGCCAAATTGTCGACGATTGCGCCTCACCAGGCCAGCATCAGACGCTGCTGCCCGATATGGTTTTCGAGTCGATGATCTGAGCTAATGCGCCCGGGGGTGCGCGCCCGCCCAGACTTCGCGCAGCGCGTGCACGGTCACCAGCGTGTAGATCTGCGTGGTCGTCACGGACGCGTGGCCCAGCAGTTCCTGCACGACGCGCACGTCGGCGCCGCCGTCGAGCAAATGCGTGGCGAACGAATGCCGCAGCGTGTGCGGCGACACCCCGGCGGTAATCCCGGCCCGCTCCGCGGCGTCCTGCAGCACCTGCCATGCGCTCTGGCGGGAGAGCCGGCCGCCACGGGCATTGAGAAATACCGCTGCTGTTCCCCGACCGCGGCGCGTCAATTCGGGCCTGCCGCGCACGCAATACGCGTCGAACGCGTCGATCGCCGGCCTACCGACCGGCACCAGCCGATCCTTGCCGCCCTTTCCGCGCAACAGCACCGACCGGGCGTGGGTGTCGATGTCGTCGACGTCGAGGCCGACCGCTTCCGAGATGCGCGCGCCGGTGGAGTACAGGAGCTCCAAGAGCGCACGGTTGCGCAGGGTGAGCGGGCCGTCGGAAGGGCTGTCGCCGCCGGCTCCAGTCAGCAACGTCAGCACGTCGTCGACGGTCAAGCTCTTGGGTAGCCGGCGGCTCGGCGTCGGCGGTTTGACCGCCTTCGCGACGTCGACGGCGGTCACCCCCTCCGCTGCGGCGAACCGGTGCAATCCGCGCACCGCGATCAGCGCCCGCGCGGCTGACACCGCGGACAGTTCGCCGACGCCTGCCTCGGGATCGCCGCGGCGGAGCGACACCAGGAACTCACTGACGTCGTTCTCTGTCACCTCGGCCAAGTCGTCGACGCCGCGACTCAGCAGATGCTCGTGATAGCGGCGCAGATCGCGGCGATACGAGCTGAGCGTGTTCGCGGCCACACCACGCTCGATGGTCAGGTGGTCGAGGTAGCCCCGCAACTGGCCGTCCAACGCCGGCACGACGGTGGTCATCGTCCGCCCCGCCGCTGCGCCAACGCGCTGGGCCGATCACGCCACGGACTATGAACTGGACGGCTTGGCTTGCCGTCGGTCACCACCGCGTACGCGGCCAGCACTCCCGCCGCCGCCGACGCGTTGACGATCTCGCCGGACAGCACCATCTCGGCCGCAATCTGCAGCGGGAACCAGTGCAGGCTGAGGTCGGCCTCTTCGTCCTCGGCGTCGGGCCGATCGACCGGCGACAGTCCGGTGGCCAGATAGGTCCGCACCGATTCGTCGGAAAAGCCCGGTGACGACACGGTGTCCACGAGCACCTGCCATTCCGTGGCGGCGAGTCCGGCTTCTTCCTGCAGTTCACGTTTGGCGGTGGCCAGCGGATCTTCGCCGGGGGTGTCGAGCAGACCGGCGGGAAGCTCCCACAGTCGACGCCGGAGCGGATGTCGATACTGGTAGATCATCGCCACGTGTTGCCGCTCGTCGATGGCTGCGACCGCGACGGCACCGTAATGCTCGACCACCTCGCGCCGGGATGTGCCTCCGCCGGGCATCCCCACCTGGTCCACGCGCAGCGCCAAAATGCTTCCCTCGTAGACCGTTTCGGAGGAGACGGTCTCGAAGACGTGCTCAGCCACGGGCCACTGGCTGCTGCAGCAGCCCCTGGACTCCGGCCGGATGCTCGTTGCCGTTGGGCAGCCGCTCGGGGATCTCCACCGGTAACCGTTCTGCCGCTTTGTAATCCAGTGCCGCCCCGATGAACGAGACGAACAGTGGATGCGGCCGGGTGGGCCGGCTCTTCAGCTCGGGATGCGCCTGCGTGCCGACGATGAACGGGTTGGCGTCGCGGGGATATTCGACGAACTCGACGAGGCGACCGTCGGGCGACGTGCCGGAGAACCGCAGTCCGCTGGCCGCGATCTGGTCGCGATAGGCGTTGTTCACCTCATAGCGGTGCCGGTGCCGTTCGGACACCTCCGTGGTCTCATACGCGTCTGCCACAATCGAACCCGGCTGGAGCACTGCCGGGTAGGCGCCCAGCCGCATCGTGCCCCCCATGTCGGCTTGCCCCGCGACGATGTGCTGCTGGTCAGCCATCGTCGAGATCACCGGGTCGGGGGTCTGCGGGTCGAATTCGGCGGAGTTGGCTTGCGCCAAGCCGACCGACCGTGCGGCGTCGATCACGATGCACTGCAAGCCCAGGCACAGGCCGAGCACCGGCAGGCCATGAGTTCGGGCGTAGCGGATCGCGCCAATCTTGCCCTCGATGCCCCGAATGCCGAAGCCGCCCGGGATCAGCACGCCGTGCACGTCAGCCAGCACCGCCGCGGCACCGCCGTCGGTTTGGCAATCATCTGATGCTACCCAACGTATTTCGACTCTCGCCCGGTGTTTGAAGCCGCCGGCACGCAATGCCTCCGCCACCGAGAGGTAGGCGTCGGACAGGTCGACATACTTGCCCACCAACGCTATTCGCGCGGTCTCCCGCGGTTCATGAACGCGCCGCAAGAGGTCGTCCCACTCGCTCCAGTCGACGTCGCGGAACGCCAAGTTGAGGCGCCGCACGACAAATGCATCAAGTTCCTCTCGATGCAACACCTTGGGGATGTCGTAGATCGACGGAGCGTCGGGGGTGGAGATGACGCCGTCGATGTCGACGTCGCACATCAGCGCGATCTTGTTTTTCAGCGGTTCGGGTACGTCACGGTCACATCGCAAGATCAGCGCGTCAGGCTGGATGCCGATGCTGCGCAGCGCGGCAACCGAGTGCTGCGTCGGTTTGGTTTTCAGTTCGCCCGAGGGCGCCAGATACGGCACCAGCGACACGTGCAGGAAGAAGACGTTCTCGCGTCCGACGTCGTGGCGTACCTGTCGGGCCGCCTCCAGAAATGGCTGCGACTCGATGTCGCCGACGGTTCCACCGATCTCGGTGATCACCACGTCTGGGCGGTTCCCGTCGGCATCCGGTTGCTCCATCGCCAGGATCCGGCTCTTGATTTCGTCGGTGATGTGCGGGATCACCTGGACGGTGTCGCCGAGGTACTCGCCGCGCCGCTCCTTTGCGATCACTGACGAATATACTTGGCCTGTCGTGACATTCGCTTGCGCGGACAGGTTGCGGTCGAGGAAGCGCTCGTAATGGCCGACGTCGAGGTCGGTTTCGGCGCCGTCCTCGGTGACGAACACCTCGCCGTGCTGGAACGGGTTCATGGTGCCGGGGTCGACGTTGAGGTAGGGGTCCAGCTTTTGCATCGTCACCTGCAGCCCACGGGCGGTGAGGAGCTGGCCGAGACTGGACGCGGTCAGGCCCTTACCGAGCGACGATGCCACCCCACCGCTGACAAACAGATGCTTGGTGGCGGTTTGCGGGTGCTTGCGTAACGCTGGCAAGAGCGACTCCCGTGACGACGGCGCAGGGCAATGCTTGTGAGTAGCTGGGGCCTGCCGACCCACGGAATTTCACCCTAACACCGCGATCGACAGGGCGTCGCTAACACGCCAGCGGCACGACGATGAGCCGCTTGCGCGAAGAGCAGAAGGCAGCGATGAGCCGCTTGCGCGAAGAGCATCAGGCCGAGCTACTGCGGGACGGTCAGTGCCTGCGCGCCTTCACCGGTGCCGTACTGGCCGGGGTGTGCTCCGTTGAGCAGGTCGTGCAGGGCCAGGATCGCGGTGATCCGCCCCGACTCCATGTCGACGTCATCCACTGTGGTCACCGCGCCGGCCATACCGGAATCGGCCCGTACTACCCCGACTGCGGAGGTGCCCGACGCGGAGCCGTCACCGCCGGCGAGCACTGTGCCGGACCCACGTGCAGCCAGCGCGGTGGCGAACCGCGCGACGGTGGGACCGGTATTGCCGGCGTCTTCTTTCAGGGCTCCCCCGGTCACTACAATCGCGGTGTTGGCGGGCGGCAGTTTGTCGGGATAGGTGATGAACCCGGTCTGTTGCAGCGCGCTCAGCACCGTCTCCCTTTGCACGTCGTCGACGGGCGGGGCGGTGGGATTCCTGCTGATCTGCAGCACTGCGCCGAGCAGGTCACCGGCCTGGCCACCCTGGTCCACGGAGGTGGTGTTCAATTGCATGCCGGTCGGGACGATCGACGAGTTCACGACCGAGAGCAGTTTGTCGGCGGCGTTGGCGTCGACAAACTGCTGAGTCAGCGTCACCGCTCCGGTCACCGTCCCGCCGGCGTCGCTGACCAATCTCGTCAGTGAAGCGACGACGTCATCCGAAGCGTCCGGGGCGCGAAAGATCACCACCGACTTCTCGTTCAGCGCGCCATGGACGATCCGGCCAGCCATCGTTGCATCGAATTCCGCTGCAGCATTGATCTTTTCTGTGAGCGCATTGTTACGCTGGTCGAGCTCGCTGATCCTGTTCTGCAGTTGCGCCTTGTCGTCTCGCAAGCCGGAGACCAACGTGTCGGACAGCAGGCCGGACCCCAGCATGACGCCGACCGCCAGCGCTAGAAACACCGCGGCCAGTGAAATCGCGTGATGGCGTAGGGAAATCACGAACGACGACCTAGCTGACTAGGCCTTGGGCCCATAACAGGAATCGGTTCCAGTACGCGACGATCCATTCCAGCACCGAGTGGTCTGCGCGAGACACCCAGAGTGCGACGATGATTGCGATCAGCATCGCGAGCACCAGCATCGCGATCGCGCCGCCGGAGATCCTGCTGCGGTACAGGGTCGCAACAGCCTTCGCGTCGACGAGCTTCTGACCTACTTTCAGCCGGGTCAAAAACGTCGACGGATTGCTTTGTGCGCGACTGCGGTCGAAGAACTCTTCGATCGTCGCGGTGTGCCCGGCGGTGACGATCAGTGCCGCGCCATGGTGATCAGCCAGCAGCAGCGCAAGATCCATAGCGGAACCAGCCGCCGGGAATGTCATCGCACCGACGCCAAGGTCTTGGATCCGGTCCAAGCCGGGAGCATGCCCGTCGGCGTCGGCCGGCAGCACCACTTGCGCGCCGCAGTGCAGCACGTCTGCTGTCATCTTGTCGGGGTCGCCGACGATCAACTGGGGGCGGTACCCGGCCTTGCGCAGGACGTCGGCGCCCACACCGACACCGATCAGCACAGGTTGGTACTCCTTGAGGAACGGCTTCAGGCTCTTCACGTCCTGTACTGCCGAGTCCTCCTCGCCGACGATCACGACATGGCGGCGGTTCAGGTCGACATCGATGTCGGGGATGCCGACTCCGTCGATGAGCAACGGGCTTTCGCTGCGGATGAACTCAATTGTATTGCCGGCGAAAGCCTCCAGATGCGCGACGAGACCGCTCTTGGCCTCATGCATTAGCTCCGAGACCTCGTGCTCGCTGCGTTCGGCGCCAACGATCAGTCGCCGATCTCCGGAGTAGACGGCACCGTTGTGCACCCGTACCCGAGCACCGTCCTTGATCCTCTTGAAGACGTCGGGCCCGGTGTCGTCCATCAGTCTCACGCCGTTGGCCACCAGAACCTCTGGGCCCTGATTCGGGTAGCGGCCCGAGATCGACGGAGATGCGTTGATGACCGCGGCCACGCCCGCATCGACGAGCGCATCGGCGGTCACCCGGTCGAGATCGCGGGCGTCGAGGACGACGATGTCCCCAGGACCGACGCGACGCAGCAACCGTTCGATGTCCCGGTCCACCACGGCGGTTCCGATCAGGCCGGGACGCGAGGACGTGTTTCGAGACAGCAGCGAAGACATCTTCATAGCGGCGATTCTGTCCACGGATCGCGTGGATGACAGGGAGGCGCGCCGTAACAATAGTCACACAAGTTAACTTCCGTCACATCCCGGCCCTAGCTCGCGCTACGAGGTGGCGGGTTCGGCGTTAGCGGCCTCCAGCAGCTCACGGGCGTGCGCGCGGGCGGTATCGGATTCGCCGAGGCCAGCCAGCATCCGGGCCAGCTCCGCTACCCGTCCCTCGGAGTCGAGGCGGCGCACCACACTGGTCCCATCGTGTCCGTCGCTGTCGACCGCGAGATGCACATCGGCATACGCGGCGACCTGCGGCAGATGGGTTACCACGATCACCTGGTGCGTTCGGGCCAGCCGCGCCAACCGGCGTCCGATCTGCACCGCGGCTCGACCGCCGACGCCAGCGTCGACCTCGTCGAAGACCATCGTCGTGCCCTCGGCGGAGGCGGACAGCACGACCTCGAGGGCCAGCATCAATCGGGATAGCTCGCCACCGGACGCGCTTTTGGTCAGCGGAAGCACGGCGGCGCCGGTGTGCGCGGTGAAGCCGAACTCCACCAGATCCGTGCCCGACGGCCCGGCGTGGACCGTCATCCCCGGCGGCACGATGAGCGGCGCCGAGTCATCCGGGCGGCGCGGCATCGGTTGCACGGTGATCGTGAATTCCGCGTCGCCCATCGCGAGGCCGGACAGTTCGGCAGTGACGGCCTTGGACAATCCCTTCGCGGCCGCCGCGCGTGCCTTGGTCAGATCGGCGGAGGCTGCGACGAGCCGGGCAGCCGATTCCTCCGCGGTGCGCGCCAGCGCAGTCAACGCCTCCTCCGAGACATCAAGCTGCGTCAGCCGTTCGCGCGCCCGCTCTGCCCACGCCAGGACGCCGTCGACGTCGGCCGCGTACTTGCGCGTCAACGTTCGCAGCTGGGCTTGGCGCGCCAGCTTGATTTCCAAAGCGCTTGCGTCGGTGGGTAATTCGTGGAGATACGATGCGAGTTCGGTTGCTACGTCAGCGATCAGCGTCTGCGCCTCTGCAAGCTGAGCCGAGAGCATAACCAGCGCGTTGTCCCCGCTGCCTGCCAACGCCGACTTCGCCCGTCCGAGACGCTCAGTGGCCGACCCGCCGACGTCGCCGATGTCGTCGGGAGCGCCTGCGAGTGCGGCGCGTGCGGTCTGGGCAGCTTCCCGTAACGCATCGAGCTCCGAAAGGCGACGAATGTCGGCGACGATCGCGTCGTCCTCGCCGGAGAGCGGGTCGACGGATGTGATCTCGTCGATCGCGAACTTCAACCGGTCGGCCTCCTGCGCCAGCTCACGCGCACGCTCGGTGCGGTCGCTGAGATCGCGACGGGCGTGCAACCAGTCGTTACGCAGCTTGCGGTAGCGGTCGAGCTTTGAACCGACGCCGGCGTAGCGGTCGAGCGCCGCGAGCTGCTCGTCGGGCCGCATCAACCGCAGCTGGTCGTTCTGCCCGTGCAGGGTCAGCAACTCGGTGGTGAATGTGCTCAGCGATTTCGCCGGCACGCTGCGGCCGCCGAGGTAGGCGCGCGAACGACCGTCGCCGGTCACCGAGCGGCTGGCGATGACGCTGCCGTCGTCGTCCCTTTCTGCGCCGCACAGATCGAGGAGCTCGCCGACGTCCGCGTCAGCGGTGGTGAACCTGCCCTCGACCACCGCGCGATCGGTTCCAGAGCGGACCCGGCTGGGGTCGGCGCGGGCGCCGCCGAGCAGGTGCAGGCCCGTCACCACCATCGTCTTACCGGTGCCCGTTTCGCCGGTCAGCACGGTGAAGCCGCGATCGAACTCGGCCACCGCGGAGCCGATCGCGCCCAACGACTCGATCCGGATTTCAGAGAGCACTCAGTGCCTTCTCTTCTTCGCGCAAGCGCTCATCAGCCGTCCGCGGTCATCGCGCCACGCCATCCGGTGACCGGGAGGCGGAATTTGCGTACCAGTCGGTCGGTGAACGGTGCGCTGTCCAGTCGAGCCCATCGCACGGGCGTCGCGCACCGTGTCACCTGCAGTCGTGCGCCTGCGGGCACCAGCATCTCTCGGCGGCCATCGCAGACCACGACGGCGTCGTTGCCTTCGGCTTCCACTTCGATCGCAATGCACGCATTCGGGCTGGTGACCATCGGACGGGCGAACAGCGCGTGAGCGTTGTTGGGAACCACAAGAATCGCCTCGAGGTCGGGCCACAGGATCGGGCCTCCCGCCGAAAACGCGTACGCCGTGGACCCGGTCGGCGTGGCCACCAGAACGCCGTCACACCCGAACGACGACACCGGGCGTTTGTCGACCTCGAGAACTACGCCCAGCACACCCAGATGCGTGCCCTTCTCGAGGCTTGCCTCGTTGATCGCCCAACCCTGGCCGATCACTTCACCGTCGCCATGCACCGAAACATCAAGGGTCATGCGGTCTTCGACGCGGTAGTCACGAGCGACGACGTGCTCGAGCACCTCGTTGATGGCTTCGGCCTCGGATTCCGCGAGGAACCCGATCCGGCCGAGGTTCACGCCCAACACCGGAACAGATGCATTACGTGCCAACTCGGCGGCTCGCAGGAAGGTACCGTCTCCGCCGAGGACGAGCACCAGCTCGCAGCCAACGGCCGCGTTGTGGTTAGGCTCGACGACCTCGATATCCACGCCGAGAGCCCGCATTTCGTCGGGTGCCAGATGCAGCTTACCGCGGTCTACCGCCTCCGCGGTGAGCACCCGTAGCGCAATCCCGTTGTCACCCAGTACTTTCTGCACCCGACGGGCCGTTTCGGTGGCTTCGTCGCGACCAGTGTGCACTACCAGGAGCACCGCGCGTGGGCTTGTCACTGTGGCCCCTCCGCGATGGCGCACGCGATCGCCCGCTCCAACGCGTCGTCGGCCAGTCCGACGTGTGACCGCAGATGCAAGAAGTACTCGACGTTGCCCGAGGGTCCCGGCAGCGGACTGGCGATGACATGCACCGGATGCCAGTCGAGTTCGGCCGCGCGCCGGGCGACGGCCAGCACCGCGCCGACCCGCAGCTGTGTATCGGTCACCACGCCGCCGGCGCCCACGTGATCCTTGCCGACCTCGAACTGCGGCTTCACCATCGGAACGATATCCGCGTCGGCCGTAGCGCACGACGTCAGTGCCGGCAGCACGGTGGTCAGCGAAATGAACGACAGGTCCGCGACGACGAGGTCCACCAGACCGCCGATGGCCTGTGCCGACAGGTCACGCACGTTCGTGCGCTCCAGCACCGTCACGCGCGGATCGGACCGCAGAGACCAGGCCAACTGTCCGTAACCGACATCTGCAGCGACCACCTCCCGCGCGCCGCGGTCAAGCAACACCTCGGTGAACCCGCCCGTTGATGCACCGGCGTCGAGGCAGCGCCGGCCCGCCACCGCGATGCCGAATGCATCGAATGCGCCGATCAGCTTGTGAGCACCGCGCGACACCCAACTGCGCTCACCGACATCTTCAACGGTCAAGTGCGCGGTAACGGCGACCGCGGTCGCGGGCTTTGCCGCCGGCAATCCGTCGATGCTGACCCTGCCGGCGTCGATCAGCTCCGCCGCCTGCTGTCGGGAACGCGCCAATCCGCGTCTCACCAGTTCGACGTCAACGCGCGCACGCCGGGCCATGGTTTCAACTCTTTTCCACCGACTCCAAGGCGCGGACGAGCATTTCGTGCGCCTCCTCCAGCCGGCTGGCGACGGCGTCGATGTCGAGAGCGGCCACGTCGGTAGTAACGTCCGGCAGCTCGGCCAGCAGCGCGGCGATCTCGGCGCGGATGTGCTCAGGGTCTGCATTCATCAGGTCTTTACGCTATCCGATCCGAGCACGCCGGCAGCGACGGCGCGGCCCAGCGCCTCGGCCGCCACGTCGTCACCGGCGATGACGGCGCGCCGACGCGGGTCCCCGGACTCCTGCCAGACGGCCTCCGCGACCGCACGAATGACCGACAGCCCGTCGTCAGCGACGTCCCCTGCGGCGGTGACGGCGATCTCGTCCGGTCCGATCGCGACACGCCAGCCAGGTTGGCGGGCGACTTGGAGTCGCTCTGGTGTATCGCGCAGTGCCCGAAGGTCGTTCGCGATGTATGTCGGGCGCTCGTGCACTGGCGCGAACATCGCCTGCTCCGCGGTGCTCACGCCGGTGAGCACGAACAGGCTGGGTAATTCGGCGGCGTTGGCACCCGCGATGTCGGTATCCAGCCTGTCCCCTATCACGAGCGGCGACTGAAAGTCACTTTGCTTCAATGCATCTCGGAAGAGGGTGGGTTCGGGCTTGCCGGCGACCCTGGGTTCCTGCTCCGTGGCGGCGCGCAGAGCCGCGACGATCGCGCCGTTGCCAGGCAGCAGCCCGCGTTCGGTGGGGAGCGTGAGGTCGACGTTGGCCGCGAGCCACAGCGCGCCGCCCCGGATCGCCAGCGCCGCTTCCGCGAGATCGGCCCAGCAGGTGTGAGGCGAGTGCCCCTCGATGACAGCAACCGGCTTATCGGAATACTGCCGTACCGGCCGCAGGCCCACCGCGGCGACTTCGGCGGCGAGCGCATCGGTTCCGACCACCAGCACCGCCGACTCGGGCGGGAGTTCGGACGCGAGCAGTCGCGCCGCGGTCTGCGCGCTGGTGACGACGTCGTCGGGTTTCGCGGCGAACCCGAGGTCGCGGAGATGGTCGGCGACTTCGGTCGCTCCGCGAGAGGCGTTGTTCGTGATGAACAGAATCCGGGCCTTGACAGCGGCCAGCGTTTCGATGGCGCCGACGGTCGCTTGGGCGCCGCGAAACAGCGTGCCGTCCAGGTCGCATAGCAGGCAATCATGTTGCTCGGCAAGGCTTGTCATGTCAGGCGAGCTCCGCGACCCTGTCCTCGGCGTCAGTGACACCGTCAACGTCGGCCGCCGCGGCGCGCAGGAACCACTTCACCGCCTCCTCCTCACGGCTCAAGGCAAGCAGCGTGTCGGCGTAGGCGTAGCACAGCCGTGCGGCCGTCTGCCCTTGTCGTGCCGGGTCGATCGGCGGAATGGACAGCGTGGCCAGGGCCTGGTCGAGTTGTCCGAGGTCGGCGCGGGCGCCGGCCGCGACGATGCGCAGCTCATCGGCGTCGTCGCCGACGAGGTGGGCGGCTTCTGGGCTTCGTGCCAGCTCAATCGCCCGCTCCGGGCGGCCGACGCCGCGTTCACAGTCGGCGAGAAGTGGCAGCAGCACCGACTTGCTGCCCAGGCGTCGTGCGGCCCGCAGTTCGGCGAGCGCCTGAGCCCAATCGCCGCAGTGGTACGCCGCGATGCCGACAGCCTCGCGGACCGCCGCGATCCGGCCCGACCGGGCTCGAGCCGCGCGCGCGTGAGCCAACGCGGCTTCAGGATCCTCGTCGAGCAAGTCGCCCGCGGCGACCAAGTGCTTCGCGACCATCTCGGCGTTGACGCGGTCCAAAGTGGTTAGCTCACGGCGGATTTCGGGTGACAGCCGTTTGGCGTCGATGTCCGGCGGAAGCGCCGGCTCGTCGCGCCGACGACCTTCACCGTCGTCTGCACTCTGCGGCTGTCGGGGACGCGCCCGTCCCGGCCCGGACCACAGCGCATGCGGCCTCTTGTCGGAGGCCCTGGGCGGCTTTCCTCCGCGGCGGGCGCTGTCGTCGGCCACTGGTGCCTTCCTACCGTGTTTGGGCTGAACCCGTCTGATTGTTCCAGGTCTCGTCAAAGTCTCGCGGCCACGGTCCGACACGGGTCACTTCGGGTCGCGGCGCTTTATCGTGAGCAAATCCCTTTGTTGGTTAGGTTGGCCGTGTCGGCCTCCGGCTCGGCGAAGGTCATCTGCAGCAGGGTCACTGAGTCGTTGACTGCGCCGACCTCTGTGGCGTCTAGTGAGACGCCCACGGTGCGTGCGGTCGCCGTGAGCTCGAGCAGCCCGGCGTACACGGTGGCTACCTCGTCCACCGCGGCGCTGAGCCTGTCGAGCAGGTCGACCCGGCGCGACGTCAACCGGGCGACCGTCTTGTTGATCGATACTGCTGCGCGCTCGCCCTGGCCGGATACGTTGCGGGCGGCCCAGATCGCCTCGTCTAACGCGTCCACAGCGGCTGCCATCTGCAATACGGACGGGCGGGCGGCGTCGGCGGCGGCCAATGCAGCTTCCGCCCTCGGCCGAACGACATCCGGCAGCGCCTTGCTCCGCAGTGTCCGCAGCGAGCGCACATGACCGTCGAGAAGGTTGATCAACCCCTGCTGCGGGGTGCCGGCCCGCAGCGACGCCGCGTCTCGTCACGCGACCGCGTCAGAGCACCGACGATGGCTGCGACACCGAGCATCATGGCCGTCGTGGTAACGGCTAGTGGGATGGCGGTGCCGAACGCCCACGCCGTTGCCCCGCCGAAGGTCGATAGCAGCAGTGCCCACGGTCACGCATGCCCGTCAGCAGACGCCCTCGAAAGCGATTGTGCGCCATCAGAAGTTCGACAGGACGTTGGTGAATACCGTGTCGATCGTCATCGGGTCGGTGGCGTCATACGCGGCCGCTCGGGACGCCTCGGCGATGCGTTTGAGGGTGTCCAAGTCGGCGTCTTGGCCGTAGGCGATCGTGAAGACCCGGATGCCGCCCTCAACGGCTTGGTCACTGAGCTGGCGGATCAAGCCGTCGAGATCGGTGTCGTCGGGATTCTCGTTTTTTCCGTCGGTCATGACCACGATGGCGTTGATTGTGTCCGCACGAGCGGTCTTTCGCAGCTCCTCTGCGGCCTTGCGCGTGACGGCATAAAGTGGTGTGCCGCCTGCGGGAAACAGCTGCTGAATCCGGTTGGTCATCTCGGTTAGCCCCGAGCCGAGCGGCTCGATGGGCAGGTACTGCCAGTACACCTGGCCTTCGTTCCGGAATGCCCACAACCCGACCTCATCGGTGTCGGACAGCTGGGCCAGACCATGCACCGCCGCGCTCTGGGCGAGCTCCAATCTGGTCTTACCCACGCCGGCCGACTGTCCCATTGACCCCGACACGTCCAGCACGAGCAGGAGGTGCGCTTTCTTGCGCAGTTCGGCCCGGGTGGCGCGGACCGCCGCCAGGACCGGCGGGCTCGGTGGGGCGAGTGTGGGAACGCCGATGTTCTCGCGCAAGTATTCGCTGTCGGTGACGGCCTTACCGGGGTTACCGTCGTAGGTGCGGAATCCGGCGTCGGTGAACAATTCCTGTTGGGCGGGCTCGTGCAGGAAGGCCAGGAAGTCTTTTGCGCCGGCCTGCTTGCCCGCCTCGGACCACGGCGCCTGCAGAACCGCGAAGGGGTTGTCGCTGTTGAGCGTGCCCTCCTCGGGGTAGATAGCGACCAGCGGCACTCGCGGCCTACCGTGCCGGCCGGCCGTTTCGAGGTTTCCGGTGGGGTTGCCGTTGTTGTAGTCCACGACGGATTTTTCCTCGATGGTCACCGCGCCGACATAGCCCAGCGCCGATGCAGCGTCGTCGGCGTGCTGCAGGTTCGTCAGAAAGGTGAGCGCGGTGTCGCCGTAGTGGGCGACCGACTTCTCCACGCCGGCGACGAAGTCACGCACGCGCGGGTCCTTCAGCACCTCCAGCGTCAGGTCGCTGGACGTGCCGGTGGCCGCCACGAACACGCCAGCTCGCCGGCATCGAAGAAACCGTGCTGCTCTACCACCACGGCGGCAAAGGACGCCCTCGCGCGCAACGCATGCTCACCGACATGACCCCCACCCAACAGCGCCTGGCCGACCTGTTCGGCATCCACCAATACGCGCCGACCCGCTAAACACCCGCGATCAACACAGCCAGTTGGGTAATACACCCACCTACCCCGAAAAACCGCCCCCACCAGGCGAAACCAGATCCACATTCAACAAAGGCCGGAAACTCCCGCTAGTGGTGTCGGACCATGTCCACCACGAGCCAGCCGAAGAGTGGCTTGCTGGGACGAGCCAAAGCTTCGCCACCTGCCCGATAACCCAGGGCGGGTCTCGTTCGATTGCTGGTCAGGCATGGGCAGACCGCACACGCTGCGCGCGACCTCGTCAAGGCGGTTACTGCTGACAGGCGACACGAGTTCTGGACCGACAGCATCGCGTTCGCCGATGTCGAACTGCGCGGTGTGGTTGGTCATAGGCAGGTCACTGATGCCTATCTGGTGCAGCTGGCTCGACATCATCAGGGGCGATTGGCCACGTTCGACCGGGGTCTCGCCGAATTGCACCGAGACGTGGCCCATCTAGTGCCGACGACGTAAGTCACGCCGACAGACCTCCGCCGCACTCTGACGAGACTATGGCATTTTATGGCTAGTTATGGTGTATCGGCCATAGATGCCTATAGTTGTCCATATGGATCGGGAGCTCAACCCGTTCAAGCCTGGTTCAGGCCTGCAGCCACCAGCCCTCGAAGGCCGAGACCAGCAAATCGCCGATTTCGGCATCCTGGTCGCCCGTAGCAGAAGGCGCATCTACGACCGGGGCATGATCTTGACTGGGCTACGAGGCGTCGGGAAGACCACCCTGCTCAACACGCTGGCAGATCATGCCGAACGCCAAGGATGGCTCACGATTGGCATCGAGGCGCGAGCCGACGATGCCGGCACCGCGGCCGTGCGCTCTCGTCTGGCGCAAGAATTAACCCTCGGTCTGCGCCGGTTCAGTCGCGCTCACCGCGTCCAGCAGCTGATCGAGCCACTCCTCGAGCTCGTCCGGGGTTTCTCCGTCGGTGTTGGTTTGGGACCGGCGACGATCCGTTTAGAGGCTCCCGCGGCGGCCGCAAGCGGGGACATCAGCCTGGACGTGGAAGAACTGGTTGAGAGTGTTGCCACAGCGCTCAAACCGCGAGCAAGCGCGTTCGGGTTGTTTATCGACGAGATGCAGGACCTAGATCGCGAACTGCTGTCGGCGCTGCTCGCGGCTCAGCATCGCGCCAGTCAGCGCGAGTGGCCGTTCTTCATCATTGGCGCCGGTCTGCCCAATTTACCTGCGGTCCTTGCGGATTCACGGTCCTACGCGGAACGCCAATTCACCTATAGCAGTATTGGTCCGCTGTTGGAGGAGGCGGCGGCAGATGCGTTGCGAGTGCCTGTGCAACGGTTCGGAGGTGATTTCACCGCTGGCGCGCTCGACACGATCATCGCCGCAAGCGGCGGCTACCCGTACTTCCTGCAGGAGTTCGGTCAGGCGATATGGAACGTCGCCGCCCGCACGCCGTTTGATGAGCAAGACGCCCAATTGGCCGTCGCGGTCGGGGTGGCCCGGCTCGACGATGGATTCTTCCCGTCACGCTGGCATAGAGCCACCGACCGCGAACGCCGCTACATGACAGCCATGGCTCAGACGGGTGACGAACAGCCCAGGTCCCGTGAGGTCGCCCAGAGGATGGGTTCGACTTCGACGGCCGTCAGCGACGTGCGAGACTCGGCTATCAAGAAAGGCCTCATCTGGGTGCCAGAACACGGACGGGTTGCGTTCACCGTTCCTCATATGGCGGACTTCATCCGCCGTCAGAGCGCTGAATGACTCCGGCGCCACCTTCTCCACGCACCCGAGTGTCTGGGCGAGTTGGTAGCCGCCGCATCGGACAACCGATAACGCGGTCTCCGCGCATGATGAATGAATAGAGCAACGATGACTTGCCCGTCCCCGACAATCCGGTGATCAGTACGCGCCTTGGGGGCGATCACGGCTCAGGCGCAGAAATGCATCGGCGGAAAGAATGCTCTGGTATTGGTGCGCAAACGATTCACGCTCGGTGAGGCGTCGCTCCGTGTTCCACCGAGCCTCGCAACCGCCAACGGAAGTCACAATGGCTCGCGCCACCCATAAGGGTTTGCGATCGGTGAAACTCCCAGTCGGGGCGGAACACGACCTCGGCTGCGAAGTCGACACCGCAGGTAAGCAGCGCCTCGACATCCGCTGCACCGATGGCGCGAAAGTACTCTGCGAACTGGCATCTGGTCATGTTGATCGCGTACGTCGAATCGGTGTCCGACCTCCGTGTCGATAGACCCGACCCATCCGCAGGCATGGGCACCCTTCATATACATTGGCGCCTAAGGCCTTTGCCCACGCCCGGCCCCAACGAGCCCATCGAAATCATGTGGTAGCCGCACGGGCGACGCACTGCCGGGGCGGGCTGCGACGACGGCACAGATGTCGCTGTAGGTTCTGCGCTCAGCTAAGACCGCGGCACAAAGGCTCTACCATTTACCAGGTGCACATGGAGGGGGCCGACGATGCAGCCAACGGCGCAGACGCACGACGACTGGAAGAAAGCGATCGAGTTCTGCCAGGTCGTTGACAACGCCTACCACATACCACCGGGTCCGACATTCACCGTCGGCGGGACGAACTACAAGATAGTTGCGAACATCTACGCCAATGATCTTGCGACTGAAGCCAACCAAGGCATCACCGACGAGGTCACCATCGGGCTGATCTGCCAGACCGATCCAGGTCGCGATGTCGTAATCGCGATCCGGGGCACCGAAGGAATCCTAGAGTGGGCGCACGACTTCAACTTCGATAAGGTGCCATGCCCCTTCCTACCCGGTGCCGGCCACACCGATGACGGGTTCACCGAAATGTACAACTCAATGACGACGGATCCCGGACCTGATTCGCAGAACGTGGTCAACTCATTGCCGACGCTCGGGTTCCACGAACCGGTCAGCTCGGTGACGATCTGCGGTCACAGCCTCGGCGGAGCCCTGGCGACGCTGCTTGCACTGGACGTGGCCGCAACCGCAGCCAATCCGGGAAATGCGGCCTACGCGCAATTCCGCGACCCGACCGTTTTCACATACGCCAGTCCGCGAACGGGGGATTCGATGTTCGCGGCAACCTACAACCAGGTCGTGCCGAATTCGAACCGGATCGAAAATCGCTTCGATCTCGTCCCTCACCTTCCCGCCACGTGGATGGGTTACCAGCATGTGCTCGCTCCATGGGAGCTGACTCCGGATCAACATGTCAAATATGATCTGTATTGCGAGCATTCAATCACCACGTACCTGTATCTGATGTCTCTACAGGCCGGTGGTGTAGTCATTCCGCTCGAAAACGAATGTCAGGCAGCACCTCCGGGCCGGGCGCAGGCATGAGCGGCGGACAGGACCATCGCCCGCATCATGTCATCGACGGAGGACCCGAAATGCCCGAAGTACCGCTCGCTCGGCGGTCCTGTCCGCGACATCGTTCGAGTGGTTGGTACCGGTGGTAGTTGAGGTTGTGATCGCGCCGGTACAGGTTCCACAGAACGTGGTCCTGGTGTAGTGCAGGCGGGCGGTCAGCTTAACCCGGTCCTCGTGAATGCGGGTGCATCGTGGCTGGCCGGATATCCGCGGCTGTGTTCGTGTCGGTGAGCGGAGGTGGGTTCTCGGCGGAAGCTCCCTGTTCGCACGCAATTGCTGGCCCGTCGACACATAGAATGAAGTTGTCGGGTCACAGCTTCCCCGAGGGGGGGTCGCTCAGAATGATCGATTGGAAGGCGCGGTCGAAGAACTCTTGCAACTCCCACGGTGAATGCCCGCTGTGCGCGACTGTGAATCGGTTGCTGTAGAACGAATTCAGGGCACCGAAAATAGAAAGAGAAATGCCCCCGATTTCTCGGGGGCATTTCTTTGTGGGTGTTCGGCGGTGTCCTACTTTTCCACCCGGGTGGGTAGTATCATCGGCGCTGGCAGGCTTAGCTTCCGGGTTCGGGATGGGTCCGGGCGTTTCCCTGTCGCTGTGTCCGCCGTAACTCTATTTTTTTGGGTGTGTTTGGTGGCGGGGTGTGGGTTTGGGTGTGGTGTGGTTGCGGTGTGGGTAAGTTTTCGGCCGGTTAGTGCCAGTTCCCTGGTCGCGTTGCCGCGTGTGCAGGTCTGGTCTATTGATCCCGTGGTCTGCGGGGGGCCTTATCCCACTTGATGGGTGAGAAGCCTGGTCTTGGAGAAGGTTTCCCGCTTAGATGCTTTCAGCGGTTATCCTGTCCGAACGTGGCTATCCAGCGGTGCCCCTGGTGGGACAACTGGTGCACCAGAGGTTCGTCCGTCCCGGTCCTCTCGTACTAGGGACAGGTTTCCTCAGGTTTCTGACGCGCGCGGCGGATAGAGACCGAACTGTCTCACGACGTTCTAAACCCAGCTCGCGTGCCGCTTTAATGGGCGAACAGCCCAACCCTTGGGACCTGCTCCAGCCCCAGGATGCGACGAGCCGACATCGAGGTGCCAAACCATCCCGTCGATATGGACTCTTGGGGAAGATCAGCCTGTTATCCCCGGGGTACCTTTTATCCGTTGAGCGACACCCCTTCCACTCGGGGGTGCCGGATCACTAGTCCCGACTTTCGTCCCTGCTTGACATGTTCGTCTTGCAGTCAAGCTCCCTTGTGCACTTGCACTCGCCACCTGATTGCCGTCCAGGTTGAGGGAACCTTTGGGCGCCTCCGTTACTTTTTGGGAGGCAACCGCCCCAGTTAAACTACCCACCAGGCACTGTTCCTGAACCCGGTTCAGGGTTCGAGGTTAGAAGCCCAATACGATCAGAGTGGTATTTCAACGATGACTCCGCCTCAACTGGCGTTGAGGTTTCCTAGTCTCCCACCTATCCTACACAAACCGTATCGGACTCCAATACCAAGTTGTAGTGAAGGTCCCGGGGTCTTTTCGTCCTGCCGCGCGTAACGAGCATCTTTACTCGTAGTGCAATTTCGCCGAGTCTATGGTTGAGACAGCTGAGAAGTCGTTACGCCATTCGTGCAGGTCGGAACTTACCCGACAAGGAATTTCGCTACCTTAGGATGGTTATAGTTACCACCGCCGTTTACTGGGGCTTAAATTCTCCGCTTCACCCCCCGAGAGGGGTTAACGGGTCCTCTTAACCTTCCAGCACCGGGCAGGCGTCAGTCCGTATACCTCGTCTTGCGACTTCGCACGGACCTGTGTTTTTAGTAAACAGTCGCTTCTCACTGGTCTCTGCGACCCCCCACCGCTTCGGCCGTAAAGACCTACACCGCGGAGGGCCCCCCTTCTCCCGAAGTTACGGGGGCATTTTGCCGAGTTCCTTAACCATAGTTCTCTCGTACGCCTGGGTATTCTCTACCTGACCACCTGTGTCGGTTTGGGGTACGGGCCGTGTATGTCCTCGCTAGAGGCTTTTCTCGACAGCACAGGATCACCGAATTCACCTCATCCGGCTATGCATCACCTCTCGGGATCAACGCCAGACGGATTTACCTATCTGACTCCCTACCGGCTTGCCCCAGTATTACCACTGACTGGTACGGCTACCTTCCTGCGTCACCCCATCGCTTACCTACTACCAGAGAAGATCCCACGCAGCCCCTCACCCCCGCGCACCCGAAAGTGCACGGTCAGTGAGGTTTTGGGCGGTTAGTACCTCTGCTTCGGCATGGACGGCCACACACGGGTACGGGAATATCAACCCGTTGTCCATCGACTACGCCTGTCGGCCTCGCCTTAGGTCCCGACTCACCCTGGGCGGACTGGCCTGGCCCAGGAACCCTTGGTCTTCCGGCGGGCAAGGTTCTCACTTGCCTTATCGCTACTCATGCCTGCATTCTCACTCCGGCACCCTCCACAGCCAGATCACTCTGCTGCTTCACCGGATACCGGACGCTCCCCTACCCAGACCCACCCAACGGTGAATCTGCCGCGGCTTCGGCGGTGTGCTTGAGCCCCGCTACATTATCGGCGCACAATCACTTGACCAGTGAGCTATTACGCACTCTTTCAAGGGTGGCTGCTTCTAAGCCAACCTCCTGGTTGTCTTCGCGACTGCACATCCTTTCCCACTTAGCACACGCTTAGGGGCCTTAGCCGGCGATCTGGGCTGTTTCCCTTTCGACGCACGGAGCTTATCCCCCGCCGTCTCACTGCCACACTTACTCTTACCGGCATTCGGAGTTTGGCTGACGTCAGTAACCTAGTAGGGCCCATCGGCCATCCAGTAGCTCTACCTCCAGCAAGAACCATGCGACGCTGCACCTAAATGCATTTCGGGGAGAACCAGCTATCACGGAGTTTGATTGGCCTTTCACCCCTACCCACAACTCATCCCCTCAGTCTTCAACCTAAGTGGGTTCGGGCCTCCACACGGTCTTACCCGCGCTTCACCCTGGCCATGGGTAGATCACTCCGCTTCGGGTCCAGAACACACCACTACACCCACCCACCACAACGGTGAACGGGATACGCCCTATTCAGACTCGCTTTCGCTACGGCTACCCCACCCGGGTTAACCTCGCGACATGTCCCTGACTCGCAGGCTCATTCTTCAAAAGGCACGCCATCACCCCACAACCAAGTCGGAGGCTCTGACGGATCGTAGGCACACGGTTTCAGGTACTCTTTCACTCCCCTCCCGGGGTACTTTTCACCATTCCCTCACGGTACTGATCCGCTATCGGTCATCAGGAAGTATTCAGGCTTACCGGGTGGTCCCGGCAGATTCACAGCAGATTCCACGAGCCCGCTGCTACTCGGGTATTCGACACAACAGATGACGCGTTTTCGGTTACAGGACTCTCACCCTCTACGGCAGACCATCCCAGGCCACTTCACCTAACACACCATTTTCTGACTGTCGCCCTGATCGGCGGACCAGAAACGTCAAACCCCACAACACCACACACACAACCCCCGCCGGGTATCACCATGCGCGCGGTTTAGCCATCCTCCGCTTTCGCTCGCCACTACTCACGGAATCACACTTGTTTTCTGCTCCTACGGGTACTGAGATGTTTCACTTCCCCGCGTTCCCCCCCACCGCCTATACATTCAGCGGTGGGTGACACGACATCACTCGTGCCGGGTTACCCCATTCGGACATCCTCGGATCAACGCTCGGTTGACAACTCCCCGAGGCATAACGCAGCCTCCCACGTCCTTCATCGGCCCCTGATGCCAAGGCATCCACCATGCGCCCTAACACACTTACACACAAAAAACACTCAACAAAAAGCACAAAGCTAAATTGCTAGATGCTCGCAACCACTATCCAACACTCAAACACCACACCCCACCACCAAAGCCAGGGCGACAACACCAGCGTGTTGTCTCAGGACCCAACAGTGTGCCTGGCAGCAATTCTCGACCGGCCCCCACAGGGGCCCCATCCGATCAACGTTTGTTGCGCACCCACCAGACGCCCACTACAGACGCCGGCACTTGCTATCCCAACCGCGAAACCCTCACCGGTGTGAGGCGCGGGGAAAAAAATGGTGCTCCTTAGAAAGGAGGTGATCCAGCCGCACCTTCCGGTACGGCTACCTTGTTACGACTTCGTCCCAATCGCCGATCCCACCTTCGACCACTCCCTCCCTTACGGGTTAGGCCATGGGCTTCGGGTGTTACCGACTTTCATGACGTGACGGGCGGTGTGTACAAGGCCCGGGAACGTATTCACCGCAGCGTTGCTGATCTGCGATTACTAGCGACTCCGACTTCACGGGGTCGAGTTGCAGACCCCGATCCGAACTGAGACCGGCTTTACCAAGGATTCGCTTAACCTCACGGCATCGCAGCCCTTTGTACCGGCCATTGTAGCATGTGTGAAGCCCTGGACATAAGGGGCATGATGACTTGACGTCATCCCCACCTTCCTCCGAGTTGACCCCGGCAGTCTCTCACGAGTCCCCGCCATTACGCGCTGGCAACATGAGACAAGGGTTGCGCTCGTTGCGGGACTTAACCCAACATCTCACGACACGAGCTGACGACAGCCATGCACCACCTGCACACAGGCCACAAGGGAAACCACATCTCTGCAGTCGTCCTGTGCATGTCAAACCCAGGTAAGGTTCTTCGCGTTGCATCGAATTAATCCACATGCTCCGCCGCTTGTGCGGGCCCCCGTCAATTCCTTTGAGTTTTAGCCTTGCGGCCGTACTCCCCAGGCGGGGTACTTAATGCGTTAGCTACGGCACGGATCCCAAGGAAGGAAACCCACACCTAGTACCCACCGTTTACGGCGTGGACTACCAGGGTATCTAATCCTGTTCGCTCCCCACGCTTTCGCTCCTCAGCGTCAGTTACTGCCCAGAGACCCGCCTTCGCCACCGGTGTTCCTCCTGATATCTGCGCATTCCACCGCTACACCAGGAATTCCAGTCTCCCCTGCAGTACTCCAGTCTGCCCGTATCGCCCGCACGCCCACAGTTAAGCTGTGGCATTTCACGAACAACGCGACAAACCACCTACAAGCCCTTTACGCCCAGTAATTCCGGACAACGCTCGCACCCTACGTATTACCGCGGCTGCTGGCACGTAGTTGGCCGGTGCTTCTTCTGTACCTACCGTCACCCCAAAGAGCTTCGTCGGTACTGAAAGAGGTTTACAACCCGAAGGCCGTCATCCCCCACGCGGCGTCGCTGCATCAGGCTTGCGCCCATTGTGCAATATTCCCCACTGCTGCCTCCCGTAGGAGTCTGGGCCGTATCTCAGTCCCAGTGTGGCCGGACACCCTCTCAGGCCGGCTACCCGTCGAAGCCTTGGTAGGCCATCACCCCACCAACAAGCTGATAGGCCGCGGGCCCATCCCACACCGCAAAAGCTTTCCACCACAACCCATGCAGGCCATGGTCCTATCCGGTATTAGACCCAGTTTCCCAGGCTTATCCCAAAGTGCAGGGCAGATCACCCACGTGTTACTCACCCGTTCGCCACTCGAGCACCCCCGAAGGAGCCTTTCCGTTCGACTTGCATGTGTTAAGCACGCCGCCAGCGTTCGTCCTGAGCCAGGATCAAACTCTCCAAACAAAACCCATATCAGAGAGAAACCTGACAAACAATCACAAAACGTGACACAAAAACACGCCACACCCCCGACACGGGGACGCCAAAGATGCAGCAAAAAACAACAACAAACAAAAACCACCAAACACACTATTGAGTTCTCAAACAACACACCCACACCGACCGCGCATCCAGCCCGTGGCTTTAGGCCACGTGCTCGCAGTGCGGACGGCAAGGAGGCCACCGAAGTGGGTCTCCGTCTGGACGCCATCGCGCTCCGCGGACTGGCCGCGTCGCGACGGCTTCACCAAGTTACGTGAGCCAAAAGTCGGAGTCAAACGACCTGCTAGCTAGGTGGCAAGTTCGACTTCGCGAACCCTACTCAACGCGCTGCACGCCGGCGATATTCCGCTTGCCGCGCCGCAACACCAGCCATTGCCCGTGCAGGAAGTCCTCTGGTGCCGGCGCCCACTCTTCGCTGTCGATCCGCGAGTTGTTGACCGACACGCCGCCCTCGGCAATCGTCCGCCGTGCGGCGCCCTTGCTCGGCGACAGTCCGCTGGCCACCAGGAGGTCGACTATCCCTTCGGGGGCGCCCGGCTTGAGCTCGGCGACGGCAGCCTCGCGCAGCGCCGCGGCAAGCGTCGGCTCATCGAGTCGGGCCAGTTCGCCACGACCGAACAGCGCCTGACTGGCGTGCTCGACCGCAATCGTCGCCGCCTCTCCGTGCGCCAGCGTGGTGAGTTCGCGCGCCAGCCGTCGCTGTGCTGCCCGTTCGTGCGGCCGGGTCAGCGTCGCGTCCTGCAACTCGACGATCTCCTCGGCAGACAGGAACGTGAACCAGCGCAGGTAATTGACGACGTCGGCGTCGCCGGTGTTGATGAAGTACTGGTACCACGCGTACGGGCTGGTCATCTCCGGGTCCAGCCACAGATTCCCGCCGCCTGTGGACTTTCCGAATTTGGTTCCGTCGGCCGATGTCACCAGCGGAACCGTCAGCGCGTGCACAGTCGCGCCGCGCTTCTGACGAACCAGCCGCACACCGGCGATGATGTTGCCCCACTGGTCGGACCCACCGATCTGCAACGTGCAGTCGTATCGCTCGTGCAGCTCCACGTAATCATTGGCCTGCAAGAGCATGTAGCTGAACTCCGTGTAGGAGATGCCGTCGCCCTCCAACCGGCGCCTGATGGTGTCACGGTCAAGCATCACATTCACCGAAAAATGCTTGCCGACATCACGAAGGAAGTCGATCGCGGTCAGCTCTGATGTCCACGACAAATTGTTTGCGACGATCGCCCCGGTCGGTCCGTCGAACCCCACGAACCGCTCCAGCTGGCCGCGGATTCGTTCTGCCCACTCGGCGACGGTGTCAGTGGTGTTGAGCGCCCGCTCGCCAGTGTCGCGGGGATCGCCGATCATTCCGGTGGCACCGCCGGCCAACACGATCGGCCGATGGCCGAATTGCTGGAATCGCCGTAACGTCAAGAGCGGCACCAGATTTCCCGCGTGCAGGCTCGGCGCGGTCGGGTCGAAGCCGGCGTAGACCGTGATAGGTGGGCGCACGACGTCTGCGCCGAGCGCGTCGAGATCCGTCGACTGCGCAATCAGTCCGCGCCAACCCAACTCGTCGAGGATGCTCATGGCATCGATCTTTCCGTATGTGTTCCCGTCGACGCGCCTACGACTTCGGTGTTGCGCACGCCTCACCGAGAACGTCGACGAATCGTCGCGGCTGCTCGATGTGCGGAACGTGCGCGGAACCGTCGACAACGAACAGCGGCCAGCGATGTCGGGCCGCCGCCTCCTCGGCCATGCGCCTCGGCGCCATCCGGTCGTGACGACCCCACAGCAGGGCCATCGGGACACGTATCTGTGCTAGCTCGTCGCCCGGAATCTCCTTCGCCTGTGTCCTCACCAGGCGGCCCATCGTGGCTTTCACCTCTGGTACACGGGCGCGGGCCAGTGTGTATTCGGAGAAGGCGTCGAACCATACCGGATCGAGGTCGCGGGTGGCGTCGCGATCCAGTAGTGCGAATCGCTGGAACCGCTCAAAGTTACGTGCCGTCGGCCTGACCGCGAACCGTAGCGCGCGATATCTCAGCCCGAGCGGCATCCGATACTTCACGACGCCCGGGGACGCATAGATCACCAATCGAGACAGCAGCGAACCATACCGGGCAGCGAAACGCGCGGCCAATGTGCCGACAAGGGAGTGCGCCACCAGCGTGGGACGGCCCACGTCCGTCCGGTCAAGCAACGCGCGGAACCAGTCCGAAAATACGTCAATGTCCATGCGCGACAGGGATGTTGACTCACCCAGCCCGGGCAGATCGGGAACGATCAGGCGGTACCGGCTGACCAGATCGGGCACTGCTGGCGTCCACATCACACCGCCACATTCGATGGCGCCATGAAGCAGAACCATTGGCGGCCCGTCGCCTCCCTCGAGCGCACAGGTAGTGGTGCCGGCGATGTCATAGGTGCGTTCGCTCAGAGGCGACCCCGCGAGCATTCGGTCCCGGGCACCGGCCATCTCGCGAGTATCGCAGACCCGCAGCGAACAGCGGTGACCGTTCAGTCGCTGGCTCCGGGCGCCGGTGCACGTGGGCTGCGCCGGTATGCGGACACCTCGGGGCGGTCGGCCAACCAGAAGCGCCATGCCCGATCCGCCGCTTGGCTGACTCCGACGCGCGGACCGTTGAACGCGGCGAGCGCATCGTCCAGCTCAAGCCGCACGGGGCTCGACGGGTGAAACAGGTCGGTGCCGTAGTAGTCCATCGTGATGGCCAGCGCCGAGCACAAGTTCCCCGGGCCGCGCGCAAGCGCGCGATCTCGTACGGCCGCTCCGCGTCGCGCTCGGGCCAGATCGATGCCGTCGTCAATCGCCGCCGCCCGCAACAGCACCGCTGCCGCGGTCCCGTCCGGCCCGCACACGACGTTGGCGCAGATATGTATGCCGTGGCTGCGATAGGTGTAGAGCCGACCGGCCTGGCCGAACATCACACCGTTGCGTCCGTTAGGCCCGCGGAACGAGTGCGATGCCGGGTCGGGCCAGGGCCCGGTTGACGGTCCGCCGTACGCCTCGACTTCGACGATCGTGGCGCAGACCCCCTCTGTGACAAGCCGGGCGCCGAGCAGCCTTCTGGCGGCAGTCGGCGGATCGACGACGAGCGGGTCGGCTCTCACTGGACAGATTGTGCCTGTTCTATTGACACCGCCCCGCGGCAAGCGCAATATTCAACACATGATGAGTTCATCGAGCGGTGAATTATTGCGGCGCGGTGTCGAGCCAGTCATCTCCATCGACCATCTCCGGGTGATCCGAGGCAAGCGGCCCGCGATTCATGACCTGTCGGTGCAGATCGCCCGGGGCACCATCACCGGCTTGCTCGGTCCGTCCGGATGCGGGAAGACGACGTTGATGCGCTCGATCGTCGGCACCCAGATCATCACCGCAGGCGCCGTCACCGTCCTCGGTCAACCCGCGGGTTCGGCCCAGCTGCGCCGACGCGTCGGGTACATGCCGCAGGACCCGACGATCTACAACGACCTGCGGATCATCGACAACGTGCGCTACTTCTCGTCGCTGTACGGCATGGAGGTCGGCGCCGCGGACGCCGCGATCGACGCGGTCGGACTGCAGGATCACCGCACCGCGTATTGCGGCAATCTGTCCGGCGGACAGCGGACCAGGGTGTCGTTGGCATGTGCCCTGGTCTGTCATCCCGAGGTATTGGTCCTCGACGAACCGACCGTCGGCCTTGATCCAGTGCTGCGGGCGGACCTCTGGGACCAGTTCGACACGCTCGCCGCCGCCGGAACGACACTGTTGGTGTCCAGCCATGTGATGGACGAGGCCGATCACTGCGGTGACCTGTTGCTGATGCGCGAGGGCCATCTGGTGGCCCACACCACGCCGACCCACCTACGAGAGGACACAGGATGCAGCTCACTGGAGGACGCGTTTCTGTCGATCATCAGGCGCAGCACCGAGCGTCAAGCCGGATAGGACTGCAGGGCTACACCGCCAGCACGGCGCGCATTCTGCGTCAACTGGCCGCCGATCACCGCACGGTCGCGATGATGCTCCTGGTGCCCAGCCTGATCATCACGCTGATGTACTTTCTGTTCCAGAACGTGCCGACCCGACCTGGGGTGCCGTCTGGATTCAACAACGCCTGCCTGATCCTGCTGGGCGTGTTTCCGCTGCTGGTGATGTTTCTGATCACGTCGATCACGATGCAGCGTGAGCGCGCCTCGGGAACCCTGGAACGAATTCTGACGACGCCGATGCGCCGACTCGACCTGCTGGCGGCGTACGGGACCGCGTTCTCGATCGCCGCGGCAGCCCAGGCCACCCTGGCGTGCATCGTGTCGTTTTGGCTGCTGGGTTTCGACACCGCCGGCAGTCCCGTCTGGGTGTTCGTGATCGCCATCGCCAACGCGGTGCTCGGCGTCGGCCTCGGCCTGCTGTGTAGTGCGTTCGCCCGCACGGAGTTTCAAGCAGTGCAATTCATGCCGCTGGTGATCGCCCCGCAGCTGTTGCTGGCCGGCATCATCGTGCCGCGTGCAGCTATGCCCGAATGGCTGCAGTGGGTTTCCAACGTCATGCCGGCCAGTTATGCGCTGGAGGCCCTGCAGCAGGTCGGCGCGCATCCCGGGCTCACCGACATCGCGTTGCGTGACATCATCGTCGTCATCGGCTGTGCGATCGTCGCATTGGCTCTGGCGGCGGCCACACTTCGGCGACGGACCCCCTAAGTTGACCGCAGAGGCACAGCGCCGACGACCAGGCCGGCCGGTCGGGGCGTCGGACACCCGCGAACGCATTTTAGACAGCGCCAGGGAGCTGTTTGCGCGCAACGGGATTGACAAAACCTCGATCCGCGCGGTGGCAGCCGCCGCAGGTGTCGATCCGGCGTTGGTTCACCACTATTACGGCACCAAGCAGCAGTTGTTCGCCGCGGCCATCCATGTGCCGATCGACCCGATGCAGGTGATCCGCCCGCTGCGTGAGACTCCCGTCGAACAGATCGGGTACACGCTGCCGTCATTGCTGTTGCCGCTGTGGGATTCCGAAGCCGGAAAGGGATTCATTGCGACGATCCGTTCACTGCTGGCCGGTTCCGAGGTGAGTCTGCTCCGCTCGTTCCTGCAAGAGGTGATCACCGCGGAAGTTGGCCCCCGCGTTGACAATCCGCCTGGCTCCGGACGGCTACGGATCCAATTCGTGGCGTCACAACTGGTCGGCGTGATGATGGCCCGCTACATCCTGGAGTTGGACCCGTTTAAATCGTTGCCGGCCGAACAGATCGTCGAGACGATCGGGCCCAACCTGCAGCGGTATCTCACCGGCGATCTTCCGGGGTTTTCTGCGCGATGAGCCGTTGGTGCTCGTCATCGGACACATCGACGGCCTCCTCTATCAGCAGAACCGGGATGCCGTCGTCGATGCGGTAGGCCCGGCGCAGCCGCGGGTTGTACAGCAGGTCGTCTATGTACAGGAGCGGCCCGCGGTCGGCCGGGCAGACCAGGATGCTGAGCAGCTTCTCGTCGAGTTCAGGCACGATCAGCCGGGCGGCCCGACGGCCTGACCGGGCGAACGCCCGTCCCCGATCGTCCACGGGCTGCCACCGATGCTGATGCCGCCGGGGCCGATGCTGACCCCGCCGGGGCTGTTCGGGTCGTACTGGTTGATCCCGATGGTGTAGTTGTTGCCACCCTTGGTCGCCGCCTGTGCCTGCTCGAGTCGATGAGTCTGACCGGCGACCATGCCCTTGAGCGCGTTGATCATCGGGGTTTGATTGGGCCGGTACTTCAGCGCGTCCTGGACTGCGGCGAGCTCGGCGGCGGTGGGTTTGACACCCGTCGCCCGCAGCTTCAGCGACTGGCTCACCAGAGTAGACACTGGGCCGGCCCCGGCGGCGGTGGTGAATTCCTGCGCCAGATCGTCGAGCACGTCGGCGCGCGCGGTTCCGGCCGGCGAACCAAGCGCAAACGCGACGGCCAGCCCTGCGCCTGCCACCAATGCGGCACCGCCCCGTCGCCAGCGATGAGCGATTTTCGGCTCAAACGTCATGCGATTCCCTCCGAGAAGCCGTCTGCGCGGAACGCGGGTACCCGACGGAGCTTAACAGCGCCGGTCCTCATGAGGCATCGTTACAGAAGGTCCTGTAGTTACTGGTGGGACGGTTGTTCCCACTCGGCGCGCGCCGGCGCGGTCAGCCGCTTGTATAGATGGGTCTCCGGGTCCAGGTACCAGGCGTGCCGTCCAGCCTTCGGGATGCCGGCGGAGCGAAGCGAGCCGACCGTCGGACGGTATGACGCGCTGAGCGTCAGATTGGGCACCACGTGCACGAAGTCCGGCCGATCGTCGCCCTGGCTCGACATCGCCTCGCTCAGGTCTGCAGCCGAGATCGCGGCGCCCGAGCACAACGTCACCGCGGACACCGCGACCTGATGGTCGCCCGCATCAGCCCCGTAGGTCACCGCGAGATCCACCGCGGGCAGGCGGCTGAGCGTGTCGTTAATCGGGGCGTCGAAGACAGCGCCGCGGGCGGTGCGGATCACCGACCCGCGCGTGCCCACGAGCCAGTAGTCACCGCCGTTGTCCCGGCGGAACAGATACTCGGTGGAGATCCAGGTGTCGCCAGGCGCGAACACCCCGCGCTTGACGGCGGCGTGCGGATCGACCGGGCCGCGGGGCTGGGCCAGGAGCACACCAACCTCGTCAGTGCTGGCTCTCCGCACGAATCCGCGGTCGTCCTCGAGGATCAGGTCCTCGACGGGGTCGTATGCGGCGAGTTCTACTTTTGCGGCGCCGGGCAACGGCCTGCCCTTGCTGCCGATCTTGACGCCCGCAACGTTCGCCAGCACCGCCTGGCCGTCGGTGGTGGCGAAGAACTCCACGACGTGCGCCGGCGCGAACTCGTCGATCACACGCTGCCACAATCCAGTCGGCATGCCCGAGCCGATGAACAGCCGCACAGGATGGTTTCCTTTGAGGTCGAAGCCGGGATCGTCCATCACCTCGCGCAGCATCGCCCAGGTGTAGGTCACCACCGAGACCCCGTACTGGCGCATCTCCTGCACGAACCGGTCCGGAAGCAGGCCCCGAGACAACGCGATTCTGGAACCGCCGACCACCGCGCCGCCCAGGCTCACCAGCAGACCGGACGGGTGGTGCAGCGGAGTGAGGCAGTACACGGTGTCGCGGTGGCTCAACGCAGCCGTCGACGCGGTGCCGAACGCCGACACCGCCCACCGGTAGTTGGTGATCTGCCTGGCCACCAACTCTCCGCCCACCTGGGTGAAGGCGACAAAGGCAATGTCTTTCGCCAGCCCGGGGTTGGGCCGGTACCAACCGGGCAGCTCGACCTCGTCGGGATCGATCTGCTCCATGTCGATCACGTTGTCATCGCTCGGCAACAGGTGAAGGTCGCGGGTTTCACCGCCGCCGAGCACCAGAACCAGCAGCGACAGCCGGCGGGCGCTCTTCAGGTTGGTCGGGTCGGTGATGATTTCACGCACGCCGCCCAGCCGGGCCGCCGCCGCCAGGTCGGCGTCGGGCGGCATCAGCACCGCGACCGCGCCGAGCCGCGACAGCGCGGCGATCGCCACCAACGCGCTCGGTCGGGTCTCCATCAGCAAGCCGACCCGGTCGCCCTGGCGCACGCCGACCTGGATCAGGCCGCGCACGACGTTGTTGATCCGCGTGTCGACGGAGTCGTAGGTGTGCACGCGCCCGTCGAACAGTAGGCAGTCGCCGGCGGGGACGTTGGCCGCCTGCTCCGACATGATCCGGCCCAGCGAGATGCGGGTGTGCTCGTTGATCTGGCCGAGGCGAGCGAGCCTGGGCAGCGTGCGGGCGGTCTCGACGGCCAGCGTCCGCATCGACTTGTTCGCCGCGATGACCGCGTTCCCGGCCGAGCGGGCCAAGCCGAACGCCATCTCTGATGCCACGCCCGCGCTGTGCGCGATTCGGGACGCGAACGGGACCCCACTCTCGTGGGCTTCGGCAGGCTGCGGTGACATGCGGGTGATGCCCTCGGGCATGGGTTCGTCGCCGGAGAGCCACTTCACCCACGCGCTCACCGTCGGCCACGTCTGAGACGCCGCCTTGGAGCCCACGACAAGCCCGAAATGCCCACTGCGAATGAGGTATTCGTAGACATCGGCGTTGGGCGCGGCGCGTTGGATCCCGCGTACTGCGGCTGGCTGGCCGATGTCGTCGACCTCACCGACGACCGCGAGGATCGGGACGGTGATGTCGGTGAGTGTGACGAGTTCACCGTGGATCGAGAAGCCACCGGTCATCATCCGGTTGTGGGCGATGAACTGCTTGAGTAACTCGGAGATCGCAGGTCCGGACCACGCAATCCAGCCCTCCGACTCGAGGAATCGACGCTGCTGTTCGCGCGGCAACAGGGCGTCGCGATCATGTAACTGACGCAGGAAGTCGACGCGTCCTTTCGCTGTCTTGATCGGGTCTAGCATCTGAAAGCCCGTGCGCGCCAACCAACTTGGAACATCGACACGGCTGAACACGTGGTCAGCCATGAACTCCGCGGCGGCGGGCGCAAGGTTGGGCGGCAGACCCATCGGCAACGCCGCGAGCGTGTCCACCGGCGAGCCGAACGCGATGATGCTGGCCAAATCTCGTGACCTGCGGTAGCCAGCCGTTTGATACGCCCACATGCCGCCCTGTGAGTAGCCGGCCAGATGAATGTCTTTGCCGGTGATCTTCTTCACGGTCTCGATGGCTTCGCTGACCGCGACGATGTGGTCGGCGAGGGTTCGCTCCATGCCGCCTTCGACGCGATCCGGAGAGCCGAAGTCGATGACCCAGGGGTCGATACCGGCCTTGTGCAGAATGCCTACGGCCCCGTTCTCGCGGGTCACGTCCCACATGTCGGCGGACATCATCATCGGGTGCACCATCAGTACCGGCGGCCCGACGGCGGTCTGCCCGTTGCGGTTGTCGGGTGGGAAATACCGCCGTAGGCGGTACATCGGAACGCTTTCGACGACCCGGAACGGAGAGGGCACCGTGCCGGTTTCCAGGCCGCCGTATCTGATCACCTCGAGACCGTTCTGGGCGGTTGCGATGAGACGCTCGACCGGCCTCGTGATCGGTGAGAAGTCCACCATCGCCGCTCGCCTCCGCCCTTTCGCGTTCCCCCACGTTGCCGCCGTCATTCTGGCACGTCGCCGCATATCAGCGGCGACCGATGGCCAATCTGATCAAGGCCGAACGCGTCGCCGTCTGCTACGGCGCACGCACGTTGCTTGACGCGGTGAGCCTGTGTGCGGACGACGGCGACCCGGTCGGAGTGGTGGGGCGCAACGGGGAGCGGAGGAAGACGCTGCTTACCGCGCTGGCGGGCGTGCGCTCACTGACGACGGCCAGGCGACCAAGGCCCGTTCGGTCTCACCGAGCACGGCGTCGCGCGCACCGAGTGCACTGAAAATGTTGCCGTGCAAGCGGATTCGCTGAATCCCAGAGACCATCCCTGGGCTGGTGAAACTGTCCGGTATTTCCCCAATTTCTTTGCTAGATATCCGGGATGGTCTGGCTCACATACGTCTCCCATGTGGCGATCTGGCCGCCCTCGAGCATGACGGCCTGCATCTCCGGATCGTTCAGCAACGCCTGCTGAACCTGGCCGAAACGCGCCCAGTCCTCGGAGCTAGAGAGCACGCCGATCGTGTTGGTCGCTGGCCCACCGATCATGGTCACCAACACCGTCACATTTTCCGCGCCGTGCTTGCGGGCGAGGTCACACGCCTTCTTGATTAGCTTCTGAACGTCATCCCACTTGACGCCCGGCATCGGGTGGATGGTCGTTAAACCGACGATGGTCATGGCGGGACCCTTCCGCTAGCGGGACAGAACCCTGACAGTCTCCCATGTTGGCCATCATTGTTTTTGCTTTTCGCCGATTACCCGCGGCGTTGATCTGGGTCTGAAACAGGGTTAGCCCCCAGCGGATTTCCCGCGCGGGGGTTTCTTGTTCAAACCGCGTTCGAGGGACGGGGAGCGCGGAGAAGAGCATGCATTTAGTCAGCCGCGACTCGGCGCGGTGCTCTGGGCGATGCCCAGCCAGGTCCCACGGCACCGAGCCGAAGACCCCGCTGTCGCTCTGCGCAGGCGACCGTGGGGCCATTGTGCGGGCCATGCCGCGCCGCCGTCGGGCGCGAGCAGGCCAAGGCCCGCAAGGATGCGCTGGAGCAAGCCTGGCTCCAAGCAGCAGAAGACTAACGACGCAGTTGATTACGCAACCGGTCGGCGTTGTCCCGCACCATCGCGAGCTGTTTGGCCACCTGCGTCGGTGCTGTGCCGCCACGTGCGGCGCGCGCCGACACCGACCCTTCGACAGACAACACATCACGGACATCGGGTGTCAGCCCCGGATGCGCGGCGGCGAGTTCGTCATCGGCAAGGTCCGCAAGTCCGACGCCGCGTGCCTCAGCTGCGCGGACCGCCGTTCCGGCGGCTTCGTGTGCGATTCGAAACGGTACGCCTTGGCGCACAAGCCATTCGGCGACGTCAGTGGCCAAGGTGTATCCGGCCGGCGCCAGTTCGGCCATCCGCTCGAGATCGAACCGCAGGGTGGACACCAGCCCGGCCATCGCCGGCAGCAGCAACTCCAGCTGGGCCACCGAGTCGAACACCGGCTCCTTGTCTTCCTGAAGGTCGCGGTTGTACGCGAGGGGCTGAGCCTTCAGAGTGGCAAGTAAACCGGTCAGGTTGCCGATCAGCCGGCCCGACTTGCCGCGCGCGAGCTCCGCGATGTCGGGGTTCTTCTTCTGCGGCATGATCGAGCTACCGGTGGACCAGGCATCGTGCAGGGTGACATACCCGAATTCCGTTGTGCTCCAGAGGATGATGTCCTCGGCCAATCGCGACAGGTCGACGCCGATGATTGCCAGCACAAAAGCGGCCTCGGCGGCGAAGTCACGTGCAGCCGTGGCGTCAATCGAGTTCTCCGCTGCCGCAGTGAATCCCAGTTCCTCGGCGATCCCGTCCGGATCCAGTCCCAGCGAGGACCCGGCGAGCGCGCCCGACCCGTACGGCGAGACGGCCGCCCGGTTGTCCCAGTCGAGAATGCGGTCGACATCGCGCAGAAGTGGATGCGCGTGCGCCAACAGATGGTGCGCCAGCATGACCGGCTGAGCGGACTGCAAATGGGTTTTGCCGGGCATGATCGCCGTCGGGTGAGCGGCGGCCTGGGTGATCAGCGCCGTTACCACGTCTAAGAGCCCGACCCCCACCCGCCGCAGCGCGTCGCGCAACCACATCCTAAACAGCGTGGCGATCTGGTCGTTTCGCGAGCGGCCCGCCCGCAACCGGCCGCCGAGATCGTCGCCAACCCGATCGATCAGCCCCCGCTCGAGCGCACCGTGGACATCCTCGTCGGTCACGATCGGGCCGAAACTGCCGTCGGCCACATCCTGGGCCAGACTGTCCAGGCCGGCCAGCAGCCCGTCGCGCTGCTCTGCGCTGAGCAAGCCCGCACGAAATAGAACCCGGGCGTGAGCTTTTGACGCGGCGATGTCGTACGGCGCGAGCACCCAGTCGAAGTGCGTCGACTTGCTCAGCGCGGCCAACGCCGATGACGGCCCGTCGATGAACCGGCCGCCCCACAGCGCACCCTCGTTGGTGGTCACATCACGCCCGTCAACGCCTGACCTCGGCGACGCAATAGCGGCGGTCGCGTCTCATGTGCTTAGGTCCCTGCGCGCGGAAATGCGCGACGACAGGCCGTGGACGTGCACGAATCCTCTCGCGGCGGACTGGTCGAACGTGTCGCCTTCGTCGTAGGTGGCAAGATTGAAGTCGTACAGCGAGTCCGCGCTGCGTCGTCCGTTGACCGCAATGTGCCCACCGTGCAACACCATTCGGATCTCACCGGACACGTGTTCTTGCGTTGTGGCGACGAATGCCTCCAGCGCCGACTTCAGTGGCGAATACCACAGCCCGTCGTATACCAACTCCGCCCAGCGCTGGTCGGTGGTGCGCTTAAAACGGCCGAGGTCGCGTTCCAGCGTGACGTGCTCGAGTTCGGTGTGCGCGGTGATCAACACCATCGCGCCGGGTGCTTCGTAGATCTCACGGCTCTTGATGCCGACGAGCCGGTCCTCGACGACGTCGAGCCGGCCGACGCCTTGCGCGCCCGCGCGCCGGTTCAGCTCCTCGATCGCCTGCAACACGGTGACGTCGCGGCCGTCGATCGAGACCGGAGCTCCGCGTTCGAAGCCGACGATCACTTCGTCGGGGGTCGACCAGTTCACCGTCGGATCTTCGGTGTAGTCGTAGACGTCCTTAGTCGGCGCGTTCCACAAGTGTTCCAGGAAGCCGGTTTCCACCGCTCTGCCCCAGACGTTCTGGTCGACGGAGAACGGCGACCGCTTCGTTGCGTTGATCGGTATCCCGTTCTCCTCCGCGAACGTGATGGCCTTCTCCCGCGTCCACGCGTAATCGCGAACGGGCGCCAGCACCTCGAGATTCGGTGCCAGCGAGCCGAATCCGACCTCGAACCGCACCTGGTCATTGCCCTTGCCCGTGCAACCGTGCGCGACCGTGCTGCCGCCGTGCTCACGCGCGGCGGCCACGAGATGTTTGACGATGAGCGGTCTGCTGATGGCCGACACCAACGGGTAGCGGTCCATGTACAGCCCGTTGGACGCAATGGTCGGCAGGCAGTATTCGTTCGCGAACTCGTCGCGTGCATCGACCACGACGGCTTCCACCGCGCCGCAGTCGAGCGCGCGCTGCCTCACCTGTTGCATGTCTTCGCCGCCCTGGCCGAGGTCGATCGCCACCGCCACCACCTCGCGGCCAGTCTCTTTGCCGATCCAGCTGATCGCCACCGACGTGTCCAGACCGCCGGAGTACGCCAGGATGACACGATCGGACATTGGCTATCTCCTTGCTATTGCAGCTCGTCGAACCGAGCGGCCAGTTCGGCGCCGGTCATCGGGTCGCGCGCGACCACCAGTATCGTGTCGTCGCCCGCGATGGTGCCGACGACGTAGGGCAGCGCCGCCCGATCGATCGCCAGCGCCAAATAGTGCGCGGCGCCCGGTGGGGTGCGCAGCACCGCCAGATTGCCGCTGGCATCGCTGGACACCAGCAGTTCCCCCAGGAGCCGGGAAAGCCGTTCCGTGCCCCCGGAAACCCCTCGTACCGGGCTGCCGTCCTCGGGCACCACGTAGGCGCCAACGCCGCCGTCCGCGCCGCGCAGCTTGACGGCCCCAAGCTCCTCAAGGTCGCGCGACAACGTGGCCTGCGTCGTGTCGATGCCTTCGGCCGCCAGCGCCCCGGCCAGCTCGCTTTGGCTGCGCACGGCTCGCGACGACAGGATCGCGACGATGCGCGCCTGCCGTGCGGCGCGCGTCGCGGTGATCTCGGGGGTGGCCTTGGCGGTCATCCGAGCCGCCCAGCCGGCGACGTCGAACCCGGCGTCTGCTCTAACAGCCACACCAGCAGCGCCTTCTGCGCATGCACCCGGTTCTCGGCCTCGTCCCACACCGCGCTGTGCGGGCCGTCGATCACGCCGTCGGTGATTTCCTGGCCCCGGTGCGCCGGAAGGCAATGCAGCACAACAGCATCCGGGTCGGCGTAGCCGAGCAGATTGTCGTCGACACGGAATGTCTCGAAGGGCCCGACCCGGTCCAGCCGATCGTCCTCCTGGCCCATCGACGTCCAGGTGTCGGTAACCACAACGTCGGCACCGTCGGCGGCCACCCCCGGGACGGACGTGACGTGGACGTTGGCGCCGGTGTCGCGACCGCGTTGTTCACCGGCGGCGAGCACCTCGGGACTCGGCCAGAAATCTTCCGGCGCCGCGATCGTGACGTGCATGCCCGCGGTGACGCCGCCAAGCAGCAGTGAGTGGGCCATGTTGTTGGCGCCGTCGCCGAAATACGCCAGCCGCAGACCCCCCAGCCGACCCTTGCGCTCCGTGATCGTCTGCAGATCGGCCAGCACCTGGCACGGGTGAAACTCGTCGGACAGCGCGTTGATCACCGGGACCGTTGCCGCCGACGCCATCGTGGTCAGCCGATCTTGAGCATGCGTACGCCACACAATCGCATCGACGTAGCGTGACAGCACCCGCGCCGTGTCCTCCAACGTCTCATCGCGGCCCAGCTGAGTATTGCGCCCGTCGACGACGATCGCATGTCCGCCGAGTTGTGCGATGCCGAGTTCGAAGGAGAACCGGGTGCGGGTGGAGTTCTTGTCGAAAATCACCGCGACACCGCGCGGGCCGTCGAGTGGGCGGCGGCTGAAGGGGTTCTTCTTCACGTCGGCGGCGAGCGCCAGCACCTCGGCCTGCTCGGCCGGGGCGAGGTCATCATCACGCAGAAAGTGCCTCATGGCGTTGCCCTTTCCAAGATGTCCGGCAGCGCCGTGAGAAATTCGTCGAGCTGCGCCTCGGTGATGATCAGCGGCGGCGCCAGCCGGACAATGTCCGGGGCTGGGGCGTTGACCAAGAATCCAGCGTCGCGCGCCGCCGCCTCGACGGGCTTGGCCACCGGCGCGGTCAGCACGACACCGCGCAACAGACCGCGACCGCGGACATGGTCGACGAGCGGATGGTTCAGCGACTCGATTCCATGGCGCAGCATCTTGCCCAGCACGCCGGCACGACCGATCAGGTCGTGTTCGGTGATCGTCCGCAGCACGGCGAGTGCGGCCGCGGCGCATACCGGGTTGCCGCCGAACGTGCTGCCGTGCAAGCCGGGAGTCATCAGGTGCGCGGCCGGCCCGACGACCAGGCACGCACCGATCGGCAACCCGCCTCCGAGGCCCTTGGCGAGCGTCACCACGTCGGGGGTGATGCCGTCGTGCTGGTGCGCGAAGAACGCGCCGGTGCGGCCCATGCCCGTCTGCACCTCGTCGAGCACCAGCAGAGCACTGTGACGCGCGGTGATATCCCGAGCGGCAACGAGATACCCCGAAGGCGGCACCACGACGCCGCTCTCCCCCATGATTGGCTCGAGGAACGCCGCCGCGGTGTCGTCCGAGACGGCCGCCGCGAGCGCGTCGACATCGCCGTAAGGCACGTGCGTCACGTCGCCCGGAAGCGGCGCGAACGGCGCCTGCTTGCCAGGCTGGCCGGTGAGTGCCAGGGCTCCCATCGTGCGGCCATGGAAGGCCTCCTGTGCCGCAACCAGTTTCGTTCGGCCGGTCAGGCGGGATAGCTTGAATGCGACCTCGTTGGCCTCCGCGCCCGAGTTGCAGAAGAAAACGCGCGTTTCGGTATCGGCACCCAGCAAGCCAACCAGTGCCTCTGCCAACGCAATTCCGGGTTCGTGCATGTAGAGGTTGGACGTGTGGCCCAGTGTGTTGAGTTGGCGCGTCACCGCGTCGATGACCGCCGGATGACGGTGGCCGAGCACGTTGACGGCGATCCCGCCAAGAAGGTCCAGATAGCGCTTGCCGTCAACGTCGGTGACGACGGCACCGTCGCCGCTCGCCAGAGCCAGCGGCGGTGTGCCGTAGTTATCCATCATCACGGCCGCCCACCGCTCCGGCAGTGTCACGACCTCACCACTTTCGTCCCGGTGCCGGCGTCGGTGAGCAGTTCGACCAGTACGCAGTGGTCGACGCGGCCGTCGATCACGTGAGCACTCGGGACCCCGGCGCCCACCGCGCGCAGGCACGCCTCGGCTTTCGGCACCATGCCGGCGTCCAGCGCGGGAAGCAACTCTGCCAATGTCCCGGTGTCGATTTCGCTGACGAACGAGTCCCGGTCGGGCCAGCGGGTGTAGAGACCTTCGACGTCGGTGAGCATCAGCAGCTTCTCCGCGCCCAGCGCGTCGGCGAGCGCGGCGGCGGCGGTATCGGCGTTGATGTTGTGCACCACCCCGTCGACGTCCGGGGCGATCGACGAGACAACCGGAATGCGCCCGGCCGCAATCAGATCCAGCACCGCGGCGGTGTTGACGGCCGCCACGTCACCCACCAGGCCGATGTCGGTGGCCACCCCGTCGATCGTGACACTGCGCCGCACCGCGGTGAATAAGTGGGCGTCTTCGCCGGTGATCCCGACCGCGTACGGGCCGTGCGCGTTGATCTGGTTCACCAGTTCGCGGCCCACCTGTCCGAACAACACCATCCGGGCGACGTCGAGCACCTCCGGTGTGGTGACCCGGAAGCCGGCCTTGAAATCGCCTGCGATGCCGAGTCTTTTGAGCATCGCGGTGATCTGCGGTCCGCCGCCGTGCACCACGACGGGGTGGATACCGCAGTTGCGCAAGAACACCATGTCGGCGGCGAACGCCTGACGCAGCGCATCGTCGGTCATCGCGTTGCCGCCATACTTGATCACGACGATCTTGTCGTGCAGTGCCTTCAGCCAGGGTAGGGCCTCAGCCAGCACCCGGGCCTTGACGGTCGGGGTGAGAGCTTCTGGAGCCGCATGGCCGGCGAGGTTGGACCGAGCGCTCATGAGCTGTAGGCCGAGTTCTCTTCGACGTACCCGTGGGACAAATCGGTGGTGCGGATCGATGCCTGCCCGGCGCCGACGCCGAGGTCGACCGTCACGCCGATGTCCGGTCCGCTGAGGTCCGCTTCTCGAGCGCCGGGCGCACCGACCCCGTCGACACACACCGGAAACCCGTTGAACGACACGGTGATCCGGTTGGGGTCCAGCTGTGCCGGCGCCATTCCGGCTGCGGCCACCACCCGGCCCCAGTTGGGATCGGAGCCGAACAGCGCGGTCTTGACGAGGTTGTCCCGGGCAATCGTGCGCGCCGCGGCCAGGGCGTCGTCGTCGGTGTCAGCCCCGGTGACGGTGACGGTGACTCGTTTGGTTACGCCCTCGGCGTCGGCCTGCAACTGCGCGACGACATCGTCGCACACCTGCAGCATCGCATCGTCGAGATCCGCTTGGCTGGGCTCGATTTCGCTTGCGCCCGAGGACAGCACGAGGACGGTGTCGTTGGTCGAGCAGCTGCCGTCGACATCGAGACGGTCGAAAGTCATCGCGATGGCGTGACGCAACGCGGCATCGAGGGCGCCGGCGTCAGCCACGGCATCGGTGGTGATCACGCAGAGCATCGTGGCCAGCGATGGCGCCAGCATCCCGGCGCCCTTGGCCATTGCGCCGACGGTCCAGTTGCCTGCGTGATGCAACGCCGCCTGTTTCGGCACGGTGTCGGTGGTCATGATCGCCCGCGCCGCATCTTCGCCGCCGGACAGGCCCCCGGCAAGCTCGTGGACGATCTCGCTCACGCCGGCAAACACCTTGTCCATAGGCAGCCGGTCACCGATCAACCCGGTGGAGCAGACGGCCACCTCGATCGCCCCGGTCTCGGTGCCCCAATCGGATAGCGCTGCGGCCAAGGCTTCTGCGGTCGCGTGCGCGTCCTGGAAGCCGCCGGGGCCGGTGCAGGCATTCGCGCCACCGGAGTTGAGGATCACCGCGCGCAGGTGTCCCGTCGTTATCGCCTGCTGTGTCCACAGCACCGGTGCGGCCTTGATCTGATTGCGCGTGAACACCCCGGCGGCGTGGTAGTCGGGGCCCTCGTTGAACACGAGAGCCAGATCGAGTGCTCCCGATTGCTTGATGCCTGCGGCAATGCCCGCAGCGCGAAAGCCTGCCGGAGCGGTGACACCCTGGGTGCGGATCAGGCGGGACCGCGCCGATACGCCGGTCACGGCGACACCCCGACAACCGAAAGCCCTTCGCTTTCCGGCCATCCCAGCGCGATGTTCATTGACTGCACAGCCGCGCCGCCGGTGCCTTTGACCAGGTTGTCGATCGCGCACACCGCGACGAACATGCCCGCGTCTTCGTCGACCGCGATCGCGATGTGCGCGGCGTTACTGCCGATAACGGAGCCGGTCCGCGGAAGTTGACCTTCCGGCATCAGATGCATGAAAGGTTCTGACGAGTAAGCCTTTTCATAAGCTTCCCGCAGCCGTGACAGGGTGGTGGCCGTCCGTGCTGTGCAGGTGGCCAGAATGCCGCGTGACATCGGTATCAGCACCGGAGTGAAAGAGACGTGCACGGCGCGGTCGGTCAGGGACTGTAAACCCTGGGCGATTTCGGGGGTGTGCCGGTGGACGCCGCCGATGTTGTAGGCGCGCGCCGACCCGATGACCTCAGAGCCGAGCAGATCCGGCTTGGCGGTGCGCCCGGCACCGGAGGTTCCGCTGACCGCCACCACGGTGACGACGGGCTCGATCAGGTTCTCGGCGACCGCGGGCAGCAGCGCGAGCAGCGCCGCGGTGGGGTAACAGCCCGGTACCGCGATGCGGCGGGCGCCGCGGAGGAGGTCTCGGTTGCCGGGCAGTTCGGGCAGCCCGTAGGGCCAGCTGCCTGCATGCGGCGATTGGTAGTACCGCTCCCAGGCATCCGCATCGGTCAGCCGGAAGTCGGCGCCGCAGTCGATGATCAAAGTGTCCTGGCCCAACTCGTCCGCTAACGCCGCGGAATGACCGTGCGGCAACGCGAGGAACACGACGTCATGGCCGGACAGCACCCGTGCCTCGGTCGGCTCGAGCACCCGCGACGCCAGTGGCAGCAGATGCGGGTGGTGCTCGGCGACCGCGCTTCCCGCGCTGGTCGACGCGGTCAGCGCGCCGATGGTCAGACGACCCTCGGCGTATGCCGGATGCCCGAGCAGCAGCCGCAGAATCTCGCCGCCGGCATAACCGCTCGCTCCCGCGACTGCGACCGTGGTCATGGAGCAGATTCTGCATGGTTATGCAGCTCATCGCAAATTAATACTGCCCCTGCTCCGTCGAAATAGCATTTCGTGCTGTACTGCCGGCCGATCCACGACGTGGAATGCTATTTCGGCGAAATGGCGGTCAGGCCCGCTGGGTAGCGCCGACCAGCTCCGCGGCCCGGCGCACTGCGGCGTCGCGAGTCGCCGACGCCTCGTCTTCGGTCAGTGTGCGATCCGCTGCCCGAAACCGCAGCGCCAGCGTCAGCGACTTGTGCCCCTCTCCGATCTGCGGCCCGGTGTACACGTCGAACAGCGCGATGTCCTCGAGCAACTCGCCGGCCCCGTCGCGCAGCGCGTCGATCACTGCCTGCGCCCCGACACTGTCGGCAACGATCAGGCTGAGGTCTTGGAACACCGCCGGGAATGGCGACACCCTCGGCGCGGGCAGCGTTTCGGTGAGCGGGATCGCGTCGAGGTCGAGTTCGACAGCGCAACTGCCCTTCGGCAACCCGCTGCGCTCGACGACCGCGGGATGCAGTTGGCCTGCGTGGCCCACCACGGTCTCCCCGACGAGGATCTCAGCGCATCGCCCAGGGTGCCACGGCAGATGTTGTGCTGCCCGCAGCGTCAGCTGCACCCCGCTGGCCCGCGCGACGGTGTGGATGACCTCGAACGCATCGGCGGCTTCCACGGGTCGGCCCGGGCCCCACGGTCCGCGGGGTTCCCGCAGACCGGCCATCACCGCCCCGACGTGCTGCGGCTGACACGGCAGCGAATCGTCGAGCGCGATGATCTCCTCGACGGTCGGGCGACGGTGCACCGGAACGGGTTCGACGGCGCGGGTCCGTTCTGTGGGCAGCACCACCTGCTCGATCGCGAACAGCGAGACGTCCACTGCGCCACGAGAGACGTTGCGGCTCAAGGCTTCCAGCAGCCCCGGTAGCAGTGTCGTGGCAAGCTCGGGGCGGTCGGCCTCCAGCGGGTTGAGCACGTTCATTGTGTTGCGCCGTGGATCGTCGGCCTGCAGCCCCCACTGGTCGAAGACGCCCGCAGGCAGGAACGGGGTCGGCAGCACCTCGACATACCCGGACAGCGCGAGCGACTTGCCGATTGCGCGGCGGCGCTTCTGCGCCGCGGTGAGCCCCCGGCCCGGCGGTGCGAGCGGCAACACCGACGGGATGAGATCCAGACCCTCCAGCCGCAGTACCTCCTCGACGAGGTCCGCAGGCTGCAACAGGTCGGGCCGCCAGCTGGGCGGCGTCACGGTCAGCGTGCCATCGTGGGCCCTGACCGCGGCACCGACCTGCTCCAAGCGCCGGCGCGTCGCACCGTTCGGGTACGTCACCCCCGCGGTGCCGTCGGGCAGGTCGGCGGCCATGTCGATCGGGGGCATTGACCAGTTCTCGCGCGGCGGGTCTCCACGCCAGTCGGTCAGGTTGGGTCCGACCGTCCCGCCGGCAATTTCGGCCAACAGCACTGAGGCACGGTCGAGTGCCGCGGCTGAGATGGCCGGATCGACCGACCGCTCATAGCGTCGGCCGGATTCGCTGGTCATGTGCAGGCGCCGCTGGGTACGTGACACCGCGGCTGGATCCCACACGGCGGCCTCCAGCAGTACGTCGGTGGAGTCGTCGCGCATCTCGGTGGCGCCCGCGCCCATCACGCCGCCGATCGCCGCGGTTGCGACGTCGTCGACGATCAGTACGTCACCTGAATTCAGTCGACGTTCGACGTCATCCAAGGTCACGACGGTTTCCCCGGGTTGCGCGAAGCGGACGCGGAAACCGCCGGTGATCCTCTTGAGGTCGTGCGCGTGCATCGGATGCCCGAGTTCGAGCATCACGTAGTTCGTCACATCCACGGCCGGCGAAATCGGGCGCATACCCGACAACAGGAGCCGGCGCTGCATCCACCACGGCGACACCGCCGCCGGGTCGATGCCGGTGACCGGGCGCAGCGCGAACCGGCGCACGCCGGTGCCCGCGTCGATCGTCAGCGGCCACGCCTCCCCCTCGGCAGGAAGTGGCGGCACGCCAGCCGGGTCAACCACGTCGAGGTCGTACGCGCATGCGATTTCGCGGGCCAGCCCGCGCACCGACAGGCAGTAGCCCCGGTCAGGGGTGATCGCCAGGTGAAACACCACGTCGTCGAGACCGAGGATCGGCACGGCGTCATCACCAGGCGACGCCGTCTCCTCGGGCAGCACCAAGATGCCGGTGTGGTCGACGCCCAGGTTGAGCTCGGCAGCCGAGCAGATCATCCCGTCGGACGCCCGGCCGTACGTCTTGCGCGCGCTGATCGTGAAATCACCGGGCAGCGTGCTTCCTGGCAGCGCCACCACCACTAGCTCGTCAACGACGAAATTGGTTGCCCCGCAGACAATGTCACGCGGCTGGTGCTCGCCGACATCGACCCTCACCGCCCTGATCGGCTTGTTGAACTCGGTCAACTCGTCGATCGCGAGCACCCTGGCGACGGTCAACGGCCCGGTGACAGGCCCGACCGGGATGACCTCTTCGACCTCGTGGCCAATCCGGATCAGCGTCTGTTCCAGCTCGTCTGACGGCACGTCCCAGCCGGGCGCGCCGGCCTGCACGACTTCCCGCAGCCAGCCGTATGGAACCCGCATCAGGCTCCTGCCCCGAACGGCAGGGAGAACCGAATGTCACCCTCGACCATGTCGCGCATGTCGGGAATGCCGTTGCGGAACTGCAGGGTGCGCTCCAAGCCCATGCCGAATGCAAACCCGGAATAGATCAAAGGGTCAATGCCGCAGGCGCGCAACACATTCGGATGCACCATCCCGCAGCCGCCCCATTCCACCCAGCCGGGGCCGCCCTTCTTGCCGGCGAACCAGACGTCGACCTCGGCCGACGGTTCGGTGAAGGGGAAGAAATGCGGCCGGAAGCGGGTGCGACCCTGCGGCCCGAACTCGGCGCGGGCGAACGCGTCGAGCGTGCCGCGCAGATGCGCCATCGTCAGCCCGCGGTCCACCGCAAGGCCCTCGACCTGATGGAAGACCGGTGTGTGAGTGGCATCGAGCTCGTCGGTGCGGAAGGTGCGTCCGATCGACACGATGTAGACCGGCAATTCCCGTTCGAGCAGCGCACGGATCTGCACCGGTGACGTATGGGTGCGCAGCACTTGACGCGACCCGTCGGGCGCGATCTGGAACGTGTCCTGTTCGCTGCGGGCCGGGTGGTCGGGTGGGAAGTTCAGCGCATCGAAGTTGAACTGCTCGGTCTCGAGTTCGGGCCCCTCGGCGAGCTCCCAGCCCATCGCGACGAATGTGTCCGCGACATGCTCGGCCAGGATCGTGATCGGGTGTCGTGCGCCAATCGGCTGCCGGGTAGACGGCAATGTGACGTCGATGCGCTCGGCCACCAGCACCGCGGCGTCGCGTTCGGCGCGCAGCGTGCCCAGCCGCTCGTCGTAGGCCTGCTGCACCTGCACGCGCGCGACATTGACGCGCCGTCCTGCATCGGCCCGATCGGTCTTCGGAAGGGTTCCGAGCGCCTGGCGCGCCAATGCGATGGGCGAACGGTCGCCAAGGTGCTCGGTCTTGGTTCGGGCCAATGCGTCCAGGTTGGATGCGAGGTCGAAGGCGTTCCGAGCCGCACTGACCGCCTTAGTCAGCGCTTCTTCCGAGAGGTCCGCGGGCTGATCAGCCACTCGGCGATCATAGGTGATGACGTCTTGCCGCTACGTCCTCACAGCGTCCGCCATGGCCAGCGCAGCCCGGACCCGTCGGGCCCGCCGGCGACGGTCCAGCCAGTGAGCCAGCAACGCACCGACGAGCCCCACGCCCGGCGCGACGGCCAATGACAGCCCGGTATTCACCAGCACTAGGTAGCCGAACGCGGCGCCGACCACCAGCAGTGCGATGCGAACGCGGGTCCATCGGGCGGCCTCCCCGATCCGAAGCGACAGCAGCATCCCCAGCGTCAGCGCTACGACGTGCCCGGCAGCGGTGAAATCATCACCTACGCACACCACCAGCAGTCCTACCGACAGCCACCAGCCGATCCACGCGGGCCGCCACCGCGACGGAATCGCGCTGGACAGCGCGCCCAGCACCGCCACGGCGCCGTAGCTGATTCCCACGTCGGTGGCGCGAGCCACCGAGAGCGGCAGCCAGCCGACGTTGATGGCGGTGGCCAAACCGGCGGCGACGATCAGCGTCGCGCCGACGTGTCCGAGCACCAAGGTGATCACCACCCGTCCGCTGCGCCACAGCAACTCTGCCAGCGCAAGCAGGCAAACCAGCCCCGGAAGCCACACCCAGATGGGACCATTCTCAGTGACGAACGCGCTACCGATCAGCGTGCCGAGGTATCCGTGCCCGAGGTTGTGCAGGTTCGTGCTGACGTGACGGATCACCAGATCCCGTACATGGGGACCGAGCACCAGCAGCGTGATCGCGACCGCCACCAACGTCACGGCATAGCTGACGGTGACGCGCAATCGCAGCAGGGTGGACAGTGTTCGTGTGACCATCGACTCCACTATCCCGGCGACGGGCTGTTTTTCGTCGTATCGGACGCTGACAGGTCCCTGCGACGTTCCAGCCGGTAGATCGTGATCTGCGGTGGCACACCGTTGAGTCGTTGGCCAAATATGCGCCGCCGCAGGCGTTTCGCGTGCACGCCGAGCTCGTCGAGTTGTGCGGGTGTCAGCCGCTCGAGTGTTGCACCGGTGATCAGCACGCCGCCCTTGCCGGCGCATTCCATCACCCGTGCGGCGATGTTCACGTCGACTCCGAGCCAGTCCGACCCGATGCGCTGTGGCCGACCGGTGTGGATGCCGACGCGCATGGCCGGCGTATATCCGTCGACTTCAACGGTTTTCAGTGCTTCACTGGCGATGATGACGGCGGCGATAGCGGCCGCCGGGTCAGGAAAGCAGGCCATGATCCCGTCGCCCATCCGCTTGACCACCTGGCCGCCGAGTTCCAGCAGTGGTGGCTCGATGACCTGGGCAACCTTTCGCAGCAGCTTGAGGGTGGCCTCGTCGCCCGCTTTCAGTGCCCACTTCGAAAAGCCGATGAGGTCGGTGAACACGACAGTGACTTCGTCCTGCGCGGGCTTACGGTTAACGCGTTCGCGTACGGCCTGCCACACCTGCAGGGCGCCGAGGCTCAGTTCACGCGACGCGGCGTCGCGGTCCCCCAGCAGCCGGCCCGCCGCTCGTGCCGCCGCCGCCGGACCACCGAACCCGCCGGCCGATAGCCTGTCCCCGAAGTGCGGATCGCCCGGGAGGGCTTTCCGCGCACGACGGATCGCGGCGATCACCCCGGGGTTATGGTTCGTGGTCGTCAGCCAAGCCGCCGCCCCTCGCTTCTGTGGCGAATGATCCGGGCGGTCATCGGGTGACCCGTCAACTTCCCCGAGGCCGCCGGACTCCTTGTCGGACGGCTCGACTTGCACGATTGCCAGGGTAAGGCCGGTTCTGACACCCGGCAACGCCTGCCGGGCCCAGTTGACGCAAATCTCCTGGTCACGGGGCGGTGTCCGAGGCGATTTCCGGTCAGCACCGGACCGCCTGACGGCCATGGAGAACGTGTGTTGTCAACACTATTCTCCGGGCGGCGGCGTGGCAGGGCGGCTTACGACAGCCGCTGCGCACGCGCGCTCAGATACAGGCAGATAGCCGCGGCAGCCGCCACGTTCAGGCTTTCGGCACCGCCATGCATCGGAATCCGGACGCGCCGGTCCGCGAGCGCCGCCACCTCCGTCGGTAAGCCATGCGCCTCGGCGCCGAACACCCACGCGGTGGGCGCCGACAGCAGCGGCTCGGCGTCGTCGAGAGTCGTCTCGCCGTCCACCGTCGTCCCGAGCACCTGCAGTCCCGCCTCTGTGAGCCTGCCGACTGCGGACACGGCATCCGGCTCGACTACCACCGACACCACGAACACGCTGCCGGCCGAGGCGCGCAGGCATTTGGCGTTGTACGGGTCGACGCTGTGTCCTGACATCACCACGGCCCCCGCGCCCATCGCGTCTGCCAACCGGATCAGGGTGCCGGCGTTCCCGGGCTCTGAGACGCCGACGGCCACAACAACGAGCCCTGGCCGGCTGGCGACGACGTCCTCCAGCGTCACCGCACGCGGCTCGCACACCGCGACCAAACCCACCGGAGTCACGGTGTTCGACAACGCTTTTGAAGCGCGCTCGGTCACCAGTCTGACCGGCGCGTCCACACCGGCGAGCAGTGTGCCGAACCGCTGCGCCGCGGACTCGGTCACAAACAGCTCCCGCGCCGCCCCGTGGGCTAGCGCGGGCTCGACGAGGTTCGGCCCCTCGGCCAGAAATCGGCCGGTCCGCTTGCGGACCACATGCCGGTGCAGCTTCGCCGCGGCGACGACGCGCGACGAGCGCTCGGTGAGAGGCTCGCTCAGGCGGCCTCTCCGGACGGTGCGTTGACGTCATCCGGCAACGCGGCCTTCGCGACGCCGACCAGCGCGGTGAACGCCGCCGGGTCGCTGACCGCGATGTCGGCGAGGTTCTTGCGGTCGACGTCCACGCCGGCGGCCTTCAGGCCCTGGATCAGCCGGTTGTAGGTCATGTCGTTGGCGCGGGCGGCCGCGTTGATCCGCGAGATCCACAGCTTGCGGAACTCTCCTTTGCGCGCACGCCGATCGCGGTAGGCATAGTTGAGCGAATGCAGCTGCTGCTCTTTGGCTTTGCGGTACAGGCGGGACCGCTGGCCACGGTATCCCTTCGAGGCTTTCAGAATGGTGCGCCGCTTCTTGTGGGCGTTGACCGCCCGCTTCACGCGTGCCATGGCTGGTTGTTCCTATCTCGTTCGTAAGGATTCGTAAAGAGGCGGGTGCGAAGGCGTCAGCCGTTCAGCAACTTTCGGATCCGGCGGGCATCCTCGGTCGACACCGTGACGCGGCCTTCCAGCCGCCTCGTGCGCCTGGTGGGCTTGTGCTCCAGAAGGTGACGGCGGTTGGCCCGTTGACGCAGGATCTTGCCGGTTGCGGTGCGGCGGAACCGCTTCGATGCGCCACTGTGGGTCTTGGCCTTGGGCATGTGTCCTCAGTTCTGTGAAGTTTCGGTCGAATTTTGCTGGCCACTCGGGGGACCGCTGGCCTGTTGTGCCGCCCTCGCACGAGTCTTCGCGCCGCGGTGGGGCGCCAGCACCATCGTCATGTTGCGGCCGTCCTGCTTGGCCGAGGTCTCGACAAAGCCGTAGTTGGCAACGTCGGTCCCGAGCCGCTGCAACAGCCGGTAGCCCAGTTCGGGGCGGGACTGCTCGCGGCCGCGGAACATGATCGTCACCTTGACCTTCGACCCGGCTTCCAGGAAGCGGATCACGTGACCCTTCTTGGTCTGGTAATCGTGGTCGTCGATCTTGGGACGAAGCTTCTGTTCCTTGACGACGGTCTGCTGCTGGTTTTTGCGAGACTCGCGCGCCTTCTGAGCTGTCTCGTATTTGAACTTGCCGTAGTCCATGATCTTGCAGACCGGAGGTCTGGCGTTCGGAGCGACTTCCACAAGGTCGAGATCGGCATCAGCGGCGACGCGAAGCGCGTCTTCGATGCGCACGATTCCTACCTGCTCGCCGCCGGGTCCGATCAATCGGACTTCTGGAACTCGGATTCGCTCGTTGACGCGGGTCTCAGTGGTGATGGGGCCTCCCTCGGTCGCACATATTGTCTCGTCGCGACGGCGTTTCTGAGCGAAATTCGAAGACAGCCGGTGCAGGCCTCGCTGTCAGCAAAAGGGCCCCGCCGATGCGGGGCCCGATACCGACCGATCACGGCATTCCGCCGCCCGCGCCTGGACGAATCCGAGCGCGAAACCACACCCAGCCGGGTGGGTGACCGGACCGCTGTGCCGATGTGGCCAACGGTGGGAGCGGGACTCCACTTGCTGTCCCTGAAACCCTCAGGAACGGTCGCGCACGCGATTCTAGCAGGCATGACCAAGCCCCCTGACATTCGCGAGCTCGCCGTTATCACGGTGGTCGAGGTGATCACCCGTGAGGTGACCACATTGCGCGCTCGCAGCGCCTATTCTCGCGGCTGATGACCCTCACGACCACTCGGCCGACTACCCGGTTCTCTTGGGTTCCTGCCACCGCCGGATGGGTGGTCGGCACCATCGCCACCCTGTCGTTAGTGGCCAGCCTGTCGCCGCTGGTGCGGTGGATCATCAAGGTCCCACGCGAATTCATCGACCACTACGTCTTCAACTTTCCCGACACCAGCGTTGCATGGTCGTTCGTGCTGGCGCTGCTCGCCGCTGCGCTGGCCGCCCGCAAACGCATTGCGTGGTGGTTGCTGGTGCTCAATCTGGTGTTCGCGGCGGGCTGGAACGTGGGCGACATCGCGTCGGGCGAGGAGCACCAAGGCGAGATTTTCAGCGAGCTCTTTGGCCTGGCCCTGCACCTCGCCGCCGTCGTTCTGCTGGTGCTGTCCTATCGGGAGTTCTACGCCCGGGTGCGGCACGGCGCGTTGTGGAAGGCCGCCGGCGTGCTGGTCCTCGGGATGGCGATTGGGACTCTGTTCGCGTGGGGACTGCTCGAGGCATTCCCCGGGACCCTCCCACGCGACCAACGACTCCCCTATGCGCTGAACCGGGTCAGCGGTTTTTCGCTGGCTGACCCCGACCTATTCACCGGCCAGCCGCACTTCGTGCTCAACACGCTGTTCGGGTTGCTCGGCGCTCTCGCTCTGATCGCGGCCGCGATTGTGCTGTTCCAGTCGCAGCGCGCAGAGAACGCGCTCACCGGCGAGGACGAGTCGGCGATCCGCGGACTGCTCGAGGTGTACGGCAAGAACGATTCGCTGGGCTATTTCGCCACTCGCCGCGACAAGGCCGTCGTGTTCGCCGACAACGCGCGCGCCGCGATCACGCACCGCGTCGAGGCGGGGGTCTGCCTGGCGAGCGGCGACCCCATCGGCGACCCGCGAGCATGGCCTGCGGCGATAGACGCGTGGCTGCGGCTTTGCCAGACCTACGGGTGGGCGCCAGGAGTGATGGGTGCCAGCGCTGAGGGCGCCGAGGCGTACCGGGCGGCTGGCCTCAACGCGTTGCAGCTCGGCGACGAGGCGATCCTGTACCCAGACAACTTCCGCCTTTCCGGCCCGAGCATGCGTGCGGTCCGCCAGGCCGTGACCAGGGCGCGACGGGCCGGATTGACAGTCCGGCTGCGCCGGCACCGCGACATTTCCGTCGATGAGATGGCGAAAGTCATTGCGCGCGCCGATGATTGGCGTGACACCGAGACCGAGCGCGGATTCTCGATGGCGCTGGGCCGCCTGGGAGACAGTGCCGACGGTGACTGCCTGCTCGTGGAAGCCGTGAACGGCGATGACGGGGTCGTCGCCATGCTGTCACTGGTGCCGTGGGGCAGCACCGGGATATCGCTGGACTTGATGCGCCGCTCGCCGCAGTCGCCGAACGGAACCATCGAGCTGATGGTCAGCGAACTGAACATGCAGGCGGAAGGCTTTGGGATCAACCGGATTTCGCTGAATTTTGCGATGTTCCGCTCGGCGTTCGAGGAGGGTGCCCGGCTCGGCGCGGGCCCGGTGGCCCGGCTGTGGCGTGCGCTGCTGGTGTTCTTCTCCCGCTGGTGGCAACTGGAGACGCTGTACCGGTCCAACATGAAATACCAGCCACAGTGGGTACCCCGGTACGCCTGCTACGAGGACGCTCGGCTGATTCCCCGGGTGGGTGTCGCGTCGGTGATCGCCGAGGGCTTCCTGGTGTTGCCGTTCTCCCATCGCGACAGGCCGCACACGGGTCAACACCCCATGGTGCCGGCGACCGTGATGGCCACTGGCGCGCTGCACCACGACGGCACCACTCCCGACATTGCCGCCGTGCCCCACGAACCCGCACCAGACGATGTCGGACCCCGAGTGCCGGATCAGGTCAGGGTGCGGATGGGCAAGCTGGCCGCGCTGCAGGCCGACGACGTCGACGCCTACCCGGTCGGGCAGGCGCCCAGCCACACGATCGCCAAGGCGATCAGCGAAACCGACGACACATCCGTGACAGTGGCCGGGCGGGTGTTGCGAGTCCGCGACTACGGCGGCGTACTGTTCGCGGACCTGCGGGACTGGTCCGCGGATGTTCAACTGTTGCTTGACAACTCGCAACTGGCAGTGGGGTCTATCGCGGACTTCACCGCGGCGATCGACTTGGGCGACCTGGTCGAGGTCAGCGGGACGATGGGGTGCAGCAAGAACGGCACGCGGTCGCTGGTCGTCCGCAACTGGCGGCTGATCGGCAAGTGCCTGCGGCCGCTGCCGGACAAGTGGAAGGGCCTCACCGACCCGGAGGCGCGGATACGCGCGCGCTACGTCGACCTCGCGATCAACCGCGACGCCCGCGATCTCATCACGGCGCGCAGCCACGTGCTGCACGCCATCCGAGAAACCTTGGTGGCCAATGGCTTTCTCGAGGTCGAAACACCGATCCTGCAGCAGATCCACGGCGGTGCCAACGCCCGCCCGTTCCTCACCCACATCAATGCCTACGACCTCGACCTGTATCTGCGCATCGCGCCGGAGCTATACCTCAAGCGGCTGTGCGTGGGCGGGGTCGAGCGGGTGTTCGAGCTCGGCCGGGCGTTTCGCAACGAGGGCGTCGACTTCAGCCACAACCCGGAGTTCACGCTGCTGGAGGCCTACCAGGCGCATGCCGATTACATGACATGGGTCGACGGATGCCGCGAGCTGATCCAGAACGCGGCGCTGGCCGCCAACGGTGAGCACGTCATGATGCGGACGCGCGACGACGGCTCGTTGGCGCCGGTCGACATCTCCGGCACCTGGCAGGTCAAGACCGTGCACGAGGCGGTGTCCAATGCGCTCGGCGAGCAGATCGACGTTGACACCGAGCTGGCCACGCTGCGCCGGCTGTGCGACAAGGCCGACGTTCCGTACCTGAGGCAGTGGGACGCCGGCGCGGTGGTGCTGGAGCTCTACGAGCGGCTCGTGGAGGAGCAAACGCAACAGCCCACGTTCTACAAGGACTTCCCGACCTCGGTGTCGCCGCTCACCCGCCCGCACCGCGCGACGCCGCAGCTGGCCGAGCGCTGGGACCTGGTGGCATGGGGTGTCGAACTGGGCACGGCCTACAGCGAGCTGACCGATCCCGTCGAGCAGCGCCGCCGGCTGCAGGAGCAGTCACTGCTGGCGGCCGGCGGCGATCCGGAGGCGATGGAGCTCGACGAGGACTTCCTCCAGGCCATGGAGTACGCGATGCCGCCCACGGGCGGCCTTGGCATGGGGGTGGACCGGGTGGTGATGATGATCACCGGCCGCAGCATCCGCGAGACGCTGCCGTTCCCGCTGGCCAAGCCGCGCTGAGCCTCACAGCGATCACGCAGGTTCCCGTTACATCATAGTTGCGTGACACCTTCGTCGGAGGTCGCCGCAACATTTCTGGCGGACCCGCCGTGGCCGCTACGCAATCACACCTCGCTGATGCACGGATGGGTGCCGGGCCTCGTGCAGGCCGCCGCGGTCACCGTGCTGCTGCTGGCGATCGGGTGGCGCTCGCGCCGGTGGCGGACGGTGTGGCTGCCGTTGTCGGTTCTGGTCGGCGTGTCAACAGCCGCGATCGCTCGCTGGTACATCCATTCGCAGGGCCTCGCGGTCGATCCCGCCCCGCGGTCGCTGTCGATCTGGGTCGGTTTGACGGGCCTGGCGGGCGGTGTGCTGATCCTCGGCTGGCGCCGGGCCCGCTGGTGGCGACGCAGTGTCGCGATGTCCGCCGTTCCACTGTGTCTGCTGTGCGCGGCGCTGGCGCTGAACCAGTGGGTCGGCTACTTCCCCACCGTGCAGACGGCCTGGAACCAGATGACCGCGGGCCCACTGCCGGATCAGACCGACCAGGCGACCGTCACCGCGATGCAGCGCAACCGCACGAAACCGGCGACGGGAACGGTTGTGTCGGTGAACATCAGCGACTCCCGGTCGAAATTCAAGCATCGCGGCGAACTGGTGTACCTGCCGCCGGCCTGGTATGCGACCGATCCGCCGCCGAGGCTGCCGACAGTGATGATGATCGGCGGTGAATTCAATACCCCCGCCGATTGGCTGCGCGCCGGCAACGCCATCAAGACCCTCGACGACTTCGCGGCCGCGCATGGCGGCAATGCACCGGTGGTCGTGTTCGTCGACTCCGGTGGCGCGTTCAACAACGACACCGAATGTGTGAACGGGCCGCGCGGCAACGCCGCCGACCATCTGACCAAAGATGTGGTCCCCTTCATGGTCTCGAACTTCGGCGTCAGCCCGAACCGCATCAACTGGGGCGTCGCGGGGTGGTCGATGGGCGGCACCTGTGCGGTGGAACTGACGGTGATGCACCCCGACATGTTTAGGGCGTTCGAAGACATTGCTGGTGACCTGAGCCCGAACTCGGGCACCAAGGCCCAGAGCATCGCCCGCCTTTTCGGCGGCAACGCCGCCGCGTGGGCCGCATTCGATCCGTCGACGGTGATCACACGCCATGGCCGATACGCCGACGTCGCCGGCTGGTTCGCGATCCACAGCGGCCAGCAGGCCCAGCCCCACGTCACGCCCGCAGTGAACCGCGGTACACCCAGTTCAGCGGGTGATCAAATCGCCGCGGCGAACACGCTGTGCGGGCTGGGCAGCGCCTACGGCATCAGCTGCGCCGTGGTAGCTCAGGCGGGCAAACACGACTGGCCTTTTGCCGCAAGGGCTTTCGCTGCCGCCCTGCCCTGGTTGGCCGGACAGCTTGGAACGGCGGGAGTCCCCCGAGTGCCGTTTCCGTCAACAGCCACATCGCCGCCACTTCCGCCTGGGCGGCAGTTGCAGGCGGCGGGCAAGTAGCACAAGCGGGGTACGGTTGCGGCATGCCCGACGAACCGTCTGCTACCGACGCCAGCGCCGCGCCGACGCCGGCGCCCGTCGAACCCGGCTACAGCGATTCGGGAGTACCGACGTTCGAGTCCGTTCGCGAGAAAATCGAGACGCGCTATGGCACATCGCTGGGCGCTGCAGAGCTCGATGCCGAGACCCCCGAAGGCCGTTCGGTCCAGGAACAGTACGATGCCAGGCAACGCGCCGCAGCTGAACGGCTCGCTCAGATCCGCGAATCCATGCAATCCGGGCACGACGACACGTAGCCGGTGCGCACGTTCACTGTCGACGAGCGGCGCGCTCGGCTGGCCAGTCGTCACTTTCTGACCGCAGCGGCCGCCGACGCGGTGCCGGTCACGACAGCCCTGGTGGGCTTACACGCGACTGGCCCTGCGACACCATATCTTTCCTTGTGGACGCGGGTTCGCGGCTTCACCGCTGACCGTCTTGACCGCGAGCTCTACGAGCGGCGATCACTGGTCAAGCACCTGGCGATGCGGCGCACACTGTGGGTCGTGCGGGCGGACGACCTTCCGCTGATCCAGCCGGGCGCCAGCAATCGGGTCGCCGACAACGAACGTCGCCGGCTCGTCGCTGCCGCCGAAAAGGCTGGCATCGCAACGAACGGCGAGGTATGGGTCGATCAAGCATGCACGGCAGCGCTTCGGTACCTAGCGGAGCATGGACCGGCCAGCGCCGCGGAGATGCGCAAGGCGCTGCCGGAGCTGGACGGCAGCTACGACCCCGCGCCCGGGAAGCGGTGGGGCGGCGAAACACCCCTAGCACCAAGGATATTCACGGTACTGTCGGTGCGCGGCGACATCGTGCGCGGCCCCAACGACGGCGGCTGGACGGTCTCCCGACCCCGCTGGGTGGCCACTGAGGCGTGGCTGGGTGCGATCCCAGAACCCATGCCGGAGGGGAAAGCCCGTGCTGAGCTGGTCAGGCGGTGGCTTTACGCCTTCGGCCCGGCCACCGTCGCCGACGTGAAGTGGTGGTTCGGGACGACGCTGACGGCGGCGCGCCAGGCTCTGCGCGATGTCGGTGCAATCGACGTTGATCTCCACGGGAAGCCGGGAGTGGCACTGCCCGACGACGTGGAAGCTGAACCCGACACCGAGCGCTGGTGTGCCCTGCTTCCGGGTCTGGACGTGACGACGATGGGCTGGATCGAGCGCGAGTGGTATCTCGGCGACCACCGCCGCCAGGTGTTCGACACCAACGGGAATGCAGGTCCGACGGCGTGGTGGAATGGTCGCATCGTCGGCGGTTGGTGCCAGGACGGTGACGGGCGGGTGTTGCTGCAACTGCTCGAGGATCCCGGCCGCGACGGGCGAAAAGCACTGGAGCGCAAGGCCGTCGAGCTTACCGAGTGGCTCGCGGGTACTCGAGTCAGCCCGCGGTTCCCCACTGCGCTGTCGAAACTGCGCTGAGGGTGAAGATTTCGGTGAAATTCCTGATACGCATCAGAGGCGGTCGGGCTCCAGCACTGCCAGGGGACGAGTGGGCGCACCTCTCGCGACCACGACGGGCATCGATGTTGCGGCGTCGGTCCGCAGGATGGTGTGCACCACCTCGACGAGGTCCTCGACCGGCATCAGCTGGCCCGGCATGCACCCCCGCGACAGCCACAGCGGGTAGTTCTCCATCGCGAGCTCCCGATCCCAGCCGGTGTTGAAAGCCGTTTGCGAATCGCCTTCGCCTCCTGCGCATTCCCCGGCGATGAGGGAGGTGAATCCGATGTCCGGGTGCTCGGCGCGCCACGCCTCGATGAGTCTTTCGAGAGCGGCCTTGCTGACGCCGTACGCGCCGAGGCCGGGCCAGGGCGGACCGAAACTGCCTGCGGGCGATGAGAGATAGACGACCTTGCCTGCAGACGCCGTCAAGTACGGGATCGCTGCGGCGGTGGCGATGGCCGCACCCGTGACGTTGGTATCGAACACGCGCCGCCACGTCTCGGCGTCGGTGTCGACCAGGCGAACAAGCGGTCCGATGGCCGGGGTGTAGACGAGGTTGTCTATCCCGCCAAAAGCATCGGCTGTCGTGCTGATGGCTGATCGGCACGACGCCTCGTCGGTGACGTCGCACTCGATCGCGACCGCCCCCGAGCCGGCCTCCTTGGCCGCACCTTCAATTCGTTCGCGGCGCCGAGCGAGCAACGCCACCTGATCGCCGCGCTGCGCCAGGCCGATACCAATGCAGCGCCCAAGCCCGCTCGAGGCGCCAACCACCACTGTTTTCGACATGTTCTCCTCGCCAAAGGATCGGCTACGCGCTGACCCTGCCACGCCGCCTTGTTGCCCGCGGCAATCCTAATGTGTCGGCGAGAAACTGCCCGGTGTAGCTCGCGGGCACCGCCGCAACGTCTTCGGGTGTCCCCTGCGCGACCACTGTCCCGCCGGCCGCCCCGCCTTCGGGCCCCATGTCGACTATCCAGTCCGACGTCTTGATGACGTCCAGGTTGTGCTCGATGACGATCACTGTGTTGCCTTTGTCCACAAGGCCATTGAGCACGTTGAGCAGCTTGCGGATGTCGTCGAAATGCAGCCCGGTGGTGGGCTCGTCGAGGATGTAGACCGTGCGGCCGGTGGACCGCTTCTGTAGCTCCGAGGCCAGCTTCACCCGCTGCGCCTCACCGCCGGACAGCGTGGGCGCCGGCTGCCCGAGCCGCACATAACCCAGCCCGACGTCGACCAGTGTTTGTAGGTAGCGGTGGATCGACGTGATCGGGCCAAAGAATTCGGCGGCCTCCTCGATCGACATGTCGAGCACCTCGGCGATGGTCTTGCCCTTGTAGTGCACCTCGAGGGTTTCCCGGTTATACCGTGCGCCGTGGCACACCTCGCATGGCACATACACGTCCGGCAGGAAGTTCATCTCGATCTTGATCGTGCCGTCGCCGGTACACGCTTCGCAGCGGCCGCCCTTGACGTTGAACGAAAACCGACCAGGTTGGTAGCCACGCACTTTCGCTTCGGTGGTGGCCGCGAACAACGCGCGGATCTTGTCGAACACCCCGGTGTAAGTGGCCGGGTTCGATCGCGGGGTGCGGCCGATCGGCGACTGGTCGACGCGCACCAGCTTGTCGACCTTGTCCAGCCCCGTGATGCGCGTATGCCGGCCCGGCACCTGCCGGGCGCCGTTGAGCTTGTTGGCGAGAACCGCCGCCAGGATGTCGTTGAGCAGGGTCGACTTGCCCGACCCGGACACCCCGGTAACCGACGTCATCACGCCGAGCGGGAACGAGACGTCGATGTCGCGCAGGTTGTGCTCCCGAGCACCGACCACCGTCAGTTGGCGCCGATGGTCCGCGGGTCTGCGGATCGCCGGCACCTCGATGCACTCCCTGCCCGAGAGGTAGGCGCCGGTGATCGACTCCTTGTTGCGCAGCAGGTCGTCGTACGTGCCGCTGTGCACGATCTGACCGCCGTGCTCGCCGGCCGCCGGACCGATGTCGACTATCCAGTCGGCGTGGGCGATCGTGTCGAGATCATGCTCGACGACGATCAGCGTGTTGCCCAGATCCCGCAGCCGCAGCAGCGTCTCGATCAGCCTGCGGTTGTCGCGCTGATGCAACCCGATCGACGGCTCGTCGAGCACGTACAGCACGCCGACCAACCCGGAGCCGATCTGCGTTGCGAGCCGAATGCGTTGCGCCTCACCGCCGGACAGTGTGGCGGCGGCACGGGACAGCGACAGGTACTCCAGCCCGACGTCAAGCAGGAATCCGAGCCGCGACTGGATTTCCTTGAGCACCTGTCCCGCGATCGCCTGCTCGCGCGCGCCGAGCGTGAGCGCGTTCAAAAAGTCGGCGCAGTCGGCAATCGACAGCTCGCATACCTCGGCGATGGACTTCGCGCCCTGTTCACCCGCGGCCAGCGTCACCGCCAAGATTTCCGGCTTCAGCCGGGTGCCCTCGCAGATCGGACACGGCACGTCGCGCATGAAGCCCTCGTACCGCTCCTTCATCTGCTCGGAGTCGGTCTGTTCCATCTTGCGCTGCAGGAACGCCATCACGCCTTCGAAGTCGGCGTAGTAGGACCTGGTGCGCCCGTACCGGTTCCGGTAGCGGACGTGCACCTGCTCGTCGCAGCCCTCAAGAATTGCCTTGCGCGCCTTGGCCGGAAGCTTGCGCCACGGGGTGTCGACGTCGAAGCCCATCGCCTCGCCGAGGCTAGCCATCATCCTGACGAAGTAATCCGCGGTGTGCCCGTTGGACCACGGCGCTACTGCGCCTTCGGCAAGCGTCAGGTCCGGGTCGGGCACGACGAGCTCGGGGTCGACCTCCTTACGGATGCCCAGCCCTACGCACTCCGGGCATGCCCCGTACGGCGAGTTGAACGAAAACGACCGCGGTTCAAGGTCATCCACCGCGAGCGGATGGCCGTTGGGGCACGCCAGCTTCTCAGAGAACCGCTGCTCGCGGTGTGGGTGGTCGTGCTCGTGATCGACGAATTCGAGGACGACGATGCCGTCAGCGAGCCGCAGCGCCGTTTCCACCGAGTCGGTGAGCCGATGCTTGGCCGTCGGCTTCACGGTCAGCCGGTCGATCACCACCTCGATGTCGTGTTTCTCCTGCTTCTTCAGCTTCGGCGGATCGGTGAGCGAGTGGACTACGCCGTCCACCCGGACGCGGCTGTAGCCCTGCGCATTGAGCTTCTCGAACAAGTCCGCGAACTCGCCCTTGCGGGTTCGCACCACCGGCGCCAGCACCAGGAAGCGCGCCCCCTCGGGCATCGCCAGCACCTGGTCGACGATCTGTTGAGGGGTCTGACGGGCGATCCGCTCGCCGCACGCCGGACAGTGCGGGGTGCCGGCCCGGGCGTACAGCAGGCGCAGGTAGTCGTAGACCTCGGTGATGGTGCCGACGGTGGAGCGCGGGTTGCGGTTGGTGGACTTCTGGTCGATCGACACCGCCGGCGACAGCCCCTCGATGAAGTCGACGTCCGGCTTGTCCATTTGGCCGAGGAACTGCCGCGCGTACGCCGACAGCGACTCGACGTAGCGGCGCTGACCCTCCGCGAAGATCGTGTCGAAGGCCAGCGACGACTTGCCCGACCCGGACAGCCCGGTGAACACGATCAGGGCGTCTCGCGGCAGGTCAAGATCGACACCTCGCAGGTTGTGCTCCCGCGCACCCTTGATGATCAGGCGGTCAGCCACTGTGTCCCTTCTCGTCGGGTCCCTCGCTGGATATACGCCACCGTTGCCATGCTATGTGTGCCCACCGACAGCGCTACCGTGACCTCATGACTGCCGTCACTGACAACTACACCGGCCACGTCGATCCGGGCACGGCTGCGCGCCGCGCGTTTCCGGGCGCCACGATCATCAAGGTTTCGGTGGGCCCCATGGACAACAACGCCTACCTGATCACCTGTTCCGAGACCGGCGAGACATTGTTGATCGACGCTGCCAACGATGCCGACGATCTCGTCGCCCTGATCCGCGAACATGCGCCGAAGCTCGCGCTGATCGTCACCAGTCATCAGCACTGGGACCACTGGCAGGCGCTGGAAGCCGTCGCCGACGCGACCGGCGCCCCGACCGCGGCCCATGAGATCGACGCCGACCCACTTCCCGTGAAGCCGGACCGACTGCTCAAGAACGGCGACACCGTTCAGGTCGGCAAGCTGACGTTTGATGTCATCCACCTGCGCGGGCACACCCCGGGCTCCGTGGCGCTGGCGCTCAGCGGTCCGGCGGCCGGCGAGGCAACGCAGCTGTTCACCGGCGACTGCCTGTTCCCGGGCGGTCTTGGGCGGACAACAAAATCGGCGGCGTTCGACTCGCTCTTCCACGACGTCACCACCCGGGTGTTCGACGTCTACTCCGACACCACAGTGGTCTACCCCGGGCACGGTGACGACACGACGCTGGGTGCCGAGCGTCCCCATCTCGAAGAGTGGCGCGAACGACGGTGGTGAGCGACGCGGACTGACCATCGCGCTGCCCGGCGATCTGGCCATGTGGGACGGCCACGCCGCGATGGTGGCGGCAGCGGCATGATGATCGACGCGCCTCGCCGGGTTCATCGACAAGGCCGTCGCCGGTGAGGTCTCCAACGCCTCCTTCGCCCAGATCGAGGCCAAGCTGCTGCCGCAGATCGCAGTCTGCCCAAGCGAAGGCCCGATCCACCGTCACCTTGCCGCTCGTCGCCGAGCTGGCCGGTCCCGACGCCCGCGAGAAGTGGGAGGCCCTCCCCGCGAAGGACCGCAGAACCGTGGTGCAATCACTGCTGGACGTGAAGATCCCGAAGGCCAGGAAGGGCAACACCCGGCGCTTCGACCCGGAGGACATCGAGGTCACGTGGAGGACGCCGGACCATTAACCTATAGCGTTCTCAACAGGTAGCTCTACTGGCAAAAACCTATATAGACGAGGGAAAATTCCCCGTTGACGGTTTCGCTGGGGATCGCTTAACCTAAGTGGAACTTGGTGCCGCCCACTGGGCGCTAGTGCACCGAGGGACAAGTGTCTGAGGTCCGGCGAAACGCCGGACGCAGTCTCAGGCGGGCCTGGGCCTTAGATCTCAAGTGAGACCGCCGATGGGTGACCAGGAAGTCCTACGCAGCCCGGAGTTGGGCGCGGCAGGCAGTGATCAGTTGCTGCTGCCCGGAGGCTTCCTGTGCCCAGTACCGCGTTCTACACCGCTCGTTCGCGCGTCGCGAATCTCACCAAGACGCGCCCGGCGGACGACCCCGAACTGACCCAGCTACGCCAGCAGATGCGTGAGCAATTCCTCGTCGACTCCATCACCGCTGCGCTCGACAGAGGTCCAGCTCTGACCACCACGCTGCGAAGCCGTATCGACGCGCTGCTGGCCAGCCGCGAGATCGTCGCCGAGGGCCTGACCCTGGCCGAGGTCGCCCAGGAGCTGCACGGGGACAGGCCATGACCGACATCGGCCCTCAACGGCCCGCCGTAAAGCGCACCGTGTTCTCCACGCCGCGATCCGGCGAGTTCCTGGAGCTGCGTGCGCTGCAGGCACAGACCGGGCAGCACTCCGAAGCGTTCGGGCACGTCGTCGTCAAGGAGCTGCTCGACAACGCGCTCGACGCCGCCGAGAGCGCCGGTAGGGCACCGGTCATCCAGATCACCGTCCGCACCGACGACGAGGTCACGTTCGTCACCGTGAGCGACAACGGTGCCGGTATCACGGCAGCCACCGTCACCAGCTTGTGCGACTTCAACGTGCTGGTGAGCGACAAGGCCCGCTACCGTGGCCCGACGCGCGGCGCGCAGGGCAACGCGCTGAAGACGCTGCTCGGCATCCCCTTTGCGTTCGGTGTCGCCGAGCCGGTGCTCATCGAATCCGCTGGCGTGCGCCACGAGCTGCGGGTGACAGTCAACCCGCTCGGCGGCGTCGACGTCATCAACGACAACGACGTCAGCGACCGCGTGGTGGGCACCTCGGTGACCGTGCCCCTGCCTTCGAACCTCGACATCGACGCCCAGCGGTGGGCGTATGGCGCGGCGCTCGTAAATCCGCACGCCACCATCAGCGCGATCGAGCAGGCTCAATCCGGCGACGACCCTGACGATGAAAACCGAGTTTTTTACAAATCAGCAGGTCAGGGATGGTCGAAGTGGACACCGTCACAGCCGTCGTCGCCGCACTGGTACGACCTGCCCGCGTTCTCCGCACTGGTCCACAGCCACATCCGCACCGGGGTCGACGTGCCGCTCGGACCCTTCATCGGCGAGTTTGACGGCCTGACGGGCACCCGGAAACAGAAGGACGTCCGCGCAGCAGCCGTGCCCGGTGTCACCCACCTGTCCGGGCTGGACGGGCGCGACGACCTGATCGCCGCGCTGCACCGCGCGATGCGCCAGCACGCCAAGCCCACCCCGCCGAGGCGGCTCGGCCCGGTCGGGGAGGACCACCTCCGGACCATGCTCGACGACGAGTATGGGGTGGCGCGGCCCTGGTACAAGGCCACCGAGTGCGTCGTCGGCGGGGTGCCGTGGATCGTCGAGGTCATGGTCGCCGACACCGTCAGGCCGGGCCGCACTTGGTTCGCGTGCAACCACGCGCCGGCGTTCGGCGACCCGCTGGAGCGTGCGGAGTTCGACGTGGGTGACATCTACACCACCGGCGCGAAGGCTTTTCTCATGGGTGCCAACGCGGACACGATCAGCGGCGGCAACCGCGCCGCCGTCGTCCACGTCATCTGCGCGGCGCCGCAGTTCGTGGACAAGGGCAAGGTCACGCTCGTCGTCCCGTCAGCCGTCGCGGACTGCGCGGGGGCGGCGCTGGACAACGCGACCAAGACGCTGCGGCAGGAGGCCGAGAGGCGGCGCAAGGACGCCCGTAAGGCCGAGCGGTCCGAGCAGCGGGCGCGCGACGAGGCCGCGCGCAGGCAACGGCAGAACGAGTGGACCATCAAGGACGCCGTCTTCGAGGTGATGCTGGAGGCCAAGGAGGCTGCCGGTCACACCGTCGCCGCCCGCACCCTGTACTACAAGGTGCGGCCACTCGTCCAGCAGTACACCGACAAGCCCCTGGACTACCAGTACTTCTCGCAGACGCTGCTGCCCGACTACGAGCGCGAGTTCGCGCCGCTGCCTGGCCTGTACTACGAGGCGCGCGGCGAACTGCACCATCCCCACGACGACACGGTGACCCCGCTGGGCACCCGCGAGGTGGAGGAGTACGAGCTGCCGCCGTGGCAGTTCGACAAGATCCTGTACGTCGAGAAGACGGGCCTGCAGGCCCAACTCGCGCCCTACCAGCTCGGCCAGAAGTACGACATGGCCATCGTGTACGGGAAGGGCTACGCGGTCACCGCGTGCCGAAATCTGCTGGCGCGCTCCGACATCCGCGACATGAAGATATTCGTCCTGCACGATGCCGACCCGTATGGGTACAACATCGCCCGAACGGTTCTTCTTGTCGCGGTGGTGCGGCGTCGGCGTGCTGTGCTGTGGCTGCTCTACACGGCCGGCTTGTTGCTGTCGGTTCTGCTCAATCTGAATCTGGTGCTGCTCGTCCCGGTCCACGCCGCGGTGGTGGCGCTGCTGAAACCGCCCAAGCGGAACGTGATCTGGTGGATACCGACGACGACCGCGGTCACCGCGGCCGTCGTCCCTTCCTGCTCTTCGCGCATGGGCAGATCCATCAAGTCGGTTGGATATTTCGGCTCGGGTCACGCTCATTCGACGACGTCCTCGTTCAGCAGTACTTCGACGACAGCCTGTTCTTCGCGCTCGGCGCCGCATCGGTCCTCGTCGTAGCAATCATGTTCTGGTGCAGAGGTATTCGACGCCCTGACCGAAATACGTTGCAGCTCTTGTTCATTGCCGGGCCGGCGCGTGGATCGCGATTCCCACCTCAGCGCTGCTCGTCTACTCGGCTCTGTTCGAGCCGATCTACTACCCCCGGTACCTGTATTTCACCTCGCCTGCAGCGGCGATCGTGCTGGCATCGTGCGTTACGACGATCGCGACCAAACCGTTGGCTATCACTGGCGTCGTCATCGCACTGGCCGTTGCCGGAGCACCGAATTACCTACTCGTGCAACGGGGTCCGTACGCCAAAGAGGGCATGGACTACAGCCAGGTCGCCGACGTCATCAGCACCCATGCCGCCGCAGGCGACTGCCTGCTCCTGGACACCACGACGGCGTGGAAGCCCGGCCCGATCCGGCCGTTGACGGCGGCACGACCGGCGGTATATCAGCGGCTGAACGATCCTGGCCGAGGAAAATCGGCCGCCCAGCGACATTGGCTGTGGGACGGAGATGTGGCGATACAGGGCGTCGCACGTCGGCTCGCCGGATGTCGCGTCATTTGGACGGTCTCCGAGCGCGACACGAAGCGGCCCGACTACGAGCACGGCGACTCTGTGCCGCCCGGTCCGAGGCTCAGCCGAGCATCCGCATACCAGATTCCGCACCAGATGGGTTTCCGCATCGTCGAGCGGTGGCAATTCAGCTTCGCCCAAGTGACGAAGTCGACCCGATAGGAGGTGAACCCGATGTCCGTGCAGGGGGCACAGGAGTTTGTGCCTCAGACGCCAGAACTCACCGACCTCGCCGCGGCTGGGCAGGGATGCCGCGGTTGCGATCTGTACCAGAATGCCGACCTGGCGGTGTTCGGCGCGGGATCGTCATCGGCGCAGGTCATGCTGGTCGGCGAGCAGCCCGGTGACCAGGAGGACCGTGCGGGCCTGCCGTTCGTCGGGCCGGCGGGCAAGCTGCTCGATAAAGCGCTGATTGCCGCTGGCATCGACCGGGATCGGCGATACGTCACCAACGCGGTAAAACACTTCAAGTTCACGCGCGCCGAACGGGGAAAGCGCCGTATCCACAAGACTCCCAGTCGGACCGAGGTGCTGGCGTGCCGCCCATGGCTCATCGCCGAGATGACGACGGTGCAGCCCGATCTGGTCGTACTGTTGGGCGCGACCGCCGCAAAGTCATTGATGGGCAACGACTTTCGACTCACCGTCCATCGCGGGGAGGCGCTACGCCTACCGGCCGACGAGAACGCGATCCAACTCGACATCGACCCGCAGGTGGTCGTCACCGTACACCCGTCATCGGTGCTGCGCGGACCCCCTGAGGATCGCAACAAGGCGTTCGACGCGCTGGTGGACGATCTTCGGTTCGCCGCCGCGCTGGTGGCCTAATCGCGTCGGCGAAACAGCGGATACGCCTGCGGGTTGCCATGGATGTCGAGCGAGGCCGACCAGTGGTACAGCGTCCAGCCGACCTCCTCGATAGCTTCGATCATCTCGGCCCAGCCTGCGATAGCACCGGGGGTGTCGTAGCCGGTCGTGGTGGTGAGCGTCGGGGTGAATATCCAGCGGCCCTGCTGCAACGCACGCTCCGCTTCGATGCGAAGCACCGCTGCCCGGGTGTCTTTGACGAGCCCCATAGCCGGATGGTAGCCACGCGAGGCGCATTAAGGCGGGAACGAAACGGCACTGTTGCCAGATCGAAGCATTCGCAGCCACCAACCGGGCAGTCGGCTCGTTTAGTCCAGGGTGCCCAGGCAACCGGTAAGTGGCTTGATGCCGTGGATAAATGACGACGCAAGCCGTGCCGGCTCCTCGGTGGCCGAGATGTCAGGCATTCGGCGATGCAGTTCCTCGAACGTCGCGCTGATCTCGCGCCGGGCCAAGTTAGCGCCGAGGCAGAAGTGCGTGCCGCCGCCACCGAAGCCCTGGTGCGGATTGGGGCTGCGTGCGATGTCAAAGAGCCATGGGTTCGCGAACTTCGACTCGTCGCGGTTCGCCGAGCAGTACCACAGCGTCATCTTGTCTCCGTTGGCCATCTTGGTCCCGCTGAGCTCGGCGTCCTTTGTGAGCGTCCGGCGCATATAGATCACCGGTGACGCCCACCGCACGACCTCCTCGACAGCCGTGTGTGACAGGGGCTCGAAGTCGGACCACCATTTCTCCCGCTGCTCGGGGTAGCGGGTCAGCGCCAACACGCCGTGGCTGATCGCGTTGCGGGTTGTCTCGTTTCCCGCAACGGCAAGCAGGATGAAGAAGGACCCGATTTCGCCCGATGTCAGCCGCTCGCCGTCGACCTCGGCCTGCACCAGGCTAGTGGTCAGGTCGTCGCGTGGGTCTGCCCGCCGGTCCTCAGCCATGGCGGTTGAGTACGCACCGAAATCCATTGATGCCCTGGCGAATTCCTCGATGTCGGCGGTCACGTCGGGATCACTCGCGCCGAGGATCACGCTGGTCCAGTGAAAAACCTTCTCCTCGTCCTCTTCGGGAATGCCGATCATGTCGCAGATAACGTGCAGCGGCAGTGGTCCGGCGAGGTCGGATACCAGCTCGCCTTTGCCGTCGGGGTGCGCGGTGATCATCGCGTCGACGAGCCGGCGTGCGCGGTCACGCACTGATGCGTCGGTGCGGGCGACCCTGGGAGTGAATGCTCTGCTGACGATGTTGCGTAAGCGCTGATGCCGCGGGTCGTCGAGCGCGATCATCGATCCGAAAAACTCGGCCGCCTCAGCCGGGATGTTGCTGAGTCCGATGTTGGGATACGAGCTGTAGATGTCGGGATGACGGCTGGTGAAGTGGACATCGTCGAACTTCGTAACCGCCCAGTGGCCTGGGCCCTCCTCGAACCCTGGGGCTGGCGGCTCGGCCCAGAACGAGATCGGCGCCTCGCGCCGCAGCGTGGCGAACGCCGCATCACGGACGTCGTCGTCCTCCAGCCAGAAGTCCCCGGAGCCCAGGTCGATCTTGGAAAGCGGCACCTCCGGCGGCGCTACGCCGTTCACCCGCGTCGCAATGCCCATGATGACCTCACACTTCGAGAAGGTGCGCAACTCTCGGCGATCATAACGGCCAACGCGGCGTCAGTTGAGCGAGTGACGGGATTCGAACCCGGGTAAACCCGCTATGCCGTGAGGAAGTACCCACCCAAGCCGGCACCGGGCCGCGCCCGTCCAGGGCAGCCACGGCTCGGTTCGGACCCGCCTGCCCTTGCAAGCCAAGAACAGTTGCGACCCAGTGCGACCGCCGTAACGCTGTTGGAGAAACGTGGCTCTCGGCGTCCTCTACGTCGGCGCTGTCAATGAGCCGATTCTGCTACCCGATGAAGTGGCGTGCGTGCCGTCGAATATCTCGCCCCGTGCGACGGAGGGACGATGAGTCACGTTCCACAGCGAATAGACCGTATGCTGAAAGCCGTTGAGGTTCACTTTCGCGCTGACTTGCTCAGAACTGCTATCCCGCAAGAACTTTAAAGTCAACCACGTTGCGGAATCGTAATCCTTGAAGCTGGAACCTTAATCTGTTGTGCCTGCGGGTTGTAGCGGTGAAGGGGCGGTCTGCTCAGCATCTGCGTACCAGCCTGGCCACCACTACACATGCATGCGGTGTAGCTATTGCTAGATCGGCGAGAGCAGCGCAAGGTGGATGCTGACCGCGGACGTTAAGCCCAGGTCGATAGTTGCCACGGCGTGCCGAGAGGAGAAGGAGATGTTTGCGGTGAAGCTCGGACAGCGCTACCTGCGAACGACCAGGCTTGCGACGACGGTGATAACGGCGTTGATGCTGATGGCGGGGCTCTCCGCATGCAGCGAAGCGAGCCGGGAGGGCCCGATGCAAAACCCGCAGCTGGAATATCATGGCAAAATCGACGTTCAGGTGATAACGCTGGACAACGGCAAGAAGGTGAACTGCGCCGTGGCCGCCGCCAACGGTGTGAGCATGACCTGCGATTGGGCCGGGGCGCACTAAGGGCTTGTGATGAATTAACTTGGTTGGTCTCGGGCGTGTCGCGGTTTGGGGGTTGAGGGTGTAGTTCCACTCGCCGTGGAACTCGTGACGTGCAAGGATGCCCTGTGTTTCAAGGGCTTTGATTTGCTTGTCGGGAATCGTGATGCCCTTCGGGTACTCGGCGTCGTCGAGTGCGGCGCGCACGGTGAGTCCGGTGCTGGTGGTGGTCGCGGCGATGGTGGCGACGATCACCTCGTGGCTGGTCAGTGGCCTTCCGCGCCAGTTCATCGAGATGTGGGCGAACAACCGGTGTTCGATCTTGTTCCACTTGCTGGTGCCCGGCGGCAGGTGGCACACGGTGATCCTCAGGCCGGTGGTGGCGGCGAGGCGGGCGAGTTCGGTCTTCCACAGCCGGGTGCGGTAGCCGTTGGAGCCACCGCCGTCGGCGCTGATCATCAGGCGGGCAGCGTTGGGGTACATGGGTTTTCCGACTTCCCGCCACCAGGTTGCGATGGTGTTGACGGCGAACTCGGCGGTGTCGTGGTCGGTGCCCACCGACACCCACCCGGTGTTGGCGCCGATGTCGTAGACCCCGTACGGATTGGCCTTGCCGAGGGTCTTGTCGGCGAAGTCGTGGACCTTGACCTGCTCGGGGTCGCCGGCGGGACGCCACTCCCGCCCGACGTTCTTGTAGGACCCCACCAACTCTTTCTTCTTGGTGTCGACGCTGATCACCGGATCCCCGGCAGCCAGGTGGTCCTGCGCCTTTTCGTTGAGGTAGCCGAACTGGGCGTCGCGGTCGGCGTGCTGATTGCCCTCGATGGTCTTGGCGTTGGCCTGCAGGCTGTAACCCCCCTCGCGCAGCAGCCGGCGGGTCACGAAATCACTGACCTCATGGCCTTTCTCACGCAGGGCCGCGGTCAGCGCGCGGATCGATTTCGAGGTCCACCGCAACGGCGACTGCGGATCGCCCCTGGTCACCGGGTCGATCAACGACTCGAACGCCGCGACCAGGGCATCGTCGTGGGTCTCCGCGCGCTTGCGTCCGCCACCGGCCCGCCGCGACCGCCCCTCGCCCGGTGCGGTCCCGTTCTCGGACTCCTTGCGGCCCCGACGCACGGTGTCCGCGGCGACTCCGGTCGCCTGCGCCACGATCAAGATCCCGCTTGGACCCAGTTCCGCGGCCTCCGCGCCCAGCCACAACCGCCGCTGAAACTCCGTCATATGCGGTCGCAGCACCCCGTACCGCCGTGCCACCGACTCGGCCAGATCCGCCATAGCACAACGGTAGACCCATTGCACCCCAAAACAACGTTATTTCATCACAAGCCCTAAGTTGCGTTGGCGAGCCGCACGCGCGCAAGCCATTCGCAAATGCTGCTTTCATACGTCGAATTATTAAGTGACGCAATGCCGGACAGGTTGCCGACGCCGTTGCCGATGACACCGCCCCAAGATGAGATGCGGCTAGGAGCAACGGTTTTCACTTGACGACAGTGTTGTATTGCCAGCAGTTTCCGCGTGCGATGTCATCAAATGATGACGCGCCTGAGAGAATGGGTGATACCTCTACGGACACGCTGTGGTGGATGGATGATCCCTAGCCTCGAGGAGGTTCTTGAATGAAACCGCTTAGCCGCGCATCGGGCTGACCTGACATACAACCGCCTCTTCGAGGCGATCAATGCCCTGGTGGCCCAGGCCGCTTTGGCAAGGCGGGCGCAGGATTCCACGGTGCTCGATAACGCAATGCCACCCAGGACACAGACAAGCGAGTGACGGGATTCGAACCCGTGTAAAACGGCGGACGCAAATGCCCACACCGCATTTATCGCCGTCCAGCGGTGGCTGGCCTTAGCCTCGATCCGCGGATGGACGTCCGTGGCGTGAATCGTTGATTTTGATCTTGATCCGGCGGGTGCGGGCATGGTTGTGTCGCTGGTCTGCCCAGCTTTTCCTGTTGGTCTCCGGTCGTCGGGTCGGGTCTTGGTGGTCAAGCACTGGATAGGTGTCCGATGATGTTGTGCCACAGGGCAAGCCATCCTGGTTGCCAGGGCCAGTGGCTGGGCAGGTGCAGGATCGGTTTGCGTTGCGGGCGGGCCAGGCGGCCGGGAATGTTGACGATCGTGCGGCGCAGGGTGGCCCCGCGCGCGACGGCGTGCGCTGCGCCGGCCAGGGTTGCGGCGGCGCGCAGCAGGTTGTGCGTGATGGCGGCGCACAGTGCCCAGGCGGAGTTGGCGCCGAACCGGCTTGACGGGATGTGCGCGAGCGGGCCGTCGATCAGGTCGGCGAACACGGTTTCGATGATGGCGTGGCGGCGGTGGGTGAGGTCGGCGTCGGTGACCGGTTCATCTGAGTTGGTGAAGAACGGGTGATATCGCCATACCGGGAACAGCCCGTCGGTGTGATTGGCGTCTTTGACGCGGCGCACGATCAACCGTGCGGTGACCTCATCATCGGTGGATGCGAATGCGGTGTAGGAGGTTTCGGCGACTTCGGCATCAGAGATCAAGCCCCGGTGTCGGGATCGTGGACCGCGCCGGGATAACGCACCGGGGTCCAGGCGTCTTCGGCGATGGCGTTGATGGCGCCCTGCACCTTGGTGTTCTTGGCCAGCACCAGGGAGAACTGCGCCCCGGCCCGGCGGCACGCGCTCACCACGGCGCCGGTGCCGTAGGCGCAGTCGCCGCGGACCAGGATCTGTCCGGTGACTCCGGCGGCGCGGGCGGTGGACACGGCTTGGGCGACCATCCTCGCGGCGCCCTTGCCGGAGCCCGCCTTGCCCGCGCGCAGCCGCATTCCGGCGATCACCGGGGCCGCGGTGTCGGTGCTGATCGTGGCCGCCAGCGGAGACAGGCCCTTGCGCAGCACCTGGCGGCCGGCGATCTTGGTGTGCCCATAAGAGGCGCCCTGTTTGGCGTGCCCATAGGTCGGGCGCAGCAGCGAGTCGATATCGACGAACGCCCGCACCTGGGCGCCGGGCAGCAGATCGACCCGCTCAGCGAGCCCGGCCAGGTGCGCACGCAGGACCGACTCCAATTGGCGGGCATGGCCGAAGGTGAACTCCCGCAACAGCGTTCCGATTGTCGAGGGTGCGTACACGCCGCCGAACACGGTCTTCATCCCACCGCTGCGGACGATGTCGGCGTCATCGATGCAGTCCGCGCCCGCGCACATCGCCGCGATCAGAGTCACCAGCTTCGGCGCGGGGTTGGCCGCACCAGATCTGATCCGCGACTTGGTGATCCGTACCGTCGCGTCGAGCAGTCGTGACAGGCCAGCCTGTTCGGCCAGCGTCATCACCGGCACCAGACCGGTACACGACACCAGGTTGTCGTCGTCGAACACCGCGGAATCAGGTGCGAACATGTGGGACACTTGCACCGGAAGTGCCTTTCTCATGCTGGTCAGATTGTTGTCTGGAAACTCCAATCATCCCAGCTCAGAGGGCACTTTCCCTATACCGACACCCAAAACTCAAATCAATTCATCCGCGGATCGAGGCTTAGGGTGTCGCTTAAACCAAAGGGGACGACGTGGACGCGATGCCGTTTGGGCGATACCGCCTAGAGGAGTTGCTGGGCCGCGGCGGCATGGGTGAGGTGTGGCGTGCCTACGACCCTGTTATGCACCGCATGGTCGCGCTGAAGGTCTTGCCGCCTAATTTTGCCGGTGATCACGTCTTCGAAGAGCGGTTCCGGCGGGAAGCGCGATCCGCGGCCGGACTCGACGAACCGCACGTCGTCCCGATCTATGACTTCGGCGAAATAGAGGGCCGTCTGTATGTCACGATGAAGCTGATCCGGGGCAAAGACCTGCAGCAGCTCTTGGACGACGGTCCGCTCGAGCCTGCGCGAGCGGTCGGCATCATCTCTCAGATCGCCTCTGCACTCCACGCTGCGCACGAGGTCAAGTTGGTGCACCGCGATGTCAAGCCGTCGAACATCTTGGTCGCCGATGATGATTTTGCCTACCTAATCGACTTTGGAATCGCTCGTGCCGCCGGGGAGACTGGTCTGACTAGCACCGGCGCGACGATTGGCACCTGGGCCTACATGGCACCCGAGCGTTTCCGGACCGGCAAAGCAGACGCCAGGTCCGACATTTACGCGCTCGCCTGCGTACTCCACCAAGCCTTGACCGGTCAGCCACCTTTCCCGGTGAACAGTCTCGAGCAAGTTGCCGTCGCTCATATGGTCGAGCCGCCTCCGGCGGCATCGCCTTTGCGGGAGGGGATTCCCCAGGCGATCGATCAGGTCATCACCACCGGCATGGCGAAGGACCCCGATGACCGCTATTCGACGACCAAGGAGCTGGCTGAGGCGGCGCGCGCCGCGCTGAGTGCGCCGATTCGACCACCGCGTCCACCAACTGCGCCCACCGCACGCGTCGAGCCGGTCATCCAGCCGGCCCCCGCTTTCGAGAAGCAGTCGCTTGACCGCCCAATGGCAGGCCAACCGGGCCGGTCCGGCGGGACCCACTCAACCGCGACGGGCATCACCGGCGCCGCCGCAACGCGCCCAGCGCCAGCCGTACATCAGCGCGCAAATCCCATACCAAACGCCGCAGCCGAGGCCGATGCAGCCCGCTACACCTCAGCAGCCATCCCGCACGCGGCAAAACAAGACCCGGTGGGGCCTGATTGTCGCCATCGGTGCAGCCACCGTCGCAATCGCCGTCGGAATCGGGATCGCAGCCATGCAAGGCCGCGGCAGCGAAAACACGCCAGGCACCAGCTACAGCTCCCCAGCAAGCTCCAGCTACTACCCGGGCGAGCCGAGTTACTACTATCCGTATCCGAGTTACTATCCCTCGCCTTAGGCCGCGTCCATTGACCCGAGAGCTGAGTGAGATTCCGCCACCTTTGCGGGCCGGGACCGTTGCAGATGCGCAGGCGCTTGGGCGCGCTTCCGTAGCCGATTCAGCTCAGGGCGGGATAGAAGCCTCTTCGGCGTATGGGTCCACGTCGGCCATCGGCAGTCGCCTCAGCAGGATCGTGTCGGTGCTTCTTCCCGCATGCGTGTATCTAACAGTTCGGCTCATCGGAGTCGCTGTGCTCGCGTGGATGACGGCAATCCGCGGGGCGACCTCGTTGATCCAGGAACTCGGCAGTGGGGTGCCCCACGTTTTCCGGACTGTTGATTTCGTGTCCTTTTACGCGGCGAGCGGTGAATTCAGGTACTCGGTGCGGACTTCGTGGGGTGTCCGATAGCCGAGTGCAGAGTGGATTCGTCGTCGATTATAGAACAGTTCGATGTAGCGGGCAATGTCGTTCTTCGCTTTCTTTCGGGTCGGATACACCATGTGATGCACACGTTCGTTTTTCAGGCTCGCGAAAAACGATTCGGCGAGCGCGTTATCCCAACATTGACCGGTGCGCCCCACCGAATGCCGGAACCCGAGATCGGCCAGCCTTCCGCGGTAGTCGGCCGACAGGTATTGTGTTCCGCGGTCGGAATGCAGAATGCAACCCGGCTCGAGCCGGCGATTCACGACCGCCATCTCGAGCGCGTCGGCGATCAATTCGGTGCGCAAATGATCGGCCATCGACCACCCGATCACCTCGCGGTTGAAACAGTCGATGAGCGTCGCCAAATACAACCAGCCCTGCCACGTCCTGATGTAGGTGATGTCGCCAACGACCTTGACGCCGGGCCGGTCGGCGCTAAAGTCGCGCCGGACCAGATCGACGGTGTCGGGCTCATCGAGGCCACGTATCGTCGTGGAGCGGAACGGCCTGGGCTGCAGCGCAACCAGATCCAGCTCGCGCATCAGCTTGCGGACCAGCTCGGTACCGGCCCGCTCGCCGGCGCGCAGCAGTTCGGCGTGGATGCGCCGGTACCCGTAGGTGGCGCCGAACGCGTCGAACAGGGCGCCGATCTTGTCGGCGAGCAACTCGCGGCGTCGTTGTCCGGCGCTGGGCGGCCGGCTCAACCAGTCGTAGAACCCCGATTTCGACACGCCCAGCCATGTGCACATGTTCACGATCGTGGGAGCGTTTTCCGAATCGCATGCGCGCTCCGCGGCGATGAACACGTATTTGTCGCTCACCGCTGCTCCCTCGCGAAGTACGCACTGGCTTTTTTCAGAAACGCATTCTCCACTTCGAGTTCCCGGTTGCGGACTTCGAGTTCCCGCAGCCGGGCACGCTCGGACAATTCCAGCGGCGGCTCGTCGGCCGCGTGCGCGGCCCGGTATTTCTTCACCCAACCGCCGACCGTGGTCTCGTTGAGCCCGTATTCACGAGACACATCAGCGATCGACCGACTCGTTTCGACCACCAATCTGGCTACTTCGTCACGAAACTCAGGCTTGCATTTCTCGTATCTTACTGGCACTTCCTCGATTCCTTTCCGAAGCGGACCCTATTCGGTCCGCAGTCCGGAAAAGTGGAGGCACGCCAGCAGCTGGGACGGCCTCTGGATGGTCGCGATCGCCGCGCACGGCTACGACGGTGTTCCCGCGAACCTGGTCGATGCGATGGGGTTACACACGCCAGCGACGGCGTACGCGTTCTTTCCCCGGATATCCAGCCGTGATCGCGGCGGGCGGGTTATTGACCGGGGGCAACCTAGCGGTAGCAGCAGTGGGGGCATCCACCGTCGCCGGCGTGGTCACGGCGTATGGGCTCGTCCGGCTCACCGCGGCGCTGCCACCAGCTTTCACGCCGGGCGGATCTCGTCGGGTGGGGCCGCTGCTGGTGGCGCTTTTTGCGGCGGTGCCGCTGGGAATCGTGCTGAGCATGGCCTATACCGAGGCTCTGTTCTGTGCGCTCGCGGCGTGGGCGCTCGTCGGGACCCTGCGAGAACAGTGGCTGCTTGCCGCTTTGTGCGCATGCGCTGCGGGTTTGGTGCGACCGACCGGTATCTTGCTCGCCCTGGTAGTCGCAGTGGCCGCGCTTGTCGCGGCTGCCCGGGGCAGCAGCCGCCGGCCGCTGCTCGCCGCAGTGCTTGCGCCGGCCGGTCTGCTCGGCTATCTGACATACGTCGGGTGGCAGACAGGCTCGTCGGGCGGCTGGTTCGAGATTCAGCGCGGAGGGTGGAGATCGGAGATCGATGGCGGCGCCGGAATGCTTCGGTACGTGGGCCATGTCCTGACCTTTGGCGGTGGGGCGTATCAATTCGCAGTGCTGCTCGCCCTGGCGGGATCGATCGCGCTATTGGTGATCGCCGTCCGCATGCGGCTGCCGTGGCCCCTGTTGGCGTACAGCGCTGCAGTGGTCGCCACTGTGTGGGCGAGCGGCGGCCTGATGGAATCTCATGTGCGATTGCTGATACCGGAGTTTCCGCTCTTGATCCCGATCGCTGTCGGCCTGGCCCGACGACGCACAGGGACCATTGTCGCGGTGATGGTCGCCACAGTCCTCGCGTCGGCCTGGTTCGGCGGCTACGCGTTGACGATTTGGCCCCACGCGATCTGATACCGCGAGCGAGTGGCGGGATTCGAACCCGCGTGGACGGCTTTGCAGGCCGGTGCCTAGCCACTCAGCCACACCCGCGCTACGCAGCAGAATCCCACCGCCGCCAGCGGACAATCCAGCGTTTCCCTCACACTGATTTGGTCCGTCGGCTGGCAAAGTAAGCCGCATGCAGATGTGGCTCGCCGCCGACCCGGCGTTCTTCCACGGCTACGGGCAGGGCGCCCGCCAACTGGTCGAGCTGGTGGTCGCGTTCGGGCTGACCGGGCTGATCGGCATCGAACGCGAAATCCAGGGCAAGAGCGCCGGCCTTCGCACGCAGGCGATCGTCGGCACGTCCGCCGCGCTCATCCTGATCATCAGCAAGTACGGGTTCGGCGACGTCCTGGCGGCAGGCACCGTGATGGTCGACCCATCCCGTGTCGCGGCCCAGATCGTATCGGGCATCGGGTTCCTCGGCGCGGGCTTGATCATCATGCGGCGAGGCGCCGTACATGGTCTCACCACGGCCGCTGCGATCTGGGAATGCGCCGCGATCGGGATGGCCGCCGGTGCGGGTCTGCTGCTGCTCGCCGTCGCGGTCACCGGGCTGCACTTCGTGATCATCTTCGCGTTCGGCCCTCTCGCCCGCCGACTGAGCAACCGGCTGCGCGGCACCATCCACCTCCACGTGACCTACCAGGACGCGCGAGGCGTCCTGCGCCAGCTCCTCAGTGCTTGTGAACGGCGTGGCTGGCAGGTCACTTCGGTAGTCACCGAGCGCGCGTCCGGCGGCTTGCTGGAGGCCCCGGCCGAGGGCGACGTCGCGGTCGCGATGACTGTGTCGGGCACCGGAATTCTTCGTGCGACGCGAGTACTGGCGACGGTCGACGGCGTCAGCTCCGTCAAGCAGCTCGAGGACGAGTCCGAGGAGTAGGAGCCGCGCGGTAGGTGGCGACGACGCCGATCGCCGCGAGCGCGGTGAAGACGCCGAAAAGCCAACGTGCGGAAGCTAACTCGCCGCCCTGCGCCATGTTGACCACCACTCCGGCGAGTCCCGCGCCGAATGCCCCCGAGATCAGCTGGACGGTGTTGATCGCCGCAGCAGCGGCGCTTCCTTCCACGGGGTCGTCGACCGCGCCCATGATCCACGCCGACAGGTGCGGCCATGCGATCCCGACTCCGGTGCCCGCGATGGACAATGCGACCACCCAAACGACGATCACCGGCCACGCCAGCGCATCGTCGAGGCTGAGCGCCGCCAGTCCCAGGCCGATCGCCATGATCACGGGTGCGGCGGCCACCAGCCGGACGATGACGCCGGTCCGGTTCACCGACGCGCTGACGATCTCAGACAGCGTCCAGCCGATCGCGAGCACCGCACCGAGAAACCCGGCCGCCAACGGCGTCATCTGCGCGAGACGCTGGCCGAACAGCGGCACATACATGTCGACCATCGTCGCCGCCATCAGCACGCCGACGCTGATGTACATCCATTTCAGCGGGCCGGGACCGAACGCTGCGCGGGGCAACACCGTCGCGCCCGCCCGCCGGTCGACCGCCAGAAAGCAGCCGACCAGCGCGACGCCCAGTGTGAGCAGGCCCGCCGTCGCCGACACGTCGTGCTGCACGCCCGCGAGGCTGATCGCCAGCGCCGCGGCGCCCAACAGCAGGAGCGACCACACCGGTATCCGGGTCAGTGCGGCCGGCGCCAGGTCGCTCTTGGCCCGGGGGGGCAACGCCCCCGGTACCAACGCCGCCATCGCGAACGTCGCAATCGCCAATGACCCGAAAGCCCAACGCCAGATACCTAATTGAGCGAACGCACCCCCCATCGCCGGCCCGATGATGACGCTGATGCCCCACATCGCCGACACCAAGGCAGACGCCCGGGTCCACAGCCACTTCGGCAGGGCCGCGTTGATGACCGCATACCCGAGACCTGCGAGCATTCCGCCGGCCGCGCCCTGCACCGTGCGCGCAACGAGCAGCAACTCCATCGTGGACGCGACCGCGCATCCCAACGTGCCGACGCCGAACAGTGTCAGCGTCAGCAGGTATGCCGTTCGCGGGCCGAATCGCATGAGCAGCGGGTTGACTGCGGTGGCCGCGACCACCGAGCCCACTAGGTAGACGGTGACCACCCACGCGTAGAACCGCTGCCCGCCGATGTCAGAAACGGTGCTGGGCAGCAGGCTGATGGTCAGGAATTCGTTGGTGGCATACAGCGCGACGCCGCCGGCCAACAGCGTCGAGGTACGCAGGCGGCCGCCGCCCAATAGCTCGCGCCAACTGCCGGTCGGGATCGCGGTCACGTCGCTCACGACTGCCACGGTAGAAGCTCAACCACAGTTGAGATCAAGTGCGAGCCGCGTCACTTCAAGCCCGCCGCGTCCATCCCCCTGAGTTCCTTTTTGAGGTCGGCGATCTCATCGCGGATCCGGGCCGCCAGCTCGAACTGAAGGTCACGCGCAGCGGCCATCATCTGAGCAGTGAGGTCCTTGATCAGGTCGGCGAGTTCGGCCCGCGGCATGTTCGACGTGTCGCGGCCCTCGACGATGCCCGCGCTGACTGCCCGGCCCGGCTCGCCCTGAGCCCGCCGACCGCGTGACGCGTTGCGGCCCGAGCCGCCGATCTCGACGGTGTCGCTGTCGTCGGCCTCGCGGTACACCTGATCGAGAATGTCGGCGATCTTCTTGCGCAGCGGCTTGGGGTCGATGCCGCGCTCCTCGTTGTACGTGATCTGCTTCGCCCTGCGCCGCTCCGTCTCGTCGATGGCCTCCTTCATCGAGTCGGTGACGGTGTCGGCGTACATGTGCACCTCGCCCGACACGTTACGGGCCGCGCGGCCGATGGTCTGGATCAGGCTGCGCGACGAGCGCAGGAAGCCTTCTTTGTCGGCGTCGAGGATCGCGACCAGCGACACCTCCGGCAGGTCGAGGCCCTCACGCAGCAGATTGATGCCGACGAGCACGTCAAAGTCGCCCAGCCGCAGCTGCCTCAACAACTCGACCCGCCGCAGCGTGTCGACCTCTGAGTGCAGGTACCGGACCCGGATGCCCATCTCGAGCAGGTAATCGGTGAGGTCCTCGGCCATCTTCTTGGTCAGCGTGGTGACCAGCACCCGTTCGTCGGCCTCGGCCCGTTTGCGGATTTCGCCGATCAAGTCGTCGATCTGACCCTTCGTGGGCTTCACCACGACCTTCGGATCGACCAGACCCGTCGGGCGGATCACCTGTTCGACGAACTCGCCGCTTGACTGGCTCAACTCATACGGGCCCGGCGTCGCCGACAGGTACACCGTCTGCCCGATCCGGTCGGCGAACTCCTCCCAGGTCAGCGGCCGGTTGTCAATCGCCGACGGCAGCCGGAACCCGTAGTCGACGAGATTGCGCTTACGGGAGATGTCGCCCTCGTACATCCCGCCGATCTGCGGGACAGTGACATGCGACTCGTCGATGACGAGCAGGAAGTCTTCCGGGAAGTAGTCCAACAGCGTCGCCGGCGCCGAACCCGCCGGCCGGCCGTCGATGTGCCGCGAATAGTTCTCGATCCCGGAGCAGAACCCGACCTGGCGCATCATCTCGATGTCGTAGTTGGTGCGCATCCGCAGCCGCTGCGCCTCGAGCAGTTTGCCCTGACGTTCCAGCTCGGCCAGCCGCTCGGCGAGCTCCTCTTCGATCGTCGAGATCGCGTGCGCCATCCGCTCCGGGCCGGCCACGTAGTGGGTGGCCGGGAAGATCCGCAGCGAGTCGACCTTGCGGATCACCTCCCCGGTCAGCGGGTGCAAGTAGTACAGCGCCTCGACCTCGTCGCCGAAGAACTCGATGCGCACCGCCAGCTCCTCGTATGACGGGATGATCTCGACGGTGTCGCCGCGCACCCGGAACGAGCCGCGAGTGAACGACAGGTCGTTGCGGGTGTACTGCACGTCGACCAGCAGCCGCAGCAGCACATCGCGCGGCACCTCCATGCCCACCTGCACCTCGACCGATCGGTCAAGGTAGGACTGCGGGGTCCCGAGACCGTAGATGCACGACACCGACGCCACCACAACCACGTCGCGCCGAGACAGCAGGCTCGACGTGGCGGAGTGCCGCAACCGCTCGACGTCGTCGTTGATCGAGCTGTCCTTCTCGATATAGGTGTCGGTCTGCGCGATGTACGCCTCGGGCTGGTAGTAGTCGTAGTACGACACGAAGTATTCGACAGCGTTGTGCGGCAACATCTCTCGCAGCTCGTTCGCGAGCTGGGCGGCAAGCGTCTTGTTGGGCGCCATCACCAGCGTCGGCCGCTGCAGCCGCTCGATCAGCCACGCCGTGGTGGCCGACTTGCCGGTGCCGGTGGCCCCGAGCAGAACCACGTCGCGCTCGCCCGCGGTGATGCGGCGCTCCAGCTCGTCGATCGCGGCGGGCTGGTCCCCCGCCGGCTCGTGCGCGCTGATCACCTCGAAGCCCCGACCGGTGCGCACCACGTCCTCGACAGCGCGGTACTCCGAGTGCGCCAGCACGGGATGTTCGGTCGCAAAAGCCATATCCATCAGCCTAGAACCAGCCACCGACAGAGGTTGTTCCCACCGATGAGTGCTGGCGCGACGAGAACCGATTCCGCGTGCCGCCTATGCTTGCGTTATCCACCCACCCAAACGTGAGACGTTCAACCTGGTGGCGCGCACCAACACCGACCCGAAGGGCATCGTGCGCGCCGTCGACGTATACACGGTCAAGCCGTGGGGACTCTATATGGCCCGCCCGACGCCGGGCCGCAAGCAGTTCCACTATCTGGAATCGTGGTTGTTGCCGACGCTCGGGCTGCGCGTCAACGTCTTCCACTTCAGTCCCGGTTACGAACGGACGCAGGACTACTACCTCGACATCGGCGAGTTCACCCCCGGCGCAACGCTCTGGCGTGCAGAGGATCACTACCTCGACCTCGTCACCCACGCCGGTACGTGCACCGAACTCCTCGACGTCGACGAGCTGCTTGGCGCTCACCACCACGGCCTGGTATCGGCGCGGACCGCGGAACGGGCCATCCAGCGGGCGGTCCACGCGATCGAAGGACTGTCGAAGAACCATCATGATCTTCACCGGTGGCTGGCCGACATCGGAATGGATCTGACCTGGCGGGCTACCTCTCGGACATCATCGGGCTGCTAAGTAGCTTGGCCCGCAACCGTATTGGCGAGCGCGTCGGCAGACCGGGCCAGGCACGTCACGATCATACGGAGAATTTGTGGGCGCCAGCGGAGACGAATCGATGCACCAAAACGCCTGCGGCGCGATTTCGCGGCGAGTCGACCAGCTGAATAACCAGCTTGGATTTGACCGTGGGCCCCCGCGTACGCTCGCAGCCGTGACTTCCACCGCGCGGATGTGCATGACCGCAACGCTGCTGGCGGCGGTGATCGCGGCAGGCCAGCTGAGTCTCGCGACAGCGCTCGCCGACGAGCAGCCGCAGCAGGTGCTTCACAACGTCACCTATCGCGCCCGAATCGACGGTGTTTCGCGCGGCGCGACGATCACGTACAACGTCAGTGACACTGAGGTCGAGACCGCCAACCCGACACTGCTGCCGAGCCAGACGTTCGAGGCGAACGCCGTGCTGGCCGACCCTTCGCACGCCGGCATGGAAATTTCGATCAAATGGCCGTATACCGCCAACTTGCACTGCGAAATCCTGGTGGACGAATCGATCACCGCCCAGGCAGACGACTTCATCGCGCCGAGGTTCCTACCCCAGAGCAGGGACCCCGGCTACGGCGTTATGCCGTGCGGCGGGTCGCTGGCCAACGCCGCGGCGATCAGCGCCGCCAACGACGTCCCCAGCGCGCCGCCGACCTGACCCTACGGTCCCCAGCTCGTTGCATCCGCCCACTCCCACGCGCGCCGGTACGCGTCGAGGAACCAGGGCTCCTTCGCCTGCATGTAGTCCGGCGACGCCTGGGCCGCACGTTGGGCGGCGAGATAGTCCGCCTGCACCGCGGGATGCTGGGTTAGCCAGTCGGTGAACAGCAACGCAAACTGCTGATTGGGCCAGCCGTCGACGCGCACGTGGACGTGTGTCGGCCGACCCGGATCCGCGGACGCGTGAATTCTCTTGTGCCACAAGGTCGGATCGTCGGTGTGGTCCAATTCTGCGACACGGCTGCGGCCGTCCGGTTTTCCTGCATCGGCGGTGATCCGCTCGATGCGTGGATAGCCGGCGCCGGTGAGCGCATCGGCGATCTCGTCGCCGACCGCCAGCGACGCGACCGTGACTTGCACGTCGATCACATCCTTGGCGTCCATCCCGGGCACCGCGGTAGAACCGATGTGGTCGACCCGGAGCGCGTTGTGCCCGCACGCGGTCTTCAGCCGCTCGACGATGCGGCGTGCCTGCGCCGGCCACGTCGGGTCGGATGCCACCACAGCCGTCGGCGCAGCAACGGCCCGACCCTCCCGCAGGTTGTGCGCGAACGGCAGGATGCGCTGGTACCACAACTCGCGGGCGCGTTCCACCAACTCGCCCTGCGACGCTGAATTGTCCAGCCAGACGTCGGCGGCCGCGCGCCGTTGCTCGTCGCTGGCCTGTGCGCTGATGCGGGCACGGGCATCGTCTTCGCTCATCCCGCGCTTGATCAACCGCTTTACTCGCAGCTCGGCGTCGGCGTGCACGATCACCACGAGCGGGAACAGCGGAGCCATGCCGCTTTCGACGAGCAGTGGGATGTCTTCGACAACCACCGTGTCTTTTTCGGGGTGCCCCGAAACACTGGCGATGATCTCGGCGCGCCGCCGCCCTACCAACGGATGCACGATCCCGTTCAGCGTCGCGCGCGTGTCCTCGTCGCCGAACGCCTTGGCGGCCAACGCGGGCCGGTTCAGCGCACCGTCGGGCCGCAGGATGTCCTCACCGAATGCGTCGACCAACTTGGCCAGCCCTTCGGTGCCGGGCTCGACCACTTCGCGGGCGATCACGTCGCCGTCGACGAGGATGCCGCCGCAGTCGGCGAACGTCGCTGACACCGTCGACTTCCCGGCGCCGATGCCGCCGGTCAGCCCGATCCGCAGCATCACTGCGCGCCGAGATCGACGTTTTGCAGAGAGTTACTCGAACTTTGGCTGCAAAAAGTCAATTTCGGCGACAGGTCGAAGGGTGCTAAGCGCTGCCGGCCAGCTTCTCCCGCAGGGCGGCCAGCTGCTCGTCGCTGGCCAGCGAACCACCGGACTGTGATTCGTCCGACCGCGACGCACCATTGGCGGCCGGCTCTTTCTCGGCCGCGGCCGCGTCGGCGGCGGCGAACTTCTCCATCTGGGTGGTGTGCATCTTGTGCCGACGCTCGGCCTCGGCATACCGGGCCTCCCACTCGGTGCGCTGCTTGTCGAAGCCCTCGAGCCACTCGTTGGTCTCGGGATCGAAGCCCTCGGGGAAGATGTAGTTGCCCTGCTCGTCGTAGCTGTCGGCCATGCCGTATTTCGACGGGTCGAACTCCTCGGTGTAGTCCTCGTTGGCCTGCTTGAGGCTCAGCGAGATGCGGCGCCGCTCCAGGTCGATGTCGATGACCTTGACCATCGCGTCATCGCCGACCTGGACCACCTGGTCGGGCACCTCGACGTGGCGCTCGGCCAGCTCGGAAATGTGCACCAGACCCTCGATGCCTTCCTCCACACGAACGAACGCGCCGAACGGCACCAGCTTGGTGACCTTGCCCGGCACGATCTGTCCGATCGCGTGGGTGCGGGCGAAGTGGCGCCACGGATCTTCCTGAGTAGCCTTGAGCGACAACGAAACCCGTTCACGATCCATGTCCACGTCGAGCACCTCGACGGTCACCTCGTCGCCGACCTGAACCACCTCGGACGGGTGGTCGATGTGCTTCCAGGACAGCTCGGACACGTGCACCAGACCGTCGACGCCGCCGAGGTCGACGAACGCGCCGAAGTTGACGATCGAGCTGACCACGCCCTTGCGGATTGCGCCCTTCTGCAGCTGGTTGAGGAATTCGCTGCGCACCTCGGACTGCGTTTGCTCCAGCCAGGCCCGCCGGGAGAGCACGACGTTGTTGCGATTCTTGTCCAGCTCGATGATCTTGGCCTCGAGCTCCTTGCCGATGTACGGCTGCAGGTCGCGCACGCGGCGCATCTCGACGAGTGAGGCCGGCAAAAAGCCACGCAGCCCGATGTCGAGGATCAGGCCGCCCTTCACGACCTCGATGACGGTGCCCTTGACGGCCTCCTCCTTGTCCTTGAGCTCCTCGATCGTGCCCCAGGCGCGTTCGTATTGAGCGCGCTTCTTGGACAGGATCAGCCGGCCCTCTTTGTCCTCTTTGGTGAGAACCAGCGCCTCGACCTCGTCGCCGACGGACACCACCTCATTGGGGTCGACGTCGTGCTTGATCGACAGTTCGCGGGACGGGATGACACCTTCGGTCTTGTAGCCGATGTCGAGCAGGACTTCGTCACGGTCAACCTTGACGATCGTGCCCTCGACGATGTCGCCATCGTTGAAGTATTTGATTGTTTTGTCGATGGCGGCGAGAAAGTCCTCGCTCGAGCCGATGTCGTTGACGGCTACTTGTGGCGAGGTGACGGCGGGACTTGGCATGTTGTTGGGTTGCTCCGGACAGGTCGGGTAGTAGGGACAATTGGCATGCTGTATACCCGCGAACTGGCCGCGGGTCCACGGGTCGAGGCTACTCGACTGTGTACTAGCTGGACAAACTCGGCCCCATGGGGCGGCTACCCTGCTCTGGTGTCATACGCCGGCGCGCGGCAGCGGATCCGCAAAGTCGGGGCGCCGCTCGGCGTGATCATCGCGCTCGGCACCATCGCTGGGCTCCTCGTGATCCTGCTCACCGCCGCCAAACCGGTCGGGACCGCCATCGGGTTCGTGCTGTCCAGCGCGGCGATGGGGATCGTTGTGCTGGCCTACCTGTGGCTGGACCGGTGGGAGCCGGAACCGCCGCGGCTGCTGGTACTCGCCTTTCTGTGGGGCGCATCCGTCGCCGTCGTCGTGTCGGTGGGGCTAGAGCTCTACGTCGGGTTTCTGATCAACTCCGGCGAGACGACCCGGGCGAGCTTCGGCTCCGTCGCGGTCGCCGCCCCGCTGATCGAGGAGGCTGCCAAGGGCCTGTTCCTGCTGATCTTGATGAGGGGCCGGCGCCGCAACGAGCTGAATTCGCTGACCGACTGCCTGGTGTACGCGGGGCTCACCGGAGCGGGTTTCGCCTGGCTGGAGGACATCCTCTACATCTCCAGCCCGGAATCGGTCACCGGCTCGCTGGCGGTCGCCGCGATGCGGCTGATCATGGGACCGTTCGCGCACTCGCTGTTCACCACGATGTTCGGCATCGGGATGTATTTCGCCCTTCAGCAGCGAAACGCCGTCGCAAAGGCCGGCTGCATCGTGCTCGGCTACGTCGGCGCGGTCATCATGCACGCGTTATGGAACGGCTCGTCGCTGCTGAGCCTGGAGGTCTACCTTCTCGTCTACGTGGCCTGGATGATGCCGATCTTCGGGTTGGCTATCTGGCTCGGGGTCGCCAGCCGCCACAGGGAGCAGCGGGTCGTCTCCGCCAAGCTGCCCGGCATGGTGGCAGCCGGCCTGGTCACCCCCAACGAGGCGACGTGGTTGGGCTCGATCCGCAACCGCAAGCTGGCGATCGGCGAGGCGGCCCGAGTCGGCGGACCGGCCGCGGCCAAGGCGGTCAAGAACTTCGCCGGCCAGGTGGTGGAACTGGCGTTCGTCCGGGACCGAATCGACCGCGGCTTCGGTGACGAGCGGGTGTTCGCGTTGCAGAACGAGGAGGCGTACGGGGTTATGGCCAGGCGGGCGGCCGCGCCGGTTTTGCAGCAGATGGCTTGGTACCGATCGTCGGCCCTGTAGGTGTAACGCCAGCTGGTCTGAAAATGCCGGACTGCGGTGTCATCCTCGCCGCCGAGGATGCCGGAGCCGAAGGTATTGGCACATACGACAGTTACGCTCAAGGCCGTGCCGGAAACGTCGTACGCACCCTGCGGCGATCTCAGCCTCGCGTATCAGGTGTTTGGCGACGGGCCCGTCGAGCTCGTCTTCTGCGGATCGTTCGTCAGCCACGTCGAGCTGTGCTGGACCGCGCCCGAATTCGAGGCCTTCATGGAGCAGATGTCCAGGTTCTGTCGTGTCCTCCTGTTCGACAAGGCGGGCGTCGGGCTGTCGGACCCAGTTCCGAAAGTTCGCACGCTTGAGGATCGAGCGGCCGAGATCGAGGCCGTCATGGACGCCGCCGGCTTCGGAAAGGCCGTCGTCTTCGGTGTGAGTGAGGGCGGTCCGGCCGCAATGGCGTTCGCGGCAACACGACCCGAACGAACGGCGGCGTTGATTCTCAGCGGCGCGTTCGCGTACTTCGGCTTTGCCGGGTGGGACGACATCGACCGTGACCCGGCCGAGCTACGGGCGCGCCTACTACCCGAGCTGGGTGAGGATTACACGCCGTCGGGGGAGCAACTCGCCCGCTTCCAGGAATTTCCCCGGGCCGGCCGCTCGGCGTGGGGCAGCGGTGCGGCACTCAAATGTCTGCTGCCGTCGGTCGGGTCCATGCGCCAGCTCGCGATGTTCGAACGCATGGGCGCGAGCCCGGGGATGGCGCGAGCGACGCTCGAAGCGATGTTCCGGATCGACGTGCGGACGATCCTGCCGACGATCACTACACCAACCCTGGTCATCCATGCCCGCGGTGATCCAATTCCGGTGCAGGGAGGCCGGTTCCTCGCCGACCGCATCCCCGGCGCACGGATGCTTGAGCTTGACGGGATGGACCACGCCCCCTGGCTCAGCGATCCCGACACAATCACCACCAAAATCGAGGAGTTCCTCACCGGCGGTCATGGCGCGCCGGCACAGTCACACCGCGCCCTACGCACAGTACTGTTCACCGACATCGTCGCGTCGACCGAGCGCGCCGCGGCGACGGGCGACGAGCGTTGGCGGGCGGTACTCCACCGCTTTGATGAGTTCACACTCGCACTCACGGAACGATTCGGCGGCACGGTAGTCAAGAGCACCGGCGATGGTCACTTGGCGACGTTCGACGGCCCGACGCAGGCCATCCGCTGCGCCGAGGCGTTGCGCGCTGATGCTGAGACGCTGGGAATCGAGATCCGCGCCGGCATCCACACCGGCGAATGCGAACTCCTCGACACCGACATCGGCGGCATCGCCGTCCACATCGCCGCGCGCATCCTCGGCCGCGCTGGCACTGGGGACATCCTCGTTTCTGGCACGGTCCGTGACTTGGTCGTCGGCTCGGGCGCCGGCTTTCAGGACCGCGGCCGCGTCGAGTTGCGCGGCGTACCCGGCACTTGGCAACTACTGGCAGTCGATCGCCATGGCGCCCGGGCGGGATCAGCCGAGGCCGAACTCGCGTCAACCCCTACTCCCGGACCTCGAGCCACGATGCGCCGCTCCGACCGCGCCGTCGAGGTGATGGCAAGGCGGACACCGTGGATTCTCCGCGGAATGGCCCGTCTCGCCCCGGCCACCGGTCGCAAATGAATGCCTAGTGTCGCGTGTTGTTGATTGATTTACGTTTGATTTTGCCGAGGAGTCGGTCTGCGGTCTTGATCCAGGTGAACGGCTTGGCGCGTTGGTTGTAGCTGTCGATGTAGGTGCGGATCGCGGTTTCGAGGTCGGTGACGTCGGTGAAGGTGCCGCGGCGGATGGCTTGGCGGGTGATGATGCCGAAGAAGATCTCGACCATGTTCAGCCACGAGCAGCTCGTCGGCGTGAAATGCAGGGTGACTCTTGGGTTTTTGTCCAGCCAGGTACTTGGACGGTGGGATGTTTGGTGAGTAGCCGGGGGGAATCGCACCCCCCGGCTCTCGCAGAACCGTACGTGACAGTCGCCCGTCATACGGCTCCCACAGGCCGGCCTCTGGTGGGCGGGAGAAGGTGCCAGTGGGCGAAGAGCCGGGGCTGGTGCTGTCGAACCGCGTCCAGCCAGGCCCGAGCCTTGGCAGCTTTCCCGCGCAGTCGTTTGAATTTCTGCATGGCCCATCGAACGAGATGCTCGTCGATGTGCCTTGCGAGGGAGTACAGCTCGGAGCGGTAGAAGACCCCGTAATAGCCGATCCAGCCTCGCACCTGAGGGTCGATCTCCTCGGCGAGGCCGGACAGATCCGTCCCACTGCGACGATTGAGGTGCCATGCCCTGACCTTCTGGCCGACCGCCTTGGCCGCCGTGACACTGATGGCCGGGGCGAAGCTCACGAAGTAGCCTCTCCGGCCTTTGGCCAGGCGCCCCCGGAAGGTGTAGCCGAGGAAGTCGAAGCTGGTGTGCTCCGCTTCCCCCGGCCGGTTCGCGTCCTGGCAGAACACGACCTTCGTCTTCTCGGGGTGCAGCTCGAGGCCGAGTGCCCCGAGCCTGGTGGCGATCGAGTCCCGCAGCGCGCGGGCCTGATCCTCCGAATCGCAGTGAGCGACAATGTCATCCGCATACCGCGCGAAGGGACAGCCCGGGAACTCCCGAACCATCCAGGTATCGAACGCGTAGTGCATGAACACGTTGGCCAGCAACGGGGAGATCGGCGACCCCTGCGGGGTCCCCTTGTCCCGCGCTGTCAGAGTCCCGTCCGGCATCCGCATGGGGGCTGTGAGCCACCGCTCGATGTAGAGCAGAACCCAACGCTCGTCGGTGTGGTGAGCGACCGCCTTGAGTAGCAGATCATGCGGGACGCTGTCGAAGAAGGCCCGGACATCAAGGTCCAACACCCAGTCCTGTTTCCAGCAGCGCCGTCGAGTCACGGCCAACGCGTCGTGGGCCGACCGCCCGGGACGGTAGCCGTAGCTGTCCGGGTGGAAGATCGGCTCCAGCTTCTCCTCCAGCAGCATCGCAGCCGCTGTCTGGGCGATTCGGTCGGCCACATTGGGCACACCCAACACCCTGATCCCCGCCCCATGATCCTTCGGTATCTCCACCGCCCGCACCGGGCCCGGCAGGTAGCTGCCGGAGCTCATCCGGTTCCACAGCTTGTAGAGGTTGTCCCTCTCCGCCTCCCGGAACCCGTCGATGCTGACGGCGTCCACGCCCGGCGCTCCGCCGTTGGCCTGGACCTTCATCCACGCCTCATGAACGAGGCGCTTGTCGATCTCGAACGACTTCACCTTCGACTTCGATCCAACCATCAGCTCCTACCCTCGCGGGGTGACCTCAGGTCGATCTGGCCCGCCCGGCCCCTTCGCTCCAGCCCCATTACCGAGCCTTCACCGCTACTACGAGCCGGTCCGCCCCTGTGCCTCGCATCGGTACTCTGCCCCTTGCGGTTTCGGCCACTTGGGGTCCTCCCTCTCGCGACCCGAACCGGCACACCGCGCCGATAACGTCCGGTCGTCGGTATCGAGGCGACAGTTTCTCCTGTTCCATGCCAGCGCCCGCGACGAGCTCACGCCACCTATACACCGGACGCCACCAGGGCAGCACGCAGCCCGCCCCCTGGCTCAGGGCTCGCCCCGCGGGCGGGCCTTTGTCCCGGAGATACCCACAACCTCCGGTTTCGGCGCCATCGTTCTACGTTTCGATGCGTCCGCAGTGGTTCATCCATGTTCGTCTTCTCGCCGCATACCTGACCCGCTGCAGCGGGCCTTTTCCGCAGTCGCTTCCCACCCCGGCTCTTGACCGGCATGACACTGCGGCGGTTTGAGTTCTCCGTCTGCTCGGCGAACCCGGAGGACCTACCTCCATCACTGGCACAGCACGCTTCGTGCTGGGGACCTCCTACATCCTCATCACTTCACTTTCAGGACACACGTGGGTGGCGTAGTTGTCGCAGATGACGCACAGCCGCACCCGGGGATGGGTCTTGGCGACCAGTTTGAGGAAGGCCAGGAACTCGACGTTGGTGTGGCGGGGGTAGCAGGCGTCGGCGGTGATCTTGCCGGTGGCGACCTCCAGCGCGGCGAACAGGCTGGTGGTGCCGTGGCGGATGTAGTCATGGGTCTGCTGCTCGGGGATGCCTTGGCGCAGCGGCAGAATCGGCTGGGTGCGATCCAGCGCCTGGATCTGGGACTTCTCGTCGACGCTGACCACCACCGCGCCCGCGGGGGGATCCAGGTACAGACCGACCACGTCGCGCAGCTTGGCCTCCAGCTCCGGGTCGGTGGAGAACTTGAAGGTGTCCACCCGGTGCGGCTGGATATCCCACTTGCGCCAGATCCGCGCCACCGAGGCAAACGAGATCCCCAGCCGGTCGGCCATCAACCGCGCCGACCAGTGCGTCACACCCAGATGGGCGGGCGGTCTTCCCTTGTCCGCCAACGTCTCCGCTAGCACGGCGACCTCGTCGATCACCGGAGCACGTCCCGGGCGTGGATCGTCGTCGAGCCCGTTGACCCCCGACTCGCCATAGCGCCCGCGCCACTTGAGCACCGTCGGGCGCGACGTGCCGGTCGCATCGGCGATATCGGTGTTGGCCACTCCGTCGGCGGCCAACAACACGATCCGAGCCCGCGTCGCCAACCCCGCCGGCACGGTCGAGGCCCGCGTCAACGCTTCCAACCTCGAACGATCACCATCACGCAACGGCAACGGCTGGGCCACATACACCCGAAAATTGTCCCAGCCATTCAAACGTAAATGTTTCAACGACACGCAACACTAGTGCGCTGCGGAATCCCAACTGCAGCCGTAACCGACCGACACTTCCAGAGGTACGTCCAGCGGGTAGGCGCCGCCCATCTGGTCGCGAACTAAGGTTTCGAGTTCCTCGCGTTCCCCTTGGGCCACTTCGAACAGCAGCTCGTCGTGCACTTGCAGGAGCATGCGTGACGTCAACCCCGCGTCTTTGAGGGCCTTGTCGACTTCGATCATCGCCACCTTAATGATGTCGGCGGCGCTGCCCTGAATGGGCGCGTTGAGCGCGGCACGTTCAGCGGCCTCCCGGACTTGACGGTTGCTGCTGTCCAGCTCGGGCAGATAGCGGCGCCGGCCCAGGACCGTTGACGTGTAGCCGTCCTTGCGGGCCTGATCGACGACCTCAAACAGGTAGTCCCGCACCCCGCCGAACCGCGAGAAGTACTGGTCCATCTGATCCTTCGCTTCGTCGGTGGAGATCTTCAGCTGTTGGGCGAGGCCATAGGCGCTCAGCCCGTAGGCCAGCCCATACGACATCGCCTTTACCCGGCGCCGCAGCTCGGAGGTGACCTCGTCGATCGGCACCCCGAACGCGCGTGACGCGACGAACGAGTGCAGGTCCTCGCCCGTGCGGAAGGCTTCGATCAGCCCGTCGTCGTGCGACAGGTGCGCCATGATCCGCATCTCGATCTGGCTGTAGTCGGCGGTCATCAACTCGCTGTAGCCCTTGCCGACAACGAACGCGTCACGGATCAACCGGCCCGCGTCGGTGCGGATCGGAATGTTCTGCAAATTCGGCTCGGTCGACGACAACCGACCGGTCGCCGCGATGGTCTGGTTGAACGTGGTGTGGATCCTGCCGTCGGCGGCGACAGAATTGAGTAGTCCGTCGACGGTGACCTTGAGCCGGGTGACGTCGCGGTGGGCGAGCAGATGCTGCAGGAACGGGTGTCCGGTCTTCTCGTACAGCGATACGAGCGCGTCGGCGTCGGTGGTGAAACCGGTCTTGGTGCGCTTGGTCTTCGGCATCTCGAGCTCGTCGAACAGCACCACCTGCAGCTGCTTTGGCGAGCCGAGGTTGATCTGCTTGCCGATGACGCCGTACGCGGCCTCCGCGGCATCGCGTATCTGCTCGGCGAACTGGTGCTGCAGATCGGTCAGTTGCGCGAGATCGACTGCGATACCGGCCTTTTCGATATCGGTGAGCACCCGCTGCACAGGCAGCTCCATGTCGCCGAGAAGCGACGAGCATTCCATCCGGCCCAGCTCGGCATCCAGCGCGTCCGCCAGGTCGACGACCGCGCGCGCCCGCAGGATCTGGGTCTGCACCGCCTGATCGTCGACGCCGTCGGTGTCGTCGAGCAGCGACAGCTGGACCTGTTCGGGATTGTCGGCGCGCAATTCCCGGCGCAGGTACCGCAGCGACAAGTCCTCCAGGGTGAAGCTGCGCTGACCGGGGCGAACCAGATACGCGGCGAGAGCAGTGTCCGATGTGATGCCGCGCAGTTCCCAGCCACGGGCCGCCAGATCATGTATCGCCCACTTCGCCTCATGCAGGGCTTTCGGCTGAGTCTCGTCGGCCAGCCAGCGGCCGAGTGCGGCTTCGTCCTCGGAGGTCATCGTGGCGGTGTCGACGTAGCCGGAGTCGCCGTCGGCGGCCGCGAGCGCGACGGCGGTGGCGTCGCCGTCGGCCACCACATGGGTGCCGACGACCGACAGGCCCGCTCGGCGGCCGTCGGCGGCGTGCTCGGAAAGCCAGTCCGCAACGCCGCCGGGTTCAAGAGCGCCGCCACGCACGTCGAACCCCTCGTCGACCTCCGGCTCAACCGCGGCCAGCGTGTCGAAGAGCCGGTCCCGCAACACACGGAACTCCAAATCGTCGAACAGCCTGTGGATGTGGTCGCGGTCCCATGGCTGCATCCGCAGTGTGTCAGGCGTCTGCGCCAGCGGCACCTCGCGCACCAGATCGGTCAGTTCGCGGTTCAGCACCACATGAGAAAGGTTGGCGCGCAACGCATCACCGACCTTGCCCCGCACCGAGTCCACGTTGTCGACGAGCGCCTGAAGCGAGCCGTAATCGGCGATCCACTTGGACGCGGTCTTCTCCCCCACGCCCGGGATGCCGGGCAGGTTGTCGCTCGGGTCGCCGCGCAACGCGGCAAAGTCCGGGTACTGCTGGGGTGTGAGCCCGTACTTCTCGAGCACCGCTTCCGGGGTGAAGCGAGTCAGTTCGCTGACGCCCTTCCGCGGATACAGCACGGTCACGTCGTCGCTGACCAGTTGCAGCGAATCGCGGTCGCCGGTCACTACCAGCACGTGAAATCCGGCGGCCTCGGCCTGCGTCGCCAACGTCGCGATCACGTCGTCGGCTTCGTATCCCGGCTCGGCGAGCACGGTGATGCCGAGAGCGACGAGCACCTCCTTGGTGATCTCGATCTGGCCGCGGAACTCATCCGGTGTCGAGCCGCGGTTGGCCTTGTATTCCGGGTACCTGTCGGAGCGGAACGTCTGGCGGGACACGTCGAACGCGGCCGCCACGTGGGTGGGCCCCTCGTCGCGCAGCAGGTTAATCAACATCGCGGTGAACCCGTAGACCGCGTTAGTGGTCAGGCCGCCCTGCGTCTTAAAGTTCTCCGCGGGCAGCGCGTAGAACGCGCGGAAAGCCAGCGAATTGCCGTCCAGCAGCATCAACGTGGGCTTGTCGGATGCCTCGGGCGAGGTCGGCGCGGGCGCGGTTTTGGCTGGGCTCACGGACTCACTCTAGGCACCCGCTCCGCTAATCGGATTGATAGATTTGCACCAGGGTTGCGGATCACGGTCGCTCGCAGCCCCGGCGCAGAAATGAGCGATTCTCACCAGGTATGGCGCGCTCATGGCCGCCAAACTGGAACACGTTTCAGTTTTGTCTCCAGAGTCGGTACGCTAACCGGCGTGTCAGTATCCATACAACCCGCCGTTGACGGGTGGTTTGCCACCGACGGGTCGGGCGACGCTTATCTGATCGGTGCCAAGTGTCATCAGTGCGGGACATCTGTGTTCCCGCCGCGGGCCAACAATTGCCCGAACCCCGCCTGCGATGGCGACGAGTTGGCGCAGGTGCCGCTGTCGCGCCGCGGCACGCTGTGGAGCTACACCGAGAACTGCTACCCGCCGCCGCCACCCTACCCCGCGCCAGATCCCTTCGAGCCGTTCGCGATTGCCGCGGTGCAGCTGGCGGACGAGGGAATGATCGTGTTGGGGAAGGTCGTCGAAGGCACGTTGGCCGCCGACCTGAAGGTGGGAATGGAGATGGAGTTGACGACCATGCCGCTCTTCGTCGACGACGACGGCGTCGAACGCATCGTGTACGCGTGGAGGATCGCCGAATGAGTCCAGAGAGCCGCGCAGCCGGCGACATGAGTCCAGACAGCCGCGCGGCAGGCGACATCCGGCCGCAGCCTCTCTACATCCTCGGCGCTGGCATGCACCAATGGGGCAAATGGGGCCGCGACTTCACCGAGTACGGCGTCGTCGCCGCCCGGGCCGCCCTTGCGGAGGCCGGCCTGGAGTGGCGGCAAATCCAGCTGGTCGCCGGCGCCGACACGATCCGCAACGGCTACCCCGGGTTTATCGCCGGGTCGACATTCGCGCAGAAACTCGGCTGGAACGGCGTTCCGGTGAGCTCGAGCTACGCAGCATGCGCCAGCGGATCGCAGGCGTTACAAAGCGCCCGCGCCCAGATCCTCGCCGGTTTCTGCGATGTCGCCCTGGTGGTCGGGGCCGACACCACGCCGAAGGGCGCGTTCGCGCCGGTCGGCGGTGAACGCCGCAATGACCCGGACTGGCAGCGATTCCACTTGATCGGGGCGATGAACCCCGTGTACTTCGCGCTGTTGGCTCGGCGTCGCATGGATCTCTACGGGGCCACGAGCGAGGACTTCGCTCAGGTCAAGGTCAAAAACGCCAGACATGGCCTGCACAATCCGTACGCCCGCTACCGCAAGGAGACCTCGGTCGAAGATGTGTTGGCGAGCCCGGTGGTCGCCGACCCGCTACGGCAATTGGACATTTGCGCGACGTCCGACGGTGGTGCCGCCGTTGTCGTGGCCAGCGCGGAGTTCGCCCGCAAGCACCTCGGCTCGCTCGACGGGGTGCCGTCGGTACGCGCGGTCAGCACCGTCACTCCCCGCTATCCGCAACACTTGCCCGAATTGCCGGACATCGCAACGGATTCCACCGCGGTGGTCGCGGCGCCGGAGCGGGTGTTCAAGGACCAGATCATCGACGCCGCCTACGCGGAAGCCGGTATCGGGGCCGAGGACGTCAGCCTCGCCGAGGTGTATGACCTGTCCACGGCGCTGGAACTCGACTGGTACGAGCATCTCGGACTGTGCGCCAAGGGCGAAGCCGAGGCGCTGCTGCGCAGCGGCGCGACGACGATCGGCGGCCGCGTCCCGGTGAACCCCTCTGGGGGGCTGGCCTGCTTCGGCGAGGCGATTCCCGCGCAAGCCATCGCGCAAGTCTGCGAGCTCACTTGGCAGCTGCGTGGTCAGGCCACCGGCCGACAGGTTGACGGCGCGACGGTGGGCATCACCGCCAACCAGGGCCTGTTCGGCCACGGCTCGTCGGTGATCGTCGCCCGCTGACGAATGGACAACCGGCAGATCCTGTTGCGGCGCCGGCCGACCGGGTTGGTCCAGCCCGATGACACCGAACTGGTTACTTCGCCGGCACCCGAGCCAACCGAAGGTGAGGCGCTGGTCCGCACCACCTACATCGGAATCGACGCCGCGGTCCGGACTTGGCTCAACGACCAGCCGGGCTACCTTCCGCCGGTGCAGCTGGGCGAGGTCATCCGGGCGGCAGGGATCGGCGAGGTCGTCGCCTCGCGCTGCGACGCCTACACCGTCGGCGACGTGGTCACCACGCTGACGGGCTTCCAGCAGTACGTGATCGTCCGTGACGACGTGTTCACCACACCGATGTCGGGCGTGACCGATCAGCTGGCAGCGATGTCGGTGTACGGCCCGACCGGTGCCACCGCCTATTTCGGGATGATCGACATCGGCAAGCCCATGCCGGGAGAGAGCGTGGTGGTGTCGGCCGCGGCGGGTGCCACCGGATCGCTGGCCGGGCAGATCGCCAAGATCGCCGGCGCCCGGGTGGTCGGCATCGCGGGCGGGCCGCGCAAGTGCCGGGTGGTGGTCGAGGACTTCGGCTTCGACGCGTGCATCGACTACCGGCAGGGCGATCTGGCGGGTGCACTCAAAGAGCACTGCCCCCGCGGTGTCGACGTTTACTTCGACAATGTCGGCGGGCCGATACTCGATGCGGTGCTCGGCCGCCTGGCGCCCAAGGCACGGGTCGTGCTGTGCGGGGTAATCTCCAGCTACCTGACCAGCGAGCACCCCGGGCCGGCCAACTATGTGAACCTGTTGGCCAAAAGCGCACTGATGCAAGGCTTCAACACGCTCGACCAGTGGGGGCGCTTCGCCGAGGCGCACGCAGCGCTCCGCCAGTGGGAGCGGGAGGGCCGGTTCGTGCACCGCGAGCACATCGTCGAGGGCATGGAGTCGTGCGTCGAGGCCCTCAACGGGCTGTTCACCGGCGCCAATATCGGCAAGACGCTGGTCAAGGTCAGCGAACCCACCCAGACCTGAGGCGGCGCAGCGCCGCGCAGCCGACGCAGAAAATCCGGAGTACTCGCGTACGAATAGGGTTGCGGCCCCGGCCCGTAACAGGCTCCTACCTCGTAGGGACATCACGCGATACCCAGATAGGCGGCACGAATGCTCTCATCATGGAGAAGCTCTTGTGCGGGGCCTTGACGCGTGACGTTTCCAGTTTCGAGGATGTAAGCACGATCCGAGCGGCTCAGAGCCTGCTGAGCGTTCTGCTCGACCAGCAACACCGTGGTTCCCTGCGAGTTGATCTCGGCGATGATGCGGAAGATCTGCTGAATCACCATGGGCGCCAAACCCATCGACGGCTCATCCAGCAGTAGCACCCGCGGCCGGGCCATCAGGGCCCGCCCGATCGCAAGCATCTGTTGTTCGCCACCGGATAGTGTGCCGCCGACCTGGCTGCGCCTCTCGGCCAACCGCGGGAACGTTTCGAACACCCAGTCGAGCTTCTCGCGATGTTCGGAGCGCGACGGGAAGGCCCTGCCGTAGCAACCCATTTCGAGGTTTTCGGTGACCGTCATGCCGGGAAACACGCCGCGACCCTCGGGTGCTTGAATCAGGCCGTCGATCACCCGTTGGTGGGCTTTGACGCGGGAAATGTCCCGGCCTTCGAACCATACGGAGCCCCGGGTGAGCGGACGCAGACCAGAAATGGCACGCATCGTCGTGGTCTTGCCCGCTCCGTTGGAACCCAACAGCGTGACCAGCTCGCGCTCTCGCACGACCAGCGAGACCCCGTGCAGCGCCTCGATCCGGCCGTAATGCACTACCACGTCGCGTAATTCGAGCAGTGGCACTCGATCATCAGACGTCGTCATCCGGCACCCCCAGATATGCGGCGATGACCGCCGGGTCTTCACGGATCGCCGACGGAACGCCCTCGGCGATCTTGCGGCCGAACTCCAATACCACGATGCGGTCGGTGACACCCATCACCAGCCGCATGTCGTGCTCGATGAGCAGCACGGTGTATCCGTCGTCGCGGATCTTGTTGATCAATTCGATCAGAGCCGCCTTCTCGCCGGCATTGAACCCGGCCGCCGGCTCGTCCAGGCACAGCAGTTTCGGTTCGGTGGCCAGTGCACGGGCAATCTCGAGCCGTCGTTGATCGCCATACGGCAGGTTCTTGGCCTTTTCTTCTCCCCGGTCTGCGATTCCGACGAATTGCAGCAGCGCCGCAGCACGTTCGATCGCGTCCCGCTCCTCGCGGCGGTGACGGGCGCTGCGGAAAATCGCCCCGGGGACCGACGTCTCGTGGCGGGCATCAGTTCCGACCACAACGTTTTCCAGCGCGGTCATCTCGCTCCACAACCTGACGTTCTGGAACGTGCGGGCGATGCCACGGCGGGTGATCTGATGGCGTTTGATGCGACCGAGCGGCGCACCATCGAAGATCACGGTGCCGGCGCTGGGACGATACACGCCGGTGATCGCGTTGAAGCAGGTGGTCTTGCCGGCGCCGTTGGGGCCGATAAGCCCCAGAATCTCGCCGCGCCGAATATTAAAGCTCACCGCATCCAATGCGACCAGTCCACCGAAGCGGACGGTGAGATCCGTTGTTGCTAACAGTATTTCGCCTTCGGCGGCGCGCACTTCCCGGTGCAGGCCCGCCACTTCCTCCACGCTGCTCATCTGGCCGCCTTGCTGGGCGCGTCACCTCGCCGGAGCAGTTCCCTAGCCGACTTTCCGTACGTCAACAGTTGCTGACGGACCGGGAACAGGCCTTCCGGCCGGAAGATCATCAGCACGACTAGCGCCAGGCCGAAGAACAAGTACTTCAGGTCCCCGAGATTGATTCCCAGGAGCTGCACTCCGAGTAATCGATTCGGCAGGTACACGATGACGAACGCACCAAATATCACGCCTAGTTTGTTGCCCTGGCCGCCGAGCACCACCGCGCACAAGAACAGCATCGAGTTGATGATGTTGAAGTTGGTTGGCGCCACGAACTGTACCTGCCCGGCATACAGCGCACCGGATAATCCGCCGATTCCGGCGCCGATCACGAAGGCCCACAACTTGAACTTGAATGTATTGACACCCATAACTTCTGCGGCGTCTTCGTCTTCGCGGATGGCCACCCACGCCCGCCCGACCCGACTGCGCTCGAGATTGCCGACGATCAAGAGAGCGAACGCCACCAGCATCAGACCCAGCCAGAACCACCAGGTACCGTAATTCGCGTTACCCGACGCGTTCCCGCTGGAGAAGAACCCGCCAGGTATGTGGCTCTCCCCGACTCGCGGATATGCCACTCCCGGAAGCCCGCGCGGTCCTCGCGTCACTTCCGGGAGGTTGTCGGCCAGCAGCCGGATGATCTCGCCGAACCCGAGGGTGACTATAGCCAGGTAGTCGCCGCGCAGCCGCAGCGTCGGCATGCCCAATATCAGACCCGAAATCCCTGTGATGGCAATGGCGATAGGCACACACGACAGCCAGGCCCAGTGCGCGCTGAACGGTCCTGAGGCACTTGTCTGGCGCCACGGGCTATTCGGGCTTGTGAGCAACGCGACGGTGTACGCGCCGACCGCATAGAAGCCCACATAGCCCAGGTCGAGCAGACCAGCTGACCCCACCACGACGTTCAGACCAATCGCGATGAGAGCGGTCATCGCGAACTGGGCCATCGTGCCGCCGAGGCTGATGCCGGGTGTGTTCAGGAAGGGCGGCGGGAACAACGGAAAGAGCGCGACGAGTACGAATGCGACTGCACCCGCAATCCACTTCTCCTGGCGCGACAATCCGTCCCACCACTGCCGCAACGCATCTCCAGGCCGGGTCAGTCTCTCGGCCGCGCTCATACTCGCGCCTTCCCGAGACTCTCGCCGAGTATGCCCGTTGGCCGGACCAGCAGCACGAGAACCAGCAGGACGAATGCCACCACGTCACGCCACTCCGACCCGAACACGGCCTGCCCATAGTTCTCCATCACGCCCAGCAATAGCCCGCCCAGTAAAGCGCCTCGAAGGTTTCCGATGCCTCCGAGCACCGCCGCGGAAAACGCCTTGATTCCCAACAGAAATCCACCGGAGAAGATAATGCCCTGCGGCACCTTGAGCGTGTAGAGCAACGCGGCGACACCTGCCAGCAGGCCGCCGATCAGGAACGTGGTCAGGATGATTCGCTCGCGCGAGACACCCATCAATGTCGCGGTGGTGGGGTCTTGAGCGACAGCCCTGATACCACGGCCGAACTTCGTCTGCTTGATCGTGATATCGGTGGCGAGCGCGAATACGAACGCAGCGACGACGATGACGATGGTCACGTTCGTCACCGATGCGCCGAAGATGGTGAACTCGGCCCTCGGTTCGATCAACTTGATCGGAATTTGGGCATTGCTGCCGCCGTAGTGCGGAATGAGCTTCGGAAGGATGAAATGCACAAACTCCTGAAGCACGAACGACATGCCGATCGCGGTGATGAGGAACGCGAGTGGCCGGGCATTGCGCCGTCGCAGCGGCCGATATGCCACGACTTCCAAACCCATTGCCGCCGAACCGGACACCAGCATCGCGAAAACACCCGCCACCACGAGATACCAGATCGTCAGCGCCATGCCGAGGCCATAGGCGTTCCCGCTGGGCGTGAATCCGAGGACGATGTCCAACGCGAAGTACGCGCCGAACATGCCCAGCATGAATATTTCCGAGTGCGCGAAGTTGATCAGCCGCAACACGCCGAAGACGAGCGTGTAGCCGACGGCCACCAGAGCGTAGATCGCACCCCATGCCAGTCCGTCGATGGTGAGGTGCGGGAAGCCCCTGCACAGCCCTGCTAAGTCGAAGTTGGGATCGGCCGGGATCCAGCCGCATAGCTTGCCGATGCAACATTGATTCATTCTGCGACGCAGACTCCTTTATGGGAGAGCGCGCCCGGGCCGTCGGTCCCGGACGCGCTCCCTCGTCAGCGACTACTGAACCTTGTAGATCCAGACCAATTTGGTGGTCAGCTCGCCGGTGTCGGTCCACTGGTAGGTGCGGGCCACGCCGGGACCGTCGTATGTCCGGACCCACTCCAGCAGATCGGGCCGCGTCACCTTGCCCGAGTCGATGCCGCGAAGCAAGATCGTGGCCAAGTCATAGCCCTCGGTGCTGTACGTTCCCGGTGCCTGATTGAACTTGGCGCTGTACTCCTTGGCGAACCATTCCGGGGCGGGTCCGCACGGGCATGACAACAACGCGTCTTTCGAGGCGTTGCCGGCCTGGTCGACGAACTGCTGGTCCTTGGTGCCGTCGCCGGAGACAAACGCCGCCTTCACCCCGCCGTCCCGCAGCTGCTGCACGAGCAGCGCCGCCTCGGCGTAATAGCCGCTGAAGAACACGGCATCCGGTGATGCCCCGTTGATCTTCGTCACGGTCGCGGAAAACTCCTTGTCGCCCTTCTTGATTGAGGCGCTGCAGGACGCATCTGCGATCGGGCCTAGCGTGTTCTTGATGTTCTCCGCCAGCCCGGTGCCATAGGCAGTGCTGTCATCGACGATGCAGACCTTCTTGGCGTTCAACGTGTTCTTCATGTAATTGGCCACCGCTGGGCCTTGCACACCGTCGTTGGCCAGACCGCGGAAGAATGTCTTCCAGCCGTTCTGCGACAACGAAACTCGCGTCGCGGAGGCCGTCGTGGCCACCAGGCCCGCCTGGTTGAAGGTATTTCCGGTCGCCTCGGTCTCGCCGGAGAAGGCGGGTCCAATCAGGGCGCGGATCTTCGGGTTGTCGATGATTCGCGGGGCGATCCCGGTTGCGGTCTGCTCGACGCCACCGGTATCGAATAAGATGAGTTCCACCTGACAGCCCGGGTTGGCCTGGTTGTGCTTGTCGATGGCCATCTGGGCGCCGTACTTGATGTTGATTCCCAGCGCCGCGTCCGGCCCGGTCAGGGCGCCGGCCATGGCCAGTGCGACGGGCTCACAGGTCGCCTTGCCGTCCCCGGCCGGGTCGATCGGCTTCGCCCCCTGTTCGACGGGAACTTTCTGCCCGTTCTCGTCGATCTGCACCTGCTCAACTATCTTCAGGTTGCCTTGCGCTCCTTTGTTCTGGTTGTCGCCCGGTTTCGACTGGGTACAGCCGGCCATGCCGATCACGACTAATCCGACAGCACCGATAACGACAGCACTTTGCGTGACGCGACCGCGCACGTCTCACCTCCAGGTCAGCATTTTTGTCAGGCCCTCAGTCGGCGCCTCGGGTAGAACATAGCCAACGCATCGCTGGCGTGCGCGTTGTTGGTGCCCCCTAACTCGCCGACGATGTGCCCTTGGGGTCGTCCAGCGTTTCCAGCACCACTTCGGCCACCTGCTTCATGGTGGTCCGCCGGTCCATCGCAGCGCGCTGAATCCAGCGGAACGCCTCCGGCTCGGCCATCCCCTGCTTGGTCTGCAGCAGACCCTTGGCACGTTCGATGAGCTTGCGCGTCTCCAGCCGCTCAGACAGCGTCGCTACCTCGCGCTCCAGCTCGGTGATCTCGTTGAACCGGCTGATGGCGACTTCGATGGCGGGAATCAGGTCGGTCGCCGAGAATGGCTTCACGAGATAGGCCATTGCGCCGGCGTCGCGCGCGCGCTCCACGAGTTCGCGCTGGCTGAATGCGGTGAGCACGACGATCGGCGCGATGCGTTTCTCGGCGATCTCCCGCGCTGCGTCGATGCCGTCGCGTCGGGGCATCTTGACGTCCATGATCACCAGGTCAGGCTTGAGGGAATCGGCCAGTTCCACTGCTTCCTGGCCGTCGCCGGCCTGGCCGACGACCTCGTATCCCTCTTCCTTGAGCATCTCGGCCAGGTCGAGCCGAATGAGCGCCTCGTCTTCGGCAACGAGAACGCGACGCGGCTGCTTCTCCGTTGAGACTGGCTCCGACGATGACCCGGTCATAGGTGACATTGTGTCGCGACAGACCCGGCGCGGCGAGCGCGGGGCTGTGACATTGGACATGGGTACCATCCGCTGTGTGAATGCCAGGTCGCTGAGATCACCGGCGCTGCCTTGCGCTGTCGCGACCGTGGCCGCACTGATAGCGGTGACCGCGACCTGGGTGTACGAGCGAGTCCGGGACGTTTATCCGGTGGACTGGGTGGTCTATCGCTACGGGTCCGCGGCGGCGTGGCGTGGCCTCGACCTGTACGCCTCCAATCTTCACGGAGAGCACATCGCCGCCGAGGGGCTGCCGTTCACCTACACTCCGTTCGGCGCTCTTGTGCTGTGGCCGACGAACCTCGGCAATCAGCAGGTCGGCCTCTGGGTGTGGAGCATCGCGTCGATGCTGGCTCTGATAGCGGCCATCGCAATGGTCACGCCGTCGGATGCCCGTCACCGCTGGCTCGCCGTATTCGGCATCACGTGTGTCGCATGCACCACGATCATGGTGTACGCCCACTTCTTCTTTGGCCAAATCAACATCCTGCTGATGCTTCTGGTGATCGCCGACCTGACCCGACGCGACGACACCGCGCTGGGCCGCCGATTACCCCGCGGAGTGCTGATCGGCGTGGCGGCGGCGATCAAGCTCACGCCGGGCCTGTTCGTTGTCTATCTCGCGGTGGCCAGGCAGTGGCGCATGTTTTGGTGGAGCGTGGCCAGTTGCCTCGGAGCGTTCGTGGCCGCGTTTCTCATTCGCCCATCTCTCACGGTCGCGTTTTTCACCGATGGGCTATGGCATTTGGCGGACAAGGTCGCCCTCGGCACCAAGTTCGCGACGTCGGGAAACAATTCGATCCAGGGCGTGTTGGCCGCCGTCGGGGACTGGACCCGGCCGCTCGCCCTCGTGCTCACGGCTGTCACCGCGGTCGTCGGCCTGTTGTTGGCGCGACGCGCGGCAGCTCATTCGACGTTGCTCGCCGGCGGGTTCATCATCGGGATGACCGCCACCCTGATTTCGCCGATCAGCTGGGTGCACCACTGGGTCTATCTGGTGCCGGCCGCCGTGTTCATCTGGTTCCACCGCGGCTGGTGGGGCAGGGCGGTGGTTGTTAGCGGCACGCTGCTCACGGTGTTCGCCACCCCTGAGGTCGGACAGGACTGGCTGGTCGATCCGTCGCTGCTGGAAACAATCATCGGCTGGGTGCTGCGCGAAATGCTGATGCTGTTCGGCATATTCGCGATCACGATCATCGCGTACGGACGGCACAGGCCTCTCCACGCACCGTCGCAGGCGCCGGGCGCCAAGATGGAGGAACCCGTGAAGGCGTAAGTCATTTATCGTGGATGGCTGTCGCCCTCGTATCCCAACTGGCAGAGGAAACGGATTCAAAACCCGTACAGTGTGAGTTCGAATCTCACCGAGGGCACGCAAACTGTGGACTGGTTAGCGCAGGTAGATGGGCATTTTCGTGTCTGCTACATCGCCGCATCACCCCCTCGTGCCCACATTTTGCCCACAGTTTCAGATAACTTGTCGGCAACTGCAGTGAAGTCTGAGTCGAACAAATCGGCGTAAACGTCCAACGTCATCGCGGCCGAGGCGTGCCCAAACATCCGCTGAACCACTTTGGGATTCGCACCAGACGCGATCGCCAGCGACGCCGCGGTGTGCCTCCACGCGTGCGCTGTCACCCGCGGAAATGTCTTGTCTGCCTTCTGGCATCGTTCAACGGCGCCCGCCAGCCACGACTTATTGGTCGGTGGCGCGAGATACCCGCCGTCACGCGCTGGCCAGGACAGCTCGTCGCGGCCCTTGCCCTCACATGTGGCCGCGAGCTCATCGACCACGAACCCCGGCAACGCCACCGAGCGGCTGTGTCCGCTCTTGAGAGTGCCTACGTGGGTGCGGCCGCCGACCGCCACCGCGTTCTCATGCAGCCCAAGGCGCCGGCGCAGGAAGTCGACGTCGCTCACCCGCAGCGCAGCGGCTTCACCCCACCGCAGACCGACGGTCCCGAGTAGCAGCACCAGCGACCCATAGCGCCCTGATTCCACAGCCAGCCGGTGAAGCTGCTCAGCCGTCAGGTAAACGTTCGGCCGCCGGGACCGGCGCGGCAGCTTCACCCCACGCGCGGGGTTCGCCGCGAGCATGCGGTCCCGCACAGCGTCGTCAAGGATGCCCGCCAGCACCGAGTAAATCGTGACCACCCGGGACGCGCTCAGCTTCGCCGACAACTCGGCGACCCACGCCTGCACACCTGTATGGCGGATATCGGCCACCTTGGCGCCCCGCCAGCGCGGCTCGACATAGACGCGCCAGGCGTTCTCGTAAGACCGGTATCCGCTGGGCTTCAGGTGCCCCTGCTTGCGTTCGAGCCAAGGCGGACCCAACTCCCCATCTGTCACCCGACCTAGCGAAGGGGCGACATACTCACCTCGGGCTTTCGTGACCTCGACACTGTTGGCGAACGCCTCGGCATCACGTTTGGTCTTGAAACCACGCTTGTCGGTCTGACCGCGGTCAGGCGTCCGGTATCGGACTCGGTAAAGTGTTGCACCGCTTGCGTTTGATACTTACTTATCGTCGCCACCGGTCAACGCTTTCTCGAGCTCCACGCGTCAGTGCTGCTGCAGACCTACGGCTTCCTGTTCGCAACTCTGCGGCACTTCGGCGTGGACATCGAAGAGCGGCTCGAAACCTGGCTCAACGAAACTCGCGCACAGCCACGACTACCGAATCCCGGTCGTCGCTGCCGACCCTTCGGCGTCCTGGACCGCTGAGGGCGCCGAAATCACAGTGTCCGACCGCGACATCGACGAAGTCACCGTGACACCGAAGCCAGCAAGATTATCGGCGACGAAGCCCGCGCCCGCGTCGACGACCTGCCTCAGGTCATTCTCGCATTCGCGTTGCGCCGGCTGCCCGAAGACCTCCGTGATTCATATAGGGCCGACTGGGAGGGCAATCTCTTGGCTGCCCTTCACGACTCGACCATTCGCTACCCCGCAACACGGGTGTGGAAGTCATTATGTTTTGCCGGCAGCCTTATGGTCTCCGTGCAAAGAGTGCGGAAAGAACTCGGTGCCCCATCTCGATACCGATACCTCCTCGCCTCGGCGTACCGGTGGCTCCGTGTTCCCGTTAGTAGAGGGCGACTTGGAGAGGCCGCGGCAATGTGCATCGTTCTTGCGGGCGGCTTGCTGCTAGGTATCCCGGTGTACGGCGGGTACGGCGCAGTTCTGTACTGGGTACTTGGCGTCCTACTCGCTGCAGGTGCAGGGCTCGGCTCCATAAAACTCCCTAAATTTCGTCGCACACTATTGCCCTCAGGCCTGCGATGGCCCAACCTGCCTCAGATCAACTGAGAAATCGACTACCGCCGATCTCAGGCGACGTTCACCATGACTCCGATACGAAGTTTTGAGACCCTCGTATGTGGTCTATTTCGAGACACCGGGAGAGTCTCATCGGCCCGGCCGCCGTCATGGCATCGCCTCGGCCCACTTCATATGCCCCTCGAAGCCCAGCGTTCTCGCCATGTCGCGGTAGCGATCGCGGTAGTCGCGGTAGGAGGGCTCGTCGCCGAGGGCGCGGGCCAGCAGCGCCCGCATCCGCAGCAGCCAGATCTCGTGCAGCACGAAACCGGGGTCGGTCGGCACTGCGGCCAGCCGGTCGACCGCAGCCTGCGCCTCCTGCAGGTCGGTGTCGGTGCCGCGGCGCAGCAGTGCCTCCACCAAGACAGCGGTGGCCAGCGCACTCCAAATGAACCCACCCGAGCCGAACAGGTCGTCGACGACCTCCCGCGACAGTCCGACGGCGCCGTCGAGATTCCCGGATCTGGCCTTCTCCGTTGCGATCTCGATGGTGATCAGCGGCAAAGCAGCGAACAAGTACCGGTCCTGCAGCGTCATCTCGCGCACCTGCGCGAGCAGTTCCAAACCCCGCTGCCGGCCGGGACCGCCCTGATGGACCAGGGTGATACCTCGAGCGTATCGAGCCATGGCTAACGCTATGTCGTCGCCGGACTGCTCGACGATCGCCAGCGTTTCGGCGGTGTCCCGCTCGCCGGTCGCATCGGGCAGCAACACCCCATTCGAGAGCCCGACAGAGTACGTGTAGTACATCACGGCGGCACGCGTCACCGGGTCCGCCGCACGAGCCATCACGACAGCCTGGTCGAAGTCGTCTTTCCACTGTGGTATCCCAAAGCACCAGCGGCCCAGGCCACGACAAGTGACCGCCGCCGTCAGCGGTGACCCGATGATCAGGTTGCCCATGGTGGGGTCACCGTCGGCGAGGTCGATCACCTGCTGCGCCAACCGCAACACGTCGGCCACCTCGCTGGTCTCGAACTTGGCGATGAACACCGAAAAAGACAGTGCGACCGTCAATGTCGGATCGCCGATCGATTCCAGCAGTCGCAGCTGTTCGGTGGCGAGCCGGGATGCCTGGCGATAGTGCGCAATGGTGTATTGCGTTACCACCAGCCCGGCCATGCCGATGGCCAGCGACCGCCGATCCCCCGCGGTCGTGCACAGCTCGCGCAGCTCGTCGAAGCCGGGGTCGGCGCCGCTGCCGCCGACTCGCCACGCGCTGCCGCACAGCAGGGTGCGCGGTGCGATGCGCATCGCGGTGCGGTCCGGGTCGTCATCGGGCAGCCGGTCGGCCACCTGCCGGGCCCGCCGCCAACTCAGGTGCGCCGCGGCGATGTCGCGGTGGGTCGACCATGCCGCCGCGCGCATCTGCCAGCCGTACGCCGCATGCAGGTCGCCCGCGGCCTGCAGATGCTCGGCGATCACCGCCGCATTCTGATCGGCCGCGCCGGGATCGCGGTGTTCGATCGCAGCGGCCACGCACCGGTGCGACTTTGCGCGGTCCGCTTCCAGCTGCGACTCGTAGGCCGTCGTGCGGATCAGCGGGCTGCAAAACGCGTACTCGGCGCGCGGAGTGGACCTCACCTGCTCGATGAGCTGCGCAGCGATGAGTGGGGCCACCTGCGGGCTGTCGAGCACGCTGGACAGCAGATCGTCGTCGAATCGCCGCCCGATGACCGCCGCGGCATACAGGGTGTCCTTGGCGGCGGCGCCCACCCGGTCGATGCGCGCGCCGATGGTCGCCTGCAGCGTGGCCGGCACACTCACATCGCCGACATCACCACGCATCAGGTAGGCGCCGGGTTCGCCCTCGAGGATGCCGCGCTCGGCCAGATCGCGCCCGATCTCCTCGATGAAAAACGGGTTGCCGGCGGCGCGGGTGGCGACCTGCGCGGCCACCCCACCGACCGATGCGTCGGTGCCCAGCAGCTGGGCGGTCAGCGCCGCGGTGTGCGCAGCGGACAATGGCCGCAGCGAGATGGTTTGGGCGCCCGACACTTTGGTCAGCACACCCCGGTATTCGGGGCGGTAGGTGATCAGCACCAACGACGGGGTGCGCGGGATCACCGCAACGAAATCGGCCAGCATCGACTCGCTGACCTCGTCGATCCACTGCGCATCCTGGATGATGTAGACGGTGGGCTCGCTATGCGGCAGCGACGCGGGGTTGACCAGTGCGGTCAACCGTCGCCGCCGCGCATCGGGGTCGATCCTGGGCAGTTCAATATCGGGGTCGCCGATGCCCAGCAGGTCCTCGAGCAACAACAGATCCTCGGGGTCGGCGTCGGGCAGCTGGGCCCGCAGGTGCGCCCTTGCCGCCGGGCCGGCGAAATCGTCGACCCCGGTGGCCGCCCGCAGCAACCGCGCCACCACGTGAAACGGGATATCGCTGGCGTAGGCCTCGCAGTAGGTGGCGAACACCGCCACCCCGCGGCGCACGGCAATCGCCGCGACCTCGCGCACCAGCCGGCTCTTGCCGATACCAGCCGGCCCCACCACATTGACCACACACCCGCCGCCGCCGATGACTTCATCCAGGATCGCGGTGAGGGTGTTCATCTCCCAGCCGCGCCCGACCAGCGCCGACTCGGCGCGCCGACGCAGCCGGCGGTCGCTGACGGCCAGCAGCCGCCGGGCGCGCACCGGGGTGTCCGCGCCCTTGATCGCCACCAGCTCCGGCTCACCGAGCACCGCGCGGTTGGCGACCAGTGCGGCGGTGGACTCGCTGAGCATCACCCCGCCCGGCGGCGCCACCGACTCCATCCGCTGCGCCATCCCGACTTCGGCGCCGATCGCCGTGTAACCCGCCGTGCCCGACCCGATTCCGCCCGCGATCACCCGGCCCGAATTCAGCCCGATCCGCAGCCGCAGGTCGACATCGTCGCGATCGTTGATCTCGGCCACCAGCGGGTGGATTTCGCTTTGCAGGTCCAACGCGGCCAAACATGCCCGCATCGCGTGGAACTCCAAAGCGGTCGGCGCGCCGAACAGCGCCATGATCCCGTCGCCGGTGAACTTGTCCACCGTGCCGCCGTAGCGCTCCACGACAGCTGTCGCGCGGTCGACCAGCTCGGCCATGATCTCGCGCAACCGCTCCGCACCCACCGCGCCGGCGATCTCCATCGAACCCACCACATCGGCGAACAGCACAGTCACCTGCTTGAACTCCGCCGATGTCGTGGTGGCTGGGGTGATCGGCGTGCCGCACTCGCTACAGAACCTGGCCTTCTCGCCCAACTTCGTGCCGCACGACGGGCATACCAGCGCCGCAGTCGTCACGTCATCGCCTGTGCCAGGGCGACATGCCCCTCGAAGCCCAGCGACGTCGCCATCGCGCGATAACGCTCGACGAACTCGTTGCAGGTCAACTCGTCGTCGTGAGCCCGTGCACGCAACGCCCGTAGGCGAGGCAGCATGATCTCGCGCACCGCCCACACATCGTCGGCAGGGGTGGCCGCCAAGCGGTCCACGGCGGCCTCGGCCTCCTGCAGGGCACCCTGGGCGCCACGGGCCAACCGCAGCTCCGCCACAATGCCGGTGCCCGCGCTACCCCAACTCTGTCGTGCGTTGACCATGTCGTTTAACACCGTCCTCAACCGTATCGCGCCGTCGTGATCTCCGCGCCTGAGCGCTTTCCTGTCCGGCCTAGACGTCGACCACCTGTACCTCGGTCAAGGCAAATTGATCGCGCAGGCGCAAATCGCGGACCTGCGCGTCCTGCGGAGCCGACCGAACCGATACCCATGAGTCTTCGCCCAGCGGAACTGCCTTTCTGATCACGCTGTCCACGATCGGGATACGCCGCCCGTGAGACGGTCCTAGGTGGCTGGAGTAAAACGGGCAGTTTCACGCGCCGAGGCGAAATCGGTCAAAACCGGCTCCGCCAGAACGGACGCTGAGGGATTTTCGGCGACCTGCCGACCAAATCACTCTCCCGGAAATCGCGATGTCTGGTATTAGAAGATTGTTTGCCATACAAAACACCAGCCACCTAGGGCTAACCTGACCCGATCCACGGGGTGATCAGTCTCGGCTTCGGCCGCAAACCCGGCCAAGCCACGAAGGAGAATCGATGATCGAGGTACTGCCCGACATGCCGGAGAAAGTGACCGGCATCCGCGTGTCGGGCCGCCTGCGCGGTGATGACCTGCGCGAGTTCAAGCCGGCCATGGCGGACCTCCTGAAAACCGGCGAGGTCAGAATCGTCGAGGTGGTGGCTCCAGACTACGAGGGTTTCGGGCCCGGCGGCCTGATCGAGGACCTGAAGCTGGGTCTGGGTGCCCTGATCCGGCATCATTCGGCGTTCAAGCGAATTGCAGTCGTGTCCGACAAGGACTGGGTCGCCCACGCGCTGCACGCCTTCGCTTGGATGGTCCCCTGCGAGCTCGCCCTGTTCGGCCTCGACGAGCTCGAGCGTGCCAAGGAGTGGGCCGCCGGCTGACGCTCTGGCTCGGCCAACGGCAGCCCGCCGGTGGGCATCACGAAGGCGTTCTCGGACCCCGACGGCAACCTGGTTAGTGAATGGCGCGTGATTTTGCGGCGTACCGCAATCCGGTAACCGCGGCGAGGGTGTACTGCCAGCTTCGTCTATCAGAGCCTGGGCAGAAGGGTTGTGGGTCGTGGTCATTCGGATCGGCACGTGGAATCTGGAGAACTTGTTCAAGCCGCCTAATCCGTTCGCGCCGAAGACCGAGGAGGAATACCAGGCCAAGCTCGAGGCACTGGCAAGCGCCATAACCCGCATGGACCCCCATGTGTTGGCGGTGCAGGAGGTCGGCAGCTCGCGGACGGAGGTTCAAAACTCGTCGTCCGGCTCGGCGAACTCCTGGGGTCGTAGGGGTCATCGTCAGCGTCATCGAAGCCGTCCTCCCCGACGTCGAGCGCCTCCGCGTGCTGCTCAAACTCCTCCAGCTTCTCGACGATCGCCCCCCACATCTCCTGCGGCACTGTGGACTTGACCGCATCACAGATCGCGGCCAACTGGACCTTCATCACCAACATATCGCGGCTGTAGTCCCTGGAATCGATCAGCGACTGCAGCCGACCCGCCGCGACCATGCCGGTGTTCACATCAACCCTGGTATCCGAGTCGACAAGGGTCTCATAACTTCTGACCATGACCGTCTCGAAGAACGCGATCGGCGTGAGCGCGGTGGCCACACCCTTCGAAGTCGACGCCGTTCGCCTTTGCCCGGCGCTCCAGGATCTCTCGGTAGGTTGCTTTGGCGACGTTCTGGACTGGGAAATGCCGCGCGCAGTGGTTACGGATGGAGTCGATCGTCACGCGATCACACTTATCGAGTTCGGCGTTGTTCGCCGCGAGTGCGCGCACGATCATGGCGTAGCTGGCCCCGCTGGCCAGCAGGTCGTTGACCTTCTTGCGCATTTCGTCGTTGCGGCACACGCGGCATCGCGGCTCCCGATGAAACCCGTTGCGCGGGGCCAACGCCGATGACACCATGATCTCGTCAGCGGAGGCGAGAACCGCCTGGAGGTCGGACATCGCTTCTTCTCCTCGATCCGGCGAAGGTGCACGGTGGTCGTCTATCCCAGTCTGCCAGGGAAACAACCTCGATGGCGTGGTATCTCTGCGGTACTTTCATGGCCTTGGTGGTCTATAGCTTTGCAGCTTCTGCAGCGGCACTACAGGTTTCGCAGCCGCCGCTCGGGTGCTGGATGCACGGAGTTCTGTGTTGTTGTCCAGTTCGTCCGACCCCTAAAGAGGGGGTCGGGCTGGACGGACATGCCTGACCTGGACTTGGACCTGGACTTGAGCTGGACGACTGGACATCCCCTCCGGTGGCATCACGGCTGTCGGTCCCCGAGTACGTAGCGTGACCGGCGCTGGGTGCCAATGCTTTTGACGTACTCCTCGCTGACCAGCCACTTCAGTGCTTGATACGCGGTGGACTTCTTGACGTTTGCCGCTGCTGCCATCTCGACGATCTTGTGGGCCGGTGAAGCCCTCGTCGGGCGCTGAGGTCCGGATGATGTCCAGTACCACCCGATGCGAGTTCGCGCTGAGGCTGTCAAGTCCGGGTCCTGTTCTGGACAAAACCAGGGTTCGACGGTCGGGTTCCAGCCGGTGAGGCATCAAGCGTTTCGAGACGGTATGGCGCACCAGGCTGAAATGGTGATCGCATCCGGCGCCCACTTCCTTGTGCTTTTGGCAGTGGATGGCGGCCTGAAGCCCCCCTCCGTCCATCCGCAGATCAGACCAGACCGCGCCATCCCAAGCGTTCGATCCTCGACCTGCACTACCAATGCGGGAGGAGTGGTGCACACCCAGCACTGTGCACCCGGCAACTGTCCGGATTCTGTCGGCGGCATCGATCGCCTCTCCCTGTGCGGTGGCCGAGTTTTCGTCCAGGCCACGAGTGCACCGCGCTCTCGTGTCCAGGATGACTAGATCGGCCTATACTTCCGCGACGACGGCGACTGCCTAGGACACCTCGACCTGATTACCCAATTGAATCGGCAGTGGCAGGACGAACAGCCGATCCTGTAACACCGCCGGATCCACCTTCCAGACGTCACACCAGGCGAGGATGCGGGTCTCCAACCCGCTCACCCCTTCGGCGGCCAACGGAAGAGCCCGCGCCGAACTCGTTGCAACCACCCACCGGACTTCATATCCATTCGATGCAGCCGAGGTTGTTGCCTCGCGGGCGATCCGGCTTTTCCCCACCCCCGCAGCCCCGCACGGCGTGATCCCGCGGCAATCCCGATCCGATAGGGCGGCTTCGATAAACCGCATTTCCTTCGATCGGCCGGTCAGGGGCCACGCCAACCGCACGTAGGTAGCGGGACGAATCGTCACAGCAACTCCCCCAGGGCTAACGCAACTTCTCGCGAACAGGGCTTGCGTTCGAAATGAGCTCGCGGTTGTCGGTATCGCGCGGCGGGATGTCCTCGAGCAAGCCAGCCGATGGTCGCGGGTTGCTGGAGGGGCAGCACTGCTGTGCGCCCGCACTACGCGAGAACCGGGACATGCCAACGACAGATGTGCCCGCAATGGTGATCTTCATCGTGTGAAGCACCTTGGCGCCCCCGATTCCCTCCGCGTCAATTGATATCAGGGCAAGTCGATAAAGGAAGGGGAATCCTAAATAATCGGATCTGTTGCGGCACATGTTCAGGGCTGGTGCGCGAAAAAATGGCACGCTCGTACCGGTTGGAGATCACCTTAAGATGGCCGATGATTAGCAAAATACCGACGGCACAGGGCGTTATAGCGTCGCTACAGCTGGCGGCCGTGAAGTACTAAATTGGGAGATCTGGCGCAGACTACCGGCTCGGTGGATACGGCCAGCACCTCAAAGATGCCAGCGGCCATTTGCGAACCTCGACAGCGGCCTCGGCGTAGGGTCGCGTCATGTCGCCGTTTGGTCGTGGCACTCGGCGGCTGGCGGAACCAAGGCGAGGATGGGACCCCCGACGACCCCGAGCGGAGGCCACCCGGCGCGGTTGCCCACGGCCCAGGACCCTGACGACGGGAGAGGGATATGCCAGATGCCTACAGCTTCGGGTGGAAGCCGGACCCTCCGGATCATCGCGACCTCATCTATTCCGCGCCGCTTCAGCGCCTGCTGAGCCCGCCAAAGAAAGTCGACCTCCGACCCAAGTGCCCACCGGTCTACGACCAGGGCCGCATCGGCAGCTGCACCGCGAACGCCATCGGCGCCGCTGTGCAGTTCCAGCGGCGGATCGAGAAGGACGAGCCGGACTTCGTGCCCAGTCGATTGTTCATCTACTACAACGAGCGGGTCATCGAGAACAGCGTCCCGTACGACGCGGGCGCCCAGATCCGCGACGGCATCAAGTCGGTGAACAAGCAGGGCGTGCCGCCGGAAACCGACTGGCCCTACAGCGACAAGGGATACCCGAAGAAGTCCAACGATCCCCGGTTCGAGGCCGGTGCCCCGGCGGCCGCGAAGCCGCCGGCCAAGGTCTACAAGACGGCTCTCAAGTACAAGGTGTCGGCCTACGCCCGGGTCGCGCAGCTGCTGCCTCAACTCAAAAGCTGCCTGGCCGACGGCGGTCCGATCGTCTTCGGTTTCTCCGTCTACGAGAACTTCTTCGACACCAGCGGCAAGCCCCATATCACCACGCCCATGCCATCCGGCAGTCAGATCGGCGGCCACGCGGTACTGCTGGTCGGCTACGACGACGCCCAGTCGGTGTTCATCCTGCGAAACTCGTGGGGTCCCGGAAACCAGGATCAGGGCTACTACTACATGCCCTACGCCTACGTCACCGAGCCCTCGCTCTCCAGTGACTTCTGGACGATCAGCGGGGTGGGTTGACCTCGCCGTTCTCACGGGACAGCGACCTCTCGCTCGAGGCGCCGGCCGGTGAGGCCGTGCTGTCCTTCGGCGAGTCGCCGACCACCGGCTATCTGTGGCGCCTCGTCGACCTGCCACCCGAGGTCGAGGTCACCGGGAGCACATACGTTTTCGAAGGCGGCATGCTTGGCGGTCGCGGCGAGCGACGCTTCACGCTACGCGCATACCAGCCCGGGTCGTTCACGTTCACGGCCGAATTGGCCCGGTTCGGCGAGCCGGCCGACGAGCAGGTGCGCGTGATCCTCACCGCCGCCCGGGCCTGGTCCCCCGAGTAGAACCCGCAGACCGTCTGTTGTGGGGCCATGGCGTTCCACCTCGGCGAAACCAGCATGGATGGCCGCGGGGTACCGGGTGCAGCAGAAACCGGCCGCCCCCTAAGTACGCGTGTTAATGACGGATCCAATCCGGGCCGATGATTTCGATGCGGCTCTCTGGAGACCCGCGGCCTGGTTAGGAAGGGTTGGGGGGACGATCCTCAACCATCGCCGCGGGCTCTCCTTGTCGCATTCCCCTTTCGGTCCCGTCAAAACCTAACCGGGCACGACTGTCCGTCCGGCGCGCTGGAAACCCAGAACGTGAGCGACGATCGTCCCTATGTGTTAGCGAGAACCGAAAAAACCGAGTATCATCTTCGAGGTCTAGCAAATAATTGACGCATCCTGGAGCGGCACGCACCCAGCCGAGCACAACCGGTTTGACGGAGGTCTCTAAAATGACTTTGGCCATAGTGTTTATACTCTGCGTAGTCATCTTCACGGCGATCCTCGCTCTCATCGCTGTCCCCCGCTAACGCAGCGCTGATGAGATTTCAGCGAATGCGGTTAGTTTTGGCCATGCAGTTTGCTAGCGCACCCACCGAGACGAACGTGGGGAGGGCGCGACGCGGGCATCCCTTCGCCGGATAAGCTGTGATAATGGCCTCCGAGGCCAAGGACACAGCAGCAGGGACCTTCTGCGGCCCCCCGGTACACCTTCGCCCGCAAACCCCTGCCCGCAACCGGCACTACGCAGAGCGCACCGCTCGCAGCCGCAAGGTCATCAACATCACCACCACGATCGCCACGGTCGTCACCGTCGGCTTCGCCGTGATGCAACTGGTGACCGAGCATGGAATCTGGCGCGTCGCGATGATCAACTTCGTTGCCGGGGCCATTTTCGCCGCGACTCCGTTACTGCACCGGTACGCCGTAATCGTTCCCCAGCTCACGTTGACCCTGACGTCGTACGTGGTCCTGTCCGTCTTGACCTGGAACGTCGGCACTGGGGCGGGTTTGCAGTTCTACTTCCTGGTGGCGGCCACCGTCGCGGTCCTGGTGTTGGGCATTGAGCACATCGTCCTGGCCTGTGTGCTCGTGGCGATCGGCGCAGCGATCGTCATCACCCTTCAGTTCACCGTTCCCGCGGACACAGGACTGCAGCCCCCGTGGGCCTTGCCGGCCGGCTTCGTAACATCGGTGATCTCGGCCTGCCTGATGGCCGTGGCCACCGTGTGGTACGCGTTGCGCGAAATCGCGCGTGCCGAGCAGGCGATGGAAGAGGAGTACGACCGGTCCGAATCGCTGCTGGCCAACATCTTGCCCGGCAGCATCGCCACCAGGTTGAAGAATCCGGCGGCCACGATCATCGCTGACAAGTACGACGACGCATCGGTGCTGTTCGCCGACATCGCTGGCTACACCGCGCGGGCCAGCCAGTCGACGCCCGCCGACTTGGTGGAGTTTCTCAACCTGCTCTACACGGAGTTCGATCGCCTGGTCGAGCGGCACGGGCTCGAGAAAATCAAGACGAGCGGCGACTGCTACATCGTTGTCAGCGGCGTCCCCGAGCCGCGGACCGATCACCTCGAGGCACTGGCCTGCCTGGCACTGAGCATGGCCGACGCGGTCGCCGGGCTGACCGACCAGGTGGGCCAGGCGGTGCCAATCCGAATCGGCATGGGGGTCGGTCCTGTCGTCGCGGGCGTCGTCGGCACACGCCGGTTCTTCTACGACGTGTGGGGAGATGCCGTGAACGTGGCCTCACGCATGGAGTCCACTGGCGTGCAGGGACGTATCCAGGTGCCACAAGACATCTACGAGCGACTGAGGGACACCTTCGTGTTCGAGCCTCGCGGCGACGTGGAGATCAAGGGCAAGGGCGTGATGCGGACATGGTTCCTCGTCGCCGAGCGCGACACAGACTCCGCCGCCGACCAGACGCCGTCAAATAGTCAGCCGCAAGCCCGGACGGAGGCAGCGGCGGTACCACCGGTGGAGGGATTTCCGGCAGATTCTGTCCCACGACGACCGGGATATTAGTTCCCGGGACATCTGGCCGAGGGCCGCTCCTTGGAGAAGAATGGGCGGTCTTGAGGAGAATTTCGATGCGACTCAAGAAGAGATACTGTGCTTCGTTCTTGGCGACAACGGCAGCCGCGGCAATTGGCGCCGCCCCGATCGCCGCCGCCGACCCGGTTTGGCCGTATGCCGGCGCCGAGTCGGCCGCCGACACCATCAGAGACCTGGAAGAGCAGGGCTACACCGTCGCGATCAACTGGGTCAATGGTTATAGCAGTCGGTCGCTTTCAGAGTGCTCCGTGAGAGCCATCAATAATCCCGACCGGTCGCCTGACGCCACGCCAAAGAAGTCCACAACCGTCTACATCGACGTCTCATGCCCATCAGACCACGACTGGGACTCGGGCTGGGGCTTCGGAATCGGGTTTGGCTTCTAGAAGACACCGTCGACGTCGACATCCGACACAACGGCACAGCTCGGTTCGATATCTGGTGTTATCCACAAACAGATTCAAACAGCAGCGAATTGCGGCCAGGTCCATTGTTGCCGCACCAATGCCGATGCTGTTTTCTCGATACGCCATCACCAGTGTCGGAGTTGGAGGATTCTTAAACCTCGTCCACCTTGGCCTCGAAATTGGGAGGACCACCATGCCGCTTGTTTCCCGGTACTTCACTGCGATCCTCGTTTTTTGCGGGGCCGGGGGCTCGATTGCCGTGGCGCCGATTGTCCTTGCTGACCCGGCAATGCCGGAACCAGGTTCCGAAGATGCCGCCGCCACCATTGCTGACCTGCAATCCCGTGGCTACGACGTGCAGATCAACTATGACAACGGGGTTCCTGATGTCGATCTGTCGCAGTGCTGGGTCAACGCGATCGACACAGCCGACGCTACGGGCAACATTCCGACCGTCTGGGTTGACATAGAGTGCCCAAAGTAGTTCCCGCTAACGTCGCATTCACAATGTCCGAAACAGGCGAACGCATTGCGCCATCGTGGCGGATATTGCTAAATCTTGCTTAATCCGGCGCCGGCCTCCGGTGCGGGCGGAGGTCTACGAGCGTGTCATCCGCCCGCGAGCGGTGCAGTTGGAAGAGCCGGCGGCGGCGGTTCAGGCAGGTTCTGCCCCAGCCCCACCGGCATGTTGGTTCCGGGTAGAGGCGCTGTGCCCGGCAGCGGCTCGCCGAGTTGGTTCGGATCCAGCTTGCCCATCACCTGATGCCAGGCGCCGCGCGCCCGCTTGAAGTACTCCCACTTGTCGCCGGCTAATGCGTTCGGGTCGGACGGCCCCACGCTGTAGATCGAGTCCTGGCCCTGCTCCGACAGTTTCAAATTCGGCCCGAGCAGGAACTGGATGGCGTTGCCGCTCAGCGCGTTTAAGTCCGGTGGCGCCGATGGCTGTGCGCTCCCTACCGCTGGAAGTGGATATTGGCCCAGCAGTAGCTCGTTGGTGTTGATTGAGCCCACGATCGGTAGGCCGAGCCGCGTGTCGGGCGGCACCTCCGCAGGGGCCGCGGGATCGGCGGGACCCGGCGGTGGGGGGTCGGCGACAGCGCTTGCGGGGGAAGCGATCGCCGCGAGCACGCCTGCGGTTGCGACGGTTGCCGCCACCTTCGATGCCCTGACCATGAACTCAGAAGGTCTTGGTGACGCCGTAGTAGCCGACGATGTCGTCGGTGTCCGCGCCGGAACTGGTCAGGACTGCGTATGACCGCAGTGACGACGCGCCGACGCAGTTGTCGACCTTAATGTGGATGTCTCTCAGCGTGACCCGCGTCGTTGTGCCCTTGAACGTCTTCTTGTCCACCGGAACCTGAATGACCGTCCCGGGTCGGGGCTCGACTTCGATCTGTCCCTGAATCGGGGCAGTAAAGTTGCCTGGGGTGATCGCCCCCGTGGCGCCCAAAGATGGGCCAAACGTGACGCCGATCGAGCCGTTCAGCTTGACTTTGTCCATTTCGATGCCGCAGCCGATCTGATAACCGACCTCAAGCGTTCCTCCGGTCACCGAGCCGGTCACATCCCCGGTGAAAGTGCCGCCCACCAGCCAGTCTCGTGACGACAGCGCGGTGGTCAGCGGCGGCACCGGCAGCTGAGTCTCGTCCTTCGCGGACACCGTCAGTGTCCGCCCGTCCTTGGTGTGCGCGATGCCTGGGACTTCCGACGCGACGACCCCGTTGTCAGGTGGAGGGCCGGCGTCTGCCACCGGCGCCACCGCGGGATCCGGCGGCGGGTCGGCTATGGCGGGCGACGCCGCCGCCGTCGGTACCAGGATGCAAACAGCAGCCAATGTGGCAAGACGATCCAACATGTTTGCGTTGGCTCCTCTCATCGTCCGAACGTCCTGACTGTCGACAGAGAACTTGCCCGTGTCACACGACCTTAGTGACTCCGAGATAGGTGATGACGTCGTCGGTGTTGTCGGTCGAGCTCGTCAGCGTCGCATAGGACCGGATGAAGGACTGACCGAAGCACTGATCGAATTTGACGCGCAGACCAGTGATTTGGATGCGCGGAGCGGTGCCCTTGAACGACTTCTTGTCCACCGAAACGATGTTCACTGTGCCCGGCTTGACAACCTCTTTTATCTGCTCGGTGGCGCTGAGGCCAAGAGTGATAGGAAAGATGGCGAATAGGCCCACGCCCGGGGTGACGCCCAACGAACTGATGGATTCGATGTCATCCTGGAGGATTCCGCAGCCGATCTGATATCCGGCCTCAAGTGATCCGCCGGCAAGTTTGGTGCTTCCACCGCCGGTTACCGAGGCAGTGAATGTGCCGTCCACCAAATACTCGCGTGAGGCCGGGGATCCCGTCAGCGGCGCGACGGGCTCCATGGATTCGTTGCTTCCGGATACCGTCAACGTCCAGCCGTCCGGCGACTTAAACACTCCTGGGGGGCCGGACGGAATTGGTCCTGCGGGACCCCCGGTAGGCGGAAGTGCCACGTCCGCGGCCGGCACGACATCCGCAGCCGGCACCACCGGCGCGGGCGCAGCGGGGTCCGCTAACGCGAGCGGCGCACCCGCCGCCGGTACCAGCATGCAGACAGCAGCCAATGTGGCTAGACGATTCAACATGTCGTGGCGGCGCCTCTCGTGGTCATGTCCAAGGGAGCTTCCCGTGGAATGATGTAGTGATCTGGTTTCCGGATGGTAAACGGACGGACAACACTTCGCGCCGCAAACATATCCAGTGAACGTCTGAACCGCTGGCCAACAACACGGCCTCCGACCTTATCAACCGATCCGGTGGCGTCAAGTGGAACCCAACACCTGCGCAGATCGGGAAAGACGCGGCAGCACAATAATTTTGCGCAGTCCGAACATAATCGACGACAGGGGTGCAGCTACACCGAGAGGACGAGAGGGGTGCGGACGGACCGCACAGTTCACGCCATGCTTTAGAGGGCATTCGGACATCAGTTGTTCGTCAACCGTTCACCATTACGACACATCCTCGATCGATCGTCTAACCCGTCAAGAGTTGACCTTGGAATGCGGCCGGATCAATGCACGGTAGGTTGTTGGCGGCACGCGAACGGCGCGACGGCGCGGCGCAGCGTCGGGAACGGTTGTCAGGCGGACACCAGGGAGGGATCGATGAGACCAATACACGTCCGAAAGCGCGCGGTAGCCCTTTCATTCCTCGTGCTCGGCATTGGCCTCGCCGTCATACCTACCGCATCCGCCGACCCGACCGATCCGGACCAGACGGAGCCGCGGCCTGCCGGTCCGGGCACGGGCCTCCCGAGCACGATTACACCGGTCTCAGCCGACAGCGATCCGGCGGCGGCGGATGCCTGCAAGCAGTTCTCCGCAGCGATGAACTATGCGGCGACCAATTATGAAGATTTCGCCTACGCGACAGCCGGTGAGGGCAACTACGTGAACTACGGAGATCCCAACGTCACGCGGTCCAACACCATCGGTAGAACGGCGTTGAGAGAGGCCGCAGGGGTGGCGATGGACGCGTCGAACACACCGGGCTTGCCGCCGGAGATATCGGCGCCGATGCGCTCGTGGTCACTTCACGCAGGGAAGCTTCTCGTGATCATGGGACTCCGGGGCGGCGGTGACTCCCTCAACTCAACGGCGATCGATTTGAACACCGACGCGCGAAACGTCCAAATGTCTTGTGCGGCAGCCGGTGCTCGCGTCTGAAGCCGCCCCGGACGGCGACTTATAGCAGCTTGGACAGAAATGCTTGTGTGCGCTCGTGTTTCGGCTGACTCAGCACCTCGCGGGGCTTGCCGCTCTCCACGACGACGCCGTCGTCCATGAACACCAACTGATCGGCGACCTCGCGCGCGAAACCCATCTCATGAGTGACCACCAGCATCGTCATGCCCGCGCGCGCCAGGTCTCGCATGACGCCGAGGACCTCGCCGACGAGCTCCGGGTCCAGCGCCGACGTCGGCTCGTCGAACAGCATCAGCTTCGGTTCCATCGCCAGCGCCCGAGCGATCGCGACGCGTTGCTGCTGGCCGCCTGACAGCTGCGCGGGATAGGCATTGGCCTTCTCGGCCAACCCGACCGTGTCCAACAGCTCTCGGGCCCGCGTCAGCGCAACGTTCTTCTGGACCCTTTTGACGTGAATGGGCGCTTCGACGATGTTCTGTAGCGCGGTCCGGTGCGGAAACAAGTTGAAATGCTGGAATACCATCCCCACCTCACGGCGCTGCTTAGCCGCGTCGCGAGGCCGTAACTCGTGGAGCTTGGCGCCCTTCTCCCGGTAGCCCACCAGCTCGGCATCCACGTACAGTCGACCCCCGCTGATGTTCTCCAGGTGATTGATGCACCTCAAAAACGTCGACTTGCCCGACCCCGACGGGCCAACGACGCACAACACCTCGCCGCGCTCGACCGTCAACGTGACGCCCTTGAGCACCTTCAGCGCACCGAAGTTCTTGCACACGTGTTCGGCGACCACCATCGCCGTCATGGATGCTCCCCTACCCGCTGCGCCTGGGCCAGCGCTTCGAGCTGCTTCGACGTCAACTTGCGCGACGCCCCCCGCGAGAAATATCGCTCGAGGTAGTATTGCCCGACCATCAGTACGCTGGTCATGGCCAGATACCAGGTGGAGGCCACCAGCAGCAGCGGAATCGGCTCGTAGAGTTGACGACCGACAGTCCTCGCAATGCCGTAGAGCTCAAGGGAGTACGGAACCGCTGCAGCCAGCGACGTGGTCTTCAGCATGCTGATGAACTCGTTGCCGGTCGGCGGGATGATCACCCGCATGGCTTGCGGGAGTATCGTGCGCCGCATCAGCATCCACCACGACATCCCCAGGGCCATGGACGCTTCGGTCTGACCCTCCGGCACGGAACTGATTCCGGCCCTGATGATTTCGGCCATATACGCGGCTTCGTTCAGCCCCAGCCCTATCACCGCCAGCATGAAGAAGGCCGACATGTTCTGCAGACTCAAGTGGAAAAATGTTGGGCCCCAAGGGATTCCCAGCCGAATATTCCTGTAGAGAGTCGGCAACAACCCCCAGATCACCAACTGCACCCACACCGGGGTGCCCCTGAAGATCCAGATGTACACCCACGAGACCCAGGTCAGGACCGGGTTCGGCGACAACCGCATGACCGCGAGCGTGACTCCCAGAACTACCGCGAGCAGCATCGCCAGGATGGTCAACTGCAGCGTGTTCCATGCTGCTACCGCGATCCGCTGATCGAACAGGTATCGACCATAGGTATTCCAGTGGTAGTTCGGGTTGGTCTTCGCTCCCCAGAGAAAAAGACTCACCAGCGCGATGACCACTACTGCTGCCGCCCACCGCCCCGGGTGGCGCAGCGGCACCGCATCAATGACCGGCGGCGCCTCCCCAGCGGTCACGATCAGCTGATGGCGCCATTGATCTTCGGCGCCTCGATCGCCCCGTTCTCGACCTGCCAGTTGGCCAGGATCGTCTTGTAGTCGCCGCTTTGCATGACGTGCTCCAGTGCCTTCAGCAGCGCGTCGCCCAACGGTGAACGCTGTGGAATCACCCAGCCGTACGGGGCGGTCTTGAACAGTTCACCCGCTGCTTCCAGCTGGCCGGCGCTGTTCTTGATCGCGTACACCGTGACCGGGTAGTCGGATGTCATGGCATCGACCCGGCCGGATCTGACGGCGTCGGTGGCCTCATCCTGACCCTCGAACTTGAGCACCTCGATGGCCGGTTTCCCCGCCTTCACGCAGGCGTCGTTCTTGGCAGGGAGTTCGATGTCGTCCTGCACGGTGCCCGTCTGCACCGATACCTTCTTTCCGCACGCGTTGTTCGGATCAATCGGTGAACCTGGACGCTGAGCCCACAGCGACCCTGCCTGGAAATAGTCGACGAAATCGACTTGCCCTTCACGTTGCTTGTTGTCGGTGAACGATGAGATTCCCACGTCGTACGTGCCGCCCTGGACCGACGGAATGATCTTGTCGAACGCCGATTCCCGGTAATCCGCTGTCACACCGAGCACGGCTGCAACGGCGTTGAACAGGTCGACGTCGAAGCCGATGATCTTGCCGTTGGAGTCCTTGTACTCGTTGGGCTCGTAGGTCGGGTCCGTGCCGACCACGATCTTCCCGGCTTGCCTGATCTTGTCCGGCAACAGGTTGGCGATCTCGTCGACCTTGGCCGGCTTCACCGCCGTCGTCGATCCCCCGGGCCCGGAACTCTCGCTGTTTTTCGCACAGCCGGTCAGTGTCAGCGCAACCGAAGCTACGATTGCGCCGGCCATCAGCCATCCCCGCGATCTCTTCATTGCCTCTTCTCTTTCACGTCAGGGCCGTCGACGTGCTGATGTTGACGACCGTGGGCCCAGCTCGCACTGCCGGTACTGAAAACATTAACTAGCTCTGTGCCAGATGGACGGCGTAATGACGCGACGACGAAATCCGCACTTGGTCTGCATTCGCTGTGAAACACTCTTTCGCATGACTGCACCTGAACGTCCCAAGCTTTTGAAGCATCTATGGATTTGGACGCTGCTCTCCGGAATCGCGTCGGTGATTCTCGGCGTACTTCTCGTCCTGCACCCCTTCACTGGAGTTGTCTTCGCTGCCATCCTGTTGGGCGCTTACCTGCTGGTGAGCGGCATCTACCAGGTGGTCTTCGCGTTCAGTATGCATGTGTCTGCCGGGGGACGGATCCTGATGTTCATCAGTGGTGCGGCGGCCCTGATTTTGGGCATCCTGTCCTTCCGGAGTTTCCTCATCACCGAGGACGACGCAACGGGTTTCCTGCTGCTTGCGATCTGGGTCGCAGTCGGTTTCATCTTCCGAGGCGTCGCCACCGCAGCCTCGGCGATCAGCGACCCCGGCATGCCGGGTCGGAGCTGGGAGATCTTCTTTGGCGTGATCAGCATTCTCGCCGGCATCGTCGTCATGGCTTGGCCTATCCGTTCACTGGCCCTTCTGGCTTGGGTGACCGGCATCTGGCTCATCGTGTCCGGTCTCTTCGAGATCGCGTCCGCGTTCAGTATTCGCACGGCGTCTAAGAGAGTGGACGACTTCGTCGAACGACGCGTCGCACCGCAAGGTCCCACACCATGACGGATCCGACGGACCAACCGGCAACGCCCCATCCCGGTCAGCCGCCCCCTCCCGGTCAGCCGCCCGCTGGCGGTTGGCCGCCCGCTCCCGGTCAGCCGCCCGCTGGCGGCTACCCACCGCCGCCGATGCCGTACGCCGGTCAGGCACCGCCGCCAGTTGGCCCGCACAACGGGCTGGGCATTGCCGCGTTGGTAATCGCGATCGTCGGCCTGCTCATCTCCTGGATACCGTTCTTCGGCTTGTTCGGCGCGGTCCTGGGCATCGTCGCCATCATCGTGGGCTTTGTGGGCCGAGGCCGTGCCAAACGAGGCGAAGCCAACAACGGCGGCGTCGCACTCGCGGGAATTCTGCTTGGCGTCCTGGCGATTGTCGTTGCAATAGCGGCCACCGTTATCACCTCACTCTTCTTCAAGGAGGCCGGCGGCGGCGACTACCTCGATTGCCTGAGCGAGGCCGGGAACGATACGAGCGCACAGCGACATTGCGTCGACAAGTTCACGCAACACCTGGAGACCAAGTTCAGCATCACGATGACGACCGCACGCTGACCTCGATGTGCCGCCGCCGCGGCATGAACTCAAGTGACAGCAAAACGACGGCCGCCGGCATGAGGTTACGGAGCGAGAGCAGCGCATAGCGGCGTTCGCCGAGTGCGTGGAATTTGCGCAGATATCGGTACAGGGATTCCAGCGCGATCAGTGGATCGAGCAGATGAATCGCGTGGTAGCTCAGACTTTGGAGCGTGTTGCGGTTCTTGATGTCGAAGATGTCCGTAAATGCCGCGAAAGACAGTGACACGCGCTGCCCGCCAGTCGCTTTCGCTTCACTGATCATGTCGACGCTCAGCCGCTCGTCGATACCGTTGGATGCGCCGGGCCGGCGCCACGGCACATCAAGGGTGACATCACGACCTGCGCCCGCGATCGCATAGCGGTGGAAGCCCTGAACCCGCCCGAAGCGGTCACGGGCGATGATCAGCTGAATCCCGGGGTAACGACGCTCGAGTGCGCCATCCAGGATCATCGAGAATCCCCGCTCGGTGCGTGCGCCACTGTGCGAGGCGAACAACACTTGCGCCAATTCCGCCTGCAGGCGATCGTCCACATCTTGCTCGGCAACCACCTCGGTGGTGATCCCGAAGTTGTGTGTTCGCTGCACAGCCTGGCGAAGGTTGCGGTACTTGCGTCCCACCATGTCGAACGTCGCCACGTCGATGACGACGTCGCGGCCGACCGGCAACACGCGCATTCGCTGACCCACCACGGCATCGTTGCGCCACAGCGGCAGCCGCCGCTCGCTGCAGCCGAGCACGAAAATGCGCCACCCACGACTGTGGCACATCGCGGCGAAGTCAGCGACCAGCTGAGGGAACCAGGTTTCATCGCCGATCGGGTCGCCACTTACGGTCGCGAAACCGAGGCGCGTGCGGTACGCGATTGCCGCGCTGCCATCCGCACTGAAGTAGTGGCTCTTCGACGACTGCATCGCGAACGGCGCCAGCGCGTCGCGCTCCGTCGTGTTCACCAGCCGCCATACCTGCGGCAGCTCATCAGGCTGCGGGCGCGACGTCGTCGGCCACATCAGCACCAGACCGGTGCCCGCGACAAGCAGATTGCCCACGAAGTCGTATGACAACAGCCGCGCACCGAGGCCGCCAAACAGCACCATCATCGCGGCGGTCGCGTGGGCCGCCGTGACAGGACGGCCAAGGAAGATGCCGTGCGCGATCAGCGCGACCGCGGTGAGGATCGTCAGCGACCACGCCAGCCGCCCCTGGGCGTCCCAGTCCGCGTGGTCGCGGTTGTGGACAAGCAACAGGGCGAGCCAGCAGAACAAGCTCAGGACTGCCAGCGCGCCGATCCACCGCGCGGCCGGCTTGTCGACGTTGACGACAACGCGTTCTCGCGCGCGCCTTCGCGACTTTGACCGGCTCCGTCACAGCAATAGGTTACCCACCTGGGCGCGTTGACCCCGGGAAATATTTCACGATGCCCTCCTGTACGACCGTGGCGAGGAGCACGCCGCTGCGGTCGAAAAAGTGGCCGGTGCCCAGGCCGCGCGAGTCTGCGGCCACCGGGGACGTCGTCGAATACAGTACCCAGTCATCGAAATTCACCTGGCGGTGGAACCAGACCGAATGGTTCACAGTGATTGCGAAGATCCGGTCGAATCCCCACGACAGGCCGTGTGTGGTGATGATCGAGTCAAGCACGGTGGTGTCCGAGGAGTACACCATCGCCGCAGTGTGCAGAACCGGATCATCGGGCATAGTGCCGTCGGCCTTCATCCAGACCCGGTTATAGGGCAATCGGCCACCCTTTCTGCGCATGATCCAGGCGGGATCGTTCGTGTATCGCCACTCGATTGGACGCAGTGCGTTGACGAAGCCCGGAACGATGTCCTCATAGCCGCGAAGGTGTTCCGCAATCGGCGGCACCGTATCCGGATCGGCAACCTCGGGCGCCTCAACACCATGCTCCAGCCCGCGGCCGCCGGACAGATACGAAACCATGGCCGACGCAAGGAGATTGCCGTCTTGCATCGCATCGACGCGCCGGTTCGCGAATCGGCGCTCGTCACGCAGATTCACCACGCGGTACTCGATGTCGTCCTTCGGGTCTCCGCCGTTGATGAACGTCACGGTCAACGCAGCCGGCGGTAGATCGGTGGTCACGGTTCGCGTCGCGGCGACGAGGGACTGCGCCATCAGTTGACCGCCGAACGTGCGGATCGGAGTTTTCGTGGGGTGGAAGCCGGTGAATGTGCCGTCGTCGATGCGCTTCAGGTCGAGCGTGGCCAACAGCTGCTCGAAATCAGACGGGGCTTTCTGCCCTTCGCCCGAGAGGCTCATCGAAAAAACGCTCCCCTACAGGTCGTCCTCCCCGATCCGGTGCACGTGGATCAGGTTGGTCGAGCCTTCTGTGCCCGGTGGAGCGCCCGCGACGATCACCACCAAGTCGCCCCGCTTGTAACGGCGCAGCTCCAGCAGCGACTTGTCTACTTGCCGGATCATGTCGTCGGTGGTGTGCATGTGCGGCACGATGAACGTCTCGGTGCCCCAGGTGAGAGCCATCTGACTGCGGATCTCCGGGCGGTCGGTGAATGCCAGCAATGGCAGCGGAGTGTGCAGCCGGGCAAGACGGCGCACGGTATCGCCGGATTGGGTGAACGCCACCAATGCCTTGGCGTCCAGCCGCTCACCGATGTCGCGCGCCGCGTAGGAGATCACCCCGCGCTTTGTGCGGGGCACGTGCGTCAGCGGTGGCGCTGCGGTCGAGTTCTGTTCTACCGCAGCGATGATGCGCGCCATCGTCTTGACGGACTCGACCGGATACTTGCCCATCGACGTCTCACCCGACATCATCAGTGCGTCCGCGCCGTCGAGCACCGCGTTGGCGACGTCGGACGCCTCCGCACGGGTCGGTCGCGAATGCTCGACCATCGACTCCAGCATCTGGGTCGCGACGATCACGGGTTTCGCGTTCTCTCTTGCCATCTGGATCGCTCGCTTCTGCACCAGCGGCACTTCCTCCAGCGGCAGCTCGACACCCAGATCGCCACGAGCAACCATCACCGCGTCGAAGGCCAGCACGATCGCTTCGAGATTGTCGATCGCCTCGGGCTTTTCGAGCTTGGCAATTACCGGCACGCGCCGGCCGACCCGGTCCATCACGTCGTGGACTAATTCGATGTCGGCGGGCGACCGGACGAACGACAGCGCCACCAGGTCGACGCCCAGCCGCAGTGCGAACTCCAGGTCCCCGATGTCCTTCTCCGACAGCGCCGGGACCGACACGTTCATTCCGGGCATCGAAAGTCCCTTGTTGTTCGACACCGGGCCGCCCTCGGTGACGGTACAGACGACGTCGTAACCGTCGATTCCTTCGACGACGAGCGCGACCTTGCCGTCGTCGACAAGCAGGCGGTCCCCGGGTGCGGCGTCATGGGCAAGCTGCTTGTACGTCGTGGACACCCGGTCATGTGTGCCGTCGTAGTCCTCGACGGTGATGCGCACCGTATCGCCGCTCTGCCAGAATGCGTGCCCGGCCGCGAAACGGCCGAGCCGGATCTTCGGGCCCTGCAGGTCAGCGAGGACTCCTACCGCGCGGCCGGTGACCTCGCTAGCTCCGCGCACCCTGTCATAAGTCACCTTGTGGTCGGCGGGGTCGCCGTGACTGAAGTTCATGCGGGCCACATCCATGCCCGCCTCGACGAGCGCGCGCACCGTCTCGTCCGAGCTCGACGCCGGGCCGAGTGTGCAGACGATTTTTCCGCGTCTATTCACGGATTAGGAGCATAGTCCCGGCGCGGGGCCTTTACACGACAGTCAGCGCCGACGGCCGAATGGGTGCGGGCAAATCTGACTCGCCCATCAGGTAAGCGTCGACGGCGTGCGCGGCATTGCGGCCCTCGGCGTGCAGCATGTGCGGCTGGACAGGGACGGGAAGTCACGCCAGCGCCTTCCGCGCGCTTATGCAGTGGCGACATTCGGTTGTCGAGGTCGATGCCACCGGCTGGGTGCCGTTGTGGTCAGACGCGGTGACGAACAACTGCGACATGTACGGCACGCACTTCAGCGCCGCTACGCCCAGATCGGCACCATCCGCGTCCACCGGAAGATCGCGTCAGCAAAGGATTTCCAGCCCTTCGTCGAGGGTGAGATCGTCTACACAGCAACGAGCCGTTGTGCGCGCCCAGGTGTGGCAGCCATCGGTTATGGGCGGCGGCAGCTCGAATTGAACTACCTCAGTGAACAACTCGACCGGCAGCTGTAGCAGCACCCCGGCACCGTCGCCACTGTTGGTCGCGGCGCCAGCGGCTCCCCGGTGGTCAAGGCGTTCGAGGGCCAACAAACCATCGGCCGAGAATCGGTTGAGACCGAGGCCCGCGAATGTCAGCGATGACGGCGACACCGCATGAGTCATGTTCGTACGCAGGGCGATACAGGCCCTGCGGCCCGGATTGGGAGCTTCGAGCGTATTAGCGAAGTGCTGGCGCTACCCGCTGTAAAGCGTCGGGACCAGCGGGAAACCCGGCATGTTCCGGATCACAGTCCATGCGATCGTCACACTGATGACGACGACCGCTGCCGCTCGCGTCATCGCCGGCTTATCGGTGTGGCGACGCCACATTAACCATGCGAGAAGCGCCGGGATACCGGCGAGCAGAAAGATGTTGTCCACGACCGCTGCCGACAGGTTCGCGTGCAATAAGTCGTAGGCCATTCGCAGGCCGCCGCAGGCCGGGCAGTTCCAGCCGGTGACGAGCTTAAACGGGCACAGTGGAAAGAGCGCGCCGGGGCGGTGCGGGTCGTTGATGCCGACGTACGTCAACGCCCCGACAGCCACGGCACCGGTCGCTAGTGCGGTGTAGGACTTTCCCCGTCGGGTGAGTCCGGCGCTACGTGCCATCTCGCAATGGCCGGCCATATGGATCGCGAACGTGGTCGGTCAGTATCAAGATCGCGTCGATGATGCCCCAGATCCACGCACCGATGAAGAAGGTGCAGATGCCAACGATCAACTGCGCGATGCCAAGCCCAACGTCACCCAGATACATTCGGCCGATACCCACGATGCCGAAGATTCCAAGCAGCTGCAGGAGACCCGCGACGAGCTTCGACTTATCTGAATACGGCTCGCCCGTGACGGGATGCCGACCATACGGCGCCGCCGGATCAGAGTAGGCAGCGGCGTACGGCTGCTGGTACGGATAACCGGGAGGTGGCGGCGGCTGCTGCGGCCACGGACTGGGCCCCTGGTTACTGCCGAACTGCGACGGATCGGTCATGCGTCAAGCATGCCACTCACGTCAAAACGGTGGCGGTTCTTCGTCCGGCTCAGGCGGCCCGGTGGCCAGCTGAAGATGTCGACCCCTTCGGCTTGCTTACCCGCCTGCCGGAGCTTCTGGTTGCGGGCCCGTTCTGTTGCAATGTATCGCGCGCGGTTTTCGGCGCGGGTGGTTTCGCGCCGCGGCATCTTTACCGTCGGGTCACCGGTGCGGTCGGCGAGTTTGGGGTCGGGCGGGGGCAGTTCGGCGGTGGGCGCGCACAGCGTCGGGAACAGCAGTGCACTACCTGGCGTGTTCACATAGGTTTGCGCGGACGGAAGCGTCCAGATCACCGTGCCATCCGGAAGTTGTTTGTCGCGCCAGCCCCAAAACGTCTTCAACAGATGATGGTACCGACTTTGTAAAAGACGCTTTAGCTTCCGAGTCCGAGGCCAGTCTGGCACCCGGCTTTGACGTTGCAACGGTCGCAATTCCGCACGGTGTGAGGACGTAAACCGAGTTGCGGCTGACGTATCTCTGTTCATCTGCGGCCGGTGGCCGGGGCGAAACGGGCCACCCCGCGCAGTATCCACGGCGTGCGCCTGGCCATCGCGGCCACGGCGCGGTCGGAGCGGCGCATCCCGGCCTGGGGGCCGGGGGTGGGTGTTGAGGCCAGTTGGGCCTCGGCCGATCCCGCCGGCGGGCCGTGACGATCGACGGCGAGGAGTTGCCAGGTGCCGGGTACTCCGCGCAGCTCGACGCTGCCGCGGTCCTCGAAGCCGGTGCCCGAGCCGACGACCAGGTCGCGGATGGTGCGCGAGACGAGGATTTCGCCCGGCGCGGCCTGGCCGAGGATCCGCGCCGCGATGTGTACCGCGATCCCGCCGATGTCGGTGCCCAGCAGTTCGCACTCGCCGGTGTGGATGCCGGCGCGGATCTCGATACCCAATGCTTCGGCGTCGGCGCGCAGGGCCTCGGCGCAGCGGATGGCCTGTGTCGGCCCGTCGAACGTGGCCAGGTGGCCGTCGCCGGTGCTCTTGACCACCGTGCCGCCGAAACGTTCGGTGAGGTCGGCGGTGATCTCACCAAAGCGCTGCAGCACCGCCCGCCACCGCTCGTCGCCCGTGGTCGCGGCCTGTTGCGTCGATGCGACGATGTCGGTGAACAGCACGGTGCGCAAGGCACGGTGTGATTGGGCCGGTGCCGCATGGCTGCCGGTGAGGAACTCCTCGATCTCGGTCAGGATCGTGTCGGGATCGCTTAACCAGGGCACGTGGTCCGCGCTGTCGACCTCGAGGTACCGCGCGTCGGGGATGTGGTCGGCAAGATAGCGGCCCAACTGCACCGGAACGACGGGGTCCTCGCGGGCATGGATGACCAGGGTTGGGGCGCTGATCGTCGGCAGGATCGGCCGCACGTCGATCCGGAACGCCGCTTCGAATGACGCGCGCGCCATCCCCGGGCTGGCGCACATGCGCTCAAACATGGCGAGCCAGGGTAATCGACCGGACGCTGACGGCGCGGTGATGCTTAATGTCGCACCGCTGCCCCACCCCGAGCGGACGGCGCGGCCGATTTCCTGCATCCGGGTGATCTGCTCCACCGACGGCATATAGTCTTCACCCACCTCGGGTACCAAGCGCGCCCACAGCTCGGCCGGGTCGCACTCGACGTCGTCCCACCCCTCCGTGACGCCGAGGAACGAATACGAGTCGGCGAGGATCAATGCCCGCGTTCGCCCCAGTCGTGTTGCCGCGAAAACAATGGACGCAAGTCCGCCGTCATTAAAACCGAAAAGAACGGCGCTTCCGAAGCCGACGGCGTCCATGACGGCCTCGATCTCGGCCACTCGATCTTCTATCGTGCGAACGTGCGGGACCGGGTCCGACAGCCCGACCCCGGCCTTGTCGAACACTACGATGCGACAGAACGTGGCGAGCTGGTCGAAGAACGCCTTGAATTCGGGCACAGTCCAGAACAGCTCGATGTGGCTGATGAATGGCCCGGCGAAGACCAGCTCGATGGGACCGTCGCCGAACACGTGATACGCCAGGCTGAGATCGCCGCAGGATGCGTACGAGGTGTCCGCCACGGCATGAGCGTACTGCGGCCAGGCGCTAGCCCTACCATATCCAACTGCGTCGCGCCCGGGCGTACGACAACGCCGCCATTTCCGCCCGCCCTCCTAGGACTCTGCCGGGCGCTGATCGGCTCGGCCGCTGTGCAGTAGCAGGGTCAGGCAGCCGGGCGGGGCGGCGATGACATCGGCGGGATCGGCGTGCACATCGGCGCGCGGGTGAGCGCACTGGCGGGGCCGAACGATGTGCTGGTGTCCAGCACACTGCGCGACCTGGTGATCGGGTCAGGGCTCGAGTTCGAAGACCGCGGCGCTCACCAGCTCAAGGGCGTGCCCGGGGAGTGGCATCTCTTCGCCGTCGCCTCGCCGTAGCGGTGGGTTTCGGCGAAACTGATTTCGCCTGCCGTAAGCGCTGGTGAGCTCTGCACTCACACTTCAGGTTTGACGCATGGGTCAGGCCACCAGCACCATACGGGACGGTGTGATCGATGTCGCAGTGCACCGCCCGAACATCACAGCCGGGGGCACGGCAGGTCAGATCCCGGCATCGCACAAAGTCGGCGAGCTTCTGCGAGGGTCGATAACCGGTCTCCGGCGGCGCACTGGTGGGGTCATACAGCGGCCGCAGTCGCGCGTTGCGGGCCAGTTCGGCGACCAATTCGGCCGGGATCAGCTCATTGGTCTCCACCACGTGCCCGGGCGCCTCGGCGCGGCCGTCCACACCGGCCTGCTCGGCCACGATGTGGATCACCACGTTAGATGCGTTGGGTATCCGACCGCCAGCGGCGCAGTCGTCGGTGTCGCACTGGCAGGACAACCGCTGCCGGCCGGCGGCCAACGCCGCTAACGCATCGGCATGCCGCGCCGCACGCGGGCGCGGATCAGCGGCGCAGACATTGTCGGCCAAGACGTTCAGGCGCTGGTCCAACAGCTTGGCGTCGGCAGTGAACGGGCTGCCCTCCAGCCCGCTCATCCCGGCCTCCATATCCCAGATCTCGACCTCGCGATCGCAGACCAACTTGCGCTTGCGGCGCACTGCGTTACGGTCGACACGCACCACAATCCGATCCAGCACAGCAGACAACCGGCTCCGAGTCATCGACGGCCACCGACGTGCCCGCTCGGCGATCTGGGCATCCACGAGAGCCAATCTGTCGTCGTCCTCGATCAGATCCGTGCGGTACACGATGGTCTGGAACGTGCGGAAATCTATGTCCCCGTCGGCGAACACTTCTGCCACCTTCGATAGCCGGTCGTGCATCGCCCGTGCGTAGTACATGTAACTGCCCGCCACGGCCAGGCTGATCCGCAGCTTTGCGGCCACCTCCGCACTCACCGCCGCCCAGGTATCGATCGCCCAATCCTTGGCTTCCCCACGCTCGCCTCGGCGCAGTTCGAACAACCGCCAGATCGCACTCAGCCGCCGCGCAGCCGATTGATTCTCGGCCCGCGCCGCCGCGCCGATCTCGTCGATCAACGCGCGCGAGGTCGCCGTGGCAGACGGCTCGAATTCTTCAGGAGCTGCTCCGCCAAATCCAAACATATGTTCGATTATGCCACGGGGGTGCGACCGCGTTGACTCGTCGGAAATGCGCGCGAAATGGTGCTTCGTTGCCTCAATGAAAATGCGCGCGTGCGGCGCGCCTACCTGACCGGTCAGCTGTGGCCTCAGTAGGCCCACATGATGGGGTTGACATTGGCCGAGCGCAGGGCAGTGACCGAGACGACCGCGATCCGCTACTCGGTGGCGGACAAACGGATGAAGGGCATCATTCTCGATGAGTTGTGCGCCACCACGGGCTGGCACCGTAACCATGCCCGCAAGGCGCTCAGCACGGCGTTGCAGCCCAAACTGGTATCGCCGAGAAGTCCGCGGCCACCGAAGTACGGACCGGATGTCATCGCCGCACTAACGGTGTGCTGGACGGTGCTGGGAATGCCGGCCGGCAAGAGGCTGGCGCCGATGTTGGACGAGCTGGTAGCGGTGCTGCGCTACTTTGGCGAGCTGGTCATCGGCGAGGACACCGCGGCGCTGTTGGTGTCAATGTCGGCGGCCACCATCGACCGCCGCCTGGCAGGTGAACGCCGCAAGCATCAGCTCAGGGGACGCTGCACCACCAAGCCGGGATCGCTGCTCAAAAGTCAGATCCCGGTGCGCACCTGGGCCGACTGGGACGACGCCCGACCCGGGTTCGTCGAGATCGACTTGGTCTGCCACGACGGCGGCAACCCGGCTGGACCCCATGCGTTTACGCTGACGGTCACCGATATCGCCACCGGCTGGACCGAGAACCGCTCAGTGCCCGACAAGACCGCCAAATGCGTCCTGGCCGCACTCAATGACATCGCCTACAAAATGCCGTTCCCGATCCTGGGCGTGGACTCTGACAACGGATCAGAATTCATCAACATCTACTTGTTGCAATGGTGCCAAAGGCACCAGATCACCTTCACCCGGGCGCGGCCGGCCAACAAGAACGACGGCTGCCACGTCGAGCAAAAGAACTGGGCGGTGGTTCGCACCGTAGTCGGCTACCACCGCTACGACACCGCCGCAGAGCTGTTGTTACTCAACGAGATCTGGCAGTTGCAGTCCAAGCTGACCAACTACTTCTACCCGCAGCAGAAACTGATATCCAAGGTCCGTGACGGCGCCAAGGTGGCCAAGAAACACGACACCGCGACCACCCCGTTCCACAGCGCGATCGATCACCCAACCATGACCGTGGAGCGCATAGTGGCGCTGACCCGGACCTACTCCCTGATCAATCCCGCCGCCACCCAGCGCCAGATCCAAGCCCTGACCGCACAGCTCCTCACAATGACCACCAGCAAAGCCGGGCCCACCACCAAAGCCCCACTACCTAAGCGCGCACGCTCACATGAGGCAACGAATCCGCCTTCGCGCGCATCTTGACATGAGGCAACAGGGCGACAAGTTTGGACGGGAAAGTCGCGGCCCGCGGACGACTTATCTCGTCCGGCTGCGGAACCCGGGCAGGCGCCAGCGCCGTCTTCTCGCGTTGGGCTCTTCCCCATCGACGCCGGATACCGGCGTCGGCACAGCTGAGCCGGGCAGCTCAGCGTCAACACCTTCAATCCCGTCGCTGTCCTCGGGCTCAGCATCGACTTCACCGGCTTCCCCCGGTGCGGCGTCATCCGGTTTCTCGTCGCTTGCCTCATCCTCATCCGATGCAGGCGCTTCGGCCTCAACGCTGGCCTCTTCAGGCTCGACCGCGTCTTCTTCTGCCTCCTCGACAGACTCGTCTGCCGCGACAGGCTCGTCCTCAACCTCAGACGCGTCTTCTTCGGCCACGCTTGCGGTTACAGGCTCTGGCGCCTCGCTCTCCACCGCTTCGTCGGCTGCGGCTTCGACTCCAACGACCTCACCTTCGGGCGCGCCCGCCTCCCCGCCTTCGGCTTCCCAAGAAGGCTCGGCCCCAGCCTCGTCCGCAAGTTCCTCTTCCTCGCTCGCGGTGACAGGCTCGGGCGCCTCGCCCTCCACCGCCTCCTCGGCTGCGGCTTCTCCAGAAGGCTCGGCCCCAGCCTCGTCCGCAAGTTCCTCTTCCTCGCTCGCGGTGACAGGCTCGGGCGCCTCGCCCTCCACCGCCTCCTCAACCGGCTCCGGCACGGTCTCTTCGACGGCCGCTGCCGCAGCAGATTCTTCGGCAACCTCGTCCGGCGCGACTTCCGACTCTGCCTCGGACTGGGCATCAACCTCCCCGGAAGCGAGTTCCTCCGGCAGGGGGGTGGCTTCGTCCACACCTACGGCCTCACCGTCGGCATCCGCGACAGCCTCTTCTGCGCCGAGAGCCTTGGCGTCAGCAGGCGTTCCCCCCGACCGCCTCTTCCTCGCCCACGGCCTCAGCAGGCTTCGCCTCCGGCTCGTCGGCACTACTCCTTCCTCACCTACTGCTTCTTCCTCGTATACCGCCTCGGCATCAGCAGGCTCCTCCTCACTTACCGCCTCGGCTTCAGCAGGCTCCCCCTCCGCGAGTACCTCGGCCTCGACCGCCGCAGCCGCGCCGTCGCCTTCCTGAGCGGGCCCACGCTCTGCGACTAAATCTTCGGGGGTCTGCGCCGTCGGGGTCGCATCCGCCTTAGCTGCACCTTCGCCGGCGGGCTCGGCCTCATCCACCTGGCGCGATTCGGCATCCTCGTCCTCGGCCGCAACTGCCACCGCGGCAACCACACCCGTCGCCGAGGCCACGGCTGCAAGTTCTTTCGTCCACTCGACCAGCGCCGCATCTTCGGACTCTGCCGGTATTTCTCTTTCGAGTTTGATCGGCTTCGGCTTTTTCTCTGTCACCTTATGAGGCTTGCCGACGAGAGTCGAGGGGTCTTCACGCCCCTTCGGGGCCAGCATCATGTACACCACCGCGCCGATGAAGACAAACGTCGAGGTGAATGAGTTGATCCGAATGCCCGCGATAATCGTGGCGGTGTCGTCGCGCAGCAGCTCGATCCAGAACCGGCCGAGGCAATATGCCGCCACATACAGTGCGAATAATCGACCGTGGCCCAGCTTGAATCGGCGGTCGGCGTAGATCAGCACCACGAAAACCAATACATTCCAGATCAACTCGTAGAGAAACGTTGGGTGGACGGTCCCTTCGAGAGTGCCGGTCGAAACCCCGTTGAGGTAGTCGATCGCGCCGGACGCATCACGACGCTCGTAGAGCTTCAAGCCCCACGGCAGTGCGGTCGCGCGGCCGTACAGTTCTTGGTTGAAGTAATTACCCAACCGGCCGATCGCCTGCGCCAACACAATTCCCGGTGCGACCGCGTCGCCGAACGCCGGCAACGGAATGCCGCGCAGTCGGCACCCGATCCATGCTCCGACGCCGCCGAGCGCCACCGCACCCCAGATGCCAAGGCCGCCCTCCCAGATCCGCAGCGCCGCAAGGATGCCGGCGCCCTCGTCCCCGAAGTAGGTACGCCAGTCCGTCATCACGTGGTACAGCCGGCCGCCGATCAGCCCGAACGGGACCGCCAACAGTGCGATGTCGTAGACAACGCCGGGTTCTCCCCCACGCGCTACCCAGCGACGATCTCCGATCACCAGCGCCACAATGATGCCGACGATGATGAACAGCGCGTATGCGCGGATTGGGATCGATAGGTCAAAGAGATGCCAGTGCCAAACACCCTGTGGCGGGCTCGGGAATGAAGCGAGAAATGTTGTCACGCCGGAATCCTCTGTCGTACGCCGTCTGCCAATTCCTCCGTCAACGTCCGCACCGCAGCCACGCCGCCATCGCTCAGTGCTGAGACCAGCGCCGAGCCGACGATGACCGCGTCGGCGTAAGAGGCGATCTCGGCCGCTTGTTCGCGAGACCGCACACCCAACCCCACACCGACCGGAATGGCGGACACTTCTTTCACTCGGCGCACTAACTCCGGCGCCGCCCGCGACACCACATCACGCGACCCGGTCACACCCATCGTCGAGGCGGCGTAGACGAAGCCGCGTGACGCCTCAACGGTAACCGCAAGCCGTTGCGGCGTCGACGACGGCGCGACTAGAAAGATGCGGTCGAGGTGATGCGAATCTGATGCCGCCAGCCATTCTGCCGCTTCGTCGGGAATGAGGTCGGGCGTAATCATGCCAAGTCCCCCGGCGGCCGCCAGGTCGCGGGCGAAAGCGTCAACTCCATAGTGCAGCACCGGATTCCAGTATGTCATCACCACTGTGCGACCGCCCGCGTCGCTGATTGCCTCCACGGCGCGCAATGAGTCGCGGACCCGCACGCCACCGTGAAGTGCCGCCTCCGTCGCCGTCGCGATCGTCGGCCCGTCCATCCCTGGATCCGAATACGGAATTCCCACTTCAATGATGTCGCAACCGGATTCGATCAAAGCGGTCATCGCATCGATCGACGTCGGCACGGTGGGATAGCCGGTCGGCAGATATCCGATCAGCGCGGACCGATCATGCTGGTGACAAGAGGCGAACAGCTCTGCAAGCCGGCCGGACTCAACCACGTGCAGTGTCCTCGTCGTCGAGCAGGCCGAACCATTTGGCCGCGGTGGCGACATCCTTGTCGCCCCGCCCGGACAGGTTCACCACGATGATCCCGCCGCGACCGATCTCGGCTGACAGCGGTAGCGTTCCCGCGACGGCGTGCGCCGACTCGATCGCCGGGATGATGCCCTCGGTGCGGCACAGCACCCGGAACGCATCCATCGCCTCGCGGTCGGTGATCGGTCGGTATTCGGCACGGCCCGTGTCCCTCAGCAGTGCATGTTCCGGACCGACCCCTGGATAGTCCAATCCTGCCGAGATCGAATGGCTTTCGATGGTCTGGCCATCCTCATCCTGCAAGAGGTAGGAGAACGACCCCTGAAAGGCTCCGCGCGAGCCTCCGGTGAATGTCGCTGCGTGCCTTCCGGTCCCAATCCCGTCACCTGCGGCCTCGAAGCCAACCAACCGCACAGCATCGTCGATGAAAGCGTGGAAGATACCGATCGCGTTCGAACCGCCACCCACGCATGCGGTGACCGCGTCGGGCAACCGGCCAGCCTGGGCCAGGATCTGCGCGCGCGTCTCCAATCCGATGACGCGCTGAAAGTCGCGGACCATCATCGGAAACGGATGTGGACCGGCGGCGGTGCCGAAACAGTAATACGTTCGTTCGGCATTGGTCACCCAATCGCGGAAGGCCTCGTTGATTGCGTCCTTCAGCGTCTGCGACCCTGACGTCACGGGCATGACCTCGGCCCCGAGAAGTCGCATCCCGGCGACGTTCAGTGCCTGACGGGCGGTGTCGACGGCACCCATGTAGATCACGCATTCCAGTCCGAGCAGTGCACACGCCGTCGCGGTGGCAACCCCATGCTGGCCTGCGCCGGTCTCGGCGATCACACGAGTCTTGCCCATCTGCTTGGCCAGCAACGCTTGGCCCAGCACATTGTTGATCTTGTGAGAACCCGTGTGGTTCAGGTCCTCTCGTTTCAGGAAGATCCTCGCGCCGCCGGCATGCTCACTCAGATGACAGGCTTCATATAGTGGCGACGGCCTGCCGCTGTAATGCGTCTGCAGACGGTCCAGCGTGTCAAGGAATTGCTGGTCGCTGCGGGCTTTTTCGTACGCCGCCGTGACCTCTTCGATGACGGCCATCAAAGCCTCGGGCACGAAACGTCCGCCGTAGATGCCGAAATGGCCACGGCTATCGGGGTCGTGGACGGTCGGCTCGGCGACAGCCGCACTGGACCGCGGTAATTCCGCAGTGCTCACTGGTCTTCGCGCAAGCGGCTCATCCTCGCTCACTGGTCTTCGCGCAAGCGGCTCATCCGACTCACCGAGCCGATTTCGGGCACGACGGATGGGTGCCAGCCGTCACGAGATCCGCCACCGCGCTTCGCGGATCACCACTGGTCACCAATCCTTCACCGACGAGGACGGCGTCTGCACCCGCACCGGCATAGGCCAGCAGATCTGCGGTACCGCGAACGCCCGACTCGGCGATGCGAATGACGTTGGTCGGCAAGCCCGGCGCGATGCGCGCGAAGCAATCCCGGTCGACCTTGAGTGTCTTGAGATCTCGCGCGTTGACGCCGATCACCCGCGCCCCGGCTTGCAGCGCTCGGTCGGCCTCTTCTTCGGTGTGAACCTCGACCAGGGCGGTCATGCCGAGTGACTCCGTGCGATCGAGCATCGCCGCCAACGCCGGTTGCTCCAGCGCCGCGACGATCAGCAGCAGCATGTCGGCGCCGTGTGCCCGCGCCTCGTGGATCTGGTAGGGACGCACGATAAAATCTTTGCGCAACAACGGAATTGACACCGCCGCCCGGACGGCGTCCAAATCATCCAGCGAGCCATGGAATCGCCGTTGTTCGGTCAGCACACTGATGATTCGGGCACCACCCTCTTCGTACGCGCGAGCCAACTTCGCCGGGTCAGATATCGGCGCCAACGTACCGCGTGAAGGACTGGAACGTTTGACCTCTGCGATCACAGCGACGCCAGGCTCACGCAACGCGGCCATCACGTTTCGCGGCGGCGGAGTGTCTTTGGCTTTGGCCTTGACGTCTGCCAGTGGAACAACGGCCTCTCGCGCGGCAACGTCGGCGCGAACTCCTTCGAGGATGGAGTCGAGCACGTCTGCCGAACTCATGGCCTCGAATCCTTCCTCCGCTACTTCGCCGACGGGCGATCGAACATCGAAAGGGTAGCCGCCGCGGGCATACCGTCCCTCACCGACCCTCGCTAGCCGAATTGCGGGTCGGATCATCGCCCTCGTCAAGCGCGTCCCACATCATCCGTTCCGATATCGTCGCTGACGAGTCGCCCTCAACGGCCACGGCGCGCCGTTGCGACGGCGATGCGTATTTTTCGGCGGCCCTGCGCGATCCCTTGACTGCCGCCCGGATGAGCAGCACCGCAGCGACCAGCGTCGCGACCGCCGCGGCCAGCGTGATCGCGGCGCCCCAGTACTGCCGTGAGCTGCCAACCAGCCATGCCACCGGCAAATCGACCAGGGTGGCCGCGCGCACCGCGATGTCCGGAATGGTCCACAGGGTGATCGCCAGGTAAGCCGCCCCGGCGCTGACCAGCGCGACCAGCACCGCCAGCCCCCGCAGCAGCCAGCCTCGGACCGCGAGCGCCGCGACCGCCGCCGCCAGCAGCAGCACGGCGAACGGGACCAACGCCGCCGACCACGTCCCGCCGGACAGCGTCGTCGTGCGCGGCTGACCAAGGCCGTCGAACGATCGCAGCACTACCCACGGCAGCCTTGATGCCAGCCAGAGTCCGATCGCTGCCAGCACCAACAGCAACTGGGCGCCGCGGATCACGGAGACTTCAAGGTCTCGGCGGCCGCGATCGCGTTCAGCACTGCCTTGGCCTTGTTCGCCGCCTCGGTGTATTCATACGGACCGTTCGAGTCTGCGACGACACCGCCCCCTGCCTGCACATACGCGGTACCGTCGCGCATCAACGCGGTGCGGATGGCGATCGCGAAGTCGGCGTTGCCGGCGAAGTCGAGGTAACCCACCACGCCGCCGTAGAGCCCGCGCCGCGTCTTTTCGACCTCCTCGATCAGCTCCATCGCCCTCACCTTCGGAGCGCCCGACAGCGTGCCGGCCGGGAAGCACGCGGTGACGGCGTCCAGCGCGTTCCTGCCGTCGGCGAGTTGGCCGGTGACCGTCGAAACCAGGTGCATGACGTGGCTGTAGCGCTCGATGTGGCTGTAGTCGTTGACGCGGACAGTGCCCGGCACGCACACCCGACCCAGGTCGTTGCGGCCCAGGTCCACCAACATCAGGTGCTCGGCACGCTCCTTCTCGTCGGCGAGGAGTTCCTTCTCCAGCAACACGTCCTCCTCGTCGGACTGGCCGCGCCAGCGGGTGCCGGCGATCGGGTGCGTGTGCGCCCAGCCATCATTGACCGTGACGAGCGCCTCCGGGCTGGACCCGACGATCGAAAAGTCAATGCTGCCATCGCTTTTCGGGATATTCAGCAAGTACATGTAGGGACTCGGATTGGAGACCCGCAGCATGCGGTATACGTCGATCGGCTCGGCGTTCGTGTCCATTTCGAACCGCTGCGACGGCACCACCTGGAACGCCTCGCCGGCCTCGATCTCGCCGACCAGACGATCTACGATCGCCCCGTATTCCTCGGGCGTACGTTGAGCGCGATGCAGCGGCTGCGGGCGGTCGAATGTCGCCACGGTCGACGGAAGCGGCTGGCCCAGCGCCTGCGTCATCACGTCCAACCGGGCCACCGCGTCGTCGTAGGCCCAGTCCACCCGCTCGTCGGTACCGTTCCAGTTCACCGCGTTGGCGATCAGCGTGATCGTGCCCTCATGGTGGTCGACGGCGGCCATGTCGGTGGCCAGCAGCAGCAGCATGTCAGGCAGCTTCAGGTCGTCGTTCGCGAGTGACGGCAAGCGCTCCAGGCGACGCACCATGTCGTAGGCGAAGAATCCGACCAGGCCACCCGACAGCGGCGGCAGGCCGGCCAGCGGCTCGGTGGCTAGGAGGCCCATCGTGGCGCGCAGGGCTTCGAGTGGGTCGCCACCGCGCGGAGCGTCCTGCGGCGTGGCACCGATCCAGGCCGCTTCTCCGTCGCGCACCGTCAGCGCCGAGGGGGTCCCGGCACCGATGAACGACCACCGTGACCAGGACCGGCCGACTTCCGCTGATTCGAGCAAGAAGGTGCCGGGCCGGTTCGCGCCGAGCTTGCGGTAGGCCGACAGCGGCGTCTCACTGTCGGCAAGAACCTTGCGGGTGACGGGCACAAACCGGTGCGCGGCCGCCAGTGCGCGAAACTGGTCGCGCGTGGTGGTCACGGTGAGATCGGCGGTGGAAGCCACGTGGTCTAGCGTAGACATCCATGAAACGTGGCGACCTGGTCGACGAGTTCGAACTGCCCGATCAGACCGGTAAAGACCGCAAGTTCAGCGAGTTCCTTTCCGACGGCCCGGTGGTGGTGTTCTTCTATCCGGCCGCCGGGACGCCCGGATGTACCCGGGAGGCGTGTCACTTCCGGGATCTGGCAAAGGAATTCGCTCAGGTGGGCGCCTCTCGCGTCGGGATCAGCACCGACCCGGTGGGAAAGCAGGCGAAGTTCAGCGAGAACCACAACTTCGACTACCCGGTGCTCTCCGACGCCGACGGAACGGTGGCGTCGACGTTCGGCGTGAAGCGGGGCCTGCTCGGAAAGTTGATGCCGGTAAAGCGGACGACGTTCGTGATCGACACCGACCGCAAAGTGCTGGAGGTCATCGCCAGCGAGATCAACATGAACACACACGCCGACAAGGCGCTGGAGGTGCTGCGGGCGCGCTCTCGCTAGGAGCACGGTCGGAACCGCATAATGCCTGATCGCGACCTCGGGCAGACAGCTGAGCGCCGATACCGGTGTCTGAAGTTTTTGGCGTCGCCGCAGCTTTCTTCGACCCGGTTTGCCGCATTCTTACCGAAAATCGAGTCCATCCACTTGGTGCTGATGAGCAGCTGCGGACCTGTCTCCCAGTCCGACATCACGACGTCGACCTGCTTGACGTAGTTCTTGCCCAGTGCGTTCGCACTCGAGCCGACACCGCCTCTCATAGAGCCTTTGCAAGCAGCCGCGTCTCCGGCACGGCGCCATCCATTTGCGAAAGAGCGCCAAGCAGGCTGGCGATCGGCCGAGGCATAACGCGTGGGTTAATCGACCTGGGCCATACGGCATTGGCATCGAAGCCCGCCCGGCGAAATTCGTAGGCAAGCCACACATCAAGCGCGAGCGCAGGAACGCCAGTTTGTGTTCCTGCATTCAGATAGAGCCGAACCCCGAGAAGTCTTTGCAGAACTTCGAAATCTGGCTCGTAGAGAAATCGATCTGAATCCGTTCGACGCCACCCGATGTAAGCATCCACTCTGCGTCCACGGCGCGGTTTTCGGTCTAAATGACGCCCTCAGCGCAGAGTCAGGACGGAGAAAGCAAAACGTCGGCGTCGAAGCAGCTGTGATTGCCGGTGTGACAGGCGCCGCCGACCTGGTCGACTTCCAGCAGCACCGTGTCGCCGTCGCAGTCCAGCCTCACCGAGTACACATGCTGCGTGTGCCCTGAAGTGGCGCCCTTGACCCAGTGTTCCTGCCTCGACCGCGAGTAGTACGTAGCCTCTCGGGTTTCCAACGTAAGGGCCAGCGCAATGTCGTCCATCCACGCCACCATCAGCACCGTGCCGGTGCCCCGCTCCTGCGCGACCGCGGTGATCAAGCCGTTCGCGTCACGCTTAAGTCGCGACGCAATGCTGGCGTCGAGTGTCATCGCAGTCTGTTCTTCGCGCAAGCGCTCATCACCGGACGGTGATCCCTTCTGCCGCCATCGCCGCCTTGACCTCCTTGATAGTCAACTCCCCAAAATGGAAAACGCTTGCGGCGAGCACCGCGTCTGCTCCGGCAGCCACCGCAGGCGCGAAATGTTCCACCGCGCCCGCTCCGCCACTGGCGATCACCGGGACTGTGACCGCCGCGCGCACCGCACGCAGCATCGGCAGGTCGAAGCCGGCTTTCGTGCCGTCGAAATCCATTGAATTGAGCAGTATTTCGCCGACTCCGAGATCCCTGCCGCGAATTGCCCATTCGATGGCGTCGATGCCGGTGCCGTGCCGACCGCCGTGCGTGGTCACTTCCCAGCCCGATGGTGTCGGCGACGATCCCTCCGGCACCGTGCGCGCGTCTACCGACAACACGATGCACTGAGACCCGAACCGGCGGGACAGCTCTTCGAGCAACTCGGGACGCGCGATCGCAGCGGTGTTGACCGACACCTTGTCGGCGCCTGCGCGCAGCAGCACGTCGACGTCGGCGACCGAGCGCACTCCCCCGCCGACCGTCAACGGGATGAACACCTGTTCCGCGGTGCGCCGCACCACGTCAAGCATCGTGGCCCGGCCCGACGACGACGCCGTGACATCGAGGAACGTCAACTCGTCGGCGCCCTCGGCGTCGTAGGCGGCGGCCAGCTCGACGGGATCGCCGGCGTCTCGGAGATTGGCGAAGTTGACACCCTTGACCACCCTCCCGTCGTCGACGTCCAGGCAGGGGATGACGCGAACGGCCACGTCTGCCATCAGTAGTCCTCCGGATCGCCCACGTCGCGCAGGATCTCCAGGATCTGCTCGTGGCACCGCGGCACACCGGCCAGCGCAGCCTTCGACTGGGGGGTCCAGGGGTTGCCGCGTAGGTCGGTGACGATGCCACCCGCCGTGTGCATTAATGCCACACCCGCGGCGTGATCCCACACATGGTCACCGAAACTGATTGCCCCGCCAAGCATTCCGGCAGCGGTGTAGGCCAGGTCGATGCCGGTGGCCCCGTGTATGCGCAGTCGCGACGTCACTCGGCTCAGATGCTCGATCACCGCCAGCCGGTACCGGCCAGGGAATCGGCCGCGCCACCTCACGTTGAACGTACCGACCCCGACGACCGCGTCCTCCAGGTCGGCTCGCTGTACCGGCGGCAGTTCAATTCCGTTGCAGCGCAGTGAGCCACCGACGACTCCGGTGAAACGCTGATTCGTGAATGGCAGCCACGTCAGCCCGGCAACCGACTCTCCGTCGCGCATGAGGCCGAGCAGAATCGCCGCGAGCGGCAGTCCCGCCGCGTAGTTGAACGTGCCGTCGATCGGATCGAGCACCCACACCAGTGGGGAATCGACGTCGGCTCCGCCGAATTCTTCACCGTGCACCTCGATGCCGGTGGCGGACGTCAGCGCGTCGACCACTTCGCGTTCGATCGCCAGATCGATTTCGGTGGCGAAGTCCTTGCCTTTCTTGCGGACCGCCGACTGTGCGCCGTGGCCCTCGACGAACCGCTCGGCCGCCTTGTCGAGGATCGTGGCGGCCGTGGCGACCAGCGCGTCGAGGTTGGCGCTCGGGGGCATCGCGGTCTACCGCCCGACCGCTTCGAGTGCTTGCGGCAGCGTGAAACGTCCCGCGTAGAGCGCCTTTCCGATGATCGCGCCTTCAACACCGGCATCAGTCAGCGTCGCGATCGCCCTCAGGTCGTCGAGACTGGATACTCCTCCGGAGGCGATCACCGGCGCGGCGGTGCGCCCAGCGACATCGGCCAGCAGTTCGATGTTGGGGCCGGTCAACGTGCCATCCTTGGTGACGTCGGTGACGACGAAGCGCGAACAGCCTTCACCGTCAATGCGTTCCAGTACCTCCCACAGGTCGCCGCCGTCGGTTTCCCAGCCGCGGCCACGCAGCCGGTGCTGGCCGTCGACGATCTGCACGTCGAGTCCGACGGCCACCTTGTCGCCGTATTCGGCGATGACCTTGGCGCACCACTGCGGGTTCTCCAACGCCGCGGTGCCGAGATTCACTCTGGCACACCCCGTTGCGAGTGCCGCGGTCAGTGAGACGTCGTCGCGAATGCCGCCAGAGAGTTCGACTTTGACGTCAAGCATGCCGACGACCTCCGCCAGCAGCTCACGGTTCGACCCGCGGCCGAATGCGGCGTCGAGGTCCACGAGGTGGATCCAATCCGCGCCGTCGTATTGCCAGCCCAGCGCCGCGTCGAGCGCAGAGCCGTACTCAGTTTCGCTGCCGGCTTGACCCTGCACCAGGCGCACGGCGCGGCCGTCCACCACGTCGACGGCCGGCAGCAGGATCAACGTCATTCCGCACCCCCCGCCGCTGCGCCGAGACGGTAACTAGCGAGGTGTCTACTCGAACTTTTCCACGTGGAATACCGTTTCGCGGAGAGCGTCATAGGGCCCGCAGCCAGTTGCTCAGCAGCGTCGCTCCGGCGTCGCCGCTTTTTTCGGGATGGAACTGCGTCGCGGACAACGGCCCGTCCTCGACGGCGGCCAGGAACGGCATGTGGTGCGTGGCCCAGGTGAGCACAGCGTCTGCGGTGCCTTCCCAGCGCTGCGCGGCGTAGGAGTGCACGAAGTAGAACCGGGTGTCGGGGTCGAGACCTGCGAACAGCCGAGTGTCAGTGCCGGCGTCGACGACGTTCCAGCCCATGTGCGGGATCACCGGCGCATCCAATCGCGTGACAGCTCCGGGCCATTGGCCGCAGCCGACGCTTTCGACACCGAACTCGACGCCGCCGTCGAACAGGATCTGCATGCCCACGCAGACCCCGAGCACCGGGCCGGCAATCGAAAGCCGCTCGGCGATGATCTTGTCCCCGCCGATGGCTCGTAGACCCGTCATGCACGCCTCGAACGCCCCGACGCCCGGCACCACCAGACCATCGGCCGCGATAGCGGCTGATGGGTCTGCGGTGACCTCGACGTCCGCGCCGACCCGCTGCAACGCGCGCTGGGCTGACCGCAGGTTGCCTGAGCCGTAGTCAAGCACCACCACGGACTTCCTTGTCACAGTGTGCCTTTCGTGGACGGCACGCCCGTGACCCGGGGATCGCGTTCGGCGGCCTGGCGCAGTGCGCGGGCCACCGCCTTGTACTGGGCCTCCGTGATGTGGTGGGGGTCGCGACCATAGAGCGTGCGCACGTGCAACGCGATTCGCGCGTTCATCGCGAGCGTCTCGAACACGTGCCGGTTGACCACGGTGTGATACGGCACGCTGGAACCCGCAATCGTAAAGTGGCGCAGGTGATCCGGCTCGCCCGTATGCACGCAGTACGGCCGGCCCGAGACGTCGACCGCCGCGTGCGCGAGCGTCTCGTCCATCGGGATATAGGCATCGCCGAATCGGCGGATGCCCTTCTTGTCACCCAGCGCCTGAGCCAGCGCCTGGCCGAGCACGATCGCGGTGTCCTCGATGGTGTGGTGGCCCTCGATGTGCACGTCGCCCTTCGTCCGGACGGTCAGGTCGAAGCTCGCGTGACTGCCGAGCGAGTGCAGCATGTGGTCGTAGAACGGCACTCCCGTGTCGATGTCAACATTCCCGGTTCCGTCGAGGTCGAGCTCGACGACGATATCGGACTCCTTCGTAGTGCGTTCAACGCGGGCGCGGCGGTTCTCGGTCACGATGCTCCTATTCTGTTGCTGCTCCTCGCGTCCGCGATCGGCTGGGGCGCGAGGCTCGCGCTGGCGTTCAGGAATGCGTCGTTCTCGTCAGGCAAGCCGGTGGTGACGCGTAGGTATCCGGGAATGCCGACGTCGCGGATCAGGACGCCGGCGTCGAGGTAGCGACGCCAGGTGGCCGGCGCGTCATTGAATTCGCCGAAAAGGACAAAGTTCGCGTCGCTGGGTATCGCCCGAAACCCCAATCGGCTCAAAACCTCGGTGACGCGCTCGCGTTCTGCGATCAGCGCCGCGACGCTGCCGAGCGTCTCGTCGGCGTGGCGCAATGCCGCGCGCGCCGCGGCCTGGGTGAGCGCGGACAGGTGGTACGGCAGTCGGACCAGCAGCATCGCGTCGATCACGGCGGGCGCGGCGATCAGGTAGCCGAGCCGGCCGCCGGCGAACGCGAACGCCTTGCTCATGGTGCGGGTCACGACCAGCTTCGTCGGGTGTTCCTCGATGAGTCCGATAGCGCTTGGCGCCGAGGAGAACTCGCCATACGCCTCGTCGAGGATCAGGATCCCGGCGTCCATCGCGGTGAGCAGCCGGCGCAGGTCCGCCAGCGAAACACTTTGTCCCGATGGGTTGTTCGGGCTCGCGACGAACACCACGTCGGGACGGTGCTCGACGATCGCGGCGGCCGCTATATCGGCGTCCAGGCCGAAATCGTCGGCACGGTGGGCCTGCACCCAACGGGTCTGGGTGCCGCCGGCGATGATCGGATGCATCGAGTAGGACGGGACGAAGCCCAGTGCGCTGCGGCCAGGTCCGGCGAACGCCTGCAGCAGTTGTTGCAGCACCTCGTTGGACCCATTGGCTGCCCACAGGTTTTCGACATCGACGTGCACGCCGGTCTGACGGGTCAGGTAGGCCGCGAGGTCCGTCCGCAGCGCGACCGCGTCCCGGTCGGGATAGCGGTGCAGATTCACGGCGGCGTCCCTCACGGCGCGCGCGATGTCGTCGACGAGCGCCGGCGTGGGCGGGTGCGGGTTCTCGTTGGTGTTCAGCCGCACCGGCACGTCGAGTTGCGGTGCGCCATAGGGTGACTTGCCGCGCAGATCCTCGCGCAGCGGCAAGTCGTTGAGTGTGACACGCTGCCCCGGAACGCTCGGTGTTGTCGGCTCTTCGCGCAAGCGGCTCATCGCTCCTCGAACCTCCGGCGCACCGCCTCACCGTGGGCCGGCAAGTCCTCCGCCTTGGCCAACGTGATCACATGGCCGGAGACGTCTTTCAGAGCGGCTTCGTCGTACTCGACGACGTGGATGCCGCGCAGGAACGTCTGCACCGACAACCCGCTCGAGTGGCGTGCGCAGCCGGCCGTCGGCAGCACGTGGTTGGAGCCCGCGCAGTAGTCGCCGAGACTCACCGGCGAATACGGGCCGACGAAAACGGCGCCGGCCGAACGGATCCGGGCGGCGACGCCGGACGCATCGGCGGTCTGGATCTCCAAATGCTCCGCGGCATAGGCGTTGACCACTCGCACACCGGCGTCGACGTCGTCAACAAGCACGATCGCCGATTGCCGGCCCGTCAGTGCCGCCGTCACGCGCTTCCGGTGCACAGTGGTCTCCAGTTGGGCCGCAAGCTCTTTCGCCGTCGCGTCGGCGAGATCCATCGCTCGGTGTCACCAACACGCTGGCGGCCATTTCGTCGTGCTCGGCCTGGCTGATCAGGTCGGCGGCGACGTGCGCCGGGTCGGCCGTGTGATCGGCGAGTATCGCGATCTCGGTGGGGCCGGCCTCGGCATCGATTCCGACGTGGCTGCGGCAGATCCGCTTGGCGGCGGTGACGTAGATGTTGCCCGGGCCGGTAATCATGTCGACCGGCGCCAGCTCCGCGCCGTCGGTGTCGACGCCACCGTAGGCCAGCAGCGCGATGCCCTGCGCACCGCCGACCGCCCACACTTCGTCGACGCCGAGCAGCCGAGCGGCGGCCAGGATCGTCGGATGTGGCATCCCCTTGAAGGGATCCTGCGACTGCGCTTGCGGCGGGCTGGCGATCACCAGGGATCCGACGCCCGCGGTCTGGGCCGGCACGACGTTCATCACCACACTCGACGGGTAGACCGCGTTACCGCCCGGCACGTAGAGGCCGACCCTCGCCACCGGCACCCAGCGTTCGGTGACCGTCGCACCGGGACCGAGCGTGGTCGTCGTGTCGGTACGGCGCTGATCGGCGTGCACCGCGCGGGCCCGGTCGATGGCGACCTTCAGCGCGGCGCGGACATCAGGCTTCAGCGCGGCGAGCGCGTCGTCGAGCCGGTCCTTGGGGACACGCACGGCGGAAGGCCGCACGCCGTCGAACGACTCCCCGTACTCCAACGCGGCCGCTGCCCCTCGCTGAGCGACATCCTCGACGATCGGACGCACCGCGGGCAGCACGCTCTCGACGTCGACACCACCGCGCGGCAGCGCAGCGCGCAACTGCGTCGCGCCCAACGTGCGGTTACGCAGGTCGATCCGGGTCATCTCGATGGCTGCCATCGACTCGATTGTCCCTGATCGACGCACCCGAAGGAAAATTGATTGATTGCCGCGCTGCGGCCGTTACGCGCGCGTGAAGACCGTCTTGCCCGTCATCACCGGCCACACTTCCGGCGCGTCGTCCCAGTTCGCGACTCGCTCGACGACGGGCGCGAGATCGCATCCGGCGGCGAGCAGCTCGAGGATCTCGGGGATCACCGTCCGCGCGTTCACGCGTCCGGTGACGAACCGCACCCCGCGGGTGTACATGGGCAGCAGAGGCATCTCGACCGGGCCTTGGAAATAGGCCCCGGTATCCGTGCAGACTCCGTCGGGCCAGGTGGCGCGCAGCGTGGCGGTGAGCAGCTTCGGGTCGGCCGAGGTGTGCACGGTCACGGGATACGGGTCCCACGACCGGTCCGGCTTGGCAGCGTCGTGAACCGTGGCGCCCAGCTTCTCCGCTGCGGCGAGCCGGTTCTTGTCGGTGTCGACGTAGTCGATATGCGCGCCGATCGCCGACGAAAACGCGGCGGCGTACAAGCCGATTGACAGGCGCCCGACGACCAGGACACGGCGGTCGGGTTCGTCGAGCGCGGCGAGCTCGGACCGGAACGGGCCGACGGCGCGCCAGCCGTCGGGAATGTTGTCGGAGAGCGACGCGATCGCAACGGGGTCGACACCGCCCGGGACCGGGATGAGCATCGCGTCGGCATACGGCACCAGCACCAGGTCGGCCATGAAGCCGCCACCGTCGAGGCCGGCGAGCGGGGCCATCCCGTACATCGCCATCAGCGGCACCGAGCCGCACGATCCGGTCACGCCGCGGCGACATTCGCGGCACTGGCCGCAGCTGATCTGGAACGGGACGATGACACGGTCGCCGACCCGGACGTCGCGGACCGCGTCGCCAACCGCAACGACCTCGGCGATCCCCTCGTGACCGACCGCGTGTCCCGGCGGAATCGGCAGTACCCCTCGGGCAACGCCCACGTCAAGGTCACAGCACGCGACCGCTAGTGGCCGCACAAGCGCCTGCTCAGGCGAAGAAATCGTCGGTTCCGGGGCGTCGCGCCAGACGTACCGTCCGGCGTCTTCGAACATCAATTGCCGCACTTCGGTCTTCTCTCTTCGCGCAAGCGGCTCATCGCAAGAATTGTTGAGTGATCTTTCTAGTATTGTCAAGGGTGTGCCCCGCCCCGACGGCAGCCGCGCCGCGCTGATCGAGACGGCAGCGACCCTGTTCCGCCGCCAGGGGTACGCCGCGACCGGCCTGAATCAGATCCTGGATGACGCCGGCGTGAAGGCCGGATCGCTGTATCACCACTTCCCCGGCGGCAAGCAGGAACTCGCGGCAGCGGTGGTGGAATCCGCCGGTACGCAGATCGAGCGCGTACTGCGGGCAGCGCTGGCCGGCGATGTCGAGGTGGTAGCCGTCGTGGACCGCTGGCTGGACAGGCTGGCGGCGGGGCTCGTCGCTGACTACCGGGACGGATGCCCGGTCGAGCCGATCGCCACCGAGTCGGTGCACGCCAGCCAACTCGTAAGGCGTTCTGCTGCAAAGGCTTTCGACAGCTGGTGTGCGATCCTCGCGGAGCGGCTCCGTAGGGACGGCTGGGACGACGACCGGGCTCGTGACACCGCGCTCGCCGTCATTTCGATTATCGAAGGGGCGCTTGTGCTTTCGCGCACCAGCCTCGATGTGACGGCGCTGAACTCAGCGAAGACGGCCGTGCGGGCGGTGCTGGCGCGAGATTAGCGGCCGTTGAAGCGGGCGTCGGTAATTTGCTCGCCCTGGTGGATGCGGTCCTATGCTGAGCTCGGTAATTATTCCGGGACCTGTGTGGAGGGCGCTGGTGACCGTAGCCGGAGTTGTGTGCTCATCCTGTGGCACCGAACCCACTCGGTCCGGTGCTCGGTACTGCGACGCCTGTGGCTGCGCGTTGCCCGGGCCGGACAGCCACGCCGAATTCAAGCAGGTGACGGTGCTGTTCGCCGATGTGGTGCGCTCGATGGACATCGCGGCCGCGCTGGATGTGGAGCGGCTGCGCGAGATCATGACCGAGTTGGTGGAGCGGTCGGCGGCGGTGGTGCGCCGTTACGGCGGGACCGTGGATTTCATCGGCGACGGCGTGATGGCGATCTTCGGCGCCCCGAGGGCGTTGGAGGATCACGCTGTTCGGGCGTGCCTAGCCGCCCTGGATCTCCAGGACGAGGCGACCCGGTTGGCGGGCGAGGTAACGCGCCGCGACGGTGTGGCGCTGCGGCTGCGGGTGGGCCTGAATTCGGGCCGGGTGATCGCCGGTGACATCGGTTCGGGGTCGCTGGGTTATGCCGCTACCGGGCAGCAGGTCGGGATGGCCCAACGGATGGAATCAGCCGCGCCGCCGGGCGCGGTGATGCTTTCGGAGTCGACCGCACGGCTGGTCGAACACATCGTGACGCTCGCCGAACCGGAGTGGGTGCGCATCAAAGGAATCGACAACCCAGTCCGTGCGCGCCGGCTGCTGGCGATCAAGGCGGGGCACAGGGTCGTCGGGCGCGCCGAGGCCAGCCTGATGGGTCGGCGCCGCGAGATGGCCGCACTTGAGGCCATGGTGGACCAGGCGATCGGTGGCCGCGGTGGTGTTGTCGGGGTGGTCGGAGCGCCGGGCATCGGCAAGAGTCGTATCGCCCGAGAGGCCGCGGCGCTGGCAGCCGCCCACGGGGTCGAGGTGTTTTGGACCTTCTGCGAATCCCACGCCCGTGACATCCCGTTCCGTGTGGCGGCGAGGCTGCTGCGCGCCCGCAGCGCAGTGGCCGATCTCGACGACGAAGCGGCCCGCGCGCGGGTGCGCGCGCAACTTCCCGACGCCGATCCACAGGATCTGCTGTTGTTCGAGGATCTGCTCGGCATCGCCGACCCCGATGTGCCGCTGCCCGCCATCGACCCCGATGCCCGCCGGCGCCGGTTGACCGCGCTGATCAAGGCCGCCGGGCTGGCCCGCACCGAAGCGGCGCTTTTCATCATCGAGGATGCGCAATGGATCGATGCGGTCAGCGAGTCGATGCTGGCCGACTTCCCCACCGTGGTCCCGCAGACCGCGTCGATGGTGCTGATCACCTACCGCCCCGAATACCAGGGAGCGCTGAGGGGGGCGCCCGACGCAGGGACCATTGCGCTTGGCCCGCTAGGTGATTCGGACACCGCGGCGCTGCTCAGTGAACTGCTCGGTTCGGATCCCTCGGTCGCCGACCTGGCGGCGGCCATCGCCGAGCGGGCCGCCGGGAACCCGTTCTTCGCCGAGGAGATGGTGCGCGAGATGGCCCAGCGCGGCGTGCTGACCGGCGAGCCCGGTAGCTACGCCTGTCGCGCGGATGTCGCCGAGGTCAGCGTGCCAGCGACGGTTCAGGCGACCATCGCGGCCCGCATCGACGGCTTGAACAACCGGGCCAAGCAGACGTTGAACGCCGCCTCGGTGATCGGAGAGCGCTTCGGCGCAAAGCTGCTCACCGCGCTAAACATCGATCCGGTGTTCGACGAACTGGTCAAGGCGGAGCTGATCGATCAGGTGACTTATACCTCGGTCGACGAATATGCCTTCCGACACCCGTTGATCCGCGCGGTGGCCTACGAATCGCAGCTGAAATCCGATCGCGGCGAGGCGCACCGGCGGCTGGCCGCGGCCATCGAATCGAGCAGCCCAGGATCAGCCGACCAAAACGCCGCGCTGATCGCTGAGCATCTGGAGGCCGCCGGCGATCTGGAGGCCGCGTACGTCTGGCATATGCGCGCCGCAACATGGTCGACCCACCGGGATATCGCGGCCGCGCGGGTCAGTTGGGAACGGGCCCGCCAAATCGCCGACGCGCTGCCCGATGACCACCCGGGCCGCAGCGCGATGCGCATCGCGCCCCGCACGATGCTGTGCGGCGCCGGCTGGCGAGTCGATGCGCACATCGTCGGCCATTTCGACGAGCTGCGGGAACTGTGCGCGCTCGCCGGTGACAAGGCGTCGCTGGCCCTCGGCATGACCGGCATGGTGATGGATCACATGATGCAAGGCCGTCTGGTTGAGGCGTCGCGGCTGGCGTCCGAACAGATAGCGCTGCTCGAGTCGATCGGCGACCCGGCCCTGACTGTCGGGGCGGGGTTGATGGCGATCCTCAACAAATACCGCACCGGGGAGATCGCCGACGTACTGCGGTGGTCGCAGACCGTCATCGATTGGGCCGACGGTGACCCCACCAAGGGCAACCTCATCGTGGGGTCGCCGCTGGCGGTGGCGCTGGTGTGGCGCGGCGTCGCTCGATTCTGGCTGGGCCGTGACGGATGGCGTCAGGACCTCGACGACGCCGTCGCGATGGCCCGGAGTATCGACTTGGCAACCCACGCCCTGGTCATCTTGTGGAAGCACGGTTTCGCGATTCCCAACGGGGTGCTCGTCGCCGACGACGCCGCGGTGGCCGAGCTTGACGACGCGTTGCAGGTCGCCGAACAATCGGGCGACGATACCGCGGTCGGCATTGCCAAGTTTGTGTTGGGTCTCACGCTGTTGCATCGGGAAGCCGAGGCGGACCGGCACCGCGGACTGGAGCTGCTGGCGCAGGTCCGCGACATGTGCCTGCAGGGGCGGTTCTACCGCAGCGAATTGCCGGGCATGGAGGCCTATGCCGCGCTTGAGATGGCCAGGCGTGGCGACCGCGATGGTGCCATTCCGATAATCCGGAAGGTCTTAAACTCTTATTTCGAGGCAGGGCAGTTGGCAGGCGGCCCTGGCGGCACCGCCCTCCTCGTGGAGACGCTGCTGGATCGGGGCACCGAGGATGACGTGGCCGAAGCCGAAAGCGCGATCGATCGTGCGGCGAGGCTGCCGGCAGACGAAGGTTTGGTGTTGCGGGACGTCTGGCTGCTGCGGATGCGCGCGCTACTGGCGCGTGCCCGCGGCGACGACAACGCGTACCTGGACTTGGTGATTCGCTATCGCGCGATGGCGGAATCGCTTGGCTTTGAAGGACACATCGCGTTGGCCGCGGCGATGTAGAGAACCCGCTAGGGCGGACAAGCTGTCGGCATCTGTCAAGCTGATGAGCCACTACCTTGGCGGATCAGGTGGGTTAGATGATGGCAATGGCCCCCAGTGCGCCCGAGGTGTCGAAACGAACTGCGCGACAATGTCAAGTTCTGCGACGGATGCGGCTTCCCATTGGCCGGGCCGGACAGCGACACCGAATTCAAGCAGGTGACGGGTGCTGTTCGCCGACGTGGTGGGTTCGATGGATATCGCGGCCGCGCTGGATGTGGAGCGGTTGCGCGAAGTGATCACCGAGTTGGTGGAGCGTTTGGCGGCGGTGCTCCGCTACGGCGGGACCGTGGAGCACGCCGGCGACGGGGTGATGGCGATCTTCGGTGCCCCGGTGGCGTTGGAGGATCACGCTTTTCGCGCCTGTGTGGCGGTCCAGGACGAGGCGGCCCCGTTGGCCGCCGAGGTGGCCCGTCGCGATGGGGTGCGGCTGCGGGTGGGCCTGAGTTGGGTCGGGTGATCGCCGGGCAGATCGGTGCGGGGGCGTTGGGTTACGCAGCGATCGGGGAACAGGTTGGGATGGCCCAGCGGATGGAAGCAGCGACGCCGCCGGGGGCGGTGATGCTGTCGGAGTCGACCGCGACGCTGGTCGAGCACATCGCTGTGCTGGCCGACCCGGAGTGGGCGCATATCAAGGGAACCGTCCAACCCGTGCCGGCGCGCTGGCTGCTGGCCATCAAGCCGCGCCATGACTTGGTCGGGCGCACCGAATCCAGCCTGGTCGGTCGGCGCAGCAAGATGGAGATGGTGCGCGAGTTGGTGCAGCGTGGGTGCTCCGGAAGGTGAGCGCGGCGGCTACCTCTGTCGCGCGGATGTCGCCGAAGTGAGCGTGCCGGCCACGGTGCAGGCGGCCACCGAGGCGCGCATCGATCGCCTGAACAGCGAGGCCAAGCGGACACTGAACGCCGCATCGGTGATCGGAGCGCGCTTCGGCGCAAAGCTTTTGACCGCGATAGGCATCGACCCCGCGCTCGATGATACAGCGACCCGCAACCTTGCCCTTGCCGTCGCCTGGAGCTACGGTGCGGAAATAGTCTCCGGAGTACGTCGAGCCGATGATCCGCGCTGCGCGCGATCGAGGAGGCGGCGCAGACCGCCCAAAGGGCGAGCAGCGATGTGGCACTGTTGTTCGCCGACTACGCGTGGGGTGTTGACTGCTGAGTCGGCACGCCGCGGTGCCGACGTCACCGCGGGCCGGAATTGACGGGTGCAAGCCCTCGACATAGTGCGCGAGCGGATCCCCTCCCTGGTCCAGCTCCCCGAGTTGTTGGTCGCTCCCGAGAGGGCCGGGCGCGGCGACCGCGATGCTGCCATCGCGGTGATGCGCCAAGCCGTCGACGCGCTGCACCAAGCAGGTCGGCTCGGGTATGCCGTTGCGGCACCGGCATTCTGGCGGAGGCGCTACTGGAGCGTGGCGCCGAAAAGCGACTTGGCCGAAGCCCAAGACGAGTTCGACCGGTTGGCGAACATGCCGGCGACAGAAGGTGGGGCGGTGGTCGAGATCACGCTGCTGCGGCTGCGCGCGCTGCTGGCCCGGGCCCGCGGCGACGACGATGCCTACCGGTTCGTGGTGGAGCGCTATCACGCGATGGCGGAATCGCTTGGCTTCGAAGGACATATCGCCTGGGCGAAGGCGATGATCAACGGCGGGGAATAGTGGGCAATTCGACAATCCCGCCGATGTGGCACCCGCTGCCGCGGACGGGGTTGCTCAATTAATTAGGGGCCGTCTGCGTCACCGCCAGACGAGCTGCGACGCTGCTGGCCTGGCGTCAACCGATTGGTGTCACTCACCCGCTGATGGGGCGTCAACCGATTGGTGTCACTCACCCGCTGATGGGGCGTCAACCGATTGGTGTCACTCACCCGCTGATGGGGCGCCAACCGATTGGTGTCACTCACCCGCTGATGGGGCGCCAACCGATTGGTGTCACTCACCCGCTGATGGGGCGCCAACCGATTGGTGTCACTCACCCGCTGATGGGGCGCCAACCGATTGGTGTCACTCACCCGCTGATGGGGCGCCAACCGATTGGTGTCACTCACCCGCTGATGGGGCGCCAACCGATTGGTGTCACTCACCCGCTGATGGGGCGCCAACCGATTGGTGTCACTCACCCGCTGATGGGGCGCCAACCGATTGGTGTCACTCACCCGCTGATGGGGCGCCAACACATTGGTGTTCGCATGCGAATGAATGCTCAGCGGTGATGGGAAGCTGAAAAGGGCTAGGGCGTTGTTGATGCCCTCGCCGATGGCGTTGACAAGGTCTGCGGTGACCTTGGCTGGGTCGAGCTGCGGGATCAACCGTGCCGGCGTGGGCTTCCACAACGGGATCGTCCGGTCATAGCCGAGTTCCACGAGTACCCGGAAGAACGGCTCGACCACATCGATCACCGCCTCGGGCACGCCCAGCGTCCGCAGCGGACCGAACAACGGCAGGTCGGCGGTCGGGAAGAAGTAGTAGGTGGTGTCACCGTGCTGACTCTGGATAGACGGCGAAGCCGAGGGATCAGGAGCCAGGCTGACGTCGAAGCCGCGAAAGTTTACATAGGGCGCGCCGAGAATCGCGTTCAGGTCGGCGACGATATTGAGTGGATACAGCGGAAAGTCCTCGAAATCGTACTGCCTGACGATAACGGTGGTGTCGAACTGAGTGTCAGTCGGAGCGGGACCGTTGTACAACAAATCGAGGATTGGAATGTAGAGGCCGGGGAATCGGCTAGCAAACCCCCCGTTTGGCAGATTGGGGTCCCCACCCAACACGAAGTCGATGTCGGGGGCTTTCGTTCCCACCGGGTACTGTTCGGCGAGCTTGCGCTTCACCACATTCGCGACTGCTGCGCCCTGCTGATAGCCGTAGATCACCAAATTGTCGTTGCCATAGTGGGCCATCGCCTGCTCCAGATCGGCGACCCCGGCATAAAGCGACTGATCAACGGTGACGTCGAACAACCCGGATAGTTTCCACCACGGCTCATCAGGCCACCCTGGGCCACCGAGTCCCCAGATTTCCTGGGGTCCGAGCAGCAGCCCAGGGAGGCGGAAGACGAGCGTCGAGAGGGGCCAGAACTCCTGGGGTGTCGTTACTGCGACGTAGTTGATGTCACCAGGATGAGTGGGTCCTATGTACTGGTTCTTGACAATCTCGACGTAGGCGTCGTCGGGCGTCGGGACACTCGTCCTGCCCAATATCAAGGCGGTCGAGTCGGCGGACAGCTTTAGGGCCGGCGACACCGTCGACGCGGGTGCCAGCAGGACCGTGGCCGTCACCACCAGCACTGCGGCCCCCATCGACACCGTTATCCGCGTGGCGGCGTAGGCGAGATGCCTGACTTGCCGGGCAGACGCCAACGCCCCGCGACCGATGTGCCGTCCGTTACCCATCGTCGGGCCTCCGTCCATGTATCCGGGCAGAAACACGGCCACTGGGTCGGTCGCGCTCCACGAGGGCAATCGTCGCTCCTGTGAGGTGCTACAAAGCTCAGTAGCGCAGTACTGCAATCTCGCCGGACTCGGCAAGGTATTACTTAATCGCGACCCGATCCAGACTGCGCGGGTGAATCGCGCCCCGATGAGGAGCGAGACGGCCGGGCAGCCACCAGTTCCAGCGGCCCATCAGACGCATGGCCGCTGGCACCATGACGAGCCTGACGATCGTGGCGTCGATTGCGATCGCGATGGCCATCGCTAGTCCCATCTGCTGTACCGAAACCAGCGGAACGGTAACGAACGCTGCGCATATCGTGGCCATCAGCAAGGCGGCGCCCGAAATCAGGGGGCCGGTCTCCGTGAGCCCGTGGACGACGCTTTCGGTATTGTCACCAGTCAGCTCATAGTGCTCACGCACCCGGCTCAGCAGGAACACCTCGTAATCGGTGCTGAGGCTGAAAAGCAACACGACGAGCAGGATCGGTACGAAGGTCAGTATCGGCCCGACCGATGCAATGCCCAAGGTGTCTGCGAGGAAGCCGTGTTGGAAGATGAGCACGGTCGCGCCCATCGCTGCACCCACGGAAAGCAAGTTCAGCGCAATCGCTTTGCATGGCAAGAATAACGAGCGGAACGTGAGGGCCAGCAGCAGGTAGATCACGGCGAGCATGGTCGCGATGACCACCGGGGTGGCATGCGAAATGCGTTCGACGGCAGAGAATTCAACGGCTGCCTCGCCCCCGACCGATACTTGCCAGCCCGGTGCAACGTTGCTCATGGCAACAGCGCGAACCTTTCCAAGGAGTGATTTGACATCGGAGTCGCTGGAACGCTCGTTCGGAAATACGTCGATGGCTATCGTTTTGCGGTTAGCGGATACGAACTGATCGATAATCGTCCTGGTGTCCTTCGGCATGCGTTCGAAGTCCATGGGTCCGAGCGCAGCGAATGGGTCAGCGGGTAGCACAGCTTCCAGGACAGGAATCGGCGAAGTGACGCGCGCAACATGTTCCAACTGGCTGAACCCGTTGGTCATCGCCGCTACGCGGGTGAAATCGTCTGTGCCGGAGAACGATTTGCCTGCTTCGATAACGACTAGTATCGGCTCGATGGCACCATTGCCGTACTGCTCCTCGACCAGATCGTAGCCTCTACGCACTGACGAACTCTTCGGCAGGATCGTGGAATCGCCGCTGAACGTCTGCAGTCCAAACGCCGGCACCGTAAGCGCGATCAGTGCGGCAGAGGTAATCGCCAGTGCGGCAATCGGCCTGGCCATGGTGATCCGAGCAAGTGTGCCCCAGCGGCGGCGGGCCCGATCACGGGTGGGTGGCAGCCACGGCACGCGCCAAGCCATCACCCGGGGGCCAAGCAGGTACAACAGCGCCGGAAGCACAGCCATACATATAAGGATTGCCACGACGACAACGACGATCGCGGCAATCGCCATCGCACGGACGACCGGCAACTCGACGATGAGTAGCGTCACCATTGCGGCGGCGACCGTCGTTCCGGATGCAGCAACGGTGCGTCCGGCCGTTCGCATGGTTTTGATCAGCGCCACGCCTCGTTCAAGACTGCTCACTTCATCGATGAAGCGGCGAATCATGATGAGGGAATAGTCCACTCCTACACCGAATCCCACCATAGTTGCGATGCTCTGCACGATGACGTTCAGCTCGACGACGCCGGCGAGCAAGGTGAGTACGCCCATCGCGATAACAATCGCGGACACGCTGACGACTATGGACAGCAACGCCGCGACGACACTCCGGTACAGGATCAATAGGATCACCACCACCAACGGAAGCAAGATCAATTCGACGCGCGCGAGAGCGACCGCGCCAATCTTGTCGGTGGCGCCGAACGCGGCTGCCTGGCCCACCAGGTAGACCCGCAACCCTTCTGCATTGAATCGAGATAACTCTGCCTCAACCTCCGGAAGAACCCGTTTTGCCACACCGTCGTCGATACCGAGCTCGAGCGTTGTGAGCGTCGTCCGGGCGTCGCGGCCGAGCAGCTCATCCCGTTGCGGCGAAGGCAACGAAGTCCAACCCGAACTGCTCCGGATTTGCAGCCGTGGATCGGCCGTGATCTGCTCAGTCACATCCGCGACACGCTGGTCGAATTCGGTCGACGGCGCACTGAACCAGTCGTCATGGACCAACAGCATGACGTTCGACGAGCCACGCCCGACAAAGCCGGCGTTCTGCGCCCGCTCGGCCCGCGCCTCCTGCGATCCGGGCACAGTCCAGCCGCCACCAGTGAGCCGACTATTCAGGTGTGTGGAGTAGAGCCCGCAAAGCAGGAGCAGGACTGTTACCACCGCAAGGATCCAGCCGGCGTACCGGGAAAGCCGCCGCGCGAGAAACTCCATCGGGTTTGCCCTCCTCGTTTTAGGCGATTGCTCGGAGCAGGGCATGGAGGCAGCCGTCCGCGAATCGCTGCCTGGACTGCTGCGACACCACAACGGCTAGACAGGAGCGCAGGCGCCGTACCTCGGTACGCATCATGCCCACCCCAGGTTGAATCGCATGGGACGGATCGTGTGCCGGGTCAGCGATCGCATCGGCGCACAGCGCAGCCCGAGGTTCCGCGCCGCGCAAGCGACCGGATTGTGCGCCTGTTCCACTCTGCTGACCCGCCGCGAGCTCCGCACGAGCATTCCGGTGCGGTCGCGGCGCCGGTCCTCGTATGCGCGCAGGGCCTCGACCGCATCGGGCAGGCGGGCGATCGCCTCTGCCAGCACGTAACCGTCCTCCACCGCGGAGCTGGCGCCTTGTGACCTGCTGGTCAGCATCGGGTGCGCGGCGTCACCCAGCAGCGTGATCGGGCCCTTGCCCCACTGCTTGAGGAATGGCCGGTCCTGGGCGGGCACACTGATGATGGCATCCGCTGGTGTCCGCTCGATCGCCTCGAATACCTCGGGGGCCCAACCGTCGAACACGGAGAGGATGTCCGTCTTGTCTCCGTTCCAGTCACGTGCCCGTGCGGATGGCATGTTCTTTGTTCCCCACCAGTAGGCCATCCCGCCACCGATGTCGATGAGACCGAACCGTTGTCCTCTGCCCCAGTAATGGCCCGTATATCCGGGCACCATGCGCGGGTGCGCATAGGGCACGGTCGCAAGCCAGCAGACATAGCCGTAGTCGCTGGGCGGCTGCTCACCTGCGACCATCGACCGCACGGCCGATCGAAAACCGTCCGCGCCGATCAAGACCGCGGCGCGCACGTCGGTGCCGTCGGCGCACGTGGCGCGTGCCCCGCATCGTTCGATTCCAACATCGACCACTTCGGCGCCGTAGTGGATGGTCGTGTCGGCGGCGGCACTGCGCAGCGTGCGGATCAGCTCGTTGCGGTGAATGCTCACGAACGGATAGCCCAGTTCGGCGGTGATGGCCGCGCCCGGCAGCGCCCGGATCAGCGCGCCGCGGGCTGTGCGCACCTCGAAGTGCTCAAGCGCGCGGCAGGAGGCGTCCGTTGTCAGGTCGATGCCGAGCGAGCGCAGCACTTTCGTGGCGTTGCTGGCGATCCCCAGTGCCGTACCGGTGGCCTGCGGTTCGAGTGCGGCCTCGTAGATTTCGACGTCGATCCCCTTGGCCCGCAGGGCGATGGCAGCGGTCAGACCGCCGATTCCCGCCCCGACTACCGCCACCGTCGGCGCGTTCATCGCAGGCCCTCGCCCACAAGCTCGACCGCACCGAGCTCCGCGGACAGTTTGGCCGCAACGTCCGCTACATGTGGTTCGGACATCATCGACAAGTGGTCACCCGCAACCTCGACCACCCTCAGGCTGCGCGGCGTCAGTATTTCCCAACCGTTTGTGGGACTAGCGAACATGGTGCCTACGAGGCTGTGGGGGTCCGCCAACTCCGCCGGGAGTTCTCCGATCGACCTCAGCAGTGTGATGTCACGATCCAACGGTTGGTGGCGATAGTTCAGCGTTGCCTCGTAGTTGGCGCGGAATATCTCGTAGAGCCGTCGGATCAACTGCGGCGAGCTCTCAGCAGGAACGACTCCCGCCTCGATCGCGTAGCGGAGGGTCAAATCGAACAACGTGTCGCGATCCGTCGCGTTGAACTCAAACGTCAGCTGTGTGGCGTTTATGCCGTGCGCCTCCAACAGCAGTTCGCCGAAAAACCATGTGATCAAGTCCCTTTCAGGAACTATTGGATGCGGTCCGTCGCCGAGCGCGGTCGTATCGAGCAGGATCAGGCGCCCCAGTTCCTCGTCACCCAGTTGCCGCGCCATTTCGACAGCGACGTAGCCGCCGAAGGACCATCCACCGACGATGTACGGCCCGTCCGGGCGCACTCTGCGAATCGCCGCGATGTAGGACGCTGCCAGGTCGCCCATCGTGCGGAGTGGTGTCGCGCCGGGCTCGGCACCCGCCGCCTGCAACGCGTACACCGGCTGATCGAAGGGAAGGTGCTTGACGAGGTCGAGATAGCACAAGACATTCCCGCCCATCGGGTGGACCAGGAATAGTGGCGGACGATCACCCGACGTGCGCAGCGCAACAACGGGATCGAACGTCCGTACCGGACCGCCCGCCGCGATCAGGCTGGCGAGGTGAGCCGGAGTGGGCCCGGCGACGAACGCATCCAACGGAATCTCGATGTCCCATGTTCGCGCGATTGCCAGCACCACACGCATCGCGCCGATCGATGTACCGCCAGCATCGAAGAAGTTGGTAGCGGCTGAAAATCCAGCGTTACCCGCGAACTCCGCCATGATGTCAGCGACCGCTCGCTCGTATGTGTTGAACGGCGTGGCGTCGGCTGAGGGCGCAACGGCAGTAACCAATGGCAACTCACGCAGCGCCTTGTCGTCCCGCTTCCCGCTCGGCGTGAGCGGGAGTTCGTCGAGCCATTGGAAGTGCGTCGGGATCATGTATTCCGGTAGCACCGCATGCAAGCGCGCTCGGATCGCGGCGAGATCGGCCGCTTCCCGATCCCCGACGAGGTAGGCCACCAGCATGGAGTCCAACGAGTCCAGATTTCGAGCTACGACCGCGACCGCCTGGATCGCCTCGGGGTTGAGCCTCATCAAGGCGAGTTCGACCTCCGCGCACTCGATGCGGAAACCGCGCACCTTCACCTGGGTGTCGGCCCGCCCGAGATAGAGCAAGTCCCCGCTGGGTACCTCGACCCCTAGATCGCCGGTGCGGTACATCCTCTCGCCGTGCTCGCTGATCGTGACGAATCGCTCGGCGGTGAGGTCGGGCCGCGCCTCGTAACCGAGTGCGAGGCAACGGCCCCCGAGGTAAATCTCACCCTTGATTCCGGTCGGAACCGGACGCAGGTCGGCGCCGAGCACGCTGATCGTCGTGCCGTCGATAGCAGTGCCGATCGGTGGCAGCGCGGGAAAGTCCTCAGGAGAACCACTCATAGTGTAGCTGGCTGCGACGTGCGTCTCGGTGGGGCCGTACTGGTTCTCCAGAACGAGACCGGGATTCGCCGAGCACAGCCGACGGATTTCCGGAGTTACCCTCAGCTGCTCGCCCGAGGAGATGACCACACGCAGTGACTCCAGCCGCGTTTGGCTGACGCATGCCGCCTCGGCGAATGCCTGCAAAGCGACAAACGGCAGGAAGATCCGCTCAATCCTCTCGTCCGCGACGAGGCGCACCAGTGCCGGCAGATCCTTGCGCTGCACCTCGGACACCAACCGCAACATGCCGCCACCACAGAGCGTCGAAAAGATCTCTTGAAACGACACGTCGAAGGACAGCGGAGCGAACTGCAGCGTCGAACCGCCGACCGCGCCAGACGCCCGCCGATTTTGCCAGGCGATCAAATTGGTGAGAACCCGGTGCGGCATCGTGACACCCATGGGTTCGCCCGTCGAACCGGACGTGAACAACACGTACGCCGCGTCGTTGGGGTCGGTTGCCGGCAGCCTTTGTGTTGCAGGAGCTTCCAGCAGTGCACGAACTTCGGCGACGTCGGAAATGACGCGGAACGGCTTGGCGCAATCAATCATCGCGTCGATCCGCGCGCGCGGATAGCTCACGTCCAACGGCACAACTGCCGCGCCGGCCCTCAAAACTCCGAGCACAGTGACGATCAGCTCGGGGGACCGATCGAGCATCACACCTATACGCGCTCCCGACGGCATGCCACTGGCCAACAATCCCGCCGCGATTCTTTCCGCCCCGCAGTCCAATTCGGCGTACGTCCAGCTGGTCGTGTCAGTCACCAGCGCAGATGCATACGGAGTCGCCGCCGCGCGCTCTGAGACGAGTTGCGTGACGTTGGAAGCTGCCAGCTCATCGGCGGCGAGATCGATGGCGCGATCGGGAGATCGTACGATTGCCGCCAGCACCCGAACGAACGAGTTCGCGTATTCGCTTACCTGCCAAGCTGATAGCGCTGACGGATCGGCGCTCACCCGAAGTGAAAGCCGGCCGGTCCGCGCATCGTTCCCGGCGGTCACCAAGAGCGCGAAATTCGTCTGCTCCTTTGCCTCGAACCCGAGGAGCTTGACCCCGGCAGTTCCGGCCAACTCGGAAAATAGATGGTAGTTAACGTGATTGAACGCCGTCGTAAACAGTGGGCGGCCTGCATCGGACTGCATGGCCTGTAACGGGTAACGGCGATAGCGATGGCTCGAGCGCTCGAAGCGGGCCACATGTTCGACAGCGTCGAGCCAGGTCACTGGTTTGTCGTCGAGCCGAATCGGGATCGTGTTGAGAAACAGCCCGGCGGCCACTTCGGCACCGACACGACCTGGGCGGCCGTGGGTGACCAGCCCAGTCGTGACGTCCACCTCACCCGAGACTATTTGCAGAGTCACACAATGGGTGGCCAGCAGCAACGACTTCATCGGCACCCCACGAGACTTTGCGAGTTGCCCGGCTGCATCCTCTAACCACTGCGAGATCAAGACCGTCACGTTCGGATCGGCGATCCCCGGCGCTTCGTGGGCGACGTAGGAATCCAGCGTCGTCGCGTGCGATCCGTCCACCGATCGACGCCAGAACTCCTGTGCAGCAGGGTCTTCAAGCGTCTGCCTCTCCAGACGGACATGCTCGGCGAGCATGGTGGACGAATGGACCTCGGGGTCAATCGCAGGCACATCGAGACCGAGGCGGAACAGGTAGTCCTGCACCAACTCACGCAATAGGTTGGCAGCACTCCAGCCGTCCAGGAGTGCGTGATGGAAGGCGAAAATCAGATCCAGATCCTCGTCGCGTAAGAACACGCACAGGCTGTACAGCGCCGCGGAAGTGAAGTCGTACTGCTGTGCAAGTCGGGCGGCCATGTAGTCCTCGACATCCGCATCGCAGGCTCCGGTCACAACGTCGAACGATCGTGGCACCCGCGACCTGACAACCTGCACTGGCGCGGAATGCTGGTTGAGTTCAAACGACGACCGTAGCGCGGGATGCCGAGCCACCAACCAATCGAACGCATCGCTGAACTCCCTTTCGCGCCACGGCATCGCCACGCGATAGCGGAAGACATCCTTGTACAACTTCGAATCGACACGCTCGATGCTGTGGAACAGCATCCCGAGTTGCAATGCATTCACGGGGAACGCATCCTCGGCGTCGTTCAGCGCCGCGCGGTCGATCAGCGGAACTAATGCGAAAGCGTCCGTGACGCCTTCTGGCTCCGGGGCCGGGCATGTACTCGACTCGGCTAGTTCGGCGACGGTGGGCCGGGCGTACAGATCCTCGATATCGAAAGCGATGCCACGCTTCTCAGCCTTGCTGCGGACAACGAGGGCAAGGATCGAGTCTCCGCCGATGGTGAAGAAATTGTCATGTACGCCAACGGATTCCACGCCGAGCACCGAGGCGAACACGTCGACTAGCGCCGCCTCAGCCGGCGTACGCGGGGCGGTGATCACCGCAACCTTGTCGGGTTTGATCGCGGCCTGTTCGGATTTGCGTTGTGTGACATCACGGGCGGTCGACTCGCTGCTGCCGAGATCGATCGCCTGATCGGGTGAGCGGACGATTGCCACAAGCGCACGCATGAATATGTCGGCGTATTCGTGTGCTTGCGTGGCGGTGACGCCTTGCGCATCACCGGTTACGCTCAGGAACAACCGATGGGTGCGTGGGTCGATGCCGACGGTCGCGAGTAGTGCGAAGTTTGTTTGCTCGCGTACTTCGAAGTCGAGGAGTTCGATGCTGGTTATTTCGGCCAACTCGGAAAACGGTTGGTAATTGACGTAATTGAACGCTGTGTTGAACAGTGGTCGGCCCGCATCGGATTGCATGGCTCGCAACGGGTAACGCCGGTAGCGATGACTCACGCGCTCAGATCGGGCCACATGTTCGACAGCGTCGAGCCAGGTCGCCGGTTTGTCGTCGAGCCGAATCGGGATCGTGTTGAGAAACAGTCCGGCGGCTACTTCGGCGCCGACACGACCGGGGCGGCCGTGGGTGACCAGCCCAGTCGTGACGTCCATTTCACCCGAGAGTCTTTGAAGGGTCACGCAATGCGCAGCCAGCAAGAGCGACTTCATCGGCACTATACGCGACTTTACGAGTTGCCCGGCTGCATCCTGTAACCACTGCGGGATCAATACCGTCACGTTCGGATCGGCGATCGCCGGTGCGTCATGGGCGACGAGGGATTGCAGCGACGTCGCGCGCGATCCGGCCAGGGTGCCACGCCAGAACTCCTGCGCAGCAGGGTTCTCGAGCGCCTCCCTCTCCAGACGGACATGCTCGGCGAGCATGGTGGACGAGTGGACCTCGGGGTCAATCGCAGGCACATCGAGACCGAGGCGGAACAGGTAGTCCTGCACCAACTCACGCATGAGATTGGCAACACTCCAGCCGTCCAGAATCGCATGATGGAATGCAAAGACCAGATCCACACCTTCAACGCGGACGAACGCGCGCAGGCTGTAGAGTGGAGCGCAGTCCAAGTCGTAGCGGTGCGCGTGTCGGGCAGCCATGTAATCCCAGACAAGTACGTCGTCGGCTCCGGTCACGACGTCAAACCCTCGTGGCACCCGCGACCCGACCACTTGCACCGGTACCGAAAGTCGGCTCAGTTCAAACGACGACCGCAGCGCGGGATGCCGCGCGACCAACCGATCGAACGCGGCGGCGAACTCCTCTTCGCGCCATGGCATCGACACGCGGTAACGGAAGACATCCTTGTACATCGTCGATTCGACACGCTCGGTGCTGTGGAACAGCATTCCGAGTTGCAACGCAGTCGCGGGGAATGCGTCCTCGGCGTCGTGCAGCGACGCTCGGTCGATCAGCGGAAGCAATGCGAACGCGTCCACGACGCCTTCTGGCCCCGAGGCTGGCCGTGAACTCGACGCGGCCAGTTCGGCGATCGTGGGGTGGGCGAACAGTTCATCGATATCGCAAGCGATGCCACGCTTCTCCGCTTCGCTACGAACCACGAGGGCAAGCATCGAGTCTCCGCCGATGGTGAAGAAATTGTCATGTATACCAACCGACTCCACGCCGAGCACCGAGGCGAACACGTCGACCAGCGCCGCCTCGGCCGGGCTACGCGGGGCGGCCGATCGATCCGGCGCACCGGGCCGGGGCAGAGCCCGACGATCCACCTTGCCGCTCGCGGTGAGCGGGAAGGCGTTCATTTCGACGAAGCTGGTGGGAACCATATAAGCAGGCAGCCGCTGTGCCAGGTGCTCTCTGAGCTGATCCACGGAGAGGAACTCCCCGACGAAATAACCGATCAGGTGGGCGCCGTGCGTGTCCGATGGCTCAGCTATGACCACCGCCGATCGCACACCGGAGCACGACTCCATCACGACTTGGACCTCACCCAGGCTCACCAGATTGCCCCGGACCTTGACTTCATCGTCGAGGCGCCCCAGAAACTCCAGGTTGCCGTCCGCTCGCCAACGGGCGAGGTCGCCCGTCCGGTAACGCCGACCACCCGGCACGCGCTCGTCGGCGACGAAGGCAGCCGCGGTCAAATCATCACGACCGCGGTAGCCACGGGCCAGCCCCACCCCGCCGATGTTCAGTTCACCGGGTACGCCTACAGGACAGCGGTTTCCGCGCGCGTCGAGAACCAGCAAAGTTGTATAGTCGATCGGCCTTCCGATCGGGACCGCATCCACCGGACCGGCTGAGGGGCAGTCGAAGTAACTCACATCCACCGTCGCCTCGGTCGGCCCGTAGAGATTCACCAGCCGCGGCACCCCGATCGCGCCGAATACCCGGTTGAACCGCTTGACCAGCACCGGCGTAAGCGTTTCCCCACTGCAAAACACCGTGTGCAATGACGTGAGCCGGTGCATCGAATCAAGTTGGTCCTCCAGTTCATCCAAGAATGGGCCAAGCATCGACGGCACGAAATGCATGACCGTCACGCGATGCCGCTCGACCGCCGCGATGATCTTTCGTGGATCACGCTCGCCACCGGGCTCGAGCAACGCGACGCTCGCACCCGCCATCGCCCACCACATCAACTCCCACACCGAGACGTCGAACGTCACCGGTGTCTTCTGCAGAATGACGTCGTCAGCGCCAAGTGGATACCGCCGCTGCATCCAGTGCAGCCGGTTGACCACCGACCGGTGCTCGATCATCACGCCCTTTGGCCGGCCTGTCGACCCGGAGGTGTAGATGACGTAAGCCAGATCCTCCGGCGACGCGACCGGTTCGACCGGATCCGCCCCGGCTATGCTCGGCTCGACGCGATCAACACCGAGTTCGTCGGCCATTTCAGCGAATTCGGCTCCAGCGACGATGAAACGGGCACCGCTGTCTTCGAGGATCGTACGAATGCGTATCGCCGGATACGCCGGGTCGATCGGCACGTATGCGGCGCCCGCGCGCAGGATTCCATGGATCGCGACGATCAGCTCGGGCGATCGCGGCACGATCACCCCGACGCACTCGTCGCGCTCGACTCCCCTGACGCGCAACACTTCCGCGATGTGATTCACCCCGGCGTCAAACTCCGCATAGCAGAGCGCCCTGTTGGCCGACACCACCGCAGGCCGCTCACCGGGTGTACCAGCAGCCACCCGGTCAATCCTCACGTTCTGTGGAATATCGATATCAAGCATCGATCCGGCCTCCGCATGCGAGCGCTTCCAGGTGGCTGTGATCCGCGTCGGACAGCATGTCGATTTCGCGCAGTGGCATATCCGGTGCGTCCAGTGCTCGATTGATCAATGTCAATACGTGGCGCAAAGCGTCCGAGAATCGATAGTTGGCGTCGAAGACATCGTCCGCGTAGAAGAGGTCCACCTCGAGCGACCCGTCCCGCTCGTGGTCACGAACGACGATGTTGACCGCATCGAGTGAATACCCTGACGCGAGCACGCTGACGTCCTTCCAGACCCACTCTGCCTGTTCGGTGTCAGGGATCTGGAGATACGAGTAGGTGACGTCGAACAACGGCGTCTCGGAGCCAATCTGCAACGCCGCAACGATGTCGCCATACGCAAACCGCTGTCTTGCCTGCAGTTCCCATACGTCCGCCCCGATTCGAGCGGCAACTTGGGCCATCGACAACTCGCCGTCAGCCGGAATTCGGAGCGGCAGCATGTTCGTCATACAGCCGACCATGCGTAGTTCGGTATTCGATAGGCGGTTCAGGAACGGGACCCCGATGATGATCTCCTTACCGCGATGTACGCGATCCAAGTACTCGCCAATGGCAGCCGCGGTGAATGCGAATATTGAGCGACCTGTGTCTCGAATCTGTTGGGCTGCTTTCGCATTCACCCGTAAAGTGCGATGCCGCCGACGGCGACTACGCACCGATCCGCTGCGGGCGAACAACGCCGGCTCAACGTCGCGGTACTTCTCGATGAAGTACTCCCGATCGGTCGCCCACTCGGGCGAGGCGCGGTACTCGCGCTCTGCGCGTACGAAGTCCACGTACCTCGGCATCTCGACGTCGTCGTCACCGTCGGTGTCGGCCGCTCCCACGTACTCTTTCATCATCTGGCTCAGCGCCACATTGACGCCCCACGCGTCGCCCACGGCGTGGTGGAAACACACGTACATCACGAACGAATCAGCCCGGTCAACCAGCACGGCGGCACGTGTCAGTGGGCCCTCGGGCGCAAGCACGTGCTCACTTGCGTCGTCGATCCAGCGCATGCATGATGCCGCCGGATTCGCGTCGTCGGTGAAATCGACGAATTCGAGTTCAGGCAGCTCGGTCCCGACGTGCTGGACGAACTCGCCGTCGCGAAACTCAATACGCAATCGCAGCGCGTCGTTCCGCAGACATGCTCGTCGCACACACTCGCGCATCCGCTCCAGATTCACAGTGCCATCCAGGCGAGCGTGGGCGACTATCTGTGCGATCGGGAGATCCGGATATCGTGCGCCGACCGCGACGATGTCGCGTTGATAGGCCGTCAACGGCCAGTAATCCTGGTCGACCGACTTGCCTTCTTCTCCACGGGTCAACACTCCGTCGGTGTCGAGTGCACTCGTCAGATACCCGGCCAGCGCTGTCGATGTCGGATGATCGAAGACTGCGGTGGCGGACAACTTCAAGCCGGTCGCCGATTTGAGCCGATTCCGAAACTCGACCGCACCCAGCGAATCGAAGCCCAGCTCCTTGAACTCCTGGTCCGCACCCACGACGTCGCCGGAGTCGTGCCCGAGCACCGCGGCCGCGTTCGAGCGGACGATGTCGAGCAGTTCGTGTTCCCGTTCGGACGTGCTCATCGTCGCGAGCCGCTGTCGAAGATCGGAAAAGGACTCGGCTGCCGCAGCGGACTCGGCTGTGCGCCGTGCCGCACGGATCAGACCGCGGAACATCGGCGGCAGGCCCCCGACCGCCGAATGGGACCGGATGGTGGCGAGGTCCAACTGTACCGGCATGACGAACGAGCGCGCCTGGCGGAGCGCAGCATCGAAAAGCGCAAGACCGTCCGCCGACGCCATCGGGAGATAGCCGCTCCGGCTGATGCGCGCCCGATCGGCCTCGCCGAGATGGCTTGTCATCCCGGTCGCTTGCGACCACCATCCCCACGCCACGGAGACACCCGGCAGGCCTTGCTGCCGACGATGCTGCGCGAGCCCGTCGAGGAATGCATTGGCAGCCGCATAGTTAGCCTGGCCCGGGGAGCCGAGAACACCTACTGCCGACGAAAACAGGACGAACGCCGAGAGGTCCGCACCCTCGGTCAGTTCGTGCAGATTCCACGCCGCATCCATCTTCGGACGCAGCACCGCGTTCAGGTGATGTGCCGTCTGTGCCGCAAACAGAGCGTCATCGAGCACTCCAGCGGCGTGGATGACGGCGGTCAATGGATGCTCGACCGGGATCTGAGCCAGCAGTTCCCGCAACGACTCCCGGTCCGCAGCGTCGCAGGATTCGATCCGTACGGAAGCACCGAGACCGGTGAGCTCCGATTCGATCGCGGCGGCATTTTCGGCGGCGTGGCCCTTTCGGCTGATGAGCAGTAGGTTGCGCGCACCATGACGAGTCACCAGGTGCCGGGCGAGCAGCGCGCCGAGCACGCCCGTCCCACCCGTGATCAGCACCGTGCCCGCGGGATCGAAGGGTGTGGGAACGGTGAGCACCAACTTGCCCGTGTGGCGGGCGCGGCTCAGGAATCGGTAGGCATCCGATGCCTGTCGGATGTCCCACGAACGCCGCGGAAGCGGATGCAGTTCGCCAGACTCGAATAGTTTCACAAGCTTGCGGAGCACCTCGCCCAAGGGATCCAGAGCGACATCCGCGAGGAGATCGAACGCTCGATACTGAACACCCGGATGCCGCATCGCCACTTCGCGCGGGTCTCGAATGTCTGCCTTTCCCAATTCGAGGAATCGCCCGCCACGCGGTAAGAGCCGTAGCGACGCATCGACGAATTCGCCTTTCAGGCAATCGACTACGATGTCCATCCCCGCCCCGTCGGTTGCGGCGGAAAACTTCTGCTCGAATTCGAGCGTGCGTGAGTTCGCGATATGGTCGTCATCGAATCCCATGCTGCGCAAAACTTCCCATTTGCCCGGGCTGGCAGTGGCATACACATCGAGGCCCCAATGCCTGGCCAACTGCACCACAGCCATGCCAAGACCTCCTGTGGCGGCGTGCACCAGCAACCGCTCGTCTGCGCTGACACGCGCAGCGTCCGCCAACACGTAGTAGGCGGTGAGGAAGACTGCGGGCACCGTAGCTGCTTGCCCGTAGGACCACCCCGAGGGGATGCATGCGATTCTCCGTTGATCCACCACGACAACAGGTGCGACGCCGAAGAACTGACCCATCACACGGTCGCCTGGCGCGAACTCGACCACATCGTCGGCGACCTCGAGAACGACGCCGGAACCTTCGACACCGACGTCGTATTCCGACGGGTGACCCAGTGCGGTCAGGACATCATGAAAATTCACGCCACTGCAGCGCTGACCCAGCCGCACCTCGCCGGACCCAAGGGGCCGCGTGGAATCGGGCCACGGGCGCAGCGCAAAGTTCCGTGAGTCCAACGTACCGTTGCCAAGGGTGGCAAGCCGCCAGGTATCAGTCTCGACAAGTTCAGCGCCGTCGATTCGCTCAGTGCGCACGAGTCGAGGGGCAAGGCATACGCCATTACGGAATGCGAGTTGGGATTCGTCACGGCCGGCCATCTCGGCGACCACAACATCGGCGCCGGCCCAGTCATCGACATCGGCCAACACGATGCGCCCCGGATTCTCGGGCTGTGCACTCCGCAACAATCCCCACACCGCCGCCTGGGCGAGATCGGTGACGTCTTCGGATGAGTCGACCGCGACCGCCCCGCGCGTGAGCACTAGCACCCGGGCGTCGTCGTCGTGATTATCGCTCGACAGCCAGTTCTGTACCCGGTCGAGCACATGCGCCAGCGTTCTGCGTGTGCCTTCTGGTACCGTTACGCCCTCTGCCGTTGTTGTCGGGCAGCGGAATACGGCCACGCTGTCCGGGGTGATGTCGTCCGCGCAACGATCAGACGGCGGGAGAGCGACCCAGTCCAGTCCGTACAGAGCGTCGTCAACCGTACTCATCCTCAACCGGTCAGGCGAAACACCAAGAAGAGTAAGCGAATCGATACAGCCAACCGAAGTCCCGGAGCTGTCTGTCAGACGGATAGTGACCGTCTCATCGCCGATGAGCGTGATACGGGCGCGAAGCCGACTCGCGCCGACAGCATTTAGGGATACGCCTTCCCATTCGAACGGCAGCCTGGTTACCTCTGATTCCGTGAGGATGCCAACGGCACCGACTCCGTGCAGGATCGCGTCAAGCAGCACCGGATGCAGGCCGAACCGGCCCGCGTCGGCCTTCATCTGCTCCGGCAACGCCGCTTCCACGAACACCTCGGTGCCACGACGCCACACCGCGCGCAGGCCGCGGAACGCCGGACCGTATTCGTATCCGCACGAGGCCAACTGCGGATACGCCTCGGAAACGTCGATCGGTTCCGCGCCCTCCGGCGGCCATTGGTTCAACTCCTCTTTTGGGGTGGCCTCCAGAGTCGGGGCGAGTACGCCCTCGGCGTGGCGTGTCCACGCCCGGTCCGCGCCATCGTCGATTCGCGAGTAGATCCGGACCGGGCGTTCGCCGGACTCGCGCCACGCATCGACGACAACTTGCACTGCGACACCACCGTGTTCGCCGACGATCAGGGGGGTCTGTAATACGAGTTGGTCGACTCGCGGGCATCCCGCATAGTCACCCGCGTACAGCGCCAGCTCCACCATCGCAGCGCCAGGCACGAGCACTACCCCGTGCACTTTGTGGTCGGCCAGCCACGGATGCGACCTGAGCGACAATCGTCCAGTGAAGATGATCTGATCTGAATCTGCCTGGGCCACAACCGCACCGAGAAGAGGATGCTCCGCATCGCTGACGCCGAGACTGCCCGCATCCACGAAACCGGACCCGAGACCCATCCAGTAGCGCTTGCGTTGGAAGGCGTAGGTGGGCAATTCAATTCGGCGCGTGCCCAAGTCGTCGAACATGCTCCCCCAGCTGGGCGATTTCCCGTGCACGTGCGCCTCGGCAGCGGACAGCAAGAACCGTCGCATGCCACCTTCGTTCCGTCGAAGCGTCCCGACCACTCTGTGGTCCTCGCCGCAGTCCTCCAGTGATTCCTGGATGCCGGCAATTAGCAGGGGATGCGGACTGGATTCAACGAACGTGCGATAACCGTGTTCGTACGACCATCGGACAGCCTGTTCGAACAACACCGGTTGCCGCAGATTGTTGAACCAGTAGTCGCCGTCAAGGGTATTCGTGTCGACCCCGGCGCCGGTGACCGCCGAGATGAATGCGATCTCGCCGGTCCGTGGCTGCAGCCCGGAAAGTGACTCGCGCAATGTCTCCCGCAACGCCTCCACATGCGCCGAATGTGAGGCGTAGTCGACAGGAATCCGGTTGGTTGGCACCTCGGTTCGCTCGCACACGGCTATCAACTCGTCCAACGCCGCTGCGTTCCCGGTCACGACGGTCGAAGTCGGACCGTTGTGCGCGGCGACGGAAATCGATTGGGTCCACGGTTCGATGAGCGCCTGAACCCGTTCGACCGGCAGCGGGATCGAAACCATGCCACCGGTTCCCGCGATCGCGCTGATCGCCTTGCTACGCAACGTGACTACCTTGGCCGCATCTCGCAACGACAGCGCACCAGCGATGTAGGCGGCCGCGATCTCGCCTTGCGAATGGCCAAGGACGGCGTCGGGATGGACACCCAGCGCTCGCCACTGCGCGGCCAGCGACACCATCACCGCAAACAGGACGGGCTGCACCACATCGACCTGGTCGAGACTCTCAGAGCCGTCACCGCCACGCACGGCTTCGAGCAACGACCAGTCGACAAACTCGGTGAAAGCGGCATCGCAGCGCCGCATCTGGTCAGCGAACGCCGGTGCGGTGTCCAGAAGCTCGACCGCCATGCCCGTCCACTGCGATCCCTGGCCGGGGAAGATGAAGACCGTTCCCCCTGCGGCAGCAGCCTTTCCAGTTACCACATTCGGTGCAGGCGTGCCGGAGGCAATCGCCCCCAACCCACTCAACAACTCGTCACGTCCGGCTGCGATCACCACGGCGCGGTGGTCGAACGATGCCCGCGTCGCGACCAATGAGTAGGCGACATCGTTCGGCTCCGCATCGGTGCGCTGCTCGACGAACCGCTGCAACGAAGCAGCTTGCTCAGCCAGTGCCGGCGCCGACTTCGCGGACAACACCCATGGCGTCACCGCCGGACGCTTTCGAGTCGACATCACGGCCGCAGACTGTGTTGGCGCCTGTTCGAGTATCACGTGGGCGTTGGTTCCGCTGATGCCGAACGACGACACCCCCGCACGCCGCGGCCGGTCGGTCTGATCAGGCCACGGATGCGCGCTACCGACCACCTCGATCGTTCCGGACGACCAATCCACCTGGGGCGTGGGCGCATCGAGGTGCAACGTCGCGGGCACAACTCCGTTCCGAATCGACTGTACGATCTTGATCACTCCGGCGACGCCGGCGGCATACTGGGTGTGGCCGATGTTCGACTTGACCGAGCCGACCAGTAGTGGGTGCGCCGCCGAGTGGGCTTTGCCGTACGTCGCCTGCAACGCTTCCGCTTCGATCGGATCACCGATCCTCGTGCCAGTGCCATGCGCCTCGACCACGTCGATGTCGCCCGCGCTCAGGCCCGCATCCAACAGAGCCTGCCGAATCACCCGCTGCTGTGCTGGACCGCTCGGGGCGGACAGCACATTGGAAGCTCCGTCCTGTCCGAGGGCGGTGCCTCGGATGAGTGCAAGCACTGGGCAACCCAGGCTGCGCGCATGCGACAGTCTGGCCAGCACCAGCACACCGGCGCCCTCGGAGGCACCAAACCCGTCCGCCGCCGCGGCGAACGGCCTGGATCGGCCGTCTACGGACAGCGCGCCCAGCCGGCCGAGGCCGATGTAGCCACTGGGTGAACACATCACGGATACACCGCCCACCACCGCCAGCTCACATTCGCCCGACCGCAACGAGCCCATGGCAAGATGCACCGAAACCAGAGCTGATGAGCAACCCGTGTCGACCGTCACCGCCGGGCCCTGCAGCCCGAGTGTGTACGCCAGTCGTCCCGACGCGATGCACGTAGGGATACCGGTAGCCAGATAGCCCGCAAATCCCTCCTTCTCCTCATAGCCGCGCGGGCCATACTCCTGAGCGGCCGCGCCGATGAACACGCCGGTATCACTGCCGTGCAGTGAACTCGGGTCGATCGTTGCCCGCTCCAGGGCCTCCCAGGTCGTCTCGAGCAGCAGTCGCTGCTGCGGGTCCATCGCTTGAGCTTCTCGTGGACTGATCCCGAAGAACGCCGCGTCGAAATCACCGACGTGGTCTATGAACCCCCCGGCGCGAACGTATGTGGCGCCTGGCGCATCCGGGTCGGGACCGAACAGCGCATCAAGGTTCCAGCCCCGGTCGGTAGGAAACTCCGAAACCGCGTCGCGTTCCTCAGATAGCAGCCGCCACAGGTCATCCGGCGAGTTAACACCCCCAGCGAAGCGGCAGCCCATCCCGAGAATGGCGATCGGCTCGTTCGGCTTATGCCCGTTTGTAGGGCGCTGCAGATCTTCAGTGGCCATTTCTCATCAGGCTTTCGTCCATCATGCACGGTCGTGTCTGGTCGATGCGAGCCGCTACCGTCGCATCTCCGGCGATAGGCATGGCGTTCTCCAAGTGCCGATATCGCCTACAAGGTGCGCGATTACCGCTCTTTTCGATTTTCGATCCAGGCAGTTCCAGAAGCCTCGCGCGTCGTCCTACGGGGCGTTCATTTAGTGGAATGTCCCGATGCACATCAGCAACGCGAAAGCTCATGGCTCCCCCTAGGCCCGTGCCCAGCAGGCCACTACGCGGTGCGCTTCGTCATCCGAACCCCTGATCTGCGCAATGACGCGTAGGTTCAGGTCGTAGTGTGTGGCAACCCAGCCGATGCCGCGGTCGCAGTCGACGCGCAGCAGGGTGCCGTCCCTAGCCCATCCGTGGCCGGTCGCGTGTGGAGGGATGATCGTCATTACGCGGCGACGACCAGCGAATTTTGCGGTACTCATCGTCGTTCTCCATCTCTGTGATGGCGGAAGGATGGCTACGGGGCCCAGTTCCGTGATCGGAATCGTCGCTCGAATCGAAGTAGTACGCGCTCAGTAGTGCGCTACTGCAATCTGGCCGTGGTTCGGCCGGCACTACTTAGTCGTCAGCCGCGATCTTTAGTTGCCGCTCATCCCCTGCGCAGACGGCAACGATCGCGCGTCGTGCGCGGTTGAAACGACGCGGCCAACGTGCGTCAGCGGCAGTTGTGAGACCGGCCGTCTGTTACCTTCAGCGCCGCATCGAGTTTGGCCTCAGCGATGCGGTAGAAACCCTCCAGGGCGACGTGCTCGACGTTGATGTACTGGCATATCACGTCGGCGGCGACTCCGGCGTCGCGCAGTCTCAATGCAAGCGAATACGGTAACGGCAGCCTTCGTAGCGCCTGCTCGCGTTCGCTGGGTTCGTCTGACATTTGGCCAGTGTGTATCCGTGGTCGCTGTGCCGAGTCAGTAGGGCAGTACTGCAATCAGCGCTCTTTTCCCGCCCCGCGGCGCGGTATCAGGGCGCCGAGTTCGTCGCGGCGGGTGGTTCCGGTCTTCAACATGGCCCGGTAGATGTGGCTTTCGACGGTTCGTACCGAAAGACTCAGTCGCTCGGCAACTGCGCGGTTGGACAGTCCCTCACCGATCAGCATTACGATCTCCGCTTCGCGGTCGGACAACGGCAACGGCTCGACGGCTTGACGAAGCGCCGGGGTGCTGGCGCCCCATTGTTCGGCCAGGGCGTTCGCCCGGGCAGAACATCCGAGCGCCGATCCGCGTAGGCCACGACTGCGGTATGCGAGCGCAGCTTGGGCGGCCGCATCGACGGCGGCAACGAGGTCGCCCATGCGCTCGAATTCCTCTGACAGCCGGGCCAATTCAGCGGCATCGCCGTCGCGCAGGCCGGCAGCGAACCGCGCGGCCAGGCCGATACGTGGGCCTTCGACGATCGATTGGAGCTCGCCCAACCTTTCCGCGCCGGAGCTGTCACCGAACTGCGCGGCGATCTGCAGGCACATCACTTCCGTCGCGAATTGTCCTTTGGCTGCAGCCCTTTCGGCCGCGGACAACAACATGGCGACCGCCTCACTGACGGCGCCCTGGTTCGCAGCCAGCCACGCCCGGGCAAGGCTCCGTTCATAGTCCAGCGAGCGGAAAGATCGTGGCCGCTTGTCGAGCGCGGCGAGCGCGGCGGCTGCCTCCCCAGTTGAACCACGGATGGCGAGCGCCGTCGCGCGCGGGATCTGATACCGGTACCCCCAGCCAATGGCGTGACCCAATGCGAACAAGCCTTCTGCTGCCTGGTCCAGCAGCAGACATGCGGCATCGAGGCGGCCAGCCCCCAGCGCGGCCCGGCCCGCCACCGCCGCACCGAGCAATTGCGCCGCTCCCGGCAGATCGGCTGCCTGCTGCCGCACCCGCTCGGCCACGTCAACGGCGTCCATAACCCCGCCGGACAGCAGCAGCGCGCCGACCTGCGCGTCGGCGATGTTGAACCTCATGTGCGGAGCGTCGAGAGAGCGAGTCGCAGCGGCGTATCCCGCTTCTGCGGTGGCCACGGCCTCAGCCGTCCGCCCTGCGTCCGCCGCTATGGCAGCGAGCACCCAGGCTATCTCAGCGCCAACGACGGCGGGCAGGTCATCCAATACGAGGTTTATCGACGCTGCCATCGACGCATCGGGCTGGTCCATCGCAAACCAGTACACCGTGAGAAACGAGTCGCAATAACGACGAGCCTCCGGTGATGCGGTGCGCGCTGCCTCGTCGATGACGTCCTTCGCCCGCGCGGGGTCACCAAGCGCCCACAGCATGTTGCTGGCCCGCAGGAACGCGAATCGGCCGCTCTCGCCGTCGGATAACTCGCTGGCGCGAATCTCGGCGAGCACGGCGTCTGCCGCCTCGCCGCGGCCGAGCCACGAAAGCGCATGCGCACGAACAAAACTCGGCTCCGGTCCGGCTCCGGCGCGGATCGCGGCTTCCGCGAGTCGATCGGCGAGCGCCAGATTGGCCAGCCAGACGGCGCCGTGCGCTGCCCTGACAAGCAGGTCGGCGTCGGGTGCGAGGTCAGAGTCGAGACTCATTGCCGCGCGGCGCACCACGACCTGTATGTCGTCGCGGTCATCGGATGCCGCAAGTTCGGCGGCGACCAGTCCCCGCAATCGTCGTAGCCGGGTGGGTGGCGCTCGTCTGCGGCGGACTTCACCGTAGAGCGGATGGGCCACCCGCACCTCCACACCGCCGACGCCGGGTTCGAGAGTGATGAGGCCGCGCGTGTCGGCCTCCTCAACCGCGGCCGGATCGGTGATCCGCCTCAGGGCCGCCAGTTCGATCGGCTCCCCGACAGCCAGCGCGTCGACCACATCGCTCACCGGCGTGGGTAGGGTCCCGATGCGGGACTCGATCAGCTCGACCAGGCCGGGCGGCATCACGGGATCACCGATCCACCGCCAGTACCCGTGCTGTTGCACGAGCCGGCTGTCGACGACCTCCTGCTCGACGATATTGCGCAGGTATAGAACATTCCCGCGCGTCAACACCCAAAGACGTTGAGCAGCAACCGGATCTACCGACCCGTCTAAGGCCGCCGAGAGCAGCGTGCAGGTCTCGTTGAAGGACAGTGGCTGCAGGTCAAGCCGGTCGAACCGGCCAAGCTTCCAAACCTCCTGCACCGCGGCGGGAATGGGTTCGCCGTCGAGAACGGTCAGCATCACTTTCGCCGCGCCGCGCTGCACGATCTGATGCACAACGAATATCGACAAATCATCGAGCAGATGCACATCATCGACGCCGAGCACCACCGTGGTGCCCGAGGGGGCGGCAGTCAGCGACTCGATCACCCCCCGCAGCAACTGAACGGGATCCGTGACACCCGACGGCGCCCACGCGGTAAAAGCGCCGAGCGGAATTGTGCGCGCCGAGGATGTGCCGACCACCAACCGTCCTTCGCATCCCTGCGATTCAGCACCCGACAATGCCTCACGGGCGATCCGGCTTTTCCCGACACCCACCGGCCCGCGAACAACGATCCCAGAGGAATCCGAAGCCAACAGGGCGGCCTCGATAGTTCGCATTTCCTCCGTGCGGCCGATCAGCGGCCACGACAAGCGCACGTCAAAAGCCTACGTCGGCGCGGAGTCGGGTTTTGCCCGTTCAGAGATCCAATCCGATGTCGAGCACCCGCACCGAATGGGTGAGCGCGCCGACCGCGAGGTAGTCGACTCCCGTCGCCGCGTACGCGTGGGCATTGTCGAGCGACAGGCCACCGGACGCCTCCAGCTTCACCCCCGGCGCCCGGGCGTCGCGTCGTTGCACGGCCATCTGCGCCTGCCACACCCGGAAGTTGTCGAGGAGCACCAGCTCGACCTGCTCGGCCAGCACCTCGTCCAACTGCTCAAGCGAGTCGACCTCGACCTCACATGGCAGCCCCGGTGCTGCAGCGCTGACCGCGCGCAGTGCGGCGACCACCGAGCCGGCCGCGGCGACGTGGTTGTCTTTGATCAGCGCCGCGTCGCCGAGCCCCATCCGGTGATTCTGGCCGCCACCGACCCGCACCGCGTATTTCTGCAGCGCCCGCAGGCCGGGCAGCGTCTTACGGGTGTCGCGGACGATCACCCGGGTGCCGGCTACCGCGTCCACCCACCGCCGGGTCGCGGTGGCGATCCCGGACAGGTGGCACAGCAGGTTCAGCAGCGTCCGTTCGGCCGTCAACACACCTCGGGTCTCGGCCTCGATGCGCAGCACGACGCCGCCGGATCCGACGCGGTCCCCGTCAGCCGCCCGGTCGAGCATCCGGTAGGCGCCCATGCCGAGCACCTCGTCGAGCACCAGCAGCGCGACATCGCACCCCGCGATGACGCCGGGCTCTCGGGTCACCAGCGACGCGGTGGTGGTTGCCTCTGCAGGCACTGTTGCCTGCGTGGTGACGTCGGGTCCGTACCGCAGATCCTCGTCGAGCGCGCGCCGAATCACCGCACGGGCCTCGGCGACCTCGTGTTCGCTCAGCCGCATCAGTTGCAGGCCCCGACGACCACGTCACCAACGATGCGGCCGTCCGATGCCAGCCGCACCGAAATGCTATGTGCCTGTGCGGGGTCGGTGCCGGGGTAGTCGGTGCGGTGGTGGGAACCGCGGGTCTCCTCACGGGCCAACGCCGCCGCCGCGACGGCATGGGAGGTCACCGTCAGCGCGATGTCCTCCGCATCGGCGCGGGTGAAAGCTGCACGCGCAGGCGCGGCGTCCAGCAATTGCTTGAGTCGGTTCAGTCGCTCGGCGTCGCGGACCACCGACGCGTATGCCGTCATGATTCGCTGAAGATCCTTGCGCTGCATAGCTGTTCGCATCACCTGCGGAGGTGCCGCTGCACAGACCGGTCCCCGGGCCCTAGCGTGCGCAGCGGCCTCAGCACCGGCGCGGCCGCCGACCACCAGGCCTTCGAGCAGGCTGTTGGAAGCCAGCCGGTTGGCGCCGTGCATACCGGTTCGCGCCACCTCGCCAGCCGCGAACAGTCCGGCGAGCTCGGTGCGACCAAAGACGTCGGTGAGCACACCGCCGCAGCTGTAGTGCGCCCCCGGCACCACGGGAATCGGGTCATGAGCCGGGTCGATACCTGCCGCACGGCACGCCGCGGTTACGGTCGGGAATCTGCGCGAAACCCCGGAAAGCGCCCGGGCGTCAAGGTAGACACACCGGTCGCCGCTCTGCCGCAACCGGGCATCGATGGCGGCGGCGACCACGTCACGGGGAGCGAGATCGCCCATCGGATGCACACCGGCGGTCACCGAATCGCCGCGGGCATCAATCAGTTTCGCGCCCTCCCCGCGCAGCGCCTCGGTGATCAGTGGTCGGCGGCCCTCGACTCGACCGTCGAACAGCATCGTGGGGTGGAACTGGATGAACTCGATGTCACGCACCGGCACGCCCGCCCACAAGGCCAGTGCTACCCCGTCACCCGTCGACCCCTCCGGATTGGTGGTGGCCCGGTACAGGTGGCCAAGGCCGCCCGTCGCGAGGATCACGGCGGGCGCGTGCACGATACCGATGCCGTCGTCGTTGAGCACATCCACGCCGGTGATGCCGTCGGCATCGTAGAGCAGTTGTCGCGCAACATGATTGCGCCGAACATCCAGAGTTGCGGCGGCGGCGTTGAGCGCGCGCTGCACCTCCGCGCCGGTGGCATCGCCCCCCGCATGGATAATCCGCCGTCGCGAGTGCCCGCCCTCGCGGGTCAAGTCCCAGCAACCGGGGGCGGCTTCGTCAAAGTGCGCTCCGTGGGAGACCAGTTCGGTGACGGCCCGATAGCCGTCAGCGACGATCGAGCGCACCGCATCCCGGTCGCACAGTCCGCCGCCCGCCGACAACGTGTCGTCGACATGGGCGTCGATTGAATCCTCGGTGCGCGGCAGCACCACCGCGATACCGCCCTGGGCGTAAAACGTTGCGGTGTCTGCCGTCTTGCTGAGCACCACCACCCGACTACCGCGCCGGTGAGCCGCCAGTGCGGCGGCCAGACCCGCGACACCGGTGCCGATGACGACCACATCGGCGCGGTCCTGCCACGCACTCATTCGCCGCCGCCGGGCTGTCCGATTTCGATCATGCGCTGCACGCTGCGCCGGGCGCGCTGAGCGATTTCGGGGTCGACGTCCACCTCGTCGGCGCCTTCGGTCAGGCAGCGCAGCAACGCGGCCGGAGTGATCATCTTCATGTACTTGCAAGACGCCCGGTCATTGACCGCACGGAAGTCGACTTCCGGTGCGGCCCTGCGTAACTGGTGCAACATGCCGACCTCGGTGGCCACCAGAACCTGTCGGGCGCGGGTGGCCCGGGCGGCTTCCAACATGCCGCCCGTGGACAGAATCTTGACCCGCTCTGCGGGCACCGCGCCCTCCCCCGCCAGGTACAGCGCGGAGGTCGCGCAGCCGCATTCCGGGTGTACGTACAGCTCGGCGTCGGGATGCGAGCGGGCTTGGTCGGCCAGTTCGTCACCGTTGATACCGGCGTGCACGTGACATTCGCCGGCCCAGACGTGCAGGTTCTCGCGGCCGGTCACCCGGCGGACGTGCGCACCGAGGAACTGATCCGGGCAGAACAGCACCTCGCGGTCCTGGGGTATCGACGCGACCACGTCGGCCGCGTTCGCAGACGTACAGCAGATGTCCGTCAGCGCCTTGACGGCCGCGGTCGTGTTGACGTAGGACACCACGACGGCACCGGGATGGTCGGACTTCCAGGCCGCAAGCTCTTCGGCGGTAATCGAGTCGGCCAGCGAGCAGCCCGCGCGCTGGTCCGGGATCAGCACCGTCTTGTCCGGGCTGAGGATCTTGGCGGTCTCGGCCATGAAATGGACCCCGCAGAACACGATGGTCTGCTCGGGCGCCTGGGCCGCGATGCGGGAGAGCGCCAGCGAGTCACCGACATGATCTGCGACGTCTTGAATGGCCGGAATCTGGTAGTTGTGCGCCAGCAGCGTCGCGTTCCGCTCTTCGGCGAGCCAGCGCACCTCGGCGGCCCAGTCGGCGTCCGGCTCGACGCTGCTGGATTGTCGCTCGGACGAGCCTCGCTCCGCCGTATACGGACTGTCCTGCAAGGCCGACATCGCCGTCTCCTTCAGTCCAGTTTTCGACTTATAATCGAAAACATGTCACATACTAGCACCGAACATGAGGTGCTCGCGGTGGTGTTTCAGGTTCGTCACCTGGGCACACCGAACCCTCAGCTCAGCGTGCTGCTGTGGGAGCGCGCAATGAACCCGCAGCGTGGTGCGTGGTCGCTGCCGGGCGGGCGGCTGCGCAACGACGAGGACATGACTGGCTCAATTCGTCGTCAGCTGGCCGAAAAGGTGGATCTGCGTGAAATAGCTCACTTGGAGCAATTGGCTGTGTTCTCCGACCCGGTCCGGGTGCCAGGTGCTAGGACCATCGCATCAACGTTCCTCGGTTTGGTGCCCTCCCCCGCGACACCGGCGTTGCCGGCGGACACCTGCTGGCATCCGGTGAACGCGCTGCCGCCGATGGCGTTCGACCACGGCCCGATGGTCAGTCACGCCCACAGCCGCCTGGTCGCCAAGATGTCCTACACCAATATCGGATTTGCGTTAGCGCCAAGAGAATTCGCGCTTTCCACGCTGCGGGACATCTACGGCGCGGCACTGGGCCACCAGGTCGACGCCACCAACCTGCAACGTGTCCTCGGTCGGCGAAACGTGATCACCCAGACAGGCGGCACGGCGCGGTCAGGGCGCAGTGGAGGCCGCCCGGCTGCCCTCTACCGGTTCACCGACTCCCAATACCGCGTCACCGACGAATTCGCGGCGTTGCGTCCGCCCGGGTGAGTCGACTGGATGCTTAGGGGCCTCTTGAGTGACTGGACCGTGTGGCAGCTCTGCTACAGAATGATTCATGCTGGTCAGAGGGTTGCAGGGCAGAGCTAAGGCATACCCAGCAGCGGTATGTACAGCAGGTGGGACAGCAACGGCTCGTCATTTTGCGATCCCGAGCACGTTGGCCAGTCGTTCCACAGCGGCACGGGCGGTGTAGTCGGAGGTATGGCCGTAGACGTCACCGGTGATCGAGATCGAGGAGTGACCGAGCAGGTCAGCCACCGCCTTAATGTGCACACCGTTCTCCAGCCACGCCACCGCAGCGCTGTGACGCAGGGTATGCACACCCACACCGGCCATACCGACCTTCTTTGCGGCTGCCCCGATCGCCCGCAGCACGCTCGCCGGGTCTACGGGCATTCCCTAGCTCAGTGGTGAACAATAGGCCGGTATCGGTCCACTGGTTGGCAGCACGCAGCTTGTCACGCCTCTGCTCGGTTCGGTGCTTACGGAGCATGCTCACTAACGGCGGCGGCAACGGAACTGTGCGTGGATCGTGCGGTCTTCGGCAGAATCAGCGAACACCGTCACCGGCTGGGTTCGTCGGCCGGCAGTCTCAAACCGATGGCGGCCGAACACCTAGTCGACTGTGCCGGTCGTTGTGTTGGCTAGGAACGCCGCCGCGATGTGCGGCGCTGTGATGAACCTGATATCCACGTCGGAGTTCTCCTGCCGGTCCCGCACGTGATTGAGGAATGACGTGACGAGTTGTGCGATATTGCCGTCTGGGAATCGCTCACCGGCCACGCGCTCGGCGTGCACCCCGATGGCGACCGCCGAGCTGTCGGCGTTTGACCCCGCCCAGGTCACATGGCGATCGAACATGTCCTCGCGTGTGACGTCTTGGCCGTCGAGCGTGAGCCGGAAGGTGTCGACCCACATGTTCAACGGGATCTCGACGAGGTCGAGGTAGTCAGTCTCGTCGTGCGGCGGGGGGAGGATCGTGTGGCGGTTCACCCGGTAGGGCATCGTCAGCGGGCTGATCTGCCCGGACCACTCCAGACTGGGTTACCGCGAGTCGACTGGGTCGTGGGCCGATCTGCTGCGTGATTGCCGCCGCCCGGCATGCGCGCCCCGGTGCTGGCCGCCGGGGACGGGGCGCTCGGATTCTGGAGCGCGCTGCGCGAGGTGTTCCCGGAAACCGCGAGCAGCGTTGCTGGTTCCACAAGATATCGAATGTTCTTGCCGCGCTTCCAAAATCGGCGCACCCGGGGGCGAAGAAGGCTCTCGCAGAGATCTGGAACGCCGAGGACAAGTCCCACGCCCGCGACGCGGTCAAGGAGTTCGAGTCGACCTATGGTGCGAAGTTTCCGAAGGCGGTCGCCAAGATCAGCGACGACGTCGAGCAGCTGCTGGCGTTCTACGACTACCCGGCCGAGCACTGGATTCATCTGAGAACTACAAATCCGATCGAATCTACCTTCGCCACCGTGCGGAACCGGAGCAAGATCACCAAGGGCCCCGGCTCCCGCGCCGCCGGAATCGCCATGGCCTACAAGCTGATCGAGGCGGCCCAGTCACGCTGGCGGGCGGTCAACGCGCCCCATCTCGTGGCGCTCGTCCGCGCCGGCGCGAAGTTCGAGAACGGCAAACTCGTCGAACGGCCCGACGGCACCACCGCTACCGAGGAGGCCGCATAAAAGATCTTGATCGCTGAGTAGCCGGAGGGGATCTCACCCTCCGGCCCTCGCGGAACCGTGCGTAACAATCTCTCGTTACACGGCTCGTGTCGTTCTGATCACCAGACGCTCGGTACGGAAGGAACCCATTGCCAGTGGGCGAAGAACCGTGGACGTAGTGCCACCGCCTTGTCCCACGCCTTGAGGGCTTTCTTCCGGCTGCGAAGTCGCCCGTACTTGTTGCGTAGCCAGCGCACCAGGTAGGCGTTGATGCGTCCCAGGAGGGGATAAAGCACCGAACGGTAATACGCCCCGTAGTACTGCATCCAGCCCCGCACGATTGGGTTGATCCATCGTTTGAGGTCCTTCTCGGTGAGGTCGGAGCATCGGTGCAGCCGCCATGACCGCACCTGCGTGCCCATCTTCTTCAAGGCGTCCCTGCTGGCCGCCGGGTTGAATCCAATCGTCATCTTCCCGGATCGCAACCGCACCCGGCGCGGACGGAAATCGAAACCGAGGAACGTGAACGACGTGTGCACATACTCATCGCGCCGCCGCCCATCCTTGCAGTACACGATTCTCGTCTTGTCCGGATGCAGTTGCAGTCCAACGTCGTTCATCCGCGTATTCAGCGCCGCCAAGACCGTCTCGGCCTCAGCGATGCTGCCGCAATGCAGAACAGCGTCGTCGGCATAGCGCTCAAACCGGACCGACGGGTGTTCCCGTGCCATCCAGGCATCGAACGCATAGTGCAGGAACAGGTTTGCCAGCACGGGAGAGATCGCCGAACCCTGTGGGGTTCCCTTCTCCCGCACCACCACCGTGCCATCGGGATACTGCAACGGCGCGGCAAGCCACCGCTTCATATACAGCATCACCCACCGCAGATCGCAGACCGCCGCGACCGCCTTGCAGACCAAGTCCCACCGGACGCTGTCGAAGAACGAGCGGATGTCGAACTCGATCACCCAGTCAGGCTTCCAACAGCGCTCCCGGCAGACACCGACCGCATCCAGCGCGGAACGGTTCGGCCGATAACCGAAGGAGTCCGGATGAAAGACCCGCTCGGCTCTTTCTTCCAGCACCCCGGCCACCACGGTCTGCGCGACCCGATCAGCCACGGTCGGGACGGATGTTTCATATTGTCCCTTCCTGCAGTTGCGTGTAGGCATCGGATTCTTGTGGGGCTGGTCGACGTTGGTTGCCGAATATGATGCCAGCCGGCGCCGACATCGTGGGCGTTCAGGCCCGAGTGCGGGATGCGGTGTGTCGGGCCGATGGGTTGAGATGGCCGGATTCGGTGATGCGGCATCGGCATTCGGCCTCGACGCGGTCGGTCCAGAGGATGCAGAGCCGGTTCCCGGTTCCGCGGCGGGCGGCGAGCTTGCCGGTCTTGATCCAGTCGTAGACGACGCCGATGTTCACGCCGAGCCGTTCGGCGGCGTCGGCGACGCTGATCTCGCCGGCGGCGTAGGGGTTCGGAGCGGGGATATGGTAGGCGTGCCGGATCCATTGGACGGCTTTGGCGTCGAACGGGCGGCCGTGTCCGGTGGTCATCCCGGCGGCGTTGAGCATGCCCACCATCTCGTCGGTGCCCGTGGTCGGACCGAGGCGGGTCACCATGTCGACCGCGGTCGAGGGGCTGCGCACGGCTGTCCCAGGGTGAACGGCGCGATCCACCCGGAGTTCGTCGGATGCCCCTGTGTGCCAACGGATCCCGATCCGGGCCTTGCCGTGGTCGGGTTCGGGGAGCAGGGTGATGTCGGCGATCACGGTGCGCAGCAGCCGTTTGCGGTCCTTGTTGCTGGTGGTGGGCGCATGCCAGAGCCCGGGCAGGTCGGCGGCGAGTTTCTCCAGCTCCGCCCGCTCGGGCAGCGGCGGCAGTGTGTCCCGCGCCGCCGCGAGCGCCTGCTCGGCTTGGGCGAGGGCGGCGAGTTTGGCCTCCCACCGGGTTTCTAGGCTGCGGGCCACGAGCCGGTTGTCTGGCTCTACCGCGTGGAAGGCGCGTTCGGCCCGGTCGGCCTCGTAGCGGGCGCGTTCGACGGCGAGTTCGGCGGCGCGGCCGATTCGCCGGTGCCGGTCGGCGACCTCGTCGGCGGCCGCGAGCGCGAGCGCGATCTCGTTGGGGTTCAACGCATTCAATAGCAATTCGGTCACCGCCTCGTCCACCGTGGACGCGGCGATCGACCGGCAGGTCGGCGTGGTGAGCCGGTCGGCGCGCCCGGAGCACTCGTAGGCCGGTCGTTGATCGGTGTGGTAGTTCGTGCGCATCGGCTTGCCGCAGGATCCGCAGATCATGATGCCCTGACACAGCGCGGATCCCTCACGTGGCGGTCGGGCCCCGGCGTTGGTCCGGTTGGCCGCCAGGGCGGCCTCGTTGGCCAGGTAGTCGGCCCAGCCGATGTAGCCGTCGTGGTGATCGTGGATCAGCACCGGCCACTCGGCGCGGGACCGCTCGACGAGCCCGGTGTGCACGGTGCCGTCGGGATCGACCCGGCGGCGCGAGGAGTACCGGCCGTGCACGTACGCCCCGGCATAGCACGGGTTGCGCAGCACCCCCAGCACCCGCGCGTGAGCCAGTGCCCCCCAACGCAATTGCCCGGCCCAGGCGCCACCATAGGCGCGTAGCGGGAACCGGCGATCGGCGAACGCGGCGACCACCCCGTAGGCCGAGCCGCACGCGGTGAAGGCGGCGAACAGGTCACGAATCGCGGCCTGGACCTCGGCATCGGGGTCGATGACGATCTCGCCGGCCTCGTCGTGGACGTATCCGACCGGCAGCGGGGTGCGCAGCTCGCCGCGCTCGGCCGCGGCGCGCTTGCTGGCCTGCAGCCGCTGCGCCATCACATGCAGCTCCACCTCCCCGATGGTGGACTTCATCCCAAGCAACATCCGGTCGTTGACATCGCCCGGATCGTAGACGCCGTCGGCGTCGATCAGCAGCGTCTCGGTGATCGCGGCGAACTCCATCAGCCTGGCGACCTCGGCGTTGGAGCGGGCCAGCCGGGAGATCTCGATCCCAAAGATCGCGCCCACCTCGCCGCACAGACCCGGCGCACCAGCTCGGTGAACCCCTCCCGCGCCACGCCCCATCGACCAGAGACCCCCCAGGTCGGTGTCGATCACCAGCACGTCGGGGCGGGCCAGCCCAGCCGAACCGCCTCCTCGGCCAGCCCGTACTGGCGCGTCGTGGACTCGGTGTGCTCGCGCACCTGCGCCATCGACGACTGGCGCAGATAGATCACCGCGAGCCGGTCGCGGTGCAAGTTGGTGATCTTCGCCTCGCCGTTCATCACCGCCGCCTCCCAGACTCGCCATCGTCATGTTGGCCAACACCGTCACCGCTTCGTCCCGAAAAGCCTCGCCCACAACGGGACTCGGCGCGGCAGCGGTCATCGGCTACCCCAGTTCCCGCCTGCCCAGCAGCTCGGTGTTGATCGCCGAAACCTCGGCCACCACCGCCTCGATCTCGGTACCGGTATGCACGCAGCGGCGCACCACATCCAGCAGCGCCGCGGGCACATACCGCAGCCGCCCCCAACCAGCCGTCTTCGGCGCGAAGTAGACATAGGGGCCATGCGGTTCGCCCTCGGCGCAGCGGCAGCCGGCCTTGCCGCACCGCCGGGTCTGTTCCACCAGCGACCCGGTCAGCAGCAGCTCCGCGTCGCCCAGCCGGGCCACCAGCCGACGCCGCCGATCCAACAGCGTCCGCGTGGACACGCTCGACAGATCGTTCTTGTGTGTAATCATCACACAAGAGCATGTCGCCGCCAGGCGTGACGATCAACAACCCCGGATCGCGCGTGTCACGGCACCGACCGCGGCCAACCCCTCGGCCGACAACCGATGCCGCCGCACCGGGTCACCGCGGTCAGTCCACGCCAGCGGCACCGTAATCTGGCCACTGACACCGCCGGAACACACGAATACCGTGTCCCCGGCCCGGCGCTTGAGGTATAGAACCTCCAGCCGCTGACCGATCAGCGGGTGGAACGAATGAGTGACGACAACGAAACCCAAATCATCACTGGACGTCGCGGCACTATGCCGCCTCCGTGGGCACCCCGAGCATCCGGGAACCCCGTCCCGGACCTTTCGGAATCTCGACCGCCCGCACCGCAGGAGGGAAGTAGCTGCCCGAGGACATCCGATTCCAGATCTTGTACAGGTTGCCCTTCAGATCCTTCTCGAACTCCCCAAACGACACCTCGTCCACCCCAGGTGCGCCTTGGTTGGCCTTCACCTTCTCATATGCCTCCCAGACAGCCCGCTTCGAAATCTCGAACGACTTGTCCGGTAACTTCAGCGAATTCACGCGACTCCTCCCAGGAACTCCTGGTTGATCGAACGAAAACAGCCACGAACGACCCAGCTCCTTCGCTCCACCCCTATTACAGGGGCTTCACCACTACTACGAGCCGGTCCGCCAGCGCACCCGGCGACGGTACTCAATCCCTTACGGCGGTGGGCCGTTTGGAACTCTCCCTCTCCCCCAGCACAAACCGGGGAGTGTCCGAGGTGCGCCTTCTCCAGTTCCACGCAGAAGCAGCAGACCGGGCTCACGTCGCCTGCATGCCGGACACCGCCTGGCCAGTCAGCAGGCCCCCGCCAGGCTCATCCCGAAGCACCTGTGACGCCTCGGTTTCGATGCCGTCTTCGTCAATTTCGACACGTCGTCAGCGATTCGCTCACGCTCGTCTTCCCGATCCCCACCTGACGCCTCGCACGGCGCCCTTTCCTCATCGTTCACCACGACGGTCTTCAGCCAACGCAGCATGAGGCGATTTGAAGCCTCCCCCTGCAGGGCGGCTCCGAAGGGCCAAACCTTCATCTTCCACGCAGCACCGCTCCAGTTCGGTCTCCTACACCAACCTCCCTTTCACGTTCAGGACACAACACAGGTATTGACGATTGCTCCGGAAAGGTTTCAGCTGATTGAAACGCTCAGTCACAAAGCGCCGCGGCCCGCTGACCGCGGTCGACGTCGAGTGGCGACAAGCGTCGCGCCGTGATGTCACAGTGAGGTATTGAGCCCATGTACGTTTTTCCGAGATGCGTGTGGGAAGCCACCGGAGAGGGACGGACACCTTCGTCATCTGACGAGTCGGAGTGAAGGGGTGGCGCATACTCATCGGCGTCCGTACACGTGGGCGCGGTGCTCAACGCGGCCGACGAGCAATACCCGGTCGTCGTCGAGGACAACGAACGTGACCCGGTAGTCACCGCGGCGGCGTCCTCCCGGCGGGGGATTTATGGGTCGTGAAAGGCATACAGAGAGAAGGACTTTCGGCCTGTATTCCCCGCCCCAATTACATTGGGGTACAGAGATGTTCCTTATTGCGACTTGCGTCGTGGAGGCTCAGGTTCCCCGGGAACCGGTTCCTTCCCGGTTGTCCCCCGCCAACGGGCTGACGCCCGTGGCGGGACCGCCATCTCAGCGTTGGCCGAGCGACCGCCAGATTGCGTCGCATTCCAACAATCGCCCGCTACGACCGTCGATGACCTGGTGCTTACCGCCCAGGCCACAAATGGCGTATCAGCGGTCCGACTCGAGATTGCGGTGCGCCGCTCGCCTAAGTTCATCAGGAGCGACGAGCAGACCAAGGACTTGGTCCTTGCTTTGGTTCGAGCAGATCTTACTGCAGATCGAGACACGGACCCGCTCGTCGAACACCGTTTGGCCGTCGCCGTCTCGGGCCGTCAGGACCATGCCCGACAGGTCGCAGAACTGGCTGTCATTGCCCGCGGCCAGTCCTCCGCGGATGAGTTTTTCGACCTCATCACCACTCCTGGAAAGTTTGCGGCGAGCGCTCGACTCTCCCATCTGAGGGACATGGTCGCAGCAGCTATTGAACAGTAGGGCGATCCCCACGCCGGCACGGCGACATCGGTGCTGGCGTCTTCTCACTCGCCTCTGGATCATCCAGGCAGACCTAGAAGCAGGTTAGGAAGACGACTGGACGGCCCTCATCGATGACCTCGTACCCCAGGCAATTGACCACTCGCACGAGGGCGCAATGTTCTTGACAGCCTAGGCTGCGCGATCGGGCGCTGGATGATGAGACCGTCCGCCGCCGAAAGAATCGCCACGTCCTCTTTGGCGAACGGCGCAATCAATGGCGGCGTCCTGGCGCGGCCAGCTTGGCGTGAAGCCCTTAGCGGGCGAGTTCGGTCAGCGGTACCTGCTTGTCGGCAAGCCGGTCGGGATCGACGGGAATCTGGGCGCGAACGAGTTGCTTGATATCGTCAAGCCCCTCCCAGATGTTGACATTCATGCCGGCCCGCACCCGGTTGTCCGCGTCTAGCCAGAACGAAACGAACTGGCGGCGCTCCACGTCGCCGCGGAAAACCACCCTGTCGTAGCTTGGTGCGTACCCGACGTATTCCATTCCGAGGTCGTACTGGTCGGTGAAGAAGTAAGGCAATTCGCTGTATTTCGCCGGCTGGCCCAGCATCCCCGCCGCGGCCACGGCCGGCTGTTTGAGCGCGTTGGCCCAGTGCTCGATGCGTACCCGCATCCCGAACAGCGGATGCTCGGCCGCCGCGATGTCACCGACGGCGAAAATGTCGGCGTTGCTGGTGCGAAGCGATGCGTCGACCTGCACACCGCCGTGTGCCACATCGAGTGCGGCGTGTTCGGCCAGCTCGCTGCTCGGCGCCGCGCCCACCGCCACCAGCACACTGTCGGCGTCGACGGTGGAAGCGTCGGCTAGCCTCACGCCAACGGCCTTACCTGCCGAGGTCACGATCTTCTCGACGTCGCAACCCAGCAGCAGGTTGACGCCATGATCGCGGTGAAGATCGGCGAACACGGCTCCGAGCTCGGCGCCGAGCGCGCCCAGCAACGGGAGCCGCGATCTCTCGATGACGGTCACGTTGACTCCCCGGTTACGCGCGCTGGCGGCGACCTCCAGCCCGATCCAGCCGGCCCCGATCACCGCAAGCGATGAGCCCTGGCCGAGCGCCGCATCGAGGGCGGTCGCGTCGTCGATCGTTCTCAGGTAGTGCACCCCTTCGGCGTCCGAACCGGCAATCGGCAGCCGTCGCGACCGCGACCCGGTTGCCAGCAGCAGCCTGTCGTAGTGCACGGTGCTGTTGTCGGTCAGCGTGACGGTGTGCGCGCCGGGGTTGAGGGCCGTCACCCGGGTCTCGAGGCGCAGGTCGACGTTGTGCTCGCGGTACCACGCCGCGTCATCGACAGTGAATTCGGGCAGGGTCTTCTTGCCGGCCAGAAACTCCTTGGACAGCGGGGGCCGCTCATAGGGCAGGTGGGCTTCTTCGGCCATCAGCACGACATCGCCACCGAAGCCTTCCTCGCGCAACGCCTCGGCGGCCTTCGCGCCGGCAAGGCCGCCTCCGACGATGACGAATAATGACGACTCGGCCATGACTCTCCTCGATTTCGGCCGCGAGCACCGATGCGTACCCGCTATTTGCGTTGTGAATACCCGGCTACGGGAACACCGTGTAGCGGCGCCCGTGCGATTCGCGGCGGCGTCGCTGCAGCTTCGACTGCGAACCCGTCACCTCGTACATCATCGCCAACCATTAGCGGGTGAGGGCCTCACGCAGCTGGGCAGCCATCTGATCCCAGCTGGCGTCGAAGGCGGCCACGCCGTTGTCTTCGAGGGTCTGCATGACGTCGTCGTAGTCGATGCCCACGGCGGCAAGATGATTCAGCACCCGGCGGGCGTCCTCGTAGGTGCCGGCAATGCTGTTGTCGGGGATCTCGCCATGATCGGCCACGGCGTCGAGCGCTGCCCGGGGCATCGTGTTGACCAACTTGATGTGTCATCAGTCCCCCGTTCCCCGCCAGGATGCGATGAGGACGCGATTGACGAGCTTGCGGCGGTCATAAGCGATCACATCGTAGGCCGTCAGACCGCGTCCCAACAGAGCCCGGCGGGTAAAGAGCGCGGGCATATTTCGACCCACCCCCTCTTCTCGCAGAGTCAACGACCGGCCCGGCAAAGAGCATCATCCTTCCAGTGACGCTTAAGCCTTCCGGAAATCCTCGAATCCGACGAGCATGAGGCCCAACCGCAGCACCAGGAACCCATCGGATGAGGAGGCGGCGGTGATTCCAGAGACGCAGAGCATCAATCGGGACTACCCGAAAATGGCGGCGGATCGGGGCTGCATCGAGCCCGCGCCACGCCGGGTGCGCGGCTATTTTGACGACACTCTCGTCTTCGACACGACGCGAGCCAAGTACGTTTGGGAGGTGCCGTACTACCCGCAGTACTACATCCCGATGTCTGATGTATGCACGCAGCACTTGCTCGACGAGAACCACCCACAAAGGGTGCAATTGGGTGCTTCTCGGCTGTATTCATTGACGACGGAGCGCAGCACGCGAAAGTCCGCGGCGCGCGTGTTCGATCCGGATGGCGGCGGTCCGGTCGCCGGCAATGTGCGATTCGAATGGGATGCGCTCGACTGGTTCGAGGAAGACGAACCGATCATCGGCCACCCGCGCAACCCGTATGTGCGAGTCGACGCGCTGCGCTCTCATCGTCATGTCAAGGTCGAGCTCGACGGTGTGATACTCGCTGACACGTGCAGTCCGGTCCTGCTTTTCGAAACGGGCCTGCCGACGCGCTACTACATCGATCGCACTGACGTGTCGTTTGAGCATCTCGAGACCAGCGACACCCAGTCCGTCTGTCCGTACAAGGGGATCACATCGGGCTACTGGTCGGTGCGTGTTGGCGACGCGGTTCATCGTGACGTTGCCTGGACCTACGACTATCCCATGAGCCAGGTCGCGCCGATCGCCGGTCTCATCGCGTTCTATAACGAAAAACTCGACATCTTTCTCGATGGTGAAAAGCTGCCACGACCGCCAACGCACTTTGCGTGAAGGTGAGGGCGCTGAACCGGTGATCGCCCGAAGGGCAGCCGCGCTCGGTCGTGACGATGTCCGTGGTGATGTCACAACACGACTTCGAGCTTGTGCGACGACCGCGGGCGCCGACCAGCACGGGCCCGGAAAAGACAGGTACCGAACTATTCGTCGACTCAGGCAAATTCCGGCTCGGTGCGGGGGTATGTGTGACCTCATCGAGCACCGCAAGCTTGCCAGCGACTGATTGGGCATTGGGCTGCGCGATGTGAACGGATTTCGGTACTGCCTCGGGGTGCGCGTGGCGTGCGTTGGCCGCTGCAAAGGTGCGTACCGCGTCAACCCGTGAGTGAATGGCCTTGACCGACCTGGTTCGGCTGCGCAGCTCGGCACGAAAAGGACGACAGGATGGTGGGCATGAAGGCCGGCGATCACGGTGGTTATAGTGATGAGCAGAACGACGAATCCGCGGAAACGAACCGCACTGAGTTCCGCTGGCGCACAGCGCTGACTCGGCGGGGCGCGTTGCTGGGGATGGGCGCCGTGGCTGGTATCGCCGCGGTGGATGTGGGCGGGTTTGCTTATGCGGGCGGCTGGCTGCGGCCCGACGCGCTGACCCCACTTATCCCTTCAAGGTTCGCCGATCGGTTCGAACACGTCTACGGCCGCCACGACGGGTTTCGGCGAAACCACGCCAAAGGTCTCAGCGCCACAGGAACTTTCGCGAGCACTGGGGCAGCCGCGGCCATCTGCCGGGCAGCGGTCTTCCAGTCGGGAAGCGTTCCGTTGAGCGGTCGGTTTTCGCTGGGCGGCGGTCTGCCAGATCAGGCCGACAAGCCCGACACTGTCCGGGGTCTGGGCCTGCTGCTCCAGGTCAACGGCCAGCAGTGGCGCACGGCGATGCTCAACATCCCGGTTTTCACCGACAGCACCCCACAAGGGTTTTACGAGCGCTTGCTCGCGTCCAAACCTCTGCCCGATACGGGTAAGCCCGACCCGAAAAAGATGGCCGCATTCCTCGACCGCCATCCCGAGACCGCCACGGCAATGAAAATCATCAAGCAATCACCGCCCAGTGCGGGGTTCGCGGACAGCACGTTTCACGGGCTGAATGCTTTTTATTTCACCAACAGCGCGGGCGCGACGGTGCCGGTGCGCTGGTCTGCCCTTCCGCAAGAAGCCCCGGCAGCCCCGCCGGCCCCGTCCTCGGTGCCCGGCAAGGACTACCTGTTCGATGACCTCATCCGCGCGGTGGCACAACGTCCATTGAGTTGGCGGCTGGTTATCACAATCGGTGAGTCGGGCGATCCAACCAACGACGCCACCAAACCCTGGCCGCCGTCGAGGCGGTCCATCGAAGCCGGCACCATCACCATTTCCGCGGTACAAACCGAGGAGGCCGGCAACGCGCGCGATATCAACTTCGACCCGCTAGTGCTGGCGGACGGCATTACAGCGTCCGATGACCCCCTGCCCGCGGCGAGATCGGCCGTTTACGCGCGCTCCTTCACCCGCCGCGCCACGGAACCCAAGACGCCCAGCGAGGTCGACGTCAGCAAGGTTCTCCAATGACAGATGAGACAAACGAAACCACCACCGCTCCAACGCTTTTCGCCCTCTCATCCCGGATTCTGCACTGGTTGATGGCGCCTATGGTCATCGCGCAACTGTTCATCGGCGTGACCATGATTGCTTCATTGAGCTACTACCCGCTTCTGCTGGCGATCCACCGGCCGTTGGGGGTGGTGATCCTGGTTTTCGCCGTGGTGCGCCTGGTGAATCGGCTCACGCACCGGCTACCGCCCTTCTTGGTCACGATGGGTCCCGCAGAACGTCGCATCGCGACGTGGTCAGAATACCTGCTTTACGCCCTGTTACTCGTCCAGCCCCTGGTCGGATGGGCCATGCTGTCTGCCGCGAGATTCCCGATTACCCTCGTGGGGCCACTTCATCTGCCCGGTATCGCACCGCACAACATCGATGTTTATGGGGTGCTCCGGCAGCTCCACAGTGTTTTCGCGTTCCTGCTTTTCTTGACGTTTACCGCCCACATGTGTGCGGTTCTCTTTCACACGCTCGTGCTGCGCGATCGGCTTCTCGATCGCATGGCACTGCGGCCCACCAAACCCGCACCCCGGCAACAGGACGAAACCGGGGTCTGACGCCCTTGCGCCAGCGGTGTTCAGCCACCCGGGATGGTGAAATCGTAAGGGGTTTGGCAAGTGTGGGATGTGCAACATCGCGGCGTACAGCACACGCTCCACCACCGCGGTCGCACGGTCGACCAACTCGGCCATGATCTCGCGCAACCGCTCCGCACCCACCGCGCCGGCGATCTCCATCGAACCCACCACATCGGCGAACAGCACCGTCACCTGCTTGAACTCCGCGATTGGGTGGCCGATGTGACGGGAGTGCCGCACTCGCTACAGAACTTGGCTGTTCCGCTCAACTGAATGCCGCACGACCCACAGGACGGTGCCGCCGCTGTCAGGGCACCGCGACCGTCCCCACCGTCGTCCACGTCAGTTTCGTCTCACCGCACCTCGAACAACGTGTGTCATATCGACTGGCGATCCGCGATGACGTGCAGCCGTTGTGCGCGTACCCGTCTTCCTTGCGCTCGGGTGGTTCCCCAATGCGAAACGGATGAAGGCCGACGGGCACACCGACAGGGACATCGCCAAGTACCTGGGGGTGAGCCGGGCGACGCTGTATCGGTACCTGGATAACAGTGGCGCGGCGTGATGCCTCGCGCCCTAACGGCTTGGTCGCCTGGTTTTCCGCACCCACGGCGGCCCCTCGCCGCCTCGCGGGTTGGCTCTTGACCCCGTCGTCGACGAAGGCTCAGAACCTGTTACTACCGTCATGGCGGCCTTCGCACAACTCGAACGCGACACCATGATCGAGCGGACCCGCGCCGGGCTGGCCGCCGCCGCAGCCAACGGGCGCAAGGGCGGGCGCCCACGCAAGCTCGACGACGCCGACGCCGCCAAAGCCCGCCAGCTCAAGGAGAAGGGCATCACGGCCACCGACATCGCGAAAATGCTGGGGGTCTCCCGCGCCACCGTGTATCGCTACCTTTCCGAGGGTGTGCCGCTCTCTGCGTGACTCCACGGGGGGCTGCTGCGCGCCTCAAGTTCCGCGCCAGTTCCAGGGGTCGGGGTAATTTCCACCTGTAGCAACCCACGAGGGGGACTACCGCCACCATGGCGCAGACCAATGCCAACCTGATCTGGAAGATCGCCGACCTGCTGCGCGGGCCGTATCAGCCCAACCAGTACGGGATGTGATCTTGCCGTTCACGATCCTGCGGCGCCTGGACTGCATCCTGGAACCCACCAAGGACGAGGTGCTCGCCGAGTACAAGAAGATCGCGGCGACCAAGGTCGACCCGGTGTCCTGCTGAAGCCGAACTTCAAGCTGCCCTTCTACCGCACTTCGCGGTGGAACTTCGCCTCCCTGGCCCACTGTCATTGGACGCCCCGGTCAGAGTCGCGCGCTCGTCTGGCCACTCGGCGGCTCGCTGGCTAACTCCCGGGTTGTTGAGCCTCTCGGGCCAGCCTGACTGTGGGGCGGCGTGGCGGGATCGGCGTCGACCGCCACCGTCGCGTTCCTGTCCAGAGTGCCGGGGGTGCGTCGAGTTGCCGGGCGAGCAGCAGTGCCGCTGCGTCATAGTTGGAGCGCCAGCCACGAAAGTCCGGCCAAGCTTGCTCGTCAGTCCGCTCGATCGGGTACCCGAGTTCGCGCAGCATTCCGGTGGCTGCCCTGAATTCGTCGAACGAGATCGAGACCGGTCTGTCGGGATCTGCTTCCTCGGGCACCGGCAGCTGCATGGCTCGGGCGATCTGTTCCAGCGCTACGAAGCCCATCCGCAGCGACAGCCGCGCCGCGAGCTTGGGTTCTCGCGACGGTGCCAACGCCAGATGCAAGGCGGCGGCATCCATCACCGCAATCAGCGAGATGAGCCAATGGGACAGCGGCCGTGGTGAGCGCAGTCGGGCCAATGTCAGGTAGGTGGTGTGGGATTCGGCAACCTCGGCGGCCCACCGTTCCCATGCGGCGAACAGTTCCTCGAGAACGGGGCGGGTGTCGCCGTCATCGATTCCCCAACGGGTACGGGCCAGAACCTCGGGTCCCCACGCTGGGACGCCTGCGCGCGAGCCAAGCAGGCTGACCTCGGTTTCACGCCGGTTGAACGCGGCGTAGAGAGTAGGCAGATAGCCGACCTGCAAGCCGATGACAACGAGCCCGGTGAACGCTGCCAAGTATTCGAGCGTCGTGCTACCGCTGCCGACCGGGGCAGCGTAACCGAGGGTGAACATCGACGATCCGGCGTCAGAAAACGCCTGCCCTAGCCGCCCGTCCAGGCTCGGCAATAGCAGCAACGCGAAACCGGCAACGAGCAGGCCGAGCCACACCGCAAGCCGCACTGGCAACGAGAGTGGCGACTGCCACGCCAGGATGCGGTCACGGTGCTCGTACGAACGGACAAGCCTGGCCAATTGGAGGAACCCCGCGTCCAGGGTCCGGTCGACCACGCGCGAAATCCGGGAATTGATACCGCGCGGCACCACGAGAGTGCCGACGACACTCGACAAGGTGCCCATCACAACGAACAACCCCACAGCGAAGCCTAGCCACACACCGATCACCAGAGCATTCAAGCGAAACAACGTCAGGGCCGCCACAGTGGGCTGCGAGCATCCGCATGGACGGCGGCGCGGTTAGTGTCGTAACCGTGAGCTTGCGGGGTTGGTTGCTGTTCGCCGCGATCAGCATGATCCCGCCCCCGCGATCGCGGTCGAGGAGTGCCTCGACCTGCGCTGGTCGGCTGACAGGGGATTCATAGAGATACGCGTCAGACTGAGAGGGTGCCGCCGAACGGCCCGTCGCCGACCGTACCTCCATTTCCCTCTCCGACACTGATGCCCCGGTTGCCGGATCCTGACTTCACAAAGTGGGGCAAGGGCACAGGCATCTCGCTACTGGGCGGATGGTTTCCGATCACCCTCGAGATCGTCACTGTCGTCATCTTGATCGCGGCCATCGGCTGGCGAACCCGGCGCTGGCGACTGGTGTGGGTGCCGGTCAGCGCCGCCATCGGCGTGGTGGCCGCTCTCGCCGCGCGCACCTATATGGACTACCAGGGACTCGCGTCTGATCCGGCGCCTGTCCGGCTGTGGGTGTGGACCACGGTGTTCGCAAGCTCGGTCGCGCTGGCGGCGCTGGGGTTTCGAGGTGCACGTTGGTGGCGACGGGGACTGTCTGTGCTGGCGATTCCCCTCGCTCTTGTATGTGCCCTTGTCGTGCTCAATGAGTGGGTGGGCTACTATCCAACGCTGCAGAAAGCTTGGGGTGACCTGACGTCTGGTCCGCTGCCGGATCAGACCGACGCCAAAGATCTTGCCGGGCTGCGCAACACCCACCCCGACACGGGCAAGCTGGTACCCGTCGACATCCCCGGCGGGGGAAGCGGTTTCAAGCACCGACGCGAATACGTCTACCTGCCGCCGGTATGGTTCGCTGGCGGCGTCGCGCCCAAGTTTCCCGCGGTGATGATGATCGCCGGCGAATTCAGCAACCCCACCAACTGGATACGCACCGGCAACGCCATTTCCGTGATCGACACCTATGCCAAGGGGCACAACGGTTCAGCCCCGGTATTCGTGTTCGTTGACTCCAGCGGAAGCTTCAACAACGACACCGAATGCGTGAACGGGCCACGCGGTAATGCCGCGGACCACTTGACGAAAGACGTCCGGCCCTATGTGATTTCACGATTCGGCGCGTCGTCGGACGCCGCCGACTGGGGCGTGGTCGGCTGGTCCTCGGGCGGGACGTGCGCAATTGATCTTACGGTCATGCATCCCGAGATGTTCACCACCTTCGAGGACATCGGGGGCGATCGCGGCCCCAATTCCGGGACCCAACAACAGACGATTGTCCGCATCTACGGTGGTGACGCTGCGGCCTGGGACGCATACGACCCCCGAACCGTCATGGCCAGACACGGACCGTACAGCGGTGTCGCGGGATACTTCGACGACTCGCAGGAGCCACCTGATGACAAAACAAAGAACCTGCCGGACCGTCATCAGGACCGCCTCGCACCCGTAGGGTTCGGCGGGCATGGTGACGAAGACCAATTCCGCGAGAAGGGCGCGTTGCCTGACCTGTGCGCAGCCGCAGTGAGGGTGAACATCGGATGCACACTGCGGGTGTACACCGGCTACCACACCTGGCAGTTCGGGGCCCGCGCATTTTCCGACGCGCTGCCATGGATCGCGCAGCGGGTCCACGCGCCAACTTCCTGAACGAAACACAATGGCATCGGTATCGTTTGCCATTGACTGAAAGCCGGCAGACCACGGCGATAGGTCACTTACAACGGCGACGCGGTGATCCGCCGCCGGTACGACACACCGGAGAAATCATGGCCAGTGGAGCCACCCAGCGTGAACCGGAACTGGTCGGACAGACCGTTGTCTTGATCGGCGGCAGCGCAGGCATCGGGCTGGAGACGGCTCGACGCGCCCGCGCGGAGGGTGCGGATGTCATCCTCACCGGCCGCAATCCCGAGCGGCTCAAGCAAGCGGCGCAGGAGGTCGGCGCGCAACGCGCCGACGCGTTCGATGCCAACGACGCGGCCGCGTTGGCGAGGTTCTTCGGCCAGCTGCCAACACCGATCGACCATGTGATGGTCACGGCCGGCGGCCCGGACTACGGGCCCCTGCTCGAGTTGGACGCAGCCCAAGTGCGCCAGGCGATCAGCGGACACGTGGTGCTTTATGTAGAGGTCGCGCGCAACATCGTGGGCAGGGTGAGGTCAGGAGGCACGCTGCTGTTGATGGGCGGTACCGGTGGCCGGCGCGTCGGTCACGACCTCGGGATCGTCTCGGCCGCCACCGCCGCACTGCCTCCGTTGACGGCAGCCCTCGCGCTTGAGCTCGCGCCCGTTCGCGTCAACCTCATCGCCGCTGGCTTCGTCGACACCCCTTTGTCGGCATCGCTGCTCGGAGATCGACTTGAAGAGCGCCGAAAGGAGCTACGAGTGACACTCCCGATCGGGCGCGTCGTGGGCCCCGGCGACGTCGCCGCACTCGCCGTGCACATCATGACCAACACGGCACTCACCGGCGCGACATACGACATCGACGGCGGGCAACAGTTCGTTGGATGATGTTCGGCTTCCCCACCTAGAGCGCCGTTATCGGCAGCCAGACCCGCCGCCCAAAGATCAGGCGATCGTGGCCACCTTCGGCACCACCTCGTCTGCGAGGCGCCGGATAAACCCGACCGGGTCCTGATTGCCCGGCAGCGGACCCACGTTGATCAAACCGATGCCAAGTTCGGCGTAGCGCTCGATTGTCCTCAGGTAGTCGTCGAGGTCCTCGAACGGATCGCGCAATAAGCCGACCGTCATGCGGATCTGCGCGGGCTCTCGGCCCACAGTCTCGCAGTGCCGGTGCAGCACGTCGATCTTGTGTTCGAGTTCGTCGACGTCCTGCGCGGTGCTGTTCCACACATCGGCGTACTGTGCGACGAGGCGCAGAGTCTTCTTCTCTCCCCCACCGCCGATCAGAATCGGAGGACGCCGAATCGGTTGCGGCCACGCCGGTCTTGCTTGGAACCTTTATTCGGTCACCCGGGAAGGTACGCCCCTTCCCGAGCCGATCCACAGATTTCAAGCATTGCTCCGATCGGCGACATGCCAACGACGTGCTCACGTTCGCGCAATCGTGACTCAGCATCGCATGGGCAACGCGAGCGACGAGGTCAAGCGGGCCGCCCGTCGTGTCACAAAAACCAACGGGGAGTGGCGACTCACATCAGCCGAACGGGTCGTCGAAGACGTTGCGGCTCCAGGCACAGGAAGTCGCCGGGCAGCGCGCCGATGAGTTTCCCGATGGGCTCTGATTTTCCGTGGCAGCCGACCCGCTCGCGGTGCGGCGGGCGTGCCGCCCTGACCGCAGAGGGCTTCGGGGTATTTGCCAGGCAGGTTGCGGCGATGCCATTTAGGTTGGAGTCATGAGCGACATCCAGTCCCGGTTTTCGGTTCTGAAGCAAACCGCCGATCGGGCCGTCGCGGATGCAATCGCACGGCTGATCGAGGACGGTGAAGATCATGAGCTCAATCGAATCAACGCCCTGGACTTTTCCAAGCGCACCGGCCTCGACGAAGAGAAGGTGATTTCCGGCTTCCTGCACGCCTCGCGGCTTGGCCTGTTCGATCTCACCTGGAACGTGCTTTGTCCCGGTTGCAGCGGCGTGCTGGACGCGCATGACACGCTGAAATCGCTGCGTAGTGACGACTACCATTGCGGATTATGCGCGTGTGGCTACGAGCCCTCCGTCGACGAGCAGGTCGAGGTGGCCTTTACGGTCAGTCCCAAGGTCAGGCGGATTGCCGCCCACGATCCCAACACGCTGCCGCTATGGGAATATTACAAGCAGGTGTTCTGGAGTTCGGGCATCGATCTCGACAAGGATTCCTTTGCCTCACTGACCGAGGAAGTGACGCTGGATGCGCTGGAGCTGCCCGCCGGTGAAAAGGCGGCGCTGTCGATGCAGCTTCCGCCGCAATTCATCATCGTTTTCGAGCCGGTGACGCATTCCGCGCATTTCATCGACGTCCAGGGCGAGCCGACCAAGAAACGTCAGCAGCTCGGGCTGATCTTCAACAAAGCGCATCCGCCGACCGGGTCGATCACCTTGCGTCCGGGTCCGTTGCGGCTCGCGCTCGACAATGAGTCCAGCCTGCGGACGCTGCCCACCGTCTTTGTCGCCGACGCGCTCCACCATCTGCTGGGCAAGCGCAGGCCGTTCCTCACCGCCAAGCGGATGCTGTCGAACCAGACGTTCCGCGATGTGTTCAAGGCCGACAACCTCAACATCGATCAGCGTCTCAAAATCACCTCGTTGACCTTTCTGTTCACCGACCTCAAGGGGTCGACCGCGCTTTACGAGCGGGTCGGCGACCTCGTCGCGTTCGACTTGGTGCGCGCGCATTTTCATGCGCTTCTGGAAATCATCGCGGCCGAAAAGGGCGCCGTGGTCAAGACCATCGGCGACGCTGTGATGGCCACCTTTGTCCAGCCGGACCACGCGCTCGTCGCGGGCTTGCAGATGCGGGCCGCGATGGACAAGCTCAATGCCGAGCGCGGCAAGTCCGACCTGATCGTAAAGATCGGCATCCATGAGGGGCCGTGTCTCGCGGTGATGCTGAACGAGCGGCAGGACTATTTCGGCCAGACCGTCAATATCGCGGCGCGGGTGCAGAGCCTGTCGACCTCGCAGGAGATCCACATCACCGGTCCCGTGATCGACGCGCCCGGCGTCGCCACCATCCTGGAGAAGGAGGCGATCCGGCCGATTCAGAAGCAGGCCGCGCTGCGCGGCATCGCCGACAAGATCGTGGTGTACGAGATTCCATAACTCTCAACCACGCGACACGCCGGAAGTGGCCCATGTCGGCATACAGCGCCTCCGCGCCGTGACCGCGAGCACCACGCCTGCCAACGAGAAGAACGACGTCCCGAAGTCCCCCCACCATGAACTTCACCGCATATACCGGCGAGAGCGCCTTGAGCATTTCCGGATGGTCGACGATGCCGCTCACCCCGCAGGCACCGATCGCCACGAACCAGCCGATCATTACCGGCCGGAACAGGCGCCCCACCACACCCGCGCCGCGGTGCTGCACCGCGAACAGCGCAACGATGATCACGGCGGTGATTGGCACGATCCACCCTTGCAGCCCCCTCGATGACCTTGAGGCCCTCCACCGCGGACAGCACCGAGATCGCCGGCGTGATCATGCTGTCGCCGGAGAACAGCGAGGCGCCGAAGATGCCCAGCAAGGCCAGCACCATCGCGATGCGGCCACAGGTCAGCCTGACAAGGGCCGACCTGGTGTTGAGCGTCGCTGTCGGTGGCGACCCCAATGTGACTTTCGGTCGCTTTCGGTGAGCTTGGCCGGTGTGCTCGGTGTCGCGTCTGAGTCCATTCATCCCGGTAGCAGTCCGACATCGGACGGTTCCCGGGTGCGGTTGACTCTGAGTGGTCTGGTCGGGCACGGTGCAACACCGATCCCCCCTTGCCGATGGTGGTGGGCCGGCGGAATCGTGGAACGCGTGTCAGGAGCCGGACGCAGTGATCATCGTCGCCGAGGTGGCCGAGGCCGCGCGCGCCGCCGGGCAGCTGGTGTGCCCGGTCTGCGGTGGACGGTTGCGAAAGCATGGCTTCTCACGGCCACGGTCGGTGCGCACCTATGGCGGCGCCCACCGCACGCTGTGTCCGGCGCGGGTGCGTTGCGCCGAACCCGCCTGCGGCCGCACCCACGTACTGCTGCCGGCCTGGTGCGTACCCGGCCGAGGTGTCGATGCCGACACGATTGGGGCGGCGCTGCTGGCCGCCGCCAACGGCACCGGGCACCGACCGATCGCCGACCGGCTGGGTATGCCGCCGGACACCGTGCGCGGCTGGCTGCGCGCCGCCCGCGACAACAGCCGATGGTTGTATGAGACCGCGGTGAGCGCGCTGCACAAAGCCGTCCGCGACGACCCTGCCCTGCCTGCGCCGAATCGCTCCGCCTTGTGGTTTGCCGTCGACGCGCTGGGGGCCGCGGCGGCGAAGATCAGGCGCTTGTTCGGCACCTCGATACGCGCCTCGGCATGGCCGCTGATCGTGCTTATCACCGGTGGCCGCCTGCTGCGCCCCTTACCGGCTCGTTCCGGCTGAATCCACGTCACCGCGAATTGGTGAAGTCTGTGTTCTTCACCACACCACCGGCTGCGCTGGCGGCAGTCACACGCCGGTGACGGCTTCACATCATCCTCACGGTGACGCACCAAACCCGACGATTCCGTGGGCACGCAAAGCGTCGCCACCATGCTCAAAATGAGTGTCGCGCAACACCCGGTCCTCGGAGTCGGTTGTCCCGACCGGGCGCTCCCGCCTCCCGCCGCCCTCTCCACTCCGCCCACCCACCCCCGTGGACATATACACCCCGGAGTTCTATATGTTCCACTTAGTTGACTTGCTAAGTAAGGCTCTGACCGGGGGAAATGTGGCGACCCATTCACCCCGCCGTGTCCTATGGTTTCACTTGTTTGACTCTAAACAAGGGGCTGACCAGGCTGTTTATCGCAGCCCGTTCACTACCGCCCCGCCACTTTCCGGTCTTCTCGTCGTAGGGGGGTCGGTGCCAGCCACTGGCGTGCTTGATGAGAGACCCGCGGTCGGTGAGCAGCTTCAGACGGCGGGAGACGGTGCTCTTGGCGAGGGTGGTCTGGTTGACGATCTCTAGCAGCGCACAGGTCACCTGACCGAAATGTCGCTTCTCGGTCTGGTTGATCACGAAGCGCATGACCGCCACCGAGGCGTCATCGAGATCGTCCTCACGTCGATCCAGCCGGTCACTCCACTCCCCGGCCCACTGCACCGCCTCCTGGTTGATGTCGTTGAGGGGGCGGATGGTCTCGTCGCGCAGGTTGGACTCGGCCTGCTTCCAGGCCTTGTCCAGTTCTCTATGCGGGTCGCGCGACAGTTCCTGAAGCTGTTCCCACAACCGGTTGGTCTTCCACTTGCCGTTGCGCTTAACCCGTTCGGTGACGGTCTCATTGAACTCAGCCGGACTCCACCCCGGTCGTTGCTGGGCGCTCATCGCAGTGGAGACGAACGCACCCCACACCTTTCGGCGGGAGGGGTCTCCTGGTAGTCCGAACATCAGTCGGTCGATGTGCTTGGTTGGCAGTGCGTGATCGAGCATCACCGTGACCTGCCGCACTCTTCGGCGTGGAACTCACCGCAATCGATGCAGTGGTGTGAGCACCGGTACCGGTGCACCGCGATGGGACCTACGCCGCAGGCGTAGGGCACCGAGCAGCGACCGCTGTGCACGATTTAGTGATCGGCTGCGCCGTTGGTGTGCCCGTCGACCCAAGAGGTCGGCGAATCCCACGGAGTCGAGTCCCAAGGGGGCGACAACATGGAATCGGCGGCGCTGACCTGGCAAGAGGTCGACGGGTCGATTTTGTCGGTATCCGCGGATAACTCGTAGGCATACAGAGAGAAGGACTTTCGGCCTGCATTCCCCGCCCCAATTACATCGGGGTACAGAGATGTTCGTTATTGCGACTCGCGTCGTAGAGGCTCAAGTTCCCCGGGAACTGGTTACCGGTCTTCCCCGCCACCGGGCTGGCGCCCGTGGCGGGGGCGGGCAGCGCTGGTAGGTTAGCGGGCGAACGGCGGGGCGGGTACGCCCCGGCGCAGACACTGCAGCGGCCCCTGCTGCCGTCACTGCGAGCGCAGGAACGACGAACACGTGAGACTGTAGGAAATTTCCTACAGAATTGATCGGCGTCAGCGCCTCCGACCGGATTGATGGATGCAGCCAGTACGTGGACAGCAGGTGGGACAGCAACGGCACTGCTGTCCAGCGTTATCCAGGATTATCCGACATTGTCCTGACAACAGCGTCTAGCTGGGTAAACAGGACACGCCGGGATGGGTGTGGATGGTTTGTTTATAAGGGCCTCTTAAGCAACAATGCGGTAGATCACGAAGGAGTGTTCACATGGATTCTGCCGGCTTGGCCCGCGCGGCCAGTGCTGAGTGGATTGGCGCTGTACCGCACGAAAAGTTGCGGCGAAGCCGGCCGATGCCACCTCACCACGACCCGTTTTACGCGCCTCCTCCGGGATTCGAGCACGCCGCTCCCGGCACAGTGCTGCGAACGCGCGACGTGGAGCTCGGTTTCCTGGGTGTCGTCCCGCAGAAGTTCTTCGCGACGCAACTGCTGTTCCGGACCAACGGTCGCGACGGCGTGCCGGAAGTGGCCGTGACCACGGTGCTGGTACCCGCCGAACGAGGTTCGGAGAACGTCTGCCCGCTGGTGTCTTACCAGTGCGCCATCGATGCCGTTAGCTCGCGTTGCTTTCCGTCGTACGCGATGCGCCGGGGGTCCTTCGCGCCGGGGGCATTGGCGCAGTTCGAGTTCTTGCTGGTGGCGGCGGCCCTGGCGGAGGGTTGGGCGGTATCGGTGCCCGACCATGAGGGCACCCGCGGAATGTGGGGGGCTCCGTACGAACCGGGCTACCGCATCCTCGACGGGCTGCGCGCCGCCACCAGTTGTGAGCAGCTCGGCGTATCACCCGACTCGCCGATCGGCCTGTGGGGGTACTCCGGCGGAGGCCTCGCCACCGCGTGGGCTGCCGAGACATGCGCCGACTACGCGCCCGAACTCAACATCGTCGGCGCGGTTCTCGGGTCGCCGGTCGGCGATCTTGGGCACACTTTCAAGCGGCTCAACGGCTCGTTCTACGCCGGCCTGCCCATGATGGTGATCGCCGCGCTGTCTCACGTCTACCCGGAGCTTCAACACGTCATCGACCGGCACGCCACCGAAGACGGCCGTGCGCTGCTGAAGTCGGCGGAGAAAATGACCACGGCCGTCGCGGTGCTTCGGTTCATGAACAAGGACATCAACTCCTACGTCGACCGTCCGCTCGACGACATCTTGGCCGAGCCAGAGGTCCAGTACGTGTTCGACGACATCAAACTCGGCAAGGCCGCGCCGAGTCGCCCGGTGCTGATCGTTCAGGCCGTTCACGACCAGATCGTGTCCGTCGACGACATCGACGAGCTGACCGAGAGCTACCGTGCCGGCGGCGCGTCGGTGACGTATCACCGTGACAGGTTCAGCGAGCACTTGCTCTTGCACCCGATGTCGGCACCGATGGCGCTGCGGTGGCTGCGCGACCGCTTCGCCGGGCGGCCGCTGTCCGAGCATCTGGTGCGCACGACGTGGCCGACCCTGTTCAACCCGTCCACGTACAAGGGCATGGTCAAGCTTCTGACCATCGCCAGCCGGGTGATGACCGGCAGGAAGTTGCAGCGCCAGCCGCTGTCGTATTCAGATCTCTAGCGGCGAGCGGCCACCTATTGCACGCCTTGCGCGAAAAACCGTGTAATAAGTGGACATTCGCGCCAACGCCGGCCGAAGGGAGTGGCCATGAAAACGGCGATCTGCGACATGCTGGGCATCGACATTCCGCTGCTGGCGTTCAGCCACTGCCGCGACGTGGTCGCCGCGGTTACCAACGCCGGCGGATTCGGTGTGCTCGGTGCAGTGACGCTCACCCCGGAACAGCTTGAGCAGGAACTCAATTGGATTGAATCAGAAGTTCGCGGCAGGCCGTTCGGCATCGATCTGATCGTGCCTGAGACATCGGTCGGCAAGGGCCAGCGGCTGACGTCCGAGCAGTTCGCGGACCTGATCCCCGACGAGCATCGCGCCTACGTCGACGCGTTGCTGGCCGACCACGGCATCGCCCCGCCCGCGGCCAGCAGGCCGCCGCGGGTGGCGATCACCGACGACGCCGGCCAGAGCCTGATGGATGTGGCGTTCAAGCACCCGATCAAGCTGATCGCCAACGCGCTGGGACGCCCGCCGCAGTCGATGCTGGATGCCGCCAACTCGCACGGCGTTCCAGTCGCGGCGCTGGCGGGCGCCAAGGAACATGCCGTCAAGCACGTCAACGCGGGCGTCGACATCGTCGTCGCGGCCGGCACCGAGGCCGGCGGGCACTGCGGCGAGGTGACGACCATGGTGCTGGTGCCCGAAGTCGTCGAGGCCGTCCAGGCCATCCGTCCGGTGCCCGTGCTCGCGGCGGGCGGGATCGTGACCGGGCGGCAGATGGCGGCCGCGGTGGCCATGGGCGCCGCCGGCGCGTGGACCGGATCCGTGTGGCTGACCACCGAGGAGGCCGAGACCGCGCCGTACACCAAGCAGCGGATGCTGGCCGCGACGTCGCGCGACACGATTCGGTCGACGTGCCGCACCGGCAAGCCGACGCGTCAGCTGAAGTCGGATTGGACCGACGCCTGGGAGTCCGGGCACGCGCCAGAGCCGCTGCCGATGCCGCTGCAGTCGATGATCAGTGAACCGGCGCTGCGTCGCATCGACACGCTGGCCGCTAACGGCGACGAGGGCGCCCGCGCGCTGGCCACCTATTGGGTGGGCCAAGGCGTCGGCCTGATGAACTCCGTCAAACCCGCCCGGCAGGTGGTCTACGAGTTCGCCCAGGACTACCTGGCGGCGGCCGAGCGGTTATGCGGCATTCTCGACAGCAATTAAGTATGCGTCAGCCCCGATGAGTGGGGCGATTCGCTGGGTGGGGAGAGCTTCCCGCGCTATGCACGCCGTACGCCACCATCCGGTGCCATGCACCATCGTGGCGTATCGAAACATCGAGTTAAGTTCTAGCCCAGGCGATTACGAGAAATAATTACAGCGCAGAGGGCTAGCTCAATCGAGCGTATGGACAGTCTCGGGGACTGAGGACTCGACGCCGAGATCTTCGTGCGGGGATGCGACGGCAAGCATCGCGTACGTTAGGGCCGCCACCGCAGCGGGCAGAAGCAGGACGGTCAACACCTGCAGCGGTGTATGCCCGAAGAACACCGCCGGCGCCTCAGTGACGTAGTGAACCTTGTGATCGCCTGGAATCGCTTCAATATCGAAGTGGCCGTAGTGAATTCGAGCAAGTCCGGCGCCCGTGCCGGTCGCCGCGGCAGCCGCAGCCAGCCCGCCGGCGGTCAGACTGAGTACCATCGCCGGCCCGCGCCGCTGCCGCCACTGCCAGACCAGCACCGCGGTGACGACGGCCAACGCGACCAGCAGGCCGGCCATGATCATCGCCGCGTCAAAATAGTGGTCCGCTTCATGGCCCAGATACTGCTGAACCCGCTTGCCAGCCTTCGTCACGGCTACGGCGCTGTGGATCGGCGGCGCGAGCCACGCCCACAGCGCCCCGGCGGCCACACCGGCCGCGGCCATCCCTAGGGTCAGCCTCACATAGGTTCTCACTGCTGGGTTTCCAGGTCGGTCGAGTCCGTCAAGCCGTGCCGAGAACATGCCGCTGACCACCCGTCGGGCCGGACTTGCACGGTCATCCGCCGCCCGCATTCACCGCAGTAGCGTGGCGGCTCCAGGCCGAGCTGCGCGGCCGTCGGCACCGTCGTGCCCGCGGGTTCACCGGTGTAGACGTTGAACTTCATGCTGGGCGTTGATACTAGTTAGCTGTGCGAGGTGGGCGAGAAACGTGCTGGTCAGCGCGTTGATACCGCAAGCTGAGACAAGCTGTCGCTAGCTTCCCAAGCGATTGACCAACGCGGTCAAGTCTCCCGTCTCCACCTCGCGGGTCTGGCCCCCGGCCTCGAGGAACGCCTGCATGCGCCGGGCGGCGACCGCACCCGCAAGCATTTCGCGGAACAGCTGGTCCTCGATGTTCAGGCCGAGGGTGGGGTCTCCGACGGCGGCGTCGACCGCCCGCTTGGCCGCAGCAACGACGTCGGGCGGGAACGATGCGATGTGGGCCGCCAGTGTGTCGACGAACGGGCGCAACTCGTCGGCAGGCAGCGCGCGATTGACATAGCCCCACCGTTCGGCCGTCGCCGCGTCAATGTCCGAGCATCCGAGGACGACCTCGAGCGCGCGGGCACGACCGATCAACCGGGGCAGCCGTTGGGTTCCGCCACCGCCGGGAATGATCCCGACCGCGACCTCGGGCTGCGCGAACCGTGCCTTGCCGAGCGCGGCGAACCGCATGTCGAAGGCGAGCGCCAGCTCACTGCCGCACCTCGGGCGATGCCTTCGATCAGGGCGATCGTTGCCTTGGGCATGGTCCGGAACAGATCTGCGACGGCATGAAACGGCGACAGCTCGTCGTGCAACGCGGTGTCATCGGTCGGCAGCGACTGGATCAGGGTGAGGTCCGCGTGGGCGACGAAGAACTCGGGGTCGGCCGAGTCCACGATCACCACGCGCACCTCTTCGTCCGCGGCGACCTGCGCAACGAAGCGGCCGAGCTCGAGAATCAGATTGGTATCCAGCAAGTTGATCGGTGGATTGTCGATGGTCGCGCGGCAGATCCCGTCAGCAACGGCGATTCGAATGTGCTCGTAGTCGTCATAGGCCATGAGCAGACGCTATGTGATTCGGTTTTGAGCGGCACGGTGTTACAGGGTCGCGTTCAGGGCCTTGATCGGCATCTGAAGATCGTCGAGCAACTCAAGATCAGCCTCAGCCGGCCTTCCTAATGTCGTGAGGTAGTTGCCGACGATGACCGCGTTGATGCCGCCGAGGATGCCCTGCTTGGCGCCGAGATCGCCGAGCGTGATCTCCCTGCCGCCGGCGAACCGCAGCATCGTGCGTGGCAACGCCAGGCGGAATGCGGCAACGGCCTTGAGCGCCTCGCTGGCGGGGAGCACGTCGAGGTCGCCGAACGGCGTACCCGGCCGTGGGTTGAGGAAGTTCATCGGCACCTCGTCGGGATCGAGTTCGGCTAGCTGGCAAGCGAATTCGGCTCGCTGCTCGAGTGTTTCACCCATCCCGAGGATGCCTCCGCAGCACACCTCCATTCCTGCGTCCCGGACCATCGACAAGGTGTCCCAACGCTCCTCCCAGGTGTGCGTGGTGACGACGTTGCCGAAGAAGGACCGCGCGGTTTCGAGGTTGTGGTTGTACCGGTGCACGCCCATCGCGGATAGTCGGTCGACCTGCGCCCGGGTCAGCATCCCCAGCGAGCATGCGATCTGGATATCGACCTCGTTGCGGATCGCCTCAATGCCGGCAGCCACCTGGGCCAGGAGCCGCTCGTCAGGTCCCCGCACGGCGGCCACGATGCAGAACTCGGTGGCGCCCGTCTTCGCGGTTTGCCTCGCCGCCTCGACGAGGCTCGGGACGTCCAGCCATGCGCTGCGCACCGGCGAGCTGAACAGCCCCGACTGCGAGCAGAAGTGGCAGTCCTCCGGGCAGCCGCCGGTCTTGAGGCTGATGATGCCCTCGACCTCGACCTCGGGCCCGCACCACCGCATCCGCACCTCATGCGCCAGGCCCAGCAGTTCGTCGAGCCGGTCGTCGTTTAGCCGCAGAACAGCCAGCACCTGGTCCCGCGTCAGGCCCTCGCCACGCGCCAGCACCTGCTCGCGGGCTTCCGCCAGAATGTCAGCCACCGCGCTCCTCTCGACTTGAACGGTGTTCAGGTTAGGGTAGCGGCGTGCAGCTGCACAAACGCGACGTGGTGGACGCGGCGACCACGCTGTTGGACACCTACGGGATCGCGGATCTGACGATGCGGCGGCTGGCCCGTGAGCTCGACGTCAGTCCCGGAGCGCTGTACTGGCACTTCCCCAATAAGCAGGCGCTGTTGGGCGCGGTGGCCGATCGGATTCTGCAGCCGGCGTGCCGGCAATCCGCCTTGGCGAGCTGGCGCGATCGCGTCGGAGAGCTCGGTTCGCTGTTGCGCGACGCGCTGCTGTCGCACACCGACGGCGCGGAACTGGTGTCAGCAAGCTTCGCCGCCGGGCAGTCCGCGGCGATGGCCGAGATCGTCACGCAGCTAGCGCGTGCGGCTGTCGTGGCTAAAGTGCCGTCGGAGCAGGCCGAGTTGGCGGCGCGGAGCGTCGTGTATTACGTCCTCGGCTTCACTGCGGACGAGCAATCCCGGTTGCAGTGGGACGCCGCCGGGGCGTTGGCGGATGGCCAGTCGATGCTGACGACGGATCCGACCGGAAGATTCACGTTCGGGTTGAGGTTGCTTGTCGACGGGATCGCGCACGCCGGCGCCGACATCGACGTTTTGCAGGGAGAGTTCGAGTAGACCTCTGCAGAACGTTAATTTCGCGCAGCCGGAGATTAGCGGATCTGACGTTCGACGCGGTCGTTGCCGTCCCAGTGCCGCATCCCGACTAATTCCCCGCGGATGTCGCGAGTGAGCTTGCGGACGATCGTCAACGCTCGCGCCAGCTGCACCGGGTCCATCCGCCGGCACAGCGTCACGTGCGGTGTCCATGACCCTGGCGCGGTGTGCGACATCGGCCCAGGCGACAGATAGGGCAGACACATGTCGTGGGTGTCGGCATGAAACGACACCAACTCCGCGGACGGCACCACGAGCCGCGAAACCGTGAACCGCGGCCCACCGAACAGCAAGGGCGCGCCGATCACACAGCGCAACGGCAGCCGATGCGCGATTGGCCTCAGCAGGGTGTCGACGTCGCCGGCGATGTGCTCGGCGACCACAAGCGAGAGGTGCGGCCGGTTCGACGGCGACTTGTTGCTGGCCTGGCTCGGCAGGTCGGCGTCGGCCAGCTTCGCCCAGATGCGCCGGACCGCGGCGTCGGTATCGGGATCGAACAAGAGCTCGATCGAGTGCACCATGTCAGCCGGCCAGCTCAGCCAGCCAGTCCGGATCGACGGCTGAGGCGCTCATCTGCTCGAATTGCTTCCGGGACAACCTCGCCGCCCCAGCCGGCAGCACCGCACGCAACGGCGCCATGCGCGCCAACGCCTCCCGATTGCCGACTTCGACGGGCCCCGGCTCGGGCGGCCACGCGCCGATCACCAGTCCGGCGCACGGGATACGTTGTGTCTCAAGAGCTTCCAGCGTCAGGGCGGTGTGGTTGAGTGTTCCGAGCCCGGCCGAGACGACGACGAGCACGGCCCGGTGTGCGTCACGGGCCAGGTCCCTTAGTGTCACACCGCCCTCGCCGATCTCCACGAGCAGCCCGCCGGCGCCCTCGACCAGCGTCAATTGACGCGTGTGGTCGACGACCCGCAAAAATACGTCCAGCTCTGCGCGGTTCGGCAGCGGAAGCCCGGCGCGTTTCGCGGCGGCGACCGGAGCCAGCGCCTCGGGGTAGCGCCAGGATCCGACGACCCTCTCGACTCCGGACAGCCGCGTGACTTCCGCGAGGTCATCTTCGCCGTCCGCGGTGCCTGTCTGCACCGGCTTGCACACGGTCACGTCGATGTTCGCCAGCCGGGCGCAGCACGCTAACACAGCGGTCGCGACCGTTTTGCCGACGCCGGTGTCGGTGCCTGTGACGAACAGGTGGCTCACGCGGGCGCCGGATGCAGCACTTCCGTCAACACCCGCAACGCGGTGTCCAGTTCGTCGTCGGACAGCGACGCCCTGGCCGTCAACCGGAGCCGCGACGTGCCCGCCGGCACCGACGGCGGCCGGAAACAGCCGACCCGCACGCCGCGTGCCAGGCACGCGGTCGCGGCTGCCAACGCCACCTCGGGCGCGCCCAGGATCACCGACACCACTGCGGATTCGGGCCGGTCCGCGACCCCGCAGGCATCGGCGAGGACAGCGGCGTTGCGCAGCACCTTTCGCGGGCGGTCGGGTTCGGCGATCAGCACGCACAGCGCAGCCAGCGCCGCGCCCAGCGCCGCGGGCGTGAGCCCGGTATCGAAGATCATCGGCCGGGCCGCGTCGATCAGATGCTCGCGCACCGCGGCGGGACCGAGCACCACCCCGCCCTGGCTGCCCAGCGCCTTGGACAGTGTGGTCGTCATCACCACATCGGGGGCGCCGGCCAGACCCAGTTCGTGCAACAGCCCGCGACCGCCCCGCCCGCGCACGCCGAGGCCGTGAGCCTCGTCGGCGATGAGCAGCGCGCCGCGGCGGCGGCACACCTCGTGTAGCGGCAGCAGCGGCGCGAGCCCGCCGTCGGCGGAGAACACGGAGTCGGTGACCACCACTGCGCGCCGCTCATCGCGCGAGGCCAGCACGGCGTCGACGGCGTCGACATCTCGGTGCGGTGTGACCACGACCCGGGCCCGCGACAGTCGGCACGCATCCACCAGCGATGCGTGACTGTGCGCATCGGATACCACCAGCGATCCGGGCCCGGACAGTGCGACGACGGCCGCCAGGTTCGCCGTATATCCCGATGAGAACACCAATGCCGAAGGGGCGCCGACGAATTCAGCCAGTGCTCTTTCGAACTTCTCGTGCAGCTCGGTGTTGCCGGTCACCAGACGCGAGCCGGTGGAGCCGGCACCCCAGGTGCGCAGCGCCTGCACCCCGCCGTCGATCACCGCGGGATGCTGCGACAGTCCCAAGTAGTCGTTGGACGCGAGGTCCACCTCGGCGCCAACCGGGGGTCGGGTGCGCAGCGACCGGCGCAATCCGGCGCCACGGCGCTGCTGCTCGACGTCGTCGAGCCAAGCCAGCGGGCTGGTGTCGGTCCGGCTTTCCATCAGGGCTTCACCTTACGGAATCCGCGACGGCCACCATGGCCGAGGTGATTCGGTCGATCTCCTGGGGCGGCGGGGCATCGGTTTGGCAGACCCTGGTTACGCACCGGATCAGCCCTCTGGCCAGCAGAAACACTGTGTTTACCGCCCAACGGCAGGTGACGGAGGATGACCGATTCTGCCCACAGATTGTGGGCAAGGCGTGGGCACGATGTGGGCAGACGGACGGCGCCAACTTGTCGGGCCGATCGCGGCGTGCGATTGCCACCGCCTGGTGCCGCATCCGCGACGCGTTCACCTCACACCCGGACCACCCGTGCCCCAACCAGACGAAAGACCCACCGGCCCAGGGAAGCCCGCCCGACCGGAGCGACACCCATCACACCGGCATGCCGCAATCGGCACCACCAGTCGGCCAGAACCAGCAACACCCTCCCAGATCAGGCCGCGCGAAAAATCGAGGCTAACGCCATAAATCCGCTCTCACATAGTCCCAGGCGGACCGCTTCCGGCTTGCAGCTGCCGAATCGAGCAGACGCTTGCGCCGGTGGCTTCCACGACGCCATCGACTCTAATTTCACAGTGTGTACCGACCGGATTGGCGTTCGCGAACTTGTAAACCGCCACCATGTAGGCCCACTGAGTCGGATCGTCCATAGTGGTCTCACGCGTCCAGACCTCACCGGGCGACAAAAACAAATTGGGATCGCCGCCACGGGAAGGACTTTGTTGATCGACCGGTTCATAATATACGTAGCTGACACTGAAGCCGTTCGGGGCCGGGCTATCCACCCATAGGCTGTAGGTGACGGTGTGTGCCTCGGCGTTAGCGGCAGGGGCCGCAATTAGTCCCGCGGCGGTTATGGCGGTGGCACCGATTGTCTTGACGTGCCTCATTATGCGATTTCCTCTTTATTCTTTATGGTTCATATGGTTCTGGTGGTGGTGTCAGGAAGTCGAGAACGGCTTCGGCGATGGGTAGGACGACAATTGGCGCGACAGTATTAACAATGTCTTCGGCGGCTTGTTCGCCCGGGATGGGCTGCGTGAACAGCAACAGAGGTTCCACCCCTGATTGTGCTAACGAATCTATGACGGCGGCGATGTTATGGGATTGATCAGGCGGGCCGATTGGGGAAATGCTGGTGGCTCCGGTAACGGGGTCGGTGGTGACAAAGGGGAGTGCGTAGTTGAGGCCGGGAGCGTTGGGTAGGCCGTTGAGTACTGGAATTTCGCGCTGTAAGCCGGTGGCAAATTCGCCTTGGACGAAGTAGTGCTGGACTTGTCCGTCGGCGGCTTGAGCGAAGGTTGCTTCGGGGTCCATTCCGAGACTTTGCAGGTAGCCCGGCGATAGCCCTTGGGCTTCGAAGGTGATGGCGGTGGTGCCGTTGTTGAGGGCCCCAGCGGCGGCTTCTCCACCGCCCATGGAATGTCCGGTGGCGGCGACGTTTCCGGCGCCGAAGTTGTTAAGCAGGCCGCTCATGACCTCGACAGCCATCTGGTATTGGGGTGGGTTGCCGCCGACTTCCTCAACAACCACGGCTGCCTGATCGAACTGGTTTTCGGCCCCGGCGAACCCACCCACATAGTGCCCAGCGCCGTCGGTGAACACGCCGACGTGCACACCGGAGGCCGCCGCCACGGTGTATGTGTCCGGGTTGATCGCGCTGAGCTGCTCCACCTGCGTCGAACTGAGCTGCGACCAGCCTGCGGGCAGAGGTTGGGCCGCATCGTAAACGCGTTGTACCAGCTGCGCCATGATCAACGCATTGTTGGCGTTCGGCCTTGTGGGGTCGGGGGTGTTGGTGATTTGCCCCGACCATGAATCCGGTGGTGGTGGCTTCGGTAGTCCTTGGCTGGCGGTCTCGGTGGCGCCTTCCTGTCCGGCTTGTTGAGTGACCTGGCTGACAGCTTGGTCCGGGGCCGGGTATCCGGAGTTGGCGCCGCTTTGATAATCCGGCAACTGATTGGGCATGCCCGGCGGCTGAAAACCGGAGGTATCCGGACCGTAGGAGCCTTGCCCGTCGCCGCCGCCTTCGCAGCGATCACGACACGGGTCAGCCGCCGCCGCCGCCATCCCGAGAGACGATGTACCCGTGCGGGGTAGACAGGAGGATAAGGTGGCCAGGCCGAATGCGGTGGCCGAGAACAACGCGATCGCTAACACCCCGGCCTCGGCAGTGAGCGTGATCGGGGCCAGGGCGCGCCGTAGCAGAGTGATCCCGTTACCCACCACGGCGAACGCCCGCCAACAGCACCACCCACCCCACCGACCCGGTCACCCCGCCACCGGGGGTCAGCACGTGCAAACCCCACACCCCTGCCACCAACAACACCGCCCCAGTGACACCGGCAGCAACACCGGTCAGCTGCGGTCCTGTGCCCATGACTGCGGACACCGTTTCGGTGAGCGGCTCGCCGCCATCGCGGCCAGCGTTAGTGGCGGTGTTACTCACGCCGTACCCCTCTTCCCCACGACAACGTCTTCCCCGAAGACAACGCTGCCAGCAGTATTGCGGTCACTCCAGTTTATTGGCACCTACTGAGGTTCTCTGACAGCCGTCAAATACCCATGCGCTGCCAGTTCGCACTGCCGCAAACTTTCGGTAGTCAGCACTCACAAGCTGTCCTCCGCTCCCTGTCCGCCAATGCTAACAAGGGCTGCCATTAACATATCTATCCAGCATATACAATGGTGGGACATCGTGCTAGCTAATTAACTAACTACTTCGCCCCGAAAATGTTCATGAGCCTCAAATTTCACGGTCGCCCGAGTTGTCCCCGTGACGGCTACTGAGATTACGATTTGATCTTGATTGCCGGCTTCTCCGTAGGCGGCGGCGCCGCGTGTCGTGCGGTGACGCCGGGTTCCACGGTCCCGGGGTGGCTACTCCTTCCTTGGGTCGAACGGACACGGGGGTCCGCCGGTCAGGGGATGGCGCGGACGCGATTGACAGCGGCCAGGCCGAACCGCCGGCTGAGCTTGTGGGCGCGGCCCGTACTTCTCGGGGATGTCGAGCTCGCCGTCCTCGATCACCCAAACCGGTTGCAGGCCATGCCCGCTGAAGGTGATGAACGTCGGACGTGTCTCGATCAGTTCCGACATCCTGTCGATGAACCCCGCGGCCTGCGCGATGTTCTTGAACGCACCCGGCTTGATGTCGAGGTCCGCATTCAACGCCGTCCACCGGACAACGTCGGCTTCCTTACCACGCTTGCCGTCGGGTATGCCGGGGCGTACGGAGTTGATGGAGAACCACACGTCGCACTGGAACTCGGCGTAGGGGCCGAGGAGGTCATCGAACACGAACCCACTGCAGCCACGGGGTTGTGCACGACCGAACGGAATCCACGACCCTCCGGTTTGTAGCCGATGCTGATGTACCCGTCATCGTCGTACTGATACCCGAGCAGTTCGAGCACGTCCGCGAAGTCGATGCGCGGCTTGTCGGACGAATCTTCTTTCGCACCAACACCATTCAGGCCAGCACCCGTGATATACTCACTGCTACCAGCTTCTTGGTGTGCGGTGGTGGCGTGTTCCTCGGTGTCGGGCCGGGGGCGGCCCACTTCTCTTTCAGCCGTCGTCATCGTTGCCACCGCCGGTCGTCACGGCCCCGACAGTCTGGGTCTGATCCTCAAACCATTTGGCCACCAATATTTTTGAGTAATAGACGCGGCCACCGCCCATCACAACATAAGGGCGGCCAGGGTAGCCCTTCCGCGCTCGCATGTTTTTCTGTGCTGTCCACAACTTTGAAGCTCCGCAAGATTTCTTGGCGAGGTCATCCGGTCTTCTCGGTCAAACAACATGTATTTCACCTCCCCCAGAACACGGGAACGTTCTGCTTCCACCCATTCTGGTCCTGAACGGGGGCGAAAGACACTGAGGGACAGGAAAATACATAATCACGGTTTGATAAAAGGCCGTTATCATTCTGCCCACCCAAACGTTTCCCCGATGTGGTCGCCGTCAACGACGCCGAAGTTTTCCAACACGTCCCGTTCATCCTGGCTGTTGTGTGGGCCAGGGTTCATCAACGGCATATTTCTCCTCCAGTCGTAGCCCCTTGGTTTCCATTAGCCGTCCGTCTCGAACTCATTCGCGTCCAGGTACGCCTGCACATCACTCCATCGATATAAAATTTTGCGGCCACTCCGTGTTTATTTCGGTCCCCGCTTGCGTGATCGAAGCGGGGCCAACCCGTCCACGGACGTATCCAAAACTCTGGTCACGTCAGCAGGCAGGGCGATATCCAGGTCGGCAGGGATGGGGTGATGATCGAAGCTGGCCGGGAAGGGGACCATGATCCAGCGCGATTCTTTTGTCATGACAACTCCTAAATGCGCGGGCTTTCCGACCAACTCTACCCGCAATTAATCAATTTTGCTGACTGCAGTTAGCCTACCTAATAACTGAAGACAGTTAGACCACGTCTAATTATAGAATTACCCAAATAGGTGTCACCCAGTGATGGCATAATTAGGGTGTGGCCAGAGTCAGCAGGTACGACACCGCAGGCGGAAGACGATGGCGTGTCCGATACCGCACGCCCAACGGAAGGCAAACGGACAGAAGGGGTTTCGCCACCAAGCGGGAAGCTGAACTCTTCGCTGCCACAGTCGAAGTCAGCAAGGCACGTGGTGAGTACGTCGCGCCCTCCAGCGCCCTCCAGCGCCAGGATGACCGTTGGTGAGCTGGGACCGGCGTGGCTGGCGCGTCAGCGCGGGCACCTCAAGCCGTCCAGCTACCGGGCGATGGAGATCGAGCGGCTCCACGTTGGGCAACGTCGCTCTCGGGAGCATCACCCCGTCGGCGGTCCAGCGGGCAGTGTCGGGTGGTTCATCAAGGCTGTCGTTTCATCCGGTGTGCCGCGTGTGACGCCGCACGATCTGAGGCACACCGCTGCGAGTCTGGCGGTGTCGGCGGGTGCCAACGTCAGGCGGTGCAGCGCATGCTCGGGCACGCCTCCGCAGGATGACTCTGGACGTATACGCCTGTTCGACGACGACCTGGAGGCCGTCGCGACCGCTCTGCAGCAGGCCCGTTCTGCCGAGAATGTGGGCAAAATGTGAGGCACGGGGTGGGCAGCCGACCCAACGATAGGACGGCGTCAGGGCGCTGAGCTGCGCTTTCATCCGACGGAATCCGCGACCGCGACCATGGCCGAGGTGATCCGGTCGATCTCCTCACGCGAGCAGATGTAGGGCGGCATCGCGTAGATAAGATTCCGGAACGGCCGCAGCCACACACCGTGGTCCAGTGCGACGGGAGTGGCTACCGCGAGGTCGACCGGCCGGCGCATCTCGATCACCCCGATCGCGCCAAGCACCCGGATATCGGCCACACTGTCGAACGCCCGCGCCTTCTGCAGCCCTGAGCACAACCCGGATTCGATCTCGCGCACCTGGGACCGCCAATCCTGTCCCAGCAGCAGCTCCACGGACGCGACGGCGACCGCGCACGCCAGCGCATTCGCCATGAACGTCGGACCGTGCATCAGCGCGCCGGGCTCGTGGCTGCTGATCGTGTGCGCAATCTCGGCACTGCACAGTGTCGCCGCCAATGTGATGTATCCGCCGGTCAGCGCCTTCCCCACGCACATGATGTCCGGGGCGACATCGGTGTGGTCGGCGGCGAACAGCTCCCCTGTGCGCCCGAAACCGGTCGCAATCTCATCGAAGATCAGCAGCACACCGTGGCGTCGGCACATCTCCCGCAAGTCGACCAGGTATCGCGCGTCGTGGAACCGCATCCCGCCGGCGCCCTGAACCACCGGTTCGACGATGACGGCCGCCAACTCGTCGGCATGCTCGGCCATCTGCTCCTCGAATGCGACGGAGTACCCGGCGTCGTAGTCGGCCGGCACCTGCGGCGCGAACACCTGATGTGCCAGCACGTCGGTCCACAGCGCATGCATTCCGCCCACCGGGTCGCAGACGCTCATCGGGGTGAATGTGTCGCCGTGATATCCGCCACACCAGGTCATCAGCCGGTGTTTGGCCGGGCGGGAAAGGCTGCGCCAGTACTGCAACGCCATCTTGACCGCCACCTCCACCGACACCGAGCCGGAGTCGCTGAAGAACACGGTGTCCAGGCCCGCGGGGGTGATGTCGACGAGCAGTTGCGCCAGCCGCGCCGCGGGCTCGTGCGTCAGGCCGCCGAACATCACGTGGTTCATCGCGGCGAGCTGGTTGGTGATCGCCGCGTCCAGCGCCGCGTGACCGTGGCCGTGGATCGCGGTCCACCACGAACTCATTGCATCCAGGACCTCGAGCTGACGGCCATCCCTGACCACGGTGAGCGAGGCGCCGCGCGCAGCCACCGCGACCGTCGGCGCCAGCGCGCGCTCCCCGACCGGGCTATATGGGTGCCAGAGATGTGCCGCGTCGATCGCGCCGATCTCGTCCGGAGTCAACTCTGGCACAAAGACCGAGCCTAACGCTGACGTCGCCGATAGGGTCGAATGATGGCTGCGAGCGACACCAATCCCGCCACCGGGCCGATTCTGGCGACGGTATGGCCCGGCACGCCCTATCCGCTCGGCGCAACCTACGACGGGGCCGGCACCAACTTCTCGCTGTTCTCCGAGGTCGCCGGACGGGTAGACCTCTGTCTGATCGAGCAGGACGACAGCGAGGAACGCATCCGCCTGGAGGAGGTAGACGGCTTCGTCTGGCACGCATATCTGCCGGCAATCATTCCGGGGCAACGCTACGGTTTCCGCGTCGACGGCCCGTGGGATCCGGCCGCCGGTCATCGGTGCGATCCGAGCAAACTGCTGCTGGACCCGTATGGCAAGGCGTTCGACGGGGACTTCAAAAAGGGCGCGGCGATGTTCTCTTACGACAGGGCCGCCGCCGAACACGACGCGTCGGCGTCGACCAAGGGGCCGATAGCCGACTCGCTGGGCCAGACGATGACCAGCGTGGTGATCAACCCGTTCTTTGACTGGGGATCCGACCGCGCACCGCGGCGGCCGTACCACGAGACGATCATCTACGAGGCACACGTCAAGGGCATGACCCAAACCCATCCCGGGCTGCCCGAGGAATTGCGCGGGACCTACACCGGGCTGGCGCACCCCGCGGTTATCGACCACCTGCTGTCGCTGAATGTCACGGCGATCGAGTTGATGCCGGTACACCAGTTCATGCACGACTTCCGGTTACTCGACCTGGGGCTGCGGAACTACTGGGGATACAACACGTTTGGCTTCTTCGCACCGCACAGCGCCTACGCCGCGTTCCGGCAACCCGGCGCAGCGGTGGCGGAGTTCAAGAACATGGTCCGCCACTACCACGACGCCGACATTGAGGTCATTCTCGACGTGGTTTACAACCACACCGCCGAGGGCGATCAGCTCGGGCCAACCATCAACTTCCGCGGCATCGACAATGCCGCCTACTACCGGCTGGTCGACGAGGATTTGCGCTACTACAAGGACTACACCGGCACGGGCAACAGCCTGAACGCCCGACACCCGCACACGCTGCAGCTGATCATGGACTCGCTGCGCTACTGGGTCCTCGAGATGCACGTCGACGGGTTCCGCTTCGACCTGGCCTCGACGCTGGCCCGCGAACTCCACGACGTCGACCGGTTGTCGGCGTTCTTCGATCTGGTGCAGCAGGACCCGGTGGTCAGCCAGGTCAAGCTGATCGCCGAGCCGTGGGATGTCGGCGAGGGCGGCTATCAGGTGGGGAACTTCCCCGGGCTGTGGACCGAATGGAACGGCAAGTACCGCGACACTGTCCGCGACTACTGGCGCGGAGAGCCCGCCACGCTGGGGGAATTCGCATCACGGCTGACCGGGTCGTCGGATTTGTACGAGGCGACCGGGCGCCGACCAAGCGCCAGCATCAACTTCGTCACCGCCCACGACGGTTTTCCGCTGCACGACCTGGTGTCCTACAACGAGAAGCACAACGAGGCCAACGGCGAGGGCAACCGCGACGGGGAAAGTCACAACAGGTCATGGAACTGCGGCGTCGAAGGCCCCACCGACGACCCTGAAATCATCAAGCTCCGCTACCGGCAGATGCGCAACTTCTTGGCGACGCTTATGGTTTCGCAGGGCACACCGATGATCGCGCACGGCGACGAGATGGGCCGCACACAGCAGGGGAACAACAACTCCTACTGCCAGGACTCCGAGCTGTCGTGGGTCAACTGGTCGCTGACGGAGCGCGATGCCGACCTGCTCGAGTTCACCAGGAAGGTGACCTCTTTACGCAAGAACCATCCGGTATTTCGGCGCCGGCGGTTCTTCGCGGGTACGCCGATCCGCAGCGGTTCGCAGATCCGCGACATCGCATGGCTCACGCCCGCAGGGCAGGAGATGACGCCGGCAGACTGGGACAGCGGATTCGGAAAGAGCATCGCAGTGTTCCTCAACGGGCACGCGATTCCCGAACCCGACGGCCGCGGGTTCCCGGTCGTCGACGACTCGTTTCTGTTGTGCTTCAACGGTCACGATGCTGATCTGGATTTCGCAGTCCCGCAAGGCAACTACGGCGCCGAGTGGATATCGTGCCTGGACTCCGGGGATCCGCAGGGGAACACCGGCCTAGTGATGCGGGCGGGCGAGAAGATCACGCTCGAGGCCCGCTCAGTGATCGTGTTGCGCAGATTGGCGTGACCCGCCCGGTGGTGTCCACGTACCGGCTGCAGATCCGTGGGCCGGCAAGCGGGCAAGCCTTCACGTTCGACGACGCCGAGAACCTGCTCGACTACCTCGACGACCTCGGTGTCACTCACGTCTACCTGTCGCCGATCCTCACCGCGGTCAAGGGCTCCGCCCATGGTTACGACGTCACCGACCCGACCACCGTTTTCGACGAACTCGGGGGCTCGCAAGGACTCAACCGGCTCTCTGAGTCAGCGCGTGCCCGCGGGATGGGATTGGTCGTCGACATCGTGCCCAACCACCTCGGCGTCGCCGCGCCAGAGCAGAATCCGTGGTGGTGGGATGTGCTGCGGCACGGCCGCGATTCAGCGTACGCGAAATTCTTCGACATCGATTGGGCACCGGACAACGGCGTCGACGGCAAGCTCGCCCTGCCGGTACTGGGCTCCGACGACGACATCGCCGACCTGACCGTCGATGGTGACCTATTGCGCTTAGGTGATCTCGCGTTTCCGATCGCGCCGGGCACCGGCGAGGGCAGCGGAGCCGAGGTGCACGACCGCCAGCACTACCGGCTGATCGGCTGGCGACGCGAACTATGCGGCTACCGAAGGTTTTTCGCGATCACATCGCTCGCCGGCCTGCGGCAGGAGGATCGTGACGTCTTCGAGGCCAGCCATGTCGAGGTGGCTCGGTGGTGCAGCAAGGGACTCGTCGACGGGCTCCGAGTGGACCACCCCGACGGGCTCTCGAATCCCACCGGATACCTGGGCTGGCTGCGCGAGATCATCGGCCCGGACACGTGGCTCGTGATCGAGAAGATCCTCGCTGTCGACGAGGCGTTGGAGCCGACACTGCCCGTAGCGGGCACCACCGGCTATGACGCGCTGCGTGAAATCGGCGGTCTGTTCGTCGATCCCGCCGGCGAGCCGGCGCTCACTGAGCTGTTTGAATCCACGGGGTCGGACTATTCGGCGATGCCCGCGGTGACCCGCGAGTTGAAGGCGGCTGCGGTGACGCGCACGCTGACCAGCGAGCTGCGGCGGCTGTGCCGGTCGATCGTCAGAGCGGCAGGCACGGACCACCCGCGGCTAGCCGACGCCGTCGCCGCACTGGTCAGCCGGATACCAGTCTATCGGTCGGACTACGTGTCCCTTTCATCAGTGCTGCCGACGGCGATCGCCGAAACAGCAACTGCCGAACCCGAGTTGGCTGAACCGCTGGACGCGATCGCGACAGCACTCACGGCTGATGAACCCGCCGTGCGCTTGCAACAGTTGTGCGGCGCCGCGACCGCAAAGTCGATGGAAGACCGTCTCTTCTACCGAGACGCCCGACTGGTCTCGCTCGACGAGGTCGGCGGTGAACCCACCCGGTTCGGGGTCAGCGCAGCCGAATTTCATCAACGCGCCGCCGACCGGGCGCGGTTGTGGCCGTCGACGATGACGACGCTGTCCACGCACGACACCAAGCGCGGTGAGGATGTACGCGCACGGATCAGCGTGCTGTCGCAGGTGCCGTCGCTGTGGGCAGAGTTCGTCCTCGGTTGGGAGCAGCGAGTACCATCTCCTGATCCGGTGACCGGAATGTTCATGTGGGAGAACATCTTCGGTATCTGGCCGGTTGGCGGCGCCGTGACTCCCGGCCTGCGCGAGCGGATGCACGCCTACGCGGAGAAAGCGATCCGCGAAGCCGCGACCCATACATCATGGGACGAGCCCAACGGTGAGTTCGAGTCCGCGATCCACCGGTGGTTGGACACGGTGACCCAGGGCGACATTGCCGCGGAGCTCACCCGTCTGGTCGCCCGGCTCGATCAGCATGCGCGCAGCGACGGCCTGGCCCAAAAGCTTGTCCAGCTCACCGCCCCCGGGGTTCCCGACGTGTATCAGGGCACCGAATTGTGGGAGGACAGCCTGGTCGATCCGGACAACCGGCGGTCCGTCGACTACACGGTGAGGCGGGCCGCGCTCACCGTGCTCGAGCACCCCAAGATGCGGGTCACTGCGACGGCGCTGCGATTGCGGCGCCGTCGTCCCGCCATCTTCCTGGCCGGCGGCTACGTGCCGCTGCTCGCGACCGGACAGGCACGCGAGCACGTCGTCGCATTCACTCGAGGCAACGATGTGGCTGTGGCCGTCAGCCGGTGGACCGTGGGCCTAGAGGAAACCGGTTGGGGCGACACCGTTCTGCCGCTGCCGACCGGCCGCTGGACCGACATCTTGACGGGCAAGCAGTGGGAACACGACATTCGGGTGGCGGAGCTGTTCGGGGAATTGCCCGTTGCGCTACTGGAGCGGGCGGATGGCTGAGTTCGCGGTGTGGGCGCCTCTTCCAGAACGACTGCGGCTCGACGTGGATGGCACGCTGTACCCGATGCAGCGCGGTAACGACGGGTGGTGGCGCGCCGCCGTCGACGCGCGACCCGACGCGCGCTATGGGTTCGTGCTCGACGACGACCCGACCGTGTTGCCCGATCCGAGGTCACCGCGACAACCCGGCAGCGTGCACGCGCGATCGCAGCTGTGGCAACCCTCCCCCGACCTGTGGACCGACCAAGACTGGCCGGGCCGGTCGATCGAAGGTGCGGTGATCTACGAACTGCACGTCGGCACATTCACGTCCGAGGGCACATTCGATTCGGCGATCGACAAGCTGGACTACCTCGTGGACCTGGGCATCGAGTTCGTCGAGTTGATGCCGGTCAACGCGTTTGCAGGTACCCACGGCTGGGGCTATGACGGCGTTCTGTGGTACGCGGTGCACGAGCCGTACGGCGGTCCGGACGCGCTGGTGCGGTTGGTCGACGCATGCCATCGACACGGCCTGGGAGTGCTCATCGATGCGGTGTTCAACCACCTTGGCCCGTCGGGCAATTACCTGCCCCGGTTCGGCCCGTATCTGTCGTCGGGATGCAACCCGTGGGGCGAGGGCCTCAATCTGTCCGACGCGGACGCCGACGAGGTGCGCCGCTACATCATCGACTGTGCGCTGCGCTGGATGCGCGACTTCCACGCCGACGGGCTACGGCTGGACGCCGTGCACGCGCTGATCGACACCACGGCGATCCATATTCTCGAGGAGCTGTCCGCCGAGACTGAAGCGCTGTCACGGCAACTGGGCCGGCCATTGTCGCTAGTCGCCGAGAGCGACCTCAACGACCCGCGGCTCATCACGGCTCGCGACCACGGCGGCTACGGCATGACCGCGCAGTGGGACGACGACATCCATCACGCCATCCACGCCGCGGTATCGGGTGAACGCCAAGGCTATTACGGCGATTTCGGATCGCTCCAGACGCTGGCGACCACGTTGCGAAACGGCTACTTCCACGCCGGCACGTATTCGTCGTTCCGCGGCCGCCGGCATGGCAGACCGTTGGACAAACGGCTCATACCGGCGACCCGGTTGATGGCATACACCTGTTCCCACGACCAAATTGGCAACCGCGCACAAGGCGACCGCCCGTCCCAGAGCCTCGACTTCGGGCAGCTCGCTGTCAAGGCGGCGCTCGCACTCGGATCGCCCTACACAGCAATGCTCTTCATGGGCGAGGAATGGGGGTCGTCCCACCCGTTCCAGTTCTTCACGTCGCACCCGGAACCCGAGTTGGCTCGCGCTACCGCCGAGGGCCGCAAGGCCGAGTTCGCTCATCACGGCTGGGACGCCGACGCAATACCCGATCCTCAAGACCCGCAGACGTTTTCACGATCCAAGCTCGACTGGGATGAAGTCGGCATCGGTGATCACGCCCAGGTATGGCAGATCTATAAACAGCTGATTGCGCTGCGCCACACCGAAGCCGACCTCGCCGATCCGTGGCTTGACCATCTTGTAGTGGACTACGACGAAGACCAGCGCTGGCTGGTCATGCGGCGTGGCGAGCTGTCGATCGTTTGCAATATCGGCGCGGATCGCGTCGCGGTGCCGGTCAGCGGGGAGGTGGTGCTGGCCTGGGGCGAGCCCGCGGTCCGGCAATCAAGCACCATGCTGGCAGGCCACTCGTTCGCGATTCTGCGGGCCGTCGAGGGGTCGGCTTAGCAACGGAAACGATTCTGGGTGTTTTCGTGACCTACCACCGGCCTTGGTTGCCCCGCGTAACCCGTGGTCGACCACGCCATACACAGTCCGAGCGATACCGTCGTGGATCTCCCTCAGGAGTCGGTTGGCCCGAGCCGCCGCGGCGCGGCTGGCTGGAGGAGGCCAGGGCCGCCGCGCGTACGCGGTTGCTCGATGCGCCCGCCGATCAGCCCGCCCCGACGCTGATGCTGCCGGTGAATCAGGGCCAAGAACTGTTCAATGTTGACGCCGGGGCGGATGACTCAGAGGCGTCGGGCGGCAATGGCCATATCGCCATAACGCTCGCCGGAAGCGATGTCGAGTTGAGCAATCCGATGATCTGGTTCCCCGGCGTTCGTGCATACCAGCCGCGCGGCGCCGATGCTGCCTTGCGTTTCGTCGCTATAGATGGACACGATGCCGTGCTTCTGAGCGATCTGTTCATCGCGATCAAATATGCACTGCCGCGTGAGACCTGGGATCGCCGGGAACTCTTCCTGCGTAAACATCCGATCGGCGGCGGTGCTGCACGGCAGGCCGCGTCGGGTTGAACACTCAGAGGTAGTAAGGCGACCCGGTAGAGGTCATCTGGCTGCACAACAGCGCATTCATCGACCGCCCAGAGGTGTAGTCGTGGAAGTCGTCTTGGTTTGTGGTGGAGGCGGCGGTGCGGTCGTGGTTTGTGGTGGAGGCGGCGGTGCTGCCTGGGTCGTCATGGTCGTGGTCATCGTGGTGACCGCTGTCGTGGTCGTCGTCCGGCTTGTCGTCGTGGACTTGTCGTTGTCCCCTTTGCGAAGCAGGTGACCGCCGATGATGGTCAGGGCGATGAGCAGGAGCACAGCGGCGACGACGCCGACGAGGATGAGCCAACCCTTCCACCATGGGTGCGTTTTCGGCGGTTGGCCCCCGGATGCCAGGAGTGGTCCGCTGGCCGCGCTTGGTGCTTCATCCCCGCTAGGCGTAGGAGGTGGTGGTTCGCTCGTCACGGCTGACGGCTCATTTCTGCCATATCCGGGAGCCTATTAAGCCGATGGCGAGCGGGCGGTCAAATCGAACGAGGTTCATGTTGCCTTTGCGATGTCGGCACACCGACCGCCAGCTCGACGGCATCGACGCCGAGCGGACCTTCACCGACAAGGCCTCCGGTCAGGATGTCGTCAGGCCGCAGCTGGATGAACTGATCCGTCCAGACCGGCTTGCGCTCGGGCGACTTGTGGCTGCCCGGCTCGCGCCGCTACACCGACCCGTCCACCCTGCTGCTGCCGCCCGAGCGGTGGGCCGGCAAGTGCCACGACTTCTGCACCATCACCGGCACAGATCCCAAACTGCACCACCCCCGGGCGACAGACTCGCGTTGACGCCGCGGGAACCGCGAACCCTCGATGCGATCCATCTTGCAGCTGCGATGACTGCACCGGACCTTCGAGCAGTAGTTACCTATGATGAGCGGATAGCCAATGACGCTGTGGCACAAGGCATCACGGTGGCTACACCACGTTGATCCGTGGGCTACGGGTTGATCAGATACCGGTATGCCGGTGAATCGGGTTCCAGAATCTCGACCTCCATGTCGGACGCCGCCATGCGGGTGAGCAACCCGTCGTAGTCCTCGGCGGAGCCAAGCTCGACGCCCACGAGTGCCGCACCGGTCTCGCGATTGTTGCGCTTGACGTACTCGAACAACGTGATGTCGTCGTTAGGCCCGAGCACCTGGTCCAGGAAGCGACGCAAAGCCCCAGGCTCCTGCGGGAAATCGACCAGGAAGTAATGCTTCAAGCCGAGATGCACCAGCGAACGCTCCAAGATTTCACCGTACCGTGAGACGTCGTTGTTCCCGCCGGAGATCAGACACACCACCGTCGAACCCGGCTCAGCAACGTCGTTCTCGATCAGCGCCGTCACCGCCAGCGCGCCCGCCGGCTCGGCGATTATGCCCTCGTTCTGGTACAGATCCAGCATCGCGGTGCAAACCGCGCCCTCGTCGACCGTCGTCACCGACACCATGTCGCCGGCCGCGGCGAGGGCGGCGTAGGTCAGCGTACCGGCCCTGTTGACCGCGGCGCCGTCGACGAACTGATCGACATGCGCCAGCGTCACCGGTTCCCCGGCGGCGAGCGCGGCCATCATCGCAGCGGCTCCGGCGGGCTCGACGCCCAGAACCGACGTGTTCGACGTGCGCTCGGCCAGATAGGTGGTGATCCCGGCAATGCAGCCGCCACCGCCGACCGGCACGATCACCAGGTCCGGTTCCTCTTCGAGCTGCTCGAGTATCTCGGCCGCGATCGTGCCCTGGCCGGCCATCGTGCGCACGTCGTCGAACGGCGGCACCAGCGTGGCGCCGGTCCGCGCCGCGTCCTCGAGCGCGGCCTCGGCAGCGAGGTCATAGGTGGAACCGACCGCGATCAGCTCGATGAAGTCGCCGCCGTGGTAGCGGATCCGGTCCCGTTTCTGCTTCGGGGTCTTGCGCGGCACGTACACGCGGCCCTTGATGCCCATCGACCGGCACGCGTGCGCGAAGCCCTGCGCGTGGTTGCCGGCCGACGAGCACACCACACCAGTGGCGCGCTCGTCGTCGGAGAGCTGCATCAAGAGGTTGTATGCGCCGCGCAACTTGTACGACCGCACGGACTGCAGGTCCTCACGCTTGAGAAAAACCGTGGCTCCTGTCGCTGCGGACAGTCGCTCGCTGAGCTGCAGCGGGGTCGGCGCGATGACTCCGGAAATTCGCTTGACCGCCGCGTCGACATCGGCCGCGGTCAGCGGCCCCGCGCGATCGGCCAGGCTCAGTTCAGCGGACACCGGTCAATGGTGCCACGCATGACGGGAGAAAACTCAGTCCACCCGGGTCAGCACGAAGACCGGGATCTGCCGTTCGGTCTTCTTCTGATAGTTCGCGTAGTCGGGCCACGCCTGCACGGCCCGCTCCCACCAGGCGGCCTTTTCGTCACCGAAAACCTCGCGCGCCTCATAGTCGTGGCTCTGGGTGCCGTCCTGAAGCTCCACCAGCGGATTGGCCTTGACGTTGTGGTACCAGACGGGGTGCTTCGGGGCACCACCGAGCGACGCGACGATCGCATACTGGCCATCGTGCTCGACGCGCATCAGCGGAGTTTTCCTCAGCTTGCCCGTCTTGGCGCCGACCGTGGTGAGCAGTATCACCCGTTTGCCCTGCAGCGTCATGCCCTCTTCACCGCCGGACTCAATGATCTTTTCGGCGTTCTCTCGGGCCCAATCCAACGTACTCGGAGCGTATTCACCAGACAATGGCATGATCTCCAGACTAGGCGGAGCCCCTGAGCACCCACAACCGGTGTTTCGGTTAGCCGAAATCAGGAATAACGGGTAACCTGAACACATGACGACGGCTGAACATATCCGGTCGATCGCCTTGTCGAAGAACTCAGAGGTGAAGCTGGCCGGCGTCCCGTGGCCCCGGTACAAGGTGGCCGCGCTGGTCGTTGGTCTCGTCGTGGCGCTTCTCGTGGGGATCGTGACGATGAACGCCGCTCCGGCGGTTCTCGCGGGAGCCGGGGCAGGCACGCTTGTCTGGCTGAGTGTGGGTACTGCCCAGCACTACCTGAACTAGCGGCCGCTCACCGCGCCGCGGGTTCCCGCACCGGTTCCGCGACCTGTGGTGCGTACAGTTCCTCGATCTCGGTCGCGTACTTCTCGACGATCGGCCGCCGCTTGAGCTTCATCGTGAGCGTGATCTCGTCACCGCCGGGCTCCCAGAATGTCGGCAGCACCCGGAATCGCTTGATCTGCTCGACCCGCGACAGCTTGGTGTTGCCTTCGGCCAACCCCGCCGAGATCCGATCGAGGACATCAGGGTCGGCCGCAAGTGTCTCCGCGGACGCATCGGGCAGGCCGCGCTGCGCGGCGTAGGGGCCCGCCGATTCGGCGTCAAGCACGATGAGCGCGGTGTTGTAGGGACGAGCATCACCCAACGCGATGATCACGCCGATCAGCGGGCACGCGGCTTTGATCGTGTTCTCGATGTTGGCCGGGGACATGTTCTTGCCGCCCGCGTTGATGATCAGTTCCTTCTTTCGGTCGACGACGCGTAGGTAGCCGTCGTCGTCCATCTCGAGGATGTCGCCGGTGTGCAGCCATCCCTCGGAATCGACTGCCTCCGCGGTCTTTTGAGGCTCCTTGCGGTAGCCCTTCATCACCAGTGGGCCGCGCACCAAGAACTCGCCGTCTTCGGCGATGCGGCCCTCCATCCCCGGCAGCAGTTTGCCGACTGTTCCCAGCTTCGCATCGCGCGGGTGGACCACCGTGGCAATGCAACTCAGCTCGGACATCCCCCAGAGCTCGGCGATCGGGATGCCCAGGCCAGCGAAGAACGCCAACGTCTCCTTCGGAATCGGCGCGGCGCCCGATACCGACCACCGAAGCTGGTCCAGCCCGAGCTTGGACCGCAGTTTCGACAGCACCAGTTCGTCAGCCTGCACCCATTCGGCGGCGACATCGTCGGGAACGGGCTCACCCGCCACCAGTGCCGCCGCCTTCTTGGCGGCAACGGAAAGCCCCCATTGCAGCCCTTGGCGCATGGTTTCGTCGGGTTCGTCTTCGGCCGCGAATTCTATTGCGGCTTTGAGCTTTTCCCACACCCGCGGCACCGCTCCCCATATCGTCGGCCGCACGTCGGGTAGTGCCGCCGCGATGGCACGCGCTTCAGATACCACGGTAACCTGGGTGCCGAACACCTCCTGGCTGTACAGGCAGCCCCACCGGTCGGCGATATGCGCCGACGGAAGATAGGAGGTAATGCGGTCACCGAAGTGGGTGTCGAGCACCTCCGCGACAGCGGTCGCCTCGAACAGCAGGTTGGTGTGCGTCATCTCGACGCCCTTGGGATTGCCCGTCGTGCCGGACGTGTAGATCAGGGTGACAACATCGTCGGGTTGCACTGCGCGCCAGGTGGACTCGAAGTCGAAATCGTCGGCCCCGGCGGCGATCATATCGGCGAGCGATGTCGTACCCTCGGGTGAGCCGTCGATGCAGACGATGTGTTCGATCGCCGCACCGCTGGCTTTGATCCGGTCGACGTACTGCTCCTCACAGATCACCACTTTCGTCCCGGCATTGGCGAACAAGTACGTCAACTGCTCGGCGGCCAACGTGTTGTACACCGAGAACGATGTGGCGCCCAGATGCTGGGCACCGACGTCAAGCGGATAGAACTCGATCCGGTTCGCCATCATCAGGGAGACGGTGTCGCCCCGCCGGACCCCCAGTGCCCAAAGCCCGGCCGCGACCTGACGCACCTGGGTGGCGTACTCGCGCCATGTCAGGGTCTGGGTGTCACCGGGCGTTCGCAGTGCGACCGCGCCGGGATCGATTGTCGCGGTTCGCTGGAAGGCCTCGCACAGAGTGGCCGCTTTGGTCATGCCGAACTCCTTGTTCCACCGGGGGCACTGCCGGTGATCGCGATCAGCCTACGTCCTCGCGGCGCTGGGCCGATCCGTCATCGTCGTCCACACTGTGGTGATGGATGCCAGCGAAAAACCGCAGCACGCTCATCGTGACTTCGTCCACCGGGCGGAACACGCTGCCGTCGAGGCCGAGCACCGGCTACCGGCATGGTTGAAACCGGGCAATCCGGAGAGCCGGTGGCCCGTGCTCGTCGCACTGATCGCCGCGATCGTCATGCAGCGCGCGATCCCCGAGCGCTACACCGTGGTTCCGCGCTGGCCGCTCATTGCGATGGAAGTACTGCTGGTTATCGTGCTGCTGATCATCAACCCGGTCCGACTGACCCGGCCGACGACAGTGGGCCGGGTCACCAGCGTGGTGCTGCTGGCCGCGATCACGATCGACAACACCGCGTCGGCGGTCGTGCTCGACTACCACATCCTGACGGGGGAGGTCAGCAAAGACGCCGCGATCCTGCTGGGCAGTGGAGCTGCGGTGTTCATCACGAACATCATCGCATTCGGGATCTGGTACTGGGAGATGGATCTGGGCGGTCCGTTCGTCCGCGCCGCTCCGCTGGAAACCCGGAATCCGAAGCGCCGGTACCCGGACTTCTTGTTCCCCCAGATGGATGTGCGCGATGCGGCGCCCAAAGAGTGGGAACCGAGGTTCCTTGACTATCTCTACGTCAGCGTCACCAACGTGATGGCGTTCTCCCCCACCGACACGATGCCGTTGACGCACCGGGCCAAGGCGATGATGACCATTCAGGCGCTCGTCGCGGTGTCGACGATCGCGCTGGTGTTCGCGCGGGCCGTCAACGTGCTCAGCTGAAAGGCAGCTGCCGTGAAGATCGACGTCACCGGATTCACCCCCATCGAGCAGACCGCGTTTCTGACGCTGTACGCCCGCGCCCTCGACAGTCGTTGGTCGCGGCCGATTCTCGGTGACACCCTCGCCGACGAGGTCGCCGGCAAGATCGACTACGACTTCGAGGGGATAGGCGTGGTGTCCAGCGTCGTGTGCCAGACCTCGCTGCGCGCGAAGATGCTCGACGACCGCGCACGCCGGTTCGTCAGCGAGCACCCCAATGCCGTCGTCGTCGACCTCGGCGCCGGCTTGGACGACGCGGTGTTCCGGGCGGATCCACCGTCGACCGTGGACTGGTACAGCGTCGACCTGCCCCGGGTCGCCGCACTCCGGGATCAGGTGCTGCCGGCACGCGACCATGCGCACTCCGTCGCGGCTTCCTTCACCGAATCGCACTGGGCCGACGCCATCCCCGGGCACCGCCCGACATTCCTGTTCGCCGACGGTCTGCTGGCGTTCCTGGCGGAGCCGACGGTGATCGGATTGTTCCAATCGATTCCCCACCACTTCGGTTCAGGCGAGCTGGCGTTCAACGACTACGGCCGCATCGGCCGGTTCAGCAAGCTCGCGGTCAAGCTGGCACCGCAGAAGATGTTCAACGACGTCGCAGCACAGTGGGGTTATCCGGGTTTCCAGGACGCGCATCACCCTGAGTCGTGGAGTCCGAGCCTGCGGCTCGTCGAGGAAACGAGCCTGGCGGGCGAACCGGAGGTCGACCTGTTCCCCGCCTGGCTCCGGATCAGCACCCGAATCTCCGCGCATGTTCCGGCGATGGCGCGGAAAGCACGCATCTTGCGCTACCGGTTCTAGAGAACCACCGTGTTCTGGGAGTGCCTCCGTGCCGATCGTTCCCCCGACAACTTCTCAGCTTCTTTGGACGAAACCGCCATTCACAGACTGGTTGAGACGCGGCATTATCGGCTACCGAGGCTCACGAACGGAGAGGAGAAGATAGTGGCTGATGTCGTGGTATTCATCGTTTGGGACGAGGTGGTGCGCGGCCGCGAGAGGCGCGCTATCAGGGTCTATAACGCCGTGCGGGAGTACTTAGAGGGTGTTCAGAAGGAAGGGAAGATCGAGAGCTTCGAGACGGGCGTATTCGGACCCGCAACACCTCTGGGCGGTTTCATCGCGGTGCGCGGCACACCGGACCAACTCGTCGCGCTTCGTCGTACGAAGGAGTTTCAGCGGTTGATGCTGCGCACCAGGCTGGTTGTCGAACACCTCAGGGTCGCCAGGGCCCTCGTTGGCGCGAACCTGCTTGAACAGATACGTCAGTACCAGGAAGAGGTCGAAGATCTCGAAAACGATAACTGACTACCAGGGCAGAGGTCGCAACCGCTAGCCGCTCAGGCAGCCCGGACCCAGCAGCGCCTTCAGGTCGCCCATCAGCGCCGATGACGGCGTCACGCGCAGCGACTGGTCGAGTTCGAGCGTGGTGACCCGCTCGCCGCTGACCAGCCGCAGATGTACCTGCGCGGTGCCTGGATGACGGGCAAGCACCTGCTTGAGCGCGGTGACCTTGTCCAGGGTGCACTGCCGGGTGGGCAGGCTCACCGCCAGCGGCCGGTTCGCCTGGGCCTTTGAGAAGTCCGGCACCACAAGATCGTTGGCGATCAGACAGACCCGGTCATCTGTGATCTTCACCCGCGCGCTGACCACTACGACCGCGTCGTCAACGATCTCGGCACCCTGGCTGGAGTAGACGTGCGGGAAGAACATCACCTCGATTCCGCCGGTCAGATCCTCCAGCTGCGCTGACGCCCAGGGCAATCCGTTCTTGTTGACGCGGCGGTTCACCGACGCCAGGATGCCGCCGACACGCACCTGGGCGTCGTTGGGCACGTCGCCGTCGAGGATCGCCGGGATCTGCGTGTCGACCTGGCTGACGAGTAGGTGGGCGACCCCGTTGAGCGGATGCCCGGACACGTACAGTCCCAGCATCTCTCGCTCGAGCGCCAGCTTGTGTTTGTCTTCCCACTCGTCCTCGGGCACCTTGATCGTGAACACCGCGTCGGTGCCGACGTCTGCACTGTCGGCGCCGAACAGGTCGAACTGGCCCATCGCCTCGGCCTTCTTGGTGCTGAGCACCGAGTCGACCGCGTCGGTGTGCACCAGGAACAGTCCCTTGCGGGGATGGTTGAGCGAGTCGAACGCACCGGCCTTGATCAGCGACTCGGTGACTTTCTTGTTGCATGCCGCGATGTCGATCTTGTTGAGGTAGTCGGAGAAGTCGGTGAATTTACCTCTGTCGCTGCGGGTTCGAATGATCGAGCCGACAACGTTGGCACCGACGTTGCGCACCGCGCCGAGTCCGTAGCGGATGTCGGTTCCGACCGATGCGAAGTTCAGCACGGACTCGTTGACGTCGGGCGGTAACACGGTGATGCCGAGCTTGCGGCAGTCGGCCAGGTAAACCGCAGCCTTGTCCTTGTCGTCGCCGACCGATGTCAGCAGCCCCGCCATGTACTCGGCGGGATAGTTGGCCTTCAGGTAAGCGGTCCAGTACGACACCATCGCGTATCCGGCGGCATGCGACTTGTTGAACGCGTAGTCGGCGAACGGCAACACGGTGTCCCACAGCGCCTTGATGGATGCCGCGGAAAATCCGTTGGCACGCATGCCTTCTGCAAAGCCTTCGTACTCCTTGTCGAGCACTTCGCGCTTCTTCTTGCCCATGGCTTTGCGCAGAATGTCGGCTCGGGCCAGCGAATAGCCGGCGACCTTCTGGGCGATGCGCATGATCTGTTCCTGATAGACGATCAAGCCGTATGTCTCCGCGAGAATCTCGCGCAGCGGCTCGGCGAGCTCAGGATGGATCGGTTTGACGGCCTGGCGCCCGTTCTTGCGATCCGCGTACTCGTTGTGGGCGTTTTGACCCATCGGACCGGGCCGGTAGAGCGCGATGACCGCGATGATGTCTTCGAACTCCGTCGGCTGCATGCGGCGCAGCAGGTCGCGCATCGGGCCACCATCGAGCTGGAACACACCCAGCGTGTCACCGCGGCCGAGAAGCTCGTAGGTGGCTTGGTCGTCGAGCGGCAGCGATTCCAGGTCGAGGTCGATTCCCCTGTTGGCTTTGATGTTGTCGATCGCGTCGCCAATGATCGTCAGGTTGCGCAGCCCGAGGAAGTCCATCTTCAGCAGGCCGACCTGTTCGCAGCGCTCATAATCCCAACCCGTGATCACCGCGCCGTCCTGCGGGCGTTTCCACAGCGGGATGACGTCGACAAGGGGTTCACAGCTCATGATCACCGCGCAGGCATGCACCCCGGCGTTGCGGATCAGACCCTCCAAACCCAGCGCGGTCTCATAGATCGCCCGTACCTCAGGGTCCGTGTCAATCAGGCCGCGCACCTCGGCGGCCTCCTTGTACCGCTCGTGGCTCGGGTCGGTGATACCCGACAGTGGAATGTCCTTGGCCATGATCGGCGCCGGCAATGCCTTGGTGATCCGGTCGGCGATCGAAAAGCCCGGCTGGCCGAAATGGATGCGGGCGGAATCCTTCAGCGCCGCCTTGGTTTTGATGGTGCCGAAGGTGATCACCTGGGCCACCCGGTCGTGCCCGTACTTGTCGGTGGCATACCGCAGCATCTCGCCGCGGCGACGGTCGTCGAAGTCGATGTCGATGTCGGGCATCGACGTGCGCTCCGGGTTGAGGAAACGCTCGAACAGCAGGCCATGCGGAATCGGGTCGATGTCGGTGATGCCCAGCGCGTACGCGACCAGCGACCCGGCCGCCGAGCCGCGGCCCGGGCCCACCCGGATGGCTACTGACCGCGCGTAGCCGACGAGGTCGGCGACGATCAGGAAGTACGACGGAAAACCCTTGTCACAGATGACCTGAATTTCGTAGGCGGCCCGCTGGGCGTACCCGTCGGGGAGGCCACCGGGAAACCGCCGACAGAGGCCGGCGTCCACCTCGTGGCGCAGCCACGACGCCTCGTCATGGCCGGCGGGGACGTCATACACCGGCATCCGATTGCGGGGCTGCCACACGTCGTCGTAGGACTGCACCCGTTCAGCGATCAGCAGCGTGGCGTCGCACGCGCCGGGCACGTCGGCGTCCCACGCCTGACGCATCTCCGCCGCGGACTTGAGGTAGTAGCCGTCGCCGTCGAACTTGAAGCGGTTCGGGTCGGACAGGGTCTTGCCGGTCTGCACGCACAGCAGCGCCTCGTGGTTGTGGGCGGCGTCGCGCGTGACGTAGTGACAGTCGTTGGTGGCCAACGGGCGGACGCCGAGGGTGCGGCCGATCTCGAGCAGCCCATCGCGAACGCGACGCTCGATAGGCAACCCGTGGTCCATCAATTCCAGGAAGTAGTTGTCGGGGCCGAAGATCTCCCGCCACGTTGCGGCTGCCTGCAGGGCCTCCTGGTGCTGCCCGAGCCGCAGCCGGACCTGGACCTCACCCGACGGGCACCCGGTGGTGGCGATGACGCCTTCGGCATGTTCGGCGATCAGCTCGGCATCCATCCGCGCCCACTTGCCGAGTTGGCCCTCGAAGGACGCCACCGACGACAGCTTGAACAGGTTGCGCAGGCCCACGGCGTCCTCGGCCACCATCGTCAAGTGCGTGTAGGAGCCGCTGCCTGAGATATCGTCGTCCTTCTGGCTGGGATCGCCCCAGAACACGCGCCGGGTGTCGAACCGCGAGCCGGGCGCGACGTAGGCCTCGATGCCGATGATCGGCTTGATGCCCGCCTTGGTGGCCTCGGTGTAGAACTCGCTGGCGCCGAACATGTTCCCGTGGTCGGTCATGCCGATGGCGGGCATCTCCAGCCGCTGTGCCTCGGCGAGCAGAGGCGCAATCTTCGCGGCACCGTCCAGCATCGAATACTCGGTGTGGTTGTGCAGGTGCACGAAGGACGCGCGGCGATGAGCGCTTGCGCTGCGATGAGCCTCTTGGGCGACGAGCCTCGGATCAACAGCAGACGGATCCTTCATAGGCTCGTCAGTCTATGGCGAGCCACCGACGGTTCCCGGCGTGTCGCCCCTTGTGTGTTGCCTCAGGCCCCCTGGCGCAGCAGCCGGGCCACGTCGTCGGCCTGCTGCTCAGTCAGATCGCCGGATATCTCCAGCGTGTCGGAATTGATCTGTTGGCTGATCTTGGGTGCGAACACCACGATTCCGTCGCGCACGAACGCGAGCTGTTCACCCACATGGCCGGCGGTATACGAGCTGAACGCGGCCGCAGACGACGATTGCATCGTCAACCGCACGACGTCGGACTGCGACATCGGCGACTTGGCGGTCGCGACGTGGGTCAGTTGCAGCTCCATCACCTGCGCCCCGAGGGCATAGGTGGCCGTGTTCTTGAAATCGCATGTGTTGAGGATGTCCGACGGACCCACCACAGGCGGTGGCCCTTCGCGGGGGCATTGTTCGGCCGTCGCAACGAGGGCCTCCTGCACCGGCCGCACCTGTATCGGGAGAATGTTCTCGGGCGGCGGGGTAACCCGGGTCGGTGTGCTTTTTGCCCAGGGTAGCCGGGGCTGATTGCCGGAAATCATTGTCCACACGCTCCCCACGATGGCCACGCCGATCAGCAGGCATCCGATCAGCGCAACCATCGCGACGGCCTTTCTCACCAGGTCCGTGTGGCGCCGTCCTATCATGCTTGGAGTTTCGCACGGCACGCGCTGAGGTAGTCGCGGACACCGGCATCGCCGTCAATTCGATTGCCCGCCGGTGGCAGGTGTGCGCGTGTCGCCCGCTCGTAGGTCATGCGCATAGGCCTGGAACCCGGCCATCGCGGGCTTCATGTCCTGTTCGGTCAATCCGACCTCGTCAGGTTCCTGGTAGTGCATGAGCAGGAGTACCGCATGATTCCGTCGTCCGTGTCGATGGTGTCGAGCCTGTCACCGTGATGACGATTCGGGGGACGGCAGATCGACATCCGTGACCGGAATTTCCGATCTGCTCCGCTTCAGCCCGTCGAGCATGAGCACCGCGAGCGCGGCCCAGATCAGCGCAAAACCCACCCACCGGGCCGTCGGCATCGCCTCGTGGCCGATCAGTACGCCCCAGGCCATCTGCAACCCCGGATTGAGGTACTGCAGCAGGCCGAGCGTGATCAGCGGCAGTCGCTGCGCCGCCGCGGCGAACAGCAGAAGCGGGACGGCGGTCACCGGACCCGACAGCACCATCAGCGCGGTGTGCCCGGCACCCAGTCCGACGAAGTGGTCGTTGCCCAGCACGTCCAACGCGATTAGGTAGCCCGCGGCGAACGGCAGCGCCAACAGCGACTCGACGGCCACGCTCACCCGCGGATCGGCGGTCACCACCTTCTTCACCAGTCCGTACAGCCCGAACGACGTCGCCAGTGCCAGCGCGATCACCGGCGGTCCGCCGACCTCCGCGGTGAGCACCGTCACCGCCGCCACCGCGATCACCACGGCCAGGAGTTGCAGCCGCCGGACCCGCTCCCCCAGCACGATCACGCCGAGTGTCACCGAAACCAGCGGGTTGATGAAGTAGCCCAGCGCAGCGTCGACGACATGACTGTGCGACACCGCGAAAATGTATGTCCCCCAATTGATCGAGATCAGCGCCGATGCAGCAGCCAGTAACAGCCAGGTATGGCGGCTCAGTCGGCGAAGGTCACCGAGCCGGCGTGCGATCGTCAGCACGAGCAGCAGAAACAGCGCCGTCCACAGCACGCGATGTGCGAGTATCTCCAGCGACCCGGCGGGAAGCAGCAGTGGGAAATAGCCGGGGAACAATCCCCACCACATGTATGCGCCGATGCCGCAGAGCAGCCCGGAGCGAACACGGTTGGTCACCGGCCATGTCCTCGCAGCACGTCGAGAGCATGCTGCAAATCTTGCGGATAAGGGGCGGTGATCTCGAGGCGGCGACCGTCGCCGGGATGCGCGAACGCGAGCGAGCGCGCATGTAGCCATTGATGGTTGAGCCCAAGCTTTTTCGCCAGCGTCGGGTCGGCGCCGTATGTCAGATCACCGACGCACGGATGATGCAGCGCCGCGAAGTGAACGCGGATCTGATGGGTGCGGCCGGTTTCCAGGTGAATGTCGAGCAGGCTGGCGGCGGTGAAAGTCTCCAAAGTGTCGTAATGGGTGATGCTGTGCCGGCCCTGCTCGATCACCGCGAACTTCCAGTCGTGGCCGTGGTGCCGCCCGATCGGTGCGTCGATGGTCCCGCTCGACGGGTCCAGATACCCTTGTACCACAGCGTGATAACGCTTTTCGACGGTGCGCTGCTTGAACGCCCGCTTGAGCACGGTGTATGCGCGCTCCGAAAGCGCCACCACCATCACCCCCGACGTGCCGACGTCGAGACGCTGCACAATGCCCTGTCGCTCGTGGATCCCCGATGTCGTGATGCGAAACCCTGCGGCGGCCAGGCCACCGAGCACCGTCGGGCCGCTCCAGCCGACCGACGCGTGGGCCGCGACGCCCGCCGGTTTGTCCACGGCCACGATGTGGTCGTCGGCGTAGAGCACGGTCATGCCGACCACCTCTTCGACCCGGTTCTGTAGCGGTGCCGGCTGTTCGGGCAACCGCACCTGAAGCCATGCTCCCGGGGTCAGGCGATCGGACTTGCCGACGCGGGCCCCGTCGATGTCGACGGCCCCGTCCTCGGCCAACGCCGCAGCCGCAGTGCGCGACAGCCCCAGCAGCCGGGCCAGGCCGGCGTCGACCCGCATTCCGGCCAGCCCCTCAGGCACCGGCATCGACCGATCAGCCATCAGGGCTCAACGGCGTGAGAAGCCGTGTCCGGCTGGCGCCGCCCCGTGGTGTCGAAGTCGTAGCCGAACGCCGACAGCGCCACCAGTAGTACTGCTCCGCCGACGACGCACGCATCGGCGACGTTGAACACTGGCCACCAGCCGATCGACAGGAAGTCGACGACGTGCCCGCGCAGCGGACCAGGCCAGCGGAAGAACCGGTCGACGAGGTTGCCGAGCGCACCGCCGAGGATCATCCCGAGGCCGATCCCCCACCAGACTGACACCAGCCTGCGGCCCATCCAGATGATGCCGATCACGACCCCGGTCGCGATCAGCGTGAGGATCCAGGTGTAGCCGGTGGCCATCGAAAAGGCCGCCCCGGAGTTACGGACCAGGGTCCACGTCACCGTGTCCCCCACGATCGACACCGGCTGTCCCGGATTGAGCAGGCGCACCGCCAGCACCTTGGTGACGATGTCCGTTGCAAGAATCGTCGCGGCGACCGCGACGAGCAGCCGGACCCGGCGGCGTGGCTGCGAACCGCCCGCTTCGGTGGTTGCCGATGGCGGGCTGGACTCGTTGCTCACTTGCCCATCATCCCAAAACACCGTTTGAGGCATGATTCCGCCATGGGCCGCGTCGTCGTTGTGACCACGGGGGGAACCATCGCATCGGTCGCCGACGACGACGGTGTGTTGCGGCCCGTGCGCGGCGGCGCCGAGCTGTTGGCCAATCTGGATGTGGACGTCATCGACGTGATGGCCAAGGACAGCTCGCAGCTGACCGCCGGGGATTGGGACCGGATCACGTCGGCGATCTCGGATGCGCGCGACGGCGGCGCGGCCGGCGTCGTCGTCACCCACGGCACCGACACGCTGGAGGAGACCGCGCTGTGGCTGGAGCTGACTTACGACGGCGAGGCACCCGTAGTACTGACCGGTGCGGCGAAGAGCGCCGATGCCCCCGATGCGGATGGCCCGGCCAATCTGCGGGACGCGGTCGCCCTGGCCGGCGACGGACGTGCCCGAGGTATGGGTGTGCTGATCAGTTTCGGCGGGGCGGTGCTCGCGCCCCTGGGCACACAGAAGATCGCGGGAGGCTTCGACGGCCCGCGGGCCACCGCCGCTAAAGAGCGGCCGTTCCTCGGCGCCGTGCCCGCGCGCTCTGCGCCGCGGGTCGACGTGGTCGCGTGCTATCTGGGCGCCGACGCGGTTGCCCTCGATGCCTGCGTGGCGGCAGGAGCGCGCGGTGTAGTGCTCGAAGCCCTGGGCTCGGGCAACGTCGGTGACGCGATCGTCGACGCGGTAGGCCGCCATTGCGCTGCCGGCGTGTCGGTGGCCGTTTCCACGCGCGTGCCGAATGGCCGTGTCTCCGCTAGTTACGGGCCGGGCCGGGAGTTGGTGCAAGCCGGCGCTGTCGAGGTGCCGCGGCTACGGCCGCCACAGGCGCGGGTGCTGCTGATGGCCGCGCTGGCAACGGGTTCACCCGTCGGCGACGTCATCGCTCGCTGGGGTTGACGTCGTCAAGCAGCCCGTTGACGTAGTCGGGCCAGTCCAGGCTGTCCACCGGGTTGGCCCGCGACAGGTCGGGATCATCGTCGGGAAGCGTCCGCGCCGGGCCAGGGCCGCTCGCCCGAGTCTCGAACCGCACCGTCATCACCCCGTGGCCCGCGCCCTGCACCCACCCGTGCCCGAACCGCGCATGCTGCACGTCTTCGCCGACACGCCAGCCGGCGGTGACTGCTGTTGGTGCGGCCGCCGAGCGCATTCCAGCAGGCTGATCCCAGGTGTCCAGATCGGAGAACAGCGGCTCCTGGCGGACCTCGGTCAATCCCGAAAACCCGACGCCTACAAGGCGAATGGGGCCCACCTCGACGGGATCGAGAAGCAGTCGGCGCGCCGCAGCGATCAACACCGTGGCATCGGCAGTGGCATACGGCAGCGTCAGCGAGCGGGTCAAGGTGCTCATGTCCGAGCGCTTCAGTTTGACCGTCACCGTGCGGGCGCCGCGGCCGTCCTTTGTCAGCCGCTGATGAGCATGCTCGCCGATCGGACCGGCCGCCTGCTGCAGCTGTTCGAGAGTCGTTAGGTCTTCGGCAAAGGTCGACTCCGCGCTGATCTGCTTGGCTTCGGCGCGCTCGGCGACCGGACGCTCATCGACGCCTCGAGCCAGCCGGTGCAACGCAGGCCCGACCGTCGCGCCGAGAATGTCGGCGGCTTCTGCGTCGGTGAGTTCGGCGAACTGGCCGATGGTCTGAATCCCCAGCCGATGCAGTTTGTCCTCCGCGACCGGACCGATGCCCCACAAGCGGCGCACCGGCAACCCCGCCAATAGCGGACGTTCCTCGTCTGGTCGGATGACACGGATGCCGTCGGGCTTGGCCAGCTCCGAGCCGATCTTCGCGATCTGCTTGCCCCGGCCGGCGCCTACGGAGGCGACCAAGCCGGTTTGGTCACGGACGTTGCGACGTAACTGCTCACAGAATCGCTCGACCTCGTCGGCCGATGCACCGGCCAGCTCGGCCGGTTCGCCGAATGCCTCGTCGTAGGAGAGCTGTTCGAGCACTGGCATCATCGCGCGCACGGTGTCGAACACGCGGCGGCTGGCTACGCCGTAGACGACGCCGCGCGGCGGCAACACGACCGCGTGGATTCCGACCAGGCGACGCGCCTGGTGCATCGGCATTGCGGAGCCCGCGCCGAAGACGCGGGCCTCGTAGCTGGCGCCAGCGACGACGCCCCGGCCGCCCAGCCCGCCGACCAGCACCGGCCGCCCGCGCAACGTGGGCCTGGTCAGCTGCTCCACGGACGCGAAGAACGCGTCCATATCGATATGTAGGACCCACCGCCCCATGCCGCTCATGCTAAGGAGAAGTCATGACGATGAACCTCGCTCACCGGTTGTGTTGCAATTCGAATTGCTGGGCCAGGACGGTAGAGCAGAAGCTGCTACCTTGGGTGCTGCGCGATGTCGAGTTGGGCGAGCACACGTTGGAGATCGGGCCGGGTTATGGCGCGAACCTGCGGGCGCTGGCGGACAAGACCGCGCTGACGGCCGTCGAGATCGACGGACCGATGGCCCAACGACTCGTCACCAAGTACGGCGACCGGGCCCGCATCATCCACGGCGACGGCACGCAGCTGCAATTGCCCGACGCGGGTTTCGATTCGGTGGTGTGCTTCACGATGCTGCACCACGTGCCGACGCCGACGCTGCAGGACCGGTTGTTCGCCGAGGCGTTCCGCGTGCTACAGCCGGGCGGAGCATTCGCGGGCAGCGACGGCGTGCCGTCATTGACGTTTCGCCTCATGCACGTTCGCGACACCTACAATCCGGTCGAGCCGGACACGCTACCCGATCGGCTGCGCCAGGCCGGGTTCACGGACGTGCACGTCGACGTCAAAGCCGGCGAGCAGCGTTGGCGGGCAGTCAAGCCGGGTTAGTGACCATTACCCGCGTTGACTCTGCGGTGAGGGCGTGGGTTACTCGGAATTTCGCGCCCTGGACGCAGAGTCAGCGAGCACGTGGCCACTGAGCCTTCGTGATCGCCACCCTTACCCCGTCGCCGATGTCCGCGCCGGCACCCGGATCGCCGAATTCGAAACTGGTGGCCAGGATTTCCCGCGCAATCAGGTCGCGGTGGGTGCGCGCCCACTGTTCCCGCTCAACGGGCACCGCCATCACCACGCTGATCCGGTCGGACACGTCGAGGCCGGACGACTTGCGCAGTTCTTGCAGTTCGCGGATGCGGTCCTTCGCCCACCCCTCCGCCTCCAGGTCGGGTGTGACGGTGCCGTCGAGCACAACCAGGCCGGCGCCGTCGGGCAACGCCGCGGTGTACTCCGGATCGGCGGCGACGAGCTTCGACGAATACTCGTCGGGCTGCAGCAGCACCGACCCGACCGACAGCGTGCCGTCGAGATTGACGGTTCCCTCGCCGACCTTGACCGCCTTGATCGCCGCCTGCACGTCCTTGCCCAGCCGCGGCCCGGCGACGCGCGTGTCGACCGTCAGCTCGATTCGGCCGTACGCGGCGATGTCGTCGGTGAGTTCGACGCACTTGATGTTCAGCTCGTCGGCGATCAGCTCGGTGAATCCAGCCAGCCGCACTGGATTATCAACGGCGACAGTGAGTTTCGACAACGGCAACCGCACCCGCAGCTTCTTGGCCTTGCGCAGCGATGACGCCGCCGAACACACCTCCCGCACCAGGTCCATGTCGGCGACCAATTGCGGGTCGGCGGGAGCGTCGCCATGCGAGGGCCAATCGGTCAAATGAACGGACCGTTCGCCGGTGATGCCACGCCAGATCACCTCGGTGGTCAGCGGCAGCAGCGGAGCGGCCAGCCGCGCGGTCATTTCCAGGACCGTGTGCAGGGTGTCGATCGCATCGGCATCCTCGTCCCAAAACCGTTGCCGGGAGCGCCGCACGTACCAGTTCGTCAGCGCCTCGGTAAACTGGCGCAGCTGATCGCAGGCACCCGAAATATCGCAGATGTCGAGTGCCTCAGTGAGGTCATCACGCAATTGGGCAAGCTTCGCAACGATGTACCGGTCCAGTACGTTCGGCGAATCCGTCCGCCACGCACCGACTTTCGGTGCATACAGCACCAGGAAGCTGTAGGCATTCCAGAGCGGCAACATCACCTGCCGCACCCCTTCGCGGATGCCCTGCTCGGTGACGATCAGGTTGCCGCCACGCAGGATCGGCGACGCCATCAAAAACCACCGCATCCCGTCGGAGCCGTCGCGGTCGAAAACCTCATTGACGTCGGGATAGTTGCGAAGCGACTTGCTCATCTTCTGGCCGTCGTGGCCGAGCACTATGCCGTGTGCCACACAGGTGGTGAACGCGGGCCGGTCGAACAGCGCGGTGGCCAGCACATGCAGTGTGTAGAACCAGCCTCGCGTCTGGCCGATGTACTCGACGATGAAGTCGCCGGGGTAATGGCTGTCGAACCATTCGGAATTCTCGAACGGGTAATGCACTTGGCCGTACGGCATCGACCCGGAATCGAACCAGACGTCGAAGATGTCGGGGATGCGCCGCATCGTCGAGCGCCCGGTCGGGTCGTCCGGGTTGGGCCGGGTCAACTGGTCGATGTAGGGCCGGTGCAAGTTCTCGGGCCGCACACCGAAGTCGCGTTCCAGCTCGTCGAGGCTGCCATAGACGTCGATGCGCGGATATCCGGGGTCGTCGGACATCCACACCGGAATCGGCGTGCCCCAGTAGCGGTTTCGTGAAATCGACCAGTCCCGCGCACCCTCGAGCCACTTGCCGAACTGGCCGTCCTTGACGTGGTGCGGATACCAAGTGATTTCCTGGTTCAGCTCGACCATCCGGTCACGGAACTCGCTGACCTTGATGAACCACGACGATACCGCCCGGTAGATCAACGGGTTGCGGCAACGCCAACAATGCGGGTAGGAGTGCTCGTAGGTTTCGTGCCGCAGCAACACCGCACCGTTCTGCGCCGCAGGCCCGCTCTGGTTTTTCAAGTCGCGCACGATATGCGGGTTGGCGTCGAACACGTGCTGGCCGTGGTAATCCGGCACGGTCTCGTCGAAACGGCCTTTCGCGTCGACGGGTGTGACCGCCACGATGCCCGCGGCTTGTGCAGTTGCCATGTCGTCCTCGCCGTATGCCGGCGACATGTGCACGATCCCCGTACCGTCCTCGGTGGAGACGAACTCGCCGGACAACACCCGAAAACTGTTGGCGGCGTCCATGAAATAACCGAACGGCGGCCGATAGCGCGTGTCGAGCAGGTCAGCGCCGCGGTAGGTGCCGACGATGTCAGGCTCTTCCCCCAGCTCGCGGGCATACGCCGAAAGGCGGGCGGTCGCAAGCAGATAACGTCGCGCTCCGGCCTGCACGTGTGCGTACTCCACATCCGGGTGGACGGCGACCGCCTGGTTCGACGGCAGGGTCCACGGCGTCGTCGTCCAAATTAAGAGGAAAGCCCCGGCCAGCTCTTCACGCTCGCCACCGATCACCCGGAACCCGACGGTGATCGCCGGATCCTGTCGGCTCTGGTAGACGTCGTCGTCCATGCGCAATTCGTGATTGGACAGCGGTGTTTCGTCACGCCAGCAGTACGGCAGGACCCGGTAGCCCTCGTAGGCGAGCCCCTTGTCCCAAAGCTGTTTGAACGCCCAGATCACCGACTCCATGAAGCTCGGGTCGAGTGTCTTGTAGTCGTTGTCGAAGTCCACCCATCGGGCCTGGCGAGTCACATACTCACGCCATTCGTTGGTGTACCGCAGCACCGACTCCCGGCACGCCTCGTTGAATTCGGCGATTCCCATCGCATCGATCTGCGACTTGTCCGTGATACCCAGCTGCCCTTCGACCTCGAGCTCGGCGGGCAGGCCGTGGGTGTCCCAGCCGAACCGGCGCTCCACCTTGTAGCCCCGCATGGTGCGGTAGCGCGGCACGATGTCCTTGACGTAGCCGGTGAGCAGGTGGCCGTAGTGCGGAAGTCCATTGGCGAAGGGCGGCCCGTCGTAGAACACGTATTCTTCGGCGCCGTCGCGGCGGGCGATTGAAGCCCGGAATGTATCGTCGCGCTCCCAGTAGTCAAGGACCTCGTGCTCCAGCGCGGGGAAGTTCGGGGAACCACCACGCTGGTCGGCGCCCAACTCGGTGCGCGGGTACCCGCTTGCAGCCACTCGTGCGTCTCCTGTGCCGAACGTCAGGCACGGGGACGACGACGCGCCCGGTGCGCGAGCGCCGCGGTACCACCCCGCTTGCCACGCTGATGCATGGCCGCTCGTTGTTGGCTGTGACGGGCCTGCCCGTTCGGTTCTACTGGGCTGATCGAGCTGTTCTTCCGAAGGCTCCCCGGTGATGGCCGGATCGGTGCCGTTGCCCCTAGTCTAACCGGCATGGACCAGCGCACCCTCGAAGCGGTCATCTACCAGCGCGAGCCCCCGATTGCGCGGATCATCCTGAACCGACCGGACAAGGCCAACACCCAGGACGCTCAGCTGGTGCAGGAGGTAGACCAGTGCCTTCGCGAGGCCGACCGCGACAGCGAGATCAAGGTGGTCATCCTCAAGGCCAACGGCAACGGATTCTGCGGCGGCCACGTGGCTCGGTGGGGTCCCGACGAGAACCCCTATCCCGGCTTCGGCACCACGTTCGAGGAGCTGTACAAGGGCACCGCCGACCTGTTTTTGTGGCCAACGTTGTACTTGTGGGAGTTTCCAAAGCCGACGATCTCCCAGATCCACGGGTACTGCATGGGCGGTGGGATCTATCTCGGCTTGCTGACGGACTTCTGCGTCGCATCGGAGGACGCGTACTTCCAGATGCCACTGGCACAGAGCCTCGGCGAGCCCGGCGGGCACACGATGATCGAGCCGTGGCTGATGATGAACTGGCATCGCACCATGGATTGGCTGCTGCTGGCGCCGACACTGGACGCGCAGCAAGCGCTCGATTGGGGGCTGCTCAACAAGGTGGTGCCGCGCGACGACCTCGAGGACACCGTCGAGGAGATGGGCCGCAAAAATCAGTCAGATTCCGCTAACCACGTTGATGGCGGTGAAGAACAACGTCAAGCGGGCCTGGGAATTGATGGGCATGCGGGTGCACCTACAGGTGAGCCACATTCTGACCAACATGGTCGGCGCGGCGTCCGACGTCCAGGCGCGGCGAGCCGAACTCATCCAGTCAGGTCTGACACCGCGCGATTTCGTCGAGGACTAGCGATTTCGGCGCGCTTTTCTACGCTGAGCGTCGATTAACGCGCCGAAATCGCTAAGAACGGGCGGCGTGGCGGGCCGCGACGTAGCCGAACACCATTGTGTTTGCGATGCTTCCGCCGGCGCCCAGATATGTTCGCCCCATCACCGTGGCGGTGATGTTGCCGGTTGCATACAGACCGTCGATTACACAGTCGTTCTCGTCGAGCACCTGTGCGTGCTCGTTGGTGATCACGCCCCCGCATGTCCCGACGTCGGCCGGAAAGACCCTGGTTGCGTAGTACGGCGCCCGCTCGAGTGGCCCAACCGCGGCGTTAGGCCGATACCCGGGATCGCCGAGGCAGATGTTGTACGCGGACTGGCCGCGCCCGAAGTCGGGGTCCTGTCCCTTGGCCGCAAACTCGTTGAAGCGTTTCACCGTCTGCTCCAATGCTTCGGCGGGCACATCGATTTGGCGTGCCAAGTCCGCGAGCGTGTTACCCCGTACGACGGCGCCCGTCTCGATCACGTCTTCCGGCAGCCGACGCTTCCGTAGCGGATTCGCTCCAGAGACGTATCTGCGCACATAGCCCTCGTCGAAGACCTGCCAGCACGGCACCGCTTTGTTGGCGTACATCGCCTTGCCGACCTCGACGTAAGAGTTCGACTCGTTGCAGAATCGCCGGCCCCTTCCGTCGACGTAGATGGCCCCTGGTCGCTGCCGCCCCGAGCCGAGTGCCCGGGCGCGGGGGTCTGCGACGAAAACCGTTGGGAACCACCAGGCCTCATCTAGCAAGTCGGTCTTCGCACCTAGCCGCATCGCCGTCTGCAGCACTTCACCGGTGTCGCCAGGGTTCGAGATCGACCACTTTGCCTCGTTGGGCTGGTCGCCGCTGTACCGGCGGCGCATTTCCGCGTTGCGGCTGAAGCCTCCAGCCGCGAGCAGGACGCCTTTCCGCGCCTGGACGTTGAGCGGGGTGCCGTCTCGAGTGACTCGGGCGCCGACGACGCGACCGTTCTCGACGATGAGATCGTCCATCGCGGTGTCCATCCAAACCGGTGGTTCGCCGCCTAGGCCCAATGCCGGCTCGCCGGCGAAGTCGATCAGCACCGTGAGAATCTGACCGATGAGTGACGCACCGTTGGTCAGAATCTTGCGGCGACGGATGCGGGCCGCCCAGGTACGCAGGAACACCTTCATGGCCACGGCCAACGCTCGCGGCGAGCGGTTGAAGTACTGCACCGAGCGCAGCTCGCTGGTCTTCACCACAAATCCGCGGTTCCAATTCTTGTCCATCGTCTGGAGCTTGCCGCTCCAGTCCCCTAACGGTGCCGCGTCGTACGGAATGCCCTCGACCGAACGTCCGGCCGCGTTGCCGCCCTTGTGATTCGGGTAGTAGTCGGTATACCCGGGGCATCGCACGAGGCGAACGCCTTTACCGAGAAGAAAGTCGATCATTTCGTAGCCGGCGGTCAGGAACATCTCGCGGCGTTCCGGCGAGGAAGCCGCACCGATGTCGCCGACGACGTCGTCGAAGTACGCCAGACCATCTTCGTGGGAATCGGGTATGCCTTCGGCAACCATCAACGGGTTGTTCGGCAGCCACACCATGCCGCCCGACATCCCAGTCGCCCCGCCGATGAGAGCCTGCTTCTCGACGACGAGGGGTTCGATCCCGGAGTCGAGAGCCGCCAGTGCTGCGACCATTCCGCCGCCCCCGCTGCCCGCGATGAGGAGGTCAACGGATTTGTCCCAGTTCACAAGACAGCCCTTTCGGATAGCCCGAGATCGGCGATCGGCACGTCGATAGTGGTGTTGGTCTTCTGGATCGCGGGGACCAGGCTCTCGTAGGGCAGCCCCGCGAGGAAACCGTCGACGACGCGTTCGAAATTCGAGATCAGCCCTTCGATCTGGCTGGACAGCCGCATGTATTCGAATCCCTTGGAGCGCAGGCCCTTCTGCTGCCGGGGCAGGTTGGAGAAATCCTGCGCGGGGATGGTCGGCCAGCTCGGGTCGTCCGGTGCCATCGGTTGCGACGGCGTGGGCCTTCCCGGCGAGCGGTCCGACGGGAACCGGGTGAGCGACCATACCTCGAACAGCGTCTGCTCGGGGCCGAGCGGACGAATTCGGTACGACGCGGCACTGCTGTAAGTGGGCAGGATGAAGTAGTGGGGGAAGCAGAAGCCGATCGGGTCGGCGACTTTCCGATGGTCCAGATCGTTGAGATCGGGGAAGGCGCATCCCCGGGCCCGGTGCCACATGGTGACCGCTTCATTTACCGCGCTGCGCCAGGCCGCCATCGCCTCGGTCGGATCGTCCGGTAGCGAGATGTTCTGCAGCCCTTCGGCGATCCGGATGTCGTTCTCGTGGGTCATGCCCCCCATGCCGGTCCCGAGTGTCCGCATGAAATGCAGGCTGGTCTGGACGATCGGGTGTACCGACGACGACTCCGCGCTGTCCGATGACGGCAACAGCTGGGGATGGGTCTGCGGGACGTGATAGCCCTCCATGAAGGCCGCCGTCGCCAGCTTCCAGTTCACCGGCAGCAGACATGACTTCCACCAGTCGGTGTACAGCTTCTCGACCTTCCATTCGTCATGCTTGCTGGCGAACGGCTCGATACAGTCACGCAGCACGGGCGCGTCGTCGTCGAGGTTGATCCACGCGCAGCCGCCCCACTGCTCGCACCTGACCGGCACGAGGCTGAGATCGTCTGCGCACAGGTTTTTTTCGTCAAACTCCTCGGCCCGCAGCACGAATGTGCTACTGCCGTCCAGCCCCCAAAACCATCCGTGGAACGGGCAAAGGGTGCGACCAAGGTCGGTCGCAACGCCAAGAGCACGGCCAGCCACAAGAAGAGGCGCGGCAAGTAGTACTGACTAAGCCGACTTCCCAGGGTTGTCCCAGGGCGTGGTCTTGAACCCAGCCGCCTTCATCTCGGCCTTGGCTTCCTCGATGTAGTCGTCCACCTGCTTCTTCAACGTCTCCATGAAGGACAGCGCCTGGTCCCGCGCCCGCTCGTCGGAATACGGCTCGCGCCCTACCTCTTGCCGAAACACGTTGTAGAAGTTGTCAAGTTCCTTCGACGCGGCTTGGTGCGCGACGCGGCCCGCGAATGGTTCAGTTGTCTGCCGCACGGTCGTCATGATGGCAATCGAGGTACGCATTGCGGCGTCAAGAACGTTGGTCGGCGCCACCAGCTTTAACTTGTTGACCGGCACTGCGATACGCATCTGGGCATCCATGACCTTTTCGGAGTGGGCGAACTTCTCGTCGGCCTTCGGGTCGTCCATGCCGACGCGGTTGTACACGAAGTCGCGCATGGTGTTGAAGATGCCCTTGATGTCGATGGCGGTGACCAGAATGTCGGTCGATACCTCCACGAAGTCCATTGCTGCCGTGTAAAGGCTCTCCTGCTCGCGCAGCTTGTCCTCGCGCTCGTCCTTACGCGCCTGTGCCTTCTCTTCTTGCTCGGCTTTCAGCGCGAGCATCTCACGCTCTTGGTCGGCCTTCCGCTTGTCACTGGCACGCACCGAACGGGCCGTGATGATAGGCGCGACGACTCCGGTGACGAGCGCGCCGAGCGGAACGCCCCACCAGAAGCCCGGCTGGGTGAGAAAGTCGGAAACCGCGCTCATGCCTTCCAGCGTATTGGCAGACACCGACACACCTCGGCGTGTCGCCGCCCGTGTGTCCCGTACCCCGTCCGTACCCCGAACTGCACCGTACTGCGCTCGTACCGCAGCCGTACCGGAGTCGTGCGCCAAACGCACCTAAGCCGCAGGTAAACGTGGTTTTCGGCTTTGCTGCTCGGGCGTCTACCAGGCGTTATCGCTCAGCCGTTCGCAAGCCGAAATAGCTTCCCAAGCTGAATACGCGGGTTCGATTCCCGTCATTGGCTCCAAACGGACCTGGGCAATGGTCGCCAAACATCGGTTCGACGTACCCGGCGGTCCCGGATCGGTCCCGTACTCGGGGCACGCCACCGGCTTCGTATCTACTGGCGACGTGCCACGCGCAACTCGAAGTGCGTTCGGCTGGGCCGTCAGCTATCGGGCTCCGCCCGGGAGTCCCGGGAGGGATTTCGCCAGCAGCATTGAGCGTCTGGGAACGGTTGGGGTTCCGCGAGAATCGATACACAACTGATGTACTCGAACCCGGCGAGGACCATCTGGCATCGCGTGGATGACGAGCGGGCCGCGGTCAATTGACCTGCCCGTCAGTTATTGACGGCGCTGCCGAACGCTGAAACTATGTGATTCGTCATATGACCACCTGAGGGGCGGTAGCACATGACCACGAGGGACAAGTACACGGACGTGCCCGCGCCGTACTCGTGGGAGGTCCCAAGCGGTGGCGACGCACGCTTCACGTGGGAGTACGACGAGGGACGCGCCCGGCTCCTTTCCCTGTACCAAAAGGGAAAGGACAAGCAGTGGGACGCCCAGTCGCGCATCGACTGGGCGCAAGACGTCGACCCGATGAACCCGGTCGGGCTGCCCGACGAGTTCCATCCGCTGTTCGGCAGCCCGATGTGGGACGCCGCAGACGAAGCACGTCGCGCCGAGATGCGCCAGCACTCCCAGGCCTGGCAGTTCTCGCAGTTCCTGCACGGCGAGCAGGGGGCGATGGTGTGCGCGGCCAAGATCGTCGAGGTCGTCCCGGATATGGACGCGAAGTTCTACGCGGCCACCCAGACCATGGACGAGGCCCGACACGTCGAGGCGTTCGCGCGGTTCCTGCAGGAGAAGGTCGACCTGGTCTACCCGATCAACAAGAACCTGACCGCACTGCTGGACGACACCCTGCGCGACTCGCGCTGGGACATGCCCTACCTCGGCATGCAGGTCCTCATCGAAGGGCTCGCACTCGCCGCCTTCGGGACACTGCGTGACTTGGCGCCGCCGGACTCGCTGGCCAAGCAGTTGCTGGCCTACGTCATGCAGGACGAGGCCCGGCACGTTGCCTTCGGCCGAATCTCGTTGAAGGACTACTACTCCGCGCTGACCGACGCCGAGCGCGACGAGCGTGAAGAGTTCGTCGTGGACGCCTGCTACCTGATGCGCGACCGGTTCCGCGGCGAGGAGGTTTTCGAGACCCTCGGCCTCGACGTCCAAGCGTGTGCCGACTGGGTCGACACGTCGCCGGTGATGATCCAGTTCCGCTCGCACCTGTTCAGCCGCATCGTGCCGATCGTCAAGGACATCGGGTTGTGGGGCGACAAGGTGCAAAAGGCCTTCTCGGACATGGGCGTCCTCGACATGGCCGGCTTCGACATCGAGGCGCTGATGAAGGCCGATGAGGATCAGGCCGACGCGCTGGACGAGGCACACGCCGAGATGGCCGGCCGGGCCCTCGAGGTGGACGAGGTGATCGCGGCGGGTGCGAGCTAACCCAATGTCCGGTTTGTCGAATCGGGTGATTCCTGGTGTCGTGACGCGAGTCAGCGGTGACCGCATCCACATCGAACTCACCATCGAGGGTGCCGACGAGCCAATCGCGAGCCTGTACCGAAACGACCAGCTCGTTTCGGTCTAACGGCGACGACGCATCGGAACCACGTTCGGCGCATCAACCGGTCGGCTCATCGCTTCTAGCGCCGCCATCGCGTCCGAGTGGTCGTCTGCCAGTAAGTGGGCGTAGACGGTCTCGGTGGTGCTGGGTTTCGAGTGGCCCATGAACCGCGCAACCTCAAACATCGGTCGGCCCGCCGCGATGCACAGGCTCGCGTACGTGTGCCGGAGGGCGATGGAACTTCAGGGATGGGATGGCGGTAGCGCCGCGCCCAAGAAAAAACGCGGTTGGTTAGCTAGCAAGGCTCACGCCCCGCCGCGCGCCGGTAAAACGCCGGTAAATCCGCGGTCTTCAGACGTCCGGCCATCCGTAAAAGCCAGTCTACCAGCGCCTTTCCCGTGCCCCCACTGGGACTCGAACCCAGACTGGGCGGATTTTAAGATCGGACAGGGTGGCTTTCTGTGACCAGCGGAAACAGGTAGCTGGCTGTGGTCATTTCGCCTGCAAGACAGCGAAATTGCTAGTTGCCGATACGGTCGCGGTACGGCTCCGGTACGACTACGAATCGCCCTCGGTCGCCGGGGTGACGCCGGGGCGGGAGTTATTCGGCGAGGAGCTAGAAAAGATGGCCCGGCGCACTGCCCGAAATCGTCGGACTCCGGTGCGACGATTGGCGGATGGACGACGAACCGACTGACGTTGCGTGGCCCCTTGAGGGCGCATTCAAATGCGGTGACGGGTTCCTTGTCACGCCCGAATGCCTGGGGCAGACTTTTCAATCTCGGACTGCGAACCACGCGATCTCGCTCACCTTGCCCGAGATTAGGTCTGGGTCGCTCACACGCCCGCCCTGGAGATACATCCGTGAAGGCGAGGATCGCGATGCGATCCCTACGACAGATGCGGACGATCTCTGGGGTTCCGTTGCGAGCACTAGCTCAGGTGACCCGAGGCACATACACATCCTGAAGTGCATCGTCCATTCAGAAGTGATTGCCACCGACGACGAAAGCTTCAAGATCGGTGCCACACGCTTCGGCAACGAATTGTCCGACTGGTGGGCGCTAGTATGTGACTGGCTGGACGTCCTTACGTTGCAGGACTTCGCCGGTTTGGGGCGATCGCAGCGGAGCATCCTCAATGATTCACTTCAGATGTGGAGCGGCAATCCCAACGGAATCCGCCGCGCAGGGGTCAACTATCAGCTTATGACCGGCGGGATGAACTGGGTGGAAGTTCTTGACAGGCAACAACTCCAGGCTGCTATGGATTTGGCAGCCAGCGATTCGTCGCCGCATGCCGAATGGCTTTTCGTTCGAGACGCTCGATCTCTATTAGGTGCAGGCGAGTATCGCCGCGCCGTGATTGACGCGTGCACAGCCGCAGAGTTGTCCGTCACTGCGCTGATCGACCGGAAGTTTGATCTCGCGGGAACGAGCAAACCGGACCGCGAAGAACAGTTCGCGCAGCATCACGGGCTGGCGAAACTCATTGAACTTCACAATAGCTTCAAGACAGGGAAACTACCGAAGCGCTTGTACCAAGAGGTAGGAGCCCCGAGGAATAAGGCGGCGCATGCGGGTGCAATGTTAAGCGAATCGGAAGCTCGGTCAGCGCTTGGCAAGGCAGCAGAAGTTGTCGGAGTTGCCTACCCCCTTCACGCAATCGCTTCAAGCGTTGTAGGTAGCCAGCTCCGGTCATCACCCGAATTCGGAGTCCACCGCAATCCGGCCTACCGCTCGTTTTGACGACCGGCAACGATCTAGTGATGTCTATGGAGCTGCGGCGGCGCGACACACCGCCTCCACGACAGCCTCCTACATTGACTGGCGTCCGAACAACTCCACGACGTTGGTGGCAGTTCTGGCGTCACTAACGCCCCGCGCGGTTGGTTCGGGTAGCGGGTTGACCGCGCCGCCATCGGTCTCGGGGATGTAATCGCCGTACACGTCCAACGTGAGGGTAAAGGTGCTGTGCCCCAGCCACTTCGACACCTGCATGAAGTGGACACCTGCCGACAACTGGAGCGTGGCGAACGTATGCCGCTTATGCGGAATTCCGCATAAGAGGCATTAGGTGGACGGCCGGGTTATGCGCCCTGTCGGATCGTTTCTGCTGGCTAGGGGGTTGCTGCGGGCGTTTCTGTCCGCATAACGGCGGGGGCGGCGTCAACGGCCCAGCGAGTCGAGCCAGCCGATCAACAACGCATCCGAGGTCCAGTCCGGCAGCACGTCAGGGGTCAGTGGCTGGTAGGCGTTCTCGATCGCTTTGCGTTTGGTCTCGGCGTCGGCGCGGGCGTAGATCTCGGTGGTGGACACGTCGGCGTGGCCGAGCAGGTCGCGAATGTAGATCAGGTTGACGCCGGCCTGGATCAGGTGCATCGCCCGGCTGCGCCGCAGGGTGTGGGGCGTGACCGACAGTCCGGATGCCCAGCCGGGGTCGTCGCCCCGGACGGCTCGAACCTGGCGGGCGAGGATCTTGGCGATGCCGGATCTGGTCAGTCTGGAGTGGTTGGGCCCGCGGAACAGCGGGTCGGTGTCGGCGCCGAGCCCGGAGTGCGGTTTGCGGTGCTCGAGGTAGTCGGCGACGAGCCGGGCGGTCGGGCCCATCAGGGGCACGTATCGGATTGTGGAGCCCTTCCCGTGGATCGTCACGGTGATCGGGTTGGCGGGGCGGATGTCGGCGACGTTGAGGTCGCAGACTTCTTGGGCGCGGGCGGCGGTGTCGTAGGCCAGGGCGAGCAGCACGGTGTCGCGGATGGCGCGTGTACTGGCGGTGCCGGGCTGGGCGAGCAGTACCTTGATCTCGTCGCCGGTCAGGTGTCCCAGATCCGGGGCGGGGGTGTTCTTCTGCCGGATCGCCAGGATCTGGGTGACCTGATCGAGGCGGTCGGGCTGCTCGACGGCGGTGTAGCGGCAAAACGACTTGATCACCGCCAGGCGCTGGTTGCGGGTGGCTGCCGAGCAGCCCCGTTCGGTTTCCAGCCAGTCCAGGAACCGCAGGATGTGGGGCCGGTCGATGTCGGCCAGGCGCAGTTTCTCGGGAGGTATGCGCTCTGCGGTTTTGAACCAGATCAGCAGGAGTTTGATCGCGTCCCGGTAGGAGGTGATGGTTCTCGGCGAGGCCGCGCGTTCCCCGGCCAGGTGATCGGTGAAGAATTTCGCCAGGTGGCGCCCGGCCAGGTCCGGGGGCGGCGCCGGCCGCTGCTGCGGCGTCATGACTGGTCCTCGGCCGGTGCGGGGATGACGTAGCCGAACCGGATTTGAGCTTGGGCTATCACCTCGGGATAGGCATCGGCGGTGAGCCTGAGGTAGTACTGGGTGCCGCGCAGGTCGGCGTGGCCCAGGTAGCAGGCCAGGTAGGGCAACATCACGGCCACATCGGTGCCGGCTTCGGCCCAGCGCCGCAGGTTGGCGACGGCGAATCCGTGACGCAGCGAGTGCGGATGCGGGCCGCCGGTGAAATGCGGGATTCCGGCGTCGGCCAAATAGCTGCGGAACCGGACGTAGACGCTCGCCTGGTTGATCGGGCTGCCCGGCGCCCTGCTATAGAAGACGTGAGCGTCGGGTTCGGGCACCGGGTGCGCGGCCGCGATGTAGGAATCCACAGTCGCGGTCAGCCGGCGGGTGATCGGGATGGTCCTGCCCGCACCGTTTTTCGAGTCCCGGATCTTCAGCGTCCCGGAGTGCGTGTCCACGTCCGAGACGGTCAGGTTCAGCGCCTCGGAGATGCGCAGCCCGGCGCCATAAAGCACCCGAAACAACACCGGGTCGACCATCGCCTTGTTCGAATACGAGGACATCGGCTGGGAATCGATTACAGCGAACAATCGGCGCACCTCGTCGTCGGTGAACACATACGGCACCTGATGACGGGCACGGACCAGGGTTGCCGCGGCCGGCATGTAGGCCTGCCAGCCGGCGGCTTGGGCATGAGCGGCCAGTTGGCGCAGGACCAACTCGTTGCGCCGCAGGGTGCTCGGCCGCAGGTGACGGCCGTAGAGGAACCCGTCGATCGCTTCTTTGGTGATCGACCCGTCCGAATAGCCTTCCCTCCGGCAGTGGTCGGCGAATTGGCGCAGCACCCGTTCCGGGACTTTGAACCGGTATCCGCCGGCGTGACGCACAGCGACCAGCTCGGCGACCAGGCCGGGCAGTGTCATCTCAGGCATTACGCTCACCCGCCTGGGCCCGGTTCGGTGACGTCTTCAACGTCCAACGCGCAACAACGCAGGCGTTCGACGTCGAACCGCAGGTAATAGGCCTGCGTCGTATCGCTCGACGCATGCCCCAACACGGCCGACACCACCGGTATCGACGCGCCGGTGCCGATCATGGCCACAGCCAGCGTGCCGCGCAGCGAATGCATCCCGCAGACCTGGTCCGGCGGGAAGACGATCCCCGCGCGGACGGCGAGCCTTGACAGCCGAGAGGCGATCGACGAGGCGCAACCGAACGCATCGAACGGGTGGCGGTGCTTGACGAACACCTTGCGGCAGACCGTTTCGGGGCGGTCGTGCCGGATGTAGTCGATGATCGCCCAGCCGACGTCGTCGAGCAGCGGAAGACAAAGCCGCCGGCCCGTCTTGTGCTGAACAATCGTGATCGTCTTCGCCCTCCAGTCCAAATCGGACAACTCAAGGTGACGCAGATCCGATATCCGCAGGCCCAGCCGGGCGGCGGTCAGGATCATCGCGAAATCACGCTTGCCGGTAGCAGACTCGCGGTCGATCCCGGCCAGCAGCCTGCGGATCTCATCGACGGTCCACAGATGAGGCTCAGACTCGTGACGCACATGCCGGTGCGGCGGCAGCCTGTTTGCGAGGCAGGTCGGTGTCCGTCCCGTGACGGACAGAAACGACAGGAAGTCCGCCAGGCACGATCTCATGGCCGCAACGGTCTTGCGCCGTAGATGGCGTTGGCGCAGCAGGAATCCCGACACGTCTCGCACGTCGAGTCCCGCGAGATCACGGGCACCCATCTCATCCAGGTAGGCCAAGAGTTTGCTGGCCGCTTTGTCCTTGGCGATCACGGTCGCATCGGCGTTGCCGCGTTTGCGGCACGAAGCGAGGTAATCGTCCCTGAGCCGACGGAACCCGATAGGGCAATCGTCCTTCGCCGGGATCGCCGGCCGGTCGATATCGACCGCCCGGCCGGCCAGCATCTCCGCCATCAACACCACCGGCCGACGGACCGCCTGAACCTTCTTGTCTGTCACCGGTTCTCGCAACGACCCCAACCTCATACGGGTCTGATTCGCGATGAAGTCGATGCAAACCCCCTCACTCGCCGCGTCCAGGCCGCGCCCGATCAAGAAGGCGGCGAACCGCTCCAGTACGGCCCGGTGGCGCCGGACCGTGGCCTCGGATCTGCCAGCGGCGCGCAACACCTCTACGACGCGGCCGACCGCGTCCTGGGCGCCTTTCTCGTCCATCAGAATCACCTCTGCATTCGGTAGCGGAATGAACACAAAGTGATTTTTCGCCGACGCGAAAAGCGCCCGGCCGCACAACCAGGGAGTCCGACACGTGCGGCGTTATGCGGACAGAACCGCCCGCAGCAACCCCCTAGCCAGCAGAAACGATCCGACAGGGCGCATAACCCGGCCGTCCACCTAATGCCGGAGGTCGTGCAGCCGTACACCTTTCGTGGCAGGGGTCACCGTGTTGTCGTCGGCGTTGCTCGGTGGCCGGCTGGCGGGTAGGCCGCATGCCTCCAGGGCGGGGCGGATGATCTTGCTCTGTAGGCCGTTTAGGTCCAGCGGGGCCGACCAGTCGTGGGCGGTCTGCCGCCGCTGGCCTGCGCGGGCGGTGTTGCCCCCGGTGCAACAAGCTGTCTCAGCGGCTATGGCGCTGGGGGCGGTTGAGCCCGGCCAACCCAGCTTGACTGGTGGCAGCCCAGTGAGCCCCGTACCTATCTGGTACCTACCACACAACCGTACTCAGGCCGTACCCCGCCCCGCCTTGGTGCGCACCCTAACCGTACCAAAACCACAGGCCCGCAAGGTTTTTGCATTCATTAGCAACCCGCCTACCAGGCCCTATCGTACAGGCGTTCAACCCCATAAAATCACCTAAAATAGAGAAGACGGGGACAAAGGGTCGCCCGCTGGGTTCGGGTAAGTCCGGCCTCGTCGCACCGGATCGCATCAACTCGGCAGGTGAAGTGGATTTCTCGTACCCCGCAGAAGTACAACGGTTCCGTACGGCGCTGCGCGCGTGGCTGGCCGCCGATCTGACCGATGACATTGTTGCCGCCGGCCGACGTCGCGGCCGCGATGATGCGTCGTTCAGCACACTGCGCGCGTGGGACACGACGATGGCCGACGCCGGCTGGGCAGCCGTGTCCTGGCCTGCCGAGTTCGGAGGCCGCGGAGCGACGGCACTCGAGCAACTTGCCTACACCGAGGAAACCACCCGCGCACGAGTTCCATTGCCGCTGAACGTGATAGGGATAAACAACATCGCACCGGCAATCATGCAGTACGGTATGGATTCTCAAAAGCGCGCGCTGTTGCCGCGGATGATGCGCGCGGACGACATCTGGTGCCAGGGAATGTCAGAGCCCGAAGCCGGTTCCGACCTCGCATCGCTGCGCACCCGCGCCGAGCGCGACGGGGATGACTTCGTGGTCAATGGGCAGAAGATCTGGACATCGCTGGGGCAGCGCGCCAACTGGTGCCAGTTGTTTGTGCGCACGGATCTTGACGTGCCGAAGCACAAGGGCATCTCTTGCCTGATCCTCGACATGACGCTGCCGGGCATCGAGGTCCGCCCCATCCGCACGCTGACCGGCGAGGCCGATTTCGCGGAGGTGTTCTTCACCGATGTGCGAGTGCCAGCCAACGCGTTGCTGGGTCCGCTGAACGGAGGCTGGCAGGTCGCCACCACCACCTTGAGTCACGAACGCGCCGGAGCAGCAATGCTTTACGCCGACATGCAGTTGCGCCTACAGGATCTGGCAGCCGATCTCGCCGACAGCCAAATCGAGGGTCGTCCGGCGCTGGAGGACAGCGCAACGCTGCGCCGCCTCGGCCAGGTGGCAGTCCGCATCAAATTCCTAGAGGTGCTGTGCCTACGGTCGATCTCGGCAACGCTTCACGGTGGTGACGCATTCAGTTCCTCGAGCCTTGCGAAAACGGTGTGGGGCGAGGTCGGTCAACAGATCGCCGCCTACGAGCAGGTGGCGCTGCGTGACACCGTACGCCGATTTCTCGCCGAGAAAGCAAGCGTGGCAGCGCATGTACGACCGATGCTCGAGGATCCGGCCGGAACAACCGATGGAGTGTGGCGCGGGCTGGCCGACCTCGGCACCACTGGCGTTCTTGTGCCACAAGAATATGACGGTGCCGGCTTGACGATGGTCGAGGCCGGGATTGTTGCCGAGGAACTCGGCGCCGTCCTGCACCCCGGGCCATGGCTGTCGTGCGCGGTCGCGGCGCCACGCGCTTTGATGCGGATGCGTGCCGATGGCAAGGCCGCCACGCTGTTGAGCGGGATAGCCGACGGCTCCACGATCGTCACGGTCGGCCCCCTGGGCGGGATTCTGCCTGCGGTCGTCGATCATGATCAGGACGTCGTGCTGCGAGGCACGGTCGCGGCGGTACCGGACGTGGCCGCAGCCGACGTGGTACTCATGCTGGCCGACGACGGCGACGGCACGGGACTCTACGCGGTCGAGACTTCATGCGTCGGCGCCGGCGAACTACCCCACAACGTTGTCGACCAAACGCGCAAGCAGTTCCGGGTAACACTCAACGACGCACCAGCGCAATGGCTAGCGTCCGCGCCACCGGATGCAATCCAGGCGCTAGTGGACGATGTGCTCGTCGCCTACGCTGCCGATGCTCTCGGGGCCGCACAGGCCGTCATGAACCTGGCCATCGAATACGCCAAAGTGCGAACGCAATTCGGCCAGCCGATCGGCAGCTTTCAGGCGGTACAGCACCTATGCGTCGACATATACGAGACTGTGGAGCTTGCACGCAGCGGAGTCATCCACGCGCTCTGGGCCGCCGACGCGGCAGATTGCACCGAGCGGCACCTGGGTGCAGTCCGGGCGAAAGCCTTTGCGGCGCAGCTGGCCACTGTCGGCGATACGGCGATCCAGGTCTTCGGTGGTGTCGGCTTTACCTGGGAGCACGACGCCCATCTGTACCTCAAACGGCTACTGAGCTGGAGCTCATTCCTCGGCGGAGCCGACCACTACCTCATGGAGGTCGGCGCCTGGTTCACGCGCCCGGCGACCTAACCATTGCCATTTGGGTGTTCTTTTCGCTTGGCGGATCGGCCTCTGATGTCAACTCGATGACGGCCAGTGGGAACTGCTCCGTCAGCTCTTCCACCGTGGCCCGATCGAGCCGTCGAGCGTCGTACCACCAGTCCAACTTCAGCGCGTCATCGCTTCTGTACGCCCGGAGCGCCAGCGGACAGCCACCACCTGACGAACTGTCAACAGGCATCAAGTCGATGAGCGAGGGGTCGGGCGCGGTGCCGAGATACGAAAAGAAAACATCAGGACACGGCAACGCGGCGCCGAAAACGGGAGGTGAGGGTGTGGTGAGCATCCGATGGACGGTGCACAACACAGCGGTCGCGTCCGCCCGCCGGGCGGTCAGGCACGTCAGCGAAATCGGACAGTGATGACCGTAAACATCGACACACGCATCGCCCTCGCCGAAAGTCCTCGCGATCGTGCGCCCGAGGGCAGCGATCAGCAACTCCTGGATGGTCACTTTGAGATAGCGCTGCGCCCCGTCGACCTCCGCCGTCAACATGGTTGTCAAGGGCACTGACAGCTTGAACATGTCGTCGGGGCCAGCCGGGCCAGCAACGTCGTGATCGATTACCCGTAGTGGTTTTACCGAAGAGATCTTGGGCATGGGGCAACCCTAACGCACTGTCCCAGTTTTGGGAGATACGTACCAAAAGTATGACGCTCGTGTCAATAACCGCATGAGCTTCGCATATTTGCTGGGGACTGCGCAAATATCGCGCAACCCGCTATGGTAACGGAGTGCCCCGGACAGACGAAAATGGCAGACAGCTCAAAGCCCTGCTCGGCTACCTCCTCGACGGTGTTGTCGACGCAAAGGAGATCTACGATGCGCTCGGCGTGTCCAGTAGCACCTATTACCGGCGCATTAAAGATGACGACTATCCAAACGCCGAGGAACTGCGCCAAATTACCGAAAGGTTCAACCTCAACTATCCCGACATGCAGATCCGGTTTGGGCTGATGAGCCACGACGAGGTGACGAACTACCTCCAGTCCGCCCCATTCCGGGTCGCCACTGTGACCGAGGCCGTCAGCGCCGTCCGCTGGCCGCGGCTATCCGAATTGACACCGCGCGGCGATACTCCTCCGCTGTAGCGCAAGTTAGCTGTAGGAATTACCAACCCCCGCCGAGCAACAAGGCAGGATGTCATGGCTCTAGCAGCGCTCATCACAATCACCATCGCGTGCATTTCGTGGAGCCTATGGATTCGGCGCGTCACGTGGACGTGCCGATGGGAGGTCGCCGCAACCCTCAACATCGCCCTTCAGGGTGCCGCCGTACTGCTGATGTCCCCGCTGGCCTCTGAGACCATCGGCCAAGGTTTGCATGCGCTCACCGGGAAGTGGAACCTGGAGGACTACATCGGCCACGACTGCTACATCGTCGCCGCGTCGGCGATCGTCTACAACGCGCTGGGCAGGTTGCAGGACGACAACGCCTTGCAGGCGTCGTTCAAGCAGTGGGTCGAGCGCCCGGCCACGCTTTGCATCCCGCTGCTTCTGGCAACCTTCTCGTTGGGCAACGGGGCGGCCATCTACCGGTCCGATTTCTTCGAGGTGCCTACCGACTTCTGGCTCGACATGTACTGGCTGCTGCTCTGCGGCATGCTGATCTATCTGTTGGCGTATGGCTGCCGCGCACTGCTGGTCCTGCGCAAAGATCCGCGATCACGGCTCATCGCCAACATTTACCTCGCGGCATCGATCAGCGGCATGATCGCGTGCATCGTGCGAATCACGACCGCATTCGTGACGCCGATTCAGTCGCCCGGGGGCACCTCGCTGGTGTGGTTCTTCGCCTGTATGTGCGGCGCCGGCTTCGCGCTGGCGTCGGCGCATTCTTGGCGAAGCAAGACCAAGTGGTTCACCAGCGCAACCCGCTGACGGACGGCGCTTGAACGACGACCCACCCACGGTGACCGATGACTACCGTCGGTGTGTGGTGGGTCATTGGACCCTGCCGAGCAACCAGCCGGCTGAGCAAAGATCGACACATGACGGCTAGGTATGGCGCCGACGCCGATGTCGAGAGCCTGTCGGATGTCGAGGTGCGCGCCGGAGACAACCGAATGTCCACGCGCCCCAACGCATTGGACTCCTACGGTCAGCTGATCGGCATCGTGGCGGGCCGCCGACCGTTCATCTGCCTGGACCTCGATACCAGTCTGTCCAGTATCGCCTGGGATCCCGGCACGGCCACGCTGGCCGACGGGGCGGCCGAAGCTCTCGAGCATGCTGCGGCACAGTGCCCGATTGCCATCGTCAGCGACCAAAACGTGGCCGACCTGGCGGACCTGGTCGGCGTTGCGGGAATCTATTACGTCGGCAATGACGGGTTCCAGCGGCGCCGACCCGGCGACGGTCAGCTGAAAAACGAGCCGAGGCCGCAGACCGCCTCTACCATTGGCGCACTGCTGGCCTGGATTCGCGACCGTATTCCTCGAAGCGACCGCGAGCTGCCGATCTACATCGGAGCCGGCACGACCGGCGAAGAGGCGTTCGACGCCGTCCGCTTCAGCGGCGTCGGGATCGCCGTGCGCCATCCCAAGGATTCAGACCGGCCGACGGCTGCCGGTTTCACCCTCAACAACTCCGGCGAAGTGTGCGAGTTCCTCCGGCGGGGCGGACAATGGCTGGCCTACGAACACGAAACATCTTCAACCGCTTGGTCTTTCACGTTCGAAGGCTACGACCCGCAAAACGAAAAGCTTCGCGAAGCGCTGTGCACGGTCGGGAACGGCTACTTCGCGACCCGCGGTGCCGCGCCGGAATCGAAGGCTGGTCAAGTCCACTATCCCGGAACCTATGCAGGCGGGGTGTATAACCGGCTCGATGATGTGATCGGCGGACACCACACGGACCATGAGAGCCTGGTGAACCTTCCGAATTGGCTGCCGCTGACGTTTCGCATCGACGGTGGCGACTGGTTCGACGTCGACGCCGTCACGCTGTTGTCCTACCGTCAGACCCTTGACCTGCGCCGCGCGGTGCTCACGCGCAAGCTGTGCTTCCGCGACGACGCCGGCCGCACCACATCGGTGACCCAACACCGCTTCGTCGCGATGCACATGGCACACGTGGCGGCGATGGAAACGACGATCACGGCTGAGGATTGGTCAGGCATGATCGAGATCCGCTCGACCATTGACGGCCAGGTCCGCAACGGCCTCGTCGAGCGGTATCGGGACCTCGCGAGCAATCACTTGCGAGCATTGAAAAAGTCTGAGTTGTCAGAGAACTCGGTGCTGATGTCGGTCGAGACGACGCAGTCGCACATCCCGATCTCGCTCGCTGCCCGGACCACGGTGTGGCGCGGAGATGCGCCGGCGCCGGTGACGTACCGCATCGTCGACGACGAGTTCGAGCTCGGGCACGAGATCTTCGGGGAGATGGCGCGCGGCCAGTCCTGGACAGTGGAAAAGATCGGCACGGTGGTGACCGGTCGCGACGTCGCGACCTCGGAGGCCGCCGCGGGCGCCGAGCGCAGGCTAGGCCGGCAGGGGCGATTTGCCGAGATATGCGATGCCCATGTGCTCGCATGGGCGCATCTGTGGGAACGACTGTCCATCGAATTCGACAATCATTCCGACGACTTGCGTATTCTCCGGCTGCATCTGCTGCATCTGCTGCATCTGCTGCATCTCCTGCAGACCGTTTCGTATATCACAGCGACGACATCGACGTCGGGGTGCCGGCCCGGGGGCTTCACGGCGAGGCGTACCGCGGGCACATCTTCTGGGACGAACTGTTCATCTTCCCGGTGCTCAACCTTGGGCTACCCACAGTCACCAGGTCACTGCTGCGCTATCGCTATCGACGGCTTCTGGAGGCCCGCCGAGCCGCTAAGCTGGCCGGGTACCGCGGTGCGATGTACCCGTGGCAATCCGGCAGCGACGGACGCGAAGAAAGCCCGCAGCTGCACCTGAATCCACGATCGGGCCGGTGGCGGCCGGACCCCAGCCATCTCGCGCATCACATCGGCATCGCGGTCGCGTACAACGTGTGGCAGTTCTACCAAGTCACCGGAGACCTGGCGTACCTCATTGACTACGGAACCGAGATGCTCGCCGAGATAGCCCGATTCTGGGTCAGCAGAACAACATACGACGCGGAACAAAACCGCTACCACATCTACGGGGTGATCGGACCCGACGAATTCCACTCCGGATATCCCGACCGCCCGTACGACGGTGTGGACAACAACGCGTACACGAACGTGATGGCGGTCTGGGTGATCCTGCGGGCGATGGATGCACTGGAACTGATGCCGTTACCGAATCGATTAGATCTGCGCGAGAAGCTCGGACTGACCGACGAGGAGGTGTCAGAGTGGGATCGTGTCAGCCGGCGGATGTCCGTTCCGTTCCATCACGGCGTGATTAGCCAGTTCGAGGGTTACGAGAAGCTGCAGGAGCTGGACTGGGACGGCTACCGCCGACGGTACGGCAACATTCAGCGCCTCGACCGAATCCTCGAAGCCGAGAACGACGACGTCACCCGGTACAAGGCCTCTAAGCAGGCAGACGCGCTGATGCTGCTCTACCTGCTGTCATCAGACGAATTGCGCGGGCTGCTCAGTCGTCTCGGCTACCGCTTCGGCCAGGAGCAGATACCGAAGATGGTCGACTACTACATCGATCGCACATCTCACGGCTCGACGCTCAGCGGCGTCGTGCATTCCTGGGTGCTCGCCCGGGCCAACCGCGACCGCGCGATGGAGTTCTTCGGTCAGGTCCTCAACTCAGACGTTACCGACATTCAGGGCGGCACCACATCCGAGGGAATTCATCTCGCCGCCATGGCCGGCAGCGTCGATTTGGTGCAACGGTGCTTCACCGGTATCGAAACCCGATCCGATCGGATTGTGTTGTCCCCAAACTGGCCATAATCACCTGGCGCACTTGGGTTTTCGATCCACTATCGCGGCCATTGCCTGCATTTGCGGTTCAGCGGCAAGGGCGCAGAGAATAGCGTCGCCCCACGCGACGTTCCGGCCATCACGGTCGAATGTCGCGGACGGGTCGAACGATTGGAGCCCGGCGCAATCGCCCGGTTCCCTGACTGTCGATAATCGTCGTGTTCGCTTCACCGAAGGGAGTGCGATGAGCAACCACACCTATCGCGTCGTCGAGATCGTCGGAACCTCGTCCGACGGTGTCGACGCGGCTATTCGCAACGGCATCGCCCGGGCCGCGAAGACCACACGCGGGCTCGACTGGTTCGAGGTGCAATCCGTGCGGGGCCAGCTTGCCGACGGCGCCGTCGCGCACGTGCAGGTGACGCTGAAAGTCGGATTCCGGATGGAGGACGTGTAAGCAATCAGCCGGCGACTTCACCCGGCGGCTCGCGATACGGCGCCCCGAACTGCGGCACGGTCTGCGGTCCGCGCTTGCGGGCGCCCTCTGCGCCGCGGTGTAGCAGCTTGACCAGCCCAACGAACGCCGCCTGGTCGAAGAGCATCGGGGTCAGCAGCCGGTTGTGCACGAAGCTGAACGACATCCCGCTACCCGGGTCCGCCCATCCGATCGATCCGCCGAGTCCGGCGTGACCGAATCCGGGCATCACCCCGGGGACCGGCAATGAGTGATAACCCAGATGCCACGCGAGGGGCATCATGATGTTCAGGTCCGGTCGCAAGCTGGGCTTACCGGCCAAACTGCGGACCAAATCTGCTGACAGATAACGGATTCCGTCGATGCACCCTCCGTTCGCGAGCGCCCCGTACATCTTCGCCAGTGCGCGCGCGGTCGCGACACCGTTGACCGACGGTATCTCGCTGTCGAGGAACGGAATCTCGCCTTGCACAAAGGATTTTGCGCCCGGGAAATACATCGAGCCGAATCCGCCGGAGAACCGCAGCGCCGCGTACTTCGGCGCAAGGAAGTTGAACAACGGATTGGGCCGTGTGCTTTGCGGCGTCAGGATCTGCGCGGCCCGTGTCGGTGCGTCGGCCGGTGGGCGTCCCAGATGCAGGCCGTCGACGTTCAGTGGTTGAGCCACTTCGGTGCGAATCAGTTCGCGCATGCCGACGCCGGTGACAGCGCGAGCCAGTCCGGAGACCAGCCAGCCGTACGTCAACGCATGGTATGCGGGATGACCCACCAGGCAGGTTGCCTCAGCGGCAGCCATCCGGGCCTCCATGACCAGATGATCGAGCAGCTCGGTCTTGCTGGCGCCGTTGAGATGTGACAGCCCGGCGCGGTGTCGCAACAGGTCCCGGACTGTGATGGCATGCTTGCCATTCACGCCGAAGTCAGGCCAGTACGCGGCCACCGGCGCGTCGTAACTGAGCAAGCCACGATCGACCAGTCGGTGGAGCACCGTCGCGGCCACGCCTTTGGTCGCGGAAAACACCATGGCTCCGGTATCCGCCGACCACCGCTGCTCGCCGCGTCGGTCCGACCATCCGGTCCACACGTCGACCACCGGCCGGCCGTCGAGATACACGGCCAATGCCCCGCCGCCGAACCGACGGCCGGGAAAAAGTTTCGAAAACATCTTGATCGCGCACGCGAAGTGCGGGTCGGCGGCGCCCTGCACACCATTCGGCAGGCCGCTGTCGATCACATCGAGCCGCGCACGCGTCACGAGCTAATAATGACCGGTTTTGTACGCTAAAAAAGCCGATTGTTACCGTTCTGTTAATTACGATCTTGACGCGGCGTCCAGAATGCGTTGCGCGCCCAGCGCGGCCGTCAACTCGCCGTCGCGGACTTCGCGTTCCACCTCGGCGCGAATCTCTTTCACCGTGGGGTCGGACATCACACGATCCAGCACCGTGTCGCGAACCATCGACCACATCCAATCCACCTGCTGCTGGCGGCGTTTGGACTCGAATGCGCCTGCCTCGGTGAGCACATCGCGGTGCCGCAGCACGGTGTCCCACAGTTCCTGCAGGCCGATGCGTTCCAGCGCGCTCATCGTCAGAACCGGCGGCCGCCACAGCGTGTACGCGGGGGTAGATCAGCCGGATGGCCATCGTCAGTTCGCGCGCTGCCGATACGGCTTCGGTGGCGTGTTCGCCATCCGCCTTGTTGACCACCACGATGTCGGCAAGTTCCAGGACACCTTTCTTGATGCCCTGTAGCTGGTCCCCTGTCCGCGCCAACGTCAAAAACACGAAGCAATCCACCATGTTCGCCACGGCTACCTCGGACTGGCCCACCCCGACCGTTTCCACCAGGATCACGTCGAAACCGGCGGCTTCCAGCAGCACGATGGTTTCTCGGGTTGCCTTGGTGACGCCACCCAGCGTTCCCGACGTCGGCGAGGGGCGAACGTAGGCGTCGGGATGCACTGCCAGCCGCGCCATTCGGGTCTTGTCACCGAGGATCGACCCTCCGCTGCGCGTCGACGACGGGTCGACCGCCAGGACCGCGACATTGTGGCCCTGCTTGATGAGCATCGTGCCGAGGGCTTCGATGGCCGTCGACTTACCGACGCCGGGAACGCCGGTGATCCCGACGTGCAGACCATGTCCGGCCTCGGGCAGCAGCCGCAACAGCAATTGTTGGGCTTGTTCCCGCCGGTCCGGCCGGGTGGACTCGACAAGCGTGATCGCGCGGGACAGTTCGGTGCGGTCGCCGCCGCGCACAGCCTCGGCGAGTGCCTCGGGATCCGATGTCGCCGCGTCCGTCATCAGCTCAGCGTGTACCCCAGCCGCTCGGCAAGCTTGTACAACAGGCCGATCGCGGCGTCGGCGATGACGGTGCCCGGCGGGAAGATCGCGGTTGCACCGGCGGCATACAGCGCGTCGAAATCGTCGGGCGGAATCACGCCGCCCACCACGATCATGATGTCGGGCCTGCCGACTTCAGCCAGCGCGTCGCGCAGTGCGGGAACCAGCGTCAGGTGCCCGGCCGCAAGCGACGACACTCCGATCACATGCACGTCGTTATCGGCGGCCTGGCGCGCCACCTCCTCCGGTGTGGAGAACAGCGACCCGACATCCACGTCAAACCCGATGTCCGCGAACGCGGTTGCGATCACCTTCTGGCCGCGGTCGTGGCCGTCCTGGCCCATCTTCGCGACCAGGATGCGGGGCCGGCGGCCGTCGTATTCGGCGAACTTCTCGGCGAGTTCGGTAGCAGAGGACATGTGGGTCCCCTTTCCGATCTCGTCACGATAGACGCCGGAGATGGTACGGATTTCGGCAGCATGCCGCCCGTACACCTTCTCGAGCGCGTCGGAGATCTCGCCCACCGTCGCTTTCGCCCGGGCGGCGTTGATCGCCAATTCCAACAGGTTGCCGTGCTGCCCGGAGCCGCCGCCGTGACCTTCGGCAGCCGCTGCCCGAGTCAGCTCCGCCAGCGCGGCGTCGACCTGCGACTGGTCGCGGCCGGCGCGCAGCTCCTGCAGCTTGGCCAGCTGCTCGGCGCGCACTCTGCTGTTTTCGACCTTGAGCACTTCGATCGGGTGGTCTTCGTCAACGCGGTACTTGTTCACCCCGACCACCGGCTGCTGACCGGAGTCGATGCGGGCCTGCGTCCGCGCGGCAGCCTCTTCGATGCGCAGCTTGGGTATCCCGTCGCTGATCGCCTGCGCCATCCCGCCGTGCTCGGCCACCTCACGGAGATGACCGCGCGCCTTCTCGGCCAGTTGATGCGTCAGCCATTCGACGTAGTACGAGCCGCCCCACGGATCTATCGGCCGTGTCGTGCCGGACTCCTGCTGCAGTAGCAGTTGAGTGTTGCGGGCAATACGAGCCGAAAAGTCGGTTGGCAATGCAAGCGCTTCGTCAAGTGCGTTGGTGTGTAAGGACTGAGTGTGGCCCTGGGTGGCGGCCATCGCCTCGATGCAGGTGCGCGCGACATTGTTGAACGGGTCTTGCGCCGTCAACGACCAACCAGAGGTCTGCGAATGTGTGCGCAAGGACAGCGATTTGGGGTTCTTCGGACCGAATTCGGCGACCAGCTCGCTCCACAGGAGTCGACCGGCGCGCAGCTTGGCGACTTCCATGAAGAAGTTCATCCCGATGCCCCAGAAGAACGACAGGCGCGGCGCGAACTTGTCGATGCCCAGACCCGCGTCGAGTCCGGCCTTGATGTACTCGACGCCGTCGGCGAGGGTGTAGGCAAGCTCGAGATCCGCCGTCGCGCCGGCCTCTTGAATGTGGTAGCCGGAGATCGAGATCGAATTGAACTTCGGCATCTTCGCGCTGGCGTAGGCAAAGATATCGGAGATGATCCGCATCGAGGGTTTCGGCGGATAGATGTAGGTATTGCGGACCATGAACTCTTTGAGGATATCGTTCTGGATGGTCCCGGCCAGCTTCTCCGGTGCTACGCCCTGCTCCTCGGCCGCCACAACATACAACGCGAGGATCGGAAGCACCGCGCCATTCATGGTCATGGACACCGACACGGTCGACAGATCGATGCCGTCGAACAGCTGTCGCATGTCGAGGATGGAATCGATTGCCACTCCAGCCATTCCGACATCACCCTGCACGCGCGGATGGTCAGAGTCGTAGCCGCGGTGGGTGGCCAAATCGAAGGCGACGGATAACCCTTTCTGCCCTGCCGCCAGGTTGCGTCGATAGAACGCGTTCGAATCGGCGGCAGTAGAGAAACCCGCGTACTGACGGATCGTCCAAGGCTGGTTGACATACATCGTCGGATACGGGCCGCGCAGGTACGGCGGTTCACCGGGAAAGCTGTCGAGCGGATAGCCTTCGACGGCCGCCGCTGCGCGTTCTGCTGCCGTGTAGACCGGCTTAACGACGATGCCTTCCGGTGTGTGCCAGTTCGATTGGTCGGCGGCGTAGCCGTGCACCACGGCTGCGGCGGCGACGTGTGCGGCGACGTCCGCTTCGGTGGGCGGTGTTGCGACGCGGTCGCCGTGCAACGGAATCTCGGCGAAGCTGCCGATGACAGTAGATGCGGTCATTGGTTCACGCCCCCAATCGGCTGAGCAGGTTCGACAGCGCGTGCACCGCATCCATCGTGGCGGTCAAGTAATCATCGGGCAGATGCGACTCGTCAACGTCGGCGACGGCCTCTTTCGGGCCCGCCAGGTAGATCGTCGAGATGCCGGCAGCGTGTGCCTCCTCGACAACGTGGGCAACCTCGGAGCGATATCGCGCATTGGTTCCGCAGATGACCGCGGTGTCCGGTGAGCCAGCCCGCTCAGCGGCCACGGCGATACCCGACGCGTCGAGCGGTCCCGGGTTGACGGCCTCAATGCCGCCCGACGCCAACATGTTTGTCGCGAATGTCGCTCGGACATTGTGCTCGGCGAGCGTGCCCAGTGGCAGCAACAGCACCTGTGGCCGAGTCCCGGTGCGCTCCAGGAACGCATCCGAGCGGTCGCGCAGCCCTTCGAGGGCCGCCGCGTATCGGTGGATGTCCACGACCTCACCGGTCTGCGGTAGCGGCGGCTCGGCGAGGTTCGGGAACTCGTTGACGCCGGTGATCTTCTTGCGCCGGCGGTCGATGTCGTCGACGCGCTTCTTGCACACCTTCTCGATCTGCCCCGTGATGAAGTCCTGCGCCCGGCTGAACCCGCCTCGCGCTTCGATCGCCTGGAAGTGTCCCCACGCCGTCTGAGCGAGCGCTTCGGTGAGGTCTTCGACATACCAGGAGCCACCTGCCGGGTCGAGCACCCGGCCGATGTTGGACTCCTCGAGGAGCAGCAGCTGGGTGTTGCGTGCGATGCGGCGCGAGAACCCGGGACTCGTCCCCGGCGCGCCGCCCGGGATCGCGACGTCGAACGGTTCGACTAAAACCGTGTCCGCACCTCCGATTCCAGCCGCGAATGCGGCGACCGTGGTGCGCAGCATGTTCACCCACGGGTCCCGCTGCGTCATCATCGGCAGCGACGTGACGGCGTGCATTCGCGCCGCGCCAGCCCCGGATGCCTCGGCCACATCAGCCACTCGTGCCCAAAGTTGGCGCGCGGCACGAAATTTCGCGATTGTCATGAACTGGTCGTCGTCGGCCGCGAAGCGGAAACTAATCTGCCGCAGTGCGTGCGCCGCGGTCAACTCGCCCAGCGACCGCAAATAGTCCACGCCCCCCGCGATGCTGCCGGCCAGCTCCCACGACGCGTTGGCCCCTCGGTTGTGGAATGCCGGTCCGTCCACAGTGAGTGCGCGTACTCCCCCGCGGTATTGGCCGGCCCGCAACGCGGTCGCGACGACATCCTCGACGCTCGGAGCCGTGCGTCCGCTCATGGCCGCGGTCAACGGGTCGGCGCCCAGATCGATCGACAGCATCGCGTACTTGTCCTCGTCGAGGTCCGCCGCAAGCGCCAGCACCGCGTCGGCCGCCGCGACGAAGTCGGCGCCCGCATCGAGAACGATCGGCACCAGTTCGAGGAAAACGCCCTCGAGCGCCCGTTCGAGTGCGTCCGGCGCTACACCCTGTTCACTGCCCGCGTCGCCCACCCGCAGCACCAGCGCGCTGACACCTTCGGTCAGCGCGATCAGAACCGCGCCGTTGATGTCGCCGACCGCGGAGTCCCGAGGCGGCGGGAACGCTTCAGCCACCTTCCACCCGGTGTTGACGTCACGCAGCGCGTCAGCGCCGCGGACGAATGGCCATCGTCCGGGCAACGGATCTTCCGGGCGGGCGTCGAGCGCGGTGTACAGCGGTCGGATCGGGAAGCCCTCAGACGTCGGCGCGTCGAGCAGCCGCTCGGGCTCGCTCGGAAGGTCGGCAGGTTCCTGGTGCATGCCTTTGGCCAGCACAGCGGCGACTTCCGAGCGCCACTGGCTGAACGCCCGCTCTACCCCGGCGCCGTCGACACGGCCTTGCGTAGACACGCCATCAGGCTAAATGATGCCGACCGGCGCAACCCCGTAGGGTTTAAAGGCGTGATCACGGCCACAGTGCGCGAGGCGCTGCGTGGCCTGCGGATTGCCGTCGCTGCGACCGCACGGCAGGTGTCGCGGCGGCGCATCGTCGCCACGCTGATCGCCATTGTGATGTTGGTCGCAGTCGCCGTCCTCGTGCCGATGCCGACCGCGGTTCAGCTGCGTGACTGGGCGACCTCGCTGGGTCCGTGGTTCCCGATGGCGTTCCTCGCCGGCCATGTGGTGGTGACGACGTTTCCGTTTCCCCGCACCGCGTTTACGTTGGCGGCCGGTTTGTTGTTCGGCACCGCGCTGGGCGTCGGCTTGGCGGTGCTGGCCAGCACGCTGAGCGCCGTGGTCGCGTTGTGGCTGGTGCGCGCCGTCGGCTGGCGGCTCGATCGTCTCGTCAGCCATCCCATGATAAATCTCGCCGGCAAGGCGGCTCCGGCGCTCGACGCGGTGGACGCGCGGCTGCGGCACCGAGGCTGGCCGGTCGTCTTGTCGCTGCGATTGATCCCGGCCGTGCCGTTCTCGGTAATCAACTACGCCGCCGGCGCATCCGCGGTGCGTGTCGTGCCGTACACGCTGGCGACAGCCCTCGGCCTGGCGCCCGGCACGCTGGCCGTCGTGGTATTCGGTGACGCATTCACCGGCCATGTGAGCCCGCTGCTCGTCGTGGTGTCGGTGGTTACCGGCTGCGTCGGCATCGCTGGGCTGGCCTACGAGCTGCACTCGCACCGGCGGCTGCGTGCTGCCCTCGCGGAGCAGCCAGCGCAACCGGTGTCGGTGTAGGTGGCAGCGCGCCGAAGTACGCGGTCAGCATGAACGTCGTCAATCGGTCCCGGTCAGCGTGCTCACATCAGGTCGTCAGCGATGGCGGCGTACCCGGTCCCGCCACCGGCCTGCGGGCGTCGGCCTCGGCCGCGGCCACCGCCTGGGCGATCGCCGGGTCGGTCTGAGTGCTGAACCAGTCAGCGACTTCTTCCGAATCATCTTCTGCCGCCGCATGTTTGCCGTCATCAGGCGACGGCTGGTAGCGGAACACGCCGTCCTCCCCCGGAGCGCCGAGCAGCTTCGTGAATCCCTGCAGGGCAGAACCGAAGTCGCTGGGCACGATCCACACCTTGTTCGCCTCGCCCTTGGCCATCTGCGGCAGCGTCTGCAGATACTGGTATGCGAGTAACTCCGGCGTGGGCCGGCCCGACTTGATTGCCGCGAACACCTTCTCGATCGCTTTCGCCTGGCCCTGCGCATGCAGGTATTGCGCGGCCCGCTCACCCTGGGCGCGCAGCATCCTCGACTGCCGATCCGCCTCGGCGGCCAAGATGGCCGCTTGCTTGGCGCCTTCTGCGGCCAGGATCTGCGCCTGCTTCTGGCCTTCCGCCTGCTTGATCGACGCCTCGCGGCTGCCCTCTGCCGTCAGGATCATTGCCCGCTTCTCGCGGTCGGCCCTCATCTGCTTTTCCATCGAGTCCTGGATCGACGGCGGCGGGTCGATGCTGCGCAACTCGACCCGCGACACCCGCAACCCCCACCCGCCGGTGGCCTCGTCGAGCACCCCGCGCAGCTGCGCGTTGATCTGGTCGCGCGACGTCAGCGTCTGCTCCAGCGTCATACCGCCGACGACGTTTCGCAGCGTGGTGGTGGTCAGTTGCTCTACACCGACGATGTAGTTGCTGATCTGGTACACCGCGGCCTGCGGGCTGGTCACCTGGAAGTACACGACGGTGTCGATGTTCACCGTGAGGTTGTCCTCGGTGATCACCGGCTGCGGCGGGAAGGACACCACTCGCTCGCGCAGGTCGACCCGAGCCCGGATACGGTCGATGAACGGCAGCAGCAGCGTCAGCTGACCGGACACGGTCTTGCTGTAGCGGCCCAGCCGCTCGATCACCGCGGCCTCGGCTTGTGGGATCAACGCGACCGATTTCGCGACGATGATGACCGCCACCACCACTAGCACGCCGAGAAATACCAGTACGGCGATGCCACCTTCCATCACGGTTTCCTTCCTTCCTCGCCCAGGCGTTCTCTAGACGATCTTGGAGACGACCGCCGTGGCACCGTCGATGTGGACGACGGTCACGTGGTCCCCGGGTTCGTAGATATCGGTGTGGTTGAGCGGTCGTGCGGTCCACACCTGGCCGTCGAGCTTCACCTGGCCTTCATGGCGCGCCACCCGGTCGAGCACCAGCGCGTCCTTGCCTTCCAGCGCCCTCATCGGCTCGGGTAAGCCCGTGCCGGCGGTCAGGTGTCTGCGCAGTACGGGCCGCACCAGGACAAGCAGCAGGACCGACGCCACCAAGAACACGACGGCGTCGGCCCAAATCGGCCAGTCGAACAACCAGCTCGATCCGGCCGTCGCCAGCGCGCCGCCGCCGAGCATCAACAGGAACAGGTCGCCGGTCAACACCTCCGCGCCTACCAGCACCAGTGCGACGATCAGCCAGATGAGCGGCACAGGCACGTAACCAGCCTATCGTGTAGCCAGCCGAGACCGAGGGGAACTATTACACTCGGCCAACATGTGGTGCCCGAGTGCGTCGCTGTCGGTGTGGGCCAACGCCTGGCTCGCCGGCTCGGCCGCGCCCGACGACGTGTTGGACGCGTTATCACTTTGGGCACCAAGACATTTGGTTGCGGCCTACGACTCCGTCACGGCGGGCCACACCGGATTGCCGTGGCCGGATCTCGACGACGCCAGCGCGGTCACGCTGCTGCAGATGATGCGCACCACGGCCGCCCGATCGGGTGCTGACGCACCTGCGATCGGCATCGTATTGCCGGTGCCGGGTGATGTGCGGGGACTGGCCGCCGGCACCCAGTTCGAAAGTGACGCCCTTGCCGCCGGTGAGGCGGTGGTGGTGACGGGTGACCGTGGCTCGGCGATCGCGCTGGTCCCCGAATTCGACTACGGCGAGGACGAATCCGAAACCGACGAGGCGCCACCGCGGGTTGTGGTGTGGACGGTCTATTCGTTGCCTGGTGTGCAGCCGCCCAATCACTTGGACCTCGGTGAGGCCGAGTACGCGCTGCGGTCCGCGGTGCGCTCGGCCGCCGACGCGTTCGGCGCGATCCGCCCGGGATTCGACGTCGCCGACCCGCGCGGCATGGTCGAGCAGATCTTGGAATACGCGCGTGCACATCGTGTCCCCGCCGACGCGCCCGCGCGGGCGCTGCGGGTGCTGGAGAACGCAGCGCACATCGACGCGATCCTCACGGTGAGTTCCGGACTGATGCCGATCGGCACTCAGATGCTGTCGGACGCGCAGATCGCCACCGACGCGCTAAAGCCGCTGTCGGCAGTCGTCCGCTCTGCGCGGATGGCCGCCGTCAGCGCGATCCTCCGCGCCGCGTGGCGCCCCTAACCCGGCGACGTGAGCTACCCGCAGTCGGGCGTGCACGGCGCGCCGTTGACCGAAAAACCTTGCACCGGAGGCGCATTCCCGGCCGGTACCCGTGCGGGTTCACGTCCGTAACGCCGCTCGTCGATCAAGTCAACCGCTAGCCGCGCGAAGCGCCGGTCCGCATTCGGGGTGGCTGCCCGCGCGAACGGGATGCCCAATGCCGCCGCCTGCTGCCGCAGCTCATGGTCCAGGTCCCACACCACCTCGATGTGGTCGGCGACAAAACCGATCGGACAGACGATCACCGCCACGGTTCCCTTCGCAGCCAGGGCCGTCAGATGGTCGGCGACGTCGGGTTCCAGCCACGCGACCTGCCGCGAGCCCGAGCGCGACTGCCACACCTGGTCGTACTCGCCATAGCCGGCCATAGCCGCGACGAGCGCGCAAGCATGCGCGACCTGCCGGCTGTAGAGATCGACCCCGCACACGGATTTCGTGCGCACCGGAATGGAATGCGCCGTGAACACCAGTTTGGCCCTGCCACGGACGGCGTCCGGCAGCGTCGCTGCGGCCGCTGCGATTTTCTCGGCGAACATCTCCACCAGCAGTGGGTGGTCGTAGTAGTGGCGTAGCTTGACCAGCTCGGGGGCATGGTCGCCGGCCGCGTTGCGTGCACGCACGATGTCCTCGAGATACTGCCTGCAACTGGAGTATCCGCCCCACGCCGACGTCGCGAACACCGCGGCGCGGCCGATGCCGTCGTTGCGCATCCGCACCACCGCGTCCTCGACGTACGGCTGCCAGTTGCGGTTGCCGAAGTACACCGGCAGTTCACTACCGCGGTCTGCAAGCTCGGCACGAATCTGCTCGATCAACGCGCGGTTGATCGCGTTGATCGGCGACACGCCACCGAAATGAAGGTAGTGCGGCGCGACATCGTCGAGCCGCTCCGGTGGCACCCCGCGGCCGCGAGTGACGTTCTCGAGGAACGGCCGCACCTGCTCAGGGCCCTCCGGCCCGCCGAACGACAGCAGCAGGAGGGCGTCGACAGAGCCGAATGCTCCTCGCCCAAGCGGCTCATCGCTCATTACAGCAGTTGTGTACTCGCGCCGCCGTCAGCGTAGATCACAGTCCCGGTGGTTGCGGGCAGCCAGTCGGACAGCAACGCGCACACCGTCTTCGCCACCGGAGTGGCGTCTTTCATGTTCCACCCCATTGGGGCGCGCTGGTCCCAGCCCTCCTCCAGCAGCTGAATCTGACCACTGGCCTCCTCGCCGAGAGCACCGCCGACGATCGCGCTCATCGCGAGCGTCCGGATCGGTCCTGCTGCAACAAGATTGGACCGCACACCGTACTTACCGGCTTCACGTGCGACGAACCGGTTGACCGATTCGAGCGCGCTCTTGGCGACCGTCATCCAGTTGTAGGCCGGCATCGCACGGGTCGGGTCGAAGTCCATGCCGACGATCCCGCCGCCCGGGTTCATGATCGGCAGCACCGCCTTCGCCAGCGACGCGTATGAATACGCGGAGATGTGGATCCCCTTGGCGATGTCCTCGAAAGGCGCGTCGAAGAACGGGTTTATGCCCATCCCGCTGGGTGGCATGTAGCCGATCGAGTGCACCACGCCGTCGAGTTTGTTGCCCTCGCCGATCACTTCGGCCACCCGGCCGGCGAGCGTGTTCAGGTGCTCATCGTTCTGCACATCGAGCTCCAGCAGTGGCGCGTTCTGCGGCAGCCGCTCCACGATGCGCTGAATCAACCGCATCCGGTCGAAACCGGTCAGCACCAACTCCGCGCCAGCCTCCTGCGCCACCCGGGCGATGTGGAAGGCGATCGACGAGTCGGTGATGATCCCGGTAACGAGGATCCGTTTGCCTTCGAGGAGCTTGCTCATACCACGTCCTCTCAGTGGCCCATACCCAGGCCGCCGTCGACCGGGATCACCGCGCCGGAAATGTAACTGGCATCTTCGGACGCCAGGAAACTGACCACCCCCGCCACCTCCTCGGCGGTGCCGACCCGCTTCATCGGGATGAAATCCAGCGCCCCCTGCTGAATCCGCTCATCCAACGCTCGGGTCATCTCAGTGTCGATATATCCGGGGGCCACGACGTTCGCGGTCACATTGGCCTTCGACAGCTCCCGGGCGATCGAGCGGGCCATACCGATCAGACCGGCCTTGGACGCCGCGTAGTTGGCCTGGTTGCCGATGCCCCAGGTGCCGGAGACAGAGCCCATGAAGATCATCCGGCCGAAACGCTTCCGCTGCATACTGCGCGATGCCCGCTGGGCCACCCGGAACGCGCCGGTGAGGTTCGCGTCGATGACCTTTTCGAACTTCTCGATCGTCATCCGCATGAGGAACGCATCCGCGGCGATGCCGGCATTTGCGACAAGCACCTCGACCGGACCCTGGTGCTCCTCGACCTCTGTGAAGGCGGCGTCGATGGCGGCGGTGTCCGTGACGTCGCACTCAACCGCGAACAGGTCCTCATCGGGCACGCCTGAGCCGCGGTGTGTGACAGCGACCTTGTGGCCATCAGCGGCCAGCCGGCGGGCCACCGCGAGGCCGATGCCCCGGTTTCCGCCTGTGACCAGCACAGAACGCGAAACGAACGACGGACGCGCGGCATAGGCCTGACCCGCGGTTTCGGCTGGGGTGCTCACGTCCGCAGTGGCTTCTATGCTCCTCACGTCCGCAGTGGCTTCTATGCTCCTCACGTCGTGGCTTCTTGCTCCTCACGTCCGCAGTGGCTTCTATGCTCCTCACGTCCGAAGTGGCTTCTGTGCTCCTCACGTCCGCAGTCATGCCCGTCAACTTAACGCCTGGACAGTGTCAGACCGAAATCGCCGGGGCGGTAACTGGCGCGGAGAAGTTCGAGTAACCACCACGTGGAATACCGTTTCGGCGCAAGCTAGGTGGGCAGCCGGCGGTTGATCAGCAGCGCCGCCAGCGCCGCGAAGGCCAGCAGCAGCGAACCGAGCCGCAGCCAGCCTGTGCTGGCATCGCCTTTGATCGTCTCGTAGCCGATCTGCTGCTGCAGCGTCGCGTAGACCCTCTTCAGCTCGGTGAGGTTCGACGCGCTGAACGACTCTCCGCCAGAGAGTTCCGCGACCTTCCTCATCGTTTCGTCGTCAACAGGCACGGGTTGGCGCTGGTCGTTGATCTCCACGTAGCCGTAGGGCGTGCCGAACGAGATCGTCGAGATCGGCACACCCTGGTCCTTGGCGGTGCGAGCCGCGGTATATGCGCCCTTCGGGTTGTCAGGGTTGGACGGCACGGTTTCCTTGCCGTCCGAAAACAGCACGATGCGCGCCGGCGGCGGGGTGTCACCGCCGCCGATCACCGCACCCACCGTCGCGATGGCCTGCAGCGCGGTGAAGATGCCTTCTCCGGTCGCGGTGCGATCCGCCAGCTGCAGCTTGTCGATCGCGTTCTTGGTCGCGTCGCGGTTGGTGGTTGGCGACACCAGCACGGTCGCAGTGCCGGCGTAAGCGATCAAGCCGAGGTTGATGCCCGGGGTCAGCTCGCCGGCGAACTGCTTGGCCGCCACTTGCGCGGCGGCCAGGCGACTGGGTTCGATGTCGGTGGCACGCATCGACTGCGAGACGTCGATCACCAGCATCACCACGGCGCGGTTGCGTGGGATCCGCACGTCCTGCGTGGGTCCGGCCATTGCGATCGTGAACAGCAGGAGCGCGGCCACCAGCAAAATCGCGGGCAGATGTCTCCATCGGTTAGGCCGTTGCGGCGCAACGCTTTCCAGCAGCTCCATGTTCGCGAACCGCAACACACGGCGCTGCCGAGCCAGCTGCGCGAGGATGTACAGCACTATCAGGCCGACGATCACGACGAAAAACAGGAGCCACCACTTGTGCTCGAAGCCCGACAGCGTCATCGGACCCAATAGCGGTACGTTCATGCGGATCCGAATGGTGTCATTACACACACGTCATTAGGCGTTGTCATTTCAGCTGTGTCATTTCAGTCCTGTGATTAGGGCACTACCGCCCCGCCAGCGCTCCCCGGCGCCGGTTGGTCACGAAGCGCACCACATCGGCGATCCAGTCGCGATCGGTGCGCAGCGACAGCAGCGGTGCATCACAGCGTCGAAGCGTGCGGGCCACCTCTGCGCGGTGTGCGGCCGCGGCCTTGGCGAAGTCGTCGCGCAATTTGGCGTCGATGGTGAATTCCCTTGTGACACCGGACTCGGCGTCTTGCAGGATTACGTCCCCGACGTCGGGCAACTCGACGTCGCGCGGGTCGAGAACCTCGACGCCCAACACCTCGTGGCGACCGGCAATCGCACGCAGCGGACGCATCCAGTTGATCGGCCCGAGGAAGTCGCTGATGATCACCGCCATTCCGCGCCGGCGTTCGGGCCGGCGAAGCTCATCAATCGCCGCGGCGAGATCACCGCGCACACCAACTGCAGCTCGCGGTGAGGTCGCGATCGCCCGCAACAGCGTCTGTTCGTGCATCCGGCCAGACAATGCAGGCACCCGAATGATGTTCTGCCCGTTGGCAATCAGCGCACCGAGCCGGTTTCCGCCGCCGCTGTTGAGGAACGCGATCGCCGCGGCGGCGGCCACCGCCAGGTCGCGCTTCTCGCAGCCCGTCGTACCGAAGTCCAGGCTGCCCGACATGTCGACCACCAGCCATGTCTCCAGCTCGCGGTCAGCGATCATCTGCCTGACGTGCGGGTGGGTGGTGCGAGCGGTCACCGACCAGTCCATCCGGCGGACGTCGTCGCCAGGCTGGTAGAGCCGAGACTCGCCCGGCTCGCTGCCCGGACCGGGAATCAGGCCGAGGTGATCGCCGTGCAATACACCGTCGAGCTTGCGCCGCACCGTCAGCTCCAGTTTGCGCAGCGCCGCCGAGAGCTCGGGATCGCGGATCTGCCCGCGCTGCAACGACGGTAGGTCGACGGTACGACCGGCGGACGGGCTCACCGACCGCTAGCCGCGGCCGCCGCGGCAGGCACCACGGGGTGCACCGAATGGCCTTGCTGCGGAACGGCATTCACCTGCGGCAGGGCGACGGTCTGCAGGATCCGGGTGATCACGGTCTCCGGCGAAATCTCGTCGGCCAGCGCGTCGTACGTCAGCACCAGCCGGTGCCGCAGCACGTCGGGAATGACCTCGATGACGTCCTGCGGGATCACGTAGTCGCGGCCGCGAACCAGCGCGAGCGCCCGAGCGGCCGCGATGATGCCGAGTGAGGCGCGCGGCGATGCGCCGTAGGCGATCCATGCCCTGGCGTCGGGCATGCCGAACTGGTCGGGCCGGCGGGTGGCGGTGACAATCCGCACGACGTAGTCGACGAGCGCGTGGTGGACGAAGATGTTGCTCGCGACGTCCTGCAGGCGCAGCAGGTCGCCGGGAGCGAGGATCTGCTTGGGCTCCGGCGGCTTCACGCCCATCCGGTAGATGATCTCGCGCTCTTCCTCCGGTGACGGGTAGTCGATGTTGAGCTTGAACAAGAAGCGGTCCCGCTGCGCCTCCGGCAGCGCGTACACACCCTCCTGCTCGATCGGGTTCTGGGTGGCCATCACCAGGAACGGATTCGGCATCGAAAAGTCCTTGCCGGCGATCGAGATCCTGCGTTCCTGCATCACCTCGAGGAGCGCGGACTGCACCTTGGCCGGCGCACGGTTGATCTCGTCGGCAAGCAGGAAGTTCACCACCACCGGGCCGAGCTCGATGTCGAACTCCTCTTTGCCCTGCCGGTAGATGCGGGTACCGACGATGTCGGTGGGCACCAGGTCCGGCGTGAACTGGATGCGGGCGAACGTGCCGCCGACCACGCGGGCGAACGTTTCGACCGCCAGCGTCTTGGCCACCCCCGGCACGCCTTCGAGCAGTACATGGCCTTTGGCCAGCAGCCCGACCAGCATCCGTTCGACGAGCTGGTCCTGGCCGACGATGATCCGTTTGACCTCGTAGACGGCCCGCTCCAGGGTGTGTACCTCCGACGCGAGGCCGCCGTTGCGCTCAGAGGCGGGAGCGGCCGCGGGCGCGCTCTGCGCACTTGGGTACCCGGGTGCCCCACCTGGCCCCGACCCACCTGGCCCCGAAAAGGTTCCGGCGCCCTGCGGCGGCCCACCTGGTGACGTCATCAAGATCCTCCAGAGCTGTCGATCGACCTGTATCGCCGTCAACTATTCCAGGCGTCTGGACTTCCGTCGACGTAGGTCGGCTGGCAAGGGGCGGATTGTGTCGGTTCAGCTCTCGATGATGCGGGTGAGGTACGGCGTCATTCCGGCCGCCCGCACCGGGCTGACCGTGACCTTGCCGGCCAGCGACGACGCCTCCAGCATCAGCTTGTTGCCGAGGTACATCGCGACGTGCTGGCCTCCGCCGGGCCCGTAGAGGATCAAGTCGCCGCGCTTGGCCTGCGACGGCGGGACGTGCCTGCCGGCGTTGTACTGGTCCCCGGAGAACCGCGGCAGCAGCACACCGACGCCGGCGAACGCGTAACGCATCAGCCCCGAGCAGTCGAACCCGACGGTGCCGCTGTCGTCGTCGATGCCAGCGCTCGGGCCGGTGAGGCTGCCGCCGCCCCAGGAATACGGGACACCCACCTGCGAACCGCCGCGGCGGATCACATACTCGATCGCCTGCGCGCCGTGCACCCGGCCCGGCGCAGCGGTGGCGTTCGGAAGAAGCCCCAGACTGCCGAGGAAATTGCGCCCGAGATCCATCGTCGTCTGCACGGCTTGAGCGCTTGCCTGCAACGAGGCGTTGGCTATCGCGACCGGGTCGCCGGGCGCCCCCGCACTGATGATCTGGGGCAGCGTCGGGTCCCACTGCCCGTCAGGCTCGGCTGCCGCCGGAGACGCGAACACGATCAGCAGTGGCGCGAGAATCAGGCAGACGATCCGCAGCAGATGAGTCGGACGCAAAAACGCTTCCCCTCCTGGTCAGTATTCGATGTAGCGCACGGCAAAAGGCATCATGCCGCTGGTGCGCACCGGCGATACCTTCACCGGCACCCCGGTCTGCTGGGCCTCAAGCATCTGGTCGGCACCATCTGCCGCCTTACCGAGGTAGATGGCCACATGTTGACTGCCGCCGGGGCCCCAGAACAGCACGTCGCCGCGTTGCTTCTGCGCTACCGGGATCTTGCGGCCCATGTCGTACTGCGCGCCCGAGTAGTGCGGCAGCTTGATCCCGACGCCGGCGAACGCGTACAGAACGAGCCCGGAGCAGTCAAAGCCCGAGGTGCCGGCGCCGTCGTCGATGCCGTAACTCCTCCCCGCGGCGTTTCCGCCGCCCCACGAGTACGGCACCCCGATCTGCGACATGCCGCGACGGATCACGTACTCGACGGCCTGCCGCCCGTACACCCGCGGGATCTGACCGTTGGTGATGCCGGTGTCGGTGGGCTTCAGGATTCCCAGGTCGGTCAGGAATTTGCGGCCGAGTTCCGCGGTCACCTGCGCCGACGTCATAGCAACGCCAAGGACTGCGTTGATGATCGCGATCGGGTCGCCGCTGACGAACGCGCTGGAGACCGCGGGCAGCACCGGGTCCCACACCGAGGCGTCCCAGTTGCTGCTGCTGTGTTGCGGCGCTGACGGATTCGTCCCCGCAGCGTCCCAACGATCCGCCGGGGCGGCCGGCGACGCCGAAGCGGGCGGCGACGCCGGAGCGGGCGCTGTCGCTGATGAGGTCGACCATTGCGCGCGGGCCGCGTCAAGCTTGGCCTTCGCGGCGTCGCGTTCAGCCGCCAGCCGGTCGATCTCCGACCTCTGCTCGCCGAACTGGCGTCGCGTTTCGACCAGCGCGGCGACCGCTTCTCCCTGGCTGTGCTGCGCATTGGCCGCGGCCTGATCGGCTGTCTGCTGAGCCGCCCGCGCCGCCGACTCCTTGTTTACCTGCTCGGTGCGTGCACGCTGCAGATCGGTGAGCGTCTGCTTGGCGCTGATCGCGATCGCCTCCCCAGCGGACGCGGTCGCGATGAAGTCGTCGGGAGTCGTCGCCGTCAGGTAGGACGCGGACGGTCCGTTGACATAAGCCGCGGCGGCGAATGTGTCGAAGCGCTTCTGCGCCGCGTCGATCGCTGCGTTGGCGTCCTCGACGGCGCGTTGACTGGCAGCCAGGTCCGCCCTGGCCGCATCGGCCTGGTCACGTGCGGTCTGCACATCGACGATCGCTTTGTTGACAGCCTCCTGTCGGGACTGCACCGCCGCGCCGATGTCGTACAGCTTCTGGTTTGCGTCGGCGACCGCGGCGATCAGTGTGGCCATGTCGCTGGGGCTGGCCGGGACCGGCTCGGCGGATCCGAGGCCCGGAGTCGACAGCAACAGCCCGAAGGCCACCGCGGCCGGGACTACCGAGTGGCGGGTGTGTCTCATTCGACGTCCGTCTCCTAGATGTGTGCCTGTTCGCGTAAAGCGCTCGGCAGCGGGGCATTCCCAGAGTCACTGGAAACACTTCTACAACACAAGTAGCCAAGGGCACCGTACGTCACTTTTGACACTGAAGAAACTTAGGTCACAAACTACAAGAAGGTAATTCAGCTGGCTGTGACCCATTAGTTATCTGGGCAGCATTTTCGCTGGTCAGGTATAAGAAATTTGTAAGATCAGGCCAGCGGTTCTGACGGTGTTGATGACTCTTCCCGAGGCACCGCGCGCCTGCTGCGCACCTGCAACACGCGCGTGACCACCGTCGCGAGCGCCACGACAATCACTAGCACGATGGTGAGCGCGGTCCACGGAAAATCAGGCGTTTGCAGTTGACTGACGAAGTTCTTCGTGGCCTGGACCGGATTGCCGCTCGCGGTCTTGGCCACGTCCTGGCCGGCCTCCAAAATCACCCGGTCATAGGACTTGCTGTAGGTGCCGGCCCACCCCGGGCTGATCACAAGGACGGTGGAACCCGGATTGGCCTTGCCGACCTCTGTGGCGATGTCGCGCAGCGGCGTGTCGATCGGCGGGCTCTGCGGCATTATGACGACCTTGAGGTCGATGCCTTTCTGCTTGGCGTCGGCGACCACCTCCCGAAGACCCGCGATGTCGGCGCCCGAGGGGGCGGCCACTCCGTCGTCACGGACGTCCACCAGCACCTGGTTCAGACAGTCGCCGACCCGCGTCTGCGGGGAAGCTCCGACGGTCGCGCACACCTCTATCGGGATAAAGAGAGGAATCTGCGGCATCGTCACGGCCATGACCGTACCGCGGGCTGGGTACTTCGCCTGAGTAGCAACACGGGCTGACAAAACAGGACAAGCGTACTGTTAGGATCGCCAGTACCGGTGACACAGCCCGCCGCCGGTCGACAACTTAACTGGGAGTGAATGTGAGCAGCGGTAATAAGGACAACTCTTCCCCAAACTCATTCGACGCTCGCGCCACTCTGAAGGTCGGCGACAAGAGTTATGAGATCTATCGCCTCGACGCCGTCAGAGGCACCGAGAAGCTCCCGTACAGTCTCAAGGTTCTCGCTGAGAATCTGCTTCGCAACGAGGACGGCTCCAACATCACCAAAGAGCACATCGAGGCCATCGCGAGCTGGGACCCAGAAGCCGAACCCAGCGTCGAGATCCAATACACGCCGGCGCGGGTGATCATGCAGGACTTCACCGGCGTGCCGTGCATTGTCGACCTCGCCACAATGCGCGAGGCGATCGGTGATCTGGGCGGGGATCCCCACAAGGTGAATCCATTGGCGCCCGCCGATCTCGTGATCGACCATTCGGTGATCGCCGACCTGTTCGGCAGCGCCGACGCGTTCGAGCGCAACGTCGAGATCGAGTACGAGCGCAATGGTGAGCGTTACCAGTTCTTACGTTGGGGCCAAGGCGCTTTCAGCGACTTCAAGGTGGTGCCGCCCGGTACCGGCATTGTGCATCAAGTCAATATTGAATACCTCGCGAGCGTTGTAATGGAGCGGGACGGCGTCGCGTACCCGGACACCTGCGTCGGCACCGACTCGCACACCACGATGGTGAACGGACTCGGCGTGCTGGGCTGGGGCGTCGGCGGTATCGAGGCCGAGGCCGCGATGCTCGGTCAGCCGGTGTCGATGCTCATCCCCCGCGTCGTCGGCTTCAAGCTGACCGGCGAGATCAAGCCGAGCGTCACTGCCACCGACGTGGTCCTGACCGTCACCCAGATGCTGCGTAAGCACGGCGTCGTCGGCAAGTTCGTGGAATTCTACGGCGACGGCGTGGCCGAGGTGCCGCTGGCCAACCGCGCCACGCTGGGCAACATGAGTCCCGAATTCGGTTCCACCGCAGCGATTTTCCCGATCGACCAGGTGACCACCGACTACCTGAAGTTCACCGGCCGCAGCGACGAGCAGATCGCGCTCGTCGAGGCGTACGCCAAGGAACAGGGAATGTGGCACGAGCCGGACAAGGAGCCCAAGTTCTCGGAGTACATCGAGCTCGACCTGGCCGACGTCGAGCCGTCGATCGCGGGGCCTAAGCGCCCGCAGGACCGGATCCCGCTCTCCACCGCGAAGGAGTGCTTTCGCAGGGATATCAAGGCCTACGTCGGCGACGATCCGAAGAAGGAGGAGTACTCCAAGGTCGACGAAGCGGTCGACGAGACGTTCCCGGCCAGCGATCCGGCGTCGATTCACTATGCAGATGACGGCGAGGCGGACGAGCGCTCGGCGGCCAACAAGACCGAGGGCCGCGACTCCAATCCGGTGGAGGTGAAGTCCGACGAGCGGGGCGAGTTCACGCTGGACCACGGCGCGGTGGTGATCGCGGCGATCACGTCGTGCACCAATACCTCGAACCCCGAGGTGATGCTCGGGGCGGCGCTGCTGGCCAAGAACGCCGTCGAGAAGGGCTTGGAGTCCAAGCCCTGGGTGAAGACGTCGCTGGCGCCGGGCTCGCAGGTGGTCACCGATTACTACGAGAAAGCCGGACTGACACCGTATTTGGAGAAGCTGGGCTTCTTCTTGGTGGGTTACGGCTGCACGACCTGTATCGGCAATTCGGGTCCGCTGCCGGACGAGATTTCCAAGGCCGTCAACGACAACGACCTGGCGGTCACCGCGGTGTTGTCCGGTAACCGCAATTTCGAGGGCCGGATCAACCCGGACGTGAAGATGAACTACCTGGCGTCGCCCCCGCTGTGCATCGCCTATGCGTTGGCCGGGACCATGGACTTCGACTTCGAGAAAGACTCGCTCGGTCTCGACGAGGACGGCAATGACGTCTATTTGAAGGACATCTGGCCGTCGAGTGAGGACATCAACGAGACGATCAAGTCGTCGATCAACCGGGAGATGTTCACCAAGAACTACGCGGACGTGTTCAAGGGCGACGACCGTTGGCGTAATCTGCCGACGCCGGAAGGCGACACGTTCGAGTGGGACGAGGAATCGACATACGTGCGCAAGCCACCGTATTTCGACGGGATGCCCGAAGAGCCCGAGCCGGTCAGCGACATCGAGGGCGCGCGAGTGCTCGCGCTGCTGGGCGATTCCGTGACCACCGACCACATTTCGCCGGCGGGCAGCATCAAGGAAGGCACCCCCGCCGCGCAGTACCTGGAAGAGCACGGCGTCGAGAAGAAGGACTACAACTCCTATGGCTCGCGGCGCGGCAACCACGAGGTGATGATCCGCGGCACGTTCGCCAACATCCGGTTGAAGAACCTTCTGCTCGACGACGTGTCAGGCGGCTACACGCGCGACTTCACCCAGGATGACGGGCCACAGGCGTTCATCTACGATGCGGCGCAACACTATGCGGAGCAAGATATTCCGCTCGTGGTGCTGGGCGGCAAAGAGTACGGCTCCGGATCTTCGCGGGACTGGGCCGCCAAGGGCACCCGCCTGCTGGGAGTGCGGGCGGTGATCGCCGAGTCCTTCGAACGCATCCACCGCTCGAACCTGATCGGCATGGGAGTGATCCCGCTGCAGTTCCCGGAGGGCAAGTCGGCCAAGGACCTTGGCCTCGACGGCACGGAAGTGTTCGACATCACCGGCATCGAGGAACTCAACGACGGCAAGACGCCGAAGACGGTACATGTGAAGGCGAACAACGACGGCGGGGATGACGTCGAGTTCGACGCGGTGGTGCGCATCGACACTCCCGGCGAGGCCGACTACTACCGCAACGGCGGCATCCTGCAATACGTACTTCGCAGCATGCTGAGGTCCTGACCGGTCGGCCACAATGCCCCGAGTCAGCGAGGAGCATTTGGCGGCTCGTCGCCGTCAGATTCTTGACGGCGCCCGCCGGTGCTTTGCCCAGTACGGCTACGACCGGGCGACGGTGCGACGGCTGGAGCAGACGATCGGGCTCTCGCGCGGCGCGATCTTCCATCACTTCAGGGACAAGGATGCGCTGTTTTTCGAGTTGGCCCATGAAGATGCGGAGCGGATGGCTGACGTCGCCTCGCGCGAAGGACTGATCCAGGTCATGCGGGAAATGCTCGCCGCTCCAGATCAATTCGACTGGCTGGCAACGCGATTGGAGATCGCCCGCAAACTGCGGAACGACCCTGCATTTCACCGCGGCTGGGCGGAGCGATCCGCAGAGCTGTCGGCCGCGACCGCCGACCGGTTACGACGGCAGCGCAAGGCTGGGCGGCTGCGCGACGACGTGCCCGGTGACGTGCTGCGCTGCTACCTGGACCTTGTGCTCGACGGATTAGTGGCGCGGCTGGCGTCCGGAGAGGATCCGGCGCGGCTGTCCGCTGCCCTCGATCTCGTAGAGGAGTCAGTACGGACCCGATAGCGGATGTGAAGAGCGATAAAAAGACGTCAGCTGACTCGTCTGCGGGTGTGGTTCGGGCCGCCGCGGCTGCGCATCGTCGTACCCGATTCGCGCAACATGCTGTGTATCGACCCGTAGGACCGGCCGGTCGACGCGACGAGCTTCCTGATGCTCGCGCCGTGCTCGTATTGATCCCGCAGCTCGTGTAGCAGTTCCTCGCGAGCCATGTTCGCCTTTCCCATCGCCATCTCCCCGCTGTGTCAGCACCACACAGATTGAGGGTAGGGAAAGCCGAACGGCTGCGGACGCGATTGGGCGAAATCACTTGCAGTGTTAGGCCAGCTCGATCAAGTCGCGGTAATCGTCGGACCAGTAGTCTTCAGTTCCGTCCGGGAGCAGCACCACTCGTTGGGGGTCGAGTGACTCCGCGGCGTCGGGGTCGTGAGTCACCAGCACGACGGCGCCGACGTAGCTTCGCAGCGCGTCGAGCACCTGCTCGCGTGACGCCGGATCCAAGTTGTTGGTGGGCTCGTCGAGCAGCAGCACGTTCGCGGTCGACGCGACCAATCCGGCCAGTGCGAGACGCGTCTTCTCACCGCCGGACAGTGTGCTGGCAAGCTGATCGAGTTGGGTCCCGCTGAACATGAATGCGCCCAGCAGCCCGCGCAGATCCTGTTCGCCGCTGTCTGGCGCCGCATGTCGGATGTTTTCCCAGACCGTTGCCGCGTTGTCGAGCGTGTCGTGCTCCTGCGCGAAATAGCCAATCCTGCATCCATGTCCGGATTCCAGTACGCCGGCGTCGGCGGCCTCGACACCCGCAAGGAGGCGCAACAGCGTGGTCTTGCCGGCACCGTTGAGGCCGAGCACAACGACCCGAGACCCGCGATCGATGGCTAGGCCCACACCGCTGAACACCTCAAGGGAGCCATATGTTTTCGTCAGACCCTTGGCTGTCAGCGGCGTCCGCCCGCACGGAGAGGGCGTCGGGAACTTGATCCGGGCGACTTTGTCGGCGACACGCTCTTCGTCGAGTCCGGCCATCATGCGGTCGGCGCGGCGCAGCATGTTTTGTGCCGCAACGGCTTTGGTGGCCTTGGCGCCGAGCTTTGCGGCCTGCGTGCGCAGAGTAGCCGCCTTCCGCTCCGCGTTGGCACGCTCGCGGCGGCGACGCTGCACGTCGGTGGCCCGCGCGTCGAGATACTTGCGCCAGCCCATGTTGTAGATATCGACCTCGCCGCGCACCGCGTCGAGGAACCACACTTTGTTCACAACGTCGGCGAGCAGATCAACGTTGTGACTGATCACCACCAGACCGCCGGTGTGAGATTGCAGGAAGGCTCGGAGCCAACCGAGCGAATCCGCGTCGAGGTGGTTCGTCGGTTCGTCGAGCAACAGCGTGGTGTCAGATCCGGACCCGGTATCCGAGGCGGCGAAGAGGATCCGGGCCAGTTCCACCCGGCGTCGTTGGCCACCGGACAGCGTCCGAAGCTGCTGCGTCAGAACGCGGTCCGGCAAGCCGAGGCTCGCGCAGATACGGGCGGCGTCGCTTTCGGCGACGTATCCGCCGAGCGCGGCGAAGCGTTCCTCGAGTCGGCCGTAACGGCGGACGGCGCGGTCCCGTTCGGTGTCGTCGACGACCTCAGCCATCAGAGCTTGTTGTTTTTCGAGTTCGGCCGTCAGCGCGTCGAGCCCGCGGGCGGACAGCACGCGGTCGCGCGCGATGACGTCGAGGTTACCTTCCTTGGGATCTTGTGGGAGATAACCGATTTCGCCGTTGCAATGAACGGCGCCGGCGTAGGGCTCGGCCTCGCCGGCCAAAATGCGCATCGTGGTGGTCTTGCCGGCGCCATTGCGACCCACCAGCCCGATGCGGTCGCCCGGCTGCACCCGGAGCGCAGGACCCGCCGCGGACAGCAGAATCCGCGCGCCGGCGCGGGCCTCCAGGTCCGTAGCGGTGATCACGCTGCAAGTCCTTACTTGTCGTCGGTGAAGACCGGGGAGCGTTTCTCGGCTCGCGCGGCGACGGCTTCTTCGAAGTTCGCTGTGAGCAGGCGCACGAATAGCTGCCCAAGGCCTTCGGCCTGCATATGTCCTTCCAGGCTACTGGCGTCCAGTCCAGTCCACAGTGTGCGCTTGGTCAGCTCAGTTCCCGGGCGGGAGAACCTCCCGATTTGCTCGCCGATCCGATAGCAGGCGTCGAGCAACTCGTCGGCGGGAACCGTTTGCGAGACCAGCCCCATGCGCTCGGCCTCCTCAGCATCGACGTCTCTGCCGGTCAGCATGATCTCAAAGGCCCGCGATGACCCGATCGCGCGCGGCAGCAGGTAGCTCAAACCGAGTTCACTGGCCGTCAGTCCGTTGTTGATGCCGGCGGCGCGGAAATAGGCGTTCGTCGAGGCGATCCGGATGTCCGCAGCGAGTGCCAGACACAGGCCGCCGCCGATCGCGGCGCCGTTGACCGCGGCGATGACGGGCTGGTGCATCCGTCGCAGGCCGAGGATCACGTCATCGAGAACCTCCATCGAACGCAGCGCGTAAGTCGGGCGGGTGAGGCCATCGATGTTGGGAACGGATCCGGCGGACTTATGGTCGGCGCCCGACGAGAAGCCGCGGCCGGCGCCGGTGAGGACGACGGCGCGGACTTCGTTGTCGTAGGTGATCTCTTCGATGACCCGCTTGAGCGGAACCATCACGTCGAACGCCATCGAGTTCATCCGCTCGGGGCGATTAAGCGTGATTAGTGCGATGTTGGAGCGCGCGCGTTCGACCAGGACGAAGTCGTTGTTCACGGTGTGCACGCTATCGCGTGCGCCTGGTTATGCCTCTTCGCCGTTGGTTTGCGCCCGTTGCGCGGCGAGCGCCGCCTCCACATCGAGGGCCTCGATTTTCTGTACGAGATCCTCGAGCATGGGCGGCGTCAAGGCGCCGGCCTGGTTGAACACCAGCGCGCCCTTCTTGAAAGCCATCAGCGTGGGAATCGCGCGGATCTCTGCCCGTCTCGCGAGGTCCTGCTCGGCCTCAGTGTTGACCTTCGCGTACACGACACCTGGATGTTTTTCGGACGAAGCCTCGAATGTCGGCGCGAATTGCTTACACGGGCCGCACCACGACGCCCAGAAGTCCACCAGCACAATCTCGTTGTCCTCGATCGTGGAGTTGAATTCTTCGGTGGTGAGGTCTTTGGTTGCCATGCCTAGCCCAACGTGGCCAGCTGGGGAAATGTTCCTGGCCCACGCCAGTCCGCTGACAAGTTAGCCACCCTATCCGTGCCGATGATCCTTGCCGGCGAGAGGGGATCGCCAGGTGGGGTCAGCCGATGCCGCGACACCTATCGGCCCACGCATGAACCTTGGCGTCACTGCCGGTGATTCGCGCCTTGACCCGCATGTCCGGTGTGTACAGACAGCCCACCCAGCGGCCTAGCTCGATGTCGACCCTGAGTAGCGCCCCGTCCGCGAGCCGGTGGTGTCCGGTTCTCATGGTGGAGATCGTGTTCATCGCGTTCACCCTTTTGTGTGGTTGTCGCGGTCGGTTGGCCGCTCTGCTGTTTAGGATCGGTCTACTGGTCCGCTGATCGCATGAGGCGGTTGCCTCAAATCTCGGTTGCTCTTGGCGGCTGGCCGCGACGGGCCGAAAGTTACCGTCCCACCGCCGGCGTGGCAGACCGTGCCGGTGGATACGCGGTTCGTCACCTGGGGGTGAGAAATGGAGTTTCACGCGTTCCCGCCGCTTGACAAGACCGCTGCGTTGTTGCCGGTGCTTGAGGCCGAGCTAGCCCGAAGTTCCCCCCTGATTGAGTGGGGTTTGTCCGGTTGACGTGGGCTTTTGTGGTGGGGTACTGACTACGCCAGGCCGTGGCGGTGGGAAACGGCTAGTGGTGTGTCCTGGATTTAGCTGACTTTTTCGAGGGCGATGCGTCCGCGGGCGACCTTGGCGAGGATGGATTCTGCGGTCGCTGTCCACACGTAAGGCCGTGGGGCGTCGTTGTGTGAGTCGAGGTATTCCTGGATTGAGGCGATCAGGTCGGGAACGGAATGAAATACCCCGCGCCGCAATGCTTTGTCGGTCAGCTCGCGGAACCAGCGTTCCACCAGGTTCAACCAGGATGAGGATGTCGGGGTGAAATGCAGGTGGAACCGAGGATGATTGTCCAGCCACTTGCCGACGTCTTGGTGTTTGTGGGTGGCGTAGTTGTCGCAGATCAGGTGGATTGCCAGGTCTTTGGGCACTTCGCGGTCGATGGTCTTGAGGAACTTCAACCACTCCTGATGCCGGTGGCGCGGCATGCATTGCCCGATCACCGTGCCGGTCAACACGTTCAGTGCGGCGAACAGGGTGGTGGTGCCGTGCCGTTTGTAGTCGTGGGTCATCGTCTCGCCTCGCCCCTTGACCATCGGCAGCGACGCCTGGGTGCGGTCCAGTGCCTGCACCGAGGATTTCTCGTCGGCGCATAACACGATCGCCTTCTCGGGCGGGTTCATGTACAGCCCGACGACATCGACCAGTTTCTCCTCAAAACGCGGGTCGTTGGACAGTTTGAACGTCTGGACCCGATGCGGTTTGAGCCCCCGCGCGTGCCACACCAGCTGCACCGTTGACTTCGACACCCCCGTCGCAGCAGCCATCGTCCTGCAGCTCCAATGGGTTTCACCCTTCGGGCGGTAGTTCAGTGTCAGATCGACGATCTCATCGATGGTGGATTGCGGGATCGACGGTTTGCGGCCACGACCCTTGCGAACCTGACCCAACTTCGCCAACCCCTCCTCGGCGAACCTCTCACGCCAACTCTTCACCGACGCCGGCGACACCGACAACGACGCGGCGATCGCAGTGTTGGCCACACCGTCAGCCGCCATCAGCAGCGCCTTGGCCCGCACCACCTCCCGATGCACACCCGACTGCGAGCGCGCCAACGACTCAAGCACCTCACGTTGTCCTGCCGACATCTCCAACGCAGGCACGGGTTGTCTCATGCCGAAATCGTATCTAACCTATGGCCAATTTATTGCAGGACACACCACTAGTAGGTCGAAGGCGTGCCGTTGTAGCGGGGTGGGGGTGGTGGTCTTGGTGAATGCTGGTAGGTCGTCGGCGGGTTGGATGTAGTTGGCGCAGATGGTGGCCAGGTCGGTGAGCAGGCTGGTGAAGCTGTGCACCGGGTAGTCATCTTCGGTGCGTTTGCGCGCGACTTTGGTGAGGGCTTGATCGGAGCGTTGGGCGGGTGCGACGGGGTCGGGGCGTTTGGCGGCGGCGGCGGGTTTGTCGTTGTCTTGAAACAGGATTGGGGCCAGGGCGTGTTTCATGTGCCAGCTGATGTAGTAGGACAGCATGCGTAAGAACATGTGCGCGCGTACCCGGTCGGCGAGGCGGTGCCGGATCGGCCGCACGTCGAGTTCGCGGTTGAGGGTGCGGAAGAACCGTTCCACGTCGGCGAGGTCTTTGTAGCGCAGCACCACGTCATCGCGGCCCAGGGCGTTGTCGGGCAGGCTGGTGCGCAGCACGTAGATGCCGTCGAGGGCGGCCTCGGCGGCGATGCTGTCCTGGTTGCGGGTGAAGGTGAAGGCCTCGTCGGTGATGTGCAGGTCAAAGTGTTTGGCCATCTTGAACTTGTTGCGTACCTTGCCCACCCGCAGCGCGATCTTGTCGGTGCCGCGTAACGGCCGCCGCGCGCGGCGGGTGGCCGCGGCGATGGTCTGCAGCTCGTTCTCGGTGGCCGCCAGCAACTCGGCGCGTTTGCGGGTACGCTCCTCGGCCAGGGCGGGGTTGTGGCAGCACACCAGCCGCTCGCCGGGATAGTCCGGGTGGGTGATCTCGAAGAGGTTCTGCTCGTCGAACAGCGACAGCTGCAGCGCCCCGTCGCCCACCAGGACCCGGATCTGGTCGGCGCGCAGCGCGCTGATCCAATCCAGCTGCGCGGGGCGCAGCTCGTCACGGATGCGCGCGCTGGTGAGCATGCCCCGATCGCCCACCAGGGCGATGCGGGTCAGTCCGAACCGGGTTTTGAGCTTGTCGATTTGGGCTTTCAGGGTTTTCGGGTCGGCGGTGTTGCCGTCGAACACCTCGATCGCGATCGGCGCCCCCGCGGGTGCGCACAGCAGCCCGTAGACGATCTGCAGGCGGCCTTTGACCCCGTCGCGGGCGTGCCCGATTTTCCCCAGCGGGCAGGTGTGGCCCTGCAACGCCGCCGAGGACACGTCATAGAGCACCAGGGTGCCATTGGCCAAATGACGTGCGGCCAACCGGGTTTCGATGTCGTCTTTGCGCTCGAGCGCCCAGTCCATCGCCTCATACAGGTCGTCCGCATCACAGCCCGAGACATCAAGCATCTGGCCCAGCGTGCTGGTGGCGGTCTCGGCGCGCAGGCCGCGCGCTATCGCCAGCTTCGATCCCGGCGCGATGACCTGCCCGATCAGCATGGCCAGCACGAGGTTGCGCCGCCGCGACGGTGTGGAGTCGATCAGCTCGGGCATGCCCAGCTTCTCGGCGGTGCCGGCCACCGCGGCCACATGCCCGTGCGGCAGGCTGCGGGTGATCTCAAACGCCTCGGACAGATCCCAGTCCGCCGGCGGCAAGCCCTTAAGCGCGCGGTCTAGTCTGTCCACCTTGTGCTCGGGCCAGCGCGACAGGTTGGCTAGCGTGCGGGTCTTGACCTTGCCGTTGTCGCGGAAGCTTTCCCGCAACAGCACTGCCGGCGGGGATCCCCGGTTGGGCACCCGGGTGATATACATGATTACTTTCTAACACAGCTTCAGCATGAGAGTAGCAAACTCAGAAGATGACACGCCGAGCGATTCTCGGAGATACATGATTACACATTGAAGGCCCGTGAACACAGAAACGCCTGCTCACAAAACAGATCGGGACTCAACCCCCCTCTAACAAGAGGGAACTTCGGGCTAGCGATCCGCCGCAGCCATGAGATTCGACGTACGGCGGCCGAATGCCGCCGCCGGTCCGTCGTGACACGTCAAGAGGCGCGGGGCTTGCGGCACGCCGCCCTGGAAGTGTTGGCGGTCACCACGTCCGCGGATGCTTCACTGGCCGCGGCTTCTCGTAGCGGGGTAAGTAATTTCTTCCAGGGCTCGCTCCCCTATGCCCCAGATCGCGGGCGACGGCCCGCCGTCAATCGACCGCGCCCCAAGACGACCCCGGATCCAAGTGTCTAGACTGTAAATCCCAAGGCCCGCAATTGTTCTCGGCCCTCCTCGGTGATTTTGTCGGGGCCCCACGGCGGATTCCAGACCCAGTTGATTTTGATGTCGTTCACCAGCCCGGCACCGACGAGCGCTGTGCGCGACTGGTCTTCGATGACATCGGTGAGCGGGCAGGCAGCCGACGTCAGCGTCATGTCGATCAGCGCTACCGTGCCGTCCACGCCCCGCTCGACGTCCAGCCCGTAGACCAGGCCGAGGTCGACGACGTTGATGCCGAGCTCAGGGTCGACGACATCGCGCATCGCCTCCTCCACGTCAGCAAGCAGCTCGTCATCCGGCAATTGAGCGGCCGTTTCGCTCATCATCCACCTCCACGTCGGCACTGGCTCGTGCCAGCGCGTCTTTGAACGCCATCCATCCCAGCAGCGCGCATTTCACTCGCGCGGGGTACTTCGACACACCGGCGAACGCGATTCCGTCTCCGATCACATCTTCGTCGCCCTCGACCGTTCCGCGCGACGACACCATGTCGGTGAAAGCGCCCACGATGTCGAGTGCCCGGTCGACGCTCTGCCCGATCACCTGATCCGTCAGGACAGACGTCGACGCCTGACTGATCGAGCAGCCTTGCCCGTCATACGACACATCGGTGACGTGCTCGCCGTCGTCGCTGAGCGCCACCCGCAGCTTCACCTCGTCGCCGCATATCGGGTTGACGTGATACACCTCGGCGCCATACGGCTCGCGCAGCCCGCGGTGGTGCGGGTGCTTGTAGTGGTCGAGGATCACTTCCTGGTAAATCTGCTCTAGCCGCAAGGTTCACGCCCCACCGAAGAAATCGATCGCCCGCTGCACGCCGGCCACCAACCGGTCCACCTCGCCGATATCGTTGTAGAGCGCGAAAGACGCCCGCGCGGTCGCCGCGACACCGAACCGGCGGTGCAGCGGAATCGCGCAGTGATGCCCGACGCGCACCGCCACCCCTTCGTCGTCGAGCACCTGGCCGACGTCGTGCGCGTGTATCCCGTCAACGACGAACGAGACCGGCGAACCACGGTCCGCCAAAGACGTCGGCCCGATGATCCTTACCCCGTCGATGCCGGACAGTCCCTCCAGCGCGGCCGTCACCAGTTGCCGCTCGTGCGCCTCGACGTTGTCCATGCCGATCACCCGCAAATACCGTGCCGCCGCGGCCAATCCCACCACCTGTGACGTCATCGGCGTGCCCGCTTCGAACCGCTGAGGCGCCGGTGCGTAGGTGGTCTCCTCCATAGTCACGGTTTCGATCATCGAACCGCCGGTGATGAACGGGGGCATCTCGTTCAGCAGCTCGCGACGGCCGTACAACACACCAATCCCGTTCGGCCCGAGCATCTTGTGGCCCGAGAACGTTGCATAGTCCACATCTAGCGCCTGGATGTCCACGGGTTGATGCGGCACCGACTGGCATGCATCCAGCACCGTCAACGCTCCGACGGCCTTCGCCTGCGACACCAGTTCCGCGACTGGCGTCAATGCCCCGGTGACGTTCGAATGATGAGTGAATGTCACCACTTTCACGCGTTCGTCGAGTTGCAGCGAATCCAGGTCGATCCGCCCGTCGTCGGTCACGCGGTACCACCGCAGCGTCGCACCCGTCCGGCGGGCCAGCTCCTGCCACGGGATCAGGTTCGCGTGGTGCTCGAGCTCGGTGGTGACGATCACGTCGCCCAGCCCGACCGCCCTGTCGAACCGTTGGTCGCCAAGCACATACGACACGAGGTTGAGTGCCTCGGTGGCGTTCTTGGTGAACACCAATTCGTCCGCGTCCGCACCGACGAACATTGCGATGTCTGCGCGACCCTGCTCGTAGGCGTCAGTCGACTCTTCCATCAGCTGATGTGCGCCGCGATGCACCGCGCCGTTGGACGTCATCAGGAACTCGCGCTCGGCGTCGAGCACCTGCAGCGGCCGCTGCGATGTCGCACCGGAATCCAGGTACGCCAATTGTTTTCCGCCGCGCATCACCCGCTTGAGGATCGGGAAATCCGCTCTGATCGCATCGACGTCCAGCGGCGTGGTCATGGTTATGCCTCCGCGGCTGCTTTCTCGGTGAACCGGACATAGCCGTTCGCGTCGAGCTCCTCGGCGAGTTCCGGACCGTCGGACTCGATGATCCGGCCGCCGACGAACACGTGCACGAACTGCGGCTGGATGTACCGCAGAATCCTGGTGTAGTGGGTGATCAACAGAATGCCGCCGTGGTTTTCCTCCGCGTAGCGGTTGACTCCGTCGCTGACCACCCGCAGCGCGTCGACGTCGAGGCCCGAGTCGGTCTCGTCGAGGATCGCGATTTTCGGTTTGAGCAGATCGAGTTGTAGGATCTCGTGGCGCTTCTTCTCACCGCCCGAGAAGCCCTCGTTGACATTGCGTTCCGAGAACGCCGGGTCGATGCCGAGGTTGTCTATCGCGGACTTGACTTCTTTGACCCAGTGGCGCAGCTTCGGCGCCTCGCCCCTTACGGCGGTGGCGGCGGTGCGCAGGAAGTTCGACATCGACACGCCGGGCACCTCGACCGGGTACTGCATCGCGAGGAAAAGGCCTGCGCGGGCGCGCTCATCGACGGTCATCGCCAGCACGTCCTCGCCGTCCAGCGTGATCGAACCCGACGTCACCTTGTACTTCGGGTGGCCGGCGATCGCGTATGACAACGTCGACTTGCCGGAGCCATTGGGCCCCATTAACGCATGCGTTTCACCGGACTTCACCGTGAGGTTGACGCCCTTGAGGATCGGGATCTCCTCGTCCGCGCTGGGGGTGACACTAACGTGCAAGTCCTTGATTTCCAGTGCTGTCATGTGTTTCCTTGGATGGCTTCGGTGAGCGCGAGCTCGTGTTCGATGGCGGCGGTGAGGCGTTCACGGACGGTTCGCACCGTGATCCTGTCAATGATCTCGTTGAAGAATCCGCGCACGATCAGTCGTCTGGCCTGGTCTTCGGGGATTCCGCGGGACCGCAGGTAGAACACCTGCTCGTCGTCGAAACGCCCTGTGGCGCTGGCGTGTCCGGCGCCGATGATCTCGCCCGTCTCGATCTCGAGGTTGGGCACCGAGTCGGCGCGGGCACCATCGGTGAGCACCAGATTGCGGTTCACCTCGAATGTGTCGGTGCCGGTAGCGTTGGCCCGGATCAGCGCGTCACCGACCCACACCGTGCGGGCATCAGGCTTTCCCGACTTCGGATCACCTTGCAGCGCGCCTTTGTACAGCACGTGGGAGCGGCAGTTCGGCTCGGCGTGATCGATCAACAGCCGCGACTCGAAGTGCTGCCCGTCGTCGGCGAAGTAGAGCCCGAGCAGTTCCGCGTCGCCGCCCGGCGCGCAGAACTTCACCCGGCCGGTCAGCCTGACGAGGTCGCCGCCGAGGATGACCGCGACGTGTCTTAGCACCGCGTCCTTGCCGAGCGCCGCGTGATGGCTCGTGACGTGGACGGCATCGTCGGCCCAGTCTTCGATCGACACGACCGTGAGCCGGGCGGCGTCGCCGACGATAAATTCGACGTTGTCGGCGTAGGTTCCACTGCCCCGCTGATCGATGACGACAACCGCTTCCGCGAGTTCGCCAACCTGGACCTGCAGATGGCCGTAGCCGGTCTTGCCTTCACCGGGCCCGGTGACTTCGATCTCGATCGGCTGCTCGGGAGTGGCGCTCTTCTCGACCGTCAGGATGGTCGCGTGGTTGAACGACGAAAACGCCTGGGCGGCAACGCGATCGGCGGGCACACCACCTTGGCCGAGCCGTTCGTCGCCTCGCCGCACCGTTTCGACGCTCACCCCGGGCAGTGCGGTGGCGTCGATCCTGACACTCCCGGTGGCCGGCGCGGACCCGTCGTGCAGGCCGCGGAGCCGGCGCAGCGGCGTGAACCGCCAGATCTCGTCGCGGCCGTGCGGCACCTCGAAGGCGTCGACGTCGAACGAGGTGAAGATCTCGCCCTTGTTGGCGGCAGCCAACGTTGAGCCGGGGTTGGCGGCAGCCAACGTTGAGCCGGGGTTGGCGGCAGCCAACGTTGAGCCGGGGTTGGCGGCAGCCAACGTTGAGCCGGGGTTGGCGGCAGCCAACGTTGAGCCGGGGTTGGCGGCGAGGGCCGAACCCTCAACCGCTTCAGTCAGGTTGGTCACTAGCCGACCGCCCCTTCCATCTGCAGCTCGATCAGTCGGTTGAGCTCCAGGGCGTACTCCATCGGCAGTTCCTTGGCGATCGGCTCGACGAAGCCGCGCACCACCATCGCCATCGCCTCGTCCTCGCTGAGGCCGCGGCTCATCAGATAGAACAGCTGGTCCTCGCTGACCTTGGACACCGTTGCCTCGTGGCCCATTGTGACGTTGTCTTCGCGGATGTCGACGTACGGGTAGGTGTCGCTGCGGCTGACCGTATCAACCAGCAGCGCATCGCATTTCACGCTCGACTTCGAGCCGTACGCGCCCTTTTGGACCTGCACCAGGCCGCGGTAGGACGTGCGGCCGCCGCCGCGGGCCACCGACTTGGACACGATGTTGCTCGACGTGTTCGGCGCCAGGTGAAGCATTTTCGCGCCGGTGTCCTGGTGCTGGCCCTCACCGGCGAACGCCACCGACAGCACCTCTCCCTTGGCGTGCTCGCCGGTCATCCAGACAGCCGGGTACTTCATCGTGACCTTGGAGCCGATGTTGCCGTCGACCCACTCCATCGTTGCGCCAGCCTCCGCGCGCGCACGCTTGGTCACCAGGTTGTAGACGTTGGTCGACCAGTTCTGGATCGTGGTGTACCGGACGCGGGCATGCGGCTTCACGATGATCTCGACGACCGCACTGTGCAGTGAGTCCGACTTATAGATCGGCGCGGTACACCCCTCCACGTAGTGCACGTAGGCACCCTCGTCGGCGATGATCAGCGTCCGCTCGAACTGGCCCATGTTCTCTGTGTTGATCCGGAAGTACGCCTGCAGCGGGATGTCGACATGCACGCCGGGCGGCACGTAGATGAATGAACCGCCACTCCAGACTGCGGTGTTCAGCGCCGAAAACTTATTGTCCCCAGCTGGAATGACGGTGCCGAAGTACTGCTTGAAGACTTCCTCGTGTTCCTTCAAGCCCGTATCGGTATCGAGGAAAATGACGCCCTGCGCCTCGAGGTCTTCCCGGATCTGGTGGTACACCACCTCTGAGTTGTGCACCACGAGGCCCTCGGCGACGAAGTTGTGCGGACCATCGACCTCGATGTCGTACACCGGCTCGACCGCATACGGCTCAACCGACTTGACCCGCTCAAAGCCGAGCCATTCATTGCAGTCCACGCGAATCGTCGTCCCGTGCGCTCCGTTCGACGACTGGAAGTAGGCACGTCGACCAAACCGGGCCGTGCGCTTCGGATTTCGGCAGTCGAGACGCTCGAACTCACCGGAAATGCCTAGCCGCCAAGCAATCTGGGTGCGCTCTGGCGCATGCCGGTATGGCTGGGTGAATGACCACGGTCCAGCAGCCCGCAAACCTGACAACTCCACCAGCTCTCGGGCCTGCTTGATGAGCGGCTCGTTCGCAGATGTCAGCAGAATCGAACCGCTGCTGGCGGGAGTCACATACCCGTCGGCGTCCACCCATCCGCCGAGGAATGCCAACCTTTGATCGACAGGCAACGAGTACACCCAGCCAGGGATCCGCTTCGTCAGCGACAACCCGGCGAACCCGAGCTCGGTGATCCACTCCGTCAAGGCTTTCGAGTTCACGACGACGCGGTACTCGTCGGCCGCGACGCACCGCAACCCAAACAGATCGTGAACGACGCGGGCTACCTCTGCGCGCAGCTCGACATCAGTTGCCGGAATCGCGAACTGGACGCGGTACGTCTTCGTGGAAAGATGCAGATTTCCATCGCCGATATACAGACCCAGCAACCACATCAGATCGACGGAACTCACCGACGGCGTCCGCAAATTCTCAACAATCGGAAGCTTCTTCACGACACCAAATTCCGGAATCCTGCGCGGAACCGCAATGAAGTCGCCGGGCTTGATCTCGCCTACCGTCACCCAGCGGCGGTGATAGCGCGCGCGCTGACGCTCGGGCTTGCGCTCGTCGCGCAGCACCAGCATCGGGTGGTTATCGGTGGCACGGATGCTGCGCCGCATCGTCTTGACTTCAAAGGTCTGCCGGGTGTCCGTTTGCGCCGATGCCTTGACTGGTGCAACGACGAACCGCTCAGCAGTCTCGTCGTACGCGAAAATCCGGTCACCATAAGCGATTTCCTTGATCGGCACCTGGCCGCGATCAGCGGTCCACACCAGGGTGTCGCCACTCATACATTCATACTGAGCGGCCACGCCAGCGACCAAGCGCTGCTTTTCCGCTTCCGGAATTCCGAGCCTGTCGTAGGTGTTCTTGATGTCGTCTGGCAAATCGTCCCAGGACGCAGCTTGCTTTTCCGTCGACCGCACGAAGTACTTGATGTTCTCGAAGTCGATGCCCTCGAGGTTGGAACCCCACTTCGGCATCGGCTTCCGGTCGAAGATGCGCAGCGCCTTCAGCCGCTGCTGCAGCATCCACTCGGGTTCGTTCTTCTTGGCCGAGATGTCGCGCACGACATCGTCGGACAACCCGCGCTTGGCGCTGGCGCCCGCGACATCCGAGTCGACCCAGCCGTAGCCGTACCGGCTCAGCGACGCGATGGCCTCATCCTGGCTGAGCGGCTCGCCGATCTTGTGGGTCGACGTGTCCGGCGTCGCGGTCATAGCGAGGCTCCTTCGAGTTTCGTCCGACTTCGGCGCGGGCTGTGCGCTGAAGCGTCAACGCTTTTCGGGTTCAGCGGTACGTGGGTGGTGCAGGCGCAGTCGCCGTTGACGATCGTCGCGAGCCGCTGCACGTGCGTGCCGAGGATCTCCGCGAAGGCATCGCGCTCCGTCTGGCAGAGCTCGGGGAACTCCTCGGCGACATGCGACACCGGACAGTGATGCTGGCAGATTTGGATGCCATCGACCTGGCCGTGCACCCTCGTCGTCGTGGTCGCATATCCGGCTTTGGTCAGCGCCGCAGCGACGCGCTCCGCAGTCGCTTCAACGTCATCGGGACCGTCGCTTGCTCCCGACAGAATCGTGTCGATGCGGCGCCGCGCGAACGTGCGAACCGCCTCGTCGCCTCCTATTTCGCGGAGCTGCCGTATCGCCGCAGCGGCGAGGTCGTCATACGTGTGGCCGAGCTTGGCCCGCCCCGCCGCCGTCAGCCGGTAGCGCTTCGCCGGCCGGCCGCGGCCGTGCTGCTGCCATGCGGCTGCCGGGCTGGCCTGTGCCTCGCCGGCCTCGAGTAACGCATCCAAGTGCCTCCGCACCCCCGCGGCCGAGATGCCGAGCCGCTCGCCGATGTCACCTGCTGTGATCGGTCCGGCCTCCAGCAACAGCCGGACGATCTCGCCGCGGGTGTAGCGGTCGACCTCCGGACGGATTTTCACAACACCATTGTGACGGAATTCGCCGACACGGTCCAGCAAGGGCACCCTATCCGGCTCGATCCCGTGACGACCCGCAGCGGGCCATTACGCTGCTGGAATGGCCGCTCGCCGCCACGGCTCGCTCAGCTCGTCGATTGCCCGTTGGCACGGCGATGAACGGACGGTCGGCTCGCCGCTCAACGACGCCGAGGTCGTGGCGCTGCGGCGGACCCGGCTGTTCGGTGCCACCGGCACCGTGCTGATGGCGATTGGCTCCCTCGGCGCTGGCGCGCGGCCCGTCGTGCAGGATCCGACGTTCGGCGTGCGGCTGCTCAACCTGCCGTCACGTATTCAGACGGTCTCGTTGACGATGACTACCACCGGCGCGGTGATGATGGCCCTGGCCTGGCTGATGCTGGGCCGGTTTGCGCTCGGCGAGCGCCGAATGTCACGCAGCCAGCTGGACCGAACGCTGATGCTGTGGATCTTGCCACTGCTCATCGCGCCGCCGATGTACAGCAAGGACGTGTACTCCTACCTCGCGCAGAGCCAGATCTCGGCACTGGGTCTGGACCCGTACAAGGTCGGGCCCGGCCCGGCTCTGGGTCTGGATCATGTCTTCACGCTGTCTGTGCCCAGCCTCTGGCGCGATACTCCGGCGCCTTACGGCCCGCTCTTCCTGTGGATCGGCCGCGGCATTTCGGAGCTCACCGGCGAGAACATCGTCGCGGCGGTGCTGTGCCACCGGCTGGTGGTGCTAATCGGCGTCGGACTGATCGTCTGGGCGACGCCGCGCCTCGCCCGCCGCTGTGGAGTCGCCGAAGTCAGCGCGCTCTGGCTTGGCGCGGCAAACCCGCTGCTGATCATGCATTTGGTGGCGGGGATTCACAACGAGGCATTGATGCTCGGCCTGATGCTGACCGGCACCGAATTCGCGCTGCGTGGAATCGACTCGACGCGACCATTGCTGCCCCGGTGGTGGCCGCGCAACCGCGCAGGCTGGGCGTCGTGGTCGTTTGGCATGTTGATCTTGGGTGTGTTGCTGATCACGATGTCGTCACAGGTGAAGCTTCCGGGGCTGCTGGCATTGGGCTTCGTGGCGATGGCGCTTGCCCGGCGCTGGGGCGGCAACCTCCGTGCGGTGATCGCGGCGGGCGGGTTCCTCGGCTTGCTGTCGCTGGCGGTAATGGCAGCGATCGGGTGGGCCAGCAGCCTGGGCTTGGGCTGGGTCAACACGTTGGGCACCGCGAACGTCGTACGAAGTTGGATGTCCCCGCCAACGCTGCTGGCGCTCGGCACCGGTCAAGTGGGGATTCTGTTGGGACTGGGCGATCACACCACCGCTGTGCTCGGTCTCACCCGTGCCATCGGCGTGCTGATCATCGCGATCCTGGTGTCGTGGCTGCTGGTCGCAGTGCTGCGCGGTCGCTTGCATCCGATCGGTGGACTCGGCGTAGCACTCGGTGCGACGGTCATGTTGTTCCCAGTCGTGCAGCCGTGGTACCTGCTGTGGGCGATCATCCCGCTCGCCGCATGGGCTACCCGGCCGCGGTTTCGGATTGCGACGATCGTCGTCACGCTGGTGGTCGGAATTTTCGGTCCGACGGCCAACGGTGATCGGTTCGCGTTGTTCCAGATCGTCGACGCGACCGTCGCCAGTTCGGTCATCGTGCTGATCTTCATCGCGACTACCTACTCGATGTTGCCGTGGCGCAGTGTCCCGCACCCTGTCGCGAGCAGCGAGGAGGCGAACGCCCTAGAACCGTTACCGCCGGCGCCCACCGACCGGCACCCACCGAGAACGGGGCCGACGCCGACCGCGGTGCCCGGCGCATACGCTGAATCTCCGTGAACCCGACGCCCGCGCTCTGCTCTTCGCGCAAGCGCTCATCGCCGCCAATCCCCGTGCGACTGCGCGGGGTCTGCAAACGGTACGGGTCGACGATCGCCGTGTCCGGTCTTGATCTCGATGTCCAACGCGCTGAAGTGTTCGCGTTGTTGGGGCCCAACGGCGCCGGAAAGACCACCACGGTGGAGATGTGCGAAGGGTTCGTCCGGCCCGACGCCGGCACCATCGACGTGCTGGGCATGAATCCGGTCCTCGACAATGCCCGCATCCGGGAACGGATCGGGGTGATGTTGCAAGGCGGCGGCGGCTATCCCGCGGCGCGCGCCGGGGAGATGCTGAATCTCGTTGCGGCGTACGCTGCTAACCCCCTTGACCCGACGTGGTTGATGCAGACGCTCGGGCTGACCGACGTCGCACGCATCACGTACCGGAGGCTCTCCGGCGGCCAACAGCAGCGGCTCGCGCTGGCGTGCGCACTCGTCGGGCGTCCGGAGCTGGTGTTTCTCGACGAGCCGACTGCGGGGTTGGACGCGCACGCCCGCCTCGTGGTCTGGGAGCTGATCGATGCTCTGCGCAGCGACGGCGTGACCGTCGTGTTGACGACACATCAGCTCACCGAAGCCGAGGAGCTTGCCGACCGGCTAGTGATCATCGACCACGGCGTGGCGGTCGCCGCGGGCACCCCGGCGGAGATCATGCGCAACGGCGCGCAGAACCAGCTGCGTTTCACCGCTCCCCGAATGCTCGACTTGTCGTTGCTCTCGGCGGCCCTTGGGGAGGGATACAAGGTCACCGAGGTATCGGCCGGTCAGTATCTGGTCGAGGGAACCATCAATCCTCAGGTGCTCGCGACCGTGACCGCGTGGTGCGCGCGACTCGACGTGCTCGCCACCGACATGCGCGTCGAGCAGCGCAGCCTCGAGGACGTGTTCCTCGAGCTCACTGGCCGGGGGGTCAGGTGACCGAAAGCCGTTTCTTCCCGGAGACCTTCACGCCGGACCCGCGTCCGAACACCGTCCAGCGGATGATCGCCGCCCAGTACGGCCTCGAACTCAAGCTGCTACTGCGCAACGGCGAGCAGTTGCTGCTCACGCTGTTCATCCCGGTCACGCTGTTGGTGGGGCTGACATTACTGCCGCTGGGCTCGTTCGGCTCCAATCGGGCGCAAACATTCGTTCCGGCGATCATGGCGCTGGCGGTGATCTCCACCGCATTCACCGGGCAGGCGATCGCGGTGGCATTCGACCGGCGCTACGGTGCGCTCAAGCGGCTTGGCGCCACGCCGCTGCCGGTGTGGGGCATCATCGCAGGCAAATCACTGTCCGTCGTCACCGTGGTGTTCCTGCAGGCAATCATCTTGGGTGGCATCGGCTTTGGGCTCGGATGGCGGCCACAGCTGGGCGGCTTGCTGCTCGGTGCGCTGGTGATCGCGCTTGGCACTGCGGGTTTCGCGGCGCTGGGCCTGCTGCTGGGCGGAACACTGAAGGCCGAGGTCGTGCTCGCGGTCGCGAACCTGATGTGGTTCGTATTCGCCGGCTTCGGTGCGTTGACGTTGGGCGGCGGACTCGTGCCGCGAGGGGTCGAGTGGGTGGCGCGGCTGACACCGTCGGGCGCTCTCACCGAAGCGCTCACGCAGGCGCTGACAGTTTCGGTGGACTGGTTTGGGCTCGTCGTGCTCGCGGCCTGGGGGGTACTGGCCGGCCTCGCGGCGTTGCGCTGGTTCCGCTTCACGTAACCGAGCCCCGGCGAAATAGAATTGACGGTCGCTGAACGCACCGACCTACGACCACCGGTGATATCTCGGCGTACCAGCGGCCTACTACAGGCTGTAGTTAAGATCTACCTGTGCCTGCCGGACGGTTTCTGCTGCGGTTGGTCGACGTCTTGCCGATGCCCAGCGTGCGTACGCAGCGGCTCATCGCCGCCGCGGTGATCCTGACGCAGGGCGGCATCGCGGTGACGGGTGCGATCGTCAGGGTCACCGCATCGGGGCTCGGCTGCCCGACATGGCCGCAGTGCTTCCCAGGCAGCTTCACCCCTGTCGCGGTATCGGAGGTTCCCCGCATCCATCAGGCGGTGGAGTTCGGCAACCGGATGATCACGTTCCTCGTCGTGCTGACCGCCGCGCTCGCCGTGCTAGCCGTTACCCGGGCCCGACGTCGCGCCGAGGTACAGGTGTACGCGTGGCTGATGCCCGCATCGACGGTCGTCCAGGCCGTCATGGGAGGTGTCACGGTGCTGACCGGCCTGCTGTGGTGGACAGTCGCGCTGCATCTGCTGGCATCGATGACGATGGTGTGGCTGGCCGTGCTGCTGTACGTCAAGATCGGCGAACCCGACGACGGTACGCCTCAACTTCTGGTACCAAAGCCATTGCGCCGGTTGACCGTTCTGAGCGCCGTCGCGTTGGCCGCCGTGCTCGTCACCGGCACGCTGGTGACTGCCGCCGGCCCGCATGCCGGCGACACCAGCCCCACCCGGACGGTGCCCAGGCTGCAGATCGAAATCACCACACTCGTGCACGCACACTCGTCGCTGTTGATCGGCTACCTCGCGCTGCTGATCGGCCTGGGCTTCGGCTTGCTCGCCGTGTCCGCTCCACGGCCTGTGCTGCTACGCCACGCAGTACTGGTCACGCTCGTCGTCGCACAGGGCCTGATCGGAACGGTGCAGTTCTTCAACGGCGTGCCTGCGGCGCTGGTCGCGGTCCACGTCGCCGGTGCCGCAGCCGTGACCGCAGCCACCGCCGCGCTATGGGCGTCGATGAGACAACGGACCAAGCCCGAGCCGCTCGAGGGCTGACGACAGGCACCGCGCGAATTCCCGCTGTTGAAGGTCACGCGTCTGATCGTCGAGCTGCATCCAGCCCAGCGACGGCTCGATCAGTTCCAGCTCCAACAGCCGAGGATCGTCGATGCCGCCAATGACGTCGACCCGCGCGTACAGGAAGTCGCGGGCAGGGAGGTTCAGGTGCTCCGCGGCGGCGTCGAGGGCCGCGAATCCGACATCCCAGATTTCGAAGTCCGGTTCCGCGGCGGCGAGAGTCTCGATCGCATATGTCCCGGTGGCATCGAGTTCGATCTGCTGTCCTTGCGGCGGCAGCATCGGGCCTTTGGTGAACGCGTGTGACGGCTTGCCGCCGAGAAACACCAGCGCGGTCTCCCCCGCGTGCTCAACCCCGTCGTCGTACGGCTGCACCACCACGCTGCGGCCTTGCCGCTGCAGGACTGCGGCGTGCCCGTTGGCCGCGGTCCGCTCCGTAAACCGATGCGTGTCAACGGCACCCGCGCCTATCGCCGGCTTCACGACCACCTCCGCGGCCGTCGGCAGACGTACGGTCTCCGCGGGTCCGAACACCGCGGTCGGCACGGTCGGCACACCGCGGCGCGCCAGATCGAGCAGGTAGCGCTTGTCGGCGTTCCAGGCGACGACTGCAGGGGCGTTGAGCAGGTGGGGCACCGACGCCGTCCATGCCAGAAACTCGTCGAGCCGCTCGGCGTAGTCCCACGTCGCTCGGAGGATGACGAGATCGGCGCGCAGCGCGTCCGGATCGTCCCACGACAGCCACCTGGCATGCAGCCCGCGGCGACCAAGGGCCGCCACCAATCCCGCATCGTCACCATCGCCGTCAACGAGCTGTCGACATCCGGCCAGCACGATGCGCGGATGGAACACGTTTGGCCGCGCGAGCTTCATTGCCGGGGATGATAGTCAGATGCACGCAATCGAAGTCGCCGAACACGGCGGTCCAGAGGTCCTGCGTTACGTCGAAAAGCCAAAACCCTCCCCCGGGCCGGGAGAGGTGTTGATCAAAGCCGAGGCGATCGGGGTGAACTTCATCGACACCTACTTCCGATCCGGTTCATATCGGCGCGAAGTGCCGTTCATCTTGGGCCAGGAAGTGTGCGGCACGATCGCGGCCGTCGGCGACGACGTGGCGGCGCTGCGCGTCGACGATCGGGTGGTGACCGTCGCAGCCGCTGGCGCCTACAGCGAGTACAGCGTGGCTCCCGCCGATTTCGTCGCATACGTGCCCGACGGCGTCTCACCTGACATCGCCGCCTCCGCGCTGCTGAAGGGAATGACCGCGCACTACTTGCTCAAGTCTGTCTACCCGGTGCAGCAGGGCGACACCGTGCTGGTGCACGCCGGGGCGGGTGGGGTCGGCCTGATCCTCACGCAATGGGCGACCAGCCTGGCCGTGAAAGTGATCACCACGGTGTCCACCCCGGAGAAGGCGGAGCTGTCCAGGCAGGCGGGCGCGGTCGAAGTGCTCGACTATCCCGACGATGCCCAGAAGTTCGCCGCGAAGGTCCGCGAACTGACCGATGGTAAGGGCGTCGCCGCGGTGTACGACGGCGTGGGCAAGACGACGTTCGATGCCAGCCTCGCCAGTCTCGCGGTGCGCGGGACATTGGCGCTGTTCGGCGCGGCGAGCGGACCGGTGCCGCCGATCGATCCGCAACGGCTCAACTCCGGCGGTTCGTTGTACCTGACCAGGCCGTCGCTGGTTCATTTTATCCGCACGTCCGACGAATTCTCCTGGCGGGCAGGCGAAGTGCTAGAGGCAATCGCCGCCGGGTCGATCACGGTGATCGTCAGCGAGCGTTATCCGCTGGCCGAGGCTGCCCGTGCGCACGCAGATTTGCAGGGCCGAAAGACGACCGGATCGATCGTGCTGGTGCCGTAGGGGTGGTCGTTGACTCTGCGTCCGAGGCGCGAAAGTTCAAGTAGCCGACGCCCTCAGCGCTCTCGGTGCTGTCACCCCACCCCTAAAGGGTCTCCCGTTAGGAAAAAACTCCCGTAGCGCGGGGCCTGGCGATGCGGCTAGACCGTCGCCAAGGCGCCCACGTCGCTTGACACAGCGCGCAACGCTGCGTTGCTGCGTTTAGCGCGCGCCGTCGAGATCACGGTCCCGGTCACGCGGCCTGGTCCGATCGGCGAGCCGGAGGGTGGCGGGCGGACCGCCCAACCCCGATCCGGTCGCGGAGCCGGTGTTAGCGCTGCACGTTTGCGCCTTGTCGAGCGTCCGCTGGGCTTATCGTGTTTGCCGAACCACTGCTGCCGGGGAGGCTGATGTGGACGGGACGCCGTTCGGACGCTACCGCCTGGTCGAGTTGCTGGGCCGCGGCGGCGGGGGCGAGGTGTGGCTCGCCCACGACACGGCGGCCGACAACCGCCCGGTGGCAATCAAACTGCTCCCGCAGCATCTGGCGCAGGACGAAACGTATGTAAAGCGGTTCCGCGGGGAAGCAGAAAAGGCTGCGAAGCTGAACAATCCGCACATCATTCCCATCCACAACTACGGCGAGATCGACGGCCGGCTGTATGTGGACATGCGGCTGGTCGAGGGCCGCGACCTGCACCGGGTGCTGGCCGGGGGTCCGTTGGAGCCGGCGCGCGCGGTGCGGATTATCGAGCAGGTGGCCAGGGCGCTGCAGGCCGCGCACAAGGTCGGGCTGGTGCACCGCGACGTCAAGCCGTCCAACATCCTGCTCGACGAGGACGATTTCGCCTACCTGATCGACTTCGGCATCGCCCGCGGCACCGAGGACACCCGAATGACCGGCACCCGCGCCATGATCGGCACCCCGCATTACATCGCCCCGGAGCGGTTTCGGGCGCGCGAGGCCGATGCCCGCGCCGACATCTACGCGTTGGCGTGCGTGTTATATGAGTGCCTGACCGGGCACCCCCCGTTCCCCGGCGACACGTTCGAGAGCCAGATCGCCGGGCACCTCACCGATCCGCCGCCACGGCCATCGACCACCCAACCCAACGTGCCCGCACAGTTCGACGCGGTGATCGCCAAGGGCATGGCCAAAAACCCCGACGAGCGCTACGCCACCACCGTCGAGTTGGCGGACGCCGCCCGCGACGCAACCACGGACCCAATTCCCCGGCCGACAGCGGGTGCTGTCCCGGACGACAAGCCACCGCAACCGCCATCCAGCACGGTGACCTCAGTGCCCACCCAACACCCCCCTGAACAACTTGCGGCTTACGCGAGGGAGCTCGGGTCGGCCGCCACCGAGCATGCCGACTGGACCAACCAACCCCCCACGCAGCTGGCGCCAACCGGGCCAGCACTACCGCCGAAACCCGCACGGCCCACACATCCGCGGGTCCGTCGGCTCAGCCGCACAAAGCTCGTGCTTGCCGCGGTCGCCCTGGTCGTCACCGTCGCCGCGGTCGCTGTCCTCATCGTCGTCGAACGCCGTTCACATTCGCACCGTGCCATCGCGTCCTCGACGTCCACCACGACGTCCACCACGACGCCCACCACGACGCCCACCGTCGACCCCGTCTCGCGGCTGCTGACATTGGTTCCCGCCGACGCCCAGTGCAGTGACAGCGGGCACGGCCAAACAGGATCGCTGGCCGAGGTGACGTGCGGTGATATCGCCAACAACGGTAATGAGAGCTATCAGGTTCCGCCTTGGGGGCTTGGTCAGCTTTGGTACGCGCTATTTCCTGACCAAGCCACATTGGATCGCGATTTCAACAACAACATTGACTTCAGGCCAGACAGCAGCACGCAACTTATGCCGTGCCCTGGAATGGAAATTTCACCCCAATATTGGCATCGCGCTGCCACTCCCCAGCAGAGCGAAGGCAAGATCGCCTGCTTCGCCGACACTCGCGACCCTAGTCGTGGGGGTGTGGTCTGGACGGTCGACTCCGAACTGCTGGTGGGCCATGGCCAAGCACTAGGTGGGGAAAGCACGCTTGCTCAGGTGTTCCAGTGGTGGGCGGCGCACTATCAATAACAGCTCGCCGACAACATCTACGTCACCGACGGCAACCGGGTGCTGAAGCTACCGGCGGGGTGATGGCACCCGGCCGGCCTCCACGCGGTTGGTTTTCAAGCCGGCCGCGGACATCGGCTACTGAGCCGATCGCTAACCGAACCGCGAGGCCCTGACAATGTCGCCCACTGAACCCCGACCACGCCAATGCACTGCCCGGCTCACCTTCAACAGAGCACCGATCAGCGAATGCGCGGTGCACGCGTCTGATCGACATCGACCCGCAGGAACGCACGTTGCTGCCGTGTCTCATTTCTAGAGAAACGAGACACCCTGGGCCGCGCCTTTCCATCGCTGATAAGGCCAGGTCGCGGTGTCTCGTTTCTTGTCTCGCACGGCGTGTCTCAAATCCGCTGTGTCGCTGGGCAGTGAGACCGTATCCGTGTGACCGCGATACTGGGCTACGCACGGGTCAGCACCCTCGGCCAGAATCTCGATGCCCAACTTGCCACGCTGATCGCTGCCGGAGTTGATCCGGGGCGTGTCTTCACCGATAAGCTGCCCGGATCGGCTAAGTCCGCCCGGCCTGGGTTGGTCGCGATGCTCGATTACGCCAGAGCCGGCGACACCGTGGTGGTCGCCACGATTGACCGGCTCGGCCGCTCTGTTGCCGAGGTTACCCGGACGATCGCCGACCTTGGCGAGCGACGAATCACGTTGCGTGCCTTACGCGAAGGCGTCGACACCGCCACCCCGACAGGGCGCGCGGTGGCGGCGATCATGGCCACCCTCGCCGAGCTGGAGCTCAAGCTGGGCCGTGAGCGGCGGGCGGCATCCCGGGAATCGAGGCGCACCCGGGGGCTGTCGGCGACCAAGCCACCCAAACTCAGCCATGAGCGACAGCAGCAGCTGCGCCTGGCGGCGACCGGCGAACCCGTACGCGAGCTCGCCGCGGCGTTCGGGATCGGGCGGGCTACGGCGTTAGCTACCTCTCCCCCGCATCATGAATCTGGTGGTAAGCGACTATCGGTAGACATCGCCGCGTCGGTCGATGTGCACGATCTCCAAGCGGCGGTGAGCATCGTTGATCGCGTAGATGACGCGGTAGTCTCCGCGTCGCGCGGAGTGCAGGCCCTCAAGTTCCTCGCGCAGCGGTTTGCCCAGCCGATACGGGTTGTCGGCGAGTGGGCCGAAGAGGAACTCTACGCAGGCGGCGGCGATCTTCTCCGGCAAGCGCTGCAGATCGCGTGCCGCGCGGGCGGTGATAGCGATCTCGTAGGGTTCGTTGCTCACCGCGACGTGTACAGGGCCTTGATCTCGTCAGCGTCAACGAAGCGGTCCGCTGCCGCATCAGCACGCCCCTGCCTGATCGCCTCGACGGCACCGGGCGTGCGCAGCACGTCGAGCGTCTCCTCGATCGAGGCGAGGTCATCGGCAGAGATGAGCACCGCGGCGGCATGACCATGCCGGGTGATCGTGATCCGCTCATGGGTGCGCTCGACTTGGGCCACGTACTCGGAAAGATGATTGCGGGCCTCGCCCAGCGGGACAATAGTCACAGTCACAGTATAGCCAAAAGTATGTACAAAGTGCTGGGGTGGAGGGACATCGACGCGAGCCTCGACGCCGGTCCCAGACACCTTCGTTATCGGGAACGCGGTGACGTGCTGGGTGCACCTCGCATCCCACGTGATGACGTCCTTATGTCACCACGGTGGTTGCTCATCGAGCTTTGCGCGCACGCGCGCTAGCTGTTTGCGACGTGTAGCTCGGGTGAGATCAGTTCGGCGACCGTGAACAAGGTCTGCGAGATGACGGCTGGTGGCGATATCGTCCCGCTGTGGGGACGAAGGCCGAACGCCGAGCCGCGAGCGAACGCGTTGCCGCCTATCACGAGGCGCGACTGGGTGAGCTCATCGAGCACGTTACGGCCACGATTAACCGCTACCGCGCCGGCGAGATCGACGCCTACACCGTCGACGAGACGATCCACCACCATCACCGAGCGGCCCGCGAGCTGTGGAAATTCTGCTGGTCCGGTGGCGGTGGAACACACATCGAGCTCATCGCGGGTGTCCTTGATCGGATGGCCACCGACGGCGAAACCATCAACTGGTGGGAACGGGTCGCGCCGCGACAGTGGGACTGATCTCGGCGCGTGCCGTGCCGATGACGCAGTGATCAGGAAAAGCGCACGTTTAACGGCCTCCCGGCCGCGTGAACCAGGTAATGCAGCAGATATATACGTCCATATTGACGCGCACATGGACTTATCCGAGGTCAGGGTAGGCGCGAAGGATCGCCCTCAGCACCAGAGCCTGCACACTCGTGTCCTCATCTGCAGCGAGCCTTTTTAGTGTCCGGTGCACATCGCGCGGCACGTCGAGAGTGGTTCGAGCGCCACTGCTGGTACGGCGATGCTGCAACGACGCACCGGCCAGCGCGGCAGGGTCCTGCAGCCCCGAGCTGATGGCCGCCCGAATCAGCTCGCTCATCGTGGTGTTCTGGTCCAGCGCGCGCCGTTTGAGGCCCGTGCGCATCGCTGGGGGCAGGTGCATCGTTGTGCGCATCGCCTCGCGCACCACCGGCGCCGGCGTGCTGCTGCGCGCCGCGTCGTCGCTCTGAAACGTGCTTGCCGCCCGGGCCGTCGCCGCGGCCCCGGTCGGCCGGCGGATCACCGAGGCCCGCCCGCATCAGCCGTCGTCGAGGACTTCGCCGTCATACCGCTACCTCCTCAAGGCCCGCGACCGTCAGCAGCTCGTCAAACACGTCGCCGTAGTCGCCCAAGTACCGCGGGATACCGCGGCCGGACGCCCGCTCGATCGCCGTCAGGTTCCGCACGATGCTGCGCAGCACCGGCGCATTCGCCGCAGCCAGGCCGCGCGGCATCTCCACCGCCTCCACCTTGCGTATATCCACCAGCGTCAGCAGGATCGTCGTCGGCCGGTGCTGCGTGATATCCAACGTCGGCCACACCCGGTCGATATCGGCCGCCCGCGGACCGGTCGGAATAATCACCAGGTCCGCCGCATCAATCGCGGCGTCGATCGACGCCGTGGTGGCCTAGCCGGGTCGTTTACGAGGTCGTGAAGCGCGTAGCCAGCCAGCGTGGAATTCCCATGGGCCAGTACGTCGCCGACGTTCTTGCAATGCACGTCGGTCATCCCGAGCTAGTCCGCGAACTCGACAAGGAGGTCATGCCCCTGGCGATGTAGCCCCTACCGGACTTGTCTTGTCGGACACCACATCTCAATAGCCGCGCTGGAAGTAGCCGCCCCTAGATAGACGAAAACCCCCGGCTAAGGCCGAGGGTTTGTCTGAACCGAGTTCACAGCTCGGTTCGGTGGTCCTTTCGCACCTTCCCGAAGGGATTTGCTTGAGCAGCAGATCTCACGGTAGCGCATGCCTGTCTCCTGTTCTAGACCTGCGCCCGCTGATGCCGGGTAACCCGGTCAGCCTGAAAGCGGTGGTGCGGGTGGCTGAGGGGCTACGCCGATCACGCCACCGGCCGCGACGGCCGGCCCACCAACCAGACCCTGGCCGCCGGCACCGGGCTGTCGGTGCGCACCGTGCAGCGCGCCGATGCCGCGCTGCGGCTGTTGGGGGTGGCCACCGAGGTGCTGCGGGGTCGGCAGCGCACCCGCGCCGAACGGCTGGCCTCCTGGCGGGTGGGCGATCGCGGCCGCGCCTGGGCCAGCGTGTGGGCACTACACGACAAACCCGGTCATCCGCCGCCTTGTGCACAAGCAGAGTCAACGCAACAAAGTCGGTAGCGCCAGTGCGGAGTCCACCGCCAGCGCGCAGAATACGACGGCCAGATAGTTGTTGGACTGCAGAAAAAGTCGCAGCGGTTTCACAGTCTCGCCGCGACGTACACCCGCGTACAGCTGATGGGCCATGGTCAAAAACCACACCCCGGCGAGTACCGCAACCGAGGCGTACAGCCACCCCGCCGCCAACCCCAGCACGAACGTCGCGGCGACCGTGAGCCACGTGTAAACGAGGATCTGCTTGGTCACTTGGCGTTCGGTGGCCACGGCCGGCAGCATCGGAACGCCCGCCGCCTGGTAGTCCTCTTTGTACCGCATCGCGAGCGCCCACGTATGCGGTGGCGTCCAGAAGAAGATGATCGCGAACATCGCCAATGCCGGCCAGCTGACGGTGCCGGTCACCGCGGACCAGCCGATCATCACCGGCATGCATCCGGCAGCACCGCCCCACACCACGTTCTGCGACGTCCGCCGCTTCAGCAGCAGTGTGTAGACGAACACGTAGAACCCGATCGTGGCTCCCGCCAGATGCGCGGACAGTAGATTCGTCGTCCACCACAACCAGAAGAACGACGCCACCGACAGCGCCACCCCGAACACCAGTGCGTGGCTGGTCGGCACCGCCGCGCACGGCAGCGGCCTGCGCGCGGTGCGTTTCATCACCTTGTCGATGTCGGCGTCGGCGACACAGTTCAGGGTGTTCGCGCCTCCGGCCGCGAGCATGCCGCCGATCAGCGTGTTCAGGATCAACAGCGGGTTCACCGTGCCGCGGTCGGCGAGCAGCATCGCGGGGATCGTGGTCACCAGCAGCAACTCGATGACCCGCGGCTTGGTCAGGGCGAGGTAGCCGAGTAGCGCGGTGCGGGTGCGGTTGGGCCACGAAACCCCGGCCCGCTCGCGAATGCTCACGCAGATACTCCTCGGAACCTATCGCTCTTCGCGCGAGCGCTCAGCGCCTACTACAGGCGATGGTAGACCGGGCGCGGCCCGATCCAACACTTCAGGGTGCATTCACAGCAATTCCATCCGGTGAAGTCACCGTCGGCCAGACCGATCGACCATCCCGGCCGCCCGCACTAGGGTTGACATTGGGCCTGCCTACCGACGTGAGGAGAACCTTTGACCACGCTTGAGGAGATCTCCGCCCTTACCCGCCCCAACCACCCGGACGATTGGACCGACCTCGATTCGGCAGCGGTAGACACGGTGCGCGTGCTGGCGGCCGACGCGGTCCAGAAGGTGGGCAACGGCCATCCCGGCACCGCGATGAGCCTCGCCCCACTGGCCTACACGCTGTTCCAGCGGACCATGCGCCACGATCCCAGCGACACCCACTGGCTCGGCCGCGACCGATTCGTGCTGTCCGCCGGACACAGCAGCCTCACGCTGTATCTGCAGCTGTACCTCGGCGGGTTCGGACTCCAGCTCTCCGACATCGAGTCTCTGCGGACCTGGGGCTCCAAGACGCCCGGACACCCAGAATTCCGTCACACCAAGGGCGTGGAGATCACCACCGGCCCGCTCGGTCAGGGGTTCGCGTCGGCGGTCGGGATGGCGATGGCCTCACGCTACGAGCGCGGCCTATTCGATCCTGACGCCGCGCCGGGTACCAGCCCGTTCGACCATCACATCTATGTGATCGCGTCCGACGGCGACATCGAGGAAGGCGTGACGTCGGAGGCGTCCTCCTTGGCAGGCACGCAGAAGCTCGGCAACCTGATCGTCTTCTATGACAACAACCAGATTTCGATCGAGGACGACACCAACATCGCGCTGAGCGAGGACACACCGGCCCGCTACGCGGCGTACGGCTGGCATGTGCAGATCGTCGAGGGCGGCGAGAACGTCGTCGGCATCGAGGAGGCGATCGCCGCGGCCAAGGCCGTCACCGACAAGCCGTCGTTCATCGCGATCCGCACAGTGATCGGTTATCCCGCGCCGAAACTGATGAATACCGGCAAGGCACACGGCGCTGCGCTGGGCGACGAGGAGGTCGCGGCGGTCAAGAAGGCCCTCGGCTTCGACCCGGAGAAGAAGTTCGACGTGCGCGATGAGGTGCTGGCGTACACGCGGGAGCTCGTGGACCGCGGCCGGGAAGCGCATCAGAAGTGGCAGACCGACTTCGACGCATGGGCCGAGCACGAGCCCGACCGCAAGGCGCTGCTCGACCGGCTGATCGCTCAGGAGATGCCCGACGGGTGGGACGAGGAGCTGCCGTATTGGGAACCCGGCAGCAAGCCGCTGGCGACCAGGGCCGCCTCGGGTGAGGTGCTGTCAGCGTTGGGACCCAAGCTGCCCGAGCTGTGGGGCGGGTCAGCGGACCTTGCCGGCAGCAACAACACCACCATCAAGAGCGCGGATTCCTTTGGCCCGCCGTCGATTTCGACGAAGGAATACACCGCCCACTGGTATGGCCGCACGCTGCACTTCGGTGTTCGTGAGCACTCGATGGGCGCGATTCTGTCCGGCATTGTGCTACATGGCCCCACCAGGGCGTACGGCGGGACGTTCCTGCAGTTCTCCGACTATATGCGGCCGGCGGTACGCCTGGCGTCGCTGATGCACATCGACACGATCTATGTCTGGACGCACGACTCGATCGGCCTCGGTGAGGACGGGCCGACCCACCAGCCGATCGAACACCTCGCCGCGCTGCGGGCGATTCCGAACTTGTCCGTGGTGCGGCCAGGTGACCCGAATGAGACTGCGTACGCGTGGCGCACGATCCTGTGCCGCGGAGCGGGCAGCGGTCCGGTCGGGCTGATGCTGAGTCGCCAGGGCGTTCCGGTGCTGGAGGGCACGACCGCCGATGGCGTCGCCAAGGGCGGTTATGTGCTCGGCGGACGACCCGACGTGGAGCCCGACGTGATCCTGATTGGCACCGGTTCAGAGTTGCAGCTCGCGGTCGAGGCGCAAAAGATTTTGGCGGATAGGGGCATTCAGGCCAGCGTTGTGTCGATGCCGTGCGTGGAGTGGTTCGAATCCCAGCCGGTGGAGTACCGCGACTCCGTGCTGCCGCCGACCGTTTCGGCACGGGTCGCCGTGGAGGCCGGCGTGGCCCAGAGTTGGTACAAGCTCGTGGGCGACACCGGCGAAATCGTGTCGATCGAACACTACGGCGAGTCCGCCGACGCAAAGACATTGTTCCGCGAATTCGGGTTCACCCCCGAGGCCGTCGTCGCCGCCGCGGAACGAGCACTCGACCACTAGGAAGGACCACCGGGAAATGACTCAGAATCCGAACCTCGCGGCACTATCCGCGGCGGGAGTGTCCGTCTGGCTCGACGACCTGTCCCGCGACCGGCTGAAGACCGGCAATCTGCAGAAGCTGGTCGACACCATGTGCGTGGTCGGCGTGACCACGAACCCGACGATTTTCCAGACCGCGCTGTCGAAGGGTCACGCGTACGACGAGCAGATCGCCGAGCTCGCCGAGCGCGGCGCCGACGTAGACGCCGCGATCCGCACCGTCACCACCGACGACGTCCGCGCCGGGTGCGACGCACTGCGGCCGCAGTGGGAGGAATCCGACGGCGTCGACGGCCGGGTCTCCATCGAGGTCGATCCGCGGCTCGCGCATGACACCGATAAGACGATCCTGCAGGCGATCGAGCTGTGGAAGGTCGTCGACCGTCCCAACTTATTCATCAAGATCCCCGCCACTAAGGCGGGCCTGCCGGCCATCACATCGACGTTGGCGGAGGGCATCTCGGTCAACGTCACGTTGATCTTCTCGGTCGAGCGACATCGCGAGGTGATGGATGCGTACCTCGCCGGGCTGGAGGCGGCCAAGCAGGCGGGGCATGACCTATCCAAGATCCATTCTGTCGCATCGTTTTTCGTCTCCCGCGTCGACACCGAGATCGACAAGCGATTGGAGAAAATCGGCTCCGGCGAAGCGCTTGCGCTGCGCGGGCAGGCCGGTGTCGCGAACGCCCGGCTCGCATATGCCGCATACCAGGAGGTGTTCATCGGCGCAAAGCGCTACGACGCGCTGAAGGCCGACGGCGCGCGGGTGCAGCGGCCGCTGTGGGCGTCGACGGGCGTGAAGAACCCGGAGTACTCCGACACCCTGTACATCACCGAGCTTGTCGCCCCGAACACTGTCAACACGATGCCGGAGAAGACGATCGACGCGGTCGCCGGCCACGGCGTGATCACCGGCGACACCGTCACCGGTCGCGCGCAGGAAGCCCAGGACGTGTTCGACAAGCTCCAGGCGGTCGGTGTCGATCTGGCCGACGTGTTCGTGGTGCTGGAGGACGAAGGCGTCGAGAAGTTCGAGAAGTCGTGGCTGGAACTTCTGGAGGCCACGCGGGAACAGCTCGACGCCGCGAAGAAATGACGGCCATGGAGACGAAATCCGCAGCGCCGCCGACGGTGTGGCGTAACCCGTTGCGCGACAAGCGTGACAAGCGGATGCCGCGCATCGCCGGTCCGTGCGGTGTGGTGATCTTCGGCGTCACCGGTGACTTGGCCCGTAAGAAGCTGATGCCAGCGATCTATGACCTGGCCAACCGGGGGCTGCTGCCGCCCACGTTCGCACTCATCGGCTTCGCACGACGCGACTGGGCGGACGAGGATTTCGGTCAGGTGGTCTACGAAGCGGTCAAGCAGCATTCCCGGACACCGTTCCGCCAAGAGGTGTGGGAACGGCTGTGCGAGGGCCTCCGATTCGTGCAAGGCACTTTCGACGACGACGCCGCCTTCGGCCGCCTGGCCGAGACATTGGAGAAACTCGACGCCGGACGTGGCACCGGCGGCAATCACGCCTTCTACCTGTCGATTCCACCGAAGGCGTTCCCGCTGGTGTGCGAACAGCTGCAGAAGTCCGGGTTGGCCCGCCAGCAGGAGGGCAAGTGGAGCCGAGTGGTCATCGAGAAGCCGTTCGGTCATGACCTGCGCAGCGCACGTGAGCTCAACGCGGTGGTCAACAGCGTGTTCCCCGAGGAGACGGTGTTCCGCATCGACCACTACCTGGGAAAGGAAACCGTCCAGAACATCCTGGCGCTGCGCTTTGCCAACGAGTTGATCGAACCGGTGTGGAACGCCCACTACGTCGACTCCGTGCAGATCACGATGGCCGAGGACATCGGGTTAGGCGGGCGCGCAGGCTATTACGACGGCATCGGGGCGGCCCGCGACGTGATCCAGAACCACCTGCTGCAGTTGCTCGCCCTCACCGCCATGGAGGAGCCGCTCAGTTTTCATCCACACGAGCTGCAGGCCGAGAAGATCAAGGTGCTCTCGGCGGTGAAACTGGCGGAGCCGCTGAGCGAAACCACATCGCGTGGGCAGTACGCCGCCGGCTGGCAGGGCGGCGAGAAGGTGGTCGGCCTCCTGGAGGAAGAGGGATTTTCCAAGGACTCCACCACCGAGACCTTCGCGGCGATCACCTTGGAGGTCGATACCCGACGGTGGGCGGGGGTCCCATTCTTCCTGAGGACGGGAAAGCGGTTGGGCCGCAGGGTGACTGAGATCGCGCTCTTGTTCAAGCGGGCGCCGCACCTTCCGTTCGATGCGACGATGACCGAAGAACTCGGCCAGAACGCGTTGGTGATCCGCGTGCAGCCCGACGAGGGCATCACGATGCGGTTTGGGTCGAAGGTACCCGGCAGCGCGATGGAGGTGCGTGATGTCAACATGGATTTCTCGTACGGCTCGGCGTTCGCCGAGGACTCGCCGGAGGCGTACGAGCGGCTGATCCTGGATGTGCTGCTCGGGGAACCGTCCCTGTTTCCGGTCAACGCCGAAGTCGAGTTGGCTTGGGAAATACTCGATCCGGTGGTGGATTACTGGGCGTCACATGGACGCCCCGAACCGTACCCGTCGGGCACCTGGGGCCCTCCGTCATCGTTTGAGATGCTGCGGCGCACCGGCCGGGAATGGCGGCGGCCCTGATGAGCGCTTGCGCGAAGAAGACGACAACACCGATGAGCGCTTGCGCGAAGAAGAGACAACACCGATGAGCGCTTGCGCGAAGAAGAGACAATCATGATCGTCGACATCCCGGACACGACGACCAACGACATCAACAAGCGCATTACCGCCCTGCGCGAAGAAGCCGGCGCGATCACGCTCGGCCGTGTGCTGACGCTGGTCGCGGCACCCGACTGCGAAGAGGCCGTCGAGGACGTGATCGACGCCGCAGCGTCGGCCAGCCGTGAGCATCCATGCCGGATCATCGTGGTGGTCACCGGGGACCGCAGTGCCCAGAAGCCCTGTCTCGACGGCCAACTGCGTGTGGGCGGTGACGCCGGCGCCGGCGAGGTGGTAGTTCTGCGCACCTCCGGTGAACTGGCTGACCATGCCAGCAGCGTTGTGCTGCCGTTCCTGCTGCCCGACACCCCGGTGGTGGCGTGGTGGCCCGGCGAAGCGCCCACATGTCCGGCTCAAGATCCGTTGGGGAAGTTGGCAATTCGTCGTATCACCGACGCAACGCACACCGGTGATCCGCTGGCCGCGATCAAGGGCCGGCTGAGCGGCTACACACCCGGTGACACCGACCTGGCGTGGAGCCGGATCACCTACTGGCGTGCGCTGCTCACGTCGGCGGTCGATCAGCCGCCGCATGAGCCGATCACGTCGGCGCTGGTGTCCGGGCTCAAGGATGAGCCGGCTCTCGATGTCCTGGCAGGGTGGCTGGCCAGCCGGATCGACGGCACCGTACAGCGAGCGGTCGGCGGACTCAAAGTGGAGCTATTCCGGCAAGCCGAGACCATTTCATTGAGCCGGCCGCAGACGGGCGGCACTGCGACACTGAGCCGCACCGCCCGGCCCGACGCGCTACTCCCGCTGCCGCGCAGGGAAACTCGCGAATGCCTCGCCGAGGATCTGCGCCGGCTGGATGCGGACGAAATCTATGCGGAAGCATTGGGCGGCATCGACAAGGTGCAATACATATGAGCAGCACAGTGCACACCTACCCGGACAGCGCCGCACTGGTGGACGCGGTCGGCGAACGTCTCGCCGAGGAGATCGCAGCCGTGGTGGAGTTCCGAGGCAAAGCATCGATCGTGCTGACCGGCGGCGGAACAGGAATCGGCGTGCTGAAGCATCTGGGTCAGCGCGGTGGCGGCATCGACTGGTCGCGGGTGCATCTGTTCTGGGGCGACGACCGTTTCGTCGCCGAGGACGACGACGAACGCAACTTCAAACAGGCCCGCTCGGCGCTGCTCGACACGATCGATATCCCGGCTGAGAATGTGCACCCGATGGCCGCCAGTGACGGCGAGTTCGGAAACGACATCAATGCCGCGGCCGTCGCGTATGAGCGGGAGCTGGCCGCACAAGCCGAACCGGGAAATGCCGCAACGGATTTTGATGTGCATTTGCTGGGCATGGGTCCAGAAGGTCACATCAACTCGCTGTTCCCGCACACCGACGCGGTGCGTGAGAAAGAGCGCCTGGTGGTAGCGGTCGAGGATTCGCCGAAGCCGCCGCCGCAGCGAATCACGTTGACGCTCCCGGCAATTCAGCGGTCACGAGAAGTGTGGCTGATCGTGTCCGGGTCCGGCAAGGCAGATGCCGTGGCCGCCGCGGTCAACGGAGCGGACCCGGAGGAGGTACCCGCCGCCGGTGCCGTCGGCCGCGACGCCACCGTATGGCTTCTCGACGAAGCGGCCGCGGCCAAACTGTCATGCGGTCATAATGACTGACATGACAGACAAGGGTGCCCCGCCGCGCACGAGTCGAGAGCGGATAAAGACGCTAGCTCAAGCGGCGCTCAACGCCGACCTCACCGTCGAGCAGGTCGATCAGGTGCTGGGCAGCCTAGTCACGTCCCTGGCGGCGCTCGACAAGTCCATCGTGGGACTCGACGGCTCATTGGAGACGTTTAACGGCAGCCTGTCGTACCTTAACGAAACGCTGGGCAGGCTGGAGGGAATCGTCGACCGGGTCGAACGCATCGTCGGCATCGGCGAGGCAGTGGTCACTCCGCTGACCGCGACCGAAACTGCGGTGCGCCAAACCGTGAAAGCCATCCGCGACCGCACCGGCCTGTAGCCGCGCTCACTCACCGATTACCGGCGGCGCCACCAGCGGCAGCTCGCCGATCAGCTCATGGGTATTGCCTGCTGAGATCAGGTACCTCGCCGCCCGATGTTCTGCACTGCCGTCGCGTCCGACGTGACCGGGGTAGGCCGTCCCGACCAACGGCGCCACGGGTGTCGGCGAACTCGGGCGGCCCGCGACGCTCGCTAACTGGCCCGACATGGTCGCGGGCACGCCCGCCGGCGCCGGAGTCGCCGTGCTGGAGGGCGCGTCAGGGCGTGCCGGCAGGGCATCGCCGGGAGACGACGGGTACGCAGCGCTGTGGGTGGGTGTCCGCCAGAACGGATCGGGCGCCGCCGCGGAGGTCGGCACGGCCCGGCGTCCGACGCGATCATTGCCGAGGTCAGTCGGGGTCGACGAAAGCGACGAAAGCGGTGCCCCCGACTCTGACGGCAAGCCTGCCGCTGGGTTCGGAGTGTTCAATCCGGCCGGCAGCGCGCTCGCGCGGGCTTGGCCGCCGACCTGGAACGGATCGGGCGGTTCAGGGATGTCGGCGACGGCATTTCCGGCCGCAACCGCCGGGCCGCTGTACAGCTGGCGGACTTGGGATAGTGCCTCCTCGTGTAGCTCGTCGGCAAATTCACTGCCGGCCGGCGCGGTAATGCACGCGCGAAGATCGCCTGCGGCCCGAGACAGCTCACCCAGGTGCACGGCCAGCGATCGGCACGCGACCAGGCCGTCGAGCGAGCCGGCGATATAGCGGCGCAACGCCGCCAACGCCGCATCGGCGCCTTCGCCGCGCCAACCGGACTGCAACGACAAGGTGACCCGGCGGTCCAGCTCCGTCAGGACATCCCTGATCTCATCCACCGTGGCCTGCCAGTCGTCGGCATAGCGGGCCATCCGCACCGGGTCGAGTCTGGCCTGCATATCCATCACCGCGGCATGCGGCCACACGCCGGGCGTCCAGTCATCGGGTATCACCTGGTCGGCCATCGCCGCCCCATCACGTGATTGTCCGCGTCGCCGTAAGGTCTTGTGGTGCTGCGGAATTGATCGCAGATAGTCATCAGGTTCGCAGCGTGCCGATCATGCAGCCAGCCGAGCGAATTCGCGCCGGTTGTCTTGTCCTGCAGCAGCCGCGCCCATCCGCGTCCTTCCTCGCAGTCACCGAGCCACCCGTCGTGCAGCCCGTCGGCGAATCGGGCCAAGGCGCGGCTTTGCGCGGCGAGATGCGCTGCGGCCCTTTCGCACAGCGCAGCCGCGTCGATCCCGCCGGTCGGTGTGAGGAAAACGTCGGCCATGTGATTGGGACGCGGTGGCGCCGCGGACGGTTCCGTCAGCCGCTGTTGCGCAGCGCCGAGGCGAGACCGTTCATGGTGACCAGGATGCCGAGCCGAACGAGTTCATCGTCGTCACCCGAGCGGTATCGGCGCAGCAGCTCTACCTGAAGGTGGTTGAGCGGCTCCAGGTACGGGAACCGGTTGAACACCGAGCGTGCCAGTGCCGGATTGTCGGCGAGCAGGTTGTCTTGCTCGGTGATCAAACTGTGCATGCGGATGGTGCGCTCGTGCTCGGCGACGATCTTGTCGAACACCCGACGGCGCAATGCCTCGTCGGGAACCAGCTCGGCGTAGCGGGCGGCCAATCCCATGTCCGACTTGGCCAGCACCTGAGCCATATTCGACAGCACGGTCGAGAGGAATGGCCAGCGCCGATAAAGATCGCGTAGCACATCCAGCCGGGCCTCTCGATTATCGGGGCCCTCGGCGATCCATTGCTCGAACGCGGTGCCCGTTCCGTACCAACCCGGCAGCATCACACGTGACTGGCTCCACGCCAGCACCCATGGGATCGCCCGCAGATCGGAGATCGCCGTGGTCTGCTTGCGTGATGTCGGGCGACTGCCGATGTTCAGTGCACCGATCTCACTCACCGGGGTCGACGCCATAAAATAATCAACGAACCCTGTTGTGTCGTGCACTAATTCGGCGTAGGCGCGCTGCGCAATCTCGGCAAGTTCGTCGAGTACCCGGTAGGCGGGTTCGGCGTCGTCGCCGAGCCCCTCCACGTCCAGCAGCGTGGATTCCAGCGTGGCCGCGACGAGGGCCTCGAGATTACGCCGCGCGATTTGCGGCTCCGCGTATTTGGCGGCGATGACTTCACCCTGTTCGGTGAGCCGCAACGATCCCGACACCGCGCCCGGCGGTTGCGCGAGAATCGCGTCATAACTGGGTCCACCACCGCGGCCGACGCTTCCCCCGCGACCGTGAAACAGCCGCAACCGGATTCCCGTCTTACGCGCCGCTGCGACGAGATCGAGTTCGGCGCGATACAGCGCCCAGTTCGCGGCCAGATAGCCGCCGTCTTTGTTGGAATCCGAGTAGCCCAGCATCACCTCTTGGCTGTCGCCACGCGTGCGGACCAACGCTCGGTAGACCGGAACATCAAGTGCTGCTTCGAGGATCCCGGCTCCGCGTTGAAGGTCGTCGATTGTCTCGAACAACGGCACGATGCCCACCGGCGTGTTGGCGGCATCCAGTAGACCGGCCTCCTTCAACAGGATCGCGGCCTCGAGCACGTCGGACACCGACCGGCACATCGAGATGATGTAGTTCGGGACCGCCTGCGGCCCCAGCACTTTCACGGCGCGGGCGGCGGCAGCGACGATGTCGAGTTCCTTGCGGGCCAACTCGGAGAGGTCTGCGTCCTCCCGCGTCAGCGGGCGTCTGGTGGTGAGTTCGGCGGCCAACAGTTCGACGCGTTCCGGTTCCGACAAGGAAATGTAATCGGGGTGCACGCCGGCCCAGGCCAACAGCTCGGCGACCACCTCCTCGTGTACGTCGGAGTTCTGTCGCATGTCAAGCCCGGAAAGATGAAACCCGAAGACTCTCACCGACTCCCGCAGCCACGACAACCGATCGTCGGCAAGCATGCCGCTGCCGTGACCGCGCAGCGAGGTGTCGACGACGTCGAGATCGGCGATTAGCTCGTCGGGCGTGCGGTACCGCTCAAGTCCCAAGTCGAGCTCCCGCGCGGGCTGGCGGTCGAGCACGTCTTGCGCGGTCGCGGTGAGCCGACCGTGAATGACACGGACCGCACGCCGATACGGCTCGTCGAGCCGGGCCCCCGCGTGACACCGGTCGGCCAACGTGGCGAGATCGTCGGTGACCTTTACCAGCCGCGCCGACATCGACAACTCCTCCTCCAACGCCGTCAGCTCGGCGAAGTAGTGCCCGAACGCGGTGTACGCCGCGCTGTCAGTGGCGTGCCTCACCACATCAGCGGTCACGTTGGGGTTGCCGTCGCGGTCTCCGCCGATCCATGACCCGGGCCGCAGAAGTGGCTTCTCGAGCAGGTGCGCGTCAGGCCAGCGCGCCTTCAGTGCGTCGCGTACCTCGGCATTCACCTGAGGTATCACCTCGAAGAAGGCCGAGCGGTAGTACCGCAGGCCGGCTTCGATTTCGTCTTGAATATTCAAGCGCTGAAACCGGATTAGCGCGGTCTGCCACAACATCAGGATCTGGCGGCGCAACTCGGACTCGATGTCGCGGCCGTCGGGAGTCTCGGCGTGCCCGTGCAACCGCAGCCTCATCAGCTCGGTGATCCGGTGCTGGGTGTCGAATACAGTGCGGCGCCGGGTCTCGGTGGGATGGGCGGTAATCACCGGTGACACCAGAGCGTCTTTGAGCGCTTCCGCAATGGTCGCCGAATCCAGTTGCGCCGCATCGAGCTTGAGGTAGGTTGCGGCCAGGCTGCTGTCCTGGGGTGGCTCGCCGGCCTGGACATGGATCGCGCGGCGCCGTTCCCGGTGGACGTCCTCGGCGACGTTGGCGAGCAGCGCGAAGTGGCTGAACGCGCGAACTACCGGAATGGCATCGTGGATGTCGACGCTGTCAAACATCCGGGCCAGCTCGGCGCGGTCGATCTCCGAGCGCCGCACCCGAAACGACTCAACGCGGGCACGCTCAACCAGGTCGAAAGCTTCCTCGCCGTTCTGCTCGCGGACGGTGTCACCCAGGATGGTGCCGAGCAGCCGCATGTCCTCACGCATCGGCTCGGTCGCTTCGCGTCCGATACGGGTTCGCTGTACGGCACCGATGGGTTCCAGAGCCGCGTCGGAGAACTCAGCCATCAGTCAAGTATCGGCGCGCTTGCACCAGCGCGCATCACGACAGTGACGTCAGGCGTACTTGATCATCAGCCCGACGCCGATGATCGAGACCAGCCAGATGCCGGTCACAAACAGGGTGACGCGGTCGAGGTTCTTTTCGACCACGGTCGAGCCGGACAGACTGGACTGGACCCCACCGCCGAACAGCGTCGACAGCCCGCCGCCCTTCGCGCGATGCAGCAGCACCAGCAACACCACCAGGATGCTGGTGACCACGAGCAGGATCTTCAGGGTCAACTCCACGGCCGCTACCCTACCCCCCTCGCCCTACCGGGCTGGGGACCCCACCCTCGCCCTACCGGGCTGGGGACCCCGCACCCTCGCCCTACCGGGCTGGGGACCCCACCCTCAACCGGGCAGGTCGAGCAGCGGGCCCCCGGCGGCGATCGCCGACATCGTCGCGAACTGCTCGCCGTCGAGTGATGCGCCGCCGACCAGCGCGCCGTCGACGTCGTCCTGGACGATGATGTCGCCGATGTTCTTGGCGTTGGCCGAGCCGCCGTAGAGCACCCGTACGCCGTCGGCAACCTGCGACGATGCCAGGTTGCTCAGTTCGTCGCGGATGGCCTTGCACACCTCCTGGGCGTCGGCTGAGCTGGCGACCCGACCCGTGCCGATGGCCCACACCGGCTCGTAGGCGATCACGGCGTTGCCGATCTGTTCCTGCGTCAGGCCGGCGAGTGATCCGCGGAGTTGCTCGATGTTGTGGTCGACGTGGTTGCCGGCCTCCCGGACGTCGAGATGCTCCCCGATGCACACGATCGGGATCAACTCGTGGCGAAAGGCGGCCGCGGCCTTCGCGGCGATCAACTCGTCATCCTCGTCGTGGTACGTGCGCCGCTCGGAGTGTCCGACCACGACGTACGTGCAGCCGAGTTTGTGCAGGAGGGCCCCGCTGATCTCGCCGGTGTAGGCGCCCTCGTCGTGCTGCGAGATATCCTGACCGCCGTACGTCAGCCTCAACTTGTCACCGTCGACGAGCGTCTGCACCGAACGAAGGTCGGTAAACGGCGGAAGCACCGCGACGTCGACCTTGTCAAAATACTTGTCAGGCAACGAGAACGCGATCTTCTGCACCAGAGCGATCGCTTCGAAGTGGTTGAGGTTCATCTTCCAGTTGCCGGCGATCAACGGCTTGCGGCTCACGGCTCTCCTCGCCTCAGGTGGTTAGTACTTCCAAGCCAGGAAGTGTCTTGCCCTCAAGGTATTCCAGCGAAGCGCCGCCACCGGTCGAAATATGCGAGAAACCGTCCTCAGGCAGTCCTAGCACCCGCACCGCGGCGGCCGAGTCCCCGCCGCCGACCACACTGAGTGCGCCCTTGGCGGTGGCGTCGACAATCCCCTCGGCGACCCCTTTCGTACCGGCCGCGAACGCCGGGAACTCGAACACCCCCATCGGCCCATTCCAGAAGATCGTCCGCGCGTTCGACAGAAGCGCCGTGAACCGCTTCACGGATTCGGGTCCGATGTCCAAACCCACCTTGTCGTCGACGATTTGGTCTGCCGCGACAGTCTGCGCCGGCGAGTCTGCTTTGAATTCATCGGCGATGACGATGTCGACTGGCACATGGATGACGTCGCCATACGTCTCGAGCAGGCTTTTACAGGTGTCGATCATCTCCGGCTGAACCAAAGACTTGCCCACCGAATGACCGCACGCAGCAAGGAATGTGAAGCACATGCCGCCGCCGATCAGGAGGCTGTCGGCTTTCTTCGCCAGCTCCTCGATCACGGCGAGCTTGTCCGACACCTTGGACCCGCCGAGCACGACGGCGTACGGCCGCTCGGTGGAGCTGGTGAGTCGGTGCAGCACAGCCACTTCTGATGCAACGAGTTTGCCCGCATAGTGCGGCAGCAACTTGGCGACGTCGTACACCGAGGCCTGTTTGCGGTGCACGACACCGAACCCATCGGACACGAAAGCGCCTTCGCTGCCTACCAATTCGGCCAACTGCTTGGCCAGCGCCATCCGCTCGGCCTCGTCCTTGCTGGTCTCGCGCGGGTCGAACCTGATGTTCTCCAGCAGGAGGACGTCACCGTCGGTCAGACCCTCCGCTCGAGCTAGCGCGTCGGGCCCGACGACGTCGGCGGCCAATTGGACATTCCGGCCAAGCTCTTCGCTCAGCGCCGCGGCGACGGGCTTGAGCGAAAATTTCGGGTCGGGTGCGCCCTTGGGGCGGCCGAGATGGGCGGTGATCACGACCTTGGCGCCGGCCTCCGCCAACGCCTTCAGCGTCGGCAGCGATGCCATGATGCGCCCTGCGTCGGTGATGCGACCGTCGTCGAGCGGGACGTTGAAGTCCGAGCGCACGAACACTCCCCGACCCGAAACACCCTGCGCAAGAAGATCGTCGAGATTCGGCAGGGTGGTCATCCCTATAGCGACTTTCCGACCAGCGAGATGAGGTCAACGAGCCGGGTCGAGTAGCCGAACTCGTTGTCGTACCACGACACCACCTTCGCCTGGCTCCCGATCACCTTGGTCAGGGGCGAGTCGAAGATCGACGAGTGGGGGTCGCCGACGATGTCCGAGGACACGATGGGTGCGTCGTAGTACCTCAGGATGCCCTTGAGCTTCCCGTCGGCGGCGGCCTTCATCGCAGCGTTGATATCGTCAGCGCTGGCCGACTTTGACAACTCGACCGTCAGGTCGACGACTGAGCCGGTGGGCACGGGCACCCGCAATGCGTAGCCGTCGAGCTTGCCCTTCAGCTCCGGCAACACCACGCCGATGGCCTTCGCGGCGCCGGTCGAGGTCGGCACGATGTTCAGCGCGGCGGCGCGGGCGCGGCGCAGGTCGCTGTGGGGGCCGTCCTGCAGGTTCTGGTCCTGCGTGTAGGCGTGGATCGTGGTCATCAGGCCCCTGACGATTCCGAACTCGTCATTGAGCACTTTGGCAACCGGCGCAAGGCAGTTTGTGGTGCACGAGGCGTTGCTGATCATGTTCTGGCTGCCGTCGTATTGGCCCTCGTTGACCCCGAGCACGACGGTCAGGTCTTCATTCTTGGCCGGGGCGGAGAAGATGACCTTCTTGGCGCCGGCTGCGAGGTGACCCTTTGCCTGGCCGCCGTCGTTGAACCTGCCAGTGGACTCGAGAACGATGTCCACGCCGAGGTCGCCCCACGGCATTGCGGCTGGCCCGTCCTTGACCTCGAGGGCCTTGATCTTGTTATTGCCGACGACGATGGTGTCCTCGCCCACGACGCTGACATCTTGCGGAAACCGACCCATGATCGAGTCGAACTTCAGCAAATGCGCCAGCGCGGCGTTGTCGGTGAGGTCGTTTACGGCGACCACTTCGATGTCAGTGCTCTTGCCCTCCGCCTTCTGCGCCTCGAGCGCCCGGTAGAAGTTTCGTCCGATTCGACCGAAACCGTTGATTCCTACCCGGACCGTCACGTCTGCCTCCTTCGCCGTCGATGATCCGTCCGCACAAAGCCTAGTGCGGCGTCAAGCCCCAGTGGAGCGCTTGGAGAGAACCGGTTCGAAGTCGGCGGGGCGGAAGCCAACCGCACGCATATTTGACGGCGCGCGGGCAAAACCGCACCTACGCCGCTCAACGAGCCATAGCGCCGGCCCCAGCGCGCCCTCGAGGATGAAAGCGAAAATCGAAAATTCCGAAACTGTATGCGGGGCGTGCTATTTCTGTTCAACTTCTGTTCACGGGCAAGTTCAGCAGGTGCGGTTCGGGAGTCAACGGTCCGCCGCGAACCCGAAGAACTCCCACCTGGTTGGCAACCACCGCTACATCGGGTGGGAGCCGAACCACTCCAGCAGTAGGTCGGCCACGGTATCCGGCCGCTCGTCGAGCAGCCAGTGCGAGGCGCCATGCAAGACCTCGAATCGGTAATCGCCCCTGACATATCGAGCTGTGTTGCGTGCGGGCTTCTCGGTCAGCGCACTGTCTCCGTCGCTCCAGACGTACATCACCGGCACAGTGACTTTGCCTGCCACCCGGCGAAGGTCGCTCAGTGGCAGCGCGCGATACCAATTGAGGGCGGCCGTCAGGGCCCCCGGCGCGGTCAAGGCCGCGGCGTCACGGTCCGCCGCGTCGGGCGCCTGTTTCAAATTCCGCTGCAGCGAGGACGAGAGACCTTTGCCGCTGCGGTCTGCGCCAAGCAGCACCCGCTCCGGCAACCACGGCAACTGGAAAAAGTACATATACCAGGATGCGAGGCCTTGCCGGCTCGTCACGAGCCCCCTCAGGAACGCGGCCGGATGCGGAACCGAAAGAGCTGTGAGCGTCGCGACGCGCCCGGGATGCTGAGCCGCCAGCGCCCAGCCCACCGCTGCGCCCAAATCGTGTCCAACAAGGTGCACCCGCGCAGCGCCGACGGCGTCGAAGAGGGCGCGGACGTCTGCGACGAGTTCGGTGGCGCGGTAATCCCGCCGGCGCGTCGGCCGGGCGCCGGGCGAATAGCCCCGCTGGTTGGGGGCGATGCATCGGTACCCGCGGGCAGTCAGCCGGTCGATGACGGTGTTCCAGCTCGTATTGGGCTGAGGAAAGCCGTGCAACAACACGACGACCGGCCCGTCGGCCGGGCCGCCATCGATATAGTCGAAAGACAGGTCACCGCGGCGGTATTGGTTCACTATGCGTCTTCCAGTAGATCCGGGGTCACCGCAGACTCGGTGTCGGGAATGTTGTCCTGCTTCGCCTTACGGTCGGCCATCGACAGCAGGCGTCTAATCCGGCCTGCCACAGCATCTTTCGTCATCGGCGGGTCGGCCAGCCGACCCAGCTCCTCCAGCGATGCCTGGCGATGCTCAACGCGCAGCTTGCCCGCCGCGGCAAGATGATCGGGCACCGAGTCAGCCAGGATCTCAAGCGCTCGCTCCACGCGCGCCGCCGCCGCCACCGCCGCGCGCGCCGAACGTCGCAGATTCGCGTCGTCGAAGTTAGCCAACCGGTTGGCGGTCGCGCGGACCTCGCGGCGCATCCGGCGCTCCTCCCACGTCAACCGGGTGTCCTGAGCCCCCATCCGGGTCAGCAGCGCGCCGATGGCCTCGCCGTCGCGGACCACCACGCGGTCGTTGCCCCGCACCTCGCGCGCTTTCGCGCTGACGCCCAGCCGTCGCGCCGCACCCACGAGCGCCAGCGCCGCCTCGGGGCCCGGGCAGCTCACCTCCAGCGCCGACGACCGGCCCGGCTCGGTCAGCGACCCGTGCGCCAGAAACGCGCCGCGCCAGGCCGCCTCCGCGTCGGACACGCTGCCGCCGACGACATGGGCCGGCAGCCCACGCACGGGGCGCCCGCGCAGATCCAGCAGCCCGGTCTGGCGCGCCAGCGCCTCACCGTCCTTGGCGACCCGAACGACGTATCGGGTGTTCTTTCGAATCCCGCTGGCCGACAATACGTGGACGACTGCGTTGTAGCCGTACAGGTCGAAGATGTCCTTCCGCAGCCGGCGGGCGATGATCCCGAGATCAACTTCGGCCTCGACGATGACCCGGCCGGACACGATGTGCAGGCCGCCGGCAAAGCGCAGTAGCGCGGCCACCTCCGCCTTTCGGGCGGTCACCGAATTGACGATCAACCTGCTCAACTCATCCTTGACCTCTGCGGTCATCGCCACGGGTCGTCACCTCCAGGTGCATTCAGAGTCGATCCCTCCGATGGGCCGGCCGCAGCAGTCGGCACCGTTGGCGTGTCCGGTATCGCCGAAGCGCGGACTCGCACGCTGTCCAACACTGCGGCCAACTTCGCCGGGTCATGTAGAGATGTACCAGGTCGCGACACGTCAGCAAACCTCACGTCGGCATTGAGCATGGTCGCGGCCCGCTGCAACTGCTGGCGCTCGAGGTCGCTCGGCACCCGCTCGGCGTCGACGACGATCTCGTGCACGTGGAAACCGGGGGCGTGCTGATACAACACGTGCAGATGGCGCTCCGCGGAGAATTCGGCGGTCTCCCCGGGCTCGGCGACCAGGTTGAGTACCAATGCTCTGCGCGCCGACGTCGCCTGCAACGCGGCCGCCAGCCCGGGCACCAGCACATGCGGAATCACGCTGGTGAACCACGAACCGGGTCCTAACACAACAAGATCCGCGTCCATGATCGCATCGACGGCTTGCCGGGTCGCTGGCGGATTGTCGGGTCGCAGGCGCACCCGTCGCACCTTTCCGGGTGTCGTGGCGATCGCGACCTGCCCGCGAATCACCCGGCTCATCCGCGGATCGGACTCCAGTCCGGCGACATCGGCCTCGATCTGCAGTGCGAGCGGACACATCGGCAACACTCGGCCCTGGACGCCCAGAATCCGGCCAAGCTCGTCGAGCGCGGCCACCGGGTCGGCGAGCGCCTCATTGAGCCCGGCGAGCAACAGGTTGCCGATCGGATGGCCGGCCAACGCCCCGCTGCCGCCGAAGCGGTGCTGAAAGATGGTGGCCCACAACCGACCGTGCTGGCTGTCAGAAGCCAACGCCGCCAATGCCATTCGCAGATCACCCGGCGGCACGATGTCGAGTTCGCTGCGCAGCCGCCCCGAGGAACCCCCGTCGTCGGCGACCGTAACCACCGCGGTGACATGCGGGGTGAGCCTGCGTGCTGCGGACAACGTGGCATAGAGCCCGTGCCCGCCGCCAAGGGCGACGATGCGGTAGCTCATTCGCGGCCCAAATCCCGGTGCAGGACTCGCACCGACAGCGCGTCGTTCGGCTGCAGCCGTCCGGTCAGCGCCTCGGCCATCGCGACACTCCGGTGTTTCCCCCCCGTGCAGCCGATGGCGACGGTCATGTAACGCTTTCCCTCCCGCCGGTACCCCTCGACGACGAGGGATAGCAGTCGATCGTAGGTGGCGAGGAATTCCTCGGCACCTGGTTGAGACAACACGTAATCACGTACCGCCGGAGACTGCCCGGTCTGGGGCCTTAGTTCGTCGACCCAGTGCGGGTTCGGCAAGAACCGCACGTCAATCACCATGTCTGCGTCCATCGGCAGCCCATACTTGAACCCGAACGACTCCACCGTCACGCTGGTGTGCGCGACCGCTTCCCCGCCGAACGCCCGCTCAATGCTTTCGCGGAGCCCGCGCACCGACAGCGTCGAGGTGTCGATGATCAGATCGGCTCCCTCCCGCAACGGGGCCAGCATCCTGCGCTCGGCGGCGATGCCCTCCGCCAGCGTCTGGTCGCCCTGCAGCGGATGGCTGCGACGCACGTGCTCGTAGCGCCGGACGAGGATGTCGTCGGACGCCTCGAGGAACAACACCCGCGGCCAAATGCCTCGCGCCGCCAAATCCTCACGCACCCATTCCAAGTCGCCAGTGAACCCGCGCGAACGCACGTCGAGCACGACCGCCAGCTGAGTGATCCGCGACCCGGCCGCCAACCCGAGGTCCACCATCTGCGCGATCAGCTCCGGCGGCAGGTTATCGGCCACATACCAGCCCAGGTCTTCGAGCACCTTGGCGGCCGTGCCCCGCCCCGCTCCGGACAGCCCCGTGACGAGAACGACGTCGATGCCGGATTGCGCCGCGGCCGCCTCGTCGTGGGGTCGATGCCGCAGCTCTTCGCCCGTGCCGTGGTCAGTCATCCGGATGCTCTGCTTCGATCATCACCCATCGTGACGGCATCCGCGCTGGTTCCTGTCGAATCGGCGACTTCTCTTTTGCTAGTCGCGTCCGCGGTTGCTGTCTTGCTCCTCCCGTCCGCGGTCCCGAGCGCCTCCAGCACCGCCCGGGCCGTAGTGACACCGATACCCGGCACCGCGGTGATCTCGTCGATCGACGCCTGCTTCAGCCGGCCCACCGACCCGAAGTGCGCCACCAGGGCCTTACGCCGCGCCTCGCCCAATCCCCGCACCGAGTCCAGCGCCGACGCGGTCATCCGCTTGGACCGTTTGCTGCGGTGGTAGGTGATCGCAAACCGGTGCGCCTCGTCACGGACCCGTTGCAGCAGGTACAGTCCCTCGCTGTTGCGCGGCATGATCACCGGATCAGGCTCTGCCGGCACCCACACCTCTTCCAGCCGTTTGGCCAGGCCGATCACCGCGACGTCGGTGATGCCGAGGTCGTCGAGCATAGCCTGCGCCGCGTTCACTTGAGGCGCGCCGCCGTCAACCACGAAAAGGTTTGGCGGATAAGCGAATCGGCGCGGCTTGGTTTCCTCGTCGGCTGATTTCTGCTGCGCTTCCGACAAATGGCGCCAAAACCGGCGTCGCGTGACCTCCGCGATCGACGCGACGTCGTCGGAGTGTCCGCCGCCGGCGGCCTCGCGGATTGCGAAATGACGGTAGTCCGACTTCTTGGGCAACCCGTCCTCGAACACCACCAGCGACGCCACCACGTCGGTGCCCTGCACATGGCTCACGTCGACGCATTCGATGCGCAACGGCGCGTCGGCGAGTCCCAAAGCATCCTGAATGCTCTGCAGGGCTTCCGATCTTGCGTTGAAATCACCGGCCCGCTTGAGCTTGTGCTGGGCCAGCGCTTCGGCCGCGTTGCGCTGGACGGTTTCGGCGAGTGCCCGCTTGTCGCCGCGCTGCGGCACCCGCACGGCAACGCGCGAGCCACGCAACTGCGACAGCCACTGTCCGAGCTGGTCGGTGTTGTCGGGCAGCACCGGGACCAGCACCTGGCGCGGCACCGGGTTCGTGTACTCGTCGGCGGCGCCATCCAATTCGGCCTGCTCGCCGTAGAACTGGGTCAGGAACTGTTCTACCAGCACGTCGTGACCCGATTCGCTGTCGCCGTCTGTCGCCGTCAGTGCGGATCCGTGCCCACCAGACTTCTCGACGATCCATCCGCGCTGACCACGCACGCGCCCCCCGCGGACGTGGAACACCTGCACCGCAGCCTCCAGTTCGTCGTCCGCGAACGCGACGACATCGGCGTCGGTGCCGTCGCCGAACACCACGGCCTGCTTCTCCATCGCGCGCTTCATCGCGGAGATGTTGTCCCGCAAGCGCGCGGCCTTCTCGAAATCGAGCTTGGTCGCGGCCTCCTGCATCTGCTGCTCCATGTCGCGGATCAGCCGATCGGTCTTTCCGGACAGGAAGTCACAGAAGTCGAGCACGATCCTGCGGTGCTCCTCGGCGCTGATCCGGCCGATACACGGCGCCGAGCACTTGTCGATGTACCCCAACAAGCAGGGGCGGCCAATTTGGCTGTGCCGCTTGAACACTCCCGCGGAGCAGGTGCGGGCCGGAAAGACCCGTGTCAGCAGGTCCAGCGTCTCGCGGATGGCCCACGCATGCGAGTAAGGGCCGAAGTAGCGGACTCCTTTGCGTCGGGGTCCGCGGTACACCATCAGTCGGGGATACTCCTCATTGAGCGTCACCGCGAGCACTGGGTAGGACTTGTCGTCGCGGTAGCGCACGTTGTACCGCGGATCGAACTCCTTGATCCAGTTGTATTCGAGTTGCAGTGCCTCGACCTCGGTGTTCACCACCGTCCACTCGACGCTGGCGGCGGTGGTCACCATCTGCCGGGTCCGCGGCGGCAGGCTGGCGATGTCAGCAAAGTAGGACGTCAGCCGGCTGCGGAGGCTCTTCGCTTTGCCGACGTAGATAACCCGACCGTGGGAATCACGGAAGCGGTAGACGCCCGGCTCGACGGGGATCGACCCAGCGACGGGCCGGTACGACGTGGGATCGGGCACCCTCCCAGGTTAATTCTCGGCGCACTGCGGTCGAAACTGCGGTGAGCGCGCCAGGCTGCGGCGAAATAGCATTCCATGTCGTGATTCGGGGGGATTGACGACGCGGAATGCTATTTCGGAGCGTCAGGCGATCGGCCGGTAGCGGACCAGCAGCTCGCGGATCGCCTCCATCGCCGCGACGGCTCGTTCCTTGTCCACCGCTTGGATCGCCATCAGCGGAATGTACTCATCGTCGGGCAGGTCGACCCGCGCCCATCGCGCACCCGCGGGAAAAGACACATCCACCACGTCTGGCCACCCGATAAGCCTCTCACCGAGCAGGTTCCGCACGGCCAGCCCCGCCTCGCCCGCCCGCAGCCGCGGCCGCGCGAACAGCAGCAGCGCGGCCGCGAACACCACGCCGAGGCCCCCGATCGCAATCTGGTCGGCGGTCTGGAACACCACGCCAGTGGAGCCCAGCTTCAACAGCACCCCTACCGCGACGTGCGCGGCGAGGATCACGATCGCTGCGCCGTACGCGAAATACGGAGTCAGGTGCGGCCGAACCCGCAGTTCCCCGTACTCGTCGCTCACGACCGCAATTGCCGCAGCGTTAGCGCCGTCGACAGGGCCGCGGCGGTGGCCTGAGCTCCCTTGTCCTCGGCCGAGGACGGCAACCCCGCACGGTCCAGGGCCTGCTCCTCGTTGTTGGTGGTCAGCACTCCGTTGGCCACGGGTTTGCCGACGTCGAGAGACACCCGGGTCAAGCCCTGCGTGACCGCATCGCAGACGTAATCGAAATGGGGTGTCTGGCCGCGGATCACCACACCGAGTGCGACAACCGCATCATGGGTGCGGGCCAATTCTTGTGCCACAACCGGAATCTCGATCGCACCGAGCACTCTGACCACGGTCGGCTTTCGAACACCTGCGTCCGCGGCGATGCGTTGTGCGCTGTCCAGTAAGGCATCACAGATTTCCTTGTGCCAGGTGCTCGCGACGATAGCCAGCCGAAGACCCGACGCATCAAGAACCGGTATGTCCGGCACCCCGTGGCCAGGACTCATGCGCGATCCGCTCTCGCTTCTCGCTGAGGGCTCATACAGGCACCCTCAAAGGGCACCACCGAATTCGCCGGGCAGGTGGGCGTCGAAATCGTCGAGGCCGGACAGGTCGTGGCCCATTCGGTCCCGCTTGGTAATCAGGTACCGGATGTTCTCCGCGTTGGCCCGCACCGGCAGGGCCACCCGCTCGATGATGTGCAGGCCGTACCCGTCGAGGCCGACCCGCTTGGCCGGATTGTTGGTGAGCAGCCGCATCGAGCGCACCCCGAGGTCGTAGAGGATCTGGGCGCCGAGGCCGTAGTCGCGGGCGTCCGCGGGCAGACCCAGCTTCAAATTGGCGTCCACGGTGTCGGCGCCGGCGTCCTGAAGCTGGTAGGCCTGCAGCTTGTGCATCAGCCCGATGCCGCGACCCTCGTGGCCGCGCATGTACAGCACGACGCCGCGGCCTTCCCGGGCGACCATCGCCAGCGCCGCGTCGAGCTGCGGGCCGCAGTCACACCGGCGCGAGCCGAACACGTCGCCGGTCAGGCACTCGGAGTGCACGCGGACCAGCACGTCGTCACCGTCACCGATCTCGCCACGCACCAGCGCGACGTGCTCGACGTCGTCGTAGATGCTGATGTACCCGACGGCACGGAACTCACCATGCCGGGTCGGGATGCGCGCCTCGGCGATGAGCTCCACATGTTTCTCGTGCTTGCGGCGCCACTCGATCAGGTCCGCGATAGAGATTAGCGCGAGCCCGTGCTCGTCGGCGAATATGCGCAGTTCCTCGGTCTGCGCCATTGCACCTTCGTCCTTCTGGCTGACGATCTCGCAGATCGTGCCCGCGGCCTGCAACCCGGCCAGTTTCGCCAAATCGACCGCGGCCTCGGTGTGTCCGGGCCGGCGCAGCACGCCACCCTCTTTTGCGCGCAATGGCACCACATGGCCGGGACGGGTGAAATCGTTTGCGACGCTTGCCGGGTCGGCCAGCAGCCGCATCGTAGTGGCCCGGTCTGACGCCGAAATACCCGTTCCCACACCATTTCTTGCGTCGACGGTGACGGTATAAGCGGTGCCGTGCTTGTCCTGGTTCACCGCGTACATCGGCAGCAGGCCAAGCCGGTCGCAGATTTCGCCTGCCAACGGCACGCACAGGTAGCCGGAGGTGTAGCGCACCATGAACGCGACGAGTTCGGGCGTGGCCATCTCTGCCGCGAAAATCAGATCACCCTCGTTTTCGCGGTCCTCGTCGTCGACGACGATCACCGCCTTACCCGCCGCGATGTCGGCGACCGCGCGCTCGACGCTGTCCAACCTCGTCATGGCCGGTAACTCCTTTGAGGGCGGCACGGTATTCCCGCCTGCACATCGAGTATGAACCAGCCCGTCCCCCGATTGCACAGACTGGGCTATCGAAGCTAACTGACTTGCCGCTCGACGTATCGGGTCGATCAGCACGTCACCTATGAAGTCTTGACCTGGGAAAACGTTGAGCGGCAAGGATGCGGACCCGAGGCGATATGTCGACCAGGGTGGCCGCGATACTCCAACTGAGACTCTGCGAGGGTCTGTGACATTGCCGACACCGAGACTGCGCCGAAGGGCTAGCGTTGTGGCTGGCCCGCGTCGGCGTTTCAGCAAAGCCTCCAGCAAGGCGCCTCACCGCGGTGCATCGACATGCGGCTGACCGCCGCAATCTAATAACCAGTGCCCATCAGCCGCTCAACGTACTTGGCGAGTGTGGCGCAGCTATCCGCTATAGCTTGGGTTGCCTTCCCAGCAGCAGGTAGGCGCGGTACAGCCACAAATATGTTCTAGCTCTCGGGTGTGGCCAACATCTCCCCGCTCAGGGCATCGAGGCGCACTGGCAGCCGTGGCAAGTACTGCCACCCCCGGCAGGCGGCGAAAGTCCCGGCAGCGCACGAACGCGCGGCAGCCTGCCTCTGGTGGCACACAGTTAGCGGGTTGGTGGCGCATCCGTCCGCTATGCCGATCGCGACGTCCTGGCAGAGCGCGGGGGGTCAACGGTCAAACGCAGGCCGGAAGCTGCTAATGGGCTGACGGCCGGGCCCGACTCCGATGACGAGCTTTCCGATGCGTCATAGCGCAGCGAGCCCTTGCTACCAGTGAATGACAAGGACATCATCAGGAAGTTCACGAGTGTGCAACGCACCCGTGGGGTGGCATGCGGTTATCGTCTGCTCAAGAATGTTGAATCATCGTTCTCGCCATTTGCTGTGGGCGGGTTCGCTTCAGCCTCATGCGATTCGTCGTGGCTGGTTCAGATCGGTATTGGGGGTGCGATGGCGACGGTGGCAGCGTGTCGCAGGTTTGGCGCTGCGCCGTTGAATGCTGCCGGTTCTGTCACGGCTGTGGCTCGCCGATCGCTGATTCGGATGCCCGGGCAGAGTACAAACAGGTCGCAATCCTGTTCGCCGAACTCGTTGTTCGCCAAAGAGATACAAGACCGCACAACCCATAAAGGCGGAGCACCGCTGGACCACCCACGCCGAACCTTGAGGAGAACCCGATGCGCACCGATATCACCTTCCGCTCCGGCGACGACTGGTGCGCCGGTTGGCTGTACCGGCCTGAGGGCTTCGAGGGACCGCGGCCGCTGATGGTGATGGCGCACGGCTTCAGCGGGACCAAGGAGCTGCGCCTCCCCGCCTACGCCGAGCGCTTCTGCGCGGCCGGGATCGGGGTGCTGCTGTTCGATTACCGCCACTTCGGCGCCAGCGGCGGCGAGCCCCGCCAGCTGCTCGACATCTCCCGCCAGCACGCTGACTTCCGCCGCGCGCTGGCGTACGCGCGCGACCTCGACTGGGTCGATCCGGAGCGCGTCGGCCTGTTCGGCAGCTCGTTCTCCGGCGGCCACGTGCTCGCCGTCGGGGCGGCCGACGGGCGGGTCGCAGCGATCGTCTCGCAGTGCCCGTTCACCGATGGCATCGCGACCCTGCCCGCGCTCGGGCTGAAGACGATCATGCAGGTCACTGTCGCCGGGCTGCGCGATCAGGTCACCGCGATGGGTCGCGTCGCGCCGTATTACATCCCCGCCGTAGCACCGCCCGGCAGCTTCGGCGTGTTGGCCACGGACGATGCTTGGTCCGGGTTTACCACGATCGTCGAGCAGTCGGTCGACCCGCAATGGGATAACCGCGTCGCCGCCCGGGTCGTGCTGCGGATGGGGATGTACCGCCCGGGTCTGAAGGCAGCGAAGCTCCCCTGCCCGGCGCTGTTCTGCATCGCCGACCAGGACTCGGTCGCGCCCGCAGAGCGGACGGCCAAGCTGGCCGCGCGCGGGCCGCGAAACGAGATCAAGCGCTACCCGATCGGCCACTTCGACATCTACGTGGGTGAGGCCTGGGAGCGAGCCGTCGCCGATCAGACCGAGTTCCTAGTGCGCACGCTGAAGCCCGTAGCTGCGCCCAGTCTCAACCCGTGAACGCTGCCACGGATTTCGGCAGACCCCCGGGCTGAACGGCAAATCGTGCTAGGAGAAACGGCGGCTACTTGGCCTGCATCAGGCGCTCAACGTACTTGGCGATCACATCCACCTCCAGGTTGACCTCGCCGCCGACCGGCACCGAAGCGAGCGTGGTCTCGGCCAGCGTGGTCGGAATCAGCGACACCTCAAACCAGTCCTGGCCTGCGTCGTTTCCGAGGCATGAGACCGTAAGGCTGACACCGTCGACGGCGATTGAACCCTTCTCCACCACATAGCGGGCGAGTTGGGCCGGAAGCGCGATCCGCACGACCTCCCAATGCGTGGACTCGATGCGCGAAATCACACGTCCGGTCCCGTCGACATGGCCCTGCACGATGTGCCCGCCGAGCCGTTTCTCGGCCGTCACGGCCCGTTCGAGGTTCACCTCCTGGCGTTCGTCGACATGCCGCAGCGTCGAGCGGTTCAGCGTCTCGGCCATCACATCGGTGGTGAACTCGCCGCCCGGCAGCACCTGCACCACCGTCAGACACACCCCGTTGACCGCAATCGAGTCACCCGGCGACGCGTCGCTGGTGACGAGCGGGCCGCGGATTCTCAGCCGGACAGCGTCGGGAAGGTCCGCCTTTTCGACCACACGACCGACTTCTTCGACGATGCCGGTGAACACGAGCACAGGCTAGTGCGTAAACCCGGCGACTCGTCGCGACCCTCTACCATGTCGGGCATGCCGTTGGGACGCAGACGCCTTATAGCCCTTCTCGCCGCGATCGCAGTAATCGCCTCCCTCATCGCGGGATGCTCGAAGTCAAAGCAGGAGTCCAGCGCGCCCTTGCCGGACGCGGCGACACTGTTGAGGCAATCCGCCGAGACCACGCGAAAGCTGAAGAGCGCCCATGTGGAGATCAGGGTCGAGGGAACCGTCGAAGGGCTCCCGATCAAGACGCTCAGCGGCGATCTGACCAATGCCCCCACTGTCGCCGCGAAAGGCCATACCCGATTCAGCCTTGCCGGCAACGACGTCGACGCGGACTTCGTCGTCCTGGACAGCACACTGTACGGATCGCTCGACCCTGGGCAGTGGAGCGACTTCGGCCAAGCCTCCAACATCTATGACGTGTCGGTCATCCTGAACCCGGACACCGGCCTGGCCAACGTCTTGTCGAATTTCAGGTATCCCAAGGCGGACGGCCGGGAGACGATCAACGGCGTACAGACCGTCAGAATCACCGGCGAGGTCAACGCCGACGCCGTCAACAAAATCGCCCCGAAGATCGACTCGGGAGCCGTTCACGGCACCGCCTGGATCCGACCGGACGGCGACCATGAACTGGTTCAGGCGAAGCTAGAACCCAGCTCCGGCAACAACGTTGTGATGACGCTGTCGAAGTGGAACGAGCCCGTCACGGTCCAGAAGCCGCCGCTCTGATGAGCGCGGACGCCCAAGTGGCAACGCGGGCGACATCGAACCGCCGAATCGCGATCACTGCGGGCAGTCTTGCCGTCCTGCTCGGCGCGCTCGACACGTATGTCGTGGTCACGATAATGCGCGACATCATGCGCGACGTCGGGATCGCGGTGAACCGGATACAAGACATCACTCCGATCATCACGTACTACTTGCTGGGATACATCGCGGCCATGCCGCTGCTCGGCCGGGCATCCGACCGATTCGGTCGCAAACTCATGCTGCAGGCCAGTTTGATCGGCTTCGCGGTCGGCTCCGTCATCACCGCGCTGTCGCGCCACCAGAACAGCCTGGACATACTCTTGGCGGGCCGCGTCATTCAGGGCATCGCCAGCGGCGCGCTGCTCCCGATCACATTTGCACTCGCCGCCGACCTGTGGTCGATGCGAAGTCGGGCCGCGGTGCTCGGCGGCATCGGTGCTGCGCAGGAACTCGGCAGTGTCCTCGGCCCCCTGTACGGCATCTTCGTGGTCTGGGTCCTCAGCACCTGGGATTGGGTGTTTTGGATCAATGTCCCGCTGGCCGTGATCGCGATGGTCATGATCCACTTCAGCCTGCCGTCAAGGCAGCGCGGCGAAGGACCGCCGGAGCGTGTCGACGTCGTCGGCGGCTTGCTGCTTGCCGCTGCGCTCGGACTCATTGTCTTCGGCCTGTACAACCCGCGGCCCGACGGAAAGCAGATGCTACCCGACAACGGCGTGGCGCTGTTGTGCGGTGCGTTGGCGGCCACGATCGCGTTCGCGGTGTGGGAGCGGTTCGCGCGAACCCGGCTCATCGAGCCGGCCGGTGTGCGGTTCGGCCCGTTCCTGTGTGCGCTCGGCGCGTCGCTGTGCGCGGGTGCAGCGCTGATGGTGACGCTTGTCGACGTCGAGCTGTTCGGGCAGGGCGTGCTCGGCAAGGACCAGAACGAGGCTGCCATGCTGCTGCTGTGGTTCCTGATCGCGCTGCCGATCGGGGCGGTGCTCGGCGGCTGGTTGGCCACCAAGGCCGGTGACCGGGCAATCGCGTTCACCGGCCTGATCATCGCCGCCGCGGCGTACTTGCTGATCTCGTACTGGGATATCCATGTGCTGGACAAGCGGCACGACATCTGGCTGCTCACGGTGCCGACGTTCAAAACCGACCTGGCGCTGGCCGGCCTCGGGTTGGGCTTGGTGATCGGCCCGCTCACTGCGGCTGCGCTGCGGGCGGTTCCGTCCGCCCAGCACGGCATCGCGTCGTCGGCGGTGGTGGTGGCGCGGATGATCGGCATGCTGGTCGGCGTCGCTGCGCTGTCCGCGTGGGGGCTGTACCGGTTCCAGCAGCATCTGCAGGTCCTTCAGAGCCAGCACAAGCCGAAGAGCAGAAGCCCGCTGGATATCGCGATGCAGCTCGGCGAGAACTACCGGAACGCTTACGTGATGGAGTACGGCGAGATCTTCACGATCACCGCGATCGTGTGCGTCGTCGGCGCCGTACTCGGGCTGTTCATCGGCGGCCGGGTCAAACACGAGTGGGGCGCCGAACCCGATATGGAGCCGGGAGCGCTCGCTTCGCAGCGCTAACGCGCTGCGCGCGATTTGAACGTTTTGCGCTATGTCCTGCGTGCTGGATGTGACAACACTTCCAGACGCGAGCGCGAGTTGAGGAGTTTGCGATGACCAGCCGAATGACACCCTCCTATTCGCGCACTGCGGGATTCCTTGCTTTCGCCTACGGAATCGCGGCATACGCGTTGTTCGTTCTGGTGTTCTTTTACGCGATCGCGTTCATCGCTGACGCGGCGTTCGTGCCCAAGACCATCGACCGCGGGGGCCGCGGAGACGGCAGCCTCACCGCCGTGGCGGTTCTCGCGGATGTCGGATTACTGATGCTTTTCGCAGTCCAGCACAGCGGGATGGCCCGGTCCGGATTCAAACGGTGGTGGACGAGATATATACCGTCCTCCGTCGAGCGGTCCACGTACGTCCTGGTGTCCAGCCTGTCCCTGGCAGTGCTATTCGCGTTCTGGTGGCCGATCACTACGAAATTGTGGGACGTCACCGTGCAGCCGTGGAAGGTGCTTCTCGTCGCACTGGGCTTGTCCGGCTGGGGAATCGCGCTGATGAGCACGTTCTTGATCAACCACTTCGACCTATTCGGGCTGCGCCAGGTGGTCATGCGGCTGCGCGACCGTCAGCCGCCGCCGTATTCGTTTGTGTCTCCGGGGTTCTACCGAATCGTGCGGCACCCCCTTTACTTGGGATTCCTGGTGGCGTTCTGGGTAACGCCCACGATGACCGTGGGTCACCTGCTTTTCGCGGTCGCCACTACGGGCTACATCATGTTGGCCATTCAATTCGAGGAGCGTGACCTGGTTCGCGCGTTCGGGCCGCAGTACGCCGAATACCGCACGCGCGTACCCATGCTCGTCCCCGGCACCCGTCTGAGCCGCGGCTGATTGGCTCACGGCGGCATGGGTATCCGACTGCCGAATCAGTGGTTTTCGACAACGGAGGCAACCCATGAGTCTCGACGGCAAGAAGATCGCATTCTTGGCCGCACCGGAGGGCGTCGAGCAGGTCGAGTTGACCGAGCCCTGGACGGCGGTCAAGGAGGAACGCCGGCGGGAACTGGGTCGACGAGGAGGTCATGGTGGACGAGCGCCGCGGCAACACGTTGATCTCCAGCAGAAAACCCGATGACCTGCCCGCATTCTGCTCGAAATTGGTCGAAGCGTTCTCCCGATAGCGTCCGAGGTGGGTAACGTTCCCACCATGCGAGGGACCGATACCGGCCTCGCCGGTTGGGAGACGTGGTGCTGACAGCGGCACTGCGCGACCTGCAATGGCGCAAGCGCCGATTCGTCATCGCGATCATCGGCACCGGGCTGGTGTTCGCGATGACGCTCGTTCTCACCGGGCTGGCCAACGGGTTTCGCGTCGAGGCGCAGCGCACGATCAACTCGCTGGGCCTCGATTCCTTTCTGATCAAGTCCGGCGCGGCCGGGCCGTTTGTCGGCTCGGCACCATTTGCGCCCAACGATCTGGACAGGGTGGCACGCAGCCCCGGGGTCACCGCCGCGGTGCCGATGGTCTACGGCAGCACGACGATCCCCGACCGTGGTTCGTCGCGCAACGTCAATGTGTTCGGGGCGCCGGAACGTGGGCCAGGGATGCCAGCGGTGGTTGAGGGCCGCATCCCGACCAACCCAGGCGACATCGCGGTGTCGAGCACGATGGGTCGAGGCGTCGGCCAGGATATCGAAATCGGTTCGCGGACAATGCGAATCGTCGGCATCGTCACTGACTCCACCTTGCTCGCCCGGCAGGCCAATGTGTTCTTGACGGTGGCTGGCGCCCAGCAGCTGCTGTTCTCGGGGCAGGCGCTGATCTCGTCAATCGGCATCCGCGGCACACTGGCGCATGCCCCGGACGGCTACCGCGTCGTCGACCGCGCCGGCGCCGTCGAGGACATGGTGCGCCCGCTGAAAGGCGCGCGCACCTCGATAGCCATGATGGCGTGGCTGCTGTGGATGGTCGCGGCGTTGATTGTGGGCTCGGTGATCTATGTGTCGGCACTCGAACGCCTCCGGGACTTCGCGGTGTTCAAGGCGGTCGGCGTTTCGACGCCCTCGATCATGGCCGGACTGGCCTTGCAGGCGATCGTCGTCGCTCTGCTCGCCGCTCTTCTCGGCTGCATTGTCTCGGTTCTGCTGGGACCGCTGTTTCCGATGCGGGTCGACATCCCGGTGGTGGCATTCGTGCTGCTCCCGGCGATCGCCGTGGTGGTCGGGCTGCTCGCAAGCGTCGCGGGGCTGCGTCGCGCGATCGCCGTCGACCCGGCACTGGCGTTCGGGGGGCCGTGAGCCATGGCCGATCTGCGCATCAAAGACCTGGTGGTGGAGTACTCCCGCGGCGAGTACGCGGTCCGTCCGATCGACGGGCTCAACCTCGACGTCAGCGAGGGCTCGCTGGTGATTCTGCTCGGTCCGAGCGGCTGCGGGAAGACGACCCTGCTGTCGTGCCTCGGCGGGATCCTCAAACCCGCCGAGGGCCGCATCGAGTTCGGCGACGTCGATCTCACCAAGCTCGACCGCCGCGCCCTATCCGATTACCGGCGCAACACCGTGGGAATCGTGTTCCAGGCGTTCAACCTGGTGTCGAGTCTGACTGCGATCGAGAACGTGATGGTGCCGATGCGGGCGGCCCGGATGTCACGACATGACGCCCATCAGCGCGCCGAAGAGCTGCTCACCCGGGTTGGTCTGAAGGAGCGCATGCGGCACCGACCGGGTGATCTGTCCGGCGGCCAACAGCAGCGGGTCGCGGTGGCGCGGGCGATCGCGCTGGATCCCCCGCTGCTGCTGGCCGACGAGCCCACCGCGCATCTGGACTTCATCCAGGTGGAAGAGGTGCTGCGGCTGATTCGGGAACTGGCATCGGGAGAACGCGTGGTCGTCGTCGCCACGCACGACACCCGCATGCTTCCGCTGGCAGACCGAGTCGTGGAGCTGATGCCGCACATCGCGTACACGGACCATGTGCCGGTGACGGTAGACCTCGAGCCGGGCGAGGTGCTGTTCGAGCAGGGCACCATGGGTGACTGCATCTATGTGGTCGCCGAGGGCGAGCTCGACATCGCGCGCGAATTGGCCGACGGCGGAGAGGAATTGCTGAAGACCGCGACGCCGGGTGACTACTTCGGGGAGATGGGCCCGCTGTTCGGTCTGCCGCGTTCGGCAACCGTGCGGGCGCGCACCACCGCGACGGTCATCGGCTATACGGTGCAGCAATTCCGGGAGAGGCTCGGTGCCACGGGGGTGCGCGACATCCTCGAGCACAAGGACTTCAAAGGCGAGGACTAGCGGCCGGCTACGCCGAGTCCTGCTTCATGGCTGTTCCCATCCCAGAACGGTCACCATCGTCGGACCGCTGTCGCCCCAGATTCGATCGGCGATTCGGGCGTCGCCGTTCTTGGCGTACCGCACAGGACCGTACGTCACGTCGGAACCAGGCTCAGCAGCAGATCGGGGCCGATCTGTTCGACGCCGTCGAACTTCCACCGCAGCGCCTTGAAGATCGTCGACACCCCGACGTCCCCGACGAGTGTGACCGGCCCGCCGAGCAGGATCGGCGCAACATACGCCAAGATCCGGTCGACCACGCCGGCCCGCAGGAATGCCCCCGCCAGGGTCGGCCCGCCCTCCAGCAGAACGTCGGTGCAACCGGCCAGCGACTTGATCACCTCGTGCGGATCGTGCGTGCGGATCAACATGGTTCGTGACTCGTCATTGAGAACCTTCGCCTCCGAAGAGATTTCGCGTTCACCGACGACTACTCGCATCGGCTGCCGGTCGGCCAGGCTGCCGTCGGGCCGGCGTGCGGTCAGTGCCGGGTCATCGACGATCACCGTGCCGGTGCCGACGATGATCGCATCGGCCACTGCTCGGCGCCGGTGCACGTCTGCGCGGGCCGCCTCGCTGGTGATCCACTGGCTGGTGCCGTCGGCGGCCGCGCTGCGCCCGTCGACGCTGGCGGCGAATTTCCATGTGACATGAGGCTGCCCGGTGCGTTGCTTGTGCAACCACTCCCGCAGCATGCCACGCTCGACGACATCTGCCAGTACCCCGCCGACGACCTCGACACCGGTTTCCGTCAGCCGCTTCGCTCCCCCGGCCGCCTCTGGGTTGGGGTCGGCCACCGCGTACACGACGCGCGAAACACCGGACGCGACGAGGGCGTCGACACACGGCGGTGTCCGGCCGTGGTGATTGCAGGGCTCGAGAGTGACCACTGCCGTCCCGCCGTTCGCGAGGTCGCCGGCCCGGCGAAGCGCGATCACTTCGGCATGCGGGCCGCCCGTCGGTTCGGTACCGCCGACGCCGACGACCTCGCCGTCGGCGTCGAGGATCACCGCCCCGACCGGCGGGTTGGGATACGTCGCGCCCTTGACATGCTCGGCATGTTCGATCGCCAGCCGCATGGCGTCGTCATAAGGACTCACAGCGTCAGGTGCGCTGACGCGGTCGCGGCCTGCCGGCGCAACGATTCCACGGCCGCCGCCGGGTCATCAGCGCCGTAGACAGCAGAGCCGGCGACGAAACAGTCCACACCGGCAAGAGCGGCCTGCTCGATGGTGTCCTCGTTGATCCCGCCGTCGATCTCGACGAGGATCGTCAGCTCCCCCGAATCGACGAGGCGGCGAGCCGTGCCGACCTTGACCAGCACTTCCGGGATGAACGTCTGCCCGCCGAATCCCGGCTCGACGGACATGATCAGCAGCGTGTCGAACTCGCGCAGGATCTCCAGGTACGGCTCAAGCGGTGTGCCGGGTTTGACGGACAGGCCGGCCTTGGCGCCGGCGGCGCGGATGTCGCGGGCGACCGCGACGGGATTGTCCGTCGCCTCGGCATGGAACGTGACGTTGTAGGCGCCGGCTTCGGCGTACGGCGGAGCCCAGCGCTCGGGATTGTCGATCATCAGATGGCAGTCCATCGGGATGTCGGTGGTCTTCAGCAGCGCTTCCACCACCGGAAGCCCGATCGTCAGGTTCGGCACGAAGTGGTTGTCCATCACGTCGACGTGCAGCCAGTCGGCCCCAGTGACCGCCGCGGCGTCGTCGGCCAATCGGGCGAAGTCGGCGGCGAGGATCGACGGCGCGATCAGCGGACGCAACATGGATTCACCCTAATTGGCCTTGCGCAGCGCGGCGGCGAACATCGCGTCGGTGCCGTGCCGGTGCGCCCACAGCTGCACGTGCGGGCCGTCGCCTAGGCGCTCGGCCGGTGCGAACAGCGGCCGGGTGTCGACCGCGGTGACCGGGAGTCGGCGCACTGCGTCGCCCACCACGCCGACGGTTTCGGCGAGGTGCGGCGAGCACGTCGCGTAGAGCACCACGCCGCCGGGCCGGGTCAGCGCGATCGCTGACGCCAGCAGCTCGCGCTGCAATCGGACGAGTCCCGGCACGTCGCCCGGGCCGCGCCGCCAGCGGGCCTCGGGCCGGCGCCGCAGCGCGCCAAGACCCGTGCACGGTACGTCGACGAGCACCCGGTCGAAACCGGGCTCCATATGCGGGTCGCGACCGTCGACCCGCAGCACCTCGACGTCGAGGCCGCGCGTGTTCTGCTCGACCAGCTCCGCGCGCCGTGACGAGGGCTCGACGGCCGTCACGCGAGCGCCGCAGGACGCGCCGTGTGCGGCCAGCAGCGCCGTCTTGCCTCCGGGGCCCGCGCACAGGTCCAGCCACCGGCCACCGTCTTCGCCGTCCAGCTCGGCGATTATCAGCGCCCGCGCCACCAGTTGGCTGCCCTCGTCCTGGACCAGTGCCCGCCCGTCGCGTACCGGCCGCAGCCGCCCGGGATCGCCGCCGGGGAGGTACACCGCGTACGGCGAATACCGCCCGGCCGTCCCGTCCACTGCTGCGGCGAGCTCGGCGGCGGTGATGACGCCCGGGCGCGCCGCCAGGTGCACCGTCGGGCGGGCGTTGTTGCTCGCCAGCAACGCGTCGAGCTCCCCGGCGGCGGCGCCCAGCGCGTCCGCAAACGCCTGCGCGATCCAGCGCGGGTGGGCGTGTACGAATGCGGCGTGACCGACCGGGTCGACGCTAGGGTCGGGCGCCAGCTCGGCGACCCAGGCCCCCTCGTCCCGCGACGCGATGGTGCGCAACACCGCGTTGACGAACCCCGCTCGGGCCGAGTCGAATTCGAAACCGGCCTGTTCGACGGTGGTGGACACGGCAGCGTGGGTGTCGACGCGGGTGCGCAGCAGTTGGTATGCGCCGAGGCGCAGCAGATCGAGCAGCACCGGGTCGATGCGCTCGGGCGGCCGGTCGGCGGCCTTCGCAATGATCGCGTCGAGCAGCCCACGAGTGCGTGACGTGCCGTAGGTCAACTCGGTGGCAAACGCCGCGTCGCGGCCGGTGATGCCGCGTTCGTTGAGCAGCGCAGGCAGCGCGAGGTTCGCATACGCGTCGCGTTCGGACACCGCCCGCAGCACATCGAACGCCGCGCGGCGGGCCGGGTCGAGCGGCCGGCGCTTCTGTCGAGCCGTCACGACGCGTGTGCGGACTCGTCGAGGCGCGCTCCGCGTGCCCAGTCGGCGGCGGCCATCGGTTTCTTGCCTGGCGGCTGTACCTGGCCCAGCAGTACCGGGTGCGAACCGGTGCCGACCCGCACACCGTGCCGGCTCACGTGCAGCTGACCCGGCGTCAACGGACCGGCATTCTCTTGCATAGTGACCGGGCCGATCTTCAGCCGGATGTCGTTGACCATCGTCCACGCGCCAGGATTCGGGGTGACGGCCCGGATGCGACGGTCGACGGCCTGGGCAGGCAGCTCCCAGCGCACCCGCGCCGCGTCGACCGTGATCTTCGGCGCGATGCTGACTCCCTCCGTGGATTGAGGCACCGCGACCAGCGTGCCGTCGGCGACGCCATCCAGGGTCGACTCCAGCAGCGCCGCCCCGGACAGCGAAAGCCGTTGCAGCACTTCGCCTGCGGTGTCATCGGGGTGTACGGTTTCGGTGACCACACCGTAGACGGGACCGCTGTCGAGGTCGCGTTCGATCTGGAAGGTCGTCGCACCGGTCACACTGTCGCCCGCGGCGATCGCGGCCTGCACCGGCGCGGCGCCCCGCCACGCGGGCAGCACCGAGAAGTGCAGGTTCACCCAGCCGTGCGGCGGGATCGCCAGCAGGGCGTCGCCGAGCAGGGCGCCGTAGGCGACCACCGCGCAGCAGTCGGGCGCCAATGCGGTCAGCTGCTCGACGAATTCGTCGGAGTTCAGCCGCGGCGGCCCCAACACGGGGATCTCCGCGTCGCGGGCGAGGCGTGCCACCGGGGATGGAGTTGGCTTCCCCCGTCGGCCGGACACCGCGTCGGGCCGTGTCAGCACCGCGATCACGTCATGGCGCGGCGAGGCGATCAGCCGCCGCAGCGCAGGCAAGGCGGGTTCCGGTGTGCCGGCGAAGATGAGCCGCACTGCTTCACCCGATTGTCTTCGCGCAAGCGCTCATTGTGGCACCTTGTAGTATTCGCGTTCGCGCACTCCGGCGGCGCCGGACATGAACATCCACGGGATCGTCGTGATGAGCCGGTTGTTGGTGGCGACCGCGTCGTTGTAGTACTGCCGTGCGAACGCTAGCTTGTCTTCGGTATCGGCCAGATTACGTTGCAGATCAAGGAAATTCGCTGACGAGCTCAGGTTCGGATACATCTGGCCCAAGGCCAGCACCTGCCCGACTGCGGTGTCGAGCTGCTTCTCGGCGGCCCCGCGCTGCGCGACCGACTTGCCGTGGGTGGCGCTGGTCAGGGCCGCTTGTGCCGCAGTGACGTTGTCGATTATCGCCCGTTCGTGGGCGGCGAACGACTGCACGGTGTGCACCAGACTCGGGATCAGCGACGCCCGGCGGGTCAGTTCCACGTCGATGCCGCCCAGCGCCTCGTCGACGCGGACGTCGGCGCCGCGAACCTTGTTGTAGCCCAACACGAACACGACGAGCACCGCGACGGCGATCACCACCAGCAGGATCAGCAACCAGGTCACCAGGAACCGCCTCCTCCTCCGCCACCACCACCGCCACCGCCACCACCGCTGAAGCTGCCGCCGCCGCTTGACGACGACGACTGCGACGCGGAGTACGCCCCGATCGATGACGAGAGTGTCGACTCGAAGCTGTCAAAGTTCGGGCCGCCCGAGCCACCGGACGTCGCGTAAACCCAGGGCGTGGTGCTGTGGTACCAATCCGGCTGCGGCGCAGCCATTCCGGTGGTGGTCTCGTACTTCTTGGCCCACAGCGCGGCGGCGCCGGCGGCGACCGCGAACGGAATGTAGGTGGTGTAGAGATCCTTGCGGGCACCGAAGTCGAAGCGGGCCTCGGCGGAGTCGGTGGTCAGCATCCGGCGAAATCCCCCGACGCGTGACCACAACTCACGGCCAGCGGCGGTGCGCCGGGTGCCGACACCGTCGGCCCATGCCCGCATCGTTGCGGCGAAGAACACCGCGAACGGCAGGCCCCACAGCGTGATCGTGAAACCCCACGTGATGAACCCGCACACCGCCACCACGATGGACACGAAGTTGGCCACCCGGACCCACTGCTCGGAGCTCTTCTTGACGATCAGCTTCTCGCTTCTCGCCCATTCCGCAACAGCTTCGGTCATGTCGGTTTTCGCGGCCGACAACCGTTTTCCGGAGTTCACGGTCTTCTTCGCCTCGAACTCCGCTCCGGCGTCTTTGACCCGCAGCCTGTGCCCAACCGCCCTGCTGACCGGATCGACCAAGGCCCATGCCCGAGGTTCTGCCAGCCCGCGGACCGTCCAGTGCTGATCGCCCTGCTGAGTCAGCGAGATCAGGCGCCGCTCGGCAAGGTAGAACAGCGTGGCCGTGAGACCGTTGCGGGGAACGGTTTCCGTGCAGATGTATTCGCACTGCACGGGCCCGACTCCGTCGGGCGGCGCGTACTGAAGCGGGAACCCCGGCTTAGGCTCCACCGTGGTGCGGTACCACGCATACCCGAGCAAGCCGGCGGTGACACTGGCCAGCAACAGCGCCAGCACCGTGGTGACCGAGTGGCCGAGAATCCGGTCGAAGCGCCAGGACCAAGGCAACTCGTCGCGGTGCGGGGTGGCGATGTCGACACCTGCGCGGACGGTCACCGGAGTGCGCGGCGCGAGGTTAAACATCGTCATCTCGATGCGATCGCCGCCGACGGCGGGTTGGGGGCACGGCTCACCTTTCCCCCAGCCGATCGAGCACTGAACGCCGGCCACGCGGGCAGGCAGCGTGACCGAGATGTCCGCGCGGTCGATCCTGTTATTCCAGTTCTTCACGACGAACCAGTAGAAAACCGAAGGGGTGCGGTCGATTTCGCCTGTCGAGGACGCGAACGTGAGGTCCTCGCCCACGCTGGACGGCGCGAGAGCATTCGGCACGACCGACCTGATCACGAATTTATGCGTGCCCGGCGACAGGAACGTCGCGGGGTCGCCGATTTTCGCGGTGACGAACCGGCTGTGGTCCCACCGCATCTGGTATCGCACGGGCTCGTCGTCAAGCGTCACCGACGTCACGGTCGGAATCATCCGGATGTGCGGATCGTGTGGCGCGGCGACGTCCCAGAATTCGAAGATCCCGTGTTTGCCGCCCGGAAACTGCGCACTGATGGTTTCGGTCACCTCGACCCGGCCGTCGGTTTTGACGACGTAGTCGGCCCGGTAATGCGAGAACCACACGGGATCAGATGCACTGTCCGCCTGGGGCGCACCGGTGGACACCAGCGGCCAGAACAACCCGATGAGGATGAGCGCCAATGGAATTAACAGCGCTGCGACACGGCGACCCATCGGCATCCTCCTCGCGTGTGTCGTGCTGCCCCATCACCCTATGTGTAGTCGGACTATTTGCACATGCGTTGGGGTTGACCTGCGCAGATAGCCGATGAACCCGGTTGGTACCTATCCGCTACCTATCCGCTGCACCCGTGACGACGAGGATGGTGCTCGCGACCAGCTCGGGATCGTCAATCGTCGGAGTGTGCCCGAGGCCGGGCAGGATGGTGAAGGTCGCGCCGGGTATGCGGTCGCGGGCGATGGCTTCGCACAGCTCGACTGGGAGAATCCTGTCTTTTTCGGCCCAGGCGATGGTGATTGGGCACGGCAGGGGGTCCATCGGTGCGACCTGTTCGTCAGCGTTGTTGCAGATGTCGCCGATGATGGTGCAATCCAAGGGCACTTCGGTGAGTTCGATGGCTCGCTTGTAGCTGAGTCGATCCCCATGCAACGTCGCATCGGTCAACGCACGTCGGCGCATACCCGGCGATTTCATTAGAAACGGGGTGATGGGACGCATCAAGCGGCCCAACGCTAACTGCCGTCGCACCCTCTTCACGGCCTGGGCCCGCAGATCGTCCGACCACAATCCACCCGGTGAAAATGCGCAGACAGATGCGGCCCGGCCACGGCGCGCCAATTCGAGCGCCATGAATCCACCCATCGAGTGGCCCGCTAAATGTGGCCGATCTAGTCCGCGTTCGTCGAGGTAGCGCTCGGACTCATCGATGACATCCCAAATCGTGACCGGTCTCCGCTGCACAACTGGCCCTCCAGGATGACCGAGGGCTGACGGTGTGTATACGTCGTGGTGGGCGGATAGCAGCGGCGCGATATCCCGCCATTGATCGCCAGACCAAGACCCGCCATGCAGCAGTACCAGTGCCGAGTTATCGGGGGCCATCCTGCGAGTTTGGCACAGTCCCGCGCGCAGGAAGCACCAAAAAAGACCCTGGGATTGGCGCGATACAAGGTTTGGTTAGTGGTCTAGCGCCATACCCGCGCAGGTGGGGTCAGGTGACGCCTTCTCGGGAGCGGCCAACTCTGCCAGTGCATTGGCGCTCAGGTTCGCGCGGCCCGATCACGCAGTTCTTTGGTGATTTTGGTTCACAGCCCTGGCAAGTTCGGCCTGCGCGTACTCAGAGATTCTATCTGCCATTTCCTTGCCGTTGTCGGTTCTCTGGTCGATGTAGTCGATGTGAACCTGTTTGGACTTGTGCCCGGTGCGGGCCATGTTTTCTTTCAGGGGCACGCCAGCATGGTTCCCCAGCGTTGTTGCGAAGTGACGCAGACTGTGCGCTGAAATGTCTTCTCTCCCGATAGATTCCCTTGCCGCACGCTTGAGAATGTTGGCATTGAAGCTATTAGGGTTCAGATGTTCGCAATCCCAAGTTCCGTCCTGAATTGGTTTGAACAACAACGCTTCTGGATCAATAGGCAAGGTACGCAGAAATTCAGAAATATCAGCTTGAATCAGCTTTGGAATGTCGATTCTCCGCTGATCCTCTGCTTTGGTTGTCGAAATGGCGCAACCGGCCCTATGGGTAACGCCGCGCTCAACTTTGAGAATCCAACGCGGCACAACGATGTCTTTTCTGCGTAGCTCGATTGCTTCTCCGATACGGGTGCCGCCGCAGAACGCCGCGATCAGCACAAGATATTTGTATTGCCAGTATTTCTCTTGTGAGCCAAGCCAATTAGCAATGGCGAAAACATCATTCACGGTCAGCGGTTCGCCCTTGGGTTTTGGCGTGACTGACGTTGCACCTTTGATATTGCATGGATTGGCAAGCAATAGACCATCTTCCACAGCGGTTGCACAAATCATGCTCAAGACTGTATAGGCTTGGCTGTTGCGCGTGGCATAGTCCGAACCCAGGCTCGCAAACCAGGCACGAATCAGCTTGGCCGACATGTCTTTAACGGGCACATTTGCAAAATAGGGTTCGATTAATTTTCGCCATTTGTCGTCATACAACAACCGGCTGGAATCTTTGAGCTTGCGTTGCTCTAGAACCTTGGCACCGTAAGAGCCAAATTTCAGACTGTGTGCTTTCTTTTCGTTTTCGCGTTCCTCTACGTTCTGCCATCTTTCGTTAGTCGCAGAGCAATGGTCGCGGTAGTTCTTTTCGCTGTTCAACCACGCCTCTGCGTTCATCTTGCTTGAAAACGTATGCGGCGCATAGTGTCTCCGCATATCTGGACCGACAAAACTAGCCTGGTAAGAGACAGCTTTAGTGCGCTGCCTTTTAATACTCCCCCATGCTCTGTGCCCACGTTTCCCGCTCAACTTTGATCCCGGGTTCCGCAGTTGATGGGCACATGATGTCGCTGGATTTTGGGTTTGAGCTGCGCAAACAGCGGTAGGAGCGGTCGGGGCGCGTGTGCCTACGCGTTGCCGGCGGGTTGTGGCGGTGTTTAGCCTGGTCAGGCCGTGTCTATGGCGGTGATCGTGGCTGGCGGGGTGATCCCACATTGGTGATAGATGCCTGCTTGTGCGGTGGTGAGCGGCGTGGTGTGCACGGCGGTGCCGGCACTGCCGGTGAGGGCGACGGCGTGTACCCGGCCGAGTTCGGTGGCGATGCGCCGCCAGGTCTGACCGGTGCGGCGCTCGGCGACGCGGACCAGCAGCAGCGCGAGCCAGCACAACAGCACGTGGGCGCGGATGCGGTGCTCGAGGCGGTGGAAGACGGGGCGTAGCAGCAGGTTCGACTTCAGGTCGCGGAACCCGCGTTCTGCTTCGAGGAGGTTCTTGTAACCCAGCGCGACGTCTTCGGCGCTGATATGCGGGTCGGAGGTGGCGATCAGGTACTTGCCGTCCAGCCGGGCCTCGGTGGTGATCTTGGCGCGGTCAATCACGAGGCGGCCGTTGGCCTGCTGACGCAGCCAGCGACCCAGCGCGGGGTGATCGCGCAACGCACACTCGGCCTTCGTGTGCGCGGCCTGCGCCTTGCGTTTCGCGGTGTGGCTCTTGCTGTTCGCGGTCCTGTCGCGCGCCTTCGTGATCCGGTCCAGCTCGATCTGCAGGCGGGCGATGACCTCCGCGCGTTGGGTGCGGTCGCGGTCGGCCTGTTCGGGGTTGTGGCAGATGACGTACCGCAGATCGGTGTCGTCGACGCCAACTTCCTTGACCCGCAGGTTGTCTCTCACCTGCCGGTAGCGACCCTGGCGGGACAATACTTTGTCCACCAACGGGTTTCCGTCGCGCATGCGCATCCCGGCGATGAAGTGTCCGCCGCCGCGGCGCAGGTAGGCCAGGTTCTCGGCGGAGCAGAAGCCGCGGTCCACCACCGTGATGATCCGGCCCAGACGCCAGCCCCGGATGTCGTCTCGCACCTCGGGCAGGATCGCGGCATCGTTGCTGTTGCCGGGCCAGCACCATACCCGCACCGGAATGCCCTCCTTGGTCACGGCCAGACCGATCACGATCTGCGGCAGGTCGTTGCGATGGTCCTTGGAGTGCCCGTACACCCGGAACGCGTCATCGCCCGACTCCTCGGTGTCGCGTTCGAAATAGGTGGAGGTGGTGTCGAAGAACAGCAGGTCGACCTCGAGATTGAGCAGATCCGCCACGGCGAAGAACACCGCCTCCTGCACCTCGGCTTGCGCGTCCGCTTCCACCAGCAGGTCCATCGCCCGATACGCCTGGTCCTCGTCCATCCCCGCCAGCCCGTCTATCGCGACGTCACGCACCGCCCACTCGGCGGCGGACAGCTTCGACATCGGCTCGATCGCCCGGTTCGCCACCAACGCGAACAGCACCCGCTCGATGTCGGTGCTGAACCGGCGCGGCCCGAGGACCTTCCGCAGCGCCGCGTCTACGTCCAGCGCCCGCCACAACCCGTCCAGCAGGCGCACCGCCCCGACCGGACGGGACTCGGCCACCATCAGCCCATCGCCGACAAACTGCGTGGAATCGGTTGCGGCCGTGTCGGGTACGCCCAGGTAGCGGTTGATCGAGGCGACCAGCCGCCGCAACCCATCCCGATCCAGCTGATCCTCCCGGCCCAGATTCGCCAGCACCTGTGCCTGCGTCACCGCGCCGACGCGCCGGTTGTGCGCAAGCTGGACGCAGCGCACCACCGAGCCGTCCCGGTTCCTTCGCTGCGTCGTCCGCAAGTACATGCCCACCAGCAGAGCAGCAATTAGCTGCACAATCAAGCATGACACGACAAATCGTGTGCCCACGCTTTGCGCGATTCCCGACCACCCGCAACGTCCCCACCAGCACAAACGCTAATCACAAGGCCCACGTATGCCCACTAACTGCGGAACTCGGGTTGATCCCTTTCAATCAATCGCTAGCACAGACCGCTGGCTCTTTCCGCATAAACACTGTGACCAGCGTGTTTGCTGTGGCCTACCCATCCGTTACCCATGCAGACTGCGTAACCTGTTGCAACCTGCGTGAACTGAGCGTACCACAGCGCGCCGAAACCCACAGTCCCCCAGCGTGTTTCGAGGTCAGAAAGGATTTGCTGATCACCCTATGTGTAGTGGGTCGATTTGAACGCGAACCGGCTCATGGTCATGACGGGCGGACATCACCGCGACCGCGCGACGAAGCGCTGCGGCCAACGCCAACTGATGATCACGGCTCACGCGGACAAGCATCCGCGTCACCGCATCGCCGTTGCCCGCACCCGCAGGCCGGCGTGCGGCCACCGGCAACTCGACCGGTCCGAGCAGCTCGGCTCCCCCGGGCAGCTGCGCGAGCTCGAGCAGTGCGCCGACTGCCTGCGACGGCCCGTCCAGCGCGGCGATGTGCGCGGCGGGCGGCAGGCCCACCTCGGATCTGGCTTGCAGCTCCGCGTCGGCGTGCCCGACCGGGTCCCACCGGATAAGCGCTTGCACGGTCGGAATCACCGAATCGGCGACGACTGCCACGATGCCGCCGTCGCCGCGCCCGCGGACCAGCGCCGCCGCGGCCAGCCACCGCCGCAGCGTGTCCTCGGCGGCCCGGAGATCCTGCCGGCCGAGCAGTGCCCAACTGTCCAGCAGCAGCGCCGCGCCGTATCCGCCGCAGGCCACCGGTTCGGCGCCGGGCGTCGCGACGACCAGCGCGGCGCGGCCGTCGACCTCGCGGACCACGTTGTCACCGCCCGACGTGAGGACCGCGGTGCCCGGAAATGCGCGGCCCAGTTCCTCGGCAGTGCGACGGGCGCCGACGACCACCGCGCGCACCGCCTCGGCGCCGCAGCGCAGGCACTTTCGCGTCGCGTCGACCTTGCCGCACCACCGGCACACCGCGCCGGAAGCGGTGTCAGGCAACGACAACGGGCCGGTGCAATGCCGGCATCGGGCGATGGTGCGGCAGCGCGAGCAGGCGAGCGCGGGCACGTAGCCGCGCCGCGGCACCTGCACCAGCACCGGCGAACCGGTGTCCAGTGCCGTCCGGGCGGCCCTGAGCGCGATGGACGGCAGCCGGGCGGTACGCGCAGCGGGGTCCCGCGCATCGGCGTAGCCGCTGTCGTCGAGCGCGACGACCCTCGGCGCCCGCGCCCGCACGGCGGGCCGCGCGGGCACCAGGTCGTGCGCCCACCCGGTTCGCACCAGCGCGTGGGCCTCAGCGGTGCGCGCGTAGCCGCCGATGACCGCCGCGCAGCGCAGCTGGTGGGCCCGCAGCATCGCGACCTCACGAGCATGCGGGTACGGCGTGCGCGGTTCGGCGAGCGTGTCGTCGCCGTCGTCCCAGACGATCACCAGGCCGACATTGGTGAGCGGCGCGAATACTGCACTGCGCGTGCCGATCACCAGTCGGGCGGTGCCGCGCAGTGCTGCCAGCCAGCGGCGATACCGCTCGGCCGGTCCCAGTCCCGCGGACAACGCGACCACCCATGCGGCGTCGATGAGCCGCACGCTGTGTGCCAGCAGCGTGTCGACGTCGCGCTGGTCGGGCAGCACGGCCAGCACGCCGCGGCCGGCGCCGACGACGACGGACGCGGCTTCGGCCACCCGAGCGGCCCACTGCTCGCCGGGCAGCGCCTGCCACACCGCACGGGCGGCGCGGCCGTCGGCGAGCGCGGCCAGGAATTGCTCGCCGCGCTGGTATGCGCTCCATCCGTCGCGGTCGACCGGCACGACGGCGCCGGGAGTCGGCGCCGCCCGCGCCTCGCGCTCGACGCGGGCATGCCGCGGCGGCACCGCGAGCCTCAGGACATCGGCGCGGGTGCCGGCGTACCGGGCCGCGACGGCGTCGACCAGGCGGCGCACGTCTGGTGTCAGCACCGGCTCCGGCGACACGACGCGGTCCAGCCAGCCCAGCTCGCCGACATGGTCGGTGTCGGAACGTCGTTCGAGCAGGAACGCGTCGACGAGTCGGCCGTGGAAGCGCACTCGGGCCCGGACACCTGGTTGCGCGTCGTCGGACTGCTCGGCAGAAACGAGGTAGTCGAACTCGCGGTCCAGGTGCGGCACCGACAGCATCGGCAACACCCGGGCGATCGGTTCGTGATCCGCGGCCCGGCGGCTGGTGGTTATGACGTACCCTGGGCACGCCGCCGATCTGTGTTGTCGAAGCCGATGTCTCGCTTGGGCCGCCTGCCGCGAGACCGCTTGCGACCCTGATACTCCGACATCGACGCGAACGCACCGGTCACTCCCGCGGAAGATGCCGCATAGGTCATCGACTTTCCGGGAGCGAAGCCCAGATCAGTCCCGACGTCGACCGCGTCCATATTGGCGCCGAGGAATACGAAATCCCAGTCGTAGGTGCGTTCTTGCTGTGAAATCAGTTGGCGCACATTATCTTTTGTCCACTCTCTACTGGCGTTCTCATGGCCGTCGGTCATCACCAACACCGTGACGTCGCCCGGGCGCTGGTGCTCGGCGAGTGCGGCCAGGCCACTGCCGATCTCCGTGATGAATCTGCCGAGCGCGTCGAGCAGCGCGGTCATTCCCCGTGGCTCGAGGGCTAGCGGCGGCACGTCCTCGATCGGCTTGTTCCAGTACACCATCTCGTACACGTCGTCGAATTGCGCCAGCGTGACGATGGATTTGCCGGCATTGGCGCGCTCCTTTGCGATGAACGCGTCGAACCCGCCGCGGGTGTCGTCGGCGATGGATTGCATCGAGCCGGAGCGATCGAGCAGCGCGGCGACGAGCGTCAAATCGGAATTGGTCACGAGTCCTCCTCGGCACTTTCGGTTTCACCATCACGGTAGGTGAGGCCACTGACAGAACGTCCGAAGAAAAGGCCCGCGGTGATGAGCAATTGGGACATCGCGTACACCCACCAGATCGGCACCGCGAGCACATCTGACTGCAGAATGAACCGGTCGATGCCGATCATCGCGTCCGAGAGCAGGAAACACACCGCGCCCAGCGCTGTCGACGGCGTCGGCAGACGCGCCAGCAGCGCCGCGCAGACCATCGCGCATAACACGGCGATATACACCGCGACCGGCACGGTGAGTCCGTCGGCGCCCAATCGCGGCCAGAACCAGGCCAACAGCGCCACGCACAGCAGGCATGTCACGGCCACGGCCACCAGCCGCCACCGTGTCATGACGGCCAGCGGAACCAATGCGCCGACGTAGCACAGCTGCGCAATCAGGAAGGCGCCCAGCCCGCCGACGAAGGACGGTTCCCACCACGGCGTCGCCAGCAGGAAGTCGCCAACCGCCGAAAACACCAGCGCCAACATGAGCCAGCGCCGCTCCCGCACGATTGGATGCGCCACCGCGGCCAGCGCCAGCAACACCGCCATCAGTGCCTTGAACGGCGGCTGACCGAGGAATACGCCCGTCAGCGGCTCGCCGGGCTCCGACCGCAGTGCGGTCAGCGTCAAGAACACCCCGTACGCGACGGCCGCCCACCCGGCGGCCACCCACGCCCCGATAAGCAAACGCGGTGCGGGAGACGGCGCCGTGCCAGATGCTGACGGAATGTGCGCGGACTCGGCCTCGTTGGATGCCATCCTGCCGAAGCTACTCGACGGGTTGCCGTTAAAACCCAGGCAAAGCTCTGAAAATGGGGCCTTAGGACCGGTGTGTGTATGTGTGGTGACGCGGGTCGTTGACAACATCGACGGTAGTCGACCGCCTGCCCGCATGAAGAGTCGCTGTCCGGGAGCGTCGCCGGTCATCCTTAGCCCATTGCGTGAGGTTGCTGCGCTTGCCATGCGTATGTCACTGCCCGTCCTGTCCTTCGCAGAAATGACTCCGGGCGCCGGCTGGACCCGGGGCCTGCGGCTGCAGCGAAATAGCCGCGCATGCTTAAGTTGACTTATGAGCATCACAACGGCACCCGACTACCACGTCGTGATCGTCGGTGGGGGATTCTCCGGCATCGGTGCCGCGGTCAAACTCGACAACGCCGGGTTGCACAGCTACCTCATCATCGAGGCCGGCGATGGACCCGGTGGCACGTGGTACTGGAACAGGTATCCCGGCGTCGCCGTTGACATTCCGTCGTTCTCCTACCAGTTCTCGTTCGAACAGCGGCCGGACTGGAGCCGGACCTACGCACCCGGACGTGAACTGCGTTCATACGCCGAGCACTGCGCCGACAAGTACGGCGTGCGCCCGAAGATCCGGTTCAACACGAAGGTGGTCGATGCCGTATTCGATGAGGAGCAGGGGCTGTGGCGCCTGAACCTCGATTCGGGTGAACAGCTCACGGCTCGGTTCCTGATCAACGCCAGCGGCGTGCTGACAACACCGAAGCTCCCCGACATTGCCGGTGTTGACAGCTTCGACGGCGTCACGATGCACACCGCGCGCTGGGATCACAGCCGAGACCTGACGGGCAAGCGCGTCGCGATCATCGGCACCGGCGCGTCGGCCGTGCAGGTCATTCCCGAAATCGCGCCGAAGGTAAAGCGCCTGACCGTCTTCCAGCGCACAGCGATCTGGTGCTTCCCGAAGTTCGACGTGCCACTGCCGAAAGCGGCCCGGTGGGCGATGCGCGTGCCCGGCGGCATGGCCGTGCAGCGGCTGCTCAGCCAGGCCTACGTGGAGCTGACGTTCACCGCCGCGTTGCAGTTCTTCACGGTCTTTCCGATCACCAAGCGGTCCGAGGCGATGGCACGTTCATATCTGCAGAAGGCAGTCAAAGACCCGGCGGTACGGGAGAAGCTCACGCCCAAATACGCCGTCGGCTGCAAGCGGCCAGGCTTCCACAACACCTACCTGACGACGTTCAACCGCGACAACGTCGAACTGGTCACCGACCCGATCGACAAGATCACCCCGACTGGCGTAGCCACGGTCGAGGGCCACCATCACGATGTCGACGTGCTCATCCTGGCCACCGGGTTCAAGGTCATGGACGTCGACACACTCACGTACGGCGTCACCGGCAAGGGCGGCCGGAGCTTGACCCGATATTGGGAAGAGAACCGACTGCAGGCCTACGAGGGCGTCAGCATCCCGGGCTTCCCGAACTTCTTCACCGTAGCTGGTCCCTACGGGTACGTCGGAAACTCATTTTTCAAGTTCATTGAGACGCAGACCGATCACATCCTGCGTTGCCTGAAGCGAGCCCGGCGGCAGGCTGCGACGCGGATCGAGGTCACCGAAGAGGCCAACGCCCGCTACTTCGCCGAGATGATGCGCAAGCGCCACACGCAGGCTGTCTGGCAGAACAGCTGCAAGCTGGCCAACAGCTACTACTTCGACAGCCACGGCGACGTGCCGCTGCGCCGTGCCACCACGCTGGAGACGATGTGGCGTAGCCGTCGATTCCCCCTGTCCGACTACGCGTTCACGGCTTAGCGTTCGAGTGTTGCCACGCAAGGCCGGACCCGGCATAACTGACGCGGTCGTCGGTGACGGCCCCGTCGGCCTGCTCGCGGTCTTGGCGGCCAAGCCGCTCGGCGTCGACCGGAAGATCGATGAAGCGCGCCCAGTCGCCCCGCGGCGGCAAGCAGCCGCGGAGCTGGATTTCGTTGCTAGTCAGCAATATTGGGAAGCTTGCGGCGACGGTCGTTCGGCAATCGCGACGCGGCCGCGAACACGCCGACCAGGGTCGCCGCGACCAGGGCGAGTGCGGTGGGCAACCCGACCTGTTGAGCGGTGACGCCGATGACCGGTGGCCCGACGAGAAATCCGGCATACCCCAGGGAAGATGCTAACGACACGCCAATGCTGCCCTTCGCAGCCCCGGCCTGGGCGATCCCGATCGGGAACAGGCAGCCGACTCCGGCGCCGGCCACGCCGTAGCCGAGCAGTACCACGGGCACGATCGCGATCAGCGCGAGGAATAGCCCCGCGGCGGCGACCAGCGCCCCTGCGCAGGCCACCAGCCGAGTTCCGAAACGTTCCAGGAGGCGCGTCCCGAACCCTCGAAGTATCGCCATGACCATCGACATGATCGCGAAGCCCAACGGCGCTACCCACAGGGCAGCACCCGCTTCGTCGACGAGGTAGATGCCCGACCAACTCGCGGTGACGCCCTCGGCCAAGGCGGTACCGGTGGTGAGCGTGGCCGCGACCAGCAACGCCGGCCAGGTACGGCCACGGGGCCGGCGGTTCTGGTCGGAAAGTGTGGCGGCCCGGATCGGCTCGGGCGCTGGGATCGGCGCCACCGGCGAAAGGAAGAGCTGCGCACTTGTGCTCATCAGCGCGATGACGGCGGCGGCGCCTATCAGCAGCAAATGGGTCCACACCGCGAGGCCGATCCCCGCCGCCGCGGCGCCGACTCCCGCGCCACCCAGCGCCCCCAGGCTGTACGCCGAATGAAACTGGGGCACGATGGGTCGATCAATCACCGCCGACAGCTGGACGGCGGCCGAATTCATGGCGACGTCGGTCGCGCCGTAGCAGGCGCCGAATACCAGCAGCGCCAGACCAAGGGATAGCGGTGAATCGGCCGTGGCCGGCAACACCATCGACAGGCACAGCGCCAGCAGCGTCACACAGGCCACTTTGTAAGGCGCCCGGTGATGACAGACGACACCAGTGATGGGCATCGCGCTCAGCGCGCCGACCGCGGTCCCAGCGAGCGCAAAGCCCAGGTCAGCGGCGTCGGCGTGAATGTTGTCCTGCACCTGGGGCAGTCGACTGGCCCACGAGGCAAACAGCGCACCGTCTGCCGCGAAGATGACCAGCAGCCCCCGACGCGCGGCCGACGCTCGATCGATCACGCCGCACACCATTCCAGACCGTGCGTGCCGCGTACCGGAGTGACGGGCAAGATCAAGCATCGGAAACTACGTTTTGCAGATGAACTTCGAGAAAGGCCTGCAGAACGTCACTTTCGACGATGTAATCACGCCACGCGGAAGTTATCGCAGCCTGGGCCTAGACCGAAGTTGCGACGGGTTCTGACCGGGGATCCGATACGCGGAGGCAGACGGGCTTGGTCCCGTTCCGGAGCGGCCGATACCTGGCCGACCACATCATCGGTGCACAGGGCCTGGTCGGCTCAGAGCGCGCCCTTTAGGTCGTCGACCTTATTCAACCGCTCCCATGGCAGGTCGAGGTCGGTGCGCCCGAAATGCCCGTACGCCGCGGTCTGCGCGTAGATCGGCCGCAGCAGGTCCAGGTCGCGGATGATCGCACCGGGCCGCAGGTCGAAAACCTCGAGGATCGCCTTCTCGATCTTGGCGGGGTCGACCGACTCCGTGTCGAACGTCTCGACGAACAGCCCGACCGGAGCGGCCTTGCCGATCGCGTAGGCGACCTGGACCTCGACACGGTCGGCCAGGCCCGCAGCGACCACGTTCTTTGCCACCCAGCGCATCGCGTACGCCGCGGAACGGTCCACCTTGGACGGATCCTTGCCGGAGAACGCGCCGCCGCCGTGGCGGGCCCATCCGCCGTAGGTGTCGACGATGATCTTGCGACCGGTCAAGCCGGCATCACCCATCGGGCCGCCCAGCACGAACTTGCCCGTCGGATTCACCAGCAGCCGCACCGACGACGTGTCGAGCGTCTCGTGCGCGAGGTCGTCGAGCACGGTGTTGAGCACCTTTTCCCGGATGTCGGGAGCGAGGCCCTTGTCGAGGTCGACGTCGGCTGCGTGCTGGGTGGAGATGACCACGGTGTCCAGCCGCACCGCCCTGGTGCCCTCGTACTCGATGGTCACCTGGGTCTTGCCGTCCGGGCGCAGGTACGGCAGCACACCGCCCTTGCGGACCTCGCTGAGCCGGCGCGCCAGCCGGTGGGCCAGCGCAATCGGCAGCGGCATCAGCTCCGGAGTATGGGAGATCGCATAGCCGAACATCAGGCCCTGATCGCCGGCGCCCTGCTTGTCCAGCGGATCGCCGGTGCCTTCGACGCGCGTCTCATGAGCGGTGTCGACACCCTGGGCGATGTCGGGCGACTGTTTGCCGATCGCGATGTTGACACCGCACGAGTAGCCGTCGAAGCCCTTGGCCGAGGAGTCGTAGCCGATCTCGAGGATGCGCTCGCGCACGATCGTCGGGATGTCGACATTCGCCGAGGTGGTCACCTCGCCGGCGACATGCACCTGACCGGTGGTGACCAGCGTCTCCACCGCCACCCGCGAGCGCGGATCCTGGGCCAGCAGCGCGTCGAGCACGGAGTCGCTGATCGCGTCGCAGATTTTGTCGGGATGACCTTCGGTCACCGACTCACTAGTGAACAGCCGACCTGATTGACTCACGTTGCATCCTTCCGATACCAAAATTTAGTTAAGCAAATATATATGCCCCGCCCGGCTTGGCAAAGCTTTCGCGCAGCCTGTCCGCGGCCGCCTATCCCGCGCGGCCGTGCAGAAACGTCACGATCGCGTCCACGATACGACTTGCCATCAACGTCTTACTGCCGTGCTCCAGCGCAGATTCGGTTCCGTCGCCAGCCAGCAGCCAGCCGTCGTTGCTGTCCACCTCGAACGCCCGATTATCGCCGACGGCATTGACTACTAGCAAATCACAACCCTTGCGCTGCAGTTTGGCGCGGGCGTGGTCGAGGACGGTGCCGTTCGCGTCGCCAGTTTCGGCCGCGAAGCCGACAATCGCGCAAATGTTCGGCAACAGTCCGTTGGCGCGTGCCCGCACCGCCCCCGCCAGCACGTCGTCGTTGCGGACGAGCTCGATAGTCGGCGCGTCCAGCTTCGGGCCCTTCTTAATCTTGCTCGACGATGCCTGCGCCGGCCGGAAGTCGGCCACCGCCGCGGCCATCACCAGCACGTGCGCGTCGGGGACGTGTTTGGAGACCGCGTCGGCCAACTGCTGCGCCGAGCTGACGTGCACCACGTGCACACCGGCGGGATCGGCCAATCCGGCGGTGTGGGCGGTGATCAGTGTAACGTCCGCGCCGCGCTGCGCCGCGACGCGCGCCAGCGCGTAGCCCTGCTTGCCGGAGCTGCGGTTGCCGATGAAACGCACCGGGTCGATCGGCTCGCGCGTGCCGCCGGCCGTCACCAGCACCTTGCAGCCGGCGAGGTCGTAGGGCAGGGCGTCACCGCGGGCCACCAACAGCTCGGCGAACGTCGTGATCTCCTCCGGTTCCGGCAGCCGGCCGGCGCCGGTGTCGGATCCGGTGAGCCGTCCCGATGCGGGTTCGAGGACGATGGCGCCACGCCGGCGCAGGGTCGCGACGTTGTCGACGGTCGCGGGATGCAGCCACATCTCGGTGTGCATCGCGGGCGCAAACAAGACCGGACATCGGGCCGTCAGCAGCGCCGCGGTCAGCAGATCATCGGCACGACCGTGGGCGGCACGCGCAAGCACGTCGGCGGTGGCCGGTGCGACGACCACCAGGTCGGCCTGCTTGCCGATCTGCACGTGAGGGACTTCGGGCACGTCCTGCCAGACGTCGGTGTGCACCGGTTCACCGGACAGCGCCTCGAACGTGGCTGCGCCGACGAACCGCAACGCGGATTCGGTGGGGATCACCCGGACGTGGTGTCCGGCCTCGACGAGTTGCCGGACCACCGAGCAGGCCTTATAGGCGGCGATCCCACCGGAAACGCCGACGATTATCCGCTTGCGGTCCACTAGATGCTTGATGGTTTGCTCTTCGCCCGAGTGGCTCATCGCTGCCTTATTGCTCTTCGCCCGAGTGGCTCATCGCTGCCTTATTGCTCTTCGCCCGAGTGGCTCATCGCTGCCGTCCGGACTACTCGCCTTCGGTGTGCTCGAGCAGGTCCGAGTGGATCTCGCGCAGCGCGATCGACAGCGGCTTTTCCTGAAGGCCGGGCTCGACCAACGGCCCCACGTACTCGAGGATCCCCTCGCCGAGCTGGTTGTAGTAGTCGTTGATCTGGCGTGCGCGCTTGGCGGCGAAGATCACCAGCGCGTACTTGCTCGACACCCGGTCGAGCAACTCGTCAATCGGTGGATTGGTGATGCCCGGCGGCGTGTCGTAGGCGCCGACGTCCGATGCCCGATCAGGCACCGCGGCCAGCGTCGAGTCGTGGGAAATGCTCACGAAAGGCTTTCTCCTGAGAGTGAAGATCTGAGTTGGGCGGGTCGATCACGCCGTATCCGACGCGGTTTCCCCAAGTAAGGCTACCAATTCCGCGCACGCCGACTCCAATTCGCCGTTGACGACGACCGCGTCGAAGTCACCCTGAGCCGCCAGCTCCTCGCGAGCGGTGGCCAATCGGCGAGCCATCACATCCGGGTTTTCGGTGCCGCGCCCGGTCAGTCGGGCCTCCAGCGCCGCCCAGCTCGGCGGCGCGAGGAACACCGTGAAGGCCTCGGGCATTGCCCGCTTGATGGCCCGGGCACCAGCGAGGTCCACCTCGATCAGCACCGCACGACCGGCACGGGCGGCGTCCCGCACCGGCTGAGCCGGCGTTCCCGAGCGGTGCAGGCCGCCGTGGATGTCGGCCCACTCGAGCAACGCGTTCTCGTCAATCAGACGCTGAAACGCCTCGGGGCTGACGAACTGGTAGTCGACGCCGTCCGCCTCTCCGGGCCGCGGTGCCCGCGTCGTTGCCGACACGCTGAAGTACAGATCGGGTACGCGGTCGCGGAGGCAGCGAACGACTGTCGACTTACCGACGGCCGACGGGCCGGACAGCACGAGGATGCGGGCGGTTGGATCTTCGCCCGGCAGGCTCATCGCTGCGGAACCGGCCCCCGGCCGGGCGTCAGGAGCTGAACTTTTCCAGCAGAGCCTTCCGCTGGCGGTCGCCCAGGCCGCGCAGTCGGCGGGTGGGGGCGATTTCCAGCTCGGTCATGATTTCCTGCGCCTTGACCTTGCCGACCTTCGGCAGGGCCTCGAGCAGCGCGGAAACCTTCATCTTGCCGAGAACCTCGTCGGTCTCGGCATCCTTGAGCACCTGCGTGAGGTTGGTGCCGCCTCGCTTGAGCCGATCCTTGAGCTCGGCCCGGGCCCGACGGGCGGCAGCAGCCTTCTCCAACGCCGCCGCACGTTGCTCGTCAGTCAACTGGGGAAGGGCCACGATTCCTCCGTCTCATCACCATCGATCTTTTCTCTCGGCCGGAGTAATCCAGCCAGCGACGACGACCGTACCCACGCCACGCGACGATTGCGAACCCCACCCCCCGGTTTTGGGCACAAAATGCCAGCGTGCTGCGCCGTAACAGCTCGCCGTGGGGCCTTCAGGACGGCCCTGTGCACATGGACGACGTCGCACTCTGGCAAACACTACACCTCCGAAATCAACAGCTCACATTGTTTGTACAGCGTTCTCAGCAAAATCTCCGACGGTGACGTCCGCCGCCCGTCGGCGGCGCCGATCGCGCCGCTGGCACAACTGCAGGAAATTGCCAGCTTGTCCCCACGCTGGGCGTGTCGCTGCGCCCGTCCTGTGGTCAGCGCTTGATCTCCACCAAAAGCACCCACGCATTCACCGCCGTGGACACGAAACCTGCCACCACCGCGGCGGTGATCCAGTACAGGCCGCCGCCTCTTTACGATCCACACCGACACTCCACCGACGATCAGTAAGACCGCCGGGATGCCCAACGACACCAGCGAATACAGCGAGCGCGACGACCGCTGACCGCTTCGTTGGCGCAGCGCCGCCGATGCGGCCCCGATGGCCATGACCAGTCCGACGGCACCGACTTCCACGGCGAAGACCCGGCGGTCCTGGCCCGGCGTCACCAGGAAGATGCCGGTGAGCAGGGTTGCGATCAGCAGACCGAGCGTTGCGGCGGCGCGCGGGAGCAAGGCGGGGTAAGCCAGGACCTCCCGCAAGTTCATCGACAGTCCGACGAACAGCAAGCCGGCGAGCGCGGCCGCGACGTCGGCCACGGTGCTGGCGAACTCGTTCCAGGCGGCGATGTCGGATGCGGTCATTGGTGTCCCAGATAGGCGACGGCGTCGCGGATCCGCTCCGCGGCGGCGCGCAACGCCGCGACGTCCGGCCCGGCTCGGAGTACCTCGCGGGACACCGCGGGCAGCAGCTGACCCGACGGCGCACCACCGAGGCCCGCCAGCCCGTCGACGCGGCCGCCCTGCACCCCGATCCCGGGCAGCAGCACCGGGCCGGCCAGCGCGCGGAGATCCGGCACGTACTCCGCCGTCGCGCCGACGACCACACCGACCGAGCCGGACTCGGGCAGCGCGGCCCTGTTGACCGCCGCGACGGCGTCGACGATCGACTGCGCGATCGTGCGGCCGTGCATCACGGCCCGCTGTATCTCGGCGCCCTCCGGGTTCGACGTCGCAGCCAGCACGAACACGCCGCGCTCGTGTGTGGCAGCGGTTTCCAGCAGCGGGCACAGCGACCCGAAACCGAGGTACGGCGACGCGGTGATGGCGTCGACGGCCAGCGCCGAGTCACCCAACCAGGCCGCAGCGTAGGCGGCCATCGTCGAGCCGATGTCCCCGCGCTTGGCGTCGGCGAGCACCAGCACGCCCTCGTCGTGCAGTGCGGCGATGGTGCGCTCCAGCACGGCGTAGCCCGCCGACCCGTGTGCCTCGAAGAACGCCACCTGCGGTTTGACGATCGCGAAGCCCCGGAACGCGTCGACGCACGTGTCGCTGAATCTCGCCAGCCCGTAGGGGTCTCTCGGGAGCCCCCACGCGTCGAGCAGCTCGGGATGGGGATCGATGCCCAGGCACAACTGCCCGCGCTGTCGCATCGCGTCGGCCAGCCTGGCGCTGAACCCCGCCACGCTCAGTGCCCGCCGCCCAGCGTCGTGTGCAGTTCCTGCAGCGACATCACCCCGATGTCACCGCGGATGCTGGCCTCGATACCCTGCACGGCCGCCGAGGCGCCCTGCACCGTCGTCACGCACGGGATGTTCATCGCCACTGCCGCCGAACGGATCTCGTAGCCGTCGATGCGCGGCCCGGAGTTGCCGTATGGGGTGTTGATGACCATGTCGACCTGACCGGCTTTGATCGCGTCCACCGCGGACAGCGCGGGCCTCTCGGGGCTAGGCTCTTCGAAGTGCTTGCGCACCTCGTCACAAGGAATCCCATTGCGGCGCAACATTTCCGCAGTGCCCTCAGTGGCCAGCACCCGGAAGCCGAGATCGGCGAGTCGCTTGACGGGGAACACCAGCGAGCGCTTGTCGCGGTTGGCCACCGACACGAATACCGTGCCGTTGCTGGGCAGCGAACCGTACGCCGCGGTCTGACTCTTGGCGAACGCGCTACCGAAATCGTGGTCGATGCCCATCACCTCGCCGGTGGACTTCATCTCCGGCCCGAGCAGCGAGTCGACGCCGGAGCCGTCGGCGCGGCGGAACCGGTGAAACGGCAGCACGGCTTCCTTCACGGCGATCGGGGCGTATGAGGCCACCGTGGCACCGTCGCCTGTGTGCGCCAGCATCCCTTCCTTGCGCAACTGAGAAATGCTGGTCCCCAGCATGATTCGTGCGCATGCCTTCGCAAGGGGCACCGCCGTGGCCTTGGATACGAACGGCACCGTGCGGCTGGCTCGCGGGTTAGCCTCCAGCACGTAGAGCACGTCATCCTTGAGCGCGTACTGCACATTGAGCAGTCCGACGACGCCGATGCCGTGCGCGATCGCCTCGGTCGATTTGCGAACCTTGTCGATATCGCTGCGGCCCAATGTCACCGGCGGCAGCGCGCACGCCGAGTCGCCGGAGTGGATGCCGGCCTCCTCGATGTGTTCCATGATCCCGCCGAGGTAGACCTCGGTGCCGTCGCACAGCGCGTCGACGTCGATCTCGATGGCGTCTTCCAGGAATCTGTCCACCAGCACCGGATGTTCGGGCGACAGCTCCGTTGCGCGGGTGATGTAGCGGTGCAGCGTTTCTTCGTCGTAGACGATTTCCATCCCCCGGCCACCCAGCACGTACGACGGCCGCACCAGCACTGGGTAGCCGATCTCGGAGGCGATCTTGCGGGCATGCTCGAAGCTCGTCGCGGTTCCGAAGCGCGGCGCGGGCAGTCCGGCATCGCTGAGAACTTCGCCGAACGCGCCGCGGTCTTCGGCTGAGTTGATCGCTCTCGGGCTGGTCCCGACGATCGGCACGCCTGCGTCGGCCAGCCGCTGCGCGAGGCCCAGTGGGGTCTGCCCGCCCAATTGCACGATCACCCCGGCGACACCGAGACCACCGGCACCCGAGAGGGATTCGGCGAAATACACCTCGAGCACATCCTCGAATGTCAACGGCTCGAAGTACAGCCGATCGGCGGTATCGTAGTCGGTCGAGACGGTCTCTGGGTTGCAGTTCACCATCACCGTCTCGAAGCCCGCTTGGCTCAACGTCGTTGCCGCGTGCACACAGCTGTAGTCGAATTCGATGCCCTGCCCGATTCGGTTCGGGCCGGAGCCCAGAATCAGCACCTTCGGCTTGTCGGTCTGTGGTGCGACCTCCGTTTCGGCAGCTGGGTCGAGCTCGTAGCTGCTGTAGTGGTACGGGGTCTTGGCCTCGAACTCCGCGGCGCAGGTGTCGACGGTCTTGAACACCGGGTGGATGCCGAGCCGCCGCCTCAACGCTCGCACGCCCACCTCGCCGGCCAATTCCGATCGGAGTGCGGCGATCTGGCGGTCCGACAGGCCGCTGTGCTTGGCGCGGCGCAGCAGGTCAGCGTCGAGCACCGGCGCGTCGATCAGCTCGGCCCGCAGCGTGACGACCCCGGCGATCTGCTCGACGAACCACGGGTCGACGCCGGAAGCTTCCGCGACCATTTCCACCGAGGCACCGAGTCGCAGCGCAAGCTCGATGTCGTACAGTCGGCCCTCGCTCGGAGTAGCCAGCCGCTCGAGTGCGCCCTCGACACCGCCGTCCGGATCGGGTCCCGTCCAGAAGCCTGCCCTCGTCGTCTCGAGCGACCGCATCACCTTGCCGAGCGCCTCGATAAAGTTGCGGCCCAACGACATTGCCTCGCCCACCGACTTCATCGTGGTGGTCAGCGTCGGGTCGGCGCCTGGAAACTTCTCGAACGCGAACCGCGGCGCCTTCACCACGACGTAGTCCAGGGTCGGCTCGAAACAGGCTGGGGTCTCCTTGGTGATGTCGTTGAGGATCTCGTCAAGCGTGTAGCCGATCGCGAGCTTGGCCGCGATCTTCGCGATCGGAAATCCAGTGGCCTTTGAGGCCAATGCGCTGGACCGCGATACCCGCGGGTTCATCTCGATGACGATCAGGCGGCCGTCCTGAGGGTTGACCGCGAACTGAATGTTGCAACCGCCGGTATCGACGCCGACTTCGCGCAGGATCGCGATGCCGAGGTCACGCAATCGCTGATATTCGCGGTCAGTCAGCGTCATCGCCGGTGCGACCGTCACCGAGTCGCCGGTGTGCACGCCCATCGGGTCGACGTTCTCGATTGAGCAGACCACGACCACGTTGTCGTGGCCGTCGCGCATCAACTCGAGTTCGAATTCCTTCCAGCCGTAGATGGATTCCTCGATCAGCACGTTGGCGCTCGGTGAGGCGGCGAGTCCGTCGCCGGCCATCCGACGCACTTCCTCGACGCTGTGCGCAAGCCCGGAACCGAATCCCCCCATCGTGAACGACGGCCGGACGACCACCGGCAGGCCGAGTTCCCCGACCGCCTCGGTGACCTCGTCCATCGTGAAACACACGCGGGAGCTGGCCGATTCGCCGCCCACCTTGGCGACGATGTCCTTGAACCGCTGTCGGTCTTCGCCGCGCTGGATCGCTTCGAAGTCGGCGCCGATGAGCTCGACGCCGTATTTCTCCAGCACGCCGTTCTCGTAGAGGGCGACCGCGGTGTTCAGTGCAGTCTGGCCGCCGAGAGTGGCCAAGAGCGCGTCGATCTTGTTGCCGCGCTGGGCCTGTTGGGCGATCACCCGCTCCACGAACGCCGGCGTGATCGGTTCGACGTACGTGTGGTCGGCGAACTCCGGGTCGGTCATGATGGTCGCGGGGTTGCTGTTGACCAGGCTGACCTGAATGCCTTCGGCGCGCAGCACGCGGCAGGCTTGCGTGCCGGAATAATCAAACTCGCACGCCTGTCCGATGACGATCGGCCCGGAGCCGATCACCAGGACGTGGTTGAGGTCAACGCGCCGCGGCATCAGTTTCCTTGCCGCGAGCTGGGGGTGGGCGCGATGAGGCATCCTTTCGCCGAGTCTGCGGTTTCGTACGGGACACGCACACTCCCGGGGAAGCTGGCCACGGTGCTCACCGGCCGCCCTCCCCGGCAATCAGGTCGACGAACTGGTCGAACAGGTACTCTGCGTCGTGCGGACCGGCGGCGGCCTCCGGGTGATACTGCACCGAAAAAGCGCGCCCATTAACGAGTTTGATGCCCTCGACGACACCGTCGTTCGCGCACGTGTGACTCACGACAGCTGGCCCGAACGGGGTGTTGAACCGCTCCCCCGCCTCGCCCTCCAACGCGAAACCATGGTTCTGCGCGGTCACCGCGACGCGCCGGGTGGCGTGATCGATGACCGGAACGTTGATGCCGCGGTGCCCGAACGTCATCTTGTAGGTGGACCGCCCTAGCGCGCGGCCGAGTATCTGGTGGCCGAAACAGATGCCGAACAGCGGAATTCCAGCGCCGATCACCTGTTGCGTGACGGCGACGATGTGCTCGGCGGTGGCCGGATCGCCGGGTCCGTTCGACAAGAACACGCCGTCGGGCCGCAGATCGGCGATCTGCTCGAACGTCACAGACGACGGCAGCACGTGGCTGCGGATGCCGCGGCGAGCGAAATTTCGCGGGGTGTTGCTCTTGATCCCGAGGTCGAGCGCTGCGACAGTAAACCGTTGTGGCACATCTGGTTCTACCACATATCCGTCGGCGGTGCTGACCTCGCCGGCCAGGTCGGCACCCAGCATGGGCGGCTGGTCGCAGACCCGCTGCAGCATCGTCTCGCTGTCGACCAGGGCGGCGCCGGAGAAGATGCCGGCCTTCATCGAGCCCCGGGTGCGCAGATGCCGCACCACCGCGCGGGTGTCGATGCCCGCGATCCCGACAACGCGCTGGCGCACCAGCTCGTCGTCGAGGGTGCCGCCGGCCCGCCAATTCGACGCGCGCGGCGACGGGTCGCGCACCGCGTAGCCGGCGACCCAGATCTTGTCGCCGCGGCTCTCGGCGTCCTCACGGTTCCAGCCGGTATTGCCGATCTGCGGTGCGGTCGCCACCACGATCTGCCGGTGGTAGCTGGGGTCGGTGAGCGTCTCCTGGTACCCCGACATGCCGGTGGAGAAGACGGCCTCGCCCAGCGTCTCGCCGACGGCGCCGAACGACGTGCCGGTGAACACCCGACCGTCCTCCAGCACCAGCTGTGCCTTCTGCGCTTCGCGACGAGCGCTCACCGCCGCCTTGCTCACCGTGCACTCCCCTGCAACCAGTCCGCGTATGTCCCGCGGTCGTCACCGCGAAAACGGGTGTCGATCTCAGCGCCGGACGGCAACCGCCACCTGATCGCGAGGATCCCGTCCGCAGCGGCCACCTTCCCCGCGACAACCCGCTCGGTGCGAATTGCGATGATCGACTCGTCGGGTATCCAAACGGGCCGTGTACCACTGCGTTTGAGCATGATGCCCTCCGGGTAGCGCGTCAACGCTGCCTTCGCGCGATCGCCCAGCCCCCCGGCCGCGGCCCGCTCAAGCCGGTCGGGCATCAACGCGCTTCCCACGTACAGACCCGTCATCTCGGAAATGGTCGGCGGTCCCACAGTGTCCGGCAAGACCGGCAGCGCACCGATGACGGGACCTTGGACATGCGCGCGCCGCAACCTGCCACGCATCATCGCCCAGAAAACCACGACCACCATGACGATCCACACCGCCGCCATAGCCAGCGAGGCGATCAAGGCGAGGTTGTTCATGCCGGGCATTTCCCATCGCGCGCAGTGACTTTGCCGCGCAGCAGGGTCGCCGTGACGGTGGCGGGCAGCGTCATCGATTCGTAGGGAGTGTTCTCCGACCGGCTGGCCAAGTCGGATCCGCGCACGGTCCACGTGGCGTCGGCATCGACGACAGTGAGGTTCGCCGGCTCGCCGACCTCGAGCGGGCGGCCCTGATCGGGCAGGCCGGCAATGCGTGCGGGGTTCTCGCTCATCACCCGGGCCACGTCGCGCCAGCTCAGATGTCCGGGCTCGACCAGGGCCCGCACCACCACCGACAGCGCGGTCTGCAGCCCGAGCATGCCGGGCCGCGCATTGGCGAATTCGCAGACCTTCTCGTGTTCGGCGTGGGGCGCATGATCGGTGGCCACACAGTCGATGACACCGTCGACCAGCGCCTGCCGCAAGGCCTGCGCGTCGCTGGCCTCGCGCAGCGGCGGGTTGACCCGGTTGCGGCCGTCGTAGGTGGCGAGGCGGGTGTCATCCAAAGCGAGATGGTGCGGGGTGACCTCAGCGGTGATCGAAATGCCTTGCGCCTTAGCCCATCTGATGATCTCGACGGTTCCTGCGGTAGACGCGTGGCAGATGTGCACTCGCGCCCCGGCATCGCGCGCCAACAGAGCATCGCGCGCGACGATCGACTCCTCGGCGGCCCGCGGCCAGCCAGACAGTCCGAGAAGGGCGGCGTTCGGTCCTTCGTGCGCGACCGCACCGACTGTCAGCCGCGGCTCCTCGGCGTGCTGGGCGACCAGCACGCCCAGGCCGGTTGCGTATTCCAGCGCGCGGCGCATCACCAGCGGGTCGTGCACACAGCTGCCGTCGTCGGAGAACATCCGCACCTGTGCGACACCGGCGTTCATCAACCCCATCTCGGTGAGCTGAGCGCCGGCCAATCCGACCGTCACCGCGCCGACGGGGTGCACGTCGACCAGCCCGACCTGCTGGCCGCGCTGCCAGACGTGATCGGTGACCACCGGGCTGTCGGCGACCGGATTGGTGTTGGCCATCGCGAACACCGCCGTGTAGCCGCCCAATGCCGCTGCCGCGGAGCCCGTTTCGATGTCCTCGGCGTACTCGCGGCCCGGTTCCCGCAAATGTGTGTGCAAGTCGACGAACCCGGGCAGCAGCACTTGGCCGGTCGCGTCGATCACGTCAGCCTCGACGGGAATCTCCAGGCTCGCACCGATGGAAACGATCTGCCCGTCGTCGACGAGCACGTCCACCCGGTCGCCCTCCCCGTATGGCCGCACGCCTCGGATCAGCACGCTCATGCGCTCATCGCCTGCCGTTCGGCACCGACCAGCAGATGGAACAGCACCGCCATCCGCACGTGCACTCCATTGGAAACCTGTTGCAGCACAGCCGATTGCCTGGAGTCGGCGACCGAGAACGAAATCTCCATGCCCCGCAGCATCGGACCGGGATGCAGCACCACTGCATGACCGGGCAGCAACGCCTGCCGCCGATCGGACAGGCCGTACAGCACCGAGTACTCCCTCGAGGACGGGAAAAAGCCACCGGTCATCCGTTCCGCCTGCACCCGCAGCATCAGCACCGCGTCGGCCACCGGAAGCTCGGCATCTAGGTGGTGGGAGATCGTGACCGGCCAGTCCGCCACCCCGACCGGCAGCAGCGTGGGCGGGGCGACGAGCACCACTTCGGCGCCCAGCGTGTGAAGCAGCAGCACGTTGGACCGCGCCACCCTGCTGTGCAGGATGTCGCCGACGATGACCACCCGCTTGCCTTCGATGCCGCCGAGCCGCTGCCGGACGGTCAGCGCGTCGAGCAGCGCCTGCGTCGGGTGTTCGTGGGTGCCGTCGCCGGCGTTGATCACCGACGGGCCGCCGCCCTCGGTTGCGGTCCATTCGGCCAGCTGTTGCGCCGCCCCGGACGCCGAGTGCCGGATGATCAACGCGTCGGCGCCGGCGGCGCGCAGTGTCAGAGCCGTGTCCCGCAGCGACTCGCCCTTGCCCACCGACGATCCCGTCGCGCTGACGTTGATCACGTCGGCGCTCATCCACTTGCCTGCCACCTCGAACGACACCCGGGTGCGCGTGGAGTTCTCGTAGAACATCGTGATGATGGTCCGGCCGCGCAGCGTCGGCAGCTTCTTCACCTCGCGGCCGAGCAGCGCCTGAGCGAACCGGTCAGCGTCGTCGAGGATCGCGATCGCGTCTGCGCGGCTCAGGTCGGCCGCGGAGAGCAAATGCCGGCTTGTCATGACGCATCCTTCGTGATCACGACGCCATCGTGACCGTCGTCCTCGGTCAGCAGCACGTGGACGCTCTCGCTGCGCGACGTCGGGACGTTTTTGCCCACGTAGTCGGCGCGCAGCGGCAGTTCGCGGTGGCCGCGGTCGACGAGCACCGCCAGTTGCACCGCCCGAGGCCGGCCGAGGTCCCGCAGGGCATCGAGGGCCGACCGCACCGACCGCCCGGAGTACAGCACATCGTCGACCAGGATCACCAGCGCATCGTCCACGCCGCCCTCCGGTATCGACGTATTCTCCAGCGGCCGAGGCGGTTTCATCATCAAGTCGTCGCGGTACAAGGTGATGTCCAGCGCGCCATGCGGCACCGCAACCCCGGCGAAGTCGCTGATCTTGGCCGCCAGGCGCGAGGCGAGCGTCACCCCCCGGGTCGGGATCCCTAGCAGCACGACATTGTGCGGCGCAGCAGGGTCATCCAGAGCAGTCTTTTCGATGACCTGGTGGGCGATTCGGGAAATGGTGCGGCCGACGTCCGCTGCGGACATCAACTCCCGGTCAGTGGCCTTGTCGCTAATCGAGCCCACCTGCGACCCGGACCTCCTTCTCCGCCTCGCGGGACGGATCGTTAAAGGACGCCAAACTGCGGCGAGCCTACCACCGTGCTTTTCGCGTCACCGGCATGGGCACGCGCGTAGTGTTCGCCGCCGTGACCCTTCGGCGAGAGAGCCCACTGCGGGGGCGTCGGCTGCGCCTGCACGAGGCGCTGTTCGAGCGCCTCGCGATGAGTCGGGGCGGCTACTGGTTCGTGCTTCACGCCGCGCCACGAATCGACAGCGTCGTCATCCCCCGGACGAATGGCCGCCTGAGCTCGATGGGCCTCGATGCGGTAGGGCTCCTCACCACCACCGGCGCCAAATCGGGGCTGCCGCGCACGCAACCGGTCGGATTCATCGACGACGGCGACGGCCTGCTCGCCGTCGGATCAAATTACGGTCGCGCCAACCAGCCGGCCTGGAGTACCAACCTGCTGGCCCATCCCGAGTGCACGGTTGAGTTCAGGTCCCACCCCGGAAGTACCGGGCCGAGTTGCTCAGCGGCGACGCTCGCGCCACGGCATGGGCAACCGCCGTCGACTTCTACGCCGGCTTCGAGCGCTACCGCACCAGTTGTGCTCCCCGCCAGATTCGTCTCTTCCGAGTCCGCCCGGGCGCCGGCTGACGGCACGCCGGTAGGCTCGTGCGGTGCTCGACCGCAATGCCGAACCGATCCGCGAGGCCGTGGACGCAGGCCTGCTGTCGGGCGCGGTGACGATGGTCTGGCAGCGCGGAAAAGTGCTGCAGGTCAACGAGATCGGCTATCGCGACGTCGAGGCGGGCGTGCCGATGCAGCGTGACACGATCTTCCGGATCGCGTCGATGAGCAAGCCGGTCACCACCGCGGCGACTATGACGCTGCTCGACGAGGGCAAGCTGGCGCTCGACGACCCGATCACGCGCTGGCTACCCGAGTTCGCCGACATGCGTGTGCTCGACAACCCCGACGGCGCGCTGGAGGAGACCAGCCCCGCGTGCCGGCCGATCACCGTCGACGATCTGCTCACTCACCGCGGCGGCCTGGCGTACGCGTGGTCGGTCACCGGCGCCCTCTCGCGGGCATATCTGAGGCTCCCGGCCCGACAGTGCCCCGACCGATGGTTGGCGGAGCTGGCAGTGTTGCCGCTGGCGCATCAGCCCGGCGAAAAGATGTTGTACAGCCACGCCACCGACGTTCTCGGGATCATGCTCTCGCGCATCGACGGCAAGCCACTGCACGACGTGCTGGCCGAGCGCATCTTGGGGCCGCTGGGCATGCCAGACACCGGGTTCTTCGTCACCGCCGAGGCGCGGCGTCGCGCGGCGACGATGTACACGCGCGACGAGAGCAACCAGCTGCGGCACGACGTAATGGGACCGCCGCCAATCACGCCGCCCCCGTTCGGTCTGGGTGGCGGCGGCCTGTGGTCCACCGCCGACGACTATCTGAGGTTCGCCCGGATGCTGTTGGGAGGCGGCGAGGTCGACGGGACGCGGGTGCTGTCCGCCGACGCAGTGCGGCTGATGCGCACCAACCGGCTGACCGACGAACAGCGTCGGCAGCCGTTCCTCGGTGCGCCGTACTGGGTGGGTCGCGGATTCGGGCTTGGGCTGTCGGTGGTGATAGACCCAGCGCAGTCCAAGCCGCTGTTCGGCCACGGCGGCCTGGGCACGTTCGGCTGGCCGGGCGCGTATGGCACGTGGTGGCACGCCGATCCGACGCGCGATCTGATCCTGCTCTACCTGGTGCAAGACCATCCGACGCTGTCGTCCGACGCCGCTGAGGTGGTGGCAGCCAACGCATCGCAGGCGAAGGTGATGACCGCGCGGCCGAAATTCGTGTCGCGCACCTATAAGGCGCTCAGCAACTGAGTCGTCGTCACCGAGCGGCCGGTTATCGCACGCGAAATTGGGCAGGCGCGGGTTAGGTGTCCCTGCCATGGACTGCGGCGGCTGCGGCGCGGATCTGCGGGGTAACGAGCATGATCTGGCCGAGAACGCCGTTGACAAACCCCGGCGAGTCGTCCGTCGATAACTTCTTCGCCAGCTCCACCGCCTCGTCGACGGCCACCGGCTCGGGAACGTCGGTGGCGTGCAACAACTCCCACACTGCAACCCGCAGAATCGAGCGGTCCACCGCAGGAAGCCGGTCCAGCGTCCAGCCCTGCAGGTGCGCGGCGATCAGGTCATCGATGTGGGCGGCGTGCTGCGTCACTCCCCGTGCAACGGTCATGGTGTACGGGTTAAGCGCAGACACGTCGGCCTGCTGTTCTGCGAGCGCATTGCGTGCGTCGGCGACCTCGGCCGGTGTCAGACCGCGCGCGTCGGCCTCAAAGAGCAAGTCCACCGCGCGTTTTCGCGCTTGATGACGGCCGCGGTCAGGCATTCACCCGGCCCTTAATGCGGTCAGGCATTAACGCGGCCTAAGTAGCTGCCGTCGCGCGAGTCGACCTTGAGCTTGTCGCCGGTATTGATGAACAGCGGCACGTTGATCTGCGCGCCGGTCTCCAGCGTCGCCGGTTTGGTGCCCGCACTGGACCGGTCACCCTGCAGGCCCGGCTCCGTGTGAGTGACCTCCAGTTCGACGGTCACCGGCAGCTCGATGTAGAGCGGACTGCCATCGTGAAACGCCACCTGCACCGGCATACCTTCGAGCAGGAACCGCGCCGCGTCGCCGACCAGCGACTCGGGCAACGGGTGCTGCTCGTAGTCCTGGCTGTCCATGAACACGAAGTCTGACCCGTCGCGGTACAGGTATGTGGTGTCGCGCCGGTCGACGGTCGCGGTCTCCACCTTCACGCCCGCGTTGTACGTCTTGTCGACGACCTTGCCGGACAGCACATTTTTGAGTTTGGTGCGCACGAACGCCGGCCCCTTGCCGGGTTTGACGTGCTGAAACTCTATGATCTGCCACAGTTGGCCGTCGATCTGCAGGACCAGCCCGTTCTTGAAGTCGGCAGTCGTTGCCACGGTCGGTTGTACTCCTAGCTTTCAGTCACAGAATCGCCCGTGACGATGTCAGGTTCGCACCCGACAGATCATCGAGCAAAATCCCACTGCCCGTAATCGGGCGCGAGGACATCGTTGACATCCACGTGTATGCCGCCCAACAGCGGACTCCGGCTGGCCGGGCTGTCGACCACAGCTTGATACAGCACCGCCCGGGGTTCACGCTCACCATGAGACCAGGCACTCGTCTGCCACACCCACCAGTGCCCCGCTGTGGATGAACGCCCGACGACGCCGTCGTCGATCGCCCACGCCGACACCCGAGAATGCCCATAGATACCGGTGCGGTTAACACCCAGTACCGAGTTGATCCCGCGAAGCCACTCGACGGCAACGCTGTCCCAGGTGTTGCGGTCGATCGCCTCATCGATGCTGAAGAAGATCGGCGCCGAATCGCTACCCCCGGCTGCAGCGTGCAGACCCAGAGCTGTCTGGCCGTCTGCCACACCGCCGTCGTGCCCGCGGGTGAAATCGGACGGCGTCGGCCACCCGGGCTTTCCGTACTGGTAATTGCTGACGATTTGAAGACCCGCCGCACGCAGCGCATCCGCATATTCGCGGGTGATCGGCTTCGCTTCGAAGTTCGCGCCTGGCCGCGACTCGGACACATAGTTCACTACCCCCGCATAGCCCGCCGACTTGATCTCATCCGGCGAGATTCTGCGCTCGGCAAAATCGATCAGCCGAATGTCGGCGGCTGATGCCTTCTGCGCGTCCAGTGTCGCAGCCTGCGTCCCCAGAGTCAGTACAACCGGCGCGGCGAAAGCATATTTGAGGGCTTCACGTCGTGAAACGAATCGCTTTTCGCCACGTCGGCAATGCGCAGGCGAATCGTGCACCGCGCGATGGTAACAAAACCGGAGTGCACCCATTCCTGTCTTCAGCCACGGATCGCCTCGAGCAGCGCCGCCCGGATCTTCTCGCAGTCGGCCTTAGGGTCCGAGCCCTTGAGCAGCTCGATGGTGAGGACCGAAATACCGCGGTCGCGCCCGAAGTAGGACCCCAACGACCCCGGCGTCGGGGCGAACGAACTCGTCTCCGCCACGGGCAGCCCGCTGGAGGCCGAGAAGCGCTCGGCAATCGCGCGGGACGGTCCGTCGAAATTGATGAACTGGCGGTTGAGCCACGAGTGGGCGACGAGCACAAGGTCGGGCTTGGCGCGCTCGATCATGTGGTCTACGGCTTGAGTCTCGGGCTGGTTCAATGCTGTCCCGCCGCTGGACGGGTTCGCCGCGTCGAAGTTTTTCGCCGGGAAGTTCCGGTTGACGTCCACCCCATTGGCGTTGTCGCGGGTGCCGGTCGCCCGCCCGTCGGGGTTGGCGTCCTCAAGGATCGTGAGGGTGACGGCGTCGGCGAACCCTGCCGCGGGGAAGGCCGCCGGTAGTTCGGCGGTGGAGTACGCACCCTCCGTCTCGTCCGCCGTGGATGCCGCCGATAAACAGGACCTCCGCGGCCCGTGACCAAGGTCCGCGCCCGGATCGGGCGGCCCTGCACCGAGGTGCCGACTACCTGCCAGTCGTCGGTGTCGGTCGCGGCGGTCGTCGTGATCGTCGCCGTACCGGTCAGCGGTGAGGCCGTCGCAAAGATAGAGTTCGGTGCCGTCGCCGTCGCCGTGCCGGTCCGGTCTTCGCCACGGTCGTGCACTCCGACGATATGGGGATGCCACAACGTCGAGGCCAGGTCGGCTTCACGAAGAAACCGCTCGCGGAAGGTGGGGTCGGCAGAGACATTGCCTCCCAGCAACTTCAATGCGTCACTCCGCGGCAGCCGAGGATGCTGGGCAAGGTGGACCTCCCCCATTCCCCCGGCCCCGAGCCGTCGCAGGATGTTGTATCCGGCGAACGTCGGATACACCTCTAATGGCATGTCAGGATCGTACCCGGAGGCTGTCAGCTAACATAACATGAGGCCGCGCTCTGTGTTAGGCGCACGACGCGGCCTAGGTCAGGATCGCCAGTTCTTTAGGGAACCGGGTCAGCAGCTCCGGGCCGTTTTCGCCCACGATCAACGTGTCCTCGATTCGCACGCCGCCGCGGTCAGGAAGGTAGACGCCGGGCTCGACGGTCACCACGGCACCGGCTTGCAGTGTCGCGGCGGAGGTGGCGCTGATTCCAGGCGCTTCGTGGATTTCCAACCCGACGCCATGACCCAGCCCGTGACCGAAGTTCTCGCCATAACCGGCGTCCGCGATCAGCGCTCGCGCCGCCGCGTCGACCTCGCTGCAGGCTGCGCCCGGGGCCAGCGCCGCCCGCCCGGCCCCCTGCGCGTCGGCCACCAGCCCGTAGATGTCGCGTTGCCACTGCGCGGCCCGGCCAAGGATGAACGTCCTGGTCATGTCGGAGTGATAGCCCGCGACGAGCGCACCGAAGTCGATCTTGACGAAGTCACCCGACGTCAGCCCAGCATCCGTCGGCCGGTGGTGGGGAATCGCCGAATGTGCTCCTGCGGCGACGATCGTCTCGAACGAGACCGCGTCGGCGCCGTGGTCGAGCATCAGCGCCTCCAGCTCGCGGGCCACCTGCCGTTCGGTGCGCCCGGGGCACACCCCGCCGCGCTCGATCAAGTCCGCGAGCGCGGCGTCGGCGGCCTCACAGGCAAGCCGCAGCAGTGCCTTCTCCCCGTCGTCCTTGATCTCCCGCAACGCCTCGACCGTGCCCGACGCCCGCACCAACTCCAGCTCGCCGGCCGCCCGCGAAAGCTGGTCGTAGCCGTCGACGGTGACCACATGGCTCTCGAAGCCCAACTTCGCCACTCCCTGGTCGGCGGCCAGCCGAGTCAGATGCGGCCCGCACGCTCTCTCGATCACGAGCCGCACACCTGACGCCTGGCGCGCCGCTTGCGTTCGGTAGCGAGCATCAGTGGCCAGAGTCGCCCGCGCGTCATCGTCGGCGAACACCAGCAATGCCGCGTTCGAACCGGTGAACCCGCTCAGATACCGGACATTGACCAGCTCTGTTACCAACATCGCGTCCAATCCGGCGGACGCCAGCCGGTGACACAGGTTGGCACGGCGCTGCGAATATGTCACGGACCTTGACGCTACCCGCTAGGCTCTCAGGCCATGAGGTCATGGTTGCTCCGCGGACTGATCTTGGCGTTCGCGATGGTTGTCCTTCGAATCGTCCAGGGCGCGCTGATCAACACCTGGGAGACCCGCGCTTCAGGGATCAGCCTCGTGCTGCTGGCGATCTACATCATCGTGGTGGTGCTCTGGGGGTTCATCGACGGCCGCAGAGACGCCACCGCGGAGCCCGACCCGGATCGGCGTGCCGACCTGGCGATGACGTGGCTGCTGGCCGGACTGATCGCCGGACTCGTGGCCGGCGTGGTCAGCTGGCTGATCTACCAGTTCTACAAGACCATGTACGTCGCGGGCTTGTTCAACGAGATCACGACGTTCGCCGCGTTCACCGCGCTGCTGATCTTCATTTTTGCGATGGCCGGCGTCGCGGCCGGTCGCTTCGTGGTCGACCGACGCTACAAGAAACAGGGCGGTCCGCCGCCGCGACGCCGCGACAGCGACGACAGCCCCGACACCGACGTCTTCGCGGCGGTCGGTGGCAGCCGCTCCGAGCAGGACGAGGCATCGGGAAGACGGGCCCAGGAAGCCCGGACAGAGGAGGCCGCGCTTCACGAGCGTCGAACCCGGGAAGCCACGTTCGACGAGGGACGGACGGAGGAGGCACCTCTTCATGAGGGACGCACCCAGGAAGCGCCGCACCGCGAGGAGCGCGAGTAGCTCAGGTCTTCAACGCTTCCGCGAGGTAGCGCAGGGCCAGTAGGTAGCCCTGCACCCCGAGCCCGACGATCACTCCGGTCGCCACGGAACTGACGAACGAATGATGCCGAAACTCCTCGCGCGCGAATACATTTGAGATGTGCACCTCGACCAGGGGCGCCCGCAGTTCCACGCAGGCATCGCGCAAGGCGACCGAAGTATGCGTCAGGCCCGCGGCGTTGAGAATCACCGGGTCGCCGGCGTCGGCCGCCCGGTGAATCAGATCGATCAGTTCTGCCTCGCTATCGGTTTGCTGCACAACGGCTTTCAACCCGAGTTCGGCCGCTGTCTTCTCGATCACCGCGACGAGCTGGAGGTAGGTGGTGTCTCCGTACACCTGCGGCTCACGCAGGCCTAACCGGTCCAAGTTCGGGCCGTTCAGCACGTTGACTGTCGTCACGCTGGTTCGCCCACCTCGGCATAGGCCGCCGCCAGCAGCGACGGGTCCGGGCCTTCCAGCCGCCCGGGCTTGGCGAGACCGTCGAGCACCACGAACCGCAGCACCCCGGCACGGGACTTCTTGTCACCGGCCATGTACTCGATCAGCTCGGGCAGCGCGTCCGGGTCATAGCTGACGGGCAGGCCAACGGACGTGAGTATTGATCGATGCCGATCGGCGGTCGCATCGTCGAGCCGGCCGCGCCAGCCGGCCCAGTTCGGCGGCGAAAACCAGCCCCACCGAGACTGCAGCGCCGTGCCGCCACTGATAGCGCTCGCGGCGCTCGATGGCGTGAGCCAGAGTGTGCCCGTAGTTGAGGATCTCGCGCAGCTGTGACTCCTTCTCGTCGGCGGCCACCACCTCGGCCTTGACCGCGACGGCGCGCCGGACCACCTCGGCCAGCACAGATCCGCCCGGGTCGAGTGCCGCCTGCGGGTCGGCCTCGATGATGTCGAGGATGACCGAGTCGGCGATGAAGCCGGCCTTGACCACCTCTGCCATCCCCGCGACGATCTCGTCTTGCGGCAACGTCTTCAGCGTGTCGAGGTCGACGAGCACAGCGCGCGGCTGGTGAAACGCCCCGACCAGGTTCTTGCCCGCCTCGGTGTTGATTCCGGTCTTGCCGCCGACCGCCGCGTCAACCATCGCGAGCAGTGTGGTCGGTACATGGATGATCGACACGCCACGTAGCCACGTCGCGGCCGCGAATCCCGCGACGTCGGTGGCCGCACCACCGCCGAGACTGACGATCGCATCCTTGCGGCCGACACCGATGCGGCCCAACACCTCCCAGATGAATCCGACGACCGTCAACTCCTTACCCGCCTCGGCATCCGGGATTTCGATACGGTGGGCATCAATACCCTTGTCCGACAACGAGGTACGGATCAGTTCGGCGGTCGCCGACATCACCGGCTGATGCAGGATCGCGACCTTGTGGGTTCCATCGAGCAGCCGCGTCAACTCGCCGAGGAGACCACTGCCGATGATCACGGGATAGGGTGGGTTGACCAGGACGTCGACAGTCTCGGGCTTAGTCACGTTGCGTCCGTTCGGCATTGCGGGCGGCCAGCGCAGCGGGACTCGGTGGCGTGTGTGTGGTTTCGCTCGGCGTCAGCGAGATGGGTGAGCGTCGCCAGGCCGCGCGTCGCTTGCGCCGCGCCGGGTGCGGGTTCTCCAGCCACCCGACGATGTGGCGCACCACCGCTCCGGGGTTGCGGCGATTGGTGTTAACCCGCATTGTCGCCGCCTGACGGTAGAGCGGAACCCGATCCGCCATCAGCGCACGGTATTTCGCGTCCGGATCCGGCCCGGCCAACAGCGGACGCACGGTGTTGCCGCTGGTGCGCCGCACTCCCTCAGCCGCGTTGATCTCCAGGTAGATCACGGTATGGCCAGCCAACGCGTCGCGCACGCCCTCGCTGGTGATCGCGCCGCCGCCCAGCGCGAGCACGCCGTCGTGTTCGGCGAGCACGCCGCGTATCACTTCTTCCTCGATGCGCCGGAACTGCCGTTCGCCGTCGGCGGCGAAAATCTCGGCGATGGTACGGCCCGTCTTGGCCTCGATCGCGGCGTCGGTGTCGACGAACGCCACGTCCAGCGCCCGGGCCAGGCGCCGTCCGATCGTCGACTTCCCGGACCCGGGCAGCCCGACGAGTATCACTTTCGGTGCCATCGCGGCTACCCGGACGCCCGGGCGTCATGGTCGCGGGCGGCGATGGCCTGCTGATATGACGCGATGTTGTTCTTGGTCTCGGTGATCGCGTCACCGCCGAACTTCTCCAGCACCGCCCGCGCGAGCACCAACGCGACCATCGCCTCGGCCACCACGCCGGCGGCGGGCACCGCGCAGACGTCGGAGCGCTGGTGGATGGCCACGGCTTCGTCGCCAGTGGCCATGTCGACGGTGGCCAGCGCACGCGGGACCGTGGAGATCGGCTTCATCGCCGCGCGCACCCGCAGCGGCTGGCCGTTCGTCATGCCCCCCTCCAGCCCACCGGCGCGGTTGGTCGACCTCAGCACCCCGCCCGGTCCGGGATACATCTCGTCGTGGGCGACGCTGCCTCTGCGCCGGGCGGTTTCGAAGCCGTCGCCGATCTCGACGCCCTTGATCGCCTGTATGCCCATGATCGCACCGGCCAGTTGGCTGTCGAGGCGGTTGTCGCCGCTGGTGAACGACCCCAGGCCGACCGGCAGGTTCAGGGCGACCACCTCGACGACGCCGCCGAGGGTATCGCCGTCCTTCTTGGCTGCCTCGATCTCGTCGATCATCGACTGCTCGGCCAGGCCATCATATGCGCGGACCGGGCTGACGTCGATCGCATCGAGGTCCGTCGGCTGCGGTGACGGCCCGTCATACGGCTTGGAGGCGCCGATGGCGATCACGTGACTCAGGACCTCGGCGCCCAGCGCTTGCTTCAGGAATTGCTTGGCGATCGCCCCGGCCGCCACCCGGGCCGCCGTCTCGCGTGCGCTGGCCCGCTCCAGCACCGGCCGGGCGTCGTCGAAGCCGTACTTGAGCATGCCCGCGTAGTCGGCGTGGCCGGGGCGGGGCCGTGTGAGCGGCGCGTTGCGGGCTGAGGTCTCCAAGTCGGCAAGATCGGCGGGATCGACCGGGTCGGCAGCCATCACGGTCTCCCACTTGGGCCATTCGGTGTTGCCGATCTCGACGGCGATCGGACCGCCCAGCGTGATGCCGTGGCGCACGCCTGCGAGCACGGTCACCTCGTCGGCCTCGAACTTCATCCGGGCACCGCGGCCGTAGCCGAGTCGGCGGCGGGCCAGTTGCGTCTTGATGTCGTTCGACGTGACGTGAACACCGGCGACCATGCCTTCGAGCATGCTCACCAGCGCGCGGCCGTGTGACTCGCCGGCCGTCGTCCATCGCAACACGCGTCCCATCTTCCCACGCGGGGATTTCGGCGCGCTGACATGCGCTCAGCGTGTGTTAGCGCGCCGAAATCGCTCAGAGCAGGGCCAGCCCGGCCGCAGCCACCGTGGCGAGGCACATGGCCGGGCCATGCGGGACCGTGCGCGCCCCGCGACGGACCAGTTCGACGAGCGCCCACGCCGCGGTCAACAGCGGAGCGGCCATCGCCGCGAGTAGCCACACGTCCACACCGAAGTAGCCGCCGATCGCCCCAACGCCGAATGCCAGCTTCACGTCGCCGGCGCCCAGCGCCGACGGGGCCACGGCGTGCACGACCAGGTACAGCAGGCCCAGCGCCGCCGCCCCGGCCAGCGCCGGCATACCGCGCCCGGCGACCGCGGCGACCAACACCACCGCGGCGGCGCCCGGCAGCGTCAGCCAGTTCGGTAATCGCCGCTGTCGCATGTCGTACGCGGACAGCGCGACCAGCCAGCCAACCACGCCGATGCAGACCCCCATTCCCATCCTGGGAGGCTAACGCCGCTGGACGGCCGCTCTCATCGCTTCTTCGGGCGCGGGCCGGCCGGTGAACAGCGCGACCTGCGCGAACGCCTGGTGCAACAGCATCTGCAGCCCGTCGATCACCGTGCCGCCCTCGTCGGCGACCGCGGCGGCCAGCGGGGTCGGCCACGGGTCGTAGACCGCGTCCAACAGCACCGGCGCATGCCGCAGCGACGCGAGATGCCCGGCCGCGGCGTCGGCGGGGATCGTGCTGACAACGGCGCCCGCGGCCGCGACGTCGTCGGCCAGCCCGGGATCGATGAACGCCCGCCGACGACCCTCGATGCCCGCCTGCGCGGCCAGCGCCACCAGTGCGTCCGCCTTGCCGGGGTCGCGGGCGATGACGGTGACCCGGCGGGCATGCAGTCCGGCGGCCGCGACCACCGCCGCGCGCGCGGTGCCGCCCGACCCGAGCACGACGAGCTCGCCGGTCACCGCGCCGAGCGCGCCGATAACGCCGTCGACGTCGGTGTTGTCGGCACGCCACCCCTGTTCGGTGTGCAGCAGTGTGTTGGCCGAACCCACCAACTCAGCACGTTGGCTGCGTTCGTCAGCGAACCGCAGCGCGGCGGACTTCCCGGGCATCGTCACCGACACGCCTACCCATTCCGGACCGAAACGGCTAACCACACCGGGCAATTGGTCGGCCGTGCACTCGATGCGGTCATACGTCCAGTCGAGCAGCCCGAGCGCGCGATAAGCCGCGAGATGCAGTTGGGGCGACTTCGAATGCGCGATCGGCGAACCCAGCACCGCCGCCTTGCGTGTCAGCTGTGCTTGATGCTCTTCGCCCGAGAGGCTCATCGCGCACTGTCGAGAACACCGTTGCGCTTGGCCAGTTCGATGTTGGCCAGATGCTGCTGGTAGTCGCGAGTGAACAGCGTGGTGCCCTGCATGTCCACGGTGACGAAGTACAGCCAGTCCCCTGATTCGGGGCGCTCGGCAGCGGCCAGTGCCTGATCGCCCGGGGAGCAGATCGGGGTCTTCGGCAGTCCCTCGGTGAAGTAGGTGTTCCACGGGGTGTCGCGATCGCGGTCGGCGTCGGTGGTGGCGACCTCCTGGCGGTCCAGCGGGTAGTTGACCGTGGAGTCAAACTCGAGCCGCTGGCGCACCTGGAGCCGGTTGTAGATCACCTGGGCCACCTTGGCGAAGTCGGTAGGTTTCGACTCACGCTGCACCAGCGACGCCACGATCAGTGTCTGGTACACCGACAGCGCCGACCCGTCCGGCGATGCACCCAGGCCGTGTTGCGCGTATCGCGTCGTGCTGTCGTCGATCAGGTTCGCCAGGATCTCCTGCGGCGGCCACGCCGGGTTGATGTTCCACGTACCGGGAGAGATCAAGCCTTCCAGCCTTCGGTGGTCGCCGCCCATCGCCTGCACCTCTTTGGTGGCCCAGGACGGCACGTTGAGCGCCGCGGGGGCGTCGCTGCCCGCGACCTGTCGCAACTGGCCTACCGACACGCACCGCCGTTCGCCGTCCAACCTGACGCAGGATGCCCGCGAGATCAGCGTAAGAATGCCCTCGGTCACCGCGTTGGTCTTGACGTCCTGTACATCGTCGAGTTGGCGACCCTCCGGGATCACCAGCTTGCCGACGCGGTTGTGTGGGTCGGTCAGCCGCTTCACCGCGTCGGCGGCCGGGATCTCGGTGCGCATCTGGTAGTACCCGGGCTGTATCGACGACATCGCCGAATTGTCTCGAGAGGCATTGACAAACGTCTGGGCCGATGCGACGACCTGCTGGTCCTGCAGCGTCTGGCCGATCGCTGTGGTCGAGTCGCCATCGTGGATCTGGATTACCACGTCGCGTTTGCCGGTGCCGGAGTAGTCGTCGTACACGTTGTGCCAAAGTCTGGACCCGATGAACACCGCAGCGACCACGACGACGACGAAGACCGCAAGCGTCACCATCCGAATGTTGTTGCGGCGCCGTCGTACTCGCTGCCGACGGGCCCGTTCGGCGCGGGATGCGGGCCGCGGCGCATTGACCGCCACGGGCTCTGCTCGCTCACCTCCCCAGTCGTCAGCCACCGCCAGCCTCACCGTGTGCGGCCGTTCGGCGCTGATCGAGCCAGCTCTGCAGAATCGCGACTGCCGCGGCCTGGTCGATCATCGCGCGCTGGCCCCTCGCTCGAATCCCCGCCTCACGCAACGATCGCTGTGCCGTCACTGTGGTCAACCGCTCGTCGGCCAGCCGCACCGGAATCGCGGGAACGCGCGCGGCGAGTTCGTCGGCGAGCCCGACCGCATCCTGTGCGGACGACCCCAGGCGGTCGGCCAGCGTCCGGGGAAGGCCGACGACGACTTCGACGACGTCGAAGTCGTCGATCAGCGTGACAAGCCGCCGCAGATAGGCCCCGGATCGGTCGCGACGCACGGTCTCCACCGGCGTGGCCAGGATGCCGTCGGGATCGCTGGCCGCTATCCCGATGCGGACGCTTCCGACGTCGATCCCCAGCCGACGACCCCGTCCGGGGTCGTCGCTGCCAGGTCGGTCCGGCATGCGGTCGTCTGATGTCGCCGGCCCTGCGGCTCCGTCGTCTGATGTCGCCGGCCCTGCGGCTCCGTCGTCTGATGTCGCCGGCCCTGCGGCTCGGTCTCTACCGATGGGCACGCGGCTAGCTCCGGGCGATCTCGGCTCGCAGCGCGGCAAGCGCCTCATCGATTCCTGCCGGGTTCTTCCCCGATCCCTGCGCCAACTCGGCCTTTCCGCCGCCGCGACCGTCGATTGCCTGGTTGAACTGCTTGACCAACTCGTTGGCTCGAAGACCGAGATCGACAGCGGCCGGATTGGCCGCCACCACATACGGCACGGCACCGTTGTCTCCCTCGGCGACCAGCGCCACCACAGCCGCATCACCGCCCAACCGTCCGCGGATGTCGCCGACAAGGTTCCTCAGGTCCCCCGCTGTCTCCCCCGACATTCGCTGGGCCACGACTCGGACCCTACCGACTTGTTCCGCTCCGGCCACCGCATTGGCCGCGGCCGCGCGTGCGGAGGCTTGCCGCGTTCGCTCCAGTTGCTTCTCGGCCACCTTGAGTCGCTCGACCAGGGTGGCCACCCGCGCCGGGACCTCCTCGGACGGCACTTTCAGCGAGGACGCCAGCCCAGCCAGCAATGCGCGCTCCCGGGCCAGATAGCGGAACGCGTCCAGCCCGACGTAGGCCTCGACACGGCGAATTCCCGACGCGATCGACGACTCACCGAGCACCGTCACCGGACCCACCTGGGCGGAATTGTGCACGTGCGTGCCGCCGCAGAGCTCCAGCGAGAACGGGCCGCCGATCTCGACGACCCGCACCTCGTCCGGGTAACTCTCGCCGAACAGCGCCATCGCACCCATCGCCTTGGCTTTGTCGAGTTCGGTGGTGAACGTGTGCACCGGGAAGTCTGCCTCGACGGCCTCGTTGGTGACTTCTTCGATCTGGGTGCGCTGGTCTTCGGACAGCGCACCCTGCCAGTTGAAGTCGAACCGCAGAAAGCCTGGCCGGTTCAGCGACCCGGCCTGGACGGCATTGGGCCCCAGCACTTGTCGCAGCGCAGCGTGGACCAGATGGGTGCCGGAATGGCCCTGGGTGGCGCCGTGGCGCCACCGTGGGTCGACCGCCGCCACAACGGTGTCACCCTCGACGAATTCGCCCGACTCGACGTTGATCCGATGTGTCCACAGCGTTTTCGCGATCTTCTGCACATCGGTGACGGCGGCCTTGGCGGTGGCGCCGGCCCCGGTCCCGGTGATCGTGCCCTCGTCGGCGATCTGGCCGCCGGACTCGGCGTATAGCGGTGTCCGGTCGAGGATCAACTCGACGAGGTGGGCCGCCTGCGTCTCCGGGTTGTGCGCAACGACCGGCACCCGCTTGCCGTCAACGAAGATTCCGAGAATTTTTGCTTGCGAGGCCAATTCACCGAAACCAGTGAACTCCGTAGGCCCGGCGTCGACGAATTCCCGGTACGCCGAGAGGTCAACGTGGGCGTGCTTACGCGCGGTGGCATCGGCCTTCGCGCGCTCACGCTGCTCGGCCATCAGCCTGCGGAAGCCGACTTCGTCGACCGCGAGCCCCGCCTCGGCGGCCATCTCAAGTGTGAGATCAATGGGAAAGCCGTAAGTGTCGTGCAGCGTGAACGCATCCGAGCCGGACAGCACCGTCGCGCCGGAGGCCTTGGTCGCGCGCGCCGCCTCGTCGAACAGCCGCGAACCCGACGTCAGCGTCCGGTTGAACGCAGCCTCCTCTGCCTCCGCGATGCGGGTGATCCGCGCAAAGTCGCTGACCAACTCCGGGTACGACGGCCCCATCGCGTCGCGCACCGTGATCATCAACATGCCGACGATCGGGGTGTCGATCCCGAGCAGCTTCGCGGCCCGGATGATGCGGCGCAGCAAGCGGCGCAACACATATCCGCGTCCGTCGTTGCCCGGGCTGACCCCGTCGCCGATCAGGATCGCCGCGGTGCGGCTGTGGTCGGCAATGATCCGGTAGCGGACGTCGTCTGCGTGATTATCTTCGCCGTATCCACGCGGTGCGATCTCGGCGACCTTATCGATCACCGGACGCAACAGGTCGGTCTCGTACACGTTGTCGACGCCCTGCAGTACGCAGGCCATCCGTTCGACACCCATCCCGGTGTCGATGTTCTTGCGGGGCAACGGCCCGAGGATTTCGAAATCCGTCTTCGACGTGCCCTCGCCGCGGAGGTTCTCCATGAACACGAGATTCCAGATCTCGATATAGCGATCCTCGCTGGCGACCGGTCCGCCCTCGGGGCCGTATTCGGGCCCGCGGTCGTAATAGATCTCGGAGGCCGGGCCGCTTGGCCCCGGAATTCCCATGGACCAGTAGTTGTCGGCCATGCCCCGGCGCTGGATCCGTCCCGGCGGCAGGCCCGCGACCTGCTGCCACAGCCCCGCGGCCTCGTCGTCATCCAGATAGACTGTGGCCCAGAGCTTTTTAGCATCCAGGCCGTAACCACCATTCTCGACCGGGTTGGTCAGGAGCGTCCAGGCCAGCTCGATCGCGCCCTTCTTGAAGTAGTCGCCGAACGAGAAGTTGCCAGCCATCTGGAAGAACGTGTTGTGGCGGGTGGTGACACCCACCTCGTCGATGTCCGGGGTGCGGATGCACTTCTGGATGCTGGTCGCCGTGCGATACGGCGGCGTGCGCTGGCCCAGGAAGTACGGCACGAACTGCACCATGCCGGCGTTGACGAACAGCAAATTGGGGTCGTCGAGAATCACCGACGCACTGGGCACCTCGGTGTGACCCGCGTTCACGAAGTGGTCGATGAACCGCTTCCTGATCTCATGTGTCTGCACTTGGTTGCTGTCCTCGTTCGTGTGACCCGATCACCTTACCGGTCGGCGAGGACCGGCCCCGTCATCCGTCGACGAAGCTCAGCCGCACCGACCGGCGGGGATTGTCCCGGTTAAGGTCCACCAGGACGACGCTCTGCCATGTCCCGAACAGCGGCTTGCCCGCCTGAACCGGCAACGTCACCGACGGCGTGATCAGAGCCGGCAACACATGGTCGGCGCCGTGGCCCGGCGAACCGTGGTGGTGGCGGTAGCGGTTGTCGCGCGGCAACAGCCGTTCCAGCGTGTCGACGAGGTCCTCGTCGCTGCCGGCGCCGGTCTCGATGACCGCGACGCCCGCGGTGGCGTGCGGCACGAACACGTTGCACAAGCCATCGCCGTGCGAGGCGCAGAACGAGCGCACCTCATCTGTGAGGTCGACGACGCGACGGCGCGCGGTGTCGACGTCCAGAACGGCTGTATCCACACCTCAAGCGTACGGACGAAATTCCCATTGCCAGGCTCGGCCCGGAGGAGCAATCTAATCAGCAGACCGGTGGCGCCACCGGGGCGCTGCCTCGGACGAGAGGGGCTGGGCCGTGCACGCACGATCTACCACGATTGACGCGCGACCAGACGCCATCGACGACGGAATTGCGCAGGTTCGCGACGAGGTTATGCCCGCACTGCAGGCGATGGACGGCTGTATGGGCATGTCGTTGATGGTCGACCGGGAGTCCGGCCGGTGCATCGCTACCAGCGCATGGGAATCCGAGGAGGCCATGCGGACGAGCGAAGCGCAGGTAGCGCCGCTGCGCGCTCGGCTGAGGGACGCGTTCGGGGGCACCGCGACCGTCCAGGAGTGGCAGATCGCCGTGCTGCATCGGGACCACCGCTCGGGTGAGGGTGCGTGTGTGCGGGCGACCTGGTTCAAGGTGCCCAACGGCCAGGGCGGCAGGTCGGTCGAGCTGTACAGGGATTCCGTCCTGCCGGCGCTGGAGGAACTCGAAGGATTTTGCAGTGCAAGCCTTTTGGTCGACCGGTCGTCTGGCCGTGCAGTGTCGTCCGTGACCTTCGACAGCAGCGACGCGATGGATCGAAACCGTGAACAGGCCAGGTCGCTGCGGACGGCGCGACTGCGTGAGCTCGGCGCCGACCAGCTCGACGTCGGCGAATTCGAGCTCGCGCTCGCGCATCTGCGCGTGCCCGAGTTGATCTGACACTGTTCGGGGAGCTTCGGCCCTAACGGGGCCGCACCGGCAATCGATAACACCACATGGGGAATGCAAAACAATGGCTCGCGGGGGCGGGAGCCGCACTGGGCGGGCTGGAACTGTACCGACACGTAGTACGCCCATGGATGTACACCTGGGGGGCGTTGCCCGACGAGGTCACCGCGGCGCTACCCGGTGACGAACTGGTGTCGGGGCTGACGCCACCGACCACCCGCGGCGTGACGATCGACGCGTCCGTGGACGACGTATGGCCGTGGCTCGTACAGATCGGCGAGGATCGCGGCGGCTTCTACAGCTACGACTGGCTGGAACGCTCCGTCGGCACCCAGATTCACAACGCGCAGACGATCAATCCAGAGTGGCAGAATTTGCAGGTAGGCGATTCGGTATGGCTCGCACGCCGCTACGGCGCGATGGGCAGGCAGGTCGTCGCGGCCGTCGAGCCGAAGTCGTATCTGGTGCTGATGTCGGAAGCCGACCACGACAGGGTGCTGCGCGGCGAGAAGGCGCTGGGCTCATGGGCGTTCTACTTGATCCCCGACGGTCGGCGCACCCGGTTGCTTGCTCGCGGCAGCGGCGGCGCGGTGGGAAACGCGACATTCGACATCCCGCATTTCGTGATGGAACAGAAGATGCTTCGCGGAATTCGGGACCGCGCGCAACGCCGTCATTAATTTTCCCAGGCGTTTATTCACTCCCGGCGCGGGTATGCGAGCCGCATCACTTCAGTGGGAGGAACGATGACAATCCACAGCGTCCTCGGCGCGATCGTGATTGGTCTGGTGATCGGCGTTCTCGCGAAACTGGTACTACCCGGGAGGCAGCCGATACCGATCTGGTTGACCATCCTGATCGGAATCGTCTCGGCGTTCATCGGCACCGCTCTCGCGCGGGCGATGGGTATCCCGATCGATACGCCGGGTGTGGACTGGGGCGAGGTGCTCGTGCAGCTGATCGTGGCGGTGCTCGGGGTGGCTCTTGCGACCGCGGCGCTGGGCCGGTCGACCTTCGGGCGCCGCGGGTTTGGAGGACCAGGCTCACGCCTGACGCGGCGCTGGTAGGGATTGGCCTCAGCGCCGTCGGCGGATGATGGCGCGCAACCGGTCGAGCCGCTTGGCGATCTCGCGTTCGTTGCCGTGCTCGGTGGGATGGTAGTAGTCCACCCCGACCAGGTCGTCCGGTGGATATTGTTGCGGGACAACGCCATCAGGCTCGTCGTGTGAATAGCGATAGCCCTGTGCGTTTCCCAGTGCTGCGGCGCCGACATAGTGACCATCGCGAAGGTGCGGCGGCACCAGCCCTGCCTTTCCGGCTTTGATGTCTCTCATCGACTCCGAGATCGCCGAAACCACTGCGTTCGACTTAGGCGCTGTGGCCAGGTGAATCGTCGCGTGCGCCAAGGTCAGCTGGGCTTCGGGCATCCCGATCAGCGCTACCGTCTGCGCCGCAGCGACGGCCGTCTGTAGTGCGGTGGGATCGGCCATGCCGATGTCCTCACTGGCCAGGATCATCAGCCGCCGCGCGATGAACCGCGGGTCCTCCCCGGCGACGAGCATGCGCGCCAGGTAATGCAGCGCGGCGTCGACGTCGGAGCCGCGAACCGACTTGATGAACGCGCTGATCACGTCGTAGTGCTGATCGCCGTCGCGGTCATAGCGGACCGCCGCCTTGTCCAGCGACTCCTCGATGGCGGCGACGGTCACAGGGCCGTCGTCGTCGGCCACCGTCTCCGCGGCGACCTCCAGCGCGGTCAGGGCGCGGCGTGCGTCGCCGGCGGACAGTCGCACCAGCAAATCGACGGCCTCTGGCTCGACCGGAACCTCGCCGCCCAGACCACGCGGGTCGTCGACGGCGCGCTTGATGACGGTGCGGATGTCGTCGGCGGTGAGTGGGTGCAGCTGCAAGATCAGTGACCGCGACAGCAGCGGCGCGACCACGGAGAACGACGGGTTCTCGGTGGTGGCCGCGACCAGCAGGACCACCCGGTTCTCGACGGCGGCCAGCAGCGCGTCCTGTTGGGTCTTGGAGAACCGGTGCACCTCGTCGATGAACAGCACGGTCTGCTCTCCATCAAGGACGCGGTGACGGGCCTTTTCCAAGACCGCGCGAACCTCCTTGACGCCCGCCGAGACCGCCGACAGCGCCTCGAATCGGCGGCCGGTGGCCTGCGAGATCAGCGATGCCAGTGTGGTCTTTCCGGTGCCGGGCGGCCCGTAGAGGATGACCGACGCCGCGCCCGAGCCCTCGATCAGACGGCGCAGCGGCGATCGAGGCGTGAGTAAGTGTGACTGCCCGACGACCTTGTCGAGCGTGGCGGGACGCATCCGGACCGCCAGAGGGGCGGGCAGGCCGTGTCCGCGGCCCTGCCAGTCGGCGGAGTCGCCTGTGCCGGGGACGTCGAACAGGCCGTCGGCCACAGCTTCAGGCATACCACGTGACCCGGTGGTGCCCTGCGTCCCCGACACGTAATGTCTCGGCGACTCTCGGCACGCGCCCGACTCAGCATTCCATCGATGAGCGCTTGCGCGAAGAGCAGACTGTTCACGTGCTGCTGAATCGCGCCACCGCCGACGGGATCGCCGACGGCAGCATCACAGTGGTGCTGCGACGCTGGGACGCCGCGCGGGCCAAGGTCGGCGGGACGCGGCGCACACAGGCGGGCACCATCCGCATCGACGACGTCGTCGAATACCCAGGCGATTACGAGGTCATGACGGCGCAAGCGCGCGCTGCGGGCTATCGCGACGCCGCGGCTGCCCATGCGGCGCTGGATCGCCGGCCGGCCAAGCACCTCTACGTCATCAAGGTGTCCTACGTCGGCGCTGATGAACGGCCCGCGCTGGCCGCTGACGACGCGCTGATCGACGACGACGTCGCCAAGATCACCGATCGGCTGTCCCGCTTCGACGCCGCGAGCACCACCGGAGCGTGGACGCGGCGCTATCTGGAGCTGATTCGCGACAACGAGGGGGTGCGAGCCCCCGACCTGGCGGCCCGCGAAGGCCTCGACGTGCCCCGCTTCAAGCGACGAGTCCGTCAACTCAAGGGCCTAGGGCTGACGATCAGCTTGGACGTGGGATATCGAATCTCCCCGCGCGGCAAGGCTTTTCTGGAGCTGTCGCGCCGCTAGGCGGGGCGCGTGGCTGTCGCGATCAACGCTGGTGCCGGGAAGCGGACCCGGCCGTCGGTGTCGACGAAGCGCGTCAGCGTGAAATTGGCCCGCTGGCGCAGGCGGCCGAACTGATCGTCATCAATGTGGTCGGCAAGCGTCCATCCGCGGATATCGGTGAACAACCATTGATCGAGCGAGTCGAAGCGGGCGAGCCCCTCATGGCGGCGCACGACGACATCGGCGAACGAGGTTCGTAGCAGGTCCCCAAGCCCATCTGGCGTGCCGACGCGAAACGGCACGCGCAACGCCTCGGCGGCCCAGTCGCCGACCTCGTCGCCCAGCAACTCGACCATCGCCGCGTATCCGGGTGAGTGCTCGACGGCCATCCAGGTCGCGACGGCTATCCTCCCGTCCGGCTTGACGACCCGAGCGATCTCACTGACCGCCCGAATCCGGTCGTCGAAGAACATCAACGCGAACTGGCAAGCGGCACAATCGACTTCGCTTGCCCGGAGCGGCAGATTCTCTGCGCGGCCCACGCGGACGTCCAGAGCGGGAGCCAGGCGGGCGGCAACGGCCAACATGCCTTCGTTGGGGTCGACCGCGATGACGGAACCGCTCTCGCCCACGCGGCTCAGCGCCTGCCGTGCAACGACTCCCGTGCCCGTCCCCACGTCGAGTAACCGGTCACCGTCGGTGACACCCAGCGCGTCGAGCGTCGTGGAGGCCCACTGCCCGAACAGCGAAGACACGAAGAATTCCTCATAGACTTCGGCGGCGGCCGTCGAGACTTGCCCTGTGGCGGCCGAGCGGTTACGTGACCGTGTGCTCATGCCCGTCATCATCCGCAGTCGCCGGTCGGCTGTGAAGTTCGAATTTAGAACTTCGGAATCGGCGCAGACCTGGGACGATTACCACATGGGCACCTACCGTCAGTACTGCCCTGTTGCGCGCGCATCGGAAATCCTTGCCGAGCGATGGAACCCGTTGATCGTGCGCAACCTGATGTTCGGCGCGGACACCTTCTCGACGATCGCGCGCGGCGTGCCGACGATGTCACGGTCGATGTTGATCAAGCGGCTCGACGAACTGGAACGTGCCGGTGTCATCGAGTCGCTGGCCAAGTCCCACGGCCGCGGCCACGTCTATCGGCTGACCGAGGCGGGCGCTGACCTCGCACGCGTCATTGACGCGCTCGCGGCCTGGGGCGAGCGGTGGATCGAGGTCACCACCGACCGCTCCGATCCCGGCTTTGCGCTGTGGGCGTGGTGCCAGGTGCAGCTCGACCGCTCGGCGCTTCCACCGGGACGAGTGGTCGTCGCGTTCGTCTTTCCCGACGAGCGTCCCGGTAATCGCCGGTACTGGGTGCTGATCGAACACGGAGACGCCGAGGTTTGCTACTCGGAACCCGGCGGGCAGGCCGACCTGACGGTGCACGCGGGGTCGTTGGCGTTCGTCGACTGGCATCGCGGTGCCCGAACATGGGCGCATGTCCTGCGCGCCGGCGATGTTCGACTGAGCGGCCCGGCTCGGTTGCGTCGGTCATTCCCGCTCTGGAACACGCATACCCCGACCGCGTAGCTCCTCGGCCGCGAGCAGACACAGAATCGTGTATGTCGCACGGAATTTGCGCGATTCTGTGCCTGCTCGCGCTATTACCGGGCGAGCGGGGACGTCGTGATCCTCCGAGAGGAGCCCGTCAAGCATCGGTGGCCGCAGCGAGTTTCGCCGGATCGGAGGTCACCTCGTCGACGATCGTGTGGATGAACCGCATCTTGTCGAGCACCGGCACGGGCAGCACGAACGGATAGAGGTCGTCTCGGCCCATCGACCGGTTGACCATGTTCAGCCCCCAGGCCAGCGGCAGCCACATCTCGATGACGGTATCGAAACCGCTGGGCCCCAATACTTTACGCTCGTAGGTAGCATTGGAGGCCGCGAAGCTGAACGCGGCGGCGGTGTCCAGCGTGTCGCGGATGTGAAGATAATGGGCGAACGTTTCGGCCCAATCCTCGGCAGGATGCATCGTCGCATAGGACGACACATAGTTCTGCTCCCAGTCCGCCGGAGCGCCTTCGTGGTAGTGGCGGTCCAGCGCCTCCTGGTAGTCGGTGTCGGGGTCGCCGAAAAGCTCCCGGAACCGCGCCCCATAATCCTGCGACGGCTCGACCAGACGGTAGAAGTAGTAGTGCCCAACCTCATGGCGAAAGTGGCCCAGCAGCGTGCGATACGGTTCGGCCATCTCGATGCGCAACTGCTCGCGATGAACGTCGTCGCCCTCGGCCAGATCAAGCGTGATCACGCCGTTGTCGTGGCCGGTGAACACCGTCTGCTGCTCGCTGGAGAGCAGATCGAAGGCCAGCCCAAACTCCGGGTCGTCGTCGCGACCGACAATCGGCAGCTTCAACTCGTGCAACTCGGCGATCAGGCGCCGCTTGGCTTTCTCGGCGTCGGCGAACGTGGCCAGCGCTGTGATGTCCACGTCGTTCGGCCGGGTGCGGGTGAGTCGGCACGACATGCACAGCCGCCGCACCGGCTCCTTCTGAACCAGCCAATTACACTGCGCCAAATGCGAATTCGCGCACAGTTCATATTCCGCCGCCTCCACGAAACCCGGCTTAGCGGCGCCGGGCCCCTGCGCGATCACCAGCAGCGCCATGTCGTCGAGCGCGAACCCCAGCGCGCTGTCGCACGCCAGGCACACCGAGTTTTCGAACGCCAAGTGCTGGCCGCAGTTCGGACAGACCAAATCACGCATGAACCACATCCCCCTCAAAAGGTTGCACGTCTACCGACACATCGATCGCGCTGTGCTCGGAATCGGTGTAGATAATGCCGCGCAACGGCGGGACGTCCGCGTAGTCACGACCCCAGCCCACCACGATATAGCGCTCGTCGACCATCTGGTCGTTGGTCGGGTCGAACGCCAGCCACTGATCACCTGGAGTCCATACCGCGGCCCACGCGTGCGTCGCATCGACACCCACCATACGCTCCTTGCCGGGCGCTGGATCGGTGGCCAGGTATCCCGAAACATATCTTGCCGCAAGCCCATTCGCGCGCAGACAAGCGACAGCTAAGCGCGCGAAATCCTGGCACACCCCCGCCCGCGCCGCAACCACTTCGTCGACCAGTGTGGACACGGTGGTCGACCCGGAACGGTAGGTGAAGTCGGCATAGATCCTCGACGACAGGTCGCGCAGCGCATCGACCAGCGGGCGTCCGCCTGCGAAGCTCGGTGCGGCGTAGTCGCGGACCGCGTCGGTGATCTCGGTCGGACGCAGGTCGAGCGCGAACTCGACGGCCAGCGCGCCGGCAAGTCCGGTGGGCATGGCAGCTTCCCACGGCGCCGCCGCCGCGCCGGTCGAATAGTGTTGCGGCGAAACGGGGTCGACGTCGACGACGGACGTGCTGGTGACCGATAGCGCCCGGTGTGCGCTGGCGACGTGGAAGTACGTGCTGATGTTGCCGTACCCGTCGCGGCTGGTGGAGCGATCTGCCGGTTCGGGATTGATGCGCAGCTCGTGGTGCACGCACCGCTGCAGCATCGAGTCACGCGGCGTCAGAAAGCCCCGGCCGTAGGAACTCGTGACCATGTCGGAATAACGGTAGGAGGTGCGGTGGGTGATCTGGTAGCGGCGGGTCACGGCACGATCCTGCGCTCGTCAGGTCCCCACAGCGGCTGCATGTCGCCGGGCAGCGACAGCTGGGTGTCGCTGATCACGTCGGACAGGTCACCCAACGACCCGTAAATGCTGTCGAGCAGTCCGGCAAGTTCGGTGCGCCGGCCGTCGTTGTCGACGTCTTCGAGGTCGTCGGGATCCAGGCGGCGCAGCCGCGTGCTCATCTCGTCGACCAGCCGTTCCGGGCGCGACGACCCAGACGCGCCCGGCAACGTCTTCAGGTCCGCCCGGATCCGCTCGAGCTGGAACACCAGCGAACGCGGGTTGGTGGCGTCGAACAGCACCAGGTCTGCCACGGCCGCGACGCTGACCTTGCCCAAATTACGTCGCCGATAGATGACCGACGACTCGCACGCCACCAGGATCGACTCGGTGATCGTCTGTTCGGCGGCCGCCCCCCGGGTCTGCGTGAGCGCGGCGCGCAGCAGCGCGGTCAACCCCAGGCCGCGCTCAATCCGCTTGCCGATGTCGGTCATCGTCCAGCCGATGTCGTGCACCATCGACTCGGCCGCAACTCCCGACAGCGCGAGCATCCCGGCCAGTGTCTGCTGCTGTGCCGCTGCCAATAGCGCGTCGCCCTCGGCGAGCGATTCCGGCGGACAGTCGGCCCTGCGGGTCACCGCCCGCTCCACCGCGGCCAGCACGCTCCAGGTGTCACCGGACAACTGGTCGCGCACCGCGCGCGCGGCCAGAGCCAGCCGCTCCACCGACTGCGCCAGCGAGCCCGGCCGCTCCCGGTCCACGGTCAGCGACCACAACGTCGACGGCGCGACCGCGATCATCTCGTGGCTGTCGCCGGCTGCGCCCGTGTCGGTTCCGGTGATCTGACCCAGCGCGGTGAGCAGCAACGGGACGCATTCGCTCTCCTCGGCGCCCTGGCGATGGCGGAATTCGTGATAACGCTCACGCGTGACGATGAGAAGCCTGGCCAGGTTCTCGGTTCGCTCGCCGTAGCGCCCCATCCAGTACAGATCGGACAACACGCGCGGCGAGCTGACACCCTGTGTCCCCGCGCCGGTCATCGTCGGCAGCTCCACCGACGGCACGGTCACCGGTGTTGTCCTGTTCCTCGCGTCCGCGGTCTCAGCCCGGGCCCGCTCGGTCGGGCGAACCCAAACATCCTTGGCGGCAATGGTATTGAGCTTGTACGCTGCGTTGCCCGGTGCGAGCACGTAGCCGAGCCCGCCGATCATCGGCGCGTAGCCGCCGCGCTGCGACACCGAGAACAGCCGGATCCCGACACCGGCCGACGTCAGCATGCGTGTGCGGTGACCGGCCGGTGCGGACGAGAACTGCGGAAGTTCCTGACCCACCCACTGCCACGGCGCCGCATCGATGCGCGCGGCGAGCGCGGTCCGCTGCCGCGCCAACAACGCCGGTCCCACGATGGTGTCCGCACCGGTGGTCGACTTGATCAGCAGCGACGCCAGATGCGCGAGAAGATGGGAGCGCTCCACCTCGATGCCACCCCAGAACACCGGTGCGGTTTGCAGCAGCGGTGTTTCGCCGAGCAGCCGATCGGCAAGATCGGGCAAAAACCGTAACAGCCCCGGGCTTTCCAGGATGCCGCTGCCGAGCGTGTTGACCACGGTGACCGCACCTCGACGCAGCACCTCGACCAGCCCGACCACGCCGAGCCGCGAATCCGCCCGCAGGTCAAGGGGATCCGCGTACTCGGCGTCGACCCGCCGCAGTACCACGTCGACGCGTTTGAGCGTGCCGAGCGACCGCATCCAGAGCTTGCCGTCGCGCACAACGAGGTCGGCGCTCTCGACCAGCGGCAAGCCCAGCACCGTGGCCAGATACGCCTGATCGAACGCGGTCTCGGAGTGGATACCGGGACTCAGCACCACGACGACGGGGTCGTCGGCGGCGTCGGGGGCGGCGTCGATTAAAGCCAGCCGGAGCGCCTGCGCGAACGGGGACGTGGGCCGTGGCCCGATCCGTTCGTACAAGTCGGGCACCGCGTGTCCGACGACCCTGCGGTCGGCGAGCGCGTAGCCCGCACCTGACGGCGCTTGGGTCCAGTCGGCGTTCACCCGGAACCTTCCCGACTCATCCCTGCTGACATCGCAGCCGTGCATGAACAGCTGGTGGCGGCCCGGGATGTCGATGCCGCGCGCGGCCCTGATGTAGCCGGGGTGGCCGAACACCAGTTGCGGCGGCAGCAGGCCGCTGGTGATCGTGTGCTGCGGACCGTATAGGTCGGTCAGCACGGCGTTCAGCAGGCGCGACCGCTGCACGAGCCCGGCTTCCAGCACATCCCAGTCCGCGGCGGAGATCAGCAACGGCAGCCCGTCGAGCCGCCACGGGCCCGGTGACGCCGCGCCGTGACTGTTCGTGACGGCATCGCCGTTCTGATCGATCTGGATGTAGGTGATGCCGTCGTTGTCCACGAGTCCGCTGACGACGGATCGCAACCGGTCGAGCCCGGGCCGGCCGCGCTCACCGACCGCATCGGCCAGCTCCGACCATGCGGGCCGGATGTTGCCCGCCTCGTCGATGAACTCGTCGTAGCCGGGGCGCGGGCAACCGCGAACTTCGAACAACCCGTCTTGGGTACTCGCGGCACGGTATCCCGCGAGCAGCCGGTCCCGGTCGGGGTACGGGCCGGCCGTCCCGGTGACTGAATCAGTGCCGCTGGTGAGGACCATCACCGAAGAACGGTACAGCAACGTTTGAGGAGGAGCAGGTTCGCGGAAAGCATGTCCGACCTGCGACAACGCACTCCGTTACCGTTGGCGTGAATGGGCCAGTCACCGATTTCTTGATGCTGCCAAATTGGGCGCGACAAAAGTGTCACAGTCGCGGGGGTCAGCCGCTCTTAGCGATTGAAGGTGGCCAAACGAGGTCGCCCCAACCCGCAGGAGAACCACATGACCACCCACATCACAGGCCGGCTTGTTCCCGCGGCCCTGATCGCGGCCGCGGTCGCAATCGGCGGCAGCACATTGATACACCCCGCGATCGGGTCGGCCGAATGGGACATCCAAGCCTATGACAACTGCATGGACGCTGGAATCATGAACGACGTCGAGAATTTGAAAGACCACGAGCAGTGGTGCTGCCTGAAGTCCGGGGGAGAATGGAGCAGGGCCGCGGCGAAGTGCCAAGCTCCACCGGCCGCGAACGTGCCCCAGTCATCACCAACGACTCAGCCACGCGTACCTGTGGCCCCTCCCCCGACGGTACTGAATCCAGTTTCCTAGGCCAGTTAACGAAGAACGGTACGCACTCGTCGCAGGTCGAGGATGCCCGGTGCGCCGACATCGGTGGACAGCCGCGCCTGCTTCTCCCGGATGTCGGCGATGTCGACCGGCGATGACGTGAAGCCGGTCGCCTCGAAGCGGCGGCTGCGTCGCGACTCGGCCTCGACCGCGTTGACCGGGGGCTCGTCGTATGCCCGGCCGCCGGGGTGTGACACGTGGTAGGTGCAGCCGCCTCGCGACATCCCGGCCGCGGTGTCGATCAGCTCGAAGCGCAGCGGCCGGTCGGGGGTGATCGTCGGGTGCAGCGCGCTGGGCGGCTGCCACGCGCGGAAACGTACCCCGGCGACCTGGACGTCGGGCTTGTCGGTGGCCAGCAGCGGCACCGGATGGCCGTTGCAGGTGACGACGTGGCGCCCCCGGTCGGCGCCGATGGTGCGGACCTGGATGCGTTCGACGGACGAGTCGACGTAGCGGGCGGTGCCGCCGACGGTCGATTCCTCGCCGAGGGTGTTCCACGGTTCAATCGCGCCGCGCAGCTCGATTTCGATGCCGTCCAGCACCGCAGTTCCGATCCGCGGGAACCGGAACTCGGTGAACGGGTCCAGCCATGCGGTCTCGAAGTCCACGCCGCGCGCCCGCAGGTCCGCCGCGACGTCCGCGATGTCGTGGATGATGAAGTGCGGCAACAAGTATCGGCCGTGCAAGTTCGCACCGTGTCGGATCAACGGCGCACGCAGCGGCTCGTCCCAGAACCAGGCGACCAGTGCGCGCACCAGAAGCGACTGCACCATGGCCATCTGCACATGGGGCGGCATTTCGAACCCGCGCAACTCCAGCAGGCCGAGCCGGCCGCGCGCGCTTTCCGGGCTGTAGAGCTTGTCGATACAGAATTCGGCGCGGTGGGTGTTACCTGTGATATCGGTGAGCAGATGCCGCAGCGCCCGGTCAGTCACCCACGGCCGCGCACGGCCGCCGCTGGTCAGGCGCTCGATTTCGGCAAAAGCGATTTCGAGTTCGTACAGCGCCTCGGCGCGGCCTTCGTCGACCCGCGGTGCCTGCGACGTGGTGCCGACGAACCGGCCGGCGAACAAGTAGGACAGTGCCGGGTGGCGCTGCCAGTACGTCAGCATCGACACGAGCAGGTCGGGACGGCGCAGCAGCGGCGAGTCGGCCGGGGTGACGCCGCCGAGTGTGATGTGGTTGCCGCCGCCGGTGCCGCCGTGGGTGCCGTCGACGTCGAACGACTCTGTCGACAGCCGGGCCAGCCGCGCCTGCTCGTAAAGCGTTTCGAGCTGCTGCTTCTGCTCGGCGAACGTGGTGGTGGGCGCGATGTTGACCTCGATCACGCCCGGGTCGGGCGTGATCGTCATCGACTGCAGCCGCGGGTCGGGAGGCGGTCCGTAGCCCTCGACCACCAGCGGACAGCCTGTCTTCGCGGCCGCCGCCTCGACGCGGGCGGTCAGGTCGACGAAATGCTCGAGCTCCTCGGTGGGCGGCAGGAAGACATGCAGAACCCCGGCGCCGTTTTCAGAACGGACCTCGGCGACCATCGCGGTGATCGGCAACGTGTCGTCGTCTTCGACTGTCGCGCTTTCGGATTCGCGATCGTGGGGTAATTCACGCCGTCGTGCGAGCGGGTCGGCTTCGAACGACGGGCGGGGCGGCCGCCAGCTGATCGCATCCAGCGGCAGCCGCAAACCGGCGGGAGACTCCCCGTCCAGCAACACAATTCGACCTCGGCGCAGCTGCCAGTCGGCGCTGGCCCACCCGGCGCCGTCGTCACGGCGGTGCAGCGGAAGCACAAATGCTGCTGGCTCGACGACCGCCTTGTCCAGCCGGGTGAGCAGTGCGGCCCGGGCCGCGGTGCTGTCGTCGGCCAGATCGTCGTCCGCGACGACCGCATCGCCGGCCGGCATCCGCACCTTCGCCGCCAACCTGGACAGCGGATCTTCGTAGGCGGGCCGAACCTGGGCTGACGGCAGACCGAGACCCGCGGCGACCGCGGCGAGCACCGCCTGTGCGGCGCTCGGCTCCGGGTTTTCGCGGTCTTGCTCCGCCCACGGGTCGGCCAGCAGTGCGTCGTCGCACCACAGTGGTAGCCCGTCGGAACGCCAATGCAGGCCAATTTGCCAGCGGGGCAACGGTTCTCCGGGATACCACTTGCCCTGGCCACGTTGCACCAGGCCCTGCGGAGCCCACCGCGCCTTCAGCCGTGCCGCCAGGTCGGAGGCGCGCTGGCGTTTGTGCGGGCCGTCGGCCGCGGTGGTCCACTCCTCGTCCACCTGGTTGTCGATCGAAACGAACGTCGGCTCGCCTCCGATGGTCAATCCGACGTCCGAGGCCGCCAGCCGCTCATCGACCTTGGCGCCGATCGCGCAGATCGTCGCCCACGCCGCGTCGGTGTAGGGCAGCGTGACGCGCGGGTCCTCGTGGATCCGGGTGACCGTGTTCGAATAGTCCAGCACCGTGTCGCATACCTCGGTGGCCCCGGTGATCGGCGCCGCAGACGTCGGATGCGGCGTCGCCGCGAGCGGGATGTGACCCTCGCCCGCAAAGAGCCCCGACGTCGGATCCAGTCCGATCCACCCGGCACCGGGGATGTACACCTCGGCCCATGCGTGCAGGTCGGTGAAGTCGGCCGGCGGCCCGGACGGCCCGTCGAGCGGCTCGACGTCGGACGTCAACTGCACCAGATATCCCGAGACGAACCTCGCGGCGAGGCCGAGTCGGCGCAGGATCGAGACGAGGAGCCACGCTGAGTCGCGGCACGACCCGATTGCGGTGCGCAGTGTGACGTCGGGTGTCTGCACCCCGGCCTCCATGCGCACGCTGTAGGCGACGTCGGCGTTGACGGCCCGGTTCAGCGCGACGAGGAAATCGATCGTGCGCGTCCCCTCCGGCACCGAGAAGTCACGCACCCATGTTCGAACCAGCTCTCCTGGTCCGGACCCATCGCCGTCCTCGTCGACCGGCTGCAGATACGGCTGCAGGCCCCCGGCCATTTCTTTGGGATAGTCGAACGGCGTGTGCTCGGCCCAGTCCTCGATGAAGAAGTCGAACGGGTTGATCACCTTCATGTCGGCGATCAGTCCAACGGTGATCGTCAGCTGCCGGGTGCGGTTCGGGAAGACCAGACGGGCCAGGAAGTTGCCGAACGCGTCCTGCTGCCAGTTGATGAAATTGTCGGCGGGCTCGACCGTCAGCGAGTACGTCTCGATCGGGGTGCGCGAATGAGGTGCCGGGCGCAGCCGAACCACATGGGGGAACACCTCGACCAGCCGGTCGAACGTGTAGCTGCTGCGATGCTCCAGCGCCACCTTGATGCCCACGGTGGGAATCCCATCACAGGATTCGGCACGCCGCAGCGCTGGGCTTCGGATCCGATCGTGTCAGCTCAGCGGCGGTGTTCGGGAGACATCACGCCCGGGTTGGTATCGGTCAACTCCATCTCACTTGGTGCGCCGACCTCGGGCACGACTGCTGGCGCGCAGTCTAGTGACACATCACCCGGTTCGGAGCTGCTGACACATTCGCCGGGCTCGGCCAGGGCGCGGGGAATGTTGGTGGAACTGGCCAGTGCCGCCGGTGTCCCGAGTGCCGCGATCGCGATGCCCAGTGCGACGACGGCGCGACGTGCTGCGAGTTGAATGCTACCCATCTTGACACTTCCTGTAATTATTCTGAGTCTCGGCGAAAGTGCGCAGCACCGCTGCTGACGGAAATGCTCACTTGTGAGGCTGAATTCACTGTAGCGCCGCGACTTATGCGGTGTCGATTTTTTGAAATGCGACGATCACCTCACTTCGCGGCTAACGGAATCAGCCGGGCTCGGCACCTACCTGTCCGCGATGTCGACAAGCTTGGGATCGCAGACACAGAGCGTCTCGTTGCCGTTCAGATGTCCGCCGTCGATCCGGATAGTGTTGCCCGGAGTGGCCGACACCGACACCGGTATGGCTTCACCAACGGTCACGTTGCTGGACTCGAAGAGCTTCGTCTGGTCGTCCGCCGTGTGCGCCAATACAGCGATGAATGCGGATCGGTCGGTTTCGGTCGACGAATCCGTCAGCCCTGCGACGAATTCCAATCGGTTGAAGCCTTCCGGCACTTTGAATTCCATACCGGCGTTGTCCCTGTTGACCGGCTTGGCCTACGGGCAGGCAATCCGCGCAACCCCAGAGCAGACTATGGGAATAATCGGTCCCGCGGATAACCCCGGTGCCTGGCGTGAAATTCAAGCTACCGCCGGGCAACAGTTCTGTGAGGAAGACCTCTTTCTTCACGCTGGACCCGCCCGACGATGCTGCCGGCGCGGATTGGTGATGTGACCACGAGCACGCGGTCGCGACTGCCGCACAAGCAACCACAGCTGGTGATTTGATGCCTCTCATGCCGGCCCTCCGCGTGAAATCTATCGCACGCTGCCCAGTGTGATTTCGGCGCGCTTTCCTACGCTGAGCGTCGTTTAGCGCGCCGAAATCGCTGAGCTGGTACCCCCCGTCAGCTCGAAGAGCGGGATGACCCGGCGGGTACCGGCCTGATATTCACCGAATACGGCAGCGTTGGCCACGATTTGGGCCCATACCGGCTCCCGCTCCTCGGGCGGCAGTTCACGTGCCACGACATCATAGGACTCCGCGCCGATCTCGATGTGTGCCCGCGGGTTGGCCCGCAGATTGTGCACCCATGCCGGATCAACGTCGGCGCCGCGATATGACCCGATGATCAACACCTTGCCGTCGATCCGCTGATATGCCAGCGGGCTCGTCCTCGGCTGACCGGACTTCGCGCCGGTCGTCGTCAATAGAAGAAGGTCGGCGCCTTCGAACGGGCCGCCGACTTTGCCGCCGTTAGTGCGAAACTCTTCGACGACCTTGGTGTTGAAGCCCTTCAACTCGGCGTAGTCGGGTGCTCCGCTCATTTCTCGTCCTTTCTCGGGATCACGGCGATGCCCGCCTCCCTGAGCTGCCCAGCGGTGATCGGTGAGGGCGCATCAGTCAACGGGTCGACTCCCCCGCCGGTCTTCGGGAACGCGATCGCCTCGCGGATCGAGTCCATCCCGGCCAACAGCGCCGTGATGCGGTCCCAGCCGAACGCGATCCCGCCGTGGGGGGGCGCACCAAATGTGAACGCGGTCAACAGGAATCCGAATTTCTCGTCGGCCTCCGCTTTGTCGATTCCCATCACTGCGAAGACCCGCTCCTGGATGTCGCGGCGGTGGATACGGATCGAACCGCCCCCGATCTCATGGCCGTTGCAGACGATGTCGTACGCGTCGGCCAGCGCGCTGCCCGGATCGCCTTCGATCGCGTCCACACATTCCGGCTTGGGCGCGGTGAACGCGTGGTGCACAGCCGTCCACGCGCCTGAGCCCACGGCGACGTCGCCATGCGCGGCGGCCTCGTCGGCCGGCTCGAACAACGGCGGGTCCACCACCCAGACGAACGCCCACGCGTCCGGGTCAATCATGTCGAGGCGCCGCGCGATCTCGATGCGCGCCGCGCCCAGCAGCGCCCGCGACGACTTCGGTGGTCCGGCCGAAAAGAAGACACAATCGCCCGGGTCCGCGCCGACATGCGCGGCCAGTCCCGTCCGCTCGGCGTCCGAAAGGTTCTTGGCCACCGGCCCGCCGAGCGTCCCGTCCTGAGCGACGAGCACGTACGCCAACCCGCGGTGCCCGCGCTGCTTCGCCCAGTCCTGCCAGCCGTCCAGCGTCCGCCGCGGCTGCGACGCGCCGCCGGGCATCACGACGGCGCCCACATACGGCGCCTGGAAAACGCGGAAAGGCGTGTCGCGGAAGAACTCTGCGCATTCGACGAGCTCGAGGCCGAACCGCATGTCGGGCTTGTCCGAGCCGAACCGCCGCATTGCGTCGGCATACGTGATCCGTGGTAGCGGCCTGGGCAGCTGGTAGCCGACCAGCGCCCACAACCCCGCCAGGATCTCCTCCGAGATCGCGATCACATCCTCGGCGTCGACGAAGCTCATTTCCATGTCGAGCTGTGTGAACTCGGGCTGCCGATCAGCGCGGAAGTCCTCGTCGCGATAGCAGCGGGCGATCTGGTAGTAGCGCTCCATTCCGGCCACCATCAGCAGTTGCTTGAACAACTGCGGGCTTTGCGGCAGCGCGTAGAACGTGCCCGGCTGGAGCCTGGCGGGCACGACGAAGTCACGCGCGCCTTCGGGGGTGGACCGCGTGAGAGTCGGGGTCTCGATCTCCACGAAGTCGTGGCTGGCCAGCACCGCGCGGGCGGCCGCGTTCACCTTGGAGCGCAATCGAATTGCCACGCCCGGCCGCTCGCGGCGCAGATCGAGGTAACGATACTTCAGCCGCGCCTCCTCCCCCGAATTTTCGTCCAGTTGGAAAGGCAGCGGCGCACTTTCACCGAGCACGGTCAAGGAGGTGGAGTTGACTTCCACGTCGCCGGTGGCGATCTCGGGGTTCGCGTTGCCTTCCGGACGGATCTCCACGACACCGGTCACAGCGACGCAGAATTCGGCGCGCAGCCGGTGCGCCTGCTCGAGCACCTGCCCTTCCTCAAGGCCCTCCCGGAACACCACCTGTGCCAGTCCGGACGCATCGCGAAGGTCGATGAAGATGACGCCACCGTGGTCGCGCCGACGCGCGACCCAGCCCGCCAACGTCACCTTCTGCCCGGCGTCCGCGGCCCGCAGCGAACCTGCGGCGTGGGTGCGCAGCACAAAAGACTCCTGTCTGGATCGCGGGATGACAGCCCAGTCTAAGGGCGGGCGTTCTGCTCTTCGCGCGAGCGCTCATCGCTGCGGGCTTTCTGCTCTTCGCGCGAGCGCTCATCGCTGCGGGCAAATCCGCCGGTAGCGTGGCGCAGGTGGGCACGCGCATCGCGGTGGTCGGTCCCGGCGCCGTCGGAGCGACGGTCGCGGCGTATCTGCACAACGCCGGGTATCCCACCGTGCTCTGTGGCCGCACGCCCAGGGACCGGCTGGAAGTCCGGCCCGACGGCGCCGAGCCGATCATCGTCCCCGGCCCGGTGCACACCGATCCCGGCGAGGTCGGTGGGCCGGTCGACCTCGTCTTGCTGGCCGTCAAGGCGACTCAGCTCGATGAGGCCGCACGCTGGCTGGCCGTGCTGTGCGGCGAGCACAGCACGGTGTGCGTGCTGCAGAACGGGGTCGAGCAGATCGCGCTGGTGCAGCCGCACTGCCCGCAATCCACGATCGTGCCGGCGATCGTCTGGTTCGGGTCCGAAAACCAGCCCGGCGGCTGGGTCCGACTGCGCGGCGAGCCTCGGCTGACGCTGCCCGCCTCCGCCGAGCCCGCCATCGGCGTGCTGCGCTCCGCAGGCTGCGTCGTTACCGCCGCGACGGACTTCACCACCGAGGCGTGGCGCAAGCTGCTGGTCAACGCGCTCGCCGGGTTCATGGTGCTCAGCGGACGCCGGTCGGGAATGTTCCGGCGCGACGACGTCGCGGCGCTGGCCCGGTCTTACCTCGCCGAGTGCCTGGCGGTCGCCCGCGCGGAGGGCGCCGACCTCGACGACGACGTGATCGACGAGATGGCCTCGATGTTCGGTCATGCGCCCGAGGACATGACGACGTCGATGCTCAGCGATCGCGAAGCACGCCGACCGCTGGAGTGGGAGATCCGCAACGGCGTGATTCTGCGCAGGGCGCGGATGCATGGGCTGCCCGCGCCGATCAGTGAGGTGATCGTGCCGCTGCTCGCGGCGGCCGGCGACGGGCCGGGATAAGCACGTTCAAGCCCCATTCACGGGGATATCGTTGCCACGATCAGTGACCTGACCACCGCTGACAGGGAAGGTTGATGAGTGCACGAGCTCGCTGCCCTGCGTGAGGGACCGAACCGCGGACCGGCGCGCGATTCTGCGACGGCTGCGGAGCGCCTCTGGAGCCGGAGCGCCGGCCGGCCGAGTACAAGCAAGTCACGGTGCTGTTCGCCGACGCCGCTCGGTCGATGGAGATTGCCGCCGCCGCCGGCGCGGAGCGCTTGCGCGAAATCATGACCGAACTGTTCGACCGGTCCACCGCGGTGGTCCGGCGTTACTGCGGCACCGTCGACAAGTTCATCGGCGATGGCATCATGGCGCTGTTCGGCGCCCCCGTCGCGCTGGAGGACCATGCGCTGCGAGCCTGCCTGGCCGGACTGGGCATTCAGGACGCGACCCAGCGTCTCGCTGCCGAGTTGGTTGACCGGGACGGCATTGCGCTGCAGGTAAGGGTCGGGCTCAATTCCGGAGAGGTTATCGCCGGCGAAGTTGGCTCCGGCGCAATGAATTACACGGTAATTGGTGAGCAGGTCGGCATGGCGCAACGGATGGAATCTGCGGCGCCACTCGGCGGAGTGATGCTCAGCGAGTCCACTGCACGGCTGGTGGAACATGCTGCGCGCCTTGGTGAGCCACAGATGGTGCGGATCAAAGGGGCCGCTGAGCCGGTGCAGGCACGTCAGTTAAGACACGCGAGTAAATTAACGCTACGTTCGGGATTCTGGCCTTATTCTGTGTGATGTGGTGACGGCCGCCGATCGTGAGGACGAGGTGTCGCGCAAGTTTGCGCTGCTGGCGCCCGTGCTGGACGAGCGGCAGCGTCGGCTGTGGATGGCGGTGGAGGCCCGCGAGGCCGGGCACGGCGGGATCACGTTGGTGGCACGCGCGACCGGGGCGGCGCGCTCGACGGTGACGCGGGGTGTCGACGAACTCGATAGCGGTGCAACCGATTCCGGGCGGGTACGGCGAGCAGGTGCCGGGCGCAAACGAGCGGAGGCGGCGGATCCGACGTTGTCCACGGCGTTGGAGCGCCTCGTCGACCCGGACACCAGGGGCGATCCGGAGTCGCCGCTGCGCTGGACGATCAAGTCGACGCGGCAGCTGTCGGTCACGCTGGCCGGGCAGGGCCATGCGGCCAGCGAGTGGCTGGTGCGGCGGCTGCTGCACGAGGCCGGCTACAGCCTGCAGGCGACCGCCAAGCAGCTCGAGGGTGCCCAGCACCCGGATCGCGACGCCCAGTTCCGCTACCTCGACGACCGGGTGCGCGAGCATCATGCCGCCGGGCAGCCGGTGATCAGCGTGGACACCAAGAAGAAGGAGCTCGTCGGGCGGTACAAAAACGCGGGACGCCGATGGCAGCCGGCCGGGCGACCCGAACCGGTCAACACCCACGACTTCCCCGACAAAGAGCTGGGCAAGGCCGTTCCGTACGGGGTCTACGACCTCGCCGCCGACGCCGGCTGGGTGTCCGTCGGCGCCGACCACGACACCGCCGCCTTCGCCGTGGCCACCATCCGCCGCTGGTGGCAGGCGGTCGGCGCGGGCCGCTACCCGCACGCGCACCGGCTGTTGATCACCGCCGACGCGGGGGGCTCCAACGGCTACCGTCCCCGGCTGTGGAAGACCGAGCTCACCGCCTTCGCCGCCGAGACCGGGCTGGCCGTCACCGTGTGTCACTTCCCGCCCGGCACCTCCAAGTGGAACAAGATCGAGCACCGGCTGTTCTCCCACATCTCCTCGAACTGGCGCGGCGAAACACTGACCAGTCACGAAGTGGTCGTCAATCTGATCGCCGCAACGACCACGCGCACCGGCCTGACCGTGCGCGCCGAACTGGACCCTGGCGAGTACCCCAAGGGAATCAAGGTCAGCGACAAGCAGATTCGCGAACTGGAAGCCCGAGCCATCACCCGTCACGACTGGCACGGCGAATGGAACTACACCGTGACCGGCCCACCGCGGGCGCCGTAAGCACCCCCAGGACGATCAAATGCGCGTGTTATTTCCTCGCAGTCCCTAACTGGCGGTCGCCGAGGACCAGCGTCCCCGGACGCGGCGCGATACTGTGCTGATCGGCCGCCAGCACGAGATCAGCTTGTTGGATGAGACACTCGGTCGCGCAATCGCCGGCGAGGGATCAGTGATGGGCGTAAAAGGGCCGCCGGGTATTGGGAAAAGCCGCATCACTCGGGAAGCCACCGATATCGCCGCCCGTCATGGTGTCGACGTCGTCTCGACATTCTGCGAATCACACTCCAGCGAGATCCCGTTTAACGCAGTGGCCGGCCTGTTGCGAGCGCTCTTCGGGCTGGATGGACTCTCCGGCGCGCAGGCCAAGGCAAAAACGCGTGCGGCGCTGCCCGACGCGAGCTCGACGGATCTGGTGCTGCTCGACGACCTGCTGGGCATCGGCGATGCGGATTCCACCGAGGGCGTCATCGACCCCGACGCTCGCAGACGTCGGCTCGGCAATCTGCTCGATGCCGCGCTTCTGGGGCGTTGCGAGCCGACCCTCTACATCATCGAGGACGCCCACTCGGTCGATGCGGCCAGCGAATCGATGCTCACCGACTTCATTTCAGTGGCGCCACGGGCCAATGCACTGGTGCTCATCACCTATCGCCCTGAAATACCGGGGACCGCTTCGAGCAGAAGATGCGCTGACACTTTCGCTTGCCCCGCTGGATTATTCGCACGCATCGACGCTCACCGCGGAACTGTTGGGCTCAGATCCGTCCGTCGCCCGTCTGGCGGCGCAGGTCGCTGAGCGCGCAGCGGGCAATCCGTTATTCACCGAGGAGATTGTCCGCGACCTCGCCGAGCGCAACGTCCTCGGTGGCGAGCGCGGCGCGTACATCTGTCAAGCTGACGCCGAGGCGACAGTGCCGGCCACCGTACAGGCGACCATCGCTGCCCGTATCGACCGCCTGGGCGCCGCGGCGAAGCACACTCTTCACGCGGCGTCGGTCATCGGCTCACGCTTCGATTCAGAACTGCTCTCCGCCGTCCTCGGCGAGGTCGTGCTCGACGAGCTCGTCGAGGCCGAGCTGATCGATCGGCTGGCGATGACGCCTCGCGCCGAGTACGCATTCCGGCATCCCCTGATGCAGGCGGTGGCTTACGAGTCGCAACTCAAATCCGCTCGTGCGCAACTGCATCGGTCGATCGCATCCGCGATCGAACACAATGAACCCGATGCGGCTGAGAAGAACGCGGCGCTGATCGCCAGCCACCTAGTGGTGTGTCCTGCAATAAATTGGCCATAGGTTGGATACGATTTCGGCATGAGACAACCCGTGCCTGCGTTGGAGATGTCGGCAGGACAACGTGAGGTGCTTGAGTCGTTGGCGCGCTCGCAGTCGGGTGTGCATCGGGAGGTGGTGCGGGCCAAGGCGCTGCTGATGGCGGCTGACGGTGTGGCCAACACTGCGATCGCCGCGTCGTTGTCGGTGTCGCCGGCGTCGGTGAAGAGTTGGCGTGAGAGGTTCGCCGAGGAGGGGTTGGCGAAGTTGGGTCAGGTTCGCAAGGGTCGTGGCCGCAAACCGTCGATCCCGCAATCCACCATCGATGAGATCGTCGATCTGACACTGAACTACCGCCCGAAGGGTGAAACCCATTGGAGCTGCAGGACGATGGCTGCTGCGACGGGGGTGTCGAAGTCAACGGTGCAGCTGGTGTGGCACGCGCGGGGGCTCAAACCGCATCGGGTCCAGACGTTCAAACTGTCCAACGACCCGCGTTTTGAGGAGAAACTGGTCGATGTCGTCGGGCTGTACATGAACCCGCCCGAGAAGGCGATCGTGTTATGCGCCGACGAGAAATCCTCGGTGCAGGCACTGGACCGCACCCAGGCGTCGCTGCCGATGGTCAAGGGGCGAGGCGAGACGATGACCCACGACTACAAACGGCACGGCACCACCACCCTGTTCGCCGCACTGAACGTGTTGACCGGCACGGTGATCGGGCAATGCATGCCGCGCCACCGGCATCAGGAGTGGTTGAAGTTCCTCAAGACCATCGACCGCGAAGTGCCCAAAGACCTGGCAATCCACCTGATCTGCGACAACTACGCCACCCACAAACACCAAGACGTCGGCAAGTGGCTGGACAATCATCCTCGGTTCCACCTGCATTTCACCCCGACATCCTCATCCTGGTTGAACCTGGTGGAACGCTGGTTCCGCGAGCTGACCGACAAAGCATTGCGGCGCGGGGTATTTCATTCCGTTCCCGACCTGATCGCCTCAATCCAGGAATACCTCGACTCACACAACGACGCCCCACGGCCTTACGTGTGGACAGCGACCGCAGAATCCATCCTCGCCAAGGTCGCCCGCGGACGCATCGCCCTCGAAAAAGTCAGCTAAATCCAGGACGCACCACTAGCTAGAGGCGGCTGGTGATTTGCACGCGGCATTCGGCTGGCACATGAGCGCCGGCACATGGTCGACGCACCGCGACATCTCCGCGGCAAGGATGAGCTGGCAGCGGGCGGTCGCAGTGGCCGACCGACTGCCGGCAGACGATCCGGACCGGTTGTCGATGCGGATCGCACCGCGAACGTTGCTGTGTGCCACCATCTGGCGGGTCGGCGGAAGCATTGCCGACGTCGGATTCGACGAACTGCGGGAATTGGCGACGCTAGCGGGTGACAAGCGGTCGGTCGCGATCGGCATGTCCGGCCTGATACAGATGCTGAATTTCCACGGCGAGTACGCCGAGGCGTCACGGTTGGCGTCGGAACACGCCGAACTCCTCGAAGCGATCGGTGACGCTGAGCTGAGTGGCGCTGATGACGGTGCCGGTGGTCGCGAAGTGGGACGCGGGCGAGATGATCGAGGCCATCCGGTTGTGCGAGCGCGCAATCGACCTTTCTGGCGGCGATCCCACCATGGGTAATCTGATCATCGGCTCACCGCTGGCCTTCACGCTGGCACCGCGCGCGTCTGCGCAGTGTTGTCTCGGAGTTCCCGGGTGGCGACAGAACTTCGACGAAGCGATCGCTATTGCCCGCAAGTTCGACAAGTTCACCTTCTGCGCCGTCGTCATGTTCAAGTACATCGCCATTGAGAACTGGGCGCTGTTGCCTGACGACGACGCATTGCGCGACACTGCGGAGGCTCTGGGAATCGCCGAGCAGTTCGGCGACGACTTCACGCTCACCAATTGCGAATTCACTTACGGAATGGTGTTGGTGCGCCGAGAAGACACCGACCGGGAGCACGGCTTTGAGCTGTTGGAGAGGGCTCGTCGAGTTGCGCTCGATCATCGATACACGATCATCGCCGCGTGGGCTACCGACCTCGATATCGCTTTAGAGAAGAACCGAACAGGCAATTACGACCAAGCCATCGACCTGTGCCGCGATGTGCTAGTGTTGCGTGTCGTTGAAACTTTTACGTTTGAATGGCTGGGACAATTTTCGGGTGTATGTGGCCCAGCCGTTGCCGTTGCGTGATGGTGATCGTTCGAGGTTGGAAGCGTTGACGCGGGCCTCGACCGTGCCGGCGGGGTTGGCGACGCGGGCTCGGATCGTGTTGTTGGCCGCCGACGGAGTGGCCAACACCGATATCGCCGATGCGACCGGCACGTCGCGCCCGACGGTGCTCAAGTGGCGCGGGCGCTATGGCGAGTCGGGGGTCAACGGGCTCGACGACGATCCACGCCCGGGACGTGCTCCGGTGATCGACGAGGTCGCCGTGCTAGCGGAGACGTTGGCGGACAAGGGAAGACCGCCCGCCCATCTGGGTGTGACGCACTGGTCGGCGCGGTTGATGGCCGACCGGCTGGGAATCTCGTTTGCCTCGGTGGCGCGGATCTGGCGCAAGTGGGATATCCAGCCGCACCGGGTGGACACCTTCAAGTTCTCCACCGACCCGGAGCTGGAGGCCAAGCTGCGCGACGTGGTCGGACTGTACCTGGATCCCCCCGCGGGCGCGGTGGTGGTCAGCGTCGACGAGAAGTCCCAGATCCAGGCGCTGGATCGCACCCAGCCGATTCTGCCGCTGCGCCAAGGCATCCCCGAGCAGCAGACCCATGACTACATCCGCCACGGCACCACCAGCCTGTTCGCCGCGCTGGAGGTCGCCACCGGCAAGATCACCGCCGACGCCTGCTACCCGCGCCACACCCACGTCGAGTTCCTGGCCTTCCTCAAACTGGTCGCCAAGACCCATCCCCGGGTGCGGCTGTGCGTCATCTGCGACAACTACGCCACCCACAAACACCTGGCCGTGCGTACCTGGCTGGACAAGAACCCAAGAGTGACACTGCATTTCACGCCGACGAGCTGCTCGTGGCTGAACATGGTCGAGATCTTCTTCGGCATCAGCACCCGCCAAGCCATCCGCCGCGGCACCTTCACCGACGTCACCGACCTCGAAACCGCGATCCGCACCTACATCGACAGCTACAACCAACGCGCCAAGCCGTTCACCTGGACCAAAACCGCAGACCAACCCCTCGGCAAAATCAAACGTAAATCAATCAACAACACGCGACGCTAGAGGCAGAGATTCGCAGTGGCGAAGGGATCAATCGCGGCTGGACTACCACAGTTTTGGTGGAGGCCCTGCTCAACCGTGGGCGCCCCGGAGATCTCGAGCAGGCGCAGGCGGCAGTCGACCGGCTCGCGGCTATGCCGACGGAGCCGGTCTTCCTGTACCACGAGTTGCCCTTGCTGCGGCTCAACGCCTTGATTGCCAAAGCGCGCGGCGACGAAGTCGGTTTTCGCCATTTCTGCGAGCGCTACCGCACCCGGGCACAAGACTGCGGCTTCGAGGGGCACATCGCGCTGGCTCGCGCGATGCGCTAATACAGGCCCGCCCAAGCCTTCCGACGCACCTGGTCCGGGTCGTCGACGACGACGTCACGGGTCGACTTGATCACCCGGGTCGCTCGCCGCGGCACCTCGTAGCGGGGCCAGCCGTCGGTGCCTTCTGCTCTTCGCGCAAGCGGCTCATCGCTAGGTGCGGCTGGATTTGATGTCGCCGGCCAGGCGGCTCCACCGGCGAAGTCCAGCCAGGCCCGCTGCATGCGCCGGCCCACCGCGGGCTTTATCCGTCGGCCGAGGGGATGGCTCAGCCGGCCCAGATATGAGCCGTACGTGTGGTGAATGTGCACGATCTCGCTGCCGTGGGTGGCACCGAGTCCGAGCGCGCGTAGGAAAAGACCGACATGATCGAAGCGGTACACGTACGTCGGCGCAACGGTGCTATACGCATCGGCGAACGCCCACGCCGGGCCGCCAAACATCACGTCGGAGCCAACCGCGATCGCGGCACGCCGCCCCGGGTAAGCGGGATAGGCGGCTAGCACGCGCTCGCGCGCCTCCGGCGCAGCCCGCCGGAAATAGTCGTCGACGAGGGCGGGCGTCGTGGGCAGCATCGGCGGCTTCGACCACGCGAACATCGACGCCTCGTGGCTGTTGGTGCCGACGATCAGCGGCAGCCGGCTGATCGCGCCGGCCCGGGCGGCGTCGGTCGGATGCCGCGGCAGCAGCTCGACGCCGTAGGTGAGCCCGTAGGCGAGGGTGGGCGTCGACGCGGCGCTGCGTTCCTGCAGCCGACCGGCCGCGCGACGCAATTGCCGCTGAGGCAGACTCTTCAGCTCGGCCGGGGCGACGCCGAGTTCATTGACGAACTCCTCGGCCCGGCGGGCGCGCTGCTCGCGGTCGGCGATCAGCGGCAATGCGGGGCTCTGCGCGATCGCGCGGCCGAACAAGCCGTCGGCGGCCGGGCTGGCCAGCAGCGCCAGCACCGACGTCGCCCCGGCCGACTCGCCGAACACCGTCACCCGGTGCGGGTCGCCCCCGAACGCGGCGATATTGTCGCGCACCCACCGCAGCGCGGCGATCTGGTCGCGCAGCACCAGATTGTCGTCGAAACCCTCTCCGATACTGGACAGTTCCAGACCACCAAACACGCCGATGCGGTAGGTGACGTTGACCACCACCACATTGCCGTTGCCTGCCAGGCGCGCGCCGTTGTACAGCTGAAACTGTCCGCCGCCGAGCACGAATGCCCCGCCGGGGATCCACACCATCACCGGCAGCGACGCCGCGGTGTCGGGCGACCACAGCGTCAACGTGAGACATGCCTCGTCGCGCACCTTCGGGTCGTCACGTCCGCCACCTGCGAACGACTTGCCTTGCAGCGGGATCGGCCCGTGTTCGACCGCGTCCCGCACGCCGCGCCAGGGCGGCAGCGGCGCCGGCGCCTGAAAGCGGCGCTCGCCGACCGGCTGCTCGGCGTAGGGCACACCGCGCCAGACACCGACACCGAATTCACGTGAACCCCGAAGCGCGCCACACGGCGGATTTACGACGGTCGACACGCCCGAATCGTAGTTGTGCGAAGCTGTGCTATGACCTTTCACGAGGGCACCCAGATCGATACGAGCACCACGTCGAGCAGCGGCGGGGGCCCCGGCGGCCGAGGGATCGCAATCGGCGGCGGACTCGGCGGATTGGTCATCGTCGTTGTCGCGCTGCTGTTCGGTGTGGACCCGGGCAGCATCACGAGTGCACCGCAACAGGGCCAACAGCAAGGTGTCTCCGGCTTCGATGTGAGCCAATGCAAGACCGCCGCCGACGCGAACAAGATTCCGGAGTGCCGGATCATCGCCACCGGCAACTCTGTGGACGCGGTGTGGAGTCAGCACCTGCAGGGATACACCCGGCCGCACATCAAGCTATTCCAAGGACAGGTTCAGACCGCATGTGGTGGGGCAACCACCGACGTCGGACCCTTCTACTGCCCGGGCGACAAGACCGCCTACTTCGACACCGGCTTCCTCGACGTTTTGAAAAACCAATTAGGTTCAAGCACAGGCCCATTCGCTCAGGAGTACATCGTCGCCCACGAGTTCGGACACCATGTGCAGGACCTGCTCGGCGACCTCGGGCGCGCGCAGCAGCCCCATGCCGCTCAGGGGGCAGAAGGCGCCGGCGTGCGCACGGAATTGCAGGCGGACTGCTACGCCGGAGTTTGGGCGCATTACGCGACGATCCCGCAGAGTAATGAGAGGCCCTACCTGGACCCGTTAACCGATAAGGACATTCAGGACGTCATGTCCGCTACGCAGGCCGTCGGAGACGACTGGATCCAGAAGCGGACCACCGGGCGGGTCGACCCGTATTCGTTCACGCACGGCACGTCGGAGCAACGCCAGCACTGGTTCACCGTCGGCTACAAACTGGGTGATCCCCAGCGCTGCGACACGTTCAATGCCGCGGATCTGGACAACGGGTGACACGACGTAACTAGAGCGTCCAGTCGAATTTCACGCTGAAGTCCGCGAATTCAGCGAACTCTGACGCGAAAGATTCGGCGAGTCGATTGCCCCACTGCGCCCAGTCGTTGCGGTTCGCTGTCGCGGCCCCGTTCGTATTGGAAGCGCTAACGGCCACTCGGCCGAGTAGTCGGGGAAGAAATCGAATGCCGCGGCGAGCGGATCGTCCGGAGTTATCCACAGATCCGATTTCATCCGCGGTGCGCACCGGGATCTGACTTTTGAGCAGCGATCCCGGCTTGGTGGTGCAGCGTCCCCTGAGCTGATGCTTGCGGCGTTCACCTGCCAGGCGGCGGTCGATGGTGGCCGCCGACATTGACACCAACAGCGCCGCGGTCTCCTCGCCGATGACCAGCTCGCCAAAGTAGCGCAGCACCGCTACCAGCTCGTCCAACATCGGCGCCAGCCTCTTGCCGGCCGGCATTCCCAGCACCGTCCAGCACATCGTTAGTGCGGCGATGACATCCGGTCCGTACTTCGGTGGCCGCGGACTTCTCGGCGATACCAGTTTGGGCTGCAACGCCGTGCTGAGCGCCTTGCGGGCATGGTTACGGTGCCAGCCCGTGGTGGCGCACAACTCATCGAGAATGATGCCCTTCATCCGTTTGTCCGCCACCGAGTAGCGGATCGCGGTCGTCTCGGTCACTGCCCTGCGCTCGGCCAATGTCAACCCCATCATGTGGGCCTACTGAGGCCACAGCTGACCGGTCAGGTAGGCGCGCCGCACGCGCGCATTTTCATTGAGGCAACGAAGCACCATTTCGCGCGCATTTCCGACGAGTCAACGCGCACACAGGCCGGGCCCTCGCGCGCAGCTATTCGCACACATGTTCGACTAGATTGGGGACATGGTCCAATGCATCACTCCCGCCGCGGCGCGAGCACGTCTTCGCGCCGCATTGGATTTGATCGACAGCGGCCTGGCCACGCTCCGCGAGACATCCTCCGACAATGTCGGCAGCACGTTTCGTGTCGAGGTCACCGAACGGCTGGAAAGTCAGCGCCGCGCCATCGCCGGGCAGTCCTATCGGATGTTCGGCGAGCTGTTCGATCCTCCCGACGGACCCGACCCCACCATGGTCGAGCACCACTCGCTGCGCGACGTGCTGTGGGCGCGGCTGCGCGTCACCCCGGCCGAGATCCGACGACCGCCCGGGTGGCCGCCAGGATTCGACCGCGGCGGCCGTTGACCGGCCCGCTGCTGGAGCCCGAGCTGCCGCGGCTTGCCGAGGCGGTCGAGCAAGGGTTGGTTGGCGAAGGCCACATCCGGGAGGTCTGCCGGGCCATCGACGTGCTGCCCGCCGCGGTCAGCCCCGCCGATCGTGAAAGTGCCGAACGCACCCTGGTCGACTATGCCACCAAACAGGACCCCAACTTCGTCACCGCCGTCGGAGAGCGCGTCGCCGACGCCCTCAACCCCGACGGGCTGTTCGACGACCGCGACCGCGCCCGGCGCCGCGGCCTGATTCTGGGCAAGCAGCAACCCGACGGCATGAGCCGGCTGTCGGGCTGGCTGACCCCCGAAGCCCGCGCCTACCTCGAAGCCGTCCAAGCCGCGGTACGCCCGGGCCGTCACCAACCCGACCAGTCGGCCGCCGATCCCCCTGCGCGCGACGAACGCTCATCGCCGCAACGCCTGCACGACGCCATCACGCTGGGTTTAAAGGCCGGCATCGCCTCAGGCAAGCTCGGCCAGCACCGCGGAACGCCGGTCACGGTGATCGTCAGGACCACGTTGCAGGAACTCAACCAGGCAGCAGCGGCCGTCGCTGATCCCAGCGTGCCGATGCCGGCCCCGGCGCGCACCGGCGGCGGATCTTCACTTCCGATGCGGGATCTGATCCGGATCGCCTCCGGCGCCATCCCGTATCTGGCCGTGTTCGACGGCCACACCCAACGCCCGCTGTATCTGGCCCGGGCCAACCGAGTCGCGTCTGCCGACCAGCGGCTGATCTGCTATGCGCGCGATGGCGGCTGCACGCACCCGAATTGCATGGAATCCGGTTATCACTGCGAGGTCCACCACGCTCGAGAATGGGCCAATGGCGGCCGGACTGACGCCGACAACCTCTTCTTTGCGTGCGTCCCCCACCACAGCCTCATTGGCGCACGCCGACGACGAACCACCATCAAACGCGGCCGGCTCGCATGGAGTGACGGCAACGGCCCGCCAGAAGTGAACCGGATACATCATCCGGACGAGCTTCTTCACCCACCCGACGACGACGGCGCTGAATCCGAAGACCCGCCGGCATGAAAGCCCCGACTCTGTTGGTGGAACCGGGCTTTCGCGTCTCATCGCGGAGGAAACAGGAGTCAGAACAGCGTCGGCTGCACAGTCCTGGCGGTGTGCGGGACAGCGGCGGTCTCGGGTGGCGCGGTGAATTCTCTTCTGTCGCAGGCTAATCCATGTTTCGCAACAAACGGCGCGGCCCGGCACCACAGCGTCTCGCGGTAGTCGGCCGGCAGGTACGCGCCGCGGCGATACAGGTCGCGGTACCGGCTGATAAGTTCCGGATGCGACCCGCCCAGCCATGCCATGAACCAGCCGCGGGTCGAGCCGCGCAGGTGCAGGCCGAACACCGTGACCGACGTGGCACCAGCTCTCGCGATCTCTTCGAGCAACGCGCCGAGGTGCTCGGTCGAGTCGGTCAGATACGGCAGTACCGGCGCGACCATCACATGACAGTCAAACCCCGCCTCACGGATCGCGGCGATCAACCTGAGCCGCGCCTGAGGTGACGGAGTTCCGGGCTCGACGTCGCGGTGCATGGCCGGGTCGAGAACCGCCAACGAAATCGCGAGGCTGACCGGCACCTGCTTGGCCGCCTGGGTGAGCAGCGGCAGATCGCGCCGCAGCAGACTCCCCTTGGTCAGAATGGAGAACGGAGTGCCCGAATCTGCCAGTGCAGCAATGATTCCCGGCATCAACGCGTACCGGCCCTCTGCCCGCTGGTACGGGTCGGTGTTGGTGCCGAGTGCAACTGTGTCGCGCTGCCACGACGGTCGATGCAGTTCGCGACGCAGCACGTCGACCACGTTGGTCTTGACCACGATCTCGGTGTCGAAGTCCTTGCCGGGGTTGAACTCGAGGTACTCGTGGGTGGGCCTGGCGAAGCAATAGCGGCAGGCGTGCGCGCACCCGCGATAGCCGTTGACGGTATACCGAAACGGCAACATCGCGCTGTCGGGAATTTTATTGATCGCCGACTTGCACAGCACTTCGTGAAACGTGATGCCGTCGAACTCGGGTGTCCGCACGCTGCGCACGAAGCCGATGCGCTGCAGCCCCGGCAGCGCACCGTCGTCAACCCCGACGCCCTGGCCATCCCACCGCACACTCTTTATTCGAACGCCAGTTCGGTGTGCTGTCAAGTCGCCGCGCCCTGCGAGACTTTCCGACGTGACGGAGTTGCTGTTTTCGTATGGCACGGTGCGGCAGCGCGACGTGCAACTGGCGACATTCGGTCGTGAGCTGGACGGCTACGCCGACGCGATCGTCGGCTACGAGCTGGACCATGTGACGATCATCGACCCCCACGTGATCGCCACCAGCGCCAGCGACCATCACCCGATCCTTCGGCCAACCAGCCGGCCCGGCGCCCAGATTCAGGGCACCGTGTTTGCGATCAGCGAGGCTGAGCTGGCCGCCGCCGACGATTACGAGGTGGACGACTACCAGCGGGTTCGCGTGCCGCTGCGTTCCGGCGCGCAGGCGTGGGTGTACATCTTCGCCGGCTGATAACCAGCCCCTACCAGGGCTTCAGCGCGCACGTCGCGGCGATTTCACCGCCCTGTTCCGCGACCACATTCCCGTCGATCGTGATGTCACAGTGCGGGTTCGGGGTGCCGTTATAGCGCGCGGCGCCGCCAGCCATGACGTACGCCCAGCTGGTGTCCTTCAACGTGGTCTCGAACACCCACGGCGCGCCCGGAGCGACGGTGACCCGCTCGTTGCGCATATATGCGTTCGGGTTCGCGTTGTACGCGGCCTGGCTCGCTGGCTCAGTTGCCAGGTAGTTGAGGTTGACGGTCGCTTCCTGGCCGGTCGTTATCGTGTACCGGACCTGGTGCCCATCGGGCTCGGCACTGGCAACAGCATGGTTTGACATGAGGCCCGCGGCAACAAGCGACGCTGCCCCGAACCGGATTGCCGCCTCAGTGAGTTTGCTCGTCGCGTGCGCGGTCCGCATGCAGGTCACATCGCCGAACGCTACCGGACCGTTACCACTGTCAGCGGCGTAGCCGGAAAAGAACTTCGCTGACAACCGATTCCGAGGGAACCTCAGCTTGATCCCCGGTCGACAGATCCTTCATCTTGATCTCGGCGTCGTCGTCCATGATCAGCGCGATCGACGCGCCGGATCGGTCCGCCCCGCGCATCGCGCCCTTGAGCCCGCGGTCGCCGTAGGCGATGTCCACCCGGACGCCGGCGGCCCGCATCCTCGCGGCAAGCACGGCGATGTCCAGTTTGGCGTCCTCCCCGACCGGGATGCAGTACACGTCGCATCGCGACGCGTCGCCGACGGTCTTACCCTCGGCGCGAAGCGCGAGCACAGTCCGGTCGATGCCCAGCCCAAACCCTATGCCGGACAAGTCTTTTCCTCCGAGCTGACGCATCAGACCGTCGTAGCGCCCACCCCCGCCGATCCCCGATTGTGCGCCCAGCCCGTCGTGGACGAATTCGAACGTGGTCTTCGTGTAATAGTCCAGGCCGCGCACCAACCAGGGATTAATCACGTATGGCACGCCGAGCCGGTCGAGGTGAGCCAGGACCGTCTCGAAGTGCCGCTTGGCGTCGTCGGAGAGGTGATCGAGCATCACCGGCACGTCGGTGAGCTGGCCGCGGACGTGCTCGCGTTTGTCGTCGAGCACGCGAAGCGGGTTGATGCGGACTCGCTGCCTGGTCTCATCGTCGAGGTCGAGGGTGAGCAGGAATTCCTGAAGCAGCTCCCGGTACTGGGGGCGGCAGGTGTCGTCGCCCAACGAGGTGATCTCCAGCCGGAAGTCTTGCAGCCCGAGCGAGCGGAAACCTTCGTCGGCGATGGCGATCACGTCGGCGTCCAGCGCTGGGTCGTCGACGCCGATCGCCTCGATACCGACCTGCTGCAGCTGGCGGTAGCGGCCCGCCTGCGGGCGCTCGTAGCGGAAGAACGGCCCGGCGTAGCACAACTTGATCGGCAGCGGCCCGCGGTCCAGCCCGTGCTGGATCACCGCGCGGATCACCCCGGCCGTGCCTTCGGGTCGCAGGGTGACGGACCGGTCGCCTCGGTCGGTGAACGTGTACATCTCCTTGGACACGACGTCGGTTGACTCACCCACGCCGCGGGCGAACAGCATGGTGTCCTCGAAGATCGGCATCTCGATGTCGCCGTAGCCGGCCAGCCGGGCGGCGTCGATCAGCCCGTCGCGCACGGCGACGAACTCGGCCGACTCCGGCGGCAGGTAGTCGGGCACCCCCTTGGGCGCTTGGAAATCGGTCACGGGCTCAGGCCTTCGAGGAAAGGGTTGGCGCGGCGTTCGGTGCCGATGGTGGTGGATTCGCCGTGTCCCGGTAGTACCACGGTGTCGTCGTCGAGCACCAACAGTTTCGTGACGATCGAGCCCAGCAAATCGCGTCCGCTGCCGCCGGGCAGGTCGGTGCGGCCGACGGACTGTTTGAACAGCGTGTCGCCGCTGAACAGGAAATCGGATGGGCCGGCTCCGACCTCTTCACCCACGCGGAACACCACCGACCCGCGGGTGTGCCCGGGCGTGTGGTCGACCGTCACGGTGATGCCGCCGAGATCGATTTTGTCGCCGTCGCGGTCCAGTTCCACGACCTGCTTGGGCTCGCGAAACAGCGCGCCGAACAGCAGCTGGCCCAGCCGTGGCCCGAAATCCTTGATCGGGTCGGACAGCATGAACCGGTCTTCAGGATGGATGTAGGCCGGGCAGCCGTGGGTGTCGGCGACCTTCTGTGCGCACCAGATGTGGTCGACGTGGCCGTGGGTCAGCAGCACGGCCGCCGGGGTCAGCCGGTGCTCGTCGAGGATCCGGCGCAACGGGGCCATCGCCCGCTGCCCGGGATCGATGACGATCGCGTCCGAACCCGGCCGCTGGGCCAGCACGTAGCAGTTGCAAGCCAACATCCCGGCCGGGAATCCGGTGATCAACACGACGTCCAGTTTTCCACTGCGGACGCGAGGAGCATGACAGGCACTGCCAAGCGGGGCATCCAGCGCTGCATGGCACACTCGGTGGCCATGAGTTCGGAATCGGGCGAAGAGGCCTCGGGCGAAGAGCAGACAACACGCGATGAGCCCTCGGGCGAAGAGCAGACAACACGCGATGAGCCCTCGGGCGAAGAGCAGACAACACAGCAGGAGGACACTGGCGTGCCGACCAGCAAGCAGCGGCGTGCGACGGCCAAAGGCAAATTGGAGAGGCAGCTCGAACGGCGCACGAAGCATGAACGTCGCAACCGGATATTGACTGTCGCCGCCCTAGCAGCGGTGGTCGTCGTGGTGGCCGGCCTGGCGGTCTGGCAGTTCGTCCTCAAAAAGGAATCTCCTGAGACGTCGACGGCGTCGACCACCACGACGTCCGCTGCGCCGACGCAGGACACCGCCGCGGCGCAGGCTGGCATGCTGCCGCCGTTCAAGCCGCCGGCCGACCTCGGCGCAAACTGCCAGTATCAGCCCACGCCAAATGAGCCGGCGGCCAAGAAGGTCGACCCGCCGAAGTCCGGCAAGGTGCCGACCGCTGAGGTGCGCACCAGTATGAGCATCACAACCAACCAGGGCCCGCTCGGCGTGATGTTGGAGAACTCACAGACGCCGTGCACCGTCAACAACTTCGTCAGCCTGGCCCAGAAGGGCTACTTCAACGACACGCACTGCCACCGGCTCGTGGTAGGCCCAGAGGGGTCGCTCCTGCAGTGCGGCGATCCGAAAGGTGACGGCACGGGTGGCCCGGGTTATCAATTCGCGAACGAGTACCCGACCAACCAATACCTGCCAGACGATCCTGTACTGAATCGGTCCATTGTGTACCCCCGCGGCACGATGGCCATGGCCAACGCCGGGGTAAATACCAACGGGAGCCAGTTCTTCATCGTCATCAACGACACCAAGTTGCCGCCCAAATTCACTGTTTTCGGCAAGGTCGACGATAAGGACATGGGTGTGCTGGACAAGATCGCAGGCACCGGAACGGTTGACGGTTCGCCCGACGGCAAGCCCAAGACCGACGTGGTGATCACGTCGGCGCGGGTGGACTGAGGAATCTCGACTGCCTGAACTGCTTCCATCAGTCAATTGCCTAGAGTGTGCGGCGGATGCGATCCTGGGATTCGCCGAGGGGGAGACGAGTGTGAGGGAAGCCTCCTTCGGTCGATATCGGCTACTCGAACTGCTGGGCCAAGGCGGCATGGGGCAGGTCTACCGTGCATTCGATATCGCAACAGACCGTGTGGTGGCGCTCAAGGTGCTGCGTTCGGAAGCTAGTGACGACACCGCTTTTCAGCAACGCTTCCGCCGTGAGTCGCACACTGCGGCGGGATTGACCGACCCCCACGTCGTTCCTATTCACGGTTACGGCGAAATCGACGGCCGCCTCTACCTTGACATGCGTCTGATCGAGGGACGGGATCTGGGCCATGTGCTCAGCGAGACTGGTCAGCCGCTGGACCCGGCCCGTGCAGTGCACTACGTCGAACAGGTTGCAGAAGCCCTCGACGCCGCCCACACCGCAGGCCTTGTACACCGTGACGTCAAGCCGTCGAACATCCTGATCACGCCGCGCGATTTCGTCTATCTCATCGACTTCGGGATCGCGCAAGCAGTCAACGCCACCCGGCTAACAAGCACGGGATCTGCGATTGGGACATTCGCTTATATGGCGCCGGAGCGAATCTCGGTAGGACAGAACGAGCCTCGTTCGGATGTCTACTCATTGGCGTGTGTGCTTCACGAGTGCCTCACGGGGCAGCCACCTTTCGGTGGCGACAGTGTCGAACAACAAATAGCCGCCCATCTGATGACCGCGCCACCACGGCCGTCTGAAACCCGGCAGGGCGTTCCTGTCGGCTTTGATGCTGTGGTCGCGAAAGGCATGGCGAAGGACCCCGATGCCCGCTACCAGACCGCACTGGAGTTGGCGGACGCCCGGCAAGCTCTCAACGCATCCTCTCCCCGCCCGGACTCTTCCGCGGCACAAGCACCAACACATATCGCGGAATATCAGAGACAACGCAACATCGTGCCCTGGATCCTGGCGGCCGTCGCCGCGACTGTCGTCGCAGCGATCATCTCCGTGATCTTGTTCGCAGGCAATAGTTCCGATCACAAGCCCCGGCCCACCACGGCCACTGGTGTTCCTTCATCGCCGCCAACTCCCACGGCAGAACGGACTACTACGTCCACGCAGGCCGAAGCCGGAGCACTGCCGCCGTTCAACCCGCCCGCCGATCTCGGCGCCAATTGCAGCTACTCGGCCACGCCATCAGAGCCGGCGGCGAAAGCAGTGACGCCACCGATGTCTGGAAGGGTCCCTACCGACCCGGCCACTGTCTCTCTGAGCCTGACAACTAACCAGGGCACGCTCGGCCTTCAGTTAGACAACGGCAGGGCGCCATGCACGGTCAACAACTTCGTCAGCCTCGCCCAGAAGGGTTACTACGATAAAACTTCATGCCATCGGCTGACGACCGGCCCGGGTCTGTTCGTGCTGCAGTGCGGAGACCCCAAGGGCGACGGCAGCGGAGGCCCGGGCTATCAATTCAACGACGAGTACCCGTCCAACCAGTACCTGCCCGACGATCCGGCGCGAAACCAACCATTGGTGTATCCGCGGGGCACGCTGGCCATGGCCAATTCACGCCCGAACACCAACGGCAGCCAGTTCTTCATCGTCTACCAGGATTCGCAGTTGCCGCCGAACTACACCGTGTTCGGCAAGGTCGACGATAAGGACATGGGCGTCCTGGACAAGATCGCCGGCGCCGGCACGGTCGACGGCTCGACCGACGGCAGGCCGAAGACCGACGTGTTGATCACGTCCGCGCGACTGGACTGAGGTGCTGACTGCGCGACAGTGAACCGGGTGACGCGACACGCCGGTTCGCTGTCGTCAGATTCACTCTCGCTGAGCGACTACGGCCGCGCGCCGTTTCTGCGTGCTCTACCGCGGCGGGCGCAGGAATCGCATCGCGACGCGCATGATCGGCTCCGGCACGCGATCCTTCATCGCGAGCGCGGTATCTGCGGCGCGGCCTCGCATCGGGGTGCCTCGACCAAACATCTTGTTCAGCGGCCCGCCCGACGGCTCGAGTTCGAAATGCAGTGGCGGCTTTTCGTCGTCGGCGCCCAGCGCGTTGGAGATCACGACGCGCTGAATCTCGCTGGTCCCCTCAAAAATCGTGTATAGCTTGGCGTCTCGGTACCACTTCTCCACCGGATGGTCGCTGATGTAGCCCCACCCGCCCATCGTCTGGATCGCCCGCTCGGTAGCGCGGACGGCGACTTCGCTGGCGGCAAGCTTCGACATCGAGCCCTCGCCGCGCTCGAACGGTACGCCGTTGGCCGCCATCCACGACGCGCGCCACGTTAACAGCCGAGCCGCGTCGATCTGGGTCGCGAGTTCCGCGATCGGGAACGCTATGCCCTGATTGTCGATGATCGGCGCGCCGAACGCCTCCCGCTGCTTGGCGTACGCCGTCATGTATTCCAGTGCCGCCCTGGCGATTCCGAGCGCCTGCGCGGCCACCATAGGCCGCGTCTGCTCGAACGTGCCCATCGTCGCCGAGCCGGAACGCTTGCCATTCTTGGCCACCTCACGTGCCTTGGCCAGCTTGTGCTCGAGCTTCTCCTGACCGCCGAGCAGGTTCTCCCCCGGCACCCGGACGCTGTTGAACTTCAACTCCGCGGTGTGCGATGCCCGGCACCCCAGCTTGTCCAGCTTGCGTACCATCTCCAAGCCCGGCGTGCCGCCAGGAACCACGAACAGCGCCTGGCCCCGGTGGCCGAGTTCCTGGTCCACCACCGCGTTCACCACGTGCACGTTCGCGATGCCGCCGTTGCCGATCCACATCTTGTGCCCGTCGATGATCCAGTCCTCCCCGTCGCGGGTGGCCTTCGTGCGTAGGTTGCGAACGTCGCTTCCGCCCTGCGGTTCCGAAATCGCCAACGCCGCCAGCTTCAGGTCACCGGGTGTGCCGAAACATTCGGGAGCCCATTGCAGCATTTGCTCTGGCGAGGCGGCCTGGCCGATCGAGGACAATGCCAGCGCCGGCATCACGATCGACAGCCCGATGCCTGCGCATCCCCAGAAGATCTCCTCCATGAACATCGGCAACGACAGACCCGTCGGGTCGCCGATGAGGTCTCGGTAGAACAGCGGACTGTAGAACCCACGCTCGGCGGCCTCCTCGAGCAGGGGCCAGGGGAACTCCTGGCGCTTGTCGTACTCGGCGGCCACCGGCCGGATGCAGTCCTCGGCGAACTCGTGTGCGCGCTTGGTTAAATCGTGTTGCGCCGCTGTCGGCGTGATATCGAATCCCACGCGATATCGTTACCCGCGGTATCGGCCGTCAAACAACCCAGAGCAGGCGCGGCCGCAGCGTCGGCAACCACGGCCCGACGCACCGTAGGCGGCGTCCCGCGATTCTGCCGCGTGAGTAGCTACTCAGCGGTTGAGTCGGACCGTCCCGGTCCGGCGCATCCCCGGTGATGACGGAACCGCGCGATGTCTCAACAGACATCGGCGCCCATGCCTGGTGGCACTTCACCCTGAGTTCAGGTGACCAACTGTCCCGGCTCGGCTATCCGATAGTCGGCTTCTACGTCAGGCGCCGGCGCTGCTCAGATTTGAGGCGCATGCCTCATGCGTGGACATGTCGGCGCGACCCACGATCTACGCATGGTCATCTGCACCGACCGACCGAAGCACCCTGATGCTCGGGGACAAGCCGCAGACAGGCAGATGAGTTTCGATGAGTTTTCGGATGCTGCGATCGCAGCCGGTCGGAAGGACGGTGGAGCGGTGAACATCAACTCGCAGTACGGCGAAGGGGTGTACCAACACGAGCGGGTGAGCACGCGCGCAACGGTTGCTCGACCCTGCCTGCAGAAGGCGGGAACGAACATGCAATCCGTAATGGATTGCTGGCAAAGAGCTTTGAAGGAGCTGGGGTGACGTAAATCCCCAGCCAATCGGCACCGGAGCGCTGAACCAGGCAATGCGGCCCGAAGTCAACGCACTGCCGGGACTCGACCGACCGGATGACCAATCCCGAGAGCTTCTCGAGCGGCAGCGAACATGAACGGAACCAGACTACGCCGCCGACGTCACGCGGTACACGTCGTAGACACCTTCGACGTTGCGAACCACGCTGAGCACATGGCCTAGATGCTTGGGGTCGCCCATCTCGAACGTGAACCGGCTGATCGCCACCCGGTCTCCGGATGTGGTCACCGACGCGGACAGGATGTTCACCTTCTCGTCGGCTAGCACCCGGGTCACGTCGGACAGCAGCCGGTGCCGGTCGAGCGCCTCGACCTGGATGGCCACCAGGAACACCGACGACGGCGACGGTGCCCACTGGACGTCGATGATTCGCTCGGACTGCTGCTGCAACGACGCCGCGTTGGTGCAGTCGGTCCGGTGCACGCTGACCCCACCGCCGCGGGTGACGAAGCCGAGAATCTTGTCGCCCGGCACCGGCGTGCAGCATTTAGCCAGTTTTGTCAGCACGCCGGGCGCGCCGGGCACCGCGACGCCGGTGTCGTCCGTGTTGCGTTGCCGCACCGGCATCGTGGCGGGCGTCGACCGTTCGGCGAGCTCGTCCTCGGCAGCCTCGTCGCCGCCCAGCTGGGCCAGCAGCCGCTGCACCACATGCCGCGCCGACACGTGGCCCTCACCTACCGCCGTGTACAACGCGGAAACGTCCGCGTACCGCAATTCACGCGCCAGCGCACCCATCGACTCGGCATTCATCAACCGCTGCAGCGGAAGTCCGCCCCGGCGCACCTCGCGGGCAATCCCATCCTTACCGGCTTCCAGCGCCTCCTCGCGACGCTCCTTGGCGAACCACTGCCGGATCTTCGCCTTCGCGCGCGGCGACACGACGAACTGCTGCCAGTCCCGCGACGGACCGGCGTTCAGCGCCTTGGACGTGAAAATCTCGACCACTTCCCCGTTCTCGAGCTTGCGCTCCAATGCAACGAGCCGGCCGTTGACCCTGGCGCCGATGCAGCGGTGCCCGACTTCGGTGTGCACGGCATAGGCGAAGTCGACCGGTGTGGATCCGGTGGGCAGTGTGATCACGTCGCCCTTGGGGGTGAATACGAAAATCTCTTGCGCCGCAAGGTCGTAACGCAGAGACTCCAAGAACTCGCCGGGGTCCGCGGCTTCTCGCTGCCAGTCGAGTAGTTGGCGCATCCAGGCCATGTCGTCGATCTCGGCGGCCGCGTGTGGATGAAGAACTGCGTTGCGACCCTTGGCTTCCTTGTACCGCCAGTGCGCGGCAATCCCGTACTCAGCGGTGCGGTGCATGTCCCGGGTGCGGATCTGAATCTCCAGCGCCTTGCCCTCAGGACCGACGACGGTGGTGTGCAGCGACTGGTATACCCCGAACCGCGGTTGGGCGATGTAGTCCTTGAACCGCCCGGCCATCGGCTGCCACAGCGAATGCACCACGCCCACAGCGGCATAGCAGTCCCGGATCTCGTCGCACAGGATGCGCACGCCCACCAGGTCGTGGATGTCGTCGAAGTCGCGGCCCTTTACGATCATCTTCTGGTAGATCGACCAGTAGTGCTTGGGCCGGCCCTCGACGACGGCGTTGATCTTCGACGCGTTCAGCGCCGACACGATCTCGGTGCGCACCTTGGTCAGGTAGGTGTCGCGCGACGGGGCCCGGTCGGCGACCAGCCGCACGATCTCCTCATAGCGCTTCGGGTGCAGGATCGCAAACGACAGGTCCTCGAGCTCCCACTTGACCGTCGCCATGCCGAGCCGATGTGCCAGCGGCGCAATGACTTCCAGCGTTTCACGGGCCTTATAGGCCTGCTTCTCCGGGGGCAGGAAACGCATCGTGCGCATGTTGTGCAGCCGGTCGGCGACCTTGATCACCAGCACGCGCGGATCGCGGGCCATCGCGATCACCATTTTGCGGATCGTCTCGCCCTCCGCGGCAGTGCCGAGCACGACCTTGTCGAGTTTGGTGACCCCGTCGACGAGGTGCCCAACCTCTTCGCCGAAGTCCGCGGTCAGCGACTCCAGCGTGTAACCGGTGTCCTCGACCGTATCGTGTAGCAGCGCAGCTATCAGCGTGGTGGTGTCCATGCCGAGCTCGGCGAGGATGTTGGCGACCGCCAGCGGATGGGTGATGTATGGATCGCCCGACCGACGGAACTGTTCGGCGTGGCGTTCCTCGGCGACCTCGTATGCCCGCTGCAGCATCGTCAGGTCGGCCTTCGGGTAGATCTCCTTGTGCACCGCGACCAGCGGCTCGAGCACAGGGTTGACGGCGCTGCGCTGGGCGGTCATCCGGCGCGCCAGGCGCGCCCGAACCCGCCGCGACGCGCTGGAAGACTTCGGCGCGGCAGGCGCCGGCGGAGCCACAGGAACTTCCGGCGGCGCAGGAGGCACCTGAACAGCCTGGCTCACGCCCCGGTCGTCAGCGGCCATCGGCACCTCCTTATGCAGAGAGGATATCGCTCAGACCTGGTGCAAGCTGCTGACCGGCAGCGGAGCCACCGCCTCACGCCCGCGCAAAGCTTCCAGTTCCAGCACCACCGCCGCGCTGATGACCTTTCCGCCGGCATCGTCCAGCAGCCGCGCCGCCGCCGCGAGGGTGCCGCCCGTGGCCAGCACGTCGTCGACGATCACGATATTGCGCCCGGCGAGCTCGATGCCCTCGGCGGGAATCTCCAACGTGGCCGTTCCGTACTCGAGGGTGTAGGTCTCGCTGAACACCGGCGGCGGGAGCTTCCCACCCTTCCGGACGGCTAGCACCCCGGTACCAAGCCGCGTGGCGACAGCCGCCCCGAGCAGGAAACCGCGCGCGTCGATACCGGCGATCAGCTCGGCACCCGACGCTAGCTCGGCCAGCGCAGATGTCACTGCGGCCAGACCGTCAGGGTCGGCCAGCAGCGGCGTCAGGTCCTTGAACAGAATCCCGGGCGACGGGAAGTCGGGAACCTCGCGGGTCAGCGACCTGATGATGTCGACGACAGTGCCAGTTTGCTCTTCGCGCAAGCGCTCATCGCGGCTGGTCTGCTCTTCGCGCAAGCGCTCATCGCGCCGGTCGGCTGCCGGCTCGATCATTCCTTTCGCACCCATCGGTCCATGTTCCAGCCCGTGCCCCAGCGGGTTGGGTTGCTGGTGATCGCGGACATCTTCTTCGACCAGATGAGCGTGCGCTGCTGACGGTAGAGCGGCAACGTCGGCATGTCGTTCCACAGCACGCCGGCGCCGTCGCCCAGTAGCGTGGCGACCTCCTTGGGGTCGGTGGTGGCGGCCAGCTTGTCGATGATGCCGTCGATTTGCGCGTTCGAGTAGCCGGACAGGTTGTTGCCGTTGCCAGTGTGCAGGCCGAACGCGTCGATCGCCGACGCTCCGCTGGAGCCGCTGCCGGTCGCGCCGCCGGTGCTGGCCACCAGCACGTCGATGTCGTTGGCCCTGATCGTCTTGGGGCCGGTGCCGTCGGACGACACGTCCTGCACGGTGATGCCGGCTGGCGCGCAGGCCTTCGCGATTGCCCTCACCAGCGCGGTAAGCCGCGCGTTGGGCGCCTGGTAGCCGAACCGGACAGTCAATGGCGTGCCGTTAAGCGCGGCCTTGGCGGCGTCGGCGTTCGCCGCCACGTATCGGTTGTTGGCGGCAGTGTTCTCCGCGGCCGAAAATGCGTCGTTCTGGGCGGGATTGAGGCGCGCATTGGCGATCGGGACCCCGGCGTCGTTGGCGATGGTGTCGCGCGGCGTGCACGCGGCCAAGCCTCGGCGTGCCGCTGGCGCGGCCAACGGTCCCTGCCCCGAGAAGATCAGTTGCTCGATACCGTCCGAGGCGGTGTCGCTGCGCTGAAAGTTGTCCGGCACCGACAAGCCGCCGATCGACCCGGCGGCCACGTCAACAACATCCACCGAGTTGTTCTTGAGACGCTGCTGCACGTCGGCGCCGCGAGGCCATACCGTGATGCGCTTCGTGATCGGCTTGGTCGCCCACCAACGGTCGTTCGCCACCAGCACCACCGAGCCGTTCGAGCGCACGGAATCCAACTTGTAAGGGCCCGACGACGGGAACCAACGCAGATTGACACCGGGTTTGAGGTCCCAGATCGTGTTCCATGCGTCGGCGATCCTGGACGCCACCGGCGCGTCGTTGTGCTGCAGCGCGGCGGTGACGTCGACGCCCAGCAGATCGGCGAGGACGTGCGACGGCATCATCGACGTCGCGGTGAACAGCTGGGCATAGTCGCTGAACGATCGGCCGGCGATGAACGTCACCCGGGCCGTTTTTTGTCCCGGCGTGCAGTCGATGGAGTCGATGTCGGTGTAGCCGGCCCGGGTGGCGGCGTCGAAACCGGGCAGCCGGCCCGATTGAGCCGACCAAGCCAACACCATGTCGTCGCATGTGACCGGCTTGCCGTCGGAGTACACGGCAGGGTCGGCGATCTGGTAGTCCAGCAGCAGCGGCTCGCGGCCGACGATGGACACCGTGCCGAAGTCGTGATCGGCCACGATCTGGCTTTGCGGGCCGTGGTATCCGAAGCCAGTGAGCACCCGGGCGAACGCCTGCGGCGCGGCCGACGCGGCGCCCGCGACGGTGTTCGGGTTGTACGTCGGTAGCGGGCCGTCGACGGCATAGTCGAGCTGCTCGGCGGGCGTGCTCGTGCACGAGCTCAGCGCGAGCAGCGCAGCCAGCAGTGCTGTCGCGGCGAGGACAGCCGCCCAGTGCCGCACTAGCGCCGCCGCTTGCCCGACGGGCGGCCGGCGCGGGTGGCCGTCGGGCGAATTGGCTTAGCGCCAGGTGCCGGCTTTGCCGCGAGCGCGACGGGTTCCGGTTCGCTTGGTTCCTCGGTGGTCTCCTCGTCGGCGGCCGACGTGGCGTCGGTGATTTCGGCGCCGCCTGTGTTGCGGCGACGCAGGACCCGTCGGGTGTGGGTGCGGACGAGCTCGGTGCGCTCGCGCAGGGTGACCAGCAAGGGGGTGGCGAAGAAGATCGACGAGTACGTGCCGACGATCACTCCGACCAGCTGCACCAGCGCCAAGTCCTTCAGGGTGCCAACGCCCAGCAGCCATACCGCCACCACCATCAAAGACGCGATCGGCAGCACCGAGATCAGGCTGGTGTTGATCGACCTCATGAAGGTCTGGTTGATCGCCAGGTTGGCCTGCTCGGCGAACGTGCGCCGGGTGGTGTGTTGGAAGCCGTGGGTGTTCTCCTCGACCTTGTCGAAGACGATGACGGTGTCATAGATCGAGAAGCCGAGGATGGTGAGCAGACCGATGACGGTGGCGGGGGTGACTTCGAAGCCGACCAGAGAGTAGATGCCGGCGGTGGTGATGATGTCGAAGAGCATCGTGACCAGCGCAGAGATCGCCATGTAGCGCTCGTAGCGGATCGTGATGTACAGGCTGACCAGCACCAGGAACACCCCCAGCGCGATCAGGGCCTTCTTGGTAATCTGCCCGCCCCACGTCGACGACACCGCAGAGTCGCTAATCGCCTGCTTACTGGGCTTGCCGTCGGTGCCCACCGGATGGAACTCGTTGTACAGCGCGTCTTTCAGCTTGGCGGTCTGGTCATTGGACAACATCTCCGAACGGATCTGCACGGTGGCCGCATTGCCGTTCCCGACCACGACCACCTGCTCGGGGTCGAGTCCCAATGTCGTGCGGAACACGTCCTCGACGCGCTGCACCGCAGCATCGCCGCGAGGAAACGACACCTTGGTGCCACCCTCGAAGTCGATACCGAAGTTGAATCCGCGGATCGCGATGCTGGCAATCGCGATCGCGATGATCAATCCGCTGACCGCAAACCACAGCTTGCGTCGTCCGACGACCTCGAACGCACCGGTGCCCGTATAGAGCCGAATGAAGAACCCGTGATGCGAGGCAGTCGACGCGTCCAACGTCTCCTCGATCGCCTCCGATTCGGGCGTCTCGGCGGTCTCGTCGACGTCGACGGCCCGACGGGAAGTCTTGGCCATCCCCTACCTCTGTCCCGTCGTCGCATGCGCCGCCGCTCGCCGTTCCCGGGCGATCTGCTGAACGGCGCCTAGCCCATTGAAGGCCGGCTTGGCCATCCGCGTCGACTTCGACGCCAGGTATACCAGTGGCCACGTCACCAGGAACACCACCACCACGTCAAGAATCGTCGTCAGGCCGAGCGTGAACGCAAAGCCCTTGACCTGGCCGATCGCCAGGAGGTACAGCACCAAGGCGGCAAGGAAGGTCACCGCGTTGCCCGACACGATCGTCTTGCGCGCCCGTACCCAACCACGGGGCACGGCCGATCGGAACGAACGCCCTTCGCGTATCTCGTCTTTGATGCGTTCGAAGAATACGACGAACGAGTCTGCGGTGGTGCCGATGCCGATGATCAGACCGGCGATGCCGGCCAGGTCGAGCGTGTAGTTGATGTAGCGGCCCAACAGGATCAGGATCGCGTACACCGCCGCTCCGGATGCGACCAGCGACAGACCTGTGAGCAAGCCGAGCACGCGGTAGTACGCCAGTGCATAGATCAACACCAGCGCCAGCCCGATGGCACCCGCGATCAACCCGGCCTTCAGTGACGTCAAACCCAGTGTCGCGGAGACCGTTTCGGCCTCAGACGACTCGAACGACAACGGCAGCGAGCCGTATTTGAGTACGTTCGCCAGGTCGCGTGCCTTCGCGGCGGTGAAATCGCCGGTGATCTGGGTGTTGCCGCCCGGGATCGGCATGTTGATCACCGGTGCACTGACCACCTGCGAGTCCAGCACGAACGCGGTCTGCTTGCCGACGTTCGCGGCGGTGAAGTCGGCCCACTTGTTGGCGGCGGCGGACTTGAACTTCAGGTTCACCACCCACTGCGGCGGCTGCTGATTGAAAGAGGCGTTGGCGTTGTCGATCTGGTCACCGCTGATGATCGACTTATCCAAGTAGTAGATCTCCTGGCGGTCCTGCGAGCATGTCACCAGGACCTGCTGAGGATCATCGTTGCCGGCCAGCGGGTCGGCGCCCTCGCATCGAGACTCCATCAGCACGCCCAGCGCGATCTCGGACAGCTGCGGGTTCTGCCGCAGCATCTTCTGGAATTTGATGGCGGCCGCTCGGTCCTTGCGCGGGTCAGGTGGGGCCGTCGGCGGTGAGGCCGGTGCGGACGAGGCTGGCGGCGTGCCCGGGGCAGGCGCAGGTGCCGGTGTCGACGGTTCTGGTGTGGGCGACGGCGGGTCCTCCGGATACGGACGCGGCTGGGCAGGCGGTTGGCCCGGCGCGGTGGGCACTGGCGGCGGGTTGGGCGTTGGCGATCCGGCGGGCAGCGGCCCGGGTACGGCGCCCGGCGGCATCCCGGGCGGCGCGCCGGGCGGCGCGCCCGGCACGGCACCCGGCGTCTGCTGACCGGCCGGCGGGACCGGCACGGCGGCGAGGACCGGCCGGATATACAGCCGAGCTGTCTGGCCTAGGTTGCGAGCCTCGTTGCCGTTGTTGCCCGGGACGGTGATCACGAGGTTGTCGCCGTCGACGACCACCTCGGACCCCGATACCCCGAGACCGTTGACGCGGGCACCGATGATCTGCTGCGCCTGGTTGAGCGCGTCGGGCCCCGGCCGCGACCCATCAGGCGTGCGGGCCGTCAGCGTCACGCGCGTCCCGCCCTGCAAGTCGATGCCGAGCTTCGGCTTGACCTCTCTGTTGCCCGTGAAGATCACCAGCACGTAGAGGCCGATCAGCACGATGAAGAACAGCGACAGGTACCGGGCAGGGCGCACCGGCGCCGACGACGATGCCACTGTTCTCAGATCTCCTCGAGTTCGATTCGCCTACACCGGCAGAGCGTACGTGCGTGTCAGTCTGTATCGGGATGTCGCCGGCCGTGCGGCTCCGTGGCTGGATGTCGCCGGTCCTCCGGCTCCGTGGCGTCGGTCTCGGTGGCGTCGGTCTCGGTGATCTCCATGCTCGCCTCGTCGTCGTCCGGCTCGATGCGGTCACGGACCGCCAGCTTCATCCAGGTGGTGACCACGCCCGGCGCAATCTCCAGGTCAACGGTGTCATCGGTGATGCCCGTGATCGTGGCCTGCAGCCCGGAGGTGGTGTGCACGCGGTCGCCGATCCGCAGCGAATCGTGCAGGTCGATAGTGGCCTGAAGCGCACGCTTCTGGCGTCGCGACGCGAAGAACATGAACGCGCCCAAGACGATGAGCAGCGGCAGGAAGACGATCAGCTGGTCCATGAGGGCACGTGTCTTTCGTGTAAAGCAGGTTGGGTTGGGGGCTCGCAATTGACCAGTGTGCCATCCGTCCACGAGACGCCCACGAGGCGTCCGTGCCGGATTAGGCTCAATTCGGGAGGGGACTGCGTGAGGAGAGCCGTGACCGTCCTTCAACAGAGCCGCCGGCTGGTCACCGAAATACCAGGCCCCGCGTCGCTCGCGCTGATCAATCGCAAGGCCGCAGCCGTGCCCCGCGGCGTCTCCAACACGATGCCGGTGTACGTCGCCCGCGCCGGCGGTGGCATCGTCGAGGACGTCGACGGGAACCGGCTGATCGACCTGGGCTCGGGGATTGCGGTGACCACTGTCGGCAATGCTGCCCCCCGGGTCGTCGACGCCGTGGGCCGCCAAGTCGCCGACTTCACCCACACCTGCTTCATGATCACGCCCTACGAGGGTTACGTGGCGGTGGCCGAGCAGCTCAACCGGCTCACACCCGGCACCGGCGAGAAGCGGTCGGCGCTGTTCAACTCCGGTGCGGAAGCCGTCGAGAATGCGGTCAAGATCGCCCGCGCGTTCACCCGCAAGACCGCGGTCGTCGCGTTCGACCACGCCTACCACGGACGGACGAACCTGACCATGGCCCTGACCGCGAAGTCGATGCCGTACAAGAGCGGTTTCGGCCCATTCGCACCGGAGGTGTACCGGGCACCGCTGTCATATCCGTACCGCGACGGGCTTCTGAGCAAGGAACTTGCCACCGACGGCGAGATGGCGGCCGCGCGGGCGATCAGCGTGATCGAGAAGGGCGTCGGCGCGGAGAACCTCGCCGCCGTGGTCATCGAACCGATCCAGGGCGAGGGCGGCTTCATCGTGCCGGCTGACGGCTTCCTGGCGGCGCTACTGGAGTGGTGCCGCGACAACGGGGTCGTGTTCATCGCCGACGAGGTACAAACCGGGTTCGCCCGGACCGGCAAGATGTTCGCCTCCGAACACGAGGGCATCGAACCGGACCTGATCGTCACCGCCAAGGGAATCGCCGACGGGTTGCCGCTGTCCGCGGTCACCGGGCGCGCCGACATCATGGACGCTCCTCATATCAGCGGGCTGGGCGGCACCTACGGCGGCAACCCGATCGCGTGCGCGGCGGCGTTGGCCACGATCGAAACGATCGAGGCCGACGGGCTCGTGGCGCGCGCGGCTGCGATCGAGAGCGTGATGAAGGACGTGCTTGGCCGGATGCAAGCCATGGACGACCGGATCGGTGACGTGCGCGGCCGCGGCGCGATGATCGCGATGGAACTTGTCAAGTCCGGTACCGCGGAGCCCGACCCGGCGCTGACCCGCACGCTATGCACGCGGGCGCACGAGGCTGGGGTCATCGTGTTGATGTGCGGAACGTTCAACAACGTGCTGCGTTTTCTGCCGCCGCTGCCGATCAGCGACGAGTTGTTGACCGAAGGTCTCGATGTGCTGGCCGGCATTCTCGCCGAGACGATGACTGATGGGGCAAAGTTCGAGTGAGAATCACGCGCAATTCCGTTTCGGCGCAACGCAGGAGCACTTGCCTACGACGGTTCAGAACTTCATCGATGGCAAGCTCGTCGATTCGGTGAGCGGCGCGTGATGGCCGCCATCTCCTAGCACGCGCTCCGCGCCGGGCGCCCCTTCGCGCCGGGCGCCCCTTCGCGCCGGGCGCCCCTTCGCGCCGAAATATAATTCCAAGTCGTGATTTTCGAGGATCTACAACGATGACTTCTAATTCGGCGGAGGCGGCGTTCGTTACGGGCGGGTCGGGGTTCATCGGCGGCCGGCTGATCGAACGTCTTGTTGCCGACGGTGTCCGTGTACGCGCGCTGGCCCGCTCGGATCGCTCCGCCGCCGCGGTCGAGGCACACGGCGCTGAGGCGGTGCGAGGCGACCTATCCGACGTCGACGCGATGAGGGCGGGTGCGCAAGGCTGCGACACCGCCTATCACCTAGCCGCCCATGTCGAACAGTGGGGCCCGTGGGAGGACTTCATCCGCGACAACGTCACCGGAACCGAAAACGTGCTTGCCGCAACGCGATCTGCTGGAGTTGCGCGGTTCGTGCATTGCGGCACCGAGGCGGCCCTGATCGCCGGTGAACCGCTGCGCTCGGTCGACGAGACCGCCCCGCTGCGGCCGGACTCGCCTGCCCCCTATCCGTCGACCAAGGCGCGCGCCGAGCAGGCGGTGCGAAACGCGAATGCCGATGGGTTCGAAACGGTCGTCGTCCGACCTCGTTTCGTCTGGGGTGCAGGCGACACGACGCTGCTGCCGGCGATGGTCGAGATGGTGCGATCCGGCCGGTTCGCCTGGGTCGGCAGCGGCACGCAGCTCACCGACGTCACGCACGTCGACAACGTCGTCGAGGGGCTGGTGCTCGGCGCACGCAAAGGCCGCGGCGGCCAGGTGTACTTCGTCACCGACGGCGAGCCCGTGAGGTTCCGCGAGTTCGTCTCGGCGCTGCTCGCCACTCAGGGCGTCGAGGCGCCCAGCCGGTCGATCCCGACTTGGGTGGCCGGACCTCTCGCAGTTGCCTGTGAGCGGATCTGGCGGCTCGCGCCGCTTCGGGGCCAGCCTCCGCTGACCCGGTTCACCTACTGGGTCACGTCGCAGGAGTGCACGATCGACATCGACAAGGCCCGCCGCGAACTCGGCTATCGGCCCGTCAAAGGACGGGCCGAAGGTCTCGCCGAGTTGCGTGCGGCAGGGTCGGGTTAAGGGTCAGCGATCTGCCGCCGTGGTCTCGCGGTGACGACGGAAAAGACCACCAAAGCGCCGATGCCGCGGCATATTTGTCTGCTCGGCGGGCGCGTCCGCCTCAGTCCGCTCGGTCGTCGCGTCGGGCACAGCCACAGGCGCCGGCTCCGTCGCGGCGACTGGGCGCTGCGTGTACTGGATGTCGCGCAATGTGCGAACGGACAAGCGGCCCAACGCAAGCGCGCCGAGGAAGACGATCAGAGTGCCCAGCCCGGAGAAGTACGCAAGCTCCAGCCATACCCACTTGGTGTCACTCGACGCGACCGGCGTGCCGGGGCTACCAAGATGCAGCGGGCCGGCGAAGGCGCGTCCGACCACAAACCATGCGCCGGCGAACACGGTCAGCCAGCCGCCGAACATCGCGGTAGCCCGGTTGCGGGAGGCCAGCAGCAGCAGACCACCAACCGCGGTCGCCGCACCAGGCAGAACTTCCAGCCAGCCACGCGCTGCGGTCCACTCCTGGCCCGGCGTGTACCCGAAATCGAAGAGCGGCCCGAGGAACGGAATCAGCGCGCCCCACGCGCCCAATAGAATCAGCAGAAATCCGCTTGCCGCGCCGCGGCTGCGGGCGATGCGCATCCGCCCGCCGCGGACCGCAGCATCGGTGTGCACCTCGGTCATGACGTCTCCTTCCGTGACCCGACGCGAGTACCCGGATCCGGGGACGAGGAACCGACACCCTATCCCGACTCGTCAAAGTCGTACGGCGTTGACCGTTTGCGCCTACCCAGCGAAGCCGCAGAGTGAAGAATCAAGGCTCATGTGGTTGACGGTGTTCGTGATGGGCATCGTGGCCGCGATGGCCCCGATGCGGATCGCGGCGATTGTGATGATCTTGTCGAGGCGCCAGCCGGTCCGGCATCTGCTGGCCTATCTCATCGGCGGTTTCGTGTTGAGCCTTGACCGTGAACACGGTGATTCTCTTCGCGCTGGAAGGGGTCGGTGTCGGCCGCAGGAGCCGGATAGCCGGCGAGATCGAGATCGCGGTGGGGGTGTTTGCTCTTGTCCTAGCGGCCCTCGTCGGTAGTGGGACCGCAGACAAACTGCGAATCAGAATAAGAAGAAGACGAAGAAGAAAGCGGCGGAAAGCGCGAGCGCAACTGCCAGCCCGTGGCGGCCACGACACACCTACCGCCGCTGCGGAGGCGCCGCACGGCATCGAACGGTTGCCCGGCTTCCACAGGTTGCCGGGGCCGATCCAACAGGTGCTCAAGAGCGAGTCGACTTTGCTCGCCTGGATCCTGGGCGGGGCGGTGGCTAGGCCCACCGCCTACTACCTCGCGGCGATAGCCGCAATCGTGGGCGCAGGAGCCGCAGTCGCGCCCTCGGTGGCAGCACTTATCGTCCTCAACCTGATCGCATTCATCCTGGCCGAATCTCTCCTCGTCAGTTTCTTGCGGGCACCGGAAGCGACCCGCAAGCGCGTCGACCGACTCTGGGAGTGGATGCAAGCCCATCACCGGCCCGTGGTCGCGTCGTTACCTGCGGCAGTGGGCCTATATCTGGTCATCGCCGGGATTAGGAAAACTCTGAATCCATAGCCGGAATGGGCTGTGTGCCAACGTGTGCCGGCTGCTAGGCCACGGGTACACGTCCACCAATGCCGCGATGGCCATCAATGCCAGACTTCCCGAGTGTCGCCGTCGACGCGCTCAGGCGTGGCTCGCTTCCCGACTGGCGCGATGAGCATCACCAGCCCGATCAGGAAGATCCACGCGAGGCTGGAAAGCGCAGGCGCCGCCAGCGGTATCCAGGCGTGCACGAGCGGCAGCACACCGAGAATGGCGCCTGCCGCAACCCATTTCGGTAACACACCGGTTCGCCAGACGGTCATCGATGTCGCGAAAATCATTGCCACTGAACCGATTTGACAGTAGTGGTACAACCACGTCGCCAACGTCAGCAGCGGCTCGTTGAACTCGGTAATAATCCCGTCGCCGAATCGCACGACCGCCGCTGGGTACGCCACCTCGGCGGCGAAACCGCCCGCAGTGAGCGTGAAGTAGAACACGCCGCCTCCAAGCGCGGTGTACACGGCAGGGCTCGGTCCGGAGGCCCAGCGCAGCATCGCGGTCAGAACGCCGACAAACGCGAGCCCGAACAGGATGTGCAGCAGCGGAATCCCGTTCGCGGGAGTGTTGGGCTTGTCGGAAGTTCCGACGAGATAGGCCGGGATCATCGTGAGCGCGGAAATCACGCCGAACGCGCCGCCGAATCTGACCGTCGTCGTGTCCATGTCCCCTCCTCCATGTGGGCCGGCTAGTCGAACAACCCGACATGACCCAATCCATTGACACCGCTGGGCGGGGATATACCCAGATGTGTCCACGCTAGCGCGGTCGCGACGCGGCCGCGCGGGGTCCGCGCGACCATTCCGGCGCGTACCAAAAACGGCTCGCAGACCTCCTCGACCGTCGCCGCCTCCTCACCCACCGCGACCGCAAGCGTCGACACGCCGACCGGACCTCCGCCGAAGCTGCGGATCAGCGACGTCAGCACCGCGCGGTCCAGGCGGTCGAGCCCGAGCTCGTCGACGTCGTAGACCTCCAGCGCCGCCTTGGCCACGTCACGGGTGATCACGCCGTCTGCTCTGACCTCGGCGTAGTCGCGGACGCGCCGCAGCAGCCGGTTAGCGATGCGCGGCGTGCCCCTCGAGCGGCGCGCGATCTCAGCGCCCGCGTCGACGCCCAGTTCGATGCCGAGGATGCCCGCCGAACGTGCCAACACCTGCTCCAGCTCGGTGGGCTCGTAGAAGTCCATGCGCGCGGTGAAACCGAAGCGGTCGCGCAGCGGGCCGGTGAGTGCCCCTGACCTGGTGGTGGCGCCGACCAGCGTGAACGGCGCGACCTCGAGCGGAATCGATGTGGCACCGGGACCCTTGCCGACGACGACGTCGACGCGGAAATCCTCCATCGCCAGGTACAGCATCTCCTCTGCGGACCGGGCGATGCGGTGGATCTCGTCGATGAACAACACGTCGTGCTCGACCAGGTTGGACAGCATCGCCGCAAGATCGCCGGCCCGCTCGAGCGCCGGTCCGGACGTGAGCCGCAACGAGCTGCCCAGCTCCGCGGCGATGATCATCGCCAGCGACGTCTTGCCCAGCCCCGGTGGGCCGGACAGCAGGATGTGATCCGGTGTGCCGCCGCGGTTCTTGGCGCCCTCGATCACCAGCTGCAGCTGCTCACGCACCCGCGGCTGGCCGATGAACTCGTCGAGCGACCGCGGCCGCAGGCTCGCGTCGATGTCGCCCTCGCCGACGGTGAGCGCACCGGACACTTCGCGTTCGTCGGAGTCTTCGTCCGGCGTAAACCGGCTCATCGTTGTCTGTTCTTCGCGCGAGCGCTCATCACGGTCGTCTGTTCCTCGCACAAGCGCACATCACGCTGTTTTGCCCAACACCGACAGCGCCGCCCGCAGCGCGCTCGACGTGGTGGCGCCGTCTTCACCGGCCAACACGCGGTCGGTCGCCTCCTCGGCCTGCTTGGCTGCAAAGCCAAGGCCGACAAGGGCTTCGACCACCGGGCCGCGTACCGCATGGCCGTTCGTCACGGGTGCACCCTTTGCAGACGACCCGGCGGGGCCGACCTTATCGCGCAGTTCCAGCACCATGCGTTCGGCGCCGCGCTTGCCGATGCCAGGCACGCGGGTGAGCACGGTGACGTCCCCGGCGGCGAGTGCCTGGCGCAACGCGGGCGCCTCGTGGACCGCCAGCGTCGCCATCGCGAGCCGGGGCCCGACACCGGAGACCGACAGCAGCGTATGGAACAGGTCGCGGGTGTCGGAATCGGCGAAGCCGTACAGCGTCATCGAGTCCTCGCGCACGACCATCGCGGTGACAAGCCGGGTTTCCGCGCCGCGGCGCAACGTCGCGAGCGTCGACGGCGTCGCATTGACCCGATAGCCGACCCCACACGCTTCGATGACGACATGGTCGAGCGCCAGGTCGATGACTTCCCCGCGAATCGATGCGATCATCTCGCCGCCTTCACCTTGGATTCGAATTTCTTGCGTTGCTCGGCCGCCAACACTTCAGCCTCGGCCATCCGGGCCAGCATCGGCGCACGCCAGCAGTGGCAAATCGCCAGCGCCAGCGCGTCGGCGGCATCGGCTGGGGCGGGTTTTGTCTGCAGCGCAAGGATTTTCGTGACCATCGCGGTCACCTGAGCCTTGCCCGCGCCGCCGCTGCCGGTGACCGCCGCCTTGACCTCGCTGGGCGTGTGGAAGTGCACGTCGATGCCGCGGCGGGCGGCGGCGAGCGCGATCACTCCCCCGGCCTGCGCGGTGCCCATCACGGTGGACACGTTCTGCTGGGAGAACACCCGCTCGATCGCGATCACGTCCGGCTCGTGCGTGTCCATCCAATATTCGGCCGCGTCGCTGATCGCGAGCAGTCGTTGGTGCAGCGGCATATCGGTGGGCGTGCGCACCACGTCGACGTCAAGCGCGATCACCTGCCTGCCGCCGCTGCTCTCGATCAGGGACAGTCCGCAGCGGGTCAGTCCCGGATCGACTCCCATGACCCGCACGCGCCGCCCCTCCCGACTATGGTCGTCTCTCTTCGCGCGAACGCTCATCGCTGCGAACAACTGTTCGATGAAACTTTAGCGGGTTAACCGGACACCGCTGCACCACGACACGCGATCAACACAAGGGTAGGTTTCCGGCATGACGACGGGCGTGCGGACGGTCCGGAGCTTCTGCCGGGTCTGCACATCGGTGTGCGGAATCCTCGTCGACGTCGACGGCGACGAAGTGGTTCGGGTGCGGGGCGACCGCGACCATCCGTTGTCGCATGGCTACAGCTGCCCGAAGGGCCGTGCGCTGCCACATGTGCACCACCACCCGGAACGATTTGAACGTCCGCTCGTGCGCGTCGACGGCAGCCTGCAGCCGGCGACATGGCATGACTGTCTCGAGGACCTGGGCGTCAAGCTGCGCGAGATCATCGACCGCGATGGGCCCGACGCCGTTGGCATTTTGTTCGGCACCGGCGTGGGCATGGACTTCGCCGGGTATCGGATGGCCCAGGCTCTGCGCGCCGCGATCGGTACGCGCGCGAAATTCAGCCCGCTGACCATCGACGGAACCGCCAAGGTACTGATCGCCGAGCTGATGGGCGGCTCGTCGGCGCTGACCGGACGCCCTGATTTCCACAACGCCACGTTCGTGATGTTGATCGGCAGCAACCCCGTTGTCTCCCATGGCCATACCATCGGATTTCCCAATCCGACGGGCGCGATCCGCGGGCTGGCAGCCCGTGCGCAGGTGTGGGTCGTCGATCCCCGCCGTACTGAGACCGCACGTTTGGCCACCCGCCATCTCGCGCCCACACCCGGCACGGATTACGCGGTGCTCGCGTTCCTGGTGCGTCAGGTGCTGCGCGACGGCGTCGACGTCGCTGCCCAGGGCATCGCCGAATTGGCCCGCGCCGTAGAACCTTTCACACTTGCCCGGGCGGCCGGCATCGCCGATGTGCCCGAGGCCGATTTGTCGGAGCTACTGACGGCGGTACGACGGGCCGGTCGCATCGCGATCGACACCGGCACAGGTGTCACGATGTCAGCGAGTGCCAATGTGACGCAATGGCTTTCGTGGGCATTATTGGTTCTGACGGGTTCGATGAATCGCCCCGGCGGTATCTGGTTTCATCCCGGGTTCGCATACCAGCTCGAGGCGTTCGAACTGCCGATCTGCCCGCCGGAGGGCTCGTTCGGGCCGGGGCCGCGCAGCCGCCCGGAGACGCAGGCCTTCCTGCGCGAGTGGCCGTGCGCCGTGCTGCCCGACGAGATCTCGGCCGGCAACATTCGCGCGTTTGTGAACCTCGGCGGCAACCTCGTCACCGCGTTCCCCGACGCCGGGTCATTGGTGCCGGCACTGAAGCAGCTCGAGGTGTTCGCGACGACCGAGATCCTGCCGAACGAGACGACCGCGCTCTCGACGCATGTGTTGCCCACCAAAGACCAGCTCGAACGGCCGGATGTGACGCTGTGGGACTTCCTGAGTCCGCGCGTCTGCGCGCAGCACACCTCGGCGGTCGTCGACACGGTCGGCGACCGACGCTCGATGTGGTGGGTGTTGGCAGAAATCGGCCGACGGCTCGGACACCGCCTCGCCGACACGAACCTGACCGACGACGCGATGCTGGCGAGCCTGACCGGCGGCGCCCGCTGCGGCTTCGGCGAACTCGCCGTGAACGGCTGGGCCGAGGTTCCGCGTGAGCTGCCGGCCTTGTGGGTGGAGCGGCATCTGGAACGACTCGGCGGCTGGCGGCTCGCTCCGCCGCTGCTCGTCGATCAATTGGCGGCGCTGAGAACCCCCGCGCCGCTGGTGCTCGTGCCGCGACGGCAGAAGCGGCGGCTGAACTCGCAGCTTTCATTCCTGGGTGAGGGGCCCGTCATCCTGGTCCATCCAGACGACGCGGCCGGCGCAGGCGTGGTCAGCGGTCAGCCGGTGGTCGTGCGCAGCGTGCACGGCGAGCTGACCGGGGTCGCGAAGGTGGACTCGTCGATCCGGCGCGGCGCGGTGTCGGTGCCGCATGGCCATCGCGATGCCAACGTCAACAGGCTGACGAGCAAGGACGACATCGACGTCGTCACCGGCATGACGCGGTATTCCGGCGTGCCCGTCAGCCTCCATCCATTAGGAGCACACCGATGACCTCCATCCGTTGGACGATCGGCGACGTGACCGTGACCCGGATCGCCGAGATCGTGGCCGACCTGCCGCTCGCCGGTCTGCTCGCTGAGGCGACGCCGAACGGGTTGGCCCCGCACCGGCAGTGGCTCGAGCCGCACTTCCTGCGCGAAGACGGGCAGGCTCCGCTCTCACTCCACGGGCTTCTGGTCGAAACGGGCGACCTGCGAATCCTGGTCGACACGTGCATGGGGCCGCACCCGGTGCCCGGGCTGCCGACCTTCACCGACGGGGCTGCGGACTTCCTTGCCGCGCTGGCCGACGCCGGGAGCACGCGCGACGCGATCGACATCGTGTTGTGCACCCACCTGCACTTCGACCACGTCGGATGGAACACCATCCCCGACGGCGACCGTTTGGTGCCGACCTTCCCGAACGCGCGCTATCTGTTCGCGCGCGCGGAGTGGGAGCACTGGTCGACCGCGCCCGACCGCGGCGGGTTCACATCCACGTTCGAGGTGGCGGTGCAGCCGGTCGTCGACGCGGGGCTCGCAGACTTCGTCGAGTCCGATCACAAGCTGTGCGACACCGTGCGACTCGTACCGACCGCAGGACATACGCCGGGCCACGTCTCGGTGCAGATCGCGTCGCGGGGCCAGCGCGCCTTCATCACCGGCGACATGACGCATCATCCGGTGCAGTGGGCCGAGCCCGACTGGACAATGAACGCCGACTCCGACTCGGCCGCAGCGGCCGCGACCCGGCGCCGCATGGCCGAATCGTTCGCGGACACGTGCGTGCTCGTGATCGGCACCCACTACGCGCCGCCGTGCGCGGGCCATCGCGTGCGCGGCGAGCAGGGCGTGTGGTTTCGCGCCGCCGAATAGACCTACTCGTCGTCGAGTTCCGTGAGCACCTCGTCGGCAATGTCGGCGTTGGTGTAGACATCCTGCACGTCGTCGCTGTCCTCGAGCGCGTCGACGAGCTTCATCAACTTGCGGGCGGCGTCGCCGTCCAACGGCACCGTGACGGACGGCTGGAACCCCGCCTCCGCGGACCCGTAGTCAATGCCGGCGTCCTGCAGCGCGGTCCGCACCGCGACGAGGTCCGTCGGCTCGGTGATGACCTCGAAACTGTCGCCGAGGTCGTTGACGTCCTCGGCGCCCGCGTCGAGCACCGCGGCGAGCACGTCGTCCTCGCTCAGGCCGTCCTTCTCCAGCGTCACCACACCCTTGCGGGAGAACAGGTATGACACCGACCCGGGGTCGGCCATGCTGCCGCCGTTGCGCGTCACTGCGACGCGGACTTCACCCGCGGCGCGGTTGCGGTTGTCGGTCAGGCACTCGATGAGCACCGCTACGCCGTTGGGGCCGTAGCCCTCGTAGGTGATGGTCTGCCAGTCGGCGCCGCCAGCCTCCTCCCCGGCGCCGCGCTTGCGAGCCCGCTCGATGTTCTCGTTGGGCACCGAGCTCTTCTTCGCCTTCTGGATCGCGTCGTACAACGTCGGATTGCCTGCCGGGTCGCCACCGCCCACCCGCGCGGCTACCTCGATGTTCTTGATCAGCCGGGAGAACATCTTGCCGCGGCGTGCGTCGACGACGGCCTTTTTGTGTTTGGTGGTGGCCCACTTGGAATGGCCGCTCATGCGGTACTACCTCGTCTTTCTCACAACTAACCCGACGAGTCTACGTGGACGCTATGACAGCGTTCCGGCGACGCGAATAAGCCCTCGAGCGACGGACACGCGGGGAAGATGGTGACGCGGGGAAGTCGGATGGCAGATTGGGTCACGCGAATGAATCAATCGGGGTTCTCCGAGCTCGTCCGGGACACGTTTTCTCGCGCGGTGGACAGCGAGTTCGGGCGCTCGCTCATCAGTCCAGGTGGCCTGTTCGAAGTCGTCGAGGAAGACGTCGTCGGCGAGCGGATGGCCGTCTTCAAGAATCGCGATAAGTCGATCTTCGATCTGCTTCGCAGTGCGACCGCCAACAACGCCGACCGCGAGTACCTTGTTGACGACGAGCGCCGACTCACCTATCGCGAGCACATGGCCGCTGTCGGCAACCTGGCTCGAATCCTCCGCGAGAAGTACGGCGTGCGACCGCGCGACAGGGTCGGAATTTCCGCGGCCAATTCCGTGGAATGGGTTATCGCGTTCTGGGCCACTATCGCCACAGGAGCCATCGTCACCGCGATGAACAGCTACTGGAGCGAAGCGGAGACCGAGGCTGCGCTGGAGCTGGCGACACCAAAGCTCGTCCTCGCTGACGCGCAGCGTCGCGCAATCCTCGACACCGTCTCCCCGGACATCCCCGTCCTGACGCTGGACACGACGCTCTCTGACCGCATCACCAGTGGGCCCCACGACGAGCCTTCGGCGCCAGAATTCCGCGAGGACGACCCCGCCGTCCTGTTGTTCACCAGCGGCACGACGGGCAAGGCGAAGGCCGTCTTGCATTCCCACCGCGCTGTGATCGGCATCAACGCTTGCGCAATGTTCAACACGCTGATCACCATGGGCGGCTTTCCCGCCGAGATCGGACCGCCGCCGCGAGTACTTACGGGTGCGCCGTTCTTCCACTTGTCCGGCCTGTACGGCGGGGTCGTCATCTTCACCACGATCGGAGGGCTTCTGGTTTTGCGCCCAGGCCGGTTCGACGAGGAGCGCACGCTCAAAGCCCTTGAATCCGAACGGATCACGCACTGGGCGCCCTTGGGCAGCGCCGGCCCGCGCGTCGCCGCTCACCCCGCACGACCGCGCTACGACCTGTCCAGCCTGCAGCTGGTGTCAGTCGGTGGCGCACCGATGACTCCGCCGGTCAAACACCTTCTCTACGAAGCCTTTCCGCAAGGCATCGACAGCATCATGATGGGCTACACGAGCACCGAATCGTGCGGCACCCTCGCGATCATCCGGGGTGCGGCCTTCGACCAGCATCCGGAATCGACTGGGCCGATCCAGGACGGTGTGCAGGTCCGCATCCGCGACGACAAGGGCAACGACCTGCCGGATGGCTCGGAAGGTCTCATCCACGTGCGCAGCCCGTACACCATGTCCGAGTACTGGAACGATCCTCAGGCCACCGCGGACGTGTACTCGTCCGGACGCTGGCTCAACATGGGTGATATCGGACGTATCGGGAAAGGCCTGCTGTACATCAACTCTCGCGCCCGTGACCTCATCTTCGTTTCGTCGGAGAACGTCTTTCCCTCCGAGGTCGAGAACCGGCTTGCAGAACACGACGCTGTCCTCGATGCATGCGTGGCGGGCGTCGACGATCCAGTGACGGGGCAGGCGGTCAAGGCGTTCGTGGTACTCAACGGTGAGGGCGCGGTCGACGAGGCCGAGCTCGCAGAGTGGTGCCGCGGCGGGCTGGCCGCCTACAAAGTGCCGACGTTGTGGGAGTTCCGCACAGAGCCGCTGCCGCGCAACGCGACCGGGAAGGTCCTGCGCAACCAGCTGGGTCGCGGGAATGACACGGTCAGTCCCGCCCCATGACGATGTCGACGAATAGCCGGTGCACGCGGCGGTCACCGGTGATCTCGGGATGAAATGCGGTTGCCAGCATCCGGCCCTGCCTTACGGCCACGGGGTGACCAGCGGCCACGGCGAGCACCTGCACTCCTTCGCCAACGCGTTCCACCCACGGCGCGCGGATGAACACCGCGTGCACCGTGCCGTCGATGCCCTCGAATGGGATGTCTTCCTCGAACGAGTCAACCTGACGCCCAAATGCGTTGCGCCGCACCGTTATATCGATTCCTGACAACGGCAGCGCCCGTCGGCCCTCCGCCCCGGCGTCGACGATGTCGGTGGCCAGCAGGATCATCCCCGCGCACGACCCGTACGCGGGCATGCCGTCGGCCACGAGCGCGCGCAGCGGCTCGAGCAGGTCGAACTCGGCCAACAGGTGGCTCATCGTGGTGGACTCCCCGCCTGGGATGACGAGCGCGTCTATGGCATCGAGTTCGAGTCGGCGACGCACCGTCGTCGCATCGGCTCCGGCTTCGCGCAGCGCCGCGAGGTGTTCGCGGGTATCGCCCTGCAGGGCCAGTACGCCGACTCGCGGAGCGTTCACCCGTGCGACGGTGGCGTGTAGTCGCGGAGGTAACGAGTCAGCCCCTCCTGCATCACGGCGGCCGCCATCTCGCCGTTGCGCGTGAAGATCTTGCCCTGGCAGAGCGCGCGACCGCCGGACGCCGACGGCGAGGACTGGTCGTACAGCAGCCACTCGTCAGCACGGAACGGCCGCATGAACCACATAGCGTGATCCAGCGACGCCACCTGCAGATGCTTGCGTTCCTCTGGGTGGGCCACCTGCCCCGAGCCCAGCAGCGTCAGGTCGCTCATGTACGCCAGCGCGCAGATGTGAAGCACTCGGTCGTCCGGCAGCGGGTCGCGGTGGCGGAACCACACCTGTTGACGTGATGCCTTTCCCGGCACCGGCTTGAGCATTTCGCGCGGCACCATCCGCAAGTCCCATTCCTTGAACTGGGCCCACCCCTCGCTGTCGATGTAGTGCGTCGACCGCACCTCCGTCAGCACCTCCGGATCGGGGGCCGGAGGCATCTCGTCCTGATGTTCGATGCCGTCCTGCTCGGTCTCAAACGATGCCGACATCGAGAAGATCGTTTCGCCATGCTGGATCGCGTTGACACGCCGGGTGCAAAACGAGCCGCCTTCGCGCAAGCGCTCCACGAGAAAGACGGTGGGCGCCTTCGGATTTCCCGGCCGAAGGAAGTACCCATGCAGCGAATGCACCTCGAAATCCAGGTCAACAGTGCGAACCGCCGACACCAGCGACTGACCGGCCACATGCCCGCCGAACGTGCGGGTCGGAACACCAGGGCCGACGCCAGCCATGCCGCCGCGGAAAATATTGATCTCGAGTTGCTCGAGATCAAGAATCCTCTCGATCGCCATGCGTTATCTTTGCTCTTCGCGCAAGCGGCTCATCGACGGTTTCTACCAGCCGCGCTGAGCCAGTCGGTGCGGCTGTGCAATCTCCTCCACATTGATGCCGACCATCGGCTCGCCTAGCCCGCGCGATACGTTGGCCAACACATCCGGATCGTCGTAGAACGTCGTGGCCTTGACGATCGCCGCGGCGCGATGCTGGGGCGCGCCGGACTTGAAGATCCCGGAGCCGACAAACACGCCCTCGGCCCCCAGCTGCATCATCATCGCGGCGTCTGCTGGAGTGGCGATGCCGCCCGCGGTGAACAGCGTCACCGGTAGCTTGCCGGCCCGCGCCACCTCGACGACGAGTTCACAGGGCGCCTGCAACTCTTTTGCCGCGACGAACAGCTCGTCGTCGGAAAGCGATGTGAGACGGCGGATTTCGCCGCCGATCGCCCGCATGTGGGTGGTGGCGTTGGACACGTCGCCGGTGCCGGCCTCGCCCTTCGACCGGATCATCGCGGCGCCCTCGGTGATCCGGCGCAGCGCCTCACCGAGATTCGTTGCGCCGCAGACGAACGGCACCGTGAACTTCCACTTGTCGATGTGATGGGTGTAGTCGGCAGGGGTCAGCACCTCGGACTCGTCGATGTAGTCCACGCCCATGCTCTGCAGAATCTGTGCCTCTACGAAATGGCCGATGCGGACCTTCGCCATCACCGGGATCGTGACCGCGTTCATGATGCCATCGATGAGGTCGGGGTCGCTCATCCGGGCGACTCCGCCCTGAGCGCGGATGTCGGCGGGCACGCGTTCCAGCGCCATCACGGCCACCGCGCCGGCGCCTTCGGCGATGCGGGCCTGTTCCGGCGTGACGACGTCCATGATCACGCCGCCCTTGAGCATCTCGGCCATGCCGCGCTTGACCCGCGCGGTTCCGGTCTGCCCGTGTGCCTCCACTGCCGTCTTCTCCCGTCGATAACCCCTGGTACCGGACCAGTCTAGTGGGTGAGCGCCACCCCATTTTCTCGGCGAGCAGACGCAGAGTCGCACAAAACCGGCGGCGCGAATGCGATTCTGTGTCTGCTCGCGCGGTTCTCGGCGGATCTCGCGCGGATGGCCTCAGCGGATCGGCACAGGTTCCCGGCGTTCGGCCACGGTGGGTGCGTCTGCCAGCGCATTCGCCTCGGCCAGTATTTCCCCGAGCTGCACCGGGTACACCGCCTCGCCGGCGCACACCAGCGCGGCGATGTCGTCGGCGTCGCACCACCGGTACCCGTGGATGTAACGACGCTCGAGGGCTGTGTGGCCCATGGTCGACGGGTCGAACCGCTCGGTGCGGTGCACGAAGAACAGCTCGTGGCTGCGCACCACCGAATTGTTAAAGTCCAGGATCGCGTCGCGCCGCCACATCGGGCCGACCATGTCCGCGGGGTCGGCGGCCAGCCCTGTCTCCTCGCGCATTTCCCTCACCGCGGCCTGCTGCAGCGTCTCCCCCGTCCGCACCTGGCCTCCGACGGTGAACCACCACTTGGGTCCGGCAGCGTCGTCGCGGGCGGGGTCGGAACCGCAGAACAGCAGCACGCATCCCTGCTCGTCGAGCAGCACCACCCGCGCCGACGTGCGCACGGTCACGACGCCCTCGTCGCTCTCCGAGATTTGCGCGCGCTCTGCGATCTCGAAATAGCTTGGCAGCGGCGCCCTTCCACCCAGGTGCAGCAACCGCACCGGCGGCCGAAGCCGCAGCGCCAGCGTGTCGCGCACAGCGTCGTTGTGAAACCGGCGGCCTAACAGCACGCGCGCCTCGGCGTCGGCCAGTTCGGCGATCAGCGCCGGGGCCAGGGCCGCGATGTCCACCATCGCGAGTTCGGCCGATAGCTCATTCTCGGTGGTCTCGCGCGCGGATCGCGGCGCACGTTCAGCGGCATCGGCCAGCCCCGTCAGCCGACGGCACCGCTCGCCCGGGCCGTACGCATCGACGGCCACCGCCCGCGCCACCACGGCTCGACGGGCCAACGCGGCATCCAGCGCCTGCCAGGATAGGTCGTAGCGGACGTGCAGCCGGTCGAGACGAGTCGCCGTCTGGTACGCCCATACCGCCACGGCAATAATCACTAGCAGCAGCGTCGCGCCGAGCACTGCCCAGATCATCAACTGGCGACCTCGACCTTTGCACCTGCCGCGGCAACCGTTTCGTATACCCGCATGATCTGCTGGGCCACCACCGACCAGTCATATCGGCGCACCGCGGCGTTGCTTACCTCGACGTAGCGGGCGCGCAGCGCATCGTCACCGAGAAGGTCGATCAGCGCCTCGGCCAGCGCGGCGTCGTCGTCCACCGGCACCAACCGGCCTGCCTCTCCGTCGCGCAGCACGCGGCGGAAGGCGTCGAGGTCGCTGGCCACCACCGGGGTGCCCGCAGCCATCGCCTCCACGATCACGACCCCGAAGCTTTCCCCGCCGGTGTTCGGTGCGCAGTACACGTCCGCGCTGCGCATCGCCGACGCCTTCTCGTCGTCGTCGACCTGACCCAGGAACCGCAGATTCTTGGCCAGCGGCCCGGCTTCCTCGCACAACTCGTCCCCGTCGCCGCGGCCGACGATCAGCACCTGCACGTCAGGGAACCGTTCCACCAGCGCGGGCAGCGCCCGCAGCAGCACCTCCATGCCTTTGCGCCGTTCGTCGAAGCGACCCAGGAACAGCACGGTCTTATCCGGCCGCGGATAGCCTTGCAGCACAGGCGCATTCGCGAACGTCGACACGTCGACCCCGTTCGGGATCTCCACTGCGTCGGATCCCAGGGCCTCCATCTGCCAGCGCCGGGCCAGATCCGACACCGCGATGCGGCCGACGATCTTCTCGTGGAACGGCCGCAGGATGCCCTGAAACACCGACAGGGTCAGCGATTTGGTGGTGGACGCGTGGAATGTCGCGACGATCGGACCTTCCGCGACCGCCAGGGCCAGCATCGACAGGCTCGGCGCGTTCGGCTCGTGCAGGTGCAGCACGTCGAACTCGCCGTCGGCGAGCCACCTTTTGACCTTGCGGTGCGTGGCCGGACCGAATCGCAGCCGGGCAACGGAGCCGTTGTACGGGATGGGCAACGCCCGGCCCCCGGAGACGACGTAGTCGGGCAGTGCGACATGCAGACCTGGCGAAGTCGGCGCCAGCACGCTGACCTGGTGGCCACGCGCCCGCATCACCTCTGCCAGCTGCAACACGTGCGACTGAACCCCGCCCGGGACGTCGAACGAGTACGGGCACACCATGCCGATGCGCATCTAGGGATTGTCCTCCAAGCGCGCGCGACGTTCCGCGGGAAGGTCGGCCAGCCACTGCGGTTGCAGCATGTGCCAGTCCTCCGGGTGTTCGGCGATGTCGTGTGCGAACTGATCCGCGAGCTCCTGCGTGATCGCTTGGACATCACCGGAGCTGATGTCCAAGGGCGGATGAATCCGAACGCAGCATGCGGCGCCTTCGTACCAGACGTGCGCCGGCAACAGGCGGGCACCGGTAGCGATTGCCAGCTTGGCTGGTCCGGAGGGCATCAAGGTCGGTTCGCCGAAGAAGTCGACTTGCACGCCGGCCCGGGTCAGGTCCCGGTCGGCCATGAGGCAGACGAATTTGTTCTGCTGCAGCCGTTCCGCGCACACGTCGAACGGTGACCGGTCGCCACCGGAGAGCGGCACCACCTCGAAACCGAGGGTTTCCCGGTACTCGATGAAGCGGCGGGCGAGCGACTCGGGTTTGAGCCGCTCCGCAACGGTCGTGAATGTGCCGTGGTGCTGCACCAGCCAGACGCCGGCCATATCCCAGTTACCGCTGTGTGTAAGCGCGGCCACCGCGCCACGCCCGGCTTCCAAAGCTTGGTCGAAATGGTGCGCGCCGTAGAAGTTCTCATCGACCCGCTTGCCCACTTCTTGAAGGTCCATCGACGGTAGCCGGAAGGCCTCGCGCCAGTACCGTGCATACGACGCAAGCGAAGCACGCATCAGCGAATCCGGCACCTTTGCGGGCGGTACTCCGATCACGCGGCCCAGGTTCTTTCGCAGCTGGTCCGGGCCGCCGCCCATGGCAGCGTAGAACGCACCGGCGTCGAACAGCCCGCGTGCGAAGAACTCTGGCATCGCCCGGACCCCGCGCCAACCGGCGGCATAGCCCCAGTCGGTCATCTGCTGGCCCACACGAGAGGTGCGGTTACGCATCAGCCGCGATCTGGTGGGGGTCGGAATCACGGCTCGCTATTCTCCCGATTCTCGATCATGTCCGTCGCGCCGGGTGACGTGCGAACGCTGTGCAGTCGCTGCGCCACCGTGATCAGGCTGGTTCCCGCGAGCAGCCACATCGCGACCGGCAACGTCCATGGCACCGGGAAAAGCGGAAAGTCGGATATCCCGGCGCCGAGCAGCACGATGATCAGCCGCTCAGGGCGTTCGATCAATCCGCCGTCACCGCGCAGTCCGCTGGCCTCCGCGCGCGCTTTAATATACGAGATCACTTGTGATGTGACCAGGCAGATCAGCGTCGCGACAACCAGCGCCGGGCGATGCATCCCGAACGCCACCCACCACAGCAGTCCGCAGAACACCGCACCGTCGCCGATCCGGTCGCACGCCGCGTCCAGCACGGCACCGAACCGCGTGCCGCCGCCGCGCAACCGGGCCATCGCCCCGTCGAGCATGTCGGCCAGCACGAAAAAGCAGACCGCCACCGAGCCCCACCACAGCTGGCCGATCGGGAACAGCGTGAGCGCCGCGATCACCGTTCCAGCGGTGCCGATGATCGTCACGCTGTCGGGCGTCAAGCCGGCCCGCAGCGCGACTTTCGCCACCGGCGTGCTCAGCTTGACATACGCCGCGCGCGTCATCAGGTAGAAGTTGCTCAATGCTCAATCCCCCCTCGCTCCGCTCGCCCCGGCTGCTTCGCCCACTCGGACGCCAGCAGCTGGCGGGTGTCCTGCAACAGCTGCGGGATCATCTTCGTCCCGCCGATGATCGTGATGAAGTTCGCGTCGCCGACCCAGCGCGGAACCACATGCATATGCAGGTGTTCGGCCAACGAACCGCCCGACACCTTGCCCAGGTTCAGGCCGACGTTGAAGCCCATCGGCCGCGACACCGCCTTGATCACACGAATAGCCTTCTGCGTGAACGCCATCAGCTCGCCGCTCTCGCTCTCGCTGAGGTCTTCAAGCTCGGACACTCGGCGGTACGGCACCACCATCAGGTGGCCGGGGTTGTACGGGTAGAGGTTCAGCACCACATATACCTCCTCGCCGCGGGCGACCATGAGGCCTTCTTCGTCGGAGAGCGTCGGAATGTCGGTGAAGGGCTGCTCGTCTGAGGCGTTCTCGCGTTTGACCGGCGGTGCGGCGATGTAGTTCATCCGGTACGGGGTCCACAGGCGCTGAAGATGGTCATTCTCGCCGACGCCGCGGTCGACGATGGTCTCGTCGCCACTGGGTTCCGGCCGTGTCACGCGCTGCCACCCGGTTTCACCAGATCGGCTGTGGGCGAAGCGTTTTCTCGCGCGGCGACCCACTCGGCAATGACGTTGACCGCGTCGGCGCGAGGTACGCCGTTGAGCTGACTGCGGTCGCGGAAGCGAAAGCTCACCGCGTCGGCGTCCATGTCGCGGTCTCCGGCCAGCAGCAGGAAAGGCACCTTCTGGTTGGTGTGGTGGACGATCTTCTTGGCCATCCGGTCGTCGCTGGTGTCCACCTCGGCCCGCACGCCACGTGCCGACAGCTCCGCGGTCACCTGCTGCAAATACGGCACGTGCTCGTCGGCAATCGGGATGGCGACCACCTGCACCGGTGACAGCCACGCCGGAAAGGCGCCGGCGTAATGCTCAGTGAGTACCCCGAAGAACCGCTCGACCGATCCGAACAGCGCACGATGGATCAGCACTGGACGCTGGCGGGTACCGTCGGCGGCGGTGTACTCCAGCTCGAACCGGTCCGGCATGTTGAAGTCCAACTGGATCGTCGACATCTGCCAGTTGCGGCCCAGCGCGTCCTTGACTTGCACCGAGATCTTCGGCCCGTAGAACGCCGCACCGCCAGGGTCGGGCACCAGATCGAGGCCCGACGCTGCACCGACGTCGCCCAGCACTTCCGTGGCCTCATCCCACACCTTTTCGGGCCCGACGAACTTGTCCGGGTCCTTCGTGGACAGCTCCAGGTAGTAGTCGTCAAGTCCGTAATCGGCCAGCAGATCGAGCACGAATTGCAGCAGTGAGGCCAGCTCGTCACGCATCTGGTCCCGGGTGCAGTAGATGTGCGCGTCGTCCTGGGTCATGCCGCGAACCCGGGTCAGCCCGTGTACCACCCCGGACTTCTCGTAGCGGTACACCGAGCCAAACTCGAAGAGCCGCAACGGAAGTTCGCGATACGACCGGCCGCGTGCCCGATAGATCAGGTGGTGCATCGGGCAGTTCATCGGCTTGAGGTAGTAGTTCTGCCCGGGTTTGCGCAGCGTACCGTCGTCGTTATATTCGGCGTCGATGTGCATCGGCGGGAACATGCCGTCGGCGTACCACTCCAGGTGCCCGGAGGTGACGTACAGCTGCTCCTTGGTGATGTGTGGCGAGTTGACGAACTGGTAGCCCGCCTCCACATGCTTGCGCCGCGAGTAGTCCTCCATCTCCTTGCGGACGATGCCGCCCTTCGGATGGAAAACCGGTAAGCCCGAACCGAGTTCGTCAGGAAAGCTGAACAGATCGAGCTCCACGCCGAGCTTGCGATGGTCGCGGCGTTGCGCCTCTTCAATCAGGTGCAGGTGACGGTCCAGTACCTCCTGCGACTCCCACGCCGTGCCGTAGACGCGTTGCAGACTCGCGTTGTCCTGATTGCCGCGCCAGTACGCCGCCGAGCTTCGGGTGAGCTTGAAGGCCGGGATGTAGCGGGTGGTCGGGATGTGCGGTCCGCGGCACAGGTCACCCCAAACCCGTTCGCGGGTACGCGGATTGAGGTTGTCGTAGGCGGTGAGTTCGTCGCCGCCGACCTCCATCACCTCCGGATCGCCGGACTTGTCGTCGACGAGCTCGAGCTTGTACGGCTCGTCGGCGAGTTCGCGGCGTGCCTGCTCCTTGGACTCGTAGACCCGGCGGGAGAACAGCTGCCCCTCCTTGACGATCTGGCGCATCCGCTTCTCCAGCGCTCCCAGGTCTTCGGGCGTGAACGCGTCGGGGACGTCGAAGTCGTAGTAGAAACCGTCGGTGATCGGCGGGCCGATCCCGAGCTTGGCCTCGGGGAACATGTCCTGCACCGCTTGCGCCAGCACATGCGCGGTGGAGTGGCGGATCACGCTGCGGCCGTCCTCGGTGTCGGCGGCGATGGGTTCGACGTCGGTGTCGGCGTCAGGCGCCCAGCTCAGATCGCGCAGCCGCCCCGCCGCGTCGCGCACGACGACGATCGCGTTCGGCTCACCGCGACTGGGAAGACCCGCGTCGCGGACCGCCGCCCCGGCGGTGGTCCCGGCAAGCACCCGGAGCGGAGCTGCGGGTTTGGCGGGTACGGCGGCGGTCATCGCGAAGTCTCCAATAGGTTTCGATGTGCTCGAACGCCGACCATGCTATCCGTGAAGCGGCTTACCCCCCCACGCCGATCGGGCTCCGCAGCCCCGCAGATTCCACCCCGATCAGCGCCGCAACCCAGCCGATGGCGCCGACGAGCCACAGCGTCGCGACCACCACCGCGGTGGTGAGCACGATGCCGACGGCCTGCACCCACGGGCCCTGCGCGCGGAACCAGACCATCAGCTTGTCGTAGCGGTGCCTGACGAACGTCAGCAGCCGCTGCGCCCAGCGGAACTCGGTGGCCAGGAGGCCCAAGCCGACGAACATGATCGCCCAGCCTGGCCCCGGGTACGGGATCGCCAGGAGGCCCACCGCGAGGACGGCCAGGCCGACCACCCCCACGCCGGTCCGGTAGAGGAACTCGCTCACCCGGTGGCCGCGCAGCCCGTCGCGCCAGCGCGCCAAGCGGCGCTTCACGTCGGCGGCTTTCATGGCTGGCCGGGCCGTAGACGGACGAACAGCGCCTCGCCGTCGGCGAGCACTACGTCACCGTCGGTGAGCCGGCCCTGCACGAAGATCTTGCGGCCCTCGACCCGGTCGATGCCCGCGTCGACGTATAGCTGCTTTTCGACGGGCACGATCTGGCGGTAGTTGACATGCAGGAACGCGGTGCGCTGGTATGGGCTGCGGGTCAGCTTGGCGGCGGTGTAACCGAGCAGCGAGTCGAACAGCATCGCGATCGAGCCGCCGTGGGCGGCGCCGTTGCGGCCCAGATGGAACCGACGGAACTTTGCGGTGCCGCGAACACGGCCGTCGTCAGTTTTGCTTAGCTCGGCCGGGATCGACAGGATATTGCCCCGATTCGGCAGGTCCAACCGCCGGCCAGATGGAGATGTCCATTCGTCGGCCCAGTACGGCGCCAGCAGCGCGTTGACGTCCTCGATCAGGCCTACAGCTTTTGTGACGACGTCGTCGGGCGCGTCGACGGCCCTGGCGGTGTCCTGCAGGGATCGGACCGCGTCGATGAACCCGCCGTAGTCGGGTCCACCCTTGTCGGTGGGGACGGGCGGGTTGAAGCCGCCGCCGCGGTGCTCTTCGACTCCAGTGGCCACCTGGTCACGCTACGTGAGCTCGTTCGTTCAATGTGCTATCGCGAGCGTGAGTCCACCGCGAAAATGCGCCCGCGGATTCTCTCGGTCTGACACTGGCCGATCCTCGCGACTGTGCGGATTCTTTCGCGCGCGGCGGCGTGTCGCGTACGAAACCGCACAGTCGCGAGGGGCTCACCGGAACCCCGCGATCACCGCAACCGGCGCCGACGGCCAGGTGGTGGCCCACGCCGTACAGACCTACCGAATCGTCTGAGGCGCGAACCCGTCCGGCGGCCAGCTGTCGACACCATCCTCGAGCGGCACCGTCAGGCTGTGCAAGATGGAGGCGACCATTCGCCACGCCGCGATCGCGGTGACCAGCTCGATCAACACGGCCGGATCGTCGCCGAGTTCGCGTGTGCAAGCCGCCCAGCTTTCGGCGCTCACCGCGCCGTCGCACACGACGTCGTCGACAGCGGCCAGCACCGCCCGTTCGACGGGGCCGAACCCGTTGTGCGCCTTCCAGTCTTGTGTCCCGACGAGGTCCTCGGCCGACACCCCGAGGCCCTGTGCGACACGCCAGTGCTGGGTCCATTCGTAGTCCGACGCGGTGAGCCAGCCGATGCGCATGATCGCCAGCTCCCGTAACCGGATGTCGAGCTTGCCGTGCCACAGCATCGTGGCAAGCAGATCGTTGAACGCCCGCGCCAGCCTCGGGTGGTTCAGCAGCACCTGGAAGATCGCGAGCTCAGCCATGTAGTTCGGCACACCTGCCTCGTCGGCGGCGGCCTTCGCCTCGTCGAGGGCCAGGCGCGGAACACGCGAATCGGTCACGGTGTCAGCACTCCGTCCAGGGGCGGCGCCCGTCACGCTCTCCGCTCATCGTGGCGAGCAGGTCGGCAGCGCCGTCGAGTCCCACGCCGCGGCGGGGCGGACTTTCCAACGGGTACCGGCCGGACGCAAGAAAGTCCGGCGCCTCCAACACCAGCGCCCGCGCGGACCGGTTCATCAGCCCGCCGCGCGGCTCAACGCGTCGAACTCCTCGTCGGACAACGTGATTCCGGCGGCGGCCACGTTCTCCTCGAGGTGGGCGACCTTCGACGTGCCGGGGATCGGCAGGATCACCGGCGACCGCTTGAGCAGCCACGCCAGCGCCAACTGCGAAGGCGTGGCGTGGTGTTGGCCGGCGATCCGCTGCAGCGGGCCGTCGGTGGCCGCCAGCGGTCCGGCAGCCAGCGGGAACCACGGGATGAATCCGATGCCCTCGGCCTCGCACGCTTGCAGCACCGGCTCGGCGGTGCGTGTCGACAGGTTGTACATGTTCTGCACGGACACTATCGTCGCGACTCCTTGAGCGGCTTGCAGTTGATCCGCCTTGACCTCCGAGAGCCCGATATGGCGGATCTTGCCTTCCTGCTGCAGCGCAGCCAGTTCGCCGATCTGGTCTTCGGCCGGGAACTTCGAGTCGATGCGGTGCAGCTGGAACAGGTCGATGCGGTCCACCCCGAGGCGGCGCAGGCTGGTCTCGCACTCCTGACGCAGATACGGCGGGAATCCCAGTGGCCGCCAGTCGTCGGGTCCGGGGCGAACCAGCCCGGCCTTGGTGGCGATCACCAGATCGTCGGGATACGGGTGCAGCGCGTCGCGGATCAGATCCTCGGAGACGTGCGGGCCGTAGGAGTCGGCGGTGTCGATGAAGTTCACCCCGAGTTCGACCGCGCGGCGCAGCACGCGAATGCACTCGTCGTGATCGTCGGGCGGACCCCACACGCCCTTGCCGGTCAAGCGCATCGCGCCGAATCCGAGGCGGTTGACGGTCAGATCACCGCCGAGCGTAAATGTTCCGGAGGCTTGGGCGACGGTTTCTGTGGTCACTTTCTCGACCGTACGCCTCGATACGGCCCGTTTTCAGACGGCCGGGGCGAAGATGAGCGTCATGAAGTTCGCGCTCCCCTTGCCCCACACGATGCGCCTGAAGGCGTTGACCCAGCCGTGGGAGTACAGCGTCACCGGTGCAGATCAGGTGGTGATGGCCAAGCGCGCTGAAGAGCTGGGCTACGACATGATCGCCATCCCGGAACACTTCGTCGTGCCGAACGCACACCTGGAGTTGTCGGGGCCGCACTACTTTCACTCGACCGTCGCGCAGGCCTTCGTCGCCGGCGCCACCCAGCGTATTCAGGTGACCTCATGTGTCACGCTGCTGCCGCTGCAGCACCCGATCATCCTGGCCAAGGCGTTGTCGACCGCGGATTGGATGAGCAGCGGTCGGATCGGCGTGACATTCGGCGTCGGTTGGGACGAGGAAGAGTTCAACATCCTCGGCGTCCCATTCCACGAACGCGGACGCATGGCCGACGAATACTTGGCTGCGATCATCGAACTCTGGACCAGTGATTCGCCGACTTTCGACGGCAAGTACGTGTCGTTCGACAACATAGCGTTCGAGCCAAAGCCGTTGCAGCAGCCGCATTTACCGATCTGGATCGGCGGCGACGCGCCAGCGGCACTGCGGCGCGCGGCACGATTCGCATCTGGATGGTTCCCGTTCCTCACCCAACCGGACGAGTTCCCGGTGAAGATCGACTACATCAAATCGCAGCCGACCTTCACCGCCGAGCCGTTCGAGGTCTGTTATGGCTTAGGCACGTCGCTCATCGGTGAGGGACATGTCGTTGTCGACGATCCCACCCAGCAACCCGGCATGACCGCACCCGAGATCATCGATCGGCTCGGCCGGTTCGCGGAGTTGGGCGTGACGATGAGCAGCGTCCCGATCCCGCCGGTGGCGGGCGTCAATGAATACCTCGATTACGCGCAGTGGGTGATCGAGGAGATCAAGCCTAAAGTGCCCTGAATGGATTTGGCGGCGCTGCGACGGCAACCGTTCACCTACACGGAGATCGGCGCGACGGCCGGCGCGCTGCCCGACGGCTACCACCACGTGACGGAATCGGCGCGGATCGGCACCGGCCGCGCACGCTTCGAGGACGCCGCGGCGCGCGTGATGCGGTGGGGCATGCTGCGCGGCGCGGGTGCGCGCGTGACGCCCAGCAGCGAAGTCGCCGCGGTCGGGTCGGTGGTGGTCGTGGGCCTGGGGCCGGTGCGGGCGCCCTGTCGCGTCGTGTATGTCGTCGACGAGGGCAACCGGCGCGGGTTCGCATATGGGACGTTGCCCGGGCACCCCGAATCCGGCGAGGAGTTGTTTGCCGTGCGCTATGACCCGGTCGACGACGCCGTCTATGCCGAGGTGATGGCATTCTCCCGGCATGCGACGTGGTGGAGCAGGGCCGCCGGGCCCGTCACGTCGCTGATCCAGCGGATCATGACGAGGAGGTACATGGCGGCGGTCTGAGAATGAGCGGCCGGGTCTGGGGCGCACCGCGTACCGTTGACCTGGTGAGCGAGCCGCTGGAAGTACACAGCGCATACCGTCGCATCGCCGAAATCGTGCGTGCGTTGCATGACCGGCCGAAGACCGATTCGGACAACGTGATCGCAGAGCTGGCCGAGCATGCCGCCGCCGAAATCCCCGGTGCACAGTACGCCGGCGTGACGGTCACCACCAATCGCAAGGTGGTCGACACCCCCGCTGCCACCCACCGCTACGCGGTGGTCCTCGACCAGATCCAGCAGCGTCACCAGGAAGGGCCGTGTCTCGCATCGGCCTGGGAGAAACAGGCCTTTCACATCGCTGACCTGGAGAAGGATTTCCGGTGGCCGCGGTACCGCAAAGACGCCCTGGCGGAGACACCGATCCGCTCGATCATCGCTTTCCAGTTGTTCATCGCCGACCATTCGATGGGCGCGCTGAACGTGTATGCCGAGCACCCGAACGCCTTCACCAGCGAAAGCGAGGAAGTGGGGCTGATCTTCGCGACGCATTCGGCGGTGGTCTGGAACTCGGCGCGGCGCGACGAGCAATTCCGCCGGGCGCTCGAGAGCCGGGACGGCATCGGCCAGGCCAAAGGCATGATCATGGAGCGCTACGGAATCGGCTCGATCCAGGCATTCGAGATGTTGCGAACGCTCTCCCAAGACTCCAACGTGCCCGTGGCGCGAATCGCGCAGGAGCTCGTCGCGCAATCATCCTCGTCGGCAAGCTAGCGTGAGTCGGTCGACAGATTCCCTCGGGTCCCAGGTGGCCGGAGACAAGTGAAAGGCATTGATGAGCCACGGACTGGTGGTTTTTTTTGCGTTGCTCGCGGCGGTCTGCATGGCGATCGGAATCGTGCTCCGGCAACGCGCCACCATGAACGTTCCCGAAGACCAGGGCGTCAGCACCACGATGGTCAAGACGTTGCTGCGCACCCCGCTGTGGTGGATCGGTACCGGGTTGGCGATCGCAGGGTACGTAAGCCAGGCCGTGGCGCTTTCGCTGGGATCCTTACTGGTGGTGCAGCCGCTGATGGTGTCGTCTTTACTGTTCGCTCTGCCGCTGAGCGCGCGGCTCGCCGGTCGCCGCGTCACTCGCGCGGAGTGGGTGTGGGCGATGGTACTGACCTTCGCGTTGGCGCTGTTCGTGGTGATGGCCCGCCCGCGGCCGAGTCTGTACCGCGGGCAGGAGATGGCGTGGTTGGTGGCCATCGCCGTGATCGCGCCGATCGTCATCTTCTGTGTTGTGTTCGGGGCGCGCTCGACTGGTCGGCGCCGAGCCGTTCTGATCGCGATCGCCGTGGGAGTGCTGTTCGGCGTCACCGCCGTGGGGACCAAGCTGGTGATGTTTGAATTGGCCGATGGCGGCGTGCTTGCCGTCCTGAGGTTTCCATCCCTGTATGTGCTTGCAGTACTGGGCGTTACCGCGACACTGTTGCAGCAGTCCGCCTTTCATGCTGGTGCGCTGCAGATGTCGGTGCCGACGATGCTGGTGTTGGAGCCGGTGGTCGCTGTGCTCCTCGGCACCATCGTGCTCAACGAGCAGCTGTCGGTCTCGGGTTACGAGATGGTGGTGCTGCCGATAACCGTCGCCGCGATGGTGGCGGCCACGATCGCGCTGGGCCGCGACGAGGGTGCCTACGAGGATCAACTCGAAGCTGAGCTCACTCATAAGCAGCGGGTCGACCCTGGGCAGCGCTGACGCTGGCGGCCGTCGTCGCTACAGCAACAAGGACCGATTGACTGGCTCGCCCGCCTGTCAGAGCCAAACGTCGGCGCGCAGTGGCCTTCGCTGCGCCGGGCGATCTGCGATGATTTGCAGTGGCTGGGTCGACACGGGAGTAGGACGTGGGTGTGGTCGTCGGAAGTGGGGACTTCGGTGGCTACTGCGTGGGCGTGGCCAGCGGCGGATTGAGAAGTAGACGATGAGCGAGGGCGAAGAGCCGTCCCGCGCCGGCACCCAGTTCGGCCCGTATCGGCTTCTCCGGCTGCTCGGCCGGGGCGGCATGGGCGAGGTGTACGCGGCCGAGGACACGGTCCGCGAGCGCATGGTCGCGCTGAAATTGATTCCGTCGGGGTTCTCGCAGGATCCGGTGTTCCGCAAGCGGATGCAGCGCGAAGCGCGGACTGCGGGGCGGCTGCAGGAGCCACACGTCGTTCCTATCCATGACTTCGGTGAGATCGACGGGCAGCTGTTTGTCGACATGCGGTTGATCGAGGGCACCGATCTGGGCTCGGTGCTCAGCAGATTCGGGCCGATGGCGCCGCCACGTGCGGTGGCGATCATCCGCCAAGTCGCCTCCGCGCTTGATGCCGCTCACGACGCGGGCGTCATGCATCGCGACGTCAAACCGGCCAACATTCTGGTGACCACCGACGACTTCCCGTATCTCGTTGACTTTGGCATCGCCAGCGCCGCCACGGACGAGAAGCTCACCCAGATGGGCAGCACAATCGGGACGTGGATCTACATGGCGCCTGAGCGGTTCACCGATCGCGAGGTGTCCCGCCGCGCCGACATCTACTCGTTGGCCTGTGTGCTATTCGAGTGCCTGACCGGGTCGCCGCCTTACCGGGGCAAGGGCCCCGGTCTGATGACGGCGCACCTGACCGAGCCGATCCCGCGGCCGAGTGAGATGCGGCCCGGCATGCCCGCTGCTTTGGACGGAGTGATTGCCCGCGGCATGGCGAAAGATCCGGCGAGCCGCTACCCCACCGCGGGCGACCTCGCGCGGGCCGCCCACGAGGCGCTCAGCGAACGCGACCAGGACCGCGCGTCCGACATCCTGCGCCGCAGCCAAGTGGCCACCCTCCCGCAGCCGCCTCGAGTCACCGACCGGATGCCGCGGCGACGGGAGTCAACACCGCCGCCCACCCGGACACCGCCGCCGCAGCCCACACCGCCGCCGCAGGCCGCGCCGTCGCCGCAGCCCGCACCGCCGTCGGCGCCGTACGTCGGCAGCGCGCCGCCGTCGAGTCCGCCGCCGCGGGCCACCCCACCGCCTGCCGCTTCGACCCCGGGTGCGCAACAATGGCCGAACCAACCCCATGCGGCCGGTTGGGGTCCGTCGCAAACTGCTGCACCACAACAGCTTTGGAGTCAGCCACACGCGGTGGGGCCGAAACCTAGACGTAAGCCATGGCTACTGGTCGGCGCTGCTGCGTTGTTGGCTGTGGTGCTCGTCGTGGTGGTGGCGGTTTGGCTGTGGCCGTCTCCGAACCCTCCGACCAACGGGGTAAAGCTCCAAGTCCTCGATGACGGAGTCTCCATCGGCGCTGCGAGTGCGCCGACGACGATTGACGTCTTCAACGAGCCGATCTGCCCGAAGTGCGGCGAATTCATCAGGTCCTACCAGACTGATCTGGAGACCAAGATCAACAACAAGCAGATAACCGTGCACTACCACCTGCTCAACTTCCTCGACGACAGTTCCGCCAGCCACGACTACTCCACCCGCGCCATAGCGGCGTCGCTGTGCGTGGCGTCGGAGAACGACCCGAAGCTGTACACCGACTTCTATGCCGGCTTGTTCGGTAGCGTCTTTCAGCCGAAGGAGAATGGGTCCACCGATCCCAGCGACGGCAAACTGGCCGACCTTGCCACCACGCTTGGTGCGAACAGCAGCGTCAAGGGGTGCATCGGGTCAGGGGAAAGCCTGGGGTCGGCAAAAACGAAGGCCACCAACGCCTATGACACACTGCAGGGACTCATGTCGGATCCCAGCACGCCGAGCGTATTCAACGGAAAGAAGCACATCGACACCTCGAATTCGTCGTGGCTTGACCGTCTCTCCTGACGCAAACGCTTAACAGCTTGAGCGACAGGGTGTTTCGGGTACTTCGGGGCTACTCTGCTGGTCGTCCCAGCGCGATACCCGGCAACGCGGAAAGGTCTGGGAGGACTTGAACCGACGCCGGCCATGCCGTGCCCTCGCAAACCAGGTCGTGCGGCATCGTCAGCCCCTGGGGTAGCAGCTGCGGAAAGGCCGGCAGGTTCGACAACGTCGCCAAGTTGAGCTGTGCTGTCGGCGCGGCGCTCGCAGCACCTGGAGTTGTCGCCGCCGCGGGCAATAGCAGCGCGTCCAAAGCGCTGGCCGGTGACGCGCTCAATGCGATCGGGGCGGCCGGAACACCGGCTGCTGCAGGCGCCAGGACGTCGACGGCGTCAACGGCACCGGCGGCCGGAGTAACCGCGGCTGCGGGAGCGTCCGCTGCCGGAACGTCCGCTGCGAGTGCCGCGATAGGTGCACTGGGCGCTGCCGGCGCGAGGCCTTGCGCGGCCGTCGCAATCGAGCCCGCTGCGGTCGCCGGAAGGCCGGCGAGAGTCGGGCCAGCGTCATACAGCGTCCCAAGGATGGCATCCAACGCGCTGGCGGGGGCCGCGGCAGGAAGTGCGGAAACCTGGGGCGGCAAAGCGTCCATGACACTGGGAACCGGAACGGTCGGGATGGCCGCCGCCGCGGGGGGCACTGCTGCAGCGGCCGGGACAGCCGGAACGGCAGCGGCAGCAGGCACGAAGGGAGCCACCGCAGTCGCAGGCACGGCCGGAGCGGCCGCCGCTACCGGCGGGGAAGCCGCAGCGACCGGCACCGGCGGGACCGCCGCGGCAGCCGGAATTACCGGAGCCGCAACGGGGGCGGCGGCGGCCGGAGCAACGATGGGAACGGGCGGAACCCCCGCAGCGAGCGGGATTGGTGGAACGCCGGCAACGGCCGGCAACGGCGGAGCCACGGCAGCGGCAGGAACTGCCGGAGCCGCAACAGCGGCGGGCGGAGCCGCAACGGCAGCCGGGACAGGCGGCGCGGCAACGGCGGCTGGAACCGGCGGGGCCGCGGCAGCTGCTGGAACAGCGGCCGGTACGTCAGCGGCGACGGGGACGGGCGGGACGGCGGCAGCGGCTGGAACAGCGGCCGGTACGTCAGCGGCTGGAACAGCGGGCGGTACGTCAGCGGCGGCGGGGACGGGCGGAGCAACTGCGGCAGCCGGGACGAACGGAGCAGCCGCAGCCGCTGGCTGCCCGGCTTCGGCGGCAGCTGCAGGCGGTCCCGGCACTCCAACAGCGGCGGGCGGAGCCGCCACGCCCGCGGGCGGCCCGGCCACAGCGCCGTCGGCGGGCGGAACTACCGGTGCAGCTCCGACCGATGCACTGGCTGCCGCGGCCGGCGCTGACGCGGCAACGCCCTCCGCCGGCGCAGCTGGGGCCGCAACTTCAGCGGGTGGAGCAGCAGCGGCGGCCGGAACTACCGGTGCAGCGTCGACAGCCGGCGGAACCGCCGCACCGGCCGGAACAACCGGTGCAGCGTCGACAGCGGGCGGAACCGCCGCAGCGGCCGGAGCAGCGGGAACGGCTGCCCCAGCCGGCGGCGCAGCATCGACCACGGCATCAGGCGGAGTCGCCGCCACGGCCCCGGCCGGCGGTACCTCCGCGGCAGCTGGAACGACAGGAGCAGCTTCCACCGGCGGAACCGCCGCTGCGGCCGGAATGAATGGAGCAGCCGCCGCGGCCGGAGGCACTACGACGGGGACTTCCAGTGGCGGGGTGGCCCCTATAACACCTGCAGGCGGAGTCGCCGCCGCGGCCCCAGCGGGCGGAACCGCCGCAGCGGCCGGAATGAACGGAGCAGCCGCCGCGGCCGGAGGCACTACGACGGGGACTTCCAGTGGCGGGGTGGCCCCTATGACACCCGCCGGCGGGGTCGCCGCCAGAGCAGGAACGCCAGGAACCGCCGCGGCGGCCGGGGGGACCGGAACTGCTGCGGCAGCAGGAGCTGCAGCCTCCACCGCAGCCGGCGGAGCGGCCGCAGCTGCAGGAGCCCCTGGCGTCACAGCGGCAGGAGCAGCTGGGGCAGTCACCGCAGGCGGTGGCGAAGCCTCAACAGCAGCCGCCGGAGGGACCGCCACCGCAGCTTCGGCAGGCGGAGCCACCGCTGCAGCCGGCACAGCCGGAGCAGCCGCGGCGGCCGGCGATGTGGCCTCAATAACAGCGGCCGGCGGAGCCGCTACTGCGGCACCGGCTGGCGGTGCGACTGCGGCTGCTGGAACAAGCGGCGCGGCTGCTGGAACGTCCGGCCCGGCCGCAGGAACAACCGCCGCGGCCGCAGGAACAACCGGCGCAACTGCAGGGGCGGGCGCAGCAGCCGCAGCGGGCAGCACCGGCGCAACCGCCGGGGCGGGCGCAGCAGCCGGGACCATCATGGCAGCCGGTGCCGATGCTTCTTCCGGAAGCAGCAATCCCGGAAGACTGGGCGGCCCATTTTGTATGGCTTGCGGAAGGTTCGCAGGTGACGCGGCGAGATCTTGCAAGATGGAAACGCACGGCACGCCGGGGCTGATCTGCGTCACCGGAGTTGCCGTCGCGGGAAGACAGAGCGCGAGAGCCACCCAGTAGAACCCCGCGGTCGCCAAGGCGGTGATCGCCAAGCGATTTGTGTTCCTTGACATGTGTATCCAGTTCCTTTTGCGCCGTTTCCTCGGCCCCGAAAGTATCGGGCATGCGTTCAATTTGCCGGAGCGACAATTGGTTTTATGAAAACGATGCAAAGGAGAAGCGGAATGGTGACCGCACATCGTGGTAGTCCACAGCTGGATAGCGATGCGCCGCCTCGTCCGTGCCACGCAGACTGGGCGCATCAAGGCCACCTGCGACTAGGGCGTGTCTCCCGAATTTTCGTGTCCTGACCGGTGATATTTGGCTGGTGACGCGCGTGGGTGTGATTTCTGATGAGTTTTGGGCGGCGGTCGAGTCGTTGATGCCTTCTGATGTGGGCAAGCGGGGCAACAGATTCGGTGACCATCGCCAGATACTGGAAGGTATCGCGTGGCGGTTCCGTACGGGGAGTCCGTGGCGGGACCTGCCCGCCGATTTCGGGCCGTGGCAGACGGTGTGGAAACGCCATCACCGCTGGTCGTTGGATGGCACCTACGATGCGATGTTCGCCCAGGTCGCGGCGGCGTTCGGGATGGATGAGGCGATGGTCGAGGACCTCGAGAAGCTGTTGTCGGTGGATTCGACGAGCGTGCGCGCCCATCAACACTGCGCGGGGGCACGTTCGGACACGTTGAACACAGGGGGCTCTGTCGAATTACAAGAAAGCTGCCGATGAGCCCGACGATCACGCGATCGGCCGCTCCCGCGGTGGGCTCACCACCAAGATCCACGCCCTGACCGATCAGCGCCAAGCACCGGTCACGGTCCGGCTCAGTGCCGGACAAGCCGGCGACAACCCTGCATTGGTGCCGTTGCTCGACGATTACGCCACCGCCCGGCGGGACCAGAGCGAACCCAGCCGCGACTTCCGGTTGCTCGCCGACAAGGCGTATTCCCATCCCAGCACGCGCATCGAATTGCGTTGCCGAGGAATCAAACACACGATCCCCGAGCGCAGTGACCAGATCGCTCGACGCAAGGTCAAGGGATCGGCTGGCGGTCGCCCGCCCGCATTCGACCCCGCGATCTACGGGCTACGCAACACCGTCGAGCGCGGCTTCAACCGGCTCAAGCAATGGCGCGGCATCGCGACCCGCTACGACAAATACGCCCTGACCTACCTCGGCGGCGTCCTCCTGGCCTGCGCCGTCATTCACGCCCGCGTCGGCACCACCCAATCGGGAGACACGCCCTAGACGTCTCGTTGGAGAAATGTTGCGGCGGAGCGAAATTCGCATCGTTCCGCGTCGCAGGGACTTTCGTCAACGTGACGAAGTATCGCTACGGGCACGCCGCCGCCACGTCGTCGCGCACAGTGCCTCCGCCGGGCAGCGTGTAGGTGACGACGACCTCGGCGTCGTCAGGTCCGGTGTTAACCGCTACATGGCCGATCGCAGCGGGGATGAAAATTGCCCGACCGGCACCGAATGCGGTCGCAATGCAGTTTGTCGCGGTCTGAAGGTGAACCGTGCCTTTGGTGACCACGGTTAGTTCGGGCCCGGGGTGAGTGTGCCAGCCGGTGCTCGCGCCTGGTTTCAGCACAACGCCCTGGACGGAGAACGTCGTCTGTTCCCCACTGGTGACGATCGAGATCGGCGCATCAGTCGTGCCGGTGGCCAGATCGGCGCGGACGACCTCGCCCTCCGCGGGGGTGGCGGCAGCCGACCCGGAAAGCGTGCCGGCTGACAGAGCGATAACGCAGACCGGGATAACGTGTCTCTTTTTCACAATGCCCCCTGTGAAACTCCACTGCCGCGTGATGAACCGCAGCGTACATCGGCGCGCGGGCGCGGTCCCGGAGTAAGGGGAAGCGCGCAACCAGATGCTTGCGCCGCGCCTGGGCGGCTACAGCTAATCAGCGGGTTTCGACGGTTCGAGCGTGCCAAGCAGACCCCGGATGACCGTGACCGCCGCGCGCGCCGCGCGGCCAAGTCGAGGGCGCGCAGCACGGGCTCGGCCGAAGAAAGCCGCTCGAGTTCGAGGCCGTTGCTCGGGGTCTGGTCGGGCCGGGTAACTGGCCCCGAGTACCTGCGCCCCCGCGGAGAGTGCCCCGACCTCGGTCAGGGTCGGCACCGAATTGCGCATGGTGGTCAACAGATGCGACCACGATCCGGCGTCGAGCCATCGGTCAATGACGTCGACATACAGCGGAAGCGCCGCGCAAGGTGACCTGGGCCGAGGCGACGCCGTGACGGCGGTTGCACCAGATAGTCTTCCACCTGCGGTGATGCTTGTGGTCTTGGCTAGGATCGAATAAGCGACCGTCCGCGGGTGAAGCGGACTGGAGGGATGTATATATGTCGGGCTGGACGAGGAAAGGCCTCTTCGCCGCTCTGAAGGCAGCTGGAGTGGCTTCGATATTGGGCGGGGTGCTGGTGCTGAATGCGGGTCCCGCGCTGGCGGATCCGGATCCGGCTCCCGACGATCCAGGGGTTGTCGCGCCACCCGCGGACCCGCCTGCGCCGCCGCCGTTGGCGGCGCCGCCCGCCCTGGCGTTGCCGGCCGCCCCTGACCCGCTGGCGGTACCAGTTGTCGCGGGCCCCGCTGCGGGGCAGGACCAGACACCGTTCACCGGCACAGCGCCCTTCGGGCCGCCGAGGTTCGCCCCTGCCAACGGCTCGACGGTGGGTGTGGCCCAGCCGATCATCATCAACTTCCCCGGGCCGGTCGAGGACGCCGGCGCAACCGAAAGCGCCGTCCACGTTTCTTCCGTCCCGCCGGTTGCCGGCAAGTTCTACTGGATGACCCCCACCCAGCTGCGCTGGCGCCCGCTGAGCTTCTGGCCCGCCCACACTGCGGTGACCATCGATGCGGGCGGCACGGTGTCCAGCTTCCACACGGGAGACACGCTGGTGGCCACGGCCGACGACGCCACGCACCAACTGACCGTCACCCGCAACGGGACCGTGGAGAAGACCATGCCGATGTCGATGGGTATGGCAGCCGGCGGCCACCAAACCGCAAACGGCACCTACTACGTTCAAGAGAAGATGCCCTCGGTGGTGATGGATTCCTCGACCTACGGGGTCCCGGTCAACGCGACGTACGGGTACAAGGTGACGGTCGAGCTAGCCGTCCGATTCGACAACAGCGGCAACTTCGTACACAGCGCTCCATGGTCTGTGAATGACCAGGGTAAGCGCGACGTCAGTCACGGCTGCATCAATATCAGCCCCACCAACGCAAGGTGGTTCTTCGACAACTTCGGCGCCGGTGATCCCATCATCGTGAAGAACTCCACCGGCACATACGGCAAGAACGACGGCTCCAACGACTGGCAGAACTAGCTCCCTGGCCATTCGAGAAGACGACACGCTGCTGCACGCCTCCGACCGCGAGGAGCTGCGGCTGACGTCGCTGCGACGGGCCGGCTACCCGATCCGCAACACCGCCAGAACCACCGCCGGAAACGAGCTGACCGAACCACGACACGGCTGTCCCCGACTGTGTGCGGAACTTGCGACGATGTGCCGGTTGGCGCGCTAAAATCGTGGCTCTGATCGACGTCGTGGGGGACCCGTGGTGGCCGGATTGCGTGAACGCAAAAAGGACCGTACCCGGGCGAGGCTGATCGAGGCCGCCATCGAGCTGAGCGAGCGACAAGGCTTCGACCCGACCACCGTCGAGCAGATCGCGGCCCTCGCCGACGTGTCGCCGCGCACGTTCAGCCGGTATTTCGCCACAAAAGGTGCCGTAATCCACGCCCTGGTCGACGAAATCGTCGAAGCAATCGCGGAGCAGTTGCTCCGCCAGCCTGCTGAGCTGGGCGAACTGGATGCGCTGCGCACAGCGCACATCGACATGCTCACGGCAACGAAGTGCGCACCCCCTGGCGGACTCACCACCGAGCGGTTTATCACGACTGTGCGGATCGTATATTCCTCGCCCGAATTGCTCGCGTCCAGTGAAATCAGGCGGGACGCTGTGATCGAGGTCCTGGCCAAGCGGATGGGTGTCGGTCTCGACGACCGCGAGGTGCACCTGGCGATCGCGGTGTGGTGGGCAATCATCCTCGTCGCGGTCGTGGATTGGGGCCCCGGCACCGATTGGCAACAGTGGACGGCGGACATGGTCGTCGCTCGCTTCGAAGAGACGTTTGCGCAGTTTGGTGAACTCATTGCAAGGGTTCGCCAGCCCGTCGTGTCGCTGCCGCAAGAAACCGGGAGCACCACTTTCGATGCTGGCTTTGTCAACACTGCGTCGACCCACCGGCCACTCCGTTAGCGACCCCGTCAACCAGACAGAAGTCGGTAAAAGATCGCCGCACGCCCAGCTTCGATGACGAAATCAACTGCTGATACAGGGGACGACACCATCGAAGTTGTGAAGACAGAACTGGCCGTGTCTCATGAAGCACAGTCGTTTTCGGCAATTACCCGTGCGCCAGATCGTTGTGGCCTTGATGACGGTCGAACGAAGGCTTAAAAGTAGTGGCGGCGGCCACCGACCGCGCGTCCGGTTGCTCCCAGGATCGCTAGAACTACACCGATGAGGAGCACGATGATTCCGATGGTCCACAGAATCGAAATCTTGAGCAGGAACCCGGCGATGAGCAAGATGATTCCAAGGATGATCATGACTGTAAGCCTTTCTGGTTCCGGCGGTTGCGCGCCTGGAAAAGGGAGCGGTCTAGCGGTTGCTGGACACTGACCGCAGCCATACCCGTGAGAAGGGTCAGTCAACCTTAGGGAGATGTATTCGGTAGGACGCCGAGCACGTGTGAGGCCGTCTTGGCGTCGAGCACCTCGGCGAGCGGCTCGGCGGACCGGCCCGCACAGCGCCCGGTAAGGCAAGCATCGTCGTCGCCGAGGGCGACGGCTCGCGGTTCAGGGCAAACATGCTGCTCAGCAACCTAGGTCGGCAGCAAAGGCTGATTGTGCATACTCACAATCAGCGGGAGTTCAGCCGCCCGGTCACCGCCCCGGTGCATGCTTGAGCCGTGATTCATCCGGACGAAGCCCGCGAGCGAGAAATCGTGAAACGCAACCAGGGCAGGGGGACACTCGTCCGGGTGCGCGACGGCACATACGGCGCAGTCGTGACCGTGCACGGCATCAACAGCTCGCCTGAAACTGTCGCCCCGCTCGCCGTCTCCGCGCCCGACGACCAGGCCATCCTCTGCTTCGCCTACGACGACGGACACAAGCGTCTGGGGCAAGCCGGCACCGAGCTGGCCAACAGCATCCGCCAGTGGGCTCACCAGCATCCCGGCCAGCCGCTGCAGATTCGCGCCCACTGCATGGGCGCGCGCGTCGCCATCGACGCCATCCACAAACTGGACCAACAGGGCGCGCTGCCCCAATACGTCAAGCTCGACCTCGTCGCCCCCGCCGCCGCGGGCGTCGCCATCGCCAACATCGCCGCCCCCGTCCCAGGTGCCATCGCCAAATACATCCACAACACCGCCCCCGGAAAAGACATGGGAACCTGGTGCAAATTCCAGCGAGACCTGGAAAAAATCCACCTTTCCCGGTACGTCGAGACCCGCGTCTTCCTCACCGATCACGACAAACTCGCCAAACCCCAGAACGCCCGGCTCCAAAGAGTCATCCGCAACCTCAACGCGCAGCGCGTCGACGTGCCCGGACACGACCACTTGAGCATCATCGAAGCTGTCGGCCAGATCCGCTGACCCGCGCCAGCCACCGAGATTTCGGTGAGCACACCGGGGTCGACGAGCGTCCGAAGTCCTGAAGTGAATTGACGTTCCACTGCTCGCTATTCATGGGGACCCAATCGGGGCAGGCCTTCATTGCGGTGTCAGTGCGTAGGTTCTGTGGTTGGTGCTACCGCGACTCGATACCTGCGTCTGTTAGCGGTCGCAACGCGCCGGAGCACCGACGGGTGCAGTAAGGCAGTCGGAGTGTCGACAAAGCCCGCTGTCCTAAAAAAACGGTTCGCGACGAAGGGATCGGATTCGGCGACTGCCAATAACCGCTCGGTGTACAGGTTGGTCAACCGCATTGACCAGGAGCGCATCCCCTCCACCTCCGGCAACGCGAGATCGGAGCCTGCCGCCATTCGCCACGCGGCACCGACGACTTTGGCGGAGTCCCGGAAGAATCGGCGCGACAGATCATGCTCGCCCCGTTGCAGGCAGTCCCGCAGAGTCTTCGCGAGCAGCGCGGCGACTGTCATTCCTTGCGCGTAGATGGGGTTCAAACTACAGATCGCGTCGCCGCAGACCAGCAAACCCTTTGGGAAGCTTGCGATCTTGTCGTAGCGTCGCCACCGGTTTGACGGAACGCGATGACGAGAAATGTTGCCGACCGGCTCAGCCGCCCGCAGTGAAGCGACAACAGATGCTGGCCCGACTTTCTCCGCGAACGCGGCCATTCCGACGCTGTCCGTGGGTGGTTCTTCTCCTAGCATCCCCCCCACAGTAAGCATCGAGATCCCATTCTCGTAGCGGCACAACGCCATCAGGGTGTGCCGACCCGGCTCCGGGAAAGCTACGACAAGATTTTCTCGGAGTGCGCCCGGCGGAATCCGGAGGGCTTGGCTCACATAGACCAAGCGGACAACAACCTCGTCCTCCCTCGGACGGCCATAGCCCATGTTCTCTAGAAAAACCGGCAGGCGCGAACCGCGACCAGTCGCGTCGACAACGAGATCCGCCGCCGCACACATGTCCTCGCCGTCCCGGCTCACTAGCCGCACCCCCGTGATGCGGTCACGCTGGGCCGTCGACGTCAATTCAGCAGCCTTGTGTCCGGACAGGAGCGTCACATTTTCAACGGCCCTTAGCCGACGCCGGATACAACCCTCCAGGAATGGCCGGCTCGGATAATAGATGGCCACCACCTCGCCATCCCCGACCGTGCCGGAGCGGACCAACCGATGCCCCCCCACCGAAACATCGACCATGGACAGATCCCCGTCGTCCCAGACGGGTACCCCGGCGGCGACGAGTTCTTCGAGCAGACCTGGGAACAACTCGTCCATGACTTGTGCCCCACCTGCGGTCAGAGCATGGATGTGCCGGCCCTGCGGCACCCCACGCCTTGGCACTGGATCATCGCCTAGCTCATCACGGTCGACCACCGTGACCGACCCATAGAACTCCGCGAGCACCCGCGCCGCCAACAACCCGGCAATGCTCGCACCCAGAACCACTGCGCGCTGTCCGATCGTCGCCATGCCACACCCGCTACCGAATTAACGCTAACGTTGAGTCTCGACGACAGTACGTACTCAAAACCCGCTTAGTGCGGGATTCGGTAATAGGGGGAAACGCAGGACTCGGTTCGCGCTGCAGACCATGTGGTTTTCGTGATTTGTCGGAACGAGCTACTCACTCGCTTGAGATACATGCGGTCTCGCTGAGGTCGCATCGAGCAGACAGGCAGTCCACGGTATTCAACAACGACAGAAGTGGCGGGTCGCTGCCAGTTGGGTGGTGAGATCAGTGCGGTGAGCCTCAAGGCCCGCGCCGAGCAGCTGTCCGCAGGTTCCTTGATCCGGATCAGAATTGACCACAGTTGGGAGTGCTCGGCATCCCGTTGAACCGGTCGGTGATCCACTGGATGGCCCGCTCGCCGTCCATAAAGGCGGCCAGGATGTGGTTGACCGCCAGCTTGTTGAGGAACGGGGGCTGGTCGTTAGTCCAGAACTGCACGTCGGCACCCTGTGCGCACCAGTCCCGACCCAGCTGGTTGGCACCGGTCCATGGCACCACCGTGTCGAAATGATTGATGTCGATGAAGACCGGCGAGTTCGGTTTGAGCCGCCCGATGCGTTGCAAGTCGAACAGGCTGTTGAATGGCTCACCGGCGAGCACGTGGTAGGGGTCGCCGACGAAATACCCTTGCAGGTGGTGCAATCCGAAGGTGAGTATGGTCTCGGCGAAGCACTGCTCCTTGCTCTTGTTGAGCAGGTCTTCGCCCTGCGGGGTGAGCCTGTCGTGGATCGCGGCCTCGGCCTCGGGGTAGGCGGCGATGAGTCCGTTGATGATGTAGCCGACTGCGCCGATGAGGATGTTGCCATCCCAATACGGCCATAGGTCGCTCAGATTGGCCGCCGGCGCACCCGAGTACGTGCCGACGAGATGCAGTTCCGGCGCGTAATCCGACGCCAGCTCGGCAGCCGCCGCGCTGGCTGTGCCGCCCTGCGAGTATCCCCACAGGGCGACCGGCTCGTCCGGGGCCAGAGAGGTACTCGGCAACTTCTTGGCGGCACGGGCCGCGTCCAGCAGCGCCTGCGCTTGGGCGAGCCGGTTGGTAAAGGTATGGACGCCCGGCGTTCCCAGGCCCTCGTAGTCGGTCACAACCACTGCGAACCCGCGTGCCACCAGCGTGGCCACGCCAAGCTCCTCATGGCCCAGGGTTATGTCGAGGCCGCTGGAGAAATGAATGCTCTGACTGAAGATCCGCGATGGCGCGCACTGGTCGCCCTGGCCATAGAGGCCCGGCGCGGACGCAATCAGTGGACGTGGCCCGCCGCCAAGCCAAGGCCGATCGGGTTCGAAGTAGGTGCCGGTGACGGCGACCGGGTTGCCACGAGAGTCGGTGCTGCGGTTCATGATCCGCGTGCTGGTGGCGACCCAACCGCCCAGCTGACCGGACGGGTCGTATACCAGCCGCATCGGCTCGCTGCGGATCAGATCACCAGGCTGACCGGGCGGCAGCGGATCGGGCGGCGTGTAGAATTCGCCATAACGATCACACTGAAATTCCTTGGCGTAGATGTCATCCGGCGCGAAGCCACAGTTCCCGGTCACCGGATCGGCTGCGCAGGCACGGCGACCCCACACAGCACGGCAGCGACCGCGATCAGTGAAGTTCCTCGCCCAAACAATCTCCACACGCCGGCGATCCTGACACACCGATGCGGGAAAACGGGTCTGATCGGTGATACCCAGATGATGCATTGTCTGGCTGATGCTTGACATTATGCTTCCCCGCTTACGCGCCGTACTTCTTCTCGCGGTCGCGTCGCGACCGGCTCTAGGTGGCTGGTGTTTTTCGCGTGGCGATGACTGGCTAATCGGCGCTGTTCGAGTTGAATTGGTGGGTAACGTTGGGACGCACGGCTGTTCAGCTGGATCTGTGGCGGTCGACGGCGAACTTCTGTGAGGACCGGGTGGACCGGGACTCGATTTATGTTGTGCTGCACCGTGAGTACTTCAATCGGTTTCCCGATGAGATGTTCGCCGAGGGCGATGGTGGTGGTCTGGCCGCTGCCGGTCATCAGGGCCTTACCGCTGGCGTCGCGAGAGATGTTGCCCACGATGTTGGCGCCCAACGCCTTCGCGCGCTGGCCGGTCAGCGCCAGGCGCGCAGACCGATAGCCACCGGCGCCGTGCACCTCTGCTGCCAGCTGGCGGCCTGCTCGGTCACCGCCTGGTCGTAGTCCTATCCAGCCAGATCCTCAACAACTCCGAGATCTCGCAGAAGCTCATGGGTGAGCTGGTGCCGATCATCTACAAGGCGCTTCAGGCGACGGCATGACTTGCAGCCTTTGCGTGGTCGCCGGCAGCGTAGCGACCCTTGGTCGCTAATCACCGGCCCGGCCAGCAGGCCCGCGGCCGAGGTCGTCACCGAGCTGGTCGGCTCGCTGCGGGCGCAACTTGAAGCAACGGGCGACTGGGACATCGTCAGCGAGCTCGCCCGTCAGGTGCTGATCGCCGGCACCTCCTCTGCGCGCCAGCGTCGTGCGTTGCGCCGTCGGGGCCGCCTCACCGACGTGGTCGACCAGCTGATCGCCGAGACCGCTGGCCGCTGGCCAACACCGCAACCGCCGTCGGCGACGACCCAACCCTGCTGTTCGGCTACCAGTCGAGCACCGATGCCCATAACGGGGTCGACGTCAGCTACGACGAGGCCGTCGACACCGAGGGGACCCCCGCCCCGGCTATCGCAACGTCCTGCGGACCGTCGCCCAGCTTGGCGTCGCGGCGCTGCGGTCCCGGGAGGGCGGCATCGAGCAGGAGCAGCGGGCCGACAACATCACGTTCCGTGTCACCAGCCAGAGCCGTGCCCAGCTGTTTCCCCTGGACCTGGTGCCGCGGATGGTTGCCGCCCCAGGAGTGGACCACCCTGTGCGACGGGCTGGGTCAGCGCGCCACGGCGCTGGACGCGTTCTTGCGCGACATTTACTCCGCGCAGGCGATCCTCAACGACGGGATCATCGGCGTGCAGGCGCTCGACCGGGCGCCCGGCTTCCGGTCCACGGGGCGGCTCGGCGGCGACTCCGTGCGCGCCCACATTAGCGGCACCGACCTGGTGTGTGACCGGCGGGCCACTGGCTGGTGCTCGAGGACAACCTGCGGGTGCCGTCGGGGTCGGCGTACGCGATCGTTAACCACCGGCTGTTCGCCAAGCATCTTCCCGAGCAGCGGGCCCCGGCCGCGATCGACAACGTCGACCGGGCCCCGCAAATGCTGCTCGACACGCTGCACGCGGCCGCCCCGCGACACGCGCCCGACGATCCCGCGATCGCGCTGCTGGCTGCCGGCTGGGAGGACCCCGCCTGGTTTGAGCACACCTTCCTCGCCGCCGAGATGGGCATCGTGTTGGTGCAGCCGTCTGACCTCTCAACCCGCGACGAAACCTGATGCGCCACATAGGTTCTGGCGTTCAACGCGTAGACGTTGTCTACGCCCGCATGGACGACGACATGCTGCTATCCTCCACCGGTTACGACGGTGCTCCGCTGCGGCGGGGCCTGCTCGGCGCAATCGCCAACGGACACCTCACGATCGTCAACGCGCTGGGCAACGGCGTCGCCGACGACAAGGCGATCTACGCGTTCGTCCCCGCCATGATCGAGTACTACCTCGGCGAGAAGCCGAGGCTCGAGCAGGTTCCGACCTGGATCTGTGCCGAGCGCGCCGAGCGCGATTACGTACTGGCACACCTCGCCGACCTCGTGACCAAGCCGATCGACGGGCTCGGCGGCAGCGGCGTGCTGATCGGGCCGGACGCCTCCAACGCGGCCCTGCAGGCACGCCGACGTGAACTGCTCACCCAGCCGGAGCGGTTCATCGCCCAGGAGATGATCGCCCTATCCACCCACCCCACCTTCGACGGTGACGGGATGTACCCGCATCACGTCGACCTGCGCACCTTCGTGCACCTGCGTGCCGGTGCGGGTGGTTCGGTGTCGGCCCACGTTTCGCCGGCCGCGTTGACGCGCGTGGCCAGCCGCGGTTCGCGGATCGTCAACTCGTCCTTGGGTGGCGGCAGCAAGGACACCTGGATACTCACCGGCCGCGAGGTTGGGGAAGGCTAGAGGTGCAGCCGGTCGAGTTCGTGGCGCAGGTTGCACCAGGTGTCGCCGGTACGGGTTTCCGCGACCCTGATGAGAAGCAGTGCCAACCAACACAATTGGACGTGGGCGCGGATGCGGTCCTCGCGGTGGTGCTAGACCGGGCGCAGCCCGAGACTGGTTTTGCAGTCGCGCCAGCCGCGTTCCACGGCGATGAGTTGCTGTAGGCGGCGGCCCGGTCCTCGGCGCTCGCGGTCGCGTCTGAGGTCCGCAGCAGCCACTTGCCGTCGCAGTGGGCTTCGCGGTTCGCGGTGGCGCGGTCGATGCGCAGCAGCCCGGCCTTGGTACGGCGCAGCAGCCGGCGCAGCCCGGGCTTGCCCTTCAGGGAGCCGACCATCTCGTCGCGCTGGCGCGTGGACCAGGCATCGGAGCCCTCGATCAGGCCCACAGCACGGCGGAAACCCGCCAGTTTGGGGGCACGGCTTGCCGTTTACAAGATTTTCGGACCGGATTTTTTCGAGCGCATAAGCGGCGTACGGTCCATCTGTGTCGGCACGGTAAGCCGGAACTTGGGAGTCTTGCTCTTCAGAAGTTTGAGGCGGTGCGTATGCGGATTGTCGTCGACCTGAATCGCTGCCTCGGGTACGCGCAGTGTGTCCCGCTGGCGCCGGAGGTGCTCAAGCTCAAAGGAGAAGAGGCCTTGACCTACAACCCCAACCCTGATGACAGTCAGCGTTTGCAGGTGTTGCGCGCCGCGGCCTCGTGCCCGGTGCAAGCGATCATCGTCGACCAGTTAGACGACGAGTAAGCAGGCCGGTCATGAGCAACGGGAACGGCTTCAAGGACAACGGTCGGATCGTTATTGTTGGTGCGTCACTGGCCGGGCTTCGCGCCGCCGAGGCACTGCGCAAAGAGGGTTTCCGGGGCCATCTGACGATCATTGGTGATGAGCCGGACGAGCCGTATGACCGGCCGCCGCTGTCCAAGCAGGTGCTCGCCGGATGGGTAAGGGCGGACGCGACCAAGCTGCCCCGGATGCGCGATGTCGATGCCGAGTGGCGGCTCGGCGTCGCCGCGACATGTCTGGACCGAGCCAACCAGCTTGTACGCCTCGCCGACGGCAGCGAGGTCGAGGGAGATCGGCTGCTGATCGCGACAGGGGTGCGCTCACGCAAATGGCCCAATCCTGAGGAAGCCGCCCTCGAGGGCGTCCACACCCTGCGCACGAGCGCCGACGCGGCGGCGCTGCAGGCAGCGTTGGCCGCCAAACCACAGCGTGTGCTGATCATCGGCTCGGGTTTCATCGGCTCGGAGGTGGCCTCGGTGTGCCGCGACCGAGGGCTTGAGGTAACCGTCACCGAGCGCGGCCCCGCCCCGCTGTCGGGTCCGTTGGGCGGGGTGATCGGCGCGATCGCCGCCGAAATGCAGCGCGAGGCCGGGGTGGACCTGCGCACCGGAGTCTCGGTACTGGCGATGGAGGGTGACGCGAGTGGGCACGTGCGTCGAGCGCGGCTGTCCGACGGCAGCACCCTCGACGTCGATGTGGTGGTGACCTCGCTGGGGTCGATCCGCAACATCGAGTGGCTCGACGGGGCCGGACTGGCCGCCGGGTTGTGGGGGGTGGGCTGCGATGCTGGCTGCCGCGCGTTCGACGTCAACGGCGTCGTCACCAACTACATCTTCGTGGCCGGCGACATTGCCCGCGCCCCCCATGTGCTCTACGACTACCAGTTTCTGGCCATGGAGCATTGGGACAACGCTGTGCTGGGCGCCCAGGTCGCGGCCCACAACATGGTGTGTGATGAATCGGACCGCTGGGCGCATCTGCTGATTCCGCAGTTCTGGTCGGGCCAGTTCGGCGTCAACATCAAGTCCGTCGGGGTGCCCTCGTTCGGTGACGAAATCATGTTCACCCAGGGCTCGGTCAAGCAGCGCCGGTTCGCGGCGGCCTACGGGAGGCGCGGACGCATCGTCGGTGCGGTCACCTTCAACCACGGCAAGTGGATCCCGTACTACGAGGCGCAGATCGCGCGCTCGGCGCCGTTCCCCCCGAATCCCGCCGGTTCTGACTTCCCCGAGGACATGCGCGTGAAGCCCGCCGACTTCCCGGCCCGCGGTGTGCCCACCGAGACCCCGGACGTCGTGTTGACCGGTCACGACCCATCCGAGCGACGGGCCGAGTTCCGGCCCCGCCGGGGCGGACCGACCTGACAGCCAAAGGCCCAGAAAGACACCGTGATTCAGATAAGGGAAGCGCTATGACCCCGGAAGAGGCCTGGAACGAGGCCATGAAGCTTGAGAACCGCGCCAACCCTTACCCGTTCTTCGACGAACTACGCAAGACGCCGGTGGCGCGGGTGACCAACGGCGTCTACGCGGTCACCGGGTATGAGGAACTCATCGCGCTGGCACACGACCCGCGGGTGAGCTCCGATATGCGCAGAAGTCCGCTCGGCGCCCGCCCCCGGGAAATCCTCGACCCCTCGGTCGCCGAGATGATCGAACGGTACGGGCAGGACTTGAGCTTCATCCAGCAGGATCCGCCCGACCACGACCGGGCTCGCCGCTCGTGCATGCGCTACTTCGGACCGCCCCACTCACCGGACGTGATTCCCAGCCAGGAGCCGTTGTGTCAGCAGATCGTCAACGATCTGCTCGACAAGGCGATGGGTAAGACCCGCATCGATGTGGTCGACGAGTTCGCCTATCCGCTACCGGTTGACGTGATCTGCCACATCTTGGGCGTGCCGCTCGAGGATGAACCGCAGTTCCACGCCTGGATCGCCGACGCAATGGCCGGAATCTTCGACCTGGGTCCCGAGGTCGAAACCGGGGAGGGCCAGGCGCGGCGCGCCAAAGGCGTCGAGGCCGGCCAGGAACTGAAGAAATACATCATCGGGCTGGTCGAACGCGCGGCGAAATCCCCCTGCCCGGGGATGATTTCGCAGCTGGTGCACGATGACGGACCCGATGGGCCAATGTCGCCCAGCGAGATTGTGAACAACACGATCCTGTTGTTCGTCGCGGGTCACGACTCCACGGTCAACCTGATCTCGCACTGCGTGCTGACGGTGCTGCGCAACCCGGGGTCGATCGAATTGTTGCGCAGCAGAACCGATTTGATTCCCGGCGCCATCGAAGAAGTGCTGCGGCTGCAGTCCTCGGTGCAGTTCTTCCCCAGCCGCTCGGCGCTGGCCGACATCGAGATCGCCGGCACGACGATCCCCAAGGGCTCGCCTATCTTCCTGATGTACGGCGCGGCGAACCGCGACCCAAGGCGTTTCCCTGACCCCAATACCTTCGACCCGGAACGTCAAGACAACGAGCACGTGGGTTGGGGACGCAGCATTCACGTCTGCTTCGGTGGGCCGCTGGCCCGCCTGGAGGTCAACACCGCATTCGAGGCGTTCCTGCGCCGCGTGGAAAACCCACGGCTGGTGGAAGACCCTCCGCCGTACCGGATCAGCCAAGTATTCCGCGGCCCGCGGCATGTGTTCATCGATTTCGACCAGATTC
>CAWDEZ010000007.1:0-381636 GCA_963801365.1 uncultured Actinomycetota bacterium | reverse complement strand
CTGCTGGTGTCGCGGGCATGGCAGCCGGGGGAGACGACGGTCTCCGGGTATCCCTACGTCGTCAAGCTGTGGACCCGCGGGCAGCCGCTGGACCAGGCCGTCGAGGTCGCCCGCGGTGATCGGCTGGACGCGCTTGCCACCGCAGGGTCGCTTCTGGACAACGGCGCGGGGCGGCGGCTGAGTCTGGTCGCGCGTCGGCCGTCCTTCCACGAGGTCCAGTTCAGCCTGTTGGGCGGCGCACAGCCAGGCGGTTGGCGTTGCCGCCCAAGGCCGATCTTGAGGGCATGGTCGGCAACCAGGTGATGGTCTCGCTGCAGCAGGACTGGACAGTGGACAAAACGGTGTTTCGTACCGGGTCGCTGGTGTCGCTGGACGCCGACGAGATGATGCGCGATCCGCTGCGGCTGCGCCCGACCGTCGTCTACGTCCCCGGCCCGCAGGAGGCGCTGCAAGCCGTGATGACCACGCGCGACCGGGTGATCGTCACATCGCTGTACGACGTCAACGGGCGCGCGAGCGTGTACACGCGCCGGCCCGACGGCATCTGGTCCGGGGAACTGGTTGCGTTGCCGGACAAGCGACCGTCAATGCGCTGACCTCTGATGACCGTGGCGATATCGCCTATCTGTCGGTCTCCTCGATGGTTACCCCGAGCACGCTGTACCACCTGAATGTTGCCGATGGGCGCGTGGATCCGATCAAGTCGGCACCGGCGCGCTTCAATTCATCGCGCTTCGTGGTCGAGCAGATCAAGGCCACTTCACCCGACGGCACCAAGGTCCCGTACTTCATCGTGCACGCCGCCGATATCCGCTACGACGGCAGCACGCCGACGATCTTGTATGCGTACGGCGGTTTCGCGTCCTCCTCGACGCCGGGCTACGACGGCCTGCGCGGCAAGCTCTGGCTCCAGCGTGGCGGCGCGTTTCGTCATCGCCAATATCCGCGGCGGGGGCGAATTCGGTCCAGCCTGGCACGAGGCAGCATTGAAAACCAAGCGGCAAAAGGCATTCGACGACTTCACTGCCGTCGCGCGAAATCTGATCAGCCGCAACATCACCTCGCCGCGCCATCTCGGCATCGAAGGCGGCTCCAACGGCGGGTTACTCATGGGCGTCGAGTTCACACAGCACCCGGAACTGTGGAACGCGGTGGATATGCAGATCCCGCTGTTGGACATGGTGCGCTACGAGCAGATCGCGGCAGGCGCTTCCTGGGTCGGCGAATACGGCTCGATGGACAACCCGGACGAGCGGGCGTTCCTCGAATCCATCTCACCCTACGGACAAGTGAAGCGCGGTGTGAAGTATCCGCAGCCGCTGATCTGGACCACCGCTAAAGACGATCGCGTCGGCCCGCAGCACGCTCGTAAGTTCGCCGCCCGGCTATCGGAGTTCGGCAGCCCCTACCTTTTCTACGAGGCCACCCAGGGCGGCCACGGATCCGGAACCGATGTCGACGAAAAGGCCCGAACGGCGGCGCTCGAGTACACCTACTTCCAGCGGCAGCTCATGTAGCCGACGGGATAGGCGCACCACGACACGGTCTGGCGGTACGCACCTGTTCTGTCAGGAGACGGTGCCAAACTGGATCAATGCGGTTGTACCGGGACCGGGCGGTGGTGCTGCGCCAGCACAAGCTCGGCGAGGCTGACCGGATCGTCACCCTGCTCACCCGTGAGCACGGGTTGGTGCGTGCGGTCGCCAAGGGCGTGCGGCGCACGCGCAGCAAGTTCGGTGCGCGGCTGGAGCCGTTCGCCCACATCGACGTGCAGCTGCACCCCGGCCGCAACCTCGACATCGTCACGCAGGTGGCCGCCATCGACGCGTTCGCCACCGATATCGTCAGCGACTATGGCCGGTACACCTGCGCGTGCGCGGTGCTGGAAACCGCTGAGCGGTTGGCCGGCGAGGAGCGGGCTCCCGTTCCAGCGTTGCACCGGCTCACCGTCGGCGCATTGCGCGCGGTGGCCGACCGGGCGCGCCCGCGCGAGCTGGTATTGGATGCATATCTGCTGCGCGCCATGGGAATCGCCGGGTGGGCGCCGGCGCTCACCGAGTGCGCCCGCTGCGCAGCGCCCGGCCCGCATCGCGCCTTCCATGTCGCGGCGGGCGGCAGCGTGTGTACGCACTGCCGGCCGGCGGGGTCGTCCACGCCGCCACAGGGGGTGCTCGATCTGATGTCCGCACTGCACGACGGCGACTGGGATTTCGCCCAGGCCGCGCCGCTGTCACATCGCAGCCAGGCCAGTGGGCTGGTGGCGGCGCACCTGCAGTGGCATCTCGAACGTCAGTTGCGGACATTGCCCCTGGTGGAACGGCGATGAGCGCTTGCGCGAAGAGCAGAGGGCTCCGATGAGCGCTTGCGCGAAGAGCAGAGGGCTCCGATGAGCGCTTGCGCGAAGAGCAGAGGGCTCCGATGAGGGAGGCACGCAAGCGTCAGCGGTTCCCGCAACTGGACCCGGTGCCCGACGACTACCCGACATTCCCCGACAAGTCCACCTGGCCGGTCCTCTTCCCGGATCTGCCGCCGGCGCCAGGCGGAGGTCCGCGCCGGCCGCCGCAGCACACGTCGAAGGCAGTGCCCCCGAGGATTTCCGACGATCAACTGCCCCACCACGTCGCGATTGTGATGGACGGCAATGGCCGCTGGGCAACCCAGCGCGGACTGCACCGCACCGAGGGTCACAAGATGGGTGAGGCGGTTCTGATCGACATCACCTGCGGCGCCATCGAGATCGGCATCAAACACCTGACCGTCTACGCATTCTCCACCGAGAACTGGAAACGCAGCGCCGAAGAGGTCCGCTTCCTGATGGGATTCAACCGCGAAGTTGTGCGGCGCCGACGCGAGGCTCTCGACATGATGGGCGTGCGGATGCGATGGGTCGGTTCGCGTCCGCGGATGTGGCGCAGCGTGATCAACGAGTTCGAGATCGCCGAGGACATGACACTGCACAACGACGTGATCACCGTCAACTACTGCGTCAACTACGGCGGCCGCACCGAAATCGTCGAAGCCACGAAGGAGATCGCCCGGCTGGCCGCCTCTGGGCAGCTCAATCCCGAGCGGATCACCGAGGCTACGGTGGCCAAACACCTGCATCGCACCGACATTCCCGATGTCGACTTGTTCATCCGGACATCGGGCGAGCAGCGGGCAAGCAATTTCATGCTGTGGCAGGCGGCGTACGCCGAATATGTGTTCCAGGACAAGCTGTGGCCGGACTACGACCGCCGGGATCTGTGGGATGCGTGCGAGGAGTACGTCAACCGCAACCGCCGGTTCGGCAGAGCCGAATAATGAGCCTGAGCGGCAGAGCGTGGTGACGCTGCAGCAGCGCCTGCGCGACGTACTTGCCGGCGTGGTGTCGATCCGCGAGGAAGGCGACGACGCGCTGACGGTACAGTACGACGGCACCTTGGCGTCGCTGCGTGTGGTCAACGTCGCCGAGGATCTGGAGTTGATCTCACTGTCGCAGATCCTTGCCTGGGATTTGCCGTTGAATCGGGATATCCGGGCCAAGATCGCCGAACATGCGCGCACCACGATGCTCGGCACAGTCACGTTGATCGAGAAGAAGCGCATCGGCGAAGTGCTGTTGCGCTACAACTTTCCCGGCACCGGACTCACCGACGACGCGCTGCGCACGCTGATCCTGATTGTGCTCAGCGCGGGTGCCGACGTGCGGCGCGCGCTCGTGGGATGACGCTCATCCCTTGTCCGCGCAGGTGGCGCATGTCCCGAAGATCTCGATAGTGTGGCTTTCTTCCGAAAAGCCGTGAGCAGCAGCCACTTCCGTGGCCCATGCCTCGACTCGTCCACCCTGAACCTCGACCGCGAAGCCGCAGAGGCGGCAGACGAGATGGTGGTGGTGGTGAGTCGAACAGCGCCGGTACACAGACTCGCCGGTGTCGGTGCGCAGCGTGTCGACGGCGCCCGCCGCCGACATCGACTGCAACGTGCGGTACACGGTGGTCAGTCCGATGCCCTCACCCTGGCGGCGGAGCGCATCATGGATCTCCTGGGCCGAGCGGAAGTCGTCGAGGGACTCCAGCAGGGCGCTGATCGCCGCACGCTGACGGGTGCTGCGCGCGCCCGCACCGGTCATGTCGCGTCCTCGGCGGCGTGGTTCACCGCGGCGGTCACGATGTGCGCCAGATGCTGATCAACCAGCCGGTAGAGCACCTCACGGCCGGACCGCTCACCCTCGACCACGCCCGCGGCTTTGAGGATTCGAAGGTGCTGGCTGACCAGCGGCTGCGGCACTCCCAGCGCGTCGACCAGTTCGTGCACGCAGCGCTGCGACTCGAGAAGTTGCAACACGATCGCGATCCGAACCGGTGCTGCCAGCGCCCGCAGGATGTCACCGGCGGTTTCCAGCACCCGCCGAGACGGCGCCGCCAGAGCCAAACTGGAAATGGTTTCCATTAACGTCAGATTACATGCACGATCACGCATGTCAACGGAGGCGGCGACCCGGCGTTCAGCGCCGTCGTTACTCTGGTGACCCGTGGCGTCCGTCATCGATACCGTCGTCAACCTCGCCAAGCGGCGCGGGCTGGTGTACCAGTCCGGCGAGATCTACGGCGGTCTGCAGTCGGCCTGGGACTATGGGCCGTTGGGCGTCGAACTCAAGGAGAACATCAAGCGGCAGTGGTGGCGGGCAGTAGTGTCCGGGCGCGACGACGTCGTCGGCATCGACAGCTCGATCATCCTGCCGCGCGAGGTGTGGGTGGCCTCGGGCCACGTGGAAGTGTTCCACGACCCGCTGGTCGAGTCGCTGATCACGCACAAACGCTACCGCGCCGACCATCTGATCGAGGCCTACGAGGCCAAGCACGGCCACCCACCGCCCAACGGGCTGGCCGACATCCGCGACCCGGAAACCGGTGAGCCGGGCCGGTGGACCGAGCCGCGTGAGTTCAACATGATGCTGAAGACCCATCTCGGCCCGATCGAAACCGACGAGGGCTTGCATTACCTGCGGCCGGAGACCGCGCAGGGCATCTTCGTCAACTTCGCCAACGTGGTGACGACGTCGCGCAAGAGGCCGCCGTTCGGAATCGGCCAGATCGGCAAGAGCTTTCGCAACGAAATCACCCCGGGCAACTTCATCTTCCGCACCCGCGAGTTCGAGCAGATGGAGATGGAGTTTTTCGTCGAGCCGGCGACCGCGCCGGAGTGGCATCAGTACTGGATTGACACTCGGCTGCAGTGGTACCTCGATCTCGGCATCGATCGTGAGAACCTGCGGCTCTGGGAGCACCCGAAGGACAAGCTGTCGCACTACTCGGACCGCACGGTCGACATCGAATACAAGTTCGGGTTCCAGGGCAATCCGTGGGGCGAGTTGGAAGGCGTCGCCAACCGCACCGACTTCGACCTGAAAACGCATTCGGAGCACTCCGGTGTCGACCTGTCGTTCTACGACCAGGCCACCGACACCCGCTACATCCCGTACGTGATCGAACCGGCCGCAGGGCTTACCCGCTCGTTCATGGCGTTCCTAATCGACGCGTACACCGAAGACGAGGCGCCAAATGCCAAGGGCGGCATGGACAAACGCACCGTGCTGCGCCTCGACCCAAGGCTGGCGCCGGTCAAGACCGCGGTGCTGCCGCTGTCGCGGCACGCCGACCTGTCACCGAAGGCGCGCGACCTCGCGGCCGACCTGCGCAAGTGCTGGAACGTCGAATTCGACGACGCGGGTGCGATCGGCCGCCGCTACCGCCGCCAGGACGAGATCGGTACTCCGTTCTGCGTCACAGTCGATTTCGACTCGCTCGACGACCATGCCGTCACCGTGCGGGAGCGTGACAAGATGACGCAGGACAGGGTCGGCATCGATGCCGTTCCCGACTACCTGGCGGCGAGGCTCCGCGGCTGCTGAACAGCCGACGGCGTGCCGAGCCATGGCGCAAATTCAGCGCTCGCATGCATATCGTCAACGAGCATCCAGATCGACGTTTTGCAGAAGAAGTGGGAGTGCGGACCTGCAAAACGTCGATCTCGAGAAAATGGTCAGCTAACCTGGCAGCGTCAGAAGCGGCCGCCGCCGCCCATGAAGCCGCCGCCCGACGAACTGGAACCGCCGAAACCCGTTGAGCTCCAGTCTCCGCCGAAGCCTCCGCTGGAACCACCGCGCATCCCGCCGCTCAAAATGTTGCCGATGATGATCCCGCCGAGCACCGCGCCCATGTTCGAATTCCCACTGCCGTACCGCCCGGCGTACACGCGTTGGGCGTTCTGCACGTCGGCGTTGGCCAATGATTGCGCCTGGGCGGCAAGCAACGACGCCCCGTTGGCGTAGGCGATCGCCTGGTTGACGTCGCTCGTTCTGGTGGCCTGCGCCGCCTGAAGTTGCCGGACCGCTTCGGAGAGCCGGGTTCGGGCCTCCGGACCGATGCTGCCGCGGCGGGTGTCAATGTAGTCGGACACCGAGCGCACCCGAGACTGCGCGCTGAACAACGCTTGATCGTATGCGCGAGCCAGCCGTTCGGCGGCCTCGCGTTCTTGGGCGACCTCGGCCAGCAGCCGGTCGAGTTCGGCGTCGGCCATGGTCAGCCCGGTGAACGCGCCCAGCGGGTCGGTTGACCCGGTGGTTTGCGCGGTTTCGACCGCCGAGGCGGCGGCGCCGCGGGCAGCGGTGAGTTCACTGACGTGGGGCCCGTTGCCCTGGCGGAGTTGCGCGTCGGCCTGGGCGATGCCGTTCTGGATGTCGGCAATCGCCGACGGCAGCATCGCGGCGGCCCGGTTGATGTCGCTTTCAGCGCTATCGACGGCGTCGAGCAGCGATCGCGCCTGTCCCAGCGCCGATTCCGCTGCCCGCACGGTGTCCACCAATTCGGCCTGCTGGCCGGCGACCGGACGCGTCACCAGTTCGCGGGCCCGGGTGATGTTCTGATCGGCGAACTTCAGTCGTTCTTGGGCAGTCGTCACATTGCCGCTGACCGAAGCCAAAGCGGCGCTGTCGAATTCGCTGCGCAGCACGGCCATCTTCTGCTCCGACGGCGCGATCCGAGCCGTGAGCTCGACCAGCTGCTGCGTCATTGTGTCCAGCTTCGCCGCTGCGTTGATGACCAAGTCACGCAACTGTTCGAATGCCGCTTTCTGGGCGTCCAGCTCGCGGTCGGCCAGCGCGGCGGACACGACGACGCGGGTCAGCAGATTTCGGCGCTGAGCCGCTGTTTCGGGTATCGCGTCGTCGAGTTGCTGACGGATCGTGAAAGCTTGCGCCAGTGTGGCTTTGGCGTTGCCGACAGCACGCGTGAAAGGCTCGGTCCGGTCGGAGCCGAACTCCTCAACCGCGAGCTCCAATTCGTTGGAGCTGGTACGGACCGCGTTGTCCACGTCGACCACCTTCTCCCTGGAGAGGTCGTCGAGCGCGTCGAGGGACACCGAGGCGAGTGCGTTCGGATCGGTCAGGTCCACCCGGCGGGCCGCGGCGAATTCCGCGGCGCGGCGTCGGCGTCGGCGCCACCGCATCAGCACCAGCAGCGCAGCCAGCGCCAGCACGATGACGCCGATGATCGCGAACACCGCGGACCACGGCACTTTCGTCGCAGCGCTGGCCTTGTTGAGGCCGTTGGCAGCGGCCACGGCCGCACCGCTCCAGTCCCCGCGGCTCAGCGCAGGCTCGATCTCGTTGCGTCGCAGATTCGTGACCTCATCGGAGCTGACATTGTTGACGCTTCCGGGCACCAGGAACCAATACGACCGGTCGACGGTGGCGACAACCAGCAAAGCATCGTGGTTACCCAGATCGCTTGTCCGGTAAGTGCTTTGGGCCCAGCTTTCCGCACCCTGACCGGAGAAGTCCTCGACATAGACCACCCACAACCGGACCCTGCGGTCGTTGTAGAGCTGTTCGATTGCGCCCGCTACGTCTCCCCGCTGCGCGACGGTCAGCGCGCCTGCGCTGTCGGTGACGTAGGTGGACAGCCGAAACGGCCGGTCGGCGGCGGCGGTGGGTGCGACGAGCAAAGCGGCGGCAAGGACCGCGAGAAGGAGGCCGAGCAGACGGACACAGCGCATGGTGGCCAATGTAGTGCGACGCGCCGCGACGGTGGAACGTGCTGGCAGACTGAGCCTCGGTGACCGCGAATCAGCAGCCCTATGAGGCGCACGACCGCGAGCGGATGGTGGTCGAGACGCCGAAGACGGCCGTGCTGCCTGGCACGGCCTCCGAGCATCGCACCGACTTCGCCCGCGACCGGGCACGCGTGCTGCACAGCGCCGCGCTGCGGCGGCTCGCCGACAAGACCCAGGTCGTGGGACCGCGGGAAAGCGACACGCCGCGGACCCGGCTGACGCATTCGCTCGAGGTCGCCCAGATCGGTCGCGGAATGGCAGTCGGGCTCGGCTGTGACCCGGACCTGGTCGACATGGCCGGCCTCGCCCACGACATCGGCCATCCGCCGTACGGGCACAATGGCGAGAGCGCGCTCGACGATCTCGCGATCGCCTACGGCGGTTTCGAGGGCAACGCCCAAAACCTGCGGATCCTGACTTGTCTGGAGCCGAAAACACTTGACCCGCAAGGCGAGAGCGCCGGCCTCAACCTGACCCGTGCGGCGCTGGACGCGCTCACCAAGTATCCATGGCTGCGCCGGGCGGACCGCCGCAAGTTCGGCGCGTACGCCGACGACGCCGGCGTGCTCGCCTGGGTCCGCGACGGTGCACCGCCGGACCGGCCGTGCCTGGAGGCACAGGTGATGGACTGGGCCGACGACATCGCCTACTCCGTGCACGACGTCGAGGATGGCGTCGTCTCCGGGCGGATTGACCTGCGAGTGCTCGCCGACGACGACGCGGCTGCCGCGCTGGGCCGGCTCGGCGAGCAGGAAGGCGCGCCGGCCGTTGACGACCTGGTGGCCGCGGCCGGTCGGTTGTCGCGGCTGCCTGTGGTGGCCGCCGTCGGCAAGTACGACGCGACGTTGACCTCATCGGCCGCCCTGAAACGGTTGACCAGTGAGCTGGTCGGCCGGTTCGCGTCGGCGGCGGTTGCGCAGACGCGCAGTGCCGCCGGCCAGGTACCGCTGAGTCGGTACGACGCCGACTTGCATGTGCCTGATCTGGTGCGGGCGGAGGTCGCGGTGCTGAAAACCCTGGCGTTTCAATTCATCATGTCCGATCCTCGCCACCTTCGGATACAGGAACGGCAGCGGGAACGCGTCCACCGGGTGGCGCACTGGCTGCTCGCCGGCGCTCCGGCCACTCTCGATCCGCTGTTCGTGCCTGCGTTCAACGCCGCGGCCGACGACGGCGGCCGGCTGCGGGTGATCGTCGACCAGATCGCGTCGTTCACAGAAGGGCGTTTGGAGCGTCTGGAGCCGGCTCTAGACTAACCGGGTGGCTGGCACGCGGATCTCCGATCGCGACATCGCCGCAATCCGCGAGCGCAACCGCATCGACGAGGTCGTCGGCGACTACGTGCAACTGCGACGGGCCGGCGCCGACTCGCTGAAGGGCCTCTGCCCGTTCCACGACGAGAAGTCGCCGTCGTTTCACGTTCGTCCCAGCCACGGCCACTTCCACTGCTTCGGCTGCGGCGAGGGCGGCGACGTGTACGCGTTCGTGCAGAAGATCGAGCACATCAGCTTTGTCGAGGCGGTCGAGCGGCTGGCTGATCGCATCGGCTACACCATCACCTACACCGGCGCCGCATCGGCCGTGCAACGCGACCGTGGCAGCCGCAGCCGGCTGATCGCCGCCAACGCCGCCGCGCAGGAGTTCTACGCCGAGGCCCTGCAGTCGCAGGAGGCGGGCCCCGCTCGTCAATACCTGGCCGACCGCGACTTCGACGCCGAGGCGGCGCGCCGCTTCGGCTGCGGATTCGCCTCCTCCGGTTGGGACTTGTTGACAAAATCCCTGCTGCGCAAGGGGTTTGAGTTCAAGGAGCTGGAAGCGGCCGGGCTGTCGAGGGAAGGCCGTCGCGGGCCGATGGATCGCTTCCACCGCCGGCTGCTGTGGCCGATCCGGGCCAGCAGCGGCGAGGTGATCGGCTTCGGCGCGCGGCGGATCTTCGACGACGATCCGATGGAAGCCAAATACGTCAACACCCCCGAGACGGTGCTGTACAAGAAGTCCTCCGTGCTCTTCGGCATCGACCTGGCCAAACGCGACATCGCAAAGGGCCACCAGGCCGTGGTCGTGGAGGGCTACACCGACGTGATGGCGATGCACCTGGCCGGCGTGACCACGGCGGTGGCATCGTGCGGCACCGCGTTCGGTGACGAACACCTGGCGATGCTGCGCCGACTCATGATGGACGACAGCTTCTTTCGCGGTGAGTTGATTTACGTGTTCGACGGTGACGAGGCGGGCCGCGCGGCCGCGCTCAAGGCTTTCGACGGCGAGCAGAACCTGGCCGGGCAGTCATTCGTCGCGGTCGCCGCGGACGGCATGGACCCGTGCGATCTTCGCCTGAAGGCCGGCGACGGCGCGCTGCGCGATCTGGTGGCCCGGCGGACGCCGCTGTTCGAGTTCGCGATCCGCTCGGCGCTCTCGGAGATGGACCTCGACAGCGCGGAGGGCCGGGTCGGCGCGCTGCGCCGATGTGTGCCGATGGTCGCCCGGATCAAGGAACCGACGCTGCGTGACGAGTACGCCCGTCAGCTGGCTGGATGGGTCGGCTGGGACGACGTCGCACAGGTGATCGGCCGGGCGCGCGAAGAATCGCAACGACGCGGTGGGGCGCTGCGCCGGGAGTCACGACGTGCCGCGACCGTGAAGCTGTCTGGGGCAGCGCAGGCGTCCGCGCCGCAGCGGCCCGATCCGCGCGACCCGACCCTGTGGCCGCAACGCGAGGCGCTGAAGGGTGCGTTGCAATATCCGGCGCTGGCCGGGCCGGTGTTCGACGCGTTGCCGGTCGAGAGTTTCACTCATCCCGGCTATGCCGCCGTGCGCGCGGCGATCGAAGCGGCGGGCGGCACCTCGGCCTGCCTGACCGGCGCCGAATGGATTGACGCAGTCCGTCAGCAGGCCACCGACGCGGGGGGGTTGGTGAGCGAGCTGGGTGTTGAGACGATTCGCGTGGACGACGACGAGAAGCTGCCCCGCTACGTCGGCGGCGTGATGGCCCGACTGCAGGAGGTGTGGGTCGGTCGGCAGATCGCCGAAGTCAAGTCGAAGTTGCAGCGCATGTCGCCAATCGAGCAGGGCGATAAATACCACGCGCTGTTCGGCGAACTCGTCGCGATGGAGGCCTATCGTCGCAGCCTGCTCGAGCAGGCAAGCGGAGACGGGAACGACCTTTCCGCGTAAGCTTCTCTGCCATGATGATGCGAGTGCGGCGCGTAGTGATCGTGGGGGGCCTCGCGCTGGTCGGTACTGTCGCTCCGGCCGTGACTGGCGGCCCGGACCGCGTCGACGCGCAGTGCCGGGCGGTGTTCGGTTCGCGCGACAATGGAATCTGCCTAGATCAACCGTCGGAGCCGGGAATCAATTTCAACTCCCCGTCATTCGATATCAGCGGCACCGACGAGGGTGGTCTCGGAGTTAGTAGCAGCCCGCTGTTGCCCGGTCAGACCATCAACATTCCGGTGCCTCTCGGCTAACTACTCGTCAGCGTTGAGCCTGCCGGGTGTTCGGCTCGAGCACCAAGGTGGTCTCGTCGATCTCCGTCAGCGTGACCATGGCCGTGTCGGGCGAGAGCCGGTTGGCGATCTTGCGGCGGCCCGCGTCGATCATCGTCTTGGCGGCGGGACTGCCCGTCACGGCCTTATAGGTGCCGACGATCTGCTCGTAGCGACGGCGGCCCGCTCGGCTGCCCATCACGTACCCCGCGGCCAAAACGACGGCATACCCGATCACAGTCGCCCCCTCCCTAGTTGTTGGTTGCAACCATCCTGCCTGATGGTCGCAGGCCGCGTTCGGGCTGGCGGCTCTTGGCGTTGGACAGCCCTCGTAAGCTAGAGTCGTCCCGCGTTTGCACGCGGTCGTGCGCGTGGGTAAGAGCGGTCCCCTGTAGCTCAATTGGCAGAGCGTTCGGCTGTTAACCGAAGGGTTGCTGGTTCGAGTCCAGCCGGGGGAGCAAGCGTTATCGCAGCTCAGAGTATGTTTCTCGCAAACTGGGGAAGTGGTGTGCCATCCCTGTGCCATCCACTGAGAGAGAATCAGTGACGTGGTCAGTTTCGGGAATCTGACCACGACGGCTCTAGTTCAGGACGGTTATCCGGCCTGTAGCCGGGTCCCTTCCCTCTTTACCCTTTGGCCAACAGTCCGGGCTACAGCCCGGTTATCAGCCTGCCGACAGCCCGATTGACAGCGCACCAACTGGTACGCACGTACAAGTCGAGTGCCGTTTGCGAAAAGGGACACGGTACCCCCGGCAGCGACCGGGTCCGGGCAAGCCAGGAAGTCGAGCCCCTATCGCGTCCAACCCTGGTCGACGATTACGGAAACCGCATACCGCGACCCGCAGTTTTGCCCCGTGAACCGGGCCGGGACAGGAATCAGTTAGCGGCCCGGCTCACGGGAGCCATCAGACGGCGGTGTCGACCTCGCGATCGCACCGGCTGGTTGACCGACACATCGAGCGGCCCTCGACATTTCTTGGAGAAGTCATCGTTGACCGCGTCGGACCAGCGGACGTCAACCTCGCCGTCGTGGTCGACGATCACCGCGTCCTTGGCCAGGGTGAGGCCGACGTCGTCGCCGAGGGGCCTGGTTCAGAACCACCGGGACGCCCACAGTCGGCGGGCTACCGGTGGTTCGGAACCACCGGGACGCCCACAGTCGGCGGGCTACCGGGTCGATCGGCCACCGGGCACGTCGGTGCGCCCGAGGTCGGGCTCACCAGCTCGGTGGCCTCCCAGTCCTGGCGCGTTCAACCTTACGGACATCGAGATCGAGTGGGTCGAGTGATGGGCCTTGACGGATCGAGCCGGATTCGAGGAGCAATCGTCAATACCTGTGGATCAAGATCGTTACGCGGCCTCCTTTCCGGTCGTTTCGTCGGGGCGTTCGACGAGTTTGCCGTTCTCGAATGGTGCGCCGGCACGAACGAGTGCGACCAGGTGCGGCGCGTTGACGGCGCGCCAGCGTGACTGCGCGGCCTCGATCAGCTTGTAGGCCATAGCGATTCCCGCCGCTCGTGATCCGGGGCCCTTGGTGATCTTGCTCCGATTGCGGACCGTCGCAAAAGGTCGACTCGATCGGATTCGTCGTTCTCAGGTGCACCCAATGCTCGGCTGGGTAGTCGTAGAACGCGAGCAGCTGCTCGACGTCGTCGGTGATCTTGGCGACCGCCTTGGGAAACTTGGCCCCGTACGCGGCCTGGAACGCTTTCACGGCGTCGTGAGCGTGGCGTTTGTCCTCGGCGTTCCAGATCTCGCTGAGCACCTTCTTCGCCCCAGGATGCGCCGACTTCGGCAGCGCAGCAAGAACATTCGATATCTTGTGGAACCAGCAGCGCTGCTCACGGGTCTCGGGGAACACCTCCCGCAACGCGCCCCAGAACCCCAGCGCGCCGTCGCCGATCGCCAGCACCGGAGCGCGCATCCCGCGGCGGGCACAGTCGCGCAGCAGATCCGCCCAGGACTCGGTGGCCTCCCGGTAGCCGTCGGAAAGCGCGATGAGTTCCTTGCGGCCGTCGCCGCGTACCCCGATCATCACCAGCAGGCACAGCTTGGCCTCCTCCAGGCGCACGTTGACGTGGATGCCGTCTGCCCACAGGTAGATGTAGTCCACGGTCGACAGGTCGCGTTCGGCGAACGCGCGCGCCTCGGCCTTCCAGGTCTGGGTCAGCTTCGTGATCGTCGATGCGGACAGGCCCTGGGCCGAGCCAAGGAACTGCCCCAACGCGGGCACGAAATCCCCGCTCGAGAGCCCGTGCAGGTACAGCAGCGGCAGCACCTGCTCGATCTGCGGGGTCTTGCGCGCCCACGGTGGCAGGATCGCCGACGAGAACCGCTGCAGCTCACCGGTATCCGGGTCGACACGGCGGTCGTTCACCCGCGGCGCGTGCACCTCAATCACCCCCGCGCAGGTGGTGACCGCCCGCGGCTCGTGGCGGCCGTTACGCACCACGAGCCGGCGGCCGTTCTCGTCACGGTCCTCGGCGAACCGAGCGATGTACGCATCGACCTCGGCCTGCAGCGCCTCGGCCAGCATCCGCCGCGCACCCGCACGCACCAGCTCATCGATCACCGACGACGAACCCGGCGCCGGCGAAGCCGAACCATCACGAACAGCGGAATCAGAAACTACAGTGAGCACGGGTCGTACCTTCCCGACCAGCGTTACCGCGCCGGTCTAGCTTGGAACCTTCAATCGGTCACCCGGGAAGGTACGCCCCTTCCCAGGCCGATCCACAGATTTCAAGCATTGCTCGGATTCGAGAAGGCGCGTATCCCTATGTACCACTGTCCGGGATGCTGGCTCCTAACAACAGATCTCGAAGGGATAAGTGGTACATAGGGGTATCTACCCCGTTTCTATGTACCGGGGTCGGATAGAGGGACAGGATCCTGGGAGCCGGGACAGAAAGACGGCACATCGTGGGGGTCGGCCAACGAGTAGATTGCCGAGCGCCGATTGCCGGGCTTGCCCGGCCTTCCGCGAGATTCCCGCATCAGCAGTCCCTTGGTGGCTAGCACGTTGAGGGTCCGATGTGCGGTCATGACCGGCAGCTTCGCGCGTTCAGCGACGTCGCGGACGGGGCAGGTGACACGCATCATGCCCCGGCGCTCAGTCTCTTCGATGACGTAGCCCATGACAGCGGCCTCATTGGGGTGCAGTCCGTCGTATCCCTCGGTTATGGGATCGGCCCATAGCACCGCGCGCTCGATGGCGTCGGCGCGGATTTCCTGCGTGGTCCGCATGCCCACGTTGTTCGCGTTGGTGACGGCGAAGTCCCACGCCTTGTGCAGCGCCCGGTACGCAGACCTCTGCGAGCTGCGGCTGCGGAGTTGCACCCAAAGGTGGTGTTCCCGCCGCGTCTTGTGCTTCTCGCATTTAGTCATCTCGGTGACGAACTGGGCCTCGGTCCAACCGCGCACGTACGCGCTCATCGCGATCCGCATGACCATGGCCCAGATCTTGCGCTTGTCGCTCGCGTCCTTCTTGGGCAGCCCGTTCTTCATCGCGTCGACGAAGATCTGCGGAAGAGCGCGGTCGAGCTTGCGGGACGGCGCCGACCGGTGGCCAGCGTCCCCGGTCACTACTCCACCTCGTCAGTAAGGCGTTTCAGATAGGCCCTGATGAGTGGCGCATCGATGGCCACCCGCTTGAGCTGGTTGCACTGGTGGCAGCAGGGCACGGTGTTGCCCCGAGTGTGGGGGCCACCGTCCCGCACGCAGACGAGGTGGTCGACGCACTCGAATTCGCCGACCCCGCAGTAGTAACAGCCGTCGCCGTGGCGCTCGACCAGCTGCTGGGCGGTGAAGTGCTCGACGATGGGGTGGTGGCCGTACACGCGGCAACGGCGGATGTAACCCCACTGGCGGTCGTAGTCCACTCGGCATAACGCGCACATACCCCGCCGCCCGTGGGGCTTCCACCGATCCTTGGCGAACGCGCTGAGCGGCTTCGTTTCTCGGCACTTGCTGCACACCCGTGCCGTAAACTTGTCATCGGTTTCGCAGACCGTGTGGTGATCCGTCCCGTGTGCAGCGGGGCGGGTCGCTTCTTCACTCATTGCCTGCGACCTCCGCCGAGTCGGCGAACAATGACTGCAACAGGTGGACCTGGTGCGCACCGAGCGGATGTCCGGCGTCCGCAAGCTCTTTCGCGCGGCGGCGAATCACCGCCATGGTCAGCTCATCAGCGGCCTGCGCCCCGACGCCCAATAGGCGGACCTCTTGCCGACGAAGCCAGTCGTCAATTGCAGCGCGGCGGTAATACACTTTCCGGCCAATGAAAAGGTGCGGTGGCCAGTCGTCGTCTCCGGTGCGTCGCCGTCGTTCGAAGCTGTCCGAGATCTTGAACTCTTCAAGCAGACTCGTGCGGGGTACTAATTCGCTGTCGGCGTCCATAGGTCGCCCTCCATGGGCCATATCTGGCAGGCCCGTCGCCGGAAGGAGACGCTTGCCCCATCCACTGCTTCTGGGCACTTGCGGCGCAAGAAACATGTCGATGGCGCTCGTGACCGCTCCTGACCGGCAGAAGCCGCAGGAAACTCACGACCTTCAGACACGCCACAGCGCTTGGCCGTGGACATGAACCGCACGACTTGGCTGGATCAGGGAGATTCGTGATGTCAAGGGTTTGGCGTGGCTGTTGGGAAGTCACACACACGTCTGCACACTCGGAGGGTCCGGGACGGAGGCAACATGGCGGCTTCCACGGCTAACGACGAAAATTGTTCAAACGGGGCGGAGATGACCTAGTAAGCCTGCGGGGCATGTATCCGGCTCTTGGCCGCCTCTGCCTTCGGGGGTGATGTCAGGTCCAAGTTGATGTCAGGTCCAAGTTACCGAGACGATACGCAGCCTTGACTGGCGGGCACAGTCATCGAGGCGACAAACCGAAATGTCCACTATAGCAACGCTATAGGGTGAATGCGGTATTCCCTGACCTACACCTTTGTGGTGTATTGTCCTGGCTGACAAAAGAATAAACCAATCACTCTCGCGGAGTCATAGCGAGAACTGGCGTCACGCCGATGGACCTAGTCATGGGTGAGGCCAAGCGGCAGGAACAATCGACGAAGGCGCGGAAGTCACGCACCGAGTCGGACAACGTTGACCGGAAGTACGCGGCAACATTGGCCTAAATGTGGCACTGGGCAATCGGATCGAGCGATGTTAGCGCTAGCGCATGAATGAGGAGATGCGCTGCGCACGCATCTCCATGGCAGCCTGCACTGCGCGGCGGCTGCGAGACCTGTACTGCCGCTGTAGAAGCTGCAAATGTTATCGGCGACCAAGTCCATGGAAGTACCGCAGAGATACCAAGAACTACAGATGCACCTCTAGGTTGTTTCCCTGACAGAATGGGATCGACGACTACCGTGCATGTTCGCCGGAACGAGGAGAAAGACATGTCCGTGTCCCTGGCGCTCGCCACCCCTGTCGACCAGATGATGGGGTCCATCGAGCTGGCGGATCGCACCCACGCATTCCACCTTGAACCGCGATGCCGCGTATGTCGGAACGACAGCGTGCGGCGGAAGGTCAATAACCTGTTGGCCACCGGGGCAAGCTACGCCCAAATCCTGCGCGCACTCGGCGAAGACAACGCCCACCTCGACAAGCGCGATCAGGTGACCGTCGACTCGATCCGTAACCACACTGCCCGCCACTTCCCAGTCCAGAACGTCGCCAAGGCAACCTACCGAGAGATACTCGAACGCCGGGCAAAGGCGAACGGCGTCGACTTCGTCGAGGGCGTGGCCACCGCGCTCACGCCCATTGCGTTCTTCGAGTCGGTCATGGTGAAAAGTTATGAGACTCTGGTCGACTCGGACACCAAGGTTGATGTGAACACTGGCATCGTCGCGGCGGGTCGGCTGCAGTCGCTGATCGACTCCAGGGACTATGGCCACGATTTGTTGGTGATGAAGGTCCAGTTAGGCCAGATCGGTGAGGCGGTGCGTTCTGTTGTCCCGGAGTCGATGTGGAGCGAGATCATCGAGAGGCTGGAGGAATTCGAGCAGCACCCGGCGGCGCTCGTCGTCGGCACGGACTCCTTCGGCGATGCTGATGACGAGCCTTACGATCCGACCGAGTTCATCGACGATGACGACGAGTTTTGACCTCCGCAGCGCCCACCCTCTCTACCAACCTGGGTTGAGGCACCTGCCCCCTGACAATTAGTGACCCGAGGGCGGGGATGGAGAGCTTCCCCGAGATGACGAGCAAGGTGACCACATTGGTCCGAGCGACCGGGATCGAAGATCCTGGTCGGATGAGTGGTGGTGCGGGAACGGAACGCCCCGACCCCGAGGTGCCCGAGCGTGCCCGGCGGCGGACGTTCACTGCGAAGTACAAGCTGGAGATCCTGGCCGCCTACGACGCCGCCGCCGATGGTGACAAGGGTGCGTTGTTGCGTCGGGAGGGCCTGTATTCCAGCCACATCGTGGGATGGCGGCGGGCCCGTGACGCGGGCGCGCTGGCTGGGCTGGCCGTTGCACGCGGGCGTCAGCGGCGCGACCCGCAAGCCGAGAAGATCGCCCACCTTGAGCAGGAGAAACGACAACTGGAGCAGGAGCTGGCCAAGGCCCGCTTCGTGGTGGACGTGCAGGCAAAACTGCACGCGCTCTTGGAGACGCTCTCCGAGAGCGCGGACACCGAGCCGAGGTCGACGCCATGACCGACCGGGCCGTCGCCGAACTGGCCGGGCGCATCGGCGTGCGGGATGCCTGCGTCGCGGTCGGCGCCTCGCAGGCCGGCTACTACCGGCGCCACCGCGTCAGCCCGGCACCGCAGCGGCCGGCGCCGATCGCGCACCGCGACCGGCCGCAACCACGCGCGCTCAGCGCCCCGAGCAGCAGGCGATCCTCGACGTGCTGCACAGCGAGCGGTTCGTCGACATGTCGCCGGCCGAGGTGTGGGCCACGCTGCTCGACGACGGTGTCTACCTCGGCTCGCAGTCGACCTTCTACCGGCTGCTACGCCAGGCCGGCGAAACCCGCGACCGGCGCCGCCAAGCCACCCACCCGGCCACCGTGAAACCGGAACTGGTTGCCTACCAGCCGAATTCCGTGTGGTCGTGGGACATCACGAAATTGCTCGGCCCGGCGAAGTGGACCTACTACTACCTGTACGTGATCTTGGACATCTTCTCCCGCTACGTCGTCGGGTGGATGGTCGCCAGCCGCGAATCCGCTCAGCTGGCCGAGGTGCTATCCGCCAGACCTGCGCCAAACAGGGCATCGGGCGGGATCAGTTGACCATCCACGCCGACCGCGGCTCGTCGATGACCTCCAAGCCGGTGGCGTTCCTGCTCGCCGATCTGGGCATCACCCAGTCGCATTCGCGACCGCACGTCTCCAACGACAACCCGTTCAGCGAGTCGCAGTTCAAGACGCTGAAGTACCGGCCCGACTTCCCCGGCCGGTTCGACTCGATCGAGGCAGCCCGCGTGCACTGCCAAGCACTTCTTCCCTTGGTACAACGACGAGCATCGCCACACCGGGCTGGCGCTTCATACACCCGCCGACGTCCACTACGGCACCGCCGAAATCACCCACGAGAAGCGGGCGGGCGTGCTTGACGTCGCGTATGCCGCTCACCCGGAACGCTTCGTCAGCAAGCCACCGCGGCCACCCGAGCTTCCAACCGAAACATGGATCAACCGGCCCGACGACACCGAGGAGGCTACTCAGTAAATTCCGCTGAACCGTGCCTCAAACAGGTTGACAGATTCCGCCACCGTCACCGATAGTGACCGGGACCTCTGCCGGTGTGGACGGGCGTTCGCGGTCACGATAACGCACGCTGTGGTATCGACACCAACTTCACATTCGGCCGTTGGCACTACTGCTTCGCGATGCCGGTGACCGCTAGAATTGTGCGCGCGACTAGGTCTGGGTCGTCGATCATTGCCATGTGGTTGACATCGGGCAGGATCTCGAACGTCGCCTGGGGCACTCGCTCGCGGGCAATCTTGCCGTAGATGGCAACCGGCAAGAGTGAATCTTTCTCTGACCATGCGATGGTGATTGGGCATGGCAGCGGGTCCAGAGGGGCGATCTGCTCTTCGTCGGTAGAAAAAACCTCGTTGGTGACGGTGCACCCGACGGTGTCCTGGCAAAGCTCGTTGAGCCGGGCTGCCGCTAGTCGATCTCCGTGGTATGCGGTATTGAGGAATCGTAGTGAGAGCCGCCGCACGGTTGCCGACTTGAAGATCAGCGGACCAGCGGGATTGGCCAGGCGAGACATCGTGGCGCTCCGCTGCACTTTTTTGTCCGCCCGCGCTTTCGAGCCGTCGGCGGTCGCCCAGAAGCCAGCGGGCGATAACGCGCAGACGGTGGCGGCCCGGCCGCGCCTGGCCAGCTCCAGGGCCACGAATCCGCCCGCCGAATTGCCGACCAGGTGTGGCTGCTGGAGACCGTGCTCGTCGAGATACTCTTCGGTCGCGTCGATTACATCCCAGATCGTGGCCGGACGGCGCTGTACCGGCGGCCCGCCGCGATGACCGAGCAGCGTCGGGGTGAACACCTGGTGGTAGCTCGATAGCAGCGGCACCACGTCCTGCCACACGTTGCCCGACAGCAGGAACGGATGCAGCAGCACGAGGGCTGGCTTGCCGGAACCCACACCCAAGTCTGACATCAGTCCGATCGCTCGTGAGCAGTTCCCCAACCCCGGCATCCACCCAACTCGATCTTGGTCTGGACGATGGAGACGGCTCACGGCGACGAGTACACCCACGTCACTCCGTGGCGGTGGTCAGCCAGGCCGATACGTGCTCCGACGGATTACGGTGTCGGAGAACGAAGCCCGCCATCTCGGCCCTCGCTATACTGCGGCGACATGGCCAGTCCGCTGTTCGACGCCATCGAGCGAAAACAGCTCGCCGACCTGTTCGATGAACTCGGTCCCGACGCGCCGACCCTCCTCGACCCGTGGACGACGCGCGATCTCGCTTCGCACCTGGTGCTCCGCGAGCACGACTACCTCGCGGCACCAGGGGTCGTCGTCCCCGGTGCGTGGGGCCGCTTCGCCGAACGACGAAGAACAGCACTCGCGCGTGAGGACTTCCCCTGGCTTGTTGCAACGATCCGATCCGGACCACCACGAGGTTTCTTCCGCATCGGTTGGGTGCGGCGCTTGCCCAACCTCAACGAGTTCTTTGTCCACCACGAGGATGTGCGCAGAGCCAACGGTCGCGGTCCTCGGAGGAACTCGCCCGCGATGGATGCGGCTCTATGGCGCAACGTCAGTCGCGCGCCGTGGTTCCTCGCTCGGCGACTACGCGGCGCAGGGCTCGAGCTCCAGTGGGCCGGGACGGCCAACACGGTAAGGGCCCGGCGAGGAGAACCCACGGTTCGCATCGCTGGACTTCCGGGCGAGCTGCTGCTCTATCTGTTCGGTCGTCAGCACGCGGCACAAGTCGAAATCAGCGGGCCCGCCGACGCCGTCAAAGCCGTCCGGCGTGCGCGGTTGGGCATGTAAGGGAGGTGCCCGGCGTTGCTGGAGGCCAGCGCCAGCTCCACGTCCTCCCAGTCCAGGGGGTGTAGCACCAGCGAGGCGGGCGAGTAGCCAGCGGATTCGCTTCGCGGTGCCGCGCGATTGCGACGACGAAACCGACGTGGTGCCACGCGACGGGAGCGCGGGATCCGGAACCGCATGCGAGGCACGGTGTGGGATGGCGGGGGTGGGGATGACACCACCGAGGCCCTCAGCGTGCGTCAGAGGCGGTTTCGGAGGCCAGGGCCCGCATCCTGATGGCGGTCCTCGGTGTCGTCACGCCGACGACCGCCATAGGCCCGGATCGTGTGCAGGGTCCGCCAGCGGTTGGGCCGTTCACGCCTCGCGTGCTCGGCGACGACGGGCACGCAGTCCTCGCACGGCGGGTGGCTGAGGCTGAACCCGATCCGTGTGTCGTGGCGGTTTCGGCCTCTGGCCGCGAGGTGCCATGCCGAAATTCCCAGGGCCCCAGTCGCTCTGCTTCTCGCGCCAGCGCCGCTGCTATACGCGCGATCAGTGAACGCATCCCGAACTGAACCGGTACTCCCAGACCGGGGATACGGGCCACGAATGTCCCCGCCCATGTGATCAAGCACCCGTTCGGGCGCGCATCGATGCGGATGTCGGCCCGGATATCGTTGACCGGCGAAAAGCCGGGCAGCAATGCGGCGTATGTCTGATGGTGCGGTCGCGCTCCGCTCACAATCTGCTCGCGCACGTTCAACGCTCCCATCCGTAGCCGCCGGACGCCGCCTTCTCCCGTTTCGGGCGCTCCCCGCCGCTCCCATGACGCGGCAGATACTGTCGGCATCCAATCTGGCCAACGCTCGACCTCCATGAGCACGTCATATACGACAACAGGATTCGCACTCGACAGTTGTTCGACCCGGTATGAGAAAGACCCCGCCACGATGCTGAAAGCTACTACGATCACTGCCCGCATCTGGGCGAACGCTGGCAATCCAGGCGCGCTGTCAGCCCGCAGTGCGCGGAGGCCAGTCCGGTCCGGCCGACGACCCGGCTGGTGATCCAGCCGCCGTAGAAGCCGCCGGGCTGCGGAACGACCTGCTCGCCGTTGACCGTCCAGCGGTCAACCTGCGCGGCCATCACCGCGACACGCCCGGGTTCGCCTCGAAGCCGGGGGTTGGATTCAGGTACTTCCACGCGATGGGCACCGCTGCCGGGCCACCTTGGCCGACGAGCCGCCCGTGTTTTTCCGCCGGACGACGTACCCACTACGAATCGCCGGAAATGGGATCACCTTGGCGCGCATACTGGCAGCCCTTAGGCAGGTTGGAGCGCACAATGGCATCCCCATACAGACTTCTTCAGATCGCACTCGCGGTGTTTGGCGTGGTGTTTCTCCTCATCTATCCCCTGGCCGTGGTCTGGCCGTCGGGGTGGACATGGGAATCCGGCCCGCCATACCAGACCCACTTGTTCATGATGATCGTGGGCGTGTACGCAACGCTGGGCGTCTTCCTACTCAACGCGGCACGGAACCCGGCGGCTAATCTCAGCCTGATCTGGTTCACGGTGGTTTCCAGCGCCGTACACGCCGCAATCATGGCGGTGCAGTCCTTCAGCGACGACCACATGGGGCACCTGTGGGCAGATGTCCCGGCGCTGCTTCTGGTGACCGTTGTCCTGTCGGTGCTCGTGCTGTCCTCCGGCCTCAAGCAGTCTGCTGCTACGACGAGTTCTGCACGCTGATCGTCTGGGCCGTCGCTTTCGACCCATCGCCGCTCCCATGGGTCCGCCAGTCTCAAAAACGACACCATACGAGGGTCTCGAAACTTCGTGTCGGAGATGCGAGGCGATATAACGGACATCGTTGACCAGCAGTGAAACGATACTGACGTGGACCCCAGCGGGGATGGTGGTGGTGGACTGACCGCGACGGGGCTGTTCTGTGGGTCGTGCGGCACCGAACTGCCACCCAACTCGAAGTTCTGCAACGAGTGCGGTGCCCTGGTCACACAGGCCATTCGATCGGCGGAGTACAAGCAGGTGACGGTGTTGTTCGCCGATGTGGTGCGCTCGATGGACATCGCGACGGCAGTGGGACCGGAGCGGCTGCGCGAGATCATGGCCGACCTCGCCGATCGCTGCGCGGCTGTGGTGAAGCGTTACGGCGGAACGGTGGACAAGTTCACCGGCGACGGGATCATGGCGGTGTTTGGTGCGCCGGTGGCGTTGGAGGATCACGCAGTCCGCGCTTGTCTTGCGGCGCTGGACATTCAAGATGAGACCGTCCGACTGGCCGCTGAGGTCAAAGATCGCGATAGGATCGACTTGCGGTTGCGTGTCGGCCTGAACTCTGGTCAGGTGATCGCCGGTGAAATCGGTTCTAGCGCTTTGGGTTACACCACTATTGGGGAGCAGGTGGGGATCGCTCAGCGGATGGAGTCGGTGGCGCCGCCGGGTGGGGTGATGCTCAGCGCGTCCACCGCGCGGCTGGTTGACGGGCGCAGCGGCTCTAGGCGAGCCGGAGATGGTGCGCATCAAGGGTGCCGACGAGCCGGTGGCGGCCCATCGACTGTTGGGCATGACGAACCAGCATCGCGGCGTCGGGCGTGTCGAGTCGAATCTGGTCGGTCGGCGGTGGGAGATGTCCGCCGTTGAGGGCTTGTTGCAGCGTGCAATTGAGGGCCACGGCGCTGTGGTCGGCGTGGTCGGGCTCGCCTGGCATCGGCAAGAGCCGTCTGGTGCGTGAAGTTTCGGCGATGGCAGACGCCGGTGATGTCGACGTGTTCACCGCTTTCTGCGAGTCGCACACTAGCCAGGTCCCGTTCCATGCCGTGGCGCGCCTGTTGCGCGCGGCGACTGGCGTCGAGGGTCTTGACGAGCAGACCGCCCGCGATCGAGTGCGCGCCGGGGTCCCCGACACCGACCCCGAGGATTTGGTGCTCTTTGATGACCTGCTGGGGATCGCCGACCCCGAGGTTCCCCTGCCGAAGATCGACCCAGATGCGCGTCGGCGGCGGTTGACCGCGCTGGTGAACGCCGCGTCGCTGGCTCGCCAAGCCCCAGCGGTCTACGTCGTTGAGGACGCCCATTGGATCGACGAGGTCAGTGAGTCGATGATCGCCGACTTCCTCACCGTGATCCCGCAGACGCCCTCCCTGGTGATGATCACCTACCGACCCGAATATCGGGGCAGATTGACTCGGGTGGCAGATGCGCAAACCATCGCCCTTGCGCCACTTCGTGATTCGGAGACTGTGGCACTGATCGGCGAACTGCTCGGGCCGGACCCCTCGGTTGTCGGGCTGGGAAAGACGATCGCCGAGCGCGCCGCCGGTAACCCGTTTTTCGCCGAGGAGATCGTGCGCGAACTGGCTGAGCGCGGTGTGCTGCACGGGGAGCGCGGTGGCTACGTTTCGACGGTCGGCGCTGCCGAGGTCAGCGTGCCCGCCACTGTGCAGGCGGCCATTGCCGCCCGCATCGACCGCCTTGACCCGGCGTCCAAGCGCACCTTGAGTGCTGCGGCGGTCATCGGCTCGAAGTTCAGCCGGGACCTGTTGCAACCGCTGGGCATTGATCCTGTCCTAGACGATCTGGTCGGTGGCGAGTTGATTGATCAGATCACGTTGACCGGCGAACCCGAGTATGTCTTTCACCATCCGCTAATTCGCATGGTGGCCTACGAATCACAACTGAAATCCGATCGCGCTCGAGATGCATCGGCGGCTCGCCGCCGCGATCGAATCACGTGACCCGGCAGCGGCTGATGAAAATGCGGCGTTGATTGCCGAACATCTGGAGACCGCCGGTGATCTCCGCGCGGCCTACGGCTGGCATATGCGTGCCGGAGCATGGTTGTCCACCCGCGACGTTGTGGCAGCGTGGGCCAGTTGGGAGCGGGCGCGCCAGGTCGCCGACGCGCTGCCCGCCGACGATGCGGATCGCACTGCGATGCGCATTGCCGCTGGCACCCTGCTGTGCCGTCACGCCTTCCGAGTCCATGTCGACATCTCCTCCACCCGTTTTCCCGAGCTGCGAGAGCTGTGCGCGGCCGCCGGGGATAAATGGTCGCTGGCCATCGGGATGGCCGGGCTGGGGCAGGAGCACATGAGGCACGGCCGGATGCGGGAGGCGTCGCGGCTGGCCTCCGAAACCATGGCGCTGGTCGAGTCGATCGGCGATACGACGTTGACGATCACGCTGTCCCTCGCGGCGATCGCCACGAAGACCGAGACCGGCGAGGTGGCCGACACGCTGCGCTTGTCGCAGACCGTCATCGACCTCGCCGACGGCGACCCCACCAAGGGGAACATCGTTTTCGGTTCGCCGCTGGCGATGGCGCTGGCCACGCGCGGCACCGCCCTGTGGGCGCTGGGCCGTGCGGGGTGGCGCGACGACTACGACCGGGCACTGGCCATGGCCCGCAGCGCCGACCCGATGTCGCATGCCTTCGTCATCACATTCACCTACGGTTTCGCGATACCGGCCGGAGTGCTGCTGGCCGACGACGCCGCGCTGCACGACATCGAGGAGGCGCTTGAGATCACCGAGCGGTCGAGCGAGGATTTCGCGCTCGGCCTTGCCCGCTGGGCGCTGGGCATTGCGCTGGTGCATCGGGAGTCCCCGGCGGAGCGTGAGCGCGGACTTGCGGTGCTGGGGCAGGTCTGCGACATGTGCCTCAACGGCGGGTTCTATCTATTCGTGCTTCCGGTCATCGACGTGTGGGCCGCGCGGAAGCGCGCCAGGTGCGGCGACCGCGACGAAGCCATACCCCAAATGCGCGCAGCGATAGACGATCTGTTCCGATCAGGACAGCTCGGGTCTTGCGTCCCGGCGACCGGCGTTCTGGTGGAGACGCTGCTGGAGCGCGGTGCCAACGGCGATGTCACCGAAGCCGAGGCCGCGATCGCCAGGTTGGCGGCCGCCCAGGGTGACGAGGGGCGGGTGATACGCGACATCTGGCTGCTGCGGCATGCGCGCGCTGCTGGCCCGTGCCCACGGCGACGAGACCGCCTACCGCGACTATCGGGATCGCTACCGCGCGATGGCGACATCGCTGGGCTTCGAGGGGCATATGAAGTGGGCCGAGGCGATGCCATGACGGCGTCGGCTCCGTCGGGGGTGGTGACGTTTCTGTTCACCGATGTCGAGGGTTCGACCCGTCGGTGGGAAGCGGACGCGGCTGCGATGCGGGGTGCTCTGGCTGCGCATGACGAGGTGTTGCGCTCCGCGATCGAGACGCACGGCGGCTTCATGTTCAAGCACACCGGGGACGGCGTGTGCGCAGCGTTCGCCTCGCCGAGGTCCGCTGTCGACGCTGCGGTCGCGGCGCAGCGGGCGCTGGAGTTGCCGGTGCGGATGGGCATTGCGACCGGCGAGGCCGAACTGCGCGACGGGGACTACTTCGGTGCGGTGCTCAACCGTGCTGCGCGGGTGATGGCCGCCGGGCATGGCGGTCAGATTCTGGTGGCCGAGTCGACGGCGGGTCTGCTCACCGGTGTTGATCTGCTCGATCTGGGGCGGCGACGGCTGCGGGATGTGCCGAACCCGATCACGGTGTTTCAGCTGCGGGCGCCCGGCCTGCGCCATCGAGTTCCCGCCTCTGCGTGCGCTCGATACGAGTTCGGGCAACCTGCGGCCTGCAACCAATAGCTTCATCGGGCGCGAGTCCGACGTCGTCGAGGTGCAAGCCGCGCTGCGAACACATCGGCTGGTCACCTTGACCGGTGTCGGCGGGGTCGGCAAGACCCGCCTGGCCACCGAAGTCGCGGCACGGCTGACCGGTGAATTTCCCGATGGCGTCTGGGTTTTCGAACTGGCGGCGGTCACCGATCCGGCGGCGGTGCCCGACGCGGTGGCGGCGGTGCTGGGTATCACTCAACAGCCGGGCAAGAGCGTGGGCGAGAGTGTGGCCGCCGCGTTGGAGGGCAGAATCCGGTTGTTGGTGTTCGACAACTGCGAGCACGTGCTCGACGCCGCCGCCGATCTGATCGAAGCCATCCTGGCGGCCTCGGCGACGGTGCGAATCGTGGCCACCAGCCGCGAAGGTTTGGGGGTTGCCGACGAGCAGTTGTGGCCGGTGCCCTCGCTGGATCTCAGCGGGGGAGTCGACTCTGCGGCAGTCAATCTGTTCGTCGAACGCGCCCAGAGTGTGGCGCAGCGCTTCTCGATGGCCACAGCTGATGAGGCGGGCGCGGTGGTGGAAATCTGCCGCCGTCTCGACGGGATTCCGTTGGCGATCGAGTTGGCGGCCTCGCGGATGGCGTCGATGACGGCCAGTGAGGTCCGTGATCGTCTCGATCACCGATTCCGGCTGCTGGTCGGATCCCGGCGCGGACTGGAACGCCATCACACGCTGCGCCACGCGGTGGCATGGTCCTACGACCTGCTCGATGACGCGGAAAAGGTTCTGCTGGAACGTTGTTCGGTGTTCGCTGGAGGCTTTGACCTTCAGAGCGCCTGCGCGGTGGGCGGATTCGATGACATCGACGACTACGCCGTCCTCGATCTGCTCGACGCGCTGGTGCGCAAGTCGCTGCTGGTCGCCGACCGGTCAGCGGGGCGGACCCGGTTTTCGATGTTGGAGACGATCCGCCAATTCGCCGAGGAGCAACTCGTCGCGAGCGGCGACGGCGCACCGAGGTCCGGGCCGCGCATGCCCGCCACTTCGCCGGGCGTGAAACCGACATCATGGCCATGTGGAACAGCCCCCGACAGCGCGACGTCGTACGACTGGTTCAGCACCGAGCTGGCCAACCTACGCACCGCATTCCGCTGGGCCGCCGACCACGGCGACCTCGACACCGCTGCCGCCATCGCCACCTATGCCGGGTTTCTTGGCGTGGCGATCGAGAACTATGAGCCGATCGCCTGGGCTGAAGAGCTGATCGCGCCCGCCCGTGCGATAGACCATCCCCGGCTTGCCGCTTTGTACCTGATGGCGTCGTTGTGCTACACGGCGGGACGGGTCGAGGAGGCCGTTCGATACTGCGACGACGGCCAGTTCGTTCTGGGCAGGAACCGCGATGCGCTGCCGCACGGCTTCGAAGGCGGGCTTGGAGGTGCCTACGTGTTCGTCGGGCAGCCCGAACGGTGGCTGGAGGTGTGCCGCGCCGAGCTGCGCCGCCGCCGCGACGCCCCGGTGACATCCGGGCGAGTCTGGTTCTCGCGCTTGTGTTCGCCGGTTCGGGTGAGGAGGCCAGGGTTGTTGCGGATGGCCTGATCGAGGCTGCCGAGGCAACGGGGAACCCGTTTGTGCTTTCCTTCGTGCTCTACGCCCACGGCACCGCGTACGCCGACACAGATCCCGCCCGCGCACTCGACGCGTTGCGCCGGGGCCTGGTGATCGCTCAAGACAGCGGCAACCGCTTCATCGAATCCACAATTGCATCCAACCTGCCCCGCCTCGAGGCCACGCACGGCGACATGGCGTCCGCGTTCGACCAGATCAGTCTGGCCATCCGGAACATGCACGACGCGGGCGACACCACCACGATGCGCAACCCACTGGCTCGCCTCGCCACGGTCTTGGACCGGCTCGGACGCTACGAACCGGCGGCCACCATCGCCGGGTTCGCGCTCAGTCCCTCACCGAAATGGCGTACCTCGAAATCACCACCGCGATCGCCCATCTCCGCAACGTGCTCGGCGACCAGACCTACGAATCGCTTGCCCGCAAGGGCGAGACGATGACCACCGCCGCGATGGCGACGTACGCATACGACCAAATCGACCAGGCCCGAGCAGAGCTGAACGCGGTCTCGAAATAGACGGCATCTGCGACTCGCGGAAGTTCGTCTCAAAAACACGGGTATCCGAGGACCGTGCCGGATCCGCCGATGTACGAGGTGGGCGCATTCAAACGGCCACATGTGGTGCTCGCGCGCACACTGATATTTTGGCTTCGCGATCACAGCGGATTCCCGCGTTGGACAGTTCCGTCAGCGACTCGCCCGGGCCTGCAGGCGTGCGATGATCTCGGCGCGCACGGCCGAGCGGCGCGCCTTGCCCGCGTCGTCGCGCAGCGGGCTGTCGACGAACTCCACGGTCTGCGGCACCTTGTATCCGGCGACGCGCTCGCGCAGGAACTCCGTCACCGTCGCCTCGTCGAGGGCTGCGGCTTCAGGGCTTCTGGCGGCCTGCACGAGGGCATACGGCACCTGACCGAGATCCTCATGGGGCACCCCGACGACGAGGCAGGACAACACATCCGGGTGGGCGGACAGTGCGGACTCGATCTCCGCCGGGTACACGTTGCGACCGCCGACGGTGAACATGTCGACCCGACGGTCGCTCAAATACAGGAAACCGTCTTCGTCGAAGTAGCCGAGATCGCCGAGCGAATCCCAGCCGTCGCGGGTCTTGGCCGTCGCACCGACGTAGCGGTAGGTCGGCGCGTCGCCCGGTGTGGGACGCAGGTAGATCTCGCCGACCTCGCCGGGCGCGCATTCCCGGCCGTCATCGTCGAGCACCTTCATCTCGCCCACGACCACGGGTCCGACCGACCCGCGATGCGTCAGCCACTGGTCGCCCGTGATGAACGTGCACGCCTGCAGTTCGGTACCGGTGTACAACTCACAGACGACCTCGGGGCCGAGCAGATCGATCCAGGCTTGTTTGATCGCTGGCGGGCACGGCGCGGCGAGATGCCAGAACACCCGGATGGACGACAGGTCATAGGCGTCAGGGTCGGCGCGGTACACCGGCAGCAGCCGCTGCATGATCGTCGGCACCGTCGCCAGGAACGTCACCCGGTGCTCAGTGACTAGCCGGAGGAACTCGTTCGCCTCGAAATGTGGCACCAGGACCAGGTGGTGGCCCATCAGCAGACCCACCGTCGTGAAGTTGAACCCGGTGCTGTGGCTCATCGGCACCGACACCAACTGGACATCGCCCTCCTGCGCGCCAACGCTGGTTCCGTCTGCTGCGGACCTCCGGCTGTCGCCGCCTGCCTCGATCAGCTTGGGCCGACCCGTGCTGCCACCCGATGCCATTGCCTTCCATACCGGCGAGACCGCTTCCGGTAGCGGCGCATCGGACAGTCCCGGATCGGGTGTGAAACCAGTGGGCACACTTGGGGATTTGCCTCGCGGATCCGCCCGGCCGAACACCAGCGCCGATGGGCGTAACTCCCGGATCGCCTCGAACTCGGCGTCCGGCAGCCGCGCCGACAACGGCTGGGGAACCGCACCCAGCTTCCAGCAGGCAATGGTGGCTTGTAGAAACTCGATCGAGTTGGGTAGCACGATGGTGACGTAGTCGCCGACGCCGACGCCGAGTTCCTGATAGGCGCGGGCCAGCCGGTTGGTCGTCGCGTCGAGTTCGGCGCGCGTCAGCGTCCGGCCGTCGCAGGTGACGGCGGGCGCGTCGGGGGCAAGCTCGGCAAGCGCCGAAATCTGGCTTCCGATCGGCGGGGTCGGCTCGCCCATCTCACTAGCCCCCATGACGTTCGAAGATCGTGCCCGGGTTATGGATCAACATCGTATCGATCTGCTCCCGGGTGAAGGCGGTGTCGCCCGAATGGCGCTGAACGCCGCCTTGTAATAGACGACATACGAGGGTCTCAAAACTTCGTGTCTGGGATGGCACGGCGTTATGACGGACATCACTGACCAGCGGTGAAACGATAGTGATGTGGACTCCAGCGGGGAGGGTGGCGGTGGACTCACCGCGACGGGGCTGCCGTGTGGGTCGTGCGGCACCGAACTGCCACCCAACTCCAAGTTCTGTAACGAGTGCGGTGCACCGCTCACACACGCCACTCGATCGGCGGAGTACAAGCAGGTGACGGTGCTGTTCGCCGAGCTGGTTATTCCTCTAGGAGTTACATGCTGACCTGGAAACCGGCACTATGGGGCTGCGCGCCCTGTGTCAACAACCGTGCCCCCCCACAGCCTCCACCGCCATGCCCGCCGAAACCGCCGCCGAAACCGCCGCTCACGCCCGTCAACCCCCCGGCGGCGTCGGCGCCACCTGAGCCAGATACGCGGCGTTGGCCTTGAGGATCAGCGCACGGCGGACCGCGTCTGACAGCATCGAGGCGGCGCTGCCGGAGACCCATTGCTCGCGGCTGATCCTGGTCAGCACCGCGACCTTGCCGGTGTGGATCAGCACCTCGGACGAGTCCGGCTCCACTTCGTCGATGTCGTCGCCGTCGGGCACGAATCCGACGTCGGCCTCGTCGATCTCGACGAACGGCACGCGGACGGCGGGTTCGTCGCCCTCGACGTTCCCGGCCTTGGTCGAGGTTTGGATGACCAGGGCCTCGGGGATGACGTCTTGCGGCGCCAGGCCGACGACGTCTGGATGGAACGCCTTGGCGCTGTTGGTAGTGGCGAACGGGGAACTCATGATGACCTCTTGTCAGCGCAGCCGTAGAGAGACGGGGGATGTTTCTCACGGCCAGCCGCTGGCTGGGTCCATGGCCCCCACTGGAGGTTCGGTGCTCGAATCAGGCGATTCGCAGTCGGACCGCAGTCCGATTAGCTTGCGGGGCATCAGTGAATATAGATTGCGAGCACTCGAAGAACGGACTGGAAAGGTCAATGGTGCGCCAGACATCGCGTGGAGTCACTCGTTGGATCAAGAGGCTGTCGGCGGTTGTCGGCGCTGGCGTTCTGATCGCGATGGGTTTGCTCGCCGTGACAATCGGTGGCTATGAAGCACACCCCCACGAGATTGGTATTGCAGCCGAGACCGCCACCAACTCGCCCACCAGAGTCCCGCAACCCGCGACACCGAACTTCAAGGCACCGCCGTGGCGGTGCTGGTACTGCTAGACGGCGGCTACCGATCGCTTATCGGATGGCGGTGCAGATTTCGTGAGCGCGGCGAGTTTGGAATCCGGCACGATATAGGCGTTTCGTGCTAATCGCCACTGGGCACCGCTCGCCGAGAAGAGGCTCCATCCAGGCCCGCATCCGCAAGCACGCCACCACACCACCGGCGCCGTGACGGGTCTATGGTCTGTGCCGTGCATGTCACCGAGGCCACCGAGATGCTGGCCCTGGATGTGTTCAACTCCGGCGCCCGCCAGATCACGATCGGCGACGTCGAGCACTACGTCGCCGAGCTACGCGGCCATGGCGCCGAGTGCTGTGGACGGTGTGCGGCGGCTGCAATGGTGCGTCCAGATCGCGTGTTGATGATCGTGCGCGCCTGGCAGCCTCAGCAGCGTGCAACCAGGGTGCGGGCACTGCGCTGATCGACGGCATCAACCGTCGACGACGTCAATGGTCGACGGCATCATTCGTCGTCGACGGCAATCGACGAACTCGCTGGGCGTCGACGATGTCGGCCCATCCCCTGACATCAGCGCACCCGTGATCTTGATTCTCTACGCGACTCAGTGGGCTGTTTTTGGGGGAGTGCGAATCTCGGCGGTTTCCGCCGTTTTCGCGAACATCGTCGATTCGTCGATCGCGAACATCGTCGATTCGTCGACGCGATTCATCGTCTCCGTCGACGGCCCCGTGGGCCGGGCCGTAAACACCCGAGGAAACCGGCCCGGCCACGAAGCCTCATCCACGCGGACAAGGAGTAGTAGTTACCGCGTGGCGAGTCTTAGGCCGTCAGATCGCAACTCACCACGCCGAGCGGACTCAGCACCGAGGTCCCGAACCTGCCCTCACCGCGCGCGGATCAAGTTCTTCGACCAGTCGTCGGCGTTCGATGTCTCCGACCACTGCACGCCCACACCGATGCTGTTGGTGTCGACCACCACCGCGTCCTGGGCCAACCGGCATCGACTTCCTGCGGCTGACCGCGGCCACCCACCACGCCCGCATCGACCAGGACGACCGCATAGGAATACGCGCCATCTACGGCCCCGGCGACGGCGAGACCCCCGGCCAGCTGTCCATCGACGATATCACCGCCGACACCGGCGACAGCGAGGTGTCAGCGTGAGTATCCAACGCCTGCAGTCACATTGGGGTTTCACCCGGATGCCGTTCGGGCGCGGTCTCGCACCGTCGATGCTGCACCGCCACCCCGGCCACGCCGAAGCGGTAGCCCGCATCTGCTGGTGCGTGGACCAGCACGCGCTCGGCGTGATCACCGGCGAGGTCGGCTCCGGCAAGACCGTCGCCGTGCGCGCCGCGGTCGCCGCCCTCGACGGCTCCCGGCACGTGATCGTCTACCTGCCCAACCCGTCGGTCGGCATGCGCGGCATGCTGCACCACATCGTCACCGCGCTCGGCCACGTTCCGAAGTTCTACACCGCCACCTTGGCCCCCCAGGCCGCCGACGCGCTCGCCGCCGAACACGCCGAACGCGGCCGCACCCCCGTGGTCGTGATCGACGAAGCCCACCTGCTGGACAACCACCAGCTCGAAGCGCTCCGGCTGTTGACCAACCACAACATGGACTCCGGCGCGCCGTTCGCCGCGCTGCTGGTCGGCCAACCCGTGCTGCGGCAACGGCTGCGCCTCGGCGTCCTGGCCGCGTTGGATCAGCGCATCGCCGTGCGCTACACGCTGATCGGGATGACCGCCGCCGACACCGCCGACTACATCCGCCACCACTGCCGCATCGCCGGGCGCGAGGACACCTTATTCTCCGACGACGCGATCACGTTGATCCACAACGCCGCCCGCGGATACCCGCGTGCGGTCAACAACCTCGCCGTGCACGCCCTGACCGCCGCCTTCGCCGGCAACAAGGCCATAGTCGACGAGAAATCCGCCCGCATCGCCGTCACCGAAACCGACGGCGACTGACCAACACGCCAATGTGACGACCCCGCCGTCACTCCGCCCACCACGGCCCCGCTCACCACACCGAGCGGGGCCGTTCTCACACCACCAACATCGGCACAACCAACGACGGCATCGTCTGCAACTTCAACGAGCACATGGCAGCCGCCTGCGGCCTGGCTGATGGTGGTCACCACCGGGATCCCGAACAGACGACGGCTGGCCGGGTCATAGGGCAGGCTCATGTGCTCGATCGCCGACGTGCTCGACAGCGCCAGCTCGACGCCTTCCCAGTCGGTCGGATGCACGATCAGGGCAGCCGGTGTGTAGCCCGAGACTTCGAGCTTGGTCAGGCCCTTGCGCAGTGTCGTCAGCACGCTGGTCGCGTACACCTGTGTCTGGATCCCCGAGGGATCACCATGCGTACAGGTTCCGGGTGATCGAGCGCCACGCGAAGTGCCTCCCCGCCGCCCATTGAGCGCCGATCACTGAATGCTGGAGTGGGCAAGGTTACGGGCGCATTCGTAGATTTGCTGAAAGGTTTCTGCAAGATATATGTTTCGATGACGCCCAACCTCACAACGTCTGGATAAGGGCGTGGAGATAAGAGGGCGTGGAGATGTCTGTTGCGCTGCGAGTCGGGAAGTCTCGGCGCGCCGCCACGCGGATGAGCGTGTCGATCGGCGTGGCAGTGCTGGTGGTGATGGCCACGGTCGTGCCGCTGTCGACGGCGTCGGCGTCGACCTCACACGTACCGCCGCCTGACAAAACCGCCTTGATCATGGGCGGGACCACCGTCCCGACGTGGAACGACGCCGACGTCGAGGTCATCATGAACCAGTTCATCGCGCCGACCCATCCGCGCCAGACGATCGAGCCCGTCGCGGTGACGACGCCCGAGGAGGGGTGGCCCCTCACGGGGGTCTTCCGACTCCTCGGGTCCGCGCTCGGGCCCCCGAGCATCTTCGGGCCTGGTGGCGCAGCGTGGCCGGATGAGCCGTGGTGGAAACTCTCGGGGCTCTTCGACCTCGACTATGAGCAGTCGATCCAGGCCGGGCTCACTGACCTGGAGACGGCGATGACGAAGTACGGCAACGACCATCTGGTGATCTACGGCTACTCGCAAGGTGCGATGATCGCGATCCGGGAGAAGCGCAAGCTCGCCGAGCAGTACCCGGGAACCACAGCCCCCGATATCGACTTCGTGCTGAGCGAGGACCTCAATCTGCCCAACGGCGGCATTCTTGCCCGCTTCCCGGGCCTCTACATCCCGATCGTCGGTATCTCGTTCAACGGCGCCGAGCCGACCAACACCCCGTTCCACACGGACGTCATCACCCGGCAGTACGACGGCCTGGCGGATTTCCCGTTGTATCCGCTCAACCTCGTCGCCGACTTGAACGCGGTGCTGGGCGTCGTCTACAGGCACTTGTACCCGTTCGACGTCAGCCTGGCTCCCGAGCCCTCGACATCGACACCGTTCCAGAGCACGCACGGCGACACCAGCTACTACTTCTTCGAGACGCAGAACCTGCCGTTGTTCGATCCGCTGCGCACCCTGGGGGTGCCCGAGCCTGTGATCGATGTGGTCGAGCCGTTCTTCCGGGTGCTCGTGGAACTGGGCTATGACCGCACCATCCCGCCGTGGAAGCCCACCCCCGCACGGCTGATCCCGACGCACGACCCGGCGACGGTGGCCGCCGATCTTGTCAACGCGATCGGCGAGGGGATCAACAATGCCCTGGCCCTCATAGGTTCGCCACCGCTGCTGAGCAATCCCGCGCCTGACACCACCAACACCACCGGCACGAATGCCTCCGGCGCCAGCGGCACCACCGGTATCAATACCACCGGCACGAACACCAGCGGCGCCAGCGGCATCCACACCACCGGCACCAACACCACCGGCACCACCGGCGCTAGCGGCACCAACACCACCGGCATCAACACCACCGGCATCAACACCACGAGCACCGGCACCACCACGAGCATCGGCACCAGCAGCCTCAGCACAACGAGCACCGGCACCACCACGGGCACCGGCACCACCACGAGCACCGGTACCAGCCGCACCACCACGGGCACCGGCACCACCAGGAACACCGGTACCAGCAGCACGGGCACCGGCACCACCACGAGCACCGGCACCACCACGAGCACCGGTACCAGCCGCACCACCACCGGCACCGGCACCAGCACGAGCACCGGTACCAGCCGCACCACCACGGGCACCGGCACCACCACGAGCACCGGTACCAGCAGAACCGGCAGCCGCACCACCACGGGCACCGGCACCACCACGACCACCGGTACCAGCAGCACCGGCACGAGCACCGGCACCACCACGAGCACCGGTACCAGCAGAACCGGCAGCCGCACCACCACGGGCACCGGCACCACCACGAGCACCGGTACCAGCAGCACCGGCACGAGCGCCGACAAGTAGGCCGGTCGGATGCCCTTGCATGGGGCAACAACGCATCGTCCCACTCCCACCGAGGGCGATGGGGACCGCTGCCGGTGTTCACGGGGCGTTCGCGGTCGCGTGGACAGTGACGCACACGCGCCGCCGGTGGCCTCGGATAAACTTTCAGTCGCTTCACGAGATGCCGCCACAAAGCTCCGACTGGACGGCACGCCAACCCCACGCTCGTGGGTGGCTCGGATGAGGAAGCGGCTCGCACCGACCGGTGCGGGCAAGAGCGCCTCCCACGGAGGCTGGTCCTAAAACGGAGACGGCACGATGACCCAGAGGCAGAGATACCGCACCGATTCCGGCGAGGTGCTAACGAAGGATGAGTTGCGTCAGCGGTTGACCGCCGAGTTGGAGGCGAAGGACCCGGAGACGCGGGCCGCGAATTGCGACGGCACGATCGACGACCCGATCACCGACAGCATGCTTGTCGGCATCTACAAGCGCGAGGACGCCGAGTAATGCCGACCAGCGAGCATGACAAGCGTCTGCGTGCTGAACTGGCCGCCGAGTTGGGCTGGTACCCGGCGGATCTCGATGACGATTCCATCGCCCGGCACCGCGCCAACGCCGCCCGCAAGAGGACCGATCACGACCCCGCCAAGCAGTGGGCGCACTTGACCGAACGTGCGCGCCAGCGTGACGTTGAGGCCAAGGGTCGAGCCGAGGTCGCCGATCTGTACGAGTAGGCCGTGATGTCAACGAGCGAGGACCTCGCGTCTTCGCCGGGCAGGCGCTCACCCAACGGCTAGGGGGTGGTCGCCGGGCTGCTCGCCGACTCGTTCCAGCGCGGGGTCGCGCTGGCCCATGGCGGCGAGGCGATCGGCTACGCGCCGGGCAGCCGCACGAATGTAGTCATCGCGCTCGGGATTGGCTCGGGCGTTTGGTGTGTCGGGTCCGTGTCGCTTGAGTTTGTCGCGTAGCCGTTCGTCCACTGTCATGACCATCCCGTTGGGTGCGGTGGTGTTGTCCGCAACGGTCAGCGCGTCGGACGGAGCGTTCTCGACGAAGTTGAACTCGCTCAGTCGATCGTCAAAGCCCGCGAACGCGGGCGACGAAGCGGCTCCCCGAATGATGGGCGATAAGGTCGCAGACGGGTCCGGGCCAGCCTTCCCGGCGCAGGTATACGGCCCCGTCGAGTGGGTGAAACCCGCTGTCTCGCAACTGGTGCGCGTAGCCGATGTCGTGCAGCCATGGCGCTGCGATGAGGGTGTCTGCCGCTGATGGCGGCACCTGTCGTGACGAGTGCTTGCGCCCTGGCGGCGACCCCTGCGCAGTGCTGCAGCCGCTGTGGATCTTCCTCCAATGGCGACATGGTCGCGGGCCTCGGGGATCAACTGCTCCGGCATCGGGCGCTCTCGTCCCTACCGTGGTTCGATCTGCGTTCGATCCAACACTCTCTCGCGCCAACCACCTACCCTGAATCATCCAGGGATGTCCGGAGACTCCACTTCGTGCTCTGCTCAGGGAAGATCTCAGTCATGTAGTCGGGGATCTTCACCGACTCGTAGGGGGCGTCGAGGTCGTAGAGTTCCTTCTACTAACGGTAGTCACCCGCCTCCGCCGCCGACCACGGGTCTTCAAAGTGCTCAGAGACATGGTTGTACCTGTCATTAGGTTGAGTAGGTGGCAACGGGTCGACAGTCCCCGCGCAGCTATGCGCCATTCACAGACGAGCACCTCAGGCGACTAGTCAGCATCGCTGAGGCCGACCAGTTGACCGGCGCTCGGGATGAGCATGATGGCGGCATTGGCGGTGAGGATGTGGGGGCATGAATTGACCCCGCCGGGCGATGTCCGGCGGGGTCGGTGGTGTTCGGGGTGTCGCGGTGGTGTTCAGTCTGCCGTGACTTCGGCGATGGCTGTGCGGGTGGAGGATTCGTCGACGATGGCCTTGTTGGCGCCGAACGCGGCGACGAGGGCTTGTAGCGCGAGGTTGTTGACCGCGCGGGGGTAGCCGCGGCTGGTTTGGTGGATCAACCCGACGGCGTCGTCGGAGAACAGTGCGTCGTCGCGCCCGGCCAGCTTGAGGTGGTGGCGCAGGTAGCTGGCTGTCTCTTTGTCGGTCATGGGCGCCATCGTGTAGCGCAGCCCGATGCGTTGGTCGAGCGCGGCCAGCACGCCGAGTTTCATCCGCCGCCGCAGGGTGGGTTGGCCGACGAGCAAGCAGGCGAACGGGCTCGACGAATCGAGATCATGGTTGGTGAGCAAGCGGATGGCCTCCAATTGGTCGTGACTTAAAAGGTGCGCCTCCTCGACGACGACGGTGGCTGTACGCCCGCGCTCGGCGTGTTCGGTGGCCAGCGCGTCGGCGGCCTGCGGTGCCAGGGTGGCGTGGTGGGTCAGGGGTTGGCCGCCGAGGGAGGCGACGATGCGGTGGTGGATGCCGCGCACCCCGACGGTGGGGTCGGGCAGGTAGATGATGCTGTGGCGGCTGCGGTCAAGGGCGGCCAGCGCGGCGCGCACGGCCACGGTCTTGCCGGCACCAACTTCGCCGGTGATCACGCCGATGCGGCGTTCGGCGACACACCAGCCGATGCGGGCGAGGGCTTCGTTGTGGGCGGCATGGCGGTGCAGCTTGCCCGGGGCCAGATCACGGCCGAACGGCATCCGAGAAAAGCCGAAGTACGAGATCAATTCCATCATCGGGGTGCGACCTCCTGGCCGGTGAGCAGGTCAAGTTGGCTGGGGATCTGGTCGCTGGCCCCGGTCAGGGCGGCGTAGTTGACGCCGTGGGCCAGCTCGGCGGCATGGGCGGTCTCGATCAGTTGCGCGTAGTCGATGCCGGAAGGTTGCGGTGGCGTGCTCGGGGTTTCGGGTTTGGCCTTGGGGTGGGAGTGGCGGCTGATGTGGTGCGGGATCGCCAGCCCCATCGGCACGCCGGCCAGGCGAACCTCAATGCGGGTCAGATCAAACGGGTCGAACACCAACTCGACCTTGCGTCCGACCAGTGCCGGGTCGACTTCATAGGAATTGCCATGTAGTGACACGGTGGCGGTCTTGGTCACGCGGCGGTGCGTCTCCCACAGGAACGCCTCGGCGAGCGCTTGGGGTGCGGGCAGCGCGACCGGCCCAGGGGCCGACCAGCGCTCCAGCGGAGTTTGCCCGGTTTCGGAATGGATCGTGCGGTGGTAGACCGTTTCGGTCCAGGCCGCAAAGTGCCGATTCAACTCGTCCAAATCGGTGACATGGTGTCGGCCGATGGTGTCGGGCTCGCCGGTGATCTCGACCAAAAACTGATCACGCACGGTCCTGAAAAACCTTTCTATCTCTCCTCGGCCTTCCGGCCGGTATGGTGTTGAATGCACCAGGCGCACACCGAGTTTCGCGCATGCACGCAGCAGCCATTCATCGACGAACGCCGAGCCGCGGTCAACGTAGATCGCCTTGGGGACACCACGGGAGGCCGGCGCCGGCCGCAACGCGGCGGCCAGCCGCACCGTGTCCTTGGCATAACCCCACCGATAGCCAGGCAGCAGCCGGGAATGATCGTCTAAGAACGCGAACAAGTAGGTCTTGCGGACTTGGATGCGTATGCCGTGCAACGCATCCCCAGTCCACAGGGCATTGGGGTGCTCGGCCTCGAACCGCCCGAACACCGGCGCCGACCCCGCGCCCGCGCCACAGATAAGGCCGAGCCGGTGGAAGTTACGTTGCAGGGTACGTTCGTCGGGTGCCCAGCCCAGCTGGGTCCGCAGGATCCGGCGGATCGCCGCGGCGGTGCGCTGCGGATTCTCCCGCCGCAGCGCCACCGCCAGCTCCAGCACCTCCTCCGGGGTGCGCGGGGTGCACTGGCGCTGGTTGGGTACCAACGCGTCGAACCCGCCGGCACGCCAGTGCCTGATCCAGCGATCAATGGTCTGGCGGCTGACCCGCACCCGCCGCCCGAACGGGTCGGTGTGCTCGCGGGATGCCAGCTCGCGCACCATCTTGCCGCGTTCCTTGATGGAGTACGCCGCATCGGCGGCCTCCCGGATTAACTGGTACCGGAAAAGCCCGATCGCCCGGGCCCGCTCGCCCCGCACCTTCACCTCATCATCGCCGACCACCGGCGGTCCTCCTTTGCTGTCTGTCAAACACATGACAGCGCACAGGTTTACGGCGTGATCGGCATCAGCGGCAGGGTCGGCTCGTGTTGCGCTGCCGGGGCGGGCCAGCCCGGCGCCAACAACCGGCCACCCGACACCGCCACCGCGGTCTCGGCCAGCGACACCTTGGACAGCACGAACCGGCGCCCGATGGCCGCCCCGAGCGCGGCGATCGCCGTCATCGCGTCGGCGAACCCGCTGCCAGCAGCCTCGGGCATCACCGGATCGGCATCCACCGCACGCAGCCACACCGTGAACACCGACCGCACCGCCTCGGCCCGCTCAACAAAGCGACGCAGCCACCCCCGCACCGTCTCCGGCGGGCGCGCCAGCTCGGCTGCGATCCGGCGAAACCCCGCCCGGCGCACAGCCTTGGCCACCAACGCCGCCACGATTACCGCACCCACATCGGCGCGGCGCAGCAGCGCCGTCAAAGGCAACAACACGTGCGTGACCCCACAGCCAGTGCACCGCGACCGGCGAGGACACAACCGCACCGGCCCGTCGGCACCTCGAAGCTCTCGCGGCCTGGCCCGCCCCCAGCCCGCCAACACCCCACTGCATCCCGGGCACCGCAGCTCACCCGCCGCCAACCTGCGCTCGACTCGATCGACATCCACCTCTACCGTGACCACTGCGCCTCCAAGCGCAACAGACGGCCCTGGCGTGCCTCCAACCTTCCGGACTGCGGACCGAATAGGGTCCGCTTCGGAAAGGAATCGAGGAGTTGGCAGGAAAATACGAGAAATACAAGCCCGAGTTTCGTGACGAGGTAGCGAGACTGGTGGTCGAAACTACTCGGTCGATCGCAGACGTGTCCCGTGAATACGGGCTCAATGAGACCACGGTCGGCGGTTGGGTGAAGAAATACCGGGCCATGCACGCGGCCGACGAGCCGCCGCTGGAATTATCCGAACGCGCCCGGCTGCGCGAACTCGAACGCCGCAACCGCGAACTCGAAATGGAGAATGCATTCCTGAAAAAAGCCAGTGCGTACTTCGCGAGGGAGCAGCGGTGAGCGACAAATACGCGTTCATCGCCGCGGAGCGCGCAACACATTCTTCGGAGAATTCGGGTGATGCTCCCACCATGGTGCGGATGTGCGCGTGGATCGGCGTGTCGAAATCCGGCTACTACGAGTGGCTCGACCGCCGGCCCAGCGCCGCCGCTCGGCGCCGCGAGCTGCTCGCGGACAAGATCCGGGCGTTGTTCGAGGCGTTCGGCGGCACCTACGGCTACCGCCGCATCCACGCCGAACTCCTCCGCGCCGACGAGCGGGTCGGCCCCGAGCTGGTCCGTCGGCTGATGCGCGAGCTGGGCTTGGTTCCGGTGCAGCCCAGGCCGTTCCGCACCACCACCGTGCCCGACCCGGACGCACCCGACACCGTCGACCTGGTCCGGCGGGACTTCACCGCCGACCGGCCCGGCATCAAGGTCGTCGGCGACATCACCTATATCCGGACGTGGCAGGGCTGGCTCTATTTGGCGACGCTTATCGATTGTTTCAACCGCGAGGTGATCGGCTGGTCCATTGCCGATCATCTGCGCACCGAATTGGTCACCGATGCGCTGGAGATGGCGGTGCGGAATCACCGACTCGAACCGGATTGTATTCTGCATTCCGACCGCGGTACACAATACGTGTCCCATACCTACCGTGCCACGCTGAGCGATCTGGGGCTGCGCCATTCCGTCGGCCGCACCGGTCAATGCTGGGACAATGCGCTCGCCGAATCGTTTTTCGCCAGCCTGAAGAACGAGCGAGTGCACCACATGGTGTATCCGACCCGAACGAAAGCCAAGGAGGACATTGCCCGCTACATCGAACTGTTCTACAATCAACGACGAATTCACTCCGCACTCGGCTACCGGACACCACACGAAGTCCGCACCGAATACCTGAATTCGCAGCTCGCCGCATAAATGAACGCAAAATCAACAGTCCGGAAAACGCGGGGCAGCCCAATCCCGGGCACCGCAGCTCACCCGCCGCCAACCTGCGCTCGACTCGATCGACATCCACCTCTACCGTGACCACTGCGCCTCCAAGCGCAACAGACGGCCCTCCCGCAAGACTCCTGCTAGAGACACCTACCGGGGGGGCCGTCGCCTACAACGACGTGATCACCGTGCCGCCCCGACACCGCAAGCACCAAACCAGCTACGACCAGCTGACGAGCTGCCCATCGTCAACGCCGGATCGCCACCCCGTGGTGCTCAACCTGAATGCCCCCGAACACCTGAAGTCGTTCTTCCAGCGCAACCCGCATCTCGCGGTCTACGGTCGTCGGCGCTTGTTGGTCGCCCTATGCCAGGGGGTGCGCTGCACTACCTGGACTGTAAGAACGACGCCGAGAAGACGAACGGCGTGAAGGACCTCGATGTCTACAGCTTCTACGCCGATGACCCCGGGATCCCGTGGCCTTACCGGCGTCACGGCGTGTCGGACTTCGGCGAGTCGGAGTTCGGCTACCACCCCAACAAGAGGCCGCACTTCGTGGGGCGGCACGTCGACCTGATGGGGAGGGCGCTGCCAGTGGAACCGGACGCTGATGCGGTAGAAGCTGTTCGGACCTGGCTCGCGACGAGCAACAACGCGACACCCCGACTCTTGCGCGAAAAGGCGGTCGTCGGGCTACATCCAGCCAAGTACTTTGGCAAGGTCATCTGGGACCCTTACGCCGAGGGTTATCGGTGACATCCTCGAAGAGGCTGCGACGGACTCGTTAGTACCCCAGAGCGTCTCGCACGGACTTTGTCTGGAGGTCCGCCTCCGTACGCATAACCGGTCATCGGCGTCAACGAGGCCGGTGGCGATGCCACAGTGAACTTCGTGCGGTCACCGGTCGCCCGGAGACTGTGAGGGTCTGAGATGGGGGCAGGTAACGTCACGGCTCATGCGACTACGCAAGGCGCTCATCATGCGGTATCGCTCAGTGAATTACCTGGAAATCGAAATCGGGCCGCTTACTGTCCTTTTCGGGAAGAACAACGTTGGCAAGACCAACGTGCTTGAAGCCATCTACGGGATTCTCGCTCCCGAAACTATGCGGGGCTACCCTGGGGCGGAGGATCTCGCTCGCGCGGTACGAGGCGATGACACATCGCTTCCGGTTGGAGCAATCTACGCGGATTTGGAATCGGGTCTTCTCTTCGATGACGCCGTACTCGAACCACGTACCCGCGAGAAATACTTTTATCTGAATATCGAGGGTGAATTTATTAGGTTGAATAGCGAGGTAGAATCTATTCAAGTCGACGTGCTGCCGTTCGGTCAAGTTTCATTTGGGTTCGATTCCGTCAAATCGGGGTTGTGTTTTGCGGACCCACAACCGTACTTCGAGCTGGCAATCAACGAGAACTTAAAATACGAGTACGTCAAAGTCGATGTTGAACTGAGCGACGATTTCAACGAGCAATGCTGTTTCGACGGACCCCGGCCACGTCCGTTGTTCCTGGACTGGGAATTCGCCGACCTCAGCGATACGGTCACCGCCGGGATCAACAAACTGTTCGGAGAATCGACTGTAGATAACCGCTGGCTCGAAAAAGTCGACTCTGATGACGGAAGTTTGTGGCGCGTTAAACCGATAGTCCACGCAACGATCCACCTGGTCGAAGAGTTGGCGACCCTACTTCTGCCCGATTTCCTTGACGGCTCCATCCGGGCACAATTGGAGGTTCCGACGAAGTTGGGAGAGGTACCGTCGGTGAAGGTGGCCTATGAGGAGCGAGGCACCGAGCAGTACGCACGCTCCGTCCATGATGTCGGTCGCGGTGCAGCGCGTTGGATCGCCGCGTCCACGCAAATCGCCATGCATGCCATAGCAAATCCCCTTGCGGACATATCGGACCTAATACGACCTGACAAGCGGTCATTCAGTGGGGATGTTCTCTTTATCGATGAGCCTGAAGCGCACCTTCACCCCTCAGCGGTGGCCAGCATCCTGCGCTGGTGCCAACGGATGGTTGAGTCCGGATTCAATATCGTCGTGGCGTCGCACCATGAGGCGTTCTTGCGAGCTTCGGGCGACGATGTCACCCTGGTTGAGGTCACACGCGATAGTGACAACCTAACGACTCACGCCCGCACCTTGCTGAACTCCGCAACCCCGTTGCTGCAGTGGCTCGCAACCGAAGTCGGCATGCATCCGGCCACGGTGCTGTCCCTTCACCGAGCGATCCTGTTTGTCGAGGGACCGCTCGACGTGGCGGTACTCGACGAGTACAGCGGGGCTGCGCTGGAGGCTGCCGGAGTAATGATGATCCCCATCCACGGCACGAAGAATCTCGAAGGGTTAATCGATAGCGAGTTCACAATTCGACTCGGCCTTCCGATGGGGATTCTGACCGACAACACTGTCACCTCGACCATCGCTGACCGCTCCAACACGAAGCGAACGAGCGAGGAGAAGAAGGTCTTGAAGCTGAAAAGGATGTTTGAAGACAGGCATCTACCGCCGCCGGACTGGTTCGGAGTTGGCGAGGATGACCTGCTGTTCGAGCTACCGGCGGACGGCATACGACAATGCTTTTCGAGTACAGCATCCACATTTCCGGGATGGGTTGAGATGCGGGAGGAATGCCGCCAAGCGTTGGGTAAAGGTCCATCGGATTCAGTCGACTGGAAGGCATATGTCGAGGAGCACTACCAGCTACCCCTCACCACCTCAGACGGCGTACGCAGCGTCGTTCACGCACTCGACCTCGCTGGAGTCCAGCTTCCATCAATCCGAGCGGTAGTCGATGAAGTCATCGCTTGGGCCAAGGGCGGCAATCACGGAAACGTTTAAGACCTTGAAATCAAGGTCTTAAAACAGACGACATCTGCGGCTCGCGGAAGTTCATCTCAAAAACCACGTGTATCCGGTGACCGGGCCGGATCCGCCGATGTGCGAGGTAGTCGCGTGTCTATGTGAGATTCTGCGGGGGTGTCCGCTGATCGGGCGGCTGCTCCTTCGGGCCGGACTTCCGCAGTTGGTAGGCATTTTCGGGTATGCGCGCGCGTGTTTGTGCTGGTAGGTGTGTTGCAGGATGCTGGAACCGTGAAATTGTGTAGGCACACGACTTTGGGCGTGTCTGCCGTGTTGCCAGCATGCTAGTGCAATGATGTAGGGGTGTAGCTGCGGGAGACGAAGCGGCGCAACTGGGACGGGTCGACGGTGAGCTATCTGCAGCTCGCGCACAGCCAGCGGCATCCGGACACCGGGGTCCCCTCGGCGAAGGTGATCCACAACTTCGGCCGCGCCGACTGCGTCGACCGCGACGCGCTGGCGCGGCTGGTCGCCTCGATCTCGCGGTTCATCGAGCCCGAGCAGGCGCTGATCGCGGCCGAGGGCGCCGAGGTCGAGGTGCTCGACTCCCGGCATCTGGGCGGGGCCTGGGCGCTGGACCAGCTGTGGCAACGCCTGGGCATCGATGCCGCATTGCGCCGCGTCGCCGCGGGCAGACGCCTCGACGGAACCGCCACGGAGCGGGTGATTTTCGCGTTGGTGGCGCAGCGGGCGCTGGAGCCCGACAGCAAGCTGGCCGGCACCCGCTGGGTGGCCGAGCGGGTCGCGATCGAGAACTGCCCCGGATTCAGCGACGACGCGGCGTATCAGGCGATGGGCTTCCTGCTCGCCGGGCTGGGCGAGATCGCCGCGGAGATCGTCGCCTCGGTCGCGCATCTGCTCAGCTTGGACGTGGAGATCGTGTTCGTCGACACCACCTCCACCTACTGGGAGGTCGAGGTCGCCGACGACCTCGCCGACCTCGACGACGACCCGCCCGGCGAGGACGGTGTGAGCACGCCGGTCGAATCCGGGACGCGACGGTTCGGCAAGTCCAAGGACCACCGCGACGACCTGCCGCAGGTGGTGATCGCGATGGCGGTCACCCGCGACGGAATCCCGGTGCGCTGCTGGACCTTTCCCGGCAACACACAGGACCAGCGGATCATCCGCACGGTCAAGGACGACCTCGGGGCGTGGAACCTGCGCCGGATGGTGTGGGCGGTCGATGCCGGCTTCGCCTCCGCGGCCAACCGCGCCTGGCTGCAACGCGGCGGCGGGCACTACATCCACGCCGAGAAGCTGCGCCACACCAACACCGAGGCCGCCGCGGCGCTGGCCCGCCCCGGCCGGTTCCGCGACGTCGAGGGCAACCTGCGGGTCAAGGAAGTCTTCGTCTCACCCGGCGGCGGCGCCGACGACGGGGCCCGCGCCGAACGGTTCGTGATCTGTCACAACCCCCAGGCCGCCGCCCGCGACGCCGCGGTGCGCGAGCGCCTCGTCGCCCACCTGCAGAGCTTGATCGAGGGCTCCGACGCCGGGACCGCGAGCAACCGAGACGAGTTGGTCGGCTCGCTGCGCGACAAGCCAGGGCTGCGCCGCTATCTGCGCCGCACCAAGGCCGGGCTGCTGCGCATCGACCGCGGCACCGTCGCACGCCAGACCCACCTGGACGGCAAGTGGCTGCTGCGCACCTCCGACCTGACACTGACACCCGAGGATCTGGCCGCCGCCTACAAGCAGCTCATCGCCGTCGAACGCGGATGGCGAGACTGCAAGAGCGCCTTAGGTCTTCGCCCCGTCCACCACTACCGCGAAGATCGTATCCGCGCCCACGTGCAGCTGTGCTGGCTCGCGCTGCTGCTGATCCGCGTCGCCGAAACCGCCACCGGCGACACCTGGCGCAACCTGCGCCACGAACTCGACCGCATGCACCTGGTCACCCTCGCCACACCCGACGGCCAGGTCACCCAACGCTCCGTGATCACCACCGGGCAGAGGTCCATCCTGTCCGCGCTCGACGTGCCCGAACCACCCAAGTACCTCGACTTCACCACCACCGCCAACAGCTAAACGAGCTGGCCGGGTCGTGTAGTAACACGACCCGAAATCGGCATTTCCGCATTCCCGCAGGTCACCACCCATATCAGAGGATTAGTGTGCCCATCATCTGCGGAAGTCCGGCGAAAGAGTAGGGTAGACCGCTCTCTAACTCATCGAACGTCGGCATGGTCACCAGCGTTGCACGCTCTCCCCTCCGCTGTGCCAGGGGGCTGTACCCGCCGTCGGTGGTGTCGCATAAACTGACGACGCTTCATGAGATGCCGTCGACAAGCTCCGACTGGGCGGCACGCCAACCCCACGCTCGCGGGTGGCTCGGATGACGAAGCGGCCAGCACCGACCGGTGCAGGCAGGAGCGCCTCCCATGCGGAGGCTCGAAAGTCTGGAGTCTCCATGTCCGGGTTTGTCTGGGATCTTTCTGGCATAGACAAGCAGTGCGCCTCGTACGCGCCGGGCCATCTGATTCATTGGATCCATTTCAACCACTCCATGCGGGAGCCGTCGGTGGTCATCCCCGTCATCGCGGCGCTAGATGACGACGGGCTGGTGCACATCGAGGGCGATGATGTGCCTAGTCAATTCCTAAAGGGGATTACTGCCGACGTCGTAGGGCCTACTCAAACCTGGAACCAAACCGCCGCCTCGTTTCCGCCAAGGCAAGTGACTGAATCGCCTGACCTCACACAGGCCATCGTGTAGGTCCGCCCCGTTGTGGGGCTGGAGGCCTCGATCAACGCCGAAGACCCTCCGGCCTGGGACATCCACTGTTCGTGGACATTCTGGGCGAACGGGCACGACGTATTGCTATTGACCCATACGCCACCACCGCAGTCCGTTACGAATTGCCCGACGCCTGGACTACCCATGGCAACCTCCTTCTGGCACACAATTTCTCGCAATGGTCACCGGAGCCGTGCTGGCGGGCAAGGCTTCGGTCCGCTCAGCGTACCGGGATCGGCACAATTAGTGGCCGCACGCTAATGCAGGCGACCAGGAGCATCAGCGGGCAGCTCGGCGATATGCGTCACGACCGTTTTGCCGTCCTTAAACCTAACGACGGGCACAGTCCGGGCCGACGCCAATGCTCTGTGCTGGCCAATGACCCCACATTCATGAGCTGTCTCTGGTGCGGTGGAATCACCGCCCCGCGCTGTTACGCGATGCGCTGCACCGGTTCAGCGGTATGGCGGTTTGGAAGCCGCGCTGGCATATCCTCGCTGTCCCGACCGAAGCCTTCTTCGGCGGTGCGCGAACCGTGTTCAGTCTGGCGGCGCTGGACGAAAGGCGCGAATGCTACGTTCACCGCACTACCAATCCTGACCACCTGGTTCCCAGCGCGCCGTCTCCGACGAATGTGCCGCCCCTGCGGATAGCCTCCGGCATTGGTGAATTGATGTTGCCTTCAGCGAGAGCGCGCCCGGTGCCAACCTAGCCGCGTGAAATTCCTTTCGGTTAGCGCCTTCTCGACCGTCGGTACAACGCCCACCAGCCGCCGACCACTGCGAGCGTCACAGCAGCGGCCACGACGGGCCACTGTGGGATTCCGTCAGGTTTGCCGGACGCCGCTTTGGCCGGTGGGCCTGGTCGGCCGGTGCCTGCTCTGGTTAAGTGGAACGGCCACGAGCCTGACACGACGTGACCGTCGGCGGAGGTAACCCGGTAGTTGACGGTGTAGGTGCCGACTGGGCCGAGCGGCATCACGTCGATGCTGATCACCGCGCCGTCCACTCGCGGCTCACCGGTTGACCACAGGTTGGCGTCGGGGCCGACCACGGTCATGGCGGCGAATGTTGTCTGCAGATGTTCGTTGAACGTTGCGCTGACGTGTGAGGGGCCGGTCGTCAGAGACGCATCCACGGCGGGGTCGGTGGCGATGCGAACGGAGTGCGCCGCTGCCGGTGCCGCTGCAGCAAGGGCGATGGCCACTAGAAAGGCGGCCACTAGAGGGGGCACCGCAATTCTCATGTTCGTCGCCGCAGTACCAATACGAGGACAACGCCGAGCGCGCCAACGGCCAAGGCGGCAGCAGCCAGCCACCGTGCGAGATGGTCGGGTTCTGGTGTCCCGTTACGGTTATCGGATTCTGCGGTGAACTTGGTGAGAGTCAGCATCGGCGCTGGATGGTCAGGTTCGGCCCCGCCGGGTAGCGGCGGCTGATCCCATTTCACTACCGTGCCGTCCGCGTAGGTCTGCGTGGCCGGGAAACTGGCGCTATCACTATTGGGCAGAGATACCTCGATGCGGAACAGCGCGAACTGGTCAGCAGGGATGCCTGGGTTGGGTGGCGTGGCGGTCCATGTGGCCGAATGGAAGATGCCTGCGGTCAGTTCGTGGTCAAGCCGACTCGTCCAGCCCGGCATCACCTCGGTGTGCGCCGAGGTGACATTCGGCAGCGCGATGCTCAACTGTGTTGTGGGTGAACCCGTCTCGGACTCGTTGGGCACTTCAAAGGTGAGGATGGCCACTCCGCCGCGCCACGTGTGATCTGCGGTGACTTTGACGTGCCCAGGCTGGCCCGGCGGTCAACACGGCCATGGCGCTCATCATGGCCACGAGCACGGCACCCTGGAGTGCTCTTCTGGCGAAGGTCATGGTTCAGACTTTAGCCATTACCTACTACGCTGAATAGTACTTCATGGCGGGCGACAGCGAATTCCCCGGTGGTACCGCACTGGCCGTTATTGGCTAAGTGCCATAAGCGAACTCACAGTTTCGCGAACCGTCAGATCGCGAAACAACGCCCGCCTAAGGTGACCAGCAGCACCGTTCCGGCATCAGTCCAGGCCTCATGCCTCCGCGCAGCCACCTTGCTGGGGCAGTCAGCGCACTCACACGCGGCACCGTCCATGCCTCGACCAAGATCGATCTTCACACCCCTGCGTTTGCTTGCCGCCAGGCCAAATTCGACAGCCCACGAGTGTTGTCACCGCCGCACGAACGTACTCACAAGCAGGTTCAATCGTCCAGAGGAAGTGGCTTCAGCGAGCCGGAACGCCTCGCCGAGATCCTTGTCGGGCGTTGTCGGCTGTACGTGTAGCCCTGATAGTCGACTTCGTTGAGTCGCCCTGGGAGAGTGGGATTGAAGCGAAGAGCGCGGTGCGTCTTCGTCGGATCGAGGAGAAGAATCATGACGCTGTCCCAGGCGCTCGCCACTCCGGTCGACGAGATCATGGAGTCGACGGAGTTGGTCACACGCAATGGGTTTCACCTGGAGCCGCGATGCCGGGTGTGCCGAAACGATGTGTTGCGCAAGAAGGTCAACGACATGCTGGCCGCCGGAGCCAGCTATGCCATGGTCGTGCGCGCACTCGCGGCGGACAATGCCGAACTGGCCAAGTGTGATCGGGTCACGATCGACTCGGTCAGAACCCACTGCGCGCGGCACTTTCCGGTTCAGAACGTGGCCAAAGCAACCTATAGGGAGATCCTCGAACGCCGGGCAAAGGCGAATGGCGTCGACTTCGTCGAGGGCGTGGTCACCGCGATCACACCCATTGCGTTCTTCGAGACCGTCATGGTGAAAAGTTATGAGACCCTTGTCGACTCGGACACCAAGGTTGATGTGAACACTGGCATCGTCGCGGCGGGTCGGCTGCAGTCGCTGATCGACTCCAGGGACTATGGCCACGATTTGTTGGTGATGAAGGTCCAGTTAGGCCAAATCCGTGAGGCGGTGCGTTCTGTTGTCCCGGAGTCGATGTGGGCGGCGATCATCGAGAAGCTGGATGAGGCGGAGCAGCATCCGGAGGCGCTTGACGTCGGCACGGACTCCTTCGATGACGCTGACGACGACGCCTTCGACCCCATGGAGTTCATCGACGAGGACGACGAGTTTTGATGTCGATCTCGACTGGCGCTACCGAGGGCGATTCCGAGACGTACCGCCGGGTTATCGGTTATCGGTCAAAGCGGTTGGAGGAGGAGTGGCCGTGGCAGATCTGAGTCGGGAAGAAAGCGAGCGGCTCCGCGCTGCGCTCGCCGAGGAGGAGTTCGAGGCCGAGAAACGCCGCATACTCGGCAGCTAACTTGTTGTGCGATTCGAGCTGGGCATACGCTAAGGACAACTCCAATCACAGATGAGCCAAGAGTCGCTCGGCGAACGTCTCGGGATGCTCTCTATGCATGAGATGTCCGCCAGGGACCTCCTCGACGATGTATCCGCTTTCGAACATCCGGGCCGCGCCCCGATCGTCCGAGGGCTCGACGATTGGATCATCGAGCCCCGCAAAGACGACCACCGGTACCGTGATCCGCGCCTTCAGTGACGCGGACGGGATAGGCGAAAGCTTTCGGTAATAGCCGAACGCCGCATTTAAGCTCGCCGGGTTTGAGAAGCTCGCGCGGACGGCGTCGAACTCCTTTGGATCGGGGTTCCATGCGGGGGACCATCGCCGATAGATAGCGGGGAGCGCCGCGAAGTCATTGCGCGCGAAGCGGTCCGCCGCCCCAGGCAGCTTGTATGCCGCGAAGTGGCGGACGCCCCAGAGCTTCTTCAGCGACGGTTTGACCGCTGCTGGGTGGGGAATGCCGATAGCAATCAGCTTTTTCACTCGATCCGGGGCGAGCGCCGCCGCGCCGTATGCGGCCGAGGCTCCCCAATCGTGCCCGATGACGACGGCGTCACGAGCGCCGAGTGCATCAATCAACGCAACCGGATCGCGCGCCAAGGTCTCTTGATCAGGGTCGCGATCCGGGATCGCGCTGGGGTGGTACCCGCGCATAAACGGACTGACCGCGCGGTATCCCTTGGCGGCGATTTGCGGACGAAGATCGTCCCACGTATGCGCCGTGTCCGGGAACCCGTGAAGCATGAGCACGAGAGGCCCAGAACCCTCCTCGAGATGGGCGAATTTCAGCCCGTTCGCGTCGACGAAATGGATCGCATCAGCCATGGCTTGGGGACAATACGCCAATGGCCGCGCCATCACCGCGACCGCACCAGCGATCGGCTCGAAGCCGGGGGTTGGATTCAGGTTGCTCCACGCGGCTTTGGGCGCGACCCCGCGTCTTGGTCACCAGGTCGTAGTAGCTCGCCTGGCCCTTTCATTGGGCGGAGAGCGCCACGTCAACGCATCACGAGCCGTTAATGATCCATTGTGGCGTGCCTCCAACCTTCCGGACTGCGGACCGAATAGGGTCCGCTTCGGAAAGGAATCGAGGAGTTGGCAGGAAAATACGAGAAATACAAGCCCGAGTTTCGTGACGAGGTAGCGAGACTGGTGGTCGAAACTACTCGGTCGATCGCAGACGTGTCCCGTGAATACGGGCTCAATGAGACCACGGTCGGCGGTTGGGTGAAGAAATACCGGGCCATGCACGCGGCCGACGAGCCGCCGCTGGAATTATCCGAACGCGCCCGGCTGCGCGAACTCGAACGCCGCAACCGCGAACTCGAAATGGAGAATGCATTCCTGAAAAAAGCCAGTGCGTACTTCGCGAGGGAGCAGCGGTGAGCGACAAATACGCGTTCATCGCCGCGGAGCGCGCAACACATTCTTCGGAGAATTCGGGTGATGCTCCCACCATGGTGCGGATGTGCGCGTGGATCGGCGTGTCGAAATCCGGCTACTACGAGTGGCTCGACCGCCGGCCCAGCGCCGCCGCTCGGCGCCGCGAGCTGCTCGCGGACAAGATCCGGGCGTTGTTCGAGGCGTTCGGCGGCACCTACGGCTACCGCCGCATCCACGCCGAACTCCTCCGCGCCGACGAGCGGGTCGGCCCCGAGCTGGTCCGTCGGCTGATGCGCGAGCTGGGCTTGGTTCCGGTGCAGCCCAGGCCGTTCCGCACCACCACCGTGCCCGACCCGGACGCACCCGACACCGTCGACCTGGTCCGGCGGGACTTCACCGCCGACCGGCCCGGCATCAAGGTCGTCGGCGACATCACCTATATCCGGACGTGGCAGGGCTGGCTCTATTTGGCGACGCTTATCGATTGTTTCAACCGCGAGGTGATCGGCTGGTCCATTGCCGATCATCTGCGCACCGAATTGGTCACCGATGCGCTGGAGATGGCGGTGCGGAATCACCGACTCGAACCGGATTGTATTCTGCATTCCGACCGCGGTACACAATACGTGTCCCATACCTACCGTGCCACGCTGAGCGATCTGGGGCTGCGCCATTCCGTCGGCCGCACCGGTCAATGCTGGGACAATGCGCTCGCCGAATCGTTTTTCGCCAGCCTGAAGAACGAGCGAGTGCACCACATGGTGTATCCGACCCGAACGAAAGCCAAGGAGGACATTGCCCGCTACATCGAACTGTTCTACAATCAACGACGAATTCACTCCGCACTCGGCTACCGGACACCACACGAAGTCCGCACCGAATACCTGAATTCGCAGCTCGCCGCATAAATGAACGCAAAATCAACAGTCCGGAAAACGCGGGGCAGCCCATTGTCTTGCTGCCTCGATCTGCCCAGCGGGGAAGTGCCTGATCTCCGCTGACACAAAGTGTGACGTCAAGTGCTCTGCGACATCCCCGAGGTGGGAGTCGGTGACGACGCCGATTCTCTTGATGCGCTTGTGATGATCTCGAACGAAGCGAAACTGGTTGACCATTGCCCCAAGACTCTGTCCATCCGGGGAACGCCGGGGCTTCGATGATGAGGCCAGCCAAGCCGCCGGTGGCCTCGATGTGCGGGTCGACGGCCTTCGCGATCTTCACGAAGTCGTCCTGCTCGATCGCAGATTTTGGTTGCACGAGCAGGATGGAATGCTCGGTATCGAGGTCGTATTCGATCATGTCTCGCTCCTTTACGATCGTTGCGGTCCAAGGGCAGAACTCACCGACGGTGTTGATGCGCACCTTCCGATTACGAACCTTTACCGTCTCCATCCGACAGCCCGTACCCCCGGGGTAGTAGGGACCGAAGTCCCCAGGTGCGGAGTCGTTGGTCGCGCTGCGGGAGTCGTTTGTCCCGGCCGGGAAGCCGCGCCGTAGCCGTCGAAGACCGAATCCACAGATGGCTCCTACCTGAAGGCAGCGCGAAGGTGTGCTCGGGCGGGTAATGATGCTGAAAGGCTCCGCCATACACCGCCCGGGGGCCGGAAGGTCTGCCGGAGCAGATGACCGACCGCTGGCAGGCAAGGGGTTGTGCCGCCGGATCACAGCAGCTTACGTTCGAAGAGAATGGTTGGGGAGGAAGCGGTGGATCATCGGATTCCCGACGTTCCGGTGAGCATCACGATCTTGGTGGTCTCGGTAGCTGTCGTCTTTACCGTGTGGGTGCCGGTGATCATGTATCGCGCTGCGATTCGCCATGGCCGTTCGACCGGTGAGTCGCTCAGGCTGGCGGGTGCCCTGATGGTCGTGTTCGCGGTCTGGTTCGGCTTGTCAGCGGGATGCACCCAGGTGGAGGCTTTTCACGATGCTCCGGACCGGGCGCCGTGGCTGGTGTACTTGTTCTTCGCGCTGGTCGTTATTGGACCGATCGCGGTGGCACGCTGGTCGTCGCTGGATGAGCTGTTGGCCGACCGGCGAACGCTCGCCGAGCTGCTGATCTCACAGACCGCTCGTTGGTTGGGATGCGTGTTCCTGGTGTTGGAGGTCGACGGTCAGCTTCCCGACTTCTTCGCCTACCCAGCCGCGTTCGGCGACATCGCGGTCGGTCTGACTGCCTGCGTCGCCGTGATCGCCCTGATCTGGTCGACGTCGACCAGCATTCCGATTGCGTGGTCGGTGCTGGGCCTTCTCGATTTTGTCGGCGCCGTGGGAACCGCATTCCTGGCGACCCAAACCCTCGCCGTGGTGCATACCGACCCACCAACGTCGGTGTTCACCCGATGGCCGATGGTCCTCTTTCCGGCCTACCTGGTGCCCTTCTCAATCATCCTGCACATCACCACGATCCGCGTGCTGCTGGCAAACCGGAGACGTGCGCGGGATGAACATACGTCTGTCGCCGCGTCGGCGATGACGCCCAGCGGATAGTGAACCGGCATGTCAGGAGACTTCGCTTCTGCGGAAGGATCGCACTTGGAGGCGATGCAGGCGCGTCGCCCACCCGAGCTTGCGACATAATTAGCCATAGCAGGACACAGTGGCGGGTACCATCGGCGGCGCTGCCGGTCCGATCCCACAGTCCGGTGCAGCTGGTGTCGTCGCTGGGAGGCTGGCATGGCTGGAGGCGATCAATACGTCCTCGGCTACAGGTTGGCAGAGCAGAAACGGTTGCAGCGCCAATCCTACGAACTTGGTCATGAGTCCGCGCGCTTGTTCGATGAGATCGCAATAGCAGAAGGCGCCCGCGTGGTAGAGATCGGTTGTGGTCCGCGCGGCTGTCTTGATCTGCTCGCCACACGTGTAGGCGTAACGGGAAAAGTGGTTGGGGTCGAGATCAACGGCGACGCGGTCGCGCTCGCGCGGACGTTCGTCGCGGAACAGGCACTGCAGAACATCGAAATCATCGCCGCCGACGCTCGCTCTACCGGTCTGCCTAGGGGGGTGTTCGATCTGGTCACCTCCCGGCTTGTCCTCGTGCTCATTCCGCAGCCCGAGCAAGTGATTGCTGAGGCGGTGGCGCTGGCGCGACCGGGAGGTGTGGTTGCTTTTCATGAGATGGACTGGGCGGCACTGATGTGCGATCCACCGTCGCAGGCATGGACCACGGTGGTGAAGCTCTTTATGGCTGTCGCCGCGAAGAACGGCAATGACTTCTATCTCGGTCGCAAGCTGCCTCGATTACTTCGAGAGGCTGGCCTGGTGGACCTGCACGTCAATCCGATTGTCCACGTCTACCCGCCGGGTCATCCGCGCCGGGCCATTCTGGTGGACTTCATCGACAATATGAGAGAACGGATCCTCGCGCTGGACCTCGTCTCAGAAGAGGAGCTAGTCGAATTAAAAGAGGCCCTTGCAAAGCATCACGACAACCCGGACACGACCGTGTTTCACGGGCCGTACATTCAGGCTTGGGGCCGCAAACTGGCATGACGCTCGCGCAGCTTGGCGCAGGCCGCGACAGCGATCCGGATTCGAGGTCTTCCCCGATCCGGGGGTGAGTAGACCTCGAATCGAGTTCCGCCCGAAACCCCGTCGCCGCTGTTCTCTCAATAGACGACGTACGCGGGTCTCAGAACTTCGTGTCGGAGATGGCACGGCGATATGACGGACATCGTTGACCAGCAGTGAAACGATACTGTCGTGGACCCCAGCGGGGATGGTGGCGGTGGACTGACCGCGACGGGGTTGTTCTGTGGGTCGTGCGGCACAGAAGTGCGACCGAACTCCAAGTTCTGTAACGAGTGCGGTGCACCACTCACACATCTCAGCCGATCGGCGGAGTACAAGCAGGTGACGGTGCTGTTCGCCGACGTTGTCCATTCGATGGACATCGCGGCGGCGGTGGGTGCGGAGCGGCTGCGGGAGATCATGGCCGACCTCGCCGATCGCTGCGCGGCGGTGGTGCAACGTTATGGCGGCACGGTGGACAAGTTCACCGGCGACGGGGTCATGGCGGTGTTCGGGGCGCCGGTGGCGTTGGAGGATCACGCTGTTCGAGCCTGCATGGCCGCGATAGGCGTCCAAGAGGAGGCGAAGCGGCTCGCCGTCGATGTCCGAGAGTGCGACAGTGTGGAACTGCGGCTGCGTGTGGGACTGAACTCCGGTCAGGTGATCGCCGGTGAGATCGGTTCAGGCTCTTTCGGATATACCACTATCGGTGAGCAGGTCGGTATGGCTCAGCGGATGGAGTCTGTCGCTCCGCCGGGTGGGGTGATGCTCAGTGTGTCCACCGCGCGACTGGCTGAATGTGCCGCCGTGTTGGGCGAACCGGAGCTGGTGAGTATCAAGGAGAGCGACGAGCCGGTGACGGCGCATCGCCTGCTGGGTGTCGGTGCGGAGCGCGAATCGACGGGTCGGTCGCAGCCGACTCTGGTGGGCCGCGATGTTGAACTGCACACCATCACCGGCATGTTGGATCGATCGGTCAGCGGACACGGGTGTGTCATCGGCGTGGCGGGACCGGCGGGCATCGGCAAGAGCCGACTCGTCCGTGAGACGGTGGCGCTCGCGAAAAGTCGCGGCGTCGAGGTTTTTCGGCCTTCTGCGAGTCGCATACCCGTGAGATCCCGTTCCATGTGGCGGCGCGGCTGCTGCGCGATGTCGCTGGGATAGCAGATGTCGATGATGAGATGGCGCGGGCACGGGTGCGTGTGCAGGTTCCCGACGCCGATCCCGAGGATGTGGTGCTGCTCGACGACCTGCTGGGAATTCGTGACCCCGACATGTCGCTGCCCAACATCGATCCGGACGCGCGGCGGCGGCGGTTGACCGCGCTGATCGACTCGGTCTCGCTGGCCCGCACCGATCCGGTCGTCTACGTGATCGAGGATGTGCACTGGATCGACGAGGTCAGCGAGTCGATGTTCGCCGATTTTCTGAGCGTGATTCCGCAGACACATTCCACGGTGCTGATCACCTACCGCCCCGAGTACCGGGGAACACTCGCCCACGTACCCGGCGCGCAGACGATTTCGCTGGCACCCCTGACTGATTCGGACACCGCCGCGCTGCTCGACGAGTTACTGGGCCACGATTCGTCAGTCGCAGCGGTCAGGTCCTTGATTGCCGACAGGGCCGCCGGGAACCCGTTTTTCGCCCAGGAGATCGTACGCGAACTCGCGGAACGTGGTGTGCTGCAAGGGAAGCTCGGCACATACCTGTCGACGGCAGACGTCGCCGAGGTGAGTGTGCCTGCCACGTTGCAGGCGACCATCGCCGCACGCATCGATCGGCTTGACCCGAAAGCAAAACGCACGTTGAGTGCAGCGGCGGTCATCGGGTCGCGTTTTGGTCCCGACTTGCTGACTGCGCTGGGGGTCGAACCGGTCGTTACTGACTTGGTGGCGGCCCAGCTCATCGATCGGGTCAGGTTCACCGGACAACCCGAGTATGTGTTCCACCATCCGCTGATTCGCACCGTGGCCTACGAATCACAACTGAAATCCGATCGGGCCGAGCTGCATCGGCGCGTCGCGACCGCGATCGAATCACGTGACCCGGAATCGGCTGACGAAAACACCGCTCTGATCGCCGAACACCTGGAGGCGGCGGGTGATCTGCGCCAGGCGTTCGGTTGGCACATGCGCGCCGGAACGTGGTTGACCTTCCGGGACATCAAGGCGGCGCGCCTGAGCTGGCAGTGCGCACGCCAGGTCGCCGACCGACTGCCTGCCGATGAGCCGGATCGCGCCGGAATGCGTATCGCACCGCGCGCCCTGCTGTGCGGGACGACCTTTCGCGTCAGCAGCCCCGATGAGGCGGGCTTCAACGAGTTGCGCGAACTGTCCACCGCCGCAGACGACAAGGTGTCGCTCGCCATGGCAATGGCCGGGCATGTGATGGCGCTGGCCTTCACGGGTTCTTATCGGGAATCGTCGCTTCTGGCTTCAGAGCTCGTCGGCCTGATTGAGTCAATCGGCGACCCAACGTTGACGGTGGCGCTGATGTGCACGGCCATGGTTCCGAAGCTGGCGGCTGGCGAGACCGGCGAAATCGTGCGGCTGGCGTCAAGGGTCATCGAACTGGCCGACGGCGATGTGCGCAAGGGGGACCTGTTCCTCGAATCGCCGCTGAGCGCTGCGACGATGGCGCGTGCCGCAGCGGGGCTCTGCCGTGGAGAGCCGGGCTGGAAACAGGACATTGAGCGCGCCGCAGCGATGGGTCGAGACTACGCGCCGGTCGGGTATCCCATGCTGCTGTACTGGAAGTACGGCTTGGGCATTCCCAGCGGGGCGCTACTGGCGGATGCCGGTGCGATACAGGACTCGGCGGACACGCTGGAGCTTACGCAGCGATACGGCGACGATCTCGCACTTGACACCGCCCTTTTCTTGCGCGGCCTCATCCTGGCGCAGCAGGACAGCCCCCAACGAGAGGAAGGCCTGCGCCTGCTCGGCACGGCGCGTGAAGCCGACCTGGAGCGAATTCTGGGTTTCTCCTTGCCGCTGATCGACCTCGAATTCGCCAAGGATAAGGCCCGCACGCGCGATTTCGACGCGGCGATAGAGCTGCTTCGTGCCGTCGTCGACCGCGAATTGCGCTCAGGAGATGCCGTCTTCCACGCTGTGGCCGTCGCCGCACTCGTGGAGTCACTGCTGGCTCGCGGTACCAACGCCGACATCGGCGAAGCCGACGCGCAGGCGCGGCCTTTGGCTTGCGCCGCACAGGCGGATAGTAGCTTGGCGGTACGGGAGATTTGGCTGCTGCGGCTACGGGCTCTGCTGGCCCGCGTCCATGGCGACGAGGCCGGGTATCGGGAGTTCCGAGACCGCTACCGCGCGATGGCGACATCCCTCGGGTACGAGGGGCACATGAAGTGGGCCGAGGCGATGCCATGACGGCGGCCATTCTGCAACCCTCGCAGGCGTCTACTTAGAGCCGGAAGACGAGACACGTGGTTGTGAGACCAACTTCTGAGACATCGCGACGTGCGGAATCACGCGCCCCGCAAGGGGTTCGATGCGTGTCGCAGATCCGAGACTCTCGGTGCAACTCGCTGTAGGCCGGAGCGAACGCGCATCGTGCCGTGTGGCTTTGAGGAAAAGCTAGCTCCCCCCATCGCCCGACTCGGGCTTAGCGATTCGAATCGCCATCCACTGCACGGCTAGGACCTTACTGATAGCACAATCGGGCCTTACCGAGGGATGGATCAGATGCATCTTGTCCGGCAGGCCCAGGCGGAGGCGGCGAGAAATGTTGGGGCTAAGCAGATTACGTGGTTCTACCGGTAAACCCGAGAATCATCAGGTCGAACGGGGGATGCCGTGCTCGTCGCACGGCGCGGCGCTCCCGTGATCAATGAGCGCGAGCGTCTGGCGCATCTCGGTCGGCGCGATGCTGCCGCTCTCGCCCGCGTACGGATGGTCGAGGAAAAAGACCACGAGAAGGCCAGCGGTCATGAGGGCGGTGACGAAGCCGACCGGTATCGACTGGATAAGGACCCCCTCGCGACGGTCGGCTTGGGCGCACATGTAAGCGATCGTGAGCGAAGCGCCGATGCCCAGCACGAACCACAGCGGGAGAGGCACGAACGGGGCCGCCTCGGCGAGGCGCTCGCGCCGACCTTCGCGGCGCTGCGACTGCAGGTCGAACCACTGTGCGTAGGCCGTCTCCTGCCGCGCGCCGTGGGGGTCGGCGATCGCGAACTCCCGGCCCAGCTTGTCGATCCAGGACTGCACCAGCTCGCTGGAGCGCCCCTCCCTCATCGCGGGCCATTCATCCTCGATGACGGCGCGCGCGTAGCAGACCAGTCCGCCGTGCAGACGATCGCGCGAGGGCGCCTGGAACAGGTCAGCGACGGAGTGGAGTTCGGTGACGGCGATGGCCTCGACGCTCGACCCGTCTCGCGCGCGCTGATAGCTCTGGAGCGCGAGGAGGATGACGAACGCGAGCACGACTGCGAACATCGTGCCGATCACCGACAACGTACCGGCGCTGCGGGGAGAGTCGGCGAACCAGCCGCCCATGGGCGCGCGGCGGCGCACAAGCAGCTTCACGGTGATCGCCGCCGTGACCATCACGACGAGGACGAGCGGGGCGATCCAGGTCAGCACGGCCACTTACTCTAGAGGAGCCCCGGGGTCCGCAGACTCGCTCAACCTGCACCCAGCCAGATCGACGTGCATGCGCTTTGTGCTGACGCGGGTCTCGGAACAGACCACAACCGCAACTCGCGGAAGTTCGTCTCAATAACACGTGTATCCGGTGACCGGGCCGGATCAGCCGATGTATGAGGTAGGCGCGTGTCCGGTGTGAGATTCTGCGTGGGTGTCCGCTGATCTGGCGGATGGTGCTGGCAACTTGATGACTGCTTCCGTGGGGAGGGTCAGTGGACGGGACTCCGTTCGGACGCTACCGCCTAGTCGAGTTGCTGGGCCGTGGCGGCATGGGCGAAATCTGGCGGGCATATGACACCGCCATCAACCGGGTGATCGCCCTGAAGGTGTTGCCCCCAAGTTTCGCGGACGACCAGGTTTTCCAGGAGCGCTTCCGCCGGGAGGCGCGTACGGCGGCGGGACTCAACGAGCCGCACGTCGTGCCAATCCACGACTTCGGCGAGGTAGACGGACGCTTGTATGTGACCATGCGACTGATCGCGGGCGAGGATCTGCAGGCGGTCATTGATCGCGGCCCGCTGCAACCAGAGCGGGCACGATCGACTCGGTCAGGAACCACTGCGCGCGCCACTTCCCCGTGCAGCAGACCACTCATGCCACGTACCGGGAGATCCTGGAGCGGCGGGCTCGCGAGAATCAAGTCGACTTCGTCGAAGGCGTCGCGGTTGCGCTCACCCCGATGGCGTTCTACGAGGTCGTTATGATCAAGGCGTTCCGTACCCTGGTGGACGACGGCGCCGAGGTCAGTGTGGAGACCGGCCTGCGAGCCGCCGAGAAGCTTCAGTCCGTCCTCGACGGGCGTGAGCGCGGCACCGACGTCCTCGAGCTGAAGGTCCAAGTGGGCCAGATCAGTGAGGCGGTGCGTGCTGTTGTCCCGCAGTCGATGTGGGGGGCGATCGTCGAGAAGCTGGAGCAGCTGGAGCAGCACCCAGCGGCCCTCAACGTCGGCACGAACTCCTTCGATGACGACGACGATGACCCCTATGACCCCATGGAGTTCGCCGAGCCGGACGACTAGTTTTGACCTCCGCAGCGCGCCTTCACCGAGGGCAATGGGGACCGCTGCCGATGTGGACGGGGCATTCGCGGTAACAAGGACGCTCGGCATTGGACCTCACTGGCACGCTCAGATACCTCGACGGGCAGCGACTTCGAGGTCCCTCCGCTCAGCTGCGTGGAAAGTCGACGATGAGCAAGCTGCTCGATGCAGTGGCCACCAGCGCCCCCGAGGCGTCGGTTACCGTGCCTTCGGTAAAAGCCGCGCGAGATCCAGACTTGACCACTGTTCCCGTGGCCGTTAGTACTCCGCTGGAAGGGCGTACTGCCTTCAGGAAGTTGACCTTGATCTCGATCGAGGTGAAACCCTTGCCCTTCGGCATCGTGCTGTGTAGCGCACAGCCCATCGCGGTGTCCAGCAGTGTGCAAACAAGACCGCCACAAACGGCGCCGACGGCGTTGTAGGCCGACTCGTCTGGCATACAGGTGAACACTGCCTTGCCAGGCTCGACGCTCACCGGTTCGAACTGCATCAACTGGGTAATGGGCGGCGATGGAAGCTGCCCATCGATGGTCGCCCGCACGTACTCCAGGCCGTCCATCGCCGCGCCGATTGCTGCACTCGGTGCAGGATCATGCCAAGTGATCATGCGCGACTTCTGTGCACCCCAGCCTTCTCGCGCACCGCCGCTACGTATAACCGTCATTGCGCTCCTCTGTGCCCGCCTCGGGTTGCTTGAAGCTGTTCGATCATACGAACTCTGACGGGTTGCAGAGTCCCGTATGGGAGCCACAGAGCAGCTCCCATTAAGTACGAAGAAATTAACCCCTTGGGCGCACTTGACTAGACCTGTGCCACAGGGTATTTGGGGCGAAGATGCAGGTCACCGATGCCTGCGCACCCCGTGTCACGGCTAGTCCGTTTTACACTTGCCGTCGGCACAAACGTAATTTCGACCACCTCGGCCATAGGCGGCCTACAGTCCACCGCGTGCGCATGGTCGAGGCCGTCGAGCTGGTTGCCTGCCACGTCTTCAACCTCGCCGAGCAGACCCGCCAGCGCGTCACCGTCGGTGACGTCGAGCGTTACCTGGCCCAGCTGGCCGCTCACCCCGGCGACTGTGGCTATGGGCGCTGTGTGCTGGCGCCCAGAGGGACTCCGCACCGGGTCTATGCGATCGCCAGCGGCTGGCAACGTCAGGTGCGGGCCACGAGGGTGCGTGCACTGCGCTGATGCGCGCGGCCCATCCCCTCACACCCCGTCGATCGCGTCCGTTCGCCTACGGCGGAGCACGTCGGCCCGTTCTCGGTCGTCGGGGACCAGCCCGAGGTCTTCCAGCAGGTCTCGGGCCTCCTGCTCACAAACAGGCCTCATCGTGGCTCCTTTGGTGGTCCCGTGGGGTGGCGAAACCGAGAGAAACAGCCACCCGACGGTCTCATCACACGCGGGACGGCGAGGAACCGCGCGCAGAGTTCATCAGGCGGTCAGGTCGGCGCTCACCACACCCAGCGGGCTGTACACGCTGGTCGCGAACCTGCCTTCACACCTGGCCCGTGTCTTCGTTAGTCAAAATCGGCACAGCAAGGCCGGAGAACCTGGCGAGCGAGCCGCTGCGGATACCGGCGAGCAGTTCGTGCAGTTCCTGGCCCGGAAGCTGATCGACCGCGAAATCGACCTCAACGGCTGGGCTAACCGCATCCATCCCGGTTGCGTGCGATGTTCAGTGTCCGGCGTCGAACTCGATGGGCAGGGCGGTCGGGCCGGTGACTCCGCCTAGTGATTTCCAGGGGGCGGGCCCGGTGCGGCGGGGGTTGGGCATTCGCTGGGTCATAACGGTCAGGGCTTCGGCGAGTTCGAGTCTGGCGAGGTTGGCCCCGAGGCAGTAGTGGGCGCCGCCGCCGAAGGTCAGCATGGGCGCAGGCGCGTCGCGGGTGATGTCGAGGCGGTCGGGTTCGTCGTAGACGGCGGGATCGCGGTTGGCGGCACCGGTATTGGCAATGACCAGTGTGCCAGCCGGGATGATAACCCCGCCGAGTTCGACGTCGGCGGCGGCTTTGCGCATCGGGGTGAGCAAGACCGGGGAGTGGCGCATGGTCTCCTCGACCGCTTTCGGTGCCAGTTCGGGATGCTCGGCCAGCAGCGCCCACTGCTCGGGGTGGTCGCAGAGTACCTGCGCCGAGGCGGCCAGCTGGTTGCGGGTGGTGTCGGTTCCGGCGCCGAGCAGGATGGTGGCGAGCATGAGCAGCTCGTCGTGGGTGAGGCGGTCGCCGTTGTCTTCGGCGCGGATCAGTTCGGAGATCAGGTCGTCGGTGAGGTGGTGGCGCCGCTTGGCGATCATGTCGTCGATGTAGCCGTCGAGCGCCTCCCAGGCGCGCAGAATGTCGGGTTCGTCGTTGGCGACGTTCCAGTCGAAGGCCTTCTTGATGTCGTCGGCCCAGTCAGAGAACAGCTGCCAGTCCTCACGCGGGGTGCCGAGCAACGTGCAGATGATGGGAGTCGTCCGCGTCAGGCTATCGGGCCGTCGGCACAAACGTGATTTTCGACCACCTCGGCTATAGGCGGCCTACAGCCCACCCCGTGCGTGAATCGAGGCCGTCGAGGGGTCAGCAACCGCATAGTCGACTCGTTCAGACTCCAGGGGGACCACCGTGACTGTCCACACCGGCCAGCAATCCAGCCGCAGCGTCTTCGACGCCGGGCTACCGACCATTGCATATCACGACGCTAAACCCGACGACGCGCACCGGATCATCCGCCAAGCACGGCAGCAGGCGCCGATCGCGCTGGGGCCGTTCGGTCCCGAAGTGCTGACCTATGACCTGGTGCGAACCGTGCTGCGCGATCCGCAGTTTTGCTCGCCGACGGGGATCGGCCTTGTGGCACAAGGCATTACCTCTGGTCCCCTTTGGGAGAGGATGGTCAAGATGATCCTGAGTCTCGACGGCGAAGAACACCTCCGGCTGCGCCGACTCGTGTCAAAGGCGTTCATGCCCAGGGCCGTCGAGCGGTTGCGGGAAACGATGGTCGAGATCATCACCAAGTTGGTGGAGCCGCTCACCACCGTGGGGCGCTGCGATGTGGTCGCCGACATCGCCAGGCCATACCCGACCTGACCTCAAGATCCAGCAGATGGAAGACGAGCACGCCGGTATCGCCGAGTCAGTCGAGAAAGTACAGATCGTTCGAAGACCCTGGGGCAAGTCGGCTGACCCCGAACTGGCAGCGCAGTTGATCGGAGCCACCGAGGACCTATCGGCCAGAGTCGATACGCATCTCGAGAACGAAGAACGGGACATCCTTCCGCTGATCCGCGAGCACATCACCAATGACGAATGGAAGGATTGCGTCGCGCGCGGGGCGGAGTTCCTGCCCAAGAACAAGTTGGCCCTCGTATTCCTCGGCCTCGCGCTCCAAGATGCCGCTCCCGACGAGCAACGGCAGTTTCTCTCCGGTATCCCCGTGGCGCCACGGATACTCTGGAAGCTGCTCGGACAACGCACATTTGACGCATATCGGACCAAGATCCACGACGCGGTCTAGGTTCGGTGGCCGAGGGCACCTTGGCGGCGACGACCAACCCGACAGCCGATGGACTCGAGCACTTGCCGTCAGGCCGATGTCTGTCGTAGGCGCCCTAGTCGACGAACACGGCGTTGCAGCGGGAGCACTCGACATCGGCAACTTCAACGGGGCGTAGCGATTCTGCCAGGGAAACCTCTACGCGGCGTTGAGGTCCAGCACCGGGGTCTGTGACGGTCATGCGGGATCGAGTCGGTTTCTGGTTGGAACGAGGCACACCACTGATGAGCAACCAGCAGCAAACCCTCGACGCCCTCAATGACTATGGGCATCAAGGGCCTCTGACCTCTGCTCTGCACCAAGCAGATCCGGCGCGAGTGGTCGGCAACAAGAGCCTCGGCCTGCCCGCCGTCACTCACCAGATTCCGGGTCCGCTGATCGACCCGGGAGTGGCCAGCAATACTCGCCATGACCGCTGACCAGATAGCCCCGAATCGACAACCAAGTCCGCACCACAACTAGCCATACAGCCAGCCACTACGCGATACTCAACTACCAGACAAGACCTGTCTGCAGAAGGGGGCCAGGCTCCAGCTGGCCGCCTTCGGGCGGGGGAAGACATAGTGGCTGTAGGTGCGACTCACGCGAGACTGTTGGCAGTGACCGCAGCGGTATGCATGGTGGTGATGACGGTCTCCTGCTCTTCGGCTGCGAGCAAGTCCGCAGCGCCGGGGAGCAATGAAACGCCGCAGAAACCGGAGTTCACGCAGGTGACCAGTTCGATGTTCGTTGATCGGTCGGCTGTCCCCAACAGTCCCGCAATGGAATTTACGGCACCCAGCATAAGTAGCGACACGCAAGGGCCGAATGACCCGGTTGATCCGCCGGAGTGTGGGCCGATCTTTTGGGGACCGGCCCACACCCAAATGGGATCCGTTACTTGGTCGACGATGAGATCCGTTGGTACGTCGACGAACAACGAAGGCAAACTCTTTAGTTTGTACCTTGTGGTGCCCGCAGAGCGGCCAGACCTCAGGAGCCTGCTTGGCAAGTGTGGAACGATCGAATATCAAGGACACACCGGCACGGTCTCGCCTTTGCCGCTGCCGGGGCTGCCCAGTTGGGCTAACGCAACGCGCGTTACCAGCCCAGGAGCTGACGGCGCTGGCGTCATTGGCCTTTGCCGTGGTCTTTACGTTTCCGTGGCCTTCGGTCAAAAGCCCGGCGGCGACATTTCACCGAACGATACAAACGCCTTAGTGAAGCTCTTCAACGATCAGGTGGCAAAGCTAGAAGCGATGTAACGAGTCGCCGTTCAGAAGAGCTGCTTTGTTTTTCCGTCCGGCCTCAGCCTCGGTGCACTGATCCCATTCGCCGGTGAAGCTCTGGGAGTCGTATGTGTACCCAGGGGTCGTCGCCGAGGATGGGCACGATGGCAATTATCTCGTTCTGGCTGGCCTTCGAGGGCCAGGAGGGGCGCAGCCGAAGCAAGGATATCCGCTGGCTACGGCGTCTCTAAATAGACGACATACGAGGGTCTCAGAACTTCGTGTCGGAGATGGCACGGCGATATGACATAAATCGTTGACCAGCAGTGAAACGATACTGACGTGGACCCCAGCGGGGATGGTGGCGGTGGACGGACCGGGACGGGGCTGTTCTGTGGGTCGTGCGGTACCGAACTGCCACCGAGCTCCAAGTTCTGTAACGAGTGCGGTGCACCGCTCACACACGCCAGTCGATCGGCGGAGTACAAGCAAGTCACCGTCTTGTTCGCCGATGTTGTTCATTCGATGGACATTGCGGCAGCCGTCGGTGCGGAGCGGCTGCGCGAGATCATGGCAGAACTCGCCGACCGCTGCGCGGCGGTGGTGCAGCGCTACGGCGGCACGGTGGACAAGTTCACCGGCGACGGCATCATGGCGGTGTTTGGTGCGCCGGTTGCGTTGGAGGACCACGCCGTTCGCGCCTGCCTGGCGGCGTTGGGTGTGCAAGACGAGGCGAAGCGGCTTGCCGAAGAGGTCCAACGCTGCGACGGCGCGGATCTGCGGCTGCGGATCGGTCTGAACTCGGGGCAGGTGATCGCTGGTGAGATCGGCTCGGGTGCTTTGGGTTACACCGCCATCGGTGAGCAGGTGGGGATGGCTCAGCGGATGGAGTCGATCGCACCGCCGGGTGCGGTGATGCTCAGCGCGTCCACCGCGCGACTGGTTGATGGCGCAGCGGCGCTTGGTGAGCCGGAGATGGTGCGGATCAAGGGTGCCGATGAACCGGTCTCGGCCCGGCGGCTGTTGGGCATGGGCGAACGGCATCGCGCTGTCAGCCGTGCTGAGTCGAAACTCGTCGGTCGGCGGTGGGAGTTGTCCGCCGTTGAGGCCTTGTTGGACCGCGCGATCGACGGCCACGGCGCAGTCGTAGGGGTCGTGGGGCCACCAGGCATCGGCAAGAGCCGTCTCGTGCGTGAAGTTTCTGCGATGGCGGGTCGCCGTGGTGTGCAAGTGTTCACCGCGTTTTGCGAGTCCCATACCAGTCAGGTCCCGTTCCATGCGGTCGCGCGCCTGCTCCGCGCGGCCCTTGGTGTCGAGGGTCTTGACGCGCACATCGCTCGCGAGCAAGTGCGCGACCGGGTTCCCGACGCGGACCCCGAGGATTGGATGGTCTTTGATGACCTGCTGGGCATCGCCGACCCGGACACTCCATTACCGGCAATAGATCCCGATGCGCGGCGGCGGCGGTTGACCGCGTTGGTGAACGCCGCGTCGTTGGCCCGCGAAAGCCCAGCGGTCTATGTCGTTGAGGACGCTCATTGGATTGATGAGGTCAGCGAGTCGCTGCTGGCGGACTTCCTCACGGTGGTCGCGCAGACGCCCTCGCTGATGCTGCTCACCTACCGACCCGAATATCGCGGTCCATTGACCCAGTTGACTGGTGCGCAAACGGTAGCCCTTGCGCCGCTGAGCGATACCGAGACTGCCGCCCTGGTGTCCCAGTTGCTCGGTTCGGACCCCTCGGTGGCCGCTTTGATCGAGACGATCACTGAAAGGGCAGCCGGTACACCATTTTTCGCTGAGGAGATTGTGCGCGAGTTGGCTGAGAGGGGTGTGTTAAGCGGCGGCCCCGGCGCATACATGTCAAGCGAAGATGTGCGTGAGGTCAGTGTGCCCGCCACCTTGCAGTCGGCCATCGCCGCACGGATCGACCGGCTCGACCCGAAAGCGAAGCGCACCTTGAGCGCGGCGGCGGTCATTGGCTCGCGGTTCAGCCGGGGCCTACTGGAAACGCTGGGGATTGATCCTGCCCTGCAGGACCTCGTCGGGGGCGAGCTCATCGATCAGATCCGATTCACCCGTGAACCGGAGTACGTGTTTCACCATCCGTTGATTCGCACAGTGGCCTATGAATCACAGCTCAAATCCGATCGCGCCGAGCTGCACCGTCGCCTGGCCGACGCGATCGAGACCCGCGACCCGGCATCCATCGATGAGAACGCGGCGCTGATTGCCGAGCACCGCGAGGCCGCCGGTGATTTGCGCGCCGCATACCGCTGGCACATGCGGGCAGCACAATGGTCGTCAAGCCGCGATATCGGCGCGGCACAGCTGAGCTGGCAGCGAGCGCGGGCTGTTGCGGAACGGTTGCCTGAGGACGATCCCGACCGGACCTCGATGCGAATCGCCCCCTGGACCCTAGTTTGCGGGAACTCGTGGAGAACGCAGGCAACCATCGCCGACCACCGCTTCGAACAATTCCACGACCTATGCACTACCGCTAACGATCCGGTGTCGTTGGCTATCGGCATGGCTGGGGTGCTCACGTCGCATATGTTCGAATGTCGGTTCCGCGAGGCGGCGCGCATGGCCTCGGAGTTGACCGCGCTCGTCGAGAAAATTGGCAATCCTGAACTGACAGTCGGACTGACCATCGCGGCAAGCAACGCCAAAATCCAAGCCGGGGAAGTCACCGAAGCGCTGCGGCTGGCGCAGCGCGTCATCGACCTCGCCGACGGCGACCCAACCAAGGGCGCCCTGATAATCGGATCACCGCTGGCGTTTGCCCTCGCGGTGCGCGGCGGCGGCCGATGCTGTCTTGGACGTGCGGGCTGGACAGACGACCTCGAGCACGCCATCGACATGACCCGCGAGGCGGGAGACACGACCTCGCATATCGGGGTCATCTTGTACAAAGGATTCGCCACCCTCAACGGGGCATTGCGATTCGACCCATCGGTCATGGCCCAGACCGCTGACGCGCTGCAGATGGCTGAGCAATCGGGCGACGACTTCGCGCTGCTGATTGCCCGGACCGTTCGCGGCATGGCACTAGTCAATCGCGATGCGCCGCAACTGGCTCTCAGCATCGACGAGTTCACCAAATTACGTGATGCCATGCTGCGGCAGCATTACGCAGAGAGGTTGGTCGAGAGGGTCGAGTTCCTCACCGCGAAGGTGAAGACTCAGCTTGGCGATATCGACGATGCGATCCAAGGGGCCCGTTCTAATATCGAGTTTCTGTTCGACACGGGCGAAATGGTGTTTCGCGGCCCGGCGACCGCCGTTCTCGTGGAAGCGCTGTTGCGCAGGGGTGCCGACGCCGACCTGCAGGAAGCCAAGGCCGCGATCGACAGGTTGGCAGCTGTACCGACCGACCCTGGGTTCGTCCTACACGAACTCCCCCTACTGCGCCTGCGCGCGCTACTGGCACGAGCTCACAACGACGAGACCGCGTATCGCGACTATCGGGATCGCTACCGCGCGATGGCCACATCGCTTGGCTTCGAAGGGCATATGGCGTGGGCCGAGGCGATGACGTGACGGCGGCTGCTCCTTCGGGGGTGGTGACGTTTCTGTTCACCGATGTCGAGGGTTCGACCCGTCGGTGGGAGGCCGACGCGGATGGGATGCGGGCGGCCCTCGTCGCACATGACGAGGTGTTGCGCGCCGCGATCGAGACGCACGGCGGCTTCATGTTCAAGCACACCGGTGACGGGGTATGCGCCGCGTTCTCGTCGCCGAAATCTGCTGTCGATGCAGCTGTAGCCGCACAGCGGGCCTTGGAGTTGCCGGTGCGGATGGGCATCGCAACCGGTGAGGCCGAACTGCGCGACGGGGACTACTTCGGTGCGGTGCTCAACCGTGCTGCGCGGGTGATGGCCGCCGGGCATGGCGGTCAGATTCTGGTGGCCGAGTCGACGGCGGTCCTGCTCACCGGTGTTGATCTGCTCGATCTGGGGCGGCGACGGCTGCGGGATGTGCCGAACCCGATCACGGTGTTTCAGCTGCGGGCGCCCGGCCTGCGCCATCGAGTTCCCGCCTCTGCGTGCGCTCGATACGAGTTCGGGCAACCTGCGGCCTGCAACCAATAGCTTCATCGGGCGCGAGTCCGACGTCGTCGAGGTGCAAGCCGCGCTGCGAACACATCGGCTGGTCACCTTGACCGGTGTCGGCGGGGTCGGCAAGACCCGCCTGGCCACCGAAGTCGCGGCACGGCTGACCGGTGAATTTCCCGATGGCGTCTGGGTTTTCGAACTGGCGGCGGTCACCGATCCGGCGGCGGTGCCCGACGCGGTGGCGGCGGTGCTGGGTATCACTCAACAGCCGGGCAAGAGCGTGGGCGAGAGTGTGGCCGCCGCGTTGGAGGGCAGAATCCGGCTGTTGGTGTTCGACAACTGCGAGCACGTGCTCGACGCCGCCGCCGATCTGATCGAAGCCATCCTGGCGGCCTCGGCGACGGTGCGAATCGTGGCCACCAGCCGCGAAGGGCTGGGGGGCGCCGACGAGCAAGTGTGGCCGGTGCCCTCGCTGGATCTCAGCGGGGGAGTCGACTCTGCCGCAGTCAATCTGTTCGTCGAACGCGCCCGGAGTGTGGCGCCGCGCTTCTCGATGGCCACAGCTGATGAGGCGGGCGCGGTGGTGGAAATCTGCCGACGCCTCGACGGGATACCACTGGCGATCGAGTTGGCGGCCTCGCGGATGGCGTCGATGACGGCCAGTGAGGTCCGTGATCGTCTCGATCACCGATTCCGGCTGCTGGTCGGCTCGCGGCGCGGACTGGAACGCCACCACACGCTGCGTCACGCGGTGGCGTGGTCTTATGACCTGCTCGATGACGCCGAAAAGTCTCTGCTGGCAAGGTGTTCGGTGTTCGCGGGCGGATTCGACCTCCAGAGCGCCTGCGCCGTAGTCGGATTCGATGACATCGACGAGTACGCCGTCCTCGATCTGCTGGACGCTCTGGTGCGCAAGTCGCTACTCGTCGCGGACCGGTCTTCGGGGCGGACCCGGTTTTCAATGCTGGAGACGATCCGCCAATTCGCCGAGGAGCAACTCGTGGCGAGCGGTGCGGCGCACAGAGGTTCGGGCCGCGCATGCCCGCCACTTCGCTGGCCGCGAATCCGACATCATGGCCATGTGGAACAGCCCCCGCCAGCGCGAGTCGTACACGTGGTTCAGCACCGAGCTGGCCAACTTGCGCACCGCATTCCGCTGGGCCGCCGACCACGGCGACCTCGACACCGCTGCCGCGATCGCCACCTATGCCGGGTTTCTTGGCGCGGCGATCGAGAACTATGAGCCGATCGCCTGGGTTGAAGAGCTGATCGCGCCCGCCCGTGCGATAGACCATCCCCGGCTTGCCGCTTTGTACCTGATGGCGTCGTTGTGCTACACGGCGGGGCGGGTCGAGGAGGCCGTTCGATACTGCGACGACGGCCAGTTCGTTCTGGGCAGGAACCGCGATGCGCTGCCGCACGGCTGCGGGCTTGGAGGTGCCTACTTGTTCGTCGGGCAGCCCGAACGGTGGCTGGAGGTGTGCCGCGCCGAGCTGCGCCGCCGCCGCGACGCCCCGGTGACGATCCGGGCGAGTCTGGTTCTGGGGCTTGTGTTCGCCGGTTCGGGACAGGAGGCCAGGGTTGTTGCGGATGGCCTGATGGAGGCTGCGGAGGCAACGGGGAACCCGTTTGTGCTTTCCTTCGTGCTCTACGCCTACGGCACCGCGTACGCCGACACAGATCCCGCCCGCGCACTCGACGCGTTGCGCCGGGGCCTGGTGATCGCTCAAGACAGCGGCAACCGCTTCATCGAATCCACAATTGCATCCAACCTGCCCCGCCTCGAGGCCACGCACGGCGACATGGCGTCCGCGTTCGACCAGATCAGTCTGGCCATCCGAAACATGCACGACGCGGGCGACACCACCACGATGCGCAACCCACTGGCTCGCCTCGCCACGGTCTTGGACCGGCTCGGACGCCATGAACCGGCGGCCACCATCGCCGGGTTCGCGCTCAGTCCCTCACCGAAATGGCGTACCTCGAAATCACCACCGCGATCGCCCATCTCCGCAACGTGCTCGGCGACCAGACCTACGAATCGCTTGCCCGCAAGGGCGAGACGATGACCACCGCCGCGATGGCGACCTACGCATACGACCAAATCGACCAGGCCCGAGCAGAGCTGAACGCGGTCTCGAAATAGACGAGTTACGAGCGTCTCGAAAGTCAGTCGCAGTCATGTGCTACCGGCAGCGTCCTGCGGTTCACCGTGGACTTCAGGACGCATGTTGCTCATTGATGATGACTGAGTGATGAGGACGCCTCGTCCATAAGGGACTCGACGTCGGTTGTCGATGCGAATTCATCCACTGGAGCCATACCGGCCACAGAGCTAGCCGATTCAACGACCCTTTCGGTGCCGAGCGGACTGCTAAGTAGATGCGCGCGAAGTGCCTGGCGGGTGCTCAGTCCGCCGATACGTCGCAGCCGTGCGACGAACGCTTCGTTGCGCGCGAGGCGCGGGTAGTCAAGCGCTGGATATTCATCTGATAACGACTTTTCGAGGTCTTCGAGCGGTAAAGCTTCGCCCACCGGGAGTGAAACTGGACTGGGTGCCGGTAGGCCGCGTTGTTTGAATGTCCGACGTACCGCCGACCACCACGCATTATCGCCAAGAGGCGGGTTCGACGCCTTAGCGCGGACGGTAGCGTAGTCCAGGAAATCCCCGATGGGATCTTCCCCAGAATTCTCGTCGACAACTACTGCATAGAACGACGGGTTAAGTTGCTGGAGAAGGATTGCTGTGATGAGCAGAGCGCTGTTCAAGGGCGCGCGCCGCCACGCTGGGTCCAGGTGATGTTCCAACACGAAACTGTTGATGATCCGTTTGATTCGCCGAGGATTCCGCCCCGTCGCGTCGGAAAGTATGTTGACCACAGTGGGGTCGAGCAGGTGTGATATGCCAGACCGTTTGCCGTAGCCTTTGATCAGCCCGCGCACGACATCGCTACCCGGCGCAGGTACCCGGTAAGCAACCTGGATGATCTTTTCTAGATACGTCCGCCCTTCCCCAACACCGCCTCGGGCGGGACCAGCAACACCGCGAGCAAGCACCGCAAGGTCGCAGGCGATGACAAAGATCAGTCCCGGTGCATCGAGGTAGAGCTTCACCGCTTCACATACGCGGACGACGACATCGTCTGGGCAGCGGTCGAGGTCATCGATGAACACGACAAGCGTTCGACCGCCAGCTGTTTTACCGCCTTGCTTGACCCACTCGGAGAGCATTCCCTGGATGTTCTCGCGGAGCTGGTTGCGCGCCTGTGCGTCGACTTCGAGTTGGGTCCACATCGCGTCGACAAGTCGTGTTACGCCGAGAAACCTTGCAGCGATACCGAATCCGATCCGCGCCAGGCCGACTAAGCCTCGCCGCTTTACTATTTTGCGCGCCCAGCGCCGCACGATATTTGGGTCGAGTTTCAGGAGGACTGATTTGATCAGGCTTTCAAGTGCGTTTTCGCCCTGGGCTGTCCATGCGTTGAATTGGAGCGTGACGACCTCAGGCTCGCCAGGAAGTCGCGCTTCGATCTGCGTTAGCAGGGTGCTCTTACCAACACCCCATCCGCCGTCGATAGCCATGACAAAGGGCGCCGCATTCCGTGACTCCTGGAGAATCGATGCGATTCTCTGGACGATGTTTGCCGTGCCAAGCATGTCATCGTCGGCGTTATCGACAGGCTTGTCGTTCAACATTACATATTGGTGCTCGGTGTCGGTGTCTGTTTCCGGCAACGCTTCCGGCTGAATCGCCCATGGAAGCGCTGCGCGGAGTTCGTCCGCGGCAACGTTGGTTACGTCGGCGATCATCGCGACAATACATTCCTCGTCCACCTCGACCACGACACCGAGATCATCCGAGTACCATCGCTTTTCGCGCTCGCCGCGCTGGGCCACCAGTTGCTTTTCACGGTCGCGCAGGTTGGCCGCCTTCTGCCAGTCCTGCGCATCGATCGCGGCCTCCTTCTCACTTCGGGTATCGGCGATCGCATCGTCGAAGTCGCGGAGGTCTGGCGGTGCGCTCATCCGGCGGACCTGCATCTGGGCACCGGCCTCATCGATCAAGTCGATGGCCTTTCCCGGCAAGAACCCGTCGTTTATGTATCGGTCGGCCAGCATCGCCGCCGCGCGGATCGCGCTGTCTGTGATGGACACCCGGTGGTGCGCTTCATCCCGGTCGCGCATACCCTTGAGCATTTCGATGGTGTTCTTGACGGTCATTTCGCCGATCTGAATCGGCTGGATGAGGCGCTCTAGTGCGGGATCCTTTTCGATGTACTTGCGGTATTCGTCGAGCGTGGTGGCACCAATCGTCTGCAGCTCGCCGCGCGCCAGCTTGGGCTTGAGGATCGACGCGGCGTCGATCGCGCTCTCGCCAGCACCGGCGCCAACCAGCGTGTGCAGTTCGTCGATGAACAGGATGGTGCTCGGCGGGTACTCCCAAGGTGCCGCCGTAATCGACGTCGTCACCACGCAGATGCCACCCGAGGTGGCTGATCATGTCGCCGCGGTTGCCGTTTTCGGAAACCCGTCGCCGGCAGGCTCACTCTCGAGGCGATTGTGGGCCGGTGCGCTGCCCGGCATCGGCGCGCTGTACCTCCCAAAGACTATTGACTTGTGTGTGCCCGGCGATCCGATTTGCACCGAAGGCGTCAGCATGGGCCCGCACGTCCAGTATGTGCACACCGGAATGACAAGCCAGGCAGCAACCTTCGCAGCGGGCCGGCTGTAGCACGCCGGCCCGCCACCGGGCCCAGGGTGACGGGCCGACGTGGGCCTGGGGTTATGTCGAGCACTGCGACACGAGGATGTGGCCGCCGCCGTTGCGCTGCAGCGCACCTTGCTCGGCGTCCGAACGAGTCGTGCCGTACCAGCCGTAGTAGTTGTTGCCGTTGACGGCCAGAGCAGCACACCCGTTTTTCGACCAGGCCAGGAACACACAATGGTTCCCGCCATAGTTCTGGCACTCGCTCAGCGAGCGGATTCTGGCCCCGTCGAGGTCGTTGTAGTTGTTGCCCCACCCGTAGGAGCCGGTCTCCGGCGAGTAGGAGATGGCGACGAACCTGTCGGCCTGGGCACTGGCCGGTGCCGCAGCGCCCAGCGCCCCGGCGACGACGGCGCCGGCGGTGGCCAGCATGGCGGCAGCAATCTTGATCATGGTGTTCTCCTTCAGGTCGTCGCACCCCCTGTGGGATGCGTTCACCTGCTAGGAGCGACCAGCACGTCCGGCGGTGACGGTTTTTCCCGCGGATTCTCAATCGGCCTTAAGGTGGGGCCTATGCGATTACGCCGCGTGACGGCAATTCTGCTGATGTTCGGAGTTGTCGCCGCAGGTTGCGGCTGGCGTCCATCGAGCGCACCACCGCCCCAGGCCGATACGTGCGCACCCGCCGATGCACCCGCCGCTGACACTGTGACGGCTGCAATCATCGAGTTGCCTCCCGAATCCGGCGAGACGTGGCGGAAAGCGGGCGACGGCCACACCAAGAACTGCCGGCTGTATTGGGTACAGGTAAGCGCAGGCACCGATTCAGCTGCGCCGCAGCACTTGCTGTTGTTTGACCGCAATACGCCGATCGGCACGGCGACACCGCAACCGAAGCCGTACACCGAAGTGCTGAGCTCCGCCGAGAACACCGTGACGGTGCAGTACCAGTGGCAGCAGGGCGGCGACGCCCCCGGCCGGCCGACCGGGATCGCTCAGGTGCGCTTCCAACTCGGCGACGACGGCAAGCTCAAGGCGCTGGACGCGATCCCGAGCCAGTAGTCGAGGCTTAGTCGTCTTCGCCGATGCGCTCCGGGTGCAGCATCGGTACGTCGCGCAACTGCTCGGGAATTCCGAAGCCGTCGACGAGCGCCTGCGCGTAGGGCCGCAATGACCGACAGCGTTCGTTGATGCCGCGGGTGACGGCCTTCGCGCGCTCGGTGGATATGAACGTGTGCTCTGTGAACCAGGCTTTGTCTTCCTCGATCACCGTCAACGCATACAGGTCGCACACCATGTTGAGCACGCGTTGGGCTTCCCTGCTATCGCACGACTCGATCCCGGCGATGAAGGCCTCCAACACGATTCGATCGATGTGGGCCGTCGCCGCGCGCAGCACGTGGTCCTGCACTTCGTTGAACGCGTCGAACTGACTTTTCTCTTTCGATCTGCTCTGCAGCCGTCGGGCAACGGTCGACAACAGGTACTCCTCGCGGTCTTCGAACATCTTCACCTGGGTACCGCGATTGAACAGGCTGCCTTCTTCCTCATTGTCCTGCCGGCTGTCGAGGATCCTCTGCATGATGGCCTGCGCTGCCGTGCGTTTGATCACGCTCTCGCTGACCGTGGCGGCCGCGAACCGTACCCACTCCACCGGGCTCATGCTTTCGATGTCGTCCGCGTAAGCGGTCAGCAGCTCTTTGGCGACGAGTTGGATCAGCACGTGGTTGTCGCCTTCGAAGGTGGTGAACACATCCGTGTCACCGCGCAGTGCGATCAACCTGTTCTCCGCCAGATAGCCTGCGCCGCCACAAGCTTCGCGGGCCTCCTGAATCGCGGCGCTAGCGTGCCACGTGCTAACCGCCTTCAGGCCGGCAGCCCGGGATTCCAGTTCGCGCTGTGCCTCGGGATCGGGGATCTCGGGGGTCTGCACTTCGTGCAGCTTGCCTACCAACTCGTTCTGCGCGAACTGCAGCGCGTACGATTTCGCGATGAGCGGCAGCAGCCGACGCTGATGCACCAGATAATCCATCAAGACTACTTCGTGCTCGTCGCCTGGCGCCTTGAACTGACTGCGCTGCAACGCATACCGAGTGGCGATGTCCAGCGCCACCCGGGCGGCTGCGGCCGCACTGCCGCCGACGGTCACCCTGCCCCGCACCAGAGTGCCCAGCATCGTGAAGAATCGCCGGCTCGGATTGTCGATGGGCGACGAGTATGTGCCATCGTCGGCCACGTCCCCGTACTTGTTGAGCAGGTTGTCGCGAGGAATCCGAACGTGGTCGAACATGATGCGGCCGTTGTCCACGCCGGGCAACCCACCCTTGTAGTCGCAGTCCGACGTGGTGATGCCGGGTAAGTCGCTGCCGTCGTTATCGCGGATCGGCACCGCGAAGCAGTGCACGCCGTGGCTTTTCGGTTCTTCGCCCGGTCCCGCGGTGATCAACTGTGCGAATACCGCTGCCATTCTGGCTGTTTCGGCCGCACCGCCGATGTAGTCCTTGCGCGACGTCTTGGTGGGGGAGTTGATGACGAACTCATCGGTGTCTTTGTCGTAGGTCGCCGTGGTCTCCAGGGACTGCACGTCACTGCCGTGGCCGGTTTCGGTCATCGCGAAGCAGCCGAGCAGGTCAAGGTCGATGATCTTCTGCACATACGCTTCGTGGTGGCGTTCGGTGCCCAGATTCTCGATCGCGCCGCCGAACAGGCCCCACTGCACACCGGCCTTCACCATCAGCGACAAATCGGACATCGCGAGCATCTCGATCGTGGTGACCGCGGCCCCGACGTCTCCGGTGCCGCCGTGCTCCTTGCGGAATCCGTCCTCGGCTCCGCCGGCGGCCGCGACGATCTTCAACTGCTCCAACGCCTTCGTGCGCGCGATCAGCGTGTTCGGCGTGAAGTGCGGGCGAAAAATTTCGTCGGACAGCTGCTCGCGGCACCGGTCCCTCACCACATGCCAGCGGCCGTCCAGAGTGTTGCGCAGGTGATTGGGAAGTTCGGGGGAGATCTGAGTCGATGTCGACGCCATACCCGACGGTAACCCGAACCGGGCGCCTTGGGCACTACTCCCAGCAACGTAGGTCACCTGAATGGAAATGCGCCGCGCGACCGGCGTTGAATTGGCGGCATGACGACCACCGGACTGCCGCACGAGTTCGATCACACCCACAGCGACGTCTCCGGCGGCTGGCTGAGGGCGGCGAGCTTCGGTGCAATGGATGGTCTGGTCAGCAACACCGCATTGATTGCTGGGGTCGCCGCCAGCGCGGACCGCCACACCGTCGTCCTCAGCGGCATCGCTGGATTGCTCGCGGGCGCGTTCTCGATGGCGTTGGGGGAATACACGTCCGTCACGACGGCCAACGAGCAGATCGACTCCGAGGTCCGCCTCGAACGTCGCGCGTTCCGCGCGCATCCGCAAGCCGAGATGAACGAACTGGTTTTGATGCTCACGCAGATGGGCATGACCGAACAGACAGCGCGTGCGGCGGCCAAAGAAATCCATCGGGACGAGAACCAGGCGCTCAATCTACACATGATTACCGAGCTCGGCATCGATCCACGCGAAAAGCCGTCGGCCCGCGTCGCCGCCCTCTCGTCGTTCGTTCTGTTCGCGGTCGGAGCGATCATCCCGTTAATCCCGTACCTGGTCGGGTACGCGTCATTGGCGGCGAGCCTGGTGTGCGGTGGGGTCGGCCTGCTCGTCGCCGGTGGAGTCGCCGCGAGGTACACCGGCAAACCGGTGTGGTGGGCGTCGGGGCGTCAACTCGCGTTCGGCGCAGTGGCGATCGGCGCGACGTATGTCGTTGGCCTGCTTATCGGTTCGACCGGGTAAGCATCAGGCGGTGTTGTTCGACCAGAACTTGTACAGTGAGTCGAGGTCGCCGCCCTGGAGGTTGCCCAGCAGGCCTTTGTCGTATTGGCTCCACACCAAATCCGGTGTGCCTTCATATGTGCCACAGACGAGCTGGCCGGCGGGTTGGTCAGGAGTGCTGCTGTAGTGCCACGGGCCAGGTGATGCAACGCCTCCCGGGCACTGCGAGACCTGATCCTCGCTGGCGGCTGTCTGGAAATGCGCGTCCAGCGCGGCGCTGTCCGGGTACAGCGAGAACCGCCCGCTCGTCGGACCATTGGGCAGTGAATTCTGGTCGCAGTCGACGGTCGCCAGCGAACCCCTCGGGGCGGCAGCCGGCGGCGCGCAATTGCTCGAGCTGAACCCCTTGGGCAGCAGGCTCATCAACTGCGACATCGCGGAGTCGTTGGTCGGCGCGGATGTTGTGGTGGCGACTGCACTGATGTTTAATCCCACTGTGCCCGTTGTCTTTCCGGAATCCGTGCCGAGCGCCGCACCAATACCGCCGAGGGCGGCGAGTCCGGCGAGTGCGATGGCGCCGATGACGATGCGCGGCCGTGTCGTGACGGTCATGTGTGATCACCCCTTGCTGCTGTCACGGATCACCGTGAACTGGCCATATGTTGGGCAACGGTAATCCGCGGGCCGCATTCGGGCGGCAAAACCGCAGTATCAACTGTCGTTTCCCAGCGGCGCAAGCGGCTCCACGCTCGACGGGCCAAGCATCGCCGGTCGGGTTAGCCAATAGGGTTGGGACAGCGCCGAATCGGCGCCGCCGGCGGAGCCCGCTACTTCGTGCCGAAGACCCGTTCAAACATGGCAGTGTCCCCGAGGTTCTGGGCTTTGACGATTTTGCCGTTGCGGTAGCTGAACACATCGGCCTCGAGTCCGGATTCTCCGCCCGCGGTGACTCGGGAGAGGACGACCACGACATCGTCGTCGGCGAGGAAACGGCTGGGCTCTATTCTGAAGTTCTGCTCTGCGACTTTCGTGAACAGCTCCCTGACCCCGTCTTTACCGCGATACGTTCCGCTGACCGTGCTGTTGCCGGGTACGACAAACTCGACGTCGTCGTCATAATCGGCCAAGACCGCGTCGACATCGCCGGCGCCGAACGCGGCATACCCTCGTTTGGAGGTCTCGATATTCTCACTCGCAGACATGGGCGCTCCCCTTCTCTCAAGTCTTTTGCCCCGGACGGGATTGATCTTCCGCTCTCTAACGGAATCGTGGGCCATATTGCGTGTGTTCGGTGGCGGGGTGCCTAGGCGACGGCCCAAACGGGTTGGGTTGATGCCACATTCGATGCGGCTAGTCTTGTTTTCGTGGTGAGGACGCCACGTCGTCGAGCACGCGCTTCAAAACGCTGACGGCGTCGGCCAGCGTCTGCCGGTCGTCGTCGTTCAGTGCGGCGATGTGCGGATCGATGACGCCCGCGCGGGCGGCCCGCACGTGGCGCAACGTTTCGATGCCGGCGGGTGTGATTTCGATGAGCACCGCCCTCGCGTCGGCGGGGTCGGTGGTGCGGGTGACCAGACCGGCGTCTTCCAGGCGCCGCACCTGCATCGTCATCGTCGGCTGCGAGCAGTGGTCCAGCGCGGCGAGATCCGAAATCCGGGTGGGGCCCTGATCCTCGATCGTCCCCAGCAGCCGCGCCTGCGCCCACGGCACTGGTAGCCCGGTGCGTTGGGTTGCCAGCCGGTTCAGCTTGGCCACTACACCAAGGAGGTCGACGCCGAGAGACGCGCCGGTGGGCGTCGAAGCAGACATACCTACAAATTACATAGCTTCCCTATGCAGGATCAACGTGTTGCTGTTCACAGACGGCCAAGACCGGCTGGCAGAATCAAGAAGTGCGCGGGATCGGGCCGGACCAGAAAACCAGGTTGCGGCGCGGACCGCTGAGGCCTGGAGAGCTTTCCCAGGCGTCGGTCATGGCGGCACTGTCCGCGGCCACCGCGATCGTCGCCGTCGTCGTTCCGTTCGCTGGTGGGTTGTCCCTGCTTGGCACGGTTCCCATGGGTCTTCTGGCCTACCGCTACCGCATCCGCGCGCTCGCCGCGGCCACTGTTGCCGGCGGTTTGATCGCGTTTCTGGTCGCCGGAATGGGCGGAATGATGACCGTGGCGCAGTGCGCCTACATCGGCGTGTTGATCGGCCTGGTCAAACGCAAGGGCCGGGGCACACCCACGATCATCGTTGTGGCCCTCTGCGCGGGCCTGGTCTCCGGGGTGGTGTCCGTCTTTGCGCTGATGGTGCTGTCCCGGCTGCGACACCTGCTCTTCGAGTCGATGACCGCCAACGTGAACGGTCTGGCCCGGTTCCTGTCGCATCTTCCGTACCTGAAGCCAGTTGGCGAGTGGCTCAAGAACGCCTTCGCCACGGTACTGGCTTACTGGCCGTGGGTGTTTGGCGGCGCGTCGGTGGCGAGCATCCTCGTCGTCACGCTGATCGGCTGGTGGGCGCTGTCACATGTGCTGACCCGGTTGTCCGGAGTCAGCGAGGTCCAAAAACTCGACACGCCCGCCGACACCGGTCCGATCGCGCCGCTTCCGGTGCGCTTGCACGACGTGACGTTCCGCTACCCGGAGGCCGACCATGACGCGCTCGGACCGGTCACCGTGACCGTCGAGCCCGGTGAGCACCTGGCGGTCACCGGAGTGAACGGCTCAGGAAAGACGACGCTGATGCTGGTCCTCGCAGGGCAGCCGCCCAGCTCCGGAACCATCGAGCGGGTGGGAGCCGTCGGCCTCGGCAGGGTCGGGGGCACCGCAGTGATCATGCAGCACCCGGAGAGTCAGGTCCTCGGCACCCGCGTCGCCGACGACGTGGTCTGGGGCTTGCCGCCAGGGCAGAGCACCGACGTCGACAGGATTCTCGAGGAGGTCGGGCTAACCGGCCTCGCCGAGCGTGATACCGGCGGCCTGTCCGGCGGCGAGTTGCAGCGGCTGGCGGTCGCGGCCGCGCTCGCGCGGGAGCCGTCGCTGCTGGTCGCCGACGAGGTGACGAGCATGGTGGACCAGGCTGGCCGTGAGGCGCTGCTCGGGCTGCTCGCCGGACTGCGGGAGCGGCACCGAATGGCGTTGGTGCACATCACGCACTACAACAACGAGGCCGACTCGGCCGAGCGGGTGGTGAACCTGACCGGCAGCGGCCGCACGGACAACACAGAGATGGTGGAACGGGCCGAGGCTCCGATCGCCACTGCCCCGCCCGGTGTCGGCTCGGCCGCTGCGGTGATCGAGGTGGACGGGGTCGGACATGAGTACGCCAGCGGAACACCTTGGGCGACAACCGCTTTGCGCGACGTCAGCTTCGATGTGCACGAGGGGGACGGGCTGCTGATCCACGGCGGCAACGGTTCGGGCAAGTCGACGCTGGCATGGATCATGGCGGGCCTGACGGTGCCGACCTCCGGCAGCTGCCTGCTCGAGGGCAGGCCCGTCAGCGATCAGGTGGGTGCCGTCGCAATGTCGTTCCAGGCTGCGCGGCTACAGCTGATGCGTGGTCAGGTCGATCGCGAGGTTGCATCGGCAGCCGGGTTCTCACCGCACGACACCGCTCGCGTTGCGGCTGCGCTGGCCAACATCGGCTTGGATGCGTCCTTGGCGACCAGGCGGATCGATCAGCTCAGCGGCGGGCAGATGCGGCGCGTGGTGCTGGCTGGACTGCTGGCGCGCTCGCCACGTGCGCTGATTCTCGATGAGCCGCTGGCAGGAGTGGATGCCGCCAGCCAGCGCGGCCTGGTGCGACTGCTCGACGACTTGCGGCGCCGCACAGGTCTGACGGTGATCGTGATCTCGCACGACTTCGCGGGACTGGAGGACCTGTGCCCGCGCACGCTCCACCTGCATGATGGGGCGGTTCGACCCACGTCGGCGACAGCAGGAGGTGCGGCATGAGCGCGTCGACACAGCGGCGGCCAGTGGTGCTGCTGCGCCCCATACCGGGCACCTCCGCGATTCACGAGTTGTGGGCCGGCACGAAACTCATTGCCGCGTTCGGTATTTCCGTACTGCTCACGTACTATCCAGGCTGGGTGCCGATCGGTCTCGTCGCGGCGCTGGTGGTGACCGCGGCGCGGATCGCCCGGATCCCGCGTATGGCACTGCCGACGGTGCCGCGGTGGTTGTGGGTCATCGTGGCGCTCGGGGGGGTCACAGCGGCTCTGGGTGGCGGCCCGCCAAACGTTCACATCGGCTCTGCGGCAGTGGGATTGGGCGGGCTGCTGTACTTCCTGCGCATCACCGCGCTGTCGATCGTGCTGCTCGGAATCGGCGCGATGGTGTCGTGGACCACCAATGTCGCCGACGTCGCGCCCGCGGTTGCGACGCTCGGTCGTCCGCTGCGGTGGCTGCGCATCCCGATCGACGAGTGGGCCGCGGCGCTGGGTTTGGCCTTGCGCGCATTCCCGATGCTGATCGACGAGTTCCGTATTCTCTACGCCGCGCGCCGGTTGCGGCCCCGCCCCGCACTGCCCACCCGACAGGCGCGCCGCCGTTGGTGGCGGGCCGAGTTGATCGACATGGTCACCGCCGCAATCACCGTCGCGCTGCGCCGTGCCGACGAAATGGGCGACGCGATCGCGGCCCGCGGCGGCACCGGCCAGATTTCGGCGGCACCCTCGCGGCCGAGGTGGCCCGATGTGGTGGCGCTGCTGATCGTGGCGGGGGTGTCGGCGATGGCAATCGTCAGTGAACTGATGCTGGGCTCGACCAGGATCTAGCTTTCTCGCCGGGCCGCTAGCGTTCGGCCGCGGCGTTGGCCGCCGACTGTGCTTGGTGCAGCGCCTGTGCGACGTCGAGTCGGCCGAGGAACATTTCGTCGAAGTACGGTTTGAGCGCATTGAACCCGGCCACGAACCCCGCTCCGCCCGGCGCCGGAATCCGTGGGCCGCGCAGCACGTCGAAGAAAGGGGCGACGTCCACACCCTTGGCCGCCCAGTAGTCGAAGTAGGTCTGCCGCGCGTCGAGCACCGCCGGGATCGCCGCGCCACCGGCCCCGAGGTACGAGTTGCCCTCGGCGCAACCCATCCAATCGAGGACGGTCCGTACCGCGTCGGGATGTCGCGACGCCGAGTTGCCCGCGACTGCAATGCCATTGGTGACGCTGACCCGTCCGGCCGGACCCGCAGGCAGCAATGCAACCCCCCACCGGAACGCAGCATTGGCCGCGACCTCCGCTAGGTTGTACGTGCCGGACTGGAACAGCGCCATCCGTCCCTGCAGGAACATGTTGCGGGAGAAGTCGCCGTTGTCGTTGGTGTCGGACGCGGGCGGTGCGACCTTGTCGACGTTGATCAGGCCCACGAGATACCGGAAGGCTTCGGCGGCTTGCGGATTGTCGAATGCGAAACGATCGCCCGCCGAGAAGGCCCCGTTAGCGGAGCCGATGTAGTTGAGGTAGATGCCCTGCAGGTCGTTGCCCGCGTTGTACGCCCACCGGCGCTCCCCGGTTAGTCGATGCAACAGCGGGCGTAACGTGTCGTCGGCGCCGCCGATGCTCCAGCGCAGCGTGCTCAACGCGCCGGGGTCGATGCCGGCGGCCGCGAGCAGATCAGCGTTGTAGTACAGAGCGATTCCGCCGTCGCTCAGCTGCGGCACGCCCCACAAGGTGCGGTTGCGGGTGAACTGCTGGACGACCGATGGTTCCCAATCGCGTCGCGGTGCGATCTCGATCAGCCGGCCACTGTCGGCGTACGGTGCGAAGTAGGCGTTGCTGATCCAGAAGACGTCATCGGCGCTACCGCCGGCGACATCGGTGCGCAACGTGTCGAAATACGTGGAATACGCTACGACGTTGACGCGGACTTCGATGCCGGGATGGCGACGGGTGAACGCATCGAACGACTTTCGATACCCGGCAGCGACCTGCTGATCCCACAACCGCATCGTGACAACCGTCCGGCCCGACGGTTCCGACTCGCGGCCCAGCCAGACGGCGAGGCCGATCAGCAGCACCATGACGGTCACCAGGCACACGGCCAGGACCGTGGAAGTCTTGGGCCGAAGAGTCATTTCAGCCCCGTCACGACGATCGAGCGCACGATGTGGCGCTGGAAGGCGACGAACAGCACGATCAACGGGACGATCGCGAGCGTGGTTGCGGCCATCACCAGTGTCCACTGCGCGTTGTACTGCGACTGCAGCCCGGCCGTGGCAACGGTGAGCACCCGCCACTTCGGCCCGCTGGTGATCACCAGCGGCCACATGAAGTTGTTCCACTGAGAGACGACGGTGATCAGGGTGAGCGTCACGAGGATGGGCTTGCTGGCCGGGATCATCACGTGCACGAGCACGTCGAGCGTGCTCGCCCCGTCGAGGCGTGCCGCGTTGATCAGATCGGCCGGGATGGTGCGAAAGTACTCGCGCAGCAAGAAGATCGCATACGGCGATCCGAACACGAACGGCAACACCAGCGCCCAGAAAGTGTTGCGTAGCCCCGCTTCGGCCATCATCAAATACAGCGGGACGATCGTCACGGTCGGCGGCACCATCAGCGTCGCGATATAGACCCAGAACAGCGCGTCGCGTCCGGGAAACGTCAACCGGGCGAACGCATAGGCGGCCAACACCGAGAACGTTAACTGGCCGAGCACGATCACCGCGGTCATCAGCGCCGTCACCACAACGGCCAGGCCGAACCCTGCGTCGGCAAGACCGGCGTAGTTGGCCAAGGTCGGCGGATTCGGCGGCTGAAGCGGCGTGCCGGTGGCGAACTGCCGTGCCGGGGTGAACGACGTCAACAGCCCAAAAACGAACGGCACCAGCGTGATCACCGTGCCGACGATCAGCATCGCGTAGATGGCGACGGCGCGGCTAGCCGAGGTCATAGCTGATCCGCCGACGGAAGTACAGGTGCTGCACCACGGTGGCCGCGACCAGGATCGCGAACAGCACGATCGCCATCACCGCGGCCCGGCCCACAGCCGCAACGCCGAACGCCTCGGCGTAGATCCGGTGGGCGACAAGGTCCGTCCGGTTCTGCGGGCCGCCACCCGTCAGTGCATACACAGTATCGAAAACTTGTGCCACACTGACAATTCCGGTCACCAGCACGAAGAACAGCGTTGGCCGAAGCAACGGCACGGTGATCTTCCAGAACCGCTGCCACGCGTTGGCGCCATCTAATCGCGCCGCGTCGTGAATCTGCTCCGGGATGGCGAGGATGCCGGCGAGGAAGAACAGCGTTACGTAGCCCACATTGGTCCAGACGGTGACCGCCGACACCACCGGCAAGGCCAGCCCGGGATCGGTGAGCCACTCGACTCGTCGGTCCAGCACCGTGTTGATGGCCCCGTCGGTGGGAGCCAGCAGCCAGCGCCACAGCACGGCGATCGCGATCGGCGCACAGATCCATGGCAGCACGTACACCGTACGGAAGAACGTGCTGCCGGGCAGTTGCCGGGCCAGTAGCCACGCCGCGAACAGCCCGAACGCACTTTGCACGGGCACCACCAGCGCGACGAACGCCGCGGTCACTGCCAGCGAGTTGCCGAACGTGCCGTCGGTGAGGACGGAGCGCCAATTGTCCAGTCCGACATAGCGGATCGGACCCAGCAGATCCCAGCGGTGCAGGCTCAGCCAGCCCACCACGAACATCGGCAGCAGCAGAAACACCGCAACCCCGAACAGGCTGGGCGTCAGCAGCGCGTATGCCAGCATGGCTGTTCGGACACGCGGGCGGGGCATGCCGGATATTAAAGCCGCGCTCCGGCCGACGGGTTACGGTAGGACGCGTGGCAGCGAGCGGGGGGATCGATCCGGAGTTTCTGGCCCTGCCCCGTCGCGATCTGGCTGACGCCGCGCTGAGCGCGGCCACCAAGGCCGGCGCCAGCCACGCTGACCTGCGCATCCACCGGGTCGTCAGCGAGCTGATCCACTTACGCGACGCGAGGTTGGAGACCTCGGTGATCACCCGGGAGGTGGGGGTGGCTGTCCGCGTGATCGTCGACGGCACGTGGGGGTTCGCGTCGCACGCCGAACTTGCGCCCGAGATGGCCGCGGACACCGCTCGCCGTGCCGTGCAGGTGGCCCGGACCCTGCACACGCTGAACGCGGAGAACGTCCAGCTCGCCGATGAGCCGGTTTACCGCGACGCCGAGTGGGTCTCGTCGTACCTGACGGACCCGTTCGAGGTGACCGCCGCAGAGAAGTTCGCGCTGTTACAGGACTATGCGGACCGCCTGCTGACCGCCGACGGCATCGACCATGCATCCGCGATGTATCACGGCGTCAAAGAGCAGACGTTCTACGCCGACGTCTACGGGTCGTCGATCACCCAGCAGCGAGTCCGGGTGCAACCGAGGCTCGAGGCGGTGGCCGTCGACGCCGCCGCCGGCAGCTTCGACACGATGCGCACGCTGGGGCCGCCCACCGCGCGGGGTTGGGAGGCCGTCGTCGACGACGGGATCTGGGACTGGTCGAACGAGCTCGCCGAAATGCCGTCGCTGTTGGCCGAGAAGGTCAAGGCGCCGACCGTCACACCGGGGCACACGGATCTGGTGATCGATCCGTCCAATCTGTGGCTGACGATCCACGAATCGATCGGCCACGCCACCGAATACGACCGGGCGATCGGGTATGAGGCGGCGTATGCTGGCACGTCGTTCGCGACGCCGGACAAGCTCGGCACGCTGCGTTACGGCTCGCCGGTGATGAACGTGACCGCTGACCGCTGCGTCGATTACGGGTTGGCCACCGTCGGTTACGACGACGAGGGCGTCGCTGCACAAACCTGGGACTTGGTGCGCGACGGCGTGTTCGTCGGCTATCAACTCGATCGGGTGTTCGCGCCGCGGCTGGGGGAGCAGCGGTCCAACGGTTGCTCGTACGCCGACTCGCCGCACCACGTGCCGATTCAGCGGATGGCCAACGTGTCGCTGCAGCCTGCGCATGAGGACATCTCGACCAAGGACCTGATCGCCCGGGTGGAAAACGGCATCTACATCGTCGGCGACAAGTCGTGGTCAATTGATATGCAGCGCTACAACTTTCAGTTCACCGGACAACGCTTCTGGGCGATCCGCAATGGAGAACTCGACGGGCAGCTACGCGACGTGGCTTACCAGGCCACCACGACGGATTTCTGGGAGTCGCTGGAGGCGGTCGGCGGCGAGTCGACGTGGCTGCTCGGCGGCGCGTTCAACTGCGGCAAGGCGCAGCCCGGGCAGGTCGCGGCCGTCAGCCATGGGTGCCCGTCGGGTTTGTTCCGCGGCGTGCGGGTGCTGAACACGGTGACGGAGGCCGGGCATTGATCGCGCCGCAGAAGGTGGTCGACGAGGTCTTGGAGGCGGCGAAGGCCGACGAGACGATCGTGATCGTCACGGACCGGGCCGAAGCGTCGCTGCGCTGGGCGAACAGTTCGATGACCACCAATGGGGTCTCCACGGCCCGGTTTATGTCGGTGATCTCCATTGAACGGGACTTCGACAAGGCGCACTTCGGCTCTGTACAGACCAGTGAAGTCGACCCGTCGGTGATTCGCGACGTGGTCGCGGCGAGTGAGGATGCGGCGCGTGCCGCGCCGGAGGCCCGCGACAATGCGCCGCTGGTCACGGGTTCGGACAGCCCGGGCGATTGGGATCTCGCGGTCGCGGCGACGGGTCCGGAGGTGTTCGGGGCGCTGGCGGCGTCGTTGTCGAAAGGATTCCGCGGTGCGGACACGCTGTACGGGTACGCCCGTCACGAGGTGGCGACGACGTTTCTGGCCACGTCGACCGGCGTGCTGCGCAGGTTCACGCAGCCGACCGGTTCGGTCGAGATCAATGCGAAACGTGACGGCGCCAGCGCGTGGGCCGGAGTCGGCACACCCGACTTTCTGAACGTGCCGACGGAGCAGCTGCTGGAGGATCTTTCGACGCGGCTGGGCTGGTCGCGGCGGACGGTTTCGCTGCCGGCGGGCCGGTATCCGACGCTGATGCCGCCGTCGACGGTCGCCGACTTGATGATCTACATGGCGTGGATGATGGACGGCCGCGGCGCCGAGGAGGGCCGCACCGCGTTCTCGGCGGCCGGCGGCGGCACGCGCGTCGGGGAGCGACTGACCCAGATGCCGGTTACGCTGTACTCGGATCCGTCGGCGCGGCCGCTGGAGTGCCGGCCGTTCGTGGCGACAAACAGTTCGTCGGAAACGTTGTCGGTGTTCGACAACGGCATGGACATCGACCGCGTTGACTGGATCCGTGACGGGGTGATCAACGCATTGGCGTATCCGCGCGCGGCGGCTTCCGAATTCGACGCGCCGGTCGCGGTGGCCGCCGACAACCTGGTGATGACGGGCGGGGACACCAGCTTGCAGGACATGATTGCCGAGACAGAGCGCGCGTTGCTGCTGACGACGCTGTGGTACATCCGCACGGTCGACCCGACGAACTTACTGCTGACCGGGCTGACCCGCGATGGCGTGTATCTGGTCGAGGACGGCAAGGCGGTGGCGGCGGTGAACAACTTCCGGTTCAACGAAAGCCCGCTTGACCTGCTGGGACGGGCAACTCAGGTGGGTGCCACAGAGGTGACGTTGCCCCGCGAATGGGGCGATTGGGCGACGCGGGCCGCGATGCCTCCGTTGATGATCCCGGACTTCTATATGTCGAGCGTGAGCCAGGCGCAGTAGCGTCTGGCGTGTGATCGACGAATTAGCGCGACTGGTGGTGGTGTCGCCGGACGGGTCAATGGCGCGAATCAACGGACTGGTCCGGCGGACCTGCGCGCAAGTGTTGGGGCTGCCGCCGCTGCCCGCGGAGGTGGAGGTCGATACTCCACACTCGGCAGCCGAGGAGGCGGTCGTCGACTTCGCCGAACAGTTCAGCGTGGACGTGTCGGTGATTTCCGATGAGCAGCGGCGCCGGTTGCTGGAATCGCTTGGGCGAGAAGCCTTCAGCGCGGTGCTCCTGATGTTCATCGCGGACTTCGTGCCGCGGGTACGGGCCGGGCTGGAAGCGCTGGACTTGGGCGGGGTGATGCGAATGACCGAAATGGATCGCACGATCGATCCCGCCGACGCGGTGTTCAACGACTTCTTGCCGGCCGTTGCCCGAGAGAGCGCGCTCGATCCGGTGACATCGGAGATCGTGCGGTTACGTGGCGCGGCGCAGCACCACTGCCGGTTGTGCAACTCGCTGCGTGAAGCCACCGCGTTGGATGCCGGTGGGACAGAGGATATGTACGGCGACATCGAGTTCTACGAAGCGTCGAATTCGCTGACCGACGCGCACAAGGCGGCGCTGCGGTATGTCGACGCGCTGATCTGGTCACCGGCGCACATCGCGCCTGAAGTCGCCGCCGGGGTCCGGACCTATTTTTCGGAGAGCAAGGCCGTCGAAATGACGTTCGACGTAATGCGCAACGCCAGCAACAAGATTGCCGTCGCGATGGCCGCCGATGTGCCGCGGGTCAAGCACGGTACCGAGCGATACCGGATTCTGGCGGACGGCTCGACGGAGTATGTGTGACGCGGCCTACCATGGTGACTCGCAGGGGCGGTAGCTCAGTTGGTTAGAGCCGCGGACTCATAATCCGTTGGTCGCGGGTTCGAGTCCCGCCCGCCCTACCGAGAAAGCGCTGGTAGCAGGCTTGCCAGGGCCTTGGTGACGACCGCTACGCCGTTTCATATACGCGCCCTATACGCGAGCGGGCGGGCCTTTGATCGGCTAGCTAACTCGGGCGGCCCAACGAGACCAGAGCGCGGTAGTCCACACCCCGCCTAGGCAGTACATTCGACAAGCTCAGCGGCCGCATGGGCCACGCGAACGTCCGCACGACGCTCGACGTGTACGTGCACCTGTTCCCCGACGACGACGCGACCGAGGACATGGCCGCGCTCGGCGCGCTGGCCACGCCCAAACCGAGCTACGGCGGAAATGTTGTGCCGCTTTGGGATAACCGAGGAGCCGCATCGAGAGTGCCGGTCAGTAGGTCAACAGAAGGCGGTCTGCGACGACCTGGCTCAGCAGGACCCGAGTGCGGTCCAACGAAACTGATGTTTGGCCTGGGGCGGTGTAGTAGGCCTGCTTGAGGTGTAGATAGCGCGTCATGAAGTGGCGTGGTTCTCTCAGCTTGCCGTCCTTGAACGCTTGTTCGTCGGCTAGAACCTGATCGGCCATTACCTGGGCTGGCTCTTCAAAGAAGAACTCTGCGAATGTTTTTGCAGTTTCGTTCTTCTGTTCGTCGCCGAAGCGTGCGACCCCGTCTTGGAGATACCTCGACAGCTCGTTGTAGTGGTCGCTGGCGTTTTCGACATGGCCGCTAATGAGGCCTCCGGGCACGACCAGTGTCACCGGCCGCCCTACTTGCGCCGCCGCCTTGGCATGCTGGCTTTGACGGGCTGCACGACGTTGTAACCAAAGGCGGTGCCGCCCGTCATCGCGTTGTTCGGAAAGTGAGCGGGGCGTATTCCCGATGCAAGGGCGACTCGCTGAACCTCAGTCTCATGAAATGGCGCGCGCCCTACTGATGCACTACCCACGGGACCGGGACGTAGACGAAGCTGTTGAGGTAGGCGCCTTTGACATATTCATACAATCTGTCCTCTTCGTTCGTATCGATGTTTCTTACCGGCTCCGGCCCGATCGGCGAATTTGCGAGAACCACTAGCTCCATGTCGTCCGGGAGGTAGAACAGCACTCCCTGTTCGGTAAAAGGAATCAGCGGGTCGTTACGCCAATAGCCGACCTTCGCATAGAACCAGCCCAGCGACGTCTGCACGCGATAGTTGATGCCCCACATGCCGTCGAGCATGGCCTCGGCTTGCGCGATGGTCACGATCGCATTGGTCCGGCGGAAGGTCCCCATTACCGCGAGCACTTCGTTGACCGTCATGTGCCATCCGTCGGCGCCGGCCCCTGTACTGAGGTCTCCTGAGTTCCAGCCCGTTTGGCCGGCCACCGGGAACGGGTAGGCCAAGGCATCGCCCGGTTGGTGCTGCAGCTTCGGGCCGTGGACTCCCGCTGGTGCGGATACGGTCGGGTCGCTGACTCCCGCTGGTGCGAATACGTGTTGGGCGACGTAGATTTCATAGAAGTAGATGGTCAGGTAATCCCAAATGAGGTCGAGCTCATAGATGCCATAGTTGGGCGACCAGGCGGCCGGTACGTAGTCGTAGATTGTGGTCAGCAGAATGCGGCACAGCCCGTAGTTGATGTTCTGATAAGAGTAATGGTCGATGTCGAATGTCCCTGATGCGATCGCCTGCTTCATAGTCTCGTAGTCCGACTGGGTGTTGGCTTGCCCAAACCTGAGGCCGGCTGTGTGCTTCAGTAGATGGTCGAAGTCGATCTGGTCAATGTTGGGCCCCTTCGCCCAGTAGGTCGGCAGGTAGCCAATGATCTTTGCGTCGGGCCGAATACCAATATCGACAAGGGCTTGGGTCATCGCCATTGCGGTGATCTGTTTGCTCAGACTCGCGACGTGGCTGCGGGTATCGGAGGTCCAAAGCCCGGTCGTGTCCTGCGGCTCGTGCGCGTAACCCCACTGGGCACGTCTGAGCGCGTATCCGTTCTGGTTGAGGCCGATGGCGTAACCGGCGACATTGTTGGTCAGCACGTATTGGAGGGCGGCGATGAACGCGTCGACATCCAGAACGAGGTGCGTTCTCGGGGGGCTGGGCGGCCTGACCGGACCGAGCCGTCCGACGGGACCGTGATACCCGGCGGCAGTGGTCATGTGCTCTGGGCGCATCACGTGACTCACCACGGCCTCCGGATCGACACTGACCTCAGGCAGCTGCGCCAATGCCGCGGCGACCTGCTCTCTGAGCACTGACTGTGTTGATTGGTTCACGTGCTGTTCTCCCACCCGTCGACCCTTGAGTACCGTGTGAAGAAAGGAATCGGCTTGTCGCACACGCGGGTTCGGGCTAGTTGTGAATCTCGCGCGCAATTCACTGCCCGCTCCCTAACGCCGCTGCTTGTGCGCTGACCTTACGAGGATGCGACGGAGCCGCTTCGCGAAGAGCGCAACATCGCAGGAAATTGACAGGAACATAATCCCTCGACGGGAACTGCCCTGTCCACGCGACGTCTTGTGGAGCCCACGTGACGCTGCAGAGCCCCAGCTTACAGCCACATACTCGGGGTGGGGGGTACGTCGGGGGTACAGAATCGCGCTGGCGGCGGGAGTCTCTGGCGGAAGTCTCTCGCTACCAGAGGTTCCGTGGAGCCGATGACGGGAATCGAACCCGCGTATTCAGCTTGGGAAGGTGTTTACAGATGGGAACGAGCGTTCGGAATCGCCTGATAGACGGCCCTAGCCTCGATTTTGCATGCCTGTAGGTTTGGGTTGAGGGTTGGCTGCGGATTAGCCTGTGTGATGGGTCTTTTCGGGATGTCGTATGTTTGATGGCCCCGTGTCGCGGGGCGGGGCGGGCTTTCCAGGGCCGTGGTGGGTTCGTGGTCGTTGGGGGCTGGTGGGTCCGTGGGTCAGGGGAAGGCGGCGCGGATGCGGTGCCAGGCGGTTGCAATCGCGATGGCCCAACGCCAGCTGGCATCGACGCGTAACCGGAGTTGGCGGGCGCCGCGGGTGATGCGGGCAGCCACGTGCAGCACCCGGTAGCGGAAGGCGGCGATCTCGCAGCGGGAGATCTCGGGGTGGGCGGTGAATCCGATGAGTTTGGCCCAGGCGACGAGATCGGTTGCAGCCAGGACAATTTCGAGCCAGGCAGTATTGGCGTGGAATCCGTGGCAGGGCAGGTTGGCCAGTCCGGTCGCCTTGGCTTCGCGGATGCGGTCCTCCACGCGGGCGTGCTGGCGGTGGCGCAGCTCGAGGCCGGCCAGCTGCCCAGCGATCAAACCGGGGGCTGTGTCGGTGATGAACGCGGTGACCCGCATGCCGTCGGCGTCGGTGAACCGCAGCTGCGCACCGGGGTGGGGGCGTTCCTTGCGCAGGATCAGCCGGGTGCCGGCAGGCCACGCCGACATGTCGACCAGGTCGGTGGCCTCGGCCACCCACGCCCCGTCGCGGATCTCACCGTCTGACTCGATCGCCGGGTACCAGGCCTGACCGCGGTTGAGGGTGTCGGCCGCGTCTTGCACCCGGGTGTCGACCGGGTGGCCCAACGAGAACCCGACCCGGTGAGCTCGGCAGGCCGTGGCGAACGCGTGGGTGGCCCCAGCGGCGTCGGACCGCACCAGCACCTTCGGCGCCGCGGGATCCCGGCCCGGACGCCAGTCCGGCGGCAGCGACGCCAACGCCTGCTCCAGGACCGTGACGTGGTCGGCCGCGGTGTTGCTGCCCGCGTTGCCGGCCCGCAGCAGCCCGGCCAGCGCCTCGCCCCCGGCGATCTCCGGACGATCCAAAAACGCCAACAACGGGTGATGCCCGAAGGTCTTCTTCCAGGTCGGCGCCGCGTTCTGCTTGTTGTCGGAGTGGTCGATGGTCAATGTGGCGTCGATGTCGATATGCAGCCACCCGCCGCGCTTGGGGGCCGCCCCGGCGGCCCACGCCGCCGCCCTGGCCGCCGCGCGGGCAGCGCGCACCCGCGGCAGATGTATCGCATCGACACGCTGGTCAACCAGCCGCCACATCGTGGTCGTCGACGCCTTCGCCCCGAAAACATGCTCGCGGTCCCCGCACCGCTGCCCGACCCCGTCGATACAGTCCGCGCCGTCGGCCACCGCTGCCGCCAGATCCGCGAACACTGCACCCGGCGCATACACCCACGGACCCTGGTACGTGTCGGCCAACGCGGCGGTCACCTGCGCCGACAACCCGGTCAAGTCGGCCAACTCGCGCAACAAGCCCATCCCCGCATGCGACACCACGCCGTGCCCGTCCGCCGACACTTTCACCCGCCGCGCCGACGCGATACTCTTCACCTGCAAAGTGCCTCTCCTGCTTGTGCCGACCGGACCTTAGACAAGTCGATCCTGCACTGCGGGACAGGCGCTTTCGCGCATCAACACCCCATCACCGACGAACTCGCACGAAAAATTCAGGCTAGGGGCGAACACAAAAACCGATCAGACCTCTGGTTTGAGTGCGGCTGGCACACGGCGGCGGTTCAGTCGCGGTTCGCCTGCGGTTCGGTTGCGTCGTAGGTACGGGGTAGGTACCGGTGCGCGGTGCACTGATGAATCGTCAAGATGGTTTGACATGCTCTACCTATGGCTGTGGTGGTTCCTGCGTACTCCGACCTCCTGTGGCCGACGCTGCAGACGGCGATCGCGCTAGGTGGCTCTGCCTCGATCGCTGAGTTAGATGCCGCAGTTATCGAACGAGAGCAGCTCACGCCCGAGCAGCAGAGCGTCCTACTCAGCGGCGGGCCGCAGACGGTAGTCCAGAACAGGTTGGCGTGGGCGCGGACTTACCTGAAGGGAATGGGCCTCTTCGCTAATAGCGCGCGGGGAGTTTGGTCGGTGACGCCCGAAGGACAGGTTGCAACACAGGAGAGCCTTGAGCCGCTGCGCGCCGCGTTCGCGGCGGATCGTAAGAAGGCAAGCAAAAGGGGCAAGAAGCGGAGCGGAGACGACGGATCTGACGTCGGCAGCGAACTTGACCAGGTCGAGGCTGAAGCTGAGGAGAAGTGGAAGGACGAATTGCTGAGCACGCTCCTCGCGCTGTCACCGGTCGCTTTCGAACGGCTTGCCCAGCGGCTCTTGCGAGAATCCGGTTTTACTAGCGCGAAAGTCACGGGCCGATCGGGTGACGGCGGCATTGACGGACTTGGCGTCTATCAACTTTCGTTGTTGACGTTTCCCGTGTTCTTTCAGTGCAAGCGTTATTCGGGCAGCGTTGGCCCTTCTGCTGTGCGCGACTTCCGTGGGGCGATGGCGGGTCGAGGCGACAAGGGCCTGCTTATCACCACCGGCACCTTCACTAGCGATGCCCGAGCGGAAGCAAAGCGCGACGGTGCGCCGCCCATCGACCTGATCGACGGTGACCGGCTGTGCGATCTCTTGAAGGAGAACGCCATCGGCATCACGACTACCGAGCGGGTTGTGGAAGACGTAAAGGTTGAAACCGACTACTTTGCTGCCCTCGAACCGAAGTAAAGCGATCGGCTTGGAGGCTGGGTCTATCCGATGCGGTCGCCGGGGTAACCGTTCGGGGAGTGATCTGTTCTGTGGACGGGTACAACACGCACACTAACCTGAATTTTTCGTGCGAGTTCGTCGGTGATGGGGTGTTGATGCGCGAAAGCGCCTGTCCCGCAGTGCAGGATCGACTTGTCTAAGGTCCGGTCGGCACAAGCAGGAGAGGCACTTTGCAGGTGAAGAGTATCGCGTCGGCGCGGCGGGTGAAAGTGTCGGCGGACGGGCACGGCGTGGTGTCGCATGCGGGGATGGGCTTGTTGCGCGAGTTGGCCGACTTGACCGGGTTGTCGGCGCAGGTGACCGCCGCGTTGGCCGACACGTACCAGGGTCCGTGGGTGTATGCGCCGGGTGCAGTGTTCGCGGATCTGGCGGCAGCGGTGGCCGACGGCGCGGACTGTATCGACGGGGTCGGGCAGCGGTGCGGGGACCGCGAGCATGTTTTCGGGGCGAAGGCGTCGACGACCACGATGTGGCGGCTGGTTGACCAGCGTGTCGATGCGATACATCTGCCGCGGGTGCGCGCTGCCCGCGCGGCGGCCAGGGCGGCGGCGTGGGCCGCCGGGGCGGCCCCCAAGCGCGGCGGGTGGCTGCATATCGACATCGACGCCACATTGACCATCGACCACTCCGACAACAAGCAGAACGCGGCGCCGACCTGGAAGAAGACCTTCGGGCATCACCCGTTGTTGGCGTTTTTGGATCGTCCGGAGATCGCCGGGGGCGAGGCGCTGGCCGGGCTGCTGCGGGCCGGCAACGCGGGCAGCAACACCGCGGCCGACCACGTCACGGTCCTGGAGCAGGCGTTGGCGTCGCTGCCGCCGGACTGGCGTCCGGGCCGGGATCCCGCGGCGCCGAAGGTGCTGGTGCGGTCCGACGCCGCTGGGGCCACCCACGCGTTCGCCACGGCCTGCCGAGCTCACCGGGTCGGGTTCTCGTTGGGCCACCCGGTCGACACCCGGGTGCAAGACGCGGCCGACACCCTCAACCGCGGTCAGGCCTGGTACCCGGCGATCGAGTCAGACGGTGAGATCCGCGACGGGGCGTGGGTGGCCGAGGCCACCGACCTGGTCGACATGTCGGCGTGGCCTGCCGGCACCCGGCTGATCCTGCGCAAGGAACGCCCCCACCCCGGTGCGCAGCTGCGGTTCACCGACGCCGACGGCATGCGGGTCACCGCGTTCATCACCGACACAGCCCCCGGTTTGATCGCTGGGCAGCTGGCCGGCCTCGAGCTGCGCCACCGCCAGCACGCCCGCGTGGAGGACCGCATCCGCGAAGCCAAGGCGACCGGACTGGCCAACCTGCCCTGCCACGGATTCCACGCCAATACTGCCTGGCTCGAAATTGTCCTGGCTGCAACCGATCTCGTCGCCTGGGCCAAACTCATCGGATTCACCGCCCACCCCGAGATCTCCCGCTGCGAGATCGCCGCCTTCCGCTACCGGGTGCTGCACGTGGCTGCCCGCATCACCCGCGGCGCCCGCCAACTCCGGTTACGCGTCGATGCCAGCTGGCGTTGGGCCATCGCGATTGCAACCGCCTGGCACCGCATCCGCGCCGCCTTCCCCTGACCCACGGACCCACCAGCCCCCAACGACCACGAACCCACCACGGCCCTGGAAAGCCCGCCCCGCCCCGCGACACGGGGCCATCAAACATACGACATCCCGAAAAGACCCATCACACAGGCTAATCCGCAGCCAACCCTCAACCCAAACCTACAGGCATGCAAAATCGAGGCTAAGCCTCGTCAGCGGTCGATGTAGGTCGAAGCCCCGCGACCCAGGGGCCCCACAGGACCGACGGGGCTGAGCGAGAACTGCTCGACGAGGTCGCAGGACGCCTTGTGGGCAAGTTCTCTCAGCGACGATCACCGCTGGTCACGCGGCGCTCGTCCGGCGCTGTCGGTCTTCCCAGCCGAGCCGTTCAGTCTGCGCGAGCGTCGCGGGGCGGGCGCGGTGCGAGCGTCGTTCTCGACAGCGAGGGGTAGGTCGCGCGGTAGCCGCGACGGCGGGCGAGCGGCGCGAGGATGCTGAACAGGACGCGCTGAACAGCAGCCGGTGGCTTGCGCAACACGATCACGTCGGAGAATTCGATCGCGAACAGCGCCAGCTGGAGTGGGTGCGGCATCCCGCGCATGTTCACGTGCCCTTCGCGGGCGAGCCCGAACAGCGTTTCGGCCATGTGGAGGAAACGTTCACCCGGCGTGATCTCCCCGTGCACGATCGCATCCACGTCTCCCTCGTTCCACCAGTAGTGCCAGATGCCCGGCTCGATCTTCGCCCCTTCACCGGCTCGCAGAACCGACTTCCGACCGTCGCGCAGCATCGTCAGCTCGCCTTCCTGGACGCTGAAGCTCTCAACCAGGGCGGGATGCAGGTGTTCACCCACCACATGCGCACCGGGCAGTGCCGTCAAGTCCACGACCAGACGGCCCTCATCGTTCAACCACGGCAGGTCGACGATGACGGCGCGCTCCAGCGTCACCGGGTTCTCCCAAACCTCGCCTAGCTCGATCGGACGTGTATCAGGTGGGGCCAAAAGTTCAGGATGCGACATTTTCTGGTTATACCCCGCGCCAAACTCTCCCTAATCGGATTCGCGTCAGGCGAGCCCGTTCTCCTCCAACCACAGCCGAACGTCGTCGTAATAGAACGTCACCGCGCCGTCGGCGCTCACCACCGTGCGCCGCCACCACCGGCAAGCACCGTCTTTGCGCGCCCGTCACACCGGCCGGGGCAGCCGGTCGATCACCCGCGCCAACCCGACAGCCTTAGCCGCACTGATGCACCGCAGCACAAAAAGTCGGTAACTTGTCGCCATCGGAATCTGCAGTCCGTGCCGTGGCGCTGCGTGGGTCGAGGGGGTTCCCCACCCCCCGCGCGCCACACCGGCCGCTGTTCGTTCGTCGCCCAGTGTGCCTGTCAGCGCCAGTGTGGGACGTTTTTGCATTGCAGCCAGCGGAATCCCGCAGCATCCGCCGTGGCGGCGTGCGACGCGAAGGGATTTCCCCTGGGGGCGTCCCGCAGCTAAGCTGCCCAGCAAAGTTCCTGAGGGGATATCGGGGTGTCGAATCTAAGTACTGGCGGCGACCGGCTAAACGATCTGCTCGCCAAGTACGGCTTTCCGCTATTCATCGGCGGGCTGTTCTGCTTGGTGCTCGGCATTGCTGGCGACATGGCTGCTCTCGGCGTGATTGGATTCATCGTGATCATCGCTCTCGTAGTCATGCTGGTGACCACTCGCGGTTCACAACGGCTACCGGCAGTGCCGTTGTCGACCACGCCCGTATCAGATCAAGTACGGTGCGAACGCTTGCAGCACTATCTATCGCAGGAACTGATGCAGCAACGTGGCCGCGTCGAATCCGTCACCGACTACACGGCAGTGGTCGTCTATGGCCGACCCGTGAACCACATCCTCCACTTGCTGCTCACGTTAGTGACATGCGGTCTATGGGCGGTGATCTGGCTTGGGTTGGTCGTCGATCACGGCGAACAGCGATGCGTGTTATTCGTCGACTCGTGCGGGAACGTCACGAGAAATTAGGACCGGGTCTTGTGGCTCTCGGAGGCTCTGAGAGGGCATTCCCTTTGGCGAGGTGACCTTCACGGCTGGTCTTCTTCCGGTGGCAGTTTTCGCAAACAGCCTGACACGCTTCGTCGGTGTCGTCGCCGCCTTCCGCGAGCGCCACGATGTGGTCGCAGATGGTGGCGGTGCCGACGCAGATGCCGTCGTAGCGAAGCTGGCATTGGTGGCTGTCGCGGGCCAGGACACGCAGCCTGCGCTTGCGGTGTTGCGTTGTGTCGGTGCGTGTGACGCCGGTCTTGCGCTGCCAGCCGCGCTGCCGTTCATGCTCGGGGCAATAAGTGGTTCCGCGGCGATCTCCGGTGATGTGGGCGCAGTGAAGGCGGTGCTGGCTGTCATGGAGCGGCGCTCTCGGTTGTTCGGGCTCGACACGCCGCAGCGACTCGCGGTCGGCATCAGCGAGAGCGAGTTCGGGCGGCGCGCTGCGGAGCTGTTGAAGATCACAGGGCCGGGTCCGCTGCTGAAGTTGGCGAGGTCGGCGCCGTTGGAGGCGGAGGTTGTCCAGTTGGGGGCGGGTGAGGACGGGTGGTCGAACATCGGCGGGCCGGACCCTGCGGCCACAGCCCACCGCTGAAAGTCTGTCAGAGCGCTTACCACAGGCCGAAAACAGGCTGGTGAAAATCAGCCCCCGAGCGCGCCGCACAGCCACGAACAGACCGGGGCGGGGATCGTATGGGGCGGACCGCTGCGGAGTTTTCCGGACTTCGGACCTGTTAGGGCGGTCCGCGTCCGCATCACCGGCAGCTAGTCGTCGCCATTTAGCCGTTCTCCGCACACACAGCACCCGTTGCCCGTCACGTTTCGGGGCCGGTGTCGCTGGCCGGGGTCTGCTTGCCGCTCGGCATGCCCTTTGGCTTCGGAACTAGTGGTGTGTCTCGTCATTGGTTGACCGCTTGAAGCGCGACGCGTCCGCGGGCGACCTTGGCGAGGATGTCCTCGGCGGTGGCGGTCCATACGAATGGTTTGGGGTCGTTGTTGTGCGCGGCGAGGTAGTCCTCGATCTTGGCGATCAGGTCGGGCACCGACCCGAAGGCGCCGCGCCGCAGCGCTTTGTCGGTCAGTTCCCGGAACCAGCGTTCGACCTGGTTGAGCCACGACGAGGAGGTCGGCGTGAAGTGCAGGTGGAAGCGGAGGTGTTTGTCCAGCCACCGTTGCACGTCGGGGTGCTTGTGGGTGGCGTAGTTGTCCAGGATCAAGTGGATCTGCAGGCCCTTGGGAACCTCTCGGTCGATGGTGCGCAGGAACTTCAGGAACTCCCGGTGGCGGTGGCGGGGTAGGCATTGCCCGATCACCACCCCGGTCAACACGTTCAACGCCGCGAACAGGGTGGTGGTCCCGTTGCGCTTGTAGTCGTGGGTCATCGTCTGCCCGCGGCCCTTGGTCATCGGCAGCGATGGCTGCGTGCGGTCGAGCGCCTGCACCGAGGACTTCTCGTCGGCGCACAGCACGATCGCGTTCTCCGGCGGGTTCAGATACAGACCCACGACATCGACCAGCTTCTCCTCGAACTTGGGGTCTCCCGACACCTTGAACGTGTCGACCCGGTGCGGTTTGAGGCCCAACTCCTTCCACACCCGCTGCACAGTGCTCTTCGACACCCCGGCGGTCCCGGCCATCGTCCTTGTGCTCCAATGCGTCTCGCCCTCCGGGCGGCATTCCTTGGTGAGCGTCACGATCTTCTCGATCGTGGCGTCGGGGATCGAGGGCCTGCGGCCTCGACCCTCACGGACCTGCCCGAACTTGACCAGACCGTCCTCGGTGAACCGACTACGCCAGTTCGCCACGGTGGTCCGCGACACCGACAACGTGGCCGCGATCGTCGCGTTCGCCGCACCGTCGGCAGCCATCAGCAAAGCCTTGGCCCGCACCACTTCCCGATGCGCCCCGGACTGCGACCGAGCCAACGACTCCAACACCTCGCGCTGTCCATCGGTCACCGTTAATGCGGGCACGGGTTTGCTCATGCCCGAAAATCATACCGACTCACTGCCAATTATTTGCGGGACACACCACTAGCCGGTTCACGTCACGTTCGGTACCGCGCTGTCCGTTGGTGCCGGGGGCCAATTTGATTGGGTTGACGCCGAAGTAGATGTTGCCGGCAAGTACACCCACCACGTTGGCTGCATCAGCAGCCGTGTGGATTTGGCTGTGCCACAATCCGTTTGTTGTGTTACAGATCGAAACGTGCTCGTCGGGAGGAATTGTCAATACCTGTGGATCAAGATCTTTTACGCGGCCTCCTTCGGGGTCGTTTCATCGTCGGGGCGTTCGACGAGTTTGCCGTTCTCGAATCGAGCGCCGGCCCGGACCAGCGCGACCAGATGCGGGGCATTCACGGCACGCCAGCGTGACTGCGCGGCCTCGATCAGCTTGTAGGCCATGGCGATTCCCGCGGCCCGCGAGCCGGGGCCCTTGGTGATCTTGCTCCGGTTCCGCACGGTGGCGAAGGTAGATTCGATGGTTATCTCAAGTTCTTTGGCTGATAATCGGTGTGACCTGGGGGTTTGCTTCGTGGAGGATGTCTACGACGCGGCGGCGTGACTGGCTGGCTTGTCGGTCAGCACGGGCTGATTGTTACCGAGTTGCGATGGGCGACTGATTGCCGCGCGGCGGGTCGGGTTTGTCCGTTGTCGCGGAGTTGACCGAGCGCGTTGGCGAGTTGGCGGCGTAGCCGCTGGTTTTCGTCGGCGAGTTCGTGGTTGCGCCGGTTCGAGATTTCGAGGCGCCGCCGCAACGATTCGTCGCTGGCGCGCTGCGGGGATGGTATCGGCGCGGTCGGGCCGCGATGCTGTGCGCGCAATCGGTGGACCTCGTCTTTGATGTCGGGCTGGGTGTAGATCCAGGAGCGGGAGACGCCGGCGTGACGGGCGATGGATTCGAAGGTGAGCACGGCACCGGCCCGATCGAGCTCGTGCATCGCCGCGATCGCTTTGGCTCGGGTGAGTTCGTGGCGTTGCTGGGCGGCGGTGACAAGGTGAATGCTGTTGTTAACGCGCATGTTCGGTGTCCTTCGGTTCGGCTGCATGGGGGTGGAGGGCTGTGATGATGCTGTCCAGGTTGGCGAGCACCTGCCGGTTCATCTCGGCGAGTCGTTGTTGGCCACGGGCCTCGGCGGCGGTGACGAGCTGCAGGGTCTGCTTGCGCTGTTCGCGGTGCTGGGGCAGGAATTCGGGGGTGGTGAGGAACATCGGGCAAGTCAAGCAGGCTTCTCTGAACTTAATTCTCATGGGGCAGAAGCTCTTCCAGAGATGGACGTGAATGCGGGCATACCGAGTCCGGTTGTTGCCGCCTTTCGCTGGAGCGTGGCATCGATCTGGGCGAGCTTGTCTTTGACGCCGCTGTAGCTGATCTGCAGGCCCTCGACTTCGCCGAGCCAGCCCTCGCGTTTCGCCTCAATGATGCGGGCTTCGAGGTTGTCGTGGATCTCTGCGAGCCTCGCGCGTTGAGCGGGGTCCGGTCGCAGGAGCGAACACCTGACACATGCGTGTTCGTGAATGCAGGGTGTGGAGAATGCTCGCGCGCAGGTCCCGACCGATACCTTCCTCTTTTCGAAGTGGGCCAGGAATGCATCCCATTCTTCGTCGGTGGGTGTGCGGTATTCCTCGCCAGGTCGGACCGCTCGGCGGCGTGCGATGAACGCCCGGTGCGCTTCGATGGTTTCGGCCGGGTAGACGGCCTTATACGCGATGGTGGTGCCGATGGTCTTATGCCCGCAGATGACCTGTGCGATGTGCGGCGGTAGGCCGTTCATGATGGCGTCGGTGACGAAGATCCTTCGGAAGTCGTGGGGGTGGAAGGTCAGCGGGTCCCCGCCTGCGTCGGTCAGGCCGGTCGCGGCGAGTGCATTGATGAGCAGCTTGCGGATCGCGGTCGGGGTGAAGGCGCGGCGCTCGTTGCCGATGCCGCGCTGGAACAGCACCGGCATCGGCGGGTTCCAGATTCTCTCCCTGACGTCGTAGGACACGACCAGCGGGATGGAACCGTCGGGGTTGCGTAAGCGCTGGACGATGGTGCTGAGGATGTCGGCGAGTTCGGGGCTGACCAACAGCAGGCGCTCGGTGTCGGTCTTGGACGGGACGATCTGCAGCAGCGGCACCAGTTCGCCGGTGCTGGGCAGCCGGTATTCGGTGATGCTGTGGTGGGACAGTTCGAGCAGTTCCTCGCAGCGGATCCCGGTCAGCCGCAGGACCTCGATGGTGGCGAACGCCCAGAACGCTTCCTCTTCTTCGTAGGACAGGTTGCGCCGTTTACCGGTAGTGACGTCGTCAGCCCAGACGAATCGTCCGATCGCCTTGGGGGCGAATGCTTTTCGCAGCGCTTTGTTGGTGCCGTCGATCACCGCCCCGGGTTCGGCCACCTGCGCTGCGGCCAGCAGACCGGCCGCGGCCAGACGCCGGTCGTTGGCGGTGCTCACGAGCACGGGCAAGACGGGCAGCCGTTCGCGGGTGCGCTGGTCCATGCGGGCCTTGCGGTGCTTGAGGTCCTTGGCTTTCTGCACTTCGGCGTCGGTGATCGGGCAGGGCGCGACCCACGGCCCCCACCGAGCGGGATCCTCGACAGCCCAGTGCGCGATGTCGAGGTAGAGCGCCCGCACTCGGATCAGCTCGTCTTTGAAATTCAGACGCGGCACCGGCACTTTGCTCCGCTGGCCGGAGGCGCTGATAGTGGTGCGTTCGACGGTGCTGAGCTGGTCTTTCCAGGCGCGCACAACTTCGGGAGGAAGCTGCAGGGTGTCAATGCCGGGAGCCAGTTCCTCGATGCGGGCCCAGAACAGCCCGGCCAATGTCCTCGAGACAGCGTCGAGGCTGGCGAAGTCCAGTGACGGCTGGCGTTCCCGCAGATAGTCGACGAGCAGATGCCGAATCGGTCGGCACTGTATGCGATATCGGTCGACCAGTTGCTCGATCATCAAACGTCCGCCGGCCAGTCCGAACGCGCGGATGCTGTGGGGTGCGTTGTCGGGGAAGACGCCCAAAGCGCGCAACCGCAGATAGAAGTCGATCTTCTTCTGCCCGCCGCGGGTGTGGACCTGCCGCATGGTTTCAACCAGTTCCACGCAGTCGCCGACGACGATGTCGGCGACGGTGCCGCCCTTGCAGGCCAGGATCGTGGCGATGCGGGTCGCCGCGATCTTGGCGTCGCCCTGGGAGCTGGCCGGTTCGGCGGCGGCCAGCTCTGCGAGCCTGGCGAACCCGTTCGGATCCCTGACTTGTGCCATCACCGACGCCAGATACCGGTGGGTGCGGGTGAGCATCCACGGCAGGCCGGGGCGAAGCACGTCACCGCAGATCAGCATCAGCAAGCCGGACGGCAGGTCTGTCGAGTCGTAGGACGCGGCCTGGCCGTGCGCCGCCAACCAGGCCATCGGCAGCTGGATCCATTCGGCTCCCGGATGCTGCTCGGCGCCGCTGGCCAGCCAGCGGTCCTGCCAGGTATCGCCGGGCAACGACGACAACCAGCGCAGCAGCTTCTCGACACCGCGTCGTCGGCCCGCTCGTGTTCCGTTGGCTGCGGCAGCGAACGGCGCAGCGGTCAACCGCTGCTGCACCTGCTCGGCCGTCGCCGCCGTGTGCGGCCACCATTGCTCGGCCGACCGTGGTGGAAATTCGGTGCGCAGCTGACGATTCCGCATTGGCTGCTCGGCGGCGATCGAAGTGACCGCGGGCAGCGGTTTGCGTGTGCTGTGCTTGACGAGGGAGGTCACAGCGTCCTCCCGAACAGCACGCTCAGCGCCTGCGGGTCGTAACCGGGTGCCGGCGGTGGAGGCACCGGTTTGTCCCGCTGTTCGGTGGTGCGGGCGTGATGGGCCAGCACGCCGGCGATCACCTCGTCGGTGTTGGGGGTCAGGTAGATCTCGGTGGTGGACAGGTGGACATGGCCCATGACCAGCTGCACGTCGCTCAGCGTCAGCTGCGGGTCGCGAGCCATTCTCGCGGCCGCGCTGTGGCGCAGATCGTGCAATGTCCAATCCGATCCCAGCACGGCGTTGGCCCGTTCGAACATCCGGTGCGCCGCGTGGTAATTCAACGGCCGCCGCGGTCGCCGCAGCGTCCACCACACCGGCTGGGTACGGCCGTGAGGAATCTCGCCGTGCAGTTCCTCCTGATACAACCGCAGCCAGACGAACGCATCCGCCGACGCCGGAACCTGCTGCACCGCGCGTGTTCCCTTGCGCACCACGGTGATCAACTGCTGGCCCGGGTCGACATCGCACTGCCGCACCCCCAGCAGCTCCGACGCCCTTACCCCCGTGGAGATCCAGAACGCCACCAGCGCCCGATCCCGGTTGGACCCCAGCGCGGCGAACAACTCGTTGAACCGCTGATCGGGAATCGCCCGCGGAATCCGATGCGCCACCTTCGGCCGGTAACGCCCCACCCGCTCGCGCGCCCACCCATCCATCGGGTTGCGGTGCGCCTGCGCACGCCGCACCCGTCGGGAACGGTCCAGCGGAAACGGGTTCAGGATCGGGCCGGTGCCCTCGTCGCGATGGAAGTCGTAGAAGCTGCGCAGCACCGTCTCGCAATGAGCAACAGTCGCCGGCGCATAGCCGTCCCCCGACGCGAGCTTCCCGGTGATCGTATTCGGCGCGCCCGCAACGATATTCGCTGATCGAGCATCGCTGATGGTAGTACGTCGCCGCCGCTGCTTGACCGTCACCTGAATCCAGCAACTGAAATCGCGGGCTTCCCGCCTGGTCGCGCGATCCCATCCGACATCCACCGCGCCGAGGAACCGCCACCACCGCAACAGATCCATGCCATATGAGCGCGCGGTGGCCGCCGACCGCCCTGACGCCAACAGCTCCCGCAGAAAAACCCCCACCGGCTGGACCACCACACCCTTGCCGTCCAGCAGACGGTACGGCTCCAAGCGGTCGCCGGTGGCCACCAGCCGACCGGCGCGGGACACAACCAGGCTCGCCAGATCGCGGCCGTTCTCCTCCGATTCGATCACCCGGGCAAGCTACCGACCCCGCGTCAAACAGAAGCTTCCCTACCTGCCCCAACCCTGGAGTTAGTTCAGTCAACGGTGCGTTGGCGTGCGGGCAGCTCTGCTGGACGGGCAGGCCGCAGTAGCCGTTGGGTAGGGCCTGGGTGGCGCGGCCGAGCCGTTGTTTGGCCCACGCGGCTTCGGCGAGCGGACCGGACGGGTCCAAAGTGACTGTGCGGCCGTGGATATCGACCTTGCGGGCGGCTTCCCAGTGGCGGCGCACGGTGGTGTCGTGCAGTCGGGCGTAGTGGCCGGTCATCTGCGGCGAGTCGTGATCGAGAATGCGGCGCACGACCTCTTGGGGGACGTCGCGGTTGATCAGCCGAGTGCCCAGGGTATGGCGCCACTGGTGCGGGGTCAGGTGCACGGGCCGGTCGTGCTCGTCGCGGATGTCGCAGGTGACCAGCCAGCGCAACAGCGCCATCCGGTAGGTCGGGCTGGCGATCGAGTGGGTGCCGTCGATGTTTTTGGTCGGGCGCGGGAACAGTCCTGGTGTCCCGGCTGGCCAGCGTTCGGTGGTGTGTTGGCGGTGTTCAGCGATCAGGTCGCGGAGTTGCTCATCGATAGGGACCAGTGCGTCGCGTTTCATCTTGTGGTTGACGTAGCGCAGGTAGGGAGCGCCTTCGGCATCGGTGACGAGGCAGTCGGTGCGCAGCCGCAACGCGTCGGTGACTCGCAGCCCACAGCGCATCAGGATCATCGTGATCAGCCGGTAGGCGGGATCGTCGAACTTGGCGAGGTTGTCCGGATGCTCGAGCTGGGCCATAACCTGCTCGGCCAACGCGCGCGGCAACCGGTCCTCGCGTTTCGGATAGTCCTCGGTGAAGAACATCGCATCAGGCGGAAGGGCTGTGTCCCACCGGTGTTGGCGGATCGCGGCGAAGAAGCCGTTGAGCAATCCGATGTGGGTGCCGCGACGCTGGGCGCTGGCGGAGTCGCTACTCAGGTCGGCCAGGTAGCGTTCCAGCACCGGCCGGTCGACCTGGTCGATCCGATCGATCCCGATCTCGGTGAGGAACCGGGCGAAGCGTGTGATCGCAACGACCGGTCTGCCTCCGCCGGCTTCTAGGCCCAGCCCGGTCGACAGCCGCCACCGCACCCACCGTTTGGCCGGTTCCCGCAGCCACGGCTGCGGAATCCCGGTGAACCGCAGAGTGCGGTCGCCGTCGAACCCGAGGCGTCGCATATGCCAGACATCGCGGGGGTATTCGGCTTCCCAGCCGCCCGCCTCGGCCAGGTCGGCGACCTGCCGGTAGGCGTAACCGAGGAAGGACCGTGACAGCGAGTCGTTCAACGCCGCCCGCCCCAGAACACGCCAGGTGTCGTCGTCGTTGTCGAGCAGCGACATCACCGGCTCCTTGGCCAGGAACCGGATTACCCGCATTGCGACATGTGGCGCCAGCTTGCCGCGGCGCTCGTCATGGCGGCGCTGCAGTACGTACTGCATCTCCAGCTTCAGCCGAGAGCCCAGCAGGTCGAACCGGATGAGTTCGTCGGTGGGCGCCGGAATATCGGCGAACCGCCGGATGAATTCGTCGATGTCGGGTCGCCCGTTCACTTTCCAGGTGTTGGCATGCGAGAGACAGAACGGACCCGCCGCCTGCGGCCACAACGCGCAATGCGGGATCCGGCACGATACGCCCGGTTCGGGCCGCGTCACTGCCGGAGGGTTGTGCAGCCAGCTGTCGAGTTCGGGCCGACCCGCGCGGAGCCAGTGCCGGGCGTGCAGCGCGCAGAGTCCCCGGCGGGCAACCCCGTAGCCGCAGCCGTCGACGCGGCACCGTTGGTTGGGCTGCAGCCGATGCCACCGGGCATCGGTGGTCGCGGCGAAGACGTCCAGGTCCGGGCGGGCTGCGTGGACCCACCGCAGCCGATGTCCCTGACACAGTCCCTGCCCGCGGGAGTGCCGTTCGCATCCGGCCACCCGGCAGCGGCCGGTGCCGAACACCGGGTCATCGGCGTCGAATTCCAACACGTCGCTGCGGAATTCGTTGCGGACCGTCACCATCAGCGTGCCCAGCAAGCCCATTGCCTCGCTGCCCGGCGCCCGAGCCGACGCCGTCACAGCGACACCTGCCCATCGGTGAACCAGCCCGCCTGTTCCATCACGCGGCGGGCGTCCTCCACGGTCAGATGCCCGTAGATCGCAGCCGTGGTGGTGACGTTCGCGTGACCCAAAAGCCGTGCCACGACTTCGATCCCGATACCGTCCCGCAGCATCCTTGTCGCTGCCGTGTGCCGCAGCCAATGCGGATCGAAGTCGAGCCCGCTCCGGCGGCGCAGCCGCCGCACCAGGTCGTAGACCCCCGCATAGGTCAGCGGACGCCCACGCGGCCTGCCCCACAGGTTGACGAACACGTAGTCGCTGTCCAGATCGCCGTACTCGTCGTGCAGATAATCGGCATACAACCGGATCAACGCGGCGCTGACCGGGATCGTGCGTGATGTCGCAGACTTGGCGCGGGCCCCGTTGTCGTTGTCCCGCCGCCGCACCGTCACCTCCTGCTCGGCAGCGGCAATATCGTTGTGCCGCAACCCGAGTGCCTCACCGATCCGCATGCCGGTGTCGTACAGCAGGGCAAACAACAGCCGATCCCGCAACCGGCCGCACCCGTCCAAGATGGTCTGCACCTCCGCCGCAGTCAGCACGCGGGCCAGCTTCTTCGGCGCCTTCAACGCGATCGCCCGACGCGGCCGTGGTTGGCTCTTGCTGATGTGGTGCAGGAACGGCTTCCACCCACCGCGCGAACCGCCTCGTTGCCAGCTCACCAACAGCTCGCCGACATCGACCCCGTATCGGGCCGCGTGCGTATAGAACATACCCAGCGCCGACAACTTCCGGTTGACCGTCGACTCGCCACATTGATGCTCCACCGACGGCAGGACCGCCACCCGTCGATCCCGCGCCGGGAGCGGCAACCTCAGCCACGCGACGAACTCACCAACATCGTCGAGCCGCACCCGCCGCCAATCCAGGCCACGACCGGCGAGGAAGACGAACCAGTCCTTCAGATCGTGCGCATACGCCTTGACCGTGTTCGGTGAGCGTTCGATGTCGGTCAGGTACGCCAGATACCGCTCTATCGGCTCGACCGGGACGTCGTCATCGCCGAGAACGGTCCACGACTCACGCGACGAGACCGGTGAAATAACCCGCTGAACGAGCATCGTCCCTCCGCAGACTCTGCTTCCTGGACGACTGCAGATAACCACGTCCACCACGCAGAACCGGGGACCCCGACACCTCGTGTCGGACATCGAGGACGCTGTTCGTAGGACTCCAGATAACGATCGGGTTGGTGGTACGCAGGTGGACCCAGTGCTCGGCGGGGTAGTCGTAGAACGCTAGGAGCACGTCGGTCGTGCTCGGTGATCTTGGCGACCGCCTTGGGCCACTTGGCGCCGTAGTCGGCCTCGAACGCTTTGACCGCGTCCAGGGCGTGGCGCTTGTCCTCGGCGTTCTAGATCTCCGCGAGCGCCTTCTTCGCGCCTGGGTGCGCCGACTTCGGCAGCGCGGCAAGAACATTCGATATCTTGTGAATCTTATGCCGACGTCGGCATAATATTCATTATGCCGATCTTCGGATTATGCCGATGTGGGCGCTGAATTCCTTGCAGGGCAGGGGCTTCGCGCTGGAGAGGTCGGCATAATCCGGTGAATTGATCGACGCTCTTCTCGTCCGTTCGTGGAGAGGAGAGTGTCGTGGTCAAGGTGTTGGGGTCGTTCGTTCGCGGGCCGCTGGAGCCGCACATTGCTGGGTTCGCCGCGGAGTTGCTGCGGCGGGGCTACAAACAAACGTGGTCAGGCGATGTGCTCGGCGTCGTCGACCTTTCGACGGGAGAGAAGAGAAGCCGCTGGCTGTCTATTTCTGGAATTCCAGTTGTGCGGCGACGCCAAAATGATCCGATGCCCAGAGTGGAGGGGGGGACTGTCGAAATGGAGCGTTGCCGGTCGCGGTCGCCGACGTGGCGGTCAAGGCTCCCTTGCTGAGCACGACGTCGATCCGTGAGGTGGCGGTTGAGGTTTTATTGTCCAGCAATTCGTTCATACAGCACGACAGACCTGGGTCGTTGGGTCGCGTGACCTTCCAGGCGTCGGTAAACGGGCCTTTGGGCGTGGTGAGGTTGTTGTAGGTGGGCGTCGTTGAGTTATCGGCGGCCGAATTGATGTCGGCGAGGACGACAGTGTTCGGGTTCGGGTTACGGTTGGCGACCAGTCCGAGGAGTTCGTCCCCCTGCGCGACCTGTGTCGTGCCTGCCGGCCCGGTCTCGACTTCCAGGTGGGTGTCAAAGATCTTGACGGTGCGGTTCGCGTCGTGCCGATAGTTGATCGATGCCCAGCCCCGGGTGAAGGTGATGGGCCCGACAACCGAGGGGGTCGTGAACTGTGCGTTGTAGTGACCGTTGTCCGCTCCGCTGAACTTGTCGGCCAGCTCGGTGCGAGCCAGAATGACGTCGCGGTCGGTCAGCCGCACGTCGGTGAGTCCGTTCGCCGATGCCGAGTTCGATCGGGGGGCCTCGACATCGGCGTTGGTCGACGTCGACACCGCGGTGTACGCAGTTCCGCCCGCGGCGAGTTCGGCCTGCAAAATGGCGAGGAAGTCGTACACGACGTTTGTCGCATTCGGTCCTGGGTTGGTGCGGATATCGCTGGGGGTCTGGTCACGCCATAACGACACCTCTTGGAGGCCGACCACGTCGGGTTTGGCTCGCAGGATTTCGGCGGCGAGTGCTCTTGCCCGGGTGGGGAAGTCCGTTGCGACGACGTGCGCCCAGTCTTGCGACACCGCCTGGACAAATTCGTCGAAATTCGACGCAGCGCCCACGTTGTCCAATGCGGTGCCGAGGTAGAGGTTGCGCGTCATCGCCGTCAGTTTGGGGCCGGCGGCGTGCGACGGCGGCGGCGAAACGAGCGAGCCGGCCGCGACGAGCAGTAGCGCCGTGACCAGGCGGGCAGTCCACCGCTGTGTTCTCGGTCGGGTGATCGTCTTTGTTCTTGTTGAGGTTTGGTGTGCAACCGCGGGGGCCGTCGGCGCGCCGCACAAGGGAACGACACGGGCGAGCGTGGTCAAGGAGGCCGGTGTTCCGCGTTTGATCATTTGTGTGACGATAGTGACTAGAGTCAATTAAAGTGATTATTGTGATTTTTGATGCGCGGTCAATGTCCGCTCGTGATCGTGTCGTTACCGCAGCCGGCAGAGCCATCCACGCCCAAAATGAACGAGTCTACGCGAAAAGCGCTGGTAGACATGTGTTTTCGCGAAAACCCTTGGGAGGCAACGTGACTGGTTTAACGTATGAAGAGCGCCAAAACCACCCCCGGCGCTGTACTGCACGCAGGCACGATGGTGAACCGTGCGGTAAGTTCGCCACAGTAGGTGCTGACATTTGCTACGCGCACGGCGGGTGGGCGCCACAGGTACGGCGAAAAGGCTTGTTGCGCAAGATGGTTGAGTTAGACCTACAAGCACAAGCTGACGCAGCGTTCAACGTCATGCTTCCACCCGAGCTACATAAGCTGGTGGCCGGCGGTGGGCGGGGTAACAGGAAAGCACCTGCACCAAAACCATCAGAACCACCAGAACCACCAGAAGCCCCACCAGAACCCGCGCCAACGCCAGAACCCCAGCTGCCACCACTCGCAGGCATAGCCACGGGGCCACGCCGCGGCGAACCCGCCCTGGTGATCGACGTCGAGGAGCCACCACGCAGACGCAAGCCAGCACCACCACCACCACCCACACCCAGCGAAGACTGGTCACCAGCATGCACAGCCAACACACCACACAGTGTGGCCACACCACCACACACATCAACACCACACACACCAACACCACCCACAGTGCCCAGGCTCATGACCATGGAGGAAGCGTTTGAGCCACCACGCAGGCGGGGGCCAAGACGATAGCCACACAAGCCATAAGTGCATGTGAAGGTATAGCCACGCCTTTGCTGGGCGGGGTAAACTTGAGCATGCCGATAATGGGTAATTATGTCAACTACAACCTGTCTACGCGGGCCAGCATCATCAACCTGCGTATGCGTGAAGGCTTGTGCGCCAACAGGATTGCACGCAGCATGGGCTTATGCCCAAGCATGGTGCGCAGAGTGCTTGCGCAAGAAGGTATCCAATGACCAAGGTGGGGCATTTCACGAACAAGCGCTGTGCTTTAGAAGCAACAAATGCGTTAGTGAATGGCGCAGCAGAATGGGTCACATGTAATTACTAAATTACACGGCAACATTAGAAGCAATAAATTCATTTACGAATGGCAAAACAAAATGAAATCACAAAAAATTACTAAAATAATCGACCGCATCAGAACACAAACACGGGTGGGGGTAGGGGTGTTGGGATGGGGTGCTGCACTCTCCGCTTAAATGCAACAGTTTTCTAGGCAAACAGTTAGGCAGGCTAAATAAATGAAAGCAACATACTACCCGCCAAATACACGAGTTATTGTACTTTTGCCAGGTGATAAGTACGCGCGTAAACGAGGCATTGTAGTCAGTACACGCAATGTTCAAGGCGATATGGAGCACAGGGTACAGTTTGCAGATGGTAAAACGGCGGCTTATTACGCAGAGGAATTGCGCGCAATAGAGGGTCAAGTTACCAGTCAAGCTGGTGGTTACAAATAAAATGGCATATGTACGGTCATATGAAACTAAGCAAAAGCGCAACGGTAAGCGGGTCAAGACATATCAAGTGGTCTGGCGCGAAGCTGCAACCAACGCCAATGGGCTACCAATACCAAACAAGCATCGCACCCGCTCAGAGGCATATCGCACCAGCGAAGCTGCACACGCTAGATGTGCCGAGCTGAACGCCGCGAAGCATACGACCGGCACGACCGCCCTGGCCGACCAGCGCAAGGCGGGCAACCTAACATTCAGGTACTACGCGCAGGCCTGGCTATCAAGCCAACGTGTAAAGGCCGCAAGCGGCAAGGTTAAACCGGCCACGGTAGACGGCTATGCAAAGCGCCTGGCGGTGTACGCACTACCCGCATTCGGTCCCCGCTCCATCGCAAGCATCACCCCGGCGGACTGCGAGCAGTTCCTAGCCGCCCTGGTAGCCCAAAACCTAAGCCCAGCAACGCTTAAACACCATTGGTCAACAACCAAGCAAGTGTTTATCTATGCGGTACGGCATAGGGCTATTGCGGCGAACCCTGTTGATTGCGTTGACTTTTCGATCAATAGCGCGCAGCGCCGTAACTCCAGGCACTACCCGCTCACCGCAGAGCAAGTCGCACAAATAGCCGCAAGCATCGGCGAGCGGTACCCAACATACGCACTCCTCGTGCTGTTCATGGTGGGCTTGACCCCGTTTGGTGGACACACGGTCAGGCGGCTTGTGCCGTCTGAGTGAGTCGGTTCTCGAACTCGACGGGGCAAATCATACCCAGCGATGAATGGCGCCTGCGTCGGTTGTAGACGCGCTCGATCCAATCGCCGACGGCGAGTTTGGCGGCGGCTTTGGTGGGCCACACGTGGCGGTCATAGAACTCGACTTTCAGTGTCGCCCAGAATGATTCCTGCTGGGCGTTGTCCCAACACCCCTGTACGGCCAACCGAGCGGGCCAGGTTGTGCTCGCGGGCGAACCGCGCGAGCTGCGCCGAGGTGTACTGGCAGCCTCGATCCGCGTGCACCACAACCTGCCCAGCGAGCTCGCCGCGCATCGCCACGGCCATCTCCAAAGCGCCCTGGACCAGATCGGTGTGCAGGTAATCGTCGATGGCCCAGCCGATCACCTTTCGTGAGCAGCCATCGCGGACGGCACACAAATACAGCCAGCCCTCACCAGTACGCAGATACGTGATATCCGAGGTCCACACCCGGTTGAGTATCCCGGTGTCGAAACGACGTTTGACCAGGTCTTTGGGCACCGCAGCATCCAGGTCAACCACCGTGGTCGCCGGCGCGAACCGGCGGGGGCTGATCCCGGCCAATCCCTGGCGGCGCAGCGAGGCCGCCACCGTTTTGCGTGACACCTGCTCACCGTCGTCGCGTAGATCGGCCAGGATGCGTGGGGCGCCGTACACACCGTCAGAGGCCGCGTGAAACGTCGCGACCTTGGCGTCCAGCTCGGCGCGGCGCTGCTGTGCCGGGGTCGGCCCACTATCACGGGATTTGCGCCACTTGTAGTACCCCGAGCGCGACACCTCCAGCAGCTCGCACATCCGCTCAACCGTGTAGGTGGCCTTCTCCGCCTCGATCACCCGGTAGGCTTCTACCGGTTGTGTTCGGAGACGAAGAAGGCCGCGGCTTTTTTCAAAAACTCACGGTCCAAACGTAATTCGGCGTTTTCGCGGCGCAGCCGCTCCAGCTCTGCGCGTTCATCAACGTCTAACACCGCGCCAGTATCACCAGCCGATAGGGCTCGGCGTTGAAGGCGCACCCAACGACCCAGCACTTGTTCACCAACACCGATCTCGGCGGCGACGTGAGCCACCGGACGGCCGGTCTCAATCACCAGGCGGGCAGCCTGCTCCCGAAACTCCGGGGTGTACTTACGACGCTTGCCCGACATACGGACATCCTTCCCGCGGGACCAGCAGTCCCACCAGTCAGGTGTCCACCATCAGGGGTCAACCCCGACTCGTCCATGCGCTCGACGAGCGCCGCGACGTTACGAACGACGTTGCCCTGCTTCAGCTCGGACTCCAGCGCCGACGTGAAAATCGACAGCATGTAGTTCACCGATCGGGGAGACCAGGCAGAACGACCTTCGACCTCGCCAGCTCGCAACCGCTTCACGAGATCGTCAAGGTGAGCCTTCGATAGCTTCTGGACCTCGACCTCGCCGAGCTCGTCAGTGACGGCCGACAGCTTGGATTTGTGCCCGAGCAGCGTCGACGCCTTCAGGTTGTGCTTCGACACCACCCATTCGTCGACGACCTGGCGCACCGTCCGCTTGCTGCGGGCGACGTAGGTTCCAACAGCTACCGCGGCCTGCGTGGTCGACAGGTAGTCGCGGGCATCCTTCTCTGTCGTGAACCGCATCCGCGTCTGTTTCCGCTTACCGGTCTCGGCGTCATGTCCCGCATCGACCGTAACCTGATACCGCACAACCGTTTGACCGGTGCCGCGGTCCTTCACGGACAGCTTCTTGATCTGCGGCGGCAACTGCTGACGCTTAGCCATCGAGCAATCCCTTCTCCCGCGCCTTCTCGATGTAGCGCCATGCCTGACGCGTCTGAACCTCGAAAACGGCCGCCACTGCCTCGACACCCGGGCCACTTGCAGCCTTGTATGCATCTGCGACCGATTGCAGAAATTCCGCAGTCATCTTCCGCCGCACTGTCTTCCGTGCCGACTGAAACAACTTGCGTCCCACGTCTTGCTGGCCCCTGCCAGTGCGTCGAACAAGGCCGCCGTGAGGATTGCGCTCCCACACGAGGTGGGGGAGGACACGGTGCAAGTCGTCTTCAAGGCGACTCGCAACGGCCTTCACATCCTTGGCCCGAATATGCACCCGCTCATCGGGTTTAGCGAGCAGCTTGACCTCAGTGCAGACAGGAACGCCGTTCCAGACTTCAAACCGGTACTCGTAACCCGGCTGGCCGTCTGCGCCCTCGCTTCGATACTTAATCGGCGAATGTAGCCAATTCTCACCGACTTTCATCACCTCGCCGCCTGACACCTCCCACATGCGGCCCCGCTCGTCGGGGAACAGGAAGACCTCGCCATGTGCCGCTTTCTCGTCGTCGTGGGGCATTCAGAACCTCGATTCCATGTCACCCAAAGACTTAAGGACAGTGGCATTAAATCACCTGAACTGTCGTTAGTCTAGGACGTACCGGGACACCTGGAACCGTCAACGAACACCGCCGGGCGTTGTTTGAGAACTAAACAGAGACCAATCATATTGTGCCAAAACCGTATTCACACGCAAACGCGCCATCCCTGGAGGAGGTGAACATGCAGCAAACACGCGAACTCATGCGCCGCCTCGTCCCCATCGAGGACGCACAGAACGAACTGGGGGGATCGGACGCACCACCCTCTACCGGCTCATCGACGAGGGCCACCTGGTCCGCGCCCGAATCGGCCGCAGGGGCAACGGGGCGGAATCCACAACACCGGGATGCACACACTATATCGCCGGACTGCGACAGCGCCGCGCGGCGACGTACCGCCTCCCACGCATCGAATGCTGCGACTGCCGCGACCCATGGACGTGCCTGTGCCACACCGACGAACTGTCTACCGAATCGGCCGTCGCAGCCGCCGAACACCTTCTACAACATCGACTGTCGCCGTTGTTCAGCATCGACCAGGGCCATGCACTCTGGCGCGCCGACCACCGCGAAATAGCGACGATGTGCGTCCAGGAGGTCGCATGATCGACGCCAACGATGCCGACCCGCCGTCCGAGCAAGACCCCGATCACGGGTTCTGGTCGCAGACAGACGAACTCGCCCGCATCCACTCATTCGCCCGCGCCCGCCGAGTATCCCCATACGCGACCCTCGGCTGCGTCCTACGGCGCGCCACAGCCTGCATCGAACCCCACATCGTCCTCCCGCCCACCATCGGCGGCTACGCATCGGTGAACCTCTACACCGCATCAGCCGGCGTATCGGGCCAAGGCAAAGGCGCTGCCGACGCGGCCGGTTCCGCCGCCGTCCACTTCCACGACGACAACGCCGACGATCTCGATGCCGACCGCCCCAGCATCGGCTCCGGTGAAGGGCTCGCCCGACTGTTCAGCGGCGGCAACGGCCAGCCCGCGCTGTCCCGCGCACACCTGATCGTTCCGGAGGTGAAAACCCTTGAGGCCCTGATGGGCAGGCAGGGTTCAACCCTCGTCGGCGAACTACTCAAGGCCTACATGGGCGAACCCTTGGGATTCAACAACGCACAAAAGGACACCACCACCGCCATTAAACCGCACTCCTACCGGCTATCCCTCGGTGTCGGAGTGCAACCAGAGAACGCCGGGTTCTTCCTGTCACGCGCGAAAGACGGCTTCCCACAACGCTTTCTGTGGCTGCCCACCGTCGACCCCTACGCACCCGAGGAACGCCCCGAGCCGGTCGACCAGCTCCACGTCCTCGTCTCGGCGTTCACCACCGACTACGACGACCACCACGTCGTGCAGATCCCCGGCAGCGCCCGAGACGAGATCGACGCCTACCGCCACCGCGTCCTGGTCGGCGATCCCGACGTCGACCCCCTCGACGGGCACCTGATGCTGACCCACCTGAAGGTGGCCTTCGCGCTCGCGGTCCTGCACAGCAGAAGCACCATCGGCGAGACCGAGTGGAAGATCGCCGGCGACCTGATCGACGTGTCGGTGCGGGTGCGCGCCCAGATGCGTGTCGCGGTCGACGACGCCCGCCGAGGCCGCAACACCGCCAAGGCACACGACCAAGCCGAACGCGAACAGATCGTCACCGAGCGATTGGCCGACGCCGCCCAGAAGCGCGTCGTAAAAGGCATCTGCAGCAAACTTCGCCGCGTCGGCCAAGCGACCCGTTCGGAGCTACGCGCCAATTGCGCCTCCGCGATCCGCGGCGAATTCGACCCCGTATTCGACATGCTGCTTGACCAGCAGATCATCGCCGCATGCCAATCGGGTAGCGAAAGCTTCACACCTAGATACGAGTTCGGGAAGGAGTACAAAAATGGACTGTAGGGGTTGGAACTTCCAACCCGTTCCAACCCACATACTCGCAGGTAGATGGGGTTGGAACAAAGTTGGAACTTCCAACCCCCGCACTACTTCCCACCCCAACCCGGCAAACACCAAGGAGACCGACGAATGATCCACGTCAAAGCAGCCGCCGCACGCCGGGCCGCCGCACTCATCTGCCACCACGGAGTAGACGACCAAGAAGGCATGACCACCATCATCAACGAAAGCATCGAGGCCGAACGCTACGTCGAACTCCTCGTCGGCGTATTGATGGTCTACGACTCCGTGGTCCCAGTGCTACACAGCAAGACCGGACTCGCGGCGATCCGCGCGACGATCGTCGACCTCGCCGAGCGCGAGGAACGTGAAGAGCGCGAGGAGAACGGCAAGCCATGAGTGAAGTCTTTCGCTGTGACTACTGCGGCACCTTCGCCGCGCTCGACAAAGTCGCGCTTCGTTGGCGTTGGGTTGAGGACCTCAGCGACGGCAGCGAGATCTACACCTCGGCGCTCTACTGCTCGCCGTACTGCGGTAGGTGTGCTGTGAAGGCAGCCGGAACGGCAGTCGGCTCATGACCCTCAAGCCATGCGTGCAATGCGGCGAAGCGTCCGACCGCAACCGCTGCCCACAACACCGCCCGAAGGACACCAAGCCGACCGCCGCGACCCGCGGCTACGGCAACGCCTGGACCCGGCTGTCCAAGCGCGCGAGGAGATTACAGCCGTTCTGCAGCGCTGCGGGTCCACCGAAAACCTGCAATGCGACCACAAGCCAGCAGCCTGGCAACGCAAGGCATCCGGCAAGAGCGTCCGATTGCAGGACATCGACATGGTGTGCGGACCGTGCAACAGAGCCCGCGGCGCAGCCCGCGGCAACACCGTGACCAGGGGGGATGCCCCATCGGCGACCGACCAAGACCCCGGGGGCAAGGCCGAGTTTCCGTCTCACACCTCAGAGGCCCCCCCGGTAATGACCGCCGTGCTCCTCGCCTACCCACAGCCAGCCACACGGCGAGAAGTACTCCGCCAGCTGCCCGCTGGCGGTAGTTACTTTCAACGCCCCGCTGTCGAGTACTTCGTACGAGCCCTCGTAACTGACGATACGAGGGCCGGGAAGCGTAACGTCGAACTTCATCGCTGGAGCCTCCCATGAAAGCTGGCCCGAAGGCGCCCGTTTCGGCTGCCCCGCTGCGGTTCGGCGGGTATCCGAGCGATCGCGCGGGCCGTCGGCTCCGATTCATCGCCGACTACTTGACAGTCCCGAAGGGTGTCGGTGCGGGTAAGCCGGTGCGGCTGCGCGACTTCCAGGCCGACATTGTCGAGGCTGCGTTCGCCCCCGGTATCCGTACAGCGCTCGTGTCGGTGCCGAGGGCCAATGGCAAGACAGCGTTGGCGAGCATGTTGGCGGTGGCTGAGCTGTTCGTCGGCGCAGAGTCGGCCGAGGTGCTTGTCGTCGCCAGCGATCAGCGTCAGGCGAACATCACGCTGCGGATGGCGCGACGGATGATTGAGCTGAACCCGAAGCTGGCGGAGCGGGCGCAGATCTACGCCGACCGGATCGTCGTCCCGCACACCGATTCTGTGTTGTTGCCGCTGCCGGCCGAACCCGGCGCGCTGCACGGCTTCGACCCGGCGCTGCTCGTCGTCGACGAGTTGCACGTCGTCACCGAGGAGGTGTGGGAGGCGGTCACGTCGGTGACCGGTAAGCGGCCCGAGTCGGTGACGTTCGCGATCTCCACCCCGGCAGCATCACCGGATTCTGTGATGTGGCGGCTCGTCGAGCATGGCCGTGCCGCTGATGATCCGGCGTTCGCGATGCGCGAATACTCGGCTCCCGAAGGCTGCTCGACGACTGACCGGGAGGCGTGGCGGATCGCCAACCCGGCGTTGGCCTGTCGACAGCCGTTCCTGTCCGAGGACGGGATGGAAGCGGCCCGCCGAACGATCCGCGAACCCGTGTTCCGGCAACTCCGGTTAGGGCAGTGGGTGACCGGTGTCGAGTCGTGGCTTCCGTGGGGTGCGTGGGATGCCTGCGCGGTCGAGCGGGCCGTGCAGCCTAGCTAGGGAGCGTGTCGTGCTGGCGTTCGACGGGTCCGCGTCGGGTGACTCCACGGCCCTGGTCGGTTGCACGCTCGACGGGCATCTGTGGGTTGAGGGGCTGTGGGAGAACCCCGGTCAGATCATGGCCGTGTCCACGCTCCCGGCGCACTATGTCGGTGTCTTCACCGATAATCCGGCGTCCGCGGATGCTTTGCGGGCAGCGGAGGCCAGCTTGACGGCCCGCGCCGAGGCCCGTCAGGCCACGTTTGGCCGCGCCTGGGAGCAGGTCGCACGCCTGATGGTCGCGGTGCGGGATGGTCGCGACCCGAACATGATCGACGATATACGGGTCCACTGGGCCGACGCCGCGACGCGATCTGTCGCGCAAGAAGCGGACGCGGTGGTCAAGCTGTACCAGGCCGGTCTACTCCCGGCCTCCTATGCGCTGGCGAAGCTCGGGTACAGCGACGACGAGGTCACCAAGATCCGCACCGCGCGCCGCGCCGAAGCTCTCGACGCCCAGGCCGTCGACCTGACCAAGTTGGTGAACTAGTGACCCCCTACCAGGAGACACTTTTGGCGTTGGCGGCCGCCAGTGAGGCCGCCGCGCTAGCGTTGTGGGCGCAAGTCGACCAGCTCGGCGACGACCTGTTCGCCGCCGCGCTGGCCGCGGTCCTGGCCACCTACAACGGTCGGGCAACATCATTGGCGGTGACCGCGTTCGCCGTACAGGCCAGCATCGCCACCGCCACCCCGATCCCCGTCAAGCTCGACAGCGTGCCAGATGACACGGGCAGGTTGGCCAAGGCCGCTGCCACGGTGCTCGAGGTGGCCCGCGCCTCCGCTGCGCCGGAGGCGATCATCGGCAGGCTCGGACGGTCGGAACCGTTGAACACGGCTGCCAGAACCTTCTCCGACGCCATCGGCGAGTCCGCGCTCACCGAAGGGTGGACCCGTCACATGGACGCCGACCCGTGCCAGTTGTGCCGGTGGTGGTGGCGTGACGGCCGCGTCTGGCCCGCGGAGCACCCGTTTCAGACGCACACCGGCTGCGCCTGCGTACCCCGACCCGTCTGGCGCACCAGCATCCAATCCACCGGCTACACACGACGACTCGAAAGGAACCAAGCATGACTGACACCACTGAGGACGCGACCCCGGTCGAGGACTCCGACGCGGCCGATAATACGGAATCCCGTAATACCGAATCCGGGAATAGCGGTGCCGCCGATGACGAGGACCAGGGCGACGACGCCGAGACGTTCCCCCGCGCCTACGTCGAGGAACTGCGGCAGCAGAACGGCAAGTACCGGCAACGTGCGCAGCGGGCCGACACCCTCGCGCAACGGCTGCACACTGAACTCGTCAAGGCCACAGGCAGATTGGCCGACCCGACTGATCTGGAGTTCGACGAGGCCCACCTGTATGACCCCGACGCGCTTACCGAGGCGATCAACGATCTCCTGGAGCGCAAACCCCACCTGGCCAGCCGACGCCCAACCGGCGACATTGGTCAAGGGCAACGCGGATCGGCCGCCGAACCGTTCAGCCTGCTTGGACTGCTCAAAGAACGGACGTGAACCGCGCGCACGGAGAAGGCCGACCCGCCCAAGGGGGGTGGGAAACGGGCCGGCCCCTCAGGGGCGAGCATATCTGGCAAATCCCGGTGACATTGTTACAATGTGATCTACCGGGCTTGACGCCCAACGATTGACGTCCTGGCGACGTGTCGAAAACAACCCCCTCGACACGTAAGGACGGTAATCATGGCCATCGAAGTCACCTCGGGCAACACCACCCTCATCCAGTCGGAAGTAGCTTCGCTACTCGTTCAGCCCCTCGAACAAGCCACCACATTCCTGGCCGCCGGCCCGGTCGTGCTCGACTCGTCCAGCCCGGTACGGGTGCCGCGAATCGTCAACGGCGTCACGGCCGGATTCGTAGCCGAAGGTGCCCAGATCAGCGATGGCGACGTGGCGTTCGACGAAGTCACTTTGCTGCCAAGCACTTTGAAGGGCCTCAAAGTCTTGGTGAAGCTGTCCAACGAACTCATCCGCACTTCGGTGGTCGGCCTTGACGCGGTGCTGCGGACCCGGCTGGTGACCGACGTAGCCAACGCGCTGGACGCGGCCTTGTGGGACGGCACCGGCACGTCGAACACGATCAAAGGTGTTCTGCGCCAGACCGGCATCACCACCGGCGCGCTGGATCTAACGGACCCCGACAGCCTGATCGACGGCACGGCCACCGCGCAGGGCAACAAGGTCACCCCAACGCATTGGGTGATGACGTCGGCCAGCTTCGCGGTGATCCGCAAGGTGAAGGTCGGCACCTCCGACAAGCGGTACGTGATCGACCCGAACACGATCCAGAACGGAACCGAGCTGCGGTTGTTGGGTCTTCCGGTGATCGTCACCGACAACATCCCCAACGCGGCCACCAAGCCGCGCGTCGCGCTGGTCGACATGTCCAAAGTTGTTGTGGCGCGCGACGTCAACGCCGAGGTGAAGATCCTCGACCAGACGTGGGGCGACTACGACTCCATCGGCATCCGTATTGTCAGCCGCTGGGACACTGCCCTTTTGCAGGCCAAGGCTGTCACGCTCCTGACGGCGGCCTAACCCGTGGCGGTTGATCCGGGTGACGTCGCGTCGCTCACCGAGGGAGACGTGGAAACGATCGTGCCGATCGTGACCGCGTTGGCCAAGGGCTACACCCGAGGCCGCGGGTTCACCGGGGCGACGCCGACCCAGGACATCGCCGCGGTGATCGTCACCGCCGCCGCCAGGTTGGCCGCCAACACCGGACAACTACCCGTCGACGAGACAGCAGGCCCGTTCTCCCGCAGCCTGCGCGCCGCATTCCAGGGCTGGACGCTGGCCGAGCAGATCATCCTGAACCGCTACCGGGTCCGCGCGCAGTAGACCAGGTGGCCGGGTGTCACAACGGGGGTTTGCTCCTTTCGACCCGGAAGGACCCGCCACGACCGGGCTTGAGTTGACCCGAGAGCGGGAACCTGCACCCGGCCACCTGACCGCCTCGGTGTCACGAGCGTGTCACAACATGTGCGCTACACCCGCGAACAGTGGCAAACGCCCACAGTCGAAACATGTTGCGCCGTAACGAAACATGGACACCGGCGAACACCCGGGAACGCCTATCCGCGGACTCATAATCCGTTGGTCGCGGGTTCGAGCCCCGCCCGCCCCACGTCAGAACATGTATTACTTCGGGTGATGCTTGACGTTTGCGCTTCGGGTGATGCCTGACAGTGTTTTGGCTGATGCTTGACACCTATTTCGGCTGATCCTTGACACTCCCTGGATGAGGGAGTTGAGCGTGGCTGAGCAGCGGTATCAGGCCGTGTTGGCCGTCATCAGTGATGGGTTGTCGATTTCGCAGGTCGCCGAGAAGCTGGGGGTGGCGCGCCAGACGCTGCACTCGTGGTTGGCGCGGTATGAGGCTGAAGGTCTTGACGGGTTGGTGGATCGGTCGCACTGGCCGGTGAGCTGTCCGCATCAGATGCCCGCAGCGGTGGAGGCGGCGGTGCTGGAGTTGCGGCGGTCGCGGCCGTACTGGGGGCCGCGGCGGTTGGTGTTCGAGTTGGCGAAACGTCGGGTGTTTCCGGTGCCCTCGGAATCGGCGGTGTATCGGGCCCTGGTACGCGCGGGGATGATCGACCCGTCGTTGCGGGATCGGCGCTCGCGCAAGTGGAAACGCTGGGAACGCGGCGCGCCGATGGACCGAAACGACGGGCGTCGAGTCCCCGAGTCTCACGAGCGTCGTCGTTGTGTATCCGATGAGTCCCCAGGCGCGGATGCGGGGGTGGGACGCCCGGCGTAGCGGTCCCGGAACGGCTCGCTGGCAGCGAGGCCCGCGGTGAAGATGAAGTCCGGCCCGTCGACGCGGCGCCCTGTGACGCGGTCGACAAGAATGGGCTCTGCTTCGACTCCGGTTTCGCTGTCGATGAGTACCATGCTGCGCTGGCTCGGGTCCAGGCGCGCGTTGCCCCACGCGGCGAGTGCGACGATCACCGGTCGTAGGGAACGGCCGAGTTCGGTCAGCACGTACTCGTGGCGGACCGGCTTCGTTTGGTACTGGCGCCGTTCGAGCAAGCCGACGTCGACCAGACGCTTGAGTCGGCTGGTCAGCAGGCTCGATGAAATGCCCAGGTTGGCCTGGAACTGGTCGAAGCGGGTGTAGCCGTCGAAGGCGTCATGAAGGATGAGCAGCGTCCACCATTCGCCGACCAGGCCGAGGGTGGCCGACAGCGGGCACTCCCGGTCCTCGAGTCTGATCCTCTCAGCCATGTCGTTCCGTTCTCCGATTGACTGCTACTTCTGAAGCTGCTAACTTCTGATTTAGAAGTAGCGGCTTCTATTCTAGCAGTAACTAGGAGAGGGCTCCCATGAACACAGGTCTGGATGGCTCGGCAGCGCATCGATCGCTGCCGCCGGTCGTGTCGAATTACCTGGTCGCGTCCGACCGCGACGACATGGACGCAATCGTCGCGTGTTTCACCGAGGACGCGGTCGTGCTCGATGAGGACCGGCACTGGCGCGGGGCGGCGGCGATTCGGCAATGGCGCGAAAATGTCGCCGCCGCTTTCGAGTACACCGTTGCGATCATCAGGTCGGAGGCGCTGGGCGAGGTTGACGGGGCGCAACGCCATGAGGTGTACACCCATCTCGAGGGCAACTTTCCCGGCGGCCAGGTGGATCTGACCAATCGCTTCACCCTGCGTGGCGACCTAATCGTGGGCCTAGAGATCGTGCCCACCGCCGTGACGTCATGAGTGCGGGCTGGAGTTCACGGCTGGGCCGGATCGGGGCTTGGTTTCATCCTGGGTATGGTGACGAGGCGCGCACGGAGTTCGCGGTCGAAGCCGAAACGCTGGGCTACCCGGTCGCGTGGTTGGGGTTCGGGCCGGCGTCGGTGGCCGATCTCGCTGTGGTCGAGCAAATCCTGCAAGCCACCTCCAACATCGTGGTGGCCACGGCGATCGTGAATATGTGGAGCAACGACGCCGAAGAAGTCGCGGCGTCGTACCGGCGAGTCACGTCAAGGTATGGCGATCGGGTGCTGCTCGGTGTGGGCATCGGCCACCCCGAGGCCAACTCGGAGTACCGCCGACCGTATGCCACCATGGTCGATTACCTCGACCGGCTCGATGCCGGCGGAGTCCCGCCCGATCGGCGGATCCTTGCGGCACTCGGTCCCCGAGCGCTTCGGTTGGCAGCCGCCCGAACGCTGGGAAGCCACCCCTATCTAGTGGTTCCCGATCACACGCGCGAAGCCCGCCAGATGCTCGGGCCGGACGTCGTGATCGCACCCGAACAGACAGTCGTGGTGGAAGCTGACCCCGACACGGCACGCAACATCGGTCGTGCATTCGTATCTAAGCCGTATTTGGATCTCATCAACTACACCAACAACTTTCGGCGTTACGGCTACACCGATAGTGACATCGGGGGTGGCGGCAGCGACCGTCTTATCGACGCTCTGGTGCTGCACGGCTCTTCGGATAGCATCATTGCCGGCCTGCGTGCGCAGCTCGAGGCCGGCGCGGACCACGTCGGGATCCAGGTGCTCACAGCCAACGGCGAGGACCCCATGCCCGGTTACCGGCAGCTGGCTCGGGTGCTCCTTTGAGCGTGCCCCGGACCGCCGTAACGCGCATGCGCAACACGGCGCGGGGGGCGCTTTGGCGACAGGAAGCTCACGCTTCACACGATAAAAGTCATCGGCTCGAATTCTTGACGATCCGCTCGTGCACCACCCTGCTTCGGCCGACGACCCTGACACACGGTTCTTTTTGGACAAGTGGCGCTGACGGCGGGCTCCGGCTTCAGCGAGGTGGTGACTGCAATTATTGCAATTATTAGGTGCACCCACCCATTTCGCCACAGACTGTATCGGGACACGGTCGCGTCCACATCTTCATCGTTGACTGCCGGCAGTGGGTAACGGATCAGTGCCCGTACATCGTGGCCATCGTCGAACTCGACGAACAAAACGGTCTGCGTTTGACAGCAAATCTATTGGACTGAGGCGTTGACGACGTCGCGATCGGCATACGGGTGACCGTGGGATTCGTTGCCCGTCATGATGTTCGCTATCCGGTATTCATCTCGTGGACCTCGGAAGCCAGATGACTGGCATGTGGTTCGAGCAGGTTGCTTCGATCAGCGGACGGACCAGGCGATCAAGGGTCGACATCGCTGCACTCGCCACGATGGTCACGCGCTGCATGAAATGCGGCCTGATCGGCGGATCGACGACCAATTCCTTCCAGATTCTAGGTTTGCCGGTCGTGATGCGTGGCTAGTGTCGACGGATGGCACGGCAAAATTCTCTCGGCACCGCGGCACTGGCCACCGTTGCGGCGGCCCGCATCTGCGTGGGTGTTGCAATGATCTTGGTGCCGGGCCGATTCTTTAAGCAGGCCTCGGGTACCGAAACGCTACTCATGCGCACCATAGGGATCCGCGATGTGGTCATTGGGTCGGGCGCCTGCGCCGCCTTGGCCGCCGGTGCGGGCGGGGAGTTTCGACGCTGGGCATCGATGGGTCTGGTCAGTGACAACGCCGACGTGATCGCAGGACTCATCAGCAGCAGGTCTCTTCCCGACACCAGAAGTGCGTTGATCGCGATGCTTTCCCCCGTGCCGTTCGCAGCCGCCGGAATCTTCGGGCTCGCCCTCGGCGCCAAGGAACTTTAACGCCGCGGTCGAACGGGCGAGTCGCCTTGGGCGGCTCGTCGTGATCGAGATCTACGCGCCCACTGGATCTGTTTTCGGACGCCGCCCTTTTGACGTCGGCGACGCGCCTTCCGAGGTGGTGATGCTGCCGGCCCAGCCTTCGTCGACACAAACAAGTCATTCCCCACCGAGCTCTACCAGTGACCGATCGATGGTCGGTCGGCGCGCCGATCAATCACGCCTTTTCGGGTTTCGACGGCGACGGGCACACGGCGACTCGGGGGGATGATCGAAAAAGTAGACCGCCTAGCAGATTTCGGGATTGCCGGCCCACAACATGTGTTGACTCGAGGAGACCAGTCCATCCGTGACATCTACAGGGAGTCAGACGTTCATCAGCATTCCCGCTGCGGCGGGTAGTGGCCGGCGGGATAATTCTGGCTCGGGTCGCGCGGTGCATCGGCCGGATACGGCCCCCATGCGGCGGGGCGCCGAGTGGACGCTTTGTTACCGAGTTTGCCCACCCGTACCAGACTCGCCAGCGCGTCGAGTACGACACGAGCACTGATGAGCGAGGTCTGCTCGGCCCAGTCATAGGGCGGTGAGCATCCGACGATCCCCATGCCCGACAGGCCGCCCTCGGCGCACCCACGCACCAGGGCGAGCGCTTCGCGGGGGAGCAGGCCGTCGGGCTCGGGCCAGCCAGTGCCCGGGACGAAACCGGAGTCGATGACGTCGATATCAAACGACAGGTACACCGCCTTTGCTCCCTGCCAGACAAGTTCCAGCGCGGTCTCGACGATTTTCTCCACGCCGACGCGTTCGACGTCGCCGACGGTCATCACGGTGGTGCCGCGGGCCCGTCCGACCTTCACTCCGGCCCGGGGAGCTTGCCATCCGCCGATACCGATCTGTACGACGTTCGTTGCCGGAGCGTTGGGGATGTTTGTGGCGTGGAACCACGGTGTCGTGTGCATCCGTTCGTCGAGGTCGAGTTCCTCGAGGCCGACGGATCTGCGAAGGGTTAGGTGTGTCGGGCGTGGTCTCGACAGCACCCCGGCGACGGTGTTGAACGGCAGTGGAATGTCACGATCTGTAGTCCCCGGGGAGTCGGGCGGTTGTTTTACTCGCTTATGTTGTGGGCGTGGCAGCTCGCGCCGTCCTGGTTACCCCACTGTCGGGGCCGCTGGCCAGATTCGGGAGAGCAGGGGCGAGCGCCCTTGGTCTCTGGGCCGAGCGTTCCGGAGTAAGTCTGGAGGTCATCGACGCTTACCCGTCGGCGGCGTCCGCGATCCGGGTCGCCGAGGCTGGCCGGCCCGACGTGGTGTTTGGGCCCTACGGTTCGGGGCCCGCGCTCGCGGCGGCGGCCGCCAGCAAAGGTGTCGTCTGGAACCACGGTGGCGCCACCGCCCGGTTGGCGCGGCCGGCGTATCCGCGGGTCGTCAACGGCGAGTCTCCGGCTTACCGCTATCTCGCCGCAGTGCTGGAAACCCTTGTCGCCGAAGGTCTTGGTGAGGGGTCGGAGGTGGTGATGATGCACGTCGACACGGGGTTCGGCCGCGAGGTGGCCGACGGGGCGGCGGTGGCGGCGCGGCGACTCGGTCTTCGTTGGCGGTCGGTCACTTTTCGGCCAGGCCGGGCGACAGACGTGCTGGCGCAAGTCCCGGCGGGCGATGTGCTGTTATCGGCCGGTTCCTTCGACGATGACGTCGCCATCGCGCAGTGGGGCAGCGAACGCCGTTGGCGTGCAGTTGGATTGGTCGCCGCGGGGGTTGGTGAGCTCCGGCATGCCATCGGTGATCTCGTTGATCGGCTTTACGGACCGTGCCAGTGGTTCGACGACGGGACAGATGATCCGACGGACGGGCCCAACAGCGAGTGGTTCAGCCGGTGTTATCGGGACGCCAACGGTGCTGAGCCGCCGTATCCGGCTGCTGCGGCCTTTGCCGCGGGTGTCGTTTGGCAGCGCTGCGTGAACGAAGCCGGCACTGTTGAATCCTTGCCGGTGCTGGCCGCGTCACAACGACTCGATACCACCACCTTGTTCGGTCGGTTTCGTGTCGACCCGGTCACCGGCGTGCAAACCGGCCATCAGATTCGCATCGTTCAGTGGCGAGGCGGACAGCGGGTGCCGGTTGATCGGCCGCATCGTCGGAGCTGAGCGTCGAAGGCACATCAGCTCGTTGCATGGGTCGGCGTGTCGGCGGCGGGTCGCGCCTCAGCTAGCTACTTCGCCGTATCCATCCCGTCGCGGCGTCAACGCGGCGTCCGGGGGCGGTTCTAGGCCGTACCGAGCCCGTACCGTAGCCGTACCGGCAACGGCTAAAAACGGCTCTGCACAGGCGATTCAGGATCTATCGGTGAACCCTTTCGCCTGGTCGGTGGGTTCGTCGAAAAGGGACTCATAATCCGTTGGTCGCGGGTTCGAGCCCCGCCCGCCCCACTCGTTTTCGCTGGTCAGAGGCCATAGTTTGCTGGCCAGCGGTCGCCGGAAGGCCGATTTACCGGCGTTTTGCCGGCGCTTCAGCCGCCCCGCTTTGCGCGCGTTCATCGCCCGGCCACTTGCAGCAGGATCTTGCCGCCACGGAGGAGATGTTGCACCGCGTCCTGGATGTGCTCCAGGGGGTACACGCCCCCCACGGGGACAACGAGGGCACCGTCGGCCACCAGCGGTGCCGCCTCACGAATGACAGGCACCACCTTGTCGCGGTAGTCGAAGTCGCCGACAAAGAATCCGCGGACGGTGAGGTGCTTGCCGACCAGTGTCGAGGTGTCGACCCACATGGGTTCGTCCCTGGCCCACGAATAGCTGACCAACCATCCACCGTCGGAAAGCAATTCGAGCAGCCGCGCCACCCCCGGACCACCGACGGCTTCCACTGCCAGCGCCACTCGCGCGTCGCCGATCACTGCTCGAACATCGCCGACCGCATCGGGGTCGTCGACGTGGACCACGTCGGCCCCGGCTGCTGTGAGCTCGGCGAACGTTGTGTCGTCGCGGGCCAGGTTGATCGTCTTCAGTCCACGAAGTTTGGCTAGGGCGATCAATGACCGTCCCACACCGGAGTTCGCGGCGTTCTGAACCACCCAGTCACCGGGCTGCAGGGGGGTGCATTCACTTAGCATCAACCCTGCTGTCGGGGGGTTGCTGCCCAGCATCGAGTACTGCTCGATGTTGCCGCCGGCGGGGAGTGCGAACAGACTGTCGGCGGGCACGACGAGCCGCTCACGCCACGCACCGGCATACAGGGGTACCACGACCAGATCGCCGACTTGAAGTCCGTCGACCTCGGCGCCAGTGGCAAGCACGCGGGCGACCCCCTCTGCGCCTGGTATGTGGGGCAGGGGTGGTCGCGCCAGCATGCCGGTGACAACCAGTAGGTCGTGTTTGTTCAACGGCGAGACCTCAACGCTCAACAGAACCTCATGCGGACCCGGTGGCGGCGGCTCCTCGATGTCGACGACGCGGAGCACCTGCGCGGGGTCGCCGAACTGTTCAATCTGGATGGCGCGCATATTAATTCCTCTCCATCGAGGGCTAGGCCGCTGTGTGAGCCTGCCTGACGGATACGCTCTATTACCCCGCCGGAAGCTGTCAACCTGAAATGAGGCAGCGGTGTGCAGACACTCATCGAGATCGACACCTGTCACTGCCTGATGGTCAGCGAGCCGGAACGGCTGGCCCACAGCCCCTCAACCCGCCTCGGCGACCGACTAGGGTGTGTCGCTTACCGGCCTAGCGCACCCGTAGCCATGTGCGCGGGGTGCGGCCAGCTCGCGGTACTGGCAGCGGTGGGCGGCCAGGGCGGGCACCGGGTACACATAACCCGCCCCGGCCACGACTCCCGCTAACGGCCTTTAGGCATCACACTATTCGTATCGCGCAAGCCATAACGAGAGGTCGGTGCTATGACCACTGTCCGAGCTGCGGCGGTTCAACTGAGCCCAGTGCTTTACAGCCGCGACGGCACCGTCGAGCGTGTTGTCGCCAAGATCGACGAACTAGCGACGCGGGGAGTGCAAATCGCGACCTTTCCGGAGACTGTTGTTCCCTACTGCCCGTATTTTTCGTTTGTACAGCGCCCTTAAAAGATGCTCGCCGAGCAAGTGCGGCTGATGGGACAGGCAGTCACCGTGCCGTCGCCGGCGACGGCACGCAGGCGATCAGCGACGCCGCAAGCCGCGCCGAAATGGTGGTCTCAATCGGCGTGAACGAACGTGACGGCGGCTCACTGTTTAACACCCAACTGCTTTTCGACGCCGACGGAACGTTGGTCCAGCGTCGCCGCAAGATCACCCCGACGTATCACGAACGGATAATTTGGGGCCAGGGCGATGGCAGCGGACTTCAAGCCGTGGACAGCGCGGTGGGTCGCATCGGCCAGTTGGCCTGTTGGGAGCACTACAACCCGTTGGCCCGGTACGCGCTGATCGCCGACGGCGAGCAGATCCATTCCGCGATGTTTCCGGGATCTATTTTCGGCGACCTGTTTGCTCGACAGACCGAAGTTCAGGTGCGCAATCACGCCCTCGAGGCGGCTGTTTTCGTGGTTGTTGCAACCGCCTGGCTCGATCCCGATCAGCAGGGGCAGATCATGGCGGACACCGGTTGTCCGGTGGGACCGATCTCGGGTGGCTGCTTCACCGCGATCATCACACCGCACGGCGAAATGCTCGGTGAGCCCTTGCGTTCCGGTGAAGGCGAGGTGATCGGGGACCTGGACTTCGCGTTGATTGACAAACGCAAGGCCTTCATGGACTCGACCGGACACTACAGTCGGCCCGAATTGCTAAGCCTGCTCATCGATCGCACGCCCAGCGGCCATGTCCATAAGCGGTTTCCGAGTTCGCCGGTTGTCGGCGAAGTCGAGGAGAGCACAATGCTACTCACCGATCCGCGGGAAATCCCATTCGAGGGAGGCGTCGTATGACCTACATGGGAAAGCCCTACTACCCGTTGTGGTTGGACAACCTGGCCGACGACGCCACCTTGGAGGCCGCGGCGATGGATGGCACCGCGCGCGGCGCCGGAGATGTCCGGTCCATCTTGGTTACCGCCCGCGAACAGTATGAGCACCAGGAGTTCAACTACGCCGGCCCCTGCGGCGAGAACGGTTTCCTCGAGGACTATTCGAGCTCGGTTCGCGGCATGCCCACCCACGTTGTCGTGCTGGTCACGTTCAACGCCGACGGGCAGACCCAGCACGTCGTGGTGAATCACCGGCCACGCAGCGCGATGTTGCAGTTCTCCCGGTTGATGCTCGAAACATTCTCCGGGACTCCACATGCGAAGCACTGGGAAGGCACCCCATAAGGGGCGACGGGAGGGGCGACATGGCATCGACCTATCTGGGAAAGCCCTATTACCCAACGTGGCTGGACAACCTCGCCGACGACGTAACCGGGGAGGGGCCGGCGTGGGACGGCGCCATCCAAGGCGCGGCGGCCGTCCATGAAGTCGTGGTCGCCGCCAAAGAGATATACGAGTTCCAAGAGTTCCACTACGCAGGCCACTGCGGGGAAAACAGTTTCCTCGAGGACTACACCGCAGCGGTCCGCGGTGTGCCCCTCTACGTCATAGTTCTGGTCGTCTTCAATGCTGCCGGTAAGGCCCAACGCCTTGTGGTGAATCACCGGCCGCGCAGCTCCGTGCTGGTGCTGTCCCGCGCGATGTTCGAAAGGTTCGCCGGCACACCCCTTGCCAAACATTGGGAAGGCACACCATAAGGAGCGAGGAGCGGGAAATGAGCGATCTACTCGAGGTCGCCGTCGCTGCTCACGGCGGCCTGGCCAGGTGGAACGGCATCACATCGATCGAGGTCGCCGCGTCCATCACCGGGGCGACCTGGTTCGTCAAAGGCAAGGGTGATGCGCTTAAGAACGTCCGCTTCGAGGGTGACACCACCCGGGAGCGGCTGACGATGGACTTTGTCGGTCAGGACAAGCGTTCGATCTTCGAGCCCTCCCGCGTCGTGATTCAGCGTGGTGACGGCGCGTTCATCGACTCGCGCGACGACCCGGAGAGGTCGTTTGACGGTCACGTGGTCGCCACCCCATGGGACGACATTCACGTCGCCTATTTCAGCGGCGAGGCGCTGTGGGCGTATCTGACCACACCGTTCCTCTACACCTGGCCCGGATTCGTCACCGAAGAGATCACCCCGATCCAGGTCGGCGGTGAAACGTGGCGGCGGCTGACGGTGACATTTCCCGACCACATCAAAACCCATACCCGCGAGCAGATCTCGTGCTTTGGCCCAGACGGGCTGCTGCGTCGCCAGGACTACACCGTCGATATCCTGGGCGGCGCACACGGACTGAACTATGCCGCCGATTATCGGGAAGTAGGCGGGATCATCATCCCCACCACGCGGCGGATTTACGCGTGGGAGGGTGACTACCAGCTTGTCCCGGAACCGCTGCTGATCGCCATCGACATGGGTGAGATCACCATCCGCCGAACAGTCGGCCTGTGAGAGGAGCACACCATGGCCCACAGTGAATCCAAACCGCAGCAGTCCGTAGGTGCCGTGGCTGACATGCTTGGTGCATCAGGAAGCTACAGCAACAGTGCGATTACGGCGTTGCACGCCAAAGAACCCCTTCCCGCCTCCAAGGAGGAACAGATACTGGCCGCCAAAATATCGCGCCCGATGTCCTCGGGGCCTCTCCATATCACCCGAGACGCCACGGTTGCGGAGATGGATGCGCAAGGCAATGTCGTAGTGCTTCGTCAGGGAACCAACCAGTGGGTCTGTTTCCCAGGTGATGAGAACAAAATCGGCAACGTGCCCATGTGCGCGGATCCCATGGGCCTGCAGTGGATGAGAGACATCATGGCCGGCAAGCCGGCTCCGACGAATACCGCCCCAGGGATCATCTACATGCTTTGCGGTGCAACACAACACAGCAACACCGATCCCTTCGACAAAACAAGTCCTGCCATTCCCATCGGCCCGCACTGGATGATCATGTGGCCCTACGATGCGGCGCGCGACGGCCTCCCAAACACCGTACGAGATGCGGGCGCATGGGTGATATTCGACCGAACGCCGTATGCCTATCTGCATATCTGCGGGACCCCGTGGGACGGAAACGAATACGTGCGGGGCCAAGTACCCATCTGGACGTTGAGATACGGCAGCCCGAATGAACCCGCACCCTGAAAGGCGACTCAGATATGACCATCTACACACCTGAGCTCGTCCAACGGAACGCTACGTTCGCCGCCAGCGGAGCATTCAAGGGTCTTCCCTTCCCGACGAACCCGGCACTGCGGGTGATCGGGTGTGTCGACTCTCGGGTTGACCCCAGCGATGTGCTAGGACTCAAGCTCGGTGAGGCAGTCGTCATGCGCAACGTCGGCGGCCGAGTTACCCCCGAAGCTCTGCGCTCGTGGGCACTGCTTGGCCGCCTCGGCGCTGGTCAGCCGGCCAGCGGGGGACACTTGGCGATCCTGCACCACACGGACTGCGGGATCCGTCGCCTGGCCAGCTACCCCGAGCAGTTGGCCGCTTTCTTCGAGATCCCTGCGGCAGATCTCGGTAGCAAAGCTGTGGAAGACCCGTACGCGTCCGTGAGGATCGATGTCGACATAGCGCGGCATAGGCTGCCGGGCCTGCTCGTATCAGGCCTGGTCTATGACGTGGACACAGGCCTCATCGAGGTCGTTATCCAAGCCACCACGGAGCAACGGCGTGTGTGAAGAGTCGGCCACCGCCGAGAACCTATGCGCCGCCCAGATACTCCCGCTCGCGCAGTTCCGCATACGCAGAGATGGAATCCTCCTCCGGCGTCGAACGCCACACCAACAGCCGCAGCGTGCCAGCCGTCGAGGGCATGTCAACAAGCACGGCGGTTCCGCGTGTGGACGGCGTCCACACCTTCTCGCATGGACACGTTAGGGGGCGTTAGCTAACACCACCCTAGTCTGGCTCACCCCGGCGTCACCCCGGCGTCCGGGGACGATTTGCGGCCGTACCGAGGCCGTACCGGAACCGTACTGGTAACGGCCAGATCCATTGTCTTGCAGGCGATTTAATGCCTCGGAGCGAACTATTCGGCCTGGTCACCGACGTGCTGAAAAGGGACTCATAATCCGTTGGTCGCGGGTTCGAGCCCCGCCCGCCCCACCGAAAATTGTATGACCTCGGCTGATGCTTGACATTTCGGCTTCGGGTGATGCCTGTCAGGTGGCGGAGAAGAAGGAGACGGCCGGGTGCGGCTCGCGCAACCGACCAGGGAAGATTTCTGACGGCGTTGCGAGTTCATATCGTCTGAGCATCCGTCGGAAATAGGAATGAGGCACCACCCATGGCCGGAGATTTACCTGATACTGCCCTAGAGCTGCGTTCGTTGGTGACGTCTGGTGGCACGCTCGAACTCTCGTTGCACGAGGTCCCAGTTCCAGCCCCCGGCGCCAATGAGGTGTTGGTGCGGGTGGAGGCCTCGCCGATCAATCCGTCAGACTTGGGCCTTCTCATCGCAAGTGCGGACATGACTACTGCGACGGTTTTGGGCACGCCTGAGCGTCCCGTCGTCACCGCCGCGGTCGGAGCAGCCACCCTGGGAGCGCTATCGGCGCGACTCGGCAAATCGCTTCCGGTGGGTAATGAGGGCGCGGGTACCGTGGTGGCCGCCGGGTCGTCCTCAGCAGCACAGGCCCTCATAGGAAAAACGGTGGCGATTGCGGGCGGCGCGATGTACACGCATTACCGGGCGATCGACGCTGCCGCATGTCTGGTCCTGCCCGAGGGGACTACAGCAAGGGATGGGGCATCGTCCTTCGTCAATCCAATGACGGCACTCGGAATGACCGAAACCATGCGCCGCGAAGGGCATTCCGCCCTCGTGCACACCGCCGCGGCGTCGAACCTCGGCCAGATGCTGGTCAAGCTCTGCCAGAAAGACGGGATAACGCTGGTCAATATCGTCCGCAAGCCAGAACAAGAGCAGCTGTTGAGGTCGCTCGGCGCATCCTATGTCTGCAACTCAGCATCGCTGTCGTTCTCGACAGACCTCGTCGAGGCTCTCAAAGCGACATCCGCGACGCTTGCTTTCGACGCCACCGGTGGTGGAACGCTGGCAAGCCAGATCCTCAACGGCATGGAGGAGGCGGCCAACGCGACCGCGGGGGAGTACTCACGCTACGGGTCGAGCGTCCACAAGCAGGTGTACATCTACGGCGCACTCGACATCGGTCCCACGGTGCTCACCAGGAACTTCGGGATGGCGTGGGGCATCGGAGGGTGGCTGCTGACCCCATTCCTTCAGGGCGCAGGGGCCGAGACCTATGGTCGGCTGCGCGCTCGGGTGGCCGCGGAGCTGAGCACGACGTTCGCGAGTAGCTACACCCGGGAGGTTTCACTCGCCGGCATGCTGAATCCGGACGCGTTCAACGAATATGTCAAACGAGCGACCGGAGAGAAGTTCCTCGTGACTCCGCACGCCCTCCCCTAACGGTCGCGCTACGGGTGTTACCAGCTCACCCGTGTTGAGGTAACTGTCGAGCTTGCGGATCGCGAGCGGAGCCATCGCCCAGCCCATCAGTCGGTGAAGTCGATCCGCACCGACACGGGTGTCGTTTCCAGAGCCTTTACCACGGTGGCTCCCAGTCGCCCGAACTTGCGACCTCGCGCGACGACGTCGTCATCCGGCCTCAATGTCCCGACTCCTGTGCGCCACTGATCCCCTTGTCGCATAGAGATATTTGGGTTGTCAGCGATGTTACGGCCCCACCCGGAGCGGGTGCCATGCTGACTGATGACCCACGCCCCTTTGTCATCGAATTGCGCGGACACGGGAACGCGGCGCACCTGGCCGGTCTTGCGCCCGATGGTCTCCAGTTCGGTCGCCAGCGCGGTTCGCAGTCCCAGTTTGCTCAACGCTTTCACTACCGGGTTGAGTAAATAGCGTCCGATAGCCCGTTCCCTGCGGAACTTTCGCAGCGTTTTGTGGCCGTTCGTATTCGTCATGGCAATCTCCGTATTTCCGATGTGTTGAGCAAGCGTCAGCGGTCAGCCAGTACCGGTGTCCATCGCGGCTTGTTCAGGCGGCTTTGCTTGCGGATGCCGTTGTCCAGCAGGGCGGCTGGCGCGACGCGCTTGAGCAGCGTCAGTTGTCGGGCCTGGCGGCCCGCGGGGTAGCGCAGTTTGACTCGCTTGTCGGTGGCCGCGGCGTACGTGGCATCAGCGACAACGTCGGGCATCTCGGCAGTACGAATTTTCTCGGCGACCATCGCGCGGGCGGTCGCGCGATTGTCGGCGTAGGTCGCCTGCGGTGTGTCGGCGTCCCACATGTTCGCCGCGAAAGCAGTTCGGGTGTAACCGGGTTCGACCAGCAGCGCGCGCACGCCGTACTCGCGAAGTTCATGGTCCAACGATTCGGTGTAGCCCTCCAGGGCATGCTTTGACGCCGAGTACAGGGCCGCGTACGGCGCGGGAAGGTAGCCGAGCACGGAGCTGATGTTGATGATGCGCCCGCTGCCGCGACGGCGCATGTGCGGGAGCACCTCGTTGGTGAGGCGGATGACGCCGAAGAAGTTGGTGTCGAACAACGAACGGGCTTGCGCGATCGAGCTCTCCTCGGCGGCGCCCAGGATTCCCAAGCCGGCGTTGTTGACTAGGACGTCGATGCGTCCGATTCGGTCGATGACCTCCGACACCGCCGCATGGACTGCGGTGTCGTCGGTTACGTCCAGCGCCAAGGTCTCGACGCCGGGGATCGGAGCCAGGCTCTGGGGTGCGCGCGAGGTGCCGAATACGCGGAATCCCCCGTTCGCCAGTTTCACTGCAATGGCTGCGCCGATACCAGAGGACACTCCGGTGATCAGCGCGACGGGCGGTGTGGATGTCATCGGCGAGACCTCTCCATAGGTTATACCGATTGGTCTACCTGACTTTAGTAGACCAATCGGTATACTGCAACCGACGGGCTGATATTGACCTAGGGACCCGGGAAGGGCGAGAGGATGACCGCGCGCGAGCGTCTGATCGACAGCGCCATCGAACTGCTGCGCCGTAACGGTGTGGCCGGTACCGGCCTGGCTGAACTGCTCGAACACAGCGGCACAGCGCGTCGGTCGGTCTATGTGAACTTCCCGGGCGGGAAGTCGGAACTCATGACCGAGGCCACCCGGACGGCGGGCCGACTCATGGATTCGACCCTGGCGTGCACTGCGCCGGACGGTGACGGACGCGAATCGTTGGCGGCGTTCGCCGAGTCGTGGAAGGAGACACTGCGCTCCAGCGACTACGCCGCCGGATGCCCGATCGTGGCTGCCGCGCTCGGACGCACGGAGTCGCCCTCGGCCGCAGATGCCGCCGGTCAGGCATTTGCCGCGTGGCAGACGATGATTGCCGAACGCCTGAGATCCGACGGAGCCGGAATCGACGAGGCGGAATCGCTGGCCACCACCGTCGTGGCCGCCGTCGAGGGCGCAGTCATCCTCTGCCTGGCCGCACAATCCACCGATCCCTTGGACCGGACCGTGCAGATGCTCGACCAGCTCATCGCTCACCACACCCGGCGATGAAGAGAGAATGCAGTGAATTCCTTTTTGTTGCAACTGATTTGCTGAGCGCGGGAATAATCGGTCAGTGAGGGTTGTCTGGGTGATGCGAAGCCGACAGACAGGGGTAGTGCGATGAAGTTCGGGATTTCCACGTTCGTCAACGACGACAGCATCGACACGGTGTCACTGGCGCGTGCGATTGAAGAGCGCGGATTCGAGTCGTTGGTGATCGCGGAGCACACTCACATCCCGGCCAGCCGCGAAACGCCATATCCGCTCGGTGGCGAGCTGCCGCAGATCTACTACCGCACTCTCGACCCGTTCGTGACGCTGGCCGCGGCCGCAGCCGTGACGTCGAAGATCGAGCTATTCACCGGTATTGCGTTGCTGATTCAGCGTGACCCGATCATCACGGCCAAGGAAGCCGCGAGCATCGATCTGATTTCGGGTGGCCGGTTTCGTGTTCGGCGTCGGCGCGGGCTGGAATATCGAGGAATTACGCGACCACGGCACCGACCCAAAGACCCGCGGTGCACTGCTGGACGAACGCATCGAGGCCGTCAAGGCGCTCTGGACCGACGAACCCGCCGAGTACCACGGCAAGTACGTGGACTTCGGCCCGTCGTACACCCGGCCCAAGCCGGTACGGCAACCTCATCCGCCCATCTTCATCGGCGGCGACTCTGACGCCGCCGTGAAGCGTGTGGTCCGGCATGACGCTGGGTGGATATCTAACCCGCTTCCCGTGAAGCACCTCACCCAACGCACAGACCAGTTGCGCAGCGCCGCCGGCCACGATGTCCCGCTGGCGATGTTCGGTATGCCCAACAAGCTCGACTACTGGCGCGCCGCCGAAGACTTGGGTTTTGGCCAGTTGGCGCTGCTTTTGCCCACCCGGCCACGGGACGAGTCGCTGCGACTACTCGACGAATACGCCAGCCTGGTAGCTCAGTATCGCGACTAGGTGGTCCTACCGGTGTCCGGTGTGTCTATGAGTCGGGAAATTGAGCTGCTCCACAGCTTTCGCACAGGCCAATCCCGTTAGATCTGTCGCTGGATAGGGACTCATAATCCGTTGGTCGCGGGTTCGAGCCCCGCCCGCCCCACTGAATATGTGTATGACCTCGGCTGATCCTTGACACTCCCTAGCGGATCTAGCTCCGCTAAATGAGGGCGTTGACCGTGGCTTTGAGCGGCGTGATTTTGCAACCCACAACCGACCGCTCAAGCGGTCGAGTCGGTCACTGGTCCATTTCCCAGCGATTCATCGGGAATTGACAGGTCGATCCGTCAAGCGCACCGAAAGTTACTAGTAGATTCGGTCTCACTTCGAGCAATTCCGCTTCGATCACTTAGGGCTTGTGATGAAATAACGTTGTTTTGGGGTGCGATGGGTCTACCGTTGTGCTATGGCGGATCTGGCCGAGTCGGTGGCACGGCGGTACGGGGTGCTGCGACCGCATATGACGGAGTTTCAGCGGCGGTTGTGGCTGGGCGCGGAGGCCGCGGAACTGGGTCCAAGCGGGATCTTGATCGTGGCGCAGGCGACCGGAGTCGCCGCGGACACCGTGCGTCGGGGCCGCAAGGAGTCCGAGAACGGGACCGCACCGGGCGAGGGGCGGTCGCGGCGGGCCGGTGGCGGACGCAAGCGCGCGGAGACCCACGACGATGCCCTGGTCGCGGCGTTCGAGTCGTTGATCGACCCGGTGACCAGGGGCGATCCGCAGTCGCCGTTGCGGTGGACCTCGAAATCGATCCGCGCGCTGACCGCGGCCCTGCGTGAGAAAGGCCATGAGGTCAGTGATTTCGTGACCCGCCGGCTGCTGCGCGAGGGGGGTTACAGCCTGCAGGCCAACGCCAAGACCATCGAGGGCAATCAGCACGCCGACCGCGACGCCCAGTTCGGCTACCTCAACGAAAAGGCGCAGGACCACCTGGCTGCCGGGGATCCGGTGATCAGCGTCGACACCAAGAAGAAAGAGTTGGTGGGGTCCTACAAGAACGTCGGGCGGGAGTGGCGTCCCGCCGGCGACCCCGAGCAGGTCAAGGTCCACGACTTCGCCGACAAGACCCTCGGCAAGGCCAATCCGTACGGGGTCTACGACATCGGCGCCAACACCGGGTGGGTGTCGGTGGGCACCGACCACGACACCGCCGAGTTCGCCGTCAACACCATCGCAACCTGGTGGCGGGAAGTCGGAAAACCCATGTACCCCAACGCTGCCCGCCTGATGATCAGCGCCGACGGCGGTGGCTCCAACGGCTACCGCACCCGGCTGTGGAAGACCGAACTCGCCCGCCTCGCCGCCACCACCGGCCTGAGGATCACCGTGTGCCACCTGCCGCCGGGCACCAGCAAGTGGAACAAGATCGAACACCGGTTGTTCGCCCACATCTCGATGAACTGGCGCGGAAGGCCACTGACCAGCCACGAGGTGATCGTCGCCACCATCGCCGCGACCACCACCAGCACCGGACTCACCGTGCGCGCCGCACTCGACGACGCCGAGTACCCGAAGGGCATCACGATTCCCGACAAGCAAATCAAAGCCCTTGAAACACAGGGCATCCTTGCACGTCACGAGTTCCACGGCGAGTGGAACTACACCCTCAACCCCGAACCGCGACACGCCCGAGACCAACCAAGTTAATTCATCACAAGCCCTTAGCGGTGGGGTTGACCCCTGATGGTGGACACCTGACTGGTGGGACTGCTGGTCCCGCGGGAAGGATGTCCGTATGTCGGGCAAGCGTCGTAAGTACACCCCGGAGTTTCGGGAGCAGGCTGCCCGCCTGGTGATTGAGACCGGCCGTCCGGTGGCTCACGTCGCCGCCGAGATCGGTGTTGGTGAACAAGTGCTGGGTCGTTGGGTGCGCCTTCAACGCCGAGCCCTATCGGCTGGTGATACTGGCGCGGTGTTAGACGTTGATGAACGCGCAGAGCTGGAGCGGCTGCGCCGCGAAAACGCCGAATTACGTTTGGACCGTGAGTTTTTGAAAAAAGCCGCGGCCTTCTTCGTCTCCGAACACAACCGGTAGAAGCCTACCGGGTGATCGAGGCGGAGAAGGCCACCTACACGGTTGAGCGGATGTGCGAGCTGCTGGAGGTGTCGCGCTCGGGGTACTACAAGTGGCGCAAATCCCGTGATAGTGGGCCGACCCCGGCACAGCAGCGCCGCGCCGAGCTGGACGCCAAGGTCGCGACGTTTCACGCGGCCTCTGACGGTGTGTACGGCGCCCCACGCATCCTGGCCGATCTACGCGACGACGGTGAGCAGGTGTCACGCAAAACGGTGGCGGCCTCGCTGCGCCGCCAGGGATTGGCCGGGATCAGCCCCCGCCGGTTCGCGCCGGCGACCACGGTGGTTGACCTGGATGCTGCGGTGCCCAAAGACCTGGTCAAACGTCGTTTCGACACCGGGATACTCAACCGGGTGTGGACCTCGGATATCACGTATCTGCGTACTGGTGAGGGCTGGCTGTATTTGTGTGCCGTCCGCGATGGCTGCTCACGAAAGGTGATCGGCTGGGCCATCGACGATTACCTGCACACCGATCTGGTCCAGGGCGCTTTGGAGATGGCCGTGGCGATGCGCGGCGAGCTCGCTGGGCAGGTTGTGGTGCACGCGGATCGAGGCTGCCAGTACACCTCGGCGCAGCTCGCGCGGTTCGCCCGCGAGCACAACCTGGCCCGCTCGGTTGGCCGTACAGGGGTGTGTTGGGACAACGCCCAGCAGGAATCATTCTGGGCGACACTGAAAGTCGAGTTCTATGACCGCCACGTGTGGCCCACCAAAGCCGCCGCCAAACTCGCCGTCGGCGATTGGATCGAGCGCGTCTACAACCGACGCAGGCGCCATTCATCGCTGGGTATGATTTGCCCCGTCGAGTTCGAGAACCGACTCACTCAGACGGCACAAGCCGCCTGACCGTGTGTCCACCAAACGGGGTCAAGCCCAGCGGTGCAGTTTCGAAGAGGGGAGCAGCCATGTCGGATGCGGCCACAAATAACAGCATCAATTCGCCTGGTGGGGTGGTGGCTCCGAAGCTGCCGGGTGGGGCGACGCTGCCGTTTCCGCCGACGCCATCGGCGAGCATCGCGGGCCGCACGTTGCAGGAGTCGACGTACGCGCAGCGGGTCACTCCACCTCGGCTGCACGACGATTCGCCGAATATCGTGATCGTGCTGATCGACGACGCCGGGCCAGGGCTGCCGACGACGTTCGGGGGCGAGGTGCGTACCGCGACGATGGACCGGATCTGCGCGGAGGGTGTTAGCTACAACCGGTTCCATACCACCGCGATGTGTTCGCCGACACGCGCGTCGCTGCTGACCGGGCGTAATCATCATGAGATCGGCAATGGGCAGATCGCGGAGTTGGCCAACGACTGGGACGGCTACGCCGGGAAGATCCCGCGCAGCAGTGCCCTGGTGGCCGAGGTGCTCAAGGACTATGGCTACAGCACCGGCGCGTGGGGCAAGTGGCACAACACCCCGGCCGAAGACACCACGGCGGCCGGCCCGTTCGAGGATTGGCCGACCGGGCTGGGCTTCGAGTATTTCTACGGGTTCCTGGCCGGGGAGGCCTCGCAGTACGAGCCGCACCTGGTGCGCAACACCACCGTCGTGGCGCCGCCGAAGACCCCCGAGGAGGGCTATCACCTCTCGGAGGACCTGGCCGATGACGCGATCGATTGGCTGCGCAACCACAAGGCGCTGCAGGCCGATAGGCCGTTCTTCATGTACTGGGCCAGCGGCTGTCTGCATGGCCCGCACCACATCATGAAGGAGTGGGCCGACCGGTACGCCGGGCGGTTCGACGACGGATGGGACGCCTACCGGCAGCGGGTTTTCGAGCGCGCCAAGGACAAGGGCTGGATCCCGCAAGACTGTGAGCTCACCGACCGCGACGAGCGGATGAAGGCGTGGGGCGACATTCCCGAGGATGAGAGGCCGTTTCAACGCCGGCTCATGGAGGTGGCTGCCGGGTTCGCCGAACATGTCGATGTTCAGGTGGGCCGGATCGTCGATGAGTTGGATCGGCTGGGCTACGGGGATAACACGCTGTTTCTCTACATCTGGGGTGACAACGGGTCTTCGGCTGAGGGACAGGATGGCACCATCGCCGAACTGCTTGCGCAGAACGGCATTCCGACCACCCCGCGGATGCACATCGACGCGCTGGAGCAACTCGGCGGACTCGATGTGCTCGGCTCACCGTTGGTGGACAATCAGTACCACTCCGGTTGGGGCTGGGCGGGCAGCACGCCCTATAAGGGCGTGAAACTGCTCGCGTCGCATCTGGGTGGTACCCGCAATCCGCTGGGGATCCGCTGGCCCAAGAAGGTCCCGCCCGACGCGGCACCGCGGGATCACTTCTTGCACGTCAACGATGTTGTACCGACCATCTACGACATCGTGGGCATCGAGCCCCCGCTCATCGTGAGCGGTGTGCCCCAAATCCCAATAGCCGGAGCAAGTTTCGCCCGCACGCTCACCGACCGATCGGCGCCTGGGGGTAAGAAGACGCAGTACTTCGAGGTGATGGGCAGCCGGGGCATCTATCACGACGGCTGGATGGCCTCGGTGTTCGGTCCGCGGGTGCCGTGGCTGCCCGGATTGCCGCCGGGCATCCACGATTGGACCCCCGACAACGACCGCTGGGAGCTGTATCACCTCGACGAGGACTGGTCTCAGGCCCGCGACCTGGCCGCCGAGATGCCCGACAAGCTGGCGCAGATGCGCGAACTGTTCGCCATCGAAGCCGCCCGCAATTCCGTGCTCCCGATCGGCGGTGGTTTGTGGGTGCCCGTCTTCCACCCCGAATTGCGGATCACGCCGCCGTACCGTGAGTGGGAGTTTCCCGGCGAAATCACCCGCATACCCGAGTTCTGCGCGCCCGCGCTGGGCAACAAGAACAACACCGTCACCATTGAAGCTGACCTGCCCGCCGACGCCAGGGGAGTCCTGTACGCGCTGGGCGGGGTGGCCGGCGGACTCACCTGCTATCTCGACGACGGGTACCTGTGCTACGAGTACAACTGTTTCATCATCTCCCGCACCAAGATCCGCTCGACAACCAAGCTGCCGCCCGGGCCGACCACTATCGTCGTGCAGACCACCTATGCCGAGCAGCGGCCGGCCGGACCACTCGACATAACCATCCAAGTCGGCCAGGAGGTCCTCGCGAAGGGGCGGGTGCCGGTGAGCGCGCCGCTGTTGTTCACTGCCAACGACTGCTTCGACATCGGCGTCTGCCTCGGCTCACCGGTGTCACTGGACTACTACGACAAAGCGCCCTTCCCCTTCGACGGCCAAATCGATCGCGTCCGCGTCGCATACACCTGACACACCGGCCCGGGTCGCGGGCTATGCGCTGATTCCTGCGGCCACGGCGCCCATCGGGGCTGAACCGAGGGCGGAACGGAAGCGCAGGTTTTCGTCGGCTACTGGACCGTGGCGGAATGTCTTGACGTTGGCGCGGTGGTCGTTCGAGATCCGCCACGGGCCTTCGGCGCCTTGACGGGGGAACTGCTGGATCGAGCGCTGCACGTAACCGGCGCTGGATTCAACGAACGGCCGAGTCACCATGTGTGGGTTGTCGAATGTGGGATAGCAGATGGTGTGACCGTGGGTGTCCATGTGGGCCAGCAGTCGGCAGAAGTGCTCGCCCACGAGCCCGACCTTCAGCGTCCACGACAAGTTGGTGGAGCCGAAGGCGAACGCGAAGTTGGGAACCCCGTCGAGCATGAAGCCCCGAAATGCCACCTTGTCGGACAGGTTCACAGCCGCGCCGTCCACGGTCAACGTGATGCCGCCGAACGCCTGCAGGTTCAGGCCGGTGGCGGTCACGATGATGTCGGCCTCGAGTTCGCGCCCGGATTCCAGCCGGATGCCCCGCTCGGTGAAGGTGTCGATCCGGCCGGTGACGACCGAGGCGTTCCTGTCGCGGATCGCCTTGAACAAGTCGCCATCGGGTACGACGCACAACCGCTGATCCCACGGGTTGTAGGCCGGATTGAAATGCTCGTCGACTGGATAGCCCGTCGGCAATTGCTTGGCAATGTGGTGGCGGATTAGGTTAGCCGGCGGGCGGTCCGCGGGTAGGCCTGGCAGAACCGGAATATCGCCCGCTGCCGCGCAATGTTCTTGCGGCGGGTAATCGCGTACGCCCACTTGGTGCCGAGCAGAGCCGGCAATGAGTTGGCGATCTTGTCGCGGGACGGTACTGACAAGACGTAGCTCGGTGATCGCTGCAGCATTGTCACATGGACTGCATTACCGGCCAGCGCCGGAATGAGCGTGACCGCGGTGGCGCCACTGCCGATCACCACCACCCGTTTACCGTGGTAGTCGAGATCCTCTGGCCAGTGCTGGGGATGCACGATCTGCCCCTGAAATCGCTCATGGCCCTCGAATGGCGGAGTGAATCCTTGGTCGTAGCGGTAGTAGCCGCCGGCACTGAACAACCAGCCGCAGCTGATCGTCAGCTGCTCGCCGGTGTCGGTCCGCTCGATCTCGACCAACCAGCGGCCGTCCGTGCTCGACCAGGCCGCGCCGCGCACCTTGTGGTGTAAGCGGATCTTGCTGTCGATGCCGTTTTCGGCCGCCGTCTCGCGCAGGTAGTCGAGGATCGCCGGTGCGCCGGCGATCGCCTTCTCGTTCCGCCACGGTTTGAACTCGTAGCTGAACGTGTGCAGGTCCGAATCGGAGCGAATACCCGGGTAGCGGAACAGGTCCCATGTTCCGCCGCTGGCGCCACGCGCCTCCAGGATCGCGAAAGTCTTGTCGGCATGCTGGATGGAAAGCGAATACGCCGCGGCGATACCGGAGATGCCGGCGCCGACGATCAACACGTCAATGTGCTCGAGGCGGTTCGTCACGGGTGTTGTAGACATTTCTGCGACTCCTGGTGTGGGTGTACTGCGTATCGAGAACGGGGATGTGCCGGCGAAACGCCGAGCGGCAACAGCGCTCTTCGACTTGCTGCTGGGTGATCTACTTGGCGAGGACGGCGGAGGTGCGGGCGGAAAACCAGCGCGCCACGGGCGGGGCGATGCGGGTCAGCGCGTAGGTGAGGTGGGCTTCGGGGGTGATCGGGGCGACCGCGCGATTGCGGCCCACCGCGCAAAGGATGTTGACCGCGACTTTCTCTGGTGAGTAGCCGCGGCGCGCATGCACGCGCGCGAGCCGCTCGGCTCGTTCTTCTGCGCGGGCCCCGCGTGTGACGCTGGTGCGCAGGATCGGGGTGTTGATCAGGCCGGGGCAGATGGTGGTCACCCCGATGTTGTGGCGGCGCATCTCCATGCGCAGCGCCTCGGAGAAGCCGAACGCGGCGAACTTGGTGACTGAGTAGGCGAACATATGCGGCAGCGCCGAGTAGCCGGCACCGGATGACACGTTGGCGACTTGACCGCCGGTGCCGCGTTCGATCATGCTGGGGATGAAACGTTCGCAGCCGTGCACTAGGCCCATCACGTTGACGGCGATGATGCGGTCCCAGTCCTCGGGTGTGGTGTCGAGGAATCCGGCGCCGACGCCGATGCCGGCGTTGTTGATCAGCAGGTCCACCGTGTCGAAGCGGGCGTGCACGGCGTCGGCGAATTCATCCATCGACGCGGTGTCGGTGACGTCGACGGTCTGTGCGAGCACTTCGGCGCCCAACTCGCGAGCGGCGTCGGCGGTCTCCTTCAGCCCGGCTTCGTTCAGATCGCAGATCGCCAGGCGTGCACCGCGACGCGCGCACAGCAGGGCGGTCGCCCGGCCGATGCCGCTGCCGGCGCCGGTGATGACCACGACCCGGTTGTTCAGGTTCTTGAGCTTCATTGGTGATTCCTATCGGTGGTGGTGGTCGCGGCCCGGCGGGACGCGGTGGGCGCCAGGTGGCGGCGCAGGAATTCGAGCTGATCGGCCAGGGCATCTTGTTGCCCGGGGCCGGTCTCGGCGTCCAGGTGGTCGATGGGGTATTCCCGCAGCTCCCCACGGCGGGCGCTGGCGGCGGCTCGGCGGGCGCGGGCGGGCGGGGTGATGCTGTCGGCGGTGCCGGCCTGCACCAGTAGTGGGCAGGAAACCCGTGCGGCGAACGTGATCGGGCGGTTGAACGCCACCCCGAGCGCGGTGCGCGCGCACACTTCGTTGCGCCAGCTCGGGCCCGCGATCGGGGCATAGGCTTGCTCCGCGCCATGTTTGGCGATGATCGCGCGCGAGCCGGGTTCCCCGATCACTGGAACAAAATGCGGCGAGCGTCCCGTCAATCCGCGAATCGCATCACGCAAACCGTGTCCGGCCACTCGGAACAGCTGGAGGACGCCCGCGTTGCGGATGAGCTGCGCCAGCACCGCCACACCGTCTGCCGCCGGGGTCACCGACAACACTGCCGCGACGCGGCCGTCCTCGGCGGCGGCGCGGACGACGTGGCCGCCGGAGAACGAGATCCCCCATAGGACAATGCGCTCAGGATCGACGCCGGGCAGCTGGCGCGCGGTGGCGATTGCCGCGTGATAGTCCTGGCGCTGGCGTGAGGCCGACACGAGCTGGCGGGGCGATCCACCCGAGGCTGCGAATCCGCGGTAGTCGAACAACACCGCGTGTAGTCCGGCTGCGGCGAAGCCCTCCGCGTAGGCCACTAGGCCGCCGGTGTCCCGGGTGCTCGCGAAACCTGGTGCCATCACCACACACGGCCGCCCGTTTGCGTCGGCGAACGCTTCGGCGGCGGCCGCGAAATGCCAAGCGGCGCAGCGATCGTCACCACTGTAGAAGCTGATCTCGTCCATAACCTCGGTCCCTAGTTCATCCGCGGTGTAACCCCTTCCGGGGTGTCGGTGACCCGAAACTACGGCGGCGATGCAGCGGACGGAATCGCCAGGTGCACACATTTGGCAGAGATGGGTGTGCCGTCGCACACCCCACATGCCCTGCGCGCAAAGTTCGCGCAAGCCGCGCGAGCAGGTGTGCCGTGGCATATCTCGGTGCCGCAAGTGTGTGCTGTCGGAGATTTCCCGCAGCCCCACCATCGTCCTAAGGTTGGTGCTCGGCGCTGGACCGTGTAGCGCCAAGCACGTCGTCGCGGCCACCAGAGCCGGTGCCTCGAACTACCCAGTGCCAGAACGCGGTTCACGTCTTGCTGTGGACCGACCGAGAGTCGAGGAGCGCCCATGAAAGTTCGCCACCTGAACTGCGGCACCATGAATCCGCCCGCCAACGCCTCGGTGGTATGTCACGTGCTACTCCGCGAAACCGACAGCGGCCTGGTGCTGATCGACACCGGCTTCGGCTCGCACGACTGCGCCGAACCCGCCGGGCGGGTCGGACCGCTGCGCCACCTTCTCAGACCCGTCCTCAGCCACGACGAAACCGCCGCCCACCAAGTCGAGCAACTCGGGTTCACGCGTGACGATGTCCGCCACATCGTCGTCACGCACCTCGACCTGGACCACATCGGCGGTCTGTCCGACTTCCCGCACGCCCAAGTTCACGTCACCGCGGCCGAGGCCCTCGGCGCCATCACCTCCCCGTCGCGGTTCGAGAAGACGCGCTACCGACCCACTCAATGGACACATCAGCCCAAAATCGTTGAACACGACCCGCGAGGGGAGAAGTGGCGAGGTTTCGCCGCAGCCAAGGAGCTTGACGAGATCTCCCCGGGCATAGTCCTGATCTCGCTGCGAGGCCACACCCGCGGGCACGCATGCGTAGCCGTCGATGCCGGCCACCGATGGGTGCTCCACGGTGGCGATTCGTTTTTCCACCACGGCACCATCGACCGTCGCGCCCGTGTCCCTCGTGCCCTCGCGGCGATGGAGACCCTTATCGCATTCGATCGAAAAATGTTGCGGGACAACCACGCCCGCCTTGCAGAACTCTACCGGCGCGCAGACCCCGACTTGTTCATCGTCTGCGCCCATGACGCGACCCTGTACGAGCGAGCCCGGGCAAATCCGAAGCGGTCGTCGGTGCGACTGCCGGCCGATGCTCCACGGCGACGTCGGGGGACTGCTGTGGGGCAGCGCCGTCGGCTACACCTTGTGCACGGGTGGTGGATGCCACAGGCGGGTGAGCACTTCACGTTTCGGGGCGTAAAGCCGCATCGTCACTCCGAAGGGCCCTGGAGGTGCGGGCAGCCAGTTCGGCTCACGTTGCGGACCAGGGTTCTTGTGCTGCAGGTAGAGATCCAGCGACCCGTCGGCGTTGTAGGTCAATGGATCGCGGTCGCCAACCGCGAAGCGGTTGAGTTCGTTGGCGACCTGGAAGCCGTCGGCGTCATACACGGTCACCGACCAAAACGCGGAGACCGGTGGCAGCTTGTCGGCGTCGAAATGGAGGACGTAGTCGTTATCCCCAGTGGTGGGGTTCCCGTCGGCATCGGTTATCAGGAGGGGATAAACAGCGTCTTCAGCAGGGTTGGAGCCCAGCCCGATGAGTGCCACCACGGCGCGTTTGAAGTAGTAGTTGCCGTAGACACCCATGGTCTCAGTGAACGAGACCCAGCCGTTGACGTTGGTGCCCAGGGTTGGTAACGCCGCGCGCATGTCGTGCTGTGCCGCGGCGAACCCGGCGTCGATCTCGGCGCGTTGCTCCGCGCTGAACCCGCGGGCGTCAAACGGCCTACGCGCCGCGATGCCCAGGTTCGCGATGCGGGCAAGCTGGTCGAAGTCGGTCGCGTGCGGCGGATTGGTTGCCAGCAGGTCTGCGGCGTAGGTGAAGAAGTCGACCGCGCTCATGTTGTTGACGGTTTTTGGCGGCTCGGTGCTGGTGTCGTAGCTCGCGTCGACCGCGTGGTCCACTGGCTTGCCCAGCGGGGTGAGGCGGTAGCCGTTCTGCACCTTGTGGACTGCGTCGTAGTCCGCCGGGCCGTTGGTTTGCGTGCGGCCGATGATCCACACGTACGGTGTCGGCGCCACGATCAGCGGCAGACCCTCGGGGAGGTCACCGGTATATCCGGGGCCGGTGATGACGACATCTTGGGCGTTGGTGCCGGTGGTGCGCTTGCCTGGATTGGCGACGACGTCGGTCCACATGTCGAGCAGCGGCAGCATGTAATAGCGGTCGTCGGTATCGGGTGCGTGCAGGATCACCGGGCCGGCGGTTAGATCGAGCCACGCCTGGGAGTACAGCGTGTCGAAGTTCGGCCGGACCACGGCGCGAAGGTCCGCGGTCGGAAATGCTCTGAGGTGATGAAACTCGTTGGGCGGCCCGAAACCCGGCTTGGTGCCCGCAGGGGTGTTGATCGACTGCAGCCGGGTGACGTCCATCATCACCAACGGGTAGAAGTACAGCGCCGCTTCATAACTCAGCGTGCGCACATCACCTGACAGCGTGTTCACAGGTCTCTCCGTCTGTCACTCCCGCTGAGCCCTTGTGCCCACGGCAAAGCCAAAACTACGCCGTCAGCCCGGATGCGAGGGACACGTTCGCCTTCGTCGTGGGAGCCACATACGGGGACCCACTCCCGCAGCCCACAATCCGGGTCGGGGTGCTGGCCTGAGGCCGACACCAGCTGGCGCGGCGACCCAACACCACGTCCAATCCGGCGGCGAAGCTCCACACATCGTCGATCAAGGCGCCGGTGTCGCGAGTGCCCGCGAAGCCCGAGGATTCTCGGCATCGTCGCCGACCGCGAGCAGGTCGACGACCCCGTGGCCCATCTTCAGTGCCGTGCGGGCCGGTCTGCGCGAGCTTCGTGACCTGGCCGACGAGCACGCCGCGGACGCGCTCCTCGGTTAGCTAATGAGCGGCCGGGCAGTGGTGTGCGGTGGCACACTAAACCCATGACGGCGGTTGCGCCGACGGCACGAACGTTTGAACTGATCGCCGCTATTGCGGAGCGACTGGCCCTCGAGGTCGACGAGACCGTCGCGGCGATGGATGCCGCGGTGATCGAGGTTGTTCCTGAGTTCGGTGCCGACGCCGCGATCGCGGCCGAGCTCACCGCGACCAACCGCGGCAATTGGCAGCGATTCTTGGCGGTGGCGCGTCGGTCGCAATCCCCGCTAGCGGATGCGGTCCCGCCCGAGGCGCTGGACGCGGCTCGTACCGTCGTGCGCCGCGGCATCGACCTGGACAGAATTTATGAGGGTTATCGGCGTGGCCAGCAGGTTGGACTTGAGCGCTGGCTGGCCTGCGCATATGAGATCGTCGAGCCAGGGCCCGAGCTGATCGGTGTCACCGAGCTGTCGCTGTCGCTCGCGTTCCGCTATGTCGACCAGACACTCGGTCGCGTGTTGGCGGAGGCCCAGCGCGAACGCGAAGAGGTGATCGGCGGTGCGCTGGCGCGTCGCACCGAGACCATCCGATTGATCCTCGACGGTGCCCCGATCGACCCCACCGCCGCGAGCCGCCGACTCGGCTACGAGCTGGACCGCCGGCATACCGCGGTCGTGGTGTGGGCGGAGTCGGCCGTCGCGCCACACGGCGCGCTCGAGTCGGCTGCGGTGCTGCTCGCCCAGGCGGCGGGATCCCAACGGCCGCTGACCCTTCCGGCGGGAACGACGACGCTGTGGGCGTGGATCGGCACGCCCGGCGAACCGGCTATCGAGGATCTTCGCGCGGCGGTGGGGCGATCACCCGACGATGTGCGTGTCGCCATCGGCCCGACCCGGCGGGGCATCGAAGGATTTCGCGCTACCCACGAGGCCGTGCTGACCGTGCATCGGCTGCTGCTGGGCAACCCTGCGAGCGGTCGTTTCGGCTCCTATCGGGAACTTGAGGTCACGGCGCTCGCGGCACACGATCCGCGCGCGGCGAGCGAGTTCATCGCGGCGACTCTCGGCCCGCTTGCCGAGGACAGCCCCGCCGCGGCCCGACTACGAGAAACGCTGCGCGTCTACCTTGAGGAAGCCGACAACGCGCCCCACGCCGCCGCCCGGCTCTACACGCACCGCAACACGATCCTCAAGCGGATTGCACGCGCGACCGAGCTACTCGGCTACCCGCCTGGCGAGCGGCGACTCGCCGTCGAGCTGGCCCTCGAGCTACGGCGGCACCTCCCGCCGCCAGCTAGCTAACACCCCATGAGCCCATCTCGTCGCGGCGTGAACGCGGCGTCCGGGGGCGAATCTAGGCCGTACCGGGGGCGGACCGCGATCCTACCGGCAACGTCGAAAAACAGTCCTCTGCAGGCGATTTGAGCCGTTTCAGCTTACCGTTTCGCCTGGTCGCCGAGGCGCGGGGTAGGGACTCATAATCCGTTGGTCGCGGGTTCGAGCCCTGCCCGCCCCACTCTGAACGATGTATTAGCTCGGCTGATGGTTGACATTTGGGCTTCGGCTGATGCTTGGCAGTTGTTTCGGTTGATCCTCGACGCTCAGCCATGAGGGAGTTGAGCGTGCTGAGCAGAGATACTCCGGTGCGACGACCAGCCCTAAGTAGGGCAAGCGGCATTCATGGTGTCGAGACTTGTAGGATTCACATATGCCGTTGGCTGATGGCCAGGTTTACGCGGGTTACACGATCTTGAGTAAGCTCGGCGAAGGGGGGATGGGCATAGTCTACCTGGCCCAGCACCCGAGGTTGCCGCGCCGTGACGCGCTGAAGGTGCTTCCTGCGGCCCTTACCGTCGACGACGAGTATCGGCAGCGGTTCAACCGTGAGGCGGATATTGCCGCGACGCTGTGGCACCCGCACATCGTCGAAGTCCACGACCGCGGAGAGTTGGATGGCCGACTGTGGATCTCGATGGACTACGTAGATGGCACCGACGCCAGCTCCATGCTGCAGGAGCGCTACCCCAACGGCGTGCCGCCGGACGAGGTCGTGCGGATCATCAGAGCGGTCGCCGAGGCGTTGGACTATGCACACGAGCAGCAGTTACTGCATCGCGATGTCAAGCCCTCAAACATCTTGCTGTCGCATCCTGAAGAACCGAATGAGCGCATCTTCTTGGCCGATTTCGGGATTGCTCGCTGGGTCGAGGACAGCAGCAGGCTCACGGCCACGAACATGGCCGTCGGGACGGTCGCGTACGCCGCGCCTGAGCAGTTGATGGGCGAGCACGTGGACGGGCGCGTGGACCAATACGCATTAGCCGCCACGGCTTTTCATATGCTCACCGGCACGCCGCTGTTTCAGCATTCCAACCCGGCCGTCGTGATCAGCCAACACCTCACCACTCCGCCCCCCGCGATCGGTACCCGGCGGCCCGACCTAACCGATCTGGGCCCGGTGTTTTCGAAGGCCCTGTCGAAGGCGCCCGATGATCGCTATGACACCTGCGTGGAGTTCGCTGATGCGCTTGCGAAGCGGCTGGGAATCGTGGCCGCTGAGACCGGCGCGACAGGCGTCACCGCGGTGGCACTTCCCGCGTCAGGACCGAGGCATCGATCGCGGCCACGGCGAGCAGTCAACGAACCGCCGCAGACGAATTTGAAAATCGTTGTCGCGATCCTTGCGGCGTTACTGGTGGTCGTCACGGTCATCGCGGTGGTCTTGTTCGTCCTGCATGTAGTATGACCGCGCCGCCCATGCTTATATGAATCGCTTGGGCCACAGTGTGTTTACATTCATTCTCGACACCGATGGCGACCGGATTCCCCAGGCTGGCATGGGAGTCGCAAATTCGCTGTCGGAGCCGACCGAGCCGGCGGTGAGAGTGAAGCGGCAAGCGGGTTTGATCGCATCGTGATGGCTGCGCGCCGGAGTAGCGGCGCCGTCCGAGGATGAGTTGACCGAGTGGTCGAAGGCGCTCGCCTTCGCACGAGGCCCGGCGAGGGGTGCGCCGCCCCAGCCGCGGTTAGCTAACAGTTCGCGCCGCATCTCACCCCGGCATCACCCCGGCCACCGGGGGCGATCGGTAGCCGTAGTCAGGGCGTACCGCAACCGTACCGGTGATAGCTAAATACGCTGTGACACAGGAGGTTTGATGCTTCGGAGGTAATCGTTTCGCCTGGTCGTACGCCTGCCGAATAAGGACTCATAATCCGTTGGTCGCGGGTTCGAGCCCCGCCCGCCCCACCATACAAAAAAGGTGTATGATACTTCGGCTGATGCTTGACGTTTTGTCTTCGGGTGAGGCCGGAGGTATGAGGCGGTGTTGGCGGTGATCGCCGATGGTCCGGGTGTGGCGCAGGTGGCCGCGAAGGTGGGGTACCACAGCAGACGTTGCACGCGTGGTTGGCCGACATTAACGACGTCGCGAACTGTACTTGGCCCAGGTAGCGGGGTCACCAACCCGGAAGATGGCGGCCAACGGGTCTGGGTGCGCGCGCGCCGGATGTGTGCATTCCGTGCAGGGTCATCGGCAGAGGATCGCCGACAACGCCTGGCATAGATCGGCGGCCGGGTCGGGGCCCGCGGTCTCGGCGCGCCATCCGACGAAGTCGCCAGGGCGCACCAACAACGCCCCGCCGTCAGGCGCGATGAAAATCCCGTCCACGTCGGGATTGTTCACTTGCACCGCGTCCCGTCGCCGAGATCGGGGACGAATCTGCGCCACGGCGCACGAAAGTAGTAGATGAACACCACGAAGATCGGCAGCGCGCCGTGTCCGGAGGCTGATCAGCCGATCATGTCGCGGGTTCTGCTGTGCGTGCCGTCGGCCCCGACGAGATAATCCGCGCGCACGGCCTGGGTCTCCCCGGAATCCACGTCACGCAGGACGGCCGTAACTCCGAACTCCTCCCGTTCGAATGAGGCCAGTTCCGTCCCGTACCGCACCTCGTTGCCCAGGTCGCGGGTGTAGGCGAGCAGAATCGGCTCCAATCTGCTTTGCGGGCAATACTGAACGGATGGTTCGGGACTCAGCCCGTCAAAACCGGCGAAGAGGGCGTCGATGTCGAGTGCGCGCCGTTGCTCGGCACTGTTCAGCGTGGGTTTGACCACCATGTCCGTGACGCCCTCGACAACCGCATGGATCTCGTCGTCAAGGCCCAGACCGCGCAGGATCTCCAAGCTGCGGAAGCTGAGGTTACGGGCCTTCGGGTAAATGAACACCTCGCGGCGCTTTTCGACGAGCAGAGACGAGATTCCGTGTCGCGCGAGCACGGCGGAGGTGGTGAGACCGGCTGCCCCCGCTCCGACGATTAGCACGGGTACACGCATGTTGGTGATGTGGTGCTCCTCCCAGAACCGCGCGGCCCGCGACCGACCTAACACGCGCTTCCGGGCGGTTGTGAACGATGTCTTGCCAATTGAGGCGGAACGATATCGTTCGGTCTCAATTGTTATCCCGCCGGTGGCCGTTCGCAAGCGGTGGACGCAGATTGGAGGGATCGCGTTTGGACTCGGGTTCGGCTATCGCTGTGTGGGGGGCGGTAGCCAGCGGCAGAATCACGTCTTCGAGCACGCGGCGAATGAACACGCGATCGATCGGTCGACCGGTGAGGATCCTCAGCAGGTTCAGGCCCAGTGCGGCATCGGGAACTAGGCTCAGGTCGCGTCTTGCAGAGATCTCTCCGCGCGCCAGCGCTTGGTCGAGAACCACGCTGACCATGCGGCGCGGCTGGGACAGCACAAGTTCGTCCAGCGCGGCCGCCAAAACGGGACTGCGAATCGCGGCTGTGGCCACACCCATGATCACGTTAATCGTATTTACGTCCGCATCATCCAAATCCGGCACGGCCGCCAGCAGTGCATCGATGTCGCCGCGAAGGCTGCCGGTGTTCGGGGGTTGCACCGGCCCCAGCGTTCGTCGCCAATGTGCTATCGCCTCGGCTACGATGGCCGGCTTTGAGGACCAGCGTCGATAAATAGCCGCCTTCCCCACGCCGGCGCGCGCCGCGACGTCCTCGATGCTCATTTTGTCGAAGCCGTGCTCGGCGAGTGCCTGCAAAGCCGCGGTCAGGATCGCGGTGTCGACGGACGGGTCGAACCGCGCGGGATTGCGTCCACGCGTTGTCCCCGGCGTACGGCCAGCGCCGTCGCCTCGCCCGCTCTCCACGTTCGGCATCAGGTGCTCCACACCAAAATTGACGATACGATACCGTTCCGCTCACAGACTATAAAAGATTCAGTCTGGAGAGGGGAGATCGACTACAGCGATTGGGGAGCGGTCCGCAAGGAGAGCGTGAGCAAGCCATGCGCAGTCGCTCATCACACCCTCGCGCATTGCGAGGACCTGCATCCGGAAGAGGGTCGCGATACTCGTCGACCGTCAAGGAGTTTCCGCCACATCGGGGTGTATAGAAGTCGCCATGCGCTGTCGAAGGAGCGACGACCGGATGCGGGCGGCCCGGCAGGCACTCAAAGCGGAGCTGTGGTGCCCAAGGGGATGGCATGAAGTCGCCGATTTTCTGCGCGACGGGTGTCACCATTCATCTCATGGCAATCGTGGCGCCTGGCGGTCGGCCCCGTCCCTTCGACCGTCAACCAGTATGCGGACGCATGCCAACTTCGCGCCTACGGCACAGCCCGAAACCGCGCCGACAAAGGCCCGGCCCACAATGGTCTGCACGGCCAGAAGGAAGGCGCAAACGATGCCGCTAGCCGCGGGTGAAGTCTTTGCCGGCTACACGATTCTGCGTTTGTTGGGCGCCGGCGGTATGGGTGAGGTGTACCTCGTCCAACACCCGAGGTTGCCGCGGCGTGAAGCACTGAAGGTGCTGCCCGCACAGCTAACGAATGACCGCGAGTACCGGCAGCGGTTCGATCGGGAAGCCGCTGTCGTCGCGACCCTCTGGCACCCAAATATCGTGGCACTGCATGATCGTGGCGAATTCGACGGTCAACTATGGATAACGATGGATTACGTGGACGGCACGGACGCCGCGAGCCGCCTGCGGAACAATGTCTATGGCCTGGCCCCGGACGAGGTCGTACGGATTGTCACCGGAGTCGCCGACGCGCTGGATTATGCGCACGATAACCAGATGTTGCACCGGGACGTCAAGCCAGCCAACATCTTGATTGCACAATCGAATTTCAAATCGACACGGGCGCTCCTGGCCGACTTCGGCCTCGCCCGCCGCCTCGACGACCCCGGCACGCTGACCGTCACCAACATGGGGGTGGGCACCGTTTCATACGCCGCGCCCGAGCAGCTCATGGGCGAGTCGCTCGACGGCCGGGCCGATCAGTACGGGCTAGCGGCCACCGCTTTTCATTTGTTGACCGGCTCACCCCCATTTCAGGATTCCAACTCGAACGTCGTCATCAGCAAACACCTGACCGCGCCGCCGCCGGCGATCGGCGATCGCAAGCCGGAACTGTCTGTGCTCGGACCGGTGTTCGCCAAGGCACTCGCCAAATCCCGCGAAGACCGCTTCGACCGCTGCGTTGACTTCGCTGGCGCACTCGAACGTGAGCTCGAAGCCCCCGCTCGGGAGATTGCTCCCAGGGAGCGGACGGCGTTGTCGCAGGTGGTCAAGCCCCCCCAGAAACAAAAACGGAAAGTACGGTGGCCCATCGTTGTGCCCGCGATCCTGGCCGTGCTGATCATCGCTGTTGCGGCTGTCGTGGTCACTGCCGTATTGCATCACCCGCGTTCCTCCCCGCCCGCGCCGCTGGGGGCCGTTCCGTCGATCGCAGCCACCGTTCCCGCAGACATCAGGGCGACAGGTCGCCTCGTGGTTGGGGTAAATGTGCCCTACGCGCCAAACGAATTCAAGAATTCGGACGGCCAGATCGTCGGCTTCGATGTCGACCTCATGAATGCGATAGCAAGGACCCTCGATCTGGTCCCGGACTACCGCGAGGCGCGCTTCGAAGACATCATTCCGGCCGTGGGGGCACAGAACTTCAACGTCGGGATGTCGTCGATGACGGACAACAGGGACCGCGAGTCGATGGTCGACTTCGTCACTTACTTCAAGGCAGGCACGCTGTGGGCCCAGCGGCCCGGGCCGCCGATCGATCCCAACGCCGCCTGCGGACGCAGAGTCGGAGCGAAGGAGGGTTCCGTGCACGCTACCGACGAGATACCAGCCAAAAGCGATGCATGCGTGGCCGCGGGCCTCGCGCCGATTGAGAAGGTCCTCTACGCCCAGGAAGATGATCTCACCGCAGCGTTGATCGCCGGCAAGGTCGATGCCATGTCGGCAGATTCACCTGTTACGGGGTTTGCGATCAAGCTGAGTGCCGGCGCACTCGAGGCGGCGGGTGAGGTGTTCGACACCCAACCGTACGGCTGGCCGGTGGCCAAAGGCTCTGGACTGGCTGAATCGCTTCGCCAGGCGCTGGAGCACCTGATCCAAACCGGCGAATACCGGACCATCGCCACCATGTGGGGAGTGGACAAGGGGATGATCGACACGCCGGTGATCAACGGCGCGATCAGGTGATCCTTGTGTTTTTGTCCGTTACCGAATCTTCGCTGCAAATAAAGCAGGCGGCAGCCTATTCATTGAAGCGGCGCAAAGGGTGCATACAAGTCGCGACCTCGGGCAGACCCGTCCTTTCAGAAGTTTGCCGATCTCATGGCCAAATCGTTCGTGGCCGTGGTCATCGTCGCCGTAATTGCCTGGGTGTTCTTCGCTTCATCGCGTTTATGGTTGCGCCGTAGAACCGGCCCTGGTCATTCTGGTGCACGCTGTTGCTTCTGGGCCCATTCGGTGTTGCGGTGGCGCTGTTAGCTCAGCCGCGTAAGTATGACGATTGAACCCGGCGTCCAGCCTCGTGTGCACGGAGTAGGCGCGAGCGCGAGACGGGTGGCAAGCTAGGGTGCGCCGTCGTACGGCACAGCTAAAGTGGCCGTCACCGTCTGCGACTGAGCCTTCCTTGACGACAACGCTGTTCATCGAAGGGTGGTTGGGTTCGCAGGAGTCGATAGGTCAGGCGGCAGGCGTTACGGGCCGGTGCGACGCCGCGTGGATCGGGGTCATGCCGCGAGCGCGCAGCTCGGTGGTGCGTTGCGCGGGCACTGGATAGGGACTCATAATCCGTTGGTCGCGGGTTCGAGTCCGGCCCCGCCCCACCAACGAATGAGCAGCGATTCGCCTTCAGGACAACGTCGGAAAATCGGTGCAATAACCAAATGGGCAGCGTGGCAGCCATCCCACGGTGCGACACTAGTTATATGCTCGCTGACTTGCCGGTTCATGCCTCGGCCGCTGAATGGAGACGGACCGTTAAACAGCATTTCCGACCAATCCAGCTTCTTATTTGTGCCTGGGCAGCGGTGATGCTAACGGTGACGACCGCGATCGCTGGAGTCGTATCACCGGCGGCAGCACTACCCGGCAGTAGCCCCACCGTCGAGTATCTTGATGTTCCCTCGTCGGCGATGAATCGTACTGTACGTGTGGAATTTCAGGGCGGTGGCACGCACGCGATCTACCTACTCGACGGCATTCGCGCCCAGGACGACTACAACGGGTGGGACATCCACACCCAAGCGTTCGAGTGGTTCAACCAGTCGGGGTTGTCCATCGTCATGCCCGTGGGCGGCATGTCGAGCTTCTACACCGACTGGTATCGGCCGGCCGTCGGCAACGGCGGCACACTTACGTACAAGTGCGAGACATTCCTGACGCAGGAACTACCTCCGTGGCTGCAAGCCAACAAGGGAATAAGCCCCAGCGGCAACGCTGTCGTGGGGCCCTCGATGGGCGGCTCCGCGTCGCTGGTGTTGGCGATCTATCACCCAGCCCAATTCGTCTATGCCGGCTCGCTATCCGGTTTCCCGAACTTGTCTGCTGGGGAATGGCCGTCGTACGTGAATGATTCGATGAACAATGCCGGCGACTTCAAGTCTGATGACATGTGGGGCCCGCCGAGCGACCCCGCCTGGAAACGTAACGACCCGTCGGTTAACGTGGGCAAGTTGGTCGCCAACAACACACGCATCTGGGTGTACTGCGGCGATGGCACACCATCAGAGCTAGATGCGCAGATCCCTCCAGAGCAACTGTTCAATTCTCAGTTCCTCGAAGGGTTTACTTTGGGCACCAATCTCAAGTTCCGGGACACCTACCTGGCTGCCGGTGGCACCAACGGCGTCTTCGATTTCCCCCACAGCGGCACACACGCCTGGGTGCACTGGGGCGTTCAGCTGCAAGCCATGAAGCCGGATCTCCAGGCTGCCTTGGGCGCGACGCCGACCGCTGAGCCTCCACACTGACGTATGGGCTGACCTATTACCGATTCGGCGCGTCGCCCTAGCCGTGGCTAACATGGCGCACTGTGTCTCGTCGCGGCGTAACATAATCCGTTGGTCACGGGTTCGAGTCCCGCCCGCCCCACTGAACCCCACAGTAAATTGCCTGGTAAAGGCCATATAGCCGCGGGCTCGCCTACTTAAGGCCGCTTACCCGGGCGTTGCGAGTCACGTTGGCAGCCGCGCTAGCTAACTCGCGCACCCGGGACGAGTTGACTGATTGTGGGAAAAGCCATTCCTGCAGCAGTAGCTGTCATTGCGCGTTCCCGCTCGAACGCGGTTACCGATAAGAGGCGAACCGTGATGTCGCCGACGTGCAGCTCGGGCACCGGCGGAGGCTCCGCAAAGATGAGGGCAACGCGATCGAGTCTATAACGAGTTGCGTAGGCGACCGCTTGATACACATCGCTGGACGACAATTTGTCGGTTGATGGTCTTTTGTACTTGACGTCGGCAATGGCCGCGACCGAGCCGGATGTGTCACGCACAACGATGTCTGGCCGGATTTCAACATGGCGGTGGTAGTCCAGGTGGTCGGTGTGCTGCAGGAGGACCCGAAAGCCAGTCCTCTCTAGGACTTGCTGGAGTCCAAGGCCAACAACGTCTTCGAATACCTTGTTCATATCGATGAGAAAGGCGTCGCTGGAAGACGTCGGATTGCCCTCGATGTCCAGCGAGGAGCCCTTCAAGATTAGGCGCGCCAGAGTGATTGCCGGCCGGTAGCGCTCGTTCAAGCGCGTCCGCGCCACCAGGGGTGAATCACAAGAAGATTCAACGGCTTTGGCGCGACGAAGGGTTGCGGGTGCCGCAGCGGCGACGCCGTAAACGCCACGGAGTCTCCACTGCGCCACCTGCTGTCTCAGCGGATGCGCCCGACCGGGTGTGGGCGATGGACGTCCAGTTCGACGTGACTATCGATGGCCGGCCGGTCAAGATCGTATCGATCATCGACGAGCACACCCGAGAATGGCTCGGGGGATGGTCGACCGCAGCATCACCGGTGAAGATCTGATCGGCGAACTGGACCGTCTGGCCGTTCAACGCGCTCGACTCCCGGCGGTGCTGCGGTGTGACAACGGCCCCGAACTCGCCTGTGGCGCAATGACTGACTGGGCCGAAGGGCAAGTCGGGTTGCACTTCATCCCGCCCGGAGAGCCGTGGCGCTATGGTTACGTCGAATCGTTCAATTCCCGTATCCGCGACGAATGCTTCAGCATCTACAGCTTCTGGTCGCTGCCCCAGACCCGTGTCGTCATCAGCGACTGGAAGCACGACTACAACTAGCACCGCCGGCACTCATCGTTGGGCTACCGACCCCCAAGCCCGCTACGCCGACACCTGCACCCACCGATGAACTGTGTGACGATGCCGACGAATTGAACACGGCATCGAAACGAGTACGCCGGCGTGCTGCGCATTAGCCGGATCGGGTCCCCGTCGCGCGATGACCGAGCGGGGCTCCCATCGGGATGAGAGGGTCGTCGTCGACGGAGGCCTGGAACGCGTTGGTGAGCGCGGTGAAGTGATAGGCCACCCAGGTGTGCACGTGAGGCAGCGAAACCGGTTCGCGTTCTTGCGGATCGATGGTCAGGTTGATGATTCGCGGTGTCGCCAATCGCCGTGGTGGATCGGCCAGGTAGGTCTGTTCGACCAGTACGAGTTTGAAGTTGCGCCACCGGGCATCATAAAGCTCATCGCCCATCCAGTACAGGTAGCCCTCCCGGGCGGAAGTTGCGGCCGCTCCAGTAAGCCAGTCCCACTGGTTGATGCCGTCGATCACCCGGTCGTTCGGTAGCTGCGCGTCCGCGACGTGCACCAAGGTCGTGAACCAGTCCGTCACGTGCATGATCTCGTCGCTCACCGCGCCCGGGGGAATGTGGCTCGGAAGGCGCACGATGCACGGGGTGCGCAGGTTGCCTTCGCCGCCGGCGAAGTAGGACCCGCGCCAGTAACCCGATGAGCCGCGCCACGGCAACAGGTCTTCGGGTCCGTTGTCGCCGGCGAAGACGACCAGGGTGTTGGCGCTCAACCCTCGTTCGTCGAGGAAGTCCAGCAGAGTCCCGAAGTCGGTGTCCAACTCCAGCAGGCTGTCGGCCCACTCACCCTGGCCCGTGCGTCCTTGGAATTCCTCGCGAGCCAGCATGGGAAAGTGCAGCATCGAGTGGTTGAAGTACACGAAAAACGGGACGTCGTTGCTGCTGGATTGATCGATGAAGTCCTTGGCGCGGCGGAGATATTCGACGTCGCAGTCCCGACGCACGTCGATCGTCAGTTGCGGACCCTCGGTCACCTCGGCGTCGCCGCGCCGGATTTCGGTCATGCGGCTGATCTTGTCGCTGCGCGGGTCATACCAGGGGTCAGTCGGCCAGAGTGCTTCGTCGTACGTGCGTGGTGGTCCGTACCATTCCTCGAAGCCCTTGTCGGTGGGCCACCTACCGGCCCCTTCCCCGACGTGCCATTTCCCATACGCCGCGCAGGCATAACCCGCCGCCGAGAGCACATCGCCGAGGGTGCTCTCCCACCCGACCAGCCCCCAGCCACCCTCGCGGCCCACCGGCACGCTGTGCGTCCCGGATCTGATCGTGTGGCGCCCGGTCAGCAACGCCGAACGCGTTGGGGTGCATTGCGATTCCGGGCAGTAATTGGTCAGCCGGGTGCCCTCGTCGGCGAAGCGGTCGATCCGCGTCGTCTGCGTTCCCCGGAACGGACCGCCCGAATAACAGCTCAGTTCACCGAATCCGAGGTTGTCGACGTGAAAGAACAGAATGTTCGGCCGGCCGTCCACGGCGACACCCGGTCAGTCTCGCCACATCGCAACGCCGTCGCGTTCGACAGCGACCGGGGCGCTGCAGTCCGAGAGCGAATCGCGAACGCTGGGCTTCATCGTGCCCCGAGAAACTCCCGCGGCAACGGTGTAATCCGAACTCATCGGCAACCCCTCGACTAGAGCGCTGCTTGGCAAATGAGACGTTACGCCGCATGACAAGCACGCCATTGGCTTTCAAGCCAGCCCTCTCCACAAGAGGCCGCCGAAGGACGCAAGCAAACGCGAAGGATGAGCCAGGAAACGGATCGGTCTCGATTGTCTAATCCGAGACAAGGACAGCGTTCAGATTCGGTTCGTCAGCGGCGGTTACGCCGCCAGATATCCGTCGACATTACCGTGGCGAATCCGCACCACAGCGGATATGGCGCCAGTGCAATGCCCGCTGCCGGCTTGACAGCCGCGCTACGGCGGGCCAGGTCAGCACTGCTGGCCGTCAGCGCCGCGGCGGCAAGCGCAGAAGCCCCCAGCTTGTGGTACTTGAAGAACAACCAGCTCCAACCGGCGTTAAGAGCCAAGTTGGTCGCTACTGCCGTTGCATAAGAACGGGCATGCTGCGACTGGCCGCGCTCACCTAAAAGGTCCAGCGTGCGACCAGAGGTCACCGCAATGTCGGTGTACAACGAGATCCACGCGACCGGGAACACCACGTTCGGGGGCACGTAAGGCGGCTTGTCGATAGTCCGATACCAAGTATCGACCGACGAGCGGCTAGCGATGCTCCCAACGATCGCGGCGGCGGCGGTGCCGACCGCGGTGCCAAGGAGTGCGCGCATCAACCCAACCTTCGGCGAGCACAAGGGGCTCTCAGGGAGCCATCTGTCCATCTGGGCGCTTTCATCGCTTCGGGTGTCCTTTCGTCCGTAGATTCAACAGATTCAACGCCGCGGCGACCGGGTTCGTCCACCAGCCGAGGCCGAGGCCTAGTAGTCCTACGGGTGCGGAGCAATGGCGTCGCGTTTTGGTTGAGCACGCTGATCAGGATCGCGGTCGTGGTGTGGTCGGCGTGAGGCCGCCGCACGGGTAGCCGTGCATGCGTTCCACCTGAGGTGACCATTACCACCGGTCGTCGTCGAAGTAGTAGCGAAACCAAACGCGAACGCCCGCAGCGAATCGCGAAGCAGGACTCAGGAGTCCGTCGCGTCGCCTTGCCAGAGGTCGATATTGTCCGAATAACCGCCCATGAACTCGATCGGCACACCGCCCACAGTGCAGAAGAACAGCTCGAAGCCGGGCACTCCGATATCGATCGACCTCGTATCGTGTGCCGACGCGTCGGCACGCTCGCGTACGCGGCCCGCGTCGTTGGACAGAAACGACAGCGCCGCAAGGCCTTCGGGCACGACTTCGCGCAGCGGCGCGGGTACGTCGAGCACCTCGATGAGACCGCAGTCCCCAGAACCCACCATGGTCACCTGTGTTCCGCTCGAGGGCGGCCACCCCAAGGTCGATTCGAGCAGTTCGCCCGGCACGTGGAACTGCTGCTGGATCGTCATACCGACGACGCCAGTGAGGAACGTGAGGAAGTCGTTGGCGGAGTGGCTGCACATTACGACGTGGTGGAGCTGACTCGACATCGCAATCCTTCCGCTATGCGCCGAGCATGGCGGGGCTACCGCCCTGGCTTGGCTCGGGTATGCCAGCGTGCCACAGACCGGCGGGATGAACGAGCACATCGGGAGGTGAAACGCCCTGGTGCCGGAGGCTCGGTTAATACCGCTGTTCGACCCAATCTGGTCGCTGAACATGTCGAAGCGCGCTAACGAGGCTATGGCCGAATTGCGCGCCGCCATGGCGGAAGACCGGGTTCATTACGACAGCCACGACTATGACTTGCCTGACGGAAAGGTGGACTTCGACAACCCGCCCGACGCTGCCCTGTTTATCTGGTCTGTTGGGTGCCTCGTGTTACCAGCGCTCAACCCGTGGGCCGGAACGACCGGTGAGGAACGACGCAAGGCGTTCACGGGAGTTCGGCACCTTTGCGTCGCTCCGAGCTTCGATCGCCTTGACGCTGTTGGCGAACGCGTTACCCAACGATCGCTTGCCGACGGTTCCGAGCACGCTTGCCAGGATCCGTCCCCTAAGGTTCTTGCCTTCACGAACGATGACGACGTCTACGTCGGTCGCCCCGTTGGGCTGCGGCGTCAAGGTGTAGGTGTAGCCCGACGCGCCGCCAAACATGTTGGAGTCGGTGGTCGTGAGCTTGACGTGGTTGGGATCTGACCAGTCGTAATGTAGGCGCTCCCAAATTCCGCCCGACCCCTCGGTTACATCGGCGTCATAGGCGCCCACGTGATGCACCTGGAGGTATGAATCGGCGCTGTTCTTGAACAGCTTTGAGCGTCCCGGCCCGAAGTCGGTGAGCCCGGCGATGAACTGTTCAGGGGTCGCGGTTGTCGCCTCGTGGAAGTGGATGGTGGACATGGAAATTCCTTTCACGAATGGGATTCGAGTGGTGCTCTACTCAGATGAGCGCGCAGGCCACGATGCTCATTCCTGCACCCAGGTTGGTATCCCAACCCGGTTGAACCTGGTATTGGCGGGGACACTCTTACCCGGCTGATGGCACCGACGTCCTATGAGCGGTCAGCGCTCGTCACGACAAGTGGACGTCACTGATGTCGATCGACACCATGAGTTCGTCGGGCATGATCCGGCCATCGGCGTCGCAGCGGTACGCTCGGCGCTTTGACGGCAGCCTGATCCCGTCGGCCTCTAGCATGTCGTGGACGTATTGGATCGCGGCGAACCCGCCGGCGACGTCGACCCGATAATCGTGACGACGCAGCAGGAAGTCGCTGTCGAAGTAGAACTCTTGCAGTCGGCTGTGGCTTGCGAACGTGTCTGGGAAACGCGCCTGCAGACCCAGCCAGCGTTCGCCCTTGTCCTCGATCGGATCGATTTCGATGACGGTGAACCCAGATAGTGTCATCAGGAAGGGGGTGGTCAGATAGGTCCACAGTGCGTAGCCGTTAAAGTACGCGCGCTGCAACGGATCCCACGGTGTCGCCAATACGTGCCCAATGAATGATTCTCGGGGATTTGCTCTTTCAATCACTACGCGGCCGTCAAGTTTTTCAATTGCGACGCGGCTAGGCGTGAAGTCGGTTTTCTGATCCTCCGCGCCAAACGGCTGCACCGATGCCCACTCACGTTGCAGCGCAACGGTCATCCGTCGCGGTGTCGGATCCTGCGGTTGGCCTTTGATCTGCCACAGCTTGCCGCCGCTTACGATCGTTGCTTCGATCGTGCTGAATTCGCGCCAGCGGTCGAGCCCTCCGTGAGCGGTGAGTACGTCGTCGAGCAACCCGGTACTCATCGGCCTCGGAAGGCGTCGGGGATGTTGTCATTGTGCATGGCACCATCCTGCGCGCCGAAGCCGCTGCTGCGGAAGCGGCCGACCGAAACCAAGCTGAACACTTTATTTACCCACTGAATGAGAGCTGCGTGGAGATCGACCGCAGGATCGCCAAATACCATACTGCGATGGCTGGCTACAAGGCGCGAAGCAAACACCCGGCAAGTCGAACGGGAGGCGGACAGCTGTTTAGCAACCCATGACCTGCCCTGACAAGTCATGGGTGAAGACGGCAGCTCGAACTCGTCAGCCACCACATTCTGGGCGTTCAGTTGGAGCCGGCCGCGATGGGCGGGCCGGGTCACGGCCTGGCCGAGCGGATCATGGCATGTGCTGATGTCGCGTATCTTCAGGGTCAGCTGGCCGTGCGCGCCGAATGGGAGCGGGCGGGCGTGCAGGCAGATGCCATGGAGGGGATGCCGACAGGTGATGACGTGGCACGAGCCGAAGCTTGGTTGAGGAAGTTGTAGCGGCGATCAAGGTTGATCCGAGGCTGGCGGGCGCCGCGCAGCGGATCACCGCTGCGCTGGCCCAGCTGCCGGCCGGCCAGGACGTGCATCCCGCGTTGGGCGCCGATTTCGCCTCGCTCGGCGGCGCGGCGCGGTTGACGGCGGCAGGGTCCACTCTGGCGGCGCTGATCGGCGCGCAGGCGGCCGGCCTCGTGGCCACCGCGGAAGTGTTGGCCGGGATCGGGGCGGGCATCGACGCTATCGAAGCGGCCAACCAACGCAACCTGGCCGGTTTGCGGGGCTCCGCGGCGCTGGCACCGTCCACCGGACTTGCACCCCCTGCGGTGCAGGCGCCCGATGTGCGGCCGCCGATGCCGCCGCCGGCCGCGGTGACTGACGGGGGAGGCGATCTCGCACGCGGTGCACACCGGCGATCCGTCCGCGGGCCAGGCCTTCATCACCGGCTGGTCGGGGGTGGCCGACGCGCTCGAGGACGCGGCGTCCGTGGTTTCGCAGGCGGTGCAGAATCTGCCCGAGACCTGGGACAGCCCGGCGGCGACACCTGCGGTGCGGGCTCAGCTGCTGAGGTATCGGAGCGCGTTGGCCGGTTCGGCGTCGCGGGCTCGGGGCTGGCGCAACAGGCGGATCGGCATGCCGGCGACGTGATCCACGCTCGTCAGCAGATCCCGCCGCCGCAGAAGTTCGATGAGCTGAACCAGCAGATCCGGCAGACGTGGGAAGCCAACCGGGCCACCGACGGAAAGTATGGGCCGGCGCTGGTGGCGCTTTACGCCCGCCGCACCGAACTTGACACCGAGGCCGTGCAGGGGTTCGACAATCATTACGTAACCGCCGACAACACCACGAGCCCGTGGGGTTGACCCCTGATGGTGGACACCTGACTGGTGGGACTGCTGGTCCCGCGGGAAGGATGTCCGTATGTCGGGCAAGCGTCGTAAGTACACCCCGGAGTTTCGGGAGCAGGCTGCCCGCCTGGTGATTGAGACCGGCCGTCCGGTGGCTCACGTCGCCGCCGAGATCGGTGTTGGTGAACAAGTGCTGGGTCGTTGGGTGCGCCTTCAACGCCGAGCCCTATCGGCTGGTGATACTGGCGCGGTGTTAGACGTTGATGAACGCGCAGAGCTGGAGCGGCTGCGCCGCGAAAACGCCGAATTACGTTTGGACCGTGAGTTTTTGAAAAAAGCCGCGGCCTTCTTCGTCTCCGAACACAACCGGTAGAAGCCTACCGGGTGATCGAGGCGGAGAAGGCCACCTACACGGTTGAGCGGATGTGCGAGCTGCTGGAGGTGTCGCGCTCGGGGTACTACAAGTGGCGCAAATCCCGTGATAGTGGGCCGACCCCGGCACAGCAGCGCCGCGCCGAGCTGGACGCCAAGGTCGCGACGTTTCACGCGGCCTCTGACGGTGTGTACGGCGCCCCACGCATCCTGGCCGATCTACGCGACGACGGTGAGCAGGTGTCACGCAAAACGGTGGCGGCCTCGCTGCGCCGCCAGGGATTGGCCGGGATCAGCCCCCGCCGGTTCGCGCCGGCGACCACGGTGGTTGACCTGGATGCTGCGGTGCCCAAAGACCTGGTCAAACGTCGTTTCGACACCGGGATACTCAACCGGGTGTGGACCTCGGATATCACGTATCTGCGTACTGGTGAGGGCTGGCTGTATTTGTGTGCCGTCCGCGATGGCTGCTCACGAAAGGTGATCGGCTGGGCCATCGACGATTACCTGCACACCGATCTGGTCCAGGGCGCTTTGGAGATGGCCGTGGCGATGCGCGGCGAGCTCGCTGGGCAGGTTGTGGTGCACGCGGATCGAGGCTGCCAGTACACCTCGGCGCAGCTCGCGCGGTTCGCCCGCGAGCACAACCTGGCCCGCTCGGTTGGCCGTACAGGGGTGTGTTGGGACAACGCCCAGCAGGAATCATTCTGGGCGACACTGAAAGTCGAGTTCTATGACCGCCACGTGTGGCCCACCAAAGCCGCCGCCAAACTCGCCGTCGGCGATTGGATCGAGCGCGTCTACAACCGACGCAGGCGCCATTCATCGCTGGGTATGATTTGCCCCGTCGAGTTCGAGAACCGACTCACTCAGACGGCACAAGCCGCCTGACCGTGTGTCCACCAAACGGGGTCAAGCCCACCCGCGCACCGGCGACGACGGTCAGCCGATCGAGGGGGGCGACCCCGCTGCCGCGGCGGGTGGGGCTGACCCGTCAACGTCGCAGGACGGCCCCAACGCCGATCCGCTGCAGGCCGCGGAAGGCCTGGACGGACAGCCCCTGGACCCGGAGAATGCCGGAGCTCGCGGGCCTGCTTCCGTCGTTGATTCCCCGCCGTGCTGGGTGCGGCCGGTGGGCTGCTTGGCGGCGTCGTGTCCACGCTGACCAAAGCTCCTGAGGCGCTGGCGCAGGCTGCCACCCAGGCAGCCGGCGCCGCGGTGAGGGCATGTCGGGTGCGCTCGACCCGAGCGCCGACATCCCCAACCCTGGTGATGATCGGCATGCGGGCCTGGACGGGGGTCCGTCGGGATTCGACGGGCCGGGCAGCGGAAGTGGTGAGACCACCCCGGCCTCCGGTAGTGGGCCGCCGTCGCAGCCACCGGTTGTGCCCTCGACCGGGCCGACACCCACGCCGCCGACCATGCCTACAGGGGCTTTGCCCAGCCGGTCGAGCCTTCACCGGGTGGCATGGGCGTGGTGCCGATGGGGATGCCGATGGGGCCGATGATGGCCCCGGGTGCTGGCGGGCCCAGGGGCGGGCGGGATATGCATCAGCGCGCGTATGATGTTGTCGTACCGCGGATTCCGCACACCGAGTCTGTCACCGGCAAGGTCAGTGCGGACCGAATCGCGGTGTCGTCGACCGCTCCCGCGTCGGCGGGCCCGCCCGACAACGACCCGCCGCCGCCGTCCCAGGGACCGCAGCCGGTCATTCGCCGAATCACGATGCCACGGCCGAAGGACGATGACGGGTCGTGGCCAGGGGATTGCCGCCCGCGGCCGGCGAGGACGACGACGGCGGCGACTTCGCGCCCCGCAAAGAAGGCACCAGCGACGACACCACTTTCGACGACCTCGCCGACGCCGAGAAGGTCAAGTTCTGCGAAGCCGAAATCGCCTCAGCCTTAGCGAAACTCGACGACGCGATCGCGCGGATGGCGGCGATGCGCACCGAGGTTGAAGACCCGGAGGGCTTCGTGCGGTTCAGCTTGGGCGACGACGGGCGGCTGGCGGAGCTGTTCATCCACGACGCGGCCACCACATCGTTGACCAACCTGGCATTGGATCAGAAACTCAACGCGTTGTTCAAGGCCGGAAACGACGCAACTCGCCTGTCCCGCAAGGAATTCTGGGGCAACCTGCACGGCCCGTGATGATGAACGGGCCACGTTCTGTTCATGCGACGAGCAGCTCGCCGCATTAGCGAGAGTGAAGGGCACGGGACCTGGTGGGAGGGAGATCCGGGCTCTTCGCGCCGCGAGGTCGGAGTACCGGGACACCTACGACGCTACCGCACCGGGCTTATCTGTAAGCCGGCCTGGAAAGGGTCGATCTACTCAGGTCACAACCTTGGTGACATATGTACTACGGAAGTCCGATCGCACAACGTTGATACACATGTCCCCCACGTGTTCTCCGACCGTCGACGCCGGGTCGAGCAAATGCGTTGTGGGACAACAAGCAATGAGAATACCCCGGTGACTATGGACCACGAATGGGCCGCGATCGTGCCGTCCCGTTTCTCTGGATTCGATACGGCGCGACAAGGACTTTCGCCAGCGTGAGCGCATTGACGGCGAGGTCGTCGTCTATCGCACCACCATATGGCTGCAGAAACGCTACTGACTCAAGCTGCTGCAATCTCCGCTTGCGGGGGTGCTGTAGACCGAAATCGGGAGTTGGTTAGACACTCGGCCGGAGGGCCCGTGACGGGACCCCAGGAATTGATCCAGCGGTGAGAGTCGATTTTGTGGCTTTCGGCGAAAGTGTACCTAGCTCGAAGCTCGATTATGGCCGCAGTTCAGCCGCGTCGCGCTGCCTCCTGGGCGAGCTGCACACGCGAGGTCAGCCCAAGTTTGGTGTAGATGTGGGTGAGATGGGCCTGCACGGTGCGCGGTGAGACGAATAGCCGTGCGGCGACGTCCCTGTTGCCCAGGCCTTCACTGACAAGTTTCACGACGTCGAGTTCGGCACGCGTCAGTGACGCCCACCCGCTGCTGGCGCGCTTGCGCTCACCGCGACCGCGTTGCGCGTAGGCGATCGCCTCCTCGATCGAGAGCGCGGCACCCTCGGCCCACGCAGCCTCAAAGCCTTTTTCTCCCATAGTATTTCGCAGCGCTACCACCGAAGCCTCGTAGCTGGCGTCGTACACCTTGAAGCGCACCAAGCTCTTGCGCCGCCGGACTGCATCAGCCGCCCCGAAGAGTCGCGCGGCATGCTGAAGGTTGCCGGCTTCCCTCGCCAGGTCGGCGAGGCATTCGAGGACGTCCGGAAGCGGTAGGTGCGCGCCGCTGCTTGCGGCGCAGGAGAGCGCATTATGGGCATCGGCTTCCCCCGGCTCACCTTCGGCAACCGAAACCCGGGCGCGAGCCAAAAGTGCGCACACCAGGTGCCAGCCGGTCGCCACCGCGACGGCATCGTCGGCCCAGCGGTGGGCTACGACGAGATCGCCGCTCGCCAGCGCAACCTGAATGGCATGGTGAGCCAGCTCAATCGTCGCTAGTTGGGGGTGGGTCGCACTTAGTTGTTGCCAGATTGCCTCGCTCGGCGCTTGGGCCGTCGCGACATCGCCCGCGGCCAGCGCCGTGATCGCCAGCGCACCGTTGGCCAATGCCAGGAAGTACTCGTCGAACTCAGCGGCCACCTCGATGGATGAGTCAGCCGCACGGCGCGCCTCTTCCACGTCACCCTGGTGAGCGAGGGCAATACTCAGGCCGAGGGTGGCACCCACCATGACGAGATCGTCGTGAGCTGCCTCGGCGTCAGCGACCACCGCACCGAATTGCGCGGCGGCTGCGATTACGTCGCCCCGCTGCAGCTGTGCCCACCCGCGGGATAACCGGCATATCCGCAAACCGGACCGGTCACCGATCGCTTCGGCCAGCGCGCAGCCTTCTTCCGCTGCAATGCCCGCCCCTAACGGGTAGCCCGCCGTCCCCGAGGTATTGGCCTGCCAGGCGAGGATCTGGATCAATGTCCACCGGTCGTCCAACGCCCGAGCCAGGCTGGCCGCCTCGGCGAAGTATGTGGGGGCGAGTTCGGCGTTGTCGGTGTATCCCGCGGTGAAGCCGCAGGTGGTCAATACCCGGGCCAGCAGCGCCGGATCGTCGAGTTCGCGAGCGATCTCCAGGGCCTTCTGTGCGCCACCCATACTCGCGTCGCCGGCGACCCAGCAGTCGAGACGGGCTTTGTCGGCGAGCGCCCGGGCGTGTACTGCCGCCGCCACGTCGGCGTCGACGGGCTTGTCGGGCAGGACCGTGTTGTCGGGTAGGGCGGTGTTGAACCACGCGCGTCCTTCCAGCATGCGGCCTCTCGTCCACCACAACGGTTGCAGTGACGATGCCAGTGTCAGCGCGAGTTCGGTGTCGCGGTTCTCCAAACTCCACCCGAATGCGCCTCGCAGATTGTCCATTTCGATTTCGGCCTGCTGTAGGCGCCGCTCGTAGTCGGCGCGGGCCGGCGCGTCGAGCTCGGCGGCCGTCGACGTGTAGTAGTCACGGTGGCGGAACCGCACGGCATCGGCTTCGCCAGACTCGCTGAGTTTCTCCAACGCATATTGGCGCACTGTTTCGAGTAGTCGATATCGCGTTGAGCCCAACGTGTTTTCAGCGACAACCAGCGACTTGTCGACGAGCAGGGTCAGCTGATCGAGCACCTGGTAACGCTCGAGCGTGTCATCACCGGCGACGGTCTGGGCGGCGTCGAGATCGAATCCGCCGAGGAAGACCGCCAGCCGACGAAACAGGGTCCGCTCGGTTTCGGTCAGTAGCGCGTGCGACCAGTCGACCGACGCGCGCAACGTCTGCTGGCGGCGAACGACCGTACGGGAGCCACCGGTCAACAGGCGGAAGCGGTCATGCAGGCTGTCGACAATCTCCGTGAGTGACAAAGAACGCACCCGCGCCGCCGCCAATTCGATCGCCAGGGGCATCCCATCGAGACGACGGCAGATCTCCGCTACCGCGGCGGCGTTGTCGTCCGTGACGGAGAAGTCGGACTGGGCCAGGCGGGCGCGATCGGCGAACAACTCGAGGGCATCGTCTGCGAGAGACAGCGACGGCACCTGCCACGTCGCTTCGCCGCTCACCCCGATCGGCTCACGGCTCGTCGCCAGCACGGTGAGTTTCGACGCGCCGCCGAGCAGGGCGACGACCAACCTGGCGCTCGCGTCGAGGAGGTGTTCGCAGTTGTCCAACACCATCAGCATCTGGCGGTCGCGAATGAACCGCAGCAGCGTGTCGATCGTCGAGCGGCCAGGCTGGTCGGGAAGACCTAGCGCGCGGACGGCGGTCAGCGCCACGACCTCTGGATGGGTGACGGGTGCCAGATCCACGTAACAGATGCCGTCGACGAACATGCCCGCCAGCTGCGCGGCGGCGTGTACCGCCAGCCGTGTCTTCCCCGCCCCGCCGGCTCCGGTGAGGGTGACGAGGCGGTTGTTGCCCAGGGCATCGCGTAGGCTCTGCGTTTCCTCTTGACGCCCAATGAAATTCGTGAGCTGCACCGGAAGATTATGAGAGACAACGGTGCTGGCCGTGCGAAGCGGCGGGTAGTCGTTGTGCAGATCCGGGTGGCAGAGCTGCACCACCCGTTCAGGCCGGGGTAGATCACGCAGCGGATGGGAGCCCAGGTCGGTCAGCGAGACGTCGGGCGGGAGTTGGTCGACGACAAGCGGTTCCGTCGCACCTGAGAGCACCGTCTGGCCACCGTGGGCGAGATCGCGGAGCCGAGCGGTGCGGTTGATCGTCGGGCCGATGTAATTACCCTCGTCGCGCAACTGCACGTCACCGGTGTGCACGCCGATGCGTAACTTGATCGGGGCCAACGGCGCGCGCTGCAGCTCCAGTGCGCAGGACACCGCATCGGCGGCCCGTGAGAACGCGATCACGAAGCTGTCGCCCTCACCCTGCTCGACAGGTCGCACACCGTGGTGCTTGGCGATCGAGTCGGACAGTGTGTCGTCCAAGCGCGTAAAGGCGTCCCTCATCGCCGCAGGCTGGGTCTGCCATAAGCGGGTCGAGCCCTCGACATCAGCCAGCAGCAACGTGACCGTTCCAGTCGGAAGCTCGCTCATGTCAGCGTCCATGTTCGGGTCGCTCCAGCTAGTTTCACTCATGCTAGTCAGCATGCGGTGACGTGCGGCACAGAACATCAGCGATATCGCCAATAGTTTCGGCATGCGCATGCGTATGTACGCGGTCGGCGCGCCGCGGATTTACGCCTTTCGGCCGATGACCCTCATTCGCGTCACCGGATAGTCGACGCCATGACCAGTGACATCACCCTCCCGACCATCGACTACGAAGACAACGGGAACCCGGACGACTACCACGACGCGCTTGCCGAGGCGCAGCGTCGGGGCCCCATCGCGCTCGGTTCTTACGGGCCCGAGGTGCTCAGCTACGACCTGGCGCGCACCGTTCTACGGGATTCCAGGTTCGTCATGCCGGCGGGCATCGGCCTTGTCATGCAGGGCATCACGTCCGGGCCTGTCTGGGAACGGGTCACCAAACAGTTGCTCAGCCTCGACGGCGCCGAGCACCAGCGGCTGCGTCGACTGGTCGCAAGAGCGTTCACCCCACGGGCTGCCGACCGCATGCGCGGTGCGTGCGTCGACGTCATCACCGAGCTCGTCGACCGGCATGCCCCCGCGGGCCACTGCGATTTCGTCGCGGACATCGCCCGGTCGTATCCGGTTCCGATCATCTGCTCATTGCTTGGCGCACCCCGCGAGGATTGGCAGTTGTTCTCCGACTGGGTCGCGGATCTCGGAAAGTCCCTTTCCATGAACGTCGCCGAGCACGAGCCCACCATTCTGCGGGCGTGGCAGGGCCTCGAGGGTTACATCGAGGAGCTGATCGCCGCGCGACGCCGATCGCTGACCGACGACGTGATCTCCGAGCTGATCCGTGCCGAGGCCGACGGTGATCGGCTGACCCACGACGAGCTTGTCAACCTTGTCGTGATTCTGTTCAACGGCGGCACTGACACCACCCGAAACCAGCTGGCGGCGGCCGTACAAACGCTGATCGATCACCCGGACCAGTGGGAACTGTTGGCCGCACATCCGGAGTTGGTGCCGCAGGCCGTCGAGGAGCTGATGCGCCATTCGCCGGTCAACTTCAGGGTGCTGCGTAAGACCGTGGTGGACGTCGAACTCGCGGGAGTCCTCTTCCCGGCCGGCTCGTTCGTCATCGCCAATGCCGCCGCCGCCAACCGCGACCCGGCCGTCTTCGAACACCCTGAGCGCCTCGACATCACCCGTCGCGACACACCGGCCACGCTGACGTTCGGTGGCGGCATGCACTACTGCCTCGGTACGCACCTGGCCCGCGTCGAACTGGCCGAAGCGCTACGCGTTATCACCGCCAGGTTGTCGAATCCGCGTCGTACCGGCCCCGCTCCGTGGAACCCGATCACCGAATTATCAGGTCCGACAACACTTCCCATCGAATTCAAAGGTCGAGTAGCGAGTTAGCGTTGAGTGCCGCGACCACGAACGGCTAGCGGTGGGTGCAGCAGGCTTTGCACGATCGTCATGGGGCCTACGATTCCGCGCGATGGCCCCGGTCACGTAGGTGTGTTCCGTGCAAATGTCACTCGGCTGCGAAGACGCCGGGCGTCCTTTGTAATGGGTCGACGTCGATCGAGTCCGGTGCCATCGGCGGCGATTTCGATCAGTGCGCATCCGTCGCGCAGCGAAGTCGACCGAGTCCGCGACGCCGAGACTTTCAAGGTGTCGTTGCCCGTGGTTGGCCAGCAACCACCACAACAATGTCGCGCAAGGACTCGGCGAAGTGCTCGAAGACGCGTGAGAAATGCTTGGCGGCCGCACCTACGGTTGTGCCGGGTATGGGTAGTCGTCGTAAAACCCCGCGCCGGATTTGACCCCCAATCGACCCTGCTGCACATAACTGCGCAACACCCGCCGCGGTCCTTCGGGGTACTCCGGATGCTCGGCGCAGTAGTGCTCTTCGATGTCCAAGACGACATCGAGGCCGACGTGATCCATCATCCGAAACGGGCCGGCGGGGGATCCGGTGTTGACTTCAAACATCCGGTCGACGTCCTGCGGTGTCGACACGCCTTCGGCCACGACCTCCAAGGATTCCCGCTTCACGGCCGCCCAGATCCGGTTGAAGATGAACCCGGTGCTTTGCCTGTGCGCTTCGAACGGGTAGAGGCCGAACCGCGGCAACGTCGCCATGACGAAGTCGATGACGCCGCGGTCGGTCTTGCCGCACGACATGACATCGACAGCGTTTTGTTTCGGCGGCGTGTAGAAGTGGATGTTCAGCACGCGTTGGGGGCGGTGAACCTTGTCCAAGAACATCCGGCTGGCATATGACGACGAATTGCTGGCCACGATGGCGTCAGAGGGTGAGAGCTCGTCGAGTTGTCCGAACACCTGCCGTTTCAACTCGAGCCGCTCGGGCACCGCCTCAATGACAAGCCATGCGTTGCGCACCGCGTCGCCGACGTCAGCGGTGGTCGAAACGTGGGCCGCCACTACACCATTGAGCTGGTCGGCCAGCGCGGGAAGAGTGTCCGACACGTAAGCGACAGCAGCGCGACGTTGCTGTTCAGCCGGGTCATAGATCTGTACCTCGGCACCATGGGCGGCGAACATCAGCGCGATGCGCCGGCCGAGCGTGCCGGCGCCGATCACGGCCACCGGTCGACTGAGAAAGTTGGTTGGAAGGTTGAAGCTCATCTCATGCTCCTAACGACAGTTCGGCGTAGGCGATACCGGTGAGGTTGCCTTGCAGGGCGCGGATGGGTCGGTGGCCGAACCCGTCCAGCGCGGCGATGTAGATGTTGCCGCCGAGGTCGGTGACGAACATGCGGTTGTGGGCTGGATCGAGCGCGATGCCGATGCCCTCCATCAGGTGGGTCGCTACGATTTCGGGGTCGGTGCGGTCGATGGCGTCCAACAGAGCCCGGTTGACGGTGTTGCCGTACGGCGGGTCGCCACGGTCGGTCCAGTACAGCGTCCGCGTGGTGGGGTCGATTTCGAGGTCGATTGGCTCGGGCAGGTCTTTGAACACCACCTCGATGTCGCTGCGGTGCGCCGCGGATTCGCCTGCGGGAATGTCGATCCCAGCCCGCAGAATCCTGCCGAGTCCGGCATCGCTGGGGCCCTTCTGCGTCCAGTAGAGATGTCCACCGACGTGGTCGACGGCGACTCCCACGCACCATCGCATCTCGTCGCGGCGGTCGTCGTCTCCCTGCCCGGTCTGAACGAGGGTTTCAACGTTGGACCCGTCGAGGTCGCAGCGCATCACCCGCATGCCTTCCCGGTCTGACCAGTACAGCTTGCGGCCGGCGGCGTCGAAATGAAGCTGCTTGGGGGTGTATGTGCCGCCGCTGGGAACAATCGTGGTGCGGTTGTCTCCGTCGAGGTCCACACGTTCGATCGACCCGTCGTTGGCCGGCGGAATCCCCATGTTGGTCCAGTAGATATGGCCGGCCTGCACGTCGACTGCCAGACCATCGGGGACACGGCATCCGGTGGCGATGACCGTCTTGTCGGTGCCGTCGGGATTGATGGAAAACAGCCGCCCACCACTGGCTTCCAGCACGAACAATTTTCCGGTCAATTCGGTCATGGTTAGTCCTTTCGATTCGATCAATACGCTTGTCAACACTTTTGGCACGACCACTAGTGACGTGACACCAGGACGTAGCCTGCAACGGCGAACATCGTGGGTATCATCGCCAGCACGCCGTACATCACGCTCAGCATCGTTTCCTCCTTATGGCACAAAGCCGCTCAAGCGCTCGATCCGCCCGACGGGCCCTGTTTGGCGCGCACCGTGATCAGATCGAACAGCATCTGGTCGCGCTCGGCGGCGAGCTCGTCGATCGACTGACCGTCGGCCTCCTCGAGGACGCCTTTGACGATCTGTTGCTGAAGCTGCGGGGTGAACTCTGGGTTGCCCAGCCCCGCCCAACCGGCGGCCATGCGGGGCATCAGAGTGTCCATGAAGTGCTGAATGCCGCCCTGGCCGCCACCGAGATGCCACAGCAGGTTGGGTCCCATGACGCCCCAGCGCAGCCCGGGACCCCATGACACCGCATCGTCGGCGTCGGTCACGTCAAGCACTCCCTGACCGATCAGGTACACCACTTCCCGGTACAGCGCCGACTGCAGCCGGTTGGCGACGTGGCCGGGTAACTCCTTTTTGAGGTGAATCGGTTTCTTGCCGATCGAGGCATAAAACGCCATCGCGTCATAGACCGTCTCCGGGTCGGTTTTCGCCCCGCCGACGACCTCCACAAGCGGGATGATGTGCGGGGGATTGAAGGGGTGACCGATGACGGTTCGCTCCGGATGCCGGCACTGGGCCTGCATGACGCTCATGGTGATGCCCGATGAGCTCGAGGCGATGATGGCATGAGATGGTGTGGCCTCGTCGATCTGGGCCAGCACCTTGACTTTCAATTCCGGGCGCTCCGGCGCGTTTTCCTGAACGAAGTCGGCATCGGCGAGCGCCGCTGGCAGATCGGAGGTGAACCTCAGGCGATTCGGTGAGGCGCCGGGCGCGAGTCCCAGCGTCGTCACCGCGTCCCATGCACCCTCGACGTAGGACCGCAACGCGGCCTCGGCTGCTGGCGCTGGGTCGGTGGCGGTGACATCGAAGCCGTGGGCGAGGTAGTGCGTCGCCCAACTCGCGCCGATCGTGCCGGTACCGACAATTGCTATGCGTTGCATTGGCTTTGGTGAACTCATGATTGTTGCTCCTCTACTTGGGTTGGTCGGTTAACGCCCGCGCCAGACGGGTGCACGTTTTTCGGCGAAGGCCAAGGCTCCTTCGTGCGCGTCCTCACCGTCCAGCAGGCCGGATGCAATGGTCTTGGCGGTCCTGTTCTGGCGCAGCGGGAATCGCTCCCTGGGCTTGCAGTTGCCTGACGTCATCCACGGTGAACCCCAGTTGCGCGAGGACTTCGGCGTTGTGCTCGCCGTGCTCGGGCGCGCGTCGAGCAGGAACCCGGGCCAGCCCTCGAAGAGTGATCGGGTTGTTGACCGTGTAGTCGAGGTCCTTGGCTCCTTCGATCGGCACGACGATGTCGTTGGCGCGTAGTTGCGGGTCGTCAGCCGCCTCCTCGGGGGTTTGGATGACTCCGTAGGTGATGCGGGCTTGATCGAGAACCTCTTTCCAGTGCGCGAACGCGTGCGTCCTGAATTCCGCGTCGAGCAGCTCGGCCAATTCTGCGGCGTGCTGCCCGATGGCGTTCGCGTCGCTGAAGCGCGGATCGGCCAGCAGGTCCGACCGCCCGATCGCGGCCGCCAGTGCCGGCCAGACCGACCGCTTGGCGGCCAGCATGAACCAGCGGCCGTCCTCGCTTTGGTAGGGATTGCTCAGCGCGTTCACCGGCGCCGTGCGGTCGTGCAGTTCGTACGGCTTGCCGCCGGCCAAAGCTGCCGACACCAAGGTTCCGGTCGCCCAGACCCCCGTCGCCAGCAGCGACGTGCCGACGTTGGCACCCCGCCCTGTACGTTCGCGGTGATAAAGCGCGGTCGCGATCGCCGCGTAGATCGCAGTGGCGGAGGTGTAATCGCCGCTGCCCCATGGCGGTGACGTCGGCGCAGACCCAGCGTCGCGGGTCGAAGCGAGCAGCCCACTGCGCGACCAGAAGGCGGTCAGATCGAACCCGGGCAGCCTGGCGTCTGGTCCGGCATCCCCGAACCCAGTGATGTCGGCGTAGATGATCCGCGGGTTCCAGCCCGACACCTCCTCGTAGCCCAAGTGCAGGGCCTCGCGGGTGCCGTGGGGAAAGTTTGTGATCAACACGTCGGCCCATTGCACGAGCCGCTTCAGGATCTCTGTCCCGCCCGCCGACTTCAGGTCGACGGCCATGCCGCGTTTGTTGCGATTGGCCAAGTGCCAGCTGTAGTTTCCGGCCGCTGGGGGGCTCGGAGGCACCGAGCTCAGCAGCCGCTGCGGGTCGCCCATTCCGGGTGGTTCGACCTTGATGACGTCAGCGCCGAAGTCGGACAAGATCGTTGCCGCAGCCGGACCGGCGATGAAGCTCGCTATCTCAACGACTTTCAGGCCGGCGAACACGGATTGCGTTGTCTGGGTTGGATGGGTTGTCATCGTCATCACCTCACACGAACGCGCTCAGGCCGGTGACTGACTTGCCGACGATCAGCGTCTGCATCTCCCGGGTGCCCTCATAGGAGTAGAGAGCCTCGGAGTCGGCGACAAACCGGCCGACGTTGTAATCGAGCACAATGCCGTTGCCGCCCAATAGCTCCCGTGCCCAGTGAACGGTCTCGCGCATCCGCACCGTGCAGTGGGCCTTGGCCAGCGCGGACTGCTCGTCGCGGTACACCCCTTCGTCCTGCAACTGAGCCAGGCGCACCATCATCCCCGCGGATGCCGTGGCGTTGCCGAGCATCTTCACCAGCAGGTCCTGAACTAGCTGGAACTTGCCGATCGGGCGACCGAACTGGGTCCGCTCCTTGGCGTACTGCAGCGCAATCTCGTAGGCGGCGAACTGGACTCCCACCGCTTGCCACGCGACACCGCTGCGGGTCCGGCGCAGAATCTCGGCCGTGTCCCTAAACGAGTTGGCGTTTTGCAGTCGGTTGGCCTCGGGAACCCGGCACTCGTCGAGCACGATATCGGCGTTTTGCACGATGCGCAGCGCGAACTTGTGCTCGATCTTGGTCGCGGTGAACCCGGGGGTGCCCTTCTCCACCACAAAGCCCAGCACACGATTCGTCTCGACATCGCGGGCCCACACCACCACAAGGTCAGCGAAGGTGGCGTTTCCGATCCATCGCTTGGCCCCGTTGAGCACCCACTCGTCGCCCTCGCGGCGCGCGGTGGTCTCCATGCCAGCAGCGACGTCGGAGCCGCCGTGCGGCTCGGTCAATGCGAACGCGCCGATCTTCTCCAACCGGCTCATCGCCGGCAGCCACCGACGCTTCTGCTCGTCGGATCCGCAACTAACGATGGTGCCCATCGCCAGCCCCGAGTGCACACCGAAGAACACCGACAGCGACGGGTCGGCATGCGCCATTTCCAACGCAGTGATACCCCTCATCAGGTTGCTCGGCTCAGGCTCAGATGAATCAGGATCAGCCCAATCCAGCAGACCCAGCTTCGCGAATCCGTTGACCAGCTCGAACGGGAACTCGGCCCGTCCCCAATAGTCGTCGACGATCGGCGCAACCTCGGTGCGGAAAAAGTCGCGTATACGCTCGACCTTCTCCCGCTCCGAATCTGACAGCAGCTCCTCGTAGCTGTAGAAATCGGCTGGCAGCTGCCCGGTGTCCAGATACGGCTGGGGCGTCGCCGGCAACGTCACCTTGACGGTCATGGTGTCCTCTCTTTCAGTGATTGGCGAAGGTGCTCGCCATCGCCTTGTGTCCACGGTGAATGCGCACGGCCACCGCCGGGTATGTCGCATTGACACCGGTACTGGGAGGGACAGGATTAAGCTCGCCCCGTGGCCGCGAGAGCCAACGCGTTGGGTGATTTCCTGCGTGCCCGGCGCGAGCAGGTTCATCCCGAGGATGTCGGGCTGATTCCCGGCGCGCGGCGCCGCGTTCCGGGCTTGCGCCGCGAGGAGCTGGCACTGCTGGCCGGTATCAGCTCCGAGTACTACCTGCGACTCGAGCAGGGCCGCGACACGCATCCGTCCGCTCAGATTCTCGACGCGCTCGCGCGGGCGCTGCGGCTGGACCTGAAGGCCACCAGACATCTGCACCGACTGGCCAGCCCGGCCGCCGGCCGCTCGGATCGCGTCGCCTTAGAGGAAGTGGCCGAGGGGTTGAACGAGCTGATCGATCAGGTACCGTTCCCGGCGATCGTGGCCAGTAGGTACCAGGATGTGCTGGCGGCAAATCCGCTCGCCCAGGCGCTGTCACCGGGATTCACACCGGGACGAAATTTCCTGTGCTGGCGACTTTTTGACCCCGCTGCCCGCGAACTCTATGTTGATTGGGACGACGCAACCGACGTCGCAGTCGCTGGCTTACGGGAACTCGCGGGCATAATTCCTGATGATGCCCGCATGCGGGCGTTGATTGCTGAATTATCAGCCGCCAGTGAACGTTTCAGGGAGCTATGGGCGCGCGCCGACGTGGGCTATCGGCGGGGTGTCTGCCACATGCGTCATCCCATAGTGGGCGATCTTTATCTACACCCGAACCAGCTCAACATTCCGCACGCTCCGAACGCCATTGGGCAGCACATGCTGACCTATCGCCCCGACCCGGGCAGCCAGTCGGCCAAGGCACTGAACGAATTGCGATTGCTATCGGCCCAGCCCGTCTGACGTCACGAGTCGGGGGCTCGATCCGCCAACCGATCAAGCCACTCGGCCAGCAGTGAGGTCTCGCCGGGCGCCAATGCGCCATCGGCGTTGTCCCGCAACGCCTCACGAAACGCGACGGCGCTGCCCAAGGTCTGAGGGAGATGGCTGTGTGCGGTTGCTGGTGACGATCGCTTCGATCGCGGCTTCGCGCATGATCGTCGAGAGCTGTTGGTCTCAACACCGTCTTCGCGATGTTCGACGCCGAAGATGGCGCGTTTGTCCCGGAGCTAGTCTGCTGACTTGCGTACCATTTTGGCCCAACTCGGATCCATTGGTTAGCGCGCTATCTGCGGAGGCACGACTCTGCCGGGGCGCGGCGTAAGCGCAGACGGATCAAGGAGATCGGCGCGGACATTGGCGACATCGACCGGATGATGGACGCCCTCAGGAGTCGGCTGCTGGGAGTATCTCGTTAGCTCCACCATCCGATGGTGCTGATTGTCAAACCATAGCGTCCGCGGTGCGCCAGGCTGGACGGTGCTGAAGTGTTGACTGCGGGCGTAGTAGAAGTCGCAACGCTACACAGCGGACAACGAGTTAACAATGCGGGCGACGCTGGTTCGACGGAATGGTTATTGAGGGAACCGGAATATCAGCCGGCCGGCCAGCAAAGGAAGTTGACGAGCCGAACCGAAACCTCCGCGCGATCTAGGTGATGCGGATGGGTCGAACTGGTTTGTGGCTGCCATCTGTGGTCGCGGTGGCGGAAGAGCAGGAAGGGGCAGCGAGCGGTGCTAATCGGACGCAGCAGGTGAACCCACACCATGTTGGCAGCATTCTCCCACGGGGGCAGAACGTGATTCGAGGGTTTCCCGGGTAAAGTCCTCTGCTACGCCGCGGGTGTACACGCAGGGCGGTGGTTGCCGAATGAAGCTGGTTGGCCGTCGGGCCGAGCGCGCCATGTTGGACCGGTTGGTGAAGGCGGTGTGCGCCGGGCAGAGCCGGGCGTTGGTGCTGTGCGGTGAGCCGGGTGTGGGTAAGACGGCGTTGCTGCAGCATCTGATTGGGCGGGCAGCGGAGTGCCGTGTGGTGCAAACCGCGGGCGTGGAGTCACTGCTGTGAAGGAGTCACGTCATGGCTGAAGCCGTCATTCAATATGTGTTGCGGCGACTAAATGAGCTTGGTGTCAACGATGTCTTCGGAGTGGCCGGGGATTACGCGTTTCCGGTCAATGATGCGATCGCCCAGCACCCGGCGATCAATTGGATCGGTTGTTGCAACGAGCTCAACGCCGCTTATGCCGGTGATGGGTATGCCCGGATGCGCGGGGTCGGCGCGGTGTGCACCACCTACGGGGTCGGCGAACTGGCCGCGATGAGTGGTATTGCGGGTTCCTACGCCGAGCATCTCGCGGTGTTTCACTTAGTGGGCACGCCGAACCTGGTGACGCAGGAGGGGCGGGCGCTCGTGCACCACACGCTGGGCAACGGGGAATTCGACCTGTTCGCCAAGATGACCGAGCCCATTGTGTGCGCGAGCGCGATTATGACGCCGCAGAACGCGGCGTCGGAGACCGAACGGCTTATTGCCGAGGCGCTCTACCATCGACGGCCGGTGTACATGGCGTTTCCCAGCGACGTCGCGGACATGCCCGTGCTCGGGAGCGCGCCATCAGTGAGCGCGCCGACCAGTGATCCCGCGTCGCTGGCGGCGGCGACGGATGCGGTGACCGCCGCACTGAACCACGCCGGTCAGGCATGTGTGTTGCCGGGAATCCTGCTGAGGCGGCTGGGTTTAGAGGATGCAGCGCGAGCGTTCGTCGACGCCTCGGGCTTGCCGTTTGCGACGATGTTTGCCGACAAATCGGTACTGGCAGAAGACCACTCCGGCTACATCGGCATGTATGTCGGCCGGCTGGCGGGTGAGCCGGTGCGCGAATTCATCGAGTCGTGTGACGCGGTGGTATTGATCGGCGCGATGCTGACCGACGGCAACACCGCAGGTCACACCGTCCGGCTAGACCCGGTTAAGACGATCATCATCGATCATCACCGCACCACCGTCGGCTCCACGGTGTACCGCAACGTGGAGATCGCCGACATTCTGGCGCAACTGTCGGGGCGTACCACCAAACGTGCTCGGCGGCCTGCCATCGCACCGGAGACGCTGGGGCCGATCGCCGGTGGTGGTGAGGACCCGATCACCGCTGATGCCCTCTACCCGCGCTGGGCGGACTTCTTTCGGCCCGATGACGTGATCATCACGGACACCGGAACCTCGTCGCTGGGTTTGGCGCTTGCGCAACTGCCCGACGGCGCTGAGTTTCACAACCAAACCCTGTGGGCGTCGATCGGATGGGCGACCCCGGCGGCGTTCGGCGCCGCGATCGGGGCGCCGGATCGGCGACTGATCCTGATCACCGGCGAAGGTTCTCACCAGATGACCGTTCAGGAGATCAGCCAGTTCGGCCGGCATGGTCTGCGACCAATCATCTTTGTGCTCAACAACTCCGGCTATCTCAGCGAGCGACTCCTGTGCAAGGACATGGCCCTGGCCTACAACAACATCGCGGCCTGGCACTACGCCGAACTTCCGCACGCCCTGGGGTGCCAGGGGTGGTTCAACGCCCGTGTGACCAGCTGTGGCGTGCTCGATGACGCGCTTAAGCCTCGATCCACCGATCGGGTGGTGATGTGGAGTTGAGTTCGGTTGTGCGCCTTGTTTCCGAGGCATGCCGGGATTTGGGCGTGGTTGATGGTCCGACCTCGGTATCGGCTTGTTCCTGTGGGTCTTTCGTGTCGGGCGGACAGGTCGGATTGTTCTGTTAGGCGATGAGCGGTGGGTTTCTACGAAAAAGGCTGTGGAACAAGGTGTTCCATGCTGTTTCCCAGGGCCAGTCCCGTGGCAGGTGCAAGGTCAGGCGTCGGGCTGAGAACGCGATGCGTGCCGGGATCGTGATCAGCGTGCGGCGGATGGTCGCAGTGCGGGCTTTGGCCAGTGCCGGCCCGGTGATGGTGGCCGCGGCGCGGGTGAGGTTGAACGCGATGGCGGCCAGCGCCAGCCAGGCGGCGTTGGCGGTGAATCGCCCCGAGGGCAGGTGCGCCAGGGCGGAGTCTTTGAGGTCGGCGTGGACTTGTTCGATGATCGCGTGGCCGCGGTGGGTCTTGTCGGCGGTGACGGTGTCCAGCTCGGTGGTGGTGAAGAATGCATGGAATCGCCACACGTCAAACAGTGAGTCCTGTCCGTTGCCGCTGGTGTTGAGGTCGGGGATGCGGCGCACCACCAGCCGGCCCGGCACCTGCTGGGAGGCTTTCTTCGAACTGAACGCGGTGAACGGAATCTCGGCGACCTCGGCGCGGGAGATCCACGTTGCGGTGGTTTCGTCGTAGACGGCGTCGGTGTATTCGATCGCGGTCCAGGCATCCTCGGGTATGTCGGCGATGGCGGCTTTGACCCTGGGGTCCAGGCGCACCGTGATCGACACGTCCGCCCCGCCGCGGATCGCCGCAGCCACCGTCGGATGGCCGTAGAACGCCGAATCCGCCCGTAACAGCGGTTTACTGGTTGTCTCGGGCGACTGCAGGCGTGCCACGGCGGCCAGGGTGTCGGTGACCATCCGGGCCGCTCCACGCGCAGAGCCGCACGCGCCTTTGCGTAAGCGTTGGCCGGTGATCACCGGTGCGCAGTGCGCGGTGGTGACCGTGGCGATCAACGCATTCAACCCACGGACCCCCGAGTAGCCGTAACCCGATCCCTGTTTGCCGTAGCCGTGCACTTCGATGATGGTGTCGTCCAGATCGACCATGACGGGGCCGTCCATCCCGGCCAGCACCGGTGTACCGGCATGCAGTCGCGCGAGTAGGCGGGCCGCGACGGCGTCGAGCTGGCGGACATGCCCGAAGGCGAAGGCACGCAGGAACGACCCCAACGTCGACGGGGCGTAGGGCCGCTCGAAGACGGCGCCCATCGCGCCGTGCCGCAATAGGGCCAGGCCGTCGATGCTGTCGGCGCCGGCGACCATCGCTGCGACCAGCGCGCTCACCTTCGCCCCGGCGTTGGCGCCCTTGTCGGTCGGCACGCTCAGGTGCTCATCGGCCAACTCGGCCAGCCCACATTTCTGGGCCAAGGCGGCCATCGGGATCAGCCCGGCGCACGACACCAGATTGGGGTCATCGAAGACTGCAGACGCGACGGGTCGAGTGTGAGATCGTTGCATCTACGAGATGCCCTTCGTCGTGACCGAATGTGATCGTAGAGAAATCTCATTCTCCCACCACGACAGGGCATTTCGGCGTTTCAACTCACACCGCACATCCACCGGATCGGTGTATCCAGGCTAAGACGGCCGAGCAAGCCGATGGCGCCGCCTACATCGAGGTCATCACCGACGCCTACGAGGCTCCACCGATGTATAAGAAGCTGCACGAGAACGTCAAATCGTTCTACAATGTCAAGTAGGTCAAGCGGTTCCCGGCATTATGTCGGTCAGTCGGCTTCGCTACCCGCGTCAACTCCAATCGTGAAAACTGCGGTGGAAATGGTTGCTGGCGAGGCACATTCATCCCAGCATGGTCCCAGCAGCTAGGTTCTAACGCTGGTCTTGCGCAAACCTACAGAAGTCAACCGATAATCTCCGGACGGCAATGTTGTGGTTGGAGCGGCTCAGGGTGCCCAGACCCCGTAGGGGACGTACGGGTCGGTGCCAAAGGGCGTGTAGGGATTGGCTCCGCCGATGCTCTGGTCTTTTTGGTAGACAACATTGGGTCCGCCCGGCGGGAGTGCCACAGTGCCGTCCGCGAGGGCCGGTGAAGCCAACCCGATCGCCACGGCCGCCAGCGCGGCCGATGCGATTGCGGCCAATCCGATGTTCTTCATCTTGACTGCCTCCTTATGTCGTATTTGCGGGAGGCTCGCGGGCTGATGTCCGCGGGCCTATCACGCAGTGACCGATTCTCAAATGCTTGTGATCACCGATCTGATCTGCCAAACAGGCAGGTCGCGCGGTCTAATCCCCGGTCGGCAGGATGTTTACCCGACCTGGCAGCATCGCATCCGCACGACGGCTTGCCGGGCTGACACCGCCGCGCCTTGCGGTTCCGGCTGGCCGTGCGGGCTTGCTTTCGGTATCCAGCGGTCAGCTTGCGGGCCTCCCGAGCCGCCTTTTGTGCTTGCAGTTTCGACAGCCAACGACGGAAAACGAAAGCGCAGGCGCCGGTGGGCGTGGAAGCTCACTTTATGTTCCCGCAGACTCCCGCTGCTACCGCCGCGCTGTCGGTGGCCACCAGTTTCTATTCGCCCGCGCTACTGAACCACTGTGTCCGCTCCTACTTGTGGGGAACGTTGTACGGCGCCGCGCACGGGATCGTCTTCGACGACGAGCTGTACTACGTGTCGGCGCTACTTCACGACATCGGGCTCACGGAGGCGTTCGACAGCCACAGGCTGGCGTTCGAGGAGGCGGGAGGCGACCTAGCCTGGGTCTTCGGCGTCGCGGCCGGTTGGCCAGCCGATCGGGCGGCCAGGGCGACGGAGATCATCGTGCTGCACATGCGCGACGACGTGCCCGCAGCCGTAGACCCCGAATCCCACATACTGCAGGTCGCTACAAGCTGGGAGGTAGTCGGACGGCGGCCGGAGGAATTCGCACCGGAGGCCAGGGCAGAGGTGCTCGCTCGCTATCCCCGGAAAAGATTTGGCACAGAGTTCCTGGCATGCTTTGAAGATCAGGCGAGGCGCAAACCGGACAGCGCCGCTGCCGCATCAGTCGCGAAAGATGCCGCCGGCCGAATTGCAGCTAACCCTCTCGAAGGGTATGCCTGACACAGCGGGCCCTGGCGGTTCAGTAGGGCGTCGGGATTTTCCGGCAAGTTGCGGCGCGGCTGCGTCTCAGTAGGGAGACGCGATGTTGGTTGTCGCCCAGGCTTTTTCAGCCTCCGATCCACCCGGGGGAGGCACCAGCCCGTTGATCATCCAGAGGTCCTCGCTGGTCTCGTCGGCGTGGAACTCCCAGTGCAATCCGTGATGCTTTTCCATGTAGGGATGCAGTATGCGCTTGATCCAGCGGGTGATCTGTTGTCGGCTTTGTTTATCGGCGCTTCGTCGGGCGATGTGGTCGATGAGGATGCGAACCCCGACCGGGGTCGGTTGCCCGCCGACATAGAAATCCTCGGGCCGCGTCTCGTTGAAGATGGTGACCACGTAGAACCGGGGCAACCCGATCCGCTCGTAGTGATCGGTGATCCGCGCCGCGAGCTGGTGTTTATCCTCATCGCTGAAGATCCCGGGGGTGTGATGAATCATCCATAGTGGCATGACAGTTCGGTGCTCCTCGGTTGGGTTGGGTCAGTTGGCCAACGCGAAGGTCAAGCGCTCCACAGGACCCGACAGCGCAGCCTTGACGTTGACGCTGATGTCGTCGGTGAGCACCTCGGCGGCACCGTCTTCGAGCCCGTTGACGATGCGCTTGGCCACCTCGGCCGGCGTCATCTTCGACACCGCCATGGCTGAGACCATGTCGGTGTCGATGAACCCCGCGTGCACACCTACGACCTGGGTGTTCTGCCGCTCCAGCTCGCCGCGAAGCGAATTCGTGACCGACCACATCGCCGCCTTGGAGGCGCCGTAGGCGCCGGCGCCGCCCAGCCAGGACAGCACCGAATGCATGTTGACAACCGCACCGCCGCCGTTGGCGGCCAGGATCGGCGCGAACGCGCGTGTTACCCGCAGCGGTCCGAACACGTTGACGTCGAACGTCTCGGTGACATGCTCGAAGCTGCCGGTCAGCAGCGGCTCCGGCAACAGGACGCCGGCGTTGTTGAACACGATTTCGGCGTCAGTGGCGATTTCCGCGAGCGCGGCAACCGAATCCGGGGAGCGCACCTCAAGTTCGTGGGTGACCACTCCCTTGCGGTCATCGGGGTGGGGCGCCCGCGCCGTGGAGTACACCTTGCATGCCCCCCGCGCCAGCACCTCGTCGACCAGAGCCGCGCCCAATCCGCGCCGTCCCCCGGTCACCACGACCACCTTGCCTGCTACTGCAACCATCTCCGCCTCCATGCTGGATAACGATTCCGTTAGTAAGATAGAACCACGTCTAGCTGAGTAATGCAAGCGTTAGTTATAATGGGGATGTGGCGATGGAGTTTGAAAGGCGGCTGCGCGACCGGCACAACTGGTCGATCGGTGACGCCTGCTCGGTGTCCAGGGTGCTCGATCTGCTGAGCACCAAGACGGTGTTCCTGGTTATCCGGGAATGCTTCTACGGCACCACACGATTTGAAGACTTCATGGACCGGATCGGCACCTCGGCGCCAGCGGTATCACGCGCGCTCAAACAATTGGAATCGGCACAGATCGTCACACGGGTGCCCTATCAGGAGCCGGGCAAGCGGATCCACGATGAGTACCGGCTGACCGACGCGGGTGAGGATCTGCTGCCGGTGTTTCTGTCGCTGATGCAGTGGGGCGACAAGTATCTGCAAAACGGCCAGGCTCCGCTGTCGTTCGTCGACGCCGACACCGGCCGCATGCTCGGCGTGCGCGTCACCGCCGACACCGATGAACCTGCGACGCGGTCAGACGGTATCCATATACGGTTTAACACGCCGTCGCGGCACCGGTCATCTCAACTTCGTCGCCATTGACCCGGAATCAGGTTGCCTGCCCGTCAGCCGCCGCGCCTCCTTGGCCGTGGGCTTACGGAGGCGACCATCTCCTCGCGGACGCGTCGCGCGCCCCCAATCGGGTGAGTGTGCCAACGAGCCTCGCGTCACCGCCGAGGCCGACGGTGTCAATACCTGACATCGCTCGCCCCGGCTTCATCCCGGCGTCACTTCGGCGACTGAGGGCGAATTGCGGCCGTACCGCGGGCGTATCGAGACCGTACTGGCAACGACCAAAAGTACTGTCTTACAGTCAATTTAGGACCGTATTGGCTAACCCTCTCGCCTGGTCGCGTGTACGCCGATCAGGGACGCATAATGGTTGGCCGCGGGTTCGACTCCCGCCCGACCCCACCGTAAAAGTCCTGGCGACTGGCTATTTCGGACGAGTGGGTCAGCTCCTCGGGCGCGTTAATCGCGGCGCCGGGGCGGCGACCAGTTGAACCCGTGGTGACAAACCGGAACCGCAGCGCTGACCCGTCATGGATGACATGGAGCGCGAGGCGATCCGCGCCGAGGGTCTAGACCCCAACAACCCGCCGCGGTGGCAGCATTAGAGCCATTAGGGCTGGAATTGGCCGCGCTGATCCCATCCGACCGAAGGAGTGCCACGAAGATGCGAACCATGCGGTCTCTGGTCGCCGACACGGTAGGCGAACCGTCGGAGGTTCTGCACCTGCAGACCCGGCCGATTCCCGAGCCCGGTCCGGGCCAGGTCAGGATCCGGGTGGTGGCTGCACCTGTCCAGGCCAGCGATTTGCATACCGTCCGCGGCAGATACGGATTCACCCCGGAGTTCCCCGCCGTACCCGGGATCGAATCCGTCGGTGTGATCGACGAACTCGGTAGCGGCGCAGACGGTCTGAGTGTCGGGCAACGCGTGATCACGATCGGAGTCACGGGCACCTGGCAGGAGTATGTTGTTGCCGATGCCGGGCGGGTCTTGCCTGTTCGCGCCGGCATGAGCAATTCCACGGCCGCCCAGATTCTGGGCAATCCGCTCACCGCGGTGATCTTGACCGGTGATGTGCTCGATGTTCGACCGGGTGAATGGCTGCTGCAGACGGCGGCCGGTTCAACGGTGGGCCAGTCGGTCATCCAACTCGGAGCGCACGTCGGCTTCAAGACCCTCAACGTGGTGCGCCGTCGATCCGCTGTCGAGGACATCCTCGCGCTGGGGGGCACCGCGGTGATCTGCACGCAGGATGAGGACCTGCGCGAACGGGTCACCGACATCGCAGGCCGCGACGGCGTGTCCAAGGCGATCGACTCTGTCAGCGGTCAGGTGGGTGCGGACGTGTCGCGTGCGCTGGCACCGCACGGCGAGCTGGTCGTCTACGGTGCGCTGTCCACGCACCGCCAAACCGATCCCGACAAACTCACCATCCCGATCTTCGCGCGCTCACTGATCTATGAAACCAAGACCGTTCGCGGGTTCTGGCTGTTCCGCTGGTTCACCGAGACCCCCAAGGATCGGATGGCCGCAACGATCCACCGGACAGTTCAGCTCGCCGACAGCGGCGCGCTGCGCGTGCCCGAGGGCCAGCCGATCCCCGTCGAAAAGTTCAGCGAAGCCATCTATTTGGCCGAAGCTCCCGCACACGGAGGCAAACCTCTGCTGGTGTTCGAACCGTAGCAGGCAGAGATGTCCGACAATCTGACATCAGCAACTTGCATTAGAGCACAATTCGACCTTGATCCGGTGTATGCCGCGATGACAGCGGTCGCCGCGGGCGTGATCGACACCTACCGCAGCGTGGAGTCCACATCGATGATCGACGAAACCAAGCGCCTCATCGAGGCTCCCTGGAACCGGAAGACAAAAGATGGCCTTGGTAAGCGGCCGGACAACTTGCAGGCCGCATTCGACATGCAACCGCAGACCCCCGTTCTAAACGGCTTCCAAGGCGCAACGGTGTTGAACCGCAGTGGTATGTCACGATCTGTAGTCCCTGGGGAGTCGGGCGGTTGTTTTACTCGCTTATGTTGTGGGCGTGGCAGCTCGCGCCGTCCTGGTTACCCCACTGTCGGGGCCGCTGGCCAGATTCGGGAGAGCAGGGGCGAGCGCCCTTGGTCTCTGGGCCGAGCGTTCCGGAGTAAGTCTGGAGGTCATCGACGCTTACCCGTCGGCGGCGTCCGCGATCCGGGTCGCCGAGGCTGGCCGGCCCGACGTGGTGTTTGGGCCCTACGGTTCGGGGCCCGCGCTGGCGGCGGCGGCCGCCAGCAAAGGGGTGCTCTGGAACCACGGTGGCGCCACCGCCCGGTTGGCGCGGCCGGCGTATCCGCGGGTCGTCAACGGCGAGTCTCCGGCTTACCGCTATCTCGCCGCAGTGCTGGAAACCCTTGTCGCCGAAGGTGTTGGTGAGGGGTCGGAGGTGGTGATGATGCACGTCGACACGGGGTTCGGCCGCGAGGTGGCCGACGGGGCGGCGGTGGCGGCGCGGCGACTCGGTCTTCGTTGGCGGTCGGTCACTTTTCGGCCAGGTCGGGCGACAGACGTGCTGGCGCAAGTCCCGGCGGGCGATGTGCTGTTATCGGCCGGTTCCTTCGACGATGACGTCGCCATCGCGCAGTGGGGCAGCGAACGCCGTTGGCGTGCTGTTGGATTGGTCGCCGCGGGGGTTGGTGAGCTCCGGCATGCCATCGGTGATCTCGTTGATCGGCTTTACGGACCGTGCCAGTGGTTCGACGACGGGACAGATGATCCGACGGACGGGCCCAACAGCGAGTGGTTCAGCCGGTGTTATCGGGACGCCAACGGTGCTGAGCCGCCGTATCCGGCTGCTGCGGCCTTTGCCGCGGGTGTCGTTTGGCAGCGCTGCGTGAACGAAGCCGGCACTGTTGAATCCTTGCCGGTGCTGGCCGCGTCACAACGACTCGATACCACCACCTTGTTCGGTCGGTTTCGTGTCGACCCGGTCACGGGGGTGCAAACCGGCCATCAGATTCGCATCGTTCAGTGGCGAGGCGGACAGCGGGTGCCGGTTGATCGGCCGCATCGTCGGAGCTGAGCGTCGAAGCCACATCAGCTCGTGAATGGGTCGGCGTGTCGGCGGCGCTTCCCTCACGCCCGGGCGCAGCGAAACACCCAGCCATTCGGTCTCGCCCCGGCGTCACCCCGGCGCCCGGGGCGATTTGTAGCCGTACTCAAGACGTACCAGAACCGTCCCGACAACGACCCGAAGCGCTGTCTGACAGGTGATTCTCTCCGTTTTGGCACTGCCAGCAGGACAAGTAACCGCAACTCCTGGTCGCGTCAAGGTGACTCCGGAGGGTCACTGCAAGGACGTGGCGACGTGCATCCTTGAGGTCAGGGTGTGATGAACAGGGCAACGTTCGGCGATGCCGAGCAACTGTTGCCGTTGGGTGTCGTCGAGGTCGCCGGCTAACTCGATTTCGCGATCAATATGATCGATCCAACCCCTGGTGGTCTCGCAGTCGGCGCAGTCTTTCGCATGAATGCGCGAGTGCCGCAATGTCACTCGAACCCCCTCGAGCGGCCAGCCCTTGCGGTTGACATACATCCGCACCGTCATGGACGTACACGCTCCCAGGCCAGCCAGTACCAGATCGTAGGGTGTGGGCCCTTCGTCGTCGCCGATCGGCCGTGGCTCGTCGGAGACGAGCCGGTGGTGCCCGAGGGCAATCTCCTGCGTATAAGTACCCGAACCTGCCTCCGTCACGGTCACCGTGCCCTCGGAGGACGCCGCGTCGCGGCCAGTCTCATGCGTTCTCAATACAGTTCTCCTTTGGCGGTTTGAACGCCGATTGACGCCGGATCGGATCGTCGCACGACCGCGTGGACACCATCGCGGTTATCCGGTTGGAAGCAGCGTGAGGGCCGCGCCCCACAACGCGCCGGGGTTGAGCCGGTTTGGATGTAGACGCAGCATTGCCTCGTAGAACACCTCGGCGGATTCCGACGACTCAAGCAGTCTGCGCGCGTGGGTCAGGTACCGCCGCGTTGCCTGAATCTGAGAGGGATTGTCGAACGCGCGTGGATTTTTGTGGCCCGCAATCACTGTCGCGGGTTTCAGCTCCTCGGCGGTGTCGAGAGCGACTAGCCACTCGTCGATCCCGGTGATGCCACCGGACTCCGTCAGGTACAGGTGCACCCCGTTGTAGACGACGTCTCCGGCGACGAGCAGGCCAATTTCGGGTACATGCAGCATCGTGGTCGCGTCGGTGTCGGTGTGACCGACCTCGACCGGAAGGAGCGCGACACCGTCGAGCTCGAAACCGTGCTCGTCGACGACGGTCACGTCCAGCTCGCCGGCGGGTAGCTGTCCGGGGAACACCCGATCCCAGAATTCGGCTCGGAACTGTGGATCGTTCTGCGCCCGCATCAGTTCGGCAGTTCCTTGGGTTGCTCGCACGGTGACGCGAGAAAACCTCTGCAGCAATGCAATTGCGCCAAACCAATGGTCCCCGTGACCGTGGGTGATGTATACCTGCCGCAGTTGGCGTCCCGACGCCACGATCCAATCACCGACTTGGGCCGCCTGCGTTGTTGTGAGCGGAGGATCGATCAATACGGCTTCACGTCGTCCCATGACCAGTGTGGAGGTTATCGGTGACCACATCCGTGTACTGCCATCAGGGAGCGGGCCGCGCCCCGATTGCGGGATCTGCGTTGTGACAAAGACCTTGTGTCCGAGCGGCCGGCTCACGGTGTCACCCCCGCGATCGCATCGGTGAAGTCGAGGATCATCGTCGCGACCGATCCCGGGCACTCGACGTGTACCCAATGACCGCCTTTGTCGATGACTTTCACTTCGGGTTCGACGAAGCGCGTGCTGATGGCGTCGACGAGTTGCGGGGTAACGAAACCGTCGGCACGGCCGCCGATGATGAGCACTGGGCCGCCGAATGCGCTCGTTGCGGGGCGTTGCGCACCCCGGTGTTCCACACATCGACGTAGTGGGCGATAACGTCGGCTGCGACAGGGACGCCGGCGTCGGTGAGCCGGTCAAGTTGTTCTTCCCTGAGGTGGGGCGATAGTTTGGCGCGCATGCGGCGCTGTGCGACGCGGTCACCGCCGAGGGCGCCAAACGGCGCGACCGCGTGGTCGGGCAGCTGGGTACCCCCCAGCGGGACGGGGGTGAGCAGCACCAGTGCCCGCACGTGGTCTGGGTGCTGCGCGGCGACGAGCTCGCGACCTGCGTGCCCATGCTCTGGCCGACCGCGATCACCGGTGCGTCGATTCCCCTGACGATGTCGCCGGCCTCGTCGGCGAGGGACTCCAGTGTCGTGCCACGCGCTTCCGAGACCGATCCGCTGCGGTTGCCGAACCCGGGCAGGTCATAGCGCACGGCGCCGACCTCGCCGCCAAAGGAGTCGACCAGGCCGTCCCACACGGACGTGTCGTCGAGGAAGCCGTGGATCAACACGAGTGTGGGTGCACCCGCAGTGTTCGCCGGGGTGACGGTGAGCCCATGCAATGACGTGGTCATGTCGCTACCTCCATCGTTGAGCCCGACGCTGACCACTCGGCGGTGTCGAGGGGCGAGTAGTCGGTGGCGCGCCCGTCGAGCCGTCCGGCGCGCTGGGAGCCGAGTTCGTCGACAAGCTCGCCGGGCAGCGGCGTGGTGAAGATGTTGTCGACGAGGGTGTATTCGGCGGCGAGCCGACCGAACACACCGAGCGCGCCGACGTCGATTCGCCCGCGGGACAGATACAGGTCGTCACGCACGTGGATGCGCTTCACCCGACCCCAAACCACGTGGTCGGGCAGCGGCGGCATCGGGATGATGCGGTCGACGACGCACTCGAAGGAGATGGGCGCACCGGCGATGCGTGGTGCCGAGATGACTTCGGAAGGAGCCTTCTCCAGCCCCAGTGCCTCGAATTCGTCGACGTCGGCACCGAATTCGTAGGCCGAGCGATGTACCGCGTCGGCCTGCCCGATCGTGGCGATGTTCACCACGAATTCGTTCGTGTCGCGGACGTTGACGAACGTGTCCTTGAGGGTCTCACCGTCCGAGCGCGGCTGCAGGGTGATCGATAGCACCGGTGGGAATCTGCCGACGACGGTGAAAAAGGATATCGGGGCAATGTTTCCGACTCCGGTGGTGGAGCGCGTGCTGACCCAGGCGATCGCACGGGGCAGTACGCTGCCGATGAGAAGTTTGTAGCTTGAGGTGGGGTTAAGGTCGGCGGCGTCGATAATCATCGGTGTCTCCTTTGCTCGGGGTTGTCGTTGGTCAATGTGTCTGCGGCCATATGGTGTTGAGTGAGTCGCTGGTGGTCGGTACGGCCTGGATGCTGAGGATTCGCCATCCGTGCGGCCCGCGTGCCACCTCGAAATGCGCTGCCACTCGTTCGATCTCGGATCCGTCGGCGCGCTGACGCGACCAGATCACCTCGATCGCCGCGCCGTCGTCGTGGTAGATCCGCACTCGCCGGTCGGGCACCGCGGTGTGCGCGAACGCGTTGCGCAGCCGGGTGTGCAACTGCTGCAGGACGCCCACCACGGCCGGCGCATCCAGAAACCACCGATTCACTTTCTCGTCGCTCCAATGCAGGGGCGCGGACCAGTAGTCGAGGATGAACTCGTGCCCGCGCTGGATCGTTCCGGCGCCGACGCCGATCCAGGTGGCCAGATAGTCGTTGAAGAACCAGCGTGCCACCTCGTCGCGGACCGACGAGTCGCTCGGTGGTTCCGACAGCAAGGCCACGGCGGTGTACCAGAGCGGGCCGACATTGAGGCGGTCCGGGTACAGGGCGACCATTTGGTCGAAATACTCACGCGGGCTGAGTTTTTCGGCAAGAAGCTGGCGCGCGTCCAGCAGGTAGTCGCGTGTCTGGTCGATGATGGCGGGGTCGTCCGGCAGGTCTTTCTTCTTATGGCCTGCCACCACGGCGCGGGGCTGCAGCGCGGCGACCTTGTCGAGTGCTGCCAGCCACGCTTCGATACCGCCGTGCGCGCTTTCCAGCAGGTACTGATGCACCCCGTTGTAGGCGACGTCGCCGGCAACGACCAGGCCGATGGATGGCACATGCAGCACCGTAGTGTCGTCGGTGTCGGTGTGGCCGACCTCCACGGCCAGCAGCCGATTGCCTTCCAGCTCGATCCCGTCAGCAGCAATGGGTCGGTAGACGACGGGGCTGGGCGGGATGAGGCCGGGGAAGTCGACATCCCATATCTGAGCGCGGCCCTCGGTGGCTTGGTTGTGCATCATCGCGATCGTGCCGTCGGTCGCATAAGGGCGCGCACCGGGAAACCGTTGCAGCAGAAGGTCGGTGCCAAACCAGTGGTCACCGTGCCCGTGAGTGGCGTAGACCGCCTTCAGGTGCTTGCCGGAGCGCTCGATCCAGTCGCCGACACGGCGCACCTGCTCGCGGGTGAAGGGCGGGTCAACCAGGACGGCGTCGTGCTCGCCGTAGATCAGCGTGGAGGAAACCGGCGAGGAGATGATCGGGCTGCCGTCGGGTAGGCGCTGCTCGCGGTGACGTCGCAGCCCGTCGTGGACCAGAAGGTCGTAATGCAGCTGGGACATCGCGTATTCCTTTCGAATTCACTGGTTTTCGGGCACGGCCAGGTGTTCGGTGAACCATGCGATCGCAGCTGCGCTGGCTTCGTCGAAGCGCGCCACGTACGGGTCGAAGTGGCCGCCGTCGATGGTGACCAACTTCTTGGGCTGCAGCGCCGCTTCGTAGGCGCCCAGCGCGAGGTCGGTCACGGTGATGGTGTCGTGCAGGCCCACGATCATCAGCAGGGGTGTGGGGGAGACCCGCGAGATCCAGGTGCCCGGCTCGTACATGCGCGCCGCGCGGGTGGAGCGCAGCGTGACGACGTTGTCCCACACACCCTCGGGAACCGGCTGGTTGTAGAACGCGACGGCGTCGGGCGCGCGGTAGGCCGCCCGCACCGCCGGGTCGGCGCTGACGACGGCCTGGGTCGCCGGCGGGGCGCCGCGGAACTGCCCGCGTTCGTCATCGGCGAGCGCCGCCTCCAACGCGGGCATCTGGTCGGGTGCCACCCGTCGCAGGCTCTGCTGATAGCCGCTGATCGTCGGCACTTGAGCGACCACCGCGCGCAGGCGCCGGTCCGTAGCTCCCAGGACGATCGCGTGGCCCCCGGAGTAGCTGCTGCCCCACAGCCCGATCCGGGCCGGGTCGACGAAGGGTTGACTCTCCAGCAAGGAGATCGCCCGTCGCCAGTCGGCGATCTGCACCCATGGGTCGATGTCGTAGCGTGGCGAGCCGTCGCTGGCGCCGAAGCCGCGGTGGTCGTGCACCAGCACGACAAATCCAGCGTCGGCGAACGCCCGGGCGAATCGCTCCAGCCCGTGTTCCTTCACGCCGGCAAATCCGTGCGCCATCGTGATGGCCGGATGTGGACCCGAACCGTTGGGTACGAACAACCAGGCCCGCAGCGTGACATTGCCTTCCACGGCGAACTCGACGTTCTGGTGCTGCACCACCCGCTCCTAACTTGTGTCTGCAACCGGCACAACATCGACGATGTGCGCATCGCGTCCAAGGAGGGGACACCGCAATAACCCTGGTGTTGGGAGGAACAGTCTTAGCGCTCATGATGTGGCCGTGGAGAGTAACGCGTTGGGTGAGTGCCTTCGCGCCTGCGATGGCCGCGCCGTTGTCAGCGCCAGCGCCAGTGCCTGCCGACGCCGCCGCTCCGCGTCGGTCGGCTGAGGCCCGACGATACGAGAAAACCTTGCAGGCTGGCCGACCGATTCACGACGAGATGGACACTCGCGTCCGCGAGCACCGTTCCGCCAGAGAGCCTTCCTACGTATGGGGCTAAGCGCTACAAACGACCAAAGGGGCTGTGCTGGGCGTAGATTGGGGGAGTGTCGTCGATAACCTGGGAAACCCGCCAACTGTAAAGATTGGCGTTATCGGACACCGAATGAGTATGAAGCCAAGCACAATTGGCTTCTTGTTCTAGTTGACGTAACGATTACCAGCTTGTGCAGCGGAGCTGTCTGGTGCCGACGGCCGCCGGTGGAGGGCGACGGCGTCAGGAAGCTTTAGATCACCAGGTAGCCGAGCCGCCGGGCGGTGCCGGCTAAGCGGCTGGCGAGTTCGGGGTGGGTAAGGGGTAGCGATAGAACGGGTCGGGATGGCATCGCGGTCTGAGCCGGCGCGAAGAGCGCCGCGCAAACGTGGCCGGCGAAGCGGCTGTTGTAGCGCACACCGTCAAGGTGGGGAACTGCCTCAACGATGGTGCGTGCGCAGCGTTGGGTCTTCGAGTGCGGGGCAGTGGATGTCGCGTATGTTCCTCCTGCTCTGGTCACCCACGCACCGATGCTGTCGGCGGCTAAATCAAGGAGTCGAAGCTCTCGCCTGAAACGCAAGCCGGTCAGGAATGAATGCCCACGCACCCGGTCGATGGTGCGGTCTGCCTGGAACGCCTCGCCCAGCGCTGCGTCGGGCGTGGATGCCCGTACCAAATCGCTGTTTCGGGGTGATCACCGACCGGCGCGGGGTGGGGGGCAAATCGCGATACCGGCCCGAAGCGGCGAAACTCATTCCACCCCAGCACGAAAGCGCCCTCGGTCCGATGCACGCGCCACTATACTTGGGCCGGTGTGACGGTGCGCAGCTCCTCGTCGCGGATTCCGAGTTCGCGAATGCGAGATGGTGTCGGCGGATCGGGTAGGGGAGCGGCAGATCTCACCTGCCGGCCCAGTCGGCTGCCTCAACAACGCGAAGCACAGCCTCGACATCCCCGCCGCTGCTCAGCCACCGCAGCGGCGTCTCGGCACGCCCGTTGATCTGCAGATCAGCTTGCGGATTGCGCGGAGTCCGGCCACCGCCACCGGGTGCAGATCGGCGGGCAGCGCCGCGAACACCTTGTCCAACCCACGAAATTGCTTGCGCGGTCTGTCGGTGGCGGTGTCCCCGTCGAACTGCAACGCAGGAAAAACCCAGGCGCCGTTATCCTCGATCGCCCACAGGGTGCGGGCGATGCGGCGCTGACGGACCCGCGATGCATTGACGCCAAGCGCCTCGGCCACCTCGGCGGCCGAATACGCCGTCGTGATCAGCACAGCGGTGTGCGCAACGGTGTCGGCGGCGACTTGGTGGTAGGCCTGGGGTCCTCGGTGAAGCCCGATTCGTCAAGCAAGCGCGCCTGGTCTTCGGACAACGCCACGGTCCGCGGGCGGATCGCCGGCAAGGTCTTAAGTGCGGTGATCAGATCGGCCCGACCAAGGCCGAAGCGCTCCTGCGGCAATCGGTCCAGTTCGTCTGATGCGGGCATGGCCCCTCCACGCCCCAATCGGCACTAACGTCTACTAACGCTACGTCCCAGCCGTTAGCCCCTTCTTCACGTTGTTAATGAACATGTTCTGAATCCGCGACAACGACGAAGGGCTCTATCGACTGCCCTTCGCCGACGCCCGCCACGCCCGGATCGACGCCGCCGATCAAGCCCATGTCATCGCCGCCATCCTGCAAAACCCCGACCCGCATGACCGCCAGATCTACTCGCTGTTCGGCGCCGAAGAACTCAACTGGCATAAAATCGCCTCGAAAGTCCAAGCGACCCTCCGTATCCCGGCGCACTATGAGCCCATCGACATTCCACGTTCGCGGCCGGTCTGACCGCCGCCGGCGCCTCGGCGCATTTTGTGCAGCACATTAGCAATGTGGCACCGGACTACCGCGACGGCGTCTTCGCGGGGGTTAACAACCTCGTCGAGGTGATCGGCGGAGTCAAGCCCATCACCATAGAGGACTACGTCGCGGCCACCCGCTCCCGGTTCGACACCAGGGGGAGCCCTCGTCGGTGAGCGCGCAGCGACACCGCGCCGCGTAATCCGGCCCGGCAAAGTTGGAGCGGGCGGCCTGCGCCCGAGAGGTAGTGAATCCAGTTGCGCAGCTGCGGCTTTCATCTCACCGCGCGCCCGCGGACACGCTGCGCCGGTCAAATGAACCGCCCAGGATGACCGTCAGCGCGCCAACGCGCCGACGCAGTAAAGATGGACCGGCACGCCCCGGCGCAACCCCTTGAGGGGTCTCAGCGCCTCGCGGCGCGGGGCCCGCGTGCGACTCCGATACCGCCGCGGGTCAGCGCGACGACGGCGGCCACAGACCGCGGGACAAGTCGCGATCGATCAAACGAGCGCTGACATCGCCATCGTAGAAAAGGCTCGCGTCGAAAGCATCACCGAAGTGCTTGGCCAGCAACGACGAGAACAGCAGGGCGGCTGACTGCGGCCGGTGGTTCATGACGAGTTGACTGGTCTCGCCTACGTCGTTGAAGTACACGACGACGAAGTTGTAGATCTCGACTCCGGTCGGATGGTAGGCCTCGGTGCCACGGATGCGTGAGCGGTAGTCCTCCAGCCAGAGATCGCCGCGCATCCCGTAGAAGCGGAAATCCTGGAACGCGTAGAGGCTCCGCGCGAAGCTCAGCATCTTGCCGACCTGTTCCGCACCACGCAGTTCGCCGTTGAACACGGCGCCCTGGAGGATGACATCGTCGGCCAGGCGGTCCAGCCAGTGTGGATAGTAGTCCAGGTGTGTCGCCTGGTTGTCGAACTTGTGGGTGGTCTCGTTCGGTGTGGTCATGGCAGTTGTCGCCTCGTTCCTAGGTCGATTCGGTTTTGTGGTCAGCTGTGCAAACGGTAGGCCGCCGGAACCCCTCCACCCCCGCCGTGCAAAGTCTGAGTTTCAGCGCGGTGCCGCGCAACCATCAGTTCCTCGTCACACTGAGGGTGCACACGAATAAGATCAACCGGGGTGTTTTCGTTGGGCGCGTTGGGCCTGCGGGGCATGGTTTTTCGAGATCTGATTCCAAGCGGATCCCAATTGCTCAGAGTGCCTACAGCCCGGGTAAGCGGGGCGCCGACGCAAGGTTCGGCGCGACGCCTTTACGGCCGGAAGCCTAATCCCTAACCTAGGCCCAGGGCGCGCTAAACCTGCCGATGTGTAAAGATCCTGGGCAACGGCCATGCGCGCCAAGGTAATTCAGGTTATCCGTCATTGATATTTATTCGCGCTGCTAGATCCCGGGTGTGGCGATATGCCTCCAGCAGGCGAAGCCACACCTCGGTGATCGTCGGGAAGCACGGAACCGCGTGCCAAAGCCGCTCGACCGGAACCTCGGCGGCGACAGCGATGGTGGCGGAATGCAGGAGTTCGGACACGCCCGGGCCGACGAACGTGACTCCGAGCAGGCAGCCACGGTCGAGGTCGACGATCATTCGGGCGCGGCCGGTGTAACCGTCGGCGTAGAGCTTGGCGCCCATCACGACTGAGCCGATCTCGATGTCCACAACCTGTATGCGATGCCCGGCGCCCTCGGCCTGTTTGGCGGTAAAACCAACTGCCGCGGCTTCCGGGTCGGTGAAAAACACCTGCGGCACCGCATAGTGGTCTGCGGTGGTCGCATGCGCGCCCCAGGGCTTGGTATTCAACGGCTTTCCGGCGGCCCGGGCGCCGATGACGGCGCCCGCGATGCGCGCCTGGTATTTGCCCTCATGGGTGAGCAGCGCCCGGTGGTTGGCGTCACCGACGGCATACAACCAGCCGTCCTCGACAGCGGTGACCCTGCAGGTATCGTCGACGTCGAGCCAGGTTCCCGGTGTCAGGCCAACCGTCTCCAGCCCGATGTCGTCGGTTAGCGGCTTGCGGCCGGTCGCGAACAACACCTCGTTGACCTCGACCTCGCTGCCGTCGTCGAGCTGCAAAGTCACCGGCCCGGTGCCACCGGGGCGGCGCAACTTGGTAACACTCACGCCGACGCGCACGTCGACACCTGCCTCGGCGAGGCCGCTGCCCACGAGTTCACCCGCGAAAGGCTCCATCCGTGGCAGCAGGCCTGAGCGGCGCGCCAGCAGCGTGACCGACGAACCGAGACCTTGCCACGCGGTCGCCATCTCGACCGCGACGCCGCCGCCGCCGACGACCGCGAGCCGGCCGGGTATGTCACTGCTGTCGGTGCCCCGGCGGTTCGTCCACGGGTTGGCCTCAGCGATTCCCGGTATGTCTGGCAGCGCCGCGCCGCTGCCGATGCAGATCGCGACGGCGTGCCGGGCGGTCAGCGTCACGACGTCGCCGTCGGGCGTAGTGACCGCGACGCGGCGCGGCCCGTCCAGCCGACCGTGGCCGCGCACCAGATCGGCGCCGATTCCCTTCACATAGGCGTCGGCCTGGCCGCTGTCATCCCAGTTGGAGACGTAACGGTCGCGACGGCCGAAAACCCTTCCGGTGTGAAGGGATCCGATGACCGCGTCCCTGGCGCCGTCGACGCGACGCGTATCGGCCACCGCGATCACGGGGCGCAATAGTGCCTTGCTCGGAACGCATGCCCAGTATGAGCATTCGCCGCCGACCAGTTCGCGTTCCACCACCGCGACGAGCAGGCCCGCGGCGCGGGCCCGATCTGCAACATTCTGGCCGACTGGTCCGGCACCGATGACGATGACGTCGTAGAAGACGTTTTGGTCGTTGCCCATGGATGACACCCTCCGGTTTTGGTAGCCGACTAGCCGCTTCTATTGAACGCCCCTGTGCGCCGGAAATGAGTACTCTTTCGCATCCCGGCCGTCTATCCCGCCATAAGCTGACCGATGGAGTTGCGGGAGCTGACCGCCTTCGTCGCGGTGACCGAGGAAAGCGGAATGTTGGCCGCTTCGCGCCGACTCCACATCAGCCAGCCCGCCCTGTCGCAGACCGTCGGCGCACTCGAACGTCAGCTCGGCGTCAAGCTCCTGGAGCGCAGCAGCACCGGGGGTACGGCCGACCGAAGCCGGCGCTGGCCTGCTCGCCGAGGCACGCGCGATCCTCGCCAGGCATGATCAGGCCATGCGCCGGATGGCCGAGTTCAGCACCGAAGGCGGCGGAGTGTTGCGGCTCGGCGTTCCGATGGAGCTACCGTCGGACCTGTTGCAAAGCGCGCTCGCGAAGTTCACGGCGAACTGTCCTGACATCCGGGTGATGCCGCGGCACTTGTCAACTGCCGCACAGGTTTCCGCGCTGCTTGGCGGCGAGATTGACGTCGGCCTGTTGCGAGAGCGGCCCGCACCAGAAGAGTTGGACGCGATGGTGGTGGTGCGCGAAAACTTCGGCGTGTTATTGGCTTCCGAACTCGCCGCCGGGCTTATCGGCGCCCACGGTGTCCGGCTCGACGCGCTGACCGGATTGCAATGGCTTTGTTTCCCGCGATCCGACAGCCCAGCCTGGCATGACGAAGTGACGGCCATCTTGCGCAGCCGCGGCGTCGAACTCGGCCGCCACCACCGCAGGACCAGCAGCTCATCGCGGAAGTCAAGATCGCGACTGTCACCGCGGGCGCCTCGTTATGCGGGCGGCGCTGGCCCATCCGCGCAGACCAAGTGATGTGCGCGGAGGGCTTGGCGAAATGAACATGTCAATCGGACACCGTTCCAACGGCGGCAACGAATACTTGTTAGGCAAGGTAGAGCCGGAAGCCTCCGGGGCGCACATCGAAATCGAAGGAGGCGATCTGCGGTGACGACAGACAAACGGTCGCCCGACGCGCGGTTGGAAGCGTCCTATGATCTGGCGATCATTGGTAGCGGTTTCGGTGGCAGCATTTCGGCCAACCGCCTGTCCGCTTCCGGCTTGAACGTGCTCGTGCTCGAGCGGGGGCCGTGGCGCGACTCTTTACCCGTGCGCGCCCTCGGAATCCGAGAACGCGCTCCTTTTCCATATGGCACCCGGTTCGCCACTCATTTCCTTCGCAGTATCAACATCGGGCTGAGCAGCATACCCGCAACCGTCGAGCGTGGTTACCCAAAACAACTGCCAGCTTGCGGTTTCCGGGTTTTGCGGTGCCTCGTCGGGACTCGCGGCCGAGGCGTATTGCTCAACAAGCGGGGTATGTACGAACTGTTCAGCTATCCCGGAATTGACGTTGTGTGCGCGTCCGGCGTTGGCGGCGGCAGCCACGGCTGGTTGGGCCTGCTCGTTGAGCCTTGCGATCCCTTGTACTGGGAGAATCGTCACCCCGATCTGCGCACCGAACACATTTCCCGGTATTACGGGAAGATCCGGTCGGATTTGTGCACAACTCGCCTGACACGGCAGCATCCGGTCCCGCAAAGCGTATGGGCGGAGTTGCCAGGATTGGCCGGTCAGAGATGTCAGCCTGCTGATCCGCAGCCCGAATCTGCTTACCTCTACCCGCAATTCGACAATGACGCGGGCCGAGTGTACGAGAAAGGCGACGGGCTGCCGCGTCGGATCTGCGCGTTCGATGGAGACGGCTTCCTGGGCTCCAGAGACGGGGCGAAATCATCGGTCGACTTCGCCTATCTTGCCCCAGCCCTGAACAACGGCGTCACCATACGGGCCTTGTGTGAGGCCAGGCGAGTCGTGCGCGAACCCGATTCCGGCGGAGGTGGCTACGTAGTCCACTACCGTGACCTTCGCGAAAAAAGAAACAGCACGGCACGGGCTAAGCGCGTGGTCCTGGCCGCCGGGACGATTAATACGCTGCGGTTGCTGTTCGAGGGCCAACGGCGAAACGATTTGGCTGTCATGCCATCGTTGGGCAGCACGTTCGGGGGCAACGGGGACGCGATTGGCGTCTGTTTCAAGAACTCCGCGGGTCCGCCAACGCTGCCCGCACCCCCGGTCCTTGGCCAATTTAGGGTGGATGGGGCGGACTCGCCTTTCTTCGGGTTGGCTGCGGGCTGCGGGCTAGACACTCTACCGATGCCGAGATGGGCAAAGCGCCGGCTGGAACGCATGATTCTCGTCTTCGCCATGGGCGCTGACTCAGGTAACGCTTCGGTGCATTGTGTCGGGGGGCGCGTAGAGATCAACTACGACTGGGCAAAGGAGCCGATCTTCGATCAGATAGCCGACGGTTTTGACGCGCTCAAGGCGGATCTGGGGCTGCGCGTGTCGGCCGCCCGGACAAAACCGGTGACAGTTCATGCGTGGGGCGGGGCGTGTCTGGGCCCGGACCCCGACCACGGCGTTGTGAATCACCGCGGCGAAGTGTACGGAAATCCCGGCCTCTTCATCGCCGACGCCGCAGCATTGCCCGCCGCAGTCGGCGCACCGCCCTCATTGGCGATTGCCGCGTGGGCCCACCACGTCGCAGATCAACTTGCCAAAACAATCTCGCGGCACCCGCCCCTGATCACAGTTAATGAGTCAACCGACGGGGCAAAGTGATGACCCGACGGGTCCGATTTTGGTACGCGCCAGCGATATTCAGTCGCAGGACGGGCCGAAGGTGAGATCCGCCTTTGTCATCGATCGCTATCAGAGCCCCCACCGAGGTGCAACCGCACGGCTCGTATACATGCTGGTTGACTGTCGGGCAGTGGCGGCACGCCATGCAGCCGTCCGACGGGAGCGGAGAGCTGGTCGAGGCAGCCAGGTCTGTATTGGCGGCACAAGGGCAGAGGATATCGGCAGGGTAACCAAAACCGCAGTGAGTACATCGGTTTCATCGCGAAACTGATCGCGTTGCTGCCCGAAGTGAAAGCGTCACCCCGTATCGAAACGAGTTGTGCTGCCCTGCCTGAACCCCTCCGCAAGGACATGCTCCCGCGGCCGCGGATCCATGAAGTTCTGGCCCATGGCGGCAGCGGCACGCGCGTCCGGGCTCACAACGAAGACGGAAGCACCGCGCCTGCGGGCGCCTGCCGCCTCGACCGTCGCGGTCAGCCGCCAGACCGCCGCGATCGCACGGATCGCAAAAGACGGGCTGGTTTCCAACGCATGGGTCGACGCGAGACACAACACATGATCACCGCGGCCAACGGGGGCCACGTCAATATTGGTGGCGCTCCACACGCCGCCGTCGACGTAGTCGCGATCGGCGATGCGGACAGGGACGAACACCCCCGGGATGGCGCAGGATGCGGCGACCGCGTCGGGCAATGTTGCAGCAGGCGCGCCGGGCGCGCCGAACACCACTCGCCGTCCGCTGGCGCGGTCCACCGCGACGACGCGCAGGCGATCATCGAATTTCGACCCCCACGCTGCAACGTCGGCGTGCAGGTCGGCCAGCGAGCGCGTGCCGGTGGGCGTGCGGGCCAGCAGTGCCGCCCGGGCGAGCGCACCCGCGCCCGCCCCGGCGGTCACTGCGCGCCTGACGACGGGATAGATCACGGTCAGCCAATCCTGACCGGCACGCTCGGTGGCGGCCCGCAGTGTGTTGGGCGCGATCGTGAATTGGCCTGCGATCTCGGGGGATTCGTGCGGTGTAGGTGGCTGGATGCCTGAGGCGAGGTAGGCGGCGACGAACGCGCCAGCCGACGTGCCGACGAACATGTTCGCATCGCGGAAGTCGACGCCGGTGGCATGCTGGGCGCCAGCGAGGAAACCAGACATCCAGGCCTCACCGAGGATGGCGCCGCCACCCAGCACCAGGACCTGAGGCACGCTACCCTGCACCGCTCGGCCGCCTTCGCACGCTACCGCTTGAGTTCCAGCACGAGCTTGCCGGTATTCCTGCCGGTGAACAGCCGAGCGAGCATGTCCGGAAAAGCTTCGATGTCTGCGCGCACGGTGTCCTCGACGCTGTGCAGCCGTCCGTCGGCCAGCCAGCGTGACATCTGCGCGACTGCCTCCGGATATCGCTCGGCGTAGTCGAAGACCACGAACCCGGTCATCGACGCGCGGGCGATTAGCAGCCCGATGTAGTTGCTGGGCCCGGTTGCGGCGCCGGAGTTGTTGTATTGCGAGACAGCGCCGCAGATGACCACGCGCGCCCCACGCGCGAGGCGAGACAGCCCCAGGTTGAGGATCTCGCCACCGATGTTGTCGAAGAACACGTCGATGCGATCGGGAGTGTGCTCGCGCAACTGCTGCCCGAGGTCGCCGTGCTTGTAATCGATCGCGCCATCGAACCCGAGCTGGTCGACGAGCATCGAACACTTTTCCGCGCCGCCGGCTACTCCAATGACGCGTGCGCCCTTGATCTTTGCGATTTGCCCGACAGTTGTGCCCACCGCGCCGGCAGCACCCGAAACGAGCACCGTCTCGCCTTGGTGGAGGCGAGCGACGTCCAATAGTCCGAAGTAAGCGGTCATGCCGGTCATGCCCAGCACACCGAGATATGTGGCCGGTGACAACCCGTGGGCGGGGGTGATCTTGTGCACGCCTGCGCCGTCGGACTGCGCATGCTCGGTGACACCGAATGTGCCATGGACGAAGTCGCCTTCGGCGAATTCTGTATTGCGTGAGTCAATTACGCGCCCGAGCGTAAGAGCTCGCATTACTTCCCCGACCTGTACGGGCGGAATATAAGAACGGCCTTCGTTCATCCAGCCGCGCATCGCGGGGTCGATCGAGATGTGTGTCACCTCAACGACGAACTGGCCGTCGCCTGCCTCCGGAACCGGCACCTCGACGAGTTCGAAGTCACCGCTTCTGATTGCCGACCGGGCGGCCGGCCAGACGCCACTGCCGACTGGTCATCATCGCCCCACGAACCTTGCCTCACGGCGCTCGATGAACGAGCGCACCCCCTCGCCGCCGTCCTCCGTGTTGATGAGATCGGCCACGTCGGCATCCAGGCGGGCGAACGCAGCAGCCTCGCCGTCAAGCCGTGCACGGTGCGCGGAAGCCAGGGTGGTCTTCACGCCGAGCGGTGCGGCTTTCGTCGCGATCGTGGTGGCCAGTTCGATCGCCCGGTCGAATTGCCGGCCCGGCTCGACGACTTCTTGCACCAACCCGATCCGGTATGCCTCGGCGGCGTCGAACTCCTCACCGGTCAAAAGCCAGCGCATTGCGTTGCCCCAGCCCGCCTCGCGCGGAAGCCGAACGGTGGCGCCGCCGAACGGATAGATCCCGCGTCTCACTTCCAGTTGCGCGAACCGTGCATCCGACGCTGCGATGCGAATGTCAGCGGCCAGAAGCAGCTCGATCGCAAGTGTCATTACCCAGCCCTGCACGGCAGCGACCACCGGGGTCGTCCACGGGCCGTCCTTGCGCCACGGGTCGCGGAGCCCTGGCCTCGTCAAGTCGAGTTGTCCGTCACGGATGAGCGGGCCCACCTCGGCGAGGTCCAGCCCGCCCGTGAAGTGATCACCGTAGGCGAACAGCACGCCGCAGCGCAGGTCGTCATCGGCCTCGAGAGTGTGATAGGCCTTCGCGAGCTGCTCGATCATCGCGACGTTGAAGGCGTTGCGCTTGGCGGGACGATTCAGGCCCATCAACAGAAGTGGGCCGTCGCGCTCGACCTTGACCGCTAGCTCCTGAGCTTCGCGAGGACTGCCCGGGTGAGTCATCGGTGGCCTCCTGCTGCAGGCTGTCGAGGATGGCTTCACACAATACTCAACTAGTAGTAATTTGCAACTAAAGCTGGAACGCGCTCAATGGCCGCTAGCCGAGAGGACAATCAGATGTCGACAACCACGGTACTGGACCGCTTTCGCCTCGATGGGAAAATAGCAATCGTCACCGGGGCCTCCTCTGGGCTCGGTATCGCTTTCGCCACCGCACTTGCCGAAGCGGGCGCCGACCTGGTGCTTGCCGCGCGCCGTGCCGATCGCCTCGAACGGACCCGCGCACTAGTCGAGGAACTTGGCCGGCGCGCGCTCACGGTGACAGCGGACGTGGCGCGGCCCGCAGACGCGCAAGCGGTCGTCGAGGCGGCGTTGACGGAGTTCGGGCACGTCGACGTCCTGGTCAACAATGCAGGCAAGGGCACGGCCGTGCCCGCGACACGCGAGACACCCGAGCAGTTCCGAGAGGTGATTGATATCAACCTCAACGGCTCGTACTGGATGGCCCAGGCGTGCGGTCGGGTGATGCGGCCCGGCAGTGCGATCGTCAACGTCGCCAGCGTCATCGCCTTTTCAAGCGGCGGCCTGCCGCAGGCTGCCTACTCGGCCAGCAAGGCTGGTGTGGCAGGCCTCACCCGGGATTTGGCAGTGCAGTGGACCGGCCGCAAAGGCATCCGCGTCAACGCGCTCGCGCCGGGCTTCTTCCCGTCGGAGATGACTGATCAGTTCCCTGACGGCTATATCGACAGCCAATTGCCACGCGTGCCTGTTGGGCGCCCCGGGGAGCCGGGCGAGTTGGCGGCGGCACTCGTGTTCCTAGCCAGCCCCGCCGCGGCCTACATCACTGGTACGACTCTCGTCGTCGACGGGGGACTTACTGTCTCATAAAGTTTTGAAAAGCAACTATATAGAGTCTATCCTCTTGGGCGTGAAGCACGCCGATCTGCTTGATGAAAACTGCGCGATCGCCCGCTCCGCGGCCATCGTCGGCGAACGCTGGGTGTGGGTGATCCTGCGCCAGGCATTCAACGGGGCCCGACGATTCGAGGACTTCCAGCGCAGCATCGGTCTGGCCCGCAATGTACTGACCGACCGCCTTAACTGGCTCGTTGACAACGGCATTCTGGAGCGCCGACCTTATGCCGAGCACACCGCTCGAGATCTCAACGAGTACCGGCTCACCGCCAAAGGTCGAGCGCTGTTTCCCGTCTATGTCGCGCTGATGAACTGGGGCAACCGGTGGACCGGCCTTCCCGCCCCACCCGTGGATCTGCTACACAAGCCGTGCGGTCATCGCGTCGGCGTTCGGGTGGTGTGCTCAGAATGCGGTCAGGACATCGATGTTCGCGACACCGAGCCTGTGGTAGGGCGTGGCCTGATCATGCATCGCCGGAGGCACTCATGAAGTACTTGCCCCGGCGAACAAGGTCGCTACGCCAGCGTCAGCGCGTTATCAGGCGAGCGGGTCTCCGACGGGCCGAGGGGGCAGCAATCACCATGGGTCGCAATCTCGGTCACTGACCGATGCCGAACGACGTTGGCGTATTTGATTGCCGATGGCGATACCGACAAGTCGGTTGCCAAGGTGCTTGGCATATCCGTGAACCCGTTGGCACTCATCGTGGTTCGCATATCCGACACTTGTGGTCTAGTCGCGAATGCAGTTGGCCAATGTGCTACGCGAACGCGGTGAGCTCACCAACTGAATGCGGCAGTTTGCGGTTTGGGTATTAAGAAGAGATTTAGGCCGATGGAATGGACAGGTGCGCGGTATGAGGGCAAAGCCGACCGTAGAGGTGCGGACGTGGATCGACGCGTCACCGCGGCGGGAGTGGAGCTGTGTCTGACATCCAGCTGATGCGCAAGGGTTCGAGGCCATCATCTCGTCAAAACGACGGACAGATCAGCCACTGCCACACCCCGACTTTTCAGGTCTTAGTAGCTAAGCGTCGTCCGACTCTCCGAGTCACAGACGCCGTTGCCTCACCTGGACGCCTGCTACACGGCCGCCCCTGCTGTAAGGATTTTCAAGGCGATGAGCCGGGTGACCGCCTTACCCAACCGCTCTGCTCGAGCTCTTGGTCGTCTAAAAAGACGAGCATCTGCTGGTCGGGAGCCATGATCATGGTCACGACAAAGCGCAGCGGGATGTCGGTGCGGTTGTTGGCGTCCTGATAGTGGATGATGTCGCCGCCGGGTTCCCAGAATGCCTCGCCGGCCTTGACCACTCGCGGCGGTTCGCCCTGCACCTCGAAGACCATTTCGCCCTCCAGGACGTAGCCGAAACAGGGCCCGCCGGGGTGGCGGTGTGGCGGGATGTCGGGATCGCCGGGGGGATAGTCGATCCGCACGGTCATCACTTGCCCGTTCGCAGCCAGAAAGGGCGGGGTGACGCTCTGAAGCTCGGTCAGCACGTTCCGCGCCTTCCCATAGGGGTCCTGCGACATCGCTGTCTCCTATCTCGCGCCAGCCGCCAGCCGCTGGTCGAACGTCGTCGTGGCGATGCGGGCGTTCTCGCCGGGCAGCAAGACATTGCCGGCCATCGACAGATCAAGCGGGCCCGACCACGTGGGAACCAGCTTCGCCATGTGGCCGAGAACGGCGTTGGTGCGGCGGGCCATGTCGACGAGGTCCTGTGTGTCGGGACCGGCGACGTCGACGTAGCGACCCTGCGGCTCGCCGGTGGCGACCTCGGCCAACACCTGGGCGATGTCGTCGGGTGCGATCGGCTGAACTAGTAGCGGGGCGATGGTGGCGACACCGTCGCGCTCGGTCCAGCTAGCAGCCAACGCCGCAAAGTCGTGAAATTGCTTGGCGGGCACAATCGTCCATGGCACCCGGCCCTGCTCGATCAGGCGCTCTTGCTCGCGCTTGCCCGTGTAGTGGGCAGTCCCACCACTCATCCGGTGGATTCCGACGATCGACAGCAATACGTGGTGACGCACGCCAGCGCGCTCTCGGCGGCAAGAAGGTTTCTCGTGGTTGTGCCGAAATATTGGCGAGTCTCGTCAGGGCTTATCGGCGGCGAGCTGATGGCATCGACCACCGCGTCAACCACTTCGAGCGCCGCGTCCAAGCCCTCGCCCGTAATCAGATCAACGCCGAGAGAGCGGCTGATGCGTACTGCGGCGTGCCTGTCTCGCTCAAGGAACGAGACAGTGCGGGCACCGATATTGCCGGTCGCGCCGGCTACAGCGATTCGCATGGTCGGCCTTCGCTCACACGCTAGTTCAGCGGGATCGTGATCATCGGGAGAACTAACGGATGCGAGGTCCTGAATACGAAACCCCCCCAGCTATTAAGACCGGGTGTGCTTGCGTTTCAACTTCTAGTGCGCGTGACCGTGATGATCGCCGTGGTCTTCTTTCTCGGCCGGCTTGTCCACCACCGCCGTCTCGGTGGTATCGGATTGCAGCCATGCGTACTGAATTCTTGTCACTTCGCCACGCGGGGAGTTTTACTCGTCGGCCGAAGAGGTGAATCGGATGAGCAGATCTGTAAGTTGTTGTGCCTCGCCCGGCCCCATTACGGATACCAGGCGCTCAGCTAGTGGCTCCGCGGCCACGTGAGCGAGGTCGAAAAGCTCAAGCCCCTTAGGCGTGATCTCCACCGCCCGCACCCGCCGATCCCCCGGAACGGACTTGCGCACTGCGAGCCCCTTGCGCTCCAGGTCGTCGACGACCCGCATGATCCCCGCCTTATCCGAGCCCGTCGTCTCGACCAAGTCCCGCTGCTCGGTAGGCCCGCGGTTGACGAGGACGAGCAGCACGGCGAAATGTCGCAACTCGATGCCCAGCGGCCGAAGCGCCTCCGACATCACCGCGGCCGCGCGCCAGTGCGCCCGGCGCAGCAGCAAACCGAGAGCGAAAGGCGAGGGATCTCCGGGGCGATCGGTCGCCCGCGCGGCCGTCGCATGCCTGGAAGCGTCGCCGGTCATGAGGCTCGGATCCTTTCATCTAGATCGACCACAGGACTCCGTCCGGCGGAATGGTCCACCTTCCGGAAACGGGGCAACTCTTCGTCGACGAACGTGACCGTTTCGTCGAGCGGGGCCCTGCCCGTACGGATGTAACTGACCGCGGGGTCCTCGTAGCCGATAGACATGCCACAGAAGAGAATCAGCCGGTCCGGGGGGTACAGGAGTTCTGCAACCGTTTCGCGGACCTGCGACCACGCCATCTGCGGGCAGCTATGCAGCCCTTCGGCGCGGAGTAGCAGCATGACGGTCTGCAGATACATCCCCAGGTCGGCCCATTGGGCCGGCCCCATGTCGCGGTCGATGTAGCAGAATAAGGCTGCGGGCGCACCGAAACAGTCCCAGTTGGCGATAGCCGCCCGCTGGCGCGCCTCCCAGTCCTCGCGCGAAATGCCGAGTGCGCTGTAGCGCTCTTTGCCGAAGGCCGAGCGCCGCTCGTGATATGGGAACTTCAACGCATGCGGGTACATCGCGTATTCTCGCTCGTCCCATGGGGCACCAGTGGCCACACGCTCGACCGCCCGCTTTTTGAGCTCGGCCAACGGAGCGCCGGTCAGCACATAGATGTTCCATGGCTGGATGTTCGATCCCGACGGTGACCGCGCGGCGGCGGACAGCACACGCTCCAGCACCTCTCTCGGCACAGGCTGGTCGGTGAATCCGCGCACCGCCCGTCGGCTTGTGACTGCCTCATATACGTCCATGATCGCTCACTCACCATCCGTTTCTTTCCTGACTGTATCATTCAATACAATATAGTTTGATACTATTCCCTCAGTTGGCGGGCGAGCATCCAAATGGCTGGTGAAACCCATACGGACCGATGAACGACCCCTAGCAGGGAGAGGCAGCTGTTGTTCACCATGCTCGACGAATTGAACAAATTCGCGCCGCGCGAGGGCGAGCCTGCGCGACCTGTTCGAACGGCCGGAACGCTTGCGAAGCGGCCCCAGCGCGCGGCCTGACTTACACCATCTCCGACCACTTCGACACCGATTTCGGCGTTAACGATTGGCACGGCACCAAGGCGTTCATTGACCACGGCGACAAGGTGTTTCGCACCTACTTCATCAACAAACGCGGCGACGAGGCGCTGGGGAGCAACTGGAGCTACGTCGACATGGCCGCGCTCGGACGGCAGGAGAGTTGGGAAGATTCGCCGGACGGCTACCCTCAGCTGCGCGATGGGATCGACACGTCGAATGCGACTGGCCGCATGGTCGGCGGGGTCCTCGCCAGCCTCGCCGAGCTTGAGCTTGACTTGGGCCGGGAACGCCGAGCCGCCGCACGCGAAGCACGCCGCGCACGTGGGCAACACATCGGACGGCCGAAGGTGCTGGATGAAAAGAAAGCTGCCCTGGCGAAACGGATGCACGCGGGTGGGGAGTCAGCTAGCACGATTGCGGCGACGCTTGGGGTGAGTCGCGCGACTGGCATTCGCTCAGGTACGGCCCCCACAGATACCAATCGCTGGCCTTGCGCAAGCCTTCGTCGAGTCGGCCGAAGCCGTCGGCCCGCTGCCGTTCTGCGCCCGAAGTCATGGAAGGTGCGACGATCCGCTGACGTGCCCGGCGCCCTTCTCCCGGATCCGGTTGGCTCCCGTGGTGGGCCGGCCTTGAGCGCTTTCGGCAGCGCTTCTCAGCTGATCGGTGCTGCGTTGACCGACAGCCCTGAGTTGTTCCGACGCGGCTTCCGGTTGAGTGGCGATCACGTCGAATTGTGCGCCGAGATCCATGTCGCACAGGGACATTCCATCCGTCAGCGCTGCACCTGGGACCCGATCCAGTCCAGATTGGCCTGCATGTTCTGCTGCCATTCGGCCAGCCGCCTGGCGATGATCCGGCCTTCTTTGTCCGGTTGTGCAGCGATCGCCGCGCTCAACCCGGACGGCCCCGGGCCCATCCGCGCCCACTGGCGCACAATCGCGCCGCCTCTTGCCGGCTCGACCTCGTACGCCCATGTCGCGCTCACGCCGTCGGGTCCCAGAACGTTCCATACCCAGCGCCGCTGGTCCTCGACCTCGGCGACCTCACACACCGTCTGCCACTCACCGAGCGCCTCATGTCGACTCCGGCCGCGAAACCGCGCACCGACCTTCACCTGGTCGGGGCTGCCCAACCACTCGACGTCCTGCAACTCGGTCGAACACCGTGCCGGCAGGGTGATGTCGGTGACGAACTTCCAGGCGGTCGCAACATCGCACGGAACTCGCTGCGCCACTTCTATCGTGGGTAGATCGCGATAGCGCACCTGGCAATTCCAGCACGCCAGCGACCGACAGGATAGTGAGGACCACCGGTGAAAGTCGGCGCCATGATCGAACCGCGGCTACCTGGCGCCGCCGACTTCGCGAATGCCGCCGAACGCATCGGCGTCGACTCGCTGTGGGTGCCTGAAGTATGGGGCTACGACGCGCTGACCGGCCTGGCATACCTTGCGGCGAAAACGTCGTCGATCAAACTCGGAACCTTCGTGGTGCAGTTAGGATCTCGCAGTCCAGCGCTGCTCGCCACCTCGGCGCTGAGCCTGCAGGAACTTTCCAACGGCCGGTTCTTGCTGGGCGTCGGAACGTCGGGACCACGGGTGATGGAGGGCTGGCACGGCGTGCGCTTCCGCAAGCCGGTCAAGACCACCCGGGAAACCATCGAGATCATCCGGACCGTCAGCCGCGGCGAGCGCCTCGAGCACCGTGGAGAGATCTACCCGCTGCCGCTGCCGGATAGTAGCGGCGCGCCGCTGCGGCCAATGGTGCGGCCCCGAACCGTGCCCATCTACGTCGCCGCGCTGGGCCCGCAGAACCTACGGCTGACCGGTGAGCTGGCCGACGGGTGGCTGGGAAATGCCGTCATCCCCGAAGCCGCCGACATCTTTCTGGACCCGATACGCAAGGGTGCCGAGAACGCCGGCCGCAGACTCTCGGATCTCGACTTGGTGGCCCCGGTCGCCGTCGAGATTCACGACGACCAGGCGTCGGCCGACGCTGCCGCGCGCCGCCACGCAGACGGTTACGCGTTCACGATCGGTGCTATGGGTGCCGGCGGTCGCAATTTTTACAACGACGCGTTCACCCGACTGGGCTACGGCGCCGAAGTGAAAGCCGTCGCCGAGCTGTGGCAAGCCGGAAAGCGCGATGAAGCAGCCCGGGAGGTTCCGCTCGACCTCGGCCGGCTCACCAATTTGCTCGACACCCCCGACGCGCTGCGGCGACGGGTCCGCGAATACCGGGCCGCCGGGATTACGACGCTACTGGCCAAATTGGACGGCGAGCATGGCGACCAATTGAGGACGCTCGAGCGGCTGCTCGAAATCATCGCAGGCGCGTGAACGACTACGAACATCGAGTTCATCACCGGTCAAGATCACGGCGGTGAGCGGATTGCCGAGAATCTGGGCGGCCGTGTGCCGCCGATGAAATTCTTGAGCTTGGTGATGGTGAACCGGGTACTGCGTAAGCATGAGCAATAGCAAGGTAAATGGGCCCTGCTGGGCGCTGCCGCGGCGGCAGGGTACAGGTCTGCACGCAGCCATCGGCCGGAAGGCTAGGAAATCATGATCAATAGGTGGTATCGGGAGGCCGTCATTTACAGCCTCGACGTGTCCTCGTTCCAAGACTCTGACGGTGACGGCCGTGGCGACCTGCGAGGGTTGATCAGTCGCCTCGATTATCTTTCCCGGTTGGGCGTGTCATGCCTGTGGCTGAATCCCATCCACCCCAGTCCGTGGCGGGACAACGGCTACGACGTCAGCGACTACTATGGCATCCACCCGGCGCTCGGCAGCCTTGGCGATTTCGCCGAGCTGGTCCGCGAAGCGCAAGAGCGAGGCATCCGGCTCATTCTCGACCTGGTTGTCAACCACACCTCCGACGAGCATCCATGGTTCAAGTCGGCCCGAACCAGTCCTGATTCGCCGTACCGGGACTGGTATGTCTGGAGCGCCGAGGAGCCTCCCGACAGGACCCAAGGCATCGTCTTTCCCGGCGAGCAGACCGAGACCTGGACTTTCGACCAACAGGCGCAGGCCTGGTACTTCCACCGCTTCTATGATTTCGAGCCCGATCTCAACTGGGCCAATTCTGCTGTACGGGCGGAGATCGCCAAGGTCATGAACTTCTGGCTGCAGGTCGGCGCCGACGGCTTCCGGATTGACGCCGCGCCATTCGTCCTCGAGCAGGTGTCGCCCGGCGTCGATCCCGGCCCGAAGGACTTCTCGATCCTGGACTCCTGGCGGCAAGAGACCCAGTGGCTGCGCGGCGACTCGGTGCTGCTCTGCGAGGCCAATGTGCCGCCGAGCGAGATAAGCAGTTTCGTCGGCAGCCGATCCGGCGCCCCGAGCGACCGGGCGCAGATGATGTTCGACTTCCTGCTCAATCCGCGCCTCTGGCTGGCGTTGGCTCGCAACGATGCGGAGCCGCTCGCCGAAGCTCTCACCACGGCGGTGCAGCTGCCTGAAGGCGGGCAGTGGGTGAGCTTCCTTCGCAACCATGACGAGCTCGATCTGAGCACACTCACCGACAAGCAGCGCGGTGACGCCTTCGGCGCCTTCGCGCGACGCCCGGATATGCGGTTGTATGACCGCGGGATTCGTCGCCGGCTGGCGCCGATGCTGCAGGGTGATCGCCGCCGGATCGAGCTCGCCTATGCCCTGCAGTTCTCGCTGCCCGGCACCCCGGTGCTGCGGTACGGCGAGGAGATCGGGATGGGTGAGGACCTCAGTCTTGCTGGGCGCGAGGCGATCCGAACGCCGATGCAGTGGGATGACACTTCCAATGCCGGCTTCAGCACAGCGGCGCCGGACGCTCTGTTTCGACCCGTTGCCATGAAGGGTCGGTTCGGAGCGAAGAAGGTCAATGTCCGTGCACAGCAACAAGACCCGAATTCACTGTTGCGCTGGTGCGAGAACCTGATGCACACCCTTCGTACCGCGCCGGAGATCGGGACCGGTACCTGCTCGGTCATTGGCACCCCGTTGCCGCGCTCAGTGCTGGCGCACCGATTCGACTCGCCCACCGGGTCGATCCTGCTGTTGCACAATTTGGCCGACACTAAGGTCACGGTGGATATAGGCGCGCAGGATGGCATGAGCGGTAAACCGTACGACCTATTCGTCGACAGCCCGTACGCCGCACCGACCGAGAAGCTGACAGACCTCACGCTGAACGGCTGGGGATACCGATGGATACGTCTGTCCCGAAGCGATTCGACCTGACCGGTACCGGACTAGGTTTGGAGGACGGCCTTCACCTCTTCAGGAGTTTGCGCCTCACGAAGTCGAGTGACCTCTTCCTTGTTCAGGAAAACCTGGGCAATCTGACTCAGCAATCCCATATGGTCTTTCCCGGCACCCGCGATGCCCACGACAAACTCCGCTGGCTTGCCATTCCAGTCGATAGGTTCGGGGTAGCGCACGAACGAAATGCCGGTCCGGCGGATTGCGCCCTTAGCTTCGTTGGTGCCATGCGGGATGGCCAGGCCATTGCCCATGTAGGTGGACACCGATCGCTCACGTTCGTGCATAGCCTCGACGTAGGCCGGCTCCACCGCCCCGGCGGCGACCAGTAGCTGACCGGCTTCCGTGATCGCTGCGTCACTCGTCGTGGCCGCTCCGGTCAGCACGATCGAGTCGAGCGCGAGGATATCGTCGTGCGGCATCGACGCCTCGGGCGCGTGCTCCTCGACGACCGGGGCTTTGCCGTTGCCGCCGTTGACTTGTTGCAGCAACTCGATGATCTCGTCGTACTTCGGGGTGCTCATGAAGTCGTCGACGGAGACATGGATCGCCGTCGGGGTCTTCTGGCGCGCGCGGTCGGTCAGATCCCGGTGCGTGACGACGAGACCATAGGTGTCGGTGAGGTTGGAGATCGCCTGATTGACCACCGTCACGTCGGCGAATCCCGCCTCCCGCACCTTCTTGCGCAGTACCGACGCCCCCATCGCGGACGATCCCATTCCGGCGTCGCACGCGAAGACGATGTCGGTGATGGGTGTGCCCTCAGCTGTTCCGAGGAGTGCGGCGGATACGCTCGACTTCTTGCCTTTCAGTGCTTCCATTTCGGCAGTCGCGGCGGCTAAATCCGGTTCGTCTTTCGCCCGGTCGGTCTTGAGCAGTAACGAAGCGACGCCGAAGGAGACCGCGGCCGCGGCGAGCACTGACAGTGTGACCCCCAGGAAGCTGCCGTTGGCTGTCTGCGCATAGACCGCGATGATCGACCCGGGTGCAGCAGGCGCGCGCAGTCCGGTGCCGAAGATGACATTGATGAAGATGCCGGTCATGCCACCGAGGATGGTTGCCGCGATCAGCTTCGGCTTCATCAGGACGTAGGGGAAATAGATCTCGTGGATTCCGCCGAAGAATTGGATGATCGCGGCGCCGGGCGCCGACGATTTCGCCGCACCGCGACCGAACACCGTGAATGCCAGCAGGATTCCCAGTCCGGGACCGGGGTTGGCCTCCAACAGGAATAGCACGGACTTGCCGGTCTCGATTGCCTGTGTGGTGCCGAGTGGCGTCAGCACGCCATGGTTGATGGCGTTGTTAAGGAACAGAACCTTGGCCGGCTCGATGAGCAACGACGTGAGCGGGAGCAGATCGCGGCCCACCAGGAAGTCCACGACGTTACCGGCGGCCCGAGTGCCGGTAGAGACGATCGGCCCGATTCCGAAGAAGCCGACGAGGGCCAGGAGGAGCCCGGCGATTCCCGCCGAGAAATTGTCGATGAGCATCTCGAAGCCCGGGCGGATCTTGCCGTACCAGAGCGCGTCGAGTTTCTTGATGACCCAACCGCCGAGGGGGCCCATGATCATGGCGCCCATGAACATCGGCACGTCGGAGCCTGCGATCACACCCATGGTGGCGATCCCGCCTACCACGGCACCACGTGCGTTGTAGATCATCCGGCCCCCGGTGGACCCGATGAGGATCGGTAACAGATAGGTGATCATCGGGCCGACGATGCCCTTGCCGTCGAAGTCGCCCCAGCCGCCGATCTTCGCCACCCAACCGTCCGGGCTTTTCAAGCCGTCGAAAATCCCGGGCAGCCAACCCGTCTTGATGAACAGGGCGGTGATCAGACCCCAGGCAATGAACGCGCCGATATTTGGCATGACCATGTTCGACAGCGACGTGCCGAACTTCTGCACGTGCACCCGCGCAGACGCCGCAGGTGTTGCTTCTTTGGTGGACAAGTCACACCTCCGATCTTTAATGACGGATTAACTGAAAGTATGACGCGTATCACATTGACGCTTTAAGTAAATATTCAAATGGGCACAATTACAAGCAAACGGGCAAAAATGGGCGTGAGGGACTTGGTTTTACGCCCACATTGCCGCTACAGTGCTGAGGGGGTGAACACGCCATTACGCTGCGACTGCCGGAAGGGACGACCATGAAAGCCTTGCGTTTCTACGCACCCGAGGATGTCCGTCTGGAGGACGTGCCAGAGCCTCAGTGCGGCCCTGGCGAGGTGAAACTTCGTGTTCGCAACTGCTCGACATGCGGCACCGACGTCAAGATCTTCTACAACGGCCACCAGAACCTGACTCCGCCGCGCACTATCGGCCACGAGATCGCGGGCGAGATTGTCGACTTCGGAGCCGACGTGAACGCGACGTACGGCACGAACCTGCAGGTCGGCGACCGCGTCCAGGTGATTGCCGCAGTACCCTGCGGCGACTGCTACGAATGCCGCAAGGGCTGGATGGCGGTCTGCCAGAACCAGACCTCGATGGGCTACCAGTACGACGGCGGGTTCGCTGAGTACATGATCGTCCCCAAGCAGGTCTTGAAGGTCGACGGGCTGAACCGGATCCCGGATAACGTCGGGTATGACGAGGCGTCAGCCGCCGAGCCCTTCGCATGCGCTATCAACGCCCAGGATCTTCTCGGCATCGAAGAGGGGGACACGGTGGTCGTCTTCGGTGCAGGCCCGATCGGATGCATGCACATCCGTATCGCGCGCGGCGTTCATCGCTGCGGTCCGGTTTACCTCGTCGACGTCAACGACAGCCGGCTGAAATTGTCCGCAGACGCCGTTCACCCCGATGAGGTGATCAACGCCGCAGAGGTGGACGTGGTGGAACGCGTCATGGAGTTGACGGGTGGTCGCGGCGCGGACATCGTCATCACCGCCACCGCGGCAAACGTCGCGCAAGAGCACGCGATTTCCATGGCCGCCCGCAACGGCCGAATCTCTTTCTTCGGCGGACTACCGAAGACGGACCCAACTATCACATGCGATTCGAACCTCGTGCACTACCGCCAACTGCACATCCACGGCGCCAACGGATCCGCTCCAGAACACAACAAGCGCGCCCTCGAATATATCTCGACCGGACAAGTGCCTGTGAAAGACCTGATTACACGGCATATCCCGCTCGGCAACGTGTTGGATGCGTTTCAGATCGTCAAGAACGGCGAGGCCATCAAAGTGACCGTCGAGCCAACATCGGCCGGTGCTACGGGCTCGGTCGAAGTCGGCTCCGAGGACGGGAGCATGGCCACTACGAAGACGCGGTAGAGGCACAAGTGTTTTGACCCCGGGCCTGGGCTCGTCAGCCGCGGTGCGCGTCGAGCCTGATGTCAGCGTGGATGCCGTTCGCTCAGGCGTCCAGGTCCTGTTCTACTAGGGCCGCGATTGTCTGCATGGCCTCCTCGTCATCGGATGCCACCGTCACCTGCGCGCCGTTGCCCGCGCCCAGCGTCATGATCATGAGTGCCGAGCCGGCGTCCACAGGTGTGCCGCCGTCGGATGAGAGCGTCACCGGCACGCCGGCTTTGACGGCGGCCTCGGCGATGATTGCGGCGGGTCGGGCATGCAGGCCGATCGCCGATCCGACGATCACGGTCTTGCTGGGCATGTGCGTTTTCTCCTTACTTGTGGGGCTTAACGGGTCAGGCGGTGGCAGGCACGGGAGCTCGCTCCTCCTGCGCCGGCGCGGACTTTTTGAACTGCTTGGCGGCCATCACGGCGAAGGCGCCGGCGACCACGCCAGCGACCACGGCGACATAAAAAAACAGCGCGTTGCCCATGGCGAAGGTCACGAAGATGCCGCCGTGGGGGGCCCGCAGGGTCACATCGGTGGCCATGATGACCCCGCCGGTGATGGCGCCGCCAAACATCATCGACGGGATCACCCGCAGCGGGTCGGCTGCCGCGAACGGGATGGCGCCCTCGGAGATGAAGCACGCGCCGAGAAGCCAGGCTGCCCTTCCGTTTTCGCGCTCTGGCTTGGTGAACAACCCGGGCCGCACCGTGGACGCCAGCGCCATCGCCAGCGGCGGCACCATGCCCGCGGCCATCACCGCAGCCATGATCTGGAATGACGGCGTGGTAGCCGCCGCGAGGCCGGCGGTGGCGAACGCGTAGGCCGCCTTGTTCACCGGGCCGCCCAGGTCGAAGCACATCATCAGGCCCAGGATGATGCCTAGGAGGATCGCCGAAGTGCCAGACATCCCGTTGAGCCAGTTCGTCAGGCTGGTGGTGACCCAGGCGAGCGGTCGACCCAACAGCAGGAACATCAACAGCCCGACGGCCAGCGATGCGAAGAGCGGCATGACCACGACGGGCATAAGGCCCCGGAACCATTGTGGCACATTGATTTTGCTGATCCACAGCGCCGCGAAGCCGGCGATCAGGCCGCCGACGATGCCACCGATGAACCCGGCGCCGACGAACACCGCAACCGCACCCGCGGTGAAACCCGGTGCGATGCCGGGCCGGTCGGCGATCGCGAACGAGATGTAGCCGGCTAATGCCGGCACGAGGAAACCGAACGCCAGGCCGCCCAGGGTGAACAGGACGGCACCGAGATATTGTGCTAGGCCACCGCTGGGCAGATTGTTCAGCGAGTTCGTAAGCGCGATGATGTTGCCCAGCGATTTCGTCTCGCCCGCAGGGGTATTGGCGATGTCGTAGCCCGCGAACAGGAAGCCCAGCGCGATGAGCAGACCGCCCGCGGCGACGAACGGGATCATGTAGCTCACGCCGGTCAGCAGGATCTGCCGGGTCCGGGTGCCCCACCCGACCCCGCCCGCGGGCGCGGCCGACTGGGCGGGCTGACCGGCGCCGGCCTGCACCCGGGCCGCCCCCGGGTCGGAGGAGGCGGACACCGCCTCGGCGATCATCTTGTCGGGTTCGTTGATGGCTCGCTTGACGCCGGACGCGATCACCGGTTTGCCGGAGAACCGCGCGCGATCCTTGACCCCGACGTCGGTCGCGAAAATGACGGCGTCCGCCTTGGAGATGGTGTCCATGTCCAGCGGCGTGCTACCCGACGACCCCTGCGTCTCCACGGCCAGCGCGACACCGGCGCGTTCGGCCGCCGCTTTGAGCGCATCGGCCGCCATGTACGTGTGCGCGATGCCGGTGGGGCAGGCCGTAACAGCGATCACGGACTTCGAACTCGCCGCGGCAGCCTCGGCGGGCGGGGCTTCAGCCGTGGCTTTCGGCTGATCGGGCGCCGGATTCACGACACGATCGACCAGCGCCACCGCCTCGTCGGCGGACCCTGCCTCGCGCAGCGACTCGACGAAATCGGGTCGCACCAAAGCCCGCGCCAGGCTGCTCAACAGCTTCATGTGCTCGCCGCCGGCCTCCGGAGCGGCGATCATGAACACCAGGTCGGCGGAGCCGTCGGGAGCGCCGAAGTCGACGCCGGGCGCCAGGCGCGCGAAGCCGATCGTCGCGGCATTCACGTGGGGGGACCGGCAATGGGGAATCGCGATTCCGCCGGGCAGACCCGTGGCCGATTGGGCCTCTCGTGCCATTAGGGCGCTGATCAGTCCGTCGGTGTCGGTGGCTCGCCCCTTGTCGACGAGCTGGCGGGCGAGCCGTTTGATCACCGACACCTTGTTGGGGCCGGCGTCGACGTCCAGCAGAACGAGGTCGGCGGTGATGATCGAGGGGTCAGGCATGCGGCACTTTCAGTTGGGTCCGTGCGGATGGTGGGGGTAGGCAGTGATCGATACGGCGTCGAGGTGTAAATGGGCGGGGCTCGGCAAGGCGGATCCGGGCAGGGCGGCCGCTGCGCTGCCGTATGCGACGGCCATCTGCAGTCGGCCGGCCGCATCGGCCCCCGCGATGTCGGCCCGGAGATATCCGGCCAGTGAGGAGTCACCGGCACCGACGGTGCTCTTCGGCACGATTGGTGGCGGCGTGGCCAGCCAGCTGCCGGTCTCGTCGACAAGGACCGCGCCGGCGGCGCCAAGCGTCGCGAGCACACTTCGCGCACCGCGTTCCGTCAACTCTCGGGCAGCGGCGATCACGGGTTTTGGATCACCCTGCGCGACAGCCGATTCCAGCTCTGCAGCAGACACGGTCGAGGTGATGCTGGAGAGTTCTTCGGCGTTGGGTTTGATCAGGTCCGGCGCGGCGCGATCGAACGAGGCCGCCAACGCCGCAAGTGGCGCATCGGATGTGTCGACCGCAACGCGGCAGTCCAGTGGCGCCAGCAGGGCCACGACGTCGGCATACCAGCGGTCGGGGACGCCGGGCGGCAGCGATCCCGAGAGCACCACCCAGGTGGCGTCATTGGCTAGGTCGACGACTGCCCTGGTCAATGCGTCAATGGCAACCTGGTCGAGAGTTGCGCCAGGCTCGTTGATCTTGGTAGTGGTGCCGTCCGGTTCGGTGATCGCCACGTTGGTGCGGCACGCCTCGGTGACCGGAACCGAACGGAATGGGACGCCGATCACCTCCAGGGCAGCGAGCAGCGGATCGCCAGCCTTCGCCGGCAGCACCGTGACGGCCTCGATCTGGGCGAGGGTAAGTACGCGGGCGACGTTGACGCCCTTGCCGCCCGGTTCGTCCGACACCGTCGCGACTCGGTGGACAGCGCCGCGGGTCAGCGGCGAGTTCAGCGTCACGGTTCGGTCGATGCTCGGGTTGGGGGTGACGGTCAGAATCATGCGATCACCACTTCCAGGCCGGCGGCTGTGAGTTCTTCATGGTCGGCTTCACTCAGCTGAGAGTCGGTGATCAGCACGTCCACCCGGTCGATCGGTGCGAAGCTGATTAGCGACTCGCTACCGACTTTCGTCGAGTCGGCGACCACCACCACATAGCTCGCGCTGCGGACCATCGCACGCTTGACGGCGGCTTCCTCGCTGTTCGGCGTGGAAAGCCCGTGGTTCACGCTGATCCCATTGGTACCGATGAACGCCACGTCGACACGAAGCGTCTCGAGCATACGAAGCGCAGGTTCGCCGACGGCGGCTTGGGTAAGCCCGCGCACCCGGCCCCCGAGGAGGTGCAATGACACCGTCGGCATGGTGGCCAGCCGCGAAGCGACCGGCACCGAGTTCGTCACCACGACGAGGTCGCGGTCGATGGGCAGGACCGCCGCGATGCGGCCGGTGGTGGTGTCGGCGTCAAGCAGCACGCTGCCACCGTTGACCGGCAGGTAGTCGACCGCCGCGTCGGCGATCGCGTGCTTGTAATCGGCGCGGTTGGTGTCGCGTTCCACCACCCCGGGCTCGACGACACGCAGCGTGCGGGCAGGAACTGCACCACCGTGCACGCGCCGCAGGATACCGGCGCGGTCGAGGGTCGCCAAGTCACGCCGCACCGTCTCGGTCGTCACTTCGTAGGCCGCAGCCAGCTCGGCCACCGAGGCGCGGCCCCGGCTTATCACCAGGGCGGCGATGGCCTGTTGGCGCTCTTCGGGGTACACAATCCTCCGTTTATGTGGCAAACCGTCCACTTCACCTTGGGTATTTGTGGTTTTACGCCTGGCTATGTTGATTTGTCAAGACTTTGTGTAATCTAGTTCACATGGCCACTTCCGTACCGTCCGCATCACTGCATCCCGGCACCCTTAGTAGGCCGACGCCTGGCGCTGTCCTCACCGGGGTTCCAGTTGTCGCCGGGGTGGGATACGGCCCGGTGATCCGACCGGGCCGGCTCCCGGTTCTCGACAGAATCGACGCGGCACCCGACCTCGAGGAGCCGGACCGGCCCGCCGAGGCGGCGAGGTTCACGGCGTCCGCGGGTGTGGTGGCGGATCGACTGCGCGAGCGCGCTCAGCACGCGACGGGCGCGGCATCCGAAGTGTTGGCGGCGACGGCGTCCTTAGCTCAGGATCGGGCGTGGCTCGGTGCCGCCGAGAATCGGATCGCGGCCGGGATGCCCGCTGACCGGGCAACCGTGGAGGCGGTTGCGCAGTTCGTCGACGTATTTACCCAGATCGGTGGCCTGATGGCCGAACGTGTCACCGATCTGCAGGACATTCGCGACCGCGTGGTCGCCGAACTTAACGGGCTGCCCGAACCTGGGGTGCCGCGGCCGTCGGAACCGTCAATCCTGTGCGCGGAGGATTTGGCGCCCGCCGATACTGCCGGCCTGGATCCGGAGCTGATCGTCGGCATTGCTACCACGCTCGGCGGCCCGACCAGCCATACGGCGATCATCGCCCGCCAATTGGGAATTCCGTGCATCGTTGCGGTCCACGGGCTAGACGACGTGACGGCCGGAACCGCCGTGATGGTCGACGGCACACAGGGCATCGTCACCATCGCTCCCGATCAGGCTGCGGCGGTGGAGGCAGTCACGAAGGCCCGTCGTGAGGCAGAGCTGTTGGCGGCATGGACCGGTCCCGGCACCACTTCCGATGGGCACCAGGTGGCCGTGCTGGCCAACGTTCAGGACGGCGCGGCTGCGCGCTCGGCGCGCGAAACCTCCGCCGAGGGCATCGGACTCTTCCGCACCGAACTGTGCTTTCTCAACCGCGACAAGGAACCGTCTGTGGATGAGCAGGCTCAAATCTACCGCGAGGTGCTCGATGCGTTTTCGGGCTGCAAGGTGGTGGTCCGCACGCTCGACGCGGGGTCGGACAAGCCGCTCAAGTTCGTCGGCCATCCGGAGGAGGCCAACCCCGCGCTCGGCGTGCGTGGTGTCCGCATCGCCGAGGGCAATCCCGGTCTGTTGGAACGGCAACTGCAGGCCATCGCTGCCGCGGCGGCCGCCAGTAGCACTTCACCCTGGGTGATGGCGCCGATGATCGCGACCGCCGATGAGGCGCAGGCCTTCGCCGAGCGGACACGCTCGCACGGGCTGACTCCCGGAGTGATGATCGAGGTGCCCGCCGCCGCGTTGCTGGCCGACAAGATCCTCGAGCACGTCGAGTTCCTGTCGATCGGCACCAACGACCTGGCGCAGTACACGATGGCCGCCGACAGGATGTCGGCGGATCTGGCCAAGCTCACTGATCCATGGCAGCCCGCGGTATTGGCACTCGTCGCTCGTACGGCGCAGGCCGGAGCCCGCGCCGGCAAGCCAGTTGGGGTCTGCGGAGAAGCGGCGGCCGACCCGCTGCTGGCTTGTGTGCTGGTCGGTTTTGGGATCACATCGCTGTCGGCGGCGGCCACGGCGGTCGCCGGGGTCGGCGCCAAGCTCGCGTCGGTGACGCTTCAGCAATGCCGCGACGCAGCCGACGCCGTGCTGGACACCGCCGAGCCCGCCGCGGCGCGGGCCGCCGCGCTCCAGATACTCGGCTGACAAGTGGAATAAACGGACTGCGGTACGCTATCGGTGCCGTCGGGGCTGCCGCGCGGTTCTGTCTACGCGCGAATCAGCGAGAGCTGCGATCCATTCGTCTGATCTGGCCGAAGTGGTAGACGTTGGCCGTCACGAAAATTCGGGTGGCGCGCCATGGCCACTATGTGGCCACAATTTGGCCACAGTCACAGATGTCTCCCCATATTGCTGGAAACTATTCGTGCGTCGCTCATTACCCTCCATCTCACGAGCTTTACAGAAGGGTAGTTTCGTGAGGAAAATCCTGTTAACTACCGCGGTACTGTCTGCTCTCATGGCCCCTGCGCCGACAGCTCACGCTTCAGGGGAGCAGTTCACCTACCAAGTGCAGTCGGATGGGCCGATCATGTCGGTGAGCTACTTCGACGCCATCAACGACATTCAGATCCAACAGAATTTGCCGTCGTCGTGGTCGCAGACCATCAACAGCCGTTCCACGCACCAGTTCCACACAATCTCCGCGCAGACGACGGGGACGCAAATTACGTGCCTGATACAGGGCAGTGGTCGCGTGATAGACCAGAAATCCGCTACCGGCCCCAACGCCGTGGTGGTGTGTTCAGGCGAGATACAGTCGTAGACACTCGTGACTGACGCCACTGCTACTGCGAGCTATTCGTCGTCGTAGCCGGCCTCGGCGACGTACGCCAGTCGCTCGAGTTCGCGCCCTCGTCCCACGAACGGCCTATTTCATATCATCGTGGGTATGAATGCCGGCGGACTGACTACTGTCGGGTCGCCCGCATTCACAGCCGAGGACCTGGCCCGGTACCGAGCCGCGGGCTGGTGGTCCGCTTCGACGGTGTCCGACGCGGTATGTCGCAACGCGGGGCGGACTCCCGACCGCGCCGCCTACGTCGACCATCCGGGCATGTCGCTGACATGGCATGAATTCGACGATGCCGCGACCGCTCTCGCGGAACAACTCGCTGGCGTCGGCGTCGCTCCGGGTGATCGTGTTGCGGTGTGGCACGGCGACTGCGCCGCCATCCACGTGCTGTTCGTCGCGGTCGAACGTTGCGCCGCTGTGGTCGTCGGAATCGGCGCGCGTGCCGGCACCCGTGAAGTCGCTCAGATATTGCGACGTTCGCAGCCGCGCATTCTGATCAGCGATCCGCAGCGCAGCGATGCCGCGAGGCACGTCATCGAAAGCCTGGGCGCAGAGGTGGCCGTTGCCTTTTTGGTATTGGGTCATGAGGCTGGTGCATTGTCGCTGGATATGCACGCCGAACCCCGGACGCTGAGCGCCGAATCCCGGCTCGACCCTGACGATGTCTTCCTGATCAATTCCACCTCCGGCACCACCGGACTGCCCAAATGTGTCGTCCACACTCAGAACCGTTGGCACTACTTCCACCAGAAAGCCGTCGCGAATGGGGTATTGACGTCCGACGACGTATTCCTGCCCGCGATACCCACGCCCTTCGGCTTCGGTATATGGACCACCCACACGACCCCGATATATCTCGGTGCCACCGCCGTAATCCTCGCGCGTTTCAGTCCGACAGTGGCGTGTGAGGCGATTGCCCGACACAACGTGACCGTGTTGTGCTGTGTCAGTACGCAATTGACGACGCTGATGGCAGATATGGCGTGCCGGGATTACGACTTGAGCTCGGTGCGTGTGGTTTTCACGGGCGGGGAGCCATTGCCGTATCGGCCGGCCGCCGAGTTCGAGGAACTCACCGGCGCGAAGATATTGCAGTTCTATGGCTCGAACGAAACTGGTCTGCTCAGCGGGACCACCGTGAATGATTCACGCGAACGGCGTCTGCGCACGGGAGGCAAGATCGTGCCGGAGATGTCGGTCAGACTCTTCGACGGCGACAACGACATTACCGAGACGGGGCGCGGCCAACCCGCGTGCCGAGGTCCGGCGACCAGTCTTGGCTACCTCGACGGAGAAGACCACGACAAACTGTTCACCAGCGACGGGTGGATGCGCATGGGCGACATCTGCGAGATCGACGCGGAAGGTTATCTCAGTGTCACCGGCCGGACATCGGATTTCATCGTGCGGGGCGGCAAGAACATCAGCGCAGCGCAGGTCGAGGACGCCGTCACCATCCATCCCGCAGTCGCGGTGGCAGCCGCGGTCGCGATGCCCGACCCGGTGTTCGGCGAGAAAGTCTGTGTCTACGCCGAGCTTTGCGATTGCCGCACGCTCGACCTGAGCGAGCTCGTCGAACATCTTTTGGCACAGGGAGTTTCGAAGGAGCTGCTGCCAGAACGACTGATCGTGCTCGACGAACTCCCTCGATCGTCAGGGGGAAAGATCACCAAAGGGCAGCTCCGCGAGGATATTCGAGCCAGGATGGAGACCGATCATGAACGCTCGTAGCGCGCGGCGAGGCGGCCTAGAGGTATGGGCGCCGTTGGTGGTGCCCCGATCGGCCTCGAACTCTCCAATGAACAGGCGCTCGCCGTGGCGTTCCGCCACCTGGCTGCCATCGGGTTTGCCGAGAACATGGCCGGACACATCACCTGGCAGCTCGACGGGCAAACCGACATGCTGGTCAATCCATGGGGACTGTGGTGGCAGGAGCTCACCGCGTCGGATATCTGCGTGGTGGACGAGGACGCGCGGGTGGTGCGCGGTCGGTGGGACGTTACACCCGCGATACATATCCACACCGAACTGCATCGGGTGCGCGACGACGCCCGGGTAGTCATCCACAACCACCCGTATTACGTATGCGTGCTTGCCGCGCTGGGCAGACTGCCCGAGCTGGTGCACCAGACCGGTTCGTTGTTCCTCGATGACCTTTGCCTGGTAGGCACCTACGACGGCGAAATCGACAGCCCTTCCCGCGCAGCGGATCTCGCGGTGCACATCGGCGGCGCCAATCTGACGATTCTGGCCAACCACGGCGTCATCGTCACCGGACGCAACCTGGCCGAGGCCGTCTACCGAGCGGCATCGATCGAACGGGTCTGCAAGCTGGCCTACGACGTCATGCTCACCGGCCGGGAGCCGGCGAAGATGAAGTGGTCGGATATGGCGGGCATGCAAGCGTCGCTCATCGAACGGGCTGCGGACGTGTACTGGGCGGGGGCAGCGCGGATGACTATCAAAGCCGATCCCGATGTGATCGTGTGAGCACATCGGTCATCGCGAAGGAGAATGCCGCCCATGAAATCGATCGACGAGCTGGCCTCTAACCTCAACTTCACCACCGCCAAGACCGGTGAGGACCGTACGGTCACCTTCCTGCCGGATCCGCAACGCGCGAAGCGCCGCTACACGGTGATTTCGGTGGATGACCACATCGTCGAACCTCCGGACACCTTCACCGGACGTTTCCCACGAAAGTTCGCCGACCGCGCACCGAAAGTGGTGGACACCGAGAACGGCGGCCAGACGTGGGTGTACGACGGCCAGGAACTGCCCAATGTCGGCTTCAACGCCGTGGTCGGACGGCCGGTGTCAGAATATGGCTTCGAGCCAGTCCGGTTCGACGAAATCCGTAGGGGCGCATGGGATATCCATGAGCGGGTCAAGGACATGGATCTGAACGGCGTCTACGCATCACTCAACTTTCCCTCGTTCCTGCCGGGCTTCGCCGGCCAGCGACTGCAGCAGGTGACCAACGATCGCGACCTCGCGCTGGCCAGTGTCCGCGCATGGAACGACTGGCACTTCGAGGTGTGGACGGGGTCGTATCCCGAGCGGATCATCCCGTGCCAGCTCCCGTGGCTGCTGGACCCCGAGCTCGGCGCACAGATGATCTATCAGAACGCCGAGCGCGGCTTTCACGCCGTCACGTTCAGCGAGAACCCCGCGATGCTGGGATTTCCGAGTATCCACTCGGGTCACTGGGATCCGATGATCGCGGCCTGCGCCGAGACCGGCACGGTGGTGAACCTGCACATCGGATCTTCCGGTACGTCGCCGTCCACCACCGAGGACGCCCCACCGGATGTGCAGGGAGTGCTGTTCTTCGCCTATGCCATTTCGGCGGCGGTGGACTGGCTCTACTCGGGCCTCCCGAGCAGATTCCCTGACCTGAAGATCTGTTTGTCGGAGGGTGGAATCGGTTGGGTTGCTGGGTTACTCGATCGCCTCGACCACATGCTCAGCTACCACGCGATGTATGGCACCTGGGCAGCGCTCGGTGAGAGTTTGACTCCCGCAGAGGTTTTCAAACGAAACTTCTGGTTCTGCGCGGTGGAGGACCAGTCGTCGTTCATCCAGCACGAGCGCATTGGGACGGACAACATCGTGCTGGAAGCCGACTATCCGCATTGCGACTCGACGTGGCCGCACACTCAACAAACGATTCACGACGAAATCGGTGAACTGCCCGCGGGCGTGATTCGCAAGATCACTTGGGAGAACGCGTCACGGCTGTATCGCCATCCGGTGCCGGTCGAGATACAGCAGGATCCAGAGGCGTTCTGACGTCTGCAAGGCGCGGCGCTGCCGTAGCTGCCGGTGACGGGCCAGATCAACATCCTGCGCCGCGACCCCGCCGTATTGAACTGACCAATCATATTGCGCGAGCGCCCATGAGTCCTTGAGTGTGGCATGAGGTGACGTAAGCTAACCGGCCTCCCTCCGTCGGACCCTCTCGGCTGCCGATCTCGTGCGCCAGGAATCGAGCTCGGTCACCTGCTCGGGCCTGCGCGCGACCACGAACTGGGAGATTCCGTGCAGTTGCTGCTCGATGTCCGTCAACCCGGCGGCTGCGAAGAAGGCCGGCACTGTGGTGCGATCGAATACCCGCACGCCGCAGACCGCGGCGCCGAGTTCGAGTCCCTTTCGCACCAGGAAGGACTCGCGACCATACGTTGTCATCACCGCGATCCGTCCGCCCGGCGAGAGCACTCGTACCATCTCGTGCAACATCGCCATCGGCTCGGGCACGAGGTGCAGGGCCGCAAAGCAGCTCACCACGTCGAAGGCGCTGTTGTTGAACGGCAAGTCGAGCGCGCTGGCGCGCATGTAAACCGCACGGGCGCCGCTATTGTCGCGGACGGCGCGCTGCATCATCGGCTCCGAATTGTCCAATCCGATGACGAACCCATCCCCGCAGAGCCGATCGGCGAAGAAACTGGTGAAATGGCCTGGGCCACAAGCGACGTCGAGCACCCGTTGGTCGTCACCGAGATGCAATGCGGTGGCAGCTCTTTCGCGTTCTACGCCGATGGACATCCCGTGCATACGCATGATCGCGACCATGATCGGTCGCCAAAGCTGTTCATAGATCGCTGCCACTACCCGGCTGTTCATAGCTCGCTGCGCGAGGCTAACCCTGGCCGCGGGCCTGGGGCCGAGTAAGTCGGTGTAGCCATCGCAATAGCGCATCGAGCGCAACACGTCGTCCCGGATCAGCCCGCGCGCTAGCGCCGGCGACCACATTGCATCGGGGTCGGTATCCACCCCGGGCTGTTGGGGGGCCATACCTTGTGTCACATAGCCGGGCCGTCAATGGTTCACACCATCAGCAAAGCATCAGCGCCTGCGTTCGACCGAGAGCCGCGCGGCGGGCCACCTGAATTCGGTTACGCTATCGCGAATTCCGACCTCTGCCGGTTAGGTTGGCTATCTAGTCAGCAACTAGTACGACTGTTCACTGCAGTTCGCGCGGTTGGATCGGGTCCTCAGCCACATTCGGTGTGCGGCGTCGATCGGCGCGATAGCAGCTCGCCATGCCTTCCCTTGCCATCTCGGTCCGACACCGGTGAAGGTGACCATGGCGCCCTCGGTATCTCCGCCTTTGCCGGATATCAACACGACAGTCGCGTGGGCAACCACAATCCGCCCGTCTTTGCACAGGGCCGGTAGCCTCAGCGGGCGGTCGCTCATGCGGCCGGTCTTCATCGCGCGATCGAAGCCCCACCAATGCAGCGGCCGAAAGACGGGCGGGATGACGATGTTGAGATTCCGGCCAAGCGCATCGTCTGCCGAATGACCCATGACTTCGGTGACTGCATCACCCCACTGATGAATGATGCCGTCGCGATCGACGGTCACGCTGGCGCGCACGTCAGCGTGCGTCGCCCCGGAAGCGTCCATACCCTGGTCACGGTACCCACTGGCATTGGGTTCACCACGCGGCTGGCTGATCAGGGGTTCGCAAGGTCGTTGCAGTACGCAATCAACGCCCGATGGCCGATCTCGAGAATCGCCTCGTCGAAGTCTTGGCGGTCGCGGTAAGCGAGTTCGAGTACGCGATCGGCGATTTCGACGGCAACCAGTACGGCACGTGGGTCAATGTCGGCGCCGATGAGCTTTGCCTCGATGAGTTTGGCGTAAATGCGTTGGGCAAGTGTTCGCATCCGGGCGTGAACCTGCCTGGCAACCGCTGTTGAGCTGCGGCCTCCCATCCACAGCCGTGCAGAGCTGGGGTGCTCGCGGTAGTAATTGATGTGGAGGTTCAGCTCGGCGTTGACCAGGTCCCATACCGAAGCGATGTTCCATGTCTGCTCCGCCGTCTCGGCCCGGGCGTCGATCTCCGTGAGGTGCCGCTCGAGGAGTCGGTCGAAGACCTCGTTGCGGTCGGCGAAGAACCGGTACAGCGAGGGGTAGGAGACGCCGGCGCGGTCGGCGATCGTGCGGGTCGTCGCTGCATCGACGCCGTGCTCGTCAATGATCGCCGCTGCTGCGTCCAGGATCCGGGTCACCGTGCGTCGGCTTCTGGCCTGCGTGGGCTCGCGTCGCTGAATCGATGCCGTGGTCATCGGAATGTCTGTCCTCCCGGTCCCGTGATGGGGATCACATTGTGTCAGACCTTGACACCTGTCGACAAAACTATAACATGAGTTGTGTTACTATTCTGATGGTACCCGAGGAGTCGCCATGACCACCCGCTCGTTGACCCGGCTCGACCAGACGCGCTCGTTGAGCGGTCACGTCGACGTCCTCATCGTCGGCGCCGGCATCTCCGGCATCGGCCTGGGTCATCACCTGACGGCCAAGCAGCCGGGGCGCACCATCGCGATCGTCGACGGTCGCGATGCAATCGGCGGCACGTGGGATCTGTTCCGGTATCCGGGAATCAGGTCGGACTCCGATCTGCACACCTTCGGCTACGAGTTCAAACCGTGGACAAACAAGAACGCGATCGCCGACGCCCACGAAATCCTCGATTACCTGCACGAGACGATCGCCGAGAACGACCTTGCCCGGCGGATTTACCTGGGCCACAAGGTGTTAGGCGCGGACTGGTCGTCCGCAGATGCGCGGTGGACGGTCACGCTGCAGCGCACGCGCAGCGGCGAGCAGTTCGAGGTGACATGCAATGTGTTGTTCTCCGCCGCCGGCTACTACGACTACGCCAATGGGCACAACCCTGAATTCGAGGGTCGAGAAAACTTCCGCGGCCTTGTGGTGCACCCGCAGGCGTGGCCGGAGGACCTCGACTACACCGACAAGAAAGTGGTCGTCATCGGCAGTGGCGCCACCGCGGTCACACTGATCCCGGCGATGGCCGACCGCGCGGCCCACGTGACGATGCTGCAGCGCTCCCCGTCATATGTGCTGCCCATCCCGCGCCAGGACCCGATCGCCAACATGCTGAGCCGCCTGCTCCCGGACCGCGTTGCGTATCGGATTACCCGCCGCCTCAACATCGCCCGCCAGCAATTGATCTACAGCGCCAGCCAACGCTACCCGAAGTTGGTGCGCCGCCTGATCCGCAGCATCGTCGCCCACTCGCTTCCGCGTGACTACGCAGTCGACACTGACTTCAAGCCGCGCTACAACCCGTGGGACCAGCGGCTGTGCATGGTGCCCGACGGTGATCTCTTCAAGGCCATCTCGCGCGGCGACGCGTCGGTGGTCACCGACCGCATCGTGCGGTTCACCGAGAACGGGATCCTGCTGGAATCCGGGCGCGAACTCGGCGCGGACATCATCGTCACCGCCACCGGCCTGAAGCTGCTCGCCTTCGGCGGCATGCAGCTGCACGTCGATGGGCAGCCGGTGAACGTCAACGAACGCCTGGCCTACAAGAGCATGATGCTCAGCGGGGTGCCCAATTTCGCGTTCGCGATCGGCTACACCAACTCGTCGTGGACGCTCAAGGTGGACCTCGTCTGCGACCACCTGTGCCGGTTGCTCGCGCACATGGACCGCCAGGGGTACACGACCGTGATGCCCGTCGCCGACGATCCGACCATCGCCCGGCGGCCGCTGCTGGACTTTGCTGCCGGGTACGTGCAGCGCTCCACCGAGCTGTTCCCGCAGCAGGGCTCGCACGGACCGTGGACCGTCGAGATGAGCTACGCCGCCGACCGTGCCCGGCTCCGCAACGGGCCCGTCGAAGACCCCGCGTTGCAGTTCAGCGCCAGCGACGCGGCACTGCGCGGAGCTGTGGTGCCGGAGGCCGCGACAGCATGAGCACTCGGGCGTTCATCGCCGTCGACGATCGGCGCACGCGAATCCGCGTCGACGGCGACCCCGACAACCCGCCGGTCGTGCTGCTGCACGGCATCGGTCGGAGCCTGGAGGACTGGGCTGATCAGTGCGACCGGCTGGCCGAGTCTTACCGGGTGATCAGTCTCGACCTGCCCGGCTTCGGATTCTCTTCTCGGCCAACAGAAGCCATGACGCTGGCGGCGCTTGCACGAGGGGTCGGCGCCACCTTGGACGCGCTCGGAGAGCAGCGGCCAGTGCATGTCATCGGTAACTCGATGGGTGGTGCGGTGGCGCTGCAGCTGCTGGTGCTGCAGCCCGACCGGGTGGCGAGTCTGGTCCTCGTCAACAGCGCAGGCTTCGGCCGGGAGGTCACCCCGTTGCTGCGAGTGCTGGCCATGCCAGTCGTCGGACGCATGGCCACTCTGCGCACCACCCGCGCCAGCGCGCGGATAATCGAGCGCGCGATCTTCGCCGACCGGTCGCTGGCCAACCGGCAGCGGATCGACCATGCGGTCGCGATCGGCCGGCAATCTAGCTCGGGCGCCGTGATGCGTGAAATGGTTTGCGAGCTCGCCACTGGCCGAGGCGTAAAGCCCCAGTTGTGCGCCGAATTGGCCGCTGCCGCAGCGCAACATCCCTGTCCGACGCTGGTCATCTGGGGTGACCGTGATCGCATATTGCCCGCCCATCACCTGGATAACGTGCGGCTAGTCCTCCCGCACGCTCAGACCCATCTGCTGACCGGCATCGGCCACATGCCACAAATCGAGTGTCCCGACGAATTCGCGGCACTCGTGCTCGACTTCTTCAGCCGGTCACGGCAACCGGCGCTCCAGATTTGACGGCGCCAGCGGCGCTGGGTCGGCCTACCTTGACGTGCGTCCCACCCGCGCCGCAGCGCGCTGGGCGGCTTCGGCGTGCTCGGCCGCGGTGACGACGACCGCGTCGGGCCCGGGGTAGACCGTCGCTTCATGCCCCGTCACCAACCAGCGCACCACGTACGGCGGCGAGCCGTCCTCAGAGCGCACCTCGACGATCTCGGCGTGCTGATCGTGCCGTTCGGTGGTGGTGCCTTTGACGACGAGGAAGTCGCCGACCTTGGCTTTCATCGCCGCTCCTTCTCGATCTCGTGCGAGCCCGGACCCCTCCATCGTGCGCGCGCTTTTCGCGTTATGGAAGGCCGAGTGTCAGCCGTCCCATAACGACATGTCATCGGGCGGATACTCGGCGCAGTGGTCGGTTGTAACTGCGGCAACGCCCTTATTGTTGAAGAAGATCTTTGCCCAGTTGGGCCACGCCAACGTCATCTGATCGGCGAAGTGCGTTGCCATTTGTTCGGAGTAGGCCCTGCGATCCTCGGCACTCAGGGAAAAGAAATAGTGGGCGCTGTCGATGGCAGCCTGCTGCACCTCGGGCGGCTTGTTGTGCTTGTCGATGATGTACCGCTGGTAGTAGACCGGCCGGTAGTCGCGCGCGGCGGCCAAAATCTGCTCGGCGGTGCACGTCGTGATAATGATCCGGTGGGGTATCGGATAGTCATCGGTCGCGTCGGCGGTGGCCGCGGCAGGGAAGGCAACTGCGCTGAGGCCGAGGGCAATCACTGCAGCGCTGGCACGGAGAAGCGTTCGATGCATGACGGTCACACTAGTGCTCCTTCCCGAGCTTCGGTCGTGGTTGGCGCCGCCGGCCAGGGCCGGATAGCGTGCGTCCGGACTCGTTGCGGCCACCAGAACCAGCGACCCATCAGCGCCGCGATCGACGGCGTCATGAACGACCGCACGATCAGCGTGTCGAACAGCAGACCCATGGCGATGGTCGTGCCCACCTGACCGATCACCTTCAGATCGCTGAACACAAATGACCCCATGGTGGCGGCGAATACCATGCCCGCTGCCGTCACCACTCCGCCACTGCCGGCCATCGCACGGATGATGCCGGTCTTCAGCCCCGCGTGGATTTCCTCCTTGAACCGGGACACCAGCAGCAAGTTGTAGTCCGATCCCACCGCCAACAGCAGGATGACGGACATCGCGAGGACCATCCAGTGCAGATCCAGACCGACGATGTGTTGCCAGACCAGAACTGACAGTCCGAATGACGCTCCTAACGAGAGCAGCACGGTGCCCACGATCACAAAGGCGGCAACGACACTTCGCGTGATGATGAGCATGATGATGAAAATCAGGCAGGACGCAGCGATTGCCGCGATGAGCAGGTCGTAATTCGAGCCGTCGTGCATATCCTTGTACGTGGCAGCGGTACCGCCGAGGTAGATCCTCGAGCCTTCCAACGGGGTTCCCTTGATGGCTTCAAACGCCGCATTCTTGATGGCAGGGATATGCGAGATGCCTTCGGGTGTCGCCGGATCGCCTTCGTGGGAGATGATGAACCGAATCGCTTTACCGTCCGGTGACACGAACATTTTCAGGCCGCGCTGGAAGTCGGGATTGTCGAAGACTTCGGGCGGCAGATAGAACGAGTCGTCGTTCTTGGACGCGTCGAACGCCTGTCCCATGGCAGTCGCGTTCTGCTGCATCGCCTGCATCTGATTCTGCATACCGTTCTGCGTCTGATACATCGTCAGCATCATCGTGCGCATGGTCCGCATGGTCTCGATCATCGGCGGCATCAGCGTGAGGAGCCGTGGCATCAGCTCATCAAGCCGGTGCAGATCCACGGTGAGGGACTGCAGATCGTCGCTGAGCAAATCGATCCCGTCCAGCGTGTCGAAGACCGAACGCAGCGCCCAGCAGATTGGAATGTCGTAGCAGTGCGGCTCCCAATAGAAGTAGTTGCGGATCGGCCGGAAGAAATCGTCGAAATCGGCGATGTGGTCCCGTAATTCGTTGGTGTCCGCCACTGTCTTGTCAGTCTTGCCGACCATGGAGTGGGTGACCGCGTTGAGCTCCTTCATGTACTCGTACATGCGCTGCATGTTGTCGATGGTTTTCTGCATCTCGTCGGCCTGAACCAGCATGTCGGCCATGCGGTCCTTCAGATAGGTCTGGTTCATGGTCTGCGTGGTGCCCTGCATGCTGATCAGAAACGGGATTGACGTGTGTTCGATCGGTGTGCCCAACGGTCTGGTGATCGTCTGCACGCGCGCGATGCCGGGGGTCCGGAAAACTCCTTTGGCGATCCTGTCGATGACCAGCATGTCGGCGGAGTTGCGCACGTCGTGATCGGTCTCGATCAACAGCAGTTCGGGGTTCATCCGGGCCTGTGAGAAGTGCCGATCCGAGGCGGCGTACCCGACGTTTGCCGCGATGTCGTGGGGCAGGTAGACGCGGGAGTCGTAGTTGGTCTTGTACGTCGGCAGGGCGAGCAGACCAATGAGGGCCAGCGCACAGGCCGCGGCGAGAATTGGCCCGGGCCAACGCACGACAGCAATGCCAACCCGCCGCCACCCACGAGTCCTCATCTTCCGTTTCGGGTCGAACAGGCCGAAACGGCTGCCCACAACAATCATGGCCGGGCCTAGGGTGAGCGCAGCGATGACCGCCACCAGCGTGCCCACGGCGCACGGCACGGCAAGAGTTTGGAAATAGGGCAATCTGGTGAAGCTCAGACAGTACATCGCACCGGCGATGGTGAGGCCGGAGCCCAAGATGACGTGGGCCGTTCCGTGGAACATGGTGTAATACGCCTGTTTTCGCTCCTCGCCGGACTGGCGTGCCTCTTGATAGCGGCCGATGAGGAAAATCGCGTAGTCCGTTCCGGAGGCGATGACCATCAACACGAGGAGGTTCACCGAGAACGTGGAAAGGCCGATGATGTTGTAGTCGCCGAGGAATGCGACCACTCCTCGGGCGGCACCCAGCTCGAGGAAAACCATGATGAGCACCAGGATCATGGTGACGATCGAGCGGTAGACGAAGAGCAGCATCACGGCGATAACACAGATGGTTATCGAGGTGACCTTGACGATGCTTTTGTCGCCGGCGTGGTGCTGATCGGCGTTGAGAGCCGCCGGGCCGGTGACATAAACCTTGAGGCCATTAGGCGGCGGCGTTTTTTCCACGGTTTCCCGAAGGGACGCGACGGACTCGTTCGCCAGGCTCGTGCCTTGGTTGCCCGCCAGGTACACCTGAACATATGCGGCTTTTCCGTCCGCGCTCTGCGAGCCTGCCGCCGTGAGTGGATCGCCCCAGAAGTCCTGGATGTGCTCGACGTGCTTCGTATCCTGCCGGAGCTTCTGGACCAGACCGTCGTAATAGTGGTGCGCTTCGTCGCCGAGCGGCTCATCGCTTTCGAGAAGGATCATCGCGGAACTGTCGGACTTGAACTCGTTGAAGTCGTGACCGACGCGCATCATCGCCTGCATCGACGGCGCGTCCGTGGGGCTCAACCCGACCGTGTGCGCTTCGCCGACCTTCTCCAGCTGGGGTACGAAGATGTTCAGGGCAACGGTGAGCCCGATCCAGAACAAAAGCATGGGTACCGAGACCAGGCGCAGCATGTGCGCGAGAACCGGGCGCGCGAACGGGTGATCTGCGAACTCGTCCTTGCTCATGCCGATTTCACCAGGCAGAACGTTTGGGCGTTGACTCCCTCGTTGGTGTTCTCATCCTTGACGTCGCCGTTGACGGTGATACGGCAGCTGATGCTGTCACTGTCACCCTGGGCGACGATGTTGGCGCTGGCCGCGGGGGCGGTGGTGGTCAGCGTCAGTGACCACGGCAGTGGAACGTCTTTGACCTCCTGCGGCTGCGCATCGAGATCGAGGTAGTTGATCGTCGCCACGGCCCCCGGCGATCCGAAAATCTCGTAGGTCACGCGCTTGGGGTTGAACGGCTTGGTGTCGTTGGCGAGGCCACTTCCGGGTCGGGTGGTTTCGTTGTTCGAACCGAAGATGTCGCGGAGCCGATGAACGCAGAACCCCGCGATCGCGACCACGACCACGATGACGAGCGCTATCCACACTCGTTTGAGACGCCTCAGGAACCCTTTCTTGCGCTTCGCCCGCGGGCGGGGCGCAGGAGGAGGCGGCGCCGAGACGTCGGTAGTGTCGTCTCCTACGTCGCTGGCAGGCTGCCCGGTGACGTTGTCGGTCCGTGCTATGTGCACTTCTCTCGCCTCCCGCCCGTGCCACAGATTAGCGGATTTAACGGAGAGATTAGTCCACTTAACTGAATCATGGGCACGCAGGGTTACACTCCTGCTCATGAAGGGATTGGGGCTCGCGACAATTGTCGTCGCCGCGGCGCTGACCCTGGCCGCACCGGCACACGCCGACGTGGACACCGATTTCGCCAACCAGCTTCACAGCGACGGCATTTACGGCCAGCGCGACTACAACGCCTGGCTGGGCAAGATCACCTGCGACCGGCTCGGCCGGGGCCTGGATGCCGATGCCTATGCGTCGACCAGTTTCATCTCGAAGAACCTACCGAGGCAATCCACCACAGCACAGGCGTGGCAATTCCTCGGTGCTGCAATCAATTTCTACTGCCCAGATCTGATGCCCGTTCTCCAACGGGTCGCAGAGCAGGGCGGCTGAGGGGCCTGAGCCCTAAGCGGCATCGCGACTCCATTGCCACCAACGCGATTGTCACCAACGCGCCCGTGCGCGGGTGGCGGTGGAGCCTACGGGCCTATCACAGCAACAGGTGAAGGTGTCTCGTGGTAGGACGGCGTTCTGCAGTGCCAGCTGGTAGCCCGGGAGAGGACGTGTCAGTGGGCGCATCCGACCATCCGTCGTATTGATTGACCACGAACAGAACCTGGTTCGCGATGTCCAGGGGCACACCCTGCCCGATGGCGAGGAGCTGATCGTTACGCTCAAATGTGTCACCGATAAGCACGAACCGGACCCCCGGCGGAGGCGTGTGCTGCGATAGGTATAACGAGACCACCTGACTCCCGAGGCTGAATCCCATCACGGTGTCACCGGCCTTGAGGGGGGTCTTCGCCAGCGCGTCCGCCCCGTCCTGATTGTGCAGGCCGTCAGCGGGGTAGGGCACCTTGACGCAGGGGCACAGCCTGCCGCCTAACTGCAGCTGCGTGATCGAATGCTCAACTCCGAACACCCCGTCTAAGTCCCACGGTTCGAGCGTGTAGGTGATGGGCCCGTCCGCCCGGGCGATCGGGTTGATCACGGCGATGATCAGGGACAGCGCGGCGACGATCGGCCTGACTACCCGCTTTTGCATACGCCAAACGGTAGCGTCGCCGCGGCCCGGTAGTTGGCGGCAGCGTGAACTCAAGCGAGCAGAACCCCGCGCCCGGTCTGCTGTGGCAGCCGACCACACATCACACCAAGGACAACGTCATGCGTCGGCGAAGACGACCCCGGGATTGAGGATGCCCGCCGGATCGAAACTCTGCTTGATCCGACTCATGAGCGCGATTTTGGCTGGGTCTTCGAGTTCGACGAAATAGCTCGCCTTGGCGCGGCCGAGCCCATGCTCACCGGAGATCGCCCCACCCAACTCCATGGCGAACGCAAAGATCTCGCTGAGCAGCTTTTTCCGGCTGACGGCGTCTGGGCAGAAGATCCCGACATGCACATTGCCGTCGCCGGCATGCCCGCAGCCCAACGCATGAGCGCCGGCGCCGATCGCGAGCTCGCGAGCTATGGTCAGGAAACGGGGCATCGATGCGCGTGGCACGACCACGTCGATGATGTCGTCCACGCCGAGCGCCTTCGCTGCCCAGAACACTTTTTCCCGCGCCTCGATCAGCCTGCGCGCGGCGCCGCCCTCGAGCACGTACGCGTCCACCGCACCGAGCTCGCCGAGCAACCCGCCGAGCTCCTCCACATCCTGGCGCAGCCGGGCCGCCTCGCGATTCTCCAGCGCGACAACGAGATACGCCTCGCAGCTCTCGCGGATCTTGTCGGGCACGCCCAGCTCCAGGTTCTCGCGGTTCACCAGCGCGGCCATCGTGATGTTGTCGACGTACTCCAGGATGCTCGGCGCCAGCCCGCTGGAGACGACCTTCGGGACCGCGGCCATGACCTGGTCGAAGTCGTCGAACGGTGCAAGCAGCGTCGCACCGTGCTCAAGACGAGGAACCAGCTTGACGGTCACCTCGGTGGCCAGCGCAAGGGTGCCCTCCGAGCCGATGATCAACTGTGTGAGGTCATAGCCGCTCGATATCTTCGACATTTTGCCGCCGGTTCGGATGATCTCGCCGGTCGGCAACACCGCTTGCAGGCCCAGCACGTTGTTGCGCGTTACGCCGTACCTGACCGCCCGCATCCCGCCCGCATTGGTCCCGACGTTTCCGCCGACGCTGGACGACAACTCGCCCGGGTACACGGTGTAGCTCAGGCCCACGTCGGCGGTTCGAGCGTCCAGCTCGGTCAGCGTCACGCCCGGCTGAACTACGGCGACGTGATTGTCGACATCGACCTCGAGCACGGCGTTCATCCGCTCGAACGAGATGAGCAGGCCGCCCTCTACCGGCCGTGCCGCGCCCGACAGGCCGCACCCGGATCCGCGCGCGGTCACCGGCAGGCGGTGTTTCGTCGCGAACTTCAGCAGATCGGCGACCTCCGGCGCGGTGGCTGGTTTCGCGACGTAGGCGGGTTTCTGGGGCCCTTCGGTCAGGGCTTCGTCGTGCCCGTAGTCTTCTGAAATCGCGTCACCGGTAAGAAGATTTCGCTGCCCGACGATCTCGGCCAGCCGCCCTGCCAGGTCAGTCATCGCCACAGCGTAGTACCTGCGACAGACACCTTCGGGCATGAAGGCGAGGTGGCCAAGTGTGAGTACGAGGTCGGTCTCGAACATCCACGGCGTGGTGGAGGAAAAGCGCTAATCCCATTGGTACACAACCAGACCGATCGGTGACGGCGGGGCGTCATGACCGAGGCATGCACCACGTCGAGGCGTGGGCGGAGGCGATCACAGATCGTCGTCGGAGTGGGTCCGCTGTGGAAATTGTGAAAATTGGGACTCGTCTGCAACGATCTGTACCACTGCTGCCACCACGGGGCCGACCGAGGAGTAAGAACATGTTTCGACGCCACATCAGCTATCTGGTCGCGGTTGCCGCTGCATCGCTGGGCGTATCAGTGTCTTTTGCCCCGCCCGCTTTAGCCGACCCATCGTGGAACGGGCGGTACGCGGTGACGTTCTGGTCGCATCAGAAGAGCGGGACCAGCGTGGCGGCCAGCCAGTCCGAGCCGTCCTACACCGAGTACTACACCTTCGGTTCATCGTGTTCGGCGGGACGGTGCGTTGCGACGGTCACCAATGGTCCCGCACAGACCAATCCCACGACGCCCGCGCAACCCCAGTTTACGTGGGACGGGACGTCGTGGACGTCGTCCAGTACTTTTCGATGGGCCTGTCTCCTGCCCGACGGCACGATCGAATGGAATCCTGCCGGGGCGACGGTGAGCTACACCCCCAAACCGGATGGGACGTTGACAGGGTCGTTTCACGCCGACATCTCCAGCGGCACGTGCCAAGGCACTGTGGACATGCCGATCGAGGCGGTGCCTGGCTGAGGCTGGGGGAGTGGTCAGGTGAAGTGGCGCCGAATGTTGGACAACATCGCGGTATGCGCCTGCACCGCTTCGCGGATGGTCACCGCGGCGAGTATCCGCGGCGCGTGAATCCGCATGCGCTCGGTCAAGCGCGTGCCGCTGCTGACTTCATCGAACCTCACGACGCTGCTCAGTCGCACTGAGGGAAATTGACGCGCCTCGGCGATCACGTCACCTGCAACCGGAACATTCAGCCGTGCCGTATAGCGGGTCGGCAGCGTCAACCGCCCCAACGGAATTCGATCGTCGATCCGGTAGGTCTGCACATAGCCGTCGCCGGTTTCGGTGCGTCCGATCGAGCGCACTGCAACCACCAACGGGTGCACCAGGCGAATGTTGTCCAGGTCGACATAGAACGCCCGAACCTGATCAGGCGGCGCGGAAATCTCCTCGGTCAGAGTGCATTCAGCATTTCGGAACCACCAGCTCACGACAGACACCGTGGTCGTTCGGGTGGCACCGCGGCCAGCAACGCGTCGTCGGCGAAGTCCACGCGCCGGCCCGGCGAACATGCGCTTAGTCCAAGGGCGGCGAGCACGACGGCGATCAGAACCGCTCGTCGTCGCATGGGTTCACCGTATAAGCCGCGGCGGCCGCGGCGTCTCTGATCCCATGCTGACCGGAAAGTTGGCTGATGTGACCGGGCGAACATCACCGAGCGGTGCTGCGTCACCTGCACCGATCCTGGGGTTTCAGCTTCGCCGCACCGACCCGATCAATATCTGAATACGGCTGTGGTGCGCGGCCAACGCTGTGATACTGGCGTCATGCGCATCACTCGAGTGCTGTTCGCAGTTGCCGCCGCGGTGGGCATCGCGGTGGGATCCGCAACTCCTGCCTCGGCGATACCGGTGGACGAACCGATGTACGGCATCTATACGTATCACCAGGACGGGGCGCCGGACGAGTCGTGGACGATCTTCGCGACGTGCGTGCCGGCCGGGTGCACGCTGCACATGGCCACCACCGTGTCCCGCAGCCTCGGACCCGTCAGCGACTATCCAGGCTACTCGGGTGACGCCCGCCCAGTCGGCGGGCTGTGGACATGGATCGTGCCCAAACAGCGAGGCGTTCAGTGCCCGGACGGCAGCTGGACGACGGCCAACTACAGCTACGCCTGGGATCAGCCCAGCGTTCCCAACTACTCGGCGCCGCCGTCCCCGCTCGCCGGCACCCTGACCGTCCTGACGCCTGACAGCTGCGGCCTCACGCCGGGGATGACCAAATACCCGTTCACGCTCACGTACAAGGAGCCGTTGCCGATCCCGATCGTCCTGGACCCCCTGAACCAGATCGAGAATCTTTGGTGATCCGCGCCTACTGACGCGCGGTGCGATCGCGCAGCAGCGCGATGTCATCCTTTCGCCCCTGGTCGGCGGTCTCGCAAATGACCGGTGCGTCGGCAGCTCTGACCACCGCGACGAGCACGTCGACGTCGATCTCACCGGTGCCCAGGTTGGCGTGGCGATCTCGGCCTGAGCCGTGCGGGTCTTTCGAGTCGTTGCAGTGCACCAAATCGATGCGGCCGGTGATTGACATGATCCTGTCCACCGCGCCGATCAGCGCCTCGCCGGCGGCCCACGCGTGGCAGGTGTCGAGACAGAACCCGATACCGCGATCGCCGATGTAATCCCAGAGCCGGGCGATCGTGTCGAACTGGCGGGCGATGGCGTGGTCACCGCCTGCCGTGTTCTCCAGATACACCGGGACTGAGGTCTCCAGCTGGTCCAGTGCTTTGCGCCACCGCTCAAAGCCGGCCTGCAGATCGTCGTCGGCGGTGACATGGCCGCCGTGCACGATGACCGCGGCCGCGCCGATGCCAACCGCCGCGTCGCAGGTCTGCTGCAGGATCTTTCGGGACGGGATGCGCACCCGGTTGTTCGGAGACGCGACGTTGATCAGGTAGGGCGCGTGCACGTACACCGGCACCGCCGACTCCCGCAGGCGCGCCGCGTCGGCTCGCGGCTTGGGCGCCCTCCAGCTCTGCGGATCGCCCAGGAAGATCTGCACCGCCTCCGCGCCTTCTGCCTCGGCTGCGGCGAGCGGGTCTTCCGGGCTTACATGTGAACCAATGAGCACCGCGACCAGTTTAGGGGTGCCCGCAGACCGTAACGCCCGACGGGGACGCCGCGACAAGCTAGGCGCGACTGCGTTATGTTCACAGCGCAGCAACAGACGGAGGTCATGTGAAAAAGCTCCTTGCCGTCGCAGCGGGATCCGTCGCGCTGGCGTCCATGGGTTTCCTCACCGCGGGTCATGCCAGCAGTGACAATGGCGCCGCTGACGTCTCCGGGCAGCCGTACGCGCAGGCCGTCAAGGTCTTGAGGTCGGAAGGCTACAAGGCCGTATTCGGTGGCTCGGTCGGTAGCGACCTACCGGAAGCGCAATGCATCGTCGCAAGTCAGAAGTTCCTGCCGAACCGACGAGTCTCGCTGATGCTCAACTGCACCAAGGCCGCACAACCGGCACCATCGGCGGCGGCACCATCGGCGGCAGACCCCAACGCGCCGGTGGTCGGCTCCAATGGCATCACCACCGTGAAGGCGACTCCGGTGGCTCCGCCGCCGACCGAACTCGGCCCGCCGCCTGCGCCCTTGATGCCAGCGGGCTGATCGGCGTCAGTTCGGCGGCGACTTGGGTGGTGTCCAGGCGATCGGGAGTTGTTTGATCCCGTGGATGAACGCCGACAACAGCCGCGCGGGCTCCTCGGTTGCGACCACGTCGGGTATCCGGCGGTGCAGCTCCTCGAAGGCCATGGCGATCTCACGGCGCGCCAGGTTCGCGCCCAGGCAGAAGTGTGCGCCGCCGCCGCCGAATCCGACGTGGGGATTCGGGTCGCGGGTCACGTCGAACAGCCACGGGTTGGCGAACTTGGTCTCGTCGCGGTTAGCCGAGCAGTACCACATTGACACCTTGTCGCCGGTCGCCATTGTGATGCCTCTCAGTTCGACATCGCTCTTGAGCGTGCGACGCATGTACACCACCGGTGACGCCCATCGGACGATTTCCTCGACGGCATGATGCGCGAGGCCGTCGAAGTCCGACCACCACTTGTCGCGTTGCTCGGGATAGCGGGTCAGAGCCAGGACGCCGTGGCTGATCGCATTGCGCGTGGTCTCGTTGCCGGCGATAGCCAACAGCAGGAAGAACGACCCAATCTCGGTTGAGGTGAGTTGCTGGCTGTCGACCTCCGCCTGCACCAAACTGGTGGTCAGATCGTCACGCGGATTGGCCCGCCGGTCCTCGGCCAGGGCGGTGGCGTATGCGCCGAAGTCCACCGAGACCTGGATGAATTCGTTCAGCTCCGCCGTGAGATCCGGATCGCCGAAGCCGAGGATCACGTTGGTCCAGTGAAAGACAGTGTCGTGGTCCTCTTCGGGGATGCCCATCATGTCGCAGATCACCTGCAACGGCAGTGGACCCGCGAGCTCGGCGACCATCTCGCCCTTGCCGTCGGGATGCTTCTCGATCATCGCGTCGACGAGTCGCCGGGCTCTGTCCCGGACCGAGTCTTCCGTGCGGGCCACAACGCGCGGCGTGAACGCCCTGCTGACGATGTTGCGAAGGCGTTGATGCCGTGGATCGTCCATCACGATCATCGACCCGAAGAACTCGGACAGTTCGGGGATGTTGTCACCGATCGTGATGTTCGGAACCGAGCTGAAAATCTGCGGATGGCGGCTGGCGAAGTGGACGTCGTCGTAACGCGCCAGCGCCCAGTGGCCGGCGCCGTAGTCGAAATCCGGTTGCTCCGGAATGTCCCAAAAAGAGATCGGCTTCTCTCGGCGCAACGTGGCGAAGGCGCCGTCACGAAACTCGTCGTCCTGCTCCCAGAAGTCCCACGTTCCGAGGTCGATTTCGGGCAGCGGCACATCCGGCGGCGGCGCGCCATTCACCCGGGGTGCGATGCCCATACGTCACACTAACCCGCGCGCCTAAGGTGAGGCGGTGAGCAAGCGAATCGTCATCTGGGGCACCGGCTTCGTCGGCAGAATGGTAATTCCCGAGGTCCTCAGGCACCCGTTGTTCGAGCTCGTCGGCGTCGGCGTCAGTAACCCCGACAAAGTCGGCCACGACGTGGGCGAGATCTGCGGGGCCGGGCAAGTGGGCATCACCGCCACCGACGACCTCGACGCGCTGATCGGTCTGCAGCCCGACGCTCTGGTGCACTACGGGCCCACCGCCGCGCACGCCGGCGACAACATCCGATTGATGACGCGCTTCTTGCGGGCTGGCATCGACGTGTGCTCGACCGCGATGACGCCGTGGGTGGGCCGACCATGCATCTGAACCCGCCGACGTGGATCGCGCCGATCACCGAAGCCTGCGAGCTGGGCGAGTCGTCCTGCTTCACCACCGGCATCGACCCGGGCTTCGCGAATGATCTTTTCCCGATGACGCTGATGGGCCTGTGTTCAGAGGTGCGCAAGGTACGGGCCTCGGAGCTGCTCGACTACACCAATTACGAGGGCGACTACAACAACGAGATGGGGATAGGCCAGCCGCCGGAATTCACGGCCATGTTCGAGAACGGCGACATCCTGGTGTTCGCATGGGGGCCGACGGTGCCGATGATCGCCCACGCGGCGGGCATCATGCTCGACGAGATCACCACGACCTATGAGAAGTGGGTCACACCCACCGAGCGCAAGACCGCCAAGGGTTTGATCAAACCCGGCACCGTTGCTGCGGTACGGTTCACAATCAACGGGATCTACCAGGGCGACACTCGGATTCAGCTCGAACACGTCAACCGCATCGGCCATGACGCGGCGCCCGACTGGCCCTCCGGCACCCAGAACGACGTCTATCGAGTCGACATCGAGGGAACCCCAAGTATCTTCCAGGAGACCGGTTTTCGGTTTACCGACGGGTCTGGTCGCGACGCCGCTGCGGCCGGCTGCCTGGCGACGGGGCTGCGTGCGCTAAATGCCGTGCCCGCGGTCAACGACCTGGCGCCCGGGTGGGTCACCGCGCTCGACCTGCCGTTGATTCCTGGTGCGGCGACGATTCGCTGAGTAACTGATCGAGCGCCGCCGACGATGTCATACCGGAGGAACTCGTTCACGGGGTTAGGAATCCATGGCAGAGGCTATCGGTCTGTCCATAGGCGCGACACGGTTTGCCGGCGTGCGGCTGGGACGCGCGCCGGTGACCCGGCAGTCCGTACTGACGCTCTACCAGCAGCGGTCACCCGAACTGGGCGTGCCGGCGGAGAACCCGAACATCACCTCCCCGGGTGTGGTGGTGACCGGCTTCGTCAACCGCGTCGGCGACCCGGTCGGGATGGTCGCCGCCGACGGCTCGATGCACCGTGGCGAACTCTTGGTCGCCGACGCGCTGCGGGAACTGCTGTACACCGTGACCGGCGGGCGGCCACCGGCCACGCCGGCCACGGTCACCTACCCCGCGCACTGGCGCAGGCCCGCGGTCGACGCGCTGCGCATCGCGCTGACCCAAGTGCCGGAATGGACGAGATGCGGGCACCCGATCACGTTGGTGTGCGACGCGGCGGCGGCGATCTCGGCGCTGCAGTCCGACCCGGGTGTCCCGTCCCACGGTGTCATCGTGCTGTGCGACTTCGGCGGTACCGGCAGCAGCATCGCGCTGCTCGACGCGTCGCGCGGATATGCGCCCGTGGGCCGGACCGTTCGCCATACCGACTTCTCCGGTGATCTGATCGACCAGGCGCTGCTGACGCACGTGGTCGCCGACCTGTCGGCATTGACATCGGTCGACGCCACCGGCACTTCAGCGCTGGGGCCGCTGCACCGGCTGCGCGGTCAGTGCCGCGGGGCGAAGGAGCGATTGTCCAGCAGCGCAGTGACAGCGCTTCATGCCGAGCTGCCGGGCTTCCGCGGAAACGTGCGGGTGACGCGTGCCGAATTGGAGGAGCAGATTCGGCGGCCGCTGGCTGACTTGCTCGCCGTCGTGCAGGACACGATCCACCGCAGCGGTATACACCCCAGCGACCTGGTGGCGGTCGCGTCGGTCGGCGGCGGCGCGCGCATCCCGCTTGTCACCGCGATGCTGTCCGAACACTTCCGGATTCCGGTGATCACTACGCCGCGGCCCGAGCTGGCGGCCATGAGCGGCGCCGCGCTGCGTGCCGCATGGGGACCGGCCGACGAACGGTCGACAGCGGTGGCACCGGCTGTTGCGGCACCATTTGCCGACGCCGACGCGCGGTCCACCGCGTTTCGGGCGCTTGCCTGGTCGGAGGCCCACGACGTGCCGCCGGTCGCGCCGCCGGCCGAGCCGTACGGCGAGCCTTTTGACGACGAGCTCGCGCCGGCAAGTTTGTCCAGCGCACGCCCCCAGCTGGAGTTCGCCGCCGCAAGCCCGCCGGTGGCTGTGGCGCTGCCGTGGTACCGGCGGCCTTCGTCGCTGCTCGGCGCCGCGGGGGCGGCTGCGATGCTGCTGGCGGCCAGCGCGGTGGTCGCGTTCGGCAGCAAGAGCACTCCGGCGTCGAGCAACACCATGCCGCTGACGCCGTCGACCACAGTGGCGGCCACGGGTGCGCCAGCCACGCCGCCGAGGGAAAGCTCCGAGCCGCAGCCGGAGTCGGAGGAGCCGCCGCCGCGCACGATCTACGCCGTTCCGCCGCCGGCGACGCAGTACCAGGCGCCGGCTTCGGCCTCGAGGTCCGAATCGCCTCCGCCGCCCCCGCCACCCGAGACGACGACCGTCACCAGCACCACAGAGGCACCCGCGAGCACCACGACCGTCACGAGCACGACGCAGCCACCCACGAGCACTACGACTGTGACGGCGACGCCGACGCCGACGCCGACGCCGCCTCCCGCGTCGGAGCCCACCACACAAGCGTCGGCGCCGACGACCACACCGCCGCCGGTCACCTTCACCCTGCCGCCGATTCCACGGATTCCAGGCATCCTCAATCCGCGGCGCTAACCTCAGCCCCAAGCGCAAGGCGATCACGATCGGCTCAGCGGTGTTGCTGCATCGCCAAGTGTGGGTGGCGCACATTCCCGAGATTGGCGACTACAAAGTCACGACCGATGGCAAGGTGACCGCGTTCATCAGCCCGCGACTGTCCTTCGGGCACGGCGGTGAATTCGGCTTTCTCCCATGGGCGTTCGCGGGCCTGTTCAGGGTAAGCCTGTCGGCCCTGCTGGCCGCCGTGCTGACACCGCCGCCATGTCGGTCGGTCAGCTGTTCGGCGATGGCCTCGAGCAGTGTACTCAGTCAGCGACTGGATACACCACGCCAGTGAACTGCTCAGAGATTTCCCATAATCGGCGGTTGCCCGCCTCGCTGCGCGCGCTTCGCGGAATCCCGGCCTTGACGGCTTTGCCCTTGAGGAAGGCGCGGGGACCGTAATAGGCGCCGCCTTGTGCCTGTGGGCTGGCGGCCGCATACAACGCCGGCAGGATGCCCATGTCGACGTCTTGCCACATGAAACCGCTGAATTTCCAACTGAATTGGTAGAACCGGGCTAACAGCGTCGGTGCCTGCCGGCCATGCGACGGACCGCTGATCTGCAGGTTCGTCTTGGTCAGGCCGGGGTGGGCGGCATTGGACCGGATGCCCCAGCCGCCTTGTCTGCTGCGGCGGTCAAGCTCAAGCGCAAACATCAAAGTGGCGCTCTTGGACTGGGCGTACGCACGTGTCGCGTCGTAGTTCTTCTCCCAGTTCGGGTCCGCGAAGTTGACACCGCCCAACAGTGCGGCCCCGCTGCTGAGCGATGTGACCCGGGCGTCACCGGCGGCACGCAACAGGGGCAGCAAATGCCCTGTCAGCGCGAAATGCCCGAGGTGGTTGCAGCCGAACTGCAGCTCGAAGCCGTCCTCGGTGGTCTCGCGCTGCGGCGGCTGCATGATCCCGGCGTTGTTGATCAGAATGTCGATTGGCCTGCCTTCGGCATTGAGTTCCTTGCCAAGAGCGGCGACGCTGGCCAGCGACGCCAAGTCCAGGTTCTTGATGGTCAGCTTGGCATTCGGCACCGTTGCGCGGATCTCGGTGACCGCGGCTTCTCCCTTGGCCCGGTTACGGATCGCCATCACGACGTCGGCTCCAGCGGCGGCCAACCGGGTGGCCAGTCCCAGACCCAGCCCGCTGTTGGAGCCGGTGACGACAGCGAGTTTGCCGGACAAGTCAGGTGGGGTGGCGTCGAGCGCGCTAAGGGCCATGGTTGTCTCCTTCGTCTGAGTGACGTTAACGTAACAGAACGCTGGTCTGTTAACAAGAGGACGCCGGTCTGATATTTTAGTTTGGTGTCGATGACGTTCCAGCGGGCCCGGCGCCCCGAGCAGATGGCGGCGCGTCGAGCTGCGATCCTCGACTCGGCGCGGGCCATGCTGACCGAGAAGAGCGTCACCGACATCAGTCTGCGGGAGTTGAGCGACCATGTCGGGCTGGCGAAATCCAACGTGCTGCGTTACTTCGACAGCCGGGAGGCGATATTTCTCGAAGTGCTGCACGCAGAGTGCGGGTCTTGGCTGGTTCGCCTCGAAGACGTGCTCGGCGTGCCTCGGGTGCGAAAATTATGCTACGCCAACGAAATTCGGGTGGCCACGACGATCGCGGAGACGCTGGTTGGCGAGCCGCTGCTGTGTGAGCTTCTCGGCGCAATGGCCGGGGTGCTGGAACGCAACATCTCGGCCGACTGTGCTCGCGACTTCAAGGCGAGGGCGGTCGGCGGCATCGAGGCGTTGGCGGGGCTAGTGGCCCGCCATCTGCCGTGGTTGTCCGCCGACGCAGCGGAACTGTACGCGGAGGGCGTTTTCATGCTTGCCGCCGGGATGTACCCGTTTTCGATTCCGACGGATCCGGTCCGTGACGCGATCGCCGACATGGGTATGCCCGACCCGCGCCAGCGATTTGTCGACGGCCTGCGCGAGGGGCTGATCACCTGGTTGATCGGCGCCACGGCGCGGGCCGAGAACGCCTAGCGAAGTAGCAGTTTGGACGGCAGCCGCGGACTATTCTCAGTTCCTGCGAGTCGGGTTAACGGTTGCTGTCGGGAGGCTCGGTGGAGGGTACTCCGTTCGGCCAGTACCGGTTGCTCGAGGAACTGGGCCGCGGCGGCATGGGCGAGGTGTGGCGCGCCTATGACCCGTCAACGGCCGGATCGTCGCGATCAAGGTGTTGCCCCCGCATTTAGCGAAAGACGAAGACTTCGTCCGGCGATTTCGCGGCGAGGCACAGAAAGCCGCGAAACTCAACAACCGGCACGTGATCACGATTCACACCCACGGGGAGATCGACGGCCGACTGTTCGTGGACATGCGGTTGATCGAGGGCCGTGACCTGCAAACGGTGCTGGCCGACGGGCCGCTTGAGTCGGGCCGGGCCGTGTACATCATCGAGCAGGTGGCCAAGGCGCTGGATGCCGCGCACAAGGTCGGACTGGTACACCGCGACGTGAAACCGTCGAACATCTTGCTCGAGGAGGACGATTTCGCCTACTTGATCGACTTCGGAATCGCGCGCGCGGTTGATGAGACCAGTCTGACGACGACCGGAGGCGTGATCGGCTCGTTCCATTACATGGCGCCGGAACAGTTCGGCGGCAAGCTCGACGTGCGAGCGGACATCTATTCACTGGCGTGTGTGTTGTACGAGTGCCTGACGGGTCACCGCCCTATCGGGGCGACAACTTCGCGCAGTTGATAGCTGAGCATCTTGCGACACCACCGCCGCGGCCGTCGAGCACCCGCCCGGAGGTGCCCTCAGCGTTAGACGCCGTGATCGCCAAGGGCATGGCCAAGAGTCCCGACGAGCGTTACGCCACCACTGTGGATTTGGCGAAGGCGGCGAGCGAGGCCATCACGACGCCGATCCCGCGCCCGGTTCCTGAGCCGCCCGATGAGGCACCCGCCCCGAAGCCGGACGCAGCGGAGACCGTCGAACTGCCGCCGGATGAGCTCCCGACCCGACCGCAAGTGCCACATGATGAGGTGTCACCGCTGCTGGCGAGGAGGCCGTCAAAGCCGTGGTGGCGCCGCAAAGGCGTGGTGGCCGCAGCCGTCGCGTTGGTCATCGTGCTCGCCGTAGTTGTTGCGTTGGCCACAACCGTCGGAGAAGACCGAACCCAGCCCGGCACCGGAGATAACCGGCCCGTCGCAGAAGAACCTGGCAAACCAGTTCCGGCACGAGCGGTCACCGTGCTGCCGTTCGCTGGCCTGAGAAATCCCAGCGGTGTGGCGGTGGATAGCAGGGGCCACCGTGTACGTAACCGACTTTTACGGCCATCGGGTGGTGGCTCTGGCGGCGGGGGCGACCGCGCAAACCGAGCTGCCCTTCACCAACTTGCGACGCGCATCGGGCGTTGCGGTGGACAGCAGTGGCACCGTGTACGTCGCCGCCCCCGATAGCGATGTCGTGGTGGCCTTGGGCGCAGGGGCGACCGCCCAGACCGAGCTGCCGTTCACCGGCCTGCGATATCCGATGGGTGTGGCGGTGGACAGCAACGGCAGCGTGTACGTCGCTGACGAAAACAACAGTCGAGTGGTGGCCCTGCCAGGCGGCTCGACCGCCCAAACGGAGCTGCCCTTCACCGGACTGAACCACCCGCAGGGTGTGGCGGTGGACAGCAACGGCACCGTCTACGTCGCCGACTCCGGCAACAATCGCGTGCTTAAGCTCGCCGCCAGCTGAGGTGTGCCGGCAGCTCATCGCGGCGTGCATCGAACGCCCATGGTTTCCTTGCAGGACAGGCACTTCCGTGCAGGGTTAGTGCCCCCGCGCCACCCACTCGTCGTAGTGCACCAGCTCGCCGCCGATCGTCGTGGTGTCGCCGTGGCCGGTGTAGACGACGGTGTCACCGGGCAGCTTGCCCAGCTTCTCCGAGATCGACGCGAGGATCGTCGGGAAATCTGAGTACGACCGGCCCGTCGCGCCCGGGCCACCCTGGAACAGCGTGTCGCCACTGAACACCGCCGAAAGTTCCGGTGCGTGAAGGCATGTCGAGCCGGGGGAGTGGCCGGGCGTGTGGATCGCGCGTAGCTCGGTCCCGCCCACCCTCAGCATCTCGCCGCCTTCCAACGTTCGAAACTGCTTGTCCGGGTGGGTCATTCGCCAGAGCATCTCGTCACCAGGATGCATCAGCACCGGAGCGTCCAGCGCCTCGCCGAGTTGCGGTGCGACCGTCACATGGTCGTTGTGGCCGTGCGTGCACACCACGGCCACCACGTTGCGGTCGGCCACCGCGTCGATGATAGGACCCGCGTCATGGGCGGCGTCGATCACCACGACGTCGTCGCCGTCACCGATCAGCCAGATGTTGTTGTCGACTTCCCAACTGCCGCCGTCGAGTTCGAACGTGCCGTGGGTGACAACGCGGTCGATCACAGGATCACCACCGAGCGCAGCACTTTACCGCCGTGCATCTTGTGAAACGCCGCCTCGACGTCGTCGATCCCGATCCGTTCGGTGACGAACTTGTCCAGCGGCAACCGGCCCTGAAGATAAAGGCTTACCAGCATTGGAAAGTCGCGTTCGGGCAGGCAGTCGCCGTACCACGACGACTTCAGCGATCCGCCGCGGGAGAAGAAGTCCACCAGCGGCATGTCGATGCGCATATCGGGTGTCGGCACCCCGACCAGCACAACGGTGCCGGCCAAATCACGGGCGTAGAACGCCTGCTTCCAGGTCTCCGGCCGCCCGACCGCGTCGATCACCACGTCGGCGCCGAACCCGTCAGTCAGCTCCTGGATCGCCTCGACGACGTCGGTGGTGCGGGCATTGATCGTGTCGGTGGCCCCAAAGTCCTTGGCCCAGGACAGCTTTGTATCGTCGGTGTCGACCGCGATGATTTTTCTCGCGCCGACCAGCCGCGCGCCGGCGATCGCCGCGTCGCCCACACCGCCGCAGCCGATCACTGCAACCGTGTCATCACGGCTTACGTTGCCGGTATTGACCGCCGCGCCCAATCCGGCCATCACACCGCAGCCGAGCAATCCGGCCACCGCCGGATCGGCTGCCGGGTCGACCTTCGTGCATTGCCCTTCGTGCACCAGGGTCTTGTCGATGAACGCACCGATGCCGAGTGCTGGCGTCAGCTCGGTGCCGTCGGTCAGCGTCATCCTCTGCGCCGCGTTGTGTGTGTTGAAGCAGTACCAGGGCCGGCCCCGCTTGCAGGCCCGGCACTGCCCACACAGTGCCCGCCAGTTCAGGATCACGAAGTCGCCCGGCTCGACGGAGACGACGCCCTCGCCGACGGACTCGACGGTGCCGGCGGCCTCGTGGCCGAGCAGGAACGGGTACTCGTCATTGATGCCGCCGTCACGGTAGGTCAGGTCGGTGTGGCACACCCCGCATGCGGCGACATCCACGACAACTTCGCCTGGTCCGGGATCGGGCACCACCACGTCGACGACCTCGACCGGCTCGCCCTTTGTTCGAGAAATCACGCCGCGCACTGTTTGGGTCATGAGCGCCAACCTACTAAAGCGCCGGCGTAAGTTTTTACCATGACCGAGACCACCGAGGAGTTCGCCGCTCGGGTCATGAGCACGATCGACAGCGCCAGCCTGGCGATCCTGTTGGCCATCGGGCACCAGACGGGTCTGTTCGACGCAATGGCCCAGCTGCCCCCGGCGACAAGTCCGAAGATTGCCGATACCGCCGGGCTGAACGAACGCTACGTGCGGGAGTGGTTGGGCGGGCTGACCACCGCACAGGTCGTGGAATACGACCCCGACGCCGGGACATACACACTTCCACCCGAGCGCGCCGCGCTGCTGACCCGCGCAGCTGGCCCGGACAACTTCGCCCGCGTGGCGCAGTTCATTCCGATGCTGGGTGAGGTCGAGCAGAAGGTCATCGGCTGCTTCCGCGCCGGCGGAGGCCTGTCCTACAGCGAATATCCGCGCTTCCACGCGCTGATGGCCGAACAGAGCGGCGAGGTGTTCGACGCCGCGTTGGTGGACGTGATCCTGCCGCTCGCCGGCGGGCTGCCGGAGCGGCTCAGAGCCGGCGCCGACGTCGCCGACTTCGGTTGCGGCAGTGGACATGCCGTCAACGTGATGGCTCAGGCGTTCCCGGCCAGCCGGTTCACGGGCATCGACTTCTCGGACGAGGGCTTGTCGGTCGGAGCGGCCGAAGCGCAACGCATCGGTTTGACCAACGCGACGTTCGAGCGTCACGACATCGCCGACATGACCCTCACCGAGGTCTATGACGTCATCACCGCGTTCGATACGGTCCACGACCAGGCTCACCCGGATCGGGTGCTGCGCAACATCTACCAAGCACTCCGGCCCGGCGGCGTGTTTCTGATGGTCGACATCAAGGCCTCCAGCCGACTCGAGGAAAACGTCGGTGTGCCGCTGGCGACGTACCTCTACACCGTCTCGACCCTGCACTGCATGAGCGTGTCGCTGGCGTTCGGCGGCGCGGGACTCGGCACGGCGTGGGGGCGTCAGCTCGCGCTGTCGATGTTGGCCGACGCCGGCTTCAACGAGGTGCGCGTCGAGGAGATCGAGACCGATCCGATCAACTACTACTACGTCGCGCCGAAGTAGAAGTTCCCCGGCTTGGGTACTCCGTTTCCCATGGCCGGAGCCGTTCAGACCGGAACGATCACCACCCACGTCCCCGCGCGGCTCGACAGGCTGCCGTGGTCGCGCTTCCACTGGCGGGTAGTCATAGGCCTGGGCGCGGTGTGGATCCTCGACGGGCTCGAAGTCACGATGGTGGGCAACGTCGCGTCCCGGCTGACCGAAGAAGGCAGCGGCATCGAGATGACGGCCTCCGAAATCGGCGTCGCCGCCGCGCTGTACATCACCGGCGCGTGCCTGGGCGCGTTGTTCTTCGGGCAACTCACCGACCGGTTCGGGCGCAAGAAGCTGTTCATGCTGACGCTCGTCGTCTACCTCACGGCCACAGTGGCGACAGCTTTCGCCTTCGCGCCGTGGTACTTCTTCATCACCCGGTTCTTCACCGGGGCCGGAATCGGCGGCGAGTACGCCGCGATCAACTCGGCGATCGACGAACTCATCCCCGCGCGCTTACGCGGCCGAGTCGATCTGATCATCAACGGGTCGTACTGGCTCGGCGCGGCAGCGGGCGCCGCCGGTGCGCTGGTGCTTCTGGACACGTCGATCTTCCCGGCCGATCTCGGGTGGCGCGTCGCGTTCGGCATCGGTGCGGTGTTCGGTCTGGTGGTGCTATTGGTCCGGCGCCACGTCCCGGAAAGCCCGCGGTGGCTGTTCATCCACGGCCGCGAGGAGGAAGCCGAACGGATCGTCGACGAGATCGAGAACGAGATCGAACGCGAAACCGATGAAAAGCTTGCCGAGCCAGACGGGTCGATCACGATCCGGCAGCGCAAGACGATCTCGTTCCGCGAGATCGCCAGGGTGGCGTTCTCGCTGTATCCGCGACGCGCGATCCTCGGTCTTGCGCTGTTCATCGGCCAGGCGTTTCTGTACAACGCATTCACGTTCAATCTCGGGACGTTGCTCAAACAGTTCTACGGCGTCGCCTCCGGGACGGTTCCGGTGTTCTTCATCGTCTGGGCGGTGAGCAACTTCGCCGGACCCGTTGTGCTCGGCCGATTGTTCGACACCGTCGGGCGCAAGGTGATGATCGCGCTGGCATATCTCGGATCGGCGGCGATCGCCGTCGCGCTCGCCGGGCTGTTCCACGCCGAAACCGGCGGCGTCTGGACATTCATCGCCGTCTTGTCCCTGTGCTTCTTCCTCGCCTCGTCCGGCGCCAGCGCGGCGTACCTGACGGTCAGCGAGATCTTCCCGATGGAGACCCGGGCATTGGCGATTGCGTTCTTCTACGCGGTGGGCACCGCGGTTGGCGGCATCACCGGTCCGCTGCTGTTCGGCCAGGTCATCGAGTCCGGAGATCGTGGCCTAGTCGTCGTGTCGTTCCTGATCAGCGCCGCGGTGATGGCGCTCGGCGGCGTCGCGGAAATCGTGTTCGGGGTCAACGCCGAGAATCGCAGGTTGGAGGACATCGCGGCGCCGTTGACCACCGCCGACGAAGAGCGGTCGTGACAGCCTCAAAACCACTGGCGTGCCAGGTGTTTGGGCACTCTCCGGTGTTCTCGGTCGACGGATTGACGCTGCGCTGGGAGTGCGAACGCGGCTGCGGTGACGGTGGGTCGAAACGGTACTCGAGCGCCGAGGACGCTCGTCGGTATGCGGCGGCGTTCAACCGCAAGGACTCAGCAGACTTAGGGAAGCGCGCGCCGCTGCTGGGCCTGCTGCCGTTGCGGCTCTGGCGCCGGTTCCGGCGAAGCTAGGCTCTGTCGCGATGTCTGCTCTCGATGCTCTCGCTGACTGGCCGGTGGACACCGCCGCGGCCGCCGTCGTCGGTCCGTCGGGCGTGCTGGCTGAGTTCGGCGACCAGAGTCGTCAGTTCGCGCTGGCGTCGGTGACCAAGCCGCTCGTGGCCCGTGCCGTCCACATCGCAATGGAAGAAGGCGTGGTGGACCTCGACTGCGCGGCCGGGCCGCCGGGGTCGACGGTGCGCCACCTGCTGGCCCACGCCTCCGGGTTGTCCATGCGCTCCGACGAGAGGATCAACGAGCCGGGCGAGCGCCGGGTGTATTCGAATTACGGCTTCCAGGTGCTGGCCGAAACCGTGCAGGACAAGTCGGGCATCGAGTTCGGCCGCTATCTCCACGACGCGGTGTTCGAGCCATTGGGGATGGCTTCGACATCTCTGGACGGCGGCGCGGAGGCGGCGGGATACGGCTGCTCGTCGACGGTGGCCGACCTCGTCCGGTTCGCCGGTGACCTGCTGCGTCCCGTCACGGTCGCCACCGAGACCCATGCGGAGGCGACGACCGTGCAGTTCCCCGGCCTCGACGGCGTCCTGCCCGGGTTCGGGGTGCAGCGACCAAACGACTGGGGGCTCGGGTTCGAGATCAGAAATCGCAAGTCACCGCACTGGACCGGCTCGGAGAACTCGGCTGGGACCTATGGTCACTTCGGCCAAACGGGCACGTTTCTGTGGGTCGATCCGGCAGCCAACCTGGCGCTCGTCGTGCTTACAGACCGGAACTTCGACGACTGGGCGAGGTCGCGCTGGCCGGACCTGTCAGACACGGTCCTGGCTGAATTCTCGGGAGACTAGCGCAACAGGTGTCACACAAGGCACAATAGACACGCACGACACAAACTCATCGGTTTTGCCAGGTCGTTGGGGAAGACGTCCCTCGTGGAGCCGAAGGAGTTGAGGATGCGTGCGTCGAACCAGTTCGCCGACGCGACGACGGGCGTGGTCTATATTCACGCCTCACCCGCGGCGGTGTGCCCGCATGTCGAGTGGGCGCTGTCGTCCACGTTGGATGCCCGGGCGAACCTGAAGTGGACGCCGCAGCCGGCGATGCCGGGCCAGCTGCGCGCGGTGACGAACTGGGTCGGCCCGGTCGGCACGGGGGGGCGGCTCGCGCACGCGCTGCGGTCGTGGCCGGTGCTCCGGTTCGAGGTCAGCGAGGATCCCAGCCATGGCGTGGACGGGCAGCGGTTCAGCCACACCCCGCAGCTGGGATTGTGGAGCGGGGCGATGAGCGCCAACGGCGACATCATCGTCGGCGAGATGCGGCTGCGCGCGTTGATGGCCGACGGCGCCGACGCGCTACTGGCCGAACTCGACTCGGTGCTGGGTACGGCCTGGGACGAGGCGCTCGAGCCCTACCGCGACGGCGGCGCGGGGGCCGAGGTGAGCTGGGTCAACCGCGGGGTGGGGTAACCGGGGGAGCGCCTTTTCGCAACCAGCGCACGTTCGGCGACGTTCTAGGGAGCCGGTCGCAGGATCTTCAGCGCGCCGCTGACCGCGGACACCTCGACCGGCAGCGGCATCGCGAAGTCGCCGTCGGCATAGGCGTTGATGCCCGGGCTTTCGACCGTGACCGTCTTGGCGCGGTCGGTGGTGACGTCGTCGAGGTGAATGTGCGTGCCCTTGAACACGGTGGGGAACAGGCGGACCAGCTTCGTGCGAGACGCCGAATGCACCATCGTGATGTCGAGTTGGCCGTCAGCGGGATCGGCGTTGGGACAGATCAGCATTCCGCCGCCGTAGCTTCGCGTGTTGCCGAACGCGGCCAGGGTCAGGTGCGTGACGATCTCCCTTTGGCCGTCGAGCACGAGACGAAACGGGAGCAGTCGCAGTTTCGACAACTCCGCGATCATCGCCAGGTTGTAGCGCATCCGTCCGCGCGGCCATCGCATCCGGTTGCTCCGATCACTCACCAGCGAGTCGAACCCCGCGGCCATCACAGTGCCGAACCACTTCTCTGCACCGCCACTCCCGCGGATGTATCCGAGATCGACGACGTCCACCCGGCCGTCGCACACCACGTCGGCGGCCGCCTCGGGATCGGCTGTCGGCACGCCGTAGTGGCGGGCATGGTCGTTGCCGGTACCCGCCGGGATGATGCCGAGCGGAATATCGCTGCGTGCCAACGACTGCAACGCCAGCGAGACGACGCCGTCGCCACCGGCGATCACCAGCGCATCGGTTCCGCGCTGCACGGCCTCGTCGATCAGCCGACGCGAGTGATCCGCATCGGTGCCGACGATCGCGACGACGTCGACACCGCGCTTCTGAAACTGCGCGACGGCCCGTTGGGCGGCATGAGGCGCGTTGCCATGGCCCGACGCGGGATTGGTCAGCAGCGTGACGCGTCCGATGCTCATGGAATGAGCTTGCCCGGGTTGAGGATTCCCGCCGGATCGAGCGTGGCCTTGACGGCCTTGAGCACCTCTACGCCAAGGTCGCCGATTTCGTCCCGCATCCACGGGCGGTGATCGGCGCCGACCGCGTGGTGATGCGTGATCGTCGCGCCCGCGCGCACCATCGCATCTGACGCGGCGGTCTTCGCGGTTCGCCACTGGTCGATCGGATTGCCGCGCTGACCCGCGACGACGGTGAAGTACAACGACGCTCCGGTGTCGTACACATGCGAAATGTGACACAGCACGAGCGCTGGCGTGCCCGATTCCGCGAGCGACGATGTAAGTGCTTGCGTGACAGCGTCTTTGACAGCGGGAATGTTCGACCATGTGGTCGCCGTCTCGAGCGTCTCGCAGAGTGCGCCGGCCGCGAGTAGTGCGTCACGCAGATACGGTGCGCTGAACCGGCCGTGTTCCCACGCTTGAGCTGGGGCTTCGCCCAGTGACGTGCCGCCGTGCTGTTGCAGCACCGCGCGCGTTTCGGCATGTCTGCTGTCAGCATGCTCGGTGCTACCCTCGAACACCGTGATCGCCAGGCAGCCGCCGGTGATGCTCTTCGCGCCGATGCTGTCGGTGGTGGCCAGATTTGCGCCGGTCTCCGCTTGGTCGGACAGGCGGATGACGGTCGGCCCGGCGCCGGCCTGCGTGACGGCCTGCAGCGCCGCAGTGCCCGTCGCGAAGTCGGGGAAGGACCACGCCTCGTAACGCGTGCACTCGGGCACCGGATGTACCCGCAGCCGCACGGCGGTGATCACACCGAACACGCCTTCCGATCCGATCAGCAGGTGCCGCAGATCCGGTCCGGCCGCCGATTCGGGGGCTCGGCCCAGGTCAAGCACGCCCGCGGGCGTCACCGCGCGGATGCCGCGGACCATGTCGTTGAACCGACCATAGCCCGCGGAGTCCTGACCCGACGAGCGGGTGGCGGCGAAGCCGCCGATCGTCGCGAATTCGAAGCTCTGTGGGAAATGTCCGAGCGAGAACCCGCGCTCGCCGAGCAGGCGCTCGGCGTCCGGCCCGGCGACTCCCGCACCCAGCACTGCCTCGCCGGACACCTCGTCCAACGAGTGCAGTTCGTTGAGCCGGCGCAGATCGAGGGCCACGACGGCGTCGAATCCATTCCGAACGGGATCGAGACCACCGACCACACTCGTGCCACCGCCGAAAGGGACGATGGCGATGCCGTGCTCGCTGCAGTGTTGCAGGGCTGCGCCGATCTGATTCTCGTCGGCCGGGATCAGCACGGCGTCGGGCGCATCCTGCTCGACAGCCTTACGTCGAAGCAGGTCCAGCGTCGATTTGCCACCGGCGTGCAACAACCGCGCTGCGTCGTCGACGAGGCAGTAGTCGGTGCCCACGATGGCCGACAGCGCCGATCGATCGCCGGTTGACAGCCGGGACTTCGGCAGCCGCACCTCGTCGATCTCCGGCGCCGGCACCTCTGAGCCTGCCACGCCGAGCGCCTGCTCGAGCAAGGACCGGATGTCGTCGGACAGCGGCTTGGCGGCAGCCGGGTCGCCCCAGGCGTTCCACTTCATCGGCGGCATCAGTGCGGACCTCGTAGGCATGGATTACAATATTACACATGTTGTCAACCAGTAACGCGGTGGCGGTGGACATCGGGGACCGCATCCTCGACGCCGCGGCAAGCTGCGTCACCGCATACGGCATCGAGCGCGTCACGCTCGCGGAGATCGCCCGTCGCGCCGGCGTCAGCCGCCCAACCGTGTACCGGCGCTGGACCGACACGCGCGAGATCCTTGCCGCACTGCTCACCACCCGTGTGATCGGTGTCTGGCGCGACGTGCCGTCGATTGGCCAGGGCAGACAAGCGCTGGTGGACCGGATCGTCGCGGTGGCCGGCCGGCTTCATCGTGACGAGTTGATCATGTCGGTGCTGCGCTCGACCCCAGAGCTCGCGCAGGTTCTCATCGACGCGACTGCCGCCGAAATCGAAGCGGCACAGCGGGATGGGAGCGTCCGCACGGGCGATGCCCGCCAGCTCGCCGCGATGGTTTTGTTGATCACGCAGTCGACGATTCAGTCGGCACAGATCGTGCGGCCGATCCTCGACGACGGCGCGCTCGCCCGCGAATTAACCCATTCACTGAACGGATACCTGTCCTGATGGCCGATCCTTCAGCGCTCAACGCCGTTCGCCGCGCCGCCGACCTCACCGAACTGGCCGACGGGGCTGAAATCGACGTCGTCGTGATCGGCGGCGGCGTCACCGGGACCGGAGTCGCGCTCGACGCCGCATCCCGCGGGCTGCGCGTCGTGCTTGTGGAAAAGCACGATTTGGCTTTCGGCACCAGCCGGTGGAGCTCCAAGCTGGTACACGGCGGCCTTCGGTATCTCGCGAGCGGCAACGTCGGCATCGCCTGGCGCAGCGCAGTCGAGCGCGGAATCATCATGACCCGCAACGCTCCTCACCTCGTCCGCGCGATGCCGCAACTCGTGCCGCTGCTGCCGTCGATGAGCCGAGCGAATCGGGCGCTGGTGCGCACCGGTTTCGTTGCGGGAGACGCGCTGCGGCGGCTGGCCGGCACGCCCTCCTCGACGTTGCCGCGGTCACGGCGGGTCGGTGCGAGACGGGCCGCCGAGCTGGTTCCGGCAGTTCGACGTGACGGGCTCGAGGGCGGCCTGCTGGCCTACGACGGTCAACTCGTCGACGATGCGCGGCTGGTGGTGGCCGTCGCACGCACCGCGGCACAGCACGGCGCGCGGATCCTGACCTATGTCGCGGCATCCGACGTCACCGGCGACTCCGTGCGCCTCACCGACCAGCGCACCGGCGAATCCTTCGACGTCACTACGCGCGCGGTGATCAACGCGACTGGCGTGTGGGCCGGGGACATCGACGCGTCGATCACGTTGCGGCCAAGCCGTGGAACGCATCTGGTGTTCGACGCCGCGGCGTTCGGGAATCCGACTGCGGCACTGACGGTTCCGATTCCCGGCGAGATTAACCGCTTCGTGTTCGCGATGCCCGAGCAGCTCGGCAGGGTATATCTGGGTCTGACCGACGTGGATGCGCCCGGACCGATTCCCGATGTGCCCCAACCGACTTCAGAGGAGATCAATTTTCTGCTCGACACCGTCAACACTGCACTGGGTGTTCAGCTGGGGCGTGCTGACGTGATCGGTGCGTACGCCGGACTGCGTCCGCTGGTGGACGCCGGTGAAGGCCGCACCGCCGATATCTCCCGGGACCACGCGATCATCGAGTCGGCGTCGGGGATGTTCAGCATCATCGGCGGCAAGCTCACCGAGTACCGGCACATGGCCGAAGACGTCGTGGACCGCACGGTCGAATCGCGCGGCCTCGACGCCGGTCCATGCCGCACCCGAAATTTGCCGCTGGTCGGCGCGGGCAGTGTACGGACCCGCACGCCGGAGTCACTAGTCGCCCGTTATGGCACGGAGGCGCCGAGCGTGATCGCGCTGGCCACCTGTGAGCGTCCCACAGAGCCGGTGGTCGAAGGAATCGACGTCGCCAGAGCCGAATTCGAGTACGCCGTCAGCCACGAGGGCGCACTTGACGTGGACGACATCCTCGATCGCCGCACCCGGATCGGGCTGGTCCGGCACGATCGCGACCGGGTCGTCGACGTGGCGCGCGAGTTCCTGGCGCCAATCTGAGGCGAAAGCCGTGCGCAAGCGCGATCATTGACGTATCGGTCGCGGAGGTTCGTCATGAGCGCTACACCAGTGTTGAAGAAGGCGCTGAGCCAGCGCCAGCTCAGGATGATCGCCATCGGGGGGTGATCGGCGCCGGTTTGTTCGTCGGCTCAGGCGTTGTCATTGCCGACACCGGGCCCGGTGCGTTCATCACCTATGCGATGAGCGGCGTATTGATCATCCTGGTGATGCGCATGCTCGCAGAGATGGCGGTGGCCAACCCGTCGACGGGATCGTTCGCCGACTATTCCCGCGACGCGCTGGGCAATTGGGCCGGCTTCTCCGTCGGCTGGCTGTACTGGTATTTCTGGGTCATCGTCGTCGGCTTCGAGGCGATCGCGGGAGCGAAGATCGTGCAGTACTGGATTCACATCCCGCTCTGGCTGTGTGCGTTGGTCTTCATGATCTTGATGACCGCGACCAATCCGTTCTCGGTGTCGTCCTACGGTGAATTCGAGTTCTGGTTCGCCGGCATCAAGGTAGCCGCAATCCTCGTGTTCATCGGGGATGGCTGGCAAACTCACCCTGCGGATCGTGCAGAACGCCGACCTGACCTTCGCCGACTGCCGGGTGCCGGAGGCCAACCGGCTGCAGCATGCCAACTCCTTCAAGGACACCAGCCGCGTGCTGCAGCTTACCCGGGGCGGGGTGGCCTGGAGTTCGGTGGGCTGCATGATGGGCGCCTATGAAGTCGCGCTCGGCTACGCCAAACAGCGCATACAGTTCGGCAAGCCGATCGCCAAGTTCCAACTGATCCAGGAACACCTGGTCACCATGATCGGCGACATCACGGCGTCGCTGGGTGTCGCGGTGCGCGCTGCCCAGTTGATGGACGAGGGACGGTGCACCGACGAGCAGGCGGCGCTGGCCAAACTGTTCTACACGGTGCGGATGCGCGAGGCGGTGGCCCGCGGCCGCGAACTGATGGGCGGAAACGGGATGCTGCTGGAGTACGACATGCCGCGCTTCTGGAACGACGCGGAAGCGCTGTACTCCTACGAGGGCACCCGCGAGATCAACACGTTGATCGTGGGCCGGGGCATCACCGGTCACGGCGCGTTCGTTTGAGAAAGGAGGAACCGACATGACGGCAGCACTGGAGGGGGTCCGCGTCGTGGAGATGGGCGGCTGGATGGCCGCGCCGGGGGCGGGGGCCATGATGGCTGACTTGGGCGCAGACGTGATCAAGGTCGAGCCGTTGCACGGTGACGCGATGCGCGGAGCGACCGGTGGCGCCCGCCACCTCTTCGCCGGTGTGGGAGCGCAAACCGGCCAGATAGAACTGGGAGCCCCGTCGACGGACCCCGCGGTGGTGGCGAAGATGATCGACGACATCGAGGCCGTCTACGGTGTCGGCGAAGAGGTCTACCAGCAGCTGGCCGCTAGTACTGCAGCCGTAGATCGTGATCATTGTTGTTCCCGTCGCCGGTAGTGGGATAGTCGGGCGCGGTGTTGGTGTTGTCGTCGCCATCGTGACCAGGCCAGCAGGCTGGTCAGGGTGTGCTTTGTCACCAGGAGTAGGGCGTCGAAGAGTCGGCGAAATTCATTGACGGTCAAGGTGATCAGACCAGTTGGCGCTGGTTGGGTGTCGCGTTCGGTGGCGGTGGCCACGGCCAGGAAGGCTTGGGCGAGCATGGCCAGGGTGGTCCAGCGGTGCCAGGAGGTCCAGCGGCGGACCTGGTGCTGATCGATGCCGGTCAGTCCCTTGGCGGCCTGGAAGGATTCCTCGATGCGCCAGCGCTGACCGGCCACCTTGACCAGGGTGTGCAAGGTGGTGGGCCGCGGCGAGTAGCAGCGCAGGTAGGCCAGTTCGCCGGTGGCATCGTTGCGGCGGATCAGCAAATAGTGTTCGCCGGTGTCGGTGTCGTCTTCGGATAGTAGGGCGATCCAGGCCCAGGCGTAGTAGCGATGTCCGTGGCTGCCGGCCCCGGCGGAGTGTTTCTGCCAGGCCCTTTTGGGTAGGTGGGCCGGGAGTCGATCCACCCGGATCGGACCGGCCGGGGTGGGCACGCGCCGGTTGGCTGAGACGGCCAGCACATAGCCCAGACCGTGGCCGCGGATGGCTGCACGCAGTCTGGGGTCGGCGCCGTAGACCTCATCGCCGGCCACCCACGACGCAGGGACCTCCGCGGCAACGGCGCGGGTGATCAACGCTGTTGCCAGCGCGGGTTTGGTCGCGAAACTCCGCTGGCTGCTGGGGATTCCGGCGTTGGTGCAGCGCCGGGGATCCTCGGCCCACGACCGCGGTAGATACAGGGCGCGATCGATGAGGGCATGTCCACGCGGCGCGGCGTAGGTCAAAAACACCGCGACTTGAGCGTTCTCGATACGTCCGGCGGTGCCGGTGTACTGGCGCTGCACCCCGACCGAATGCACTCCCTTTTTGATGTCGCCGGTCTCGTCCACCACGAGAATCGCGTCGGGATCACCGAAGGCGTCGACGACGTAGTCACGCAAGTCATCGCGAACGGCGTCGGCGTCCCATTTCGCCCGTGCCAGCAGATGCTGCAGGCCATCGGGAGTGGCACCACCGCGATGCTCAGCAATAGTCCAGCAATTCTTGCGATCCAAGCCCGAAACCATCCCGAGCATCAGCGCGCTGGCATGACGCAGCGGCTCGTAGCGGGCGAAACGCGGCGCGATCCGATCGACCACCGCCGAAAACTCCGCCCACCACCGATCAGGATCTACGCTATGAACCGCGGCGACCGCGGCATATTCAGATGTACTCACAAACTCCGAACAATGCCCCGGTCACCGCTCCTACCAGCGCAGACACGCTCGATCAGCCGAGCCACGATCTACGGCTGCAGTACTAGGCGGGACCGACGCACCAAGGCCGTTCTTAAGGCGCTCAAGGACACTCCGTGACCCGGCCTAAACCGCTATGACACGGCGAACCGTGGCCGCTGAGTCGACAGCATGCAATGCCTCTGCCAGGCCCGCGACGGCTCGATCGAGCGCGTCGACCACGGCACGGCTGTTGCTGATCGATCTGTGGGCGGGCAAGATGGTGAGCCACCTCGGTGAGGTCATCGTTGATGGCGTACGCGCGACACCTGGTCCGGTCCAGCAGCCTCGCATGAACCAAACGTAGCGACGGACCGCCGACCACCCGGGCGCGCGTTAATAACGGCGTCTTTCCCATCGGCCCCAGAGTCGCCAAAACCCAACATATTAAACGTATTTGCGATCACGTGGCCAACGCTCAAGGAAACCTGAATGGGTTTGACATCGCTGGAGTCGGCTGTGTCGAGCGCGATGGCGGCCGGCACGGGGCGACACAGGGGAATCTGTTGTTGACAGCGAACTGAGGGTGCACGGCATCAGCGGCCTCCCGGTCGCCGACGCATCCGTCATGCCGTCGATCCCGTCGGCCAACACCGCCGCGACGGTCTACGCGATCGCTGAGCGTGCGGCCGAGATGATTGGCTGGTAGGCCCGCGTTAAGGGCGTCGTAGCGCTGGAGACGTTGTCGTTCTTAGCCTGCGCGGTCGCGCGTACGGCGTTGGACAACATCGCACGCTGGTGCCCCTGCTGAGCGCGGAGCAGCGTGAGCACCACGGCGGACTTGCCGACGCCGGCAAACTCGCGCGCCGGCTCGGTGGGCTTGCTCAGGTCGGCGATCAGGTCGAACATCCGGAAGCGGTCGAACATTGGCTTTATGTTTTGGTGTGGTTCCCGTATCGATCGGCACTAGCGCCAGCTCATCGATTGCCGAGGTAATCTCCGTAAAGGTCCAGGGCGCAATCCCTTCAATCTCTGATCTCTCGGCGGAATAGAGACCAGCACCTATTTTCGACCACCCGGTGGAACGGAAAGTCATTTCTCTTAAGACAGGAATAAGCCGCTTATTGGTCGTTTCAACGAGGAACTTGACCTCAAGAAGGCGGTTCTCGGAATTCCAGAACCGCGCGATGTGTCGCAATGTTAGGGCGTTGGCGAAGCCGCCAGAGGCCGGGGTCTTCCCATGTCCGGGTCCCCTGAAGTCGGGGTGGACGATCCATGTGTCGATGAGGAGGTACCTCGCCGTCTCCTTAAGCTCGCCGGATATATGCGCCCGAGTCATGTCGATTACCTTCATGCGGCGGTTCTTGTCTGGATTGGTGATCCCATGGTACCCATCCAGGGTGAGGGGAAATACGATCGATACCGCGATCGGACGCCACCGGTCTCCGACGCGTTTCTCTAGGTGTAGGAAACCTTTAGGACACAGTCGGTACCAATGCGCGTATAGTTCTGCACGTTGTCGGGGCGATAGATCATTCGCTACTCGGATTGAGTCTGTCTGGTGCGATAAATCGATGTATGGGTAGAGCTGACTTTCCGTGGCGTCGAGCGGGGCCACAAAGTGGTAATCCCTGGCGAGGCTCGTCGGCAGACTCGTGAAATCCTCCAGTGGAATTCCCTTCTCGAACAGCTGCCCGAATCGCATAGCGAAATATCTGGTCACGACATCAATAAGAAATATCACAGCAAAAAACAATACGAATGCAGTGAATAACCAAGAGACCCATCCGAGTCTGTGCAGAATAGCCAAGATGATTCCAGCTATGCCGGTGATGATGGTTATAGATACACTGACCCAGATATGCACAACGGGGACGCGAAGAACCCGTCGCGCTCGCCACCACATCAAGCTGACTTTTGTTAGCCAGTACCACTCATGTGCCGACTGGGCACTTGCGCCAAACGCCCACTGCCCGTCGTGATCTGGTTCAGCCCCCAGCGGCTCCTCTACCTTGCCGGAGTAGTGGTTATCTGGTTCCGGCTGGTGCGCGCCCGAACGGGCAGGACCGGTCGATCGCGCTAATCTCGCCGAAACGCATTGCACTACTCCTGAATGCCGAGCCTCCGCTCGGAGGCGCTCCTGCCCGCACCGGTCGATGCGGGCCGCTTCGTCATCCGAGCCACCCACGAGCCTGGGGTTGGCGCGCCGCCCAGTCGGAGCTTGTCGGCGGCATCTCGTGAAGCAGCACAAGTCTATGGCCTTTCGTCGACTGCCCATCGGTCGTTAAACCCCGGCTGGTTGCAGCGAGAGTTAATTCGGCTTCACGGCGTGAGGTTCTTTACCGCCACCGCCTGGCGGCTATCCCGGCTGGAATGACTCAAGAAAACCCGCGACACACATCTACCCGCTACATGAACATGCAACGGCTCACAGCCAAGCGGAGGTCACCCTGGATCACTCGGGGAGGAGGTCCTGGGTGTCGGCGAACACCAGATCGCCGGTGTCCAGCGCCACCGCCCACCGTCGGGCTGGATCAGCGAAATGTTTGCCGCCGAGATCGACTGGCTGGGCCACCATTTCACCGAAGTCCTCGACAACAACGCCCAGGCTTTCAGCGTCTGTGCCAGGGTGTACGCGGACGCGCATGTCCACCGCCAGGTGCGCGTCGGTCTCGCCACTGCTAGCCCTGCGATGTTTAAACACGTTGCGCCCCCGAAAACGGCTGGTTGTTAATCGCCTGTGCCGGTACATTACCGTTGGTCGACCACGGAACCGGACTAACGCCCCGTTCGGGCTTCGACGAGATGAACACCTAACGCCGATCTGGCCGGGATTGTCCCGGGGCGACAGGATCGACTTCGCCAGCGCGCACCTTGTACGACGCAACGTTCGCTCCTCGCGTACCACGCTGCGGAAGTTGGCGGGCGCGGCGCTACCGCAGCCCATTCACGTGACGCTACACATCGTGGACGACTCCTGACGGCTACTCGTTTGGATCGGCGCGCATGGCCTCATCGCATCACCTCGGCCCACTTCATGTGCCCCTCGAAGCCCAGTGATGTCACCGGTGTGCGGTAGCGGTCCCGATAGTCCTGGTAGCTGGTGTCGGGTCGGCTTTGGGGCTTCTGCGCTGGCTGCGATTCGGGTCGTCGACGCCTTCGGTGGGCGTGGCCATGCGACCCTTAGGCTTGGTTGGTGGCCTCGCGTTCCGACTCGCTATGGCAACAGAACCGAGTCCTGGCGGAGGCCGCGTTGGCGCACCCGTTCGTGCGGGGCATCGCGTCGGGGGAGTTGCCCCGAGCCCGGTTCGGCTACTACCTGGGACAGGACGCCGCCTTCCTGGATGCGTTCTGCCGCGCCTACGCCTTGGCTCTGGCGAAGAGCCCGGACCAAGACGGGCTGATCGCCTTCCGGGAGCTACTCGACGCCAGCGCCGACGAACTGCGCCTTCACCGGGGCTACGCCGCCCGCTGGGGGGTCGACCTTCACCCCGTCCCGGACCCGGCCACCTCGGCGTATACCAACTTCTTGTTGGCGGTGGCTGCGCTGGAGCCGGTGGGCCACATCGCGGCGGCGATGACGCCGTGCATGCGGCTGTATGCCTACCTCGGCCAGCAGCTGGCCGCTCAGACCAAGCCCGAGAGTGCCTATCGGGAGTGGGTGATGACCTACTCGAGCGCGCAGTTCGAGGCCCTGGCACGACGTGTCGAGGGTCTGCTCGACCGCTACGGAGGCGATGACGACCGCCTGGCCGTCCTGTATCGCCAGGCGATGGAACTCGAATTGCGGTTCTTCGACGCCGCCGTTGGATGGGAGAGGCGATGACCGCCGATGCGTTGCTGAGCCGTCACACCGCCGCGTGGCGGGCGGCCACCGTTCACCCGTTCCTTGCGGGCGTGCGGGACGGATCGCTGCCCGAGGACTGCTTCGACCGGTGGCTGGCCCAGGACCACCTGTTCGCGCAGGCCCTGGTGCGCGCCCAGTCCCGCATCGCGGCCGCAGCGCCCTTCGCCGACGTCGGCCTGCTCGCGGGGGGCGTGGTCACCACCGTTGGGGAACTGGGCTGGTTTGCGGAGATGGCGGCACGGCGCGGCGTGGTCCTCGACGCCCCGATGCATCCGACGACTCGGGCCTACCGCGACTTCCTGCTGGCCTTGACCTACTGCGGCTACCCGGCGCAGATCACCGCGATCTGGGCGCTGGAACGCACCTACCTGCAGAGCTGGGACGGCGCGCGCCCGGGTGCGCAGCCCTACCGCGAGTTCGTCAACAGGTGGACCACCGACGACTTCCGGTCCTACGTCGGCGACCTCCAGCCCTGCGTTGATCGCCAGCTTGAGGCCTGCGTCGGCGAGCAGGCGCGAGAGGCTGAGGACGCCTTCGTCTGGGTGACCCACTACGAGCGGGGCTTCTGGGACATGGCGATGTCAGGCTAGACCGAGGCTAGGCTAGACCCGACCCGCATCAACCTCAGGTCGCGTCCGCCCGCATGCGCGACAGCCCGTCATGCGGTGCCTGACCAGGCCAGCAGCGAGCCTGCGGGGGCGGTAACGGAGACACCCGCAGCACCTACTCGTCGTTGGTGCCTCGGTGTGCGGCCGATTGCTGTGCCCGCTCGTCCGCTGCTTCTTGCTCCTCTGGTGTCACCACAATGGCGTCAGGCCCAGGAAACACCGTCGCCAGATGGTCGGTCGCGAGCCACCGGACCACGTACGGAGGCGAGCCGTCCGCAGAATGCACCTCCGTGATAAGCCCCCGCCGGTCCGAGCGCTCGGTTGTCGTGCCCTTGATCACCAACCAGTCGCCTACCTGGGCTTTCATCGCCGACTCCTTCCTGCACTCCTGTTCCGATTCTGCGCGCCCCCCAGGGTCGGCGGTACCCTCCGCCCGAGAGCATCTCGCCCCACCACCCCGAGGGCTCCGGCCCAGGGGGCGATGTAAAGGTAAAGCCCTGCCCTGCCCGATGCTGCCCGGTGACCTCGCGGTGTGGAACGGCCACGTCGCGATGGTCGTGCTGGTCACGGGTTCGTGTCGGTTGCCTGTCAGTTGTGTTGTCACTCGCGGCGTGAGCTGGCCGGTCAGCGCACAAAGCGCACACTGCTGGATGTCTGCAAAATCACAGCGCCACCACCGGGAACGACCGCCATGGGTAGGTCGGGCCCGCTGCCGTGCCCGCGGGTTGTCCGGCAGCGCCGCCGCGGCGTCAAGCAGGCGACGGGCCGCGGCGACGTCGAACACGAACGGGATACGCGCCGTGGTGGCCCGGCGTCGCCGGGTGTGCAGCGGCGAGGCCTGCAGTAACTCATAGGTCACCGCCCAGTCGAGCAGGTCACCCACAACGCCGAGCAGGTGGTTGAAGCTGCGCGGACGCGCCGGGGCCGGGAGGCGAAAAAGTCGTCGAGCAGCGCCGCTGTGAGTTGGTCGAGCCGGTCGGCATGATGCTGTTCGGCGAAGCGCACCAGCAGCCGTGGTTCGGCCTCCTCGCTGTGGTACTTGCGGTCCAACGTCCGCTCGTGCGCCAGGAAGCGATCGACCACGTAACCCAGGTTCTCGGTCATCGCAGCACCTCCTCGCCATCGCCAAGGGCGACCCGACGCAACGGCTCGACGGCGACCTTGCCGTAGATCTGGGTCGATGCCGTCGAGCGGTGACCGACGAAATCGCCGATCGTCTTGAGCGGGAAGTCGGCGTCCACCAGACGTTGCACGCAGGTGTGACGCAGCGTGTGCGATCCCGGGCGGGGCACCTCGACATCGGCCTTGAACAGGTAGTGACGGGCGCGGGAGGACACCGCGGCCGCCCCGATCGGCTGGACCGGCGCCATGGTGCGGAAGAACACGTGCCGGTCGCTGCTGTCGGGTCGAGCGTGTCGCAGATAGTCGACCAGCGCCGCACCCACCACCGTGGACAGCGGGAACGCCGTTGAATGCCCGGCCTTGCGTTCCGGGATCGCCAGCCGCTCCCGCTTCCAGTCGATGTCATCGAGGGTCAGCGCCGCGATCTCACGGCCCCGCAGGCCGTAGCTGATCAGCAGCAGCAAGATCGCGTAATCCCGTTTCCCGCACGCGCTGCGCCGATCCACACCGGCGAGCACCCGCTCCACCTCGGCCCACGAGATCGACCGCGGAACATCGCACAGCCGGTAGACCTGCGGTCATTGCACCGTGTCACTGAGGTCCCGGCCGAGTGCCCCTTCGCGGTGCGCGTAACGAAGGAACACCCGCAACACCGAGCGTTTCGTCGGTGATGCGGTTCTTCGAGTAGTCCAGGAAGATACCCACTGCCTCTGCTGTCAAACGCTTGCCGCGATCGGGATCCCCGGCGAAATAGCTCCCGCATGTGTACGTTGCGGATGCTCTCGTAGTGGTGTGCAAGGTCTTTCCAGCCTCGCCGCTCGACCTGTGGCGCCATGTGTGCAGACCTTTCCTACTCCTTGCGCGTCCTGAGGGCGAGGAAAACTTGTTGCGCGACCTTGTGCATTCAGGTCCCCAATGTCGCTGTGTCGGTTTGCGCGTGGCGCATGAGGACAACAACCGAACGGGGTTGCACCTGATAGACCACGTCCGTCACGGCCGGCGCCGTCTCCCACGGGGTAAGGTCGTGTGGCGATGTGAGCGCGGTGTCGATCCAGCGCCGCCAGGGTTTCGATTCGCCGTCGCTAGACAAGGTTGACGGAAGTTGGAAAGTCAACGGCTCCCAATACGCGTTGATCATCGCGTGGAGGAGTACGTCCGCCCGCAAGCTCTGGAGTGAGATCGCAAGCGAGCGGGAGTCCTCGCCCCAGTCCGGACGATGAAGCTCGACGCCATGCCATTCGACCCTGGATCGATCGAGCGCTTGGTTGAGCGTCAGCGAAATTCCCCCCGCGAAGGGACGTGTGCGATACGCGATCAGGTTCGCGGCGAATCGATGAATGTCGGAGTGCCGCTCGACGAACTCCCAGTCGAACCAGCTGATCTCGTTGTCCTGGCAATACGCGTTGTTGTTGCCTCGCTGTGTTCGGCGTATCTCGTCGCCCATGACGAGCATCGGCATTCCCGCCGCTAACAAATTCAAAGCGAGAAGGTTCTTGATCTGTCGGGTGCGTAATGCCTCGATGTGCGGATCATCGCTGGGTCCTTCGATCCCGCAGTTCCAGCTGAGGTTGTGGTTTTCGCCGTCGCGGTTGTTCTCGCCATTGGCCTCATTGTGTTTCTCGTTGTAGGAAACGAGGTCGTTGAGCGTGAAGCCGTCGTGCGCCGTTACGAAGTTGACGCTCTGCTCGGCCTCGCGGTGGTCATGCCCGTAAATGTCCGGGCTGCCCAATAAGCGGGCGGCCAACCCCTGTACGGCACCGCGGTCGCCCCTGACGAAGCGTCGTACGTCGTCGCGAAATCGGCCGTTCCATTCGACCCAGGCGTCGCCAATGAAGCTTCCGACCTGGTACAGCCCGGCGGCATCCCAAGCTTCGGCGATCAGCTTTGTTCCCGCCAGAGTGGGATCGGATTCGATGTCCCACAACACGGGGGGATTCGGAAGGAGGTGGCCCGCCTCGTCGCGGGCCAGAATCGAGGCCAGGTCGAAACGGAACCCGTCGACATGCATCTCGGCGACCCAGTAGCGCAGGCTGTCCAGAATCAGCCGCCGCACGATGGGCTGGTTGCCGTTGAGCGTGTTGCCGCACCCGGTGTAATCGGCATACCGCGATTTGTCGTGCTCCAGGATGTAGTAGAAGTCGTTGGCCAGAGCGCGATAACAGAATGCCGGTCCGTCGTCACCGCCTTCGCTGGTGTGGTTGAAAACGACGTCGAGGATGACTTCGATGCCGGCACGGTGCAGCGACTTGACCATGTCGCGAAATTCATCGAGCACCGCCAGTGCCCCTTTGCTCGAGGCGTACCCATGATGCGGCGCGAAGAACGAGACCGGTTGATATCCCCAGTAGTTGACTCGGCCCTCCGGCGCGTCCTGCGGGTCGAACTGAAACACCGGCAGCAACTCGACGGCGTTTACGCCCAACCGCTCGAGGTACGGTATCTTCTCGACCAATCCCGCGTAGGTCCCGCGCTGTTCTGGTGCAATGCCGGAATTTTGATGCCGGGTGAAGCCCCGCACGTGCAGTTCGTAGATGACCGTTTCGGCAGCGGGCCGTCGCAGCGGCGCATCGCCTTCCCAGTCGTACGCGCTCGGCGCGGCCACCACACTTTTCATCGCCGTCGCGGCAGTGTCTCCCGCACGCATCGCCGCGTGGCGGTCGTACGCCACGGGCACGGCGACGGCCACGCCGTACGGATCGAGGAGCACCTTGTTGCTGTCGAATCGCAAGCCCAGCTGCAGCGCCATCGGCCCATGCGCCCGGTATGCGTAGACCTGCCCCGGCCCCAGACCCGGCACGAACGCGTGCCAGTAGTGGTACGTGCGGTGTCGTTGAGGATCGAGTGCGATCACTGTGACCGGCTCGACCGCCTGCTCGTCGGGGAATAGCAGTAGGTCGATCTGGGTGGCGTTCTTCGAGAACACGCTGAAGTTGACACCCCCGTCGGACACCGAGGCGCCCAGCGGAGCGTTCTTGCCCGCGGCTACCGGCGCGGACGCCGCCTGGGCTCGCGCTTTGCGACTCGTGCCGAGTTTTTTGCGATCCCGGGTAGGTCCCACGAACGCCCCTCGCGTCGATGCCGCCGGGCTAAATCTTGACCGTCACAAGCGGAGCGACCGCGGCCGCCACCACGAGGCTGGCGACGCCCAAGTAGACAACCGGCACAAGCCACATCAGAGCGCTCCCCTCACCGTTGGACTGCCGCCCGTCCGGTCACCGTGAACACAAGCCTGCCGAATTCGATAGCGACGCTTGACCTCCCTGCCGAACTCGCCGAGTGCTGTCACACGTGTGCGGCGAGATCGTACGTCGTCTCCGCGGCGCGGCGGGCCAACTCCGCGAAATCTGCCGGCGTGTGCAAGCGAGTTCATCAACGGTTCATCTGACGGTAAGCGAGATGCCCTGTGCCGGGCGGCGCGACGGCCACCATCTCGTGCAGCCGCGACAGCCGACAGACGGGGTCGGTCACCGCAGGATCGCCGGTGAGCCGATAAGCCTGGCACCGTCAGCCACCGAAGTCGATCTGGCGGCGCTGCAGCGGACAGGTCCGGCACGGCTCCCGCATCCACTTCTCGCCGCGGAAGCGCTCAAACGCCTCCGAGTTTCGCCAGATGTCGGCCAACCGGCGTGTTCGGACCGTTGGCGAACGCCATCCCGGGAAGGGAGTCGCCGGCGTGGCAGGGCATCACCCCGCCGTCGGGGGCGATCACCATGGCCTTGGCCCCCATCTCCCCATGCACGGCTTCGGGAGGTGGCCGCCAAGCCAACGCCTAAGAAGTCGACCTCCACGACCGGTTCCGGTGCCCAACTGTAGCAATCAGTTATCAAGGGGTTGCTCGCTAAATTTAGGGTGGATGGGGCGGACTCGCCTTTCTTCGGGTTGGCTGCGGGCTGCGGGCTAGACACTCTACCGATGCCGAGATGGGCAAAGCGCCGGCTGGAACGCATGATTCTCGTCTTCGCCATGGGCGCTGACTCAGGTAACGCTTCGGTGCATTGTGTCGGGGGGCGCGTAGAGATCAACTACGACTGGGCAAAGGAGCCGATCTTCGATCAGATAGCCGACGGTTTTGACGCGCTCAAGGCGGATCTGGGGCTGCGCGTGTCGGCCGCCCGGACAAAACCGGTGACAGTTCATGCGTGGGGCGGGGCGTGTCTGGGCCCGGACCCCGACCACGGCGTTGTGAATCACCGCGGCGAAGTGTACGGAAATCCCGGCCTCTTCATCGCCGACGCCGCAGCATTGCCCGCCGCAGTCGGCGCACCGCCCTCATTGGCGATTGCCGCGTGGGCCCACCACGTCGCAGATCAACTTGCCAAAACAATCTCGCGGCACCCGCCCCTGATCACAGTTAATGAGTCAACCGACGGGGCAAAGTGATGACCCGACGGGTCCGATTTTGGTACGCGCCAGCGATATTCAGTCGCAGGACGGGCCGAAGGTGAGATCCGCCTTTGTCATCGATCGCTATCAGAGCCCCCACCGAGGTGCAACCGCACGGCTCGTATACATGCTGGTTGACTGTCGGGCAGTGGCGGCACGCCATGCAGCCGTCCGACGGGAGCGGAGACCTGATCGAGGCTGCATGCCGACGTTTTCTGCGAACTGCTTCGCACCCGCTGAGAACTTCCCTGTGGTCACCAAAACGCCCCGACTTGTTTGCGCACCGTGCAACGCCCCCATGAATGCCTGGATGTCCGGACGCTGAACGGAGCTGTCCTTGTCGTACCGCTTGGCCTGAACGCCGACCAGATCAAGCCCAAGAGCATCTTGCCGGACCACGCCATCCGGGCCGCTGTCTCCCGGCTTGCCGGTGTCTTCCAACAGTGACTCGCGCCCTGCGTAACCCATGGCGCGCAAATTCCCAACGACAGAGGCCGCTGGGCAGACAGTGGCCGACCGCAGCCGCCTGGTCCGCACCAAAGCCGACCCCGCAGCCTCCGCAGCTTTTAGCTGAAGCAGCCCCCTTAGAGGCCCGAACAGCCGGAGTTGACGTGACACCACCCCGCGGCGGTTCAAACCGTCTCCCTTTGTGGATCGGCCTGACACGCCGACGAAGCGAGTAGCCCTGGTGGTCGGCCCCACCTTGTTGCCGTTCATCGTCGCTGTGGCCACCCCCGTCTGTGCGGCGGCGGCACCAGTAGAGGTGAAGGGTGTAGCCGTGGTGGTCGGCACCACCTTGTTGAGGTTCATCGTCGCTGTGGCCACCCCCGTCTGTGCGGCGGCGGCACCAGTAGAGGTGAAGGGTGTAGCCGTGGTGGTCGGCACCACCTTGTTGAGGTTCATCGTCGCAGTGGCCACCCCCGTCTGTGCGGCGGCGTCGGGTGCCTGACATCCTCCCGGCTGTGTCTGACATCCCGGCACCGGTGGCGGAGAGGGCAGTTCTGCATCTGCCACGCCGACCCCTAATCCGGCGGCGGGCAAACCAAGGACACCGCCAACCATTGCTTTGGCGACGAGTCGCTTCACTTTCATCGCACATCTCCTGGTCTCGTCGAACGTGCAAAGAGGTATCCCGGGAGATGTGATCTAGATTACGCCACACCGCAACGTCCCGCAAACATGCGGCGGTCACATCACCTGGACCTGTCTTGTATGCGGTGGGGTGGGTGCTTTCGGCCCGCCGGTGAGCCCCGGCCGTGCTGCTGTTGCTCGATGACAGCCACATCGGCGAGTACCTCGTCGAGCACCACTTTGGCTCGTTTCCTGTCTCGGGCGGCGTCGGGGTGGCTGGGGTTCGACGGACGGCCCGGTGGAAGCGGGCACAAGACCACTAGCGAGTGAAAACCGGTGCAGCACAACGTGTCTCGGCTATCAACTTGCAGGCCGTATGGCAACGAAGTTTGCTAAGTTTGTCGCCTACGGCACGTGTCAGCAGTTCAGGAGGAAGGGTGGGGGGGACATCCCTTTGCTCGCCTGGAGTGCGACCCGGGACGGTCTCGCTCGCATTCCCCGTGTTACGTCGCTATTTTCGGAACCCGCTGCGGCATAACCGCTTTCGGGGCGGCATAACCGCAGGTCACGGCTTATTTTTGGGCTGCCTGAATCCCCCTGTCTAGCAACGTATGTCAGCGTGTGTATCCACTTTGTCCGCCAACGGTGTGACACCGGCATCGGCTTCGTCGACCTCGCGCGCCAGCTTGTCTAGGCCGGGTGAGTCGAACTTGGCGCAGTCCGCGGACGGCAGGGACGCGCCATCGAAGAAATCAACATCGAGCCGTCAGGGAGCCAGCCCAGCCCCGACGGCTGCTCGAGCTCGACCAGGGTGGAAACTTCACCGTTTTCGCTGACGCGCAGCACGCCGTCACCGTGCATGTCCGAGACGTACAGCGCGCCAGCGTGCCAACGCGGACCCTCCAAGAATGAGCGCCCCGTGACCAAGGCATGGATGTCAGCCATGGGCGCGATCCTAAGACCGCATAGATTGGACCCATGGCCGCCCGTCGAAACGTCACCCGAGACATCGACGTCGAGTACGACGAACACGCGGTCACGATCACCCCGCCGGAGCGGGAAGCGGCGGGCGTCAAGGCCGTTATGGTCGCGCTGCAGCGCGGGCTGAAATTCATGGGCGTGTTCCGTACCGCCTCGTTGTTGCCCCGGCTGAACCAGCGGACAGGCTTCGACTGCCCGGCCTGCGCTTGGCCTGAGCAACAGGGTGACCGCAAGTTCGAGTTCTGCGAGAACGGCGCCAAGGCCGTGGCCGAGGAGGCCACCAAACGCGTCGTGACACCGGAGTTCTTCGGCCGCCATTCGATCGCCGATTTAGCCGCCCAACCCGAGTACTGGTTAAGCCAGCAGGGCCGGCTGACCCACCCGATGGTGCTGCGGGCCGGGGATGACCGCTACCGGCCGATCGGCTGGGACGACGCGTACCGGCTGATCGCCGAACACCTGCAGGCCCTGGGCAGTCCCAACGAGGCCGTGTTCTACACGTCGGGCCGCACCAGCAACGAGGCGGCATTCCTCTACCAGCTGATGGTGCGCAGCTTCGGCACCAACAACCTTCCGGACTGCTCCAACATGTGCCACGAGTCCTCCGGCGCGGCGCTGATCGAATCGATCGGGGTCGGCAAGGGATCGGTGTCCGTTGCCGACGTCGAGGCGGCCGACCTGATCATCATCGCCGGCCAGAACCCCGCCACGAACCATCCGCGCATGCTGTCGGTGCTCGAGAAGGCGAAAGCCAACGGCGCCAAGATCATTGCGGTGAACCCGCTACCCGAGGCCGGGTTGATCCGCTTCAAGGACCCGCAGACGGTGCACGGCCTGATCGGGCAGGGCATCCCGATCGCCGACGAGTTCGTCCAGATCCGCCTCGGCGGCGACATGGCTTTGTTCGCGGGACTGGGCCGCCTGCTGGTCGAGGCCGACAATCGCGCCCCGGGAACGGTCATCGACCGCGACTTCATCGCCGCCCACTGCGCGAATTTCGACGAGTACGAGGCGCACACCCGTGCCGTTGACATGGACACGGTGCTCGAGGCGACGGGTGTCGACCGCGCCCAGCTGGATCGCGTGGCCGAGATGGTGATCGCGTCCGAACGCACGGTGGTCTGCTGGGCGATGGGCCTGACGCAGCACCGGCACGCGGTGCCGATGATCTCCGAGATCGCCAACCTGCTGCTGCTGCGCGGCATGATCGGAAAGCGTGGCGCCGGATTGTGCCCTGTGCGCGGGCATTCCAACGTCCAAGGCGATCGCACGATGGGCATCTCGGAGAAGATGCCCGAGAAGTTCCTGGCGGCGCTCGACACGGAATTCGGCATCACCAGCCCGCGAGGGCGCGGCGTGGATACGGTGAACGCCATCCGCGCGATGCGCGACGGCCGCGCAAAAGTCTTCATGGGCATGGGCGGGAACTTCGCGCTCGCGACGCCCGACACCGCCGTCACCGAGGCGGCCATGCGCGATTGCGCCCTCACCGTGCAGGTGTCGACGAAGCTCAACCGCAGCCACGTCATCACCGGCGGCGAGGCGCTGATCCTGCCGTCGCTCGGCCGCACCGACCGCGACATTCAGGACAGCGGGAAACAGCAAGTATCGGTTGAAGATTCGATGTCAATGGTGCACCTGTCGCGTGGCAGCCTGCACCCGCCGAGCGAGCACGTGCGCAGCGAAGTCGCGATCGTGTGCCAGCTCGCGCGCACGCTGCTCGGGCCGGAGCATCCGGTGCCGTGGGAGAAATTCAACGCCGATTACGACACCATCCGCGACGCGATCGCGGCGGTCGTGCCCGGGTGCGAGGAGTACAACACGAAGGTGCGCCAGCGCGACGGCTTCCAACTGCCCCATCCACCACGCGACTCGCGCCAATTCCCCACCAGCACAGGCAAAGCCAACTTTGCGGTCAACGCCCTGCAGTGGGTAGCGGTGCCGCCGGGGCGCCTGGTGTTGCAAACGCTGCGCAGTCACGACCAGTACAACACCACGATCTACGGCCTCGACGACCGCTACCGCGGGGTCAAGGGAGGCCGGCGGGTGGTGTTCGTCAACCCCGCCGACATCGAGTCGTTCGGCCTGAAGGACGGCGACCGAGTAAACCTGGTGTCCGAGTTCGCTGACGGTGAGGGCCAACTGCAGGAACGCCGGGCCAAGGACTTTCGTGTGGTCTCATACGCGACGCCCGTCGGCAACGCGGCCGCCTACTACCCGGAGACCAATCCTCTGGTCGCGTTGGACCATGTCGCGGCCAAGTCGAATACGCCGGTGTCAAAGGCGGTCGTGATCCGGTTGGAGAAATCACGGGAAGGGTGACGGCACGCCGGCGCGCGCGCCACCTGGCCGGGAACGACACCGTGACACGGCCCAAGGCCTCGCGGTGGAAGAACCGCTTGAGATCCGCGTCAACGGCACGCCCATCACCGTGACTAGGCTCGCCGTTCTTTTCGACCGGCTTGGCCGCTACGAATCGGCGGCCACCATCGCCGGGTTCGCCCTCAGCCCCCCGCCGCGATGGTTCCCGAGCGGAGCACCGCGATCGCCCACCTGCGTGATGTCCTCGGCGACCCGACCTACGAATCGCTGGCCCGCGAGGGTGAGACGATGACCACCGCAGAGATTGTGGCTTACGCCTACGAACAAATCGACCAGGCCCGAGCAGAACTGAACGCGGTCTCGGAATAGACGAGTTACGAGAGTCTCGAAAGTAAGTCGCGATTGGCGGCGCAAGAGGCACCGCACCAGGACGTGCGGGTCAGCTGGTCGAGGAGACGTGGGTGCGGCCTCGCCCCGCGTCGCTCGCCTTCCGGCAGATGACGAGGGCCTCGACGTAGTCCCAGCGATAGCGGTCGGGGGCGTTCGCGATGCGCTCCTGGAGTTCTCCGAGGAAGTCGGCGAGGAGACCGGCAGCGCGTGCCTCGCCCTCGCGCGCGAAGGCACGGAGGAGGAGCGGCCCTCCCCATGCGGCCACGCTCTGGACGTATTCCCGCGCGAACACCGCGGGATCGTCGTTGATGTAGGGGTTGTCGAGACGGAACAGCTCGGCGCTCTTGAGCTCGAGGCCGGCGAAGCGCCCGCCGCCCGCCTCGAAGGGAGCCCGGAACTCGCCGAGCGTGCGCGACCAGACGGGAACGACGGCCGCGGCGACGGTGGCGCCGCTAATGCGCCCCGCGCGGCGCCAGTCGGCGAGCAGCAGGTTCATGTCCCCGACGATCTCGCCGTAGAGCCCCGTCCTGTCCGGGCATGGAGCGGGGGAGGCCGGGATGGCGGCGATAAACCACCCCCCGGGCGCCAGCTCCACTGCGCGCATCTCGAGCATTCGCTCCCACTGCCGCTCCGCGGCGACGCGCCAGGCGCGCCGCTCGTCCTGGTCCACGTGGTCCGGGTAGCCGGGGAACACCGAGCCGCTCGAGGCCAGGCCGGTGGCGTCGGCGACCCAGTGCATGCTCGTCCCGGTCACCGCGACGTGCACTGTGCCCGGTGGAAGAGACGGCGCCTGGTGGAGGGGGATTCCGGCCATGGAGACGACCGTGGCGGGGGGCGGGTCGCGATCGAGCGCTCGTTGACAGGCCTCGCCGTGGGCCTCCGGCAAGGCGTAATGGGCGCCCGTGCCCGTGTCGGCGACCCCGGGGCCGGCCTCGCCCGGCGCAGGGATCACGACTATCACGCCCCGGTCCGCCGCCGCGTCGAAGGCGGCCCGCAGGTGGGCGGCGGCGACCCGCCAAGCGTTCGTCGGGAGATCAACGAGCGCGTAGATCAGCGCCCGGCCGGCGCGCTGCGCCACGAGTTTACGGATGAGGCCGTGAGAGTTCACGCCGTCGGCGGCGCCCAGATCGATCACGCGGAGCACCGGCTCGCTGGCCAGGCGCCCCGCGGCGGCCAACACGGCCGGGTGAGTCGCCTCGAAGGAGGCGCGCTGCGAAAGGGCGTGCCGCGCGTAGTCGTCCGCCATGCTCGAGAGCTCGGGGCGACGTGACGGCGTGGTGCTTCCCTCCCGCGCAGCGCCGCCGCGGTCCGGACGGCGTGACCGGGCTATCGTCCCACGGAGCCGGCGTGCCCGCCAAGCGCGACAAGAGCGGGTCCGCCCGCGCGTCTGATGCCGCGACCGGGCGCAATCGCCCGCCGACCACGAGGCCCCACAAAGAGTCTTCATCACGACTGTGTCCGCCCCGGCGGAGTATCGCGATGGCCGAGGCGATGTCCTAACGCTGATTAGGCAGGCGGTTGCTCCTGCCTGGCACCGGTTCCCGCCAGCTCGACACCCAGGGCGCGACCTAGTTGTGCGACACCCGCTTTCGACATCGCGTACGGAGCATTGATGGTGCCGTTGGTGTGGGCGTAAATCGAGGACGTGATGAGGACATAGCCGCGGTTGGCGATGATCTGGGGTAGCGCCGCGCGCAGCGTCCGCCACACTCCGAGCAGATCGACTTCGACGACCCGCTCGACCTGCGCCGGCTCGAGAGTCGCGACGCTGGTAGGGGCTTGTGCTGCGCCGCGACGGCTTACTGCGGGTGGGTCGCCAGGTAGTCCGCAACGGGGATCGGTGCGGTCGCGGAGTAATCGATGGGCAGGAGCACGTCACCAGCAATGGTGTTGTAGTAGACGTCCCACCGGTAGTAGCCGGTAAAAGCCGCGGGATCGGCTGCGAGCACCGCTGCGTAGTCGTTGACCGCCTGTACGTACTGGGTTGAGTTGTTGTACCGGTAGAGGGCATAGTCGCGGTCGTTGGCGAAGCCATTAGCGGCGAGGAAGCGCCCGGCCGCCATGATGCTGTCGTGGGGCGAGAGGATGTCGCCGCCCTCACCATAGGCGGCAAAGGTGGAGGGCAAGAACTGCATGGGGCCTTGCGCGCCAGCGGTGCTCACGCCGGCGATGCGGCCGAAGCTGGTCTCGATCAAGTTGATCGCCGCCAGATAGGTCCAGCCGACGCCAGACGCCGATACCGACTCGCGGTAGTACCCCAGCAGCTCGTCGGCCGGCGTCGGCGGGTCGATGTGCCACGCAGGCAACGTGTCGTGGCCGATGCTCATCGCCGTGAGCTGCCGACGCGCGTCGACATTGCGGTCGTAGATTTCGAGGAGCGACTGCGAGATGCGCGGGCGCGCGATCGGGTCCCACTCGGGGTGCCGGCCGAGGGCGCGGTAGGCCGCTTGCTGGCGGCGCCCCGCAGCCATCAACACCGCCTCCGACGACGACGGATCGCGCAGCGCCTGCTCGTCGGCGACAAGTTCGTCGGCCAGATCGGCGGGTTCGGATGCCAGCAGCGGCGGCGCGGTGTCGGATACCAGCCGCGGCTGCGCGGGCGGCAGCGTGGTCGCTGTGGCAGTCGCGAACGTTGTGGTTGACGGCCTGGGCGACTCTGAGCAGCCGGCGAATGTGAACATGATCGTGACGACGAGAAGCGGCGTGGCGCGCCGAACAAACCGAGCTCGGGCACCACAGGAATTAGTCCTCGGTCTCATGCTCGTCCTTGGGCACCGCATGTTTGCCCCCGCTCCTCGGTTGGATACTCGCCGATCTTCATAAAGCCAGATCCCACAGCGGTCAGCGCATAGTCGGCGGCGTGCGATGCAACCGTAGATCGGTAGCGTTTTGGACCGAATTCGTCTGAAGGCCGAGGTTGCCCAGGGCCGCTGACACTATGTCGGTGAATCAGCGTCTCCGCAGGTCAATTGCGCTCCCCGGGGAGGCCGGCCGTCGATCGGCCGCCGCGTGCGGCCAAACTAGGTGAGCGCGATGTGGCGGCATCATCACCACATCCTCACGGGAACTCGATGTAGCGACCCACGCCGGCCGCGGCAGCGCGGTTGAGCACCAGCGAGCTGAGGGCGATGTCGCCCATCGCGAGCCCCATGTTGAGGAACATCCGTCGGCCCGTGGCGGGCACGTCGTACTCCCCGGCGACCACGGCGGCCAGATGCGTGACGGGCTTGGGGAGTCCGAAGAAGTAGAGGCTGCCGGCGACCGAGCCGTACTGGCCGAGATCGTCCACGCAGTAGACGACGGCGTCCTCGAACGCGGCCGGCGCCATCGCGCGGTCGTAGTCCACGGGAAGCAGCAGTGCGTCGGGGTCGGTGCTGGCGCAGTCCAGCTTCGGGTCGAGCGCTACGGTGATGGTGGTGATCACCAGATCGGCGCCCGCCACCGCGTCGGCCGGTGTGTCCGCGACGTTGGTCACCCGGTCGCCGGCGTTGTCGAGTAGCTGCTGGGCGACGCCGTCGACATAGTCGTACGCCGTCACGTGGGTCAATCCGGGGTGCACCTCCAGTGCGACCTCCAGATGGCGGCGACCCTGTAAACCGCAGCCCACGAGGGCCAGGTGCTTCGGATCTCCCGGCACGTGCCGCATGGTCACGCCGGAGACGCCAGGGGTGCGCATCTCGGTGATCCAGCCGCCGTCGAGCAGGGCGATCGGCCGCCCGGTCTCGGCATCGTTCATGATGACCGCGCCGTAGATGTAGGGCAGGCCCTTGGCGCGGTTCTGCCCGTAGCCGGCCACCCACTTGATGCCGATCCGGTCCGAGCCACCAAGGTAGGCCGGCATCGCGTGGATGAACGCGTCTTCGCGGGAGGTGACCTTCGGCTTGGGCGGGTTATGCACCAGTCCGCGAGCCTTCTGGCTGAACGCGTCATCAAGCACGTCGATGATCTCTGCCCAGGTCAGGCCCAGGCTTTCGAGGTCGGCACGGTTCAGGACCAGCATCTGATTGTCGGTCATGGAAAGACCGTAGCTGCTGAGTGGGGGCGGCGCCCTGGTTGTTTCTGCGACCACCCGAGAATGCGTTGTCGTCGAAGCGCCGGGCCGAAGGCGCCCAAGAAAGTCGCGGGTTTGCGCCGCCCGGGCGTGCGCGCAGGCGTGAAACCAAATCCGAGACGGCTCAAAGTCGTCTACGGATTGGGCACCAGCGGCGGCGTGCGCGCAGTGCTGCTGTAGCACCAGGAAAGCACCACGGGGCGGGTGGGGCTGGGCGGAGGAAACCCCTTCGCGATGTTGTCGCTATCGCACTCCCGATACCCAGCTGAAAATGAAGATGTGGCTGTTCCCGGTGTTGTCCATCCTGACCGTTGTGGCGATCGTGGCCATCCTGGTGCAGATGTACGTGCAGAAGGACTTGCGGTCGCAACTCGTGCTGAGCCTTTTGTCCTGGGGGGTCGTTCTGGGTTTGTACTTCGCCAACAAGTGGTTCATCAACCGGCGTCCAGCACAGGAGGCGGTGGCGGCATCGCGACCACCGCATCGGGTGCTCGTCATGGCCAACGAGAGCGCCAATTCGGCCGAGCTTCTCGATGAGCTACGCCGCATCGGAGCCGACAAGGACGCCAAGTACTTTGTCATCGTTCCGGCCAGTGCGATCGAGACCGGCACTGCGGCCACACACGGGCCGCTCGATGTGTGGGAAGCCACCCAGCTGGCCGCTCAGGCCAGACTGGACTACACGTTGGCCACACTGCGCTCGGAGAACCTCGACGCCGACGGCACGCTAGGCGACTATCGACCGTTGCGAGCCCTGGCCAGCGCGGTCGATTTGTTCCATCCGGACCAGATTGTGATCGCGACGCTGCCGCCCGAATTCTCGGTGTGGCACCGCTTCGACGTCGTCGACCGCGCACGCGCCCAGCACGGTGTGCCGGTGACGCACGTCGTGGCGACCCCGGCGGAGGTTGCCGTTTAGCGGGTCTGGCGTCGAGATAGAAACCAGCGTTGTGAACCCCGGCGGAACAACGACACGGAATTATATTTCGCCAGGAGCCCGGGACGGACTACAGCGCGTCCCAAGCCTCGAGGTCGGGCTCGAAGGCTTCGGCGACGGTCTCCGCGGTCGCGACAGAGGTGAAGTACACGAGGGCGGCGGCCATCGCTGTGCCAAGCACCCAGTGAGATGTGCGATGAACGAACATGCGCGCCAGCGTGAATCAAGCCACTTGGCGAATCCTTGGAAGCCGCTACCGCAGCGCGTCTACAGCGGGATGTTCTTGTGCCGCCCCCGGCGCGGCGGCGCCTCGGCCAGCGCCTGTGTCAACGTGCTGCGGGTGTGGGCGGGATCGATTTTTTCGTCGACGACGCCGATGTCGATCGCAGAGTCCACCCCGCCGGCGATCTTTTCATGTTCGTCGGCGAGCTGCTCGTGCAGTGCGTCGCGTTCGTGTTCCGGCGCGGCGGCGAGTGTCTTCTTGTGCAGGATGCCCACGGCGGCCTTTGCGCCCATCACCGCGACCTCGGAATCCGGCCAGGCGAACACCTTGGTGGCCCCCAGTGAGCGCGAGTTCATCGCGATGTATGCACCGCCATAGATTTTGCGGGTCACCAGCGTGACCCGGGGCACGGTGCACTCGCCGAACGCGTGCAACAGCTTGGCGCCGCGGCGCACCACCCCGCCCCACTCCTGATCGACGCCGGGCAGATAGCCGGGCACATCGACCACGCAAATCAGCGGTATGCCGAACGCGTCGCACAGCCGCACGAACCGGGCGGCCTTCTCCGCGCTTTCGGAGTTCAGGCAACCGCCCAGCCGCAACGGGTTGTTGGCCAGCACACCTACGGTGCGCCCGGACAGCCTGCCCAGCCCGATCACCATCGACGGCGCCCATTTGGCCTGCAATTCCTCAAACGGCGCGTCCTGATCAAGCAGCGCGGCAATCAGTGGGTGCACGTCATAGGCGCGGCGCGCCGAGGCAGGCAGCAGCGCGTGCAGGTCGGTGTCGCCGGCCTCGGCCTTCGTCCGGTCGAAATGGCCCTGCTGGCAGAACAATCCGACCAGCCGGCGGCCTCGAGCATAGGCGTCCAGCTCGTCATCGGCCACGATGTGGCACACCCCGGACTTCTTGTGGTGGGTCTCCGGGCCGCCGAGCGCGGCCATGTCGACGTCCTCGCCGGTCACGCTGCGCACCACGTCGGGGCCGGTGACAAACACCCGGCTGTCCGGGGCCATCACGATCACGTCGGTCAGCGCCGGCCCGTAGGCTGCCCCGCCGGCGGCGAACCCGACCACCACCGAGATCTGGGGCACATACCCGGATGCGCGGATCATCGCCTCGAACACCAACCCGACCGCGTGCAGCGCCTTGACGCCCTCGGCCAGCCGCGCCCCGCCGGAATGCCAGATCCCCACGATCGGGCATTGCTCGGCGATCGCCAGATCGTAGGCGTCGACGATGTGGCGGCAGCCCTCGATGCCCATCGCCCCGCCCATCATCGTGCCGTCGGTGCAAAACGCGATGGTGCGCACCCCGTTGACGGTGCCCACCGCGGCCAGCACCCCGGATCGATCCCGCTCGTGCAACAACTCGAGGCTGGCCTCATCAAAAAACGTCGACAACCGCAGCAGCGGATCGCGCGGATCCGTCGACTCGCCGACCGCCTCAGGGGCCATGATCGTCATCGGTAACTCCTAGCCGGTCTGAAAACCATCAGTACTTCCCGACGGCGAGTGCGACGTTGTGCCCGCCGAATCCGAATGAATTGTTGATTGCATACTTGTAGTCGCCGATCCGAGGCTCACCGTGGACGACGTCCAGGTCGATCTCGGGGTCCTGGTTCTTCAGGTTCAGCGTCGGCGGAATGACCCCGTCCCGCAACGCTAGCACGGTCAAGATCGCCTCGACCGCCCCGACCGCCCCGACCGAATGGCCGAGCGCTGACTTCGGTGCGTACACCGCCGCGTCGTGGGCGCCGAGGGCATTGCGAATGGCCTTCGCCTCCGCCAGGTCGCCCACCGAGGTACCGGTCGCGTGCGCGTTGACATGATCGATGTCCGCAGGGGTCAGTCCCGCGAGTTCGATCGCACGGGTCATCGCGTATCCGGCCCGCTCGCCGTTCGGGTCGGGCGCGACCATGTGGAAGCCGTCGGACGTAACCGACGCGCCCATAAGCCGACCAAGGATGTTGGCGCCGCGCGCTTTTGCGTGTTCCTCGGTCTCGATCACCATCAGCGCCCCGGCCTCACCGAACACGAAACCGTTGCGGTCCCGGTCGAATGGCCGACAAGCACCTGCTGGATCGTCGTTCGTCGTCGACAACACGATCCGCATCTGGGCGAAGGCGGCGATCGGGACAGCCTCGATCATGGACTCCACGCCACCGCAGATCGCGATGTCGGCCTCACCGAGCACGATGTTGCGCCAAGCGTGGGCAATACCTTCGGAGCCGGAGGCGCACGCCGACACCGGGGTGATGACACCGGCCTTGGCATTCCGTTCCAGCCCCACTATAGCGGCGGGCGAATTGGGCATGTACTTCTGCACCGCCAGGGGAGAGACCGCCCTCATGCCCTTCGCGCGCATGTCGTCGTACGCGAAGACCAGTTCCTCGGTGGAGCCCATCCCGGTGCCGATGGAGACCATCAAGCGCCTGGTGTCCACCTCCGGCGTTCCGGCGTTCTGCCACACTCGGCGGCCCAGCACTGTCGACATCTTCTGCAGGTATGAGAGTCGGCGCAGTTCGACTCGCGTCAACTCATGGTCGAAATCCTCGAGAAGATGTCCGCCGATGCGAACCGGTAGGTCGTACTCCTCGACGAACGGGTCGCCGAGCTTGCGGATACCGCTCTGGCCGTCCAGCAACTTCTTCCAGGTGCTGTCGGCGTCGGTTGCCAAGGCGGTCGTCATCGCAACACCGGTGACAACTACGTTGGGGAACCCATTTCCCGTGGACAGCCGCGTCATGTGCGCTTCGAGAGTTCCTTTCGCTGTTCAGTACTTCCCGAACACGAGAGCGACGTTGTGGCCACCGAACCCGAACGAGTTGTTGATGGCGTACTGGTAGTCGCCGTAACGCGGTTCGCCCGCGACGACATCCAGATCGATCTCCGGGTCGGGAGTCTCGTAGTTCAACGTCGGGGGAATGACCCCGTCACGCAACGTCAAGACCGTCAACGCGGACTCTAGCGCTCCGACCGCCCCGATGGAGTGGCCGAGTGCCGACTTCGGTGCGTACACCGGAGCGTGCTCGCAGCCGGCGACGCGAATGGCGTTGGCCTCGGCGGTGTCACCGATCGACGTGGCCGTCGCGTGCGCGTTGATGTGGTCGATTTCCTTGGCCGACAAGCCGGCAAGCTCCAACGCGCGCAGCATCGCCTTGCCGGCACGTAAGCCGTCCGGCGCCGGCGCCACCATGTGGTAGGCATCCGACGTGATGCCGGCACCCATCAGGCGGGCGAGCGGCTTGGCGCCGCGAGCCTTGGCGTGCTGCTCGGTCTCGATCACCATCAGCGCCCCGGCCTCGCCGAACACGAACCCGTCGCGGTTCTTGTCGAACGGGCGCGACGCGCCTTCCGGATCCTCGTTCTTCGTCGACATCGCGCGCATCATCGAGAACGCTGCGATCGGCAGCGCCTCGATGCCGCCCTCGACACCGCCGCAGACGGCGATGTCGGCGTCGCCCATCACGATCTGGCGCCACGCACCTGCGATGGCTTCAGAGCCCGACGAGCAGGCCGACACCGGCGTCATGACGCCCGCGCGGGCGCCGAGCTGAAGCCCGACCACTGCGGCGGCACCGTTCGGCATGATCATCTGAACCGCCAGCGGCGACACCTTCCGGGGGCCACCCTCATTCATCAGGTCGTAAGCCTCGACGATCTTCTCGCCGCCGCCCAAGCCGGTGCCGACCACGACCGCGAGCCGGTCGGGGTCGACCTCCGGCGTACCTGCGGACTCCCACAGCTGCCCACTGAGCAGTTTGGCCATCCGCTGGACGTACGACATGCGCCGCAGGTCCAGCCGGCCCATGTGGTCGTCCACGGGCTCCTTGAGGTGGCCGCCGATGCGGACCGGCAAATCCCATTTGGTGACGAAGTCGTCCTCCAGCACGTGGATGCCGCTCTCACCGGCCAACAATCCCTTCCACGTGCTCTCGATGTCCGGCGAGATCGATGTCGTCGCCGTCACAGCGGTTACCACCACGCTGGGGAAACCGCCGTTAGCAGTGGAAGGTTTGGTCATGTGCGGTCGGCTTCGATCTTCGCGCGGATGGCCTCGGCGGCCTCCGGATTCTCTTCCTCGAGCTTCTGGATGTAGGCGACCACGTCACCGACGGTGCGCAGGCCCGCGAGGTCCTCGTCGGGGATCTTCACGCCGTACTTGTCCTCGGTTTGCACCGCGATTTCCACCATCGACAGCGAGTCGATGTCGAGGTCGTCGACGAACGACTTCTCGGGCGTGACCTCCGACGGCTCGATACCGGTCACCTCTTCGATGATCTCGGCAAGACCGGCAATGATTTCTTCCTGAGTTGCGGGCACTGTGGCTCCTTCTATTTCTTGTTGGGTGTTACAGATATGTGCAATATGCGGTTGTATGTCTAGAGCTCTGTTAGCCCGTCAAGGTCTGCGGGTTCCTTGACGGCATGGGTCGGGATACCTCGAAGCTCGCGTTTGGCGATACCGGTAAGCGCTCCCGCTGGCGGGAACTCGACGACTGCCGTGATGTTGCGCTGACGCAGCGTCTCGGTGCATAGGTCCCAGCGCACCGGCCGGGTCAACTGGGCTACCAGCTTGGCTATCGCGTCCGATGCCGAGGCCACCGGCTTGCCGTCGGCGTTGGACAACACCACGGCGGTTGGCTCGCCGGCGTGCACGCTTTCGGCGGCTGCGGCGTAGCCGTCCAGCGCCGACGCCATGAAATGCGTGTGGAAGGCACCGGCGGTGGCCAGCGCCCGGACCCGCGCCTTCTCCGGCGGGTTCTCGGCGAGCTTCTCCAATGCGTCGAGCCTGCCGGCGGCGACGATCTGGCCGGCAGCGTTGCGGTTGGCCGGCATGAGCTCGAGGTCGTCCAGACGGGCCAGCACCTCAGCCTCCTCGCCGCCGAGTACCGCCGACATCCCAGTGGGCTCTTGCGCGCAGGCCTTGGCCATCTCGGCGCCGCGGGTCGCCGCGAGCGCGACAGCGTCGTCGGCCGAGATGATGCCGCCGATCGCATACGCGGCGATTTCGCCGACCGAGTGCCCGGCCACCACAATCTCTGTGCCGGCCAGCAGGCCGCGGCGGGTCAATTCCTCATGGACGAGCAGCGTCGCCGCTACGACGAGCGGCTGGGTCACCGCGGTGTCGGCGATGTCCTCAGCCGACGCGGTGGTGCCGAGTGTGACCAGATCCAGGCCGCTGATGTCAGACCAGGACGTCAGCTTTTCCGACGTGCCCGGTAGCTCAAGCCACGGCGATAGCATTCCGGGGGTCTGCGAACCCTGTCCAGGGCAGAGCAAGGCAATCACAGTCTTTTCAGGCACGGATTAAGAGAACACTGTGAAAGTGGTTTTACGCGGTGTAAGAGATTATGAACATGGTCTTAGGTTTTTGTAGAGGATCGACAAATCCGTCATGTGATGCGACTCAATCGAAACCGAAATGCAACCTAACCGGCCCGATGCACCCCGCGAGAAGATGTGACCTGCGCAACAGGCGGATAAGTCGAGGTGGCACTGCTTGCTTGAGAAGAGAGGCGCCCCACGGTCGCCGCCACCCGGAGCACGTATGCGTCGCGAGGGGTGGTCGGATCTCGGCCGGTGAAATCGGTGATCCGCTTGAGCCGGTAGCGCACGGTGTTTGGATGAACGAACAATTTGCGGGCGCAGGCCTCGATCGCCCCTCCGGAGTCCAGGTAGGCGTCCAAGGTCTCGGTGAGTGCCGGGCCGGCGTCCGCTAAGGGGCGCATCACCTCTGCGTCGAGCACTGCAATGGCCGACGCGTCACCGAGCAGCGCCCGCTCCGGCAGCAGTTCACGGGCCGCCACCGGCCGCGGTGCGCTGCTCCAGCCGGCGACGGCGTTCATGCCGGCGATCGCCTCGGTGGCGCTCGTGTGCGCCGCGGCGAAGGTCGGCGCCGTCGGCCCGACCACCACCGGACCGTCCGCGAACACCTCGACGAGATCCCGCAGGAACTTGTCGGTGGCGGTCATCGGGCCGGACACGATGGCGATCAACCACGTTCCGTGCACATCCGAGAGTGCTGACCGGCCGTGTCGCCGGACGATTTCGCGTACGTCGTCGCTGGCGAGGTCGATGCGCTCTGCGCGCGGTATGCCGACGACGACGGTTGTGGGGCCGGTGGTGTCCCAGTTCAGCGCGGCCGCGCGGGACTGCAATTCCGGACCGGTGTCGCCGCGCACGACCGCGTCGACGAGGTTGGCCTCCATACGGCTGTCCCAGGCGCCTCGGGCTTCGGCCGCGTCCGCGTAGGCCGATGCGGCGGTGAACGCGAGGTCGCGGCTGTAGCGCAGGATTCCTGTCGTGAGCGCGGTGGCCTGCTCCTCGGACCGCGCCAGCAGCGGCACAACTTCTTCGAAGAACTCCATCGTGACGCGAACCATGTCGACGGTCTGCCGCAGCGCGATGCGCCTGGTCAGGTCTTGCGGCACCGCCTCGAAGGCCTGCACGGTGAAGCCCACGTTGCTGTGTGGGTCGCTCATCCACTCGACGAAGTTGACCACTACCGTTTGCACGACCAGATGTACGCTGGCCCGCTGCGATGCTTCGAGTTCGGCGAAAAACGGCAGCCGGTCATGCATCGCCGCAACAGCCTCGGTGGCGAACCGGCCGGAATACTGCTTGAGCTTGCGCAGGAGAGTGTCGGGAACGTTTTCCAGCAGTTCGAGCGTCGACTTGGGAGCCGCGCGACTGTTGTCGACCATCCCTAAAAGCTACGCCGCTCTTTTGTGCTCCGACTCTGCGTCTAGGGCGTGGGAGACTAGGCGACGCCCGGGTCTGAGGTCTGTTCCGGCGCCGCGAGCACGTCGTCGATCTTGTATCGGCGCGCGGCCTCGGCGGCGACGGACTGGTCGATCTCGCCGTCGCGTGCCAGGCCCTGGAGCACGCCTACCACAATCGACTCGGCGTCGGTGTTGAAGTAGCGGCGCGCTGCCGGGCGGGTGTCGGAGAAGCCGAAGCCGTCGGTGCCTAGCGTGATATACGTGCCGGGCACCCAGGGCCGGATCTGCTCAGTCACCGCACGCATCCAGTCCGACACTGCCACGACGGGCCCAGGGCTGTCGGCCAGCGCCTGCGTCACATACGGCACCCGCCGGGCGTGGTCGGGATGGCGCAGCGTTTCCTTTTCTACCCCTATGCCGTCACGGTTGAGTTCACCCCAACTGGTCACCGACCACACATCGGCGGCGACGTCCCACTCGGCCGCCAGCAGATCCGCGGCCCGCAGCGCGTCCGGCATCGAGACTCCGGACGCCAGGATCTGCGCCGAGTGCTTCCGCGACTCGGGGGCCGGCCGGTAGCGATAGATCCCCCGCAGGAGGCCTTCGACGTCGAGGTCCTCGGGTTCGCCGGGCTGTACGTATGGCTCGTTGTAGATCGTCAGGTAGAAGTAGACGTTCTCGGGGTTCTCGCCGTACATCCGGGTCAGGCCACTTTCGACGATATAGGCGATCTCGTACGCGAAGGCCGGGTCGTAGGCCACCACCGCCGGGTTGCTGGCCGCCAGCAGAAGCGAATGGCCGTCGGCATGCTGCAAGCCTTCGCCGGTCAGCGTCGTGCGGCCCGCCGTGGCGCCGAGAATGAAGCCGCGGGCCATTTGGTCGGCTGCGGCCCAGAAGCTGTCGCCGGTGCGCTGGAACCCGAACATCGAGTAGAAGATGTAGATCGGGATCATCGGCTCGTTGTGCGTCGCGTACGACGTGCCCACGGCCGTGAACGTGGCCGCCGACCCCGCCTCGTTGAGGCCCTCATGCAGGATCTGGCCCAATTCACTTTCCTTGTACGCCAACATCAATTCGGCGTCGACGGCCGTGTAGAGCTGGCCGTTGCGGTTGTAGATCTTCAGCGTCGGGAACCACGAGTCCATCCCGAAGGTGCGTGCCTCGTCGGGGATGATCGGGACTATGCGCGGGCCGATTTCCTTGTCGCGCAAAAGTTCCTTGAAGACGCGAACAGTTGCCATTGTCGTGGCGACTTCTTGGTGCCCGGAGCCTTTCTTGATCGACTTGTAAATGTCGCGCGGCGGCAGCGTCAAAGCCTTTGACTTGGTGCGACGTTCGGGCACGAACCCGCCCAGAGCGCGCCGACGGTCGAGCATGTACCGTATCTCCGCTGCGTCCGGGCCAGGGTGGTAATAGGGCGGCAAGTAAGGGTTTTCGTCGAGCTCCTTATCGGAGACCGGGATGCGCTGCGCGTCGCGGAATGCCTTGAGGTCTTCCAGCGCAAGCTTTTTCATCTGGTGAGTGGCGTTGCGGCCCTGGAAGTGCTTGCCCAGCGAGTAGCCCTTGATGGTCTTGGCCAGGATCATGGTGGGCTGGCCCTTGTGTTCGATCGCCGCGCGGTAGGCGGCGTACACCTTGCGGTAGTCGTGCCCACCGCGCGTGAGGCTCCAGATCTCGTCGTCGGACATGTTCTGCACCAACGCCTTGGTCCGCGGATCGCGGGCGAAGAAGTGCTCGCGTACGTACGCGCCGTCGTTGGCCCTGTAGGTCTGGTAGTCGCCGTCGGGAGTGCTGTTCATCAGGTTCACCAGTGCCCCGTCGCGGTCGGCGTACAGCAATGCGTCCCACTCCCGGCCCCAGACCACCTTGATCACGTTCCAGCCGGCGCCGCGGAAGAACGACTCGAGTTCCTGAATGATCTTTCCGTTGCCGCGCACTGGGCCGTCGAGCCGCTGAAGGTTGCAGTTGACGACGAACGTCAGGTTGTCCAACGCCTCCAGCGCCGCGACATGGGCCAGGCCGCGGCTTTCCGGTTCGTCCATTTCACCGTCGCCGAGAAACGCCCACACGTGCTGGTCGGAGGTATCTTTGATCCCGCGGTCGTGCAGATAGTGGTTGAACCGGGCTTGGTAGATCGCATTAAGGGGGCCCAGCCCCATCGACACCGTCGGGAATTCCCAGAAGTCCGGCATCAGCCGCGGATGCGGATACGACGGCAGGCCGCCGCCGGGGTGGCTGTGCTCCTGTCGGAAGCCGTCGAGCTGGTCGGCCGTCAGCCGTCCTTCCAAAAATGCGCGGGCGTAGATGCCGGGGGAGGCGTGGCCTTGGATGTAGACCTGGTCGCCGCCGCCGGGATGCGACTTGCCCCGGAAGAAGTGGTTGAAGCCGACCTCGTAGAGCGCCGCCGACGATGCGTAGGTCGAAATGTGTCCGCCCACTCCGACGCCGGGCCGTTGCGCGCGGTGCACCATGATCGCCGCGTTCCATCGGATCCAGCGCCGGTAACGGCGTTCCACCTCCTCGTCGCCGGGGAACCACGGCTCAAGTTCGGTCGGGATGGTGTTGACGTAGTCGGTGGACGTCAACGCCGGGATCGCGACGCGCTGCTCGCCCGCTCGCTCCAGCAGGCGCAGCATCAGGTAGCGGGCCCGCGACGGGCCGGAACGATCCAGAACGTCGTCGAACGACTCCAGCCACTCGCCGGTCTCTTCCGGGTCGATATCGGGCAGATAGGACGCCACGCCCTCACGAATCACCCGTACTCGGTCGGATTCGCTTGGGCCCGAAGAATTTTGGGCAAGGTCGTGGCGGACGAACTCGGTGGTCAACTTCCGCTCCTTGTCAGCCGGGTGCAGGGATATCTCCTATCGTCCACCTATCGTGCCCGACGTGCACAGATAGCCGGTAACCTCATCGGCTGTGCTGGGGGTCCGCGCGGTGCGGCAGTGGCGGGTCGCCGCGCTGGTGGCCGGCGTGTTCGCCACAGCCTTGCTGGTGGTCGTCGGCTGCACGAGCGTGACCAGCGGCGCTCCGGCCGCCGACACCGACGACGCCCGCAGCTACCGGACCTGGGTGGCTGATTCGCTGTCGCAATCCGCGGCTGCGGCAAGTGAGCGGGAATCTACGCGACAGGAATCGGTGACGGCGGAGGCCGTGGCCAACGGGTGCGAAGTGCTCAGCAACACGAGTGTGGAGGCGGTGACGGCGATCAACGCGTACGTCAACGCGGTGACCACGCACAACGAGGCCGACGTGGCGGCAAAGGCGCAGGCGGCGGTCGACACGCTGAATCGGGGCGCCGACACGGTGGCCGCCACCCTCAATTCCGCGCTGCTGCCCCAGATGCGTGATGCGTTCACGGCGTGGGTGGACGCGACCAGGGGCGTCGCGAAGGCGATCGCCGAACGGTATGGCCAGCAGGAATTCAACGCGGAGGTCGGCACGTTCAACGCCGCCAATGACACCGCGCTGAACACGTGTGGTGGCACCCCGTGAGCAACCCGGTCGTTCACGCTAGGGCGCAGGGTCGTAGCGTGCGACGATAGGGCACGACAGGCGACTCACAGGCGAAGGAGGTCTCCACGGTGGTCGCGGCGGGTGACGCCCCGAACTACGCCCGCAGACTGGGCATCCAAAACGGTCAGGTTGTTCAGGAGTTGGGGTGGGACGAGGACTCCGACGACGATATCCGCGCCGACATCGAGGGGGCCTGCGGTGGCGAACTGCTCGACGAGGACGCGGACGAGGTGGTTGACGTCGTCCTGCTGTGGTGGCGCGACGGCGATGGCGACTTGGTCGACAGATTGATGGACGCGATCACGCCATTGGCCGACGATGGCGTCATCTGGGTGCTGACACCGAAGACTGGCAAGCCTGGTCACGTGGTGCCAGCCGAAATCTCCGAGTCGGCTCCCACTGCGGGGCTGATGCAGACGTCATCGGCGAACCTCGGCGACTGGAGCGCAAGCCGGTTGGTGCAACCGAAGTCTCGGGCTGGGAGGCGATAGTGCTCGACGTTGGCACTCCTGCGCCGGACTTCACACTGCGCGACCAGAACCAACAGCCGGTGTCGTTGAGCGACTTCCACGACCACAAGAACGTGTTGCTGGTGTTCTTCCCGCTGGCGTTCACCGGTGTTTGTCAGGGCGAGCTCGACGAGATTCGGGATCACCTGCCCGAGTACGAGAACGAGGACACGCAGACGCTGGCGATTTCGGTGGGACCGCCTCCGACACATAAGGTTTGGGCGGCCGAGAGCGGCTTCACTTTCCCAGTGCTGTCGGATTTCTGGCCGCACGGCGCGGTCGCGCAGGCCTACGGGGTGTTCAACGACGACGCCGGGTTCGCGAACCGGGGCACATTTGTTGTCGACCGGTCGGGCATCATCAGGTTCGCGGAGATGAAGCAGCCGGGGGAGCCGCGGGACCAGAGCCTGTGGAAGGCGGCGCTGGCAGCGCTGCAGTCGTAGCGCGAGCGTGCGCGTCATGCCGATGACACGCCGGTGCGACTGGCGCGCCGCGCACGCTCGTCGACGGGTGAACGGATTTTCCACGGTGACGGCGCAGCCGGTAGCCTCCCCGGCGACGGGCGCGTAGCTCAGTGGTAGAGCACTGGTTTTACACACCAGTGGTCGGCGGTTCGATACCGTCCGCGCCCACCGGTGTTCATGCAGGTCAGCGCAATTTTTTGATGCCGCAGGGTGTGACGGGCCAACCCCCGTTGTGCCAAGAGTGTGCCAGCCGGGTTCGCCCATCTGATTCGCGGCGTTGATGTGCGCGGCGTTGAACAGGCGGTCGGCCCGCTACCGGCCTTCATGAATTCGAAGGGACCTGCTGAAGCTCCATCCTGCGGACTGTAAATCCGGTCGCAGCACGTATGTCTACACGGGTTCCAGGTTCGGGAGAGGGCGTATGCGGCGCTTGAGCTCCGCGCCAGCACTGTTACGTCGCGTAACACACGAAGGCATATCGCCTGTACGCGGACCTTCGGCGTAACGCATCCAAACTACAATCACCGCAGTTCACGACCTATATCTGCCGGGACCAGCAGGGGTTCGATTCCCCTTAGCTCCATCAAGAGCGCGAGATCAACGGTCATACACGGAGGGCGACGCCGGTGCCATCGCTGACGCCAGGTGAGGCTTCGGTTTTCAGTACCAGTCGACTTCGGGTTCGGGGTCATGGTCTAGCTCGATCTGGCGCCATGTCGGCCGCCAATACGCTTCGCGCTCTACCTGATACTGCTGTCGCCGGGCGATGAACTCGTCAATTTCGCGTTGGCGTTCATATGCCTTCAGCTCAGCCTCGCGGATCGCCTCGTCGAGACGATCCGATGCTTGAGCCGCAGTGAGCATCGGTATTCCCAACCTGCGAGCTGAATTGTGCTTAGCGTCAGTTGAACCCGGCGTCGTCGTCGCCATCCATACAACGGTCTTCGTGATATTGACGGCCAGTTTCGCGCGGTATGATTCCGCGCGTTTCCGAAGCGCGACGATCTCTTCGTCGTCGCCGACGATGCCGACTCTGAGGCCCCGGAGGTAGCGATCTTCTGCTGCCGGCTGCGGTTCAGCGCATGCCTTGACAACGGTGCTGATCTCATCAGCGAGATCAGATAAACCCAGTGCGTTGGCCAGCAGGTACATCTCTCGGCGGCGAACCGGCGACAGGTCAGTCCAGTCGACACCCTTTTCATCCGGGAATGTGGCGTCCCATGCCTGGCGGTGGATGTCGCGCAACTGGGTGCCGGTGAGAAGAGTTCGGCGTGCTTGGCGGGTGAGCGCCTGGGCCTCCTCAAAGGTCAACCGACCATCTTCAACACACTCTGCCAGCAGCGCGAGGTACTTCTCGACTTCGACAGGGTCGCCGGCACGTGTTCGGCTGGACTGCGGGAAAGACGCCAGCAGGTCGGCTACCGATGAATTCATCAAAGGCACTGGGCGACAACTCATTTTGCACTCGAAAGCGTCGGCACTCGAGACTAGGCCCGGTGGGGCCTGCATGAAATGAAGGGGCGCTGGAGCATTGGCCAGCAGCCAAAGAAGGATTTCGCGGATAGCCCTCGCATCCCCGAGCGCGGTGTGCTGGTTGGTCGGAAACTCTCCGGTGGCCGTCTTGTACATGACCGTGAGGCTGTATGCGCGGCCGTCGAGTTGCCGTCGCGACGTCTGTAACGTGCACACACCGAGTACCGGAGGAAGGGGGATGCGCTCCCGCCGCGCGGCGGCCGAGAGGAAACCCTCTTCAAAGTCGAATTTGTGCGCGACGAGCACGGTACCTGCCATGAATGCGAAAGCCTCGCGCAGAGTGTCGCCGGTGCTCGGTGCGTAGATCAAGTCGTCATCGTTGATTTGGTGTTTGTTACGCGCTTCGCGACACGATCCGGGGTTATTGACGAGGGTGGCGAACTCATCGACGATCCGTCCGTCGGCGGTGAATTTGACGAGGCCGATCTCGACGATCTGGTCGACTTCGCAATCGAGGCCGGTCGTCTCCAGATCCACTGCGGTAAAGACGGTTCCGCTGGTCGGCTAGCCGGTCGGGCGTCGGGTGAGATCGGTCGTGGCGATACTGCGAACGCGTACAGGGCGTGCTGACTGCCGCTCGAAGTAAGGGGCCGGCGTCGGCGCATCGACGAAACGCAGCCCTGAGGCCGGTTGATGCGCTGCCGGGCGAGTTGCGGCTCTGGACGTGGTTCGGGGACGCGCCGTCGTTGGCGTTCGGGCCCGCTCCTGTTGGTTGCTGGCAGCGGACGCGCGCCCATACTTGACGATGAGGTAGATGGCAGCCGCGATGATCGCGCCGATCGCGACGACCCACCAGTACTTGACCAGCAGGGCGATAACCACCAAGACACCGACGAGACCAATTGGACACAGCTCATAACACAGAGGTCACCTCGACGCCGGATCTATCCGGCCAATATCCGGCCAAACTCTTAGTCCAGCTGCTCCGTAGGGTCTAAATCGGCCGACTCGCAGCGCGCCGACCAGGGCAAACGGAACTCGCTCGGGTCCACAACCGCCTGATGGGCGGAAGGTCATCAGGCGGCCGAATCCATGACGCGGGTCGGGCGTTTGTCGTTCAGCAAACGTCACCGAGATTAGAGAGTCGACGCGTCGCGCCCAAAGCTGTCACAACTAGGTGCGAATCCGGGGAGTTAAGCGGAAACGGCCTGAGACGATTTCCACTGGCCGGAGCGGTTTAAGAGTGGTTGGGAGACAACCAAATTCAGCCCAAACGCGGCGGCTCAACCCGTCGGCGTTCGAGGCGTCGATCTCGCCGCTGATCGACATCACGGTGAGTCCGCTGTCGATCGTCGGGGCCGAGTCGCCGGCCCAACGAGTGCGGTACGAGGTTTACCCGTGCACCTTCAACAGCGTAACGATGAAGTGCAGTACCTGTGCACGTCGGCGTGGGCGCCGAACCACGCCAACGATGTAAACGGGAACCGCTCTTCGCAGGGGCCGCCTTGGAGGATTCGGCGTTCTTGTGGGAGTCCTTAGGGTCATGCGCGGGATGTGAAATTGGGTGCGGTGGCGGGTCGTCGTACCGATGATGGTGAGCCTTTCGTTGGTGACGCCCGTGCTGCCCGGCACGACCGCGCGCGCAACCGTGTCAGGCCAGCGGTGGACGGCGATCGCTCCACGGCGCGGCGGTCTCGAGCTGTGCCGCCACGCGCAGCAGCAGGTCCTCGCGCCCGAGCGCGGCGATGAGTTGGATGCCGACCGGCAGCCCGCCCGCGGTCTGCCCGATCGGCAGGCTGATCGCCGGCTGGCCGGTGACGCTGAACGGCGCCGCGAAGCACCAGATGCGCTCGAACCGCGGCAGGATCGCGAGCGGGTCGGCCGGCGGCGGCAGCAGTTCCTCGAGAAGGGCGGGTGGCTCGCCGGCCGCGGGCGTCAGCAGCAGGTCGAAGTCGTTGGTCCACCACGCCGACACCTCGGCGGTGTAGGCGCGCTGCCAGGTCTGGCTGGCGGAGTAGGTCGCGTCGGTGAGGCTGGCGCCGACGCTGGCGAGCGCCCACGAGTACGGCTCGACATCGGCCGCTGTGACGGGCCGCCCGATCGCGGCGGCGAGCCCGTCGAGCATATGCTGGAACTCCCAGCCGGCGGATCGCAGGTGGTGCGTCGCGAACTCCTCGTCGAACAGCCGCGCCGGTCCACCCGGCTCGACGTGGTGGCCGAGCGCCTCGAGCAGCCGGGCCGCCTCGGCGACCGCAGCGACGCAGTCAGGGGCAACCGTCACACCGATGGCCGCGACCGACTCGACGTAGCCGATGCGCAGGCCCTCCGGTGCCTCCGACATCGTTGTCGCGTAGGGCGCGTCGGGTCGGGCGGCGGCAGGTGGTAGATGTCGGTCGGATCGGCACCGCCGACGGCGTCGAGGAACGCGGCGGTGCCGCGCACGCTGCGCGTGATCACGTGCTCGACGAGGTTTGGGTCGGTGATCGGCAGGCTCGACGTGCGCCCGCGCGACGGCTTCAGGCCGACGACCCCGCACCATGCGGCCGGTAGTCGGATCAAGCCGCCGATGTCGCTGGCGTGCGCCACCGGCACCAGCCCGGCCGCGACGGCGGCGGCCGCACCGCCGCTGGATCCTGCGGTGGAACGCGTGGTGTCCCACGGGTTGCGGCACGCGCCGAAGGTGATCGGCTGGGTGGTCGGTTGGCAGCCGAACTCGGGCAGCGCCGTCTTGCCGATGGTGACGACGCCGGCGGCGCGGAAGCGGGTGCCCAGGATGGTGTCGGCGGGTGCCCGCCAGTCCAGCGATCGCAGCAGCCCGCTGCCCATGTACAGCGGTAGGCCGGCCAGGCAGGCGCCGACGTCCTTGAGCAGGAACGGCACGCCGTGGAACGGCACGCCGTGGAACGGCACGCCGTGGAACGGCCCGCGCGGCAACGCCGGATCGGCGGCGAGGGCGCGCCCGATGTCCGGCAGCGGCACGACAACGGCGTTCAGCATTCGGTTGGCGACGTCGATGCGGGCGATCGCGCTCTCCGCGAGCTCGGCTGGCGTGACCTCGCCGTCGGCGACCAGATCGCGCAGCGCGACCGCATCGAGCCACCCCAGATCGTCGGCGGGCACGAAAGGAGCCTATGCGATCTCGCCCCCACACCCCGTTCAACCGGGCGCGTTACCAGCAGCCCATCGCGATGCCGGACTGTATCCGCCCCCGAGTGGCTCCAGCACTGGGACACCTTCGCGCCGCCGGGCGTAGACGGTGGCCGGATGGGGTACGTCTGGTGCCATGTTGGGAAAGATTGGATCGTTGGTCGCGCGAGTGGCCGCTGAGGCCGGTTCGGTAGTGGGGTTGCGCTTCGGCACCGAGGAGCCGCGTTACACGAGCGAGAAAGTGACGCACGGTCTTGAGATTCGCAACTACGGACCCCGTATCGCCGCCGAGACGACAGTCTTCGGGGATGAGGACAAGGCCCTCAGCGACGGGTTCCGGCGCCTCGCCGGCTACATCTTCGGCGGCAACCGCGGCAACGCCAAGATCGAGATGACAGCCCCGGTCGCACGGCAGTCGGGCCAGAAGATTGCTATGACGGCGCCGGTGTCGAAGACCTCGGGCGCCGATGGTGCATCAGTGGTCCGGTTCTTCATGCCGGCCGGGTGGACCATGGACACACTGCCCGAGCCCAACGATGACGAGGTCGGCCTCGTCGCCGTTCCGGGAGAAACGGTGGCCGTGCTCCGTTTCACCGGCGATCGTGGGTCGGCCGCCGTCGCAGCGCGCACCACTGAGCTGCTGGATGCACTGAAGGACACTGCCTTCGACCCGACCGGCACGCCGGTCGGGTGGTTCTACGATCCGCCCTGGACTCTTCCGTTTCGGCGGCGCAACGAGGTCGCGGTGCCGGTCGCTCGTCGCTGACCCCACTAAAATCGCCCGCAAGCGTGCTGGTAGCGCATCGCTGCTTTCTCGTTGTCGAAAACGTGCCCCCATTTGGCCGGGGGCCAAGCCGATGTATCCGACGGCCTGGGTGCGGCGGTGGGTCGCCAACGCCCAGACCAAACCCCCGTTGTGCCAAGAGTGTGCCAAGACGCGCAAACACAGCCCGACAATCCGTGGACAGAGTGGACACGAACCAGTCGCTGAACTGGGCATTCCAAGACGCTATGGCGTCGTGTGAAACGTGGTGGACGGTCAGGCTCAGATTTACACACAGTGGTCGGCGGTTCGATACCGTCCGCGCCCACCGGTGTCAGTGTAGGTAAACGCCGTATTTCTCGGCGGCTGCGGGCGGTGCCGGGTGCCCGCCAAATGCCCGGTGTCCCAAGAGTGTTGCGGTGACCCTCGGGCACCACGGCGACCACGATGCCGTTGTTGACCATCGCGAGGGTGATGACGAACGGGTCGGCGGCGCTGCCGTCTGCCGCCCTGCCGCACCAGATTCGGGTAGAGCTGCAATATCTGCCGGACGCCCTGCCGTCTCGGCGCATCGAGTGGGCAGAACAGGTCGCCCTGCGCCTCGGCCCATTGCTTGGCCGCGAGCGGCGATATTTCAACGCGAACCGTTCGATTCTGGAAAACTTCGGCGCGACCAGAGCAGGAGAGGCGCGTGACGACCACCCATACCGAACGGCTCCCGCTGCTGACCCGGCGCGACCGCATCATGATCACCATCACGGTGGTCGCGGCCGTGGCCTCCGGACTCCTGCACTTCGCCCACATGAATGCCGTGCTGGCGTTCATCGTGTCAGCGCTTGCGCTGGCCACGCTGGCATCTTTGGTCGGCCGTTCCGTGGAAGCGCTCGGAGACCGGCTCGGGCCCAACGCCACTGGGATAGTGCAGACGGCGCTGGGAAACCTGCCCGAGTTGTTCGTCATCCTGTTCGCACTCAAGGCGGGCCTTTACGGCGTGGTGAAGGCCACCATCGTCGGCTCGATTCTCTCCAACGTCCTGCTGGTGCTCGGGCTGGCATTCGTGGTCGGCGGTATCAAGCACGGCCGCCAGCGCTTCACCGCCGACGACGGACGCACCCTCGGACTGATGTTCACCCTCGCGGCGTTCATCCTGGCCGTCCCCTCGCTCACCGCGGCAGTACACACCCCGGCGGAATCGCATGAGCGGGCGGTGTCGGTCGTCGTCTCCGTCGTCATGCTTACGCTGTTCGCGCTCTCGCTGCCGGCCACGCTCGGAAACCGGGCTCCCGACCGCGTGGCACACGCAGGTGATGAACCCGCCAGAGCGTCGTCTCCCATTGTGGCCAGCCCCGATTCGGCCAAAGCCGCCAGTGCGGCGACAGCACACGGGGAGTGGCCGCTGGCGATGGCCATCGGCATGCTCGCCGTCGCCGGTATCGGTGCGGCCTTCGTGTCGGAGTGGTTCGTTGCCGCCCTGGAGCCGGCGATGCATGCAGCGGGTATCAACGAGGTTTTCGCCGGTCTGGTGATCGTGGCCATCGCCGGCAACGCGGTGGAGAATTTCGTCGGCATTCAGCTGGCCGCCAAGAACCAGATGGACTACGCGGTTCAGGTGATCCTGCAGTCGCCCGTCCAGATCGCGCTCACCATCGCCCCGATCGTCTGCCTGGCGGCGGCATGGCTCGGCCAGCCCGGTTTCGATCTGGTGTTCTCGCCGCTGCTGTTGGCGTCGATGATCATGTCGGCGATGGTCGCGGTGCTGGTGACGTTCGACGGCGAGTCGACCTGGTTCGAGGGGGCGGTGCTCATCGCACTCTATGTGGCGATCGCCACGTCGTTCTGGTGGGGATGAGTGCCCCAGGTCCTGTCGTCACGGTGCTCGAGTCGTGGCGAAGAATCTTCTAGACCATCGCAGGCTGAACCCCGCTGGTGAAAAGCAGTGTCGCGTACGAGCTACGAAGGTCATGTGTCGTCGTAAACAGCAAACCCGTGTCACGCCAAGACAACCGCAAACCGCAGCGCTACCGCCCACCATGCACACAGTCGGTGTTCTGCGGTCCTTATGAAACGAAGTGTCTCGGCTCGGGGAGTGAAAGCACCCTTTGCTTGTACTGTGACACCCACTGCACGAGCCGAGCGACGTTGCGGCTCAGCACTTGTCCGTCCATCGCATCTTGCAGACCAGCCCTCAGTACTCGCAGAATGCGTCGTATCGAAGTCGTCGACGAGACATGTTTACAGCGTCGAGAAGTCCCGTGATGCACTTCCCAAGTCGATCCAGGCTTCAACCATCGCTGCAGCCGTTCGCCTGCCAACCAGGATGCGCAGCGGTAATGTTCCCCTATGCCGTTGAAGCGTGTTCGGGACTTTGGCCGCCGTCATGGCGGTGTCGCCCGAGAGCGGCCAACGGTGCACCGGGGACGGCCGACAGCCGAAACCGACAACCACCCCTGTCGCCCAAGGGACGATCCAGCCACAAACTAAAAAGGAAGCATCGGTATGGGAAAAATCGCTTTAGTTGTTGGCGGCACCGGAATGGCCGGAAATGGCATTCTCCCTCACCTCCTGAATGAGAGGGGAGACGAATACGACACCGCGCTATGCCTTGCCCTCAAGGTGGATGAAACGACCTTTGCGTCGCGAACCTCTCGGAAATACATTCCCCTGGTTTGCAACCTCAACGAGAAGGAGTCGGTGAAACAAGCTCTCATCGACATTGGATCTCCTGCGATTACCGACGTGTACTGGTACGCGGAAGCAAACAGGCCGCCGAAACTCGGAAGCGCAGTGATGATGCGGAGACTGCTCGCCGTGTCCGATCGATTAGCGCCTGCGCTGCACGGACTGATGAAAATAAGCTCGCAAAAGATTCACGATCAACTGTATGGAAATCTTGCGCAGCTGGCCGGGAGTGGCGTCAACGAGAAGAACCAGCTGTGGATGGGGAACGTTCTGGACGCGTTGAAAGAAATAGGCGCCCCGTTGAAGGTGTTCATGCTGGGAACAGGAGGCAAGCACTACGGGATGCATCTGGGACCCAGCATGTGGGAGGATTACTCTTCACCCTTCTTCGAAGACACCACCAAGTGTCCGGGCCCCCTCAGCTACTTTGACGCTCAGGACTTTATCCATGCGCGGGCGAAGGAGGACGGGTTCACCTGGAACGAAGTTCGACCATCGTTCATCATCGGGTTATGCCCGGAGCTCTCCGAGGCGACGCAATCGTTCGGAATCGCTCTGGCTACATACGCAATGATCATGAAGGCTCAGGGGAAGAAACTGATGTACCCCGGGACCGAGGGCAGCTACAAAGCGATGATCAATCTGTGCACTTCGGAAAAGATTGCGGAAGTCGCGGTGTGGAGCACAGCCCATCCCAACCAGGCGTTCAATTGCCCGTCTTGTCCTCCGTTTAGCTGGCAACAGGCTTGGAGCGGTATTGCTGCCTGGTTCGGAATGGAGCCGGCAGACCCCGAGAAGAAAATAGAGGGGGAGTCTACCGCACTGATGGCCGGCCCGGATGCGGAAATAATCTGGAAGGATCTTCAGTCGACGTTCTCGTTGGTCGGACATGACTTCAAATGCCTGTTGAACTACGACTTCCTGGACAAGAGCCTGATGGCTGGATACGACTCCGTGTTTTCCACCGAAAAACTCGAAAAATTCGGTTTTCCGAAAGACCGCATCTACGAATACGCGAGCGCTGTGGATTGCATCACGGCGTTTTTTGACCGCCTGGTGGCGGAGAAGGTCATCCCGAACCCGTCGGACGTCGAGTCCGGGTGGTACTTCGCGGATGATGCGGACGATCGAGTCGAGGCCGGCGAAGAGTCTGTGGACTCCGCCGCGGCCGGGGCCTCCAGCTTCGCAGAAACAGCGAAGGCCAGGCTGATCGGGCGACAGGTTTCCAATGATCTGAAAAGCGGCAATGTGCGTACACTTGTAAACGAACTTAGCAGGCTGGCGGAGGAAGAAAGGAAACGGTTTGCCGAGTGGTTCTGATGCGATCCGGGGAGGCAAACGCTACTGCGTCACCATTGCTCGCGCGCAGTCTTTCCGGTAATTGGGCTTAACCGGAAGACCGGGATCTTGCGGCCGATCACACCCGTTTTCGCCTTATAGTCGGCGAATCCGGCGTAGTACCGCTCTGCCAGGCCGTAGAGGCGCTCGTACTCAAGCGGGTCGCTGACTTCGGTAGCGCGGAAAACCTCATCGCCCAGCTCGCACTCCGGATGCGCGACGAGGTTGTAATACCACTGCGGATGCCGGTTACCGCCGTAGTTGGACGCCACCGCGATCACGTCGTTTCCGTCATGGAAGTAGGCGATCTGCGCGGCCCGCGGCTGACCGGTCTTGGCGCCCGTCATATTCAGCGTCGCCGACGGCATGTTGAACATGCCCCAGCTCACCCGACCGTTGCTGATACGACTAAGCCATGGATCCATCTTCGACGCAACGTATTTCCCGATCAATTGTCCCAGCCAGGAGCGGGAAAGACTTTCTAACACGCGCAACAACCATGTGCGGGGTCGGTTCGGGTCGATGTATCGCAGCGGCATGTGACGACCCTAGTGTGGGTTGAATTGAGTCTTGCTGATGAGCTTGGTGGAGCAGTGCATCCAAGCCTGTGCACCTACTGCGATGGTGGCGCGAAGAACTCCAACGCAATGCCGTCTGGATCGCGGAAGCTCAGCCCCGAACCGTAGCCGGCGTCGACGACGCCACCGTGGTGGATGCCGAGCTCGTTGAGCCGGTCCACCCACGTCTCGAGTTCGGCACGGCTCGCAACCCCGAAGCTGACATGATCCAGACCGACCCGGAACTCGGTGAACCGCTCGTCGGCTACGCCACGCTCATGTTGGTGGATGCCGAGCAGCGTGCCGCCATCGAGCAGCCACACAAGGTGCCGGAAGCCGGCGTCGGTGTGCTCGTCGAGCACCGGATCCGCGCCGAGCAACCGTCGATACCAGAGGCCGCTGACCTCGACGTCGCGGACCGTGAGGGCGACGTGGGCCAGGCCCGGGAAGTTAGGCATGAAGGCTCCTTTCGGTGTGAAGTGTTGACACTTTCTAGACGATTCGCCGACCACGTCTGGTTCGAGACCGCATGTCCCACAAGTACATCTGGTAGCCGAGCAGCCAGGGCTGCCGTGGAATCACCCGGTCCGCCGCTCGCAGCGCCGTCAGCAGCCACTCGAAGCGGCGCTGCTGGCTGGTCGTCCACGGCAGCTGCATGTGTGTCCGGAACTCCTCCGGCAGAAACCCGGTTGTCGCGAACAGGTTGAACGGACCGCCGACCACTCGCAGGGGCCACGGCGGAAACGCCAGACTGGCCACGCCGTGCAGGTGCTGTCGCACCGGCGGGTCGATCCTCAACTCATCCAGTGAGCGCTTCCAGTACTCGTCGAATGCGACGCGGTCCGCGGGCCACATGCTCTCGGGTACCTGCAGCGTGGTACCGAGCCGTTTGGCGTCTTGATACACCGCGTCGGCGGCCTCGTCATCCAGCGGCCCGTACAGGAACTCCTGCTGGTCGACAAAATACCGGTACAGGCAGGCCGCCACCCACAGCTGTAACCGCGGGTCAAATGCGTTGTAGGACACCGGGCTTCGGGCCGTCGAGCGAACTTGGCCGTGGACCGAGTCGACGGCGCGTCGAATCAACTCGCGGTCCGCGTCGTTGCCTACCGTGGCCGCCGCCAGGTACGTGCCCGTTGTACGGGCCCGTTTGAAGGGGTGTTTGTACACGTTGCCGGAGTCGACCGGGCTCTCCAACACCCCGTACCCGACAGCCGGCGCCGACAGCTGCATGATGACGTTGGCCGCCGGCAGCAGCAGTCCGGCTGGGTTCACCAAATCCGCGACCCGACGAGGACGTCGCTTCACGGAGGCAGTACACCACGATGTGAGACGCTGCCGAGGTGTTTACGCCCAGTTCTCGGGCCGTCGGAATTCTCGCCGGCTGGCTTGCCGATCTGGTGTTGGCGGATCCGCGGCGAGCTCACCCCGTTGCCGGGTTCGGCGCGGTCGCGACCGCTCTGGAGCGCACGACGTACCGCGATGCACGCTGGGCCGGCGTGGTGCACGTCGGCGTGTTGTTGAGCGGGGCGGCGCTTCTCGGCGTGGCTGTCGAGCGAGTTGCCGGCCGGGCCGGCAGAGCCGCAGCGGTGTGGACTGTGCTCGGCGGCACGTCGCTGGTGCGGACGGCTTTAGATCTGACGGAGACACTGGCCGCGGGGAATCTGAGCGGGGCTCGGCGGCTGCTCCCGTCACTGTGCGGACGTGACCCCGACGCTCTCGACGCCGACGGGCTCACCCGTGCGGCGTTGGAGTCGCTGGCCGAGAACACGTCCGATGCACAGGTCGCCCCGCTGTTGTGGGCCGCGGTCGGCGGCGTTCCGGGCGCGCTGGTGTACCGGGCGGTCAACACGCTCGACGCGATGATCGGCTACCGATCGCCGCGATACGCCCGATTCGGGTGGGCTGCAGCCCGATTGGACGACGTCGCTAATATCGTGCCTGCCCGGCTGACCGCAAGCCTGGTCGTGATGTGCGCTCCGCTCGTTGGGGAATCGGCGGCGGGCGCTCTACGGGTCTGGCGTCGTGACGCCGCGAGGCATCCCAGCCCCAACGCCGGGGTCGTCGAGGCAGCGTTCGCGGGCGCCCTCGGTGTTCGCCTCGGTGGCCCGACCCACTACCCGCACGGCTTAGAGATCCGTCCGACGCTCGGGGAGGGGCCTGCGCCGACCGGCAACGATCTGCGCCGCGCGATGAAACTGTCACGAATCGTGCAGACCGCGGCGGCGCTGTCGGCTGTTGGCGTCGTCAACGCCTGCGGCCGTAGCGGTCGGCGAGCTTGTCCTCGGTAGTAACCGGTGCTGCTGGCCGTGCTGCGGAATCGCGACGGCGCTGCCTGATCTCCGAAAAAATGAAGTACCCCAGGCCGATTGGCGCCAGAATTCCGAATGCGATCCATTGGATTCCGTACGACAGGAACGGGCCGGCGTCCAGATGCGGCAGCGGCAGAACCCCCAGCCCACCCGGCTGGTTTTCCACAAGCTGCAGGTAGGGGGACGCCAAAGTGGTGCCGGTCAGCTCGCCGACCTGTCGCGTGTTGATCGAATACACCTGCGCCATACCATTTTCGGTGATCGGCGCCTTGTCGGCTCGCTGCTCCGAGGTCCGTGTCCGTGCGGTGATCGTGACTGGCGTCGTCGGCGCCTGTGCGATCATTGGCACCCGCGAGCCGTCGACAGGACGCAAGAATCCACGGTCGACGAGCATGGTCGGGCCGTCGTCGACGGCGAACGGCGTCAGCACCTCGAAGGCGGGTTGCCCGTCTACAACCCGCAGCCGCGCCAGCACCGATACACCGGTGTAGTGGCCGGTCGCGGTGACACGTCGCCATTGTGCCGAATCACCCTGGGGCAGAATGGAAGTCACCGGCACCGGGTCGGCTGTCAGCGATGCGGCGATCTGGTTGTTCTCGCGAGATGTCTTGCTGTTCTTACCGAGCTGCCACGGTGCGAGCACGGTGAAGCACAGGTACGCGAACGCCGCAACCACCAGTGCCAGCGCCAGCCAGCCCGGTCGGAATACGAAGAGCAGGCGCCGCATCAGCTGGCCAAACCGCGGTCGGCGAGTTGCTCGTCCACCCAGTCGTGCAGGCCGGGCAGCGACGCCTCGATCACATCCAATGTCTCCTCGAAGTCGGCGTGTGCTCCGTAGTAGGGATCCTCGACATCCAGTGCGTGGATCCCGGACCGCGGGTCGAACGAACGCAGCAGTCTGATCCTCTCGCCGGGCACGCCCAGGTGGGCAAGCATGCGCGCGTGGTTGCGGCCGAGCGCGACAACGAGATCCGCGCCCAGGTGGTCGTCGTCCAGCTGGGCCGCGCAATGTGCTGTCGGGTAGCCGTGCGCGCGCAACACGCGGCTCGCCCGCTCGTCGGCTTCGCATCCTACGTGCCAGTCACCGGTGCCCGCGCTGGTCACCCGGACGTGCCCGTCGAGCCCGCGCTCGCGGAGCTGGTGGGCGAACATCTTCTCCGCCATCGGAGACCGGCAAATGTTGCCGGTGCACACGAATGTGACATGGAGTCGGTCAGCAGTCACCCGTCCATTCTCGCCGATCGCCGCGCACTACTGTTTCTGGTGTGCGCTACCACGGCGACCAGGCGGCGGCGCCCGGAATGCTGGACTTCGCGGTCAACGTTCGCGGCGCAGCGCCGTCGCGATGGCTGCTTGACCGGCTGGCCGGCCGCCTTGCGGACCTCGGCCGTTACCCCAGTCAAGCCGACGAGCGCGCCGCGACGGCCGCGGCAGCGGCCCGCCATCGGCGTGACCCCACGGACGTCGTGCTGCTTGCCGGTGCGACCGAGGGGTTTGCGCTGTTGGCCAACCTGCGGCCGCGCCTGGCTGCCCTGATCGCGCCGTCGTTCACCGAGCCGGCGGCTGCGCTGACCGCCGCGGGTGTGCCCGTCGAGCACGTCGTGCTGGCCGCGCCGTTCGGCATGGCAGGCGTCCAGGTGCCCGAAGAGGCCGACTTGGTGGTGGTGGGCAATCCGACGAACCCGACGTCAGTACTTCATCCGCGTGAGTTCATCCTGCAACTCCGCCGGCCCGGCCGGATCGTGGTCGTCGACGAGGCCTTCGCCGATGCGATTCCCGGCGAGCCGGAGTCGCTGGCCGGCGAGTCGCTGGCCGACGTGCTGGTGCTGCGCAGCCTCACCAAGACGTGGGCACTGCCGGGGCTTCGGGTGGGTTACGCGCTCGGCGCACCCCAAGTGCTGAGCCGGATGACCCTGACGCGTCCGCACTGGCCGCTCGGCACGCTCCAGCTGGAAGCGCTCATCGCGTGCAACCATCCCGACGCCGTCGCAACGGCACAGAAGCAGGCCGCGGATCTGGTCACGATGCGCACGGAAATGTGCCGTGAACTCGCGCGGGTGGGTGCGCGGGTGGTCGACGGGTCGGCGCCGTTCGTGCTGTTCGAGGTACCCGACGCACACTTAGTGCGAAAGCGGCTGTCCGAGAAAGGGATCGCGGTCCGCCGCTGCGACACGTTCGTCGGCCTCGACGGGCAGTATCTGCGGGCGGCGGTGCGGTCGGAGTGGCCGACGCTGGTGGCGGCGCTCGCGGAGATTCTGCCGTGAGTGTGCGACTGGGCGAGGTCATCGAGGTTCTGGACCAGGCGTATCCGCCGCCGCTGGCTCAACCGTGGGATTCGGTCGGTCTGGTCTGCGGCGATCCCGGCGACCCCGTGGACGACGTGGTCGTCGCCGTCGACGCGACCGCGGCGGTGGGCGCCGAGGTGCCCGACGGTGGGCTGTTGTTGGCGCACCACCCGCTGCTGTTGCGCGGCGTCGACACCGTGGCGGCCAGCACGCCGAAGGGTGCGCTGGTGCACAGCCTGATCCGGACAGGCCGCGCGCTGTTCACCGCCCACACGAACGCCGACTCGGCATCGCCAGGAGTGTCCGACGCCCTGGCGCAGGCCATCGGCGTCGACGTGGACGGGGTGCTGTCACCGCTTTCCCGCGCCCCTGCAGTCGACAAGTGGGTGGTGTTCGTGCCGCCGGAGAACGCCGACGACGTCCGCGCGGCGATGTTCGAGGCGGGTGCCGGCCAGATCGGCGACTACTCGCAATGCGGCTGGAGCGTGACGGGAACCGGCCAATTCCTGCCACAGGAGGGCGCCACGCCGGCGATCGGCAGCATCGGATCAGTCGAACGTGTGACGGAGGATCGCGTCGAGGTGATCGCGCCGGCCGTGGCCCGTGCGGCGGTGCTCACCGCGATGCGGTCCGCGCACCCGTACGAGGAGCCCGCGTTCGACGTGTTCGCGCTGGCGCCGCTGCCCGGCGATGTCGGTCTGGGCCGGATCTGCACACTGGGTTCGCCGGAGTCGTTGCGCGCGTTCACGTCCAGGGTCCGGCGTGGCCTTCCGGCGACGTCGTGGGGGGTACGGGCGGCCGGCGACCCGGACATGAACGTTTCACGGGTCGCGGTCTGCGGAGGAGCGGGCGACTCGCTGCTCGACGAGGTCGCCGCCGCCGGCGTCGACGTGTTCGTCACCGCGGACCTGCGCCACCACCCGGCCGACGAGCATCGGCGCGCATCCGATGTTGCGCTGATCGATGTCGCACATTGGGCCAGTGAGTTCCCGTGGTGCGGCCAGGCGGCCGACGTTTTGCGTAACCACTTCGGTTCGTCGCTGACGGTGCGGGTGTCGGACATCCGCACCGACCCATGGAACATTGAGGACGTGACGTAATGAAAGCTGCTGTCGAACAACAACGTTCGCTGGCCGATGTGGTCGAGATCGACGCCGAGATGGCGCGCATCGGGCACCGCCGCGCGCACCTACCGGAAATTCAGCGCTACGAAGAGGTCCAGGCCGAGCAACAGAAAGCCAACGATCGCCTCGCCGCGTTACAGTTGGCGCTCGAAGATCTCCAAGCACAGATCACTCGCTTCGAGTCCGAGATCGATGCGGTGCGGCAGCGCGAAGACCGTGACCGGTCACTTCTGGCCTCGGGGGCAACAGATGCCAAGCAGCTCAACGATTTACAGCACGAGTTGGAGACGCTGCAGCGGCGGCAAGCCAGCCTGGAGGATTCGCTGCTGGAGGTCATGGAGCGCCGCGAGGAGTTGCAACTCGACCAGGCCCGCGAGATCGCCGCCATCGATGCCAGGCAGGCCGAACTGGGCTCGATCCAGCAGGCGCGCGATGACGCATTCGGCGAGATCGACGGCATCGTCGAGGATCGCGCCCACCGCCGGGCGCAGCTGGTTGCAAGTTTGGACACCGAACTCGTTGCGCTGTATGAACGCCAGCGCTCGTCGGCCGGCGTGGGCGCCGGGCAGTTGCAAGGCCGGCGGTGCGGGGCATGCCGCATAGAATTGGACCGAGGAGAACTAGCCCGTATCTCCGCTGCGGCCGACGACGACGTGCTGCGATGCCCAGAATGCCGGGCGATTTTGCTCAGGGTCAAGGGGTCGTCCGAGTGAAGGTCATCGTCGAGGCCGACGGCGGGTCACGCGGCAACCCCGGTCCGGCAGGATTCGGGGCAGTCGTGTGGTCGGCTGATCACTCGACGATCCTGGCCGAGATCAAAGAGGCCATCGGCACAGCCACCAACAACGTCGCCGAGTATCGCGGGCTGATCGCCGGGCTCACCGAGGCCGCGAGATTGGGGGCAATTGACGTCGCGGCGTTGCTGGACTCCAAGCTCGTGGTCGAGCAGATGTCCGGCCGCTGGAAGGTCAAACACCCCGACCTCGCCGAACTGCATCGCGAAGCGCGGCGTCTGGCATCGGGATTCGACCGTGTCACGTTCAGATGGGTTCCGCGCGAAAAGAATTCCCATGCCGACCGTCTCGCGAACGAGGCGATGGACGCTGCCGCAGCGCTGGACGACCCGCCGGGGACGCAACCGTCCGCGGCACCGTCGGCGGAAGTTGAATGTCGGCGGCCCAGCGTCTCCCCGCCGGGCTGGACCGGCGCGCAGGGAACACCGACCAGGCTGTTGTTGTTGCGCCACGGCCAGACTGAGCTTTCGGTTCAACGGCGGTACTCCGGCCGGGGCAACCCGACGTTGACCGGGCTGGGGCGGCGCCAGGCCGAGGCCGCCGCGGACTACGTGGCCCGGCGCGGCGGCATCGCGGCCGTCGTCACCTCCCCGCTGCAGCGCGCCTATGACACCGCGGCCACTGCCGGCAAGGCACTGGGCGTCGACGTCGTCGTCGACGATGACCTCATCGAAACCGACTTCGGCGCCTGGGAGGGTTTAACCTTCGGCGAAGCCGCCGAGCGCGATCCTGACTTACACCGAAACTGGTTGCGCGACAACAGCATCGAACCGCCCGGCGGCGAGAGCTTCGCCAGCGTAGCGCGCCGGGTGCGTCGGGCCCGCGACCGGATCATCGCCGAATACGGCGGCGCCACCGTGCTGGTGGTGTCGCATGTGACACCGATCAAGACGGTGCTTCAACTTGCGCTGGACGCGAGCCCGAGCATTCTGTACCGGCTGCATCTGGATTTGGCGTCCCTGTCCATCGCGGAGTTCTACCCGGACGGCAAGGCGTCGGTTCGGCTGGTGAACCAGACGGACTATCTGCGCTAGCGGGGCGTCAGATGCACGGGCATATGCCGCACCCCGGCGTGCTTATTGCTGCGGACATATTCGACCGGCCCGGTCAGCGACACCTGTCCCACTCGGTCCAGCAACGCGTCGAACACCACGCGGATTTCCATCCGGGCCAGCGCCGCACCGAGGCAGAAATGTGTTCCTCGGCCGAAGGCCAAGTGCGGGTTTGGGTTTCGCGCGATGTCAAACGTGTAGGGATCTCTGAACACGGATTCGTCGCGGTTGGCGGAGGCCCACCACAGCGTCACCTTGTCGCCTGCGCTGATCTGCTGACCACCGAGTTCAACATCGCGCGTGGCGGTGCGGCGGTTGTACGGCGTCGACGAGGCCCACCGCAGAATCTCCTCGACGGCGGTGGGCAGCAGCCCCCGGTCGGTGCGGAGCCTCTCCAGAGCGTCGGGCTGCTCGGTCAGTGCCATCATCCCGATCGCGATGGAGTTGCGGGTGGTCTCACTGCCCGCGGCGATGATGAGGCTGAAGAACATGTGCTGTTCCATGTCGCTGAGCCGCTCGCCGTCGATAAGTCCGTGCGAGACCACCGACAGCAGGTCGTCGGCCGGTTCACGGCGTTTGAGTTCGAGCAGCGTGGTGCCGTAGGCGAACATCTCGGCGGACGCCTGCTGCGTGCGCACGGTCGCCTCGCCGACTTCGCGGTCCTCGTAGTCGAGCGTCACGTTGGCCCAGTTCAGCAGCTGGTGACGGTCTTGCTGGGGCACGCCGACCAACTGCGCGACCGCTTGCAGCGGCAGTTCGGCGGCCACGTCGACGAGGAAGTCGCAATCGGCCTTGGCCAACGCCGTGTCGACGACCTGAACCGCTCGCCGACGAAGGTCATGCTCGATGGCTGCCAAGGTCCTCGACGCGACGCTGGGGGTCAGCAGCCGCCGGAACTTCGCGTGCCGGGGGTCATCCATCATGTTCAGCAGCACGCCGATTGCCCAGTCACGGGACATGTCTTCGAGCGTCGTGCCGCCGCCTTGCCGGTCACCACCGGTCTCGGACGAGAACGTGGCCGCGTCCGCGGCGGCGGTCACAATGTCGGCGTAGCGGCTGAGCACCCAAAACCCTTCGCCGCCAGGCGTGTGCGCCGTCGGCGGGTGAAACCAGACCGAGGAGTGCCGGCGTAGCTCGTCGAACACGTGGTGAGGAAATCCCGCCGCGAACCGGTCGAGGTCGGTCAGGTCGATGTCGTCGTGCACGCACCTACGGTCTCACACGGCGTGTGAACAAAGTTTTCAGTGTTACTGGTGATACGTTGCGCGGCGGTGTCAGAGCTCAATCGGCGCAAATTCATGGCAGGTCTCGCCGCCACGATCGTGTCCGGCGTCGGCCTAGCACGCTGTGAACTCGGTGCTGCGCCGCAGGTAACCGCCGCGGCCCAAGAGGTTGCCGGGCCGACGCCGCCCCCGGTGCGGTTGCCCGGCCTGTTGCCGCCGCCGACGCCGCAGTTCCGGATCAGCTTGCCGGGCAACGGGGCTGTCTGGAGCGTGCCCGGCAACGGTGACTTGCTGGCATTGACGCTCGACGACGGGGTCGACAGCAACGTCGTGCGCATGTACACGCAATTTGCCAAGGACACCGGGCTGCGGTTCACGTATTTCGTCAACGGCCGATACAGCTCGTGGACGGACAACAAGGACCTGCTTAGGCCTCTCGTGGACTCTGGGCAGATCCAATTGGGCAATCACACGTGGTCCCATCCCGACCTGGCGACATTGCCCGTCAAACGGGTGATCGATGAAATTGCCCGCAATCACACCTTTCTGCAAAAGACTTACGGCGCGAACGCACGTCCGTACTTGCGCCCACCGTACGGTAGCCGCAATGCGCGCGTCGACACCGTCGCAGCGGCTCTGGGCTACTCGATGATGACGTTGTGGTCAGGGGACCTGGGTGACTCCAACCTCGTCAGCCCGGACTTCATCGCGAAGAGAGCAGACAAGTACTTCACCCCGCAAACCATTGTGATCGGTCACCTGAACCATCCGCCGGTGACCCACGTTTACGACCATTTCGTCGACATCATTCGGGCCCGCAAACTCCGGTCGGTCACGCTCAACGACATCTTTGTGAAGCCACCCTCGGCGGCCTGACTGGGCGCACGATATTGACGTGAGCGGCTGCCCGACCTGCGGCACCCAGCCCCGTGAGGGCGACAAGTTCTGTCACGAATGTGGCACCCAAATCGCGATTGCGACCAAGCCGGCCGAGTAACAGGTCACCGTGCCCTTCGCGGATGTGGTGCGTTCGATCGACATTTGCGGCCGCGGTGGTGCTGGAGCGGTTGCGCGATCATTGCCGAACTGCTGGATCAATCCTCTACGTGGTGAAGCGCTTCGGCGGCACGGTCGACAAGTTCACCGACGACGGGATCATGGCGGTGTTCGGTGCGCCTTTATCCCTGGAGGACCATGCGGTGCGAGCTTGCTTGGCTGCGCTGGGTATCCAGAAGGAAGCGAAAAGTCTTGCTGCACAAGTCACCGCGACGATGGCATCTCACTTCAGTTACGCATCGGGCTCAACTCGGGTGAGGTGATCGCTGGCGGGATCGGTTCTACAGCAATGAGTTACATCGCAATCGGCAACAGGTCGGGGTGGCTCAACGGATGGGGTCGGTGGCTCCTGCCGGCGGGGTGATGCTCAACAACTCCACGGCGAGGCTTGTCGAATATGTTGCGGCTCTCGGTGAGCCGCAGATGGGCGGAAATCAAGGGATTCGAACGTCAGGTGCCGGTGCGTCGATCGATGCCGGCCGACCGGAGCCGCCGCGCGCGGATTGAGCCGACGTTGGTCGGTCGCACCCGGGAGCTCAATACCATCACCATGTCCTTGACGGGGCGATCAACGGCGCGGGTTGTGTCGTCAACATCGTCGGGCCACCCGGGATCGGCAAGAGCCGGCTGGTGTGTGAAACTGCCGCCCGCGGTGTGCCGGTGTTCGCCGGTTATTGCGAGTCCCACGCCAGTGACATCTCGTTTCATGCGATGGCACGGTTGTTGCGTGCGGGATTAGGGATCGACGATCTCGGTGCGTTAGTGGACACAATCGGGGCCCGGCCGCAGGCAACCCGTTCTTTGCGTGCTGCTGGCGCGGTCGCGGGGCGACGAAGCGACCTACCGCGATCTGCGGGATCGCTACCGCAAGATGGCCAATGATCTCGGCTTCGAGGGACACATGGTGACCGCTGAGGCGATGACATGACCTCGTGCGCAACGTGTTCCACCGAGCTTCAGCCCTTATGAGACGACGCCGTTTGGAGCCCTAGTTTTGTTCGTCTTCCCCCTGGTTATTTTCGTACCACCACGAAGGCCCCGGCCCCCATGGAACCCTTTTGTGGAGGATTTCCCCAGGCTGCCACGGCACCCGCGGCACCCACGGCCCGTTGCCGTCGTCAGCGTTGGCCACACCAGAACTTAGTCCCAAGGCGGTCAAGCCCAGCCCCCCCGAAATCGTTGCTGTGGCTGCCACCTTCTTTAGATTCCTCTTGTTCATCGCGAAATCGCCTCGCTCCCGCGCGTCTCAGTGTTTGAGGACACTGGTCCGAATCGCTCGACCCCGTTCGGATACTTACGGGAAACTCGAGTGCCCTAGACACACGGTGGCCCGTGCGGACCCCAAGTCCAGTGACCGGGCGGGAACCAGGGGCATATAGCGTTCTTGACCTGTCCGGGAGGGAATGGGTTCCCATCAACCCAATCGCCCACACCGGGCACCGATGGGATATCCGGCACCCACGGCACCCAAGGGTCAGCCTGCGCCGTACCCGCGCCGAGACCGAGCGCGGCAGCGTCTAGCTAGTGCACCGGCGACGGTGACTGTCCCGGCGATCTTTTTCACATTCATACGTGGCCTCCCTTCTGCCCGTCCTCGCTGCCCCTCATGTGAGAGGGCAGCGCGTAGGCGTGCGGGGTTTAATACCGATTTCACCCCTCTTGTCGGGGATGTCAAGTCCTAATTCCGCCGCTCGGATTGCTGCCGAATCCGACGCGAAGCTGGTCATTGCGACGGGGTACTTTCCTCAAGAGGAGGATTTGCGTGCGGCCGACGTCCTCAAGGACGAGGGCTACAAGATGTGCGGCAACGCGATTTACGCGATCTTGCGCGAGGCTCGCGAGCGGGCCGAGGCGCGGCTGACCGGGGCTCCCGCGGACGCGAATTACGCTGCGCCCGCGGTGATGTCGATCAGCTGGGTGAGACGCACGCTGTTGCCCGACGGGTCGCGGAAACCGCAGTCGACGCCGTACGGCATCTGATGGGGCTCCTCGGTGAACTCCACACCGCGTGCCTTCATCTCGTCGTAGCTGACCTCGCAGTTTTCCGTAGTCAGGAAAACGGTGCCGGCGAATCCCTTGGCGACGACGTTTTGCACTTCGGCACGCGTGGTTTGGTCCATCACTGGCGGCCCGGGCACCGCCATTAGTACGATCGAGACGTCGTCTTGTCCCGGTGGGCCTACCGTCAGCCACCGGAAATTGCCGAGTTCGGGAAGCGAGACGTCCTGTCGGACTTCCATGCCTACCTTCTCGGTCCAGTACTTAAGCGCAACTTCCTGGTCGTGAACCCAAAGCTGGGCGCTCGCGATTTTGATCATGGCCCGACGCTACGGTCGGCCGTCGCCGCCCGTCTTCTTCCCGTGTGCTGTCTTGACACGGGTGTCGGGCAGCGGCCGGGTGTCCCGCTGCAGGACGCAACTCGGCACCTGCGCGTGGATGACGGCGGGCGGCATGCTCGCGCGGTACGCCGCCGGCGGCATTCCATAAACGCGGGCAAAAGATGTGGTGAACGAACCGACGCTGGTCAGCCCGACCATCGTGCAGATGTCGGCCACCGACCGGTCGGTGTATCGCAGCAGCGCCGCCGCCCGCTCCAGGCGGCGGGTCTGCAGGTAGGCGCGTGGCGGTTCGCCGAATGTCCGAGTGAACATCCGGCTGAAATGCGCCCGGGATAGTCCTGCCGCGGCGGCAAGGTCGTCGACGGTGATGGGTTCGGCATAGCGGGCGTCGACTAGCCGCTTGAGGATCGACTTGCGACAATTTGTTGGTGATGTGTGATGGTCTGGCTTGGGTCGAATCCTCAAGCGGCTAGCGGGGTTTCGAGGGCGAGATCAGTGAACAGTGTTTGCATGTCGATGCGGATTCGTTCATAGCGGCGGTCGACGCGGGTCCAGTGCGCGGGTTTGCGTCCCATGCGCGGGCTGCGCACCGCGGCGAGGATCGGGGCGATGACCTGGTCACGCAGGGTGAGCAGGGCGGCGATGGTGCGCGCGGCCAGGGGCGGTACGCGGTAGCGGCGGGTGCGTGCGGGCTTGTCGACGAGCTGTTTGCCGCGTAGTTTGCGCAGGTCATATGCCGCTTGCCGGATGCTGTAGTCGGTGTCGGAGGTGCCGGTGATGGCGTGGACCTTGGCGGCGAAGTCACCGGCGGTGAAGCCATACGGGGCTGGGGCCAGAGCGAGTACGGCCGACAGCGCGTCATGCATCCGCTTCTTGTTCAGGTCGACACCGCCGATGCGGGTGGCACCCAGCGTCGACCCGGCGGGCAGCTCATCGAGGATGCCGTCGCCGAGGAATCCGGTATCCACGCAGTCCAGGGCGGTGGCGAATCGTTCGGCGATGCCGGCCAGTTGGGTGACGATCTCGGGAAACTTCTCGATCATCCGCCCGCAGCGCAGTTCGGCGGTGTTGTGTACGACCGCCTCGAACCGAAGCACGCGTTCGCCTTTGGTGTAGGCCTTGCCGGTCAGCCGCCCGAAGTGCAGCTTGAACACGGTCAGGTCAAACGTAGGTGTCTCGATCGCGGCCTCGATCAGCGAGGACTGCTTGCGGGTGCGGCGGGGACGCTGCGCGGCGCCGAAGATGGTGCGGATCCTGGGCACATCGAGCCGGGATCGGGTCCGGTCCACCACCGCGTCGAAGAGCTGCTGCATCCGGTGTCCGTCGGCGAAGATCAGGTTGCGGCTGTATTCGAGCTGATAGACCGCGAAACCGTAGCCGAACCCGCTGCGGTGTTGCTCGTCGAGGTCGAGCCCGAAACACAGGCACGCGGTGTAGATCCAGCGTTGGCAGACCTGGCTCAGCCGCCCTACAGCCGCATCCTGCGACAAGGCATCTGCGATCCGAGCCAGGCCCGCCGGGTCGGCGACCGCGGTGAAGCAGTTGCCGGCCTTGCTGAATGCTATCCCCGCCGCCGCGGCCTGCCGGGCCACGTACTCGTGGCCGTTGAGGATGATCTGCGCGCCGAACGGCGGATGCCCCGACATCTTGATGGTGACATGACCCCACTCCGGGTCGATGATGTGAAACGAATAGTGGTTGACGTATTCGCGCCTCCGCTCGAGATTCACGATCGCGCCGGTCTTGGCCGAGCGCGCAACCTTCCACACCGGTGCCGGCGCCTTGGCCGCCAGCACCAAAAACACCCCGACACCGACGTCGTGGGTGGCCAGGTACTGCTCGGCGATGCGGTGCTTGCGCTGCCCGGCCGTGCAGAAGATGACCGGCACGCCGTTGGCCGCGCCCCACGCCTTGACCCGGCGCGCGAACCGCCCGGCCAGCCGCATCAGGTGGGTGTTGTCCAGTTCGGCGTCGCTGTCGTCGTGCCAGCGCCGCCACCACACCCGAAACCCGCCCGGGTTATACCCCAGCGGGAAGAACGCGTTGAGCACGATCCGATCCACGCAGTCATAACTGCCCGTCAGCAGATCCGAATACCGCAGGCTGAACTCGTCGCCGCACACCCCACCGAACCTACGAAACCACCCGCCCGGGTGGGGTGAAACTGCCCGAAGGGCCACCGCTGCCGGGCGAAGTCCCGGCGGCGGCGTAGATCCTTGGCCCGTAGCAGGTAGCGAGCGGACGGCACCTGCGCCATACGCTCAGTATTACCCTTGTAGAGCGGACGAGTTGGCCGGGTGACCGCGGGTCGTAGCGATACGGCTCGAGGAAAGTCCGGACTTCACAGAGCAGGGTGATTGCTAACGGCAATCCGAGGTGACTCGCGGGACAGTGCCACAGAAAACAGACCGCCACCGTTCGCGGTGGTAAGGGTGAAACGGTGCGGTAAGAGCGCACCAGCATTCCGGGTGACCGGAATGGCTCGGTAAACCCCACCCGAAGCAAGGCCAAGAGGCCGCACCTGGTGCGGCTGCGCGTGCGTTCGAGGGTTGCTCGCCCGAGCACGCGGGTAGGCCGCTCGAGGCACCCGGCGACGGTGTGTCCAGATGGATGGTCGCCGCTGCGCCGCCGCGGTTGTCCGCGGCGCGGAACAGAATCCGGCTTACAGGCCAGCTCGTCCGCCCCTAGCCGTTGACCTGCACATTCAGCTAGTCGGAGCCGCCTCGGTCCGCAGTAAATCCGAGGACCGAATCAGGGTTTGCGGCCCGGTCGACATGGTGGTGACGAATAGCGTCCAGCGTGTACTGATCATCTGTTAACGTCCCCGTCAACTACGGGTCAGGGGACCGTAGCTCACGGAGCAATTGGATGGACATTCGTTACAGCGGCGTGCGAGGCAACAGCAGGATCGCATGTGGGATCGCTGACCCTTCCCGCGCTCCCGCCGAGATAGCGGAGTGGCTATTCCGCGAGAGCTGGCCGTAAGGCGGCGGTATTTTTCACCTACGTTATGGAGCGGCGTAAATGAAAATCATAGTTTGTGCTTCAGTGGTATTTTTCGGCGTCTGTGCGTCAGTGTTTCTCCCGGCTGGATCGGCTCACGCCGATTTGTGTTCCTATCCCGGCGTCGGAGAGGGTGCCGTGGTGTTTTTCGGGCGCGGCGGCTTTTGCGATTACCCGACTGAAATCAATGGATCACATCTGCACTGCGAAGGTGGCGGGGTGGGGATCGGTGGCGTTCTCGGGCAGGCTGGTGACATGGGCACCAGCTTTGCTTTTGGCGGCAGTGGCATCGGGGGTTCCGGCTGTAGCTGGCAATGTCCAGACGGCACACTGTCACCGGCTCCCAACCCCCCAGGGGCGTGGCGTGAATACATGGTGGTGATGGACTCCACGAATTTCTGCAAAGATCATATGGCACCGGAAGGTTTTTGGAGCGCGCCCGTGTTACCGACTGAGGGAATCCCGCCAGGTGGGCAACCGGGGAAAGCGCCGGTAATACCGGCACCGCCGTCATTCGCGCCGGGCCCGTCGCAGATAACGCCAGGAATACCAGAAGCATTAACGCCAGGAATACCGAATCCATAATCGCGGCTGGTGGGTGAAGATCATCGAGGGGCAAGCGCGGCTGGTGGGGTGAACCGGACCGTGGAAGTACAACAGTTTGATTTGCAGACGCGACAGAATTTCGCGAACGATCCGGCCAACTTACAGGCCACCGATGGCTCGACGCTGCCGATCCGTGGTGTCCCAACTCTGCGACTCGCCGAGAAGCGCTTCCGCGGCATCATCGACGCGTGACCCACGGTCCGATGGTGTTCAGCCCGAAAGAGCCCGACACTCTCCGGGTGGCGCAGCATCATGATGATCGCGACGGGGCCGCCGCAATCGTGGGCCACAAGGCGCACCTGCCCGACGCCCAGCCGGTCCAGCGCGGCGGCGAGGTCAGCGGCCATGTCGGCTTTGAGGTAGCGGTCGCGCGGTGCCGAACTCCAGCCCGCACCGGGCAAATCCGGGCACAGCACGCGGTAGCGATCGCAGGCGAGTGGTCCGATCAGCTCATGCCACTCCCACCAGTCCTGCGGAAACCCGTGCACCAGCATCACTGGCGCGCCGTCGGCTGGCCCCGGCGTCGGCGACGTGAATCGTGACACCGCCGCCGACATCGATGAACCGGTGCTCCACGCCTTCGAGTGCTGGAATTGAGTTCGTACTCACGCTGGCGGCCCCCGGATATCCGTCCGAACGATTCACGGGAACAGTACTTTCCAGGCCCCTCGTCGTTAACGTATTGGTTAATTTGGGGCGCCGCGCCAGACGACGATGGGCTGGTGATACGTGAAGTCTGGTTGTTGCGGCTGCGGGCGCTGCTCGCCCAAGCCCTCGGTGACGACAACGCCTACCGCGACTATCGGGATCGCTACCGCGCGATGGCCACATCACTCGGCTTCGAAGGGCATGGAAGTGCCGAGGCGATGCCGTGACGGTGGTAGGCAAGTAATTGCCTGTCTCGAAATAGACATGGGAGAAACGGTGATTCCACGGTCACCGCGCGTGATTCGGCCAAGCCGGATTGTCTCAGATACCAGAACTCGCGGGCCGGTGGGTTCAACCGGGCCCCATCAAGCGGGGCCAGGGCAAGGAAGTCGAGTAGTCGCTTACGGTATTCCGCCCAGCAGCACCGACGCACAATGACTCGTCATACACTCACGCGTGCGGGCGCCTCGCCGTGCTGCAAGGAAATGCCCGACCGATGTCCACGTTCCAACCATCCGCCGCCCCGGAGCGAGATGTCGCGGTAGAGCGTTGCGAGGTCTGCATTGTCGGAGCCGGCGTGGCCGGCCTCAACGCCCTCTTCGTGGCTAGCCAGTACCTGGCTGGCGATCAGAAGGTCATCTTGGTCGACCGCCGGGAACGCGTCGGCGGCATGTGGGTGGACACCTACCCGTACGTTCGGCTGCATCAACCGCATCCCATGTTCACCGCCGGGAACATCGAGTGGACCCTCGGCAAGGATCGCTCGTATTTGGCGACGAAGGGCGAGGTGCTCGACCACTTTGAACACTGCCTCGAGGTGATCAAGCAGCGAGTACGAGTCGACGAGTTCTTCGGCTGGGCAGTCGAATCTCACGATGAAGCCGACGGGATCGTGCGGATTACCTGCAGGTCTTCTGATGGCAAGCGTGCAGTGGTGGTCGAGGCGAAGCGATTGATCAAGGCGTACGGCTTCCAAACCAAGCCCAACGAGCCCTTCGAGATCTCCAGCGAGCGCATCCTCTCGGTGTCGCCTGACTTCTGCGACATGCGATGCGGCGAAATGCGCGCCAGCGATACCCCAGTGTGGATCATCGGGGGCGGCAAGACCGCGATGGATACCGCGCACGCACTGATCACCGAATACCCCGGCCGTGAGGTGAACCTCGTGGCAGGTTCAGGAACGTACTTCCTGAACCGCGACCTTTTACTTCCAACCGGGGCTCGGCGATGGTGGCGCGGCAAGTCCTTCAGCAGCCTTGGATCCGACGTGACTCGTCGTTTCGACGGCACGAATGAGACAGATGTCAAGAATTGGTTCCGCAATACATACGGCACCTGGTTAACGCCCGAGACCGGCAACTTCCTGCTGGGCCTCCTTTCCGAAGCGGAGAACAAGACGATCGCTGCCGGTCTGAACGACGTGATCATGGACCACCTCGAGGATGTCGTCGACCGCAACGGCAGCACCGATCTGGTGTTCCGAAGCGGGTCCGCCAAGGCGATCCAGCCGGGCAGCTGGATAGTGAACTGCACGGGATACTTCAAGTCGGACGACCGCCCGTACGAGCCCTACGTTTCCCGCAGCAGAGCGGTGCTCTCTATTCAGCCGCGTTCCATCACACTCCAATTGACCTCGCTCATGGGCTACTTCATGACGCACGTGCTGATGCTGGGAAAGATCAGGGACATTCCGCTGTATGAACTCGATGCGATGGATCTGCGGAACAAATCCGATGCGGCGTTCCCGTTCACGCTCTTTACGCTCGCTCTCCACAACATCAGCCTCATCTCCGAAAGCGTTCCGAACCAGGTGTTCTCCCAGTGCGGAATCGACGTCAATCGCTGGTATCCACTGCCACGGCGCATGGTGGACACGGCACGGTTCATGCTCACGCACCGTCGCGATCGCGAACGTCGACGCCAAGTCCTCGACATGCGGGACCGGTTCGACGTTCGGTGCGGCCCACTGATTCAAGCAGCTCGCTAAGAGCAGCCTCCAAGTAAACCCAACCCCCGTAAAGGCCTGGCCCTCAATGAAGCATGTCCGCTCGCCGGTTGGGGAGGTCGCCCCGTCACATCGAGCGGCTGTCGGCTGGGTGGGATGCGAACCAGTCCAGCAGCAGTTCGGTCATCTTGTCGGGTTGTTCGTCGAGAATCCAGTGCGAGACACCCTTTAGGACCTCAAAGCGGTACTCGCCGATAACGTATTCTCCGCAGGCTCGAGCGCCTTTCTCGAGCAAGGCTATGTCGCCGTCACTCCAGACGAACATTGTCGGGACGGTGACCTTCTTGCCAGCGTCGCGTACGTCACTCAGCGGTATCGCTCGGTACCAGTTGAGCGCAGCGGTCAGCGCACCGGGCTCAGCCATCGCCTTTGCCTCGGCTTCAGCCAACGCTGGTGCATGCTGCGCTCTCGACTCCGCCAATCCGGACAACGTGAAGGTCCGACGCCCCCGCTTCAGGTACCACTCCGGTATTCGGGGCAGCTGGAAAAAGTAGATATACCAAGAGGCCAGCCCTTGTCGGCTCGTCGCCAGGGCCTTTAGAAACGCGCCGGGGTGCGGCACCGACATCGACGTTACCGTGAGCAGGCGGTCGGGAAACTGTTGAGCGACACGCCACGCGACGGTTGCGCCCCAGTCGTGGCCCACTAGGTGCACCCGCTGCGCACCAGACGCGTCGATAAGCGTTCGGACGTCCTCCGCGAGCTCGTCAACGCGGTAGTCCCGGCGGCGCGTCGGTCGAGCACCAGGCGAATAACCGCGCTGGCGAGGGGCCAGACAACGGTATCCCTGCGCGGTCAGCCGAGGAAGGATCGACTGCCACATCGTGTTTTGTTCCGGGAAGCCATGCAATAGCACAACCACTGGCCCGTCGGCCGGCCCGGATCGATGACCTCGAACACGAACTCACCGCGACGGAACTGGTCCATCGGCTCAGCGTATCTCGTGGCCACGCAGCGCCGGGCAAGTTGGCGTGTGCTCGAACGGCTCCGCGCATTTCTCCCAACGACGTGACTCTTAGGAAGCGCCATGCACAGCACCGAATCAGCGTTATCACCAAACGTATTGATCCTGAACTGAATTCGTCAGCGCCGAGTGCGGAGCCGTTTGTCCTGCTCGCTGCTAGCCACTTCGCGTCCTCATCTTCTCAAGAACCGCGTCAGCAGCCAGCCAATGACCTCCAGGAACGGCCAGCCCGAGCCACGCGAACTCCTCGGCTGTCCGCTACTCGCTGGCCGAACGCCGGGCCGATGGCCGTCACAGCTTGACGGCACAAACGCCCAGATAACCTAATCCGGCTTACAGGCCAATTCGTCCGCGCTAAGCCCGTTGGTTCTTCGCGCGAGCGCTCATCACACGATGTTGGTTCTTCGCGCGAGCGCTCATCACAGCACCTTGCGCACGATCTTCTTCAGGGACTTCAGGGCCGAGTCGAGTTCCTCCTCGCGGCGCTCCGCAAGCTCGTGCTCGCGTTCGTGGAGCAGGCCGTAGGTGAAGGTGTCCTCGCCGTCAGCGTGCGCGTCGTCGGCCTGCTGGCTCAGGTGCGCGCGGCTGACGCAGCTGTCCTGGTGGTCGCCGAGCAGCGATTGGATGTTTTTCGCAGCGTCGGATACCTTCTTGTCGCCCGTCGCGGCTGCGGTGTACCGCAACTTCTTGGCGGCCTTACGGATCCGGTGCAGCGCGTCATCGTGTTGCTCGGCGTCGGCCTTCGCTGTGGCCTTGACACGCTTGCGCACCCGCTTGTATGCCACGTCGAGCTTGTCCTGCGTCGAATGGTGCGCACCGGATGCCAGCGCGGTCGGTTCCGCCGCGACTAGCCCCTCCAGTGCGTCGAGCATCCGGAAGTACCGCTGAGAACGCATGGCGCCCAGAGATTTCCGCAATCCTGACCGGTACCGCCGACGTCCACCCTCGACCAGGCGCTCCCGCACCGGTCCCCGCACCGCTTCCTTGGGCAGCTCGTCAAGAGCTTGTTCGTAACGCTGGGCCAGCACCTCGGCGTCCCGGGCGATCCCGAGCACGGCCGCCAGTTCCCGCAGCTCTTCGAGGACCCAGGCGTCGTCGGTCAACCCGAACGACTCCTCCGACGCCTGCAACAGGCTGCGTATCTTGCGGGTGGTCACCCGCATCTGGTGCACGCTGTCGTCGCCGTCGTCCCGCACAGCGCGGTCCCACACCATGAGGTTCTCGATCTCCTCGGCGACCGCGCGGCACACCGGATCATCGGAGGATGGCTGTGCTTTCGGCGCCGCTGACCCGTCGAGCACCCGCGCCAGCTTTGACCCGTGGCCGGCCGGTTCACCGCCGGCGTCGTGCAGCCGGTTGGTCAACCGGTCCAACAGCGCCTCGTCGGCGACGCCCTTGGCGATGCCCTCCTCGGAGAGCTCAAGTTCCCACTCCCGCCAATTCTGTTCGGTGTCGTCGCCGTCCGCCCTCGCGGTGACCCGGTCGTCACTGAACTCCGCCAGCGGCGTGCCGTTGGGGTCATACAACTGGTCGACGGTGCGATTGGTGGAAATGCGGGCGACCGGCAGCAGCGGGCGGTCGCGCACGATGGCCAGTACCACGTCGCGCAGCGTGGACGGCACTTCATTGTCGGCCGTCAACCGCGCGCGCACCTCGGTGCGGGCAGCGGGCCCGGCCGGCAACTTCAGGTGCCACCCGGCATCGGTGCCGCCCGTACGCCGCCGCAGCGTGATGTGGTGAGTGGCCAGATCGTGGCCTGGAGTGTCGTAGTAGACCGCGTCGAGCGTGTAGGACGGTGCCCGTTTCACACGGGCCACGGCAGCCAGCCCCTCAAACGACGGTGAAACCGTCGAGTCGACCACATCGAATTTTCTCTCCACCTCCAGATGCCTGGAGAGAGCCGATCCGCCATCCTGTTCTGAAGCTTTTGTCATAGTGGACGCCATTTTCTTTCGAGTGACAACATCAATTATCAAGCAGAGAAGGGGCTGGCTGCCACCAGAATGCGAGCAATCCGGAAAGCAATTCGGTAACGAGCCGATGGGAAATATAGGAAACGCGGATGAAGACACCGGACTGTCTGGGGTGCGAAGTCGCTGACCCTATGAGCGTCATGGGTCGGCGTCGGTGAACCTCGTTGCCGGTTAGAAGCTGTGCTCGTCGGCGGGGAAGACCCCGCGAGCCACCTCGTCAGCGTATTGCTTTGCAGCGCGCGACAATTCGGTGCCAACGTCGGCAAAGCGCTTGACGAACCGCGCGGTCTTGCCGCTGGTCATTCCGGCCATGTCCTGCCAGACCAGGACCTGCGCGTCGCAGTTGGGTCCGGCGCCTATCCCGATCGTGGGGATCGTCAACTTGCCGGTGATCTGAGTGGCAAGCTCAGCGGGCACCATCTCCATCACCACGGAAAACGCGCCGGCCTCGGCGACCGCGATCGCATCGGCGATCGTCTGTTCGGCCGCGTCGCCGCGGCCCTGCACGCGGAAGCCGCCGAGTGTGTTCACGCTCTGCGGGGTGAAGCCGATGTGCGCCATCACCGGGATGCCCGCCGCGCTCAGCACAGCGATCTGATCCGCCACCCGCTCACCGCCCTCGAGCTTGACGGCGTGCGCGCCCGCCTCCTTCATGAAGCGGGTGGCGCTGGCCAGCGCCTGCTGTGGGCCGGACTCGTAGCTGCCGAACGGCATGTCGGCCACCACCAGCGCATGCGGTGCGCCGCGGACTACGCCGCGCACCAGCGGGATCAGCTCGTCGATCGAGACCGGCACCGTGGTGTCGTAGCCGTAGACCACGTTCGCGGCCGAGTCGCCGACGAGCAGCACCGGGATGCCGGCCTCGTCGAAGATGCGGGCGGTCGAATAGTCGTAGGCCGTGAGCATCGCCCACCTGTGGCCCTCGGCCTTCATTTTTTGGAGGTGATGCGTGCGGATCCTGGTCCGCGCCGTGCCGGCAGCACCGTAAACCGTCTGCTCAGACATCGTTGTCCTTACATTCGTCGGGTCGATCCTCGTGGCCCAAGCCGGGTCCCCGGGTTCGTTGACAAGATCAGTCTGCCATCTGAGGCCCGCGAAGGCGAAAGCGCAGGGTAGTGGACTTCCTCACAGTGCGAGCCGCGCCTAACATCGGTGACATGCAACGGCTCAGTGGACTCGACGCCGGCTTCCTCTACCTCGAAACGGCCGAAGCGCCGCTACACGTCTGCTCGATCCTGGAATTGGATACCTCGACGATCCCGGGCGGCTACGTATTCGAGCGCCTTAAAGACGAATTCGCCTTGCGAGTCAAGGGATTGCCGATGTTCCGGGAAAAGGTCGTCGACAGCTTCCTGAACCTCGACCATCCGGTGTGGGTTGAGGACGACGACTTCGACCTCGACCGGCATGTGCACCGCATCGGCCTGCCGGCCCCCGGCGGCCGTCGCGAGCTGAGCGATATCTGCGGCCACATCGCCTCGCTGCAGTTGGATCGCGGCTGGCCACTGTGGGAGATGTGGGTGATCGAGGGCGTCGACGGCAGCGACCCGAGACAGGGCGGCCGGGTGGCGATTATGACGAAAGTTCACCACGCCGGCATCGACGGTGTCAGCGGCGCCAACATGATGACGGTGCTGTGCAGCATCGAGCCCGAGGCGCCGCCGCCCGATCCCGTAGACGGCGCCGGCGGTGTCAACCAACTGCAACTCGCCGCGACCGGGCTATTCCGGTTCGCCGCCCGGCCGCTGCAGCTGGCCAAGGTGGTGCCACTGACGCTGGCCAGCGCCGCGGAAACGGTCCGGCGCGGCGTCACCGGCCGGGCGATGACGGCGCCGTTCACCGCTCCCAAGACCGCGTTCAACGCGAAGCTGACCGCGCACCGCAACGTCGCGTGGGCGCAGCTGGACCTCGACGACATCAAGACCGTCAAGAATCGGTTCGGCGTCAAGCTCAACGACGTGGTGATGGCACTATGCGCGGGCGTGCTCCGGCAGTTCCTGCTCGACCGTGGTGAATTGCCGAAGGAGCCCCTCGTCGCGACGGTCCCGGTATCGGTGCGCGGGAAGTCCGACCGGGCGGGCCGCAACCAGGTGTCGAGCATGTTCTCTTCACTGGAGACGCACATCGCTGATCCCGCAGAGCGGCTGCGCTCCATCGCCAACGCGAATTCGACTGCCAAAGAACACAGTTCGGCGATCTCCGCCACTCTGCTGCAGGACTGGTCACAGTTCGCGGCGCCAGCGGTGTTCGGTATCGCGATGCGCGCATACTCCAGCAGCCGATTGGTAGAGAGCCGGCCGGTGCAAAACCTCGTCATCTCGAACGTGCCGGGGCCGCAGATACCGCTGTACTTCCTCGGCGCCGAGATCAAGGCGATGTATCCGCTCGGGCCGATACTCCACGGCTCCGGCCTGAACATCACGGTGATGTCGCTGGACGGCAAGCTCAACATCGGAATCGTGTCGTGCCCCGAGTTGCTGCCCGACCTGTGGGATTTGGCCGACGGCTTCAAGAGCCACCTTGATGAGCTGCTCGCCGCGAAACCCTGATCTGCCGTGCGGCGGATCGGCGAGCCGTCATGGCAGCATGTGGTCCCATGATCCCTACTCGCCGCCTGGCCGGTGTCGCACGCAAGGCGACGATTTGGACCGTTGTCGCCGCGACGGCGGTCGTGGTCGTGAGCTGCAGCCGGGTTGTCGACGGCCACGCGAAATTGGCGATACCCAAAGTCGGCGCACCGATCGCGTGGGATCGCTGCATCTACACGTCGCCCGACGTGCCCCCGCTGTTGGCGAGTGCGCAATGCGGCAAGCTGGGCGTCCCCGTCGACTACTCCAAACCCGACGGCGATGTCGCCTCGATCGCCGTCGTCAAGTTCCCGGCCACCGGCGCGAAGATCGGCTCGCTGGTGGTCAACCCGGGTGGCCCGGGCGAGTCGGGGGTCGACGCGGCGCTGTCCCTGGTCCAGAATCTGCCCACGCAGCTTCGGGAGCGGTTCGACCTCGTCGGGTTCGACCCACGAGGCGTCAGTCGCTCCAAACCCGCCTTGTGGTGCAACTCCGACGCCGACAACGACAAGCTTCGCGCTGATCCGCAGGTCGACTACAGCCCAGAGGGCGTAGCCCACATCGAAAACACGACCAAGGAGTTCGTTCAGCGCTGCGTCGACAAGATGGGTAAGGAGTTCTTGGCCAATGTCGGCACCGTCAGGGTCGTCAAGGACCTCGACCTGCTGCGCGCCGCGCTGGGCGACCCGAAACTGACCTATCTCGGATACTCGTACGGAACGCGCATCGGCTCCGCATACGCCGAGATGTTCCCCCAGAACGTGCGCGCGATGGTGCTCGACGGAGCGATCGACCCCAACGCGGATCCGATGGAGGCCGACATTCGGCAAGCCGAGGCCTTCCAGAAGGCGTTCGACGACTACGCCGCCGACTGTGCGAAGTCACCCGATTGTCCGTTGGGCACGGACCCCGAGAAGGCGGTCGACGTCTACCACAGCCTGGTGGACCCGCTGGTGGAAAAGCCTGCGGCGGCGACCGACCATCGGGGATTGTCCTATCCCGACGCGATCGTCGGAACCATCCTGCCGTTGTACTCGCCGACGCTGTGGCCGCATCTGACAGCAGCGCTGCAAGAGCTCAAGGACGGCCACGGAGACAAGATGCTCGTCCTGGCCGACCAGTACATGGGACGCGACGAAGATGGTCATTACACCAACGCCACCGACGTGCGGCAGGCGGTGAATTGCGTCGACCGGCCGCCGATCACCGACCGCAGCAAGGTCGTCGAGCAGGACCGCCGAATTCGTGAAGTGGCGCCGTTCATGAACTACGGAGAATTCACCGGCCATGCGCCGCTGAGCACATGCGCGTTCTGGCCGGTGCCGCCGACGAGCCAGCCACACACGATAACCGTGCGGGATTTGCCGCCGGTGCTGGTGATCTCGACAACCGGAGACCCGGCCACGCCGTATCAGGCCGGGGTCGACTTGGCCAGTCAGTTGCATGGCGCGCTGCTCACGTACGAAGGCACGCAGCACACTGTCGCGTTGGAGGGCAAGGCGTGCGTCGACGACATCGTCACGCGATATCTGATTGACCTGACGGTGCCGCCGCCCGGCGCGCGGTGCTGATCGCGCCGCGTCGCCGCGCGCATCCGGCGCGCCCCAGTGCGGTGAGCTGCCGGTGCCGATCGACTACGGCAACCCGAAAATGGCGCAGCAACAATCGCGTTGATCTGGTTCCGGGCCGCGGGGCGCGAAGATCGGTTCGCCGCTGGTAAACCCTGGCGATCCGGGCGGCTCCGGAGTGGAGGAGGCTGCGGCCGCTGCCCGACGCGAGATGCGGGTAGGTAACGTTTCGCTACCACGATGGGCACCGTGGGGCGGGAACGACGGGCGGCGTGCGACCATGTTCGCCATGTTGCGGCGGACGCGGGTGTGGTTGACGCCGCTCATTTTCGTGGGCACGTTCGTCGTCGTGTTGCCGACGGCGTGGGGCACGCCTGACCCGGTAACGACGGACTCGGCTGTCCGCCAACCGGATTGGGGAACTTGTCAGCAGTGGCTGGGCGACACCGGCGAACTCCCGGCCGCGCGCTGCGCCACCGTGTCGGTGCCAGTCGATTACAGCAAGCCGGACGGCGCACACGCACAACTGGCGGTGATCAAGATCCCGGCCAGCGGCCAGCGACTCGGGGTGCTGATGATCAACCCGGGAGGCCCCGGTCAGTCGGCGGTCGACGTGGTCGCGGGAATGGCTGCGTCGTTCGGGGACAACGAGATAACCCGCCATTTCGATCTCGTCGGATTCGATCCGCGCGGCGTCGGATATTCCACGCCTGAAGTGCGGTGTCGCACAGACGCCGAATTCGACGCGTTCCGGCGCGAGCCCTTGGCCGATTACAGTCCCGCCGGCGTCGCCCACATCGAGGACCTTTACCGTCAGTTCGCCGCGGAATGCCTGGCCAAGGCGGGCCCCGAGTTCCTCGCGAACGTGGGAACCGTCAACGTCGCCAAAGACATGGACGTCATCCGTCAGGCACTGGGCGAGACGCAAGTCAATTACTTGGGTTACTCGTACGGCACCCAACTGGGTACCGCTTATGCGCAGGCGTTCCCGCAGAACGTCAGGGCGATGGTTCTCGACGGCGCGGTAGATCCGACGGTGGACGCCGTCGAGAAAAACGTGCGCCAAATGGCCAGCTTTCAGCAGGCATTCAACGACTTCGCGAGTGAGTGCGCGACGATCCGGGGATGCCCGCTTGGTACTGACGCCGCGAAAACGGACGACCGTTTCCACGCGTTGGTCGATCCGCTGGTGGCCAAACCGGCGCGGACACGCGACCCGCGTGGCCTGTCGTACCAGGACGCGATCACCGGCACGGCCAATGCGCTGTACACGCCACGCTTCTGGGAGTTCCTCGCCAACGGGCTCGATGCGTTGGCACACGGCACCGAGGCCGAAGAACTGCTTCTGCTGGCCGACGATTACCAGGGCCGCGACAAGTCGGGCCAATACAGCAATCTGCAGGATGCGTTCACCGCGATCCGCTGCGTTGATTATGTGACGCCCACCGATTCGGCATCCTGGGTGGAGGCCGACCGCCGGATCCGCCAGGTCGCGCCGTTCATGAGCTATGGGCAGTTCACGGGTTTCGCTCCACGCGACGTCTGCGCGTTCTGGCCGGTGCCGCCGACCACCACGCCGTATGCGGCTGCGTCGCCGGGGACCAACAAGGTCGTGGTGGTGTCGACCACCCACGATCCGGCGACGCCGTACCAGGCCGGGGTCGATCTGGCGCGGCAGTTGAACGCGTCGTTGATCTCGTTCGACGGCACCCAGCACACCGTTGTGTTCAAAGGTGTCGAGTGCGTCGACAGCGTCGTGACCAACTATCTGGTCAACATGACCGCTCCCGGCGATCGGCACTGCTAGCCCTTCCGTACTACGGTGTGTGATGCCGTGCAGCGACTGGCCCCGCGCATCAGCCGGCTCGCCGTCCCGTCGCGTCGCTGGCAAATATCATGCCATTACCGTCGCATAAGCTATTCACCGCGGAATCCTTGCATCGCATGCACTCGTGCGATGCGACCGACTCTGGAAGGCACTCGATGAAAACCCCCGTCGCATTGGTGTGTTTGATCGCGGCATCACTAGCTTTGGTCTGTGGATGTGGCCGCATCGAAGGGGATCGGTTGAGCGCTGATTACAGCGGCTCCGGGCCCGGGGCGCTTCGGGACGCCAGAACACTGCGCAACCTCGACCTCGCCCTAGTGGCCAATACCTCCCTCGCGGCCCGCATCACGTACACGTCTACATCTGGTGTAAATGACAACCATCCGGACGTCACGGGAGCCGTCTTCGTTCCACTCGGCGACGCTCCTCCGGGAGGTTGGCCGATCGTGGCGTTCGGTCACCCTGCGACAGGAATAGCGCCGGCGTGCGCACCGTCCTCGTCGTCGACGCTTATGGGGACATCGAGTATCGTCGCTGCGCTGTTCAAGTCAGGCTATGTGGTGGCAATGGCCGACTATCAGGGTCTCGGATCATCAGGGACGTACCACCCCTATCTTGACTCGTCGACCGTTGGACACAATCTCATCGACGCGGTCCTGGCCACCCGCAAGCTGGTTCCCAACACCTCGACCAAGTGGATCGCGTTCGGAGTCGGCCAAGGAGGTCAGGGCGCTTGGGCGGCTAACGAACTGTTCCCCAATCACGGTGTGGATCTGCAGCTGTTGGGCGCCGCGAGTTTAGACCCCATCTCCGACATCACCGGCTTGGCGGACGCGGCGGTCGCCGGTCAGCTGACCAACGAGCAGAAGCTGACGTTGATGGGCTACCTCGACTCGCTGAACAAGGAATACAATTACTTCAATCTCGATGATTACCGGCGCGGAGCTGCAGAGGAGCTGTGGGCGACGTTGTCCACTTGCCAAGACGCAGGATCCAACACAGCAACCACCGTGACAGCGATAAGCCCCGGCGACTTGCGGCCCAGCAATTCTGCGGCGGAGGACACGCTACGCGGATTCATGCAGAAAACAAACCTCCCCCAAGCACCCGCCGAAGCGCCCATGCTCGTGTCTTACGGCGATCAGAATGCGCTAAATCCGGCGGCTTGGACCGAGGTGGCACTGGGCCGGGCATGCAGAATGGGCGATGTCATCCAGATCGACAGGCGAGGTGGGACCGGCTTGGACGTCGACATGCCAATGGTCGTTCGCTGGATCGGCGATCGGTTCGCTGGCGTCCCGCCCCACGACGACTGCCCGGCGTTTATCGCGGCGTAGGGAGGCGGGTCCTCGACGGCCCTACCAGCGACTGCATTCGAGGCTGCCTGCAGCGAATACTGCAGCTCATGCGTATACCGGTATGATCGGCTAGACAAGTCCGATCACTGCGCCCAACCATTCGAAGGAGTAGCACTGGGGTCAATGTCGCTTCTGCACGGCTGGCTGCCGATATCCGTGCAGGTGATTGCTGCGACTGCGCTGTTGGTTTCCGTTGGGCGTCGGTCGCGAAGATGGTTCCTGGTACGACTGTCGGCGGCACTGATGATCGGCTTCGCGACCGTGGCCGGCGTTCGGTGGTACCTCGTCCACCAAGGCGTGATGACCGATCGCCCACCCATCATGCTGTGGGTGTGGATTGCCGCGACCGGAGTGGCCGTGGCCGTTCTCATACTTGGTTGGGCTGCATCTCCCTGGTGGCGCCGCGGCGCGGCCGCGCTTGCCATTCCGCTGTGTCTGATCTCGGCCGTGCTCACCGTCAACGCCTGGTTGCACTACGTCCCAACAATTACATCGGGTTTGAATCGGCTGTCTGGCAAACCGACTGACGAAGTTTTCGACCGTGCCGCGGTGCGGCGGATGCAGCAAGAGGGCGTCAAACCGGAAAACGGGACGATCGTCTCGGTGTCGATTCCCGACAACGGTTCTGGCTTCAAAGCTCGCAACGAACTGGTCTACCTGCCGCCGGCGTGGTACGCCACCACCCCGGCGAGCCTGCCGGTGGCGATCATGATCGGGGGCGAATTCGGCACGCCCGCCGACTGGATTGATGCCGCCGGCGCGCGCAAAACGGCTGATGCGTTCGCGCGTGAACACGGCGGAAACGCGCCGATCATGGTCTTCGTAGACGTCGGCGGCGCCTTCAGCAATGACACTGAGTGCGTCAACGGTCCTCGTGGGAATGCCGCTGACCACATCACCAAAGATGTTGTCCCCTTCATGGTTTCAGAGTTCCAGGCTCGGCGCGATGCGGCCGGCTGGGGCATCGTCGGGTGGTCGACCGGAGGCACCTGCGCGGTGACGCTGACTGTGAAGTATCCGGAGGTTTTCAATACATTCGTCGACATAGACGGGCAGGTCGGCCCGAATGCGGGTACAAAGGAGCAGACAATCGCGCGACTGTTCGGCGGCGACGCAAACGCGTGGGCGGCCTTCGATCCGAGGACTCAGATGGTAACTCATGGTCGTTACGCCGGTATAGCAGCCTGGTTTTCGGTCTCCGAGGACATTCCGACCGTCTACCACAGTGGTGACGATATGAACGGCGCGCCGGAGCCGCAAGTGCCGTTTGGCAGCAACAACCATCCGGGCATCGCGAACTACTTATGCAGTTTGGCGAGTATGCACGGAATAGAATGCGCGGTGGTCGGCCAACCCAGCGCAAACGGCGCACACGATTATAGCGGTGCCGCCGTCGGCCTCACCGCCAGTTTTCCTTGGCTGGCAGGCAGACTCGGCACACCCGGCGCGCCGACCATTACGCTGCCCGGTGCCCCCCCCTTGTCGTAACCCGTTGCGATACTGACAATCGATGTCTTCGCATTTGCCCACGCTTTGCTGGCTCTTCAGGCAGCTCAAACGCATGACACAGCGCCGAGCGGCGCGGTGGACGGTCTGATCGAGGCCGTCCTGGCGGAGACTCAGTAATCGTAGATCGCCAGTGTCGTCAGCGCGTACGTATGGCGCAGCGCGCGGCACAGTGCGTCGAGCACCCGATCATATTGCGCGACAACCGATTCAGCGTCAGGTTGGTCGGAGATGGAGCGCACTGGGGTGCGTACCCAGGGCCACCTTGACTTCGGGGTGACCGAGATCAGGTTGGTGGCGTAGTGCGTTCTGCAGCGCTGCCAGGCCGCCCCCGGGGCAGGGTGGCGCCGATCGCGGCGACCGGCCCCGCATGCTAGTCGCTGGTCATCAACCCGGCCCGGCAGCACGCGGGCCACCGGACTGCGGAAGAACGCCTGCCGACCCGCCCCATCCTCAGAACTAGGCTTATCGGGCCGTTGATGTACGGATGGGATTGCTGTAGTTGAGAGCGGTCGTGCCTACCCAGAGGGGGCTGGGGCCCTTGGCCACAGTTACAGGTAATTCCAGCGACGTCCCGTTATGTGTTTGGCCTGCTTATTGGTAACGCACCGCCTTGAATTGGCCCTTCCGTAACACGGAATTAACAGCCGCTGCTTACGCTGCCGTCATGGACCGTCAGAAGGAATTCGTGCTGCGCACGCTCGAAGAACGGGACATCCGGTTTGTTCGGCTGTGGTTTACCGACGTGCTCGGATTCCTCAAGTCGGTGGCGATCGCACCCGCCGAGCTGGAGGGTGCCTTCGAAGAGGGTATCGGCTTCGACGGCTCCGCGATCGAAGGCTTCGCGCGGGTGTCTGAATCCGACTGCGTGGCACGCCCGGACCCGTCGACGTTTCAGGTTCTGCCTTGGACGACCAGCAGCGGAAAGCACCACTCGGCGCGAATGTTCTGCGACATCACGATGCCGGACGGGTCGCCGTCGTGGGCGGACTCGAGGTATGTGCTGCGGCGGCAGCTGGCCAAGGCCAGCGACCTCGGGTTCTCGTGCTACGTGCACCCTGAGATCGAATTCTTTTTACTGAAGAGCCTCGACGACGGCGAGCCGCCGATTCCCGCCGACCGTGACGGCTACTTCGACCAGGCCGTGCACGAGGCCGCGCCGAACTTCCGCCGCCATGTCATCGGCGCGCTTGAGTCGATGGGCATCTCGGTCGAGTTCAGCCACCACGAAGGGGCGCCCGGTCAGCAGGAGATCGATCTGCGTTACGCCGACGCGCTGTCGATGGCCGACAACGTGATGACGTTCCGCTACCTGGTCAAGGAAGTGGCGATCAACGAGCGCGTGCGGGCGTCGTTCATGCCAAAGCCGTTCGGCGAATATCCCGGCTCCGCGATGCACACTCACATGAGCCTGTTCGAGGGCGAGGTCAACGCGTTCCACAGCGCCGACGATCCACTGCAACTGTCGGATGTGGCCAAGTCGTTCATAGCCGGCATCCTCGAGCACGCCACCGAGATCAGCGCAGTCACGAACCAATGGGTGAACTCCTACAAGCGCCTCGTGGTCGGTGGCGAGGCTCCGACGGCGGCGTGCTGGGGCGCGGCTAACCGGTCGGCGCTGGTGCGCGTGCCGATGTACACCCCGCGCAAGACGTCGTCGCGGCGCATCGAGGTGCGCAGCCCCGACTCGGCGTGCAACCCCTATCTCACGTTCGCGGTGCTGCTCGCCGCCGGGCTGCGCGGCGTGGAGAAGGGCTATACCCTCGGGCCGCAGGCAGAAGACAACGTGTGGAACCTCAACCCGGAGGAACGCAGCGCGATGGGTTACCGGGAACTGCCCGGCAGTCTCGGCATTGCGCTGGCGGAGATGGAGAACTCGGAGCTGGTGGCGGAAGCCCTGGGGGAGCACGTGTTTGACTTCTTCCTGCGCAACAAGCGGGCGGAATGGGAGAACTACCGCCGCCAGGTGACTCCGTACGAGCTGAAGACATACCTCTCTTTGTAGGGCGCGTCGATTACCGTCGAGGGCGTGGCCAAACCTGCGACGCAGCGACCGAAGCTGCCCAGTCCCGGCCGGCTCGGTCTGATCGAAGCGCCGGCAAGCGCCGACCTTGGCCGGCTGGGGTGGACCACCGACGACTACGTCGAACTGCTGTGGTCGCTGTCGCGGGCACCTGACGCCGACGCCGCTCTGCGCACGATGGTGCGGCTCGCGGACGCGCTCGGATCAGGCTATGAGGAACTGAATGCCGCGCTGCTCAAGGACCGCTCGCTTCGGGGCCGGTTGTTCGGGTTGCTCGGCTCGTCATTGGCGCTGGGTGATCACCTGGTGGCCAACCCGCAGGCCTGGAAGCTGTTGCAGGTACTGGAGCCCGCGCCGAAGGCAACCGGAGTTTCACTCCCGCTGGTCGACGAACTGCGCCGCGAATTCATCGACCTCGTCAACGAAACACCAAAGGATGCAACGCTTTCAGCGTTACGCACGCATTATCGCAACCGACTGATGGTGCTGGCCGCGCTCGACGTGGCGGCCGTCGTGGAGAACGAACCGGTGCTGTCGTTCGTGACGGTCGGTGCCCACCTGTCGGATCTGGCCGATGCCGCTCTGGCCGGAGCACTCGAGTTGGCAATGATGCGGTTCCGCCAAGACGGGACACGGCCCCGGCTGGCTGTGATCGCGATGGGCAAATGCGGTGCGCGCGAACTGAACTACGTCAGCGACGTCGACGTGATTTTCGTCGGAGACAAAGCCGACGTGCTGGAGACACGGGTGGCGGGGGAGATGATGCGGTTGGCGTCGGAGGCGTTCTTCGCCGTCGACGCGGCGCTGCGGCCCGAAGGTAAGGCCGGCACGTTGGTGCGCACGCTGGAGTCCCACGTCACGTACTACAAGCGGTGGGCCAAGACATGGGAGTTTCAGGCGCTGCTGAAGGCGCGACCCGCCGCCGGCGATTTAGAGCTCGGCGGCCAGTACGTCGAAGCGCTGATGCCGATGGTATGGACCGCGGCTGAGCGGGAGGACTTCGTCCCTGAGGTGCAGGCCATGCGGCGGCGCGTCGAGGAACTGGTACCCGCTGATATTCGGGACCGGGAGCTCAAGCTCGGGACGGGCGGATTGCGAGACGTCGAGTTCGCGGTGCAGCTGCTGCAGCTTGTGCACGGTCGTAATGACGAAACTCTGCAGGTGTCCTCGACGCTTGACGCGCTGGCCGCCCTCGGGGCCGGCGGCTACGTCGGCCGTGACGACGCGGCGAACCTGACCGCGTCGTATGAGTTCCTCCGCCTTCTCGAGCACCGACTTCAGCTTCAGCGGCTCAAGCGCACCCACATGCTGCCCCGGTTCGACGACGACGAAGCGATGCGCTGGCTGGCCCGTGCCGCCCACATCCGCCCCGATGGTCGCCACGACGCGCTCGGGGTGCTGCGTGAGGAGCTCAAACGGCAGAACATGCGGGTGTCGCGGCTGCACGCAAAGCTGTTCTACCAGCCCCTGCTGGAGTCCGTCGGCCCCGGCTTGGAGTTGGCCGGCGGCATGAGCGCGGAGGCAGCCGAACGGCAGATCGCGGCACTCGGTTACCAGGCGCCCCAGAACGCGCTGACTCATCTGGCCGCGCTGACCAATTCCAGCGGACGCCGCGGGCGCGTCCAGTCGGTGTTGTTGCCGACCTTGCTCGACTGGCTCTCGGACACCCCCGATCCCGACAGCGGGCTGCTGGCGTATCGCAAGCTGTCCGACGCGCTGTCGGACCAGCGGTGGTATTTGGCCGCGCTGCGCGACGAGGGCGCAGTGGCCAAGCGGCTGATGCACGTCCTGGGCACATCGGCCTACGTGCCGGACCTGCTGATGCGGGCACCGGAGGTGATCCGGCAGTACGCCGACGGGCCAGCCGGGCCCAAGCTGCTCGATGTCGATGACGAACAAGTGAAGCGGTCGCTGCTGGCGGCCGCGTCCCGGCACGACGACCCGGTGAAGGCGATCGCGGCGGCCCGCAGTCTGCGCCGGCGGGAACTGGCCCGCATCGCGTCGGCGGACCTGCACGGACTGCTCGAAGTGCGGCAGGTGTGCGCCGCGTTGACGTCGGTGTGGGTGGCGAGTGCTTCAAGCGGCGCTGGAAGCGGTGATCCGGTTCCATACCCCGAAGAGCGGCCAGGCGCCCGCGCGGCTCGCGGTGATCGGGATGGGCCGGTTGGGTGGCAGCGAACTCGGTTACGGATCCGACGCCGACGTGATGTTCGTCTGCGAACCGCTCGAGGGTGTCGACGAGACCACGGCGGTGCGCTGGTCTACCACGATCGCCGAGCAGGTGCGGGCGCGATTGGGCACGCCGAGCATCGATCCGCCGCTGGAGGTGGACGCCGGGCTGCGGCCGGAAGGCCGCAGCGGCCCGCTGGTGCGCACGCTGAATTCGTATGCCGCGTACTACGAACAATGGGCGCAGCCGTGGGAAATCCAGGCGCTGCTGCGGGCGCATCGCGTCGCCGGCGACGAGGACCTCGGGCAAAGGTTCATGCTGATGGTCGACAAGACGCGTTACCCGCCGGGCGGCGTGTCACCGGAGGCCGTTCAGGAGATTCGGCGCATCAAGGCTAGGGTCGACGCCGAGCGGCTGCCGCGCGGCGCCGACCCGAACACGCACACCAAACTCGGCCGCGGCGGATTGGCCGACATCGAGTGGACCGTGCAGTTGCTTCAGCTGCGCAACGCGCACAAGATCGCCGCGCTGCACAACACGTCGACGCTACAGACGCTGGACGCGATCGACGCGGCGGAGTTGATCCCGGAGAGCGACGTCATTCTGCTGCGCCAGGCGTGGCTCACGGCCACCCGAGCACGCAACGCTCTTGTGCTGGTACGGGGGAAACCCACCGACCAGCTGCCGGGTCCGGGCCGGCAACTCAACGCCGTTGCCGTGGCCGCCGGCTGGGAAAATCCGGACGGCAGCGAGTTCCTGGACCACTATCTACGCGTAACGCGTCGCGCAAAGGCCGTGGTGCGCAAGGTCTTTGGGACTTAGCGCCGGAAGCGGTCGAGGAAGCCGGCGCGTCGAATCGGGGTGGCCGGTGCGTCGTCGACTGGGCCGCGACGCCTGAACAGACCACCGGACGACCCGGGCGGCGCGGCTGTACCGGTGACGACGCGTCGACGGCGCATCGTGTCAACGGCGTAGGCGCCAGGACCGATGAAGAGGATCAGTAAGAATGCGAAGCAGTAGAACACGGCCGGCTCTCCGCTGTTCTGAATGGGCCAAAATCCTTTGTACTCACCTTCGAGCGGCGGCCAGTGCATCCAAAAGTAGGCGACCGCCATGTTCCCGGACGCGATGAAAGCCGCTGGGCGGGTGAACAACCCGAGCGCGACGAGCACACCGGTAATAAACTCGATCATTCCGGCCCACCAGCCCGGCCAGTCGCCGACTTCTACTGGTGCATGCGGGGGAATGGGCCAATCGAAAAGCGTTGAGGTGCCGTGCATTAGAAACAGCAACCCCACCACGAGCCGGAATACACTTAACACCGTGGGCGAGTAGAAATTAAGCCGCGATTCCAGGCGTGGCGACGTCATAGCTTGACACTACTCACGTTCGAGCATCAACGTCACTGGGCCGTCGTTGACAAGTGCGATGTGCATATGCGCCCCGAACACGCCTGTTTCGACCTGAGCGCCCAGGCGGCGCAGCGCATCGGCGAACGTCATGACCAAGGGCTCTGCAGACGGGGCAGGCGCGGCGGCGTTCCATGACGGACGGCGGCCCTTCTCGGTGTTCGCATACAAAGTGAACTGGCTGACCACCAGGATCGGTGCATCCATGTCGGCCGCCGACCGTTCGTCGTCGAGTATCCTCAGGTGCCAGAGCTTTTCGGCGAGCCGCTGCGCATTGTCCTCGCTGTCGCTGTGGGTGACACCGACCAATGCCAGCAAGCCTTGCCCGTCCGGTCGTATCGCACCAACCACCTCACCATCGACCGACACCGTGGCCGACGACACCCGCTGCACCAGAACTCGCATGGATGCTGATTATTCGCGGGATCCTCAGGAACCGAACCTGAGGCACAGCCATCCCCGCCGCCACCCGCTCGCCTGTAACGGCGCTGTTGCGTTTGTCGATTAATGGGGCGGAGGTGGTCTATGAGGTATAGGTTGCGCCGATGAGCGCGCAGGCGGAGGGTGCAAATTCTGCTGCCATGCGAGATGGCGACACACAGCAAGCCGAGTACTTCAGACAGGTGCTCGACGCTCGGAAGTGCAAGCTGTGTGAGCTGCTGGAAGCAGAACTCGACTCGCTGGCGAGGTTCCAACGCGCAGGTTCCCTCACGGGCGTTCGGCGTCACAAGCGCACAGCGAAAGCGATCCAGCTTGAGCTTCAGACGATTGACCGACTGATGCTCGCACTGAGGCTTCGGCTCGGACTACCGACCCTTCGCCGCACCTACACGTCGAAGTAGAGAGCGAACTCCGTCCTGGTCGTTTGTAGCGGTTAGCTGTGTTGGCAGTTCGGGAAACCTGCAGGTCAGACCGTTGGTTCTGTTGGTTGCCGAAAGCTTGCGATAGCTCTGCTGCGGACTGACTGCGGACTGGCAGGTATGCGTGCCCCAGGCGAATGATCAGGCCGACGCCGTCGCCGAGGGGCCTGGTTCAGCACCACCGGGACACCCCACAGTCGGCGGACCACCGGGTTGTGCGTCGAGCACGGTCGGGGCCGTTCCCGTGAATTGCTCGCCGGTGCCGTCACCGGAGAGCACCTCGGTCTCGACCGCCCGGTGCAAAACGTAGACCAACTTATCCTCGACGAACCTCTCCAGGTTCACGCGTCGGAGAGCAGGTAGTGGTTGATGGCCTCGTAGGCGTATGCGACCGCGCAGCCGGTTCTCCAGCGCGACAACCGAAGCGGTCGATGTCGGCTTTGTGCATGCCTGTGCGACCGGGGGCAGCGGCCAGGTGCGAACCGACTGCCGCAGGAAGCTGTGGCTCAGTGGAACCACCCGCGCGCGAAGCACATCCGGCACCGACACTGCGGGCGGCCCTGCTCGACGACGTTCTTGCCCGGCACTCAAAATGACCATGACAGCGTCACTTTCGGTGAGGACGAACAGCCGGTAGTTGGTGTGCATGCTGACGCGATGGTGTTCACTGTGACGCCGTGCCAACGGATGTTGGTGGTCATCGTGACGGGCGGAGCCGGGCGTGCGAGAGCGCGGGCCCGGGCGGCTGGACCGGGCCGCGAAAGGAGGGTCAGCCTGGCGGGGCGAGAAGCCTGCCGCCGGTGTGCAGGCCGATGAGGGTCCACAGCGGTTCGGCGATGCCCAGCCGTTGGCGCGCCCACCAGGCCGCGGCGGCGAGAACGGTGAGGGCGTCGCGCAGCAGGTTGCCGGTGCTGGCCAGCTGGTTGAACGTGTCGGCGTCGAGCCGGATGAGTTTCTGCGCGCCGCGCTGCCAGAGCCGGGTGAGATGACCGCGGTCGCGGGCGCGGCGCAGCCACCGGCGGACGGTGGACGGCCCAGCGCGGCGGCGATCTGCCGGTGTCCCATGCCTGCGGCCTTGCGAGCCAGTGCGGTGCCGATCACCTCGGTGGCGTCCGCCCGGCGTGGCTGCAGCGCGGCGGGCAGCAGGACCTGGGTGGCTCCGCACCCGCCGCAGCGCACCCGCCGGGGCCGCGCGTCGATCGCGACCGCCCCGAGGCCACGGATGCGTCGGCGGCGGCCGTACCCCCACCGCGCGAGGGTGCCGCCGCATCCGCTGCGGGGACAGTGCATCCTCGCGTCGGCCAGGGCGTCATCGGCCGATTCGGCGGTGCGGACGATGATCATCGGGCGCTACAGCGGGCATGAGGCACCAACGTGGTCTATCACGTCATCGCCGGGGAAGGGGCCAAATCGTGTTGGTGCCAAACGGTTTGGAATCGGATCTGCGCCAGCGGATCGCTCCGCTGGCCACCGTCACCGTGACGACCGGCCCGACACTTGTCAGCCGTCGGTTCCTCGACGGACGCTGCTCGTGTTCACCATGACGCCGGACACGACCCGACCCGACTGCCCGTCCTCACCCACAGTGACGCGGCGAACCCCATACCGAGTGCCGCTCAACACTGTGCGGATCGCTGGAAGGGCTTCCTCCGCCTCAAACTACGGCGGACCGAAACACCCGCAGTGGTATTACAACCTTAAGGCGCACACTGAATGCGAATTGATGCGGCGAGAAATTTCTGGCGGGTGAGGTCACCGACCCCGACGACTACACACGCGTGTATGGGCTTGCGGAGCCGGTGTACGCCGGTTGGAGCGACTATCGCCTGAAGACAGACCCCATTGGTCGTCATATCCCTGTCTTTCGGCTCAAGCCGCGCCTGGCCGAAAACCCGAGTCGGCGGGTGCCGGGCAGTTTTCCGACAGAAGGCGATCTTCCGGTCGTGCAACCTGACGCGTAACGGCAAGCGCCGCAACGGACGATGGGAAACGCGGCAGCATCGATCTTGGAGATTCCTCCGATAGGGGTGCGCCTGTAGGCGGCGCGGCCCAGACAACCTCCATGACAGGGGAATCCGCAGGAAAGTCCCAATTCGTGACCCACAGAAACGTCACAAGCGCCGGAAAACCGCCCATTTCCCACCCTCCACGGAGGATCTGCAGGCTCCAGAGGGCTCGGTGACCTCGACCATGCTGCACGGCTCCCGGCACCGAGGCGTAAGTGAAACCCTTTTGCACCTGATTGATTGAGCCCTTCCCCGACCTGCCTCCCGACGAGTTGGAGGTGCTCAAGCAATCCATCAGGGACCGCGGCCTGATCAACCCGATACTGCTCACCGAGGACGGCTACATGTTCGACGGGCACCAGCGGCTCAAGGCGATGCTCCCGGGAGGGGCAAGAAAATCTCGCCGAGCACGTCGAAATCCGCCACGGCGTCAACCGCGACAACATGCTCGGCTACGCCTACGCGTCCAACATGGCGCGCCCGATGATCACCACCGCCGAGAATGCTGCCGGCATTCATGCGTGCGCGGTGATGGGCTGGCTGCAGCGAAAGATCGCCAGCGAGTTCCACATGAGCCAGCCGGGCGTGTTCCAGCTGATGGCCAGATACCCGCCCGAGGGTGGTCTAGCCGAGGTGATCGGCACCGAGGGCGAAGACGGCAAGACGTACACCCGCATCCCGCGCGGCGCTCACCTGAAGCCCAAGCCGTGGGCTTGGGGTGGGGTCAACGCCGGCACCGTCCGCAAGGCCTGCCCACAAGCTGCTCGTCACCGAGCCGCCCACCGACCCCGACGAGCGGGAGAAGGCGGACCTGGCCAGTGTCGCAACCAAGAGCGCACGCTGGGGTGCGGAGCCCCGAAACATGAACTAAGAGAGTGGTACTCGCGCTCGTAGCAGCAACCGGGGACACCCGAAGGGTAGAGGCTCCAGCGTCATTCTTATCTACGGCCACGCACAGCCAAGGCGACACGACGATGGGCTCCCCGGCCTTGAGGATCGGGTATTTCTGGCCTGGAGCCATCTCCCGCGGCCAAGACCGCCGCGGAGGGCGGACAGGTCAACGCCGAACCATTCGACATTCCGTCGGTGGGGCGGTTCGCCCTCCTGGGCGACCCGCAGGGCGGGGTGTTCTGTGTGCTGAAACCAAGTCCGCCGCAGGAGCCCAGCGGTCAATCCGTTCGCAACAGTTCGGATCTTCGGGTGAGCACATCGCCGGTCACGCAGCCGCTGCTGAGGTAGAACGGCACGAACAGTCGGTGCGTGAATTTCCACGCCCCGTCGATTCGAGCGAGGTCGTCGTAGTAGATCCCGTACATGTCGACGTTGATCTCTGTGCCGCTATCGCCGAGCTCACCATTCGTTTCCGTGACGCCACTGTTCATTTCGTGGATCGTCGTCGTCGCCTGCGCTTGATCGGCGTCGGCGAGTGTGATGACGGGCGAGTGGGGCGTCTGGATCAGAATGTCGAACGTCGTCGTTGCCCTCAGGGTCGCCAGAAAGGACTCGCGACTCTCGTACCGCAGGCCCAGCAGTGGAGCCTCCCAAGTCGCATCCGAAGCGAACACCGCCTCGCATTGCTGCCAGTCGGCACGTGTCACAGCGTCGGAGTAGCGGTAGATCAGGTCCTGGATAGCGAGCCGATCCAGCCACTCACGCAGTTCCGTTTCCACCGTCGCAACCCCCGCCTACCTTGTGTTATCAGGAGGGGTGATTCTCCCACCCACGGTGGCGAGGCAACAGGACCATCGTGATTCCGTACGCCAAGCGCTCGGCGATGACACGATATTGAGGTGCCCGACCATGGGCCTGAGCAGGCCGGCAACACCGCCGACGATCGGCGTGCCTCGATCGACAGTCTGCTCGATCGCGCCGTATATGCGATCAACAGCGGTGACCGCGAGGCGGCGACCGCTTTGGCGGGTGAGGTATTGGCCATGGACGGCGCGGACACCGACGCCGAGGATTTGCTCGCAGCTCCCGACGACACCGGTGAAATGCGAAGACCCACAATCATGTTCATCGATCTCGTCGAATCGACGCAGCTGTCCACCCGGCTAGAGCCCGAGCTCTAGGGCTTGTGACGAAATAACGTCGTTTCGCCAGTTTCAGCCGTTACGGTTCTGCTATGGCGGATCTGGCGGACTCGGTGGCGCGACGGTACGCGGTTCTGCGGCCTCATTTGTCGGAGTTCCAGCGGCGGCTGTGGTTGGGCGCGCAGGCCACGGAGCTGGGGCCGGGCGGGGGTCGCCATCGTGGCCGAGGCGACCGGAGTCGCGGCCGACACCGTCCGTCGGGGTGGCGAGGTTGCCGAGGGCGGGACCGCTCCTGGCCCGGGACGGTCCCGTCGCGCCGACGGCGGCCGTAAGCGGGCCGAGGCCCACGACGAGGATTTGGTCGCGACGTTCGAGTCGTTGATCGACCCGGTGACCAGGGGCGATCCGATATCGCCGTTGCGGTGGACAGTCCGACAGCACCGTCGGCGGTGAATTAGTTTCGGCCGGCAGCGACGCAAGAGTAAGCACAACGGTGCTTTGCTGGTGCGATCGCGATGCTGTTGATGACAAATGATTGGACCGACTCGCGCATGGTGGACCCCCTGGATCGTTATTTGGGTTACGCTCCTCAGCTCGACCGCGACGGCCGATTAGTTCGACTTAGCCAACTACGCGTTTGGCCGCTAACTGACGATCCCGGTGGAGCTGCCGCAAAATCGAACCCGCCGCAAAAACGCTGTGACCTGCGTAAAGGCGAACTTTGACGACGCCAAACAGGGTGAAGTGCGTACTTCGGGGGTTAGCGCGGGCCACCCCGGTCTACCCTGTCGCCATGAAGCGGCTGTCGAGCTTGGATGCGGCGTTTTGGTTTGCCGAAACGCACGCATGTCCGATGCACGCCGGCGGCCTGAGGATCTGTGATCCCTCTGAGGCGCCGAGTTTCAGCTTCGACGCGGTCAGGGATCTTATGGCTGCTCGCGTTGAGGAGCTGCCGGCGTTGCGCTACCGGGTGGTCGGGGCTCGGCTTGGTCTTGACAGGCCATGGCTTGTCGAGGACCCCAAACTCGACATCGACTTTCACGTCCGGCGCATCGTGGTGCCGCCGCCCGGCGGACGCCGCGAGCTCGACCGGCTAGTTGGCGATCTGATGTCCCGCCCACTCGATCGAACAAGACCGCTGTGGGAGAAGTGGTTCATCGAGGGTGTCGAGGCCGGGCGGGTCGCGACCCTGACGAAGATCCATCACGTCCTCGTCGACGGAGTGTCCGGCACCACATTGGTTGAACTCATGTACGACACCAGCCCGCAGCCGCGACCACGTGGCCTCCAGGCCAGCCAGCCATCGGCGGGGCCTGGCGTTCCACGGTTCGGGCGACGCGCCCTCGGGGCGCTCTTCAACGTCGTCATCATGACGCCATACCGCGTGCTGCGGGTTATCCAGCAAACGCTTTCTCAGCAGTTGGCCGTGCGTGGGCTGGCCAACAGACCGCCCCATTTTTTCCAGGCGCCGACCACACGCTTCAACGCCACGATCTCGCCGCAGCGGCGAGTCAGCAGCAGCAGGGTGTCGCTCGATCGTGCAAATGCTGTCGAACAGGCCTTCGGGGTGAAGCTCAACGACGTGGTGCTCGCACTGGTTTCGGGGGCGTTGCGCCGTTACGTGCAAGATCGGGGGGAGCTTCCGAAGCGGCCGCTGGTTGCCCAGATGCCGATGTCCACTCGTGGCGACGGCACCGAGGTGGGCAACCAGCTAACCTCAATGAGCGTGGGCCTGGCCACCGATGTCGCCGACCCCGCCGAGCGGATGAAGACAATCTTTGGCAATACCCAAGGCGCTAAGGAGATGGTCAAGGTGCTGTCGGCACACCAGTTCGTGGGACTAACCGATGTGGCACCGCCCGGTTTGCTGGGATTGGCCGTGCGCGCTTACACCGCAAGTCACCTTGGCAGCCGCGTTGCCCCCATCAACATGGTGGTGTCCAACGTTTGCGGACCCGACTTCCCGCTCTATCTGGCCGGGGCGGTCGTCGAGCAGGTGGTGGGCATTGGGCCGATAATGCTGGATGTGGGGTTGAACATCACCTGCTACAGCTACAACGGATGGGTCGATTTTGGCTTCGTCACCACTCCCGAGATCGCCAGCGACATCGACGAACTTGCCGACGGTATTGAGCCCGCCCTGCAGGAATTAGAAGACGCTGCCAGTCTCGTTGCGCCGTCCTGATCAGCATGCTGACCAGCCGCTGCGAGCTTCGCCGCGTACTTCGACAGCCCCACCCGCGAATGACCAAGGTGCGCTTGACCTACTGGACAACCCCTCTCGTCCGTCGATGCTGAGCGCATGACCGGACGAGGACCGATTGATCTCGAAGCGTCGGCGGAGGCGGCGGAGGCGGAGGAGGCGGAGGGTCATCCCGCCCTCCGACTGGAGCGGGTGGGACGCACTTAAGGCTCGGGCAGGAGGCCCGTTCACCCTTGGGATTACGGACGGTTCGGCGCTGCGGGGCTGTTAAGGCGCTCACCGCCGGTGATGCGGTCCGACTCGGGTAGCTCGAGGTAGCGTTCGAGGTTACGGTGCATATTGATCACGCGCCGTTCCTCGTTGGAGAGCACCAAGCGGGTGAACCCCGGCTGGTGCAGACCCCGCTGAAGTCCCGCCAACACCGTGATGTCCTGTGTCATCACCAGACCGGGGTGTGCCTCGTTCGCCTTCATCCGCACGTCGGCTGGCTTGCTTCTCGGTGCACCGGGCGGCATGCGCGTCCACAAGATCATCACCAGTTCGCCGTGATCGGGATCGGGCCCTGGACGTGAGGCCATCACCGTCAGGCGATCGGCATTGGTTAGTACCGTCATGTTCGGGAAGATGTTGTACTGGTGCAGCCGCATCATCTGCTCGGTAGTGGCCCAGCTCAAATCGACACCGCGCTCGGCGGCGAAAGCTCGTGTGCGCTCGGCGATCATGTCGGCGACCGACTGGCCCGGCTCACGCTGATCTCGCGGGAACGGGGTGCCCTCCGGAACGCCCATAAATGGCCCCTGGGTGCAGACATACGCGTCCCACACGTCACTGTCGGTGAGCGTTTCCTTGAAGCGCGGGCTCGGCACACCATGGAGCTGCTCGCACTTGCCCGTGTGGCCCCAGATCAGCTGCGGTGCATAGACATCGTCCATGCACCTGTGCAGCTCGGGATGCAACGCCTGTATGTGATAGCTCTCGCTGTAGCCATCGGCGATCGTCTTCCAATTCGCCTCGATCTCTATGGTCATGGTGGCGTAGCAGCGGAAGTCGCCGAGTCCGCACCACGCGATGTCGTGCGGCACCGCCTCCAAGAAATCGATCAACGGCATCGCGTTGATGTCGAGATTGACGAAGACGATCCTCTCCCACGTGTCGACGCTCACAGCGAGCAGTGGAAGCTCAGACATCGGCAGCGCTCCGAATCCCTTGCGGTTGGGGACTCGCTTGAGAGCGCCGGAAAGATCCCACGTCCAGCCGTGGTATCCGCACCGCAGTTCACGCAAGTCCGAACCCGAGCCGGCGCACAGTGAGTTGCCCCGGTGGCGGCATACGTTCTGGAAAGCGCGGAGCGTGCCGTCGTCGCCCCGAACGATGAGTACCGAGTAAGGGCCGCAACGGTATTCGAAGTAATCGCCAGGCTCGGCGACATGGTCGACGGTGCAGGCGACTTGCCACACCTTCGGCCACATCAGCTCCACCTCGAGCTGTGCAAACGCCGAGGAGTAGTAGCGTTCCGCCGGCACCAGGGTGGGGCGTGTCGGCGGCGTGCCGATCGCATCCTCCCGGCGGACGTGGGCTGGATTGCCGAGCTTGGAACCGGTCTGCGCTGCGTGCGTCACGATTCGCCTTTCCTGAGACGACGCGATCGGTCTGTAACGGTGTTACGTTGGCCACTGTAGCGGCTGACAGACGTTCGACGGAGTTATCGTGTTCGGCCTCAAGATCACTGGCGGCACGGTCGTGGACGGAACGGGTGCGGACCGATTCGATGCCGATGTGGCTGTCAAGGACGGCAAGATCGTCGAGGTTCGTCGCCGCGGGCCGGGCGGCGCGCCATTGGAAGGGGACGCGGTCGAGATGATCGACACGGCAGGAAAGATCGTCGCCGCGGGCCGGGCGGCGCGCCATTGGAAGGGGACGCGGTCGAGATGATCGACACGGCAGGAAAGATCGTCGCGCCGGGATTTGTGGACATCCGCACCCACTACGACGGGCAGGTCAGCTGGGACAGTGTTCTTGAGCCCTCTAGCAATCGCGGCGTGAGCACGGTCGTCGCGGGCGACTGCGGTGTCGGTTCGCGCCGGTGCGGCCCGGCCGTGAGGAATGGCTTATCGAGTTGATGGAGGGTGTGGAAGATCATTACGGGAACCGCTCTGTCCGAAGGCATTACCTGGGGCGGGCAGAGCTGCGCGGAATACCTCGATGTGATCGGCAATCGCGGGCCCGCGTCGATATCGGAAGCCAGACTGCGATGGGGGAGCGCGCGCCCGCAACGAGCCCGTAACCCCCGAGGACATCGCGACAATGAGCCGGCTGGCGCAAGAGGCGGTAGGGGCCGGTGCGCTGGGGTTCTCGTCGTCACGCACGCTCGCCCACCGCGCCATGGATGGGAACCCGTCCCGGGAACGTTCGCGGCCGAAGCTGAGCTTTCGGTGGGGGGCACCTACCTAGCGTTGGCGTGCATAAACCGGATCGTCGACCCGTGCTGCAAGCGGGGTTCGCCGACTGTTGGGCCACCACGGCCGGGCCGCGGTGGGTGAAACTGGGTCGGGCTGCGGTGGATCACCGTCGGTTCCGGGACGCGATGGACCGGCTCGGCGAGGTGCAGCTGCGGGCGATCGTGAACACGCCCGTCCCGGTCGAGGATCCCGCCTCGCAGGTGTTCCGTGCCGATCACCTGCGGCTGGCGCTGGAGGCGGCGGTGCGCGGCGGCCACGACACCGACACCGTCGCGGCGATCTCGGGCGGCCTGCTCGGCGCCGCCTACGGCGCATCCGCGCTGCCGTCGCACTGGCGGTTGGCGTTGCGGGGCTGGGCCTATATCACCGCGCGCGGCGTGGTGCACCTGGCCACCCAGATCGTTCGCTAAGGCCGGCCCGACACGTTCGACTACGCGTATCACGTGTTCTGGGATGGCCACTATTCCAGCCGGCATCCTTACGACGACAAGGTATGGCTCGGTGGCGTCGGCGCCATCGCGAGCCCGCTCGAGTATGTCCCAGCGGGCGTCGATGCGATCGTGTCGTTGTGTCGCGTCAAAGACGTGCACCTGCCCGCGGGTGTGAAGCACCTCGATGTTCGGCTCATCGACCAGAAGGGTCAGAACGAGCATCTCGACTTCGTGCTGCTCGACACCGTGCGCGCGATAGAGCAGTTGCAGGCCGAGGATCAGACGGTGTTCGTCCACTGCGTGCAGGCTTCATAGTCGCACCCCCACCGTCGCCGCGCTCTACGGACCCGCAAACAGGGCGTCGACATCGACCGGGCGTTGCGCGATGTGGCGGCGGTGCTGCGGGGCGCCAGCCCGAACTCCGATTTCCATGCGGCGCTGCGGCGCTTGCATCCCAGACGGGAGGGTGCGTCATGACCGATCGGGGTGGGCACTTGATGCCCTCGACGCGGGCGCCGGCCGGCGAGGAGGACACCTGGGGCCCTTATTGGGACGCGTTGTTTCCGCCCCGTCTGGTGACCTCATGGATCAATTGGAAGCGAATGTCGAACGGCGTCAATGTAGCTCGACGGCTGTGGGATCAGCGTGAATACCTGCGCGGCACATGTGAACCGTCTATGGCACCTACCGGAGTGGTGACGCACAACTCTGCGATTGCCGCGGTGGCTTATCGAGTGGTGTGGCTGCATTCGGGCACTGTCACCCGGCAGCAGCATGTCGCCGCTCCGGTTGAGGCACGGGCCCTCGAGTGGTGAGTTTGGTCCTCTTTCGCAAGTTGCGCCGGGACTTGTGGCGGCAACGCTGGCAGTTTCTGGCCGCGACTGTGGTCATCGCGATTGGTATCGCGGTATTTGTCGCGGGCACAAACGCCTACGCCAACTTGAAGCTGTCGGTGAATCGGGCATACGCCGTACAACTGTTGCCCGACGTCATCATCACAGGCCTCGGCGCCGCCGGCTTGCGTGATGAGGTGCAACGGTTCCCCGGCGATCCGGTTGTCGAGCTTCGCCAGGAGGGCGATGTGGGCATCCGTATTAACGGGCACACCCTGTACGGCCGTGCTGTGAGCGTGCCCGTTCAGGCCCAGCCTGCGGTGTCGATGTTGGAGATGCGGTCCGGCGACCTCCCGGCACGTGGCGCCGTCGCGATCGAGGAGCACCTGGCCGAGCATTACGGGTTGAGCCCGGGTGACACCGTTGAACTGCTCGGACCCAGCGGCTGGCAACCGGTGTCGGTTTCAGGTTCTGCCTCGTCAACGGAATACTTTTGGCCGGCCCGCTCCCTACGAGAGATCATGACCACCCCTGAGCACTTCGGCGTGGTGTTTATGACCGGACCCGATTTTTCACAAGTCGTCGCCCATCCTTCGGATCAGCTGCTGCTGTATGCCCGTGATCGCGGCGCCGCTCCCGCCTTGGTGACCGCCGCATCTGAATTGGCCACCGCACGGGGACTAGTGGTCACATCGCGCGACCAGCAGCCTTCGTATCTTCGCCTGCGCGACGACGTCAACTCGCTGGGCACATTCGCCACGCTGCTGCCCTGGGTGTTCCTGGCCGCAGCGGTGGGTGGTACCTATGTGCTGTTGTCTCGTCTGATCGCTGCGCAGCGCGCCGTGATCGGAACCCTGTCAGCCAACGGTCTTTCCGGGCCCACGGTACGTGGCCACTATGTGGCTTACGGTGTCGCCATCGGTCTGGCGGGCGCGACGGTGGGGCTGACGGGCGGCTTGTTGTTGGCCTGTTGGTTCACCAGTCAGTACACCAACGCGCTGGGCCTTCCGGTGCGGGTGACCTCTGCGCATCTAGCCAGTCTGATCATCGGAGCTGTGTCGGGTACCGCGGCGGCCGCGCTGGCGGCATGGGTCCCCGCGAGGGCCGCCTCGATGATGAGCCCGGCCGAGGCGATGCGGATATCGCCGCCGAGCACACGGGGCGGCATCAGCGTGCTGGAACGACTGTTGCCGCCGCTGCGGCGGATGCCTGCCCGCTGGCGAATGACGGTGCGGGTCGTCACCCGCAACCGCCGCCGCGCGCTCCTGACCACCTGCGGCGTGGGCATAGCGGTGTGCCTGGTGATGGTGTTCGCCGGCTTGCGCGACACCGTCAACAGATTCATCGACCGACAATACGGCGGCATCGAACTTCAAGACGCGCAAGTGATTACCACCGCCGGGGCAGCCGACGAGGTCGCGGCCGCACTGCGCACAGATCCCCGTATCGCCGCGGCTGAACCATTTACTCGCCGAGATGTCACGATCCAAGCCGACAACAACCGCTACGACACACTGCTAATCGCTTATCCGCGGTCTACCCGGATGCACCGGTTCACCGACGGGGGGTCGGCACGAGATCTTCCGCCCGACGGCGTGCTGTTGGGGCAGGGCTTAGCCGAGACGCTCGGAGTCACGGTCGGCGACCGGGTCGCAATCACCGGCTCACAGAAAGAATTCCGCATCGACCAACCGGTGGCCGGCTTCGTCGACGAGCCGACGAGCCCCGTGGTGTACATCGCGGTCGATAAGGTGGCCGCGCTGGCAGCGTCGTCCGGCGTGATGTTGAAGCTGAGCCCGGGCGCCCCCCGTGACGAGGTGACCCGGGCTGTGAGCGCTCTGCCTGGTGTGATCGCGTACCTGTCCAGCGACTCCCTCGCCACGGCGATGCGGCGAAACTTCGCCCTCTACAACGCGCTAATCGGATTAATGCAGGCCTTCGCCGTGCTGATGGCCGCGGCCCTGCTCTACAACACCATGTCGGCGAATGTCAGTGAGCGCACCGATGAGCTCAGCAAATTGCAAGCCGCCGGAGTCGGCGCCGGCCTGCTCGGCCGGTTGGTCGCGGCGGAAAACCTGTTACTGGTTGTCGCCGGCCTGCCGATCGGTCTGCCCGCCGGTGTGTTGCTGGCGGACTGGATCATGTCTGCGTATGTGACCGAGGGCTACCGCTGGCATCTTGACATGGACGGCACAACACCGCTCGTCGTCGCGGTTGCGGTCTTTTTCTGCGCACTCCTCGCTCAGATCCCGGCGTTCCTGGTCATTGGGCAGATGGACATTGCCCAGGTTGTCCGCGAACACTTCTTCTGACCGTACGCGACGCTCGCTGGGCGCGGCACGAGCTGGCGGTAGATGTCGGGGCGCACCACCCGGCTGAATGGGCCCGCCGTTCGTACACCAACGGGTCGGAATAGATTCTGGTGGAAACGCAGGCCGGGTCCGCTGAACTGCAGCGCGACGCACCGCTGCGTCGCGTCCATCCCGTAGTGGCGGAACGTGGTGATCCAGCCGGCAAGGAGTCCAGCCGAGTAGAGCCTGTTGAGCCGCACATTCAGGGTGAGGATCGCGGCACGCTGGCCAACCGCCCAGCACATACTGCCGTTGATAGGTCATTGTCATGTGTTTCTGCACTCGTTAGCGACAAGGTATGTAGCCGTGTGCTTCTCGGTCCCAGGCGCGGGTTCCCAATCCCCTGCTGCGCAGCACGTCTTTCCGCACGCGGCCAATCGCGTTCTTGGGGATCTCGTCGAGCACTTCCACATATCTCGGCACACAGAAGTACGGCATGCGGGCCGCACAGAAGTCCAGCAATTCGACGGGATCAAGCATCGCGTGCGGCGCCAAGGTGACCACAACGAGGATGTCATCTTCGCCCAACTCACTTGGTAGGGCGACCGCCGCGACCTCCTGGACGGCGGGATGGTGCATCACCGTCGTCTCGATCTCCACCGACGACACGTTCTCACCCCGCCGACGGAGCGAGTCCTTGACACGATCGACATAGCTGAGTTGCCGATCGTCGTCGAGACTGCCGAGATCACCGGTGCGGAACCATTCTGGATGCGGGTCGATCCGTATTTGGGGACCGTCGGAACCCGCCGAGACGTACCCCTCACTCATGACATGTGGATACCTTGCGCGGCAGATGATTTCACCGACGACACCCGACGGCACCTGCTGTCCATGATCGTCAACGACGCGCACGTCGAACGCCGGATTAACGCGGCCGGATGTTCCCGGCACGCCGTCGTCGGAAACTGCCTTGAACGCGATAGGAATGGCTTCGGTGAGTCCGTACATCGTGACCACTCGGCAGCCGTAACGCTGTTCGATGCGGCGGTACAGATCCGCCGCAATCGGCGCCGCCGAGATAAACCGCAGGCCAAGCTTTCCGTCGCCTGGATCGGATCGCTGATTCCACAACATCGACACCATCGGCCCCACCCCGGCGAAACCCACCGCACCGCAGGCCCGTACGTCATCCCACACTCGACTCGGATGAAACCCCTCCGCGAGCACGGTGGTGCCCCCGATCAGCATCGGCGCCAACACCGTGGCTGCCGCGCTGACATGAAAGAGCGGCATCGCCGTCCAGACCACTTCGCCGGCCGCCAACTCCCACGCAGACGCGACGGTTGCAGCTGCGCTAAATAGGTAATGCCAAGAGGTGACAACGGCTTTCGATCGTCCAGTAGTGCCGGACGTGAAAAAGAGAGCGCCGGGGTCGTCCGGCTCCGCCGGCGCAGCCTGGGGCGCTCGGGTAGATGCGCTCGCCAGCATGGTGAAGGGCGAATCGCCATGAACCAGCACAGGGTCGAGGGTATCGACGTGATCGGCTACCTGCAGCACCCGGGAATGTCGCTCGGTATCGGAGATAACGACTTTCGCGCGCGACAGCCGCAGCGCGTGCGACAGAAATTCACCCTTGCTGGCCGCATTCACGGCCGCTGTCACCGCGCCGATCCGCGCGGCGCCCAGCCAGAAGTACACCCACTCGGGGCAGATGCCGGTGAACAGGGCCACGGTCTCCCCTCGTCGCACCCCCAGCTCGACGAGGACGTTGGCCGCCGCACAGGACCGGTCTCGCATCTGCGAGAATGTCACCGGCGTCCCGGCGATCGACATCATGACTCGGTCAGCGAACTGCTCTGCGCGCAGATCGAGTACCGCGGGCACCGCGAATCGCTTGACACCGAATGCCGACGGGCCAAACGGTTGCTCGGGCATTATGCGCTGGCCAACCGATCAGAAGCACCATCGGTGGTGTACCCGAAATCATCTGGCGATGGTTGAAATCCGGCGTAGAAGCCATGCGCCCACCAGCGCAGCGCGGCGAAATCCCGCGCCTCCTCCGCCGCCAGGTTCGGTTTGTCGAGGTACTTCATGATCTCCCAGGTGAAGAAGTCCTGCATGATGATTCCTGCTGCAGTTGCAAAAACCTCCCGGCCCGCCCAGTCGGCTAGTCCCCGAGAATCGCCAGGCTCGCAAACCGAAACGCGGGGTGTAGAAGTAGTCGTTGTAGTCCTTGTCCACCGGTGCTTGACTGAGTCACCTCGATGGTTGCGACCAGGTCCGACGGGAACCGCACGATTCCCAACCCTAGCGTGTGATTGTCATAGATGATCTTGGCGTCGACCGGGATGGCCATTAGGTTGGTACGGTTGATTAATGACGGCTGGCAGCCAAATGCTCGATCGGCTGTGACGGGCCCGTCGGGCGTGTACCCAACCACCGATAGATCCGTTGTCCTATACCGTCTGTAAGTCTGTGCATGGCTGGCCCGGTGCTGGCTGACAGGATCGGTGTCGTCGTCCTAGCTAAGTGTGACTCGTGAATCGTCTGGCCGCGTTTATGGGTGCTCTTCCCGGGATCTGTCCACTTGGCCGAGGGCGGCGCCGCCGGCCCGGTCTTGCTGCGGTGGCTTGAACTCGATGCTGGCGGGCTGGGCGCGCTACGAGAAGCCGCAGGAGGCCGTCGAACAGCGCCGCGTAGGCATCGTTGAGTCGAGCCGATCGGTCCGACGGTGTGCGGACCGCAATCTGGGGCAGTTGGGTCTGCGCGTCGAGGACGGCGAGCGCATGGCGGCCGAGCAAGGTGAGTTCGCTCCGCAGATCGCGTCACCCAGCCACTTCGACACCGGTACGGCGCAGCATCGGCTCGTTAGGGCAGTTGGCTGCGTTCGATCTTCAGTGGCCGGCGTCGAATTCGATCGGCACGGCGATCGGTCCGCTCAGTCCGTTCAGTGGTTTCCAGGTGGCCGGGTCGGTGCGGTGGGGGTTGGGCATGCGCTGGGTCATGACGGTCAGGGCCTCGGTGAGCTCAAGCCTGGCGAGGTTGGCGCCGAGGCAGTAGTGCGCGCCGCCGCCGAAGGTCATCATCGCCGGCGGGGCGTCGCGGGTGATGTCGAGGCGATTGGGATCCTCGTAGACGGCGGGATCTCGGTTGGCCGCAGCGGTATTGACAAGGACGAACGTGCCGGCCGGGATGACAACCCCGCCGAGTTCGACGTCCTGGACGGCGGTGCGCGGGGCGCGCAAGGAGACCGGTGAATGGCGTATGGTTTCCTCGACGGCGTTGGCAGCCAGTTCGGGATGGCGGGCCAGCAGGGCCCACTGGTCGGGGTGATCGCACAGCACCTGCACCGAGGCGGCCAACTGGTTGCGGGTGCTGTCGGTGCCGGCCATCAGCAGGTTGCCCGCGAGCATGAGCAGTTCGTCGCGGGTGAGGCGGTCGCCATCGTCTTCGGCGCGGATCAGCTCGGAGATCAAATCGTCGGTGAGGTGGCGGCTCCGGTCGGCGATCATGTCGTCGAGGTAGGCGTCGAGGGCTTCCCAGGCCCGCAGGATCACGGGCGTGTCGCGGGCGATGTTCCACCCGAAAGCCTTGAAGAAGTCGTCGGCCCAGTCCGAGAACAGCTGCCAGTCCTCGCGGGGCGCGCCCAGCAGCGCGCAGATGATCGGGATCGGGTAGTGGCGGGCGATATCGGCCACCACCTCGCAGCGGCCGGTGGCGGTGAGCGGGTCGACCAGCCCGGTGATCACCTCCACAACCGTGGTGCGCAGCCGCGCGGTCGCTCGGGGGGTGAACGCCTTGGACACCAGTCGGCGCAGCCGGGTGTGTTCGGCACCGTTAAGGCTGATCAGCAGCTTGCTGACCCGGTCCCACACCGGGCCGCTGGTGATGCCCTGGGCGGCCAGGTACCTAGCTCGGGGCGTGCGGAACCGCAGGTCGCGCAATGCGGCGCGCACCAGGTCATAGGTCAACAGTTCGGGTCCTTGGGGGCCCAGCGCAATCGGCGCCTGCCGCCGCGCCTGGGCGATGACGCCGTGGGCCTCGTCGGGCTGGGCTTCTGCGTAGTCGATCACCGGAAGTCCGGCATCGAAAACGATGGGACGGGCGGTGTCGATGGTCACGGCGCTCTCCGTGGTCGGCCTGATCAAAGCGAGTCGACTAAGTCAGTGTCACGGTGCGGGTGATCACCGATCGCACCGCGAAACCGGCGTCTCGGTGACCTCTTGGCAGCAGCCTGGCTGCCGACACCGCACCTCGCGATGACGCACCGGCGACGATCAGTGAAATGGAAATCCCCCCTCGCATGCAGGGAGAGTACTACGCGGTTTTCAACCTCCGCAGGTTTTATTGACCCGTCCTCTCGGACCAGTCGGGAAGGCTCTCGCGCGAGCGCGGCGTCCCACGAGGTGGCCTCGCCGTGGGCTGCATACCATGAAGTCAGCGTTGTACTGGGTCGCCGACCTCAGCCATCATTCCGTCGCGACGATCATCGCGACGTGGCCGTCCCACACCGCGAGGTCGCCGGGCAGCAGCGCATTCGGCACGAGGGCCGCGCCCAGTCTGATTTACTGTGTTGCGAAAAGTGTTGGCCGCGTTAGCGTTCAGCGTGGTCGCTGGTCTACCTGCTCTTACTCTCGGGCCGAGTTGGCGAACATCTGCTATTTCTTCACGCTTGGTGTCGCGTGGAAACTCGCGATTACTCTCTCACCTGCCGAGTGACGAGGCCCTGATAGAACCGGGAATCGATAATGCACCGGGAATCGACCTGCTCACCTTGTCGCTCGTCGCCGTAGTAGACGCGATACCCCTCGATAACCGTCCGCTCGCCATCTGAGTCCTTGCGAGTGACACTCGTTGTGCCGTCTGCCGTTCGGGTGACGGTGAACCACTGACCGGACTTGGGATCTTGAATCGTGTCACCCTCCTGGATCTCGGCCAGCGGCACCTGCTCTGTTGCATGTTCCGAACTCATTACCCTCTCGGATCGTCGCGTAGTTGGCCGCGTCCCGGCGATCACGTTGAGGATTCCCCCGCCAACGGCACCCGTCAATCACAGATTTACCGCCGCTGCCCGAAAACTCCCAGTTCTGCGATTTCGTGACCTTTGGAGTCACTTACGCGGAACTCAAATGAGTTCTAGGACCATGGCGTCCATGGCCCCTCGGGTATGGGTGGCCCTTGTGGACCATTTATCCAGTGACCGGGCGGTGTTCCGCAAGTCCAGAAGGGCGGGACACACGCTTTCTTGACTTGTCCGGGCGGGCCCCAATTGATTCCCGGATTCCAATCCGGGACCCAATCTCCCGGGCCCGGAATCGACGGAATGTTCGGACCCCACCCGGGATCAGCCTGGGCCGAACCCGCGCCGAGCCCTAGCGCGGCAGCGCCGAACGCGGCGGCGACGGTGGCTGTTCCCGCGATTTTCTTGAGATTCACGTGCGGTCTCCTTTCTGCTCGTCTCCGCGCCTCCGAGATGGCGGTTGACGGGCGGTGATAGGAAGTCGGTCTGCGCCCTCTGTCCTGGGCGACAAGACCAACAGTCGACCCCGCTCGTACGTTTAGGGTACCCACCCTCTTGGGGGCGCTAACCCGCTGGCGGCGACGCATAAGCGAAAGCATCGTCCCTGTAGTCGCGTGGACAGTGACGCACGCGCCGTCGGTGGTCTCGCATAAACTGAAGCCGCTTCACGAGATGCCGTCGACAACCTTGCCGCGCCAGACGACGACCGAGTGCTCCGTTGGTCCGTTTGCGCCGGACTTGGATACCGAACAGCCTAGAGCCGTATGCGGCACAGTTGTTCTTTGGTCGTTTGCCGGGGCCGTTTTGCCCGTCGGGGCACAGAAGATCAAAACTCCCGCCGTGCGTCGACCGCCCTGACAGGATGACGCGATGTCCATACCATCCGGGCCATCTTCTGGCCCTACCTTGCGTCCGTTGACGACACCGCGAGCGGCGGCGGTTGCCGGAGTGCTGTTCGCCGCGCTGTTCGGGACGGTGGTGTTCCTGATCCGCCACAACATGCCCGAGGGGGTTACGGACTCGACGGGCTGGCTGAACACCCAGCACAACGGCATCGCCACCGCGACGGTGCTGATGCCGTTCGCCGGGATCAGCTTCCTGTGGTTCATCGGCGTGGTGCGCGACGGGTTGGGACGCTTCGAGGACCGGTTCTTCGCGTCGGTATTGCTGGGCAGCGGACTGCTTTTCCTGGCGATGATGTTCGTCGCGACCGCGATCGCCGCTGGCCTGGTGGCCAGCAAGGGCGTAATCGATCCGGCGGCCCATACGGTGGTGATCGACTTCGGCAAGTTTGTCGTGCTGGCGATAACCAAGACCTACGCCATCCGGATGGCGGCGGTGTTCATGATGTCGCTGGCCACGATCTGGCGCAAGACCGGCCTGATGCCGCGCTGGCTGGTCGCCATCAGCTACCTGGTGGCGGTCGGGCTGCTGACAATCGGCGACCTGAGCATGTGGGTGGCGATGGCCTTCCCGGCGTGGGTACTGGTGGTCAGCGGCTTGATACTGGCCCGCCGAGGACTCTTCGACCAATTACGGGCCGGCCACCACTGAACGGTTTCGGGCGGTACCACCCACACACCGCACGCGCCGCGCTCACCGACATGTACCGGGTGCTGGGGGTGAGCAATCCAGCGTGGCGTCGAGCCCGATCAGTCAGGAGTTTCTCGGCCAGCTGACCGTCCTGGCGTCGGATCGCAACCAGCGAATCCTGGATGCCCAACCTCGAATGCCGGGGTTGCTGTGGACCGGTCTGCTCTTCGGCGGTGTCGTGGTCGTGGGGCTCGGCGGTTTCATGCGCCTGGACAGCACACGTGGTCACCTGGTTCTGTTGAGCGCGGTCGCCGTCCTGCTCGGTCTGCTGCTGTTCATCGTCTACTGGCTCGACCACCCGTTCGGGAACCAACTGGGCGTCACTTCCGCACCGTTGAGCACTCCCTGAGCGTTTTCGACGCCATCGGCCGTGGGACATGATCGTGGCTTCCCGACGCGAACCCCAGCGTGTTCAGCAAGCGCGAAAGAATCGTCGTCTGGGCAACGCGCCGTGTCGAATTCGGTGGTCGCATTCTGCGGCAACGGTCCATATCGAAGTCACGCAGCTGTAATCGGGTACACCGGCAGACAGCCAGACCCGCCGAACGGGGAAGCCGTCGCGCGGCAGGCGGCACCAGCCCTCGGCATCGACCACGTGTCGAATTGCGAACCGCGCCACCGGCTGCCGCCCGTGCCACCGTCGCCGAACCGGGTAGGGGTAGCGATCATCCGAACGGGCGCTGTCCCGCGCTCATGCTGGCGCCCGACTGAGTTTCGAAAGCGTCCTCGTCGAGACCAAGCAGGCGCCAGATCGGATTGCGACTTCGACGGCGTCACACAGTGCAACCATGGTTGCATCCGTTGAAAGGAGAACGGGTGGATCTGGCGAGTTGGACGTTGGGCCTGTCGCTCATCGTGCTGACCATCGTGATCCAGACGACCGCCGTGGTGCTGATGGCGTTCAAACTGGAAACGAGGATTCGGGTCGAAGTCGACAACCACAAGCATGATCGGCTGCGGGCGACTCCGATCGTGATCAGCCACATCGGCGCGGTCGCGCTGATATTGGCCGCTCTGCACGGCCTTGCAGGGCGTGCTCTGGGCCTCGGCATATAGCTGGCTCGGCGCGTTCGGCTCGTTCACGGACGCATCGGTCTATTCGCTTGGCACCATGACCACGTTCGAAATACCGGGACTGCTGTTGCCATCCCGATGGCAGATGCTAGGCGCACTAGCCCCGTTTTCCGCATAGTCGGAAATCATGGTTTTGGTTGATCGGATGTTGTTGTGTCAGGGCGTGTTTCGGGCCATGGTAGGGGGATGTCGAGGTGGGCGAGGATGAGCCGTTGGGTGGAGGTGAGTCGGTCGAGGACCAGGCCGGTGGTGGTGTAGGTGGCGTGCAGGCCGGCGAAGGCGGTCAGGACGGCACGGGCGGTGGGGACGGCGTCACGGTGTTCGGGCAGGATGCCGGGGAGCGGGGTGTCGGGGCCGAGGGCGCTGCGCAGGTCGGCTTCGATGAGTCCGTAGATGAGCCGGGCGATGCCGACGACGGCGATGAGTGCGTGGATGCGGTCGTCGTTGTGCAGAAAGACTGGGCGCACGCGCAGGGTCTGTTTGAGGTCGCGGTGGCGTTGTTCGACGATCCACTGGTCTTTGTAGATGTTGAGCACGTCGGCCGCGGTCAGGGCTGCTTGGGGTGGGTCGGGCAGGTTGGTGGCGATCGCGTAGAGGCCGTCGAGTTCGGCTGCGGCGGCGATGGTGTCGTGGTTGCGGTGCCAGGCGATGCCGGGTTTGCCGCCGCGGGTGCCGGTGGTGACGGTGATCAGGGCGGCGATGCGTGGTCCGACGAGCTTGGCGACGCGGTCGTCGACCTGTTTGCGGGTCTTGTAGTAGCGGCCGCCAAGGCCGTTGCGGATGCGGGCCAAGCCGTCCTCGGCGGTGGCCAGCGCGCGTTCGCGGCCGGCGGCCACCGAGGCGGCTTCCTCGCGGGACCAGATGTAGGCCACCCGCAGCCGGTGGGGGTTGCCCTGGTCGTCGATGACGTCGAAGCCGCGCAGCAGGCCCTTGTAGTGGGGCCGGTCGGGCGCGGGCCGGGTGCGGTCGCGCTTCGAGGAGTGGTGCAGGCCGGGCAGCGCTTCCAGGGCGCCGACGTCGGTGCGGAACCGCTGGGCCCAGCCGGTGTCGGCGCGCAGCGGCACCACGAACCGCAGCTTGGCGGTGTCGGCGTCGCACAGGGTGCCCAGGTAGCCCATGCCGGAGTCGGCGACCACCACGACCTCGGGTGGGGCGATGGCGGCCAGCCGCTCCAGGGCGGCGGTGAAGCAGGGCAGTTCGCTGCTGGCGCCGGGATGGGGCCGGTAGTAGACCGCGACCCCGTCCGGGGTGGATGCCTGCAGCGTCTTGACCTGGCGGGCGACGGTGCGGTCGGCAGCCCAGCCCTTCTCCACCAGCGCCGAATCGGCGTAGCCGCCGGTGAACCGGACCGCGGTCAGATCCAGGTGCAGCCGGGACAGGTCCACCCGGCAGGCCGACGCGGCCGCCAGCGCCAGCTCGCCGCGCACCCGCTCAGCGACCGGGGCCAGCGCCTCCAGCGCCCGGCCGAGCCGGTCGTCGTTGAGCAATCCCGCAGGGACGCCGAGTAATTCGGCGAGCGCTGCGCTGGACGCCCAGCCGGCCACGTCATAGAGCGGCGCCGGCCCGGCGAGACGGTTGGCCACCAGCGCGGCGATCACCTCTCCGTGGGTCAACATGGCCCGGCCCCGCATCGGCGCCGCGGCGTCGATCACCTTCACCAGGCCCAACCGGTCCAGATAGTGCACCACCAGCAGCAGCGGCCCGACGTGGCGGCGTGTCCCCACCGGCGGTGGGTCGAGCCGGGCGAACGAGGCCGCCAACTGCTCGAGTTGGCCCGACGCCTTGAGCTCATCCTCGCGGCCCAGGGTGCGCAACACCCGGTGCCGCACCCGGCCGGATTCGTCCCGGTACGCCTCGACGAGCCGCAGGTAGACGTACCGCTTGCCGCCCCTGCCAACCGCGTGCCGCTTGACGTACATGCCCGAGCCCACCCTCCGATCGGTTGGCCCTACAGTACTGCATCAATAGCAGGGTTACATGCATGTGATTCGGTGTGTTCGCCCCGGATCTTCAACATGGGATTTGGCCCTACCGGAACGATCCTCTGCGGGCACCGGCCTGGACGACCCCGCGTATACCGGGCACCAAACAACCGACTTCCCAAGGCATTTCTCACCAACGGCAACATCCGCCGGTCGCAAAACGATCAGGCCTTACGCCTATCCAGTGCGGAAAACGGGATTAGAGGCGGTGAACGGCGTCCTACTGTTCGGGATCAGCACAGCGTTCATTTTCGCGGTGATTCAGGCGTACTGGCTGAGGCTCGCCCGCCGCGCCTGATGGTGGAATGCGCGTCCAGAAGGTGGAAGTGAGTCGGTAGCGTCAGGACCGTTCGATCCACGCACCGTCGATCAGTGCGGTGCGGAATGGTGGATCGCAATGCAAAAGCGTGAGATTCGTTGAGAGACAGTCACTTTCATTGCGCATTCCGCCCTTCACATCGTAGGCGATACCTGCGATAATGCCCTGGCTCCAGACGCAATCGCACTCTTCGAGAGCGATTGCATCCGGGGTGCCTCGTATTTCGTTGCGGAACCGCTGCGCAACCTCGCCGATGTTGCACTCTCCACCGCAGAATCACCTCGGCTGGCACTCCCAAAGTGGCACCTCGGAGTCGGCGCACTTTCCGCGGAGGTGAGAGCCTGAAACGCCTCGGCGCCGACAAAGCCAACGAGCGGGTTGTTGGCGAGTTTCCGAAGGGCGGATGTAGTGTGCCCTGTCTCCGGAAGCGGTGATTCCACACCAGTTGACCGATGAGCGGATGCAGATGAAACAAGCGGAATGGCTCGCGCACCACCGCGATCTCGGTAACCATCCAGAGCACTCGCCAACGGCGGAGAACCCCGACCTGGTCCGCTGTGACTGTGGCGGGATATGGCGCATCCTGACCCCGGAGCAGATTCGAAAGAAGTTCGCTCACCTCGGGGCGATCGCGAAATAAAAGGCGCGAGGTGTCGAAGGCCGAGGCTGCTGATCTGCCGCCAGAGACCTGGCGAGACGGCAAGTTCGACTTCAACGACTACCTGATCGAGTCGATTCAGGTCGGCACCATCGCCCGACTTCCGGAGTTGGTGGGCACGCGAATCGGGAAATTTGTGGTTTGACCAGCGTGAATACGCGATGAGCCGGTTTGGGTCGTGTTACTACACGACCCGGGTGCTAATGAGCCGGGTTGTCAGTCGGCGGCGGCGTCGCTGCCGGGTGTGAAGTCGAGGTATTTGGGTGGTTCGGGCAGGTCGAGCGCGGCCAGGATGGTTTTCTGCCCGTTAGTGAGGGTGGAGCGTTGCGCGACGCGACCGTCGGCGGTGGCGAAGGTAACCACGTGCATACGGTCGAGTTCGTGGCGCAGGTTGCGCCAGGTGTCACCGGTACGGGTTTCGGCGACCCGGATGAGCAGCAGTGCCAGCCAACACAATTGGACGTGGGCGCGGATGCGGTCTTCGCGGTGGTGATAGACCGGGCGCAGCCCGAGGCTGCTCTTGCAGTCACGCCAGCCACGTTCGACGGCGAGCAGCTGCTTGTAGGCGGCGGCCAGGTCCTCGCCGGTCAGCGTCAGGTCGGAGGTGCGCGGCAGCCACTTGCCGTCGTAGTGGGCTTCGCGCTGCGCGGCGGCGCGGTCGATGCGCAGCAGCCCGGTCTTGGTGCGCCGCACCAGCCTGCGCAGCCCCGGCTTGGCTTTCAGGGAGCCGACCAGCTCGTCGCGGCGGCGGTTCGGCCAGGCATCGGAGCCCTCGATCAGACCCTGCAGGTGCTCGATGAGCCGCTCGCGGACGGCGGCGTCGCGGGCGGCGGCCTCCGGGTTGTGGCAGATGACGAACCGCTCGGTGCGGGCGCCGTCGTGCCCACCGCCGGCCGGGCTGACCCAGAGTTCCTTGACCCGCAGGTTGTCGGCGACGGTGTGGTAGCGGCCGGGCCGGGCCAGCGCGGCGGCGGCCTCGGCGTTGGTGTGGCGCAGCTTCTCGGCGTGGATGTAGTGCCCGCCACCGCGGGTCAGATACGCGCGGTTGGCGGCCGAGGCGAACCCGGCATCGGCCACCCACACCAGCCGGCGCAGGTTCCAGGCCCCCAGGTCGTCTTTGACCGTGCGGATGATCTTCTGATCGCCGGTGTTACCGGGAAACGTCCAGCAGCGCACCGGGATCCCGTCGCGGGTGACCGCCATCGCGATCACCACCTGGGGCAGGTCGTCGCGGTGGTCGGTGGACTTGCCGAACCGGCGTGCCCCGCCCTCGACCGCCTTGGCGGTGCCGTCGTCGACCTCCGGTTGCGGGTCGAGGTCGGCCAGCTCGTCGGCGTCGTCGACCTCCCAATAGGTGGAGGTCGAATCCACGAAGACAATGTCCACATCGAGGTTGAGCAGATGCGCCACCGAGTCGAAGATCCGCGCCGCGATCTCACCCAGGGCGTCGAGCAGGAAATCCATTGCCGCGTAAGCGGAGTCGTCGGAAAATCCGGCACAGCCGGCGATCGCGGCCCGTTCGGCCACCCAGCCGGTGGCGGCCAGCTTGCTGCCCGGTTCCAGCGCCCGCTGCGCCACCAACGCCAACAGCACCCGCTCGGTCGTGCCGCCGTCGATCCGCCGACCCGCCCCGACAACGCGCAGCGCCGCCCCGATGCCCAGCCGCTCCCAGAGTTGGTCGAGCAGCCACGCCCCGCCGAACCGGCGCGAGTCCAGGATCTCGATCTGGCCGGAGTGCGCGGCAGCGATCGCCTGCTGCGGGTCCAAGAACCGCGAGATCGAGGCGACCAGCCGGGCCAGCGCGTCGCGGTCCACGGCCTCGGCGCGCCCGAAGTTGTGGATCACCTTCGCCGACGGCACCCCGGTGACCGGGTGGCGTTCGCTGTGCGCCAACTGCAGATACGACACCGTCGACCCGTCGCGGTTGCGCCGCTTCGTCTCCCGCAGGTACACCCCTACACCGTTAGCACATATCCAAAGCTGAAGTCCACCGACACGCCCGAAGTCGTGTGCCTACAGAAATTCGCGTTTCCGGCGACCCCGCAAGCCTCCTACCAGCATATTCGCTTCGCGGTACCCCGAAATATGCCTACGAACTCCGGAAGTCGGGCATCGAGGAAATCGACGACGAGAACGATGACGAGGATTGACGATGACGGCTCGCGATGGCGGTAAGGCTACGGCGGGAGGCTTCCCGCTGGGATAGTGGCTACCCAGCAGAGGGCGTCGACCACACCTTGTCGACGCTGATCTTCAACCGCGTGCTGAACGCGGCGAGATACTCGTCGCCCATCCCGATGCTGACGGCGTAATCGTGGTATTTGGCCTGATATTGCTCGTCCGCGAGCGAATCGGCCCCGACCGCGTCGACCCTGGCCGCACCGGCGACCACGACGGTCCCCCTGCCGTTGCCATCGGAATCCAGGTTCAGGCTGACCTGCGGATGGGCCTTGATGTGCGCGATCTTCGCGGCTTTCGGCATCGAATATACGGTCACTTCCTTGCCGTCGAAGAAGAACCATACGAGCCGGGGTACCGGCTGGCCGGATTTCGCCACGGTGGTCAACCACACGTAGCGATCCGATTCGAGCCTGCGGGAAACCTCTTGCGTCAGTTCGACTGTCATGATCGCGAATGTAGTCCTAACCAGTACTGTTCGGTTCCGATCGTGGTGGCGTCGCCGTGACCGGTGTACACCACCGTCGAATCGCGGTAGACGTCCTTGTCAGGGCGAGCGTGACGTGTTGAAGTCGGTATAGCGCTGCTCGTACACGCCGTCGCGTTCGGCGAACCGGAGCGGTTTCGTGGCGTCCACGACAATCTCGGTCGCCTCGGGCTGCTCGGTGAGCAGCGCCATGGTCTCGGCGATGTATTCATCGAGGGGCATAGCGTCGGGTTCGTTGACTCGCTCGTCGCGCAGGCCAGTCTGGACCCCCGGCGGCATGATCTCGATCACCTGAACCGCCGTGTTCCGCAGCTGAAACCGCAGCGATTGGGTGTAGGAGTGCAGCGCGGCCTTGGTGGCGCAATAGGTTGGCACCTGCGCCTTGGGCAGGAAGGCCAACGCCGAGGTGACGTTCAGAACGGCTGAACGGGGCCGGGCGAGCAGGCGCGGCAGCAACGCAGCAGTGAGGCGTATGGGACCAAGGAGGTTCGTGATGATCATGGCCTCCGCTTCGGCGACACGGCCAGCGGTGAGGTCCTCGCTGTGTTGGATACCCGCGTTGTTGATCAGAACGTTGAGTTCCGGGTGGCGTTGTGTCGCCTCCGTGGCGAAACGCTCGATGTCTGCCGCATCGCTCTGATCCAAGGTCAGCAATTGCATTCCGGGATTGGCCGCTGCCACGCTCTCCAGCTGCTCGCGGCGGCGGCCAGCGATGATCACCTGGTTGCCCAGACGATGAAACGATTCAGCCAGGCCACGACCGATCCCCGACCCGCCGCCGGTCACCAGAATCGTGTTCTGGGCTGTCTGCATGGCTTCTGCCCCCGCTGCTGAGTCGGTGAGGATTGAAAGTTATCACCCGGGCGGCGACCCCCCGTGTGCAATCTGGGCGGCAGATTGACGAGCCACGCTTGTTCCTTGTGGTATCGGTGGGTCGACGAGTGACTCACTGAGCCTGGCGGATGAACAGCAACAAAACGGTCGTCCACTCGACATTGTCGTCGGCATAGGGGTTCGTGAGCCAACAACAGAGGTAGTGTCCCGTGGACCGGACCAAGCGGACAGGAGAACCTAGATGTCGGGAATCGATCGTGACTGGAGCAAGCCTGCGGCGATGGCCATCCCGAAGGAGGGCTATTTCGAACTCGAGCGGGGACGCTACGGCCCACTCTTTCCCAGGTCACCGGCGTGTTACGGGTTCTCCATCATCGCCAAGGTGAAGGAGGGCCGCGAGGAGGCGGTCCGCGCCTACGGCAAGACGATCGAAGAGACAATCGCGAACAGCCCGGAGGCACTGGCGCCACTGCGGCTGCATTACCTGCGGTGGGTGCTGTTCGATGTCGGGTCCGGCTTGCACTTTCAGTATCAGGGCATCTTCGACACCGACTTCGATAAGTACACCGAGGACGCGGTCGCTTTGTTCAGCGCGACCGGGATTACGACGGTGTTCACGAATCTTGAAGGCTTTCCCGAGGATTGGAAGGAAAACCCGGAGGCATTCATCAAGTTCGTGCGCGAACATCAGTGCCCCAGTTTCCTCGAATACGGCGAGTATCCGTACGTCACCGCCGATGAGATCAAGAAGGCGCTGCGCCTGAAGGCTGCCTTCTCGGACATGCTCGACCAGATGCAGTAGATGCTCGAGTTCGACGACATCCAGCACATCCTGCTGACCCGCACCCCGGCGATCACCGGGCGCTACGAGTTCGTGTCGTTCGACACCCCCGCGGGTGGCCGGGGGTGGCTGACCGAGTTGCTCGACAAGGTACAGTCGGCGGCCGATGTGCAGGCCACCGTGGATGGCTCGGATCGCTGGGTCACGTTGGCGTTCACGTGGAATGGCCTTCGCGCGCTCGGCGTGCCCGAGGAATCTCTGGCCACCTTTCCCGACGAGTTTCGCGAGGGGATGGCGGCCCGCGCGGACATCCTCGGCGACACCGGGGAAGCCGCTCCCGAACGCTGGGTCGGCGGCCTGGCCGGAGAGGACGTGCACGCGATCGCGATCTTGTTCTCCCGCACCGACGAGCAGTGCAGGCGCTCGATCGCGGAGCACGACAAGCTGTTGGCGAGGACCGACGGCGTCCGGAGTGTGTCGTTCCTCGACCTCAACGCGACACCACCGTTCAACTACGCCCACGACCATTTCGGCTTCCGGGACCGGTTGTCGCAGCCGGTGATGAAGGGCTCCGGCGAGGAAGCCACCCCCGGCTCGGGTGCCCCGCTGGAACCGGGCGAGTTCATCCTTGGCTATCCGGACGAGGACGGCCCAGTCGCCAATCTTCCCGAGCCGGAGGTGTTGTCGCGTAACGGCAGCTACATGGCGTATCGGCGGCTGCAGGAACACGTCGGGGCCTTCCGCGACTACCTGCGCGAGAATGCCGACACCCCGGAGGGTCAGGAACTGCTGGCCGCGAAGTTCATGGGCCGCTGGCGCAGCGGCGCACCACTGGTGTTGGCGCCGGACAAGGACGATCCCGAATTGGGCGCCGATCCGATGCGCAACAACGACTACAACTACAAGCAGATGGACCCGCTCGGCTACGCGTGTCCGCTGGGATCGCATGCTCGGCGGCTCAATCCGCGCGATACCGCTCACCGCATGAACCGGCGCCGGATGATCCGGCGCGGGGCGACTTACGGACCCGCGCTGCCCGACGGTGCTCCCGACGACGGCGTGGACCGGGGCATCGCCGCGTTCATCATCTGTGCCAGCCTGGTGCGCCAGTTCGAGTTCGCCCAGAACGTCTGGATCAACGACAAGACCTTCCATGAACTCGGCAACGAGCGCGACCCGATCTGCGGCACCCAGGACGGCACACTGGATTTCACCGTCCCCAACCGACCGATCCGCAAGGTGCACAAGGGAATACCGGCCTTCACGACACTCACGGGCGGGGCGTACTTCTTCCTGCCAGGAATCAACGCACTGCGCTACCTCGCCACACTCGGCAACTAAAAGGATCATCGTCATGCGCGCTCGCACCTACAACCAGAGCCACACCCCCCGTGCACACACCGGGGGCGGCGCATCAGCATCTACTGGACGTGGAGCTACCTCTGGGAAGCGCAACGGGATCCGGCCTCGATGGAGAACCGGTTCTCCACCATGACCGAGGTGCGCAATGTCTTGTGGCCGGGCTACGAGACGCCGCAGTATGACGCGGCGAACTTCCTGCAGGGCATCGCAGGCACGTTGGAACTCTTCCACCGCTCTGCCCTGGCGTTCCAGGAACTGGCCCAGGAGGCCACCGGGCACCCAGGGCAGTCTTCCAGCGCATCGACCAAGCCGGTTACAAACTCCCGATCGACGAACGGGTGCTGGCCGACACCGACACGCTCATGGTGTTCGGTCTCGACCATCTGCTCGGCGCCCAAGAAGCCGCCCCCGAAGAGATCGTGGCGATCACCGAGTGGCTCAAAAGAGAGGGCACCTGTCTGCTTCTGGCGCCCCACCACGACGTCGGCTTCACCGACGACTACAGCCAGCGCCAGATGGAGTACGAACACCACCGCGACCGCCTGGTCCCTCGCCAACAACGCTTCAGCCAGTACACCCGCTCGCTGATGCGGGCACTCGACGTGCCCGTTCACAACATTTGGGGGCTGCGACCCGCCGTAGTCGAAGGCACCAAGGAAATCGCGCCACTGACCGCCATCCGCGACCTCGACAGCCCACGGCTGCTCGACAACGTCACCACCTTCAACTTCCACCCGCACCTGCCGCACTACGAACTCACCGCGCCAGAAAGCGACGGATTACGGGTCCTCGGACGCCAGCGCGTCGACCCGAACAACCATCTGGGTCAAGATCGCCGTCCCAGTCGTCCCAGGTGTCGCGGCGTCTGTCGCGGGGGGCGACGATGCGGCGTCGTAGCTCCAGCAGCAACTCCTCGGTGGAGGCGCGGGCGAGAGCGTCGTCCCAGGAGGCAACGCGCCTGATCGCGATGCCTGCGCGATCTGGCACGATGCCGAACGGATCGAGCAGTTGCTCAATCACGGCATCGTCGCAGCAAATCAACCAGGCCCGAGCAGAACTGAAGGCGGTCTCGAAATAGTTTGTGGGGCCCCTGTGGGGACGCCGTGTACCCGGGAAAATCGGGGGCGGTCGCTCGCCGAGGTCGAGTGTTCTTGGCGCAGGTGAGCCCGTGAAATAGTTTGATCCTGGGAGTCGTTGGCGGAGCTGCGCATTGTTGCCATGAGCAGGAGGGTCCGACTCGATCCGTTCTTCCGTTGACTCCTGCGGGCGGCCGCCATTGTGTTCGGTTGCGTGGATAGGACACCGGGAATGGAAGAGGTCGACGAGGTCGAACTGACGGTGCAGCGGGTGACGGCGCTGGATCTGGGTAAGGCCACGCTGGAGGCGTGCATGCGGGTGCCGCACCCAGGTAAGCCGGGGCGGCGGATGCAGGAGATCCGGGGCTATGCCACCACCACCGCGGCGCTGCTGGAGATGGCGATCTGGTTGCGGCAGTGGGGTATTGAGCGTGTGGTGATGGAATCGACCGGCGATTACTGGAAGGGCGTCTATTACCTGTTGGAGGCCGAGGGGTTCGACTGCTGGCTGGTCAACGCCCGCGAGGTCAAGAACGTGCCGGGGCGGGCCAAGACGGATCGCGCTGATGCGGTGTGGCTGGCGAAGGTGGCCGAACGCGGCATGTGCCGCCCGTCGCTGGTGCACCCGCCGCCGATTCGCCGGCTGCGCGATCTGACCCGCTACCGCGGTGCCCTGGTGTCGGACCGGAGCCGGGAGATGCAGCGGGTGGAGAAGCTGCTCGAGGACGCCCAGATCAAGATCTCGTCGGTGCTCAGTGACATCCACGGTGTGTCGGGGCGGGCGATGATGGAGGCGCTGATCGCCGGGCAGCGCGACCCGTGGTCGCTGGCCCGGTTGGCCAAGGGCAACGCCCGCAAAAAGACCGACCGGCTCGAGGAGGCGTTGCGTGGGTTCTTCACCGACCATCACGCCACGATCCTGCAGATGATGCTGGACAACATCGACCGGATCGGCGCCCAGATCGCCGCGCTGGATGCCCGCATCGCGGAGGCGATTGGCCCTTTCTCCCGCCAGGCGGCCCAGCTCGCTGACATCCCGGGTGTGGACACCGTGGCCGCCGCCGAGCTGATCGCCGAGATCGGCGTCGACATGGCCCGGTTCCCCACCGCCGCGCATCTGGTGTCATGGGCCAAGTTCTGCCCGCAGACCCACCAGTCGGCCGGCAAGTCCCGCAGCAAGGCCCGCGGCAAGGGCAACCCCTGGCTGGCCGGCACCCTCGGGCGCATCGTGTTCAGCGCCACGCGCACCGACACCTTCCTGGGCGCCCGATACCGGCGCCTGGCCCGGCGTCGCGGTAAGCCCAAGGCCATCGTCGCCGTCGGTAACTCAGTGCTGACCGTCGTCTACCACCTGCTCTCGGACGCCGACCTCGACTTCTGCGAGCTCGGGCCCGCACACTACGAATCCCGCATCAACAAGCATCGTCGCGCCCGCGATCTGGCCACCCAGCTCCAAGCGCTCACAGCTCAACACATCGTCATCCGCGACGGCAAAGCCATCATCACCGACAACGCCGCGTAATCCCGACGCTCGCGACCGCGCCTGCCGCCGCAGCGGCGATTCTTGGTGCCGTCATCGCGAGTCCACCGAATGCCCAACTCAGCGCTGCGCCCATCCATAACGCACCTCTTGATGTCATCGACATCGACGTCGACTATGGCGTCCCGGACCTTAATGTGGTGCCCAACGTCGTGCCGAACGTCAACGTGCCGAACGTCAACTTGCCCAACATCAATCCGGGGCAAGTCGGTAGGCCGGGTCGCGGACGGTAGCGGCTCTGAAGACCAAAGCTTGGTGCCGGCCCCTGGTCGATGGTCACGCCACCGGGGCGCGGCTGCTGGTGAGGTGGGCGGTGCGGTCGCTAGCATTGGGGAGGAGATTTCAGCAGCTGCCCGTGCGAGAGCCGCTCTTCTCCTTCGCCGAAGCCGTTTTTGACGGCGGAGAAGGCGCACACTGACGGGCGTGTGTTAAATCAGACACACATTCCGGGTCGATGGAGGTACTCGTGACTACTCCAACCATGATGCACCGATTGGCCGCCGAGTTGCTCGGCACATTCTGGCTGGTTCTGGGCGGCTGCGGCAGTGCGGTTTTCGCCGCGAAGTTCCTCTCCAACGGGATTTCCGTGGGGATCGGGTTCTTGGGCGTGGCGATGGCTTTTGGCCTGACCGTCCTGACTGGTGTCTATGCGTTCGGGACACTTTCCGGCGGGCACTTTAATCCTGCGGTCACCCTCGGCGCGGCGTTGGCACGCAGGGTCGAGTGGAAGGCACTGCCGCTGTACTGGATTGTGCAGGTGATCGGGGGCCTGATCGGCGGGCTGGTGATCTACATCGTGGCCAAAGGAAAGCCGGGGTTCGACGCCAAAGGCAACATGGCGGCCAACGGATTCGGTGAACATTCCCCGGGCGGTTACGCGCTGTGGGCGGTGATTGTCGCGGAGATCGTACTGACAGCGGTATTCCTGTTCGTCATCCTCGGCGCGACCGACGACCGTGCCCCGAAAGGATTCGCGGGCCTGGCGATCGGACTCACGCTGACGCTGATTCACCTCGTCTCGATTCCAATCTCCAATACCTCGGTGAACCCCGCACGCTCCACCGGGGTGGCATTCTTCAACGGGAATGGCGCACCGGGACAGTTGTGGGTCTTTTGGCTGGCACCGCTCGTCGGTGCGGCCATCGCCGGGATTGCCTACCCGTTGTTGTTTGGGAAGGGCGAACAACTGGCGGAACGACCGGTCCGAGATGATCGGCTGACCGACGCCTAATCCGGCCCAGAGCTTGCAGAGTTTCAACCGCTACTGTCAGACCCCCGGCGGGCAGCCACCATCGCCGGGTTCGCGTTGAATCCCCTCACTGCAGCAGCATCCCCTCAGACAGAGACGGCGTTCGCGCAACTCCGCGAAGTGCTGGGCGACCAAACATACGAATCACTTGCCTGCGAGGGCGAAACGATGACCACCGCCGCCGTGGCGACCTACGCCTACGACCAAATCGACCAGGCCCGAGCAGAGCTGAAGGCGGTCTCGAAATAGTTTGTGGGGCCCCTGTGGGGACGCCGTGTATCCGGGAAAATCGGGGGCGGTCGCTCGCCGAGGTCGAGTGTTCTTGGCGCAGGTGAGCCCGTGAAATAGTTTGATCCTGGGAGTCGTTGGCGGAGCTGCGCATTGTTGCCATGAGCAGGAGGGTCCGACTCGATCCGTTCTTCCGTTGACTCCTGCGGGCGGCCGCCATTGTGTTCGGTTGCGTGGATAGGACACCGGGAATGGAAGAGGTCGACGAGGTCGAACTGACGGGTGCAGCGGGTGACGGCGCTGGATCTGGGTAAGGCCACGCTGGAGGCGTGCATGCGGGTGCCGCACCCAGGTAAGCCGGGGCGGCGGATGCAGGAGATCCGGGGCTATGCCACCACCACCGCGGCGCTGCTGGAGATGGCGATCTGGTTGCGGCAGTGGGGTATTGAGCGTGTGGTGATGGAATCGACCGGCGATTACTGGAAGGGCGTCTATTACCTGTTGGAGGCCGAGGGGTTCGACTGCTGGCTGGTCAACGCCCGCGAGGTCAAGAACGTGCCGGGGCGGGCCAAGACGGATCGCGCTGATGCGGTGTGGCTGGCGAAGGTGGCCGAACGCGGCATGTGCCGCCCGTCGCTGGTGCACCCGCCGCCGATTCGCCGGCTGCGCGATCTGACCCGCTACCGCGGTGCCCTGGTGTCGGACCGGAGCCGGGAGATGCAGCGGGTGGAGAAGCTGCTCGAGGACGCCCAGATCAAGATCTCGTCGGTGCTCAGTGACATCCACGGTGTGTCGGGGCGGGCGATGATGGAGGCGCTGATCGCCGGGCAGCGCGACCCGTGGTCGCTGGCCCGGTTGGCCAAGGGCAACGCCCGCAAAAAGACCGACCGGCTCGAGGAGGCGTTGCGTGGGTTCTTCACCGACCATCACGCCACGATCCTGCAGATGATGCTGGACAACATCGACCGGATCGGCGCCCAGATCGCCGCGCTGGATGCCCGCATCGCGGAGGCGATTGGCCCTTTCTCCCGCCAGGCGGCCCAGCTCGCTGACATCCCGGGTGTGGACACCGTGGCCGCCGCCGAGCTGATCGCCGAGATCGGCGTCGACATGGCCCGGTTCCCCACCGCCGCGCATCTGGTGTCATGGGCCAAGTTCTGCCCGCAGACCCACCAGTCGGCCGGCAAGTCCCGCAGCAAGGCCCGCGGCAAGGGCAACCCCTGGCTGGCCGGCACCCTCGGGCGCATCGTGTTCAGCGCCACGCGCACCGACACCTTCCTGGGCGCCCGATACCGGCGCCTGGCCCGGCGTCGCGGTAAGCCCAAGGCCATCGTCGCCGTCGGTAACTCAGTGCTGACCGTCGTCTACCACCTGCTCTCGGACGCCGACCTCGACTTCTGCGAGCTCGGGCCCGCACACTACGAATCCCGCATCAACAAGCATCGTCGCGCCCGCGATCTGGCCACCCAGCTCCAAGCGCTCACAGCTCAACACATCGTCATCCGCGACGGCAAAGCCATCATCACCGACAACGCCGCGTAATCCCGACGCACACAACATATCCGGCTACGCCGGATGCCTTCGGCCTGCCCACTCACCATCCGATTTTCGGGTCAGACCACATTCAAGACACTCCGTCGTGGGTCGTGACGAGTCGGCGGCGCCTGGGCAAGGCCAAGGTGTATGTGGCCACCACAGAACAAGTTTGGGCCATCCACGACGCGATGCCTGACCATCTGCGGGTGGCCGTTCTGCTCGGCGCGTTCGCCGGTCTGCGGGTTGCGGAGGTGTCAGGGCTGCGCGTCAGCGACGTCGACTTCATCAGGGGCGTAGTGCATCCTAAGCAGCAATGGCCGAGTAAGCCGTTGAAGACGCCCGGCAGCGATCAGCCGATCCCGATCCCACAGGACTTGGCCTTGCTGCTCGCCGCCTCGGTGAAGAAGTACGGCGGCGACATGATGGTGACCAACGGTGGGGGCACCGACCGCTGCGGCCCGTGGATCATCGAGCGGGCGATGCGTGACGTCAGGGAGAAAATCGACGACCTGCCCGAGGGATTCCGGTTCCATGACTTGCGGCACTAC
>CAWDEZ010000006.1:0-1186986 GCA_963801365.1 uncultured Actinomycetota bacterium | reverse complement strand
CGGCGGTGCCTTCGATCCCGCTGAGGCGCTCGAAGCCGCGTTTCGATATTCCCGGCGGGATTCAAGAACCCTTCAACGGCATGCCGTCGGCGAAGATCGAGGCCACCTACGCCGACGCCACCGGCCAGAAACTTCACCGGTACAACCGCATCGTGATCGCGACGGCGCGACCACCGGCCAGCCAGCGATACCTGGTGCAGTTCTCAGTGACCGCGCTCGCCGACCAGCCGCAGGAATCCGACCCCGACGTGCTGGCCATCATCAAGGGTTTCACGGTTGCGGTGCGCTGAGGTCTCGATGCCTCCGCAGTCCCGTTAGGGTAAACCGCATGACGGACTGGACCGTCGCCGACTTGCCCGTGTTCGCCGGACGCACAGTGATTGTCACCGGTGCCAACAGCGGCCTCGGTTTCGTCACCGCACGCGAATTGGCCCGCGTCGGAGCCCATGTCGTGCTTGCGGTGCGCAACACCCGCAAAGGGCGACGACGCCGCCGCGGCCATTTCCGGCAACGTCGAGGTACGCAGGCTGGACCTGCAGGATTTGGCATCCGTTCGCGAGTTCGCCGACGGCGTCACCGACGTCGACGTGCTGGTGAACAACGCCGGCATCATGGCTGTCCCCCACGCGGTGACCAAGGACGGTTTCGAAAGTCAGATCGCCACAAACCATCTCGGTCACTTCGCGTTGACGAACCTGCTGCTGCCGAAGATCGGCGAGCGGGGTCACCATCTCGTCGGTGTTCCACCGGATTGGCAGAATCAGCCTCGACGACCTGAACTGGCCGGCACGGCGGTACCGGCCATGGTTGGCGTACGGCCAGTCGAAGCTGGCCAACCTGCTGTTCACCAGCGAGCTGCAGCGCCGCCTCGACGAGGCCGGCTCGCCGCTACGAGCACTCGCCGCCCACCCCGGTTACTCGTCGACGAATCTGCAGGGCGACGCCGGAAGTGGCGGTCTCGGCGCCACCCTGCTCAAGCTGGGCGACCGGATGGCCACCGACGCCGATTACGGGGCCGTCCGACACTGTTCGCGGTGTCGCAGGACCTGCCGGGTGACACCTACGTCGGCCCGCGGTTCGGATACCTCGGCCGCACCCAACCGGTGGGTCGCAGCAGGCAGGCCCGCCAACCGGGTGCGGCGAAGGCCCTGTGGGAGCTATCCGAGCAGCTCACGGGCACCGAATTTCCGCTCTGAGCTTCTGGTGGGCTACGCTGGCTCGACCTCACGGCGAGGGTGGCCCGCAACCACCGTTATCGACGGAGACCCGCATGATTATGCGCTTGGTTGCCCCTCCCCGTCGTACGACGAACCGACGACCTGCTGCACAGGAGCAACCACATGGCCAAGGGCACGACTAATCAACTGACCGCCGAGATCCGCACGAAGACCGGCAAGGGCGCGTCGCGGCGCGCCCGCCGCGACGGCATGGTACCTGCGGTGCTGTACGGGCACGGCTCAGACCCGCGGCATCTGCTGTTGTCGGCGCACGACTTCGCGGCGGTGCTGCGCAGCTCGGGAACTAACGCCGTGCTCGCTCTCGAGATCGATGGCAAAGAACAGCTCGCGCTCACGAAGGCACTGGACATCCACCCGATCCGGCACAACATCCAGCATGCCGACCTGCTCGTCGTGCGCCGCGGTGAGAAGGTCGTCGTCGACGTCAACGTCGTCGTCGAGGGTGAGGCGACACCCGGCGCGCTCGTCACGCAGGACACCAGCACGATCCAGATCGAGGCCGAGGCGCTGTCAATTCCCGACCAGCTGACCGTGTCGGTGGAGGGCGCCGAGGAAGGCACGCAGATCCTGGCCGGACAGGTCCAGCTGCCCAGCGGCGTCACACTGGTGTCGGACCCCGAGATGCTGGTGGTCAACGTCGTCACCTCATCGACCGCCGAGGACCTCGAGGCCGAGGCTGCCGAGGCCGCAGAAGAGGGCGAAGCCGCGGCGTCGGAGGAGGCGCCAGGCGAAGCGCCCGACAACGGGTAGCCGCCGCGGACGCGAGGAGCAAAAAGAACGTGGCCGAGCCGTCCCCTGCGACGCCGCGGGGGCCCCAGCTGGTGGTCGGCCTGGGCAACCCGGGACCGGTCTACGCCAAGACCCGGCACAACCTCGGGTTCCTGGTAGCCAACCTGCTGGCAGCCCGTGCCGGCTCAATATTCAAGACGCACAAGAAGTCTGGCGCCGACGTCGCGACCGGCCGGCTGGCCGGAAGTCCGGTGATCGTCGGCAAGCCGCGCAGCTACATGAACGAGTCCGGACGCCAAGTCGCAGCGCTGGTCAAGTTCTACTCGGTACCGCCCGCCGACCTCATCGTCATCCACGACGACCTCGACATCGACTTCGGCCGGATCCGGCTGAAGTTTGGCGGCGGGGTTGCCGGGCACAACGGGCTGCGTTCAGTCGGTACGGGGTTGGGCACCAACGATTTCCACCGTGTCCGTATCGGCATCGGACGACCGCCCGGACGCAAGGAGCCGGCCGCCTTCGTGCTGGAGAACTTCACCGCGACTGAACGCCCGGAGGTGCCGGTGATCTGTGAGCAGGCCGCCGACGCCACCGAGTTGCTGATCAAGCTCGGACTCGAGGCCGCCCAGAACCAAGTGCACGCATGGGGTTGACGGCTGTACGCGCCCAACGTGAGCTCACTGCGAACCAAGCGCCCGCCGATTTCTCGAAGTACGCTCACGTTCGGCGTCAGTCGGCCGTGCGGCGCGCATAGGTGCGCACTGCCACGGGTGCGAAGACCGTGGTCAACACCAGCGACCAGAGGATGGTCGCGAGCACCGGGTGGTGCAGCGGCAACTGCGCCGACGGCGGCGCGGCAGGCCCGTTGCCCCACAGTTGGCGCATCGCCTGAGCCAACGACGACACCGGGTTCCACTCGGCGATCACCCGCAACCAACGCGACATCGGCTCAGTCGGCGCAAAAGTGTTGGCTAAAAACGTGATCGGGAACAAGACGGTGAACATCACGCCGTTGACCGCCTCCACGGACCGCATGATCGATCCCACCAGGATGCCGAACCAGATGATGCCGAACCCGAACAGCAGCACCAGCGCGAACCCCAGCGCCGCCGCCGCGATGCTGCCGCGGATGCGCCAACCGATGGCCAGGCCGGTGAGCGCCATCACCACGATGCCGATCGACGAGTGGATCAGGCTGGCCACGCTGCGCCCGATCAACACCGACGACCGCGCAATGGGCAGCGACCTGAACCTGTCGATGATTCCCTTCTCGATGTCGTTGGTGATGCCCGCGGCGACGACGAACGCGGCGAACACGATGGTCTGCGCCTGGATGCCGGGCAGCAGGAACTCCCGGTAGGACGGCCCGCCGGTGTTGGTGATCGACGCGCCGAACACGAACGCGAACAACAACACGAACATGATCGGTTGCGTCGTCACGTCGCTCAGCATCTCAGGCATCCGCTTGGTATGAATCATGTTGCGCTTAACCATGATCCACGACTGCTGCACGATGTTGGTGCGGTGCGTTGCCGGCCGACGGGACTGGGTGGGCAGCAGCTGTGCGACGGTGGTCATGCCGATTCCTCCTCACCCTTTGCTCTTCGCGCAAGCGGCTCATCGTCGGGTTCGGTCTCCGTGCGATGTCCGGTCAGCGACAGGAACACGTCGTCGAGGCTGGGCCGCGACAACCCGATGTCGTCGACCTCGATCTCGCTGTCGCGCAACCAGCCAGCGACCCGCGTCATGTCCGCGAGACCGTCTGCGGCAGAGGTCAATTGCCGCGCACCGGTATCGACGAACACCTCGGCGCCGGCCTTGCGCAGCAGTGCCGCGGCGACCGGAAGGTCGTCGGCGCGCGAGACAGTGACCACAAGGCTGGCGCTTCCGGCCTGCAGCTTGAGTTGCAGCGGCGTGCCCTCGGCGATGATCTGGCCCTTATCCATCACCACGATGGTGTCGGCCAATTGATCTGCCTCCTCCAGGTATTGGGTGGTGAGCAGTAGTGTCGTGCCCTCGCGGACCAGCCCGCGCAGCACGTCCCACGTCCCACAGATCGGTGCGGCTGCGCGGATCCAGACCGGTGGTGGGCTCGTCGAGAAACAGCACCGGCGGCCCGGCCAACAGGCTGACGGCCAGATCGAGACGCCTGCGCATGCCGCCCGAATACGACTTGACGGGCCGGTCAGCGGCGTCGGCGATCGAAAACTTTTCCAGCAGTTGGTCGCTTACGCGCGCCAGTTCGCGGCGGCGGATGCCGTAGAGACCGCCGATCATCCGGATGTTCTCGCGCCCGGTCAAGAGCTCGTCGACCGTCGCCACCTGACCGGTCAGGCCCATGCTGCGCCGCACCATATCCGGCTGCTCGCGAACGTCATAGCCCGCGACCCGGGCGGTACCGCTGGTGGGCTCGGTCAGTGTGGTCATCATCCGCACCGTGGTGGTCTTGCCGGCACCGTTGGGTCCCAACAGACCCAGCACACTGCCTTGCGGCACGGCGAAACTCACGCCGTCGACAGCGACATCAGCGCCGAACTTCTTGACCAGATCGATTGCCTCGATGGCCGGCGGTGAACCGGACATACGTCGACGGTAACGGCCCGCACCGATCTGCTGCCATTTGTTTTTTCAACGGCACGTCAGACCGGCAGTCGTGATGAGCCGGTCGAGCACCAGCCGCAGCGGCGCCCAGTTCGACCGCCCTCGCCGCGTCGCCGCATACGCGGTGAGCACGGGCTGCGGATCGAAGAGCGGCAGCACCGTGACGCCGTCGCGGGTGCGTCGCCGAAGCGGCAGCAGGCCCACCCCGTATCCGGCCGCGATCAGATCCTCGACCAGCTCCAGGCTGTCGATCTGGTGGGTGATCCGGGGCGTGAATCCGGCCAGCGACGCCAACGTGCGCACCGCGTCCTCGTCGGCGGTGTTGCGGGAGTTGACGATCCACGGGCGGGTCGCGTAGGTGGCGACGCCGGTTTGCTTATCGGCCTGGTCGGCGGGAACGCCGAGACCCCACGGCGTCGACCACAGCGCCACGGTGTCGATCACCGGGCTCGGTGAGGCGGGTACCAGGTTGTAGTCATAGGTGAGCGCGAGGTCGAGCTTGTCGTCGACGAGCAGCGTGAACGCCTCGAGCGGTTCGTATTCGTGGATCACCACCTCGACTCGCGGGTGGCTTCGGGAGAGATCGTTGAGGACCGGCAACAACGAGTCGCGGATCGCGGTCGCGAATCCGCCAACTCGCAGCACGCCGGCGGGTTCGGCATCGGGGTTGAGGTCAAGTCGCGCCGCATCGATGGCCGCGAGGATCGTCACCGCGTGGTCGGCCAGGCGCCGACCGGCCGGTGTCAGCCGCACCCGACGGCCCTGCGGCTCGATCAGTTGTGCCCCAGCCTCTTTTGCCAAAGCCGCAATCTGTTGGGACACCGTCGACGTGTTGAGTCCGTGCGCGTCGGCGACCTCCCGCATCGATCCCAGCCTCGACAGTTCGAGCAGCAACCACAAACGTCGGGTGTCCACGCGTCAGTATTGTTCAGTATCTGTGAATGGTGTGTCCATTAAACTCACGTGGACACGAACGGTTGTCGTGCCGTTCAATGCTCCCATGGCCAGGAACGCAGCACCCGTAAGCGCGTCAATGGCGATCGTGTCGATGCTGTGCGTGCAGCTCGGCCTCGCCGTCTCCGTTGGTCTCATCGACCGCATCGGCGCAGACGGCGCGGCCTGGCTGCGGCTGGCGTGGGCCGGGCTGCTGCTGCTCGTCATCGTGCGCCCGAAACGGGCGGCGTTCAGCCGGCAGGCATTGGTCAACTGCGTGCTGCTCGGCATCGTCACCGCCGGGATCACCCTGCTCTTCATGGCCGCGCTGGACCGGATCCCGTTGGGCACCGCCAGCGCGCTGGAATTTCTCGGCCCCCTCGGCGTCGCGGTCGCGACCGGCCGCGCCCGCAACCTGCTCTGGCCAGGCGTGGCCGCCGTCGGCGTGCTGCTGCTCACCCAGCCGTGGAGCGGGGCAGTCGATCCGGTGGGCGTGGCATTCGCGCTCGTCGCCGCTGGATGCTGGGCGGCCTACATCCTGCTCACGCAGAGAGTCGGCGACGACGTCGCGGGCATCACCGGCCTGGCCGTCTCAATGCCGGTCGCTGGTCTGGTGGCGACCGCGGTCGTGGGGCCGTCGGTGTTCGGCCGGCTGACGCCCGGACTGCTGCTGGCCGGGCTTGGCTTGGCGGCGATGCTGCCGCTCGTGCCGTTCATCTTGGAGATGCTGGCGTTGCGGCGACTGACCGCTGCCGCGTTCGGGACGCTGATGAGCCTCGAGCCGGCGTTCGCGTTACTCGTCGGTCTGGTGATCCTGGATCAGGTCCCCACCATGGCGGCCGTTGTCGGCATTGGCTTCGTAGTGGCAGCGGGTGTCGGCGCCGCCCGCTACGGGGCCAGGCCGACGCCGGTTGCGGCGGCCTGCGAGCGGGTCGGGGTCCTTACCACGAACACTGCTTAAGGTTCCGTTTCAGGCGGCCCCATTTCGAAGGTGAACTCGTGGCCGCCGATGCCGATGTGGTCGCCCTCGGTCAGGATGGCGCTGTTGCGAATTCGCTCGCGCCCGACGGTGACTCCGTTGGCCGACCGGAGATCGGTGATGACGAAACTCGTACCGGTGTCGATGACGACGGCATGCTTGCGGCTGACGTCGGCGTCGGGCAGAACGATGTCGTTGTCGGCATGACGGCCAATGGTGGTGGACGCCGCGCGCAATGGGTAAATGTGCCCGGACATGTCACGGAGGCGCGCAAGCCCGGACTCGCCGTGCACCATGGTGCGCTGCTGCATGGCTGTGACCGCGCGCTCAGCGGTGTCCCGCGCGGCTTTCTTGAGGCCCAACGGCTCCTGACGCAGAATCCGCGCTTGGAGGTCACGCAGCGTCGGGCCGGGATCGATACCGAGGTCATCGGCCAGGTTCGTCCTGAGACGACCGAAGGCGTCGAGCGCCTCTGACTGCCGTTCTGACAGGTAGTAGGCGGTGATCAGCTGCTCCCACAAGGGCTCGTGGTAGGAGTGATCGAGCACCAGTGCCTCGAGCTCACCGATCACGGCATACGCTCGCCCGCAGATGATTTCGGCTTCCGCGCGGGCGGTGTGGGCGAAAAGCTTGTCCTCGGTCAGCGCGGTCGCGAGCGCATCAACGAACTGAAACTCTCGCAGGTCCTGCAGGACGGGTCCGCGCCATTCGGCCAGCGCGGCGGTGAGGTGACGGCTGGCCTGCTCGAACCGCCCGGCGGCGGCCGCATGCACGCCGGCGTTCTTCTCCATCACGAATCTGCCTATGTCACAGTCTGTTTCAGGCACATTGAGTCGGTAGCCCGGCGCTGCGCTGACCAATACGGTGCGCGCGTCGACTCCTCCAGCGCTGATAAGTCTGCGCAGATTCGACACATACGAATGCAAGCTGGCCCGCGCGCCCGGCGGCGGCCACTGCTCCCAGGCGGCGCTGAGAAGCGATTCGATGCTGACCGACCGGTTGCGGTTGAGCACCAATAGCGCAAGCACTGCCCGCTGCTTCGGTGTTCCGGCCGGCACCTCCGCCGCGCCGACACGCATTTGCAGCGGCCCGAGGACGCCGAACGCGAGAACCTCGTTCGTCACCAATGAGCGCGTCTCCTTTCAGGTCGGCGTCCCGCTCATTGTGAGCCAAACATCGCGCCCCCGACGGGGCTTGTAAGGATCGCTGGCTACGCGGTCACATGGTTTGCAGGGCCGCCGGACTTTCGGAAAACTAGCGTTAGGCCGGAGGCAACCATGGATGGCACCAGTGACCCCGTCGCGGCGGGCATGCCGCTGCGGCGCGGACCACTCGAGCTGCGGGCCGAGGGCCGGGTGTGGCAGGCGACGCCCGACCGTGTCTGGCGGATCGGCCGCGCCCTGGACTCAGAGGTTCGGACCCAAAACCCAAGATTCTCACGCCATCACGCGACGCTGACGCCGACGCCGGATGGCTGGGTGTTGGTCAATCACAGCCCCGCCGGGATGTTCGTCAACGGTTACCGGTTAGACCGGCTCGCGGTGCGCGAACCGGTCACGCTGTGGCTCGGCCCGGTGTCCGGCGGCATGATGATCCAACTTCTGCATCCACCGCCACAGTCGGGCGACGCCCGCGAGCCGTCGGCCGTGCACCACATCGACCGGCCCGCGATCAGGATCGGCCGCGCGCCCGGCAATGACGTGGTCCTCGCCGATCTGCTGGTTTCGCGTCACCACGCCGAGCTGCGACGGTCGGGAGCACTGTGGGAACTCGTCGACCTCGGCAGCGCCAACGGTACCTACGTCAACGGCGCGCGCATCGCGCGCACCGCGCTGCACCCCACCGATCTCGTCGTAATCGGCCACCAGCGCCTGCATTTGGTGGGCGACCGACTCGAGGAGTATGTCGACACCGGCGACGTGTCGTTCGCGGCGTCCGGGCTGACCGTGGCAACCGACACCGGACGGGTGCTGCTCGACAACGTCAGCTTCGCGCTACCGCAGCGCAGCTTCCTGGCCGTGGTCGGCCCGACCGGTGCCGGAAAGTCAACGCTGCTTGGCGCGCTGACCGGCTTCCGCCCATCGCGCGTCGGGCAGGTCAACTACGCCGGGCGCGACTTGTACGCCAACTACGCCGAACTGCGCCACCGCATCGGGTTTGTGCCGCAAGACGACATTTTGCACACCCAGCTGACCGTCTGGCGGGCGCTGAATTACGCTGGACAGCTTCGGTTTCCGGACGACGTCAGTGCCGCGGAACGGGTCAACCGCATCCACGAGGTGCTCACTGAACTGGGTTTGCGGGCGCAAGCCGGTCAGCGCATCTCGAGCCTGTCAGGTGGGCAGCGCAAACGCGTGAGCGTGGCGCTGGAACTGTTGACCAGACCGTCGCTGCTGTTCCTCGACGAACCGACCTCCGGCCTCGATCCCGGCTACGACAAGTCCGTCATGCGATGCTGCGCGCCCTCGCGGACGGCGGTCGCTCGGTGGTGGTGGTCACCCACAACGTCGCGCAGTTGGACATGTGTGATCGTCTGCTGATCCTCGCCCCCGGCGGGCGCATGGGCTACTTCGGCCCGCCGAACCAAGCGCTCGGATACTTCGGATGCGCCGACTTCCCCGACCTGTTCATGCTGCTCGAACACGACACCACCACCAACTGGGCGGCTCACTACCAGAACTCGCCGCACTATGAGACCTACATCAGGCCCGTGACCGAGCCGTTTCGGTCGCCGGCCGCCGTCGTCGCACCGAGGCCGTCGACTCCACTGGGGCCCGTCGCCCAGCAGAGCCCCGTTGACCAGTTCGCGATCCTGTGTCGCCGATACCTCGCCGTCATCGCCGGTGACCGGCAGTACTCCGTATTCATGCTCGTGCTGCCGCTGCTGCTGAGCCTGTTCCTGCACGCCGTCCCGGGCGGTGTGGGCTTGTCGGTGTTTCAGGCCGCGGCGAAGCAGTCCCAGCAACCGCGCCAGCTGCTGGTGCTGCTGATCATCGGAGGCGCCCTCATGGGTTGCGCTGCCTCGGTCCGCGAGATTGTCAAAGAGCAGGCGATCTACCGCCGCGAACACACCATTGGCCTGTCACGCGGCGCGTACCTGGCGTCCAAACTCATGATCCTGACGGTGCTGACCGGCCTGCAAGGGCTCGTGCTGGGAGTGCTCGGAGTGCTCGGGCTCCCCGGCCCGGACCGGCCGCTGCTGATCCATCCCGGCAAGCTGGAAGTTGCGTTGGCGGTGGCGGCCGTCAGCGTCGTGTCGATGGTCATGGGACTGCTGGTCTCCGCGCTGATCGACAACGCCGACCGAGGCATGCCCCTGCTCGTCCTCGTCGTCATGGCGCAGCTGGTTTTGCGCGGGGGGTTGTTCCCGGTCCGGGGCCGAGTGCCGTTGGAGCAGGTTGTCGCCGTCGCGGTGGGCCTACGCGATGGGCGCGTCGACGGGCGAACATCAACGCGATCTCCGCCGGCGCCGACGATCCGCTCTGGCGTCACGATGTCGCGGCGTGGCTGGCCGCGCTCGGGATATGCATCGTATTGGCGGCTGTGATGGTGGCACCGCTCATCGTGGCAATGTCACGGCTGGACCCCGAGCGCAACTCCCGCCGGCTGATCAGGGGTCCCCTTAGTAACTGAGCGGATCTGGTCCCTTCCCGTTGGGCGGGCGGTCCCCAAGTGCAAAGTAGGTCGATGCGTGTGGTGGCACGAAACCGGGCCAAAGGCCTCGACGGAACACACGCCTAAGGCGTTCGATTCCGAGCAGCCGCTGTTTCTGCTATACACCTCGGGAACCACCGGCAAGCCCAAAGGCATCCTGCACACCTCGGGCGGCTACCTGACGCAGGCGTCCTACCCGCACTACCACGCGTTCGACATCAAACCCGAGGCTGACGTGTACTGGTGCACCGCCGACATCGGCTGGGTCACCGGGCACACCTACATCGTGTACGGCCCGCTGGCCAACGGCGCCACCCAGGTGGTCTACGAAGGCACACCGGCGTCACCCGACGAGCACCGGCACTTCCAGGTGATCGAGAAGTACGGCGTCACCATCTATTACACCGCCCCGACACTGATCCGCACGTTCATGCGGTGGGGCCGCGACCTGGCGTTCGCCCACAACCTGTCCAGCCTGCGGCTGCTCGGAACGGTCGGTGAGCCGATCAACCCCGAAGCATGGCGGCACACTGCGGCAGGTATCCAAGGATGAGGTCGAACCCAGCCCCCGTCGCAGCGAGCTTTTCGGCGATCGCCGGCTCACAGGTGTGACCGGCTAGGCGATCGCGAGCGACCTTTGTCGACGTCGGCGGTCGGTGTCGGTGGGCTCCCGCCCGCGAGCGGCCCGGCGCTTTCGGATAGTTGGCGCGGTCGCCTCGACGCTGGCGGCGCAAGTAAATCCGCATTCTATTTACACGCTATTTACGCGCCTGTGCTGGGCTGGTTAGTATCCGCCGGGTGGGTAACGTATTTGAGCCAAACGATTTACACGAGATCGCAAAGGCCGCGGTCGGCCTCGACAGCACGGAAGATGCATGCACGCAGATCGTCGACGAGTTGAAGCGCAAGTATCCGGATCATATTCGCACTGACATCCCCTGGCTGTTCAATAATGCCGGCGGTGCGATGGGGCAGATGAAGTTTCTTCACTGTTCGCTCTCGGAGTACCTGATCTTGTTCGGCACGCCGATCGGGACCGAGGGTCACTCGGGACGCTATACGGCCGAGGTGTGGGACTTCATCTTCGCCGGCGAAATCTGGGGTTACGGAGAGGGCGAGCTTGAGCGCCAGGTGTTCAAGCCTGGGGAATTCCACCACCTTGGGACTGGTCGCGCGGAGGGTTACAAAATCCCAGACTCCGGCTCGTTCATGCTGGAGTATGCGCGCGGACCGATCCTGTCCATGATGGCGTTCGGTCTCGCCGACACTATCTTTAGCACGCTCGACGTTCGGGTAACTGCGAAAACAGCGCGGCATACCTTAGGGCTTATGCTTGGTGAGCTGCGCAAGCGCAAAAGTCTGACACGCGCATAGATGAGGCGCCGCATCGCCGGGCATAGCGGCCGAATACATCGTCGCGTTTCTGATTCTGCGGTTCGACTACGGGACCGTGGCGGCCATCGCTGTTCTGTTCGGGTTTTTCGCTGTGCCGCTGCGGGCAATCAGGTAACGGCGGGGCGATGCTCCGGTTGCCGCCCAGGCTTGACCGGGTCCGCCGTCGCCGAAAAATAGACAACCACCCACTTTTCTGGGTCGAAATAGGCTAAGCGGGCCTAGTGAAGCTGCTCAGCCCGCTGGACCAGATGCTGGCGCGGATGGAGACGCCGCGAACCCCGATGCACATCGGAGCGCTGGCGGTTTTTGACTTACCGGCGGGGCCAGCCCGCGATTTCGTCCGCAACCTTTACGAGGGCTTTTCGAAGCTCGAGTGTTCCTGCCGTTTCCGTTCGACAGTGTGATCGCGGGCGGCCCGATGAGGAGGGCGTACTGGAAGCAGGTGCAGCCCGACCCGAGCTACCACGTGCGCCTGTCGGCGTTGCCCTATCCCGGATCCGCGCGAGATCTCGGTGCGCTGGTGGAAGGCCCGCACTCCACGCCGCTGGACATGAAAATGCCGCTGTGGGAAGCGCATCTCATCGAGGGTTTGGCCGACAACCAGTTCGCCTTCTACTTCAAGGCCCATCACTGCGCGGTCGACGGCATGGGTGCGGTGAACTTCATCAAGAACTGGCTGAGCACCGATCCGAAGGCGCCACCAGGCACGGGCAGGGCCGCCCCACTCGACGAGGACTACAACCTGGCCAGCGTGTTCGCCCTGGCGACGGCCAAACGAACCGCCGCAGGCGTGTCGGCGCTGGGTGAGCTGGCCGGAAGGCTGGCCAAAATGATGCGCGGCCCCAACAGCACGATCAAGGCCGGCTTGAAGACGCCGCACACGCCGTTCAACGCCCCGCATCACCCGACACCGGCGTCTCGCGGTGAAAGTGCTCGACCTGCCCCGGGTCAGGGCGGTCGCCCACACCACCGACTCGACCGTCAAACAATGTGATCCTCGCGGCCATCGGCGGAGCGTGCCGCCGGTACCTGCAGGAGCAGAACGCCCTGCCCGAAGAGACCCTGACCGCATCGGTGGCGGTCGGCAAAGACCGCGACCCCGACACACCCAACGCCGCATCGGGTTTCGTCGCGCCGCTGGGCACCACGACTCAAGACCCTGTTCAGCGGCTGCGCGAGATCAGCGCGGTGACGAGCCGGGGCAAGGCCGAACTGTTGGCGATGACACCCAACGCCATGGACTACTACTCGGTGATGGGTCTGCTTCCGATCGCGCTGGGGCAAAAGACCGGAACGCTGGGCCTGCTGCCGCCGCTGTTCAACCTCACCGTCTCCAACGTGGTGCTCTCCAAACAGCCGCTGTATCTGTCCGGGGCCAAGCTCGACGTGATCGTGCCGGTGTCGTTCCTGTCCGACGGCTACGGCCTCAACGTGACACTGATCGGGTACACCGACAAGATCGCGCTCGGGTTCCTCGGCTGCCGCGACACGATTCCCCATCTGCAACGGCTGGCGCAATACACCGCGGAAGCCTTCGACGAACTGGAGGCGGCTACCGCGTCCGCGTAGCCTGACGCAGCAGCAACGGCTCGACCCGCCAGTGACTGCCCCACCATCACCATTGACCGATGCCAGGTCTGCTCGCCCCGGTCATAGCGAATCGAGCGCGCTCAGCTGGGGCGCGAAACTTACTGATCGGGCGGAGTGTCGTTGATGATCAGGTCAGTGAGGGTGATGGATGACCACTGCGGGAATGGAGTGTTGCAGAAACGCCTTCACCCTCTTGCCGCAACTGATCAACTCCCCCGCGCCGAAGCCGCGGTCCGCGATCGTCGAACCGATACCCTCAAGCGCCTTGTCAGCCAGACCAGGCGTCCATGAGCGCAATAGCGAACCTGATGGCGTCTGAACGACTTTGGGTTGCCAAAGGCGCATTGGCAGCCGGACCCGCGACAGCGCTATCGCCTATTGCGGCCGGTGCGTCCGCTCTCTGAGATCAGCAATGAGGCCGGCCGTGCCAAAGCGCCGGGCCGGTGCCGGTGGTGCCGTGCAGAGTCAGCCTGACGGCGACGAACGTCACCTCCCCGTCGATCCAGGGTTTCGCACGCGACGAGCGGCGCTGCATCGGGCCGCTCCCGCCTGTACAGCTCCCACTGCTGCGGATGCTCGGCGAATCCGATCATGCCGTGCGTGATGGAGTTGCGGGTGGTTTCGTTACCGGCCACCGCGAGCAACACCATGAAGAACCCGAACTCGTCGTCAGAGAGCTTGTGCCCTTCGACATCGGCCCGGATCAGCTTGGTGACGATGTCGTCGCCGGGCTCCTTTGCCCGGATGGCGGCCAGTTGCATCGCATACATGATGAGTTCGATCGACGCGTTGCCGTTGTCGTAGTGCGCGAACTCCGGGTCGTCGTCGCTGACCATCTGGTTGGACCAATCGAACAGTTTGATGCGGTCTTCCCCCGGTACCCCGAGGAGACCCGCGATTGCCTGCAACGGCAGTTCACAGGCGACCTGTTCGACGAAGTCGCCGGAGCCTTCCGCCGCGGCGGCCTTGGCGATGGTCTGGGCACGCTCGGTGAGGTCGTCACGCAACCGCTCGACGGCACGCAGGGTGAATCCGCGGGAGATGATCTTGCGCAGGTGGGTGTGATGGGGGGCGTCCATGTTGAGCAGAACCAACCTGCTGGCCTCGATCTGCTCGCGGGTCGAGCCGGCGGGAAACCGGGGCAGCGCGGTGTTCTGCCAGCTCGAGAAGACGTCGCTACGCAGCGAGATTTCCTTGACGTCCTTGTGCTTGGTCACCACCCAGTGGCCGCGGTCGCCGAAGCAGGTGTCGGCGGTCTGTTCGTTCCACCAGATCGGAGCGTGGCGGCGCAATTCGGCCAGTTCGTCGACAGGCAGGCGCGCACAATTCAGATCCGGGTCGGTGAAATCGAATCCGGGCGGAAGGTTGGGATTGGGCATTCGGTGTGGCTCCTCGAGACATTCGATGTGCTAACGGGGGTGGTGAAGTCAGAGGTAATACCGATTGTTCGGAAACGAGGTCTTATACGGGCACCGTGTCGCGTCGAAAGGCACGCCGTGACTGCGCAGCCAATCGATCTTCTGTGGGCTGGTGCGCACGAAGCGTTCGAGCGTCTCCGGGCGGACAGCGTCACCGACTTCGAGGAGAAGATAGGAGAGCATCCGGTCACCGCAGTCATCCACACCGGCTTCGGCTTGGACGGCCGTACCCGTACCGGCGTAAATGATGCCACCGGAAAGGGCGGCTGAACCGCCACCGTTAAACCGGTCGAGGACCACAACGTCAGCGCCGCGGGACCGTGCCTCCAAAGCAGCGCACACACCCTCGAAGCCAGAGATCGTCAGCCCTGCCTCCGCGGCTCCGTACCCCACCACGACAACATCGGCGACCTGTTCTGCGCGCATCGTTTCCTCCCACTGCCCGCCGAATGCACATTTTAAACATATAGTTTGTACTCAGAGTACAACGAGTGCTGACGATGCCCGTAGACTGCGGTCGTGGCTGAACAAAGTGGGCGGGTCGTGCCGGCATCGGTGGCCGACAAGCTGTATGCCGCAGCCGATGTCGTCGCCAACAGCGGACTGGCGAACACGAAGATCGAGGACATCGCCGCGGCGTCCGGTGTCCCAAAGGCCACTCTCTACTACTACTTCACGGGCAAGGAAGAGATTCTGTCCTTCCTCCTCCGAGATTCTCTCGCGGCGCTGGCCAGCGAAGTCGCCCACGCCGCTGACTCACCCGGAACCGGCAGAGACCGGTTAGCAGCAGTGATCAGGGTGCAGATCGAGCACACCATGAACCGCCCCGGATCCAGCCGGGCACTCGTCGGCGACCTCGGACTCGCGATTCGATTGCCCGAACTCGCCAGTGCAGTCCAAGAGGCCTTCTACGATCCCATCGCCCGAGTTCTTCACGCCGGGGCCGCGGACGGATCGTTGCGGTCTCTAGAGGACCCACAAAGCGGCGCAGTCGGCATCTTCGGAGCCATCATGATGACGGCAATGTTGCACAACGTCATAAACTCCAGCAAAGCCGCGCACGACGTCGCCGACGCGGTGATAGACCTCATGATGTCCGGACTCGCGCCCGCAATCTGACGAACAAGACACCGTTAGAAACAGCTACACCAAATCAGACTCGCACACGCCTCGCCGCGCTAAGGGCGAGTCAGCGATACCAGGTCCGGTTCTATATTCGGATTTGCTTTCCAGACTCAGCTGATTTCGCAGACCAACGGGCACGGGCATACACCGCGGCGATGTCCTCGATCTTCGTGTTCGCCAGTCCGCTGTTGGCGACGACATCGGCTGCGGCATACAGCTTGTCGGCCACCGATGCCGGCACGACCCGCCCACTTTGTTCAGCCACGACCGCAGTCTACGGGCATCGTCAGCAGTTGTTGTACTCTGAGTACAAACTATATGTTTAAGATATGCATTCAGCGGGCAACTTGAGGAAACGATGGGCGCAGAACAGGTCGCCGATGTTGTCGTGGTGGGGTACGGAGCGGTCCCGCGGCGCTGACGTTGTGGCCCTCGACCGGTTTAACGGTGGCGGAGCCACCGAAATCTCCGGTGGAATCATCTACGCCGGCGGCGGAACCTGGGTTCAACGCCACGCCGATCTCAAGGACAGCGGCGAGGCGATGTTTGCATATCTGCAAGTTGAGATAGGCGACGCGGTCAGGCCCGAAACCCTTCGGCGCTTCGTCGATTCCAGTCCAGCGACGATCGACTGGCTCACCCGGCACGGCGTCCCGTTCGAAGCCTCGGTATGTCCGTACAAGACGTCGTACCCGAACAACAAGTACTACCTGTATTACTCCGGAAGCGAGAACTCTGGGCGCTTCTGCAGCATCGCCCGGCCGGTGCAACCGGGGCACCGTGCAAACGGCCCGGGGGCGTCGAGGAACAAGATCGACCGGCCGCTCGCTGCGGCAGCAACACGCAACGGAGTCCGCACCCATATACACACCCGGGCCCTATCGTTGTTGACCGATCCCGACGGAAGAGTTGTCGGGGTGCGGGCCAGCACGCTCGCCGGCGCACCCGCCCTTTCCGGTGCCCCAACGCGCGAATCACTCCACCGTGCAGTCTAAGGAGGCGTTGGCGGCCAAGTTCGCTGCGCTGTTGCCGCATCTGGATGAGCGGCAGCGGCGGCTGCTGATGGGCGCGGAAGCACGATCGCTGGGCCACGGTGGGATAAAGGTGGTGGCGCGGGCGGCCGGGGTGAGCGAGGTGACTGTCTCGCGGGGCGTCGATGAGCTCGAGGCGGGCGGAGAACCGTTGGGGCGCATCCGTAAACCCGGTGGCGGCCGCAAGCCGGTGACGCACACGGACCCGGGTGTGAGTACGGCCCTGCTGGGGTTGGTGGAGCCGGGGTCGCGTGGTGATCCGCACTCTCCGTTGCGGTGGACAACGAAATCGATGCGGTGGCTGCAGACCGAGCTTGCCGCGGCCGGGCACCCGGTGTCGGTGAGCACGGTGGCCAGGCTGCTCAAGGCCGAGGGGTTCAGCCTGCAGGGCAACGCCAAGACCATCGAGGGCGCCGCCCATCCCGACCGCGACGCCCAGTTCCGTTATCTCAACTACCAGGCCACCGACCACCTGGGCACCGGGGATCCGGTGATCAGCGTCGACACCAAGAGAAAGGAGCTGGTCGCTGAGTTCAAAAACGGTGGGCGGGAATGGCTTCCGCGCGGCCAGTCGCAGCGGGTCAACGTGCACGACGTCATGGACAAGCAACTGGGCAAGGCCATCCCGTACGGCGTCTACGACGTGGCCGCCGACGCCGAATGGGTCAGCATCGGCACCGACCACGACACCGCCGAGTTCGCGGTCACCACCATCGCCACCTGGTGGCGCAAGGCCGGATCACCGGCCTACCCCCGCGCGTCTCGGCTGCTGATCACCGCCGAAGGCGGCGGCTCCAACGGCTACCGCACCCGGCTGTGCAAGATCGAACTAGGCCGCCTCGCCGAAGACACCGGGCTGACTATCACCGTCTGCCACCTACCACCGGGCACCAGCAAATGGAACAAGATTGAGCACCGACTGTTCTCCCACATCTCGATGAACTGGTCCGGAAGACCCCTGACCAGCCACGAAGTCGTCGTCAACACCATCGCGACCACCACCCCCACCGCGCTGACCGGCACCGCCGAACTCGACACCGCCCGCCACCCCGCAGGCATCAAGATCACCGATCAGCAGAAGCACGACCTCGAACCCACCACACTGCGAGGCCACACCTTCCACGGCGACTGGAACTACAGCCTGTGCGCAACGAGGCGCGACGAAATCGAGCGGGGGTGAAAACTGGGCCGGGAGGAAGAACGTCCGAGGCACCGACAGGTACCCGCCTTTTAGCCTGCGGCAGAACTCCGAGTATCCGGCGGACGCTGACTCAATGTGCAGTGCCATCGAGCCGATTTTGTCGAAGTTCTCACGAAGATGGCGCAGGAAGAACTCTGCGGTAGTCACGTACTGGACGTTGAAGCCATATGCGGCATTCGTTCCACCATCAGCCGTAGACACAGACTCGCCCCCGGAGGGCACGCCGTCGACGGCAAAGTGTTAACGCCCGGAAATTAGCGGCTTGGTGCCAAAACCTCGCCGGCTTCGATGACCCTGCCAATCCCGGGTCGAACTGAAAGCTGGAACCTCCACAAACCCCTCCGTGTCCGTATGACGTTCCTCAAACGGACACTCCTCAATCCGAAAGACACCCCCTCGGTGGCGTTTCCGGGTTGACCGGTTCGGAGGCGCCCGGTAGCCGGTCGCTGAGTGACGAATGGAAGCCGGAAGTACAGTTATCGACTGCCGAGCTGACGTAGAACCTCGGAGAGTTGGCCATTGATCTCATCGAATCGGCGGTCAAGCTTGACGTCTAGGGCGTCGACTTTCTGATCGACACGCTCGACCAGCTCGTAGAGCGCGTCGATGTCGGCACGCTGCTGGCGCACCTGACGCTGGATCTCAGGCTGGGACACTCCGGGAATCATAACGGCCATCGAGCTCGTCAGCGCCGGTATGCATCGTGCTCCACGGAGCGTTACTTCAACTGACGCCAGCCGGCGGCGGTCTTGTCCGGCACTGATGGGTGCCGATAGCGTGCCGTATGCCGGTTCGGTTCCTGTCCGACGGCGAGCTCGCGAGGTTGAGTAGCTGCACCAAGCGGTTAGCTCACCAGCGCAACGGAATTGGCCCGACGCAGCTTGCCCGACGGCGTCTTCGGGATTGTCCCGGGGCCCAGGACGACAACATTGCGCGGCCGCAGGTCGACCTCCCTGACTACCTCGTGGGCGACCTGGTGTTCGATGCGGCGCACAGCGGCCGGATCCTCCCACGCATTCGACTCGACCGCGACCGCGAACGTCTCGCGGGAATGCCCGGCGTCCAATCGCACGGCCACGGCGCACCCGGGGCGGACACCGTCGACTCGACAGGCCGCACGTTCGATGTCGGTCGGGTAGATGTTGCGGCCGGCCATGATGATGACATCCTTGACCCGGCCGCAGACCACCACGTGGCCGTTCTCCATCAGGTAGCCGAGATCACCGGTGTCGTACCAGCCGTGGTTGTCCTGCGCCGGCACGAAGCCGCCCATCGTGATGTAGCCAGGTGTCAGCGCCTCGCCGCGCAGCTCGATGATGCCCACGCCGCGGCTGAGCACGAGGTTGCCGTCCTCGTCGACGATCCGTGCCTCGAGGTCCTTAAGCAGCGGTCCGAGCGAGGCCAGCCGACGGGTGTTGCCCTTCGTCGCGGGCACCGCCCGGCGCAGTGCGGCGAGCAGGTCGGCGTCGACCTCGTCGACCACCAGCCCGGCGCCGCATTCGGAGAACGACACCGCCAGCGTCGTCTCGGCCATGCCGTAGGCAGGCAGGATGGCCTCCGGCCGCAGCCCGAACGGCTTGCCGGCGTCGATCAGGTCTTCGACGTCCGCGGGATCGACCGGCTCGGAGCCGGACAGCGCGAACCGCAGTGTGGACAGGTCGAACTGGCCCGGCTTGGCCTGCTTGCGCAGCCGCTTCGCGAACAGTGCGTACGCGAAGTTCGGGGCGGCGGTCATCGTGCCCTTGTACTTGTCGATCAGCTTGGCCCACAGCAGCGTGTCGCGCAGGAAGTCCATCGGCGTGACCTTGACCAGCTCGGCGCCGAAGTACATCGGCACGGTCAGGAAGCCGATCATGCCCATGTCGTGGAAGCAAGGCAGCCAGCTGACCATCACATCACGGTCGACGTCGTACTCGGCGCCGATGAACATCGCCTCGGCGTTGGAGTACACGTTGCGGTGGGTGATCACCACGGCCTTCGGCGATCCGGTGGACCCCGACGTCAGCTGCATCAGCGCGACGTCGTCCTCGTTGGTTTCGATCGGATCGATCGGGTCGGAGGCGAGCAGCTGCTCGATTGTAAGAACCTTGACACCGCGCTCCTCGAGTACGGGGACGGCCGCCAGGAACGGGTCGGAGACGACGATCAACTTCGCCTCGATCATGTCGATGACCGTGGTGGTGTCCTGCGCCCACATCGCGAGGTCGGTCCGCGGGGTCGGCTGGTGCAGCATCGTCAGGCTGGCACCGCACATCCACAGAGCCTGCGCGGTCGGTGCTATCTCAACCGGCGCGCCCGCCAGCACACCGACCGCTTCGCCGTGTCCCACACCGGCCGCGGCCAGACCACCGGCGATCCGGCGGGCCTGCTCGTGTACCTCGCCCCAGGTGTGCCGGACGGGGGCGTGCGGTTCGCCGGTCACCATGCCCCGGTTGGTGGTCAGGGCGTTGCGGTACATCTTCTCGGTGAATCTGCTCACAACAACCTCCTGGCTTCCCAAGCCCCATGGCGCCGGTCCGGCTGCAGCTGCGCCGCAGAGGTCCAGGCATACATGCTCCGCCTGGTAGAGGGCGCTTGACAGGAGGTGCGCATACACAATTGGGGAGCGGTTCTATTGCGAATCGGTGTTGATGCCCCGCCTACGTCCCTGCGGTACGACTGTCGCCCACCCTCGAACCGAGTGGGCGACCGCATGAACAAAGCCGGACCGCTGACGTACACCGCCGACGATCTTAAACTCCTCTTAGAGTAGCGGCAAACCGAGACGGTTTTTGAGGCCTGGGTCACATCCCGGGGGGCAGTGCCGGCACCACCCGCGCGCCCTGCACCGGACCACTTGCCACCCTGACGGTCCGGCAGACACCTGCCCCCGCCAACCGCGTGCCGACGTCAACGGCCGATGCCGATGTCGAGCACAAGAACGCGCAGGTAGGACCGGAGCCGGAGACGATACCTGCGAGCGCGCCTGCCTCGACGCCCGCCCGCAGGGTACGACGCAGATCCGGGTCGAGGCTGACCGCGGCGGCATGCAGGTCGTTACCCAGAAGCGGCGCCAGCTCGTTCGGATCGCCCGCGGCCAGCGCCGCCAGCAGCGGCTCCGGTTCGGCCAGCCGCGGCGGCTCGCCGCCATTGCGGAGCCTGTCGATCTCGGCGAACACGGCGGCCGTCGACAGCCCGCCGGCCGAGAACGCGAGCACCCAGTGAAACGTGGTGCGCGCCAGCACCGTCGCAAGTTCCTCGCCGCGTCCGGTGCCCAGCGCGGTGCCGCCGTGCAATGCGAACGGCACGTCACTGCCGAGCCGCGCAGCCAGCGCGTGCAGGTCGCGGCGCGGCACCCCGAGTTCCCACAGGTTGTTCATCGCCACCAGCACCGCGGCCGCGTCGGCACTGCCGCCGGCCATACCACCCGCTACCGGAATGGACTTCTCGATCGCGATCTCGACGTCGGGTGAGCGGCCGACGTGCTCGGCCAGCAGCTCGGCGGCCTGCCAAGCGAGGTTGCGCTCGTCGGCTGGCAGCGTGTCAGCCCCCTCCCCCGTCACCTCCACTGACAACGCATTGGAATTGCGGACCGTCACCTCGTCGAGTAGTGACACCGCATGAAACACCGTCGTCAACTCGTGGTAGCCGTCATCGCGACGATCGCCGACCGCCAGGTACAGGTTGACTTTGCCCGGCACCCGCACAGTCACCGAACCGGTGGCGACCCACTCGGGCGCGGTGCTGCTGTCGGACACGGCACGAGATTAGCGCTCACCGCCGAAAATAACTGGCCGGACGGGCCCCTCGGCCAACTGCACCACTCCTAAAGCATGACAATTAGCCGGTATCCGCCGGTGGCAAATCGCCGCGACCTACCCTGACACTGTGCTGCGCCCTGGGCAGATGTTCGAGGGCTACGTCGTCGAAGACGTCCTCGGCCACGGCGGCTCGGCCGTGGTGTACCGGGCGCGCGATGACGGGCACCGCGCGGCGGCGCTGAAAGTCCTCGATCGTCGCGAGCCAGCCGCGACGATGCGGCTTGCCCGTGAGTTCGATGTCGCACGGCGGCTCAGCCATCCGCACGTGGTGTCCGTGTACCGTTACGGCGACGGTTGGCTCTCAATGCAATTGGTTGACGGCGGCACGGTGATGGTTCTGCAACAGCTTGATGACCGCTTGGCCGCGATGGAACAGATTGCAGTCGCGCTCGACTACGTCCACCGCTGCGGCATCGTGCATTGTGACGTGAAGCCGTCCAATGTGCTTGTCTGCCAGAATTTCCGGCGCGATGGCGCAGTACTGATCGACTTCGGGGTCGCCCACGCGGTCGCCCAGGACAGCCGCAAGCGGCCCCAGCCGCTGGTCGCATCGCTGCCCTACCTGGCACCAGAGATGCTGCGCGGGCGGCCCCCCGCGGCGGCCACCGACGAATACGCATTGGCGTGCACCACCGTCGAATTAGTCACCGGCTCACCACCATTCGTCGCCGCCACCGCAGCCGGCCTCGCGGATGCCCACTTGAATCAGCCGCCGCCCTATCCTTCACGCACCTTCGGCTGGCTGCCCCGGGCGTTCGACGGCGTGATCGGCAAGGGATTGGCCAAGGATCCGGAGCTGCGCTACCCGTCGTGCGCTGAATTCGTCGCCGCCGCCGTCCGCGTGCTTAGGCGCTAATCGCCGGACCGGGCCGCCGCTTCCGATCGCTGCAGCAGCCGAACGAAGTCCGCGACGGCCAGCGTCTCACCGCGGCGCGCGGGATCAATGCTGGCAGCAAGCAACCGTCGGGCCGACTCGTTGCCCGACCCGGCCCATTCCGCGAACGCATTGCGGGCCGTCTTACGGCGCTTTGCGAACGCGATGTCAACCAACTTGAAGACCTCGCGGCGGAATGCCTCGTCGGTGGGCCACGGTGGCGTTTCGTGGCGGTCGATGCGCAGCAGACCCGCGTGCACCCGCGGAATCGGCCAGAATACGGTCGGCGATACCGTGCCGCAGCGACGGACCTCCCCGAAAAACCGGGCCTTCACGCTGGGCGTCCCGTATTCCTTGCCGCCCGGTTCGGCGGCCAGCCGCTCGGCCACTTCGGCCTGCACCATCACCATCACCACGCGGATCGACGGGAATTCAGCGAGCAGGTGGAACAGCGCCGGCACTGCGATGTTGTACGGCAGATTCGCGACGAGCGCGGTCGGCAGTCCGCACGATTGCAGGTCGTCCCTGCGCAGGGTGAGGATGTCCTTGTTCAGCACCGTCAGGCGGTGCCCCTCGCTGTTGGAGTGTTCGGCCACTGTCTGCGGAAGTCGCCCGGCGAGCACCGGATCGACCTCCACCGCCGTCACCGCGGCACCCCTGTCCAACAGGCCCAGCGTCAGCGACCCGAGGCCCGGACCCACCTCGAGCACATGGTCGGCGCGGCCCATTGCCGCCGCCGACGTGATCCGGCGAACCGTGTTGGCGTCGTGAACGAAATTCTGTCCCAAGGACTTTCGCGGGCGAAAGTCCAGCTCCTTGGCCAGCCGACGAATCTCGGTGCGCCCAAGAAGCCGGATCGTCAGCGCGCTCCCAGGCGTGCGCTGCAGACCGGCCATGCACCCCAGCCCTGGCGTGCCTGCGTCACTGTCGCGATCGCGATCTGCTCTTCGCGGGTTGCGAGGTCCGGGCGTGGAGCATAGCGCAGACCGCCGCTACGTTCCCAGGTGTTCTGGTCGAACTGGACCCCGCCGAAAAACCCGTTGCCGGTGTTGATGGCCCAGTTGCCGCCGGCCTCACAGGCTGCCAGCGCGTCCCATGTCGATCCATTCGTTATCGGCGGCACCTCGGTGCCGGGCTTGGCGCCTACCCGCAGCACCGACGGACGGGCAGGCGCGATGACCTCGTTGGCCACCGGAAGCCGCCCGGACTCCACGCCGTTGACCAGGGACACCGCGAACGTCACGTCCTGCTCGCCCGGCGTGCCAGGGTCCTCGACGACCTGGCGGCTCATGTTCAGCTCGGGGTCAGGGATCGTCTGCGCCAGTGGCGGTAGCGGCACCCGCTGGGTGAGCTTCTGGGCGCGGATCCGCGTAACCACCACGGTCATCCCCTCGGTGACCGGGGTCGACGGCGGCGGCATCACCTTGTCAGCTTGCTCCAAAGGTGCGCCGGCCGCGGCGAGCAACCCCGCAACCGTCGGCGCGGCCAGCCGCCAATCGGTCATCACGCCGCCGTCGGCGATGTGAACGTTCTTGGGGCTGACCACCGGAAGGGCCATGCCGGCCAGTGGCAACCGACTCGACCGCGACGCCGCCGCGGGCGCCGCATCCGACATCGACAGCTGCTCGAGGGCCTCGTCGACCGTCGACGCAGTGGTCCACAGCTGCTGGCTTTGGTTACCGTCCAAGGAGACCTCCAGCGGACGGCTGCGGCGCAACACGATCGTGTCGGCCTGATGGACCGCTTCGTGGGCCGCCGGGTACAGGTCGTCGCGACCGCCGACCGTGAATCCGTTCTCCTGCACCACGTCGATCACCCGCGACCTCATGGTGGCCACCGTCATCGCGTAGCCGTCGACCTCGAGGGTGACGGTTTTGTGCACAGCGACGGCGTAGCTTCCCGCGAACGCCAGTGACAGCAATAGCGCGCCGACAACGGCGCGCATCACAGGTGAATTTGTTTGGTACAGCTTCGTCAGAACATTCAAAGTGGCGTCATCCCGCCTGTGGACGTCAGTTACTGGGCCGCTCGGGCCGAAACAGATCACAAGACGGTAACGAACACCCTTACCCGAGGCAAATTGATTGCGCCGATTGAGGCTTACATCACAGTGCGAGACCGTAAACGCGCACCGCGTTGGCTGTCGCGTCGGCGGCAACTTCTTCGGCAGGTCGGCCGGTCAGCTCGGCGAGCGCACGCACGGTGTAGGGCAGGCAGTACGGCTCGTTCGGCGCACCGCGGTACGGGTGTGGCGTCAGGAACGGCGCATCGGTCTCGACAAGCACCTGAACAGGAGGAATGAGCCGGACGGCGGCGTGCAGAGCGGTCGCGTTCGTGAAGCTGACGGTGCCAGACAGGCTCAGATACCACCCCGCGTCGACGCAACTGCGCGCCATCTCGGCATCGGACGAGAAACAGTGGAAGATCACGGTCTGCGGGGCACCCTCAGCGCGGAGCACGTCGAGCACCTCGCGGTCGGCGTCGCGGTTGTGGATCATCAGCGGCTTGCCGGTGCGCTTGGCCAAGTCGATGTGCCATGCGAACGCTTCCCGCTGCGCGGCGGGCTCGGCGCATCCATCCAGTCGGCCCGGCCAGTACAGGTCCAGGCCGGTCTCTCCGACGGCCACCACCCGAGAATCGCGCGCGAGTGACTCGACCTCCACGCGTGCAGCGTCGGTCAGCGCGCCGGCCCGGGTGGGATGCAGCGCAACCGCGGCATAGACCCGCGGATCGCTGTGGGCGGCTTGGGTCACCCAGCGCGCGGACGCGAGGTCGTCGGCGATCGTGACGACGGCCGCCACACCCACCGCCTCGGCCCGGTCGACGATCGCGCGCACACTGTCCGCGTCGTTGGCGCCGCACGCGTCCAGATGGGTGTGCGCGTCAACGAGGGGCGCCAGCGGCTCCGGGGGCGGCGGCGCGGGACGGGAACGACTCATTGCACTCTGTTCTTCCTGTTCTTCGCGCGAGCGGCTCATCACTGCCACACCATAAGGTGATACGGAAATGAGGCCTTTCTACGTCACCACCGCCATCGACTACCCGAACGGCGTACCGCACATCGGACACGCATACGAGAAGATCGCGACCGATGCCATCGCCCGGTTCAAGCGGCTCGACGGCTTCGACGTGCGCTTCCTGACCGGGACCGACGAGCACGGTCTGAAGATGGAGGAAGCGGCGGCGGCCGAAGGACTGCCCACCGGGCAGCTGGCTCGCCGCAACTCCGATGTGTTCCAGCGGCTGTACGACAAGCTCAACCTGTCCTACGACCGGTTCATCCGCACGACCGACGACGACCACCTCGAGGCGTCCAAGGTCATCTGGCAGCGCATGTGGGATGCCGGCGACATTTATCTCGGCACGTATTCGGGTTGGTATTCAGTGCGCGACGAAAACTTCGTCGGCGAAGACGAAACACGGGTCGAGCCTGACGGGACACGGGTGACCGTCGAAACCGGCGCGCCGGTCACATGGACCGAAGAGCAGACCTATTTCTTCCGGCTATCGGCGTACACCGACAAGCTGCTGGCTCACTTCGAGGCGCACCCAGAGTTCATCGGCCCCGATGTGCGGCGCAACGAGGTGGTCAGCTTCGTGTCCGGCGGGCTGCGCGACTTCTCGATCTCCCGCACGTCGTTCGACTGGGGCGTCCCTGTGCCCGACCACCCCGACCACGTCATGTACGTCTGGGTGGATGCGCTGACCAACTACCTCACCGGCGTGGGTTTCCCGAACACCGAGTCGGACATGTTCAATAAGTTCTGGCCCGCCGATCTGCACATGATCGGCAAGGACATCATCCGGTTCCACACCGTGTACTGGCCGGCGTTTCTGATGTCGGCCGGAATCGAGCTGCCCCGAAGGGTTTTCGCACACGGGCATCTGCTCAACCGGGGTGTGAAGATGAGCAAGTCGGTGGGCAACGTGGTCGACCCGGTCGCATTGGTCGACGAATTCGGCGTGGACCCGGTCCGCTACTTCCTGTTGCGGGAGGTGCCGTTCGGGCAGGACGGCAGCTACAGCGACGAGGCGATCATCACGCGCATCAACGCCGACCTGGCCAACGAGCTCGGCAACCTGGCCCAGCGCTCGCTGTCGATGGTGGCCAAGAACCTCGGCGGTGTCGTGCCGACGCCCGCCGCGCTCAGCGACGACGACCGGGAACTGCTGGCCGCCGCCGACGGCCTGTTGGAGCGAGTGCGTGCGCAGTTTGACGTGCCCGCGATGCACCTGGCGCTGGAGGCGATCTGGCTGGTGCTCGGCGCAGCGAACAAATACTTCTCGGCTCAGGAGCCCTGGGTGCTGCGCAAGTCGGAGAGCCGGGCCGACCAAGAGCGGTTCGGCACTGTGCTGTACACGACGTTGGAGGTGGTCCGCGTCGCGGCGCTGCTGGTGCAGCCGGTGATGCCGGATTCGGCGGCCAAGCTGCTGGACCTGGTCGGCCAGCCGACCGACCAGCGGTCGTTCGACGCAATAGCGACCAGGCTGGCGGCGGGGACGGCGTTGCCGGCTCCGTCGGGGGTGTTTCCGCGCTACCAGGCCAGGCCAGATACTCGCTCGGAGTTGGATGCTCGCTCGGACAAGCCTCGCTCGGTGTGAGCTAACGCACACTCTCGGCTTTCGCTGTCACGCTTCGACCGTGAGCGGTGTCTACAGGGCATGACTGATACGAATACCCAGACCCCATCGACCCAACGCGCATGCGTCGTGGTCATCGGCGGAGGCTACGCGGGGACTCTGGCGGCCAACCGTGTGCTCAGCCGACCCGACATCGACGTCACGCTGGTCAACCCCCGGCCGCATTTCGTCGAGCGGATCCGGCTGCACCAACTTGTCGCCCGCTCGGGTTCGGCGACGGTCGACTACGCCGAGATGCTGAACCCGAAGGTGCATCTCGTCGTCGACACCGCCACCGAGATCGACGCGGTGAACCGCACGGTGCGGCTGGCATCCGGTAGCGGCCTGCGCTATGACTACCTGATCTACGCCGTCGGCAGCACAGGCGGGACCGCAAATGTGCCCGGTGCCGCTGAATTCGCTTTCCCCATCGCGGAATTCGAGTACGCCGCGCGACTCCGCGGCCGGCTGGACGAGCTTCATCCGAAGGCTCCCGTGTGCGTGGTCGGCGGCGGACTCACCGGGATCGAAACAGCTGCCGAACTGGCCGGGCAGCGCCCCGGGGGTGCAGTAACGCTGATCTGCGGCCCGGCGCTTGGGCCCTCACTCGGCAACTCCGGGCGTCAGTCGGTTGCCCGGCAGCTGGCGCGGCTCGGCGTGCGGATAGTGGAGGGCACGGTAACCGAGATCCGAGAGTCCAGTGTGGTGCTGAGCGATGGCGAAGAACTGCCCAGCGCGGTCACGATATGGACGGCCGGATTCGGTATGCCTCCGCTGGCCGCGCGCAGCGGACTGACCACCGACGCGCTGGGCCGGTTGCTCACCGACGAAACGCTGACCAGCCTCGACGACGACCACATCGTGGCGGCTGGAGACGTGGCCGCGCCGTCGGGCCAGCCGCTGCGGATGAGCTGTCAGGCCGCGGGACCGCTCGGCGCCCAGGCGGCCGACACGGTGCTCAGCCGCATCGCCGGCGAGGAGCCCGCGCGGGTGAGCCTGGCGTTTGTCGGTCAGTGCGTCAGCTTGGGCCGGTCGCTGGCGACGTTCCAGTCGTCGCACACCGACGACACCCCACGTCGCCTGTACATCGCGGGACGGCCCGCCGCGGCGCTCAAGGAATTCATCTGTAAGGGCACCGTGTGGTCCATCGCCCGCGAAGGCCGTAAGCCTGGTTCGTACTTCTGGTTCCGCGGCGGCAAGCGACCAAGCGATGTTCCGGTCGCGGTGCCATGACCGCTGCCGACGAACACGCCGAGCGGTTCACCCACCTGCGCCCGCTGCTGTTCACGATCGTCTACGAAATCCTCGGTTCCGCAACCGAATCCGACGACGTGCTGCAAGACAGCTACCTGCGGTGGTCGCAGGTGGACCTGACCACGGTCCGCGACACCAAGTCGTACCTCGCGCAATTGGTCACCAGGCAGGCACTCAACGCGCTGCGAGCCGACGCCCGTCGCCGTGAGGAGTACGTCGGGCCGTGGCTGCCCGAGCCGCTGCTGCTCGACGAGCATGACCCGGAGGCCGATGTCGTGCTGGCGGAATCGGTTTCGATGGCGATGATGGTCGTGCTCGAGACGCTCGGTCCTGACGAGCGCGCGGTGTTCGTGCTGCGGGAGGTGTTCGGGTTTGACTACGACGAGATCGCTTCTGCCGTAGGCAAATCAGCTTCGACGGTACGGCAGATCGCGCACCGCGCACGGGAACACGTGCAATCCCGGCGCAAGCGGTTCGAAACCGTCGACCAGCAGCAGAGCGAACAGATCACCGCACAGTTTCTGGCCGCGGCCTCCAGCGGTGACGTCGACGCACTGATGTCACTGCTGGCTCCTGACGTGGCGTGGATTGCCGATGGTGGAGGAAAGGTAACTGCCGCGCGGCGGCCAGTGGTCGGTGCCAAGAAGGTGGCCAGGGCCATCGTCGGCCTCATGCGACTGGGCTTGCCTGACCTGCGGGTCGAGTGGGTGACGTGCAACAGCGCTCCGGCCGTGCTGGTGTACAGCGGCGACCAGGTCGACCTCGTCATCGCTGTCGACATAGTCGACGGCAAGATCGCGAACTTTTACGCGATCCGCAATCCGGACAAGCTGACCACCGCGACGGTGCGGCGCCAAATCACGCGCTAAGCGCACATCTGTCACGCTAGGGCGTGCGCATCGAACGGCTCGGCAACCTGGGCGACGCCCCCGCGGTGCTGCGGGCCGTCGCCGTTCACGGTCAACCAGCCGCGCTGATCGGCGACTGGTTCGGCTCACGCGCCGTGATCGCGCCTAAGTTGTCCGCAGCGCCCGTCGACACCTGCGACGTGTTCGTCGCGCAACCAACCGGTTCGGATGGTCCCTCGATCGGCGGTGGATGGATCGGCTACCTGTCGTATCCGGACGCGGCCGCAGACGGGCGAGGCCCGCGCATCCCCGGTGCCGCAGGCGGGTGGACCGACTGTGTGCTGCGCCAGGATCGCGACGGAATCTGGTGGTACGAAAGCATTTCCGGTGCACCGATGCCGTCGTGGCTGGCACGGACGCTGTCGAGCCGCCCCGACCGCCCGTCCTGCCGTATCGACTGGGAAGGCGCCGACCGGGATATGCACCGCGTCGGGGTATTGGCCTGTCTCGATGCGATCAGCGCCGGCGAGGTCTATCAGGCGTGCGTCTGTACCCAGTTCTCCGGAACGGTGACGGGCTCGTCGGTCGACTTCTTCGCCGAGGCCGTCGCCAGGACCAAGCCCGCCCGTGCGGCGTTCGTCACCGGCAGTTGGGGCGCGGTCGCGTCGCTGTCGCCCGAGCTGTTCCTGCGACGCCGCGGTGAGGCGGTGACGTCGAGCCCGATCAAGGGGACGCTGCCGCGGCATGCGGATCCGTCTGCGCTGCGGGCCTCGGTCAAGGACATCGCCGAAAACATCATGATCGTCGACCTGGTACGCAACGACCTGAGCCGGGTCGCGGTGACGGGGACCGTCACCGTGCCGGAACTTCTCGCGGTGCGACCAGCGCCCGGTGTGTGGCATCTGGTGTCGACGGTGTCGGCCCAGGTGCCCACCGAGCTTGCGATCGCAGCGCTGCTGGATGCGACCTTCCCGCCCGCGTCAGTGACCGGTACACCGAAAATCAGGGCACGCCAATTGCTTTCACGATGGGAACAGCGGCGGCGCGGAATCTTCTGTGGCACAATCGGATTGGCCTCACCCGTCGCGGGCACGGAATTGAACGTCGCGATCCGGACCGTGGAGTTCGACGCGCAGGGCAGGGCGGTCCTTGGTGTCGGCGGCGGCATCACTGCCGACTCGGATCCCGACGCCGAATGGGACGAATGCCTGCACAAGGCCGCGCCGATCATCGGGATCGGTCAGCCGTCGGCAGCCAGCCTGTAGCCCGGCAACGGACTATAGAACTGTGCTATCCCTCGACCGCAGCACCGCGTCGTAGAGATCACGCCGCGACGGCGCGCCGGGATGCGCCGCAACAACTTCGGCGCACGCGTCTTTCACTCGCGCGCCCGCATCGGCCAGCGCCTCGACTTCGGCGACCAGCGCGACCATGTCGGCGCGCGGCAGAGCACCCGCCAGCACCACCGTGATCTCGCCGAGCACACCGCCGGCGGCCCACTCGGCCAACTCCCCCAACGGGCCCCGCACGACTTCTTCGTGCACTTTGGTCAGTTCGCGACAGACGACAGCCCGCCGGGCCGGCCCGAGTTCTTCGGCCGCGTCGGCGAGGCACGCCGCCAGCCGGCGCGGCGACTCGAAGAACACGCACGTACGCTGCTCGGTGGCCAAGGCCGCAAGCCAGGCCCGGCGCGCCGACCGCTTGCGCGGCGCGAAGCCCTCGAAACAGAACCGGTCCGACGGCAGCCCGGCCACCGCCAGCGCGGTCGTCACCGCCGACGGGCCGGGCAGACACGTCACGGGAATCTCCTCGGCGATGCACGCGGCCACGAGCCGGTAACCGGGGTCGCTGACCAGCGGCATCCCGGCGTCGGTGACCACGAGCACCGTCGCGCCGGCCTTCATGTCCGCGACCAGTGAAGGCACCCGGGCCGCCTCGTTCTGGTCGAACAGGCTGACCACCTTGCCGACGATCCGAACACCTAGCGCGCTGGCCAGAGTGCGCACCCGGCGGGTGTCTTCGGCGGCCACGACGTCGGCGGAGCCAAGCGCGGACACCAGTCGCGCGGATGCGTCGGACGGCTGGCCCAGCGGCGTCGCCCCCAGCAGCAATCGGCCACCGCCCATTGCGACAGCCTACGATCGCCGATGTGACCGTTGCTGACCTGGAACCACGCGCCCAGGAGCGCCAGGTCCCGATGATCAGCCCGGGGCCGGTCCAGCCGGTCTCCGACTTCGGGCCGACCGATCGCCTGCAGGGCTGGGCGATGACCGCGGTGGTCGCGGCGCTGGCCGGCATCACCAGGTTCATCAGCCTGGCCTATCCCACCGACGGCGGGACACCGATCTTCGACGAGAAGCACTACGCGCCGCAGGCGTGGCAGATGCTCTACAACAGCGGCGTCGAGGACAACCCTGGCTTCGGCCTCGTCGTGCACCCGCCTGTGGGCAAGTTCCTGATCGCGGTCGGCGAGGCGATCTTCGGGTACAACGGCCTGGGCTGGCGGTTCTCCGGCGCGGTCGCCGGCGTCGTTTTCGTGGTGCTGGTGGCGCGGACTGCCCGACGGTTGAGCCGCTCGACGCTTGTCGGCGGGATCGCCGGATTGCTGATCATCGCCGACGGCGTCAGTTTCGTCACGTCGCGCACCGCGCTGCTCGACGGCTTCTTGGCGACGTTCATCGTCGCGGCGTTCGGCGCTTTGATCGTCGACCGAGACCAGATGCGGGCGCGCATGCACGTCGCGTTCATCGAGGGCCGCATCGCCCAAACCCTTTGGGGGCCAAGGCTTGGCGTACGCTGGTGGCGCTTCGGTGCAGGAGTGCTGCTCGGGTTGGCGGTGGCCACCAAGTGGTCCGGGCTCTACTACATCGCGTTCTTCGCGGTGATGTCGCTGGCGTTCGACGTGGCCGCGCGCCGGCAATATCAGGTGCCGCGACCCTGGCTGGGCGTGGTGCGACGGGACGCCGCGCCGACCTCCTACGCGATGGTGATCATTCCGTTCGCGGTCTACTTGGCTTCGTACACTCCGTGGTTCGCGTCCGAGACGGCGATCAACCGCTACGAGGTCGGACGGTCGATCGGTCCCGGCGGGTTGTTGCCGGACGCGATCCGCTCGCTGTGGCACTACACCTACGGCGTGTACAGCTTCCACGCCGGGCTGACCAACGCCGCGGGCAATCACCACCCGTGGGAGTCGAAGCCGTGGACGTGGCCGATGTCGCTGCGGCCGGTGCTGTATGCGATCGACCAGCAGAACGTGCCCGGGTGCGGAGACCAGTCGTGCGTCAAGGCGGTGATGCTCGTCGGCACGCCGGCGATGTGGTGGATCGCGGTGCCGGTGCTGCTGTGGGCGCTGTGGCGGGCCGCGGTCAAGCGCGACTGGCGGTACGCGGCAGTGCTGGTGGGCTATGGCGCGGGCTGGCTGCCGTGGTTCGCCGACATCGGCAGGCAGATGTACTTCTTCTATGCCGCGCCGATGGCGCCGTTCATGGTGATCGCAATCGCGCTGATCCTCGGCGACATGCTGTACCAGCCAGGGCAGTCACAAGAACGACGAACGCTCGGTTTACTTGTGGCAAGTTTCTACGTCGCACTGGTGATAGCCAACTTCGCGTGGCTGTTCCCCGTGCTGACCGGCATCCCGATATCGCAGGCGACCTGGAACATGGAGATCTGGCTGCCAAGCTGGCGCTAGCCTTCGCGCCGCTTGCGCCGCTTGCGCCATGCGGCGCAAGCCTTCGCGCCGCTTGCGGCGAAATAGCATTCCACGTCGTTGTCCGGAGTTATCCACAGCGCTGGCTTCTATCTGGTTGAGGCCAGCCAATGGTTTCAACCATGCTCGACCGACATGGGGGGAGTCATTCGTGGGTCAGAAGCTGTCGTCGCCGGCAATCTGACCAGCGGACAACTGCGATGGCGATACCGTGCCATCTATCCAGATGTGCACATTCCGCGCAACATGGCACGCACACTGCGAGACAACACCGTGGGCGCATGGCTATGGTCGGGCCGGCGCGGCGTGGTTACCGGAAGGGCGGCGTCGGCGTTGCACGGGGCGCGGTGGGTCGACGAACTCGCTCCGATCGAGTTGATCCACCCGAACTGTCATCCGCCTCGCGGCGTAATCACCCGCAGGGAGCGCGTCGGCCAAGACGAGATCATCGAAATTCTTGGCATCGCGGTGACAACACCGCAGCGCACGGCCTTCGACCTGGGCCGCTTCCTTCCCCGAGACACGGCTGTCGCGCACCTCGACGCTCTCGTAGGCGCCACCGGCATCACCGCAAACGATGTGCTGCCGTTGGCTATTCGGTACAAGGGCGCACGCGGCGTGCGACGCTCCAAGACCGCAATTGACTTGATGGACTCCGGTGCCCAATCACCGAAAGAGACATGGCTACGACTGATGTTGATTGACGCCGGGTTTCCCCGGCCACAGACGCAAATACCTGTCTTCGACGACGACGGGTATGCGTTCGCCTACCTCGATATGGGATGGCCGGAGGTCATGGTCGCCGCCGAATACGACGGCGACCATCACCGCACCGATCCGATCCGGTACCGCAATGACATTCGTCGGCTCGAAAAGATTCAGCACAAAGGCTGGATCGACATCCGAGTCATCGCGGGCGACCGGCCCGCGGACATCCTCGACCGGGTCCGAGCGGCCTGGGCTCGTCGCGAAAGAGAAGCCAGTGCCGCGAAACGGGCCGGCTAACGACCTGGAATGCTATTTCGCCGCAACCTACACCGGGTCCCGGGCTGCCGGGCACGACATGCACCGGGGGCCGCCGCGACCAGTGCCGAGCTCGCAGGCGGCGATTCGCAGCACCTCGATGCCCGAATCCTCAAGTCGCGCATTGGTTTCAGCATTGCGCTCATAGGCTACGACGACCCCTGGTGCCAGCGCCAGAGTGTTATTGCCGTCGTCCCACTGCTCGCGTTCGGCCGTCACCGGGTCCAACCCCGTGTCGATCACCCGCAGCCGGTCGATGCCCATCGCCTCGGCCGCGGCTTCGACGAACAGCGCAGCGTCAGCGATCTTCACACCGTCCGGCGTGCGCGTGATCGTAAACGCCGACAACGTGTCAACGATGTTCGGGTACATCACCACCGAGTCGACATCCACCATCGTGCAGACCGTGTCGAGATGCATCTGCGCCCGTTCCTGCGCGATCGGCACGGCCAGCACAGCATGTGCCAGATTGTCGTCGAACAGGCTGCGCGCCAACGCTTCTGCCCCAGCAGGCGTTGTGCGCTCTCCGACGCCGACGGCGATCACACCCGGCGCCAGCAGCAGCACATCGCCGCCCTCGACCGGCGCCGACCGTGACTCGTATGCCCGTCGCACACCCAGGAATCGCGGATGGTGTGCGTAGATGATGTCAGTCAGCGATGTCTCTCGAACCCGTGCCGGCAGCGCCAGCGACGTGATCGCCACCCGCGATCCGATCCAGATCGACGAGTCCCGCGTGAACAGCAGATTCGGCAATGGATCGATGACGAAGTCCGCCCCGTGATGCATCCGACGCACCAGCGACCCCGCCGCTGGCGGGGACGGCAGCTCGGTGAACGTCATTCCGGCCATCAGGACACGCGCCAGCCCATCGGGGTCCAGCCCACGCAAATATTGCGAAAGTTCTTCTGCCAGTGGATGTCCCAGCCTTCGCGCATTAACGGCGGCTGCGATCCCCTGCATCCGGGCGGCCCCGCTGCTCAGCGCCTCGGTCAGCAGGTCGGCCAAGAGCATCACCTCGACACCTCGGGAGCGGAGCAGTGAGGCGAACGCATCGTGCTCTTCTTGAGCGCGGGACACCCATGGCAACCCGTCGAAAAGCAGCGCGTCGTTGTTGCGTGGTGTCAACCGCTGTAATTCGGGACCTGGCCTGTGCAGAATCACCGCACGTAGTGTTCCCACCTCGGAGTCGGAACCCAAGACATACCCGGTCACGGATAGCACCGTATCGCGAGCTCACCCGCGGGCGCCGCGGATCTCGGCCCGCTCGGCGATCCCGCGTGCCCTGACGGCGGCAATCACGTTCTGACACAGCGGAAGTTCGGCCGAATGCGGACCCCGTCGCACCGATCGCGACACCCGACATCATCACCTCAACTATGGTTAAGGCGACATGGCCGACCATGAGCTCACACCCGGAGAGCTCGCCCACCGCAGCGGCGTCGCGATTTCGGCGCTGCATTTCTACGAGCGCGAAGGGCTGATCAGCAGCCGGCGCACGTCGGGCAACCAACGCCGCTACTCCCGCGAAACGCTGCGCAGAGTGGCGTTCATCCGCATGTCGCAACGCCTCGGGATTCCGCTGGCCAAGGTTTCCTGCGCGCTTTCCACGCTGCCCACCGACCGGGTGCCGACGAGCAAGGACTGGGCGAAGCTGTCGTCGGGCTGGCGACAGGATCTCGACGACCGGATCATCCATCTGCAGCGGCTCCGCGACAATCTCGCGGGCTGCATCGGCTGCGGGTGCCTGAGCCTGCGCAGCTGTGCGCTGTTCAACCCCGACGATGCGCTCGCCCAGCAGGGGCCCGGCGCGGTCCGCCTCTGACGATATCGAACAAGCGTGCGATAGACTCGGCTCGTGACGTACGCGGTGCAGGGCGCGCTGTTCGGCCACACCTGCCGTCGCGTGCTCAGCGACGGCGCATGGGTCGAGGTGCGCACAGGCTGGGTGGCCGACGGCGACACGCTGTTCGACGAGCTGCTAGCCACCACGCCGTGGCGCGCGGAACGACGCCCGATGTATGACCGCGTCGTCGACGTGCCGCGGCTGTTGAGCTTTCACGACCTGAGCACCGAACCGGCGCCGCATCCGCGCATCGAAGAATTACGCCAGCGCCTCAACGACACCTACGGCGACGAACTCGGCGAGCCGTTCACCACCGCCGGCCTGTGCCTGTACCGCGACGGCAACGACAGCGTCGCATGGCACGGCGACAAGATCGGACGCGGTCGCAGGGAGGACACGATGGTCGCGGTCATCAGCCTCGGCGCCACGAGGGTGCTCGCCCTCCGTCCGAAATCCGCCGGAACGGCGTTGCGGCTGCCACAGGCGCAGGGCGATCTGCTTGTGATGGGCGGGTCATGCCAGCGGACGTGGGAGCACTCGGTACCGAAAAGCAGCAAGCCGTGCGGGCAGCGGATCAGCATCCAGTTCCGGCCGCGCGGCGTCCGGTGATCCTCAGCTCCGCACCGCCGCCACCACGTCGGTGAAAACCTGCTGTGCGCGAGGTACATTCACTGCAGCGACCGGCTGGTTCGGCGCGATCAACGGGTCGGCGGTGACTATCACCTGGTATCGGCCCAGATAGGCGACGAACGTGTACAGCTGGCCTGCACCCGTCGCACCGGCGACGGTGGCCTCGAGGACGCGTCGGGTACCGATGGTCTGCGCGCCGTCGATTCGCGGAGCGTCGACGACGTCAATCGTGCCGGCCATGTTGGGTCCCGAAAACGTGATGTGTCGGCAGTTTTCGGCAGGCGGATTGAGTGACACGGTTTCCGACGTTTCGAGTGCAATAGCAATGAACCGGTTGCCCTGCCCCGTCGCGATCACGGCGGCCATGTTGCCGTGCACACCCGACGGCAACGTCTGCCTGGTGGCATATTCGCCGCACACGGCCGGCTCGAAGCCGATGCCTTCCGGAAGTTTTTGCGGGGCAAGCAGTTTCGGGTCAATACCGGTTGGTCCGGCGGTGATCACCTCGAAGTCCGGGCCGAACGTCGGCTTCAGCGAGAGGACCTTGCCGATGTCAACGGTCCGCGGTGCGGTGGTGGTGTCCGCGCCGGTGCCAAGCTGCGCCGAGCAGCCGCCGGCCAGCATCAACCCCACAGTGCTCGCCATGGCAAGCAGCCTCCGCGGCAACCGCATTTGCGCAAATGTACCGAATCGAATTGCCTCAGCCGCGTAACGCCGCCACGGCCTGTGTCAGTAACCTCGACGCCAGATCGTGCGGGAGCTGCGACGCGCCGGCACCGGGGTCGGTGACGACGGTGACGAACGCGATGTGATCGCCGAGATACGCGGTGGCGGTCGTGGCACGCAAGTCGGTTTCGGTGCCGCCTTCGACGGTGGTCCGCGCAGCGGTGACCATGCCGAGAGTGGGGACACCGGGTATCGCGGGGGCATCGGCCAACTCGACGTTCGCCGTGGTGCGCCCGGAGTCCATTGACCACTGACGGCACCCTCCTACGATGCCCGAGTCCGGGCCGTTGCCCGATGCCGCGCCGGCAACCACCACGTAGATGATCCCCCCGCTGCCCGATCCGGACAGACCCTCCGCCGGCGATTTGCCACCGGAGGCCGGGTCCGCGAGCGCGGCGCATTGCGGCGGCTCCGCCGACCAACCCGGTTGCAGGCCCCAGTACTTCGCCGGCGAGGCGACCTCGTGGATTTCGGAGATCTCGTAGCCCGCCGGAAAGGATCCCCGTAGGCGGCGGATTTTGGTTGGGTCGACCTGGATCGCCTGCCCCGGCGACGACGACGGATGTGGGGGGTTGGGCACTGGCGCAGCGCACGCGGCGGCGACCGCCACCGCCAGCAGACTGAACCGGCGCGGGCGCACGCCCGTTGATACCACAGGAGCTCATTTGGTCATTCGGGAACGTCGGGGCGTCAGAAAGCGATGTACTCGATGAGTACTCACGTTTGAGCGGAAGAAGGAGGCGGGGCTATGCGCGCGGCATTGACCCTCGCCGCAGCGGTGATGGCGACAGGCGCCGTTCTGGTCGACCCGATCGGGTTCGCGTCGGCTGACTCGGGTGCACAGAACACGATCAATTACTGGGCGCAACAGGGTTACCAGGTCAATATCGACCGGGTCGGAAGCGGCCCGATCAACCAGTGCGTCGTGACGAGCGTCCGCAACCCGAACACGATCACCCGACTGGTACGAGTCGGCGGCAAGAACGACAACGCGCCGTCCTACCTGGTTCCGGTCATTGTTAGCCGCACCGTGCAGGTGTCACTGGACTGCTCCGGCTAGCCGGCTCGAAGTAACCGTCAGGCGCGCGAAACCGCCGAGGCCTGTTCGATCTGGTCCCGCGTCGGCCGCACGCCGGTGTACCGCTCGAACTGCTCGGCGGCTTGCAGCGCGATCACCTCGGCCCCGGTGATCACCCGCTTGCCTACCTGACGGGCCCTAGCGACCAGCGGTGTCTCCGACGGCATCGCCACCACGTCGAACACCAGGCCGGCCCGATCGATCACGCCGGTGTCGAACGCGACCTCATCCTGTTCGGCTCCGCCCGCCATGCCGACAGGTGTGGCGTTGACTAGCACCGACCCGGCGAGCGGCCCGAGGGCGGGGCGCCACATGTAGCCGAGCAGCGCGGCCAGTTCCGTTCCGGTCTTCGGATTTCGTGCGATGACCGTGCCGTCACGGAAGCCGGCGTCGCGAAATGCGGTGCCCACCGCGCGGGCCATGCCACCGCTGCCGCGGATGACCACCGGCGCGTCCGGGTCGAGGTCGTTGTCCCGGATGAGCGCGCGCACCGCAACGTAGTCGGTGTTCGACGCGATCAGGCGCCCGTCGTCGTTGACGATCGTGTTCACCGCGTCGATGGCGCGTGCCGAGTCCTCCACGTCGTCGACCAGAGCGATCACGTCGCGCTTGAACGGCATCGACACCGAGCAGCCGCGGATGCCGAGAGCGCGCACACCGCCTATCGCCGCGGCGACGTCCGTCGTTTTGAAGGCCTTGTAGATGAAGTCCAGGCCCAGCATCTCGTAGAGGAAGTTGTGAAACCGTGTGCCGATGTTGCTCGGCCGGGCGGCCAATGAGATGCAGAGCTGGGTGTCCTTGGTCAACGGCGGCTTCATGTTCTGCACCGCCGGCTCACTCGAACGCCTTGATGACCTGTCGGGCGACATCGTGAATGTCCTTGAGATGGTCGATCTTGACCCGGAGCTTCGCCGGTTCAGGCACCTCGACGGTCGCGGACACGATGCCGGGCTCCTCACGAATCCACGGCGCATCGAGGCGATCCAGCAAGGCTCGCGCGGGCAGGTTATCGGACAGCACTCGTGCATGAAAGGTTCTGATGCCGTCGACGCGCGCGGCAACCGCAAGCGCAGCGAACAATACCGTGCCGATGCCGCGGCCTTGGTACTCGTCAGCCACCGTGAACGCGATCTCCGCGACGGTCGGGTCGTCCTGGTCGCGCACGAAGCGAGCATCGGCGATCACCGGCCCGTCCTCGCCGTCGGTGACCACCCAGACGAAGTGGTCGACGTAGTCGACCTCGAACAGGTACGTCAACACAGTCGCGGTGGGCGTGCGCACCGACAGGAAACGCCGGTACAGCGTCTCCGGGGAGAACATCACGTGTTCGTGCGCCACCCGTTGCGTGTCGCCCGGCAGCACCGGGCGCAGCATCAGTTCGGTGCCGTCGCGCGCCTCGAACGGGATGGGTGTGATGAACGCGGCCAGCCGCTGGCGCGCCGTTCGCACGAGCCCAGTGGCGATCCCGGGAATCTCCAGGAGGCGCTGAAAGGCGTCCTCGTACCCGACAAATCCGTCGACGTCGTCGGTCGCGACGACGGTCGCGGTGCGCGGAGCATTGCGCAGCAACGCGATCTCGCCGATCAGTCCTTCGGACAGGAACGCGACGAGGGCATTGCCCTCACTGTCGGTGTGTCGCACCTCGACTTCCCCCGACGCCAGGATGAAGAACGACAGCGCCTCGTCGCCTTGGCGTATCAATACATCGCCGCGAGGAGCGTGCAGCGGGGTCAGCTCGGCGGCCAGCGCCGACAACTCGTCAGTGGGAATCCCGGCGAACACGGGAAGCGAGCCGAGTTCCGTGGCGACGGTCATCGGGTTGGTCCCCTTGCGGCAGCTGGTCACGTGCTGCCGACGATATGTGCCGAAATTTTCCCTGTCGAGTATTAGCACTCATACGACTACCCGGCTGCGGGTTCATCGCTTTACGCGACCTGACACACTCTCACCATGTTGGGACGCCTCGTAACCCGTCTCGGCGACGAAGGCTGGTCGGTGGTACAACTGGCGCGTGCTGGGCTGCTGCAGCCCATCTCTCCGCTTCATCTGGTCGCCGTCGTGCGCGCCTTGCGCGCCTACGGTGAGTTCGGCGCAGGCATCACGCTCGCAGCGGTGCGCGACCGCGACGGCGTGGCGCTCATCGACGAACGCGGGGCGCTGACCTTCGGCGAACTCGACGCGAGGTCCAACGCGCTGGCCAACGAGTGGCGTCGCGCTGGACTCCCGCCGGGGTCCACGGTGGCGATCCTGGCCCGCAATCACCGCGGTCTGCTCGACGCGCTGTTCGCCGCCACCAAGACCGGTGCCCGAATCGTCTTGCTCAACACCGACTTCGGCACCGACCAGCTGCGCGACGTCGTGGCCCGCGAGGACGCCGAGTTGCTGGTGTACGACGAGGAGTACGCCGGCATCATCGCCGACATCGAATTGCGGCATGGCACGTTTCGCGCCTGGGCCGACCGCCCCGGTCCAGACACGATCGACACCCTCATCGAACGAAGAGATTCGTCACCGCCTCCGGCGCCCGGGGTGAGCCCGAAGATCATCATCTTGACGAGCGGAACGTCTGGCACCCCGAAGGGCGCGACGCGCTCGGTGCCGCGGTCCTTGCTGCCACTAGCCGGACTGCTCGATAAGGCGCCGTTTCGGCCGGGCGATGTCACTGAGTGCTGTGCCCCGATGTTTCATTCGCTCGGATTCGGCCACGCGATGATCGCGCTCCTGATGGGCTCCACACTGGTGGTGCGTCGCAGGTTCGACCCTGCGCGCACATTGCAAAGCCTTGCCGAACACAATGCTTCCGCGCTGATCGTGGTTCCGATCATGCTGAGCCGCATCCTCGATGCGCACCCTGCCCCGGACGGCTTCCCCGCGCTGCGGATCATCTTCATCGCCGGCTCGCAGCTCGGCGAGGCACTGTGTACCCGGGCCATGGAAACGTTCGGCCCGGTGGTCTACAACCTTTACGGCTCAACGGAAGTCGCGTACGCCAGCGTTGCCACGCCCAAAGACCTGCAAGATGAGCCGGGCTGCGTCGGACAAGTGGTGCGCGGTGCCGTTGTCAAGATCTACGACGATGACGGCAAAGAGGTGCCGACCGGCACGACGGGCCGCATCTTTGTAGGCAACAGCGCGCAGTTCGACGGGTACACCGGCGGTGGGACGAAGGAAACCATCCACGGTCTGATGAGCAGCGGTGATGTCGGCCATTTCGATTTCGCCAGAAGACTTTTCGTCGACGGTCGCGACGACGAAATGATCGTCTCCGGCGGCGAGAACGTCTTCCCGGGCGAGGTCGAGGATACGTTGGCGGGGCACCCCGAGGTTGCCGACGTCGCGGTCATCGGAGTGCCGGACGACGCCTACGGCCAACGGCTGCGAAGCTTCGTCGTCGTCCGGCCGGGCACATCCCTGTCCGAGCAGGATGTCAAGGATTACGTCAAGAGTCGGCTCGCCAGATTCAAGGTGCCCCGCGACGTCGTGTTCGTCGACGAGCTACCGCGAAATCCGACGGGCAAGGTGATCAAGCGTCTGCTCGATGCCGAATGACGCCGCCTAGTAAATTGCCGATTGCCACTGCGGACCCAACCACGAGGACGGCCATGCTCTTGCCGCAACGTTTGCCCCGCGGCGCCATCTCGGCGTCGCTGATATTCGGGGGCTTTGCCCTTGCGTCGATGGCACCCGCGTTCGGCGCGGATCCCGGCCTCGACGGCACCTACCGGTTGGACTTTCACGGCGCCCAGCGGACGATCAACGGCGCAGCGAGTCCGACGGTCGACACGACCGCCACATACTCGTTCACGTCGTCCTGCACGGGAGACAGCTGCGTCGTCCACGCTGTCCTTCTGAACACCACCGACACCGAGGCGGTCTCGGCACACAACCCCGACCTCACTCTGCAATTCGTCGAGGGCGTGTGGCAGCTGTCGCTGCCATACGACTCACCGTGCGAAGAGGGCGGCGACAGGAACCAGTTGCTGACGTGGTCGCTCACACCACAGGGCGGCAGTGACACGCTCACGGGAACGCGCACGGTGGCCACGATCGGTCATTCGTGCATCGGCGACGAGGCGGGCCCACTGTCCCAGCCCGTGACCGCTACCCGCACCGGCAAGCCGGCGCCCGGCATCCTTCCCATGCCGTAGGGGCGGCGAGAGCCTTCGGATCGGCGGTGTAAACATGCACACGGGGAGCACGGGCGCTCCGGAAGTGCGGAGGGTAGTGATGAACGCAGAGCAGTACGACAAGATGGCCAACGGCGCCGGCTTCGTCGCGGCGTTGGACCAGAGCGGAGGCAGCACGCCGAAAGCGCTGCGGCTGTACGGCATCGGAGAAGACGAGTACTCCGGCGACGAGGAGATGTTCAACCTGGTGCACGAAATGCGTACGCGCATCATCACCAGCCCGAGCTTCGACGGCAATCGCATCCTCGCCACGATCTTGTTCGAAGACACGATGGACCGCGAGATCGAGGGACGCCCGACCGCCGATTACCTGTGGGGAGTCAAAAACATCGTGCCGATACTCAAGGTCGACAAGGGCCTCGCCGGCGAAGAAGACGGCGCCAAGATCATGAAGCAGATGCCGAACCTCGACGACGTGTTGGCCAGAGCGGTCGACAACGGAATCTTCGGCACCAAGATGCGGTCGTTCATCGCGCTGCCCGGCAAGGGCCTCGACGCCGTCGTCAAGCAGCAGTTCGAAGTGGCTCGTCGGATCCTCGCGACGGGCCTCGTGCCGATCCTCGAACCTGAGGTGGATATCAAAAGCGGCCAAAAGGCCGAAGCCGAACAGCAACTCAAAGCCGGCCTGCTCGACGGCGTCGACAAACTCGGTAGCGACCAGACCGTGATGCTGAAGCTGACACTGCCGGATCAAGAGAACCTGTACGCAGAGTTGGTCGAACATCCCAAGGTGCTACGCGTGCTCGCGCTGTCCGGCGGCTATAGCCGCGACGTGGCCAGCGAACGGCTGGCCCACAACCACGGCGTGATCGCGAGTTTCTCCCGCGCGTTGACCGAGGGACTGACGGCGCAACAAAGCGCCGAGGAGTTCAACGCGCTGCTGGACAAGTCGATCGCCGAGATCGCCGCAGCATCGAGCGCTTAAGGTCCAGCCGAATTCGAGCCCGGTGACGGTCCGGCCGCTGACCGCGACTTGTTATCGCCTAAAACGCCCGGCAAAAGCGCGAAGCGGAAGGTCGGCACTGGTGAGTAGACCAGGACGGGCGTCGACGACCGCGCGGATCGCGTGAAGCGCTGGCATGCCGGTGATGGTCATTCCGATCGATGCGAAGGACGCCGGATCGGACAGGTCGACACCGGGTTTCGGGAAGATCATATGCTTGTTGTAGATGCACGGATCGCCCTTGATCTGAGTGATGTAGCAGCCCTTGATATCCCAATTCGGGTGGGTGTGTGGGGTCATCTGCCACTCGAGGTGAGTCTCCACCCGCGGAACGCCGTCCACGATGCCCTGGTATTTGATGTAGTTGCCGCCCAGCGATCCTTTCGGCAGCTGGTACCAGCCGAGATCCACGTCCTTGGTGCAGGCGCCGAGGTCGTAGCTGAAGGTAACCTCGTCGAGCTCCAAGTCGAAGCAGTCGGCCATCATCAGCACGCTGTCCGCGAAGACCCGGGTGTACTTCTCCAGCTTGCCGGGAATACTCGGGTCGTCAACGGGCAGCCCGTAGCCGACCTCGATCCAGGTCTCTTTCGAGTGGTGGCATGACACGTCCACTGATTCGATGGTGGTGATGTTCTCGATCTCGGAGACGTCGGCGCAGCACACTACACCGAGAATTTGGTTTAGGCCCGGGTTCATTCCGGTGCCGTAGAAGGTCGAGCCGCCCTTCTCGCAGGCCTCGCGCAGAAGCTGCGTTACCGGTTTGCCGGACGGGTGGGGATGGTTTTTGTCGCGGTGCCAGCCGGTGATCCAGTCTGCGGTCGTCACGATGTCGATGCCGGCCTCAAGGACTTTCACGTACAGGTCCTCGTCGGGGAAGACCCCATGGAACGTCAACACGTCGGGCTTGGCCGCGATGATGTCGTCGACCGAACCGGTGGCCCGTACCCCGATCGGGTCCAGCCCGGCCAGCTCGCCAGCATCCCTGCCGATCTTTTCCATTGTGTAGCAATGTAAGCCGATCAACTGCAGGTCGGGATGCGCTCCGATCCGCTTGATCATCTCGGTGCCGACGTTGCCGGCGGCCACCTGGAATACCCGGATTGGCCGGCTCGCGGTTGCATCCATTCAGTTCGGCCTCTCTGTGCACTCAGGGTAGAACTGGGTGGCCCACTTGCGAAGCGCGGTGAACCCTTCGTATTCAGCCGTCGTCAGGGCAGGGGGATCCGAGTAGCGCTGATGTGACCAGATGTCCACATCGGCCAAGAACTGGTGGATGACGCCCTGACCGAAAGTCTGGGCTTTGGCCTCTGCCTTCGCCGAGTCGTTGCCGGGAGGTCGGCCGATGTAGACCATGAAGCGGACATCGGAGGCGCGGTCGTCGACGGGCGTGATTGCCGAAATCGTCCGATTGTCAATCATGCCCCAGCTTTTCGTCACGGCGACGCCCAGTCCGCCGTTGATCGCTTCGACGCCGCTCTTGACGTCGTCGATCGACTGACCCTCGTCGCCCTCGAAGGTGATGGTGAAGTCGACGTAAGACACCGGGTCATTGAATTCGTTGCGGGTAAACACCGGCACGATCGGCGTGTTATGGACGAACTTGAAATGCGCGAAGTCGACGCCGTTTTCGAGGACGTACTGCGGATGCAGCTCGAGACTCCCCCGGTACAACGTCATTTGCGGGTAGTAATCAGCGGCGCTGCTGCCGTCGGTGAAGCTCGCGAACACGTCGGGCACATCGAAATATGGTGCTCTACCGTCGATGTCGTGCCAGATGTAGATCGATTCGTTGCGCTCGGTGACCGGATATGTCCGGATGCGACGGCCACGGTTAGGACGATCCTGGTACGGGATGCAGACGTTACGGCCCTCGTGATTCCACTGCCAGCCGTGGAATGGGCATTGAATCACCTCACCCTCGACGTGGCCACCGTAGCCCAGGTGCGCGCCGAGGTGCGCGCAGTAGGCGTCCATGACCGTTAACCGCCCGGAGGACGAGCGCCACGCGATCATGTCGGTGTCGAAGTACTTCATCCGATGCACGTCGCCGACCGTGATCTCGTGCGACCACGCGACCTGGAACCATCCCGTCGGCTTCATCGACAGCGGAGGCTTTGCCATCTCATCGTCCTCTCGCAGTCCTCTCGCACGATCCACGAGATTGCGCGCATCAATGAAAGAATCACAGAAGGCTCTATGAAAATCAAGCGGCTGTGGCTACGATCCGGGGAATGGCCGAGCCCCTGACAAGCGGACGGCGTACCAACCGGCGCGGCCAGGCGACCCGCGACAGCATGCTGGACGCCGCCCTGCGGTCGCTGGCGTCCGGCGACATGGGCGCGGCCTCTGCCAACCGCATAGCCAAGGAGATCGGTGCGACGTGGGGGGCGGTGAAGTACCAGTTCGGCGACATCGACGGGCTGTGGGCAGCAGTGCTGCGCCGCACTGCCGAGCGACGAGGCGAACTGCCATCCCGGTTGCGCAGGGACGCCCCGCTGCGTGAACGGGTCGCCACCATCATCGACACCCTCTTTGACGGGCTGAGTGCCGCCGACTCCCGCGCCATCGAGACGCTGCGGAGGGCACTGCCGAGTGACAGCGCCGAACTCGAACGGCTGTATCCACTGACTGCGGCCGAGCTGCAGTCGTGGGGGCGAAGCTGGATCGCGGCGTGCCAGAAGGCATTCGACGATGTGGACGTCGACCCTGAGCGAATTCGTGAAGTGGCCGAATTCATCCCCGGAGCCATGCGCGGCATCGTCTCCGAACGCCAACTGGGCACCTACGCCGATCTCGATCTGGCGCGGGTCGGTTTAACCAATGCGATCGTCACGTACCTCGAGCGTTCTCACTCGTCGTCCCAATGCTGACCATACATAAACTGATGCATGTATGGTGATGCAAGTGTACGAAATCAAGGTGGCTGATTCACACACCGCCGCGCTCGCCAGCCTGACCGGCCTGCCGTTCGATGACTCCGACGACGTGATCCGTGCGGCGATCGACGAGGCCAGTGTGCCCGCGCTATTGATGTCAATGGTGCATATGACAGGTGACATAAACGTGCTCAACGCGCTGCCGAGGCCGTTCCTGCTCATCGCGATGGATGTGCAGGGCGGCATGAGCGAGTCCGACAAGGAGACGGTGCGCCAGCGTGCTTTCGACGTCGTCCGCGACTACCGGGACCGCGGCTGTCCCCCGCCCTTCACCCCCGACAAACACCAACTGCGCGAGATGTTGGACGTCATCAGCGCCGGAACGGTGACCGACGAGTTCATCGACTACATCGCCGCAGACTTGCGGCTGTCCGATGCCGATCAGAACGGACCGGTGCTGAAGTCGACGACGAAGCAGCGCGCAGCCTTTCCGGTCGTCGTGATCGGGTGCGGCGAGGCGGGTCTGCTGGCCGGGATCAAGCTCAAGCAGGCGGGCATCCCGTTCACGATCATCGAGAAACAACCTGGCGTGGGCGGCACCTGGCTGGCCAACCGCTACCCGGGGTGCCGCGTCGACATCCCGAACTATTACTACTCGTACTCGTTCGAACCGGCCGACCACTGGAGGCACTTCTACTCCGAACAGCCGGAGATCCTGCAGTACCTCAACGAGGTCATGGACCGCCACCACATCGCTCCGCAGGTGCGGTTCAACACCGAAGTCGTCGGCGCGACCTGGAACGACCCGTCGGCCACGTGGCGGGTTCAGGTCCGCGGCTCAAACGGCAGTACCGACACGCTCACCGCCCGCGCCGTCATCTGCGCGGTCGGACAATTCAGCAACTCTGTGATTCCGGACATCAAGGGCGCCAACAACTTCGACGGTCCAGCGTTTCACACCGCGGACTGGGACGACACAGTTGATCTGACCGGCAAACGCGTCGCGGTGATCGGCGCGGGTGCCAGCGGGTTCCAGCTCGTGCCGGCGATCGCGGCGATCACCGAGCACGTCGACGTCTACCAGCGGACCGCGCAGTGGATCGCGCCCAACGTCAACTACCACGCGCCGGTCGGTGACGGCCAGCGGTGGGCGGTGCGGCACCTGCCGTACTACGCCCGATGGCTGCGGTTCGTGCAGTGGTGGCCGATCGCCGATGGCGCCTCCGGTCTGACGGTCATCGACCCCCACTGGGATGCCGGTGGATTGTCCGTCAGTGCAGCCAATCACCAAGTGCGAGAACTGTTCATCGCGTGGATGCGCGCCTTCACCGACGACGAGGAGTTGCTGGCGAAGGTCACTCCGAACTACCCGCCGATGGGCAAGCGCACACTGCAGGATAACGGCACCTGGCTGACGACGCTGCAGCGCGACGACGTCGAATTGATCCGCGACAGCATCGTCGAGATCACCGCCGACGGTGTCACCACCGTCGACGGTGTACACCGCCGCGCCGACGTGTTGATCTGGGCCACCGGCTTCGACGTCAACCACCAACTCGGTCCCATCGACGTCCGCGGGCTCGACGGGCTCGAACTCAACACGGAGTGGGGCGATGCGGCGTACGCATATCTGGGTGTCACCGTCCCCGGCTTCCCGAACTTCTACTGTATGTACGGACCGGGCACCAACGCGGTCAACGGTGCGAGCATTATCTACAACTCGGAGTGCCAGATGCGCTACATCCTCGGATGCCTCGACATGGTGCTCGCCGAGGGTGTTGGTTCGGCCACACCGCGAAGAGACGTGTGCGACGACTACAACCGGCGCAGCCAGGAACGGCTGAAAACTATGGTGTACTCGCACCCAGCGGTCGTGAGTTATTACAAAAACTCGTCGGGCGATCTGCCCACGCTATACGCCTGGCGCATCGTCGACTACTGGACGTGGACGAACCGTCCGAACCCCGACGACTACGAACTACGGTCCTGAATGTGACAAAGCGACGAAAGGAATACGATGTCTGAACGGTTGGCCGGCAAGGTCGCATTGGTCAGCGGAGGTGCACGCGGAATGGGCGCGTCGCACGTCCGGACGATGGTGGCCGAGGGCGCCAAGGTGGTGTTCGGCGACATCCTCGACGACGAGGGCAAAGCGGTGGCAACCGAACTCGGCGACGCCGCCCGTTACGTCCACCTGGACGTGACCCAACCCGAGCAGTGGACGTCGGCGGTGGACACTGCGGTCGCCGAGTTCGGCGGTGTGCACGTGCTGGTGAACAATGCCGGCATTCTCAACGTCGGGATGATCGAGGACTACGAGCTCAGCGAGTGGCAGCGGATCCTCGACATCAACGTGACCGGCGTTTTTCTGGGCATCCGCGCGGTCGTCAAGCCCATGAAGGAGGCCGGCCGCGGCTCTATCATCAACATCTCGTCGATCGAGGGCATGGCCGGCACCATCGCTTGCCACGGGTACACCGCCAGTAAGTTCGCCGTGCGCGGGCTGACGAAGTCGACGGCTCTGGAGTTGGGGCCCAGTGGAATTCGGGTCAACTCGATTCACCCCGGGCTGGTCAAGACGCCGATGACCGAGTGGGTTCCCGACGACATCTTCCAGACGGCGCTGGGTCGCCGCGCCGATCCGAAGGAAGTTTCCAACCTTGTCGTCTACCTGGCCAGCGACGAGTCGAGCTACTCCACCGGCTCCGAGTTCGTCGTCGACGGTGGCACCACGGCCATGCTGGCGCACAAGGACTTCGGCGCCGTCGATGTCGCCCAGCAGCCGGAGTGGGTTACGTAGCCAAGGCAGCTCGCAAGTGTTCACACTGGCTTGCGAAGAAGGCTCGCAGCCGGCGGCAAAACTTTGTCTTCTTGCCGGGCGCTGCCCATCACATAACCGCCGCCGTGGATCCATAGCAGCACCGGGGCGGCGTCGACCAGGGCGGCAGGACGATGGATGCGGACGGTGACATCTGGATTGACCGTCGCGACCGTCACGCCTTGAGTTGCACCGATTGTGCCCAAGAGCGCCATCACTTTCCGATGCACGCGTAGCCCACGATGCAGCGCCAGGCCCCGCTGAAGCGCAGGATCGACGCCCTGCAGCGCGGAAGGCCGAGTCGTGGACATGTCGGGTCTCCGTTCAGAATATCTGACCATGCGTCTCCGATGAACTGTATGGTCTATTGGTACCGCGCACAACAAGCTGGCGGGAGGAATCAGTCGAATGCTCGACAAGGTGATCGGCCTCGGATGTGTCGTCTTCGTGGGGCTCAGCGCCTGGGCTGCCACCGTTCCGGGCGGTTCGGGACTGCCGCCGACAGCTCAGGCAATCATGACCGTCGCCGTGGTCCTGCTGCTCCTCGGTCACATGTCCAAGCATCTAGGCCTGAGTTTGATGGCATCGTTCTTCCTGTGCGCCGCCGGAATCGAGTGGGCGTTCGAACAGATCAACATCAGCCTCGGCGGCTTCATCTGGGGAGATCTCCGCTACGGACACTCCGCTGTGCTGGGGCCGCATCTGGGCAGCGTCCCCATTCTGGTGCCGCTTCTCATGGCCGCCATCCTCTGGCCGACATACGCCATCGTGAATCTGGCACTCGACGGGCGCATGGTCGTGGACCCCCGATCGCTGAAGTGGTGGCAGATCGTCTGGCGCTGCCTGCTTTACGGCATGGTTCACTCTTGGTACATGTTCGTCTTCGATTCATTGTGCGTGGAGTGGGGGCTTTACCACTGGGTCGGACGTTCACTCAATTATCCTGCGGCAGATGCATTTTTCGGCGATCCAACCGCCCCGCGAGGATGGGCCATCTACGTGTTCGTCGCGATGCTGGTCTTCTCCTTCGTCATGGTGCCGTTGTTGGGCAAGACGGCCGTTAACCGCGCCGCGCGCGCCCGGCTCGCATGGCCGGACGCCGCGCCGATCGTGTTCATGGGGGTGACCGGCGTGCAAATGTATCTGAATCCCATCAACCAGTCGGCCGCCAACATCGCGCTGTGGACCCTAGGTTTCTTTGCGATCTTCGTCGGCTATCGCTTAGTCGACGAAATACGAACCCCACGAAAGTGGCTGTCTCCAGCGGAAGACCAGGTGACATTGTCACGTTAACGTGACGCTCGATTCGCCACGCCAGACGAAGGGGAGGGACTGCGGTGACTGTGCCGCACAACGAAGCGCCTTTGCTCAACGAGAAACTCACCCGCCGTGCGCTGAAGGCGGCACTCGACAAGACCACCGACATGGCGGCGCAGACCCTGAAGGTTCCGTTGCATTACTACAACGACCCCAAGCTCACCGAGGTCGAGGAGTCGCAGGTGCTGCGTCGAACCCCGCTGGCAGTCGTGCCCAGCGCGCAGCTTCCCGAGGCCAATAATTACGTAGTGAGGTCCGCGCTTGGCGACTCGCTGCTGATCACCAGGGATAAGCACGGCCGGTCGCACGTGCTGTTGAACTACTGTCGCCATCGTGGCGCCATGCCGGCATGCGGGGCCGGTACCGCGACCCGTTTCACGTGCCCCTACCACGCGTGGACCTACAAGAACACGGGCGAATTGTTCAATGTCCCTGGGAAATCCGGGTTCGCGGGCATGAACTTCGCCGACTACGGGCTGGTCGAACTACCGTCCGAAGAGTGCTATGGTTTCATCTGGGCGGTTCTCACCGCCGACGCGGGCATCGATGTCGACGCTCACCTCGGCGAACTCGCCCCACACCTCGCCGAGCTTGACTACCCCTCATTCGGTTATCACGACCATCGGGAGTTCGAATCCGATGTGTCGTGGAAGGGAGCGCTCGAGGCTTTCGCCGAGGGTTATCACTTTCCGTTCGTCCACGGGAAGAGCTTGATCGGGATGAATACTCTCCCGAACACCGCGATCTACGACGAGTACGGCCGTCATCACCGCATCGGGTTTCCGTTCAACTGGATCACCAACCTCGCCGACGACCCGAGTGGATCGTGGGATGTGCGCGACAACATGGGAGTCATCTATTGGATCTACCCGAATCTGATCCTGGCCAACAGCAGCGTCGGGGTCGAGATCATAGACATATTGCCCGCGGGCGCCCCTACTCGTTGCACCGTGCGCCATACCTGGATGGCGCGCACACCGGCGACCAATGACGCGATGCGCGCGGGTTACGAAGCGATCTTTGACGCTGTACACGCAGCCGTTCGTGACGAGGACTTCGCCATGCTCCCGCAGTGCGGCGAAGGCGTCAGGCGAGGCCAGCATGATCATATGATCATCGGCCGCAATGAGATTGCGGTTCAACACATGATCAAAGTCTTTGCCGGCGAGCTTGGGGTGGCGCTTCAGTGACACGCTCTTTCGTCGACTCAGGAGCCGCTGATTTGCGTTTGGTTCGTCGAGCCGCCCCGGGCAGGAGCGCGTCCATCGCCCGCGCGAGATGTGGATAGACGATCGACGGTCCGACCCAGCGAGCAAGAAAGCGTCGCAAGGTGACGCCGTCACGCGGCGGCTGGCCGGGGTCGATAAGAAGCGAGTGCAGGACGCGGATGCAGAATTCGGCGAGTTCGTCGAGAGCAGGTTCATCGAAACCATGCTCCTCCCAGTCCACGTCGAAGCGATGCAGCATGGCGCGAGAGAATGTCCGCGCCGTGTCGGATGTGAGGGAGATCGTGCTGCCGCCACGCTGTCGCTTACTCAGAAGTAGGCCGATCTGGCTGTCCTCGCCGAGCGTCTCGACCGCGAACGCCATACCCTCCACCACTGCGGAGACCGGATCGGTCTCGCCTCGCAGGTGCGCCGCCAAGTGTTCGAGAAAGCCGTCCGCCGACCGCATGGCCGTTGCCACTATCAATGCCTCGGTACCGGGGAAATACCGGTACACGGTCTGCCGCGTCACACCGAGAGACCGTGCGACGTCGGCGATCCGCATGGCCGAGCCCCGCTCCGCGATGATCTCGTCGGCAGCGTCCAAGATCCGGCTGATCGCCTCCTCGTCGGACGCCGGCGTGTTACCCGACCACCCGTGGCTACGCACACGTATCACCCACCGCGGCCGTATTGCTGATTACCACGAGCGGATCATATCTGCACGCGTGCAGCAACCATGGACGCCGCCATACATTCTTGTAATAATGTATGGCGATGATGCGTTCGGCTGACACCCTGCAGGCAGGAAGGCGGTACAGCGATGACACGCCTCAAGGTGCGCCGGGTCCGCTTCGATTTCGCTGGTGACGACGTTCCGTTCAACTGGCAACCGGAACGACCGGCCTTCGGAATGCATTGCAACGTGATCTCATTCTTCGCTCCGCGCTTCGAGAAGTTCATCGTCGACGCGACGCGCCAAGCCATACCGCTGATGCGCGACCCCGAGACGGTCGACGAAGCGGAGGCCTTTCTGCGCCAGGAGGCCCAGCACTCGGCCGCACATCTCAGTCATATCCGGGCACTGATTCGGCGATGGCCGGGCCTGAAAGAAACCCAGGACGAGGTGATCGCATCGGTCGACCGACTCACCGCGACGAAGCCGCTGGCCTGGCGGCTCGCCTACACCGCAGTGGTCGAGGCCACGTTCACGCCGTATTTCAAGGTTTTCCTCGACCACGAGGACAAGCTGTTCAAGCCCGGCGACGAGCGCGTCGCGTCGCTGTTCATCTGGCATTTCGTCGAGGAAATCGAGCACCGCAGCTCCGCCCTGCTCGTCTATGACGCCGTACACGACAGCTACCCCTACCGAGTGAAGACGATCGCCGGTGTGGTCAAGCACATCGACGAGATACTGAAGATCATCTCGAACGGCTTCCAGAAGCACGTAACGCGAGAGGACGGCGGCGGATTCGGCCGCCTAATTCCGAATGGGTTGTCGTACCCAGCATTTCGCGACTTGCGGAGAGCTGCGTCCGAACTCGGAGGCGGCGTTGACACGACATATGCCGGGGTACCAAGACGCGAGATCCTGTCAATGCTGGCCGGCCTGGTGCGTTCGCAGGGGCCGAGTCACGATCCCAAGTACGAGAAGCTCCCGGAGCTCGCCCCCCGCTGGTGGAAGAAGTACGACGAGAACCCGAAGATTGCTGCGAGGTGGTATTCGGTCGGCTCCGTGACGTAGTTGCTTCGTTAATGAGGCGACGGTGAAACGCTGCCGACCGGCATGTCCGAGTCAGAGGGCCGCGGGATCGCAGCCCGCCGGGCCAACGCGGGGAATTCCGCGAAGCCAGACAACACCAGCACTCCGAAACTCTGGACCGCAATGTAGAGCGTGACGGCGTGCTCGTACGCGATATTCGCGGCGATCCAGGGAATGTTGGCTGGGTTGTGGACATAGACGGGAGTCATGCCGCGACTCCCGAGGTGTCGAGGGCTGTGGCCGTTGCCACCGGTCGCCGAGTTGTACCCGCATATGCTCCTGCGAGCAGCACTACCGACACCACGAAGGTGATCACTGCGTAGGCAAACGATCCGATCTGGCCTCCTGACGGAGTGATCCCGTTCTGTGCGGCGAAGTGGTCAGACAGCCCCGCGATCCAGAAGATCGCCGCGCAGATCAAGTACACGACGGTGTAGACCAGCGGAAAATAGCCGCGTTGAACAACGTCGGGCACGAGCGCGGGGTCGGGCCCGCCGGGCGCGGTAGGCGCCGACGAGGGCATACCCGCCAAACACAGCGGCGAGGGCGATGTAGACCCATGCTGAGACGAAGCGGGCGGCGCTCAGTGAGCCGCCCAGTAGGTTGACGATCGTGGCTGGCATTGCTGCCACGAATTGCAGCGGCCATACCAGCAGACTCACGGCCAGGACGTCGCGGGCTATCGTCCAGCCACCGCGGTGGGGAACCTTACAGATCAGCTGGGAGCCCAACGCCATCCCGAACGGCAGCACGATCGTGAATGCCTGAATGTTGAGATACGGAACCACCCCCAGAGCAGGGATCGAGGTGGACAACTGGGTGTTCCACACCCACCACTTCCATTGCGGGCCCAGCGTATCGATGACCTCGAACAGACAATGGAACACGAAGGCCACACTCAGCGCGCCGACGACCGCGTTGTAGTTTTTGAAGATGCCGGTGCGCTGCATCAGCACATACGAGACGTAGCCGAACACCGGGTACATCGCGATGATGTAGAGCGGCATCCTGTCGTAGAAGAACTGCACCGAGAACAGGTTGTGCACGAACGTCACGCCCAATGACTTCTCCAGGCCGAACCATTGCGGGAAGTAGGAGAACGGTTCTATGAGTAGAAGCGCGACAACCCCCGTAATCCACACGACGAGGTTCGATGCGTCGCGATGTCGTCGGTACCACCGCAGCGCATGGATCAGACAGGCGACCGCGCCGGCCACCATCACGAGTTCGATGATCGGCTGCGTCCAGTTCTGTAACGAGAACGGACTGGTGAGGGTGATGAACGCACTGCCGTCACATCGCAGGCCCTGCAACGGCGCCGACAATCGCGCGAACTCCGCCGTACATGTCTCCATGGACCGACCTCCAGCTCTCCATTAGACCATACATAATTGAGATTGTGTACGGTGGTCTGGCACGTTCAGTCGGTGAAAAACTCTCCGCCGAAGGCAGCGAGCAGGATGTCTACCGCAACGCCCATGCGGCCGCCAGGCATTCCATGGCTTAACAGGCCGACGCCCATCGCCGAACCGATGAACGCAATGAGCATGTCGTTATCGTCACTGTCGGCAGGGATTTCGCGACGCCGCCGAGCGCTGTCGAACATGTCTTGCAACGCGGTCATCAGTTGACTGCCTTCGGCCGCCAGCGAGGGAAGCAGATCGGGATGGCGGCGCAGCTCGATGGGAATCGATGCGAGAAACGGGGTCATCGCCGGGTGCTGTTCATGCACACGTACCGAGGCTCGGAAGATCGCTGCGATCTGCCCATTGAGGGTGTCTGCGCTGGCGATGGCCTCCAGATACTGAGGCAGCAGTTCGGCCAGGGCCGCGTCGAAAGCCGCTCGGTACAGCTCTTGCTTCGACGCGAAGTACTGGTAGATCGACGAGTGCACGATGCCGACCGCGTCGGCGATCTCGGTCATGCGGGCACCGGCGTAGCCCCGGTCGCCAAACTGGATCTGGGCTGCATCGACCAACCGTGCAACCGTCTCCTCCCCCGAACTACCGGGTGGCCGACCGATCTTCGAGGCGCGTCCACGCCGTGATCTCCGCGCCGCTGCCTGGGTCACGACACCGGCTCGCGTTGCGCGGACACCCGGACTCCGCCCGTGCGCTCCCGTCGCAGCGCCATGTAGCCGGCGTAACTCGACAAGACAACCACGGCCGCCAACGCCAGTGTGACAATGACGATCTGGCCTGCAGGCACCGGCCGATAGGCAAAGTTCGCGGCGGTGACGATGCCGTAGCCGCCGACATGAATGCCGAGCAGTGTCCAGCCGACCCGATCGAGCCCGACCGGCCGTTTGTCGCTGAAGAGAAAAACGGCACCCAGCAGTATCGCTACCGCCAGGACGAACGGATAGTGGGGCAGGTCGAAGCCGATCGCGATCCCGATCGGAAAGCTCAGCACCATGCCCCCGGTATTGACCACCACGCCGATCAATAACGGGACCGCAAGCAATGTCTTCACGGGTGTGACATTGGATTGCGTTGCAGCAGCGCGCCGTTCCCATTGCCAGACGAGCCACATCAGCAGCGGGGGCCATGTCAGCTCCCACATAGCGTCGGCCATCGGCCATCCGTACCAGTACTGGAACATGTGGCGGCCGTTCAGTGTCCAGTCCAGCCATTCCCACCAGCGCACGTTGGGCAACGGGCCGTTGACCACGTACGGCGCGTCGATCAGCATCGTGAACACCCCCGCCGACATGGCCCGCGCCAGGATCGACCGGATGCCGAATGCCTCGACCAACTTGAAACCGAGGAAGTTGATGGCCGGGTACAAGCCAGGGATGCTGCCGGTGGCCAGCATTGCCGTGAACTCACCCTGGACGTAACTGCGCGAGATCGGCATGCCGGTGGTGAACTCCAGGATCAGACCGTACAGAAGGGCAGACAGCCACAGCACCAGGCAAGTGGGGCGCCCGTTGCGGTATTCACGAATCGAGTACGTAAGCGCGACGATGTTGATCAACAACATGATGGCATCGAGCGCGTGGAACTGCCAGCCGACGTCAAGTGGGTTGTTGAACCTCATTGGTGCACCAGGCTTTTGCCCATTAACTTCTCACGCAGATCCGTATAGTCGATGTCCGGTGGAGGAAGCTCCGGCGCGATCGGCGGCGGGATCTTGCTGAGGCCTAACATAGATTTCGCGCCATACCGCGCCAGTCCAGCGAGCACGCGGGGATTTTTGAGCAGATCGAAGACTGTTTCCTGCAGGTTGTAAACCCGGTCGAAGTGCGTCTGGACGGCGTCATCCTCCCAGCAGGCCTGCGATATGAAGTGGAATGCCGGCCACGTGGTCTTGCGTAGCAGCATCTTTCGGAAACCGTCCGGTAGTGCCTCGCTGCCGGACGCGTGTTCGTAGCCCGCGTCGCGGGAGAGTGCCAATGTCCATGCGCCCTTGAGAAATTCGGCTTGCTCCGCATAGAACGCCTTCGGAAAGCCCGCGGATGCGGGGTCGATCGTGTCGGATAGGCGACGTGCGATGACGGCCGCGGCGGAAGCACACGACATACCCTGCCCGTAAATGGGATTGAACGCGCACACCGCATCGCCAAGGGCAATGAAGGCCCGCGGCCCACGTTCTAGGGCGTGTCTCCCGAATTTTCGTGTCCTGACCAGTGATATTTGGCTGGTGACGCGCGTGGGTGTGATTTCTGATGAGTTTTGGGCGGCGGTCGAGTCGTTGATGCCTTCTGATGTGGGCAAGCGGGGCAACAGATTCGGTGACCATCGCCAGATACTGGAAGGTATCGCGTGGCGGTTCCGTACGGGGAGTCCGTGGCGGGACCTGCCCGCCGATTTCGGGCCGTGGCAGACGGTGTGGAAACGCCATCACCGCTGGTCGTTGGATGGCACCTACGATGCGATGTTCGCCCAGGTCGCGGCGGCGTTCGGGATGGATGAGGCGATGGTCGAGGACCTCGAGAAGCTGTTGTCGGTGGATTCGACGAGCGTGCGCGCCCATCAACACTGCGCGGGGGCACGTTCGGACACGTTGAACACAGGGGGCTCTGTCGAATTACAAGAAAGCTGCCGATGAGCCCGACGATCACGCGATCGGCCGCTCCCGCGGTGGGCTCACCACCAAGATCCACGCCCTGACCGATCAGCGCCAAGCACCGGTCACGGTCCGGCTCAGTGCCGGACAAGCCGGCGACAACCCTGCATTGGTGCCGTTGCTCGACGATTACGCCACCGCCCGGCGGGACCAGAGCGAACCCAGCCGCGACTTCCGGTTGCTCGCCGACAAGGCGTATTCCCATCCCAGCACGCGCATCGAATTGCGTTGCCGAGGAATCAAACACACGATCCCCGAGCGCAGTGACCAGATCGCTCGACGCAAGGTCAAGGGATCGGCTGGCGGTCGCCCGCCCGCATTCGACCCCGCGATCTACGGGCTACGCAACACCGTCGAGCGCGGCTTCAACCGGCTCAAGCAATGGCGCGGCATCGCGACCCGCTACGACAAATACGCCCTGACCTACCTCGGCGGCGTTCTCCTGGCCTGCGCCGTCATTCACGCCCGCGTCGGCACCACCCAATCGGGAGACACGCCCTAGGCGGTCGAATCGTCGCCAGATGTTTCGTGTCGAGCGGGTGTGATGGACACCCGTCAGCGGTTCCGACGCGTCGAGGAGCCTTGCGAACTCGCGGGTACGAGTCTTGCGGGCGGCGGCCTGGTAGGACTCCACGTCGAATCGATACAACGACCCGACGGGCATCGCTACTCGGGGGCATGGTCTTATGAGGGTGACCGCTGGTATGAACGCAGCGGCATGTGGCAGGGCACCAACCTCAACAAACGCGACATCACGCTCGACCTCACGTCGGAAACAGGGGATACAAGACAGACATGCCGCTCTACATTGTCTTGCTTACGACGTGCTCTCCGCGCTGGCCAACGCCGTTGTCGACGGCGAGCGGCTAACGCCGACGAAGCGGTATCGGCCGTGCCTAGCCTCAAGTCACATGTCACGTTCGGCTCGCCGTCGATGAGGATGCGGTAGGTGCCGTTGGGCGCTGTTGGCCACTCCGGCGCGAGGTCGGCGGCCATCCGGTTGACGTGCTCGATCGTGATCACCGGCTCGCCGCCCACCATGCCCATTGTTTCGGTCCGTATCGCGCCGCAGGTGCCGGCGGGAATAACGCCGGATGCGACGGTCAGCTCACGCGGGGTCGTAACGCGCTCAAAGCTTTCCATGGCCTCGGGCCCATGGGCGGCACCGACCTCGATTCCGTGCGATCCGGACCTCACTGGAGGCGGTGATGACACCGGAGCGAATCGCGGCGGTCAGCGACCGGATGGAGGGCGGCCCCGAGGTGAAGGAATGCCTGCGTGCGCTCGGGGCCGCGAACCTGCTCGGGGTCGGCTGGCCCAAAGAGTATGGCGGATGTGGGTTCTCGGTATTCGAGCAGTTCATCTTCGTCGATGAGGCGCGGCGGGTGAACGCGCCGATTCCGCTCGTGATGCTCAACACCGTCGGACCGACGCTCATGGTGTACGGCACCGAGAAACAGAAGTCGACGTTCCTGCCGGCGATCCTTGACGGCACAGTCGAATTCGCGATCGGTTACTCGGAGCCGTCGGCCGGCAGCGACCTCGCGTCGCTCCGCACTACGGCCGTACGGCACGGCGACGAGTATGCGATCAACGGGCAGAAGATGTTCACCAGCGGTGCCGCCTACGCCGACTACATTTGGCTCGCCGCGCGCACCGATCCCACCGCCAAAAAGCACGACGGTATCTCGATCTTCATCGTGCCGACGTCATCGCCCGGGTTCTCGTGGCGGCCGCTGGACACCATGGCCGGCGTGCGCACCTTCTATACGTTCTACGACGACGTCCGGGTGCCGGCGAGCGCGATGGTGGCAAGCGAAAACGAGGGTTGGAAGCTGATCACCACGCAGCTGAACTTCGAACGCGCCGCGCTCGGAAACCTCGGCGCGATCGAGCCGCTATTCGAAAAGACACTGCAGTGGGCGAAGACGACCGAACTGGATAGCGGCCGCGTCATCGACCAGCCCTGGGTACAGCTGGCGCTCGCCCGGGTCGAGGCGCAAGTCGCCGCCTACAAGATCATGAACCTGCGGGTGAACGCCGCGATGACCAAAGGTGTTCTCGGAATGGGTGAGGCGTCCGCCGTGAAGGTCTTCGGTACAGAGCTCACCCAGCAGGTGGCGCGGGAACTGATCGAGGCTCGACCGCACTGGGACACGCAGCGGCCACGACGCACCCCTGCGCGGCGCTCTGGAATCGGCGTATCGGACCGCGTTCATCAACACCTTCGGCGGTGGCGCCAACGAACTTCAGCGCGACATCATCGCAATGGCCGGGCTCGGGATGCCCCGCGCACGTCGAGATCTGCGGGCCGCACAGGATGAGGATGCCACGTGACCGAGCACGACAGAACCGAATTTCGCAAGAAGCTCGATGATCTCGTCGGCACGCCCGCCGGTTCGGGAAAGCCCTCCGTCGCACCGGATCCGGTGAACCAGCCGATGATCCGCCATTGGGCATATGCGATGGGCGACATGAACCCCGTCTACCTCGATCCTGAATTCGCCGCGAAGTCCCGTTTCGGCGGTATCGTTTCTCCGCCCGTGATGCTGCAGACCTGGACGATGCCGTCACCGAAGCTCGAGGGGATCGCCGAACGCGGCGGCGTCCCGATCGAGATCAAGAAGAACCCGATGGCCTTCTTTGAGGAGGCCGGGTTCACCGGCATCATCGCAACCAATTCCGAGTTCGAGATCGAGCGCTATCCGCGGCTCGGCGACGAGATCACATCGACGGCAGTGATCGAAAGCGTGTCAGAGGAGAAGAAGACGGCGATGGGCATCGGGCACTTCGTCACCTGGGTGACCACCTATACCGACCAGAACGGCGAGGTGCTTGGCCGGCAACGGTTCCGAGTGCTGCGATTCAAGGCGGCGACGCGATGAGCACTCGCCTGGCACCGACGAATAGTCCCGACACCGAGTTCTTCTGGACCGGGCTGTGCGACCACAGGTTGTTGATGATCCAGCGCTGCTCGGAAATCGACGAAGGGGTGCGGCTGGTGTCGAATCTCTGCGACATCGCACCCGACAACGTCGAGGGCGGCGTGCCCGTGGACGTCTTCTATCGAACATTTGATAACGATGTTGTGCTGCACCAGTTCCGGCCTGCCTACTGATCACCGAGTCGCTACGAAGACGACATGGACTTCACCTTCACCGAAGAACAACAGACGATCGCGAAGGTCGCGCGTCAGATCTTCGAGCATCGCGCCACTCCCGCGCGCTTTACCGAACTCGAGGCGGGCGACGTGCGCCACGACCCCGCGTTGTGGACAGAACTCGGTTCTGCCGACCTCCTCGGAATCGCGTTGCCCGAACAGGTAGGTGGCAGCGGCCACGGTTTCCTCGAGTTAGCCTTGCTGCTCACCGAAGTGGGTTGGAGCGTCGCACCGGTACCGGTCTACGCCACCCTGGTCCTGGGCGCCGACCCCATCGGCCGATATGGCGACATCAGCCAACAGCGGCGACACCTGCCCGATGTCGTGACGGGCGCCCGGATACTTACCGCGGGATTGACCGAACCCGGCCGGACTGATCCCACCGCGCCCTCGACCACCGCGCGCCGCGACGGCACCCGCTGGCGGTTGGACGGAACCAAGGAGCTGGTGCCGGCGGCTCAACTGGCGCGCGCGATGCTGGTCCCCGCCCGTGCCGACGACGGCGAGGTCGGGCTGTTCGTGCTCGACATGACTGCAGCCGGTGTCGAGGTGCGACCCGCAATCACCACCAACGGCGAGCCGCACGCCGATGTATTCCTCGACGGCGCAGTCGTTTCCCCCGAGGATCAGCTGGCCGGGCCGGGTATCGAGATGACCCGGTCGCTCTACGCCCGTGCGTTGGTCGGACTGTGCGCAATCCAGCTTGGTGTCACGGAACGTGCGCTGCGCATCGCCGCCACGTACACCACCGACCGTGAGCAGTTCGGGCGCCCGATCGGCAGCTTCCAAGCTGTGCAGCAGCGCATGGCCGACGCGTTCATCGACGTCGAGGCGATCCGGTGGACCATGTGGCAGGCCGCCTGGCTGCTCGCCCAGGACCAGCCTGCGCACCGAGCAGCCGCGATCGCGAAATTCTGGGCGGCCGAGGCGGGCGCGCGAGTTGCGGCCACCGCTCAGCAGGTTCACGGCGGAATCGGCATCGACACCACGTATCCGCTGTTCCGCTACTTCTTGTGGGCCAAGCACAACGAGCTCAGCCTCGGGCCGGCCAGCCAGCAGCTGCCCCATCTGGGCGCCGCATACCCGAAGGAGAGCGATGGCCGCCACTGACCTGCGCACCACCACCTTGGCGTGGCGCAATATCAACGTCGGCGACCAGGTCACCAAACTCGAGATCCCGGTCACCACAACGGTCATCGTCGCCGGCGCGATCGCATCCCGTGACTTCATGCCGGTGCACCACGACCGCGACTTCGCCAACAAGCAGGGCTCCCCGGACCTGTTCATGAACATCCTCACCACAAACGGGCTGTCCGTACGATTTCTCACCGACTGGGCCGGCCCGGAAGCGATGGTGATGAAGTTGTCAATCCGGTTGGGGGTGCCTTCCTTTCCCAACGACCCGCTCTTGTTCACCGGCAGCGTCACCGGCAAGTCGGAGGGTGAGGGCGGCGAGGGGTTCGTCGAGATCACCTTCAAGGCGACGAACAGCCTCGGTGTGCACGCGTCGGGCACCGCGACACTGAGTCTGCTCGAAAGAGACGACGCATGAGGTTGTTGACACCGGCGGCGTGGGTGGCGCTGCATGCGCAGCGCTACATGTCCACAAACGCCGAAAAACTCTGGCGCGACTCCGGAGCCAAGCCCACCGATGTCCAGACCGCGTTCAGGTACGACCACTTCGCCACGATCGACAACGTGTCACTCGGCGGGACGCTGCTGATCAACACGAAGGGCGGGCTGCTCGGCGAGGTGTACATCCAGGGGATGAACGGCATCACCGAAGGCGTCCGGCAAGTGCGCGGGACCTCCTGCAACCAAGTCGAAGATGTCGAGCACGTGCTCGTCACGTCCGGAACGGGAGTGCCGACGCGCGCACTGATCCCCGCGCCGGCCGACTGAGCGAACGTGCCATGATGAGCCAAACCACCGCGATGGACACCCGCCATCTCATCATTGAGTCGGCCTTCGCCTGCTTTCGTAGCCGTGGGTTGGACAAGACGACCGTCGCCGAAATCGCGCGTGCTGCCCGGGTGTCGCGCAGCACTGTCTATGAGTATTTCCGCGACAAGGCCGACATCGTCGAGGCCTGCGCCGAACATTCGTCACAGCGGTTCTACCTTCAGATGTCCAAGTCGATGAATCGCGGCGACTCGCTCGAGGAAAAGCTGACTCTGGCAGCAGTGTTCGTGACGAGGGCACGCCGAATAGTCGAGCCGAAAACATACTTCGACGCCGACCAAATCAGCTTGCTACTGACGAAGAACGCCGCGGTACTGCTGCGTGAGTGCTCCGAATTCCTGGCACCGTACATTGCGGCGGCGAAACTCACCGGCGAGGTGCGCAAGGACCTCGACGTGCCCGCCGCCGGGGAATGGTTCGCCCGGATGTTGTTCTCGTTGTTCAGCACCCCGTCGTCGACGATGGACATCGATGACGACGACGTTGTCGCGGAGTTCGTCCGCGCTCACGTAGTAAGGGGATTCGCCAACGAACGCTCCCGTTATAGGCTGCCGTAGCCATGGACCGTGACCAGCTGATCGACTTGACTTGGTCGGCTTCGCGTCCGAGCTGCCGGAGCCACACACCTACTGCACCAAAACGGTGATAGGCCGTTCTTTTCTACTGACCGCGTCGGCGACGGATCGGTCAAGGCGTACCCCGATCAACTGGAAACTCGCGATCTACACCTTCGCTGAGAACTACCACTTCGCGACTGTGCACAAAACCACGTTCGCGACCATAGCGAGAAGCAACTGCACGGTGTTCGACGCGTTCGGACCAGTTCCTTTTTGCCCGCCAAATCACTTATTGCCCTTCCTTTTTGGTACCTAGCTGATGTGATGATCAGCCACGGAGAGCGGTCATCAGGTCGTCGAGGATCTGTGCTGTGGCCAGACTAGAAGCATCCTCCGTATGCAGATAGGCGACCGCGTCGTCTCGGCGGCCGGTGTCGATCAACTGCCGTACATTGGCGGCCATCGATGCATCCACGGTCGCCAGAACGTCGACCAACTCCCAATCCCGGTACATTGCAAGCGATCGCTCGTTGAACGCGAATCCGCTTACCGGCGTGCCGCGCAGCGTTCCGCGGTACCGATACGGGCCCTCCATGTAGTCGATCGGCAATGCGTGCGCGGGCGCGTCCACCAGCGGCTCTCCGGTCAGGTCGAGTTCGAGCTGGCGTGAGGTTATCCGGTGCCGGTCGGGCAGGTATCTCGCCGCGGACGGCGGCGGTACCAGTGTGTGTATCGATTCCGGCCACCGCACGTAGCTGCTGACGGTGACCTCAATGTCCTCGGCGCATTCGGGCGGAGCATCGGCAGAGCTCGTGGTGGCACCCGAGAAGGGTTGTAGCGCATTGTGATCCGTCCGATCGAACTGGCGCCAGATGCTCAGGTCGACACCGTTGTCGAGGTTGATCGTTCGCCACTCGTGCGAGCGGGATCGCGGATCACCGCCCTTTCCGCCCGCCCCGGCATATCGTGGAAACCACTGCCGATCGACGTGGCCCGCGCCTCCGGTCACCGTCTCCTCGACCGCGCCCCACCGCAACGACCCGGCCAGCGACAGACCGGTCTGGAAGTAGGAGTAGGTGTCGTCCTGGCCGAAGCATGTGATCTTCCCGTTGTACGTCGAGGCGCCGAGCGGCACGGGTGCCCGAGTAGGCGTCACGTGGAGGCGCAGTTCCATCGCGGCGCCGGACTGGTCGATGCCGACGAGCCGGACGTCGTACGTGTAGGGCATCAACTTGTCCAGCTCGTCGCGACAGGTTTGCCACACCGCAGTGCCGGCGTCGCATTCATATGCGATGTCGAGATGCCCGACCGCGCTCGACAACTTGGGGCACGCATCGGGGCGCATACTTTGCGGCGGCACGTTGTAATCGGTGCACGTCCCGTATGCGCCATTGTCGATGTCGAACAGCGCGAGCGTGTAGAAGTCGGCGATGATGCTTTGTGCGAGCCGGTTCTTGTTGAAGATCGTCAGGAAAGCGAACTTTCGGCCGGTGCCGTCACCCGTCAGTTCACCGGCCAGAAACCACGTGTCCGACTCGTGGTCGGGATGGTTTCCCTCGGCGGCAGGAAAACATAATTGCGGGTCATCGGGAACCAGCTGAAACGGATACCGCCGCCAATCGTCTGCTTCGGGTGAATTCACCGGTTCCGCCTTTTTTGCTAAGTTAGTAGTAATAGCCACTTTAGCTGAGGCCGATGGGCAGTGTTTACGTGAGATCACTTGCATACGATCACCTTTTCGTCGGCGGCCGATGGCAGGCCCCGTCGACCGAGCGGCGGCTCTCGGTGATCTCGCCGCACACCGAGCAGGCGATCGGCGAGACACCGGAGGCGACGCCGGCGGACGTCGACAAGGCTGTCGCCGCGGCACGGAAAGCCTTCGATGACGGCCCGTGGCCGCGGCTGACGCCTGTCCAGCGGATGGAGAAGATCGAGAAGCTCGCCGAGATCTACTCGGGAAACCTTGACGAGATGGCCGACCTGATCACCGCCGAGATGGGCTCACCGCGCAGCTTCAGCAGGCTGGGACAAGCCGCCGGAGCGGTCGCGCAGATTCATCTGAACCTGGCGACCGCCCGCGAGTTCCCGTGGGCCGAGCGGCGTCCCGGCTTGTTCGGCGAGGTCCATCTACGCCGCGCTCCGGTAGGCGTTGTGGGCGCAATCGTGCCGTGGAATGTGCCGCAGTTCTTGATCATGCCGAAGATGATCCCGGCTTTGATCGCGGGCTGCGCGGTGGTCGTCAAGCCTGCACCCGAAACACCTTTGGACGCAATGTGGTTGGCTGAGATGCTGGAGGAGCTCGATCTACCCGAAGGCGTGGTGTCTATCATTCCCGGCGGACCGGAGACCGGTGAAACTCTGGTGACCCATCCCGGCATCGACAAGATCTCGTTTACGGGGTCGTCGGCGACCGGCCGTCGGATCGCGGCGCTCTGCGGCGAACAGCTCAAGCGGGTGAGCCTCGAGCTGGGCGGCAAGTCGGCGGCGATCATCCTCGACGACGCGGACATCAACCACACGGTCAAGAGCCTGAAGATGGCCAGCCTGATGAACAACGGGCAGGCCTGCGTGGCGCAGACCCGAATTTTGGTCAGCGAGAGGCGCCACAACGAGGTCGTCGACGCTCTCGCGGAAATGGTGACGGGGTTGCGGGTCGGTGATCCCGCCGACGAGGCGACCGACATCGGTCCCCTTGTCGCACAACGCCAGCAGCAACGCGTGCGGCGCTACATACAGGCCGGGGTCGACGAAGGAGCGCGGATCGTCGTCGGCGGCGCCGACAAACCGCATGACCGCGGTTGGTATGTGCAGCCGACGCTGTTCACCGACGCGACGAACCAGATGCGGATCGCCCGGGAGGAGATCTTCGGTCCGGTGCTGACCGTGCTTCGCTACTCCGACGAGCGCGACGCCGTGCAGATCGCCAACGACAGCGACTACGGCCTCGCCGGATCGGTGTGGACCGCAGATGTGGCCCACGGATTGGAGATCGCCGGGCAGGTTCGCGCCGGCACCTACGGCATCAACATGTACACGCTCGACACTACGTGTCCGTTCGGGGGATTCAAGCAATCTGGCATCGGCCGGGAGTTCGGGGCCGAGGGGCTCTCGGAGTACGTGGAATTGCAGTCGACCGTCAGTGCGGGCAAGCTACCACCGCTTGACCATCCGGGCTAACGTGACAGCTCCAACGTCACCTCGGCGGGGCAGCGCAGTTCGTCGTGCTGGTTAAAAACGACTATCTCCAGGTCCACCAGGTATCTGGTGGTGCCGTTGAGACTCTCGGACCGCTTGTCGACGACGCGGCCGCGACCGATCATCGAGTCACCGGCGTAAATCGAGCCAAAAATCCGCATTTTGCGCCGCACCACCCGGCTGTATGGACCGGCCCAATCGGTCGCGATGCGGTCGATGAAACCGGCGATGTGCATCGTATTGACGAAAATCGTTGGGTGGCCCTGGCTCCGGGCGTAGTCGAGATCGTAATGGCCGGGGAAGTAGTCCCAGGTGGCACCAGAGTTCATCACCACCCGCTGATAGCTGATCTCGTCCACCACCTCGGGAAGATCGGCTAACGCGCTGATCTCGTCCCACGTCATGGTTGTGCCGTCGGAGTGAAACGGAACAACGTGTTTCGGTTGATGGCCACCACGGTCCCATCGTCACGGCGATAGGTCTCGCAGGTCTCGACGAAATGGCCGACGCCCAGGCGGGTCTTCTTCTCCGGTGACACGGACATTACTTCCTCCACGACGCTGAGGCGGTCGCCGGCCAGGATCGCCGTCGGGAACTCGGCGTCATTGGCCGCGTTGACGAACGCATTGCCCGGCAACGGAACCCGGATAGCGACCGACGCCACGCGCGGTGCACCTGTCGGCAGCCAGGGCGGCGGGATCACCAGACCCATGAGCAACGCCGGCGGCGCCACCAGACCACCCCAGGCCCGCGCTGCGAAGTCGTCATCCCAGTAGGACGGATTGCCGTCGCGCACCATCGCTGCGAAGTGCTGGATCCTTGCGGCGCTGACCACGGTGCCTGCGAATCGGGGTTCGGTACGTACGCCCACCATCTGCAGCGCATCCTCGTAGCTGCCGAATATGAACTCGTAGCTTATTTTTGGGGTCACACCGGCAGCGCGTCCGTTGATACCGGATCCCACTTTAGTTCTCGCGACGTAAAGTACCAGCCGCCCCGCTCGTAGATCAGGCGGTCGGCATAGGTTCCGATGCGCAGTTCGGTCCCGAACAACAGCGCGACACAGCGCTGGGTCGCGTCGACCCCGTCAACCGAGATCTCATGATCGACGGTGACCAGTCGTTGGCCTGCGCCGCCGTCGAAGGCCGCGCGCATGTCGGTGAACGTTTCGCCGGCACGGACGTAGGTCGCTCCCGCGTGCCGGAAGGTGGCGATCCAGCCGGCGACGTCTCCCGCGGAGTACAGCCGGTTGTGTCGCGCGCTCAGGTTGAGGATCGCCGCGCGACCGGCCAACCCGTCGAGCACAAACTGTTGTTGATAGCTCAGTGTCACCTGTTCTCCTTGCACTCAACGAATCAGCATGTAGCCGTGTGCTTCTCGGTCCCACGCGTCGGCACCGAGACCTCTGCGCCTGAGCACGTCCTTGCGGACGCGGCCGATCACGTTCTTCGGGATCTCTTCCAGCACCTCCACATACCGCGGCACGCAGAAGTATGGCATTCGGGCGGCGCAATAATCGAGCAGCTCGGCAGGGTCGATCTTCGCGCCGGGCTTGACCGTGAAGACGACCAGGATGTCGTTCTCTCCCAGCTCGCTCGGGATGGCGATCGCGGCGGCCTCCAGCACGGCAGTGTGGCCCATCACCGTGGTCTCGATCTCGACAGACGACACGTTCTCGCCCCGTCGACGCAGTGAGTCCTTGACGCGGTCGACGTAGGTGAATTGCCCGTCATCGTCTACGCTGCCGAGATCACCGGTACGGAACCAGTCCGGGTGCGCCTTGACTCCGATGCCCGGATCGGCCGTTGCCGAGACGTACCCCGCGCTCATGACGTGGGGAGACCTTGGCCGGCAGGCGATCTCGCCGACGCGCCCGGGCGGTAAAGGTTGCCCGTGCTGGTCGAGGACACGCACATCGAACGACGGGTTGATCCGGCCGGAGGTCCCGGGCACACCCTCATCGGAGACGGCCTTGACCGCGATCGGAAAGGCTTCGGTAAGCCCGTAAATCGTCACGATACGGCAGTGGTAGCGCTGTTCGATGTCGCGGTAGAGATCCGCCGCGATAGGCGCCGCCGAGATGAAGCGCAACGGTAGCTCGGCGTCGCGCGCATCGCGCGGCAGATTCCACAGCATCGACACCATCGCACCGGCGGCGACGAAACCTGCTGCACCACAGGCGCGTACATCGTCCCACACCTGTGCGGCGTGAAATCCGGCGGCCAGCACGCTTGTCCCGCCAACCAGTAAAGGTGCCAGCACGATGGGGGCGGCGCTGAGATGGAACAGCGGCATCGCGGTCCACAGCACCTCACCTGCCCCTAGGTGCCACGCTGACGTAGCGGCGGCGGCCACGCTGAACAGGTAGTGCCAAGTGGTGGCAACGGCTTTCGACGGCCCTGTGGTGCCGGACGTGAAGAACAGCGCAGCGATGTCGTCCGGCTCGGCGGAGGCCAACTCCGTCGCCCGGTTAGTTGACCGCCTCAACGTATCAGAGAGCGAATCACCTTTAACGAGAACATGTTCGAGCGTATCGATGCGTTTGCCAACCTCGGCCACCCGGGAGCGACGCTCGGCATCGGTGATCACCATCTTCGTCCGCACGAGGCGCAGCGCGTGCAGCAGGAAATCGCCCTTGTTGGCGGCGTTCACAGCCGCGGTGACCACCCCAATCCTCGCAGCCCCGAGCCAGAAGTACACCCACTCCGCACAGGTGCCGGTGAACAGCGCGACGGTATCGCCCCGACGCATACCGTGGTCAACCAGCACATTGGCCGCTGCGCAGGACCGGTCGCGCATCTGCGCGAACGTCACCGCCTCGCCGCCGATTGACATCATCACTCGGTCGGGGAACTGTCCAGCGCGCAGATCCAGAACCGCAGGCACCGAGAATCGTTCGACGCCGAACGCTGACGCCTCCGGCACTACGCGCCGGCCGCGGCCGGATCAGGCACACCGTCGACGGTGTACCCGAAATCGTTCGGCGACGGCTCAGTGCCGGGATAGAACCGTTGTGCCCACCGGCGCAGCGCCGCGTAGTCTCGTGCCTCCTCCGGTGCCAGATTGGGCTTCTCGAGGTACTTCATGTTCTCCCAGGTGAAGAAGTCCTGCTTTATGACTTCCTGCTGCAGCGCCAGGAATTTCGCCGCGCGGCCGGTCGGCTTGTCCCCCGAATCGCCGGGCTCGCGGATCGACGCCTGGGTGTAGAAGTAGTCGGTGTAGTCCTCGTCCACTGGCGTTTGACCGGTGACCTGAACCGTCGCGACGAGATCCGATGGGAAGCGCACTATCCCGAGACCGAGCGAATAGTTGTCGTAGATGATCTTTGCGTCGACGGGCCCGTTGGGTGTCAGCCACGTTTTTGCCCGTCCGCCACCGAAATTCGCGTTCACAGTCGCGTGCAGGTGGTATCCGCTGACCTCGAAAGACGCGGTGGTCGCGGCGCTGTCGGCCTTGTGCACGTACTGCACGTGGTACGGGTCGGCGGCGTTTTCGATGATCATCTGCGGGTGCACCTTGACGCGGTTGACCATCCGGGTGTGCGGGTGCAGCGGGTAGTACTCGTTCGTTTCGAGTTCGGGTAACACCGGCGGCTGCCAGTAGGGCGCGCGGCCGTGCCGCTCGTGCCAGACCAGGATGAAGCCGTACCACTCCGTGGCCGGGTAGGCGCGGATGCGCACGTTGTTCTTGCAGCCGATCTTGCTGTATGGGATCAGTGCATTCGTGCCGTCGCCGTTCCAGTGCCATCCGTGCCACGGGCACACGATGTGTTCGCCCTCAACCGTCCCGCCAACACCCATGTTGGCGCCGAGGTGCTGGCAGTACGCGTCGAGCACATTGATCGTGCCGGAGTGGGTGCGGAACATCACCAGCTCTTCGCCGAAGTAGTGGGCACGCTTCACCTGCCCGGCGGCCAACTCCGACGCGAAGCCCACCACGAACCACCCGGTCGGGAATCGGTATCGCGACAGACCTATTCCACTGGGCCCGAATTCGCGTTCCGACGGGTCGATCGTCGAATCCGACACGACGTCGTTCGTCACTGCGTCCTCCGTTCGACGCTGCAGCGTTGATGTCCGGAAGCGTACGCCGGCATATGCGCAGTACCCAGCCCTTCAGCGACTCACGTCACCGCGTATTTTTACTATTTTAGGCACTATGGAGTCAAGGTGACCTCGCGGGGTACGTTGGGTGAGGCCAAGGCGAACACGAGGACGGCTGATGACCATGACCGCTTCGGTTGACCTGTCGGATTCCGCACTGTGGCGCAACGGTTTTCCCGACGAATTGTTTGCCGAACTACGCCGTACCAACCCGATCTTCCGCCATGCGCTCACGCCGGGCGTGGCCAAGACCGTGCAGCGGGACTTCTGGGTGACGACGAAGCATCGGCACGCCCAACGCATCCACCGTGACACCGAATCGTTCACTGCGGTCGACGGTCCGCTCATCCAGGGCGTCGGCGTCGTGGGCTCGTTCCCGACGATCATCAATATGGATCCGCCGGACTTGATCAGGCGGCGCCGGGTCATGTCCCACGCCTTCACGCCGCGCGCCATCAGCAAGCTCGAGGAGGGCATCCGCCGTCGAGCCGCGGCACTGATCGACGGACTGCTCGCGGCGGGCGGCGGCGACTGGATCGGCGATGTCGCCGATGTGCTTCCGATGACGGTCATCGGCGACATCATCGGGATCCCCGACGAGCACCGCCCGCACATCTTCGACACGCTAGATCGCATCTTGAAAACCAATTCGCCAGATGAACACGCACCCGGGCGAGAGGCTCTCGAGCTGTTCGGTCAGATCTTCACCTATGCGCTCGAACTCACCGCGGAGAAGCGTCGTCACCCGGCCGAGGACATCTGGAGCACGCTGACCTCAGCAGTGGTGACCGACGAGAACGGCGAGCAGCTGTCCATACCCACGAACGAACTTGAGATATTTTTCTTCGTGCTCGCGTTTGCCGGCAGCGACACAACGAAGAATGCGCTTGCCGCGGGACTGCAGGCGTTCGTTGCGAATCCCGACGAGATCGAGCGCTATCGCACCGATCAGGCGATACGAAGCAGTGCGGTCGAAGAGGTGTTGCGCTGGGCGACTCCGGTCACCTTCTGGACGCGCACCGCGAAGGTCGACGTCGAGATGGACGGCGTTACGATCCCCACTGGCAATCGGGTGGTATCGATGTTGCGTTCGGCAAATCGCGACGAAGATGTTTTCGGCGATCCGTTCACCTTCGACATTGGACGCACCGAGAATCCGCACGTTACGTTCGGCGGTGGCGGCCCGCATTACTGCCTGGGCGCGATGCTCGCGCGCGCTGAGATCCGCGCGGTCCTTGATGAACTGCTATGCCGCACAGGCGAAATCATCCTGGGTCGACCGAAGGTTACCCACCCCAACTTGACCAACAACATGTCGATCTTCGACGCGTTGCCGATTTCGCTGACGCCGCGGTGAGCTAGCTTCCCGCGGGCAGTTCGCGAACACTTTTCCTGTGGGTGGCGATGAACCCGTTCACCGCCGCGCGAGCGCATTGCCGGTAGTCGAATTCCGTCAGCTTGCTGAGCTTGCCCAGCATAATCGGGCCGAGCAGCAGGACAATCGCCTGCTCCCGGTCGACCTCCCCTAGCTCCGCCTTGGCCTGCGGGCTGTCGAAGACCGCATCGAACGGAGCGGAGTACTGCTGGGCGATCCGTTCTCGCAGCGTGCGAATCTCCACGCTGTCCCTCGCGACTCGAGCGCGTTCGCTTGCCAATTGTTCGATGCCGCTACCCAACGCCAGCCACGAGATCGCCGAGAGCGCAACGGGCGCCTCGGCCATCGACTCTGCCCACGCCAGCACCAACGCCGTCAAACGATCACGCAACGAGCCCTCTTCTGGCGGCAAAGGCGCCGGGGGAAGCAATGAGTAAAATGCTGCGGCCAGCAAGTCATTACCGCTCGGGAAATGGCGATACAGGGTGGCGCGCGCAACGTTAGCGGCACGGGTGACCGCATCGACGGTTACCGCGCTTGGGCCTCCCGAGCGCAGTAAGGACGTGGCGGCGTCGAGAAGACGAGCGCGGGACAGTGCGGGTCGCGGGTCGACACGACGCTCGGTGGACAACCGCGACACCTCCTGGCAAACCTGCGGCCTCACCAGGGTACCGATTCGCGTCGTCGGGCCTGCGCCTTCCCCCGCCCGCTGGCGAGCTGGGGCACCACGCGCTCGCGAGCAGACACAGAATCGCACGCGAAAAGCGATTTTGACGAGATTCTGTGTCTGCTCGCCGAGGAGGGTGAGAGCTCGCCGAGGAAGGTGAGAGTTACAGACCTTTTGGACGGGTGCCGATCACTTCATTCTCGGCAAGCCGCTTCAGGTCGCTGTCGACCAGCCCGCACAGTGCCCCCAGCACCTCGGTGTTGTGTTCGCCAAGCGTCGGTGGGGGGCGCAACAGCCACCTGGACGTACCGGCGAGCCGGGCGAACGGCGGGCAGGGATACCAACCGGGTCCGGTGCGCGGATGGTCGAGCCTCTCGAGGAACCCCCGGTGTCGAAGCTGCGGGTTCTCGGTGACCAAAGACGGCGAGCCTACCGCCGCTGCCGGCACACCGGCGTCGGCGAGTCGGTCGACCACCTCGAGCGTCTGGGCGGCGAGCCATTCCTGCACGTGGCGATCGATGTCCTCTGCGCCGTCGCGTCGTTGCTCAGCCGTCGAGATGCCATCGGCCCACGACGGCTCACCCATCACCGCCGCCAGCGACTGCCACTCCTCGTCGGTGCGAACGGTCAATGCGACCCAGTCGTCGTCGCCGGCACATCGGTAGATGTTCTGTGTCACATTCGGGTGGCCGCGGTTGCCCCGCCGCTCCATGATGCGCCCGAATACTTCGAATTCGATTGTCTGCGCGGCGGTTACGTTGAGGACGGTTTCGATCATCGGCAGCTCGACGAGCTGTCCGCTGCCAGTGGACTCGACGAATTCGAGCGCAGCCAGCAGCGCGAACGCGGCGTGTACCCCGGCCAACGGATCGCATGCGCCGCGCGGCGGAATCGGGCGCGCGGCGGGCATGCCGGTCACCCACGCCAGGCCCGCGATCTGCTCCATCGTCGGAGCGAAGCCGACCCGGTCGCGCCACGGACCGTCGAGCCCGAACGCAGGCATCCGGACGAGCACGAGGCGTGGGTTCACGTCCAGTAGCGTGTCAGCGCCCAGCCCGAATTGGTCCATCACGCGGGGCGAGAAATTCTCGATGACCGCGTGAGCTTGACCGACCAGCATCTTGAAGAGCAGGATGCCGTCCTCCGACCGCAGATCCAACGTCACCGACTGCTTGTTGGTGTTCATGGCGTGAAAAACCCAGCCGTACTCCCACCAATCGTCGACGTCGGTGCGCATCCCGCCGGAGTACCGGATACCGTCTGGACGCTGGATCGACTCCACCTTCACGACCTCAGCGCCGAACGCGGCCAGCGAGTGCGTGGCCGCAGGCCCGGCCCAGAACGCGGTCAAGTCGATGACACGGACTCCGTCAAGCGGCAGCCGAGGCGATCCGGTAGTAGCGGATTCCCTTGGCTGCCAGAGGGTCTGACCGTCCGATTCACCGACGACGGGAGATTTGCGGATTGGGGCCGAGTGTGCGACCGACATCAGCCACGGCGCCCGCGGCTGGTGGAACCCGGACGGGTTTCGCACGAACACCTCGCGCTCGCGCAAGTGGTCCATGTCGGGGATCGTCGATCCGTTCCCGAGCGCGGCGATCGGAAGACGAAACAACTGGCCGAGCTCGACGATCTCGGCGACGGTGCGCTCGCGCAGCCATGGACCGATCCGCTCCCGTATCCAGTCCCGATAATCCCAGCGGCCCAACTGGAAACGGAGCTCGGGGATTTCGGCGAATTCCGGGCACTGGACCATCGCCGCGAAATCGAGCCACTGCTGACCGGTGATCATGGTCATGCCGACGTAGCCGTCCTTGGCTTCTTCGATCGACGGGACTTCCGTACTACGCTTGATCGGCCCCACCATCAGCAGTTGGCTGTGCAGCCACTCGGAGCTTTGCATCAGGGTGATCGCTTCCAGCATGGACAAGTCGAGGTGTTCACCGCCGCCTCCTCGGCGCACGCGGCGGCGAACTGCCAGCACGCCGAACGCGGCGAATGCGCCGCCCATGTACTCACCCAGGTCGCCACCGACCGCGATCGGCGGGCCGTGCGGCTCACCACGGAATCCCGTCAAGCCGGACCATGCCTGCAGCGTGAACTCGGTTGCGGCGCGTTCCGCCCATGGCCCGGTCCAGCCGAAGTCAGAGATCGTGACGACGATACAGCCCGGTGCGACGCCGAGCAGCCGCTGCGGATCAATGCCGCAACGGATCGCCGACGAGCGCGTCCCGGTGACGACGACAACGTCGGCACCGGTGAGCAAGCCTTCGGAAACTGTTGTGACACTGCGCTTGCCAGCGTTGAGGTAGGCGAAGAGCGGTGAATTCCCATCGGGTTCCAGCGCGGCACCGGTCGCGGTGAAACCACGCAGTGGGCACCCGCTGACCGGCTCGACCTTGACGACGTCGGCACCCGCGTCGACGAGCAGCTTGCCGCAGTAGTCCCCGGCGATGCGGTCGCTGATCTCGACGACGCGTAGGTCGCCGACCGGGGTCGGTGCCGCTGCGCCCACTCGAACCTCCTTTATCGTCTATCTTAGTTAGTTTTGATGGATAGCCGATGCGCTGTTAGTATTTCTACGACATCAAGAGTGCCGCGGCGGCAGCACCGCGCGCTTGTCCGCCCTTGCTGGGAGACGAGATGACAACGCACGGAATTGGTTTAGAAGTCCGGCGCCGGCTGTCGGCGCGCAGAACCGCTGAAATCATCGCCGATGAACTGCGCCGGCAGATCATCGACGGCGAGCTGGCCGACGGCGACCTGCTGCCCCGCCAGGAGGTGCTCGTCGAGCAATTCAACGTCAGCCTGGTGTCCCTGCGGGAGGCGTTGCGGATCCTTGAGACCGAGGGCCTGGTGTCGGTCCGTCGCGGCAACCGCGGCGGCGCTGTAGTGCACGCGCCCGCGAAGGCAAGCGCGGCGTACATGCTCGGGCTGCTGCTGCAAAGCGACTATGTTCCGCTCGCTGATCTGGGCACCGCGCTTCAGGAACTCGAACCGATGTGCGCGGCTCTGGCGGCTCGCCGCCCCGATCGGGGCGAGGAGCTGGTCCAAAAGCTCAGAGAGATCAACGAGTCGATGGCTGAGCACGTCCAAGACGGCGCACGTTTCACCGAGATCGGCAACCAGTTCCACGACGAGGTGGTGCGCGGTTGCGGCAACCACACGATGATCGCGGTGGTCGGCAGCCTGGAAACACTGTGGATGAGTCACTTGCAACAGTGGGCGAACGAAACCGCGGCCCGGGGCGAGTATCCGTCGATGAGCAAGCGCCGTATCGCGTTGACTACCCACAACAAGTTGACCGATGCGATCGAGGCCGGCGATGGCGAACGTGCACGTCGGCTGGCAACACGGCATCTGGCGGACACTCAGACATATTTCATGGCAGGCGATCCCGAGCAGCGGATTGTGGCGCTGTCGCCGCAAGCGTTGGCACGACGCCGCCGCTGAAAGCCTCCTCGTGCGAACGGCGTTGATCACCGGTGGCAGCGGTGGCATCGGAATGGCCTGCGGTCGAAGACTCGTCGAGCTCGGCTATGACGTTGTGCTCACAGCACGGCGCGAGGAGCCGCTGCGTGCGGCGGCCGAGGAGATGGGCGCGCGATACGTGGTCGCCGACGCTACCAGTCCCGAGGCGTTCGAACCGGCAGTGTCTGCGGCCGGCACCATCGACCTGGTGGTGCATGCGGCCGGTGTGCTCGGCGGAACATATGCTCGCAAGCAGACTTTCGCGCAATGGCGGGCCATCATGTCGGCCAATCTCGACTCATGTTTCGTCATCACCTCGGCTGCGTTGCCGCGAATGAAAGCCGGCTCGCGCTTCGTGTTCATCTCGTCGTCGGCCGCCCACGAACCGATGCGGGCCAGGACTGCGTACTCTGCCTCGAAGGCCGGAATGAACGCATTCGCACGTGCATTGGCGCTCGAAGTCGACCGCGACGGAATCAGTGTTCATATCGTCACACCGGGACCGGTCGAGACCGACATGCTGCAAGACGTGCCGTTTGAGATGTATGCGATCCGTGCCGCAGATGTGGCCGAGGCGGTGGCGTGGCTGGACACCGTCGACCCGTCCGTCGACCTGCCGGAGATCAGGTTGAGCGCGGTCACCCGAGGGCCGTGGGCCCGCGAACCAGTGGTGCCGATGGAGGTTGTGCGCCGCACCGGCACGGCGAAGTCGACGATCGAAAACGGCTAATACGGGGAGGGTGTGCAATGTCGATGGTGCTCAGCGGTATTCGGGTTGTGGAGCTGGCATCGTGGACGTATGTACCGTCAGCCGGTGCCGCGCTGTCGGACTGGGGCGCCGACGTCATCAAGGTAGAAGGTGTGACTTCCGGCGACCCGGGCCGCGCGTTGATTATCGGCGGGTTCACTCGCGAAGCGGCCCGTGTTGATGCCGATTTCATCCTGGAACTGGGGAACCGCGGCAAGCGCAGTATCGCGATCGACATCAAGTCGACAACGGGCCGCGAGTTCTTCGGCCGGTTGCTCGCGACTGCGGATGTGTTTCTGACGAATTGGCTTCCCGCCGCGTTGGAGCGAGCGAGGTTCACGGTCGACGACATTCGCGCCTTCAACCCGAATATCATCATCGCCCGTGGCACCGGCTTGGGTGTCCGAGGCCCCGATCGCAACCGCGGCGGGTTCGACGCGGCCACCTACCTGTCACGCGGCGGCGTCGCATATACCCTCACCCCGTTCGGCACCGATACGCCCGCCGTTCAGGGCCCCGGGTTCGGCGACCTGCAAGGCGGCATCACGCTTGCGGGCGGAGTATGTGCCGCGCTGTTCCACCGCGAACGCACCGGCGAGGCAAGCATCGTGGACTCATCGCTGCTTGCGCAGGCGATGTGGACCATCGCGCCGTCGATCATGGCGGCCGACTTCTTCGGAATCGACGGTATTCCCGGTGCACCACCGGGATTGGCGATCAACCCGCTCGTGAACCGGTACAAAACCAAGGACGACAGATGGATACAGCTGGTCTTCCTGCAGCCCGATCGGTACTGGGCCGGGTTCTGCGAACGGATCGGGCTGCCCGAATTGGCCACCGACCCGCGGTTCGTCCCGTCGGACAACCTGATCGCCAACGCTGCCCAGGCGTGCGCGCTCGTCGGCGACGCGTTCGCGGCGCACGACCTCTCGCACTGGAAGACCGTGCTGCACGACGAGCCTGGCGTGTGGGCAGCATTGGCGACGCCGTGCGAGGCGCTGAACGACCCACAGACCGAACCCAACGGCTACGTGATCACCAATCGTGACGCCGACGGCAAGGAATACAAGAACGTCGCTGCGCCTGTGCAATTCGACGAGACACCGCCCGGCCCGGCGCGCGCACCCGAGCACGGACAGCACACCGAGGAGATTCTGCTCGAGCTCGGCGTCGACTGGGACGAGATCGGCCGAGCCAAGGACACCGGGGCGATCCTCTAACAGACGCGAAGGTCGATCGGGGGTGTCGACGTCTTCAACCGCCCGATTCCTTGACCTAGAACTCTAAAATAGTAAAGATAAGGTTATAGCGGTCGTTAGGGCCGGGTGGCCTCTGCCTGCGCTCCGTTGGGATAGCCCGCCCTGCAGCTTGGGAGGCAAGCGTGACGATCAGAAGCGATGAGTCGCTTGCGCGAGCAGACGGCACCGACCCGCGTGGACAGCCGATCGCTTTCGACCCCTCGGGCGATCGCGATCCGTATCCGTACTTCGACTACATGCAGACCACCGAGCCGGTGTGGCGCGGGACGATCATGGACCACTCGATGACACCGGCGGAACTGGTGCCGAAGGACGAGTGGACATTCTTTGACTTCAACAGTGTCTTTGCGGCATTCCGCGATGACGAATTGTTTGGTTCGGCGAAGTACAACGAGACAATCGGACTGGTCTTCGGCCCAACGATTCTCGGCATGCACGGCAAGCAGCATCATGACCATCGAAGCCTGGTCTCCAAGGCGTTCCGCCAGAGTGCGCTGGAACGGTGGGAACCCGCCGTGATCGACCCGATCTGCGACCAGCTGGTCGATGAGATCAAAGACAACGGTGCCGCTGACCTCATCAGTTCGTTGACACTCGAATTCCCCACCCGGGTCACAGCCGCGCTGCTGGGATTGCCGCAAGAAGACCTCGACCTATTCCGGCGGTTGTCATTCGAATTGATCTCGATCTATGTGGATATCGAAGCGGGCTTGCGCGCGTCCGTCGAGTTGCAGACCTACTTCCAGGAGCAGGTCGACCAGAGAAGGCGCGAGATCACCGACGACATCATCGGCGACCTCGTCGCAGCCGAGATCGACGGCCAACAGCTCACCGATGACGCGATCATCTCGTTCCTGCGGTTGCTGCTGCCCGCGGGTCTAGAGACGACCTACCGATCGTCGAGCAATCTCCTGCACTTGTTGCTCACCCATCTGGAGCAGCTAGCTGCTCTGCAGCAGGACCGCAGCCTGATACCGGCAGCGATCGAGGAAGGCCTTCGATACGAGACACCGCTCGTCAGTGTTCCTCGCACGACGACCAGAGACACGGAAATGCACGGCATACCGATCGCGGCCGGAGCGCAAGTCAACCTGTGCATGGGTGCCGCCAACCGCGACCACACCCGATGGCCAGAGCCAAATACCTTCGACATCCACCGAACACGGCGCGCGCACATCTCCTTCGCGGGCGGCATTCACAGTTGCCTGGGCATGCATCTGGCCAGGGTCGAGACGCGGGCGATGTTGTGCAGTCTGTTCGATCGCGTGACCGATCTGCAGCTGGTTCCTGACGATGACACCAGAATTGTCGGCATGCCGTTCCGATCGCCGAAGAACCTTCCGGTGACGTTCCGGCCGACTCCATGAGCAGCCTGGCCGTGCAAGGTTTTCCACGAGTTCCGTGTCGTAATCGGCTGCTCGGGTGAATTAGCGCAACGCGTAGAACCTCAAAGCGTTGAGCCCGCCAATCTTCTCGCGGGTCTCCTCACTGATATCCGGCCGGGTGCGCAGATGCCTTGTGCTTTCCGGCCAGTCGCCGTCCCAGTGCGGGTAGTCGCTGGCGAACATGATGAAATCGTCGCCAAGCACCTCGATGACGCCCGGCAGAATCGGCTCTTCTGGCTCGCACGTCGCCCATATGTTGCCCGCCTCTAGGTACTCGTGCGGATCACGCTGCCAACCGCGCTCGATCCAGTCACCTCGCTTCTCGAAATGCTCGTGCAGGCGGTCGATGAAGAACGGAACCCACCCGACGCCGGCCTCGAGGAATGCGACACGTAACTGCGGATGCCTGTCGAACACTCCACCGGAGACCAATGCTGTCATTGCCGTCATCTGATCGAACGGAAAGCTGATGCAGTGCACTTGAATGTAATTCGTGAAGCGGTCGACGCCGATCTTCGGAAGATGAATGCCGGGAGCGCCGTGGATGCCCAGCGGCATATCGAGTTCGACTGCGGCCGCGTAGAAGGGGTCGAGGTCGGGGTGATCGAGGTTACGCGTCTTGAGCGCAGGCGGAATGTGGGTGGCCACCAGCCCGAGATCCTTTGCCTCGCGCATGATGTCGATCGCTAGGCGCCCATGCTCGATCGGAGTGACGGCAATCCCGCGTAGTCGGCCCTTCGACAGCGCGCAATAGTCGGCGGCCCACTGGTTGTAGAGGCGGGCGAAGCCGACGGCGAGCTCGGGATCCTCGAGCGTGGGTGTGCAGAGTCCGAGGCTCGGATAGAGCACCATCGTGTCGATGTGGTCGCGATCGGCGTCAGCCAGAACACCGTCCGCAGACCTGCAGTTGATGCCGGCCGTCGCGCTGAGCCCGTGCTCGGTGGGGCAGCCGGCGCCCGGGCCGCTGGACTCAGGGTAATTGCGGCCTTCGATCACCAGGCCCGGGGAATCGGTTCGCGCCATGATGTGTTGCGGCCAGCGCTGCATCGCTTCGACCGCGAGCGACGCACCCTCGGCGACGTGTCCGTCGGCATCGACGATTCGCATGCGCCTTCCTCCACCGGGTCGACGGCCTATCAGCCAATTTCAGCAATGATAGGTCTCTGGCGGCGACGGAAGCGGCGTGAGCGCGCAGGTACGGCCGGGCGATCTCGCGTCTCGCGAATCCTGCTGCGGCACACCGAGTCAACCGAATTGGCCGTCGGCGCCAGCGGGATCTCTCTTGCGAATGCATGACTTGCCGGCCACGACAACGCAGAACGCGTCACACGCCAGGAACCGCGCGGCCGTCCCGGGATGTGATATAGATCACAAACGTCATTGACCTCGCATCCTACGGTTTCGTCACCGTAGGTCCGATGTGGTTACGCTTGCGTACATTTTCCCTGCACGCGCACACTTTCGTCGAATCCCGCGGAGGGAAAAGCATTGGGCCACTACATCGCCAACGTGCGCGATATCGAGTTCAACTTGCTCGAGGTGCTCCGCCTCGGCACCCTCCTCCGTGCCGGCCGATATCGCGACCTCGACGTCGACACCGTCCGTACGATGCTCACCGAGGTCGCACGTCTGGCAGAAGGTCCCGTCGCGGAATCGTTCGCTGCGGCCGACCGCCATCCACCCGTCTTCGACCCAGAACACCACACGATCACCGTGCCCGCCGAGTTGGCGAAATCGGTGCAGGCCGTCAAGGACGCCGAGTGGTGGCGCATCGGCATGGCCGAAGAGGTCGGCGGGGTGCCCGCACCGCCACCGTTGACATGGGCGATCATCGAGATGCTGCTCTGCGCCAATCCATCGGCCGGATTCCTCTGGGCTTTGGGCCCGGCGATGGCTAACGCGCTAGCCGTCGAGGGCACCGACGAACAGCGGCGCTGGGCCGCGATGGCTCTGGAGCGCGGCTGGTCGGCAACCATGGTGCTGACCGAACCCGACGCGGGTTCCGACGTCGGCGCAGGCCGTGCCAAGGCGATCGGACAACCGGACGGTACCTGGCACATCGAGGCGTGAAGCGGTTCATTTCCGGCGGCGATGTCGGCGATACCGCCGAGAACATCTTCCATCTCGTGTTGGCCCGTCCCGAGGGCGCGGGTCCGGGCACGAAAGGATTGAGCCTTTTCTATGTGCCGAAGTACCTCTTCGACTCCGACACCCTCGAACTCGGGCCTCGCAACGGTGTGTTCGCCACCGGGGTGGAACACAAGATGGGCATCAAGTCCTCACCTACGTGTGAGCTGACGTTTGGCGCCCACGGCGTGCCGGCAGTCGGTTACCTTGTCGGCGACGTGCACAATGGGATTGCTCAGATGTTTACGGTGATTGAGCACGCCCGCATGACGATCGGCGTCAAGGCGGCCGGAACACTGTCGACCGGGTATCTGAACGCACTGGCTTTCGCCAAAGAGCGCGTGCAGGGCGCGGATCTGACCCAGATGACCGACAAAACCGCACCGCGGGTGACGATCATTCACCACCCAGACGTGCGTCGCAGCCTGATGACCCAGAAGGCGTACGCCGAGGGGCTGCGCGCGCTGTATATGTATGCAGCTGCGCACCAGGACGATTCTGTGGCGCAACAGGTTTCGGGCGCCGATCCCGGTATGGCGCACCGCGTCGACGACCTGCTGCTGCCTGTGGTCAAGGGGGTAGGTTCGGAACGCGCCTACGAAATGCTCACCGAGTCACTGCAGACGCTGGGCGGATCCGGTTCCTGCAGGACTACCCGATTGAACAATACATTCGCGACGCGAAGATCGACTCCCTCTACGAAGGCACCACCGCAATTCAGGCGCTGGACTTCATCTTCCGAAAGATCGTCCGCGACAAGGGCGAGGCATTGGCCCATGTGGCGGCCCAAATCATGCAGACGATCAACGATTGCGATGAGGCATTGGGGAAAGAGTCCGAACTGCTCCGCGGCGCGCTGAGTGATGTGCAGGCCATGACGGCCGCCCTGACCGGATACCTCTTCGCGGCTGCCGAAAATCCCACGGAGATATACAAAGTCGGACTGGCGTCCGTGCGATTCCTATTGGCTGTTGGAGACCTGCTCATCGGGTGGCGGCTGCTCGTGCAAGCGGACGTCTCCCGCGCAGCTCTGTCGGGCACGCCCTCGAGCAGCGATGAGGCGTTCTATGCAGGCAAGGTCGCAACCGCGACCTTCTTCACAACGAACATGCTGCCGAACCTGACCGCCGTGCGGGGAATCATCGAGAACCTCGACAACGACCTCATGCAGCTGCCCGCAGCCGCGTTCTGAATCGTTTATCCCGCGTGGCGCAGCCACATCCCGGGCGCTAATTCGGCGAACAGCTCGATCGCCGATCGGATGGTGTCGTCGGTGAGGGTGGCAAAGTCCTCGAACCGCATATTGTCGGCGATCGGATAGGAGTTATCCGCGACCACGCCGATTCGATTCTGATCTGAGGACTCGCGCACAGTCGCTTTCGCCCGCGGACGCTCGCGGTTCCACTCGTCGGCGAACGCCAGGAGCCGCGCACGGTCGGTGGCTGGGAAAAAGCACCCGGGGGTGACTCGCACGGCGAACGTGTCCGGATGGACGGGGCCAAGCTCCAGGTGAACGTGTAGCCGCTCCTGGCAGACGGGCAGGATGAAGAAGTATTCGCCATCATGGTGGCCGCGAAAATATCGGCGCCCGCGAGTCTCCAGATAACGTTCGATAGGTTGGCTGCCGAACGGTTCGGTACGCATCATGGCTCCAGCGGGTCGGAGATTGCGGGTCAGACTCATCCTGCGTCCAACGTCTTGTCAATTCCTTGGAGGAGAGCCACTGTTCTTCGAAGAATCTGGTGAGAATCTAATAAGCGCCCCAACGGACGCTGTGGTTGGCCGACGACGCGGTCGCCGGGACAATGCAGTGATGGAGCGTCTGGCAAGCCCACTTGTCGCCGTGCTGTTCGCTGCGTTCAGCGCGGGCTGCAGTGCCTCCGGCGGGCATCCCCTCGCATCGTCCAGCCCCTCATTCGCCGTGACCGCCGTCGCCACGTCGTCCGTCGCGCCCACGACTCCCCCAGTGCCCCCGCAAGGTGATGCGGCCCGCGCGGCGGGGTTGGTCGACATCCGAACTGTCGTTCCCGATGCGGTCATCGACCTGCGCTACGCCACATCCAACAATTTTGTGGGCGTGCCGATGTATCCGGCGGATGCCCGTTGCCTGGTGCACGAATCCATGGCGTCTGGCCTCGCGGCGGCTGCTGAGGCGCTGCGCCCGCGGGGTGAGGTACTGGTGTTCTGGGACTGCTACCGACCGCACGACGTACAGGTTCGGATGTGGGAGGCGGTGCCAAACCCTGCTTGGATCGCGCGCCCGGGTCCGTATGCGCGCAGCCACGAGTCGGGGCGCTCGGTCGATGTGACGATCGCGAGCGCGCAGGACCAGTGCCCGATTACGCGACGTATAACCGACCGGTGCCTCGTCGACATGGGAACCGACTTCGACGACTTCTCACCACGCGCCCTCGCCTCGGCAACGCAAGGCGTGAGTTCGGACCAGCAGGCGAACCGAGCACAGTTACGCACCGCGATGAACGCAGGCGGATTGACGGTGTATTCCGGCGAATGGTGGCACTTCGACGGCCCGAGCGCGTACGTCGAACGGCCGATTCTCGACGTGCCGGTCAATTGAGCCAACGGCGCCACGCAGCGATGGCGGCGGTTTTCTCCTCCCCCGGTCTGGTTCGTATGCGGAATCAAAAGTGGGAGGTCATATTGTTTAAACGGCTTAAAATAATCGGAATCGGGCCAGGCTTAAGAGTACTATCGATGACAGTGGAGTTCGCACCACCTTGGCGCCGCACTTCCCGAGTGGAAGGGCCCCGTCTGCCTCCTTCACAGCGAGGGGAGAGACATGATTCGCACCGCAATCGCAGTCGGATTCATCGGTTTACCGTTGGTCACAGCGGCCCCAGCTCTAGCCGAACCGAGTAGTTCGGTCTCCTGCTCCTACCCTTGCACGATCGTAGACACGATTGCCCAGAACTTCGTCTCTGCACCTGGCGAGGTCGCCAACAATTTCTTCTCGTTCCCTGGCGAGGTCGCCACCAATTACCTCTCTTTCCCTGGCACGGTCGCCACCAATATCGTCGGAGACCCGACCGCGCAACCTCCTAAACCCTCGTTCCCTGAAACCGTGGCCACCAATTACCTCTCGTTCCCTGCTACCGTCGCCACCAATTACCTCTCCTTCCCCGGCACGGTCGCCGGCAATTTCGCCTCGTTCCCGAGCGAAGTAATACATAACCTGTTACCAGGGACAGCCCCGGGGTAAAGCGACGGGTCTGACGAGGGCCAAGCGCCTTGATGTAGCCGACGATCGTCGTCGTGCTGGTGCAGATGCCCGGCAACCGAATCTGGCCGCGGTACCCGTCGCGCTTCAAGATGCGGATGAGCGCCGTTTGGCGAGATCAATGGGTCAGGCGGGCAACAGCACTCCAGGTTTCGTTCCCCGGCTTGCGTGGATCTGGCTGCGGTAGCGGGGTGAACACCTGGAGCCACCACGGCAGCCGATGGAATCGGTTGGCCGCCGAAAAGACCGACTCCACTTCGACCGTCGTCCAGCCGAGGTCTTCGAAATAGGCTAAGCCGGTGTCGGGTGCGAACTTGAACGGCGCACTTGCCATCAGGCCGCGGGTCTTGTTCATCCGCTTTTGGAGCCCCGGAGCCGAGAAATCAAGCATCCACCAGGCGACTTCGGGTTGCTCGGTAACGGCAACCTTCATGCCAACTCTCCCGCTCGTCTTGCTGACCGCGTGATAGTAAAAGGTGTTCTATTGCGGCGAGCCTTATTGCTCAACATGCTCACCAACGCCAGGCGCTTCCGGAAGGAACTCGATGAACTGGTACACCGGCAACACCACCTATGACACCGTCTTGACGATCGCCCTGGTCATCGCAGCGTTGGTGATCATCGCCGGCTTGTTCCGGCAGAGTCCCTATGGCCGATTCGGCGCCACGGCGCGCGGGCTGAATCTCAACCCGAAGCTGGGCTGGTGGCTGATGGAGATCCCCGCCACCGTGGTGTTCGTAATCTGCTACCTCACCGGGCCGCGTCGATTCGACGCCACGCCGCTGGTGCTTGCGGCTATCTGGCTGCTGCACTACGGCAACCGGGGCTGGTTCTTCCCGCTGTCGATCAGACAGGTGCCGGGCAAACGCAGCAGCTTCAACATCGTGGTGCTCGCCGCTGGAATGGTGGTCACCTCGCTGCACGGCTACCTCAATGGCTCGTTCTTCAGCCACGACTACAAGCATCAGTACGGCACCGATTGGCTGACCGATCCGCGGTTTCTCGTCGGGGTGATCGTGTACCTCGGCGGATTCATCCTGCTGGTCCGGTCGGAGTCGATCGTGCGCAATCTGCGCGACAAGAAAAACCCGGGCGCCACCGAGTACAAGATCCCGTACGGCGGCGGGTTCCGGTTCGTCACCAGCCCGGCGTACCTGGGCGAGCTGATCGCGTGGGCCGGGTTCGCCCTGCTGACCTGGTCGCTCGCTGGGGTTGTCATCTTCCTGATCACGGCAGGCAATCTGGTCCCGCGGGCGTTCGCCACTCACAAGTGGTACCGCGAGAAGTTCCCCGGTTACCCCGCCGAGCGCAAAGCCCTGATACCTGGAGTGATCTGATCAGACCGCTCTGACGAGACACCCGGTAGTACGGCGAAGCGAACAGTGGGCGGTCGCGGCAGGAAAACGAGCGCTGGACCGCATTCCGGTCGCACTTTGGTTTTGAAAGTTGGTATTGCCGGCCAGGACACGGCGGAACTGCTGCTGTTTCAAGTTATTAAAGGAGCGGGAGGAGCGCTCGGCCATCGCCATTGTTCCAACGAGCCGTTCTCTTCCTGGACAAAGACATTCACCGACCGGCGTCTGTGCGCTGCGGTGGTCGACAGGTTGACGTTCGCCGGGCAGATCATCGGACCGGCAGCACCTCCTACCGGCTCGCCCACGCGCGCAACGCCCGCCCAGCATGCTAAGTGTCGCGGTCGGCGTGGTTTTCAAGGCTTTCGGCGCATGACGTAAGCCACTTGCCTAGTTCCTTGCGCGTGGTGGCTGACATGCCCTGTGTCATGGCCGATTCCACGGTCGCCACGGCCGCCGTGCTGTGTTGAAGGCGCTCCCATCCGATCGGGGTTAACCGCAGCGACTGCGCCCTGCCTCGCGGCGGTGCATCGGCCAACTCGACCAGGTCCGCCGAGCGCAACGAGCTCAACACGTCTTGCAGCGATTGGCGAGTGACAAAACATAGCCTCGCCAGCTCCGCTGCCGAGGCGTCGGGATGATCGGCGAGCGAACGCAGCACCACATGCTGTGCCATCGACAACCCGGTCGGCTTCAGGGCGGCGTCGCAAGCGCGCCGCAGGGCCAGTTGCACCCTTTTGATCAGATAGCCCACAGAGCGCTGGGTATCGGACCTTGCCATGACAGGAACCTTACATTAAAGTATGGGTTATATGTAAGGAACCTGACACATGGAGGAGTGGTGACCACCATCCAACAGCCCAGCCCGTATGCCACGCTCATCAACGTCTTCACCGTCGAACCCCATCGGGCGCGTGACCTGGCCGAGCTACTCACAATCGCCACCGACGAGGTGATACAGCACCTACCGGGGTTCATCTCAGCCAACATTCATCTCAGTACCGACCGCACACGCGTGGTGAACTACGCACAATGGGCAAGCGCCGAAGCCTTCCAGGCCATGATGAACAACCCTGACGCGCGCGAGCACATCGACAAAGCCGCTGCGCTTGCCGCCAGCTTCGATCCGCATCTCTACACCGTCGAGTCGGTGCACCATGCGCCGGCGCGTTGAGTTGAGGATGCCGCACCAAGTACGCCGATCCCCGTGGGCTAGTTGATCTTAGAGCTGTCTCCCGCCACGAACGGGATTACCGCGGCGGTGGCGGACGTGTGCGGTGTGTTACCGGACGCCGATCCGATCACCGCGTCTCGCGCAGCGTTGCGACGGCTTCATCCGGTGGCGCACGAACAGAGCGGCAGCAGGGGGACATGTCATCGTGCCGAGTCGGACTTACGGTGGGCGGACTTTTTGGCTATGTCAGTTGATGTTGCTGGTACCGGTTCGGATTCTCCGATTTTCCCTATAATCGATCCTAAAGTCGCTAGTATGATAGTTAGCCAAGAACAGGACAGCAAAGCCTTGCCGAGTCAGGCACGGTGACCGCCACGGCAACGCCCCTGCCTTGGTAAGCACTGACCCTTATCGGCTTGATCGCGGGCCAGCACGGCAGTTAGGTGGCAACACTCACTGCTGACCGGCCCGGCAGACGGGGAGTCTCACTGGCGAGGCTCCTCGTTTTGCATGGAATAGCTGCGGAAGATCCCGACCATCGCCGCCTGCCCTACTCGCCTCACCGCCGCTGCATGGTCAAATCTGCGCTGGGCCATCGATGGCTGCGGCGCTCGGTGGGGCCCCTCGTCGGGATCACGGCGGTGCTGCGCTTGGCCAACGCGGGATTATCCCGGCCCGCCCTCGTTGAACGGCAAGGCACCGCATGGCATGCAAACGGAACTCGCGGCGTCGGGGTGGCTTTCCTAAAACCCCTGACGGCGGATGTCGGCGTGCCGACAATTGAGAACGCATTCGGATTGCTGCGCCAGATGCTCAATGTAGCCGTGGAGGATGCCCACATACCGCGCAAATCCGCGTGACGGGGTGAAGCTGCCCAAACGTACTCATGGCGACCGTGGCGATCTGAGCCACCCCAGGTTGCGGCTCTTGCCGATGCCGTCGAGCGTCTGTTCGGGGGCATTCAGGTTGAGCACCACGGGGTGGCGATCCGGCGTTGACGATGGGCAGCTCGTCAGCTGGTCGTAGCTGGTTTGGTGCTTGCGGTGTCGGGGCGGCACGGTGATCACGTCGTTGTAGGCGACGGCCCCCCCGGGTAGGTGTCTCTAGCAGGAGTCTTGCGGGAGGGCCGTCTGTTGCGCTTGGAGGCGCAGTGGTCACGGTAGAGGTGGATGTCGATCGAGTCGAGCGCAGGTTGGCGGCGGGTGAGCTGCGGTGCCCGGGATGCAGTGGGGTGTTGGCGGGCTGGGGGCGGGCCAGGCCGCGAGAGCTTCGAGGTGCGGACGGGCCGGTGCGGTTGTGTCCTCGCCGGTCGCGGTGCACTGGCTGTGGGGTCACGCACGTGTTGTTGCCTTTGACGGCGCTGCTGCGCCGCGCCGATGTGGGTGCGGTAATCGTGGCGGCGTTGGTGGCCAAGGCTGTGCGCCGGGCGGGGTTTCGTCGGATCGCAGCCGAGCTGGCGCGCCCGCCGGAGACGGTGCGGGGGTGGCTGCGTCGCTTTGTTGAGCGGGCCGAGGCGGTGCGGTCGGTGTTCACGGTGTGGCTGCGTGCGGTGGATGCCGATCCGGTGATGCCCGAGGCTGCTGGCAGCGGGTTCGCCGACGCGATGACGGCGATCGCCGCGCTCGGGGCGGCCATCGGGCGCCGGTTCGTGCTGTCCAAGGTGTCGCTGGCCGAGACCGCGGTGGCGGTGTCGGGTGGCCGGTTGTTGGCGCCGGGCTGGCCCGCCCCGGCAGCGCAACACGAGCCGACCCTGCCGCTGATGCCGATCACGCCGTAAACCTGTGCGCTGTCATGTGTTTGACAGACAGCAAAGGAGGACCGCCGGTGGTCGGCGATGATGAGGTGAAGGTGCGGGGCGAGCGGGCCCGGGCGATCGGGCTTTTCCGGTACCAGTTAATCCGGGAGGCCGCCGATGCGGCGTACTCCATCAAGGAACGCGGCAAGATGGTGCGCGAGCTGGCATCCCGCGAGCACACCGACCCGTTCGGGCGGCGGGTGCGGGTCAGCCGCCAGACCATTGATCGCTGGATCAGGCACTGGCGTGCCGGCGGGTTCGACGCGTTGGTACCCAACCAGCGCCAGTGCACCCCGCGCACCCCGGAGGAGGTGCTGGAGCGGGCGGTGGCGCTGCGGCGGGAGAATCCGCAGCGCACCGCCGCGGCGATCCGCCGGATCCTGCGGACCCAGCTGGGCTGGGCACCCGACGAACGTACCCTGCAACGTAACTTCCACCGGCTCGGCCTTATCTGTGGCGCGGCCGCGGGGTCGGCGCCGGTGTTCGGGCGGTTCGAGGCCGAGCACCCCAATGCCCTGTGGACTGGGGATGCGTTGCACGGCATACGCATCCAAGTCCGCAAGACCTACTTGTTCGCGTTCTTAGACGATCATTCCCGGCTGCTGCCTGGCTATCGGTGGGGTTATGCCGAGGACACGGTGCGGCTGGCCGCCGCGTTGCGGCCGGCGCCGGCCTCCCGTGGTGTCCCCAAGGCGATCTACGTTGACCGCGGCTCGGCGTTCGTCGATGAATGGCTGCTGCGTGCATGCGCGAAACTCGGTGTGCGCCTGGTGCATTCAACACCATACCGGCCGGAAGGCCGAGGAGAGATGGAAAGGTTTTTCAGGACCGTGCGTGATCAGTTTTTGGTCGAGATCACCGGCGAGCCCGACACCATCGGCCGACACCATGTCACCGATTTGGACGAGTTGAATCGGCACTTTGCGGCCTGGACCGAAACGGTCTACCACCGCACGATCCATTCCGAAACCGGGCAAACTCCGCTGGAGCGCTGGTCGGCCCCTGGGCCGGTCGCGCTGCCCGCACCCCAAGCGCTCGCCGAGGCGTTCCTGTGGGAGACGCACCGCCGCGTGACCAAGACCGCCACCGTGTCACTACATGGCAATTCCTATGAAGTCGACCCGGCACTGGTCGGACGCAAGGTCGAGTTGGTGTTCGACCCGTTTGATCTGACCCGCATTGAGGTTCGCCTGGCCGGCGTGCCGATGGGGCTGGCGATCCCGCACCACATCAGCCGCCACTCCCACCCCAAGGCCAAACCCGAAACCCCGAGCACGCCACCGCAACCTTCCGGCATCGACTACGCGCAACTGATCGAGACCGCCCATGCCGCCGAGCTGGCCCACGGCGTCAACTACGCCGCCCTGACCGGGGCCAGCGACCAGATCCCCAGCCAACTTGACCTGCTCACCGGCCAGGAGGTCGCACCCCGATGATGGAATTGATCTCGTACTTCGGCTTTTCTCGGATGCCGTTCGGCCGTGATCTGGCCCCGGGCAAGCTGCACCGCCATGCCGCCCACAACGAAGCCCTCGCCCGCATCGGCTGGTGTGTCGCCGAACGCCGCATCGGCGTGATCACCGGCGAAGTTGGTGCCGGCAAGACCGTGGCCGTGCGCGCCGCGCTGGCCGCCCTTGACCGCAGCCGCCACAGCATCATCTACCTGCCCGACCCCACCGTCGGGGTGCGCGGCATCCACCACCGCATCGTCGCCTCCCTCGGCGGCCAACCCCTGACCCACCACGCCACCCTGGCACCGCAGGCCGCCGACGCGCTGGCCACCGAACACGCCGAGCGCGGGCGTACAGCCACCGTCGTCGTCGAGGAGGCGCACCTTTTAAGTCACGACCAATTGGAGGCCATCCGCTTGCTCACCAACCATGATCTCGATTCGTCGAGCCCGTTCGCCTGCTTGCTCGTCGGCCAACCCACCCTGCGGCGGCGGATGAAACTCGGCGTGCTGGCCGCGCTCGACCAACGCATCGGGCTGCGCTACACGATGGCGCCCATGACCGACAAAGAGACAGCCAGCTACCTGCGCCACCACCTCAAGCTGGCCGGGCGCGACGACGCACTGTTCTCCGACGACGCCGTCGGGTTGATCCACCAAACCAGCCGCGGCTACCCCCGCGCGGTCAACAACCTCGCGCTACAAGCCCTCGTCGCCGCGTTCGGCGCCAACAAGGCCATCGTCGACGAATCCTCCACCCGCACAGCCATCGCCGAAGTCACGGCAGACTGAACACCACCGCGACACCCCGAACACCACCGACCCCGCCGGACATCGCCCGGCGGGGTCAATTCATGCCCCCACATCCTCACCGCCAATGCCGCCATCATGCTCATCCCGAGCGCCGGTCAACAAGCGTCATGGTGAAGTGTGCGTTGCTGGCCTACACCGACCTGCGCTGGGGCGAGATGGCCGCACAGAGATGGCCGCAAGATGGTCGCACTGCGAGTGCAAGACTTCGACATGCTTGGGCGGCGGGTGAACAGTGCAGTAGAGGTAAAACCGCTGGCCAAAGGGTGGAGCTAAGGGGATTCGAACCCCTGACCTACTCGATGCGAACGAGTCGCGCTACCAACTGCGCCATAGCCCCTGGTCGCTAGAAGGTTATCAGGCGAAAAACAGCGCTACTGACCCGCAGCCCGCGGCAAGTGGTATTCCATCGGTCCCGGTGCATAATCCAGATGCTCGAAAACAGGGTCTTCGTCGTCGATCTCGAGCACCACGGCACCCGGCTCGCGTAGGCGCGACGGTATGTCGTCCCGGTCAGCCACATTGTCCACTCCAAGCCGCGAGCGCGCCATCCGTTCCATCCGCCGGAGCCGCACTCGTTCCTCGATCCGCGTCTGACGACGCAAATAGGCCAGGTAGAGGATCGTGATGGTTCCTGCTGTGCCGCACGCCCACCATCCCGTGGACCACACCGTGACCGCCGCAATCGTCGTCACCATCACCAACAGTGACATCACCAACAGCAGACGCTTGCGGAAGCGATACTTGCGGGCACTGACGGCTGCCGCTGTTTTCGACTCGTACAGTCGACGCCGCGACGATATTGGCGGCACCTTACTGGTCGGCGGGTCGTCCTCGGATTCCAACCCGGAAGTGTCTTCGACAGTTTCGTACTCATCAGAGGTGCCGTCATCCTCGGAGTCTGCCGGCTCGTCGGCGGCGGCGACCGGCGCGCCATCAACTTGCGGTTCCTGAACCGGTTCTGCCTTCGCGACATCCTCGCCAGCGCCGACCGGCAGCGCCCCGGAATCATCCTCGACGATGTCGACGTCGAGGATGTCCTCCTCGGTTGCGGGTTGGGCCGCCTTCACGACGACGGCCCTCTCCGACGGCGCGTCGTCCAGATCGTCATCTTCGTCGACCGGCTGCCAATCGGGGTCGCTGCGGTGCCCGTCCGACGGTCCGCTCTTCTTCAGCCTGCGCGCGCTCGCGGCACTGTTCAGGACACGGGTGGCCAGCGCGACGTCGCTGGTGCGACGCACCGCATCACGCTTGCTGATCAACATCGGCACAAGGACGAACAGCCACAGCACCACGAGGGAAATCCACAAGAGTGATTGCGGGACGCTTGGCATGTGCCTGCTCCTTTCACCATCAGGCTAGGCGGGTGATCAGCGCTAAGGCCTAAGGCGCGCCGCGTGACCAGCACAATTACACACCTGTAATTCAATTCAGGCAAGCACCAACAGGCACAATAGTCACATCTGTAACAGCCCGGGCGGTCGAAGGCGAAGTCGAAAATCGCGATTGGCGCCGCGACAAACGATCCGCGATGCGATTATTTTCGGCGCAAAAGCGCGTCTTCGTCGGTCAGGACCAGTGCGCCTGGCCGGCGCGCACCAACGTTGATGCCACCGAGCCCCGCACTTCTTCGACGGTAATCGCCACCAGCAGGTGATCACGCCACCCGCCGTCGACGTCGAGATAACGCTGCAACAGCCCCTCCTCGCGGAAGCCGACCTTTGCCAGCACCCGCCGGCTGGCGGCATTCTCCGGGCGCACCGTCGCTTCCACCCGATGGAGCATCACCGTCCCGAAGCAATGGTCCAAGCCGAGCGCCAGCGCGCCGGTCGCAACACCACGGCCGGTGGCCGAACTGGCCACCCAATATCCAATCCACGCCGACCGCAGCGCACCATGCGTCACGTTTCCCACCGTCAGCTGCCCGCAGAATTCACCGTCGAGTTCGATCGCAAACGGCAGCATCCGACCCTTGCGCGCCTCCCCACGCAGGCCCGAGCACACCGACGGCCACGACGAAACCGTCTGCCTGCGGATCCAATCAGTATCGGCCGTGGGCTCCCACGGCTCCAGATGCTCACGGTCGGCCAGCCGGCTCCGGCTCCACTGTGCCCCGTCGCGCATCCGCACCGGGCGCAGCTTCACTACGCCGCCGGCCACCCTGATCGGCCCCACCGTGGCCGGCCACCCGGGATGCGCTGAACTGTTACGAAAAATGGCCACCGTCAACGAGTTTCAGCCGCGCTGGGCCAAGAATGCGACGCTGACGATCTCGCCGGTGCGGATCTGCTCGACGCCGCTTGGGACGATCACCAGGCAATTGGCCTCCGCCAACGTCGCCAGCAAGTGCGAAGACCCGCCCGGCCCGCCGAGCACCTGCACGAGGTACTCGTCGGTGTCCTGGTCGCGCATCAGTTGTCCCCGCAGATAGCCCCTGCGGCCCGGCACCGATGAGACCGGCGACAGGGTGCGGGCTTCGACGACTCGCCGCATCGGCTGACGCTTGCCCAGCGACAGCCGGATCAGCGGCCGGACCATCACCTCGAAGACGACCAGCGCACTAACCGGGTTCGCGGGCAGAAGGAACGTCGGCACTCCCTCGGCGCCGAGCTGGCCGAATCCCTGGACCGAGCCGGGATGCATCGCGACGCGGCTGATATCCACCTCACCCAGCGAGGACAACGCGGACCGCACGGCCTCTGCGGCGGTTCCGCCGACGGCCCCGGCGATCACCACCACCTCGGCGCGGTTCAGCTGACCTTCGACCACGTCGCGGAGCTCCTTGGGGTCGCTGCTGACGATTCCGACACGAGTCACCTCCGCGCCCGCGTCGCGGCCTGCCGCGGCCAGCGCATACGAATTCACGTCGTACACCTGGCCGTTGCCCGGCGTGCGGGAGACGTCGACAAGCTCGCTGCCGACGCTCATCACCGACAACCGCGGCCGCGGATGCACCAGTACACGCTCCCGGCCGACCGCCGCGAGCAAGCCCACCTGCGCCGCACCGATGATCGAGCCTGCCCGCACTGCCACGTCGCCGGGCTGCACGTCATCACCCGCACGCCGCACGTACGCCCCCCTGCGCACGCCGCGCAGTACCCGCACCTTCGACTCGCCACCGTCGGTCCACCGCAGCGGCAATACCGCGTCGGCGAGTGTGGGCATCGGCGCACCGGTCGCCACCCGCGCGGCCTGCCGCGGTTGCAACCGGCTCGGCGTGCGCGCGCCGGCTTTGATGTCGCCGACGACGGGAAGCCGCACCTCGATTCCGCCGACCTCCGCGATCTCGCTGGATTCTGCTCTTTGCGCAAGCGGCTCATCGCCGTCGGACTCACTGCCTTCGGCAACTTCGGACACGTCGACGCTGCGTACCGCGTAACCGTCGATTGCCGCCTGGTCGAAACCAGGCAGCGGCCGCTCGGTCACCACCTCTTCGGCACACATCAGGCCCTGTGCTTCGGCGATCGCGACGCGGACGGGTCGGGGCGCGACCGCCGCGGCCGTTACACGCGCCTGCTGCTCCTCCACCGAACGCACAGCATGCCTTTCTGCCGTCGGATGCGGGCCCGGCACGCACTTACTGCTCAGTCAAGCCCAATCGCACTGTCAACCAGCGCCGCAAGTCCGGGCCATAGTCGTCACGATCCAATGCAAAGTCAACCGCAGCCTTGAGGTAGCCGCCGGGATTTCCCAGGTCGTGTCGAGATCCGCGGTGCACCACCACATGCACCGGATGGCCCTCTTCGATCAGCAGCGCGATCGCGTCGGTCAACTGGATTTCGCCGCCTTGTCCCCGCGAAACACGTCGTAGCGCGTCGAAAATCGCCCGGTCCAGCACGTAGCGGCCTGCTGCGGCATAGAGCGACGGCGCGTCCGCGGCGTTGGGCTTTTCGACCATGCCCTTGACGCGCAGCACGTTCGGGTTGGCCGCGTCGGGCACCCTTTCGACATCGAACACGCCGTAGGCGCTGATTTCTGACCGCGGGACCTCGATCGCGCAGAGCACCGTCCCGCCCCGCTTGGCGCGCACCTTCGACATGGTCTCCAACACGCCGGTGGGAAGCACCAGGTCGTCGGGCAGGAGCACCGAGACCGCGTCCTCGTTGTCGGAGAGCACCGGCTCCACACAACTGACCGCGTGTCCCAGCCCGAGCGGCTCGGCTTGCACCACCGATTCGACCTTGATCAAGGCCGGCGCGCGACGCACTTTTTCCAACATCGAGTGCTTTCCGCGGGCCTCCAGTGTGCCCTCGAGGACCAAATCCTGAACGAAGTGGGCCACCACACCGTCTTTGCCCTCGGAGGTAACGATGACCAGCCGTTCGGCACCCGCGTCGGCCGCCTCGCCCGCAACGAGTTCGATGCCCGGAGTGTCCACGACCGGGAGCAATTCCTTGGGAACCGTCTTCGTCGCAGGCAGGAACCTGGTGCCCAAACCCGCAGCAGGCACGATCGCGGTGAGCGGGATCGATACTTCTGGCCGTGTCATTGATCGCACCCTATCTCCGTGGCCTGTGAGCCACTGTGGCAACCCACTGGAACCCCTGTCATCGTTGGCGCGTGGCATCCACGTTAAAGGACCGGATCCGCGCCGCTCGGGTTTCCGCGCGGCGAGCCGTCGGAGACGATTTGCGGCGCGCCGAAGCGGAAGCGCTTGTCCGTCAGCTGCATGCCATCCTCGGTCGCGACGAGGCGGTCGCCGCGTACGCGCCGTTGTCGTCCGAACCGGGATATCCCAGTCTCGTCGACGCGGTGGTCGCCATCTGCGGCGAAGTCTTGCTGCCTGTCGCCCGCGCGTCGGCCCAGGGCGTCCCGCTGCCGTTGCAGTGGTCCGCCTACCGGTCGGGTGCGTTGGTCGCGGCGCCCTTCGAGCTGTTCGAGCCGCCACCGCCGTGGTTGCCGCCGTCGGCTTTGGGTTCGGTGAGCACGGTCCTGGTCCCTGCCTTAGCCGTTGACCGCCACGGTGTGCGGCTCGGTCGCGGCGCAGGGTTCTACGACCGGTCTCTGGGCTTTCGCGATCCGGCCGCCCGACTCATCGCCGTGGTGCGGGACGACGAGCTGGTCGACGAGCTGCCGATCGAACCACACGACGTGGCAATGACTCATGCGCTGACCCCCCGGTACGGCCTAATTTCGCTGATCTGAATACGGTCTTTTCGGGAATGCAAGCTGGCTCGTTGGCACTTGTACAGGTAGAGTGCTAGAAAGCTGAGCTAACGGAGGTTCCCGTGCCGACCTATTCATATGCGTGCACCGAGTGCAGCAATCGGTTTGACGCGGTGCAGGCTTTCACCGATGACGCCCTGACCGAGTGCCCGCAGTGCTCAGGCCGGTTGCGCAAGCTCTTCGGCGCGGTCGGCGTGGTGTTCAAGGGCAGCGGCTTTTACCGCACGGACAGCCGGGCGGGATCCACCAGCTCGTCGAACGGCGACGGCAAGAAGACCAGCACGGAGACGACGTCGAGCGACGCGTCGTCGAAGTCTAACGGCGACGCGAAGTCCAGCAGCGAGGCAAAGTCCAGCAGCGAGGCAAAGTCAACGCCAGCCCCCGCCGCCGTCGCCAGCTGACCCGTTATCCACAGCGGCCTACCTTCCGGACTCCAGGAAGGCCCTGTCCGTTTAACGTGACCGGATGGGGGAATCGCTCAATCCGACCGCGCTGAGTCGCGTTTCGCGCCTGCTCCGACCGGACTGGTCCCGGACAGTGGCGGCGCGCCGACTCGCTGCCGCGGCGCTGGTGGTGCTTGCGGCCGTCGCGGCATTCCGGTCTGATCCCGACGGCAATCGCGCCGACGTGGTCGTCGTAGCCCACGACCTAGGACCGGGCGTATCGCTGACCGCTGACGACGTACACGTCGAAAAGCGTTCAGCCACAACGATTCCCGACGGTGCTCGATCGGGGGTCGACGATGTCGTCGGCGCAACGCTTGCCGGGCCGGCCCGACGCGGTGAGGTGCTCACCGACGTTCGGCTGCTAGGACCGCGCCTGGCCAATGCGGCCGCTGGAGCGGACGCCCGCATCGTGCCGTTGCACCTTGTCGATTCGGCACTGCCGGAATTGCTCCGCGCCGGCGACGTTGTCGACGTGCTGGCCTCCGGACCTTCCGAAGCGGCGTCCGCACCTCACGTGGTGGCCACCGACGCCGTGGTGGTGCTCGTGTCACCGAAGCCGGCGCAGCGCGGGCCCGACAATGAGCGCGTGGTCCTGGTGGCGCTGCCCGCGGCCATAGCGCATCGCGTTGCCGGCGTGGCGCTCGCCGAGACGGTGACGCTTACCTTCCACTGAGCGCGAATCCGACTACTGTACGGCTCACGACCGCTGACTGACAGAGGAGGACGGCTAGATGCTGAAGGGATTCAAGGAGTTTCTGGCCAGGGGCAACATCGTCGACCTGTCCGTCGCGGTGGTGATTGGCACCGCATTCACCGCGCTGGTAACCGCGTTCACGACCAAGGTCCTGCAGCCGCTGATCAACCGCGTTGGCGCCGGCCCTGGCAAGCAATACGGCTTCCTGCAAATCGACATCGGCGGCGGGCAGCTCATCGATTTCAGTGCTGTGCTGACGGCGGCAATCAACTTTGTGCTCGTCGCCGCGATGGTGTACTTCCTGGTGGTGCTGCCTTACAACACCTTGCGCAGGCGCGGCGAAGTGGAGCAAGCACAGGACACCGAGCTGTCCATTTTGACCGAGATCCGCAACATTCTCGCCACTAATGGCCAGGGCAGCGGCAGGCATGAGACGGTAACCGGGCCGGGAACCGGTCCACGTCCGGATACCGCGGAGACGACGAGCGCCGACAGGACATAGCCGTCAACGAGATCAGCCCCCGGCGGTGGGCCGGGGGCTGATTCTTACGCCAAGGGTCAGTTCATGTTCCAGGGTTCGCCGTAGGTGGTGACGCTGTCGCCATCCTTGGAGATCAACCGCGCGAACGGACGCAACAGCACCCCACCGGCCGCACCGGTCACCGTGCCGTGCGCATTGTTCACCGCGACCCCACCATCAGGGCCCGCCACATCCACCGAGAACGTCGCCACCTCCTGAATACCCGGCCCGTTGCCCAGGTCCGCGCTCAGCGAAGCACCCGGCAGCAACGGCGGGGTGGTGATCAGGGTGCCAGCCGGATTGAAGACCGGCGTCTGGTCGAAGTTGAAGTTCGGCGTGGTGTAGCTGAAGTTAACCCCCACACCCAGCGACCACGGGAAACCGATCTGATACCCCAGCTCCAACGTTCCCTGGAACTGATCAGCACCCCCACCCGTCACGTGATAGAGCGCCCGACCCGAATGAAACCACTCACGCGTCAGCCGGTTGCGATCCAACGGATACACGCCATTGAGGAACGTGTCCCACTGCTGAATCACCAGCGTCCGACCCTTGCCGTCCACCACGCTCAGCTCGTTGTCCAACCCGGCATGAGCCGTACCCGAACCCACCAACAACACCGCGAGCGAAGCGACCACGGCGACCAGCGCCCGAGCGGCAATCTTCATGCTGTCCCCTGCCCCGATCTTGACGTTGATTCCCGATAGGAATCGTCATACCTTCTGTTCGTCCCTTTGATAACTTCCGTTACTCAGTCACCACAGTGCTCAGGAATCCCTGCACTCACAGAAGTATGGTTACATAACTTTCCGTCTAGCGACAGAAGGACGATAGCGGTCGGGGACCTCAGCGAGCAAAGCGGGCGATGCGGGCTGACTGGGCGCGTTCACATTAGGGCTTTGCCAGCTGTTGAGATGCCCGCTGCCGCACGTGGCGCTTCTGAGTGGCTGACGTGGCGCGACGCGAGACTTCACCTGGGCGGAGACAGAGAATGCAATCCCTGGCTACAACGGTCAGCAATGGTGCGGCGGGAAATTGCCAGTTAGCCAGGCATTGCGATCGTACCCCCCTCGGGGTTCTCCGGGGTCGAGATCGCACGCCCCGAAGATGGGCCTCTGCTTGGTAGCTCTACGGCTCGGTAGGCCGCGTCGGGCGGCGGCGTCCATCGGAGACACTGTGACCAATATCATATAAAGAAGGGTGTCGAAGGGTCAGTTCATGTTCCAGGGTTCGCCGTAGGTGGTGACGCTGTCGCCATCCTTGGAGATCAACCGCGCGAACGGACGCAACAGCACCCCACCGGCCGCACCGGTCACCGTGCCGTGCGCATTGTTCACCGCGACCCCACCATCAGGGCCCGCCACATCCACCGAGAACGTCGCCACCTCCTGAATACCCGGCCCGTTGCCCAGGTCCGCGCTCAGCGAAGCACCCGGCAGCAACGGCGGGGTGGTGATCAGGGTGCCAGCCGGATTGAAGACCGGCGTCTGGTCGAAGTTGAAGTTCGGCGTGGTGTAGCTGAAGTTGACTCCCACACCCAGCGACCACGGGAAACCGATCTGATACCCCAACTCCAACGTTCCCTGGAACCGATCAGCACCCCCACCCGTCACGTGATAGAGCGCCCGACCCGAATGAAACCACTCACGCGTCAGCCGGTTGCGATCCAACGGATACACGCCATTGAGGAACGTGTCCCACTGCTGAATCACCAGCGTCCGACCCTTGCCGTCCACCACGCTCAGCTCGTTGTCCAACCCGGCATGAGCCGTACCCGAACCCACCAACAACCCCGCCAGAGCAGCAATCAGAGCCACCAGCACTCGACCGATAACCGTCATGTTCTCCCTAGCCTTGTCGAGGGTGATCGTCCAGATCACCGAGTCCGTCGTTCGTGGGAACCAAGCTGCTGACGCCACTGCGCCGGGCAACCCAACGAGATGCGCTATAAGGGTGCCCTTATAAATTACTCATCGTTGACACGAGGAACATAATGGCGGCGCGACTGCGCGGCAACCGATACCGCCGTCTGGAATTAACCCATACCCAGAGCCGAGAGTTTGCCGAGACCAGCAATTCCGGGCTGCAGCCCACGGACGGGCCACCCCGAACTGTCTCAGCCGAGGCCCGACCGAGCCCTTCGGTCGGCGTATTGAATGCCGCGTGAACAGTACGAAGGTGATTTCGGCGAATACGCCGAGTCGGAATGGCAACGCTCATTAGACTCGCCGGCCTGCACCGACAGCGGGCTGGCGGCGTCGTTTGCCAACTGAGGCAGCCTAAAGTTTGGCGCAGTCACAGCCCGACGTGAGTGTGATAAAGATCATAATTTGCTGCGACACGCCAGTTTCCGCCATGTTCACGGCGCGTAAAAAAATTGGTATGCGGCAGCTTGAGGTTCTAAATCTCGAGGCTGGACAGCTGCCCGATGATTTGCGTGGCGAGCGGGTTCAACGTTGCCATGCCGTCGCGCACCGCATAGCGAGAGCCGGCGATGTTGACTACCAGCGTGCTGCCGGAGATGCCTGCCAGTCCTCGCGACAGTCCGGCATCGATGATGCCCGCCGACAGGGCCGACGCCCTTAAGGCCTCGGAGATGCCCAGCAGTTCGCGGTCGAGGATGTCCCGAGTGGCCTCGGGAGTTACATCGCGCGGCGTGACTCCTGTCCCGCCGACCGACACCACGAGATCCACACCGCCGATCACGGCGGTGTTCAAGGCATTGCGGATCTCGACCTCGTCGGCCGACACCACCACGACGCCGTCCACGACGAAACCCGCCTCCGTGAGAAGCTCCGTGACCAACGGTCCGCTGTGATCTTCCTCGTCGCCGTGGGCGGTGCGGTCATCGACGACGACAACAAGTGCGCGGCCCACCAACTCCACGGGTTGTTCCATGGATGCCACCGTATATCTGGGCGCAGACAGCGGCGCGACCATCCTCAGCACGGGCCGGGCGGCTACGACTCTGATCACTTCTGCGTACCCAGCGTCACCGTGACCGTCTTGTTATCACCCGACGGATCGGTGTAGGTCAACGTCACCTTGTCACCGGGTGCCCTCGACCGGACGGCCGCCACCAGGGCATCGGCACTGCCGATTACGCGGTCATCGAGCTTGGTCACCACCACGCCGCTAGGCAAGCCAGCCTCGTCGGCAGCTCCCCCGCGCACCACTTCCATGATCTTGGCGCCGTTGGCAGTCGCGTCGTTACTGACCTGGACACCCAGCGACGCATGGCTAGCGGTCCCGGTTCGGATGAGTTGGTCAGCAATACGCTTGGCCTGGTCGACCGGGATCGCGAAGCCCAAGCCGATCGACCCGCTCTGCGGGCTACTGGCCTCTTCACCGAGGGTTGCGATCGCCGAGTTGACACCCACCAGTTCGCCGTTCATGTTGACCAGCGCGCCACCAGAGTTGCCCGGGTTGATCGCCGCATCGGTTTGGATCGCGTCCAGCACGGTGTTCTGGTCACCGGCGTCGCCGCCGGCGGCCACCGGCCGGTTCAGCGCGCTGACGATGCCCGTGGTGACAGTGCCCGCTAGCCCCAGCGGTGATCCGACCGCGACCACGTCCTGCCCGACCTTGAGGTTGGCAGACGAGCCGAGGGTGATCGGCGTGAGACCCGAGACGCTGTTCGCGCGCACGACGGCAATGTCTGTGGCCGGATCGGTGCCGACCACAGTGAATGGCGTATTACGTCCGTCGCTGAACGTGACGCTCGTCGTCGGCGAGTCGCCGCCCCGGCCGTTGTTCGCAGCGGCCGCCACGACGTGATTGTTGGTGAGGATCAAGCCATCCGGGGACAGAATGATGCCGGACCCCTCTTCGGACTGCCGGCCCATCGCCACTTCCAGCTTCACCACACTAGGTACGACCTTCGCCGCCACCTGCTCGACTGATCCGGCCGGCAGGCTCGCCGCCGGCCGTCCGGGCACCGCGCCCGGCGCGGTCGCGACAGCGGCGGTCCCCGGGTGATCGGACCTCACCGTGAGAGCCACACCCCCGCCGATGCCCGCGGAGACTACCGCTATAGCGACAGCTCCGGTGATTAAACTGCCTGCGCGCGAGCGCGTTTGCGCCGCAGCAGCGGGCGCCGTCATTGTTGGCTGCGGATAGGGCTGACGCGGGATCGGAATCTGCTGTGTCGACCGCCAGTCATATGGTGAATATCGTTCAGTGTGGCCGCGGTAGCCGGGGCTCTGCCCTGGCTGCTGCGGCGCCGAATACCTCGGGTCGTGGCTCATATTGCTCTTTCTTCGTGTGGGTGAGCGGACAATCGTTGCCTCTACCGTGCAACGCTTGACTGAGAACCGACTGAGATCTCGTTCGCATCATCCACAGACTTTTCCGCGTCGGTTCCGGCCGCGGTTGGTGTCGGCCTGCCCGGCAACAGCACATAAATCGAGGTGCCCGGCGGCTGACGATCCGGCGCCGTGTCTTCAATCCGAAGTACCCCACCGTGTTTCATTACCACGTGTTTCACGATGGCCAGGCCCAATCCTGAGCCGGGCATCGCGCGTGCCGACGCCGAGCGGTAAAACCGCTCGAACACCAGCTCACGCTCCATGGCCGGAATGCCCGGGCCCTGGTCGGACACCACAAGTTCGGCGTGCGACGGATCAACCTGAACCAAGCGAACATTGACACGACCACCGGGCGGACTCCATTTTGCGGCGTTGTCGAGCACGTTGAGCACGGCGCGGGACAGACCCGCCACGTCGCCGACCACCTGCCACGGTGTGATGTCCGACTCGAACTGAATATCGTTGCGACGACGACGAACTCGCTCAAGGCTGCGATCTACCACCTCCGACAAGTCGACGGGCTCGTGCACTACGTCGCCCGCGTCGTCGCGGGTGAGGTCCACCAGATCTCCGACCAAAGTCGACATCTCCTCGATCTGCGCCAAGACGTCTGCGCGTAACCCCGCCATCTCGTTCTCCGGCAACCGCGGCGCGCCGGGCTCCATCGACGCGATTAACAGTTCGACGTTGGTCCGAAGCGAGGTTAACGGGGTACGCAGTTCGTGCCCTGCGTCGGTGACCAACCGGGCTTGACGTTCCCGGGATTCCGCGAGCGCCCGCAGCATCATGTTGAAACTGTCTGTGAGCCTAGCCAACTCGTCGCTGCCGGCCACCGGGATCGGCCGTAGATCGTCGGTCCGGGCCACCCGCTCAGCGGCGTCAGTGAGCCGGCGCACAGGCCTCAGTCCGGCGCTTGCCACCATGCCGCCGGCAGTCGCCGCGATGACCAGGCCCACCCCGCCGACCACCAGCAGCACCCAACCAAGTTGGCGCAACACCGAATTCGTCGGTTTCAAACTCTTGGAAACCAGCAGTGTGCTGCCGTTGGGCAAGTGAGTGGCCAGCACCCGCTGGTCGCCCACGCCCCGCAACGACAACAACAGATTGCCGTCGACCACCTTCTTTTCCTGCTGGCCGAACGGCAGCTGCTGACCCTCTTGATTCGCGGTATAGATCGCCCTGCCCGGAATCACCAGCATGGCGTTGACGTCCGAGTATGCAGTGCCTTCGATCGCCTTCCCCGGATCGGCGTCCAACGCCCCGCTCTCCATGAGCAGTTTCGCCCGGGTCAACAGCTGGTTGTCGACGTTTCGGTAAAGCGCCGCCGACACCACGATGTAGGCGGCGACCGCGATCAGCACCACCACCATCGCCACCATCGACATGGCGAGCAACATCACCCGCCAGCGCAGCGACAGCGAGCTATCGCGCGCGGAGGGGCGTACCCCGGCCGGGATTGTGGCGTCCGGCGACGGCCGGAATAGCGACATCAGGGTGGGGTTTCGCGCAGCACATATCCGACCCCGCGCACGGTGTGGATCAGCCGCAGCTCGCCTTCGGCTTCGGTCTTGCGCCGCAGGTATCCGACATAGACCTCGAGCGCGTTGCCGGAGGTCGGGAAGTCGAATCCCCACACCTCCTCGAGAATGCGGCTGCGCGTGAGTACCCGGCGTGGATTGGCGATGAGCATCTCCAGCAGCGCGAACTCGGTACGGGTCAGGCTGATGCGACGCTCGCCGCGCGTCACCTCGCGGGTCACCGGGTCGAGGCTGAGGTCGGAGAATGTCATCGCGATCGACTCGGCGCTGTTGTCGGGCACCGTCCGTCGCAGAAGCGCGCGCATCCGGGCAAGCAACTCTTCGAGCGCAAACGGCTTCGGCAGGTAATCGTCGGCCCCGGCGTCGAGCCCGGCGACGCGCTCGGACACGGAATCGCGAGCCGTCAGCACAAGAATCGGCAGATCATCACCGGTACTGCGGAGCTGGCGGCACACTTCCAGGCCGTCCAGCCGCGGCATCATCACGTCGAGGACGACCGCGTCGGGACGTTCGTTGGTTATCGCGTCGAGCGCCTCAACGCCGTCCTGCGCCAGCGACACGGAGTATCCGTTGAAGGAAAGGGATCGGCGCAAGGACTCGCGTACGGCGCGATCGTCGTCAACGACAAGTATTCGCACGGCAACCAGTCTCTACGTAGCGCCTGAGAGCCGCCTGAGAGACGCGCCGGAAAAGCGCAGGAGTACTTAGCGCTTGTCCAGGTCGATCAGGCCGAGGCGAGCGGCCTTGAGCAACCGCCGCGGCACCTTGTGCTGCTGGCCGGCGACCGTCACATTGACCAGCTGGGCGGGCTTTGCCTTCCACTGCGAACGACGACTCCGGGTGTTCGCACGCGACGTCCGGCGCTTCGGCACAGCCATGATCGGGCTTCTCCATCCACTTGGTGGTTGCCGCGACGGCGGCCCACAATCGACGTCCAGAATAGCTGGCGACGACGGCGCTCACCAAAATCGCGCACAGCCTCGCGCCGAGATAGCGCTGACAGTCGTGGCTCAGCGCCAGATCACCGCCCTGACGGCTATCTCGGCGGCGAATCGCGCTAACCTACCGGTTGGTTGAGCTAGGCGGCCGGAGGGAGGGCACGGTGAGCGAGACGGGCGTTGTCCGCATCGGCAACTGCTCGGGCTTTTACGGTGACCGTCTCTCGGCGATGCGGGAGATGCTGACGGGTGGCGATCTCGACTATCTGACCGGTGACTATCTGGCCGAGCTGACCATGCTGATCCTGGCCCGGGACCGGGCGAAATCACCGGAACGCGGGTATGCCAAGACGTTTCTCACCCAACTCGAAGACTGCCTGGGTCTGGCGCATGACAGCGGCGTGCGGATCGTTGCGAATGCGGGCGGACTGAACCCCGCCGGACTCGCCGACGCGGTCCGTACCCTGGCCGAGCGGCTTGGGGTCCCGGTGACGGTGGCCCACGTCGAGGGTGACGACCTGCTGCCACGGGCCGCCGACCTGGGATTCGGCAGCCCGCTCGCCGCGAACGCCTACCTCGGGGCGTGGGGCATCGTCGACTGCCTCGACAGCGGCGCGGACGTCGTCGTCACCGGCCGGGTCACCGACGCATCGGTGGTGGTGGGGCCCGCCGCCGCCCACTTCGGGTGGTCGCGTACCGACTACGACAAGCTGGCCGGCGCGGTTGCCGCTGGTCACGTCATCGAATGCGGGGCGCAGGCAACCGGCGGCAATTACGCGTTCTTCACTCAAGATTTTCCCGATCTGACGACCTGTACGCACCCGGGCTTCCCGCTCGCAGAAGTGCGGGACAACGGCTCGTCGGTGATCACCAAGCACGCCGGCACCGGCGGCGCGGTCACCGTCGGCACCGTGACCGCACAGCTTCTCTACGAGATCACCGGCGCGCGCTACGCCAACCCGGACGTGACGCTGCGGGTCGACACGATCGAGTTGTCCGACGACGGCGCCGACCGGGTGCTGATCAGCGGGGTCCGCGGGGAACCGCCGCCCCCGACGCTGAAGGTGTCGCTGAACACCGTCGGCGGGTTCCGCAATACGGTGACGTTCGTGTTGACCGGGCTCGACATCGACGCGAAGGCCGACCTGGTGCGCCGCCAGTTGGAGAGCGCGATGACCGTCAAACCCGCGGAGCTGGAGTGGATGCTGGCGCGCACCGACCATCCCGATGCCGACACCGAAGAGGCGGGTAGCGCGCTGCTGCGGTGCGTGGTTCGCGACCCCGACCAGGCGAATGTCGGACGCCAGTTCTCTTCTGCAGCAGTCGAATTAGCGCTGGCAAGCTATCCCGGCTTCACCACCACCGCACTGCCCGGAGACGGTCAGGCGTACGGGGTTTTCACCCCCGGCTTCGTCGCCGCGGACAAGGTTTCACACGTCGCGGTGCACGCCGACGGACATCGCACCGAAATCTCGCCCGCAACAGAGACTTTGGAGTTGGCGCCGATCCCGCCATTCGCGCTGCCGGTGCCGCTTCCGTTCGGCGAGACGCGGCGCGCGCCGCTCGGCGAGATCGCAGGCGCGCGCAGCGGCGACAAGGGGGGCAGTGCCAACGTCGGCCTATGGGTGCGCACCGAGGATCAGTGGCGCTGGCTGGCCAACACGCTGACGGTCGACAAGCTGCGTGCGCTGCTGCCCGAGGTGGCCGACCTGCCGGTGACCCGGCACGTGCTGCCGAATCTGCGGGCAGTGAACTTCGTGATCGAGGGCATCCTCGGGCAGGGTGTGGCGTATCAGGCCCGCTTCGACCCGCAGGCCAAAGGTCTTGGGGAGTGGCTGCGCTCCAAGTACGTCGACATTCCCGAGGAGTTGTTCGGGTGAGCATGTGGAATACCCCCGAGCGGGAGGAGCTGCGAAAGACGGTGCGCTCGTTCGCAGAACGGGAGGTGCTGCCGCACGTCGACGAGTGGGAACGGACCGGCGAACTGCCCCGCGACTTGCACCTGAAGGCCGGCGAGGCCGGCCTGCTCGGCGCAGGGCTGCCCGAAGCCGTCGGCGGCGGTGGCGGCGACGGCGCCGACTCGCTGATCATTTGCGAGGAGATTCACTACGCCGGCGCTCCCGGCGGGGTGTTCGCGTCGCTGTTCACGTGCGGGATTGCGGTGCCGCACATGATCGCGTCCGGCGACAAGCGACTGATCGAGACTTTCGTGCGCCCGACGCTGCGCGGCGAACTGATCGGCGCGCTTGCCATCACCGAGCCCGACGGCGGCTCGGACGTGGGGCATCTGCGGACCAGCGCCCGTCGCGACGGTGACGACTACATCGTCAATGGCGCCAAGACCTACATCACCTCGGGCGTGCGCGCCGACTATGTGGTGACCGCCGTGCGCACCGGCGGACGCGGCGCGGCCGGGGTGTCGCTGGTCGTCGTCGAAAAGGGCACACCTGGTTTCGAGGTCACCCGCAAGCTGGACAAGATGGGCTGGCGGTCGTCGGACACCGCCGAGTTGTGTTACACCGACGTGCGCGTTCCGGTCGCGAACCTGGTCGGCCCCGAGAACACCGGCTTCATGCAGATCGCAGCGGCCTTTGTGTCGGAGCGGGTCGGGTTGGCCGCGCAGGCCTATTCAAGCGCGCAGCGCTGCCTCGACATCACCGCCGAATGGTGTCGCAACCGGAAAACGTTTGGCAAGCCACTGATTTCGCGGCAGTCCGTGCAGAACACGCTGGCGGAGATGGCGCGCCGCGTCGACGTCGCGCGGGTGTACACCCGCAGCGTGGTCGAGCGGCAGCTGGCCGGAGCCGCGGAGGCGGCGACATCAGGCGCGGCCGAGACCAACTTGATCCCGCAGGTGTGCTTCGCGAAGAACACCGCGGTCGAGGCGGGTGAGTGGGTAGCGAGTCAAGCCGTGCAGCTGTTCGGCGGGCTCGGCTACATGACGGAGAGCGAAGTCGAGCGGCAGTACCGTGACATGCGGATCCTCGGAATCGGCGGCGGCACAACCGAAATCCTGACCGCGTTGGCGGCCAAGACGTTGGGATACCAGTCGTGACAGTTTTGCGCTCGACGCTGAATACCCGGTCGCCGGCGTACCAAGAGTCGGTGGCCGCGATGATGGCCAAGCTCTCCGAGATCGACGCCGAACTCGAGAAGACGCTGGGCGGTGGCGGCCCGAAATACGTCGAGCGCCACCACGCCCGCGGCAAGCTCACCGCGCGCGAACGCATCGAGCTGCTCCTGGATCCCGATTCACCGTTCCTGGAGCTGAGTCCGCTGGCGGCGTACGGCACCGACTTCGCGGTCGGCGCCTCGGCGGTTGCGGGTATCGGCGCGGTGAGCGGCGTCGAATGCCTGCTGGTGGCCAACGACCCGACGGTTAAGGGCGGCACCAGCAACCCGTGGACGCTACGGAAGATTCTGCGAGCCAACCAGATCGCCTTCCAGAACCGGCTGCCGGTTGTCTCCTTGGTGGAATCGGGCGGCGCCGACCTGCCGACGCAGAAGGAGATCTTCATCCCTGGCGGGCAGATGTTCCGCGACCTGACTCGGCTCTCGGCGGCCGGTATCCCCACCATCGCGCTGGTGTTCGGCAACTCGACCGCGGGAGGCGCGTACATCCCCGGGATGTCCGACCACGTGGTCATGATCAAGGAGCGCTCAAAGGTGTTCCTGGCCGGACCGCCGCTGGTGAAGATGGCCACCGGCGAGGAGTCCGATGACGAATCGCTGGGCGGCGCCGAAATGCATGCGCGCACTTCCGGTCTCGCAGACTACTTCGCTCTCGACGAACTCGACGCGATCCGCATCGGACGCCAGATCGTGGCACGGCTGAACTGGCGCAAGCACGGCCCGGCACCAGCCCCGGTCACCGCACCGCTGGCCGATCCCGACGAGCTGCTCGGGGTCGTGCCGCCCGACCTGCGGACCCCGTTCGACCCCCGGGAAGTGATTGCCCGCGTTGCCGATGGTTCCGACTTCGACGAGTTCAAGGCGCTCTACGGCTCATCGCTGGTGACCGGCTGGGCCACGGTGCACGGGTATCCGCTCGGCATTCTGGCCAACGCACGCGGAGTGCTGTTCAGCGAAGAGTCACAAAAGGCCACACAGTTCATCCAGCTGGCCAATCGTGCGAACACACCACTTCTGTTCCTGCACAACACGACCGGCTACATGGTCGGCAAGCAGTACGAGGAACGAGGCATGATCAAGCACGGCTCGATGATGATCAACGCGGTGTCGAACTCGACGGTGCCGCACATCTCCTTGCTGATCGGCGCCTCCTACGGCGCGGGCCATTATGGCATGTGCGGGCGCGCGTATGATCCGCGCTTCCTGTTCGCGTGGCCCAGCGCCATATCCGCGGTGATGGGCGGCGCACAGCTCGCCGGCGTGCTCTCGATCGTCAGCCGAGCCGCCGCAGCGGCACGCGGCCACCAGGTCGACGAGCAGGCCGACGCCGCGATGAAGGCAGCTGTCGAGGCGCAGATCGAGGCCGAGTCGCTGCCAATGGTGCTGTCGGGCATGCTGTACGACGACGGTGTGATCGATCCGCGCGACACCCGGACAGTGCTCGGAATGTGTTTGTCCGCCATTGCCAATGCGCCGATCGAGGGCACCAGCAACTTCGGCGTCTTCCGGATGTAGCGATGAGCGCTTGCGCGAAGAGGAGACAGCCGCGATGAGCGCCTGCGCGAAGAGGAGACAGCCAGCGATGGCGCTTGCGCGAGGAGACTGCCGCGATGAGCGTTGCGCGAAGAGGAGCCGCAGTGCTCGTCAGTAGCCAACCGGGGTGAGATCGCCCGGCGAGTGTTCGCGACGTGCCGGCGGCTGGGCGTGGGCACCGTGGCGGTGTACACCGCACCGGACGCCCACGCGCCGCATGTCGCGGAGGCCGACGCGCGGGTGCAACTCCCCGGGACGGGCGGGTACCTGAACATCGCGGCTGTGCTTACCGCCGCAAAAGCCGCCAGCGCCGACGCGATCCATCCCGGCTACGGATTCCTCTCGGAGAATGCCGATTTCGCCGCCGCGGTGCGGGATGCGGGGCTGACATGGATCGGCCCACCGGTGGCGGCGGTCGCGGCGATGGGTAGCAAGATCGAAGCGAAGAAGATGATGGCCGCCGCCGGGGTGCCGGTGCTCGACGAGCTCGAGGCTGCCGACGTCACCGAGGTACAGCTGCCTGTGCTGGTGAAAGCATCCGCCGGTGGCGGCGGTCGCGGCATGCGCGTCGTCACCGAATTACCCAAACTGGCAGGAGAAGTCGCGGCCGCGCGGCGCGAGGCGGCCTCTACGTTCGGTGACGACACCGTGTTCTGCGAGCGCTACCTTCCGCGCGGCCGTCATATCGAGGTGCAGGTGATCGCCGACGAGCACGGCACCGTGTGGGCGGTCGGCGAGCGGGAGTGCTCGATCCAGCGACGCCACCAGAAGGTGATCGAGGAAGCACCGTCACCGCTTGTCGAACGTATTCCGGGCATGCGCGACAAGTTGTTCGACGCCGCGCGGCAGGCGGCAGCCGCCATCGGCTATACCAGCGCGGGCACCGTGGAGTTCCTCGCCGACGATGACGGCTCGTTCTACTTCCTCGAAATGAACACCCGTCTTCAGGTCGAGCATCCGGTGACGGAATGCGTGACCGGTCTGGACCTGGTCGAGCTGCAGCTGCAGGTGGCAGACGGCGTCCGACTGGACCCCCAACCACCAGCGGCTGAAGGGTTTTCGATCGAGGCGAGACTGTATGCAGAGGACCCCGCGCGTGGCTGGCAGCCGCAGGCCGGCACGTTGCACACGTTTGGCATCCCGATGGCGCAAGCCGCGTTCGCCCCGCTGACCCGGCCCGGTGTGCGGCTGGACTCCGGTGTGGCCGACGGATCGGTGGTGTCCGTGCACTACGACCCGATGCTCGCGAAGGTCATCTCGTTCGCGCCGACCCGTGAGCTGGCCGCCGCGCTGCTCGCCGACGCGCTGTCCCGTGCACGGATACACGGTGTGCGCACGAACCGCGACTTGCTGGTCAACGTGCTGCGGCATCCGGCGTTCATCGCGGGTAAAACCGACACGGCGTTCTTCGACACCCACGACCTGGCGGCGCTGTCCAGACCGCTGGCCGACGCCGATACCGTGCGCTGGTTCGCGCTGGCGGCAGCGCTCGCCGATGCGGCGTACAACCGCGCGACCGCAACGGTTTTGGGCAGCATGCCGTCGGGGTGGCGCAACCTGCCATCCGGCTTTCAGCTAAAGACGTACGGCGAGCACACGGTGAAATATCGCTTCGACCGTGGCCGTCTTCACGTGCCAGGCCACGACGTGGACCTGGTGTCGGCCACACCCGATCACGTCGTGCTGCGTATCGCCGATGTCGACCGGCCGTTCGACGTCGCACGGCACGGCGACAGCGTGTTCGTCGAATCACCCAGCAGTTCAGTGCAATTGACAGTCGTTCCACGCTTCCCGGAACCCGGATCGGTTCTGCAGCCCGGCTCGCTGGTGGCGCCGATGCCCGGGGCGGTCAGCCGGCTGGGCGCCGTAGTAGGCGACACGGTCACCGCCGGACAGCCGATCCTGTGGATGGAGGCGATGAAGATGGAGCATGCCGTCACGTCACCGAAGGACGGGGTCGTCGCCGAACTTGCCGTCGAGGTCGGCCAGCAAGTGGAACTTGGGGCGGTCCTCGCGTGCGTCGAAACCGCGGCGGACGCGAGGAGCAAGGCACATTCTGAACAGGAGAAACCATGACCGAGAACGGCTTCATCGAGACCGAGGAACGCCAAGCGCTGCGCAAGTCGGTGGCGGCGATGGCCGCCAACTATGGCCAGGACTACTACCTGGAGAAGGCCCGCGCCGGCCAGCACACCGACGAGTTATGGCAGGAGACAGGCAAACTCGGTTTCCTCGGAGTGAACCTGCCCGAAGAGTACGGCGGCGGTGGCGCAGGCATGTACGAACTGTCGATCGTGATGGAGGAGATGGCCGCGCAGGGCTGCGCGCTGCTGCTGATGGTGGTGTCACCCGCCATCAACGGCACGATCATCAGTAAGTTCGGCACCGACGAGCAGAAGAAGCGGTGGATTCCGGGAATTGCCGACGGGTCGATCACGATGGCGTTCGCGATCACCGAACCCGATGCCGGGTCGAACTCCCACCGCATCACGACGACCGCCCGCAGAGATGGCAGCGACTGGATCCTCAACGGCCAGAAGGTCTTCATCTCCGGTGTCGACCAAGCACAGGCGGTCTTGGTGGTGGCCCGAACCGAGGAGGCGAAAACCGGCAACCTGCGGCCCGCGTTGTTCATCGTGCCCACCGACGCTGCCGGGTTCACTTACACCCCGATCGAGATGGAGCTGATTAGCCCGGAGCGCCAGTTCCAGGTGTTCATCGACAACGTCCGGCTGCCCGCGGACGCGCTGGTGGGCTCGGAGGACGCCGCGATCGCGCAACTGTTCGCCGGCCTGAATCCCGAGCGCATCATGGGCGCGGCCAGCGCGGTAGGATTGGGCCGCTTCGCGATCGGCAAGGCGGTCGACTACGTCAAGACCCGGCAGGTGTGGAAGACGCCGATCGGCGCGCACCAGGGATTGTCACATCCATTGGCGCAGAACTACATCGAGGTGGAGCTGGCCAAGCTGATGATGCAGAAGGCCGCCACGCTCTACGACGGCGGCGACGACGCCGGCGCGGCCGAGGCGGCGAACATCGCCAAGTACGCCGCCGGTGAAGCGTCGGCTCGCGCAGTCGATCAGGCCGTACAGTCGTTGGGCGGCAACGGATTGACGAAGGAGTACGGCATCGCCGCGGCAGTGGCCCAATCGCGGTTGACCCGCATCGCTCCGGTTAGCCGCGAGATGGTGCTCAATTTCGTCGCCCAGACTTCACTCGGCCTCCCGCGTTCGTACTGATGGCCACCGATGAGCGCCTGCGCGAAGAGAAATGGTCACCGATGAGCGCCTGCGCGAAGAGAAATGGTCGATGAGCACTAGCGCGAAGCGACAGTACGTCGACTACGCAGTCGACGGGCCGACTGCCCGGGTCACCCTGAACTCGCCGCATAACCGCAACGCGCTGTCGTCGATACTGGTCGAGGAATTGCGCCAGGGACTGCGTGACGCCGCCGCCAACCCAGCCGTGCGGGTGGTGGTCCTCGGCCATACCGGCGGCACGTTCTGCGCGGGCGCGGATTTGTCGGAGGCGTCCGAAGGCGCTACTGGAGCCGCAGGGCCGGCGACATCCACTTCAGACGACCGGACCCGCCGATTGACTGCCCTGCTGCGCACTATCCTCGAACTGCCACTACCGGTGGTCGGCGCGATCGACGGGCACGTCCGCGCCGGCGGCTTCGGGCTCGTCGGCGCCTGTGACATCGTCGTCGCTGGCCCCCGCAGCACGTTCGCACTCACTGAGGTCCGCATCGGCGTTGCGCCGGCGATCATCTCGCTGACGCTGCTGCCGAAGATGACCCCGCGATCGGTCGGCCGCTATTTCCTGACCGGCGAGAAGTTCGGAGCCGACGAGGCCGAGCGGATCGGGCTGGTGACGATCGCCGCCGACGACGTGGCCACCACCGTCACACAGGTCACCGCAGAACTCGGCCGCGGCTCACCCCAGGGGTTACGCGAATCGAAGGCGCTGACAACCGCAGCGATCCTCGACGGCTTCGATCGGCGGGCCGACGAACTGGGTGCGCAGTCGGCGCGGCTGTTCGCCTCCGACGAGGCGGGTGAGGGCATGCTCGCGTTCCTGCAGAAGCGGCCACCGCGTTGGGCCGCCGAAAGCGGGCCTTAGGTGGTCAATACCCCTGACGTCGAACCCGCCGCGTCGAGAAGCCGCCGCAATTCGCGCTGCTCGGCGCGCGACAGTTTCGCGAGCACCCGCTCATCGGCTCTCTGAACCGCCGCCTCAGCGCGATTCAACAACGCATTACCCTTGGCGGTCAGCTGTGCCGGCAACGCGCGTCCGGATGCCGCCGATGCCGGACGCGTCACCAAGCCCCTGTCTTGCAGACCACGCAACACGTTATTCATCGCCTGCGGTGAGACATTCGTGTCTCGCGCCAACTGCGCGTTGGACCGTCCAGGTGACATCGACAGGATCCTCAGGCAGACAAACGCAGGCAGCCCCAAGCCGAGTGGCCGCAGCTCCGCGGTGACCGCTGGGCGCAGCGCGGTCATCACCCGGTACATCAAGTAACCCAGCGGTTGTTGTCCAGCCATATCAATAATGTTGACATATATCAAGCCGGTTGATATGACTGAGGACATGACGACTACGCCCCAGGACTTCGAATTCGAATCGGCCTACCGCGGAGAGGCTGCTCAACTCGGAATGGGAACTCGACCACCGTGGAGCATCGGCGAACCGCAGCCCGAGCTTGCCGCGCTGATCGACCAGGGCAGATTTCACGGCGAAGTACTGGACGTCGGCTGCGGAGAAGCTGCGATCTCGCTACGGCTGGCAGAGTTGGGCTACACCACCGTCGGCCTGGACCTTTCACCCACCGCCATCGAGTTGGCCCGCGCCGAGGCCGCCAAGCGCGGGCTCACCAACGCGACCTTCGAGGTCGTCGACATCAGCTCGTTCGGCGGCTACGACGGCAGGTTCGGCACCATCGTCGACAGCACCCTGTTTCACTCCATTGCGCCCGAGCTTCGCAAGGGTTACCAACGCTCGATTGTTCGCGCCGCCGCACCTGGCGCGTCCTACTTCGTGCTTGTCTTCGACAGGGCGGGCATGCCGGAAGGCCCCGCCCACCTTGTGACCGGGGCCGATCTTCGCGACGTGGTCTCAAAGTTCTGGACCATCGACGAGATCAGGCCGGCACGAATTCACGCGAACATGCCCGACAACTTCGAAGAGTTCTTCCCCGCCGAGTTGCGAGACGAGCCCAACGGTCGCAAGTCGCTAGCGGGCTGGTTGTTGTCTGCGCATCTCGGGTGACCATAGCGTGCTAACGCGCCGGGCATGAAAGGACTGCGACCACACCGAAGTGATCGCTCGGCCACACTTTGTCGCGTGGCTGGTCGCACACCACCGTGGCGTCCAGAACGCGGCCCGCACCGTCGCCTGTTCGTGCTCCGACGAGGATGTAGTCGATTCGCCGGTCTGGATCCTGTTCCTTGGCAGCGAACGGGTTGGCGTTACACCACGTGTATCCGAATTGCTCGGGGTGCGCGGCTTCGAACGCATCCCACAGATGGAAGCTCTTGCCGTCAAAGGCATGCAGACCCTTCATGAACCGCATTTCTGTCGACGCGGGTATGGCGTTGAAGTCGCCGCACACAATCGGTGGAAAGTCGGCCGATTGCTGGCTGACGAAATCGGCGATCTCCTGGACCTGTATTTCGCGCGCCCAGCCGTCGTCGAATCGATACGACAAGTGCGTCGAGGAGAACGACACCGTCCGCCCGTGAGCGTCAACGTCCGCTGTCAGGATGGCACGCGGTGGGTCTCCGCTCGATCCGTCGTGAAGACGTCGAGAGCGCGATCCCACGATCGGAAACCGGCTGAGGACCGCGTTGCCGAACTCGCCGCCCGAATACGCACCCGCGGCGCAGAACACAGCGGCGGTGCCGGTCCTCTCGGCGATCCACGACGCCTGACACATTCGGTCCGACCGGACCACCTCTTGCAGCGCAACGAGATCGGGACCGATCTCGTTGATCCAGTCGACGATTGCATCTCGCCGAGCCTCCCAGAATTCAAGGTTCCAGATGTTGAGGGTCATCACGGTGAGTGCCGCCGCCATTGGAGAATGTTCGCATGGCACAAGTAGTCGTCACTGGGGCCACCGGAACCCTCGGGCGTGAGGTGCTGCCGGTCGCGATCGCGGCGGGTCACAAGGTGCTCGGGATAAGCCGTCACGATCATTCCGAAGACGCCGATGAGCCGCTTGCGCGAAGAGCAAAAGATGCCGATGAGCCGCTTGCGCGAAGAGCAAAAGATGACGTGCGCTGGTACCGATGCGACCTGCTCGCCGGCGACGGCTTAGCCGAGGCGCTCGACGGCGCCGACACCATCGTGCACTGCGCGACGCAGCCGACCGGGCGCAAGGACGTCACGTCGACGCAGAATTTGCTGGCAGCAGCGCGACAGGCGGGTGTCGGTCACCTGATCTATGTCTCGATCGTCGGGGTGGAGCACATCCCGCTGCCGTACTACAAGACCAAGCTTGCCGTGGAGCATGTGCTGGCCGCTTCTGATGTCGGCTACACGGTGCTGCGGGCCACCCAGTTCCACGACCTGATCGCCAGGATCTTTTCTGCGCAGCGGCTTTCGCCCGTGCTACTCGCATTGCACGGGGTGGATTTCCAGCCGATCGACACCCGCGATGTCGCGACGCGGCTGGTTCAGCTGATCGACGAAGTGGCCGAGGAAAGGGCGCCTGACATCGGCGGACCGGAAGTCCGAAGCCATGCCGACCTGGCGCGGGCATACCTGGAGTGGCGCGGGAGCCGCCGCCCGGTTGCTGCGGTACCGGTCCCCGGCGCGATCGCGGCGGGCTACCGTTCGGGCGCGCATCTGGCGCCGCAGAACCGCGTCGGCACGATCCGGTTCGAGGACTATTTGCGCCGTTCTTGAGGGTTTACTGGGCAGCGCATCGGTGACGTCGTAGGCTCGACATTGATGACCAGCAATATGCCGCAGCGAGACGCAGAGTTGCGCGCCGCCGACACCGACCGCATTGAGGTTGCACAGTTGCTGACCGATGCCGCTGCCCAGGGCCGGCTCGGGATCAACGAATACGAGGACCGGTTGGCGAAGGTATACGCCGCTCAGACGTACCGCGAGCTCGACCGGCTCAGCGCCGATTTGCCAGGCGCGTCGATGCGGCCACCACGACCGGGCCGTGCGTGCCACCCGGCGCCGTCGACAGTGCTGCTCGCGATCATGAGCGGTTTCGAACGCCGCGGCCGGTGGAACGTGCCGGGACGGCTGACCACGTTCTCGCTGTGCGGGGGCGGCGTCGTCGACCTGCGCTACGCGGACTTCACCTCCCCCGACGTCGTGATCAAGTCGTTCTCGATCATGGGTGGGCAGACCATCCTGGTGCCGCCGGAGGTGAACGTCGAGATTCACGGCCACGGGGTAATGGGATCGTTCAACCACAAAGCGGCGGGCGGCGGGATGCCCGGCGCGCCCCACGTCGTCATCAGAGGCTTTTCGCTTTGGGGCAGCGTCGGCGTCCGGCGCATGCGCCGCCAGCACTAGCGACGACGCGACCGCAGGTAGTCGGTGACTACCGCCGCGCCGAGCCCATCGAGATCGGGCACCACGACCCGGCCCTGCACCCGACGCGCCACCTGGTCGATGAACCGCGCGAGGCCCGGGTCGCTACCCAATCGGAAGATCGTAACCTGCGCGCCGAGCCTGGCGACCTCGTCGAAGCCCTTGACGGTGTGCGCGATCGTCCGCGGATGCGGCGGATAGTCGAAGAAGACCTGCGCCGGCTCGTCGTCACCATGGCCGAAACCGCCCTCCAGGTGTGCGGTCGGCTCGCCGTCGGTGACGACGAGCACCACCGGCTGCGCGCTCGGATGCCGCCTCAGATGGCTGCCCGCCAGCGCCAGTGCGTGATGCAAGTTGGTGCCTTGCTCGTAAACGCCCTCCAGCCCGGTCAGTTCGGCTGCACTCATCGTCCGCGCATACCGTCCGAACGCGATGATCTGCAGCGCGTCAGACCGAAATCTGGTGCTGACAAGGTGATTCAGCGCCAGCGCGGTGCGCTTCATCGGCAGCCAGCGGTTTTCCATCACCATCGAGAACGATGTGTCGACCAGCAACGCCACCGCCGCCTGCGTGCGGGTTTCGGTCTCGGACACCTCGACGTCGTCGACCGTGATCCGGATCGGTCCGCGCTTTCCCTCCCCCGCAAGCGGGTGGTGCCCCCAACCGGCCTGTCGCAGTACAGCATTGGTCAATGTGCGCGTGACGTTCCACGGTTCGGTCGCACCGAATTGCCACGGCCGCGTAGCGCCGGTCAGTTCGCCAGCGGCACCAGCACGTTGCGTCTCGCGCTCGCCGTGCCGGCCCGACAATTGCTGGGTGACATCCCACAGTGCCGTTTGACCCAGCTGCCGCATGGCTTTTGGTGACAGCCGCCACTGTCCGTCGGAACCCCGGTCGAGGAAACCCTGATTCAGAAGAGCTCGCTCCAGTTCCGCCAGCGTCTGCGCGTCGACGGCGGCGTCGTCGCCGAGCTGACGTGCCAGCATGTCGAGGTCGACATCGTCCATTGTCGCGCCGGCATAGCTTTGCGACAGTGCTTCGGCCAGCTGCTCAAGCTCGGCGATGTCCGAGAGTGCCTGCGTGCCTTCGCCCATCCCCAGCGGGTCGTCACCGGAGAACCGCGACGATCCGGTCCAGTCCTCACCCGGACGTGCGGCCTGAAGGTGGGCATCCAGCCTGTTCAGCGCCTGCATCAACGATGGCGAACCAAAAGCCTGTTGCGCCAACGCATCCAGCTCTGCACGTTGGTCGGGGCTCAGACTATTGCGGAACCGCTGTGCCGCGGCTGCGCGCTTGGCCAACGAATCGAGCAGCTCCTCGACGTTGCGCGGATTCTCCGGGAAGAACTCGCCGTGCTTGGCCATGAAATTGTCGAAGTCCTGCTGCGTGTCTTCGCCACGTGAGTGCTTGTCCAGCAGATCGTTGAGGTCGTCGAGCATCTCGTTGACCCGCTGGCGGTCCTCGTCGGTGGCGTTCTCGAGCGCCTGCTTCATGCCTGCGAAACGTTGGTCGAGCATTTCGCGGCCGAGCAGATCCTTGATCTGCTCGTACTTTTCGCGGGCTTCGCTGCTGCGCCACTGATAGTCGGCCAGCTCCTGAACGGCCTTGGCCGGCGACGGCGGCAACGACTCCAGTTGTAACTCGGAGAACCGGGCGTCGTCGTCGAGGGCGCGGGCGAGTTCCTTACGCTCGGCCAGCACCGCCTCGTCCAGTAGCCGCTTCACCTCTTGCAAAGTGCCGTCAAGGTTGTTGCGGGTCAACAACTCTCGTCGTCGGCGGTTCGCCTCCGCAGCCAGCCGGTCGGCGCCGCGCATGTTCTTACTGCCGCGCCGTAGCAGCTCGGACAACGCGCGCCTCGGCGAGCTGCCCTCCATCACGTCACGGCCGATCTGTTCCAGCGCGTCGCGCAGATCCACCGGTGGCGCCAGCGGATCGGGGCCACCGGTGTAGGCGGAGTAACGAGACGCCCGCGCGCGCCCCCGTCTAGCCATACACCGTCTCCCCGTCGCCGCTGACCTTGTCGATCCGCTTGGCCAGATAGAGCGCTTCCAGCGCCAACTCGGCTGCCGCAGCACGTTGTCCGTCCGACGTGGCCCCCAAGCGTCGCTGGATCGCGGCGACCGCGGGAACTTCGGGCAGCGCCGCCAGGAGGTCTCTCGCCGAAACCCGCTCACCGGTGGTAACCGGTGAACCGTGCTCGACCGCGGCGACGATCGGCCCGACGTCGATGCCGCCGAGCAGTCTCTGCGCGGTGTCAGCGGTGGCCCTGCGCAGCAGATGCTCCAACACCGCCTGCTCGCGGCCTTCCTCTCCGGACTCGAATTCCAGCTTGCCGCGCAGCACGTCGATGACCGTGCCCATGTCGACGACTCGGGCGACCGGATCGTGCTCGCCCAGCACCGCTGCGCGATGCCGGGCCGATGCCGCGATGGTTTCGGCGGCGGCGATCGCGAACCGGGCGGACACCCCGGACCTCTGGTCGACGGACCGCGACTCGCGCAGGTAGCGGGCGAAACGGGCCAGAATATGCAGCAGATAGTGCGGAACCTCCGCGGCCAGATGCGCCTCCTGGCTGATCACGCCGACCTCGGCGTCCAGTTCATACGGGTAGTGGGTACGGATCTCGGCTCCGAACCGGTCCTTCAGCGGCGTGATGATGCGGCCGCGGTTCGTGTAGTCCTCGGGGTTCGCGCTGGCGACGACGAGCACGTCGAGGGGCAGCCGCAACGTGTAGCCGCGGACCTGAATGTCGCGCTCCTCCATCACGTTGAGCATCGAGACTTGAATTCGCTCGGCGAGGTCGGGCAGTTCGTTGACGGCCACGATGCCGCGGTGCGCCCGAGGGATCAGCCCGTATGCGATGGTCTCCGGGTCGCCCAGGCTGCGGCCCTCGGCGACCTTGACTGGGTCGATGTCTCCGACCAGATCGGCGACGCTGGTGTCCGGCGTGGCGAGCTTCTCGGTGTATCGCTCGCTGCGGTGCTTCCAGGCGACCGGCAGGTCGTCACCGAGTTGTGCGGCGCGGCGGATCGAGCCCGGGGTGATCGGGCGATAGGGATGCTCACCGAGCTCAGCACCGGCGATCACCGGTGTCCACTCGTCGAGCAGGCCCTCCAGTGACCGCAGCAGACGCGTCTTGCCCTGGCCGCGCTCGCCGAGCAGCACGAAGTCGTGGCCGGCGATCAACGCCCGCTCGAGCTGCGGCAGCACGGTGTCGTCGAAACCGAAGATGCCGGTCCAGACGTCGCGGCCCTCGGCCAGCGCGACCAGCAGGTTCTCGCGGATCTCTTGCTTGACACCGCGCTCACGGTGGCCCTCCGCGCGCAACTCACCGAGGGTCCGCGGAAGATCGTTAGGTTGTGTCACCACTCCACGTTACGACTGTTGTCAAAGTGAAGCACGGTGTGGCCGCGCGGCGGTAATGTTTTAGTGTCCTGCTCACTCGGGTAAATCGAGGCATGCGTTTGCTGAACCGGAAAAATGCGCTTGCCGCACTCATGATCGTCGCGTTCGCCCTGGTCGGGTCTCCTGGGCCGGAGTCGGCCGCAGCCGCAGCAGCCGGCCCGACGGTCGCAGGGGTTTCACCCCGCCCCGACGAGGTGGTCGGGGTCGCCGCGCCCGTCGTGCTGACGTTCACCAAGCCCGTGGCCGATCGCGCTGCCGTGAAGCGCCTATTCAGGTTCACCGCGCGCAATAGCCCCACCGGGCAGTTCGAGTGGCTCAACGACCAGACCCTGCAGTGGAAGCCTGACGGGTTCTGGCCCGCGCACAGCGTGATGGAACTCTCGCTCGGCGGGTTCAAGACGGACGTCACCACGGGTGCGGCGGTGCTCGGCGTTGCCAGCATCTCCAAGCACACATTCACCGTGAGCATCGACGGCGAACTGGCGCGCACCATGCCGGCGTCCATGGGCAAACCCAGCCGCCCGACGCCGACGGGCAGCTTCAGCGTGCTGTCGAGGGAACAAAGTGTGGTGATGGACTCCCGCACAATCGGTATTCCGCTCAGTTCGCCGGAGGGTTATCGCATCACCGCCTACTACGCCGAGCGAATCACCGGCAGCGGCGTCTACGTCCACTCGGCTCCGTGGTCGGTCGACTCCCAGGGCTACGCGAACGTCAGCCACGGCTGCATCAATCTGAGCCCCGACAATGCCGCGTGGTACTACAACACGGTCCACATCGGCGATCCCGTCATCGTCAACTGGTAGCAGGCTCTCCGGGCATCGACGCATACGCCAGGAGCCTGCGGGTCAATGCGCGAAATGCCGTGCCCCGGTGAGATATAACGCCACACCAGCTTTGGCCGCCGCCTCGGTCACGATGTCGTCGCGCACTGAGCCGCCCGGGTGGACGATCGCCTTGACCCCGGTCTCCGCTAACACCTCGAGTCCGTCGGGAAACGGGAAGAACGCATCCGATGCGGCGACGGCGTCCCGCGCCCTGTGCCCTGCGCGCTCAACCGCCAGCCGCGCCGCGTCGACCCGGTTCACCTGGCCCATGCCCACCCCGACGGTCGCGCCGTCCTTCGCAATCACGATCGCGTTGGACTTCACGGCCCGGCAACTGCGCCAGGCGAACTCGAGATCGGCCAGTGTGGCCGGGTCCGCGCCGGCGCCCGCCGCCAGGTGCCAGTTAGCCGGGTTGTCGCCGTCGGCGGTCAGCGCATCTCGCTCCTGCAGCAACAGGCCGCCCGAAATCTGTTTTAGCTCACGGCTGCCCCGAGGCGGCTCCGAGGCGACAAGAAGACGGATGTTTTTCTTGCGGGCCAGCACGTCGACGGCGCCGTCTTCGTATGCCGGCGCGATGACCACCTCGGTGAAGATGTCGGCGACGGTTTCGGCCATTTCGACACTGACCGTGGTGTTCGCCGCGATCACCCCGCCGAACGCGCTCACCGGATCGCAGTCGTGGGCCTTGCGGTGCGCGTCGGCCACCGAGACCGACGAGATCGCGATGCCGCACGGGTTTGCGTGCTTGATGATCGCCACACACGTTTCGTCGTGGTCGAACGCGGCACGCCAGGCGGCATCAGCATCAGTGAAATTGTTGTAGGACATCTCTTTTCCGTGCAGCTGCTCGGCCTGCGCCATTCCCGGCCACGACGAGTCGTCGACATAGAGCGCCGCTCGTTGATGCGGGTTCTCGCCGTACCGCAGCACCGTCGAACGCCGCCACGTTCCGGCGAACCAGGATGGCAACAGTTGATCGCCCGGCGATAACACCGACTCCATCCACGTCGCCACCGCGACGTCGTACTCCGCAGTGTGCCGAAAAGCCAACGTCGCCAGCTTCTTACGTTCTTCGAGCGTGAACCCGCCCGCCCGCACCGCGGCCAGCACGCCGTCGTAGCCCAGCGGCTCGGTGACCACCGCGACGCTGGGATGGTTCTTCGCCGACGCACGCACCATCGCGGGGCCGCCGATGTCGATCTGCTCGACGCACTCGTCGACGTCGGCGCCCGAAGCCACGGTTTCGGTGAACGGGTACAGGTTCACGACCACCAAGTCGAACGGTGCGATCTGCAGCCGCTGCAGCGCCGCAAGGTGGTCGGGCTTGCGGGTGTCGGCGAGTAGGCCGGCAAGCACCATCGGGTGCAAGGTCTTGACCCTGCCGTCGAGGATCTCGGGGAATCCGGTCACGAACTCCACCGGTGTCACCGGAATACCGTTGTCCGCTATCGTTTTCGCGGTCGAGCCGGTGGAGACGATGTCGACGCCGGCGTCGTGGAGCCCGCGCGCCAGCGGGAGCAGACCGGTCTTGTCGTAGACGCTGATTAGCGCTCGTCGGATTGGTCTCTTCCCTTCTTGCTCCTCACGTCCGCGGGCGCCGTACTGTCCGGTCATCCTATGGTCGCCTTTCGTCCGGTCCAGGTCACGCCGCGGGTCGCCACGTCGGCGATTACCTCTGCCAGCAGCCGCCTTTCGACGACCTTGATGCGTTCGTGCAGGATCGCTTCGTCGTCGTCGTCACGCACTGCGACGACCTCTTGCGCGAGAATCGGCCCGGTGTCCGTGCCGGCGTCAACCAGATGCACTGTGCAGCCGGTCACTTTCACGCCGTAGTCCAGCGATTCAGGCACGGCGTGCGCGCCGGGGAAAGCCGGCAACAGTGCGGGATGGGTGTTCAGAATCCGGCCCATGTAGCGCGAAAGAAACTGGGGTCCAAGGATTTTCATGAACCCAGCGGAGACGATCAGGTCAGGCTGATGTTCGGCGGTGGCTTCGGTGATGGCGGCATCCCAGGCCGCGCGGCCGGGGTGGTCCGACAGCCGCACCTGGTACATGGGTATGTCGGCGGCCTTGGCGATGTCGATGGCGGGGCAATCACGGTCGACACCGACGGCCACGACGCGGCCCGGATAGTCGTCATGGGCAGTCGCCAGCAGCGAGGCCAACAGCGATCCCGTTCCCGAGGCCAGCACCACAAGTCGCGCCGGTGCGGTGGGCGGCACGCGGAGCGGCTGTTGCACGCTGGCAGCCTAGTCGGCGGCCTCGCGATTTTCGTCCTCAATGGCGGGTGGTTCCCCGATGACGTCGGCGTCGTCCTCGGACTCCGGCTCGGCGTCCGGCAGAGGCCGCGGGCGTCGGGCGATGCCGCCCGCCATCGCCACAGTCAGGCCGCCGATGCCAGCGAACCACAAAAGCAGCGCCGGGATGAATGTGCTCTGGTCGACGCCGACGTCGCCGAAGTTGCCGAGCCGGCCGCCGGCGGCGTATCCGAGCAGCGCCATCACCGTGGTCGCAACGACGGACGCGACCAGAAGCTTCGCGAAGGCGGCCAGTGCGGGCAGTGGGCGCCGCCCGCACTGCTGGCCTAGCGCAACTGCGGACGCGGCAGCGGCGATCAACCAGATCACCCAGATCGGACCGAGCGGTGGCGTCGGCGCGGCGGCAAGCACGGGTAGCGCGGGGATGTCGCCACCGAAAACGGTGAACGCACTGAACGTCGCGACCCCGACGTGCGCGCTGGAACCCACGGCGACCGCGGATGTGCCGACGATCACGTTAGGGACGTAAAGCACGGACAGGACTGTCAGGCTGAGCTGACCGAACATCGACCCGGTGATCGAATACAGCTCATGCATCGTGCCCCAGTGCACGATCAGCGACAGTGCGGTGATCACACCGGACAAGCCCAGCAGCGCGAGTACGCCGGTCGCGGCCGCGCGCACCGACTCCGCAAGCCAGGGCGGCAGCGACCACGTCTGCAACAGCCTGCGCCCGATCCGCGAGCCGACGCCCAGCACAGCGCCGATCATGTGTACCGCGAGGACGCCGCCGAACGCCCGAAGTGCATTTGGGGTCTGCAGTTCTGTCATCACCGACGCGGCGTCGTGGATCACGGCTAGTGCGATCGCGGCCATCAGCAGCGGACCGCCCAACGCTGATGCGACGATCCAGCGGATCACGAAGAAGGACCCCGTCACCGGTGTCGCGCGTCCGGTGATGCGCGCGGTGCCCCACACCATCGCGAGCACCGGCAGCAGCGGCATCACCGACAGCTCGCGACCGCCGATCGTGACCGGCACCTGGTGCACGCCGAGCCACATGCTGGCGATGGCGCCCAACGCGCCCGTCATGTCGCTGTTGGCGGCGACGAGCTGGATCAGCACAACGGCGGCGATCACCAGCAGCGCCACCAGCGACGGTCCGAACGCGACTGTCAGCAGATCCCTCGCCTGGCGCGGCCCCGCCGCCCCGTCGCGGTCCGCTAACGGCCGAGCAGCCACGCCTTTCTATGACGGCGGAGGGCCGGACGGCGACGACGGCTGGTCCTGAATGGGCACCTGCTGGGTGCGCGCCTCGTGTTGCGGTGCCGACGGCTGCGGTTTCTCGTGCGGCGCGGATCCCCCGGGCGGCTGGCCGAAAGAAGGAAAGCCGGTAGGCGGAGTGGGCGGACCGTCGTGCTGACCGCGTTGGCTGTGTTGACCTTGTTGGCTGGGCGCCGAGAACCCGCCGGGGTAGCCGCCGGGTTGCTGATACCCCTGCGGCTGGCTGTAGCCGGGGGTGGCCTGGGCCGATGGCAGGTGATGCCCGCCGGATTGCGGCGCCTGCCCGTATTGCGGCTGTCCGTAGTAGCCGCCGTACTGCTGTTGCTGATACGGGTCGTACTTGGGGCGCGGCGTAGGCGCGCTGATGACGCCGGAGTCCAGCAGCAGCGCCCCGATGGCGGCAATGGTCTGCAGCGCCGAAACGACGACGATCGCGATCAATGCCCAGCCGGCGGATTCGGCGCCCTTGATGAGGTCCCAAATCGTCAACAGGAATCCGACAGCGGCAGCAGCAGTGACGACCGGAATGTAATTCCCCTGCTTCGGCAGCAGCGCGATAACGGCGAACATCGCGGCGAACAGTATCGCGACGATGCCGAGTACCACGTCCGCCCCGGAATAACCGGACGCCCACACTGGCCCGAAGGTCAACAAGTACGCGGCAAGGCCCAGAACCGCCACCGCGGCAAGCAGATATATGGGCAGCTTGCTCGGTTCGTCGTCGGCCTTGGAATGCTGGGCTGCCGGCGCGTACGCGCCGGAATGCTGCGCGCCCGGGTAGCCGGGCCCCCCAGATGCGTAGGTCATAGCCTCTCCTGTGCTGTTGGCGGCGTCGGATCGGTAGTCAATCCCCACGCTAGCGCACGCCACGCTTTCTGCCGCGAAGGTGCGTGTCTGATGCGCGGCACGCCGAAATTTGCCGGCATTCTGTCTACGCTCACGGCCGACGAAGGACCCGGTTTGCGGCCGATAACTGAAACGCGTTCTAATCCTTCGCATGGATTACGGGCTCGTTCTGTTCACCAGCGACCGCGGCATCACCCCCGCCGCAGCCGCGAAACTGGCTGAAGACCACGATTTTCACACCTTCTACGTGCCCGAGCACACGCACATCCCGGTCAAGCGCGAGGCCGTTCACCCGACGACAGGCGATTCGTCGCTGCCTGATGACCGCTACATGCGCACGCTGGATCCTTGGGTCAGCCTTGGCACCGCCTGTGCGGTGACCTCGCGGATCCGGCTGTCGACGGCGGTGGCTCTGCCGGTCGAACACGACCCGATCACATTGGCGAAATCCATTGCGACGCTGGATCACCTGTCCGCCGGCCGGGTGAGCGTCGGCGTTGGATTCGGTTGGAATACCGATGAACTCGCTGACCACGGCGTGCCGGCCGGCCGTCGGCGCACGGCGTTGCGCGAATACCTGGAGGCGATGCGAGCGCTGTGGACGGAAGAGGAAGCCGCATACGACGGCGAGTTCGTCAAGTTCGGGCCGAGCTGGGCGTGGCCGAAGCCGGTGCAGCCGCATGTCCCGGTTCTCGTCGGCGCCGCCGGCACTGAGAAGAATTTCAAGTGGATCGCGCGCAGCGCCGACGGCTGGATCACGACTCCGCGTGACTTCGAGATCGACGAACCGGTCCGGCTACTGCATGACATCTGGTCGGCCGCGGGCCGCGACGGCCAGCCGCAGATCGTGGCCCTTGACTTCAAGCCGGTCCCCGAGAAACTGGCTCGCTGGGCCGAACTCGGGGTGACCGAGGTTCTGTTCGGGCTGCCCGACCGCAGCGAGGACGAGGTCGTTGCCTATGTGGAACGCCTGGCTGGGAAGTTGGCGGCGGCGGCCTAGCGGCAGCGGGCCGACGAGAGACCCGGCTACAAGCTCTTCAGGATTTCACGGGCCAGTTCGGCCGTCGCGGACGGCGTCTTGCCCACCTTCACACCGGCGGCCTCCAGCGCTTCCTTCTTCGCCGCCGCGGTCCCCGACGAGCCCGACACGATTGCGCCGGCATGACCCATCGTCTTGCCTTCCGGCGCAGTGAATCCCGCGACGTAACCGACCACCGGCTTGGACACGTTGGCCTTAATGTAGTCGGCGGCGCGCTCTTCGGCGTCACCGCCGATCTCGCCGATCATCACGATCAGCTTGGTGTCCGGATCCTTCTCAAACGCCTCGATCGCATCGATATGCGTCGTGCCGATCACCGGATCACCGCCGATGCCGATGCACGTCGAAAACCCAAAGTCGTTGAGCTCGAACATCATCTGATACGTCAAGGTACCGGATTTCGACACCAGCCCGATCGGCCCCGGGCCGGTGATGTTCGCCGGCGTGATGCCCGCGAGCGCCTCCCCCGGCGTGATGATACCGGGGCAGTTCGGGCCGATGATGCGGGTCTTGCCGCCCCTCTCGAGATTGTATGCCCACGCAAATGCGGTGTCCTGCACCGGAATTCCCTCGGTGATCACCACCAGCAACGGGATCTCGGCATCGATGGCCTCGATGATCGCGTCCTTGGCGAACTTCGGCGGGACGAAGCCCACGGAGGCGTCGGCGCCGGCCTCCTTCATCGCCTCCCCGACAGAGCCGAAAACTGGGAGCTCAATGTCCTTGCCGTCTTTGTCTACGTGGCTGACCGTGGTGCCGGCCTTGCGTGCGTTGACACCGCCGACGAGCTGTGTCCCGGCCTTCAGCATCCGCGCGGTGTGAAGCGTTGCCTCTTTGCCGGTGATGCCCTGGACGATGACCTTCGAGTCCTTGTTCAGAAAGATCGACATCTCAGCGGTCCTTTCAGGCGCTCGCGGCCAGTTCGGCGGCCTTGTCGGCGGCCTCGTCCATCGTGCCAATCTCGGTCACCAGGGGATGGTTGGCCTCGGCCAGGATGCGGCGACCCTCCTCGACATTGTTCCCGTCAAGCCGCACAACCAGTTGCTTGGTGGCGGTGTCGCCAAGAATCTTGAGCGCGTTGACAATTCCGTTCGCCACTTCGTCGCATGCGGTGATCCCGCCGAACACGTTGACGAACACGCTCTTCACCTGCTCGTCGCCCAGCACGACATCGAGCCCGGCGGCCATGATTTCGGCTGACGCGCCGCCACCGATGTCGAGGAAGTTCGCCGGCTTCACGCCGCCGTGCTTCTCGCCGGCGTACGCGACCACGTCCAGCGTCGACATCACCAGGCCCGCGCCGTTTCCGATGATGCCCACTTGCCCGTCGAGCTTGACGTAGTTGAGGTCGTTTTCCTTCGCCTTGAGCTCCAGCGGATCGGTGGCTTCGCGGTCCTCGTACTCGGCGTGGTCCGGGTGGCGGAAGTCGGCGTTGGCGTCCAGGGTGACTTTGCCGTCCAGCGCGAGGATCTGGTCGTCAGGCGTACGCACCAGAGGGTTCACCTCGACGAGCGTGGCGTCCTCCGCAACGAACATCTCCCACAGCTTCAAGATCGTCACCGCCGCGGCGTCGAGCACCTCTGCAGGCAGGTGGCCCTGTTCGGCGATCGACCGAGCGAAGGCCTCGTCGACGCCCGTCACCGCGTTCACCGGCACCTTCGCCAGCCGTTCCGGCTTGGTGGCGGCGACCTCCTCGATTTCCATGCCACCCTCGACCGAACACATCGCCAGGTACGTGCGGTTGGCCCGATCGAGCAGGAACGAGACGTAGTACTCCTCGGCGATGTCGCTGGCCTCTGACACCAGCAGCTTCTTGACGATGTGGCCCTTGATGTTGAGGCCGAGGATGTTCTTGGCGTGGGTGTAGGCGTCGTCAGGTGTCGCGGCAAACTTCACGCCGCCGGCTTTGCCGCGGCCTCCGGTCTTAACTTGCGCTTTGACCATGACCGGCTGGCCGATCTCCTCGGCGATCGTGCGCGCTTCGTCGGCACTGGACGTGACCCGGCCGGGCGTCGTGGGGACGTGGTGCTTGGCGAACAGCTCCTTCGCCTGGTACTCGAAAAGATCCATGGGCTCACTGTCTGTCGGTGGGGACGGCTCGCTGCGGGGAACTTTATCGACACGCCCAATTGCGGTCCGCACCGCATGCCACTCATGTGGCACACGTCACCGCCCCGGAAGAGTGATTCAACTCACAAAAGGCGGTGGAACGCTGCCCTCAATTTGCTCAAACCATTCGGCTTTGGTTACCGTCCCTGTGCCAGATAACGGTTCGGTCACGGAAAAGGTCTTTCAGCTTGGCGCAGCACCGGTTGTCTCGATCTTCGGTCGGGACCTCGACGATCGCACGCCGCCGCTGGATCGACCCCGAAGACGCCGACATCACCGACGTCATCCCGCTCAAAGAGTTCGGCAGCCTCAACGGCTCGCAGATCCTGCGAGCGCCCGAACTCGACGATCTGCACGACACCGACAACCTGACGCCCCTGCGCCTCTTAGTGCCCGGCGAATTCCTGGCCGACCCGGCCGAAAAGCGCCATGAGAACGTCACCGACGCTCCGGCGGCGCGTGGCCTGCATCGCAAGGAACCCACACCTGCCGGGGCAGTCAAAGGGCGGCTGCTATTCGCCGCGATGGCGACCGGCGCAGCGGCTGCGGCGGCGCATTCGGCGGTGCACACCGCGAAGCCAAGCGAGACGGTGCTGGCCGCCGACAGCTCGGCGATGCGTGGCGCGACGATCGAAACCACCAGCAGCGGTGTGCAATTGGTGACGGTCACCCCGGCGGTGAATACGGCAGTGCACAGCGAGGAACTGGCGAACGCCGCGGCGTTCGCGCAGGAGCGAGCAGACCGCGAGGCTCGGCTGAACAAGCCGCTGTTCGTCCAGCCGACCCGAGGCATCTTTACGTCCGGTTTCGGGTACCGCTGGGGTGTGCTGCACGGTGGAATCGACATCGCGAACTCAATTGGGACACCGATCCTGGCGGCCTCCGACGGCGTCGTTGTCGACGCAGGCCCGGCGGCCGGCTTCGGTCTGTGGGTGAAAGTGCGGCACGCCGACGGCACCGTAACGTTGTACGGCCACGTCAACACCATCACGTGCAGCATCGGTCAGCGAGTGATGGCCGGAGACCAGATCGCGACGATGGGCAATCGCGGCGACTCGACCGGACCGCACCTGCACTTCGAGGTCCTGCTGGGAGGCACCAACCGCACCGATCCGGTGCCGTGGTTGGCCGAGCGCGGGATCAACGTCGGCGCCCACGCCGGCTGACGTTGTCTTCTACCGACGAGCCACACAACGAAACGTCGGGCGAGCAACCGCGGGCCTTTCGAGAGCGCAGTGAACCGATTGCGGAACCTGCCGACGACACCCGCACCGGCATCATCCGTCGCCACCCCACGGGCCCGATCCCGGAGCCGCTGAGCGACGACACCCGAACGAGCATCATCCGCAGGCGGCCGATCGGCCCGGAGCCTGCCGACAGCGACGAGTCCGCGACCGGCATCATCCGGGCTCGGCCGGTGTGGATTCCGGCCCAATTGAAGCCGCCCAGCAATGCGACCGCGGTCGCGGCATCGACGGTCAGCATTGTCAGCGGGTGGGCGACCTCGGTTGTCGCGACGGCCTTGATCACGGGCTGGTGGGCGACGGACCGGCTGTTCTGCGTCGGCGTCGGATTTCTCACCGCGGTGTTCGGTGCCAGCACGATCACCGGCGTGATCGGCTTGCTGTTGCGGCGGCGGGTGGGCATCTTCTTGACCGTCGTCGCGGCGGTGCTGGCGCTACTCATCTTCTCCGGCGTCTTCATCGCCGGCGCCCATATGGCTGGCGTGGTCTACGCGTTTCCTGCACTGCCGATTGCGACAATCGCGCTGGCGGCGGCGCCCGCAACGTGGCGGTGGACGGGCTGACTGCCTGCGCCCCTTGCGCCCCTTGCACCGAATGGCCACTTACGACACGTTTTTTGCCGAAAAGCGTGCGACAACTGGCCACTCGGCGCCGGCGGCTGCCAACGCGTCGCAGGTTCGGGTCACGATGGTGTGCGGGCGGTAATGCAGAATCTCCGCACTGACTCTGACGATGCGCCAACCACGAGCCTGCAGTTTGGCGTGCCGGTCGATGTCATAGGCGCGCTCCCGCGGATTCCAGTGCTGGATGCCGTCGTATTCCACACCGACCTTGTAGGCCTCATAGCCCATGTCGATACGGGCGAACGCCTCGCCGAAGTCGTCATGGACCGCAATCTGGGTCTGCGGCCTCGGCAAGCCAGCTTCGATCAGCACCAACCGCGTTCGGGTTTCCTGCGGCGACTCCGCGCCGCCGTCCATCAGCTCCAGTGCTTGGCGCAGTTGAACCAAGCCCCTCGCGCCGCGATGCCCGGGAATGAGCGCCTCGACGTCAGACGCGGTAAGCCGGGTCGCGTAGGCGAGTGCATCAACGTTGATCACGGCTTGTTTCAAGCCTTTTCGACGACCCAGGTCGAAGGCGGTGCGCGCCACGCTCGTCGCTTACATTCCCTGGACAATCGACACTTCCTCGTCCGGCAACTGATCGCGGTGAATGACGATGCCGTCAACCGGCTTGCCGTTTCGGCGGTACAGTTCCGCGGGCTCTGTGGTGTCGATCCACCGCGATCCGTGCAGCGCCGCTGCCGACAGACCCGCTAGCGTTCCACGCCGCTCCGACCACAGCCACGCGGCCCTCGCCCGCGCCACGGCCGTCAGCGCTTCGCCGTTCGGAAGATAGACATTTCGGTAGATCACGCGATGACGGCTCTTCAGACCGCGCCGCGTAATGAGGCCGGCCGCGAGGGCCTCAGTTCCGAGGAAGGGGCCGTCCAATCCCGTCACGCTGATACGACGCAACGAGGGCACTCACCGGATCACCCTCTGCCGAGTGGCCAGTTATCACACGATTTTTCGCCTGTAGCGTGTCATAAGTGGCCGCTCGGCGTCAGAGCTTCTGCACCGGCGCGTGGTTGTGCATCAGTTTGACCCGCCCCGCGCTGCCGAAGTCGATCAGCGACATCGCCGACTCGCCGACCCCCGACACCTCCTCGACGCGGCCCAGGCCGTACTTGTCATGGCTCACCCGGTCCCCCGGCGTTAGAACCAGAAGCGGCCGCTTTGCGCTACGCGACGGCGACGGCCTCGGCGCACCGAATCGGCCTGCGCCACTCGTCGGGACGCTGGGCGTGCGCACCGGGTCGGTGCGGCGCCAGTCGATGAGATGCTGCGGAATCTCGCGCAGGAACCGTGATTCGGGGTTCATCATCGGCTGACCCCAGCTCGAGCGCACTTTCGCACGGGTCACGTACAGGCGTTGACGGGCCCGGGTGATCCCGACGTAGGCCAGCCGCCGCTCCTCGGAGAGCTCCGCCGGATCACCGAGCGCCCGCATGTGCGGAAACATGCCGTCCTCCCAGCCGGTGACGAACACAACCGGAAACTCCAGGCCTTTGGCGGTATGCAGCGTCATCAGCGTCACCACGCCGGCGCCGTGTTCGGGGATCTCGTCGGCGTCGGCAACCAGCGACACCCGCTCGAGGAACGCGGCGAGCGCGCTGGTGTCGGGCACGTCTTCGTCTTGAAGTGCCGCAACGTTGGCCTGGTCGATACTGAATTCATGTGCGACGCTTACTAACTCGTTGAGGTTGTCCAACCGCGCCATGTCCTGTGGGTCGCTGGACGCTTCCAGTTCGGCGCGGTATCCGGTGCGGTTGAGCACCACCTCCACCAGGTCGCCGAGATCGTCGTCGAGGCGTGAACGCAGCTCGTCGATCAACTCAACGAACGCGGCGATCGCCTTCTCCGATCGAGTGTTCAGCATCGGCACCCGGCCCTCGGCTGCGGCCTGCAGCGCATCGTTGAAGCTGGCACCTGTGTTCTCCGCATACACCGCAACGCACGCTTCGGCGCGGTCGCCGATGCCGCGACGGGGAGTGTTCAGGATTCGTCGCATGCTGACGGAGTCGCCGGGGTTGTCGAGCACCCGCAAATAGGCGACGATATCGCGAATCTCCTTGCGCTCGTAAAACCGAACGCCGCCGACCACCTTGTACGGGATGCCAGCCCGGATAAACACTTCTTCCAGCGAGCGCGACGAGTTGTTGGTTCGGTAGAACACCGCGATGTCTCCAAAATTGAATTTGGAGGTGATTTCGCTTCCTCCCTCCCCAAGCCGGTCGATTTCGGTTGCGACGAAAGCAGCTTCGTCGTGCTCGTTGTCGGCAACATAGCCGACGATCAGCTCGCCGTCGCCTTCGTCGGTCCAAAGCCGCTTTTCGCGGCGTCCGCTGTTGTGCTTGATGACGGAGTTCGCGGCTGTCAGGATGTTCTGCGTGGACCGGTAGTTCTGTTCCAGCAGAATCGTTTTCGCGTCAGGGTAGTCGCGCTCGAAGTCTTCGATGTTGCGGATCGTGGCCCCGCGGAATGCATAGATCGACTGGTCGGCGTCCCCGACGACGCACAACTCAGCAGGAGCCACGTCGTCCTGGCTATCGGTGCCCGCCAATTCACGCACCAGCACGTACTGCGCGTGGTTGGTGTCTTGGTATTCGTCCACCAGGATGTGCCGGAACCGTCGCCGATAATACTGGGCAATCTGCGGAAAGCTTTGCAGCACAGCGACTGTCTCGCCGATCAGGTCGTCGAAGTCAAGCGCGTTGGCGACGCGCAGCCGTCGCTGATATTCGGCGTATACGTCCGCCACGATGCGGTTCAGGTCACCCGAGTCGGCAGACACCTCGGCGGCCGCCTGCTCAGGATCGATCAGCTCGTTCTTAAGATTGGAGATACAATTGGCCAGCAGCCGCGGCGAATACCGCTTGGTGTCCAGACCCATGTCCTTGGCGATCAGCATCAGCAGCCGCCGTGAGTCATCGGCGTCATAGATCGAGAAGTTGGAGTTCAGACCCTTTATCAGCGACGCCTGATTGCGCAGGATCCGCACGCACATTGAGTGAAACGTCGACACCCACATAGCGAACCCGGTCCGGGCTCCGATTAGTTGCGCCACCCGCTCCCGCATCTCGGCGGCGGCCTTGTTGGTGAACGTGATCGCCAGGATCTGTCCAGGTCCGACGTCTCCCGCGGCCAGCAGGTACGCGATGCGGCGGGTGAGCACCGCGGTCTTTCCGGACCCGGCACCGGCCACGATGAGCAACGGCGAACCCTCGTGCACCACTGCCAGACGCTGTTGCGGGTTGAGACCCTCGAGCAGTTCGTCGGTCTGCGAGCTGGTTTCCTGGTCGGTCAGATGAGCTGTCATGTCTGCCCCAATTTACCGCCGTCTTCCCGACGAAACTCTTCCCCCATCGCTTCGCTCTACCCCCTGGAAAATTTCCCCTCGCTTCGCTCTACCCCCTGGAAACCTTTGCGTGGCGTGCCCTGTAGATGGCACACTCGACCCGTGCTCTACACGCGCGGCTCGAGGCTCTTCACCCAAGAGGCTCATCGCCGATTTTTCTACGGGTACCCGCTGGCGGTACCCGTGGTGTAGCTGCACTTCAGAGCCCCGCGGTCCGCTTCCGGATCCGGGGCTTCTCTCTTGTGTGAGGCCGGAGAAGGAATGGTCCGCAAACCAAAAGAACCGACACATCAAGAGAATGCGGAGCTATCAATGACTATCGAAGCCGAAACGCGATCCGACATCGATGATCTGCGTCATGAGATCGATCGGCTGGACGCGGAGATCCTCGCGGCGGTCAAACGCCGAACCGAAGTGTCCCAGGAAATCGGCCGGGCCAGGATGGCGTCCGGCGGAACGCGCCTGGTGCACAGCCGCGAGATGAAGGTAATCAAGCGCTACAGCGAACTAGGTCCGGAGGGCAAGGATCTCGCGATGCTGCTCCTACGCCTGGGCCGAGGCCGCCTCGGTCGTTGAGCTCGTCACGTTCGCGCCGAGATAGCAGCCAGCGTCGTCGTGGCGCCCGATCGAGACATGGAATGCTATTTCGCCGCAAGCGGGAGGTGCCCCCTATTTCGCCGCAAGTGCGTCCAGCAGCCACGGCGTCAGCCACTTCACGGCCTCTGCGGTGGGGTGTACGCCGTCGCTGCGCATTTTGATGCCGTCGACCTTCGTCGCGTAATAACCGCCGGGGCCAAGCTTCCGGCTGAGGTCGAGCACGCGAGCGTTCGGTCTCTGTGTTACAACATTGCGCAGCAATGCATTCCAGCTATCGGTGCGGTTCGTCTGATCCTCCGGGTATAGGCTGCCGTCCGGCTTCTCGGCGCGCCGGTTGTACGGCTCAGTGGTCACGACGACGCGGGCGCCGGTTGACCCGAGAACGGCCAGCGCCTGCCGCAACTCGCCCGACAGGTACGCGTCGAACGCAGGATCTCCGACGTGAGTCCATCGCCCGTCGTGCACCCGGTCAATCGTCTCCCATCGGCCGACAACCAGCAGCACCACATCCGGCTTGTCATGCGCGACTTGGCCCGACCATCGGCTCGGCCACGTCTCGCATTCGGGTTTCGGATTTCCCGACTCGGCTGAATACTTAAACGGCCCACCCCGCACGATGCCGCATCCGACGAGCGTGTGGTTGATCAACGTGAACCCGGGTGTCTGCGGGAGAAATCGCATCAATGTCCACCCGACCGAGTCACCGAACACCGACACCACCCGGCCACGGTTGGCATTCTGCCGTTGCGCAACCAGCACCGACCGCTCCAGCGGCGATTGCACCGCCGCAGCCGTCGAGATCTGGCCTTGGTCCGTCGGCACCACCACGACCGTCACGGCGATCGCGGTGGCGACGGTCGCGCCGGCCAACGACAGCAGTGGGACCCGCACCGGCCGCCAGCGGCGGATCGGCTGCTCGACGAATCGCCACGACGCATAGGCCAACCCGATGGTCACGACGCAGCGCACGACGAACAGCGGAAACCCGGACCAGCCCGTCCGCTCGCCGCTGAACAGCAGGAATACCGGCCAGTGCCACAGGTAGACGCCGTACGAGATCGCACCCAGCCACACCAGCGGCTTGCACGCCAGCAGCCGCGCCACCGTGCCGTCCTGGTCAAGCGCCGCCGGCACGATCACCGCCACCGCCGCGACGGCGACCAGGAACAGCGTGCCGTGGCGAAAGTCGCCGACGCCTCCCGTCATATAGTGCGCGGCGACCACCAGCCCGGCCAGCCCCACAACAGGTGCGATGCGGGCCGCCCTTTTCGCCCTCTCCGAGCGGATCACGAAGAGTCCGGATGTCAGCCCTGGCCAATTCCGCACCAGCAGCGCCGACGCCGCGGCGCCGATCAGCAGCGCCTGCGCTCTGGTGTCGGTGCCGAAGTACACCCGGGTGAGCGCGGCGTCGGACACCAGCACGACGGACGCGACCGCAGACGCGATCGCACCCGTCAGGGCCAGCGCGAAGACCGCGAGGTGAACGGTGTTCTGCATGAGCAGCCGCCGGCGTTTCCGCGCAACCGCGGCGAACACCGCTGCCCCGGCGATCAGCAGCAGCGGCCAGACGAAGTAGTACTGCTCCTCCACCCCGAGCGACCAGGTGTGCTGCAGCGGTGACGCGGTGCCGCCCTCGGTGAAGTAGTCGGTCTGACGTGCGATGAAGCTCCAGTTCACGACCCAGACGAACGCGGCGACGGCGTCGTCCCTGAGCCTTGCCACCGCCTCGGGAGGAAACAGTGCGCTCACCGCGGCCACGGCCAGCACCATGAGCGCCAGCGCGGGCAGCAACCGCTTGGCGCGCCGACGCCAGAATCCCAGCACGTCGATGCGGCCGGTGAAGTCAAGTTCGTCGAGCAGCAGCGACGTGATCAGGAAGCCGCTGAGCACGAAGAACACGTCGACGCCGATGAACCCGCCTGCGAGGCCGGGGATACCACCGTGGCTGACCAGCACGAGCGCTACGGCAATCGCCCGCACCCCGTCCAGCGCAGGGATCCCGACCTGGCGACGCCGTGGCCGAAGCGCTTGCGGCGCAACACGATTAGCGCATTCGCCACCGACGCTGTTCCCGTCCACCGCGAGCAGTCTAAGCGCCGCGGATGCTTTCTCGCGGTTGCGCGGCCCGGGGTGTCGCACTCCTTGCGTGCGCGCCAGAACGCCGAGCTACTTCGTCAGCGCGATGTATTTGATTTCCAGGTACTCCTCGATGCCCTCGAAGCCGCCCTCACGGCCGAACCCGGACTGTTTGACGCCACCGAACGGCGCAGACGGGTCGGAGATCACGCCGCGGTTCACGCCGACCATGCCCGCTTCGATGCTCTCGGACACCCGCAGCGCGCGGTCGAGCGACCGGGTGTAGATGTAGGCCGCTAGCCCGTATTCGGTGTCGTTGGCCGCCGCGATTCCCTCCTCCTCGGTATCGAAGCCGGTGATGGGCGCGACCGGCCCGAACACCTCTTCGCGAAGGATGCGGGCATCCGCGGGCACGTCGGTAAGCACGGTGGCGGGGTAGAAGTGGCCGGGCCCGTCGGGCGTCTTGCCGCCGATCGCGACGTTGGCGCCTTTCGAGACGGCGTCGTCGACCAGCTCTTCCACCTTATGCTTCTGATCGGCGTTGATCAGCGGGCCCAAGCTCGCCGACGAGTCCAGCCCGTTGCCGAGCGTGAACTCGCTCATCCGCTTGACCAGCTTCTCGGTGAACTCCTCGCGGACAGCGTTGGCGACGTGGAAGCGGTTGGCGGCGGTGCACGCCTCGCCGCCGTTGCGCATCTTCGCCAGGATCGCGCCCTCGACGGCCGCGTCGACATCGGCGTCGTCGAACACGACGAACGGCGCGTTGCCGCCGAGCTCCATCGACATCCGCAGCAGCTTGTCGGCGCTCTGCTTGACCAATCCCTTGCCGATGCCGGTCGATCCGGTGAACGTCACCTTGCGCAGCCGGCCGTCGTCGATCAGCGCCTGCGTCAGCCCCTTGGCGTCGGTGGTCGGCAGCACCGAGAGCACACCCTTGGGCAGGCCCGCGTCGTCCATCAGCTTGGCCAGCAGCAGCATGGTCAACGGCGTTTCCTGCGCCGGCTTGACGACCATCGTGCAGCCCGCCGCCAACGCGGGTCCGATCTTGCGTGTTCCCATCGCCAGCGGGAAGTTCCACGGCGTGATCGCATAGCACGGGCCGACGGGCTGCTTGGTGACGAGGACGCGACCAGTGCCGGCGGGACTAGGGGCGTAGCGGCCGTGATAGCGCACGGCCTCCTCGGCGAACCAGCGGAAGAACTCGGCGCCGTAGGTCACCTCGGCCTTGCTCTCGGGCAGCACCTTACCCATCTCAAGCGTCATCAGCGTGGCGATGTCCTCGGCGCGTTCGGTGATGGCCTCGAACACCGCGCGCAGAATCTCGCCGCGTTTGCGCGGCGGCGTGGCAGCCCACTCGGCTTGGACTTGCTCGGCCGCGTCGAGAGCGGCGGTGGCGTCCTCGGCGGCGGCGTCGCCAACAGAGGCCAGCACATGGTCGTCGGAGGGATCTTTGACGTCGAACGTCTTCGAGCCTTTGCGTTCCTCACCGCCGATCCACAAGCCGGTGGGAACAGATGACAACAGCTTGACGGTATCCATTACCCAATCATTTACCCATTTTGGCCATCGGGCCGCACTAGGGTCGATACATGCTTGCCGATATCACCGCCACATCGGCGTGGAATGCACTGCAGCGTCATCACGACCAGATCGCGACCAAACACCTGCGCGAGTTCTTCGCCGAGGACCCGGCGCGCGGCAGCGAATTGACCGTCAGCGTAGGCGATCTGTACATCGACTACAGCAAGCACCGGGTCACACACGAGACGCTGTCGCTGCTTGTCGATCTCGCGCGGGCTGCTGAGCTGGAGCACCGTCGCGACGAGATGTTCGCCGGCGTGCACATCAACACCTCCGAGAACCGCGCGGTGCTGCATGTCGCGTTACGGACCCCAAAGGGCGCCGAGCTGATCGTCGACGGCCAGGACGTCGTCAAGGACGTGCACGAGGTGCTCGACAAGATGGGCGACTTCACCGACCGGCTGCGCAGCGGCGAGTGGACCGGCGCCACGGGGGAGCGGATCACCACGGTGGTCAACATCGGCATCGGCGGCTCGGACCTCGGCCCGGTGATGGTGTACCAGGCGTTGCGGCATTACGCCGACGCGGGCATCTCCGCGCGGTTCGTCTCCAATGTCGACCCGGCCGACCTCGTCGCGACGGTGGCGGATCTCGACCCGGCCAAGACGCTGTTCGTCGTCGCGTCGAAGACGTTCTCGACGCTGGAGACACTGACGAACGCGACCGCGGCACGGCGGTGGCTGACCGACGCTCTAGGCGACGCTGCCGTCGCCAGGCATTTCGTCGCGGTGTCGACGAACCGCAAGCTCGTCGACGACTTCGGCATCAATACCGACAACATGTTCGGCTTCTGGGATTGGGTGGGAGGCCGGTATTCGGTCGATTCGGCGATCGGGCTCCCGGTGATGGCGGCGATCGGGCGCGAGCGGTTCGCCGAGTGGCTCGCCGGTTTCCACACCGTCGACGCTCATTTCAAGACCGCACCTCTGGAAGCCAATGCGCCTGCGCTGCTTGGGCTTTTGGGTGTCTGGTACAACAACTTCTTCGGCGCCGAGACGCGCGCGGTGCTGCCGTATTCCAACGACATGGCCCGCTTCGCGGCGTATCTGCAACAGCTGACGATGGAGTCCAACGGCAAGTCGGTGCGCGCGGACGGCTCGCCGGTGACGTGTTCGACGGGCGAGATCTTCTGGGGCGAGCCGGGGACAAACGGCCAGCACGCGTTCTACCAACTGCTGCACCAGGGGACGCTGCTGATTCCCGCCGACTTCATCGGGTTCAGCAGGCCCACAGACGATTTGGCGACCGCCGACGGGACCGGCAGCATGCATGACCTGTTGATGAGCAACTTCTTCGCCCAGTCGCAGGTGCTGGCATTCGGCAAGACCGCGTCCGAGATCGCCGCGGAGGGCACACCCCCCGAGGTCGTGCCGCACAAGGTGATGCCCGGAAACCGGCCGTCGACAAGCATTCTGGCGACGGAGCTGACACCGTCGGTGGTGGGCCAGCTGATAGCGTTGTACGAGCACATCGTGTTCACCGAGGGCGTGATCTGGGGCATCGACACGTTCGACCAGTGGGGTGTGGAACTCGGCAAGACACAGGCCAAGGCACTGCTGCCGGTGATCACCGCTGAGTCATCACCGGCAAAGCAGTCGGACAGCTCGACGGATGCCTTGGTGCGGCGTTACCGAAGCGAGCGCGGCCGCACGGCCTAGTTAGGAACGCTATCCGGCCGGGACGTTCATGCAGCCCACGTTGGGGAGGCAGCCCTGAACTCCGCTGGGACCGGCTGTGCCGGTCGGCCCACCCGGAATGGCCCCGGTGGCACCCTCTGGCCCTGCCGAACCTGCCGGGCCACCCGGAATGGCGCCAGTGGCACCCTGCGGACCCGCAACGCCTTGCGGACCGCCCGGAATGTTGACGGTCGCACCGTCAGGCCCGACGTTACCCACGCTTGCGCATGGTGTGCGGTCGGCGTTCACGCATGGCGGCGGGTCAGCGGAGGCAACTGGAGCTACGAAGATCGCAGCTGCCGCTCCACCCGCACACAGCAATGGCATCAATTTCGTCAGTTTCGCGATCATGAGTGAGGCTTACCACGATCGCAGAATGACTAAACCTCAACGTCGTCTAAGCAAAAGGCCTTGTCAGCCGCGGCGGCAGCAATTTGAGCAGCTGCACCAACGGTAGCCACGGCCAGCTCGGCACCACCGCACGACCACGCTCGCGCTCGATCGCGTCGACCATCGCGCGCACACCGGTTTCGTTGTCCACGATCAGCATCGTGCTCACCGACTTCGCGGTCATCTCCGACTCGATGTAACCCGGCTCGATCACGGTCACCTTGATCGGGCCCCTCGAGTATTCGGCTCGCAGCGACTCGCCGAGCGACGACACCCCCGCCTTGCTCGCGGCATAGGCCGCCTTGATGCCTGGCACGCCTTTGTTACCCAGCACCGACGAGATCAGCACCAGATGACCGGAGCCGGCCTTCTTGAACATCTCGATCGCGATCTCGATCTGTACCAGCGCGGCGACCAGATTGGTCTCGATCGTGGCCTTGTTCGCCCACAGCTTGCCCCCGCCCAGCGGCCAGCCCTTGCCGATGCCGGCGTTGACGATCACCCGGTCGATCCCGCCGAGTTCGTCGGACAGCGCCGCGAATACCTTCGGCACCTGCTCGTGATCGTTGACATCGAGTTCGGCGACCGCCACCTTGATGTCGGGGTACTGAGCGGTGAGCTCGGTCCTGAGCTCGTCGAGCCGGTCGGTGCGGCGCGCGCACAATGCAAGGTCGCGCCCCTTGGCCGCGAACGCCCGCGCCATGCCGGCGCCCAGCCCCGAGCTGGCACCGGTGATGAGGATCTTCTGGCGGGTCACGCCGACAGCTTATTTGAGCAGCCGCGACAGTCGCCGGTCGGCCAGCACCTTGCCGCCGGTCTGACAGGTAGGGCAGTACTGAAATGACTTGTCGGCGAAGGACACTTCGCGCACGGTGTCGCCGCACACCGGACACGGCAAACCGGTGCGGTCGTGAACCCTTAAGCCTGAACGCTTTTCACCCTTAAGTGTCGGGGCCTGCTGACCCACCGAACGGGTCACCGCGTCCGTCAGCACCGACATCATCGCGTCATGCAGAGCAACCACCTGATCACTGGTCAATTTGGAAGTCGTCGCGAACGGGGACAGCTTGGCGACGTGCAAGATTTCGTCGCTGTAGGCGTTGCCGATCCCGGCGATCACCTTTTGATCGGTGATCACCGTTTTCAGCCGCCCGCTGTTTTCGGCCAGCAGTCCGGCCATGTCGTCCGGCGACAGTTTCAAAGCGTCGCGACCCAACGCCGCGATGCCGGGCACCGCCGCGGGGTCGTCGACCAGCCACACCGCCAGCCGCTTCTGGGTGCCCGCCTCAGTCAGGTCGAAACCCGGACCCGCAGGACCGTCGGCATTGGCCTGAAGTCCGGCACCGAGGTGCACTCTCAGCGCGATCGGACCTTTGCCCGGGCGTAGCGGCGTGGACGCCAGCTTGTCGGACCACCGCAACCAGCCCGCCCGCGACAGGTGTGTGATCAGGTGCAGGTCACCGGCCTGCATGCCGAGGTACTTGCCCCAGCGCGTCGCGGAAGTGACCGTCTGCCCATGCAGCGCCGTGATCGGCGGATCGAACGTCTTGAGCACCGAGAACGCCGAGACATCGATGCGGCCAACGGTCAATCCGACGGCGTGGCGACGCAGGTGGTCAGCCAGCGCTTCCACCTCGGGGAGTTCGGGCATGCCTCCAGTGTGCCGGTCACGCGCGTCGGGTGCGCCCGACGTCCTGCGTCACCACCCCGAGCAGCCAGCTCACGATCGACAATAGGATCGCCGCCCAGATCGCGCTCCACCAGAAGTGGTCGATGGACAGGCCCCAGTGGGTGGTGTGCTCGGTGATCCACGCGGTGATCCAGAGCATGAACGCGTTGATTACGACGTGGAACAGTCCGAGCGTCAGGATGTACAGCGGGATCGACAGGATCTGCACCACCGGCTTGATGAACGCGTTGACGAGACCGAAGATCACCCCTACGACGAAGATGATGCCGATCTTCTGCAATGTCGAATTGCCGCCGACGAAGCTGATGCCCCCGACCAGCAATGTCACCACCCACAGCGCGAACCCGGTCACCGCGGCGCGGACGAGGAAGGGGCCCATGCGGCTGATCCTGCCACGGCGGGCCGGCGGTTGACGCTGTTGACGCTGTTGACGGCGCTCGCGGCAAAGGTCAGACAGATCGCAGCAAGTAGGTGTCCATTATCCAGCCACGCCGTGCGCGGGCCTCGCTGCGTAACGCAACGATGTCCTCGCCGATGTCGCCCACCGTCCCGGCCGCAAGCAGCTCGTGCTCGGTGCCCAGGTACGCGCCCCACCAGATTCGGGTTTCGGGCGGGCACTTTCGAAACGCACAATTGGCGTCGAGCATCACTATCGCGGTGCCCGAGAACGACGGATCCAGCTTGCGGCCGGTGGTGATAAGCACCGGCTCGCCAATATCGTTGAGCGGCAACCGGTGTCGAGCGGTCAACGCCTGGATGGCGGTGATGCCGGGGATTACGTCGTAGTCGATGTCGACGTGCGCAGCGACGGCGTCGAGTATCCGAAGCGTGCTGTCGTACAACGACGGATCGCCCCACGCCAAGAACCCGCCGACATCATCAGGCCCGAGTTCGGACTCGACAGCGTACGCCCAGAGTCGCGCGCGGGCGACGTGCCAGTTACTCACCGCGGCCGTGTAATCCCCCGTGCGAGACCGGGGCGGATCGGGGAGTTCGACGAACCGGTACCGCCGCGAGGAGTCGATGAAGCGGGCGCAGATGTCCCGCCGCCACGCCACCAGATCGCTTTTCCCCTCGCTTTTGTCCATCACGAAGAACACGTCGGTGCCGTTGAGCGCCGAAACAGCTTGAGCTGTCACGTAATCCGGGTCGCCGGCACCGATGCCGATGACGTGAATGCGGCGCGTCACGTGTCCGATCGTACGACCTGACCTCGTGGTACCCGAAGTATCCGGTACCCGGGGTATTGACTAACTGCACCCGCCGATTTAGCGTCGGTGCAAGCACTGATCGACGAAGGGACGTCAACGGTGACTAACTCGGTGAGGGCTCCCAGCAGGGAAGAGTTCTCCGATCGCCTGCTGAAAGGCTCGGTCAAGAAATCCTACGAACCGGTCGTCGACATCGATTGGGATGCGCCGCTCGACCCGGACAAGTTCTACCTGCCGCCGAAGGTCGTTTCGCTGTACGGCACGCCGATGTGGAACGCGATGAGCCGGGCACAGCAGATCGAGCTGTCGCGCCAGGAATTCGTCAACACACTCTCGGCAGGCATCTGGTTCGAGAACATGCTGAACCAGTCGCTGCTGAGAGACATCCTGCACAAGGACCCCACCGCCAAGGCCACCCATTACGCCCTCACCGAACTCGGCGACGAAACCCGGCACATGGTGATGTTCGGGAAGGCGATCGAACGCGTCGGCGCCAGGCCGGTACAGCCGCGCCGCTATCAACGCATGATCATCAACGCGTTGCCACTGGCCTTCCGTGGCGCATTCTTGTGGGTTGCCGCGCTCGTCGGCGAGGAGATCTTTGACGCCCTGCAGCGCCAGATGATGGACGACCCAGAGCTACAGCCGATGGTGCAGCGGCTCATGCGGATCCACGTCACCGAAGAGGCCCGCCACATCCAGTTCGCGCGCGACGGTGTACGCAGGCGCGTCGCCGAAATGCCAAAGACGAACCGGCTTCTGGTCGCCAACGTCAACGGTCTCGGCGGGGTCCTGTTCCGTTACCTGTTCACCAACCCGGTGCCATACAACCGTGCCGCCCTCGACGGGCGGGAAGCGCGCCGCGTGGCCCGGGCCAACCCGAGCTACCACGAGGTTCAGCGGAGGGGGTTCGCGCCGTTGGCCGCATTCCTGCAAGAGGTCGGCATGATGGGTCCGATCGCGCGGCGGATGTGGAAGCGCACGAAGTTTCTGTGATTGAGATCGCGCTGATCGGGGACGAGGAGACTGCCGAGCTTTTCGGCGCCGGCATCGCCGTCACAGACGTCGTCGCGGCCGTGTTCGACGACACCACCGACAGCTGGCTGCTGCGAACCGGCGATCGCCAACAATACTGCGCTCGTTTGGTCATCGACGCCGAGCGCATGCTGTACCACCCGAACATCTCGAAAGCCAACACCTTTCGCGGACTGTCGTTTCACTCGGCACACTGGGACGCTGCCTTCGAACCCGCGGGCCAACGCGTCGCGGTGGTCGGACTGCGCGCCGCCCACGTCGTCGCGGCCCTGGCCGGATGCGAGGTGACGCTGTTCGATTGCCCCCCGAACTGGCAGACACGAAACACCAAGCGGCGCCGGCTCTTCCGTAGGCAAAGCGCAGCCGTCGTCACGGCGCCCATTCGAGAGATCACCCCCTCCGGCATCCGCACGGCCGATGGTGCAGAACATCCAGTCGACGCGATCATCTATGCCACCGGCTGCACACAGGCGAGCGGGATGCCGAACGACGCGCTCGTCGGATCGGACGGGATGACGATCCAACACGCCTGGCGCGATGCGGCCACCGCATATTTAGGCGTGGCAGTGCACGGCTTCCCGAACTACTTCATGCTGCAGGGCCCGGATTCGCCGATCGGAGACGTCAAAACGGTGATCGATGTGCAAACCCGCTACATCGGTGAATGCCTGAATTTGATGCAACGCCAAGGCAGCACGCGCATCGAGGTGCGCCTTAGCACCCAGCAACAGTTCATGCAACGGGCCCGCACCAAATCGCCCAGGCTCGCATTCGACCTGATCCGCGCAGACCGCGAGCACGAGATCTACGACGGGCCGGCGACGCTCACGATCGGCGCCGACGACCACCGCGTGCAGGTCCGGCTGACCGGCCACATCGATCCGATCGACGGCAAATACCATTGGCAGGGAATGATTTTCGGCGCAACCGAGTTGCCTACCGGGTCACGCCCAGTCGCGATACGCACCGACGCCGCTCGGGCCCAGGCCAGGATCACCGAAGAGACGCCGTGGGGCTATTCGATCGCCGGCGTCGGGGCACCGCCCTACGAGCTGACGTAGCGACCGAACCAGTCCTGCACCCGGCGCCACGCATCGGCTGCCGCGGCCGGGTTGTAGCGCTGCCCGGTGTCGTTGAAGAACGCGTGGTCAGCGTCCGGCTCGACGACCACCTCGTTCACCAGCGCGGCACTGGTGAGCGCCGCGACGGCCGCATCCTTCGTCGACGTCACCCGGTCATCCAGCGCCGCGTACATCGCCAGCACCGCTGCTTTCGACCCGGAGAAGTTCGGATTTTCCGGCAGCGGGCCGTAGAACGGGACCGCCGCAGCCAGTTGCGGCTCGCCCGACGCGAGCAGCTGCCACACCATGCCGCCGCCGAAACAAAAGCCGACCGCCGCGACCTTCTTGCCGGGCACACGCCGCTGCAACTCCTCGACGCCTGACTTCAGGTCGGGCACGAAACGCCCCGACGGCACAGCAGCGTTCAGCGCCGCGGTGGCTTGCGCCGGATCGCTGAACTTCCCCGTCCCGCCGTCCTCGGACAGCAGATCGATCGCCAACGCCGAGTAGCCGACACCGGCGAACCGGCCCGCCACCGAACGGACCCAGTCGTTGAGGCCCTTGTTCTCGTGAATCACCAACACGCCACCTCGAGCGTCGGCGGCCGGCGACCAAGCGCCCTGCAGCTCACCGTTCGGACCCGCCCACGTCACCTGCTGCGTGGGCAGCATCCGATCCATCCCCGGCGGCGCTGAGGTGACCGCCTGGGTTCCCGTGGTCGATCCCGTCGCCTCCTTCTTCCCGCCCGCGCCGCACGCGGCGATCAGCGCGCTGGCGCCCGCGGTGCTCAGGCCCAAAAGCGCAAGGCGGCGAAGGGCTTCGCGTCGTGACAGCAGACCGTCGACGTGGTCGGTGGCGATTTCTTCGGCGATGTAGCGCTGTAGCGGAATCACAATCGCGAGTATGCGCCTGGTCTACCCCTAGTAGTTACCGTTAGTAGTTACCGCTCAACGGCGTAGTCTGAAACGGACCCGATTCCTCCGCAGATCTCTGGGTATCCACACACGTAATGGGGCAGACAACGAGTCACACGGGTGAGCGGTTCGGAGTAGTCGCGGTCGGCGCATCGGCTGGGGGCGTGCAAGCGCTGACCCATTTGGCCGCGGGACTGCCTGAGGAATTCCCTTACGCCATCGCCATTGTGCTGCACATGCCGGCGGGCGCCCCGAGTGTGCTGGCCCGAATCATCGACCGTTCAGGTCCACTGCCGGCGGTCCGGGCGGAGCACCACACCCCGCTGGAACCCGGACACATCTTACGTCTGTACTCCCGATCGCCATCTGCTCGTCGACGACCAGCGCGCCGTCCTCTCCGACGGACCAAGCGAGAACGGCTGCCGGCCCGCGATCAACGCGCTGTTTAGGTCCGTCGCGCTGTCGTACGGCCCCTCGCGATCGGGGTGCTGTTGTCGGGAGTTCTGGACGACGGCGTGCTCGGTTTGGGGGCGATCCGATCCCGTGGGGGGACGACGGTCGTGCAAAACCCTACTGACGCGCTGTATCCGGCGATGCCGAAAAATGCGCTCCAGGCTGGAATGGCCGACTACGAGGCGAACGTCTCCGAAATGGGCCGGTTACTGACGAAACTGACCGAGCCCGAGATCGAGAGATTCGAAATGACAGGCAATCTCAGGATGGAGCTGGAGAACCGCATCGCAATGGGACGGCGGTTCGCGCGCGATGCCGGCTGACCATGCGGAGAAACTGTTCGTCAGCGATAGGCAGATGCTCGGCGCTCAGTTGCTGATCGCCGAGGGGATCCTGGACAGCAACACGTATTTACCGTTGCGGGACGCGATCATCAAGGCGTCACTGGACGAACCCCCGGCCCTGATCGTCGAGGTGACGTCGCTCATCGTGCCCTCGTCTTCGGCGTGGGCCGTCCTCACCAGCGCACGCTGGCATATCCGGCAGTGGCCTGAACTGCCGCTGCTGGTGGTGTGTGCACACGCCGCGGGCCGGGACACACTGATCCGCCAGGGCATCAGCCGCTACATGCCGGTGCACCGGTCGACCGACGACGCGATGCTTGCGCTCTCGGAATGGCCATTGCTGCCGGTGCGCCGGAGGGCGCGCGCAGAGCTGACCGCCACGGCAGCCAGCCTCGCGCACGCTCGGCGCTTGATGGAAGAATGGCTGACGGCGTGGTCAATGCTGGATCTGGTCTCAGCGGCCAAACTCGTCGTCACGGTCCTCGTCGAAAACGTCCTCACCCACACCCACAGTGCGCCCGCCATCCGCCTGGAGGTTAAGCAGGATCTGGTGACTATCGCGGTCTCAGACGACAGCACAGCGCCCGCCGTCCGACACGAATCCCTTCGCAAGGGCGCCGACGACGTGGCGGGGCTGTCCATCATCGCCGCGATGTGCTGCGCTTGGGGCAATTCCCCCACTCCGTCGGGTAAGACGGTGTGGGCCGTGATCGGTCCGCAGAACCGACTCTGAACCGGCGTAGATTTACCGTTCTCGGCTCGAAGTCGGCGGACGGGAGAGCATGGAGAAGTAGCAGAGGGACGAGGCCTTCGAGGCCCTTTGCGATATCTCCGCGATTCGCGCGGTTTCGACTTCACCGGTTACAAACGTACGTCGCTGATGCGCCGGGTGCGGCACCCTATGGAGCAGGCCGGCTACACGACGTCCGAGGAATATCTAGACGTGCTGCAGGCCAGCGCCGACGAGTTTGTCGCGCTGTTCAACACGATCCTGATCAACGTCACCGACTTCTTCCGCGACCCCGAGGCGTGGGAGTTCATCCGCGACGAGGTCATCCCGATGGTATTGGCCGAGCGCGGGCCGGACGACCCGATCCGGGTGTGGAGCGCCGGGTGTGCCTCCGGGCAGGAGGCCTACACGCTTGCGATGCTGCTGACCGAGGCGCTCGGGGCTGACGCGTTCCGAAAACACGTCAAGATCTATGCCACCGACGTCGACGAGCACGCACTGTCCGAGGCGCGTGCGGCCTCGTATGACAGCAAGGCCGTCGAGTCGATTCCCCAGGACCTGCTCGCGCGTTACTTCGAAAAGGACGACGGGCGCTACGTCTTTCGCCAAGATCTCCGCCGCGTGGAGATCTTCGGCCGCAACGACCTTGTCAAGGATGCTCCGATATCCCGGGTCGACCTGTTGACGTGCCGCAACACACTGATGTACCTGAACGCCGAGACGCAGCGAATTGTCGTCGGGCGGCTGCATTTTGCGCTCGCACCGCAGGGCACCTTGTTCCTCGGACATGCCGAGATGCTGCTCAGCCACAGCGATCGGTTCACGCCGCTGAACCTCAAACACCGGATCTTCCGCAAGATCGGCGGTTCACCGCTGCAGGTGGAGCGCAGCGACCCCGCCACGGCTTTGTTCGAGCGAATCGGTGACCTTCGGGGGCTCGACGGGGTGCGAGAAGTCGCGTTTCGCGCGAACCCGGTGGCTCAGATCGTGGTGACGGGCGAGGACACCGTCGCGATGATCAACCAACAAGCCGAGAGCGCGTTCGGATTGTCGGCCCGCGACATCGGCCGGCTGCGTGCGTATGTGGAGCAGGCGAAGGTGGAACGGCGATCCGCACGGATCCAAGATGTGCGGTGGCAACGGCCAGGTGCCGAAACCGCTTGGTACGAAATACATGTCAACCCTCTCGTCGACTCGGAGAACGGTCTGCTCGGCGTCTCGATCGTGTTCTTCGACGTGACGGCCACCACCGCGTTGTTGGACAAGGTGGTTCAGACCAACCATCAACTCGAGACCGCCTACGAGGAATTGCAGTCGACCAACGAGGAGCTGGAGACCACCAACGATCCACGAGCGAGTTCTTGGCGGCGCAGCTTGAGCTCATCTGCGGTCGCGGAGTTTTCGCGGTACTCCCCCGTGTCGGCAACGGTGGTCATAACGGTGGATGCTCGGCTAGAACCAGTTGGCGCGCGATATTGGCCACCGGCGTGTTCGAGGTCTGCGACAAGCGCTTGAGCAGATCGAACGCCTGCTCAGCGTCTACCTTGAACCGTTCGATCAACATGCCCTTCGCTTGACCGATGATGTCCCGGGAGGCCAAGGCATTGCGGAACTGTTCAGCGCGCCGGACCATACTCCACATCAGCGCTGTATGGGTCGCGAAAATCAACCCGAGCTCCACCGCTCGTCGTCGAATGCGTGCGTCGACTCTGCATTGAAGTTCGACGCACCGCTGCACTTCGGCTCACGGAAAAGCGGTAACGACAGCACCGAGCGGATGAACGTGGAACTCCAACGCGTTCAGGCGATACCGCGGCCACCGGGTGTCGTTCGCCAGGTCATCCACCCGGACGACGTGATTCTCCCAGGCGGCAGCCAGGCAAGGGCCCTCTTTGTGCCTGCATTGCACATCGTCGAAGGGTCACGACACAGTCGTTCGTGGCGGCCACCGTGTCGATTCCACGATTCGGCCGGACAACCGTGATCCCGGCGAATTGGACACCCGGAACGAACTTCGCCGGCTGCGCGTGAGGTCCGTCAACAGGGCGTCGTCGAGCGCATGGTGCTGCAGGTCGGCGACTTCCATCAGCACCGCATTCCGTTCTTTTGATCGACATGTTTGCGGCGCTCCTTAAAACTCCGAGAATACGTCTTGCCGCAGGTAAACGGCAGGGCGAGTAGTGTCCGGACGGGATTTCGACAGCAAGGAGCAGGCGTGCGATTCACCTACGCCGAGGCGATGACCGACCCAAGGTTCTACATCCCGTTGGCCAAGGCTGCCGAGGCCGCCCGCTATGACGCGATGACGATCGCGGACAGCATCGCCTACCCGTTCGCGTCGGACTCCAGATACCCCTACACCTCCGACGGCAGCCGCGAGTTCCTGGATGGAAAGGCGTTCATCGAGGCGTTCGTTCTCGCGGGCGCGCTGTCGGCGGTCACCACGTCACTTCGGTTCAACTTCTTCGTGCTCAAGCTGCCGATCCGCCCGCCGGCGCTGGTGGCCAAGCAGGCCGGCTCGCTCGCTGCGCTGTTCGGCAACCGCCTGGGGCTGGGCGTCGGGACCAGCCCGTGGACGGAGGACTACGAGCTGATGGGCGTCCCGTTCGCCAAGCGCGGCAAGCGGATGGACGAGTGCATTGAGATCATCCGCGGCCTGACCACCGGTGAGTACTTCGAATTCCACGGCGAGTTCTACGACATCCCGAAGACCAAGATGACGCCGGCACCGAGCGAGCCGATCCCGATCTTGATCGGCGGGCATGCCGATGCGGCGCTTCGCCGCGCCGCCCGCTGCGACGGATGGATGCACGGCGGCGGCGACGTGGCAGAACTGGACCGGCTGCTGCTGCGGCTCAAGCGATTCCGTGACGAGCAGTGCAAGGCAGGTCTGTTCGAGATCCATGTCATCTCCGCCGACGGCTTCACGGTCGACGGGGTAAAGCGCTTGGAGGACAAGGGGGTTACCGACGTGATCGTCGGCTTCCGGGTGCCCTACATCATCGGGCCGGACACCCAGCCGCTGGACGAGAAGCTGCGCCGCCTCGACAGGTTCGCCGAGCAGGTGATCGCCAAGGTGAACCCGTAGACGTCCCTCGAGCGCCCGCGAGTCCCCGCCGAGCAGACACAGAATCGCATCGAGACGCCGCGCGCAGTGCGATTTTGTGTCTGCTCGCATGAGGACGATCGCGGCTGTTGTGGCGCTGGTTGAGGTTGTGGGCCTCGTGATCTGGCGTCACCGCCAGCATTGACGCTCACGCTCATGGGGCTGCGACCGGCATCTCCACCTGAACCGCTGCCGGCAGCGTGTCGGGTCGCAGACCGCGCCAGCTGGGATGCCGCAGCCTACCGTCGCCGGTCCATTCGCTGTAGCGGACCTCTCCGACAAGCTCCGGCCGCACGAACGTCACGCCCTTGGCGTCTTGCCGCGGAAGCGGTTCAGTGAACGGCGATTCGTCGGAGCACAGCGGAGCGAGGATGCCTTTGAGTTTGGCCAGCTCCTTCTCGGTGAAGCCGGTGCCGACCCGGCCGACGAACCGGAGGCCGTGGCGATCGCCGGGAATCCCCATCAGCAATGCGCCGATTTGGGTTGTACGTCCACCGGTTCCCTCACGCCAGCCGCCGATCACGATGTCTTGCGTATTCCAGTTCTTGTCTTTGATCCACGACCGCGAGCGACGCCCCGGCTGATACGGGGAGTCCCGCCGCTTGGCCACGACGCCTTCCCATCCGCACGTGCGGGAGTACTCCAACGCCTGCGCCCCGTCACCGGACAACAGCTCGGGAACGATCAACTCGTCGCGGTCTGCTGCCAACGCCTGCAGGACTCTCCGCCGGTCGCGATATCGCGCCCGCGCCAGCGACCGGCCGTCGAGTTGCAGCACGTCGAACGCCCAGAACTCGATCCTGGTTGCGCGCGCCCGATTCTGCATCTCCGAAAAGCTGGGCACACCGGACTTGTCGAGCGCAACCACCTCGCCGTCGAGGATGACGTGGTGATCGGCTAGCGCATCGACCACCTGTTGCAGTCGCGGATACTCGGCCGTGACATCGCGTCCGCTGCGCGACTGCAGGCACATCCGTCCGCGGTCGGCCTCCAGCAGAAGCCGGTATCCGTCGTACTTGCCCTCGAACGCCCATTCGCCCTGCGTGAGCGAATCGACGGAACCCAGCGTAGCCAGCATCGGCGCCAAATCCCTCACCGTCGGGGACTTCTGCTCCTTCATCCGGTGGGCAAGCCATTGGTCGCCATTGGTCTGGATCAGCGCATACCGGCCCGAAACTCTGTTGCCGGACAACGTGACAATGACCTCGTCGTCGCGGAATTTCTCCGCCTCGTAGGTGCCGGTGTCCCAGATGATCACCTTGCCGCCGCCGTACTCGCCCTTCGGGATGGTGCCCTCGAACGTCAGGTATTCCAGCGGATGGTCTTCGGTGTGCACGGCCAGATGGTTGACGGCGGGCCTGTCCGGCAGATTCTTCGGTACCGCCCACGACACCAATACCCCGTCGCGCTCCAGCCGGAAGTCGTAGTGCAGGCGACGGGCGTGATGCTCCTGAATGACGAACAGGTTGTCGTTGCCTACCTTGGGTGCCGATTTCGGAACGGGCTCAGGGGTTTTCGACGCATCACGCATGTTGCGGTAGGTGGTCAGCCGGTCTGCGGCGATGTCGCCGTCGAGGGCTGCGAGCAAGTCACCGTCCGTCGCGACTCGCTTGAGCACCTCGTCGAACCGCAGATGCCGCAGCCCGGGGTCCTCGAGTTCCTTCCAGGTGCGCGGCGCAGCGACGGTCGGCTCGGCCCGGCCGCGCAACGAGTACGGCGCAATGGTGGTCTTCGACGCGTTGTTCTGGCTCCAGTCGACGAAAACCTTCCCCGCGCGAACACTTTTCGTCATCGTCGCGGTGACCAGCTTCGGAAACGCCTTTTCCAGCTGCTGCGCCACCTCCTTGGCCAGTGTCGTCGCGCCGGACGAGCTGATGGGTTCGTCAAGAGGGACATAGAGATGCAACCCCTTGCTGCCGCTGGTCACCGGATAGGTGTCAAGCCCGATGTCTTCCAACATATCTCGGATCGAGCGTGCGACATCGGCGAGCTGAGTCATCTTGACTCCGGGGCCCGGATCCAGATCGAATACCAAGCGCGTTGCAGGACCGGGTTTTTCCCCACGGAAGCGCCACTGCGGTACGTGCACCTCCAATGCGGCCTGCTGGGCGATCCACGCCATTGCGGCAGGGCTGTCGATGATCGGATAGGTGGTGGTGCCAGACCTGTGGGCGATGCTGGCGCGGTTCAACCAATCGGGAGCGGATTCGGCGAGCTGCTTTTCGAAGAACGAGGCCGCCTCGACGCCGTTCGGCCACCGTTTCCGGGTTGTGGGTCGGCCGGCGATGTGCGCAAGCATGAACTCGGCGATTCGGGTGTAGTAGCCGAAGACCTCTTCTTTTGTGGTGCCCGTCGCCGGGTAGAGCACCTTGTCGGCGTTCGTCAACCGGACGTGCGGGCCCGGCACATCCGCTGGGGGCCACTCGTGAGGTATGCGGCGCATATCGCGTGGGTTCCCTCCGGCCGACGCAATCGAACCTAGTCACCAAGGTATAGCGGCTGCGGATGTAGGGAATACTGGCGGTATGCGTTCCATCTGGAAGGGCTCGCTTTCCTTCGGACTGGTGAACGTCCCCGTCAAGGTCTATAGCGCAACCGAAGACCATGACGTGAAGTTTCATCAGGTTCACGCGAAGGATCACGGGCGGATCCGGTACAAGCGGGTTTGCGAGACATGCGGCGAGGTCGTGGACTACCGCGACATCGCGCGGGCGTACGAGTCAGACAACGGCCAGACGGTGATCATCACCGACGAGGACCTGGCCACCCTGCCCGAGGAGAAGAGCCGCGAAATCGAGGTGATGGAGTTCGTCCCGGCAAGCGATCTCGACCCGTTGATGTACGACCGCAGCTATTACCTGGAACCCGACTCCAAGTCGACGAAGTCTTACGTGCTGCTGGCCAAGACACTGGCCAACACGGAGCGGGTGGCAATCGTGCATTTCGCATTACGCAGCAAAACCCGGCTGGCTGCATTGCGGGTCAAGGATTTCAGCAAGCGCGACGTGATGGTCATCCACACGTTGCTGTGGCCTGACGAGATACGCGAGCCCGACTTCCCCTCGCTGGACACGAAGGTGGATATCAAGCCTGCCGAATTGAGGATGGCCGAGCAGGTGGTCGACTCGATGGCAGAGGACTTCAATCCCGACCAGTTCCACGACGACTACCAGGCGCAGCTGCACGAGCTGATCGAAGCGAAACTCGAAGGCGGCGAAGCTTTTACCACCGAGGAGCAGCCTGCCGAGCTCGACGTCACTGATGACGTCTCGGATTTGCTGGCCAAACTGGAGGCCAGCGTGCGCAAGCGACGTTCCGAATCGAGTTCGTCTGCGAATAAGGCACCCGCGAAAAAGGCGCCCGCGAAAAAGGCGGCAGCCACAAAGGCAGGGGCCAAGAAGGCACCCGCGAAAAAGGCTTCGAGCAGCAAGTGACGACGGAGACGCGAACAGGAGTGGCAATGAGGAGGTTTCGCCTGTCGATGGCCGCGATTTCAGCTGGGGTGCTGCTCGCGATGGTGACCGGACCGGGGATGGGGTGGGCCGACGAGCCGCCGACACCTGACCCCACCCTCATGGACGTGCTGGACTCGGTGCTCGCCGACAACAGCGCCGCTGGCGCTCCCGTGCCGCCGCCGGTCGCTGCCGATCCCGACGCGTGATCCTCGCTTCGGTGCTAGGTTGGGTTAACAGCGACCTCACAGGAGAGGGCAATCCGGTGTCCCGGAATTCTTCTCGAATCGCCCGGATCGTGGCGGTCGCCGGTACTGCGCTCGCGCTCGCCGCAGCACCCGTCGCCACCGCCGACCCGTCGGATCTGATGCCGCTGTGCACCGGCGACCAGTCGCCCGCCCAAGACAACTGCAAGACCCCCTGCCCCGAGGGCGCCGCCATCACTGCATTCGGCACCTGCGGGGAGCCGGGAACGACCGCCGTCAACGGCGGTCCCGAGGACTACGTCGGTACGGAATCGACCGGAGCCGATCCTGCAGTTCCATTCGGGACGGACCCGAACGAAGTCGCCTACCCGAATGCCTAACGTCTGGCGTATCGCCGCGACTACCTTTCATGCCGACGAGAGGCACTCGTTAGAGTGCCCGGGTGATCCTCGACAGATTTCGGCTTGACGATCGGGTAGCAGTAGTCACAGGAGCCGGCCGCGGGCTCGGCGCGGCGATCGCGATGGCCTTCGCGGAAGTCGGCGCCGACGTCGTCATCTCGTCCCGCACTCGCAGCGAGCTCGACCAAGTCGCCGAACAGGTACGCGCGCTCGGCCGTCGCGCCCACGTCGTCGTGGCCGACCTTTCCGACCCCGACGCCACCGCGGCGCTGGCGCAGACGGCGGTCGACGAGTTCTCGCGTCTGGACATCGTGGTGAACAACGTCGGCGGCACCATGCCGAACCTGTTGTTGAACACCAGCACCAAGGATTTGAAAAGCGCGTTCGCGTTCAACGTGGCGACCGCGCATGCATTGACCACCGCGGCGGTGCCACTGATGCTGGCGCACTCCGGTGGCGGCAGCATCATCAACGTCACGTCGGCGATAGGCCGGTTGCCGGGACGAGGATTTGCGGCCTACGGCACCGCCAAGGCTGCCCTGGCCCATTACACGCGGCTGGCCGCGCTCGATCTGTGCCCGAGAATCCGGGTGAATGCGATCGCACCCGGGTCGATCCTCACTTCCGCACTCGACGTCGTCGCCGGCAACGACGAGATACGCACCCAGCTGGAGAAGGCGACACCAATGCGGCGGCTCGGTGAGCCAACCGACATTGCCTGTGCCGCAGTGTATTTGGCTTCACCGGCGGGTGCTTTCCTCACCGGCAAGACACTCGAGGTGGACGGCGGTCTGATCATGCCCAATCTCGAACTCCCCATCCCTGACATGTAAGGACACCGTAATGGCAATACGAGTCGCCCAGATCGGCACCGGCAACGTCGGCCGGCATGCGCTGGCCGCGATCCTCGCCAACCCGCAGTTCGAGCTCACTGCGGTATGGGTGTCGTCGGATGCCAAGGCGGGCCAAGATGCCGCAGAGCTCGCCGGGCTGGACCAGCGCACCGGAGTGATCGCCACCAATGACCTCGCCAAAGTCATTGATACCCAACCGGACTGCGCAGTCTACAATGCGATGGCCGACAATCGACTGCCTGAGGCGCTGGAAGATTACCGACGGCTGCTCGAGGCAGGAATCAATGTCGTCGGCAGCGGCCCGGTGTTCCTGCAGTACCCGTGGGAGGTCATCCCCGACCAACTCATCTCACCCCTGGAAGATGCCGCACGACAGGGGAACTCGAGCCTCTTCGTGAACGGCATCGATCCGGGGTTCGCGAACGACCTGCTTCCCCTCGCGCTCGCGGGCACGTGCCGACAAATCGAGCAGATCCGCTGCATGGAGATCGTCGACTACGCAACCTATGACAGCGCCACGGTGATGTTCGACATCATGGGCTTCGGCAAGCCGATGGACGAGATCCCGATCCTGTTGCAGCCCATGGTGTTGAGCACGGCGTGGGGTTCGGTGGTGCGCCAACTCGCCGCGGGACTGGGCGTCACGCTGGACGAGGTCGTCGAGGTGTACTACCGCGAGCCGGCGCCCGAAGACTTCGAAATCGCTTCGGGATTCATCGCGAAGGGCACGGCGGCCGCGCTGCGGTTCGAGGTGCGCGGACTGGTCGACGAGAGGCCCGCGGTGGTGCTGGAGCATGTGACGAGGTTGCGTGAGGATCTCTGTCGTACTGGCCGCAGCCGGCTCAGCCGGGCGGCTCGTATCGCGTGGACATCACCGGTGAACCGTCGTACGCGATGGACATCTGCTTGAGCAGCCCCAATGGCGACCACAATCACGCCGGGGTGTTGGCCACGGCGATGCGCATCGTCAACGCGATCCCGGCCGTCGTCGCCGCCGAACCGGGCATCCGGACCACACTCGCCTTGCCGCTCGTCACCGGCAAAGGGTTGTACGCTCCGTAAGACGAGGCATTCGAAAGGGGCTCCATGCAAATTCGACTCAGTTCTCTGCTGGTGGCCGGAGCGGTCGCCGCGGTAGTTGGTGCGCCTGCAGCCGCAGCCGACGATACGAACCCGTCATGCGTCAGCACGGGCAGCGCAACCGAATGCTCGAGCCCCGGCAATGTGCAAATCACCGATTCACCGTCGACGAGCGAATTCACCCTGCCGTACTGGGACGAGGCGTTCGGCGGGGCGTATCCCGGGCCGTATCCCGTGCCTTACGACGAGGGCAGGCGTTAGGCCTCTTCCATGCGGACGGCCGGACCCCTCGCGGCAGCTATGATGGGTGTCGCGGCGGTCCTCGGAGCGCCGGAGGCGGCCGCCTTACCCGATTGCGGCACGGTCGCGCCGTGGACGATGCAGTGCCAACGCGGCACCCACACATCGATCAACAGCTCCCCGAACGTGGTCGTCAACACCGGCCCGTTTGCGGGTCAGCCGTGGCTTTTTCCCGGCTACCCTGTATTCGGATTCGGCGGTTGGCCCGTCCCCTGAGGCGTACACTTTAATCACCGGCCCCTTCGACGGAAGGACGGCCTCGTGTGATTTATGCCATCCGCCTAAGAGCCGCACCAATATTCCGTCATGGCTAGGACTGATCATCATGTCGGCACTCATACCGTCCCTCGCCGTATTCGCCGGGGCTGCAGGCGTCGTCATGGCCGTCGCCTCCGCGACCCCAGCGGCCGCGGTACCCGAATGCACCAACACCGGGCCCACCACCACGCAGTGCGAACGCCCAGGCAATGCCCAGATCAACACCGCGCCCGGCTACAACACCTACGACAACTACCCGTGGGGCTGGTGGGGTAGCGGCATCACGATCAACCTGGGCGGTTTCGGCCTCGGCATCTGACCCCCTTTCTCCGGCGAGCAGACGCACAACCGCGCTTCCGACGCGTCCAGCGTGCGGTTCTGTGTCTGCTGGCGCGGACGGGGCAGGGTTTCGAGTAACCTAACTTTCTTATTCGCCTGTCCGGAACACAGGGAGGGAAGTTGGGGGTCGCCCAGCACGACGGCGTCCGGATGCGACCCAGCTGGTATCTGCTGGGTCCGGCCTTCGTCGCGGCCATCGCATACGTCGACCCCGGCAATGTCGCTGCGAATGTCAGCGCCGGCTCTCAGTTCGGCTTCCTGCTGGTGTGGGTGATCCTGCTCGCCAACGTGATGGCAGGCCTGGTGCAGTATTTGTCCGCGAAGCTCGGCCTGGTGAGTGGCCGGTCGCTGCCACAGGCGGTCGGCGACCGGATGCGCCGCCCCACTCGCCTCGCCTATTGGCTGCAGGCAGAACTGGTGGCGATGGCCACCGACCTGGCCGAAGTGGTGGGCGGCGCTCTGGCGCTGCGTCTGCTGTTCGACTTGCCGCTGGTGGTCGGGGGGCTGATCACCGGCGCGGTGTCGCTGCTGCTGCTGATCGTCCAGGACCGGCGCGGCCAGCGGGCGTTCGAACGGGTCGTAACCGGGTTGCTGGCGATCATCGCGATCGGTTTCTTGACCAGCCTCTTCGTCAACCCGCCCGCACCTGACGACGTGATCGGCGGGATGCTGCCGCGATTCCAGGGGACCGAGAGCGTTCTTCTGGCCAGTGCGATGCTGGGTGCCACCGTGATGCCACACGCCGTGTACCTGCATTCCGGGCTGGCGCGCGACCGTCATGGTCATCCGCAGGGCAGCCGCAGGGTGATGCTGCTCCGGGTCACCCGATGGGACGTCGCGCTCGCGATGCTTGTGGCGGGCGCGGTGAACCTGGCGATGCTGCTGGTGGCCGCCGCCAACCTGCAGGGCCGCCATGACACCGACACCATCGAGGCAGCGCATTCTGCCGTGCGCGACGCCCTCGGGCCGACGGTCGCGCTGTTCTTCGCGATCGGACTCTTGGCGTCGGGCTTGGCATCGACCTCGGTCGGCGCGTATGCCGGCGCGATGATCATGGCCGGTCTGCTACGCCGCAAGATCCCGTTACTGCTGCGCCGGCTGATCACGCTCGTGCCCGCGTTGGCGATCCTGGCCGTCGGCCTCGACCCCACGCGGGCGCTGGTGTTGTCGCAGGTCGTGTTGTCGTTCGGGATCCCCTTTGCGCTGATCCCGCTGGTGAGACTGACCAGTGACCCGTCGGTGATGGGTTCAGACACCAACCATCGCGTGACCACCGTCCTTGGCTGGATCGTGGCCGCGCTGATTAGTCTGCTCAATGTGGGATTGCTGTATCTGACCGCGACGGGCTGATGCACGCCTATTTCGCATACGGCTCGAACCTGTGCGTCGCGCAGATGGCGCGGCGCTGCCCCGACGCAAGCAATCCGAGGCCCGCGACCCTTGCCGACCATGACTGGCTGATCAACCAGCGCGGCGTGGCCACAGTCGAACCGTTCGACGGAACGCAGGTGCACGGCGTCGTGTGGGATTTGTCCGATCGGGATCTGGCGACGCTGGACAGCGCCGAAGGAGTCCCGGTGCGGTACCGCCGCGACCGGTTGACCGTGCACACCGCCGACGGTCCCGCCGCCGCGTGGGTGTACATCGACCACCGTATCGAAACAGGCGCGCCACGGACGGGCTACATGGAGCGGGTCATTGACGGGGCGATCCATCATGGTCTGCCGCACCGGTGGATCGAGTTTCTGCGGCGCTGGGACCCGGCGCACTGGCCGCGCCCGATGACAGCGAATCACCTTGGTCCGCAGTCGCTTTCGGAGTTGCTCCGACAACCAGGGGTAATCGAGGAGAGTCGGCTGCGGTCCCGGTTCGGCTTTCTGGCCATCCACGGCGGCGGCCTGGAACAGATGACAGACGTGATCGCTGAGCGGGCCGCCGATGCCGCCAACGCGTCGGTGTATGTGGTCCGCCATCCTGACCGGTACCCGCACCATCTGCCGTCGGCGCGATACCACCCGAACGAATCCGCGCACCTCGCGAGCTTCCTCGATCGTGTCGACGTGGTGGTGTCGCTGCACGGCTACGGCCGCATCGGGCGCGGCGCCCAGGTGCTGGCGGGCGGCCGCAACCGTGACTTGGCGGTCCATCTCACCCGGCATGTCGACCTGCCCGGATATCACCTGGTGACCGACCTTGACGCGATTCCGCCCGAGCTGCGTGGCATGCATCCGGACAACCCGGTCAACCGCGCCCGTGGCGGCGGCGTCCAGCTCGAATTGTCACCGCGGGTGCGCGGTATCAGTCCACGCAGCCAGCTGCCGGGTGAGGACGGGCTATCGCCGGTCACGTCCGCGCTGGTGCAGGGTCTGGCCGCGGCCGCCCGGGCGTGGATCTGATGTCGCCAGGTTGGCGGCTCCGTGGCCTGACCCCGCCATCCGGTCTGGCCCGGGGTCCGAATACCAGGTGTGAAACGCGCGCGCAGCTACCTGCCAGACCAGTCGACGCCGGCCATCTACCGAACAAGGATCACCCACCTGCGACAGGCACCGGTTAACCACTACTTCGAGCACCGCAGCTACAGCTGGTACGTCGACGTCGATGAGCTGCCGCAACTGCCGCGGGGATTGCGGGTATTGGCGCGCTTCGATCCTCGTGACCACCTCACAGGCACCCAGGACGAGTCGTTGCGTCAGCGACTCGACGCGTTCCTCGCCCGCCACGGGGCGACGGTACGGGGTGGACAGATCACCGCGTTGCTGCAGCCGCGCGTCGTCGGGCTTGCGTTCAACCCGTTGACGCTCTACTGGTGCCATGACCGCAACGGCCTGCTGCGCCACGTCGTCGCGGAGGTGCACAACACCCACGGCGAACGTCATGCGTATCTACTGCCGTCCGCGGACGCCCCGGTGCTGGCCACCAAGCGGCTCTACGCGTCACCGTTTAATCCACTCGACGGGCACTATGTGGTGCGGGCACCACGGCCCAACGGCCGCCTCGACGTGGACGTGTCGCTCTACCGGGGTGATCAGCCGGCGTTCGTCGCGACGATGCGGGGAACGGGCCGCCCGGCCGGCATCACCGAAGTGCTGCGCCTGCAATTCGTCACACCCGCAGCACCGTTGCTAGCCCGGCTTGCCATGCGGGTTCAGGGCGTCATGCTGTGGCTACGCGGGGTGCCGCGGGCGCCGTGGCGGCCGATGGCCGCTGCGAAGGCGACCACCCCAGCATCGACCGTACGCATCGACGTGACCGACCTACCGGACACAAGCGTTGCGTCATGACCACCCCCGAGCTGCGGCTAGGCTACGGCTCAAATGACCCGAACGCCGCAGGTGAGCAACGAGCTCGACGCGTTGCTGCGCCGGGTGGCCAGCCACGACGTGGACGCATTTGCCGCCTTCTACGACCAGACCCGCACGCGGGTATTTGGGTTGGTGAGCCGGGTGCTACGTGATCCTGGCTACAGCGAAGAGACCACCCAGGACGTCTATCTGCAGGTGTGGCGGAACGCCGCAAACTTCAACCCGGCGGTGGGCTCGGCGCTGGCATGGCTGATGACGCTCGCTCACCGACGGGCCGTGGACCGCGTGCGGGCGGAGCAGGCCGCGACCGCGCGGGAGTCCCGTTACGGCGCGGCGACCACTGAACCGTCGGCAGATGTGGTAGCCGACTCCGCGATCCTGGCCGACGAGCGGCGCCAAGTGATGGAGTGCCTTGACTCGCTGACCGGCGCGCAGCGCGAATGCATCGAGCTGGCCTACTACGGCGGCCTCACCTATTCCCAGGTGTCGGAACGGTTGTCGGCCAACCTGGCGACCGTCAAGTCGCGGATGCGCGACGCGCTGCGCAGTCTGCGCGATTGCTTGGGTGCGGCATGACCGAACCATCCGAATTCGAATTGCTCGAGCTGGCGACGCCGTACGCTCTCGATGCCGTCAGCGACGACGAGCGCGCAGTCATCGAGCGTCGGGTGGCGCAAGCCCCGGCCGCGATGGCCGACGCGTTCCACGCCGAGGTGCGCGCAGTCCGCGAGACGCTGGCCGTCGTGTCGGCCGCCACGGCGGTGCAGCCGCCACCGCAGGTGCGCGCCCGGGTGCTGGCTGCCGCGTCGCCGCCTCGTCGTAAAGTCCGTTGGCGCACAACGCTTTTAGCGGCAGCCGCGGCTTTGGCGATTGGCCTCGGCGCGTTGACGGCCGGATTGGCGCTGCGGCCGGCACAGCCGCCGTCCACGGTCGCGCAGGTGTTCGCCGCACCCGACGTCCACACTGTGTCCGGTCTGATCCCCGGTGGCGGCACCGCGACCGTCGTCTTCTCTCGTGAGAAGAACGCCGGCGTGTTGGTGATGAACGATGTGCCGCCGCCGAAGCCCGACACGGTCTACCAGATGTGGCTGATCGGTGAGGGCGGGCCGACATCCGCGGGCACGATGGACGAAAACGCAGTCTCCCCGTCGACCACGGCTGTGCTGCCCAATCTGCGCAACTCCACCGCGCTGGCGTTCACTGTCGAGCCGGGCAAGGGCTCCGTTAGGCCTACGACTCCAGCCATTGCCACGTTGCCGCTCACCTGAGAGTCGCCGCCGCCGCCTCATCGATGACGTCGGCGACCTCGCCTCTGCGTCGCCACGCCCGAATCTGACGCATCGCGCCGTTGCCGTCCTCCGTCAGCCGCTGCAGCTCGTCGACTACTCGGCTGTACTCGCCCAACTCGTCCAGTGCCGGCCGAAGATAGTCGGCGAATTCACTCAGCACGTCGCGAGTAGGCAGCGCCCGGCGCCGACCGGTGAGGTCGATGACGCTGCCGTCCAGGCCGTCGCGCGCAGCCTTCCAGTACGCGGCGCGCAGGGTTTCGGCGGGCACCCGCGGCGCTGCAGCGCCGCGGTCGAGCTCATCGAGCCTGGTCATCACCGCGGCCCGGGTCAATGTGGCCAACAGCACAGTCTCTGCCACCGTGGATGGCACGTCGGCAACCCGCACTTCCACGGTCGGGTATTTCGACGACGGGCGCACGTCCCAATAGAGCATGCCGTCATCGAGCATCGCTCCGGTGTCGATCAGCATGTTCACTGTCGCCTGGTAGTCGGCGGCCGATTCGAAGAACGGAGGCGGACCCGCGCTCGGCCAGCGAGCCCACAAGATGCTGCGCCAACTCGCGTAACCTGTCTCGGCGTTGCGATAGATCGCGGAGTTGGCGGTCAACGCCAACAGCACCGGCAGCCATGGCCGCAACCCATTGCTGATCTGTATCGCCACCTCCGGGCTGGGCACCGCGACGTGAATATGGCAGCCGCAGATGCCCTGCTCGTGGGCGATCATGCCGAAGTTCTGTCCGATCTTGCGGTACCGGAGGGTATCGGTGACCGGAAAATGGTGCGGGACGGCCGGCGGCAGTGCCACGGCCAACAGCCGGACGCCGCTGGCCGACGCCGCATCGGCAGCCGCACGGCGCAGTCTGCTGAGTTCGGTGCGAAGTTCGCCGCTGGTAGCGACGACACGCGACGTCGTTTCGACCTGACAGCTGGTGAGTTCAAGCTGAAGTTGCACGCCACGCGCGTCGGCTTCCTCGGCGACCGCCCGGTTGGCGGCGACCGGTTCACCGGTGTCGGAGTGGACGAGAAGGAATTCCTCTTCGACCCCGACCGTGGGATGCTGACTCATGTTGCCCGTCGCAGTGCAGTTGCTTTGACCCGTTACAACAGAGATTGTCCCATCCGGTGGGGAAACAACTGGGAGTCAAGGCGATTTCACGCGTCATGCGCTCGATGAGGAACGGACGTGTCATAGTGATCCGACGCGATAATCGGATAGGGAGGGGCGGGGTGGTCAATTCGGTTGGGCGAGCAATCATTCCTTGTGCCCTGCCGGCTTTGCTGATGTGCACCGCGGGATGTGCCGACTCACCGAAAACCGTAACCAAGGACGAGGTGGCGAACCAGATCAAGGAGAAAAAATGGGACCGTTCGGGCGACAGCCCGGAATCCGTATCCTGCCCGCATGATCTCGAGCCGACCGTTGGGGCGAAGGTGGTCTGCGAGATGACGGTCAACGGCCGCACATACGACGTGGCCGTCACCGTCACAAGTATCGAGGGCAACAACGCGGCACTCGACATGGTCCAGCAAGAGCCTCGTTGACGATGGCCGAACAACAAGGGATTCTGGCGTAATGGCCGCAGAGCAGTCCCGAAAGCTGAGTGATCCGATAGCGCTGCTGCTGTGGCTGCCGCTGTCCACCAAGGAGCTCATCGAAAAAATCATCACCGGAAGCGTCAACGAATCTGGTCGACGAACGCTGCACCTGCTGTTCACTACCTGGGACCTGGCCGGCGGTGGACCGTTTGCGGCCAGTGCCGTCGCATCAACCGGCATGGCCAAAACCGTGGACATCGTTGAGAAAAGCCTCACGGTCCCGGTATTCAGCCCGCTGCTGAAGAAGCTGGGTGCCGACAGGGTCAAGCTGCGCGCGTCGCTGTGCGCATCACAGATCGTCGGTTTGGGCATCATGCGTTACGCCGTACGGACGGAGCCAATTCACTCGATGGAGGTGGACGCGCTCGTCGACGCCGTAGCACCCGCCTTACAGCACTACCTCACCGGCGAGCTTTCCTGAATTCGGCTTAGATCCAATGCTTTTCGTCATCGTGGACAATGGCTGAACGAGATTGCGTGCCAGCCAACACGTTTCGGTGCTCACCCGCGCGAAATGATTTTCCGTGACGCTTTCGCGGGGTGGAACCGTCGTGAAATGTCGTTTTCCGCAGTGGCGGGCGCGGGGGCGGCTCAATCAGGGATAATGCCTGGTTATCATGACCAGCCCGGCACACCATCGCTCATCGGCGCCGCGGCACCGAATGCCGCCCCGGGCGGCGAAGCGTCCGCTGGTGATTGCTGTGCGACTGGGGACCGCGCTGGCAGCGGTTGTCATCCTTGTCATCACCGGAATGGCATGGGCCGGCAATCGCAATGCGTTCGGTGGCATTACGATATCGGAAGCGCTGGAGGGTGTGCCCGGCTCGACCGGAGGCGACCAGAACATTCTGATCATGGGCCTGGACAGTCGCCTCGACCAACACGGCCGGCCGCTGCCCCAGAAAATGTATGACGCGCTTCATGCCGGCGATGAAACCGCCGGCGGCTACAACGCGAACGTCCTAATCGTCGTGCACATCCCCGCCGGCACCGATCCGATCACCGCGATCTCGATCCCGCGCGACGACTTCGTCGATCTGGCCGGCTGCCCCACCTCCGGGTGCAAGGGCAAGGTCAAGCAGGCGTACGGCTTCGCCTACCAGCGCGTCATGAATTCGGTGGAGACCGACTCCAGCGATCCGACGGGTAATGAGCAGAAGGCGCGCGAAGCCGGGCGCAAGGCGCAGATCCGCACGGTCCGTAACCTGCTGGGTCTCCCGATAGACCACTTCATCGAGGTCACGTTGGTGGCATTTTTCGAGGTCGCCCAAGTGGTGCAGCCGATCACCGTGTGCCTGAACGAAGACACCTACGACAGCTTCTCCGGCGCGGACTTCTCCAAGGGTGTGCAGCAGATTGACGCGGCTCAGGCGATGGCGTTCGTGCGACAACGTCGCGACGTCAACGACGAGATGTTCACCGATCTCGACCGCACCCGCAGGCAACAGGCGTTCATCGTTTCCCTGCTCAGCGCGCTGCGGCACGGCGGATCGCTGTCAAGTCCAAGTGAACTGCGCCAACTGCTCGATGTCGCACGAAAGAACATCGCGGTCGACGCGGACCTGGATCTGTCGAGTTTCGTGCAGCACGCGTCTGCGTTCACCGACCGCGGAGTGTCGCTGTACACCCTGCCGATCATGTCCTTCGAACGGAACTCCGCCGGCGAGGACATCAACACCATCGATGTGCCGGCCATTCGCTCCATCGTGCATAACCTCGTCGGCGGCAACTCGTCGACAACCACGTCGACAAGCAGCAGGGCCAACGCCACGTCGGCCGCCGAGAACAGCGCCCTGTCCGCCGCGAGCGGCGTCGTGCTCGACGTGGTCAACGCCTCCCGATTCGCCGGTCTTGCTACGCAGTTAATGACCACGTTCAGCAAGCGCGGCTTTACCCCCGGCGAGGCCACCACCGCGGAGTCCGTCATCGACGAAAGCGCAATCACCCATGGACCGGGCGCTCAGGCGGCCGCCGAGACGCTGGCGCGGCAATTGAACCTCACCGCGCACGAGTCGAACGCCGTCGCCCGCGACACGGTGCGACTTACGGTCGGGATGGACTTTCCCAGCACCGATTACCTGCTCGACACGGAGCAAAGCAGCATTACCACCACCACAACCACAACCAGCACGACATCCACAACTCCGGTCGCAACCGTGTCCGCCACCGGGAGTGGCACCCGAACCCCGGCACCCACTGACCTGACGCGTATGACCACCGACCAAGCGCCGTGTGTGAAGTAACCGAAGGAAACTGAACCCATGACCCATGATCCGAGGTATTTACCACGACCTGAGCCGCAAGGACGTCAGCCCGGCTGGCAGTACCCGGATCCCGGTGCGCACCAGCGCTCTTATCCGCAGCCGTACGACTGGCGGAGCGGCCCGCAGTACCCCGCCTACGGCAGTGCAGTGCTGGGGGCGCCCCCGCCGAGCGCACCGAAGCGCTCGCGGGCGGGGCTTCTGTTGGCGAGTGCTGTTGTGCTGTCAGTGATTTCGGCTGCGGTGGGCGCGGCCGTCGCGTTGACGATCTCGTCGCCGCACGCGCGCGTAAGCACCCTGACCACCGCGGCCAGCGGCACGCCACCACCGGCCAGGGCGCAGACCGGCTCAGTGGAGCAGGTCGCTGCCAAGGTGGTACCCAGCGTGGTGAAGTTGGAGACCAAACTAGGCCGTGCGACCGCCGAGGGATCTGGCATCATCCTCAATTCCGACGGGCTGATCCTGACGAACAACCACGTCGTCTCGGTCCCGGGCGCGGGCCCCAACGGGCTGGCCGGCGCGGACACCACGGCGACGTTCAACGACGGGCGCACCGCGTCATTCGCGATTGTCGGCGCCGATCCGATGAGTGACATCGCCGTCGTTCGCGCCAAGGACATGTCCGGGCTGACCGCGATCACGGTCGGCTCGTCGGCCAGCCTTCGGGTCGGACAGAGTGTGGTGGCGGTGGGATCCCCGCTCGGACTGGAAAGCACGGTCACCGCCGGCATCATCAGCGCGCTGAACCGGCCGGTTTCAACCGTGGGCGACGCCGAGAACCAGAACACCGTGCTGGACGCCATCCAGACGGATGCGGCGATCAATCCGGGTAATTCCGGCGGCGCCCTGGTGAACATGAACGGCGAGCTGATCGGCGTGAATTCGGCGATCGCGACCATGGGCGAGGCCACCGGGCCGGACGCCAAGACCGGATCGATCGGACTAGGTTTCGCCATCCCGGTCGATCAAGCCAAACGCATCGCCGACCAGCTGATTGCCACCGGTAAGGCGACGCATGCGTCGCTTGGCGTGCGGGTCAACAGCGATGCGAACACACACGGCGCCCGCGTCATGGATGTGACGAGCGGAGGGCCCGCGGAGTCAGCGGGTCTTCCCAGCGGCGTAGTGGTGACCAAGCTCGACGACCGGGTCATCGATAGTTCTGACGCGTTGGTCGCCGCGGTCCGGTCCAGGTCGCCGGGCGAAACAGTCACGCTGACCTACAGCGACACGTCGGGGGAGACCAAGACGATCCGGGTTACGCTGGGCACCGCATCATGACCGACACGGCATGGACGCTGGACGCGTCGCACGGGCAACTCCTCGTCGAGACGGGTGTCACCGGTCGCGCCGCGCGGATGGGCCATCGGCTGACCATCGCGATGAACGCGTGGCGCGCAACGGTTACCTGGGTAAACGACGAGCCGTCAGCGGTGCAACTCGATGTCGACGTGGAGTCGCTGGAAGTGCTGCGAGGCGAGGGCGGAGTCACTTCCCTGTCCGGGCCGGAGAAGGCGCTCGCACGGTCGAACGCGTTGAAGGCGCTCGCCGCCGACCGCTTCCCCACGATCAGCTTCCGAGCCGACGACGTCGTCAAGACCGCCGGCGGCTACCGCCTCGCCGGAACGCTGGAGATCCACGGTACGGTCCGCCCGCGCAGCATCGACCTGCGGGTTGATGATCTCGACGGCTCCTGGCGGATGTCGACAGACGCGGCGGTCAGCCAATCCGAATTCGGCGTCAAGCAAGTTTCGATGTTCATGGGCTCGATGAAAGTCGCCGACGAGGTGACCGTCGTTTTCACTGCGACTCGCTCAAAGAACGGTTGAGCTTTTCGCCCGCCCCCGTGCCACAATGAAAGGGCCGGGTTGCCCTGCCACTGGGTCAGGGTTTCACGAGTATCCCGTAGGGGAATATGGAGCCTGTGATTGCGAGGGATGTGTCAGGCGCCCGGGGTTTCGATGGCGCCGAAGGCATGTTGTTAGAGGGCCGCGGCGCAACCCGCCGCGATCCAGCGGCCGGGTTCGGTCGACAACGGGGGCAGGTGCTCGAGATGGCGGAATACACGATGAAACCCACGGCATCGATGACAACGTCGCGGGGCCACCTGTCTGCCTGTGCGCATGCCATCGCCAAGCCGCTGGCATGGTGGGCCCGGGCCACCGCGTGGATGCGTTTCGAATATCCGGAGGACGGGCCAGGTCACATCTCACTTGTCGCCCTGTGCCCCAAGCGGCAGAGGGAGCCGGAAAACCGTTAGCGGGCGGTTGCTCACATAACATCGCAGTTCATGACGAAGGACTTTCGGTTCGGCATCGGGTTACTGCCGAAGGACTCGCGGTCAGCATGGCAGGAGACCGCGCGCCGGGCAGAGGGGCTCGGCTACGACATTCTGCAGGTTCCCGATCACCTCGGCGCCCCGGCTCCGTTTCCGGCGTTGGTGTCAGCGGCCGAGGTGACCACGATCCGGCTCGGCACGTTCGTGCTGAACGCGGGGTTCTACAAGCCGGCGCTGCTGGTGCGGGACGTCGCCGCGGTCGACATGCTCAGCGACGGCCGCTTCGAGCTGGGGCTGGGCACCGGATACGTCCGCGAGGAGTTCGAGGAGGCCGAGTTGGCGTTCCCGAGCGCCGGACAGCGAGTCGACTACCTCCAGCACTTGACCACGTACATGCAAGAGCATCTCAGCAGCGTGCCGATCTTAATCGCCGGCTCCGGTGACCGCGTGCTGACGATCGCGGCGTACCACGCACAGATCATCGGCATCGCGGGCGGCCGTCCAGGCGGGATGGCGGCGGACCCGCTTGGTGAGCGCATCGAATTCGTGCGCGGCGTCGCTGGTGGCCGGTTCGAGGACATCGAGCTGAACCTCGCCGTCATAGCGGTTCCGCGCGACTCCAGCGGCGAACCGAACCTGCGGCTTGCCCGCCGGTATGCGCCCGACCTGTCCGACGAACAGCTGCTCAAACTGCCCGGCGTGTTGTCAGGGACACCGCGCGACATCGCCGACACACTGCGGCGCTACCGCGAGAGATACTCGCTGACGTACTTCACCGTGCAAGAGCACCACGCGGAGAGTTTCTCGAAAGTGATCGCCGAGCTGCGCTGACGCCGCCCTCGGCGGGTAAGCTGCCAGCCGGATCGGCCCTCGTAGCTCAGGGGATAGAGCACGGCTCTCCTAAAGCCGGTGTCGCAGGTTCGAATCCTGCCGGGGGCACAGCTTCTACCAGCGGAAATGTCCCGAAACGGTATCGCTTACCCCCGACTTACCCTTTCGCTAGCTGCTGGACCGGGGCGGATTCGTTAGCTGACTAAGGGGAATAAAGCTCCCAGGTGGGCGGTCTTTCCGGAATCCCATCTGTTGTCGTACCGCCGTAACACCAAATCAAATAACTGTCGGGCGATCTTGCCATGGCCCAGGGTGTGTAGTCGTCGCAGGAAGTGCCCTTCTGGAATGTGCCGAGTAACTGCGGGACTCCCGTGGCCCATTTCTTTCTGTATCCATCGCACACGATGAGGGAACCTACCAACGGGTCAAACACGAGCTTGTCGGGATCGTTGCAAGGATCGCCTGCTGTTGGACCGTTCCTCATCGGTTGGGACGGAGCCGATATTGGCTCAGCGCCTCCTGGCACCGCTAAGGCTAGGGAAGCTGCTGCGATGGCAACCACTACGGGCCATGCACGAATCATTGAGTCCCTCCACTGAAAGCCTGACGAACGAGGATTTTTCCAGATCGACAGGCGTCGCGGGCCACTATGACGCTCCCGTCTACCTGCGGCGATTCCTCCGCAATGGCCCTCAGATGTCCTCAGATGCCCTCAGAATCAAGATCAGCCTTGCGCCGGTTCTGGGGTTACCGCGATTAACGATGCTGCATCGTAGGCACCATTACGCATTGTTCGGCGTATTCGGCTCATTGCGCGTATTTTGGGACCATTCGGTGCTATTCTGGCTACCAGACCAGGGAAGCACTCGGGCGCGTTCGGCGGCGCTAGGCAACGTCACCCACAAAATCACTTAGATTTTCGTGAAAGGGTTTCCCGTTGTCTCGCGTCAATTCTCAAACCAAGCCCGCCAAATTGATTTCTACCGCTGCTGCTGCAAAGAGGTTGGGCGTTCATCCGAACACAATCCGTAGTTTCATCGCTGACAAGAAACTCAAGGGTTACAACGTCGGTCGGCTGATAAGACTGGATGCTGCCGAAGTCGAAGATTTCATCAAGGAGATTGCGACCGGCGAATGACCGCAAGCTGCTTTAGCCCGGTCTACTCCACGTCGTCGGTCGTGGACCTGCCGGGTTCTGCCGTTCCGCCGTCAGTCGAGTTAGTCGTCGTCAATTGGGTCAGAGAAAAATGCGGTCGAATACCCGTACAGATCGACTGCTGAGTGTACTGCGAGTGTCGATTTGAATGCGGAATCAAGGGATTCCAAGCTGGCCGAAAAGTTAGTCGATTGTTCATTGTCGAGAAGCTCTACGGCTTCAATGAAGTGCTGCCACGCATCCTTAGAGTGATTAATTTGGTCACTGAGAAGGCCCGCCATGGAAATAAATGATAGAACGCCTGCGGCCATACGTGTGCCTACTGGGGTCGGGTGGCCACACAATTCGCAGTGCATGGCGTAATCCTTCTGCCGATATTCGTTGTCGCCGTCTCTGTATATAGCCGCCGGTCGCCAGTGTAGGCGGCGTTCTTCGGGTGTAGAGTTGAGCCAAGCCCTAATGTGAGTAGGGTCCTGCGCAAATTTCCACAGAATGAATTCCGCTTCTACTAACTGTCTCAACAGGGCCATCGCTGGATACAAATTTGCTTGTTCGGCGAGCTGGTAAATACCGCCGTTGAGCGCAGCACATGTGACAGCCATGAGTGACGTCGCCGTCAGTGATTCTTTGCATTCAGCCGGTAATCCATCTTGTGTCGATATGTAGTGAAGAACGTTAGCGGCATCGTTCCAGTGGTTGACGATTTTTGATGTTGCGGCCTGTCTTGCCTCGCGCATTTCAACATCCGCTGCGTATTCCTCGGATGCAGCGATAGCGGCTTCGCGATCTGAAATCTGTACTTCGTCGCCCTGGTTGGCGAGCTTGACCCGTAGGTTCGCCACGACTGCGTTAAGGTGCTTACCTTCGATTTTCGCGAGTTCTGTTGCAGCGCCAAGGGCGATCTCTTGGGCGACAAGGGCTACGATTACGGTCCCCGTAGATATGGGTCGTGGCCGCTTGCCGGAGATCAAATCAGAGATGAAACCTTCGACGCTTTCGATATCGTTCGTTGGTATTTGGGTGTCCACGTACGTGCGCGCCAGAGCCAGCGCGGTCGGCACAGTTCCGGTAGTCGCGTCTCGCAGCATTCGAATCAAAATCGTCGCCATAGTCATGAGCGGGTCCGCACACGCGCTAGCCGCGTCGGCGTCCTGGGTCGCCAACGCTGTGTAAAGGCTGTCATCGGTGCCTTTGAGGTGTGCTAGCAGCAGGTCCACGCCGCGCTTCGCGTCTTTGAGTTGATCTCGTCGCACGGCACGCATGGTAGGCGATCAACCAGGCCGGGTGTATGTCATCGGTCGCGGTGTGGCGAGCCTGCCGTTTCTCGGTGGCCGTCGCGGTGACTGCCACGGTTCGGGCTGCGCGCCATACGGCGCAACTGGCGGTCTGTAACAGTCCACGATCTAGGGTTTCTACCGATTCACAATTTTTGCGCTCGACCGCTCAGCCCTTTTTTGCGCCGGTGGCCCGCCGTGGATTTGGCCGCACGGCCAACTTTTGACTTGCCCTTGGCGCGGGCCTGTGCGGCGAACCGCTTACGTTGTGCGGCTTGCTTCTTCGTCGCCATGTTGCCTTTCAGGTTGCCTATCAGGCCCAGTTGTGCGGCGCGTCAGCGGTTTTGGATTCAGCCACGCCGGTCTTCGGTGTTACCGGTGGCGACAAGCCCGGTGCCGGTGAACCACTGAGCACACCTTTTGCGCCGCCGAGTTCCGACGCATTCGGATCACGCCGAAAGAGCGTGCCGCGCTTGGCGTCAACCATTGCTTCCGAAACCCACGGTGGAATAACGCTCATCGTCATACTCCTAGCCGCTTCGCCAGCCCTTCGTCAGCCCTAAATCGGGATATCGGCGTTGGCGGGCTTGGTGTAGGAACCGGTGGCACCGACCTGAATAGCCACAGCGCCGCCACGGTGGCGAACACCAACCCCAAACGAGCGCAAAGCGAAGCTATCGACCAGGGGATAACCGAGTTGATTTCCTGGGATCAAACGCAGGTTCCGATGTTCGGGCAGAACGTGCTCGCGGAACCCGACGATGTTGTTGGTGCTGTTGACGCCGGATGACGCCGCAACCAATACGTACCCCGGAACCATGAATGGAGTTTCCAGCAGCCAGCCGGGACCGTAGTTGCCGAGAACTTCCACACCGTTGAAGTCGCCTGAAATCTGTTGTCCCACAATGTTGTCCGGTGTCATGAAAGCGGGTGCCGTCTTAGCCGGGACGTAATCGTGGCGGGCCAGCGGCCCATTAAGCTCCGCGCCTTCCTTGGGGCGCGATTCCCTGCCTGATTCCCACGTTTGGATGACTTCGCTTTCGTTCGGGTGCGCGATGATGAGCAACTGACTCCCGTTGCCCAATCCGTAGCCCTTGTCGCGAATCGCACGGTATGCCGACTCTATATCGGTGCTGTCGATGACCGAAGCTCCCGACTTCCAATAGTGAGAAGTATTGGCGGGGAAGACATTTCCGATGTACGGCGGAGGGGTCCAGTTGTCGTCGCCCGTATACAGTCCGCGTGCGGTCGCGCCTTCAGGGGTGGTGCGCGGTGTCGGGTCCAGTAAACGGCGCAGAATACGGCCCGTGGTCAATCGGTTGTCCGAATGCAAGACCGAGTTGAAGATGCCTTCCACCTGGCGGCGGTCTGCGTCACGTAAAAAGCGGGCCGACGTGCTGATTCGATTGTCCCAGTCAATGAAGTCGAACCCCAACACGCCAGCCGTGGCGGGTGTTGCGGCGCTTCGGGGGACACCTAATTCGGTTGCCTGCTCAAAACTTGCCGATTGGATCGACTGTGGTACGGCTTCAGCCGCAAGTATTGTCGGGTAGGAAAGCAGTTGTACAACTCCAACTCTTTCCTTGTTCCAGACATCGAAAACGTCCTGAAGTTCGGTCCAGATGGCGTTGAGATCGGTTCCATCGCTCAACCGGGAAACAAGCACGCCGGTACGCGGAAGTACGTCGGCGGTGACGCTGATCCCATAGGGAGCCGTCCCACCGAAGATAGGGAATGCTGACCTCGCCAGGTCAAGGCTGTTGGTTGTGGTCATGGTGTCCTTCGCGGTCATGGTGTGCCTCACTCTCGGGCACGGTGTCGTGCCATGTCTCTTCGTTTGAGGGTACGCCGGAAACTCCGAGAATCGTTGCCATGCAACGTGTGTGGCGAATTTAATCGCATCCATGCTGCACCCACACCGCCCTGGCGGTGAGTCAAGGACGACCAGCCCACCCGATCACACCACCCACACCACCAGGGCGGTCTTGATTCCTTGTTAAACGCACAAAGAATAGCGTTTCTGATAAAACGCTCGGAATTAATTGGTTGAGCTTAATGCGGAAAGTAAGGATGCCAAGAAACGGTAACTTTGAGCGGCATCGCCGCAGGTAACAGCCCCGCCAGGCATTTGCTGAGCCGCTGGACAAATGGCCGTGGCCGCATTAGTGTTGTACCTGTAGCGCACTGACTGAGCATCCATTGTGGACAGCACTGATCAGCAGCACCCACCAGCACCGAATTAGAAGGACGCCATACCCATGTCCAGAACTGACCCTGTGATCGTCGCGGGCCGAGAGTTGACCCAAGAGGAAGCGGCCAGACGTTCGCAATTTCTTGACGACAAGCTGCGCGGCGGCATCGAGGACATCGCACAGCGAGTTTTCGAACTCTTCAACGTGCGCGTCACCCCTTACTACATCAGAACCAACGTCGCGAGCCGCAAGCTCAGTTCGCGCATCATCCGGCACACCGTGTACTGCTCAGACCGTGACCTCTATGACTTCATCATCCTCAGCAATCAGCCCCGTGAGGCACAAACCCCAGAATCAGAGAGTGCGTAATGACCGAGACAATGACCCTTCGCGACCTCATTCGCGTTGTCGCACAGGACAACCCGCAGGCGCAACCGGCAGAGATCGCGCACAGCGTTGCCACGCTGACGCCAGAGGATCAACTACTGGACTTCTACGAAGAGACACTTCGGCCCATCGTCGCAGACGTGTTGCGAGCGGAACGGCGCCTTCCCACCGGGCTTCACAACTGAAAACCAACTAAATCCCAACCCGTAGAACAGGATTCGCATGACAACGATTCACGGCGTAACAGACATCCACGTTCCGCGAAAGCCCGAACAAAAGAGATGCCCCGGCTCTGGTGAAGCAGCCAGAACCGGGGCGAAGCACCACCGCTGAGAGGCACTGCCAGTGACTATACCAAGAGACACCAAAGATTCGAGTATCACCAACCCTTTCGCCTATGCTGCGGCGCTGTACCGGGATGCCGGGTGGGTGGGCACCATTCCGCTGAGGACGGGGCAGAAGAACCCGCTGGTGGCCGGATACCACGGCGGTGACGCACCATATCCCGACGCGGTGACCGTCGCGGAATGGTGCAAGGTGTACGGAAACGCCAACATCGGTCTGCGTCTTTCTGACAACGTTGTTGACGAGAACGGCGAAGTTTGGGAAATCTGCGGGATCGACGTTGACGAGTATGTGTCGGGAACCGGTGACGAAGCGAGAGTCAAACTGGGCGGCGAACAACTTGGGCTGTTGGAGGATGAAATTGGCCGGTTGCCAGCGACAGCGGTTTCAAGCTCGCGACTCGACGGCACCAGCGGAATCAGGTATTTCCGCGTCCCGCGCGGTTTGCACTGGCGCGACCCGAAAAAGGCTGACGGAACCAAGGGAGACATCGAGGTTATCTGGAAAGGCAACCGCTACGCAGCGGTGTGGCCGTCGATCCACCCAGAGGGGCGGCAGTACCGCTGGCATGAGCCGGGATGCCCTCTGGATGACTCATGTCGATGCAGCGGTGAGATTCCCGACCCCGCCGCGCTTCCGGTTCTGCCGCAACCGTGGATCGACTTTCTGACTCAGGGCCGGATTGAGTTCAGCACGCAGCCCATCGACATGGACTCGACAGACGACGAGATCGACGCATGGTGTGAAACCACGTTCAACAAGTGGACGCAAGAGTCGATGTGCTCGGCAGTTCGCCATGCACAAGACAAGTGGTGCAACGCGATCAGGAAAGAAGCCACATCCTACGACAAGATCACAGACGGGCATTGGGAGCTTTACAGTCTCGCCGCCGAAATGCACACCGGCTGGTACGCGGCTATACAGAAACTCGAAAAGACCTACTGCGAAGAGGTTTCGGGTCGCGGCAAGCGTCCGATGGATGTGATCTTCGGTGAGATCACACGATCCAGAAACGGCGCTATTCGCAAGATCAAGGCCAACGTGGGTATCAGGACCGCCCAGGCGGCTGCCATCGGTGCCCGCCTGGGGGACAGGGACTTGTGCCCCACCGAAGCACAGAAAGCAGCTCTCGCTGTTTGGGCAAAGAAATTGAAAGACGCAATGACACAACAGAATACCCCTACCGGAAAGTGGGCGGGAAAGATCAAGTGCCCCAATCCCAATGTTCCGCTGCTGGTCGCGAAGTGGGTGATGGGCCGCGCCAGCAAGAAGAACCCTGTCAAGTTCTGGCACGGTCAGTTCTGGACGTGGAACGGGACGCATTGGGTGCCGGTGAGCAGTGACGAGATGAACGCAGCGTTGATCGAAGGGCTTGGGGCGGTCTATTACGAGGACAAGGACGATCCCGACCAACCTGTCTGGTGGAACCCAAACAGAACCAGAATCAGCGAGGTCGTGGCTTCACTCAAGGGAATCGCGTTCTTGGACAGTGAGATTGAAACCCAAAGTTGGTTCGACGGGCGCGAAGACCAGATGATCTCGTGCCGAAACGGTCTGGTGCGGATCACTGACAGGAAAAGGTTCGACCATTCGTCACAATACTTCAACACGTTCTCGCTGCCGTTCGACTACGACCCAGACGCGCAACCTGGGGAACTGGTGGAGTTCCTGAAATCGACGCTTCCAGACGACGAAGAAGCCAAGCGGGCATTGCGAATGTGGTTCGGGTACTTCATATCCGGTATGACGGATCAGCAGAAGATGCTGACGCTCGTCGGGCTTCCACGTTCGGGCAAGGGAACTATCGCAGCGATGCTGAAGATGCTGATGGGCAAGAACAGCCACGCTTCGGTGAACGCAACGGAGTTGAACAAGGATTTCGGATTGCAACCACTGATCGGCAAGACTCTCGGCATCTTCGCCGACGCTCAGGTGAACGTGACCGGAAGACTTTTCATCGAAAGACTTCTCAGCATCACCGGCGAGGACGACCAGAACGTGAACATCAAAGGGTTGCCGCAGATGTTAATGAAGTTGGCGATTCGGTTTCTGTTCTTGAGCAACATACCGCCCATCATCAACGATCCTTCCGGTGCCATCGTCAACCGAATGATCACTATCAACCTGCCTGGTGACTTTTCCGAGAAGCCCGATCTTGGGTTACAGAAGCGATTGCTGAATCCTTCGGAGATGTCTGGAACCCTCAACTGGGCGCTGGACGGTTTGGATGATCTTCTGGACCGTGGAGACTTGGGGTTTATACAGCCCACTAGTGGGAAGGGCATCCTCGCGATTGCGGGCGAAGGTGCCAGTCCCATTAAAAGCTTCATCAACGAAAAGTACATTCTTGACAAAGATTCAACGGTTCTGAAGAGCGAAGTCTTTCATGCATGGAAGACATGGTGCGGAATACATGGATACGAACCGGGTAAAGAAGGGATCGCGAGAAACGACGTTCATTTCGCGAGGGATTTGTACGCGGCGTTCAACAAGAAGATCGTCGGTGAACGGATCATGGTGGACGGGCAGCAGCAGCGTTTCTTCCGTGGGCTGCGGCCTGTACCCATGAGCGCGGCGGGACTGCGGATCGTCAAGGAGCAGTTATGAGCGCCGTGCTGGGTGGTTGCCGGGTAACTTGCCGGGTGACTTTCCGGGTGAAAATGCCCCGTGACCTGGCCTTTTGCTTGGTAAACCGGGTAACTCTCTTTCTATTGGATGAAAAAAATATATATGAGAGAGAGAGAAGAAGAGAAGAAGAATATTTATACCTCCAGTGGATTTTTGCAGTTACCCAGCAAGCTGGTATACGCGCAGGTCAGAGTACGTTTTTGAGCCATATTTACCCGGCATCCAACCCAGCAACCCCAGGCGGGCACGGTGACCGGCTGACCGAGAGAACTTGAGGATTATCCGCAAGAAACACAAAACGAACGAGAAATAGGGAAATGCAAACCATCAAGGCTATTGAAACTGTCTACAGAGGGAACACGGGGAAAGGACAGAACAATGACACACGACGAACAAGATGAAGAGAATGCGAAGTTGGCTCTGAAGGTTGAATGCCCGACGTGTAATGCGAAGGTAAAGCAGGAATGCGTTGTGAAGAGGTATTACCCGTTCACTTATCACTTGGCGCGGGTGAACCTTGGGAAGAAGGCGGAACGTATCAGGCAGGCGCGAAGGGCAGTGTCGTGAGGATGGGCAGTGGGCAGACGAGAGGCCCAACACACGCCCTGGCGGTCACATGGGTAGTGGTTGGGCAGCGGCAACCCATATCAAACAAGGGGACCGGCGTGTTCGTAGCGCAGCGGGGCACAGGGGCAGGAGAATGATGCCATGACGGTGGTTGAGGCAGAGCCGGTAGCAGAGCCGGTAGCACAAGTGACGAGTGCGCAGCGGGCACGGCGCAAGCCGCCACCCAGAGTCCTGATCTTGCGGTGTGACAGGTGTGGCAAGAAAGTCAAGTGCGGCGGTTATCTGAAGATTGATCGTCAAGCTGTGGCTGCTCATAAACATGGACAAATACCGGTCTACTGGCAGGTATTACATAGCAAGTGTGACATTGATGTAAGGAACACCGACTTTAGTTTACGTACGGAATTGTTCTCGACAACATCTGACTTGCTTGAGGCAACGGCATACCTGTTGAGAAACGAACCGTGGATCATCAGGACTAACTGGCACGGGTTGATCGGGAAGGTATTAGCGGATACGCGGGAATATGCAGACATATTCAATGACGTGAAGCGTCAAGCGTGGCGAGAACGCAGGCGAGAGAAAGACGGGGAAAAGCGGAACGGCATTAGCAACGGGAATAACGGTTTGGAAGAAGCAGGCGATGACGACGACGATTAATGACCCATCATCTTCTGGACCTATGGTCATCAAATGGAGCGAAGAATGGTGGGCGAAGGCGTCACCGAATATTCGACGCTGTAAAGCGCATCGGAAAAACGGGGATCAATGTAAACACGCTGCGATGAACGGCGGGTCTATATGCCAGACGCACGGCGGGCGCGCACGCCAAGTGGTCGCAAAAGCCAAGTTGCGGCTCATGGAGAACGCCGACCCGGCGGTGAAGCAGCTTCTCAAGATCGCCTTTGACGACAACGAGCCGACAGAGATTCGGTTGAAGGCAACTCTTGCCGCTATCGACAGGGCTGGTTTGGGTGCGAAGACTGAGATAGAGGTTACTGCAAAGCCTTTCGAAGCGATCCTTGACAGCATGGATAGCGGTTCACGCGCATACTTTCGCAGGAACATGGGGATCGAAGGTTCCGAAGAGCCACGACTTGCGTTGGACGCGAATGACGATGACTCGATTGTTGATGTCGAAGGTGAAGTGCTGGACGAAGTTGACGACGCAGCAGAACGTATCTTCAACAGTCGCAACGATGATGACGACGGCTCAGAGCCGTTCTGCGCGGTTGATGCGACGCAGTGGGCCGACGCACCAGGCCCATTCGGTCCTGACGCCCCACCGCCCGATCAGGGCATGGTGCCGTTGGCTGACGCGGTGAGTCAGGTTGCAGCGCAGCGCAAGCACGCGACGTTGAGGCCCATACAGAGAGCGTTGCCGAGAGGCAGGACGTAGGCCCGCAGGTAGGCAACCTGCCGGGTTAACCGTCGTGACCTGCTAAAACAGCAGTCCAACAGTGGCTTCTACCCCCGGTCTACCCTTCGGCGTTGCATTCCGTTTGGGGTTCCAGTTCGGTAATTGGGTTGGCGATCAACGCATTCCGCGAAATTTCGGACTTTAGCGCGGCTTGAGTCGGAAGAGGGGAATCCGACGGCCAATCGCCGCCGTCTTGACGCGGTAGTCGCCGTACCCCGCGAAGACCTGCTCGGCGAGTTTAAAGAGTCGTGCGTACTCGTCGGGATCGGTAACCTCTGTCGCGACAAATTTTTCATCGCCCAGTTGGCATTCGGGGTGTGCCTTCAAGTTGTAATACCACTGCGGGTGTTTAGGTCCTCCGCCGTATGAGGCGATCAGGATTGGATCGGGTCCATCGTGAAAGTAGGTGAGCTGTGTCTCTCTAGGCTGACCCGACTTGGCACCCGTGGTCATGAGCGGGGCACTAACCATGCCGCCCAATACTGCTGGGTAACGCCCGCCCGTGGCGCGGTACAACCACGGGTCGATGCGAGGGAAGAAATGGCGTCCTAAAGCCAGCCCTAGACGGGTGCGCGTGAAGCGGACGGAGGCGTCATAAAAGGGGCCATGCTTCTTATGCGGATCAACGTAATGCAGCGGCATGCGGCGGACGATACGCCCACGCAAACCTCGGCGATCGGTTTTAACCTGGCGATCTCGATATCGCGGTCAGTTCTGCTAGCGCATTGGCCGACAAGCTCGCGGCCACGACGGCATCGCGACCGCTCTCGGAGTGCTGGTAGCGCAGCGCCGCGCCCACAGTCTTGTGACCCAGGCGGGCCATGTTCTCAGTCAGCGTTGCCACCTGAGCGTTCTTGGAACCTGCGAACCTACGTAAGTCATGAGCCGAAAGGTCATCTCTGCCAACTTCTTTCGCCGCTCTCTTGAACGTGTCGTTGAACACCCGATCATTCAGATGGCAGCCACCACGCGCAGGCGTGAACAACAGAGCTTCAGGACTATCGGCAACGTGTTGTGCCAGATGCGCTTTCACATCTTCACGAATGTGCGGGGGAATCGTCACCGTGCGCTGTTCACCGTTCTTCGTGGTGCCGGTCATGCACTGCCCGCTGCGATGCGTGACACCACGGCTGATGGTGACCACCGTGCAATCACGGTCGAAGTCTTTACGTCGCAATTCGGATACCTCACCGAAGCGCATTCCACACCAACCGGCGAGCAAGACCATCGCCCTGAACTGTGCGGTGTGTTCGTCAGCACCCAGCTTGTCGGCAATGCCGTGCAGTTCAATCGTGGTGACAATCTTGACCACCTTTTTCGGCTTCGGATTGGACGCACCGACGATCTGGCATGGGTTGCGGTCCAGCAAGCCGTCCCGCACAGCCGTATTGCAGATCATGCTGAGAATGCCGTAGGCGTGCCCGTTGCGCGTTGCCAGCTTCGGGTCCAAACCGGCGAACCACGCACGAACCGCCGTCGTCGTCAGATCGCGCACCGCGAGCTTCCCCAATTTGGGTTCGATGAGTTGCGACCACTTGGCTTCGTATCCAATGCGGGTGAGTGCGCCTAGTTTTCGTTGGGCGATAACCTCTCTGCCGTATTGGGACAGCCGCAGCACTTCGGCTTTCTTCTCAAGCTTCCGCTCAGCGGGGGGTTTCCAAGTCTCACCGTTGATCGCACAGCGTTCTTTGTAGTCACGTTCGCGGGCCAGCCACGCTTCGGCGTTCATCTTCGACGCGAAAACCGTGTAGTGGCGGCGTTGGTCGGGTCCGATGAAACTGGCCTGGTAGCTCACCGATTTCGTGGGTTGTTTCTTGATCTTGCCCCACGACCGGTGACCTGTTCTGCCGCTCATGCTGAGGTGCCCTTCGCCCACGCCCAGGCCGCTAGACGCCAATCTGTCCCAACCTTGCGAAGTGCGACAGTCCATAGTGATCCGGTTTGCGTGACTTGCTTGCCCTTGAGATCGAATTTCATGGTGGCGGGGACCACGACATAGGCGTAGTCGTCGGTGACGTCGACGTGTTTTGGTTCGTCAATTGCAATGTGGTAGCCGGAAGCTCCTAGGTGTTCGCCTTCGGTCAAAACGTCGCGCCACCAGTCTTCAGCGGCTGTTGGGCCTTGCCATACATGCGGCGACATTCCGTCAAGAATCTGCATCGGGTCAGCGCACGCAGCCGCCATTGCCTTCGGGTCACCGTTTTTGAAGGCATCAACGTACTGGCGCATCGCCGCCATTGGATCATCCGAACTAGACATGAGTAACCGTCCTGCACAAATTTTCGGCAAACGTATTTCCGATCATTTCTGAACCTGCCATTCCTGCGGTTGTGATGAGCTGACCAGCGTGGTTGCCGGCACCTACCCCCAGCTTACCCCTGTGGACCGTTACGGACCATGCCTGCATGTGTCAGATGTGCGAAGGTCTGGACGGCTAAAGCTCTACTCCCCCAACGAAAATGCTGATCAGAGCTATTGTTTGCGGTTCTCTCCCCGGTAGTTTCGAATCCTGCCGGGGGCACCAGCATTTCTGCACGTCAATCACAGATTCTGCACAAATAGTCAGGCTTCGTGCCATCCACGTGCCATCAGTGGGGTACTCGGAGGCCGCGGATTGCCCTGATGACTGCGAATTGACTGGTCAGGTCAACGGCGGAAGATGGTTCAATCCCAGTACCGCGCACCATTGTTTATGCAGGTCAAAGTGTATATTTAGGCTTGCTGCACAACCGGCGTGGAAGATACGTGGAATTACCCCGCCCGCACACTGACCGGCGTGTCCTCGACCAGCGCCGCGACCACGGCCGCCGTCGCCTCCGAGATCATCGCCCTCGACGTGTACCACCGTCGTAGATCGCTACGAGGTACCACAGCCGAGTTCGGCTGCTAAGGCGTTCATATACATCCCGCCAAAGTTCCTGCGAACTCCCGTCAAAGCCCTGCGGACCGAGGCCGCCATGTCGGATAGTCAACGGGTCCACTTACGGGCAACCAACTCGACACTCAGAGCGGAGCAGAGCGTGGCTGATATTGCTGTGTTCATCATTGGGGACAAGGTTCGGCAAGGGCGTGAGCGGCGCGCTCTGAGGGTCTTCTACGCCGTGCGGGAGTACTTCGAGGGCCTAGAGAAGCAAGGGGCCATCGAGAACTTCGAGGTGGGCCTCGCCGGGCCGGCAGCACCATCAGATGTCACCGGTGTCTGGATGGTGCGGGGCAGCGAGGACCAACTCCGTGCGGTTCGTGAAAGCAAGGAGTTTCGGCGGCTGATGCTGCGTTCGGCGCTGGTCGTCGAAAACCTCCGGGTCATCCGGCTCCTCATCGGCGGGAAAGCACTCCTTGAGGTGCTCCAAGAATTCGAAGAGGAGATCAAAGATCTGAAATATCAGGACGACTGAGCCCGCTGGCAGCCGCGCGGTCGCCGAGGGGGCGGACTGCATTGGGTGGTTAGACGGTCCAGATGGTTCGTGGACGCCCCGGCGGCGCTGGCCGCACGCCGGCCCGACGTGTCGCTGCGGGCTCTGCGGGCTGCTCGTCGGCCGCCACCACTACGCCCCGACGCCGGTGAACGCCGGCGACATCTTTCGGGGGTGATAACCCCTGCCGGGGTGCCCCCAGACCTGCGAAGACGCGGCAGCGCAGGCATTGCCACGTTTGCACACACAGAGTTCCGAGGACTCTGACGAACTTACGCAGGTAGATGAGCCTGCCACCTGTCTTTGATGTTGCGTTGTATTCACACACTGCGCGGGAAACTGAAAGTGGAGAACTGACAAGAAGGGAGGTCAGCAAGGAACGACCGGCCACCTGGAAAGTCATGACGCTTGGTGCTGCCCTCACCGGCCTGAGTGCAGCGGGCGTCGGCGTCGCACAGACAGAAAGCGGATCTCTGGGCAGCGGCCCGGTGAGCCCGGCCCCCCTTTTCAACGAAGAGCGGCTGTTGGCAAGTGGTAGTGGCGGTAACGGTCTCTGCTGGAACGGCTTCGTCTTCACGGCCTGCGTACAGGGCCCTGGCTGGGTGGACTGGAACCCCGGCTGGGGGAACTGGAACCGCGGCTGGGGGCAGGGAGATCAAGGCGAAAACGAGCAGTAAACGCTTCGTCTAGCCCTACACATCAAGCTCGTCGACGTAGGCATCCACCTACCGACCCTAGTCTCCGGCATGGAGGTTGAATGCATCGTTTTGGCGCGCACGCGCAGCGCGACAGCCTTGGTGACGGGCAGCCCGCGCGCTGGGTTCTATGCCTGACTCTTCGGCGGCTAGGTGGGAGTACGTGTTTGCTGAGCTGCGAAAATTTTCGGCCCCGCGGCCTGTCCTGGGCTTTCACGCCCGCGTCCAACGACGTACAGCCGTCGAGAGCGATCCTGTTTGCCGTTTCGTTCGTTGGAGTGTCCTGTGAATTACCGCCCAGCGGTACCGGTGGCCGTCAGGGTGCATCAAGACTTCGAGTAATGCAGCGTCTCACAAGTGGCGCCTGCAGATCGGAGGAATGCCATGAAACGGAAACTGTTCGCCATAAGCTCTCTGGCCGCCCTCATCATCGCCAGCGCAGCGGCGGTGGCATACACCGCACCGAACCCCAGCGAATCAGGACCGTCGCTGTCGGATTCAACGACGACCACGACGACATCAACGACACCAACCAACGCCCCGAGACCTCCGGGTCATATGGGCGGCTACTGACCTTACTGGGAGCCGGGCCCGCAGGGACCGGCGGCGCTAGGGTGGCCGGGCCGACTGCGACGCCGGCAGCGGCTGGCAGCCGAGCAGCCGCGCCAGCCAGTGAAACTCGCTCGGCGACCAGAACGCCCACAGGCCAAACGATGTATGTCCGGCCTCTGACACCCGCAGTGGCCGCTTGTTATGGCCCCTACCAGCGTCCGGCGTGCCATTTGGGGGCCTTCACGGGAGGCACGGCCATCGTTATCGATTCTGTCGGTTGTGGCGTCGGCGCCTGAGTGACGGTATCGCCAGCAGTCGTTGCCGTGAGCTTTGGTGCCTCGAAACTGCTGAACGTCGCGGTCAGTGCGCCCATCGCCACGACCGCACCAGCGGCGACTGCCGCCGCCAAGACTTTGACCCGAGCGCGGATAGTATCCATCGTCTGCCCCCCGTTGTTCGGACTTAATAGGATTGAGCCGTTCGTGCCGATGTTAGCCCAATGCGTGTACAGCAAACGGTTCAGCAAACAACTCGCACCAAATTCACAGCGAGATTCACAGCGAGCGGGGATCGGCGACTGGTCACGGAACCGTCAACGCCAGGCTCCCATGGCGGCGAATTACGCTGCTATGCAACGAATTTCGTAATCGCAGATACAGCGGATCAGTCCACCCGGCAGGCGCCGCCATCCCACACCGGATCGGATCGACCCACCTGTGCACGGCATCATCCAGCCGCCGACGCTCGCGCAGCAACGGGCCGTCGTCACTCACCAGCCGCCCTGCGGATACCGCGGCACCCGCAACCTGCGGGCGGTGCAAATGTTGCTCGGGCACGCCTCGATCGCGACGACCGAGCGCTACACCGCTGTGGACGACGACGAGATCCGGGCAGCGATGGCCGCCGCGGTCGGCGACTGGTAACGACGAGTTGACCGCAAACTTAACGCTGTGCAAAATGTGGCGGATGTTCTTGATGGGTGAGGACGCCCTCATCAACAAGCTGGTCGATCGACTCGGTCAGCGCTATCCGACGCTGCGCCAGGAAACCGTCGCCAGCGTGGTCCATGACATTCACGCCGCGTTCAGGGAAGCCCGGATACGCGAATTCGTGCCGCTGCTTGTCGAGCGAAGATCACGCGCAGCGCTCACCGAACTCGCCGTATCAACCAAACCTCGACGAGCCGGGCAGCCGCGAAACACCGCAGCGGCGCACCGATCGCCAGCAAGAATGGACCCGGCCGGGAGCATGTGAGTGCGGTTCGCGGCCGGGTCCTTAGCGCACCGTGGTCTGAGGGGTTTGCGCGCCCCATCACCCTAGGCAGGACCGACGAGCAGCCACCATTCAAATCCGACGATGTTCATCTTTCCGCCGCGTGCCGTTCAACCTCCGCGTCGTACGCCGCGACATGCTCGAGCTCAGCGGGTCCACCGAGTTCCTGCCACATCCGCCCGAAACGCCGGTCGAGGCGACTAATCATCCGGTCAATCTCGGTGAGGTCGCCCTCAACTGTGCGGAACTCCCGTCGGGCACGTTTGGCCGCGAACCCGCCACTGTGAATGGCCTGACGCTTCGGCTCGACCCGCAATTTCGCCAGGTCCTCGGCTAATTCGGTTCGCCGTCGGTCCAGGAACAATCGGAAGTACAGCGCCTGCAGGCCGTCCGCGCGGCGCGCGGTCGCGTCGACGAACCGCCCCCCATGGCTGTGCATCCGGACACCGTAACCGACTGCCAATTCGGGCAGCGAACCGATCGGCGCCACACTGGGGCGATGCTGCGCGATCATCCTGACCGACTCGGCCCGCATCCGGCGCCAGTCCGGCTGATTTGCTGGAATCCAAAACCATTGTGTCCCAATGCAGCTCGTCGACGAACGACGTTGCATCACAACGGTTTCACATTTGGATTTCGTGGGAATCGATCACTCGCGACGAGCGTCAAAGGGTGGTTTGCGCATTAACAAATCATTCGCGAAGGTAATTGTTTGGTCGTGATACCGAACTATCGAAGTACCTTCTACACCGGCATCTAGTCTAGACTGCTGACGAGATAAGAACGGTGAGGTTGCGGCGTGTGGGGGTGAATTGCACTGATCGGCGCGCCACCCCGCACCGTCAATTGTTGCTTGATGGGCAGTTCAGGTCCACATAAACGCTACCGACACCACTCTTGGGCGCCATCATCAACATCATCTTGCCGTCGGAGGTCATCATCACAGTGAGACCATGGACACCGTTAACGGTGCACCTCGACAGAGGCATATCTGATGGCATGTTGAATTGCACGTCGTAACCCTGGTCTTGCAGCATTTTGACGACGTCCGCGGCGGTGCCCGCTTGAGGGTCGGCGGTTGCCGTGGCAGCTGAACCCAAAGCAGCAGCCGCGAGTACGCCGACGAGGACTGAGGTGACGGTGATGACCTTCATACGTCAGATTCCTTTGGTTCGGATCGACGTTGGATTGCGCTTCGGGTCGGATGCTACCCAGGCAGCAGCCGATCCAGGCGGGGTGGGAACTCGTAGGACTTTTCGTTCGTTTCTTGCTGCCGACACAATGTCGGCGAGTTGCCGGTCAGTCCATCCATGGTAGAAGTCTTAAGCGGGTGGTGACACCAAATCGCCGACGTACCTTTTGAAAGGTGATGGCCGGTGAATGTATCGAGCTGCACTCGACGGCGTTCCGGTGGGCCGCCGACCAGGGCGATCTGGACACCGCCGCCATCATTGTCACGTGTGCGGCGTTCCTCGGCGTAATGATCGAACAGTACCAGCCGATCGCCTGGGCCGAACAGCTGATCGAACCCGCCCGTGCCGTCGATTATCCCCGGCTCGCGTTTCTGTATGTGATGGCGTCGACTTGCTGCATGGCCGGACGGATCGATCCGGTTATTGGCGACAGCGACGCCGCGCAGACAGTTCTCGGCAGTGGCTACGGCGAGGTGCCGTTCGGCATCGAAGGCTGGCATGGAGCTGCATACCTAGTCGTCGGGCAGCCCGAGCGGTGGGCCGAGTTGTGCCGCGCCCAGCTCGCACGCCGCCACGACACCCACGTCCACATCCGGTCATGTCTGGTCAATGCGTTGCCGTGCTGATCGACTGCACGCCACAGGTAATGGCTGCTTCACGAAGACCTCGTCGAGGTGCCACCTGTCGCCGGGCTGGGCTTGGCGCCGGCGCAGCTGGTTTGCGTGGGCCTGCCTGAACGTGGCGCACCAGCGCCGGATCGTCTTGTAGCCGACCACAACGCCGCGTTGCGGCATCAGCTCCTCGACCTCACGGAAGCTCAGCGGGAACCGGAAGTACAACCACGCGCAATGGTTGATGATCTCGCCCGGGTAGCGGTGTCCCTTGTATGACGGCATCGCGGTACCCACCCCACGGGTCTTCCCAGTGAGCCCGCGCAGCCGTGACAGCGCTCTTTGAGAACGGAACCCCTCGGATTGGCAGGTAGGGGTTGGCGGTCGGTTTGTCGTCGACTGGCGCGATGACAGCATCGACGCGCAGTCGTGGCTCGATTTCTCGCTGCCGGCGCCCCGGCGCACCGGTGACATTGCGGTTGGGCAAGGTCGATCCAGGAGGTGGATTTCAACTATCACTACGAAAAGCTTGTGTTGACGCGGGTGGGCGATGATGCGATGAAGCCGACAGTCGATGCCTTGATGCGCAACTACACGGGCGACGTGCCGGGCGCGGCCGTGCTCGTGCTGTGCGACGGTGCGCCGATCGTGCGCGCAGGCTACGGCGTCGCGGACCGGGAAGCGGACACCCCCGCCACGCCTGAGACGAACTACCGGCTCGCATCGGTCACGAAGCAGTTCACTGCCGCGAGCATCCTGCTGTTGGCCGAGGACCGCCGCCTCAATCTGGATGACCGCGTCCGCAAGTGGCTGCCCTCGCTGCCGGAGGCCGCCGAGACGGTCACGATTCGCCAGTTGCTAACACACACTTCGGGGCTGATCGACTACGAAGATGTGATCCCGGAAATCTTCGCTGCGCAGTTGCACGACGCGGATGTTTTGCGGCTGCTGGAAACGCAGGATCGCACCTACTTCCGTCCTGGCACCGGCTATCGGTACAGCAACAGCGGCTATGCATTGCTGGCACTGGTCGTGGAGCGGGCGTCGGGGAAGACCTTCGCGAAGTTCCTGCGTGAACGCATCTTCCAACCGCTTGGCATGCACAACGCCGTGGCGTACGAGGAAGGGATCTCCACGGTGAACAATCGCGCGTTCGGCTACACGGAAGAGGCCGGCCGCTGGGACCGCACCGACCAAGACCAGACGAGTGCGGTGCTCGGCGACGGCGGAATATATTCGTCGATCGACGATCTCGCGAAATGGGATGCCGCGCTGTACGACGGGCGCCTGCTGCATCCGAGCTCCTTACAGGCGGCGTTCACACCCGCGACGCACACCTACGATCCCGCGATCGAGTACGGCTACGGCTGGCGCATCACCGGCGAGACGCTGTGGCACTCCGGCGAGACGGTCGGTTTCCGCAATGTGATCATGCGCTACCCGAAGCGGCACATGACAGTGGTCGTGCTGACCAACCGGAACGAGCCCGAGCCTTACCAGCTGGCGCTGGAAATCGCCACGGCGGTTATCGCTTCTTGATCGCACAGAACATAACGAAAAGCCACCCTTGGCAGAGCAATAAGAAACGCACGGTTCAAACCGGTTGCACCACAACGATCACCAGAAAACCGTCGTAATGTCGCCCGAAAGGGGGATTATTTCAACAGATGCAGGATCGGCTGGCTCCCCCCGCGGCCTGGTTGTCATTTAGCGTCGATGCTCTGACCAGCGGTCGTGTCCCAGCCGCGATGCAAAAGGAGTCGGACGTATGGGGTGCCCCGCGTTTTCCGGACTGCGGCGTTCTGGATGAACTCGATCCGGCCTCCACGGTTACCCCGCACCGGCAGCCGGACCCAATCCGGCCCTGCCCCAACGTATCTGCGCATCACACTTGGAGAAGGACCCACACCTACACAATCTCGCCGCTGATCTTCGGGCATCCGCCGACAGCATGCACCGGGCCGGCCCGGCGTCAAGACCGTTCGTCCTCGCTACGCTGCGGGCGCTGCGTCTTGACCCCGGCCCTTACCCAGTGCTGTCTACCCGGAGGCCGAAAACCAGCAAAACCACTGGTCAACAACCCTGTTGACACAGCCCGTCCCTTCAGGGATGACAGTGCCTTGGTCGGTCCGTGGGTCAGCGTGGAGCGCGGCTTCAAACTCTGCGGGCGGGATGTCGTCGAGGTAGCTGTGGAGTCTGACAGCGTTGTATTCCACCCGGACGATGTCGAGTTCGGCGTCGAGTTCGCCGGGGATCTGAGAAGAATCGGGGCTCTGCACGATGTTGAGCGGGAGCACAACACAGCAGAGTCACCGCGGCGCTGTTCCCGGGGACGGTGTTGTCGATGTCGCTCCGTCTGCGCTTGTCCCAACCGGCTCCGAAACCCGATCGGCTGGGCAACAATGTCTTCGTGCCACAAAGCCCGCCGCCCATCCCTTCCGCCAACACCATCTCCCAGGTCGTCGATGCGCTCGAGACGATCATCGACTGGTCGATCGAGGCGTCCAGCCGGTTGGGCTACTTCGCCGCGCTGTACAAGAGGGTCACCATCGCCGTCGGCGTCGCCGTCGCCGACGGCAAGTTCGAAGACGGTGCGCGGCTGGCGCGACTCGACGCCGGTTTCGCGAACCGCTACTTCGACGCACTGAACGGACATTTCCACCCGGGTCGGTTCCCGAGGCCGACACACTCATGGCTGGTCACCTTCGACGCGGCGAGCCGACCCGAGCCGATTCTGGCGCAGCACATGTTCGCCGGCGTGAACGCGCACATCGGCCTCGATCTCGGGATCGCCGCCGAAGCCATTTCTCCCGGCCCGCAACTGCTCACGCTGCACGAGGACTTCAATCGGATCAACGCCGTGCTGGCCAGCCAGGTGACCGGCTTGCTCGACGACATCAACGAACTCTCCCCGGTGTTGGCCGACCTGCATGCAGTCCTGAAAAATGAGGAGATCAACCTGATCAACGACACGGTGCGGGCTTATCGTGACAGCGCCTGGACATTCGCGACGGTCCTGGCGGCAACGCCGGGCATCGCCGATCCCGCCGTGATCGTGTTGCGCGATCTTCAGATAGCCCAGCAGGGGGCGCTGATTTACAAACCGCCCCGCGCGATCTCGGCGTTCGTCAGCGCGATCGCCGCGCGTGAGAGCCGCGACATCGTGTCCAACCTGAAGGTGTTGAACGAGATCGCCTCGACCCCAGCGCCGATCACAACGACCATGTGAGCGCTTCACGATCGCGTGAGACGGCGCGGTCTCCGGCGGCGATACGGCGCGCTACCGGCCCGACCTCCCGAACCAAAAACAGGTAGTGCAATACCCGTTTCACTGCGGGTGACGGCATCCACACTTGAGCTCATGATGCGCCGGACGCGCTGCTACGCGACAGCGACGAGACGGAAATCCCGCGGTATCGAAGTTGCGGGGCGGCTATGACCACCCCAAAGGCTCGGGGCCCGCGCCCGAATCTTGTCAGCCCGCTTGTCCTCGATGACAATCCCCAGCCTGCCGCGGCGAACGCGGTCCTCAAGGACGGGGATCGCGTTGTCGTTCTCGTCGAGTTGCAGCTAAACCGGGGCGCCATGCCCGCCGACGTCATCGCTCGCTTCCTGGATCTGTTCGGGTTGGTTTTCCGTGGCGCCGAGGCTCCACCGCCGCCCCAGCTCGTGGGCAAGCACTACTTGCGATGCAAACTGACCCCCGAGGAAGTCCAGCTTCTGGTGAGCGGAGGCTCGCCGGCCACGGCCGATAGCGCAGAGCGCGCAAGAGAAATCATCTACCACGTGTGGCCGGACCTGGTGGTCAATGCTCATCTGGACCGATCAATTAGCACAGTCAAAGCCGACGCGGCCGGGCGCACATTCGGCTGCAACGGCAGCGGTGTCGTGTGGGGCGTGCTCGACACCGGTATCAACGGCGACCACCCACATTTTGCCCAGTACGCGACCCTGTCCGCCGATGCGGTCAAAGATCTGCACCAAGACTTTCGCCTGCGGGATCCCGGGGTGCCCGCAGCCCCACTGACCGATGTGATCGGCCACGGTACCCATGTCGCCGGCATTATCGCAGGATGCATGCCGCCCGACCCAGTCACCTCGCGCATCGTGGTCAACGAGCCCACCGCCGGTGGCTTCCCGGATTGGCGAGAGCGGTTCCTTCCGGCCGGGAGCACGTTGTCCGGTATTGCGCCCAAAGCCAACCTGGTCAGTCTGCGCGTGCTTGATGACAACGGCAATTCGCTGTCGAGTGTGATCATCGACGCACTGACTTACGTCCGCGAGGTCAACAGCTATGGACGCGAACTGCAGATCCACGGCGTCAACCTCTCCCTGGGATGCGGCTGGCTCCCAAGGGATTACGCCGCGGGTCAAAGCCCGCTGTGCCGGGAGGTTGATTTGCTGGTCGGCTCAGGGGTCGTGGTCGTGGTCAGTGCCGGCAACTCCGGTGCCGCCGGCACTCAGACGGGGGTGAGCCGCGACGTGTACGGGCAACTGTCCACCATCACTGATCCTGGCAACGCCGCTGGCGCCATCACCGTCGGATCGGTGCACCGCTACCGCCCCCACACCTTCGGCATCACCTTCGATTCGTCGAAGGGACCCACCCTCGACGGCCGTATGAAGCCCGACCTGGTCGCGCCCGGCGAACGCATCACCTCGGCGGCCACCGGAAACCTCGCCGCTCAGGCCGCGGTGCTGACGCTGGCCCCCGGCGAGACCGAACTGACGGTTGCCCGCTATATCGAAGACAGCGGAACATCGATGGCCGCCGCCCACGTGTCGGGGGTGATAGCCGCCCTGATGTCGGCCCGCACTGAGTACATCGGCCAGCCAGACATGGTCAAAACACTGCTCACCAGCACCGCCAGCGACCTCGGCCGCCACCAGTTCTTCCAGGGTGCCGGCCTCGTCGATCTCATGCGCGCCCTTTCCGCCACCTAACCCGAAGGACACACGATGACCACGATCAATGGCCTTGCCTACTACGAAGTCGACTTCAACGCTGACGGTACGTTGAACACCACCACTGGAAACGGTGACGGAGGACTGCCGGCAGCGGTCGCCGCGGGCGGGATCACCGACCTGTTCGTGCTGTCGCACGGCTGGAACAACGGTGTTGCGTCCGCCCGAGACCTCTATCACGGAATGTTCAGTCTGCTCGCCGACCAGCTGGGTGAACACCGCTCGAGCAGCGCGGCCGTCGGGATCATCTGGCCGTCTCTACTGCTGCCCGACGACGATCCCGCCACCGCGCCGCCGGTGGCGTCCACCGGGGCGCAGATCGCCGCCGCACTGGCACCGGCGTTCCCGAACCAGGCCCAGCACCTCGCGACCATAGGCGCGATGCTCGACGACAAACCGAGAGAAGAGCAGAAGCTGACCGACTTCCACCAACTGGCAACCGAACTGGTCACCACAGCGCCGATGGGCGTCGAAGACAGCGGCGAGAACTCGATGATCACCGGCGACCCGCTCGAGGTGTTGAACTACGCCTCGACGCTGGCACCTGCCCAGGGCGGCGACGCGCAGGGAATCCTGGATCCGTTCACCAAAGCCTGGTCGGGCGCCCGCGAACTACTCCGCACGATGAGCTACTACGAGATGAAGAACCGCGCCGGTGTGGTCGGCAAGAGTGGCCTTGGCCCGCTGCTTGCCGGGCTGGCCGGGCCGCCCCGAACTCACCTGGTGGGCCATAGTTTCGGCGCCCGCCTGGTGTCCTACGCGCTGGCCGGTCTGCCCGCCGCGTCTACCGGACCCGCCAGCCCGGTCAAATCGCTCACTCTGATCCAGGGCGCCTTCTCACACTTCACGTTCGCGTCCGCGCTGCCGTTCGACGGTGGTCGCGCCGGAGAACTCACCGGTCACGGCGCCAACGTCGACGGCCCGCTGCTGGCAACGTTCACCGAAGCCGACCGGGCAGTCGGCTGGTGGTACCCGGCGGCCAGTTTCCTTGCCCGGCAAGACAACCAGGCCGCCGCCGACGTCAACTACCGCTGGGGCGCGATGGGGCACGACGGCTATCAGCAGGCACCCGAACCGACCCGACTCCCGCTCGGGCCCACGGACCGTCCCTACAATTTCGTGCCCGGCCAGTTCTACGCTCTGGACGCCAACGCTGTCATCAACACGAACCAATCCGCCTTCAGTGGCGCCCACAGCGACATCCGCCACCCCGAGGTGTTGTGGGCCGTGGTGTGCGCCGCCGGGCTGAACTCCTGACGCCGACGCTGACCCGTGTAGTTGTCGAAGGCGCTCGCGGCGGCTTCCGTGGACATCGGGTGTCGGGTTCCAACGAAGGCTGAACCACTGGGCTTGATGCCAATGCGTAAACTTTGACATTGTTGCAGGTCAGCCTGTTGTGTGCTTGAAAGCTGTTGCGGTGGATTCCATCTGATTCGTGCGAAGTGGGCCGATCGGGCGAAAGTGATGTGGTGGCCGGGGCCGTTTTCGGCGCTCAGATTGGCTTATAGAAGTATTGTTCTGCAACGCATTTCATGCATCCTACCTGTTGCCGACATAACTTCAGGTGGTGAACGCGGTCGGCCTGACCGGTTGACCGACCGGATCGGCCTGGGTGTGCTGACAAGACTGGTGCACCGTGATCTTGTCGACGAAGTGTTCGCCGACACCGGCCGCACCGAGCGCCGTCACCGTCTGCTGCCGCCCAGCGGTGGCCTCATCGGGCCCCATCCGGGCCGCCATCCCGCCCGCGACCAGCAGGGCCAGGTGCCGCGCGACGTCCTGCCACTGCGGCGCCGACCAGTCACCCTCGGCCACGATCACCGCGTCAGAGTTGTCCATGGCCGCCGCGAACGCGCCGCTGTCGCTGAACTGACCATCCTCGGTGACCGCGGCGAGCATCGTCAGAGTGAGCCGATAGACCATGTGGTGCTGAGCTCACAGGCGTTGATCACACCGGACGTAGGCACGCCAGAGGAAGGCGCGCCAGATTTCCCCCACCATCTTTTCGTCACGTTCTTTACGCTTCACGTGCTCGTGGTGTGGGCGGCCATCTATCTCACGTGGGGGCGTGGGATGCGGCCGCGGTGGCGCGACTACCGCTTCGCGGTCATCGTGACCCTCGCATGGGCGGCATTCACCTTCACCTTCAACGCGATCACGGGAACCAACTACGGCTACCTCAACAGGAAACCCCCCACCGCGTCACTGCTGGACGTATTGGGCCCCTGGCCGGTGTATCTGCTGACCGAGATCACGATCGTCCTGATCGTGTGGGCCATGATGACCTGGCCGTGGGAGCGGACACGGCGAGGCGCCAACGAACGTCCGAGCGTGGTCTGAGTCTGGCCGTGAGCAGCGACCATCGCGCACCTCCCAGGAGCTAGTGGTGTGTCTCGTCATTGGTTGACCGCTTGAAGCGCGACGCGTCCGCGGGCGACCTTGGCGAGGATGTCCTCGGCGGTGGCGGTCCATACGAATGGTTTGGGGTCGTTGTTGTGCGCGGCGAGGTAGTCCTCGATCTTGGCGATGAGGTCGGGCACGGAGTGGAACACGCCGCGGCGCAACGCCTTGTCGGTCAGTTCCCGGAACCAGCGTTCGACCAGGTTGAGCCACGACGAGGAGGTCGGGGTGAAGTGCAGGTGGAATCGGGGGTGTTTGTCCAGCCAGGCCCGCACGCTCTGGTGCTTGGTGAGTAGCCGGGGGGAATCGCACCCCCCGGCTCTCGCAGAACCGTACGTGACAGTCGCCCGTCATACGGCTCCCACAGGCCGGCCTCTGGTGGGCGGGAGAAGGTGCCAGTGGGCGAAGAGCCGGGGCTGGTGCTGTCGAACCGCGTCCAGCCAGGCCCGAGCCTTGGCAGCTTTCCCGCGCAGTCGTTTGAATTTCTGCATGGCCCATCGAACGAGATGCTCGTCGATGTGCCTTGCGAGGGAGTACAGCTCGGAGCGGTAGAAGACCCCGTAATAGCCGATCCAGCCTCGCACCTGAGGGTCGATCTCCTCGGCGAGGCCGGACAGATCCGTCCCACTGCGACGATTGAGGTGCCATGCCCTGACCTTCTGGCCGACCGCCTTGGCCGCCGTGACACTGATGGCCGGGGCGAAGCTCACGAAGTAGCCTCTCCGGCCTTTGGCCAGGCGCCCCCGGAAGGTGTAGCCGAGGAAGTCGAAGCTGGTGTGCTCCGCTTCCCCCGGCCGGTTCGCGTCCTGGCAGAACACGACCTTCGTCTTCTCGGGGTGCAGCTCGAGGCCGAGTGCCCCGAGCCTGGTGGCGATCGAGTCCCGCAGCGCGCGGGCCTGATCCTCCGAATCGCAGTGAGCGACAATGTCATCCGCATACCGCGCGAAGGGACAGCCCGGGAACTCCCGAACCATCCAGGTATCGAACGCGTAGTGCATGAACACGTTGGCCAGCAACGGGGAGATCGGCGACCCCTGCGGGGTCCCCTTGTCCCGCGCTGTCAGAGTCCCGTCCGGCATCCGCATGGGGGCTGTGAGCCACCGCTCGATGTAGAGCAGAACCCAACGCTCGTCGGTGTGGTGAGCGACCGCCTTGAGTAGCAGATCATGCGGGACGCTGTCGAAGAAGGCCCGGACATCAAGGTCCAACACCCAGTCCTGTTTCCAGCAGCGCCGTCGAGTCACGGCCAACGCGTCGTGGGCCGACCGCCCGGGACGGTAGCCGTAGCTGTCCGGGTGGAAGATCGGCTCCAGCTTCTCCTCCAGCAGCATCGCAGCCGCTGTCTGGGCGATTCGGTCGGCCACATTGGGCACACCCAACACCCTGATCCCCGCCCCATGATCCTTCGGTATCTCCACCGCCCGCACCGGGCCCGGCAGGTAGCTGCCGGAGCTCATCCGGTTCCACAGCTTGTAGAGGTTGTCCCTCTCCGCCTCCCGGAACCCGTCGATGCTGACGGCGTCCACGCCCGGCGCTCCGCCGTTGGCCTGGACCTTCATCCACGCCTCATGAACGAGGCGCTTGTCGATCTCGAACGACTTCACCTTCGACTTCGATCCAACCATCAGCTCCTACCCTCGCGGGGTGACCTCAGGTCGATCTGGCCCGCCCGGCCCCTTCGCTCCAGCCCCATTACCGAGCCTTCACCGCTACTACGAGCCGGTCCGCCCCTGTGCCTCGCATCGGTACTCTGCCCCTTGCGGTTTCGGCCACTTGGGGTCCTCCCTCTCGCGACCCGAACCGGCACACCGCGCCGATAACGTCCGGTCGTCGGTATCGAGGCGACAGTTTCTCCTGTTCCATGCCAGCGCCCGCGACGAGCTCACGCCACCTATACACCGGACGCCACCAGGGCAGCACGCAGCCCGCCCCCTGGCTCAGGGCTCGCCCCGCGGGCGGGCCTTTGTCCCGGAGATACCCACAACCTCCGGTTTCGGCGCCATCGTTCTACGTTTCGATGCGTCCGCAGTGGTTCATCCATGTTCGTCTTCTCGCCGCATACCTGACCCGCTGCAGCGGGCCTTTTCCGCAGTCGCTTCCCACCCCGGCTCTTGACCGGCATGACACTGCGGCGGTTTGAGTTCTCCGTCTGCTCGGCGAACCCGGAGGACCTACCTCCATCACTGGCACAGCACGCTTCGTGCTGGGGACCTCCTACATCCTCATCACTTCACTTTCAGGACACACGTGGGTGGCGTAGTTGTCGCAGATCAGGTGCACCGCAAGTGCTTCGGGGACCTCGCGGTCGATGGTGCGCAGGAACTTCAGAAACTCGGTATGGCGGTGCCGGGGCAAGCATTGCCCGATAACTTTGCCGGTCAGCACGTCCAGCGCCGCGAACAACGTGGCGGTGCCGTTGCGCTTGTAATCGTGGGTCATCGTCTGCGCCCGCCCCTGCTTCATCGGCAGCGACGGCTGGGTCCGGTCCAGGGCCTGCACGGAGGACTTCTCGTCCATGCACAGCACGATCGCCTTCTCCGGAGGATTGAGGTACAGACCGACCACGTCGATCAGTTTCTCCTCGAACTTCGGGTCGTTGGACAGCTTGAATGTCTCGACCAGGTGCGGTTTCAACCCGCGCGCGGCCCACACCCGCTGCACCGTCGCCGCCGACACCCCCGCCGTCGCCGCCATCGTCCGGCACGACCAGTGGGTCTGGCCGTCCGGCGTGGAATACCGTGTCAGGTGCACGATCTCGTCGATCTTCTCCTGCGGGATGGTGGACTTGCGGCCACGCCCGGCCCGGACCTTCCCCAGCTTCGCCAAGCCCTCCTCCGCGAACCGGGCCCGCCACGCCCGAACCGTCGCCGGCTTCACCCCGACCTGCGCGGCGATCCTCACATTCGCCACACCATCGGCCGCCAGCACCAGCGCCTTGGCCCGCCGAACCTGCCGACGCGGCGCGGTCTGCGACCGCGACAAGGCTTGCAACGCTTCTCGTTGACCGTCCGACATGACCAAAGCAGCCGCTGGTGTCATCACCCACGAAGTCTATCCCAGAACCAGCCTATTATTTTGGAGACACACCACTAGCAACCGAGACTCGCGAAAGTTTCTTCGAGCGCAACGAATTCGAATGGATCGCCCCAACGTGCGCGAGCATGTCGCGTGCGGACGCGGCTACCACTCCTGTCCCGGATCGCCCCTTGCCCGACGGGGCAGGATGATGCGCGCTGTTACACGTACGAGCCGACTTGGCAGATGCGCGGACTGACCAGTCTTCACATTGATGCGGTTTAGGCAGACGGTGCGAGCACCGTTGGAGGCTCCACATCCACAACGGTTTCCCGTGTTGATTCCATCAACATCTTTCGCGTATCCGCAGGTCGTTTCACGTACCTTTAGCGTCGCTTCGCGTTTGGGTCGCCTGCCGACGCCGACGTCTTCTTGGGCTGTGAGCGTGGGTCAGCCTGGCGCCGGGACCCGACCTGGAGGGTCACGCACTGTCGCTTTGATCACGCCGATCATAATGTCGGTTTCCCTTGACCGAGGCTCCCTGGCGACATGCCGTCAAATTGGTGGATGCGACTGGAGGACAAGCGAATCGAAGCATGACCCGGAAGAGACTCCCGACGCCGAGCACGAGCTGGGGCGCTGTCAACGCGGCTGGGGCTCAGCGGGATCGGGGCGGGCAGTGTCGCATGATGTCGTTCCCGCGCCCCGACCGGGCGACCGCCCCCGACGAGGACGACGTCAGCTGCCGCTACCCCGACTGCGCACGCCCGCGTCGGGCCGCCGACGCCACCCCGGGCCGGCCGGCGCTTTACTGCGAGCAGGCCGACCCGGGCGGCCCGATCCACAACGCCGCCAACGCGTGGAAGGAACGTGACCGGCGCCGGCGCGATGGCGGGCCGGGCGGTGGCGGTGAAGAGACGGCGCGGCCGGTGTCGATGGCCAGGCTGACCCTGGAGGACCGGCTGGCGCAGCTGCCCACCCAGATCGACGCGCTGGTGGGTGTGCTGCAGGCGATCCAGCACAGCGTCGGGGTCACCGGCGACCGGGAGGCGGTGGCCGCCGAAGTGGACCAGGTGCACGCCGACGCGCTGGCCCAAACCGCCGAGTCCGACCGGCTGCGGCGCCTGGCCGAGCGGCAAGCCCGCGCGGCCGAGCACGACAAGGACGAGGCCGACGCGGCGGCACAGTCCCACGGCGAGCAGGCCGCGCAAGAGACCGACGCCGCGCGCGAACAGGCCCGCACCGCCCAGGCACGCTGTGCGGAACTGGAGGCCGCCCGGGAGCAGGCGCGCGAATCGGTTGCCGCGGCGATCCGCGCCGACGCCGAACGCCGGGCCGAGACCGCCTCCGCCGAGACCGCGGCGCTGCGCGCCGAGCCGCGCACCACGGCGCCCCCGTGGCGCCGCTGCCCGGTAGCAACCACCTCCCTACGAAAGTTTTTCTCCCTAACAAAAGATCCTTCGGGGTGGGGTGACAGCGATGAGCAGCTGTGCACAAGCCTGTTGATGAGCGGGTGATCGTGCAGCGCCCACACGCTGGCCCAGCCGCGGGCGCGATCACCCACCCGCCAGGACGCGAACCGTTCGGTGCGGGTGCGCTGCCGGCCGCGCAGCACCTCGGCGGCCACCCCCAACAGCCGCAGCGCGGCATCGGCGCGCTTGCACGGTGCGCACCGACAACCCAGTGTCGGCGGCCAGCCGCTCATTGGTGGGCCGGCTACCCCGGCCGGTGCCGTGATCGGCGTAGCCGGCGCGGGCCTCAGCCACCCGCACCAGCGCCTTGAGGCTGACCGGGTTACCCGGCATCGCCGGGCGCACATCGCTGTCGTAGCGGCACGCATACGCCACCGCAACGGTGACCGTCGCCCAGCGTTGCGCGCGAGTCCAGCTCGGCACCCCCGCCCACGGCAACTCGCCCAGCTCCAACACGATCGGCGCGACCGGCGCCGCCGGCTCGGCTGCTGCACCAGGCGGGCGGTGGCGATGCCCGGTGTCGGCCAGCCGCGGCGCCCACACCGGGCGGTTGCGGGCCACACCACGGCGCCGCCGCGTCGGTGTGCACCCGCGGTAGGCGGGCGGGCAAAGATGTCGATCCGATAAACCACGGTGCGCACCGCCTAGAACCTGATTCGGTTGTGCGCTACCGTGAGACTTGCTCGCCAAAGCAGTCCCTTCGGGGATGGTGCGGAAGCACCGCCGAACCGAGCTTCCAACTCGGTTCAGACGAACCCTCGGTATTGCCGGGGGTTTTCGTCTGTTTAGAGGCGGTTAGCTTCCACGCTTATTCAGATGTGTTGTCCCGCAAGACCAATGGGGTTCACATCGCCAGCGGCAGTACCTCCGTTTCTTTGTTGAATTCGCGGACGGCCTCAGGATGGCCTACCGCGATTGCAAGGAGGTCAGCAGCAATCTGGCTGATGCTGGTGCCACGTTCGGCTGCCATTTCACGTAGTCGGGCGTAGACGACCACGGGGGCACGTAGCTTGATTTGTTCGCGATCGCCTTTGTGCGGTTGAGCCATGCGGCGACCTTGTCGCAGAAGTGCGTCTGTACCTGGTACCGACACGCCGGGCGTTTTATGGTCAGGGTGTCGGTGCTGGAGCCAGTCCCCGACGCAGGGAAGCACAGACAGCGTGCGCGCTACCAACCTCGCTAGCGGAGGCTCTCAGGAGCTGGCTCGGCCCTGATGGGTTTCGTCGAACACGTCGCTGAGCATGGCGAGATTGGCTTTGAAGTCGCGGTAAGCCGCGCGGCGTTCCTCGTCGTTGGAGTAGTCGCCGCCATATCTGTGCAGCCACGCCTGCCAGTGCTCGGCCGCATTCACAAGGCCCACCGTACGACGACAGACCGACAAGTGCCGGGCGGCTCGTGATGGTGTCTTTGGGCTGTCTTCCTGATAGAAGGACGATTTGGGCGGGCAACTGATATAGGTCTGTAGAATGGTCCGCAGCCTGTTGCGTTGAGCTTCAGGAAGTGGGCCCGGCAGCCTTCCGGACGGTGGGTGAGGCGGGCTTCGCGCAAGGCCCGCAACAGGATTCGGCGCTGACCGAGGTCGGCGATGGTGCGGGTGACTTCGGCGACCGAACGGCCCAGCCGGTCGATGGCCGTAACCACGAGGGTGTCGCCGGCGCGGGCGTAGTCGAGCATGGCCGCAAGTCCGGGCCGGTCGGTTCGAGCCAATCCGGAGAGTTTGTCGGTGAATACCCGATCGGCGTCGACGCCGGCGGCAGTGAGCACAACGAGTTGGGCGTTGAGGTCTTGGCCGGTGGTGCTGACACGTGCATAGCCGAGGATCGCCGTCACATCGGCACTGTCTCATTGCCTACCGACAGAACAGATCTGAGACACGCCGCGTGAGACAGGAAATGAGACACCGCGACCTGGGGCGACAGGGCAGGGAAGCGGCCGCCGGAGGCCGTCTCGTTTCTCTAGAAACGAGACAGATTCGTTGACAAATTAGGGTCACTCGGCGGAGCCATCGTCGAGCTACGCCGCGCGTTCAGGTTGTACGTTCGCTCCAAGTAATTAGACAGGTATCACTCAGCTTACTAAGAGACCAGTGGTGGGGACTTGAGTCGAGTAATCGTTTACCTATGCATTTCACTCTCGTTTATTAGACGATTCGACGCGCGCGTGTTTCAAGAAACGTCACCGCGCTAGCGGAGCTAGATCAACTCGACAAGGGGAAGGGCAATCTCGATGAGTCCACTGACGGGCACGTCCGACGCAGCTTTCGAAGCGGGCGTCACCGGCACCAACACGAACACCACTCCGCAGGCTGGTGTTGGTGTATACGGGAAAAGCGCGGCGGCGGGTGTTCTTGGGGAAAACACCGCTAGCTGGCATGGCGTGGCCGGCATCGGCGGACCCAATGGCGGGGAAGGCGTCAACGGAGTGAGCCACTCCGGGTGGGCCGGGGTCGGTGGCTACAACAAGAGCGCAGCCGGCGGCCCGGGCGTCTGGGGTATCGGCGGTGCCACCGCGGGTGAGGGTGTGCACGGCGAAAGCAACTCGGGTTACGCCGCCGTGGCCGGCTACAACAAGAGCACCGGCCCAGGCGTCTGGGGTATCGGCGGTGCCACCGCGGGTGAGGGTGTGCACGGCGAAAGCAACTCGGGTTACGCCGCCGTGGCCGGCTACAACACCAACAACGGGCCGGGTCTGTGGGGTATCGGCGGTCCGCACGGCGGCGAAGGTGTGCACGGCGAAAGCCATTCTGGTTTCGCGGCGGTCGCTGGGTACAGCAAGGCGGGTGGACCGGCCGGCTGGTTCGACGGCAACGTGGTGGTCACCGGGGACGTCATCTTGCAGGGCGCAGACTACGCCGAGGCCCTGACTACCTACGATTCGGATGTGACGGCGGGCTCGGTGGTTGTGCTGGGCGAGGACGGTGAGATTCATCTGTGTGCCGCGGACTACGACAGAGCGGTCGCGGGGATCGTTTCCGGCGCCGGGGGCGTCAAGCCGGCACTCGTTTTAGATCGGCATGACAACAGTGCTCATGTGGCGCTGATGGGAAAGGTCTGGTGCAAGGCCGACGCCACCGAGGCACCAATCCGTCCCGGTGACCTGCTTACCACTTCATCGATTGCCGGGCACTGCCGCGCAGTGACCGAGGTATCCCGGGCCTTTGGCGCGGTCATCGGAAAAGCCCTGACCCCCTTGGACACTGGCCAAGGCATGGTGCGCGTCCTGGTCAGTCCACGCTGAGCAAGGAAGAAGGTTGAGTAAGGATGGCGAGCCTTCGAGCATTGACGGCATTCCTCGGCTTTCCGAACAACGCTTCCGTGAGTGTGTGTAGAGATCTCCTCGGCTTCACTCAAGGCAGAATGCCGTCGGCTGTAGTGTCCAGCCGACCGACACCAAGGATCGGCCTCGTCGGGTACGTGCGGGCGTTCAGGCAGTCGCATTTCCACGTCCGGATAATCGTGGCCGGCTCGGATCTACTGAGTACTACGGACCCTGTCGCGATCGACTATGCCGTCTTCCGCATGAGGGATATCTATTCCAACGCCGGTATAGGAATCGGCGTTGTTCTTCGCCAGAACCTGACCGCTGCGAACTCCCAGGGACATGCGACGGTTACCACCGAGGCTCAGATCGAGAGCACCGGCAGGGACCTGACGAATAATGCGCCGTTCATCGCGGCGAGCGGGCTGACGGTCGATGGAGACGGCACAGCACTACCGGTCGTGATACCCGCAAACATGAACGTGTCCACGACAAATCCCGACGGAACGGTCGGCTTTACCCTCGGCAAGACGCCAACGCCAGGTCCGTGCGGCCCGGCGCCCGCAGGCCAGATGCGGTCTTCGGTCGTAGGTATCAACGGCGAGGGCACCGGACGGACGCTCGCGCACGAGGTCGGACACTACCTGGGATGCCCCCACCCGAATCCGGCGGACAATAGTCTCATGACGCAGACCGGCAGCGTGACATCTGGTAATCCGTTCACGGCGGTAGGAATTACTGCTAACCAGAAAAAGACGATGCTCGCATCCTGCAAGATGATTGCAGGCCTGGTCGGGATTGTCTAGGAAGGCATTGTAGCGATGACTGATTTCGTGAAATTGAATCCGGCAGATTTTTCGATCGACGAGCTAACGACCGCGGCCAGAGGGGAATCACCATCCCTAGCTCCTCAAATGGCGGTAACGCTGCTTACGGCAAAGCTGGGCGGGGAGGCACGACTCCAGCTGACGGCACTCACCCATGACCCGGCCGTCGACTTACGCGCTCGACACGCGGCTGTCCTCGCGCTCGGTGAGTTCGCTGAAGCGCGCGACGATTTGCTGCAACTGGCGGAGTCGCCTGAACCGCTCATCGCCGACGCTGCAACCGAAGCACTCGGACCGTGATGACGTGATCCAATCCTGATCCCTGGGTTGGTCACAGGGTTCGGTTGAGGAACCCCAGAGGAACGCCGGCGTCGAGCTGGCATCGAGCGTCTTGGTGACCTCGGTCGACACGGACCCCCAATAGGGAACTACCCAACGGCGTGCAATACGTGCCGCGGGTCATCGTCACCGACGGGTTGAGCAGCTGCCAGGTCGCGCACCGCGAGAGATGGTGCCGTCGGTGAAGCACCGCCGGTCGAAGTATCTGAACAATCGCGCCGAGAACTCCCATCAACCCACCCGTGCCCGCGAGCGGGCGATGAAACGCTTCACATCCAATGCGGCATGCCCAACGGTTACGGTTCCTGTCAGCATTTGCAGATTCACCTCGACGCGCGGGCTCCCAGGCTCCCGGCTTCTGTTCGCCGTTGACGGGACCGACAGCCGACTGTTGCTCGGGCTTCGGGTCAGAGGTCGAGCCCGTAGTCTCGGCTCTGGTCGCGGCTGCGGTGGTGGCCGATGCCGAGGTCTCGGTCGATGGCCCGGTCGCGGGTGTGTCGGGTCTGGGCCTGGTAGTAGCTGCGCCGGGTAGCCACGGCCTTGGCGCGGCGGTCGAGCAGACTCTGCACCCGCTCGGGCAACTGCTTACGGTCGGGAGAGTCGGTGGCGATGTCATGGGCGGTGCGGGCTTGTTGGTCGTGGTTGGCGATGATGGCGCGCACCAGCTGGGCGGCGTATCGGCCGGTGCCGCGGCGGGCCACGTGCACACCGGGGGTGGGCTGGTTGTGTTCGTGCTCGCCTTCCCCGGCGATCCGCTCATACAGGTACGCCTGGTTCGATTCGCGGCCGCGGGTCATCGCCACATACAGCAACGCCCGGGTGGTGGTCTCGCCGAGGACGGCGTGGGTGCGCTCGGCGGTGACGCCCTGGGCCGAATGCACGGTGACCGCATACCCGTGGCTGATGTGCTCGCGGAGGTAGTCGCCGGTGAAGGCGGTGCGGGCGCCGTCGGACAGCCGGCGGGCCGCGATCCTGGGGTGTTCTGCGGTGGTGTCGATGGCGTAGACGCGCCAGCGGTTCCCGTTGCGCACCGGGTCGGCGGGCTGGGTGATGTCGGTGGCCTCGAAGACTCCGATGGTGGGGTCGTTGCGGCGGCTGATGATCAGGTCCCCGACGCCGATGCGCTGTCCGCGCGCGGCGGTGATGGTGGGCGCCTCGGTGTCGATGGTGTCGTCGTGGATGCGCCGGTTGAGCGCGTCGGCCATTTCCTTGGTGTCACACACGAGCAGGGCGTCCTTGCCGGCGGCGTCGTCGGCTTGGTAGGCCTGCAGGGCGTCGGTGGCCATGGCGATGGGGTCGCCGGTGTGCAGCCGGTTGTGGGTCCGGTACCACTCGACGGCGCGGCGGACGGGGGCCGGCCCACCGTCGCGCACGGCCAGGGAGGCGGAGCGCTCGGCGGGGTCGCGCATCCGCCACACCTCCGAGAGGCGTTGTGTCCAGGGCAGGTCCGCACAGAGTTGGGCGAACATGCCGCCGCGGGCCTTGACCGGGGCGAGTTGGTGGGCATCGCCGACCAGCACGGTCTTGGCTCCAACATTGGTTGCGGCAGTGAGAAGCTGGCGCAGATCGTCGGTGCCGACCATGCCCGCTTCGTCAACGACCACCACGGTCTGCCGGTCCAGTGTCAGGGTGCCGTCCCCGAGGGATTTCAGTGCTTTGGCGATGGTGTAGCCGGTGTCGCCGGCGCCCTCGCGCACCGCCACATCGACGGCCTTTCCGGTCGGCGCCAAAAGAAGGACTCGGCGGCGGGAGCGGTGCGCGGCCGCGGGCAGGGCGCGCACCGAGGTGGTCTTGCCGGCCCCGGCCGGCGCCGACAGCGGGCACACCAACCACGGGCAGGCGGCGATGTTGTCCACCTCGCGCGCCTGATCCGGCGACAGTCCGTCGGTGTCGTGCTCGCGCACCCACAACTGCGACCGAGCGTCGCGGGCATCCACCAGATCGAACACCGCGACTTCCTCAGCCAGAATCCGATCCAGGGTGAACCGCTCATGGCCCTCACGCTGATGCGCGGCCCGCTGGCCTGTGAGCCGCATCCCGATCTCGTCGACGGCGGCCTCCACCAGCTCCCGCGGGGACTGTTCGGTATCGATCGGCAGCTGGGCGCCGACGATCTCCACCAGATCCGCGCGGGTGAACCCGGCCTTCTCGATTTTTTCGGCCATGCTCGCGAGCCGATCAAACGGCGCCCGCGACGCCGCCCGCCGCGCCCGCCGCGCCTCCTGGAAGGCCTCCCGATCCAGCCGCAGACCACGCGCATACTCGCGCCACATCTGGGCCAGCTCGGCCCAGGCCAGCTGTTCAGGCTTGGCCGGCCGGGTGGCCTTCTGCGCGGCCGCCAACTGCGCCGCCGACGGCTGTGCGCCGTCCACCACGACGAGGTTGTGGGCCGCCCACTCGCGTAATTGCGTCGAGCGCTGCGACCAGGCGGTGATGCTGGCCGCATCCACGCCGGCGAGCTCGGCCATACCTGTCGACGCGTCGATCGGCGTCCACTCGAAGCCCAGGGAGCGGTGCAGTTCACGCCGCAGGGTGGCCTGAGGACTCCTCCAACGCAGTTGGCAATCAGGCGGTATTTCGCCCTCCGAGTCGGTTTGGGGGCTGTCGTCGGTCCCGCTGCTGGTGTTGTGCCGCACCGGGATGCAGTGGCGGATGGTGATCTTGTCGGGGCCGACGAGCACGTCTTTGACGAGCAGGCGCAGGACGCGCTGGCGTTCGGCGACGGTCGCTGTGGCGGTCTTGCCGCGCAGCCCGGTGAGGAAGTCTTCGAGGTTGTCGGCGAGTTTGAGGTAGACCTCCCGGTGGGCGAGTTGGCTGTCGAGCGCGTCGATCTGGTGGTGCAGGCTGCTCTGGCGGGCGCGCAGCTCGGGCATGCGGGTGCGGAGCTCGTCGAGGGAGATCAACTCCTCCTGGTAGGCGCCGATGAGCCGGGTGATCGCCGTGGTGGCCTTGGCCAGTGCGGCATCGAGACGCCGGCGCTGGGCGGTGGCGGGGTCGACGGTGCGGGCCTGCTCGAGGCGCTTGTTGATCTCGTTGCGGATCAGGGCCGGGTCGGTGAGCAGGGCGGTGATGTGGTCCCAGACGACGGTGTCGAGGTAGTCGGCGCGCACCGGCTTGTTGGCGCAGACCCGGCCGTGCTCGTAGCGGTAGTCGTCGGAGCCGAGGCAGCGGTAGTAGTAGATCTTCTTGTTGGTGGTGCGTGTCGAGGTGCGGTAGTAGGCGTAGCCGCAGCTGCTGCAGGCGCAAATGCCTTGCAGCAGCGAGGGATTGATGCTGTTTCGGGTGGCGTAGCGCTTATTGTCGGCCAGGCGGCGCTGGACCCGCTGCCAGGTGTCCTCGGCGACCAGCGCGGGCACGGGAATCTGCAGCCAATCGCTGCGGGCCCGGTCGATGACCGTGTAGCGGCGGGGCGTGGCGCGCCCGGCCAGGCGGGCGGTGCGGTTGAGCCCGGCGGTCTGATCGGTGCGCATCGTTTTGCCGAAGCAGGCCCGCCCGGCGTAGGCGGGGTTGCGCAGCATGCCCCAGATGGTGGAGCGGTCCCAGCGCGGCTTGCCGGTGCGGGTCACCACGCCCAGCCCGCTCAGCCAGCGGGGCCAGCTCCCCGATCGCGACCCCACCGTCGGCGTAGCGGGCGAACAGCTCGACCACGATCGCCGCCTCGTGCGCCACGATCTCGTAGCGGGCCTGGGCATGCTCGCTCTTGCGGACATAGCGGTAGCCGAACGGGGCGCCCGAGAGCACGTTGACCGTGCCGCTTCTGGCCCGATGCGCCTTGCCGCGGCGGGTCCGTTCCAGGATCTGGGCGCGCTCGTACTCGGCGATCATGCCCTGGAACTGCACCAGCAGTGCGTCTTCGGGGCTGTCGCTGCGCGGGCCCTTGACGAACATCACGGTCGTGCCGGCCTTGGCGAACTCCTCGATCAGCAGCGCCTGATAGGCGTACTTGCCAGCCAGCCGGTCGGGCGAGTGGACCAGCAGCACGTCCACCGGGACCTGGCAGACCAAATCGCGCAGCTGTTCCAGCGCCGGCCGGACCAGACTCGCCCCGGACTGGCCGTCGTCTTCGAACACCCACCGTTCAGCCACGTCCAGACCCAGCTGTTCGGCGTGCGCACGAAGCGCCACGGTCTGGGATCGGATCGTGTCCTGTTCCTTCTGCCGGGTCGAGGAGACCCGGGCATAGATCGCTGCGTTGCTCATCGGCGCGGCTCGCTTCCTGACCGGCGCGCACGGCGCGCGAGGGTCGTTCGGGGACAAGGATGCGGTAGGCCGCCGACAGTTCCGCGGCCTGTAGGCGATCGAAGACGAACTCGGTCTCGACCACCCGCTGGCTCACCGGCGCGGATGCCCTCGATGCGCCCGCGCCAAAAACTCCTCCAACGCCTGTGCGACCACCGCCGACAGCGTCCGCCCCGACGCGGCGGCATGCGTACGGACCCGCGCGATGAGCGGCACCGGCAGTTTGACGGTGAACACCGCGGCCGGGGCGGGCACCGCAACATGTCCGGACCGGCCGGCGCGCTGCACGTAGCGGTGCGCCTGCCGGGGCGAACAGCCGAACCGGCTGGCCAGCTCCCGCGCGGACTCTGCTGCCGGCACCCTCGCGTCCAGCAGGTCCGCGGCGGCGTTGACCCGCTCGGCGAACACGTCACCACGAGCGCGACCGGCAGACCCACCAACAGGCATGTCACTAACATACTACTCGACATGTCACACCGTCGCACTGACACGCCGCGGCAGTCCGACACGCCGATAGCTCAGCGACACCTCAAAGCAAAAATTGCCAACTGCGTTGGAGGAGTCATGACGCGGTTGCGGGCGAACTGGGCCGGCGCGGGACGCTGCCCCTCGCCGTCGATGTCACCGATGCTGCTGGGCTGCGGGCCGCTGTGGCCGCCGCCGTTGACGAGTTCGGCGCACTCGATGTCGTGTTCGCCAACGCCGGAATCGCCGCCGACCCGCCGACCAGCGTCGCGACCATCGAGCCGGCGCAGTTCGAGCGGGTCGTCGAAGTCGATCTGCTCGGAGTGTGGCGGACGCTGCGCGCGGCGCTACCCCAGATCATCGCCAACCGCGGCTATGTCCTCATCACGTCCTCGATTTACGCCCACACCAACGGCACCATCAATGCTCCGTACGCGATGTCGAAAGCCGGTGTCGCACAACTTGGTCGCGCGCTGCGTGTCGAGCTGGCGGGAACCGGTGCCTCCGCCGGGGTTCTCTACCCGGGGTGGGTCAAAACCAACATCGCCCGCACCGCGTTCGGCGGACACGACACCGTTACCCGACTGCGCGCCCGCGCATACCCTCCGTTCCTGCGGGAGGCCATCGAGACGAAGCGGGTGGCCGAGCAGGTAGCCGCCGGAATCATCAAACGGTCGCCGCGGATCGTCGTGCCGCGCCGGTGGATCCCCTATTTCTTGCTCAACGACCTGCTCAACCCGCTGTCTGGCGTCGTGCTGCAGCGCGACCGCACGACCCAACGCCTCATTCGCGAAATCGAGCAATCCCGCGGCGCCGCCGTTGCCGACCCACCCCCACACCCGCATTGACCGCCTCCCGCCGTAAGGGACAAAGTGAACCGTCCCCGGTTTCTTGCGCACTTCCTTTGTTGGGAAGGATGGCGCGATGTCGATCAGGTACGACGAGAACACCAAGGCCAGGGCGGTGCGACTGGTCCGCGAGCACCGTGAGGATTACGACTCGGAGTGGGCGGCGATGAAGGCGATCTCGGGCCGGCTGGGGATGAGCCCGGAGACGCTGCGCAAGTGGGTGCGCCAGGCCGAGATCGACGCCGGTGAGGCGGCGGGGGTGTCGAGCGAGGAGAGGCGGGAGCTGCGTGAGCTACGCAGGAAGAACCGCGAGCTGGAACAAACGATCGAAATCCTCAAGGCGGCAACAAGTTTCTTCGCGCGGGAGTGCGACCCGCGACACGGTTGATCTGCGCTTTCATCGACGAGCACAAGGACGCGTACGGGGTCGTACCGATCTGCCGGGCACTGGCCGTGCACGGTGTGCAGATCGCCCCGCGCACCTACTGGGCGCACCGCTGGACGGCACCGTCGAAACGGGCCCTGTGGGACATCACGATCACCGAAATCCTGGCCGGCATCTACGAACCCGACGCCGACGGGAAACGCCCGCCGGAGAGCCTGTACGGCAGCCTGAAGATGTGGGCGCACCTGCAGCGCGAGGGCATCCCGGTGGCGCGGCGCACGGTGGAACGGATCATGCGGCACAACGGCTGGCGCGGCGTCATGCGCGCTCGTCGCACGCCGCGCACCACCGAGCCGGATCCGGCCGCGGCCCGGGCGCCGGATCTGGTGGGCCGACAGTGGCGGGTTGCCGCACCGAACCTGCTGGAGGTGGCCGACTTCAGCTACGTCCCGATGACCTGCGGGTTTGGCTACACCGCGTTCGTCGTCGACGCCTACGCGGGACTGATCGCCGGGTGGGAATGCTCGCTGACCAAGGACACCGGCTTCGTCGAGCGTGCATTACGCCACGCCGCGGCCTTCCGCGCCCGCCAAGGCTGCCCGTTCGACGACACCATCCATCACAGTGATTATGCCGAGGTTTGCGTTAAGCCGAAGATCTGCGGGGATGGCCTGAGCTCGTGGGGGGTGCTGGCGGATTTCTCGGCTTAACGTTTCGGGTGCTGGTTAGCGTCCGTCGTATCTGTACGTCTGTGGAAGGAGACGGTGATGGGTACGACGGTCAGGCAGATCGGCGCGGTTGTGGTGGCGGAGTTGCGTGCGGCTGGCTATATGGAATCGACGGTTGGTCAGTACGCGAAGACGATCAAGGCGCTGACTGAGTTCGCCTCGGGGCGTGAGTATTCCGCCGGTCTGGGTGCGGAGTTCGCCTCGATGACGATCAGTGTGCGCACCGGTCGGTTCAGCCCGCAGCGGCGGTTCGACTACCGGCGTCTGGTTACGGTGTTCGACTCGTATGTGCGCACCGGGCGGGTGGACCTGGCGGTTCGTGGCCGCGGCGGCGGAGGTCCACGGCCCGAGGGCAGCGACTTCGTTGCGCTGGACGCCGCGTGGCAGGCCGAGATGGGCCGGCGCGGTCTGGCGCCGGCCACCCGCGAGGCCTACGGGCGGGTGGCGCGTCGCTACCTGGTGTTCCTGGAAGCACGCGGTATCGCCGTGCTGGGCGGGGCGGATGGCGCCAGTGTCCTGGCGTTTTTGGAATCCCTACTGGACCGGTGGGCCAGGTCGTCGCTGTTTTGGGTGGTGTCGAACTTTCGTCCGTTCCTCACGTTCACCGGCCGCACCGATCTGGTCAACGCGTTGAATCTGGCTGGCATCAAACGCTTTCACGCGATAGTCCCGGTCCTCGGCGATGGCGACGAGGAACGGGTTGTTCGCGCTTGTGCGTCGGGGGTGGTCAGCGCGCGGGACGCCGCGATCACCTTGCTCGCATTATCGACGGGATTGCGGGCCTGTGACATCGTCGCGCTGCGGCTCGGTGATGTCGACTGGCGTGGGCACACGATCGGCCTCGTGCAGCAGAAGACGGGCAACCGCTGACGCTGCCATTGCCGGCGCTGCTGCTGGGCAAGCTGGCCTCCTATGTGCTCGACGAACGTCCCAGCTCCGGCGATGATCACCTATTCCTGCGTTCGAAAGCCCCACACACCCGGCTGGGCGATCACGCGACGGTGCACCAGGTGACCGTTGAGACATTCCGGAAAGCGGGAGTGGCCAACCCGAAGGCGGGAACCCGGCTGCTGCGCCACAATGCCGCATCCCGGCTGCTGGCCGCAGCGGTTCCGCTGCCGACGATCTCAGCAGTGCTCGGCCACGCCAGCCAGGAATCGACGAACCTCTACATGAGTGTGGACCGGCTCCGTCTGCTCGACTGCGTCCTGCCGGTCCCAGAAGCCGTGCGGTCATGAGCGGCCACGGCTTCACCAGCGCTTTCGCCACCGAGTTGGACGCCTACCTGGCGTTCAAGGCGAACATGGGATGCACTGGTGCTTCCCGCATCTGGTACCTGAAACAGTTCGACGCCTACTGCGCCACCCGCGATCGCACGGTGTTCGACAAGGACACCGTCGAAGGCTGGGTCAGTGCTCAGCTGCAACGGTGTGGCCGCTACCGGTCCTGGATGTCCTACATTCGTGACGTCGGCCGCTGGATGGCGATGAACGGGATCCCCGACGCTTACGTGCTCTCCGATCGGTGGAAAGCCCCGTTCGTTGCCGCTCATCCCTATCTGTTGTGCCGGCGTGAGATCGAGTTGTTCTTCGCCGCCGCCGCACAGATTCAGACGCCATGCCCGTGGCGATGGCAGGCGGTCGCGTTCTTCACCCTGATGCACTCGTGCGGTCTGCGGACCGGTGAAACCCGCGCTCTGCAGACCGGGCAGGTCGACCTCGATGCCGGGCACATCGACATCATCTGGTCCAAAGGACATCGCAGCCGCAGGCTGCCGCTGACTGATCAGGTCATCGAGATCCTCGACACGTGCGACCGGACCTCGCGCGCGCATTTCGCCTCGCGCCGCATGTTTTTCGTCTCCGCTACCGGCAACCAGGTCAGCACGGCAACAGTTGGAAAGATATTCGGCCGCATCTGGGACCAAGCCGCGCTGCCCCGGCCGGTGGCTGGTCAACAGCCACGGCCGTACGATTTCCGGCATCATTTCGCCTACGCCAATATCCACCGATGGATGACCGCCGGCGACGACGTCACCGCGATGCTGCCCTACCTGTCTCGTTACATGGGTCACGCAACCTTTGACAGCACGTACTACTACGTGCACACCTCGCCCGATTTCATGACCGCCTACGCCGACATCACCGCCGATCGCCAATCCCTGCTCCCGCAGGTGGGATTCTGATGAGACGCGACCCACATACCGGCGCACCGGACTTCTTCGGGTTCGCCCGCGATTATCTGCACGCCTACATGCCCAAGACCAGAGGGCTGTCACCGAAAACCATTGAGGCATATCGGATCAGCCTGGAGTGCTTCCTGGACTACCTCGCCGAGGCCGAGCACATCGGACGTGAGCACGTCAGTTTCGATCACTTCGAACCCCAGCACCTCAAGGGATGGCTGGCCTGGATGACCGATCAGCGGCGCTACACGCCCAAGACCGTCACGTTGCGCCTCAGTGCGGTCAAAGCGTTCCTGGCCTACGCGGCCTACGAAGACCTCACGCTCGTCGCACTCAGCCAATCAGCCAAAGCACTCAAAGCGCCGGCTGGCCCCCGCAGGCCCATCGAGTACCTCACCGAAGCTCAAACCCGGGCGATCCTTGCCGCGTTCACCGGGCAGACAGCGAAATTTCGGAGAAACCGGATGCTGCTCATTCTGCTCTACGACACCGCGGCTCGCGTGGGCGAGATCACCGGCCTGACCCTGGGCGATCTGCACCTGACCGAACCCGGGCACATCCTGCTCACCGGCAAGGGCAACAAGACCCGCGTCGTGCCGCTCACCGCGAAAACCGTCGAGCACCTGCACGTCTACCTCGCCGAGTTCCACCCGAACACCACCAAACTCCCCGCGACCAGGCCGTTGTTCTACAGTCTGCACCGCGGGCAACCTGCCGAACTGTCCGCCGACACGGTCGCCGCCGTGCTCAAGCACGCTACCGAATCCGCACGTGCTCAATGCCCTTCGATCCCGCAGAACATCCACTGCCACCTGCTGCGCAAAACCAAAGCGATGGACCTCTACCAGCAGGGCATCCCGCTACCGATCATCATGCGCCTCCTCGGTCACGAAAACGCTTCCACCACAGCAGCGTTCTACGCCTTTGCAACCCTGGACATGATGCGCCAAGCCATCAACGCCGCCACCCCCGCAATCAACACCGCGGCCACCGAGCCGCTCACCGAAGACCAACTCCAAACCCTCTACAGTCTGCGATAACCGCGAAACGTTAAGCCGAGAAATCCGCCAGCACCCCCCACGAGCGCAGGCCATCCCCGCAGATCTTCGGCTTAACGCAAACCTCGGCATAATCGGTATTAAGCCGAATTCGGTTTAATGCTGATGCCGGAAGTCAGTACACTGCAATACATTACGGTGAGACACTGATGTTGGAAGGGCTGAGGCCGTCGGTCGGCACGGTCGGGGACGCGCTCGACAATGCGTTGTGCGAGACGACGATCGGCCTTTACAAGACCGAGTGTGTCCGCGAGGGTTCCCCGTTCCGGGCCGGACCAATCCGCACCCTCACCGACCTGGAGAACATCACGTCGGCGTGGGTGGCCTGGTACAACGAACGCAGGCTGATGCACCGCCTCGGCCGACGTCCGCCCGCGGAGGCCGAGGCCGAGTACTACGCTCGACTGCACGCCGGAAAGCACACCGGTCACACGTAACGAGGTGTGCATGAAACCGGGGATGCTTCACAAGTCACCTGTTTGGGGCACCAGCCCAATCAACAACCCACTCGCGAAATCCACTGCAGGGCCGCGAGGCGGCCCAGGTCTTTAGCGCTCCGACCCACGACCATCGTGGTGCGTGTGTGTCGAGGAAATCGGTTGACAATGCGCCTCGGTGGCGGAGGCAGAAAGTCGCATTGGCACGGCGGCCCTGACCTGACCGGAACTTTTTGACTCGTGCGGTTGTGGTTGACGCCGTGACAGGACGGGCGCGTGCAGCCGCGGAGGCGGGAAACTCACGCGCCCAGTGAGTGCTGCGCCGTCCCGGCGGTCCAGATCCCCAATTAACCGTTATCGAGGTGCGGGATTTCGGCCCCGGCGTCGGCCGAACCCGCCACATCGGGCCGAAATCCGGGTTAGCGCAAAAGCTGAAACCCTTGAGGCGCAGAATCATTGAAAATCAGCAACTGTGCCGACTATCGCAGCAACTTACGAAGGTCGCCGCTAGTGAACAGCGGTACCTGCAATGCGGCGCACCGACTTCTGCACCGACCCCAGCGACATCCCCAGCCGCGCCGCGATCACCCAGAACGGCACGCCCTTGCGCGGTGCAGCCGCACCACCTCGGCATCACGGGCACGCATCACCTCGGCTTCCAGCCGCCGGCGAATCGCCCGGATCACGCTTCGGGGGCCGCAACCCTGTTCGCGTCGGTCATCTGCCAAGTGTGGCCGTTATTCGTGGAAGTTCTTCCATGAATCGCCGCGGGAACGTTACAGCGCGCTATGAGAAGTGCTGGGGCGCAGCTGGATTCACGCGCTGATTTGCCAGGTGTTGTCTCGGAGGGGATTGAATCCAGGGACGGAGACCGCGAGCTACCGCTGCGCGGCTCTGGCGTGTATAGACTTTGCCACCCACCCCCCAATCGCGATGTATTAGGTCGTCAGAACAGAGGCGGTCGGGTGCCGGCGACGTGCGAAGGAGGCTGGTTTGGTCTCTGGCGGGGCGTGTTTTGGTTCAGTTCCGGGGTGGTCGGTTTCCCGGCAAAAGTCGTTGCGGATGTTGTGGCGGAACGCTTTTGGTGTTCTGGTGCCCGCGACAGCTTCAGTCCAGGGAAGCCGACGAGCGGCGCGAAGACCCTCGTTGCGCGCTGCAACCCGACGCGTCTCGACCTTCGCGATGTCGGTGGCCACTAGCCGTTAGTTCGGCGAACCGTATCAGCGATTGCTGCACGTCAGCTTTCACCGCCCGGGCCACGCCGGAGCCCAGCGGACCGAAGAACGGCCGCCCGCTCAAGTTCAGGCGCACGCCGAGCACCGACCCGTCGGCCTTGGGGCGGACCGTGAAATGCAGCTCGTATTTGGTGCCGCCCTTGCCGGACGCCCGACAGCGCCAGCTGACGCGGCGGGTCCGACGTGGTCAACCGTCCACTTCACCCGTTTGCGCATGCCCTTGACACGCACGATCCCCTCGATCGTCATCCCGACGGAAGTTCGTCCGGCACGTCGCCGCGCCACGCCTCGTGCACCACGAGCCAGTCGCCGAGCTTGGACACCTCCGACCCTTGTTCCCAGGCGTCCTGCGGGCTGAGGGGCCATCGGCGGTCAACTCAACGCTGGCCATGTCTAGATCCCTTCTCCCGTCCGGTGAGCGGATACCGAGACGCGGTGATCGGTCTAGGCATCGACAGCGCCGCGGTAATGGTGTCATGGTGGGCCATCTCGAGGCCGCGGTTCCCTCTCAACGACCGCCGCAGGTGCACCGGACGGCGCCCCATCTGCTCGATCAACGCGCCGGCGACCGCGTCGGCTTTGCGCCCGTCGGGCAGCGCGACGACCATCGCGCAACGGGTGGCGGGATCCACCAGGGTCGCGACCGCTGACGTACGGGATCCGAACACGAGGTCACCCTCCCAATGCCCGGCCACTTCCCGGGTGTCGGCCTCGACGGGACGCTCCCGGATGGAGACCGTGTTCCGGATCTGGCCGCGGCCGTATGAGGAGCGCTTGCCGAGCGGTCGCCGTATCGAACGATCACTGCGCAGACGGTGAAACATGCTGGCATCGAATGCCTTCCGTGACGGCATGTACACATCACGGTAGATGGAAACCCGCCGGGTGTATGGGTCCAGGACCACCGACTTGTGCAATGCCGGCGACCCGATATGCGGCCCGGGCAATATCAAACAACAGGGGTACCCATCACGACTACGTGCCCAGGGGGACGGACCAGGCCGCGTCATTTGTTGCGGGTCTCGTCTAGCTGCGGTTAAGGAACCGTCGGTTTGTTCTTCCCTCCACTGCAGTTCGGGCATACGCGCGAAGTTCATGCCATCGAACGCGTAGCGATTCCGGCTTCTCACACACCGACGGCTTGTTCCAGGTCCTTCAGCGCCGTTTCCAGATCGCCGAGCAGCCGCTGTAGGTGCGGCACCGATCGGCGGCACCCGACGAGCCCGAAGTCGAGGTTGTCGGCGCAGGTGGCCACGGTGATGTTGAGTGCCTGCCCGTTCGTCGCGACTGACAGCGGATAGTTGCCCTCGAGGCGCGCCCCGTTGCAGTACAGCGTCTCTCGTGAGCCGGGAACGTTGGAGATGCAGATGTTGAACGGCGGCGGCGCAGCGCGGAAGCCCCGAAGACCGCTGACCCACATCGATGTAAACGTGAGTATGCCCACCGCCATTGCCTGCGCCTTGGGCAGCTGCGACAACACCTTCTTGTTTTCCTGCATCGATGTGTGAATGACTTCCAACCGTGTTGCCGGGTCATTGAGGTGGGTCGCCAGGTCGCACAGCACGGTCGAGACCGCGTTGCCGCCGCCGGGGTCGTGCTCGGTGCGCACGCTGACTGGCACCATGGCGATCAGCGGCCTATCGGGCAGCGCGTTGAGATCGCTCAGATAGGAGCGCAGGGCGCCTGCGCACATCGCCAGGACAACGTCGTTCACGGTTGCCCCGGCCGCGTCTTTGACCGTCGTAATGCGTTCTAGCGACCAGGACTGCGCGGCGCACCGGCGCGCCCCGCCGATCGGAACGTTCAGCATGGTGCGCGGCGCCCGATAGGGCTGAGTAAGTTCCCGCACCTGCAGCGCAGCGCGCGCCAATGTCAGCGTCGACGGGATCTTTCGCGCCACCGATTGCATTGTCTCCGTGAGCTTTTGCACCGTGCTCGGACGGACTTCTGCACGCTGGCGGGCGCTGGGCGGCAGCGCCCACGGTACCCGGATTTCGCTGTCATTTGGGTCGGTGCTCAGTGACCGCTGCATCAGCTTGAGCGCGGACACGCCGTCAACCAACGCGTGATGAACTTTCGTGTAGACAGCGAAGCGCCCGTCGCTTGGACTCTCGATCACATGCGATTCCCACAGCGGTCGGTGGCGGTCTAACAGCGTGCCGTGCAGCCGAGAGGTCAGCTCCAGCAACTCCCGGATCCGCCCCGGCGTGGGCAGCGCGGAGCGTCGCACGTGGTACTCGAGATCGATATCGTCGTCGAGCGTCCACGCGACATCGATGAATCCACCGAAAGCCGTCGCCGGACGCTTGCGGAAAGTCGGCTGGATGTCCCCGCACGCCAGCATCGCCTCATAGGTATCCCGAACAAACTCTGGTCCGGCGCCCTGCGGCGGTGTAAACACCTGCAAACCGCCCACGTGCAACGGATGCTCGCGCGATTCCCCTATCAGGAACAGGGAATCCATAGGTGACATGACTTTCATTGGTCTCTCCCGACTTTCCGTTGCGCACCGAGTAGCATGCCTTGGCGCCGAGGTGGCTATCGCCGTAATAGCAATATTCAATCTCCTCCGCGCCCGCCGCGAAGTACAGCCCGGGTTTTTACGTGGGCGAATCATTCATAGGCTCGCCAGCCAGCGATCAAGCCTGCGAAATCTTCTCTGTTGTAGGCGAACCTGCGAGTTTCCTGAAGTTTGTCGAGTCAATGGCAGGTGCCAGTTGCGGCCTGCGCCGCTGCGCCAGCGCCTCGATCAACGCATCCTCAGCCAACTTGCCGTGTTGATCGTGTTCATCGGGCGGCCCCCGGCGCTCGACCCTCCAGGTAACCCCGTCGCTGTCGCGGTAGCGGCACCGCGCCATCCACACGCCACCGCCCAGGTAGGCGCGAGTGATCTTGCCGTGTGCGCCGATTCGCAGCGGCGGCCTACCCCGCGGCATCGGTCAGCCTGTCTATCTCGTCCTGGCTCAGCCGTAAAGAGCTAGCAGCCCGACTTGGCGTACCCGAGATGACTCCGGCACAGTGGGCGACGAAGGGAACGGAACCTCGTTACGCCCGGTTCGGGCGACACGTCCGCTACCGCTTAAGTGACGTAATCGCTTGGGAACAAAAGCAGTTGATCGACGCCGCGTGAGAGAAGAGCGTGTTCATGGTTTCGTGGATGATGTTGGGGTCAGTCACATCGGCCAATGTGGTCGCCTCGTAGTACGGCTCGAACGCCTCGACGATCCTCTCGGCGGTGCTTGTGAAGTCCAGCACGAAGGTCTGGTCCCGCATGCACCAGCCGGACCATGGATGCCTCACCGTGGCGCGGCGCCGTATTCAGCACGGCGGACACCCCACTGGCGACTCGACGGCTGACAGCCATGGCGCCCCCTTTCCCTCATCCGGTGTCCTGCCGTCAACGGCTCGTCAAATCAGCGCAGGAAGCGGGCTATCCCCTCCGGTCGGATGACGTGACCCGCCCTGGCGTGCCGGTATCCGATAAAGCCGCCGCCGGCGGTGAAGAACAGAATCGCCACCGCGCCGGGCACCGCGATCGCTGTGATCTGCGCCAGGCCCGCGTTGCGCAAGTAATCGCTGTAACCGGCCCGGAAGGCCACGGGATCGTTCATCGGCGACACGTCGCTGATCTGCGGTGGATTCGGCTGCTGTTGTTGATCCATGGGCACGAAGTCGAGCTGCGGCGATTGGGAGCCGTCGACGTCCATTCTCATCGGCATCAGGTCATCCGGCCCCGGGGTGCGGGTGGGCTGTGGGTGCGCGGGCAGTGACAGCAACATCAGGTGGCGAACCGTCGCGCTGGGGAGCGCGCCCGCCGGAAAGGTCGGCACGACGATGTCAGCCAGAATGGTGTGCATCAGCACGTCGGCCAGGTACGGCGGAACGACGAAGTCCGGCACCGGCGTGATCACGATGCTGGTGAACGGGAGCAGCTCCTGGACAGCCAACACCACCGCGACGAGGGGCGCAGGAAGCAGTTGAGGCACCAGCGGCTGATCCAGGTCCACCGGCAGCAGTTCACGCACGGGATTGGTGATCGTGATCGGCGGGCCTGTCGGCACACCGGGCGGGACCAGAGGAAGAAGTGAGATCGTCGGCGGCTCGGGAGTTGACGGCTGGGAAGTTGACGGCGCCGGATTCACGTCGTTGCTGGCCGCGCCAGCCTGCGAGTTGTCGGGCGCAATCGTGGGCTCACTGGCTCGCTGCCCGCCCAGGCTCCACCCGGTCACGTCGAATGCCGACACTGTGACAGGAATCCCCCGAGACCCGCTCGGGCCTGGCACCGTGAGGAGACCGTTTGCGCCATTAGACGATGGGGTTGTCAGCAGCTCGCGCGGCAGGATCATCAACGTCGGTGGAATAGGGCCGACCTTTGGTGTTCCATCTTCTTGCGATGCCCTAAACCGCAGCTTCGACAGATCGAAGCGGCGCTCTTTCGTGCTGGTACCGGACTTGTCGCCGCCGGTGCCATCGCCGGACGGGTCGCCGCCGGTCCCGTCCGATCCCGGCGCGGCCGCCGCGACCGCCCCGGTGCCACCCATCAACATGACGCCCGCGACCACACAGGCGACGGCTACCAGGCGAACAAGCGACCGCTCCACGACTCCCTCACCGCAGACTCCACCCAGGCCACCGCCGAGCCGCCCGGTGCGGTGCGGCAGAGTCAGTGTGGTCTTGGTGGTCATGTCACTCAGTCCTTGGTCAGCACGCGGGCCCGGTCACAACGGTTCTCCCGCCTGGTTCGTTCGATGTGCTGGTAATGTTATGAAATAAACGGCAATATGGTCAACTATTAGCACATAGATTCCTATGTGACTTACATTACAGTTGGTGACCGATAGCAAGCTTGGCGCGAATCTCCGCCAGTTGCCTCCACGATGTCCCCCGCGCCGGTTTGTCGGACGCGGCAATGGCGGTGCTGGCAGACAGAAGCCCACCAGCGCATACGGGGAGGCGGCGATGACGACGGTGTATGTGGTCACGGCGGGCAGCGGCGACACCTACCGCACCGAGCGGGTCTACCTCGACTGCGACCAGGCCTACGGGTTCGCGCAGGATTACAACGTTATTGCTCCCGTTGAGCCTGTTCAGGTGGAGGAGTGGGAGACCGGTTCCCCGCCGGGAGCCTACGACGGGTCGTACTGGCGGGCGCAATGGTGGGGGCGCGTGCCGGTGAGCAAGCGGCGCGCTGAGCTGCGCCACACCGGTGAAGGGGAGCGTTTCGATGACTTCGACATCCGCCAGGAATGGTGGACCGGCGACGCCCTGCCGGATGCCAAGGTGGTGCGGCGTGAGCTGGCCGGGGTGCCGAAGGTTGAGGTGGTCGGCCTGTCGAAGGAGAAGGTAGAAGAACTGTTCTGGGACACGATCACCCAGGTCAGGGCCGATCTGGCGGGTGTGCCACGGAAGTGATCTCCGTCACCTCATGCAGGAGATTGAAAAATATGGATATGGCCGCTCGACATTGCCACTCGTGGTGCGTCATGATTCCTTCATGGACCAACATGCCCTGGAGCGGCTCGGCCACCACATCGTGAGCAGGCGCGTTGCGCTGGGCTTCCGCAACCGCACCGATTTGGCCGACAGCCTGCAGTTCACGGTGCGCACGTTGGCCGATGTCGAGCACGGCGTGCGCAAGGCCAGCCCGGGCACCTACGCCATGCTGGAGAACAAGCTGGCCTGGGCACCGGGCAGCATCGACACCATCCTGGCCGGCGGGGAGCCCAAGGAGCTTGTGGTCAAGATGCGCCCCACCACCCCCACCCCTCGAACCCACGCCTCCACCGACGCTTTCTCCCGCGCCTCGACCGAGGAGCTGCTGCTGGAGCTACGACGCCGCATCATCCAGCCGCGCCACAGACGCCACGAGACCTGGGACGACGGCCTCGACCCGCAAAGCTACTGGCCCGAGGAGGGCTAGCAGCCAGCACCTGACCGATCCCCTGCCCGACCCTGATGCGTTGCCGCTCCGTTCGCGCTCGACACACTTGGGGCGGCTGGTAGGCATGCCGCAGTGGGAAACGCTTTGACTGACAGGACACCCCGCTCCCAACTTCAATCCCAGTACCGCGCACCAGAGTTTATGCAGGTCATTCCTGAAGGAGCGGGGCCGGTCAAGACCAACGGCTGTGTTGTTTTGGTTGGTTCTGCCGAGCTTCCTTGTCCTGGCTGGGCGCGTCGAAGTAGGCGTCGGGGTCAAGGCTCGGGCGCAGCCCGACCGCGTAGCGGCCGTAGGGCCTTGACGGCGACGCCGTTCGGCGCATGCTGTTTAGGGCAGGGAGGTGGAAATCGCTTGTGCTGCTTTCGGCTTGGGTATCAAGGGGTCGTTGGCGTCTTCAGTTCCGGTTTCCCGGTGCGGGGCAGGCGAAAAGGGCTGCCGGTCATTCCTTCGCCGCGGTGTGCGGCATGAAGCGGTTCGCAGGGAACGGTCGGTCGGGATCAATCAGAGGGGCGACCTCGCCGGGTTCGGGGGTCATGACCTGCACGATCCGCAGCCGACCGAGTCTGGGGGCTCACGCCGCGCGGGGTGGGTGGTGCAGGGCCCGGATGTGGTGATCGCGCAGCCCGTAGAAGACGAGCTCGAGCTGTCTTCGGGCGGCGGCCACGGCGCCGATGTTGCGGTTGCCGCGGCGCTGAGCGACCTGTTCGCGGATGCCGCCGATGCGGCTGGTCTCGGGCAGGATCTTCACCGATTCGATGGCCGCCCAGCGGACCAGGCGCGAGCCTTGCTTGGTGATCCGGCCGCGGCGCACCGTGGTGTCGGATTCGTGGTGCGACGGCGTGAGTCCGGCCCAACAGGTCAACTGGGCCGGTCCGGCGAAGCGGTGCACGTCCCCGATCTCGGCGACGAACACCGCCGCCAGCACGGGCCCGATGCCGGGGATCTGCTGGATCGCGGTGTAGCCGGCATCATGGGTCAGCCGACGCTGCGCCAGAGCGGTGAACAGGTCTATCTCCGCGTCGAACCCTTCGATGAACCGGCGCAGCGACGCGATCCGTTCCTTGTACGGTGCGGGCATCGTGACCTTGTCCAGCAGCAGGTTTCCCTCGACGCCGAACAGGTCGCTCATCGGCACCCAGACACCGCCCTTGGCCAGAACCGCGTGCACGTGGGCCTTGCACTGCGATCGCATCGCGACCAGTTTGGACCGGTGGCGCACCAGCTCGCGGAGTTCCCTGGTTTCCGGCGGCGCGATCCACGCGTGCGGCAGACGCCCCATCCGCAGCAAGTCCGCCAGATCTGCGGCGTCGCGTTGATCATTTTTGACCCGCCGATACGAAAACGCCTTCACCCCTAGCGGGTGCGCCAGATGCACGCTCGCGCCGAGCTCGGCGAGCGCATCGACGGCCCAATACCACCCGTAGGTCGCCTCGAGCACCACCTCCGGCGACTCGCCGGCACGCGACATCACCTCAGCCAACACGTCACGGTCGTTGAGAATCCGTACTGTCTCCAGATGTTCGCCGGTCTCGCTCATCCGCACCAACACCGAGCGGCGTCGATGCAGATCCATACCGACAAACTGCCGACCCTCATAGAATTCGCTCACAGGGGCCTCCTTCGTCGTAAGAAACGTGAGCACCCCGAGCATGCGCGCTCGGGACGGACACGAGGAGCGGAGGCCCCGCTCCTTCATGACATCAGAAGCCGGCTCCGTGAACTAGACGTGAACTGACCGGCGCTGGTACGAGTACCAGACCGCCTTCATCGAGATCCCCGACTCCGACGACCAGGAGTACGAGGTCTCGATCACGCTGGAGGGCGACGACGAGGACGAGCTGTACCTCTCGGACCTGTACTGCGAGATCGCCCTCATCCGCTACTTTGTTCGACTTGGCGGTACCGGAGCGTACCTGCACGAAGTCACCGACCTCAGATTCATCGATGGATACGCCCAGGTCTCCACCACCCAGCCGGTCACTCAGATGGCGGTGTCGGCGGCGATCATGAGCCCGACCGCCTACGCGTTCGGTTGCCGCATCACCCCCCACGACCTACCTGAGATGAGAAAAGGCCCCAGGATCGCTCCTGGGGCCTTTTCTCGCTGGCGCTGGGTCAGCAGGGGTGCCCGACACCACGGGGATCGACGTTCACAACGACCACCCCGACGGGGGGATCTGCTCGCCCACGTGCATACAGCCCGGCACGCCGTTGTAGAGGGCCTGCCAGCCCGTGCCGTCGCCGCCCTGGTCACCAGGGAGCGCGGCTGCCGCGCCAGCACCCAGCAGGGAGCTAGCGACGGCACCGCCCAGCAGGGTGGCCGCGACCACCCTCTTCACGACGGTCATCGCGGGCGCACCTCGCGCTGGGCCTGAACATCGATCCTGGCAAGCTCCTTGGGGTCTTCCCCAGCCATCAGCTTGCCCATGATGAAGTTCTGATACGACTGCTGGCCGCCACTGATCGCCGCGCAGACCTCCTCCGGGGTTGTCGCGTTTGCCGTCCCTGCGCCGAACAACCCGGCTGCCACGCCTGCGGCGAGCAGCGATCCTGCGATTACCTTCTTCATGTGGATTTCCGTCCTGTTGATTCGACTTCCGCCAGGGGCTCGTTTGGCCCCGATCGGTGTACGGGCCGATCGTCTTTGACCGGCCCGTCCGATTCCCTGCTACGCGGGCGTGATGGTGACGACCGCCGGGCAGTCCGGGGTGGACTGCGCCGTCATCACGGTGAACTCGGGGTTGATCGTCCAACCACGGGTGCCGCTGACCTGCTGGCCGTTGCAGTTGAACTGCTTGGGCACCGGGGCGCTCACCCACGAGCCGTCGGGCTGGTGGTGGAACTGGATGCTCGGCCCGAGTTGGATGTCGTCGGACCGAGGACCACCACCGTCGAGCGAGCGTGGCTGCCGTCAGCGCCATTGAGGTTGTAGGCAGCCCCGTTGTCGGGAGCGGCGTTGGCGGGAGCCGCCCACGCCCACAACCCGACACCGAACAGTGCCACCAGGGTGACCACCGACAGGACCGCACCGACCAGGGTCCGACGGTTGTCCACCGTAGGCTCCGGCTCGATGTCGTAGTCCTTGTGCTGGCGCACGAAGCCGTAGACACCCTGAACCCGTTCGTATCCGCCTTCGTTGATGTGTCCGAGGGCATTGGCCCGCTTGGCCGCATCCTGGGTCGGGTAGCTGACGACGCGGACCCGGTGCTTCGCGATCAGCTCGCTGGCCTCGGGCTCGGACGCCAGCCAGGTGTCCAGTGCCAGGATGGCCAGATCGGGATCTGACCACGGCCCTGCGGGGGCGGGGTTGTCCCGGTGCCGAACCGTGTGCCCGACGGTGGTGTACCAGATCGTTTCGTACAGACTCTTCACTATTTTCTCTCTTATGAAGCCCCCTGCGGGGTGCAGGGGGGTGGAGGTGGGGGTTGTTGACACAATCGTCAATTTCTAGCAATCAGGCTAGCAAAGACACGAATGTTAGCAAAATCGCATGTTTACCCGCTATATGCAGCACTATTAGCAATGGCGCGGAAGTGAAGCAGCAATGACGAGCAGGTTATCAGCAAACCATAGGGATTGTAGTCTCCTGCGGTCGCTCATGTTCCCGAGGGGCTGGGGCCCCAAACATGACGAAGCTGGAGACGTCCGGCTACGCGGCTGGCAGCCTGATCCTGCACCCCACCGACTGGGAGGGCGTGGAGCTGGCGTGGAGCAGCACGACCGCCGTGGAGCACATGAGCCTGCCGTATGACCCTGCAAGCCGGCGGCTGTTCGGTGTGCCGATCGTCGTGAGCAACGCGCAGGCCGCCGGGGTTGCCCATGCCCTGGCCTCCGGTGCGGTCAACCTCGACAGCGACACCCAGGGCATCTCGGTGACGTGGTCGGAGACGAGCAACGCCGATGACTGGTCGAAGAACCTGATTCGCGCACGCTGCGAAGGTCGTTTTGCGACGAGCGTCTTCAGCCCGTTGGGCGTGGTCGTGGGTGACCTGACGCCCTGATCTCCGCGCTGGCCCACCTCGTCGGGCACAGCATCAGCGCGGAGTCTCGTGACGGGGCCCGGGTTTCCTTCTCGGTGGTTTGCCGGCCCGGTCCACGGGGACTCGACCGTAGCCGAACGGCCGAACGTGACGCGGGTGCGGCAGAATCACACCCAGCTTCGCTCCGTTGGCACCGGGCCGGTTATTCGGCAGCAGCGTTGCCGCTGGTCACCCGCCCGGGCAAAACGCGGTCGTTTCGCATTGCCTCCCTGAGCGTTCAACTGCGCCATGTGTTGCAGTTGAACGCACTGCCTCCCCGTCTCGGCCCGGGTGCACGGGAAACGCCGAGGTGGTCATGTTCGAAGCCGCTGGGGACCCTCGTAGAGCGATTGGTGGGCCCCGACACTCTCTGGTGACCAGGCTGGAGAAGGATGAGGTTCCAAGCCTGTAGTGGCACCCGACAGGCTGCACAAGATCGCCCGACTTCGTCACCCGCCGGCGATCTCACCGTCCCAGTTTCGGGACGATTTTGGAGGGTTGCCCAATTTTTTCGGTGCATGACGACCACCACCAGCACCCTGCCGGCCGACCCTGAATCCGCCGCGCTCGACCTCATCGTCCAGGCCGCGGAAGCCGTGAGCGGCAGCACGCATTACGTGCCGTGCTGCAAGACCTCGCCGGCGCCCTCCAGGTCGAAGGCGCCCTCGCCGGCCTCGTATGGGATGACGCTCGACTCGCCTCCGCGGCGATCGCCTACGACGCATGCACGGACGACGACCCTGTCGGCTCACTTCGGATCCGAGCCGCCTCGATGCGTGCCGGCTACTGGGATCGGCATTGCGCCACCCCCGAGGGCATCGCCCAGGCGCTCGACGTCGCCGCGACCGTGCTGGACGTGATGTGAGCGGGCCCGCGCCGCGACCACCGCGTCGGGCGCCGGCCGGTAGGTGCGCGACAACAGTTCCGGTAGGTGCTTTACACCCTGGTTGGTTGCGGCTGGTCGGGGTGGGTTCTTTCGTGGTCGTTGGTGGACTGCGGAGGCGCCGGCATGTTGCGGGAGTTGCGGGTGTCCGAGCTGCGTTATCGGGCGGTGCTGGAGGTCCTGGATGGGGCTGTGGTCGGTATTGTTGCTCGCCGCTACGGGGTGTCGCGGCAGACGGTGCATCCCTGGTTGCGTCGTTATGGGCGTGATGGGGCGGTGTTGAATCTTGAGGACCGGTCGTCGCGTCGGCATGGCTGTCCGCATCAGATGGCGGCCGAGGTGGAGGCGCGGGTGTTGGTGTTGCGTGATGCCCATCCGCGCTGGGGTCCGACCCGCATCGTCTACGAGCTGACGCGGGAAGCTGTTGTGCCGGTGCCGGGGCGTTCCCGGGCCGACGAAAAAGCCATCGGCCCAGGCGCGGCACCGACGTCAGCAGGCGGGTATGGACGTCGTCATCCTCGAGCATGATTCACCGGTATGCCTTCAGCCGGTTCGGATCTCGCAGGGGCAGAATGGAATCTACTTGCGATGCCCCCTACGGCGAGAGTGACGAGCACTCCGATCGGCACCAGCCACTGTGCGGCGACGCCCTTTTGGACGACCGTGGCGCCGACGGTGACGTCGATCTTGACCGCACGCACCACGAAAGTCATCACCGCCACCGTCACCACGAAGGCCACGGTCGCGTCGAATTCGTTGGCGCGCAGCACGAGTCGGCCGAGCAGGAACGCGCCCAGCAGCGCGCCGTAGGTGTAGCCGGCGATGGTGAGTGCGGTGAGATACACATTGCCCGTGGTGGCGCTGAAGCCCATGGCGAACACCCCCATCAGCACCGCCCAGACCAGCGTCATGATCCGTCCCAGCCGCAGCAGTGTTCGATCGGAGATCTCCCGCGACGAGAAGCTGTGGATGATGTCGGCGACCGTCGAGTTCGCCATCGCATTGAGCGCCGCCGACAGCGAACCCATCGCGGCGCCGAGGATTCCGGCCACCAGCAGCCCGGAGATCACCACCGGCAGCTGGTGCAGGATGAAGTCGGGATACAGCTCGTCGGAGGTAGAGAGGCCCAGCTGCTTGGGGGTGCGGCCCTGGTTGTAGGCCCACAGCAGCGCGCCCACCGCCGAGAAGGCGGCGAACTGCAGGGCCACGAACACGCCGGAGCCAATCATGGCCCGGCGGGCGTCCCCCAGCGACCTGGTCGCCAGAATGCGCTGCACGATCAGCTGATCCGAGCCGTGCGAGGCCATCGCGAAAATCGCGCCGCCGATGATCGCCGTCGGCAGGGCGAAGCTTGAGGTGAGTATGTGCGCCAGGCCGAAATCGGTGTCGAACAGTCGGAACTTGCCCGCATGCAACGCCTTCGACCATCCGGTCGTCCCCACGTGGCCGGTCAGCACCGCGAGCGCGACGAGCGCGCCGGTCAGGTACAGGCCCAGCTGCAGCGCGTCGGTCCAGATCACCGCCTTGATGCCGCCCAGGTAGGTGTAGACGACCGTCAGCACGGTCAGCGCGACGATGATGACGTCATAGCCCAGGTGCAGCCCGAAATCGTTGAGCAGCAACTGCAATGGGATTGCCGAGGCAAACAGCCGCACGCCCTCGGCGAGCAGCCGGGTGACCAGGAAGGTCACCGACGCCACGCCCTGCAGGTAGCGCCCGAACCGCAGCCGCAGATACTGGTAGGCGCTGACAAATCCGCCGCGCTTGTACAGCGGGATCAACACCAGCGCGACGACGGTGCGGCCGATGATGTAGCCCAGTGCCAGTTCGACATTGCCGAACGCCTGGTCGGTGTAGGCGCCGCCGGGAATGGAGATGACGGTGAGCACGCTGGTCTCGGTGGCGACCACCGACAGGCACACCGCCCACCACGGCATCCGGCCCTCGCCGACGAAGTAGTCGCTGCTGGAGCGCTGCCTTCCGGAGCGGCGCAGTCCGGTTCCCGCGACGACGACGAGATAGAGCACGATGACGGCAACATTGAGTGCGTTCATCGCGGCTCCCCGGAACATGCGGCGCCAACCGCCTCTCCGACGGTCTCGGCGATCGGCTTCACGCCGTTAGGACGAGCAGGCCGGCGGGCGGGGCGGCCGGCGGCGGCAGCGCGACCGGCGCGTCGCCGGGAGAGATCCGTCCGAGCACGTGTGGTCCGGTGAGCAGCGGCACCTGGTGCCAGGCGAGGAAGCCAACCAGCGCCATCAGGTAGGCCTCCTTGGCCTGCGCGGGCAGGCCGCGCTCGTCGCTGACGGTGAGCGGGAGACGGCGCTCGAGCGCGGCGAGCAGCGACGCGTTGCGGACGCCGCCACCGGACGCGACGACCTCGGCGGGCGCATACGGCGCGAGCGCGTCGGCTACGGTGATCGCGGTCAGCTCCGTCAGCGTCGCCAGCAGGTCCTCGGGCACGAGATCCGGCAGGTCGCCGAGGCGGAAGTGCTCGCGGCCGGTCGACTTCGGCGGCGCGAGCGCGTAGTAGGGGTCGTCGAGCAGGCCTTGGAGGAACGCCGCGTCCGGCGTGCCGCGGGCGGCGAGCCGGCCGTCCTCGTCGCTCGGCCGACCGATCGTGCGGCGCGCGGCCTCGTCGAGCAGGCAGTTGGCCGGGCCGGTGTCGAATGCGAGCGGGGGACGGCCGCTGCGGACGATCGTCACGTTCGCGATCCCGCCAAGGTTGAGCGCCGCACACGTGTGCTCGCCCCGCAGCCACAGGTCGTCGAGGATCCCGGCGAGCGGGGCGCCGTGGCCGCCGGCGGCGATGTCGCGCGCGCGGACGTCGGAGATGACCGGCAGCCCGGTCGCCTCGACGATCCACGCAGGTTGCCCGAGCTGCAGCGTCCCCTTCGCCTCGCTGTCCTGTATCCAGTGGTGGACCGTCTGCCCGTGGCTGACGACGAGGTCGGCGGGCATCAGCTCGGCGGCCAGCTCCGCTGACGCCTGCCCGATCAGCTGGTCGAGCTCGCACAGCTCGCCCGCCGTCGTCGGGCCCAGCGAGGCGTGCAGCCGCGCACGGACCTCGTCCGGCCACGGCCGCTCGATATGACGCAGCGGAGACATCGCGACCGCACCGCCGTCCCACTCGAGCTCCGCCACCGCCGCGTCGAGGCCGTCCATCGACGTCCCCGACATCAACCCGACCACCCTCATGTCCCACCGAGCGCGTCCCGCACGCGTCCGCGCGCCCGGTCGAGCCGGACGGCGGCCTCGGCCGCGTCGACGCCCGCGAGCAGCGCGACGATCGCGGTCTTGGCGTGACCGCCCGCGGCGGCGAGCGCGGCGGTCGCGGCCTCCTCGCCGACGCCGGCCGCGTCGCGGACGATCCGCACCGCCCGGCGGCGCAGCTTCGCGTTGGTGGCGCGCACGTCGACCATCCGCGGTCCATAGGCCCGGCCGAGCGCGATCATCACGCTCGTCGAGAGCGCGTTGAGCACAACCTTCTGGGCCGTCCCCGCGGTCAGCCGCGTCGAGCCGGTGAGCACCTCGGGCCCGGTCAGCAGCTCGATCACCACGTCGGCAGACGCCCCGCTGCCCGGGTTGTTGACGATCGCGACGGTCAGCGCGCCCGCCGCGCGCGCGTGCGCGAGCGCCCCGAGCACGTACGGCGTGCGGCCCGACGCCGTGATCCCGACCAGCGCGTCGGCTGCGGTCAGGTCGGCTAGATCTGCCGGCTCGAACACGTCTTCCGCGCCGTCGATCGCCTCGGTCAGCGCCGCTGGCCCGCCGGCGATCACGCCGCGCACGAGGTCGGTGCCGAACGTCGGCCCGCACTCGGCCGCGTCGAGCACGCCGAGCCGCCCGGGAGTCCCGGCCCCGGCGTAGATCAGGCGGCCGCCGCGCTCGAGCCGCGCGGCGATCGCCTCGGCCGCCGCTGCGATCCGCGGGACCGCGGCCGCCACCGCGCCGTGCGCCTCGCCCTCGGCGGCGACGAGCAGCGCGACGACCTCGCCGATGGGCCGCGCGTCGAGGTCGGCCAGGTCTGGCCGCACGGCTTCGGTGGCGAGCGCGTCGAGCCCGTGTGGGGAGGCGGCCGCCTGCACGCGGATCACGTGCGGCTCGTGGATCGGGCCGAGCCGCAACGCGCCGTCGAGCGCGTCGCCAGCGGCCGGGACGAGGTCGAGCTGCTCGCGCAGCGCCTCTACCCCCGCCAGGCCGCCGACCATCGCCACCAGGCCATCCCCGGCCGCGCGGGCCGTCGCGGCGAGCGCCTCGGCGGCGGCGCTGACGATCGCCCGCGCCGCGGCGTCACCCTCCGCAACGAGGACGTCGGGCGAGAAGGACGCGAGCGCGGCGGCACCATTGAGCTGCGCGGGCCAGGTCTCTGGCGCGCCGAAGCGGGCGCGGGCGGCGTCGAGCAGCGTGGTGGACGGGCCGCGGCCGTCGTGGGCGCGCAGCGCCGCCCGCAGACCGGCGGCGCCGATCCACGCGCCGCCGCCCTCGTCGCCCAGCCACGGGCCCCAGCCGTCTACGGTCCGCAGCGCGCCGTCCGCGCCGATCGCGAGCGCCACGACGCCGGTGCCCGCAATCAACACGACGCCCGGCTCCCCGTCCAGCGCGCCCGCGTGCGCGATCACGGCGTCGCTGGTCACCACAACGCGCTCCGCCCGCCGCGAGGCCAGCAGCGCCTCGCCCAGCGCGCGCGCCGCGTCCGGCGCCGCCAGCGCCCCAGCAGCGCCCACGATCACCTCGTCGACCGGGCCGAGCTCGCACGCGACGGCCAGGATCGCCGCCTCCGCGGCCCGCACACCGCCAGGCGCCGCGAGCCCCGGCGCGCCCGCCCCCTCGGCCCTCCGGCCGCCTGCCGCGACCCGGCACGACGTCTTGCCGAGGTCGACGGCCAGGATCACCACACCCTCCTTTCATACGGGACGGCAACTCTTAACCCGGCTTGATGAGGCAAACTAGCCCCGGCTCGAGGTTTCGGTTGCACCAAAATTACCGTGCTCGGCGCCCTGACCTAATCCCTCCCGACTCTCCTCACCATGGCGGCGGCCGTGCTCTTCGCTTTACTCATGGCGGCCGGTCTCGTATCGCTCAGATCAACGCCAAGGCCGACCGGCGGCGCAATGAGCAACGACGGGCTGCCGCGGCGAGCGGTGGCGCATGCACGAGCGCGGCCAGACGGCGACGCCAAGCAACAGCTGGACTGACCAGGGCCAATCTGAGTGGCGCCGACCTGACCGGAGCTGCCGATCTGTGGTCGGTGCTCGGTCGGTGAATAGGCGACACGGCGGGGTTTCCGGTGATAGCGGATGGCGCTATATAGCCAGCTCATAGCACCTTTCCGGACCACGATCCGGTGACCTTGCAGGCTCTCCTAAAGCCCGGTGTCGCAGGTTCGAATCCTACCGGGGGCACTGTGTGATGTCTCGGGACACCGGAATAGCTCTGAACCTGCGATTAGGGTCCGGGCTTTTCTTCCGCGGTCAGCTCGGCCTGCCCCGCGCGCCACCGCCAGATCGCGCCCTCGCCGTCCCACACCAGCGCCCGCGGCACCGCCCGAAGGCCGCTCAACGAATTGGCGACCACCCGGCGAACGGGTCCTCGGCGCGCCGGCGCGGAATCAACAGGGCCACCAGCCAGCGTGAATAGGCGCAGATCATGGTCAGCACCGGCAACAACGCCGGCTTGCGAGTATGACCCGACCCCACCGGCAGCTCGATCGGGGGAAACCACACATCGCACTGGGCGATCTCCCCGGCCGCATAGGCCGTGCGCGACGCCGGATCTGGCGGCAGATACCAGCCGCAGCTCGGCCACCCGCGCCGAGAGCACCCGAATCGAGCGGGTCCAGTCGATGCGCTCGGCGATCACCGTCGCCGGCAACGGCGGATAGGCCTGCAACAACTCACGAATACGCGGCTCAACCTCGTCAACGATCGAACCACGCGGTGGCCGTCGGATGTCTTAATTGATATGGATCACGATCTCGAACGCCAGGTTGCTCGTGTGACGAACTTATTGTTCGATAGCCCTGAATGCGAAAGTGCCAACAACGAAGAATATGGCATGCAACTGGCGTATATCAGCAGCACGCGCTCGCCAGAGCTCGTTTTGAAAGTTAGAGCATCCATCTTGTCCGGCGACCAGCGCGTGATCGCGCTGGGGGTGAATGCGCATCCGGAAAATAAAGAGCAATCGCCCACATTCGATGAGAGCGCGTCCGATATCGGACGGTTGGTGCTTGACACCGTGCGCTCGCTAGCGCCCGGCTGCTTCACAGTCGAGGCCCGCAAAGCTCTCGACGCTGACCCTGACCAATTCACTCGCGAAATTCTTAGCGGACCTCTGAAGTCCGCACGTATACGGGACCTCACAGAGTTCCAACCAACAGTCCACGCCGAGATGTCGGCTCTCCTTGACGCCATACGCACTCGATCATCTCTAGAAAACGTAACCGTCTATGTATCGGTGTCGATATGGCTTTTGGGGGCTGGGCGGTGGTTGATCGAACTCGACGAGTGGTCGAATCAACCGGCGGAATCCCAAGCAGGAGACATTCGAAGAGCGTTAGTTCGCCGAGGACATGATGACGCTTGCAGATAGTCGCCAAACGGTTACGTCGAGCAGAGCCTTGGAGGTCGCCCGGGTCGCGGCTGGATTGCTGGTGACATGACAGTGACGACAAGCGGGGATTTCATGACAGGCGTCCTGGGATTTTCCGAGCAGCAACAATAGCGGTCGTCTGACGAAGAGGCGTTCTCGTGGATGAAGGCCGATGTCGAGGATGCGGACGGACACGACCCATCGGGTGGGTAGACGCCGATGTGGAGGTTCTTGACGCCTTCACTAGTTCGAACAGTTCGTCAACTCGATCGAAGTCTGGTGGGGAGAGCACGACGAATGGCACGCTTGTTCAGCTCTCGGCGAATAGCGGTGGCGGCCATGCCTTGGGGCTTATGCACGCAGGCATTTGCTCCGGAAAGAGGTCCCAATCGAATGAGACGTCCCAAGCCCGCGGACGGCTAAACGAAGTGTTCTTGTTGTCGAATTTTGCTCCACGGAACATCGTCCGCCCCTCGCTGCCGTCACCAAATATCACCTTATCGAAGGTAGCAGTGGCTGCCATACCGTCAAAGACGGCTTCGTTAAAGACGGTCGTACCGCGGAACTCCGTCCCGATAAATTCGGTGTCCGTCGCAGCGAATACCGCCCACGGGAACGAGGTCATGCTCTTGTTGAACTTTGCGTCATTGAAATTAAGAATGTCCCCACAAAATTCCACTCCGGTGAACGACGTAGTGTTGCTGAACGTCGCTGCCTCGAAGGAGGTGACGCGGGTCCTAAACTGCGCCTTATCGAAAGCTGCGATAATGGCATTGTCAAATCTCGCCCACTCGAACGTAGCGGCGTCGCCAGTAAACTTAGCCTCCGTGAAAGTCGTCTTGTCAGCCTTGAACTGCACTCTATCGAATTTTGTTATGGTGGCGCGGAAGTCGGACCCGACGAAGCTCGTCATCGACCCGCTAAACATCGCCCCCGCATAGGAGATCGTCTCGCCGCTAAAAACGGCCCTTTCGAAGGACGTGCTTGTAGCGTCGAACAACTTCGGCTCAGGCGCGGTCTGCTTGCCGCTGAACGTCGCGTTGTCGAACGTCGTCGTGATACCACTAAACTCCGCCCCACAAAACGCCGTGACCTTGGTGACAAACGTCGCCTTCGCAAAGGTTGTTTTGTTGCCACGGAACCTCGCCCCGTCAAAGCGGGTAAGGTCAGCGTTAAACTCGGCCTGCTCGAATGTAATCGTAGACATGTCGCCGCTAAACGTAATATCTTCGAATGAAACCTTGGGACAGTTAAACTTGACGTAAGCGAATGACGTGTCTTTACTGCTGAACTCGGCGCCGTTGAAAGCGACCCCAAGTGTTGTCGCCAATAAACTTTGCATTCTTAAACCAGGCGTAATCGCAGCTAAACAACGCGTGGTTGAAGTAAACGGAACCGCTAAACGTCGCGCGTTGGAAGTCGGTTATGGTACCACTAAACACCGTCTGCCCGCGACTGGTGGACTTCGTGTTGTCGGTTCCGACGACATGCTCGAACACCGCATAACCCAGCCAGATCAGTGCTGCACCGATGATTACGGCGGACGTGACCGCGACGAACAGCGGAATACTGCGGGTACGTCGACGCGTACGGCCAAAATGGTTTCGCCACCATTCGGCATTCAGCGGGAGGCGTCTGGGCGCCACCCGCCAATCCAAGCACATCTCGGACGGCTGTTCCATTCCATGCTACTGCATGGAAACTCGTATCCGGCATGCTCAGAAATCTGATGCGAAGAGCCCCGCGTCGCCGTTTCCAATTCTAAGGACACATCTTCGATCCCAAGCTTGAGGTCTTCACCTTCCGCGCGGCGAGCAGTCTCATTGATCTCGTCACGAAGATCGACAGAAAGTCAGCCAACCCCAGCCTGTTCTCGAACTCTGCCGGTTCGGTAATGTGGCGCTTGTGGCCGGACCTCTGTGGCTCGCAGGTGAGAAGCGATCGGCGACACCGATAAGACTTCCGCAATGCTTCCCGATGAGCTGGCCGCCCTCGACCCCGCACCGGCGCCGCGAGGTGGCCGAGAACTTCGCCGAGGTGCCCGTCGTGCTGCACACCGCTCACACGCTTCGGATGCTGGCCCACTTCCTTGACCACGGCTGACGACGGACCGATCACCCGGCTCTTCTATCCCTCCTCGGGCCAGTCGCCGTACGGGTCAAGACCGTCCCGGTCGTCCCAGGTGTCGTGGCGTCGCTCGCGGGGCCGGATGATGCGCCGTCGCAGTTCCAGCAGCAATTCCTCGGTGGAGGCTCGGGAAAGAGCGTCGGCAGTGAAGGAGTCGTATCGAGGTTCGGGGCTGTTGCGGCGGGGCTTGACCACCTGTTCTTTGGGTTCTCCGCCCGCCAGGATGGTGTCGATGCTGCCCGGTGCCCAGGCCAGCTTGTTCTCCAGCAGGGCGTAGGTGCCCTGGCTGGCCTTGCGCACGCCGTGCTCGATGTCGGCGAGGGTGCGTGCGGTGATCTTCAGGCTGTTGGCGAAGTCGGTGCGGTTGCGATAGCCCATCGCGACCCGCCTGCTCACGATGTAGTGGCAGAGCCGTTCGAGGTCCATAGATGGATGATGACGCACCACAGGCGGAAATGTCGAATCACCATGTCCATGTTTTTCTTTCTGGTGCACAAACAGTGGAAGTTACTTCCTGGGTACCCGCCAGATCGGCCCTGACTGGGCGATCGTGTCCCAGAACCCGTTCCTTCACCTTCTCCTTCGACAAGCCCACCACCTCCACCCCGGGCACCGGCCAGTTTGCGGCGCACCACCTAGGCCTCCGCAGGGTATCGCCTCCACCACTCCTGGCGGATGTCGAAGTCGTCGAAGCGCTCGTCCGCACGAGTGTTGCCGTAGCTCAGCGCGCCTGGTCAGTGTGGAGGTAGATCCGCTCGACGCGGTAGCTGTCGACGCTGCCCGCCGTGACCACGTACACCGTCGTCATCGCCGCCTCCCCGTCTCCGCGGGTGGCTCGGCTTTTTATGTGCCAGCACCGTGATGGTCGCGCCAGACAAACCGGCGCAGACATCACGGGAAGGCAACTGGTGGAAATCTGCATCCTGATTTACCGTCAGCTACTGACTGTGAGGCATCTCACGCGGGGGATTGCTACCCAATTGCTGATATTATTGCCATTCATATCCTATGATTGCAGGCACCAACGACACCACTGAAGAACCCCTTGTGAAGAAAACCCATTTTGGCTACAGCAGGCGTGGGATGCACATGAAGCGTCTGATCATCGGCAGCCTGGCCGCTCTCGCCGCACTTGTGTCAGTTGGGATTCCGATCGCCTCTGCCGATCCCGGTGATCGCTGCGAGAGCAAGTGGAACACCATGTACACCGTGCCCATCGGCGTGCGTACAACCTGCTACCACCCCGACGGCAGCTACAAGATGTGCTCGTCACTCGGGACGGACGGCAACGGGCCGGGGACAGCTGGGACTACCCGGCTCCCCCGCAGATGAACGGACAGCCGACGTTCAGCCCGCCTGTGCCGGGCATGCCGCCCCCACCACCAGCCGAATAACCGCCCTGGCGGGCGGTCACGGCCAAGTCCCACTTGGGGCACGACAAGATTCACCCCGGTCCTACCGCAAGTAGGCCGGGGTGATCGTCGCGGCCTCTGGGCAGGCAGCTTGACGGGCATATGGCCAGGTTCGCCTCGAGGCGCTGGGAATTGAGCTAACCGAGTGCCAACCGGACACTTCGGCAAACAAGGCAAACGAAAAGGAATCCCGACCTATGAAGAAAGTCATCGGCGGCGGCCTCGCCGCCGCAACCGCAACCGGCGCACTGTTGTTCGGTGCCGCACCGGCCCAGGCCGACGAGTCATTCCTCACCTGCCCCGGCGGGCGTGCAGGAGTAGCCAACGCGGCCTCCTGCGCGTTCGCCAACAACGTGCGCTACGCCTACACGCACCAGCCCGGATCGGTTGTGACCGCGTACTCCCCGGTCACCGACCAGTATTACAGCGTCCAGTGTGGCGAGGGGTTCTCCGCGCAACTCAGTGACGGGCGCACAGTCCGGGCGGCACGCTGCGTCGGCGGCGACATCGCCGTGGTGTGGATCTGGTAACCACCAGGAGCGTGGTTTTACAGAGAGCTAGCTGAGGAAGCGCCTGGGCGGATAGCGGATTTCGAAGAACCTATAGAACAACCCAACGAGAACGTCTAAGCCCTCACCACAAACCGCCCGCGTAGGCCTCGAAAGCCCGGTAGGGACACGCAGCGGCCTGCTAGCGTGGACACCCCGTGCGCCGGTGGCACGAAAACCGGCGGGCAACACCACGGGCGGCGCGGCGGAAGGGGTAGCGGGATGACGTGGACGACTCGGCTGATCGTGGCCTGCGGCGGCCTTGCGGCGGCGATGACTGCGGCGACCGACACCGCCGCGGCGCAGCCCGACATCGACGCCGTGGTCAACTCGACCTGCACCTACCCGCAGGTGACGGCGGCGCTGAACGACCAGGCGCCCGATACCGCCAACGACCCGGAAGTCAACGGTTGGCTGCAGCAACTAATCGCCTCCCCGCCCGACCAGCGCCGGGCCATGGTCGCCCAGGTGCAAGGGCTGCCGACGTTGCAGCACTACATCGGCCTGATCACCCAGATCGCCCACACCTGCAACAACTACTGACTACCCACCCGTCCGGCAAACCGGTGCGCCACCGGGTCCGGGCGAATTTCGCGTAGCGGGGCCCGTTCCTTTCGACGCCCACTCGGCCGGTGTCTTGACCTGCACGCCATAACGATCGGCCAGCTCCCGACGGCTCAGCCACCTATCCTCGGCGTGCGGCTCGATGGGTTTCACTTCCCTTCGGGCCCCCCGCATGTGACGAATGGCGCCACTGTAATCCCGTGTAGAGTGCGTGGGTTACACTATTTCCCCCGACCGGTTCCTAACAAATGTGGCTGCCCCTGCGGGGGGACCCGGTTGCTTGTCGGGGGGGCTTACCTATGCTGCGTTCGAAACCCCCGGCGAAGATGTCCGGCCTTTGAAACCGCCGGCGTTAGGCTCGTCATCGGCATTCCCTGGATCAACATTGGAGGCGTTCTTGACCGATCTCATCGGCGAGAAGCGCAACGTGATCATCGGAGACGCCCAGGCAGCGTTGCCGGCTGTAACGCCCAGTCGAGTGGACGCAAGCGCTGACGACGATCTACCCCAGGTCCTGGCTGACACGGTCACCGACCTCTTGGGCAAGCCCCGTGCACGCGGGTGGATTCATCTCTGCTCGGCGGCTGTGTTCATCGTGGCCGGCGCGGCCTTGGTGCCGGTCGCCTGGATCGCGACGTCGCCGAAGGCCGGTTGGGCCACGCTGATTTACAGCGCCACCATTGTCGCGATGTTCAGCGGTAGCGCGATCTACCACCGAGTGCAATGGCGCTCCCAAAACGCGATGCGGTGGATGAAGCGTGCCGACCACTCCTTGATATTCGTGTTCATCGCGGGTAGCTACACTCCTTTCGCGCTCCTGGCGATGCCGCCGTCCACCGGGAAGCTAGTCCTCGCCATCGTATACACCGGAGCGGCCGCCGGTGTCGCCCTCAAGATGCTGTGGCCATCGGCCCCCAGAGCAGTCGGCTTGCTCCTGTATCTCCAAGTCGGCTATGTGGCGATATGGTTCGCCGGAACACTCCTCGACGGCGCTGGCGTCGTCGTCGTCGTGCTACTCGTCGCCGGAGGCGTGCTCTACAACATCGGCGCAGTCCTTTACGCGTTGAGCTGGCCCAATCCGTGGCCAAAGACGTTTGGTTATCACGAGTTTTTTCACGCATTCACCGCGGCCGCGGCGATCTGCCACTACGCCGCTATCTGGCTCGTCATCGTCTAGCTGGGCAATTCGCGAGAATGGCACGTATGTCTTTGCACGGCAATCGATTCGGGTGATACGTGGAACGACGCTGGACCTTCGCCTCCTCGCGGTCTCACATCCATTTCTGATCGTCGGGGCTCCAGCTCGTCGCACTGTTAACACGAACGGACCGACCACCCATCCGATACCTCTTGTCCCGTCCAGTCCTGTACCGTACGGTTCCCGGTGTTGCGGTCGGTTCCCGCTCGAAGCGCAGCAGAGACGACCTCTCGGGACGGATCATTTTTCGGTTTGCGAAAGGCTTCCGGGTGAGCCATATTTCGATTGGCCGCCTGCTCAAGCGGGGGTGGATGCTGCTGGTAGTTGTGGTGGTGGTCGCGGTCGCGGGGTTTTTCGTGTATCGGCTGCACGGCATCTTCGGCTCACACAAGACGACGTCGACTGCCGGTGGGTTTTCCAATGAGACGGCTCCGTTTAACCCTAAGCATGTGGTCCTTGAGGTTTTCGGGCCGCCGGGCACCGTTGCGTCGATCAACTACGTGGATGTCAATGCTCAGCCGCAGCGCGTTGATGACACGGTCCTGCCGTGGTCATACGACGTCACGACGACCGAGCCCGCGGTGTTCGCCAACATTGTGGCCCAGGGCAATAGCGATTCCATCGGCTGCCGCATCATCATCGACGGTGTGGTCAAAGACGAGAGATCGGTGAAGACGCTGAACGCCTACACCTTCTGCTTGGACAAGTCCGGATGAGCAACCGTCACCTCCCACGACCTTCGTTACCGGAGATGATCCGGCGGTTTTCGGTGCCGATCGTGTGGTTCTGGCTGGCCCTGGCGGTGGTCACGAATGTTTTCGTGCCGCAATTGGAGACCGTTGCCCAAGCGCATAACGTGTCGCTGAGCCCCCAGGATGCGCCGTCGCTGCAGGCCAGTAAACGCATCGGCAAGGTGTTTCACGAGTTCGATTCCGACAGTGCGGCGATGATCGTGCTGGAGGGCGATCAGCCGCTCGGTGCCGACGCGCATCACCACTACGACGGCCTGATTCGAAAGCTCGCCCAGGACACGAAGCATGTGGAGCACATTCAGGATTTCTGGGGGGATCCGCTGACGGCGGCCGGCTCGCAGAGCGCCGACGGCAAGGCGGCGTTGGTGCAGGTGTACCTTGCCGGTAACCAGGGCGAGACGTTATCCAATCAGTCCGTCGATTCTGTGCGCGAGATCGTGGAGCAAACGCCGCCGCCGCCGGGGGTGAAGGCCTATGTCACCGGCGCCGCGCCGCTGGTCACCGATCAGTTCGAGGTGGGCCGCAAAGGCACCCTGAAGGTCACCCTGATCACCATCGCGGTGATCGCAACAATGCTGTTTTCCCTCTACCGTCGTGTCACCACGGTGCTTCTCGTGATTTTCACGATGATGATTGAGTTGACCGCATCCCGCGGAGTCGTCGCCATGCTGGCCAACGCCGGGCTCATCGGGCTGTCTACCTACTCGACTAATCTGCTGACGTTACTGGTCATCGCCGCCGGAACAGACTACGCGATCTTTATTCTCGGCCGTTACCACGAAGCGCGCCACGCCGGGCAGGATCGCGTACCCGCCTTCCATACGATGTACCGGGGGACCGCGCACATTATCTTGGGTTCGGGCCTCACGGTTGCCGGCGCGGTGTTCTGTCTGACCCTTACCCGGCTCCCGTATTTTCAGAGCCTCGGCGTTCCCGCTGCAATTGGTGTCCTCGTCGCGCTGGTCGCCGCGCTGACCCTGGCGCCGGCGGTGTTGATCATCGGCCGCCATTTCGGTCTGTTCGACCCGAGCCGCGCGATGCGCACCCGAAGCTGGCGGCGCATCGGCACGGCCATCGTGCGCTGGCCTGGACCCATCCTGGTGGTGACGATCGCGGTGGCCCTCATCGGTCTGCTCGCCCTGCCGGGATACAAGACGAGTTACGACGCCCGCCCCTACATGCCTGCCAGTGCCCCGGCCAATATCGGCTACGCGGCGGCCGAGCGCCACTTCTCCCAGGCCCGACTCAATCCCGAACTGCTGATGATCGAGGCCGATCACGATCTGCGTGATTCGGCCGACATGCTCATCCTGGAGCGGGTGGCCAAGGCGGTCTTCCACACCCCCGGTATCGCAGAGGTGCAGTCCATTACCAGGCCCCTGGGAACGCCGCTAAACCACAGCTCGATACCGTTTCAGATCAGTGCGCAAAGCACCGGACAGATCGAGAACCTGAAATACCAGCATGACCGCGGCGCTGACTTGTTGAAGCAGGCCGATGAGATCAATAAAACGATTGCCATTTTGCAGCAGCAATATGCCCTGCAACAGCAGTCTGCGGCCGCGACCAACGAACAGACCGAGGCGTTTCACGCCACCGTCGCCACGGTCAACACCCTGCGCGATGAGATCGCCAATTTCGACGACTTCTTCAGGCCGCTGCGCAATTACTTCTATTGGGAGCCGCACTGTTTCGACATCCCGATCTGCGCTGCGCTGCGATCCGTCTTCGATGCGCTCGACGGTATCGACGCGCTGAGCGACCAGTTTGGAAAGATCACCACAAGTTTGGACAAATTGAATGCGCTCCAGCCGAAACTGCTGGCGCTGCTACCAGCCCAGGTCGCCAGCCAGCAAACCAATCGGGACCTGATTCTGACGAACTACGCGACCACGTCGGGGATCAACGATCAGACCGCCGCTGCGCTGCAAAACGCGACTGCCATGGGGCAAGCCTTCGACGCCGCCAAAAACGACGACTCCTTCTACCTGCCCCCAGAGGTCTTTACCAACTCCGAATTCCAGCGGGGCCTGAAACTGTTTCTGTCCCCGGACGGCAAGGCCGCGCGCATGATCATCACCCACGACGGCGATCCCGCCACCCCGCAAGGGATCTCACATATCGACGCGATCAGGAACTCCGCCGCGGAAGCTCTCAAAGGCACGCCCCTAGCCGGGGCCAACATCTACCTAGCCGGCACCGCCGCGACCTACAAAGACATCCAAGACGGCGCCAAATACGACCTCATGATCGCCGGAATCGCCGCGCTGAGCCTGATTTTGCTCATCATGATGTTCATCACCCGAAGTCTGGTGGCCGCGTTCGTCATTGTGGGCACGGTGGCGCTGTCGTTGGGCGCCTCTTTCGGACTGTCCGTCCTGATTTGGCAGGAGGTTCTTGGTATCCACTTGTTCTGGATCGTCCTGGCGCTGGCGATCATCTTGCTGTTGGCGGTGGGGTCGGACTACAACTTGTTGCTGATCTCGCGTTTCAAAGAGGAGATCAGCGCAGGCTTGAACACCGGCATCATCCGCGCGATGGCCGGCTCCGGCGCGGTGGTGACCGCCGCCGGTGTGGTGTTCGCGGCCACCATGGCCTCCTTCGTGTTCGCCGATTTGCGGATTCTCGGTCAAATCGGGACCACGATCGCTCTCGGTCTGCTGTTCGACACGCTGATCGTGCGTTCGTTCATGACGCCGTCCATCGCAGCGCTACTCGGGCGCTGGTTCTGGTGGCCGCAAAGGGTGCGCCCCCGCCCCGCCAGTCAGATGCTTCAGCCCTACGGATCACGCCAAGCGGTCCGCCAGCTGCTCCTGTGGGAAGACGGAGACCCAGCCGTCACCTCCGAATCGCGTTGACCACAACGCTAAGTGGCCAAGATCGACTGGGGATGCCTCGCGTCAGGTCCTACAAGCCGTGGTGAGCACATCAGATGACTCGGGCACCGTCAAAGAGACTTTCTGCAGACGCCCTTTTAACCGTGCGACCCTGTGCAGCTGAGCGACGATGTTCATGGAGGTCAACATGGGGATCCCGCCGATGAACGTTCGAAAGGAGGGTTTGCCGCCATCTTCATGGAGCATGAAGAGACACCCAACCACGTAGAAGAATCCCATGGTGAAGAGGGCGGCGGGTATCGCGTACGCGAGCGGTGATCGAGCGTCAGAAACCAGTTCGGTCGCGTAATCGACTTCATCCTGCGACATCGATTCGCGTTTGCGCAATTTAGCCAAAACCGCTTTGTGGGCGCCCACCTTTTCGCCTAACCGAGCGGGTGTTCGGGCCTCTAACCGACTTATGAACGCAAACACACAAGCGGCGAACACTAATTCCAGCACAGCCGCAAGTATCGTGAGATAACCAAATAGACCGATATTCACAATCCCCGCTCCTCTGCCCGGCGTCGAAGGTCGCATTGCACCTGAAACGCGAGAGCCCTCGCGGTCGGCTATCGAGTCCCCTCTTGACGCTACCGCCCAGCCCGTCAGACCGTTCACGACGACGGCGTCGTACCGATAGGAGCATTAGCCTCGGGCTGGTCTGAGAAAGCGGTGCCACTGCCCCAGTTGAGGTATCGCCTGAAGAAACAACCTCAGCCTCCTGGGGGTGAGAAAACCGACACTACCGGGGGCACTGCCGCGGGCACTGTTTGACCAGCACATATGCGGCCCTGTGCAAGGTTCCAGTGGAATCCCGAGGTCGTGCGAACCGATCTTGGTAGAGACAACTTTGTGGCACTTGATGCCACAAAGTTGCGACGCCGCGGGTCATGCGCCGAAAACGCGGTTCCGCAGTTTGCGTCACGACACTGACGCGGGCTGGGTACCTTCGCTTGTGTACAGCGTCGTCGCAGGAGGGGAGTAAATAGGGTGAACATCAAGAAACTTGTGGCGCCTATGGGCGTCGCCGCCGTCGCGATCGGCATTGCTGCTGGCACGGTGCCCCCGGCGTCGGCGGCCACCAACATCAAGCCATTTGGTCAGCAGGAGAGACTGAACGATCCCGCCACCGGCGCTCCAATGATCGGCTACACGGTGAGTGACCTAACCCGGAGCTCCGACGACGTGCCCCACAATGGCGACTTGTATGAAGCGACCCTGACCGTCGACTCGATGGGCGGCTCGCCTATTCCCTTGATCATGCTGTTCAACGCCCGCGCTGAGAGCGGGGCAATTTACCCTGTTATCGCCAATGCAGGGCCCGGGCCGTTGCCGCCGGGCGGCAGCTCGACCGGCAAGCTCTACTTCGATGTCGTGGGCGACCAGCCGAATAGCGTCGTCTACAACGACGGTGTTCAGGATCTCCTCGCTTGGGTGCCAGGTCCCTTCGAGGGGGGTACACGCCCCTAGCCGGTCAGGATTTGACTTCGCCGACCTCTAAGGCCGCCGATGTTTTGGGTTCGCGGTTAACGGGGTGCAGCCTCCTCGACGGGGTCAGCGCGAGTGCGGTAGGCCGCTTCGCATGCGCGGTGGTGTCGCAACTTCGAATTGCTTGGGTGCACATCATGTTTCGCGCGGCCGAACAGCTGGGCGTCGGCACTGCGGCATCCGTTAGCTAAGACCCGTAGCTAAGACCCGTCATCGGCTCGTACATGGGATTGGGCCCGACCGGCACGTTCGGATTGGCGCCGGACGCGTCATTGTCGTATACCTGATACGCCATGGGCTGACAGAGGTCGTCGATCGGCGACAAATCACCCGAGCAGTAGGGATAGCGGTCCTCAGGATCGGCTGTTGCTTCGGGTGCACCGAGAACCATCGCGGTGGCAACGGATGTGGCGACGCACAACATCTGATAACGCCTCATCAGGAAACGGTACAGCGCGCCGTACGTCTGGCTCGACGAAATTCGATCCCGAGGCACTGCGACAACTCACGCAGCATGTCCAACGCCCGCACGCACCGAACCGATCGCCTCGGACTGGGAGTCGAACACATTGTTCGGCTCGAACGAGATCCCCGCGTGCAACTCGATCTTGCCGCCTTTGTGGTCATCACAGCCTGCCTGGTGCCCTCGCCCAATTTAACGATCGCGCAAATACGGAAATTCGCGTGGTGCGTTGGCGGGAGTGCCTCAAGGTAGTTTCAAGACCTGTTAGCCGCGGTATCCGGTACGCCATACTCATCGTGTGGTGGGGTGAACAGGGAGTCAACGAATATGTCGCTACTTGCTGCGTCATCTGAGGGGGGCGGCGCCGCCCTCGACCAGGTCATCGGGCTGACCATCGCCGCGGCTGTGGTCTTTGCCGTACTTTTCTGGATCGGCTCCCGGCACCGGAGCCGCAAGATCACGTGGTTGACCCGACTGTCTGAGGCGTTCGGCCGTCGATTCAAACGGCCGCCTTGGGTTGCTCTGCCCGTGGCAATGTTCATCGCGACGATCATCTGTGCGCTGTTCGGTTTCATCTGGGACGTCAGTTGGCACATCGGAAACGGTCGCGATCCCGGACCGCTTGCCAATCCCGCGCACTACTTCATCCTGGTGGGCCTGTTCGGGATGTTCATTTCCGGCATGACCGCCGTGGTGCTGCCGTACGACAAACCCAGCCCATCGGCAGTCCGGATCACCCGGAACTGGTACGCGCCCGTCGGCGGCGTGCTGATGAGCGGATGCGGCTTGTACGCCCTGCTCGGTTTCCCACTCGACGACGTCTGGCACCGGATTTTCGGCCAGGACGTCACGTTGTGGGGGCCAACGCACCTGATGATGATCGGCGGTGCCGGGTTCGCCACGCTCACCGCGTTGTATCTGGAGTACGAGGGCGCCATGGCCACTCCGGCCGAAGAGCAGCGGCAGGGCATCGGCCTGAAGTTCTTGCAGTACTTAGGGTTTGCCGGTGTCGTGATCGGAATGTCGGTGTACCAGATCGAATTCGACTTCGGGGTGCCGCAATTCCGTCTGGTCTTCCAACCGATGCTGATCGCTGCTGCCGCGTCGTTCGCCTTGGTGGCCGCGCGCATCATGATGGGGCGGGGGGCGGCCATCGCGGCGGCGTTGATCGCAATCGGGCTGCGCGGTGTCATGGCGCTGATCGTCGGGCCAATCCTCGGCGCGCCGATCAACTGGTTCCCGCTGTATCTCGGCCCCGCGCTCGTCGTAGAATTGCTTGCGCTCACCCCGTTGATCAAGCGACCCATAGTTTTTGGTGCGGTGAGCGGGTTGGGCATCGCGACAGCGGGCCTGTGGCTGGAGTCGCTGTGGGTCGGGGCCGTCTACCACTATCCGTGGCCGACGAGCATGTGGTCAGAGGCGCTGGCGATGGCGGTACCGGTGGCCATTCTCGTCGGCCTGTGCGGAGGAATGGCCGGCATGGTCTTCACCGCGCAGCGACTGCCTCGGCGGGCCATCGGCATCGGCGTGGTCGTCGCAACCGTGCTCGTGATCGGCGGCGCTACCGCCAACGGGTTGCAATACCACGTGCCGAAGGACGCCATAGCAGCAGTCAAGCTGACCGAGGTCTCAAACGTCGACGGTCGCAAGATGGTTCAAGCCGACGTGCGGATCACCCCGCCCGACTTGGTCAGCGCGAATCCCGAATGGGTGTCGATCCTGGCATGGCAAGGCAAGATCGAAAACCAGCGCGGATTGGTGATCAACATGCTGCAACGGGTTGGGCCGGCCCAGTACCGCTCGACGGAACCGATCCCGGCGTGGGGATCCTGGAAGACGTTGCTCCGCGTCCAGGACGGCAAGACGATGGCCGGCGTGCCGATTTTCCTTGCTGCCGACCCCGGGATCAACAAGCCGGCCGAAGGCATCGCCGTCGATCGGATCAACTCGAAGGAAATCTTCGGCGCGCGCCACTTCCAACCGGAGATCACCATCCTGCAGCGAGAACGCACCCCGAATACCCCCCAGTCGTTGTGGCTTATAGGTTGCCTGTTGGTGTTGGGCTTCACACTGATCCTGATCGGCGGGCTCACCTGGGGGGCGGGCCGAATCAACAACAGCGAGACTGCGACCCCAGCCGAAGTGGAAGACCGCCCCACGGTTCAGGCGTAACGATGCAGCGGCATGTCGACATCCTTGCCCACCACGCCTTGCTGCTCGCCATCCCCGCGTTCATCCCGGCCATCGCTGTCGTCGGGGTGGTGATCTGGGTCGCGCTGCGCGACAGGCGAACTCCCGACCACACAGACAACATCGAAAGAAACGACAGCTGAGATGACCACCCGTGCACTGGCGGTGCTGATGGTGATCCTGGCGTTCGTCGCCGGGTGTGGCGGGTCGAAGAGCAGCGCACCGAGCTCATCCCCATCTGAACAACAGTCAGCACGACAGGGGCCAGCCGGCCTCGTCGTCGACATCAGTATCAGCGGCGGCAACGTGACTCCGAGCAACGGTGAATTCAACGCAAAGGTCGGGCAGCCTATCCAACTTCGGGTGAACAGCGACGCGGCCGACGAGCTACACGTCCATTCCGTTCCCGACCACACGTTCCCGGTCGAGCCCAAACCGAACCAGACGTTCCAGTTCACCGTCGAGGTCCCCGGTCAGGTTGAGGTGGAACTGCACAAGCTGGACCGCACGGTGGCCACCATCCAAGTTCAACAGTGACGCCAGACCCACAGACCGTGCTGGCGCACGGCCTGGGTGGCTCCACCGATCTGCCGGTCCCGCTCGGCTACGCTCTCGTCGGCGCCGCGTGGGCGCTCACGTTCACGTTCGCGGTGGTGGCGCTGGCATGGCGCAAGCCGCGATTCGACCCCGCCAAGCCCGGTGTCCCACTACCGGAGTGGGTTACCCGGGTCGTCGATGCGTCGGTCACCCGCTGGGTGGTGGCGCTGGCGGCGCTGGCGTTCTGGGTGTGCGTGGTGATCGCCGCGCTTCTCGGACCGCAGGACAGTAAGAACGCCATTCCGGGCGTGTTCTACGTGCTGCTGTGGGTTGGGCTGGTGGCGGTATCGGTTGCCATGGGCCCCGTCTGGCGTGTCGTTTCGCCGATGCGCACCCTGTATCGGATCACGCTGGGGCGCTTACACTTTCACCGCTGGCAGTATCCCGATCGGTTGGGTTACTTCCCTGCGGCATTCGGACTGTTCGCGTTCGTGTGGCTGGAACTGGCCAGCCCGAACCCGGCCTCGCTGAGGGCGATCAAACTGTGGCTGCTGGCATACGCCATCGCGATGGCGCTCGGCGCAGCCGTGTGGGGAGACCGATGGTTCGCCCGGGCCGACCCGTTCGAGGTGTACAGCGCCGTCGTGTCGCGGTTGTCGCCGTTGCGCCGGAATCGCGACAGTAACCGCATCGTCGTCGGCAATCCTTTCGACAACCTGCCGTCGCTGCCGGTCCGCCCGGGGATCGTCGTCGTGCTGGCGGTGCTGCTCGGATCGACGGCGTTCGACAGCTTCTCGGCTACACCGGGGTTGGCGCAGTTTCGTCGATGATCTGTCCGGTGGTTCGAGCGTCGCCGCGGTCCTGACGCGGACGGGTGGCCTCCTGATTTTCGCATCGGTTGTCGCAGTGACGTTTTCGCTGGCGGCTTGTGCGACCGGCGGAATCGACCGCCGCCAGCGGCTGGCGCTGCCGGGCCAGATGGCTCATTCGCTGATCCCGATCGTCGTCGGGTACATCTTCGCTCACTACCTGTCGTACCTGGTTGAGCGGGGACAGGAGACGTTCGTGCGGCTTGGTGATCCGCTGGGCCGGGGTTGGAACGTCTTCGGGCTGAGTCACGCCGAGGTGTCCTACATCCTGTCAGCGCATCCCTCGGTCCTGGCGACCATCAAGGTGGCCTGTGTGGTGACCGGGCACATCACCGCGGTGATCGCGGCGCACGACAAGGCGTTGCGGCTTTTGCCGCAGGGTCACCAGTTGACCGGACAATTGGCGATGATGCTTGTCATGGTGGGCTACACGTTCACCGGTCTGTACCTGCTGTTCGGCGGATAGCCATGAGCGATCTCGTTGTCTGGGTGCTCGCCGCGGCCGCCGCCGGCGAAGCAGTGGGGTTGATCGTGCTGTGGGTTCTGCTGCGGCGGACCCGGCGCGAGGCCCAACGGCTGAGAGCCCGTGTCGACACTCGGCAACAATTGATCACCGGCGGCCGCGAGGCGGTCAAAACCGTGTGGCATACGGCGAATCTGATTCGCAAAGAGGGTTTCGGCGCGGCGATGTGCAGCTCGATCGAGGAACTCGCCGACTGGGCCCAGGTCGAGCGTCCTGACCTAGCGCGGCTGACACCGGACGGCGACGTCGTGATCGTGTTCTCCGACATCGAGGACTCGACCGTGCTGAACGAACGCATGGGCGACAAAGCCTTCGTGCGGCTTCTGGAACGGCATGACAAACTCATTCGCAGGTGCGTCGACGGCCATTCCGGTCACGTCGTCAAGAGCCAGGGCGACGGCTTCATGATTGCCTTCGCACACGCCGAGGATGCGGTCGACTGCAGCATCGCCATCCAGCACGCATTGAGCAGCCAGCCAAAACGGCCATCCGCCAACCCGATCCGGGTACGCATCGGGATCCACATGGGCAAGTCGGTGCGGCGCGGAGACGATCTATTCGGGCGCAACGTCGCGATGGCCGCTCGGGTCGCGGCCGAGGCAGCTGGCGGCCAGATCTTGATCAGCGAGCCGGTGCGTGACGCCGTTGCCGACGTTGAGGTGGGGGCGCCGCACGACGTCGAAACTCAAGGGCTTCCGCGACACGCACCGGCTCTATCCCGTCGCGGCCTAACCGCCCGGTGGGGCGGCGGCACGGTCGCGGCACTGCGCCATCGCCTCGGCCACAACAGGTTCCGCCGGCTGAACAGGATTACGGATGCCGATTGCGGCCACCACGCCGCCGAGCGAGAACAGCGCTGCGGTGGCGAGAGCGCCCCGGCGGAAGCTGCCGAAGTCGAGCGTGCCGCCGGCGATCACGCCAGCCAGCGCCACGGCGATCAGTCCGGCGATGCGCGATACCGCGTTGTTGATCGCCGACCCGATGCCGCTTTGCGACGGCTCGACCGCGCCCAGGATTGCCGAGGTCAGCGGTGTCGCGGTGATCGTCATCCCGAACCCGAAAAGCACCAGCCCGGGCAGGATTTGCCACCAGAAGTCGAAATCGCCCTCCCGCGGTCGCATCAGCATGAATCCGGCCGCGGCGATCAGCGGACCGGCGGCCATGAACAACCGCGGACCGAACCTGGCCGCGAGTACGCCGACCCGCGCGGCAAGCAGAAACGAAAGGATCGGCAGCGGCAGCGTCGCGATGCCGGCCTCCGTTGCGGTGAACCCGGCGACCTCTTGAAGGACCAGCGAAACGATCAGTATTCCGATCGACACACCCCCATAGACGAACGCCGTGGCCAGATTTCCGACGCCAAAATTGCGGATGCCGAACAGCTGCATCGGCAGCATCGGCAGCCGAGTGTGAAATTGCCACCACACGAACGCGGTCAGGCTCGCCATACCGATCGCGAGCGCACCCGACACGGCCGGGTGCGAAAGCCCGAGCCGCTGCATTTCGATCAACGCGAACGCCGTGCCGGCCAGGCCGGCTGCGGCAAGCACCGCGCCGGAAACATCGATCCGTGCACCACCGGCTCTGGGCTCGTGTGCAGTCTGCATGTCCATGGACAGCGCGAACGTCGCCACCACCGGCACGACAGACAGGATGAAGATCCATCGCCAGTTCAACAGATCCACGGCCAGTCCGCCGAGCAGCGGACCCAACACGAATGCCGTTCCGGTCCAAGCGGTCCAGATCCCGATCGCTTTTGGTTGCTCGTTATCGGTGAAGGTGGAGTTGATCAGTGCCAGCGAACTGGGCACCAGGAACGCGGCGCCGGCGCCCTGGATCAGGCGGGCGCAGATCAGCACGAGCCCGGACGGCGCCGCCGCGGCAAGCACCGAACCAAATCCGAAAGCGATAAGCCCCCAGCGCAGGACCGGCATGCGGCCGAACAGGTCGGAGATCGAACCGGCCGGCAGGATCAGCGCGCCGAGCGTCAACAGGTAGGAATCGACGATCCACTGCTGCAGCGCGAGGCCACCGTGCAGGCTGCGGGCCATCGCCGGCAGCGCAAGGTTGACCACCGAGCCGTCGAGGAACGCGACAAAGGACGCGAGAATCGCGACCAGCAGCACCCGCCGGTCGCCGCCGATGGCCCTCACTCCCCCAGTATCGTCGCGGGATCCCCTCTCAGCGAAAGCGAAGACAGCGCTGCGAATTGCCCCAAATCACGGCCTGGAATTCGATTTCGCGGTTTCACGCAAGCCGGAACGTGAGATGGTTTCGCACGGAGGGCCATTCGACGTCCAGGATGGAGTACACGACTGTGTCGCGGCGGGATCCGGCAGGCAGCAGCTGGTGGCTGCGCAGCACGCCGTCAAGCTTGGCGCCGAGCCTTTCGATGGCGGTTCGGCTGGTGAAGTTGAAAAAGTGAGTGCGAAATTCCACGGCCACGCATCCGAGCGTGTCGAACGCATGCCCGAGCATCAACAGCTTCGTCTCGGAGTTCACGCCCGTGCGGCGCACCGAAGCCCCGTACCAGGTCGCACCGATCTCCAGCCGGCGATTCGGCCCGTCGACGTTGAGATAACTCGATGATCCGATCAGGGTGCCGTCGAGCCTGCGCACCACGAATGTCAGCCCGCCTACGGCCTGCAGCGCCAACATCCGGCCTACCCAATCGCCCGTTGTCTTGGGCGAGGGTGCCATCGTGAACCACAGCTTGCCTGGGTCGCCGTCACTTGCCGCAGAAGCGATTTCGTCGATGTGAGCAACGCTCAGCGTGTCGAGCCTCACCCAGCGCGAACCCGTCAGAGTCACCGGTTCGACGAATCGTTTCATTGTGTCGTCCGCGCCGAGAACGCCGAGAACAGCGCCCATCCGGCGCAGATCGCCGCGGCGCCCGTCGCAACCGCACCGATGTAGAACCCGTACGATGCATCCACGGGCGGATGCACCTTCTGCTGGTAGTACACGACCGTCAGCCCGCCGATACACAGCGAAATCACCAGCGCGGCAACGGCAGACATCCGCACCGAGAGCCCCCGCGCCGTCATCGCCCCGGCCACGATGAGCGTCGACGCAAGAAGCACGATCAACTGTCCGGCGTCGAACTTCGACGGCGCCGCGAAATATCCCACCGCGCCCCCGATCGCACTGGCATGCCCGCCGCCGTGCGCGCTCGTCGTCCGCCACGGCAACCAGCCGCTGACCGCTATCATCGCCGCGAACAGGACCACCAGCCAACCGGGTCGCAGCCGCAACATGTTCGCACCCTAGCGTGCCGGAGGGCCAGCCCACGGCATACCGATCCGTAGGATTCCGCCTGAGCACACGAACGCGACGAAAGGCTGCGTTGATGACCGAGATTCCGGAATGGGCTCAGCGGCTCGACATGTCACCACACCCTGAGGGCGGGTGGTTCGTCGAGACCTGGCGCAGCGAACTGACGGTCGCGGAGTCAGCGCTTCCGCCCGACTACGCGGGCCCGCGCAGCGCCGGCACGGCGATCCTGTTCTTGTTGATGCCTGGGCAGCAGTCGGCATGGCACACAGTACGTAGCGCCGAGCTGTGGCTGTTTCATCGCGGCAGCCCGCTGCTGCTCGAGGTTGGCCCTGAACAAGCAACGGCCACAACTCGTCTGCTCGGCACCGACTTCCATGCCGGAGAGCAGCCGCAGATACTGGTGCCGCCGGGACATTGGCAGCGCGCACGGCCCCGCGACGATCAGCCCAGCCTGGTCAGCTGCGTGGTGGTGCCGGGATTCGACTACGCCGATTTCGCGTTGGCCGCGGAGTAGCCTCAACGAGAATGCGGGCCCATACCATCGTCTACGGCGACGACGCGTTGGCGATGCGTATCGTCGAGGAGTTCAACAGCGCCGGGACGGCCGTCGTGATGCTGGCCTCGGCTGCGGAGTTGGCCGAGGCCGGCGTGGCACACGCCGCAGCAGTCATCTGCGTGGCCGAAGACGACGCGACCAACCTTGAAATCGCCCTGTTGGCGCGCAAAGCCAATCCGAACGTCCGGGTCGTCGCCCGGCTGGCCAACAGCGTGCTCCGCGAGGCTGTCGCGGCGGGCAACGGCCCCGGCGCCATCCTCGACGTCGCAGATCTGGCCGCGCCGTCGGTGGTGGACACCTGCCTAGGGCGCCCCGTCCACACGTTCGATGCCGCCGGTATCTCGTTCGTCGTGTCCGACGACGAGGTTCCCCGCGACGCATCCCTGCGAGAGATCTACGGCGACCTGGCGCCCGTCGCAGTGATTCAGGGCGAGAACTGGCCGTCGCCGGGTCACGTGCTGGCATGCCCGAGCCGCGATGAGCTTGTGCGCGCGGGCGACTGGACGGCGATGATCGGCACCGCCGACGACCTCGCCGCGCGTGGCGTCAAGGGTCACGAGCAGCCCGGCGGGACGAGAATTCACCGGTCCCTGCTGCGTCGCGTGCTCGACACTCTTCGCACGATCCGCGATGACATGAACCCGACGTTCTACCGGGCGGCGGCAGTCACGCTGGCGTTGCTGCTCACCTCCACGGTGATGCTGCGGTTCGCCTATGTGTACCCCGGAATGACGTGGATGGACGCGCTGTACTTCTCTACCGAGACCATCGCGACGGTCGGCTATGGCGACTTCACCTTCGTCGACCAGCCAGCCTGGTTGAGGATGTGGGGCGTCGTGATGATGTTCGCCGGCGTCTTCACCGTTGCGATCCTGGTGGCGTTCATCGCCGACTTGCTGCTGTCGCGTCGGTTCGGTCAAGCCGAGGGGAGCCTCAAGGCGCGCCATATGCGCAATCACATCGTCGTCGTCGGTCTCGGTTCGTTCGGCATCCGTGTGGTCAGCGACCTCTACGCCGCCGGATACGACGTCGCTATCATTGAACGTGACGAGAACAACCGCTTCTTGTCCACCGCGGACGACCTTGACGTGCCGGTGATCTTTGGCGACGCCACATTGCGTCAGACGCTGGAAGCGGCGCGCGTGGACGTCGCCCGCGCGATTGCAGTACTGACGCAGGATGACATGGTGAACATCGAAACCGGGATTGTGCTGCGCGAGATCCTGGAACCGCGGTTGATGCCAGAGGCACGGCGCCGCGACCTGCCTATCGTGCTGCGGGTGTACGACCAGGAGCTGGGCGCGGCTGTCGCGCAGCGGTTCGATTTCGCCTACGTCCGTTCCACGGTGGAGCTGGCCACCCCGTGGTTCATCGGCGCCGCGTTGGGGCTGCAGGTGCTCAGCACATTCTCGGTGGGTCAGCGCTCGTTCATGGTCGGCGCTGTGAGAGTCGAGCCGGACAGCGAACTGGACGGCATGAGGATCTTTGAGATGCCAACTCAGGCAAGGGTATTCGTAATCACCGGAGACGATGCGCCGGTCAAGCTGCACCCGAACCACGATGTGCGATTGGCCGCCGGCGACACCGCATACCTGGTCGGGCCGTACCGGGAGTTGCTGGACACGCTGCGCAAAGGCCAGCGCGTCCCGCGGACCCCGGGGGTTCGCGACGAGCGCTCGAGCGAAGAGCCGGACCTGTCACTCCAGCGAAGGCAGGTTGAACACCGCGCCGGTGAGATCGGCGGCCGAGGCTAGCCAGCCGTACGGCGTGTGCTCGGCTGCTCGCAATACGTTGCCGCCATGGCCGATGATCACCCTGCAGTGTCTTGTCGGCGTCGCCGGCAGCGACGAACGTGATCCACCACGACGCGATGCCGTCGGGCAACGGCCGCTTTACCTTCCATCACGCCGGGCTCCTGCACCGTCGAAAATCGCTGTGAAATAACGGAATTCGTTGACGTCCCACTCGACGCGGGTGTCCTAGCCGAAGACGGTGCGATGGCTCGCGGGAACTAGGTGAGGCCCAGCACGCGCATCGCGTTCTCCTTGAAGATCAGCGGAAGCACGTCGGGATCGATGTCGAGCGTCTCGAAGTCGCGGCGCCAGCGATCCGCTTGAATGAACGGGAAGTCGGTGCCAAACAGGACCTTGGTTTTCAGCTGGCGGCTAGCGGCCCGCACCAACTGCGGCGGGAAGTACTTCGGCGACCAGCCGGACAGATCGATGTACACGTTCGCCTTGTGGCCAGCGATCGCGATCTGCGAGTCGACCCATGGCACCGCGGGATGAGCCATCACGATCGTCAAGTCGGGTAGGTCGGCGGCCACGTCGTCGAGCAGGATCGGATCGGAATGGCGCAGCTTGATTCCGTAGCCCCCGGGTAGGCCTGCACCAAGGCCCGTTTGCCCCGTATGGAACAGCGCAGGCACGCCGGCCTCGATGATCGCTTCGTAGATCGGATAGAAGCGCCGATCATTCGGGTCGAACGCCTGCACGCTCGGGTGGAACTTGAAGCCCTTGACTCCGTGTTCGTTGACCAGACCGCGGACTCGGCGCACTGCCCGCTGGCCTTTCCACGGGTCGACGGTGCCGAACGGAATCAGGATGTCGTTGTTGCGCGTCGCACCGGCGACCAGGTCTTCGACGGAGTTGGGCGCGTGACCGGTGGCCGATTCAGCGTCGATCGTAAACACCACCGCCGCGATGTTGCGCTGCCGATAGTGCTCGGCCAGCGCGTCGACGGTGGCGCCGGCCTCCGCGCCGAGATTGAAGTACTGCCGAGTGGCCGCGGTCAGCTCGGCGTCGGTGGCCTGGTGGCCGTTGCTGTCGATTTCGACGTGGGTGTGGATGTCGATCGCGTCGACTCGTGCGAAATCAATGCCGTACTCGTACATCGGCTCATCCTTGCGTTGACTCTGCGCATAAGGCGTTACTTTCTCGAACTTCTGCACCCTGGACGCAGAGTCAACGGAGAGTTACGGCGCGAAAACTCCACCTCACCCGATTCGCCATGCCCCGTCGGGCAGCTTGGTACGCCGGACCCGGTGACGCGACAGGTTTGAGGCGTACTCCCACTCCTGCTCCGGCGGCAATGGGACGTCGACGGAGACAGAACCTTGGCCATCCGCTATGTCTGCGGATTGCCCTTATCGACGGCCTTCTTGGCGGCCTCCTGCACCTTGTCGACCTGGTCCTTGTACTTGCTTTGCGTCTTGGAGTCGACAACATCGCCCGCTTTGTCGATCCCGGTGCCCACCTTGTCGGCGTTCCTGCCGAGCAGCTCTTTCACCTTGTCCAGGAAACCCATCGGACCAACCCTTTCTCGTTGCTTACCGGCTGTCATTCTTGTCGAGCGCGGCTGATCTCCACAACCGGCGCCGGTCGTCGATGACCATGCCTTGCACCCACCACACCACCTCGACCGCCCCTGCGGCCGCCAGCCCGATCGCCAGCGCCATCCCGATTGTCGCCAGATTCGACGGGTCGAGCATGAAAGCCTTCCGGGCGAACGGAATCGAGAAGATCACCACGTACGCCAACCCTGCCGCGGCCACAAGCAACGCCCGCCACCAGGTGTAGGGACGCGCCACCACCGCCAGCACCCACCCGGCGCCCATCAGCAGCGTGATCAGCGCCGCCGTCGAAGCCTGGGTCTGCTGGACTGTGCTGGCGTCGCGGCCCTGGTACGCCAGCAGATAACACCCGAACGTCGCGACGCCGACGATCAGACCCGACGGGAGCGCCGCGGACATGACCCGACGCACAAAGTTCGGCTTCGCCCGCTCGTTGTTGGGAGCCAACGACAGGATGAACGCCGGGATGCCGATCGTGAACCACGCGGCGATCGTGGCGTGGATGGGCTGGAACGGGAACAGCAGCGGGTCGGTGTGAAATACCTTCGACGCGACACCGGCGATGCCTACCAGCAGCGCCAGCAGCACTGAATACACCGTCTTGGTCAGGAACAGGTTCGACACCCGTTCGATGTTGCCGATCACCCGGCGGCCTTCGGCCACCACGAACGGCAACGTCGCAAACTTGTTGTCCAGCAACACGATGTCGGCGACCGCCCGCGATGCCGAGCTACCGGCGCCCATTGCGACTCCGATGTCGGCGTCCTTCAGCGCGAGCACGTCGTTGACGCCGTCACCTGTCATCGCCACGGCGTGGTCGCGAGATTGCAACGCGTGCACCATCGCCCGCTTCTGGTCCGGCCGGACTCTACCGAACGTGGCATACCGGTCCATGGTGTCGGCGAGTTCATCGAGGCCGTCGGGCAGGCCGCGGGCGTCGAACGTCTCCCCTTCGAGTCCCAGCGACGAGGCCACCGCGCCCACCGACACCGCGTTGTCACCGGAGATCACTTTGACCCTGACGCGTTGTGACGCAAAATAATCCAAGGTGTCGTGCGCATCGGGCCGGATGCGCTGTTCGAGGATCACCAGCGCCGCGGGAGTAACCCGACCCGGCGCTGTCGGGTGGTCGACGGGTAGGTCGCTTTGGGCCAGCAACAGCACCCGAAGGCCCAGCGCGCCAATCTCTTCGGCTTGCTTAGCAACGGGCGACGACGGTTCCAGCAAGACGTCGGGTGCACCGATCACCCAGTTGCCGTGGTCGCCGTAGGAGATCCCGCTCCACTTCGTGGCGGACTTGAACGGTGCGATTGCGGTCGCCGTCCAGCCCGGCGGTTCGTCGTAGGTCTCGGCGATCGCTTGCATGCTGGCGTTCGGCCGGCTGTCGTCGGCAGCCAGCGACGCCAGCACGTTGCCCACGTCCCCTTCCATCCCCCCGAGTCCCCCTGCCCTGCGGGCGGGAGGTGCCCCCATCGCTCGACCCCCGGGGACATCGCTCAGCGGCTTGGTGTCGGCGACTCGCATCCCGTTCTCGGTCAGCGTTCCGGTCTTGTCGGCGCACACCACGTCGACACGTGCCAGACCCTCGATCGCGGGCAGTTCCTGAACCAGGCACTGCCGTCGGCCCAGTCGGACCACGCCGACCGCGAAAGCGATCGACGTGAGCAGGATCAGCCCCTCGGGCACCATCGGCACGAGCGCCCCCACCATCCGCAGCACCGATTCCCGCCACCCCGCGTCAGTGGTGAACAGCTGCGTGTAGATGATCAGTAGCCCTGCCGGGATCAACAGATATGTGACGAACCGCAGGATCGCGTTGATGCCGTTGCGCAGTTCGGATTTCACCAGCGTGAACTTGGTTGCCTCCTCGGCCAATTTGGCGGCGTATGCCTCGCGGCCGACCCGGGTCGCGCGGTATGCGCCGCTGCCGGCGACGACGAAGCTGCCGGACATGATCTGATCGCCGGCGTCCTTGTCGATCGGGTCGGCCTCGCCGGTCAACAACGACTCGTCCACCCCGAGGTTGGCTTCCTCGACCAAGGCGCCGTCGACCACGATCTGGTCGCCCGGTCCCAACTCGATGATGTCGTCCAGCACCACCTGGCCGGGTAGCAGTTCCTTGGTGCCGCCTTGTCGACGCACCAACGGCTTGGCCTGCCCGACGATTGCGAGCTTGTCCAACGTGTGCTTGGCACGAAGCTCTTGAATGATGCCGATTCCGCTGTTAGCGATGATCAACAGGCCGAACAGCCCGTTGATCAGCGAGCCGGTGACCAGCACGATCAGAAACAGCACGCTCAAGATCGCGTTGATCCGGGTGAACACGTTGGCGCGCACGATCTGGGAGACCGTCCGCGCCGCCCGGGTTGGCACATCGTTGGTCTTGCCCTCAGCTACCCGTTGTGCGACTTCGGCGTCGGAGAGCCCGGCGGCCAACACCGGAGCCGCGGAGCCGGCGACATTAGGCACGCGAGCCGCGGAGCCCGTCATGGCTAGCAGCGTAGCCAGGTTAGCGGCTCGTCGTCGTCGAAATACTGCCTGCGAGTTTTGCACCTGCGCTGTGGTTTTGACCGGAACACAACCCTGGTGCAGAAGTCGGAGCTGTTACGGTCGCCACCACGCATCTAACGCCGGCGATGACGAAGGATCGAGGCGGAACCCGGGCTGGGGCACCGCAACGTCGACGCCTGCTTGCCCGGCCGCCTCCAGAAGCCGTTCGACGGGCTCTGCCCACGGATGGGGAGCGAGCCGGAACGTGCACCAGTGGATCGGCACCAGAAGACCTTTGCCGGGGCCGCTGACGTCGAGGTGCGCACGGACGGCGTTCTCCGGATTCATGTGAATATCAGGCCAGAGCTTGTTGTAGGCGCCGACCGGCATCAGCGTGAGATCGAACGGGCCGTGGTCGGAACCGATGTCGGCGAAACTCTTGGTGTAGCCGGTGTCACCGCCGAAGTAGACGCGATGGCGCGGGCCGGCGATCACCCACGACGCCCAGAGCGTGGTGTTGCGACTGATGAACCGCCCGGAGAAGTGCCGTGCGGGCGTACACGCAAGCGTCAGTTCGTCGACGGAAGCGCTTTGACCCCAATCCAATTCGACGATTCGCTGGTTTGCGATACCCCAGGCGCGCAGATGCGCCCCGACACCGAGCGGGACGACGAACGGCGCCCGCTGACTGCGGGCGAGCGCAAGCACCGTGTCGAGGTCAAGATGGTCGTAATGGTCGTGGCTGATCACCACGGCGTCCACGGCCGGCAAAGACTCCAACGGGATCGGCGGACGATGCATCCGCTCCGGGCCCACGGTGTGCGACGGCGAGCACCGGTCACTCCAGACGGGGTCGGTCAGCACGCGATAGCCGTCGCATTCGACCAGGGCAATCGAATGCCCGAACCAGGTGACGGCCAGAGGCGCCGGCGGCGAGCCGAGACCGGACGGCGCCACCACCGGGATCTCGCGAGCTGGCCGGCCAGCGCGGCCGTGAAACATCTCGCGCAGCAGGATCCGCTGCTCCTCGCGATTGACTTCGATCATCGCGGCGGGGTCGACGTTGACGAACGCGCCGTCCCGGTAGTTCGGCGACCCATCGGCCACCTCGCGGATGGCCAGCGGGCTGGCACCCAGCGCCGCGGGCGCGCCGCGTAGCGCGCGCAGGATCCACCCGCCCCCCACCAGCGTGGCCGTGCCGATGCCCAGCCGCAGCGCGCCCCGCAGCATGGTGACTCAGGCGCCCTTGAAGTCGGGTGGACGTTTTTGCATCCGCGCTACCTGTGCCTCGATCACGTCCTCGCTGCCCCACGCCTTGTCGAACAGGTCTTTGTGGGTTGGCAGCTGTTCTTCGTAAGCTCCGTCGTCATTCAAGACGCGTTTCGCGTGCCGTAGCGCCAACGGCGCCAACGCGGCGATCTCGTCAGCCCATTTCTGCGCGTCGGCAACGGAGCCGATCCGGTTGGCCATCCCAGTCTGCAGCGCGGCGTCGGCCGTAAGCTTCTCGGCGGTCAGCAGCATCGAGCGGGCACGCCCGTAGCCAACTAGCGACGTCAACCGTCGAATACTCCAATTATCAAGGGCGAGGCCGTATTTCGATGAAGGAAATTGAAAGAATGCGTCTTGTGACACCACCCGCAGGTCGCAGACCATCGCCAGTTGCAAGCCGGCGCCGATCGCCGGTCCGTTGATAGCGCCGATCACCGGGGTCGGTGCTTCGTCGATGGCCTTGTTCAGTGCGATCAGCCGATCCGGGTAGTCGTCGGCAAAGGCGTCGCCGGTGAGGTCCGCGCCGGCGCAGAACACGCTGCCCTGTCCGGTCAGCACGATGGCGCGGACGTCGTCGGCCACCGCCTGGTCGATCGCCTTGCGCAAACCCTTGGCGAGCTCGGAATTCAGTGCGTTGCGACGTTCGGGCCGCTGCAGCTCGATGGTCGTTACGTTGTCGACTCGGGTGACACCGATCATGACGCCACTTTATCGAGGGTCACTGGCTAACCTCATTTCGGTGAGCCGCATCCCCGCAACTGCCGTGCGTGAAGCCGTGCTCGACGCCGGCTCGTTCGTCAGCTGGGACACCGGCGGCGATGAATCGGTGGTAACCGGTGAGGGCCGCGTGAACGGGCGTCGCGCCGCGGTGGTCGCGAGTGATTTCGACTTCCTCGCCGGCTCGATCGGCGTGGCGGCGGCGGAACGGATCACCGCGGCGGTGGAACGCGCCACCCGCGATCGACTGCCGCTGTTGGCGTCTCCAAGCTCCGGCGGAACCCGGATGCAGGAGGGCACGGTCGCGTTTCTGCAGATGGTCAAAATCGCCGCGGCCGTCGAACAGCACAAGAAAGCGCACCTGCCGTATCTGGTGTACCTGCGGCACCCGACCACCGGCGGAGTGTTCGCGTCATGGGGATCTCTCGGCCACGTGACGATCGCCGAGCCGGGCGCGCTGATTGGTTTCTTGGGGCCGCGGGTGTACGAACACCTCTACGGCGAGCCGTTCCCGTCGGACATTCAGACCGCGGAGAACCTCCAGCGCCACGGGGTGATCGACGGCGTGGTGCCGCTGAAATGGCTGCGCCGCACGCTGGAGCGGGCGTTGAAGGTGATCGTCGACACACCGGCATCTGCACCCACACCGCCACCGCCGGAGCCGCTGCCCGATGTGCCGGCGTGGGAGTCGGTGGTTGCGTCGCGGCGCACCGACCGACCCGGCGTCGGCCGCCTGCTTCGGCACGGCGCCACCGAGAAGGTGGTGCTTTCGGGTAGCGGACAAGGGCACGCGATGCTGCTGGCGCTGGTCAGGTTCCGTGGCCAGCCCGCGGTGGTGCTCGGCCAGAAGCGTACTGCAAGTACGGTCGGACCAGAGGCGCTCCGCGAGGCGCGACGCGGCATGGCGTTAGCGGAGGGGCTGCGGTTGCCGCTGGTGCTCGTGATCGACACGGCCGGTCCGGCATTGTCGGCGGAGGCCGAGCAGGAGGGCCTCGCGGGTGAGATCGCCAGCTGTCTCGCCGAGCTGGTGACGCTGCAGACGCCGACAGTGTCGGTGCTGCTCGGGCAGGGCAGCGGCGGTCCGGCGCTGGCGATGGTGCCCGCCGACCGGGTCCTGGCCGCATTGCACGGCTGGCTCGCGCCGCTGCCGCCGGAAGGTGCCAGTGCGATCGTTTACCGAGACACCACGCATGCGGCGGAACTGGCTGCAGCGCAAGGGATCCGGTCCGCCGACCTGCTGACGGCCGGGATCGTCGACGCTATTGTGCCCGAGCACCCGGACGCCGCCGATGAACCGATCGACTTCACCAAACGCCTCTCGAAGGCGATCGCCGGCGAATTGTCCGCGCTCAGGGGGATGCCAGCGGAGCAGCGCTACGCCGACCGGTTGGCCCGCTATCGGCGGATCGGGCTGAGCTGAGTCACCACTGGTTGCGCTGCTGCGGCGGCTGCGACGGTGGTCCTTGCTGATAAGACCCCGAACCCGGGCCGCCGCTGTGGTACGGCTGCTGCGGCTGACTCTGCGGCGACGGCTGCTGCGGGGGTTGCTGGCCGTATCCGCCACCCGGGCCGTAGTAGCCGTACTGCGGCTGCTGGGGCGCCGGCGGTTTGATGATGTCTGCGGAGAACAGCAAAACGGCGATCGCGAGCGCCGATTGCAGGAACGACGTGATCATTACCAGGATCAGGCCCGCCCCCGCGCTCACGCCCGAAGGGAAGTTGGTCACCAAGAACAGTAGAGAGACAAATCCGGTTACCGACAGTCCCGCGACAACACACTCCATCGTTGAAGCCTTCGGCAACAGGCCCAGTCCCGCGATGATCGCAGCACTCAGCAACAACGACAGGCTCACAACGCCAGTGTCCGACTGGAAGAAATTGGGATCGCGGAGTGCTACTCCCGCGATTAAGTTGGTTCCCAGCTTCGCGTACGTAGCGAATCCCAGGAAGAAGCTGAGGATGCCCAGCGCGAGGACACCAAGGTTGAGGTAGAACGGCAATCCCTTACCTGGGGCAGGTCCCGGCGCGGCGCCGTATCCCTGGGGGCCGTACCCCTGGGGGCCGGGTCCTTGCGGAGGGCCGCCGTAACCGCCCTGGCCACTCGAGTACGTCATGACAATTGCTCCTCGTCTGCTCCTTGCCCCAGGGCACGGCGTTCGAACGCGCCGTCATGGGTGCTTATCTGCGCACCGCACGCGTGGACTGACTGTATCGGTTCCCGCTGTGCGTCACCCGTCATCATTCCCCGCATCCTCACGCACCGAAACTCGGCCGATCCCAGGCGGCACCTCCTCGGCAGGCGGGGCCGTAGTCGCAGGCGGAGCGGCGTCGAGGTACCGCTGTACGGTGGGGCCGATCCAGCCAACGATCTCGTCGTGCGTCATCGCGGCGATCGGCGACAGCTCCAGCACGTAGCGGGCCAAGGCCAGGCCCAGGATCTGCGTTGCGATAAAACCGGCTCGTTTGGCGGCGTCTCCCGCGGCCAGCCGCGCCACAGTCGGTTCGAGTTGCGTGACGAAGATCTGACGCATCCGCTGCACCGCGTCGACGTTGGTCGTGCTGGATTTAAGCAGCAGGATCAGCGCCTCGTCGCCCTCCCAGCGGGCAAGGAAATGCCGCACCAGCGACTCGCCGAGCTGGTCGCGGTCAACATCCGATAAGTCAGGAAACCGAAGGTCGAACTCGGCCGCAGCGGCGAACAACCGGTCCTTACTGCCGAAGTAGCGCATCACCATGGCTGGGTCGATCCCGGCGTCGGCCGCGATCGCCCGAATCGTCGCGCCTTCGAAACCCACCGCCGCAAATCTTTCGCGCGCGGCGGTCAGGATCGCCGTCTTGGTCCGCTCGGAGCTCCTCATGTCAACGATTGTAGGCCAACACGTGTTGACATTCGCCGCGGCAAGGAGCATTCTGATGTCAACAAGCGTTGACAAGGAGGGTTCACGATGAATTCGACAGAAGTTCTGGTCGTCGGCGCCGGCCCGACCGGCCTCAGCCTGACGGCCGCACTGGCCGCAAGAGGGGTGGAAGCCATGCTGGTAGACGCCTTGCCCGAAGGGGCCAACACGTCGCGCGCAGCGGCCGTCGCCGCGCGGACGCTGGAAGTGCTGGAAACAATCGACGTCAGCGAGAAACTGGTCAAGCACGGCATTCCAGCGAGGAACTTCAGCATCCGGGACCGCGACCACGTTCTGATGCCGCTGGATTTCAGCGTCCTGCCGACCGACTATCCGTACACCTTGATGATTTCGCAGGCTGACACAGAGCAGTTGCTACTGAACAGGCTCGAGGAGTTGGGTGGCGAGGTTGTCCGCCCGAAGCGGCTGACGGCCGTGCGTCAGGATGCCCACCGCGCGGTGGCGACTTTCGACGACGGCGTCCAGATCGATGCGCGATACGTCGTCGGCGCCGATGGGATGCATAGCGCCGTGCGCGCCACTGCGGGGATCGGGTTCGGCGGCCACGCGTACCAGGAGTCCTTCGTCCTGGCAGATGTCCGACTGACCGGCGATGTTCCGGTCGCCGAAATTCTGTTGTTCTATGCGCGGGCCGGACTCCTGGTCGTGGCGCCGTTGCCAGGTGACATCTACCGCATCGTCGCACCGGTAGCCGACCCGCCCCGGGAGCCGTCGGGTGAGTTCGTTCAGCGCATCATCGACGCGCGGGGATTTGGGCCGGGACGGCTGGCCGTCACAGATGTGCTGTGGGGCTCCCACTTCCGGATACACCATCGGGTTGCCGACAGCTACCGCTCCGGCCGGCTCGTGCTCGCCGGCGACGCCGCCCACGTCCACAGTCCCGCGGGCGGGCAGGGGATGAACCTCGGCATCCAGGACGCGATCGCGCTCGCCGACGTGCTGGACCGTGTCATCGCAGGGGCACCCGATCAGCTATTGGACGCCTACAGCGCGGCGCGCCGCCCGATCGCGCAGCAGGTGTTGCGGTTGACGGACGGATTGACGAGGCTCGCGACGCTCCCTTCGGCACTGCGGCCCGCCCGAAATACCGCCATGACGCTGGTGTCGCATGTGCCCGCCGTCCAGCGGAAGTTGACCTGGCAGCTCAGCGGCCTGGTGTACCGGTGAGTCAGCGCCGAAGTGGTCACGCCCTCGACCGCTGACGCGCAGGCGCAGGCCTGATCCTGCTTTGCGCCGAAAAGATCCCACGGTAGAACCTCAACAATGGTCAAGGTCAATGGCTTCCCGGGTCACACCACGCCGAAGTAACCGATCACCCCTGCAGCCAAGACCACGATCAGCGGATTCACCTTGGTCAACACGAAGATCAGCGTGCACACTCCGGTGAGAAGATAGGCGCGCCAATCATGGTCGGCCGCCCGGCTCATCACCAACGAGGTGGCCAGAACCAAACCCACCGTCAACGGGGCGAAGCCCTTTTCGACGGCATATCGCAGCCGGGATTTCTGGGCTTTCTGCCAGAACAGCGTAACCAGGTAAACGAGTACCGCGGCGGGGCCGATCATTGCGACCGTAGCGATGATTCCGCCGAGGATCGCTCCCGGAACACCACCAACGGACAGCCCCGCCCCGTATCCGACCAGCGCAACGATGAGAATACTCGGGCCGGGTGCGGCCTGAGAGATTGAGAATATCTCCGCAAATTGTGTGTCGGTCAACCAATGCTCCCCCTTGACCGATTTCAGATGCATCTCCGGGAGGACCGCATTTCCGCCGCCGATGGAGAGTAATGACAGTGTCGCGAACAGCCCGATGAGTTGGAGATATGTGGTCATGCGGGTCTTTCTCGCGGCCAGGCCCAGATCAGGCCGAGCGGGGCCAGAATGGCCAATGTCACCGGAAGCGGCCAGCGGATAAGGCCGTTCAAGACGAAACTGGCGCCGAAGAATAAGACAGGGATGAATCCTTTTAAGCACTTCTGTCCGGTTTTGATCGCCATTGCGAGCGTCAACGCGACGGCAGCCGCGGAGGCGCCGTGAAGAACGCTCTTTACCTCAGGCACCTCTTTGAAGCGAAAATATACATATCCCATCATCAGAATGATGGCCACCGGCGCCAGGCAGAGGCCGAGGACCGCTGCGATCGCACCCGACATTCCGCCCATCTTGGTGCCGGTGAACACGGCCAGATTCACCTGATTAGCGCCAGGCAATATCCGACACATCGTCATAGCACTGAGGAATTCCTCTTCACCCATCCACCGCTTCTCGACCACCAGCACTTCCCGCGACCAGGCGGAAAGCCCGCCGCCGAATGAAGCCAGCGCGATGTGGTTGAACGTCCACGCCAGCTCGGACAGCGAGACCTTTTCGCGGGGTGGGTCGACCTCACTCATGCATCAGGTCGTGGTCGTGCGGAAAGTCATCCTCTACGTGCGTAGACGGATCGAGCGGGTCTGGCGGGTCATAGTGATGGGAGAGTTCCCAATCCACATTGAAGACGCCGTTCAGCCGGCTGACGATCTCGCGGTCGGTGATCGTGATCCCTAATTCCCTCCGCAAATCAAACGCGCTGCGGTCGATGTTCATCGAACCGATCAATGCGTGCTGATTGTCCGCGATCAGCAGCTTGGCATGCACCCTCAGGTTCTTTTGCTTGTGGACTTTGACGCCGAACCGGCGCAACGTCCGCAGTGACGCGAACGTGTCGAGGACGTCCCAGTCGCTGATGCCGTGCTTCCCACCGCAGAGCACATGCACCTTGACGCCCCGATCCGCGGCAGCGGAGATGCGATCGAGAATGGCCGCATCGACATACTTAGGATGTTGTATATCGAGCTGGTGCTCAGCGCCGTCGATGAACTGTGCCATGTGATACCGCGAATTAGAATTGCTCCACAGCAAGCCTTCGTAAGTCGAGCAGATCCAATCGTGGTGCGACCAGTCGGCGTGGAACACCTCGGTGATCTGGCCGACGTGGTGCGGATGCCGCGTGATGATGCCGTAGTCGCGAGTTTGGGAGAAGTACTTGGGGCACAGATTGAAGGTGGCGACAAGCGCGGCGTTGCCGTCGACGACAATAGATTTTTCGTGCGTGACGTAGAATTTTGGATTGGACCACTGCACCATCACACCCGCGTTCTCGAATTTCGCGAACGTCTCATCATTGGCGCGATCGCCACCTGACCTTTTCGGATTCAGCATTACGCGCACGTCAACGCCCGCACATTTGCGGTCGATGACGGCATCGATAAAGCTATCCTCGGTGAAGGTAAATTGCTTGATCAGCAGAGATTTTTGTGCAGATTCGATGAAATCACGGACCGGCTGCAAGCCGTCATCCGGCTCCACTATCAGGCGCGGCATAAACGGTTGCATAACTTTCGAATATTAGCACCGCAGCAATGACACGGCTTCGCAGAGAGCTCACCGCTCGGCCTGTCGCAGGCGGTCCGCAAGAGGGTCGCGGCGGCTGAGATCGCCAGCTCGTCACGCGCCTACCCTCCGCGCGGTGATTCATCAGGCAAAATTGTCGGCATGGACAGTGGTAGCTCCCCCCGGGTGCTCGTCGTGGATGACGACCCCGATGTGCTCGCGTCACTGGAGCGTGGGCTGAGGCTGTCCGGCTTCGACGTCGCGACGGCCACCGACGGCGCCGAGGCGTTGCGCAGCGCGACTGAGACCAGGCCGGATGCGATCGTGCTCGACATCAACATGCCGGTGCTGGACGGTGTCAGCGTGGTCACCGCACTCCGTGCGATGGACAACGACGTGCCGGTTTGCGTGCTGTCCGCCCGGAGCTCGGTGGACGACCGCGTGGCTGGGTTAGAGGCCGGCGCCGACGACTATCTTGTCAAACCGTTCGTGTTGGCAGAGCTCGTGGCCCGGGTGCGAGCGCTGCTGCGCCGGCGCGGCTCGACGGCGACGTTCAGTTCCGAGACCATCCAAGTGGGCCCGTTGGAGGTGGACATCCCGGGCCGAAGGGCGCGGGTCAACGGCGTCGACGTCGACCTGACCAAGCGGGAATTCGACCTGTTGGCAGTGCTTGCCGAACACAAGACTGCGGTGTTGTCGCGTGCGCAGCTGCTCGAACTGGTCTGGGGTTATGACTTCGCCGCCGACACCAACGTGGTCGACGTGTTCATCGGATATCTGCGCCGCAAGCTGGAAGCGGGCGGCGCGCCTCGGCTGTTGCACACCGTTCGTGGAGTGGGTTTCGTCCTCCGGACGCAATGATGAATTGGCTGTCGCGCTTCTTCCGCCGGACCCCGTCGCTTCGAACCCGAGTAGCGTTCGCGACCGCGATCGGCGCCGCGATCGTCGTGCTGATCGTCGGCATCATCGTCTGGATCGGTATCACCAACGACCGCATCGAGCGGCTGGACCGACGCCTCGACGAAGCCGCCGGGTTTGCGGTGCCGTTCCTGCCGCGCGGCCTCGACGAGATCCCGCGCTCGCCCAACGACCAGGACGCTGTGATCACGGTCCGCAAAGGCGATCACGTCAAGTCGAACGCCAATGTCACGCTGCCAAGGCTCGACGCCGACTACGCCGACACCTACATCGACGGCGTCCGCTACCGCGTCCGCACAGTGGAGATCCGCGGCCCCGAGCCGATGTCGGTGGCGGTCGGCGCGACGTACGACGACACCATCGCCGAGACCAATAACCTGCATCGCCGGGTGATCTTCATCTGCCTGTTCGCGATCGGCGCGGCGGCCGTCCTGGGTTGGCTGCTCGCCTCCTTCGCGGTACGGCCGTTCCGGCGCCTGGCCCAGCAGGCACGATCGATCGACGCCGGCGACGAAGCCCCGGACGTCGAAATCCGCGGCGCGACAGAAGCCGTCGAAATCGCCGACGCACTCAACGGCATGCTGCAGCGGATCTGGAAGGAGCAGGACCGCACCAAGTCCGCGCTCGCGTCGGCACGCGACTTCGCCGCGGTCTCGTCGCACGAACTGCGAACGCCGCTGACCGCGATGCGGACCAACCTTGAGGTGTTGGCGACGCTGGATCTGCCGGACGAACAACGTAAGGAAGTGCTGCACGACGTGATCCGCACGCAGTCGCGGATCGAGGCGACGTTGTCGGCGTTGGAACGGCTCGCTCAGGGTGAGCTGTCGACGTCGGACGACCACGTGCCCGTCGACATCACTGAACTGCTCGACCGCGCCGCCCACGACGCGATGCGTATCTACCCGGACGTCGACGTGTCGCTGATGCCATCACCGTCGGTGATCATCGTCGGGTTGCCTGCGGGGCTGCGGCTGGCCGTTGACAACGCGATCGCCAACGCGGTCAAGCACGGCGGCGCGACGCACATTCAGCTGTCGGCGGTCAGTTCCCGCGCCGGAGTGGAGATCGCCATCGACGACAACGGCACTGGAGTTCCCCAAGGGGAGCGCAAAGTGGTGTTCGCGCGGTTCGCCCGCGGGTCGACGGCGTCGCATTCCGGGTCGGGGCTCGGCTTGGCGCTCGTTGCGCAGCAGGCTGAATTGCACGGCGGCACAGCATCATTGGACGCGAGCCCATTGGGCGGGGCGAGGCTGTTGCTGCGGTTGCCAGGGCCGAAGCCCCGGTACGAGCCCGCGTTCTGACGGTTACCGAGTGCCCAGAAGGTCGATGACGAAAATCAGCGTCTTTCCGGACAGCCGGTGCCCGGAGCCCACGGGCCCGTAGGCCTGGTCGGGCGGGATCGTCAGCTTGCGGCGGCCGCCGACCCGCATCCCGGGAATGCCGTCCTGCCAGCCTTGAATCAGTCCGCGCAGCGGGAACTCGATCGACTGCTTACGACTCCAGGAACTGTCGAATTCCTCGCCGGTGTCGTACTCCACACCGACGTAGTGGACTTTGACCGTGCCGCCGGGCACCGCCTCGGCACCGTCGCCGACGACGATGTCCTCGATGACGAGCTCGTGGGGGAACGGGCCGGCCGGGAAGTCGATCTCGGGTTTGTCCGTCACCCTCACCACGCTAGCGGCACACTGGAAAAGTGGCAGACGACAACGACACCCTCAAGCGGATCAACAAACTGGTCGCCGAGGAGAAAGAACTGCGCACCAAGGTGCAGCGCGGCGAGATCAGCGGCGAGGAGGAACGCGCGCGCCTGGGGGTGGTCGAGACGGAGCTTGACCAATGCTGGGACCTGTTGCGGCAGCGACGTGCTCTGCGCCAGACCGGCGGAGATCCCAAGGACGCGCAAGTGCGGCCGGCCGACCAGGTCGAGGGCTACCTGAACTGACCGCCGCGTATGACGCCGTCGTCGTCGGTGGCGGGCACAACGGATTGGTCGCCGCCGCATACCTTGGCCGCGCGGGTAGGCGCGTGCTGCTGCTGGAACGTCTTCATCATGTCGGCGGCGCAGCCGTTTCGGCACACGTGTTCAACGGTGTGGACGCCAAGGTGTCGCGCTATTCGTACTTGGTCAGCTTGTTGCCGACGCGCATCCTCGCCGAGCTGGGAGTGCCGGTCCGGTTGGCGCGGCGCAGGTACTCGTCATATTCGCCTGACCCGGCGGCTGCGGGCCGGCGCGGACTGCTCGTCAGCCCCTACCGCGGGATGGCTGACGACTTCTACCGTCGCTGTCAGCGGGTGACCCGCGCACTTTGGCCCACGGTGACCGAGCCCCTGATGCGGCGCAGCCAGGTGCGACGGCTGGTGAATGCCGATGCAGCGTGGGCCGCCATGGTCGACGAGCCGATCGGATACGCGATCAGGGACGCGGTGTCAGACGACTTGGCGCGCGGCGTCATCGCCACCGATGCCCTGATCGGAACATTCGCCGCTTTGGACGAGGAGTCGCTGCGTCAGAACGTGTGCTTTCTCTACCACCTGATCGGTGGCGGCACCGGCGACTGGGACGTCCCGATCGGCGGCATGGGCGCTGTAACGGATGCGCTGGCCGAGGCCGCCCTGGATTATGGCGTTGAAATCGTCACTGGCGCAGATGCTTTCGCAATCGACCCGGCAGGTGACGTGCGTTACTGCGTGAACGACGACGAGCGGCGCGTGCACGGAGAGTTCTTGCTGGCCGGCGTGACGCCCACCGTGCTTTCTTCCCTGCTGGGCGAGCAGCCGCCGCCCGCGGCACCTGGATCCCAGGTGAAGGTGAACATGATGCTGCGACGGCTCCCGCGACTGCGGGACACCGGCGTCACGACCGAGCAGGCGTTCGGTGGCACGTTCCACGTCAACGAAACGTTCAGTCAATTGGAATCCGCGTATGCCACCGCGTCTCGCGGGGAGCTGCCCGATCCGCTGCCGTGCGAAATCTATTGCCACTCGCTGGCCGATCCGAGCATTCTATCCTCGTCACTGCGTGCCTCGGGCGCCCACACGTTGACCGTGTTCGGCCTGCACACCCCGCACGGGCTCGGTACCGCCGAGCAGCTCACCCAGGCGGTGCTGTCGTCATTGAATTCAGTTCTCGCGGAACCCATTCAGGCTGTGCTGATGCGAGGCTGCATCGAGACGAAAACCACGTACGACTTGGAAGAATCGCTGGCCATGACGGCGGGCAACATTTTCCACGGCGGACTCGAGTGGCCATTCGCCGAGGACGACGAGCCGCTGGACACGCCCGCGCGTCGCTGGGGCGTGGCGACTATGCACGAGCGAATCCTGTTGTGCGGGGCGGCTGCCCGTCGTGGCGGCGGCGTCTCAGGAATCGGCGGCCACAACGCCGCGATGGCGGTGCTGGAGTCTGGTCCTTAGTGTCATCGTTACTTGCTTGCACTTTTCCGCGCTGGCGTAAGTCTCGGCGTGGTCAGGCGAGCCAACACATCACGCAGACTGCGCAGTTCGTCATCGTCGAGGGCAGCCAATGCTTCGGGCGCCGGGTCATCGACGTCGTCGATCGCAGCGACCACGTCGCGGCCCGCACCCGTCAACGAGACCAGCTTGCACCGTCGGTTGCCCGGGTCAGTACGCCGCATCACCAATCCGCGGGCCTCGAGGTCGTTCACCGCAACGGTGGCCGCGGGTGGGTCGATCGTCGCGGCCGCGGCGATTTCCTTGACAGTCATCGCTGCACGGCTCAGCAACCGCAATACCCGAATTCTGCTGAACGGCAATCCTGTTCGTTCAACCACCGCTCGTCGCCACTGGTCCTTGTTGTCGATCACCAACGTCGACATCTGACGCCAGACACGATCGGCCAACGGATTAATCGGCATGGGCGGCCTCCGGCCGTCGTTGCGGCTCGGTGATCAGCGGTTCTAATCGCTCCGCCGACCGGGCCGCCCACGGTGACGTCGACGCCACGGCCAGCACCGTGATAACCATCCCGAGCGCCGCGCATACAAACCACAACGGCCGCGCGGATGCGGCAAAGTCGACGTTGGTCGCGGCCAGCGCCGTACCCGCGAGTGAACCACACAGTGCCACACCGATACTCACGCCCACCTGACGACTGGTGGACGCAACCGCCGACGCCGCTCCCGCGCGATCCGTCGGCATGCCGCTCACCGCCGCGGTGGTGATCGGCGCATTGACCATCGCGAAGCCGATGCCGAACACGGCGAAAACCACGATCAGCTTCCATACCGGTGTCGCGGTGCTCAAGCCGGTGAGGAGCAGTGCCGAAGCCGTTAGCATCACCCCCGCGACGAGCAATGACGGCCGTGCTCCGAACTGACCCACGAGCCGACCTGACAGCGGTGAAAAGACCAGCGCCCCAACCGCAATCGGCAAATACAGCAAGCCGGTGTGCATCGCCGAGAACTGCCGTTCGCCCTGAAGGTACAGCGACATCATGAACAGGAATGCGCCGAACATGGCGAAGGCGCACACCGCGACCATCGTCGCCGCGGAGAACGGGATGCTGCGGAAGAAACGCAAATCGATAAACGGATCATGCCGACGCGACTCGTACCGCAGGAACGCTGCGAACGCGAGCACCGCGATGGCGGAGATGACGAGCGTTGGCACTCCCATCCAGCCCATCTCGTGACCCTGAATCAGCACGAACACAACTGCGAACAGGAACGTCACCGCCAGTGCCTGGCCGATCGGGTCGAGGTCACGCATTGTGGCGGAACGTGATTCGGGCACGAAGATCGCTGTCAAGATGATCGCGCCCGCACAGATAGGCAGGTTGATCCAGAACACCGATCGCCAGCCGACGAATTCGATCAGCGCGCCACCGACGATCGGGCCCAGGGCCATCGAGATGCCGACGACAGCCCCCCACACGCCGATAGAACGGGCGCGTTCCACGCGCCCGGTGAACACCTGCGTGATGATCGACATTGCGACGGGGTTCAGCATCGATCCGCCGATCGCCTGCACGAAGCGGGCACCGATCAGCGTCGCGATGTTCGGCGCCAAACTGCACAAGAGCGACCCGATCGCGAAGACCGTCAACCCGACCTCAAAGGTGCGGCGGCGGCCGAACCGGTCGGCGGTGGCTCCCGCCAACAGCAGCAGCGACGCCAGCACAAGCGTGTAGATGTCGATGACCCACTGCAACTGTGGGGGTGATGCGTGCAATTCGGCCCGGATCGACGGGATCGCGACGTTGACGATCGTCGCGTCCATGGTCACGATCAGCAGGCTCAGGCACAACGACGCAAGGATGATCGCCTTGCGCCGCGGACTGAGCGTGTTCACCCAACAATTGTAAAACTACAACTGTTGCGCCGCAAAGCACACACCGAGGGTGGCCTTACTGCGAAGAATCCAAGGGCCGATAATTCGCACTGACCGCACGTTCGGCGCAGAACAGCGAGGGATTAACGGCTGTCGATGGCTTTGTAGTCGCGCTCGCCGTAACCGGTGTAGATCTGCCGCGGCCGGCCGATCTTGCCGCCGGCTTCGTCATGCATTTCCCGCCAGTGCGCGATCCAGCCCGGCAGTCGACCGAGCGCGAACAACACCGTGAACATCCGTGTCGGGAATCCCATCGCGCGGTAGATGACCCCGGTGTAGAAGTCGACGTTCGGATACAGCTTGCGCTCGACGAAGAAGTCGTCGGTCAGCGCGACCTCTTCGAGCGCCTTGGCGATGTCGAGCAGATCGTCGTCGCCGCCGAGCTTGCCGAGGATCTTGTCGGCCTGCTCCTTGACGATGCGCGCCCGCGGGTCGTAATTCTTGTAGACCCGGTGACCGAAGCCCATCAGCTTCACGCCCTCTTCGCGGTCCTTCACCTTCTTCACGAAGTCGTGCACGTCACCGTCGGCCCTGCGGATCTTCTCCAGCATCTCCAGCACCGCCTGGTTCGCGCCGCCGTGCAGCGGCCCCCACAGCGCGTTGATGCCGCCCGAGATCGACGTGAACAAGTTCGCCTGCGACGAGCCGACCAGCCGCACCGTCGAGGTCGAGCAATTCTGCTCGTGGTCGGCGTGCAGGATGAACAGCATGTCCAGCGCCCGCACAACCTCCGGGTCCAAACCGTAGGGTTCGGCCGGGAGCCCGAACGTCATCCGCAGGAAGTTCTCCACCAAGGTCAGCGAATTGTCCGGGTACAGGAACGGCTGACCGGCCGACTTCTTGTATGCGTAGGCAGCGATGGTCGGCAGCTTGGCCAGCAGCCGGATGGTGGACAGCTCCACCTGCTCGTCGTCGAACGGGTCCAGCGAGTCCTGGTAGTACGCCGACAACGCATTGACCGCACTGGAGAGCACCGGCATCGGATGGGCGTTGCGCGGGAAGCCGTCGAAGAACCGCTTCAGGTCCTCGTGCAGCAAGGTGTGCCGCTGGATCTGGGTGGTGAAGTTGGCCAGTTCGTCCTTGGTGGGCAGCTCGCCGTAGATCAGCAGATAGCTGACCTCGATGAACGTCGACTTCTCGGCCAACTGCTCGATCGGGATCCCCCGGTAGCGCAGAATCCCGGCGTCGCCGTCGATGTAGGTGATCGCGCTCTTCGTCGGCGCGGTGTTCATGAAGCCGGGGTCGAATGTCGTGTAGCCGGACTTCGCGAGAAGGCTGCCCAGCTCGATGCCGTCGGAGCCCTCGGTGGCGCGAGCGATCTGCAGCTCGAGCTCGCCCCCGGGGTATTGAAGGGTGGCGAACTCTTCAGCTTTGGATGAGTTATCGGCCACGGGGATCCCTTCTTCGCTGATGAGGGTGAGCGGTGCCTAACCAAACGGTAGCCGCAGTCTCGCGGCGCTGCCCGCGGGGGTCCAGAACAAGATGTCACAGAGGCGACTACGAGCCAGCGCAGATATCGGTGAACTGCTTGTAGGTGTCGTTCAGCCGGGCGAGCAAGACGTCGGTGTCGACCTGTTGCCAGTCGGTGTCGGGTCCGAGATCGCCGAACGCGGCGAGCAGAATCGCCGACCAGACCGCAACCGAGAGCTGCACCTTCTGGTCGTCGATCTGTACCCCCATCCGCTTGGCCAGCGTCACCGCCAGCGAACGCGGACGAAACTCACTGGATGCGAGGCGCAACGCGGGCGAAACGTTGACGATTCGCGCGATCGTGAACATCCGGGCGGTAGTGAAACCGTCGGGCGGGGCCGACGCCGCCGCCCGGATCATCTCGCCGTTAGCGGCTAGCAGCGCTTCCATCGCACAGAGTTCGGCCGGCTGACGCTCCAGTTGCGCGGCGAGCGCGTCATCTACTTCGTCGACCAGCGCCAGGATGACGGCTTCCTTGGTGGCGAAATAGCGGCTGAAGGTGCGCGGCGACACGTCGGCGACCGCGGCGATCTGGTCGACGGTCGTGTTTTCGAACCCCTGCTTGTCGCAGAGCTGCGCGGCGGCGTCGATCAGCATTGACCGGGTGCGCTGCTTCTTTCGTTCGCGCAAGCCGGGGATCGCCACCCCGAAGCCCTGCTCCAAAATCAGGATCGTAACCCGCGGATTTCGCTGCTGAAGACACACGCAACGCGGTAACGGACGAAAGCCGGCACCGCCAGCGCCGCGATCAATACCCCGACGACCACGAGCGCCCCGCCGCCCGACGCCGCGACCGTGGTGCCGACGACGGCCGCGGCGACACCGTGCGCGGCGTCGGCCAACCGGGGGCCGCCAGCGACGACGACGATGAACACCCCCTGCAACCGGCCGCGCACGTCGTCGGATGCCGCCTGCTGCAGAATCGTCGACCGGAACGCCGCCGACACCATGTCCGCCGCACCACCGACCGCCAGGAAAGCCAGCGCGCCCCACAGCAGCAGGCCGCGAGCGGGAGCTGCCGCCAGCGCGAATCCGCTGCACAACCCGAACCCGATCATCGCCAACCCCCACACCACGATCGCGACGACCACCGCCAGCCCTTGCCGACGGATCCGCGGCAGCCAGCCGGAGAACACCCCGCCCGCAACCGCTCCGGCCGAGATCGCTGCGGCCAGCATCGCCATCGTGGTGCCGCCCTCGACCGGTCCGCCGAAACTCTCGTGGGCGATCTGAGGGAACAGCGCCCGCGGCATACCGAAGATCATCGCGATGAGATCGACGACGAACGACATCAGCACCACGGTGTTGCTCGCCAGGTACCGGAACCCGTCGAGAACCGAGCGCAACCCCTTGGACCCGGAGCCGTCACCGGTGGCGGGAATCGACGACAACCGGATGGTCGCCCAGATCGGTGCCGCGCATGTGATCGCGTCGATCAGGTACAGCGTCGACAGGTCGACCCAGCGCAACAGCACACCTGCCAACAGCGGCCCGACGATCGCGCCGAACTGTGTGACGGTCATGTTCAGTGAGTTCGCCGCCGGAAGTTGATCGCCCGGCAGGATGCGCGGAATCGCAGCCGAGCGTGTCGGGGCGTTGATCGCGTAGAACGCCTGCTGCACCGACAGCAGGCACAGCACCACCCACACGTTGTCGAGCGCCAGCGCGGCCTGCGCCCACAACAGAATAGAGCCGACGGCCAATCCGCAGGACGCGATGATCAACAGAGCGCGCCGGTCCATCGCGTCGGCCCACGCACCGCCCCACAACCCGAACACGATCAACGGCACCAACGCGAACACTCCCGCCAGACCGACGTACGCGGAGCTCTGGGTGAGCGCGTAAATCTGCACGGGGACAGCGAAAATCGTCAGGTTCGCCCCGATGACGGTGACGACGCCCGCCAGCCACAGCCGACGGAAGTCGGGGGTGCGCAGCGGCGTCGTGTCGGCGAGCAGGCTCACACGCGATGTGGGGGCACCGCTTGCGCGAAGAGCAGACGATTCATCATCAGGGCTGGAGGCGCTCAACGCGCTCACCTGCGACTCGAATCCTGTTGTGCAACCGGTCCTCGCGGCCCTGCCAGAACTCGACGACGTCGGCGGTGAGAAGATAGCCACCCCAGTTCTGCGGGACCGGGATCTCGTCGAGGTCGGCGAAGCGCTCGGCGACCTTCGCGAGTTCTGCCAACAGCTCGGCACGCGACGCGATCGGCTGCGACTGCGCGGACGCCCACGCTCCCAACTGCGAGCCACGCGGCCGCTTCGACCAGTAGTCGGCGGTGGTCTCCGCGGTGACCTTGCTCACCGAGCCGCGGACGTGCACCTGCCTACCCAGCAGGTACCACGGAAAAGTCGCCGACGCGTGCGGATTTGCTTCCAGTTCAACGCCTTTGGCCGAGTCGTAATTGGTGAAAAACGTGATTCCAGTGTCGTCCACACCCTTGCATAACACCGACCGGCTCACAGGCCTGCCCCTGGCGTCGACAGTGGCCAGCACAAACGCATTCGGCTCGGCGATGCCAGCACGCTCGGCGTCGTCAATCCACTTGCGCAGCAAGGCAACCCACCCGTCTGCGAGCCAGTCGACGTCCAGGTCGGGGCTGCCGTCTTTTTCCACCGATCCGTATTCCACTCGCATCCTCGCCAGGTGCTCGTTGCCGGGTTGGGCCACCAGGCCACGCTACGCCCGCGTATCGCTGCTGTGGTTACCCACCGGTAGCAAGCCATTCGCCGGCGGGTGGGAGAATCGGCCCATGACTGCGGTACCCGAGAATTTCGTCAGCGGACTCGAAGGCGTGGTGGCCTTCACCACCGAGATCGCCGAGCCGGACAAGGACGGCGGCGCATTGCGCTATCGCGGGGTCGACATCGAGGAACTGGTCGAACAGCGGGTCACGTTTGCCGACGTGTGGTCGTTGCTCGTGGACGGCAAGTTCGGCCAGGGCTTGCGGCCTGCTGAGCCGTTCCCGCTGCCGATTCACACCGGGGACGTGCGCGTCGACGTGCAGGCGGGGCTGGCGATGCTGGCACCGATCTGGGGCTATCAACCGATTCTCGACCTCGACGACCAGACGGCTCGCGACCAGTTGGCGCGGGCGTCGGTGATGGCGCTGTCGTATGTCGCGCAGTCTGCTCGGGGCATTGAGCGCCCGGCGGTCCCGCAGCGCGAAATCGACCAATGTTCCACCGTCACAGAACGTTTCGTGAAGCGCTGGAAGGGTGACCCGGACCCGAAGCAGGTCGAAGCCATCGACGCGTACTGGGTGTCGGCCGCCGAACACGGAATGAATGCGTCGACGTTCACGGCGAGGGTGATCGCGTCGACGGGCGCCGACGTCGCGGCCGCGCTGTCGGGAGCGATCGGGGCGATGAGCGGCCCGCTGCACGGCGGCGCCCCGGCACGGGTTATCCCGATGATCGAGGAGGTCGAAAACAGCGGCGACGCGCGTGCACTGGTCCAGGGAATCCTCGACCGCAAGGAGAAGCTGATGGGCTTCGGCCACCGGGTGTACCGCGCGGAGGATCCACGGGCGCGGGTCCTGCGGTCCACTGCCAAACGGCTCGAGGCGCCGCGCTACGAAGTCGCCGCGGCCCTGGAGCAGGCAGCGCTGACCGAATTGCGGGAGCGGCGCCCCGACCGAGCCATCGAGACCAACGTCGAGTTCTGGGCTGCGGTCGTGCTCGACTTCGCCGGGGTGCCGGCCAAGATGATGCCGGCAATGTTCACCTGCGGACGCACCGCCGGGTGGTGTGCGCACGTTCTGGAGCAGAAGCGACTCGGCAAGTTGGTGCGGCCGTCTGCGGTGTACGTCGGTCCTGGACCGCGCCACGTCGAGTCGGTGGAAGGCTGGTCGCAGATCTCGCACATTGGCGTCTGACCGGATCCGGCGGAGCTACTACGTGTCGGTGTCCGCTAGTTCGGTGATGGCAATGCGATGAGTTCGTCATCCCCGGCCGGTCGATATCAATGACCCCGCCGCGGGGCCAACATTCACGAAGAGGAGGAGAGAGTGCCGATCGAAGTTCAGCCGGCTGTGCTGCCCCACCTGACGGTCGACAACGCTGCCGCCGCCATTGACTTCTACGTGAAGGCATTCGATGCGGTAGAGCTGGGCCGGGTTCCAGGGCCCGACGGCAAGAAACTCATTCATGCCGCGCTGCGGGTCAACGGGTCTACAGTGATGCTCAACGACGACTTTCCCGAGATGAACGACGGCAAGTCGACCACTCCGACCGCACTCGGCGGCACACCGGTGACCATCCATCTCGTGGTCGTCGACGTCGACGCCAAGTTCAACCAGGCCACCGAGGCGGGCGCCACAGTCGTGATGCCGGTGCAGGACCAGTTCTGGGGCGACCGGTACGGGGTGCTGCGTGACCCGTTCGGGCATCTGTGGTCGATGGGTCAGCCGGTGCGCGAGGTGTCCGCCGAGGAGATCGAAAAGGCGGTGAACCGGCAGTAAGTGTCTCGGGGCGGGAACGCTCCGGCTCAGCGCTGAAGAGGAAGCACGGCAGCGTCGCCGCCGGAGTGCTCCACGTTGATACCGCCGCGGAACCGCTCCGTAAGGCTCTTAATCGTATGGACCCAATCGGTACCGATGCTGGCGCCGCATTTATAGCGTTCACAGCTGGCACGGCCGGTCCAGCGGCCTTCGCCGTCCCAGTAGAGGGTCATGTACTCCACCACGCCGCTCCGCCCCGGATCGGTCACACGCAACCAGCGCGTGAGCGTCCCCGCCTTGGCTTCCCGCTGCTGGTAGTAAGGCACTTCGGCCCGGGAAAGCGGCGTCCAGCCGTATTCATCGGCAATATTGGCGACGTCCTGCTTGGTGAGCTCCTTGTGCTTCATCGCAAGCAGCCCGTCCACACTTGAGACTGGTCCGGGTAGTTCACGGCTGGGCATGTGACTGGCTCTCTGCCTGTCGCCGTTCGGCCGCCCAGCAGACGCAGCAGATGCCATACGCGAAGTTGGCATACTGGGTAGGATACATACTTTTGGTCAGAAACTGGCGGAAACGGACAACTTTCGGTCCTTCACCCGATTACAACCGGCTCCAGTACGGAGCCCACGGCAACAACGGCCGGGTCCGACCAGCCTCGAGGCGGGCCGTGCGGGTGGCAGCAAACGCCCCCCGGGGACCTTAGACGACGTGCCGCGCTGCCGGCATCGGGCGCGTGGCCTGGTATTTGTACCGGCTAATGACGCGGTTGCCAACCAAATCCCCTTGGCAGCTCATAAAAAATTCGTTCACCCTGATTAGCTGCCGGAAACCTAATCATGATAGGTAGCGCCCGCTGCCCGAACACGCGGCCGCTGAGCGAGCCCACAGCCAATGGGGCGAAGAGCCGGCTCAGGTTGGTTTGGCGGAATGGATGTCACCCCGCCTGCCATTCAGAGCGGTCCTGTGTCAGTTCTGGGGGTAATCCGAGGAGAAATATGGTAACAATTTCCCATTGTTAAAAAGTTCGAAAACGGGGAAATTCGGAACATGGAGCGTCGACGAATCGGCGGAGCTGACCAGTCACCCATCGAGGTCCTGCGCCAGATGCCTGCGCTGGTGGTGTTGGACCGGCTTCCAGTCGCCGCGCTGGCGGTCGCAGCGGATGGCTCCATCGTGTTTGCGAACAGGGCCTGTGCTGAGATGCTGGGCTATACCCAAGACGAACTGACGTCGCTGCTGTTTCGGGAATTGTTCTGCGCATTTCCCGCCGAAACCGGCGCCGTGGCCGCCATGCGTGCGTTCGCCGATGTCGTCGTCGAACTAAAACACCGAGACGGTTCGTCGGTGAACGCCCGAATGAGCAAGTCGGCCCTCCAGCGCGACGATGACCCGGTCGCCTTGGCGACCTTCCAGGACCTCACCGAACAACTCTGGATTCAAGGGCTTTGAGACGGTAGCGCTCGCCGAGTCACGGCTGTGGTTCGCGTCTGATTGTCAATGCTGGCCCGACATGTCGCATCGACTCGCGCGCCAGGTATTCGCGAAAGTACGGCAGTGCGTCGGGGTTGGCGATCGCTGGCAGCAGCACCTCCCACGCGTGCGTGAGCCGACTGATCAGATCGTCGCCCCCCGAAGTCGCGTTGGACAGCAGTTCCACCCCTAGGACCGCGGCGAGTATGAACTCGCTGACAGCGACCGGGTCCACCGCATCGCGAAGGTCACCTTGCCGTTGAGCCTGTTCGGTCTGCGCCGAGAGTGCTTGCAGCCATATGCTGTACGCCTCGGACGCCGCGTCGCTGAACTCTCCTAGCGCGCGAGCGAGGCACACGGCGCTGCCGGCCAGCTTGTCGGCGCGCACCAGATCCGCGACCACAAACACACCATGAATGATGTTCTCGAAGGCAGGCGCGGGAGCGGACGTGATGCCGGTAAAGGCCGCCGTAACGGACGTCGCACCTTCCGCAACGATGGCTCGCGCCAGCGACTCTTTGGAGTCGAAGTGGTAATAGAGAGCGCCTTTTGTGACCCCCACCCGATCTATGATGTCGCCGAGGCTGGTGGCCTCGTAGCCGACATCGGCGAAAAGGGCGACGGCGGCGTCGATGATTTTTTGCCTGGTCACCTCAGACCGGGCCTGCCGAACCATGCCTGCGCAACCTTCCCCGCTGGCGGCGTCGTCCCCACCCCGCCAGCGGCGGCCGTCCCGTGAGCCTAGCAGCGCGCCAACGCTAGATTTCGTCAGTCCGCTGTCACGGCATGTCGGCCCGCAGCGGCACGGTATTCACCGCGACGGCTGTCCGTCGTCTGATGAACTGGGTGATGTAAGCCAGGCGATCGGGCCGGGCAATGGCGGCCAAGATCAACAGCCATACCTGCTCTAGATCACTGAAGAACCGATGCGAATCGTACAGTTCGCTGGCCTGTCGCACCCCCATATACAGCGCAACGAAAAGACGGGCTGCGACTTCCGGTTTCACGTCGTCTCGAACATCGCCTTCCGCGATCGCACGTTGCAGAACCATAGTGAACGCGTCGATCCATTCACCAAGAAGTTTGGTTTGCAGACCATCGGCGCGACCAACGCTCTCGACGAGATTCATCGCTGCACGTCCCACTTCGTCGCTGAGATCCTGCACGGCGATGACGTACGAAATGTCGATTAACGTTTCCAGCCCAGAAAGTCGACGAGTCAAAACATCATTGGCCGCAGCGCGCCCCTTGTCGCTTTGCTCGTCGATAACCGCCAGCGCTAACGCATGCTTGGAGCGGAAATGGAAATACATCGCGCCCTTGGTAACCGTGGCCCTGTCGAGGATGTCGTCGAGGCTTACCTGGCTGTAGGGGGCATGGGCGAATTCGTGGGCCGCCGCGTGAAGGATCTGCCGACGGGTCAGGTCGGCTCGCTTGTCGCTCGCTTCGGTCACGTCAGGCTCAGACAACTCTAGGGGAGAATGCGCTCTTTTGGGCAATTGTGCCACCACAATGCCAACTCCGTTCACATAACCGGGTTGACGGCCGAACGGTGTTCGCGCGCCGCCGCGTCGGCGCCAGACGCCTTCACACGCGGGTCGGGCGAAAACTTTACCGGCACTCGCCCCGCGACAAGCAGCGACTCCATCGCATCGCGCCGCACTGGGCGCGACAACAAGAAGCCTTGGGCTCGATAACAACCGTGCGCCACCAGCGTTTGCGCCGCCAATGTGGTCTCGACGCCTTCGGCGACCAGCTGCAAACCGAAAGCCTTCGCGAGCCCGATGATGGCACGCACGATCGCCAGATCGCCTGCATTGATGCCGAGTTCGCGCACGAAGCTCCTGTCGATCTTCAGCGTGTCGACCGGCAGTTCCTTAAGATATGACAACACACTGTAGCCCGTGCCAAAGTCGTCGATCGCGATCTGGACGCCGAGGTTGTTCAATCCGGCGAGCGTGATCCGGGTTGTGTCGATGTCTTGCACGACAATGCTTTCGGTGATCTCCAGACACAACGAACTTCCGTCCAGACCGAACTCGTCGATGATCTTCGCGACAGATTTCACGAAACCGTCGGCGACCAGCTGTACGGGCGAAACGTTCATGCGTAGCAGAATGTTTTCGCCCAATCCGCGCCCACGCCAGGTGGCGAACTGCGAACATGCGGCTCTAATGACCCAGCGACCCAATTCGCCAGCCAAATTGATGGATTCGGCGACGCCGATGAATGCGTCCGGCGATAGCAGACCCCACACTGGATGCTGCCACCGCACGAGAGCCTCGGCCGCAAGGATTTCGCCCGTGCGCATGTCGACTTCCGGTAGGTAATGCAGTGTGAGTGCTTCACTTTCGATCACGTCTTGCAGGTGCAGTTCGATGTCGTTGCGGAATTCGTTCCTCTTCGACATTTCGTGGCTGAACACCGCAATCTGGTTGCCGCCGGCGTTTTTGGCCGACAGCACGGCCTGATCGGCACGTCGCAGCAGATCGGTGGTGCTGTCGACCCCGGGCGTGCCCGTCGCCAGACCGATGCTGACCGTGCGTGTCACAAGTTCCCCGTCGATGTTGACCCGGTCACATAATGCGGCCTGCAGGTCACGCGCCAGCGATTCAGCCTTTTGGATGCTGGTAGGCGACTTCGGAACCACGACGAATTCATCTCCCCCGAGCCTGGCGATCAGGGACGCGTCACCCGTCCGGTCGACCAGCCGCTGTGAGACTGCTTGGATGAAGTGGTCTCCGGCGGTATGGCCGAGAAAGTCGTTGATGGCTTTGAGACGGTCAAGGTCGAAGAACAGCAGCGCAACCGGGCCCGGCTGCCCCGGCCTGAGCCGGTCATCGAGGTGTGCCAGCAGCGCGCGGCGGTTGGACAAGCCGGTCAGATCGTCGTGGTCGGCAAGGTAGCGCAACTGCTCTTCGGCATTGATCCTGCCTTGCAGCTGAGCGAACAACGATGCGATCGCCTCTACCGCATTGAGCTCGTCGGTTGACCACTCCCGGTCGCCGTACTTGACGAAACCCAATGCGCCAGTGGTGATTTCGCCTGAAAGCAGCGGCGCGGCGGCCATCGACGTCGCCGGCACGGACCGGCCCTCCTCGATCCGGCGCTGGTAGTCGTCGGTGGCTGGCTCGGGGCGAATTACCACGAGTGTCTTGGCGTGCTCGGACACCGCGAAAACCGGATCGGCGTCGGCGAAATACACCACCGCAAGCGGATCAGGGTCTGGGATGTCCTGGCGTGGCGGCCATTCGGCGATGAGTTTCGAAGCGTGGATGCTGTGATCGTTGTGCCGCAAAAAGCTGACGTCGACACCGAAGTACTCGACCAAGGTCGCCAACACCTGCTGGCTGACCTGAGCAGCATCTGCGGCCGTCGCCGACATCAACCTGGATGCAACGGAGGTGACGACATAATCAAGACTTACGGACATTTCATCTCCGAGGGCGGTTTCCGAGGCTACGCCGGACTGCATTGAGCGGGCGCCGATGGCTGCGCACCGACGGATCTGGACCGTGGAACAATCTCAGCACCGTCACCAGCGACTCCGCCGGCGTCAAGCCAACCAGATCAGCGAATTCGCCTCGCAGCGAAGCCAAGTCACCGGCGAAGGACGGCGACAAATCGCTGAGCTCATCGTCATTGTGCGCATACAGAAATACCGGCGAGATTGGTTGAACAGCTATTCGGTGATTCTGCGCGACCACCCACACCGCTTCCATCGCTGATCCACCCCGGGCGTAGTCGAGCAGCGTGCGCCCAGGCACGCAGATAACCGCAACAGCGGAAGATGCCGTCACCCGTGCGCGGGTGTCGGCGGCCAAGGCGGCTCCCCCGTTCCAGGAAGCAAGTTCGGCCATCACGTCCGATCGTCGCAGGATGTCGACGAGCGCCCCGTCGCCGGCGTCAAGCTCCAGGCTTCGTACGTCGATACCTGAGTCCGGGGGAGCGTCGCCCGGCCAGCGCAATTCCGCCATCATCTCGGCGTGCAGCTGTGGCGTCAGATAGCGAATCCGGTCAGATTCGCCCAGTATCCGCGCGCTTGCCTGGATGTCGTGGGCCTCTGTGAGAAGCCGAAGTCGCGCACCCTCGTCGGAGGCTGCCGACGTGAGTTGCGCAACGGTCGAAGCGCTCAACGGCTCCGACGTGCCGATGTGGCGATTCGTCTTTCGGTTCAGCATGGGTTCAACCAGCCGGGACAGGGCCGGTTGTCGATCGCCGCCCAGCGTGAGGTGGGCGTGCAGCGGTGAACCGCCGCCGCAATCAGTCATCGTGACAGAGCCGAGAACACCGTGAGCGGCCGCCGCGACGCGCGCGTTGAACACTGCCGCGCCGACGGCGACGGCGCTGGCGCGAAGGCCGACGTCCATCTTCGATGTGTACTCGGCGGCTAGCCGGACGGTAACCGACTGGTCGGTGAATTCCACGTGCCACGGCTGCGTGTTGCCGCCCGACGGCGCGCGAATAGCCGCTGCAGCAATCGATTCAGCGACGGAGTCCGGCTCAGCTGAAGGTTGTTCCGGGGTGAAATGACCGTGCTGAACTGAGATCGGCTGTGAGGCGGGGTCGTCGAGGTAGCGCAGGGCGGACGAGACGTCGACGCGCGCCCGCCCCGAGGGAAGGTCTTCGTCGAGCCCGAACCGGCGGATGGCTTCGGCGATGGCGCCGGCGCCGACGGCCACATCCGCTGCTAACTGCGGCCAGGCGGAGAGGGTATGTCCGACCTCGATCAGTGAGGCCGCTGCGCGCGAAGACAGCCCGGTGGCGTCGATGAGGCGCAGCAGGTGCGAAACCTTGTCCACTCCGCTGATCTCGGCGAGGCCAGCACTGTCGATATCGCCCATCAGGCCATGGAAGATCGGCCGATCCGGCTGCAAATCGAAGCGCTCGACGTCGACCAGACCGCGGTCGCTGGTCGCCATCAACACAGGCAACCGCCGTGCCCTGGCGGCCTCGCGGACAACGGCCTTGATCTGAAATGAATCGCATTCCTCGACAACCACATCCACACTATCGAGGAACTGCCCGAGCGACTGCGATGTGAGTCCGCCGGTCATCACGTCCACCGGCAGGTAGGGATCGACTTCCGCGATTCGCCGTGCGGCGACGGTCGCTTTGCCGACACCAAGGTCGAACACCGTTGCCGGCACCCGATTGAGGTTGGTGAGGTCAAGGTCATCGAAGTCCGCCAGCCGCATGGCTCCGCACAACCCTTGTAAAGCGATGGTATGCGCCACGGCGTGACCGACGCTCAGCCCGACGATCCCGACCCGCAGCGCGGCGAGCCGCTCTTGCTCGGCCGTGTTGATCAGGTTGCGGTTGCGATCCAACCGCGCCAACCGATATCCGCGAGGACCCAGAATCGCGACCACCGTTCGACGCCACGGATAGTAGGCCCATCGGGTTGGTTCATTGCAGACTTCGGGCGGCGGTGGCGGGATCAGCTTGCTAAGGATGCGCTTCTGCTGAGCCACCGCATCGATCAGATCGATCCGATCGTCTGCGTGCAGTCGCGTCAAGAACGCGTGATCATCGACATCGCCGGCGTCAAGGACGCGCGCGCGGTGCTCGGGTGGACCAGGCACTTCAGTGATCACAGCGAGTGTCAGAGTCGCATGCGGTGGGCGCCATGTCGAGATACGACAGTCGAGCGCGGCGCGGTACTCCCGACCATGAGTGCTTGGACCCGGTCAGATCCCGCGCCGGTCCCCGCACGTCCGGCGCCCCATGCGACCGAGGAATGGCATCTCGCTAAGCGGACTTGTGCCGCAAATCCTCCGTCCCACGACGAGAAGTTGACCAGGACAGACACTTAGGTCCGTGCAGCCGAACAAATGGTCACCGCCTCCGTCGCCAGAGCCCGTGCGGGTTCTCAAGTGCGGCGCGCATGGCATTACGCCCTGGCAAACAGGCAGGTCAGGTGGGTTGGCATTGTTGCGCCGGCACTTGGCGGCGAATGAGAGCTAGACCATTTCCGTGATACAAATCGCTACCAACATTTTATAGGAAGTTGATCAAACAATTAGGCTTATAGGGCGGAAAATTGCCTACCCGTCATGACAGCATATTGATTGTCACGGTACGCGAAGAGGGTTTCCAATACGGGCCGCTCATACCAGCCGGAAAGAGACGTTAGATGCGCATCGCACATCCACACCGTTATCTCAGCGACGTCCGGCTTGCCGAGCGATTCTGCTGGTGGGACGAGCAATCAGGATGCCGACTGGTCCTTTCGCAGCCGAGCGTGGATCCCCAATTGTGGATCGAGTACGGGCGCGGTGCGGTACGCACCTATCGCCGTCACCGCGTTGAGCGCGCGCTTGACCTGGCCGCACTCAAGAGCGGCGACGACACGGTCATGTTCTTCGTCGCCCTCGATGACGACGACAGGGTAGTCGCCGGGGTACGCGCAAAAGGCCCGTTGAGCTGCGCCGACGACTCCCATGCCGTGCTGGAATGGCAGGGTCAGCCCGGTCAATCCGCCGTGCGAAAGATGATCGCCAACCGAATCCCCTACGGCGTGCTCGAAATGAAATCAGGCTGGGTCAGTGAGCGACACCCCCAGAGTCAAGGACTCACCGACGCGATTGCGCGCAGCGGATTTCACATGATGGCAGTACTGGACCTGCAGTTCCACATGGCCACCGCCGCGGCCTACGTGCTCAACCGGTGGCGTTCCTCCGGCGGCATCATCGCGCCCATCCCGGCGACCCCCTACCCCGACGAGCGCTACCAAACCAAACTTATTTGGTGGGACCGGCGAAACTTCCTTGATCACGCCCAACCTCACCAAGCCGCCAAGGTCCTCAGCGAAACTCACGCCATCAGCATCCGCCGCACGGCGGCACTCGCGCTCCACCGCTGAGGCTCGGCCCAGCGGTGGACGCCTCCTGTCGATGGCTTGGGGGCTGCAGCTGCTCTACGCGCAGCGACGCGCTGACTAGCTTCCGACGCGACATCCTCAGCGTCGTAGCTGGATCACGGCGGCGTCGCCCCCGGACTCCTGGTCGTTCATAACGCCACCGAATCGCTCCGCCACGGCTTTGGCCGTATGTACCCAGTCGGTATGCTGACGCCGCATTTGTAGCGTTCGCTGATCGCCCGGCCGGTCCAGAGTCCGTGCTCATCCCAGTACACGGTGATGTACTCCACGACGCCGGTCAGCTCCGGATTGCGAATGCGCAACCAGCGCGTGATCCTCCCGGTCTTGGCGTCTTGGTGCTGGTAGTAAGGCACCTCGGCCGGGCACAGCTGTGTCCAGCCGTGTTCGCCGGCCAAGTTGACAACGTCTTGCTTGGCGAACTCCTGGCTCATTGCATGCAGCCGGTGCACCGATATTTCCGTCGAAATTGAACGAACCTCGTCCATTTTGCCCCCCGTCAGAACCACCCGGATCCGCACCCGTTCCGAGTGAACATCGATTGGCCGCAGCTTAGCGCTTAGTTCTTGGATATACGTCATTTTGCCGTTAGCTATATTGATGATGTTGCTCATGTAAGTAGTTCGCCGGTGGTTTTGCGCGCATGCCAATGAAAACGCCAGTTCGGCGGGCTACCTGACCAAATCGTTATTCAAAGGCAGGTGCCGAAAAGATTCATCAGACCAGCGCCACAGAAGAAGGGAAAGGTGTCGGGGGAGGTCCCGGCATGCCCGGGCACTGCCCCGTCACGTCCGACCGGCCATGGTTGACCGCGACCGCGCGCTGTCTGAACCCGCGGCGTTTCGGGCGGCCCGCGAATGGTAGTGCAGTGCCACCGATCAGGGCACGCGCAGGTTGGTCGCGGGGATGAACAGACGCTGCGACGACGCTTACGCCCTGTCAATGCGCCACGGTTGCCCGCTGAGTTAACCCATGCTGCTCGCCGCCTGCCCGTGCTTTCTAACCTCAGAATGTCCAAGCCGCTAAAACTTCGGCGCGGTACTTTGGCAAAGTCACATAGCACCATTGCCTGACTCTTTGCGGTCGCAACATCTGATGGGATGGCGCTACGGGCATGGGGGTCGCTAAGGAGTAGCTGGATCCGTCCGATCAGGGGCTGGCTGTAATTAGCTGGCTGAACTGCTCGTTCCGCATTGCGCAAATACATCGACTGTCTTTGATAAGAGTCGCCCGGCAGCGGCGCCTGGCACTGTAGGGTACCGCGACCACGTTTTGATGCCGGTGTACGAGTCGGCGCTACGGGGACCGCTCCGGATGCACGGAGCGGGAATCGATCTTGAAGGATCGCGCGCGCGGCAAAGCGATCCCGCTCTTACTTTCGGGGCACGCCCCCTGTCGACGGCTCCGCGGCTGGGCATAACATCGCCCTACATGGCAGCACCCGATCGGGACGAGTCCCTCCGCAAGCCGTTAGCCCCATCCGATTCGCAGACTCGCCGCGCCAAAGTACTGAGCTCTGTTATGCGACCGTTTGCGCGGACGGGCCGTTACTACAGCCAATCCTGGCGTGACTATCTGGACCGCAGTGCAACCGAGTTGCCGATCGCCCGGCCCACGGTCGCGCTGACCGCCCAAGCGTTTCGCGACGAGGTCGTCCTGGCCGGGCTGCGGCTACGCCGCCCGGTCAGCGACCCCGTCAATTTCGAGCGGATCACCCGCGAGGTCACCGCGGCGCTGGACTTCTACGGGGAACGCGGCTGGCTGGACGAGCCGGAAAGGTTCTTCGCGCCGCCTCCGGCCCTGGCGGAGATCTCCGTCCGCCAAGTGAACCGCCGCAAGCGCTCCTACGAGCGGTTCGCGTTCGACAGCGGCTACGCGCCACACCCGGGTGAGCCGGGCGGCGAACGGTGGCTCAGCTACACCGCGAACACCCGCGAGTACGGGCTGATGCTGCGCCACCGAGAGCCTCGCCCGTGGCTGGTCTGTGTCCATGGCACGGAGATGGGGCGGCCAGGCGTCGATTCGACCCTGTTTCGCGCCTGGCACCTGCATGAAGATCTCGGCCTGAACGTCGTACTGCCTGTGCTCCCGCTGCACGGCCCGCGCAAGCGCGGGGTGCCCAAGACCGCGGTGCTGCCAGGGGAGGATGTGCTAGACAACGTGCACGCAGCCGCTCAGGCGGTCTGGGACATCCGCCGCCTGATGTCGTGGATTCGGGCGCAGGAACCCGACTCACGCATCGGGCTGAACGGCATTTCGCTGGGCGGATACATCGCCGCGCTCGTGGCCAGCCTTGAAGACGGCCTCACGTGCGCGATCCTCGGAGTTCCGGTCGCCGACCTCGTCGAGATCCTCGCTCGGCATTCCGGACTGAGCAGTGATGACCCGCGCCGCGACACCATCACGATAGCGAAACCGATTGGGCACATGGTGTCGCCGCTGTACCTTCAGCCACGCGTTCCGATGCGCGGACGTTTCATCTACGCCGGGGTCGCGGACAGGCTGGTCCATCCCCGCGATCACGTGGTGCGGCTATGGGACCACTGGGGTAAACCTGAAATCGTCTGGTACCGCGGCGGTCATGCCGGGTTCTTCCGTTCTCGGCCCGTGCAGAACTTCATCGACGCCGCGCTCGTGCAGTCCGGGCTCGTCGGACCTTGACGGGCAAGCGCTTCCGCACCGGAAGCAGCCCTTCTCTGCCCGGCGGCGTTACGGCAAGCAGTCCTTCGACGGTCGTGAACTTGTCCCGTGGCCTGCCGCCGGCTCTGCCGCGGTCGATCTCGGCCTCGTCGATGGCGCGCCAGCGCGACCGATCGACCAGATCGGGTTGCCGGCTGCGAATCAGTTCGTCCAACGCCCGCAGTCCGGCCACCGGATCGGGCAGCGAGCCGTCATTGAAGTCATCGACGAGCGCATTGACCGTCTCCTGAGCGCACGACTTGTTCGTGCCGATGAAGCCCGTTGGGCCCCTTTTGATCCAACCTGCGACATAGGAACCGGTGACCGGCGCACCTGTTGTCGGGTCGACGACCCGGCCGCCACGATTGGGCACCGCACCGGTGTCATCGTCGAACGGCAGACCGAGCACCGACCGACCGCGGTAGCCGATCGAACTCAGCACCAGACCCGCCTCGACCTCGCACACCTTCTCGGTACCTGTCACGACGAACCGGATGCCCCTGGCCCGCTGATCGCCGAGCACTCGCGACGGGGTCAGACGGTAAGCGAGCCGAATCACCGGCGCATCATCACGTTCGTCGTAAACCCCTAGTGACGCCAGGAGTTCAAGCTTTTGTCGGGTCAGCCTGTCGGCGCAGTCGGCGAGATCCGCCCGAACGAGTTCATGGTCGTCGGCGTTCAGCACCACCCGAGACGCGGCCGTCAGCCCGATCATCTCGGGCAGGGTGAACGCCGACTCGGCAGGCCCGCGGCGGGCGGCGATGACGACCTCACGTACCTTGCTGTCGCGCAGCGCCGCCAGCGCGCCACGCGAAATATCGCTGTGCGCCAGCTGTTCCGGGTTTGAGGTCAGGATGCGCGCGACGTCCAACGCGACGTTGCCATTGCCGACGATCACCATACGCTCGTGGTCCAACGGCACCGCGAGGTCCCGGTAGTCTGGGTGCGCGTTGATCCAGCCGACGAGTTCGGTCGCGATGGCGGTGCCGAGCATGCCGAAGCCGTCGATGTCCAGGCGGCGATCCGATGACGCCCCGACCGCGTATATCACCGCGTGGTGGTGCGCCAGCAGCTCGTCATGCGACATGTGCTCACCCACCGTGACATTGAGGTAGAACTCGAACCCGCGATGACGTGCGATCCGGTCGAAGAGCCGCGTCACCCGCTTGGTGGTCTGGTGGTCGGGTGCCACCCCGGCGCGCACCAGCCCGTACGGCGTGGGCAGCCGCTCGAAGACATTCATGCGGACGCCGTGCTGGGTGAGCAGTTCGTCGGCGGCGTACATCGCCGCCGGGCCCGACCCGACGAGCGCGACTCGCAGCGGCCCGGTGCGACGTTGCCGGATCATTGGCGCCTCAACCACACGCGCCAATTTCGCTGTGGGCGGCAGCTTTTCGCCGGCCGGAAGCTCCGGATAGAACGACGCGTTGAGCGCGACGAACGGCAGCTGCTCGGTGGTGAGCTTGGTGTCCGGCGCAATGGCTTCGACCGGGCAAGCCGACACACAGGCACCGCAGTCGACGCATGCGACCGGGTCGATGTGCAGCATTTCCGCGGTTGCGAAGCCCGGCTCGTCGGGTGTCGGATGGATGCAGTTCACCGGGCATGCATAGACGCAGGACCCGTCGCTGCAGCACGACTGGGTGATGACGTGCGGCATGTGGTCCTACGCTGCCGAAACGTGTTGGCGCTGGGGCTCACTGCGGTACCGTGATGGCCGGCCATCGATCTTGCATATCCGCCACATCAGCCGCGCTGGGCGATTCATCAACCCGACCTCGTGGCACAGCATCCGGACGTCGCCGAACATGTCACGCAGCCACTGCCGCGAGTCCGGCGAGTCGAAGAACAACTCCTTGCGCACCGACCGCGGGATGTCGAACTCCTTGAAGAACCTGCGTGGTGGAACCACGATCGCCGAGCACAGCACCCGCATGATGACCGGCACGTGCAGCGACAGCCAGAACTTGGGCCGACGGCGCATCCGCGGAACCCGCTTGCGCAAGTATTCGTGGGCGAACGAAATGTGACGCGCTTCCTCAGCGACGTGAATCGCCATCACCCGCTCCATGATCGGATGCAGCGACTTTGCTTCGCGCAGCACGTTTTTCTGCGTGTGGTCGATCGGCTCCTCACCGGCCAGCACTCCGAAGAAGAACACGATCGGCAGCGGCCCGGCGGCAAGCGGAATCAGCGGAGACACCCAGCGCAGCAACCGCGGCATGCCCGGCACGTCCACGCCGATGCGGTTGACCATCTCCTGGAACATCATCGTGTGGTTGCACTCTTCAACGGACTCGTGAAGGCAGTACCGGTATTCGGGGGATCCGTTGGGCACCCAGAACGTGTACTGCATCAACCCGCGGATCAGAATGCTCTCGAAGTGCAGACCAACCTTCGCGACGTTGGCCTGACGCCACATCCCGATCGCAACCTGCTTTTCCAGCGACTGCGCCCGATACCACGGGTGCCGACCGAGCGGGTCGGCCGCCGGCAGCACCCAGCGCGGGTCGTTTTCGGTGACCACGAATTCCGGATCGGTCCAGTCGATGTCGGTGTACGGGTTGAAGTTCCGGCGCACCGACCCCTCCGAGAGGGTGGCCAGCGCCGCGACGTACTCGTGGTCGTCGCTGACCTCCATGTTGCGCTTCCACCGCTGGACAATGCGCGTGCGAGCCATGCGACCCCTCCCCTGTGCGGTTTACAACAATGCGCGTAATGTCCCGAGACGGTACCGCGGGTACCGGGTAACTGTCTAGAGCTCGATCGCGCGTGTGGCGGGAGGGGCACTCGACGGCGTTACGTGATGTGAGTCACGCCGCTAGTCGGGGATGTAGTCGAAGGGTGTACGGATGAGGCCCGGTTCTGCCGTTTTCGGCGCGGTCGAGGCCGGAGATGGCCTGCATCTGCGCGTCGCTGAGCTCGAAGTCGAAGATCTCGAAGTTGGCTTTGACGCGCTCCGGCGTCGTCGACTTCGGAAACACGATGTCGCCGCGCTGAATGTGCCAGCGCAGCACCACCTGAGCGGTCGACTTGCCCACCGAATCAGCGATCCGCACGATTCCGGGATCGTCGAGCACCTTGCCTTGCGCGATCGGCGACCACCCCTCGGTGGCGATGCCGTGTTCTCGGTTGTAGGCGCGTACTTCCTCGTTCGTGAAGTAGGGGTGGATCTCTATCTGGTTGACCGCGGGGACTGTGGACGTTTCCGACGCGAGCCGCTCGAGATGATCAGGCTGGAAGTTGGAGACGCCGATGCTGCTGGCCCGCCCGTCTTTCTTGAACTCCTCCAACACCTTCCAGGTGGACATGAAGTCGCCGTCATACAGCGTCGGCAGCGGCCAGTGGATCAGAAAGAGGTCAACGTAGTCGGAATCCAGTTTGCTCAACGTGTCGTCGAACGCCCGCCGGGCATCGTCCGGCTCGTGGCAGCCGTTGTTGAGCTTGCTCGTGATGTATACGTCCGCGCGTGCCAATCCGGCATCGCGGATCCCGTCGGCGACTTCCTTTTCGTTCCCGTACATTTCGGCGGTGTCGATGTGGCGGTAACCGATTTCCAGCGCCGTCCTGACGGCGTGTGCGGTGTCCTCCGGTTCGATCTGGAAGACTCCGAAGCCCAGCTGCGGAATGCGGTTGCCGTCGTTCAGATCGATTTGGGGCACCGTGGTCATGGAGCTGTTCCCTTCGTCTTGGTGCGTCTAGTGGTGTACGGCCGCAGGGTGCCGATGGCGTCCGCCTCGAATGCCGCGTCCACGTCGGTCTCGTCCTCGGCATCACGTCGAATCCTGTGTACGGGTCGACTGAAGGCATATGAACGCAGTGCCCGATCCCCTTCGTCGACAAACCCTCACTAGCCTGGAACCCATGGCTGAAACAACACTGACCATCCCCGACTCGATCAAGCCCAAGGACGGCAGATTCGGATCGGGTCCGTCGAAAGTGCGCCCCGAGCAACTGCAGGCGCTGGCCACCACCGCGGCGCAGCTCTTCGGCACCTCACACCGGCAGACCCCGGTCAGGAATCTGGTGGGACGGGTCCGGTCGGGACTGGCGGAGCTGTTCTCGCTGCCAGACGGCTACGAGGTGGTGCTGGGCAACGGCGGCGCGACCGCGTTCTGGGACGCCGCGGCGTTCGGGCTGATCGACAAGCGTTCGTTGCATCTGGCATACGGCGAGTTCAGCTCCAAGTTCGCCGGCGCGGTGGAGAAGAACCCGTTCATCGGCGACCCGATCATCGATAAGGCCGAACCGGGCAGCGCCCCGGAGCCGCGCTCGGATCCGTCGGTCGATGCGATCGCGTGGGCACACAACGAAACCTCGACCGGCGTGGCGGTGCCGGTGCGCCGGCCCGCGGACTCGGAGAACGCGCTGATCCTCATCGACGCGACGTCCGCTGCCGGCGGCCTGCCGGTCGACGTCTCTGACGCCGACGCGTATTACTTTGCGCCACAAAAGAATTTCGCCAGCGACGGCGGACTGTGGCTGGCGGTGTTGAGCCCGGCGGCGTTGGAGCGCATCGAGTCGATTGCAGCATCTGGGCGGTGGGCACCGGAATTTCTATCGCTGCCGATCGCGGTGGAGAACAGCCGCAAGGACCAGACATACAACACTCCGGCGATCGGGACGCTGGTGCTGCTGGCCGAACAGCTCGACTGGATGCTGGGCAACGGTGGCCTGGACTGGGCAGTCAAGCGCACCGGTGACTCGTCTCAGCGGCTGTACTCGTGGGCGGAGACGTCGACGTACGCTGCGCCGTTCGTCACCGACCCGGGTCTGCGGTCGCAGGTCGTGGGCACCGTCGACTTCGCCGACGAGGTCGACGCCAACGCGGTCGCCAAGGTGCTGCGGGCCAACGGCATCGTCGACACCGAGCCGTACCGCAAACTCGGCCGCAACCAGTTGCGGGTCGCGATGTTCCCGGCCGTCGACCCTGACGACGTCAGCGCGCTCACCGAGTGCGTCGACTGGGTGGTCGAGCGGCTCTGAGCGCCGCCGCGTGTCAACCTCGAATTGGTGCGGTGCTGGTCTAGAGTGCGCAGCTGACGGGCCCAGCACTGCGGCTCGAAGGAGGTCGGCATGCGGGAACTCACGGTCATCGGCCTCGACGTCGACGGCAAATACATCGTCTGCGAGGGCCGGGCATCCGGCGAGAAGTTCCGTCTGAGCGTCGACGACCGGCTGCGGGCAGCCCTGCAGGGTGAACCGGCTCGCAGCCGACCAACAGAAATCGACATCGATGTCGCCAACGTGCTCAGCGCCAAGGAAATTCAGGCCAGGATCCGAGCGGGCGCTTCGGTCGAACAAGTCGCCGCATCGGCGGGAGTCGATGTCTCGCGGGTCCAGCGGTTCGCCAATCCGGTGTTGTTGGAGCGCTCGCGCGCGGCCGAGCTGGCAACTGCCTCACACCCGGTGTTGTCGGACGGCCCGGCCGTCCGGACGCTGCTCGAGACGGTAGCGAGCGCGCTCGTCGCACGGGGTCTGGATCACGACACCACGACATGGGATGCATGGAAGGACGCCGACGGTCGGTGGACGGTGCAGATGACGTGGCAGGCGGGCCGCTCGCAAAACGTCGCGCATTTCCGGTTCACGCCCGGCGCGCACGGCGGGGCCGCGGCCGCACTCGACGACTCCGCGAAGGAACTGATCGACCCGAGCTTCGATCGTCCGCTGCGGCCGGTGGCGCCGGTCGCTCAACTCGACTTCGATGATTCCCCGGCTGACGACCCGATCCCCGACCCGATCGCGGACCGGCTCCCCGAGCCTATCCCCGAGGAGCCGGCAGCGCCGACGCGGAGCCGCCGCCGCAAGCCGGCCGTACCGGCTTGGGAGGATGTGCTGCTCGACGTCCGAAGTGGCGTACACCGCTAGCCAACAACTGCGCCGAGGCGGTAACTGCCGCGGACTTTTTCGAGTGATCCCCACGCGGAATACCGTTTCGGCGCGCGCCGCTCACACGGCGATTGCCAGTAGAGCCAGCCAGCCAGCACCGACACCGACGCCGCCACCGAGCACGAACCAGCGCAGCACCGGGACGCTACGCCATCCCCACAACGTCGGGGCGAGTCCGCCGACCGCGATGAGGTTCAGTGCGACCGCTAACAGCGGATGAACCCGAGACACACCGAGACTCAGCACCACCATCGCCGCGGCGGTGACGGAGGCGACGAACGCCGCGACCGTCAGCCCCGTCCCCCAAGGGGTGCTGTGGTCGGTCACCGCGGTGGATGCTCTTCGCGCAGGCTCATCGCCGCGAGCCTAGCCCGCTCGTAGAACGCCAGCGCCGCCGCCGTCGCGACGTTCAGCGAGTCGGTAGCGCGCGACATCGGAATCCGCACCCGCACGTCGCTGACACGCATCGCTTTCTCGCTTAGCCCGGGGCCTTCGGCACCAACCATGATAGCCACCTTGTCGTCAACCACTCGCGCCATCGCGTCGGCGAGCGTGACGGCCTGCGCATCAGGTGTCATCGCCAGCAGGTGAAACCCATTCTTGCGCAATAGTTTTAGATCTTTAGGCCAGTTTTCGGCGCGGGCGTAGGGCACCAGCAGCGCATGGCCCATCGAGACCCGCACGGCCCGGCGATACAGCGGGTCGGCGCACCCCGGTCCAAATATCACTGCGTCGACACCGAGACCGGCCGCATTGCGGAAGATCGACCCGAGGTTCTCGTGGTCGTTGACGCCCTCCAGCACGGCCAGCGTGCGGGCGTTTTCGAAGAGTTCCTGCACCGTCGGCGTCGGCGGCCGACGAGCGGCCGCCAGCACACCGCGATTGAGGTGGAAGCCCACTACCTGAGCCATCACGTCGGCCTCCACGCGGTAGTAGGGAACCTCAACGGCGGCGAGGTCGTCGCGAAGTTCGCCGAGGCGCCGGTCGGTGCCCAGCAACGCGAACGGGGCGAACCGCGACGCCAGCATGCGCTTAACCACCAGGACTCCCTCGCCGATCACCAGGGCCTTGCCGCTGGGTAGATCCGGGCGGCGGTCGATGCTGTTGAGGTCACGGAAGTCGTCGAGGCGCGCATCACCCGGGTCGGTGACGTCGACAACGCGAAGCACGGCCGAACCATACGACAGCATATGTGGACTACGTTTGATGACGATGCCCGCCGAACCGCAGCCTCCCCCGCTGCCCGATGCGCTGACCGACCCCAGGCCGGTGATCGCGGCGTGCACCTTGGCCTGGATCGTCGCCGTGGTCGTCGCGTTCACGGTGCCCTCCTTGGAAACGTGGCGTCCCATCACGGTGGCCGGCCTCGGTGTTGCGGGGTTCGGCACATCCGTGTTCTTGTGGCAGCGCCATGCCGCTCGCCGCGGATCGCGGGGCGCCCAAACCGGTTTGCGCTAAATCAGAGGAGACCCGATGGCCCAACCGCTTTTACAAGCTCAGATCGACATCGATGCACCCATCGACAAGGTCTGGCACTTGATCACCGATTTCTCGCGGATGCCCGAGTGGAGTCCTCAATGCCGGATGATGAAACCTCTCGGCTCGCTGCGCCCGGGCACCCGGACCGTCAATCTGAACCGCCGCAACAAGCTGTGGTGGCCGACCATGAGCACGGTCACAGAGATCGTGCCGCAGCGCAAGGTCGCGTTCCGGGTGAACACGAACAACACCATCTGGAGCTACGAACTCGAACCGACCGCGACGGGCACTCGCGTCGTCGAGTCGCGGCACGCCGAGAACGGTGTGAAGCCGTCGGCGAACTTGTTGGCCGACAAGCTGTTCGGCGGGATACCGAACTTCGAACAGGAACTGGTCGACGGCATGAACGCCTCGCTCGCGCGGATCAAAGCCGCCGCCGAAAAACCTTAGGGCTGTTGAGGTTCGAGCAGATCGAGCACACCGTCGTCGAACGGGTCGTAGCGGGGTGACCCGTTGCCCGTCGGTCCCTGGGTGTCGGAGTGGGCGCCGCAGCCGTATTCCGCGTCGACGATGTGCCCGTCGGCCGACATTTCGTTGGCGCATACGCCGAACACCCTGCCGAGCGACCCGGCGAGCGGGAGATAGAACCCACAGTCGCGGCACACCCGTCGGGTGGACCGCGCCATCGCGGATTGCGGGCCGTAGTCGCCGTCGTGCCAACGCTGGGCGGCGTCGGCGCGACCTGATTCGCTGAGCACCTGCCGCCGGCCCAGCCCGAGCTCCACCGCAACGTCGTCGACGGCCGGGTCACCGGTGGCGGCATGGCCGGGCACCAGCCGCAGATCCTCGCGCGGCGGGGCGAGAAGGTCGCCGGGACCGAGGTCGCCGGGGCGCACCCGGTCCTCCCACGGAATCCACCGCGGGGCCAAAAGCGCGGTAGGGCCGGGCACCAACACGACCTCGCTGACCGTCGCGTGGTCCGCGCTCGGGTGCGCTGCGACCACGACGGCCCACTGCCATCCGCAATAGCCGGGAAGGTCGGCCAGGAAGCGGTGGGTGGCGGCGGCGGCGGCGGCGGCGTCGTCGTAAGTCACACCGATGTACTCGCCGACGGTGTCACCGCTGAACTCGACGATCGCGGTGCGCGCCAGCTCGACCGCCTCGGTCAACAGCACAAGTACGTCGTCCATTGCACTCCCATAGTGCCCGACGCACCGCCCCATAGCCACACCGACCAGCTGCGCGACCGTGCGGCGCCGATGGTGGACAATCGAACCCGTGAGCGGACCGCGGCGTAACGCCCTCGGCGGTGATTCGGGCGATCGCCAGTACTACCCGCCGCGTCCGGCGCCAAGCCCTGACGAGCACCCGGGAATGGCGAACTACCCCGCCGACAGTGAGCCGTACCGCCGACCGCGCCGGCGGCCGATGCCGAGCGCGAACCGGTACCTGCCGCCGCTGGATGAACCGGCCCGGCACAACGGTCCTCCTCCGCCGCCGCGCGGCGCCGGAGGGGCTCAGAAGGTGACGGTCACCCGCGCGGCGGCGATGCGCAGCCGGGAAATGGGAGTCCGGATGTACGGGCTGTTCCACCGGGCGGCCACCGCGGACGGCGCCGACAAGTCGGGGCTGACCGCGCTGACGTGGCCGGTGATGGCCAACTTCGCGGTCGACGCCGCGATGGCGGTCGCGTTGGCCAACACGCTGTTCTTCGCGGCCGCGTCGGCCGAAAGCAAAAGCCGGGTGGCGCTGTACCTGGCGATTACGATCGCGCCGTTCGCGGTGGTCGCGCCGCTGATTGGTCCGGCCCTGGACCGGCTGCAGCATGGCCGCCGGGTTGCGTTGGCGACGTCGTTCGTGCTGCGCACCGCAATCGCGATAGTGCTGATCGCGAACTACGACGCGGCCACCGGGAACTTCCCGCCGTGGGTGCTGTATCCGTGCGCGCTGCTGATGATGGTGTTGTCCAAGTCGTTTTCCGTGCTGCGCAGCGCGGTCACCCCACGGGTGATGCCGCCGACGATCGATCTGGTGCGGGTCAATTCACGACTGACGGTCTTCGGGCTGATCGGTGGCACGATCGTCGGCGGCGGCATAGCCGCCGGCGTGGAGTACACGTTCACCAAGTTGTTTCATCTGCCCGGCGCGCTTTTCGTGATCGTGGTCATCACGATCGCCGGCGCATATCTGTCGATGCAGATCCCCCGCTGGGTCGAGGTCACCGCCGGCGAGGTGCCCGCCACGCTCAGCTACCACGGCCTTCGTCGCGACAGCTCAGGCTCCCGGTCAGGCAAGCCGGCCAGGCCGCGACAACCGCTAGGTCGCAACATCATTACGTCGCTCTGGGGCAACGTGACAATCAAGGTCATGGTCGGTTTCTTGTTCTTGTACCCAGCGTTCGTCGCCAAGCAGACCGGCGAGAACGGATGGCATCAGGTCGCACTCTTAGGGGCGATCGGCGCCGCGGCCACGATTGGCAACTTCGCGGGAAACGCGCTCAGCGCGCGGCTGAAGCTCGGCCGACCATCGGTGTTGGTGGTGCGCTGCGCGACCATGGTCACGGCCGCCGCCCTTGCAGCAGCGTTCTTCGGCGATCTGCTCGTCATGGCGATCACCGCGTTGATCACGTCGGGGTGCAGCGCGGTGGGCAAGGCCTCACTTGATGCCTGCCTGCAGGACGACCTGCCGGAGCAGTCGCGGGCGTCGGCGTTCGGACGGTCGGAGTCACTACTGCAGCTGGCATGGGTGGCCGGCGGCGCGACCGGCGTTCTGGTGTACACCGATCTGCGCGTCGGGTTCACCGCGATTTCGTCATTCTTGATTCTGGGCTTGGCGCAGACCGTCGTCAGTTACCGCGGCGACTCGCTGATGCCGGGCCTCGGCGGCAACAGACCCGTGGTCGCGGAGCAGGAGGGCAGCGCGCCCGACGGTGCGGTGGCGACTCCGAAGTGACCCGCGTCGTCACCGCATTAGCGGCTGTCGTGGTATTGATGGGTGGCATTGTGACCGTTGGCATTTGGCTGATGGTCCGCAATCAGCCGCCGGTACGCCCGGAAATCAGCACATATTCGCGGGGGCATACCACCCGGGTGGGCCCGTACCGCTATTGCAATCCGATAGACCTCAACGATTGCGAATCCAAGGAGACCCAGGGCGAATTGACCGTCGACAACTTCGACCCCGTGCAGTTGTCCGTTCCGTCGGCCATCAGCCGTGCGCCGTGGCTGCTGCGGTCGTTCTACGACGATCCGCGCGACACGACGTTGGAGGTCTCCCGCCCGAATTCCAGGCTGGCAGTGACGATTCCGACCGTCGGCTCACACGGAGGACGGCTGAACCGAGTCGTCGTGCAGTTGCTCACCCTGGTGCAGGACGAGAAGGGCGACCGGTTCCCGATGCCGCACGCCGAATGGTCGGTGCACACGGTCTGGTCTTAGGCGATCTGGAGCACCTGCTCCCCCTCGACCGGCGGGCCCGGCGGCGTTCCATCACCGAATGGCTTGCCGCCCAGCTCTTCTCGGTTGTGCGGCGTAAGCCAGTTGGACAGGTCCGGGCCTTTCGGCACGACCTGGGTGGGGTTGATGTCGTTGTGAACGACGTAGTAGTGCTGCTTGATCTGGACGAAATCGATGGTGTCGCCGAAACCCGGTGTCTGGAAGAGATCGCGGGCGTACGCCCATAGCACTGCTATCTCGGATAGCTTCTGCGGTCGCCGGTATACTTGAACAGCCACCCGCCGTGCGCCTCGATGGCGGCGCGCAACGCCTCGTCACGGGTGGCGCCGCCCACATAGCATCGGCGTCGGACTCCCACCGACGGGTCTAACTCTCCACATCGGTGAAAAAAAACGTCACCACCCCCGAAGGGGCAGGCGCCGCAGCAGCGGACAGCACGTTGGCCGGGGCCCAAGGCACTATGCTGGTGAACCTCGGGGGCCGGAAGCCGAGGGGGTCGGATGACCGCAGCGACCGCGTGCCGCACATGTGGCACTGAGCCGCGCGAGGGCGCACGGTTTTGCGATGCTGCGCTTCCCTGATCGCACCGTGCTACCGGCCCCGCATCTTGACCATCGGCTAGCGCCGGTCTTGAACCAAGACGGCGCCGCACCCGTGTCACTAACCGAAGGCTGGTGATGGACATTCCGGAAACCGGCGTGATGCGGGTGCTCTACAACCAGCACGGCGCAGCTTTATGGCGCTATGCATGCCGGTTGACGGGCAGTGCGACCCGTGCGGAGGACGTTGTGCAGGAGACGCTTTTGCGGGCGAGCCAACGTCAGGAGGTTGTCGACGGCAACGAGCGGTCAACACGTGCCTGGCTGTTTACCGTCGCCCGCGACATGATCTCGTCCAACGGCTCGGGCGCGCCCGAGGCGGGCGGATCGGATGAACTCAACTCGGCGCTGGACCGGACGTTGGTCGCCGACGCGTTCGCGGGGCTGTCTGCCGAAGATCGTGCGGTTGTTCGACGCGCGTTCTATTATCGCTGGTCCACCGCGCAAATCAGCGCCGATTTGCGAATCGCTGACGGCACCGTGAAGTCGCAGCTGCATTACGCGCTGCGAACCCTGCGGCGGACGCTGCAGGAGATGGGAGTGGAGCAATGACGGCCTTTGCGGGGTTCGGACCATCCATCCCCGAACCCCCCGGACAAGACGGCCACAAGTACGCTCTGTGGGACGCGGCCTACGTGCTGGCGTCATTGTCGGAGGCCGACCGGCGCGAATTCGAGGCGCACCTGGGCGAGTGTCCGTCATGCCGGGACGCGGTAACCGAACTAAGCGGCATGCCCGCGCTGCTGTCGCTGCTGGACCGCGACGAGTTTGCCGACGAAGACGACCCGGTAGCAGTTCGGCTGCCATGGCCGCAGCCGGATCTGGTCGGTCGGCGATGGGAAATGTCCGCCGTTGCAGGCTTGCTAGGGCGTGCACTCGATGGCCACGGCGCGGTGGTCGGCGTGGTCGGCTCGCCTGGCATAGGCAAAAGCCGTCTTGTGCGTGAAGTTTCGGCGATGGCGGGTGCCCATGACGTCGATGTGTTCACCGTCTTCTGCGAATCGCACACCAGCCAGGTCCCCTTCCATGCGGTGGCACGCCTGTTGCGCGCTGCCACCGGCGTCGAGGGTCTTGATCCACCCGCCGCCCGAGCGCAGATCCGAGCTCAGGCTCTCGACGCGGAGCCCGAGGACTTGTTGCTCTTTGACGACCTGCTGGGCATCGCCGATCCCGATGTGGTGCTGCCGAAGATCGATGCGGATGCTCGTCGGCGGCGGTTGACCACGCTGGTCAATGCGGCCTCGCTGGCCCGCCAGGCCCCGGCGGTCTATGTCATCGAGGACGCCCATTGGATCGATGAGGTCAGCGAGTCGCTGTTGGCCGATTTCCTCACGGTCATGCCGGAGACGCCCTCGCTGGTGCTGGTCACCTACCGACCAGAATATCGGGGCGGGTTGACCCGAGTGGCAGGTGCCCACACCGTTGCCCTTGCGCCGCTGAGTGATTCAGAAACCGCGGCACTCGTCTCGGAGCTGCTCGGCCCGGATCCCTCGAATGGCGCGTTGGGCCAGAGGATCGCCGAGAGGGCCGCCGGTAATCCGTTCTTCGCCGAAGAGATCGTGCGCGAACTGGCCGAGCGCGGCGTGCTGCGCGGCGAGCCGGGTGCATACCTGTCGGCGGCAGAGGTTGGCGAGGTGAGCGTGCCGGTCACGCTGCAGGCAACCATCGCCGCTCGCATCGACCGACTCGACGCAATAGCAAAGCGCGCGCTGAGCGCAGCGGCCGTGCTCGGCGCGCGGTTTGACCTGGACCTGCTGACCGCGCTGGGAGTTGAAGCGGTCGTTGGGGATCTGCTGGCCGCTCAGCTCATCGATCAGGTCCGCTTCACCCGGCGACCGGAGTACATGTTTCACCATCCGTCGATCCGCACGGTGGCCTACGAATCCCAGCTCAAATCGGATCGCGCCGAGCTGCACCGGCGCGTCGCGGCCGCCATCGGATCACGTGACCCGGTAGCGGCCGATGAAAATGCCGCCTTGATTGCCGAGCATCTGGAGGCGGCCGGTGATGGGCACGCCGCTTACGGCTGGCACATGCGGGCCGCAACTTGGGCGACCAACCGCGACATCGCCGCGGCATGGCGGAGTTGGGAGCGTGCCCGAACGATCGCCGACGCCCTACCCCCCGATGACCCCGACCGAACATCCATGCGCATTGCTCCTCGCACCATGTTGTGCGGGATCGCGTTTCGAGTCCACATGAACGTTGCTGGCGCCCGCTTTGAGGAATTGCGGGAGTTGTGCGCTGCGGCCGGGGACAAGGCGTCACTGGCCATCGGCATGGCGGGGCTGGTGATGGATCACTTGCATAACGCCCGGCTGCGCGAGGCGTCGCAGCTGGCATCGGAAGCGATGGCCCTCATCGAGTCGCTCGGCGATCCGACCTTGACAGTGGGCCTGTCCCTTGCACCGATCTACGCCAGGCTTGGGAACGCTGAGTGGTCTGACGCGCTGCGGTGGTCACAGATGGTTATCGACCTGGCCGACGGTGATCCCTCAAAAGGCAACTTCATAATCGGGTGTCCGTTAGCGCTCGCCTTTACGATGCGCGCTATTGCCCGGTATTGCCTGGGACGTCCCGGCTGGCCCGACGACCTGCGGCACGGCCTCGCCATGGCCCGCAGCACCGACCCCATGTCGTACGCCGCCGTTGTCGCCTACGCTTACACCGCGGGAATACCGCCTGGCGTGCTGGCGCCCGACGATCGCGCGATACGCGAGATCGAGGAGGCGCTGCGAATTGCCGAACAATCCGGTGATGATGTCGCGTTCGCCATCGCCCGGATGACGCTGGGCATTGCGCTGCTGCACCGCCAGACGAACACGGAGCGCGACCGCGGACAGCAGGTCCTGGCGGAGGTCAGTGAAGTGTTCCTGCGCCGGCGGTTCTTCCTGGCCGATTTACCTATCGTCGAGGTCTGCTTGGCTCGTGAGACGGCTCAGTGCGGAGATCGCGAGGGCGCCATACCGCTCATGCGCGCGGTCGTCGACCATCAATTCCGCGAGGGACAGCTGCTGGGGTGGAGCATTCCGACGACAGGTGTTCTGGTGGAGACACTGCTCGATCGGGGGGCCGAGAGTGACTTGGTCGAAGCCGAGGCCGCGATCGAGCGGTTAGCGAAGGCCGCGATCGAGCGGTTAGCGGAGGCCGCGATCGACGATGTTTTCGCTGTGCGCGACATCTGGCTGCTGCGGCTGCGGGCAATGCTCGCACATGCTCGCGGCGACGAGGCCGCATACCGCGCCTATCGGGACCGCTACCGCGCCATGGCGACATCACTGGGCTTCGAAGGGCACATGAAGTGGGCCGAGGCGATGACATAACCACGCCGGGCGTGGTTTGTAGGCTGTGCGGAACTGAGCTTCCGCCAAACGCTGAGTCCTACCACGAGAACGCGGTGCCGAGTTGCCTGGTTCGGTAGACCGACTCGCCGCCGCACCTTGCAGCGGCTCTACCGGATTTCTTGTTACCGCGCGGCAGCAACCTTCTCAGAACGTCGGTGCTGTCAGGCCGGTGATCTCGACGACGCTCTGCGGGTAGCGGGTCGCTGAAAAGCCTTAATCCGAGGAGCACCAACATCCTCGTTTTGCGACCTCCTCGGCGGGGGATGCCTGCTCGTCGGGCACTCTGGAGGGCATGGCTGCCTATGTTTCCAGTAGCGGGGAGTTCAACCGCGACACCAGCTATATCACCACCCGGATCACGGATGACGGCCGCGACGGCTATCCCGTCGAGCCCGGCCGCTACCGGCTGATCGTCGCGCGGGCATGTCCATGGGCCAATCGCGCGATCATCGTCCGGCGGTTGCTGGGCTTGGAGGACGCAATGTCCATGGGCTTCTGCAGCCCCACCCACGACGAACGCAGCTGGACATTCGACCTCGATCCCAGCGGCGTGGACCCGGTCCTGAAAATCCATTGGCTGCGCGACGCCTACAACAAACGCATCCCGGATTACCCAAAGGGAGTGACGGTGCCCGCGATCGTCGACGTGACGACGGGTCAGGTGGTCACCAATGACTTCGCGCAGATGACCCTCGACTTTTCCACCGACTGGGTGGCATATCAGCGCGATGGCGCCCCGCAGCTGTACCCCAAGGAGCTGCGCGACGAGATCGACGACGTCGCCCAGCGAATCTACCGCGAGGTCAACAACGGTGTGTATCGGTGTGGATTTGCTGGTTCACAAGAGGCATATGGCATTGCTTACGACAGGTTGTTCACCGCACTCAACTGGATCTCCGAAAGATTGAGCGGCCAAAGGTATTTGGTGGGCGACACCATCACCGAGGCCGACGTGCGGCTGTTCACCACGCTGGCTCGATTCGACGCCGTGTACCACGGCCACTTCAAATGCAATCGGCAGAAGCTGTCCGAGATGCCGGTGCTGTGGGCGTACGCGCGCGACCTGTTCCAGACGCCCGGCTTCGGCGACACAATCGATTTCGTCCAGATCAAGCAGCACTACTACATCGTTCACAAAGACATCAACCCGACACAGATCGTGCCGAAGGGCCCAGACCTGTCCAACTGGTTGAGGCCGCATGGCCGAGAAGGGCTGGGCGGCAGGCCGTTCGGCGACGGATCTCCGCCCGGTCCGCCCGTCGAGGGCGAACGGGTACCGCCGGGCCACGGCGCCGACGCAGAGGCGCAGTGATTGGTGAAATGGAATCGAGGTGGCCAGCTTCTCAGCCGGACTTCACCGCACGGGCGCCGTCAGCCCGGTGACCACGACCACCGATTGAGGGTAACGACGGGGTCGACCCGAATGCGCGGGGGCCACTTCTGGAGGGGTGGTGCGGTACACCACCAACCGCAACCTTACGCCATATGACGCTGGCCGGTGTGAGGCCGCGCGGGTGTGTTGCGGTTCAATCTTGCTGTGCGGCAAGGATTTAACTACCAGCGCGCTGTTTCTACGGTCTAGGTTCAGGCGGCTATACACGTTAGCCCGAGGGTACACGCCGTTGTTGGCACGGGTATTACAGCGTCGGCTTGAGCGACGGCAACGGCCATCCCGGCCAGCCCACGCACCGCGGCCTTGAGCATGTCGAGGTTATCGAAATGGTCGCGCCACAACGTGATCTTGCCGTTGCGCACCTCGAACACACCACACACCCAGAAGTGCATGCGGAACCGCCCGAAGACCATCACATCGGTGCGCTCAGTCAACACCGAGGTGCCCTCGACGGCGATGCGGTGGATCTTGACCTCGAAGCCCGCGCTGGGCCGGCCGAACATGCGGCGCAGGAACTTCACCGACCGGTCGCGCCCTTTGATGATCGGCGTGCCGACGTTGTGGAAGACGATGTTGTCTTCCATCGCGGAGGCGAAGGTGTCCCAATCCTTATCACGTAGCGCATAGAGGAACGCCTCCACGATGCGCGCAGGAGCCCTTATTTCGGTTCCTTCGGGGAGCTCATCGGTCATGCATCCGAACTTAGCGCGCCGAGCCGCCCGACCTCGGCGGCCTTCTCAACATTTCTCCCAGAAGTCAGCCTGGTGTGTAGAACATCCCGCGCTGTTAGCTTGTACGTGTTAACCGGGGGTACACGCCGTTGTTGATCTCGGTGTAGATGCGCTGCGGCGCAGCCGCTCGGGGTAGAGGTCAGGAGCGCCGTCGCGGTGATACTGCCGCCATTCGGTGGACAGGTCGAGGGTGATCTGAGCGAAGTCATTGGTGACCACCTGGCTGGCCGGCACATCGACGATCGCCGGGACGGTGACGCCCTTCGGGGAGTTCGGGAACCGCGCGAAGTAGGCGTCTTGCAGGCGGGGAATCTTCAGCACCGGATCGACACCGTCGGGGTCAAGGTCGAACGTCCAGCTGCGCTCGTCGTGTGTCGGGCCGCAAAACCCAATCGACAGTGCGGATTCCAGTCCGAGCAGCCGGCGCACGATGATCGCGCGGTTGGCCCACGGGCAGGCCCGCGCCGTGACCACTGGGCACGCACTAGGCGTCGAGTTCGCGCGCGACGGCCTTGACGACCTCCGACACCGTGCGCGCGGTCTTGCGGTCGGGGTAGCGGCCCTTGCGCAGCTCGGGCTGGACCGCACTCTCGAGCAAAGTGATCATGTCCTCGACCATCCCGTGCAACTCATCAGGAGTGTGTTTGTGCTCGGGCGGGCCGCTTTCGCGACGGGCCCGCAACGGTGACGGCGGTGGGTCGATCAGTTTCAGGCTCAGCGCCTGCGGACCGCGACGGCCCGATGCCACACCGAACTCCACCCGCTGGCCGGATTTGAGCGCCTCGACCCCGGCGGGCAGCGCGGAGGAACGGATGTAGACGTCCTCGCCGTCCTCCTGGGACAGGAAGCCGAAGCCCTTCTCCGGGTCGTACCACTTCACCCTGCCGCTCGGCACTCGCCTCACCTGCTTTGTCTCGTCGCAAAGAACGCGCCCCGCCTTCGCAGGACGCGATGGGCTGATCCTACTCGGCTCGTCCGTCGCCGAGCAGCCGTGTTAGCTCGGCTAGGCTGGGGGAACCGCTGGAGGAGCGATGCGCCTGATCCTGAACATCATCTGGTTGGTCTTCGGCGGCCTGTGGCTGGCGTTGGGTTATCTGCTGGCCGCAATCGTGTGCTTCGTCCTGATCATCACAATTCCGTTCGGAATAGCGTCGCTGCGTATTGCGTCCTATGCACTGTGGCCCTTCGGACGGACAATCGTCGACAAGCCCGGCGCCGGCGCGGGGGTCTTGGTGGGCAACATCATCTGGGTTGTGCTGTTCGGGTGGTGGCTGGCACTCGAACACGTCGTGACAGCGGTCGCAATGGCGATCACGATCGTCGGCATCCCGCTCGCGTTGGCGAACCTGAAGCTGATTCCGGTGTCGCTGCTGCCGTTGGGCAAGGACATCATGCCGGTGGGTGAGACGAGGATCCCGGCATGACGGTCACCGCGCTGGGCTTGCCGTCGCTGCTCTCCCGGACCGTCCCATCGGATGTGCCCAGGGACGGACCGCTCGTCGACCGCTACGCCCGCGTGCACACCGACCTTCGGGTATCCCTGACCGACCGCTGCAACCTGAGGTGCACGTACTGCATGCCCGCCGAGGGCCTCGACTGGCTTCCCGCCGAGGAACTGCTGCGGCCCGACGAGCTCGTCCGCCTGTTGCGCCTGGCCGTCACCCGGCTCGGCATCACCAGCGTGCGGTTCACTGGCGGCGAGCCGCTGCTGTCGAAGAACCTCGAAGAGGTCGTCGCGGCGACCGCGGGGCTGCAGCCCAGGCCGGAAATCACCCTCACCACCAACGGCGTCGGGCTGGCCCACCGGAGCCAGGAGGCTGGCGACATCGGAACGCGCGCGCACCGGCTCGCCGCCGCGGGACTCGACCGGATCAACGTCTCGCTGGACACCGTCGACGCTGCTCGGTTTGCCGCGATCACCCGCCGCAACCGGCTTCCCGACGTGCTCGACGGCCTGAAAGCCGCCAGCGCTGCCGGCCTTGACCCGGTGAAGGTCAATGCCGTGCTCGATCCCGCGACCGGCCGCGACGACGCCGTGGCGCTTCTGCGGTTCTGCCTCGACCACGGTTATCAGCTACGCATCATCGAGCAGATGCCGTTGGACGCCGAGCACCGCTGGAAGCGGGGCGAGGTGCTGACAGCAGGCGACATCCTGGTGGCGTTGCAACGCCACTTCAGGTTGCAGCCAGATACACGGCCTCGCGGCTCTGCACCGGCTGAGTTGTGGCTGGTCGATGGCGGTCCGGCGGCGGTCGGCGTGATCGCATCGGTGTCGCATGCGTTCTGCTCGGCCTGTGACCGCACCCGGTTGACCGCCGACGGCCAGGTTCGCAACTGCCTGTTCGCCGCCCGCGAGACAGACCTGCGCGGGCTGCTACGCGGTGGAGCCGACGACGCCGCCATCGAAGCGGCGTGGCGGTCGGCGATGTGGGCCAAGGCGGCCGGGCACGGGATCAACGACCCGAATTTCGTCCAGCCGGCCCGACCGATGAGCGCAATCGGCGGCTAGCGATGGCCGATGTTGCGACACAAGTGCTGGTGTCAATTCGTTACTTCGGGGCTGCCCGCGCTGCCGCGGGTGTGGAATCCGAGACGCTGAGCGTGGAACCGGGCACCACCCTTGCCGATCTGGCGAACCAGCTCAGCGAACAAAACCCCAGGCTGGCGACAGTTTTGGTGCGGTGTTCCTACCTGTGTGACGGGTTGGCCGTGCGCGACACCACGGCGACGGTGCGAACCGGGCAGACTGTCGACGTGCTGCCGCCGTTCGCCGGTGGTTGACTGTGATTTGCATCACATAACGGAATAATCACAGCACGGACTCGGACGGATCGCGGCCTTAGTTGACCTGCGGGAACGCCGTCCTATCTTGGGATTTTCCATTTTGCTTCACGCCAAAACACCTGCTAAGCCCGAAGGTGACGGAGATCGCGCAACGCGTTACGGTCTCTCGCAAGCCACCCCACTTCCAATTGCGGTTGGCCCTCTTTCCCTTTCGCGCCGAACTCCATCCGTGAGGGTAAGGACACGACGACACCGTGGATGGAGGCGGGGGACCCACCCGGTCCACCCGATACCGGACCAGGAGCCGCACGCGGCTCCTCGGGGTGAAGCCAGGCGTTGCATCCCAACGCCGGCCGGGCGACCTCTCTTGCCCGAACCCGACAGCTGACTCCGCAGGCGTGTGAGGAGAGGACGATTCGGCGCATGAGTGGACGGCATCGCAAGCCCACCCAGTCAAACATCACCGTCGCGAAAGTCGCCTTGAGCGGCGCGGTCATCGGAGGCAGCGGCCTGGCGCTGAGCGCTCAGGCAAGCGCGGCCCCCGATGGCGAATGGGACCAGGTCGCCCGCTGCGAATCCGGCGGCAACTGGGCTATCAACACCGGCAATGGTTTTCAGGGCGGGCTCCAGTTCGCGCCCGGTACCTGGAGCTCGCACGGCGGCGGCGAGTTCGCCCCCGCCGCTAACCTCGCCACCCGGGATCAACAGATCGCTGTCGCCGAGCGGGTCTTGGCCACTCAGGGCCGCGGCGCGTGGCCGGTGTGTGGCACCGGGCTGTCCGGCGCCACTGCCCGCAGCGTCTCGCGGCCGGCACCGCCGTCCTACTCCACCGAAGTGCCAACCCTCGAATCCACGGCGATAAACGGCCAAGCGGCCGAGGTGCTCGATACCCCGCTGGTGCCCGAGGGCCAGATGCCCGCGCCTGAGTCGCTCGCGCCGGAAGCACTGCTCGCACCCGAGGCAGGGCCCGCGCCCGACGCGCCACCGGCCGAGCCCGTCATCGAAGCGATCGTCGGGTCGGTGGCACCGGACGTGCTGCCGGCAGTCGATGAACTGCCCGCCTCGACCGACAGCGTGATCGTCGACGCCGCGACTCCTGCGGAAGAGAAATTGGGTTCCCCGGCGCCCGAGCTGTTGGCCGCCGTCACCCAGACCACGCGTGAGGTTCCGCAGGCGCCACCGTCGCCGGACATCCCTGCTCCGCTCTCCGACGCGGCGAACCAGGTCGTGACCGACGGTGCTCCGCATCTGTCGGGTCCTGAAAACCTCCCGTCGGCCGAAAACGCGACGTACCTCAACGAGTTATGGGAGTCGATCCGCAACAACGACGTCACGCTCAACGACGCGATTCTGGGGCTCACGCAGCCGTAGTCAGGATCGGCTCAGGCCGAGCCCACCCACTCGTCGGTTCCATCGGCGAAGAACTGGTGCTTCCACACGGGTAGCCGCGCCTTGATCATGTCGACGAGCTTCGCGCAGGTCTGAAACGCCGCGCCGCGGTGGTCGGCTGCGACCGCGGCCACCAGTGCCGCGTCGCCGACCGCCAGGGCCCCGATCCGGTGGCTCGCCGCCAGCGCACGGACACCCTCGGCGTCACGAGCGACTTCGTCGAGCACCTCGGCGAGGGCGTCCTGTGCGGACGGGTGCGCCGAATACTCAAGACGTATCACCTGGCGTCCGCCATCGTGGTCACGGATCACCCCGGCGAAGCTGACCACGGCGCCCGCAGCCTCGTGGGCCACTAACGATTCCAGTTCGGCCAGTTCGACCGGTTGGTCGGTGATCTCGGCACGAAGAACCAGCGTCATGTGTGGTCCTTTCCGCGCAGCTGGTCCAGCGCGTGGTCGAGAACATCCTCCAACACTGTGAGGCCGTCTCGAACTCCGCCGGGTGAGCCCGGCAGGTTGATCACCAGCGTGCGGCCCGCCACCCCGCACAGCCCACGCGACAGCACCGCCGTCGGCACCTTCGGCAACCCGGAGCGCCGGATCGCCTCGGCCAGCCCGGGGATCTCATAGTCGAGCACTGAGGCCGTCTGCTCCGGCGTCGCGTCGGTGGGCGATATTCCGGTACCTCCCGAGGTGAGCACGACGTCGACGGTGTCGGCGATCGCCGCGCGCAGTGCTGCGCCGACGCCGTCGCCGTCGGCCGTCACCACCGGATCCGTCACGGTGAATTCCCGTCGGCACAGCCAGTCGACGATGATCGGGCCGCACCGATCGTCGTAATGTCCGGCAGCCGCGCGGGTCGACGCGATGACCACGCGAGCGGATCTCATCTGGCCCAGTTTCCCCTGCGTCCACCGTCCTTGTGAAGTACCCGGACGTTGTCGATGCACGCGGCCCTGTCGACGGCCTTGATCATGTCGTAAAGCGTCAGTGCCCCCACGGTGACCGCGGTCAGCGCTTCCATCTCGACGCCGGTGCGATCGGTGCCGCGCACCGTCGCGGTGATTTCAACAGCAGACTGCCCAACCTCGAAGTCGACGTCGACGCCGGTGAGCGCAAGGTGATGACACAGCGGGATCAGCTCGCTGGTGCGCTTGGCGGCCTGAATTGCGGCCACCCGCGCCGTGGCCAGTGCGTCACCCTTGGGCAGGCCGCCGGCCGAGATCAGCGCCACCACTTCCGGCGTCGTCACGAGCGCGCCAGCCGCGACCGCGGTGCGCTTGGTGACGGACTTCGCGGTGACGTCCACCATGTGGGCCGCCCCACGTTCGTCGAGGTGCGAGAGCCGACCGGTGTCAGAGGCACGGGGCTGGTGGCTCTTGGTTGGTTGCTCCTCGCCCGAGAGGCTCATCTCCGCGCGAGCGCTCCTCGCCGCTACTTGTTGACCACCGTGATCGGATGGGTGTACGGCAGCTGGTCGGCCGGCACCGGGAACGTGATGTCCCCGAAAGGCGACAACGCGCCGGTGCGGTCCGCAGCAAGCTCGCTGATGGCGTGGTCGTCGTCGCCGTCGAGCGTCGGCCAGCCGTGGTCCACGTATCGACTCTTCCTGTTCTCTGCCACGGGGTCATTCTGACAGGCGTCTGCGCTCGCCGCGACACAGACTGGCTGCTTTACGCTGGTCAGCAATGACCGAAAACGCCCTGCGGGTCCCGCTGGGTGCCTGGCTGGCCGACGTGCCCGACGACAAGCTGGTCCGGCTGCTGCGGCTGCGGCCCGACCTGACGCAACCACCGCCCGGCAGCATCGCAGCGCTGGCAGCCCGGGCACAGGCACGCCAGTCGGTGAAGGCAGCCAGCGACGCTCTGGACTTCCTGGCGCTCGCGGTGCTTGACGCGTTGCTGGTGCTTCACGCCGACACCACTCCGGTGCCGGCCGCCAAGTTGACGGCGCTGATCGGCGACCGCGCGCCCGACGCCGCACTATCGGCCGCATTGGACGCGTTGCAGGAACGGGCACTGGTCTGGGGCGACGTGAGCCTGCGGGTAGTCGCCGAAGCACCGGCAGCGCTGCCGTGGCATCCCGGCCAGGTCACGCTCGAGGACGACGGACGCGGCACCGATGAGATCGCCACGGCGATCAACGGCCTCGACGATGCGCAGCGTCAACTGCTGGACCGGCTGCTATCCGGCTCGCCGATCGGCCGGACCCGCGACGCCGCCCCGGGTACGCCGCCCGACCGGCCCGTGCCGCGGCTGCTCGCGGCCGGTTTGCTGCGTCAGGTCGACGACGAGACCGTGATCCTGCCGCGCGTGGTGGGCCAGGTGTTGCGCGGCGAGGAGCCGGGTCCGGTCAGCTTGACGGAGCCGACGCCGGCCACCACCACCACGAGGGCCGCCGACGCGGATGCCGCGGCCGCCGGCGCGGTGATCGACATTCTGCGCGAAGCCGATCTGGTGTTCGAAACCCTTGGTGCCACACCGGTTCCCGAGCTGCGCAGCGGCGGCCTCGGGGTACGCGAAGTCAAACGGCTGACCAAGGTCACGGGTGTCGACGAGCACCGACTCGGGTTGATCCTGGAAATCAGCGCCGCGGCGGGGCTGATCGCCGTGGGTCTGCCCCGGCCGGAACCGCTCGACGGCGACGGGCCGTACTGGGCGCCGACCGTGCAAGCCGACCGCTTCACCGAATCACCGATCGCCGCGCGTTGGCATCTGCTGGCCACGACATGGCTGGACCTGCCGTCGCGGCCGGGGCTCACCGGGCGCCGCGGAGCCGACAACAAGCCGATCGCCGCGTTGTCGGATGCGCTGTTCTCCACCGCCGCGCCGCTCGACCGCCGGCTGCTGCTCGGCCTGCTGGCCGAATTGCCCGTGCGCGCAGGGCTTCTCGCCGTGGAGGCGTCGCGGATGCTGTTGTGGCGACGGCCGCGCTGGTCGCTGCGGCTGCAGCCGGGGCCAGTCGGCGAACTGCTCGACGAGGCGACGGCGCTCGGACTGGTCGGCCGCGGGGCGCTGACGTCGCCCGCACGGGCGCTGATCTCGGAGTCCTGCGACGATCCCGTCGCCGCGATGAACCGGATCCTGCCCGCGCCGATCGACCACTTCCTACTGCAGGCGGACCTGACCGTGGTGGTGCCCGGGCCGCTTCGCAGGGAGCTGTCCGACCAACTGGCCGAGCTGGCCGTCGTCGAATCCGCCGGCGCTGCGATGGTGTACCGGATCAGCGAGGCCTCGATCCGGCGCGCGCACGATATCGGTCACACGGCCGGGGCATTGCACGCATTCTTCCAGAAGTATTCGAAAACTCCTGTCCCACAAGGTCTTACCTATCTTATCGACGATGTCGCCCGGCGTCATGGCCAGCTCCGGGCGGGGATCGCCGCATCGTTCGTACGGTGTGACGACACGGCGCTGCTGGCGCAAGTGGCGGCGACGCCCTTGGCCGACGCGATGCAACTGCGGCTGCTGGCGCCGACGGTCGCGGTGGCGCAGGCACCGATTGCCGACGTGCTCGCCGCGCTGCGCGACGCCGGCTTCGCCCCCGCTGCCGAGGACGCGACAGGCGCGATTGTCGACCTCCGCCCGCGCGGAGCACGGATCACCGATGCGCCGCACTGGCGGTCTTTTCGCGGCATCGCGCCACCGGCCACACAGACGCTCGAAGCGATCGTCGCGACGCTGCGTAAGGTCGCCGCGACCCCGCCCGTGACGCGCGTCGACGCCGGAACCGCGGTGCTGCTGCTGCAGCAGGCCGTCCGCGATCAGGCCTCGGTGGTGATGGGATACGTCGACCCCGCAGGCGTGGCTACCCAGCGCGTGGTGTCCCCGATCAGCGTGCGCGGCGGCCAGTTGATGGCCTTCGACCCCGCGTCGGGGCGGGTGCGGGACTTCGCCGTGCATCGCGTCACGTCGGTGGTCTCCATCGACGACGACTGACCGTCGCCGTCGGGACAGCGCCAGGGAGGCAGCGTGAACGGGACAACTCAGGCACCCAACCTCAACCTGTCGGGGTTGCTTTTACAGAGGTGTCCGAGCCCTCGAATATATTGGTCACGATGACCGACGGTCCCCTGATCGTGCAGTCCGACAAGACGGTGCTGCTCGAAGTCGACCACGACCTCGCCAACGAGGCTCGTGCCGCGATCGCACCGTTCGCGGAGCTGGAGCGGGCGCCGGAGCACGTGCACACCTACCGGATCACGCCGCTTGCGCTGTGGAACGCCCGCGCCGCCGGACACGATGCGGAACAGGTGGTTGACGCGCTGGTCAGCTATTCGCGCTATGCCGTGCCGCAGCCGCTGCTGATGGACGTCGTCGAGACTATGGCCCGCTACGGGCGACTGCAACTGGCCAAGAGCCCCGCCTACGGTCTGACGTTAGTCAGCCTGGACCGTGCGGTGCTAGAAGAAGTGTTACGCCACAAGAAGATCCAGCCGATGCTCGGCGCCCGTATTGACGGCGATACAGTCGTCGTTCATCCCAGCGAGCGCGGCCACATCAAGCAGATGCTGCTGAAGATCGGCTGGCCTGCAGAGGATCTCGCCGGCTACGTCGACGGCGAGGCGCACCCGATCAGCCTGCGCCAGGAGGGCTGGCATCTGCGGGACTACCAGGAGATGGCCGCCGAGTCGTTTTGGGCGGGCGGCTCCGGGGTGGTGGTGTTGCCGTGCGGTGCCGGCAAGACGCTCGTGGGTGCTGCGGCGATGGCCAAGGCCGGCGCGACGACGCTGATTCTGGTCACCAATACGGTGGCCGGTCGACAGTGGAAGCGCGAGCTGATCGCGCGAACGTCGTTGATCGACGAGGAGATTGGCGAATACTCCGGTGAGCGCAAGGAGATTCGTCCTGTCACCATCGCGACCTACCAGGTGATGACCCGGCGGTCCAAGGGCGCCTACCGACACCTCGAACTGTTCGACAGCCGCGACTGGGGGCTGATCATCTACGACGAGGTGCACCTGCTTCCCGCGCCGGTGTTCCGGATGACCGCCGATCTGCAGTCGCGGCGGCGGCTGGGTTTGACCGCGACGCTGATCCGTGAGGACGGCCGCGAAGGTGACGTATTCTCGCTGATCGGCCCCAAGCGTTACGACGCGCCGTGGAAAGACATTGAGGCGCAAGGCTGGATCGCTCCTGCGGAGTGCATCGAGGTGCGGGTAACGCTGACCGACAACGAGCGGATGCTGTACGCCACCGCCGAACCCGATGAACGCTACCGGCTGTGCTCCACGGCGCATTCGAAGATCGCGGTGGTGAAGTCGATTCTCGCCAAACATCCCGACGACCAGCGGCTGGTGATCGGCGCCTACCTCGACCAGCTCGACGAGTTGGGTCAGGAGCTCAACGCCCCGGTGATTCAGGGGTCGACGAAGACCGCCGAACGTGAGGCGCTATTCGACGCTTTTCGGCGCGGCGAGGTGTCCACGCTGGTGGTGTCCAAGGTTGCCAACTTCTCCATCGACCTGCCGGAAGCATCGGTGGCGGTGCAGGTATCGGGCACCTTCGGGTCGCGTCAGGAGGAGGCCCAGCGGCTGGGCCGACTACTCCGGCCGAAGGCCGCCGGTGGCGGTGCGTTCTTCTACTCGGTGGTCGCCCGAGACACCCTCGACGCGGAGTACGCCGCCCACCGGCAGCGGTTCCTGGCCGAGCAGGGCTACGGATACGTGATCAGGGACGCCGACGACCTGCTCGGCCCGGCGATCTGACACCCCTCAGTCCTCCACAAGGTCGGGCAAGGGCTCAGCACCCGTCAGCCACTGGCGTCCGGCCCGGCGAGCCGCCTCCCACTTGGGGACGCTCACCGCATCGTCCTGGCCCAAGTCCTCAGGGGTCGGGCCGATGCGCTCGGCCAGGGCAGTGAGGGCGCCAAGATCGAAGTCGTACACCTCGGCCGCCGCTACGCCCAGGATCTGCCGGGTCTCCTCGATGGGGATGTCCCAGAAACAACGCCGCAGCCATTCGCGGGTGTGCGGCCAGGTCCCCTCTGGATGGGGGAAGTCGTTGCCCCAAAGCATGTTGGACACGCCGATCTCGTAGCGCCGCGCCAGCTCTCTGCGTTCCGTGGTGGTCGCCCCGATAAAACAGTTCCGGTCAAAGTAGGCCGAAGGCGGCATCGTCAGATCGCCCTCCATCCGGTGGCTCATCTTTTTGGCCGAGTGCTCACGCAGATATCGCGTGTCCATCAGCCAGAGAAGGTCGTTAGCCCAGAACGCACCGCATTCTGTGACACCCCATCGCAGCCGGGGAAAACGCTCGAAAACGCCTGACCACAACGCGAACCACAGAGGCCGGGCTCCCCACCAGCGCACCTCGGTTACATAGATGCCCAGGTGCCCTCCGTACTCCTCCTGCGGAGCGGGACCGGAGTGGGTATGTACCGGCATCTGCAGGTCCTGGCAGGCGGCCCAGACCTTGTCGTAGCGATGGTCGTGGTAGGGCGGGTAGCCGACCCAGCGCGCCGGGATCAGGATCCCGCCCCGCAGTCCGGACTCTGCCGCACGAGTGATCTCGGCTACCGCCGCGTCGATGTCCGCCAGGATCGGAACGACCGCTACCCCGGCCCGCCGCTGCGGGCTGTGGCTGCACAGCTCGGCCAACCAGCGGTTGTGGGCCCGCGCCCCGGCCATGGCGCGACCCGGGTCGAGGTCGCCCGACTGGCCCAGCCCGGCCCCAAACGGAGCCCCGGCGACCCCAGTCACGGCGTCGGCGTCGGGGAAGATGACCTCGCCGACCACTCCGTCGCCGTCGAGCTCTTTGTCGCGCAGAGCTACATCCCATCCGCCGGCGATGCCGTCTCCATGCTCGGAGAACCACTGCTCGGCGAACTGCTCGTCGATGAACCCGCCGGCCTGCGACGCGGCAGCCTTTTCGGCCAAGTATGCCTCGAAGTCCTCGCGGTATTCGGGGTCGACGTATTCGCGGTACTGCTCGGTCGGCAGCTCGGCGTGACAGTCTGCGGAGACAATGACGTAGGGGTCCACGGTGGTCCTTTCGCTACCAGGCACGGATAGGGTCTGGCTCGAAGACGGTGCTGCTTGCGTCGGCGGGCACGGCCGCCAGCGGCTCGGCGACTTCGGCCACAATCGGGCCGATTCGGTCGGCCAGGGGTGCAAGGGCCTCCAGGTCGAAGCCGTAGACGGCCGCCGCATTCCCTCCCACCATGGCTGCCACCTCGTCGGTCGGGACACCGCTGAAGGTGTGCCGCAGCGCCTCCCGGGTGTAGGGAGCGGTCCCCTCGACGTGCGGGTAGTCGCTTCCCCACATGATCCGGTCGACGCCGATTCGGTGGCGCACGGCACACTCCACTGGGCGAAGGAAGCTGGCACCGACGTAACACTGGCGCGCCCAGTACTCGCTGGGCTTAAGGGTGAGCGAGCCGGCGGTGGGCCCGGCGAAGCGGGCGATCGCCGAGTTCGGTCGCCCGTACCGGGCCGCCGCCACGTCGAGCGAGTCGAGAGTCGCCGGTATCCACCCGGCGCCCTGCTCGGTGAAGACCAGGGTGAGGTCCGGATGGCGATCGAGTGCGCCGCTGAAGATGAGGTGCCACAGCGCCCGGTGCGCCCACCAGTGTGTTTCGTACACCCACACCGCGAACGAGCTACCCCACCCGTCAGTCGGGCTCGGTCCGGCGTTGCCGCCGTGGTGGTTGACCACCACGCCCGCCTCCTCACACGCCGCCCAGAGCGGCTCCCAATGCTCGGCGTAGAGCTGGGGGATGCCAGTACCAGGTGCGACCCCGGGCAGCAACACACCGCCGCGCAGCCCCAGCTTGGCGATCTGCGCCACCTCGGCGACGGCTTCGTCGAGGTCCCCGAGCAGGATCTGGCCCACCCCGCCGCGCCGCTCGGACGACAAGGAGCAGAAGTCGGCCAGCCAGCGATTGTGCGCACGGAGGCCGGCCCAACGCAGCTCGAGCTCCCGGACAGTCTCCGGTGGGGGGGCGGCCAGGCTCGCCCGGGGAAAGAACGGCGGCACAGTATTGGGGTAAAGAACCTCCGCCGCGATGCCTTCCCGATCCAACTCAGAGTTGCGCCGATCGCTGTTCCAGTTGTGCTCGGCATCGGGCTCGGCAAGGTCGGCGAACGGGTTCACGAACGTCTCCGCCCAGCCGTCAAACTCGTCCCGGTACTGCGGATCGAGGTACTCGCGGTAGTCGAGCAGGTCGGCGCCGGCGTGGCAGTCAGCCGAAATTACCGTGTACCGGTCCATGCGCTATACCCGCGCCGGCTGGGGGCCGGGGGCGGCAGACAGGGCTACGTCGTCGTAGCGCTGGTGCACATACGGCAGCAGCCACTCCTGCGGCACCCGCGCCGCGATCCGTCCCACCTGGATGGTGCGCCGACGGCACCATGTGATGGACCTGATCTGCCGGATCACGATGTCGGCTACCGGGTCGAGGGGCGACTCGCCCAACTCGAAGGTGCCGTCGACGTTCTCCAGCAGCTCGTAGTGTCGGTGGTACTCGCCGTAGACCAGGTGGGGGTCGGTGATGCCATTGCCGTCGGGGGCACGCAGGAATTTGAAGTAGAACTCGGTGTTCACCTGGTCGTGGGGCAACTCCGCCGGCCCGGCGACCTTGCCTTTCACCCTTAGAAGCTGATAGCCCAGCCGGTCAACGGTGGCGGTGACGCGGTCGCCATCGCGCTCCACCTCGATGTGGGCCATCTTCTTGGGCTCGCCGAACGTTTCGCGCCCACCCGTGACCGACTGTTCGGTGGACTGAGGCATGAAGAGGGGATAGTCACCCCGGAGCTCGCCGTGCCGGGCGGTCACTGAAAACACTGCCGACCCGAACGGCGGCCTGCCGTCTATCCGGACCCGCTGAAGCTGGACCCGCACCAGTGGTTCGGCCGCCGGCTCGAGCGGCTTGGGCAGCACGGCCGCGACGATCTCCGGGTCGGTGAGGTAAGTGACGGTCACCGCCTCGGTGGCGATGGGCGCCTTGGTGGCGTCGATCTCGTGGTCCACTTGCGCCTCGGGTAGGCGGGGACCATAGCGGACAGCGGTGGTGCTCAACGCTTTCCTCCCTCGGTTTCTGGTTCCCTCCCGGCACGCTGGCCGAGGACATCGACCAGATAATCAGGGTCGCCGCGAGCGAGGATCGATGCCGCCTTGCGGCTCACGACCTCCTCGGCGGAGGTGGATGGACCCATCATCCAGAAGCGGTCCGCCCGGATTCCCTCCACCACCTGGTCAGCGACCGTCTCGAGCGGGGCGAACTCGACGCGGCCGCCGGTGGCCTCGAAGCGGGCCATGACCTCTGCCAGAGTCTGCTCGGGTGTCCGACGTTCCTGGGTCACGGCGTAGCGCTCCGGCCGGTGCCGCCACGACTCCCATATGCCAGTGTTCAAGAAGCCGCTGGGGAAAAGGACATGCGCCCGCACCCGCGTCCCCGTCATGTCCAGGTGGGTGTAGAGGCTCTCGGTTAGGCAGAGCACTGCAGCCTTGGTCATCGGGTAGACCGCCGTGGCCGGCCCACCCATGGCCCCCCGAGCAATCGGCGCGAACCCGCCGTTGCCCGAGCAGGTGTTGACCACGTGTCCCTCGCCCTGCTCGAGCATGACGGGCACGAAGACCTTGATGCCGTGGATGACGCCCCGCACGTTGACGTCGATCCCCCAGCGCCAGTCGGCGAGGTCGTGTTCCCACATGTAGCCCTCTGAGACCCCGCCCGTGCCGGCGTTATTGCAAACCACGTGCACCGCGCCGAAGCGATAGAGCGCCTCCTTGGCCAGCGACTCGACCGAGGAATAGTCAGTAACGTCAGTAACCACGCCGGCCACCTCGATGCCCTCGCCCGCGAGTGCCCGGGTCGCCTCGTCCAGCGGTTCTGCGAGGACGTCGGCCAGCACCACCGTCATGCCCTCCTGGCCGAAACGCCTGCCCATGGCTCGGCCGATGCCTCCGGCTCCCCCGGTTACGACCGCCACCTTGCCTCGGAGGTCCTTCATTGAGGCAATAGTCACATGGTCGCCCATGTCGCCTCAAGAGGTCGCATTAGGCGACTGGCACCATGGACCGATGGCTCCAGCAAGGCAGACTGATCCAGGGCCATCGCGATGTTCCTCTCTCGTCTCCCCAGCCGGGCGCTCTCCTGCGTCCACGCACTCCGAATAGCACACACTGCTCTCCGGGCGTCGTGACCGGCGTCCATGCGATGACTGTCCGGCGAAGTTGCTCATCGGCGGGCTGCGCGCGGCGACGTCAGCGGGCGCACCGCCCGTCACCGGCGTTCCAGACGACGAGGCTAGGCAGCGCCTGCGCAGACAGATCCGCTTCCAGACATACGGGGAGCGCGATGTTTAGCCAGATGCGACGGGTGAACGTTTTCGCACGTTAGGGTGGGCGGGGCTGAACCGAGGTGCCACCGGCGGAAGGGGCTGGGCCAATGAACATTTCGATGAAACCTGTTGGGGGGTCACCTGATCCGTTCGCGCCGGTGAGATTGGGGCCGGTGACGCTGCGTAACCGGATCATCAAGGCCGCGACGTCGGAGGGCCGCTCGCCTGAGGGGCTTGTCACCGACGACCTGATCGCGTTTCACCGCGCGGTGGCCGACGGGGGTGTCGGCATGACCACCGTCGCCTACTGCTGCGTGGCCCCGGAGGGCGCCGGCGCGCCTGGGCAGATGGTGATGAGCCAGCCGGCGTTGCCGGGCCTGCGTCGGCTCGTCGACAGCGTGCATGAGGCCGGGGCAGCGGTCTCGGCGCAGCTTGGCCACGCCGGTATGGTGGCGAATAAGAAGCTCACCGGTGTCACACCGGTGGCCCCGAGCAGGTGCATCAACCCGGCGTCGGGCGTACTGCCGTGAGATCAGCCGCGACGAGATACGCCGGGTGATCGACCAGTTCGGCGCGGCGGCGCAGGTGGCCGTCGAGGCCGGGTTCGACGCCGTGGAACTGCATTTCGGCCATCTGTATCTGCCGAGCTCTTTTTTGAGTCCGCTGATCAACCGCCGCAAGGACGAGTACGGCGGAGACATCGATAACCGGTCGCGGTTCGTGCGGGAGATCGCGCAGCGGGTCCGCGATGTCATCGGGGACCGGGTGGCGGTGATCGCCAAGCTCGATATGGATGACGGCCTGCCCGGCAGCATCTGGATCGACGAAGCCCTGCGCACGGCGCAGCTCCTGGACGCCGACCGCACCCTCGACGCGATCGAACTGACGCAGGGTTCGTCGGTGTTCAAGCCCATGTATCTGTTCCGCGGCGATGTGCCGGTGCGAGAGTTCTCCATGGTTTATCCGCGCACGATGCGTGCCGGCGTCCGGATGGTGGGTAGGTGGGCGATGGGCGAATACCCCTACAGTGACCACTACATGCTGGAGGCCGCCCGGCAGTTCGTTCCCGTCGTCGGCGAAACCAAGCTGATCCTGCTCGGCGGTATTACCAACCGCGACCATGTCGAGACCGGTATGCGCGAGGGATTCGACTTCGTGGCGATGGGCCGCGCGCTGCTGCGCGAACCCGATCTGGTGAACCAGATGATCACCGACCCCGGTGTGCGCAGCCGCTGCAACCACAACAATAAGTGCATGGTCACCGTCTTTGGGCGCACGCACTGCGTGCTGGATCCCGAACAGCGCTACGGCGCCGTGTCACCCGCGCCGGGACGGCCCGCGGCCGTGCAGCCGACAGGTACCTAACCCAGCGTAACGAGCACCGCCATCGTCCCGAGCCTGCGCGCAGGTCATCGCGCCCACATCGACAACAGATTGTCGATCGGGAATCGTCAAGCGGCTAGGGGGCGGCGTCGTGTACTGCCGCGGTGATGTCGGCTGCACTGAAACCGGAAAGGCCGGGCACATTCTGCATCAGCTCGATGCGTGTCCCGTCTGGGTCGGTGAGATAGATCAGTCGCGGTGAGGCCGGGTCGGCGTCATCACCGAGCACAGTGCGGGTCTGCTCTACCACGGCGCCCCCGGCGGCGACGATGGCTTCAGTCAGCCCGTCAACGTCGTGAACCCGAAACGACAGGTGTGTGAAGCCGAGCTCGGTCATAGGTTTGCGCTGGCCCGACCCGCTCACCTCGATGTCGATCCACTGCAGCAGCTCGATCCGGATGTCGTCGCGGATCAGCATTGCCGAGCGGAAGGCACCTTCCTGCTCCATCGTCACGGCGACCTCATTGTTCTTGAAGTCGAGCTGGTAGAGCTGGGCGAACCCGAACACCTGGGAGTAGAACCGAATCGAGCGGTCCAGGTCGCTCACCACGATGCCGATGTGCGAAAAGCCCTGAATCATCAGGTCAGTTTGACACAACCCGTGCTTCGCAGACGGTTGACGTCAGCCCGTCGCGCACCTCGACCGCAACGCCGACACATCCGAGAAGAGAACTCAGAGGTGTCCATCACGATGAGGCACCTCCTAAGTGAGCGCTGGAATGACCTCGCGCTCGAACAGCTCGATGCCACTGCGGTCATAGGCCGCTTCCGGGAAGTAGAGAATCGCGTACTCGCAGCCAAGACCCTTCAGGTTTCTCAGCTTTTCGATGACCTGCTCGACAGTCCCGGTCGCGGCGTCGGTGCTCGTTGTGGCGATCATCGCATCGGCACCCTGCTCGCCGACGAAGCCAACGAAGCGATCCCTCACCCGGCCCAGCCGCTCTTTGACATCGGCGTCCGAATCACCGATGACCGCAGTGAAATTCGCTGAGCGCACGATCGCGTCGAAGTCGGTGCCGACGTCGCGGCAGTGCTTGGCGAGAATCTCCGACTTACGTTTGAACGCCTCCGGCTCGGAAGCGTAGTTCGTGTACTGCGCATACTTCGCCGCGATTCGGAGCGTCTTCTGCTCGCCGCCGCCCGCGATCCACAACGGAATCCCGTTTGGCTGAAGCGGTTTCGGCGCTACGATCGCACCGTCGGCCTGATAGTGCGCACCGGAGAAGGTGACGACGCCGTCGCGCCAGGCGGCACGCATGATCTGCACGCCCTCGTCGAGGCGGGCGAGCCGCACACCGGCCGATGGGAAGCCGTAGCCGTATGCCCGCCACTCGTGTTCATACCAGCCGCCGCCGATTCCCATCTGCAGCCGGCCCCCAGAGATCACGTCAACGGTGGCTGCGACCTTGGCCAGATACACCGGGTTGCGATAGCTCATCGCGGTGCACATCTGACCGAGCTTGATCCGCGACGTGGATGCGGCATAAGCCGCGATCAGACTCCATGCCTCGTGAGTGGCCTCGGCCGTAGGCATCGGCACGGTGTGGAAGTGGTCGTACACCCACAACGAGTCCCAGTCCCCCTTGTCGGCGTAGGAGGCCAGCACCGACATGACCTCCCACTGCCGCTCCGGCGGTATGCCGACCAGATCGAGCCGCCAACCTTGCGGGATGAACAGTCCAAAGCGCATACCCCGGACCTTATGCGCCCGACGGTCAGCCCGGTGCGGTGACCAGGTCAGCCGGTGATGTCCAATTCGTGAACCGGTAGATGGCACGAACTTGCTCCTGTTCGCGCCATCCAAACTCAGGGATTGTCGAGCGGGCAGCATGCCCCACCGCTATGGTGATCCGCCTGCGGACCACTGAAATGTAGGACGTCATGGCTTGCTCTTTTGAGTGGGGGTTGACCAACCTCGAAGAACCGGTGCCGTGATGTCCCGGTCGGCCTACGAGCGGATGCGCATTTCCCACCTGGGCGCGGTGCAGGCCGCCCTCTGCGACCATGTGGCACGGCTGGACTGGTCGCCGGAACAGATTGCGCGCTACCGCGATCAGCGCCTACGGTCGCTTCTCGCATACGCCGGCGAGCGGTCGCCGTTTCACGCCCGACGATTACGCGGACTCGATCCGTCGACGGCATCGGTTGGCGACCTGGCGTCGTTGCCGATGATGACGAAGAGCGAAGCGCAGGACGAGTGGGACGCCATCGTGACGGCTCGCAATCTGTCCCGCGACGGGGTGGAACGTATTCTGACGGAGCAGCAATGGTTTTCGTACACAGCCGATGGCCAGCAGGCGTTCAGTTCCGGGGGATCCAGCGGGGTTCGGGGCGTCTACGTTTGGGACTGGCCGTTTTTCGTGTCCACTGCCTGCCTGGCGTGGCGGGTGCAGGCGCGCGAGGAGCGGTCGTCGCCACTCGGCCCGACGCGGCTTGCGGTGCTCGAGGCAGGTGTTCCGCCGCACGCCAGCACACCTCTGTTCGACGTACCGACCGCGCCGGGAATGAAGACGGTCGTGATCCCCGCCAGCGCACCGTTCGACGAGGTGCTCACCGCGGTGGCGGCCGCTCGGCCCACGCACCTCGTCGGCTATGCGAGCGTGATCGGGCGGCTGGCCCGCGCCGCGCTGGCCGGAGAACTGCAGATCCGCCCCTTGCGCGTCAGCACCAACTCCGAACCGCTTCTCGACGAGGACCGGCAGGCGATTCGCGACGCATGGAACGCGCCCGTCCACAACCTGTGGGGGTCCACCGAGATCGGAGTGCAGGCAGTCGGATGCGGCCGCGGCGAGGGGTTGCACGTGTGCGAGGACGAGGTCGTGCTCGAACGCGTCGACGAGAAAGGAATGCCCGTCGCACCGGACGAGCCTGCGGCGCGAACACTCGCGACCGGGCTGGCCAACTTCACGTTTCCGTTCATCCGCTACGACCTCGGCGACCAAGTCACCTGGCTGCCCGAATCATGCGAATGCGGAAGCACGTTCGCCCGGGTGGCCGACATCGGCGGACGGCGCGACGACGACTTCGGTTATGGGACAATAGTGATACCGGCGAGTGTGTTTCGGCATGTATTGGGCACGGACCCTCGCGTGTCGGAGTATCAGGTGCTGCAAACTCCCACGGGCGCTGAGGTTTTCGTGGTGGGTGACGTTGACGTGGACGGCCTGATCCTCTCGGTGGTGTCAGCTTTGTGCCGACAGGGTTTGTCGGATCCGCAGATTGCGGTCCGGGTCGCCGACCGCATCCCCCGCCATGAGGCGACCGGCAAGCTGCGGCGCTTCGTCGCGCTGCCACCGGCGGTGAGCTAACGTGCCGATTGGCGATTTACTTCACTCCACGGCACTGGCTGCCCTCCGACCTGAGTGAGGCGTGGCCGGGCCGGGGCTTACTACTCTGGAGTTCGTGACCTCCCGGCAGTTGCTCTTCCGCGTCTTCTACCGGCTGGGCTTCACCCCGTGGGACGGCCACCCCATCGCGACGAGCCTGCACCAGCTTGTCGGGGAACTTTCACCCGGTGCTGCGCTCGACGTCGGCTGCGGCACCGGCGACACCTCCATCTATCTGGCGCAGCGCGGATGGCAGGTGACTGGCGTCGATTTCGTGCCGAAGGCCGTCGCGAAGGCGCGCGCCAAGGCTCGCGATGCAGGCGTCACCATCGTTTTCCGGCATGCCGACGCCACACGACTGTCCAGCGAACGCATTGGCAGCGGGTTCAACCTGATCGTTGACAACGGATGCCTGCACGGGATGAGCGACGCCGACCGCAACAGCTATGTCCGCGAGGTGACCGCCGCCGCTGCGCCCGATGCCCGGTTGCTGCTCGTCGCGTTCACGCCTGGTGGGTCGTTCGGCGTGCCGGGCATCTCGCAGGGCGAGGTGGAACGACGCTTTGCGTCGGACTGGTCGATGATCTCCACGAACGACGAAACGTGGGCAAATAATATGCGCCAGTATCTCTTTCAGCGCCATTGACTCTGCGTTCAGGGCGACGAAGTTCGAGTGGTCTGCGCCCTGGACGCAGAATGAACGCGACCCTAGGTGAGCGAGTCCGGAGGGGTGAACCGGTCGCCGTACTTGGCGGCCAGCTCACGGGCCCGCGCGACGAAGCCCTCCTTGCCGCCCTGATAGCCGACGATGTATTGAGCTGCGCCACCGGTCCACGGCGGGAACCCGATGCCCATGATCGAGCCGATGTTGGCGTCGGCCGTCGACGTCAGCACACCTTCATCGAAGCACTTCTGCGTCTCGAGCGCCTCGGCGAACAGCATCCGGTCGATCATGTCCTGCAGCGGCGGGTGTGACGTGCCGGAATTGAACGTCTCCCGCAGACCCGGCCACAGCTTACTCCGCTTGCCGTCGACGTACTCGTAGAAACCGTTGCCGCTCAACTTGCTTGGCCGGCAGAGCTCGATCATTTTGTTGACCACCGCCTCTGCGGGGTGCGGCTGGTAAGTGCCGCCCGCGTCCTCGACGCCGTTGCGAGTCGCTGCGGCGATCTTGGCCATCAGCTCCATGTTGAGCTCGTCGGACAGCTGCAGCGGCGGGGCCGGGTAGCCGGCCTGCGAACCGGCATGCTCAATGCTCGCCGGCTCCACGCCCTCACCGAGCATCGCGATTGCCTCGTTGATGAACGTGCCGATCACGCGTGATGTGTAGAAGCCACGGCTGTCGTTGACGACGATCGGGGTCTTGCCAATCGCCAGCACGTAGTCGAACACCCGCGCCAGCGCCTCGTCAGAAGTCTTCTCGCCCTTGATGATTTCCACCAGCGGCATCTTGTCGACCGGCGAGAAGAAGTGGATGCCGATGAAGTCCTCCTGCCGCTTCACCCCGGCCGCCAGGCCGGTGATCGGCAGCGTCGACGTGTTCGACCCGAGCAGCGCGTTGGGCTCGACGACGTCTTCGATCTCACCGAACACCTTGTGCTTGAGGTCCTGGTTCTCGAACACCGCCTCGATCACGAAGTCGACGCCGGCGAGGTCGGCGGTGTCGGCCGTCGGCGTGATCCGGTCGAGCAGCTTCTTGGACTTTTCCTCGCTGGTCTTACCACGTTGCAGCGCTTTGGCTTCCAAGGCCTCGGAGTAGCCCTTGCCCTTCTGCGCGGCCTCGATCGACACGTCCTTGAGCACCACGTCGAAACCGGCCTTGGCCGAGACATAGGCGATCCCGGCACCCATCATGCCGGCTCCCAACACGCCGATCTTCTCGATCGGGGTCTGGCCGATGCCATCCGGACGCGAACCGCCCGAGGTGATGTGCTGCAGGTCGAAGAAGAACGCCTGGATCATGTTCTTGGCGACCTGGCCGGTGACCAGCTGTGTGAAGTAGCGGCTCTCGATGCGGGTGGCAGTGTCGAAATCGACCTGCGCGCCCTCGACGGCGACGTCCAGGATCGCCCGCGGCGCCGGCATCGGCGCGCCCTTCACCTGCTTCTTCAGCAGCGCCGGGAACGACGGCAGGATCGACGCGAGCGCCGGACTGCTGGGCGTGCCGCCGGGCATCTTGTAGCCCTTGGCGTCCCACGGCTGGGTGTGCGCATCGGGATTGGCCTTGATCCACGCCTTCGCTGCGGGCACCAATTCTTCGATGGTGGGCACGATTTCGTCGACGAGGCCGATCTCCTTGGCCTGCGCCGGCTTGAACCGGGTGCCCTGCGACAGCACGTTCATGAACGCGTTCTGGATGCCGAACATGCGGACCGTGCGGGTCACGCCGCCGCCTCCCGGCAGCAGGCCGAGAGTCACCTCGGGGAAGCCGACCACCAGCCCCTTGACGTCGGCGGCGATGCGGTGGTGACAGGCCAGCGCGATCTCCAGACCGCCGCCGAGCGCAGCACCGTTGACGGCGGCGACCACCGGCTTGCCCAAGGTCTCCAGTGTGCGCAGGTCCCTCTTGACGGTCTCGACCCTGCTGAAGAATTCGCCGGCGTCCTCGGGGGTTGCCTGCACCATGCCCTTGAGGTCACCGCCGGCGAAGAATGTCTTCTTGGCGCTGGTGATCACCACGCCGGTGATCGAATCCTTCTCGGCAACAAGGCGTTCGACGGCATTGTGCATCGACTCGATGTAGTGCTCATTCATCACGTTGGCCGACCCGGTCGGGTCGTCCAACGTCAGCGTGACGATGCCATCGTCGTCCTTGTCCCACTGAATGGTGTTCTCTGCCATGCTCTTAAACCCTCTCAATGATGGTCGCCACGCCCATGCCACCGCCGACGCACAACGTGATCAGCGCGCGTTGGGCATTGCGGCGTTCCAGTTCGTCGACCATCGTTCCGGTGATCATCGCGCCGGTGGCGCCCAGCGGGTGACCCATCGCGATCGCGCCGCCGTTGACGTTCAGCTTCTCATCGGGGATATGCAGATCCTGCTGAAACTTCAACACTACTGAGGCGAACGCCTCGTTGAGCTCGAACAGGTCGATATCGTCGACGGTCAATCCGGCCCGGTCGAGCACCTTGCGGGTGGCCGGGGTCGGTCCGGTGAGCATGATGACGGGGTCTGAGCCGCTGGTGGCGGTGGCGACGATGCGAGCCCGTGGCGTCAATCCCTGTGAGGCACCGGCACTTTCGGATCCGACGAGCACGAGTGCGGCGCCGTCGACGATCCCTGAGCTATTGCCGCCGGTGTGAACGTGATTGATCTTTTCGACCCAGTGGTATTTCTGCAGCGCCACATCGTCGAAGCCGCCCATCGAGCCGATGCCGTCGAACGCGGTCTTAAGCTTGGCCAGGCCCTCCATCGTGGTGTCCGGGCGCATGTGCTCGTCGTGGTCGAGGATCACCAGGCCGTTCTGGTCCTTAACCGGAACCACGGACTTGGCGAAGTAGCCGCCGGACCATGCCTCGGCCGCCTTGTGCTGCGAACGCAGCGCGTATCCATCGACGTCCTCTCGGGAGAAGCCCTCGATGGTCGCGATCAGATCCGCGCCGATGCCCTGCGGAACGAACCCGATCGTGTAGTTGGTTTCCGGGTCGGTCGCCCACGCGCCGCCGTCGGAGCCCATCGGGACGCGGCTCATCGACTCGACGCCGCCCGCCAGCACCAGGTCGTCCCATCCGGAGCGGACCTTCTGCGCGGCGGTGTTGACTGCTTCCAGCCCGGACGCGCAGAAGCGGTTGAGCTGAACACCACCGGTGGTGTCGGGCAGGCCCGCCGCGAGCACCGCGGTGCGGGCGATGTCGCCGCCCTGGTCGCCCACTGGGGACACCACGCCGAGGATCACGTCGCTAATCAGGTTCTCGTCCAGGTCGGGGAACCGGCGGCGCAGCTCGTCGATCAGACCGGTGACCAGGTTGATCGGCTTGACCTCGGTGAGCGAGCCGTTCTTCTGTTTGCCGCGTGGGGTACGGATGGCCTCGTAAATGAAGGCTTCTTCGGACATGGTGATGTTCCTCTTGAAGTTCGGGATGTCTAATCCAGCCTAGACCAACCTGTTGGTTGGCAGGTCACCACTCCCAACCACGAACGTGACGACATTGCGAGATCGAGCCGGATTTCGCAGTGTGCTCACGCTCGGCGTGCGGAGTGCCCCTACCCTCGAACGCTATGACGGTCTCCCGGCTTACGCCGTTCGCTACCACGGTGTTCGCCGAAATGTCGGCGCTGGCCGCGCGGATTGGAGCGGTCAACCTCGGGCAGGGCTTTCCCGACGAGGATGGCCCGCCGGCGATGCTGGAGGCCGCACGGCAGGCCATCGCCGACGGCGTCAACCAGTACCCACCCGGGCTCGGCATCGCGGCGTTGCGGGAAGCCATCGCCGCCGACCGGCAGCGCAAATACGGCGTCGGCTACGACCCGGACCGTGAGGTGCTTGTCACCGTCGGCGCCACCGAGGCGATCGCCGCCGCGGTAATCGGTCTGGTCGAGCCAGCCTCCGAGGTGTTACTCATCGAGCCCTACTACGACTCGTACGGGCCGGTGCTCGCGATGGCCCAAGCGCAGCGCACGACGGTCCCGCTGGTGCCCAACGGCCCGGGGTTCGCGCTCGACGTCGACGCGTTGCGGAGCGCCGTCACGCCGCGAACGAAGGCGCTGATCGTCAACTCGCCGCACAACCCAACCGGCACGGTGCTGTCCGATGCGGAGTTAGCGACGATCGCCGAGGTCGCCGTCGACGCCGATCTGCTGGTGATCACCGACGAGGTCTACGAACACCTCGTGTTCGACGACGCGCACCATCGTCCGCTGGCCACGTTTCCTCAGATGGCGGATCGCACGATCACAATCTCGAGCGCCGCGAAGATGTTCAACTGCACGGGCTGGAAGGTCGGCTGGGCATTAGGCAATGCCGATCTCATCGCGGGGGTCCGCGCCGCCAAACAATTCCTTACCTATGTCGGCGGCGCACCGTTCCAGCCCGCCGTCGCGCTGGCCCTCAACACTCAACAGGATTGGGTACGCGAGCTGCGAAAGACGTTGCAGACCCGAAGAGATCGGCTCGCAGCGGGCCTAGCGGAACTCGGCTTCGAGGTGCATCACAGCGGCGGCACGTATTTCCTGTGCGCCGACCCCCGCCCTCTCGGCTACTCCGACAGCACCACTTTCTGCGCCGAGCTGCCACACCGCACCGGCGTCGCCGCGATCCCGCTGTCGGCATTCTGCGATCCCGACGGCGATCACGCCGCAGCGTGGAATCACCTGGTGCGGTTCACGTTCTGCAAGAAAGACGACACGATCGACGAGGCGCTGCGCCGCCTGGCGGTGATCAGCCGTTGACATGCGCGAGCGCCTGGCGCGCCGCATTGTATCCGGGGATGAACGTGATGCCCGGGCCGCCATAGCATCCGGCGCTTCCCAGGTAGAGTCCTTCGATACCGATCGGCTGGTCGGCGAATCCTGTCGGGCCCGGGCGGTTGATACCGATCTGGTCGGGATGCAGGAGCCCGTAGCAGTAGTCGCCGCCCGGTGCACCGAACATCGTGCCCATGTGCCGTGGTGTGAATGTGGTGTGCACAGTGATCAGCTGCTCGAAGTTGGGGGCGATGCGGCTGATCTTGTCGATGACGCGTCGGCCCATCTCGGTTTTCATGCGGCCGTAATCGTAATCGTCGCCTTCGATCGGAAACCAGAGTGAGAACGCGGAGGCGGCATGCTTGCCGTCGGGCGCGAGTTCCGGGTCGTGCACCGACGGGATCTGCAGCGCGACAGCAGGATCCGCGGGCACCACGCCGTGACGACACTCTTCCCACTGCTGTTGCAGCTCCTCTGGTGTCGAGAACAGCCCGATGTTCGCCTGCATCACCGGATCGTTGAGCAGTTCGTAGGGCGCCGCGAATTCCGGTATGCCATCCAGTGCGAAGTGCATCTGCAGGTAGCTGCCCCGGTGGTCGACCCGCGAGAACCGTTCCCGCACATCCGACGGCACCGCGCCGCCGTCGAGAAGCCGCAGGACCGTAACATCCGGTGCGACACCGGACACGACGATCGGCGCGCTGATCGTCGACCCGTCCTCGGTCCGTACACCGGCGATCCGCCCATCGCGGACAAGGATCTCGGCCACTGCAGTGCGCAGCCGCAACTCGCCGCCGTCACCGGTGAACAGCATAAGCAGGTGTTGGGTCAGCGCACCGATGCCGCCCTTCAGCTTCTTGGTCAGTATGGCGTTCTCGGTGGGGACCGCTAGTCCGAACGCGAAAGCCGCTGCGGTCCCAGGCGTTTCGGGTCCGCGATAGGTGGTGTTTACGGCAAGGAACGCGAGCATCCCGCGCAGTGCGCCGTGCTTCTCCTTGTCGGGCAGGTATCGATCCAGCACGTCACTGACCGACCCGAACAACATGTCGGTGATCGTTGACCGCTCCAATTCGCCTGCAGCGCATGCGTACATCTCGTCCAGCGACTTGGGCGGCTGGCCTGCGTCGAACCGCCCGAGCGCGCGTGCTGGCGCTTGACTCCAGGCCATCAAGCCGGCCATCCCGTTGACCGCTTCCGCGCCGTGTACCTCGTTGAGGTGCGTCAGCAGCTTCAGCGGGTCGGTGTAGTAGACGACCGGGTCGTCACCCACTCCACGCAGTGACACCGACATCACGTCGAGATCGACCGTCAGTAACGCGTCCAGTCCAAGTTCCCGGCTCACGACCGCCGACGTGGACAACTGCAGCGAGCCTGCAATCTCGAACTGGTAGCCGTCGAATAGCTCCACTGTGGACGCCATGCCGCCCGCATAAAGCTTTGACTCCAGGCACAGCGTCCGCAGTCCGGCCCGTTGCAGCAGTGCCGCCGCGGTCAACCCGTTGTGGCCCGCACCGATCACGATCGCATCGAAATCAGTCATGCCGAGGACGGTGTCACCATCGCAAAGTTTTGTCAATATTGACAAAACAGCGGGCCATCCAGCCAGCCGAGCGCCGTCTGGCACATGCTTGCCAGATCCGCGAGGGACCTTTCGTCGGCCGCCATCCACAGCTCCATCGCGCCGAATGTGGCAGCCGCCATGCATCGTGCGGCGACCGCGATCCGAAGCGAGCCTTCGACATCGCCGGGCGGTTGGCGCCGTCGAAGGTGCTCCGCGATCGCGTCCGCGAAATCCGCCTCGACATGACGGATGTGCCGGACGATCCGATCCGGCTCGAGCTCGGCGGCGCGCAGCGAGGCGATCTGCGTCACAACCTCAACGTCAAACGGAAAAGCCAAGATTGCCGCCTGAACCGACTCGATGAGCGGTTCCCCGGATGGGCGCGAGGCCAGGGCCGAGCGAAACCAATGCAATCCGGCATCGTAGTCCGCGAACAGCAGATCGTGTTTGGACGCGAAGTGGCGGTAGAACGTGCGCAACGACACCCCGGCGTCCGCCGCGATCTGTTCGGCCGACGTGGCCTCCACGCCTTGGTCGAGGAAGCGGAGCAGCGCAGCACGACGCAACGCTTCGCGGGTGCGCTCACTGCGCGCCGTCTGCGCCGACCGGACCATGCGACGATACGGTACCGGCGATGAGCGCTTGCGCGAAGAGCAGACTGCCCCGGCTGTTTCGTCAATATTGACAGAACTTCGGCGGGAGACCAGACTGCGGCACCATGCTCGCGCTCATCATTCATCTCGTCATTGCCATCGCGGTCATCGTGGTCATCGTGTCGTCAAACCCACAGATTTTCACGCGGCCGACCACGCCAAGGGTGTCTGTCCTAGAGGCCGTCTACTACCTTGCCGGCACCGCGGCGACCGTGATCGGGTATTACTTCAACCTCAGATATGTCAACGAGTACTCACAGGGCACCCACAACGCGATCTGGGGCGACCACGGCAGCTGGAAGGAATTTATCCAACTTGGATGGGCCAACCCCGCCGTCAGTTCGGCGAGCTCGGATTACTACCTGATGGCCCTGGTGATACTGCCGTTGTTCCTCATTGTCGACGGCCACCGCCGCGGTGTGCGCCACGCGTGGATCTACAACATATTCTCCCTGACCGCGAGCTGCACTTTCGCATGGGCGTTCTACCTGGCGACCATCGAGCGGCAGCGCCGAACAGCCGACGCACCCGAACCGGCGCCGCTGCAAACGTAATCCGCTACGGCGCTTCGGCCTCCGCGCGTTCACCTTCGATGCCGAGCACGTGGCGGCGCAGTCCTTCGGTCGCGATGTCGAGGACGTACTCCTTTGCCCGCCTCATCAGGAACTCCGGGATCGGCGTCCGCAACTCCATCGTGATGTCGAACCGGACACGGGTATTGCCCGCCTCCGGCCGTAGGTTGTACTCGACATGCTGGGCGTGTTGCTGAAACGTCTCCTCCGCATCCCAGACCACCCAGTCGGGGCCCCAGTGGTACTCAAGTACTTCCGCGTCCGTGATGCCCATCAGCCGGTAGTGAACCTTGACCCGGTGCGGCCGGCCGTCCTCATAGGTGTCGAGCACCTCGACGTGCTTGTGTAGCCGAGACCAGGAGGGCGTCGCCTCGATATCGGCAAGCGCATCCAGGATCGCCTCCGGAGGAGCTTCGATCACCACTTCGCGTGACTCGCGCACTGCCACGTATCCGATGGTAATGACCGCTCCGCGGTTGCGAAAGCAGCTTCCAGCTAACTGGCTACCAGCCGATGTCCTCCAGCGGCGTGGTGTCGGTGGGCGGCGGGCCGAATACCCCGGCAGGCGTGCGCGAGAACCGCGGCGCCGGTGCTGCCTGGTCGAACCCGTTTCGGCGCAGGATCGTCGAGCGGGCCCTGAGATGTTCGGTTTCCGCGGCCTCGCTCCACGTCAGCACCGGCGTGACGCAGGCATCGGTTCCGGCAAATATTTCCGCCCACTCGTCGCGGGTCTTTGTGGCGAACTGCTCGGTGAACAGCTTGTGCATCTGCGGGAACGAGTCGGGGTCGAGCTGATGCGGCAGGTCGTCGGCCGACAACCCGAGTCCGTCGAGAAGCTTGGCGTAGAACTGCGGCTCGATCGCGCCGACCGCCATGTACTTGCCGTCGGACGTCTCGTAGGTGCGGTAGAACGGGGCGCCCCCGTCCAGTAGGCCGGACTCTCGTTCGTCTGACAGCGTGCCGACCGCCTTCATCGTCCACATCATCTGCGCGAGCAGGCTCACCCCGTCGACCATCGCGGCGTCGACCACCTGTCCCGTGCCCGAGCGCTCCCGCTCGTACAGCGCGGCTACGATGCCCAGCAGCACCAGCATCGAGCCACCGCCGAAGTCCGCGACCAGGTTCATCGGCGGCAGCGGCGGCCGGTCCCGATATCCCATCGATCCCAGCGCGCCAGTCTGCGACAGGTAATTGATGTCGTGTCCGGCGGTCAGCGCCAGCGGTCCGTCCTGCCCCCATCCGGTGATCCGGGCATAAATCAGCCGCGGGTTGACGGCGGCGCAGTCCTCGGGCCCGATGCCGAGGCGTTCGCACGTCCCGGGCCGAAACGGATCCAACAGCACGTCGGCCTTCGCGGCCAGGTCCAGCAGCTTGCCCGGCTCGCCCTTGATGTCGAGGTCGACGACGCGCTTACCGCGGTGCATCAGGTCGCGGTCCTCGCGCGGCATCGCCAGCCCGCCGGGCCGTCGCACTCGCACCACGTCAGCGCCCAGATCGGCAAGGATCATCGCCGCATGCGGTCCCGGACCGATTCCGCCAAGTTCGATTACTCTCACCCCGGCCAGGGGCCCGCTGTTGGTCACACGATGAAGGCTAGCTGCCGCCCTTCTTCACAGACAGCACGCGCTTGCGCAGTCCGTCGGTCGCGTCGTCTATCGCGCTCTTGACAGCCTTCTTCATCACGAACCCGGGCACCGGTATTGCCGGGTCGATGGTCAACTCGAACTTCACGCGGGTCTTGTCACCCTCGGGGGTGAGCGTGTATTTGGCGTCCTGCTGTTTCTGCGCCTTCGAGCTGACCAATGTCCAGCTCACGGCATCATCGGCCCAGGTGTACGCAATGACGCATTCGTCGGTGACCCCGGCGGACTTCACCTTCATCTTGACCTGATGGGGTCGACCGTCGTCTGTGGTGTCGAGTATCTCGGCCGACTGTTGCGCAGGAGTCCACTGGGGGCCCGACTCGACGTCGCGGAGCACGTCGAGAACCTCGTCCGGGCTTGCCTCGATGAGTACTTCTTTCGAATCGCTAATTGCCATGGGGCGACATTAACCCCGAATTCTGGACCATGGCTGCCGTTCAGCCGGATCAATGACCATGGTCCAAAAGTCGGCCCAGAATCAGCGGCGCAGGCCCTGGCCCAACCGCAACGCGGGCAACAGCACACTGCGGGGCGCGAAGCGCCCGCCCATGCTCATGACCTTCGGCACCAACCCCGGCACCACACTGCGCTTTCCTTCGAGCATGCCGTCAATCGCGGCCTCGGCAACGTCGGCGGGCGACACTTGCGCGATGCCGACGCTCCACTGTTGCGCATCAGCGATCTCGGCCCACTCGGTGGGCACCGGCCCGGGACACAGCACGGTGCACGACACCCCTGTGCCGTGCAGTTCTTCGTGGACCGCCTCCGAGAACGTCTGGACAAACGCCTTGGTACCGGAGTAGACCGCCATGCCCGGCAACGGTTGAAACCCGGCCACCGACGCGATGTTGAGCACCGCGCCGGTACCGCGCTCGACCATCCCTGGCAGCGTGGCGTGGGTAAGTTCCATCAGCGCAAGCGCATTGAGGATCACCTCTTCGCGTTCACGTTCGATCGGCAACGTGTGAAAGGGCCCGCTGGTGCCGAACCCGGCACTGTTGCACAACCCCGCGATTGGGTCACGGCTGATGCGCTCGATGAGTTGACGGCGCGCCCCGTCGTCGGCGAGATCGAGCGGCGTCAGATCGACCCTCACGCCGTGCTCGTCGCGCAGTTCCTCGGCGAGTTCGACGAGTCGTTCCTCGCGGCGCGCGACGAGCAGCAGCGGATACCCTCGGCCGGCGAGGCCGCGGGCGATTTCGGCGCCGATCCCGGAGGACGCCCCGGTGATGAGGACCGTGGCGTCAGGGCTTGGCTTTGGCAAGCTCACGTTGCTCGACCTTTCTGTTCTCCTCGCGTCCGCGGCTACCAGTGGATTCCGCGCGTGGCCCGGACGAATGCCTCGCTGCGTTTGTCGAATCTCGGCGACTCATTGTTCGACTCGCCACCTTTCGCCGCTGCCGAATCGTCGAACATCGTGAAGGCACGGTTGCGGACGAAATCCATCAGCATCGGGTTGACGGAGTCGGCGAACGACGCGAATTGACCGAACGGAGGACTCACCCGTCGCGGGCGGTGCACGATCGCGTCGGTGAGCACCCCGGCCGCTTGATCCGGAGTCAGCGTGGGGAACCTGTCGTAGACCTTGGTGGGGCTGATCATCGGCGTCTTCACCAGCGCCATGTACACGGTCGTGAACCTGACTCCGTCGCCGACGGTTTCGCCTTGCAACGAGTCGCACAGCGTGTCGAGGGCAGCCTTGCTGGCGATGTACGCGCCGAAGCGGGGCGCTCGGGTCTGCACACCGGCCGACGACATGTTGATGATCTGACCGAACCCGCGCTCACGCATTCCGGGAACGAACTTGAGGATGAGCTGCACCGCGCCCAGGTAGTTCAGTTGCATCGTGCGCTGATAGTCGTGGATCCGGTCGTAAGACAGCTCCAGCGAACGACGGATCGAGCGGCCGGCGTTGTTGATCAGAATATCCACACGCCCGAGGTCGGCAAGAACCTTGTCGGCCATCGTCGCGATCGCGTCCGTGTCGGTCAGGTCGCACGGGTACACGTGCGCGGCGCCACCGGCGCCGCGGATGTCGTCGGCGACCATGTCGAGTTTCTCCCGGGTGCGAGCGACGAGCACCACCCCACCGCCCGCCGCCGCGATCTTCTTTGCGGTCGCCTCACCGATTCCCGATGAGCCGCCCGTAATGAGGATGGTTTTGTCGCGCACGGCGTCCTCGAGCGTGTGGCCGGTCAGCGCGTCTACTACGTTCTGCAGGTAGAACGGCCGGTACCGGCCGGCTGAGTTCGGCGTGTTGAGCACGCTGGATACCGCCGCGATGGGCTTCTCGACAAGGCCGGTCAAATCACCCAGGTTCATGCAGCAGTGGCTGCCCGCAACGCGACGTCATCAAACGTGCCGTGTCTAACGCCTGAGTAGATCCTTCGCGATGTGAGTCACCTGGATCTCGTTGCTGCCGGCATAGATCATCAGCGACTTCGCGTCGCGGGCCAGCTGTTCCACCCGGTACTCGGTCATGTAGCCGTTGCCGCCGAACAGCTGTACGGCGTCCATCGCGATCTCGGTGGCCGCTTCCGAGCTGTACAGCTTCATGGCCGAGGCCTCCGCCAGCGTGGGCAGCCTGCCGGCCCGCAGGCCTTCCAGCATCGAGAACACCATGTTCTGGACGTTGATGCGGGCGATCTCCATCTTCGCCAGCTTGAGTTGGATCAGCTGGAAGTTGCCGATGGTCTGGCCCCACAGCGAGCGGTTCTTCGCATACTCAACACACAGCCGTTGGCATTCGTTGATGATGCCCAGCGAGAGGATCGCCACGCCCATGCGCTCCCCGGCGAAGCTTGTCCGGGCGCTCTCGCGATCGTCACGGCGGGCTTCGCCGAGGAGCCGATCCGGACCGAGCCGGACGTTGTCGAAGAACAACTCCCCGGTGGGCGAGGCGTGCATGCCCATCTTCTTGAACGGCTTGCCCTGGGTGAATCCCGGCATGCCGGAGTCGAGAACGAACGTCAGCACCGGCCGGTCGCGCTTCTCCACCACCGGCCCGTCGGCGGTCGCTTTGCTCCCCGCGTCCACAGCCAACTTCGCGTACACGATCACCGTGTCCGCGTATGGGCCGTTGGTGATGAATGTCTTCTGGCCGTTGAGCACGTAGTCGTCGCCGTCACGCCTGACGTAGGTCTTCATCCCGCCGAACGCATCCGACCCGGAGTCCGGCTCGGTGATCGCCCACGCCGCAATCTTTTCCATCGTCACCAGCGGCGGCAGCCAGCGCTCCTTCTGCGCAAGGGTGCCGCGGGCCATGATCGTCGCGGCGCCGAGTCCGAGGCTGACGCTCATCGCGGCCACCAAGCCCAGGCTGACGCCGGCAAGCTCGCTGATCATGATCGCCGCCATCGACGCCTGCTCGGATACCCCGCCAAGTCCGGGTCGCTTCGACTCTTTGCCGTCATCCTCGCGCACCCGCTCGCGGTCCAGCATGTTCTTGACCGCCTCGGCGGCGAGCACGTCGAGACCGAACTCACTGAATAGTTTCCGGATGACCGGGTATGGCAACATCTCGCCGCTTTCCAGCGCGTCGACGTTGGGCCGCACCTCTTTGTCGATGAACTCTCGTACCGCGTCACGGATCAGCAGATCGCTCGCGGACCACTCGATCATCTGCACATCTCCTCTGCGTCAGCTGGACAGCGGAGGCGCGATGTCGTCGATCGCCTGCTGCGCAATGTCCAGTCGCCTCACTCCGCGCGTTGGTATGCGGTGACGACCGCGGCGCCGCCGAGACCGATGTTGTGTTGCAGTGCGGCGCTGACGTTGTCGACCTGCCGCTTGCCGGCCACGCCGCGCAGCTGCCAGGTGAGCTCTGCGCACTGCGCCAGTCCGGTGGCGCCCAGCGGATGGCCCTTGGAGATCAGCCCGCCGGACGGGTTGACCACCCAGCGGCCGCCGTAGGTGGTGTCGTTGTTGTCGATGAGCTTCGGCGCTTCCCCCTCGGCGCATAGTCCGAGGGCCTCGTAGAGCAACAGCTCGTTGGCCGAGAAGCAGTCGTGCAGTTCGATCACCTGGAAGTCCTCCGGCCCCAGCCCGGATTGCTGGTAGACCCGTTGGGCTGCAACAACATTCATGTGGTAGCCGATCAGGCCCTTGCACGTGCCGTCGAAGCTGTTCTTGAAGTCGGTGGTCATTGCCTGTCCGATGATCTCGACCGCCTGACCGGCCAGCCCGTGCTTATCGACGAACGCCTCGGACGCGACGATCGCCGCCCCGGAGCCGTCCGATGTCGGCGAGCACTGCAGTTTCGTCAACGGGTCATAGATCATCCGGGATGCCAAGACATCGTCGAGAGTGTACGACTCCTGGAACTGCGCGAACGGGTTGTTCACCGAGTGTCTGTGGTTCTTGTATCCGATCTTGGCGAAATGCTCTGCGGTGGAACCGTATTGCTTCATGTGCTCGCGGCCCGCTGCCCCGAACATCCACGGCGCAGGCGGGAACAGCACCTCCGAGATTTCGGCCATCGCCATGATGTGCTTGTCCATCGGCTGCGCACGATCGTCGTAGGTGGAGCCGAGCGAGCCGGGTTTCATCTTTTCGAACCCGAGCGCGATTGTGCAGTCAGCCAGCCCGCCGCGAACGGCCTGCGCAGCCAGATACAGCGCCGTCGAGCCCGTCGAGCAGTTGTTGTTGACGTTGACCACCGGGATGCCGGTCATGCCGAGGCCGTACAGCGCCCGCTGGCCCGACGTGGACTCGCCGTACACGTAGCCGACGAAGCCCTGCTCCACTTCGCGGTAGTCGATGCCGGCGTCGGTGAGCGCGTTGGTGCCCGCCTCCAGGGCCATGTCGGGGTAGTCCCAGCCCTCCCGCCGACCGGGCTTCTCAAACTTCGTCATTCCGATGCCGATGACATAAACCTTGCCGGCCACCCCTACCTCCCAACTACATACAGGTATGTACGTATCTTATCGATGCGAGATGCTGTCCACGCGCCGGTCCAGCGGTTCGGCCAGCCGCCGCAGATTCGCGCTGGCTCGGTCCCATCGGCGTCGCGCCCGCAAAGCGTCGTTGTCGATGAAGCTGGACACCAGGATTCCGCGAAGCGCGTCCATCGCGGTGTACAGGAAGTCAAGCATCGGCTTGTGGATCTGCTGCGGAACGAACTCACTCACCGCCATCGTCAGGTTGGTCGCAACGATCGACTCGAACTTGGCCACTTCGTGGCCAAGCGCCGGGTCGGTGCGGCCGGCGACCCACAATTCCACTGCCGCAATGAACATCGGGCCCTGATGAAGGTCCCACAGTAGGCCAAGCAGCTCACCGATAGGATCCTCAGTGCTTGCGAGATCCGCGACGCTGCCGACGACTGCTGCGGTGCGTTTCGCCGCGAGATGCTGCAGCGCGGCGATCACCAGATCGTTCTTGGAGCCGAAGTGGTGCACCTGTGCGCCCCGTGTGACGCCGGCCATCTCTGCGACCCGCGCCGTCGTCGTCCCGTTGTAGCCGTATCGCACCAGGCACTCGATCGTCGCGTCCAGCAGCCGGGCGCGGGTCTGCGCGCTGCGCTCCTCCTGCGTGCGACGAGCTGCCATGGATAAACACATACCAAGTTGTATGTAAGGTGTCGAGCGCCGAACGCGAATCCACTGCGATATTCCGCCGCCATATTTTCGCCGCGGCCGCACTCTCGATGAGGCGTCGGCGCCCACTGTTGTCGCATCGCCGGGCCATCTCTGCGACGATGAGGCAGGACCGAGACAAAGGGGGGGCAATCACCATGGCCGAGCTCAAATTCCTCGAATTGCACGGAGACCGGATCGCGTACCGCGACGAGGGCGACGGCGAAGCGTTGCTGTTGATCCATGGCATGGCCCGCAGTTCCGAGACGTGGCGGGCGGTGCTGCCCCGCTTGGCGAAGAACTACCGGGTGGTGGCGCCGGACCTGCTCGGACACGGCCAGTCGGCGAAACCGCGCGGGGATTACTCGCTCGGCGCGTTTGCGGTGTGGCTGCGCGACTTCCTCGACGAACTGGGCATCACCCAGGCCACGGTCGTCGGCCACTCGCTCGGCGGCGGGGTGGCGATGCAGTTCGTCTATCAGCACCCCGACTACTGCCGGCGGCTCGTGCTCATCGCCAGCGGCGGTCTGGGCCCCGACGTCGGCCTGCTGCTACGACTGCTGTCGGCACCGGGAGCGGAGTTCGTGCTGCCGATCGTCGCTCCGCAGCCGGTACTCAACGTCGGCAACAAGCTGCGCTCGTGGTTGACCTCAGCCGGAATCCAATCGCCGCGCGGCGCGGAGATATGGACCGCGTATTCGTCGTTGGCTGACCGCCAGACACGGAATTCTTTCCTGCGCACGCTGCGCTCGGTGGTCGACTACCGCGGGCAGGCCGTCAGCGCGCTCAACAGGTTGCAGCTGAAGGCCGACCTGCCGGTGATGGCGATCTGGGGTGACAGGGACGGGATCATCCCGGTTGACCACGCCTATGCCGCCCAAAACGCGCGACAGGACAGCCAGCTGGAGGTGTTGCCGGGAATCGGCCACTTCCCACAGGTCGAAGCCCCGATCAAGGTGGTCGATCTGATCGAGGACTTCATCGCCACGGCGGACCGGTCGCCCGCGCCCAACGAGGAGTCCAACGCCTAGGCGGTCGGTTCCTCGGCCGAGCCCTGTTGCTCGTCTTGTTCGCGCTCGCTGGGTTTGCCAGGCACGTCCTTTGCCTCGCGTTCGCCCATGACGTTTTCGTCGAGCTGGTCGACGATCTGCTCCAACTCTTGGTCGCGGTTGGGTTGCGCGGATCCCGTCATTTCGCTCTCATCGTTAGTACGCCGGGCCGATAGCCGGCGCCGACGGTGATCGTGTCGTGGTCAAGTCTTTACGGCGTGACCTGTGTCGTCTAGTTACCCGCGGCGCCTATGGTTGAACCGTCATGAAGGTTGATTTCACCCTGTTGGGCCAGCCGGGCGACTGGGACGTGGCGGTGGCAGCCGAGCAGCGCGGCTACGACTGCGCCTGGCTGCCGGAGGTGGGCCACGACCCGTTCCCGTTGCTGGCGATCGCGGCCAGCAAGACCGACAAGATTCAGCTGGGCACCGCGATCGCGTTGACGTTCGCGCGCAATCCGATGTCAATGGCGTTGGTGGCCAACGACTTACAGCTGTATTCAAGTGGCCGGTTCTTGCTTGGCGTGGGCTCGCAGGTGAAAGCCCATATCACCAAGCGGTTTTCGATGCCGTGGTCGGCACCGGCGCAGCGCATGCGCGAGTTCATCCTGGCGATGCGGGCGATCTGGCACAGTTGGGCCACGGGCGAACCACTGCACTTCGTCGGCGAGTTCTACCGGCACACGTTGATGACGCCGTTCTTCCGCCCTGGGCCCAACCCGTTCGGCAGTCCGCCGGTGATCCTCGCCGGAGTCGGGCCGCAGATGACACAGGTGGCCGGGGAGGTGGCCGACGGGTTCTTCCTGCACGGGTTCACGACCGAGCGGTATCTGCGGGAAGTGACCTTGCCCGCGCTGCGGGCCGGCCGTGCCGCGGCCGGTAAGGACGACCTCGGCGGGTTCGAAATCTGCGGGCTGCCGTTCATCCTCACCGGCACCGACGATGACCAGATCAAGGCTGCCGACGCGGCGGTGCGCAAGCAGATCGCTTTCTACGGCTCAACACCCGCCTACCGTCCGGTGCTCGACTTGCACGGCTGGGGCGATCTCAGCGAGGAGCTCAACCGGCTGTCCAAACGCGGCGAGTGGGACGAGATGGGCAATCGGATCACCGATGAGATGCTGCACGAATTCGCGATCATCGCACCGCCGGATCAGGTGGCCGAGCGCATATTGACGATGTATGGAGACGTGTTCACGCGCACCGGCTTCTATGCGCCGTACGGGGTGCCCGACGGCTTCTGGGATCCGATCAAGGCCGAGTTGCAGGCGGCTTAGCCTTTTTCGGAGTGCCGGCGGTCGCGGGTGACTGCGACGTCGCGGACGGCGTATCGGTGTTGGAGAATCGCTGCGCACCCTTCGTCAAGCTGTCGGCCACGTCATCGAGTGCCGCCCTGACGTTGTGCCGCATTTGCCGGATCGGACGGTTCGTGTTGGCGGGAGATGAACTATGCGGCTGGTTTTCACGAGGAGGCTTGAACCTGTTGCTGACGCCGACGGCACCGGTCGGCGACGTGGCCGGCTTGGACGCAGTCGACAGGCGTTGCGAATCCCGCTTGCTTGCAAGCGTATTCGTGACCGAGCTGCCCGACAGTGCCGTCAGGTCCTCTGACGCCTTCTTCACGCCCTGTTGCACCGCATCCGGCAGCTCCTGGAGCGCTGTCGCGGTTTCTGAAACTGGCAGCAGGCCCGCCGGCCGGGTCTCACGAGGATTATCCGGTAAGGGATTGTTGTCCTTGTATCCCGCGTTGACGAGAACCGTCAGAGCCGGCTCGACGAGGTCGGCCACGATCTCACCGCCCGGAATAAGCAGCAGCGGTTTGACCAAGGGCAACCGGTCGGACTTGAACGTCACGTAGGTGGTTGTGCTGCCCTTCAGCAATATCGGTGGCTCGGCTTGAGTGCCATCCTCGTTCAGGATGTAGTGGTAGTGCTCCGCTGTGGGGCTTTGGTCCTTGGCCTCGTCTATCGCTGATTGCGGCACCGGAGCAGGTGTCTGGCCGCCGTAGTCCCAGATGTAGGCGACCAACGTGTTGACATCGGCGAAGAGATTCAGCGGATAAGTCGGTGCGGCTGAGTTGACGTTGTACTCGTACGCGACATCGAGCGCTGGTATGCCCGTATCGTCTGGCGACGGCGCCGCCGAGGTGAAAAGCAGTGGCGCGAAAGCAGAATACGTCGTCCAAAATCCGCCTGCCGGACGGTTGCTGTTGTTGTCGAGCACGACCAGATCGATGTCGTCTAGCGCGGAATCGTTTCTGGACTTCAGGATGGTCAGCGCGGTGCCCGTCTGCCCGGCACCCCAGCCGGAGGCCAGCACGGCGATGCCGCTCTGTGGGTCGTTATCGCTGTTGTGGATCGCATCGGCGATGCCCTGCGGTCCGAGGAGAAACGGAACGACTTGCGGCTGCCCGTACATGCCGGTCCAATCTTGGTTGTAATAGTCCGAGCTGGCGAAGAACTGAGCGGTCGAATTGGCCGGCGTGATCAACGCCGCCAACTGCACCGCCGGCGAGACGGCGACCGTGGTGCCGGTCGACAGCACCGTCGTCAGGCTCGTGGCGCCGACCGCCGCCGCCGCCAACGTCGAAGCCCAATAACGCTGGCCAGACGGCTTACGTCGATGAGCTTTCCGATGCTTACCGGCCATTTGACCCGCTCCCTACACCGCCGTTGTGACCTACGCTGGCGAACCATTGACGAGTCGACCAGGTGATCCAAAGATCGGCAAAGCGTAGCACTCCACGGTAAGGACGATCGCCCGTCAGCAAATTGCTCCGGCCCCAGTTCGTGCGGGCATTTTGCCGTCAAGAACCGGATGCGTCCAGGGACTTACATCCTCACCGTCGGCAGTGCGGCTCGGGTGACGCGAACCTGCTCGTGTGCGCGCTAACCTATTGCGGCTAAAGCCTAGGAGGGGCGCAATGTCGAGTCGAAGGCGTCATGTGGTGTCGAGCCTGACCGCTTCGGTGGCTGCGCTGACATTGCTGACTGCCTGCGGCGCGGACTCGGGCACGACGCCGACGAGTCGAGCATCTACGTCGACGGCTGCCACCGCGGTCACGACGACCATCGCTGCTCGCCCGACCACGCAAGGACCTCTGACCAAGAAATGGGTCGAATTGCACGTCGGGGATTGCCTCGCTGATCCACCGCCGACCGATCCCAGCGTGGTTACCGTCGCGATCGTCGTTTGTTCGGCTGCGCACCAGGCGGAGGTCTATCTTCGCGCGCCCGTGGGGGTCAATGGCGCCCTCGCCGACATCGCCAATCGAGAATGTGGCGTGGGCTTCTCCCGGTACACCGGGCGACCCGTCGATGGCAGCCCGTTCGCAGTGACATACCTCATCGACTCCAACCAGGATCGGACCTCGTCCAATCCCGACGCCAGTACCGTCATCTGTCTGCTCCACGCCGCGAACGGGCAAGCTCTGACAGAGTCGGCGCGCCGATGAAGCACTCTCTTTCAAGGATGGACATGGAGGATGCCGCGATGACGGATAGCGTGGTCGTCACACCAGTGCCGGGAAAACCCAACCTGCTGTTGGGTGCTTTCGACATCGCCAGACTGGGCTATGTCGCCGAAGAGTTCTTCATTTCCGGGACGGCGTCGTCCTACGCTGCCGCCGACGAGCTCCGCCGTGTTTCAAACTGCAGTGTAACTCCTTCGGCCACAGCCGATTACACCACTCGGATCGTGGTCTTGACGCCAGCGGATCGGACCAAGTTCAATGGAACAGTCATCGTCGAGTGGCTAAACGTCAGCGGCGGTATCGACGCTCCAGCGGTGTGGTTCATGGCCCATCGCGAAGTGGTTCGCGCAGGCTACGCCTACGTCGCGGTGTCCGCGCAACGCGTAGGCATCGAACGTGGGGAAAGTCTGCTCGGCTTCGACATGTCCCTGAAAGCTCAGAAACCGCAACGATATTCAGCCCTGCGCCACCCGGGTGATGCGTTCTCATATGACATCTACTCCCAGATCGGCCGGGTGGTCCGCGACGCGGAGCGCAATGGTGTTCTTGGCCCGCTGGTCGCGGAACGTCTTGTTGCGGTGGGAGAATCGCAGTCAGCCCTCTTCCTGGCGACTTACGTGAACGCCGTGGACCAACTCGCCAAGGTCTATGACGGATTTCTCGTTCATTCCCGATTCGGGCCCGCTGCGCCGCTGGATGGCAGCTCCATTCTCGAAGCGTTGCAGCCCACTACGACGCAAGCGACGGCATTCCGTCCCGATCTACGCGTCCCGTTGGTCACCGTCATCACCGAAACCGACCTTTTCGGCGGTCGGGTGCCCGGCTATCACTTGGCGAGGCAGCCTGACAACGAACGGCTGCGCGTGTGGGAAATTCCTGGCACCGCGCATGCAGACAATTACACGATTCAGGTAGCGCGAATCGACACCGGCTTCGCGCCGCTGGACGAGATCGTGGCGGCCTACGCACCTACGAACGTCCTGATGGGCGAACAGCTGGGACACTTCATCAACTTCGCTCCGCAGCACCACTATGTCCTGCAGGCGGCGCTCGCCAGGCTGCACGAGTGGGTTGTCACTGGCGAGCCGGCACCGAGTGCCCCGCTCATTGAACTCAGCGACGCTGATCCGCCGAGGCCGGTTCTGGATCCGCACGGACTTGCCCGAGGCGGCATCAGGACTCCGTGGGTCGACGTACCAATTGCGAGGACATCCGGATTCGGCACCGACGCCAGCGTGCTGTCGGATCTGTTCGGATCGGGCGAGGTATTCGATGCCATCACCCTGCAGCGCCTCTATCCGGGCGGCTCGGCGGACTATCTGGAACGCTTCACCGGAGCGCTTGACGCCGCGATTGAATCGGGGTTCATTTTGTTGGCTGATCGATCCGAAATCCTCGAGATCGCCTCCGCGACATACCCAAGCTAGCGGTGGGGGCTAGCAAGGACGTCGAAAACGTGATCTGCGGACACCTGTGGGGCTCGAATCCAGCGATGTGTTCGCGCGCTGAAACCCTGCGACGAGGTGTTTCGCATCGAATAATTGGCCGCTAAGGGGGGACCGGGAAGAGAGGAGCGACATGGCTGAGGCTGCGTTATTCATCGGCTGGGGAGAGGCGGCGCGCGGGCGCGAGAAGGAAGCTCTCGAAATCTTCAACAAGTCGGTGCAGTACTGGGGACGTCTTCAGCAGGGAGGAAAAATCGAATCCTCCGCCCGTCCCGACGATCGGACAGAAACCGGACACGGTGACAGCACTCCCGACAGGGAACCCTTCGACGCCCGTCATTCAGTGATGCGCGCCGAGGGCTCCCGGGAGCAGGTACCCGATGTCCAGCATCACGGGGTCAACCGCGAGCACGACAACCACGACCGCGAAGCGGCCCACTGCTTGGCCCGACCACACCCGAACGGCCAGCCGGAACACGGCCGGAGCCGCGGACGCCGGTAGACCGCGAGCGCCCGAGGCCGCCAAGGCCGCAGGGCGCGAGAGCGGTAGCGGTCGGTCGGACGGCGGGAGCGGCGTAGGCCGTGTTCCGGCTGGGACCAATGGGCTTGTTATATGTGCCAAAAGTGTCCGCGACACCGTCGAGGGAGGTGTTGGTGCGGAGTTGTTGGCCGAGGATGCCGTCGGGCTGCGGTTCCCGCGCCCCGACCTGGTGGCCGCCGCGGCGGCACTGTTTGACGGGGCGCAGCCATGGGCGCACGGGCGGGACCGGCTCGACGCGGAACCGGAATCGGGTCGATTCCGAATCACGGTTGGCCCCGGCGTCGTCCGCCTCGGCTGGACAAACCCGGTCCGCGCGGAAAGGGCCGCCGAGCGAGCTGTCAACCGGCACCGGCTAGACGTGGCGACCGAGGAGGACCGGGTCAAGTCGGGCCGTGATGAATCTGACCCGCCCGGCCGGGGGATCACCGAATGGTCCCGCAAGTCACGCGCCGCAATGTGCCACACCTTCGCCGAACTCGACTACACGCCGCTGGTAGAGAGCGGCCGTGTGCCAGCGATGGTGACGCTGACCTATCCGGGCGACTGGGAATGCGTGGCGCCTGACGGGGCAAGCGTGAAGCGCCACATGGTGTTGTGGCGCAAACGATTCCAGCGCGAATGGGGCGAGCCAGCCCGCTACATCTGGAAGCTGGAATTTCAGCGACGCGGGGCACCGCACATCCATTTGTGGATGGCTCCCCCGCACGGCGTGGGCCGGTCGGGTCGGGCGTTTTGGACCTGGCTGTCCGAAGAATGGGCCGGCATCGTTGCTCACCCTGACCCTGAGCAACGCGCTCGCCATCTGCTCGCTGGCACGGCTGTTGACGTCCTCAACGGTTTGCGCGCCTGCGATCCCAAACGTCTGGCGATCTACTTCACCAAACATTCGTCGCCAAACCGCGAGGTCGAGAAGGAGTATCAACACATCGTGCCCGACGCCTGGCGCAAGCCGGGCCACGGACCCGGCCGCTTCTGGGGTGTCCACGGACTACAGCGAGCCACCGCGATCGTGGACATCGCTCAGGACGCCTACCTGACGGCCCGCCGGATCCTCCGTCGCTGGTCGCGGTCCCAAGCCACCTACGGCGACATCCCACGGAATTTTCCCACCGACGTGCTGCCACGGACGGCCCACCGGGTAGTCCAACGGGTAGACAGCCAGACCGGGAAGGTACGCCACCGCAGGGTCCGCCGACGACGACTCCTGTGCAACCAAGGCGGACTTGCCGGTGGCTACGCCCTCGTGAATGACGGACCAGCGTTCGCATCCCAACTTGCGGCGGCATTACTGGCAGATTGCGCATAACGACCTTGCCATCAATGGATGAATGGTCCGCCGTACGGATCTGTGCGACCTGACATCGCTGGCTGTGCCGGGCAGGGAGGCGGTCGACGGCCCGAGTTTTCGTTGAATGCCTTGACCGCCACCGCACCAAGGTTGAGCACAATTTAAGGCCCGGCGAGGGAATCACTCAGCGAGCCCTACACTGCCAGGAGCGTGCAGACACCTTGATCAGGCACGATAGAGCGAAAGTAGTCGTGTAGCCGACGTGGTTGAGGCTGCAACTGTCGTCGCCGTTGTCGTCAGATTGTCGTCAGTTCGCGGTCCGAAACTGCACTTCCACCGCTTCCTCATACCAGCGATCGGCCTGACCCATCCAGCGGCGCAGACACGACTCACTGATCCCCACATCCCTAGCGATCTGACCGATCGGCTTGTCCCAGACGGGCCAACTCCACCGCACGGCGGCGAACTCCTCCGGATGAGCAGCAGGCATCGAATCGGACTCCTCCCTTCGAGACGATCATCGCCTCAACCTCGGTGTCCGGGAAACCGGGAACAGATCACAAGTGTCATTTTCGACATTCGTGGGTGTTCTCGGATGCCCCGTCCTCGCAGCTCACTGCCCACTTACGTTCATCGGCGAAGCGGCTGGTACGAATATTGCTCGGCTGGTCGGTCCGCGAGATCTGCTCGGGTCAGCCCTTTGCCCTCCGGTCCGGCACTGCCGCACAAGCTGGCCGAATGGCTCCCACGAAGCCCGTGTGGGATTTGGATCAGCCCATGTGGGCAGGAGTGGGTTGACCGACCGGCGCGGGTTGTGATCAGATCCCGAACCACTGTTTCAGAACCTCACGTAGGTCAGTCAATTCATCAGCCGCGGGGTGCTCGTCCGACGACGCCCAGGCCACGTAGCCATCGGGACGTATCAGCACCGCAGTTGCGCGCAGCGCACCGACGAGTGATCCGGCGGTGACGGTGAGCCGGTCGGCGATCTCGGCGAGCGAGTCTGCGACCGTAACGCTTTCGGTCAGATCGACCAGCAGTGGGCGTCCATCGCGGGCGAGTTCGGCGACACGGTGTGATCCGCGCGCAATGGCCACCGCGAAGTCGGGTACCCAGCGCCCGACCAGCGGGTGCCGGCCGGCGCCTGGCGCGTAGTGGTTGTCCGCCCCGGACAGCGGATCACCGAGACGACGGACGGCGTCGGAATCGGTGAGCAGTTCGCCGAAAAGTTCACGCAGTGAGCCGATTTCAAGTCCCGGGCGCAACAGCGCGAGTTGGGCCCGGCTCTGCATGATGACTTGTTCGGCGGCCGGGCGCCGCTCAGTCTGATAGGTGTCCAGCAGCGCGGGCGCGACGCGCCCGGTGAGGACGGCTGCCAGCTTCCAGCCGAGGTTCACCGCGTCCTGCAAACCCAGATTGAGACCGGGCCCGCCGATGGGCGAGTGGACGTGGGCGGCGTCGCCGAGCAAAAAGACCCGGCCCAGGCGGTAGTGCGACGCGATCCTGGAGTTGATACCGCGGATTCGACGCAGATCCAGTGGCGTGCCCGCAGACACGGGCCGCAACGGCACATCGGCGCCCAGTATTCGCGTGGCGCTGGCCTCCAGTTCGGCGACGCTCATCGCAGGCTCGTCGGCGGCTTCGCCGCCGCGTTCATCACGCGGTGTGCTATTCAGTTCGTAGGTCATCAGCGCCACCCGGTCATCCACCGCGCCGTAGCTGAAAACGCCGTGTTCCGTTCGGTAGAAACGCAGGTGTGGCAGGCCGTCGACCGCCCCGGCGCCGGCGGCGATCCAAGCGTCGGGCGGCAACACGTCGAACCCGATCCGGATGACCAAGTCATACGACGACATCCCAGGAAAGTCGATGCCGGCCAGATGACATGTCTTGCTCGTGCCGCCGTCGGCGCCGACAAGGTATTGCGCGCTCACATCGTAGGCACCGTCCGGGCCGACCACGTGCACTGTGATATCGCCGTCGTGCTGGTCGAACCCGGTCACAGCGTGACCCCATCGCAGATCCGCACCGTATCCGCCGGCCCGCTCGGCCAGCAAGTGCACCAACCCCCGCTGTTGAACGGGAACCGTAAACAACTGAGAGCTGGACACCGCCGCCAAATCCAACGGAAAGCCCGCGAACATGGACCGCGCAGCGGGTTTTGGCGGCTCCGTCGTCCCGGTCAGTGCGCTATAGAGGCCCCGGTGATCAAGGATGCGCGCCGCTTGACCCACAATGCGGTTGACCCGCGGCTGCGGGTCAGGCCCCGACATGGGATCCACGACCACCGGCCGGATTCCGGCCAGTCCCAGTTCGCTGGCCAGCATCAAGCCGTTCGGGCCGGCTCCGGCGATCACGACCTCAACCACGACGCCCCGATCTCACCGCAAGCTCGCCCCAGACCGACTCGTGACTAGCTGGTTTGGCGCCGACGCTCATGCGGCCGGCCCGTAGATATCGTCGGCAGCGATCGTCGCGACGCCCAATTCGGCGGCAACCGCGTCGATCGCTTGCTGCGCGACGGTAACGTCCACGGCGTGCCCGGCGGTGAAGTGCGGTCCGATGTAACGGTCGTAATAGCGTTGGGCTTCATCACGGGTGAGCCGATCGAGGAACCACGCGACGTAATCGACAGCGCGGCTGGGTTGTTCGACAAGGGTCCGCAGCGCCCGCTGGTTGGCCCGCACCAGCGCGCCCAGCGCGAAGCTGTCCAGCGGAATATGGGCAGGGTCCACGACCACGCCCACGGTGGGAATCTGGAAGTGATCGCCAACCCAGGCCAGCACGTGGAACCCTTCCTCGTCGGCGACCTGCTCAGGTGAGAGTGTGCTGCCGACGTAGGCCGCGTCGATCGAGCCGTTGCGAAGGCGCCGCAGATCCATCTGATAGTCGCCGGGATGGCGCACCACACACTGCAGATCCCGGTCAGGGTCGAGGCCATGCTGGCGCAGCACGATCCGAGCGAACGCCCCGGGCGGGCTGTCGGGGGCATGGACGGCCAGGCGCCGGCCACGAAGATCCGCCATGGTCGCCACGTCGGCGTTGCCGAGAAACCAGAACAGCGGATGCACGGTGCTCACACTCAGAGCCGTCCAACCGATCCCGTCGGTCAGCCGCGAAAACAGTCCCCGGCCCAAACCGATCACCGCGCCGCGGCGCAGACGCTCCGCGGGCCAGCTCACCCCGTCGCGGATGGCGACATGGATCCCCTCATCGGCGAAGTAGCCCTCCTGGTCGGCAACGTAGGCGACCAACTCCTCGTGGATGCCACGCCCCACATAAGCAAGATCAATCGTCTCCACGGCCAAAACTCCTCTCCCACTGATGAGTCCGGCAGCGCCAGACCCACGGCTCAATTCATGGCGAGGCCACCGTTGACCTCGAGGCAATGGCCAGTGGTGAACGCGGAGTCCGCACTGCCCAAGAAAGCCACCGTCTTGGCCACCTCCTCCGGACGGACGAGGCGGCCCATCGGGTTAGTTGCGCCGAGCTGTTGTATCTCTGTGGCCTCCAACAGCGCGTTGGCCGTGGTATCGGCCACCGTGGCAGGCGAAACGAGGTTGGCGGTGATGCCATGTGGCGCCAGTTCCAGAGCGACGTATCGGACAAACTGGTCCATCGCCGCCTTGGCAGTACCCAGCGTGATCATTCCTTGACGGGGCTGGCGCGACAACACCGTCGTCAGATATATCAGCCGACCATAGTTGCGCGACATCATGCCTGGCACAACCGCTTTCGTCACCAGGAAGGCTGCATGCAGCTCCTGACCAAGCTTGCCGCCAAGCTGCTCCCAGCTCAGATCGGCAAACGAGGTGACGTCGTACGGTATCAACGCGTTGTGCACGAGTACGTCGACTCGGCCCCATCTGCCAATGGTTTCATCGACCATCGCGGCGACATCGTCGGGTGCGGTGACATCGGCCCGGATCGCCACGGCCTGCCCACCGGCGGCGGTCACCGCCGCGACCACCTCGTCTGCCTCCTGAGCACTGGATCGGTAGTTGACGACCACCCGAAAGCCCTGCTGGGCGAGCACCTGTGCGGTCGCCGCACCGATCCCCCTGCTGGCCCCGGTGATCACCGCAACGCGACTCACTGGGGGTGCCCTGGTCCAGGACCGGGCGCCGGCACAGTGTCAGCAGCTCTTATCCACTGAAATGATCTCCATGCCTGCGTATTTCGATTATCAACGATGGCCTGTGTCGTCAAATCCACGATTGTCCTTCCGTGCAGCGTATTCGGGTTACCCCTGGCGAGGGATAAATCCAGGCCGTCCGCTGTTCACCACCGCGTTGAACCTGATGGTGGAGGTGATGCGGTACCGGATGTCTTCCACAGCATCGTCGGGCAGCAATGAAATCTCGTGGTTCTCCTGGATGCGTTGAGGTTTGGTCGAGGTGGTGAGAAATGCCGTGCCCCGCTGTGCAGCCCAGGACAGCAGTACCTGGGCTGGCGACAGGTGCACGCGCTGCGCGATTGCTGTGATCACCGGGTCGTCCACCAGCTTGGGTTCCATGGAGTGCCCGAGCGGGCGAATGCCAGCAGCACAATCCCGTGTTCGCGGCAGAAGTCGAGCAGTTCCCATTCGGGTAGGTAAGGATGGGACTCGACCTGCACCACCGCGGGTAAAATTCTTGCCGCGGCGACGATCTCACGCAGCGTGTCCAACGACACATCCGACAGGCCGATTGACCGGCAGGCACCATCGTCGACTAAGCGCTCCAACGCCTGCCACGTTTGCGCCAGCGTGACCCCGTCGTCGTAGATCACCTCACCGCAAGCATCCCTCGGGTCCTGGTCGTCACCCGGAGCAAATGCAAACGGGGTATGGATCAAATAGCAATCGACATAATCGATGTGCAGTCGACGCCGACTCGCCTCGAACGCAGGCCCAACCCGCTCGGGGCGGTGGTTGGTATTCCACAGCTTCGTGGTGATGAATACATCGGCCCGCGCAACTGCCCCCCACCTGGAATGCGTCGCGCAGTGCGGCACCGACCGCTTCTTCGTTGCGGTAGCGTTCTGCGCAATCAAAATGCCGGAACCCCACCCCCAGCGCGGTTTTGACCGCCTGCGTGGTCTCGGCCGAATCCGGAATCAACGTGCCAAACCCGACAACCGGGATCGCACCCGAGCCGTGGGCAAGGCGAATCGTTTGACGACGCAACGCTGTGGATGTGTCCATGGTCGAAACTCCTTGCCGTAGAGCGCGGCTGAGCGCATTCGGGGGCGCGTACCGGCGTGACGAGGGCCGCACAATGGCAAACCCCATCGGCGCCTGCATCGGTGCCCGCCCATTTGCTTGAGCAGCCACACTGACTTGAGCGGACACAGGCTACCCGGTCAAACTGCCTTCCAACAGTGCCCCACCCGGTCGTTACGAAGGGTTCACACGCGCGCCGTGCAGCGCCACGGCAAGCCGGGCCCCATCGCCACTGACCTGACGACTCCTGACGCCACAGCGTGACGGTGTTCGGTCCGTCAAGGCCATCGACATCATCGACGAACGACTGATCGCCGAGACTGCCGCGCCTGGATGACCCCGGTCCAGGCGGTGGGGCGCACCGCCACCTACGACCACGTCCTTGATGTCGTCACCATCCGCACGGCGAGCTCGCCCTCGTCGTAGTTGCCGCCGCCAACCGGGAACAGGTCACAACGCTCTGACAGCAAACAGACCACGACATGCCGCGTCCCTGCGCAACACCACCGGACAACGCCGATTCGGTAGACATCACCGATGTCGCGTCGCCGCTGTGGTGAGGCTTAATGAGAGACAGATCCGCTGGTGTCGCACGCGCCCGAAGGCCCTCTGGCACGCGCGGCAGTAGACGGACTGGCCGACCAGCTCGGCATCTGACGGCCGTTGCTGTCCACGTTGCTATCCGAGCTGTTCTTAACCGAGAAAAAGGCGGTCCCGGATTTCTCCGAAACTGCCTCTCACCTGCTAGTTCTTCTGTCGGGCTGGCAGGATTTGAACCTGCGACCCCTTGACCCCCAGTAGATCGCGGTATCGCATTTCCACAGGTCACCGCGGGTAGCTGGCCGTATTGTGTCCGCGCATGACGTGCACAGACGCGCAGGTCGTGGACCATCGTGCATAAGGTGTGGTCCCAGGCTGGTCCCCAAACCCGTCCGGGTAGCCTCTCCAGCTCCGTATGCTCGGAAGGCACGATCGATCGACGGTCGCCCAGAGGGAATTGAGTAACCAATGGCCGGCAGAAGTGGACTGAGAAAGACCTCCGCGTGACCGCGCCTGCTGTGTCGAGCACGCTGAGTGTGAACGTTTTTACCGCCCCGGCAAAGGCTATGGTCGGCGAGCGGCCAAGGCCCTTCGGCGAAGCGCTCGCCTTTGACCCGATCACGTCGACGTCAATCTTCGGCGAGTACGACGCGGTGCTGGTAGACGCAATGCTGACAGTGGCTGAGGCCGAAGCCCTCGCGGATTGGATCGCCCTGCACAACCGCAGCCTGCAGACCATCTATATAACGCACGCTCACTTCGACCATTTCTACGGTCTGGGCATTCTGCTCGACCGTTTCCCTGGCGCTCGGGCGATCGCAACGCCCAACACCCGATGCCATGCAAAGTTCTTTTACTCCCCCTGTGGTGCGGTTAGCCCGCCGCATGTTTCCTGGGCAAGTGCCCACTAATTTGGTTGCCCCTGAGCCGTATGAGCACGACACGTTCACTCTCGAAGGCCACGAATTGCGCATCATCGAGCAGGGTCGCACCGATATGTCCGATTCGGCCTCTCTCTACGTTCCATCGATCGGCCTGGTCGTCGCTGGCGACGTTGTGTACAACCAATGCCGCATGTTTGTCGGCGACACCACCCCAGACAGCCGAAGGAACTGGATCGCGGACCTAGACCGGTTAGCGGCGCTGAACCCGACGATTGTCGTCGCCGGTCACAAGAAGCCTGGCGCACCCGACTCTCCCTCGACAATCCAGGACACCGAGCGTTACCTCGAGGACTTCGATCGGGTGCAGAAAACCGCGACGTCCGACGAGGAACTGTTCGATCAGATGACGGCGCTATACCCGGATTGGGTAGCCAATCAGTCATGGTTGATGTTTGGATTCCCGGGGGCGTAGCCCACATGAACGGCTGCCGCACATGCCTCCTCGCGGGTTCTCCACCTGACTCCACCGGAGCGCGCGACACCACGTTGGCACGCACGATGAACATCTATCCGACGATCAGCGAGTTGGTGCCAACGATGCTTCAGGAGATGAAGCCCCTGCCTTAGCAGACGCGGCCGCACCCGGCGACCAGCTGCCGAGTCACACCCCGCCGTAACACGGGTGTGAGATCCAACTAGTGGAGATGGAGATACGAGATGACCGAGCTTCCACCGCGCCCAGAGGGAATTGCGTTGGCCCACTTCATCGTCTCGAACGATGTCGAGCGCTCCAGGCGCTTCTACACCGAAGTACTCGGCGGTAGGGTGGCGTTCGACGGAGACGTGACCTACGTCGCGCTATCTAACAGCTGGATCATCATCAATGTCGGCGGAGGCCCGACCGACGACAAGCCGACCGTTACCCTGGAGGCACCGCGCGATCCTGACCGAGTCAGCAGCTTCCTCAATATCCGGGTCAAAGACATCGAAGCCGTGTACACCGAATGGAGTGCCCGAGGTGCCCAATTCCTGACGCCGCCCAAACAGCACCAGTACGAGATCCGTTGCTACATACGCGATCCCGACGGTCATCTGATCGAAGTGGGGCAAACAACGGACCCGCAGGGAGACTGGTCGCCCGCTCACTGGCCATCAAGTACGGCCGCCGAGAAGTCCGAGTGAATGCCGCGACTGCCAGCGCAATCCCTTCCATCGACGGTGGCCGGTCCCCGGACTGTTCGTCGGCCGCCGGCGCCTCAAGTAGCGCTTGATACCAGTGAGGAAAGTTCTCACACGCGCTCGTTGAGGCAGTCGTTGCGATGTCACGAAGAGACTGGCACTAGGAAGTGGTTGCGGCGACGGGGCATGCTGGGTCATTCTCCTGACAAAAAGTTCTCACGTGCGACATCGGCTCTTATTGGCCTCAGTCCGGGATTGGATTGTGGGGCACCAGGTAGACGGCCGCTGGTTCGGTCTTGCCGCCGGTGTGCTTGTGGACAATCGTTCCGATCCGTTGACAACCGGCATTCTCGTAGAGACGGATAGCGTCGCGGTCTTTGAGCATCACGTCGAAGGCCATCGCCAGGTGATGTTCGTCGGCAAACCGGCGCGCAGCGCTCAGGAGCAAGGAGCCCGCGCCGAGATTGCGGTGGCGGGGGTCGACGAAGAGTCGTACGGGGATTGCCAATCGGCTGAGGTCTCCGCCGGTGGTGCGTTGCCAGAGTATTGCTGCGTCGTCGGTGTGGCGGGCGCGCGTCAGCGAGATGTGGCCGATGATTTTCGCCCCGTGCTTCGCGGTCTATGCGGCTAGTTCGCTGGGCGGTGTAATCCATGCTTCGGGACGGTCAACACCCTCAACGGGGTAGCCATCTCGAGCATGGACGCGAACAAGAATGTCGGCGAGTGCGGCCAGGTCGGTCTGGCGACGGCGGCGTATTACAACGTCGGTCATTGGTCTACCGGCATTGTGTAGTCGAGGCCGGTGTAGTCGGCGCGCATGATGAATTCGGTCACCTCGAATGGTTGCTTATGCTGATCGAGTCCGGTGTGAAGTACCACGAGGACGGGGACACCCTCGGGGATCATGAGACCACTGGCCTCGTCCGGAGTCGGCATTCGGGCGGTCACTTCTTCGCGGGTGTACGTGATGATGTGTCCCTTGTCCTCGAATCGCGCGTAGAGGTCGCCGGGCCCGAGTTCGTCGCCGCGCGCTAGAGCGGAGCCTTTCGCGATGTCCCAGGGGATGTACGTAATGCCGATCTGCATAGGTTCAGCGTCGGCGAAGTACCAGCTTTCGCGCCGCACCGCGCTCTTGGTGTCCGCGCTGATCTGGAGCCGTTCGGCAATCGCGGTTGGGGGCACAACGCGCTCGATGCTGGTCAAGTATGCGTTCGGTACTCGGTTCTGGGCGCGAACTTCGGCATGGAAGGGCGAGAGCCCAGTTTCTTCACGCAGCTTCCGCGAGTAGCGCCGCTGCCCGAATCGCATGAGACGTGGTGTCGTTCGGACGAAAACACCGCGACCGTGCTCGGCGGTTACCAGACCTGACTCCGCGAGCTGCCTGACGGCCTCGCGTGCCGTGTTGCGTGCAACCTGATACTTCGATACCAGCTGCCTCTCAGACGGCAACTTGTCTCCGGGGCCCAGCTGGCCGGACTCAATCGCAGCACGCAGGGCCGCCGCGACTTGCCGGCTGGCCGTGCGGTCGCCCTGCGGCGTCCTGCTTGCGTCTGTCATGGAGCAAGTTTATGTCAACTGGCTCAAGCCAGTTCTTAACACTGGCCTAAGCCAGTAATAGCGTGAGGATCACTGGCTTAAGCCAGTCCATCGGAACGGACGACGCGAAGAAGGCAAACGAGATTCCAAGGAGGTTCAGAACATATGGACGTGCAGCTAGTGGTGTGTCCTGGATTTAGCTGACTTTTTCGAGGGCGATGCGTCCGCGGGCGACCTTGGCGAGGATGGATTCTGCGGTCGCTGTCCACACGTAAGTCCGTGGGGCGTCGTTGTGTGAGTCGAGGTATTCCTGGATTGAGGCGATCAGGTCGGGAACGGAATGAAATACCCCGCGCCGCAATGCTTTGTCGGTCAGCTCGCGGAACCAGCGTTCCACCAGGTTCAACCAGGATGAGGATGTCGGGGTGAAATGCAGGTGGAACCGAGGATGATTGTCCAGCCACTTGCCGACGTCTTGGTGTTTGGTGAGTAGCCGGGGGGAATCGCACCCCCCGGCTCTCGCAGAACCGTACGTGACAGTCGCCCGTCATACGGCTCCCACAGGCCGGCCTCTGGTGGGCGGGAGAAGGTGCCAGTGGGCGAAGAGCCGGGGCTGGTGCTGTCGAACCGCGTCCAGCCAGGCCCGAGCCTTGGCAGCTTTCCCGCGCAGTCGTTTGAATTTCTGCATGGCCCATCGAACGAGATGCTCGTCGATGTGCCTTGCGAGGGAGTACAGCTCGGAGCGGTAGAAGACCCCGTAATAGCCGATCCAGCCTCGCACCTGAGGGTCGATCTCCTCGGCGAGGCCGGACAGATCCGTCCCACTGCGACGATTGAGGTGCCATGCCCTGACCTTCTGGCCGACCGCCTTGGCCGCCGTGACACTGATGGCCGGGGCGAAGCTCACGAAGTAGCCTCTCCGGCCTTTGGCCAGGCGCCCCCGGAAGGTGTAGCCGAGGAAGTCGAAGCTGGTGTGCTCCGCTTCCCCCGGCCGGTTCGCGTCCTGGCAGAACACGACCTTCGTCTTCTCGGGGTGCAGCTCGAGGCCGAGTGCCCCGAGCCTGGTGGCGATCGAGTCCCGCAGCGCGCGGGCCTGATCCTCCGAATCGCAGTGAGCGACAATGTCATCCGCATACCGCGCGAAGGGACAGCCCGGGAACTCCCGAACCATCCAGGTATCGAACGCGTAGTGCATGAACACGTTGGCCAGCAACGGGGAGATCGGCGACCCCTGCGGGGTCCCCTTGTCCCGCGCTGTCAGAGTCCCGTCCGGCATCCGCATGGGGGCTGTGAGCCACCGCTCGATGTAGAGCAGAACCCAACGCTCGTCGGTGTGGTGAGCGACCGCCTTGAGTAGCAGATCATGCGGGACGCTGTCGAAGAAGGCCCGGACATCAAGGTCCAACACCCAGTCCTGTTTCCAGCAGCGCCGTCGAGTCACGGCCAACGCGTCGTGGGCCGACCGCCCGGGACGGTAGCCGTAGCTGTCCGGGTGGAAGATCGGCTCCAGCTTCTCCTCCAGCAGCATCGCAGCCGCTGTCTGGGCGATTCGGTCGGCCACATTGGGCACACCCAACACCCTGATCCCCGCCCCATGATCCTTCGGTATCTCCACCGCCCGCACCGGGCCCGGCAGGTAGCTGCCGGAGCTCATCCGGTTCCACAGCTTGTAGAGGTTGTCCCTCTCCGCCTCCCGGAACCCGTCGATGCTGACGGCGTCCACGCCCGGCGCTCCGCCGTTGGCCTGGACCTTCATCCACGCCTCATGAACGAGGCGCTTGTCGATCTCGAACGACTTCACCTTCGACTTCGATCCAACCATCAGCTCCTACCCTCGCGGGGTGACCTCAGGTCGATCTGGCCCGCCCGGCCCCTTCGCTCCAGCCCCATTACCGAGCCTTCACCGCTACTACGAGCCGGTCCGCCCCTGTGCCTCGCATCGGTACTCTGCCCCTTGCGGTTTCGGCCACTTGGGGTCCTCCCTCTCGCGACCCGAACCGGCACACCGCGCCGATAACGTCCGGTCGTCGGTATCGAGGCGACAGTTTCTCCTGTTCCATGCCAGCGCCCGCGACGAGCTCACGCCACCTATACACCGGACGCCACCAGGGCAGCACGCAGCCCGCCCCCTGGCTCAGGGCTCGCCCCGCGGGCGGGCCTTTGTCCCGGAGATACCCACAACCTCCGGTTTCGGCGCCATCGTTCTACGTTTCGATGCGTCCGCAGTGGTTCATCCATGTTCGTCTTCTCGCCGCATACCTGACCCGCTGCAGCGGGCCTTTTCCGCAGTCGCTTCCCACCCCGGCTCTTGACCGGCATGACACTGCGGCGGTTTGAGTTCTCCGTCTGCTCGGCGAACCCGGAGGACCTACCTCCATCACTGGCACAGCACGCTTCGTGCTGGGGACCTCCTACATCCTCATCACTTCACTTTCAGGACACACGTGGGTGGCGTAGTTGTCGCAGATCAGGTGGATTGCCAGGTCTTTGGGCACTTCGCGGTCGATGGTCTTGAGGAACTTCAACCACTCCTGATGCCGGTGGCGCGGCATGCATTGCCCGATCACCGTGCCGGTCAACACGTTCAGTGCGGCGAACAGGGTGGTGGTGCCGTGCCGTTTGTAGTCGTGGGTCATCGTCTCGCCTCGCCCCTTGACCATCGGCAGCGACGCCTGGGTGCGGTCCAGTGCCTGCACCGAGGATTTCTCGTCGGCGCATAACACGATCGCCTTCTCGGGCGGGTTCATGTACAGCCCGACGACATCGACCAGTTTCTCCTCAAAACGCGGGTCGTTGGACAGTTTGAACGTCTGGACCCGATGCGGTTTGAGCCCCCGCGCGTGCCACACCAGCTGCACCGTTGACTTCGACACCCCCGTCGCAGCAGCCATCGTCCTGCAGCTCCAATGGGTTTCACCCTTCGGGCGGTAGTTCAGTGTCAGATCGACGATCTCATCGATGGTGGATTGCGGGATCGACGGTTTGCGGCCACGACCCTTGCGAACCTGACCCAACTTCGCCAACCCCTCCTCGGCGAACCTCTCACGCCAACTCTTCACCGACGCCGGCGACACCGACAACGACGCGGCGATCGCAGTGTTGGCCACACCGTCAGCCGCCATCAGCAGCGCCTTGGCCCGCACCACCTCCCGATGCACACCCGACTGCGAGCGCGCCAACGACTCAAGCACCTCACGTTGTCCTGCCGACATCTCCAACGCAGGCACGGGTTGTCTCATGCCGAAATCGTATCTAACCTATGGCCAATTTATTGCAGGACACACCACTAGCTGGTGATGTGTACGCCTGGATCGTGAAGCAAGCTCGCCCGCGCTCGGTGTACTCCGGCCGCGGTGAAGGTCGGGTGGTGACCGGGCGTGAGCACAATGCTGATGGCGCTCCGCTCTCAGAGGTTGAGTCGATGGTTGTGAGCGATTCGCTCGGCGTGACCCCCGGCGCAACCGCGGTGATGCCCGATAGCCTGGCCGCCGGCTTGCCGATCGGCGCGGTAGTCGCAGTGAGCGGCAGGAACGGTCTGTCGGCGCGAATCGTGGGGGGCGACTTCGGAAGTACCCGAGTTTCCATCCTCGGCATCACCGATGCCCGCGTCATCGCCGACGGCGCACAACTGATGCGTGACGCTGCCGGCAAGCAAACCGCGCCGGCTCGCAGCGGATCGGGCACACCAACCACGACGGGTCGGGCGTCGGCATGAGCCCTTACGACCCCGTCAAGCCCGACCCGTTCGCGCCGTCCGACCCATACCTGCCGCCGGGAGTGGACCTCATCGAGGCGGTCAAGCACCTGATCGTGGTCGTCGGTGCGTGGACTCTCGCGATCGTATCCGTCACCGCCGTCGTGCTGTTGGCCTGGCGGCTACAGTCGCCCGCCAGCTACGAGCAGTACTGCGCTGCCCCCGCACGGCGCATGCGCTGGCGCATGTGGGCCGTCTTCGGTTGGTCGAGGGTCGCGAGGGCCCGCGGATTATCGGCTTCAGAGCGCTTCACCCGCACAAACTCGGAAGGCAAGACGTCCACCACCACGAAGTGGACTCACCCTCGGGTACTCAATTTCGACGCGTCGGGTCACTGCCTGCGGATGACCGTTCGCACCCGGACGGGCCAAACAATCGACGACCTCGAACGCGCGGTCCCGGCTATCCGCGACACGCTGGGGGCGCACTCGGCCCGCTCGGTCGTCGTTGCACCCGGAACGGTTCGCATGGAATTCACAATGCGGCAGCATCTTTCACCACCGCAAGCCGCACCTGTACCAACCCAGATGACCACCTCCGCCATCGACCTGGGGCACCGAGAGGACGGATCGCGATGGACTTTGCGAGTTGCCGGGCGACACACCCTGACTGTCGGCTGCTCCGGATCGGGCAAGGGCTCGATCTTCTGGGGAATCGCCGGCGGTTTAGGTCCAGGGGTCAAAGCGGGAGTCGTGCACCTGCTGGCTGTCGACCTGAAGTACGGAATCGAAGTTGCCATTGGCGCAGCGCTTTTCACCAAAATCACGACGACCGAAGCCGACGCCGCATCCATGCTCCACAAGGTGGAGGAAATCATGGACGAGCGCGGCCGTCGGATGGCCGGCAGGGCACGCGATCACACGCCGACCGCTGCGGAGCCGCTGATCGTTCTGTTGATCGACGAGTTGGCCGGCCTGACCGCCTACATGAGTGACCAGACTCTCCGAAAGCAAGTCGCGACCTCACTTTCACGGGTCCTGACCAAAGGGCGGGCTCTCGGCATCGTGGTGGTCGCCTTCATGCAGGATCCCCGCAAAGAGTTCCTCCCCATGCGGGGACTGTTCACCCAGACCATCGCGCTGCGGCTGCGATCGCGTGACGAAGTGGCGATGGTGCTCGGCGACGGCCTTGCCGATAAGGCCCCCGCTCACCGCATCAACCCAAATGATCCCGGAGCTGGCTTCGTCATCGACGAAGACGGTTCGATGCTCCGCGTTCGCGCTGACCACTGGCCTGACTCGCTCATCCGCGCCGTTGCCGCCCAGTACACCCCTAAAGCTCGCAAGAAAAGTGCGTGAGCGTAACCGCACCGGATCACAGGCGAAACATGCAGGACAGGAAGGGAATTCGAGACGATGAACGACCATCACCGGCCAGCGTCCGCTCGCATGACCTTGGCCGAGATATTCCCACGGCGCAGTGCCGCGCAGCTGCGCCATCGTAAGGATGACCTGTTCTACCGCGCGGGGCTTGTCACCGAGTTCGGCTGGGATCAGCTCCGGTATCAGTGGTCCACCGGCGAGGTGCTCGCGACCGCCCTCGTGCTCAACGACGAGGCCGAGATCGAGCGGTGGGTCGAATCGGTGGACTCAGTGCTGTCGAGGTGGGTATTCGATCTCTGGGGACTGGTGGACGGTCAGGCAGACCTCGACTCAGGACTGCCCGCGACCCGTGCCTGGTTCGAATCTGTTCGTACCGAGCTACCGGGCGACATCACCGTCAATCGGCACGGGGAGTGAGATTTCGATGGTCATTCACCAAGTGCGAGACGGGTCGTTCACACCAGGCCAGTTCCCCGAACTGCTCACCGCCGAACAGGTCTCGGGACTGTTGGGGGTATCGGCAGCGACGGTGAACCGGTGGGCGGCGATCCGCGAACAGACCGGCCAAGAAATCGGCCCGCCGTGCTACTGCTTGTCCGATCGCGTGCGGCGATGGGACGCCGCCGAAGTGTGCAAGTGGCTACGTCGGGTGCGGCGCTAGTGGCCGGGTCGACTCCGCGCGGCATCCGCAAGCGCTTCAACTCCCAGGGGCCAGGCGCGCTACCAAGTCAGATACTTGGTGCGGAACGCGGAATCCGGGTGGGTGGAAACGTCGGCGACGTTCGCGACCCTGAAGGAAGCCCGGGCCTTCAAAGCCGAAAGAGACGGCGAAGCCGCCACCGGCGGCCGTCGATTCGACCCACGCCTTGGCCGCGTCACCCTGACCCGCATCTGGGACCAATTCGCGGCGTCCAAGCAGCCAGCCGTGTCGCCGAAGACATGGAGCGGCTACACCCAGCATTGGGAGCTGCGCATCAGCCCGCGGTTTGGGCACCTGCCCGTCGACGAAATCACCCGGAAAGACGTCCAATATTTCGTTGACAGCCTGAAGGTGGGGCCGTGGGCAAAGATGTCCACTCTCCGGCTTCTGCGGTCCATCCTCGAATTGGCGCGGGAAGACGGACGAATCCACGCCAACCCTGCGCGCGGCTGCTCGGCGGGCCGGCTACCCGCGCGGGACCGGCATCGGTACCTCACCGCCCCCGAAGTAGCCGCCCTGGCGGCCGCCTGTGGCGACCAAGGCGACATCGGGACAATCCTGGCGTACACCGGCCTGCGATGGTCCGAACTCGTCGGCGTACGCGTCGGCGACGTCGACCTCATTGCGCGTCGAATCTATGTCCGCCAGGCAGCCCCGGAGGTCGAAGGCCGCATCGTGGTCGGCCCGCCGAAGACACGCGCCGCGGTGCGAACCGTGCCTCTCCCCCAACTCGTCATCGACGCCCTCAAACCGCGAATCGTTGGCCGTGAGCCGAGCGACCAGGCCGTCACCTCACCGAACGGCGGCTTCCTCCGATCCAACAACTGGCGCCGCCACACCCACTGGAACCGCGCCCTGAAGACGACACGACTAGCGCCTTTGACAATCCACGACCTACGCCACACTTACGCCAGCCTGGCCCGCGCCTCCGGCGCCGATTTGCGCTACGTCCAGAAAACCATGGGGCACTCGACGCCCACCGTTACCGCGAACATCTACAGCGATCTTTACTCCGACGAACTCGACCAGGTTGTAACCAACCTCGACCGGCTCCACGCATCCGACGCGACCCCCGCGAACGGACAGGAACCGGACACACCGAAACATTCATAGAGTGCCGTCACAGTGTCCGTGCAGGTCAGACTTGGTGGCCAGGGGCGGGATCGAACCGCCGACCTTCCGCTTTTCAGGCGGACGCTCATACCGACTGAGCTACCTGGCCGGAAGGCACCGACGCGTGTGCCTCGCCGCGATGGCGACCCTGACGGGACTTGAACCCGCGACCTCCGCCGTGACAGGGCGGCGCGCTAACCAACTGCGCCACAGGGCCATGCTGTGTGCTCCATCCTACGGTCCCCGCGCGTACCCCCTACGGGATTCGAACCCGCGCTACCGCCTTGAAAGGGCGGCGTCCTAGGCCGCTAGACGAAGGGGGCCTGCCGAATCTCTCCGGGGGACTCGCAACGCTGACGTCGGGAGCCTCGATAGCTTAGGCCACGCGCAGCCCAATCCTCAAACGAGCGTTACAGCGGCCAGGCAGTATCCTGATTCGTCGCGCCCCTATAGCTCAGTTGGTAGAGCTACGGACTTTTAATCCGCAGGTCCCAGGTTCGAGTCCTGGTGGGGGCACCGGCTAAAGTCGCAGGTAGCGGCGGTTTCTTGTCCACAAGTGGACAGGATGGCCGACCCAAACGGCTCCGCGTCAGCAACCGCGTGTACCTCGCTGTACCTCGCTTTTGTGTACCTCGCTTTGTGCCAGCCGCGTCACAACCTCTCGGTGACGGAACATGACTAGTCGCCCGTGGGCTCCGAGCCGAGTCGACTACCCGACCGCCACTCACTAAACGCTCCGATGTTGCGACCCGCCGAAATGACCTGAGGATTACGTTCAACTGCATAGGCGAATCAATGGTTGCTGCACGCATACGTAATTCAGCCAAATGGCACCGCCCAATTACTCAGGGCGTGCCGCAATGGGTGTAGGATTTCGTAACCGGAAAAAGATGATGATATGCAATATTGTGGAAAAGGGCAGTCCAAACGCCACTATGTAAGACAGCGGGTAACGAAATACGTCGACCGGGGTCGGATGGAGATCAATTAATGGCGTACCTGCCAGCATCGACATCCAGGTTGCATAGGTGAAATATCCTAAGCCGAAGCAGTTCCACACCAGGGTGATGTACTTGCTCCTCTCTGGCGATTTTTTCAATCGGTAGGCGAGCGGCACCGCGGTGACTCCCACGATGAGAGCGCTAATGCCAACCGGTATTCCAATCACACGTGGGACAACACCCCGCAATGCCTGCACTGTGAAGCAGAACCCGACGATTCGATAAAGTTGCGATCCGACGATGGCCGGCAAACTCACCTCGCTACAAATCACCGCCAATGCGGGAATCCTCTTTCCCGCAAGCAGGAACACCGCCGGCGGCCCGTAAACGATGAAAAATATATACCAAAAAGTGATGAAGTCGTCGTCGTACATCTCGGCTCGATCCGGCGGGAATCCGAGATCGCGCCGGGCGAAATAGGTGGCCAGCATAATCCATGCGAATACCGCCACGATACAGACAACCTGTGCGCGTCGAAAATTCGATGGACTACTCAAGTTCGGTTTGAGGCGAGCCACGTGGACGAGCAGGTACAACGCACCCGCCGTGATAAACAGCCAGATCGACCACCGGAAGCTCTCCGCGAAGCCGGTCATGGTTTAGGTATCACGCCGGAGCTTCAACAGCAGTCGAGCGCCGTCCACCACGCCAAGCGCTTGGACAGCGGTGAGCACACCGCTGACTGCCGATGGTCCAACGCCCATGAAAAAGGTGTCTTGACCGGTCAAATAGAAGTTATTGATCGGTGTTCGGGCCCGCAGCCACGTCTGTTCGTACCGATATGGGGTGTGTGCGAGACCGTAGATCTCCCCGTGCCGTGATGCATTGAAGTATCGAGTCGTCAGCGGGGTCGAGAGGACGGCAATATCGATATTTCCGTCGATTTGTGGGACGGCTTCGAAGACTTTACGCATGATTCGTTCGTACAAGTTCTGCTTGAGCGCCAGATAGTCGTCTCCGCGCTTTTGCCAAGTCGTCCCCAGCCACCGGCTAAAATGCGCGTGATTCGTAGGCACCACAACCTCGATGGTCGCTCGCCCAGGGTGCCGGTCTTGAAATAGCGGATCTTTTGCTGACGGGAAGGTTACGAAGACCAAAGGGAATTCGGCATCGATGTCCCGCCAATGATTCTCGTACGAGAGATCATGGTCGGCATCCGGCTGGATCCAAATGTTCGTCTTGGGTAAGTTGAGCGCTTCGGCGGTTTTTGTCAGACCCAAGTACAACCCGATATGCGCGCTGCTCACGTCTAACTCCTGGCTGCGCGCCGCGAACTCAACCTTCTCCCGGTCGGCATCGTCAAACAGATCATAGGAGCTGTTCAGCAGGCCGATGGAGCTAATAACATGGTTGGCGCAAACCTTTTTTCCGTTGCGGAGTTGAACTCCGACAGCGGTCTTACCCTCTATCAGCAGGTCCGCGACCGGCGCACCGACGAACACATGCCCGCCCGCCTGCTCAATGACCGGAATGACGGTTCGGGCGATTTGCGATGGTCCCCCTTCTGGGTAATAACCACCGTTGAGATAGTGTGCAACCGCTCCGGCGTGCATGAGAAACGACATTCTCGCCGGAGGCGTGCCGCAGCCACCCCATTGACCCACGAGGGCCGAGGCCAGCTCTCGATCATTCGTAACCGATTGAACGACACTCGCGCAGCTCTCATTTGCGTAGGCGGGTTTCATGAGATTGATTAACGGTTGCACCAACGCGGCCAATCGAAGAGGAAGCAATTTCTCGAATACAAAGACGGACTGTGTCCACCGAGCGACTCGTATGACTTTCTTCAGATAAAGATTGATGGCCGCCTGCTCGGAGGGGAAATTCTTCACGAATTCTTGTACAAACCCAGCCTTCCCGACGACCACGTCGTACGTCTTTTTACCGATCCGGTACTGGTCGTATACCGCGCCCATGTCCTGCCACCGCAGTTCGCCATCCGACACGAAGTCGAAAACCCGCCGGATGATACTTCCTTTTCGCAAATCTCCGACATAATGAAGGCCAGTACCGAATTCGTAGCCGCCATGCTCAAAACAATGGGTGAATCCGCCGGCGGTATAGTGCTGTTCCAGCACCACCACCTTTTTCCTCATTTTGGCCAGCGTCGCCGCACAAGCCAGCCCGCTCGCCCCTGAGCCGATCACGAGGTAATCGATCGAAGAGACCGGATGGAATGGCGCACCCAGCCGTTTCGATCGGGGAGTGCTGGAAATGTCCGCGGTCAGCTTCGGGGGGGCTGGCTGATCCATCACAAGTCGTCCCGTTCGGTATTGGCCCCGGTCAACGAGAGCCATAGGGCCGACGGCACGTTCAACCTCGATCATAACTTCTCCGCAGACGTCAGAAGACCCGAACCGTTCCGATGTCCGCGGCCGTGAAACTCAACCCCGCGCACCGGTAGCGCCGAGTGGTGGTCCAGTCGCGCTCTTCATTTTCATTGTCGTGATTGCCTTCGCCCCTCTTGCCGGACATGTTGTGAGGCGGCTTCTTGGGTGCCTGAATGGTGGCGGTCGGCGTCGACGGCGGCAAGGGCGCCGCAAGCACCCGCGTGCCTCGGTACCCCGGAGCACTACGCGCGTGGGCTCCAGGGGGCCGACGCGCCCGCCAGCTCACTGCCGGACAAACACGCCACTTCCCCAGCCGATTCCGCGCGGAAAGGAAAGGTCCTCATTCCCCCAGTCGCGTCCCACCGGATGGCTACGCTCAACTGGTGACTGAAAGCGCCGGCCCGGCGGAATCGCCCGAGCGCTCAGCGAAAAACGCCGGTTCAGACACATCGGGCACCTACACCGCGGCCGTACAAGCCGGCGAAAGGAAAGCAGCTCACGCTGCGCAATCTGGAGCCGCCGCGGCGAACCGAGGATAATTCAGGGGAGAACATCATGGATGCCATTCCAGACACGGGGACATCGAAAGACATCAGAGACCTATTACAATCCGTCTTCATCCCCGCACTCCCAAAGGATTCAAGAGCGCGGCAAATCGCTGAAGCAGCAGATGACCCCGGCAACCCGGATTCATTTCTGCGAGGGAAAGCGGAATTTTCCCGGGCTGCAGCCGCCCTTTTACTGCTCCCCGATTCATCCGAGGATGGCAAGATCCGTTTCCGCGATACGAACCAGGATCAGTTGACGCCAGCAGGCATGGTGGTTGCTCAATGGCAAAAGGCGACCGCTGATCGGGAGACCATCTTTGATGGTGTGGGCGCACTCGGGCCCACGATACTGGTCGTGGAGGTTAATGGAGTCGACCTGAACACCCTCTGGCAAGATGACCAGTTTGGCGAGCCGCTGAAAGCCGATGGAAACGCGGGGGCTTCGGTACGTGTTTTCGAGACAGCGCCATCTCTTGCCCTGCCGAAACAGCCGGACCCCGACAATGGAGTGATTATCAGTGAAACTGGCGAGCAGGTGTCCGTCAAGCGGCGCGGGAATACCAGCCGACGGGATGCAAAGGTCAATATCTCGGTCTATCTTGACAACGATGAAGAGTCTGGCATTCCTCGCCAGCTGTGCCTGTCCAACTGTATTCGCGACCCAACCTACGAACGAATCCGGCTCGCCTTTGACCTGTTAGGTTTAGCTAAGTGCCCGGTACGGCCGAGTATTTACGCCGAGCTCACGTTGAACGCAACTTACTATGGCACGTACGTTGCGATGCCACCGATGGATTCTTACCATTTCAAGGGGCTGCTTCCGGGCGTTAAACATCGGGCGATATTCAAGGGCAACTACGGCGACCTTCCCGGCGGCGCCCCACTGGCGCTGCGTGGAAACCACGGCAGCGATTACTTTACTTCCAATTCGCGTCCCGAAAGCCGTTCGTATGAGCCCCGGCTTGACACGCTTGACAGCGACTACAAGTCGCTTGCCAGCTTTATTGCAGCCTTCCATTCGCAAGACCCGACGAGTGCCGCTTTTGTCGATACCGTGTTCAAAATCCTGGATGCCGAGGGGTTCTTGCGGACCATGGTGGTCGTCAACCTCCTCGGCTCATGGGACACCTACTATCTCAACAGTCAAAACTATTTTCTTCATCTAGCGGCGGGTGATGCCGAGAATGAACTTCCGTTTGGGACATTTTTCCTGAATGATGTGGATAGTCTGCTGGGAGTCAGCTGGCCCGGCCAGAAGCGCAACTGGCAGGACAAGGACTTGCTTTACCGCGGCACCGAGATCGGCAAGATTCCCTTGATCACCAAGCTGCTTGAAAGCTCTAAGTTTCAGGCGTACTACCTCGATTTCATGGAATGGTTCGTCGCTAAGCATTTCAATGTCACGAGCGTTCGTTCGATTCAGGCCTCGCGCTGGTCGGTTCTTGAGAAATCCGTGTATCTGGAATCGGACCAACCGTTTAGCAATCCTCACACTCATCGCCCGTGGTTCAACGACCAGGTCTATCGGGCCTCGGTTCTGAACAAATCGCTCGCAGCTGATCAAGGACCAGTGGCCGGGATCCGCGTGGATGGAATAGAAACCTTTGTAGATGCGCGCTGTAGGAAGGTCTTGGCACAGCTCGCCGGGATGGCGCGCAATAACAGCGGCGTTGACTTTGACTCCGATAACTGGGGTCTACGGGAGTAATCGATCGACGCCGGAGAAGGCGTTTCGATTCAGATCAGGCTTACCCTGCCGTCGTCGAGGCTGTAGTAGGCGGCCAGCACCTTGAGTTCACCGGCGCTCAGCGGCGAGGTCAGCTCCGACGATTTCGTGATCGCGTCGCGGGACATCTCGGCGTTGGCGCGCACGGTGTTGTCCAGCAGGTCTCCCGGTCGCTGCTCGGCTACCGCGACCGCCGGCGTGATGGCCGTGACAAGAGCGGCCACACTTCCGTGCGGCGTGTTGTGATGCTGGATGCTTTCCAGCGTGGCCTCCACGGCGCCGCAGCGCTGGTGTCCGATCACCATGACCAGGGGTGTGTCCAGATGATCGACCGCGTACTCGACGCTACCCAGGGCCACGGCATCGACGGTATTGCCGGCCACTCGGACCACGAAAAGATCGCCCAAACCCTCGTCGAACAGCACTTCCGGGGGGAGGCGAGAGTCCGAGCAGGCCAGGATTACAGCGAACGGCTCCTGCGCCTGGGACACCCGCAGTCGACGCTCGGGATCCTGATCGGGATGCCGCATCTGTCCCTCGACGAAACGCCGGTTCCCCGCCAACAATCGGTCCAGCGCCGCATCGGGGTTGGTAATCTCCGGCCGCGGCGTCTCGGTGGCCACCTGAACGCTGGTCGGCACCGTGACGGTGGTGGTCGTGGTCGCAGATTTCGGCGCCGAGCGGCACCCCCCGAGGGAGGCGGCCGCTAGCGTTGCACCGGCAACACCGAACCACGAACGCCGGGAAAGAGCGCGATTCGAAGACCAGTCATCCGACATCAGAGGAACGTATCAACCTGACGGCGTTGAGGATGGCCAATGCGGGTTGTCGGGCTTCGCGTTCGCCGCGGCGAACCATGCTTCGGTGAAGTATCAGAGTCCCAACCTATTCGCCGCGGTCGCTGTTGCCTTTCTTGCCGGGTTTGTTGTGTCCCGGCGGCAGTTTGGGAGGCGCTGGCTCCTCCATGGTGGGCGTTGGTGACGGAGTCGCCGAGATCGTCGGAGGTGGGGGTGCCACTGTCGAGGTGTTAGTGACCGGCTTGGGCGATCCCTCCCGCGAGGAATCAAACGCGATCAAGATGATGCCCAGCAGCAGCGCCGCGAAGAGGGCGCTCAGCGCCAGAACAAGGTGGCGTCGGCTCGAACGACGCCCAGCGGCCAGCGGCGCCATCGACATCGGCGGCGGCAGCGGCGTCGTCAGCACCCGCGTGCCCTGCGGCGCGTGACCCGAAAGGGCCGCGCGCATCGACCGGGCGCTGGGAAATCGCATCGCCGGATCGCGCGCCATGGCCCGTTCCACCACCGCAACCAGTGCCGGATCGATATCGGGGCGCAACATCGCGATCGGCGGCGGGTTCTCATGCAGAATCGCCTGCGCCAATGCGCCGATATTGTCGTGCACGAAGGGCCGACGCCCGGTCAGCGCCTCGTACCCCACGACGCCCACCGCATAGACGTCGTCGGCAGCGGTCGCCGGCTTGCCCAGGATCCGATCCGGGCTCAGATACGCCATGGTGCCGAAGATTTGGCCGGTGGCCGTGAGATTGCTCTGGGCGGTCTTGGCAAGTCCGAAATCGCTGATTTTCGCTTCGCCCGACGACGTGAACAGCACGTTGGCCGGCTTCAGGTCGCGATGCAGAATTCCCGCATCGTGTGCGGCTGCCAACGCCGCCAGCACGTCATCAAGGATCGATCGCACCAGCGGCGGCGGCAGCGGACCACGGACGATCTTGTCGTGCAACGACTCGCCGGTCAGCCGCTCCATCACGATGAACGGCACCCCGTTGTGCTCGCCGCTGTCGTGCACCGCGACGATGTGCGCGCAGTCCAGCGCGGCGGCGGCCCGGGCCTCGGCTTCGAAACGTCTGCGGTTGCCCGGTTGGCTGCCAATGCCGGGATGCAGGATCTTGATCGCGACTGGCCGGGACAAGCGGGAGTCCCAGCCGTCGCGGACCTCGGCCATACCGCCACGACCCAGCACGCCACGAAGCTCGTAGCGGCCGCCGAGCAGCTCGGAGGCCATCACCCTGCCTACGTTAACCGCACCCCAGGCGGCTAAACCCCGGCGACCGGGCAATAGTGGGTGGGCTTGTGGCGCTCGTCCACCGGCGGAAGGTTGCGGGCCGGAATCTGCGGCAACGGCGCGTCGTGCGGGATACGGCCGGTCGCTCGGTCCCAGCCCGCTCGCGCGCGCGGGTGCTTTCGCGCGCGCTTCGGCAGCAGTGAGAACACGATTCGGACCAAATCGCCAAACCTTCGATGTAACCATTCGTCGCGCCGCGACCAGCTATAGCCGAGCAGCTCGCGAACCGGCTCGTCATACAACCCGACGCTCAGCCAAACCATGAACGGCGCGACCACGTGCCGGTGCAACGGCGTCATCAACACGTCCGGAATACGTTGCGCGAACTATGGTTTCGGGTAATGCTCGAGGTCGAGCACGTCGCGGGTGGCCTTGTTGTCCTCCAGCACCTCGCGACACATCCGAACCCAATACTCCTGGAACTCTTCCCAGGTGTTGAGTGTCACTCCGGATGAAGACCAGCGTAGGGCGCTTCGTGATCGGGGCTTGAGATGATGATTACTGGACTGCGGCGATCGTGTGCATCATCAACGTGCCGATGATCGATTTCCACCGTCTCGATCCGGAGGGTTCATGAGATGCGGCTTGAGGCCCGCACACGGGAGTCCACCGGTTCGGCCGGACCCAGGAATCGAAACGAGCTGTGGTGCTCGACCGGCGTTATCCCGGTAACTTCGGCGGCAGCGACTCGGTGTCCTCTCACGGATCCCGACGACGCCGTCACCGGGCCTATGTGCCGAGACCGCCGTCGTGTGCATCGAACGAGGCGAGGGAATAGGCCGTCGGCCGGTTTTGTCGAATCTCTCATGAGCAACGCAGTGAGATTCGATCACTACGGCGGAGTCGACGTGCTCGAGGTTCGCGACGTACCGCGTCCGTCACCGGATGCAGGCGAGGTGCTGGTCGAGGTCAAGGCGGTGGGAATCAATCCCGGCGAGGTCATGATCCGCGAAGGAGCGATGCATGAGATCTTTCCGGCCACGTTTCCCTCAGGGCAGGGCAGTGACCTGGCCGGTGTGGTCGCCGAGGTCGGCCACGCCGTCGACTCATTCGCAGTTGGCGACGAGGTCATCGGATTCACCAACCAGCGCGCGAGTCAGGCCGACTTCGTCGTAGTGCCCGCCGAGCAGCTCACAGTCAAACCGGCGACGGTGCCGTGGGAAGTTGCGGGTGGTCTCTTCGTGGCCGGCACCACGGCATACGCCGCGGTCGGTTCGGTTGGGCTAACGCCAGACGACACCGTCGCAGTCGCTGGTGCCACCGGGGGAGTGGGCTCGATCGCCGTGCAACTGGCGAAACGCACCGGCGCGACCGTCATCGGCATCGCCGGCCCGTCGAACGACGAATGGCTGATCGCACACGGCGTCATCCCGGTCAATTACGGTGACGACCTCGCCAATCGGCTCCGGGCCGCAGCGCCGAGAGGCCGGATCGACGCGTTCCTGGACTTTTTCGGTGGCGGCTATGTCGAGCTGGCGGTGACCGAGCTGGGTATATCCCGAGATCGCATTGACACGATTATCGACTTTCCTGCGCTGGAACGGTTCAGCGTCAAGTTCGTCGGCAATGCGGACGCATCCGACGCAGGTGTGCTCGCCGAACTGGCCGATTTGATAGCCGCAGGTGAGCTTGAAGTGCCGATTGCCGAGGTGTTCGCGCTCGATGATGTTCAGCGTGCGTACACGACGCTGGAAAAGCGGCACACCAGGGGCAAGATCGTGCTGCGCCCGTAGACCTTTAGCGCGGCTCGGTGTCCGTCATGGCCCCGACGACACCGTCAACGTGCCCACGTGCCAAGACCACCTTCGTGCCATCGAAAGAGACGACTTCGTCGCCAATTTCAATGCTCGGCAACACCAGGTCGCGGGTACTGGGCGCATGCTCATCCCGTACATCCGGTACCACGTGATGTGTTCGTCGAACAGCTGACGCTTCTCGTCCTCAGTGACTCCGCCGCAGAACCGCTCCGCCACATGGATAGTGCCCATGAAGAACGTCGAATGGGCCCAGTAGAAGACCTCGGGGTTGAGCGCGTGATAGCGGCGTCCCTTCGCGTCGACACCTTTGATGTCGGTGTGGTAGTCGCGCACCTGCGCGCCGGTGATCGGGGCGCGGTCGCCGTCGAAAACTACGCCGCCGATCGGGTACAGCGATCGCAGCACGCGTGGCCACGGCTCTCGGGGGAATGTCGAGTGCTGCTCGACGGCCGCGCCCAGCTGCGGGTGCATGTTTTGCATCGAGCCGGCCCACGGACCCTGCAGCATCCCGCGCCAGTCACCGAAGTACCTCCATGTCAGCGAGTCGGGGTCAAGCGGCGCCGCCTCGTAGCCTCCCGGTGCCACCGGGCAACCGACTGCAACGTCCGGTTCGCTGTCCACCGCCCGAGCCCCAGACGTATGTTGAGCCACTGGTGACGATCCCATCAGCGCCAAAGCGAAATCTGACTACGTGCGTTATCAACAGAGCTTAGGAGGGCTCGTGTCGACCCGTCAACAGCACCTATGAGCGCTGGCGATCACAGACTCTTCGGACTAGCCGCCTTGCTGCGCTGCGGCCTCAGCCTGTTGCTGCGCTGCGGCCTCTGCCTGCTGCTGCTGCGCCCGAGCCTTAGCCTCTGCCTGCTGCTGCGCGTCGTACGCGGCCCTGCCCAGGGGAGACTGTCGTGAATACCCGGGCTGCTGCTGCGAGGCCACGTTGGCGAAGCAGTTCAGGTAGACGTAGACAGTGTTCGACGCGGCGGTGCCAGTGCCATTGGTGAAGTTCGCGTGCTGGATCCGGTCGATGACGCACTTATCTTCCTCGGTCAGGTCACCCACCCGCGTTGCGACGATGGGTGTCAGTCCAGCCTTGGACAGCACCTCTTTCGCCTGGCCGTAGTATTTGCCGGTCACATCGCCCAAGGTGTCGGCGCTCGCCACGCCGTGGCCGACCAACGCCATCGCCACCCCGGCCGCGCCGATCGCGCCCGCACCGACCACAATGAGGTGTCTCACGTCTAGTGACCTCCCCTTCGCCCGAACCGAGCGCGTTTCAATTGAAGAGGGCAGATAGCCCAAACGGATTTTATCGTGCGCGCCTGCGCCGCGCACCACGCCGAAGCGTGGAAACTTGAATGTCACCAGAATACACAGATATATTGCATGCTACTAACAGGCACAGATAACTGGAGGGGCTCCCGAACGCGAGGAGGAAAAGCCTGATGACTGAAAACCTGACCGACTTGCATCTACTGCACGAGCTTGAACCCGTGGTTGCGCAGAACCTCAACCGTCACATGTCAATGGCCAAGGACTGGAATCCGCACGACTACATCCCGTGGTCGGACGGCAAGAACTTCTATGCACTCGGCGGCCAGGACTGGGATCCCGAGGAGTCGAAGCTGTCCGACGTCGCGCAGGTGGCGATGGTGCAGAACCTGCTGACGGAGGACAACCTCCCCTCATACCACCGCGAGATCGCGATGAACTTCGGCATGGACGGCGCCTGGGGCAGCTGGATCAACCGCTGGACCGCCGAAGAGAATCGCCACGGCATCGCGCTGCGCGACTACCTGGTGGTCACCCGCGCGATCGACCCCGTCGAACTGGAGAAGCTTCGCGTCGAGCAGATGACCCGCGGGTTCAGCCCCGGCCAGAACCACCAGGGTGACCTGTTCGCGGACAACCTTTTCGACTCGGTCATCTACGTCACGTTCCAGGAGCTCGCCACTCGTGTCTCGCATCGCAACACCGGCAAGGCGTGCAACGAAACGATCGCCGACCAGCTGCTGGCCCGGGTGTCCGCCGACGAGAACCTGCACATGATCTTCTACCGCGACGTATCGGAGGCCGGCCTCGAGATGGCGCCGAATCAGGCGATGAAGTCGCTGCACCGGGTGCTGCGCAACTTCAAGATGCCGGGCTTCACCGTTCCGGAATTCCGCCGCAAGGCAGTGATCATCGCCGTCGGCGGGGTCTACGATCCGCGAATCCATCTCGACGACGTGGTGATGCCGGTGCTGAAGAAGTGGCGGATCTTCGAGCGTGACGACTTCACCGGCGAAGCCGCGAGGATGCGCGACGACCTCGCGCTGTTGGTCCAGGAGCTTGAAGAGGCCTGCGACAAGTTCGAGGAGTCCAAGCGCCGGCGACTCGAGCGCGAAGCCCGCAGGGCGGAGAAGCTCACCGCCAAGCGGGTGCTGGCGTCAGCCAGGGCGTAGTGCTCGCGGCGCTGCCGATGTGGGGGTACCACCCGCTTGCGGGGGAGCGCTTGCCCGAAGAGCAAACGGGCTTGCACATCGGGCCAATCGCCGTGCGCAGCCCGGTTGTGCTCGCCCCGATGGCCGGCGTGACCAACATCGCGTTCCGCACACTGTGCCGCGAACTGGAGATCGTACGCGCCGGCACCGTCAGCGGCCTATACGTGTGTGAGATGGTGACGGCCCGGGCGCTGGTCGAGCGCCATCCCGCGACAATGCACATGGTCACCTTCGCATCCGATGAGCAGCCGCGGTCGCTGCAGCTCTACAGTGTGGACCCGGACACCACCTACGCCGCGGCGCGGATGATCGCCGACGAAGATCTTGCCGACCACATCGACATGAACTTCGGCTGCCCTGTGCCGAAAGTCACACGACGCGGCGGCGGGGCCGCGCTGCCGTTCAAACGCAGGCTGTTCGGTGCGATCGTCGCCGCCGCGGTGCGGGCCACCGAGGGCACCGGGATCCCGGTGACAGCCAAGTTCCGGATCGGGATCGACGACGCGCACCACACCCATCTGGATGCGGGCCGGATCGCCGAGCTGGAGGGTGCCGCCGCGGTGGCGCTGCATGCGCGGACGGCGGCGCAGCGGTACTCCGGCACCGCCGATTGGGGTCAGATCGCGGCCCTCAAACAACACGTTCTGTCGATCCCGGTGCTAGGTAACGGCGACATCTTCGACGCCGACGACGCGGTGGCGATGATGACCGCCACCGGGTGCGATGGCGTGGTGGTCGGACGCGGCTGCCTGGGCCGGCCTTGGCTGTTCGCCGAGCTCTCGGCGGCGCTGACCGGTGCACCGGCCGCCGTGGCACCGACGCTCGGGGAGGTCGCCCAGATCATCCGACGGCACGGCGAGCTGCTCGCCGATCACTTCGGCGAAGACAAGGGCATGCGCGACATCCGCAAGCACATCGCCTGGTATCTGCACGGCTTCCCCGCCGGGGCCGAGCTGCGACGGGCGTTGGCGCTGGTGAAGACCCTCGCCGAACTCGACGACTTGCTCGGCCGGTTAGCCCCCGACGTTCCGTTTCCGCAAGCAGCGACCGGTCCGCGGGGGCGGCAAGGGTCCGCAGTTTCGGTGACACTGCCGGAGGGTTGGTTGTCAGATCCCGACGACTGCGCGGTGCCCGTCGGCGCCGATGTTATGCACTCCGGAGGCTGAACCGAGACGGTTCCGACATCACGGTCCTCAACATCTCTAAGTACGATGTGTCTCTAACTGCAGTTCGCTCAGGTAGCGGATGCATGCCCCGGCCTGCTAAAAGACATAGTGCCGCTGGTAGACATAAAGCGCCGTGGTGCACGGTCGCGGACGAGCTGTACCCCCACTTCCGACTCGGAGGCCGCTGAGACATGAGTGACGGCGACAACGCCACTCCTGGTCGCCACCGCGGCTCCCACGACGACAGTGCCCGTCACGACACTGCTAACCAATGGCTTACAAGAAGACCCGCGCCGTCGACGGTAGCCGCGCCGTGGGAGCGGGGTCCACTTTCCGAATCGACGTCGAATAAGCATGCCAACGGCGCCGGGGACGGCGCCGTTGGCATCTCCGGAGGCAGCCATACCGACGGTGTGTCTGTCGCCGACCTCATCGCCAAGATCGGAGCTGTTTCCAATGGGCGCCAGTCCTCGCGCCACCGTCGCGCGGCTGATGAGCCCGAGGGGCAACGCGACGACGCGGCGGTGCAGAGCTCGGTCACCGCCCACGCGCCGACTGTGCAGCTAGCCGACATATCGGATCTCGCAACCGTCCCGCGCCGCAAGGCTGAGGTATTGCCGAGTGGCGTAACCAACGGCCACACGTTCGTGCTATCGGTAGCCGACGAAGACAGGCCGCTCGACCAGACGGAGGTGAAACCGACACGGAAGTGCCATCGTCTGGTCGTCATGGCCGGCCGCGGCGCTGCGGCTCTGCTGTCAGTTCTCGCGCTGGCGCTGACCGGCGCGGCGTGGCACTGGAGCACCTCCAAGGACAACCAGCTGAACTTCGTTTCCGCGCTGGACCCCCATTCGCGCGACATCGTCGACGCCAATGCCCAGTTCGGTGACGAGAACTTCCTCATCGTCGGAGTCGACAGCCGGTACGGCGAGAATGCCGAGATGGGGGCGGGCAACACCGAGGAGGCAGGAGGCGCCCGATCGGACAGCGTGATGCTGGTCAACATTCCGGCCAGCCGCAAACGTGTTGTGGCCGTGTCGTTTCCGCGGGACCTCGCGATCAAGCCGACGCTCTGCGAGGCGTGGGACCCGCAAACCGGCAAGTACGGCCCCGTCTATGACGAGGACACCGCAAGTTACGGTCCGCCACAGGTTTACACCGAAACCAAACTCAATTCGGCATATTCATTCGGCGGCCCCAAGTGCCTTGTCAAGGTGATCCAGAAGCTGTCCGGATTGTCGATCAACCGGTTCATGGCGATCGACTTTGCGGGCTTCGCGAAGATGGTCGATGCGCTCGGGGGCGTGAAGGTGTGCAGCACCTCTCCGCTGGAGGACTACGAGCTCGGCACTGTGCTGCCGGAGGCTGGCTGGCAAACCGTCGACGGCCGCACCGCGCTCAACTACGTTCGTGCCCGTCAGGTCACCAGTGAGACCAATGGGGACTACGGACGCATCAAGCGTCAACAGTTGTTCCTGTCGTCGCTGCTGCGGTCGCTGATTTCCAACGAGGTCTTTTTCAGCCTCAAGAAGCTCAACGACGTCGTGAACACGTTCATCAACAACAGTTCCGTCGACAACGTCCAGACCAAGGACCTTGTCGACCTCGGCCAGTCGGTCCAGGGCATGTCCGCCGGACGGATAACGTTCCTGACCGTCCCGACCGGCGAAACCGACCCCGAGGGCAACGAGCCGCTGCGCACCAACGACAACCGGGCGTTGTTCGACGCAATCATCAACGACGACCCGCTGCCGGGCGAGAACAATCAGAACGAGACCACCACCTCCACGGCATCCACGAACTCACCCCTCGCCAGCAGCAGCCCCTCGACCGAAGCCTCGGCGCACAACACCGGTGAGCTGGTCGATGCGGTAACCACCGAGCCGCAGGGCATCACCGTGCGCGTGTCCAACTCCACCGGCCAGGACGATGTGGGCGCGAGTGCTGCGAGGGAGCTACGGCAGCACGGCTTCAAAGTGCTGACGCCAGAAGACTATCCGAGCTCGCTGCCGTCGACGACCGTGTTCTTCTCGTCGGGCAACGAACAGGCCGCCGCGACCGTGGCGTCGGCGTTCCCCCACTCGCAGATCGAGCGCGTGACTGGGATGGGTGATGTCATCCACGTGGTGCTGGGCCAAGACTTCTCTACCGTCAGTGCACCGCCGCCAACCGGCTCGTCAGTACAGGTGCACCTCACGCACAACAAGCACAGCACACCGACTCCCCTACCGCAGGATCTCAGCGTCACCAACGCCGCCGATGTCCGCTGCGAGTAGGCAGAACCTCGATCGGGTCCCGATGCATTCACCGTGAGTTCACTGGCGGCTCGTGACCCTGATTGACGTCAGACCGTAGGGTGGAAATATGCGGACGGCCTACCACGAGCAACTCGACGCCCTGAGCACACTACTGGGCGAAATGTGCGGCATGGCCGGCGTCGCGATGGAGCGCGCCACGCAGGCTCTCCTACAGGCCGATCTGGTGCTCGCCGAACAGGTGATCACCGACCACGATCAGATCAGCACATTAAGCGCGCGCGCCGAAGAAGCCGCGTTCGTGCTGCTCGCCTTGCAGGCCCCGGTTGCGGGCGATCTGCGCGCTATCGTCAGCTCGATCCAGATAGTCGCCGACGTCGACCGGATGGGCGCTCTCGCGCTGCACGTCGCCAAGATCGCCCGCCGCCGGCACCCAGAGCACGCTCTGCCCGAGGAAGTCAACGGATACTTTGCCGAAATGGGCAGAGTCGCAGTCGAATTGGGCACCACCGCACAAGAAGTGGTGGTCTCGCACGATCCAGAAAAGGCGGCACGGCTCCGCGAAGAAGACGACGCGATGGACGACCTGCACCGTCACTTGTTCACCGTGTTGATGGACCGCGAATGGAAGCACGGCGTTTCGGCCGCGGTCGATCTGACGCTGTTGGGGCGGTTCTACGAGCGGTTCGCAGATCATGCGGTTGAGGTCGGCCGTCGGGTGATCTTCCAGGCCACCGGCAAGCTGCCCGAGGAGGACGGCCTGACGGCCACCAGCTGAGTGGGCGTCAGCCAAAGCGGCCGGAGATATAGTCCTCTGTCGCCTTTTGGCCAGGGTTGGCGAAGATCTTCTCGGTGTCGTCGATTTCGACCAGTCGTCCCGGCTTGCCGGCGGCCTCCAGGTTGAAGAATGCGGTCTGATCGCTTACGCGCGCGGCCTGCTGCATGTTGTGCGTAACGATGACGATCGTGAAGTCCAACTTCAACTCGGTGATCAAGTCTTCGATCGCCAGTGTGGATATCGGGTCCAGCGACGAACACGGCTCGTCCATCAGCAGCACATCGGGCTGCACCGCGATCGCGCGCGCGATGCACAGCCGCTGCTGCTGACCACCGGACAGCCCGCCTCCGGGCTTGTCGAGCCGGTCTTTGACCTCGTTCCACAGGTTGGCGCCTTTGAGTGACCGCTGGGCAACCTCGTCGAGGGTCTTGCGGCTACGCACACCCTGAAGCTTCAAGCCGGCGACCACATTGTCACGAATCGACATGGTAGGGAAGGGATTTGGCCGTTGAAAGACCATACCCACCGTCTTGCGCACGCTCACCGGATCGATCCCCGAGCCGTAGATGTCCTCGCCGTCGAGCAGCACCGAACCTTGCACCCGCGCACCGGGAATCACCTCATGCATCCGATTGAGCGTGCGCAGAACCGTCGACTTGCCGCACCCGGACGGACCGATGAGCGCCGTGACACTGCGCGGCATGACTGACAGCGAAACGTCGGCTACCGCATGAAATGAACCGTAGTAGACGTTCAGGTCTTTGACGTCCAGGCGTTTGGCCACTATCAGTTTGCTCCTAGATCCATCTTCGGCGTGCCACCCACCGCGACACAAGCGCCGCGGCGAAAAACAGTGCCGCAACCAACATGATGAGGGTGAGCGCTGCGCCCCACATGCGCAGGCGCCCGGCGGCTTCGGCATTGTTGAACTCGGTGTAGATCAGCAGTGGCAGCGACGCCATGTTCCCGCTAGTAACATCGAGATTGAGCGATGTGCTGTACCCGACGAGCACCAGTACGGGCGCGGTTTCCCCCATCACCCTGGCCAGCGCCAGCAACACGCCGCTGATCGTGCCCGGCAGCGCGGTGGGCATGACGATTCGCATAATCGTCTTCCACTTCGGGATTCCCAGCGCAAACGACGCCTCACGCAGCTCGTCGGGAACCAGCTTGAGCATCTCTTCGGTGTTGCGCACGATGATCGGCAGCATCAACAGGACAAGCGCGAGCGAGACCGCGAATGCGCTCTGCGGAAAACCGAACGTCGCGATCCACAGCGCGAAGACGAAGAGCGCGGCCACAACTGACGGCACGCCTGCCAGGATGTCGACGGCGAATGTAGTGACGCGCGCGAAGCGGCCGCGGCCGTACTCAACCAGGTAGATGGCCGCCATGATGCCCAACGGAACCGAGATGAGGGCAGCAATCGCTGCTTGAACGATCGTCCCGTAGATCGCGTGCGACACACCCCCGGCGAACTCCTCGGGCAGCGCGTGCCCAAGCGATTGAGTCCACCACCCGGACGTTGCGATTGCTCTGTACCCGCGAGCGATCACGGTGTACAGCAGAAACGCCAACGGCACCAACGCGATCAGGAACGACGCGGTGAATCCTACCGCGGCAACGACGTTTGTGACCTTGCGGCGCATACTGATCGGATGAAAGGTGGGTCCTTTCACCGGGGCATCGAGCATGATTTCCGTCATCCGCCGCTGACCCTCCCGCCCGCTACCATCCGAGCAAACGCGTTGACCACGAACGTCAGCACGAACAGGACGAAGCCAGCGGCAATGTAGGCGCCGGCAGGCAGCGGTGCGCTGAATTCGGCTGCGGCAGAGGCGATTTTCGACGCAAAGGTAAAGCCACCGTCGAATAGCGACCAGCGTCCCGCCCGCGGCGCAGAGCTCAAAATGATCAATACCGCGACAGTCTCACCGAGCGCCCGGCCCAGCCCGAGCATCGATGCCGCGATCATTCCGCTCCGGCCGTACGGGAACACGGTCATCCGCACCACCTCCCACCTAGTCCCGCCGAGCGCCTGGGCGGCTTCGATGTGAGAATTGGGGATCAGGCTGAACACCTCTCGGGTGATCGCGGTGATGATCGGCAGGATCATCACGGCCAGCACGATCCCGGCCGTGAAGATCGTGCCGCCGCCGGCGAGTGAGACGTTTCCTTTAGCGAACAAGAAGAACCAGCCGAGGCGCTCGTTGAGGAAGCTCGCCACCGGCTGCAGCCACGGCGCGAGCACCAAGATGCCCCACAGACCGAACACGATCGACGGCACGGCCGCCAGCAGGTCGACGAGTATCGCGAATGGGCGCGCGAGCCGACGAGGAGCGTAGTTCGTCAAGAACACCGCGATGCCGATCGCAGCCGGAACGGCGATGACCAGCGCGAACACCGAGCTCAGCACCGTCACCTGTAACAGGTCGCGGATACCGAACCGCAGGTCGCTGGCATCAGCGGTCTTGAACTCGTAACTCGTGATGAAGTTCGCGTGGTTTGCGTTTAACGACGGCACGGCACGAATCAGTAGAAACAGGCCCATCAGCGCGATCGCGGCGACGATCGTCGCGCCCGCCGCGGTCGCTATCGACCGGAAAAGCGGATCGCCCCAGCGTCGCCTGTGCGAGCCCGAGCGATGCCGGCCATCGATCCGAATCGTTGGCACCCTCGGAGTATCACCGATTTCCGGAGCGGCCGCTGACGGGGTCGCCGAGCCCGCCGCGGATGAATCTGGTGTCACCGCCATTCGACTACATGATCGCGTTCACGGCGTCGGTGAGCCTGGACTTGAACGCGTCCGGCAGCGGGACGTAGCCGTTTTCGGTGAGGCCAGCCTGCCCCTTGCCCAACGCGGCCGTCAGGAACTGCTTGACCTGGCTGCCGGTCGCCGCATCGGGATACTTCGAGCACACGATCTCGTAGGTCGCCAGCATGAGCGGGTAGGAACCGGCCTCCGCGGGCTTGTAGAACGACGATGTGTCAAGGACCATGTTGTTGCCTTGACCTTTGACCTGGACACCGGTGATCGACTTGGCCGCGGTTTCAACCGTGAGCGGCACGGGCTCGGGACCCGCGGAGGTGACCATCTGCGCAGTCGAGAGGTTCTCCTTCTGGGCGAATGACCATTCGACGTACGTGATCGAGCTCGGGGTGCTCTTGATCGCCGCCGTGACGCCGTCACTCTGGTTCTTGCCTTCGCCGACGCCGCCATTAAAGGTCTTGCCCACGCCCTTCCCCCATGCACCGTCGGAGGCGGTGTCCAGGTACTTCTGGAAGTCGTCGGTGGTCCCCGATTGTTCGCTGCGGAAGATCACGTTGATCTGCTCGGCCGGAAACTGCCTGTCAGGGTTGAGCGCGGCGATCTCGGGCGCATCCCAAGTCTTGACCGTGCCGTTGAAGATCTTCGCCAGTGTGGGCCCGTCGAGCACGAGGTCGGTGATACCTGCCACGTTGTAGGCGATCGCAATCGGCCCGAACACCAGCGGCAGGTTCCACGCCTCGCTGCCGCACCGCTCCTTGGCCTTCTCGACGTCACCGCTTTCAGCGCTGAGCGGTGAGTCAGAACCCGCGAAATCGGTTTGGTTGCCTGCGAACTCAGACACGCCATTGCCCGAGCCATTCGCCGTGTAGTTGATCTGGTAGCCGGGATTGGCTTCCTCATAAGCCTTCTTGAACCGTGTCATCGCGTTTGCCTGCGCGGTCGAACCGCTGGCCTTAAGCGCTTTGTTTTCCCCGCCGCCGCACGCCGGCATCGTCGCGGCCACCACGACCGCTGCCACGGCAGCCACCAGACGGACACCTGTCCTTTCGAGCTTCACGCCACTCACTTTCCCCGTCAGAGAGACTGCGAACGGCACCTTCGCACCGTCGCGTGGTGCACGAGCAGAGCGTATGGGCCGCCGACGGCCGGTCGCTCGGCCGCGGCTGAATAGCTCGTGAATCGAAGTCAACACCAGTCGAACTGGTCGAAGCTTCATGTTTATCGCTGCCTGCGAGTCACGTTGCGGCATATGCGGTGTCCACGCTGCAGCCCTCGAAACCGAGCCGCTGGTAGGTGCGCACGGCGGCGGCGTTGTCGGCCTCGGTGTAAAGCATCACCGTGGGATCCGAGGCATGCGACAGGCGCTCGGCCAGATGGTGCAGACCGACCAGCGTCAGCACACTGCCGAGCCCCCTGCCGTGTTCGGCGGGATCGACGCCGAGCACGTACACCTCGCCGAGGCCTGAATCCTCGACATGCACCTTGGTCCAGTGAAAGCCCATCAACCTGTGCGTGTCCTCGTCGAACGCGAGAAAAAGCCCGTCGGCGTCGAACCAGGGTGCGCAGCGTCGCGCAGCGATGTCGTCCGGCGTCCATCCGCCCTGCTCGGGGTGCCACGAGAACGCAGCGTTGTTGACGCGCAACAGCTCCGCGTCGTCCTCGGTGCCATGGTAGGTGCGCAGACGCACGCCACCGGGAACCGTCACAGGCGGCAGGTCGCGCAGCGAGCGGCGCATCTGCCAGAGCTCGCGGACCGGCTTGAGCCCGAGGGAAGCGGCGATACCCCGCGCTGAGTCGAGATTGCCGTGCGCCCAAAATCGGGTGGTGTCGCCGCCCGCCTGAATCGCGGCCATCACCATCGACGTCCCGACGCCGCGCCGGCGCGTGTCCGGCACCACCACCGCCTCGGCCACCGGCGGTGCTGTGTCGGTCGCCGGCGCGAGGTTGAGGTAGCCGACGACACGCTTTCCGTCGATAGCCACCAGGTGCTTTGTTCCCTGTGACGGCAGTGCGCGCAGCACCTGCTCACCCACCGGCGCGATGCCGTCGGCGCGGGCGGCGGCCAAGATCACCTCACGAATCTGATCTTGGTCGCCTGGCGCGAGACTCGGATGCCAGCCGAGATCCGTCACGGAGTCCGCAGCGGATCGGTCAGTGACTCCAAAGAGCTCGGGGGCTCGAAGCCGGCGTCGACGTCCTCGTCGCCGTCAGCGACCTCTGAATCGGGCGACGACCGCCCCCGGGCGGGACGCACTGCCTTGTACCCGACGTTGCGCACCGTGCCGATCAGCGACTCGTATTCGCTGCCGAGCTTCGCGCGCAGCCGCCGGACGTGGACATCGACGGTGCGGGTGCCGCCGAAGAAGTCGTAGCCCCAGACCTCTTGCAGCAGCTGAGCGCGAGTGAAGACCCGGCCGGCGTGTTGGGCGAGGTATTTCAGCAGCTCGAATTCCTTGTAGGTCAAGTCGAGCGGTCGGCCACGCAGCCGCGCCGTGTAGGTGCCCTCGTCGATGACCAACTCCCCGAGGGTGATCTTGCCGAGATTCTCCTGGTTGGCCGCTCCACCACGGCGCCCGACGAGCAGCCGCAGCCGCGCGTCGATCTCGGCCGGCCCGGTGCCGGGCAGCAGGATGTCGTCGAGCCCCCAGTCGACGTTGATCGCGACCAGGCCACCTTCGTTGACGACAGCCACGACCGGGACGGAGTTTCCGGTGGTTCCGAGCAGCCGGCACAGCCCTCGCGCGGCGGCCAGGTCGGTGCGCGCGTCGACGAGGACCACATCGGCGCTACCCGCCTCCAGCAACGACGACACCTCACTCGGCGCCGTCCGCAGGCTGTGCGGCAGCAGCGACAACGACGGCAGCACCGACTCCGGACGCGGGTCCCCGGTAAGTAGCAGTAAATCCAACACACCCTCCAACGCGCGGGTGTACGACGGTTCGACGTACGACCGATGTCAGTCCGGTCGCCGGACTGCTTTCTTTTGCTCCTCGCGTCCAGGTGCCCCGTTGCCCCTCGCCTACGCGCGAACATCTAACAATAACCCGCGACCTGCGACTTAGCCGTCCGGGCTCGACGGTCGGGACGGCTCGCGCCACCTCGTACGCCACAATGTGCGGGTGCGCGCGGTGGTGATCGGGACGATTGTGACGATCGTCGCGCTTTCCGGCGGGGCGATCGGAGCGGACTTCGGCACCGCGATCTACGCCGAATACCGGCTGGCGCGCACCCTTCGCAGCGAGGCGGGGCTGGGATTCGACCCGTGGGTCGGCATCCTGGGCTTTCCGTTCATCCCACAAGCGCTACGCCACCGCTATGACGAGGTCGAGATCAAGGCCAACGGTGTCGACCGTCCGATTGTCGGCGAGGCGGGGCTGGAGGCGACCCTGCATGACATCGACCTGACCCAAGCCTCGTGGCTGATCCGGCCCGACGCGCCGGTTCCGGTCGTCAAGACGGAAAGCCGGATCATCATCGACTCCACCCACCTCGGCCGGTTCATCGGCATCAACGACCTGATTGTCGAGGCCCCGCCCAAGGAGACCAACGACGCGACCGGTGGCACCACCGAATCCGGGATCTCAAGTAGCGTCGGTCTGGTGTTCACCGGAACGCCGAAGTCCGCTGGCTTCGATCAGCGGGTGAGCGTGTCGGTGGACCTGTCCATGACCGGCGATGACAAGACGACGCTGGTGTTCACCGCGACAGGGATCGTCACGGGCCCGGGCACTGCGGACCGGATGGTGCCCGACGACAAGCGTGACGCGGTGCTGGCGGCCTTCAGCAAAAACCTGCCTGGCCAGAAGCTGCCCTTCGGCATTGCCCCGGACCGCGAGGGTGCGCGCGGCTCCGACGTGATCATCGAAGGCATCGCGGAAGGATTAACCCTGCGCTTCGACGAGTTCACCGTGTCATGAGCTATTCGGTGGTTGTTGCCCTCTGTGTGATCGCCGCGGCGCTTGGTGTCGCCGTAGTCATCGGCGTGGTTCTCACCCGCCGGTCGGGCGTGCTGCGAAACGCCGAGGATTCGACGCCGCAGCAGACCGCAGATCTCGGGCTGTCGAGGACAGGCCCGACCGTCGTGCACTTCAGCGCGGTGTGGTGCGGTCCGTGCGCGGCGGTGCGGCGGGTCGTGAACCAGGTGTGCAGCGATCTGCCGGCGGTGGCTCACGTGGAGATCGACATCGACACCAATCCGACTGTGGCGCGCCGACTTTCGGTACTGTCGCTGCCCACAACCTTGATCTTCGACGCCGACGGCAAGCAGTGGTATCGCAGCGCAGGGGTGCCCAAGGCGGCTGACCTGCGGTCGAAGCTGGTACCACTATTGGCTTGAACACCTGCCCATTAGGTAAGCTGGCCGAGTGTTTACCCGCCTCGAGCTGATGCTCACCAAGCGCCGCACAGTTGATCTGTGCCGCACGGCGGGTTACTGCTGTTGCTGTTGCCGCTGAGCGCATTGCCAGCGGCCTGAGCCGCGCCCTTCCGCCAGCTCGTTCAGCACAGGAGTATCTGGATGCCGACCACCATCAGCGAAGTAGACGTCCGCGGTCCCCGATTTGCGGCATCGGTCACCAGCGTGGTGCTAGTGGTGACGCTGCTGGTGTCAGCGGTCAGCCCGCCCACCGCGGCGGTGATCCTCGCCTTGCAGGCCGTGGTGTTCGCGATCACCGCGCTGCGAGGTCCTCGGCACAGCCCGTACGGGCTGATCTTCGCCAAACTGATCGGCCCGCGTCTGGGTCCGGTCACCGAACGCGAGCCCGTTGCGCCGCTGAAGTTCGCCCAGCTGGTCGGCTTCGCCTTCGCGGTCATCGGCGTCGTCGGATTCGCCACCGAGTTGACCGTTCTCGGCGAGATCGCCACCGCGTTCGCGCTCGTCGCCGCGTTCCTCAACGCGTCGTTCGGCATCTGCCTGGGCTGCCAGCTGTATCCGTTGGTCGCCCGGCTGCGGCACTCTGCTCTTCGCGCAAACGCTCATCGGCGGCACTCTGCTCTTCGCGCAAACGCTCATCGGCGGCCGTCTGCTCTTCGCGCAAACGCTCATCGCCGGCCTCAATCTGTCAGATAAGGAAAGGAAATTCATGGCTCGCTCCGACGTCCTGGTCACAGTCGACTGGGCGGAGAGCAATCTCGACGCTCCCAATACCGTCTTCGTCGAAGTAGACGAGGACACTAGTGCATACGACAACGGCCACATCGCCGGCGCGGTCAAGCTGGACTGGCGCAAGGACCTGCAGGATCCCGTTAAACGGGACTTCGTTGACGCCGAACAGTTTTCGAAGCTGCTCTCCGAGCGCGGCATTTCCAACGAGGACACCGTGATCCTGTACGGCGGTAACAACAACTGGTTCGCGGCGTACGCCTACTGGTACTTCAAGCTGTACGGCCACGAAAACGTCAAGCTACTCGACGGCGGGCGCAAGAAGTGGGAGCTCGACGGGCGCCCACTGTCCACCGACACCGTGCAGCGTGAGACCACCAGCTACAAGGCCGAGCAGCCGGACAACAGCATCCGCGCGTTCCGCGACGAGGTGCTCGCCGCGATCGGCGACAAGAACCTAGTCGACGTCCGTTCGCCCGACGAGTTCTCCGGCAAGATCCTGGCGCCCGCGCATCTGCCGCAAGAGCAGAGCCAGCGCCCCGGCCACATCCCGACAGCCATCAACGTGCCGTGGAGCAAGGCCGCCAACGAGGACGGCACGTTCAAATCCGACGCGGACCTGAAGAAGCTGTACGCCGAGGCCGGGCTCCACGATTCAAAAGAGACGATCGCCTACTGCCGAATCGGGGAACGGTCGTCGCACACGTGGTTCGTGCTGCAGGAGTTGCTCGGGCACGGGAATGTCAAGAACTACGACGGAAGTTGGACGGAATACGGCTCTCTGGTGGGGGCCCCGATCGAGTTGGGAAGCTGATATGTGCTCTGCACCGAAACAAACACAGACGCTGCCGGCCAGTGTCGACGTCGAGAAGGAGACGGTCATCACCGGCCGGGTCGTCGACTGCTCCGGGCAGCCGGTGGGCGGCGCGTTCGTGCGGCTGCTGGACTCCTCCGACGAGTTCACCGCCGAGGTAGTCGCGTCGGCGACCGGTGGTTTCCGGTTCTTCGCGGCACCCGGCTCGTGGACGGTGCGGGCGCTGTCCTCGATCGGGAGCGGAGACGCCGTCGTCGCACCGCTCGGCGCCGGCATCCACGAGGTCGACGTCAAGGTCGCGTAGCGCCCATTCGGCGAGCGTGCGTGGTGTGCCCACGACACGCCGCTCGGCGTGGCAATGCGCGCACGCTCGCGCAGGGGCCGCCCGACCGCGATGGCGGGCTGCGCGCACTAAACTCAATCCCGTGGTGCTCTTCTACGAGATCCTGCTTGTTCTGTGCACCGTGCTGATCGCCTGGTTCGCGCTGTATGCGGTGTACCGGCTCATTTCCGACGACTCGTGACTGCACCCAGCCCCAGACCGGGATCCGGCGACCGTGCGGTGGCCGCGGCCGCCGAGCGCGCCAAGACCACCGCATCCCGCAACATCCCGGTGTTCGAAGATCTTCCGCTGCCGTCGGACACTGCGAACCTGCGTGAAGGCGCGAACCTACACGACGCGCTGCTGGCCCTGCTACCGCTCGTCGGCGTCTGGCGCGGCGAAGGCGAAGGCCGCGGTCCGCATGGCGACTACCGCTTCGGTCAGCAGATCATCGCCTCCCACGACGGGCGGGACTACCTGAACTGGGAGGCACGGTCTTGGCGACTGAACGAGAAGGGCGAATATGACGGGGCCGGGTTGCGAGAGACCGGCTATTGGCGGTTCGTCAGCGATCCGGCCGATACCTCTGAGGCCGAGGCGATCGAACTGCTGCTCGCCCATTCCGCCGGCTACGTGGAGCTGTTCTACGGCCGACCGCTCAACCAATCATCCTGGGAGCTCGCGACAGATGCGTTGGCGCGCAGCCGATCCGGCATGCTCGTCGGTGGCGCGAAGCGGCTCTACGGAATCGTCGAGGGCGGCGATCTAGCCTACGTCGAAGAACGCGTCGACGCTGACGGCGGCTTGGTGCCGCATCTGTCTGCACGCCTGTCTCGATACGCCGGCTAGTTCCCTGACCGCCCGAGCAACCGTCACTTTCGGGCAGACTTTTGTCGATGTAGCACGAGAATTAAGCGGCCCCCGAGCCGTTGTCCCGGCTGGACAGACCAGGGGCTCGGGGGCCGGGTGACTGCGGGAATTGCCAGCGCCTTGCAGCGGAGGGTTACCTCGCATGCGGCGGCTAGCCGGCAGTCACCTCACGTGTCCATAAGTCAATCAATTCTCGGACCACCTCCTTTCCCGTGTACCGGCGAAGGTACCCGGGATCAGGTGGTGCGACAACCAAATAACTATCGGTCGCTGACGATCGCGAGGTCGACAAGCTCGGCGAATTCCGCGGCTATCGGGGAAGCAGACAGGGCTCGGCCGTCGAGAGTGTGCACCCGGGCAGCCAGAGTGATACTGGATACCATCCAAATTCCTTGCGCACCAATCAAATCCGCGGGTCGAAGCGGTCGGTACTCGCAGCGGTATCCCTTTCCGGTCGCCACAGCGAACAACGCCTGTTGCGTGGTGCCGTGCAAGATCGGCAGTGACGGCGGCGGCGTCTGCAACCCGCCGTCGGTGGCGATCACCACCGTCGAGCGCGGACCCTCCAACACGTAGCCGTCTGTGCTGACGAAGATCACATCGCCCGCACCCCGGCCGGCGGCATATCTGAGCGCCGCCATGTTGACCGCGTACGACAGCGTTTTGGCGCCCGCCAGCACCCACGGTGCGCCCGATGCGGTCGTCGGCATCTCACGCGCGAGTGTCAACGCGGCCACCCCCTCGCGTCGAGCCTCGGAGACGCGATCAGGCAACCCGCCGACGGAGATGTACGCGGTGGGCGACCCGCCGCTCTCGCGGCCGCGGCTATACACCCAGCGCATCACGCCCTCGTCACTGCTCTGCCCGGCCCAGCGCGACGCGGCGGCAGCCGCCGCACGTCGCCAAGCCTCGGGGTTTGGCGCGGGCAGGTCCATCAACTCGGCCGACTGTGTCAGCCGCTGCAAATGCGCGTCCACCAGGCACGGCAGGCCGTCACGCACCAGGAGCGTCTCGAAGATGCCATCCCCCCGCACTGCGGCCAGGTCGTCGGCGTGTAGCAGCGGCCTCTCGGCGTCGTGGGATTTCCCGTCCAGGGTGACGACAACTGACATGGCCAACACGGTAACGGGCGACCGTACAGTTGAGAGCGTGACAGGCGATGAGCGCTCGCGCGAAGAGCAGATAGCGCCCGTGCCCGCGCCCGCCTCCGGACCCGACGCGGGGGCCACCTGGCACTATGGCGACCCGCTCGGCGAACAGCGCGCCGCCCTCACCGATGCAGCCATCATCGACCGGTCCCACCGCGGGGTGATCACGCTGACCGGCTCGGACCGGCTGTCGTGGCTGCACAACATATCGTCACAGCACGTCGCAGACCTGGCCGATGGCGCCACGGTCGAAAACCTCAGCCTAGACGTGCAGGGCCGCGTCGAGGACCACTGGATCCAGACCGAGCTAGGCGGCGTCAGTTATCTCGACACCGAACCATGGCGCACCGAGCCGCTGCTGGTCTACCTCAAGCGGATGGTGTTCCGGGCCGACGTGGTGCCAGACGCCACAGAATACGGCGTGCTGTCGCTGCTGGGCCGAGAGCTGACCGACCCGAGGGTGCTTGGATCGCTGGGTGTCGACGCGCTGCCAGGGGAAACTGCGACGCCCCTTTCCGGCGGCGGGTTCGTTCGACGCATGCCGACCCATCCCGACGGGCCGCCGCTGGCGCTGGATGTGGTAGCGCCGCGCGACCAGCTACCGGCGTGGTGGCAGCGGCTCCGCAAAGCCGGCCTGCGACCGGCAGGCGTCTGGACATACGAGGCGCATCGGGTCGCCGCGCTGCGGCCCCGACTCGGCGTTGACACCGATGAGCGCACGATCCCCCACGAAGTCGGCTGGATCGGCGCGGCGGTGCACCTGGACAAGGGCTGTTACCGCGGCCAGGAAACCGTTGCGCGGGTGCACAACCTCGGGCGCCCGCCGCGCATGCTGGTGCTGACGCACCTTGACGGTTCGGTGTCCCGTCCGATCACCGGCGCGCCGATCACCACGGGCGGCCGGACGGTCGGACGGCTCGGCACCGTCGTGGACCACGTGGAGCTTGGACCGGTGGCGCTCGCACTGGTCAAGCGGGCCCTGCCGGCTGACACGCCGTTGACCGTCACCGCCGAGGACGGCGAGGTCCCGGTCACAATCGATCCCGACACGGTGCCCGCCGCCGACGGCGTCGGGGCCGGCCGGGCCGCGGTCGACCGGCTGCGCGGGGTCACGCGGTGACCTACCACATCGCCGCCGACACCGAGGACCGTGACCAGCTACCTGAGCGCATCCGCTCCCCTGGACACCGGGAGAAAACTGGTCATACTTATGACTATGCCTGAAGTAAGCTCACTCGCAGAGGCAAAGGCGCACCTTTCGGAATTAGTAGCCCGGGTTAGCGATCAGCACGAGCGAATCACCGTCACGGTGCACGGACGCCCCATGGCGGTCCTTCTCGCAGTCGACGACCTGGAGTCACTCGAGGAAACCATTGCGGTGCTGTCCGACCCAGCAGCGCTCCGCGCCCTTGGCGAGGCCGATGCTGAGCTAGCCCGCGGGGAACGGGAGAACCAGGACAGCCTTTCCGCCGCGATGCAAGCACGCAGAGCTAGGACGTGACCGACCGGCGATACGAGCTGATAATCGCGCCGACCGCGAAAAAGCAACTAGCCGAACCACTTCCCGAATCGGTGGCGTTCGCTGCGTACGAGTTCATCATTGGTCCGCTGCTCGACAATCCCCACCGAGTTGGCAAGCAGGTCCGACCACCGTTGCACGATCGCTATAGCGCACGTCGCGGTACCTACCGCGTGCTGTACAGGATCGACGACGAGCAGCAGCAAGTCACTGTGGTCGGCGTGTTCAGCCGCGCGGACGCATACCGTGCCCGATGAACGGGTCGCAGTAAGCGACGATCTCGCGCAGCCGTGCCAACTGCTCGTCGGTCAACGTGGCCGGCCGCCCAGGCACCGGCTTGGCCCGCAGCGCCTCGGTCCCGCCCCGCAGGTACCGCCACCACCATCGGTACACCGAACCACGGTGCAGGCCAAGCGTCTCGGCCACCTCCGCAACCGACGCGCCGGCCCGGATCCGGTCCACTGCCCGCATCCGCAGCACCTCGAGCGTGGCATGGTCGAGCTTGCGACCGTCGTTGTCCCGCACTGCAGTTAGTCAACACGAGACGCTCAGCGAACTCGAGCATCACGCCCGGTGTGTCGCCTTACTTATGCTCAACTTAGTAAGTAACTGCAACTTCCGCGCAAATTGTAGGCAAAATGTGGGCACCCTGCGCCTGGCGAGCCGAAGGGTCCTGGTCACAGCACCCTTTCTTGCGGTTTGCAGGTTTGACGCGGCCATTTCGGGTAGTAAGGAAAGCCGTTGCGACATTACCAGACCGTAGGTTTGGTAATGCCGCAATAGCATACCGTAGGTTTGGGATGGTTCCGATTTGTTTCTGCTGGCCATTTGACTCTATATTCTATTTGCGAAAGCAATCGATTATCTCTTCCCGAGACAATCGAGCCACAACGATCTCGGGGGTCGAACATGGCATTACTCCTGGCGCTGCTGGGCGTCGTCGCCCTCTGGGTGCTCTGGTGGTTCTTGCGCCCGGTCACCGTCATGGCGGTGCACCGACAGTCCGATGGCGACGACGTGTTTCTGCCGGTGCAGATAACACGGTTCGGTCTGCTGAAGCTCTGCACTTGGGATCCCGGCGTGGCCGAAAACTGGACACGGGGCGCGCCCCTGGGGCGCACATCAGAACACCATCCTGGCGTTTTCCCGTGAGTCACGTTGCGGGACAAGCGATTACGTCCAAATTACCGTCCGCAATACCCTCAGCAGCAAGGGGATTCGCCGGCCAAACGCAGTCCGCGCCGTTTAGCGGTGCTGTCAAGGAGGGCCGGGGGCGTCGAGAAATGCACTGGATGGGGCTGTGGTGGCGTCAACCCGACCACTATGACTGGTAGTCGGACTATCTCGGCGCGCGTGGATTGAAGCCGTTTGTCCGCTATCTGTTGACCGCCATTGTGACAAACTTGGCCGCGGCGACGTTGCTGAGGTTGATCAGCTCGTCGGGTCCGCAGACCCCGATGCGGCGTGCGGTCGCGGTGGTGTTCGTGGTGAGCCTGGCGGCAATGGCAATGGTGTGGCTGGTTAGCTGGCCAACGCGATTTCAATCCCAGGTGTTTCGATAACGGGGGCTGTGGGCATCGCGGCGATCTGCGTGATCGAGAGCGACCCGCGCTCGGCGATGCTGGGGTGCGCGGCATTTGGTGGCCTGGCGGGTTACGTGGCGTTTTTTCATTCCGCTCGCCTGCTGGTTTTCACATTGGGCAGCGCCTTGGGTACTGCACTGGTGTGCGCCGCCCGCATCGCTGTGGCAGGTGACACATCGATGGCGGCGGCCGCCCTACTGGTGCTCAGCACCGGAATCCTGGCGGTACCATTCTGCGGACAGATATTCGTCCACTGGCTCTCGGTGGATGCCCTGAAGTCCTCGACCGATCCGCTCACCGGCTTGCACAACCGTCGGGGCTTTTATCGGTCGGCGTCCAAGCTGTTGGCTGCGCAGACGCGCACGCTGTGTCTGAGTGTCGTGCTGCTCGATCTCGATAATTTCAAGGGCATTAACGACACCCGCGGTCACGCTACCGGGGACCGCATCTTGGTGGCTGTGGCCGACACCCTGCGGCGCATCGGCGGTGCTGCACCAGTAATCGCCCGAGTCGGCGGAGAGGAATTCCTCGTCGCCGAAGGCATCGGGGCTCGGGAAGCACTTCAGATCGCCGAGGCAATGCGCCTAGCGATTGCCGCCACGCCCTGGGGCGTAACAGCCAGCCTGGGCGTTAGCAGCATCCCACTGTCGGCGGAACATGAAAATCTTGACCGGCAAATCATCGAACGCCTCGTCGAAGCCGCCGACGCCGCGATGTATGAAGCCAAACGCGCGGGCGGCAACCAGGTTCGCCGTGCCGACATTTCGGCACCACGCACACGCTGATCGCCCCGAGGACTTCCTCCCACCGATCTTCGTGCGTCCGCGTGTGATGTCGCGTGACGAAATTGACAAGAACTTCAAACGTGGTGGCCACGGAGCCGTCTGCATAGGATGACCACCCCGCCCTTCAAGCCCACGCCACTACTTGATGGCTTGATGGCATGGATCGGGCAAACGTCAGCGTGCTACCTGATCGCGATTTTCCGGCCGCCGTAGTTGGTCTCCGGCTTTAGGCTGGGGCAATGGCCAAGACGATCGTCGCCGGTGTACTTGTCGTCATTGTGCTCGGTGGCATAATTGTCATGCGGCTCGTGACCAGCCAGCGTGGCCGCCGTGGGCTCTCATCACCGTTGGTCAAGCTGTACGGATTATTGAGCGTGGCTGGGTTCGCGCTGATGCTGGCTTGGTCGGATGCCGACTCCGCCGTTAAGGCGGGCGGATATACGTTATTCGGCACCATCGCCGGTTTCCTTGCTGGCGCAAACATCCAATCAGACGAGCTCCATCTAACACCCCCTAGTGCGCTTGGTATTTGTTACTGCGTCGACCAAGCGTGGGTTCACCGAAGTTGACCCATGAACGCCAGCTGTCCCGGCTGGAATGAATACCCGCGGCACAACCAGCCCGGGCCAAGTCTGACACCCCTGACCCCCACGCCCCGACCAACCCAAAACCCGACAACCTGCCCCCACGCAAGCCACCCCGGACAAGTCCCGAAAACCTTCGATTTCGGGAACCGCACACGATTGGACCCTTACCAGGGAAGGGTCAGGGGCAGGAGACGATTGCCGGTGGCGGTATCGTCTCGCTGTGCCGAGCGGTTCGCTTCGTGGCGGCCAGCCTCGCCGGTGAAGAGCAGACAATCAAGCCCTGCCAGCGCACCGCGCGCGGGCACGGTAAAGTGTTGTCAGGACTAATAAACACAAACTCAGATCGGAGCCGCCTTCACATCGGGCCGCTCCGTTATTGCGCGAGGGGGTTCCCCCATGGGCCGCGGCCGGGCGAAGGCGAAGCAAACGAAGGTTGCCCGGGAGCTTAAATACAGCTCCCCACAGACCGATTTCGAGCGGCTCCAACGCGAGCTGTCCGGAGCCGAAGGCGTTGACGCCGACGCCAACGATCCGTGGCAAGACGAGGACGACTGGCGCCGCTGAGCCCGCTCAGGGCACGCGTCAGAACCGCGGGTGGCGCCCGACGAGTTCCACCTTGGTCTTGTTTTTTCCAGTCTTATTGACGGTGCCCAACACCCAGCAGTCCAGGTGACGAGCCGTGAGGATCGCCAACGCGCGGTCGGTGTCATCGGGGCTCACGACCGCACCCATGCCGACGCCCATGTTGAACGTCTTCTCCATCTCCGCATGGTCGATGCGTCCGCGCTGAGCGATCATGTTGAACACCGGCGCCGGCGTCCAGGTGCCGCGGTCGAGTTCGGCCATCAAGCCGTGCGGGATCACTCGCGCCAGGTTGCCCGCCAAGCCTCCGCCGGTCACATGGCAGAAGGTCTTGACGTGCGTTTCGGCGGCCAGCGCCAAGCAGTCCTTGGCATAGATTCGGGTCGGCTCCAGAAGTTCCTCGCCGAGGGTGCGGCCGAACTCCTCGACGTGGCCCCCCAGGTTCATCCGGTCGATCTCCAGCAGCACGTGGCGTGCCAACGAGTAGCCGTTGGAATGCAGACCCGTGGACGCCATCGCGATCACCACATCGCCCGGCCGCACTCGATCCGGCCCGAGCACATCGTCGGCCTCCACCACGCCGACGCCGGTAGCCGAGATGTCGTAGGCGTCGGGGGCCATCAGCCCCGGATGCTCCGCGGTCTCACCGCCGAGTAGCGCGCACCCGGCCCGCACGCAGCCCTCCGCGATCCCCACGCCCAGCGCCGCGATCCGCTCCGGCACGATGCGGCCGACCGCGATGTAATCCTGCAGCAGGAGCGGCTCCGCGCCGCAGACCACGAGGTCATCGACGACCATCGCCACGAGATCCAGCCCGACGGTGTCGTGCTTGTCCATGGCTTGCGCGATAGCGACTTTGGTTCCCACACCGTCGGTGGAAGCCGCCAGCAGCGGCTCACGGTAGCCGCCCTTGAGCGCGAACAACCCCGCGAATCCGCCCAGCCCCCCAACGACCTCCGGCCGGGTGGCCTTGCGCGCCAACGGCTTGAGCAGTTCGACCGCTCGATCGCCGGCTTCGATGTCCACCCCGGAGGACGCGTATGAGATCACGGGGTCTTTGGCCCGGCCACTCACTGGTTGTTGATTCGCTCGGTCGAGTCGCCCATCGCGTTTAAGGCTACCGGCATGTGGGGTCGGGGTGTTTCGTTCATGACGGCGATCCTTGCCACCTGCGCCTCCGACCCTGGATGCGCGTTCCCTAAAGGGCATCGTCACCGTTGGCCGCGCACCCACTGAATGCCGCCGATGTTCTTGGTCCGCACCCTGACGAAGCCGTTGTCCTCGAGAATGTCGCCGAGTTCGTCGTCGCCGAAGAAGTAGGCCCCGGTATTCGGAAGCAGCCGCCAGAACGGGCCGGGACGCCCGACGGTTGGCACCATCACGGCCACTCGCCCGCCTGGTCGTAGTACTCGCGCGATCTCCGCCACCGCCGCGGCGGGGTTCGGTATCAGCTGCAAAACGGCAATCGAGACAATTGCATCCATGGTGGCGTCGCGCAGCGGCAACCGCTGCGCGTCCGCCCTGATGAACCCGACCTGCGGCCCCGAGTTGGCCCGGACCGCGCGGGCCAGCATCGGCCCAGATATGTCGACGCCCATGGCGAGGCCGCCTTCGCCGACGGCTTCGGCCAGCGACGCGGTAACGCTGCCGGGACCGCAGCCGACGTCCAACGCGATTCCGCCGCGTGGGATGTTCAACCACTCGGCGGGATGCTGCCAGAAGGTGAACAGCCTTCGCGCCAAGGCTTGCGCGTTGTCGTAGAACAGCGACCCGATCGGCGAGGCCCACACCGCCTGGATCGCGCCGGTGTTCTTCGGCACAGCGGCGCCCTCGGCGGGTGGCTCGCCCAGCAGATCGAGATAACCCTTGCTGATATCGGGTTGCGCCGGCGGATCAGCGAACAACTCCAGCGCCCGGCGTAACGCGGCAGGCAGCGTGGCATTCACATCCGTCATACGGCTTCCTCCCACCGGATCCCAAGTGCTACAGGCGATTAGCGGCCGATCCGATTCGACCCTACGCCCCGCCTCGGCGAGGTTGACACCTGGCTTCGTCGACTGACGATCACCGGCCATGTAATTCAGCCAGTGCGGCGTCAATGGTCTGGTTCGCGAGATTGTCGTCGATCGGACCGGTTGGAAGGAAGGACCGCATGAGCAGGGGGCCAGTCAGAAGGTCACAGATCCATTCGATGTCGAAGCCGGCCTCGATTTCGCCTCGTTGCACGGCCCGCAATAGAGAGCGTGCGGTGGATTCGCGACGCGGTCTCACGAACTCGTCAAAGAACTGCTTTCTCAGGTCCGCGTCGCGCGACGTCTCCTCGAGCAGTCCGGGAAGGGATCGCTTGACCAGCGGATCGGCGAAGAACCCCATCTGCGCCAGCTGAACGGCCAGGAGGTCGCCACGCAGCGAACCCGTGTCGGCTGCGGGGTCGAGGCCGAAGCGGCGGGCAATCGCGGCCACCACCAGATGGCCGCGGGAGCCGTGGCGCCGGTACACCGCGGGGCGGGTGGTGCCGGCCTTCCGAGCAATTGCGTCGATCGATGCGGCCTGGTAACCGTTCGCGGTGATCAACTCGACGGCGGCATCAAGGATCGCCGCATCAAGCGCTTCGGCCCGCGGGCGGCCTGTCTTGACCATCAAACGTTACATACTGTATTGTAATATGCCATGACTTCCACGATAACGGTTCTTGGCGCATCGGGCCTTGCAGGACGCGCGATTGTCAGCCATCTGGCGGCGGCCACCACACGCCGGCTGGTGCTCGTAGGCCGCGACTCGGAGCGTCTTCAGGCAGTGGCCGCGAGCGCACAGGACGCGGGCGCGTTGCAGCCCGTGGTCCTCGTCACGGGCAACAAGGGCTGGGCGACGGTGTTGAACCAGGCGCCTCACACAGAGTTGGTCCTCAACCTCGTCGGACCCGCAACTCGAACAGCTCCGGAAATTCTCGATTGGTGCCTTAGCCATCGGGTGCACTACTGCGACGTGGCCAACGAACTGGACGCGATTCGCACCGCGTTGGCCCACGACCGCGATGCGCGACGTGCCGAAGTTTCGGTGACGACGGGCGCCGGTTTCGGCGTCGTGGCAACCGAGGCATTGGCGCTGGCGTTGCGCGGCAACCGTCCGCCGGCACGGTCGGCGCGGGTGGCGGCCATGCCCGGAATGGCCGGTCGCGGCCGAAACGTCGCCGCCAGCGCCGTCGAGGTCCTCGCAGTAGGAGGATGGGCGTACCGCGGCGGTAGGCTCACCTCTACCCGACCGGGCAGCGCACACTGGCGTATTCCAACCCCCACGGGCCGCGTGCTCAGCGGGATCGGGGTCGCCATCGGTGATCTCGAAGCAGCGGCTCATGCCTCCGGCGCAGGTGATGTCGATGCCTTCACCACCGAGATGCCAGCCAATCCGTTCGTCCGAGCCGTACTACCCCTGCTGTCCCGGGGGGCCCGGTACGGGGCCATCAGGCGCGCCCTGGAATATGGTGTGTCGCTGACGAATTCGCCTGGACCCGGAGCAGGTCAAGCCGCCGACTACGTCTCGCTGAGCTACGCCGAGCTCGACTGGCCCGACGGTACGACGCGCCGTGGCTGGCTGACGATGGGAGATGGATACGACTTCACTGGCCGAGTCGCCGCTGCCGTCATACGCGCGCAGTTGGCCGGCCGCGTTCCGCACGGAGCATATACTCCGGCCGCAGTGCTGGGACCGAAGCTCGCCTACGAAGCCGGTGCCGAGCTCGTCACTAACGAGGTGGCCGTCGGCTGAGCGCGACCCGGCGAATCCAGCGGCGGCGTAGCTCCGAATAGCATGCGAGAGCCGTCGACACGAGGGGGAAATCATGCGTTGCGTGGTCACCGGCGCAACCGGGTATGTCGGCGGCCGGTTGGTGCCGTGGCTCCTCGACACCGACCACGACGTGTGTGCCGTCGCCAGGACGCCGAGCAAGCTCGGGACGCCGAGCAAGCTCGCCAACGTGCCGTGGCGCGACGACGCGACGGTGATGCGGGGTGACTTGGCCGACCCCGACTCGCTGGTCACGGCGTTCGACGGTGCCGACGTCGTGTTCTACCTCGTGCACTCGATGGGCACATCGCGCGATTTCGCGTCAGACGAGGAACGCGCCGCGAACAATGTCGTCGCTGCCGCTCGTCGCGCCGGCGTGCGGCGGCTGGTGTATCTGAGCGGGCTGCATCCGTCCGGCGCGACGCTGTCGCGGCATATGCGGTCGCGCACAAGGGTGGGCGAGATCCTGCTCACGTCAGGTATCGAGACCATGGTGTTGCAGGCGGGTGTGATCATCGGGTCGGGCTCGGCGTCGTTCGAGATGATCCGGCATCTGACCGACCGCCTGCCGGTGATGACGACGCCGAAGTGGGTGCGCAACAGGATCCAGCCGATCGCGATTCGCGACGTGCTGCACTACCTGGTCGAGGCGGCCGCCGTCGACGTCGGTGAATCCCGGGTGTGGGACATCGGCGGTCCCGATGTGCTCGAATACGGCGAGATGATGCAGATCTACGCCGACGTCGCCGGGCTGCACCGGCGGGTGATCGTCGTGCTGCCGCTTCTCACGCCGACAATCGCCAGCTTGTGGGTGGGGCTGGTGACGCCGATTCCGTCCGGCTTGGCCCGCCCGCTGGTGGAATCGCTGCACTGCGACGCGGTGATGGACAACCACGACATCGACTCGGTGATATCTGCGCCACCCGGTGGCCTCACCGGATACCGCGACTCGGTTTCGTTGGCGCTGAAGCGAATCACCGACGGTACAGTCGACACATCGTGGTCGGATGCGGCGCGCAACACGCCGTCGGAGCAGTTGCCGAGCGACCCGGACTGGGCGGGCGCGATCACCTACACGCTGAAGCGTTCCGGGTGGACGGCGGCCAGTGAAGACGACCTCTGGAAGCTGGTCGAAAACAGCCCGGCGCGACAGGACTGGCGAGTAAAGGCCCGCGAGCCGGGTCGGTTTCTGCTGCTACACAAGGACGGTCGCATTCCGGGCAACGCATGGCTCCAGTTGCGGGTGGGCACCGTATCCGGCCGAGGCAGCACGTACCACCAGCGAATGATCTTCTATCCCAAGGGAATTGCCGGTCGCATCTACTGGTACGGCGGAGTGCGGCGGCACCGCAGGCGATTTCGGAAGGTGTTCCGCGATGTGCTCGACCGTGCGGGTTAATCCAGGTTCTCGAGCCGCCAGATCCGCATCGGTTGGGCCCGGCTCTTCAGGGTGACGGTGCCCATCGAGGTGGCCGTCGCCCCGGGCAGGGCGCGGTATGTCGCGTCGCTGATCACCACCGCCCCCGGCGGCGCGAACGCTTCGATGTGGGCGGCGACGTTCACCATGTCACCGAGCACCGTGTAGTCCCGCTCCCGGCCGTCGCCCACCACGCCCGCAAGGGCGGTGCCGGTGTTGACCCCCACCCGAAACGTCGGCCAGTCCGGGTGACGGTCGGCGATCTGTTGTGCGGCACGCTGGAAACCCAGCGCGGCCCGGGCTGCCCGCACGATGTGGTCGGGTTGGTCGGCCGATACGTTGAACGTCACCATCACCGCATCGCCGATGAAGCGGTCAATGCGTCCCCCCGCGGCTCGCACGCTGGGAGGACGGCCTCGAAGTAGGTGTTCAGCATCGTCCGCACGTCATCAGGGGCGTTCACTTCCGAGAACCGGGTGAACCCCTTCAGATCGGCGAAGAACACCGTCACGTCACGCGTTCCAGCGGCGACGTCGTCGAGATACAGGTCGCTGTATCGCTCGTCGTCCGGCATGCGTGCCGACGCCGTCGCAATCGCCGCGAACGCGGCAACCATCAGCAGATGCCACAGCCACCACGACACCCGCCAGTTGTGAGTCAGCGCGACCGCGCCAGCGGCCTCACCGAGCAGCACCCAAGCGGCCGCGATGGCCAGCAGCAGAAGGGCCCGGCGGTCACGCGCGGACCTCACATAACGCCAGGCGGACACCACGAAGGCCAGGGCCGTGGGCAGGCCGAGCGTGATCATGAGCGGCGACCCCGATTCGACGGGCGTCGGGTCGTCGAGGGGCGGGAGCTCGGCCAGCGACCAGGCCGCCCACCCGGCCACGATCGCCAGCAGTGCTAGCCGCATCGAGTTGCTATGCGCGACAACCTATCTCGCCCGCTCCCGGGGCAACGGGACGGCCGACCACAATGCGAAGACTGCCGCGACCGCGAGGCCCACCGGGACCGCCACCACGAAGCCGGCGTTGGGATGCGAGATCAGAACCCGCGGCGTGGCAAGGGCGTGCAATCCCAAAAACGCCGCAGACGCAACGAACGACATCGAGACCAGAAACAACCGCGCGTCGGCTCGGCGCCGAGCGGACGTGCCGATCGACCAGCCGAGCACGGCGGCCAGCACTGCTGCCCCCATCACGATCCAGAAATGGGACGGCTGGTGCTGCCAGTGGCCGTCGATCGAGGGCAGGCCGAGTAGCACCGCCAGCCCAACGACCGGTGTCGCCAAGGCGATCCCGCAGCCGATGACCAATTGACGCGACATGGTGGCACGACTCACCGTGGTCTACGGTACGCCCGCTCGGCGTCGGTCAAGCCCGATACGTCATTTGGGACCCGTACTAGCGATTTCGGCGCGGTTATCGACGCTGAGCGTCGATAACCGCGCCGAAATCGCCAAGGTCAGGGTCGCCGCAACGCCGAGACGTTGTCGTTTTCGGCCTGCACCGCAGCGCCGCCGCGCGCCGCGTTGGCCAGCATGTGCTCAATCACGTTCTTGCCCAACGCCGTTTCGCTCGGAAGCTCGATCGGGTACGTGCCGTTGAAGCAGGCGCAGCACAGCCGGGACGCCGGCTGTTCGGTAGCCGCGATCATGCCCGGCAGCGAGATGTAACCCAAGGTGTCGGCGCCGATGGCGTGGCGCACGCCCTCGAGCATCTCGTCCTCGTTGTCCACCGCGTTGGCAATGAGCTCGGCCGGGGTCGCGAAGTCTATGCCGTAGAAGCAGGGCCACCTCACCGGCGGGGAGGCGATCCGTACGTGCACCTCGATCGCGCCGGCCTCGCGCAGCATCCGGACCAATGCACGCTGCGTGTTGCCTCGCACGATCGAATCGTCGACGACGATCAGCCGCTTGCCGCGGATCACCTCGCGCAGCGGGTTGAGTTTGAGCCTGATGCCGAGCTGGCGGATGGTCTGCGACGGCTGAATGAAGGTGCGGCCGACGTAGGCGTTCTTCATCAGGCCCTGGCCGTATGGAATACCCGATTCCTGCGCGTAGCCCACCGCAGCCGGCGTGCCGGACTCCGGCACGCCGATCACCAGGTCGGCGTCGATGGGATGCTCGCGGGCCAGCGCCCGGCCGATGTCGACGCGGGTCTTGTGTACCGAGCGCCCCGCGATCGTGCTGTCGGGCCGGGCCAGGTAGACGTACTCGAACACGCAGCCCTTGGGCGTCGGGTTGGCAAAGCGCGACGACCGCACGCCGTCGGCGTCGATAGCCAGCAGCTCGCCCGGCTCGATGTCACGGACGAACGACGCGCCGACGATGTCGAGGGCGGCGGTTTCTGAGGCGACGACCCAGCCGCGATCCAGCCGGCCCAGCGACAGCGGACGCACCCCGTATGGGTCGCGTGCGGCGTAGAGCGTGTTCTCGTCCATGAAAGTCAGGCAGAACGCGCCCCGGACGGCGGGCAGCAGCTCCATGGCGGCCTGTTCGATCGTGGAATCAGCGGCGCCATGCGCCAGCAGCGCGCCGAGGATGTCGGAGTCGGTGGTCGCCGCGCCACCTCCGCGGGCGTTGATCAGCCCGAGCTCGCGCGCCCGCTTCGCCAGATCGGTGGTGTTGACGAGGTTGCCGTTGTGGCCGAGCGCGACGCCTGTACCCGCGGCGGTATTGCGGAACACCGGCTGGGCGTTCTCCCAGGTGGTCGACCCGGTGGTGGAGTAGCGGCAGTGGCCGATCGCGACGTGGCCCTCCATCGCGGCAAGTGTCTGTTCCTCGAAGACCTGGCTGACCAGGCCGAGATCCTTGAACACCAGCACCTGCGAGCCGTCCGCGACCGCGATGCCCGCGGCTTCCTGCCCGCGGTGCTGCAACGCGTAAAGGCCGTAGTACGTCAGCTTGGCGACTTCCTCGCCCGGTGCCCAGACACCGAAAACCCCGCATTCCTCGCGAGGGGGGTTGTCGGGTTCACCGCGTACGTGAGGAGCGGAAATAGCGGTGCGGTCGGTCTGTTGGCCGGTCACGGTATGGCTGCTCCCAAGAGGGGGTCGGTGACATCGATGAGTCTACGGTCATCACAGTCAGATCACGGAATTCAGCCATCGGTGTCGCAGCTTTCTGCAACGACCGTCGCGTCGGTGAAATTTCGCGCTCTTCGATGCTATTGAATGCACAGCCTCCGCTGGATAACGTCGTCGGCCACCTCTTGCACATTCCAGGCACAGAAGCACCACGAAACGGGCTAGCTGCTGAGGCGGATCAACGGCAGCCAGTCAGCGATCTCGCCGGCGCGCGAGCCGGAAAGCTGCAGCACACCGGTTTCGGCCGCGTCGGCCGCCGAGAGCAGGCCGGTGGCGAGCAATAGCCACGTGCGCGGATCGGTCTCGACCACGTTCGGCGGGGTGCCGCGCCGGTGTCGCGGGCCCGAAATGCATTGCACCGCAACGAAAGGCGGAAGTCTCACCTCGACGCTGGCACCGGGCGCGACGGACGCCAAGGTGCGTGCCGTGAGCCGCACCGCCGTCGCAATCTCTGTGCGACCGGGGGTGGGGCGGGTGCCGTCGTGCAACCAGTCCGCCACGGCCAGCACCGCGGCGCGGGTCTGGTCGGGATCGACGGCGCGAGTGGGCATGGCGGATCCTAACGCCGCGTTGACACCAAGCGAAGTTCAGGTTTTAGCGTGGTGAAAGGGCGTTCAAACCGCGGGAGATTCGGGTTCATGAAGGCCGCTGACCTGGGTCGATTGGCCACTATCTCACCCGTCAGGTGGGGAAGCCGAAGAGCTGCACCACGCCGTGATCGCGGCCGGCCGTGTAGCCGCCGTCGACCACGATCGCCTGCCCGGTGACGAACGACGCCTCGGCAGACACCAGAAACGCAGCCATCGCTGCGATCTCCTCCGGCTTCCCCCGGCGGTGCAGGGCGTGCTCCTCGGTGAGCGAATGCATCGGGCCTTCCATCCCCGCCATGCCGAAAATCGAGTCGGTCATCGGCGTGTCGATGAAGCCGGGGCAGATGGCGTTTGCCCGAATGCCGCTGGGGCCGTAGTCGATCGCGATGTTCTTGGTCAGCAGCACGACACCGCCCTTGGAGGCGTTGTAGGCGCTACCGCCGGCCGTGCCTTCGAGGCCTTCGACACTGGCGAGGGTCACGATCGAGCCACGCTCGCCGACGACGCGGTGCTGGTCGATCATTCGGGCCAGGGCCGCTTTGGCCACGAGGAACGTGCCGGTGAGGTTGACGCCGATCACGCGGTCCCATTCGACGCGGTCGAGCAGGTGCACCGGGCCGCCGCCGGAGACGCCGGCGGCATGGACCACCCCGTCAAGCCGGCCGGGTACAGCCGCGAACACCGATGAGACCGCGGCCTCGTCGGTGGCATCGGCTGGCACGAACGAAAACCGCGGGCCGAGGTCGGCGGTTGGGGCGACCACATCTGCGCCGACGACGGTGCCCCCGTCGGCCAGCAGGCGCCGGGCGGTGGCCAGCCCGATGCCGGACGCCGCTCCGGTCACAACAAAGGCGCGCAAGCTCACCTCTCCTCTCTCCGCAAGCAGTCACAGAATCGCATTCGCGCTTGCGATTCTGCGCGATTCTGTGTCTGCTCGGCGGAAGGTCAACACCCCGACCGCGCCTGCCTCGTTGATCGCCAGGTGGGTCAGCATCGGCGCGGCCAGGCTTGCAGACCGCTCCGCCAACCGGCCAAACACCCATCCCGCCGCACCGGTCGCCACCACGGTGGGAATCACCGGCTCGCCTATCGCCCGCGCATCGGGGATGTGCGACAAGCCGAACGCGATCGACTGGACCAGCCGCCCCATTCGCAGTCCGAACGCGTCGGCGGCCAGCGTCGCCAGCGCGCCCCGGTAGGCGAGCTCCTCCGACCAGACCGTGCCGAGCGGAATCTGCAGCGCGAGCCACGTCGCCGGCGCGGCTGGGGTGCAGCGGTCGGCCATCGAAGCGCGCACCCGCGGAATCGCGGTACTCGCGGCGACGCCGATCGCCACCACCGACGCCGCGGCCGAACCAAGGCGAAGACCGGACCACAGCGCCGGTGGTCGCAGCCCCAAGGGCGCTTTGGCGATCGCCACCAGCAACGTAGCCCCCACTGCCTGCGTCGCGGGGTGCCGACGGTGAGGCAGCGCGCTCCAAGACAGGAGGCCGACCGCCAAACTCAGCGCGCGGAATGAACGAATACCTCTGGGTGACATCAGAATTCCGGGCTGTCCGTGGCTTGCGCCTTCTCCAGTGCCCGCCGGATGCGCTCGGTGTCCTCTGCTGTCCAGCCCTCAGGCGGCGCCACCGCCGCCCAGCCGTCCAGCACGGTGTTGCCGTAGTTGTGGCCGTGGCCGGCGGGCATTGCTGATGCGTTGGTCATGTCGAAGCCGACCTGCCAGAACGTCACTATCGGATACCACGCCATCGATGCAGTGCGGTGGTATCCCGGCGCCTCGCGCAGCCAGTCCGGCCGGTCGAACAGCAAATCGGGCGACCACCACACGATCGGATCGGACGCGTGCTGCAGGAACAGCACCCGGGTGCCCTGCCAATGCGGCGCGGCGACTCTGCCCACGTCGTAGCCCTGCGAGAACCGCACGATTCGGCCGTTGTCGTAGCGGGGCTCGACCTCCGGGGTGCCGGGGTCGCGACGCACGGTCAGCGCGTGCCACAGCGGGCTCGCGTTCGGCGGTCCGACCCACAGCACCGAAGAGAATCCCATCTGTTCGATGTCGGGCAGGTAACCGAACGCGGCCTGGCCCGCCATCGATCCGAGGCTTTCGCCGTACAGCGCCAGCTTCGGCCGGTGATCCGGCGGCTGTTGGGCCCAGCGCGCGTGCACCGCGTCGATCAGATGCTTGCCGGAGTCCATCGACGTCTGCCGGTCCGCCAGGAACGAAATCCAGCTGGGCAGATACGAATACTGCAGAGCCACGATCGCGGTGTCGCCGTTGTACATCGACTCGATCGTCCGCGCCGCTATTGGGTCCACCCAGCCGGTGCCCGTCGTCGGCACGATCACCAGCAGCTTGCGGTCGAATGCGCCGGTGCGGTGCAGTTCGGACAGGATCACGTTCACCCGTGCGTCCTCGGTGTCTGCGGTCGCCAGGCCGGCGTAGATGCGGATCGGTTCCTTGGCGCGGCGCCCGTTGAGCTCGGTCAGCTCGTCGACGTGCGGACCTGTGGACACAAAGTTGCGGCCCTGATATCCGAGCGTGCTCCATGCGGCCAATGAGCTTGGGCTCCCGGATCTTTCGGGCTGCACCGGCTGGACGATGCCGGGCCTGGTGCTGAGGTTCTGCGGCTGGAATATCGCTCTGGCGCCGGCGATGAAACCGCGGACCAACACGCCATTGATCAGGGTGACGATCAGTACGACGACTATTGCGGTGCCGATGAACAGCGCCACCTCGTCGTTGACGCGCCACCGCCTGATGAAGTACCGGGCCAGCGCCTTGATCGTGTCGAGCAGCACCCGTGACACGCCCACCAGCGTGCCGCCGACGACGATCGCGATCAGTAGCATCCGCATGTACCTCAGTGTCGACGGGCCTTCGATGCCCATCAGCTCCGACACCTGCCGCTGCCACGCGGCGGCGGGAATGATCATCAGCACGCTCGCCGACGCGGACGCCGCCACCGTTGTGGCCTTGAGCCCATAGAGCATTCGGGGGCCCGGGGGCCACCAGTTGCGCCGCCGCAACAACATTCGGCGCACCAGCTTGCCGATTAACACGCCAATGCCATAGCCGATGGCGGCGTTGATCCCGCCGATCACGCCTTGGAACATCCAGCTGCGAGGCAGCAGCGACGGCGTCAGCGATAGGCAGAAGAACACCGCCCCGAACGCCAAGCCGACGAAGTCGAGCCGGACTAGGCCCCACGCCCACACCAGAAGCGGGTGCCGCTCACGGGTTGGCTCGCCGTCGGCGTCCGGCGCACCGGTGCCGGATGCGGTGTCGACGGCGGAGTCGCGGGCAGGATGGCGACTTCGATTGTCCTCGTCACGATCGAAGAGACCATCTGGACCCGTCGAATTGACCTGTTGTCTCTCAGGAGACATCGATGTCCAGCAAGCGCAAGCCGTCAATCCGGGCGAAATGCTTGCGGTTACGCGTTGCAAACGGTAGATCGAACTTCAAGCAGATCCCGGCCTGCAGGCAGTCAGCCAGCCCGATGTCTTGGCCGGCGGCTCGCAGCTCTGCGGCCGCCTTTCCACCGCGAAGCGCACCGTCGGGGTCGAGCGGGAATGTCCGAGAATGCAAGAGCCGCAGGATGTCATCTTGACGCACCAAGAAATCCGTACCGACCCGCAGTTCAAATGCGGTTATCGCGGTTAGCCGGAGGCGATGGCCGGCGATCAGTTCGCGCACCACCGACGCCCCCCTTTTTCCGCGCAGGAAGTCGATGACGAGATCCGTGTCGACGATTACGAGGTCCGCCATGCGGACCTTGCCTCATCAATGCGCGAGCGCATCTCTTGGGCTTCGGCGTCGGTCAGTATGCCTTCCAGTCCGAGCAACATGTCCACCTCGTCCGCGTTCAGGTTGGCTAGGTAGGCATCCAATGCTTCTTGGACAAGCTGCGAGAAGCCACGCACGCCGCGACGCTGAGCAATCGCGCTGAGCGCCCGATGCTGCTCCTCCGAAATCTCCACCGTCGTGCGCATGCATGCATGCTAGCACATGCATGTTGGCGGAAGGCCACCAATTCCCGACTAAGGGCTTGTGATGAATTAACTTGGTTGGTCTCGGGCGTGTCGCGGTTCGGGGTTGAGGGTGTAGTTCCACTCGCCGTGGAACTCGTGACGTGCAAGGATGCCCTGTGTTTCAAGGGCTTTGATTTGCTTGTCGGGAATCGTGATGCCCTTCGGGTACTCGGCGTCGTCGAGTGCGGCGCGCACGGTGAGTCCGGTGCTGGTGGTGGTCGCGGCGATGGTGGCGACGATCACCTCGTGGCTGGTCAGTGGCCTTCCGCGCCAGTTCATCGAGATGTGGGCGAACAACCGGTGTTCGATCTTGTTCCACTTGCTGGTGCCCGGCGGCAGGTGGCACACGGTGATCCTCAGGCCGGTGGTGGCGGCGAGGCGGGCGAGTTCGGTCTTCCACAGCCGGGTGCGGTAGCCGTTGGAGCCACCGCCGTCGGCGCTGATCATCAGGCGGGCAGCGTTGGGGTACATGGGTTTTCCGACTTCCCGCCACCAGGTTGCGATGGTGTTGACGGCGAACTCGGCGGTGTCGTGGTCGGTGCCCACCGACACCCACCCGGTGTTGGCGCCGATGTCGTAGACCCCGTACGGATTGGCCTTGCCGAGGGTCTTGTCGGCGAAGTCGTGGACCTTGACCTGCTCGGGGTCGCCGGCGGGACGCCACTCCCGCCCGACGTTCTTGTAGGACCCCACCAACTCTTTCTTCTTGGTGTCGACGCTGATCACCGGATCCCCGGCAGCCAGGTGGTCCTGCGCCTTTTCGTTGAGGTAGCCGAACTGGGCGTCGCGGTCGGCGTGCTGATTGCCCTCGATGGTCTTGGCGTTGGCCTGCAGGCTGTAACCCCCCTCGCGCAGCAGCCGGCGGGTCACGAAATCACTGACCTCATGGCCTTTCTCACGCAGGGCCGCGGTCAGCGCGCGGATCGATTTCGAGGTCCACCGCAACGGCGACTGCGGATCGCCCCTGGTCACCGGGTCGATCAACGACTCGAACGCCGCGACCAGGGCATCGTCGTGGGTCTCCGCGCGCTTGCGTCCGCCACCGGCCCGCCGCGACCGCCCCTCGCCCGGTGCGGTCCCGTTCTCGGACTCCTTGCGGCCCCGACGCACGGTGTCCGCGGCGACTCCGGTCGCCTGCGCCACGATCAAGATCCCGCTTGGACCCAGTTCCGCGGCCTCCGCGCCCAGCCACAACCGCCGCTGAAACTCCGTCATATGCGGTCGCAGCACCCCGTACCGCCGTGCCACCGACTCGGCCAGATCCGCCATAGCACAACGGTAGACCCATCGCACCCCAAAACAACGTTATTTCATCACAAGCCCTAAGCATGAGCTTGTAAGTGGGCCGCGTTGTTTGGCGGTTTGTTTTTCGAGTCGCTGTTGGTGTCGGGGTATGTCAGCATTACACCCGTGGGGGTACGCCTTGTCTCCGTTGTTGTCGGTGCTGCGGCGGTGGCGAGTTGGGCGCCGCTGAGCGCACCGGTTCCCATCGCATCCGCGCAACCCTGCCCCGACGTCGAGGTGGTGTTCGCCCGTGGCACCGCCGAGGAAGGCGTTGGCTTCACCGGACAGGCGTTTGTGGACGCGCTGCGCGCGCGGGTCGGCCCACGGTCGGTCGGGGTATATCCGGTCGACTATCCGGCCAGCACCGACTTCCCCACCGCCATCGACGGCATTACCGACGCGAGCGCGCACGTGCGGTCCACGGCGGCGAGCTGTTCCAACACCCAGATGGTGTTCGGTGGATTCTCCCAAGGCGCAGCCGTGATGGGCTTCCTCACCGCCAATGTGATCCCGGATGGGGCACCGCAGGGCGTACCGAACCCGATGCCGCCCGAGGTGGCCAACCACGTCGCCGCGGTCGCCCTGTTCGGAAAGCCCAACGAGCGGTTCATGCGCGCGATCAATCAGCCCTCGATCGCGGTCGGCCCGCTGTATTCGGCCAAGACCATCGACTTGTGCGTGCCCGATGATCCGGTCTGTTCTGGCGGGACGGACCTGGGCGCGCACACGCACTACCAGGACAGCGGGCTAGTCGAGCAGGCCGCGGCGTTCACCGCGAATCGGGTGTTGGCTACCCCCGCCCCGGCCGCACCGCCGCCATCGGGCGCCCCGGGCGCACCGCCGCCCTCGGGAGCCCCGGACCCGGCACCCACACCGCACCATCCAGCGCTGGCAGCCGGGACGCTGTTGTTGTGCACGACCACATGTTCGGTGATCACACCCACCTGAGCAGCGGTGCCGCCGCCACCGGCTGGGTCACCGCTAATCGATCATCAGGTGCAATGCACGTCGACGATACGGCCCGAGGTGACCTTGGCCAGCGCATTGGCCTGAGCATCGGACGCGGTGAGCCCCCAATCGCCGCCCCAGCGGCTTGACCCCAAAGCCAACGCGGCGCACCCATTTCGCGCCCACGCCGCGACCTGACAGCCCCCGCCGTGCTGCTGGCAGTTGCCCACCGCGACCTGGGTCGCCTCCGCCAACGTGGTGGCGTCGTTGGCCCAGCCGACGTATCCGGTGACCGGCGAGTAGGCGATCACGGTGAAATAGTCCGCCGCGGCCTGCGCGGCCGGAGACAACGCGGTGGCGCCGCCCAACAACGCCGCGCTGGCCGCGGCCGAACCAACCACCATCAATACCCGGTGACGAATCATCAGAAAACCCCTGCTGTGTCGATTTGCCTGACTGGACCAACACAGCATCAAAGGCACGCCTTGGAAGATCCTCAACAAATCCTTGGCACCCAACCGGCCGAATCAAACATCCACCAAATCACGGCTTCGGGTCTTCAACGGAGATCCCGCCTACCCGAACAACTCCGGCAGCACGCGCTCGGATATGTCGCGCAACTCGCTCAGCGGCACCGTGAACAAGCCCTGCACCTCAAGCGCGTCGTTGCCCCGGTCGACGACACCGATCCGGGTGGCCGGCAGCCCCCGCGCCTCGCATAGCCCACGGAACCGGCCCTCCTCAGCGCGTGGCAGGGCGACGAGGACACGTCCGGCAGATTCGGAGAACAACGCGACAAACGGATCAAGTCCGTTGGGAAGCACGATGCGGCAACCGGTTTCGCCGGCGAGCGCTGATTCGACCACCGCCTGGATCAGTCCGCCCTCGGACAGGTCGTGCGCGGCGGATACCAGTCCGTCACGGGACGCGGCGGTGAGCACGTCGGCCAGCAGCCGCTCCCGCTGCAGATCGACAACCGGCGGTCGCCCGCCGAGGTGGTCTGCGGTCACCTGAGCCCAGATCGACCCGTCGAACTCGTCCCGCGTATCGCCCAGCAGCAGCAGCGTTTCTCCCGTTTCAGTGCCGAAAGCGACAGGAATCCGTCGGCTCACGTCTTCCAACACACCGAGCACACCGACGACCGGCGTGGGCAGGATCGCGGTCGAGCCGGTTTGGTTGTAGAAGCTGACGTTGCCCCCGGTGACTGGGATGCCGAGTTCGGCACAGCCGTCGGCCAGGCCGCGGACGGCCTGGGAGAACTGCCACATCACCCCAGGGTCCTCCGGTGAGCCGAAGTTCAGGCAGTTGGTGACGGCCACCGGGGTGGCACCGGTGGCCGCGACGTTGCGGTAGGCCTCGGCCAGCGCCAGCTGCGCTCCGGTGTAGGGGTCCAGCCGCGTGTAGCGGCCGGACGCATCGGTCGACATGGCGATGCCCCGACCGGTCTGCTCGTCGATGCGCAACACGCCGCCGTCGGCGTGCTCGGCGAGCACTGTGTTGCCGCGCACGTAGCGGTCGTACTGCTCGATGATGAATGCGCGGCTGCACAGGTGTGGACTGCCAAGCAGCGCAAGCAAAGTCGCGCGCAGCTCGGCGCCGGTCGCCGGGCGAGGCAGCCCGGCCGACGTGTCGGCGTTGAGCGCGTCCTGGCTCTCCGGGCGTGAGATCGGGCGATGGTAGACCGGTCCTTCGTGAGCCACGGTCCGCGGCGGCACGTCGACCACGGTTTCGCTGTGCCAGGTGATGTGCAGCCGTTCGCCGTCGGTGACCTCGCCGATCACCGTGGCCAGCACGTCCCACTTGCGGCACACCGCGCGGAATGCGTCGACGTTCTCGGGCTTGACCACAGCGCACATGCGTTCCTGCGACTCGCTTGCGAGCACCTCGGCGGGGGTCATGTTGGCGGTGCGCAGCGGCACCTTGTCCAGCTCGATCGCCATGCCGCCATCGCCTGCGGACGCCAATTCAGATGTGGCACAGGATAATCCGGCCCCGCCGAGATCCTGAATGCCCACCACCAGGCCGGCGGCATACAGCTCCAGACAGCACTCGATGAGCACCTTCTCCATGAACGGGTCACCGACTTGAACGGACGGCAGCTTTTTCCGCGACTTTGATGGTCCAGCTCCGCCTTCGGCTTCGTGTCCGCCCCCAGACTCATCGCCGCCGAACGTCTCCGAAGCGAGCACCGACACCCCGCCAATCCCGTCCAGGCCGGTGCGGGCACCGAACAGGATGATCTTGTTGCCGGTACCGGACGCGAACGCCAGGTGCAGATCCTCTCTGCGCAGGGCCCCGACGCACAGCGCGTTCACCAATGGGTTGCCCGCGTACGACGGGTCGAACACCGTCTCGCCGCCGATGTTCGGCAGGCCGAGGGAGTTGCCGTAGCCGCCGATGCCGCGCACCACGCCGTCGACGACGCGTCGGGTGTCGGGTGCGTCGGCTGCGCCGAAGCGCAGCTGGTCCATCACTGCGACCGGGCGCGCGCCCATCGCCATGATGTCGCGCACGATGCCGCCTACTCCGGTGGCCGCACCCTGGTACGGCTCGACGTAGGACGGGTGGTTGTGCGACTCGACCTTGAACGTCACGGCCCAGCCGTCACCGATGTCGACGACCCCCGCGTTCTCGCCGATGCCCGCCAGCATCGCCGACCGCATCTCGTCGGTGGTGGTCTCGCCGAAGTAGCGCAGGTGCACCTTGGACGACTTGTACGAGCAGTGCTCACTCCACATCACCGAGTACATCGCCAGCTCAGCGTCAGTGGGACGGCGGCCCAAAATCTCTCGAATCCGGGCGTATTCGTCGTCCTTGAGGCCCAGCTCGCGGTACGGCTGGGGCAGATCCGGCGTCGCCGCCGCGTGCTCGACGGTGTCGAGCGTCGAGGTGGTCTGCGGGGACGTCACCCCGACAGCTTAGGTTCTTGGGCCATCACGTCCACTGCGCGGATTCGTACGCCTGTGCGGCGTGTCTCGTACGAAATTGCAGTGTCGCGGCCGTGTGTCGCTTCCGGGCGAGTAGCGGAGAACCTGGGATGTCTAGCCGCTGCCGGCCACGCAGAACGCGTTGCCCGCGGGATCGGCCAGCACCACCCAGCGGAAGTTCTCGCCGAGCGAGTGCCTGCCGGTTTCCGCGGCCCCGGCCGCAACGAGCCGCGCGACTTCCGCGTCGACGTCACCGGCCGAGAAATCGACGTGTACGCGATTCTTGCCCGGCGTCGGGTCGGGAACCTTCTGGAAACCCAGCCGTGGACCTTCCGAGCGATTGACCACGACGAACTCGCCCGGTATCAGCTCCTGTGTCGTGCCGTCGAACTGCTCCGCCCACCAGCCCGCCAGCGACGCGGGATCGGAACAGTCGAATGTGACCATCTCGACGTTGAGTGCCATATGCCGACCTTATCCACTCACTCCGGCGACAGAAAGGCTTGCAGCGCGGACGAATAGGCTGCAACGTCGTCAGCGCCCATCAGTTCCCGCGCGGAGTGCATCGCCAACTGCGCGGCGCCCACATCGACGGTCGGCATCCCGGTCCGCGCCGACGTCATCGGCCCGATCGTCGACCCGCACGGCAGATCGGCGCGGTGCTCGTAGCGCTGCAGCGCAACGCCCGCCTGCTGACAGGCCAGCGCGAACACGGCCGCAGAACGGCCGTCGGTTGCGTAGCGCAGGTTCGGCTGCACCTTGAGCACGGGCCCGGCGTTCACTTCGATCAGGTGCCCCGGCTCGTGGCGGTCCGGGTAGTTCGGATGCGTCGCGTGGGCCATGTCTCCCGACGCCACCACCGAGCCAGCCAGCCGACGCAGATAGTCCTCCCGAGTTCCGCCTCGCGCCAACACGATTCGTTCGAGCACCGCGGTGAGCAGATTCGACTGAGCACCGTGGTCAGAGGCCGATCCGGCTTCCTCGTGGTCGAAGAGCGCCAGCACCGGCAGGTATCCGCGCGGCTGGACTGCGAGAAACGCCTCCAGCCCGGCATAGCAGGTCGCCTGGTTGTCCAGCCGCGAAGCGCTCACCAGCTCGCCGTCTGCGCCGATCACGCGTGACGGCTGCATGTCGTGGGTCATCAGATCGGCACCCAGCACATCGTCCGCATCGACGCCGGCCCGTCGGGCCACGTACGCCACAAACGAGCGGGCGCCGCTGCCCACGCCCCACACCGCGTTCACATGCCGCTGCGGGTCGAGCTTCACCGACTTGCGGTCCTCGGCCAGGTGAATAGCCAGCTGCGGCACGCGCAACAGCGGCTCGTCGATACGGACCAGGCACTGACGTGCGGTCGCGCCGTCGCGCACCGACAGCCTGCCGCTGATCCCCAAGTCGCGATCCAGCCAGGAGTTCAGCCACGCGCCGCCGTACGGCTGCAGGGCGACCACCTGCCATCCGGCGACGAACCGGTCCGGGTGCTGCTTGACCCTCAGGTTCGGGCTGTCGGTGTGGCCACCGATGACGCGGAATGGTCGATCCGCCTCGTCCGTGGAGTTCCACGCCACGATCGAGCCGGCTCGTAGCGCGAAATGCTTTCCGCCGGCCGGCCACCTGTCCCCCTCGGCGAGTTCGGAATAACCAGCACTGGCGAGCCGGTCGGCCACCGTCGCGCAGACGTGAAACGGCGACGGGCACGCGTCGATGAATTCACACAACCCCACCGCGCTCGCTTGCGACATGTTTCTCATCTTCGCTGCCGCGCGAAGCCGGTTTCGGACTAGGGTCGTCTGGTGCCCCCGGCCCTGCGGCAACCCGTGTTGGCGCCGTTGACTCCCGCGGCCATCTTCCTGGTCGCCACGATCAACGAAGGCGGTGAGGCGGCCGTCCACGACGGCTTGCCCGAGTTGTCCGGATTGGTACGCGCGATCGGTTTTCGCGACCCGACCAAAAGGTTGTCAGTGGTGGCCTCGATTGGTTCGGCGGCATGGGACCGGCTGTTCGCGGGCCCGCGTCCCGCGGAGTTGCATCCGTTCGAGGAGCTTCGGGGGCCGCGGCACGTCGCGCCGTCGACACCAGGCGATCTGCTGTTTCACATCCGGGCCGAGAGCATGGACGTCTGCTTCGAACTCGCTGGCCGGATCGTCGACGCGATGGAGCGCGCGATCACCGTCGTCGACGAGGTGCACGGCTTCCGGTTCTTCGACAACCGAGACCTGCTCGGCTTCGTCGACGGCACTGAAAACCCCGACGGTCCGCTGGCCGAGGCTGCGGTGTTCGTCGGCGACGAGGACCGGGATTTCGCCGGTGGCAGCTACGTGATCGTGCAGCGCTATGTCCACGACATGGCGGCGTGGAATTCGTTGTCGGTCACCGAACAAGAGCGGGTGATCGGCCGGACCAAGCTCGACGACATCGAGCTCAACGACAACGAGAAGCCGGCCAACTCACACCTCGCGCTGAACGTAATCACCGACGAGGACGGCAGTGAACGCAAGATCGTCCGGCACAACATGCCGTTCGGCGAAGTCGGAAAACCGGAATTCGGAACATATTTCATCGGCTACGCCGCGACGCCCGATGTCACCGAGACGATGCTGCGCAACATGTTCCTCGGTGATCCACCGGGCAACACCGACCGGATTCTCGACTTCTCGACCGCGGTCACCGGTGGCCTGTTCTTCAGCCCGGTGCTCGACTTCCTCAACAACCCGCCGACGCTGCCCGGCGCGTCCGCAGCGCTGGCGGTCGCGGCCGCGGCTAGCACCGACGGGTCACTGGCCATCGGCAGCCTGAAAGGAAGCAGCTGATGAACAATCTCTATCGGGAGCTGGCGCCGATCACCGAACTAGCCTGGGCCGAAATCGAATTGGAGGCCACCAGGACGTTCAAGCGGCATATCGCCGGTCGGCGGGTGGTCGACGTCAGCGAGCCCGGTGGACCCGTGACTGCCGCGGTGAGCACGGGCCATCTGCTCGACGTCGCGCCGCCCGGTGAGGGTGTCGTCGCACATCTGCGCGAGAGCAAACCCCTGGTGCGGCTGCGGGTGCCATTCACGTTGCAGCGCTCCGACATCGACGACGTGGAGCGGGGTTCCCAAGACTCCGACTGGGATCCCGTCAAGGATGCCGCGAAAAGGCTTGCCTTCGTTGAAGATCGGGCGATCTTCGAGGGGTATGGGGCGGCCGGCATCGAGGGCATCCGCCAGACCACGTCCAACCGGGTGCTGACGCTGCCCGAGGATGCCCGTGAGATTCCTGACGTCATCAGCCAGGCCCTGTCGGAGTTGCGACTCGCCGGTGTGGACGGCCCGTATACGGTGCTGCTCTCGGCCGACACCTACACCGCGGTCAGCGAGACGACTGAACACGGCTATCCGATCCGCGAGCACCTCAACAGGCTCGTGGACGGCGAGATCATCTGGGCGCCGGCCATCGACGGCGCATTCGTATTGACCACCCGCGGAGGCGATTTCGACCTCCAGCTCGGCACCGACGTGGCGATCGGCTACACCAGCCACGACGCCGACACCGTGGAGTTGTATCTGCAGGAGACACTGACGTTCCTGGCCTACACCGCCGAAGCCTCTGTCGCGCTCACCCCTTGATTCGCTTGCCGGCACCGACTATGCCGCCAGCACCGCATCCAGCGCCGAGTAGAACAACCCCAGCCCGTCGTCGGACGGGCCGGTGAGCGGCTCTGTGGCATGCTCGGGATGCGGCATCAGCCCGACGACGCGGCGGTTGGCCGAACAGATACCCGCGATGTCGCGCATCGAGCCGTTCGGGTTGTCGCGGTAGCGGAACACCACCCTGTCCTCGCCCTCGAGCTTGTCCAGCACGGCCTCGCTGGCCACGTAGCGGCCCTCGCCTGACTTCAGCGGCACCAGCAGGTCAGCGCCCAGCTCGTAGCGCGACGTCCACACCGTCGATGTCGACGCCACCTTTAGCCACAGGTCGCGGCAGACGAAGTGCAGGCCCGCGTTGCGCGTCAGCGCGCCAGGCAGCAGTCCGGCCTCACATAACACCTGAAAACCATTGCAAATCCCCAACACTGGCAATCCGCGGGCCGCCGCCGCGATCACCTCACTCATCACCGGCGCGAACCGGGCGATCGCCCCCGCGCGTAAGTAGTCGCCATAAGAGAACCCCCCGGGCACCACGACGGCGTCGACGCCCTTGAGGTCGGCGTCGGCGTGCCACAACCTGACTGCTTCGGCCCCGGCGAGCCCGGCCGCGCGCGCGGCATCCACGTCATCGAGCGTGCCGGGAAACGTAATGATCCCAACACGTCCGGTCATGACGGCTCCCTGCTGATCGTCCAGTCCTCGATGACGGTGTTGGCCAGCAGCGACTCGGCGATCTCGGCAACCGTCGCGTCGTCGACGGTGCCGTCGACTTCTAACTCAAACCGTTTGCCCTGCCGAACATCTGAGACGCCGGCGTGCCCGAGCCGGTTCAGCGCGCCGACGATCGCCTGCCCTTGTGGGTCGAGGATCTCGGCCTTCGGCATGACACTGACCACCACCCGAGCCACGCGTTGCCCCTTGCTGGTCGTTGTGAGATTTCAGCGACAACTGTACCGGCGGACCCGTAAGCATCGCGTCACCGGCACGAGGCGATGTAGGCCACACACAGCGGTGCCACCAGCGCGTCGAGCACCTGGGTGTCGGGGATGACCGGCCACGGTTCTGCCGCCGGCGATGACGCCCACATGGCCAGTTCCACGACTGAGCCGCTTTGCGGGTGTGAGACGAGGTACTGGTGCACGACCGCCGGCGCCGCACCGGCGACACTGAGCACCGCTGCCACCCTGCCAGGTTCGTCGGTGGTCAGCGACGGCGACGCCTGCGGCGCGGTCACTGGACATGTTCGCAACGCCGCCGACGCAGTTCGCACCACCTCATCGGCGAGCTCACCTCCGTACCAGCTTTCGCCGCGCCAGTGCAGCACCTGCACCTGAAGTTGCCACTGACCGGGCGGATTGGCGACGCTGGCCTTCGCCGCCACCGCGTACGAACGCGGGTCGGAGTAGGCCGCGGGGCTCGCGCAGAGGTCTTCGAAGTAGAACCGCGGACGTTGTTGCGCAATCGCGGTGCCGGCCAGGTCCGGCCAGTCGTACGTCGCGGTGAGAGGGATCGCGGTGGGGTCGATCCAGGCCGTAGCGGGAATTCGGTTGCAATTGGGCGGGCAGCTGGTGGGCTCGGCGCCGGCGATAGGTTGACCGAGCAGGCTGAACGCGGCCGTCATCGCGGCCGCGCTGACGGCCGCTAACACACGGGTCACCGACCACCCCCTAGCCTGGCCAGGATACCGAGCAGGCGGCTTCGGGGCGCACAATCGATGACATGCAATTGACGCATTTCGGCCACTCTTGTCTGCTCGCAACCTTCGACAACGGCGCTGAGACGACGGTGTTGTTCGACCCGGGGGTGTTCTCCCACGGGTTCGAAGGCATAACCGGCCTATCGGCGATCCTGATCACGCATCAGCACCCCGATCACGTCGACACGTCGCGGCTCCCCGCGCTGATCGACGGCAACCCTGACGCACTGCTGTATGCCGATCCGCAGACCGCAGCGCAACTCGGCAAGCCGTGGCAAGCAGTGAATGTCGGTGACAAACTTACCGTCGGCGGATTGAAGGTTCGAGGTGTCGGCGGAGTGCATGCGGTGATCCACCCGGAAATCCCTCTGATCAACAATATTTCGTATCTCGTCGGCGACTCTGAACATCCGGCGCGACTGATGCATCCAGGCGACGCGCTGTACATCCCGCGCGAACCGGTCGATGTGCTGGCACTACCGGCCGCCGCGCCGTGGATGAAGATTTCCGAGGGTGTCGAATACTTAAGGGCGGTAAACCCACAGCGCGCCATACCCATTCATCATGGCATCGTGAACCCAGTGGCTTACAACATCTACTTTCAGCGCTACGCCGAAATGGGCAGCGCCAATTTCCAGGTACTCGAAGCCGAAAACGCAACGGAGTTCTGAGGCAAAACCTACGCCGCGTCGAGATGGCCGATGCGGCCCGGACGCCAGCAGTAGACCGTCGGCGTCGCGCCGTACATCAATGCCAGATCGATCGCATCGATCATCGCATGCTGCGGGCCCGGACGATTCAATTGCTTTGCCGAAACTGCGATCCGGACAACACCGCCGCGGCGCGCGATGCGTTCGGCAGACAGCACCAGCGTGCGGCACCACCACGGCTCGGTGAGAAAACCGGCGCCAATACCCACCACCCGCGCTCGTACCGTTGTCCGGCGCACCAGATCAGTGATACCGCTCATGGTGGCGAGCAACCGGAATCCGTTGCGGGGCAACGCCTCCAGTGTGCCAACGGACGCCAACCGCCCCGGCGGAGCGAATAATCTTGTGCGCAAGCCGATATGCTCCATGACTCGGTCAGCTGCCATCAGCCGGAGGTTGGCTTCATGAGCAGGCAACGAAGCGAATTCCGGCCGTCGCTTCTTGGTCGCCGCGGCATCGTTGCCGTGCAGGACCACGGCGTCGCCTTGTTCCCGACGGAAGCGCAGCCACGCCGCGGTCGACTCGTCGTCGCACAACCGATAGCCGGCCGCTAGCCGCGGCGCCACCAGGAAAGAAACCGGCACCGCACGGGTATCCAGTTCGGCGCAGAAGTTGCCGACGTCGTCGATGGCACGGTCCCGCAAGCCCGAGATCGACACGATGAGTTGTCCAGTCACACGTCGAGTGTGGCGACTTCAGGTGTCCGGACCGTGTCTTACACAACGACGGCCGGTGTCCAGTTGTGGCGCCCCCGTGCATCAACCGTCGAAAAGCATGCGCGCGATCCGCTCGACCGTCGGCATCGGGTCGGCGGCGGCGATGTCGGCCGGCACCGCGTGGTTCAGCCACAGCATCGCGAAGCCGTGCACAAGCGACCACGCCGCCAGTTCTGCACCTGCGGGATCGGCCTTGGCATGCGGATCGACCAGGGTCGCAACCCCCTGCGACAGCTCCGTCCCAGCCGCCGCCTGCGCGGCGACGAGTTCGGGATCGGAGGGGTCCACCAGCGAGCGGTCGAACATCACCCCGTAGTGGCCGGGATGGTCGATCGCGAAGCGCACATAGGCCAGCGCCGCGTCGGCGAAGTCTCCGCGCGCAGCCGTCAGTGCCTCGCGCAGCAGCCAAAAGCCCTCCGCCGCAAGCGCTGTGAACAGGCCGCGCCGATCGGTGAAATGATGGGCCGGCGCGGCGTGAGACACCCCCGCCTTCCGGGCAAGCTGCCGCAGCGAGACGCCGTCGGCGCCACGATCGGCCACCAGGCGCGCACTCTCGGCCAAGATGACCGCCCGGAGGTCACCGTGGTGGTACTGGGGGCGCGTGGGCGCGCTCATTTCCGCATCGTAACGCCAAAACTTGACACTGACTAGATCGGGACTTAAATTTGTCCTATCTTGTCAATGTCTAGATCGGAGGGCGCCATGGTCCCGCTCGTCACCCTGCTTGTCGTCACCGCCGCCGCGCGCCTCGCCGGCTGGCTGGGATGGAACTATTCGAATGGCTGGCCGGCGGCCGTAGCAGTCGGCCTAGCCGCGATGTTCCTGGTTACCGGGACTGCCCACTTTGTCCAGCCCCTGCGAGGCGGCCTGATCGCGATCGTGCCGCCGATGCTGCCGGCACCGGCTCTGCTGGTCACGATCACCGGCATCTTGGAGTTACTCGGCGCGGTCGGGTTGCTGATCCCGCAGATCCGAGTCGTGGCCGCGGGTTGCCTGGCTCTGCTCATGGTCGCGATGTTCCCGGCGAACATCTATGCCGCCGGCGCCAAACGCGCGGAGCACGCTCCTGACACCCCGTTGGTGCCGCGCACGCTGATGCAGGCGCTATTCGTCGCCGGCGCGGTACTGGTGGCGGTCGGCAGTTCCTGATGTCGCCGGCCCAGCGGCTCCGGTGCCTGATGTCGCCGGCCCAGCGGCTCCGGTGCCTGATGTCGCCGGCCCAGCGGCTCCGGTGCCTGATGTCGCCGGCCCAGCGGCTCCGGTGCCTGATGTCGCCGGCCCAGCGGCTCCGGTGCCTGATGTCGCCGGCCCAGCGGCTCCGGTGCCTGATGTCGCCGGCCCAGCGGCTCCGGTGGCTAACAGCCACGCGAACTGGAAGGCGACTTCCTTCCACCGTTCATAGCGGCCGCTGATCCCGCCATGGCCGGCGCTCATCTGGGTTTTCAGCAGTACGGGATGGGCGTCGGTCTTGGTGTGTCTCAACGCCGCAACCCATTTCGCGGGCTCGACGTAGTACACGCGGGTGTCGTGCAACGAGGTCATCGCGAGAATGACCGGGTAGTCCTTGGCTTCGACGTTCTCATACGGCGAGTAGGACTTCATGTAGAAGTAGACATCTTTGTCCCGCAACGGGTTTCCCCATTCGTCCCACTCGGTGACCGTCAGCGGCAGCAGCGGGTTCAAGATGGTGGTCAGCGGGTCGACGAACGGCACCTGAGCCAGAATGCCGGTGAACAGTTCAGGCGCCATGTTGGCCACCGCGCCCATCAGCAGCCCGCCGGCGCTGCCGCCCATGGCCACCAGGTTCTCCGGTTTCGTCACACCGGTATCGACGAGATGTCGGGCGGAGCTGATGAAGTCGGTAAAGGTGTTCTTCTTCTTGAGCAGCTTGCCGTCCTCATACCACAGCCGTCCCAGTTCGCCTCCCCCGCGCACGTGCGCCACAACGAACACCATGCCGCGGTCCAGCAGTGACAGCCGCGCGATGGAAAACCTTGGGTCTTCGCAGAGTTCGTACGCGCCGTACCCGTAGAGGACGGCGGGTGCCGGCAGCTGGGCGTCGCGCCGGTGGATGATCGACAACGGAACCCTTGCACCGTCGACGGTGACGGCCCAATCCCGCCGCTCGACGTAGTCGTCGCGACGGTAATCACCGAGCACCGGCTGCTCCCGCAGCAGCGTCCGTTCTCCGGTGACCAACTCAAGGTCATAGACCCGCACCGGTGTCAGAAACGAGGTGGCCCCGATCCGCATCATCGGAGAGTTCCAATTCGGGTTCGCGCCGAGCCCAGCCGACATCAACGGCGAGTCAAACGAAACCTCCTCCGGCCGGCCATAGTTGCCGTCCGCACCGATGGGCCATACCTGAATGCGGGGCAACGCCTCCCGCCGGTAGCTCACCACGAGGTGATTCGCGAACGCGTCCACGCCGTCGATACGCACGTCGTCACGGTGCTCGATCAACGTCCGTTGCCTGGACGGATCGTGCACCGGCGCCTCCACCAACGTGAAGTTCACCGCGCCGTCGTTGTGCACTATCAAGAATTTGTGCTTGCCGTCGATCACCGCGTGGTCCAGCGAGTACTCCACCCCTTCACGGCGTGGCAGCACGGTGGTGAACTCTGCGCGAGGGTCGGCCGCATCGCCGTACCGGATTTCGGATGTGATCGCCGAGCCGGCCGCGATCAGGATGTATGCATCACTTCGGGTGCGGCCGACCGCAAGCCAGAACTTCTCGTCGGGCTCGTAGCACACCTGCTCGGCGGGGGAGTCCGAGCCGAGCCGGTAGCGCCACACGGTGTCCGGCCGCCACGCGTCGTCGACCGTGACGTAATAGACCGTTTGGTTGTCGACGGCCCAGGTAACACCCGCGCCGATGCCGGTGATCTCGTCGGGGTAGCGGTCGCCAGTCCGTAAATCCTTGAACCGCAGCGTGTACCGCTCATCGCCCACTACGTCGACGGAATACGCGAGCACGTTTCCGTCGATGCTGACGCTGGCCGCCCCGAGCGCGAAGAACGTATGCCCCTCGGCCTCCTCGTTCTCGTCGAGCAGCACTTGCTCCCCGGGGATTTCGGTCTGCTCATCGAGTTGCGGCGGTGTCCAGTCATCGGGATCACCTACTGGACAACGGCATTGAGCCGAATACTGTTTGCCTTCGAAGCTACGTCCGTAATACCACCACTCGCCGCGCCGCGTCGGCACGGACAGGTCCGTCTCCTTGGTGCGGGCCTTTATCTCGTCAAAGATCTTCTCCCGCAACGGAGCAAGGTCTTTGGTCAACTCCTCTGTGTAGCTGTTCTCGGCATTGAGATAGTCGACCACCTCGGGGCTCGACTTGTCGCGTAGCCACTCGTAGGGGTCGACGAACACGTCGCCGTGGTATTCGCGGACGTGGTCTACCCGCTTTGCCGTCGGCGGTTCGGGAGAAGCGCTCATGCCGCCGGGCCGATCCAGTCCTCGAACCGCAGACCGGAAATCCGTTCGTAGGCCTCGATGTAACGTGCCCTGGTGGCGTCGACGATGTCCGGCGGCAGCGGCGGAGGCGGGTCTCCGCCGCCGCGATCCCAGCCCGATTCCGGATCGGTGAGCCAGTTGCGGACGAACTGCTTGTCGAAGCTGTGCTGACGGACACCGGGCCGGTATTCGTCGGCCGGCCAGTACCGTGACGAGTCCGGCGTGAACACCTCGTCGGCGAGGATGAGCTTCCCGCGATCGTCGACGCCGAATTCGAGCTTGGTGTCGGCGATGATGATTCCGCGGCGCTGCGCGTGATCGGCGGCCTGACGGTAGATCCGCAAGGTCACGTCGCGCAGCATCTCGGCCCGCGGGGCGCCGACCAGCCCAACGACGGCGCCAAATGAGATGTTCTCATCGTGCAGCCCGAGCTCGGCCTTGGTGGCCGGTGTGAACAACGGCTCGTCAAATTTGCTCGCTTCGACCAGACCCCGCGGTAGCTCGATCCCGCACAGCGCGCCGCTCTTCTCATAGTCCAGCAGTCCCGAGCCGGTCAGGTAGCCGCGGGCCACGCATTCGACCGGCAGCATCTCGAGCCGGCGCACCAGGAGCGCACGACCCAGCACTTCGCTGGGAATTCGCGGGTCGTCGGGCGGACCCCCGAGGTGGTTGGGCGCGTCGATCAGGTCGAAGAAGAACACGCTCATCGCGGTAAGGATGCGGCCCTTGTCCGGGATCGTCGACCGCAGGACGTAGTCGAACGCCGAAATCCGGTCGGTAGCCACGAACAGCAGGTGTTCGTCGTCGACCTCATAGAGCTCGCGCACCTTGCCGCTGGCCAAGTGACGGTAGTCGGACAGGGCTGGGCGCACCGCGTCAGCCTAACGGCAACCTCGGCCGCATCCGCTGTGCTGGGATCGTGGGCATGAAGACGCGGTATGTGCCCTATGCCAGCAAGCCGGTACGACTGGCCGGGCAGATCGTCAGCGACATCGTTGTAGTCACCTGGACGGTGCTGTGGGTGTGGATCGGCGCGGCGGTCTATGCCGCGGTCGCGGCCGTCGCCGAGGCAGGCCAACGGGTGCAAAGCGGCGCCACCGACCTTGCCGGAAACCTCGACGCGGCCGGCCAACGGGCCGGCCGGATCCCGTTGATCGGCAGCGGGCTGAGCACGCCATTGAGGGCCGCGGGCGACGCCGCGCATGACATCGCCGGCGCGGGCCAGAGCCTCGACACCGCGGCCAGCTGGCTAGCGTGGCTGCTCGCGGTGGCGGTGGCGGGGTTTCCGATTCTGGCCCTGGCGGCACCGTGGCTGCTTCTGCGGCTGCGTTTCTTCCGGCGCAAACACACCATCGTCGGCCTCGCCGCCACGCAAGCCGGCGTGGAGTTGCTCGCGCTGCGCGCGCTGGCGAACCGACCGCTGCGGCGGCTGGCGGCGGTCAGCCCCGACCCGGTGGGCGCCTGGCGACGCGAGGACCCGCTTGCGATTCGCGGCCTGGCCGCACTGGAGCTGCAGGCCGCCGGTGTGGGGGTGGGCGCGCTGACACGCAGTCAGCCCGCCTGAGCCCAGCGACATGCTGCTTCAACGGTGCGGAGGCTGACCCACACCCACACCGCAAACGCTATCCAGAAGAACACCAGCGACGTGGTCTTGAACGGCTCCCAGCGCGTTTCGACGAGCATTGCGAACGTCGCGGCCGAGTACATCCCCAGCGGAAACACCATGGCCCACCCCGATGCGGTCAATTCCATGCGCAGGTGGCGAACAGTCAGATAGACCAGCGGGGGTATCCACACGGTGGCGAGCACCCAGGTGGCCACCGCGACAGAGCGCACTGCACCTAGGACCTCGTCCCCGGCCCCGAGGCTTAGCGCGACAAAGTGCAGACGGTCGCCGGCGAGTGTCGCAATCGCCAGCCCTCCCATCAGTATCCAGCTGTCCGCTCGCCAGATGTTCTCGGTCGGCGCTGCCGCAGCCCGCCAAAGGATCAGCCAGGTCATCAGTCCGTAGATGCCCATCGCCAGCAGCCATGCGGCGAACCCGACCGCGAGCAGCGCGCGATCGCGGCTCAGCAGCGCCAAGTGCGCCGTGACGATCGCGAGGCCCGATGTCGCGACGCTGACGAGCTCCCACGCGCCGTGGGCGCGGTCGCGCAGGCCGACCCATCCGAGCGGCCACATGTTGCGAATTGTCAACGGTACCAATGCAGACCACGCCCACCAGGCAGCTGCGGCCAGCGTCCAGATCACCATGGGATGGTCTTCGAACCGTGCGCCGAGCACCGCACCCGCGGCGACGAACGTGAACAGCCGGACCGTCACGTCGGGATGGCCGAGGTGGAACGAAAAACGTTGATGAACAACGGATCCGACGACAACGAGCAGAATGATCAGGGCGAACGCAGCCACCGCCAAACCGGCCAGCACGTCGCTGATCCAGCGGTAGCGATGATCGAGCGCGGACAACGACATAATCCCGGTCGCCATCACTGCCGCGAAAACGTCAGGCGACAGCTCGACATCGGTCGGTCGAAACCGCATCGCCCGCTACAGAATTGCGCCGGGTGCGTATTTTGCGGCCTCAGGGTAGCGGCTCACCAACTCATCGACCGCCGACACCACCGTGTCGACTTGACCGCTCGCAGCCCCGATGAACGTTGCCCCGTCGGCCACCGCATCGTCGAGCGCCGCCCGATCCAACGGCAGCCGCGAATCCGCGGCCAGCCGATCCAGCAGATCGGGTTCGGCGCCACTCTCGCGCATCGCCAGCGCCACCGCGACCGCATGCTCCTTGATCACCCGGTGCGCCGCCTCCCGGCCCATCCCCGCCCGCACCGCGGCGATCAGAATCCGCGTGGTCGCCAAGAACGGCAGGTATCGGTTGAGCTCTCGTTCGATCACTGCCGGATATGCGCCGAACTCCTCGAGCACTGTCAGGAACGTCTCGATCTGCCCGTCGATCGCAAAGAACGCGTCGGGTAACGCCACCCGGCGCACCACCGAACAGAACACGTCGCCCTCGTTCCACTGGGCACCCGCCAATTCGGCGGCCATCGAGGCGTATCCGCGTAGCACGACCTGCAACCCGTTGACGCGTTCGCAGCTGCGGGTGTTCATCTTGTGCGGCATTGCCGACGAGCCGACCTGCCCGGGGGCGAAGCCTTCGGTGACGAGCTCGTGACCGGCCATCAGCCGGATCGTGTGCGCCAGCGACGACGGCCCGGCACCAAGCTGAACCAGCGCAGATACCACGTCATGATCCAGCGAGCGTGGATACACCTGGCCGATGCTGACGAAAACTGCTGTGAATCCGAGGAATTCGGCGACGCGGCGTTCGAGCTCGGCCAGCCGGCGGGTATCACCGTCGAACAGGTCGAGCATGTCCTGGCCGGTGCCCGTCGGTCCCTTGATGCCCCGAAGCGGATAACGGTCGATCAGCTCACGCAGCCGTCTCAGCGCGATCAGTGTTTCCTCGGCGGCCGACGCGAACCGCTTGCCCAGCGTGGTCGCCTGCGCCGCGACGTTGTGACTGCGGCCGGCCATCACCAGATCGCGGTACTGCACGGCACGCTCGGCAAGCCGGGCGACCACAGCGACGCCGTGTGCGTACACCAGTTCCAGCGACCGTCGGATCTGCAGTTGCTCCACGTTTTCTGTCAGATCGCGGCTCGTCATCCCCTTGTGCACATGCTCGTGACCGGCCAGCGCGTTGTACTCCTCTATGCGGGCCTTGACGTCGTGACGCAACACCCGTTCGCGTTCGGCGATCGACGCCAAATCGACGTTCTCCAAGACATTTTCGTAGTCTGCAAGTGCCTGCCGGGGAACGTCGACACCCAATTTGGCCTGGCCGCGCAGGACCGCAAGCCACAGCCGCCGCTCAGCGACGATCTTGGCCTCCGGCGACCAGATGTCCGCCATCTCGTCGCTGGCATAGCGTGCGGCCAACACATTGGGAACCGTCACAACGACACAGCTTACGGCGGTGATGCGGCAAGGTAAGCACACGCACTTCGTCGGTCGTCGAACGTGAACGTACAGCGAAGAACGTCGCCGATTTTGACCAGGCGCACGTTCGGCGACTCGCCCGGCGACGCCTGCTAACGCAGGGGCGCCAATACGTCGATCACGTCCATCAACGTGGTCTTGGCCGTCGACTTGAGATTGTTGCTGTCGTCGACGAGCGCGGCCACCACCGCCCCGTCGATCGCGTACATCAGCGCATTCAACCGGTCGCCGCGCACGACGCGCATGCAGCGGTCCATCGCCTCGACCACCAAGGCTGTCCGCTCTTGGCGAATTCTGCGCTGGACGTCACGCAACCAGGCATGCCGCGCACACGCGATGTATGTCTCGTACCGAGAGATCAGCTCCTCGCCGGTGTGGGCGGGCGAACCGTCGTTCAGCAGCAGTTCCACGAGCACGTCGGCTGTTGCCTCCACGCCTCGGCGGCGTCGCGGCAAGGCCGCCACCTCGGCCCGCAGCTTGGCCGTCGCGTTCACGCCGGCGTGCTCGACCGCGCGAACCAACAAGTCGTCAAGTGACGAGAAGTAATAGGTGGTCGACGCCAGCGGCAAACCAGCCCGACGTGCAACCGCGCGATGGTGCACCGCCTCGACGCCGCCCTCGCTCAGCAACTCGGCGGCCGCGCTTATCAGAGCGTGCCGCCGACGTTCGCCCTTGGGGGTGACTGCGGCTGTCACACCCCTGATGCTGCCAGCCATATGGCCGTTGTACTGCGCTTTCACCGAAACCTCCGCGGGTCCCGCGAAAGGCTCTGCGACCGATGGCATGATGTCCCGCATGCCCAAGCTGAGCCGCCGCGCGGTTCTGCGGCTCGGCGTCGGCGCCGCGGCCGGTGCGGCGGGCGCGTACGCGTTCGGCACGACGCTCGACGCGCAACCGTTGATCGCGCCTCACCTGACGATGACGGGCGTCGGCGCGCCACTGGCGCCTCTGCCGCTCGAGCCCCCGGCCACAGCGGCCGCACCGACGATGGTCACCGGCTCCTTCGTCTCCGCGGCCCGCGGTGGTGTCGCCACCAACTGGGCGATCGCCCGGCCGCCCGGACAGACGAAGCCCCTCCGGCCGATCATCGCGCTGCACGGCAAGGGTAGCGATGCGGCAACGGTGATGGGCGACGTGGAGCATGGGGTGGCGCAGGCGGTCGCTGCAGGCCTACCGCCGTTCGCAGTGGTCAGCGTCGACGGCGGCGGCAGCTACTGGCACAAGCGGGCGTCGGGTGAAGACTCCGGCGCGATGGTGCTCACCGAACTCCTGCCACTGCTTGACGCGCAGGGGCTGGACACGTCACGTGTCGGGTTCCTGGGCTGGTCGATGGGCGGCTACGGAGCGCTGCTGCAAGGCGCGCGGCTCGGCCCCGCCCGCACTGCGGCGATCTGCGCGGTCAGCCCCGCATTGTGGATGTCATACGGTGCGACGGCGCCGGGAGCATTCGACGGCGCCGGCGACTGGTCGGCCAACACGGTGTTCGGGCTGCCTGCTCTGGCGTCGATTCCGATCCGGGTCGATTGCGGTGACAGCGATCCTTTTTATTCGGCGACAAAGCAATTCATCGCACAGCTGCCGACACCGCCGTCGGGCGGCTTCTCCCCTGGCGGCCACGACGGCGGTTACTGGAGTCAGCAGCTGCCCGCAGAGCTGACGTGGATGGCTCCGCTGCTGGTCGCCTAGACACCGACCTTGATCCGGCCCTCGGCGGCCGCCAATGCTATATCTGCCCGAAAATGCCCACCCGGCAAGCGAATTGAGCTCAGCTTCTGATATGCGCTGTCGCGGGCGGCGGCCAGGTCGGCACCGGTGCCTACCACCGACAGCACCCTGCCCCCAGTGGACACCAGTGCACCGTCGTCGCGTCGTCCGGTCGCCGCGTGCAGCACGCCGTCCCGGTCCGCACCGGTGATCACGTCGCCCACCCGGGGCCGACCGGGGTAGTTCTCCGCCGCCAGTACCACCGTCACCGCGGCACCGGACCGCCACCGCGGCGACGGCTGCGCCGCAAGCCTGCCGGTCGCTGCGGCGTGCAGCAGCTGACCCAGCGGACTGTCGAGCAGCGCGAGCACGGCCTGCGTCTCCGGATCGCCGAAGCGGCAGTTGAACTCGACGACCGCAGGCCCAGACGACGTGACCGCCAGGCCTGCGTAGAGCACCCCGCTGAACGGACAGCCGCGGCGCACCAGCTCCGCGGCCACCGGCGTGACGATCTCGGTGATGATCTCGTCGGTCAGCTCGTCGGGCAGCCACGGCAGCGGCGCGTAGGCGCCCATACCGCCGGTGTTCGGGCCCACGTCATTGTCGCCGACCCGTTTGAAGTCCTGCGCCGGCAACAGCGGCACCACGGTCTCGCCGTCGACGATGCACAGCATCGACGCCTCGGGGCCGTCGAGGAAGGACTCCAGCAGCACCGGATGACCAGCGTCGAGCAATCCAGCGGCATGTGCTCGCGCCGCAGCGCGGTCGTCCGTCACAACGACGCCCTTGCCTGCCGCCAGCCCGTCGTCTTTGACCACCCACGCCCTGTCTTCGGTGTGTTCGGGACCGAACCGGTCCAACGCCGCGTCGAGATGCGCCGGGTTGTCGACGATCTCGCCGCGTGCGGTGCGCACACCGACGGCCCCCATCACATCTTTGGCGAACGCTTTCGACCCCTCGATCCTTGCCGCAGCGGCTGACGGGCCGAAACACGCGATACCCGCGGCGCGCACGACATCCGCGACGCCGAGCACCAGCGGCACCTCAGGTCCGATGACCACGAGGTCGGCGAGCGTGTCGGCGGCGAGCTTTGCGACGGCCCCACCTGAGCTGACATCCACCGCATGCTGCTCCGCGATCGCCGACGTGCCGGCATTGCCGGGCGCGGCGATCAGGCCGTCGACTTCGGGATCGCGCCGCAGCGCCATCAGCAACGCGTGTTCACGAGCACCGGAGCCGATCACAAGGACGCGCACAGCCGCAACCCTAATGGTCTTCCGCGAGCAGTCGCAGAGTCGCACAAGCCCGCGGTCGGTAATGCGATTCTTTGTCTGCTCGGAAGAAATAACGGACCATACACTTGACGGGTGCATGTATGGTCGATGGGAACGCGCATACGAGGAGGTCTGCGATGACGGCAGCCGTCTGTCCCTTCGGCCAGGGTTTCGACTTCACCGACCCGGACGTGCTGCTCAACGGCATGCCGGTCACGAAGTTCGCCGAGCTGCGCGAGACGGCCCCCGTGTGGTGGAACGAGCAGCCGCCTGGCACGACGGTATTCGACGACGGCGGCTACTGGGTGATCAGCCGCCATGAGGACATCAAGGCCATCTCGAGGAACAACGACGCCTGGTCCACCAACGCAAAGGGCGCGGTGATGCGGTTTCCCGAGGGAATTACCGTCGAGCAGCTGGAGCTCACCAAGGCGCTGCTGATCAACCACGACGCTCCGGCACACACGCGATTACGGAAGCTCGTCTCGAGGCTCTTCACACCGCGCGCGGTCGCCGCCCTCGAGGGAAAGCTCGCCGAGGCGGCTCGTGAGATCGTCATGTCGGCCGCGGAGAAAGAAAATGGAAACTTCGTCGACGACATCGCGATGAATCTTCCGCTGCAGGCCATTGCCGATCTCATCGGCGTCCCGGAGGCCGACCGTGAGCGGCTCTTCCATTGGACCAACTCGATCATGAACACCGACGATCCGGATTTCGATTCGGATCCGGCGGTGGCCAATGCCGAGTTGATGGGCTACGCGTACACGATGGCCGAGGAGCGCAGACATTGCCCGGCGGACGACATCGTCACCCGGCTCATCGAGGCCGACATCGACGGAGACGTGCTCGACGACACCGAATTCGCCTTCTTCGTAATCCTGCTCGCCGTCGCGGGTAACGAGACCACCCGCAATGCGATGACGCACGGCATGAACGCGTTCTTCGAAAATCCTGACCAGTGGGAGCTGTTCAAGCGCGAACGCCCCGACTCGGCCGTCGACGAGATCATCAGGTGGGCCACGCCCGTGCATTGCTTCCAGCGAACCGCTCTGGTGGACAACGAAATCAGCGGCGTTACCATCCGCAAGGGACAGCGCGCCGGCTTGTTCTATAGCTCGGCCAACTTTGATGAAAGCGTCTTCCACCTCCCCTTCCGATTCGACATCCTGCGAAACCCGAATCCGCACTTGGCGTTCGGTGGCAACGGCGCGCATTACTGCATCGGCGCAAATCTAGCCCGCACGGAGATCAAATTGATCTTCACCGAGATCGCGGACATCATGCCCGACATTGCCAAGCTGGCAGAGCCCCAGCGATTGAGATCGGGATGGATCAACGGGGTCAAGGAGCTGATGGTCTCCTACCACGCGTGAAGTACTAAACCTCACGATGCCGTGAATGTTGTACACCGGAGCCGATACAACGCTCGCCCAGAAGATAGACAGTATAAAGCGGTTCCGGCGGAATCAGGGTCTCGACCGTCAGCGGTAATAGATGTCGAGCGTTTGAACCAAGCCCTTGTCGTTCAGCGTGAAGATGTCAACCGTGTACACCGTGGTGTCTTCGTTGAGTGGGCTTGTGGCTTCCAACTGTGCCACTTCGATGTTGCCTTGCTCGATGGTTCGCGAAAGCGTCATGCGCACCTGTCCGGCAAATATCACGTCGGTGTGGAAGTCCGCAATTTCGGTGTGGCCCTGGTCGGTGCCCACCGGATGGTTCAGTGTGGCGTCCTCAGCGAAAAGCGATAGCAGCGCTGGAGTATCAGCGTTGTTGACGGCCTCGATGTACCGTTCTGCCACGCTCATGCGTCCTCCGATCTCGCCACGCTGCCGGTTCGCCACTAGAACCAATCTAGCTCGATACCTTTCTTCCTTGACCGCCGCGTCCCCGTGCCAGCCTTGCCACGCAGGTATGCAACCGCTCCGGTAGCCGCGGCTGTCAATGGCAATAAAAGACAGGTCATCGGTCCGCGCGCCGAAGATTTCGGTTCGACGATGACGGAGTACTGATCGCAGAACTGTCAAGTAATGACTAGTTTTGTCCTGTACTGCCCGATCTGCGCAGTGATGTTCATTTGCTGACCCGGCGTTATCGTTATGTCTGCCTTGCCTTTACGGCGCTTGAGCGGCACTCCCTTTAACCGGTCGAAGGTCTCGACTTTGTGTTTGCCCGGTACCACAGCAATCCGGGTGGGTCCGTCCCATGAACATACGGTTTCTGTCCCGTCGACTGCGCAGTAGGGGACGCTCAGCTTGGTGACTGCTGCGCTCCCGGCCTTCAGGCCGAGCCCCTGCGCACCAGCCCACGAGCCGCCCGGAAGCCTGAAACTGACTGCTATTGATGCGGCGGTTTCGTCCATGTTCGACGTGATGACAGCTGCCCTAACGGTGCATACCGCCTTCGGATGATTTGCCACGACGCACGCAGGCGGAGGACACGGCCGTTGAGCCGACCATACGGTCGTATGCTCACCGCATGCTCAGCGCGAGTCGCAACGGGGATCGGTGATGCGCACGCACGGCTGGTCGGGTTCCGCACCGGCGAGCGACGACGAGGCCGTCGAGCGAATCCTGGCCGCTGCAAGCAACGCCATCGAGCGTCACGGCGCTGACATCAGCATTGCGGATGCGGCGCGCACACTAGGCGTGACCAGACAGACCGTCTATCGCTACTTTCCGAGTACCGACGCCCTGCTGGTCGCCGCGGCCAGAAAAGCGGCCACCGACTACCTCGACCGACTGGCCGACCACCTCGCGGGCATCGCGGACCCAGCGGAGGCAGCGGTCGAAGGGATCGCCACCACACTTGAGTGGCTCCCCAACGACAAGCACATGGGTCTGCTGCTGAGCCCCAGCCGTGCCAGTGTGTTCACCGCGGACGTCACCTCCGACATCGCGGTGCAGTTCGCGCGCACGATGCTCGGCCGCTTCGACGTCGACTGGATCGGCTTCGGATTCACGGATGCTGGTCTCGACGAACTCGCCGAACACCTGCTGCGGATCATCCAGTCGTTCGTCGTGGACCCTGGCCGCCCGCCTCGCGCAGGTGCCACGCTCCGACGATACCTGCGCCGCTGGGTCGCTCCGGCCCTCAGAGCAGAAGCGCCATCGGCGGCTAACGTGCATTGACCCAACTGCCCTCGGCCGCCGGTTGGAGGTTATATATAGGGTTGAGGTCGTCGAGGATTGGGGTTTGCCGTGAAGCGACTCAGTGGTTGGGACGCATTATTGCTCTACAGCGAAACCCCCAATGTGCACATGCACACAATCAAGGCCGGGATCATCGACGTCAGCGGCTTCGAGGGGACGCCCGATATCGACGCCTTCCGTGAGATCCTGTACCACCGCCTGCACAAGCTCGACCCCATGCGCTTCCAGCTCGTCGACATCCCGTTCAAGTTCCACCATCCGATGTGGCGCGAGCACGTCGACGTCGATCTCGAGTACCACGTCAGGCCGCTGCGACTTGCCAGCCCCGGCGGCCGGCGCGAATTCGACGATGCCGTCGGCGAAATCGCCAGCACACCGCTGGATCGCGGTAAGCCGCTATGGGTGATGTATTTCGCCGAGGGACTCGCCGACGGCAACGTCGCCATCATCAGCAAAGTTCACCACGCGCTGGCCGACGGTGTCGCATCAGGCAATCTGATTGCGCGAGCAATGGACTTGCAGGATGCGCCCAACGACGATCGCGACTCCTTCGAAACCGACCCGCCGCCGGCGCCTGCTGAGCTGATGAACGCCGCGTTCCGCGATCACTTGCGTCAGATTGGGCGCCTCCCCGGAGCGTTGCGCTACACCGCTCAGGGGATCGGCCGAGTCCGTCGCAGCTCGCGCAAGCTCTCGACGCTCTCACGCCCGTTTGAGCCACCGCCGACGTTCATGAACCACACCCTCGCCCCCGACCGGCGGTTCGCCACCGCGACCCTCGCGTTGGACGACGTCAAGGAAACCCGCAAGCAGCTGGGCGTCACGATCAACGACGTGGTGCTGGCGATCGCGGCGGGCGCTGTACGTGAGCTGCAGCTGAAGTACGACGGTAAGGTCGTCGGGCCGTTGCTGGTCTCCGTTCCGGTGAGCATCGACCCAGACCCGAACCGCATCTGGGGCAACAAGTTCACTACTCTCACGGTGGCGGTGCCCACGCAGATCGCCGACCCCGTTGAGCGTGTTCACGAGGTCCATGCCGCCGCCGAGTCCGCGAAGGAAGCCCACCACCTGCTCGGGCCCGAATTGTTCGGGCGGTGGGCAGCCTACTTGCCGCCCGCTCCCGTGGAGGCCATGTCGCAACGGATGGCGATGAGCGCAAAGCAAACCAGGATGCTCAACTTTCTGGTGTCCAACGTTCCCGGCCCGCGTGAGCGCGGCAAGGTGGCGGGAGCCGTGGTGCGGGAATTCTATTCGGTCGGCCCGCTGCTCGCCGGCAGCGGGATGAACATCACGGTATGGAGTTACGCCGACCAGCTGAGCATCTCGGTGCTCACCGACACCGTATCCGTCCACGATCCGCATGAGGTGACCGACGCGATGGTCGACGCCTTCCGTGAGCTACGCAGCGCCGCAGGGATTTCGGGTGACTTGACAACGTTGGACAACGCGATGCCGCCGGCCACCGCCAGAACCTGATCGCGCTCGGTCAGACCACGGTCAACGGCAGAGAACGCCTCGGCTCGAAATCGAAAGTGGCACCGCGACTGATCTTGGCCACCGACACCTCGCGGAACTCCTCCGCTTTAGTGTCTGTGTGAATCACGCGGGCTGTCCAGTCCGTGTCCGTTCCGGTGACCTCAACATCCAGGTGCGGGTCGACGGCGCGCACGATGGCCTGCAGCGGTCGTGTCTCCTCCGGTGAACACAGCGAGATCCACGCGCCATCAGAGTCGGCGGCCGACGAATGCACTTGCAGTGCATCGGAAGTGACTTCGGCGTCGACGTACGCCGCGGGATTGAGCAACGGATGCAGTTCGAGCACACGCAGCGCGCCCTCGGCTCCGTCCGGCAGCGCCAGCGCCCGATAGATGCGCTCGGCGCCGAGCCCGGCGATCCCGATCAACTGCTTGGTGCAGATTTTCCGGGCCTGCTGCTCGTTTTCCGCGCGCGCCCGGACGGCGATACCGAACGACAGATTCAGCAGGTGCATTTGCAGGCACACCTCGTCGGCGATGCGCACCAGCGCCGAATGCGAGAAAGCGCTGAAATCCAAGTCGGACAACAACTCTCCGGAATAGTTCGACGCACCTTCGTCGGCTGTGTCGATCTCATCGAGCTGGGTGGTCGCCGCGTGGGTCTGGCGGATGACCTCCAGCGCCGGGATGCCACTGACCGGCGGATACGACTCGTCGATGATCACGGTCCACCGGCAGTGCGGATGCTGGTCGGCGGGTACCCGGGGCGGCCGATGGATCGGCCGCACCTGAGCCTTGGGGTTGGTGGCCACGGCGGTCGCGTCGAACGTCGGGTCCTCGATGTCGTGGCACATGCCGCGTACGTAGTCCTCGCCGAAAGGCTCGTTGTCCATCAGCGCGCCACAGAAATCCAGGTGGAATTCACCGTGCCAGCGGTCGTGCACGGTGTAGCGGAAATCCATGAACTGGGGCGGTGCCCCGATGTCGAGCTGCAATCCTTTGAAGATCGTGATGACGTCGTCGCCCTCGAACTTGAGCGCCTTCTGCATGCGTTTGGTGTAGACAGGACTGCACCCGGCCCATTCCTCAATCGCGATCTGCTGCATCCCCTCGCGACCGAAAGGCCGGATACACCAAGCCATTCCGGATCGATCGATCAACTGGCCGATCAGCAGCAGCTCCGGCACCAGCCGGGTGAGCTCCTCGCGCGTGAGGTCCGCGTACCTACTTGTCATGAATGGTCTGTCCCACGTGCATCTTGACGGCGTCGTTCACGTTGTCCTTTGCATCTGTGCCGGCTCCGCTCTCCGCGGCCCTCTTCCGTTTCGCCCAGACACGTTTGATCACGCCGTCGAGCTTGCTGCCGAGGGGGAAGCCGACGTAGTGGGTGAGGAAGATCGCCATCTCGCGAAGCTCTTCCCTGGTCAACTCCTCGTTTTGCAGGACCGCGTTGACCTGCACCTCCAACAGCTCTTCCTGATTGAGGGCGGTCAGGACGGCAAGCAGCATCATCCGCCGGTCGCGCATGGACAGACCCGGCCTGGTCCAGATGCGCCCGAACAAATGCTCGACCGTCAACGCGAAGAACTCGCCGGGCACGTCCGGCATCTCCCACGCGTAAACCTCGTTCATTTTCTCGAGGCCCTTGCGGCGTAGTTCGTCCATGATCACTCCTTTTTCGCGGCCGCGGTATGCGGCACACCGAGCCCCTCAGCCAGCCGCTGGAGCGCGACAGCCGCGAGCGGCAGCTTCACCGAGTGCTCTTCTCCGAGCGCGAGCGCAAGACTCAAGTCTTTCTCGCCGAGCACGCGCGCGTGCAGGAAGGGCTGGTACAGGAAGCTTCCCGGGTCGATGTGCTTTGTGTCGTCGCGGAACATGATCGAGCCGGCGCCGCCGGTGATTGCATCGGTGTGGCGCACCACATTGCCGAGGTCCTGCAGATTCAGGCCGCACTCTTCGGCCAGCCTGGATGCCTCGCATGCTGCAGCAAACGAAATGTAATGAAGCATGTTGCGGGCCAGCTTCATCCGGGTGCCCGCACCGGGTTCCCCCGCATGGATCACCAGCGATGCCCACAGCGAGAACGGCTCCTTAATGAGCTCGAACGCCTCGTCGGTGGCGCCCACCATGGCCGCTAGCTCACCCTTCTTAGCCGCCCGTCCACCACCGCTGACAGGCGCATCCACGATGTGAATGCCTTGTGGTTCGAGCTCTCTGGCGAGATCGACGGCGGTGCTGTCGTTGATCGTGGAATGGATCGCAATCACCGTGCCGCGCTTGGCGGTTCGAGCCAGCTCAGTGACAACCTCGCGGACCTGCTCATCGTCCAGCACCGTCACGCTAATGATATCCGCCGCGCCGACGTCGGCGACGCCATTGGCCGCTCGGGCGCCTGCCTCGACCAAGGGAGACATCGCTTCATCACGTATGTCGAACACGATCAGGCCACCCGGCCAGCCCACCATTCGCGAGGCCATCGGCGCGCCCATCTTGCCCAGACCGATGTAGCCGAGTTTCGGTTGCGCACTCATGATCGGATGATCTGCCCGCCGTCGACGTTGAAGATCTGCCCGGTAATCCAATTCGCCTGATCGGACAGCAGGAACAGGCACATGCCGACAAGATCCTCCGGGGTGCCCATGCGGCTGATCGGAATCCCCTTCACGATGTCCGCGACCATCTCCTGCGGCGTGGTGGTTCTGGTCGCCTCGGTGTCGATCGGCCCGGGAGCAATCGCGTTGATGCGGATGTTCATGCCGCCGAGTTCACGCGAAAGCTGTTGGGTCAGGCCGTTGATACCTACTTTGGCGAGTCCGTAGAAGTTGGAGTACAGCCATGCCGCGGTCGACGATTGGTTGACGATCGCGCCGCCACCGCGCTTGGCCATCTTCTTGTACACCGCGCGGGTGCATACCAGCGCTCCATCGAGGTTCACGCTCATGAACTTTTTGTAGTACTCCCAGTCCACGGTGATCAGGAAGTCGAGTTTCATCCCGCCGTATATCGCGGCGTTGTTGACGAGGTAGTCGATCCCGCCGAACTCGGCCAACGTGCGATCGGCCATGGCCCGGGCCGATTCAGGGTCCGAGACGTCGACAGGAACGTGGATCGCCGTACCGCCGTCGGCGACGATCTGCTTGGCGACGCCCTCGCCGGCCTCGGTGTTGATGTCGGCCACCACAACAGCGGCGCCCTCACGCGCCAATGCCTCGGCGTAGGCCTGGCCGATGCCGCCGCCGGACCCGGTGACGATGGCCACCTTCTCGTCGAACCTCATGCTCTCCCTTTCCTCAGCCGAGATCAGACTTATTGCACGCTTTCGGCCGAAAAGCGTGCAGGTAACCTGATTTCGGCGATGTCGGCGATGTTCACGAAACGGCCTCTGCGACGACCTTGGTTTCCAGGTACTCCTCGAAGCCGGCCCGCCCCATCTCGCGGCCGATCCCGGATTGCTTGTAGCCACCGAACGGTGCATCACCGGAGTACCAGACGCCGCCGTTGACGTTGATGGTCCCGGTACGCAGCCGCGACACCACCCACTCGACGCGCTCGGTATCGCGTCCGAACACCGTGCCGGACAAGCCATATGGCGAATCGTTAGCGATGCGCAGCGCGTCGGCGTCGCCGTCGTGCGCGATGACGACGAGCACCGGTCCGAAGATCTCCTCGCGGGCGACCCGGGCGTCGTTGGTCAGACCACTGATCACGGTCGGCTCGATGTAGTAGCCGGTGGTCAAAGCCTCGGGACGGCCGCCGCCGCACGCGAACGATCCACCCTCCTTCACCGCGAGATCCAGATAGCCCTGCACGCGATCGCGCTGCTTCGCCGAGATCAGCGGCCCGCACATTGTCGCCGGATCGGTCGGGTCGCCCACCGGGATGTGCGCCATCGTGCCTGCCGCCACCGACACCGCCTCGTCGTAGTGCTCGCGCGGGACCACCAGGCGCGTGGTGAGCGCGCATCCTTGTCCGGCATGCGTTGCGACGGTGAACGCGGCGATCGCACACGCGCCGTTGAGGCGGGCATCGTCGAGCACGATGAACGCCGACTTGCCACCGAGCTCCAGGAAGACCTTCTTGATGGTCTGCGCCGCCGCGGTCATCACAGCACGCCCGGTCGCTGTGGATCCGGTAAACGAAACCAGGTCGACGCGCGGGTCCTCGGACAGCTGCGCGCCGAGGCGGTGGTCGCTGGACGTCACAATGTTGACGACACCCGATGGAATGTCGGTCTTCTCGGCGATGATCCTGCCGACTTCCGCCGCGCACCACGGGGTATCCGGAGCCGGCTTCAACACGATCGTGTTTCCGGCGGCCAACGCCGGACCCAGCTTGGCGAAATTGATCTGATGCGGGAAGTTCCAGGGTGTGATGGCGCCGACGACACCGAACGGTTCCCGCACGAGACTGCGCTTGGTCTTGATGCCCAGCGGCGACGCGACACCGAGATCGGTTGTCCACTGGTAGTTTTCGGCTATGCCGGTAGCGAAGGCGAGATCGTCGACCGGCCCCTGGAGTTGAGCGCTGTGCGTCAGCGCCACCGGCGCGCCGACCTCCGCGACGGTGATCTCGCGCAGCGACTCGATCTCGTCGTTGAGCACATCCCGAAGCTGGCGCAGACAATGCACACGCAGCGCCACGTCGCGCGACCACTCGGACTCGTCGAAAGCAGCCCGGGCCGCGGCGATCGCGCGGTCCATGTCGGCCGCGTCAGCGTCGGCGGCCTCCCCGAGCGGTTCCTCGGTCGCCGGGTTGATCGTGGCGAACGTGCCGCCGCTCGCGCCGACGAGCTCGCCGTCGATCAACAGGTCGGTCACCTTCGTCGACGCCGAAGTGGTCATTACAAAGCTCCTGGACAAGCGTCTGTTCTATCTACCCGGACAGTAGCCTCCGGCGGTCGCGATAGCAAGCGCGGAGTTCCCCGATCCAGCCAGCTGGGTCTAATATCCGCATGTGAAAGCAGTAATTGGCCTCGATGGTTGTGCAGTCGGTCCGCTGTCCTATATCTTGGACACATGTCCAGTGAACCGGTTACCGCCGTTGCCGATCTGGGCGAGCGCCGACGCAATCGCCGCCAGGAGGAAACCATCCGCAAGGTGCTCGATGCGGCGGTCGAAATGTTGCGCGAGTCGTCGTATTCCGACTTGACGATGCGCGCGGTCGCGGCCAGGGCGGGCGTGGCGCCGGCTACCGCCTACACGTACTTCTCGTCGAAGAACGCGTTGATCGCGGAGGTGTATTTGCGTCTGGTGCACAATGTGCCGCTGTTCACCGATGTCAACCAGTCCACGCAGCAGCGGGTCACCGCCCAGTTGCGCGAACTTGCGCTGCTCGTGTCCGACGAGCCCGAACTTGCCGCGGCGGCGACGACCGCCCTGATGGGTGACGAGCCCGAGGTGCGGCAGGTGCGCGACAAGATCGGCATGGAAGTCCGTCGCCGGATTGCATCGGCGTTGGGCCCCGGAGCGTGGCCGGAGGTGCTGACGACGCTGGAGATGATCTTTTACGGCGCACTCGTTCAGGCCGGCACCAAGTCCGTGACATACCAGCAGATGGCGGACCGGCTCGACAGCGTCATCGCATTGATCATGGAAGGTGCCGAGTGGTGACCCAAACAAGCTCTGATGCAGTGGTTCTCAACCCGTACGACTACAACTTCCACGAAGATCCGTACCCGTACTACCAGCGGCTGCGCGACGACGCCCCGCTGTACCACAACGAAGAGCTCGGGTTCTGGGCGCTCTCGCGACATCGCGACGTGCTGCAGGGCTTCCGAAACAGCGTCACGCTGTCCAATGCCTATGGGGTTTCACTGGATCCGGTTTCTCGCGGACCGCATGCGTCGAAGACGATGTCGTTCCTGGCTATGGACGACCCGGCCCATCTGCGCCTGCGCACGCTGGTGTCCAAAGGCTTCACTCCGCGCCGAGTCCGGGAACTGGAGCCACGAGTTACCGAGCTCGCCGAAAAGCACCTCGACACGATGCTGGAAGCAGCGGGCTCGGGAACGGTTGACTACGTCGCCGAATTCGCCGGCAAGCTTCCGATGGACGTCATCTCCGAATTGATGGGGGTCCCCGAGGCCGATCGTGACCGCATCCGTGCGCTGGCCGACGGTGTAATGCACCGCGAGGACGGGGTCACCGATGTGCCGGCGTCGGCCATCGACGCCTCGATCAACCTCATTGTCTACTACCGGGAGATGGTCGCCGAGCGCCGCAAGAAGCTCACCGATGATCTGACCTCCGCGCTGCTGGAAGCCGAGATCGACGGCGACCGGCTGACAGACGAAGAGGTCCTGGGCTTCATGTTCTTGATGGTGATCGCCGGCAACGAGACCACCACCAAACTGTTGGCGAACGCCGCGTTCTGGGGGCACAAGAATCCCAACCAGCTCGCCCCTGTCTACCAGGACCTCTCGAAAGTTCCGCTGTGGGTGGAAGAAACGCTGCGCTACGACACCTCCAGTCAGATCCTGGCGCGTACTGTCTCCGGAGAACTGACCCTCTACGACACTACGATTCCAGTGGACGACGTGCTGTTGTTGCTACCCGGTTCGGCACACCGCGACGAGCGAGTGTTCGACGATCCCGACACATATCTGATCGGCCGCGAAATCGGTTCGAAACTGCTGAGTTTCGGCAGCGGCGCGCACTTCTGCCTGGGCGCACACCTAGCGCGCATGGAGGCGCGGGTGGCGCTGACGGAACTGTTCAAACGAATTCGCGGCTACCAGGTGGACGAGGACAACGCCATCCGGGTCCACTCGAGTAATGTCCGCGGATTCGCCCACTTGCCGATCGCCGTAGAGGTCGGCTGATGCCCCGCTTTGAGCCGCACCCGAAAAGACGGCCGGCCATCGTCGCGGGAGCGTCGTCGGGGATTGGTGCCGCCACAGCCATCGAGCTTGCCGCCCATGGCTTTCCGGTTGCGCTGGGTGCCCGCCGCGTCGAGAAGTGCCAGGAGTTCGTCGACCAGATCCGCGGCGACGGCGGCGAGGCCATAGCTCTCCCGCTCGATGTCACCGACCCCGAGTCTGTCAAGGGATTTGTGCACCGCGCCACCGAGGAATTCGGTGACGTTGAGGTGCTCGTGGCTGGAGCCGGTGACACGTATTTCGGCCGGCTCCACGAAATCAGCACGGACAGTTTCGAATCCCAAGTGCAGATCCACCTCATCGGCGCCAACCGGCTGGCCACCGCATTGCTTCCAGGGATGGTGGAGCGGCAGCGCGGTGACCTGATCTTCGTCGGCTCCGACGTCGCGCTGCGCCAGCGCCCCCACATGGGCGCCTACGGAGCCGCGAAGGCCGGGTTGATCGCGATGGTGACGAACCTCCAGATGGAACTCGAAGGCACCGGCGTCCGGGCGTCGATCGTGCATCCCGGGCCGACGAAGACCAACATGGGCTGGAGCCTGCCTGCCGAACTCATCGGGCCGGCCCTGGAAGACTGGGCCAAGTGGGGGCAGGCCCGCCACGATTACTTCCTGCGTGCTTCAGACCTCGCCCGGGCCATCGCATTCGTCGCCGAGACGCCACGCGGCGGCTTCATCACCTCGATGGAAATCCAGCCCGAGGCGCCGCTGAGCGGCGCACCGAAAGAACGCCAACAACTCAAGTATCCGGAGTCTTGATGACAAGCCAAGAGCTGAAAGTAGTTCCGCGCGTCTCTGGTGGCGAAGATGAACACGGCCACCTCGAGGAGTTCCGCATCGACCCGATCGGGCTGATGCAGCGGGTCCGCGACGAGTGCGGCGATGTCGGCTGGTTCCAGCTGGCCGGCAAGCAGGTTGTGTTGCTCTCGGGAGCGGAGGCCAACGAGTTCTTCTTCCGGTCCTCCGACGACGAGCTCAACCAGGCCGAAGCGTATCCGTTCATGACGCCGATCTTCGGCAAGGGTGTCGTGTTCGACGCAGACCCGGAGCGGCGCAAGGAGATGCTGCACAACTCGGCGCTGCGCGGCGAGCAAATGAAGGGCCACGCCGCCACCATCGAGAACGAGGTGCACAGGATGATCGCCCAGTGGGGTGATTCCGGGGAGATCGACCTGCTGGAGTTCTTCGCCGAGCTGACCGTCTATACCAGCTCGGCGTGCTTGATCGGAGTAAAGTTCCGCAATCAGCTCGACAACCGGTTCGCCCACCTGTACCACCAGTTGGAGCGTGGCACCGACCCGCTGTGCTATGTGGACCCTGACCTGCCGATCGAAAGCTTCCGGCAGCGTGACGAGGCCCGAAAAGGCTTGGTGGAGCTGGTCCAAGAGATCATGGACCAACGACTCGCCAACCCGCCGAAGGACAAGAGCGAACGTGACATGCTCGACGTGCTGGTCACGATTAAGGACGAGAACGGCAACCCTCGGTTCACCGCCGACGAGATCACCGGCATGTTCATTTCGTTGATGTTCGCCGGGCACCACACGAGTTCGGGCACCTCATCGTGGACGCTGATCGAGTTGCTGCGCCACCCCCAGGTGTACGCAGACGTGACGAAGGAGCTCGACGAGCTGTACGCCGACGGTCAGGAAGTCAGCTTTCATGCGCTGCGCCAGATTCCGAAGCTGGAGAACGTGCTCAAGGAGACACTGCGGCTGCATCCACCGCTGATCATCTTGATGCGGGTTGCCAAGGACGAGTTCGAGGTTGCCGGCTATCCGATTCACGAAGGCGAAATGGTGGCGGCCTCGCCGGCCATCTCCAACCGGATCCCAGAAGACTTTCCCGACCCGGATGCATTCGATCCCGACCGCTACCAGAAGCCGCGGCAGGAGGACCTGATCAACCGGTGGACATGGATTCCGTTCGGCGCCGGTCGGCATCGCTGTGTCGGCGCGGCCTTCGCGACCATGCAGATCAAGGCGATCTTCTCGGTTCTGTTGCGCGAGTACGAGTTTGAGATGGCCCAGCCGGCCGACTCCTATCGTAACGATCACTCGAAGATGGTCGTGCAGCTCGAACGGCCCGCCAAGGTCCGTTACCGCAGGCGCGGGTAGGGAGAAACATGGGCCTGAAGATCGAAGTCGACCTGGACCTGTGCCAGGGCCACGCGATGTGCGAACTCGAGGCCCCCGACTACTTCAAGGTTCCCAAGCGGGGGCAGGTTGAAATCCTCAACGACGAACCGCCGGAAGATGATCGAGCCCAGATCGAGCAAGCCGTGTGGGCGTGTCCCACCCAAGCCCTATCCATTCGAGAAACAGGAGACTAAGCCATGCCCTCATTGCCGCGCGAGCAGCTGGAAGATTTCGTCGAGCGGTGGCTCGAGGCGAACCGGGAGGCCGAACGCACGGGCGACTGGCGGGGCCTGGCCGACTTCTACACCGACGACGCCACCTACGGCTGGAACATCGGACCCAAGGAAGACGTGATGTGCGTCGGCATCGACGAGATCCGCGACATCGCGCTGGGCCAGGAAATGGAAGGTCTCGAAGGCTGGCGCTATCCGTATCAGCGGGTGCTCATCGACGACAAGGTCGGTGAAATCGTGGGGTTTTGGAAGCAGATCGCAACGGACGGGGACGGCACCGAACAGGAGGTGTACGGCATCGGCGGCAGCTGGTTCCGCCTGAACGCCGACGTCAAGATCGAATGGCAGCGTGACTTCTTCGACTTCGGCCACGTCTCAGCGTTGTACATGGATCTGATCAAGGCCGGCAAACTCAGCGAGGGCATGCAGAAGCGCATCGAGCGTGGGATGTCCGGCGAGAAGGTGCCCGGCTACTTCCCGCTGGGCAAGTCGCCTGCGCCACTGTGGTAGTTGCCCGCGCCCGCGCAGGGTGGTAATTGCCCGCGCCCGCGCGGGGTGGTAGCCAACCACCCAGTCGGTTCGCATGTGAGCTAACTAACTACGCTGTCGCTGAAGTTCACACCATATTTTCACGGGAAGCAGAGCAGACGAGATGAAGACCAAGGGCGCTCTCATCTGGGATTTCAACCAGCCATGGTCGATCGAGGAGATCGAGATCGGTGACCCCGTCAAGGACGAAGTCAAGATCCAGATGGAAGCGTCGGGCATGTGCCATTCCGACCACCACCTGGTCACCGGCGGAATCCCGATGGCAGGCTTCCCGGTTCTCGGCGGCCACGAGGGCGCGGGCGTCGTCACTGAGGTCGGCCCCGGTGTCGAGGACATCGCTCCCGGCGACCACGTCGTCCTGTCGTTCATCCCCTCCTGTGGGAGGTGTCCGTCGTGTCAGGCGGGTATGCGCAACCTGTGCGACCTGGGCGCAGAACTGCTCAATGGTGCCGCTGTCTCGGACGGCACCTTCCGGGTCCACGCCCGCGGACAAAATGTCTTCCCGATGACGCTGCTGGGCACCTTCTCGCCGTACATGGTCGTACACAAAGCCTCGGTGGTGAAGATCGACCCGTCGATCCCGTTCGAGGTCGCCTGCCTCGTCGGCTGCGGTGTCACCACGGGGTATGGTTCGGCGACCCGTTCCGCCAACATCCGCCCCGGTGACGACGTCGCAATCGTCGGTATCGGCGGCGTGGGCATGGCGGCGCTTCAGGGTGCGGTGAATGCAGGTGCCCGACACATCTTCGCGATCGACCCGGTCGAGTGGAAGCGCGATCAGGCACTGAAATTCGGTGCCACACATGTCTATCCGGACATCAATGCCGCTCTGATAGGCATGGCCGATGTGACGTACGGGCTGATGGCCAAGAAGGTGATCGTCACCGTCGGCGAGCTCAAGGGCGAAGACATCGACAATTACATCAACATCACCGCCAAGGGCGGCACGTGCGTGCTGACGGCCATCGGCAGCCTGCTCGACACGAACGTGACGCTGAACCTCGCGATGCTGACCCTGATGCAGAAGAATTTGCAGGGCACCATCTTCGGCGGTGGCAACCCGCACCACGACATCCCGCTTCTGCTGTCGATGTACAAGGCGGGCAAGCTGAACCTCGACGACATGGTGACCCGCCAGTACAAGCTGGAGCAGATCAACGACGGGTACCACGACATGTTGGAAGGCCGCAACATTCGCGGCGTGATCCGATATACCGACGCAGACCGGTAGCTCTACGAACGTGCGGCCACTGCGAGATTCGGCGCCGAGATTTCGCGATGACCGCACGGTCGGCGAAGCAACGGTTCCGCCACGCTGCCGGGCGTCAAAGTCAGTGCGTCCGGTGATTGCACCGGGCTCGGTCTCATCAGAAAGGCCACAGAGGATGGGCGAACGGGTAGCCTGCGCCATCTGATCCACCGAAAGAGAAGAGAGGTATATCCCATGTTGGACAAAGTCGTTGGGACGACACCGGCATTGGCCGCGTCGCAGGCATCGTGGCGATGTGTGCAAGCGGGTGATCGCGAGGGCTGGCTGGCGCTGATGGCCGAGGACGTTGTCATCGAGGATCCGATCGGTGACGCCGTGACCAACCCCGGAGGCCAGGGTGTCCGCGGCAAGGAAGCCGTCAGCGCGTTCTTCGAGAAGACCATCGGGCGCACTCCGACAACGATCACCTGCGAGGAGACGTTTCCGTCGAGCTCACCCAATGAGATCGCACATATCCTGGCCTTGCGCTTCAACTTCGGCAACGGCATGACCGGTTCGGTACGAGGCGTGTTCACCTATCGCGTCGACGACGCCGGGCTGCTCACCAATCTGCGCGGCTACTGGAACATGGACATGATGCAGTTCAGCAAGCCGTCCTGATCACGCGGGGCAGGCGGGGATCAGCCGCCGGGCTGATCTCTCCAGGCGGTCGGCGATTTCGGAGTACGTCACGTACCCCATCCCGGCATGTACTAACGCTCCCGTGTAGAGCAACTCGAGGGTCTCGACCAAGCCGCGATCCGCGTCAGCGCCGACTGCATCGACCAGCCGGGCTCTGATCTCCCGAGCGATGCGATCACGCAGGGCCTCCACGTCCGGGTCGCGGCCGAGGAGGGCATTCGTGACTGCGCCCGCGAACTCCGCCTCATCCGCGACGAGCATCGCGATGTCACGCAGCACCGTGACCACTCGTTCAACCGGCGGCTTCTGTTCGTGGACCGGAGCGGCCGACGATGCCAGACGGCGCCAGAACACCTCCGCGACAAGATGCTCCTTCGACGAGAAGTAGGTGTAGGCCGTCGCGGCTCCCACGCCTGCCTCTGCCGCAACCAACCGAATCGTCAAGCCGCCGAAGCCTTCTCGGGCTAGCACCGTGAGCGCAGCGTTGCTGAGCCGCTGGATGGTGTCGGCTTGCTTGGCCGTGAGCCGACGTCGCGTCGACTCCAAAGACACCGATTCGGACACGTGTCCGGACGGTACTACATGCCAACTGGCCGGGGCAATCGCCCTGCCACCTCCCGGGGATCGCGAGCCGTTAGGTTGAAAAGCATGACCAACGCCCAACGTCTGTTCGCCCTCTCCGACGAGGTCACCGGGTTCATGCCCGCAGACGAGGGCCGCGCACTGTATGAGGCTGCGCTGACCTACCTCCGCGAGGGTGTAGCCGTCGAGATCGGAACCTACTGCGGCAAGTCAACTCTGCTGCTCGGAGCGGCGGCTCAACAACGAAACAGCGTGCTATACACCATCGATCATCATCACGGCTCCGAGGAGCATCAGCCCGGCTGGGAATACCACGACTCGTCGATGGTCGATGCGGTGACCGGGCGGTTCGACACGCTGCCGACGCTGCGACGCACGCTCGACGCGGCCGATCTGGACGACCACGTCGTCGCGGTCGTGGGAAAGTCGACAACGGTGGCCCGCGGCTGGCGTACGCCTGTGCAGTTGGTGTTCATCGACGGCGGGCACAGCGAGGCAGCTGCCGCAGCCGACTTCAACGGCTGGGCCAAGTGGGTGGGTGTCGGCGGCGCGCTCGTCATCCACGACGTGTTCCCCGACCCGGACGACGGCGGCCAGGCGCCGTTCCTTATCTATCGCCGGGCGGTCGACTGCGGCCAGTTCCGCGAGATTTCGGCCACCGGCTCACTTCGCGTTCTCGAGAGGACAGCAGGCCAACCCGGGGACGAGCTGCGCTAGCCGGCGCCATCGACCGCGAGGGCGTCCACGACTACCACCGTCACGTCGTCACGGCCCCCCGCATCGACAGCAGCGTTGACCAGATCGGCGGCCGCGGCCTGGGGATCGGCGGTCGCGCGCAACGTGGTCTCTATGGTTGACTCGTCGACTTCTTTGGGCAATCCGTCCGAGCAGGCGATGATCCGATCGGCGGGATTGATTCGCAGCAACCACATGTCGGCCGGTTCGGCGCGTTGTGCGAACAATCCGCGGGTGAGCTGGTTGCGCATCGGAAGCGACTCTGCTTCAGACGGCTGCACCGCGCCGGCGTCGATCAGTTGCTGAACCACCGAATGGTCGACGCTTATCTGCTGCAAACCGGCGGCGTTCATGAGATATGTCCGCGAGTCACCGATGTTGACAACCAGCCAGGACGGCGCACCGTCGGCCTCGGTAACAATGACTCCCGTGAGCGTGGTTCCCGGTGGTCGCCCGCCGTGATCGGATATCTGGCCGATCCGCGACCGAGCGTCCGTCAGACAGCTCGCCACCATTTCGTCCGTGACATCGGTGCGGCCGACGAGAACCAGCAGCGACTCGGCCGCCGCGCGGCTCGCTAGCTCGCCGTCCGCGTGACCACCCACCCCGTCCGCTACGACGAATACCGGCGGCTTCGTACAGTACGAGTCCTGATTTTGATCGTGTGACGCACCGATGTGGGTAGCCGCTCCCCACTGCACTGTCGCACCACCGATGCTCGCCTGCTCGGCCACGCCGCAATCTTATGTTTGAAACTGGCGAAGCGGGGTCGACTCCGTCACGTAGTCACGCATACGCAGTCGAAGTCGGCCTGCAGTCCGAGTGGCAGATCCTCTCCACGGAACAAACCGCCGGCGGGTGTGGCGCCGGACAACGCGTCAGCGGCGAGAATCATCGCCGCGCCGGTCCACGTGGTTCGCTCTTCGGGCCACCGTTTGCCGTCGGCGAATACCAGGCCTGTCCAATATGAACCGTCATCTTCGCGCAAATGCTGCATCGCGGTGAACTGCTCGATTGCCGCGCCGTGATAGCCGATCGCATCGAGGGCCATGACAAGCTCGCAGGTTTCGGCACCGGTCACCCATGGCCGGTCGGCGACGCAGCGCACGCCGAGGCCGGTGACCACGAAATCCTTCCAGCGCCGCTCGATGCGGGCGGTGGCGGCCGGGCCCCGCATTGCTCCGCCGAGGATCGGGTAGTACCAATCCATCGAATGGCGGTCCTTCTCTTCGAACGCTTCGGGGTGCGCGACGATCGCGTGGCCCAATCGGCCAACGGCCATCTCCCACTCCGGCTGCTGTTCACCGAGGAAATCCGCCAGCGCCAACGCGCACCTCATGCTGTGGAACATGCTGGCGCAGCCTGTCAGCAACGCCTCCGGTACCGGTCCTGATTCGCTTCTGGCCCAACAAATCTCGCCATATCCGATCTGCAGGTCTAACACGAAGTCGATCGCGGCATTGACCACCGGCCACATCGAGGTTGCGAAACAGCGGTCGCCGGTGACCAGCACGTGATGCCACACGCCGGCGGCGATGTAGGCGCAGAAGTTGCTGTCGCTGTTGGCATCCTCGACGGCCCCGGCGCGCAACTCGATCGGCCAGGAACCGTCCGCGCGCTGCATCTGCCGGCACCATTCGAAGGCCGCGCGCGCCGGCCCAAGCAGACCCGCAGTGGTGAGCGCCATCGCGCATTCGACGTGATCCCACGGATCGGTGTGCCCACCGGTGAACCACGGGATCGCACCCGACGACTCCTGTGCAGCAGCAATCGACAACGCCGTCTGCCTGCACTGCTCCTGGGTGAGAACGCCCGGTACAGAAGGCAGTTCGTACGTCAACGTCATGCGGTGCCTCGGGCGATTTTCCGACCGACAGCCGGCGTGGTTGCTTGCGCCGTTTGCGGCTTGACGAAGTACATCGCCACACTCTTTCCCACCAACGGGTTCAGCACAGCCTCTGCTGCGCGGGTGATGACCGGCCGTCGTGTCAAGTCCCAAACCAGCAATTTGTGGTATGCCGACACCGCCGGATGTTCCGAATCTGATACTCCCACTGCGCATTTCAACCACCAAAACGGGGCATGCAGACCGTGGGCATGATGCGTATGGGTGAGTGTCATCCCGCGGCGGACGAATTTGGTACGCAATTCGCTTGCGCGATAGATGCGGACGTGACCGCCCTCGTTGCTGTGGTATTCGTCGGAAAGCCACCAGCAGACCCGCTCCGGCAACCAGCGTGGCACAGTGACGGCAAGCGTGCCACCGACTTTGAGCACCCGGATGAGCTCACCGATCGCGGTCTCGTCCTGTGGGATGTGTTCCAGGATTTCCGATGCGATCACACAGTCAAATGTTTGGTCGGCATACGGCAAAGCCAGCGCGTCACCGACCGCCACCTCGGCGGCGGCTGTCGCCGGCACTTCACCACCTTCGGCCATCGCGGTCAAAATGGTGTCGACGCCTTCGAGTTCGGCCGCGTCCTGATCGAACGCCACGACGTCCGCGCCGCGGCGGTAGGCCTCGAATGCATGGCGACCTGCCCCACACCCCACGTCGATCACCTTGGTGGACGGGCCAATACCCAGATGGTCGAAATCCACTGTCAGCATGACACGCGTCCCCTGCCGATCGCCCGCTCGTAGATCCGCACCGTTTGGGCAGCCACCGATTCCCAGCTGAACACTTCGAGCGCCCGTCGACGTCCCGCCTCGCCGAGGCTGCGCCGCTTCTCCGGCGAGTCGAGCAGACCGCCTAAGGCACTGGTCAACTCGCCGATGTCAGCGGGCGCAACCAGTTCGGCACAGACGCCGTCGGTGCCGAGAACCTCGGGCAACGCGCCAACGCGGCTGGCCACAACGGGCGTTCCGCTGGCCATAGCTTCCACGGCAGGCAGCGAAAACCCTTCGTAGAGTGACGGAATGCACGCGACTTCGGCGGAGGCGAACAACGCGGCCAGTTCCTCGTCGGGCACGCCATTGGTGATGTGGACGATGTCGGAGATGCCGAGCTCGGCAATGAGCTTGTGGGTCGGCCCGTTCGGTTCGACCCTGGCCACCAGCTGAAGCTCTAGATCCCGTTGAGCGCGCAGCCGCGCCACGGCGTGCAGCAGGGTCGCGATGCCCTTGAGGGGTGTGTCGGCACTGGCGATCGCGATGATTCGGCCCCGACGGCGCGGGCGAGACGCCGGTCTGAACAGCGTGGTGTCCACGCCCAGCGGCACGACGTGCAGCTGATCCGGCGACACCCCGAAGTCGGTGGCGATGTCGGCTGCCGAAGATGACGACACCGTCAACAGTTCCGGTATCTGCCGTGCAACACGCTGCTGCATCTTCAGAAAGCCGTACCACCTGCGCACCAAGGGCTTTCGCCACCAACGCGCCGCCGCGAGGTCCAGTATGCGGTCGCGGGTGATCGGATGATGGACAGTGGCGACGACCGGCAGCCCCGCCGCGGCGACCTTGAGCAGGCCGGTGCCGAGGCTCTGGTTGTCGTGGACGACGTCGAATTCACCGGCGCGGTCAGCGAGCAACCTCGCCGCGCGCAGACTGAAGGTGCGCGGCTCCGGGAAACCAGCCGACCACATGGTCAGAAGTTCGAGCAGATCGATGCCACTTCGTATCTCGTTGGGCCACGGCACCCGGAACGGGTCTGGCTCGCGGTAGAGATCCAGACTCGGTACCTCCGTGAAACGAACCCGTGTGTCGAGCACCTCCGGGTAGGGCTGGCCGGAAAAGACTTCCACCTCGTGGTCGAGTTCGACCAGACCATGGCTGAGATGCCGGACATAGACTCCCTGCCCGCCGCAGTGGGTCTTGCTGCGATAGGACAACAAGGCAATCCGCATGCTCGTTCTTTCCGCCGTTATTCGCTCGCCCCGGTGGGACGCGCGATCGCATTGTCGAAAATGAATCTGCCATATGACGTGCAGCTATGTGGTCGGGGGTCGACACAGCGGAATCTCTGCAGGTCGCGAGCCGACACGGTCAATGCGGCCGGCGGCCTGCGACCACGTCCTCGCCGCCGTCCATAGGCCAGGTACCGCCGTCCGGCGCACTCATGCGAAACTCGGACGATAGCTGGACATGTGTCCAGACTATAGTTCGACCCCCAGATGGGCGCAACGCGCGACGGGAGCGGTGCAGATGGAAAGACGCCTGCTGGCGGGCCGCGCCGCGGTCGTGGTGGGCGGTAGCCGCGGCATCGGCCGGGCCGTGTCCGAACTGCTGGCGAGCTGCGGTGCCGACGTCGTCGTGAACGGCCGGGACGCGGCGGCCGTAGACGACACCGCGTCGGCGATCATTCGCCGAGGCGGGCGCGCGATCGCCCACGCCGGCTCGCCCGCGGACGAGGCTACCGCCGACACGCTGATAAAGACCTGCGTCGGCGAGTTCGGTCGCATCGACATCCTCGTCAACTGCGCGGGCATCGCGGGACGCCACAACTCCTCGATTTTGAACACCACAACCGCCGAATTCGCCGAGTTACTCGATGCACACCTGTGGACGGTCTTTCAGACCTGCCGCGCCGCGGCACCACGGATGGCGCAGCAGCGCAGCGGGACGATAGTCAACACCAGCTCGTTCGCGTTCCTCGGCGACTACGGCGGCACGGGGTATCCGGCGGGCAAGGGCGCTGTCAACGGGTTCACCATGGCGATCGCGGGGGAACTCAAAGAGTATGGCGTGCGGGCGAACGTCGTGTGCCCGGGTGCCAAGACGCGGCTGTCGAGCGGGCCGGAGTATGAGTGTCACATCGACGATCTACACCGGCGGGGACTGCTCGACGATGCGACCAAGCAAATCGCACTGAACGCACCGCCGCCCGAGTACGCCGCGCCGATCTACGCCTACCTTGCCAGTGACATGGCCATCGACGTGACCGGCGAAATCTTCGTCGCAGCAGGCGGTTATGTCGGCAGATTCAAGCGCCCCGCGCAGGCACTGCTGGGCTACCGTGACCACACCGACTGTCCGCCGTGGTCAACCACGGAAATCCATCAGATGATCAGACCAGCGAGGTGACCATGATCGCCGATGAGCCGCTTGCGCGACGAGAATCAATACTGACCATCTCCGACGACAACCGCGTGCGCACGCTGACGCTGAACCGTCCGGAAGCGCTGAACGCGTTCAACGAAGCGCTGTACGACGAGACGGCGCAGGCCCTGCTGGCCGCCACGGACGACCTCGACGTCGCGATCGTTGTGATCACCGGTGCCGGACGGGCATTCAGCGCGGGCGCAGATCTCGTCGAGATGCAGGAGAAAATCACCAATCCGCGTGAGAGGGCGGGGCAGCATGGCTTCTTCAGAATGCTCGATGTGCTGGCCGCGTTTCCGAAGCCGCTGATCTGCGCCGTCAACGGTGTCGGAGTGGGTATCGGCGCGACGATCCTTGGCTACGCCGACCTGGCATTCATGTCCACCGACGCGCGCCTGAAATGCCCGTTCACTAGCCTGGGCGTCGCGCCCGAAGCGGCCTCGTCATACCTGCTGCCACGGCAGGTCGGCCGCCAGAATGCGGCATGGATCCTGATGTCATCGGAATGGATCAGCGCCGAGGAAGCGCTCGACATGGGTCTGGTCTGGAAGGTCTGCGCGCCGGCTGATCTACTCGCCGAAACCTATCGGCATGCGAATGTTCTCGCATCGAAACCCATTTCGAGCCTGGTCGCGGTCAAGACGACAATGACGGCACCGATCCGTCCGCAGATCGAGGCCGCGATCCAGCGGGAGATCGCATGCTTCGCCGAACTTATCGGCGCTGCCGCCAACGCCGCGGCATTGGAGGCATTTACGGGTCGCGGAGGCTCACAGGAGGGTTGACTGCGTCATAGACGCTCCGGCGATAAGCAGTGCCACGCGCCTCGCGGACCCACAGCTCGCCGTTCCCCGCGGTCGCACCTTCGGCGATCAGCTGCCGCTTGAGCACCTTGTGGGTGGCCGTGCTGGGCAGGTCGGCGACGATGCGAACATAACGGGGCCATGCCTTCGGCGACAGGTCGGGCTGCTGTGCGAGAAAAGCCTCGAGCGCTGACGGGGTCAACGTTGCGCCGTCGCCGAGCACGATGGCCGCCATGACCTGATCGCCGACGTTCTCATCTGGCACCGCATACACGGCGACCCGGTTGCATTCGTCGAGCCGCAACAGGATTCGCTCAATCGGGGCCGCGGCGAGGTTCTCACCGTCGACACGCATCCAGTCTGCGGTGCGCCCGGCGAGGTAGATCCAGCCGTCGGCGTCACGGTACGCCAGGTCTCCGGACCAGTACATGCCGTGGCGGGTGCGTTCGGCGTTCGCGATGTCGTCGTTGTAGTAGCCCGTAAAGAAGCCGGTACCCTCGGTGTTCACCAGCTCGCCGATGGCTGCGTCGGCGTTGGTCAGCGCGCCGTCGTCGTCGAAATGCGCCACCGCGCATTCCTTTGGCGTTTCGCTGTTGTAGATCGCAACGCCTGGAAAGCCTTTGCCGATCGATCCTTTCGGGGTGTCGGGTTCGCGTGTCACGATCACTGCGTTCTCGGTGGATCCGAACCCGTCCCAGACCTCGACCCCGAATCGCCGCTCGAACTCTTCGATGTCACGGTCGCTGGCCTCGTTTCCGAATGCGATCCGCAGCGGGTTGTCGGCGTCGTCGGACTTCTCCGGGGTGGCAAGGACGTAGGCCAGCGGCTTGCCGACATAGTTCATATACGTTGCGCCGTAATGGCGGATGTCGCACAGGAAGTTCGATGCCGAGAACTTCGCCGGCACCATCGTCGCCCCGGTCACCAGCGCCACTGCCCAGCCCGCGACAACGGCGTTGGAGTGGAACAGCGGCATCGAGATATAGCAGGTGTCTGCGGCAGTTACTGAAAACCGTTCGGCGAGAGCCTGTCCCGACATCAACACCATGAAATGCGAAACCTGAACCGCCTTCGGGTTCCCACTGGTGCCGGACGTGAAGATCATCATGTAGGTGTCCATCTGCCCCACCTCGCGGTGCGGCCGCAGCTCACCCGCCCCTTCGATGAGCCGCAGCCAGTCCGGATCTGAGGTGTCGACCAAGCGGATCGGACCGAGGTCGAGTCCGTCGAGCAGCGGCCGGTGCGCGGTGTCGGTCACCAGGATCTGGCAGTCGGCGCGCCGCATGTCAGCCAGCAGCGCCTCGCCCCGACGGGTGGTGTTGATGCCGCACAACACGTATCCGCCGAGCCCCGCGGCGGCCATCTGGGTGAGCATGTCCGGGGTGTTGCCCAGCAGCGTGCCGACGTGCATCGGACGTGTGCGGTCGGCGATCGTCAGCAGCGCCGCCGCCTGCGCGGACGCGTCACGCAGATGCTCGCGCCAGGTCCACTGGCGGTGGTCATACTTGATGGCAACCGAATCGTCGTTGATCCGCTCGCGAAGCAGTTGCTGGACGCTCTCACTCACGGGGGGTTCCGTAGATGGTGCGCAGCCAGATCGTCACGGCGCCTTCCTTCAGCTGCTCGTGCGTCAAGGTGCCTCCCACGGTCAGCCGCTCGAGCAGGCGGTCGTTGAACTCCAAGAGCATCGTCGCAAGCACGGTCGCGTCGGGCCCATCGGGGGCTCGACCGGCCCGGCGCTCCGCTTCGATCATCGCGGCGACCGAGGGCACAAACGATGTCCGGTCGCTGTCCCACATCTCGCGCACCGCTGGGCTGCTCCCCCGGGCCTCGAGCATCGCGTGGAACAGATACTGATGCCGTTCCCAGGTGTCGAACAGCGCATCGGTCGCGGCGCGGATCCGCCGTTCGGGCGACTCGGCCTCCCTGGTCAACAGGTCGGTTGCGACGAACGCGTCGTCGTACATCTGCTCCATCAGCGCGGCGACTGCGGCGGCCTTATTGTCGAAGTAGAAGTAGAAAGCCGATCGGGTGACGCCGGCACGACGCGAGATGTCGGCGATGTTGATCGACTCAAAACTCGACTCTTGAAGATGGTGGTCCAGCGATTCCAGGATCGCGATGCGTCGCCGATCGCTGCGCTGCGGCTGGCGCCGGTCCGTGGGCGTCGGCACTACATCTCCTTTCCTTCCGCGCGCGGGTCCCCCTTTTCGCCGCGAGCAGACACAGAATCGCACGCATGCGCGGCATGTCGTGCGACTCTGTGTCTGCTCACACCGGGATGTACTGCAGGCTAGCCTGCGGGTTTGACGCATGTCAATGCAACTTGACGCCTGTCGATTGACGCGGTTGTATGTCGTGGTGAGCTTCGACACCATCATCCGCAACGGCCGCTGGTTCGACGGGACGGGCGCCCCGTCGGCGATCCGCAACATCGGTATCCGCGACGGGCACGTCGCCGCGGTCACGCCGTCCCCTCTCGACGAAAGCGACTGCGGACAGGTGATCGACGCGTCCGGCAAGTGGGTGCTGCCGGGCATGATCGACATCCACACCCACTACGACATCGAGGTGCTGGTCGGACCGTCGCTGTCGGAGTCGCTACGACACGGGGTGACGACCGTTCTGCTGGGATCGTGCTCGCTGTCCACGGTGCACGTCGACGGTGTCGACGCCGGCGACCTGTTCGGCCGCGTCGAGGCCATTCCTCGAGAGCACGTCATCCGCGCGGTCGACACGCACAAGACCTGGCACAACTGCGGCGAATATGTCGCCGCACTCGAATCGCTACCGCTCGGCCCGAACATCGCCGCGTTCATCGGTCACTCCGATATGCGCTCGGCCACATTGGGTTTGGATCGTGCCACTCGCAAGGAGGAGCGGCCGACCAAGGCCGAGCAGGCGCAGATGGAGCGCATGCTGGCCGACGCGCTGCACGAGGGGTTCGTCGGATTGTCCAGCCAGCAGCTGCTTTTCGACAAGCTGGACGGCGACACCTGTCGGTCGCGCACCCTGCCGTCGACGTACGCCAAGCCGCGCGAGCTGCGCAGGCTGAAGTCGATGCTGCGCCGCAGCGGCCGGGTGCTGCAGTCCGGCCCGGATATCCAGAATCCGCTCAATGTCGGCTCCCAGGCGGCCCAGTCGCTCGGCATCTTCCGTAAGCCGTTGAAGACCAGCCTGCTCTCGGCGGCCGACGTCAAGTCCAACCCGCTGGCGATCCACGTGATGGGACCTGTGGCGCGGCTGATCAACAAACTCGGGGGCAACTTCCGCTGGCAGCATCTGCCGGTGCCGTTCGAGCTGTACGCCGACGGCATTGACCTGGTGATCTTCGAGGAGTTCGGCTCGGGCGCAGCTGCATTGCATCTGAGGGACGAACTCGCCCGTAACGAACTGCTGCGTGACGAGAACTATCGGCGACAGTTCCGGAAGGACTACGAAACCAAGTACGGACCACGGGTGTGGCACCGCGACTTCTTTGACGCGCAGATCGTCGACTGCCCGGACGCGTCGCTGGTCGGCAAGTCGTTCGGGGAGGTCGGCCGGGCGCGCGGGTTGCATCCCGTCGACGTGTTCCTCGACCTGGTCCTCGAACACGGCACCGCGGTACGGTGGCGCACGACGATCTCGAACCACCGGCCTGAGGTGTTGAAGAAGCTGGCGCGCGACCCCGGCATTCAGATGGGGTTCTCCGATGCCGGTGCGCACCTGCGCAACATGGCGTTCTACAACATGGGCCTGCGACTGCTGCGTCATGTGCGCGATGCCGTCAACGCCGGGAAGCCGTTCATGTCAATCGAGCAGGCTGTGCACCGGTTAACCGGTGAGCTCGCCGACTGGTATCAGATCGACGCGGGCCACTTGCGAATAGGCGACCGGGCGGACCTCGTGGTCATCGACCCGGAGCGTCTGGACACATCACTCGACGAATACGCGGAAGACGAGGTGGAGCAGTACGCCGGACTGTCGCGGATGGTGAACCGCAACGACGACACTGTGACCGCGGTGTTGGTCGCCGGCCGCCCAGTTTTCCTCGACGCTAAGGCCACCGACATCGTCGGCAAGCAACGCACCGGCCGCTTCTTGCGGGCGTGCACCACATCTGCCGCAGTTGCCCCCGAGCCGAGTCCGGTCGCGGTATGAGGGAAACAACTGAGACGATTCACGGTCTGTGGCAGTCGGTTTCGATGCGCGACTGGGAAGCGGTGCAGACTTTTCTGTCCGACGACTGCCTCTACGTCGACATGCCTATCCCCACGGCAGCCGCTCGGGGTCCCGTCGACATCGTGAAGCGGCTCAAGGTCGGACTCGAGCCACTGGCCGGTTACGTGAATCACGACGGGGTTCTCGTAACCAACGGAATCGACGCGGTGTACGAACACTCCGAGACGTGGACGTGGGGATCAGGCGAAACCGCCGTGCTGCCGTTTGTGACAGTGCACCGCGTGGTCGACGGCAAGGTCACGCTCTGGAAGGACTACTTCGACCTGGGCACATTGACCGCACAGGCGCCGCCAAGCTGGTTGGAAAGCCTTGCCACGGCCGACACGTCGTGGGTCTTCGATGCGACAGGGTTGGTCTAACCGGCTTACTGCGCGCCTGGCGACTCATTCACCGTGAGCGAATCCGGCCAACAGCGACCTCCGATTGCTAACTCGTTGCCGCTCAAAAGGATTCACAATCACGGGCTCGGGACGCCTGTCACGCAGCGCTTCCCTGGCCGCACAGTGACCCTGTGACCGATCCGGGCGCAACGCCGCAGACCAGGTTGACGGAGTCCGGCGGAGTCGCCTCCTCCGCCGGCGGAAACACCGGCGGGTCCGGCGGCAACAGCGGGAAGATACTGGCGCCGGTCACGCCGGTCAATAGGGCGACGATCTGCGCGGGGACGTTCGTCGCCACGTACAGGGCATCGAAGACGAGTTTCACCGGCACAACGAGGTCGGGCGGCAGCCCCGCGATGATGTCGTTGCCGAATGTGTACACGTAGTACGGCACCGTGGCAAAGATCGTACGCAGGCTCAGTGCCACGTCGGTGACGAAATCAGGAGGGCCGTTCATCGCGATCGCGTCGTTGAGCGCTTTCTTCAGATCGACGGGATGGACGTCGGTTCCGGCAAGTGTCATCAGGGGCACACCGTCGGAATCAGCCTTCGGTATGCCGCCGAAGAGACTCACCACCGTGGGCGTGGTATCGATGATCTCATACCGCGAGTTGATGTAACCGTCCTTGAAATTCGGGCCATCGGCGATGACGAAGGTCCCTGTCTCGTCGGGTGTTTGGAAGCCGTGGCCGACGCCCTGCTCCGGCCGGTGACCGTGGTCGGTGACCACCATCACGGTCCACTCTTCGCCCGGATGGGCTGCCTCCCGCGCATCCACCGCCTCCAAGATCTCACCGAGGTTGTCGTCGACGTTCCGAATGGCCGCTGCATACTCCGGCGATGCGCCGCCGTACAGGTGGCCGTTCTCATCGACCCCGACGAAATAGCTGAAGAGGAAGTTCGGGGTGGGCCCATTGATGCCCTTGATCGCATCGACGGTCCTGTCGCCGACCGCGTCATCGGTATCCAACCAGTTGGTGTCGCCCTCGATCTGCGCGACGAAGACGTTCTCGTCGACGGGGATCGAGCCGGCGTCGGCGATCGCGTTGATGACATCCCAGTCAGCGATGGCCATGGTCTTGATGTCCCGGTCGATCGTCTCGAGTTGGTTGAACACCGTCGACCATTTGTCGTACGTCCACGGGGTGAACACGTTGTTGATCACACCAGTCCTCTCGCCCCACACACCGGTCAGAATGGCCGTCCACGAAGGGTTGGAGATGGTCGTGTGTCCGACGATGCTCGACGCGGCGGAGGTGCTGGTGTCCATCAATTCGAAGAAGTTTTCGTTCTCGGGGTCGGCCAGGATCCTGCTCAAGTTCGTGCCGTCCACACCGATCACAAGCACATGTTGCTGCGTGGGATCCGCGGGCAAAGAAGGTTGGGTCGGGGGATCCGTGAGCAGAGCGACGGTCTGTTGGGACGCCACATTCAACCTGCGGGGGGAAAGGTTCCGCTCAAATTCATTTCGCAGCGCGGACAACATCACCGTCAGATTGGCATCTGAATCGGCGACCCCTTACTCGGGCCCAGCAGCGGCCGCAGCACCGCATCCACAAAGGCAGAGACGACACTGACCACGGTGGGATGTTGCGGTGGCACAGCCGGCGCCGGGACGTCTGACGCGAAGACCGTCGGAGCGGCCGCCGCCGAAAATGTCGTCGCGGCCGACGGGAGCGCGTCGGCGGAGGACGGCGTGAAGGAATACGTCGCTGGGGCGTCCGCCACCGCGGCAATGCCGAACGTGGGCGACTGCTGCTGACCAGCTCGGTGAGGCTGCTCGGCAGCCATCGTGAGGTTCGAGTCGACGTCGTCGGAGGCGCCCGGACGGGCGAAGGTCTGCGCGCTCGCTGACCGTCTCCATACCCGCCGATTGGTCGAGTTGCTGCTGACCGAGTCTCCGGTATCGGCCGCGGTGTTGCTGTCGGGCGGGATGTCGCTGTCAACGGTGGCGCCATCGGCTGAGCCCGATGACGGTTCCGGATCCGAAGCCGGCGAGCCGGTGCCCACAGACCTATCAGTGGACGCCGCATCAATACCCGCCGAGGATGTAGTCGTTGATGACGACCTCGTCTTTGGTGAGAACCGCTTCTTTGGTGACAACCGCTTCTTTGGTGACAACCTCATCTTTGGTGTCGACCCAGTCGTTGAAGTCGTCCCCGTCGTTGATGTCGTCCCCGTCGTTGATGTCGTCCCCGTCGTTGATGACGTGCTCGTCGTTGACGAAGAGTCGCCTGTTGATGTCGGCGAAACCGATGGGTCGGCATACGCGATGCCCGAGGTGGTTGCGAGGGCCATTCCCACTCCCAAAGTCACCGCTAATGCCCCGACGCGACCGATGTGCCTGCCGTAACCCATGGACAATTTCCTTTCTTTACCCGCCCCGCATCGGATGATGGAGATCAACCCCAGTTCTGCCGGATGATTTTGTAGCGCCACCGCGTGAGACGGTGCACAGCGGTCCACGGAACCCGGTGGTCGGCCGGTGGGGGTGGACTGCGGTCATCGTTGCCGGCTACCTGGGAATGGCTGAGCGATCAGAAATGTCGCCCGAGCGGTGCGTTGCTGCCACCTCTGATGGCCTTGCACTGCCGGCTATCGCTGGCGACATGGCAGGCCGTATGGGCGCGGCGTTGGTGCGTGGATGTTGTGTGCACTCCAGTTTCGTCGCGACGGTGCAGGCGTCGAGGATGCGCGCGCGTTCGGGAGCAATCGCCTGCCGCTGCTGTCGTCGCCGCATAGCCCCCTACATCGCCTCTTCGCGTGAATTCACTGTGCCGCAAAGTACGCCTCTTGCGCCGTTCGTTTGCCAGAAATCAACGAATTGCCGAGCCCAGTGCGACGAAACCTGACTCGACACGGTTTGCACGGCTGGGTTTGCCCTGCCCATCTGATTGAAACGCGCCTGAAGTGCGACTCGAACCGGCACTGGGCGGATTTGAAGAACGTATGGCGGGGCAGCACTCCCGTCACTGACCCGCTCGGTGATCACCAGCAACGCCAGGACTGGGTGCTTGCTAGAAGCCAGAAGCTTGACGCGTCCGCGCGCGTGCCACCATGCTCGTGCGCATGGCGTCTGTGTTCACCAAGATCATCAACGGCGAATTGCCGGGGCGGTTCGTCTACGAGGACGACGACGTCGTGGCGTTTCTGACCATCCAGCCGATGACGCACGGCCATACATTGGTGGTGCCGCGCGCCGAGATCGATCAATGGCAGGACATCGACCGCGAGAACTTCAACAGGGTCATGGGTGTCGCGCAATTGATCGGCAAGGCGGTGTGCAAAGCGTTTGGTGCGCAGCGGGCCGGAGTGATCATCGCCGGGTTAGAGGTCCCCCACCTCCACGTGCACGTCTTCCCGGCCTACAACCTTTCCGACTTCGGCTTCGCAAACGTCGACCGCGACCCGTCACCGGCATCCTTGGACGAGGCGCAGAGAAAGATTAAGGACGCGCTCGCTCAACTGACCTGAGCCGGCTCTTCCACCCGAGCGGGAACGTCGGCGATGCGCGGCATACTGACCTGAAAGCGGCAACCCTGGCCGGGTGTGGTGCAAACAGTGACGGTGCCGCCGTGAGCGAACACCAGCGAATCGACGATTGACAGGCCTAGCCCGGTACCGCCGCTGGCCCGGGCCCGCGACGAGTCTGTGCGGTAAAAACGCTCGAAGACGCGATGGACGTCGTCCTGGCTCATGCCGGGGCCCTCGTCGATGACCTCCAGCACCGCGTCATCGCCTTCGGTGCCCACCCGCACGGTGATGCCGGCGGATTCAGGCGTGTGCTGCACGGCGTTGGACATCAGGTTGCTCAGCACCTGCCGCAGCCGCGCCTCGTCGCCGATCACCTCGGGCGTGCCGGGTCCGTCGAACACTTCTATCGCGATGCGTCGATTCGGCGCGATCGATTGCGTGTCATGTACAGCGTCGGTGGCAAGGGCCAGCAGGTCGACCCGGTGCTGGTCGAGCGGGCGCTGGGCGTCAAGGCGCGCCAGCAGCAGCAGGTCCTCGACCAGCAAACCCATTCGGCGGGACTCACTCTCGATGCGCGACATCAGCATCTCGACGTCGCGGGCCGCGCCTTGCCGGTACAACTCGGCGAAGCCGCGGATCGTCGTCAGCGGAGTGCGCAGCTCGTGACTGGCATCGGTGATGAAGCGCCGCATCCGCTCCTCGGAGGTGCGGGCCTGCGCGGCGGACTGGTCCGATGACGCCACCGCACGCTGAATCTGGGCGAGCATTCCGTTGAGCGCCAACGACAATCGGCCCACCTCAGTGCGCGGATCTCGCTGCGGAACCCGGCGCTCGAGCTCGCCATCGGCGATGGCCGCCGCGGTCTGCTCGACCTCGGCAAGCGGCCGCAGGCTGCGGTTGACCACGAGATATCCCGCGACGCCGAGCACGACGAGCACCGCCAGCCCGATGCCGACCTGCGACCAGGTCAGCGCGCGCACAGTTGACTGCACATCGGAGAGGTCCATGGCCACAGTGATCAACTCCCCGCGGCCGCCGCGCACCGAGACTGCCCGCCACTGGGTATTCGACCCGTCGAGCGAGCCGACGGTGACCGGTGCGGATCCGACGTCGTTGTCGGCGGGCAAGGCCGGCTCGGCGTCGCGGTCGTTGATCGCCATCCATTCCTGGCCGTCCGCACCGACACCGCGCACGTAGAAATTGGAGGGCGGCCGACCGGGGTTCGGACCCTCGATAGGCGACTCGGGTAGTCGCCGGGGCGCCTGCGCCCAACCGCGCGAGGCGTCGATCAGAGTTTGATCGACGCGGCTGATGAGGCTGTGGCGCAGGATCGAGGTGACCGCAATGCCGGAAGCCAGCAAACCGAAGCCCACGAGCACCAGCATTGCGGCCACGAGGCCGACCCGAAGGGGCACACCTCGCCCATGCTGTACGGGCATGGGCCCTATTGTCCGCCCAAAAATGTCATTGAGGGTGTCTGCTCCTCGCGCAGGCACTCATCGGGGTTTGTCTGCTCTTCGCGCAAGCGCTCATCGGGGTTTGTCTGCTCTTCGCGCAAGCGCTCATCGGGGTTTGTCTGCTCTTCGCGCAAGCGCTCATCGCGGCTCGCGCAGGACGTAGCCGACGCCCCGCAGCGTATGCAGCAGCCGCTTCTCCCCGGTGTCGACCTTGCGGCGCAGATACGAGACATAGGACTCGACGACGTTGACGTCGCCGCCGAAGTCATAGCGCCAGACGTGGTCGAGGATCTTGGGCTTACTCAGCACCGTCCCGGCGTTGATCATGAAGTACCGCAGCAGCGTGAACTCGGTAGGCGAGAGCGACACCGGCTCACCGGCCTTCCACACTTCATGGGTCTCTTCGTCGAGCTCGATGTCGGCGAACGTCAGCCGGGCATTGCGGGACTGATCGACTCCCCTTCCGGTCCGTCGCAGAATCACGCGCAGCCGGGCGACCACTTCTTCGAGGCTGAACGGTTTGGTGACGTAGTCATCACCGCCGAGGGTCAGTCCAGTGATCTTGTCCTGCAACGTGTCTCGGGCAGTCAGGAACAACGCCGGAGCATCAATGCCGTCGGCACGGAGCCTGCGCAGCACGCCGAAGCCATCCATGCCGGGCATCATCACGTCGAGGATGACCGCATCAGGGCGCACCTCACGGGCGCGATCAAGTGCGGCGGGGCCGCTCGAGGCGGTGTGAACCTCGAACCCCTGGAACTTCAAGCTGACAGACAGGAGCTCGACGATGTTGGTTTCATCATCGACCACCAGGATCTTGGCTTCGGGGATCGAGTCGTGTAGCGGTGCCGCACTCATGCCGGACAATCTTCACCCTCCATATGAAGGAATGCTGGAGCCTACCTGGGAGCATCCTGTGAGTTTCACAAGTTCGCCTTGGAGCTGCGCCACCGCGAAGTGCATAGACTACGACCATGGAGCTGGGCAAAGCCCTCGCGGCCGCTCTGATCGCCCCGGCCAAGGCGGGACTGGCAGTCGCCGACGCCAGCCTCGGAGTCGCTAACGCGGGCGTTGGCCTGGCGCGCGGGGCACTGGGAGATTCTGGCGGGTTCGGCCTCGATACGGTTGAGCGGTTCAACCGCCTGTCGAAGATCATGGCAGACGACGCCCCGCTGGGTCGCGCGCTTGCCCCGGGCGGTCCGTTCGACCGCCTGCTGCAGCCGGGTGGCGCACTGGATCGGCTGACCATGCCGGGTGGCCCGTTGGACCGCGCGTCGGAGCCGGGCGGCCTGATAGATCGACTACTAGACGACGATGGCCTGTTGGAGCGGTTGCTCGCAGAGGACGGGATGGCAGAACGGCTGGTGGCCCACGGCGGGGTGCTGGACACGCTGACCGCCCGCCACGGCCCGCTTGACCAGCTGGTGTTTGTCGCCGACACGCTAAACCGACTGGCGCCAAACCTCGAGGCGCTGACCCCGACGATCGAGATGCTTCGCGATGCGGTGAATTCGCTGCTCTCGGCGGTGGACCCGCTCAGCCACATCGCCGACCGCATTCCGTTGTTGCCGCGGCGCCGGCCGCGGTCGCCGTCGTCGGGGGTCATCCCGTCGGAGCGGGTCATCTCCGCGGACGACGACAATCGGTGACCGATACGCTAGAGGCCCCAGCCTCCTTAGCTCAGTGGTAGAGCACTCGCCTTGTAAGCGAGCGGTCGTCAGTTCAATCCTGACAGGGGGCTCAAAAGCTCAGAAGCTTCGCTCTTCTTCCCGCATACTTGCTGGCCGCACCAGCTCGGTGAACAGTGTGGCACTCGCGCCTTCGCGTGGCCCGCGCGGCGTAAGGTTCCACCATGAACGACGGCGGCAGGGCGCCGGACATCCACTATGCCAACAGCGGCGGCCTGAACATCGCGTTCTCGGTGACCGGAGACGGGCCCGACCTAGTCGTCGCGCCCGGCTTCATCTCACACCTCGACATCATGCGGGAGGAGCCCTCGGTCGTTCACTTCTATTCGCGGCTCGCGTCCTTCCGGCGCGTCGTTACCTTCGACAAGCGTGGCACTGGCCTCTCCGATCCGGCGATGCACGCGCCGACGTTGGAAGAGTCCGTCGACGACCTGCGCGCCGTCATGGACGCGGCCGGATGTGAACGCGCCGACCTCGTGGGCATTTCGGAGGGTGGCACGATGGCGATGCTGATGACGGCGAGCCATCCCGACCGCGTGAATGCGCTCGTCCTATACGGCACGTTCTCCCGCCTGCTCCGAGCGCCTGACTACCCGCTCGGCGTCACCGAGGAGCAGCTGTCGGCGTTGGTCGAGCTGAGCGCCAAGGGCTGGGGGGAGGGCATTGGATTGGGTGCATGGGCGCCGAGCCGGCGGGGCGACACCGACCTGCGGCGGTGGTGGGCGCGGCTGCAGCGTGTGGCCGCGAGCCCGGGCATGGTCCGCAATATCTTCGCGCTGTATCCGCAGCTGGACATTCGCGACGTGCTGCCCGCGATCCAGGTGCCGACGCTCGTGCTGCACCGGCGGGACGACCGGATGGTGAGGCCCGAGATGGGTCGCTACCTGGCCGACCGCATCCCCGGGGCCAAGTTCGTCGAGCTCGACGGCGCCGACCACCTGTTCTTCACGGGCGACGCCGACACCTTGCTCGACGAGATCGAGGAGTTCCTCACCGGCGTCCGGCCGCTGCCTGCGGTCGAGCGCGTCCTGGCCACCCTGTTGTTTACCGACATCGTCGACTCCACGAAGCGAGCGGTCGAGCTCGGCGACGAGCGATGGAAGGAGCTGCTCGGCAGGCACGACGCCCAGGTCCGGCGCCAGCTCGAGCGCTTCCACGGCCGTGAGGTCAACACGACGGGCGACGGATTCCTCGCGCGGTTCGACGGACCCGCCCGCGCGATCCGGTGTGCGATGGCGATCCGCGACGTGCTGCGGAGCCTGGGCCTGGAGCTGCGGGCGGGCGTACACACGGGCGAAGTCGAGCTGCGCGACGACGACATCAGCGGCATCGCCGTTCACATCGCCGCGCGTGTGGCAGCAGCGGCCGGCGCGGGCGAGGTGTTCGTCTCGCGCATCGTCGTGGACCTGGTCGCCGGGTCGGGCCTCAGCTTTGCCGCTCGCGGCGAGCACGCCCTCAAGGGTGTGGCGGGCCAGTGGGGGCTGTTCGCGGTCGAGGGTTGACGCGGTGTGTTCCGTTCACGCGGCCGGCGGGCGACAGCGCTGCTGGTTCACGGGATCGCGAAGGCCTTCTCCAGGTCCATGGCGATGACGTCGATCAGGTCGGCGACCGTCTGCTCGAACTCCACGGACTCGACCACCGGCACGCCGGCACGCCGGCTGTACCCCACCAGGTAGTCGTCGAGCTCGCGAATGGCCGCCAGCCTGGACTGGTAGTAGTCGGCCGGCCGGTTGCTCGTCGCGAACCGCGCCTCGAACCGGCGCCGGTGGTCGTCGAGGTCGGGCACCGTGAGCATGTACTGGAAGAACGGCCAGTCCGCCGGCACGTCGACAAGGCCGGGCACGATGTGCACCCCGTTCAGCACCAGCTGATGGCCCTCCTTGATCGTTCGCCGGACCAGCCCCAGCGCGGCATGGAAGACGATGGTGGCCTGCTGCTCGAACGCGACCAGAAGCCGGTTGCCCTCCAGGTTGGAGCGAAACATCCGCTGGGCCGAGAAGGACGACTCGCTTAGCGCCGGCAGCATCTCCGGATGCAAGGTGACCCGGAGAATCGCCCGGACGACATCCGTGCTCACCACCGCGTCGATCCCCAGCCGATGCGCCACCTCCTGGCTGACGGTCGACTTGCCGGAGCCGGAGGTCCCGCCTATGGCGATCACCACGGGAACCCGTTCGGTCCGCATCCACCAGCGCACCCGCAACCGCCGCAGCACGCCGTACTCGCCGCGGGCGGCCAGCTGGCGAGCGGTCTCGGACGCGAGGACGGCGCTGGACACGGCGGGCTGGCCGTGCGATACGAGCACGTCGCCGACACATCCCGCCAGCGCAAGCGCGTCCGCGGTCGGCAGCCCTGCCGTCACGAGGTCGCGCGCCAGGATGGAGGCGGCGAACGGGAGAACGACGCCGTCGTCGTCGACGTCGACCACTGCCACGCGATCGACTCTAACCGCGCACCAGAGCCCGGCGGAGCCGCCGCGGTCCACTGATCGCATTCAGGGAGACTGGACGGACGAGAGAATGCTCCGAAGCTATTCAAACGGGACCTCGATTAAGGCAAATCGACCGTCGGCTTGCCGAAATCGCGGCCGTTGAAAACTGGCTCACCGGCAGCTAGCCCGACGCGTGGGTTCCACCAGAAAACTGCCTACAGCGGCGCACCCGTCACGGCGGCCATGTGACGCATGAGGTACGACCCATGCCGCTGGTTATCGTGCGCCGGGTGACCACCGCCGGAATCTCGACGCATCCCAGTCTTGGCGGGCGCTCACCGGCGGCGCAAGGCCAACGAGACAACGCCGCAAAGAACCGCAAGGCCCAGGAAGAAGACACCGCCCCGGCTGTTACCGCTCACGAACATCGGTACCGCGACGATGAGCATGATCGCCCCTATCACCGCCAGGGATGCACTGTTGACTCTCATCGGCTTACCCCCTGACGACGTGCGGCCAGCTTATCGCGCCGAAAGTGAAGCCACAGTCGTCCTCCGAGCGCGAATCACGACGCTGGCTTCGCTCTCGACGAACCCGCTGGGTGCGAGACCGCGACGGCGTGGTCGGGCGTCGGCTAGTCGGGCGGCTCGCCAAGGGAATGACGCCGATGCATGCCATCGGCCTTGTTTGAGAAAGTTCCAAGGCCTGCACTACACAGTTCCTTCACCGATGGGAGGAGGGGCATGAAGAACTCCGGTCATCACGCCGACGGTGGCGTGGCGCACTGTGCTGTCGACCCGTTCTCAAAAGTGTCACCGGACGCCCAAGCCGTCACTCCTATTCGACGACACCCACCCGCCAAAGCGGATGACAAAGAGGCAAGGCCGAGACGATGAAGCTGCGGATGATCACGCTGCACGGCGACCGCGTCGCATACCACGATGAAGGCGCCGGCGAGGTGCTGCTGCTGATCCACGGCCTGGGTGGCAGTTCGTGCAGCTGGCGCATGGTGATTCCGAAACTGGCGAAGAGGTATCGAGTCATCGCGCCAGACCTGCTCGGTCACGGCCAATCCGACAAGCCGCGCGGCGATTATTCATTGGGCGCCTTCGCCGTCTGGCTGCGTGATCTGCTGGACGCCCTGGACATCCCGAAGGCCACGATTATCGGTCACTCCCTCGGCGGCGGGGTGGCCATGCAGTTCGCCCATCAGCACCGGGACTATTGCCGACGGCTGGTTCTGATCAGCAGCGGCGGGCTCGGCGGAGATGTTGGCCGTCTGCTGCGGATACTGTCCTTGCCCGGAGCCGAATTGGTGCTGCCGCTGATCGCGTCGCGGCCGGCGATCACGGCGGGCAACGCGCTCCGGGCCTGGCGATCGTCTGACCATGAGGTGACCCGGTACAGCGAAACGTGGCGAGCGCATGCGTCGCTGTCGGACCGCGGCAACCGGCAGGCATTTCTGCGCACCCTGCGCGCCGTCGTCGACCACCGCGGCCAGGCGGTCTGCGCGTTGAATCGCCTGCACTTCAATGCAGACATGCCGGCCCTGATCATCTCCGGTCAACAGGATCGGGTCATCCCGGTCGCACACGCGTATGCGGCGCACAATGCGCTGCCGAACAGCCATCTTCACGTCATTCCCGGCGTCTGGCACCACCCGCAAGTGGAACGTCCCGACACCGTGGTGAGGCTGATCGACGACTTCATGTCCACACGGTCGCGCCTCAGCCTTCTTCGGCAGCCTCCGGCCGAGGACGTGACGCGAGGTCGCCGAGTGACCCAGGGCGCCGCGACGGCTGATGCCCGTGCACACCCTCGGCGTACGCGGTTTCGGCGTGCTGGGTGAAGTCGACACCGGTCGTCTCATCCTCGGCACTGACCCGAAAGCCCATCACCCGGTCGATCAACTTCGCCAGCCCGAACGACACCGCAAAGGCGTACATGGCGACCACCACCGCAGCGAGCGCCTGCTTGCCCAGCTGCGCGAATCCGCCACTGTAGAACAGACCTTGCGGACCGCCGGTCATCACCCCGGTCGCCAGTAACCCGATCAGGAGCACACCGACAAGCCCGCCGACGAAGTGAACGCCGACCACGTCCAACGAGTCGTCGTAGCCGAACCGGAACTTCGCCCCCACGGCAAATGAGCAGACGATTCCCGCCGCAAGGCCGACCACAGCTGAGCCGAGGGTGTTCACCGTTCCGCAGGACGGCGTGATCGCAACCAGGCCGGCGACCACACCCGACGCGGCTCCGAACGTCGTCGGCCGGCCATCGCGGACCCGCTCGACCGAAAGCCACCCCAGCATTCCTAGGCAACCGGCGACGAGCGTGTTCAGGAAGACCGCCGCTGCCGTACCGTTGGCGCCCAGCGCAGAACCGGCGTTGAATCCGAACCAACCGAACCAGAGCAAACCGACGCCGAGAAGTACGAATGGCAAGTTGTGAGGGCGCATCGCATCTTTCTTGAATCCGATACGGGGGCCGAGCACCAGAGCCAGGGCTAGCGCGGAGGCGCCGGCCACGATCTCGACAACCAGTCCGCCCGCGTAGTCCAAGACCCCGAGCTTGAACAGCCAGCCGCCCGGGCCCCAGACCCAATGGGCTATCACCGCGTACACCGCGATCGCCCAGAGCGGAACGAAAACCATCCAGGCCGCGAACCTCGCGCGGTCCGCGATGGCTCCGCTGACCAGCGCGGCGGTGACGATTGCGAAGCCGAGTTGGAAGGTGGCGAACAACAGTTCCGGAACGGCGCCATGCGCGGTGCCCGGGTCGATCCCGGCCATCCCGGCATGGGTGACGTTGCCGATGAAGCCACCGGCGCCGTCCTCAGAGAACGCGAAGGTGTATCCGAACATCAGCCAAGCCAGGGTGACCAGCGGAATGGAGATGAAGCTCATCATGATCATGTTGAGCACGCCGGTGGTCCGGACCATGCCGCCATAGAAAATGGCCAGCCCGGGGGTCATGAGCAGGACCAAGGCGGTGCTGGCCAGCAGCCAAGCGGTGGCGGCGGGATCGATCGATTGCACGTCGACTCCCTTAACGGGCTCCTTCTGACGGTCCCGACGAGGATGTCGACGGCACGTTTCAGCCGCGCGGCCAAAGTGTTTCCGTCATGTTTCATGTTTCGGTGATGTAACCGACCTCAACAGACCTAGGGGCAGCTCGAAACCTATTGCGCTTGCACCACCCGTCGACCGTGCTTTACTGGCGGAAGCGTCAAAATTTGAGCGACTGCCGGGAGAAGCCATGGTCAAACGAGGTGACGATCACGGCAAGCAGGTAGCGGTGAACACACGGGTTCGCGTGTACCCAGGCACGGGCGCTGAAAGCACAGGCGTCGTCGTTGAGGATTTTGGCGAAATGACGGCCGAGGCCGTCGACATCGGGGACAGCCATTTTGCCGACCCAGCCCGGCGGTGGGCCGTTCTACTCGATGCCGGCACTCTGGTGTTCACCGACACCGATCAGCTGGTCCCCGAATGAGCCCGCGGGACGGATCTACGGGGGTGGTTCGGGTGGCGGTTCCGGTCCGAGCACCGGCACCGTGATCGGTGGTAGCCCCGGAACCTCGACGACCGTCGAACCCATCACCGGCGGTGGACCACCCGGCTCGCCAGCCGGCGGGGGCGGCGGCGCCTCGTCGGGTTTGCGCTCCACCGGAGGTGGTGCGGGCGCGATGCCGTTGCTCACATTGATCGTGACGATCACCCCGGGGAACGTCTGACCGCTCGGCGCGGTTCCCACGACGGTGCCGTACGAGGCGCCGCTGTTGACTGACGTCGCCTGGTCAGCGACCTGAAATCCGGCGTCCCGCAGCCGCTGACGTGCCGCGTCCACAGTCAGGCCGGACACATTGGGCACCCGGCCCTCCGGTGCACCGTCCACATACCGCGGGTCAGTTGCCGGCAGATGCACCTCGCCGAAATCTGTGGCGATCGGCTTCATCGCCTCAAACCATGTCCGCGCCGGCTCGTTGCCGCCGTACAGGTCGCCGCCGTAGCACTTGCGCAGCGGAAACGAGCAGATGCCGGACGGTGTGCTGGAGTCGTCGAAGATGTAATTGGCCGCCGCGTAGTTGTTGGTGAAGCCCACGAATCCTGACGACCGATGCGACTCGGTGGTGCCCGTCTTGCCCGACATCGGCAGGTTCCAGCCCGCCGCGGCGGCCGAGGAAGACGCAGTCCCGCCGGCCTGGTCGTCCTTGCTCAGCGCGTTCGCGAGCGTGTTGGCCAGTCCTTCGGGCACCGCCTGCTCGCATGACTCAGGCGTGAACGACACCTCGTTGCCGTAGCGGTCGACGACCTTGTCGATCGGGCTGGGCGGGCACCACATGCCGCCCGACGCCAGCGTTGCCGCCACATTGGCGAGCTCGAGTGCGTCGAGTTGGAACGGACCCAAAGTGAATGAGCCCATGTTCCGTTCTTTGATGTAGTCGGCCAGGCTTTCATTGCCGTCCGGGTCATAGGTCCGCGCTGTTCCCGGAATCCCATAGGACCGCAGCCCCAGTCGGACCGCCATGTCGACAGCGCGCGGCACGCCGACCTGTTGAATCAACTTGGCGAATGCGGTGTTCGGCGAAGTAGCCAACGCATCGGTGACATTCATCGACCCGCGATACTTGCCCGCGTTTCTTACGCACCAGGTTTCCTTGGGGCAGCCTGGTGTGTCGCTGCTGCCGAGACCTTTGGCTTGAAAAAACCCCGGCGCGTCCAACTGAGTATTGATACCCATGCCCATGTCCAACGCCGCCGCAGTGGTGAAGATCTTGAAGATCGACCCGGCACCATCGCCCACCAGTGAGAACGGTTGCGGCTGCATCGTCTCGCTGGCATCCCCGTTCAACCCGTAGGTTCGGTTACTGGCCATCGCCATCACATGATGTGAGTCCTTGCCGGGCTTGATCACACTCATCACACTGGCGACCCCGTCCAGCGTCGGGCTGGCGACGTTGTCGATCGTTCGTTTGACGGAAGCCTGCACCTTGGGGTCCAGCGTGGTGTGGATCAGATAACCACCGCGAGCCACCTGCTGCCTGCTGATACCCGCGTGCGCGAGGTAATCGAGCACGTAGTCGCAGAAGAAACCGCGATCACCCGCGGCGATACACCCACCCGCCAATTGTTTCGGCGCGGGCAGCACACCCAGCGGCTCGGCCTTGGCTGCGCGCAACGCGCCGGCGTATTCAGGCAGGTTTTCGATCATGGTGTCGAGAACCACGTTTCGGCGCTGCAGCGCCCCATCTGGGTTGGTGTAGGGATTCAGTGCGGTGGTCGATTGCAGCGTGCCGGCCAGCAGCGCCGCCTGCTGCCAGTTCAACTGGGAGGCGTCGACGCCGAAGTAGGTCTGCGCGGCGTCCTGCACGCCGAAGGCGCCGTTGCCGAACGACACCAAATTCAGGTAGCGGGTCAGGATCTCCGCCTTGGAGAACGTCTTGTCGAGCGTGAGCGCCATGCGGATCTCACGCAGCTTGCGCGCCGGCGTGGTCTCCACGGCGGCACGCCGCTCGGCGTCGGTCTGCGCGGTGACCAGCAGCTGGTAGTTCTTCACATACTGCTGCTCGATCGTCGAGCCGCCGCGAGTATCGAGGTTGCCCGAGAGATAACCGGACACGCCGGTCAGGGTGCCCTGCCAGTCGACACCGTTGTGCTCGGCGAACCGCTTGTCCTCGATGGAGACGATGGCCAGCTTCATCGTGTCGGCGATCTGCTCGCTGGACACCGCGAACCGCCGTTGGGTGTACAGCCAGGCGATCGGTTTGCCGGCCGTGTCGACCATCGTCGTCACCTGCGGGACGTCACCCTCGAGAAGCTGCGCAGAGCCGTTGGCAACAACGTCGGAGGCGCGGTTGGACATCATCCCGATGCCACCCGCGTAGGGAAACATAAGCGCCGCGGCGACGATACCGGCCAGCAGACAGCACCATGTCAGCTTGACCACCGTCACCAATGTCGGCGGGCACTCCGACATATACATAGACTAGCGGCGGCATTCGCTGGACACGAAGGGGTGGGGCGCGTGTCGCCGATCTAGCGGTTAGTCGGCGATCACCAGGCCAACGCTGTCAGCTCAACGCCGGGGCCGCACCTGCGGATCGCCTCCACGACAAGCCAATCAAACCGCAACCCTTACTTCACAGCTCATCGCTCCCCACGACCTTTCCCGCCCGCTCGATGAGGTAAACCAGCAAAAGAGCGGAGACCAACGCGTCACGGCATAAGCTGAAACGGTCAGAGGTCTGTTCCTGCGGGAGCTGGTGCGATGAACAATCTCTTCCGCCGATCGGCTGTCATCATTGCGACGGCGGCGGCGCCGATGGCTGCCGTGACGCTCGCAGCGCCGGCTGTCAGTGCGACGGAATGCGACGGTGGCCGCACATGGGATCCAGTGGCCAAACTCTGCGACCCGCCACCGCCGGTGCCGGCGTGGTACCAAGCGGCGCCCAGCTACGCACAGCCGTGGGCGCCCCCGTGGGCGCCGCCCCCGCCGCCGCCTCCGTCATGGGCGGTGCAGTGGGACCTCAAGCCGGTTTGGGATCCGCGCCTCGATACGTGGACGTGGATCTACGTTCGGTAATCGGCTCCCAGCGGCCGGCGCGCTTGCGACCGGTTGGGCATTCAAGCGAACTTGGGTCGCCGCTTTTCGAGGAAAGCGTCGATGCCCTCAGTACCGTCGGCCGAGTCGGCACACTCGGCGATGAGCCGGCCCTACCACTCCATCTGCTCCTCGAGCCCGTTGTTGAGCGACATCAAAAGCAACTTCTTGACGGCTGAGGTGGATCCTCTTGCCGCGTTTCCGACTTGGTGGGCCAGCGCGTCGACGTGGGCCGCCAACTCGGTGGCGTCGACCACCTCCGTGACAAGCCCCCACCCCAACGCCTCGGCGGCAGACAGCTTGCGGTTGGTCAACATCAGCTCCTGCGTCTTTCGAATCCCGATCATCCGCGGCAAGTAAAACGAGGAACTGCCGTCGGGACTCAAACCCGCTGCGGTATAAGCCATCGTGAACGACGCCGTATCGGCCGCGACGACCAAGTCGCCGGTCACGGCCAGGCTGAAACCCGCGCCGGCGGCGACACTATTGACGGCAGTGATCAAGGCCGCGTCCATGCGCGCGAAGGTGGAAATAGCTCGGTGCAAGTCGTCGGCGATGCTTTTGACGTAGCGCCCGCGGGTGGTCGTGGACGACGCGATCCCCCGAAGGTCGCCGCCCGCGCTGAAGAACCGTCCCGCCCCGGTCAGCACGACGACCTTGGTCGCGCCGTCGTCGCAACGCCTGGCCGCATCAGCCAGCTCTCGAGTCATCGTGTCATTCATCGCGTTGGCGGCATCCGGTCGATTCAACGTGATGCGCGCAATCGGCCCGGATCGCTCCAGGCTGATGGCCTCGTAATCGGTCATTCGGCAACATTAGCGGCCGGTCAGGACCTGCGATCACCAGCTTGTCAGCGATAACGCCACGGCATTGGCACGGTCACAATGCCACCGATGAGTGCGACCGGTGGCAGGATTCGTGAATGGCTTCACAGCCTGAACGCTCGCGCGTCGGGACGATGTTCGGGCGCTACGAGATTCGGTCGCGAATCGGTGCCGGCGGGATGGGTGAGGTCTATCAGGCCTACGACACCAGCAAGGGCCGGATTGTAGCGATCAAACTGCTCCGGCCTGAGCTGGCTGCTCACGCCGGCTTCCAGGAGCGCTTTCGACGCGAATCCCGGCTCGCCGCGTGCCTGCAAGAACCGCACGTCATTCCGGTGCATGACTGGGGCGAGATCAACGGCGTGCTCTACATCGACATGCGGTTCGTCGAGGGCTCGAACGTTTACGCCGTACTCAGGCGTGCCGGGCCGTTCCCACCCGTCCGCGCCGCGTCGATCATTACGCAGGTGGCGGGCGCGCTGGACGCAGCACATGCCGCCGGGCTCGTCCACCGTGACGTCAAACCCGAAAACGTACTGCTGACACCGAAGAACTTCGCCTACCTCGTCGACTTCGGGATCGCGCACCTTGGTGGCGAATCCGGGATTACCAGTGCCGGGTCGGCGATTGGTTCGTTCGCCTACATGGCGCCGGAGCGGTTCACCGGAGAAGCCGTGGGACCCCAAGCCGATGTCTATTCCCTGGCGTGTGTACTTCATGAGTGCCTGACCGGTCAACCGCCCTTTCCACCGGGCGACATGACCCAAATGATGGCCGCGCATCTCATGCGGCCCCCGCCGCGGCCGAGCGCGGTGCGACCAGAACTCGGCTCAGCATTCGATGACGTCATCGCTCGCGCAATGGCCAAGCGACCGGAGTTGCGATTCACCTCGGCTGGCGAGCTGGCCCGCGCGGCCACCGACGCGTCGCACGCCGCCACCCGCCAGTTCTCACAGCCGTGGCCCAGTCCAGCAGCCGCGGCTACCCCCCGTATGGCGGTCAGCCGGTCGCACCCGCGGCGCATAAACCACGCAGCGGTTTTGGGCGGCTTCCGTTGGCCCTGACCCTCACCGCCGCCGCGATGCTCACCGCGGCCGGGGTCGGCGTGCTGTGGCTACTGATCGGACAAGGCCCGAGCGGGAACGACGAACAGCCAACTCAGACAGTGCCTTTGACGACGACGGAACGGACGACTACCGCCCCGGCACTAACGACATCTTTGCCCGGGACCGACGGCAGCGGCTTCGTCAACTATCCGGGCGCACGCTGCGATGCGGGGAATGAACCCGCAGTGCTGGCGCGCACCGATAAGTCGGTGCTCGTGGTCTGCCGTGCCGGACCGGGAAGTTACTACTATCGCGGCGTTCGCCTCAATGACAACGCCGGCATCGAACTTGCGAACGCGGTGCGCTCCTCCGGGGGATTCGACGTCACGAACCCGACCGACGGAACCCGCTACGAAATCAGGCGCTCCGGCCTGACGATCGTGCAGCCAGACGGTCAGAGGTCCTTCGAGCCGATGCTCGAATACGCGTCAAATTGAAGGAGAGTCTCGATGACATCGATCAGCCCAGACGCGATCCGCGCGGAAACCGTGATGATCACCGGACACGGCGACGACGAGATCGAGGCATATCGGGCGATTCCATTGGCTCCCGGCCGACGGGGCGGCGTGGTGTGGATTCACCACATGCCCGGATACGACCGGGAGACAAAGGAATTCGTCCGCCGCCTGGCTGGTGGCGGTTACCACGCCATCTGCCCAAACCTCTACTGGCGGGAGGCACCGGGAGCCGAGCCGGATGACGCAGCGGCTGCGGCCCGTGCCGCCGGCGGTGTGCCCGACGAGCGGCTGGTCGGCGATGTGGCCGGCGCCATCGAGCATCTGCGCGGGCTCGATGGCGCCAACGGACGCATCGGTGTCATTGGCCACTGCTCGGGCGGCCGGCACACCGTGCTCGTCGCCTGCTCCATGGAAATCGATGCGGCGGTGGACTGTTACGGTGCGTTCGTTGTCGAGGATCCGCCGGAGGGCATGCCCGAAGACCATGAAGCCGATCCTCGACATGGTGCCCAACCTCAGTTGCCCGCTCCTCGGCCTGTTCGGCAACGACGACATCTACCCCACCCCCGAGTCGGTGGCCGCACTGGACGCGCAGTTGACCCGAGCGGGCAAGGAGCACGAGTTCCACTCGTATGACGGTGCCGGGCACTCGTTCTTCTCGGTCGACCGTCCGGCGTACCGCGTCGAGGCCGCGGTGGACGGTTGGCGCCGAATCTTCGACTTCTTCGGCAAGCACCTGGGGGCCTGATCGCATGTGCACGTACCTGACCGAGAAGATCGCCGTCGACGGCAGCGGCAAGGGCGCCGCCGGCTGGTTTCCCGCCTGTACGGCGACGGTGTACGTCGACCATCCCGTGCACGCGCCCTACACGCACACGGTGAACATCGACCTGCTCAACCCTGCCCTCGGCGCATCGGCACGAGTCGCGCTCGAACTCACCGAAGAGTCCGCGCTGGCGCTTGCCGACGCCATCCACCGAGCCATCGCCAGCGCGCCGACGGGCATTGCGTCGAGGGACCAGTAGCAGCGATCAGTCGGGCTGTGGCAGATCGGTCCACTCCGTCGACACCGAGGATGACCACTGTGGTGTTCGCCGACCGATGAACGCCGCCACGCCTTCTCTGGCGTCGGCGCTGCCCATCACGCGATGGTGCAGCTGTGTTTCCACGGATGCCACCTGCTCCGCCGTGTAACCGTTGATCACCGTGTCCCACAGCAGCCGCTTGCACAGCGCAGCTGACATCGGCGCCACGTTCTGAGCGATGTCCGCAGCGATGGACATGGCGGTTGGCAGCACGGAATCAGCGGGCACAGCGCTCGTCGCAAGGCCCAGCCGGGGGGCCTCAGCTCCGAGGAAGGTACGCCCGGTCAGCAAGATATCGGCTGCCACCCCCAGTCCTGCCAGATGCGGAATTGTCCAGTGCGACATACAATCTGGAACGACTCCGCGGCGCACCTGCACAACCCCGCATCGAGCGTTCTCGGCGAACACGCGGATGTCGGCCTGAAGCGCCATCGTGAGGCCGATGCCGATCGCATGACCGTGCACGGCTGCCACCACGGGCTTGCGGATCTCGAACGCAGCCGGCCGGATCGGCGAAGCCGAGAAGTCCTGATCGCCAGGCGAAGCGAAGGGGTTGTCCCCGCTGAAATCGGCGCCGACACAGAACGCAGAGCCGGCGCCGGTCAGCACGATCGCCCGAACGAAATCATCTGCGTCGCACGCCCGGTACGCGTCTGAAAGCTGGCGGCCCATCTCGGCGGTATACCCATTCAGGTGCTCAGGCCGGTTGAGAGTGAGGACCGCGACATCCTGCGAAACCTCAACCGTCAGATCCGAGTTCATACTCGTGCGCACGGCGCCTAATGGACGACGCCCCGCAGCCCTTCCTCACCGAACATCGGTTCGAACATTGCGCTGAAGTCCGGCCCCCGCCTGAGGGATATCCCACCGTCCACGTTGATTACTTGCCCGGTGATGAAGCTGGCCGCATCACTGAGCAGAAACAGGGCAAGCGTTGCGACGTCTTCGACCTCGCCGGCACGCGGCAGCGGCGTGTTGAGCAGGTAGTCGTCTTTCACGTCCGGCGTCTGAAAGATCGGCTCCACCATCTCGGTCCGAATGAGTCCAGGCCGTATTCCGTTCACCCGCACCCATGATGGGCCCAACTCGTCGGCGGCCACCTTCATCATGTGGTCGATCGCGGACTTCGTCGGCCCATAGGCGCCGAACCAACGATGGGTATTGGTGGCGGCCCACGACGAGATGCCGACGAACGACCCCCCGCCGCCGCGGACCATTTCCCGCGCCGAGTGCTTCAACACGTACATGGTGCCGTTGACGTTGAGGTCGACCGTGCGCCGCCACGCTTCGGAGTCGATCTGCGTGATCGGGCCGATGCTTTCGGAGCCGCCCGCGCAGTGCACCGCACCGTGCAGTCGGCCGCTCCACGCGGTGGCCGCCTCGACAGCGCGTGCCGTCTCGTCCTCATTCGTGACATCGGTCGGCTCGTAGCGAACCGCGCCGCCGCCCGTGCCGGCATTGCCCTCGATTTCGATGACTGCGGCGGCGAGCTTGTCTGCGTTGCGGCCCACGATCATCACTCGTGCGCCCGCGTTCACCAGCGCGGCGGCCACGCCCTTGCCGATGCCACTGCCACCGCCCGTCACCAGGAATGTCCGGTCCCTCAAGGACAGCTGCTCCACGTAATCCGCCATCACGCGGAGCGTACGTCACCGGTCCAAGCACAGGACGGCGGGGCATCTCGAACCGCAGGCGACCGGTGGAACGTCTGCAGCGAGAATGCTTGCCAGTGTGGCCGGCGGCCGCCTTCGCCTAGAGTTGTCGCATGCCCGCAAAATCTGACCCCGCTGACCTCGGCGACGTGGAGCCACTGGCTGACAGCACCGCTCGCCAGGCACGTCGGGTGGTCGCGGCCTATGCGACCGACGCCGACGAATGCCGGATCTTCTTGTCGATGCTCGGCATTGGTCCGGCGAAGAACGAGTCGTAGATGAGTCCTTCCGCGGGAAAGGGGAGCTCGACCACCAGACGCGGAAAGGGCTCGGACTTCGTCGTCGTCGCCAACCGGCTGCCCGTTGACCTGGAACGGCTGCCCGACGGCACGACCACGTGGAAGCACAGTCCCGGCGGGCTGGTCACCGCTCTCGAGCCGCTACTGCGCCGGCACAGCGGTGCATGGATCGGCTGGCCGGGTGTCCCGGACACCGACGACGAACCGATCGTCGAGGAAGGGCTACACCTGTTCCCGGTGTCGTTGAGTGAAGACGATGTCGCGGAATACTACGAGGGCTTTTCGAACGCCACGCTCTGGCCGCTCTACCACGACGTCATCGTCAAACCGATCTACCACCGCGAGTGGTGGGATCGCTACGTCGACGTGAACCGGCGCTTCGCTGAAGCCACGTCACGGGCGGCGGCGAAAAACGCCACCGTGTGGGTGCAGGACTACCAGCTGCAGCTGGTGCCAAAGATGTTGCGGGAGCTGCGACCGGATCTGACGATCGGGTTCTTTCTGCACATACCCTTTCCTCCCGTCGAGCTGTTCATGCAATTGCCTTGGCGCACAGCGATTGTCGAGGGGTTGCTGGGCGCGGATCTGGTGGGGTTTCACCTTGCTGGCGGCGCACAGAACTTCCTCATCCTGGCGAGACGGCTCATGGGCGCCAACACATCGCGCGGGTCCATCGGCGTCCGTTGCCGTTTCGGCGAGGTCGAATACGAGTCTCGGGTGGTGCGAGTGGGCGCATTCCCGATCTCGATTGATTCCGCCGAATTCGACCACAAGGGACGGCAACGCACCGTCCGCCACCGCGCGCGCGAGATTAGAGCGGAACTGGGCAGCCCGCGCAAGATTCTCCTCGGTGTCGACCGGCTGGACTATACGAAAGGCATCGACGTTCGGCTCAAAGCGTTTTCCGAACTCCTGGCCGAAGGTCGCGCCAAGCGAGACGACACCGTTTTCGTGCAGTTGGCAACGCCCAGCCGCGAACGCGTCGATAGCTACAAGGCCCTTCGAGAGGGCATCGAGCGCCAAGTCGGGCACATTAATGGCGAATACGGTGAGGTCGGCCATCCCGTGGTGCACTACCTCCACCGCCCTGTCCCTCGCGACGAGCTCATCGCCTTTTACGTCGCCGGCGACGTCATGTTGGTCACGCCGTTTCGAGATGGCATGAACCTGGTGGCCAAGGAATACGTGGCCTGCCGCAGCGACCTGGACGGTGCACTGGTGCTCAGCGAATTCACCGGCGCGGCAGACGAATTCCGGCAGGCCTACCTTGTCAACCCGCACGACCTCGAAAGTGTCAAGGATGCCATCGAGGCCGCAATTAACCAGGCTCCCGAGGAGGGCCGACGACGGATGCGGGCGCTGCGCCGTCAGGTGCTGGCTCACGACGTCGACCGCTGGGCACGGTCGTTTCTGGACGCGCTCGCGAACCGACCGGAATCCTAGAGCACCTCAATTGCATTGATAAGCCACGCACCGTCACGGCGCTGGTAGTCAACCCTGACCCGACTGCCGTTGTAGAGGGGCTGCCGCGACTTGTCGATCCAGGTCTGATTGAGAAAAACCATCACCGAGCCCGAATTTCGATGCGCGTCCACGACCCCGACACCGACAACATTGACCTGACTCACCATCTGCCGGTCGCGTGCCTGCGGGATGATGTCCTTGTTGGCTTTCTCCTGAAAGTGCTGCCGAAAATCGGGGGTGAGCATCATGTATGCGCCGTCAAGACTGCGTTCGACGGTTTGGTAGTCGTAGCCGAATATCTTCGGCATTTGGTCCTTCGCGAGCCGAGGCAATTCGTCACGTGTCTGCTGCTCGGCGTGAAGCTCGACCCGATTCCAATACAGCCAGCCGCCCGCGCCGGCAAGAGCGACGAAGGCAGCGGCCAGCAAACCCACCAAACCGGTGACGAACCAGCGCATCAATTTCCCCCGTCGGGATACTTCATGTCGACAGTGGTCATGTTGCCGGTGTCGAAGTCCTGGTGCACCACAAGTCGCCAGCGCATGGGCGTCGACGGCTGGTTGTTGCCATTCGTATCGCTTTGAGTCACCCTCAGCGAGACCAACACGGTCGCGTCGTTGTTCACGTCGTCGAAGGTCTCCATTGCGGCGCCATTGACCGTCGCTTCAGAGCTGTTGCCGGTCGACCGGAGGAGGGCTTTCAGGTTCGCGATGTGATTGTCACGAGCCCATTCGTCCCGCAAGTTTCCGCTGATCTGCCCGTAAAACTGGTCGATGCTCTGATCCACCGTGTCGGGTTTGAACGTGTACATGTTCACCAGCGTCTGCTGCGCGGTATCGACGAACCGTTGGTCGCGAGCCTCCACGCGTTCTTGGTCCTTCTTCTGGAAGAACATCACCGCGGCGGCAGCACCGGTTGCCGCCGCGGCGACCCCGACCACCGAGAGCGCGGCGATGGCGACCAGCACCCGGTGCGCGGGCCGCCGGGGGGGAGGCCCCGCCGTGCGCGCCTTGGTTGCTTGCTCGGCCACCTTGTCGACGCGGACGGTGGTGGTTTCAGCGATCGCGCCATCTTTCGCCGGCCCGGCCGCTCGGACCGCACGGCGGCGCACCGCCTGTTCGGGCGGTGAGTCCGTCGCCGTCATCTAGGTTTGCCTCGGATCAACCATCAGATCTACCCAATTCTCTTGTGGACGCAGGTTGTCGGCACCGGGCGCGTAGACCGCAGCCTTGCCGTTGGCATCGATGAACGTGCCGCTGTGCTGGTCGTAGGTGCTATACGAGGCCCCACTCATGCCTGGCGGTGTGACGACAGCCGGCGGTTGCGCCCCCGGGTCGACCGCTGGCGCAGGCCCCAGCGCAGGCCCCGGCGGTGGCACCACAGGTTGATACGGCCCAGGCGACAGTGGCCCGGGAGGCGGCTGCGGATTCGCCGGCGCCGGCCACGCATCTGGGTACGGCGCGGGCGGAACCCACGCCGTGAACGGCGGAGGCGGAGCGTTGGGGTCGTTCGGCGGCGGAATCTCCGGCCACGGTTGATGTGGGGCGGGCCCTGGCCCTGGCTGCACACCCGGCGGCACCGCACCAGGCACAACCGGATAACCTGGATCGGGATCCGACTCGGGCGAAATGTACGGGAACTTGTTGGGCGGCAAGGTATTCCGCGGGTCGGTGGTCGGCGTACCGGTCGGAACCGGCGGACCGCGCCATGGGTTGCTGCCAAGCGGAACATAGCCGCGCGGATCACGGCAGAGCTGGATCGTAGGCGCCCGCTTACCGGGGAACTCCTGGCACGGATAGTTCCTGGCCCCGCGCACCGCAGTCGGATCATTCTGCGGCGTCTTGCAATACATGTCCTTCGGCAGGTCCCGAAGGGTCTGGTCCGCGGGCGGACGGATGAACTGCGGTGGCAGGAACCCGGTATTGCACGGCGGCGGATCACCGAGAGTGAGCTTGAAGTCCAGCTTGCCGCCCTCGTCGGTCGGAACCCCGCCAGCGACGGTGATCAGCGCCGACATGAGTGCTGGGAAGATGACCAGCGCTTGTTCAATCGACTTGTTGTAGATGACACCGACGCGGCCGAGATTGGCCAAGCTGGCGGCCAGCGCCGGGAACGACGGCCGGATGCCGCTGAACGTGTTATTGGCTTCGCCTGCTGCGCCGGGCGCGGTGGTCAACAGGGCGCGCAGCTGCGGATCAGCCTGGCGCAGTTGGCTGGTGAACCGGGCGAGCCCGTTAGTCAGCGACCCGATGTCGTCGCCGCTGCGAACCTGCGCTTCCAGCAGCGGGCCAATCTGGTCGATCAGCTGCGACGTTTCAGGCCAATTGGCGTTGGCCTCGTCGACGAGCAGTCGCGCCGATTCGACCAGCCTCGCCAGATCCGGTCCGGTACCGTGGAACGCCTTGAAGGCTTCTCGCAGAAGGTCCTGGAGCCGGGCGTTGCCGATGTTGCCGACCAATGCGTCGGCCTGCTTCAACAGCCCTTCGATGTCCTGACCGACGGAGGTCCGGCTCTGGTCGATAATTGCATCGTTGTGCAGCGCGTTCTTCGACGGTTGTTTGGGCGGGACCAGATCCACGTACTGCTCGCCCAAGGCGGAAACGCTTTTCACCGTGGCCGTGACGTTGTCCGGGATCTTGTAATTGCTGTTGAGCCGCATGCGCGCTTCGACGCTGTCATGGGTGAGCTCCACTGATCGCACACTCCCGACCGTCACGCCGCGGTACGTGACGTTGGCGTTCTTGTACAGCCCTCCGGTTTGGGCGAACTCGGCGGTGATGTTGTAGACGCCGATTCCCAGACTTGCGGGCAACCGAAGGTAGAACAGGGCGATCGCGCCGACGCAGATGATGGTGATGATCGAGAAGATGATCAGTTGGATGCGTATCAGTCGAGTCAGCATTAGCTTGGCGGCACCTCCTGCCCCGACGCAGTTCCCGGCGGAATCGTGAACGGGTCAACCGCCTGGCCGTTCAAGTTTGCAAACGAGCCGCGCAGCCAGTCCGGCGGGTTGACGACCTCGTTGATGTGCTGCATGTTCGGGTCGAAGTACGAGGTCGTGAAGATCGTCTCGCCGGTGCGGCGGATCGTCAGGTCGAAGGTGACGAACACGTTGAGGTAATCGCCGCGCACGGCTCGCCGCAGATACCTCGAGGTGAACGGGAAAGTCGGCAACAGGTCGAGGTCTGAGACGAAGTCAGCTCGGTTGTCGTTCGTGGGCTTGATGAACGAGTAGAGATACTTGAGGTCGGCCGTAATGTCGTCCCTGGTCTGGGTCAGAATATGGGACGCGACGGTGGAGAAGGTCTGCAATGCCGCAAACGTATCGATGATGTTCTTGCGATTGTCGTTGAGCACCCGCAGCGCGCCCGGCAAGTTCTCCAGAGCGCGGCTCAGGCTGTCTTTATGGGCGGCCAGCGTTCCCCCCACCCGGTCCAGCCCTTCGGCCGTCGCGATGATGTCGTTGGTCTGATCATTCAGCGCCGCGGTGAACTCGGCGAGCCGGGGAATCAAATCGATGAAGCGGCCCTGCCGGCCGGCGACCGCGGCGTATGCCTCGTCCGTGACCTCGCCCAGCACACCGAGGTTGCCCTTGTTCACCACCATGCCAAGCGCTGACAGTGTTTCTTCTGTGGTGGGGAAGCGGCTGCCGTTCCCGAGCGCGATCTTGGACCCGTCGCGAAGCTCGCCCACCGGCGGCTGTCCCATCGGCGGAGCCAACTCGATGTGCTGGGAGCCCAGCAGCGACGTCTGCGCCACTCGCGCCACCGAATTGGCGGGCAGCTTGACGCCCTTGTTCAGCGAGAGTTGAACACCCGCATAGAAAGTGCCGTCAGGTCGCTGCGCGGCATGCACTCCCGAGACACTGCCGACCGTGACATCGTTGACCATCACCGGCGAGTTCTGCGGCATCGTCGCCACGTCAGGTAATTCCAACGTGACCTGGTAGGAGCCGCGACCATGACCCTCGGTGCCGGGCATGTTCAGCGAGTTCAGTCCACCGAACTGGCATCCGGCCAGCAGTACCATTCCAGAGCCGAGGACTACAGTGCGGACACCGCCCCGGCACAGCTTGCGACTCAGGGCCTTTGGGAAGGACTCTGAACTCATACTCATCCGCCAACACCCCCTGGCTGTTCCGGAGCAACGGGCTGCATCGGCGGGACGGCCTCAGCCGGCAACGGCGCGTTCATGCCCGGGGCGGCAGGCGCCGCCGGTGCTGGTCCCGGAGCGGGACCCGCCGGTTGGAGGAACTGCGGCTGCGCCGGTGGTGGGGGGCCGGGCGCCACGTTCGGGGGCAACATCAGTGTGTCGACGCCGGTCTCGCCGACACGCGGCGGTGTGCGGCCCGGGGACGGGATCCACTGCAGGTAAGGGATATACGTCTTCGCCTTGGCTTCCGTGGCCGGGGTGTCGTAGATGACCTGACCCTTGTACGCGGTGATGGAGTTTATCGGGTGGAACAAGATCGGGGGGTAGTTCATCGCGATCCGTTTAAGCACCGGGCCCATCCGCTCGCGGCAGATCTCGGCCCGCTTGATGTTGGGGACGTACAGGTTGCCCTCGTCGGCGCCGCCGCAGATGAACTGTATCGGGTTGGCGAAGTTCGGCAGCGACAACAAACCCGTCGCGGTGCCCTGAGCCGGGTCGTAGATGTTGTAGAAGTTGGCCAGCCCGTTCGGGGTGACATGCAGAATCTGTTCGATGTCATCGGACTGGTCGGACAGGAGCTTGGTGAATTGAGAAAGCTTGTCGACCGAGCTGATCAGCGCGGAGTTGTTGTCCGAAAGGAATCCGCGGACGTCGCTCAGCGCCTGATTGAGCGTGCCGAGTGTGCTGTCGAGGTTGGTCGAACTGTCGGCAAGCACCTGTGACACCGACGCCAGATGACCGCTGAACTGCACGATCTGTTCGTTGCTGTTCGACAGCGCGTTGGTCAAGATCTGCAGGTTCTTGACGGTGCCGAACAGGTCTGTGCGGGAATCACCCAACCGGCCGGCCGTCTGGGAGAGCTCGCGCAGCGCTTGGCGGAAGGAATCGCCGTTGCCGTCGAAGCTATCGGCGGCCTGATTGACGAAATCGCTGAGCGGCCCCTTCACTGAACCTGCCTGTGGCCCAAGGGATGTGCTGAGCTTTGTCAGCTCCGTCTTGACTTCGTCCCACTCCACCGGCACGGCAGTGCGATCCAGTCCGATGGTCGCGCCGTTCGCCATGACCGGGCCGTCCTTATACGCGGGCGTGAGTTGGACGTACCGCGCGGACACGAGGTTCGGCGAAATGACGATGGCCTGCGCGTCGGCGGGCACTTTGACGCCTTTTTCGATCGACATGGTGACCTTGACCGCTTCTGGTTGCGGTTCGATGGAATCGACCGTGCCGATCGGAACACCGACGATGCGGACTTCATCCTTCGGATACAACCCGACCGTCGAATTGAAGTACGCGACGATCTTGTGACCGGTTCGGCCCGGCCAGAGCAGGTAGATGCCCACGATGAGGGCCACCACCAAGGCGGCGATGACGCCGTAGCGCAACCACTTTCTTCCGCGGGGTTTCGTCTGGTCGCTCATGGTGACTTCGGCCTAATGATTATGCGCTCGGTGATAAGACCCCTCAAGTAGTCGGCTACGCTCGCGGGCAGCATTCCTGGCCGGAAGTACAGATCCTCCAGGAGTGCTTCGATTGTGGGGGGCGGCAGGCCGTACAGGTTGATGTGGAAACCGGGGCCCGATGCGACCACCTCGCCCAGCGCGGTGGCATACGGCGGCAGGCGCTTGAGCGCCTCGCTGATGTGGTCGCGACGTTGGAGCAAATTGTCGAGCACCGCGTCGAGTTTTCGCAGCGCCGGGCCGAACTCCCTGCGGTTATCGGCAACGAAGCCTGAAATCTGTTGGGAAACCGGCTCGATGCTCGAGATCAGGGTGCTGATCGCGGCGCGGCGTTCGTCGAGGGCGGCGAACAGCTGGTTGCCGTCGACGACGAGCCGGTTGACCTGACCGGCCCGGTCGGCCAGTACCTTGGTGACGGATTTCGCACGTTCGAGGAGCTGCGCGAGCGCCTCGTCGTTATCGTTGATGCTGCGCGACAGCGCCGCTACGCCGTCGAGGGCTCCGCGCAGCTTCGGTGTCGCGTCATGCAGCGATTCCGTCAACACACCGAGGGCGTGCGTTAACTTCTGCTGGTCCAGATCGCCGGCTGTCTGGCCAATATCCTGAAGCGCGTTGTTCAACGTGTACGGGGAGGTAGTTCGGCTAAGCGGGATCGTCGTCACCTCTCCCCTGCCACCAGGTGTCACCGCAAGCGACTTCTCGCCGAGGACGGTGTCAGTCCTGATCGCCACCATCGACTGGTCGCCCACCTGGACCTTGCGCGCCACGGTGAACGTCACCTTTGCAACATCCCCGGCCAGCTCGATCTTCTTCACCACGCCGGACCTGACACCCGCCACATTGACATGGTCGCCGGTCGCGATGCCTCCCGCGTCGGCGAAGTACGCCTCGTACGCCTTGCCCTGCGGAAAGAACGGCAGCTTGGTGTAGCCGAACGCCACCAGCACGACGCTGACCACCAACACGATGCCGATGGTCCCGATGCGAATCGGATCAGGTGGAGGTCTGTTCAGCGGTTGCTGCGGTCGCTGTGGTTCCTGCGGTTCAGCCATTCTCGGAGCACCTGCCCTTCGACGGGTCGGGCGCTCCACCAAACGGGAACAGGATGTCGCTGTCCGACAGGTTGGAACCGGGCGTGCCGGGCGGACCGATCGACGGGCCGCTGAACTTGAGGCGCACGGCGCAGTAGAAGATGTTGAAAAACGCGCCGTATGCGCCAAGCGCGTTGAGCCTCAAGTAGTTTTCAGCAAGCGGCTCGACGACCCTGTTGATCTCGACCTTGCGGTTGTCCAATTCCGTCGCAAGTGGCCGCAGGTTCTCGAGCACCCCCTGAATCGGACGGCGTGAACTCTCCAACACTCCGGTCAGATCCGACGCTGCAGAGGCCAGCGGCGCAAGTGCACCGGCGATCGGATCTCGCCCTTCCGCCAGCCCGGTCACCAATTTCTGGAGCTGATCGACGCTCTCATTGAATTGCTTGCTCTTCTCGTCGACGGAACCCAGCACCGTGTTCAGATGCTGGATCACGCCAGAGATGACCTGATAGCGATCTGCAAGTGCCTGGCTGAACGAGCCGGTGCTCGACAGCACATTCTCCAGCGCACCGCCCTGGCCTTGCAGCAGCTCGATGACCGCATTGGTGATCTCGTTGACCTTGTTGCCGCTCAACCCCTTCACCACCGGACGCAGGCCCCCGAGCAGCGCGTCGAGGTCGAGTGCCGACTCGGTGTGCTGAATCGTGCCGCCCGGCGGTATTTTTCGCAGTTCACCCGGTCCGGCTGTGATCTCCAAGTAGCGATCGCCGACCAGGTTCTCGTAGCGGATCACCGCCCTCGTCGACGTATACATCTGGTAGTGCTTGTCGACGGTGAATGTCATGCCGACCTTGTTGTCGGGCGTGAGTTTGATGTCCTTGATGGAGCCCACCGGTATTCCGGCGATCCGGACGTCGTTGCCGCTCTTGAGCCGTGATGCGTCTTCGAATATCGCGTGATACTTGCTGGTCGGCGAGAAGCGGAACTGGCCGAACACCACCACGAGGGCCAGGGTAATCAGCAACATCGTGCCTGCGAAGCCGGCCACCTTGATCATGAGCCCCCTGAAAGACGACCTCATGGCCGGCTCTTCTCAGGGCAAGCGCTCATCAGCATCACCAGTCATCCCTTTCCGCGAAGGCGCCGTTGAACAGGAACTGCAGCGTTGACGGGGCGTCGATCTGCACCTCGGTGAACGGCTCGTAAGGGATGTACGCGTTGTCGGTGACGACGAACGGCGCCTTGAACCACGATCCGCCGAACTGCATGCTCGGCATGTTCGGCAGGCCGCGGCAGTTCGGGCCACCGGTAGCGTTCACGATCGGCAGGCTCTCGGGGTATCTGTAGATCGGAGTGCCCGGTACGAAGCTCGACGACACAAACAGGCCGGGCCTGGTACCGCCGATGACCGGGCCGAACTTGTCGACGGCCTCCTTGACACCTTTGAAGATGCACCCCAACTCCGGCGAATAGTCCGACAGCACCTTCAGCGGCGCGCGGACCCGTTGGAACGCAGCGATCAGATCCTCTTGCACCGGCTCCAACGTCGCAGTTCCGTTGTCGGCCAAACCCGTTGCGGCCAGCAGAGTGGCGTTGAGATTGTCCCGTTCGTCGACGATCGTGTTGCTGATTGCCGGCGCGTTGTCCAGCAGCGTGACAATGTCAGGGGCGGCGTCGCCATAGATGTTTCCGACCGCGGCCGCCTGCCGCAAGTCCGAGTGCAGCGTCGGCATCTTCGGATTGATCTTCGGCAGAAACTCATTCAGTCCGACCGCCGTTGCGCCGAAATCGTCGCCGTGCCCGCGCAGGCCCTCGGAGACCGCCGACAACGTCGCGTTCAGCTCAATCGGGTTGATCTTGTCCAGCAGGTCGGTCAGCGTCTGGAACAACGTGTTGACCTCGAGTTGGACACCCACCGCCTGCTTGTGGGCACCCGACTGCAGCGCGGTACCCGACGGTTTCTGTGGCGAAATGAACTCCACCGACTTCGCGCCGAAGATCGTGTTGCTGACGATTCTCACGTCCGCGTTCGACGGGATGTAGCGCAACTGATCGCTGTTGATCGCAAGCGTCAACCGTGCTTGATCTGCGGCATATTCGATGTCTTTGACCCTGCCAACCTGGATGCCGCGGTATTTGACCTTCGCGTCGCTGTCCATCACCAAGCCGGCACGTGGCGAGGTCACCGTTACCGGTTCGGTGGGCGTGAAGGCAGCCGTATAGGAAAGGAAGGTGAGCACGACCAACACCACGAAGACAACCACGAGCACTGCGGCTGCTGCTCGCGCGTTGCGGGTCCTGGACCCCGGGTTCGCCATGCCACGCCCTTCTATCCGGAAAGGTTGAAGTTACCGGTCGCGCCGTATACGGAGAGGGAAATCATCAAAACAATCAGAACAACCAAGATGAGCGACGTGCGCACCGCCTGTCCCACCGCGATGCCGACGCCCACCGGGCCGCCGGATGCGTTGTAGCCGTAGTACGTATGCACCAGCATGACCACCACCGCCATCGCGATCGCCTGCACGAACGACCACATCAGGTCCGTCGGGATGAGGAACGTATTGAAGTAGTGGTCGTACAGGCCGCCGGACTGGCCGCTGATGTAGACGGTGCTGGCTCGCGCCGCGAAGAACGCCGCCAGCACCGAAAGCGAGTACAGCGGAATGATCGCGATCAGTCCCGCAACGATCCTGGTCGACACCAGATAAGAAATCGAGTGGATGGCCATGCACTCGAAGGCGTCGATCTCCTCCGACACTCGCTGTGCGCCCAACTGAGCGGTGGTGCCGGCGCCAATCGTTGCCGCGAGCGCAATGCCGGCGATCACCGGCGCCACGATGCGGACGTTGAGGAAGGCCGACAAGAAGCCGGTGAGCGCCTCGATCCCGATGTCGCCGAGGGACGAGTAGCCCTGCACGGCGATGACACCACCGGAGGCCAGAGTCATGAATGCAGCCACACCAACGGTGCCACCGATGAGCAGCAGAGCTCCGGCGCCCAGGCTCATCTCGGCGATGAGTCGGACGGTTTCCTTTCGGTAATGCCTCAGCGCGTTGGGAATGTAACGGAGCGACTCGGCGAAGAACAGTGCCTGATCGCCTAAGCCATCGACAGCCTTCGGCAGTCCGGAGAAGATGCGCCGTACTCGAAGCGCTGCGTCGGAACTCATCGGGAAAGCACCCGGATGCCGACCGCCGTCATCAAGACATTGATCACGAACAAGCAGATGAACGAGTAGACGACGGTCTCATTGACCGCATTGCCCACCCCTTTCGGACCGCCCTTGGCGGTGAGCCCGCGATAGCAGGCCACCAGGCCCGCGCACAGACCGAACAACAGCGCCTTCACCATGGCGAGTGCCAACTCGCCCAGACCAACCAAAATAGTGAGGCCGTTGATGAAGGAGCCCGGATTGACGCCCTGCAGCAACACGGAGAACACGTAACCACCGGCGAGGCCGATCGCACATACCAAACCGTTCAGCAGCAGAGCGACGAGCGTCGACGCGAGCATCCGCGGCACCACCAGACGATGTATCGGATCGATGCCGAGCACCCGCATCGCGTCGATCTCCTCACGTATGGTTCGGGCGCCGAGGTCGGCGCAGATCGCAGTAGCGCCTGCGCCGGCGACCACCAGCACGGTGACGATCGGACCCAGCTGCGTGATCGTGCCGAACGCAGTGCCTGCTCCCGACAGGTCCGCCGCTCCGATCTCCCGCAGCAGGATGTTGAGCGTGAAGGCCACCAACACCGTGAACGGAATGGCCACGAGCACGGTCGGTATCAGGGAAACGCGAATGATCATCCAGGTCTGATCGAGGAACTCATGGAACTGGAACGGCCGTTGGAAGATTGCCCGAAACGTCTGACCCGACATCTCAAAGAATCCGCCCACGCCCCGTACTGGGACCGCAAGCTGTTTCTTCACGCCGACCCCTTTCCAGCCATCGAGGTGGGATCAGACACCAGGTAAGACCAGAACCACTGGCCGCCTACGGTGCCCTAGCCACCCATCTTCAGGACGTGACGCTGTGCGAGCCGGATCATATTAACTTAGAAGACGTTTCGTGGTGTCAAAGATCACTATTACAGTTAGAACTGACTTGTTTATGCAGCTCAAAGCCACTTCGACGGGACCCTTGGCGCCTTTTCTGCCCCTCCAGACGTGCGATTTACGCCGGAATCACTCCCCGCGTTCCATCAGCTGGGTCGCCGCGAATGTCGCGTCGGGATCACGGTTGGCAAAGTACTTCTGCATCGTCGCACTGAGTTCTTGTGGCGCCCAAGCCGGCCCGTCCGCGCTGAACCGGTGCTCCGCGGTGGGTGCGGCGACGAGCGTCACCGACGGCCCATAGACGATGAACACCTGCCCGTTGACGGCCTCCGCGGCCGGTGATGCGAGAAAGTGCACCAGCGCCACCACATGCTCGGGCGAGAGCGGATCGATGTCGCCGTCGCCCAGCTCGGGTGTCTCGCCGAACACGTCCGCGGTCATCGCGGTGCGCGCCCGCGGGCAGATCGCGTTCGCGCATACGCCATAGCGGCCCAGCGCCCTGGCCGCGGACAGCGTCAGCGCGCTGATCCCGGCCTTGGCTGCGCCGTAGTTGGCCTGGCCCACCGGGCCCGATAGTCCGGCTTCCGATGAGGTGTTGATGAGCCGGCCGTACGTCTGGCCGCCCGCCTCCTTGGCACGCTCGCGCCAGTAGGCGGCGGCATTGCGGGTAAGCAGGAAATGCCCCCGAAGATGAACTTTCATGACGAGGTCCCAGTCCTCGTCGGTCATGTTGAACAGCATCCGGTCACGGGTGACGCCGGCATTGTTGACGACGATGTCGAGGCCGCCCTCGCGCTCGGCGGCCGCCGTCATCTCATCGGCGGTCGACCGCTCGCCGACATCGCCGGCCACGGCGATGGCTTTACTGCCGGCGGCCTTGACCTCCTCGAAGACGTCGGACGTGTCCAGCGCCGCGGCAAGGTCGTTGACCACGACCGTGGCGCCGGCACGGGCCAGGCCGATCGCTTCGGCCCGGCCCAAGCCCGCGGCGGCGCCCGACACCACCGCAACTCGGCCCGACAGATCGGTCGACTCGTCCGCCTGATTCTCCTCGGATGCGCTCAATTTATGAATACCTCTAGTCCCTGCGAAGCAACGCGGCGCGGGGGCATTCGGCGATCGCCTGCTCGGCGAGGTCCTCCTCGCCGGGGGGCACCGGATCCTTTTTCACCACCGCGTAGTCCTCGTCGTCCAGATCGAATAGGTCCGGCGCGATTCCCACGCACACGGCGTTACCTTCACATCGATCGTGGTCCACCTCAACTCGCACGACAACCTCCTCGTACTCACCCGAACGGCCTCGTTCATGGCAGCACCCACAATACGACCAGCTCAGGCGGGTGCTCGGCGAAACCGTCGCTGGACCCCAAGACTAGAACGTGTTACAACCGGGAGTGGCATTGGGTCTGCCAGTGGGTTCCAGATAAACCGAAGGACGAGGCGATGCGGATCGGCTACAGCCCCGAACAAGAAGAGTTGCGCCGCGAGCTGCGGTCGTACTTCAACAAGCTGATGACGCCGGAGCGAGTCGAAGCGCTGAGCTCTGTGGAGGGCGAATACGGCAGTGGCAACGCCTACCGGGGCACCGTCGCCCAGATGGGGAAGGACGGTTGGCTGGCGCTGGGTTGGCCGAAGGAGTACGGCGGTCAGGCCCGATCCGCGATGGATCAGTTGATCTTCACCGACGAGGCGGCCATCGCCGGGGCGCCGGTGCCGTTCCTGACCATCAACAGCGTCGCGCCGACGATCATGGCGTTCGGCACCGACGAGCAGAAGAAGTTCTACCTGCCCAAGATCGCGTCGGGTGATTTACATTTCTCGATCGGATATTCGGAGCCGGGCGCGGGCACCGACCTCGCCGCGCTGCGCACCACCGCCGTGCGCGACGGCAACGATTACGTGATCAACGGCCAGAAGATGTGGACCAGCCTGATCCAATACGCCGACTATGTCTGGCTGGCGGTGCGCACCAATCCGGAAGCCAAAAAGCACCGCGGCATCTCGATGCTGATCGTGCCGACCACAGCCGACGGGTTCTCCTGGACCAAGGTGCGCACGATGTCCGGCGTAGACACCAGCGCCACGTACTACCAGGACGTGCGGGTGCCCGTCACCAATCTGGTCGGCGAGGAGAACGCCGGCTGGAAGCTGGTCACCAACCAGCTCAACCACGAACGCGTCGCGCTGGTATCGGCTCAGCCGATCTTCTTGGCGCTCAATGCGGTTCGTGAATGGGCGCAGAACACCAAGGACGCTCGCGGCGACCGGCTGATCGACTCGGAGTGGGTACAGCTGAGCCTGGCCCGGGTACACGCGAAGGCCGAGGTGCTCAAGCTCATCAACTGGGAGTTGGCGTCTTCGGCCGACGCGGCCCCGTCACCGGCCGATGCGTCGGCGGCCAAGGTGTTCGGCACCGAACTTGCCACCGAGGCATACCGGTTGCTGATGGAGGTGCTGGGCACCGCCGCGACGTTGCGCCCGGATTCGCCGGGCGTGCTGCTGCGCGGGCGGGTGGAGCGGATGCATCGTGCGTGCCTGGTTTTGACGTTCGGCGGCGGCACCAACGAGATTCAACGCGACATCATCGGGATGGTCGCGCTCGGACTGCCTCGAGTGAACCGGTAAGGACGGCAATGGACTTCAATTCGACCGAAGCGGCGACGGACCTGGGCGGCCTGGTACGCACGATCACCGAATCGGTGTGCACTTCCGAACATCAACGTGAACTCGACGGACTCGAGCAACGGTTCGACCGGGACCTGTGGCGCAAACTGGTCGACGCCGACATCCTGAGCGCTGCTGCCCCGGAATCGATGGGCGGTGGCGGTTTCGGTGTGCTGGAACAGGTCGCGGTGCTGGCGGCGCTGGGTCGACAATTGGCGGCCGTGCCTTACCTGGGGTCCGTGGTGCTCGGTGCAGGAGCGCTGGCTAAGTTCGGTCCGGAAGAATTGCAGCGGGACTGGGCGACGCCGGCGGTCAACGGCGAGAAGATTCTGGCAGTTGCCCTCGACGGCGAGATGGGCGAAGGCCCGGTGCAGGCGACCACTAGTGGCGGCGGCTACCGGCTTACCGGTACCCGCACTCAGGTCGAATACGGCCCCGTCGCTGATGCGTTTCTCGCCCCGGCCGAAACGGATTCGGGCACCCAGGTTTTCGTTGTCGCAGCTGCCGACTCCGGGGCATCGGTGTCGTCGCTGAACACCACCGGCCACGGCAGTGTCGGACACCTCGAGCTGCAGGGAGTGGAGCTGGGTGCCAACCGGGTCGTTGGCGGTGACGATGTTGTCCGGTGGCTAGTCACCCGGACAGCCCTGGGCCGCAGCGCGTTTCAGCTGGGTGTGCTCGAGCGCGCGCTGGAGCTGACCGCCGGGTACGCTCGCGAACGGGAACAATTCGATAGGCCGATCGGCAGCTTCCAGGCGGTCGCGCAGCGCCTGGCCGACGGCTACATCGACGTGAAGGGGTTGCGTCTCACGCTTACTCAAGCGGCGTGGCGGCTTGCCGAGGAACTTCCCGCCGATGTCGAAGTTTCCACCGCTGCGTTCTGGGCCGCCGACGCGGGACATCGCGTCGCGCACACAACGGTGCACGTTCACGGTGGCGTCGGGATCGACATCGACCATCCCGTGCATCGCTATTTCCTGGCGGCCAAGCAAATTGAGTTCATGGTCGGATCCGCCACCGGGCAGCTACTGCGGATCGGCCGCGAGTTGGCTGACACGCCCGTCTGATCGGTGATCGGCGACCTCCCCACTGTCACCGAGCTGTTGACTCCGCTCGTCGACGTCGATGACCGGGGCATCTATTTTGAGGACTCATTCACCAGCTGGCGCGAGCATGTTCAGCGGGGCGCCGCGGTGGCCGCCGCATTGCACGAACGGCTGGACCCGCGGCGGCCGCCACATGTCGGAGTACTCCTGCAGAACACCCCGTTCTTTTCCGCGGTGCTGGTCGCGGCGGCATTAACCGGAATTGTCCCGGTGGGGCTCAACCCAATTCGCCGGGGCGCGGCACTGGAACGCGACGTGCGCCACGCGGATTGTCAAGTGGTGCTGGCAGATTCCGCGCTGGCCGCAGGCTTGAGCGACACCGACTACATCGACGTGGATTCGACGCAATGGGCTGCCGAATTGCAGGCGCACGCCGATGCTCCAGTGGTCGCGCGGACCGCCGAGCCGTCCGATCCGTTCATGTTGATCTATACATCCGGGACGAGCGGCGACCCCAAGGCGGTGATCTGCAGCCACGGCAAGGTCGCCATCGCCGGCGTGACGATGACCGACCGCTTCTCGCTCGGTCCGAGTGACGTCTGCTACGTTTCGATGCCGTTGTTCCACTCGAACGCGGTTTTGGTCGGGTGGTCGGTGGCAGTGGCGTGTCAAGGCTCGATGGTCTTGCGCCGCAAGTTCTCTGCGTCGCAATTCATACCCGACATCCGCCGCTACGGCGCGACATATGCGAACTACGTCGGCAAGCCGCTGTCGTATGTGCTCGCCATCCCCGAGCGTCCCGACGATGCAGTCAATCCGCTGAAGGCGGTCTACGGAAACGAGGGTGCACCGGGCGACGTCGAACGGTTCGCCCGCCGCTTCGGCACCGTGGTGGTCGACGGGTTCGGGTCCACCGAGGGTGGGATAGCCATTGCCCGCACACCTGATACTCCCTCCGGCTCGCTGGGTCCACTGCCTGACGGCGTAGAGATCCTGGACGTCGACACCGGCGAGCCGTGCCCGCCCGGCGTGACCGGCGAACTGGTGAACGTGGGGGGCGCCGGCCGTTTCGAGGGCTACTACAACGACCCGCAGGCCGATGCCGAGCGAATGGCGGGCGGTGCGTACCACAGTGGCGACCTGGCTTACCGCGACGAGGCCGGTTATGTGTATTTCGCGGGCCGGCTGGGTGACTGGATGCGCGTCGACGGGGAAAACCTCGGCGCCGCACCGATCGAACGGGTGCTGCTGCGCCACCCGGATGTCGTGGAGGCGGCCGTGTACGGCATACCTGCGCCCGACGTCGGCGACCAGGTGATGGCGGCACTGGTGCTCACGGACGACGCGACATTCGATGCCGAGGCGTTCCGCCGATTCCTTGCCTCACAGCCCGACCTCGGCGCCAAGCAGTGGCCGTCGTTCGTGCGGATTGGCGCCGACCTGCCGCGCACACAGACGTTCAAGGTACTCAAGCGCCAACTATCCGCCCAGGCCGTTGACTGCGACGACCCGGTGTGGGAGATCAGGCGCTAACCACTCGCCGTAACAGAAAAGCCCGGATGCCTGGGCATCCGGGCTTCTCGCCTGCTGGTCACCGATACCAGGACTGCACCTCCGCGGCATGCCGCTGATGGAACGACTGGTACAGGGATTCGTTGGGGTACTCCGTTGTGTGGCTCGGGCTTGGCGTGAACGAACTCGAGCTGGACTCAGCCTGGCTCGCGGCGGCGGTGCCGAGCGCGATCAGCGCGGGTGCCGCGGCTAGCACTGCGCCAGCGGCAAGGCGACGGATCCATGTGCTGTGGGTGTTGGTGGTCATTTGAATTCTCCTGCCTACGTTGGCTTTTCGGTGCTCTTGCCGGTGTGTTCCGGCGATGTACCTACTGTGCCGCAGCGGGCAGGAGAAGTCTGTCGGCTGACCGGACCATGGACCGGAGTATTTCGATGTCCCCCGATTGGAGTACGACGGGGCGAGCGGCTAGCTGCCCGACTGACATGGCGACCCTGGTGGGTCGTGCGACGTCATCCGCTGATTCGCCTCCGGGCTTACCCGTGTAGATGCGGCGGCGACCTTCTCCGACGGCGTAAAGACGAATATCGGCTATTCGATGCCGAAGCGGTCGCACTGGGTGTGCATCAAGTTCTAATCCCGGCGTGTTTGGTGCTGACCTCGTCAGCCGGGCGCAGCTCGGTCTGCCCTTTGGCCCACGGATAGTCCGGTTTTCCGGCCGGCGACCGCTTCACCTCGTCCGTGTACCAAAGTGCCCGCGGCACTTTGTATCCCGCGATCTCGGACCGCACGAACGCGTCAAGCTCGGAGAGGGTCGGCCGGGTACCTGCCCGTGGCTGTACTACGGCAGCGACACACTGGCCGTAGCGCTCGTCGGGGATTCCGACCACAAGCGCGTCGAACACGTCGTGATGACCCTTGAGCGCGGCCTCCACTTCTTCGGGGTAGATCTTCTCGCCGCCGCTGTTGATCGACACGGAGCCGCGGCCGAGCATCGTGACCGTGCCGTCTGCTTCGACCTCCGCGTAGTCGCCGGGAATTGCGTATCGCACGCCGTTGATGGTCTTGAACGTCTCCGCCGTCTTCTTCTCGTCCTTGTAGTAGCCGACCGGGATGTTGCCCTTCTTGGCGATCACGCCACGGACCCCCGAGCCCGGCTTGACCTCGTTGCCGTCGTCGTCTAGGACGACGGTGCGGTGGTCGATGGTCACGCGCGGCCCGCCCATGTGGTGCTCGCCCTTGGCGACGATGCTGGTGCCGCCGAAGCCCGTCTCCGATGAGCCGATCGAGTCGGTGATCACCCGGTTGGGCAACAATTCGAGTAGCTTCTCCTTGATGCTCGTCGAGAACAACGCGGCGGTGCTGGCCAACAGAAACAACGACGACAGGTCCAGAGGGCCGGCGCCTTCGCCTTCGTTTTGAATCGCCTGCAGCGCGTCGAGCAGTGGCCGCGCCATCGCGTCACCGGTGAAGAACAGCAGGTTCACCTTGTGGTCGTGGATCGTCCGCCAGACCTCATCGGCGTTGAATTCCGGTGCGAGAACAGTGGTTTGGCCGGAGAACAGCGACATCCAGGTGGCCGACTGGGTCGCGCCGTGGATCATCGGTGGGATGGGGTAGCGGATCATCGGTGGATTCGCTACGGCCTGCTCGGCCAGGTCATACTCGCCCTTGACGAATTCGCCTGTGGCGAAGTCGGTTCCACCGAAAAGCACCCGGTAAATGTCTTCATGGCGCCACATCACGCCCTTGGGAAACCCGGTGGTGCCGCCGGTGTAGAGCAGGTAGATGTCGTCGGCGCTGCGTTCGCCGAAATCCCTTTCCGTTGAGCCTTGTTCAAGAGCTGAGTAAAACTCGACACCACCGTAGCGCTGGTAGTCGTTGTCACTGCCATCTTCGATGACGAGGACAGTTTTGACCTCCGGGGTGTCGGGCAGCACGTTGGCGACCCGGTCGGAGTACTGCCGTTCGTGTACCAGCGCGACCATGTCGGAGTTCTCGAAGAGGTAGCGCAGTTCGCCCTCGACGTAGCGGAAGTTGACGTTCACCAGGATCGCGCCGGCCTTCACGATGCCGAGCATCGCGATCACGATCTCGTTTCGGTTGCGACAATACAGGCCGACTTTGTCGTCCTTCTTGACGCCGTGGTCAATCAGGTAGTGCGCGAGGCGGTTGGCCTTTTCCTCGAGTTCGGCATACGTGAGCTGTTCATCGCCGCAGATCAGGGCGACACGCTCAGGTACGGCGTCGATGGCATGCTCGGCTAGGTCGGCGATATTCAGGGCCACGGCACCAAATTAGAACGTGTTACATTTTCTGACAAGTTTGTGGCGACTATGCAGAAAGGCAGCGACCCCGTGAGCGAGCCTGACGCCATCATTGAGCTGCGCGGACACACACTGATCCTGACGCTGAACCGCCCTGAGGCGCGCAACGCGCTTTCCACCGAGATGCTCTCGATAATGGTCGAGGCCTGGGACCGGGTCGACAACGATCCCGACGTGCGGTCCTGCATCCTGACCGGGGCCGGCGGCTACTTCTGCGCTGGCATGGACCTGAAGGCGGCGACGGCGAAGCCGCCTGGCGACTCGTTCAAGGACGGCAGTTACGACCCGTCACGCATCGATGCTCTGCTGAAGGGCCGCCGCCTGACCAAGCCGTTGATCGCGGCCGTCGAAGGCCCGGCGATCGCCGGGGGTACCGAGATCCTGCAGGCCACCGACATTCGGGTGGCCGGCGAAAGCGCGAAGTTCGGCGTATCCGAGGCCAAGTGGAGCCTGTACCCGATGGGCGGCTCGGCGGTTCGGCTGCCACGTCAAATTCCGTACACGCTGGCGGCAGACATCCTGCTGACGGGCCGGCATTTGAGCGCCGCTGAGGCCAAGGACATGGGCCTGATCGGTTACGTCGTCCCTGACGGGCAGGCGCTGGAGAAGGCGCTGGACATCGCCGAGACGATCAATAACAACGGTCCGCTGGCCGTTCAAGCGATCTTGCGGTCGATCCGCGAGACCGAGGGCATGGCGGAAAACGCCGCGTTCAAGATCGACACGCAGCTCGGCATCCAGGTGTTCCTGTCCGACGATGCGAAGGAAGGCCCGCGGGCGTTCGCCGAGAAGCGCAAGCCCGAGTTCAAGAACCGTTAGCAGTTAGCTCTCCCCCTTCGCGCGCCACTCGCCGAACGTGCGGCCACTGCCAATATTCGGCGAGATTTTCGCAGGGGCCGCACTTTCGGCGACTTGTCGGTGCCACTCGGCACACTTCGGCTATGGGGGAGGCATTCATCGGCAGCGAGGCCGTCGCGTCCGGCGTCGTGACACCATACGCGCTGCGCAGCAGGTTCATCGCGATCCACAAGGATGTCTACCTGGCCCGAGGCGTCCAAGTCAGCGCTGCGACGCGTGCCGAGGCGGCATGGCTGTGGTCACAGCGCGAGGGGGTCGTAGCAGGGCAGTCCGCGGCTGCGCTGCACGGCGCGAAGTGGGTTGACGCCCACCGCCCCGCAGAAGTGCTCTGGACCAATCGGCGACCACCTCGCGGTATCCGCAGTTGGTCGGATCGCTTTGCTGATGACGAAGTTGAGCTGATCAACGGCATCCGTGTGACGACGCCCGCTCGGACGGCCTTGGACATCGCATGCCGGTATCCCGTTGGCAAGGCGGTCGCCGCGATCGACGCACTCGCACGCGCGACCCATCTGAAGATCGCCGACGTTGAACTGCTCACCGAGCGCTACCCTGGCCGGAGGGGCATCCGCGTCGCCCGAATCGCAATCGATCTCGTCGATCCCGGTGCAGAGTCACCGCGGGAAACATGGCTTCGACTACTGCTCATACGCGCAGGCTTTCCGCGGCCGCAGACCCAGATTCCGGTCTACAACGAGTTCGGTGTCTTGATTGCCGTCATCGATCTGGGGTGGGAGGACATCAAGGTCGGCGCCGACTACGAAGGCAGCACCATCGGAACCGTCTGCAAGTCAACAAGGACATCCGCCGCGCCGAGGCGGTGGCCGAACAGGGCTGGATCGACGTGCGGGTGACCGTCGAGGACTGCGAGGGCGACATCATCCGACGCGTGGCGAAGGCGCGGGCGCGCCGAACGTGAGCCCGCTGCGAAGACCGGGCCGGAACGTCGCAATCACCGCACGCTCGCGGTGAAGCGGTTGGCGCTACAGCGGCTTGGTCGGGGTGAACTTCACCGGCATCTGTTCCAGGCCGCTGACAAAGTTGGCCGGGCGCAACCGCAGAACGTCATCGGACGCGAGTTCCAAGTCGGGTAGCCGCTGCAACACTCGCCGTGTCATGTTGCGCAGCTCGATGCGAGCCAGCTGATTACCGAGGCAAAAGTGGGTGCCGAAGCCGAATGCCAAGTGGCTGTTGGGATCTCGCTGAATTCGGAAGTTCTCCGGGTCGCCGAACACCGCTTCGTCGAAGTTCGCCGACTCGAACAGCAGGATCATCTTCTCGCCCTGTTTGAGCCTGGTGCCGTGAAACTCCGTGTCGGCGGTGATCGTTCGCGCCATGTTCTTCAGCGGCGACGTCCAGCGCAGCATCTCCTCGATCGCACCGGGGATAAGGTCGGGATCGTTTTGCAGCAGATCCCACTGGTCGCGGTTGCGTATCAGCTGTTCGGTTCCACCGGAGATGGTGTGGCGCGTCGTCTCGTCGCCGCCGACGAGGATCAGCAGGGTCTCCTGAAGGATGTCGTCGTCTGTCAGCCATTCATCGTCGACCTCCGAGTGCACCAGGACGCTGATCAGGTCCTCGGTCGGCTCGGCGCGGCGCTCTTCGATCTTGCTGCGCGTGTAGTCGTTGTACGCCGCGAAAGCATCCATCGTGACCTGCATGTCAGTCTCGGACACACTGGAGCTCAGGCCGCTCACCAGGTCGTCGGACCACTTCAAGAACATCTCTCGCTCGTCCGGGCGCACACCGAGCATGTCGCCGATTACCGCCATCGGCAGCGGTGCGGCGATGTCCCGTACGAAATCACATTCGCCGCGCTCACAGATAGCGTCGATGAGCATGTCGCACAGCGTGCCGATAGACGCTTCGCTGTCCTTCAACCGCTTGCGCGTGAAGCCAGCGTTTACAAGCTTGCGGCGCAACAGATGTGCGGGATCATCCATGTCGATCATCATCGGCAAAGGCGGCTGGTCCGGACGAATACCGCCCGCGTTGGAGAACAGCTCTGGGTTCCGCTCCGCCTCGATCACGGCCGCATAGGTCGACGCTGCGGCCAGTCCGTTGCGGTCCCTGAAGACGGGCTCGTTCTCTCGCATCCACTTGTAGACGGACCGGGAGTCGCCGGCATAGAAACCGCCGTCGGTCAGATCCACGTCCGGTTTGGCGGTCACCATCACAAGCAGCTCCCTTCAGCGCACAGGATGTGCGTCACCGAACGACATCTCCACGTTGTCAACAGAACTGGACATCATCGCGCGTTTCGGCAAACCCAGCGATGCAAGCTCCTTCGCATAGGGATGGTCGCCCAGCCGCACTGATACGCCGCCCAATCGACTGCGCATCCCGGAAAGCGACATCTCAAACGGGGTCTCGCGGAGGACGCCGTCGCGATACGAGTAGGAGCGCTGCGTCTGCCTGCGCGACGGCAACGGAACCGGTACGCCCGGAAGGAATTCCATGCTCACCGCGACCTGGCCGTCGATGGTGACGTCGAATCCGAACTGGCGACCCTCTCGAATCGTGAAGTCGGCCATGACCTTCGGATAACCCCAGATGTGGTTCCCGCCTCCAAGGTGAACGCCTGGTCGACTGGAAGGTGATGAATGAACGCGCCGGCCGACTGCAGGGCACGCGGCCCAGACGCATTCGACCCCGGCAGGTTGACCATCACGTTGGTGCCGTATTCGTAGTACTGGCCGAGATCCCCGTCGACGTAGTTCATTAACATCAGAACCACGACCGCACGGCCGGGTAGAAAGCGGCAGACCTCGAGCCCGCTGTAGTCAATCATCTGCTGCGCGGCATCGGCGTCCACCGAGAACATCGCCATGTGCTGGGTCGCTTTGCGGATCTCCACCGGCATGGTGAGCACGGTGCCGGCGATGGTGTGCTGCGACGGTGGCGGCGATGAGCCACTCGGGCGAAGAACAGAAGGCATGGCGCTCACTGTAGAACGCGTTCTAATTCGCCGACAAGCATGCTCAGATCAGCGAGGCGAGCTCGCGGATCTGCTCGGCGTTACGGCCGGTCAGCACCATCATCGTGACGCCCGCCGCCTCCCACACCGCGATCTGCTTACGCACGTAGTCGATGTCACCGACGATCGCCGCGTCGTCGACGAGTTCGTCGGGGATGATCTTGGCGGCCTCGTCCTTGCGCTGGCTGCGGAAAAGCCTGGTCACGTCCTCGACGACCTCGGCGTAACCCATCCGGCGGTACACATCGGCGTGGAAGTTGGTGTCCTCGGCGCCCATGCCGCCCATGTAGAGGGCGAGAAAGGGCTTCATCGCGGCGAACGTCGCAGCCCGGTCGTCGGTGATGACGATGGTGGCGGTCGCACAGATCTCGAAGTCCTCACGGCTGCGGCGAGCGCCGGGGCGCGAGAACCCCTCGTCCAACCATTCGTTGTAGGTGTCGGCCATGCGCGGGGTGTAGAAAATCGGCAGCCAGCCGTCGCAGATCTCGGCGGCCAACGCGACGTTCTTCGGGCCCTCGGCGCCCAGCATGATCGGGATGTCCGCGCGGAGCGGATGGGTGATCGGCTTGAGGGTCTTGCCGAGGCCGGTGGTCCCTTCGCCGCTGAGCGGAAGCGGATAGTGCGGGCCGTCACTGGCGACGGGCGCCTCGCGAGCCCAGACCTGGCGGATGATGTCGACGTACTCACGGGTGCGAGCAAGCGGCTTCGGAAACTTCTGCCCGTACCAGCCCTCGACGACCTGCGGGCCCGATACCCCGAGACCAAGGATGTGCCGTCCGCCGGAGAGGTGATCAAGCGTCAGCGATGCCATCGCGCACGCGGTGGGTGTGCGCGCCGAGAGTTGCACCACCGACGTGCCCAGACGCATGCGGCGGGTCGCCGAACCCCACCACGCGAGCGGGGTGAAGGCGTCCGATCCCCACGCCTCCGCGGTGAACATCGTGTCAAACCCGACCTCCTCGGCGGCAGCAACCAGTTCAGGCGCGTTCGTCGGCGGCTGCGCGCCCCAATATCCCAGCTGGAGTCCGAGCTTCATGGCAGCCTCCTGACCGCTACTTGCACCACTTATTAGAACCTGTTCTACTCGATGGCGTGACTGTCAGCCAAAGTAGTCCGGCCTCGATTGACACCTCTCAGCCACCCCTTTCAGCGCCACTGAAACTGTCCTTTGACTACACCCGTTCAGTCGGGCCAGTTCTCGGTCAGTTCTTCACCGCGCTCCGTGACCGTCGCATTGTCGGCATTCGCGGATCAGCTGGGCGTGTATACGTGCCGCCGGTCGAGTACGACCCCGTCACCTACGAGCCGCTGCACGAGATCGTACCGGTGGAGAGCGTGGGGACGGTGGTGTCGTGGACGTGGCAGGCCGAGCCGTTGGAAGGCCAGCCGTTGCAGCGTCCGTTCGCGTGGGCGTTGATCAAACTCGACGGCGCCGATACTCCGCTGTTGCACGCGGTTGACGCCGGCTCCGCCGACTCGATCAGTAGCGGCGGCCGGGTACACGCCCACTGGGTGGACGAGCCGCAGGGCGCGATCACCGACATCGCGTACTTCGCGCTGGGCGACGAGGCTGAACCTGTCGCAGAGAAGTCGGGCGACGACCGGGATCCGGTGAGGATTCAGGTGACCCCCCTCAGCATCGAGATCCAGCACAGTGCGTCCCACCAGGAGAGCGCATATCTGCGCGCGCTCGCGCAAGGCAAGATCATCGGCGCGCGCACCGGCCAGGACGGCAAGGTGTATTTCCCGCCGCACGGCGCCGACCCTGCCACCGGCAAGCCGACCACCGAATTCGTCGAACTGCCCGACAAGGGCACCGTGACGACGTTCGCGATCATCAACATCCCGTTCGCCGGGCAGCGCATCAAGCCGCCGTATGTCGCCGCCTACGTGCTGCTCGACGGCGCCGACATTCCGTTCCTGCACCTGGTCACCGAGGTCGACGCCGCGGAGGTGCGGATGGGCATGCGGGTCGAGGCGGTGTGGAAGCCCCGCGAGGAATGGGGCTGGGGCATCGACAACATCGACCACTTCCGGCCAACCGGCGAACCGGACGCCGACTACGACACCTACAAGCACCACCTGTAAATGGCCGATGACTTGCTTGCGCCGCGATGAGCCGCTCGCACGAAGAGCCGACATTCAAGAGGAGATAGCACCGCAATGACCGACCGCCACATCGCAGTCGTCGGCTTCGCGCATGCCCCGCATGTGCGCCGCACCGACGGCACCACCAACGGCGTCGAGATGCTGATGCCGTGCTATGCCGAGCTGTACGACGAGCTGGGCATCACTAAGTCCGACATCGGCTTCTGGTGCTCCGGCTCGTCGGATTACCTTGCCGGGCGGGCGTTTTCGTTCCTGTCGGCTATCGACTCCATAGGTGCGGTGCCGCCGATCAACGAGTCGCACCTGGAGATGGACGGGGCCTGGGCGCTTTACGAGGCGTACATCAAGCTGTTGACGGGCGAGGTCGACACCGCGCTGGTGTACGGGTTCGGCAAGTCCTCCGCCGGCAACCTGCGTCGGGTACTGGCGCTGCAGACCGACCCGTACACGGTGGCGCCGCTGTGGCCGGATTCTGTGTCGATCGCTGGTCTGCAGGCACGCTTGGGCCTGGACGCCGGCAAGTGGACCGCGGAGCAGATGGCCCAGGTCGCACTCGACTCATTCGCCGCTGCCGAGCGGGTGGACTCGGAGAGGCCCGCGAAGAGCATCGACGAGCTGCTGTCGCGCCCCTTCTTTGCCGACCCATTACGCCGACACGACATTGCACCGATCACCGACGGCGCATCCGCGGTGGTGCTGGCCGCCGGTGACCGCGCCCGCGAACTGCGCGAAAACCCGGCCTGGATCACCGGATTCGAGCACCGAATCGAAACACCGGTGTTAGGTGCCCGCGATCTGACCACGTCACCGTCGACCGCAGCCTCGGCGCAGGCCGCCACTGGCGGTGACGTGGCCTCAATCGAAGTCGCCGAAATCTATGCGCCTTTCACGCATCAGCACCTGATCCTCACCGAGGCGATCGGGTTGCCGTCATCGGCGAACGTGAACCCGTCTGGCGGGACGTTGGCGGCCAACCCGATGTTCTCGGCTGGCTTGGAGCGCATCGGCTTTGCGGCACAGCACATCTGGAACCGATCGGCGCAGCGGGTGCTGGCCCACGCAACCAGCGGGCCTGCGCTGCAACAGAATCTGGTCGCGGTGCTCGAAGGAAAGGATAGCTGATGGCAGGCCAACTCGCCGCCGTTCTCGGCACCGGGCAGACGAAGTACGTCGCCAAGCGGCAGGACGTGTCGATGAACGGCCTTGTCCGCGAAGCGATCGACAAGGCGCTGGTCGATTCGGGTTCGACGTTCGACGACATCGACGCCGTGGTCGTCGGCAAGGCGCCCGACTTCTTTGAGGGCGTGATGATGCCCGAGCTGTTCATGGCCGACGCCGTCGGCGCCACCGGCAAGCCGTTGATCCGAGTGCACACGGCAGGCTCGGTCGGCGGGTCCACCGGCGTGGTGGCGGCGAGCCTGGTGCAAAGTGGCAAGTACCGGCGTGTGCTCGCGATGGCCTGGGAGAAGCAGTCGGAGTCGAATGCCATGTGGGCGTTGTCGATTCCGGTGCCGTTCACCAAGCCGGTCGGTGCCGGTGCCGGCGGCTACTTCGCGCCGCACGTGCGCGCCTACATCCGGCGGTCCGGCGCGCCTGCGCACATCGGCGCGATGGTCGCGGTCAAGGACCGGCTGAATGGGGCCAAGAACCAGTTGGCTCATCTGCACCAGCCCGACATCACGCTGGAGAAGGTGCTGTCGTCGCAGATGTTGTGGGACCCCATCCGGTTCGACGAAACCTGCCCATCGTCGGACGGCGCGTGCGCGGTGGTGATCGGTAATGAAGAAATCGCGGATCGCCGCGTCGACGATGGTCACCCGGTGGCGTGGATCCACGCCACCGCGCTGCGCACCGAGCCGCTGGCGTTCGCCGGACGCGACCAGGTGAGCCCGCAGGCCGGTCGCGACGCGGCGGCGGCGCTATGGAAGGCCGCCGGCATCACCAGCCCGATCGACGAAATCGACGCTGCGGAGATCTATGTGCCGTTTTCGTGGTTCGAGCCGATGTGGCTGGAGAACCTCGGGTTTGCCCCAGAAGGTGAAGGGTGGAAGCTCACCGAATCCGGCGAGACCGCGATCGGAGGCCGGCTACCGGTCAACCCGTCGGGCGGTGTGCTGTCGTCGAACCCGATCGGCGCCTCGGGCCTGATCCGCTTCGCCGAAGCCGCGATCCAGGTGATGGGCAAGGGCGGTGATCACCAAGTGCCCGGCGCGAAGAAGGCACTCGGACACGCCTACGGCGGCGGATCGCAGTACTACTCGATGTGGGTTGTCGGCTCGGAGAAACCGACGGTTAGAGCATGACCCCGGTTATAGCATGACCCCATGAAATACACATTAAGCATCGCGATGGGTCCGATCGACGAGTTGACCGGCCTTGCGAAGACCGCCGAAGAGGTGGGCTTCGATTCGATCGCGCTGCCCGATTCGTTGTTCTTCATGGAGAAGGCGGCCGCGGATTATCCGTACACGCCGGACGGCTCGCGGATGTGGAACGAGAACACGCCATGGGTCGATCCGCTGATCGCCGCAGCCGCGATGGGCGCGGTCACCTCGACGCTGCGGTTCTACACCAATGTGATGAAGCTCGGCTCGCGCAATCCGCTGCTGTTGGCCCGCCAGGTCGGCTCGGTGGCCAACCTGACCAACAACCGGTTTGGTTTTGGCGTCGGAATCGGTTGGGCCCCTGAGGAATTCGAATGGTGTGGGGTGCCGTACAAGCAGCGCGGCGCGCGCGTCGACGAGATGATCGAGGTCATCAAGCTGGTGCTCGCCGGCGGCATGGTGGAATTTCACGGCAAGTTCTACGACTTCGACCGGCTGCAGGTGAGTCCGGCGCCCACTGAGCCGGTGCCGTTTTACGTCGGCGGCCACACCGGCGTCGCGCTGAAGCGGGCGGCCCGCGTCAGCGACGGGTGGACGAGCGCGATGATGACCGGTGAGCAGTTGGCCGCGACGATCGACACGCTGAACACGCACCGGGCAGAGTACGGACGCGACGACAAACCCTTTGAGTTCCAAGCCGTGTGCATCGACAAGTTCGGTGTCGACGGGCATCGCGAGCTCGCACAGATCGGGGTCACCGACAACATCGTCATCCCGTGGATATTTGACGGTTTGAGCTTCGACGCCCCGCTGGCCGCCAAGCAGGATTCGATGAAGCGGTTCGCCGACACCTACATTCACTCGGGATGGCAGAACCGGTGAGTGAGCGGCCGGCCCATGCGGCCGGCCGCCGTTCGCGCGAGGCGGCGATGGCGCATGACAAGGAGACGTGGCTGGCGCTGTTCGCCGACGACGCGATTGTCGAGGACCCGATCGGTCCGTCGCATTTCGACCCCGACGGCAAAGGCCACCGCGGCCGGGATGCGATATCGGCGTTCTGGGACAAGGCGATTGCGCCCAACCAACTCGAGTTCCGCTTCGTCGACACCTTCCAGTGCGGCAACGAGGAAGCCAACGTCGGCAAGATCGAGATCACCACTGGGGGGTATCACGTCACCGCCGAAGGCGTGTTCACCTACAAGGTCAACGACGAAGGCAAGCTGGTGGCCCTGCGGGCATACTGGGAAGTCGACCGCGCCGCCAACAGCGCACGCAGGGTCTAGGCAGCGGCGACTATACCGACGCGGCCCCTCCGGTACGCCGTAACTACTCGGCGACAGGTCTCAGCGCGTCGCGATAACGGCGCGCCAGGGCCTGGTACTCGCCCGGATTTACGTTCACCCACATCTGCGCACTGGTCCCGGCGATCGGCCCCTTGATCTTGGCCGGCGCCCCGGTCACCAGAACCTCGTCGGGAATCTTCGTGCCGCCGACGACCAGCGAATGCGCGGCGACCAGGCTGCGAGAGCCGATGACCGCGCCGTCGAGCACCGTGCAATGGTTGGCGATCAGCGCCTCGGCGCCGACGTGCACACCGTGAATGCAGCACATATGCGCCACCGTTGCGCCCGGTCCAATGTCGGTCGGGATGCCGGGCGGCGCGTGCAGCACAGACCCGTCCTGCACATTTGCCCCCTCCTGGATGACAATCGGCGCGTAGTCCGCCCTCAGCACCGTGTTGAACCACACCGACGCGCCGGCCTCGACGGTGACATCGCCGATCAGCACCGCGGTCGGTGCGACGAACGCATCCGGGTGCACCTTGGGCGACGAACCTTCGAACTCGAAGAGGGCCATAGGTCACATATACAGCACCACGGGCCTGCATTTATTGCGTATACGAGCTGCAAAACTGTAACGTGTTCTAGTTAGAGATAGCGACTGGAGGCACGGACGTGACTACCGAAAGCGCAAGCATTCGCGAGATTGACGCCGGCACGCTGCCCGACAGGTATGCGCGGGGCTGGCACTGCCTGGGGCCCGTGGAGACCTACCTGGACGGCGAGCCGCACGGGGTCGAGGCGTTCGGCACCATGCTGGTGGTGTTCGCCGACTCCCACGGCGACATCAAAATCCTGGACGGGTACTGCCGGCACATGGGTGGCAACCTGTCGCAGGGCACCATCAAGGGCGACGAGATCGCCTGCCCGTTCCACGACTGGCGCTGGGGTGGCGACGGCAAATGCAAGCTGGCGCCGTACGCCAAGCGCACCCCGCGACTGGCCCGCACCCGGGCCTGGCATACCGACGTGCGCGCCGGGCTGCTCTTCGTCTGGCACGACCACGAGGGCAACCCGCCACAACCCGAGGTGCGCATCCCCGATATTCCCGAGTGGTCCAGCGGTGAGTGGACGGAATGGCGGTGGAACTCGATTCTGATCGAAGGCTCCAACTGCCGCGACATCATCGACAACGTCACCGACATGGCGCATTTCTTCTATATCCACTTCGGTCTCCCGACGTACTTCAAGAACGTCTTCGAGGGCCACATCGCCTCGCAGTACCTGCACAACGTCGGCCGGCCCGACGTGAACGATATGGGGACCGCATACGGCGAAACCCACCTGGACTCGGACGCCTCTTACTTCGGACCGTCGTTCATGATCAATTGGCTGCACAACAGTTATGGCGACTTCAAGGCCGAGTCGATCCTGATCAACTGCCACTACCCGGTGACCCAGGATTCGTTCATGCTGCAGTGGGGTGTGATCGTCGAGAAGCCCAAGGGCATGGACGAGGAGACCACCGAGAAGCTTTCGACGGCGTTCACCGAGGGCGTCAGCAAGGGCTTCCTGCAGGACGTGGAGATCTGGAAACACAAGACCCGCATCGACAATCCGTTGCTGGTCGAGGAGGACGGCGCGGTCTACCAGATGCGTCGGTGGTATCAGCAGTTCTACGTCGACGTCGCCGACGTCACACCGGACATGACCGACCGCTTCGAGATGGAGGTGGACACCTCCAAGGCCAACGAGTTCTGGCAAAAAGAGGTCGAGGAGAACCTGCAGCGCAAGGAAGCCGAAAAGGCAGAGCAGCCCAGCGCGTGAGTTCCTCCGATGAGCAGCCGGGCGTCCCAGACGTCGATGCTCTGGCGCGCTCTATGCTGCTCGTGCACGGCGCTCACGACGACGAACACGCCAGCCCGCGCGGGCCCAGTCACCACCTGAGGTCGACGGCCGCTGCCTCGGATCCACGGCGGGCAGCCGAACTGCATGAGGCGACGCAGCGGGACCGCGAGCGCTACCTGACTTCAGGTCTGCAGCCCGTCGACTGCCGGTTCTGTCATGTGTCTGTCCTGGTCAAGAAGCTGGGCCCGGAACACACGTCGGTGCAATGGAATTCGGACGCGGCGCAGCGTTGTGCCTACTTCGCCGAAGTGCGGCAATCGGGCGGTGAGACGGCCCGCAGCCGGTCCTGCCCCCGGCTGGTCGACAGCATTGACCACGCGATCGCCGAGGGCATCCTGGAGCGGGTGTCGACTGCATCCTCCCCCGGCGACGGCTGATTTTCAGGCGCGAGGCTCAGGTCAGCCCCTCGAAGCGCTCCCGCACTTGCTCGGCAGTCAATCCGTAATCCTCCAGCGTATACGTATGTTTCGGCGCGCGCGGACCCCTCTTGCTCTCGGCGTGTATCTCGTGCATCGCTTGCAGCGCCGTTTCCGTCAGTGGCAGGCCGAAGTACTTATAGATTCCCTCGACGGTGCCGATCGGATCGGCGACGAAGTCCTTGTAGTCGACGTCGTAGAACTGCGCCGGGTCCTGCTGTGCGCGTACCCCGTTGAATCGTTCGAGGCCGCGCGCCCAGGTGTCCAGTGAATCCGCGCCGATTGTCGCCCCGATGTAGGTATTCGACCATCCCTCGGTCGCGGCCTCGGCCAGCGAGCACATTGACGCCATGAGGGTCTCGGCTGGCCGATGGCATTGCACCACAAGAGCATCCGGAAAGGTGGCCATAAGTGCGTCAAGGGCGTGCAAGTGGCTCGGGTTTTTCAAGACCCAGCGCTTGCCCACGTCGTTGAGCCCGATCAGTTGCAGGTTCTTGCGATAACGCCGGTATGCCGGCGTCCAGTCCTCTCCCGCCAGCCATTGCGCGTACGTCGGGAGATGAGCGAGTGTCTCGTACGCGACCGCGTGCAGTGACTGCCGCAGTAGCTGCCAGCATTCCTCCACTTCCTCGGCGCTCATGAAATGCAGACCCATGAACTCCGGATTCTCGACGTGGTGCTGCTCGAACTGAGCGTTCAACTGCGCGAAAACGGGGTTGTGCTGCCACGTGTCTCGGGGCGGCCGCGGCTGCGGGTATTCCGCCAGCCACATCTGGATTCCTTGATGCGACGGGTCCGCACCCAGCAAGCGATGCAGCGCGGTGGTACCCGTACGTGGCAGTCCGGTCACGAAAATCGGCCGCTCCACCGGCGCGTCGGCGTACTGCGGATACTGCTTCCAACCTGCTTGCGCCAGAAGCCTGGCTGCTAATGCACCGCGTAGGTACACCCGGCAGATCTTGCTGCCCAACGGTGTCAGTCCGGCCTCGCGCCGATACGAGTCGAGGATGACGACAAGACCTTCGCGGAAGTTGTCGTCGTCCGGACCGAAGTCGTCGAGACCGACCAGCCGCGATGCCGATTCGAGCAGGTCGTCGACGGTGCCGACGTCAGTGCGCTCGGTCATATCTCGACTCCCGCTCGCTCCGGTCCTCGCTCGTTCCTCGCTGCGATCCTCACTCGCGCTCGTCTTCGGGTCATCAGGCCTTGTACTCCCCGCAGTTGACGTCGAGCGTCTGCCCGGTGATGCCGCTGGACAGGTCGCTGGCGAAAAAGAGGATCGCCGAGGCTACTTCGTCTTCGGTGGGCAGCCGCTTAAGGTCGGAGTTCGCAGCGGTCGCCTGGTAGATCTGCTCCATCGTGGTTCCGTATTTGCCAGCCTGGTGGTTGAAGTAGCCCTTCAGGGTGTCGCCCCAGATATAGCCCGGCACAACGGAATTCACTCGGATGCCACGCTCGCCGAGTTCCGTCGCCAAGGACTGCGACATCGCTAGCAGCGCCGACTTTGCCATCTTGTAGGCGCCGTACTTGGCCTGAGAGTGCCGGATCACCATCGAGTTCACGTTCACCACCGAACCGTTGGCCTCTGCGAGCGCGGGCGTGAAGCCCTGAGTCAGCCGTAGTGCGCCCAGAACGGTCAATTCGATGGCGTCTCGGATATGTTGAAAAGTGGTGTTGGCCAAGGGCTTCATCGAAGGTACCCGGAACGCATTGTTGATCAGCACGTCGATCCGCCCGTAGGCGGCCAGCGATGCGTCGACCAGGTTCTTGACCTGACCCTCATCAGTGATGTCGGTGGCCACGGCCACAGCGCGCCGGCCGGTGTCGGCGATCTGCTTTGCCACATCGTCGAGTCGTTCAGCGGTTCGTGCCGCCAGCACCAAGTCGGCACCCTGCTCGGCGCACCGCCTGGCCAACGTCGTGCCCAGCGCAGGGCCGACCCCGCTGATGCACACCACTTTTTCGTCAAGCAAGCCGGTCGGCATGTCTCACCCCAGCATTCTCGTGGCGATCGCGTGCTGCCGCTCGGCAATCCGCCGACGCCAGTCCTCGTCGGTTATTTTGTTGTGTTCATAGAACGGCAATGTCGCGGGCACCGCATCGAAGTCAACCAATTCCACTGTGGGCCCATCAGCTTCGGTGAGCTTCCGCGACACCCGCTGCCACCGGAACTGCAGAAAGCCTCTGCGGTGGCCCAGCGTCTCGACCCAGTTGGTTACGCCGGGACTGCGGTCGGTAACCACGATCCTGATGTTGCCATCGGGATCCACCTGCGCCTGACTGGCATTCAGCGACGTTTGGTGGTTGATGTAGTCGAGCGAGATGTACCACATGCTGCCCAGCTGAAATCCAAGATACGGCGCGTCGGACTGCGGGATGGTAATGACCAGCGCCTGCTCCCGCGTCAGGTCGAAGTGGCCGGCTGACGAATACTGGGTTGCCAGGCCGCCGGGGGTGAGTCGCGGTGGCACCAGGGTGTTCGCCGGGAGGTTGAGATAAAACCACTGCGGGAACTGCAGCCACGTCTTGATCCGGTTGACGAGCTGCTTTCCCGCTGTGGCGTAACGCTTTTCGATTGTCTGGCGCGTCAGTGGGGGTGGCGCGGTACCGGCGGAGTCGACCCGCTCGATCGCGATCGTGCCACGGCGCTGCGACCAGTCGCCGTACACCTCGCGCACGACGAGTTGTGCCGGACTCTTTGGGCTGAAACGCCATTCGAAGCTGCTGTCGCCGGCGATGTCGAGCTCGCGGTCATCGAAGGCGGCCTCGCTGACCGGCACGCCCTCGTCGGTGTACTCGCCGCCCAGCAGCTGAAAACTGAGGTCGGTGGTGGTGCCGCGTACCCCCGAGACGACGTACTCGTGGCCAGCTTGAACGCGCGTGCCGAAGTACAGGGTGTCGGGATTGTCCAACCCCATCTTGGTGAACGGGCCGGTGCCACTGAGGAAGAAGGGATGGTCGCGGTCGAAGTGAAACGACACATGGGTGCACGCCGCGATGCCCTGCGCCAGATATTGCAGACCCTCGAGCAGGTCGGCTTCCGTCTCGATGTGGGGTGCGGCCGCGACGAGCTTCTCGGCCTCGGCGATCGCTTCGGTCAGCGGGTCGGTATACATGCGGGCCTTCTCTCCGGTTCACCGGTTGCTGCCGGTCGAGACTAGAACGTGTTCTAAATTGCGTCAACAAGCTGACCCATTGTGTTCCATATATGGACCAATCGCGTAGCATGCGGCTGGTGACAGAACCTTCCGGTCGGTCGTCACCGCCTGCCGGCCGGGTGGTGCGTGTCCTCGATTTCCTGGCACGCCACCCACAGGGCCGCTTCGGGGTTTCGGAGCTGGCGCGGCGAGTGCAGCTCAGCAAGCCGACCTGTCTTGGCATCGTCACAACGCTGACCGAGGCGGGCTATTTGATCAGGGATGGGCGGGACAAGACGTACCGGTTGGGGCCTGCGCTGATCACGCTGGGCCACAAGGCGCAGGAGTCGATGCGCGTCAGCCCGGCCGCCCGTGAGGAACTGCGCCGACTCTCGACGCGATTCGCAACCACGGCGGCGCTGTCAGCGGTGGTCGAGAACCGCATCACGCTGCTGGAGTTGGTTGCGCCGCCGGGCGCGCGGGTGCCCGTGGAGGTCGGCCAGAGCTACCCCTTCGCGCCGCCGGTCGGGCTGATGTTCGTGCTCTGGGACGACGAGGCGGTCCACGACTGGCTGGCCAAGGAACCGACCATTCCGCTGCGCACCGACACCCACCGCCTGCGCCGTGTCATTGCCGAATGCCGCGCGGACGGCTATCTGGTCGAACGTCTGACACCCAGCGGCCAACGGCTCTACGCGTTGATGGCCGGTATGTCCAACAGCCTGCCCGACGAGCTACGTGCATTGCTCGGCGAGATCGTCGCCGACATCGGCGAACGCGTGTACCTGCGCAGCGAAATCTCAGGAGCACGGCGGCGTCACGACATCAGCGTGATCTCCGCTCCGGTGTACGACCATCACCAACGGCAGGCGATGGTGGCGTCATTGCAGATCGGCCGCGCGCTCACCGACGCGGAGATCACCGGACATGCCCGCGGCCTGATTGCCGCGGCCGACACGCTCACTGCGCAACTCGGTGGCGTCAAGCCGCGAAGGTAGAGCGCCACGATTTACGGCATGTCGCGCGGCTGGCGCCATTCTCCGCAAGCGGGAGGCATCCACCACCCGCTCACGAGAAACGCCGACGCTCGCGTGAGACCTACAGGTCAGAAAGGGCGCCGAGGATCTGCCCTGGACTCACCTGGTATCCGCACTGATTGCTGAGATCGACCAGCGGCTGCTGCGCGGCGCGCAGGTCGCCTGCTTCTTGAGGATGAGCCTCGAAATAGGACGTAAAGGCGGACTGTGCCGTGGAAAGTGGCTGCTTGGCGACGTCGGCCAGCGCGGTGTTGGTGTCTGGATGCGCCTGCAGATACACGGAAATCTGGCGGTTGACCGTGCTGATCGTCTCGGCCAGGTTCGCTGCGCTGCACGGGTCAGGTGCGCCTTTGGCGCTGGGCAACATTACGATCGCCGTTGTCACCCCGCCGAGCAGCCCGGCAGCGATGAGGCCCAGCACGCCCCGCCGTACGTTTCCTCTGGCAATGATCACGGTTCCGCTCCTCTGATATGGGACAGGTAGCTCCTATATCGAAGGGCGCAACCGGCGCGTTACCGACAGGGCCACGTGACGCTGGCCAACGCAAACGGCACACTCACCGCGAGAGCACAAAGTCAGTTCGTCGGCGCCCGCTCTTGCTCTCGCTTGATTTCCAGCGCGATGTCGATGAGCTGGTCCTCCTGCCCACCGATCAGCTTGCGCTGTCCAGCGCGATGGAGGAGCTGATGGGCCGGGACGCCGTAGCGCTCGGACTGCCGGATGGCGTGCTTGAGGAAGCTCGAATACACACCGGAATAGCCCATGATCAGCGCATTGCGATCGAGCAGACATTCGGCGGGCATCGCCGGGCGAACAACATCCTCGGCGGCGTCGGCGATGTCGAAGAAATCGATACCGGTCTTGACGCCGATCTTGTCGAACACCCCGATCAACGCCTCGACCGGTGCGTTTCCGGCCCCGGCGCCGAAGCGCCGGCAGCTGCCGTCGATCTGCTTGGCGCCGGCGCGGACTGCCTCGACGGAGTTCGCGACGCCCAACCCGAGGTTTTCGTGGCCGTGGAAGCCGACCTGCGCGTCATCGCCGAGCTCGGCGACCAGCGCCGCTACGCGATCGCGAACACCCTCCAGCACCAGGGCACCAGCCGAGTCCACGACATACACGCACTGGCAGCCCGCGTCGGCCATGATGCGGGCCTGCTTGGCCAGTGCATCCGGCGGGATCGTGTGCGACATCATCAGGAAACCGACGGTTTCCAGGCCACGCTCCCGGGCCAGCCCGAAGTGCTGGATCGACACGTCGGCCTCGGTGCAGTGGGTGGCGATCCGGCAGATCGAGCCGCCATTGCCCTGCGCCTCGATGATGTCTTCCTTCGTGCCGACACCGGGCAGCATCAAGAACGCGATCTTGGCTTCTTTGGCGGTGTCGGCGGCGAGCTTGATCAGCTCCTGCTCAGGCGTTTTGGAGAACCCGTAGTTGAACGAGGAGCCGCCGAGCCCGTCGCCGTGGGTCACCTCGATCACCGGAACCCCGGCGGTATCCAGCGCCGCGACGATGCCGTGTACTTCCTCTTTGGTGAACTGGTGGCGCTTGTGGTGCGACCCGTCGCGCAGCGACGTGTCCGTCATGCGCACGTCCCAGATGGGATTGAAGAAAATGTCGGTCATCGGTGCTGTCTCCTCTTCGCGCAAGCGCTCATCGGCCACCTCCGACGGGTTCGCTGAGCGTTTGCTTGGCAATCTCCTCGCCGACCTTCGTTGCGGCGGCGGTCATGATGTCCAGGTTGCCGGCGTACGGCGGCAGAAAGTCGCCGGCGCCCTCGACTTCGATGAACGTCGTAACCAGGGCCTGCCCGCCGGAGTTCAGCGACGGCTCGTCGAACTGCGGATCATTGAGCAGCCGGTATCCGGGCACGTAAGTTTGCACATCGGCGACCACGTCGTGAATCGACTGCGCGATAGCGTCGGTGTCGGCATCCTCCGGAATTGCGCAGAAGATGGTGTCCCGCATGATCATTGGCGGCTCGGCCGGGTTGAGGATGATGATCGCCTTGCCGCGTTTCGCGCCGCCGATGGTTTCGACTCCACGGCTGGTGGTCTTGGTGAACTCGTCGATGTTGGCGCGCGTTCCCGGGCCCGCCGACACGGAGGCAACCGATGCGACGATCTCGGCATACGGAACGGCTTCCCCTGATTCGGCGACCGCGCGACACACTGCGTACACGATCGGGATCGTCGCCTGGCCGCCGCAGGTGATCATGTTGACGTTGGGCGCGTCGAGGTGCTCGCGCAGGTTGGCGGGCGGAATCACCGCGGGGCCAACCGCGGCGGGCGTGAGGTCGATCGCGCGGATGCCTGCTTCGGCGTATTTCGGCGCAGCGGCCTTGTGTACGTACGCCGATGTGGCTTCGAACAGCAGATCGGGCTTCTCCGGTTGGGCCAGCAGCCACTCCACGCCCTCATGGGTGGTTTCCAGCCCGAGGTCACGAGCCCGCTTGAGGCCTTCGCTGTCCGGATCGATCCCGACCATCCAGCGCGGTTCGAGCCACTCGGAGCGCAGCAGCTTGTACATCAGGTCAGTGCTGATGTTCCCGGAGCCGACGATCGCGACACTTGCTTTGGAGGCCATACATGCTCCTTCTAATCAAAAGTCAACCGCACGGACCCAAGTCCGTCGAACTCAGCGACGAACTGATCGCCCGGCCGGGCGTCGATCGCTCGGGTGCATGAGCCCGGCAACACGATGTCGCCCTTGTGTAGCCGCACCCCAAAACTGTCCACCTTGCGAGCCAACCATGCCACCGCAGTGACCGGGTTACCCAGCACCGCGTCGCTGCGGCCCTTGGCCACCACCTCGCCGTTGCGAGTCAGCACCGCGTCGATGCCCTTGATGTCGATGTCCGTCGGCGACACCCGCGGCGTGCCCAACACGAACCCGGCCGACGAGGCGTTGTCGGCGATCGTGTCGCAGAGCGCGATCTTCCAGTCCGTGATGCGGGTGTCGATAAGCTCGATCGACGGGGCAAACGCGGCTGTGGCGGCCAACACGTCGTCTTCGGTGCATTCGGCGCCGGGCAGATCCTCGGCGAGGATGAATCCCACCTCGACCTCCACGCGCGGGTACAAATATCGACGGGCTTTGACCGGGACATCCTGGAAGACTTCCATCTCGTCAAGCAAATGCCCGTAGTCAGGTTCGTCGACCCCCATCATCTGCTGCATGGCTTTGCTCGACAGTCCCACCTTGTGGCCGACCACGCGGGCACCCTCGGCGACGCGCTGGCGGATGTTGATCAGTTGGATCTCGTACGCGTCAACCACGTCTATCGTGGGATTTCCGTCAGTCAGAGGGGCGATCGACACCCGACTCCGCTCTGCCTGGGCGAGGTCCGCAGCCAGTTCGTCGCGCGTCTGAACACTGAGCATGCGTGGTCGCCAATCTGTTCGATGAGGCGGGCTCGGTAGCGCCCGGCCCGACCAATTCTATAACGTGTTCTAGTATGACTGGACAGGAGTACGACGTCGTCGTCGTAGGCAGCGGTGCAGCGGGCATGGTAGCCGCACTCACCGCGGCTCACGAGGGGTTGTCGACGGTGTTGATCGAGAAGGCAGCCCACTTCGGCGGTTCGACCGCTCGATCCGGCGGCGGTGTGTGGATCCCGAACAACGAGATCCTCAAGCGAGACGGCGTCACCGACACACCGGAGGCCGCGCGCACATATCTGCGCAGCATCATCGGCGACGTCGTCGAACCGGAACGCATCGACGCGTACCTGGACCGCGCCCCCGAGATGTTGTCGTTCGTGCTGAAGCACGCACCGCTGAAAATGTGCTGGGTCCCCGGCTATTCGGACTATTACCCCGAGGCTCCCGGCGGTCGCCCCGGCGGGCGCTCGATCGAACCGAAACCGTTCAACGCGCGCAAGCTCGGTCCGGACGAGGCAGCCCTGGAACCTGCCTACGGCAAGGTTCCGCTCAACGTCGTTGTCATGCAGCAGGATTACGTGCGTTTGAACATGCTCAAGCGCCACCCTCGGGGCGTGCTGCGCAGCCTGAAGGTAGGCGCGCGGACCATGTGGGCGAAGGCGACGGGTAAGAACCTGGTCGGCATGGGGCGCGCCCTCATCGCACCGCTGCGCATCGGGCTCCGGGAAGCCGGTGTGCCGGTGCTGCTGAACACCGCGCTGACGGACCTGCACGTCGAGGACGGTGTGGTGCGTGGGGTGTACGTGCGGGATATGAACGGACCGGAAAGCGCAGAGCCGCAGCTGATCCGCGCCCGACGCGGGGTGATCCTTGGTTGCGGTGGTTTCGAGCACAACGAACAGATGCGGGTCAAGTACCAGCGCGCACCGATCACCACCGAGTGGACCGTCGGGGCCAAGGCCAACACCGGTGACGGCATCCTGGCCGCCGAAAAGCTCGGCGCTGCACTGGATTTGATGGAGGACGCCTGGTGGATCCCGACGGTGCCGCTGGTCGGGGCACCGTGGATCGCGCTGTCGGAGCGCAACTCCCCCGGCGCGATCATCGTCAATATGGCCGGCAAGCGGTTCATGAACGAGTCGATGCCCTACGTCGAAGCCTGCCACCACATGTACGGCGGGCAATGGGGCCAGGGTCCTGGTCCCGGCGAGAACGTGCCGGCGTGGCTGGTGTTCGACCAGCAGTACCGCGATCGCTATATTTTTGCGGGATTGAATCCCGGACAACGCATTCCAAACAAGTGGCTCGACAGCGGGGTCATCGTAAGGGCTGACACGTTGGAGGAACTCGCTGAAAAGGCCGGGCTGCCAGCCGATCAGCTGACCTCGACGGTCGAACGCTTCAACGGGTTGGCGCGCTCCGGTGTCGATGACGACTACCACCGCGGCGAAAGCGCATATGACCGCTACTACGGCGATCCGACCAACAAGCCGAATCCGAACCTCGGCGAAATAAGCCATCCCCCTTACTATGCGGCCAAGATGGTGCCGGGTGACCTCGGCACGAAGGGCGGTATCCGCGCCGATGTGCACGGCCGCGCCCTTCGCGACGACGGCAGCGTCATCTCCGGTCTGTACGCAGCAGGAAATGTCGGCGCTCCGGTGATGGGGCACACCTACCCGGGTCCGGGCGGGACGATCGGTCCGGCGATGTTGTTCGGATATCTCTCGGCGTTGCACATTGCGAGAAAGGCCTGAGATGCCGATCGATCCGTCCGTGGCGATCGGCGCCGAGCTGCCGCCCAGCGAATTCAGTTGGACCAGCAGCGATGTGCAGCTGTATCACCTGGCGCTGGGTGCCGGTGCCGATCCGATGAATCCACGCGAACTGAGCTACCTGGTGGACAACACGCCTCAGGTGTTGCCGACGTTCGGGAACGTGGCGCAGAGCTTTCACCTGACCGAACCCCCGACTGTGCCGTTCCCAGGGATAGACATCGAGCTCGCCAAGATCCTGCACGGGGCCGAGTCGGTGACCGTCGCCGGGCCGCTGCCGCCCTCAGGCAGTGCGCGAAGCACCAGTCGCGTCGTCGACATTTGGGACAAGGGCAAGGCCGCGGTGATCCTCACCGAATCGGCGGTGACCACGCTCGACGGCGCGCCGCTATGGACCACCACCCGGTCGATCTTCGCCCGCGGCGAGGGCGGATTCGGCGGCGAACGAGGGCCGTCCACCTCCTCGGCTGCTCCGGAACGTCCGTGCGATCACGAGGTCCCGCTGCCGACGCTTCCGCAGCAAGCGCTGCTGTACCGGCTATGTGGCGACCGCAATCCGCTGCATTCGGATCCTGAATTCGCTGCGGCCGCAGGCTTTCCGCGGCCGATCCTGCACGGCCTGTGCACCTACGGCATTACGTGCAAGGCGATCGTCGACGCGTGTCTCGACAGCGATGTCAGCCGCGTGCACACCTACGGTGCCCGATTCGCGGGCGTCGTCTATCCGGGTGAGATGCTGCGGGCGCGGATCTGGGAGGAAGACGGCCGGCTGGTCGCGGCCGTCACCGCACCGACGCGACAGGACGAACCGGTGCTCTTGGGCGTCGAGCTGGTGCCGGCGTAAGTGCGCCACGCCGGCGTAACGCTGCCGCTGATTGGGCGCGGGTGGTCTGGGTGTGACTTGAACTCGGCGGTGGTGGTGGTGATGGCTGACGGCACAGCATCCGTTTCACCAATCAAGGACGGCATGAAGCGCGACGAGATGGCGAGCGAGCTGCCGGGCCCTGCTATTCACCAGTAGTGGCGTCTGCCGCCGACCGGCCGGTGGCTAACGGAACCGAGCAGCCAGAGGACGACCCCGACGATCAGCAAGATCCAGCCAATCCAGATAGCCAGGGTCACCAGCACAAGCGGCACGGGAAGGACCAGCGGCAGCAAATACCCGACAAGTAGGAGAATGACACCGGCGACGATCATGGTCGACTCCTTCAAGATATTGCGAGAGGTTCTCCAGTCGGCTCTATACCCGCCTTCTTCAACCGGCAAACGGCGCACGCGGAGCTGCCGAGCTACCACGCTACGACCTGGACACGACCGGGCTGCTGCACATCGACCGCGCCGCCGCGAACCGGCGAAGCCTACTGCGACAGCAAGTGGCTGCTGCGCACCTCCGCGACCAGGTCATCGTGCCCATACCTCGCCGGCTCGGCGAGTGCGGTGACGACCGTGCGGGTCACCCACCTGGTGAGACGGGCGGTACGGTTGTTGCCGGGCGTGCATTTGGTAGCGGATCGGGGACGAGTACCTCATCCTGATCACGACATCACTTCCGCGCGAAGGTAACGCCTTTAGGGAATGGGCATGGACTGGGACAGGCTAGTCGGCACCACCAATGACGTGCGGCGGGTGTTCGAAAGCGTACCGGCGATGATCGTTGCGTTCGAAGGGCCGCAGCATCGGTATGTCGCCGCGAATGCCGCCTACCGCGCATTCGCCACGAAGTTCGACGGGATGGGTCAGGCGCTGCGCGGAGTCTGGCCGGAAGTCGACGGGCAGTATCTCTTTGAGAGATTCGACGGCGTCTACGCTACCGGTGTCCCGGAGTACCTTACCGAGTGGCGCGCATTCGCCGACCTGGACGGCTCGGGCACACCGCAGGAGCTGTTCCTGGACATCGCGATCACGCCCCGTCGCCGATTTGACGGCAGCGTTGAGGGCATTCAGCTTATCGTCACTGATATCACCGCCCGGGTGCGAAAGCGCCTGGCCGCCGAGCAGCGTGCGCAGGAGATGTCGGACCGGTACCTGGTAGTCCGGGACTCGGCGACGCTGATGCAGCAGGCACTGTTGGCGCCGTCGGTCCCCGTCGTCCCCGGCGCCGACATCGCTGCCGAATACCTCGTCGCCACCGAGGACACCGCCGCGGGCGGCGACTGGTTCGACGCGATCGCCTTGCCGGGTGATCGACTCGTGCTCGTGGTCGGCGACGTGGTGGGCCACGGAGTCGAAGCGGCTGCCGTCATGTCCCAGCTGCGGACGGCACTTCGCATGCCCCTGTCAGCAGGCGAGAGCATCACCGATGCATTGCAGGCTGTCGACCGTTTCAGCGACCAGGTGCCCGGGGCCAGGTCGGCGACGGTGTGCGTCGGCATCCTCGACGCCAAGACCGGAAGATTCCAGTACTGCACCGCCGGGCATCCCCCGCCGCTGGTGATCTCCGCGGACAATCGCCCCCGGTATCTCGAGCCGTCGGGCGCGGGTCCGCTGGGCAGTGGTAGGGGTTTTCCGGTCCGCACCGAGATGCTGGAGATCGGCGACACGGTACTGGAGTATTCCGACGGCCTCGTCGAACGACCTGGCAGACCGCTGGCGGCCAGTACGGTGGAGTTCGCCGACGTGGCGGCCAGTGTCCTCGGTGGTGCCGGGTTCCCGATCACAGAACCCACGCTGCGGCCGATTGACAGGCTGTGCAGCCAAACGCTCGAACTGCTGCTTCGCACCACGGGTTACAGCGACGACGTCACATTGCTCGCCGCGCAACGCCGGACGCCGCCGGCGCCGCTGCACCTGGTTGTTGACGCCGACGCGCGCGCCGCGCGCACGGTGCGAGCCGGCATGCGGGAATGGCTCCGGCACATCGGAGCCGATCCGGCCGACAACTCCGCCGTCGTTTATGCGGCGTCGGAATACGTCGAGAACGCGGCCGAACATGCGTATCCCACAGCGGTTGACGCCGGCATCGTCGTGCGGGCGGAACTGGGCGACGACGGAAACGTGCGCGTATCGGTTACCGACCATGGGCAGTGGCAGGACCGCCCAGGTGGCCCGTCCAACCGTGGACGGGGACTGGCGATGGCCGATGCCTTCGTGACGGATACCCGAGTCACTCACGACTCGGCGGGGACCACCGCCACCCTCACGCACCGGCTGTCGCGTACCGCCCGGTTCGTGACGGATCCACGTATCATCCACGCCATCCACTCCCCGGCCCAGCCCGCGACCGAGTGCGGGTTCACCGTCAACGTCGATGACAGCGGATGCGTGGTGGTTGCCGGTGACGTCGACTCGCTCGCCGCGCCCATGCTGGCCGGGCAACTCACCACCGAAACCGGTGCCGGCACGGCGCCGGTCACCATCGACCTGACCGCTGTCACCCATCTCGGGTCTGCCGGCGTCGCGGTGCTGGCCGACGCATGCCGACGAGCCAACCGCCACCAGACCGAATGCACGCTGCTGGCCCCCCCGGGCAGCGCGGCGCATCACGTCTTGACACTCGTTCAGCTCCCGGTTGCCGCCAGCGAAAGTCCTGAGCCATTTGTGTAGGGTGTCGGCGCACGCTCTACAGCGCGTACAGTCACATCACTGCCCGAGAGCGCTTCCCGGAATGGAAACCATGAACAACGCGGACGTCCGCGACATACACCGATGCATCGCCAGGCTGGCTCGTGACCTGCACAATCGTCCCGGAAGCGATGCCGACGCCGTGATCAGCGAACTGACCCAGGCCGCTTTGGAGGTACCGGGCGCGGAATACGCCGGTGTCACCGTCGCCAAGCGGCCCCGGCACGTGGCGACGGCAGCAGCCACCCATCGTTATCCCGCCATCCTGGACGAAATTCAGCGGCAATACCTCGAAGGTCCGTGCCTGGTCGTGGTGTGGGACCACCACACCATCCGCATCGATGATCTGGCAACCGACACCCGCTGGCCGGCCTATCAGCACGATGCGGTCGCGCGAACACCGATCCGGTCGATCTTGTCCTTCGAGTTGTTCAGCTCGCGCACGTCGATGGGAGCGCTGAGCGTCTATTCATCGGAACCACACGCGTTCAGCGACGAAGCCGAGGAGATCGGCGTGGTCTTCGCCACGCATGCCGCCCTGGTCTGGGACAGCGTGCGCCGCGACGAGGAGTTCCACCGCGGGCTGATCGGTCGCGACGTCATCGGGCAGGCCAAGGGCATCATCATGGAGCGCTTCCGCATCAATGCCGTCCGGGCGTTCGAAGTGCTCAAGAAGATGTCTCAGCAATCCAACAGACCGGTCGCCGAGATCGCCCGCAATCTCGTCGAGATAGAGGAGCCGGCCGGCGGGCACCAGCCTCGCGCCCGACCCAGTGCAAGCCCTAAAGCGGGGCCCTTCGAAATGCACGAGGTTGTCACCGATGAGCTAAAGCAGGTGGCTCGTGACGTCCGAGCGTTCGCAACGGAAGTACGAACGCTGGGCTACTCTTCTGTGGCCGGCGGGCATGAGAACCGGTTCCTTGAATTGTCGGAGCGCATGACCCGGCACGCCGACGACCTAGGACGCCGCAGTCACTGAGACGCGATCGATGAACAGCTAAGCCCCGTTAGACTTCGCCGCATGCGACATCCGTTACTCGTCGACCAAACGGAAAACCGCGCGTTCGACGCTGGAGCGAGCGGCGCCGCATTCACCGGTGAACCATCGCTGGTCAGCCGGGTTTTGGTCGCCGGGCTGCGGGTGATCAACCCCGTCCTGCGTCTGGCTGGAATCGAATTGAACGGGTTCAGCGCGACAATCCCGTTCATCACCGACGGCATACCCCCGTTTTTCTTGACATGCGGACTCGATGTGACAAGCGACGAATATGCCGGGTGGAAAGTCTGGACGCTGACACCGGCCGAGCCGTCGGGTGAGGTTGTCGTGGCTGTCCACGGCGGCTCGTTCATCTCGCAGGCCAGCATCTTGCATTGGTGGACCTACGCCGACATGGCACGCGATACCGGCGCCATGGTGATCGTGCCGCTGTACCCGTTGGCCCACGAGGACGGAACCGGGGCAACGGCCGCCACGGTGGTGCCCACGATGGCGGACTTCATCGCGGCTCAGGTCGCCAATCCCGAGCACGCAGGAGCCGAGAACGTCAGTGTTCTGGGCGACTCCGCCGGCGGTGCGATTGCGCTGGCCGCCACCCAGGAATTGGTGCGTCGATGCAATGCGGACCCCGATTGCGATCCCGCCGAAGCGCTACCGGGTCGGGTGGTGCTGATCGCCCCGGTGCTCGACGCCAGCCTGAGCAACCCAAATGTCGCATTGGTCGATGACCCGCTGCTTGATCCGGCAGCGTCGCGAACCAACGGACGGCTGTGGGCCGGGAACCTCGACATCAAAGATCCGGTGGTCAGCCCGCTCTACGGATCGCTCGAAGGGCTTCCCCCGACGACCGTATACGCCGGTTCGTTGGACCTGCGCGCCGCCGATGTGCTTGTCCTGCAACAGATGACTGCGCCCGCCCTGGGCGCCGACGTCACCTTCGAACTCCGCAACGGTCAAATCCACGACTGGATCATTTTCGCGTTCTTGCCCGACGCGAGCGCCGAACGCCCCGGCCTCTACTGCCAACTCGGCCTCACATCTGACTTCCGCAGATAGCGGGCACTGCCTCTACCGAGGAGCCGAGACTGTCGCTGATCGGGATGGGGAACAAGGGATTTCATCGCTAACCGTACCGCCGCTCACTTGAACGTGACCAGCTACAACTGCCACGTCGACGCGACTAGAATCTGGGTGTGGCCGAGGTGGGGGCGCCGATCGCGGGATTGCGGGGACGCAAGAAGGACCGCACCCGGGCGATGCTGATCGACGCCGGGATCGAGCTGTGCAAGCGGCAGGGCTTCGAGCGGACCACCGTCGAACAGATCGCGGCCGTCGCCGACGTGTCGCCGCGCACGTTCAGCCGCTACTTCGCCACCAAGGAGGATGTGATCCTGGCCCTAAGCGCCGACGTGGTCGACGCGATCGCGGCGCGACTTGTCCGCCAGCCGGCTGAGCTGAGCGAACTGGACGCGCTGCGTGCCGCGCAGCTCGACATGATCAGGGCAACGGCGTCGGCCCCCCCGGGCGGACTCACAGCTGAGCGGCTGATCACGACGGCACGGATCGTGGCGTCGTCGCCGGCTCTGCGGATGGCTGCCGGCGACTACCGGCGGCGCGCTATGACCGTGGCCCTCGCCAACTGGATGGGGGTCGGTGTCGTCGACGACCGCAGGGCGCGGCTGGCGGGTGCGGCGTGGTCGGCGATCATGCTCCTCGTAGTCGAGGACTTCGGCCCCGACACCGATTGGCAGGCGATGACCGCCGACTTGCTCGCCGCTCGATTCGACGACACGTTTACGCAATTCGTCGATTTGATAAGGGACTCCCGGCAGCTGCGTCCAGATGACTGATTCCTAACCGCTGCGCGGCGGAATTCAGCCCAGGATCAGGCCCGACGTCGGCACACCCGTCCCCGCAGTCACGAGCACGTGTTCGACATCGGGCACCTGGTTGACAGACGTGCCCCGGAGTTGGCGCACGCCCTCGGCGATGCCGTTCATGCCGTGGATGTAAGCCTCACCCAGCTGGCCGCCGTGCGTGTTGATGGGCAGGCGGCCGCCGATCTCGATCGCGCCGTCGGCAACGAAGTCCTTCGCCTCGCCCCAACCGCAGAATCCCAACTCCTCCAACTGGATCAGCGTGAACGGCGTGAAGTGGTCATACAGGATTGCCGTCTGGATGCCCGTGGGCGCCAGGCCCGACTGGTGCCATAGCTGGCGACCAACCAGACCCATCTCCGGCAGCCCGTCCAGCTCCGGTCGGTAATAGCTCACCATCGAGTATTGGTTCGGGCTTGACCCCTGCGACGCCGCCTCGATGACCGCCGGCCGGTTTTTCAGGTCCCTGGCCCGTTCGGCGGACGTGACGACGAGAGCGACGGCTCCGTCAGTCTCCTGACAGCAGTCCAGCAGCCGGAGCGGCTCGGCAATCCATCGCGAATTCTGATGATCCTCGATGGTGATCGGTTTCTGGTAGAAGTACGCCTTCGGGTTGTTCGCGGCGTGCTTGCGGTCGGCCACCGACACCGCACCGAAGTCGCGGCTGGTGGCGCCGGACAGGTGCATGTACCGCTTGGCGATCATCGCGACCTGCGCCGCCGGCGTCGACAGGCCGTGTGGATACGAGAACGAGTTGTCGACGCCCGTGGAATCTGCATTCTCGAACAGCCGGCTCTGCACTTGTCCGAACCGCACCCCCGAGCGTTCGTTGAATGCCCGGTACGCCACAACGCATTCCGCGACACCCGTCGCGACCGCAATGGCGGCCTGCTGGATGGTCGCGCATGCCGCACCACCGCCATGATGGATCTTCGAAAAGAACTTCAACTCACCGATTCCTGTCGCGCGCGCGATGGCGATCTCGGTGTTGGAGTCCATCGTGAACGTGACCATGCCGTCGACGTCGGCAGGTGCCAGGCCCGCGTCGTCGAGGGCGTCGAGCACCGCCTCGGACGCGAGCCGAAGCTCACTGCGCCCGGAGTTCTTCGAAAAGTCGGTGGCGCCGATCCCGGCGATCGCGGCCTTGCCGGGCAGCTCGCCGGGCATCAACTAACCCCGATCATGAGCGTCGCGTTGGCGATGACGTGATCGCCAAGGCTGTTGCTGCCCACGACTTTCACCGTGATGAGGCCGGCCGCTATTGCGGTCACCTCGCCCCTGAACGTCACGGTGTCGTACGCGTACCACGGCACGCCGAGCCGCAATCCGATTGACTTGATGATCGCGTTGGGCCCCGCCCAGTCCGTGATGTAGCGCTGCACCAGCCCGGTGTCGGTGAGGATGTTGACGAAGATGTCCTTGGATCCCTTGGCCTGCGCCTTGTCCCGGTCGTGGTGGACGTCCTGATAGTCGCGGGTGGCGATCGCCGTCGAGACGATGAACGTCGGATCGCCGTAAAGAGAAAGCTCGGGGAGTTTCGTGCCCACTTCCACTGTCGGTGCACTCATGTGTCAGGCTCCCACGCGTACAGTGTCCATGCCGGTCCGACATCGTTGGCCGGAAAGTCGATATATGTTGCGCGAACGGGCATTCCAATCTCCACAGCTGACGGCTCCACGTTTCGGAGCTCGCCCAGCATCCGCACACCTTCTTCGAGCTCGACGAGCGCGATCACGAACGGCAGCGTCCGGCCGGGCACCTTCGGGGCGTGATGCACGACGAAGCTGAACACCGTGCCTTTGCCGCTCGCGACGAGATAATCGGACGGCGCCACTTCGTCTTTCGCGGCCCGCCAAATCGCCGGCACCGGCGGATGCACGAGGCTACCGTCGGCGCGTTTCTGGATCCGCAACTCATGTGCGTTCACGCCGTCCCAGAAGAACTTGGTGTCCCGTGAGGACGCGGGCCGCATCATCGCGTCGGCGTCGAGGTCGTCGGGGACTGCAGCGCTCGGCTGATCGGAGTCTGCAGGCCGGAATTTCATGATCCGCCACATCATCTCGGCGACATCCTCGTCGCCGACCTGCCAGGTGATGCGTTGCGTGATGAAGAAGCCCTCACCGAGCGCAGTCTTCTTCGGACCTACCACATCGGTGAGCTCGGCGACGACGCTGACCTCTTCTCCAGCCCGGAGATACCGGTGGTAGGTCTGCTCGCAGTTAGTCGCGACCACACCGATATACCCTGCGTCGTCGAACAATTCGAGGATCTTGGTCAGCGGATCGTCTGGCGCGCGAACGCCGCGGAGACCGAACATCGTCCACACCTGGATCATCGCCGGAGGCGCCACGCTGCCGGGATGGCCGGCCGCGCGGGCCGTGTCGTCGTCGACGTAGATCGGGTTGTTGTCGCCCATCGCGTCGAGCCAATGATCGATCATCGGCTGGTTGACGGGATGGCGACCGATTCGCGGCTTGCTTTTCCCCTCGGCCTTAACCCGCTCGGCCGCCTTCTGGATGTCCTCTACCATTGTCTGCTCTTCGCGCAAGCGCTCATCTACCATTGTCTGCTCTTCGCGCAAGCGCTCATCTACCATTGTCTGCTCTTCGCGCAAGCGCTCATCTACCATTGTCTGCTCTTCGCGCAAGCGCTCATCGCCGCTCACCTGGGAACCCTCGGCACCTTGAGACCCGACGCGGCGATCATCTCGCGCATCACCTCGTTCACGCCGCCACCGAACGTGATCACCAGGTTGCGCTTGGTCTGCACGTCCAGCCACTTCAGCAGCTCGGCGGTATCCGGCTCCGCGGGGTTGCCATACTTGCCCACGATCTCCTCGGCGAGCCGCCCGACATATTGAACGCGTTCGGTGCCAAAAACTTTCGTCGCCGCGGCATCGGCGACGTTGATGTCCTCACCTGCCGCGGCCACTTGCCAGTTGAGCAGCTCGTTGATCCGCCAGATCGAATGGATCTCGCCGAGCGCCCGCTTCACGTCGTCGTGGTCGATCGGCGTGACACCGTCACCACCCGGTTTGGACGCCCAGCCGTGCACGCGATCGTAGATGACGGCGAACCGACCGGCCGGACCGAGCATGACCCGTTCGTTGTTCAGCTGGGTCGTGATCAGTCGCCAGCCGCCGTTCTCTTCGCCGACCAACATGTCCACCGGCACCCGGACATCGTTGTAGTACGTCGCGTTCGTGTGGTGGGCACCGTCGCTGAGGATGATGGGAGTCCAGGAATAACCGGGATCCTTCGTGTCCACGATGAGTATTGAAATCCCTTTGTGCTTCACGGCATCCGGGTCGGTACGGCACGCCAGCCAGATGTAGTCGGCGTCGTGGGCTCCCGTGGTGAAGGTCTTCTGGCCATTGACCGTGTAATACCCGGTGGCCTCGTTGCCGTGGCGGACGGCGGTGGTGCGCAACGATGCGAGGTCGGTGCCAGCCTCCGGCTCGGTGTAGCCGATTGCAAAGTGCACTTCACCGGCGAGGATTGCGGGCAGGAACTTCCTCTTCTGAGCGTCGTTGCCGTACAGCTGAAGGGTGGGTCCGACCGTCTGCAGGGTCACCGCGGGCAACGGCACATCCGCCCGGTGTGCCTCGTTGACGAAAATCTGCTGTTCGATCGGACCGAAGCCGAGGCCGCCGAACTCCTTCGGCCATCCGACGCCGAGCTTGCCGTCCTGACCCATCCGCCGGATCACCGCCCGGTAGGCCTTTCCGTGCCGGTCGACTTCCATTTCCTTCGCCTCTTCGGGCGAGATCAGATTCGAAAAGTATTGCCGCAGTTCGGCTTGTAGCTGCCGCTGCTCCGGCGTCAAGTCGATGAACATTGCGCTCCCACCAGATCGAGACGATACGATGGCCCGCCGAGCAGCCGGGTCAGGTCCTTGATCGTCGAGTAGTACCGCGCCATGGGGTAAGTGATGTCCATACCCATGCCGCCATGCAGGTGATGGCAGATCTGCATCGCCGGCGGTGCCTGCGACGTCAGCCAGTAGCCGAGCACGTCAAGATCGTCATCGGCGTCGCGGCCTTCGGCTAACCGCCAGACCACCGACGTCGACGCCAAAGTGATTGTCCGCGAGGCAATGTAGACCTCGGCAAGCTGTGCGGCAACGGTCTGGAAGGTTGACAGCGGCTTGCCGAACTGATGACGGTTCGCCACGTAGTCCGCGGTTAGCCGCAGTGCACCGGCCACCAGACCGGCCGCGTACGCGCCGGTCATCGCCAGCGCCAACTGGTTCGCTCGGTGCGGCGTCGCACCCTCGAGAACGTCGTCGACGGCGACGTCGCAGAACGTGACCACGTACTCATCGGAGTCGGCGGAGGTCGGGTTCTTGGTCACCGTCACGCCCGAGGCCTTCGGTGACACGACGACCACCGCGTTGTCAGTGCTCACCACCAGCCAATCCGCTTGCGCCGCATAGCCGACGCCGATCTTGGTGCCGCTCAGCCGATTGTTACTGAAGGTCGTCGTCGGCCGGTCGGGCAGCGCTGTGCCCGGTTCGTTCAGGGCGGCGGACAGCACCGCGCCTTTGGCGACGCCCGCCAGATACCTGTCCTGCTGGGCCTCGCTGGCCAACTCGAGAAGTGGAACTACGCCCAAGCCCAGCGTGGCCAACGCCGGGCTGACGGTGCCGTGCCGGCCGATTTCGATCAGCGCGGTTGCCACCTCAGGCAGGCCGACGCCGTCGCCACCGAGGCGTTCGGGCACCGGCAACGCCGTTACGCCGCCGGCAACCAATGCCTCCCAGCTGTTCTCGCGGTCGAGCACTGAGGTGACGACGTCCGAGACGGCCTGCTGTGCGGGGTCGAGCGTGAAATCCATCGCCGATGAGCCGCTTGCGCGAAAAGCAGACACTAATCCGCGACCGGACACTTGCCGGTGTAATCCACCTGCCAGTGCTTGATTCCGTTGAGCCAACCGGAACGCAGACGTACCGGCTCGGAGAGCGACGTCAGGTCAGGCATGTGGTCGGCGACCGCGTTGAAGATCAGGTCGATCGTCATCTTGGCCAGGTTAGCGCCGATGCAGTAGTGCGCCCCGGTGCCTCCGAAGCCGACGTGCGGGTTGGGGTTGCGCATGATGTTGAACGCGTACGGGTCGTCAAAGACCTCTTCGTCGAAATTGGCCGACCGGTAGAACATCACCACCCGCTGGCCTTTCTTGATCTGAACACCGGACAGCTCGTAGTCCTCCAGCGCGGTGCGCTGGAAGCAGCTGACCGGTGTGGCCCAGCGGACGATCTCGTCGGCGGCGGTTTCCGGGCGCTCCTTCTTGTACAGCTCCCACTGGTCGGGGTTGGCGGCGAACGCGATCATGCCGTGGGTGATCGAGTTGCGGGTGGTCTCGTTGCCCGCGACCGCGAGCATCACCACGAAGAACCCGAACTCGTCGTCGGAGAGCTTCTCGCCTTCGATGTCGGCTTCGATCAGCGTGGTGACGATGTCTTCGCCCGGATTCTGGGCCCTCTCGTCGGCCATCTTCATCGCGTACATCATCAACTCGGCCGATGATTCGATCGGGTCGATATCCGCGTACTCCGGGTCGTCGTTGCCGGTCATCTCGTTTGACCACCGGAAAAGTTCCATGCGGTCCTCCTGAGGCACACCGAGCAGACCGGCGATGGCCTGCAGCGGCAGCTCACAGGAGACCTGCTCAACGAAGTCGCCTGTGCCCTGGGCGGCGGCGGTCTCGGCGATTTTCTGCGCACGCCGACTCAGTTCGTCGCGTAGCCGTTCCACGGCCCGCGGTGTGAACCCCCGGGAGATGATCTTGCGCAGCCGCGTGTGGTGCGGTGCGTCCATGTTGAGCATCACATGCCGCTGGACTTCGATGTTCTCTCGCTCGATGTCGTCGTTGAAGCGCGGGATCACGCAATTTTCGTAGCTGGAGAACACGTCGCTGCGCCGCGACACCTCTTTGACGTCCTTATGCTTGGTCAGCACCCAGTAGCCACCGTCGTTGAAGCCGCCAGCATGCCCAGGGGTCGTTTCGCACCACCAGATCGGCGCGGTCTTGCGCAGCTCGGCGAACTCCTCGACGGGCAAGCCCTTGGCGCAGGTGTCGGGATCGGTGGGGTCGAACGCGGGCGGCAGGTTGGGGCTGGGCATATAAGACTCCTTTTACAACGTGTTCTAGTGCCAGTAAAACATGGCTTCACCGCAGACAAAAGGCACTAATGCATCCTTGCTTGTCAGACTAATGGAACGTGTTCTAGCCTTGCCGAATGGGTAACCCTGTCATCGTCGAAGCCACTCGCAGCCCGATCGGCAAGCGCAACGGATGGCTGTCCGGCCTGCATGCCACGGAGCTACTCGGCGGGGTTCAGAAGGCGCTCGTCGATAAGGCTGGCATCGACCCAGGCGAAGTCGAGCAACTCATCGGCGGGTGCGTCACACAATACGCCGAGCAGTCCAACAACGTCACCAGGGTGGCATGGCTGACCGCCGGTTTGCCAGAGGAAGTCGGTGCCACGACCGTCGACTGCCAGTGCGGCAGCGGCCAGCAGGCCAATCACCTCATCGCCGGGCTGATTGCGAGCGGCGCGATCGACATTGGCATCGCTTGCGGAATCGAGGCGATGAGCCGCATCGGACTGGGCGCCAATGCCGGCCCGGACCGGGCGGCCATCCGCGCCGCGTCGTGGGACATCGACCTGCCCGACCAGTTCACCGCCGCTGAGCGGATCGCCAAGCGCCGCGGAATCACCCGCGAGGACATCGACGAGTTCGGGCTGGCGTCGCAGCAGAAGGCGAAGCAGGCTTGGGCCGAGGGCCGGTTCGATCGCGAGATCAGCCCGATCGAGGCGCCGGTGCTCGACGAGAACAAGCGGCCGACCTCCGACCGGCAGATGGTGACGCGCGACCAGGGGCTCCGGGATACCACGTTGGAGGGGCTCTCGCAGCTGAAACCGGTGCTGGACGGCGGTATCCACACCGCGGGCACGTCGTCGCAGATCTCCGACGGCGCGGCCGCGGTGCTGTGGATGGACGAAAATAAGGCGCGCGCTCTCGGCTTGACCCTGCGAGCCCGGATCGTCAGCCAGGCGCTCGTCGGCGCCGAGCCGTACTACCACCTCGACGGGCCGGTGCAGTCCACCGCGAAGGTGCTCGAGAAAGCCGGCATGAAGATCGGCGACATCGACGTGGTCGAGATCAATGAGGCGTTCGCATCGGTGGTCTTGTCGTGGGCGCGCGTGCACAACCCGGACATGGCGCGGGTCAACATCAACGGCGGCGCGATCGCTTTGGGCCATCCGGTCGGCAGCACCGGCAGCCGGTTGATCACCACCGCGCTGCACGAGTTGGAGCGCTCCGACAAAAGCACTGCGCTGATCACGATGTGCGCCGGCGGGGCGTTGTCCACCGGCACGATCATCGAGCGGCTCTAGCGGCTGCGTTTTGCGCCGAAAGTGACGTTGTGCAGAAAAAGTCCGAGTAGACATCTGCAAAACGTCACTCTCGGCGACGTGTCAGCGTGATGCGCGCCTTGGTGTAGTGAATCTTGCCGTCGGTGGCGGGAATCAGGAACGTCTCGACGACGCGTCGTCAGCGAACGGAACGGGCTCGGAAACGGTGTCTACGAAGCGAGCATAGGATGACCGCCATGCCGAAGCCCGCACCGCGCAACCTGAATTCCCCGATGACCGACTTCGTCGTCAAGTGGATGTCCCGGGGCAACGCCTGGCTGTACAAGATCTCGGGCGGTAAGCGAGGCACGACCTTCAGGAAGGCGCCGGTCGCCTTGCTGACGACCACAGGTCGCAAGACCGGCCAGCCGCGCGTCAGTCCATTGCTGTACATGCGTGACGGCGATCGAGTGATCCTCGTGGCCTCCCGCGGGGGCACCGACAAGAACCCGATGTGGTACCTCAACCTCAAGGCCGATCCGAAGGTCACCGTCCAGATCAATGACCAAACGCTGGCGTTGACCGCGCGCGAAGCGACCAATGAGGAACGGGCGACGTTGTGGCCGCGACTGGTCGAAATGTATCCGGACTTCGAGGATTACCAGTCGTGGACGGATCGGCGAATCCCGATCGTCGTTTGCGAGCCGTGACCGACCAACCTGCCAGTTACGCGCCGTAGACCGGCACCGGCGGCCGCGCCTTGGCGAGCAGGTCGGCGACCACCGGCCCGAGCTCGGCGGGATCCCACCGGGCACCCTTGTCGACCTGCGGACCGTGTGCCCAACCCTCGGCAACACGGACGATGCCTCCCTCGACCTCGAAAACCCGTCCGGTGACGTCGCGCGACTCGGTGCTACCTAGCCAGACCAGCAGCGGCGAAATGTTCTCGGGCGCCATCGCGTCGAACCCCTCGTCGGGCTTGGCCATCATGTCGGCGAAGACGGTCTCAGTCATCCGGGTGCGCGCCGACGGCGCGATCGCGTTGACGGTAACGCCATAGCGGCCCATCTCGGCGGCCGCGACAAGTGTCATGGCAGCTATGCCCGCCTTGGCTGCGCTGTAATTGCCCTGCCCGACACTGCCCTGCAAACCGGCGCCCGAACTGGTGTTGATGATCCGAGCGTCAACGCTCTTACCTTCCTTGGACCGACCCCGCCAGTACGCCGCGGCGTGGCGCATCGTCGCGAAATGCCCCTTGAGGTGCACGGCGATGACCGCGTCCCACTCCTCTTCGCTGGTGTTGGCGAGCATCCGGTCGCGGACGATCCCGGCATTGTTGACCAAGACGTCCAAACCGCCGAACGTGTCGATCGCGGTCTGGATCAGGTGCTGTGCGCCTTGCCACTCGGCGACGTTGTCGCCGTTGGTGACCGCCTCGCCGCCGGACGCCTTGATTTCCTCGATCACCTCTTGGGCCGGGCTGTCACCCGCGGACCCGTCGAGCCCGACGCCGATGTCGTTGACCACAACCCGCGCTCCTTCGGCGGCGAAGGCCAGCGCGTGCGCCCGCCCGATTCCGCGCCCGGCGCCCGTTACCACGACCACGCGGCCGTCGACCAATCCCATCCCGTCTCTCCTTACTTGATTGCAGTTGTGGTGCTCAGGTACGGCGGGGGCTCGCCACCGCCGTGCACCTCCAACGTGGCACCGCTGATGTAACATGCGGCATCTGACGCCAAAAATGCTGCGGCCCAACCGACATCGGCAGGCTTGGCAAGCCGGCCGAGCGGCACGTTCCTCGAAATCGCGGCGATCGACTCGGCGTCGCCATAGAACAGCTCCGACTGCTCGGTTTCGACCATCCCCACCACCAGGGCGTTTACCCGGACCTTTGGCGCCCATTCGACCGCGAGCGTGCTGGTCATGCTCTCCACCCCCGCCTTCGCCGCACCATAGGCTGCCGTCCCCGGTGAGGGTCGCCGACCGCTGACACTGGCGATGTTGACGATGGATCCGACCTGCGCCTGGGTCTGCATCTTGGCGTTGGCATGCTGCGAAACCGAAAGTGGCCCAATCAGATTGAGTTCGATGATCTTGCGGTTGAACTTCGCAGTGGAATCCGCGGTGAGCACGTACGGCGAGCCGCCCGCGTTGTTGACGACGACGTCGAGCCTGCCGTGCCGTTCGAAGACTGTGTCGATCAGCACGCTGACGGAGTCATCGTCGCGCACGTCGCAGGAATGAAACTCGTACGGCTGTCCCTCGATGGCGCGTCGGGCGCAAGTCACCACCGTTGCGCCCTGCTGCGCGAAGACCGCACTGATCCCGGCGCCGACCCCGCGGACACCGCCGGTGACCAGCACGACCCGCCCGGCGAGCCCGAAATTGAGGGGAAGCGCTCCGCCGGACTCGGTCACTGTGCTAGCTTACCAAGCAAGTGCTTGCTTAGGTAGCGACCCCAGGAAAGATCCCCATGACCATCACGTCCGCCACTGTCGAGCCGGGCATCGTCGCCGTCACCGTCGACTATCCACCGGTCAATGCGATTCCCTGCCGCGGCTGGTTCGACCTGGCCGACGCCATCAGCGTGGCAGGCCAGGACCTACAGACGCACGTGGTGATCCTTCGTGCCGAAGGCCGAGGCTTCAACGCCGGCGTCGACATCAAGGAGATGCAGAACACCAAGGGGTTCACCGCATTGATCGACGCCAACCGCGGCTGCTTCGCGGCGTTCCGCGCCGTGTACGAGTGCGCGGTGCCGGTGGTCGCGGCCGTCAACGGATTCTGCGTGGGCGGGGGAATCGGCTTGGTGGGCAACGCCGACGTGATCGTCGCATCCGACGATGCCACGTTCGGCCTGCCGGAGGTGGAGCGCGGCGCGTTGGGGGCGGCCACCCACTTGTCGCGCTTGGTGCCCCAACACATGATGCGCCGGCTATTCTTCACCGCGGCTACCGTCGACGCCGCGACGCTGCGCCACTTCGGCTCTGTGCACGAGGTTGTTGCCCGCGATCAGCTCGACGAGGCGGCGCTGAAGGTGGCGCGTGACATCGCGGCCAAAGACACCCGCGTCATCCGGGCGGCCAAGGAGGCGCTGAATTTCATTGATGTGCAACGAGTCAACTCCAGCTACCGGATGGAGCAGGGCTTCACGTTCGAGCTGAACCTCGCCGGGGTGTCCGACGAGCACCGCGACGCGTTCGTCAAACGGTCATGATCGGGCGGCCAGGAGCGATGGGCCCACGCGCGCAGCGCAGGGGAGGACCGGGGGAACGATGAAAGACAAGCGCACCACACTCGATGACACCGTCGCGCAGTTGCGCAGCGGCATGACGATCGGCATCGGCGGCTGGGGGTCGCGGCGCAAGCCGATGGCGTTCGTTCGCGCTCTTTTGCGTTCGGACATCACCGATTTGACCGTCGTCAGCTACGGCGGCCCCGATGTCGGGCTGCTGTGCTCGGCCGGCAAGGTGCGGCGCGTGTACTACGGGTTCGTGTCGTTGGACTCGCCACCGTTCTACGATCCGTGGTTCTCGTCCGCGCGGACGAGTGGTGCGATCGAAGCGCGTGAGATGGACGAAGGCATGCTGCGCTGCGGGCTGCAGGCGGCGGCGCAGAGGTTGCCGTTTCTGCCGATCCGCGCCGGGTTGGGCAGCTCGGTACCGGATTTCTGGGAAGGCGAGCTGAAGAACGTCGTATCGCCGTATCCGTTGCCCGACGGCGGTCAGGAGACCTTGATCGCGATGCCGGCGCTGCGGCTGGATGCCGCCTTCGTGCACCTGAATCTCGGTGACGCACGCGGTAATGCGGCATACACCGGCGTGGACCCGTATTTCGACGACCTGTACCTGATGGCCGCCGATCGGCGCTACCTGTCGGTGGAGAAGGTGGTGTCCACCGAGGAACTCGTCAAAGCCGTGCCTCGACAAGCATTGATCGTCAATCGGATGATGGTCGATGCGGTGGTCGAGGCACCGGGGGGCGCCCACTTCACCACCGGTGCAGGCGACTACGGACGGGACGAGAAGTTCCAGCGGCATTATGCAGAAGCCGCGAAGTCCCCGGAGTCCTGGGACGAGTTCGTGCGGACGTACCTTTCAGGCAGCGAAGACGACTACCAGGCCGCGGTGCGGCGGTTCGCTATGGAGGAATCGTGATCTACGTGAGTCGCGCCGAGGTCTGCGTGACGGCCTGCGCGGATTTGTTCCGCGACGTCGGTGAGATCATGGTCAGCCCGATGGCGACGGTGGTGTCGATCGGGGCCCGGCTGGCCCGGTTGACTTTCTCGCCGGACATCCTGCTAACCGACGGTGAGGCGCTGCTGTTGGAAGACACTCCCGCACTGGGGGCTTCGGGTTCGGTCGAAGGCTGGATGCCGTTCGGCCGGGTGTTCGAGACGTTGGCGTGGGGTCGGCGGTACGTGGTGATGGGCGCCAACCAGATCGACCGGTTCGGCAACCAGAACCTCTCGGCGTTCGGCCCGTTGCAGCATCCGACGCGGCAGATGTTCGGTGTACGTGGCGCTCCCGGCAACACGATCAACCACGCCACGAGTTACTGGGTCGGTAATCACTCGCCACGGGTGTTCTGCGACACCGTCGACATCGTCTCCGGAATCGGCTACGACAAGGTCGACCGTGCCGATCCGGCCTTCCGCTTCGTCGACGTGCGCGCTGTGGTCACCAATCTCGGTGTGTTCGATTTCGGCGGTCCCGATCACACGATGCGGGCGGTGTCGTTACATCCCGGTGTCACGGCTGACGACGTGCGAGAGGCCACCTCGTTCGAGGTGCACGGCCTGGCAGAGGCGGACCGGACGCGGCTGCCGACCGGCGACGAGCTCGACCTCATCCAGAATGTCATCGATCCGAAGTCGTTGCGGGACAAGGAAGTACTGGCATGAGGCTGCACACCCGCCTGACCGAGCTGGTCGGCATCGAACATCCGGTGGTGCAGACCGGTATGGGATGGGTGGCCGGTGCGCGGCTGGTGTCTGCGACCGCGAACGCCGGGGGTCTGGGCATTCTGGCATCGGCGACGATGACAATTGACGAATTGGCCACCGCAATAGGCAAAGTGAAAGCCGCAACGGATCGGCCGTTCGGGGTGAACATCCGCGCTGACGCGTCAGACGCCGACGACCGCGTCGACCTGATGATCCGCGAGGGCGTCAAGGTGGCGTCATTCGCGTTGGCGCCCCGCCAGGAGCTCATCGCGAAACTCAAAGACGGTGGGGCCGTGGTGATTCCGTCGGTCGGCGCAGCCAAGCATGCGCGCAAGGTGGAATCGTGGGGGGCGGATGCGGTGATCGTTCAGGGCGGGGAAGGCGGCGGCCACACCGGGCCGGTAGCCACCACGCTGCTACTGCCCTCGGTGCTCGACGCGGTCGACATTCCGGTGGTGGCGGCGGGCGGCTTCTTCGACGGACGCGGGTTGGCCGCGGCGCTGTCATACGGTGCCGCTGGTGTGGCGATGGGCACCAGGTTTCTGCTGACGTCAGATTCGACCGTGCCGGACGCCGTCAAGCGGCGCTACCTGGAGGCCAGCTTGGATGGCACCGTGGTGTCGACCCGGGTCGACGGCATGCCACATCGAGTGTTGCGCACGCCGTTGGTCCAACGGCTCGAAAGTGGTTCGCGCGCGAGGGGTTTCGCTGCAGCGATAGGCAACGCGGCGAAGTTCAAGAAGATGTCCGGAATGACGTGGCGGGCGATGGTCCGCGACGGGTTGGCGATGCGGCATGGCAAAGATTTGACGTGGTCGCAGGTGTTGATGGCCGCCAATACCCCGATGCTGCTGCGAGCCGGCTTGGTAGAGGGCGACACGAATGCCGGTGTGTTGGCCTCGGGCCAGGTGGCCGGAATCCTCGAGGATCTCCCGTCGTGCGCGGAGTTGATCGAGTCGGTCGTCGCCGAAGCCGTCAAACACCTACAGGCTGCCGCCGCTCTAGCCGAGTAGGTTGGCGACATGCCAACCTTTCAAGCAGTCCAGGTTGAATTCAGCGGCGGCCCGTTGCGTTTGGTCGACGTGGAAATTTCGGCACCGGGCCGCGACCACGTTCGCATCGATGTCGCGGCCTGCGGCGTGTGCGGCACCGACCGCGGGATTCTCAACGGCGCGTTCCCGGTGTCGTGGCCGGTGACACCGGGCCACGAGATCGCCGGGACCGTCGCCGAGGTGGGCGATGGCGTCGACAACTTCGCCGTCGGGGACCGTGTCGCCGTGGGGTGGTTCGGCGGCAACTGCAACCGATGCATTCCCTGCCGCAAAGGGCTGTTCATCCATTGCGAAAACGGTCAGATACCGAGCCTGCACTACCCGGGCGGCTATGCGCAGTCGGTGACGGTACCGGCGAGCGCGTTAGCCCGAATGCCGGACGCGCTGTCGTTCGCCGAGGCCGCGCCCATGGGCTGCGCGGGTGTCACCACCTATAACGCGCTTCGGCACACGAACGCCGTGCCGGGCGATCGGGTGGCCGTCGTAGGAATCGGCGGCCTGGGCCATCTCGGGGTGCAGTGGGCGCGGGCGATGGGCTTCGAAACCGTCGCGATCGCGCGCGGCGAGGATAAGGCGGCTGATGCCCGCGAGCTCGGTGCTCACCATTACGTCGATTCCAACGCCGGCGACGTCAGCCAGGCGCTGCAAGCGCTCGGAGGAGTAGCGGCCGTGTTGGCGACGGCCGGAAACGCGCAAGCCATCGGCCAGACGGTCGGGGGATTGCAGCCGCGCGGCCAGCTCGTGATCGTCGGCGTGACAGCGGACCCGTTGCCAATCAGTTCGGCGCAGCTGATCATGCCTGCGCTCAGTGTCAGCGGCCATCCTTCCGGCACAGCTCGCGACGTCGAGGAAACGATGGACTTCGCGGTGCTGGCTGGCGTCCGCGCGCGAATCGAGGAACGGCCGCTCGCCGAGGCAGCAGACGCATATGCGGCGATGGAACAGGGCCTGGCCCGGTATCGCATGGTATTGACGATGTGAGTTTCGTAGTTAGTTAGCTAACAGCGTCGATAGTCCGGCCAACGACTGCCAGGGGCCAGGCGGGCCGCATTTGTAACGGGAATAACGTCTTGTCGCGTGCGCTGGACGCGCGCCAGCGTGCCTTTTCGTGATGTGTCGGCGGACGCTGGGACGATGGGTGGAGGCCGCGCTCCATTGCGTCAAGCGGGGCGGCCGGACCGTCCTGATCGGCATTTCCGCGCCTGACGCGACGGCCCGCCTTTCCCTCGACGCGGTGCTGGGAGGACGCGAGATCGTTTCCATGCTCAACGGCGGCGCGCGCCCGGACCGGGATTATCCGCGCCTCATCGCCGACATCCGGTCGGGCCGGATCAACGTGCGCGACCAGGTGAGCGCGGTCTGGCCGATCGACCGGATCGAGGAGGCGATCGCGGCCCTGAAGGCGGGCGAGGTCACGCGCGCGGTTCTCGACCACGACCGATAACTGGGGTGCGCAAAGCGTCTGGCGCTTCGATACGAACCTATGATAGCGCGCAGCACGACTTGAAATGGATGAGCAGCAGGAGATCATGAGCACAACACAGCTTGCCCTGGAGGGTATCCGGGTCATCGACATGACCCGCGTCTTCGCCGGCCCGATCGGCGCGCAGATACTGGGCGACCTCGGCGCTGACGTCATCAAGGTGGAGCGGCCGGGCAGCGGTGACGAAGGGCGCGCTTATGGGCTTGCCTGGGTCGAGGGCAAGGATGGCAAGGACCTCCGCCAGTCCAGCTTCTTCACCGCGTCGAACCGCAACAAGCGGTCGATCACGGTCGACCACTCCAAGCCGGAGGGGCAGGACATCCTGCGTGCCCTGGTCAAGACCGCGGACGTCCTGATCGAGAATTACAAGGTCGGCGACCTCAAGCGGTTCGGGCTGGATTATGAGAGCCTGAAGGCGATCAATCCCCGCCTCATCTACTGCTCGATCACCGGCTTTGGCCAGACTGGGCCGATGGCGGCGCGCGCGGGCTACGACGGGTTGTTCCAGGCGAGCGGCGGCATGATGGCCGTGACCGGCATCCCCGAAGGCCAGCCCGGCGCGGGGCCGCTGAAGGCCGGTCCCAGCCTGGTCGATTTCGTGACCGGCCACAACAGCGCCATCGCGATCCTCGCCGCGCTGAACCATCGCAACAGCACGGGCGAGGGCCAGCATATCGACATGGCGCTGCTCGACAGTTCCGTGGCGATGGTCAGCCACATCATGCAGGACTATCTCATCAACGGCGTCCAGCCGGAGCGTCTGGGCAATGGCGGCAACGGCGGCGGCCCCGCCGACCTCATCCATGCGCGCGACGGCATGATGTATCTTACGGCCGGCAGCGACGTCCACTGGCGGCGCATGTCGGAGTTGATGGGCCAGCCCGAACTCTACGCCGACCCGCGCTTCGACACCAACGCCAAGCGGGCCAAGACCAATCGCGCGGAGTTGATCGACATCATCAACGTGTGGAGCCGGCAGTTCACGACGGAGGAGCTTCAGGCGAAGTTCGATAGCGTGGGCATCCCGGCCGCGCGCTATAACGATCTTGCGGAGGTCTGGGACGATCCGCAGGTGCAGCACCGGGGCCTGCGCGCGACGACGCCGCATGTGTGGGCCGCCGCCGGATCGGTCGACCTGATCGGCAGCCCGCTGGCGGGCATGGGCGCGACGCCTGCGACGATCCGCCGCGCGCCGCCGCTGATCGGCGAGCACAACGCGGAGATACTGGGCGAACTGGGCTATGATGCAGCGCGGATCGCGGGCTTGCAGGAGCAGGCGATCATCTGATCGAGAGGGCGGTTTGCTTTGGACGCATCCGCCTCGCCATCGCGTACAAAGCGAGGCAATCCACCGGCGTCGCGGTGGGTTGCTGCGCTACGCTCGCGATGGCGAGTTGAGTCTGGTCCCCTGACACTGCCAGCGCGGGTCGGTTCCGCCGATCACGTAGGGCCGATGGTACGAAAGGTCCTGCCGGTCCCGCGTCCCCCTGAGATAGCCCTTCAGCGGCGGCGAATGTGCCCAGCTGGCGTCGCCCTGAATCGCGGCCTCGAGGGTCGCACGCCGCCACAGGATGCGCCATTCGCCGTTCCGCTTTTCAAGCTGGTCCAGGTAACGGCTCGCGGTCATCGTGCAGGTCAGCCCGTCGAGCGACAGCAAGGTGCCGATCACGTAGGTCTCGCAATAAGCGGTATCGCCGTCGATCTCGCAGCTATGGTTGCACAGGTTGTGCTGGTTCATAGCGAAGCCGTCGGTGTGGCCCTTGTTGACGATCTCCGGATATTCGGTCGCCGGCATGGGCACAGGGCCATGTTCGTCGGCGCCCTCGGGCCAGTAGCAGCTCAGCGTCAACGTATAAGATCCCGCCGGCCCCGCCGGCAGCCCCGCTACCCGGAGCCCCGTTGGCGCCGTTGCCGACCAGCGGGCGCCCCAACAACGCCTGGGTGGGCGCATTCAGCGCATTCAGCGCGGTTTGCAGGGGCGAGGCGGCGGCGGACTCGGCGGGGCGTTTCGGACTCTTGGTTTCGCTGCGGATTGCCGCTGGCCGTTCGGTTGGCCCCGTTCGACTCCTGAGCCGCCGTCAAAGCTAACACTGGCCGGTGTATCTCACCCCGGCGTCACCCCGGCGACCGGGGGCGATTTGTAGCCGTATCCAAGACGTACCGGAACCGCACCGGCAACGGCCAATTTCACTGGTTTACAGGCGATCTGAGGCGTTCCGCCCACAGTTTGGCCTGGTCGCTCAGGCGCTGGCTAAGGACTCATAATCCGTTGGTCGCGGGTTCGAGCCCCGCCCGCCCCACCGATAAAAGACCTGGTCAGAGGCGGATTATGCCCGTTAGGTCGATTAAGTAAGGCCGTTTGTCGCGGCCTGAACGCGGCGTTCGGCGGGCTAACGGCTAACGGCGTGTGCTAACGGCGGAGGGGTCGACGCGCTAGCTAGTTAAGCTATATTCTTCATATGCCCGCGTGAAGGCGAAGGCTTCAACCGCTGGATTGCGCGCTGCGCTGATCGGTGACGTGGTCGGATCCCGTCACACCACAGACCGTGCCGACCTGCACCGGCGGATGACAGCGGCGCTGCGCGCAGTCACGGCGCCGGCCATCGATCCGCCGATGTTCACCGTCGGTGACGAGTTCCAAGGCAGCTATCCGACCGTCGGCACTGCGATCGACGCGGCGTTTCGGGTGCGGATGGCGGTCGCACCGGACATCGACGTGCGGTTCAGGATCGGCTGGGGCGAGGCGGCCGGGCTCGACGAACAGGCCCGTATTCAGGATGGACCCGGGTGGTGGGCAGCACGCGACGCGATCAAGCAGACGGCGTCGTCGCAACGACAACCCGGTCTGGCACTCGTGCGGACCACGTTCCGCGCCGGTGGCGGCCGCGACGACGTGGACGCGATCAATGCCGCACTGATGTGTCGGGACCATCTGCTTGGAACACTCGATGATCGATCGTTGCGGATTCTCAAGGGACTGATGGACGACCAACCGAAGAAGGAGATCGCGGCGGCGGAGGGAATCAGCCCGTCTGCGGTGTCGCAGCGCGCGGGGCGCGACGGTCTCGACCTGCTGGTGGTGGCGTCACAACACCTGCGGAGCATCCCGTGAGCGCGCTCGCGGTCATGCTCGTCGCGATGGGAATTGCCCACGGCTGCCGCGGCTTTCGGCGCGGGTGGATGTCGGTGGCCGTCGGCCCGATTGTGGTAGTCGCCGTCGGGGCGTTGCCATCGTGTTGTTGATCGTCGCTGCGGCGGCGACGGGGTGTGGCGGATGCTATGCCGACGCGCGGAATGCACCGGCAGGCATGTGATCGCACCACTTGTCGTGTTCGCCGTTGCGGCGACAGCGCTGATCATGTTGTCCGGCTGGGGATCTGACGTCGGCGGCGTGGTGGCGCGATGGATGTCGTGGACCGATGTGCCGTTTAAAGTGGTATCGCCCAACCGGTTGCTGATGGTGCTCGGCCTCGTACTCCTGCAACTCATGACCGGGCAACCAGTTGGTGCGACTGGTGCTGAGTTCGGTCGGCGCGGTGCGTCCGGCGGGCCAGCCGCAACCGTCGGACCGGCTCAGGGGCGGCCGCCTGATCGGACCCATGGAACGGGCGGCCAACTCGCCGCGGCCACCGCGGTGGTGGCGGCCAAGAGCATCGTCCGGTTCCCGGAGATCAACGCGCAGAAAGCCCGCGAGAACGGGACGATCGGGATCGACGACGTAGTCGAGTACTTCTTGGTCGGCAGCTTCGGCAGCTGTAGTCTTCGTCGCCGACTGTGCGGGTTATCCACGCGTCCACTCGCCTTTTGCGTTGACGAGCCACACACTCGGCGACGGATGTCATCGCCCACTGCCACGATGCCCGCATGGGGGACAGTAATTGGCCATTTCTCGGCAGCGATGTGGTGCGGCGAGGGGACCTGACGGCGAGGGAACTCTCTCGGCGAACTTTCGTCCCGTCTACCGGAATGTGTACTTGCCGCGCGGCGTCGAGCTCACCGCAGTACAGCGCGCGCGAGCTGCCTGGCTGTGGTCGGGTGGAAATGCGACGCTCGTCGGGATGTCGGCGGCGGCCGTGCTTGGAACCAAGTGGATCGACGCCAAGCTCCCTGCGGAGCTCAGTAGAAAGGACCGGCACTGCCCACGCGGGATCGTCGGTCACACGTACGACCTACAGCCTGCCGATTGGCTTTCTATAGGCGGGATGCGCCTGACCACACCGGCGCGAACGGCGTTCGATCTCGGTCGAACTCTGCCCTTTGACAAGGCAATTCCGTGCCTCGATGCGCTGATGAACGCGACCAACTTCAAAGTCAACGAGGCGCTATCGATCGCTGACGGTAGGCCCGGCATGCGCGGTGTCCGGCGCCTACGTTCTGCTTTGCAATATGTAGACGGTGGCGCTGAATCACCACAGGAGACGCGCGTTCGCGTTCTGTTGGCGCGCGCCGGGTTACCCAAGCCCGAGACGCAGATCGAATTCGCCGACGAATACGGCGAGGTGCGCATACGCGTCGACATGGGTTGGCGTGAATGGAAAGTGGCAATGGAATACGACGGTGTGCAGCATTGGTCCGACGCGCGACAGCGGTCTTGGGATATCGACCGCTTAGCGATCTTGGAAGACGCCGGCTGGATAGTCATCCGCGTCAGTGCGGAGATGCTGCGCCGTCCGGACATGGTCATCGACCGCGTTCGTATGAAGCTCCGTGCGGCTGGATGTCCGGTTTAGTCGCCGAGTGTGTGGGTTAACAACGCCGCCACTCGCGATTCGCGTTGAAAAGCCACACACTCGGCGCGCGGCGGGGCGAAGCCTCGTCGCTAGAGACGCTCGATCACCGTGACGTTGGCGGTACCGCCGCCCTCGCACATCGTCTGCAGTCCGTAGCGGCCGCCGGTGCGTTCGAGCTCGCCCAGCATCGTCGTGAACAGCTTCGCGCCGGTGGCGCCCAGCGGATGCCCCAACGCGATGGCCCCGCCGTTCGGGTTGACCCTTTCCGGGTCGGCCTTGATCTCCTTCAGCCACGCCATCACGACCGGCGCGAACGCCTCGTTGATCTCGACGACGTCGATGTCGTCGATCGACAGCCCTGTCTTCTCCAAGGCGTAACGAGTCGCCGGGATCGGGCCAGTCAGCATGAAAACCGGGTCGGCGCCGCGCGCGCTGATGTGATGGATGCGTGCTCTCGGCGTGAGCTCATGGTCGGCGACGGCCTGCTCCGACGCCAGCAGCACCGCGCTGGCACCATCAGAGATCTGACTGGCCAGTGCCGCGGTCAACCGCCCGCCCTCGGACAGCGGCTTGAGCTCGGCCATTTTCTCCAACGTCGTCTCGCGGGGCCCCTCGTCGATGCGGAACTCGCCCACCCCCACGATCTCGTTGTCGAAGTGCCCTGCCCTAATTGCCGAAAACGCCCGCTGGTGGCTGGTCAGCGCATACTGTTCCATCTCCTCGCGAGACAGGTTCCACCGCTCGGCGATCAGTTCCGCGCCGCGGAACTGCGAGATCTCCTCGTCTCCGTAGCGATGGCGCCAGTTCTCCGATTCGCCCGTTGGGGACGTGAAGCCGAACTCCTTGCCGAGAACCATCGCCGATGCGATCGGGATCTGACTCATGTTCTGCATCCCGCCGGCCAGGATGATGTCGGCGGTGCCAGATAAAATCGCCTGCGCGCCAAAGGAAATCGCCTGCTGGCTGGAGCCGCATTGGCGATCGACGGTGACGCCGGGCACTTCTTCCGGATAGCCGGCGGCCAGCCATGCGTTGCGGCCGATGTTCCCGGCTTGGCCGCCGATCGCGTCCACGCAACCGACGATCACATCATCGACAGCTGCCGGGTCGACGTCGATCCGGTTGAACAGACCGCGAAAAGCGTGCACGCCCAGGTCGATTGGATGCACCTCGGCGAGTGAGCCGTTGCGTTTGCCGACGGCGGTGCGCACAGCGTCGATGATGAAGGCCTCGGGCATGTCGAACTCCTTAGATTGACTGCTCGGCTATGATCCCGCCGAGGACGATTGAGAGATATTGGCGGCCAACCTGTTCAGCCGTCAGCGGTCCGCCGGGTTGGTACCATTGCACCGAAACCCATGTGGTGTCGCGGATGAACCGGTACACCAGATCCACATCCAGGTCCGGCCGGAAGTGGCCCTCCTTGATGCCTTGCTGAAGCACGTCCACCCACATCTGCCGTTGCGCTCTGTTCAGATCCTCCAGGTACGAGAATCGCTCTTGCGGTAACAGCCGTCTGGCCTCGTCCTGATAGATCACCACTTGCGCATGGCGGTGTTCGATCGCATCGAACGAGGTCATGAACAGGCCTTTGAGCCGCTCCATCGGATTGGGGTTGGTGTCGATGATCTGCCGGTAGCTGGCGAACAGCCAGTCGAGAAAGTCACGCAGCACCTCGTCGACCATCTCCTCCTTCGACGCGAAGTGATGATAGAGGCTGCCGGACAAGATGCCTGCCCGGTCGGCGATGTCACGCACTGTCGTCGCGCGCAGGCCCCGTTCGGCGAACATGGTCGCCGCGAGTTCGAGCAGCTCATCTCGTCTGCTTCCCGGCTGGCTGATCGGTTGGCTGGTCATGGGTGCTGGCTCGATACTGAAATCACTTCGCCGGTAAGGTAACTGGAGTAGTCACTCGCCAAGAACGCGATCGTGGCGGCGATCTCCCAAGGTTCGGCGGCTCGGCCGAACGCTTCGCCCTCTGTGAGCCGGTCCAGCAGTTCGGCGGAGCTGGTCTTCTCCAGGAACTTGTGGCGCGCGATGCTCGGCGACACCGCGTTGATCCGCACGCCGTACTCGACGGCTTCGATCGCGCTGCACCTCGTCAACGCCATCACGCCCGCCTTCGCGGCGGCATAGTGTGACTGCGAATGCTGTGCCCGCCAACCCAACACGCTGGCATTGTTGACGATGACGCCGCCGTGGGCGGCGTCCCGAAAGTAGGCGAGCGCGGCGCGTGTCGAGCGCATCACGGACGTCAACGTCACATTCAGTACCCGGTCCCACTCTTCGTCAGTCATGTCGACGACGGGCGTCTGTCCGCCCAGACCGGCGTTGTTGACCAGGACGTCGAGGCGGCCCAATCGGGCGGTCGTCGACGCCACCAGCGCATCGACCTGTGCGCTGGACGTGACGTCGCACACCACGCTCTCGACCCTGCCAAGGCCCAGTTCGACCAACTGGTCCCGGCTTTCGCCGAGTCGCCGCTCGTGATGATCGGAGATGACGACGTCGGCGCCCTCCGCCAGCGCACGACGCGCGACCGCTGAGCCGATCCCGGTCCCGGCGGCAGCCGTCACGACGACCACCTTCCCTGCCAGGAGTCCGTGTCCGGCAACCTCTTTGGGTGCTGTCGCCAAGCCCATCAGCCTTTCACCTCCCGGGGCAGGCCGAGAACCCGCTCGGCGATGATGTTGCGCTGAATTTCGTTCGAGCCGCCGTAGATCGTGTCGGAGCGCGAGAACAGGAACAGCCGCTGCCATTCGTCGAAGTCGCCGTTTGTCAAAGCCATGCCGGCTTTACCCATCACGTCCATCGCCAACTCACCGAGGTCGCGATGCCAGTTGGCCCACAACAACTTCGACACGTTGTCCTGGCCTTTGTAGATGTCGCCGGCCGTGCGGCTCGGGCGCTCTTCGACATCCATCGTCGCCATCGCGTACGACCTCATCGCGCGCAAGCCGGCCCATGCGCGGGCCAGCCGCTCGCGGATCAGCGGATCGTCGGCTGTGCCGTTGCGCTGCGCCAGCTCGGCGATGCCCGAAAGCTCACGGGCGTAGACGATTTGCTGTCCGAGTGTGGAAACGCCGCGCTCGAAGGTCAGTGTGCCCATCGCGACGCGCCAGCCGTCACCCGGTTCCCCGACGACCAAACCTGCATCGGTGCGGGCGTCGTCGAAGAACACTTCGTTGAATTCGGAGTCTCCGGTGAGCTGCACGATCGGACGCACCTGCACCCCAGGCTGGTGCAGTGGGACTAATAAATACGACAGCCCGGCGTGCCGCTTGGAGCCCTTCTCGGTGCGGGCCACGACGAAGCACCACTGCGCGTGTTGCGCCAGCGAGGTCCACACTTTCTGCCCGTTGATCACCCACTGGTCACCGTCGAGTTCGGCGGTCGTGGACACGTTCGCCAAGTCACTGCCGGCGCCCGGTTCCGAGTAACCCTGACACCACAGTTCGGTGACGTCGAGGATCTTCGGCAGAAACCGCTGCTGCTGCTCGGGTGTCCCGTATGCGATCAGCGTCGGTCCGAGCAGTTCCTCGCCGAAGTGGTTGATCTTGGCGGGCGCGCCGGCCAATGCGTACTCCTCGTAGAACGCGACCCGGTGCGCCACCGACAGCCCGCGGCCGCCGTGCTCCGTCGGCCAGCCGAGGCAAGTCAGCCCGGCGGCCGCCAGGTGCTGGTTCCACGCCCGTCGCTCCTCGAACGCCTCGTCCTCGCGACCTGGACCGCCGAGGCCCTTGAGCGTGGCGAAGTCGCCGACCAGGTTGTCGGCCAGCCAGTCGCGCACCTCGGCCCTGAACTCCTGGACCTGTTCCACCCCTGTAGGCTAACCTACCAAGCACTTGCTTTGTTAGAGGAGCGTCGATGACGACCGATCCGCGGACCGTTCCCGCGGTCCTGGAGCGGACGGCGCGCCGATTACCGGACCACGCGGCGCTGATTTCGTCGAATCGCCGGTTCACGTTCGCGCAACTGCGTGACGAGGCGCGCCGCGCCGCGGCCGCCATGATCGCGCTGGGTGTCGCCCGGAATGACCGCGTGGCGATCTGGTCGCCGAACACCTGGCATCGGGTGGTGGCGTGCCTGGCCGTGCACCATGCCGGCGCGGTGATGGTGCCGCTGAACACTCGCTACACCGCGCACGAAGCCGCCGACGTTCTTGCCCGCACGGGCGCTCCGCTGCTGATCGGGATGGGCAGATTCCTGGGCGCGGACCGGGTAGCCGAACTGGACCACTCGCAGCTGCCGCAGCTGCGCCACATCGTCCGCGTGCCGATCGAGTCCGACGACGGGTCCTGGGACGAGTTCATGGCTTCCGGCGCTGATCTAGACGCCGTCGACGCCCGTGCGGCCGCCGTCAACGAAGACGACATCGGCGACATCCTGTTCACGTCGGGCACCACCGGACGCAGCAAGGGCGTGCTGTGCGCACACCGGCAGTCGCTGTCGGCGTCGGCGGCATGGGCGGATTGCGGGAAGATCAGCAGCGACGACCGCTATCTGTGCATCAACCCGTTCTTCCACAATTTCGGCTACAAAGCGGGCATCCTGGCCTGCCTGCAAACAGGCGCCACACTGATCCCACAACTGACCTTCGACGCCGACCAGGCGATGCGGGCGGTTCAGGAACAGCGCATCACCGTGCTGCCCGGGCCGCCGACGATCTACCAGATGCTGCTCGACCATCCGAAGCGCGCCGACTACGACCTGAGTTCCCTGCGGTTCGCGGTCACGGGGGCAGCCGTCGTGCCGGTGGTCTTGATCGAACGCATGCAGTCCGAGCTCGACATCGATATCGTGCTCACCGCGTACGGCCTCACGGAGGCCAGCGGGTTCGGCACAATGTGCCGTCCGGAGGACGATGCGGTCACGGTCGCGACCACATGCGGGCGCCCGATCGCCGACTTCGAACTGCGCATCGACTCCCCCGATGACACCGGAGTCGGCGAGGTGCTGCTGCGCGGACCCAACGTGATGCTCGGCTACCTGGATGACGCGCAGGCCACTGCGGAGGCCATCGACGGTGACGGCTGGCTGCACACCGGCGACATCGGAATTGCCGATGCTGCAGGCAATCTCCGCATCACCGATCGGCTGAAGGACATGTACATCTGCGGAGGGTTCAACGTGTATCCCGCCGAGGTCGAGCAGGCACTGATGCGCCTCGACGGCGTAGCCGATGTGGCGGTGATCGGCGTGCCCGACGAGCGCCTCGGCGAGGTCGGAAAGGCGTTCGTAGTGCGGCGCCCCCAGACCGATCTCGATGAACAGGCGGTGATCGCTTACAGCCGTGAACATCTGGCGAACTTCAAAGCGCCGCGGTCAGTAGTCTTCTGCGATTCGCTGCCGCGCAACCTGGCCGGCAAGGTGGTCAAACCTCAACTGCGAGAGATAACGGGATGAATCTGGATTTCGACGAAGCCACCGAGGACTTCCGGGCAGAGGTCCGTGAGTTTTTGGCGGCCAACACCAAGGCCTTTCCGACGAAGTCGTATGACACAGCGGAGGGATTTGAAGAGCACCGACGCTGGGACAAAGTGCTTTACGACGCCGGCCTGTCGGTGATCACCTGGCCGCAGCGCTACGGCGGCCGCGACGCGACCCTCCTGCAGTGGGTGGTGTTCGAGGAGGAATACTTCCGCGCCGGTGCGCCAGGCCGGGCCAGCGCGAACGGGACGTCGATGCTGGCGCCCACCCTGTTCTCGCATGGCACCGAAGAGCAGCTCGATCGGGTGCTACCGAAAATGGCTAGCGGCGAAGAGATCTGGGCGCAGGCGTGGTCGGAGCCCGAATCAGGCAGCGACCTGGCATCGCTGCGATCGACAGCCACCAAAACCGACGGCGGCTGGCTGTTGAACGGACAGAAGATTTGGAGTTCCCGAGCGGTTTTCGGCGACAAGGCATTCGGGTTGTTCCGCTCCGATCCCGGTGCAGAGCGACACCGCGGGCTGACGTATTTCATGTTCCACCTGCGCACCGACGGGATCACCGTGCGGCCGATCGCCCAGCTCAACGGCGACACCGGTTTCGGCGAGATTTTCCTCGACGACGTGTTCGTGCCGGACAAGGACGTGATCGGTGAGCCCAACGACGGCTGGCGCGCCGCGATGAGCACGTCGAGCAATGAGCGGGGTATGTCATTGCGCAGTCCCGCTCGCTTCCTGGCCGCGGCGGAGCGTCTTGCCGAAGTATGGAAGGCACAGCGCGACAATGCCTTCGGTGATCGGGTGGCCGATGCGTGGATCAAGGCGCAGGCCTATAGACTGCACACATTCGGCACGGTCACCCGCCTCGCCGACGGTGGCGAGCTCGGCGCCGAGTCGTCGGTCACCAAGGTGTTCTGGAGCGATCTCGACGTTGACCTGCATCAGACAGCCCTGGACATCCGCGGCGCCGACGGAGAACTGGCCGACGCGTGGACCGACGGCCTGCTGTTCGCGCTGGGCGGGCCGATCTACGCGGGTACCAATGAGATTCAGCGCAACATCATCGCCGAGCGGTTATTGGGTCTGCCGAGGGAGAAGGCCAAATGAAATTCGAGCTCGACGACCAACAGAGGGACTTCGCGGCCAGCATCGACGCGGCCCTGGCGAGCGCGGACCTACCGGCGGCGGTGCGGGCGTGGGCGGCCGGCGACGTGGCGCCTGCACGCAAGGTGTGGGCGCAACTCGCGGAACTCGGAGTGAACGCGCTCGCTGTTCCGGAGCGGTTCGGCGGATTCGGGGCCGATCCGGTGGACCTTGTGGTCGCGCTCGAAGGCCTCGGTCGTTGGTGCGTTCCCGGCCCGGTGACCGAATCGATCGCCGTGGCACCGGTGCTGATGGCCGACGACGACCGGGCGGAGGCGCTGGCTTCGGGTGAATTGATCGCGACGGTCGCGCTGCCGCCGGCGGTGCCCCGTGCCGTCGGCGCCGAGGCGGCGGGTCTGATCTTGCTGGCCACTGACGGGGCCGTCAGCGACGCGACCGCGCAACAGTCACACGCATCCGTCGACCCGAGTCGCCGGCTCTACGACGTCGTCGCATCGGGGGACAGTCGGCCCGCCGACGTCGGCCGCGCGTACGAGTTCGGCGCGCTGGCCACGGCGGCGCAGTTGGTCGGTGCCGGGCATGCGCTGCTATCGGCGGCTATCGACTATGCCAAGCAACGCTCCCAATTCGGCCGCGTAATCGGCTCGTATCAGGCGATCAAACACAAGCTGGCCGATGTGCACATCGCACTTGAGCTGGCCCGGCCGCTACTGTACGGCGCGGCGCTGTCACTGGGGACGAACTCATCCGAAACGGCCCGCGACGTCAGCGCCGCAAAAGTCGCCGCCGCGGAGGCCGCCACGCTGGCGGCTCGCAATGCGCTGCAGACCCACGGCGCGATCGGGTTCACGTCCGAACACGATCTGTCGCTGTGGCTGCTGCGGGTGCAGGCGTTGCGGTCGACGTGGGGTGACTCGGCTGCGCACAGACGTCGAGTCCTGGAGGCGCTATGACTGAGGAACGGGAACTGCTCCGCGAAACGGTGCGCGGGCTCGCCGCCAAGCACGCCGGGCCGGAAGCGGTGCGCGAGGCGATGGCGTCTGAGCGCGGCTACGACGAGTCGCTCTGGAAACTTCTGTGTGGGCAGGTCGGTGCGGCCGCGCTCGTGGTGCCCGAGGAACTCGGTGGCGCCGGCGGCGAATTGGCCGACGCGGCCGCGGTGCTCTCCGAACTTGGCCGCGGGTTGGTGCCGACTCCACTGTTGGGCACCACGCTCGCGGAACTTGCACTGCTGGCGGCCGACGACGTCGACGCCGACACTATCGGTGCGCTCGCCGAAGGCACTGCCATCGGCGCGGTGGTCTTCGATGCCGACTACGTCGTCAACGGCGATATCGCCGACGTGGTGGTCGAGGTTGACGATGGCCGGCTAATCCGGTGGACGACGTTCACGTCCGAGCGAGTCAACACGATGGATCCCACCCGGCGGCTGGCCCGGGTAACACCGCAGGACAGTGCTGCCGTCGGCACCGATCCCGGAATCGCCGACACCGCTGCAATTCTGGTCGCCGCCGAGCAGATCGGAGCGGCCGAACGGTGCCTGGAACTCACCGTCGACTACACCAAGCAACGCGTTCAGTTCGGCCGGCCGATCGGCAGCTTCCAGGCGCTCAAGCACCGCATGGCCGACCTCTACGTCGCGGTCTCAGCGGCGCGCGCGGTGGTGGACGACGCGGTCGCCGATCCGACGTCGACGACTGCGGCGCTAGCCCGTGTCGCCGCCACCGAAGCCTTCGACGCGGTGGCGGCCGAAGCGATTCAGATGCACGGCGGGATAGCGATCACGTGGGAGCACGACATCCAGCTGTACTTCAAGCGGGCACACGGCAGCGGGCAACTGCTGGGCCCGGCGCGGGACTACCTCCGTCGGCTCGAACAGGAAGTGTTGAATAACTAAGCGTGAGTGATCACGGAGCCGCAAGGCCGGCGACATCGAGCCACGGAGCCGCAAGGCCGGCGACATCGAGCCACGGAGCCGCAACGCCGGCGACATCGAGTCGCGGAGCCGCAACGCCGGCGACATCGAGTCGCAGTGCCCTGCGAGCAGGCGTGCCGCCGTTCTACGTGATGGACGTGTGGCTGGCCGCCGCTGAACGACAGCGCACGCACGGCGACCTGGTGAACCTTTCGGCCGGGCAGCCCAGTGCCGGAGCGCCGGCGCCCGTCCGCGCTGCGGCAGCGGCCGCACTCGAACAGAACCAGCTGGGCTACACGGTGGCGTTGGGCATTCCCGAACTTCGCGCCGCGATCGCCGCTGCCTATCGGACGCGACAGGGCATCACCGTCGACGCCGACGATGTGGTGGTGACGACGGGGTCGTCGGGAGGTTTTCTGCTCGCGTTCCTCGCCTGCTTCGACGTCGGCGACCGCGTGGTGGTCACCAGCCCCGGATATCCCTGCTACCGAAACATCTTGTCCGCGTTGGGTTGTGAGGTGGTGGACCTGCCGTGCGGCCCGGAGACCAGGTTTCAGCCGACGGCGCAGATGCTCGCCGCTTTGGACCCGCCGGTGCGCGGCGTCGTCGTCGCCAGCCCGGCCAACCCGACCGGAACGGTGATCCCGCCCGCCGAGCTGGCGGCGATCGCGACGTGGTGCGACGAGAACGGTGTGCAGCTGATCAGCGACGAGGTGTACCACGGCCTGGTCTATGCCGGCGCGCCGAGCACCAGCTGCGCGTGGCAGACGTCGCGGAACGCCATTGTGGCGAACAGCTTCTCGAAGTACTTCGCGATGACGGGATGGCGACTGGGCTGGCTGCTGGTGCCACCGGAGTTGCGCCGCACGGTGGACTGCCTGACCGGCAATTTCACGATTTGCCCGCCGGTGTTGGCGCAGTTCGCCGCCGTCGCCGCTTTCACCCCGGAGTCGGTCGCCGAGGCGGACGCCCGCGTCGCGCATTACGCAGTCAACAGGGAGCGACTGCTCAACGGGCTGCGGGCAATGGGCATCGATCGGCTCGCGCCGACGGACGGGGCGTTTTACGTCTACGCCGACGTCTCGGATTTCACGACCGACTCGATGGCGTTCTGCTCAAAGTTGTTGGCGGAGACAGGCGTCGCAATCGCACCGGGCATCGACTTCGACACCGTGCGCGGAAACTCGTTCGTCCGGTTGTCATTCGCGGGGCCGACGGAGGACATCGACGAGGCGCTGAGACGCGTCGAGCCCTGGCTACGGGGCTTGGTCTAGCGGCCCGTTTGAGTCTGCGCTGTCGGTCGCGTTTCCCGTATCTCGCGGTGTAATCGGACCGCGTCCAGCGCCATAACCTCGCGTGATAGCTACCCGTTGGCGTCGACTGCCCCGACGATGACATCGTGACTCCGGGCCGCTTGACGCGTCGCGTCAGCCGGCGCCCGCGGTATCAACTCGGCGTGTACCGTGCGGCCGATCTTGAACCGCATGACGCGATGCATCGCGGGTACCACCAATCCGTGCAGGAAAGGATATTTGCGCCGAAGCAGGCGAGCTGCCTTCCGATACTCCGCCCCCTCCAGCAGACGCACCCGGCCGGGCTGCATGACACCGGTTGGCTTGCCCGTCGCCGTGGACGGCCCGAATTCGACGTTGGGATTGCGGCGCATCCTTCGCACCTTGACGGCGCGCTCAAAGCTCCGAATGTACGCGCGGTCGCCGTCCACCACGATGCTGATCGGGCTGGTGCCTGGGGTTCCGTCCTTCCGAAATGTGGTGAGTCTGATCGTCTTCTGGCGAACAAACGGCACCAGTGTCCGGTCCGTCGCAACGGAGACGATACCCAGAACGCAGTCGAGTTGACGCAGTCGGAGCACGAAAGCGGCGATCAACGCCGCCGACACCGCGCCCAGCAGCCACGCCTGTGCTGCTGAACCGCCGAGGTTCAGGTCGATCACGTGATTCACCGTGTGCACGGTGTTCGCGACGATGAACCCGGCCAATGCCGTTGCCATTGCGTCCGACCAGATCAGTGCCAGCAGCAGGGTGACGCCGAGGCCCAGCTGGAAGGCGCCGACGTCATGCAGGAAGTGCTCATGAGCGGGAAACCCGACGGCTTCGGCGAAGGAACTGGGATCGGTCAAGCACCAGATCCCGATCCCGACGGTGAGCAGTCCGATCAATGCCGTGATCGTGACCAGGTATATCCGCGCCGGCTTTCCGATCGAATTCACAGTCCCGTCCCCTACAGCTTTATCTCATGTCCTCAACTGTTAGACGAGAGGGGGCGGTGATATGTGACGTACGCCGCGCGCCGACTAGAGCCAGGTGTCGGGGGTGGTGGCGGTGAGGAACGCCTCCAGGTCATCGCGCCATTGCGCGGGCGTGTTCTTGTCCGGTTCGATGCCGGTGTACTCGCCGCGGTAGAACAGCAGCGGTCTCGGCTTCTTCTTGGGCACCTCGGAAAGTGATGCGACGCTGCCAAACACGACGAAATGGTCACCACCGTCATGCACGAATGCGACGGTGCAGTCGATGTGCGCCAGTGAGCCCCCGATGATCGGCGACCCCAATGGCGATGGACTCCAGTCGATTCCGGCGAACTTATCCGGCTCTTTGGAACCGAATCTCGCGGACACGTCCTTCTGATTCTCGTGCAGCACGTTCACGCAGAACCGGCCCGTCGCCTCGATCGCCTTCCACGACCGCGAGACCTTCGTCGGGCAGAACAACACCAGAGGCGGCTCAAGCGACAACGCCGCGAACGACTGGCATGCGAACCCGACCGGCACATTTTCCTGCAACGTGGTGATCACTGCGATGCCGGTGCAGAACTGGCCGAGCACACTGCGGAACGTGCGCGGGTCGATCGGCGCGGACGTCATCGCTACTGCTGGCGAGCGCCGACCGTGAAGTCGTGCCCCCACAGGCTGACGGCGGTGCTTTCCCGGGCGATCCAGTCGTGATCGTCGACCTGCCTACCCTCGCAACCGAATTCGATGTCGAAACCACCGGGCGTCTTCATGTAGAACGACAGCATCAAGTCGTTGACGTGACGACCCAGTGTCGCCGACATCGGTACCTTGCGCCGCTGCGCACGGTCTAGGCAGAGCCCGACGTCGTCGCTATTTTCCACTTCCACCATCAAGTGCACGATCCCGCTGGGCGTAGGCAACGGCAGAAACGCCAGGCTGTGATGGCGTGAGTTGCAGCCGAAGAACCGCAGCCATGCCGGCGCGCCATCGGCGGGACGCCCCACCATCTGCGGCGGCATTCGCATCGAGTCGCGCAATTTGAAGTCCAGCACGTCGCGGTAGAAGTGCAGTGCTTCGGCATCATCGCGCGTGGACAGCACCACGTGGCCGAGACCCTGCTCGCCGGTGACGAACGTGTGCCCGTACGGGCTGACCACGCGGCGGTGCTCCAACGCCGCGCCGTGGAAGACCTCGAGGCAGTTGCCGGACGGGTCTTGGAAAGTTATCATCTCGTCGACCCGCCGATCCGCCAGCTCGGCCTGGGTTGCCTCTTTGTACGGCACGCCCTCGACGTCGAGGCGATCGCTGATCTCTTGCAGCCCTGCGGCATTCGCGCATTCCCAGCCGGCGACAAGCAGTCGGTCGTGATCACCCGGCACGATCACCAGGCGGGCCGGAAAGTCGTCCATTCGAAGGTAGAGCGCACCGTCGACGCTGCCCTTGCCCTCGACCATTCCAAGCACCTTCAGCCCGTATTCTCGCCAGGCGGCCATGTCGGTGGCCTCGATGCGCAGGTATCCCAGCGACCGTATGCTCATCTGTTCCCTCTGTTCTTCGCGCAAGAGCTCATCACCCACCTCCGAGGAAGTCAATTGTCAGTCTGTTGAATTCGTCGAATTTTTCCAGTTGCGCCCAGTGACCGCACTGGCCGAACACGTGCAACTGCACGCGCGGGATCGTCTTCAACGCCACCAGCGCGCCGTCGAGCGGATTCACCCGGTCCTCGCGGCCCCAGATCAACAACACGCGCTGGCGCAGCTTGTGCGCCTCCCGCCACATCATGCCGAGTTCAAAGTCCGGTCCGGCGAACGACTTTCCCATCGCTCGGGTGGCGCCCAGCGACTCCGGTGTGCTCGCGATCGCGAAACGCTCGTCGATCAGTTCCGGTGTGATCAGCTTCTGGTCATAGACCATGATCCGGAGGAACTTCTCGATGTTCTCCCGCGTCGGCTCCATGGAGAACTTACCGAGCAGCTTCACGCCCTCGGTCGGGTCGGGCGCAAACAGGTTGACGCTCAACCCACCCGGGCCCATCAGCACCAGCCGGCCTGCCCGGTCGGGGTTGTCCAGCGCGAACCTCACCGCGGTGCCGCCGCCAAGCGAATTGCCCACCAACGGCGCACGTTCGATGCCCAGGTAATCGAACAGGTTCAGCAGCGCGGTCGCGCTGTAGCGGTTGTACTGCTCGTGTTCGGTGTGCTTGTCCGAGTGTCCGTAACCCGGCTGGTCGACGGCCAGGACGTGGAAGTGCCGGGCCAGCACCGCGATGTTGCGGCCGAAGTTCGACCAGCTCGACGCCCCGGGGCCGCCGCCGTGCAGCAACACGATGGTCTGGTCGTTGCCGATGCCGGCCTCGTGGTAGTGCAGGCGCATGTCGTCGCGCACCTGCGCGTATCGCGAGGTCGATTCGAAGGTGACCTCACGCTGCGATTCGGCTTCCGAGATGAACGACGTCATCAGACCATGGTGTCGCCCGGGGGCAACCCGAACTCGTGGTTACCGAAGATCAGGTATGCGCGCTCGGGGTCGTTCGCTGCGTGCACCCGACCGGCGTGCGCATCGCGCCAAAACCGTTGAATCGGAGCGCTATTGGCCAGCGCAGTGGCACCGGACGCCTCGAACAGCCGATCGACGGATGCGATCGCACGGCCGGTGGCGCGCACCTGGTCGCGGCGGGCCCGTGCCCGCAGCTCGAACGGGATCTCCTTGCCCGCCTCCAGCAGCGCGTACTCGTCGCTGACGTTGCCGATCAGCTGCCGCCAGGCGGCGTCGATGTCGCTGGCCGCCTCGGCGATGCGCACCTTCGCGAACGGATCGTCCTTGGACTTCTCGCCGGCAAACGCTGCACGCACCCGCTTCCCCTGGTGATCCACGTGCGCGTCGTACGCGCCGTAGGCCATGCCCACGATCGGCGCGGAGATCGTGGTCGGGTGAACGGTGCCCCACGGCATCTTGTACACCGGCGCGGTGTTGGTCTGCAGGCCACCGGCGGTGTGGTCGTTCATCGTCTTGTAGGACAGGAACCGGTGCCGCGGCACGAACACGTCCTTGACCACAAGCGTGTTGCTTCCGGTGCCCCGCAGCCCGACCACGTGCCACACGTCGTCGATCTGATACTCGCTGCGCGGGATCAGGAAGCTGCCGAAGTCCACCGGCCTGCCGTCCTTGATCACCGGTCCACCGACAAACGTCCAGGCGGCGTGGTCGCAGCCCGAGGACCAGTTCCACGAGCCGTTGACCCGATATCCGCCGTCGACTACCTCACCCGCACCCATCGGCGCGTACGACGACGAGACCCGCACGTTCGTGTCCTCGCCCCACACCTCTTCCTGGGCTTGCTGATCGAACAGCGCCAGGTGCCAGTTGTGCACACCGATGATCGACGCGCACCAACCGGTCGACCCGCACGCGCTGGCCAGTCGTCGGACCGCCTCGTAGAACATCGCCGGGTCACACTGCAGGCCGCCCCACTGCTCAGGTTGCAGCAACCGGAAGAAGCCGATCTCCTGCAGTTCGCTGACCGTGGCGTCCGGCAGACGGCGCAGATCCTCGGTTTCCTGCGCCCGCTGCCTCACTTTGGGAAGTAGGTCGTCGACGGCCGCTAGGACCGACTGGGCGTCGCGTTGTTGAATGGACGTCACTGGTTCCCTCCAGAGATGCGGGGTTAGACGCAAGATTAGAACACGTTACCATTTTAGTCGAGCACGGTATTCCTGCAGCAGGTAGACCTACGGAAGTAGATTTCTGTAACATGTTCTAGTTCGTGCAGGAAGGAGAGTCGTGACCGACGAGCCGCTCGGCAGCCACGTGCTGGAACTGCAGGTGGCCGACGTCGTCGCGGAAACCGACGATGCGCGCTCATTGGTGTTCAAGGTGCCCGACGGCCCAAATGACCCGGTCATACCCGCCTCGAAATTGCAGTACGCCCCCGGGCAGTTCCTGACGTTGCGGATTCCCAGTGAACGCACCGGTTCGGTCGCGCGGTGCTACTCGCTCTGCACGTCGCCGTTCACCGACGACGTGATGGCCGTCACGGTCAAGCGCACGGCGGACGGCTATGCGTCGAACTGGCTGTGCGACCACGCCCATCCCGGCATGAAGCTGCACGTCCTCGCCCCATCCGGGACTTTCGTGCCGAAGACGCTTGATACCGATTTCCTGCTGGTCGCCGCCGGTAGCGGCATCACCCCGATGATGGCGATCTGCAAGTCGGCCTTGGCCGAGGGTGGCGGCAAAGTGGTGCTCGTCTATGCCAACCGCGACGAGAACTCGGTAATCTTCGGCGCGGCGCTTCGAGAACTGGCGGCCAAGTACCCCGACCGGCTGACGGTCGTGCACTGGCTGGAATCGGTGCAGGGCCTGCCGTCCGAGACCGCACTCGCCAGCCTGGTGGCGCCATACGCGTCCCACGACGCGTACATCTGTGGGCCGGGCCCGTTCATGGACGCGGCGGAGGCCGCGCTCGGCACGATCGGCGTGCCGAAGGAGCGCCTGCACATCGAGGTGTTCCGCTCGTTGGACACCGACCCGTTCGCGGCGGTGGTGATCGTGGACGACAGCGACGAGCCCCCGGCGACCGCGATCGTGCACCTCGACGGCGCCAAGCACGAGATCAGTTGGCCGCGCAACGCCAAGCTGCTCGACGTGCTGCTGGACAAGGGGCTGGACGCGCCCTTTTCGTGCCGCGAAGGGCACTGCGGGGCGTGCGCGGTGCTGAAACGCAGCGGCGAGGTCGAGATGGAGATCAACGACGTGCTCGAACAGTCGGATCTCGACGAGGGTCTGATCCTGGGCTGCCAGGCCCGGCCACGAACGGATTCGGTGGAAGTCACCTACGACGAGTAGTCGAGGGCTAACATTTCGCCCACCGATGGTGGGAGGCCACATGAAGCGGCTTTTGACAATTGTTGCAGGTGGACTGCTCGCGTGGGGACTGTGGGTCCCCGGGATGGCGTCGGCCGCGTCGAAAAACGCCGACACATCGACCCCGCTGCCAGACGGAATGCTGTTGGAGGTGCACGTCACCACCAACTGTCCGGTGGCCGACAAGCAGTGCTACTTCACGGTCGCGGCCAACCGCCGCTCGGGCGACGGCATCGAAGGTTTCCCGAACGACCTGTGGGCACGTCAGACCATCACGCTTCGGTCGTCGAGCCGGTTGAATAACCTCGAGACGCAGGTCGTGGCCGACAACACTCGCCTGTACAAGGAAAACGAGAAACGGGAGATCACCACGATCTACTTCGGCGGCGGCCCGCCGCAGAAGTACCAGATTTCGGGGCAGAGCCAGCCCACGAATTGGGAAACGGGTCTGCCGATGTTGAACGCCGACTACATCGTCTGCGCCGAAATCCAGGTCGTGTACGCCGGTGTGAACATCACCTCCCCGAGCACCTGCGCGCAGACGACGTTCTCGTAACGCCTGAAGCCGCGAAGGTGCGTGTAATGCCACGCCGCGCGGCGTGTCTCTGACACTGAACGCACGCCGGGCTGTGGGGCCTAGCGCGGTAGGCCGAGCAGGCGCTCCGCGGCCAGCGTGAGCAAGATCTGCTCGGTGCCGCCGGCGATGGTCAGACAGCGGGTGTTCAGAAAGTCGTGCACCTGCCGGTTTTCGACGAGGCCGCCGCTCTCGGACAGATCCATCCGAAATTCGGCGAGCCCCTGCCGGTAGCGCACACCGATGAGTTTGCGGGCGCTGGCCTGCGGGCCGGGATCCTGACCACCGACTGCCAGTTGCGCAATCCGCTGGTCAAGCAGCGAGCCGACTTGAGCCGTCACGATCAGCTTGCCGAGCCGGTCCTGGTCCGTCGGATCGAGGTCGACCTGGGCCACCATCGCCAACAGCTCTTCCATCGGATTGCCCAGCGCCGTGCCTTGCGCCATCGCCACGCGTTCATTGGCCAGCGTGGTGCGCGCCAGCCGCCAGCCGTCGTTCACCTCGCCCACCACCATCTCGTCGGGCACGAACACGTCGTCGAAGAACACCTCGTTGAACAGATCGTCGCCAGTGATTTCGCGCAGCGGCCGGATCGTGATGCCCGGAGATTTCATGTCCACCAGGAAATACGTGATTCCCTTGTGCTTCGGTGCATCCGGGTCGGTGCGCGCCAGGCAGACACCCCACTGGGCCCAGCTCGCCCGCGACGTCCACACCTTCTGTCCGGTCAGCCGCCAACCACTTCCAGTTGCGCTCCTCGCGTCCGCGCCTTGGGCCCGAACAGCTTTCATGCGCAGCGAGGCCAGGTCTGACCCGGCGCCGGGTTCACTGAACAGCTGACACCAAAACAGCTCACCGCGCAGCGTCGCCGGCACGAAGCGCTCGATCTGCTCCGGGCTGCCGTGCTCGAGGATCGTCGGCGCCGCCCACCAACCGATCACCAGATCGGGCCGGTCGATCCTGGCCGTCGCCATCTCCTGGTCGATCAGCAGTTGTTCGGCCGGTGCGGCGTCCCGGCCGAATGGCTTCGGCCAGTGCGGCGCCAGCAACCCCGCCTCGGCCAGTGCCACCTGTCGCTTCTCCTCGGGCAGCGCGGCGACGTCGGCGACGGCGGCTGCAATCTCGGGCCGCAGGTGATCGACGGCGTCCAAGTCGACGTGCAGTTCGCGCCGCACACCGTCGCGCGTCAATGCCGCGACGCGACGCAGCCAACGGGAGCGATTTCCGAGGAACTGCGAAATGGCATATGCCCGACGCAGGTACAGATGCGCGTCGTGCTCCCAGGTGATGCCGATACCACCGAGCACCTGAATGCAGTCCTTCGCATTGGCCTTTGCGGCCTCGATGCCGATGGCCGCCGCGACGGCGGCGGCCAGGTGCAGCTGACGGTCATCGTCGGAATCGGCGGCCCGGGCGGCGTCGGCGGCGGCCACCGACGCCTGCTCGGAGCGCAGCAACATCTCGGCGCACATGTGCTTGATCGCCTGGAAACTGCCGATCGGCTTGCCGAACTGCTCGCGAACCTTCGCGTACTCGACCGCGGTCTCCAACGTCCAGCGCGCCACCCCCGCGGCCTCGGCCGCCATCACGGTCGCGGTCAGGTCTTCGACACGCTGGTCCGAAACGTTCAGCGCAACAGCCGGCACAGAATCGAGCACCACCCGTGCCAATGGTCGGGAGAAGTCCGTCGCTGTCAGCGGCTCAACCGTTGCGCCGCCGCCGCCGGTGTCGACGAACAGCCACTGCGATCCGGCTTGGGCGATCACATATTCGCCGGGCTTGGCGCCGAGCACCACCGAGAGCATCCCGTTGACGCAACCCGACTCGTAGCGCAAGTCACCGTCGAGGGCCACGCCGACGCTGCGCTGGCCGGACATCAGCTCAGCGAGCACCTGTTCGTCGTCGAGGAGCAGCGTGGTCAATGCTGTGGTCGCGACCGGACCCGGCACCAGCGCGTACGCGGTCTCCTCGAGCATCACACACATGTCGGCGATGCCGCCGCCCGCTCCCGACAGCGACTCGGGCACCGCCACGCCGAAGAAGCCCAACTCAGCTAATCCGCGAAACGGCTTCCGCCAGGCGTCAGCGTCACCCTGCTCGACGGCCCGCGCCGCGGCAATCGCACCCGATCCTGGCGCCCACGAGCGCACCAGCTCTCTGGCGGCCGTCTGCTCGTCCGAGGTCGCTGACACGATCAGCCTCCTAAGCCGTGAGGGATAGGTGAAGCCTACTAGAACGTGTTCTAATAGGACGTGTGCCGGTCGCCGATCCGGCATCCGTTACTGCAGGACACGAGCGTAGGGCGACCGGGCGGGGGCAAGCAGTTTCCGGCCGTTTGCGTATCGCTTCAGCAAGGCACAATGAAGAGAAGGAGCCGCTCACCGCATGTCGACGCCAGCGCAGGCCAGTCCCGGATCGCCGGGTGACCCACGTCAGCCACAAGTTCTGACGGTGGCCGCTCTGGCCGAGTCCGAGCTCGGCTCAGAGGCTCAACGAGAGCGTCGCAAGCGCATCCTCGACGCCACCTTGGCTATCGCCTCTAAGGGCGGATACGAAGCAGTCCAGATGCGGGCGGTGGCCGAACGCGCCGATGTCGCGGTCGGAACGCTCTACCGGTACTTCCCGTCGAAGGTGCACCTGCTGGTGTCCGCGCTGGGGCGGGAGTTCGAGCGTATCGACGCCAAGAACGACCGGCTAGCTATCGGCGGCGGTAGTCCCTATCACCGGCTGCACCAGATGATCAGCCGGCTGAATCGGGCGATGCAGCGCAATCCGCTGCTCACCGAGGCGATGGCTCGTGCGTTCGTATTCGCCGACGCGTCCGCGGCCGGTGAGGTCGACCACGTCGGCAAATTGATGGACAGCATGTTCGCCCGGGCAATGAGCGACGGCGAGCCCACCGAGGACCAGTACCACATCTCCCGGGTGATCTCCGACGTGTGGCTGTCAAACCTGCTGGCATGGCTTACTCGACGCGCGTCGGCGACAGACGTCAGCAAGCGACTGGACCTGGCCGTGCGTCTGTTGATCGGCGATGAGGAGCACCCGAAGATCTAGCTCGGTCAGCCTGGCGGGCCGGCGGTGCGTCCACGGATCAGCTCGATCGGCAGCACCTCATCCACCGGAAGGCCGGTCCGCGGCGGCGTGTGCAGCAGTTTGCCCGCCAGACGCCCCTTTTCGAGGTTCGGCTGCCCCACAGTGCACAGCCCGCGGCGTACTGCCTCCGGCACACCATCGAAGCCGGTGACCGTCATCTGCCCCGGCACGTAGATGCCGCGCGCCCGAAGGTAATCCATCGCCGACAGCGCCAGCACGTCCGCGGTGCACATCAGCGCAGTGATGCGTGGATTGGCGTCGAGCGCCACCTCGGCGGCAGCCCCGCCCGAGGTCGCCAGATGCTCGTAGCTCTCCACCACCGTCAGCGTGTCGGGATCGAGCCCAGCCGCATCCATCGCTTCACCGATCCCACTGATGCGTTCTCGCTGAACGTGAAAGTGTGGGGAACGCAAGCGGTCCGGGCCCGCGACGGCCGCCGGCCCGGGTGAGCGCTCCCGACCGAGCCGCATGGTCAGCAGCCCGATCTCTCGATGCCCAAGTCCCACAACGTATTCGGTTATCTCACGCATCGCTGAGCGGTCGTCGATGCAGACGCCGGAAGTTCCAGGCACGTCCTTGGGCTGATCGACGATTACGACTGGCAGATTGCGCTCCAGCGCCACCTGCAGATGCGGGTCGTCGTCGGCAACCGAATACACGACGAAGCCGTCGACGCCGGCGTTGAGGACCGCGTGCGATCCTTCGGCCACGCTGCGACCAGGTCCGACAGCCACCAGCAGCAGGCCCTGACCAACCTCTTCACATGACTCCGCGAGTCCCGCAACGAAACTCACTGCTGCTGGATCGCTGAACGCATAATTGAGCGGCTGGGTGAGCACCAGGCCAACTGCCCCAGCTTTTCGGGTGCGCAGCGACCGCGCCACCGGGTCCGGACCTGGATAGCCCAGCCGCTTCGCCGTCTGCAGCACCCGTTCACGCAGATCGGCCGACAACTGATCGGGCCGGTTATACGCGTTGGAGATCGTCGTGCGCGAAACCTTGAGCTCGGCAGCCAGCGACGCCAGCGTGGCCCGCCGCCGTTGCGCAGAAGGCCTGGACATGGTTTGGAACGTTAGTCGAAGTCGATGCGCTACATTAATGGAAACGGTTTTCATTTGTGTTAAGGCGAGGGCATGCGTCTGATACTGGTATGGCTGGCAGCCGTCGTCGCGGTGTCTGCATGCGCATCGTCGCCGAACCAGTCCCAGAAAGTCAGCGTGGTCGCGTCGACGAGCGTGTGGGGTTCCGTGGCCGCGGCGGTGGGCGGCGACTACGTACAGGTGCGGTCGATCATCGACAACCCCGCAGAAGACCCACACTCCTACGACGTCAGCCCAGCTGACGCAGCCGCGATCGCCGACGCGCAACTCGTGGTCTTCAACGGCGGCGGGTATGACACCTTCGTCGACGCCGTCCTCGACGAGCACAACACAGTCCAGCGGGTCAACGCGTTCGCGGTCGGCGGGCACCAGTTCGGGAGCAATCCGCACGTCTTCTACGACCTGCACACCGTCTCGACGGTCGCCGACGCCATCGCCGAGCAACTCGGCGCCGCCGATCCCGGCCACACTGCCGCCTACAAGTCCAACGCCGACAAGTTCACAGATGAAGTTCGGGGCATCCAGGGCGCGGAACGCAACATCGAGACCGCACACCGCGGCGCCGCGGCGATCGCCACCGAAGACACCGCCGAATATCTTGAAATCGCCGCCGGCGTAAACGACAAGACACCCAAAAGTTATTACCGAGCGGTGGCCGCGGACGCCGACCCAGCCCCTGCCGACATGGTGGCTCTTCTGGACATCGTGAATTCGCATGGCGTGCAAGTGGTGCTGTTCAATCCGCAGACGGCTACGCCGGTCTCCCACCGCATCGTGGACGCTGCGAACACCTCCGGTGTGCCCGTCGTAGAGGTACGCGAGACACTTGCTGCCGGAACAGACTTCCTTACCTGGCAGCGTGACACCATCGACCAGTTGGGGGCTGCGCTGCAACGGATCGAACCGCATACCTCATGACCGCACCAGTGGTCCAGTTCCAAGCTGCTCGCCTGGCATTCGGCGACCGCGTCCTGTGGGACAGTCTGAATTTGACGGTCGGTCCCGGTGAGTTCGTCGCGATACTCGGGCCGAACGGCTCGGGTAAGACGTCACTGCTCAAAGTGCTGACGGGTCAGATCCGGCTGTCGTCGGGTTCTGCTTACATTGCAGGACGGCCGGTTTCGTCCGGCCGTAGCACCGTCGGTTACATCCCGCAACACACGACGTCGGAGCGCGGCCGGATGATACGTGGTCGCGATCTGGTCGGGCTCGGTGTCGACGGGCACCGATGGGGCTTGACTGGTGGCCGGGCGGTTCGGCGACCGCGCGAACTGGCAGTCGAGCGCGCGTTGGCCGAGGTGGGCGCGAACCACCTTGCCGGGACGCCACTTTCGGTGATGTCCGGCGGTGAGCTGCAGCGGCTCAGGATCGCTCAGGCACTGGCCGGTGATCCCGTTCTGCTGTTGTGCGACGAACCATTGCTAAACTTGGACCCGGCCAACGGGCAACGGGTTTCGGAACTGATCGACCAACGAAGACGCGGCGCACAGACCGCGGTGCTGTTCGTCACGCACGAGATCAACCCCGTGCTGCCCTACGTCGACCGGGTGCTGTACCTGGTCGACGGGCGGTTCCGGATCGGCACCGTCGATGAGGTGATGACGTCGGAGAACCTGTCGAAGCTCTACCGCGCGGAAGTCGACGTGGTCCGAGTGCGCGGACAGTACGTGGTAGTGGGGAACCGGGGGTTTTGCCATGAGTGAGAGCCTTAACAGGTTGCTGCACAACATGTTTGCGTTCGACATCACCGCTGATCTGCTGCACCGGGGATTCGTCCAACAAGCCATCGTCGCAGGCGCGCTGCTTGCGTTGATCGCCGGGTTGATCGGACCGTTCATTGTGATGCGGCAAATGTCGTTCGCGGTGCACGGATCCAGTGAATTATCCTTGACAGGCGCGGCTTTCGCGCTGCTCGCCGGGCTCAACGTCGGAGCGGGCGCGCTGGCCGGCAGCATGATCGCGGCGGTGCTGTTCGGCATCCTGGGTCAGCGTGCCCGGGAACGTGATTCGGCAATCGGCGTTGTCCTGGCCTTCGGGTTGGGGTTGGCGGTGTTGTTCATCCACCTATACCCCGGCCGATCGGGCACGAGTTTTGCTCTGCTGACGGGTCAGATCGTCGGCGTGGGCTACTCGGGGCTGGCGCAGTTGATCGGCGTCGCGGTGATCGTCGCCGTGGTACTGGCGGTCGCCTACCGACCGCTGCTGTTCGCCACCGTCGACCTGGAGGTCGCGTCGGCACGTGGCGTGCCGGTGCGTGTCCTCGGCATCCTGTTTGCGGCGCTGGTCGGCGTCGTCGCCGCGCAGGGCGTGCAGATCGTCGGCGCACTGCTCGTGATGTCGTTGTTGATCACCCCCGCCGCGGCTGCCGCCCGGGTGTCCCCGTCACCGCCCGCGGCGATCGCGGCGTCGGTGATTTTCGCTGAGGTTGCGGCGGTCGGCGGCATCGTGCTGTCGTTGGCTCCGGGCGTGCCGATATCGGTGTTCGTCACGACAATCTCATTTGCGATCTTCGTGGTGTGCTGGGTATTCGAACGCCGTCGCCAACCAGCAGTGCATGCCTAGGCTTGGTTTCGTGTCAGCCGGCCCGCGCTCCGTCGATCTGAACGCCGACCTCGGCGAAGGGTTCGGGGTGTGGCGGCTCGGTGACGATGAGGCGATGTTGAGGGTCGTCACCAGCGCCAACGTCGCGTGCGGCTTCCATGCCGGCGATCCGGCAGGGCTCGCGCGAACGTGCCGTGCGGCGGCAGAACGCGGTGTCCGCATCGGCGCACAGGTGGGCTATCGCGACCTTGCCGGCTTCGGGCGCCGCTACATCGACATCTCCCCCGAGGACTTGACCGCCGACGTGATCTATCAGATCGGTGCCCTGCAAGGCCTCGCACAGGCGGCGAGTTCGACGGTGTCATACGTCAAACCCCATGGCGCCCTGTACAACACCGTGGTTACGAATGGCGAGCAGGCGCGGGCCGTCGCGCAAGCGGTACACGCGTTTGACCCGGCCCTGCCGGTTCTCGGATTGGCGGGATCGGCGATGTTCGGCGCTGCATCAGAGTTGGGTTTGCGATGTATTGCGGAGGCGTTCGCTGATCGGGCCTATCGGTCGGACGGCCAACTTGTGTCACGGCGCGAATCTGGCGCTGTGATCGATGATCCGGATGCTGTGGCCAGGCGAGTCGCGATGATGATCACCCAAGGCGAAGTGATTGCGATCGACGGTTCACGTGTGCCGGTGACGGTGGAATCGGTCTGCGTGCACGGCGACTCACCGGGCGCGGTCCAGATCGCCACCGCCGTGCGGGACCGGTTGGCCGCTGCCGGTATCGGTTTGGTGCCGTTTAGCTAACCTCCACGGCAATGGTTGACGATCAAGCTAATTTGTTATAGCGGCGTGCACGGCGCAAGTATCAGGTACAGTTTCGTGTCTCGTTGCGACGAGGAAATTGCTGCTGCGCACCCCGCGTGTGGGAGGAGGACCCGATGCGGTTGAAGCGCGATGGTGACCCAATTCTGACACCGTTCGTCCTTACTCAGCTGACGATTTTCGCGGTCCTGACCGTGCTCGCGGCGGGCATCCTGGGTTGGTACTACCTCCACATTCCGTCGCGCATCGGTATCGGCGAGTACACCCTGTATGCCGAGTTACCGGCATCGGGCGGGTTGTACGAGACCGCGAACGTGACCTATCGCGGTGCCACCATCGGGCGGGTGACCAAGGTGGAACCCACCAAAGAGGGCGCGCGGGCGACGATGAGCATCCATAACCGTTACAAGATTCCGGTCGATGCGGTGGCCAACGTGCACTCGGTGTCGGCGATCGGTGAGCAGTACCTGGATCTGGTGTCCAGTGGCAAGCAGAACAAGTACCTGGCCGACGGGGCGACGATCACCAATGGCACCGTCCCGGAAGAGGTGGGGCCGGCACTGGACGCGGCCAACCGCGGACTGGCGGCGCTGCCGAAGGAGAAGATCGACAAGCTGCTGACCGAGGCGTCGCAGGCGGTCGGCGGCTTGGGCCCGGCGTTGCAGCGGTTGGTGGACTCCACGACGGCGATCGCCAGTGATTTCCGCGACAACTTAAATCCGGTCAACGACATCATCGCGCATTCGGGGCCGATCCTCGACTCGCAGGTGGTTTCCGGTGACGCGATCGAGGCGTGGTCGGCAAACCTCAACGTCATCGGGGCGCAGGCCGCCGAGCAGGACGCGGCGCTACGAAGCGGGCTGCAGCAGGCCGCGCCCACGCTGGATCAGGTGGCCGCCGTGTTCAGCGACGTGCAGGACTCGTTACCGCAGACGCTGGCCAACTTCGAGATTGTCATCGACCTACTCAAGCGCTACCACAAAGGCGTCGAGCAGTCGCTGGTGTACTTTCCCGAGCTTTCGGTCGGACTGGAGACGGGTACGGTCTTCCCGGGTCATGGGCTGCTGCACTTCGCGCTTCTGACGAATCTGAACCAGCCGCCGCCCTGCCTCACCGGCTTCCTGCCCGCCTCGATGTGGCGGGCACCCGCGGATGTCTCGACGGCACCGCTGCCGTCGGGCCTGTACTGCAAGATCCCGAAGGATTTTCAGGGCAACTCGGTGCGCGGGGCGCGCAATTATCCTTGCCCCGACTTCCCCGGCAAGCGCGCCGCCTCGCCACGGGAATGCCGCAGCAACGAGCCATATGTGCCGTTGGGCACCAACCCGTGGTATGGCGACCCGAACCAGATCCTGACCTGTCCCGCGCCCGGCGCACGCTGCGATCAGCCGGTGGATCCGGGTCGGGTCATTCCGGCGCCCACTGTCAACAACGGCTTGAACCCGTTGCCGGCGAGTTTGTTGCCGCCGTCGGGCTCTCCGCCTCCGGTCAGCGATCCGTTGTCCCGCCCCGGGCAGGGCAGCGTGGTCTGCAGCGGCCAACAGCCCAACCCGTGCACCTACACTCCTGCGCAGGTCCCGACGGCCACCTACAACCCCCAGAGCGGTGAGGTACTGGCGCCCGACGGGACGCGCTACACCGTCAAGGATTCCGCCGGGACCGGTGCCGACGGGTGGAAAGAGATGCTGGCGCCGGCCGGCTAAATCCCTACCTTGCCGAGCGGGCGGGGATCGCGCTCCGACAACCGCCGTAGGGTGATCACATGCGCCTCAAGCTCGGTCGCCCGTTTCTCGAGGACTTCACCAAGCGGTTCGACGTGCCGCACGCGGACGCCGGTGCCCCGCTCAGTGTGACGTGGCTGGGCGTGGCCACGCTGCTGATCAGCGACCGAACCTCGGCGTTGATGACTGACGGCTTCTTCTCACGTCCCAGCCTGGCCACTGTCGGGTTGAAGCGGCTGGAGCCGTCGCTGGAGCGAATCATTGGCTGCCTCGAACGGACCCGGGTGCGATCACTTGACGCGGTGATCCCGGTGCACACCCACTACGACCACGCCCTGGATTCCGCCGTGGTGGCAGCACGCACCGACGCCACGCTGGTCGGAGGCGAATCGGCGGCCAATGTGGGCCGCGGGCATGGACTGCCCGACGACCGCATCGTTGTCGCGACGTCCGGCGAGCCGATGACATTCGGCGGCTATGACGTGACGATGATCGAGTCGCAACACTCGCCGCCCGACCGGGCCCCCGGAATCATTTCGGAGCCGATCCTTCCGCCGGCAAGGGCCAGGGCATACAAGTGCGGCGAGGCGTGGTCGGTCCTGATCCATCACAAGCAGACCGACCGTCGGCTCCTTGTCCAGGGCAGCGCGGGCTTCGTCGAGGGAGCGCTGACCGGGCAGCAGGCGGACGTGGTGTATCTCGGGGTGGGTCAGCTCGGAGTGTTGCCCGAGCAGTACATGGTGGATTACTGGACCGAAGTGGTGCGATCAGTCGCTGCACGCCGCGTCGTGCTGATCCACTGGGACGACTTCTTCCGCCCGCTGACGGAGCCGATACGTGCGCTGCCGTACGCGGCTGACGATCTGGACGCGACGATGCGGGTACTGTCCCGGTTGGCCGCCGAAGACGGGATCCCGTTGCACCTGCCGACGGTGTGGGAGCCGGAAAACCCTTGGGCCTGAGCGTTGCCACCGGTCCGTCACCTTGTTGATCCTCTCGTTGGTGCTGCTGGCCGTTGTGCTGGCGTTTGCGTTGGCACGGCCGCAGGGCTGGACAGAGGACATCGCCGCGGTTCCCGCGGCGGCGATTGTGATCGCGACCGGCGCCCTTCCCGTTCGCGACGCCGTCGACGAGGTGACACGGCTCTTGCCGGTGGTCGGTTTCCTCGCCGCGGTGCTGGCGCTGGCCCGGCTGTGTGACGACGAGGGCGTGTTCGAGGCGGCGGGCGGACTGATGGCGCGCGGCAGCGCTGGACGGCCAAACGGTTGCTGCGACAGGTCTTTATCGTCGCCTCTGTGACCACCGCCATTTTCAGCCTGGATGCCACCGTGGTGCTGCTGACTCCGGTGGTACTGGCAACCGCGCAAGCGCTGCGGCTGCCTGCCAGGCCGCACAGCTACGCCAGTGCCCACCTGGCCAACACCGCGTCACTGCTGCTGCCGGTGTCGAACTTGACCAACCTCCTCGCGTTCGCGAGCGCTGGCCTGTCGTTCACCCGCTTCGCGGTGTTGATGGCCGCACCGTGGTTGGTTGGGATCGCCGCGGAGTACGCGGTGTTCCGGCGCTTTTTCGCCGCCGAGTTGTCCACCGCGCCAGCCGAAGACGATGTCTCGATCCGCTCGCAGTTGCCGGTGTTCGCTTTGGTGGTGCTCGCACTCACGCTCGCCGGGTTCGCGGTCACGTCACTGGTCGGTTTCTCTCCGGCGTGGGCGGCGTGCGCAGGCGCTGCGGTGCTGGCGGTCCGCGGTGTGGCCCGACGGCGCGGCGCGCTGAGTGGAATCATCCGTGCGGTCAACGTGCCGTTCCTCGCGTTCGTGCTGGCCCTCAGCGTGGTCGTACGCTCGGCGATGGTTAATGGGATTAGCGCTGCAACAAGGGATCTGGTGCCATCCGGGCACAGTCTGCCGGTTCTGCTGACGCTGGCGGTGATCGCCGCCGTGCTGGCGAATATGGTGAATAATCTGCCGGCGGTCCTGCTGTTGTTGCCGCTTGTCGCCGCGGGCGGTGCACCCTCGGTGCTTGCCGTGCTGATCGGAACCAACGTCGGATCCAACCTCACCTACATTGGTTCGCTGGCCAACCTGCTGTGGCGAAATGTACTGCACGACAACAACACCGACGACGGTCCCGGCAGGTTCACCCGACTCGGTCTGTGCACCGTACCCGTCACCGTGGTCGTCTCGGTGCGCGCTGTGGGCAGGACTGCGGCTGATCGGAACCTGAATTGTCTTGCGCGATCAGGAGTTACCGTCGGCGCTGACGGGCGACCTCGGCGAGCACCACGCCAGCGGCAACCGCGGCGTTCAACGACTCCGTGGGCCCGGCCATCGGGATCGACACAATCGCGTCGCAGTTCTCTCGCACTAGGCGCGACAGTCCCTTGCCCTCCGAGCCGACCACGATCACCATGTCCCCGGTGGCCTCCAAATCGTCGAATGCGGTGTTTCCGCCAGCGTCTAGACCAACGACCTGCAACCCGGCTGCGGCCCAATCCTTCAGCGTGCGGTTCAGATTCGCCGCACGTGCCACCGGCACCCGGGCCGCGGCCCCGGCGCTGGTCCGCCACGCCACGGCGGTGACGGCGGCGCTGCGTCGCTGTGGGATCAGCACGCCCTGTCCGGCGAAGGCCGCCACGGAGCGCACGATCGCGCCGAGATTGCGGGGATCCGAAATGTTGTCAAGCGCGACGAGCAGCGCCGACGATGCGTCATTTCGAGCGGCAGCGAGCAGGTCGTCGGGGTGGGCGTACTGGTACGGCGGCACCTGCAACGCGATGCCTTGATGCAGTCCGTTGGCGCTGATCTTGTCCAGGTCGGCGCGGGGCACCTCGAGGATCGGGATTCCAGAATCCGCTGCGCGCCTGACTGATTCGGTCAACCTCTCATCTGCTTCGGCACCCAGTGCCACGTACAACGCGGTCGCGGGAACGCCGGCGCGCAGACACTCGCGTACGGGATTGCGGCCGAGCACGATTTCCGTCTCATCCGTCTTCTTGGTGGGTCGCCGTGACTTCTCCTTGGCCGCAGCGCGTTTCGCGGCCGGGTGATTCGGTCGCAGGTGAGCGGGCGGCGTGGCTCCGCGTCCTTGTAGGCCGCGGCGACGGACACCGCCGGAACCGACAGTGGGCCCCTTTTTGGTGCCGGGTTTGCGCACCGCACCGCGCCGCCGGGAGTTGCCGGGCATCTACTTCTTGTCGCCCTCGGTCAGCGACCACTGCGGCCCGTCGGCGGTATCGGTGACCTCGATGCCGGCCTTCTTCAGCCGGTCGCGGATCTCGTCCGCCAGCGCCCAGTCGCGCTGCGCTCGCGCGGCCTCCCGGCGCTCCAGTTCGGCGTGCACCAGCACATCAAGAGCGGCCAGCGCCGACGACGTCTCGTCGCGCGTCACCCACCGCTCGTCGAGTGGATCACACCCCAAAATGGCCATCATCGCCCGGATTTGGCTGGCCCGGGCCAGCGCGGTGTCGTGGTCTCCTGATTCCAGGGCACGGTTGCCCTCGGCACGGGAGTTGTGAATCTCGGCCAACGCAATCGGCACGGAGAGGTCGTCGTCGAGTGCGGTCGCGAACTGCGGTGTCCAGTGGCCGGGAACCACGGCTCCGACACGGACATGGACCCGATGCAGAAACTCCTCGATCCCGGTATACGCCTTCACGGCGTCCTGCAGTGCGGTCTCGGAGAACTCCAGCATCGACCGGTAATGTGCGCTGCCCAGGTAGTAACGTAGCTCGACAGGCCGAACACGTTGGAGCACAGCCGGAATCGACAGCACGTTGCCCAGCGACTTACTCATCTTTTCGCCGCCCATCGTGACCCAGCCGTTGTGCAGCCAGTACCGGGCGAACTCGTCGCCGGCCGCGCGTGCTTGCGCGATTTCGTTCTCGTGATGCGGGAACACCAGATCCATTCCACCGCAATGGATGTCGAACTCCGACCCGAGGTACTCGTGGGCCATGGCGACACATTCGGAGTGCCAGCCCGGCCGCCCGCGCCCCCACGGCGTCGGCCACGACGGCTCGCCGGGTTTGGCGCCCTTCCACAGCGTAAAGTCACGCTGGTCGCGCTTGCCCGCGCCGACGCCCTCGCCTTGATGCACGTCGCCGACCTTGTGGCCCGACAGCCTGCCGTACTCGGCGAAGCTCAGCACGTCGAAGTACACGTCGCCGGCGCCCGTGTACGCATAGCCGTTGTCGATCAACCGCTCGATCAACTCGACGATCTGCGTGATGTGGCCGGTGGCCCGCGGTTCCGCTGACGGTGGCAGTACTCCCATCGCGTCGTACGCGGCGGTGAACGCCCGCTCATGGGTGGCGGCCCACTCCCACCACGGCCGTCCGGCGTCGGCAGCCTTGTTGAGGATCTTGTCCTCGATGTCGGTGACGTTGCGGATGAATGCGACATCGAAGCCGCGGGCCATCAGCCAACGCCGCAGCACGTCGAACGCGACGGCGCTGCGCACGTGCCCGATGTGGGGGAGGCCCTGGGGCGTGGCACCGCAAATGTAGATCGAAACGTGGCCGTCACGTAGCGGCACAAAGTCGCGGACGGCACCAGCGTAGGTATCGTAGAGCCGCAGCTGGGCGCGATGGGTCACGACGTGCCAGCTTACCGGCCTATTCGGGGCCAACTACCAGAGCTGTCGCGATGGCGGCCAATCCCTCACCGCGGCCGGTCAGTCCGAGCCCGTCGGTGGTGGTGGCCGACACCGAGATGGGCGCGTCCAGCAGTTCTGATAGCACGTGTTGTGCCTGTTCGCGGCGCGGCGCGACCTTCGGCCGGTTACCGACCACCTGCACCGCCGCGTTGGCGATACGAAAGCCGTTCGCAGTGAGAAGGTCGCGGACGTGACCGAGCATGGTGGAACCGCTGACACCCTTCCAGCGGGGGTCGTCGAATCCGAACACCTCACCGATATCGCCCAGCCCCGCCGCGGACAGCAGCGCATCGCACAGTGCGTGCGCCGCGACGTCGCCGTCCGAGTGGCCGCCGCACCCGTCGGCGCCGTCGAACAGCAGGCATAGCAGCCAGCACGGCCGTCCCGGCTCGATGGGGTGCACGTCGGTGCCCAGGCCCACCCGCAAGCCCGTCACCGGCCAAGCACCGCCTCGGCCAGCAGCAGGTCCAGCGCGGTGGTGATCTTGAAGGCCATCGGGTCGCCGTCGACGACGTGCACCTGGCCGCCGATGTTCTCGACCATCGAGGCGTCGTCGGTGACCTCGGCCGACTCGGAGCACTGGTAGGCGCGCAGCAGCAGATCGGTGTGGAAGCCCTGGGGCGTCTGTATCGCGCGCAGTCCCGACCGGGCGGGCGTTGCGATCACATCGCCGTTGGCGTCGACGGCTTTGACGGTGTCGGTGAGCGGAATCGCCGGCACGACCGCCTGATAACCCTGGCGCAAAGCCTCGACGACGCGCGCGATCATGGCGGGAGGCGTCAACGCGCGTGCAGCGTCGTGCACCAGGACCAGTTGGGGCTCGCCGACAGCGGCCAGCGCCCGGCGCACAGACTCGGTGCGATGGGAGCCGCCGGCCACCACGGTCGCGTCGGCGCCGAGGATCAGTTTCGCCTCGTCGGTGCGGTCGGAAGGCACCGCAACCACAACGGCGTCGACAGCACCCGAATCACGCAGAGCGGCCAGAGTCCATTCCAGCAAGGTTGAACCGCCGAGATGGACGAACGCCTTCGGCCGGCCTGCGCCCAGCCGCTCCCCCGAACCCGCGGCCGGCACGACCGCGACCGTGCTCATCGCGGGAGCCGCTCGGCCGGCGACATCGAATGCTGTCAGGAGGCGGCGGCCAGAACCTCATCGAGGATGGTCTCGGCCTTAGCGTCGTCGGTGTTCTCGGCCAACGCCAGCTCGCCGACGAGGATCTGACGGGCCTTGGCCAGCATCCGCTTCTCGCCAGCGGACAGACCGCGCTCCTGGTCACGGCGCCACAGGTCGCGGACGACCTCGGCGACCTTGTTCACGTCGCCCGAAGCCAGTTTCTCGAGGTTGGCCTTGTAGCGGCGAGACCAGTTCGTCGGCTCCTCGGTGTGCGGAGCCCGCAGCACCTGGAACACCTTGTCGAGGCCCTCCTGGCCGACCACGTCGCGCACACCCACATACTCGGCATTATCCGCGGGTACTCGAACCGTCAGGTCACCCTGGGCGACCTTCAAGACGAGATACTCTTTTTGCTCGCCTTTGATAGTTCGGGTTTCGATCGCTTCGATCAACGCAGCACCGTGGTGTGGATAGACAACGGTGTCTCCGACCTTAAAAATCATCTGATTGGAGTCCCCTTTCGCCATTCCATGTTAACACGGCCCGCTACCGGCGTTGATCAACGGTGCAGGTCAGGGGCACAGTAGGTGAACATTGGGGGTTGACACAGCGGCGATTACGTGCTTGCCGGTCGTATCGATGCGCGCTTATCGGCGGCCGCGCAGGTAGCTGGTCACAGTGCCGCCACGCCGCGATCGGACAACCCCACCGCACGCCGACGGCGCCCGGGCGGGCCCGCGCTCGCGCAGTATCACCATCAGCGCATCCCGCGTCGCGGCATCTGCTGCCGCAACCGGCACAGCTTCAGCGACGCAAACAGCCCATTTCGCCACGCGCCGGAACGGATGGCGGGACACTACGTTCACCAAGACGAAAGCCTGGACGACGGGCACGAAAGGAGAATCCGAAAATGAAGGTTGCCGTCACCGGAGGCGCGGGGTTCGTTGGCACAGTCCTGATCAACGAGCTCGTCGACCAGGGCAACGAGGTGGTCGCGATCGACCAGAAGCGCTCAGAGCACGTCCGCTCCGACGGTGTCACCTGGCTGACGGGCGACGTTCTCGACCAGGCGTCGATGACGAAAGCGCTGGACGGTGCCGAGGTCCTTTATCACCTCGCCGCGGTGATCACCCTCGCGCAGGAGAACGACGTTGCGTGGAGGATTAATACCGAAGGTGTTCGCAACGTCGCCGGGGCGGCGAAGACGGTGGGCGTGCGGCGGATGGTGCACTGCAGCTCGGTGCACTCATTCGACCAGTACAGGTGCGGCGGGAAACTCGACGAACAAACGCCGCGCTCCACCGATCCCGAGATTCCGGTGTACGACCGATCGAAGTGGTTCGGCGAGGTGGAACTACGCAAGGTGATCGACACCGGCCTTGATGCGACGATCTGCAATCCGACAGGTGTATACGGGCCGCCCGACTATGGATTGTCCTCGCGGCTTAACCAGGGTTTCCTGGGCGCTGCCCGCGGAAGGACTCCCGTGTTGGTAGCGGGTGGCTTCGACCTCGTCGACGTGCGCGACGTCGCAGCGGGTCTGATCCTGGCGAGCACCAAGGGCCGCACCGGCGAGAACTACCTGCTGTCGGGTGAGTTCATCAAAATGCTGGACGGCACCCGGATGGCCGCCAAGGAGGCCGGACGCCGTGGGCCGTTGTTCGCCCTCCCGCTCAAAGCCATGAATGTGATAGTGCCCGTTGCCGAGCCGATCGGGAAGTTGTTCGGATCGGACATGATCTCCAAAGCGGCGATGGGCGCACTAGAGGCCTCGCCGATCGTGGACGGGAGCAAGGCCCGCACAGAGCTGGGCTACAGCCCCCGGCCGGCCAGCGAATCCATGCGCGATCTGGTTGCCTTCTTCGTCGAGCAAGGAAAGATCCGACCAGGGCGTCGATAAAGTCTGCGCGTTCAGGACAGTGCCGCTCGGCCGGGCATGGCGTTCTCGCCAGCCTGGCCGTGCGGTAATGTCGTAATCAAGACGTGCGATGGAGCGCATCGTCGTCGACCGGATCCCGACGGCAGATGATGAGTTGCACGGTGGGCGAAGCAATATAAACGTCTGCCCGCTACTCCCGTCGCGACCGCACGCACGATATCTGGTTGTCCGACTCGTCGGCCTCTTGTGCGTTGGCGGACCAAAATGAAGTTGCAAATCTACGTCGCGACGTTCGTTTACGCCACCAAACCGTACTTGCAGCAGCAGAATGTGGATATGACTGATGCGTTTGCTCAGATGTATCGGCTTTACGAGGGATTACCGGTGGTCGGGGGGTTTTTCCGCCGGCAGCGGCGGGACGCCGAACGGGCAGTCTCTGGAGTCATCGACGCGAGGCTGCGCGACAGCATCAGCCTCGACGCGATCGTGCGGCGGATCGACGTGGGCGAGATCGTCGCCCGACTCGACGTGGGCGAGATCGTCGCCCGACTCGACGTGGGCGAGATCGTCGCCCGACTCGACGTGGGCGAGATCGTCGACCGACTCGACGTGGGCGAGATCGTCGACCGACTCGACGTCGGGGCGATTGTCGACCGACTCGACATCGACGCGGTCGTCGCCCGACTCGACATGAACGAGGTGGTGGCAAAACTCGATTTCACGAAATTGGCCAAGCAAGTCGTCGAAGACGTCGACCTGCCAAAGGTGATCAGGCAGGCGGGTAATTCGGCGATCCGCGGTCGACGCCCGGCGGAATAGAACCTGATTGGGCAGTCGGCCGTCGAGTACTGTGCATAGTCGAACGCTGGCAGGCAGAAGTGCGGCCGATTCAATGCCAGTTCGGGTCGAGCAGGAGAATTCATTGAACCTCTTCCCCACACGCGGACCGGCCTTCGGCAGCGGGCTGATCGCAGCGGTCCTGATCGTTGCGACGTTGACCGGCTGCAGTTCGGGGCAGCAGTCCCAGACCGCCACCCAGGAACCGGCCGTCAACGGCACCAGCGCCGGCGTCGGCACCACGATCGGGCTGCGCGATGTGCGGATCCGCGCGGAACAGACTGGGGCCGCCGTGGCCGAGGGCGAAAGCGTCGACCTTATGTTCGTCGCCAGCAACCAGTCCGCCGCGGAGAGCGACCGGCTTATCGGCATCAGCTCCGACGTCGGTTCCGTGACGCTGAGCCCGGCCAGCCCGCAAATTCCCGCCAACCGCGCGCTGATTGTGGGTAAGCCGGAAGGCACCGAGGCTGACGCGCTGCAGGCGCTGTCAGACTCCGTGAAGGCGACCGCCACCGTGAAGCTCAACAAGCCGATCTCCAACGGCTTGACCTACAACTTCGTCTTCAAGTTCGAGCGCGCAGGAGAGGGCACGGTCGCGGTTCCGGTCAGCGCAGCCGAGAACGCCGCGCGAGCCGAGAAGCCCGCACCGCCCGGCGAAGGCCACTAGCAATCTGTCGGACCCGCCCGATACCGTCGCGGCGTGGCCAAGGCACGCAACCAGTACCGCTGCTCGGAATGCCGCCATGTGATGGCCAAATGGGTGGGCCGATGCCCCGAGTGCGGCACATGGGGCGCCGTCGATGAGGCACCGACGATCAAGGTCGGAGGCCGCTCGCAGCGATCGTCGGTCCCAAGCTCGGCCGCGGTGCCGATCACGTCAATTGCGCCCGACACCACCCGACACATCCCGACGGGAGTCGAGGAACTCGATCGGGTACTCGGCGGGGGTGTCGTGCCAGGGTCAGTTACCCTGCTCGCCGGCGAACCCGGCGTCGGCAAGTCCACCCTGCTGCTGAAGGTCGTGCATCAATGGGCTCGCGCCGGCGGCCGGGCCCTTTACGTCTCGGGCGAGGAATCCGCCGGCCAGATCCGGATGCGCGCCGAGCGCACGCGCTGCAGTCACGACCAGGTCTACCTGGCTGCCGAGTCGGACCTCGACAACGTGCTGGCGCATATTGATGGGGTCGATCCCAGCCTCGTCGTGGTCGACTCGGTGCAGACCATGTCGACCACCGCCGCAGACGGCGTGACTGGCGGCGTGATGCAGGTCCGCGCGGTCACCACCGCGCTGATGTCGGCGGCCAAGCGCAGTGGCGCGGCGATGATCCTGGTCGGGCATGTCACCAAGGACGGCGCCATCGCGGGTCCCCGGACGCTGGAACACCTTGTGGACGTGGTGTTGCACTTCGAGGGAGACCGGCAATCGATACTACGGATGGTGCGCGGGGTGAAGAATCGCTTCGGTCCCGCAGACGAAGTGGGCTGCTTCCAGTTGCGCGACAACGGGATCGCGTGCATGCCCGACCCGTCTGGGCTGTTCCTCGAGCAACGGCCTCACCCGGTCTGCGGCACCGCGGTGACCGTCACCCTCGATGGCAAACGCCCGTTGATCGGCGAGGTGCAGGCGCTGCTGATCGATTCGCACCATTCCCCGCCGCGGCGGGCGGTCAGCGGCATCGACACCGCCAGGGCCTCGCTGATTGCGGCGGTGCTGACCAAGCGCTGCGGTACGCCCGTCAACGGTTTTGACATCTACCTGTCTACGGTCGGTGGCATGCGCCTGACAGGCCCGTCCGCGGATCTGGCGGTGGCGATTGCGATGGCGTCCGCGTGGACCGGCAAGCCCCTGCCCACCACCACCGTCGTGATCGGCGAGGTCGGCCTTGCGGGTGATTTACGCCAGGTCACGGGCATGGAACGCAGACTGGCCGAGGCGGCTCGGCTCGGATTCACCAGCGCGCTGGTGCCATTTGGGGTATACACCGTGCCGAAGGGGATCTATGCGATGCAGGCCAAGACCATCACCGAGGCTCTCGTTCTCCTGCGCGAGATAGCCGTGACGCCTACCCGTGCCTCCAGCGTGCGCCCGTTGGAGTTGATGAAGGACCCAGCCCACGCACCATGACGTCCACAGAACGCAACCAGAACACCCAGGCGCCGCTCGTTCATCCGGCGTTACGGCAGACGCTGCAGCGGTTGGCGCCCGGCACGCCACTGCGCGACGGCCTCGAGCGAATCCTGCGGGGCCGCACCGGCGCGCTGATCGTGATGGGACACGACGAACGTGTGGAGTCGATATGCGACGGCGGCTTCTCGCTCGATGTGCGGTTCGCGCCGACGCGTCTTCGTGAACTGTCGAAAATGGACGGCGCAATCGTGCTGTCCACCGACCGCAGTCGCATCGTGCGGGCCAACGTGCAACTGGTGCCCGACCCGTCGATCCCCACGGACGAATCCGGCACCCGCCATCGGTCAGCCGAACGGACGTCGATCCAGACCGGTTATCCCGTTGTGTCCGTTAGCCATTCGATGAACATCGTGACGGTGTACGTCGCCGGAGAGCGGCACGTGGTGGCCGACTCGGCGACCATCCTGTCGCGGGCCAACCAGGCCGTCGCGACCCTGGAGCGCTACAAGTCCCGCCTCGACGAGGTCAGCCGACAGTTGTCTACTGCCGAGATCGAGGACTTCGTCACGCTGCGCGACGTGATGACCGTCGTGCAGCGGCTGGAGATGGTACGACGAATCAGCCTCGAGATCGACGAGCACGTGGTGGAACTCGGCACCGACGGTCGTCAACTCAAACTGCAGCTCGAGGAGCTCGTGGGCGGTACCGACCTCGCGCGGGAACTGATCGTGCGTGATTACCACGCCAATCCCGAGCCGCCGGCAGCAGCGCAGGTGGCGTCCACACTCGACGAACTCGACCAGCTCTCAGACACCGAGCTTCTCGATTTGACCGCGCTGTCCAAGGTTTTCGGCTACCCCTCGACTGCCGAAGCGCAGGACACGGCGATGAGTTCACGTGGTTACCGAGCGATGGCGGGCATACCGCGGCTGCAGTTCGCGCACATCGACCTGCTGGTGCGGGCCTTCGGTTCGCTGCAGGGTCTGCTGGCGGCCAGCGCAGGAGACCTTCAGAAGGTGGAGGGCATCGGCGCAATGTGGGCCCGGCACATCCGCGAAGGCCTGTCACAGCTGGCCGAGTCGACAATCGCCGACAGGCTCGTCTAGTCCGAAGTTACGTCGGGTGACGTAGGCGAAATTGGTGATTGAGCTGGGAAGTGTGCGGGCTGGTGCGCGAGAATGTGTAGCCAGTGAATATGGTGTGTTGGTGACATATGTCGGCGAGTTCGCCTTGTAGTATTCAGTTATGGCGAAGTCGGTGCGAATGCATGTAGCCCGAACCCCGAGCAAGTACGTGGACAAAGCCGGCAACGTGCACCGGTATGAGTCGGTGCTGGTGCGCCGCACCTACCGCGACGGGACGAAGGTCCGCCACGAGACCCTGGCCAACCTGTCCAAGTTGCCCGCGGAGACGATCGCCGCGATCGAGGCAACGCTGAAGGGACAGGCCCTGGTGCCCGCCCAGGCGGTGTGCACCATCACCCGCTCGCTGCCGCACGGGCATGTGGCCGCGGTCGCGGCGATCTCCCACAGGTTGGGTATGCCGGCCCTGTTGGGCCCGGCGTGTCGATCCCGGGATCTGGTGTGGGGGTTGATCGTGGCGCGGGTGATCCGACCGGCGTCCAAGCTATCCACCCTGTCGCGGTGGGCCGACACCACCCTGGGGCCCGACCTGGGTGTGGCTGACGCGTCCACCGATGAGGTGTATGCCGCGATGGACTGGCTGGCCGACCGCCAAGAGGGGATCGAGGTCGACCGTCTCATCGAGAACTACGAGATGCCGCGACCGAACAACCTGTCCGAGCTCCGGGAGACGATCCGCGACTCTCTGGCCCAGTCCGACGGGCGGCTCGACTTAGTACGAGATCAGAGAGTGGCTGATCGAGCATGCGATCGAGGACATCGGCTACAGCAGCGAAGGGGCCATCGAACGCGACGACGACACCAGCATCCGGTTGGCCGAGGGTGTCGACGCCGACACCCTGCAACTGCGCGGCGAGCCGCTGATCCGCAAGCGGACCCTGCCCGACTTGTTCAACCCGCAGACAGGGGCCTGGCGGGAGAATAGCCGCAGCGCCGACTCCAAGGACGACGCAAAGGACGAGGAACTGCTCAGCTCGATGGAGCAGTTCGGATGGCTGCCCGACCTGCCCGCCATCCGCGACGAGAACGGCGTGGTGATCGTCGGGCACCGTCGACTGGCCGTCGCCGCCGAGTTGGGCATCAAGCCGGTCATAACGACCGTCAACTTCGGTGCGGGTGAGGACGCCGACGCCCGGAGGGCGGCCTTGGCCATCGCCTCAAACCTCGGAGGTAAGCCGCTCAGCCCTGCCGATCGCAAGCAGATCGCTCGCACCCTGTACGGCGACGGCACCACCACCTGGACGATGACCAGAATTGGGAAGCTGCTCAAGGTGGCGACGAAGACCATCAGTCGGGACCTGTCAGGTTTGACCGATGTCAAACCCGACCCGAAGCGTGGGGGCCGCCCGCGTAAGCCTCCGCCTGCCTTTATGCCTCCGCCGTTCGCCGAGCTACCGCGCGGCGATGCGGTCAACCTCGACGTCGACCAGGTCTCGGTCACCCCGCGGATCAAGCCGCCGAGCCGACCGACGATCGTCGACCACGGGACGCGGACCGTGCAGAGCCAAGTGACCCTCGTCAACCCTTGTGTGCACCAGCATGTGAAGGTCGTGCATATATGCGAGGACTGCGGCGCTGAGGTGGAGAGAGTCGAGCCGTGAATCACCAATCGTCGAAGCCGTCGCCGCTGTCGTCGCTCATCGCGGCGTCGCAGTTTTCGCGCCAACTGCCCGCGTTGCGATCGCGAACCTTGCCATTGGGTGCCCGCGGCGGTCGTGCCGGGTGAGCGGCCTGCCACGCAGGCGACGGCGTCCATGCGGCCAATGCCCGGCGTTGCGGACTGTCGGACTCGTAGTAGCGCAGCCGCTCGATTTCTAGGATGTTGCACCGCTCGACATCTTCGGGCACCTGCACGTTCTCGGCGTCCATCGAGTCGTCGACGACCGCCGCGACCACGGCATCGGGCCGCCCGGACGCCATCGCGTCGGTGAGTTTCTGCGTTCGCCGTAGTGACTTCTGAACGCAGCCGAGCGACACGTTCAGCCGCTCGGCGATCGTGCGGAACGGCGTGCCCTGACGGCGCATCCTGGCCACTTCGGCATCCCGGTTGCGCTGAGCCTCGGCGTCGACCCGGCGTCGGTCGTTGGGGTCGTTCGTGAAATCCATTGCGCTACACCAGCTTTCGTTACGCAGCAAACGCTGTATTCGCTTGTATTCTAACCGTATTCGGTCGTGACCTGCGGATTTAGCTGGGGAGTGCCGTTTGTACCACCCTTTTGTATCCAGGGAGGGCGACCACCGGCTGCGCAAAGAGTGGGGGACGACGCGACCGACTTTGCCACCCGCCCCCAGTCGCAATGAAAGCTGTTGCTTAGCAGCCATTTTAGATGCACCAGAGACGCAACGGCGCACGGCCCGATGATTGATGCCATGCCCCGATCGAGTTCGACGCCCCTGCCGGAAAGCACAGTTCCTATCGCATCGAAGCGGCGATCAGCGCCCGTGACCACCCCCGTCGCCGTGAGATTCCGCGAAGCCCGGCCCCTGATCTTGGTTCTCATCGGTCAGCTGCATCTCGCTTGGTGCACCACCATTATCAGCAAATAGATCGGGTGCAGGCGCGAAACTCGGTGATGCCTCGGTGACTCCGACCTCCGGGCCCTGGCAGACGGTGGCTATGGGATCGCACTCGTCTGCGACGGCAATCGGTGCAGCGCCGATCGCCACTGCGACGCCCGCTACCGCGAATAGCGCGGCCAATCCACACTGCTCTACTCGCATAGCAGACCTCCCAGTCCCTGTCAACTGTATGGGTTCAACCTACCACCGTTTGCCTAGGTCGCGGCGATCGCAATTACGACCGCCATCGCTAAAACCGCTGCTTTAGACGGTCCTTTCATAGCGACAGGGCCGGGCCATCAATCGCGCAAGCGGACGACAACAACAGTTGTCCTCGGCCAATTAAGCCAATTAATCTGTCGCACCACGACCGTCCGACCTGCGATGGGACAGACGGGGCGCGCGCGAATTTCGCGCCATACCCTTCGCCCTTGACAGGGCACCGGCGCTCGTTGACTTTGCCACCCGCCCCCCGGCGCAATGGTTGCGGCGGGGTTTGCGGTAGCGCAACTAATGGCCAGCGGAGTGCTGTATGTCGAGCGGCTGAGTGCTTGGTCTTGCCGCCCACCGCGACCGGCGGTGGTGACGTAGCAGTGGATGCGGAAATTGTCGGGTTCGACAATTTCTAACTCACGCCGGATGTCCTGTCATGTTCATCACAATCGACCAGAAAACCGCTCTGACCTGCCAGAATGGCTGTAGGGGCACGGCATAGCGCCGAGCTTCGCGATAGGAGAAGCCGCGATGTTCGAGTCATATCGCACCCAGCAGGCTCAGCCGCGTTGGCAGATCGAGCGCGAGCGCGACGAGCGGCGCGCGGCGCGGTCGGCGTCAATCGCGGCGGCGGTCGACGGCTGTGGTTGCGGTGGCGATTGCGATTGCGATTGCGATTGCGTTGCACTGATGGCGTAGCAAGACACAGCACGGGCCCGGTTCGCTTGAGCCGGACCCGTGCTGTGTCTACGAAGCGAATGGGTGCGGCCCCGACGTCCAAGGAAACGCCGTGCACTCGGGCCGCAGGACACGCGTCGAGATTCACGCGCCGCTCCCCATCCGCTCCGTTCTCCCCGATGAAGCCCTAGACCGAAGTTGCGTTGGGTGAGATAGGCGGATTTGGCGGCTGAGCTGGGATCTGTGTGGGTTGCTGCTCTGGATTTGTAGCCAGTGAATATGGTGTGTTGTTGACGTATGTTGGCGAGTTAGACTTGTAGTATTAGGTTATGGCGAAGCTGATGTGAATGCATGTAGCCCGAACTCCTAGCAGGTACGTGGACAAGGCCGGCACCGTGCACCGCTACGAGTCGGTGCTGGTGCGCCGCACCTACCGCGACGGGACGAAGGTCCGCCACGAGACCCTGGCCAACCTGTCCAAGTTGCCCGCGGAGACGATCGCCGCGATCGAGGCAACGCTGAAGGGACAGGCCCTGGTGCCCGCCCAGGCGGTGTGCACCATCACCCGCTCGCTGCCGCACGGGCATGTGGCCGCGGTCGCGGCGATCTCCCACAGGTTGGGTATGCCGGCCCTGTTGGGCCCGGCGTGTCGATCCCGGGATCTGGTGTGGGGGTTGATCGTGGCGCGGGTGATCCGACCGGCGTCCAAGCTATCCACCCTGTCGCGGTGGGCCGACACCACCCTGGGGCCCGACCTGGGTGTGGCCGGCGCGTCCACCGATGAGGTGTATGCCGCGATGGACTGGCTGGCCGACCGCCAAGAGGGGATCGAGAAGAAGCTGGCCGCCAAACACCTTGGGCCAGCGGTGAACCCCAGCCGGATGGCGTTGTTTGATCTGAGTTCCTCGTGGGTGACCGGGCGGTGTTGTGAGCTGGCCGCCCATGGCTATTCCCGCGACGGCAAAAAGGGCCTGCCGGAGATCAACTACGGGGTGCTCACCGACCCGGCCGGGCGCCCGGTGGCGGTGCGGGTGGTGCCCGGGGACACCGCCGACCCGGTCGCGTTCAGCGACATCGTCGAGGTGATCCGCGACCGCTTCGGGTTGACCCGGCTGGTGCTGGTCGGGGATCGCGGCATGATCACCTGCGCGCGCATCGACGCGCTGCGCAAGCTCAACGAGGATCCCTACACCGCAACGGCTTTCGGGTGGATCACCGCGCTACGCGCCCCGGATATCGCCGCACTGGCCGCCGAGCAGGGGCCGCTGCAAATGAGCCTGTTCGACACCCAAGACCTCGCCGAGATCGCCCACCCCGACTACCCCGGGGAACAGTTGATCGCCTGCCGCAACCCCGCCCTGTCCGCCGAGCGGTCCCGCAAACGCAACGAACTGCTGGCCGCCACCGACGCCGACCTGGTGGCCATCGCCGCCCGGGTGGCAGCCGGCCGGCTGCGCGGAGCGGGCAAAATCGGCGAGGCCATCGGGAAGGTCATCGCCAAACGCAAGGTGGGCAAGCACTTTGGCCGCGAGATCACCGACACCACCTTCACCTACCACCGCGACCAGACCGGCATCGACGCCGAAGCCGCCCTCGATGGCATCTACGTGCTACGCACGTCGGTACCCGCCACCGAACTCGACCCGGCCGCGGTGGTGGAAAGCTACAAGAACCTGGCCCACGTCGAACGCGACTTCCGCAGCATCAAAACCGACGACCTGGATCTACGGCCCATCCACCACCGCCTCGACCAGCGCGTCAAAGCCCACGTGCTGATCTGCCTGCTGGCCTGCTACCTCATCTGGCACCTGCGCCAAGCCTGGGCGCCGCTGACCTTCACCGATGAGCACCCACCGGCCCGCGACAACCCCGTCGCACCGGCCCAACGCTCCGACCATGCCCAAGCCAAGCCTCCACCCAGCACGACACCGACGGTAACCCGCTACGCAGCTTCCGCGGCCTGCTCGACCACCTAGCGACGCTGACCCGCAACGACATCCACTACAACGGCGCCAACGCCACAGTGCCCACCTTGACCGAACCCACCCCCGATCAACGCCGCGCCTTCGACCTCATCGGCACCCCATCCCGTTGACCGCAGCGTAGCCAGAACCACCAACCCCCAGACCGGCAAAACCTCAGATCAGCCAGAAATCCGCTCACCTCAGACGCCGCAACTTCGGCCTAGTCCGGGCTTAGCCCGCCGGAGGCACCTGATTGGCCTGCCCGGGGGGCCCCTGCGCGGGCGCGGGGGTCTCGTTCTGGGTCGCCGGCGGAGCGATGATGAACGGCACAGGTGCGGACCGAAGGTTTCCGAGTTGGACGGCGAGGTTGTAGGTTCCTGGCCCGATCGGTTGCCGCGGCAGCGGGCACTGCGGTGCTGAACCCATCCCGGTCCAGGTCACTTCGGTGGTCACCTGCTCGCCCGGGTTGAACTTCTTGACCAATGTCTCGGTAGACGGCGCGCAGTCGAGATTGGACCACAGCCGCTGGTTGTCCAGCGAGTAAACGTACGCAGCCAGCACGGCCGCGCCGACGTCACGCTGACACGCCACAAGCCCGATGTTGGTCACCACCATCGTGAACTTCGGCTGGTCGCCGATGAAGTACTGCGGCTGGCTGGTGATTCCCTTGACTGCCAGCGTGGAGTCCGGGCAGTCGTCGCCGTCCTTGAGCACCGGCGGAGGCATCACTGCCGCGGTTGGCGTTGGCGTTTGCACAGGCGCCGGCGGCAGCGGCGTGATCGGAGACTTCACCTCCGGTTGCGCGTCCGGCGCTTGGGCAGCAGGCGCGTCGGGATTGGCAGCGTCCTTGCCGTCCCCGCCGGTGCTGGTCAACACGGTGATGACGACCGCAACGACGATGGAGAGCACAACGACTGCGATGCCAATCGCGAGGCTACGGCGTCGCCAGTAAATCTGCGCGGGTAATGGGCCATGCGGTTCAAGATCCAGCACGTTCTCACGGTAATCCCAGGTCACCACGAGCCGTCCGACGTCGCTCGGCGTGTCGCCGGGAAGGTCTAGCTAACTAGACGTGGATATTCGCCGATGTCCCCCACGCTGTCCCGCAACACCACCCGTCCATCGGCCAGGTGGTACGTCACGCCGACGATGGCCAGCTCGCCCGTGGGAATCCGCTCGAGGATCGCCGTCGACCGGCTCAATAGCTGCGCCGCCGTCTCCCGCACATGGTGCGCCTCGAACTCGTCGACCTGATCCAAACCCTCCCGGCGGCCGGTCAGTATCGACGGGGTGACCCGTTCGACCACGTCACGGACATATCCGCGCGGTATCACCCCATCGTCGAGGGCAGACAGCGTGGCTTGGACTGCGCCGCAGCTGTCGTGTCCGAGCACCACGATCAGCGGCACGTCGAGCACTGTCACCGCGTACTCGATCGAGCCGAGCACGGCCGAGTCGATGACGTGGCCTGCGGTGCGTACCACGAACATGTCGCCAAGACCCTGGTCGAAGATGATCTCGGCGGCCACCCGGCTGTCGGCACAACCGAACACCACCGCAGTGGGGCGTTGAAAGTCGGTAAGGCTAGCCCGGTGCTCGACACTCTGGCTGGGATGCGCCGGCTTTCCGGCGACGAACCGCTCGTTACCCTCCTTGAGTGATTTCCAAGCTGTCGCGGGGTTCGTGTAAGGCATGGGTGACATTCTGCCCTGAGCCTAGTGAATTCGGTTCATGAGCATCGACGCCGGGGAGTTGATCGGGTGGTATGGCGCCGCTCAGCGGGATCTGCCCTGGCGCCGACCCGGGGTCAGCCCGTGGCAGATCTTGGTCAGCGAGTTCATGCTCCAGCAGACACCGGTGTCGCGGGTGCAGCCGATATGGGAGCGGTGGGTCGAGCGCTGGCCGACCCCGTCCGCCACGTCGGCAGCAACCGCCGCCGACGTGCTACGCGCGTGGGGCAGGCTAGGTTACCCTCGCCGCGCGAAGCGACTGCACGAGTGCGCGACGGTGATTGCCCGGGATCACGACGACATGGTTCCCGACGATGTCGACACCTTGCTCGGGCTTCCGGGTGTCGGCGCGTATACGGCGCGGGCGGTCGCGTGCTTTGCCTATGGACGCCGGGTGCCGGTGGTCGATACAAATGTGCGACGGGTGGTGGCGCGGGTGGTTCGCGGCATGGCCGACGCTCCGGCCAGCGCCCGCGACCTTGCCGACGTCGGCGCGCTGCTGCCGAAAGATGCTACTGCGGCACGTTTTTCGGCGGCGCTGATGGAGTTGGGCGCAACGGTGTGCACAGCCCGGTCACCTCGCTGCGGCGTCTGCCCGCTCAGTGCGTGCGCTTGGCGAACCGCGGGTCATCCGCCGTCCGACGCGCCGGCGCGCCGACCGCAGACCTACGCCGGCACCGACCGCCAGGTGCGCGGCAGGCTTCTCGACGTGTTGCGCTCCAACGACTTTCTCGTGACTCGGCAGCATCTGGACATGGCCTGGATGACGGATCCAAACCAGCGCGACCGGGCACTGGCTTCGCTTCTGGCGGACGGGCTGATCGAGCGTACTTCCGACGGCCGTTACGCATTGGTCGGTGAAACCGATTGTTGCTCAGGCGGATTGCTCGCACGGCGTACCCACGCACGCGAACCTGCGTCGGTAGTCCGAGGGTGTGAGGCCGACGAGGCGACGGAAGTGGTGGCGAAGCAGCGTCGCGGTGCCGAACCCGCAACGCTCAGCGATGCGATCGACGTCGAGGTCGGTCTCCTCGAGTAGCCGCCTGGCGTAGAGCACCCGCTGATCGGTCACCCACTGCATCGGCGTCGTGCCGGTTTCCTCCACGAACTTTCGCGCGAACGTCCGCTCCGACATGTTGGCGTGGCGCGCCATGGTGGCCACCGAATGCGACTTGCCGAGGTTGGTCAGAATCCAGTCGAGCTGCGGCGCGAATCCGGGCGAGCAATGCGTCGGCACCGGCTGGTCGATGAACTGCCGTTGGCCGCCGTCACGCTGCGGTGGCACTACCATCCTGCGCGCGATCGTGTTCGTGATCCTGCTGCCCAATTCACGACGCACGAGATGCAGGCATGCGTCGATGCCCGCCGCGGTGCCCGCACTCGTGATGAGGTTCCCGTCGTCGACGAACAGCACGTTGCGGTCGACCCGCGCGGTCGGATACATCCGGGCCAGTTCTTCCGCGTGTGCCCAATGGGTAGTGCAGTGCCGACCGTCGAGAAGGCCGGCAGCACCTGCGATGAACGCCCCGGTGCAGACGGTCAGGATCGTCGAGCCGGCCCCGGCCGCTGCCCGAAGGGCAGCCAGCGCCTCCGGCGGGTATGGGTGCGGGCCCCCCGCGGCTTTCGCCGCAGGCACCGCGACGAGGTCGGCGCCCTTGAGACTGTCGAGGCCGTGTTCGGGAATCAACTGGGCTCCGACCGGTGTGTGCAGTGCACGGCCGGCCACGGGCCCGCAGACTCGGAAATCGATGTTCGGGACGCCGTCGGATTCGCGGTCGATGCCGAACACCTCGCAGACCACACCGAATTCGAATATCGCGACGTTCTCCAGAGCCAGAACTGCGACCGATTTGAGCATGGCAGTATTTTATCGCGATACGTCAGTTCTGCCACTGTTGGCCGGATGTTGGTTGGCGAATAGTTGCTGCCATGACGGTTGTATTTGCCTTGTCGATTCTGCTGGCTCCCTTCGTGGTCGCGATAGTGCTGGGCTGGGCGGCGCACCGCTCGCGAGAGTTCCGGGTGAGCCTCGACCAGTTCCGGGTGTCCGCCCCGATGCGTGGCCGGTTGTCTGGCGACAGCTCGGACACCCCGCGGATGCAGCACGAGCTCGACGCGATCCGCACCCGCTTCGAGAATCAGCCGGCGTGGCCGATGTCAGGTGCGGTCGGCGAGCGTCGTTAAAAACGACGTGACGGCATCGCGGTAGAGCTGCGTTGCCTCGTCGTGCACGAGATGACCGGCCCGTGGGACATACAGATACGTTGTGGCGCAGCCTGATTCGTGCATCTGGCGCATCTGGCCAGGGGGTGTGACCGAGTTGCCGGCCTCCACTAACAGAGTCGGTACCCGGACGGCACGCCACGCCGCCCAGTAATCACGGGTACCCCACTGGGCCGCGATCTCGATCCAGCGCTCAACATGACCGTGCAGACGCCAGCCGGTGTCCGTGCGATCGAACGCGTCGAGGAAGTACTGTCCGGCGACCGGACCGAATTCCTCGAACACCTGGTGCGCACTGGTGAATTCGACGGGCAACGCGTGCAGCCACGGTTCCCACGGGCCGGTGGTGCGGCCGCGGAAGTCCGGCGCCATATCCTCGACAACCAGGGCTCTGACAAGCTCTGGCCTCTCGGCAGCCAGGCACCAGGCATGAAGCCCGCCCATCGAGTGCCCGATCAACACGGCCGGCCAGTCGAGCGACGACACGGCGTCGCCGAGGTCGCCAACGAAACGCTCGGTGCTGATTGGCTGAGCATCGGCAACGTCGCGTCCGCGGTGCCATGGTGCGTCGTACGTGTACACCCGGCCGAGCCCGGTGAGCCAGGGCAGCTGTCGCCGCCACGTGCTGCCCCGACCCATCAGGCCGTGCACCAGAACCAGCGGCTGCCCGTGTCCGCCGCAATCCCTCAGCACATCGGCACTCCCCATGATGGCCGCACGGTAGCCTGAACCCCATGGCCGTGGTCAAGATCAACGCAATCGAGGTGCCGCCGGACGCCGGGCCCGAACTGGAGAAGCGATTCGCGCACCGAGCACACGCCGTCGACAACCAGCCGGGGTTCCTCGGCTTCCAGCTGCTGCGACCGGTCAAGGGCGAGGACCGGTACTTCGTGGTGACGCAGTGGGAGTCCGAAGAGGCGTTCCAGGCGTGGGCCACCGGACCCGCCGTCCATGCGCACGCCGGTGAGCGGGCCAACCCGGTAGCTACCGGAGCGTCGCTGCTGGAGTTCGAGGTTGTGTTGGACGTTGCAGGGACCGGCGCCGACGCGTAGCGTGCCCCGGGCCGCGGCCTCGTTGGCCGCTGTCGCCGTCACGGCTGCCCTGGTTTGCAGTTGCTCAACAACGCCCGCGTCGTCGGTAACATCCGATGCGGGCGTGAAGATCAGCATGAACACCCCGCCGGGCTTCCGCGCCAAGCAGACCGTCGACATGCTGAACTCGGACTGGCCGATCGGACCGGTCGGGGTGCGAACGCTGGCGGCTCCCGACATGGTGGACAACGTGCGGGATGTCATGGAAAACCTTTGGTGGGAAAGGCCTTTCACGGTTTCCGGTGTCGAGTATTACGCCGGACGCGTCACGCTGCACCTGATCAATTCGTTCGGCGCCGGTCAGGACATCGAGATTCACACCGACGCGAACGGGACGGTCGACCGGTTCGACGCGGAATTACAGCGGCCGAAGATCGCTACGTGGGCCGACGTCGACGCCGAGCTGGCGAAGTCGCGCGCCCGGTACTCGTATCAGGTCGCCAAGGTTGTCGACGGCCGCTGCGACAGGGTCGTGGGCACCAACACCGACCAATCTCTTCCGCTCGCATCCATTTTCAAGCTCTACGTGTTGTATGCCGTCGCCGAGGCGGTGAGAGCGGGCACGCTGTCGTGGGATGACCAGCTCACGATCACGCCGCAGGCTAAGGCCGTCGGTTCCTCTGGCCTGGAGAAGCTGCCTGCGGGCACCAACGTGTCTGTGCTCGCGGCCGCGCAGAAGATGATCGCCAACAGTGACAACATGGCCACCGATCTGCTGATCGAGAAGATCGGCACGCGCGCCGTGGAACAGGCACTGGTCGAGGCCGGACATCACGATCCGGCCAGCATGACCCCGTTCCCCACTATGCATGAATTGTTCTCGGTCGGTTGGGGTGAGCCCGACCTGCGCGAGCAGTGGCGCAACGCGGTTCGAACAGGGCTGCCGCAGGCCCGGGCAGAGCTGCTGGAGCAGACCAATTCCCGTCCGTACGAACCTGATCCGACGCGCACCCGTACGCCGGCGTCAACCTACGGCGCAGAATGGTACGGCAACGCCGAGGACATCTGCCGAGTACATGCCGCACTGCAGTCCGTCGCCGTCGGGCCGGCCGCGCCGGTGCGTGACATCCTGTCGGCGATCCCAGGCATCGACCTTGACACCAAGCAGTGGCCGTACATCGGCGCCAAAGCCGGAAACCTGCCCGGCGACTTGACGTTCAGCTGGTATGCCGTGGACAATGGCGGCCGGGCATGGGTGGTCAGCTTCCAGTTGAACTGGCCGCGGTTTCACGGTCCCAGCTCCGGCGCGTGGCTGATCTCGATCGCGAAGCAGGTGTTCGCGAGGATCCCGCGAACCGGGTGAACCGCGCTCTAGCGACTTTTGGGAGCAGCGCAGTTGTCAGAGGCGAGTGGCATGGTTTCCGCGTCCGTCATCAAATGATGACACCGTGGACAGCCTGATATCTCTGTGGACAGGCTGTGGCGAATGGATAGCCCTGAGCTCTACGGCGAGTGCAGCGTCCAGGCATGGCTGCGAAAGTGCAATTCCGTGCGACTCCCAGGGGCAATGTCCATGCGCCAGAACGACTTTGCCGGAGCTTCAAGCGCCAGCAGTATTGTCGCCCGGATCACGGCCGGATGCGTGACCGCGACAATCCGCGACCGGCCGACGGTCAGCGACTTCAGCCAATCCCCGACCCGGTCCATCACGTCCACGATCGACTCGCCGCCGTGCGGGGCGCTGGTCGGGTCGGTGAGCCAGGACGCCAGGTCCGCCGGACGAACACCGCTCAGCACCTCGCCACGCCACCGGCCGCAATCCAGGTCGGCAAGGCGAGGCTCGACCGTAGCGCTCAGGCCGAGTAGCTCCGCTGTCTGAAGACACCGTTGCTCTGGGCCGGACACCGTGATGAATTCCGTTGTGCCGAAGCCGATCGCGGGATCAACCTGGCGACGGCCACGGGCGTTGAGCGGCTCGTCGGTGGGAAACCGGGCAGCCGCCATCGCGTCGGTCATTGCGTGCGACGCCAGCGTCAGCCGGACGACTTTGCTCATGCTCTTGTCGTCTTGCGAGTCGACCTGCGCCAATTCCTAGGCGACGAGGCTCGTCTCCTGTCCCGCCCGGTTTCGCCCGTCGAGCAGACGGGAGATCAGGACCGCGAAGACCAGTCCGATGGTCACCCACAGAACAAATTGTGTGCCGAGGGAATACAACCTGAAGTGGTACAGGTCGTCGGCAGGAAAGCCAGGGTAGACGATGGTGCCGGACGAGTTGCGCAGCGGTTCTGGAGTCTCCGCTACCGGCGGTAGCACGAGCATGACAATCCCGACGGCAATGACGTATGCACTGATCGCCGCCAACACCGCACGCCAGGTTCCCAGCCGTGCAGCCAGCCGCCGACCCAGCCAGAGCGCCGCCGCCGCCAGTGCGAACGACAGCACAACCATCAGCAAATAAAGAGTTGTCCGTTCCCCGATCGTTTCTCCGTTGCCAACCGACGGTGGGTTGGCCGGATACTTCAGGAACGGCACGAGGTAGATCGCGCAGAACGCGGCTGGCGCCATCGTCAGGGACAGCGTCTGCGGGGTGGTTGCACCGATACGGCCGTACGCGATGACGAATGCCACCGCGAACAATGCGCCCATCGCGACGCTAAAGGCCAGGACACCGAAGCCCATCCCGATATTGGCCTGCACCCCACGCGTGAACACCTCCATGCCGTGCTCGTGCGCACCCATGGCTGCTTCGGCTGCACTGCGACCGTCCTCGAAGTCGATGGCCCGACTAATCACCGGTTCGACAAAGACGCGCGCGAAAACGAGCGCACATATTCCAGCAAGCGCACCGGCGAGTACTCCGCGCGCAATAATTCGCTTTTCCATTTGTTGGGTTCGGCCTCGCGCTCAGTGGCAGGGGAAACCGAGCAGATGACGCGCGTCATGAACGAATTCGTGCACGTGGGTGTCGCTGCCGAACAGCGATGTGGCGCCTTGATCAAGGCCGACGAAGTACAGAACGAGGAGCGCCAGAAACACCGTGCCCGCTAGCCATAACGCGGCGCTCACCACAGACAAATCGACGGGGCGAACTCTTGCGGTCGGTGGCTTAGGAGCCTCGGCGGATGTCATGTCGAATTCCTTTCGGGGATTTCGCGTCCCGGTCGCAGAGTCGGCGATGGACGTCGGGTCTGACTGTAAACAGTGGCGCGACCGTTCTGGAGTCTCACCAGATTCCTTGGCCCATCAAATTACGTACGGGAGCCTAGGGCTACTCGGTCAAGCCCGTCAACGTGGCGTCATCCGGCGCCGTACGGCTGAGCCTGTTGGTGCTGCGGCGGACCAACCGGCGGGCCCTGCGGCTGCCCCGGCGGCGGGCCGCTGTAGCCCAGTTGCGACGCGGTGTACTTCGCCGCGTCGGTGACCGGAACCGCCTGAACTGCCGTGCCGTACGCACAGATCTCCGTCCAGACGTCACCCAATTCCGTGGTGTCGAAACGCATGCCGATGATCGCGTTCCCGCCGCGGTTGCGCGCCTCGACGATGAGCCGGTTCATCGCCTCGTTGCGGCTTTCGGCCAGGTTCTTAGTCATGCCCTGCAACTCGCCGCCGAACATGGACTTGAATCCGGCGCCGATTTGCGAGAACGCATTTCGCGACCGCACGGTCAGTCCGAATACCTCCCCGCACACTCGTTGGATCTCCCAGCCGGGAATGTCATTGGTGGTGACGATCAGCACGGGCGGCCTTCCTGACATCACGAAAACGGGCGGTCACCAGGTAAGGTACCGCCCGTTTCCGGGTGGTTAGGTTTATTCGGTTGCGGCCGCGCTGTGTGTTCCTGACGCGCCAGCCTTGGCCAGATCCGGCTCGGCTGTCTTGGCGGGCTTGCGGGTGCCGGTGAACGTGAAAACCGCGTCCTCGCCGGCGCCCTCGCCGTCCCAGTTGTCGACGTCGACCGTGACGATCTGCCCCGGGCCGACCTCCTCGAAGAGGATCTTCTCGGACAACTGGTCCTCGATCTCCCGCTGGATGGTCCGACGCAAGGGGCGTGCACCCAGCACGGGGTCGAAGCCGCGTTTGGCGAGCAACGACTTCGCCTTGTCCGTCAGCTGCATAGCCATGTCCTTGCTATTCAGCTGCTTCTCGACTCGACTGATCATCAGGTCGACCATCTGGACAATCTGGTCGGTAGTCAGTTGGTGGAAGACGATGACATCGTCGATACGGTTGAGGAACTCCGGCCGGAAGTGCTTCTTCAGCTCGTCGTTGACCTTCTGCTTCATCCGCTCGTAGTTGTTCTCGCCGCCGCCCTGGGTGAAGCCGAGGCCGACCGGCTTGCTGATGTCGGCGGTGCCCAGGTTGGACGTGAAGATCAGCACGGTGTTCTTGAAGTCGACCGTGCGGCCCTGCCCATCGGTGAGTCGGCCGTCCTCGAGGACCTGCAACAGGCTGTTGTATATCTCCTGATGGGCCTTTTCGATCTCGTCGAACAGCACCACCGAGAACGGCTTGCGCCGTACCTTCTCAGTGAGCTGGCCACCCTCTTCGTAGCCGACGTAGCCGGGCGGAGCACCGAACAGCCGCGAGGCGGTGAACCGGTCGTGGAACTCGCCCATATCGATCTGGATCAGCGCGTCATCCTCGCCGAACAGGAAGTTGGCCAGCGCCTTGGACAACTCGGTCTTACCGACTCCGGACGGGCCGGCGAAGATGAACGAGCCCGACGGGCGCTTCGGGTCCTTAAGACCCGCACGGGTCCGTCGAATCGCCTTGGAGACCGCCATGACGGCGTCCTCCTGGCCGATGATCCGCTTGTGCAGCTCTCCCTCCATGCGCAGCAGCCGAGCGGTTTCCTCCTCGGTCAGCTTGAACACCGGGATGCCGGTCCAGTTGGACAGCACCTCGGCAATCTGATCGTCGTCGACCTCAGCGACCACGTCGAGATCGCCGGAACGCCATTGCTTTTCCCGCTCGGCGCGCTGTGCGACCAGTGTCTTCTCGCGATCGCGCAAAGCGGCGGCCTTCTCGAAGTCCTGCGCGTCGATCGCGGACTCCTTCTCGCGGCGCGCCTCGGCGATCTTCTCGTCGAACTCGCGCAGGTCCGGCGGCGCGGTCATCCGGCGGATCCGCATCCGGGCGCCGGCCTCGTCGATCAGGTCGATCGCCTTGTCCGGCAGGAACCGGTCGTTGATGTAGCGGTCGGCCAGCGTCGCGGCGGCCACCATCGCCGAGTCGGTGATCGACACCCGGTGGTGCGCCTCGTAGCGGTCGCGCAGACCCTTGAGGATCTCGATCGTGTGCTCGACCGTCGGCTCACCAACCTGCACCGGCTGGAACCGGCGCTCCAGCGCGGCGTCCTTCTCGATGTACTTGCGATACTCGTCCAGGGTGGTGGCACCGATGGTCTGCAGCTCACCGCGGGCCAGCTTCGGCTTCAAGATGCTGGCAGCGTCGATCGCACCCTCGGCGGCGCCCGCGCCGACGAGCGTGTGCAGCTCATCGATGAACAGAATGATGTCGCCGCGGGTGTTGATCTCCTTGAGCACCTTCTTGAGGCGCTCCTCGAAGTCACCGCGGTAGCGAGAGCCGGCTACCAGCGAACCGAGGTCGAGGGTGTAGAGCTGCTTATCCTTCAGCGTCTCCGGGACCTCACCGTGCACGATTGCCTGCGCCAGCCCCTCGACGACGGCGGTTTTGCCGACGCCCGGCTCGCCGATCAACACCGGGTTGTTCTTGGTGCGACGGGACAGCACCTGCATCACCCGCTCGATTTCCTTCTCGCGTCCGATGACGGGGTCCAGCTTGCCCTCCATCGCGGCCGCGGTGAGGTTGCGGCCGAACTGGTCGAGCACCAGCGACGTCGACGGGTTGCCGGACTCGCCGCCGCGCCCGCCGGTGCCGGCTTCGGCGGCTTCCTTGCCCTGGTAGCCACTCAGCAGCTGGATCACCTGCTGACGCACCCGGGTCAGTTCGGCGCCGAGCTTGACCAACACCTGGGCGGCGACGCCTTCGCCCTCACGGATCAAGCCGAGCAGGATGTGCTCGGTGCCGATGTAGTTGTGGCCGAGCTGTAGCGCCTCGCGCAGCGAAAGCTCGAGCACCTTCTTCGCTCGCGGGGTGAACGGGATGTGACCCGATGGCGCTTGCTGACCCTGGCCGATGATCTCCTCTACCTGGCTGCGGACACCCTCCAGCGAGATGCCTAGGGACTCCAATGACTTGGCGGCAACGCCTTCGCCTTCGTGGATCAATCCGAGAAGGATGTGCTCGGTCCCGATGTAATTGTGGTTGAGCATCCTGGCCTCTTCCTGGGCCAGCACGACAACGCGGCGTGCGCGGTCAGTAAATCGTTCGAACATCGGCGGTTACCTGCTCTCCCTCACCAGTGAGTACCGCGGACCGACTCGTTGAACCCGCATACCCGCCATCCACTCTAATGGCCTGCTGCGCTCGCTGCCCCACCATCGGAGCCGGCCGGCTACGGCGTCACGTCAACGTTTGCGGTGCTTCTGTCGTTACAGGGGGTGTAACGCTGTCGAACAGGGATTCGTTTCCCGGGGTGCGCCGGCGGGGTTCGCCGCTAGCGAACGTGGCCCGGTACCCATCGGGAGAGAGTCAGATCACACCGAAACTACGTCGCAGCGTGGAACGCGTCGATCACATCGGCCGGGATCCGGCCTCGGGTCGACACATTGTGCCCATTGCGGCGAGCCCACTCCCGAATCGCGGCGCTCTGCTCACGGTCGATCGAGGCGCGGCCCCGGCCCGACCCCGACCGACCGCGACGACGACCGCCGACCCGTCGGCCCTTTTCCACCCAAGCCTTCAGATCGTCGCGAAGCTTCTTGGCATTCTTCGACGACAGATCTATCTCGTAGGTCACCCCATCGAGGCCGAATTCTACGGTTTCGTCAGCCGCGCCGTCGCCGTCGAAATCATCGACCAACGTCACGGTTACTTTCTTCGCCATTACCTACACCGCTCCTTCTGACCACTGCCGCCAAGTGTCCACTCCGACTCTCTAATGTGCCATAAACCGGTGCGATTAGCCAAACGCGGCGTTTCTTAGGAGACGGCGTGTTCAGTTCGTCTGTCGACGAACAATCGGGAACAATACGGTCTCCCGAATTCCCAGTCCGGTCAAAACCATCATCAGCCGGTCGATGCCCATTCCCGTACCGGTCGTCGGGGGCATGGCATACTCCATCGCCGCGAGGAAATCCTCGTCGAGCACCATGGCCTCGTCGTCCCCCGCCGCCGCGGCACGGGCCTGCGCCTCGAAGCGTTCACGCTGAACCACCGGATCGACCAATTCCGAATAGCCAGTGGCCAACTCGATCCCGCGGACGTACAGGTCCCATTTCTCGGTGACGCCGGGGGTGCTGCGGTGCTGACGAGTCAGCGGCGTGGTTTCCACCGGAAAATCGCGCACAAACGTCGGAGCATACAAGTTCTTGCCGACGGAAAGTTCCCACAATTCTTCGACCAGCTTGCCGTGCCCGAACGGGCGATCAGCCGGTATCTCGATGCCCAGCCGAGTGGCGAGGCCGGCAAGTTGAGGTAAGGGTGTCTCGGGAGTAATGGGCTCACCCAACGCATCGGACAAAGACGGGTACATTTCGATCGACGTCCATTGCCCGTCGATGTCATAGCGAGTGCCCTCGGCAAGCGTCAGCTGCCGAGTGCCGAACACCTCGTCGGCGACTTCCTGAATAATTTCCCGGATCATCGTCGCAGAATCGTCGTAGGTTCCGTAGGCCTGGTAAGTCTCGAGCATCGCGAATTCCGGCGAATGCGTCGAATCTGCGCCCTCGTTTCGAAACACCCGGGACAGCTCGAAGACTCGCTCGAATCCGCCGACAACGCAGCGCTTCAAAAACAGCTCGGGGGCGATGCGCAGGTACAGGTCGGAGTCCAGCGCGTTGGAGTGGGTGACGAACGGGCGCGCTGCGGCGCCGCCGGCCAGGTTTTGCAGCATCGGCGTCTCGACCTCCAGGAAGTCGCGCCGGTGCAGCGCGTTACGTAAGGCGCGCACCACCCCGACACGCTGGCGGGCCACCTTCCGCGCTTCCGGTCGCATGATCAGGTCGACGTAGCGCTGCCGTACCCGTGACTCCTCGTTCATGTCCCTGTGCGCCACCGGCAGCGGGCGCAGAGCCTTGGCCGCCATGTGCCACGAATCAGCCAGCACGGATAGTTCTCCGCGGCGCGAACTGATCACCTCGCCGTGCACGAACACGATGTCGCCGATGTCGACCTCGGACTTCCACCTATCCAAAGACTCCTGCCCGACGATGGCCAGGCTGATCATCACCTGCAGCTGTGTGCCGTCCCCTTGCTGCAGGGTGGCAAAGCACAGCTTGCCGGAATTGCGGGCGAATACGACACGGCCTGCAACGCCGACCGTCTCGCCGGTGGTGGTGTCGGGCGGCAGGTCCGGATACGCCTCGCGGATCTGCTGGAGCGTGTGGGTTACAGGGACGTGCACCGGATAGGGCTCAGCGCCCTCGTCGAGGAGCCGCTCGCGCTTGCCCAGCCGGATCCGGAACTGCTCCGGAATGTCGGTCTGGTGGGTATCGCGCGGGTCCGGTGAACTCACGACGTGCCAGCTTAAATGAACGGATGGCGGCGCCTATCAATCCGGCGGCAGTGGCGGCACTCGCCGACGAACCGATGGACTGGCGGTTCAAGGGCCTGCCACCCCCGTGGTCCGGCCGCACCCCTTCCCAGATCTGTGCCGACCGGCCGGCGCTGTTCGGCGACGAGCCCACGGGACCGGTATGCGTGCTACGGAACGACGCTCTGACGCACAATCTGGCAGCGATGGCGGACTGGTGCCGGAAGACGGGCGTGGAAATCGCGCCGCACGGCAAAACACACATGGCACCGCAGCTGTTCGGCCGGCAACTCGACGCCGGCGCCTGTGGCATCACCGTGGCCACACTCAGCCAGGTAAGAGTGTGCCGCGCGTTCGGCGTGCGGACTGTGATCCTGGCCAACCAGCTGGTCGATCCGGGTGGATTGCGTTGGCTTGCAAGCGAACTCGACGGCGACCCAGAGTTCGGCTTCCTGTGTTGGGTGGACTCGGTGCACGGTGTGCAGACCATGGCGGCCGCATTGGCGCAGGCAGGCGCATCGCGACCAGTCGACGTGTGTGTGGAAGTCGGGATGGCAGGTGGACGCACCGGATGCCGAAGTGCAGCCGAGGTCGACGACGTGGCACGCGCGGTCGCCGCGTGTCCGATGTTGCAGCTGGTAGGCGTCGCCGGATACGAGGCGGCGCTCGGCCATGACGTGACGCCCGAGGCGTTGACGCATGTCGCCGCGTTCCTCGGCGACATGCGTGCGGCCGTGCAGCGGCTGACCTTCGACGTGGGTGAGGTGCTGGTGACGGCGGGTGGAAGCACGTACTTCGACCTTGTTGCCGAGGTGCTCGCGGCCCCCTGGCCCGATGGACTGCACGTCCGCACGGTGATCCGCAGCGGCGCCTACCTGACGCATGACCACGGCCTGTATCGGCGCACCTCGCCCATGACCCGCGCGGGCGAAAGAGGCCTGCTGCCGGCGATGAGCATCTGGGCGCAAGTGACGTCGACGCCGGAGCCCGGGTTGGCGTTGCTGACGATGGGTCGCCGTGACGTGTCGTTCGACCAGGATTTTCCGGTGCCGCTCGCGCTCGCCGACAGTCACGTCGTCCGACTGAACGACCAGCACGCGTACCTTCGCGTCGGCCGCGCCGATCGGCCCCGTGTGGACGTGGGCACCTGGCTTGAGTTCGGCATCTCGCACCCCTGCACGGTGTTCGACAAGTGGCAGCTGATTCCGGTGATCGACGGCGACGGACGCGTCGTCGACCTGATCCGGACATTCTTCTGACGCTCACCCGTCGGCATGTCTCTGGCGTGACACGCGCGCTCGCGCCAGAGGCGTTATAGGGCGGGGTCGTAGCCGCCGCGGCCGTCGTGAGCCCAGGCGAGAAGATCCCGCAGCGCGAGCTGGCTGGCGCGGTGGATGTAGCGTCGGTGCTCGACTTCGGTGAAGATGTTCCGCCACTCGCCGCGCCCACCGGCCCGGAAGAAGCGCTCGTCACTGCGCCATATGCCGTCGGTGGAGTTCGGGGCGAGCTCTGACGCCCGGGCCCGCATCGCGTCGAGGCTGGCGTGCTTGACCAGATCCTCGGCATGATCGCGACCCACGTCGTAACCGAGCACCTGACCCAGTCGAACGAGCTCTGCGGCGACGTCGGTCTTGTAGTCGGCGTAGTGGAACACAGCCACGTTTGGCAAGTGGCGGCGCTGCCAGAACGAGCCGAAGTGATGCAGCAAGGTGGCCAGCGAACTCATTCCTTCAGGGGGCATGATCGGTCGCTCCATCCAGTCCCGGAACGCCTCGTGGGGGTCGAGGTCGCGGGGAACGTGGCCCCCCGGCGGGGCGAAGAGTTCGCGGGCCGGAGCCACGGCCTGGTGCAGGGCATGCATACGGTTCTGGTCCATGTTGGCCTCTTGCGCCATCATCGACACCGCCGCGTCGCGCGGATCTCGGCCCACACCGATGTAGGTCACGCGGTCGTCGAGCACGAGCCCATCGAGAGGCGTGTGGGTCTTGATGAACCGGCGATGCCTCTGGGCATTGAGGGCCGCGGCGACCTCTTCGATCGTCCGGATGGTCTGGTCCAGCCAGGGCGACACCGTCGACATCGGCCCCGGCATGTCCGGTCCACCGAAGACGAGCAGGGACACCAGCCGCTGAGTCCACGTCATCCCGCACTTGGACGGCGCGGAGATCACTATGTCGCCGTCTCGCAATTCGAATGCGTCCCAACGCAGGTTGTCGCTCATCAACGAGCGGTACACGACCCGGTCACTCACCGGGGCATGATCGCACAACGGGCCGCCGCGGCCCTCATCCGACGTGACAGACACCGCACATCTCCTTCGCGGACCGGGCATCGCCGCCGTAACGAAGCGTCAGGGGATGTGACGTCGTGTCGGCGATCTGGCCGAAGTCGAGCTTGACGATCTGGTCGGCGCAGTGAAAGTAGCGGTCGTCGTGAGTGATCACGATGACGGTCTTCCCGCGCCGCGCCAGCGCCGGCAGGATCTCCGTGTAAAACACCTCGCGGAACCATGGCTCCTGATCAGCGGCCCACTCGTCGAACAGATAGACCGGCCGGTCATCCAGCAACGCTGTCAGAAGGGCCAGCCGCTTGCGCTGGCCCTGCGACAACGCGACCGTGGACAGCCGCCCGTCTCGCACCGACACCTTATGCGCGAGCTGCAGCTCGTCCAGCAGGTGACGGACCTCGTCGTCGATGCCGGGCCGGTCGAATCCCAGATAGTCCTCGAACAGGTGAAAGTCCGTGAAGATCGCCGAGCAGTTCTGCCGGAACCACTCGATGTTGTGATGGCCGATCTTTTCGCCGTTGAGCGTCACGAAACCGGTTTCGGGCACATACAACCCGGTGAGCAGCTTTGCCAGCGTCGACTTCCCGCTGCCGTTACCGCCGACGACGAAACCGATCTGCCCGGGTTTGAACACCAGGTCCAGTGGGCCGAGCCGGAATCCCGGCCCTGGCTTCGGGCCAGGTGGCGGCCCACCCGGACCGTGCGGAAACGCCGGCGCCATCTCGCCGTGGTAGGTGTAGCTGACATTGGTCAGTTCCAGTCTTGCCTCGATGGCATTGGGGCGGTTCGAGTAGGGCAGCGGCGACTCGTCATCGCTGTTGTGCATCGAGAGGTTCATCGCACGGATCTTGCCCAACGCCACGCCGCCACGAAGCAGGTCGGGGATGCGTGACATGAAGCTCTGCATCGGCACCGCCAGATACATCGTGACCATGACGTAGGCGGAAATCACCTCCGGCCGCAGTTCCAGCGCCCGCGCCAGCACAAACAAGATCGCCGCCATCGCGAGAAGCTGCACCGACCGCCCGTATCCCTGCGCCACCGAAAAGCGCGATCCGGCCGCCACATTCTGCTCGCGCAGGGCACCGGCGGCACCGAGCAAGTGCCGATCCATGAAGTCGCGGCGCCGGCCGCGGTGCAGCTTGAGCTCCTTGATGCCCACAAGCGCGGACTGAAACGACCGCAGCAGCGCATCCTCGCCCTCCCGCGCCTCCCGATATAGGCGGCGCACGCGGCGCAAGAACGTCTCCACGGTAAGGATGCTGAGGGCCGTTCCGGCCACGGTGATCGCGAAAATCGGGCCAGACACCGTCGCGAGGAACACCAGGCATCCCACGATGGTGACGATGTCGACGCAGAAGTTCGGGATGGCCGTCACCGCCTGCGACAACGACCGCACATCCTCGGTCAAGGTCGCCAGTAGCCGGTGCGTACCCAGCCGCTCCAGCCGCTCCAGCGGCGCCGATACCACCCCTGAGCTCAACTGCGCCCGTAGCTGATAGATCGCGTCCTGGGTGATGCGGATCAGCAGCACCTGCGAGAGCACAGCGCTCCCGAGGGCGACCGATCCGGTGAGCGCAAAGCGCACCACGCCGGGGTGGGCCTCCGGTGACAGCACCCTGCTAATCAAGAACAGCAGATAGGTATTCGCGACTCCGCTGACCAGCCCCGCGGCAAACACCACCAAGACCCGCGCCCGCGAGATGGAGAACAATAGCTTGACGAGTTGCATCGCTGTCGCCCTTTCGAATTCGTCGCTTGTCGCGATCAGTGCCGGACGATGTCGAACAGGAGTCCTTCGACCGCGACGCCGGGCGCGAACGAGAACGCCACCCCCGTCGACAGAGCCTTGGTCGTCTCGGCTTGGGCCACCATCAGTTCCAGCACGAAGAGCAGCGAAACGCTTAGCATGTTGCCGTAGCGGGCCAGCACATCCCAGCTGACCCGCGCGGCCTCTGCGGGAATGTCCAAGGACCGCACTGATTCCTCGATGATCTTCGGTCCACCCGGGTGGATCGCCCACAGATCGACATCAAACTTCTGTAATCCATTGTCGGCCAACACCTTTGTCACCACGGGGCCGACCCCGTGGTAGATGTAGGAGGGCAGGTTCTCCGACAGCTCGCACGTGATGCCGTCGTGGTTGACGCCCAAAACGATGCCGTCCTCGGCGTCGTCGATCAGCCAGCTAAACGTGTCGCGGATCACCACATTGCCGGGCTCCAGCGGCTGCTGAACCTGGCTTGCGCCAATCACCACCACCGCGCACCCGTCGCCGAACAGACTGGAAATTATTACGTCGTTGATGTTGTCGGCGAAAACCGCATTCACCGAGCACAATTCGATGCACACCACCATCGCCTTCATGTCCGGGTAGGCCCGAACATAATCCGCGGCGGTGCGAATGCCGTTCATCGCGGCAGCACATCCCATGAAATTGACGAGGACGCGCGACACCGAGGGCGACAGCCCTAGCGCCTTGACGATCGCGACATCCACGCCAGGAGCGACAAACCCGGTACTGGTCACAAATACCAGCAGCCCGATATCGGCCGCTGCATGACCGGCCAGGGCACGCCCGGCCACCTCAACCGCCAGCGGCGCCGCGTGCGCATGGAACAGGTTCATCCGATCCCGGATGGTGGCCGGCCGCCGGCGAAACGTATCGAACTCGGCATCCAGCGGATCCACCGCCATCCGGCGGGTGTTGATCTTCGTCTTCTGGTACACCCGCGCAATCCGCTCCCCCTGCTGCGCATCCGCGGCGAACAACGCGGCAACCTGCTCAGCAGCTGCGCTCTGATCCACCACGGCACTCGGCGCACCCGTCGCTATGCTCTCGATCACCGCAACCGTGGTCGGCGACGACGGCAACTGCGCCAGTTCGAATTCCAGCTCATCGAGCTCTTTGCCCACTGGGCGGCCAACGCCCAGTTCATCAAAAGTGACAGACACGGCGGATTTCCTTCCAAGACGGTCGCTATTCCTGAACTGCGTCCACTCTCAGATCACCGTCTTGGCGGATCCTCAACAGATCCTTGGCGTCACATCGAACGCTCTGGCGCGCGACAGCGCTACTCGATGCAGCCCATGCGCTGCATCGACTCAACGTCAATTAATCAGTGGAACGGCGCCGTGATGTCGTCTCTGCGATTTGGCCGAAGTCGAGCTTGACGATCTGGTCGGCGCAGTGAAAGTAGCGGTCGTCGTGCGTGATCACGATGACGGTTTTACCGCGCCGCGCCAGACCGGTGACGATCTCGGTGTAGAACACCTCGCGGAATCGCGGCTCCTGGTCGGCGGCCCACTCGTCGAAGACATATATCGGCCGGTCTTCCAGCAGCGCGGTCAGCAATGCCAGCCGCTTGCGCTGGCCCTGCGACAGCGCCACTGTGGACAGCCGTCCGCCTCGCACCGTCACCTTATGCGCCAGTTGCAACTCCCGCAGGTAGTGACGGACCTCGTCGTCGATACCGGGCCGGTCGAATCCCAGATAGTCGTCGAACAGGTGAAAGTCGGTGAAGACTGCGGAGCAGTTCTGCCGGAACCACTCGATATTGGCGTGCTTGATCTTTTCGCCGTTGAGCGTCACGAAACCGGTCTCGGGGACATACAACCCGGTGAGCACCTTGGCCAGCGTGGACTTTCCGCTGCCGTTGCCGCCGACAATGAAGGTGATCTGCCCCGGCTTGAACACCAGGTCCAGCGGGCCGAGCCGGAACCCCAAATCGTCACCGTCTTCCCCGGGCGAAGCGGGCGGCGGCGGTCCGGCCATCTTCGCGCGGTGACCAGCGCCCGGCGGGTGGGCGACACCCGGCGGCGGACCGTGCGGAGGCATTCGGAGACCTTGCGCAAACGGTGGTACCGACTCGCCCCGGTAGGTGTAGCTGGCATTGGTGAGTTCGAGGCGGGCCTCGGTCGCAGTGGGCCGGTCGATGTAGGGCAGCTCCTGCTCGTCATCGCTCGTTTGCATCGACAAATCCATCGCGCGGACCTTGGCCAGCGCCACGCCACCGCGGACCAATTCAGGAATGCGCTGCATGAAACTCTGCATCGGCATCGCCAGAAATATGGTGACCAGGATGTAGGTCACCATGACCTCCCGCGGCAGCTCGAGCGCCTGGGCGAGCACGAACAAGATGACGCCCATAGTGAGCAGCTGGAGCAGCCGCCCGTAGCCGTGGCCGAGCGAGAACCGCGACCCGGCCGCCACGTTCTGGTCGCGCAAGGCGCCGGCGGCGCCTTGCAGGTGTCGATCCATGAAGTCGCGGCGCCGGCCTCGGTGCAGCTTGAGTTCCTTGATGCCCACGAGCGCCGACTGGAACGACCGCAGCAGCGCATCCTCGTTTTCGCGGGCTTCCCGGTAAAGTCGCCGCACGCGCCGCAGGAACAGTTCCACACCCAGGATGCTGAGCGCCGTTCCGGTTACCGTGACCGCGAAAATCGGCCCCGACACCACCCCAAGAACGACCAGGCAGCCCAGGCTGGTCACAGCATCGACGCAGATATTCGGCACAGCTGTCACCGCCTGCGACAGCGCTCGCACATCCTCGGTCAGCGTTGCCAGCAACCGGTGCACCCCCAGTCGTTCCAAATGCTCGAGCGGCGCCGAGACCACCCCCGCGCTCAGCTGCGTCCGCAGTCGGTAGATCGCGTCCTGTGCCAGCCGGATCAGCAGCACCTGCGAGATAACACTGCTGAGCAGAGCGGCCGAACCGGTGATCGCAAAGCGTTGCACCGTGGCACCGTGGTGGGCCTCCGGCGACAACACGCTGCCGATCAGGGTCAGCAGATAGGTGTTGGCCAGCCCGCTGACCAGGCCCGCGGCGAACACGGCCACGATCCGCACCCGCGAGATCGTGAACAACAGTTTCACCAGTTGCATCCCTGCGCCTTCCAGGCCTTCCCTCCCGTCGTGATCTAGCGGCGAATAATGTCGAACACCAGTCCTTCGACCGCGACTCCAGGCGCGAACGAGAACGCCACCCCCGTCGAGATTGGCTTCGGTGACTTTGCCTTGTGCACAACCAATTCCAGCACGAACAACAGCGACACGCTCAACATGTTGCCGTAGCGGGCCAGTACATCCCAGCTCCATGCAGCGGCCTCCGCGGCAATTCCCAACGAGCGCACCGATTCCTCGATAATCTTGGGGCCACCCGGATGGATCGCCCACACGTCGATGTCGGACTTCTGTAATCCGTTGTCGGCCAACACCTTTGTGATTACCAGATCCACCCCGTTGTAGATGTAGGAGGGCAGGTTCTCCGACAGCTCACACGTGATGCCGTCGTGGTTGACACCGAGCACGATTCCGTCTTCGGCGTCGTCGAGTAACCGGCTGAAATTCCTCCGGATCACGACCTTGCCGGGCTGCAGCGGCTGCTGGACCTGGGTGGCACCGATGACTACCGCGGCGCATCCGTCGCCGAACAAACTATGGATGATCACATCGTTGACGTTGTCGGCGAAAACAGCGTTCACCGAGCATAATTCGATGCACACCACCATGGCCTTCATGTCCGGATACGCCCGAACGTAGTCGGCAGCGGTGCGAATGCCGTTCATCGCGGCAGCACAACCCATGAAATTGACCACCACTCGCGACACCGACGGCGCCAGCCCCAGTTGCTTAACGATCCGCACATCCACGCCAGGAGCGATGAATCCGGTACTGGTCACAAACACCAGCATCCCGATTTGGGCCGCCCCGCCCGCAACATCGGCCAGCGCACGTCCGGCCACCTCGACCGCCAACGGCGCCGCGTGCTCGTAGAACAGGTTCATCCGATCCCGGATCGTGGCCGACTCCCGGCGAAGCGCGTCGAACTCGGATTCCAGCGGATCCACCGCCATGTGACGACTCGCGATCCGCGTCTTCTGGTACACGCGGGCAATCCGTTCCCGCTGCCGCGGATCCTCGACGAACAATTCGGCAACCCGGCGACCGACCTCTGCCTGATCCACCACCCGATTCGGCGCGGCTGTCGCGATGCTCTCGATCACCGGCACCGTGGTCGGCGGGGACGGCGGCAACTGCGTAACGCCAAGCCCCAGCCCATCACCAGTCGGGCCCCGCATGCCGTCCTCGTCGACCCTGACAGACACGACTCCCCTCCTCTACACCGAACCGAGTCCGACGAATCCCCCGGCCGCGTAGGTCGCGCTGGCCTTCCACGCTGCCGGTGAACAGTGCTCGCGGATGAAGCCCCATTTCCGCTCCTCTGCCTGTCGAGAGGGCGACAGGAGATAGGTACGGCACAGCTTAGGAAGCCGGTCGGTGACGAAACTCTTTGCGGGAAGCCACTCGACCCCGAATTTCGCCGCCTCCTCGCGCAACACGTCCTCAGTGGCGATGTTGGCGAAACCGCTGCGCTGATATGGCAGCACGTGGTGGACACGGTGGGAGCTCAGCCCGGCCGACAGGAAGCAGTCGACATAACGGTTACCGACGACCTTCAGGTCATAGGCCTCCTCCAGTTGATGGATGCCCCAGTCCTCGGTGGCGTAGTGAGCCTCGTCGGCGTCTTCCTCAAAGTCATGGCTGGCGACGATCAGGAAGGTGCTGACCCACAGCGTCACCACGAATTGCAGTGCCCAGGCCCAGAAGTCACCGGCGATCAAGAAAGCGGTCATCTCACCGACGAGCAGCAGGCGCACGGCGGATGACCCGACCAGGTGCGGAATCGCGGTGCGCCAGTTGCCATACACCTCCTTTACACCCACCTTGCGCGTGATCCTGATGACGTCCACAAGCCGCACCATCATGCCGCTGACCAGGTGCCCGAACTTGTGAACGGTGTGCACCGGAATCCGGTACAAGCGCGGCAACTGCATCATCATCGTGAAGACGTTCTTCTTGATGTCGACTTCGCTCTGGGTGTGCGGGTGATGCAGCAGGGTGTGTCCGTCGGCGACGACCAACGCCAGCGCAACGTAGTTCAGGTCGAACGTGCTCGACAACATCCTGGTGACGCCCTTTTGCGAGCGGTGGATCGCATAGTGGCCGAAACCCACCAAGGAACTCCGCAGCAGAACCATCGCAATCACGAACAGCGGCAACGGCATCCAGCCGGGCGCGCCGAGCCGCAGGCCCTGAATTGCGAAGTACGCGATGCCCAGCAGGCCGACCACGATGTTGAATATCGTGTCCATCCTCTTGATGCGGGCGGCGAGTTGACGGTCTCGCAGTCGCGCCTTGACCCGGTGCAGCAGATCGTCCTTGTCGTCGAATCGGTACTTCGGGGTGTCGCGCCAGCTATTGAAGTCCTCCTTGAACAGGAAAGCCGGCGCGTTGTTCTTGGGATGAACGTCGTGAGGTCTCGCGTCGCGACCGAGGGAATAGCGCTGCAGGATTCTCTCGATCGCCTCCGGATTGCGGTGGTACGACCCGACGATCGACGTGATGTCGCGATTCTTCGTTCGCCCGATGAAGAAGGCGCCGCCGGGATGCTTCGAGATCCAATCGGTGAGGTCGTAGGCTTTCCCGTTGTAAACCCACACATTTGGCGGGGGACCACCCGGGGGGTGCGGGGGACGACGGTCGACGCCCTCCTGCACTTCTGTGAGGTCGTTGGTCATCTCATTCCTCCGGGTCTGATCAAGTTGGTTCTGTCGATAGCCTGCGCCCCTGCGAGCTGACCTAGCGTCGGATCACCGCCTTGGCGGATTCTCAACGGATTCTTGGCGCTATCAGCTCACCCCGGCAGCACGCACGCCGAACTGCGGTGTGGGGCCGCAGACGTCCCACGCTCCACGTATGGAGGCGCTCGACGAGGTTGCGTCAGATCTTTCGCACATCCGCCTCAACCGCTGCCCTTGAGGTCCGAACAAGGGCGGGGCAGCTGATTCGCGACGACGTTGGCGGAGGTGACCTACAGACGAGAACCAGCCCGGGGAGGGCCGGCGGCTGTTGCCGCCGGGCCGCGCACCCAGGCCGCTTCCGCGTCCGCAGACCATGCTGGTGCCGCTTACCCGGTGGGATTGGGGATGTCGACCGGCTTTGCCCAATTCGACAGCGTCACTTCGACGTTGCCCTTGTCCTTGTCGACGACCATCCGAACAAGGTTCGGACCCGTACCGGGCGACGGCGCATCGGACGCAAGCGACGTGGTGGCTGCAGTCGCCGGGGGTGCTACATCGGCGATCCACAAGGTGATCGGGAGTGTGCCCCCGCCCTGGCCCAGGGTCGGCACGACCGGATCGATGACCGCTGCGTCGATGGTTCCGGAGATCTTCACGGTGGCCACACCGTCGATCGTTTCGCGACTATCTACCTTCGGGTTTTGCACTTTCTTGATCACGTACGCCAGACCCTTGTCCTTGTCGAGGATGATGCCGGGGTCATAGATCTTCTCGGCGGGTCCCACGGGGTTGTACTTTCCGTCAGCGCCCTTGGTGTAGAAGGTCTTGTCCGTAACCAAGAACTCGGTGTCGACGAACGGGGCGCTCGGGTTCGCCCTGAACTTGGCATCGCCGACCGCACGACCGCTGCCCTGAGGCTGGTTGGTCACGTCGGCAGTGAGACTTGATACCGGCAGCTTCGGGAGATCGGTTGCGGTCAAAACGATGTGGACAGCCTTCAGGGTCTCCGTGGTCCTCGCCGACTCCTGTACCAGCTTCGCGGCGTCCGGCGTCTTCGCGGCCGACGTCGTGGCCGTGGCGGTGCCTGTCTGCGTCCCGGAGGACGCCGTCGTCTCGGATGTTGAGGGCGTTGAGGACTTCGACCCGCACCCGGTCACGACTGTGCCGAAAACGGTGGCCGCGATCAGGATCGCGACCGACCCCGCGGGCAGTGGTCGACGGAAGAAACGTTGCGATTTCAGGCGATTCATGGTGAGCCTTTGCTGAGTTGATCCAACCGGTTGTAGTGAGCAGCTGGCCGCTACCCTGGTCGTACCGCACTGGTGGTTGCCCAGAGGTTACTGGGCTCGTCCGTTGTCCGGGTCTCGGTGACTGCAAACCCGCACCCTGGATCACAGGCAGTTACATGACCGCTGGTCATGGCACACAGCAAGTTCACCAGTTCGCAGGCCGAGACATTAGCATGCAGCACCAACGCGGGAAGCTAATTTGCTGAAACCGATGACTCGGCAATCAGAATCGGTGCTTCAAGCTAGATACCTCGGCGCCACTCGGGCCGGATCTAGGGTTAGTGGGCCGGCCTGAGTTTGCCACGATGGCTGTCACGGTTGCGTTCGAACACCAGGCGCAAGCCGTCCAGCGTGAGGTGGGGGTCGTAATGCTCGACCGTGTGCATGGCGGGCAGCAGCAGCGGAGCGATGTGTCCGGTCGCGACCACGGTGACGTCATCACCGGCGAAACCCTCGAGGTCATCGCGGATCCGCTGAACCAGACCGTCCACCAGGCCAGCGAAGCCGAACACAGCTCCGGCCTGCATGCATTCCACTGTGTTTTTGCCGACGACGCTGCGCGGGCGGGTCAGCTCCACGCGTCGCAGTGCCGCCGAGCGTGAGGCGGCCGCGTCGGACGACACCTCCACACCGGGAGCGATTGCACCGCCCAGAAATTCGCCCTTCACCGACACCACGTCGACACAGATCGACGAGCCGAAGTCGACGACGATCGCGGCAGCGCGGTATTTCTGGTATGCAGCAAGGCAATTGACGATCCGGTCCGCGCCGACTTCCTTTGGGTTGTCCACCAGCAGCGGAATGCCCGTCCGCACTCCGGGCTCGATCAGCACGTGCGGCACCGCAGGCCAGTACTGGTCGAGCATTTCCCGCAACTCGTGCAACACCGACGGCACGGTCGACAGGCCGACGGCACCGGTGAGCCGCTCCGAGTCGTCGCCGATCAATCCGTCGATGATCAACGCCATCTCGTCGGAAGTGGCCTCCGACTCGGTGCGGATCCGCCAGTGCTGGGACACCCTTGAGTGCGCACCAGACCCCGTGATCAGGCCGACCACGGTGTGCGTGTTGCGGACGTCGATCGCGAGAAGCATTTATCGCGGCGAGACGAGGCCACCGGAGCCCGCGGAAAGCGACATCAGACCTGCATGGTCGGGCACGAACGCCGGGTCGTCGCCGAGGTCGACCTGCTTGTTGTCGGCGTCGACAAAGACGATGCGGGGACGGTATTCGCGCGCTTCCGCGTCGGTCATCGTCCCGTAGGCGATCAGGATCACGATGTCGCCCGGATGGATTAGGTGTGCTGCTGCACCGTTGATTCCGATGACCCCGCTACCACGCCCGCCGGTGATCGCGTACGTGACCAGCCGCGCGCCGTTGGTCACGTCGACAATCGTCACCTGTTCACCTTCGAGCAGATCGGCGGCATCCATCAAATCAGCATCGATCGTGACCGATCCGACGTAGTGCAAGTCGGCCTGGGTGACAGTGGCCCGATGGATCTTTGATTTCAACATTGTGCGTAACATCAGTTCCTCCAAGGTAGTTCGTGATGGCCGTCCGGCCCGTTGAGCGACTGCCCGTCGGTGCCGGCGATATCGATTGCGATGTTGTCGATGAGCCTGGTATTGCCGAGGCGGGCGGCCACCAGCAGGCGGGCGGAGCCACTGGCGGGAGCGGGTTCAAGGGCTGGGCCGCGGACTTCCAGATACTCGACGCCGAGCGCGGGAACCTCTGCCAGGACAGCGCGGGCCGCGTCCAGAGCAGCGTCGACTCCACCGGATGCGGCGTACATTCCCGCCAGCAGCGCCGCCGAAAGTGCTCCGGCAAGGTCGCGATCCGACGGCGCGAGGTACCGGTTGCGGGACGACAGCGCCAGCCCGTCGGCTTCTCGCACGATCGGCACACCCACCACGCGGACGTCGACGTTGAAATCCGCCACCATCTGCCGGACCAGCACCAGTTGCTGATAGTCCTTCTCGCCAAAGAACACCCGATCAGGTGCCACGATCTGCAGCAGTTTGAGCACCACGGTGAGCATGCCCGCGAAATGCGTTGGCCGCGAGTACCCCTCGAGTTCGGAACCGAACCCCCCGGGCTGAACCGACGTGCGGGGGCCGTCCGGGTACATCACGTCGACACTCGGGGCGAACACCACCTCGGCGCCTTCGCGGCGCAGCAGGTCCAAATCGGTGTCCATTGTGCGCGGATACCGCTCGAGGTCCTCATCCGCGCCGAACTGCAGCGGGTTCACGAAAATCGACATCACCACCACCGAACCGGGCACCCGCTTCGCGGCTCGCACCAATGCAACGTGGCCGTCGTGCAGAGCGCCCATCGTCGGAACCAGCATCACCCGCCGGCCAATCTGGCGCAGCGCTCGCGTGACGTCGCCGACGGCCTTCGGCGTCTCATACACATTGAGCTGTCCGGCATGGAACTTCTTGGCCAAGTTAATTGCCATCGCAAGGCCTTTTTGTCTGCGCGCAAGCGCTCATCGGCCCGCCCGTTCAGGTGAATCACTCAATGCCGCGAACACTTCAGCAGAAGCGTGGGCGCGTTGCGCAGTGCGTAGCGAGTTGGTTCGGTAAGCCTCGGCGAGCCGTGGGTCGACTTCGGCCAGTGCGCGCAGGTGAGCCGCAACGACATCAGCGTCATCACGGGCAACCGGACCGGTCAGTGCCGACTGACCCCGCTGCAGCGTGTTCTCTGCCGCCGCCCGGGTCAGCGGGCCGATCACCCGTTCGGCGATGCCGCCGGGCGCGTCGTCGACGAGTTGCTGGCCGAGCAATTCTTGACCCCAGAGCGCCGCCCGCAGCGCCTGCACGGCGTCTGCGACCACGGTGACGACGTGGTTACTGGCGTGGGCCATCGCGGCGTGGTACAGCACGCGGGCGTCTTCACGGACCCGGAACGGTTCCCCGCCGATCTCCAGAACCAGCGACTGGCCGATCGCGTAGCCGACGTCGTCGGCTGCGGTGATGCCGAAGCACGTGTCCGGCAGCCGGGCGATGTCCTCGTCGGATCCGGTGAACGTCATGGCCGGGTGGATCGCCAGCGGCAGGCAGCCCTGCCCGGTCAGCGGCGCCAGCACACCGATCCCGTTCGCGCCGGCGGTGTGCACGACGATGGTGCGCGGGCGCACAGCGTCTGTAGCCGCCAGCCCGGACACCACGCTGGCCAGTTCGGCGTCAGGCACCGCCAGCAGCAGCAGGTCGGCGCGGGCCGCAACCTCGTGGGCGGGCAGAATCAGGCTGTCGGGCAACCGACGGTGAGCCCGCTGCCTGGACGCATGCGACACCGCACTGCAAGCGACGACGACGTGGCCGGCGCGTTCCAGCGCGACGCCGAGCGCAGTGCCGACCCGGCCGGCGGAGATAATCCCTACCGAGAGCCGAGCCGGGCGTAGTCCGTCAGGGGCCCACGTGCAACGTGCAGGGGACTGCTCCATCGCAGAGACCTCGCAAGCGTGTCGATAATTCGTTCCGGTCCTGTCAGGCGGGTACCGGACGGTCCACCACAGACTAACTCAGTCGTCGCGACGCCTGCGACGGCCGCCCCGGGTGGGATGTGAGCCGCTTTGGAGCCGGGCCAGCAGATCCGCGACGGATTGTCCCTGACCTTCGCCGCCATCGGGATCATCCGAGGCACCGTGCCGGGCGGTGGGCTGTTGCTCCGGTGGTGCCGACGACGCCTCGACCGGCTCGAACGCATGGGAGTGGCGTCCTTGGCCGGGCTCGGCGGAGACCGGTTCTGACGGTGTCGGATCAGCAGCCGGCGACGTGCCGTTGGTGGAGACCCAGTTGCTGCCGGGAGCGCCCGGCGGCAACCATTGCCCCTCGGCCGTAACGGGCCGCCACTCTTGCGCGGCACCGCCTTGAACACCGTGCCTGACGCCGGGCCCCGTTGGCTGCGGTTCGGGCGGCTCCGGATGGGCTGGCTGCTCAGCCTCGGGCCTCCCCGCCGGCTCCGTTGTCGGGGCTTCGACGGCGACGTGAACATCCTCCTCGGGCAACGGCGGTTCCTCGGGAACGTCGATGATCGCGTTCTCGGTGTCGTCCTCGGCGTCCTGGCGCGGTGTGGATGCGACGTACCGAGGCATGCTTCCAACCGGGTCCGTGATCTCGGCGTCGCGCTCCCAGTCGCTGTAGGCCCGCACGGTCGTGCGCTCCGGCTCGATCGCCGGCCGCTGCGACAAGTCCGCGTCGAACAGGATCTCCAGATTGGTGCGCAGCGCGGTGAGCTCGGCCCGCAGCGCGGCGATCTCGTCGGCAGACTGAGCCCGCAGCTCGGAAGCCAGCTCGCGGCGCAGCTGCGATTCCACCTCCAGCTCGTACTCGCGCCGCGCCGAAATCTCGCGGTCGAGCTGCAGATCGTAAACCACCTTCAGATCGCGCGCCTTCGCCCGATCCAGATCGCTTTGCCTGCGGTAGATGACCGAAACGAACGCCGCGACCGCCGCCGCCCACAGCGACAGGATCACAGCAAGCCTCAGCAGCTGGACGCGCTCGGTGAACACCAGGGCGGAACTGGCCGCGAGAGCCAGTATCAGCAAGGCCGTCAGAAGCAGCCAACCCGGCCTGCGACCGCCCCGTCCTGACCGGGGGCCGCGGCTCAGATCGGTCATGGGCCGACTGTACCCGCGGTGCTCACGTCGCGTGTTTACCCGGTCCGGCGATTCTATTCGCCGGTTGCACCTGGGCCGTCGGGCGGCTCCTCCGGCTTTTCGCAGCAATGCTGTAGCCACAGCGCCGCAACGATCAGCGCCAGCGCGCTGCCGGCCGCGACAGCCGCGCCGGGGGTGTCCTGTCCGGCGACGCGCAACCATCCGCGGTTGGGCACCAGATAGGCGAGCACGCCGAGCCACCAGCCGAGCATCAGCGCTCCGACCCACGCCGACGCCTTCGCGATCCACACTGTGCGCGCGACGGCCAGCGGGTGCAGTCTGCCGCTGCCGTCGCCGATCATCGCGTCGTTGATCTTCGACCGAACGTAACGCCCCCACGCCGCCTCGGCAGCGGCCACACCCAGCAGCGAAATCCCGGTGAGCACGGTGACGGGCGGAAACCAGCGGGGATAAATCATCGTGGTGACGACGTAGCCGAGGATGGCGATCGCGACGACCGCGGCCGTCAAGTCACGCTTGCGCGTCGGTCCCATGTCACACCACGGGCTGCAATGTCAGGTCCGTGGGCATCACACCGGCCTTTTCGACAGGCTCGATGTCATCGAGCAGCCGGGTCACTGGCGTCGACACCCCGGCGACCGTCAGGTGCGCCTGTGGGTCGATGGCCAGCCAGGGCACAAGCACGAAGGCTCGCAGGTGCGCCAGCGGGTGCGGCAACGTCAGGTCGGGTTCGCGGACCACCAGCTCGGTGCCGTCGACGGTGCAGCTGACCAGATCCACGTCGAGGGTGCGCGGACCCCACTGCTGACCGCGCACACGGCCGGCGTCCTGTTCCAGCGCCTGTCCGCGCCGCAGCCAATCCAACGCCGTCAGCGTCGGGTCGTCGGCGATGAGCACGGCATTGAGGAACGGTCCCTGCTCGACCCCACCCCATGGCACCGTCTCGTAGACCGGTGAGGCGGCGACCACCGAGCGGTCCAGCCGGTCGATCACGGCCTGCAGCCGAGCCAGCCGGTCACCGAGATTGGACCCGATGGAAAGCACCGCTCGGGTCACGGTTGTTCCCCCGCCTGGCCTCGCAGCCGACGAGACCGGCGGGCGACGACGGCGATGTCTTTGAACGTCAACGGGATTGGCGCCTGCGGTTTGTGGACCGTCACCTCCACGGCATGCACCCGCTCGTCGCGCAACACGTCGTCGGCGATGTCCGCGGCCACCGCCTCGATCAGCTTTCTCGCTGGGCCGCCGACGATGTCCGCCGCGCGCCTGGCCAATTCGCCGTAATCCAATGTGTCCGCCAGATCATCGCTCGCACCGGCACGGTCGAGGTCGATCCACACCGAGATGTCGACCACGAACTCCTGACCGTCGCGACGTTCGTGCTCGAACACACCGTGATGACCGCGAACGGTCAAGCCGTGCAGTTGAATTCGATCAGTCACCGCACCGCCCAGTGCGGACGTGAGGAGTAGTTAGGGGGGAGCTCCAGGCCTCGACCACCTTCAAAGCGTCGACGGTGCGGCGGACGTCGTGCACCCGAACCCCCCACACACCGTGCAGCGCGGCCAGCGCGGAAATCACCGCGGTTGCGGTCTCGCGGCCGGCCGGCGGTCGCAGCCCTGCGTCGTCGGCGAGCAGCGATCCCAGGAATCGCTTGCGGGACGCACCGACCAGCACCGGGATCCCGGTGGACACGAGTTCGGGCAGTGCATGCAGCAGCGCCCAATTGTGTTGTGCCGTCTTAGCAAAACCGAGCCCGGGGTCGATAATCAACCGTGCCGGGTGCACCCCCGCTGCGGTTGCGGCGTCGACGCTGGAAAGCAGCTCGGCCTTGACGTCGGCAACGACGTCGCCGTAGTCGGGGATGTCATGCGGCCTTTCCGCGCTCACCGACCGCCAGTGCATCAAGATCCACGGCACACCGGCGTCGGCCACCACGGCTGGCATCTCGGGGTCGGCCCGACCACCGGAGACGTCGTTGACGATGCGTGCGCCGTTTTGCAGCGCGGCCGCCGCAACATCGGCACGCACGGTGTCGATGCTGACTGTGATCCCTTGCGCAACAAGCTCTTTGATCACCGGAACAACGCGGTCCCGCTCGACCCGGGGTTCGACGCGGGTGGCGCCCGGACGGGTCGACTCTCCGCCGACGTCAACGATCTGGGCGCCTTCTGCCGCAAGCGCCAACCCGTGTTCGACAGCGCGGTCCAAGTGGAGGAACAAGCCCCCGTCAGAAAAGGAGTCGTCGGTGACGTTGACAACGCCGACGACCTGCACGCTCGTTCCCGAAGGGAACCGAAGGCTGGGTGGACTCACTTCCGCAAGATCAGTTCCAGCGCCTCGGCCCGCGACGCGGCGTTGCACTTGAACTGGCCGCGCACAGCGGACGTGGTGGTAACGGCACCGGGCTTGCGCACCCCGCGCATCGCCATGCACAGGTGCTCGGCCTCGACGATGACGATCACCCCGCGCGGGTCCAGCTTGCGCATCAGCGCGTCGGCGATCTGGCCGGTGAGCCGCTCCTGCACCTGGGGCCGTTTCGCGTACAGGTCGACCACCCGTGCGATCTTCGACAGCCCGGTCACGCGGCCGTCGTCGCCCGGGATGTAGCCGACGTGCGCGACCCCGTGGAACGACACCAGGTGGTGTTCGCACGTCGAGTACAGCGGAATCTCCTTGACCAGGATCATCTCGTCGTACTGCTCGTCGAAGGTGGTTTCGAGCACGCTGTCCGGGTCGGTGTACAGGCCCGCGAACATTTCGTGGTACGTCCGCGCCACCCGCGCGGGCGTGTCCTGCAAGCCGTGCCGATCGGGGTCTTCACCGATCGCGTAGAGCAGCTCCCGGATTGCCGCCTCGGCCCGCTCCTGATCGAAGACAGCTGCGGTGATGCTCGAGACGCGCGAATTCGGATGGGCCATCAACGCCTCCGTTCGACAGTCAGCCCTGGGTCGGCGGGCCGGGGCGGCCGGGATCCTCACCCGGCCCGGCTTTCTCCTGCCCGTCACGTTCACCGACCTCCGATTGTGGCTGGCCCTGCGGATCGTGGTGGTACTGTTCGTACGCCTGGGGTGCTGGATACCGGTAGCCCTGCGGCTGCTGCGGTGGCCAGCCGGGCGCCCGCCATCCTGCTGGCGCGCCATAGTCCGGCTGCGTAGCAGCGGTATGGGGGTGCTGCCCCGCATTCGGAAGGTGCCCCCGCCCGCTTGCGGGGGAATGCTGCGCAGCCGGGTGGCCGTTGGACCCACGGCCGTTGCCGCTGGTGTCGCCGGCCGCCTTTGCCTCCTGGCTGGCCTGGGCGATGGCCTTCTTGAACGCTGGCTCGGGGACGGGCTGCGGCCAGGGCTCACCACGCTCGATCGCCAATTCGCCGGGCGTCTTGATCGGCGGCTTGTCCGACGGGATACGGCCGCCGAAGTCATCAAATATCGTCAGCCGGGGCCGCTTCTTCACGTCGGCGAAGATCTTCGCGAGGTCGGCGCGGTGCAGCGTTTCTTTCTCGAGCAGTTCGCGGGCGATCACGTCGAGCACGTCGCGGTACTCGGTGAGGATCTCCCACGCCTCGGTGTGCGCGGCCTCGATGAGCTTGCGGATCTCGTCGTCGATGTCGCGAGCGACCTCGTGTGAGTAGTCAGGCTGGGTGCCCATCGTGCGGCCGAGGAACGGGTCGCCGTGCTCGGTGCCGTAACGCACCGCGCCGAGTTTGGCGCTCATGCCGTATTCGGTCACCATCTCGCGCGCGACCTTGGTGGCCTTCTCGATATCGGACACCGCGCCGGTGGTCGGCTCGCGGAACACCAGCTCCTCGGCCGCGCGACCACCCATCGCGAACACCAGCCGCGAGATCATCTCCGAGCGCGTCATCAGCCCCTTGTCGTCTTCCGGGACCGACACGGCATGCCCGCCGGTGCGGCCGCGGGCCAGGATCGTCACCTTGTAGATCGGCTCGATGTCGGGCATCGCCCAGGCCGCCAGCGTGTGTCCGCCCTCGTGGTAGGCGGTGATTTTCTTCTCCAGCTCGCTGATCACCCGGCTTTTGCGACGCGGGCCGCCGACCACCCGGTCCACGGCCTCCTCCAGCGCGGCACCGGTGATGACGCTGCCGTTTTCGCGCGCCGTCAGCAGCGCGGCTTCGTTGACGACGTTGGCCAGATCGGCACCGGAGAACCCGACAGTGCGCTTCGCCAGTCCGTCGAGATCGGCCTCGTGGGCGATCGGCTTGCCCTGCGAGTGTACCCGCAGAATTGCCTTGCGGCCGTTGAGGTCTGGATTAGTCACCGGGATCTGCCGGTCGAAGCGGCCGGGCCGCAGCAGGGCCGGGTCGAGAATGTCGGGCCGGTTCGTCGCGGCGATCAGGATGACGCCGGTGCGGTCGCCGAAGCCGTCCATCTCGACTAGCAGCTGATTGAGCGTCTGCTCCCGTTCGTCGTGGCCGCCGCCCAGGCCAGCACCGCGCTGGCGGCCGACCGCGTCGATCTCGTCGACGAAGATGATGCACGGACTGTTCTGCTTGGCCTGCTCGAACAGGTCGCGCACCCGGGACGCGCCGACGCCGACGAACATCTCGACGAAATCGGAGCCGGAGATCGTGAAGAACGGCACGCCCGCTTCCCCTGCGACGGCCCTCGCCAGCAGCGTCTTGCCGGTGCCGGGCGGCCCGTACAGCAGCACGCCTTTGGGGATCTTGGCGCCCAGCGCCTGGTAGCGCGACGGGTTGGCCAGAAAGTCCTTGATCTCGTAGAGCTCTTCAACCGCCTCGTCGACGCCGGCCACGTCGGCGAACGTGGTCTTGGGCATGTCCTTGGAGAGCTGCTTGGCGCGGGACTTGCCGAACCCGAAGCCCATCCGGCTGCCGCCCTGCATCCGGGAGAACATCACGAAAAGGCCGACGAGCAGCAGCAGCGGCAGCAGATAGATGAACAGCGAGCCGAGCATGCTGCCCTGGTTCACGACGGTGTTGACCTGGGCGTTCTTGCTGCTGAGCTGGTCGAACAGCGCCGTGGCGTAGCCGGTGGGGAACTTTGTGATGATCTTGTCGCTGCCGGTTTCGTTGCCGTTCTTCAGCGTCAGCCGCAGTTGCTGCTCTCGGTCATCGATCTGCGCGCTCTTGACGTTGTCGGATTTGATCTGCGCGACCGCCACCGACGTGTCGACCGGCTTGAAACCTCGGGCGTCGTTACTGAAATAGAAGAACGACCAGCCGATCAGCAAGACGACTGCGATCGCCGTGAGCGTGCGGATCAAGTTTTTCCGGTTCATCGAGCATCGGCCGGGAGTGGCCAGGTCCTTCCAAATGCGGGCGAAAAGATAGTTCAGGTTACCGCTAGACCAACGATCGATGGTTCCCGACGGGTGTCCAGGCGACCTCCGCCGAAACGGTATTCCACGTGGAAAAGTTCGAGTGGAGGCCACGCTGGCTACCGTCTCGGCGTCTTCGGAAGGACCTCTTCGCCGAACGTGCCCTTATGTGCGAGATTCGGGCCATTGATCGAATCAGCCGCGGAGAAACGTCCGTAGCTCGGCCAGCGTCTCGTCGGGCACTTCCTCGGGCAACCAATGACCACCGGGCAGAGCCTTCCCGGAGACGTCCGACGCACGCTCGCGCCACACGGCGAGTGGGTCGTACAACGCCCCGATGACACCACGCGCACCCCACAGCACGAGCAGCGGGCAGGTTACCTTCGCGCCGAGGTCGGCCCTGTCGTGTTCGAGGTCGACGGTCGCGGCGGCGCGATAGTCCTCGCAGGTGGCGTGGATCGTGGCTGGGGCGCGGAAGCAGCGCAGGTATTCGGCGAACGCCTGGGGTTTAATGCCTTCGACCGCCCCCATGAACTGCTTGAGCACCACCTCAACGCTGTTGCCGATCAGCGTTTCTGGGAAGGGCTCCGGCTGGATCAAGAAGAACCAGTGGAAGTAGTAGGTCGCCAACTGGCGGTTCACGGTCTCGTACATGTTCAGCGTCGGGCAGATGTCGAGCAGAGCCATTCTCGTCACACGGTCCGGATGGTCAAGAGCCAAGCGGTGGCCGACGCGTGCGCCCCGGTCATGCCCCACAAACGCGAACTTGTCGAAGCCGAGTGCCGCCATGACCTCGACTTCATCGAGTGCCATCGTGCGTTTGGAATAGTTGATGTGGCCCTCGCCGCCGTCGGGCTTGCTGCTGTCGCCGTACCCGCGCAGATCGGGCATGACGACCGTGAAATCCTTCGCGAGCGCCGGGGCGATCTTCCGCCACTCGATGTGTGTTTGCGGATATCCGTGCAACAGCAACAGGGGCGGCCCGTCGCCACCCCTGATCAGGTTGATCGTGGCGCCGCTGGTCTGCACGGATTGTCTCGTGAAGTGCGGCGGGAACAGCGAGGTGTCAGCGCTCATAGCTACGAATTGTCGAGCACGAGCGCACTCTCGACGCCCAGACCCCGCTGTGCTTGGGTGAGACCGTGGTTGCATCAACCGAGCGGTTAGTCGATACGAATGGGGTGCGGCTGCGCGTCGTTGAGGCCGGTAACCGCGGTGCCCCTCTGGTCCTGTTGGCGCACGGCTTCCCCGAGTTGGCGTACTCCTGGCGACACCAGATCCCGGCGCTGGCGGAGGCGGGCTATCACGTACTGGCCCCGGACCAGCGGGGGTATGGCGGCTCATCGCTGCCCGAGGCGATCGAGGATTACAACGTCGTCGCGCTGTGCGGCGACATCGCCGGCCTGCTCGACGACGTCGGCGCCGAGCGCGCGGTGATCGTCGGCCACGATTTCGGCGCGATGGTGGCGTGGAACTTCCCGCTCCTGCACCCCGACCGCGTCGCCGGAGTGGTGGGCCTCAGCGTGCCGCCGGTGCCTCGCCCGCGTACACCACCGACGCAAGCCTTTCGGCGGATATTCGGCGACAACTTCTTCTACATGCTCTATTTCCAGGAGCCCGGCGTGGCCGACGTAGACCTGGACCGCGACCCGGCGGCCACGATGACGCGCATGCTGGCCGGGCTCCGGCCGCGCGAGCCGCAGGCCGCCGCTCTGAGGATGACTCGACCGGGCCCGCAGGGGTATGTCGAGCGGCTGCCCGAACCTGAGGCGTTGCCCGGCTGGCTAAGCCACGACGAGCTTGCGCACTACATCGCCGAGTTCACCCGCACCGGTTTCACCGGCCCGCTGAATTGGTATCGCAATCTCGACCGCAATTGGGAACTGACCGCAACTACCCCCGCGCCGACGATCAAGGCTCCGTCGTTGTTCATCGGCGGCGCTGATGACCCGGTGCTGGCATTCACGCGACGCGACCGCGCTAACGAAGTTGTCAGCGGTCCGTACCGTGAAGTGATGCTCGACGGCACCGGCCACTGGATCCAGCAGGAGCGGCCCGATGACATCAACAAGGAGTTGCTGAAGTTCCTGTCGGGATTGGAGCAGTGATGGAAGGTCCCTTACGTTTCGGCGTGTTCATCACACCGTTTCACCCGGTCGGTCAATCGCCCACGGTGGCATTGCAATACGATTTGGACCGCACGGTTGCGCTGGACCGGCTGGGCTACGACGAAGTCTGGTTCGGCGAACACCATTCGGGGGGTTACGAACTCATCGCGTGTCCGGAGGTTTTCATCGCCGCGGCGGCCGAGCGGACCAAACACATCCGGCTCGGTACCGGGGTTGTGTCGCTGCCGTACCACCACCCGCTGATGGTGGCCGACCGGTGGGTGCTGCTCGACCACTTGACCCGTGGCAGAACGATGTTCGGTACCGGGCCGGGAGCGCTGCCATCAGATGCGTACATGATGGGCATCGATCCCGTCGAGCAGCGACGGATGATGCAGGAGTCGCTAGAGGCCATCCTCGCGCTGTTCCGGGCCGCCCCTGGTGAGCGCATCGACAGGCACTCGGACTGGTTCACGCTGCGCGACGCCCAACTGCACATCCGCCCGTATACCTGGCCCTACCCCGAGATCTCCACGGCAGCAATGATTTCTCCGTCAGGGCCGCGGCTCGCCGGCCAGCATGGCACCTCGCTGCTGTCGCTGTCGATGTCCGTACCTGGCGGGTACGCCGCGATCGAAGACGCCTGGGACCTCGTCGCCGAGCAAGCCAAGAAGGGCGGCCGCGACGAACCGGACCGGCGAAATTGGCGGGTGCTCGGCATCATGCACCTTTCCGACACACGCGATCAGGCGCTGCAGGACTGTACATACGGGCTGGAGGACTTTGTAAAATACTTCGGTGCAGCAGGATTCGTGCCACTGGCCGAGACAGTCGAAGGCGCGCGGTCCTCGCGCGAATTCGTCGAAGAGTATGCGGCCAAGGGCAGTGGCTGCATAGGCACACCCGACGACGCGGTCGCCTACATCCAGGATCTGCTTGACCGCTCCGGCGGCTTCGGGACGTTTTTGATGCTCGGCCACGACTGGGCCACACCCGAGGCCACCTACCACTCGTATGAGTTGTTGGCACGCAAGGTGATCCCGCATTTCAAGGGTCAACTGACCGCACCGCGGGCGTCGCACGAGTGGGCCAAGGGCAAGCGAGACCAGCTGCTTGGCCGCGCTGGTGAGGCGATCGTCAAGGCGATCGGCGAACACACCGACGAGATGAAACTGGAAAGCGAACGCGGGTAGGGTGCAAGCCATGCCACTTACCGCAAAGACACTGTTGCGCAATGGGATAGTGCTCATCACAGCCGGCCTGACGATCGCGGGAATGTCGGGGTGCGACAAGACGTCGGGCTCGTCGTCCCCGCCCGGCCCCAATAGCAGGCAGGTCACGGTCGTCGGCGCCGGGCAGGTACGGGGCACGCCCGACACGCTGACAGCCAACGTGTCGATCGAGGCCACCGCGCCCGATGTCACCACCGCGATGAATCAGAGCAGCGACCGCACGCGCGCCATCGTCGACGCGCTGGTGAACACTGCCAAAGTCGATCGCAAGGACATCGGCACCACGTCGGTGAACTTGCAGCCGCAGTACGGCACGGACTCGTCGATCACCGGATACCGCGCCAGCAATTCGCTTCAGGTGAAGATCCGCGACCTGGGCTCCGCATCGCAGACGCTGGCGTTGATCGTCAGCACCGGAGGTGACGCCACTCGGATCAACTCGGTCAACTACTCCATCGACGACGACTCGCAACTGGTCAAGGATGCGCGGGCGCGAGCCTTCGATGACGCGAAAGCACGGGCCGAGCAGTATGCGCAGCTGTCCGGGTTGGCTCTTGGCAAAGTGATCTCAATCTCGGAGGCCAACGGGAACACTGCGCCGACGCCGACCCCTATGCCACGCTCGGCCATGGCCGAGCCGGTTCCGCTGGAACCTGGCCAGCAGACGGTCAGCTTCTCGGTGACGGTGATCTGGGAGCTCACCTAGTCAGCGGCGGCGATCTGCACCGGGATGCCGTTGAGCACAGCAGTTCCCGACAGCGGATCGAGGACGGTCCCGTCGTTGAGTTGATTGACGTTCACACCAGGCTGGGTGGCCGCGACCGCGAGCCGGGTATCACTGCGGTCGTGGCCCCATCCGTGGGGGAGCGAAACCACGCCGCGGCGGATCGTGTCGGTGATTTCCACCGGCGCAACCAATTCGCCTGCGGGCCCTTTGATACGAGCGCTGTCGGTGAGACCGAGATCGGCCGCATCGTCGGGGTGCACGAGCAGCGTGCACCGGTTGGAGCCGCCGGCGAGCGCCGGCAGGTTGTGCATCCAGCTGTTGTTCGAGCGTAGGTGGCGGCGACCGATGAGCACGAAGCTGTCGGCACCGTGACCCGAGAGAGGCTCGCAGCCGGTCGACGTCTGCGACGATGGGTGCAGGTGCGAGTTCGACTGTGCCGGAACGGGTTCGCAACGCCTGAAGCAGGCGTGGCTTGAGTGGTCCGAAGTCGATGCCGTGCGGAGCGGCCCTGAGCTTGGCCAGTGTCAGGCCGTCGGGCTTGGCGCCGAACGCGTCGCCGTACGGTCCGAGGCGAAGCATCATGTCGAGTCGCCGCTCGTAGCCGGGTGCGGCGGGCAACATGGCCGCCAATTCATCCACCGCGCGCCCGGCGACCGGTGAGTTCGTGTCGTTGGATTCCTTGGTCAGCGTGGTGGTGATGACCTGGTCGTCAACGAATCCGGGATCGGCGTCAGATCCTGCGCCGTACAGGATCATCGCCAGCCGGGACAGCATCTCAGGCTCGTCCGGGCGCCCGTCGGCCACCGGCAGCACGGGTGGCGAATAGCGGGCATTGTTGCGCACCGCAAGGTTGTTGAGCGCGAAGTCGAAGTGGGCGCTCTGCGACGGCGGCGGCGGCGGCAGGACGACATCGGCGTGACGCGTCGTCTCGTTGACGTATGGGTCGACGCTGACCATGAACTCGACGCCGTCCAGGGCGCGGTCCAGCCGTTCTCCGTTCGGCGCTGAGAGCACTGGATTTCCGGCGATCGTGATCACGGCTTTGACTTGCCCAGGGCCTGGCGTGTCGATTTCCTCCGCTAGTGCGGCGGCGGGCAATTCGGACGCCACTTCCGGATGACCGGAGATGCGGCTGTGCCAGCGCCCCGTCACGAATCCGCGTCCCGGCCCGGGCGGGCGTGGTGCCGCGGTAACAGCGGACAGCGCGAACATCACGCCGCCCGGACGGTCTAGATTCCCGGTGAGTGTATTGATGACGTCGATCAGCCAGCTGCTGATGGTGCCGAACTCCACCGTGCATGTGCCGATTCGGCCATACACCGCGGCGCTACGAGCACGGGCGATTTCACGGGTGAGGGTCCGGATGTCGTCGGCCACTACTCCGCAGTGCTCGGCGACGGTTTCGGGCGAGAACCGGGCTGCCAGCTCGCGGACCTCCTCGACACCGGTGACATGCGGGGCCACACCACCGAGGTCGGCGGCGACGAGGTTCTCGTCGAACAACACATGCACGATCGCGAACAGCAGGGCGGCGTCGGTGCCAGGGCGTAGGGCAATGTGACGGTCGGCCAGCTCGGCGGTGCGGGTGCGCGCGGGATCGATGACGACGAGGTGGCCGCCGCGGTTGCGCAACGCCTTGAGCCTTCCGGGGAAATCCGGTGCAGTCGCCAAACTTCCATTGGAGACGAGCGGATTCGCGCCGATGATGACCAGGTAATCGGTCCGGTCCAAGTCGGGCACGGTGAACGCGAACGGGTTGCCGAACATGTAGCCCAGCGCGACTTGTTTGGGCATTTGGTCAAGCGTGCTGGCGGTGTAGACGTGGCGAGTGCCAAGCGCGCGGATGATCAGCGGGGCATAAAGACTGCCTGCGACCGTGTGCGCATTCGGGTTGCCGAGATAGACCGCCACGGACTGCCCGCCATGTTCGCGCAGAACCGCAGCCAATCCATTGGCGGCCGCCGCGTACGCGTCCGCCCAGGTGGTTTCGATCAGCGAACCGCCGCGGCGCACCAGCGGTCGGGCCAGCCGGTCGGGGTCTGAGTCCAATTCGGGCAAGGTTGCGCCTTTGGGGCAGGCGAACCCAGCGCTGAACACGTCGTCACGGTCTCCGCGAGCCGCCACGATGCGGCCGCGTTCGTCGTCGACAGTCAGGGCCAGCCCGCAGGTGGCTTCACAAAGCGGGCAGATACGTAGGGCGGTACGCGTGTCGGCCATGTGCGCAATCCTTCCGCCGCCGATTATGGCTCGTAGACCCGTGGGTCCAGGGTGCCGATGTAGGGCAGGTCGCGGTAGCGCTCGGCGTAGTCCAGCCCGTAGCCGACCACGAACTCGTTCGGGATGTCGAAGCCGACGAAGTCGATCTGCACAGCCGACCGCACCGCGTCGGGCTTGCGCAGCAGCGTGCATATCCGCAGGGACCGCGGATGCCGGGCAGCGAGGTTGCGCAGCAGCCACGACAAAGTGAGCCCGGAGTCGACGATGTCCTCGACGATCAGCACGTCACGGTCGTGGATGTCGCGGTCCAGATCCTTCAGAATCCGCACCACGCCCGACGACGACGTCGCCGAGCCGTACGAGCTGACGGCCATGAACTCCAGCTGCGTCGGCAGCGGGATTGCCCGGGCCAGGTCGGAGACGAACATGACTGCGCCCTTGAGGACGGTGACCAGCAGCAAGTCATCCCCGTCGTCGCCGATCACGCCGCGGTACAGCTCGCCGATGGCGGCGCCGAGCTCGACCGTGCGGCTCTGAATCTGGCTCTCGGTGAGCAACACCGACTTGATGTCGCCCGCGTACATGTCGGCTGCTTCCTGCGCTGCCACGCCATCAGGGTGCCATGCTGCACCTGCGCAGACCACCGGGACCGTCAGACCGGTTCGCAATGCAGCAGCAGCCGGCCGTCGCGGCGGGCCGCCACCAGTCGCTGACTGCGCAGCGAAGACCCGACGGCCACGCCGCCCTGGCCGTGCCAGTTCACCACAAGTTCGTCGACGCGACGAATCTGATTGTCGGTCAGATCGGTTGCCCCGCCTACCAGCAGCCAGCCTCGAATCACTCTGCGCCGCAATGCATCCGGCAAGCCATGCAACCGTTGCGCGTCCAGACCCTGGTCGGCGATCACCGCATTGAGCTCGGCGCGCGCGAGGTTGTCGAGGGCGTCGCAGTCTTCTCGCAGCGCTGCCGCGGTGCGCGCCAGCGCCTCGGCGACCCCGCCGCCGAGCACGTCCTCGAGCAGTGGCAGCACGTCGAGGCGCAGCCGCGACCGGGTGTAGGCGGGATCGCAGTTGTGTGGATCGTGCCACGGGGTGAGCCCGAGTTCGTCGCACGCCGCATGCGTGACCGCCCGGCGCACACCCAGCAGCGGACGGCACCACGGCGGCTGATGTGACCGCATCCCGGCGAGCGAACGGGATCCCGAGCCGCGGCCCAGCCCCAGCAGAACGGTCTCGGCCTGGTCGTCGAGGGTGTGGGCGAGCAGCACCGACGCTCCGGCGCTGGCCTGCTGCAGCGCCGTATAGCGGGCGGACCGGGCAGCGGCCTCCGGCCCTCCGCCGCGTCCCACCACGACCCGCAACACCTGCGCCTGCCCACAGCCGAGCTCGAGCGCCTGACGCCTGGCCGTGTCGGCGACCGCCGCCGAGTCGGGCTGCAGGCCATGGTCGACGATCAGCGCGGTCGTCGGCCGCATCCGTGCCGCCACCGCAGCAAGCGCCAACGAGTCGGGGCCACCCGAAAGCCCCACACACCAAGGCTTTTCGCCGATGGGATAGCGCCGCGCGAACGCCGAAACCGCTTTGCGTATTGCGGCTACAGCACCCGGTCGATCCATCGCGTCGGCTCGTCGATTTCGTCGGGCAGCGGCAAGGTTTCCGGACCCGACCAGATGGCGTTGAACCGCTCCATGCCCACCCGCGACACCACGGCGTCAACGAACGCCTTACCGCGGGTGTATTGGCTGATCTTGGCGTCGAAGCCCAGCAGTGCGCGGATCAACCGCTGCAGCGGCGGTTGACGGCGGCGGCGTCGTTCATCGAACCGTTCCCGGATCGTCGTCACCGTCGGTACCACCGCCGGTCCCACCGCGTCCATCACATGGTCCGCATGGCCCTCCAGCAGGGTGCCCAGCACCAGCAGCCGGTCGAGGGCGTGGCGCTGCGGCTCCGACTGCATCGCCCGCAGCACGCCGATGATCCCGTCCGAATTCGGTTCGGCAGGTGCGCCGTCGCGGCGGTCGCGGATAAAAGCGGCGAGCCTGCCCACCACATCACTGAAATCCTCACCGGCGTCCTCGGTGATCACGCCGAGCGCCGACGACATGTAGTCGGCCAGCCACGGGTTCGCGGTGAACTGCACGCGGTGCGTCACCTCGTGCAGGCACACCCAGAGCCTGAAATCCCCTGGCTGCACGCGTAGTTGGCGTTCGACCGCGATAATGTTCGGGTAGATCAGCAGCAGTTTGCCGCCGTCGGCTGCGAAGGGGTCGTACTGACCCAGAATTCCGGATGCGACGAAGGCCAACACCGCGCCGGTCTGCGCACCGGTGATGCGCCCGCGCAGAAAGCCGCGCGGCTTGTCGCTGCCACCTGTCATGACCCGCATCGAGCCGGCGGCCAGGCGGACCCAGTGCGGTCGGTCGATGATCAGCGCCTCAGGTACCTGCCCGTCGGGCGCCAAGCCGGTGACTTCTCGCACCGGAACCTCCGCACGCCGTGACGACTCGGCGAGTTCGTCGATGATCTGGCGCTGGGTGTAGTCGGTGGACGGCGGACCGGGTCGGGCCAGCCACGCGCCGGTGCTGGCCGCGAAGTCCCAGTCGACCACCCGGCCGACCGTGAGCTTCCGGCCGTCTTGTGTTGCCGTCACGAGGTACACCCGCAGCTATGCAGCGTTGCGGCCAGCGCGTCGATCGTGATGAGCGCGGTGGGCCCCGAGTTGTTGGACATCAGCGAGAACGTCAGCACCCGCCCGCTGGTATCGGTGACGATGCCGGCCAAGGTGTTCGTGCCGGTCAGCGACCCGGTCTTGGCCCGCAGCCAGCCCGCCGCGTCGTTGGTCTGACCATGGGTGAAGCGATTGGACAAGGTGCCGCTTCCACCCGCGATCGGCAGGACGTCCAGCAGGGGCCTCATGGCCGGTACGAGCGGACCCGCGGCGGCCCCGATCACGTCGTCGAGGGTCCGCGCGGTCAGCCGGTCGTCCGCCGACAGCCCGCTGCCATCCATCAGCCTGGTGCCCGTCAGGTCCACTCCGGCAGCCGACAGACGGGTGGTCACGGCCTGCACCGCGTCCCCGAAGCTCGCTGGGCGGCCCATCGCGACGGCGACCTCGCGCGCAATGCATTCCGCCATCACGTTGTCGGAATGGTTCATCATCTCGAGCAGCCGGTCCATCAACGGCGGCGACTGCACGGACGCGATCTGGCGGCCGCCGCCGACGGGGACGGTGGCCATCGTGACGGCCTTCGGGTCGACGTTCAGCGCGGCGGCCAAGGATCGGCCCGCATCGAGTGCCGGGGTGAAAGACCGCACCGACTCCGGCGTCAGCGGCTGGGTGCGGCCGCCGTCGACCATCACCGCCTCGATTGGCGCGACGTCGCCGCCCAGGATGTCGGCCGGGTCCCAGCCGGGGGCCATCGAGGGCCCGCTGAACGCGCTCGCGTCGACCTGGATCGCGGTCACCTTGATCCCGCTGCCGCGCACCTGCGCCGCCAGGTCAGAGATTCGGGCCGCGTTGCGGTACAGCGTCTCCTCGCCTGCGGGCGCCGACGACAGCGTCGGGTCGCCTCCACCCACCAACACCACGACCCCGGGCTGGCTGGTCTGGTCGGCGGCCATGACGGTGGTGGTCCGCCGGGAGTCGCGATTGACGGCGAGGAGCGCGGCGCCGGCGGTGAGCACCTTGTTGGTGGACGCCGGGACCATCGGCATGGTTGCGCCCTGCTGCCATAACTCTGTCCCGGTCAGCGCATCGGTGACCCGTCCCGCGAATGTCCCGAGGTCGGCGTTGGCCAGCGGCGGTTTCAACGCGGCCGCCAACCCGGCCGGCGTCGGCAGCGGCGCCACGTCGGACACCGGCATCACCGCCGGCTTGGCGATCGCCGCAGGAGGCGGTGCAGTGACGGCCTCGGCGGTGCGGCCAGACCCGTCGTTGGCCAGTAGGGCACCGACCGTCACCACAATCACGACCATGACGATCACGGCCGCACCGATCAGTACATGGGTGGAGCGCCGCCACCGCGCCGGACGCATGTAGTGCAGAGTAGCGCTCCACTATGGTTAAGCCTTGACGTCCGATAGTTGAAGGAGCCTTGCGCGTGCAATTCGACGTGACCATCGAGATTCCAAAGGGCCAGCGCAACAAGTACGAAATCGACCATGAGACGGGCCGGGTGCGACTGGACCGCTATCTGTACACGCCGATGGCCTACCCCACCGACTACGGGTTCATCGAGGACACACTCGGCGAGGACGGCGACCCGCTGGACGCGCTGGTGCTGCTGCCGCAATCGGTGTTTCCGGGAGTGATCGTCGAGGCCAGGCCGGTTGGGATGTTCCGGATGACCGACGAGGCCGGCGGCGACGACAAAGTGCTGTGCGTGCCGGCCGGCGACGTGCGCTGGGATAACGTCAAAGACATCGGCGATGTGCCGTCCTACGAGCTCGAGGCGATCAAGCACTTCTTCGTCCACTACAAGGACCTGGAGCCGGGCAAGTACGTGGAGGCGGCCAACTGGGTGGGGCGCCAGGAAGCAGAGGCCGAGGTGACGCGGTCGCTGGAGCGTTTCCAGGCTCAGGGCCACTGATCCGGCTGATTCGGCGCCGCTGAAACGGCGGCGTTACGGCCTGTTAAGTGCAGATCAATTCTGCCTTTCTGAATGGATTAGCAGCCGGTTGGGGGCCGATTATTGGCGGTGATAACCACCGTCGAAGGGACCCCGAACGTGCTGATGCATCAGGGTTTAGGCCTCGACGCGTTCAACCGGATGCCGGCGCAGAAGGCACTGCACGCGCTATACGAGTGCTGCAACAGCGTCGTGCTGGCGCGCGACCTCGCCGACGGGCGGCCTTACGAGGGCCGCGACAATTTATTCCGCCGTGCCGATGCGTTGCTGTTCGCGTTGTCCGAGTCGTCGGTCGACACGATCCTGCAGGCCTACCCGCACATCGGGCGTCGGCCTCGCAGCACAAAGTCGCATGCGGAGCAGTGCTCGGTGTGGGACCCGCGGCCAGAGGTCATGGCCCACCTCGACGCGGCAGCGCAGCGCTACGCAGAACGCTTCGGATTCAGCTTCGTGATGTTCGTCGGCGGCATCGACACCGACGGCGTGCTGGCGGCGATTTTCGACCGGCTGCACCACGAGAGCGAGACCGAGCGCAAGGTGGTCCGCAACGAGCTCGCCAAGATCAACCGCACCCGGTTGGAGCGCATGCTCGGACCCGAGGGTGGTTACGACAACTGGTAATTGCCCTCGGCCCACCGCGGCGCGACGTCGCTGCCAAGCACCTTCTATAAGATCTGAAGCCAGTCGACGACGCGTCAGAGCGGAGGGGCGGGCGGTAGCCGTGGCTGTGCGACAAATCAATTCAGACCGGGTGACTCTGTTCTCCGACGCAGTGTTCGCGGTGATCATCACCATCCTGGTTCTCGAGCTCAAGCCGCCGAGCACCGCTACGTTCGGTGCCCTGCTACCGCTGTGGCCGACGGGTCTGAGCTATGCGGTCAGCTATGTATTCATCGCGATCGTCTGGGTCAATCACCATCACTTGTTCAGCTATGCCGAGGTTGCGACGCCTCGGTTGGTGTGGTCGAACTTCGCGCATCTTTTCTCGGTTTCGCTAATCCCGTTCACCACCGAGTGGATCGCCTCTAGCCCGAAGTTACGACCGCCGGAATAGGTGTATCTCTGGGTTGACCTGGGGATTCGCTGATTGACTGGGTGATTGTTCTGGCTACGCGGCGGCGGTGAGCGGGATTGGGACGTTCAGGAGGTCGAAGGCGCGGCGTTGGTCGGGGGTGGGGTCGGCGAGCATGGGCACCTCGATGTTGGTGTCCTGGTAGCGGATCTGGTTGCGGGTGAGGGTGGCCAGGTGGTCGAGCAGGCCGCGGAAGCTGCGTAGCGGGTTGCCGTCGGCGTCGTGCTTGCGGGATGCCTTCGCATCGGCTTGGGGTGAGCGCTGTGCGGGCGCGACCGGGTTGTCCCGCTGGGGTGGGTGCTCGTCGGTGAATGTCAGCGGGGCCCAGGCCTTGCGCAGGTGCCAGATGAGGTAGCAGGCCAGCAGGCAGATCAGCACGTGGGCTTTGACGCGGTCATCGAGGCGGTGGTGGATGGGCCGCAGGTCCAGGTCGTCGGTTTTGATGATGCGGAAGTCGCGTTCGATGTTGGCGAGGTTCTTGTAGCTTGCCACCACCGCGGCGGGGTCGAGGGTGTCGGCGTGGACGCTGGTGCGCAGCACGTAGATGCCGTCGAGGCCGGCTTCGGCGTCGATGCGGGCCTGGTCGCGACGGTAGGTGAAGGTGGTGTCGGTGATGGTGGTGTGGAAGTGCTTGCCCATCTTGTATTTGTCGATCACCTTGCCCACCGCCTTGCCGATCTCGCCGGCGCCGCTCAGGGTGCCGCGGGTGACCCGGCCGGCGACGCCGGCGAGCAGTTCGTCGGTGGCGGCCAGCAACTCTGCGCGTTTGCGGGCGCGTTCGGCCGCGAGCGCGGGGTTGCGGCAGGCGATCAACCGTTCGCCGGGGTGGTCGGGGTGGGCGATCTCGGCGAGGTCCTGGGCATCGAACAGGCTCATCTGCAGCGGTCCGTCGTCGGCGGCGAGTTTGGCGATCGCGGGTGCGCGCAGCGCGGTGATCCACCCGAAATCGGTTGCGGTGTCGGGGTCCTCGTTGAGTTTGCGCAGCGCCTCGATGCGCGCGGCGGTGATCATGCCGCGATCGCCGACCAGCACCAACCGCTGGATACCGAGCTCGTCGCGGATCACGGTGACGATCTGGGTGAACGCGTCCGGGTCGGCGGTGTTGCCGGGAAACACCCGCACCGCGACCGGGCGGCCGGCCGGGTCGGTGAGCACCCCGTACTCGATCTGCTCGCAGCCCTTCTTGCCGTCGCGGGAGTAGCCGCGCGCGGCCAGCTCGCAACACCGCCCGGTCACCCACGCGCTGGTCAGGTCGAACAACGCCATCCGGTCCGGGTTCACGTCCGGGGCAAGGTGTTTGGCCGCGAGCTTGCGCTCGATCGTGTTCTGCCGCTCGGCCAGCCAGTCCATCGCGGCGTAGACCTCGTCGGTGGACGCGCCGGCCACGCCCAGGTCGGTCCCCAAAGTGGTGTCAGGCCACCAGGCCAGCGTGGACAGTTTCGACTTCGGCCGCACTACCCGCGACACGATCAGCACCAGCGCCAGATCGCGGTGCCGGCACGCCGGTCCCAGCAACGTGGGAAGGCCCAGCTTGCGCGCCATCGCGGCGACCGCGGCCACGTGCCCGTGCGGCAGCGACCGCACGATGGTGAACTCGCTGCCGGCCGGCACCAGCTGCTGGCCCTTCAGGGTCGCCTCAATCGCGGTGATCACCTCGGCGGGCAGCTTCGACAGGTTGGCCAACGTCTCATGACGGACCTTTTTGCCGTCGCGGTAGCTGCGGCGCACCAGCACCGACTCGTAGCGGTGCACATTGCCGGCCTTGTCCACATACCTACTCGGTGTCCGGGCTACATGCATCCGCACTGGCTTCGCCATAATTGGATGCTACAAGACAAACTCGGACTCGTGTGCCAGCGACACACTGAAATTACTGGCTACACAATCGGCGCCCAAACCCGCACCAAACCCAGGTCAACCAACAACTTCGCCTACCTCACAGGGCGTAACTTCGGTCTAGCAGGCTGGCGGACAATGTACGCGGCCGTTTTTGTCCTCGTTAACATCACCTATCTCGCGCTCTGTTGGGAAGCGGTCGATCGACCCACCCATGAGGATGTCACGCAACGCATGCGTCGGCTGCTGCGAATGAGATCGTTCATAACGATCGTCGTTTTCGCGGCAGCGGCGGTGGTCGCGCTCTGGTGGCCGCTGGTGGGGATGGTGCTGATTTGTTTATGCCTGATCGGCTATCTACGGCCGGACATTCCCGAAGTCAAGGAAGTTGGGCACTAGTGGTGTGTCCTGCAATAAATTGGCCATAGGTTAGATACGATTTCGGCATGAGACAACCCGTGCCTGCGTTGGAGATGTCGGCAGGACAACGTGAGGTGCTTGAGTCGTTGGCGCGCTCGCAGTCGGGTGTGCATCGGGAGGTGGTGCGGGCCAAGGCGCTGCTGATGGCGGCTGACGGTGTGGCCAACACTGCGATCGCCGCGTCGTTGTCGGTGTCGCCGGCGTCGGTGAAGAGTTGGCGTGAGAGGTTCGCCGAGGAGGGGTTGGCGAAGTTGGGTCAGGTTCGCAAGGGTCGTGGCCGCAAACCGTCGATCCCGCAATCCACCATCGATGAGATCGTCGATCTGACACTGAACTACCGCCCGAAGGGTGAAACCCATTGGAGCTGCAGGACGATGGCTGCTGCGACGGGGGTGTCGAAGTCAACGGTGCAGCTGGTGTGGCACGCGCGGGGGCTCAAACCGCATCGGGTCCAGACGTTCAAACTGTCCAACGACCCGCGTTTTGAGGAGAAACTGGTCGATGTCGTCGGGCTGTACATGAACCCGCCCGAGAAGGCGATCGTGTTATGCGCCGACGAGAAATCCTCGGTGCAGGCACTGGACCGCACCCAGGCGTCGCTGCCGATGGTCAAGGGGCGAGGCGAGACGATGACCCACGACTACAAACGGCACGGCACCACCACCCTGTTCGCCGCACTGAACGTGTTGACCGGCACGGTGATCGGGCAATGCATGCCGCGCCACCGGCATCAGGAGTGGTTGAAGTTCCTCAAGACCATCGACCGCGAAGTGCCCAAAGACCTGGCAATCCACCTGATCTGCGACAACTACGCCACCCACAAACACCAAGACGTCGGCAAGTGGCTGGACAATCATCCTCGGTTCCACCTGCATTTCACCCCGACATCCTCATCCTGGTTGAACCTGGTGGAACGCTGGTTCCGCGAGCTGACCGACAAAGCATTGCGGCGCGGGGTATTTCATTCCGTTCCCGACCTGATCGCCTCAATCCAGGAATACCTCGACTCACACAACGACGCCCCACGGCCTTACGTGTGGACAGCGACCGCAGAATCCATCCTCGCCAAGGTCGCCCGCGGACGCATCGCCCTCGAAAAAGTCAGCTAAATCCAGGACACACCACTAGCTGTCAGAGGTCGAGGACGAGGTCGCTGCGTGGAGTAGCCAAGCAGATCAGCACCGCGCCGACAGAGGGCTCTTCCAGCGGCTGTTGACGGTACGCGGTTTCTCCCTCAATTACTGGAGTCACGCACGTGTGGCAGACGCCGCTTCGGCAGGAGTACCGAGTCGGTACGTCGCAGGCCTCGGCGAGTTCGAGGATGGAGTGGTAGTCCGCCGACCAGCCGACGCTGAATCCGCTGCGCGAGAAGGTTATTCGTGGCCCGGTTCCCGGTCCGCCATCGGGCGGGTGTGGCCGCACAGAACGCTTGGGAGCGACGATGCCGGGGTTGATCGCGGGTAGGGCGCCGAACAGTTCGGTGTGGATGTGCACGGGGTCGATTCCAGTTTCAGTCAGGGCTTCGCGCATAGCGTCCATGAATGAGCTTGGGCCGCATAGGTACGCCGTCGCACCGACGGGTAGGCCTAGTGCGGCGATCGAGGCCCGGTTGAGACGACCGCGCACGATGAGACTATCCGCACCGTCGCCACCAGTGTAGAAGACGTGTTGTTGAGCATTCGGCAGTGATTCGATCAGGGCCGTGACTTCGGCCGCGAAGGCGTGGGACTCAGCGTTGCGCGTGGTATGCAGCCACCAGATCTGGCGGCTGCTGTGGGCGGCAGCCAACGCGTGCATCATCGCGAGCACCGGTGTCGCGCCGATGCCCGCGGATAACAACACAATTGGACTGTTGTCATCGGAAAGGCAGAACTCACCGCGCGGGGCGGCGGCCTCCACCACGAACTCTGCTCTGATATGGCTGTGGAGCCACTGGCTCACTACGCCGTGGTCTTCGCGTTTGACGCTGATGCGGTAGCGAGTGGCGCCGGGATCGCTGGAAAGTGAGTAGCTGCGCAGCAGAGCGGGCTCACCCGCGTCGGGGATCCTGATGGTCAGGTACTGCCCGGCAAGCGGTCTGGGCAACGTGCTGTGGTCGACGGCTTCGAACTCGATGGATAGCACCGTTGGGCTCTCCCGCTGTGTGGCAGCCACCCGCAGTCGCCGGAATCCGCTCCACCCGGGCTCGACTCCGATCGGCGGAGCCGTTGGCGCTGTGGCACTTTCGTGCGCTGCGAGCATATCGTGAAACGACTGCTGCCAGCCCGGGCTCAGCGCCGGGACATCGACGATCTTGCGGAGTTTATCCATGTCACGGTCGGGCAGATACAGCAGCGCGTCGACCTCGGCGACGCTGAGCCCGTGTATTCCGGCCCGGGTCCGCACGATCGCGTCGCCGGCTTGGACACGACCCTCGGTCAGCACCCGGAAATAGAAACCGGGACGATGATGGGAGACCAGCAGATTGGGCATCTCGGGTTCGCCCAGGCGCATGCCAACCCGGAAACACGTGACACGTGGTTGGCTGACCTCGAACTCGGCCTCACCGATGCGGTACCGGTCACCGATGCAGACCTCCCGATCGCTGAGCCCGTCGACCGTGAGGTTCTCCCCGAAGTACCCCGGGCATAGATCGTCACGCCCGAAATAGCTCTTCCAATAGTCATACGCCTCGGTCTGGTAGACCATCACGGCGCGCTGTTCACCACCATGCCCGGCAAGGTCACCCTGGCCATCGCCGTCGATGTTGAGTCGTCGGACCATGATCGGGCCGTCGACCGGGGACTTCCAGATGCCGGTATGAACCGTCTTACCTTGCCAGTCCACGTCTTTGGGCATGCCGACGTTGACCGAAACCAGTCTGGCCACCCTTGCTCTCCCTGCCGTGTCGATGTGGCCTCCCGGCGTAAGCACGCTTTGGGATGACTAACCCAGAATATGCACAGGGCGGCCCGCGGTCAACGCCCACCGAGCCGATCGATCGCCCGGGCCTAGTGCAGACGGCAAATGAAGTGCATAATGGGACGAACAACCCAGAAACGGAGATTGTAATCGCTTATGGCGGCTGTGCATCACCGCTACGTCAGTGTCGACGGTCACCAGTTGTTCTTCCGCGAAGCGGGAGACTCGCAGGCGCCCGCGCTCGTCCTGCTGCACGGATTTCCAACCAGCTCGTATATGTTCCGGCACTTGATCCCGGCCTTGGCCGACCGCTACCACGTGATAGCTCCGGATCATCTGGGTTTCGGGCTATCGGATGCGCCAAGCGTCGAAGAGTTCGACTACACATTCGACGCCCTGAGCGCGTTGACTGCGGCGATGCTGCGCGCGCTCGGAATCGATCGGTATGCGATGTACGTCCAGGACTATGGTGCGCCCATAGGGTGGCGCCTAGCCCTCGGCCAGCCCGGGGCGATCACAGCGATCATCACTCAGAATGGCAACGCCTACGACGCCGGCTTTGTGGAGAGCTTCTGGCAGACGGTGTGGGCCTACCAAACTGAACAGAACGCAGAGACCGAGGCCGCGGTCCGGAAGTTCCTCACGTTGGGCGCCACCCGATGGCAATACGTCACCGGGGTGTCCGACCAGACACTGGTCGACCCCGAATCCTGGCATCACGACTACGCGCTGATATCCCGACCCGGCAACGACAAGGTCCAGCTCAAGTTGTTCCTCGACTACGTCACGAACTCACCGCTGTACCCGCGACTGCACGAGTACTTGCGCGCCAGCCGGGTGCCACTGCTCGCGGTGTGGGGTCGCGGCGACGAAATCTTCGGCCCAGCCGGTGCACAAGCCTTCGCCGAGGACCTACCCGACGCCGAGATCCACCTGATTGACGGCGGGCATTTCCTGCTCGAGTCCGCACTAGAGGAAGTGACCGGACTCATCCGAGGCTTCCTCGCCAAGGCGCTGCGCGGCCGCCTGACGCAGCCGCCGAACCATACTGGGTTGAATGTCCCATAATCTGGCCGCCGGGCCGTTAGCCTGATGCGATGGCTACCGCCGACTTGCCTGACGAGCAGCGGTTGACCCCGAAGGGACGTGCCACGCGCGAGCGGATCGTCAAGGCGGCCGCCGAGCTGATTCTCAGCGATGGGCTCTCGGCGTTCAACATGGATAATGTGCGTAAGGCCGCGTCCGTGAGCGGCTCGCAGCTTGCCCACTATTTCACTGACAAGCAGGCGCTGATCCGAGCGGTCCTCGCCCGCCAGATCAACGTGGCGCTGGACTTTCACCGCCAACCCAAGCTGGCCGGGCTGGATTCGTTCGGCGACTTCGAGCGCTGGATCGATCTGAACATGCGCTACCTGCGACGCATCCGCTACTCGGGCACACCCACCTACCATGCCCTCGCCGGCCAACTCGCCAAGTCCGACGACGCGGCCCGCGAGACGCTTGCGGAGGGCTACTGGCAATGGGTTATGTTGCTGGAGAAGGCGATCCAACGGATGAAAGACCACGGCCTTTTGGTCGCCGGCGCCGACCCTCGGCAGCTCGCGCTGGTCATCGTCAGCGCACACCAGGGCGGCGGCACCATGACTTTCACGTATCGACAAGAGTGGCCGCACGCCGACGCCGTGCGTTTCGCCGTGAACTATCTGCGCATGTTCGCCACCGACTCGGACGAACGCGTCGCGCGCCGGCCGCGCCGGCCTCGGCAAGCGCGCAAACCGGTTGGCGAGGTCGTGTCCGACGACCCCACTGCACGGTTCACCGGCAAGGGGCTGGCGACCCGGTCGCGGATCGTTGACATCGCCGCCAGGTTGATGTTCGATCACGGCGTTGCCGGGACCAGCATCGACGAGCTGCGCAGCAGCGCCTCCGTCAGCGGATCGCAGATCGCCCATTACTTCCAGGACAAGCGCGACCTGACCCGCGAAGTCATCGCCGCCCGCCGCAACGACGTCATGACATTTCACGCTCAACCGCAGCTGGGTGCCCTCGACAGCCTTGACGCACTTGAGGTCTGGGCCGATGCCTGCGCGGCCGATGTGAAGGCGGTCTACCGAAAAGGCGGATGCGTGTACGGGTCGCTGGCCGGTGAGCTGCTGGAAGCCGACGACGACGTCCTCGACGACTTGGCCGCCGGCTACGACCAGTGGCTTGCGCTTTTTCGCGCAGGACTCGTGGCCATGCGCGGGCGCGGCGATCTGCGACCCGACGCCAATCCGCGCCACCTCGCGGTTGCGCTGGTGGTCGCCCATCAGGGCGGCGCCCTGTTGACGTACACCACGGGCAGCGCGGAACCGCTGCGCGTTGCAGTCAATGCCGCCGTCGACTACGTGCGTTCGTTCGCATCCGCTTCCAAACGTCCTGGATCGCGAACCGCGCCGCGCCGTACGCCCAGATCAGCCTGACCAGCCGACGGTTGCTACGGCGCCGTAGACAAGACCGGTGCACAGGAGAATAGTGGGTTGTGCATCCCAATCGGTTTCAATGCGCTGCGCTTTCTACGTGCGAAGCGGGTCGCTTGGCTCGATTCGACGCGTAGCGAATCGAGTGTTTACGGGCCCGCACTACGGCACGGTGCACCAGGGGATTTCAACAACGAAAGGACGAGAACATGGGACTGGCATGGCAGCAAGGACCGCTAGCCGCCGGGTCGGTGGGGCACTTCCTCACGCCGCAGCCGATGCCGGAGCGGCTGCTGTTCGCCGAGCCGCTGCGGCGCCGGATGCGGGTGCGGTTCGCCGACCAGTGGATTGGCGACAGCGAAGACGTCGTGCTGCTGCACGAACCGGGCCGCTACCCGGTGGCCTACTTTCCACAAGCCGACATCCAGCCCGGGATCCTGGCCGCGGAGGACCGGATCACCCAGCATGGCGACCTCGGCGAGATGCGCTGGTTCACCGTCGGCACCGGGAAGCGCGCAGCCAAGCATGCCGCGTGGGAGCACGTCGCGCTGCCGGCACACGCCAGCGCGCTCCAGGGGCGGGTGGCCTTCGCGTGGCGGGCGATGGATGCCTTCTACGAGGAAGACGACCGCATCGTCGGGCACGCCGCGGACTTTTACCACCGCATCGACATCCGCACCACATCACGACATCTCGTGGTCCGCGACGCCGATCGCGTGATCGCCGACACCCACCGGCCGCTGGCTCTGTATGAATCGGGTTTCGCTCCCCGCTGGTATGTGCCCCGCGATGACGTCGACGAGTCGACCCTGGAACCCGTTGAGGGACAGACGTTCTGCCCGTACAAAGGCCTGGCCAGCTACTACACCGTCGGTGATCGCACACGCGCCGCGTGGTCGTACACCAACGCCTGGCCTGAGGTTGCCCGGGTGAGCAATCTGGTGTCTTTCGAACCCGACAAGATCGACGTCTACCTCGACGGCAGACAGTTGCACCTCGAGCCGGGGCAGACCGTTGTTGCCCACGGCGTCGACCGCGGGCTCGACCCCGACGAGATTCTGCACAAGACCCCCGCATAGGAAGACACGATGAAGGCGCTGCTCGAAGTCGTCATCCTTCCGGTATCGGATCCCGATGCGTCGCTGCAGTTCTACCGCGACCAGGTCGGATTCGACCTCGACGTCGACTATTCACCCGCATCGGAGTTCCGCGTCATCCAGTTGACCCCCCAAGGATCCGCCACCTCAATCCAATTCGGAGTGGGTTTGACAGACGCCCCGGTCGGCTCGGTGCGCGGCCTGTATCTGGTCGTATCCGACATCGAAGCATCCCGGCGGGAACTGACGGATCGTGGCGTGGCCATCAGCGAGATCGGGCACAAGGACACCGACGGTGGCTGGCGCGGCGGCTTTCTACCGGGCCTGGATCCGAGCCGAACCGACTATGCCAGCTTCGCCGATTTCCGTGACCCTGACGGCAATACGTGGGTGCTACAGGAGCGTGGACACCGGTGACACCTGGATCGCCATCGTTGCTGGTTTTCGACGTGAACGAAACCCTCATCGACATCGAATCCATGACACCGCTTTTCACGGAGATCCTCGGTGATCCGCAGGCGATGCGCGAATGGTTCGCTCAACTCGTCATGTATTCGATGACCACCGCGATGTCGAATACATACGTCGACTTCTTCACGCTGGGCGAGGCAGTGTTGCGAATGCTCGCTGACATTCACGGGGTGCGCATCACCGAAGACGACCTGCACCGCGTCACGGGAGGGCATGTTGACGATGCCGCCGCACCCGGACGTTGCGGCGGCGCTCAACACGCTGCGCGACAACGGTTTCCGGCTTGTCACCCTGACGAATTCACCGCCGAACCCGCACGGCCAGAGCCCCCTCGAAAACGCCGGGCTCGGCGGCCTATTCGACCGGCAGCTCAGCGTCGATGCTTGCCGCACCTATAAGCCCGACCCGGTGGTCTACCGCCATGTATGCCAAGAACTCTCGGTCGCGCCGTCAGAATGCATGATGGTCGCCGCCCATGTTTGGGACACTATCGGCGCCCAAAGCGTGGGGTTCAGCGCTACGCTGGTCACCCGGTACGGCAACGCGCCACTAACGGCCGAAGGCCTGCCCCAACCGACGCTCGTCGTAAGTGATCTTCGCCAGCTCGCCCAACGACTGTGCGAGGCATGACGCGAAACCGCTCGCTTGAGGCCGGGCACGCGCATCACTGTCGGGTGAGTGAAGTCATCCACGGGCACTGCGATCCACAGTTCGACAGGGTGCGCACGGCGCGGTCCACGACGCTGATCTACGAAACCCTCGGCTGAGCAGCTAGCGGAAATCGACGGGACAGCCGGGCGAGGAGTTGTTGAGCATCAAGCCTCGTGATGGGAATCAACGTCACGCCGTCGGCCACGCCTGCCGCGATGATGTCGGCGATCAAGCCGGCGAGTCCGCTAACCGTGCCGGCGTAACTCAGTGTCGACGTGATGTCAGCCGCAGCCAAAGCCGCCAGGGCAGAACGGAAGTCGTCTGCCACTGCGACTGCGAGGTCAACGATTACCGCGAGCCGATCGGGGTCGTCGCCACGCACCATCGCCGCGGCGCGGATCCGGGACCGCAGCCGCTGCGCTCCTCGCAGATCCGGAGCGCTCACCCGAACGGGCGTCGCGCTGCCGGTCGTCAACTCGAACGAGGCGCGGACAGGGTCGGCCATAAACACACGCACTCTGGCCACGCCAAGTACACGACGCCGATTGTCATTCCGTTCGTTCGGACTTCGCCGACGGCTCGGAGTCGATCACTCGCGTCTTGATCAGGCTAGCGACGGTGGTGACGATCAGCGCCGCCACGATGACGCCGAGGCTGAGCAGTGTCGGAATCTCCGGAACGTCAACATGGTTGCCACCGTTGATGAACGGCACCTCGTTCTCATGCAGAGCGTGCAGGACGAGCTTTACCCCGATGAAGCACAGAATGACCGCCAGACCCTGCGACAGGTACACGAGCCGTTTCAGCAGGTCGCCGAGCAGGAAGTACAGCTGACGCAGGCCCATCAACGCGAACAGATTCGCGGTGAACACCAGGTACGGCTCCTTGGTCAGGCCGTAGATCGCAGGGATGGAGTCGAGCGCGAACAGGATGTCGGTGGTGCCGAGCGCCAGGATGACAAGAAACATCGGCGTCATCAGCCGCTTGGAGCCCTCTTTCACATACAGCTTGAGCCCGTCCCACTTGTCGGTGGTGCTCAGGTAGGTGCGGGCGAAGCGGACCAACCGGTTGTCTGCGTCGTCGTCGTGGTCCTTGTCACTGGCCAGCCGAAATCCTGTGTAAATCAGGAACGCGCCGAAAAGGTAGAAGATCCAGGAAAACTGACTGATGGCCACTGCGCCAAGCGCAATAAAAACGCCGCGGAAAACCAATGCGAGCACGATGCCGACGAACAGCGCCTGCTGCTGGTACTCCTTGGGCACGTTGAAGCTCGCCATGATCAGCAAGAACAGGAACAGGTTGTCGACGGAGAGGCTGTATTCGGTGAGCCATCCCGCGAAGAACTCGAGGCCGAATTGGCTGCCGTGGAACAGCCACACGAAGCCCCCGAACGCCCCGGCGAGCCCGACGTAGATGGTCAGGTAAATCGCGCATTCGCGCTTGCTCGGTTCATGCGGGCGGCGGCCGATGATGATCACGTCGAACAGCAGGACCGCGAAAGTCACCCCCAGGGTGATGATCCACTCAAGCTGGGAAACGTTCATGCAAGTCCTCCGGTCGTCACGAAAACGCCGGAGGTCTCTTCCGCCGCCAAGGCGGCCCGCGGGCCGGTCGTCCGATGGACGACGTGATGACGACGCCGCGGCGAAGGAATACTCCCCTCCACTTTCAGTCTCTCATGCCGAGGTCGTCCACAGTGCTACCGCTGCGATCAGGCCCTCATCCCATATGGTCACTGTTGCGCGACGGGTTCCCGGAGACCGGACGGAGCACACATGAGCCATGGCCAGCTGCCTGGCGTGTTCGGCGATGCGCAGCCGCTCTTGGATCACTACGGATACCTGGCCGTCGGCGGTTTCGTGCTGCTCGAAGACTTCGGCGTGCCGGTGCCCGGGGAGGCCATCTTGATCGCGGCGGCAATCTACGCCGGCACCGGTCACATGAACATCGCGTTCGTCATCCTGGTCGCGGTGGCCGGCGCGATCGTCGGTGACAACATCGGGTTCATTGTCGGCCACTTCGGCGGCCGTCCACTCGTCGAACGCTTCGGCCGCCACATCTTCCTCACCCCCGAGCGGCTCGACCGCGCCGAGGACTACTTCAACCGCCAAGGCGGCAAGATCGTCGTCGTTGCCCGCTTCGTCGAGGGACTGCGCCAGGTCAACGGCATCATGGCCGGGACTGTCGGGATGAAGTGGCTGAAATTCCTCGGCTTCAACGCGCTCGGCGCGGTGTTGTGGGTCTGCACCTGGGCTTTCTTGGGCTACTTCGCCGGCGAGAACATCGGCGAGATCTGGGGCGGCTTCGAGCGATACAAGTGGTACGTGATCGGCGCGGCCGCAGTGATCGTCATCGCATACGTCGTTGTGCGCGTCCGGCGCCGGCGGCCCGCGGAGACGCCGTGACCGACGCGGAAACACCGACCGGCCCCGTCACCCGCGGCAGCGTCGCGCGCGTCGGCGTCGCCACCGCGGTGACGGCGCTCTGCGGTTACCTCGTGCTGTACCTGGCCGCCCGCGATGTGGATCCGTCAGGCTTCTCGGTGTTCGGGGTGTTCTGGGGGGCATTCGGCCTCGTCACGGGCGCGGCCAACGGCCTGTTGCAGGAGGCGACGCGGGAGGTGCGATCGGCACGCTACGCAGTGGTGTCACCCGGACCGCAGACACATCCGCTGCGGGTGGCGGGGGTCATCGGCCTGGTCGCCGGGCTGGTGATCGCAGGCAGCTCGCCGCTTTGGGCTCCACATGTGTTCGCCGAGGCGCGGTTGCTCAGCGTCGTCCTGTTGAGCGTGGGCCTGGCCGGATTCTGCCTGCACGCGACACTGCTCGGCATGCTCGCCGGCGCGGGCCGATGGACGCAGTACGGCTCGCTGATGGTGACCGACGCCGGGATGCGGGTCGCGGTGGCGGCGACGACGTCCGCGCTCACCTGGGGGCTGGTGGGTTATCTGTGGGCGACCGTCTGCGGTGCGGTGGCGTGGCTGGTTCTGCTGGTGTTGTCGCCGTCCACCCGGGCGGCTGCGCGGCTGGTCGCCTACGGCGACATCGCGACATTCCTGCGCGGTGCGGCGCACGCGATCGCCGCCGCCGGGGCCAGCGCCATCCTGGTGATGGGCTTTCCGGTGCTGCTGAAGGCCACCTCCGGGAACCTGGGCGCGACGGGCGGGGTGGTGATCTTGGCGGTGACGCTGACGCGGGCTCCGCTGCTGGTGCCGCTGACCGCGATGCAGGGCAACTTGATCGCCCACTTCGTCGACCAGCGGGCCGACAGATTCCGGGCGCTCGTCGGGCCTTCTGCGGTGGTGCTCGCGGTGGGCGTGGCCGGAGCGGTGGCAGCCGGGCTGGCCGGGCCGTGGCTGCTGCGGATGGGGTTCGGCGCCGACTACGAGGCCGATGGCGCACTGCTCGCATGGTTGACCGCCGCCGCGGTGTCCATCGCGCTGCTGACATTGACCGGCGCGGCAGCGGTGGCTGCGGCACTGCACCGGGCGTACTCGCTGGGCTGGATCGGCGCGACCGTGGCATCCACGCTGCTGCTGTTGCTGCCGTTGGAGTTGGAGACCAGGACGGTCGTGGCACTGCTGTGCGGCCCTGTGGTGGGCATCGTGGTACATCTGGCCGCGCTGCGAATGGTGCGGCAGAGCGGCCCGGCACCGCGGCCTCCGACCCCCTGACGTGTATTTTTGTGGGCATCGACAGCCGCTACCCGGACGTCTGGATCGTCGTCCCCGCATTCAACGAAGCCGCCGTCATCGGTGAAGTGATCGCCGATGTCCGGGCGACCTTCGACCACGTCGTCTGTGTGGACGACGGCAGCCGCGACGAAACCGGAGCCGTCGCGCTGCGCGCGGGGGCGCATCTGGTGAGGCACCCGGTGAATCTCGGGCAGGGTGCGGCAATTCAGACCGGCGTCGAATACGCCCGCAGCCGGCCGGGCGCTGAGGTGTTCGTGACGTTCGACGCCGATGGGCAGCATCGCATCAAGGACGTCTTGCGGATGATCGACAAACTGACCGTCGAGGACGTCGACATCGTGATCGGCACCAGGTTCGCCGACCACGGAGTGCGCAGCGACGTGCCTGTGCTCAAGCGGATCGTGCTGCGCGCGGCGGTGTTGCTGAGCCGACGCAGCCGGCGGCTCGGCCTGTCCGACGCGCACAACGGGCTTCGCGTGTTCAACCGCACGGTTGCCGATGGCCTCGATATCACGATGAGCGGCATGGGGCACGCCAGTGAGATCATCGCAATGATCGACGAAAACCATTGGTGGGTAAGGGAAGAGCCCGTCGAGATCCTGTACACAGAATACTCGAAGTCGAAGGGACAGCCGCTGCTGAACGGCGTCAACATCGTCTTCGACGGGTTTTTGCACGGAAAGAGGAGCCGATGAACTGGATTCAGGTCCTGGTGATCGCGGCGGTGGTCGCGCTGCTGGTGTTCCTGCTGCGGTCACGCGGATCTGTGCAGGCGCGCGCGTGGGTGAAGGTCGGCTATGTGGTGTTCGTGGTCGCCGGCATCTACGCGGTGCTGCGACCCGATGACACCACGGTGCTGGCGCACTGGCTGGGCGTGGGTCGCGGCAGCGACTTGATGCTGTACGCGCTCGTCGTCGCGTTCGCCTTCACGTCACTGACCACGTACCTGCACTTCAAGGATGTGGAACTGCGATATACCCGGTTGGCGCGAGCGATTGCGCTGCAAAGCGCGCAGCGGCCCTCGGATTCGGCTTGAGTTCTTCCAGACGATTTACTAGACGCCCTGGGTCTGCCGGAAGAACTCGACGGTACGGCCGATGCCGTCGTCGAGCCTGACCCAGGGGCGCCACCCCAGAACCATCTCGGCAAGGCGGACGTCGAGGCAAGACCGCTTCAAGTCGCCGAGCCTTGCGGGCGCGAACTCGGGATCGTCCGGCGCGCCAACCGCCTTCGCAACAGCCGAATGTAGTGCGCGGTCAGAGGTTTCCACGCCTGTGCCGATGTTGAAGCGCTGCCCGCCGCCCTTGGATCCGGACGTTTTCACGAAGGCGTCGACGACGTCGTCGACGTACACGTAATCGCGGGTGTTGGTGCCGTCACCGAAGACTCTCGTGGGACTTCCTGAAAGCAGCGCTTGGGCGAAGATCGCCACCACGCCCGCTTCGCCGTGGGGGTCTTGGCGCGGCCCGTAGACGTTGGCCGGAGCGATGTGTGAACAGTCGACGCCGTAGAGGTGGCGGTACGTGTTCAGATAGATCTCGCCGGCCACTTTCCCGGCGGCGTAGGGAGACGCCGGGTCGGTGATGGTGGACTCGTTGGTGGGAAAGTTCTTTGGCGTTCCGTAGATCGACCCGCCCGATGAGGTGTGTATGACCTTGCGCACGTTGGCTTTGCGGGCCGCCTCGGCGAGCCTGATCGTGCCGATGACGTTCACCTCGGCGTCGAACCGCGGGTCGGCCACGGATTTGCGGACGTCGATCTGTGCGGCCAGATTAAACACGACTTCGGGCTGGTAGTGCGCTAGCAGGCCGTCGAGGTCGGCGGTGACGATGTCATCTTCGGTCCAGCTGAAGTTCGAGTCCTGTTTGGCCTGTTCGAGGTTAGACGCGCGGCCAGAGCTGAGGTTGTCCACGCCCATGACCTCATGGCCGTCCTTGAGCAGCCGATCAACCAACGTGGATCCGATGAAGCCGGCAGCTCCGGTGACCAGTGCACGCACCGGTTCAGGATACCGACGGCAAGTCAGATCAGACGCTTTGAACGCCTGCAGAGCCTCCGGGGTACACGCGGGCGATCTCGGTGCTGTTGTGCTGTTCGGTGTTCTGGAGCATCTGCACGGCGTTGATGGACTTGGCCTGTTGCTCGGGAATGGTGGTTTGCAGAGCCGCGGCCCAGGCGTCGGCTTGAGTCTGTTGGGCCGTGGCCACTTTGGCGAGGGCGAGGTCGATGGGCGTTCCTCCCGCCGCCTCGGGCACGGGGCCTGGGACGGCGACGCTTCTGACCGTCTCGGCGATGGCTTCGACCTCTTTGAGGGTCTCGGCGGCGTCTAGCTTGATGTCGCGGTCGCCCATATTTGCGCCTCCTTGGTGACTTGCCTTGCGGCATAAACGATATCGGCATAATCGGGTGTGCTGCTGCGCCAGAGGGACAGCGCCTCGACCGCGCGGTCGATGTTATGGTGTGCGCGATAGAGGGCGGTTACTCCCGACGTGGTCGACGGTGCCATGTCGATGTATCCCGGCCGCATCCACAGCGACTTGCGGTCTCGGTTTTGCCGATTGAGTGCCGTCCACTGTGAATCGCTGATGGGGCTGCCAGCTGCCAGCGCGCCGAAAATTTCGCGGATCACGGGTGCGACTTCGACGAACAGCGGTTCGGCGCCGGCCATGGCCATGCCGACGGCTTCGGCAGTAGCTTCCCAGGCTGTGCGCCGGTTATCCCGGGTATCGGCGGTGATTTGCGCGTACGTGGCACGGTCTATAACGGCCAGGCGGTGCAGCCGAGTGGCGTCGAGTTCGGGTCTGGGTTCGTCGGGCGGGATCGGCGACTGGGTGGAATCACAATCGTGGTAGTGCGCGACACCGGCGCGTCGCGCGGGCAAAACCGAGGAGCCACCGGGATCGGTGGTGGCGGCCAACGCGTACAGCTCATAGTTCGGGTCGAAAACGGCGCGGTGGGCAGCGTAGGCGACCATCGTCGCCGACGGGTTCACCCAGCCGAACCACTTCGCCTGAAACTCGTTGTCCAGCAACAAGTCTGCGAAAAGAGCCCTCGTGTTGCGGGGAATGAAGACTCCGGGCGGGATGTAGCCCGCGCCGTCGTTGCTGGTGATGACTGTCTCGGCTCCCTGTGGGATCTTGAAGACGGCGACGCACCAATGCACCCCCGGGTACATGCGGGAAGCATGGAGCAGTTCATAGGCTTGGCGGATCGCCTTGGTCAGCAGCGGGTCATTGGTCTGCGAGCTGACCAGCGCGGCGCCCGCGCCGGTGGCGCCGACGCCCGAGGTGGCCAGCATGCCCGGGGACATCGAGGCGTTTGCGGCTGATGCGCCCGTCGGAGCGGCCATCGCCGTGCCCGGCGGCCAGGGCCCTGCGGGCCCGGAGGTGGTGATCGTAGGTGCCGGCGGTGGTGGCGGAGGCGGCGCGGGCGAGCGGGGGACATCGGAGCCGTAAGGAGTGAGATTGCTCGACGGTATGGGCGGCGGAGCGATGAACGGCGTCGATTGTGGGATTGCAGCTTGAGGTGGGCTCGGAGGGGCCTGGATGGGGCTTGTCGGCGCGGCAGCGGGGGCGGCGGAGGCCGGCGGTGTGGCGGCTGCGGCGGCGTCGGTGACGGCGGGGGGTGCCTGATGGATGAGAGGCTGGGACGGCGCGAGTGGAGCGCTTGGCGCCCCAGCGTTAAGACCCTGTGTCAGACCCCGTGAGAGGTCGGCTGCTGCGTTAGGAGGTTGGAAAGGCGTCAGGGGCGCCGACGGCGGGGTCGTCGGAACGCTTGTCGAGGGGATCGAGGCAGTGCTCGGCGCCGAGATGCCGCTCATGGGGTTGACGGCTGATGGCGCCTTGGCAGGAGCAAGGCTCGGAGACGGTCCGCCACTCAGGGGTGTTGACGGCACCGGCGGCATGAGCGGCTGGATCCGCTGAGGCGCTGAACCCGAGGTCCTGTCAATAGAGCTATCAACCGAGGCTAATTCCTCTGCTGGCGAAGAAGCTTCGCCCTCCGAGGCGGCTGAGCCACTACTTCTCGTTGGCCTTGAATATCCGGCAGAAGACACATTGTCGGGTATCTCACCCGGATGGCGAATAGCGCCACCGTCACGGCTCAATGGCGAATCGCCAGGGGACAGATCTGGCGGATGCAGCGGCAGCTTGCTACCGCCCCAACTAGCTGGTTGAACCGAGCTTTCTGAACCGGTAGCGGCACTCCCCGATAACGAGTAGGACGCCTGATGGCCGGGCAGTGGGACCGCCGTAGCTAATCTCGTCAGATGGCTTTCAATTTCACCCGTGCATATGGCACTAATAGAAACCGCTCGCGATCTGGCATTCGCTATGATTTCGGCAATTTTCCTTTTCAGCGCAGAGTCTAACGCATCAACAATCCTCTTGTAATTCGGACCCGGCGGTACGGCAGCTTTCCACGTAGCGATAAATTCTCGGGCTCGCTCGATCTCTTCGCGCGCTTCGAAGAGAAGCATATAAAGTTGTGACCTGCCCGACATTAACGCAGCAGCACATCGATCGGAGATGTCTGCAGCAACTAAGTAGCTTTCGGATTGGTCTGCTAGGAGTTTTGATGTCGACGCATACATTCCGTGCATCGACTCGACCCAAGCACCGCCATCCCGTTGGACCAGATAATCCGCAGATATTTTCACGTCCGAGGCCGCATCTCTCGATGCGACCCCGAGTTTCCGCTGCAGGACCGATGCGTCACTCCACGACGTAACCGGTGTTGTTGGCCAAAGTCCTCCGAGAATTTCCTCGGAGAATTCACCTGTCGGAATGCGCTCAGTGGTCGCCAAGGAGCTGACTACTGCCAATTTATCCCCAACTTGTTACAGGTACCTAACGGTCCGCCGTAATCAATGCCCGCCTGATTCCAAGTGTCGTTATCGTAACTGTCGACATGCCCTGGCTGCACTAGCTCGACGTAAAGCAACTTGTTATCAATCAACGTTTGCAAAGTTCTCGTCAGATACCGCGGCGGATCCGAATGCTGATTAAGAATGGCTTGCATGCGTGATGCCCAGCCCTCGACGAATATCCTATAACCCGGAATCGCCGCACCTTGCTCCGGTGACCCCGGCGACAACGGACCGAAAGCGCGATTTTGCGCCACTATCTCTTTCATTAAGGGTGCAATCGCTTCACAGAGGGCGCGGTCGGCATCCTCCACGAATAGTTGCTCCGCCAGTACGGCTGCCGTCGGCGTAGCCAGCGTCTAATCGGTACGAGTGTCTCGGGTTTGCGCACGAGCGAAACAATCAACGCCGCTGCCGCCAACCCGATCGCGAGCGCACTCAATAAGACCGCTAGCCGCGAGGTGCGTCGGGGCGGTGGCGCAAAGGAAGCTGCAGCCGGCAAAGGCGCCGACGGCATGTCCGGTACCGACTGCTGCGTGTGCGGACCATTGCCAGCATGCGGCCCGTATCCCGCCCCCGGAGCTTCTCCCTGCATTTCGTTAGCTTAAGCGCCCTACCAGACGGCCAATACCGCCAACCGTCGCGCACCGTACTGTCGAGGAGGCCACAAGACCCGGTGAAAGGACCCATGCCAGCCCGCACGGCCCGCATCCCTTGGGTTGCCGTCGTCGCGGGGCTGCTCATCGCACTGCAGCTCGTCGTTCGAGCCGTGCTCGCCTTCCGCGGCTACTTCTACTGGGACGACCTCATCCTCACCGGACGCGCCGGCACCCAGAACATCCTCTCGCCGTCCTACCTGTTCGACGATCACGACGGCCACGTCATGCCGGGTGCGTTCCTCGTCGCCGGTGCTATCACCCGACTCGCTCCCCTCAACTGGACCGGCCCGGCGATCAGCCTCGTCGTCCTCCAGCTCATCGCCTCGCTGGCGCTCCTTCGCGCGTTGTACGTCATCCTCGGCTGGCGTCCCGTCCTCCTGATCCCGCTCACGTTCGCCCTCTTCACTCCCTTGGGCGTCCCTGGCTACGCGTGGTGGGCCGCGGCTCTCAACTCGCTTCCGATGCTCGCCGCACTGGCCTGGGTCTGCGCTGAAGCGATTTTGCTCGTCCGTACCGGCAATCAGCGTTACGCCGTCACAGCGTTCCTCGCCTACTTCGGCGGTCTGCTGTTCTTCGAAAAGGCCGGCGTCATCCCGTTCGTCGCCTTCGCGATTACCGTGCTACTTGCCTACGTCACCGGCGATGCGGCACCGCTTCGAACGGTGTGGCAGCACGCAAAGGGATTGTGGGCGAGCAGTTTGGCTCTCACGGCCGCATGGATCGTCCTCTACCTGCTCGTGGTGGACCAGGAGCGCTGGAGTTCTGATCTCGGCATGACGTCGAACCTGCTGCGCCGCTCCATCACTCACGGCATCGTGCCTGGTCTCGTCGGAGGACCCTGGTCCTGGGCCCGTTGGGCGCCCGCATCACCTTGGGCCATTCCGTCGCCAATCGTCATGACGATCGGCTGGACCGCGCTCGCCGCAGCCATGACCATCTCGCTGATACGCAAGCAACGTATCGTGCCCGTGTGGCTGCTCGCCGCCGGCTACGCCGTCGCCTGCCAGGTACCGATCTACCTGATGCGGTCGTCGCGGTTCACCGCGCTCGAACTCGCTCAAACCCTGCGCTACTTCCCCGACCTCGTGATCGTGCTGGCCCTCTGTGCGGCTGTCGCGTTTCGTGCTCCCAACCGTGACACGTCGAGTTGGCTTGATGCTTCTCCGGTTCGTACAGCCGTAACTTCTTGTGTCACAATAGCATTCGTTGCATCCAGCTTCTATTCCACCGTTACCTTCATCACAAGCTGGCGCGACAACCCCGCCCAGCCATACCTGCAGAACGCCGAACACGTTCTCGCCCAGGCGCATTCGTCGTCCGACACGCCGCTGCTCGATCAAGAGGTCGACCCTCTCGTGCTCCAGCGTGTGGCCTGGCCCGAGAATCTGGCCAGCCATATGTTCGCACTTCTCACTGATCGTCCAGAGTACGCCTCTGCCACAACCAAACTCAGAATGCTGGACGCGACCGGACACCTCGTCGACGGCAAGGTCACCTGGTTGCGGACCGTCACGCCCGGTCCTGAGCCACAGTGCGGCTACTTCGTACAAACCGACAAGCCGGCGCGGATGCCTCTTGACGGGCCGCTGCTGCCAGCCGACTGGACGGCCGAGATCAACTACCTGGCCAACACCGACGGCTCGATGATGATGTCGTTATCCGAAGGACCGGAAACGAAAGTCCCTGTTCATCCGGGACTGAACCGGGTGTTCATCCGGCTACCCGGAGCCGGCGACGCGATCAACGTTCGTGCGGACACCGCGGCGCTGTCGCTGTGTCTCGCTTCAGGTCCCATCGGATTCGTCGCGCCCGCGTAAAAGCCGAGCCACCTAGGAGAATCGAACTCCTGACCTGCTCATTACGAGTGAGCCGCTCTGCCGACTGAGCTAAGGTGGCATGCCCCGGCTGGGTCGGATGCTCTTCGCGCAAGCACTCATCACCGGGCGGCAAGATTCTACGGCAGCCGCCGCGACCGACCCAAGTCAGTCACGCAGCGCCTGGCCGACCGCCGCCACCATGCCGTCGACGGCGAACTTCGGCTTCACGTTGCCGGCCAACGCCTCCCGACACGCCAGCACCGCCTCGATGCACTCCAGCAGCCGCTCTGGGGCCGCGTGATCAGCCAACGCCTGTACGCGCCCGGCCATGTCCGGATGATTCGGCCGGACACCGCTGGCGCCTGAGCACACGAGCAGCGCATCCCGGAAATAATTCGCCAGGTCGATGAGTGCACGGTCCAGCGCGTCACGCGAGGCCCGCGTCATGCGCGACTTCTGCCGCTTCTCGAGATCTTTGATCGCGCCCGTCGCACCTCGCAGCGTCGCCGCCGTTCCCCTTCCGCTTCCCCCTGCGCCGAGCGCGGTCTTCAGTTCCTCGGTCTCGGTCTCGTCTCGCTCCGCGGTCAGCGCACGCGCCTCGGCCTCGGCGGTCACCACGAGTTCCTCCGCCGCGGCATACGCCCGCGACGGCTTCACGGCGTCCCGCACCAGGCCCAGTGCACGCTCACGACGCTCACGTGCGGCCGAATCAACAGCCAGCCGCCTTGCCCGGCCCACATGACCACCGCTGACCGCCGCGGCCCACTGCGCCTCTTCCGTCGAGAGCCCGTCCGCGTCGACGAGCACCTGCGCGATCGCGTCGACCGTGGGGGTCACCAAGGCGACGTGCCGGCAGCGCGAGCGCAGGGTGATCGCGATGTCCTCCGGATCGACCGACGGCGCACACAACAGAAACACCGTCGACGGCGGCGGCTCCTCAACGACTTTGAGAAGCGCATTCGCCGCACCCTCGGTGAGCCGGTCAGCGTCTTCGATGACGACGATCTGCCATCGCCCGGTACTCGGCCGCCGCGACGCGATCTGCACGATCGTGCGCATTTCGTCGACACCGATGGAAAGCCCCTCCGGGACGATTCTGCGGACATCGGCGTGCGTGCCTGCCATCGTGGTCACGCACGCCTTGCAGTTTCCGCAGCCCGGCTCGCCGTCGGAGATGCATTGCAGTGCCGCAGCGAAACACACGGCCGCCACCGAGCGACCGGAGCCCGGCGGCCCAGTAATCAGCCACGCGTGTGTCATGGTCGCGGTCGAGGAGGCAATGTGAGCGGAATCACCGCGTGCCGCGCGGGCGGCCGCGGCCAGCTCCGCCTCCACCACATCCTGGCCCACCAGACGACCGAACACCCCGCTCATCACCGACAACACTAGTGCTCGCCACCGACATGACCGGCTTGCTGAAGGCTATTGCGGCTGTGCCGCTACCGATACGGTGGTTACGTGGGAAGTTCGGCCATGACGATCGTGCGAATCCGGGCATTCGTCCAGTGGGTCATTCGTACGCCGTGGCCGGTCTTCGTTCTCGGCATGTTGCAGGCCGACATCATCGGTGCGCTGTTTGTGCTCGGTTTTCTCCGATTCGCTCTGCCACCCGCAGACCGGGTGGTGATTCAAGACCTGCCGCAAGCGAATCTCGCGGTGTTCGCCGCAACTTTGTTCGTGGCCTTCACATTTGGATCACTGGTCAGCCTGCGCCTGCTGCTGCCGGTGTTTCGCTGGCAGCGCCGCGACCGCGACGGACGATTCTCTGACGCCGACCCGGTTGCCACCGAACAGGCCCGCACGCGGGCATTGCAGATGCCGTTCTATCGGTCCGCTATCAGCGCGGTCAACTGGTTCATCGGCGGAACGATCTTCGTCATAGCGGTCTGGCCGGTCGCCAGCCATTCCGCGCCGGTGGTCGCCGTGGCCACCGCGTTGGGCGCCACAGCTACTGCGATCATCGGCTACCTGCAGGCCGAGCGGGTGCTGCGCCCGGTCGCAGTCGCCGCCCTACGGCAGGGCGTTCCTGAGCAAATCCACGCGCCCGGGGTCATGTTACGAACCGTGCTGACCTGGGTGTTGTCCACGGGAGTGCCGGTTCTGGCGATCATCGTCGCGATCGCCGCGTCCAGGCTCTCGATCCTGCACGCGGGGGCCGAAGAGCTGTCCACGCCGATCCTGTTGCTGGCGATCACCGCGCTGGTGATCGGGTTGATCGGCACCATTCTCACCGCGATGTCGATCGCCGACCCGCTGCGCCAACTGCGCTGGGCGCTCGGCGAGGTGCAGCGTGGAAACTACAACGCTCACGTACAGATATACGACGCCAGCGAGCTCGGGCTGCTGCAAGCCGGGTTCAACGACATGGTCCGCGAGCTGTCCGAGCGGCAGCGGCTGCGCGACCTGTTCGGCCGCTACGTCGGCGAGGATGTCGCGCGGCGCGCGTTGGAAAGCCGTCCCGAGCTCGGTGGGCAGGAGCGCGACGTGGCCGTGCTGTTCGTCGACCTGGTCGGCTCGACGCAGCTGGCCGCCACCCGTCCGCCCGCCGAGGTCGTGGTGCTGCTCAACGAGTTCTTCCGGATCGTCGTCGAAACGGTCAACCGGCATGGCGGCTTCGTCAACAAGTTCCAGGGCGACGCGGCCCTGGCCATCTTCGGCGCACCGCTGGAGCATCCGGACGCCTCGGGCGCGGCATTGGCCGCCGCCCGTGAACTGCCCGCCGAGCTGATCGATGTCTTGGGCGCCAACGAATTCGGCATTGGTGTCTCCGCCGGCCGCGCGATCGCCGGCCATATCGGCGCTCAGGCCCGCTTCGAGTACACCGTGATCGGCGACCCGGTCAACGAGGCAGCGCGTCTGACCGAGCTGGCCAAGCTCGAGGAAGGGCACGTGCTGGCGTCGGCGATCGCAGTCAGTGGTGCGCTGGACGCGGAGGCGTTGTGCTGGGATGTCGGTGAAACCATCGAGCTGCGCGGGCGCATCGCTCCAACTCAACTGGCCCGTCCCGTGAAAGTGGCTGTGTCATCGCAAGTCTGACCGCCACGGGGCAGCAGATCGGAGAGACTATCTCCGCTTCGCTCCTGCCTTCTTGGCCGCCTTCTTGCGCGCGCCTTTACCCTTCACCGGCCCCCGGGCGCGGCGGTCGGCGAGCAGCTCGGCAGCCCGCTCGTCGGTGAGCGTCAGCACATCGTCGCCTTTGCGCAAGCTGGCATTGGTCTCACCGTCGGTGACGTACGGGCCGAACCGTCCATCCTTGATCACCATCGGCTTACCGGTAGCCGGGTCGGTGCCTAGCTCCCGCAGCGGCGGTAGCGAAGCAACTTGCCGCCCACGGCGTTTGGGCTCCGAATAGATCCTCAGCGCCTCGTCGAGCGTGATCGTGAACATCTGCTCTTCGGCTGGTAGCGATCGAGAGTCGTTGCCGCGCTTCAGGTAGGGCCCATACCGGCCGTTCTGCGCGGTGATCTCCTCGCCGGTCGACGGGTCGACGCCCACCACCCGGGGCAACGTCAGCAGCCGCAGCGCGTCGTCGAGCGTGACGGTCTCGAGGTCCATCGACCGCAGCAGCGACGCTGTGCGAGGCTTCGGGCCGGTGGGCTTCTTACCCTTCTTGGCCGTCGCGCCGTCGCCGTCATCGTCGTCGGGTGGCTGGGGCAGCACCTCGGTCACATAGGGGCCGAACCGGCCGTCCTTGGCGACGATCTCGTGCCCGGTCTGGGGGTCGACACCCAGCGACCGGCCCTCTTGCGGTGTGGCGAAAAGCTTTTCGGCCACCTCCAGCGTCAGCTCGTCAGGAGTGATCGCGTCGGACAGATTCGCCCGCTGCGGCGTCGGCTTGCCGTCGTCCCCGACGACCATCCGCTCGAGATACGGCGCGTTCTTGCCGACGCGCACATAGATGGTGCGGCCCTGGTCGTCGTCAAAAAGCTTGATGGAGTTGACTTCTCGCGCGTCGATGCCTTCCAGGTTGACGCCGACCAGCTTCTTCAGTCCGCCGGCACGCGCGATCGACTCCGGTACCCCGTGTGCGCCGCCGAAGTAGAAGTTGTTCAGCCAGACGCTGCGCCGCTCTTGGCCGTTTGCGATCTCGTCGAGCTCGTCTTCCATCGCGGCGGTGAAGCCATAGTCGACCAGCCGTCCGAAGTGCTGCTCCAAAAGACCCGTCACCGCGAACGCCACCCACGACGGCACCAGCGCACTGCCCTTCTTCTGCACATAGCCGCGGTCCTGGATGGTCTTGATGATCGAGGAGTACGTGGACGGTCGGCCGATGCCCAGATCCTCGAGCGCCTTGATCAACGACGCCTCGGTATAGCGCGGCGGCGGGTTGGTGGTGTGCCCGTCGGCGGTCAACTCGGTGGCCGTGACCTGCTGGCCCTCGCGCAGCTGCGGCAGCCTGCTTTCGGCATCGTCGGCCTCACCGCCGGCCAGGTCGTCGAGGCTCTCGACGTACGCCGACAGGAAGCCCGGGAACGTGATCGTCCGGCCGCTGGCGCTGAACGCCACGCTCTGCCCGGTGTCGGCTTCTCCGCTGATTCGCAGGCTCAACGTGGTGCCGCGCGCGTCGGCCATCTGTGAGGCCACCGTGCGCTGCCAGATCAGCTCGTAGAGCCGGAACTCGTCGTTGTCGAGCCGTGCATGCAGCTGCCCGGGTGTGGCGAATGAGTCGCCGGCGGGCCGGATTGCCTCGTGCGCCTCCTGCGCGTTCTTGACCTTGCGGTTGTACTGGCGCGGCGTGGGATGCAGGTATTCGTCGCCGTACAGCTCCCGAGCCTGCCTGCGGGCAGCGTCAATCGCCGACTGCGACAGTGTGGTCGAGTCGGTCCGCATGTAGGTGATGTAGCCGTTCTCATACAGCCGCTGGGCGACGCTCATCGTGCGCTCCGAGCTGAACCGCAGCTTGCGGGCCGCCTCCTGCTGCAGCGTCGAGGTCATGAACGGCGCATACGGCTTGCGGGTGTAGGGCTTCTGCTCCACCGACGAGACGGTCAGCTGGGCGCCGCGCAGCCCCCGCGCCAACGCCCCGGCGCTGTCGGCGTCGAGCACCAACACGTCGTTCTTGAGCTGGCCTAACGAGTCGAAGTCGCGGCCGGTGGCGACCCGGCGATGGTCGACACTGGTCAGCCGAGCCGTGAACGTGGGCGGCGTCGTCTCTGAGCCGGCATGCAGTTCGGCGACGACGTCCCAGTAGCCGGCGCTGCGGAACGCCATCCGGTCACGTTCGCGCTGGACAACGATCCGGGTGGCCACCGACTGCACCCGGCCCGCCGATAGCTTGGGCGCGACTTTCTTCCACAACACCGGGCTGATCTCGTAGCCGTACAGCCGGTCCAGGATGCGACGGGTCTCCTGTGCGTCCACCAAGTCGTTGTCCAGGTCACGGGGATGCTCCGCGGCGGCCCGGATCGCCGGCTCGGTGATCTCGTGGAACACCATCCGCTTGACTGGGACGCGGGGCTTCAGCGTCTCCAACAGATGCCAGGCGATGGCCTCGCCCTCACGGTCGCCGTCAGTGGCCAGATACAGCTCGTCGGCGTCCTTGAGCTTGCTCTTCAGCTCGCTGACGGTGCTCTTCTTGTCGGGGCTGATGATGTAGAGCGGCTCGAAGTCCTCATCGACGTTGACGCCCAGCCGGGCCCACGGCTCCGACTTGTACTTCGCCGGAACGTCCGCGGCAGCGCGGGGCAGGTCGCGGATGTGGCCGCGGGACGACTCCACAACGTAGTTGGAGCCCAGGTAACCGGCTAGTTTGCGCGCCTTGGTGGGCGACTCGACAATGACGAGTCGCCGCACATTCCTTTTTCCGTTGCCGCTGCTGCGGTCGTCGTCAGCCAACTGCGCTTACGCTCCACTTCTTCTTTCAGCCGCCCGGCGCGCCAGTCCGCAATTGTGTGCCCCGTCCGACCCTGTCGGCAACTGACAAGATGGCACTCCGCGCGTGCCGACGCAAACCGACTTCGCTCTCGGGCCCACTCACACCTGCGGCCACTGCGATAACGCCTCGACGTCGTCGGGCGGTTCCCCCACGTTCTCTACCAGGCGCGACAGCCGTCGGCGGCCGCTGATCCGCAGTGCGGGGTGGGCCCCCCGCGTGCCGATCAACGTCGGTGCGATGCCAACCCGCATCAGGGCCGATGCCAATGGGGAATGGGTATCCGGCGCGTGGGGGTCCAAGCCGAGCAAGTAGCGGTCCGCCTCGGGGGCGCCGGCCGCGAGCACCCACGCCCGCAGTTCGCGGGGGCCGGGCAGCCACTGCCGCGGCACGGTCTTGACGGCGCCACGCGTCCAGTCATCCGCAAGGATGACCAGGCGCGGGTCCACCGACGTGCGTACCAAAGGAGTGTCTTCGTCGGTGCGGGTGATCTCGGGGTCGAGGCCCGCCTCGTCGATCATCTCGGCCAGCGCCACGGCCCGCCATGGTCGCTCGACGACCACGGATAGCCGCGCACCGTCGCCGACCAGCACCACCTGACCTGGGGCAGCCAGCACGCCGGTCAAGTCGGTCAACGCGGGCGGCACCGACTCGGCCGAGAAGAAGGACAGCTGGCTCACGCATCGACAGTAAGCCCACTGACATACACCGCGAGCGTGCACGTTTGTTGGGCTCACTTCGGCGTGTCGGGAACACGCTCGCGCTGGTGGGTGCCGAGAAAACCCCCGCAGGTCGTGACACTGCGGGGGTTTTCGTCAGGTTCGGTTACTCAGATGGAACGCACACCTGTGGCCTGCGGCCCCTTAGGGCTCTGCCCGACCTCGAACTCGACTCGTTGGTTCTCTTCCAGGGTGCGAAACCCACTGCCTTGAATTTCCGTGTAGTGGACAAACACGTCGGCGGAGCCGTCCTCCGGCGCAATAAAGCCGAAGCCCTTCTCCGCGTTGAACCACTTCACAGTTCCCTGTGGCATTTCCCGCTTACTTCCTTCTCTCTAACAGGGTTGCGGTCCACCGTCTTTCGGTACACCGGGCCCGTTGAGATCGCAATCCTTCGTGATGTTGCCGGATCTCACCGACTTCGCCATCCTCGCAGGAACCGCGACCGCAACGTCGATCCTGCGAGTGCAATTACACGAACACAGAAGCTGCGACCGTCGTTTAGTCAATCACGTTCGCCGCAAATGCAACAGTCTTGGGTGGCTCAACTCGTGAACAATTCAGTAAAGCGGAGGCGTCGAAGAGCGAACGGGAGGGTGCGATGGCCAGTTTCGGCCGCGACCTGCTCTCCAGCGCGCTCGCCGGCACCGCTCCCGATGAACAACCATTGCGACACGTCGCCGAGTTGCCCGCACATCAGGGCACCTCGGCGGCCTGGCCGGACTGGGCTGACCCGGACGTGATCAGCGCATTCGCCGATTGCGGCGTGACGACACCGTGGTCGCACCAAGTGCGTGCGGCGACACTGGCACACCAGGGTCGGCATGTGGTGATCAGCACCGGCACCGCGTCAGGGAAGTCGCTGGCCTACCAGCTGCCGACCCTGTGCGCGCTGGCCACCGACCGTCGCGCCCGGGCGCTGTATTTGTCACCGACTAAGGCCCTCGGTCACGACCAGTTGCGAGTCGCGGCTGCGCTGAGCGAGGCGGTAGACCGCCTCGCCGATGTCGCGCCGGCCTCCTACGACGGCGACAGCCCCGCGGAGGTACGCCGGTTCGCGCGTGAGCACTCTCGGTGGGTGTTCTCCAACCCGGACATGATCCACTTGTCGATGCTGCGCAACCACGCTCGCTGGGCGGTGTTCCTGCGTAATCTACGGTTCGTCATCATTGACGAATGCCATTACTACCGAGGTGTTTTCGGCTCCAACGTGGCAATGGTGTTGCGTCGTCTGCTGCGGCTGTGCGGGCGCTACGCGGCAACACCGACGGTGGTGTTCGCCAGCGCGACGACGGCGTCGCCCGGTGCGACGGCCTCGCAGCTGATCGGTCGGACCGTCGAGGAGGTGACCGGCGACGAATCTCCGCACGGTGCAAGGACGGTCGCGCTGTGGGAGCCTGCGTTGCGCACCGACGTGACGGGGGAGAACGGAGCACCGGTGCGACGGTCCGCCGGCGCCGAGGCCGCGCGCGTCATGGCCGACCTGGTGGTCGAAGGCGCACGGACGCTGACGTTCGTGCGGTCGCGCCGGGGTGCGGAACTCACCGCGCTGGGTGCGCGGGCCCGACTCGCCGACACCGCACCCGAGCTCGCCGATCGGGTCGCGTCCTATCGCGCCGGCTACCTCGCCGAAGACCGACGGGCGCTGGAACGCGCGCTGGCTAGCGGAGAGCTGATGGCGTTGGCCACCACCAATGCACTGGAACTCGGGGTGGATATCGCCGGCTTGGATGCCGTGGTGCTGGCCGGTTTCCCCGGCAGCGTCACGTCGTTCTGGCAGCAGGCCGGCCGGTCGGGGCGGCGGGGCCAAAGCGCGCTGGTCCTGTTGATCGCCCGAGACGATCCGTTGGACACCTACCTGGTGCACCACCCGGAGGCGTTGTTAGACAAACCGATCGAGATGGTAGTCATCGATCCGTCCAACCCATACGTGCTCGGCCCGCAGTTACTTTGCGCGGCAACCGAACTGCCACTGACCGATGCGGAGGTCCGCGGCTGGGGCGCCACCGACGTCGCCGACGCGTTGGTCGACGACGGTCTGCTGCGCCGCCGGGCCAGCGGCTATTTCGCCGCGCCCGGTATCGACCCGCATCAGGCAGTGAACATCCGCGGCTCGAGCGGTGATCAAATCGCGATCCTTGAATCGGACACGGGTCGGCTGCTCGGCGGTGTCGAGGCTGGCCGAGCCACTTTGTCCGTGCATCCCGGAGCGGTCTATCTGCATCAGGGCGAGACGTATGTCGTTGACACATTGGACTTCGATGAAGGTGTGGCGCTCGTACATGCTGACGACCCCGGCTATGCGACCTACGCACGAGAAGTGACCGACATCACCGTCACCGGCGATGGTGAGCGGTCGACTTTAGGGGACGTCGTGCTCGGACTCGTCCCGGTCGCGGTCACCAACCAGGTGGTCGGATACCTACGCCGCACGCCAGCGGGGGAGGTGATCGACTTCGTCGAGCTCGACATGCCGGCCCGCACCCTGGAAACGGTGGCGGTGATGTACACGATCAACGCAGAAACGTTGGAAAGCAATGGTATTGGCTGGTCGCAGGTGCCCGGCGCATTGCATGCCGCCGAGCACGCCGCGATAGGTCTTCTGCCGCTGGTCGCCAGCTGCGACCGCGGCGACATCGGCGGATTGTCGACTGCCGTCGGACCCGACACCGGCTTGCCGACCGTGTTCGTGTACGACGGGTATCCCGGCGGGGCGGGGTTTGCCGAACGTGGATTCCGGCAGGCCGCCACGTGGTTGTCGGCGACGGCGGACGCGATCGAGGCATGCGAGTGCCCGCACGGCTGCCCATCGTGCGTGCAGTCGCCGAAGTGCGGCAACGGCAACAAGCCACTGGACAAATCCGCCGCGGTGCGGGTGCTGCGGCTCGTCCTGTCGGAACTGAACGTGCGCGAAGCTCGCGGACCCGTCGGTCGGTGATGTAAGAATTCGAACTGCGCCGTGATCTCTGGGACCCGGATGTGGGAGCGTGACTCGGCCTCGGTGACCGCCACACAATTCTTCGACGCGCGCGAAATTAGCTTTAGGAAACGTCATGGAGCAGCGATGAGCCGGTTGTTGGCGCTTCTGCTGGCGCCACGAGTGCACCCGTTCCAGCGTGATCGCTGCTACTTGGGCGAGCTGGGCTTCTACTCGCTGGATTGGCCACGGACGAGGCCCCCCGACCCATCCATACAGTGACGACCGACCCCTCGACAGCCGTCTCCACGGATTGACACATGGCCAACCATTGGGAACGCTCTCCTCGCTTCTGAAGACAGCGGTCATGCCGATCATGGCGTGCACCGGGGAACGATTGGCAACTCATTCCGTTCCCCGTCCCGATTACTCGGGTACACACGAAAATTATCGTGTCCGAACAGGATGCGCAAGCCGGTGGACTGGCTAATCCGGCGCTGCGGGGGCTAAGTCTGCTTCCGACAACGAAATCCGTCGTTGATGTGAATTTCTATAACGAATCGGCCGGGCCCGCCCGAGCCACAGCGCGGGCCGGCCCTACGCCCCATCGGCCTAATGGCACCGGCGCGTCGACGGTCACCGCCACGTCGAGCGCGTCGGCGGTACAGGCAGTGACGGCGGTGCCCATCGCGGCCGCTACCACCGCCGCTTTCTCGCATGCGGCGGTAAGGCCCACCGGCATCATGCCTGCCGCCGCCAACGCGGATAGGTCGGCTGCAGCCTGCGCCCGGTGGCGCGCGATCACCGCCGCACCGACGTCCACGGCGCCGACGGTGACAGCCAGCAGTAGGGCCATCATGAACGCGGCGACGATGCTGGCCGACCCCCGCTCACGTCTCGGTGGGTTCAGCGACCGACACCGCCTCGGCCGCGATGGTGACGCCAGGCAGCAGTACCGAATCCGCACTGACCCGTGCCACGACGAAGTCGCCGTCGCGGCGCAGCTGCACCAGCGCGTCGGGCGGCCCGATCCGGCGTGCGGCAGCCTCGGCGCGTGTGTCGTCGCCGCGCGCGACCAACCGCGCGGCCTCGCGCGCGGCGTCAAGGCAGCGGACCTGCATCGAGACAGCGGTGACGCCGGCCACGCACAACACGAGCACAGCTACCAGCGCCACGATCGCGAAGGCCGCTTCGACCGTGACGACCCCGGCATCGCCGCACGTCAGACCTTGGTGTTCAACGCTCGGCTGATGATGTTCGTCAGTGCGCTGACGATCGAGTCGCCGGTCACCACGGTGTACAGGATCGCCCCGAAGGCCGCGGCGGCGATGGTGCCGATCGCGTACTCCACCGTCGACATGCCGTCCTCCACCGTCAACAGCAGGGTCAGTCGTGCCCGCAGACGCGGCCATCTCGGGTCCTTCCGTTTCTGTCCACTCACGATCACAGCAGCCCCTTTCCGAGTACCTCGCCGGCCAATCCGGCGACGACAGGCACGATGCCCAGGCAGACGAAGGCAGGTAGGTAGCACAGTCCGAGCGGTCCAGCGATCAGCACCGAAGCCCGCTCGGCAGCCGCGCGTGCGGTGTCAGCTGCCTCATGTCGCACGGATACCGCCAATTCGGCGACACCCTGCGCGAGTGCCGCGCCCGACGACGCCGACCGCCGCGCGAGCCGCATTACTGCCTCGCAGTGCCGATCAACCGGCCCGGCCGACGATGACCAAGCCGCCGCAGGATCCGCCCCGAGCGCAAGCATGTTGGCGGCACGGCGCAACACGGCGCCCAGCGCAGGAGGGGCCGTCGACGCGGTCGCGGCGGCCGCCGACGGCACTGCCATGCCCGCTGTCAGGCACACGGCGAGCACATCGAGGCTGGAGGCCACGGCCAGCGGGTCGGGCCTCGTTCGGACCGTCGGGCGAGCGGGCGGGCGGACCAACAGGCCGACGCGACGACGCACCGCTGACGGGCCCGGTGAGATCAGCACGGCCGCCGCCAGCAGCACCGCAGACACCGTCACGACAGCGCCCGCCCGGTGATGCGATCGGACCACAGCAGACCGCAGCACACCAACGAGACGCCGATCAGCAGCAGCCAGCCCCCCGCCCCGGTGACAAGGAATCGCACCGGTCGTGCTCCGAGCAGCTCACCGAGCGCCACACCGGCCAGCGGGAGCACGGCAAGCACAGTCGCAGTCGCCCGCGCGCCCGCCATGCCCGCGCTCACCTGGGCGTCGAACCGTGCCCGTTCGACGACATCGCGCTGGGTAGCGCGCAGCAGCGTCGCGATCGTGAGGCCGTGTGTTTGGGCGAGCTGCCAGCACACCGCGAGTCGTTCCCAGTGCCCGGGCCGGGCAGCGGCTGCCGCCATGCTGAAAAGACCGGCGGATACGTCCGCGCCCAACACCGCCCGCGCGGCCACCGCGCGAAACGACGCGCCGACGGTGCCGTCGGCCTCCGCCGCAGCGACCTGGAACGCCGCGACGGGATGTGCGCCGGCACGCAATTCGCCGACGAGAACCTCGAGGGCTGCCCCGAGCGCGTGTGAATCCCGCTCAATGCGCCGACGTTCGGCCTGTCTTCGGCGCCGCACCAGCAGCGTCCCGCCGGCCATCGCCGCGGCTAGCACCACCGTCGCCGGCAGAGCTGCGGCGGCAATGACGAGAATCGCAGACGCCGCCACACCGTAGGTCCGCGCCCGCGCAGCGCGGCCGCGCGCGGCCAACCCGGCGGCGACGAGACGATGACGCGACGACGCCGGCCGCAGCAGAAGCGCGGCCGCCAGCAACAAGGATGCGACGGGCAGCCCGCTCACTGCACGCCTCGCGCAGTGAGCAGGCTGCCCAGGAGGTCAGCGGCCGGCCCGTTTCCGCTGTCGGCGTGCCATGCGGTAACGACCCGGACCGGCTCATCGCCGTCTCGTCGCAGTACCGCGATCTCGTCGAGCCGCCGAGCACCGACACGGCCGCGCCGCACGTGCAAGACGACCTGCACCGCGGCCGCTAATTGGCTGTGCAGCGCCGCGCGGTCCAAACCGCCGAGCGCGGCGAGCGCCTCGAGCCGGGCCGGCACCTCGGCGGGACTGTTGGCGTGAATGGTGCCCGCGCCGCCGTCGTGGCCGGTGTTCAGCGCGGCCAACAGGTCGACGACCTCGGCTCCGCGGACCTCTCCGACGACGATCCGGTCGGGCCGCATGCGCAGCGCCTGCTTGACGAGATCGCGCACTGTCACCTCGCCGACACCCTCGACGTTCGCGGCGCGGGCCACCAGTTTGACGAGATGAGGATGCCGGGGTGCCAATTCGGCGGCGTCCTCTACGCAAAGGATTCGCTCGCCGCCCGGCACCGCGCCGAGCAGCGCGGCCAGCAGCGTCGTCTTGCCCGCTCCGGTGCCGCCGGTGACCAGGAATGCCAGCCGCGCGGCGATGATCCGGTCGAGCAGTGCCGCAGCGGCCGGCGCGATGGTTCCAGCCCGCGCCAATGCCGTGAGGTCCTGGGTGGCGGGCCGTAAGATTCGCAACGACAGACACGTTCCGCCGGCCGCGAGCGGCGGCAGGATGGCGTGCAGTCGCACCGCAAACTGTCCGGTGCCCAGGCCGCTCAGATGCCCGTCGATCCACGGCTGCGCGTCGTCTAGCCGGCGACCGGCGGCATGAGCCAGCCGCTGCGCGAGCCGGCGGACCGCGGCATCGTCAGCGAATTGAATCCCCGTGCGCCGCAAGCCGTTTCCGTCGTCTAGCCATACTGCGTCAGGGCCGGTGACCAACACATCGGTGGCACCGTCCGCGCGCAGCAACGGTTCGAGAACACCTGCGCCCGTCAGCTCCATTTGCAGCACACGCAGATTCGTGAGTACCTCGGTGTCGCCGACCACTCCCCCCGACTCTGCCCTGATCGCGGCGGCGACCACGTTCGGATTCAGGGGCGCGGACTCCGCGGCGAGGCGCTCCCGCACGCGGTCGATCAACGCAGGGTTCACGCGGCCTCCGCGGCCTGGTGGCGACCAAGCACGGCGAGCACTTTGCGCGCGGCGTCCGACAACGGCGAACGCCGACGCAGCCGCAGCCCGCTACGTTCCAAGCGCTCCGGCAGATTGGGCTCGGGTCGCATCGCGGCGAGTAATGGCAGTCCGGCGCCCCGAGCAAGTTCGGCGGCGCGTAGTCCGCCGGGAGCCGGTCCGCGTACGACAAGCCCGATGTTCGGATTGACGCCGAGCAGCGCGGGTGCCATCGCCGAGATCGCCGCGCAGGATCGGACGTCGCATGCGGCGACGACCACCACCAAGTCGGCCCCGTCCAACGCTGCTTCGGCGGCCTCGGTGAGCCGCCGAGGCAAATCGCACACGACTGTCGCGCCGCCTCGCCGACCCGCGTCCACGATCGCCAGCAACGTCCCGCCGGTGATGTCGCTGGCGTGCCGCGCGCCCGACAGCACACCGACACTGTGATAACAGGGCAGCGCGTCGCGAACCGCTGCGAGGGTCAGTCGCCCGTTCTGCACAGCGAGATCCGGCCACCGCAGTCCCGGCTGTCCTTCAAGGCCGAGCAGCAGGTCCGCACCACCACCCCACGGGTCGACGTCCACCAGCAGCGAGTCGGCCGCCGTCATCGCCAGCGCCGCGCTGAAGATCGAAGCCCCTGCACCTCCTCGGCCGCTGATGACGGCGACCACCCGTCCGTGCGTGCCGCGGCCGGCGTCATCCGCCTCGGCGAGGACCGCGACCAATTCGCGATCTTGCTCAGGAAGCCGTATAACATGTTGTGCGCCAACAGATATGGCGGCTTGCCAACTCGCCTGATCTGGCTCGCCGCCGACAACCAAGATCACCTGCGACCGCCGCGGCATCCCGCTGCCCGCACTGCGGCGAACGGCTGACTCGTCGGTAACGACGGCGATGGCCGCGCTCCAGTCCCGCCGGCTCGGGGCTCGCCCGCCGGCGCAGTAAACGATGCGGACCCCAACCGCTGCGGCGACGCGATCGACAGCGTCACGCAGCGTGGGATCGTCGACAATGCCGAAGACGCCAGTCGTGGGCTTCATGCGCCCAGCCTCCACCGCGCCGGGACGGCGTTTCCACCGCGACGATTTAATCTGTGGACTAAATCGAGACTGTGGGCAACCCCCAACAAACCACACGATTCCGGCATGCGAAAACGGGATTCCGCAACTGCGGCACAACAAGAACAACAATGGTTGACGGCCGGAATTGTCTACCCAAAAGGGACGACCCCCGCCAGGGGGGGAGGAGGCGAGGGTCGTCGTGTATCAGCCCCGGGGGGTCGGGCTGATTCACACTCAGCATCAGCCGAGTAATGCTCACTATACACATAGGGTGCGACGATGGGGCAAGACTCGGCGCGCTCAATAAATCACTTATAAATCCCGCAATTGCAGTCTCCGACAGGTGACTTGGTCTGCCATTTCGCAGGGGGCGAAAGGAGGTAGCTGCACCGCCCTATGCTGAAGCCTGTGACCGTCTCAGATCAGGCCGCCGCACCGCTGACAACCCCACAGTTCACGCCACCGGCCGAGCCTGTTCCCGCCGGCTGCACCAAGACGGCGGCGTTTTTTGACTTGGACAAGACGGTCATCGCAAAGTCGAGCACGTTGGCGTTCAGCAAACCGTTCTTCGATCAAGGACTGATCAATAGACGCGGGGTTTTGAAGTCAAGCTACGCGCAATTCCTGTTCCTCATGTCGGGCGCCGACCACGACCAGATGGACCGCATGCGGTCATACCTGACGAACATGTGCAGCGGCTGGGATGTCGAACAAGTGAAATCGATTGTCGCAGAAACACTCCACGACATCGTCGACCCGCTCGTGTTCGCCGAAGCCGCCGAACTGATCGCCGACCACAAGCTATGCGGCCGCGACGTGGTGGTGGTGTCGGCCTCCGGCGAGGAGATCGTCGCCCCGATCGCCCGTGCGCTGGGCGCTACGCATGCGATGGCGACGAGGATGGTCGTCGCGGACGGCAAATACACGGGCGAGGTCGCCTTCTACTGTTACGGCGACAGCAAGGCGCACGCGGTCCGGGAGCTCGGCGCCCGCGAGGGTTATCCACTGGAGCACTGCTACGCCTACTCCGACTCGATCACCGACCTGGCGATGCTCGAGGCCGTTGGACATCCGACGGCTGTCAATCCGGACCGCGCACTGCGTAAGGAGGCTGCAGCACGAGGGTGGCCGGTGCTGACGTTCTCCAAGCCGGTACCGCTTCGGGATCGCATCCCCGCGCCGTCGACGGCCGCCGTGGCGACCAGCGCGGCGGTCGGGGTAAGCGCGCTCGCCGCCGGGGCGTTGACATATTCGTTGCTGCGACGCTTCGTCCTGTGAGATGCGACTGCCGTTGGACCCTTGATGTGACGGGGGCCACGTAGTACAAAGGAACCACGGAAGCCCGGTGCGGCCAAGGTCGAGTCGGAAGAGAAGATTCGATCTCCCGAGCCGGACTACCCAGCGCGGATCCCGGCACCCACGCGGAGCATGCCGCATGGAGGCAGAAGTGTTGCGGGCCTGCGTAATTGCGAAAAACGACAACATGGCGGCCCCTTGGGTGGGGCAACAGTTGAAGCGCATCGTAAGGACGCCGAGGCCACCCACGCAGCCCCGTTTGCACGCCTGGTAACCGGGAATCCGCGCTAGCGGGCGGCGGGCCGAAGCCATTCGGATCGCCGCCCGCTTCACGTCTGTCTCGAGGCCGCCTCGGCGATCGACAAGGCTTCGCTCGCGCCTTCTTCCAGCGCGCGGCAGCACAGCAATATCCACTGCCTCAAGCCGCCTGTTGTGCCGGTTGCGAACTGTTGAGCGGCTGCCCGGTAATCGCCAGCATGTCGCATCCAATAGATCTCGGGCACGCCGAGGCCGCGCGGGTCCAGGCCACTGGCCTGCGTCACCAACCGCGACACCGCGCGGGCCACCACACCGTCAACGCTCCCGAATGGCCTCAGCGTCAAAATCTCGCCGTGGGCCACCGCCGCCAGCACCGGCGCGGGCGCCGCGCTCCCGCCGGTCACCAGGCCGGCCATCAGTTCCAGCCGCCTCGCCACGTCCGTGCCCTCCCGGGGCCGACCCAGTGTGTCGTCGTCGATTAGGCCGGCGGCCGCAAGCGCATGCAACCTGGCGAGAGCCTGCAATGGTGCCCGCTGCCAGACGCTGACCAGCGCGGTCTGGCCGCCTTGCAGCGCCTCCGCCGCCCGCAGAGCGCCGGCCAGGATCGGGCCGCTGTTCAGGCCATCGGCCGGGAACCGCGGCGCGCCGCCGTCGAGCATCGATGACGCACGGGCCGCCCGCACCGCCGCCTCCGCTGCGGTGATTTGCCATCCGCGCAGGTTGATCCGGTGCCGATGCGCCTTGCCGAGCGCCTCCCGGGCACGCTCGGCCGCCTCGACCACGCCCGGCAGGTCGACCAGCGGAGCGAGTGGATCCATCGTCGCCACGCTAGCGCGGCGACGACCCGGCCGACCGGCCGGGAACCGCATCCAGCAGCCGCCGGGTGTACTCGTCACGCGGCCGCTCGAAGATCTCCTCAGCCGATGCCTGCTCCACCACCCGGCCGCGACACATCACCACGACGTCGTCGGCGATCTCGCGGACCACCGAGAGGTCATGGCTGATGAACAGATAGGTCAGCCCCAACCGCGACTGCAGTTCGTTGAGCAGCGCAAGAATCTGAGCCTGCACCAGCACGTCGAGCGCCGACACCGCCTCGTCGCACACCAGCATCTCCGGCTGCAGCGCCAGGGCGCGCGCGATCGCGACCCGTTGCCTCTGGCCACCGGACAGCTCGCGCGAAAACCTTCGCAGCACGCTCGACGGCAGCGCCACCTGGTCGAGCAGCTCCCGTACGGCGCGCTGACGCTCCACTCGGTCGCCGATGCCGTGCGTGCGCAACGGTTCCTCGATCGTGCGGTACACCGAATACATGGGATCCAAACTGGCGTAGGGGTTTTGGAATACCGGCTGGACGCGGCGGCGAAATGTCTTGGCAGCGGCGCGGTTCAGCGTCGCAATGTCGTGCCCGTCGAACGTCACCGTTCCCGATGTGGGAGCCAGCAGACCGAGCACCATCCGGGCGACGGTCGTCTTTCCCGAGCCGGATTCGCCGACGACGGCGGTGGTGGTGGCCTGCCGCACCCGGAACGACACCGTGTCGACGGCGGTGACCTCGCGGTGCCGCCACTGCGGACCCGCCCGGTACACCTTGGTGAGTTCGGAGACCACCAGCACCTGCTCCGAGGTCGCTGGCCCGGCGCGTGCGGCCACTCGTTCACGGACCGCCGCGCCGCGGCGCATCGCCAGCGACGGCGCCGAGGTCACCAGCCGCCGCGTGTACTCGTGCTCGGGGTTGTCGATGATCCCGTCGGCCGGCCCGGATTCCACCACCGTCCCCCGGTACATCACCACCAAGTGCTCCGCGCGTTCGGCGGCCAACGCAAGGTCGTGGGTGATCAACAGCACCGCAGTGCCCAGTTGACCGCTCAGCGTGTCGAGGTGGTCGAGGACCTGTTTCTGCACGGTGACGTCGAGCGCCGACGTCGGCTCGTCGGCAATCAGCAGCCGCGGCTGGCCAGCCAGTCCTATCGCGATCAGCGCTCGCTGGCACATGCCGCCCGAGAGCTGATGCGGATACCGGCCGACACGCATCGCCGAGTCGGTCATGCCGGCGTTGTCGAGCAACTCGACAGCCTTCCTGCGAGCGCTACGCCGATCGGCCATCCCGTTGGCGCGCAATGCCTCCCGGATCTGAAAACCGATGGTCCAGACCGGATTCAAGTTGGTCATCGGGTCCTGCGGCACGTAGCCGATGCGCCGGCCGCGGATGGTCTGGAACCGGCGCCGGTCGGCGTGGGTGATGTCCTCGCCGTCAAACTCTATGCGGCCCTGGGTGATCCGGCCGCCTGGCGGCAGCAGTCCGAGCACTGCAGCTGCGATGGTCGACTTGCCGGATCCCGATTCGCCCACCAGTGCAACGGTCTGCCCCGGATAAAGGGTCAGGCGGGCGTCGCGCACCGCCGGCGCGTCGGCGCCGAAGCACACCTGCAGCCTGTCGATCGACAGCAGTGGCTGCGTCATAGCCGCGTCCTCTGGGCCGGATCCAACGCATCACGCAGCGCATCGCCCATCATCATGAAGGCGAGCACCGTGATCGCCAGCGCGCCGGCCGGATAGAACAGGATCGGCGAGCCTGACCGCAGCCGGGCCTGGGCGAGGTTGATGTCGCCGCCCCACGACACCGTCGTCGGCGGTAACCCGACGCCGAGATAGGACAGCGTGGCCTCGGTGACGATGAAGATGCCCAGCGATATCGTCGCGACCACGATCACCGGCCCGAGCGCGTTCGGGATCACGTGGCGCAGGAGCGTTCCCAACCTGCTGACGCCCAATGCCTTTGCGGCCAGCACGTAGTCGGCGCTGCGACCGGCGAGGACGGCGCCGCGCGTGATCCGCGCGACCTGCGGCCAGCCGAACACGGTCAGTACCGCGATCACCGTCCATACCGTCCGCTGGTGCAGCACCTGTCCCAGCACGATCGCGGCCAGCAGCAACGGAATCCCGAAGAAAATGTCGATGATTCGGGACACGACCGCGTCCAGCCATCCGCCGTAGAAGCCGGCCAGCGCGCCCAGTACCGCCCCGATCAGCACCACTCCCGTAGTCGTGCCCAGTCCGACCGAGATCGATGCGCGCGCCCCATAGACCGTGCGCGCGTAGACATCGTGGCCCTGCAGGTCGGTGCCGAACCAGTGCTGTGCAGACGGGTCCAGCATGCTCTGATCTGGATCCGCGTACGTCGGGTCGACGCCGGTGAACAACCACGGAATTGCCGCCATCACGAGGACGAGCACGATCAACAGCGCGGAGACGACGAATTGCGGTCGGGTCCGCACGCTGCGCCACGCCTCCCGCCAGAAACCGCCCGGCGCGACCGAATCCGTGTGCGCGGCGGCCGCGTCGACCGCCCCGCCCACATATCGCGCCTGGCCCGGTCGCTCACCCGCGGATGAGCCGCTGCGCGAAGACCATCAGGCGCGGATGAGCCGCTCGCGCGAAGACCATCAGGCGCGGATGAGCCGCTCGCGCGAAGACCATCAGGCATAGCGGATCCTCGGATCCAGCGCAGCGTAGAGCACGTCGACGACGAGGTTGGCCATCAGATAGACAACCACCAGCACGGTCACGATCGACACCACGGTCGGCGCCTCGTGGCGGGTAATCGCCTGATATAGCGCTCCACCAACGCCGTGGATGTTGAAAATCCCCTCGGTGACGATGGCACCGGCCATCAGCGCGCCGACGTCGACACCCAGAAACGTCACCACCGGAATCAGCGAATTGCGCAGGATGTGCACAGTGACCACACGTGGCCGCGACAGCCCCTTGGCCGTCGCGGTCCGGACATAGTCGGCACCGGCGTTCTCGCTCACCGCCGAGCGAGTCAGCCTGACCACATAGGCGAACGACACCGCGGCGAGCACGACGCCCGGCAATAACAATCGGCCGAACGTTGCACGATCGCCGACAGTGACCGGCGAGATGCCGAGCTTGACACCGAACGCAAATTGCGCCAAAAACCCGAGTACGAAGATCGGCACCGCGATGATGACCAAACTCGTCACCAGCACCGTCGCGTCGAATAGGCCGCCCTTGCGCAAGCCCGCCACCACGCCGAACCCGATGCCGAACAGTGCCTCGGCAACCAAGGCCACTAGCGTCAACCGGATGGTGATGGGAAAGGCTTGCGCCAGAACGTCTTTGACCGGAATCCCGGAGAATGACCGGCCGAGGTCGCCGCGAGTGAGCCCTTGCAAATACTTCAGGTACTGAAGCCAGAACGGGTCATCGAGGTGGTATTGCTCCCGCAGCTGTGCGGCGAGCGCCGGGCTGACCGGCCGGTCACCGCCCAGTGCGGCGATCGGGTCACCAGGCAGCAGGAAGACCATCGCATAGATCAGCAGCGTGGCACCGAGGAAGACCGGGATCATCACCGCGATGCGACGGCCGATGTACGCGTCCAAGCTACTAGTCCTTGACGATGCCCTCGTAGCCAGCCAGCCCGTTCCAGGTGATTGTCACATCGTGGACGGCCGGTGAGTGGCCCGCGGCGTTGATGTAATCCCACAGCGGCACAACAGGCATGTCGCGCAACAGAATCCGCTGCGCTTCATTGGTCAGCCGGTAGGAGTCGGGCAAGGCGGTCGCGGCCTCGGCGCGAAGCACGGCCTGGTCGAATTGCGGGTTGGAGTAGTCGACGTCATTGGAGCCCGCGCCGGTGACGTACAACGGCTCGAGAAACTCTAGCATCGACGGATAGTCGCCCTGCCAACCGGCACGGAACGCGGTGTCGATCGAGCGATCGGTGATCTGGGTGCGGATCTGGGCGAAGGTGGGCTGCGGTGCCCCCGCCGCGTCGATGCCGAGAGTGTTCTTGATGCTGTTGGCCACCGCGTCCACCCATTCCTGGTGTCCGCCGTCGGCGTTGTACGCGATCACATACCTGCCGCTCCACGGCGATATCGTGTCGGCCTGCGCCCACAGCTGCTTGGCGCGCGCCGGATCGAAGTTCAATGCACCGTTGCCGGGGATATTGGGGTCATATCCCGGCAACGAGCGCGTCGTGAAATCCCTTGCCGGAGCTCGGGTGTCGTTGAAGATCTGCCGACAGATCTGTGGTCTGTTGATCGCTGCGGAAATGGCCAGCCGGCGCAGCCGCCCCTCCTCACCGCCGAAGTGAGGCAGCCGCAGCGCGGTGTCGAGCGTCTGGTTGATGGCCACGGCTCCGGTCAACGCGCGGTCGCCGAGATCCTTCCGATAGGTCGGCAACGCACTGGGCGGTACGGTGTCCAGCACGTCGAGGTTGCCGGCGAGCAGGTCCGTGTACGCCGCGTCGAGGTTCGCGTAGAACACGAACCGCAACCCCTTGTTCTTCGCGACCCGTTTTCCGTTGTAGTCCGGATTCGGCACCAAGTCGATCTTGACGTTATGTTGCCAGGCATCCCCGTCGGCCAGCTTGTACGGCCCGTTGCCGATCGGCCGCTGACCGAACGCCGCCATGTCCTTGAACGCCGCGTCGGGCAGTGGGTAGAAAGGCGTGAAGCCGAGCCGGATCTTGAAGTCGATGGTTGGGGCCTTCAGCTTGACCGTGAACTCCGTGTCGCTCACCACCCGCAGGCCCGACATGGATTGTGCGGAAGGGTTTGTGGCCGCGACATCGTCGTACCCCTCGATTGGACTGAAAAAGCTTTGTTGCAGTTGGCCATTAGTGGTCAGAGCGCCGTAGTTCCATGCGTCGACGAACGAGCGGGCTGTTACCGCCGAACCGTCAGTAAACTTCCATCCGGGGTTCAGGGTGATCCGATAGTTGACGTTGTCGGTGGTGTCGATCGACCGCGCCACCTCTAGCGACGGGCTGCCGTTGTGGTCGTAGGACATCAGGCCGGCGAACAACCGGTCGACGATGCGACCACCGTTGGTCTCGTTGGTGTTGGTGGGGATTAGCGGGTTCTGCGGCTCACCGCCGTTGACCGTCACGACATCTGACATGCCGCTACCGCCGCCGCAGCCCACCAGCAGCAGAAGAGCGGCCAGCACCGCTGCCACGGCGCGCATTCGACCCACGGGCAGACAATAAGACGCGCCGGCTGCTGTGTCCGTACATCGGCGCTGCCGGCGAGCCACGTTTATGCAACGTAGAAGTGGCTAGGCTCACACCATGACCGAGACCCAAGCTGAAGCACCGGCCACGTTTCCGCCGTCCGAGGAATTCGTTCAGCAAGCCAACGCGACCGCCGATCTGTACAAGGCCGCCGAGAAAGACCGTTTGGCATTCTGGGCCGAGCAGGCCAACCGGCTGTCCTGGCATGAACCGTTCAACGAGGTGCTCGACTGGTCCGAGGCGCCATTCGCGAAATGGTTCGTCGGCGGCAAACTCAATGTCGCCTATAACTGCGTCGACCGCCACGTCGAGGCCGGACATGGTGATCGGGTGGCGATCTACTGGGAGGGCGAGCCCGTCGGCGACAGCCGCACCCTCACGTACGCGGAATTGCTGGCCGAGGTGTCCAAGGCCGCCAATGCGCTGACCGACCTCGGACTGGAAGCCGGCGACCGGGTCGCGATCTACATGCCGATGGTGCCCGAGGCGATCGTCGCGATGCTGGCCTGCGCACGGCTTGGCGTGATGCACAGCGTGGTGTTCGCGGGCTTCTCGTCAGCGGCCCTGCGCGCTCGCATCGAGGACGCCCAGGCCAAGATGCTGATCACCACCGACGGGCAATACCGCCGGGGCAAGGCGGTGTCGCTCAAGGAAAACGCCGACGAGGCAGTCAAGGGCCAGGACTGCGTCGAACATGTCCTGGTGGTCCGCCGCACCGGCATCGACGTGCCGTGGACCGAGGGCCGCGACCTGTGGTGGGACGAGACCGTCGAGCCCGCCTCACCGGAGCACACGCCGGAGGCGTTCGACTCTGAACAGCCGCTGTTTCTGCTCTACACGTCGGGCACGACCGGCGGCCCGAAGGGCATCGTGCACACCACCGGCGGCTATCTCACGCAGGCTGCGTACACGCACCACTACGTCTTCGACGTCAAGCCCGAGACCGACGTGTACTGGTGCACCGCCGACATCGGATGGGTCACCGGACACACGTATATCACCTACGGGCCGCTGGCCAACGGCGTCAGCCAGGTGGTCTATGAGGGCACGCCCGCCTCTCCGGATGAGCACCGGCATTTCCAGGTGATCGAAAAGTACGGTGTCACAATCTATTACACGGCGCCGACGCTGATCCGCACATTCATGAGGTGGGGCCGCCAGATTGCCGCCGAGCACGACCTGTCGAGCCTTCGGCTGCTCGGCACGGTCGGCGAACCGATCAACCCGGAGGCCTGGCGCTGGTACCGGACCGTGTTCGGCGGCGACCGCACCCCGATCGTCGACACCTGGTGGCAGACCGAGACGGGCTCCGCGATGATCTCGCCGCTGCCCGGCGTGACGGCGGCCAAGCCGGGCGCCGCGATGGCGCCGTTGCCCGGGGTCTCCGCGCTGATCGTCGACGACGACGGCAAGCCGGTGGAGTCCAGCCCGGACTGGGGTGAGCACGTCACCGGCAACCTCGTGCTGGACCAGCCGTGGCCGGCAATGCTGCGCGGCATCTGGGGCGACCCTGATCGGTACAGGGAAACGTATTGGAAGCGCTTCGAGAAGCAGGGCTGGTACTTCGCCGGCGACGGCGCGCGCTTCGACCCCGACGGCAACATCTGGGTGCTGGGCCGCATCGACGACGTGATGAACATTTCCGGGCACCGGATCTCCACCGCCGAGGTCGAGTCGGCCCTGGTCGGGCATTCCGGCGTGGCCGAGGCCGCGGTCGTCGGTGCCACCGATGAGCACACCGGTCAGGCCATTATTGCGTTCGTGCTCCTGAAGGCCCGCGCGGCCAATGAGCCGCGCGACAAGATGTGCGAGGAGTTGCGCGACCAAGTGGCCGAGGAAATCTCGAAGATCGCGCGTCCGCGCGAGATCCACGTCGTGCCGGAACTACCGAAGACCCGCAGTGGCAAGATCATGCGCCGGCTGCTGCGTGACGTCGCCGAGGGCCGCGAGCTTGGGGACACGTCGACGCTACTCGATCCCGGCGTGTTCGAGGCGATCCGGGCCAGCAAGGCCGACGGGTAGCCCGCCCTTTTCCCGGGTGCGGTATCAGGTGACGGGGACGAAGCCCGCGCCGGTACGGCTCTTCGCGCTCAGGTCGCCCAATATCGCGTTGATCGACACTGCCACCGCCGGGGTGTGCAGGGGAATGAACTTGATCACGCACGTGGGCAGCTCTTCGCTGAACGCGCCGTGGATCATGCCGACGAGCTGGTTGTTAACGGTGACTGGCGCTCCCGAATCGCCCGGCCGGCCGCACACCTGGCTGAGCATGGTGCCCGGCTCCTCCCCAGGCCCCCACGTCACCCCGCAGGAGTAACCCGTGGTGCGGCCCAGCTTGCACGCAATCTGACCGAACTGCGGGTCGGTTCCGATGCCATTGATCGCGAACCCCTTGTAGTTGTTGACCGGCGACACCTTGGTCCGGTCGAACTTGATCACGGCGTAGTCCAGCGCGTCGTTGCCGGCCACCATCGCGCCCAGCGTCCCGGCACCCTCGATGCCCTCCGCGGTCACCGCGGCGCCCGGCCCGCCGCAGTGCGCGGACGTGAATCCCACCAGATTGCCCTGGCTGTCATTGCCGATCGCGGTCAGCGTGCAGTAAGTCTCTCCATTGACGACGATGCCGGCGCCCCCGCCGAGGGGGACCGTGCTCGCCGCGGCCGCGCCCACCGCGCCCGTCATCCACAGCACGACAGCAACGAGGGCCGCGACCAGCCTCAAAACGCGCTCCTATCGACGAGAACCGAATCCTACCCAAGACGCGGTCAGCAACTCGGGCACCAGATCGGCGCGCCCCGACGGGTAGCGTCGGGCCACCATCGCGCTGCCTTCTTGTTCGTCGTGGAAGCGCTCATCGGACTCGACCTCGTCCGCACCCGTTGCGCGTGGCAACATAACCCATCGACGACGACCAAGAGCGGAAGGAATGTCCGTGAGCAACGTTGATCGCAGGAATGGAGTCCCGAGCACCATCACGTCGATCCCTCTGACGGACCCCCACGCCCTGCCGGCCAACCCGTCGATCGGCGACCTGGTCAAGGATGCGACCACTCACATGTCGACCCTGGTGCGCGCCGAGGTCGAGCTGGCGCGCGCCGAGATCACCCGCGACGTCAAGAGAGGCCTCACCGGCAGTGTGTTCTTCATCGCCGCGCTGGTGGTGCTGTTCTACTCGACGTTCTTTTTGTTCTTCTTCGTCGCGGAGTTGCTGGATATGTGGCTCTCCAAGTGGGCCGCATTTCTGATCGTGTTCGGCATCATGGTGCTCGCGGCGGCGCTGCTCGCGCTGTTCGGCTACCTCAAGGTGCGACGGATCCGCGGGCCACGCGAGACCATCGAGTCGGTCAAGGAGACCCGCGACGTGTTCACCTCCCACGACCACAAGGCCGTGGTCCAGACCAACGGAAAGCCACCGGGGCCCGGCGCGCAAAGCGCGTCTGGCTCTTCGGGCTAGTGCCGCAGCCCCCGCCGTCGGTCGTCCGTATCGACGGGCCGTGGCGGCATATGGAGGTGCACGCCAACGGGATCCGATTCCACGTCGTCGAGGCCGATGCAGGCCGCCCGGCCTCCGCACGCTCGCTCGTGGTGCTGTTGCACGGGTTCGGCTCGTTCTGGTGGTCGTGGCGCCATCAGCTCGCCGGCCTGACCGGCGCCCGAGTGGTCGCCGTCGACCTTCGCGGCTACGGCGGCAGCGACAAGCCGCCGCGCGGCTACGACGGGTGGACGCTGGCCGGTGACACCGCCGGGCTGATCCGCGCGTTGGGTCATTCGTCGGCCACGCTCATCGGTCACGCCGACGGCGGGCTGGTCTGCTGGGCGACGTCGATGCTGCATCCGCGGGCGGTGCGCGCGATCGCCACCGTCAGCTCGCCGCACCCCGCCGCGCTGCGCGCTTCAGCGTTCACGCGTCGAGACCAGAGCAGGGCGCTGCTGCCCTCGCTGTTGAGCTACCAGCTGCCGATGTGGCCCGAGCACCGGCTGACCCGAGACAACGCCGCAGCACTTGAAGACCTGGTGCGTTCCCGCGCCAGTTCCAAATGGGTCGAGACCGAGGACTTTTCCGTGTCGATGCGGCACATGAGGCGCGCGATCCGCATTGCCGGCGCCGCGCACTGCGCGTTGGAGTACCAGCGCTGGGCCGTACGAAGCCAGTTGCGCACCGAGGGCCACCGCTTCATGCGGTCGATGAATCGGCAGCTTCCGGTGCCTCTGCTGCACCTTCGGGGTGACGCCGACCCATACGTACTCGCCGATGCAGTGCACCGTACGGAGCGCTACGCGCCGCATGGCCGCTTCGTATCGGTCGCGGGCGCAGGCCATTTCAGTCACGAAGAGGCTCCGGGCGTGGTCAACGAGCAACTTACGCGCTTCCTGGCCCACATATACGGCTCGACAATCAACTGATACAGGCGCCGGTGGCAATCGGCGCAGTGTTGTCGACCATCTCCATCTGGCGGGCAACCTCGTTCGCGGTCAGCACGAACCCGGTGTCCGGGTCGTCGACGGCGGCGCCGAACACCACGCCGAGCACCTGACCGTCGAGGTCGATCAGCGGACCACCTGAATCACCCTGCCGCACAGTGCCTCTGATCGTGTATACCTCGCGTTGGACCTTTGTCTTGTTGTAGATGTCCGGGCCGTTGAGTGCGATGGTCTCGCGGATACGCGCCGGAGTGGCCACAAACGAGCCGCCGCCAGGATAGCCAAGTACCAGGGCGTCGGTGCCGCTGCTCACCTTGCCCTCGCGGAACCTCAGCGGCTGTGCCGGAAGATTCGGCACGTCGAGTATCGAGATGTCGGCGGTGGGATCGTAGGAGACCACATGCGCGTCATAGGTTGTGCCGTTGGATTCGACCGTAACGCTGTCTGCTCCTGCGACCACGTGCGCATTGGACATCACCCGGCCATGTCTGACCACGAAGCCAGTGCCCTCGAGCACCTTCTGACAGCCGTTGGCCAGCCCGCGGATCTTCACCACGCTCGGTTGCGTCGCGGCCACCACCGCGTTTCCGCTCAAGTTGGCGTCCGGGGCGTCCACCGGTGCGACCGGCGTGCAACCGAACGGATGCCACGCGTCGGTTGTTCCGCACGCGTTCAGCAACGCCGACAACCGGTTCGGCACGGCCCTCAACCAACTCGGCGCGACCTGGTCGACCTCTTTGCGGATGATCGACCCGTCGAAGGCCTGCCCCAGCGCCTGTAGGCCGGACGAACGCAACGTCGAGGCCAACAGCCAGGCGATGAAAAGGACCGCGGTCACTTGCAGAACCACGCCGACGACCGAGTCCACGGTGCGGAGGGTGCGGTTGCGGATCGCCCCGCGCCCCGCGCGGCCCAGGACTACGCCGGCGACCTCACCGACGACCACCAAACCCAGGACCAAAGACAGCGCTATGAACAGCTTCGTGCGCGGCCCGCTGATGTGTTCGACGATGTGCGGGTACAGCAGCACACCGGCGACGCCACCGAGGATGACCCCGACCAAGGACATCAGCGACCCGACGGCGCCAGACCGCCAGCCTGCCACCGCCCACATGAACGCGACCGCGACCACCGCCAGGTCGAACCACTGAGAGGCGGTCATCGTCGCACCTCACGGTAGTGCTCGCCGGTATCGCCGCGGCTGTCCACCAGCGCCATCGCATCGTCGAGTTCGCGCACTTCGTCGGTGTTCCATGGCTGCGCCCACCCCGCGCAGTCGAGCAATGCCGAAATCACCTGCCCGGTGAATCCCCACACCAGCATCTCGTTGAGCAGAAACGCGGGGCCCGCGAACCGCCTTGTGAGGGTGTTGCGGTACACCATCAGCCGGTTATCGGGATTGACGAACGCGCGTAGCGGAACTCGGGCCACGATCGCGGTCTCGGCTGGGTCCATCACCGAGACGGGACCCGGATCGGGCGAGTACGCCAGCACCGGAACTACGTGAAAACCCGACGGCGGGATGAACGTTTTCTCAAGGGTGGCCAGCGGTCGCAGCCTCGTGGTGTCGACGCCCGTTTCCTCCTGGGCTTCCCGCAGCGCGGTGTCGACCGGGCCGGCGTCGCCGGGATCGGTTGCGCCGCCGGGGAAGGCGGCCTGCCCGGCGTGGTGGCGAAGGGACGACGCACGCACGGTCAGCAGCAGATCGGCGTCATTAGGCACGCCGCCGTCCAGCAGCGCGTCCTCAGGCCCCGAGAACAGCGCAAGCACCGCAGCGTCGCGCGGGGCGCTGGTAAGTTTCGCCGCGGCGTTGGCCGCCGTCGCCAGGGCGAGGACCTCGGCCGGTAGCCGGCGGCGGTAGGCCGCGGGCACACATCCGACGTTCTCCACGAGCGGTTTAAGCCAAGCCGGCGCCGCATGCTGGGTCAGCCCCGCCGAAGTGGTATGTCGCCGGCCTTCCGGCTCCGAACTCACGCCGGCGCTCCCATCGTCTGATCGACCGCTACGGCGATTTCGTCGGCGCTGGCGAACGCCCGCGGCAGGATGCGCGCCACGCTACCGTCCGCGCGCAATACGACGGATGTGGGCATGACATTCGGCACGCCCAGCGCCGCGGCGATACGCCGTTGCCCGTCCTGCCACGTCGGCAGTTTGACTCCCCAGTCCGCCAGCCGGGACAGCGCGGCCGCGGCGTCGTCGTCCTGATGCACGATGATCACCGTCACGCGGTCGCCGACTCGTCGCTGATATTCGGCCAGCGCCGGCAACTCCTGAGCACACGGTGCGCACCAGTAGGCCCACAGGTTCAACAGCACTGTCCGTCCGGCGACGGCCGCCGCGGTGTCGACGGGCGTGCCGTCGGCCAGGCACTCGACCGTCACACCGCGCAGGCCCCGTGGTCGGGGCCCGCTGCCGTCAGGCGGGCATGCCGGAAGGTCGGCCCGGCGACGCAGTTGAGCCACGTCAACGCCACCGGAACGCGGCGCGCCGACGCTCGGACTGCTGGGCGTGGTTGGCCGCAGCTGCAACGCGAGCGCGACGATGATCGCCGCAATCACGATCAACACTGCGACCGTCCAGCGGGTCGATCTGCTCATTTGTAACCGGCTGCGCGTTACAGCCCGGCCAGCGCCAGCAGGTGCTCGGTTTCCGGCCCCTTCACCAGCGCGGCCGCGATCGGCGGTTCGGTGGGGCCCAGGCCGAACGACGGGCAGTCCTTCGCCAGCACGCAGACCCCGCACGCGGGCCGCCTCGCGTGGCACACACGCCGGCCGTGGAAGATGACGCGGTGGCTCAGCAACGTCCATTCGCTGCGCTCGATCAGCTCACCCACCGCCTTCTCGACTTTGACCGGATCGGTTTCGTCGGTCCACCGCCAGCGCCGCACCAGCCGCCCGAAATGCGTGTCCACGGTGACGCCGGGAACGTCGAACGCATTGCCGAGGATCACGTTGGCCGTCTTGCGGCCCACGCCGGGAAGAGTCACGAGCTCCTCCATGGTTGCCGGCACCTTCCCGCCGAAGCGCTCCACGAGCGCCTGGCCGAGCTTGATCAACGCGCTGGTCTTGTTGCGGTAGAACCCGGTGGGCCGGATGAGTTCCTCGAGCTCGGCGCGGTCTGCCTCAGCGTAATCGCGAGCGGTGCGGTATCGGGCGAACAACGCCGGCGTGGTGAGGTTCACGCCCTTGTCGGTGCTTTGCGCTGACAAGATCGTCGCTACCGTGAGCTGCAGCGGAGTGGTGAAGTCAAGTTCGCAGTACACGTGTGGAAACGCTTGTGCCAGTGCGCGATTCATTCGCCGGGCACGCCGTATGAGCCCGAGGCGGGTCTCCGCGGCCCATCGCCGGTCAGCTGGCGTGGTCCGCCTGCTCGCAGTCACCATGCAAGGGTACTGACCGCTGAGATTCCGTGATCATGCTGAGACCTTGAGCGTGTTTACTTTTTCCCTGTGTCATGGCTCTTCGTAATGCTCATCCCGGGGTTGCTGATGCTGGCGACCTTTGGGCTGCAGCGCGTCGAAAGTCGCCTGAACCGCGGATGCGTGAAGGCCACCGATGTCGCCGAGTTTCTAGCGTCGGCGCGGCCGGCCGACATGCGGACCCTGGCCCATGACGGCATGCCCGAGGCGTTGAATTCCTTCCAGCGACGGCGCACGCCCGCTGTAGCGCCTTATCCCCGCACCCATGCCCGGCCGGTCCGCACGACGGCTAATCCGCAATTTCGACCTTCTCGACGTGCGGATTCTGTGTAGCGTCGAAGGTCGTAGACATACCGATTTCGTGGTCGGTTCTTCGTTTGTGATAACACCCGACAGCTTAAGAGGGGCAACGTGGACGAGATCCTGGCCAGGGCCGGAATCTTCCAGGGTGTGGAGCCCAGCGCCGTCGCCGCGCTCACCAAACAACTCCAGCCCGTCGACTTCCCGCGGGGGCATACCGTCTTCGCCGAAGGCGAACCGGGCGACCGCCTGTACATCATCATTTCCGGAAAGGTCAAGATCGGTCGTCGCTCTCCGGACGGCCGCGAGAACCTGTTGACGATCATGGGCCCGTCGGACATGTTCGGCGAGCTGTCGATCTTCGACCCGGGACCGCGCACCTCCAGCGCGACGACGATCACCGAGGTCCGGGCGGTGTCGATGGACCGTGACGCGCTGCGCGCCTGGATCGTCGACCGGCCGGAGATCGCAGAACAGCTACTGCGGGTGCTGGCCCGCCGGCTGCGGCGCACGAACAACAACCTCGCCGACTTGATCTTCACCGACGTGCCCGGCCGAGTGGCCAAGCAGCTGCTGCAGCTGGCGCAGCGGTTCGGCACGCAGGAGGGCGGGGCGCTGCGCGTGACCCACGACCTGACGCAGGAGGAGATCGCCCAACTGGTCGGCGCATCGCGGGAGACTGTCAACAAGGCGCTCGCCGATTTCGCCCACCGCGGGTGGATCCGGCTCGAGGGCAAGAGCGTGCTGATCTCCGACTCCGAGCGGCTGGCGAGGCGCGCGAGGTAGTGATTTCGGCGCGCAAACAGTCGCTGAGCGCACGTTTGCGCGCCGAAATCGCTCAGGCCCGGAGATAGTCCAGTTGCGCTTGAACGCTCGACTCGGCGGCGTCCCATAACTTCTCGTCGACGTCGGTGTAGACGTGCTCGACGATCTGGCGCGTGGTCGCGTCGCCACCGAGCGCGTGTAGCGCGTCACGCACCTGATTCAGCCGCTCCTCGCGGTGCGCCAGATACATCTCGGCGACGGTCGCGAGATCTGGCAGTTCAGGGCCGTGACCGGGGAGCACCGCACGCCCGCCCAGCCCGCGCAGCCGCCGCAGCGACTCCAGGTAGTCACCGAGGCTGCCGTCGGCGGAGTCAATGACCGTGGTGCCGCGGCCCAGCACGGTGTCGGCGGTCAGCACCGCGTCGTCTAGCACGAATGACAACGAGTCCGCGGTGTGTCCGGGTGTGGCCATCACCGTGATCCGAAGTCCGGCCGCGTCGATCACCTCGCCCTCGGACAGCGGACCGGCGAGGCCGCGCAAGAACCGGCTCCCCACCGAGCGCACCACCGCGCCCGTCAGCTCGACGATCTTGTCGATCCCACCAGTGTGATCCTCGTGGCGGTGGCTGATCAGCACCAGCGCGACCTTGCCTTGCTCGGCGACGCGCACAACGTGCTCGTCGTTCTCCGGCCCAGGGTCGACGATCACGACTTCGTCGCTACCCGGCCCGCGCAGCACCCAGGTATTGGTCCCGTCGAGCGTCATCAATCCGGGGTTGTCGCAGAGCAGCACCGACGCGGTTTCGGTCACCGGCCTCAGCACGCCGTAGGCCGGGTGCTCGGTTGTCACGCGACCTCCGCCGAATCGTCGCTCACGCGACCTCCGCCGAATCGTCGCTCACGCGACCTCCGCCGAATCGTCGCTCACGCGACCTCGACGATGACTTCGACCTCGACCGGCGAGTCAAGCGGCAACTCGGCCACGCCGACCGCCGACCGGGCGTGCGTGCCAGCGGCGCCGAAAACCTCGGCGAACAGTTCCGACGCGCCGTTAACCACGCCGGGCTGGCCAGTGAACCCGGGCGCCGACGCGACAAAGCCGACGACTTTCACGACCCGGGTGACAGCGTCCACACCGACCAGCGCGTCAATGGCCGCCAACGCGTTGAGCGCACACACCCGTGCCAGTGTTTTCGCCAGCTCGGGAGGCACCTCGGCACCGACCTTGCCCATGCGCATCAGCTTGCCGGCCGTTATCGGCAGCTGCCCCGACGTGTAGACCAGGTTGCCGGTCCGGACGGCGGGAACGTAAGCGCCCAGGACCGTTGCGGCCTGCGGCAGCTCGATGCCGAGTTCGGCCAGCCGAGCGGAAGTCAGTCCCCCGCGAGCCGATGGGGGTACCTCCGGTTTTCGGGGGGATGCCCCCAGTGGCGGGTCCTGCGGCCCCGGCATCGTCACTTCGGCCTTTTCATGTACGCCACGTGCTGCTCGCCGGTGGGCCCCGGAAGCACCGCCACCAGCTCCCACCCGTCGTCGCCCCACTGGTCCAGAATCTGCTTGGTCACGTGGGTCAAGAGTGGGACCGTCGCGTACTCCCACCGGCTCGGGTGGAATGTCGCCGGCCCTGCGGCTCCGAGTTCGCTCATGAGGCTTAACCCTAGCCCTGCCGGTAATACGGACCTGGTTGGTTAGCATGCCAAGGTGGCAACCACAAGGGAGGCGGGACCCGAAGTCGGCTGGCCTGCGCGGCTGCGCGACGCACACCTGCACTTCGTGACCGGGAAAGGCGGCACCGGCAAATCGACGATCGCGGCTGCACTGGCGCTGACCATGGCCGCCGGTGGGCGGAAAGTCCTCCTGATCGAAGTCGAAGGCCGCCAGGGCATCGCCCAGCTCTTCGATGTGCCGCCGCTTCCCTACCAAGAAGTCAAAATCGCCACCGCCGAACGCGGCGGGCAGGTCAACGCGCTCGCCATCGACATCGAGGCGGCGTTTTTGGAATACCTCGACATCTTCTACAACCTCGGCCTTGCCGGGCGGGCGATGCGACGCATTGGCGCCGTCGAATTCGCGACGACGATCGCGCCCGGCCTTCGGGACGTGTTGCTCACCGGCAAGATCAAGGAAACCGTGGTGCGAGCCAACAAAGCGCGGCTGCCGTCCTACGACGCGGTCGTGGTGGACTCCCCACCGACCGGACGGATCGCCCGGTTCCTCGACGTCACCAAGGCGGTGTCCGATCTGGCCAAGGGCGGCCCGGTGCATTCGCAGGCCGAAAGTGTTGTACGGCTTTTGCATTCGGATCAGACAGCCATCCACTTGGTCACGCTGCTGGAGGCATTGCCGATGCAGGAAACCGTCGAGGCGATCGAGGAGCTGAAGAAGATGCAGCTGCCGGTCGGCAGCGTGATCGTCAACCGAACGCTGCCGGTGTATTTGCAGCCCGACGACCTTGCAAAAGCAGCCGAAGGTGACATCGACGCCGACGCCGTGCGAACGGGCCTGGCCAAGGTCCGGGTGAAGCTTGACGACGCCGACTTCGCCGGACTGCTCACCGAAACCATTCAGCACGCCTCCCGGCTCCAGGCCAGGGCTGAGGCCGCCGAACAGCTCGACGAAATCAAGGTGCCAAGGCTCGAACTTCCTCAGCTTGCCGACGGTGTAGACCTCGGCAGCCTCTACGAGCTCGCGGAAGAGCTTGGCCGACAGGGGGTTCGATGAGTACCGCACCGCCGACACTGGATATGGAGTCGATTCTGGCGGACATCTCCAACCGCGTTGTGGTGTGCTGCGGCGCCGGTGGCGTGGGCAAGACCACCGCTGCCGCGGCGATGGCGCTGCGCGCGGCAGAATACGGGCGCACCGTCGTGGTTTTGACGATCGATCCGGCTCGCAGGCTGGCGCAGGCCCTCGGCATCGCCGATTTGGGGAACTCGCCGCAGCGGGTGCCGCTTGGCCCGGAGGTCAAAGGCGAGTTGCACGCGATGATGCTCGACATGCGCCGCACATTCGACGAGATGGTGATCGAGTACTCCGGACGCGAACGCGCCCAAGCGATTCTGGAGAATCAGTTCTACCAGACTGTGGCCACGTCGCTGGCGGGCACCCAGGAATACATGGCGATGGAGAAGCTGGGACAGCTTGTCTCGCAAGACAAGTGGGATCTAGTCGTGGTGGACACGCCGCCGTCGCGCAACGCACTGGACTTCCTAGATGCGCCGAAACGCTTGGGCAGCTTCATGGATAGCCGACTGTGGCGCCTGTTGCTGGCACCTGGCCGGGGCGTCGGGCGGTTGGTGACGGGTGCCATGGGGCTGGCCATGCGCGCGATGTCGACAATCCTCGGCTCGCAGATGCTTTCGGACGCAGCTGCTTTCGTGCAATCTCTAGACTCCACCTTCGGTGGTTTCCGTCAGAAGGCAGAGCGCACCTACGCGCTGCTGAAACGGCGCGGCACACAGTTCGTCGTGGTTTCGGCGGCCGAACCGGACGCGCTGCGCGAGGCGTCCTTCTTCGTCGATCGGCTCTCCCAGGAGGCCATGCCGCTCGCAGGCCTGATCCTCAACCGCACGCATCCGACGCTGTCAGGACTGCACATCGAACGGGCGGTGGATGCCGCGGAGGAGTTGGAGGCCGACGATCCCGACTCGCTGGCAGCGGCGGTGCTGCGGATCCATGCCGACCGGGCCCAGACGGCCAAGCGTGAGGTGCGGCTACTGAGCCGGTTCACCGGAGCGAACCCGCAGGTTCCGATCGTCGGGGTGCCCTCGCTGCCGTTCGATGTTTCGGACATCGACGCGCTGCGTGCGATTGCTGATCAGCTCACCGCGCCAACGGCGGCGTAAGGCGTAGGGCCCTCAGACCGCGCTGCGGTGCTTACGCTGGGCGGCGAAGAACTCGGCCCACGAAACCACCTCGGGGTGTTGCTTGAGTAGTGCGCGACGCTGACGTTCGGTCATCCCGCCCCACACGCCGAACTCCACCCGGTTGTCCAGCGCGTCGGCACCGCACTCCACGATGACGGGACAATGCCGGCAAATTACGGCGGCTTTGCGCTGGGCGGCCCCACGAACGAAGAGCTCGTCGGGATCAGTTGCACGACAGCGTGCCTGCGAAACCCACGCAATGCGGGCCTCGGCCGCCGCGTTGTGGACTGAACCTTGTGCTGGATTTGACACTGTCCTCCGTGCGGCGGGCCGAATACCTGACACCAGCGTTCCCCTTCGCTCCAATGCCGCCATGAAGGCGGGCGCTCCGGCGTCGTTGCGATCTACGCCACACTGTGAAGGCTTTTGTTACCTACATCGCACTGTGAGTACAAATTAGGTGGTCAGGTATCGTTTGCGCAACAGTTTGATACCGCTTTTTTTGGGACGACCGTGCCGTCAAGCCCCGTTAGCGTATCCTGTCGACCTCTGCGCAAGGCCGTCGCAACCAGCAAAAGTCTGACGCGCATGCCAATTATGCAGTGCAAACACGCGAAATCCAACAGGTTGACTACTTGGGCCGCCGATGTTAAGGCCGTGTTGAGATTCAGTAATCTGTACGGATGCCAGCGCAACCGCCGACGGGCGTCACGGTCGTCAAGCTTGCGTGGTGCTGTCTTCTCGCGGGCATACTCGCGGCGGCGCTGATGTTCCCGTTTGCGGGTGGCATCGGATTGATGTCCAACCGCGCCTCTGAGGTGGTGGCCAACGGTTCCGCACAGTTGGTGGAGGGTGACGTCCCACAGGTGTCGACGATGGTCGACACGGCTGGCAACCCCATCGCCTGGCTGTACGCCCAACGGCGGTTCGAAGTGCCCAGCGAGCAGATCGCCGACACGATGAAGCTGGCCATCGTCTCCATCGAGGACAAGCGGTTCGCCGAGCACAACGGCGTCGACTGGCAGGGCACCCTGACCGGCCTGGCCGGCTATGTCGGTGGCGACACCGAGACTCGCGGCGGCTCGACGATCGAGCAGCAGTATGTGAAGAACTACCAGCTGCTGGTCACCGCGCAGACCGACGCCGAGCGGCGTGCCGCCGTGGAGACCACGCCGGCGCGCAAGCTGCGTGAGATCCGCATGGCGCTCACGCTCGACAAGACGTTCTCCAAGCCGGAGATTCTCACCCGCTACCTGAACTTGGTGTCGTTCGGCAACGGCGCCTTCGGCGTGCAGGACGCCGCGCAGACCTACTTCGGCGTCGACGCCTCCCAGTTGAACTGGCAGCAGGCGGCGCTGCTGGCCGGCATGGTGCAATCCACGACTTCGTTGGACCCCTACACGAACCCCGATGGGTCGTTGCAGCGGCGAAACGTGGTGCTGGACACCATGATCGAGAACTTCCCGGCCCAAGCCGACGCGTTGCGCGCAGCCAAGGCTGAGCCGTTGGGAATTTTGCCACAGCCGCAGGCACTGCCCCGCGGGTGTATCGCCGCGGGCGATCGCGGTTTCTTCTGCGACTACGCGCTTGACTACCTCGCGCACGCGGGGATCAGCAAGGAGCAGGTGGCTCGCGGTGGTTATCTGATCCGCACCACGCTAGACCCCAAAGTGCAGGACTCGATCAAGCACGCCATTGACGGCATCGCGAGCCCGACGGTAGACGGGGTCGCCGACGTGATGAGTGTGATCCAACCCGGCAAGGACTCCCATCATGTGATGGCGATGGCCAGTAACCGAACCTACGGGTTGAACATGGATGCCAGCGAGACGATGCAGCCGCAACCGTTCTCGCTGGTGGGCGATGGTGCCGGGTCGATCTTCAAGATCTTCACCACTGCGGCGGCGTTGGATATGGGCATGGGCATCAACGCCCAGCTCGAGGTGCCTGGGCGGTTCGAGGCCAAGGGCATGGGTTCAGGCGGCGCGCGGGGCTGCCCCAGGGAAACCTGGTGCGTGCAGAACGACGGCAGCTACGGCGGTTCGATGAATGTCACCGAGGCGCTTGCTACGTCCCCCAACACCGCCTTCGCCCGGCTGATCCAACTGATCGGCGTGCCGCGCGCCGTCGACATGGCCGTCAAGCTCGGCCTACGCTCCTATGCCCAGCCCGGCACCGCCCGCGCCTACGATCCGGAAAGCAACGAGAGTCTCGCGGACTATGTGAAACGCCAAAACCTTGGCTCGTTCACGCTGGGGCCACTCGAGCTCAACCCGCTCGAATTGTCCAACGTCGCGGCAACACTGGCGTCGGGCGGCATGTGGTGCCCGCCCAACCCGATCGACAAGGTCTTCGACCGCAACGGCGACGAAATGCCAATCACCAGAGAGAGCTGCGAACAGGTGGTGCCCGAAGGACTGGCGAACACCCTCGCGAACGCGATGAGCCACGACGACCAGGGCAACGGCACCGCTGCCGGGTCGGCGGGCTCCGCCGGCTGGAACCTTCCGATGTCAGGCAAGACGGGAACGACGGAGGCGCACCGTTCCTCCGGCTTCGTCGGCTTCACCAACAACTACGCCGGTGCGGTCTACATCTTCGACGATTCGCCGAAGCCCACCGACTTGTGTTCGTTCCCGCTCAGACAGTGCGGTTCCGGAAACCTCTACGGCGGCAACGAACCTGCGCGAACCTGGTTCCAGGCCATGAAGCCGATCGCCAACGACTTCGGCGAGGTGCGTCTGCCCCCGACCGATCCGCGCTATGTCGACGGCGGCCCCGGCTCTCGGGTGCCCAGCGTGTCGGGGCTATCTGTGGAGACCGCCAAGCTGCGGCTCCGGGATGCCGGGTTCGGCGTCGCCGATCAGCCGACATCGGTCAACAGCACCGCCCCGAACGGCACTGTCGTGGGCACCACGCCGAGCGGTCAGACCGTTCCCGGCGCGATCGTCACGGTCAACATCAGCAATGGCATTCCGCCGGCTCCGCCGCCGCCACCACCTGGCGCGCCGCCACCGAACTCGGTAATCGGCTCGACGGTGGTGCAGATTCCGGGACTGCCGCCGATCACCGTGCCGGTGCTCGGGCCACCCCCACCGGCACCACCCCCACCGGCACCACCGCCGCCGCCATAACGTCCCGACACTGCGCGGGCCGGGAAGGCGGAACCATTCCCGCAGCTTATTCGCCGGTGCGAGTCCACTTTCGGAAGTCGGCATGCTGCCTTACGAGGTCGTCGCCTAGCCGTGGGCAGTACCCTGCCCATATGGCCTCAACGCCCCTCTACAAGACAGCGGCCGCCGTCGCCGGCGCCTCGGCGCTCGCCTGTCTCGGCTACGCCTCGATCGTCGAACGCAACGCGTTCGTGGTTCGTGAGGTGACGATGCCGGTCCTGACGCCGGGCTCGACGCCTCTGCGGGTGCTGCACATCAGCGACGTCCATATGCGCCCCGGGCAGCGGCTCAAGCAGGCGTGGCTGCGTGAGCTCGCCCGGTGGGAGCCGGATTTGGTAGTGAACACCGGCGACAACCTCGCCCACCCGAAAGCGGTTCCGGCGATGGTGCAAACGCTCGGAGATCTGCTGAGCGTGCCCGGCTTGTTCGTGTTCGGCAGCAACGACTACTTCGGCCCGCGGCTGAAGAACCCGATCCACTATGTAATTGACCCGGGTCACCGCGTGCACGGAACGCCGCTGCCGTGGCAGGACCTGCGCGCCGTGTTCACCGAGCGCGGGTGGCTGGACATGACGCACACGCGTCGCGAACTCGACGTCGCGGGACTGAAGATCGCGGTCGCCGGCGTCGACGACCCGCACATCGACCGCGACCGGTACGACACGATCGCCGGACCGGCCAACCCGGCTGCCAATCTTCGGCTGGGGCTCACACATTGCCCGGAGCCGCGGGTGCTGGACCGGTTCGCAGCCGACGGCTATCAATTGGTCCTGGCTGGGCACACTCATGGCGGCCAGCTCTGCCTGCCGTTCTACGGCGCCCTGGTGACAAACTGCGGCCTTGATCGCACTCGGGCCAAGGGCACGTCGAGGTGGGGCGCGAGCATGCAGTTGCACGTCTCTGCGGGCATCGGCACATCGCCGTTCCATCCAGTGCGGTTCTGCTGCCGTCCAGAAGCCACGCTGCTGACGTTGGTGGCTGCACCCACCGGCGGCCCGGATCTCAGTGCGGAGTCACACCGGTCGCCTTCCACCGCCGCGCTGCGGTGACACGGTGGTCCGCCCGTGACCGGCCGCGGGATTGGGTGGACAGCGCCGTTCGGCTGATTGAGGCCGACGCGCGGCGCAGCGCCGACACTCACCTGCTTCGCTATCCGCTGCCATCGGCATGGGCGTCGCGCGTAGAGGTGCAGCTGTACCTCAAGGACGAGAGCACCCACATCACCGGCAGTCTCAAGCACCGGCTGGCGCGATCACTGTTCCTGTACGCACTCTGCAACGGGTGGATCACAGAGGACACCACGGTCGTGGAAGCGTCGTCGGGCTCGACGGCGGTGTCCGAGGCCTACTTTGCGCAGCTGCTTGGACTGCCGTTCATCGCGGTGATGCCGGCGTCGACGAGTGCGGCCAAGGTTTCGCTGATCGAAGCACAGGGCGGGCAATGCCATTTCGTCGAGGAGTCGGGGCAGGTGTATGCCGAGGCAGAACGGCTCGCGCGGGAAAACGGCGGGCACTACCTCGACCAGTTCACCAACGCGGAGCGCGCGACCGACTGGCGCGGCAACAACAACATCGCCGAGTCGATTTTCACGCAACTCTCGCTGGAGGAGCATCCGATTCCGGAGTGGGTCGTCGTCGGCGCTGGGACTGGCGGAACTAGCGCGACGATCGGCCGCTACATCCGCTACCGGCGCTACGCCACCCGGCTGTGCGTGGTGGATCCGGAGAACTCGGCGTTCTTCCCCGCGTACCAGACCGGCCGCAGCGACGTGAAGACCGGCATGTCGTCACGCATCGAAGGGATCGGCCGACCACGCGTCGAGCCGTCGTTTCTGCCTGATGTGGTCGACCGGATGATCTCGGTTGCAGACAGTGCGTCGATCGCCGCCGCCCGGCACGCGAGTGAGGTGCTGGGCCGGCGGGTCGGGCCGTCCACCGGCACGAACCTGTGGGGTGCGTTCTGCCTACTGGCTGAGATGGTGGCCGACCATCGCGGCGGTTCGGTGGTGACGCTGCTCGCCGACAGCGGCGACCGCTACGCGGGAACCTACTTCTGCGATGACTGGCTGGCGCAGCACGGGCTCGATCCCGCCGGCGCGTCTTCGGCGTTGAAGAAGTTCGAGCGGACGGGCGCATTCGGCTGATCGGCGTCCGGTAAACCATCAGCGCGGTCGGCGGTCACGAACAGCCACAACGCTGCCAAACCGAAGAAACCGCCATAGATTGCGGCCCCCAAGCCCGTCATGATCAGCCACTCCTTCGTCGTCACTAGTTAGTGTGCACAACGCCAACCACAAATCGGTTCATCCCACGCCGAGCGGTGAGAGATCTCACGTCGATTCCAGCGTGCGCTATGGCGAACCATTGCGTTTGGCCAGCAGTTGGGTGGGTGCGATACTGTGGCCTGGCTTCAAACGGGGTGTGGCGCAGCTTGGTAGCGCGCTTCGTTCGGGACGAAGAGGCCGTGGGTTCAAATCCCGCCACCCCGACCATGTCGTAGCAAGTCAAAACGTCTGGCCGCATGGTGGCCGATTGTGCTCAAGGGCCTTGCACCGCGGGGTAGCACATTCAGCCCTGTGACGGTTTACCAAGTGTTTGCCGACAAGGTTTACACAGCGTTTGCCGAGAATTAGCAGCACAAAGCTTGACAGCAAATCGCCCAAGGCCATCGGACTACGCAATCCCCCAGAAAACTTACAGGCTCGCAAGGGGTGCCCTAGAGTGACCCGGATGGCGAAAGGGAAACATACCGCTTCAACGCTGCTGGTCTCCTCTTCTCGCCTTCGTAGCCGCGTCGTTGGCAGCGGGAGGCTACGCCCGCTGCGCCAACAGGAGAAGAGGCGTCGCCGGCTGCCTGCCGTAGCTTCTGCAAAGCTGCGTTCGCTAGGCGTGGGGTTGTGAAAAGGTCGCTGGTAGCAGCCGCAGCCGCCACTGGATCGGTGCTAATGACCGCCCCCGTCGCGGGCGCGATGACCTACACACTGGAGCCGACCGATCTCGACGGTGTGTTCGGCATCGTGGCGAACGTGACGCAGCAGCAGCTCGGCTTCAGCCTGTGCCCATGCACGAAGATTCCCTACCCTGCTGACATCGTGAGCAACGGCGAGGGCGTGGCAGCCTTGGCAGCTGCCCCACTGCACAGTGGCGACATTGTGATGGGCTACAGCCTGGGTTCGGTGGTGATATCCGCATACCTGAACAGCCACACTCCGCCGTCCGGCGTGAAGTTTGTCCTGCTAGCCGACACGTCGAACCCTAATGGACTGTTCGCGGGAACTGGCTTGCTGTGGTTATTCGGTGGCGGCGTCCCTTCCAACACCCCAGCCTTGGTGACGATCATCAGCCGCCAGTACGACGGCTGGGCTGACTTCCCGACCAATATCGTCGCACCGGGCTACCTGTTGGCCGTGTCCAACGCGCTCTATGGCGGTAACACCCTCCACAACGACTACACCGAAGCTGCACTGCTCGATAACCCGGCCAATGTGACGTGGACGGAGGGCAATATCAAATATGAGCTTGTGCCGACCCAGAACCTCCCGATCAATCAGGGCGTACGAGACATCGGCTTAGGTTTCGTGGCCGACGTGCTGGATGCGATCGAACGCCCACTTATCGATGCCACCTATAGCCACCCGATGCCGACCGCGGCACAGCTGACCGCCGCCGCTAGCGTGCAGGCGAAGATACCGTCGCCCAACCAGATTCCCGGGCCGCCCGAGCCGGTGCTAACGCTCAACACCGCCTCGCTGAACACCGCAACTGTGCTGGCAAGTACCACCAACAGCACGTCCACGCAGATTGCCGGACCGTCCGATCCGGTGGTAACGAGCAACGCCGACCCATCAGGCACCGCAACTGTGCTGGCAAGTAGCACCAACAGCACGTCCACGCAGATTGCCGGACCGTCCGATCCGGTGGTAACGAGCAACGCCGACCCATCAGGCACCGCAACTGTGCTGGCAAGTAGCACCGACGGCGCGTCCACGCAGGTTGCCGGAGCGCCAGGGCCGGTGGCGGCGTTCAACGCCACCGCACCGCGCATCGCAGCTGTGCTGGGGAGCAAAACCAAGCGGACACCAGCGCCTGCCAAGGTCGCCACAGACCTGGTGACAAGCAACTCGACTACCAGCGACCCGACGCCAGCGTCACGCCCCGGCGGTACCGACTCGGTTTCGGCCGGTTCCGAAGTTCAATCTCCTCGGCAACGCACCAACTCGGAACCGCGAAGCCGCACACCACGAAGGCAGCCGAGGCCGGCCACGCAGCCACCAAGCCATGGCTCCAACACAACCGGGGAGAACGGCAGTTCCACAACCGGGGAGAACGGCAGTTCCACAACCGGGAACAACGGCAGTTCATCGAACTGACGGCAGAGTTGCAGGACAAGTGCCGCAGTTCAAGACCCGTGGCGTCTTCTGCCGGTGACGGGCTTTGCCCCGTGCACTCGGTAGCTGGTCGATCGCGGAGCTATCGGCCCCTGCCGCCCACTTCCGCCGGGAGCGGTGGCATCCACGTGGTGGACGATGTCGTCTTCGGCGGCGCGGCCGGCGCCGACGTGCCTGTCGCTGCACTCTGGGTTTCGGGTGTGTGGAAATCCGACATCGCTTCCTCGCGGATCACCTGTTGGCCGGCGCTGACGACCAATGAGCTCGCCGTCACCGTGTAGGTGATTCCGTCGTTGTCGGCGACGAATTTGCTGTCACCGGAGGCCGAGGCAGGGACGATCAGCTTGGCGCCATCGCGCACCCGTACGCCACGGTACTGATATTGGCCGCCCGGAGTCTTGCAGATCGCCACACGCGAGGTCTCGGTGCTGCCGAAAAAGACCGTCGTGTCCGGCGTGGCGCACCGTGCCGTGGAGTCGACGTAACCTTGGCGGTCGCTGTTGGGCACGGCAATGGCCGACGGCACCCCGAGGGCGAGCAGTGCCGAAAACGCCGCCGCGGCTACAGCGAGGCGGAGCGTGCACAGCTTGGATGAAGACATCAGCCTCCACCAGACCACGGCTGACCTGGATTCGCGACCGTCGAGGCCGAGACACAACAAAATCGTTAGCTCCTCGAAACGCGCGAACCAGCTTGGCTCACAATATTCATTGAGGATCTGGCATATCTGCCACGTGATTCGAGCGGGGATGGGTAATCAACCCGGCGGAGCGGTCGGGGTAATGATGCGACAGCAATTTATGAGCAAGTCCCGTGCCTAGTTGTATATACCCTGATGGGGTATATACAACTAGGTGACGGCGCCACGAAAGGACATTCTGATGAGACGACGATTGCTGCCCGTCTGTGCGGCGGCATTGGCGACCCTGACCACCCTAACCGCGTGCAGCGGACCTCCGACCCAGGCCGGCAGTAGCTCACCTGCCGCGCCCGCGAGTTCGTCGGCGGCGCAACCCCATAACCAGAGCGACGTGATGTTCGCCCATCACATGATTCCGCATCACCAGCAGGCTATCGAGATGAGCGACATCGTGCTAAGCAAGCAGGCGATCGATCCGCGCGTGGTGACCTTGGCCAACCAAATCAAGGCCGCGCAGGGCCCCGAGATTCAACAGATGCAGTCGTGGCTGAGCCAATGGGGGCAACCGACGATGCCGATGCCCAGCATGCCCGGACACGACATGGGCGACATGCCCGGGATGGGAGGGATGATGTCCGCGCAGGACATGGACGCTCTGAGGAACGCACAGGGCGTCGACGCGAGCAAGCTGTTCCTGACACAGATGATCCAGCATCACCAGGGCGCGATCACGATGGCGCAGGACGAAATCAAGTCCGGCCAGTACCCGCCGGCCGTCGCGCTGGCCCAGTCGATCGTCACCAGTCAGCAGAAGGAGATCGACGAGATGAACGGCATACTCGCGACGCTGTAAATGGCCCGCACGCTGTCGGTCGTGCAAACCGAGCTGTACACCGCGGGCTCCGGCGTTTGAGCGATTCCGCTCCGCGGGTAAAACAGTCATATGACCCTCGCATCGACCTCGATCGAGGCTGCGCTGCCCAGCGCCAAGGGGCCGTTGTCCGCGGCGGTCATCGAGTTGCTCACCGGGCGGCGGCCGGCAGTGGCCGGCGTTGCGGTTGCCGACACCGATCCGTACGGGCTCGATCTGCAGTTGGCGCTGTACGTCTGCTACGAGTTGCACTATCGAGGGTTCGCCGCAGTCGATCCGGACTGGGAGTGGAACCCGGAGTTGCTACGACTGCGGGCGGCGTTGGAACAGCACTTCATGTCCGACGTGCGCGGCGAGGTCGGCGACATCGGTCCTGACGACAGCGCGACCGCTGAAATGGACGCCTTGTCAACGGAGCCCGTCGACGGGCATGGCCCGTCGTACTACCTGCGCGATGACGGCACATGGGACCAGATGCTCGAGTACTTCGTGCACCGCTCGCTGTATCACCTCAAAGAGGCCGACCCGCACGCGTTCGCGATCCCGCGACTGGTCGGTCATGCGAAAGCCTCGTTCGTCGCCGTTGAGTTCGACGAGTACGGTGCCGGCCACGGAAAAAACCTGCATCAGCAGTTGTTCGCCGAGCTGATGGCCGCAGCCGGTCTGGACAACCGCTACCTGGCCTATCTCGACGATGTGCCCGCCCAGACATTGGCGGTGGTGAACCTGATGTCCTACTTCGGATTACATCGATCGATGCGTGGCGCGGCGATCGGCCACTTCGCCGCCACCGAGATCACGTCGTCGCCAGGATCGCGCCGGCTCGCCGAGGCGCTCGCACGGATGGGAGCGCCGCAGGCCTGCGTTGCGTTCTACCGCGAGCACGTCGAGGCCGACGCCGTTCACGAGCAAGTGGTGCGCGCCGACGTCGTCGGCGATTTGATTGCCCGCGAGCCGCATTTGGAAGCCAGCGTGGTGTTCGGTATGCGGGCACTGGACATCGTGGAGAGCCGGTTCGCCGACCACGTGATGACCTCCTGGATAGCAGGCCGCAGCTCGCTAAGCCGGCTGCTGGCCTGAGGCCGCGGTGCGGCGGCACTGGCGATGACTGGTGTCGCACAGCGGATACGTCTTACTGCGCCGGCACGTGCAGATCGCGACCATGAAACGGTCCGAATCCACGACGCTGCCGTCCGGCAATTCGATGTGCACCGGGCCCTCCACCAACACCGGGCCGGACGGCACCACCCGGACCACGCGTGGTTGCGGGCGGTTCATCGCTTGTCCGCCCGGATCACAACGAGCAGTTCCACACGACGTCCGGGGCGCAACCGGCCGATGTGCTCCAACCACAGTGCGCGCGCGGACAGCACCGGACCGAACGGAACCCATTGCCACATAACGATTTCGACACTCAAACCGCCGGATCGCAGTGCCGCTAAGGATTGCTCGACCCCAGCGAACTCCGACTGCACGAGCAGCATCGCGCCGCCGTCGGCCAGAAGCTTAGGCGCGGCGGCGCACAACGGATCGAGCACCAGCCGGCCGTCAACGCCGGCATCCCACGCCCAGGACGGGCCGATGACCGTAGGAATCGACTCGGCATCGGGGCTGACGGGAACATACGGAGGGTTGGTCGCTACTACGTCGAAAGGCTTGCAGCCCAATGCATCTGTCAATGATCCGACGCGGGCGTCGATGTCGACTCCTGCCGAACTAGCATTTTCGAGCGAACACTGTACGGCGCGTGGGCAGATGTCGAAGGCGGTCACCTCGGCTGCGCCTAACTGCGCTGCGGTCACCGCGAGCACGCCGCTGCCGGTGCAGAAGTCAAGCACGCGCCGCCCCTGGGCAAGCGTGGTCTGCCGCAATGTGTCCAGCAGCAGGCGCGAATCCTGTTGCGGGGCATAGACACCGACATCTGTGACGATGGTCTCGCACGGGTCCGGGTAGGTGATCGTCACCGGATGCTCGCATCCAACGATTGGAGAAACACAGTCATGCTGGCCCTTCGACGACGGTGTCGTGGATCGATCGGATAATTAATGCCCTCGAAAATGCGGCCTCAAACCGACGTCAGGCGAGCGTCACACTTCGGCTGCGTTACTTCGGTGCGGCCTCGCGCAGCGAGGCCAGCAGGGGTTCGGCCGCCTCGGCGAGGAAAGGGTCCTGGGCCTCGTCACCGATCTGCACCAATGCGATGTCGGTGAAGCCGGCCTTCCAGTATTCGCTGACGGCATCGACGATCCCGTCGAGATCCGGTCCGCATGGGATGCTCTCCGCCACGTCCTCCGCGCGCACAAACTGGCTCGCGGCTGCGAACCCTGCGGTGGTCGGCAGATCGGCGTTGACATTCCACCCACCGCCGAACCAGCGGAACTGGTCGTGCGCGCGCTTCACGGCGGCGTCCCGGTCGGGGTCCCACGACACCGGGATCTGGCCGATCACCCGGCCGTCACCACCCGGCAGCCCTCTCGCCTTCCGCGCGTCGTGCCACGCCAGGACCAGTTGCTTCTGCGGCTCCACCGCGATCAAGTGGTCACCGAGCGGCGCGAACGTGTGGACCGACTTTTCCCCCGACACCGCGATGCCGATGGGCACCGGAGTGTCCGGCACGTCCCACAGCCGCGCGGAGTCGACCTCGTAGTACTCACCTTTCCAGCTGACCAGTTCGCCGCCGAACAACTCGCGGATGATCTGCACCGCTTCCTTCAACATCTCCTGGTCGGCGGGTCGACTGCCGGCCAGCCCCGGCCAACGACGTGCTCGTTGAGGTTCTCGCCGGTGCCGAGGCCCAGCGTGAACCGGCCGTCGGCGAGGATTTGCAGAGTGGCGGCCTTCTGTGCGACGACGGCGGGGCGGTAGCGCATCGTCGGGGCATGTCACGTATGTCGCCAGTTCGACGCGCTGGGTGGCATGCGCCACGGCCCCAAGCAGTGTCCACGCGTACGGCGCATGACCCTGCGAATTCAACCACGGGAAGTAGTGGTCGCTGGACACTTCGAAGTCGAAACCCGCATTCTCAGCCGAAACTGCATAGCGCACAAGCTCTTTGGGGCCACGCTGTTCCGTCATCAGGGTGTAGCCAAAGCGAGTCATGGGTGAACCCGCCCGCGGTGCCCCGCGAAACGGCTACAGGCGGTCTTTGACGGCCGCGGCCAGGCGCGCTCCGTCGGCCTTGCCCGCCGCGATCACCGTCGCCGCCTTCATCACCTGGCCCATCTGCTTTACCGTCGGCCGCTCGCCGATCTCCTCGGCGACCTGGGCAATCGCGGTATCGGCGACGTCGGCCACCTCCGCCTCGGTGAGCGGAGTCGGCAGATATTCGTCGATGACTCGCGCTTCGGCGTGTTCGGTGGCGGCGAGCTCGCCGCGGCCGTTCTGGGTGTAGATCTCGGCCGCTTCCCCGCGCTTCCTCGACTCCTTGGCCAGTACCTTGAGCACCTCGTCGTCGGTCAGCTCCCGGGATTCCTTTCCGGACACCTCCTCATTGCGGATCGCGGAGAGCACCATCCGAAGTGTCGCGGTGCGGAGCCGATCCTGGGCCTTCATCGACGCCGTCAGATCCGCCTGGAGCCGAGCTTGCAATTCCGCCATACGGGCAGACGCTACGCCAGAGGACTCGTTGCGGATTGCGATGCCGGTGGTCAGGATGGTCGGCATGACCACTGACGACGGCGGTGTTCGGCCCGCTTCGACACCACCGCCGGCTCCCGCGGGATACCCGGGATATGCCGCCCCCGGCTACCCGCAGGCATGGCCCGGATACGGGCCCACGCCGGGATACGGGCCTACGCCGGGATACGGGCCTGCACCGGGATATCCGCCGTACCCGGGATATCCGCCGTACCCGGGATATCCGCCGTACCCGGGATATCCGCCGGCCGGACCGCCGCCAGCACTGAAACCGGGCATCATCCCACTGAGGCCGCTGGGCCTCAGTGACATCTTGAACGCGGCCTTTGCGTATATCCGGGTCAACCCCAAGGCCACCCTCGGGCTCACCACGGCAGTAGTCATCGTCTCCCAGATCATCGTCGTGATGCTGACGGCACTGGCGCCTCTGACTTTCTTTGGGCAGGCCGGTCCCTGGCAAATGGAGACCCAATCCACCTCGGACGCGGTCGGCATGTTCTTGCCGACGATGGCCGCGGGCCTGATCAGCGCGCTGTCGGGCGTGGTGCTGAGCGGCATGCTGACCGTAGTGGTCGGCCGGGCGGTGTTTGGTGCGCACATCACGGTCAAAGAAGCGTGGGACCGGATGCGCGGCCGACTGTTGGCACTGCTAGGACTAGTACTGCTCGAGGGACTGGGCATTGGGCTGCTGATCTTCGGGGCAGTTGTCGTCATCGCGGTCGCGTTTCACGTGAACGCCGCCTTGGGCGTTCTTGGCATGATCGTCATCGTGTTCGGCGGCGCTGCGGCCCTCGTCTACTTGTGGACAATGCTGAGCTTTGCACCGGTGCTGATCGTGCTGGAGCGGTTGCCCGTGTTCGCCGCAGTCGGTCGGTCGTTCGCGCTGGTGCGCGGTTCCTTCTGGCGCGTCCTCGGCATCCGAGTCCTCGCAATGCTGGTAGCTACCGTGGTGTCGTTTGCGGTGTCGATGCCATTCAGCCTGCCCGGTGAGTTGCTCGGAGTCGGGGCCGACTCGGTGGGCGCAGCGCTGGCCGCCGCGGTGCTGGTGGCCGTCGGCGGGGCGATCGGGCAGATCATCACCGCACCGTTCACCGCAGGCATCGTGGTATTGCTGTACATGGATCGTCGCATCCGCGCGGAGGCATTTGATCTCGTGCTGCACACCGGCGCAGTCGCCGGGACAGCAGAGTCCGTGGGCGCCATCGACGACCTTTGGCTGATTCGGCATCCCTGACGATGCCCACCGTACTCATCGACCGCGACGCGGCACACGACGCGGCGCAGCGTGAACTGTCCAAGCCGATTTATCCGAAACAGAATTTCTCCGAGCGACTCAGCGAGTGGATCAACGATTTCATCTATCGGATGGTCTTGAAGGGCTCTGAGGTTCCCGGCGGATGGTTCACCATCGCGGTGCTGCTCACGTTTCTTCTGGTGGCCATCATCGTCGCGGTCCGCATCGCGCGTCGAACCATGCGAACCAACCGCAAGGGCGATTTCCGCCTGTTCGACACGGCCGAGCTGAGCGCCGCCGAACATCGAGCTACCGCAGAACGCTTTGCCGCGGAGGGAAATTGGGCATCAGCAATTCGGCATCGGCTTCGCGCAATCGCACGTCAGCTCGAGGAGAACGGAGTGCTCAATCCGGTGCCCGGGCGCACCGCCAATGAGCTGGCCCGCGACGCGGCCGAGTTATTGCCGAACCTTAGCCCCGAATTATCCAGTGCAGCAGCGTCTTTCAACGAAGTGATGTACGGTGAGCAGCCTGGCACCGAGCTTGCCTACCGGAACATCGAGACGCTGGACGAGCAGATCCGGTCCCGACGGTTTGCGCCGTCGCGTGATGCCCCATCGCCCGGGGAGACCGAATCATGGACGCCGCTACAGTGACCACTCTCGTGCCGTCTGAGAGCCTTAGGCCCAAGGTGTCTGCGCACTGGCGCACGTGGCGGTGGGTGCTGTTGGCGCTCGTCACGGTAATCGTGGTCGCCGTGGTGAGCGCCTATCTGACTGCACCACGGCCCGGTGGCCGGATGGACGCCGAATCCACCAGTCCCGACGGCGCCCACGCGCTGGTCACCCTGCTACGCGACAACGGCGTGGACGTGGTCGTCGCGAAGAACATCGATGACGTCGAACGTGCCGCGCGGCCGGACTCGCTGCTGTTCGTCGCCGAGACCTATCGCCTGGTCGACGACGACGTGATCGCGCGCCTGGCGAGGGTGCCAAGTGATCGGCTGCTGGTGGAACCCGTGTCGAACATTCGGAAAACGTTGGCGCCGGGGGTCCGTATCGGCAGTGGCGCGACCATGGGCGGCGAGCCCGATTGCGATCTGCCGGAGGCGACCAAGGCCGGCGACGTGCAGTTCGGAGTCAGTGATACCTACGAGACCGTCGGCGACGTCGAGGCGACCAAGTGCTATGACGGCGCGGTGGTGCGGTATCGCGACGGCGGCCGAACCGTGACTGTGGTCGGCAGCGCCGACTTCATGATGAATTCCGATCTGCCCAAACAAGGTAACGCAGCGCTCGCGATGAACCTCGCCGGCGCGCGCCCTCGGCTCATCTGGTACGTCGCCGAACGCATTGAGGGCGAGAAGACCCACAGCTCAGACATCAAACACCTGATTCCCGACAACGCCCGCTGGATTGTGTGGCAGCTTTGGTTTGTGGTGTTGCTCGCCGCGTTGTGGCGGGGCCGACGGATGGGACCGCTGGTGGCCGAGAAGCTGCCAGTGATCGTACGGGCATCGGAGACCGTCGAGGGCCGCGGCCGCTTGTACCGGTCGCGTCGCGCCCGCGACCGGGCCGCCGGCGCGCTGCGCACCGCGGCGCTGCAGCGCGTGCTGCCCCGACTGGGGTTGGGCGTCAACGCTTCTGCGCCAGCGGTGGTCGCCGCGATAGCCGGGCGCTGCGACAAGCCACCAGAAGTGTTGCACCACATTCTCTTCGGTCCTTTTCCGTCGACCGACGACGGCTTGGTGACCCTCGCCCGCGAACTCGACGACATCGAAAGGCAGGTCGCGCGCTCGTGACACAGCAGGCAGCTCCAATCTCACAGGACGCCCGCGCCAAGTTGATGGCGCTGCGGGCCGAGATCGCCAAGGCAGTCGTCGGCCAGGACTCCGTCATCAGCGGATTGGTGATCGCACTGCTGTGCCGCGGCCACGTGCTGCTCGAGGGCGTGCCCGGCGTCGCCAAAACGCTGCTGGTCCGCGCGCTGGCCGCGGCGCTGGAGCTGGATTTCAAACGTGTGCAGTTCACGCCAGACTTGATGCCCGGCGACGTCACCGGCTCACTGGTCTACGACGCCCGCACCGCGGTGTTCGAGTTTCGCCGTGGCCCCGTTTTCACGAACCTGCTGCTCGCCGACGAGATCAACCGAACGCCGCCCAAAACCCAGGCCGCGCTGCTGGAGGCCATGGAGGAACGTCAGGTCAGCGTCGAGGGCGAGGCACGGCCATTGCCAGACCCGTTCATCGTGGCCGCCACCCAGAACCCGATCGAGTACGAGGGCACCTATCAACTGCCCGAGGCGCAGCTCGACCGCTTCCTGCTCAAGCTCAACGTACCGGTGCCGCCGCGCGAGCAGGAAATTCAGATTCTCGACCGGCATGCCCGCGGTTTCGACCCGCGCGACTTGTCGGCGGTGCAACCCGTCGCGAGTGCAGCCGACCTGAAGGCGGGCCGGCAGGCCGTGCGCGAGGTACTGATAGCCGACGAGGTGCTCGGCTACGTCGTCGACATCGTGCGCGCCACTCGACAATCCCCATCGTTGCAGCTCGGAGTCTCCCCACGCGGCGCGACTGCACTACTGGCCACCGCCCGGTCGTGGGCGTGGTTGTCGGGCCGCAACTACGTGACCCCTGACGACGTGAAGGCAATGGCCCGGCCAGTGCTGCGCCATCGCATCGGATTGCGCCCGGAAGCCGAGCTGGAGGGCGCCAATCCGGATGGTGTTCTGGACGGCATCTTGTCCTCGGTCCCGGTCCCCCGCTAGTGGTCGTCACCGGCCGCGCCGCGTTGTTGGCACTGCTGTGCGTCCTGCCGGTGGGGTTGTCTCCTTGGCCCGCAACGCTTTTCTGGTTGGCAGTGTTGTTGGTGTTTGGATTGATCGCGATTGACGTCGCGTTGGCTGCATGTACTCGCTCCTTGCAGTTCCGTCGCGAGGGGGACGCGACCGCACGGCTCGGGCAGTCCGTTGACGCAGTGCTGGTGGTGGCGAATGGCGGCCGGCGGCGGTTCAGGGGTCAGCTCCGCGACGCCTGGGCGCCCAGCGCGAGGTCCGAGCCGCGGGCGCACGCCGTCGACATCCCACCGGGACAACAAGATTCGCTGGTAACCCGACTGCGACCGATACGCCGCGGCGACCAGCATGCCGCGGTGGTGACCGCACGCTCCATCGGCCCGCTCGGGATGGCGGGGCGGCAAAGCTCGTCGCGCGTGCCGTGGCACGTGCGGATTCTGCCGCCGTTCCTGTCCCGCAAGCATCTGCCGTCACGGCTGGCGAAGTTGCGTGAAATCGACGGGCTGCTTCCGGTATTGATCCGCGGGCAAGGCACCGAGTTCGACTCGCTGCGCGAGTACGTGATCGGTGACGACGTCCGGTCGATCGACTGGCGGGCCACCGCCCGTCGGGCCGACGTGGTAGTGCGGACGTGGCGGCCCGAGCGCGACAGGCGGGTGGTGCTGGTGCTCGACACCGGGCGCACCTCGGCGGGCCGTGTCGGCGTGGACCCCACCGCAGGCGATCCGCGGGGATGGCCTCGGCTGGACTGGTCGATGGACGCCGCGCTGCTCCTGGCGGCGTTGGCCTCGAAGGCCGGCGATCATGTCGACTTCATCGCCCACGATCGGGTGTTGCGGGCGGGGGTGCAGAACGCGTCGAGGACCGAGGTGCTGGCACAAGTGGTCGATGCGATGGCGCCGTTGCAGCCGGCGCTGATCGAGTCCGATGCCACCGCGATGGTCGCCGCGATTCAGCGCCGCACCCGCCGCCGCGCGCTGGTGGTGCTGCTGACTGACCTCAACGCATCCGCGCTCGACGAGGGACTGATGCCGGTGCTGCCACAACTATCGGCCAAGCATCAGGTGATCGTCGCCGCCGTCGCCGACCCGCGTGTCGAGGTTTTGGCGGCCGGGCGCTCCGATGCCGCGCAGGTCTACGACGCCGCCGCGGCCGAAAGGTCGCGCAACGACCGACGGGCAATCGCGTCACGGCTGCGCCGCAGCGGCGTCGATGTGGTCGACGAACCGCCGGAGGACCTGGCGCCGGCCCTGGCCGACCGTTACCTTGCGATGAAAGCGGCGGGCAAGCTGTGACGTCTGCGCCGAGCAGACACAGAATCGCAGCTTTCGGCGGCCGAACGTGCGATTTCGCGTCTGCTCGCGGGGTAGGTGATTAGCGCACCAGGTCGACGTCCGGGGCGTCGGCCAGGTCGCCAGATTCACCCGCCGCGACAGCCTTCCGGCCGAAATGGACGACATAGCCTAGAAATGCCGCCTCGGCGAGCACGCCGATGAGGATCCGCACGAACGTCGGCAGCGGCGACGGCGTAACCATCGCCTCGATCAGGCCCGACACGAGCAGCACCACTGCCAGCCCCACCGCGACCGAAACGACCGCGCGGCCCTGCTCGGCAAGCACGTGGGTGCGCGGCCGGTTGCCGGGCGAGATCACCGACCAGCCCAGCCGCATGCCGACTGCCGCAGCCAGGAACACCGCCGTCAACTCGAGCAATCCGTGCGGGATCAACAGGCCCAGCAAGATGCCGCCCTTGCCCGCGTTGAACATCAGCCCCGCGATGACGCCGAGATTGGCGGCGTTCTGGAACAGCGCAGATGGAATCGGTATGCCCAAGACGATCGCGAACGCAATGCATTGCGCCGCGACCCAGGAGTTGTTGACCCACACCTTCAGTGCGAACGAACTCGCCGGGTGTTCGCTGTAGTAGGAGGCGAAATCGTGGTTGATTAGCTGGTCGATCTCGGCAGGAGTCCCCGCGGCAGCCTGAACTTCCGGGTTGCCGGCCACCCAGACCCCGATCACTGCGGCGACGACGAAGAACGCCACCGCCGTGCCGAGCCACCATCGCCAGGCACGGTACGCCACCACCGGGAAGCTCACCGTCCAGAACCGGACGAACTCACTCCACAGCGGCGCGTGCGCGCCGGTCACCGCAGACCGCGCCCGCGCCACCAGGCTGGACAACCGGCCGACCAGAACGGAGTCCGCTGATGCAGAACGCACCATCGACAAGTGCGTCGACACCCTCTGGTACAGCTCGACCAGTTCGTCGATCTCGGCCCCGGACAGATGACGCCGACGCTTGATCAGGCGGTCCAGCCGGTCCCATGTGGGCCGGTGTGCCAGCACGAATGCATCGACGTCCACGCCGGCGAGTCTATGACCCGGTCCGTCTGGCGGTAGCCTTCGGCGTTATGCGCGATGGCGGGCAGGAGCGGAGCGACCTCGGGTCGGCCGGTGTGGTGACTGGCGATGCCGTCATCGTCGAGGTGCAGATCGCCCAGTTACCGGTGCGCGCGGTCGGCGCGGTTATCGACGTCTTGGTGATCTCCATCGCCTACATCGTCGGCACGGTGCTGTCCGCCGCAGCGATCCGCCAGTTCGACGACGCGCTGGTCGGCGCGTTTTTGATCATCTTCGCCGTGCTTTCGCTGGTGGGCTACCCGGCGATCTTCGAGACCGCGACCCGTGGCCGGTCGCTCGGGAAGATGGCGATGGGCCTGCGGGTGGTATCCGATGACGGCGGTCCCGAGCGGTTCCGGCAGGCGCTGTTTCGTGCTCTGGCCGCGGTGGTGGAGATCTGGATGTTGGCCGGCGGACCGGCGGTGATCTGCAGCTTGCTGTCGTCGAAGGGCAAACGCATCGGCGACGTGTTCGCGGGCACGGTGGTGATCAGCGAACGCGGGCCCAAGTTGGAACCACCACCGGCGATGCCGCCGGCACTCGCATGGTGGGCGTCGTCGCTTCAGCTGTCTGGGCTCAGGCCCGAGACCGCTCAGCTTGCCCGCCAATTCCTTTCGCGCGCAGCGCAATTGAATCCACAGATGCGTGGCCAGATGGCAGACCGGATCGCGGCCGAGGTGGCAACGCAGGTTTCCCCGCCACCACCGCCGGGTGTGCCGCCGCAGTACGTGCTGGCTGCGGTGTTGGCCGAGCGGCATCGGCGTGAGCTGACGCGGTTGCGTCCGTCGCCGCCGGCCACAACACCCGGGAATGCACCGGCAGTTCCGCCGCAGCCGCCCGCCGCGCCGCCGCCGCCGATTAGGCAACCCGACGGGGGCGGATTCACACCGCCAAGCTAAGGGCGTGCCTGGCGCCGCGACACTGACGCCACTGCGTCGACGCGCCAGACACGGTCAGTCGGTGATCCAGTTGCCATGGAAGCCGTGCGGCACACGCTGCGGAAGCCGCACGCGTGCAACGGGTTCGCCGCTAATGTCGGAGGCGTCGAGGATAACCAGGTCGCTGCCCTCGCGAACCGGGTCATACACATACGCCAGATACCAGCCGGCGCGCTCGTCGGTGCTTGATGTCGATGGCACGAACACGGCTTCGCCCGGCTCTCCGTCAAACCGATGTTCCTGTGCCGCACCGGTTTCCAAGTCATATTGAATCAGATTGCCGTCGCCCACCGTTATGCTGTAGCGGGCGGGCAGCCCGGCCAGCCGGTCGTCGATCCGGGGGAATTCCACGCTTCGGTCGTCGAGTTGGCTCTCCTCGACGGTCCCGGTGCCGAGATCGATCCTCCAGCGCCACAGCACACCGTCGACCTCGAAGCCGCCGTTGTGTCGCCACAACTCCGGGTATCGAACTGCTTGCAGCACAACACAATTGTCATCGTCAAAGGCGTTGGCGACATGGAAGACGTAGCACGGGTTGATCTCGAACCAGCGAATCGCGCCGAAGGGGTCGTCGCGGCGCATCACACCGAGGCGTGCGCCGTAGTCGTCATCCCAGCGGTAGGGCATATCGCGCTTGCCGCGCAGCGCGATGTCGAGGTTGAACACGATCGGCAGGTCCATGAAGATCACATGCTCGGCGGTGAGCGCGAAGTCGTGCATCATCGTCAACGCGGGGACCTCGACGCCGCGGTTGACAGTCAGCTCGCCGGAGGCGTCCGCGCGGTGATAGGTCACGTGCGGCGTGAAGATGCTGCCGTAGCCGAAGAAATGCAACTCACCGGTGGTCGGGCAGATCTTCGGGTGTGCTGTCATCGAATCGGCGAGCTTGCCGTCGAAGTCGTAGGCGCCCAGCGTCTCCAGCTCATTTGTGATCCGGTATGGCAGCGAGGATTCCACCAACGCGAGGGTCTTGCCGGCGTGCCGGATCACGTGCGTGTTGGCGACGCTCGCGTGCAGGTTGCGGGTGCCATCCGCGTTGTAGAGCGGGAACGGATGCTCGAAGCTCTCGGTCCGCACCCAGCGGTTGCGATACCAGGCGGCTCGTCCGTTTTCCAGCCGCACGCCGTGCACCATGCCATCGCCGGTGAACCAATGACCGGTGGCCTCGCGCGGGTTCGGGCCGTTACGCAGGTACCAGCCGTTGAGCTCGGGCGGGATCGACCCTTGCGCGGGCAGGTCGAACGCGGTCAGCTCATCAGCGACCGGCGCATAGTTTCCGGTGAAGAACGGGATGATGGTGTCTGCGGTCTCGGTCATCGATTCGCTCCTTTGCATCACATTGCATAAGTGACAGGTAGACTATGACATTCCTATAGTGACATGTCAATCTCGGAAGTTAAGATGCTCGGGTGAGCCTGCGACATGCCGCCCTCGGCCTCCTCTCCCGCGGCCCCGCCAGCGGCTACGACCTGCTCAAGGTGTTCGAGGCGTCGATGGCCAACGTGTGGCCCGCGACCCAGAGCCAGCTGTACGGCGAGCTGAACAAGCTCGCCGACGTCGGCTTGATCAAAGTGTCAGAGGTCGGCCCACGCGGCCGCAAGGAGTATGCGATCACGGACGCCGGGCGCGCGGAATTGCACCGCTGGTTGACGTCGCCGCAGGCCGATCCGGCGTTCCGCAGTGCGCAGCTCCTGCGGGTATTCCTGCTCGACGAGCTGCCGCGCGAGCAGGCGCGGAACTACTTGACGGCCGTGCGCAGCCATGCCGACCGTGAGCACCGGCGGTACGAGCAGATCCGAGATTCCCACGACTGGTCGGGCAGTGACGAGTCGTTTTTCGCCCGAGCCGCGCTGGAGAACGGGCTGCGGCTGACCCGGATGGAGTCGGAGTGGGCGAATTGGGTGCTCAACGAACTCGACAAGCGCTGAACGTTGCATCGCGATAGTTTCCGATATATCGTTGACCTATCGAGATGCACTCGGCATCTCACATGAGACAAGAAACGAGACCCAATATGAGTCAACCATTCGACGGGCCCCACGACGGCCCGAGACCAGACGGGTTCGGCTTCGGACCATTCGAAGCCCATGGCCGCCGCGCCATGCATCAGGCCCGGCGCGACGCCGGCCGCGAAATGCGAGCCGCTGCCCGCGTGGGCGGTTTCGAATTCGGCTTCGGCCCGGGTGGGCCGGGCGGATTTGGCTTCGGCCCCGGCTTCGGCCAGGGCGGCCCCCGCGGCGGCGGCCCCGCGGTGGACGTGGCGGCCACCGGGGCCGCGGGCGCGGTCGTCGTGGTGACGTCCGCGCCGCGATCTTGGCGCTACTGTCCGAGCGGCCGATGCACGGCTACGAAATGATCCAGGAGATCGGTGACCGCAGCAATGGCCTGTGGTGGCCCAGCCCAGGCTCGGTCTACCCGACGCTGCACATGCTCGTCGACGAAGGCCTGATCGTGGCGACTGAAACAGGCAGCAGCAAGCGGCTTTTCGAGCTCACCAACGAAGGCCGGGAAGCCGCCGGCGCGACCCAGACTCCGCCCTGGGAAGAGATCGCCGAGGGCGCCGACCCGAGCCTGGTCAACCTGCGAACCGCGTTCGGCCAGCTCGCCGCCGCAGTGTTCCAGGGCGCCCAAGCCGCCACCCCGGACCAGCAGAAGCGCATCGTCGACATCGTCGACAACACGCGCCGCGACATCTACGGCGTATTGGGAGAAGCCGACTAGCCGCGGAATAAGGCGCTGCACGGCATGGGTTCTTCCTGTCGTGCAGCGCTTCAGCCTCGGCGAATTCACCGTCGGCCGCGTAGGTTTCGGTGCGATGCAACTTCCCGGGCCTGGGGTGTTCGGGCCTCCCCGCGACCATGACGAGGCGATCGCCGTGCTACGGCGAGCCGTCGACCTTGGCGTCGACCACATCGACACCGCGCAGTTCTACGGGCCCGACGTGTCCAACGAGCTGATCCGTGAGGCTGTTTATCCCTACCCGCCAAACCTGGCCTTGGTCAGCAAGGTCGGCGGTCGTCGCGACGGCACGGGCGGCTGGATACCCGCCCACGAACCCGACGAGCTTCGTCAGGACATCGAGGACAACCTGAGGACCCTCCACGTCGATCGACTGGCCGCGGTCAATCTGCGTGTGATGGACGCCGGTGCCGACCCTAATCAACCTGCCCGGGTGAACCCGGAGCTGTTCGACCGACAGCTGACCGCGATGATCCAGGCCCGCGACGAGGGTCTGATCGCAGGCATCGGCCTGAGCAACATCACCGTCGAACATCTACAGATCGCGTTGAAGCGCACCGAGATAGCGTGCGTGCAGAACGCGTTCAATCTGGTGGATCGCGTGTCACAGCCGGTCCTCGACGTATGCGCCGAGCGCGGCATCGCATTCGTGCCGTTTTTCCCGTTGGGTTCCGGCTTCGCCGTCGACAATCCCGTGCTCGGTAACCCGGTGGTGCAGCGCATCGCACGGCAGATGGATCACACACCGGCTCAGATCGCACTCGCCTGGACGCTGGCCGTTTCCCCGAATGTCCTATTGATACCGGGCACGTCATCGGTGCGACACCTCGAAGAGAACATGGCCGTAACTGAAATCCAGCTGAACCCCAGCGATTTCGGCGCGCTAAACGACGCTGAGCGTACGTAAGCGCGCCGAAATCGCTAGACCTCGACCCAGTCCAGTGTGCGCTCGACGGCCTTTCGCCACCCGGCGTAGGCGAACTCCCGTTGGTCTTCGCTCCAATTCGGCGACCAGCGCTTGTCCTCCTGCCAATTCGCCCGCAGCTCAGCCGGATCCGACCAGAAGCCCACTCCAATTCCTGCCGCGTATGCGGCACCCAGTGCGGTGGTCTCGGCGACCACCGGCCGGACCACGTCGACGCCGAGAACGTCAGCCTGGATCTGCATGCACAGGTCGTTGGCGGTGATGCCGCCGTCGACTTTCAGCTCGTCAAGATGCACGCCCGAGTCGGCTTCCATCGCGTCGGCCACGTCGCGGCTCTGGTAGCAGATCGCCTCCAGCGTGGCGCGCGCCAGATGCGCGTTGGAGTTGTACCGCGACAGCCCGACGATCGCGCCGCGCGCATCAGAACGCCAGTACGGCGCGAACAGTCCCGAGAACGCCGGGACGAAATACACGCCGCCGTTGTCGTCGACCTGACGGGCCAACACCTCGCTCTGCGCTGCGCCGCTGATGATGCCGAGTTGGTCGCGCAGCCACTGCACGGCCGACCCGGTGACCGCGATCGAACCTTCCAGCGCGTACACCGGTTTGGCGTCCCCGACCTGGTAGCACACCGTGGTGATTAGCCCGTTTTCCGAGTGCACGATGTTCTCGCCGGTATTGAGCAGCAGGAAGTTGCCGGTGCCATAGGTGTTCTTGGCGGCGCCCTCGTCGAAGCACACCTGGCCGACCATCGCGGCCTGCTGATCACCGAGGATTCCGGTGAGCGGCACTTCGTTGTTCAGCGGCCCCGACGGATGTGTCGTCCCGTACGGTTCCGGCGACGACGACGGCCTGATCTCGGGCAGCATCGCTCGCGGGATCGAAAAGAACGACAGCAGTTCGTCGTCCCAGTCCAGCGTTTCCAGGTTCATCAGCATCGTGCGGCTGGCGTTGGTGACGTCGGTGACGTGCACGCCGCACCGCGCGCCGCCGGTCAGGTTCCATACCACCCAGCTGTCGGTGGTGCCGAACACCGCGTCACCGCTCTCCGCCGCATCCCGCACGCCGTCGACGTTCTCGAGAATCCATTGCAGCTTGCCGCCGGAGAAGTACGTCGCGGGCGGCAGACCAGCCTTGCGCCGGATCACGTCGCCGCGACCGTCGCGGTCCAGCGCCGACGCGATCTTGTCGGTGCGGGTGTCCTGCCAGACAATCGCGTTGTAGTAGGGGCGCCCGGTCCGACGATTCCACACCACGGTCGTCTCACGCTGGTTCGTGATGCCGAGCGCGGCGAGGTCGGCGTCACTGAGGTTCGTCTTGTTCAGCGCGGAGGCCAGCACGGATGTCGTGCGCTCCCAGATCTCGACGGGATTGTGCTCGACCCAGCCGGCCTTCGGCAGGATCTGCTCGTGTTCGAGCTGATGGCGCCCGACCTCCGAACCGGATTGATCGAAGATCATGCACCGGGTGCTGGTGGTGCCCTGGTCGATAGCGGCGACGAAGTCGGCCAACTCAGATGCTCCTGTCGTCTGGCGGGTCGAACCCAACGCGTGCAAAGGTCAATCATGACAACGATGGGAAACGTTGGGATGTCGGTCGACGACATCGACGCCATGCCGCGGGGCGGGCCCGACGCGTCATGGCTGGACCGCAGGCTGCAGACCCGCTGCGCCAAGTACCTCGACCGCGACGACATCGACGAGCGGATCAAGCGCAGTGTGGTGCGCACACTGGAGTGGGCGGGCGACGTGTTCAAGCACCACGAGCGGTTCGCCTATCTGGCGCTCGAGGAAATCGCCGACGTGCCCGACCCGAAGATCCTCGAGCTGGGCGCGGGCCACGGCGGGCTGTCGCGCAAGCTCCTCGAGCAGCATCCCACCGCGCGCGTCACCGTCACCGACATCGACGCGACGTCGGTGCTCGACATCGCGGCCAGTGAACTCGGCAGTCATCCTCGCGCAACGGTCCAGGTGGCCGACGCCACCGAAATCGATGCTCCGGACAAGTACTTCGACCTGGCGGTGATGGCGTTGACGTTCCACCACCTGTCGCCCGCGCAGGCTGCCCAGGTGATCGCCGAAGGCACCCGGGTGGCCGACAAGCTTCTGGTCATCGACATGCCGCGGCCGCCGTCGCTGCTGCACATTGCGAAATTGGCGTCGTTCCTGCCATTTCTGGTCATCCCGTTCGCCCACGACGGGTTCATCAGCTCGCTGCGCGCGTACAGCTCGTCGGCGCTGCGAGCGATCGCCGCGCACGCGGGCCCGCAGATCACCGTGGAGCTACGGAAGGAAACATTGGGCCCGCAGGTGCTTATCGCCAGCCGGGCGTGACTGGCGCCACGATCCTGCAGCAGGTCGTTGACACGGCACGCATGGTCGCGTTGCATCGGCGATGTGGGCGAGGAAGTCCAGGCCACCACGTTCAGCGGCGCCCAGCGCCGGGACTATCGGCGCAAGGTGCAGCTGTCGCTGGAGGTCTTCGAGACGATGCTCGCGCAGTCCAGCTTCGACTTCGAACGGCCGCTCACCGGCATGGAGATCGAGTGCAACCTTGTCGACGCGCACTACCAGCCGGCGATGGCCAACCGTGAGGTTCTCGCCGCAATCGCCGACCCGTCATTCCAGACAGAACTGGGCGCGTACAACATCGAGTTCAACGTCCCGCCTCGACCGCTGCCCGGTGAGTCCGCACTCGAGCTCGAAGACGAGGTGCGCGCAAGCCTGAACGCGGCAGAGGCCAAGGCCACCCAGCACGGCGCACACATCGTGATGATCGGGATCCTGCCGACGTTGATGCCCGAGCATCTGGCGGGCGAGTGGATGAGCGAGTCGGCGCGCTACCGCGCGCTCAACGACTCGATCTTCATCGCACGAGGCGAAGACATCGTCATCGACATCTCCGGTCCCGAGCGGCTGAGCCTCCAAACCGCTTCCATCGCGCCGGAATCCGCTTGCACCAGCATGCAGCTGCACCTGCAGGTGTCGCCCGCCGATTTCGCCGACAATTGGAACGCGGCTCAAGTGCTCGCCGCCCCGCAGCTGGCGCTGGGTGCCAACTCGCCGTACTTTCTCGGCCACCGGCTGTGGGCGGAGACGCGTATCGAGTTGTTCATGCAGGCCACCGACACCCGGCCCGACGAACTCAAGGCGCAGCGTGTGCGGCCGCGAGTGTGGTTCGGGGAACGTTGGATTACGTCGATCTTCGACCTGTTCGAGGAGAACGTGCGCTACTTCCCGTCGCTGTTGCCGCAGCTCTCCGACGAGGACCCAGTGGCCGAGCTGGCGGCGGGACGGGTGCCGCGGCTGCCGGAGCTGCGGCTGCACAACGGCACCATCTACCGGTGGAACCGGCCGGTGTACGACGTCGTTAACGGCCGCCCGCACCTTCGAGTGGAGAACCGCGTGCTGCCGGCGGGCCCAACGGTCATCGACATGTTGGCCAACGCCGCGTTCTATTACGGCGCGCTGCGGACGCTGTCTGAGGACGACCGCCCGCTCTGGACACAGATGAGTTTCGCTGCGGCACAAGAGAACTTCGCCAACGCGGCGCGCTACGGCATGGCGGCACGGCTGTACTGGCCGGGCATGGGCACGATCACATCCGATGAGCTGGTGCTGCGGGGGCTGCTGCCGCTTGCGGACGAGGGGCTGCGCCGCTGGGAGGTGTCGGCCGCGGTCCGCGATCGGTACCTCGGCGTGATCGAGGGCCGCGCGAAGACCGGCCTGAACGGCGCTGCCTGGCAGGTCCAGACCGTCGCCGCGCTGCAGGAACGAGACGGGCTGACCCGCCCGAAGGCACTCGCCGAGATGCTGCGGCTCTACTGCCAGCGAATGCACAGCAACGAGCCGGTGCACACCTGGGGTGTCACCTTGTGACGTTTGTGCATGACGACGCTAGTCGCACTACTGGGCTGATCCGGTCCCTACGGGTTCGCGTTCGGCACGCGCGTGGTCCTCATCTTCGGTCTCTTTGTCGCCCAACATGTTTCGCTCGTCGAAGGGGTCGTCACCGTTGAGGGTGCGGTCCATCTGGTCGTGGTCCATCGAGTTCGTCCACGCCCCCACCAGGACGGTCGCCACCGCGTTGCCGGAGAAGTTGGTAAGTGCCCGCGCCTCGGACATGAACTTGTCGATCCCGACGATCACGCCGATGCCGTCGAGGAGTTCCGGACGATGGCTCTGCAGCCCCGCCGCCAGCGTGGCCAGCCCGGCGCCGGTGACTCCCGCGGCGCCCTTGGACGCGATGATCATGAATGCCAACAGCCCCAGCTGTTCGGGCAACGACAGCGGATCGCCCATCGCGTCGGCGATGAATAGCGATGCCATCGTCAGGTAGATCGCGGTGCCATCGAGATTGAACGAGTACCCGGTCGGCACAACGATGCCGACCGTGGTCGGCTGGACACCGGCGTGTTCGAGTTTGGCGATCAGCCGCGGCAGCGCCGACTCCGACGACGAGGTCGACACGATCAGCAGATATTCACGGGCCAAGTAGCGCACCAGCTTGAAGACGGATACGCCCGCGAATACCCGCAGCAGCACACCGAGCACACCGAACACGAAGATCACGCAGGTCAGGTAGAAGGCCCCCATCAGAACGGCGAGCTGGACGACGGCGTCGAACCCGGTGTCGCCAACCACTTTCGCCATTGCGCCGAACGCGCCGATCGGGGCCAGCCACAGGATGCCAGCCAGGATGCGGAAGACCAGCTTCTGGATTAGCGCCACACCACGCAGCAGTGGCTCACCCGCGGAACCCATGGCCTGGATCGCGAAACCGACTAGCAGGGCGACGAACAACGTCTGCAGCACGTTGCCTTCGGTCAACGACGACAGCAATGACGTCGGAATGATGTGCTCGAAGAACGCCATCGTGCCGCCCGCGCCGTTGGCCTGCGCGGCCAGCTTGGCGCCCGCACCCGGATCGCCGTGCAGGTTGAGCCCGGCTCCGGGGCTGATGAGGTTGCCGACGAGCAGCCCGATGCCCAGGGCGACAGTCGACATGACGAGGAAGTAGACGAGTGCCAGGCCACCGACCTTGCCGACCGACGCGGCTTTGCGCACCGACCCGATGCCGATCACGATCGTGCAGAAAATGACCGGGCTGATCATCATCTTGATCAGGTTGACGAACAACGTCCCGAGCACCCCGAGAGCCGACCCCGTGCCCGGCGCCAGTAATCCGACGATGACGCCGGCGACCACCCCGACGATGACGAGGATGTAGAGCCAGTGGGTGCGGTCGCGCTTATCGGATTTCAGCTGCTCTGTCATGTCGGCTCCCAGGGTTGTCGGCTCTGGGATAGCCAAAAGTGAGCGGGATCACACCTGGGCATGGGGGCTAGGGGCGGCGCGAAGACCGGGTACCAGTAGCTCGCCCACCGGTGCTTCTTTGCCTATGGTGAGCTGGGAACTCACGGAGCACTCGCTGCGGCGGCATCTTGTTCGGAGGCATCGTGGAGGGCACTTCGTTCGGGCGATATCGGTTTTTGGAGTTGCTGGGCCGCGGCGGCATCGGCGAGGTTTGGAAGGCATTCGACACGGAAACCGACCGCGTTGTGGCGGTCAAGGTGCTGCCGAAGGAGTTCAGCAACGATGCGATGTTCCAGCAACAGTTCAGGCGGGAGGTGCGCGCTGCAGCGGTTGTGGGCGAGCCCCACCGGGTGAGGATTCATCGCTACGGGGAAATCGACGGCCGCCCGTATGTCGACATGAGGTGGTACGGGAGTCGTGACCTGCGGAGCATCTTGGCCGACGGGCCACTCGACCCGGACAGGGCGGTGAAAATCATCGAGCAAGTCGCCTCGGCATTGGACGCTGCGCATCAGGAGGGCCTGGTGTGCCGCGACGTCAAGCCGTCGAACATTCTGGTCACACGTGACGATTTCGCGTACCTGATCGACGACGGGATCGCGCGCTCTGTGGGCGAGACGGGCTTGACCAATACCTGGGCCTACATGGCGCCGGAGCGCATTGAGTCCGGCACGGTCGACCCACGGTCGGATGTGTATTCGCTCGCCTGCGTACTGTTTGAATGTCTTACCGGCCGGAAGCCGTATCAGGGCGACAGCTTCGAACAATCGGCTTCAGCCCACTTGTGGATGTCGCCGCCTCGGCCTTCGGAATTTCGGTCCGGCTTGCCGCATGGGCTTGACTTCGCCGTCACCAAGGGGCTGGCCAAGGATCCAGACAAGCGGTTTGCGAGCGCGCGTGCGCTGGCACACGAAGCACGACAGGCGATTACGTCGACGGCGCCTCAGCTGCCGGTGCACCCGTCGCCGGATGGCACCGAGCCACCAACGGTTGCTCACCCGGATCCCTCGGTGCCGCCGGATGTTTCGGGTCTCGCACCGACGAAGATCGCGCGGCCTCGTCCCAGACTAGTGGTGTGTCCTGGATTTAGCTGACTTTTTCGAGGGCGATGCGTCCGCGGGCGACCTTGGCGAGGATGGATTCTGCGGTCGCTGTCCACACGTAAGGCCGTGGGGCGTCGTTGTGTGAGTCGAGGTATTCCTGGATTGAGGCGATCAGGTCGGGAACGGAATGAAATACCCCGCGCCGCAATGCTTTGTCGGTCAGCTCGCGGAACCAGCGTTCCACCAGGTTCAACCAGGATGAGGATGTCGGGGTGAAATGCAGGTGGAACCGAGGATGATTGTCCAGCCACTTGCCGACGTCTTGGTGTTTGGTGAGTAGCCGGGGGGAATCGCACCCCCCGGCTCTCGCAGAACCGTACGTGACAGTCGCCCGTCATACGGCTCCCACAGGCCGGCCTCTGGTGGGCGGGAGAAGGTGCCAGTGGGCGAAGAGCCGGGGCTGGTGCTGTCGAACCGCGTCCAGCCAGGCCCGAGCCTTGGCAGCTTTCCCGCGCAGTCGTTTGAATTTCTGCATGGCCCATCGAACGAGATGCTCGTCGATGTGCCTTGCGAGGGAGTACAGCTCGGAGCGGTAGAAGACCCCGTAATAGCCGATCCAGCCTCGCACCTGAGGGTCGATCTCCTCGGCGAGGCCGGACAGATCCGTCCCACTGCGACGATTGAGGTGCCATGCCCTGACCTTCTGGCCGACCGCCTTGGCCGCCGTGACACTGATGGCCGGGGCGAAGCTCACGAAGTAGCCTCTCCGGCCTTTGGCCAGGCGCCCCCGGAAGGTGTAGCCGAGGAAGTCGAAGCTGGTGTGCTCCGCTTCCCCCGGCCGGTTCGCGTCCTGGCAGAACACGACCTTCGTCTTCTCGGGGTGCAGCTCGAGGCCGAGTGCCCCGAGCCTGGTGGCGATCGAGTCCCGCAGCGCGCGGGCCTGATCCTCCGAATCGCAGTGAGCGACAATGTCATCCGCATACCGCGCGAAGGGACAGCCCGGGAACTCCCGAACCATCCAGGTATCGAACGCGTAGTGCATGAACACGTTGGCCAGCAACGGGGAGATCGGCGACCCCTGCGGGGTCCCCTTGTCCCGCGCTGTCAGAGTCCCGTCCGGCATCCGCATGGGGGCTGTGAGCCACCGCTCGATGTAGAGCAGAACCCAACGCTCGTCGGTGTGGTGAGCGACCGCCTTGAGTAGCAGATCATGCGGGACGCTGTCGAAGAAGGCCCGGACATCAAGGTCCAACACCCAGTCCTGTTTCCAGCAGCGCCGTCGAGTCACGGCCAACGCGTCGTGGGCCGACCGCCCGGGACGGTAGCCGTAGCTGTCCGGGTGGAAGATCGGCTCCAGCTTCTCCTCCAGCAGCATCGCAGCCGCTGTCTGGGCGATTCGGTCGGCCACATTGGGCACACCCAACACCCTGATCCCCGCCCCATGATCCTTCGGTATCTCCACCGCCCGCACCGGGCCCGGCAGGTAGCTGCCGGAGCTCATCCGGTTCCACAGCTTGTAGAGGTTGTCCCTCTCCGCCTCCCGGAACCCGTCGATGCTGACGGCGTCCACGCCCGGCGCTCCGCCGTTGGCCTGGACCTTCATCCACGCCTCATGAACGAGGCGCTTGTCGATCTCGAACGACTTCACCTTCGACTTCGATCCAACCATCAGCTCCTACCCTCGCGGGGTGACCTCAGGTCGATCTGGCCCGCCCGGCCCCTTCGCTCCAGCCCCATTACCGAGCCTTCACCGCTACTACGAGCCGGTCCGCCCCTGTGCCTCGCATCGGTACTCTGCCCCTTGCGGTTTCGGCCACTTGGGGTCCTCCCTCTCGCGACCCGAACCGGCACACCGCGCCGATAACGTCCGGTCGTCGGTATCGAGGCGACAGTTTCTCCTGTTCCATGCCAGCGCCCGCGACGAGCTCACGCCACCTATACACCGGACGCCACCAGGGCAGCACGCAGCCCGCCCCCTGGCTCAGGGCTCGCCCCGCGGGCGGGCCTTTGTCCCGGAGATACCCACAACCTCCGGTTTCGGCGCCATCGTTCTACGTTTCGATGCGTCCGCAGTGGTTCATCCATGTTCGTCTTCTCGCCGCATACCTGACCCGCTGCAGCGGGCCTTTTCCGCAGTCGCTTCCCACCCCGGCTCTTGACCGGCATGACACTGCGGCGGTTTGAGTTCTCCGTCTGCTCGGCGAACCCGGAGGACCTACCTCCATCACTGGCACAGCACGCTTCGTGCTGGGGACCTCCTACATCCTCATCACTTCACTTTCAGGACACACGTGGGTGGCGTAGTTGTCGCAGATCAGGTGGATTGCCAGGTCTTTGGGCACTTCGCGGTCGATGGTCTTGAGGAACTTCAACCACTCCTGATGCCGGTGGCGCGGCATGCATTGCCCGATCACCGTGCCGGTCAACACGTTCAGTGCGGCGAACAGGGTGGTGGTGCCGTGCCGTTTGTAGTCGTGGGTCATCGTCTCGCCTCGCCCCTTGACCATCGGCAGCGACGCCTGGGTGCGGTCCAGTGCCTGCACCGAGGATTTCTCGTCGGCGCATAACACGATCGCCTTCTCGGGCGGGTTCATGTACAGCCCGACGACATCGACCAGTTTCTCCTCAAAACGCGGGTCGTTGGACAGTTTGAACGTCTGGACCCGATGCGGTTTGAGCCCCCGCGCGTGCCACACCAGCTGCACCGTTGACTTCGACACCCCCGTCGCAGCAGCCATCGTCCTGCAGCTCCAATGGGTTTCACCCTTCGGGCGGTAGTTCAGTGTCAGATCGACGATCTCATCGATGGTGGATTGCGGGATCGACGGTTTGCGGCCACGACCCTTGCGAACCTGACCCAACTTCGCCAACCCCTCCTCGGCGAACCTCTCACGCCAACTCTTCACCGACGCCGGCGACACCGACAACGACGCGGCGATCGCAGTGTTGGCCACACCGTCAGCCGCCATCAGCAGCGCCTTGGCCCGCACCACCTCCCGATGCACACCCGACTGCGAGCGCGCCAACGACTCAAGCACCTCACGTTGTCCTGCCGACATCTCCAACGCAGGCACGGGTTGTCTCATGCCGAAATCGTATCTAACCTATGGCCAATTTATTGCAGGACACACCACTAGCAAGCAGGCGACTAATCATCTTCGGCGGCATTGCCGTAGCTGTCGTCGCGGCGACTGCGGCGGCGGTGCTCTTCATGCGGGAGCACAAATCCTCAGATGAAGATGGGATCCGCACAGTGTTGGCGGGCATGGAAGACGCCTGGAATCGATCCGACTATCGGGCGTACGGCGATTACCTCTGCGCCAAGTCGAAAGCGAACCTTGGCAGGCAAGAATTCGATTGGAGAAGGTCGACTGAGGGACAGGCCCAATTCACTGTCGATGTCGCAGCCATTGATGGCGACAAGGCCTCGGTGTACTTCAAGGGCCTTGTCCCGAGAGAGATACTCGGCGGCACCAATCCGATGACGTTCGTGCGGGAGGACGGCACCTGGAAAGCCTGCCCCGGCTAACTCCCAGTCACGGTCAGCGCCCGTGCGAACGTCGTCAGATCCTGCCCGGTGACGTCCACATGCGGCGACACCCGCAACACCGGCGCGCTCAGCTCGAACGGCGCTCGTGCTTGCTCGGCCACGGTGGTGACGATGGAGTGCCGCTCGATCAGCTGGGCACGCACCTGCTCGACATCGACATCGTCGATCGGCGCCAATGTCGTGATGGCGGTGGGGCTGTCGAGCGGCTCCACCACACGCCAGCCATGAACGTCGCTCAATGCCGTCCGCGTAAGGCGGCCCACTTCCGCAAGCCTGGCCCTGATTCGGTCCGGTCCCTCATCCATGTATTGCACTGCAGCGACAGAAAACCCCACGCGGGCAGCCACATTCGCCTCAACTAGCTCGAAGGTGCGAAGCGGCGACACATCGGACATCCCGCCGGGCGGCGGAAGTCGCGGCCGCAGCAGCTCGGCCCGCTGCGGCCGAACCGCAAGCACGCCGACGCCACGCGGACCGGCCAGCCACTTTCGCGACGTCGCGTAGATCGCATCGGCTTCCACCGCGCAGTCGACATGGCCAAGACCCTGCGCGGCGTCGACCACCAACGGCACCCCGTACTTGTGGCACATTTCGGCGATGTCGTGCAGCGGCTGCATAATGCCGCGGTGGCTGGGCACGACGGTCAGATGGAGCAGCGACGGAAAATCGCCAGCCAATGTACCCGCGAGGTCCTCCAAGAGCACGCGTCCCATCGAGTCGACTGCCAACAGGCTGACCTCGAACCCGTTGGCCGCGATCACAGCCAGGTTAGGGCCGAATTCGCCTGGCAGACAGGCCAGTACCCGGCGATCACCGGGCCACGCGGTGAGCAACAGGTCGAGGGCATGGCATGCACCGGTGGTGAACACGACGTCGTCGGCAGTCATCCCGATCAGCGTGCCAACGGCTGCACGTCCAGCCGTCAACGTCGAGTCGGCCTCGTGCGCCGCGACATAACCGCCGACCTCGGCTTCCCGACGGGCCTGCGCGGCCGCGGCGTCAATCGCGGCGAAGCTCTGCCGCGAGCAGGCGGCGCTGTCCAGATGCACCCCGTCGACAGCCGGCCGCGCATCACGCCAGCGTGCAGCCAGAGTCATTTCACCGCGAGCGACAGCCCGAAATCACTGTCCGGATCGGTCCACCACTGAGTCGGCGTCAATCCGGCTGCGGCAAGCTCGGCAGCCACCGTTTCGCGGCGGAACTTGCAGGAAACCTCCGTCAGCATCTCTTCGGCCGGGCTGAAGTCGACGTCGAGACCGAGAGCCCCGATCCGCACCCGCTGGGCCCGGGCGGACCTCAGCCACATCTCGATTCGGTCCTCTTCGGCGTTCCAGCGCGCGACGTGCTCGAAGGCGTCGAGGTCGAAATCGGCGTCGAGTTCACGGTTCACCACGGCGAGCACGTTGCGGTTGAACGCCGCGGTAACCCCGGCGCTGTCGTCGTAGGCACGGATCAGCCGGCCGCTGTCTTTCACTAAATCGGTACCCAGCAACAGGCTGTCAGCCGGCTGCATCACGGCGGCAAGTGCCGCCAGAAACTCGGCGCGCGGACCTGGGGTCAGGTTGCCGATTGTCGACCCCAGAAAAGCAATCAACCGCGTTCCTCCACTTGGAATTTCGGGTAGGTGCTGTTCGAAGTCGCCGCATACCGCGTCTACCTCGATACCCGGATACTCCGCGAGGATCGCCGCGCCGGCCGTCTGCAGCACGCCGGCGTCCACGTCGAACGGGATGAACCGCCGCAGCGTGCCGTGGCCATGCAGCGCGTTGAGCAGCATCCTGGTCTTCTCCGATGTGCCGCTGCCCAGTTCGACGAGCGTGTCGGCGCGCGTAGCTTCGGCGATACCCGCCGCGGCGGCCGTCAGGATGGCCGCCTCGGTTCGGGTGGGGTAATACTCCGGCAGGCGGGTGATCTGATCGAAAAGGTCACTGCCGACCGCGTCGTAAAACCACTTGGGCGGCAACGATTTCGGCGTCTGACGCAAGCCGTGTGACACGTCGCGGCGTAATGCCTGGTTGGCGAAGTCCGCCTCCAGGTGGTTGGCCAGCATGACGCTCATCGCAATCCCTTCACCGCAGTCAAGGTAACTGCGCGGCCGGTGACTTCGATCAGATGACGGTCGGGCACGTCCCTCCATGCGGGGTCGTCGTCGAACGGTTCGCTGGCCAGCACGACGCCGTCGTCGCGCTCCAGCACCGACAACGTGTCACCCCAGGTGGTGGCCAGCAGCCGTGCGCCGTCGGCGGCCAAGATGTTCAGCCGGGCATTGGGATCAGCCGTGCCCACCTCGGTGACGGTGTCGGCCAGCGCATCGAGGCCGCGCTCGAAGATCAGCGCAGCCAGCAGTGCGCTGTCCACCACCGCTTCAGCCCTCCGTGACGTCGGCAGGACCGCGCGGTCGACGAGCCCGTTATGCGACAGCAGCCATGCGCCGTCGGTGAACGGCGCCGACGCCGACACCTCGACCGGCATGCCAACAGTGGCCGAGCGCACCGCAGCCACCACGCAACCGCTGCGCAAAACCGGCGCCAGGGACGCGAACGACGCATCACTCCACAGCGGCCCGGCGCTGCGCCAGCGCCGCGGAACACCGTCGGGATCGAAGAATCCGGCGCCCCAGCCGTCGGCGTTCATTAGCCCGTGCTTCTGCCGACGAGGTGAATAGGATTGCACCACAAGGCTATACGGCGGGTCGAACATCAACGATGCCAGTGAGCGCGGCTCACCCAGCCAGCCGATGTGCCGGCACATCAGTATTGGTCCCAGGCCAGCCGCACACCCGAAAAGATCTGCCGGCGAATGGGGTGATCCCAGTTGCGGAAGCTTGGCCGCAGGATCTCGCGCCCTACCGCCCACGAGCCGCCGCGCAGCACCCGGTAGTCGCCGTCGAAGAACGGTTGTGAGTAGCGCTCGTAGATCATCGGCGTAAACCCCGGCCACGGCCGCAGCGGCGATGATGTCCACTCCCACACGTCACCGAGCATCTGCTCCGCGCCATAGGCCGACGCGCTCTCCGGATAGGCGCCGACCGGCGCGGGCCTCAGCGCCTCTCCGCCCAGATTGGCGAGCCGGGCCGTCGGTTCGGCGTCTCCCCACGGGAACCGGCGCCGCCGCTGCGTCCGCGGATCCCATGCGCACGCCTTCTCCCACTCGATCTCGGTGGGCAGCCGCGCCCCGGCCCACGCCGCGTAGGCCTCGGCTTCGAAATACGTCACATGCTGGACAGGCTCGTCGGGCGGGATGTCCTCCACCCGGCCGAATCGGGCGCGAGTGCCGTCGCCGTTCCAGAACTGAGGCGCCTGCAGACCGGCCTGTTGCCGATGTTGCCAGCCTCTGTCTGACCACCACCGCGGCTCGCGATATCCGCCGTCGTCGATGAACACGTGCCACTCGGCATTGGTCACCGGAACCCGGCCGATGCGGAAGGAGGGCACCTCGACCACGTGCGCCGGGCGTTCGTTGTCCAGCGAGTAGGGTTCACGGCCCGCGTCGACGCCGAGCACGAACGACCCGCCCGGCACCGGCACCGACGTGCCGGCCAGGCCGGGGTGGCCGTCGGGAAGCGGCGCGCCCGGCTGCAGCAGCGGCTCGCCGACGCGCAGGTTCAGCGCCTGCAGCATGGTTTCGTCGTGCTGGTGCTCGTGGCTGACGATCAGCGCGAACGGGAAGGTCGCGTGTTCGCGGTCCGGCAACTTGTCGAGCGCTTCGAGCGCCCGATTTCGCACTGTGCGGCAGAACGCCCGCGCTTCGGTCGGTGACATGAGCGGCAGATCAACCCGACTGGCACGGGAGTGGATGAACGCGTCGTAGAGCGATTCGACCTCGGGGCCCAGCATGCTCGGGCGATCGGGGTTGCCACCGCGCAGCAGCCACAACTCCTCCTGCTGGCCGATGTGCGCGAGGTCCCACACCAGCGGGCTCATCAGCGGGTGGTATCGGCGGCGAAGCTCGTCGTCGTCGAAGTCAACCAACGCGAGGGTCCGCTGGCGCGCGGCGGTCAACTCCCGGACCAGCCTGTCGCGTTCGTCGATACTCGCTCGGGCAAGCCTTGCTTCGTCAGTACGCAATGGTCGCTCGGACGAGCCTCGCTCCGTCACCCTTCGCCCCTCGCCAGTTGGGTCACCGCCCCTGCCACTCCGCAACGGATTGCGCGCTCGGCGAATTCCTCTCCCGGGCAGCCGGCCTCCTCGACGATACGGATCAGCCGCTGCATCGAGTTCTGCAGCGATGCCGGCGCTCGGTCCGCGGCGGCCTGTACGCAGCGGGCGGCGCTGGCGTGTAACCGTCGGTCGGCGAGCCCGACACGGGCAGCGACGTCCCAGGCGGTGGCCACCGGCTCGGTGGCTTCGGCGGCGACCTCGGCGGCGTCCGGGTCGTCAAGCAGCGTGACAAGCGTGAACACCACCGCGGGCCAGAGTGTGTCGGGGACACTGTCGAGGTAACGAATTTCCAGCCATCGTCGAGGGCGCACCGGTGGGAACAGCGTGGTGAGGTGGTAGTCGAGGTCAGCCGTCGTGGGTCGCCGCCCGGCGAGGCGGACCTGCCCGTCAACCCAGTCCGCAAACGCGGTCGAGCTGGTGACCGGCACGGCTCCCACCGGACCGTGCACTAGCATCACCGGCGCCCGCAACGCGTAGCGCGCCCAGTCGCTGGCCGGGTCGGCCCCGCTGGCACCGAGGATCGGTCCGCAGCGGGCGTCGTCGAGTTGGCCCCACACCCGCTGGCGCGTGCTGCGCCATCCCGAGAACGACCCGGCAATCAGTGGCGAGTTGGCCGCGATCGCGATCATCGTGGGGCCGAGGGCATGCGTCAGCCGCACCCGCTCAGCCCAACAATCGGCCGGGCCTGCATCTACATTGACCTGGACCGAGGCCGTCGATGTCATCATGGCAGCGCCTGCCGCTCCGGTGTTCGCGGCCGCGAAATGCTGCTCCATTGCCTGGTAGCGGTCGCCCGGGTTGACCCGCCGCGGCGGTCGCAGCGGGTCGGTGCCGAGCAGCACCAGTCCGAATCCGGCCTTCGCGAAGACGGTCCGCAGCACCGCCCGGTCGGCCATCAACGCGTCGATCGCCGCGACGACGCCCCGCACGGGCGGGGTGGACAGCTCGACGGCACCCCCAGGTTCGACCGTGACCCTGCTCCCCCCCGGAACCCCGGGCGTGGAATTGATCACCTCACACAGCTCGTCCCACCCGGGCCGGCGGAAAGGATCCGCGACGTCGAAGCAGTGCGCCTCCAGCTCGAGGCCGACCAGCCCCACCGGTGTGTCGGCGAGGCACGTCGCAGTGATGTGGTCGGCCGCAGCGGCCAGCGAGTCGAGTGGCTCGTGGTCCACCCCCGGGGTAACCACGAACGTCGTCTCGGCCATCCCTCCATCTTCCAGACCGTGGCCGACAAGTTCCGAATTTTTTGCGTGACGGGTGGGTGACGTGCTACTGGCCCAGCGAGTTCTGCATCGCTCCGGCCAGCACGTTCACCGCCGGACCGCCGTTGCCGGATTGGCACACCTTCGCCTGAAGCAGCACGTTCTCGCGTCGGCGTGTTTGCGTGAAGCAGCGACGATCCGTTCCCGCCTCCTGCTTCACCCATTCGGCGTCCGTAGCATTGACCAATCCGTTGGAGAACGACCACACCTGCGTGGTGCCATCGGCGAAGTGCATGCCGGTGGTCTGCCCCGGACAACCGACGGTGCGGTCGACGACGCGGTGGAAAGCGCGGTCGGAGGCGTCGGTGGTGGCGAACACGCCGACCGCCTGCTTGACGAAATGCGTTTCTTCCGTTGCTGATTCCTTGGTCTCGGCGCCGTTGAACGACGCGAGGTCCGGATCGAGGTAGACCTCGGGCAGCCCGATGTCAGCCCAGTTGTTGCATGCGGCGACGTCCACCCAGTAGCCCTGGAACGGCTCAGTGAAGAAGTTCTCCCACCGCATCGTCGAACCGACGATGTTGCCCACCGACCCCTTGCCCAGCACCGCGTAGTTGACGACACCGGGCACCGACGGCCCGGCGTATGCGGGCACGGCAAGGCCTAGTGCGAGGGCGGCGCCGATTGCTGCGGCTAGCGCTTTCCCGTCGCTGCCCTCGCCCAGAGCGAGCCGCATCTAGACCTTCGCCGAGAGTTCGACGTCGATGTTGCCGCGGGTCGCCTTCGAGTAAGGGCAGACCCCGTGGGCCTTCTCCATCAGCTCGTCGGCTTGCGACTGGTCCAGCCCCGGCAGATATCCGATCAGGTTGGCGGTCAGGCCGAAGCCGCCCTCGGAGTCCTTGCCGAAGCCGACCCGCGCGGTGATGGCCGTCGCGTCGTCGAGATCGACCTTGTCGTTGCGTGCGACGAGACGCAGCGCGCCGAGGAAGCACGCCGCATAACCGGCCGAGAACAACAGTTCGGGGTTGACGCCGTCGCCGCTGCCGCCCATTTCCTTCGGCGGGCGGGTGTCCAGGTCGATCTTGTTGTCCGATGACTTCACGTGGCCGTCGCGGCCGCCACCCGATGCCGTGGATTCTGCGGTGTATACAACGTCGATGCTCATGAACTCGATCATGCCAACCCCGTCAGCGAAACAGAAGCCAGGGTTGCTCCTTCACGAATTTTGCAGCCCAGGCTTCTGTTTCGGCGCAAGCGGTCAGGCGCCGTCGCCGTTCAGCTTGACGCGCACGCCTTCCTCGATCTTCTTGCCGAGATCGGGGTCGACGTTCTTCCAGTACTCGAACACCCGCGACAACACCGGCTCCTTGACACCCTTCGCCACATGGCCGATGACGTTGTGCGCCAAGCGGTCCCGCGCCGCGTCGTCGAGCACCTCACGAACCAGCGTGCCGGGCTGGCCGAAGTCGTCGTCGTCGGGACGCAGCGTGTAGGCCGCTCGCGCCATCTCACCGTCTGAGGCCCAGTGCACCTCGGCCGCACGCTTGGGGTCGGCCTCCGGGCCGCCCATCGAGTTCGGCACGTACACCGGGTCGGTGACGTTGCGGATCCGCATCGCACCGTCCTTGCTGTAGCTGTGCACCTCGACCTTCGGGGTGTTCACCGGGATCTGCTTGTAGTTCACCCCGAGACGGGCGCGGTGCGCGTCGGCGTAGGAGAACCCGCGGGCCAGCAGCATCTTGTCCGGGCTCAAGCCCGTGCCGGGCACGATGTTGTTGGGCTCGAACGCGGCTTGCTCGATCTGGGCGTGATAATCGGTGACGTTGCGGTCCAACGTCAGCCGGCCGACCTCATGCAGCGGGTAGTCGCCGTGCGGCCACACCTTGGTTAGGTCGAACGGGTTGAACCGGTAGGTCTTGGCCTCTTCGAACGGCATGATCTGCACGTGTAGCGTCCAGCTCGGGTAATCGCCGCGCTCGATCGCCTCGTACAGGTCGCGCTGATGCGCATCGCCGTCGGTGCCGGCCATCTCGTCGCCTTCCTCCTGGGTGAGGTACTCGATGCCCTGGTCGGTCTTGAAGTGGTACTTCACCCAGAACAGCTCGCTATTGGCGTTGAGCCAGCTGTAGGTGTGGCTGGAATAGCCGTTCATGTGCCGCCAGCTCTTCGGGATCCCACGATCGCCCATCAGCCAGGTGACCTGGTGCGCTGACTCGGGAGAAAGCGTCCAGAAATCCCACTGCATGTGGTGGTCGCGCAGGTTGCTGGCCTGCATGCGCTTCTGTGAGCGGATGAAGTTCTGGAACTTCATCGGGTCGCGCACGAAGAACACCGGGGTGTTGTTGCCGACCATGTCGAAGTTCCCGTCGCTGGTGTAAAACTTCAGCGCAAAACCACGCGGATCACGCCAGGTGTCCGGGCTTCCGCGCTCGCCCGCGACCGTGGAGAACCGGATCACGGTATCGGTCTTGGCGCCGAGCTGGAATACCGCGGCCTTGGTGAATCGGCCGACGTCCTGGGTCACCTCGAAGTGCCCGAACGCGCCGCCACCCTTCGCGTGCGGCTGGCGCTCCGGAATGCGCTCCCGGTTGAAGTTGGCCATCTGCTCGATGAGGTAGTGGTCCTGTAACAGGATCGGGCCGTCCGGGCCAACGGTGAGCGAATGCTCGAAGCTCGGTACCGGATTACCGGCGTCATTCGTCGCGAACTTGTCGGTCATTAGGTCTCATCTCCCTCGTGGTTGTGGGCTGTCCGCTTACGGCACGCAGTACGAATACCCCGAAACGCCAATTCGGCATCAACGACATCGAAAGCGCCGGCATCGACGCGTTCGAGCCTCGACGCGTCGCCTACAGCTGCATCGAATGCGCTTGGCTAGCAAGGGGTTTCGACGCTGCGATGCGCCTAACGGAGTTCCGCAATGGCCGGACCACCGAGGACCCTCAAGGGCCACCCAGGTCGGCCTGCGCCTTCTCTGGAATAAGTCAAGAAAATCTTGGGTGTGCCGTCACCGCGTCGAGCATGCGGTTACCGCGGGGTTGGCGAAGGTGTCGGAGCAATGGTCGTGGTCAACGAATTGCCCGGACCACCCGGACCAGTCTGGCCTGGGCCCCGCTGGTCGGGGCCTGATCGCATCCCCGCGGGGCCCATCGGCGGGGGACCGCCGCGATGAAACATGTGCATGCCCTCATGGCCTCGGAAGTGGCCGTAGCCCGCACCGGAATGCTTGCCGATGAAGAACCCGGAGAAGAACACCACCGCGACAATGAACACCACGCCCGCGACGATGCCGACCCACGCCAACGCCTGGAAAAGTCGGCTCTCGCGGCGCGGTCGCTCGCGGTCGGACACGCCCCGGTCGACCCGCGATGGAGGTGGCGGGTCGGTGGTCAGCGTGGGGGTGGTGGGCTGCTCGGCTGTCTCGGTCATGCTTCGATGATGCCGACGTTCGCGCAGGTGTTGGACCCTATCGGCGCTGTGCATTTCATATGAATGTGGCAACTGGGCCACCACGGCTGAATGTGGCCACTGGCCACCACGGCCGGCTGGGAGGCCCGAGCGATTGTCCCGAGGGTTCGATCAGCCCCCGGCGTCACCAGGTGTCACCACCGGGTCCTCCCAGGTGATGGAGCAGCCCGTCGGGCATTCCCAGGTGGCCGTCTGCTTCCAGTCGTCATCATCCTCGTCCCACTCCCACGACCACCCGATGCCCGTCGGAGCCGACGCAACGACCAGTGGCGACGCGGGAATCGCGGGTTCTGCGCGCGCCGCGCCCACGCCGAAAGTCAATGCCGACAATCCAGCAGATAACGCCGCCGCGACACAGCTCATTACATTCATGGCGACCTCCGCGCTGCAAACGCTAACCTGCAGCGAAGGCGAACGGGCGCATTCGGCCGCTTTGAGACGGACGTACCGCTGTCCACGGATTCGTAACCGACGCGCAGGCCCAACTGCCCGGCCGAAGAGACCGGCGCCCCCCATCTCTCGACTCATCGAACGACTATCGAAGATGAAATCGCCGAGACTGCCAGGTACGTCATGCACAATCCTCGCGTGAGCGCAGCCTGATCGCAGCCGATCGCCGCCCAGGCTCCTCCATCATCTGAGGTTTCGGCATGCGCACGGAGGAGGGGCAATGAGCGTTCAGCAGCAGCAAGCACTTGATTCCCTATATGCAATCGACAATGTGCTGACCGTCAAGATCACGATGCCGCAATCTGATTGGGATGCGCTGCGGACCGAGCAGCCGGCCGGTGGTGTGTGCAATTTCGACTGGACCGGTGACAGCCGGTACACGTGGCGGAAGGCGACCACGGTCGAGATATCCGGAACGAGGTTTCCCGACCGGACCGAGTTCACCCAGGTCGGTGTTAAGAAGAAGTCGTTTTGCGGTTCGATCAACAGTGATAAGCCGTGTCTGCACATTGACTTCGGTAAATTCAGCGATGCCAACATCCCGGTGGTCGAGGGCCTGATCGGGGCACGTTATCTGACGCTCAACAATTCTATTCAGGATCGGTCGTATATTCGGCAGCCGCTGGGCTACAAATTGCTCGCGACGGCCGGATTGCCCCATTCGCGGTGCAATTTCGCGCGCGTGTTTGTGAACGGTGAACTGATCGGCGAAGGCGTGAGCGGCGTCAACAGCCCAGGTATTTTCGTCAACGCCGAGCCCATCATGCCCCGCTATATCGAGCGCGAATTCAATGGCAATATGAACGGAAACCTGTACGAACTCGAATGTGGTGATGACTTCGTCAGCCGGCGCTTGCAATTCATTGCGACGGAGTCGCTGTCCAAGTTCAAGAACAAGGCGGATTTGGAGTTCGCCGACGATTATATCGCCGCGAATGGAGCGGCTGGAGCGAACGACATGCTGGATCTGGATCAGTTCATCAAGCTCTATGCGATGGAATTCCTTCTCAAGCACTGGGATGGCTATACCAGCAACACCAATAACACCTACATTTATAACGATCTGGATGCTGTCAAAAAGCCAGGGGTGAATGACGTCAAGTTCAAAATGATCCCATGGGGTATTGACCAGACTCTCCAACCTCAGACGCCCTTCAAGTTGGGCAACCGGGGGCTGATCGCGAGGCTTGTGCGCAACGATGCCGCGCGCCGGGCGCAATTGATCGACCAGATTCGGACTTATCGGGAGAGCGTATTCAGCCCGCATACCCAAGAGACAGTGCTGAAACCAATGATCGATCAAATGGAGCGACTGCTCGTAAAGCTCGGTGTGCCCAACGCTGTAACAGAGATCGCGACAGTGCGGCAGCAACTGCGCCTGGTCGAATCGGCCGGCCGTCTCCGTACCGGACTGCCCGGCGCGACCGTTATTGCGCTGGTACCGCGGGACAACCACATCGACCTGTTCGCCACCGGCACCCACGGGGCGGTGTGGACGACCTGGTGGGAACCCGGCCCGAGCTGGCAAAACTGGTTCCCCATCCACCCCGAAACCAAGATGCAGCCCGGCGCGACGGTCAGCGCGCTGGTACCACGCGACAACCACATCGACCTGTTCGCCACCGGCGCCGACGGAACAGTCTGGTCGACCTGGTGGGAACCCGGCCCGAGCTGGCAAAACTGGTTCCCCATCCACCCCGAAACCAAGATGCAGCCCGGCGCGACGGTCAGCGCGCTGGTACCACGCGACAACCACATCGACCTGTTCGCCACCGGCGCCGACGGAACAGTCTGGTCGACCTGGTGGGAACCCGGCCCGAGCTGGCAAAACTGGTTCCCCATCCACCCCGAAACCAAGATGCAGCCCGGCGCAAGGATCAGCGCGCTGGTACCACGCGACAACCACATCGACCTGTTCACCACCGGCACCGACGGAACCGTGCGGTCGACCTGGTGGCAACCCGACACCGGCTGGCAAAACTGGTTCCCCATCCACCCCGAAACCAAGATGCAGCCCGGCGCAAGGATCAGCGCGCTGGTACCACGCGACAACCACATCGACCTGTTCACCACCGGCACCGACGGAACCGTGCGGTCGACCTGGTGGCAACCCGACACCGGCTGGCAAGACTGGTTCCCCATCCACCCCGAAACCAAGATGCACCCCGGCGCAACGGTCAGCGCGCTGGTACCACGCGACAACCACATCGACCTGTTCACCACCGGCACCGACGGAACAGTCCGATCGACCTGGTGGCAACCCGACACCGGCTGGCAAGACTGGTTCCCCATCCACCCCGAAACCAAGATGCACCCCGGCGCGACGGTCAGCGCGCTGGTACCACGCGACAACCACATCGACCTGTTCGCCACCGGCACCGACGGGGCGGTGTGGACGACCTGGTGGGAAGCGGGCCCGAGCTGGCAAGACTGGTCTGTCCTGCCATGAGCTGACCGGCGGCTTCAGATCACCGTGTCGGTGTCACCGTTCAGAAGTTGTTGGGGGACTTGGCCGAACACATAGCGGCCGGTGGCCTGCTCGAGGGTGAACGTCCACACGACGTCGAATCGGTCATCCGGCCACACCGTGGGAACATTGGCGGCGTCGACCGTAGGGATTGCCTTGGCAAGGGCCGGGATGTTGTTGTGATCCCAGCAGAGCATCACCACCTCATCGCCGCCGGCCAGAATCACCGCGACTAGGGCGGATTCCTGACCTTCGGGTAGCGGCGACTGGATCGGCACACCGAGCCGCTGGCCGAGAGGCTGAATCGTCTGGAAGGTCCGGTGAGCCTGCGTCTTGTTCGGCTTTCCGTAGGAGGGTGAGTACAACGCGGTCGGAGTCCGCAAACCCGCCGGGGGCTGCCCGACAGCTGGGTCGAACAGCACCGCCAACGCTCCGGCCCGTTGCCATCCCCTGGCAAGCAGGGAATGCACACTCTGGTTGCCGTCGACGTCCACCCCGAACTGGCGGCCCCGGTGACGAAACAGGCGAAACCGTGGCGGGTCGCCCGGTTTCTCGCCGTGGCGGATCAGGTAGATCTGGTGCGGCCGCGTAGTCATCCTTCAGCGCCTTCATAAGTCGGTGTGCGCACGTGCGCACAACACGGTCTGCCTCCGCAGTTTGAGATGTTAAGGGTGAGGTCCACACCCGCCTCATCGGACCCCGCATTGAACCGCCCGCGACACCCACTGGGCGCAACGCCTCCTACGACGATGGACCTTTCTGGATCTCCTATGGCTGAATCACGCTGACTCGCAGCGGGTTCGTACCCGAAGAGCGAGTCGGTAACTGTTCCCCAATGACATCCTCCGTGCCATCGGAGCATTGGGATGCTTCAATCAGAGAGCACTGGGCAAGCCCAGCTCGATAGGTGCCACGGCGGGGGCCGAGAGGAGAAGGAAATGTTTGCTGCCAAGCCCGAAGAGCCCGATTCGCTCGTCAAGATTGGCTTCGAGAAGGTCGGCGACTCCGGTGATGCCGCGATGAGAGCCGCGCCGCGGGATCGCTATCGGCGAGCGATCAAGATTGCGACGACGGCGTTGACGGCGGTGATCGCGATGACGGGGCTATCCGCGTGCGGCGAAGAAAAGGGCCCGGGGGAGCCGATAGAAGGAAGTATGGAATACAAGGGCACCATCAACCATCAGGTGATCGTCCTCGAAAATGGCAAGAAGGTGGACTGCGCCGTGGCCGCCGCCAACGGAGTGAGCCTGACCTGCGATTGGTCCGGGGCGCACTGAACGGCCTGCAATCGAGGAGGGTGCGATCCACAAACCGCCTACCGCCATTCTCGTCCGTAGGGCCCTCCGTGGTTCGTGAACAGCGAGCCCCCAGCATCCGGTACGCCGCTCCGATGGTCAACGAACTTCTTGGCGATCGCGGTTTCCACGGGTAACGAACTGATCGGCAGGCTAAACCATCCGCGCGGCCGGATTTTCAGTGTGCCCAGCGTCGCGTTCAAGGCGAGGCCAGAATTTCAATAGGGGGACGTTCTTCCGGCGCGGCGGATAGGTCTATTCGTGCCGCCGTGTGAATATCTCTGAGATGCTGCACATAGATCATCCGGGGTTGGAGTTGCTTGCCCGGGCGGGGCTGGCGGCTTTGCTCGGCTTCACGATCGGGCTGGAGCGACAGTTCCGTTCGCGGATGGCCGGGCTGCAGACCATGGCGCTAGTCAGCATGGGCTCGGCGTTGTTCACCATCATGGGCGCCTACGACTTCCCCACCCAGGGCGACCGCAACAGGGTGGCCGCAGGGATTGTCACCGGCATCGGCTTTTTGGGCGCCGGCGTGATCATCAAGGAAGGCATGACGGTGATCGGGCTGAACACTGCCGCCACGCTGTGGGCGACGGCGGCGGTGGGCGCGCTCTGTGGCGTGTGGATGTACCGCGAAGCGATCGTGGGCACGGTGCTGGTCATAATCGCCAACGGGGTCCTCTACCCGCTGTCCAGGTGGATCGACAAGAGACCAATTAAACCCAGCCGGGAGAAACGCGGCCCCGACTTTTAACGGCGGTTCCGCTTACCCCCCGGCTAAGACCGGGTTGCCAATCGGGTGCAGCAGTCGATTCTTGCTCACCGGCCACGGCCGAGGGAACGGCGCAACTGTACGCCGCGCTCAACGTCCTGCTGTTCTTTCGCCTCGTTCTTCTCGAGCAGCCGGGTGTCACGGGGCGGCAGCTGCAACTCTCGCTCGGCGGGCAGACCGGCCTGCAGCTGGCGGCCGCGTTCGAGCTCGGCGTCCAGTTCGGCGCCGAATAGCAGAGCCAGGTTGGTGATCCACAACCACAGCAGAAAGACGATGACCCCGGCCAGCGTGCCGTAGGTCCTGTTGTAGTTGCCGAAGTTGGCGACATAAAGGCCCAACAACAACGACGCCGCCGTCCAGACGATGATTGCGGCGGCGGCACCGATGCTGATCCACCGGAACTTCGGCTGCCGCACGTTGGGTGTCGCGTAGTAGAGCATCGCCACCGCCAGGATGACGCACACCAGCACGGCCGGCCACCGGGCGATGTTCCAGGTGGCCACCGCGATGGAGCCGGCCCCGATCGCGTCGCCGAGGGCCTTGGCCACCGGACCGCTGACGGCCAGCATGAACGCGACCGCGGCGGCCAGCACCAGCCCGCAGAGGGTGAGCAGCAGCTGAAGCGGCCGCAGCTTCCAGATCGGGCGGCCTTCGCCGACCTCATAAATCCGGTTCATCGCCCGGCTGAACGCGCCGACATATCCCGAGGCGGACCACAGCGCACCCAGAAGACCTGCCACCAGCGCGAAGCCGGCCGACGGCGACTCGACCAGCTGCTGAATCGGTCCGTGCAGGGTGTCTACCGCCGACGACGGCGCGAGATCACCGACGATCTGCAGCACCGCGTCGGTCGTCCGCTGGCCCTGCCCGAACACGCCGAGCAACGACACCATGACCACCAACGCGGGAAACAGCGACAGCACCGCGTAGTACGTCAACGCGGCTGCCATGTCGGTGCACTGGTCGCGGCCGAACTCTCGGCCGGTCATCCGCAGCACGTACCGCAGCGACGGTTTGGTCAGATCGGTGGGAGATTTGGGCTTACACGGATCGTCGGGGTCCCGGTCAGCCCGATTCTCGCTGGGTTCCTCGTCGGGTTCCTGGTTAGACACGGCTACACCGGGCTTTCGCGGGTGACCGCGTGATAGCCACGGGCTCCGGCCCGGTCGACAGCCGCGCGCACGACCCCGAAGATCAGGCCCTGGAGCGCAGCCGCGGTCAGCGCCTCACGACCGGAGCGGCCGAGGTCCTTCGGGTCGGGTGGCTCCTGATCGGTGTCGCTGAGCCGTTGCCATACCTGGTTGAACACCGCGCCCGCCAGCAGGCCGCCGGCCACGCTGGTGATGATCGAAAGTGGTTTGTACATCGCCTTTGTCATCGCGCTCATGGGGTCCTCCCGTCCCGGCTCCGCTCATGGAATGTGCCGCGTATACCCCTGATCGGGGACGGTCATACATGGTCGGGGCGTCGATTTTGACGGCCTGGCTGACGGCGAGTTGATCGGAGAGGCGCGGCGTCACCGCGACCCCGCCGCCGTCCGGGATGGCGCGAAGATCGTCGGCGGGTAACTGCACAACGATCCCTCGCCCTCGAGGATGTCCGTGATCGCCGCCGACACGTCGGGATTTCGCGGGCGGCCAGCCGCGGGCCACGTTCGATCACCGTCACGTCGGCGCCGAACCGGCGGTACATCTGCGCGAACTCCAGCGCGATGTAACTGCCGCCCACGTTGACGAGATGGTCTGGCACGGTGTCAAGTTCGAGGATCGACACATTGGTATGTAGTCGACGTTAGGCCAACGGTCCAGTTTGGATCGTGCAACCAAAAGTCACAACGACAGGCACAGTGCTGCATTCGCAACAAGATCGACACCCGAAGGTGACCCGACGAACCGCCTCGGCACTGGAAACGCCACCGCTACAACGTCACTGGGCCGAAGGCCGAACGAGGTGGAGCAGACCGTCGTCGTGTTGCAGCGGCCCGAGCAAGCCGACGCAGTCTTGGCGTTGTCAGAGCGCCACTGGCGGCCCCCTCCTGGGCCGGGCCATGCGGACGACGCCCTCCTCGATCCGGACACCGCGGTGGCGGCGATCGCAGCGTCCGCGCAGGCGTTGGAGCACTGGCACGGGTCGGGAGGGTCGGGCCCACGTCCACCCGGACGGCTCCGGCCGCACCGACCCGGGCGGCTCGGCCGGATGACGAAACTGTGGGCGTCCCGGCGTACCGGCTGATATACGACCCGGACGGCCGGTCATACCGGCAACGAATCTCCGGGACGAAATTGACGGAGTGACTCTGCAAGTTGTTGTAGTAGTCCGCAGCCAGATTTCGGTACCGCGGTAACCAGTCATGCGCCCGGCTTGAGCCGGGCCGCCGCCTCTGGTTCCAACCCCTGTTCCGCGGTGACCGGCGGCAGGCCGCGCTCGCGCCGCCACGCGGAGAAGGCTGCTGTCATGGCCAACAGCCAAGCCGATCCTACGAGTGCGGCGCCGATGACATCGGAGAGGTAGTGAGCGCCGAGCGCGATCCGGCTGAACCCGATGAGCACTACCGTCGCCATCGCGAAGGCGAACAACCAGGGCCGGTAGCGCCGCGCGATCACCGGAAGGAACACCAGCAGCAGGACACCGTAGCCGACGATCGCGGCTTGGGTGTGGCCGCTGGGAAACGACTTGCCGGGTTCGACAACCAGCGCGTCGGGCAGCTCGGGCCGGGTGCGGTCGATTGCGGTCTTGATCGCGAGGTTGAGCAGCGAGCTGCCGATCGCTGTCACGGCGACGAACGCCGCGAGCCGGTTGAGTCGGCGACTCAGCAGCCAGAAGAACACCGGGGTTAGGACCAGCCACCACACGAGGGGTCTGCCACTGTCGCTGACGACGCGCATCGCGGCCCTGAAGATCGGGTGCGCCATTACGTACTCGTGCATGTCTTCGGCGACGTCGCGGTCGAGGTGCGCGAGTGGGCTGAACGCGGTCTCGACCAGTGCGGTCAGCAATGCGAACGGGACGGCGGCAACAAAGATCGCGGCGAACACCAGCGCCGCCCGCTCTCCGAACCGGGGTGCGCCCTGTACTCGCCGGCCGGAGGCGGTCATCGGGCGAGAACCGGCCCAGGGCGGTCGGGCGCGGCGCGCTGACGTGTCGCGGCGACGATCACGAGCGTCACCACGCCCAGCCAGATACCGCCGAGGGCCAGACCGCCCAGCACGTCGGTCAGATGGTGCATGCCGCGATACATCCTGGACACGCCCACCGCCAGTGGTAGCAGCACCGCGAGCACCGTGCTCAGGACGCGAAGCGCCGCCGGCGCCGCCGCGAGCCAGGCGACCACCGCGAGCCCCCCGTAGAGCACCACAGCAGCGCCGGCGTGCCCGGACGGGAAGCTGGACGTCGGCGGCGCCTCGTCCAGCCGCATGACATCGGGGCGTTCGCGGTCGACGACCGCGGTGATGCACACGAAGATCGCGGCCTCACCGGCCACCGCAAGGACCAGCAGGACTGCTTCGCGCCACCGCCGCAGGATAAGCCGCAGCGCCACGAACCCGACCGCGGTGATCATCACAACGGTGAGGGTCTCCGAGCAGAGCGAGACCCAATGCGTGATGTCGTCCCACATGCCTGTGCGGTTCGACGTGAGCGAGTTGGTCGCCCACTGGTCCAGCGGTGTCGCGTCCTTGCCCAGCAGGTGCCCGATCCCGGAGAAGATGCCCCACAGGAACGCCGCTGCCGGGACGAGCCGTAGCGCGACGTAGCGCGCGTTCATGTTCGCTCGCAGATGGCTTCGACCATCGCGTAGATGCCGAAGACCACGAGCCCCGCCGCCGCCGCGTACAACAGCCACGGCCCGGCATCTGTGTGCGCGAGCGAGCGGAGCGCGCCGTCCAGACCGCGCGCCTTCTGCGGGTCGAAGTCGACCGCGGCGCGGATCAGGAAAACGCCGACCAGGCCGAACACGAGGCCGCGCGCGGTTGTGCCGATCACCCCGAGGGCGACGACCGCCTTGCGCTGGGTCGCCGTCATCCTGAATTCCTTCAGCCGCTTCTCGAACTTGCGGGCCAGGCCCTCATACACCAGTGCGGCGCCGACGCCGATCACGACCGCGCCGACGGTGCCGACCGCCCAACGACCCCACGAGTGCGTCATCACCACGGCCGTCAGCAGCTGCTCCTCGTGCGCCAGGCTCGAGCGCGCCGAGGTGACCAGCAGGTTCACCGCGGTGACCGCCAAGAACGTGTAGATGCAGCCACGGACGAACGACTGCAGGCGGGGGCCCTTCTTCCTGCCCTCACCCGTGACACCAAAGGCGGCTTCGCTGAACCGCCACAGCGAGTAACCGATGAGCCCGACCACGATCACCCACAGCAGCACCGTGCCGCCGGTGTGCCGCGTCACCTCCTGCAGCGCGCCGCGCTGGTCGGCCTCCTTGCCTGGCTCGCCGTGGGCCACGAGCACCGCCAGCCATCCGATCAGCAGGTAGATCGCCGCCCGAGTGGCCAGGCCAAGCCGCGCCAGGCGTTCGAACCCGTGGCTGCGCGTGACGTCACGCACTGGGGAAACGGTGCTCATCGGATCGCCCCACCGTCACACGGCACACAGACGGTGACCGCTCGCTCCTTGATGCGGACTTTCAGTCGTCGCGTCGTGCCCCGAGCGCCGCCGTCGAGTTCATAGGGCATCCGACGGGACAACCGGACGTCGACGCGCCGGCCCGAGGTGGTCGACAGGAACCGGGATTGGTCGGCCCTGCCCCGGACCGCGTGGCCGGCGAGCCGCGCCCACTCGCTGAGCCGGTCGGCGTGCAGCACGCCGATGTCGAGACGACCGTCGGACGGATCGGCCTCATGGAGCAGGGTGATGCCGCCGAACAGGTCGCCGACATTGCCGACGACCAGACACGGCGTCGATCCGGTGAACCAGAGCCGGTCATCGACGCACACCTTTGCGTCCACCGCTGCCCGCTTCAGGTTCTTCAGACCGGTGTACACATAGGCGGCCCGGCCGAGGCGGTCCTTCATGCGCCGCGAAGCATCCCCGATCATCAACGCGTCGAAGCCGACCCCGGCCATCACGCCGAACCGCTCGCCGTTGAAGTCGCCCACGTCGATGCGCCTGCGCGCGCCGCCAAGAGCCACGTCGAGCGCACCGCTCAGGTCGTGCGGGATGTCGAAGTTGCCGGCGAACAGGTTCGACGTGCCCGCGGGGAGCACGGCGATGGGCACGTCCGGCGTCTTCTTGCGGGCTACGGTGTCCAGTGCGCGCTGTACCGTGCCGTCGCCACCCCACACCAGCAGCAGCTCAGGATCGGCGGCGAGGGCGGCACGGACCGCGGCCGGCACCTTTTTGCTCTTCATCACCTCGTGCCAGGCGACTTCCGTCTGGCCGCGGCGCCGCAATTCGATGCGCAGTTCGGGCAGCCCGCCACCGAGCCTTTTCTTGGCGTGAGCCACTACCGCGATCTTCACAAGACCAGGAATGCCCCCATTTCAAGATCGCTACACGCCGATTTTTCTATAGATGCTTGCCAGCCCCCTCGACGCCCCCAACGCGTCCGGCCGTTGTTGACGCTCTCCGGGCGCGCCCGGCCGCCGCCGGCCGGTCGCTGATCACGACTTGCGTTGTGACAGGACGTTTTCCGCGGGTGCGGGCCCGCGGCACCCGCAGCGATCGGGCGGGACGACCTCGATTGTCTCGAGTTGAAAGCCGCAGTTGCTGAACGCTCACCGAGGCAGGGCTTCCGTCGCGATGTGGTCGTTGAACAGGAACAAAGACCTTCGGCGTCACGGCTTTACGCTGCTTGGCCGGTCGCGCGGGGCGCATCATCTTTGCGCGAGCGGCCAGCGCACCACGGTGAACCGCAGCGAAAGGACACGACCGCATGCGGCCGCGTGCCACAGTGGAATCAGACACAAGCGGGGAGGTGGGTCGGCCAAGGTGAGATCTCCACACCTTGTTCGTCGGAGCGGCGGTGATGGCGAATTTTCGCGCCGGCGCCCGCCGTTACCGCGGTCGCGGTTTCGTGGACGATCCTGACCGTCACCACAGCAAGGAGGCGGAATGGCCGGCATCGAGGACTGGTTCCTCACCACAGCGCAACGGGGTAACCCGGCGTCGACGCTGGCGGCCTGGTGTGCGGGTAACAGGGTCGAGCCGCTGGTGCACGGCGCCACCTACTTCGACCGGCTGGTCACCGAGGTCGAAGCGTTGCGGCGCGGCGATCACCTGTTCTTCACCGACTGGCGCGGCGACCCCGACGAGCTGATGCGCCCCGGCGGTCCGACGATCCGGGATCTGTTCGGCGCCGCGGCCGAGCGCGGCGTGGTGGTCAAGGGCCTGATGTGGCGCTCGCACCTGGACAAGTTCCAGTTCAGCGAGCAGGAGAACTGGCATCTCGGCGAGGCGATCGAGCGGGCCGGTGGCGAGGTGCTGCTCGACCAGCGGGTCCGCCTCGGCGGTTCGCACCATCAGAAGCTGGTCGTGCTGCGGCACTTCGGGGCGCCGGGACGCGACGTGGCGTTCGTCGGCGGCATCGACCTGTGCCACAGCCGCCGCGATGACGCTGCCCACCACGGTGATCCACAGCCGATGGGTATGAGTGTCCGCTACGGACCGAACCCGCCATGGCACGATGTGCAGCTGGCCCTCCATGGACCGGTCGTCGGCGCAGTGGACACAACGTTTCGGGAACGGTGGAACGATCCGGCGCCACTTGACGCGCACTCGCCGATCGCGTGGCTACAGGACCGGCTGCGCGGCGCCGACCTCAGTCCGGGCCGGCTGCCACAGCAGCCGCCCGACCCGCCGGTATGCGGGCCGCACGCCGTTCAGGTGCTGCGCACCTATCCCGACGCCCGCGGGGTCTACGACTTCGCGCCGCACGGCGAACGCAGCGTCGCGCGCGGCTACCGCAAGGCGATCCGCCGGGCCAGGCGCCTGATCTACCTGGAGGACCAGTACCTGTGGTCGCAGGAGGTCGCCGAGCTGCTCGCGCATGCCCTGCGCGACAACCCGGACCTGCACGTCGTCGCCATCGTCCCCCGCTACCCGGACGTGGACGGCCGATTGTCGTTGAGCCCCAACCTGATCGGACGCCAGCAGGCCCTGGACGTGTGCCGGCGCGCCGGGGCCGACCGGGTGCACGTGTATGACGTCGAGAACCATCACGGCACCCCGGTGTACGTGCACGCCAAGGTGTGTGTCATCGACGACGTGTGGGCCAGCGTCGGCAGCGACAACTTCAACCGCCGCTCCTGGACCCACGACAGCGAACTGTCGTGTGCTGTGCTGGACGACACCCGCGACGGCCGGGAGCCGCGCGACCCGGCCGGGAAAGGTGATGGTGCGCGGGTGTTCGCGCGCGAACTGCGGGTGTGGCTGCTGCGTGAGCACCTAGACCGCGCCGATGAAGGCAGCAGCGACGACGGTCTCATCGACCCGGCCACCGCAGTATCGACGATCGCCGCGTCGGCGCAGGCGTTGGAGCACTGGCATGCGTCAGGGAAGGCCGGGCAACGGCCGCCGGGACGGCTGCGGCCGCACCGGCCCGAGCGGCTGAGATGGCTGACACGGCTGTGGGCGGTGCCGGCTTACCGGCTGATCTACGACCCTGACGGGCGCTCGTACCGGCAGCGGCTATCCGGCGCGAAATTGGCCGAGTAACTCTTGGATGGTTCGCAGCATCGGCGCGTCGGTGGTCAGCTTGGCATAGGTTCACCGGGTAGTCGCGGAATGACCACAAGTTGCCCCAGGATCGCGGACGGCGAATTCGTTTGCTCCGTAATCGGTTTTAGCCAATCTGCCCCTTGTTGGGGCGCCCGTTCCGGGTTGAAAATGGCGCGGTGGTCGCCTTGCGACGCCGTCCCTCTATGGTCCTTCGAGGCGGTGTTTAGCCGGGCGCTGGGGCCGTGTGCGGGCCCTTCATTGTTGCCGCCGTTGGTGTTTGGTCGAGCACGCGGATTAGATTCTGTTTCCCGTGCGGCCCACGGGCGATCACCCTTCTGAAATGTCGGACAGGAGCGGGTGGAGAGGAGAGGGTGCTGCTGTGTTGGCCGAGTCTGACGACCAGGAAGAAATCATCGCCAGGGTCGCTGCGCTGGATATCGGCAAGGCCGAACTGTGTGCTGTGTGCGGCTTCCCGCACCCCGCGGCAGCCGAAAGCGTCTGCAGGAGGTCTCGACGCATTCGACGATGACCGCGTCGTTGACCGAGCTGGCCAACCACCTGGTGGAACTAGTGTCGCGTGTTGTTGATTGATTTACGTTTGATTTTGCCGAGTAGTTCGTCTGGGGTTTTGGTCCAGGCGAACGGTTGGGCGCGCTCGTTGTAGCTGTCGATGTAGGTGCGGATCGCGGTCTCTAGGTCGGTGACGTCGCTGAAGGTGCCGCGGCGGATGGCTTGGCGGGTGATGATGCCGAAGAAGATCTCGACCATGTTCAGCCACGAGCAGCTGGTCGGGGTGAAATGCAGGGTGACTCTTGGGTTTTTGCCCAGCCAGGCTTGGATGTTGGGATGTTTGGTGAGTAGCCGGGGGGAATCGCACCCCCCGGCTCTCGCAGAACCGTACGTGACAGTCGCCCGTCATACGGCTCCCACAGGCCGGCCTCTGGTGGGCGGGAGAAGGTGCCAGTGGGCGAAGAGCCGGGGCTGGTGCTGTCGAACCGCGTCCAGCCAGGCCCGAGCCTTGGCAGCTTTCCCGCGCAGTCGTTTGAATTTCTGCATGGCCCATCGAACGAGATGCTCGTCGATGTGCCTTGCGAGGGAGTACAGCTCGGAGCGGTAGAAGACCCCGTAATAGCCGATCCAGCCTCGCACCTGAGGGTCGATCTCCTCGGCGAGGCCGGACAGATCCGTCCCACTGCGACGATTGAGGTGCCATGCCCTGACCTTCTGGCCGACCGCCTTGGCCGCCGTGACACTGATGGCCGGGGCGAAGCTCACGAAGTAGCCTCTCCGGCCTTTGGCCAGGCGCCCCCGGAAGGTGTAGCCGAGGAAGTCGAAGCTGGTGTGCTCCGCTTCCCCCGGCCGGTTCGCGTCCTGGCAGAACACGACCTTCGTCTTCTCGGGGTGCAGCTCGAGGCCGAGTGCCCCGAGCCTGGTGGCGATCGAGTCCCGCAGCGCGCGGGCCTGATCCTCCGAATCGCAGTGAGCGACAATGTCATCCGCATACCGCGCGAAGGGACAGCCCGGGAACTCCCGAACCATCCAGGTATCGAACGCGTAGTGCATGAACACGTTGGCCAGCAACGGGGAGATCGGCGACCCCTGCGGGGTCCCCTTGTCCCGCGCTGTCAGAGTCCCGTCCGGCATCCGCATGGGGGCTGTGAGCCACCGCTCGATGTAGAGCAGAACCCAACGCTCGTCGGTGTGGTGAGCGACCGCCTTGAGTAGCAGATCATGCGGGACGCTGTCGAAGAAGGCCCGGACATCGGGTGCAGCGGGTGGTGATGGAGGCCACCTCCGATTACGTGCGAAGTGAGGGTGCATGAGTTGAAAGTGGGAGGCACCGTTGAGGTTCGACTGATGTCGAAGGTGTAGTACTCGGGTCAGTGCGCGATGGCCTGTCTCCGCCTCGGCGTGCGTCGCGGGTAACCGCGGGGTGCGAAGCCCGGGGTAGAAGCCGAAGCGGCTCTCGTTCCATTCGGGGGCGGTAGGCGAGGAGAAGACCGGCGGGAAGCGGTGACGTTTCCCGGCTCCGGGGCGGCATCCGGTCGTCTTGGGGTGATGGGCGAACGTGAGTGAACCCTTGATGACGTCTCGTGAAGGTTAACCACGCCGATGGGATGTTCCAGCGGGGTATAGGGACTGGCCGCAGCAGAGCGGCGGGTGCTGGCCGGAGGATAGTCGCCGGTCGGGAGCGCACCACCGTCCCCGGGATCAAGAGGGCGCCCTGCCCGGTCGGGTCTTGCTCATGTGCAACACGACAACCCCGTTGGGGTCCGGCAGATCGACGCCGGTAGGCCGACCGTGAGGAGGTGTAACTCCCGAGCGGGCGCAGGATGACCCAGGAAGCGAAGGCCGACAGCCGAAACGGCGACAGGAAACCGGGAACCGCGTGGCTGGCACCTCTGCCGGATGGATTCCGCATAACTGGTCGGATACGGGCGGTTGCCCGGCCCGAAAGGGAGCTGACGTGGGTCAGGTGAGTCTGTGAAGAACAGATGAACGGAGACGCTGGAACCGATGGGCAAGTTGGACACCGTTGAGGTGAACGGACCTGAGGGCGATGTCGTGGACTGGGATGCCGTGGATTGGCGTCGAGTCGAGGACGATGTACGGCGGCTACGGCCACGGATCTTCACGGCGACGCAGGCGGGGGACCTCAAGCGGGTCCGCAATCTGCAGAAGCTGATGCTCCGCTCCCGCGCGAACGCTCTGTTGAGCGTGCGGCGGGTGGCGGAGATCAACGCTGGCCGCAAGACGGCGGGGGTCGACGGGCGAGTCGTGCTCGAGGCGTGGGAGAAGGCCGAGTTGGCCACCTGGCTTCAGCACGGCGCCCCCGGGTGGCGCCCCCAGCCCGTCAAGCGGGTGTTCATTCCGAAGGCGAACGGAAACAACGCGGACTCGGAATTCCCGTCATCGCCGATAGGGCGCTTCAAGCCCTGGCGGTCGGTGCGCTGGAACCCGAGTGGGAGGCTCGGTTCGAATCCAGATCGTATGGATTTCGGCCGGGCCGCGGCTGCCAGGACGCGATGCAGCGATCTTCGTGACCGCACGCGGCGCATCGTGTCGGCGCCAGTGGGCGTTGGATGCGGACCTGGCCGCCGCATTCGACCGAATCGATCATTGCCGTCTGCTCGATCAGCTCGGCATGTTCCCCGCGAGGGGAATGATCGCGGCCTGGTTGACGGCAGGAGTGATGGACCGAGGTCGGTTCGCCCCCACCGAGCGGGGCAGCCCGCAAGGCGGGGTGATCAGCCCCGTGTTGATGAACGTCGCGCTGCACGGGATGGAGGAGGCCGCCGGAGTCCGATACATCCGCACCGGCGCCAACACCGGAACGGCGAGACCGGGCTCACCGGTCGTGGTGAGATACGCCGATGATCTTGTGGCCCTGTGTCACTCGCGTGAGCAGGCCGAACAGGTCAAGGCACGGTTGGCCGAGTGGCTGGCGCCCAGGGGTCTGGCCTTCAACGAGGACAAGACCCGTGTGGTGCACCTCGATGTTGGGGTGGACTTTCTGGGATTCAACGTCCGCCGCTACCGCGGCAAGCTGCTGATCAAACCGAGTAAGGCGGCCTTGAAACGGATCCGGGCACGGCTGACCGCCGAGATGAGGGCGCTGCGCGGATGCAACGCCCAGATGGTCCTCATCCGGCTCAACCCCATCATTCGGGGTTGGTCGGCCTACTACCGGCACTGTGTGTCGGCTCGGGTGTTCAACGAGTTGGACTCCCACGTGTGGAAGCTCACTTACAAGTGGGCGAGTTTCACTCATCCACACAAGGGAAAACGCTGGATCACCTCGCGGTACTTCGGCGCGTTCAACTCATCCCGGCGAGACCGGTGGGTGTTCGGTGACCGCGACAGCGGCGCTTACCTCATCAAGTTCGCCTGGACGAAGATCACCCGGCACACCCTGGTCAAGGGATGGGCGTCCCCGGACGACCCGGCCCTGACCGACTACTGGGTGGCCCGGCGACGTCGCGGGAGACCCCCGCTGGACCGGGCCCGGTTACGGCTTCTCCTCAAACAGCGTGGACGCTGCCCGCTCTGCTGCGAGCTGCTGCTGCACGCCGAGGCTGAGCCGCAACACCCCGACGACTGGGCACTGTGGATCACAGCGACCAGCAAGGCGATCCGTCACCACGCGGTCATCGTCGACTCGGGGCCAGAGTCATTGGGTTACACCGCATTCCGTCTCATCCACACACACTGCCAGCGCCGCCTGCCAGACGGCTCTGCCGGTGCGCCAGCATTCTGCAGCCCCAACTGACGCCTTCGGGGCTTGCTTGAGCCGGTTGCCTGGAAAGCGGGCACGGCCGGTTCTTAGGGGGCCCCGGCGCGGTAACGCGTCGGGGCTACCCGACTGGAAGCCGTTCACCTACCTGCTCGACGATGCGCTGAACATGATGCTGGTCAACGCGTCGCGGGTGCGCAATGTGCCCGGCCGCAAGAGCGACGTCTCGGATGCGGCCTGGCTGGCCGATCTCGGGGCGCACGGGCTGGTGACGGCGTCGTTGGTGCCGCCGCCACCGATCCGGGCACTACGGGATCTGACCCGCACCCGTACCCACATCACCCGGGAACGCTCACGCGAGATCCAGCGACTCGAGAAGCTGCTCGAAGACGCCGGGATCAAACTGTCCTCGGTGGCCACCGACATCACGGGGGTTTCCGGGCGGGCGATGCTCGAGGCACTGATCGCCGGCCAGAATGATCCCGCCGTGATCGCCGATCTGGCCAAACGAACGCTTCGCCACAAGATCGCGGCCCTGACCGAGGCATTGACCGGGCGGTTCGGCGCCCATCACGCGTTCATGGCCCGGTTGTTCCTAGACCGCATCGACGCCCACACCGCTGATATCGGCCGCCTCAATGACCGCATCGAGGAAGCGATGGCCCCGTTTCGCGCCGCCCGGGAACTGTTGATGAGCATCCCCGGGTTCTCCGGCAAGACCGCCGAGGTGTTCATCGCCGAGACCGGCGCGGACATGAGCGTCTTCCCCACCGCGGGCCATCTGGCGTCCTGGGCCGGGGTCTCACCGGGTTCCAACGAATCCGCTGGGCGGGTGAAGTCGACCAAGACACGTCCCGGCAACTCGTATCTCAAAGGCGCCCTCGGGGTCTCGGCGATGTCGGCGGCACGGTCGAAGAACTCGTTCTTCTCCGCCAAATACCAGCGGATCAGATCGAGGCGCGGGCCGATGCGCGCGATCGTCGCCGTCGAACACGCCCTGATCATCACCGCGTGGAACATGCTCACCGACGGAGCGTTCTACCGCGAACTCGGCACCGATTACTACACCCTGCGAAAACCCGCCAAAGCCAAAGCCCGCGCCGTCAGACACCTCGAAGCACTCGGCTACACCGTCGCCCCCGAACACCACCCGGGCCGACACCGCATAAACACGCCGGCACAACACAACAGACAGCCGCGCGGCTCTCTGGCGGTTGCACCTGTGGTAGCGGGTCGGGGTCACCTGAATTTTCGTGTCAGCGTGGTGAGAGGATGATTTCGACCCGGCGGGAAAGGACCCGCTGGTAGAGGCCATCCGGGTCGCTGGTGACGACGTATCCGCCGGCGGTTCCCGGTTCACGCGACCAGTCCGCGCCGGGTTTGTGGCTGCCCACCATGATGCCGCCGCTGCCTTCGGGCCAGTTCAATTGGGCGTGATCGACCCTGTCGCCGTCGCCCTATCGGGCCACCACGACGAAGCCGAACGTGTCGACGTAGTAGTCGATGAGCTTGGGAGCGTTATGTGCCTGAAGCGTTAACCAGACGGTCGGATTCGAAGCAGTCACGGTCTCACTGTGAGCGGAAGGTGTGCCCGCCGTCTTGTATGTTTCGGAACTCTTCGGCCAGCCAGGGCCCGCGGCGGCACGCCGGCGAACCGGCCGAACTCGCGGGTCAGGTGGGCCTGGTCGCAATACCCGGTGTCGGCCGCGACCGCGGCCAGGTCTACCCGGCCGTGCCACCGCGCCGATGCCGCGATCCTGGCCGTGGCGTGCTGGAATCGGCTGTGGTCTGTGTGAGTCGCACGCAAATACCACTCCCGGTGTCCGCCCATGAGTGCCCTGCCTCGGCCACCATCGACGCGGATCCGGACAACACGCTGGCGACCGTCTTCGCGACCGCGACCGCGCAGTTCGCGCCGAGCGCTATCAGCACCGTGCGAGTGCTCTCCCCGGACTCCACCGACGGCGCGATCTGGTCGAGATCCTGTTCTGGTTTCACGCCGCCGCCTCGCTGTCGGTCCGACTCCTGGTGTTCGAGGCGGGTCCAGCATTGCCGGCACGGCCTCATCATCGATGTTCCCCGCGTCGCGCCGTTCAAATCAGCGCCAAGCGCGAACGTCTTGGCTAAGCCGCCAAAAGGCAACTCCCTTGATGCGCCGACGAATAGATTCACGCCATGAGCGAGCCCGTCATCCGCATAGGCGAGCGCGAGATGACCCACGATGCGATCAAGCTCGAGGTTGCGCTCTTACCGGATCAAGCCAGCGAGTGGTGTGCCTGCGGGACGGCGGGCAGAGGGTTTACCGTTGAACCGTTGTGGGGTTGATGATTCACAGATCGGCTACTTGCACTTCCGCCAAATTGCTGCGGGTCGAGACCGCCGCGTCGGATAGTCAATGGGTCCACTTAAGGGCAACCAACTAGTGGTGTGTCCTGCAATAAATTGGCCATAGGTTAGATACGATTTCGGCATGAGACAACCCGTGCCTGCGTTGGAGATGTCGGCAGGACAACGTGAGGTGCTTGAGTCGTTGGCGCGCTCGCAGTCGGGTGTGCATCGGGAGGTGGTGCGGGCCAAGGCGCTGCTGATGGCGGCTGACGGTGTGGCCAACACTGCGATCGCCGCGTCGTTGTCGGTGTCGCCGGCGTCGGTGAAGAGTTGGCGTGAGAGGTTCGCCGAGGAGGGGTTGGCGAAGTTGGGTCAGGTTCGCAAGGGTCGTGGCCGCAAACCGTCGATCCCGCAATCCACCATCGATGAGATCGTCGATCTGACACTGAACTACCGCCCGAAGGGTGAAACCCATTGGAGCTGCAGGACGATGGCTGCTGCGACGGGGGTGTCGAAGTCAACGGTGCAGCTGGTGTGGCACGCGCGGGGGCTCAAACCGCATCGGGTCCAGACGTTCAAACTGTCCAACGACCCGCGTTTTGAGGAGAAACTGGTCGATGTCGTCGGGCTGTACATGAACCCGCCCGAGAAGGCGATCGTGTTATGCGCCGACGAGAAATCCTCGGTGCAGGCACTGGACCGCACCCAGGCGTCGCTGCCGATGGTCAAGGGGCGAGGCGAGACGATGACCCACGACTACAAACGGCACGGCACCACCACCCTGTTCGCCGCACTGAACGTGTTGACCGGCACGGTGATCGGGCAATGCATGCCGCGCCACCGGCATCAGGAGTGGTTGAAGTTCCTCAAGACCATCGACCGCGAAGTGCCCAAAGACCTGGCAATCCACCTGATCTGCGACAACTACGCCACCCACAAACACCAAGACGTCGGCAAGTGGCTGGACAATCATCCTCGGTTCCACCTGCATTTCACCCCGACATCCTCATCCTGGTTGAACCTGGTGGAACGCTGGTTCCGCGAGCTGACCGACAAAGCATTGCGGCGCGGGGTATTTCATTCCGTTCCCGACCTGATCGCCTCAATCCAGGAATACCTCGACTCACACAACGACGCCCCACGGCCTTACGTGTGGACAGCGACCACAGAATCCATCCTCGCCAAGGTCGCCCGCGGACGCATCGCCCTCGAAAAAGTCAGCTAAATCCAGGACACACCACTAGACACTCAGAGCAGAGAAGGTCGTGGCTGATATTGCTGTGTGCATCATTTCGGACAAGGTTCGGCAAGGGCGTGAGCGGCGCGCCCTGAAACTCTTCTACGACGTGCGGGAGTACTTCGAGGGCCTGGAGAAGAAAAAGGCCATCGAGAACTTCGAGGTGGGCATCGCCGGGCCGGCAGCACCATCAGATGTCGGCGCTGTCTGGATGGTGCGGGGCACAGAGGACCAACTCCGCACGGTTCGTGAAAGCAAGGAGTTTCGGCGGCTGATGGTGCGTGCGGCGCTGGTCATCGAAAACCTCCGGGTCATCCGGTTCCTCATTGGCGGGAAACCACTCCTTGAGGTGCTCCAAGAATTCGAAGAGGAGATCAAAGATCTGAAAAATCAGGAGGACTGAGCCCGCTGGGGCCGGGGGGACACCCGTAACACCTACCCGTGGCCCCGGCACGCACGTGTGGCCGCGTGGGTGCCGGCGGGCGATCAGGTCCTCCTCGTAGAGGCCGCCGAGATCCTCGTGCGCTCGCTGGCCGGTTGCTCGCGCACTGGGCACGTCACGTCGGTTCCTCCCCTCAGTAGGTGGGGGGCGGGAGGATTGGCCCGGTCCACCCCTCAAGCGCGACGCGGTCAAGAAGCTCGAAAACCCCGCCGGCGAGGACTAGCTGCCCGGTGCGACGGTGGTGAACGACCCGATCCGGTCTGGCCGCACCACGTTGTGCCCGACCCGCCAGGTTGCTCTGATCGCCACACTGTCGGAGGGTGGTGACCGTTCAGCGGGCGCTTGGGCACTCCTCGGCGGCGATCACCTTGGCCACGTACGGCCATCCGTGGCCGGACGCCGACGATCGTACCCGCAAGGCTGCCGGGGAGTTGATCGAGGCGTCCCTGGGATCTGCTGCGGACCAACTGCGGACTGAGGGCTGAAAAATGCCTCATGGCCCGGGCTTGAACGGGTTCACCGCGAATTGGATCACCCGGTAGGGAGCCTGGGAGCGGGGATCGACGTTGTGCCACTGGCTGACGAAGATGCGCAGCTCGTCAAGCGTCGATCCCGGCGAAATGTAGCCGCCGTAGGCCTGAGACAACCGATTGTCGTCGGGCGCCGGCAGGGTCTCGGGCGGATCGGGCCACGGGATGGGTTTGACGACGGAGGTGACGGGCGCGGCGCCCAGGCCGGTTGGGTGATCGGCCACCCTGACCTCCATCTCGTCGTTGGTCTTATTCAGGTACGACAGCACCACTTTCCCGTCGATCTGCTTAATGCTCATCTCGCCGACCCTGTCGCCCCACAGCGGTGTCGGCGGCTTGTTCCACCCGCCATCCGGCCCCGACAGCCCCGACCAGCCCTGCCACCTTGACCTGTCGGTGAAGGTCTCCGGCGTGGCTCGGTACAGGGTCACCGGCTGGCTGCGATCGAAGTCGTCAGCCACGATGTAGACCCATCCCGTGCGCGAGTCGGCTGTCGGCACCGGGTCGTAGTAACCGCTGATCTGGGACTGCCTGCCACCCTGGTACCCAGCATCGCGGACGGAACCCGGCACCGTCTGCCAACCAGGTTGTGCCGGATCGGCTTTCACCAGCCGCGAGTTCTGCGGCACCAGGTCGCGGACGGTGGCAACCAACAGAAAGTTCGCCCGGTTGATCTGCACAATGCCAGCCGGAAGCTGCGACATCCCCGCCGGCCTGGGATCGGTCAGCAGCGGTGTGTCGATGCCCATGACCCTGTCGTAGCGCACCCCGTCGGGTTCGTTGATCGTGTCGGTTTCGACGTGCAGCGCGATCGGTGCGTACCACCCGCCGTACCCGACACCTTGGCCCGCGAAGCTGTCCCCGCACACCTGCAGGATTCCGCTCGGGAACTCCATGAACTCGCACAGGTCCGTCGCGCCGACCCCGTAATCGCGGGTGAGGGTGCCGGTGCCCGCCACCGGTCCGATACGCACCACCTGCCCGACAGCCAGTGGCCCAAGAACAGGCTGGGGTGTGGGCGCAGGTGGATCCGCATGGGCGGGCGCGGCCGTCGCGATGGCGACCGCAATCAGCGCCGAAGCGGTATTCCGCGTGGTCTTTACTTGCACTTTTCCACGTGGAATACCGTTTCGGCGACTAGAGCTGAGCCGTTAGCAGCTCGGCGATCTGGATGGTGTTCAGCGCGGCGCCCTTCCGCAGATTGTCGCCGGACACGAACAGCGCCAGCCCGCGGCCGTCGGGGACTCCTGGGTCCTGGCGAATCCGCCCGACGAGGGATTCGTCGATACCCGCCGCGGCCAACGGGGTCGGCACGTCGACGAGCTTGACCCCCGGTGCGTCGGCAAGCAGCTCCGTCGCACGCGCTGGCGACAGTGGCCGGGCGAACTCCGCATTAATCGACAGCGAGTGGCCGGTGAACACCGGCACCCGCACACAGGTGCCGCTCACCGCGAGATCGGGGATGCCGAGGATCTTGCGGCTCTCAGTGCGCAGCTTCTGGTCTTCGTCGGTCTCGCCCGAACCGTCGTCGACCAGTGAACCCGCCAACGGCAACACATTGAAAGCGATTGGGGCAATGTACTTTTGCGATGGCGGGAAGTCGAGCGCTGCGCCGTCGTCCGTCAGCTGCTCGGCGTCGTCGATCACCGCGCGGGCCTGTGCCGCGAGCTCGTCGACGCCGGCGATGCCGCTGCCGGACACCGCCTGGTAGGTCGATGCCACCATCCGCACCAGCTGCGCCTCGTCGTGTAGCACCTTCAGAACGGGCATCGCGACCATCGTGGTGCAGTTCGGGTTCGCGATGATGCCCCTCGGCCGGTGCGCGGCCGCCGCGAAGTTCACCTCGGAGACCACAAGTGGCACATCGGGATCCTTACGCCACGCCGACGAGTTGTCGATCACCGTCACCCCGGCCGCGGCAAACCGCGGTGCCTGCACTCGCGACATCGCCCCACCGGCGGAGAACAGCGCGATGTCCAGGCCGGTGGGGTCAGCAGTCGCCGCGTCCTCGACTTCGATCTCCTGGCCGCGGAACGCGAGCTTGCGGCCCGCCGACCGCGCCGATGCGAAGAACCGCACGGTCGTCACGGGAAAGTTCCGCTCATCCAACAAGTTTCGCATCACCTGGCCGACCTGCCCGGTGGCGCCCACTACACCAATCGCAACCATTTAACGTCCCGTCCCCGCGTACACCGTCGCGACCTCGTCGCCGCCGAGGCCGAACGCCTCATGAAGCGCAGCGACCGCCTTGTCGAGCTCAGTGTCCTTGACCAGCACAGAGATTCGGATCTCAGATGTCGAGATCAAGTCGATGTTCACGCCCACCCCGGCCAGCGCCTCGCAGAACGTCGCCGTGACGCCGGGATGGCTGCGCATCCCGGCACCGACGAGTGACACCTTGCCGATGTGGTCGTCATAAAGCACCTTGGTGAAACCGATTTCGTCCTGCAGCGACGTGAGTTCCTCAACTGCGCGCGGCGCACTCTCGCGCGAGCACGTGAATGTGATGTCGGTCTTGCCGTCTTCGATCTTGGAGACGTTCTGCAACACCATGTCGATGTTCACGTCCGCGTCGGCGACAGCACGAAAGACCTTGGCGGCGTAGCCCGGAACGTCGGGGATGCCGACGATCGTTACCTTCGCTTCGCTCCGGTCGTGTGCGACTCCGGTGAGAATGGCGTCTTCCACGGGGTAGTCCTCCATCGATCCGGTCACTAGGGTGCCACGCTTCTCCGAGTACGACGAGCGCACGTGTATCGGAACGCCGTAGCGACGGGCGTATTCCACGCAGCGCAGCATCAGCACCTTGGCGCCGCATGCCGCCAGCTCGAGCATCTCCTCGAAGCTGACCTTGTCGAGGCGGCGCGCGTTGGACACGATGCGCGGATCGGCGGTGAAGATGCCGTCGACGTCCGTGTAGATCTCGCACATGTCCGCACCAAGCGCGGCCGCCAGCGCGACGGCGGTGGTGTCCGAGCCGCCGCGGCCGAGCGTGGTGACGTCCTTGCTGTCCTGGCTGACGCCCTGGAAGCCTGCGACGAGCACGATCAAGCCGTCGTCGAGCGCCGAGCGCACCCGGCCCGGGGTGACATCGATGATCTTGGCGTTGCCGTGGCTGCTGGTGGTGATCACGCCGGCCTGCGACCCGGTGAACGAGCGGGCCTGCGCGCCGAGCGAGTCGATGGCCATTGCGACCAGCGCGTTGCTGATGCGTTCGCCCGCGGTCAGCAGCATGTCCATCTCGCGCGGCGGCGGCGACGGGCACACCTGCTTGGCCAGGTCGAGCAGGTCGTCGGTGGTGTCCCCCATCGCCGACACCACCACGACGACCTCATTGCCCTTCTTCTTGGTCTCAACGATGCGCTCGGCGACGCGGCGGATGCGGTCGGCGTCAGACACCGACGATCCGCCGTATTTCTGCACCACAAGCGACACGGACCAAGGATAAGGGGTTCGCGCGAGTCATTTTGGCCGCAGGCTCTCCGGCCCCCGCCCGCCGGTAGCGTGGAGGACCGTGACCGATCGGCGCACCGACACCAGCGTCCCGATCAATCCCGTCCTCGCCGCCCGGTGGAGCCCCCGCGTGTTCGACGAGTCGGCGGTGCTGACCACCGAACAGATCACTGCGCTGCTGGAGGCCGCCCGCTGGGCCGCCACCTGGGGTGACCGCCAGCCGGTGCGTTTCATCGTCGGGCTGCGTGGCAACGAGACGTTCACCACCATCGGCGACCAGCTCAAGCGCGGCAACAGCTACGCGAAGGCCGCCGGCACGCTGATCGTCGTCTGCATCGACGAGGGGCCGGACGAGAAAACCGCACGGTACGCGGCCGTCGACGCCGGCGCGGCGATCGCCCAATTGACCGTCGAGGCGTTTTCACGAGGGTTGGTCGCCCATCCGATGGCCGGGTTCACCGCCGATGGGACGCGCAGCGCGTTCGGCTTGCCCGACGAGGTGCGGCCGGTGGCCGTCGTCGCGGTCGGGTCGCTCGGCGACTACGGGGCCGTCGACCCTGCGGTCCTGGAGCGCGATGCGCGGGGACGCCAACGCCTCCCGCTGGAGCAGATCGCCTTTTCCGGCAGCTGGGGCCAACCGTTTCAGCCGTAGAGCTTCGCAGCTTTCACCGCGACGTCGGCCACCAAGCGTTCTGCTGTTCGCGCACGCGGCTCATCGCCCTCACAGTTCCCCTGAACAACCACAGCGGGCCGGATCACCACGTCGGCCGGGTCGACGTAGCCGACTCCGATCACCTTGCGCTGCATCGGCGCGCCGACCAGTGACACCGCCGAGCAGGCCGTCGGGCCCGCGTCGATGACCTGAGGCTCCAATCTCACCTGCATTGCCACGCCGCGGACGGTGAAACTGCATAGATACGGCCTGGAGCCACGAACGTCCCAGGCCACGACGTCGGTGGGCTCCGAGAGCACTTCACACGGGTCTCGCTCGGCCAGCCGAGCCGGATAGGCCGCCGCCGCGTCACGCGTCGGCAATGGCCGGGTGGCCAGCCGTTCCTGGAGCGCGCCGGCGATTCGTTTGGTCAGCTCGCAGTCCTGTGCGGCGATCATCTCCACCCTGACCGAGGGCTGCGCCGGCTCCGGTGGGATCGGGGCGCCAGGCAACCCGCCCAGCGGCAGCCGTGCCAGTGCCTCGCAGCCGCTGGGCTCGGTGGCCGAGAGCTCCAACTCGACCGAGACAAACCGCCGCTCGCTGACGCCACTGATCTTGACCTCGGCGTCGCATTCGTCGAACGCGAAAAGCGTCCCGACAGAAACTATTTGGCCAACCTTGGCCAGCGCGTCACCGGTGAGCATGCCGCACACGTCGACACGGCGAAGCGCGCGTAGGTAGGCCAGATATCCGACGTCGTCGCGGCCGACCTGTTGCCCATAGACCGGAACATCGCCTGCGAAGAAAAAGCCCGGATCGGCGTTCTTGGACCCGAGGACTGGCCTGCCGTCGATCGGGTGTGAGCAGCTCGCCAGTAGCGTCGCGGCCAGCAGCGCCATGGCGGACGTGGCCGATCGCAGCATGCGGTAGAGTAACCGACGTGCAGCGGGTGCTCCTTCTCGGCAGCCGCGACGGGATCTGATCCAGACCGGCTTCCCGTCGCGGGTGTTCGCGATGCGCCGGTCGTAGTCAATTAGACCTCCCGGAAAGCAAGCCCAATGACCGAAGATTTCGCCGACGCGTTCGTGTCGGCACGCACCATCACCACTCCCACCGGCGCCCCGCGCGATGGGCAGCCCGGCTGGAACACGCAGCGTGGCTCCTCGATGCCGATACATCGCTACCGCTCGTTCGCCGACGAGGTGCCGGGCGGTAGCCCGGCGTCAGGCACAGCGCCGATTCCGTTTGACCGCACCTGGCCCGACCGGGTCATCACCCATGCCCCGATGTGGTGCGCGGTCGACCTGCGCGACGGCAACCAGGCCCTGATCGATCCGATGAGCCCGGCCCGCAAGCGCCGCATGTTCGATCTGCTGGTCCGCATGGGCTACAAGGAGATCGAGGTCGGGTTCCCGTCGGCCAGCCAGACCGATTTCGACTTCGTCCGCGAGATCATCGAGCAGGGTGTGATTCCCGACGATGTCACCATCCAGGTGCTGACGCAGTGCCGCCCGGAGCTGATCGAGCGGACGTTCGAGGCGTGCGAGGGCGCACCCCGCGCGATCGTGCACTTCTACAACTCGACGTCGATCCTGCAGCGCCGCGTGGTCTTTCGCGCCGACCGGGACGCGGTGAAGGCGATCGCCGCCGACGGCGCCCGCAAGTGCGTCGAAGAGGCAGCGAAATATTTTGGCACGCAATGGCGTTTCGAATACTCGCCGGAGTCGTACACCGGCACGGAACTGGAGTACACCGTTGACGTATGCAACGCGGTAGGCGACGTCATCCAGCCCACGCCCGAGAGCCCGATCATCTTCAACCTCCCGGCCACCGTCGAGATGGCAACGCCGAATGTGTACGCCGACTCGATCGAGTGGATGCACCGCAACCTGGCCCGCCGCGACAGCGTCATCCTGAGCCTGCACCCGCACAATGATCGCGGAACCGCGGTTGCCGCAGCGGAATTGGGCTTCCAGGCCAGCGCCGACCGCATCGAGGGCTGTCTGTTCGGCAACGGCGAGCGCACCGGCAACGTGTGCATCGTGACGCTGGGCATGAACCTGTTCAGCCGCGGCATCGACCCGCAGATCGACTTCTCCAACATCGACGAGATCCGGCGCACCGTCGAGTACTGCAACCAGCTGCCCGTCAACGAACGCCACCCGTACGGCGGCGATCTGGTGTACACCGCGTTCTCCGGCAGCCACCAGGACGCGATAAACAAGGGTCTGGACGCGATGAAGATCGCCGCCGACGAGGCCGACTCCGACGTCGACGACCTGCTGTGGCAGGTTCCCTACCTGCCGATCGACCCGAAGGACGTCGGCCGCACGTATGAGGCTGTCATCCGGGTGAACTCGCAGTCCGGCAAGGGCGGCGTCGCCTACATTATGAAGGCCGACCACGGCCTGATGCTGCCGCGTCGGCTGCAGATCGAGTTCTCACAGGTGATCCAGAAGATCACCGAGGGGGAAGGCGGCGAGGTGTCATCAAAGGAGATGTGGGACGTCTTCGCCGACGAGTACCTGACGCCGGTGCGTCCGCTGGAACGGATCCGGCAGCGGGTGATCGCGGCCGAAACCGACGGTGGCACAGACACGATCGAGGCCGCCGTCAAGATCGACGGCGAGGAAATCGACATCGTCGGCGCAGGCAACGGACCACTGGCGGCCTTCGTCGACGCACTCGGCGCGGTCGGCGTTCACGTCAACGTTCTGGACTACTTCGAGCACGCGATGTCCTCCGGTGAGGAAGCCCAGGCTGCCGCGTACGTCGAGGCGTCGATCGGTGGCCGCACCGTCTGGGGCGTGGGGATCGCGACCTCAATCACCACCGCGTCGCTGCGGGCGGTGGTGTCCGCGGTCAACCGGGCGGCCCGGTCTTAGGAGGCAGAACCGCGAGCCACGATTCGGCGAGCAGTTCGATCAGCTGCCCGTCCGGGTCGCGGATCATCGCCGACTGCTCGGAGACCGTGCTTTCCACCACCGATCCCCCGAACCCGTCGACCATTGCCAACACGCCGCCGAGATCGGACACGGACAGCGATAGATGCGTCAGCCCGAGTTGGTCCATCACACGGGGCGGCCCGGCGTGCACGTCGCGTCGGGCGTAGTCCAGCAACTCCAGCACGAGGCCGTCGCGAACCAGGTATGTCGCGTGCAGTCCGATCGGCTTGGCCAGCTGCAGAAGCTGGTCGGTGCCGTCGTCGGGCGGTTCGAGTTCCCACCAGAACTTGAACCCGAGCAGACCCTCATAGAACCGGCGTGATCGTTCGCGATCGGCGACGCACAGTCCGACGTGATTGAAAACCGTTCGGTGACTGGTCATTACAGCCTTCCCCGCGGTTCGAAACTCCTAAAGATGCAAAGATAGCGCAATAGCCATTCGTCCCGACGTCAGCGCCGACGCGGTTGTCGACTTCGACCATCATTCCGACGAGTTCAATCTCAACGAACTACAGATCAACGCCGACCTTCGACGTCGGTGTCCGGTGACGCGGAATGAACGCTACGGCGGGTTCTGGTTCGTCACCAGTTACGACGCGGTGTCACAGGTCGCACGCGACGGCGACACGTTCGCGCACAGATACGAACCGAACGCCGCCGACGGCGTGGACTACCAGGGCGAAATGGGTGTGCCACGCCCCGAAGGCCAACCGGCGCTCGGGCTCGGCGAAGTCGACGGCCCGTATCACTTGGCGTTGAGGCGAGCGCTCACCCCGTTCTTCTCGGCGGCAGCCGTCGACTCGTTGCGGCCTTTCATGGAGCAGTCGGTGCACTGGTTCCTCGATCAACGGATCGGCGACGGGCAGATGGACCTGGTGCTCGACTACGCAAGTCCTGTTCCGGCCATTCTGACCATGAAGCTGATGGGCCTGCCCTATGACAACTGGCAGCTGTACGCGAATCTGTTCCACTCGGTCATGGCCGTTGCGCAAGACAGCGACGAGTACGGCAAGGCCATCGCGGCGGTCCCGCCGATGCTGGACGGCCTGTTGAGGTTCGCGGCGCGGCGACGAACCGATCCCCGCGACGACCTGACTAGCTTCCTGGTGCAGTTCGAATTCGACGGCAAGCGCCTGGACGACGGGCAGCTTCTCGACATCCTCTGGAATCTCATCGGCGGAGGCGTCGACACCACGACGTCACTGACGTCGCTGAGCCTGTTGCATCTCGGCACGCATTCGGATCTGCGACAGCAACTCATCGACCGGCCGCACCTTTACCGCACCGCCGCCGACGAGTTTCTCCGCTACTTCTCGGTCAATCAGCAGCTGAGCCGCACCGTGACCCGCGACGTCGCGCTTGGTGGGCAACAGCTGCGGCGCAACGACCGGGTCATCGTCAGCTGGCTCGGCGCCAACCACGACGAGCGCGAGTTCGAGCGACCCGACGAGGTCGTTCTGGACCGGGCCCCCAATCGCCACGTCGCGTTCGGGCTCGGGCCGCATCGCTGCATCGGATCCCACTTGGCGCGGGTGATGTTCGAGGTAATGGTCAAGGCGGTTCTCGACCGCATTCCCGACTACCGCGTGGACGTCAGCGGAGTGTACGAATACCTCGGCAATCCGAGCATGACCGGACTGGGCAAACTTCCGGTCACCTTCTCGCCGGGGGAATCGCGGGACACGCCCGGCCTGAACTAGCCGGTCTCAGAACAACGCGAACTGCTCGCCGTCGACCGTCGGGTCGCTGAATTCCTCGATCGACGTGCCACCCAGCACCGCATCGACCGCGGCCATGAATTCGGCATCGCACATCCTCGGCAGGCCGAGGTCACGCGCGTGAAAACCCTTGCCCTGCTCCGCATTCGGGTTGTTGCAGATAACCAGCGACGTCTCAGCGTCCAGCACATCGGCGTAGGTGAGCCCCGCGTGCATGATCCGCTCGATCAGTTCCTCGTGGGTGCGCTGCACTTCGGCGGACAACACCACACGCATGCCCTGCACAAGCGGGCGGCCCGGGACGTACCGGCCCGGATTCAGCCACGCGCACGGCTCACGCACCGCCACCATCTTCAGCGGCCGCAGCTCGTCGTGGGTGACACGGCCGTTCGGCCAGCGCCGCCGCGTCGCGGGGCGCACCGGCAGCCACACCTCGAGCTCGCGGGCCCGGTCAAGCGCGGGCGCCAGCAACCGCGACAGCACGAGCGCATCGTCGAAAGCGTCGTGGGGGCGTAGTTGCGCGACGCCCCAATGTGCCGCCAAGGTTTCCAGCCGCAGGTTTTCGGTGCCCAGCGACAGGCGTCTTGTCAACTCGACCGTGCACATCACGGTGTCGATGGGCAACTCGAGTCCGGCCAGTTCGGCCTCTTCAGCCAAGAACGCGTAGTCAAACGCGACGTTGTGGGCTACCAGCGTGCGCCCGCGCAGCATGTCGATCAGCTCGGCGGCGATGTCGGCGAATGTGGGCTGGTCGGCCAGCATCTCGGTGGTCACACCGTGCACGTGGGTGGGACCCGGGTCTACGCCTGGGTTCAGCAGGCTGGAAACGGACTGGTCGACGAATCCGTCGGCGTCGAGCGCCAGGGCGGCGAGGCTGATGACGCGCGCGTGCCCGGGCCGGAAGCCCGAGGTTTCGACGTCCAGAACCACCCAGCCGGCGTCGTGCTCGGCGACGGGCCTGCCCCATGGCGTGGTGCACCTCGGTGGTGCTGTCACGCCCATAGGGTCGCACGCGACCCCGACAAACCCACTGATCGCGGTGTTCGTGTCGCAGGTCAGTTGCCGTTCCGTCATAAACTGCCCCGATGATCACTCCCCGCGGACACATCGCGCTCGCGGCTGGGGCCGCCGCACGCTGGGCGTCGCGGGTGACCGGCCGCGGTGCCGGCGCGATGATCGGCGGACTTGTCGCAATGACGTTGGACCGCTCGCTGCTGCGGCAACTCGGGTCCGGCCGACAGACGGTGTTGGTGACGGGCACCAACGGCAAGTCGACGACAACGCGGATGACCGCCGCAGCGCTTTCGTCGTTGGGGCCGGTGGCGACCAACTCGGAGGGCGCCAACATGGACGCCGGGCTGATCGCCGCACTCGCCGTGGCCAAGAAGGCGGGGTTGGCCGCCCTCGAGGTGGACGAGATGCATCTGCCGCACGTCGCGGACGCGGTGCAGCCGCGAGTGATCGCGCTGCTGAACCTGTCGCGTGACCAGTTGGACCGGGTCGGCGAGATCAACGTGATCGAACGGACGCTGCGTGCAGGGCTGGCTCGACACCCCGACGCGGTGGTGGTCGCCAACTGCGACGACGTATTGATGACGTCGGCCGCTTACGACTGTCCTCGTGTGGTGTGGGTGGCGGCGGGCGGCGGCTGGGCCAACGACTCGGTGAGTTGCCCGCGGTCCGGCGAAGTGATCGTCCGCGACGACGCTGGATCGACCGGCCACTGGTACAGCACCGGAACGGACTTCAAGCGGCCGACTCCACAATGGTGGTTCGACGACGAAATACTTTACGGTCCAGATGGTTTGGAGTTGCCGATGAAACTTTTGCTGCCGGGTGCGGTGAATCGCGGCAACGCCGCGCAGGCGGTGGCGGCGGCGGTGTCTTTAGGGGTCGAGCCTGCAACGGCGGTAGCCGCGGTCTCGAGTGTGTCCGAGGTTGCCGGCCGCTACCGGACGGTGCCGGTCGGGTCGCACACCGCACGGATCCTGCTGGCCAAGAACCCTGCAGGCTGGCAGGAGGCGCTGTCGATGATCGACAAGCACGGCGCCGGTGTGGTGATCGCGGTCAACGGACAGGTTCCCGACGGGGAGGACCTGTCGTGGTTGTGGGACGTGCGATTCGAGCACTTCGACGATACTCACGTCGCCGCGGCCGGCGAGCGGGGCACGGACCTGGCGGTGCGGCTGACCTACGCCGGGGTGGACCACACGCTGGTGCACGACACGGTCGCGGCCATCGAGTCGTGCCCGCCGGGGCACGTCGAGGTGATCGCGAACTACACCGCGTTCCTGCAGCTTCAGCGGGCGCTGCGGCGTGGCTGATTCGGTGGTGCGCATCGGGTTGGTGCTACCCGATGTGATGGGCACGTACGGCGACGGCGGCAACGCTGTGGTGTTGCGACAAAGGTTGCGGCTACGGCAGATTCGCGCCGAGGTCGTCGAGATCACGCTTTCTGATCCCGTGCCTTCTGAGCTGGACCTCTACACGCTCGGCGGCGCGGAAGACTATGCACAGCGATTGGCCACCAGGCACCTTCTTCGATACCCGGGACTGCAGCAGGCCTCGTCGCGGGGGGCACCGGTGCTGGCGATCTGCGCGGCGATCCAGGTACTCGGCCACTGGTATCAGACCTCGGCCGGTGAGCGGGTCGACGGTGTGGGGCTATTGGATCTGGTGACGGCGCCGCAACCGCTGCGCACGATCGGTGAGGTGGTCAGCCGCCCGTTGGTGGACGGCGTTTCTGAGCCGTTGACTGGGTTCGAAAACCACCGCGGCGGAACGGTTTTGGGTTCCGCCGCGTCACCGCTTGGCGCGGTGATCAAGGGCGCCGGCAATCGGGCGGGTGATGGGTTCGACGGTGCGGTGCAGGGCAGCGTCGTCGCGACGTATATGCATGGACCGTGTCTGGCACGCAATCCGCAACTTGCCGACCTGCTGCTATCTCGGGTCGTCGGCGATCTGCCGCCGCTGGACCTCGACGAGGTGGCGTTGCTGCGTCGCGAGCGGCTTCGGGCCTAGTTCCGTGCGCCGAGAGCGATGTTCTGCAGAAGAAGTTCAAGTAAAGCCCTGCAAAACGTCACTTTCGACGCAGCCGCCCGGCCCAGCCGCGGGAGACCATCGCCTGGTAAGCGCGGTCGATGATCCCGTCGTCGTAGTGTTCTTTGATGACGCGCACGACGTTCCAGCCGAGACGTTCAAGCTTGGGCAGCACGTGGAGGTCCTTGACGTACTGCGCGCGATTGCTCCCCGTCGTATTCGGCGGCGACCATGAAGTCCTCCCAACCCATATCGAGTGTGTGCGCACATGGCAACCTCGTTCGTCGACGACAGGAATTTGCGTGGTGGGCTTCGGGAGACCGGCGTCGATGAAGAGGAGCCGCAGGCGCGTCTCTTGCGGTGAGATCGCGCCGCCGTCGACGAGCGGAAGTAATTCCCGCAGTTGGCGCATGCCGCGCGCGCCCGGGTAGCGCTTGGTCAGCAACAGAACGTCTTCGACGGAGAACGGTGCCGCTCGCATCAGGGCGTCGAGGTGCACCAACGCTTCCCCGCGCGGTAAGTGCCTGCCGAGGTCGAACGCAGTGCGGGCCAGTGTGGTGACGGGAAGCCGACCTATGCACATCCGCTCGTCGGCGAGTATCTCTTTACGGATGATGAGTCCGCGCTGCGGTCTGATCCGCGCGATCAGTTCGATAGGAACATCCGCATCGACCCATTCAGCGCCATGCAACGCCGATGCAGCAACCCCTCCAATAACGACCCGTCCTCCCGACGCCAACCATGCACCCCATGAGGCGGTCTCGGAGAGCGGGCCTCGTGTGCTTCGGTACGTAGACGCCCCGAAAGATGGGCTGATACCACCGCTGCAGTTCATGCCGACTCAGCTTCCCACTGGCGACGGCCTCACTGCCTAGAAAGATCTCCCCCATGGCGGCATATTGGCCGGTGCGGCCGACAGATTCGCGAGAGCAACGTTCTGCGGACAAAGTGTTCGAGACGACACCTGCAAAACGTCGCTTTCGATGCATTTCGAGGAAGGCGCAGATCAGGCCATCGCGCGACGGCCGGACAGCGCCCGGCCGAGGGTAAGTTCGTCGGCGAACTCCAGGTCGCCACCCATCGGCAGGCCGGACGCGATCCGTGTGACCGTCAAACCCGGGATGTCGCGCAGCATTCGCACCAAGTACGTCGCCGTCGCCTCGCCCTCGGTGTTCGGGTCGGTCGCGATGATCACCTCAGCGACCTCGACGCCGTCGACCTGTTCGCCAATCCGGTTGAGCAGCTCGCGAATTCGCAACTGGTCCGGCCCGATCCCGGAGAGCGGGTCCAGCGCACCGCCCAGCACGTGGTACCTCCCGCGGAACTCACGCGTGCGCTCCACGGCTTGAATGTCCTTCGGCTCCTCGACCACACACACCACGGAGGCATCGCGCCGCGGATCGCTACAAATCCGGCACCGCTCGCCCTCCGACACATTGCCGCACACCACGCAATGCCGAACGCCGTCGCGCACCTTGGCAAGTACCGCCGTGAGCCGGTCAATGTCTGGCGGCTCGACGGACAACAAGTAGAACGCGATCCGTTGAGCGCTCTTCGGCCCGATGCCCGGCAGCTTGCCCAACTCGTCGATCAGGTCCTGGACGGGGCCTTCAAACATGGCAGTACAAGTCAGATCCCCAACCCGCCGGCCAGCGGGCCCAGTCGGCTCTGCGCAAGGATCGTCACCTGTTTGGAGGCATCCGCCAACGCTCCGACGATCAGGTCCTGCAGCGTCTCGACGTCGTCGGGATCGACCACCTTGGGGTCGATCGACACCGCGACCACCTCGCCGCTGCCTTTCATCGTGACCTGCACCAGCCCGCCGCCTGCCTGCCCGTGTACGTCGGTGGCGGCGAGGTGCTCCTGCGCTTCCATCAGTTGCTGCTGCATCTGCTGCGCCTGCGCCAGCAGCGCGGACATGTCCGGTGTGTCTCCGGGTTGCATCACAGTCCTCTTGCCTATTGGTCTCGAGTTCGTTTCGGCTGGGGATCGACCCTCCCAAGGGTAGCCGTGAGCAGGCTACTTTGACCCAGTGCCAGACCTGCTCTGCCTGCGTGTCGGTGCCGCTGTGGCCGCCGCGGTGGTAGTCACTGCCGCCTTAATGTCTGCCCCGCAGGTAAAGGCCCAGCCCGCCAACATCGCCGGGATGATCGTTTTCCTCGACCCCGGCCACAACGGTGCCAACGACGCGTCGATCAGCCGCCAGGTGCCCAACGGGCGGGGCGGCACGAAGGACTGCCAGACCTCCGGCACCAACACCGACGACGGCTATCCCGAGCACTCGTTCAACTGGGAGGTCACCCTGCGGATCCGCTCGATGCTAAACCAGCTGGGCGTGCGAACCGCGATGTCGCGCGGCAACGACAACGCCCTCGGGCCGTGCGTCGACGAACGCGCCGCGATGGCCAACGCGCTGCGTCCGAACGCGATCGTATCTATTCACGCCGACGGCGCCCCTACGTCCGGTCGCGGGTACCACGTCAACTACTCCGCTCCGCCGCTGAACGCTGCCCAGTCCGGCCCGGCGATGCAGCTCGCCCGCATCATGCGTGACCAGCTGCAGGCATCGGGCATCCCGCCCTCGAACTACATCGGCAGCGACGGGCTCTACGGTCGCGCCGACCTCGCCGGGCTCAACCTCGCGCAGTTTCCCGCGGTGCTCGTCGAACTCGGCAACATGAAGAATCCTGCCGACGCCGCGTTGATCACCTCCGTCGACGGCCGGCAGAAGTACGCCGCTGCGGTGGTCAACGGCATCGCCGGGTTTTTAGCCCAGAGCAGATCGACTAGTACTTAACCGTTTTCGACTTCCTTTTTCAGGTTGGCGAGCACTTCGCCCTGAATCCGCTTCAGGCCCAGCGGCGCGAAAGTCTTCTCGAAGAACCCCTTGGCGCCACCGGCGCCCTGCCAGCTGGTTTTGACCGTCACCGTCGATCCAGTCCCGGCGGGGGCGACGGTCCAGTTGGTCACCATCGAAGAGTTCGCGTCCTTCTCGATCACGGTGTGACCCGCGACGTCGACGACGGCCTGCACGTCGCGCACCCGTGACTTGGTGGCCTGCAGCTTCCACCTCGCGACGGTGCCCTGACCCTGGCCACCCTGCAGCACCTGGTAGTCGCTGTACTGCGACGACAGGATCTTGGGGCGGACTGTCTGGTAGTTGGCAACCGCGGCGAGCACCGCCTCAGGCGCGGCGTTGATCAGGACGCTGCTGGCCGCACTGACCTGTCCCATCAGGCAAGACTCCTCTTCACTGGCTTGTCAAGTCGCATCCACCGCGACCGCGGACTAGCGTATATGTGTGTCAGCTCATGACGACGGCGTGCGCCGGTTGATCAGTAGTTACCGCGCCATCCCGCCTTCCTCCACAGTGCGGCTGGCCAAGCCGACGTCCAATCTGTTCCGCGCGCGCGCCAAGCGCGACGCCCCGGGCCTGGACACGTCTGGGCTGACCCGGGTGATCGCGGTCGACCCTACGGCGCGCACCGCCGATGTCGCCGGCATGTGCACGTACGAGGACTTGGTGGCAGCGACGCTGCCGCACGGTCTCTCGCCGTTCGTGGTGCCACAGCTCAAGACGATCACTTTGGGCGGGGCGGTGACGGGGCTGGGCATTGAGTCGGCGTCGTTTCGCAACGGGCTGCCGCACGAGTCGGTACTGGAGATGAACATCCTCACCGGTACGGGAGAGGTGATCACCGCGTCCCCGGACCAGCACCAAGACCTGTACCGCGGGTTCCCGAATTCTTATGGCACCCTTGGTTATTCGGTGCGACTGAAAATCGAGCTGGAAACCGTGAAGCCGTTTGTCGCGTTGCGGCACTTGCGGTTTCACTCGCTGGTCGAGCTTATGGCCGCGATGGACCGCATCGTCGACACCGGCGGGCATGACGGCGTCCCGGTCGATTATCTCGACGGCGTGGTGTTCAGCGCCGACGAAAGCTACCTGTGCATCGGCGTGCAGACCGCCACGCCCGGACCCGTCAGCGATTACACCGGGCAGCAGATTTACTACCGCTCGATCCAGCACTCCGGAAAAGACGGTGCCGAGAAGGCCGACAGATTGACCATCCACGACTATCTGTGGCGATGGGACACCGACTGGTTCTGGTGCTCACGGGCTTTCGGCGCACAGAATCCGCGCATCAGGCGGTTCTGGCCGCGGCGGCTGCGGCGCAGCAGCTTCTACTGGAAGCTCATCGGCTATGACCGACGGTTCAATATCGCCGACCGGATCGAGAAGCGTAACGGCCGCCCACCGCGTGAACGCGTGGTTCAGGACATCGAGGTGCCGATCGAACGGTGCGCCGAGTTTCTCGAGTGGTTCCTGGCCAACGTCCCGATCGAACCGATATGGCTGTGCCCGTTGCGTCTTCGCGACTCAGACGGGTGGCCGCTGTACCCCATCCGGCCCGGGCACACGTACGTCAACGTCGGGTTCTGGTCGTCGGTGCCAATCGGCGCCACGGAAGGCGAGACCAACCGGCTGATCGAAAAGACGGTCAGCGAGCTCGACGGGCACAAGTCGCTGTATTCCGATGCATACTATTCTCTCGACGAGTTCGACGATCTCTATGGCGGCGAGACCTACAAGACGTTGAAGAAGACCTACGATCCCGACTCACGTTTCCTCGACCTTTACGCGAAGGCGGTCCAAAAACGATGACGACTTTTCGTGAGAGCACAGCACACAGCACCTCTACCAAGATGTCGCTCGCACAGATTCTCGAGGTGTTCGCCGAATGCCAGCTGCCCCTGCGATTCACCGCGTACGACGGCAGCACGGCCGGCCCCGACGACGCCGACCTCGGCCTCGACCTCCGCACTCCGCGGGGCACAACGTACCTCGCGACGGCACCCGGTGATCTCGGGCTGGCGCGGGCTTACGTGTCCGGTGACCTCGAGCCGCTCGGTGTTCATCCCGGCGACCCGTATGAGCTGCTGAACGCGCTGGCCGACAAGCTGGAGTTCAAGCGGCCACCGGCGCGGGTGATGGCCAACATCGTCCGGTCGGTCGGGTTCGAGCGTCTGAAGCCCATCGCACCGCCGCCGCAGGAGGCGCTGCCGCGCTGGCGCCGCATCGCTGAGGGCCTGCGGCACAGCAAAACTCGTGACGCCGAGGCCATTCATCACCACTACGACGTGTCGAACAGGTTCTACGAATGGGTGCTCGGCCCGTCGATGACTTACACCTGCGCCTGCTACCCGAACCACGACGCGACCCTGGAAGAAGCGCAGGAGAACAAATACCGGCTGGTGTTCGAGAAGCTGCATCTTTCGCCCGGTGACCGGCTTCTCGACGTCGGGTGCGGCTGGGGCGGCATGGTGCGCTATGCGGCGCGCAACGGCGTCAAGACCATCGGTGTCACGCTGAGCGCCAGGCAAGCCGAGTGGGCACAGAAGGCGATCGCCGCCGACGGACTGGCCGAGCTCGCCGAAGTCCGCCACGGCGACTACCGCGATATTAGCGAGACGCAGTTCGACGCGGTGTCGTCGATCGGACTCACCGAGCACATCGGCGTCGCCAACTATCCGTCGTATTTCAGCTTCCTGCAATCGAAGTTGCGCACCGGCGGCCTGTTGCTGAACCACTGCATCACGCGGCACGACAACCGGCAAAGCGCCACCGCGGGCGGGTTCATCGATCGCTACGTGTTCCCCGACGGCGAACTCAGCGGGTCCGGGCGCATCATCGCCGAGGTCCAAAATGTCGGATTGGAAGTAGTGCACGAGGAGAACCTGCGTCGCCACTACGCGATGACGCTGCGGGACTGGAGCGCCAACCTCGTCAAGCATTGGGACGAGGCCGTCACCGAGGTCGGGCTGCCCACTGCGAAGGTATGGGGCCTCTACATTGCAGGTTCGCGAGTTGGGTTCGAGCACAATGCGATTCAGCTGCATCAGGTGCTCGCCGCGAAGCTGGACGAACATGGTGGCGACGGCGGCCTGCCGCTGCGGCCGTGGTGGACGGCCTAGGAGCTTCAGAAGATTCTGCGGTCGGCGCCCTTCCAGTGTCGCTCGCGCAGTTCGCGCTTGAGTAGCTAGCCGGTGGGGCGGCACAGCAGCAGATGCGGTTCGGGGCCTGGCTCCCAGAACATCGTCGAAGAACGCGTTGCGCAGGGCGAGCTCTCTTGGGTCGGCCATGTGGAAACCCAGCTTGTTCATCACGTAGGCGTATCCGATGCCGGTGTCTGGATCGGCGAATCCGAACGAGCGACCGCCGAACAAGCCGGGCTTTGACTTCATCCAGGTCTACTCGTCCGCGCGCGCGGCCGGTGACGACGTATACCGCGTCGACAAGATCGCATCAATTGCCGACGGATTCCCAAAGACCTTCTTGGTCAACAGGTCTGAGACCATCTCCTCGTGCGGCTCCAAGTTCAGTAGCTCGTAGAAAGCGCTACGAGTGCCGGTTCTCATCTCTCGGCGGATCTGGGCATTCTTGTGCGGGGACGGTCTCGAAGGCCGACACTTGCCAGCAGGTAGCTCACGGCTGACTGACCTGATCGCTACAGTCCGGTCGTTGAGCAGGTGAGCTTCAGTCCTTGCGGGTTCTAGGAGGGTTTACATGTGGCAAGATCTACTATCCGAGCAGATTCCTCTGGCGGAGAAGGTTATTCGCACCGTTGCGGTGTATGCCCTGCTGATGGTGCTATTCCGGCTCACCGGCAAACGCGGGCTGGCTTCGATGAACACCTTCGATTTCATCGTAATCTTCCTGCTGTCCAACGTGGTTCAGAACGCAGTGATCGGCGACGACAACTCCCTGGTCGGCGGTGTGGTCGGCGCGGTGACCCTGGTGGCGGTGAACGAGGCTATTAACCGGCTCTCGACGATCAGCAAGACGGCCGAATGGCTCTTCGAAGGCAGGGGCGCAACAGTTATCGCGGACGGTGTCCTCCAGGAGAAAGTTTTGCGCCGTCTCGCCGTGCGGCCAAGCGAGCTCGACCATGCTGTGCGGCTCCAGAACGGAGATGACGTCAGTGAAGTCCAGGACGGGAAGCTGGAACCAACTGGGCAGCTGGTCTTGACTCTGAAACACAATGAGCAGGGCGCGACGAAAGGCGACGTCGCCGAACTGATGGAGCAACTCTCGCGGATAGAGGCGGCACTAAAACCTGAGTCGAGATTCGGGGCGGCTGACACTTGAGCCTGGGTCGACGGTGACGGTGCGCCGACCCTGGTGTTTCCAGTCGGCGATGACGACGCGGGCTTGGGACGATGACCAGAAGATGTCAAAGCTTGACGAAAAGAGTTATGTCAACCGGACATCGTGCCAGCGTCGAAGCCTGGGGCTCAAGTATCCAAACGCCAGCCAACCGCTGTCGTTAGACCTCGTCGAGACGGGGATAGAGCACTTCCTGAATGAGCAACTGAAGAGCCGCTGTCACCGGAATGGCCACCAGCGCTCCGACAATCCCGAGTAGTGCGCCACCGATGAGGACGGCGACGACGGTGACCAAGGCGGGCACCTTCACCGCCCGGCCAATGATTCTCGGTACCAGGATGTAGTCCTCGAGGAGACGAAAGACGACAAAGAAGACGATGGTTGCGATGCAGATCGGAAGCGAGACTGTCAGTGCGACACCGGCAACGACGACACCGGCAATGGTCGAGCCGACGACAGGCACGAGATCGAGCAGGGCGACAAAAATGCCCAGCAGCAACGGGTACGGGACGTTGAACGCTGTCAGCCAGATAAAGGTCGCGGCCCCGGCGATCATCGAGATCAACACATTTCCCAAGACGTAGGCTCCAACCTTGGCGAACACTTCATCGCCGATGAGGATGGCGCGAGGCCGCCGCGTGTTGGGCACCAGCCGGTACAGGCTGGTGCGGATGCGGGGCATGTCGAAGAGGAAGTAGACCGTCAGGACGATCACGATCAGGGTGTCGGTTACCGCCCCGAAGACCGCGGTTCCGGCACTGACCACATCGTTGACTACCGATCCGCCCGAACCGTTGAGCGTGTCGGTGATCCGCTGCTGCAGATGGAAGCGGTCGTTGAGCCGGCCGATGACCGACGAGTGGTCCTGGGCCTGCTGAATGTAGTGCGGTGCCTGCTGGATGAGTTCGGTCGCCTGCTGCGCCAGGGGAGGGATCGCGGCGGCTACGAACGCTCCCATCGCCGCAAGAAAGATGACGAACACCAGCGTCGTGGCCGCCCGCCGGGGCAGGTTGCGGTTGACGAACCACGAGGCCGCGGGTTCAAGCCCGAGAGCGAGGAAGAACGCGACGCCGATGAGCACAAGCATCGATGACAACGACCCAAGTACCCGCACCGCTCCGTAGGTCACCGCTACGCCGGCAGATGCGGTCAACCCGATGTAGAACGGCGAACGTCGATTGAAGTGCGGTCCGAGTGAACCGAGGGGTTGCTCGTCGGAACTCATCTCCGCCGCGAGGATCTCCGCTTCGGCGACCGGGCCTTCCGCATCGGAGTGGGGTTGGGCGACCAAGTCGTGATGTCCCTCGGCGGCTTCATCGTTTTCAGCCTCGCGGTCCTCATCGTCTACCACCCGGCACCTCCGAGTTTTCGGTTCTGAGCTAAGCCGTGCGCCATCGGTTCAACGCCGCTCACGCCTGTACACGAGAGCGGCGCGACGCCCGTACGAGCGCAGCTCACTGCGCTTGTCGATTTAGAACGGCAGATGTGCACGGCCGTGCGAGGCGTGCGCTGGCTGCTGAACGCAAGGGCTGCGCCTCGCCCGCCTTCCGGCGGGCTCTCGATGCAGCCTCTCAGTCCGCCGTTGCGGTCTTCCCACCTATAGGAGGTGCCAAACCGAACGAGACCGATAGTGGCAACAGGTATTTCCGTCCGCCACGGGCCCCGACGAGAGACCACGCCCCGGGCACGCTGATGTCGCTGGGAGGATGTGAGACTTCGGTGTGTGCGTCTCATGCCGGTTGGTCGCAGTACCCCAATCCCCCCTTGGAATAGCGGCTACGCGCGGCGGAACAGCCGCAGCAGCCAGAGCAGGATGACCGCTCCCAGGATCGCGGTGAACAGGGTGAACCACCAACCGCCGCTGGCGGTGTCGACAACGAAGCTCAGCAGGAATCCGCCGATCAACGCGCCGACCACACCGACCACGATGTCCAACAGCAGGCCCTCTTTGGTTTTCATGATCATGCCGGCGATCCAGCCTGCCAGCGCCCCGATGATGATGTAACCGACCCAGCCCACGCTGGTCAACGTGGTGGAACGGGCGAGAATTTCGGTGGCCGCTATGACATTCATCAACTTCTCCTCTCGGCCCCAGGATGATCGGCAAGCTCGCCGAACTGTCGGAGGGTAACCATCCTCGGTGCAGATGAAGCGCGATCAGGCCATCTCCCAGCAGCTCCACAGCGATGTGCGGTCAGCCGGCGTCAACGGGACGCTGGGTGGCATGGGGATTGAGAAATCCGGGACAAGGTGAGTCTCTACGCCTTGTGCGTCCGGCAGTCCGTCGCCGAATAACCCGCGGCGTCAAGCACCTCAACACAGATCGGCGGACCAAGAGCGTTCAGCGCATCTTCGCTTTTCTCACTCTTTCTGCGCCGACCTGATTCTTTCGTTGCCACGCCGCGACCTGGTCGCGATGACGACCTCGGTGTGTCGGATCGACGGTGCCTCGACGGCCAGCCATGGAGCTGCAATCGACTACCCCTCTGCCCCTGGTACCGTCAGTAATACGTCACTTTGACGGATTGGCCTGTGGCGCAGTCGCGTTCGCCGGGAGGCAGCCCGACGTTGTCGAAGATCGACCAGAACGCCGCCTTGATCTCGGCCTCGGCCCCAACCAGGCCACGCTGCCCTTCAGGATGACGGGCACTTTCAGGTTGGTGAGCGGCGCGGCCGAAGGATGATCTCGGAGTCGATACGCAACCGGAGGGAGCGTGGTCTGACGTCACTGCCCGTCGATGCGGCGCGCGCCCAACTCGTTCTGCAGCAGTTCCAGCGCCGCTTCCTCAGGGTCGCGGCGCGGCACATCGGCGGGCTCGCCATTGGCCTCGGCCAGCATGGTGTCTTCCTCCGCGCGCTGAACGTCTTCTGCCGGCTTCGGGTCCGACCCGGGCGCAGCTAGTTCGCATCGCACCTTCCAGTCCACACCCAGTGCGTCTTTCAATGCCTCGCGGATGACATCGGAATTGCGTTGCTCGCCAAGGCGTTTCGCAAGATTGCCGGACTGGTGAGATAACACCAGTGTATCGCCGTCGATTGCTGAGACGACCGCGTCGGCCAGCATCGCGCCGAGCGTGCGGCTGCGCTTCCGGACCTTGTCCATCACGGTGGACCACTGTCGCCGGACGGCAGCCGCATCAGGAACGCCGACGCCCGTCGCGGCTTCGGGCGCGGGCGGTGGCTCCGGCTGGCGCGCCGGAGTCACCGTCGACTTGGCGACCGGCGCTGAGCGCGGTGCCGCCGCCTCCGGCACCGACATGTCCAGCCGGTTCTCGATGCGCTCAATCCGTTGCAGCAGAGCCGATTCCGTGTCGCTGGCCGACGGCAGCAGCATTCGCGCGCACACCACCTCGAGCAGCAGCCGCGGCGCGGTAGCCCCGCGCATCTCGCCCAGCCCGTCGTGCACCACCTCGGCGTAGCGGGTCAACGTCGCGGCGCCGATCCGTGCCGCCTGGTCACGCATGCGTTCTAGCACGTCGCCGGGCGCGTCGACCACACCGCGGGAAACCGCGTCCGGAACGGCCTGCAGCACAATCAGGTCACGGAACCGCTCCAGCAGGTCGGTGGCGAACCGTCGCGGGTCGTGCCCTGCATCGACAACGGACTCGACCGCACCGAAAAGCGCAGCCGCATCCCCCGCGGCGAGCGCGTCGACCGCGTCATCGATCAGCGCGACGTCGGTAGCGCCGAGCAGTGCGAGCGCCCGCGGATATGCGATGCGGTTTTCCTCGGCCCCGGCCAACAACTGGTCGAGCACCGACAATGTGTCGCGCGGCGAACCGCCGCCGGCGCGGATCACCAACGGGTAAACCGCGTCTTCGATTTCGACGCCCTCCTGCGAGATGATCCGCTCGATCAGCCCGCGCATCGTTCGCGGAGCCAGTAGCCGGAACGGGTAATGGTGAGTGCGCGACCGGATGGTGGGCAACACTTTGTCCGGTTCGGTGGTCGCAAACACGAAGATCAGGTGCTCGGGCGGCTCCTCGACGATCTTGAGCAGCGCGTTGAACGCCTGGGGAGTGACCATGTGCGCTTCGTCGATGATGAAGATCCGGTACCGCGACTCGCCGGGCACGTAGAACGCGCGGTCGCGCAACTCGCGGGCATCATCGACGCCGTTGTGGCTGGCCGCGTCAAGCTCGGTGACGTCGAGGTTGCCCGACCCGGTGGGGGCCAACGCCACACAGGACCGGCACACGTCGCACGGGGTGGCCGTGGGGCCCTGCACGCAGTTCAGAGAGCGGGCCAGGATGCGCGCCGACGACGTCTTGCCGCAACCGCGCGGACCGGAGAACAGATAGGCATGGTTGATCCGGCCGGCCGTCAACGCGGTCGACAATGGTTCGGTGACGTGCTCTTGGCCCACCACCTCGGCGAACGTCGCCGGACGATATTTGCGGTACAGGGCCACGCCAGCAGGCTACCGATGCGGTCCGACGCATGCGATTTCGGCGCGCTTACCGACGCTCAGCGTAGGTTTGCGCGCCGAAATCGCTCAGCGGCGCAGCAGCAGCAACTCGGTGGCCGCCAGCAGCACGCAGGTGGCCAAGCCGTCGACGGCCTGCGACAGGTCCTGCATCGACGGGAATGTCGGTGCCAGCCGAATATTCTTGTCGTCCGGGTCTTTTCGATAGGGAAACGCCGCGCCAGTCTCGGTGAGGGCAATGCCGGCGTCCTTGGCCAACCCAATGGTGCGGCGGGCCGTACCGGGCAGCACGTCGAGGCTGATGAAGTAGCCGCCCTTCGGTTCCGTCCACGACGCGATCTTGGAGGCACCGAGCCGGTCCTCGAGGATGTGCAGCGCCAGCGCAAACTTCGGCGCCAGCAGCTGTTGGTGTCGCTGCATGTGCAGCCGCACGCCGTCGGCATCGCCAAGGAAGCGCAGATGCCGAAGCTGGTTGACCTTGTCCGGGCCGATCGTCTTCTTGCCCGTGTACTGCAAATACCACGCGATGTTGCCCAGCGACCCGCCGAAGAAACTGACGCCGGCCCCCGCGAACGTGATCTTTGACGTCGATGCGAACACATACGGCCGGTTCGGGTTGCCGGCGGCCGCCGCCAGCCCCAGCACGTCAACCTGGCGGACGAAGTCGTGAGTCAGCGTGTGCACGCAGTAGGCATTGTCCCAGAACAGCCGGAAGTCGTCTGCCGCCGTGCGCATCTGAACCAGCCGGCGCACCACCTCCCAGGAGAACGTCACACCGGTCGGATTAGAGAACACCGGCACGGCCCACATGCCCTTGATCGCGGGGTCGGCGGCGACGAGTTCTTCGATGAGATCGACGTCAGGACCGTCATCACGCATCGGGATGGTGATCATCTCGACGCCGAGCGTCTCAGTGATCGCGAAATGCCGGTCGTAGCCAGGCGACGGGCAGAGGAACTTGACGCCCGGCTCCTCAATCCAGGGCCGGGGCGAGTCGACACCGCCATGCAGCATCGAGAACGTGGCGATATCGTGCATCATCTCGAGGCTGGAGTTGTTACCGGCGATCAAGTTGGGCACCGAGATACCAAGCAGCTCAGCGAATATCGCGCGCAGCTCGGGCAGCCCGTGCAGGCCACCGTAGTTGCGGGTGTCGGTGCCTTCTACGTCGCGGAAGTCGCTGCCGGGCAGGCCCAGCAGCGCGTTGGACAGACTGAGTTGCTCGGCACATGGCTTGCCGCGGGTGAGGTCCAGCGACAGGTTCTTTGCGCGCAGCGCGGCGTAGTTCTCCTGTTGAAGCTCGTGCTGGGCCATCAGCTCGTCACGGCCGAGGGAAGTGAACGAAACCATGCGCCTTTCACCTCGAGACCGACGTGATGGCTGCTGGGCGTACCGCGGGCCCGGCAGATCAGGGGACCCCGCGCACCCGCTAGAGCCCATTGACCCTTGCTGCCTTCCGGCCCTGGGGGAGTTCATAGGATAGACGCCGCGCGGGGTCCATCGAGAGTCTAATACCTGCTGCGGCGAGGACCGTGAGGCCATCAAGTCAGGTCGGTTACCATGACCGACGGAGGATTCGCCTAGTGGCCTATGGCGCTCGCCTGGAACGCGGGTTGGGTTAACAGCCCTCGCGGGTTCAAATCCCGCATCCTCCGCCGTAGGGATGCAGGGCGCGGAGGTAACCTATCGCCGCGCAGCACGTCAAGATCGATGAGCGCCCGAAGGCTGGGTGTTAAAGGAGGGGCATGAGCCGCACCGTCGCGGTGATCTGGCACGCGCTGTTTTCGATAGCTGCCGGCGTCTTGTACTTCTTGTTCGTCCTTCCCCGGTTGTCGGAGCTTTCCGGGGAAACGTCGCACACCTTCGGAACAATCCTGCGGATCGTCGCCGGCGCACTGATCGGGTTGGCCGCTCTGCCGGTCGTGTTCACCTGGCTGCGCACACGCCGGCCCGAGTACGGGACTCCGCAGCTGGCGTTGAGGCTGAGGCTGTCGTCCGTCGTGTTGCACGTGCTCGGCGGAATGCTGATCATCGGAACGGCGATCAGTGAGATCTGGCTGAGCCTCGACGACGTGGGCCGTTGGCTGTCCGGAATCTACGGCGGTGCTGCCGCGATCGCCCTGCTCGGGATTTTCTCGTTCTACCTGGCGTTCATTGCCGAGCTTCCGCCACCTCCACCGCGGCCGTTGAAGAAAAAGGAGCGCAAGAGCCGGTGGCGGCGCAAAGGCAAGGAAGCCGACGCGACGACGGCCGAGGAGGGCGACGAATCCACGGAGGCCGAGGAGACCGACGAGTCCACGGAGGGCGACGAATCCAAGGAGGCGGCGGAAACGGTCGTCGCCAAGAAGGTCGATCTCCAGAAGGACGACGCGCCGACGGAATCGGAATCTGACACAACCGACGAGACGGGCCAGATCGCGAAGACCGACGAAGCAGGCGAGGACGAGACACCCGCCGCAGAGGACACTGTCGCCGCCGAGCCGCCGCTGGGCGGTCTGCGCAACCGGCGCCCATCCGGCAAACTGCGCCGACCACGACTGCGCCGGAAGCCCGGCGGCGTGGCCATCGAGGACTGAGGGGCCTGATCCCCTCTTTTTCGACAACGTCTGCCCATCGGGGCCAAGATGGAGTTAGAGCTCAGTCCGACCAGTCTGAAAGGCAGCAGATGGCCGAACTAACCTCCACTCGGTGCCGTCGGCTGTGGTGGCTTGCGATCATCAGCGCACTGGTGGCGGCCATCGCACTGGTGGGCCCCGCACATGTGCCGTCGACCCTGATGGCTCGGGCCCTGCCTACCGACCCGATGCAGTCCTCGTCGGCAAGCGCCGAGCAAAGCGTTGTGCAGATCAACACGATCGTCGAATACCAAGGTGTGGTGGGCTACGGGGCCGGAATGGTACTCAGCCCGGATGGCGTCGTTTTGACTAACAACCACGTGGTTGCCGGTGCCGACACCATCACAGCCACCAACGTGGGCACCGGGCAGGCCTTCAAGGCACAGCTTCTCGGATACGACCGGACAGAAGATGTCGCGCTGATCCAGTTGCTGGGCGCAGGTGGCCTCCCGACCGCGCCGATCGGCGACTCCAATCAGCTGTCAGTAGGTGAACCGGTGGTCAGCATCGGTAACGCCAACGGCAACGGGAAGCCGCTCAGTCGCGAGCAAGGCACGGTGACCACCCTCGGTGCGGACATTTCAGCGGAGGACGACTTGACGGGCAGCTCTGAAGAGTTGACCGGCATAATCGGCGTCGCTGCGCCACTGCGGCCCGGAGACTCGGGCGGCCCGCTGGTCAACGGCGCCGGCCAGGTCATCGGTCTGAACGTGGCCGCGTCGGTGAATTACCGATTGGGCGGCCCCGGCGGCAAGGGTTTCGCGATCCCGATCAATCGGGCGATGGCGATTGCGGGCCAGATTCAGTCGAAGACACCATCGGGAACCGTACACATTGGCGCACCGGCGATGCTGGGGATCGGGGTAGGTACCGCACAGCAGCGCCCATCCGGTGGCGTCACGGTTCGTGACGTTCTTGCCGGGACGCCGGCAGAACAGGCCGGCCTTCGTCGCGGTGATGTGATCATCTCGCTCGACGGCGTCCCGCTCGACAACGCGACCGCGCTGACCAGTACTCTCGACCGGCATTCCCCCGGCGACGTCGTCGACGTGGTGTGGCAGGACGGCACCGGCCAGCAACGCGCCGTCAAAGTGGCGCTGGCGAAAGGACCCGACGGCTAGCTGTAGGCACCCGGCCGCTAAACGAGGCCGGCGACGAATGTTGCCGCCTGGTCGGTCATGCCCGGCACGTAGTAGTGATGGGTATTCATGTCGTTGCCGTCGCTGCACACCGGGTCGCCCGGGTAGCAGAGGTCGATTACCTTGCCACCGAACACCGGACTGGCCAGCGGACCGCTGACCTTACCCAGCGGGTTGCCAAAGACGGCAACTGCGGCCACCCGGTCGGCGAGGTCGCCGGGCATCGGCGCGGCGTCGGCGAAGTTGGGGAGCAGGCCCTGGGGTACCGCGTTGAGACCTGGTATGAGGGCCAAGGCGGGAATGGCGTTCAAGCCGGGGAAGGGAGCTCCGGCCAGGATGTCGACGACGGCCGCGCCCTGCGAGTAGCCACCGAGTACGATCCTGGTGTTGGGGCAATTCGCCGCCATCCACCACACATGGTTGGTGGCGTCAGCGACGCCATCTGCGGCCCTGAGGAAGTTGACGTCGGCAGGGTAGTTGACGCCGTAGACCCCGACCGACCTGCCGCCCAGCTTTGATCGCAGCGACTCGGAGAAGGCCGCTCCCAGCTCCCCCGGGCCTGGCTCATTGCCGCTGCCACGCGCAAACACCACTTCAATGTCGGGGCAGTCGGCTGCTGCGGATGGAATACCAATCGGTGCTTCCAAAACCAGGCCTGCCGTTATGGCGGCGGTGCACAGCCATCCGGAAACCCCACGTCGTCGCGATAGGCCAACGCTCATCGGTCGATGATAGGGGAAGAACCAGCCGCCGGTGGGACGCGTCTTGCGCCGACGACAGATGCTGGACATCGAAAACTATTGACAAGACTGCAAATCCGCCGCTCCAAGGCCTGACGATGGGGATAGGGTTTGCTGAGGTACACTCCGCCGCCCCAGGAGGAAACAATGGGTGCTTCAGGCTGTATCGGTCGGGTAGGGGGATTGGCGGTCGCCTTGGGGGTGGGCGTCGCTATCCTTCACCGGGCGTGGGGTGGCATCGGCAGAAGGGCCATCTGGTGGATCGCCGTCGCCGTCGCCCGCATCGACGTCGGAAGACTCGAACCCCGCCGGCACCGTGGAGTCGGCGACGACTGAGGGCACTTCGCCCACCTCGCCACCATCCAGAAAGCCGGCACCTCATGTGCTCGAGAGAATTGTTTCGGCACTGACCGGTCCGAAAACATCACGCGGTCCCGGTGCATCCGAAGGCCAACAGACCGGCTCCGATGAAACGACGGAATCACCATCGCCGCGCATCACGTCGGCATTTGACGTGTCGTCGGTCATCGGCGCGTCTGCCACGACACACAGCCGAAATAACTCGACGGCGGCCGATCCGGCGCGGCAGCGGCCGCACAGGGCGGCGTCCACACCGGTCGGCGTCACCGTAGCCTCACCACCGCCTTCTTCGACGACAGTGTCTGACATTCCGGAAGCCGACGAGGGCCTCGTGAGTGCTGGCAAGACATGGCTGTCGAGTCGCGGCGTCGCGGCGGCGCGAGCCGCGACGCCGGCAGATCCGCCATCGTCGTCCCTGTGGACGCCACCCTCCTCGTTCGTTACGCCGATCGCGCCGATCACCAAGCCGACAACACCACGAGCCGCGACGGCGCCCGACGGCACCGTGCGCCCCGTGTCGGGGTTCCTCGCGAAGGTCTTCGCCGACGTGTTCAGTCCGTTCGCCGGAACCACCCCGGCAGGCACCGTTGATTCGCCCGTCGACTGGGTGGTGGCAGCGGCCGCACGCCGCGAATTCGGCACGCAGTCGATCGCTGCCACGGCTGCTCAGCCCCTCGCGACAACCACCAGTCAGTCCATCGCTTATGCGCCGGTGATCGTGCTGGATGACGGGATTATCACCGGCAAAACCGGCATCGACAGTGACCCGACGAAGTCCGCCAGCGGCAATCCGCTGACCTACACCGTCTTGTCTGCCCCGGCCGACGGCGCCAAAGTGTTGCTCGATCCGACCAACGGCAGCTTTACATTCCTGCCTTATCAAACGGCAGTCAGTTCCGGAGGAACCGAGACATTCAATGTGCTGGTCTATGAAACGACGCCGTTTGACCAGAGCCTGCTGGCGTTGCCTGTGGTGGGAAGCTTGTTGGTGCAGCCGCTCCTGGTCGGGCTTTACCAGGTTCCAGTTCTGAACACCGCCTTGGCACCGCTCATCGGTGAGTCGGCGGTTGTGCCGGTCAATCAACGTCGGTGCACTTGCACCCGCTGGCACCCCGGTCGCGTTCACCGTCAAGGTCGCTTCGTTCGACGGCACCCTGATCAGCACCAATTTGTTCCCCGCATCGAAGGTGACGCCGGGATATGAGGCGCCAACGATCTTTGATGGCCCCGGCTTGGCTTCCGCGGGTCAGACGGACCCGAACGCGGAGTGGGGTATCGCGGGTCTGGTCCCGGGGCTCAAGCCGCTTCGCCAGAACGGCTACAACGTGGTGACCTGGGATCCCCGCGGCGAGTTCGACTCCGGCGGGCTGTTGCAGCTCGACTCGCCCGCGTTCGAGGGCAAGGACGTCTCCGCGCTCATCAGTTGGGCCGCAACACAGCCCGGCGTACTGCTCGACAAGCTCCCGAATCCTGCGACCGGGGCACCGGGCGATCCGCGAATGGGCATGGTCGGCGGATCGTACGGCGGCGGCATCCAGCTGGTCACCGCCGGCATCGACCCCCGGGTCGACGCGATCGTGCCGGGCATCGCGTGGAACCGTCTCAACGACTCGCTATACCCCGACGAGGCGTTCAAGACCTCATTCGCCTCGCTGCTGCTGCTCGCTTTGGTGGTAACGGGCTCCCGGATCAATCCGGAGCTTTACGGCGGCATCGCGAGCGGCGACCTGCTAGGCATCCTCAGCGATAGTCAGCAGGCCCTGCTGGCCAGTAGCGGCCCCGATTTCGTGTTGAAGAACATCACAGCGCCGACGCTACTGATCCAGGGCACGGTCGACGTGTTGTTCCCGCTCCAGCAAGCGGTCGCCAACGCCGAGGCGATTGGCTCCAATCCGAACGTGCCGGTCAAGATGATTTGGTTCTGCGGGGGTCATGGGAACTGCTTGACCAGTACACCGGAGCAGATTGACGCCCAAGACAAGCTGATCCTGACGGACACGCTGGCATGGCTGGACCAGTATGTGAAAAACCCAGGCAGCAGTACGGCGGCGGACGACATCCCCACGTTCCAATGGATCGACCAGCACGGGATCACCCACTCCTCGAACCTGATGCCGTTTGACACCGGGTTCAATAAGCCCGATCCCCTCACATTCACAGGTACCGGCGGGCAGCTAGTGCTTTATCCGATCGTCGGCGGTTCGGGTCCGCAGGACCAGGCGCCCTTCCCCGAATCCCTCGCCGAGGGTTCGAAGGCAGGCAATGCGCTGAACGTTTCAGTTGGCGTGCCGGAAGGCACCGAGATCGCCGGCGCCCCCGAACTGACCATGACGTACTCCGGCTTTGGAACCAGCCGGTTCGTTTACGCCCAGCTCGTCGATGCGACCGGGTTGGTGGTCGGCAACATCGTGACGCCAGTCCCGGTGACGCTGGATGGTGGGGAACACACCGTGAAGATTCCGATGGAGGCGATCAGTTACACCGCGGAGCCCGGCGACTCGTTGACTTTGCAGATCACGAGTTCCGCCACCCCGTATGAGAACTTCACCTCGTTCGGCGTGATCAACGTGTCCGGCGTATCGCTCGCGATACCGACGGTCGCAGCAGATGCAACACTTGAGTCCTTGACTGCACCCGACCTGGCCGGCGTGGCGTAACACCAAGTCGGAGAACACGTACGGCGAGGACCTAGCTGGCATGCCCGACCAGGGCATCGTCGAGTTCAAGGCCAGACGCTGGCTGCTGCAGCGGTATGGAGATTCGTATGTCGGTTCCCGCGGAGGCGGCATGCAGGTCGAAATCCCCGCCGGCTGCGAGAACCTTCGTCCGAATCGAAGCCAGCCCGATGTGTCCGTCCTTCAGGCTTTGCGTCAAGGCCGCACGTGAAATGCCTACGCCGTCGTCAGCGATCCTCAATACCGCTGTGCGGCCCTCACATCGCAATTCGATGACTATTCTTTGCGCTCGCGCATGCTTGATTGCGTTCGTCACAATCTCTCGCGCTGCGCTGTAGAGGACGTAGTCGGCGTCGGTGTTTTCATCGTCCGGCCATGTCTGCGCATCGACTTCCACGGCCAGATCCGGTCGGCCATTGATCGTCCGGGCCAGATCTGTGATAGCAGCTTTCAATCCACGCCGCGCGAGGACCTGCGGATGCAATTCCCTTGCTACATCACGTAGTAACTGCGAGGCCTCGACGAGTGCAGTTTCCACTCGGGCGACTGCAACACCGGAGCCAGATCGCACCTCGTCCAGGTCTTGGCGCGCGACGAGAACGTACTGAAGCGCGCCGTCGTGCACACGCTCAGCGAGAGTTTCGCGCTCCCGCTTCTCCAGTCCGAGTAACTGCTCGAGTAATTGCATCCGCTGCTGCGCGAGGTGTGCGATGACATCGACTTTAGACCGCTGAATCCGCGACACCGCGACAGAACCGGCAGCGAGAGCAGCAAGCACCGTCGTGCTCAAAAGTATTGACGCCCAAGGCTCCTCGTTGGAGGACCGCGTGATCCAACTTGTAGCCAAAAAGCCGGCGACGGTGGGAACGGCGATTGCGGCGCTGATGTCGGGATTCAATTGGGCAGCGGCGATCAACGGGATAAGGAACAGCCCATTCCTCAAGACATCCGACGTCCAGTCCTCTGATGACGTGAGTCCTGTCAAGACCGCAAGAGTGGATATCGTCGTGATATCGGTGCCAAGAACGAGAAGTGTCACCAGCTTTTTGGTGTGGATCACTGGGCGAACCGCCCTCCGCATTGTCCAACCGGCCCAGCATCCAACCACCGCAACGTAAGCGCAGAGGATGATTACGCAGACCCATTTGTTGCTGCGTGGTGGCTCGAACAGCAAAGTGACTGCGATGAAAACAACCAATACGGCACGCAGAGCCAATTGCAACAACGTGCCGAGAAAAATATTAGTCTCGGAGCTTTCCGGTCCCGGCATGGGCGTCTCCTGTGGCGCAGGTAGCAAGAGTGTAGCCACGCTCGGCCCGGAAAACAGCGTCGAGTCCGCAAGCAGCTGGCCTTCCTGCCGCGCGAACCATGAGTTTCGTGACTCACTTCGCTGGTCGGAACCCGGCTCGGCTGAACGGGTTTCGGCTTGCTCTCCCACAGCGACCGGGAAGTCAAGGACTGACGAGGTCAGGTCTTCTCTTGATGGCGAGATAGATGGTGCGGACGGCCAGCGTGGACTCGATCTCGGCGATGATGGGCGCGAAGAATTGGCGCCGATACTCGTCGTCGCTCATGGATGTCACCGCGAAGAGCATGCTGCCGAATGCGGCGAACAGCGTGGAATTGCGCAGCAGCGCCACTGGAACGCCCGGGATTTTAGACGGCACGGGTTTGGAGCCGATCCAGAGTGTGGCTGTGTCGGGCACGACCACGATCAGACCCATGATGATGAAGAACGCGAGTAACGCCAGCCCGACCACCCCCGCCTGGACCAACTGTCGGGTCGCGAGCATCACTAAGAGGTTTCGTTGCTGGTGGCCGGTGAGGGGCGTGGCTTGAAGGTGCCCGTGGCGTGCCAGCTCTTCCGTCGACGTCCCGGCGACCGGCGTGCCAGCCGCCGCCGCCGACAGCCGCTGAGGACTTAGATCCTGCTCGACACGGCTTATTTCCTCGCGCAGCCGGTTAGCCGCCGCAATGATGGTGACTGCCAGAAACAGCGCGACGACCAGCATCAGACGCCCCCAGGAAAGCCGGTTCATTGCCTGCCATAGTTCGCCGGTGAAGAACAAGAAAACGTTGGCGATGAGCAACAGCGGTAGTGCCCAGCCCAGCAGACGGCGAACGCTGCTGCGCAGGTCGAAAACAGTGTTCCGAATGGCGCGACCCAGCAGCGCACCCAGGTTGTAGGTCGTGGCAAGGAAGGTGGCGACAAACACCACCACGAAGAAGACGATGAAGCCGACCGCGCCGACCGCGCGGCCGCCCGGCGGCGTCATGGTTCCGGTTACCGCGAGCTGAATCAGAGGTATCGCGATGGGCATAACCGCGTATGCACTCAGAAGTACGACGGTAGATCTCCGGGCGAACTGCGGAAAATGTCGGCCGATGAGTCCTGCCGATACCCGGGCGATGACTATCACCGTGGCGATCACGCCGAGCAGCGCCCAGCGCCCCGAACCCGGACCTTCGAGCGGGATCAGCCACACAAGGCTCGCCAGCGACCCCATCAGCGCCAGCGACGGGAGCATTCGTGGAAGTACGTGTTCGGTGAAGGTGTAGTGGTCGATCATCGTCGCCATGCCGTGGCGGGTGAACCAGCGTTCGGTCTGGTGCAACAGCTCATCTGCAGACATACCCGGCTTCGCGCGTTCACGCGGTGCGGTAAGAAATCGTTTCTCGAGGCGCTGCCACGTGGCATCGGGAGCGGCTCGGCGGTCAGCCTCCGTAGCATCGCCAGGCCCCTCGCGATGGCGCTCGCCGAGGCTTGCGCCGGCGTCCTGTGCAATCTCGGCAGTTCGCAGATCGGCGGCGAGTTTGTCAAGGACAGCACTCAACTCTTCGAACTTGTCTGTCAGTTCGACCACTCGCTCCTCGAACGCGGCGCGTCCGCGCGGTGCAGGTGCGGCAGCGGCTTTCTGGCTACCTGTAGAGGTCGGTTTCTCAGCACGTCGCCGCCGCCAGGCATTTGCCCGGTTGTGCACGGGGCCGCCTTCGAGATCGCTTTGTTCGCAATACAACGACGGCCGGCCAGTGGCCGAGTCGGGACGACTCGAGCGGTTGCAACCCGGGTAGTGGCACCGGCCGACGTCCGGAGAAACGGCCGGGTCAGCGTTCTCGTCGCCGCCCATGCCCGGAAATTCTACACTTTCGTCAATTCATGTCGTACGACGAAAACTAAAGACGAAACAAAGGTTCCGTTGCGAGGCTCGCCGTTTCGTCCCCTGCTATCGCTTATCGACAGCGATCCGCGCCACCACTAATTCAGGGGCGCCCACTTCTGCGTCAGTTCTTGCGCGGAGGAATCAGCGTCGGGTTCTTCAACCAGTCCACCAACTGCTGCAGCAGTCTAAGGAGCTTCATTTCAACTTTCTTTTCTTCGACGGATCAAGCCATTAGAGCTCCATGCGCCCCGGCTGATCGGTGTCTGCATCGTACGCGTGATCAGGTTCTCGCGGTCAACGCGCGGGAGCATCACCGCCGCGATCAGCCCGACGCGGCCCGTCAGCCGTATGAATTGTGGAACCACTTCCCCGCTATTGACCTCGGGAGGATCATTGATGCGAGGGGTTAGTTCGGCAGCCGGGTTGGAGGGCTGTTATGTGGTTCAAGCGGGGGTACTTCGCACCGCCGTTGGTTGTGACGTGGGCCGCTGCATCGATTGCCGCCGCGCCCATGGCCGCCGCCGACCCGACAGCCGGTAACCAGTCGGCTGCCGCCATTATTAAAGACCTGGAAGCCAAGGGCTACACGGTCGAAATCAACGGTTCAATCACCGCGCCGCTGGAACGGTGCTTCGTCAACGCGATCCATAACCCTCAGCTTTCCGGCGTAAGGGCAGACCAACCCACGACGGTCTATGTCGACGTATCGTGCCCGCCGGAAGTTGACCCTAACGTGGGCTTCGGGTTGGGTCTGGGTCTGGGTCTGGGCTTCTAAGCTCAAATCGATGGCACCTCGCGGCGCAATCGCATAATCCGCAACGTGGTTGGCGCACCGAAGATCACATGGCCCCGCCGGTTGGTGAACCTGCTGCCTCACTCGGGTACGAGTTGATCGGTGTCGGTGAACACGAGGGTGCCGGCGTCGAGCAGAACCGCCCACCGTCGAGCCGGGTCAGCGATACGCTGGCCGCCGATCTCCACGGGTTGAGCCGCCATCTCACCGAAATCCTCAACTATGACGCCTCGGCTCTCGGCATCGGTGCCCGGATACACGCGAACCCGCGTGTTGACCGCCAGTTGCCTGCCGGTATGGCCACTGCGTCCCTTGAGACGGTCAAACACTGTGCGCTCCCTGCAACGTCACCAACTACCACTGCCAGTACATCACGGTTTGTGGACGGTGGTGATCGGATCGCCGTCACCACCGTCGGCTTTCGGCACGACTAGCCATTCCCTAACGGTCGAAGCTTGCGCTTGGGCTTGGGCCTGACATCATGACCGGGCTTCGCTTTAGCCGCCTCGCTAGAGGTGGAAGACGCGGACGAAGTGTCCGACGCCGGCCGCGTCGTCGAACGCGGCGCATAACTCGAGGTCGTCGAGGAAACAAGATCGCCAGCCGAAGAACAGCTCGCGCAGGCAGTGCTCAACCGCGACACCGTGCTGTCCTGTCCGGACGTCTGGTTCACGGTGAAGGCACCAGCCATGCGTGGCAGCTTCGAGGTGGCCGGGATCGGCGATGTCGTTGCCGGCACCACGAGTCTGGGTAACCGACGGTGGGCCGCAGGTAGGGAGCGTTTACTCCCGTCGCGGTGTCGTTGCGCAAGTAGCCCGCATCCACCACCGGCTTGAGCACAGTATTGAGGGTGCTCACCACCGGTGCTGGAACCCCGAGTTGCGCCAGCGCTTGCAGCAGTGGCAGCGTCGGGTGGGGTGATGCTCAGCGAGTCCACCGCCGCACTGGTCGCCAACCGCGCGGTGCTCGGTGAGCCGGAGCTGGTGGCGATCAAGGGCGCGGACACCCCGGTGCGCGCCCGGCGGCTGCTGGGCGTCGACGAGAACCGGCTGGCCCGCCGCGCCGAGTCGGCCCTGGTCGGGCGTGGCTGGGAGATGAACACCCTCACCGCGATCCTGGATGAAGCCATCGGCGGCGAGGGGTGTGTGGTCAATGTGGTGGGGCCGGCTGGCGTCGGCAAGAGCCGGCTGGTGCGCGAGGTCGCGGCGATCGCCGTGCGCCGCGGGTGGCGGTGTTCACCACCTACTGCGAGGCCTACGCCAGCGACATCCCGTTTCACGTGGTGGCGCGGTTGCTGCGGGCGGCCACCGGGGCCAACGATTTCGCTGGCCCGGCGGCAAGGGCGCACCTGCGGGCCCAGCTGCCCGACGCCGACCCCGAGGATCTACTGCTGCTCGAGGACCTGCTGGGCATCGGCGACCCCGATATTGAACTGCCCAGGATCGACCCCGATGCGCGGCGGCGACGGTTGACCGCACTGGTCAACCCCGCGTCGCTGCCGCATAGCGAGCCCACCGTCTACATCATCCAGGATGCGCAGTGGATCGACGAGGTCAGCGAGTCGATGCTGGCCGATTTCGTTGCGGTGATCCCGCGCACCCCGTCGTTGGTGCTGATCACCTACCGCCCCGAATACCGGGGTGTGCTGACCAAAGTGTCGGGCGCCCAAACCATCTCGCTGCGGCCATTGTCCGCTGCGCACACCGCGGCGCTGACCGCCCAGCTGCTGGGCACCGACGCGTCGGTCGGCGGGGTGACCGCGCAGGTCGCCACCCGCGCCGCCGGCAACCCGTTTTTCATCGAGGAGATCGGGCGCGATCTGGCCGAGCGCGGCATCCTCGAGGGCGAACCCGGCGCCTACCTGATGCGTGGTGATGTCGGCGATGTGAGTGTGCCGGCCACGCTGCAGGCGACCATCGGCGCGCGCATCGACCGGGTGGGCGCCGCCGCCAAGGACACCCTGTATGCCGCGGCGGTCATCGGGCGGCGATTCGACGACGATCTGCTGTCCAGCGTGCTCGACAGCCCGCAGGTGGCCCCACTCATCGCTGCGCAGCTCATCGAGCAGGTGAGGTCCACTCCGCGCGCCGAGTACGCGTTTTGCAGCCCGCTGATCCGCACGACGGCCTACGAGTCGCAGCTCGAAGCGGACCGCGCAAAGTCGCACCGGTGCGTGGCCGCTGCGATCGAACACCGCGATCCCGGCGCGGCCGATCAGAATGCGGCGGTGATCGCCGAGCATCTGCAGGCCGCGGGCGACCTGCATGCGGCGTACGGCTGGCAGATGCGCGCGGCGGCATGGTCGACCCACCGCGACATCGCCGCGGCGCACCTGAGTTGGCGGCGGGCCCGGCAGGTGGCCGACCGGCTGCCCGATGACGACCCGGACCGCACCGCGATGCGCATCGCGCCGCGCACCCTGCTGTGCGGCAGCGCGTGGCGGGTCGGCGGCAGCGGCGCCGACCCCGGCTTCGACGAGCTGCGCGAGCTGTGCACGGCCGCCGGGGATCGGCGGTCGCTGGCCATCGGCATGGCCGGGAAGGTGGTAACGCAATACACCATTGCGCACTATCGCCAGGCATCCCGGCTCGCCACCGAACAGCTGCGACTGCTGGAATCGATCGGCGATCCGACATTGACGGTCGCACTGTCTTTTTCGGTGTTCATCGCCAAGCTCGAGACCAGCGAGGTGGCCGACGTGTTGCGGTTGGCGCAGCAGGTGATCGACCTCGCCGACGGTGACCCCACCATGGGCAACCTGATCATCGGGTCACCGCTGACGCGAGCGGTCACTTGTCGTGGCCTGGGCCGCTGGTGCTTTGGGATACCACAGTGGAAAGACGACGTCGACCAGGCTGTGGTGATGGCTCGTGCGGCGGACCCGGTGACGCGTGCCGCCGTGATGTACTACACGTACTCTGTCGGGCTCTCGAATGGGGTGTTGCTGCCCGATGCGACCGGCGAGCGGGACACCGCCGAAACGCTGGCGATCGTCGAGCAGTCCGGCGACGACATAGCGTTAGCCATGGCTCGATACGCTCGAGGTATCACCCTGGTCCATCTGGGCGGTCCCGGCCGGCAGCGGGGTTTGGAACTGCTCGCGCAAGTGCGCGAGATGACGCTGCAGCACCGGTACTCGCTGGCTGCTTTGCCGCTGATCGCCATCGAGATCGCAACGGAGAAGGCCAGATCCGGGAATCTCGACGGCGCCGTCGGACTGTCGCGGGAGGTCGTCGACGACCTGTTCGGCTCGGGTGGGTTCATTTGGAGTGCGCTGGCCACCGCTGTCTTGGTGGAGGCACTGCTGCGCCGCGGCACCGACACCGACCTGCAGGAGGCGCAGGCTGCGGTCGACCGGCTGGCCGCAGTGCCGACCGACCCCGGTTTCGTGCTGCACGAAATCTGGCTGCTGCGGATGCGCGCCTTGTTGGCCCGCGCCCGCGGCGACGAGGCCGGCTACCGGGATCTCGTCGATCGCTACCGCGCCATGGCGAATGAGCTGGACTTCGAGGGCCACATCGCGATGGCTGAGGCGATGACATGACCGCGGTCGTCATGCGGTAGGCCGGTAGAAGCCCTGGAATCCCTGACCGGCGTTGGTCGTTCGAATCGGCGATAGCTGTACGGGATCTCCCGCCTCAGCCAGGCATCAATAATGGTGCAGATGGTGAACGCAAGTCGGGACTCTGACTCAGGCGTCACGGATTGAAGAACAGGTCCTTGAAACGCAGGCCGAGCCACGGACGGCGGCCCCACGCCAGCATCCCACCGCGCAGCAGCGCCCGGCCGAGCGGCATCCGCCCATAGCTGACCAGCAGGAACGTCACAGGGTCCGCGGAGATCACACAGTCCACCTGCCCGCCGGCGGCCCGCACCTCCGCGGTGCCGTCTGCGATCCGGATGACGTACCGCGGGCCGTTGCCGCGCAGCCGGACCTCGTAGGTCACCGGCCCGCCTCGGCCGGCCTCGGGCCGCACCACCAGCGGCCACATCTTCGGGCACACCGTGCCCAGGATGAGCTTCGCGTGCTCGGCGGGGATCGGCCACGGCCGGCCCGTCCCGGTCGCGATGTCGTGCCCGTGCACCCGGCCCAGTGAGTTGATGGCGGTCTCGGTGCGCAGCCCGCGCGCGGTCGCCAGCTTGGAGCCGGGCGCGATCACCTGGGCGATCAGCATCGCGGTGACCAGATCGCGCCGCCGCCGTCGGTCTTGATGAACTTCGGGCCCACGCCGCGGTAACGCCACTGGGCCAGGCCGGCCACGCTGGTGTGCAGTACCGGGGCAACCTCCTTGGGCCCGGCGGTATCTGACGCTTCCATTCAGTCCTCCGATCCTGACCTCGAAATGACAAGGTGTTGTGAATACCTAATACGCGGAGGACCTGGCCGTGACGGGCGACGAACTCCAGGGCTTTCTGCGCGGCAGTGCCGTCAGCGTCGACGATGTACGCGGCGCGGCCGCGGCTGTCAAAGCCGCCTACGCCGCGCTCGATGCCCGCGAGGGGTGGCCGGACCGGCTGAAGAACGCAGGGGTGAAACATGGCCCGTTCGTAGAGGTTTGGCGGGACTACGGCGAGGTCGAGCAGCTGGTGGCCCGCGACCTCGGCGTCGACCGCGACCGGCTGGTGGCCGAGATGGTGGCGTTCGACCGTAGCCATGCCGACAATTGGGGTTCGGTGCGAAAAAGGATCAGCGACATCCATTTCCCCAACGCACCCGGCGGGGAAGACAGCCGTGCCCTCATAGCCGGAGAATTGGGGGTTAACCGGTTAAGAGAGGCCGATACGGTCGGGTGCGTCGGTGCTCGACGGCGCCGAGCGCTTCTTGGAAGACATGGGATCGGTAACAGGATCCGTTGTCGGTCAACACGTTCTGGATGCTGATCCCGCGATCGGCGAACCAGGCATTAGCGCGGATCCAGAATGCGGCGGCGGTTCCTTTGCGCTCGTCGGCGAGAATCTCGCTATAGGCCAAGCGGGAGTGGCCATCGATGGCGGTGTGCAGGAAATGATAGCCACGAGCGGCCTTGCCGTACTTGTCGACGAGCCCGCTGCTCTTATCAGCGCGAGAGTTGTGCCTGCCTGCTGTTTTGCCCCGCATCCGCCATCCGCCACCGGCGGGGATCTTGCCCAGTTTCTTCACGTCGACATGCACCAGCTCCCCACAGCGGGCCGGCTCGATCCGACGTACAACTCGTCCGGTCGGCCGGTCCAACCAGCGCAATTTCGCCAGGCCGTAACGGGTCAGCACCCGGTGCACAGTCGAGGGATGCAGCCCGAGCAGGTAGCCGATGCGGTGTGGTCTCCAGCGGCGCAGAAACGCGCACTTTGATGATGCGCCGCGCCGTGCGTGTCGGTGTCTGACGAGGGCTGCGATGCGGACGTGAGCTGCGATCAGCCATCCCAGCCTCGCCGAGCTCGCGATAATGGCCTGCCCAGCGCGCCGCTGTGGTCACCGAGACTTGGAAACGTTCGGCCGCCCGCCGCAGCGGCCAACCGTCATCGACAACGCACCGGGCCAGCCGCAGACGACCGGTTTCGGACAAGGGGGCATTACGGTGAGACATGAAGACCTCCGAAGTGAGTGCGTTTCCTAGCAGCTCGCACTTCACTCGGAGGTCTTCGTCATGTCACGACGCCACGCCGTTACCAACCTCTGTGGTCAGAACACCTAGCCGTCGTCCAGCGCGGATTTGGCGCGGCGCTGCGCGTGTCAACATTCCCGCTCGTATCGAAGTCACGGCGAACGCCGCCTGAGATCATCGGTAATCGATCTCTCAGTTGTTCTTAGCCCGAATCCACCGATCGACCGGGGTCTCGGTGGCAGTTTCGTTGTCTGGCAGCAGCAGGGGTGAGAGCGTGGTTGAGTGCCCGACCTCGGTGTCGGGTTAGCGCGAGGGTGTCAAAGCCGAACGACGACATCGCCTCAGGACTGCCACGAGACGAGATGGCAGTCGATGGAGAGTTTCTCAATCAGCTGACCGTATTGGCGACCGACAGAAATCAGCGTGTCCTGGACCAAGAACCTCGAATTCCGACGCTGTTGTGGGTCGGCCTCATCTTCGGTGGCGTACTGGTGGTTGCGATCGCGGGTTTCGTCCAGCTCAGCAGCCGACGTGCTCACGTGGCCCTGGCGAGCGGGGTCGCCCTGCTGCTGGGCTTGCTTGGGTGGCCGCCAAGAACTTTTCGAGAATCCGCCAAGGCGGCGATCCGAGGCTGAGTCAGCTCGCAGGGGCGCATATCGCCAGAGCGAACAGACCAGCGCCGAAGAAAACACGCCGAAGGAAAGAAATGACCATCGAACTACCCGCAGCCGAGGAGCAGGACTCCCATCGACCCCCTGTCCCGCGGGTTGGACAGGTGGATGGAGAGCCTGACTCTCATCGACCTCCTCCCGGTCCTCCGGCTGGACCGCCGCCGGATGTGTGGGTGTACAAGGGACGCGCCTACGACCTGTCCGACTGGATCGCCAAGCATCCGGGCGGGGCCTTCTTCATCGGCCGGACGAAGAATCGGGACATCACGTCAATCATTCACGCGTACCACAAGAATCCCGAGGGAATCGAACGGATCCTCGAGCGCTACGCGTTGGATCGCGAAGCCCGTCCCGAGGACGTTCATCCGAAGTGCAACGCACCGGAATTCCTGTTCAAGGAAGACTTCAACAGCTGGCGCGACACCCCGCGGTACCGCTTCGACAACAAGGACGATCTGCTCCACCGGGTGAAAGCGCGACTGAGAGATCGTCAGCTGACCGCGCGCATCAAGAAGATGGACAAGATCTTCAACATCGTGGTCGCGGGTTTGGCCGCCGCGTATGTCGCCGTTCAGGGTCTGCGGCTGGCCGAGCCGGGCTGGATGCCGCTGCCGCTGTTCGTGATCGCGATGGTGCTTCTGCGCTGCTCCCTGGCCGGGTTCGGTCATTACGCGATCCATCGCAGGCAAAAGGGCGCCACCCGGGTCTTCGCGAACGCCTTCGACATCAACTATGTGGCACTGGGCCTGGTGACCGCCGATGGACACACCCTGCTGCACCACCCGCACACTCAGAGCGAAGTGGACATCAAGAAAAACGTCTTCACGATGATGATGCGGCTGCCCCGCTTGCTCCGGGTACCCGTCCACACCGTTCACAAGTTCGGGCACCTGGTCACCGGCATGCCCATCCGGATCATCGATGTCATCAGGATCACGCGCAAGATCGGCGTCAAGGAGGTCTACGGCAACTGGCGCAACGCAATCCCGCACATCGCCGGATCGTCCGGCCTGCGCGTGATACTCATCGCCGAGCTGGCGGCGTTTGTGTTGGCCGGTGACTTCTGGGCGTGGGCGCTGCAATTCGCAGCGACGCTATGGGTGAGCACGTTCTTGATCGTGTCGAGCCATGACTTTGAGGAAGACACCGACGAGCATGTCGCAACCAACGACGAGGACTGGGGCATCCATCAACTCGAGGAGGCCTCCGACCTGAAGGTGGTCGGCAACCGCTATGTCGACTGCTTCCTGTCGGCCGGCCTGAGTTCGCACCGCGTGCACCATGTGCTGCCGTATCAGGGCAGCGGGTTCGCCAACATCGCCACCGAGGACGTCCTGCGCGAAGAAGCGGCGAAGTTCGGCATCGAGTGGCTTCCCGCAAAGAGTTTCGTCACCGATCGCCTTCCGAAGCTCGCCCGGACCTATCTCCTGTCACCCTCGCGTCAAGCGGAAGAGCAACAGTGGGGATTCATCCGCGAACACGCGTCACCGAAGGCATGGAGGGAAAGCATCACCTACGCGGCGTCCGGGTTCGCCGGGCTTGGTTCGGTGTAGGCCTTTCTCCGAATAGGGCAAGGACGGGCGGCTGTCGACGACGACAGCCGCCCGTCCGCATTTGCGTCGACAGCTGGCGTCCGGGCGCTGCAGCCAAGAATCCTTCGAGATTTCCCCAAGGCAGAGCACCGAGAGTGAAAGCAGCTCAAGAAAAGCTGCGGACAACTTGACGATCAGCGTTGCCGCCGAACGATTTTGAAAGGGGAAGTGTCATGTATGTCGCCTCTGAAGAAATGCTGATGTGGAGCCAGGCGGGCAGCGAGCACGCGTTGGCCACTGCACCTATCCAGATGCCGCCCTCCCCGCCGGTCACGGTGGCGGTGATCGAGAGCATCGCGACGGGGTCGCCGGGCCATGGCGTGGATCAGTTGCAGGTCGCCGACCAGGTTGCCGGGCTGTTCAGCAATCCCGCACAGCGGGAGCGGATTTCGCGGCTCTACCAGAAGACGATGATCGGCACCCGCCGGATGGCGGTTGATCCGCTCGATCCCGAATTCGATGCGCTGCGGCGCGAGCCGGGAACGGTCCGCGATCGAATGAATCTGTTCTACCAGCACGCGGTTCCGCTGGCGGTGGACGTTGCCGGGCGTGCCCTGGCGCCCATAGAGGATCCGTCCACGGAGATCGGATTGCTGGTCTTTGTCACCAGCACCGGCTTCATCGCTCCGGGCGTCGACGTGGCGGTGGTCAAGCAACTCGGCCTGTCGCCGGCGGTTTCGCGTGTCGTGGTGAACTTCATGGGATGTGCGGCCGCGATGAACGGCATCCGTACGGCCACCGACTACGTTCGCGCCAACCCCGACAAGAAAGCGTTGGTGGTGTGCATCGAGCTGTGCTCCGTGAACGCCGTTTTCGCCGACGACATCAACGACGTCATCATCTCCAGCCTGTTCGGTGACGGATGCGGGGCGGTCGTCATCGGCGCCAGCCAGAGCCAGCAGCCGCTGGAACAGGGCAAGGTGGTGATCCGCAACAACTTCAGCCGGCTGCTCGATGACGCCGAAGACGGCATCGTGCTCGGCGTCAACCACAACGGCATCACCTGCGAGCTGTCCGAGAATCTGCCCAACTACATCTACGAGGGCGTCGATCCCGCGATCACAGAGGTGTTGCGGGAAAACGGATTACAGAAATCGGACATCGATCTGTGGGCGATCCATCCGGGTGGACCCAAGATCATCCTCGAATCGGCGCGATCACTAGGGCTTCCCGTCGAGGTGGCGGCGCCCAGCTGGGACGTGCTCGACCGGTTCGGCAACATGCTGAGCGTTTCGCTGCTCTTCGTCCTGCAACTGATGGTGCAGCAGGCGGAGGGGAAGAACGACATCTCAACGGGTCTGGCGTTTTCGTTCGCGCCGGGCGTCGCCGTCGAAGGAATGCTCTTCGACATCATCGGCGGCTGATCACAGCGACCATCACGAATTACATCACGAAACATCTCACAACGAATTAGGAAGGCTCACAACAATGCAACTCGTCAAGTTCTTATTCTCGATCTCATGGGCGCGGATCGTGGCCGTCTTTGGCACCGGCCTCATCTGCGGCGTTGCCAACACCTACCTGCTGACACTGATCAGCAGTGTGGTATCGCCGGAGAGCCATTCCGGCTCGACCCTGCAGCGCTTTGCCCTGACGGGGTCGGTCGCGCTGGTTGGCGCCGTGCTGTCACAGGTGCTGCTGATCCGCCTCACCCAGGACGCGATCTACCAACTGCGGGAAGGGTTGAGCTCCCGGGTCGTCTCGGCCCCGCTGGAGCATCTGGAACGGTTGGGGATGCACCGGCTCATCGCAACCTTGACCGAGGATGTGCGGTCGCTGTCGCAAGCGGTGACGGCCATCCCGAACATCTGCATCGACGTGACCACCATCGTGGGGTCGCTGGTGTTCCTCGCCGCGGTGTCAGGCCCGCTTTTCGCGGTGACGATTGCGGGGACGTTGATAAGCATCGCCAGCGCCGAAACGGTTCTGCGGCGGGTGCGACGCATCTACCGCCAGGCTCGCGAGAACGAGGACGCACTGTTGCGGTCGTTTTCGGCCATGACGCTGGGCATCAAGGAACTGAAGCTGCATCGCAGCCGGCGTCGCGACTTCATGGATCGCCACCTGCTCGGGTCGGCCCGCACCCTGCGGACCCAGAACGTAACAGCAGGCTCCTGGTTCTCGGCGGCTCAGGGATTCGGGCAGCTGTTCCAGCTCGCCACCATGGGTCTCATCCTGTTCGTGATCGCCGCCGCGCTTCAGCTGCCGAGGGATGCCATGGTCAGTTACCTGCTGGTCACGATGTTCCTGTCGAGGCCGATGCAGAACTTCATGCAGCAAATCCCGGACCTGCTGCGCGGCGACGTGGCGCTGGCCAAGATCCGCGAACTGAACCTGTCCATGGAGGGCCCGCAGGATGAAGAGCAGCTGCCCTACATCGAGCGTCCGGCCGCCGGCTATGCCCTGCTGGAGCTGAGCAATGTCAGCTATGCCTATCAGACGGAGATGGCCCCGTCGGTTCCCCAAGGGCCGGGCGCACCCCCGGCGAAACCGCCGATCGACGGTCCCCGTCCCAGGGTCAACCGCCGCGACGGCAAGGCGGGCCAGCCGCTGCCCCCGGGGCCGCCTGCACATCCGCAGGGTGGCGGATCCGGATTCCGGCTCGGCCCGGTGAACCTGAGTTTTGAGCCGGGGCAGATCACCTTCATCGTGGGTGGCAACGGAAGCGGCAAATCCACTCTGGCCAAGCTGATCACGGGCTTGTACGCGCCGGAGAGCGGATCCCTCGTGCTCAACGGTGAAAAGGTCGGCTACGACAACGTCGAATGGTTCCGGCAGAACTGCTCGGCCATCTTCACCGACTTTCACCTGTTCGACGACTACCTGGGATTCGACCGGCCAGGGATCGACGATGAGGTGCGCCACTACCTGCACGTGTTGCAGATCGCGCACAAGGTGACAGTTCAGGACGGGAAGCTGTCGACGGTCGCGCTGTCACAGGGCCAACGCAAGCGGCTGGCGCTGTTGACCGCGCTGCTGGAGGACCGGCAGATCTATCTGTTCGACGAGTGGGCCGCCGACCAGGAACCACGGTTCCGCGAGGTGTTCTACAAGGAACTGCTCCCCGGCCTCAAGAGGCGCGGAAAGACCGTCATCGTGATCACCCACGACGATCGCTATTTCGATTGCGCCGACCAGCTCGTCAAGCTCGACTTCGGTCAGATAGCGGCGGTGAAGTGATGAGCACCCTAACCAGCGTGACGCCGGCCCCCCAGGGGGCCGGCGAATCGCTGGACCCACGCGATCCATTACTGCGCCTGAGCACGTTCTTCGACGACGGTAGCGTGGAGCTGCTGCACGAGCGGGACAACTCGGGCGTGCTGGCCGCGGCCGGGACCGTCAACGGCACCCGCACCATCGCGTTCTGCACCGACGGCACCGTGATGGGCGGCGCGATGGGTGTGGACGACTGCGCACACATCGTCGACGCCTACGCCACCGCCATCGAGGAGCAGAGCCCCATCGTGGGGATCTGGCACTCCGGCGGTGCCCGGCTGGCCGAGGGCGTGCGGGCAATGCACGCGGTAGGGCTGGTGTTCGAGGCCATGATCCGGGCGTCGGGCCACGTCCCGCAGATCTCGGTGGTGGTCGGCTTCGCCGTTTCGTGCGGCTGTGCGACGCGTTCGGCATTCCATTAGTGGTCATCGTCGACGTGCCCGGCTACCTGCCCGGCGTCGGCCAGGAATGGGGCGGGGTGGTGCGCCGCGGCGCCAAACTGCTGCACGCCTTCGGCGAAGCCACCGTTCCGCGCGTCACCCTGGTGACCCGCAAGATCTACGGCGGCGCCTACATCGCGATGAACTCCCGCTCGCTGGGCGCCACCAAGGTGTTCGCCTGGCCCGATTCGGAGGTCGCGGTGATGGGCGCCAAGGCCGCCGTCGGCATCCTGCACAAAAGGAAACTCGCCGCCGCCCCCGAGCACGAACGCGAGGCGCTGCACGAGCAGCTCGCCGCCGAACACGAACGAATCGCTGGCGGAGTGGACTCCGCCATCGAGATCGGGGTCGTCGACGAGAAGATCGACCCGGCACACACCCGCAGCAAGCTGACCCACGCGCTGGCCGAGCCGCCGCCGCCACTGACGGAATTCGAGAACGACCCCGAACACCCGACAGCACCGATGCGGCGGGCTGGGCGGTTCGCCGCGTTCACGCCACCGTTCAACATGAGCGGGCAGCCGGCGATCAGCCTTCCCCTGCACCGCAACGCCGAGGACGTCCTCATCCGCGTCGCCTCTCAACTGGAATCGGCCCACCCCTGGTCGTCCGACCACCCGGCGGTCCCCTGAAGCCGCCGACTCCAGTTATGGATGCTGAAGCCGAACCCCGTGGCCGCGGCCCGTTCGGTGGATGTCGAAGCGATCCGGGTCGGGAAACACCCGTCCGTCGCGGTTGGCCGAGGCGCCCAGCAGCAGCACGCTGCCCTCGGGCACCGTGGTCCCGCAGTGCTCGACGTCGCGCGCCACGGAGCGCAACAGTTCCTCGATCGCGGCGGGCAGCAGCGACGGATCGGTCGGCTGCGGGTGTGGCGCTGTCACGCTCGACGCCCTCCGCTGGCGGCGGTCGGGTCATCAGGCGATCACTTTGGCATCGCGCAACGCCGACGCCTGTCCCTGTCGGCCTAGGGATTCCAAAATCTCGAACGTGTGCTGGCCCAACGACGGCGCCGGACCGGCCAGTTCGGCTGGGGTCACGTCGAACAGGACCGGATGCCGCGGCATGCGGACCCGGCCCACGAGTGGATCATCGGTCTCCTCGAACAGACCCATCGCGATGGCGTGGGCATCGTCGGGAAGATCCTGCGCAGCGACGATCATCGCGAACGGAACGTCCTCGGCGGTGAATCTGGCGGTGGCCTCGCTGACCGTCAACTTGGCGGCGCCCTCGTAGCAGGAATCCATCACGAGTTCCATGACGGGCCGATTCTGGTTACGCAGATCGGCGGTTTGCAGACGCGGATCATCGGCGCCCTCCGCACCCAGCGCTCGGCACATGCCGGTGAAGTCTGAATCCGAGATCGGCGTGACGATTCCCCAACCGTCGGTGAAGCGAAACGGCTTGAAACCCGCGGTGAAGCTGGAGGGTTGGGATCGGTCGGAGTCCAGCAGAACCTCGTTGCCAGCGGCATCGGTCCACAGAAATGACACCACCGCGTCCACCATGGACAGGTGAAGGTGCTGACCTCCGCGACCGCTGGCGCGAGCGAACAGCGCGGCAGTGACGGCCTGGCTTGCATATAGGGCCGTGACTTTGTCGGCAATCACCTGCTGCAGAAACGTCGGCTCGCCATCCTCGGGGCTGGCCTGGCTGGACGCAACCCCGGCGTATGCCTGGATGACGGTGTCGTACGCGCTGCGGTCCCGGTATGGACCGGTCTCGCCGAATCCTGTGAGCGACACGTAGACGACGCCGGGATTGACGCTGCGAACCTGCTCATAGCCGACCCCGAGACGGTCGGCCACCCCCGGCCTGAAGTTCTCAATCACGACGTCTGACGATGCGGCAAGTTCGAGCGCGATCCCGCGACCAGCCGCGGTGCGGATGTCCAGCGCCGCCGATCGCTTGCCGCGGTTGCACATCCGGAAAACAGCGCTGATCCCGTTAACGCTCGGGCCGATCCAGCGCGCGATGTCCCCGATGTCTGGGCGCTCGATTTTGATGACGCTGGCCCCTTGATCGGCAAACAACGCCCCGATGTAGGGACCCGTCAGCCCGATGGACAGCTCGAGCACCTTGACATCGCGCAATGGTCCGGTATGGCTCATGGTCTAGACGGTATCGAATCGCCTTGCTCGCCTGCGGCGCATCCTCGGGTTCCCATTCCCCCTACGACCCCATGGAGTTCGCCGAGCCGGACGACGAGTTTTTGACCTCCGTCCGTCGTGCCTGGCGCCACTGAGGAAGCGGAGAGCCGCTGCCGGTGTGGCCGGGGCGTTCGCGGTGACGTGGACGTTGGTCGTCTCACCTCGACCTGGGAAGCAGAGGTTACCGGTTCGGTTGTTGCTGCGTTGTTCGGGTTGGACGGGTTCCGCGTGCTGGCCGCCGCGGATGCCGGCGGTGAGCTGGAGCTGCTGGTTGAGACCGTCGCTCGGGTCGTAGCATGCCCCGACTGCGGCGCGGTGGCGCGTGCGAAGGATCGCCGTGCGGTGTGGGTACGCGACCTGCCGATCGGCGGCAGACCGGTCGTGGTGTGCTGGCACAAACGAGTCTGGTGTTGCCCACATGCGTTGTGCCCCAAGAAGACCTGGACCGAGCAGCATCCTGCGATCGAACCCCGCGGGTGCCTGACCGACCGTGCCCGGGCGTGGGCGTTCGAGCAGGTCGGCGCCCGCGACGGCGCCGTGTCGCGGGTCCCCTCCGCGCTCGGTGTCGGCTGGGCGACGATCATGCGGATCGTAACCACTCGCGGCGAGCCGATCATCGACGAGCCCGCTCGGCTGAAAGCGCCGACCGTGGTCGGGTGGACGAGACCGCGTTCCTGCGCGCCACCGGACAGCACCCGACGATGTATGCGACCGGCATTGCCGACCTGACACCGGGTCGGCCGGCGCGGCTGCTCGACGTGGTCGCCGGCCGGTCCGGTGTGGTGCTCGCCACCTGGCTGCACGAGCGCGACGACCAGTGGAAGGCGCAGATCGCGACCGCATCGCTGGACGCGTTCCGCGGCTACGCCAACGCGTTGAATCAACAACTCCCGCAAGCGGTTCGCGTGCTCGACCCGTTCCATGTCACCAAGCTCGGGCTGACCGCTCTCGATCAGGTGTGCCGCCGCGTGCAGCAAGACATCCACGGGTGGTCCGGTCACCGCAGCACTGCCCGCGCGGTCACCGGCTGGCCGCTGGCGTTGGCCCGGCGACCGGGCTGAACTGTGCGCCTGACGCAATATCTACGCCTAGCGTGTGCTGGGTTCACAGTTCCCCTGACTGGCGCGCCGGGCACAGCGACGCCCCACCTGCAGCCCGTGCCCGCTGTGGGTAAGCCCGTCGGCCCGACCATGAAAGGGTCTCCACGTCTGCGGTTCGCCTCCGATACGGCTACGGGCGTCCCCCGGTCGCGTACGTTTCGCGTACGTGAAGGCGTTGGCTAGCACGGCCGGGGCGTAACCTGCACAGAGGAGTGTTGATGATGGCTGATCGCGTCATGAGGGGCAGCCGGCTTGGGGCCGTGAGCTACGAGACCGACCGTAATCACAACCTGGCGCCGCGTCAGATCGCGCGGTATCGCACGGAGAACGGTGAGGAGTTCGAGGTCCCGTTCGCCGATGACGCCGAGATCCCGGGCACCTGGCTGTGCCGCAACGGCATGGAGGGCACCCTGATCGAGGGTGGTGACCTGGCCGAACCCAAGAAGGTCAAGGTGCCGCGCACACCCTGGGACATGCTGCGGGAACGCCGCTCGATCGAGGAACTCGAGGAACTGCTCAAGGAACGCCTCGAGATCATCAAGTCACGCCGCCGCCGCAGCTAGCTCAGCTACCCGGCCGGGGTCACGAACCTCGACCAGTACCGGAACGTCTGACTGAAAGATTCGATCTGATGACTCAGAAGATTTGCTTTGATTGCTTCGATAAGTTGTTCCCTGACAAGCCAGTTCTGAAGGTTACGTTGGGTCGGCAATGCGTTGTGTGCAAAGCGCAAACGGATCGAACGGAACAGATGATTCCTGTTGAGGCAGAGGACATTCCGTCCCGCACGCCCGCGAGGAAGGGGTGAACAGTGGCCGCCTGCCACGCGGAGGTGTGGCGGCTCACCAAAGCATCGGCAGGTCATGGTCTCTCGCATCGGCCGGCAGCGTCGAAGAACCGCAGTTCGAGTTCCATCGCCTGGTGATACAGGACGGCCAGGGGGTCGTGATCGCCTCCGTAACGGTCGAGCAGGCCCTCTACACGTCGGGCTAGGGCCTCGAACTGCGGGCTGGAGTAGGTCATCACCCATGATGGGTACCGCATGACCCCCCGGCACAGGGCAGCGCGTCGGCACCATCGTCCGAGAGGAACTAGGTCTGTTTTGGGAAGATCTCGGCCAGCACTTTCAGAAACTCGGTGCCGGCTTCCGATCGGCGCTCGAGAACTACGACTCGGCCCTCCAGTTGCATGACCGAAAGCATCAGGAGCTGCAACAGTTCCTCCGTAGGTTGGCCCTCGGGCGTCGGTGGGTGGGCGACCATGAAGTCTCTGATAGCGCAGCTAATCGGCATGCTTTCGGGGATGTCGGCGGCGCGGATTTGGGCCATGAAGACGGGCTCGCTCACAGTTCTTCTCCTTCGCTGTGTTTTGACAGCGTCAGCGTAGGAGAACAGCCCGCGCCGGACGCAGGAGAACCGATGTCCTGCGCAGGCCACCCTGAAGGCCGGGGACTGCCAGCTCGCCGCCGCTCTGCTGAACGCGGTGGACACGATTGACACTGCGCGTTCGGCGACAGCGCCGGTTGACGCACGCAGTGACACAAGCATCGACCCGTCAGGTTATCGCCAGGCGCCGAGGCGATCGACCCGGCTCGACCCCTCGGGCGGCCCTAATCGCGGGATTCCGTCTCGTACGCGACCCTGTACTTCCTCATACCTGGAGCGTTTTCCACTGCGTGGCCACCCCCCGGATCCCAGTCCACCACGCGCAGGAGCTGCCTATCGGCGGGAAGTTGCCTTCTTACTTCCTCCTCAAGAGCCTCCCGCAGTCGTTCCCGCTCGAATGGCGTGATGTCCTCCGTTACCAACGCCTCCGTAAGCTCCATGCGGATCTTCATGCGGCGAATTGTGCTCCGCTCCGCGACCCGTGCGGGGCTGACCCGGCGCGATTACTGGCTCGCGGCGGACACGCCGGCCGGCCAGCCGATCTGAACTGACTTCCAGCCCCCTGCAACGCATTCGGAAGTCAGTTCGGTGATCAGGGCTGGTCAGGGAGTGGCGCGTTGAGTCGGATCTGCTCGGACCCATCGCCGGTTTGGTGTTGACCGAGTCCACCGCGCAGAGAATCGAAGATTGCCAGGCCCTGTCCGACCAGGCCGGTGGCTATCTCGCCGAGCCCGTCAGCGCCGTTGAGAACGGTCAGATTTGCCCCCGACAACCCTTGGGCGGCCTGCTTGACGATTTCCGGCAGCTGGTCGATCAGCATCCGGTCCAGGGCCACGCGATTGTGTGAGGCCGCTGCTTCGGCTTGGATCTTCATCTTCTCCGCGTCGGCGAGCGCCAGAATCCGGACACGTTCTGCCTCGGCCTCGGCCGGCTTGACGACCTCCGAGACCAACTCTTGCTGACGCAGTTCCGCGGCGCGCTGGGCCAATTCGGTGCGCATCTGGAGCACTTCGCGCTGCGCTTGCGCCTCCGCCAGCGGTCCCGCCTGGGACGCTTCGGCCTGCGCTTTGTCAACTTCGGCCTTGTACTGAGCCTTCACGATCGCCGTCTGCCGAGCGAACTCGGCCTGGTTGCGTTGAGATTCCTGCTCGGCCTCGGCGGCGGCCTGATTGGCCTTGGCCTGAGCAATCTGCGCCTGCTGCTGAATGGCCGCGTTGTGTGGTGCGGACATCGCCAGGATGTACCCCAGTGAGCCGTCGTCGATGGACTGGATCTGCAGCGCGTCGACGGTGAGTCCGATCTTGATCATCTCCTGCTTGGAACCGTCGAGGACCTCGGTGGCCAGCTTCTGGCGTTCTTTGATGATCTGCTCGACGGTCATCGAGCCGATGATCGAGCGCAGGTGACCGGCGAATATTCGCCCGGTGAGGACCGCCATCTGGTTTTGGTCCGACAAGAACCGCTGCGCGGCGCTGACGATGCTTTCGTTGTCGTTGCCGACCTTGAAGGCGATGACGGCTCGAACGTTCAAGGTGATCCCCTGTTGGGTGACACACCTTTACTCGACCTCGGCCTCACACATCGCCAGTGTGATGAACCGAACCTTTCGGAAGAACGGCATGATGAACGCGCCGTGACCGGTCACCACACGGAACGGGGCGTTGCCTGCAACTCGGCCGCCGGAGATCAGCATCGCCTGATCCGGTGCGGGCACTCTGTAGCCGAACATGTTGGGCTCCTTGTAGATTCGTGTTGTTGTCACGGAATTTGCGTTGAGAAATCCGGGCCGGGCCACGGCTCCACGAGGACCGTCCGCGCACCTCGGATATCTATGACCAACACCTCGGAACCCCTCGGCAGTGGCTGGTCCGACCATGCAAGATAGGCCTCCTTGGACCCCCGCACGTTCAGAAGGACCTCTCCGGCGCCCGCGACGCCGCGGGTCGCCACGATCAACGACCCGACGCAGCCGACCACCGAGACGTCACCCACCCCTCGCATACTCCTCCTACAGGCCGTGCCCGCGCAGGCGCGGTCTTTAGAGGTTTTGACTCGCATCGCCGACGAGCGGGAACGCGGGGCCGACATCATCGCAAGGTGGCCGTCCCACACGGCGAGGTCGCCGGGCAGCAGCGCACACTCGTCATCAGCGACGCTTGCGCCACTCGTCAAGGTGCGGGACGCTCCGCGCCGAGGGTGGTGTCGTCACCGTGTCCGGGTTAGACAACGGTTCGTCGCCGAACCGGGCGAAGACCTTGCCACGCGCGACTCACCCACCATGGCGGTTTCGGCGCGTCGTGACATTGTTGAGGAATGAGCACTCCGGATGGCGCTATGGAAGCGTCGGCTGGCGAATACAGCGTGGATCAGGACGACCAACTGCAGCCAGAGGACACCCTCGTCGACCGTGGCGTCGACGACGTGCTCGACGAGGGATATTCGCCGCCCGAGCAGCCGTACCGACGTGGCTCCTTGGGCTCGACGCCCGAAAGCTTGGAGCAGCTGCTTGCCGAGGAAGAGCCGGATCCGGCAACGCGGCTAAACGACCCGTTCGACACAGACGAGCAGCAACGCTCCGACGACGCCGAGCGGGAGACCGAGTTTCCGCAGCGAAATGAGGTGGGACGCGCGCGGGCAGGTCGACTTGTCGCGCCGGATCACGGGTTTGGCGAAGACATAGACGCAGACCTGGTGGCTGATGACGTCGGTATCGACGGAGGCGCAGCCTCCGCCGAGGAGGCCGCCGTTCACGTCATCGACGATGAGGAGTAGCTGGCCTCGCTCACGAATTCAGATCCGGCGACCTAAGCAGGGGCGAATGCGGCGCCCGCAAAGAGGACCGTTCGCATTCCACGCATCGGACGTAGCTGTCGCGTGCCGGTGGCAGCATGTGCGTGTGACCACGACGACGCTTTCCTGGGATGTGGTGCCCGTCGACAAGCCGGACGACGCCAATGTCGTGATCGGGCAGGCGCACTTCATCAAGACGGTCGAGGACCTGCATGAGGCGATGGTGGGGGTGAGCCCGTCGCTACGGTTCGGGCTGGCCTTCTGCGAGGCCTCCGGGCCACGGTTGGTTCGCCGCACCGGCAATGATCCTGAACTCGTCGAGCTCGCGACCCGTAATGCGCTGGCCATCGCCGCCGGGCACTGCTTCGTGATCTTCTTGCGTGACGGGTTCCCGGTCAACATCCTCAACCCGGTCAAGGCGGTGCCCGAGGTCTGCACGATCTACTGCGCCACAGCCAATCCGGTCGACATCTTGGTCGCGGTGACCCCGCGTGGCCGTGGCATTGTGGGCGTCGTCGACGGACAGGCGCCCCTCGGGGTGGAGACCGATCGCGACGTGGCGGTGTTCTGGTGGAGACACTGCTCGATCGCAGCGCCGACGGTGACGTGGCCGAAGCCGAGGCCGCGATCGAGCGGTTAGCCGCCGCGCCAGCCGATGAGGGTCTGGCTATGCGCGAGATCTGGCTGCTGCGATCACGCGCTCTGCTGGCGCGGGCTCGCGGCGATGACGGGCTTACGCGCACTTCCGGGATCGCTACCGCGACATGGCGACATCGCTTGGCTTTGAAGGGCATATCGCGTGGGCCGAAGAAATGCCGTGACGCCGGGCATCCAGGGAGGGCCGCCCACGTTGTCTTGAAACAGACCTCATATGCGACACGTGCGGATGGCCCTGTCGGCCAGGTGTTTTCCCAGGTCGAGGTGTCTCGAAAGTTCGTCTCAGAAATATCTGTCTCACGAAATGCGTAGTACCACTTATGAGTCAGCCCCATTCTGCGCCCCGTTCGCCCAACGGAGCGCGGGTTGGCTATACCCGCATCAGCGCCGTCTCCCAGACTCTCGATCAGCAGAACGAGGCGCTTGACGCGGCTGGTGTTTCAAAGACCTTTTCTGACACCATGTCCGGCGCCCGTGACGACCGGCCCGGCCTGGCCGCACTAATGGAGTATGTCCGCGACGGCGACACGGTCGTGGTGTGGAAACTCGACCGGCTGGGCCGCAACATGCTCCACATCCTGCAGACCGTCAAAGTGCTGACCGATCGTGGCGCCACCCTGGTGTCCACCACTGACGGCATCGACTCGTCCACCCCCGCCGGTCGGATGATGATCGGGGTCCTTGGGTCGCTTGCGGAGTACGAGCGCGAGCTGACTAGGGAGCGCACCGCCTTGAAGCGCGCATCGTCACGCGCCAACGGCACCAAGTTCGGGCGCCCTCGGAAGGTTGACGACGCCGAGCACATCGCCACCGCGAAGCGCATGAAGGCCGACGGTCACACCGGCAGGGACATCGCGAAGTACCTTGGGGTCAGCCGAGCGACGTTGTATAGGTATCTCTCCGAGGATGCCACCTAGATGCGTCGGCATTGCTATTGGACGGGGCGATACCAGATTCCGGTCGCGACCTTCAGCGCCTGCGGATTCGCCATGAATATGCCGGGGATCGATCCCACCGGCTGACGCCGCGTGAGGAATCAACTTCCCAAGCTGAATGCGCGGGTTCGATTCCCGTCATCGGCTCCATTGTTTTAGCCGGTCAGTCGCGATTTTACGGTTGCTCCGTGCGACACCAAGGCGGTTGTAGGTCCGCAATTCCGGGCGGCGCCACCACTGCCGGATCGGAATGACGTTTGCTGCCGATGGCACGGTAGCAGCGGATGCGGCTACTTAACGGTAAAGCCCGCATCGACAGGAAGCGTGATACCCGTGATGTAGCGGCCAGACTGGCCGCACAGGTAGACCATCGCTTCGGTCACGCCGACGGAGTCGATCATCGGGACGGGTAACAGGTTTTCCAACGCACTGTTGCCCTCGGGATGTTCGATCATGTTCTGTGCGACCGCTTCATTCATAATCATTGGAGTCGACACTCCGCACGGGTGCACGGTATTGACGCGGATGTTCGCTTCCGCCAACGAGGTTGCGTAATACCGCATCAGTCCAACGACACCATGCTTGGCGGCGTGGTATCCGGCAAAGCCATGACTTCGTACGCCGGATTTCGGGCACATGCTGTTCAATCCGGCGGCTGAGCTGGTGATGACGATCGCGCCGCCCTCGCCGTGCTCTAACAGTGCGGGCAGCGCCGCCTCGACCGTGTAGTAGACCCCATTGAGCAGTACGTCCACCGCGTCGACATACGCGGCAATCTCATAACGTTCGTCCCCGACGCCGGGCATTATCCCGGCGTTGGCGAGCACGAAGTCGACCCGGCCCAGCTCGGCTACACCATTTGCGACGACGGTCTTCAACCGCTCGAAGTCTCGGACGTCGCCCTCCTCGGCGACGATGCGGCGCCCTGCCTTTTCCACAAGGTTGACAGTCTCGTCCAGGTCTTCGCTTGTGGCCATCGGATAGGCGACGGTGTCGATCTGATCGCATACATCGAAGGCAATAATGTCCGCGCCCTCCTCGGCGAACCGAACCGCATGCGACCGACCCTGGCCACGCGCGGCCCCAGTAATGAACGCGACCTTGCCGTCAAACTGCATTGCCATGATTCCTCCCAAACCCGGCGCGCGCCTGCTGACGGAGAGCAAAGCAAGTATCCGCCCAAGAGCCATACTTAGCGCTCGAATCACATGACAAACGGTCGCCCAAACGTGCAACTAGCCCCGCCGCAGCATCACGACATTCTCCGAGCTGACGCCCTTCCCCATCACGCCCAACGCTGCCAACACGTCCTCGCGGTGGTTGACGAGTTGACCTCTCGCGGTGTCGGATTCCGCAGCCTGACTGAGGGTCTGCACACCGACGGGCCGATGGGCAAAGCGATGCTCACCATCATGGCCGCCTTCGCCCAACTCGAACGCGACACCATGATCGAGCGGACCCGCGCCGGGCTGGCCGCCGCCGCCGCCAACGGGCGAAAGGGCGGACGCCCGCGCAAGGTGGACGACGCCGACGCCGCCAAAGCCCGTCAGCTCCGGGACAAGGGCATCGCGGCCACCGACATCGCGAAAATGTTGGGCGTCTCCCGAGCCACCGCGTACCGGTATCTCGCCGATGGTGTGCCGCTCTCCGCGTGATTCGTGGTGTCCCCCAACACCGGCGATCATCCAGCGCATCGACAACAACGGGCAGGCCGCACTCCTGCCGGATGAAGGCCGACGGGCACACCGGCAAGGACATCGCCAAGTACCTTGGGGTGAGCCGGGCGACGTTATACCGGTACCTCACCGAGGATGGCGCGACCTGAGTCGTTGCTCTGGCGGTGGCCCTCGTTCAGTTGCTGATTGACGGTAACGCTTGTGAAAATGTCCGGTCGCTCAACTGGTGACGAGAAAGGCGGCGATGTCGTCGCGTGACATCGCAGATCCCACTATGCCGCGACCGAGGTAACCGGCACGAAGGGTTCCCCTCGACGGCTTGTTGTTTGGGCTGGTGATTCGGGCGATGGTCCAATCGAGGCCGGACTGGGTCACAGCCGCCGTCATCCCGCGAAGTTCGTTCAGAGCGTTGGGGAACATGAGGCTGGCCATGACCGGCAGGAGTTTGGCTTTCAGGGTGGGTTTGTCGCGCTCATCGGCGACCGACGGCGTCGCCAGGCCCACGTAGCGGCTGACATTCTCGGCCTCCATCGCGTCGACGATGTTCTTGGTGCCGTCGGTGATCGGCGTCCCCTTCGCGCGCGGATTCAGCGACGGTCCCAGGGCGCTGATAACTGCGTCCGCCCCATGAATCGACTGCCGGACGCGGTCCTGATCGGACAACTCGCCGGTGACAGTGACCACGTTGGGGTCGACGAGGTCAAGCTTGTCCGGGTTGCGCACATATGCGGTGACGCGGTGGCCTGCGGCCAGCAGCTTTGAAACTACACTGCGGCCAATCTGTCCGGTAGCGCCGAAGACGGTGACGTTCATGTAGCCCTTCGTTCATGGTCAGTCTAGGCGTGGGGGCACGAGCAGCGATTCGCCAGTGACTCGTCAGCATCGCCGTTGTGTGCGTCTCGGACCATCAAGAGCGTTAGGGAAGTGGCGGCTCAAACCGTCGGGGACTCGGTGCGCCTCACAAGGTGCTCCAGGCTGACCTGGTCGATCAGCCAGAACCTCGGAATCCCCTCACTCAGGTGAGCGACCACCGCGAGGCTGGTCGGCACCTTGGTCACCGTGTAGACCGATGTCGGCTTCACCGCACCCTCGCTCACCACAGCCGCAGCGTTGGTCCGCACCGTCTGCCGCAGGTAGGCGAACTCGGTCTGGGCGTGTGTCACGACCGGGATCACGTCGAGCAGAGACAGCGCCGGTTGGCCCAAGGCCACCGGGTCCGGCTTTCATCTCCTGGCCGACGACGGCAGCACCACTGGGTGCCAATACCTTTGCGCCGTCGGGCATCATCGCAGCGGCTACTTGAGCGCCCATGCCCTTGAAGCTGATCCGCCGCGTCTTGTCGCCGGACAGCGATCCGCCGATTGGGCCGGTGATGCCGTCGAACTCGCGGCGCAGCAGCTCCTTGGTCGCGTCTTCCTCGTGCGTCCTCTGGCGCGAGTCGGCGATGTCTCTGGCCTCCTTGATGACGGGATCGACGAAAACCTTTTCGTCGGCGGTCAACTCGCGCTTCTCGGCCTCGGCCTTCTCCAACATCTGGCGCGCCTTGGTCAGATCCGGGCGGATCTTGTCGGCACAATCTTTCAGTAGTCCTAAGCGAAATTCGTTCGCCATGATCGTTCGCTCCTTCAAGCGAATTCGGCTGCAATTCCATTGCAGCACAAAGTGATTGGGTGATTCCCAAGAAGAGGGATGGACGCCCAGGCTGGCCCAGATGGACGGACCTGGCAACGCTGGCCTCACTCAGCAAGCCGCGGCACGGCACACCATTTCCCGCACCCCTATCCCGACTCATCAAAGCCGTCGGCGTTAACCGTTTGCACTTACCCGAAGCCGCAGAGTGAAAGAATCACAGTCATGTGGTTGACGGTGTCCTTGATGGCCATGGTGGCCGCGATGGCCCCGATGCGGATCGCGGTGATTGTGATCATCTTGTCCAGGCTCCAGCCGGTACGGCATCTGCTGGCCTATCTCATCGGCGGTTTCGCGGTGAGCCTGACCGTGAACGCTGTGATTCTCTTCGCGCTGAAAGGGGTCGGCATCGGCCGACGCAGCCGGATACCCGGCGAGATCCATATCGCGGTGGCGGTGCTTTGTTTTGTCGTAGCGGCCCTCGTGGCTAGCGGGATGGCAGACAAACTGCGCAGGAGAAGAAGCAGCAGAAAAGCGCGACGCGCAACTGCCGGCGGTGGCGTCGCCGAGACCCCCACCGCCACGGCGGAGGTGCCGCAAGGCATCGAACAGTTGGCGGCCTTCCACAAGTTGCCCGAGCCGATCCAAAAAGTGCTCAAGAGCGAGTCGACCTGGCTCGCCCTGATCCTCGGCGGGGCGGTGGGTAGACCCAGCGCTTACTACCTCGCGGCGATAGCTGCAATCGTGGGCGCGGGAGCCGGAGTCGCGCCCTCGGTGGCGGCACTTATCGTCTTCAACCTGATCGCATTCATCCTGGCCGAAGTTTTCCTCGTCAGTTTCTTGCGGGCACCGGAGGCGACCCGCAAGCGCGTCGACCAACTCTGGATATGGACCCAAGTCAATCACCGGCCCGTGGTCGCGTCATTACCCGCGATAGTGGGCCTATATCTGCTGGTCGTCGGGATTAGAAAAGTTCTGACTCCATAGACGAATCGCGGTGTGCCAAGCGCCTGCGGCCAGGTGTAGCCCTGCTGCATGAGCTGCCGCGCCTCTACCGGCCAGCCACGCAGGTGGCTGCCTATTTCGCGTGCATGAGCCGCTCGACGTACTTGGCGATCACGTCCACCTCGAGATTGACCTGGCCGCCGACCGGCACCGAAGCGAGCGTGGTCTCGGCCTTCTCCAGGGTCTGACGCGCCTTGGTCAAGTCGGGCCGGATCTTGTCGGCACGGTCTTTCAGTAATGACATGCGAAATTCGTTCGCCATGATCGTTCGCTCCTCAGCGAATCAGGCTGCAATTGGATTGCAGCACAAAGTGATTGGGGATTCGCTCGGGAGTCGACGGACGGGTTGGGCTGGCCTCTTTCGAGACGGACCCGTGTACCGCTGGCCCTACTTCCAAGACAGGTGTTGAGGAGTGCGGTCAGATCCCCATCGGTGAGGATCGGCACCGGCGGCGCTTCGGGCTTGTCCACGACGATCCCGGCCAGCGGGTCCTTGGCCAGGATGTCCTCGGCCACCAGCCAGTTGACGAACCGTCTCAGGCCACGCCAGCGGGTACGAATGGTGCCGGTGGTCAGGCCACGGGCACGCAGGGCGTCGAGCCAGCCGAGGACGTTGTCACGGGTCAGGGTCGACAGGTCAGCCTGGAGGCCCTGCTCGGCCAGCCACCGGCTGAAGTAGTCGATGGACTGGCCGTAGAGGACCAGGGTGCGGTCGGCCTTGCCCTCAACGCGCAGAGAACGGTTGAAGCTGCCCCGCAGCGATTCCAGAGTCTCGGACACATATCAAGGTTATCGGGCAAGTGTGTGCCAAGCTAGCCGTCGGCTAGACCGGATTCCCCTCATCGTCCCAGTTCGCAGCCACCTTCTTACTGGGTTGCACGCGGGGCGGCTCGCCCGGCATCTTGGGGTAGTTCGGCGGATACGGCATATCGCCCAACCCCCGTTCCTCGTCAGCCTTGACCATCTCGAGCAGAGGCACGATCGACTGCTTCGTCGAGTCGATGTCAGCCCACGGATCCGCCCTTCGTGCAACGAGATCCGGCACAGTCGCGATGGTGAAGTCGTCGGGGTCGGCGCCAGCCAGTTCGCCCCAGGTGAGCGGCGTTGACACGGTCGCGATCGGGGTGCGCCGAACCGAATATGCCGACGCAAAGGTGCGGTCGCGCGCGTTCTGGTTGAAGTCGATGAACACCCGCTTGCCACGCTCCTCTTTCCACCACGACGTGGTCACCAGATCCGGTGCGCGCCTTTCTATTTCACGTGCCAACGCGATGCCTGCCCGCCGTACCGGGATGAAGTCCCAATCGGTCTTGATCCGCAGGAACACGTGCACCCCGCGGCCGCCGGAGGTCTTCGGGTACCCGACCAGCCCCAGCTGCTCGAGCAGTGGCTTCAACACGTCGACCGCGATCATGCTGGCATCCTTGAATCCCGTTCCGGGCTGTGGATCCAGATCAACCCGCAGCTCGTCGGGGTGCTCGGTGTCCGGGCACCGCACCTGCCATGGATGCAGCGTGATCGTGCCCATCTGTGCGGCCCAGACGATCGCCGACGGATGGGTGACCTTCAGCGCATCTGCAGTCCGGCCGGACGGAAATGTGACTCGGCACGTCTTGAGGTAGTCGGGATGATGTTGCGGCACGCGCTTCTGGTAGACCTCCTCGCCGTCGACGCCGTCTGGGAACCGCTGTAGATGGGTGGGCCGGTCCCGCAGTGCGTCCAGCATCGGGCCTTTGGCGACGTCCAGGTAGTACTCCACCAACTTGCGTTTCGTGCCGTCGGATCCGAGCCTGGGAAAGTACACCTTGTCCGGGCTGGTAAGCCGGACCTTCACCCCGTCGACGTCCAGTTCTTCTGCGGCACTGGCCATTACGACACCAACACGTCGAAGAGGTCATAGATCAGCGGCACGTCGAGCTGATCAAACGTGCAGCTCTTCGGATCTCGATCCGGCCGCCAGCGCACGAACCGCACCGCATGCCGGAACCGTTGCCCGTAGCCGGTGTTGCCCTCCATCTGATCGTAGGCCACTTCCGCGACCTTCTCGGGCCGCACCGGGATCCAGCGCTTGTCGGCGGCGGAGTTCCATCGGCTGGGCTCGCCGTCGTACACCAGATCGTCGCCCTTTCTTAGCGGTTCCAGATCGGCCAGCAGCTTCAGCCGGTCCTTTGCGGTGAAAGAAGCGGCACCGCCGACCATTTGGAGCTCGCCGTCGTCTCGGTAGAGACCGAGGAGGATGGAGCCGACACCCGCGCCGCTCTTGTGGATGCGGTATCCAATTGCCACGCAGTCGGCGTCGCGGGCATGCTTGACCTTCGTCATCTCACGCTTGCCCGGCAGATATGGCCCGTTGAGCCGCTTGGCGATCACCCCGTCCAACCCGGCGCCTTCGAACGTGGTGAGCCAACGTGCGCCCTGCTCGGAGTCCTCAGTGGTGCGGGTGACGTGGCACCACTGCTTCTCGGTGATCAACTCGGTGAGCACTTGCCGACGTACGCGGAACGGCTCGTCCATCAGCGACGCGTCACCGCTGGCCAGTACGTCGAAACCGATGAAATGCGCGGGCGTCTGCTCGGCCAGCATCCGGATGCGGCTCTGCGCAGGATGGATGCGCTGGCTCAGCGACTCCCAGTCCAGCCGGATACGGCCGCCGACCTCACGGGGCACAACGATTTCGCCGTCGAGCACACATCGCGACACCGTCTCATCACAGACCGCATCGAGCAATTCTGGGAAGTACCGGCCCAGTTCCTTGCCGTTGCGCGACTGCAGCACCACGTCGTCGCCGTCGCGGAAGACGAGTGCGCGGAACCCGTCCCACTTCGGCTCGTACGACCACACGCCACGCTCGTCGGGCACGTTCGCCTGGGCCTTTGCCAGCATCGGCTCGATCGGCGGCTGTACGGGTAAGCCCACGGCGTCCATCCTGGTTCATTGCGGTGATACCCAGTAGACCTCCGCGCCAACGGAATGTCATCGCGACAATGAACCCGTGAAGCTGCCCGTCATGCCGCCCGTCTCGCCGATGCTGGCCAAACCGGTTCGCGTGATCCCGGCCGGGGCGTCGTATGAGCCCAAGTGGGATGGATTCCGGTCGATATGTTTTCGCGATTCCGACGAGGTGGAGCTCGGCAGCCGCAACGAGCGGCCGATGACCCGTTACTTTCCCGAACTTGTTGCAGCGGTCAAGGCCGAGTTGCCGGTGCGTTGCGTCGTTGACGGTGAGATCGTCATCACCACCGACCACGGCCTGGATTTCGAGGCGCTGCAGCAGCGCATCCATCCGGCCGAGTCGCGAGTGCGGAAGCTCGCCGAGCAGACGCCGGCGTCCCTCATCGCGTTCGACTTGCTGGCCCTCGGCGACGACGACTACACCGGGCGACCGTTTCACGAGCGCCGTGCCGCCCTGGTCGACGCGCTGGCCGGCTCCGGCCCGTCGATCCACGTGACGCCCGCGACCACCGACCTGGCGACCGCCCAGAGGTGGTTCTCCGAATTCGAGGGAGCCGGCCTCGACGGAATCGTCGCCAAGCCGCTGACGATCAGCTACCAGCCGGACAAGCGCGTCATGTTCAAGATCAAGCACGAACGCACCGCCGACTGCGTGGTCGCCGGCTACCGCGTGCACAAGTCAAGCGATGAGGCGATCGGGTCGCTGCTGCTCGGGTTGTACAAGGACGACGGGCAACTGGCATCCGTCGGCGTCATCGGCGCCTTCCCGATGGCCGAACGCCGGCGACTGTTCGTCGAGCTGCAGGCGCTCGTCACCAGCTTCGACGGCCACCCGTGGAACTGGGCCGCCCATTTCGCCGGCGAACGCACGCCACGCCGCAACGAAGGCTCGCGCTGGAACGCCGGCAAGGACCTCTCGTTCGTGCCACTGCGACCGGAGCGTGTGGTCGAAATCCGCTACGATCATATGGAAGGTGAAAGGTTCCGCCACACAGCGCAATTCAATCGGTGGCGTCCTGACCGCGACCCACGCTCATGCACTTACACGCAACTCGAGCAACCGGTCACGTTCAGCCTGCGCGACATCGTTCCCGACCTTCGCTGAGTCAGACGAGTCCGGCAACAGCCTTTCTTTCAATCCGGTTCGTTGATTCCGCTTGGTCCAGCCAGGCCAACATCACCCGGGCGGCCAGGCCGCTGTTGCCAACCTGGCAGTGATTGGACGCGTGCTCGGTGGCCGTGAACGTCCTCGTTGTCACGGACCGGGCCCCGGTGAGGTTGGCCGCCTGACGAGCCAACTGGCTCAGCGGGACGAAGTGGTCGTCGGCGCCGGCAAGCAACAGCACGTCGCCGGTCACCCGGTTGGAGATTGCGCGGGTCGAGAACGCGAGGGTTGACCGCAGGAAGTCGTAAGGCGTGTGAGTGCCGGTGACATGCATGCCCTGCGCGAGCCCCCACTGCGAAACGGGCCGGAGCGCCGCCGCCCGAGCCGCCACGGCGTTCACGAGGCGTCGCATACGCAGTCTCAGCAACATCCGCAGCGCCGGGCCCGCGCCTGGGCCGAGCTGGCGGGCGACGACGTCGAGGAAATCGTCGAGGATGTCGAATGCGACCGCTCGGGTGATCCGCGGCTCGAACGCAGCTGCCCGGATCACCAACCCGCCGCCGAGCGAGACGCCGACGGCGGTGACGTCGTCGAGGTTGTAGTGGTCAAGAACAGCAGCCACCGGGCGTTCCCAGTCGGGAATCATCGTGAGACCGTGTTCTTCCAGCGCGCCGCCTTGCCCCGGCCCGTCGAACATCACCACTCGCCGACCTGCGTCCACGATCGCCGCGGCCATCGGCAGGAACTCCTCGACATAGCTGTCGAACCCGCCGAACAATACAATTGGCGCACCGGTCTGTCGCCCGGGCCGCAGGTCGTAAGCCGGCAGCCTGCCGGACGCGAACGGCACCAGCTCCGACCTCACCCCGTAAACGGCCCGCATGCTTTCGACGAACCGGGCGCGCGTAGCCGCACGGCGCGGATCGCCGGCAGGCATGAAGAACTCGGCAGCCCGGTCGTAGTAGGCGGCAGCCCGGTCGTAGTAGGCGGCAGCCAGGCGCCGGTCGGCGGCGCGAGCGGTCTCGGCCAATCGCAGGAAGCCGTCGATCCATTCCGGGTAGGTGGTGCTCCGGCCGGCCAGCTCAGCCACCTCGTCGATGGCTGACGGCCCGATCGCTTCCACCCAGCGGTTGCACTCGAAGTTCTGGCTGACATCGGGGTGGAACCGGTGGTAGCCGGTGCTGCCGGTGTAGTCGATTCGGGGTGCTGATGCATTCATAATCTGGCCTATCGCAAGTTGACTTGCAATAGTATGGCTCGCAATGCGTGTTATTGCAAGATCACTTGCGATAAGCTGCTGGTGTGGCTACAGCGGTATCGCATCGCCGCGGGGAGCACGTCCGCCGAACAGTTCTTGCCTCGGCGTTCGACGAACTAACCGAGAACGGCCTGGCGCGCGCGACGGTCGCTGGAGTCGCACGCCGCTGCGGGGTTCACGAGACGACGATCTACCGGCGCTGGGAAACGCGCGACAACCTGTTCGTCGATGCGATGCTGGCGCGCAGCGCCGAAGCCGTTCCGGCCCCAGACACCGGGTCGACTCGGGGTGACCTGCTCGCGATCGTGCGTGCTGTGATCGCCTACGTGATGACGCCGGCCGGGCGGGCGGCGTTGCAAGCCGCGGCCCTGCCATCGGATGATTCCTACGCCGAAACTCGGGCGGCGTTCTGGGCTGCCCGACTTGATGCGCTGTGTCCTGTTGTGGAACGCGGCGTTGCGCGCGGTGACCTACGGGTTGACACCGATGCGCGGTTGCTGTTGGAGCTACTCGTCGCGCCGGTACACGGCCGCTTGCTGCTCACCGCTGAGCCGGTCGACGATGCTCTGGCCGAGCGGCTGGTCGACATCGTGCTGGACGGCGCGGCGCGCACGTGAGCCGCGCCCTGTCGCTGTCAACTGCAGCCGACCTGACATGGCAACATTTCATTAATCCCACGTCCCTACAACCGGCAAGCGCCCCGCGGCGTTTACCAAGCGAGGACCTCGGGAAGCCCAATGCATGTCTGTGACAGCATTCCAGGACCTGCCGCTGGCCGACCGCGATCGCGAATGGGACGGCGACGCCGCGGAGAAGCGTGTGCGCAAGTGGGCCGGTGCAGAGGACGGACCGAATGCGAAGTACCGCAACGCTCACGTCTGGTACGACAGCGGCAAAAAGGACAACTTCACCGCATACAAGCTTCTGATCGCCGACGTCATCGGCGGCAAGCTCGAGGCGGTGCCGCGGGGCGTGATGGCGGCGGGCGCGATCATGCAGGGTTCCCGCGGTGGCGTCGACCTGCCCAAAGGTGACATTGATCGGGTGAAGAGCCACCTCGCCAAGTACTACAAGAAGATGGGCGACGAGGCACCCTGGGAGCGCTGAGCTAGATTTCGGCCCATGCGCCCCGCGGGTCGATTCGCGCCAAGCCCGTCGGCCGACCTGCACATCGGCAATCTGCGCACCGCGGTGCTGGCGTGGCTGTTCGCCCGGTCGACGGGCCGCCGGTTCCTGATCCGGGTTGACGACCTCGACGACCGCACCCGGGCGCACATCGGCTCTCGGCAGATTGCCGACCTCGCGGCGATCGGGCTGACGTGGGACGAGCCGCCGGAGTGGCAGACGCAGCACCGGCAACGCTACGACGACGCGATCGCCTCGCTTGCCGAACGCGGCCTCCTGTACGAATGTTATTGCAGCAGAAGGGATATCCAGCAGGCGCCGCGAGCGCCGCACGCGCCGCAAGGCGCCTACCCGGGCACCTGTTGTGACTTGACCGACCCCGAGCGGGCCGCGCGCGGGGAGGCGGTGGAGCGGCCCCCGGCTGTGCGACTACGTGCGGAGGTCCGTCAGTACACCGTGGCAGACCTGTTGCATGGCGAATTCACCGGTGTGGTGGACGATTTCGTCGTGCGCCGCGGTGACGGCGTGCCGGCGTACAACCTCGCGGTGGTCGCGGACGATGCCACTCACGGCATCGATCAGGTGGTGCGCGGCGATGACCTGCTGCCGTCTTCGCCGCGGCAGGCTTACCTCGCTTCTGTGCTCGGCTACCCGCAGCCCGCGTACGCACATGTGCCGCTGGTGCTGAATCACGAGGGCCAGCGGCTGGCCAAGCGGGACGGTGCGGTCACGCTGGCCGAAATCGGGGTGCAGCGTGCGATCGAGCAGATGTCGGAATCGCTCGGCTGGCCGTCGCGCTCACTGGAGGAGCTTCTCGCGCAGTTCGATCCGGCGCAGTTGCCACGCGAACCTTGGATCTACGCCGGCTAGTGCTTATTCCCGCGGGCCCGCATCTCCGCACGCTCGCGCAAGACCGGAAGTTCCGTTTGGCCCCACGGCGACCCATAGGCCGTCAACAAGTCGAGGAACGGCACCGCGTCGAATGCCTCCGGCCCGAGCACGCCCTCGCCGCTCTAGGTACCGTTTGCCAAAAGTTCCAGCGCGACAACGGGATTGATGGCCGTCTGCCACACCACGCACTGGTGACCGTATTCGTCCATCGACCACGCGTTGTCGACGACGTGGTAGAGATAGATCGATCGTGGGTTGCCGTCCTTCCCGGTGCCGGTGACCCACAGGCCGGCGCAGGTGCTCCCGCGCATCGACGAACCGAGCGTCGCAGGATCGGGCAGACACGCCGCCACGACGTCGCGCGGGCTCACCTGGACGCCACCAACGTCGACCTTCTCCGTGCGGTCGAGCCCAAGTTTGTGCAGAGTCTTGAGTACGTCGATGAACTCCCCGCCGAGGCCATACTTGAACGTCGCGCGCTTGGCCTTGACCCAGCGGGGCATCAGCACCACTTCTTCGTGCTCGACGTTGACGCACTCAACGGGGCCGATGCCGCCGGGGAAGTCGAAAACCTCTGGGTCGCTGAAGGGTTCGGTGGCGAACCAGCCGCGGTCGGCCTCCCAGACGATCGGCGGGTTGAGGCACTCCTCGATCGTTGTCCAGATCGAGAACGACGGCGCGAAGTCGTATCCCTCGACGGTGAGATTGGAGCCGTCGCGCGTGCCCAACTCGTCGATCTCGTCGAAGAGAAGGTCTTGCGCGTAGCGGGCGAACACATCGGAAAGACCCGGCTCGACGCCCATCCCGACCAACGCAAGCCGGCCGGCCGCGCGCCAGCGGGCCTCCGTGGCGAACTGCTCGTCACCGAGTTTGACTCCGGTGAGCCGATAGGGCTGTTCCGGGTGGGGCTTCGACAAGCTCATCGCCATGTCGAGATAGTCCGCGCCGCCCGCCAGCGCGCCATCGAAGATCGGCATCACGAACCGCGGGTCGACCGCGTTCATCACATGGGTGATGTTGTGCGCGTGCACTAGGTCGCACACCGACTGCGCTGACGAGGCATCCACCTGAGCAAATGAAAACCGCTCGTCGCCAACGGCTTCCGCGGCCGAGCCAGATCTGGCCTCGTCGTAGTCGCAGACGATGAGGGTGTCGAAGAAGTCGCGTCGCGCGGCGATCGCACAGAACGCCGAGCCGACCCCACCGGCACCAATCAGCAGAATTCGCATGGGCTAGACCGTACGCTGTCCGAGTTGGTGCCAGGACTTACTAAGTTGAGCATAAGTAAGGCGACACACCGGGTGTGATGCTCGAGTTCGCTGAGCGTCTCGTGTTGACTAACTGCAGTGCGGGACAACGACGGTCGCAAGCTCGACCATGCCACGCTCGAGGTGCTGCGGATGCGGGCAGTGGACCGGATCCGGGCCGGCGCGTCGGTTGCGGAGGTGGCCGAGACGCTTGGCCTGCACCGTGGTTCGGTGTACCGATGGTGGTGGCGGTATCTGCGGGGCGGGACCGAGGTGCTGCGGGCCAAGCCGGTGCCTGGGCGGCCGGCCACGTTGACCGACGAGCAGTTGGCACGGCTGCGCGAGATCGTCGCTTACTGCGACCCGCGGCAGCTGCAGTTCGACTTTGGGCTGTGGACCCGCGACATGATCGCGGCTGTCGTGCAGCGCGAGTTCGGGATTCGGCTGCACCCGAGCACCATCGGCCGGATCTTGGGCAGGCTCGGGTTCTCCCCGCAACGCCCGCTGCACCGGGCCTACCAGCAGAACCCCGAGGCGGTGCAGACGTGGAAGACCGAGACCTTCCCCAAGATCCGCAAGCAGGCGAAGAAGCAGAACGCGGCGGTCTACTTCGCCGACCAAGCCGGGGTGCGCTCGGACTACCATTCCGGCACCACCTGGGCCCCGCGCGGCAAGACGCCGATCGTGCGCACCACCGGCGCCCGGCACCGGCTCAACATGCTCTCGGCGGTCACCGCAACCGGCGTGCTGCGGTTCATGATCCGCGAAGGCGGCGTGAACGCGCAGGTGTTCATCGAGTTCTGCAAGCGGCTGCTCGCCGATGCCGACGGTCCTGTCTACCTCGTCGTCGACGGGCACCCCGCGCACCGCGCCAAGGTCACCGCCACGTTCGTGGCCTCCACCGGCGGGCGGCTGAAACTGTTCTTCCCGCCCGGCTACACGCCCGAGCTCAATCCCGACGAATGGGTTTGGAAGAACATCAAATACGACCGTGTCGGCAAGACCCCGATCACCGACGGCAACCACTTCAAGACCGTCGTGACCAGCGCCCTGCACCGACTCCAAAAGCAGGTCAACAAGATCCGCGGATTCTTCGCCGACCCCCACCTCGCCTACATCACCGCGTGAGTCGCCTTACTAACGCTCGCCTTGGTAACTCGACCTTGGGCGGCATTCCAGGTGAAACCGATGTCGCGCAATGTCATTCCGCCCGAGCAAATGCCCATTTTGCAGAACCGCCGTGACTTATTGTCAGACGACGAAGAGACTGACACATAGACGCGGGAGGTGCGATGGGTCCCAGGTGGCGCCGCAACGGCGTTGTGATCCCCGCAGCCATCGTCCTCGCGATCGTCATCGTCGCCGCACTCGCCGTATGGACGGTACTGCGTGCGCGCGGACCATCCTCGCCACCCGCCGCGTCACCGCCGGCCTCCACGTCTTCCGCCGCGCCTTCGGCGCGCCGCCCCGCATTGGTCACCCTGCCCTTCACCGACCTCAATCACCCGACTGGTGTGGCCGTCGACACCGCCGGCAACGTCTACGTCACGGACACATCCCCAGGCCGCGTGCTGAAGCTGGCCCCCGGCGCGGCCACTCCAACCCAGTTGCCCTTCACCGGCTTGAACATGCCGAATAGTGTGGCCGTCGACAACGCCGGCAACGTCTACGTCGCGGACGACGGCCTCGATCGCGCGAGGAAGCTAGCAGCCGACTCGACCACCCCGGCCGAGCTGCCCTTCGGCAACATCGGTGGGGGCGCCCCTGTGGTGGCGGCCGACACGGAGGGTAGCGTCTACGTCGCTGAGGGCCGGTACTCCACGTCGCCGCGCGTGTTGAAGTTGCCGCCAGGCGCGACGGCCCCAATCCAGCTGCCGTTCAACGACATCACTTCGCCGGTCGGTGTGGCGGTCGACGGGGATGGCAATGTGTACGTCGCCGACAGTTTCAACGGTGGCGTGCAGAAGTTACCGGTGGGCGCGAATGCTGCGACCAAGCTGCCTTTCATCGTCCCCGGCCCCTCTAGTGTGGCCGTCGACGCCGACGGCAACGTCTACGCAACAGATCCCATGACGAAACGCGTGCTGAAGCTACCGCCCGGCTCGAGCCACCAGGTGGAGCTGCCCTTCGCCGCCCCCCGCGGCCTTGAGTCGACGGTAGCGGTCGATACCCAAGGCAACGTCTACGTCGCAGACTCCATCTTCGGCCTCGTACAGAAGTTCTCGCCTGGCTCGACCTAGAGGGCGCTCGCCCTAAACGGCGACGGCCAGTGTGGACAAGCCTCGCAGTGTGACGTTCGGCTTGTACACCGGCTCGCTGTCGAGTCGCGCGTTCGGGAACCTCGCCGTCACGGCCGACAACGCGACCGTCGCCTCCAACCGAGCCAGCGGCGCACCCAGGCAGAAGTGCGGCCCATGCCCAAAAGCCAAGTGGCGGATAAGTTCTCGGTCCGGATCGAATTGATCGGGCCGCTCATTGGCATCGGGGTCATGGTGGGCGGCCGCGAGTAGCAGCATCATCGTGTCGCCTTTGGGCACTGTTACGTCGCCAATCATCATGTCCTCACCGGCGATTCGGCCCATCAGTTGCACTGGCGGGTCGTAGCGCAATGTCTCTTCAACCACCGCCGAGGCCCGCACCGAGTCGTTGCTCAGTGCCGCCCACTGCCAAGGATGACGCAGCATGGCCAAAATCGCGTTTGCGATCAGGTTCACGGTGGTCTCGTGCCCCGCGATCAGCAACAGATTGCAGGTAGCGGTGATCTCTTCCTCGGTGAGCTGATCGCCGGACTCCTCCACCGCAACCAGGGCCGAAATCAGGTCATCACCGGGGTCGCCGCGTCGTTGCTCGATCAGATCCCGCAGGTATCCGCGCAACCACAGCGCGGCTTGCATGCGCTCCTCGAAGTTGTCCGGCAGCTCTCCGGTGAAGGTGATGAACGGGTCAAGCGCTTGGGCTAACAGCGCCGACGCCCAGCTGAACTTCGGTTCGTCCTCGATCGGCACACCGAGCAGCCGGCAGATCACCGCGACCGGCAACGGGTAGGCCAAGTCGGCGACAACATCAGAAGTGCCGGCAGCCTCGACATCGTCGAGCAGCGCGGTCACCAGCGCGGTGATGTCCGGCTCGAGGGCCTTCACCACTTTCGGCGCGAACGCCTTGCTGACCAGCTTGCGCAGCCTGGTGTGATCGGGTGGGTCGAGAAACAAAAAGCTCGGCTTGCCGAACGGACGTAGCTCCTCACCGGCCGCGATTGCGCGTTGTGCGAGAGTGGATTTCAGCCGATCGCTGGCCGCCGCTGGGTGGCGCAGCACCTCGTCGCAGTCGCGGAACGAGCTGAACATGGTGAGGTTGGATTCGAGCATCTGCAGCGGGCCGCGCTCGCGGAACTGTCGGTAGACGGGGTAGGGGTTCGCGCGGGTGGACGGGTCGAGCACCTGCAGCAGAAGTGCCTGGGACTCGGGGAGAGTCGTCATCCTCTCATTCTGCACGCGCGGGGTAATAGCGGCCGAGGACGTGCTCCCGAAGATCGTCGAACCTGCCCTGGTAGATCGACTCGCGGATCTGGTCGACCAACCGAATCACGAACCGCTGGTTGTGGATAGTGCTCAGCGTCGCGGCGAGGATCTCCTTGCTCTTGTGCAAGTGGTGCAGATATGCACGGGTGTAGTGCGCGCAGGTGTAGCAGTCGCACTCGGCATCGATCGGAGTGAAGTCACGACGATAACGCGAGCCGGTGATGTTGAACCGCCCCGTCGGCGAATAGACCGCGGCGTTGCGGGCCACTCGTGACGGGGACACGCAGTCGAACGTGTCGGCACCGGCGGCGACGGCCGCGAACAGGTCGTCGGGTTCGCTGATACCCAGCAGATGCCGTGGCTTGTCGTCCGGCAGTTCCTCGGTGACCCAGCCGATGATCGTCGCGAGGTTCTGTTTCTCCAGCGCCCCGCCAATGCCGTAGCCGTCGAAGCCGATCGTGCTCAGACCACGCGCCGCAGCCCGGCGCAGATCCTCGTACTGCGCGCCCTGCACCACCCCGAACAGCGCCTGGGCCCCGCCGATACGTTGATGCTCGGCCACGCAGCGCACCGCCCAGTCGTGGGTGCGCCGCACCGACCGCTCCTGGTAACCACGCGTGTTGACGAGCGTGGTGAGCTCGTCGAACGCGAAGATGATGTCCGCGCCGAGTTGGTGTTGGATACGCATCGACAACTCCGGGGTGAAACGGTGCGACGACCCGTCCAGATGGGACCGGAACGTCACGCCGTCGTCGTCGACCACCGCGAGCCGTTCCTTTCCCTCGGCGATCACGTCGTCGGCCTGCACCCGCTCGGTGTCCATCGCGAGCACCTTGCGAAAGCCGGCACCCAGCGACAGCACCTGGAATCCGCCGCTGTCGGTGAACGTCGGGCCGGGCCAGTTCATGAACGCAGCCAACCCCCCGGCCTCCTGGACGATGTCGGCGCCCGGCTGCAGATAGAGGTGGTATGCATTTGCCAGAACAGCTTGTGCGCCAAGCTCTTTCATGGTCTCAGGGAGCACCGCCTTGACGGTCGCCTGCGTGCCGACCGCGATGAACGCCGGGGTATTAATGTCGCCGTGCGGGGTGCGGATCACGCCGCAACGCCCCCGACGGCCGGGCAGCGAAGCGGTGGGGTCGAAAAGCTCACTTCCCTGCACGGCCACAGAGGTATTCAATCAATGCGGGGGTTTTGCCCGCAGTCGGGCATTGCCGCCGATAGATTTGCCGAAGCTCCAAACTGCGCGTGGTAGTACGTGAAGCGGAATCGAGGTGAGCGGTGCAGAACCGATTCGTTGTCGTAGCCGTAGCCGCCTGTTGCGCGATCGTCGGGGTCGCGGGTTGCTCGTCGCCGCCGGGCAAGTCCCCGCAGCCGCCCGGTTCGCTGCCGCCGGCGACCGCTCAGGTCACGGTCAACGGCAACTCCGCGGGCACCACCAACACCATCCGCTGCACACAAGACGGGTGGACCCACACCATCGAGACCGGCGACGAGAAGACGGGCGGCGTCCGCGTCGTCATCGACACCGGCGACAAGGTGACGGCCCAGTCGGTGGTGATCAACAACGTCAGCGACTTCACCGGCAGGGTGTGGGAGAACAACATCGGCAACGCCACCGCGACCATCATCGGAACCACGTTCCGGGTCAACGGCACCGCCGAGGGCTCCACCAACGCCGATCCGATACAGCGGACCATGGCGAGCTTCGAGATTAAAGCCAATTGCTGACGGCTACTCGGCTGCTACACCGGCTTTCGCCAAACGCGTGACCGTCGATGAAGGCGACCACCATACTGCTCGACGATGGTTCGCCGCTTGTGACGGACCGCGACAACGAAAAAGGAGAACAGTGGTGAAGCGTGGTTTCGTGGTTGTCATCGGCGGTGCGGCCATTGTGGTCGCGGGGTTGGCGGGTTGTTCGAACAACAAGTCGAGCGAAGCCACGCAGACGGCTGCGTCTGGCACCGGCAAGGCCAAGGTCACGATCGACGGCAAGGATCAGACTGTCCAGGGCAGTATCGGCTGTGTGACACAGGGCGACACCGTCAACATCGCGATCGGTGATCAGGCGGGTGGCCTGGGCGCGGTCGTGACGACTGGCGACAGCCCGAAAGTTAAGTCCGTCGCCCTCGGCACGTTCAACGGCCAGATGCTCGCCTTCCAGGACGGAACCGGGCAGGGCAACGCTGAGGCGAAGAAGGATGGCAAGACCTACAAGATCAACGGAAACGCGATCTCCGGCGTGGACATGTCGAACCCGATGGCAGGTCCGCAGACCAAGCCCTTCGAGATCGAGGTGACGTGCCCGTAGCGCAAGCAGGAACCAGCGGCGGCGCCCCTTGGGGCGCCGCCGCTTTGGTGCCAACAGGACCGCTAGCCCTCCCTCAGATCCGGGAGGTGCATCATCAGCCAATCCAGGACGGGGCGCTGTCCGGTCAACAGCTTGGTCCGGGCTTGAGCCACCGAAAACCATTGCACACGATCGACTTCGGGGAACTCACGCATCCGTCCTGAACCCCTGGGCCATTCGATCTCGAAGGTGTTGCTCTGCGCGTTGCTGATGTCGACGTCGCCATGCACCGCGAATGTGGTAAGCACTTTTCCGCTCGGCTGACGCAGGGGCTCGAAGCCGATGCGCGGACCCGGCGGCGGCACCAGACCGGTTTCCTCGGCGAACTCCCGCTGAGCGACCTCCCAGGGGTCTTCGGCGTCCACGTACTCGCCCTTGAGGATCGACCACGCGCCGTCGTCCTTCTTCGCCCAGAACGGTCCTCCGGGATGGCCGATCAACACCTCGACCACACCGTCGCGGATCCGGTACAGCAGAAGGCCAGCGCTCGTTTTCATCTGCTCCTCGCGTGCGCTGTGTCTCGGCATCCGCCTACACGCCGGCGGCGCGCTCAAGGTCCTTCAGCGAATCTTCCAGATGGCCGAGCAGGTGCTGCAGGTGCGGCACGCTGCGCCGGCAGCCGACGAGCCCGAAGTCGAGGTTGTCGGCGTTGTTCGTCAGCGTGATGTTGACCGCTTGGCCGTCCAGGGCGATCGACAGCGGGTAGTTACCGTCGAGGCGGGCGCCCTTCCAGTACAGCGGCTCGCGCGGGCCGGGCACATTCGAGATCACGATGTTGAACGGCGGCGGCGCGGTCGCGACGAACCCCGGCACGATCGCCAGCGCGATGCCTCCGGTCAGCACGGCCGATAACGCGAGCTGCTGAACCTGCGGCAGCTGTCTGAACACGTTCTTGTTGTCAGTCATCGACGCATGGATCGTTTCCAACCGCTGTCCAGCATCGTCAAGGTGAGTGGCCAGGTTGCACAGGATCGTGCCGACCATGTTGCCGCCGCGGTCGTCGTCCTCGTCGGTGCGCAGGCTCACCGGGACCATCGCGACCAACGGCGTGTCTGGTAGCGCATTGTGCTCGAGCAGGTACGCGCGAAGCGCTCCGGCACACATCGCCAGCACCACGTCGTTGACGGTCACCCCGCCCGCGGCGGCCTTGACCCGTTTGAACCGCTCCAGCGCCCACGACTGCGCTGCGACACGGCGCGCGCCGCCGATGCGCACGTTGAACATCGTCTTGGGTGCCCGGAACGGCAGTGTCAGCTGCTGCTCGAGCAGCGCGGCGCGGGCTACCGACAGCGTCGATGGGGCAAGAGCGGTAACGGATCCCGCGGCGGTCGTCAGCATTCGCAGCGGAGAGCGGCCACCGCGGGAGGCTTTGGAACGGCCCGGCTTGAGCGCCCACGTCGCGCGCAGTTCGTCGTCGTCGGGATCGGGCGTCAACGTCCGTTGCATCAGCCGCTGGGCCGAGACACCGTCGATCAGCGAGTGGTGCAGTTTGACGTACAGCGCGTAACGGCCGTCGTCGAGCCCCTCGACAAGATGGGCTTCCCACAGCGGGCGGTGCCGGTCGAGCAGGGTGCCGTGCAGCCGCGAGGTCAGCTCGAGCAGCTCACGAACTCGCCCAGGCCTGGGCAGGGCCGAGCGGCGCAGGTGGTACTCAAGGTCGACGTCTTTGTCCTCCGACCACGCGACGTTGGTGATCCCGCCCATAAAAGCCGGATGTTTACGGAACGTTGGTTGCACGTCGGTGCACGACAGCATGGCCTCATAGGCATCGCGCACGAAGTCTGGCCCGGCACCCTCGGGCGTCTCGAACAGTTGGAGGCCAGCGACGTGCATGGGATGCTCACGGGATTCTCCGAGCAGAAAGATGTTGTCGATCGGTGAAATCAATTGCATCGTGTTTCCTCTCCCGCGCTCACCTGTCCCTCACACCTTTGTAACCGCGCCCAGCGCCGGATGTGAGGTTTGGCCATCCAGGTTTCGGACCTAGTGGAGGTGGCGGGCAAGATCTGTCGTGTGGGCTTGACCGTGGCCGTCACCGGTCCTACTGGCGAAATCGGTATTGCGGCTGTGACGGCGCTGGAACGAGAGCCCGCGGTGGAGACGATAGTCGGGATGGCCCGGCGGCCGTTTGACCCAGCGGCCCATGGCTGGACGAAGGCCACATATCGGCAGGGCGACATTCTCGATCGCGACGCGGTCGACGGGCTGGTGGCCGACGCCGACGTGGTGGTCCATCTGGCATTCATCATCATGGGCTCGCGCGAAAAGAGCGCACGAATCAACCTGCAGGGCACTCGCAACGTGTTTGAGGCGACCGTGGCCGCACCACGACCGCGGCGACTGGTGTACACATCGTCGGTCGCAGCGTACGGCTACCACACGGACAACCCGGTGCCGCTCACCGAGGACGTGCCGACCCGCGGATCGCCGGAACATTATTACTCGCAGCAGAAGGCGGCTTGTGAGGCGGCGCTCACCGAGATCACCGACGCTTCGTCACTGGAGGTGTTCATCCTGAGACCGTGCATCGTCGCCGGACCGAACGCGCCCGCGCTTGCCGATGCGATGCCGTGGAATCGGTTGCCCGCTCCGGTGCGCGCGATCTCGAAAGCAGTGGGTCTGTTGAAGCCCGTGGTCCCCGACCCGGGTATACCGCTACAGCTCGTCCATCACGACGACGTTGCCACCGCGATCGCGTTGGCGGCCACCGCCCCCGCGCCACCGGGTGCCTACAATATCGCCGGGGACGGGCTGGTCACCATGTCGGATGTGGCGAAAGCGTTGGGGGGCAGGCCAGTACGGGTGCCCGGTGCCGCGGCGTCGGCAGCGTCGGCGGCGCTGTCCCGATTGCCGTTCATTCCTTCGGCACTCGAGTGGCTGCACACCGCGAAGGCGTCGGTGGTGATGGACACCACACGGGCAAAGAAAGACCTAGGCTGGCAGCCGACGTACACGTCCGCCGACACGCTGGCCGCGCTGGCGGGGGCGGTATGAGGGATCGAGCGCTAAACCGCCCTGGTCAACCAGCCTTCGATGGTCGCCTTGTCGCGGGTATACGTCACCAGGTGCAAGTCCTCGTACAGGGAGCCCCCGTTCAGCTGGTCCTCCGTGAAAAACACCTCCACCTCCCGGGCGCCTCTCCGGTAGAAGTCGGTGCGGTCGACTTGTCTGCGCTGCCACCTGGACTGCTCGGCGATCTCCGACAGCGCCTGACGGTCGTTCGTCGCGCTCATTGGGTGTCCTCCTGACTGTGACACTGCGCAGGCTATAGCAGACCCGGGCACGGACTAACCCGTGCCGGTGCCGAACAGCAGACCGAGCAGATAGGTCATTCCCGCGGCGCCGAAGCCGATGAGCAGCTGACGCACCGCCCTGTAGAGCGGCGGGCCGCCCGACAACAGGCCGACGATGACTCCGGTCGCCAGCAGCGCGACCCCGACCAGTGTGGCCGCGGCCACGAGTGCCGCGCGGCCCTGCAGGCCGGCGAGGTAGGGCAACACAGGTATCAGCGCGCCGGAGGCGAATGCGCAGAAACTGGACACTGCAGCGCTGAATGCCGTGCCGATCGCCGCATGATCATCGCTCCTGCCCGGCCCCGCGGCAGCACTGCTCAGGATGTTGTTCCGCAGCACCTCGGCGGCGTGTACGTCGGCTTCCTGCGCGGTCATCCCGCGGGCGCGATACAGCAACGCCAGCTCGTTGGCATCGACGTCCAGCGCACGCACTGCGCTGTCGGCGTCTGGATCTGGGGTCGACGCCTCCAGCAGTTCTCGCTGGGAGCGCACCGAAACGTATTCTCCCGCCCCCATCGACAGTGCGCCGGCGAGCAGCCCCGCTAGGCCGGCCACCAGGACGGTGTGGTTCGACGCGCCGCTGGCGCTGATGCCCAACACGAGGGCGAGATTGCTGACCAGGCCGTCGTTCGCTCCGAACACGGCCGCGCGGAAGCTACCGGATAGCCGACTGCGGCCTTGCGCCGCCAACGCCCGCACGACTTCTCCGTGGATTCGCTCGTCGGCGGCCATGGTGGGGGTGGCGTCGGCATCGGCGTCATAGGTGGATCGATCCTCGGCCCGTTGAACCAGTGCGAGCACGAACACCGAGCCGAAGTGGCGCGCCAGGAATCCCAGCACACGGGTGCGCACGTTGATCCGGGCCGGCTTGCCGATTTGGTCGCCCAGCAGCCCGAGCCAATGCTCCTCGTGACGACTTTCCGCCGCGGCCAATGCGAGCAAGATGTCCCGCTCCTCACCCGTGCGCCGCTGCGCGAGATCGCGGTAGATCGCGGCCTCCGCGCGCTCGTCGGCCAGATGCCGACGCCACCGGCGCAGATCGGAACGTCGCGGGCGGACGTGCGGCCTCGGCGAGTCGGACATCCCGTCAGCGCCCATCAAGTAATGATCGCAAGGCCGGACCCGTGGACCAACGCAATCGAATCGTGAGGTCACCGCGGCGTTTGGTGATCGGCCCAGCGGGCACGCACTTGTTAGTCTCCTTGGGAGCCGACGTGGCCACCTGAACGAAGGAAGCTTTTCCGCTACGACGTAGGAGCAGCATGAGCGAGCGCGAACGGGGCGCGCCGATTCATGTCGGGCCCGACATGCTCAAGCCGGCGCTGACCGAACACACCGCACCAGAGCGGCTGGTGGTCGCGCGTGGCTTGTTCGCCGGCCCGAGCCCGCGGGTGCCCGACGACCTGTATGCGCGGATCGTCAAGGGCAAGGCCCATCGCGAGCGACATGCGCTGCACCTCAACAAAGGCGCGACCGTCGACACCAACACCTACTTCGGCCGACTGCCCGCAAGCTACTTCCAGAGGTGGACCACCGTCACCGAGGTACAGCTGAAGCTGGTGTTCGACACGTCCACCCCAGCGCGACTGCTGCTGCGCGGGTCGGACGTGCAGGGTGCCGTTCGGACCGTCGCGAGCACCGAGATCGCGGGCACCGGCACGGCGGTGCTGTCGGCTCGCCTCAATCAGTACCTCGACGGCGGGGCGTTGTGGATGGAGTGCACGGCCCTGGGCGGGCCGCTGACGATCACCGACCTCGAGTGGACGGTTCCCCCGCCTGCGTCGATTCGGCCCGCCGCTATCGCCATCTGCACCTTCAACAGGGCCGACGAATGCGCGGCCACCATCGCGGCGATCGCCGGCGACAAGACCCTGCTGACGGGCATCGACGCGGTGTACGTGACGGACCAGGGCACCGACGCCGTCGTGACGCGCCCGCTGTTCAACGACGCCGCGGCGCAACTCGGCGACAAGCTGGTCTACCTCCGACAGCCCAACCTCGGTGGCGCGGGCGGGTTTACCCGTGGGCTCTACGAGGTGTCGAGCATTGCCGACCATGCGAACGTGATCCTGATGGATGACGACATCGTCTGTGAACCCGAATCGGTGTTGCGGCTCAACGCTTTTGCCAACCTGACGCCGACGCCGACGTGTGTCGGCGCCCAGATGTTGTTGCTGAAGAACCCACGAAAGCTGCTCACCAGCGCCGAAGAGACGGACCTGAGAAAGATCCGCTCCGGCAGGTGGGTAGCGAATTCGCTGCACTTCTCGGACATGGTGAAAAATCGGCAGGACAAGCGGGTCGACGCCGAGTACAACGCGTGGTGGTCGTGCCTGATCCCGTCCGAGGTCATCACCGCGATAGGCCTGCCGATCCCGCTGTTCTTCCAATGGGACGACATTGAATATGGCTTGCGAGCACTGGGCGCCGGGTTCCCCACCGTCACGCTGCCCAACGCGGGGGTGTGGCACGCCGAGTTCCATTGGAAGGACCGTGACGACTTCACCCGCTACTTCCAAGTGCGCAACGCCCTGATCACCCATGCGCTGCACGGCACCATCGATGGGCGGGCAACCGGAAAGTACTTGGCGCGCGAAATCGCTCATTATCTCGTGGCCATGCAATACGGCTTGGCGCACACGGTGATTCGCGGGATCGAGGATTTCCTGGAAGGCCCGGAGATTCTGAGTGATGGTGGAACCGCGGCGCTGGCCAGGATCCGCAAGGAGCGCTCCGAATACCCGGAGACCGTGATGCATCCGGCGGTAAACATCACCGAACTCACCGGCGCGATACCGCGGGTGCGGCCCCGCGGCTACCTCCCGCGCAGGGACAGGCTGGATTTGGTGCTCGTCAAACGTGCGCTGTACCAATGGCTGGGGCGGACCATCCCCGGGCCGGTTGCAATCACCGACGAGGACAACGCGTGGTGGCATATATCGCTGTTCGATCATGTCGTCGTCACCGACGCCTCTCAGGCCGGCGTCCGGATTCGTCGGCGCGACAAACGGAAACTGGCCAGCCTCACCAGGCGAGCGGTCAAGGTGCTGCGACGGTTCCGCGCTGAGACACCATCGCTTCAGGAGCGATACCGCGCGGCGTTGCCCGAGCTGATCAGTCGGGAGAACTGGACACGCCTGTTCGACAGCTGATCAATGCAACCTAACAGCGACCTGTTCGTTGTTGCCGGTGTAGCCGAGGTATTCGAACGTGCGGCCTGTGCGCGCGATGAACTCGGCGAACGCCCGATATTCGTGTCGCCGCCAGCCGGGGTAGTTGAAGTACTCGTCGAACAACAACACCGCGTCGGGGGCGAGTCGCTCGGCAACCAGATCCAGCACCGTCTTGGTCGAAGAGTACAGATCAGCGTCCAGATGCACGAACGCGATCTGGTCGTCGTTCTGGGCGAGGAATCCCGGTAACGAATCTTCGAACAGACCGGTCAGCAGCGTGGCGCCCGGGATGTCTCGCGGTGGGCTCTGCGCGAATTCACCTGCGGCGAAACCGGTTCGCCAGTTTTCTGGTAGGCCTTCGAAGCTGTCGAACCCGAAGACCGCGCGATGATCGGCCACGGTGTCCGCGATGATCGCGAGCGTCGTGCCGGTCGCCACCCCGAACTCGAGTGCCAGACCGGGTCCTTTGATCTCGCCGAGGGCGAATCGCAGAGTGTCGTGGGGGTGCCAGAACACTGCGGCCCTAGGCATCTGCTCGAACACGAACGCGGCGGTATCCCTGGTCACCCGCAGATCCTGCGCATACCAAATGTCCCGGCGGGCGCGGAATTCCAGCTCGTTCTGGCGGCGGATCACTTCGTCGATACGGCCTGCGACGTCGTCGAGGTGGCGATCCACTCGCTCGACTGCGGCCATGACCTCGGCCTGCAGATCCCGGTACGTCCGTTGCGTGCGGGCATGTTCGTCCTCCACGACCTCAGCCACCGCGCGTTGCAGCTTCTCGCGAGCCGCTGCCTTCAGCCGGTCGAGCACCATGCATTGACCTTAGGACGTCAGCGGAGTAGCCGACCGGCCATCAACGTTCGGCAGGTCGGCTACGCTCGATCGGTGCTCAGTGAGATGCCGGAGGGCAGGCGTCGCCTGGGCAGCGTCACCCGCACTGCTGCCCAGACCCGAATCCTGAAGGCTGCGTTGGATTTGTTCGCTGACCATGGCGTCAGCGGCACCTCACTGCAGATGATCGCTGACGCTGTCGGGGTGACCAAGGCGGCGGTCTATCACCAGTTCAAGACGAAAGAAGAAATTGTCGTCGCGGTGACCGAGATGGAGCTGGCGAACCTGGAGGATGCGCTGGAGGCAGCCGAGGCCGAAGACGATCCGCTACGTGCACGCAAGGTACTTCTGACGCGGGTGATCGACACGGCGGTCGAGCGCCGCGGATGGGTGAGGACGCTGCAGAACGATCCGGTGATCGTCCGCCTCCTCGGCGAGTACGAACCGTTTCGGCAGTTCATCAGCCGGCTGTACGGAATCTTGCTCGACGAACACGACGACACCGAGGCGCGGATCTCGGCGGCATTGTTCTCCGGGGCGATCGCCGGCGGAATCGTCAACCCGCTCGTCGACGACATCGACGCCGCTACCCTGCGGACTGCCTTGATCCAGCTGACCCAGCGCATGCTCAACCTGCCGGACTGACGCCGTCGATAGCGCCATTGAACGAAGGGGAACCGGTCGACTATCCTCGGCTACTAGCCGATCGGCTACCCACCGGAATCGAGGTGCGATGCAGATTCTTGCCGAGGCCGAGGACCTGCCGAAGACCGCGAACATCAAGACGCAGCTGATCAGTCTGTGGAGCGTGCCCGTCTTCGGGGCGATCCTGCTGGTCGCCTTTGTCGCGTTCCCCGGCTTCTTCCCGCCGATGTCGCCCGATATGCCCGCTGATCAGGTGGCCGCGTTCTACCGAGACAACGCGGCAATGATCCGGTTTTCCATGATCACCTTCAATCTCTGCGGGATCATGCTGCTCCCGATGTTCATGGTGATCGTGGTGCAGATGAAACGGATGGCCACACAGAGCCACGTCTTCGCGTACTGCTATCTGACCGCTGCAGTCAGCGGCGCGACGCTGTTCGCACTCGCCGACATCTTCTATTTGGTTGCCGCGTTCCGTCCCGACCGCAATCCCGAACTCGTGGTGCTACTCAACGACATGGCGTGGATCATCTTCGTCGCGCCGGTGGGCGCGATCGTCGCCATGAACCTGCTTCTGGCGGCCGGGATCTACTTCGACAACGGACCCAATCCGGTGTTTCCGCGGTGGGTTGGCCCCTACGCCGTCGCCACCGCGCTGGCGATGGCGCCGGCCGTCGGAGCCGCCATTTTCCGGACCGGTCCGCTGGCCTGGAACGGTGTCGTGTCGTTCTGGCTTCGCAACGGCGCGTTCGCCCTCTTCGTCGTCGTGATGTTCTTCGTGCTGAGGGCGGCGCTGAGGCGCCAGGCCCTCGAGGAAGGGATATCGCGGTGAGCAGCGCTGTTTCCACCGAATCGGCGGCCAAAGCCACATCCGCCGGCTCGGACCGTCCGACGACTGCGGGCAAGCGCGACGTTTGGATCGTGTTCTGGATCGTGCCAGCGTTTTACACAGCCTTCGGGATCATCTTCTTTGCGTTGGCACGGGTGATGCCGCCGCCACGGCCGGACGTCACCACCGATCAGATGGCTCATCTCTTCCACGCGCACGCCACGACCATCCAGATAGGTTTCGGGATTCTGGTCCTCATCGTCGGGGGTGCTGGAGTGGCCAACGGCATCGTCCTGTACCACATCAAACGCATGACCGTCGGTTCGGTTCTGGGGTACGCGTACATGGGTTCCTTGGCGGTGGGCGCACTTCCGGGATGCCTGGTGGTGGCGTTCTGTTTCCTCACCGCGGTGTACCGCCCGGAGCGTGATCCGCAGCTGCTCGCCCTGCTCTATGATCTCGGGCTGCTGTCCTATGTCGGGTCGCTGGGCTGCTTCACCACCGCCTGGATCGCGTTTGCGATTGCGATTCTCTACGACAGAAACCAGATCTTCCCGAAATGGCTGGCGTACGTGACGATTTGGCAGATCGTCACCGAAATCTGTGCCGTACCGGTGTTCGTGTTGAAAGCGGGTCCATTCGCATGGAACGGGTCGATCGCCTTCTGGGAGGGCACCGTCATCTTCGGCTTCTGGCTATCGTGCCTGATCGTCTTTCTCAAGAAAGCGAATGACCTTCAGCCCGCCGACGAGGCGCCCCTGCCATGACGAATACTCAGCAGGCGGCGCGCAGCCTCGACGCCGCACCCCGGCGCCCCGGCGTGCACCTGCCCGGCGACGGTCACATGTGGGTCATGGTGCTCGGCGACTTCGTCATCTTCGGCGGCTTCGTCCTCATCTTCATGGTCCACCGCGCCATGAAGCCCGATCAGTTCCTGGCAGCGCAGCAACACCTCAACCTCACCGTCGGCGTGGTCAACACCCTCGTGCTACTTGGCAGTTCGTGGTTCATCGCGCTCAGCGTGCAGGCTGCCCGCGCCGACGACCATGCCCGCACGCTGCGGCTGACCTATCTCGGTGGCTCGTGCGGCGTGTTGTTCATGCTGATCAAGGCCTACGAGTGGACAGCGAAAGTTGTTGAGGGCCATACGATGCCCAGCAACGAATTCTTCATGTTCTACTACATGCTCACCGGCGTGCACCTATTCCACGTCGGGTTGGGCCTGCTCATCCTCGGGATCGTTGTGCGGGAACTGCGCAACCCCAGACGCCGCAGAGCATCGATGGTCGAATCAGGCGCCACCTACTGGCACATGGTCGACCTGCTGTGGATAGTGATTTTCGCTCTGCTTTACGTGATGAGGTGAACCGTTGACCACGACCGAGGCACGGACAACCACCTATGCGTGGATCATCCTCTCCGCGATCACGATTATCTCGTGGTCGCTGGCGCCCGGACATGGGGCGCGGCCCAGCGTTCCGATCACCGTAGCGGTGATACTGCTGGGATTTATCAAGGGCCGCATGATCATTCGGTACTTCATGGAGGTGCGGACCGCACCCCGGTGGCTCAAGCTCGCCACGGATGCATGGCTTACCGTCCTGTGGGCTGCAGTACTGGCTATCTACCTGATCTGAGCGACTCCCACGATGGCGGGCTCAGAAAAGTTATGAGCCCAGGTCCGGTTCAACTAACGTGCCACAGATGGAGGGCATGGCGGAGCTGGTACCGGTGCGGCCCGCACACCGCTTCGATGAGGGCGCTCTGGGTCGCTATCTGCGTGGACGACTGCCGGGCTGTGAAGGTCTGCTGGACATTCGCCAGTTTCAGGGCGGACAGAGCAACCCGACGTTTCACCTGCGCACCGGTGGAGGCGAGTACGTTCTCCGCAAGAAGCCGCCGGGCAAACTGCTGCCGAGGGCACATGAGGTGGACCGTGAACACCGTGTGATGGCGGCACTGGCCGGCACCGATGTGCCCGTGCCACGCATGCGGCTGCTGTGTCAGGACGAATCCGTCATCGGCACACCATTTTTCGTGATGGATTACGTGCCCGGACGCATCTTCCACGACCCCGGCCTGCCGCAAGTCGCTCCGGCACATCGCGCAGCGATCTACGAGGACCTCGCGCGCGTGCTGGGGGCGCTGCATCGCGTCGACTGGCGTCAGGCAGGACTTGAGGGGTTCGGCAAGCCGGAGGGCTACATGGAGCGCCAAGTGGCGCTATGGACGAGGCAGTGGCAGGCCGCACGCGCGGAGGACAACCCGGTGATGGAGATGTTGGCACAGTGGCTGCCGCTGCATCTGCCACCAGAGGATGAGCCGGCCTGCATCGCGCACGGTGACTACCGGTTGGGAAACGTCCTGATTCATCCGACGGAGCCCCGGATTGTCGCGGTGCTGGACTGGGAGCTGTCGACCATCGGCCACCCGTTGGCTGACCTCGGCTACACCTGCCTGACCTACCACGACCCGGCCTATCTCCTCGACACGGGGGTGGCCGGCGAGGACTTGACCGGCACCGGCATTCCTGACGAGCATGCGTTCGTCGCGAGCTACTGCTGGCACGCCGGCCGGGAGGTCCCGAAGTCGCTCGACGTCTTCATCGTCTTTTCGATGTTCCGTCTTGCCTCGATAACCGCTGGCGTCTGGCGTCGGGGACTCGACGGGAATGCCGCCGACGCCCGCGCCGCCACCTCAGAGTTCCGCGACCGCTATCGTGCGCTCGCAGAGATGGCGTGGACGCTGGCGCAGCAATATTGACATGCGAGATATGGGGTCTCAATATTTGGTCCAGATTCTTGCAGCGTCCAACGATCTGGTCACCGTGTCAGCGTTCGGCACTCACCCCAAGACTCCTAGCCTTAGTGCGCGCAGGCCATCGTGCAGCAGTGACTTCACGGCAGCGTCGGAAATCTTCAGGTCGTCAGCGATTCTTGAGGTTGTCCATCCCTGGTAATACGCCCGGTAGATCACAGCGCGGTGCTCGAACGGCAACTGCCGCATCGCATCTGCAATCGGCGACCTCAGCAGGTCATCGGTACCAGGGAACGAACCCGAGGTCAGGCGGACAGCACTTGGCTGCTACGCAGGTCGAGACCCGTCGCATGCGGTCCGGCTGCGGTGGCGTGCCGAGCACCGGTTTGACCCCCGTTGGTCGGTCCAGGGCCTGTCTCCTCGTGGTGGCGTGTAAGCCTGCGGCGGGGGGACAGAAAGCGCCCAGCTGGCGCTGTAACACGGGTCGAAGCGGGAGCCGAGCATGGGCACGCCTTTTCCTTACTAACTAGATAGTTAGCAAGCTACGCCGCAACCGCGAATGTTGTCAACTATCTAGTTAGTTATTTAGTCTGTGGTGATGACCGTCACACGTGACGCCGCAGCGACCCGTCAGCGCCTGATCGACGCCGCCCGCGCCGAGTTCGCCCAATACGGCCTCGCCGGCTCGCGTGTCGACCGCATCGCCGCAAACGCCGAGGCCAACAAGGCCCAGATTTACCACTATTTCGGAAGCAAGGACCAGCTCTTTGACGCGGTTTGGGAAGCGGTCGTACAGCAGGTCATCGAGTCCATCCCGATCGACGCCGCCGATCTTGCCGGGTATGCGGAAAGACTGGCCGACACCTATCGGCAGCTTCCGGAGATCAGGCGGCTGGTGAGCTGGCAGCGCCTCGAGCGCGGCCACGAGGGACCGCATCTGTTCGCGGTTCAAAGCGCCAAGGCCACCGTTGAGGCGATTGCGAAAGCGCAAGCCGAGGGCACGGTGTCCGACCATTTCGAACCCGGCGTGCTGTTAGCACTGATCATCAACGTCGCCTCGCTGTGGACCACGAGCAGCAGCCTCGAGGTCCTCACTGTCGCCGATGTATCGGACCCCAAGCTGCAGCGCGACATCATCCGCGACGCCGTCGAATGCCTCCTTGCGCGGTAGCGCGGAAAGCATGTGCGTCGGTTTATGGACGCCGCACCCCTCAGCGCACGGCCACGGTTAAGCGCGAGGCCGTGCTCACATTGGTCCTCACCCTTCGTCAACGCTCGGACTGCTCGATCTCGTCAAGCTGTCTGCCGAGGGCCGCTAATTCGATTGCGAAGCGGCGCAATTGGTGTGCCACGGCTGTGCGCACTACACAACATCTTGGCGCCCATCGTTGATGCGCAGTGTCAGTGCAACGCGTCCGTGCTGCCGCCGGATCTGGCGTCTTTGTACCACCAGTTCATGGCGGGATGCGCCGGGGGCGGGTCTCGAAGCCAACTAGTCCGGTGGGGAGTCCGTGCGAAACAGGATGTCGACGGTCGTTCCGGCCGCGGTGGTGTTGACTTCGCCGTGGGCGCTGAGAGATCGGATCAGCATCAGCCCGCGCCCGCGGTTGGCAGTACCGGTCGGCCGCTCCTTCCATGACCCGAAATCGCTTACACGGACATGGATCTGCTCACCGAGGTGGTGTACCTCCAGACGCATCGCGCCCGATTCGCCCGACGGGTAGGCGTGCTCGACGCAGTTCGTGCATGCCTCGTTGGCCGCCAGCACGATGTAGGCGGCGAGCTCGCCAGGCACCCCGGCGGCCGTCAACCATGTCCCGAGTTCACGGCGGATGACCGCGAGCTGGTGCGGCGCCGCGTCACACTGGATTCGCAGCGATGCAGGCGGTGGGCGGCAGATGACGAAGGCCACATCGTCGTCATACCCGTCGGGCGGAGCCAGCTCACGCAGCAGCATGTCAGCTACTTCGTCACCCGGCGCGTCGAGGGTGCGCGTCAGAATGTCTGCGACGCGGGCGATTCCACGGTCGATCGGCTCGCCACGACGCTCGATCAGGCCGTCGGTGAACAGCATCAGCGTCGCCCCGGGTCTCAGCCGCTGGCTGGCCTGCGGGCGGCCCTGACTGCGCTGCACCGCCAGAGGCACTGACCGCGCCCCGCTCAGCACGGTGGCTCCATCATGCGGTGCGGCGAGCACCGCCGGGGGGTGCCCGGCGCTGCTGTAATGCACGATGGCGGTTTCGGTGTCCAGTACCGCCACTAGAACCGTCGTGCAGTATGCGTCGGGGATGAGTGCGGCTGCCGCGTCGAGCTGTTCGAGCACCAATGCGGGTCCGACGCCGGTCAGCAGAAGCGCCCGTGCCGAGCTGCGCAGCTGGCCCATCACAGCGGCCGCGGTCAGTCCCCGTCCGACGCAGTCGCCAACGATGACACCGATGCGGTGCTCGCCGAGGCGCAGCACGTCGTACCAATCGCCACCGATCTCCAGCGGGGTGACGGCCGGCTCGTAGCGCACGGTGAACCCCGGCGGTGGTTGGGTAGGGGCAAGGATCGCGCGCTGCAGGGCCAATGACGTATCTCGAGCGGTTTCGAACTGGCGGACGTGCTGCATGGCGAGGCTGAGCTGGCCAGCCAGCGCCGCAACCAGCAGGCAGTCCTCGGGACTGATCCGGCGCGGTTCAGTGTGCTCGAGCCATAACGCGGCATCTGACGAAAGAACTGTGACGATTCCCCGCGACTTTCCGGTCCCGTCACGATCGTCGATCGGCTCGACTGTCAACGGAAGCCGACCACGTGTGTGCTGTAGTGCATGTTGCAACTCCGAATCCAGGTCGCGCCAGCGCAATTGCGTCGGGGTACCCGCGGCCTGGATGGTCGGCTCGCCTTCGCCGGGCGGCCACATCACGGCGATCACGCGCCCGACATTGAGGGTCCGGCACTCTTCGAGGGTCACCGCCAGCAGTTCGGCGACACTGCCCGCGACGCTGACCGCGGCGGCCAATCGCATGACGGCGCGTTCCCGTTCGGCGGCCGCGTGCGCCGCGGTGACGTCTCGGATCGTTCCGACGAAGGCGTGCCTATCGTCCCCAGGCGCGCGAATCGCGTTGGTACTGGTGGCCACCCACGCGATGCGGCCATCACGGTGCCGGATCGCGACCTCGTCTTCCACGCCGCCCTCGCGCAGCAGTCGGCCCAGCCGATCACCGGCTTTTTGCTGATCCAGCACCCAGGGATGTGGCCACTCGTAGGGAAGGCCGTCGGCGCCGTAGCCGGTGATCTCACCAAACGCGTCGTTGACTTCGACGACGGCGCCGTCGCGACCGGCGACAAAGAAGCCTTCTTGCAGCGAGTTGACGAGTGCGGTGCGGAATTCGTCTCGGGCAGCCAGGGCGGCGGCGCGGGATCGCTCCTGTTCGTAACGCCTTGTGCCTTGCAGGAATCCGCGGGTGGCGACGTCAAGAGCAGCCAACGCCTGCAGCAGGAATTGCAGTGCGCCGCTCGAGCGGGGTGGCGACGTCGTCGCCTGCTCGCCGAGAATCCGGAAGTGGTTTTCGACGATGTCGAGCATGCTGATGCCCTCGGCCAGTGCTCGACGTCCGAGCTCGTGGCCCAGTGCCAGGTTGGCCTCGTCTTCCGCCGTCAGGTAGGCGTGCAGCGCGTCGGCGTAGCGGGCGAAGAAGTCGTTGTCCGTCACGACGAATGTCCCCGGTGGCGCGCCGCCAACACCAGCGCGTCGTCGCTGTCCTTGCTATGCGTGAGCAGGATGTGATCGGCGATGTCAGCCACCGGGGCTGCGAAATCGATGCTGCCCAAATAGTTCTCGTCGATGCCGTCGCTGGCCATCACGAGAAGATCGCCTAAGCTCAATGCAAGGTTTTGCGGCTGCAGTGATTCGGGAATCCGATAGCCCACGATTCCTCCGGCCAACAGCGCCGAGGATCGCATCTCGACACCGTGGGGAGTTTTGGCGACCACGGCGGCGGTCACGTTGCCGACACCGATCCAGGACAACCCTCCGGTGTCAAAGTCGAAGTGCGCCAAGGTCATTGCTGCTCCGCGAGTAGAGGACAGGGCATTATGGCAGCGGCGGATCAACACGTCGAGCGGCTTATCGCTTGCGCGGCTGAGCGTCTCGGCAGCACAGTCTGCAGCCGAGGCGGCCGCATCACCGTGGCCGAGTCCATCGATCACGCCGAACAGCGCGGCCTCACCGGCGATGCCGAGGGCGACCGCATTGTCGCCGCAGACCTGCTGGCCGGGCAGCGCTCGCCGTGCCGTCGCCCACTCGATCGGGCCCAGCCACCCGTGCTCAGCCATCGGGCGGGATCCATTTCCACATCTCGACGACCGTTCCCTCGCCGGGCGCGGACTCCACGATCAGGTCGTCCATCAGGCGCTGCGCCCCCGGCAGGCCCAACCCGAGGCCGCTGCCGGTGGAGTACCCGTCTTCCAACGCGCGGTCGACGTCGGCAATGCCCGGCCCGTCGTCCTCGGCGCGCACCACCAACGCGCGGCGGCCGTTCTTTTCGCGTATTGCCACCCGGACTTCGCCCGAGCCGGCGTAGCTGGTGATGTTGCGGGCAACTTCGGAGATCGCGGTGGCAATCATGGTGACGTCGGTCAGCGAGAATCCCAGGCCGCGGGCGAGTCGATGGCCAGCCTGGCGGGCCGTGACGATGTCGTCGGGATTGCCGACCCCGATGACGATGTCATCCACCACCGTCGCGTCCGTTCACCGATTTGCGTTTCTCGAGTTGCCGATTCAGCAGCGCCAGGCCCTCTTCGAGGTCCAGGGCGGTGTGCATGTCGTCGAACGCCAAGCCGAGCTGCACCATCGCGAATGCCACCTCGGGTTGCAGGCCGACGATGACGGTGTCCGCGCCGCGCAGCCGCGTCATGTGGGCAATGGTTTGCAGTGAGCGCGCGGCGAAGGAGTCCATGACGTCGATCGCGGTGACGTCGACGATGATTCCGTGTGCACGAAACCGGCCGACCCGCTCCATCAGGTCGTGGCGCAGAGTTTCGGTGTCGGAGTCAGAGAGCGCAGCCTGCACCGTGGCGATGAGGATGGCGCCCTGTTTCAGGATGGGTACTGGCATGGAGGGCCCCCGCTAGGCGTAGTTATCCAGTCTGTTCACCGGTGCGGCTGACCTCATAGCCGAGCAACCGCTCGGCTTCTTCGATGCCGCCCTGGAGGTCACCCACGGCGTTCATCTTCGACAGGTCCAGACCGATGGTCACCAGGGTCAGCGCGATCTCCGAGGACAGGCCGGTAATGATCACGCTGGCGCCCATCAACCCCGACGCGTCGACTGTCTGCACCAGGTGGTTCGCCACGGTCGAGTCGATGGTGGGCACACCGGTGATGTCGATGACGACAACCTTGGCGCGGTTGGCGCGGATCGCGCGCAGCAGCTGTTCGGTGACTTGGCGGGCGCGTTGGGAGTCAAGCACGCCGATGATCGGCAGAATCAGCAGCTGCTCGCGCACCTGAAGCACCGGGGTGGACAGTTCGCGGATGGCTTCTTGCTGCTGGCGGATGATGCGCTCGCGTTCCTGGACAAAGCCGACGGCCACAGTGTTGGCGATGCGGTTGGCGGCAGGCTCATACGCGTCGAGCACGCGGTTGAGCAGCTTGAAGTCCGACTGATACTTCTTGAACAACGACCTCGCCAGTACGTCGCGCAGCAACAGCACGATGCCGACCACCTCGTGGGTTTCCACCCCACGCGGAATGATGCGCTCGGACAGGTCGCGGGCATAGTCCTGCAGCGCTTCCACGCTGCCGGTCTCGAGCACCTCGACGTAGCTGTCGTAAACCGTGGTCGCCTCGGAGAAGATCTCCTCCGGCGACATTGCGGTAAGCAGCTCGGCCTCGGTGATGCGGCGTGCCCACTCCTCGCGCAGGGCGGTGCGGTTTTGGCGAAGATGTTGCACCAGCTGTGGCAGCAGCCCCTCGGTGGAGATGGTGGCCGTCTGTGAAGCACTGCTGTCTGGAAGCGACAAATCGGTCACCAAACCTCCCACCTCCCGCTCACGCCCGCTTCAGGGGCGCGAGTCCCTGCCGAGACTATCGCGACTCGCGAAATCCGCCGATGTATTGTCTCGCCGATCGCAACCGCAGGCTAGGCTGCCACCAATTCGCCTTGGGCATGAGGGCGCGACGTAGTCGACTCGAGGAGCCCGGTTGAAAGGTACCGAACCGATCAGGACGTCTGTTGAGCGCCGCGGCGGCATCACTGTCCTTGCCGTTGCCGGCGATATCGATGTGATGACTGCTCCCGTGTTTCAAGGAGCTATCGACGGTGCACTCGCGGGGCCGGTGGCGGCGCTGGTCATCGACTTGTCCGGGGTTGACTTTCTCGGCTCAGTCGGGCTGCGGATCCTGGCGTCCACCCACGAGTCGCTGGGTGACGCGACGAGCTTCGCGGTGGTCGCCGACGGGCCGGCGACCAGCCGACCGATCCAGCTGACCAACCTCGATGAAGTTTTCGCGTTGTATCCGACCCTGGAGGCCGCCGTGGCGGGGCTTCGGACCCAGGCCGACTAGTTGTGATCGCACTACCTGCGTCGCTGGCCGGCGACGACTCGAAATACACGTAGTCATCCACGCGTGCCCATCAACACCCGGCGGCCTTACGTTTCTGCTGTCCACAGCCGGATTACCGGCTACAGCTCCGCACACAGGAGAGCAGAGATGTCAATCGAGGTGCCTGTGGCACGGGAGATGCCCTCGGCCGACATGCCGGACACATTGGTGCGGCGCGATGACGGTTCAACACAAAGCCAGATGGGCGACACGTCGGTTCTGATCACAGCGGACGAGGTTGCCTTCGGCACCGCCGCGGCGGCAGGGTTGCGCAAGAAGAACCGCCGGTGGTTTGCCGCACTAGGCCGGATCTTTGCAGTGACGGTCGATGACTCCCGTCCGAGAACCCGCCACATCCAACGCCGCATCTCCTATCTGGAGGACCCGCGGATGGCACGGGAGATGGACCGGTTATGACTGCCGTCGTGGCGTTGGCGGCCGCCCTCGCGGTGATGACGGCGATCGGTGTGCACGAGCTGCAACGTTGGCTCGAAACGTGGGTCTATCGCCGCCATGTACAGGATTAGCGCCCACTAATCGGGGTGCACAATCTTGGCCAGTTCGTCGCGATCGGCGGCATCGAGTTTGATGCAGGCCCGGTAGATGTGTCCCTCAACAGTGCGAACCGACACCGTGAGCCGTTCGGCGATCTCGCGATTCGACAGTCCAGCGGCCACAAGCACGGCGATCTCGCGCTCTCGGCCCGTCACCGGCAGCGGTCGGGCCGCGGCTCGGATCGCCGGCGTGCTGGCTCCGCCACAAGAAGCTGCAAGGCGTAGCGCCCGAGCGGCTGATTCGGCGCTCTCACGCCGGCGACCGGCGCGGTCATGAAGCGGGACGGCCTGCGCCGCCGCATCGGCAGCGGACAGAATCAACCCGGCGCTTTCGAATTCGGCGCTCACTTGGTCCAGAGCTGCAGCATCGGCACCGGCTACCGCGGCGCCGTGGCGGGCATATAAACCTGCCAGCGGACCTTCGACGCGGCTCACCAGCGGCGTCAAACGGGCCGCGGCGCCGCGGTCGCCGAACCGTGCGGCATGGTGCAGGGCCTCGGCTTCTACGGCGTATTGGCCCGACTTATGGGCGACATCGGCTGCGCGACGGGCGAAATCGATGGCCGAGCGTTCCGCCCCGGTGGCAGCAGCCAGCCACGCCTTGGCGATCAGTCTCTGTGGCTCGTGCAGCGCCATGAACCGTCCAGCGTGTTTCCCCGCGTCGGCAAGGACACCCTCGGTCTGACTCGTATTGCCCAGCGCAGCATAGGCTCGCGCCAGCAGAAGGCGTGCCGGCAACTGCCAAGGCAGCGGCTCTTCGGCAGCCAAAGCCGCGAGCGCCTGCTCGAACGACGCGATGGCGCTTGGGAAGTTACCCCGGTGGGTGTCCACCAGTCCCGTCGTAATCTTCGCGATGGCCCAGCCGAGAAACTGCCCCTGCGAAGAGAATTCGGCATAATCAGCGGCCCGCTTGTCCGCCAGGTCGAGTTGGCCAGTGTAGGTGAGCGCGAGCACGTCGCAGTAGCGGACCATGACGCGGATCATGCCGTCGGTGGCCTTCTGCTCGGCGCGGCACCTGGCCGCGTAGGGCTCGAATTCTCTGCCTCGGCCGGCGACCGGCATGGCCAGTCCGGCACTGAACGCGGCGAAATCGACGGCCTGCTTAGGCGCTTCGGGCTTGGCCAGGACGGTCTCGGCGGCGGCAATTCCTTCGTCGATCATGTTCTCGTGCACGGCCATTGCCGAGCTGACCGCTTCGACGATGAGCTTGAGGCTTGGGTGCTCGACCCGTTCGCGGAGTAGCGCCAAGACCTCGCGGGCGCGGTCGACGTCTCCCATCGACCAGAACAAGATGGAAAGTCGAGGAAGGCCCCACTGCAGGAGCTGCAATTCGTCCATCCCCGACGGCTCGAAGCCGATGAGCACCTTGTCGGCCTCAGCCGGATGGCCTTGCCACAGCAGGGCACGCGACAAGAGCTCAGCGGCCTGCACACCTCCTTGCCGGTCGAAAGCCGCCCGTGCGAGCTGTTCGCTCAGGGGCAGATTGGACAGGAAGAGGGCGTCCCTGGTTGCAGTGATCAGGAGCTTGGTGTCAACAGGTTGGTCGCTGTCGATGTACAGCTGCGCCAACCGAAGTCGGCTGGCAGCGGAGTCGAGAGCCTGATCGCGTAGCACCTTGACGATACGGCCCCGCAGTCTCCGCGCCGAGGCCGTGCCGATCCGACGCCGGATGACATCGCCATATAGTGGATGGCTGAACCGGGCATTCATCACCTGCCCGTCCTGGACGACCCGGATCAGACCTTGCACTTCGGCCGCGTCCACGGCCTCCTCACCGGCGAGCTCACACAACACTTCGATGTCGAGTGGTTCGCACAGCGCCAACAGCCTCAAAACGTTCACCACGTCTTTTCCGACGTTGTCGAAACGGTCTTCGAGCAGTGCTGCCAAGCCGGACGGAACTACGGCGCGCCCGCGCAGCTGCCAAACACCGTCGACCTCGGTCAGCGTTCCTGCATCGACAGCCCCCTCGACAAGATGACGCAGAAACAATGGATTCCCACCCGATGCATCCCACATGACGTCGGCGCTGAGACCCTCGAGCGTCCCGCCCAGAACCGATTCGACCAGCGAAACGCTCTGCTGCTTCGTGAACGGGTTGAGCTCGAGGCGCAGTAGGTGGCTGTCCTTCCACATCGACGTCACGGCGTCGGGAATGGGTTCGCCGCTGCGGACGGTCGCCACGATCCGCCCGGCCCGCTCGACGGCGATCTGGTGCAGCAGTGTCGCCGACAGGTCGTCGAGCAGATAGGCATCGTCAACACCGATCACGGGGTCCGGGCTGGCGAGGATTGATGCGCGCGCCGCGGAAAGGAGAGCCACCGGATCACGCGAACCGGTCGGCGGCACCCGATGCGCGAAGACACCAAGCGGGATACTGCGCGAAGATTCTGTGCAGGCAACCCACTGCACGTCGGAACGCAGTGTCGCGGTAACGGTTCGGGCTAGCGTGGTCTTGCCAACGCCGGCTGCACCAACGAGCACGACACCGCCGCCGTCGTCGCTTGTGAGTGCCGAGCGGATGGTGTCGAACTCGACTGGGCGGTCGAGCAGCTGCCACCGGCGTGCCATGGATCCACAGTTTAGTTTAGGTCCCTGCATCGGGAGTTGCGCACCAAACTAGACGCAGCTGCTTGTTCAGTCGGGCAGCTCAGCGATGTCTTCTGGTTCTCTGCGTGGCACATTGTTCACGCGGTGCCGAAAGTCGCTGGACGCCTCATACACCAGCTTCTTGAGTCGGTTGATAGATCCTAGCGGCCGATGCGCATCGAGGCCGCGCCACGAGTTGAACGACAGCACATCGTCGCCGAACTCCTGCCGCTTCGCGCTGTACGAGTTCTGTGCGGGGAAGGTGATCTTGGCGACTCCGACATGCGGCGAGTCAATCTCCGGCCACGGCACCGTCGCATCCTCGATCGGCATTTTGACCGGATCGGTGCACAGCTGCACCTGGAGCTCATACTCGGCACTGTTGGTGCGGAAGAACTCAACCACCATGTCGCGAAACGCCTCTCGCCCCGCGCTGCGTCCGACGCGCTTTCCCTCTAACTGGATCACCGACTTGGAATACGGAGTGACGCATAGCTTTGCGACGTAGCGGCCGTAACGCAGCGGCGCCGACGAGAAGAAGGTCATGCCCAGAATATGGACATTGGGTTCGGTGAAGATGGCCAGCGCGGGCGGTAACGGATGACCGGCGCTTTTGAGAATCGGTTGGACTGCGCCCAGCAGGTTTCCCACGAATATGAGTGCAGGGTCGGGGGCGCGGGCCAGCAGCCAGGCCAACGGCATGCCCGTCTTGAGGTAGGCGCCGGCATCCTTGAACGGGAATTCACGATGTGTGACAAGGATGAAATCGTGCGTCTTCGCCTTGTCGCCCGGCAGCGCCCGCTCTCCTTCCACGCCGATCACTTTGATACCCAAACCACGCACGCCACGGGCCTGGTCGCTGCGGATTGCACCGGAGGTAGTCGATAGACGTGCGATGACGGGGTATGTCCCTGGTGTGGCGAACAGGCCTTGGCGATACGGTTCACGAAGATTCGGATAGACGGTGAGTTCGCCACGCAGGATGGCATGGCTCTTGGCGTGTGCGTCACGGATCCCGTGCTTGTATTTTTTGAAGGCCCACTTACTGTTTCCGTGCAGCGAATCCGCTATCTTCTTGATCAGCTCGTCCTCGTCGGCGCGGCGCCTCTCCAGATCGTCGGAGAACAGAACGTAGTCCGTCGTCTCGGCAGATTGCACGGTGTCGGTCATCTCTCATGCCCCTTTCGCATTGGCGCCCTGTTAGCCCGGCACGCCTTCCGCACCAATCAGATTCGCGCTCCGTCACGCCGTGGGCGGCCACACCGGCATCCACGGAGCGAACGGGTTTGCGACCCGGTGCAGGGCCGGTTCGAGCGACGGGAAGTGCCGTAGCAGCACGGTGCGCATCGTGTTGTGCTTCACCCAATCGATGCCGCCCTGGGTGTAGACCTCGGGGCGGAAGTCTCGGGTGAAGAAACGGTCGCATTCCAGCCGTCGCGTCGCCATCAAAATGAACACACGAAAGGCCGTGTCGCTGAAGCCGAACCCGGGTGGCCGCGGTTCGGCATACATCCCGACGACCAGGTCCACTCGTTCGACGTCGCCATAGACCTGACGCAACTCCTCGGCCCATACCGGGTTGTCGGTCAGCTCCTCAAATGATGACACCGGCTTCAGATGGAACAGCCGGCGGAATTCGTTGTACCGGGGCACCCCCCGCTCCCGGACCGCCAGGATGTCGATCGCTGCAAGGTCGATCGGATCCGCCCCTGCCTTGCGGAAGTTCTGAAGATGAGTCGGGAAGTTGTGCAGCGTGATTGCACCAGGATGGGACCGTCCGAACGAGTAGAAGATATCGTCCATGTCCAGCTCTGAGAGTCGCTCGCGAACACTGAAAACTGTCAAATCGGGCAGGTCGTGCCGGGCCAAGAAGCTGTCGTCTTTGGCGGAGCGGAATACGAACTCATCGGGGATCAGTGGATGCATCCGGTAGACGGCTACGAACTCTTCGGTCAGCGAGTACGGCACGCCGTACAGGTTGGTGGGTGACCCCGGGATACCCTGCAGCAGTTCACTTCTCGAGAGGCGCCCGAATCGCATAGTGAACCGCTCGCCCAGCACCCCGAACCAGTTGGCACGCATACCGAAAACGGTCGTGGGATGCGCGATGATGGCCGGAGTCCAGTCGACCGTGTGGATCTTTGCCATCAGAGCCGAGTTGACCAGCCGCGCCGTGTCGTAGAGTTGCTGGTCAGTCATGTGCGGATACTCCGCTGCCAGACGGTCACATATCGCGTTGTGTTCGCGCATGAACAACGAGTGAAGAATGGCCAACCCCAGCCAGAAGTTGCCGGCGGGACCCTTGAAGTCGAGATACACATCCAGGTCTTGCGGCGCGAGCCCGTCCGCATCGATATGCAACCGGCCCTTTTCCTTGGTGCGCAGCGCGGTCGCGTAATCGGCTGTTTGGCCATAGATTTGGGACCCGTCCCACCAGTGGGTGTCCCGTGTGACGTAGGTCGGCGGCCCCCAGCCGTCCGGGCTGGGATCCGGTGGAGTCCGTTTGATCGTCATCGGCCGCTCATGCCATGGATCGTCGTCCTCCAGAGCAATCTTCCACGGATTGCGATCATCACCGGGCCCGTGGCTGAACCAGTCGTGCACTTCGAACTGGATCCATGCGGCCGCGAGCAGGTTGAGGGTGGTGGCCGGCCGAAACTGGTCCCGGCTCAGTAGGCGCCGGCTGATCAGCCGGGGGTTGGGATCCAGCAGCCGTGAATCCTCTTCGACATAGGTGCGCGTCGGCGGAACGTTTCGTCCGAACCTGCTGAAAAGTGAGCCCATCAGCGGGTCGTCGAGGTTGTTATAGGTGCCGTCGAGGGTGCGGGCGGTGCGCACGTTCGCGGGCGGGGGGTCGGCAGAACGCGGTTGGTCAGCTTGCCCGCGCCCGGTGTCGTATAGGTTCTTGGCCCGCAGTCGTGCCCGCAGTCCGATCAATACCGAGATCCCGAGCACCGTCGGTAACCGTGACCACCCGATCGATCGATCCACCTTCTCGGCACCCCACGCCGCGAGCTGCGACAGATGCCGCCTCACCATGATTGCGCTCCACGCGATTCCCGGTCGGGAAAGGGTGCATGGTTGCGGGCTTGGGTCGCAATCATTTCTGCGGCTCGGCGGCGCTGCGGCTGGCATCGCGGCTGGGACTTCAACACTTGGCATGTTATGCGCCAATCGTCCTTAGACTGGTTAATTGGACCCACTTAACAATTCAACAAAATCTCGTGCTCAAAGTCTCGCAAACCCGCCTTCTCTTCGCGGATCTGTTGCTCCACGGTCGTCAGCTCCTTTTCGAGCAGGTCGATCTTGGCGCGGTCTGGTTGATCAGCCGCCTGCAGGGCAGCGATGGTTTCGCGTAGCTCGCGCACATCCTCGGTGTTGCGCTTGATTCTCTCCCTGAGCTGTTGGGCCGCGCGGATGAACCTCGTGCAAGGATGCTCGGAGGTCGAGTGCCGTGGATTGATAACAGCCATGCCGCGAAGCCTAGATCGGGCGCTCGCGCGGGGCGCGAGTAGCCAACTACCCGTTTGACGCACGACTGTCGCCGGACCTCAGCATTTGACTTCTTCCATGCCGGGACATTCCCGTTCCATGTCGGGAGATTCCCGGTCGTCGGACCTCTGCGTTGAACGCCTGGCTGCCGCGATCTCGAGTAGTCCACTACGCTAGGCCAGCTTAAGGCCGCGCTGAGACGCTAGCGTCATGTGTGGTGCCGCGGTGGGAATGGCGGCCGCCACGGGCGGGAGTCCGCCGACGACGGCATCTCGTGGCGGCACATGGGCGAGAGAGCCAAGTTCAGCGCATCATCCTCAGACGGGTTCGCCCCGAGTTCATCGGAGACAACTCGAAGACTTGGCATGGCGATATGCCAACGGCTGCTGGGTGTGAAGTAATGAGCCGACATCTATCAGCCCCGACGGCGAAACGTGGGGAGAGCTGTGCCTGCGTCGCCTGGACTCCGGCAAGTGAATTCTCGGCGGCTTCCTGTCGTCGAAGTACGCGCCGGGGTATCGCACCGTCGACGCTACGACCGCGAACCGTGGGTCTCGTTGTCTCACAGTGGAACAGGGCCGCGGGATGCCCGTACCGAACTATGCAATTCAAAGCGACGCTGACTGCCACCTCGGAACTCGGCAGGATGGAACCGATCCGATCCGGCTCTGATCTCAGCCGCCATTCAGTTTCGCCAAGCTTGAGCTCGATGCCGATTGTTGGCCTAATCTCACCTGCACAACACAAAGGTCGATAGGGGGAATTGTGGACCGGTTGCCCATCATCTACATCCGCGGCTATGCCGGATCAACCTCCGGCATCGACGCGCAAGTCGACGACCCTTTCTACGGTTTCAACAAAGGCGCAACCCATGTTCGGATCGCCGGTTCTGGCCAGCCCAAGTTCTACCAGTTCGAAGGGCCGATGTTGCGTTTGATGATCGACCATGATTATCAGCTGCTCGTGCACGGTGATCAGCGAGCCTACCTCGAAGCCGCCAAGCCGGGCACCGTCGCTGCCGACTCCATCTGGGTGTATCGGTTCTACGACCAGGCCGCGACGACTTTCGTCGAGCCACCTCACCGCGGAATCGTGCAGCGCTGGTTCACCGAGGCCAAAGAGCACGTCACCGCCAAGGGGTTCAACATCGAGTCCGCCGCAAAAGGCCTGCTGGACTTGATCGACTTAGTCCAGCAGAAGATCAACAGCAATGACAAGCGCGTCATTCTCGTGGCGCACTCTATGGGCGGCCTGGTAGCGCGCTGCATGATCCAGAAGATCGCGATAAAGGAGAACAGGTCACCAAAGGATCTCGTCGCCAAGCTGTTTACGTATGGAACGCCGCATGGAGGCATCGTCTTTCAGAGCGGGGTGCTCAACTGGTTCGAGGACGTGGTCGGGCCGGCGGGCTCCGATATCTTTGCGCCGCAAAACATGTATGGCTATCTGGAGCCGAACCAAAACTACGGTGATGAGCCCAAGGAGGGCCAGGAATGGGATCCGCAATCGATCCCGGACGGCGTCTTCGACCCCGACGACATCTTCTGCCTGATCGGCACGAACTCCAAGGATTATGGGGTATCGAAAAAGGTGGTCGGGCCCAAGAGCGATGGACTGGTTCGGATCGAACACGCCTATGTCCGGAAAGCACACCGCGCATTCGTGTTCAAGGCGCACTCGGGTCCCTATGGTGAAGTGAACTCCGAGGAGGGCTACCAGAACCTGCGACGGTTTCTGTTCGGGCGCTGGAAGGTGCGCGTCAATCTGGCTGATCTGCCCGACTTACCTTCCGGCCGCGGGGCTGACGGCGGCGCATCGTCGGCATGGCAGGCCGACTTGCGGCTGGCGGTGCGCGGCCTGTCAGTTGTACTCAGCGAACAGCGCGCCGACCAGTACAGTCCCCTTCAGTTGAACGATGAACTGCAACGCCGCCAGGACAGCCCCGACCACCCGGTCCCGTTGCTCACGACGTTCTTGCTCGACTTGCGCACACCGCTTCGGCAATTTCCCACGGTCGAGGAGGAAGTCGTCAACCAGCACGGCGGGGTTGTCCGATACAGCCTGACACTGCGGCTTGTGAAGCTGCGGGAGCGTGACAATGTCTTTGACTTCAGTGAACATCTCGAGCAGGTGTTTGATTGGGCGGACGCCGCCATCTTCGATATCGGCCCCAATGAGTCGGGCGACGGCCTGCGCGCGTGGGCTAACTGGAACAGCGCCATTCCGGGAGCGCTCGACGACTTTGACCCCACCATGACGCAGCCTTCGGTCCCTATCACCCGGCTAGCCGATGGCCAGTGGCAGTTCGACCTGGCTCTACCCGACTCAGCACACGCGATACCGGTATTGGGTGCCAATGCGAAGCTGCGGCTCACCATCACCGATCGCGCTGCGGTCTCCACGTAAGCGGCCTGCGCCGACGCTGGTACTGGCATCGCCAAACTCATTGGCCGCCAATCCATCCCATGGCTTTAAGCGGCCGACCGTGCCTAAAGCACTGTAACGCTTCACTGCAAAGGCTCAGTCTTCGAGTAGTGGGCTACGCGTGCGGGCGCCGACTCGCTTCGCCAGGATTCGAATGGGCAACACACCGCCACGTGGAGGCGGCAGATCGATCCGGTGAGAAGGAAACTAGCCATGGGAATCATTACCCAAAACGGGTGGCTGAAATGCGCACGAGAGGAGTGCGAGACCTTGCCTGTCCCCGGCACTGATGACGACGTGGTGTCGATCGAGTTGCGCAAGGGGGACCCGGCGACGATCTTGATCGCCTGGGCCGCTTGGTTCCATCGCAACGTTCGCCCGATCAACCTTGCGCCGTATCGCAATTACTGGGGTTGGTCGGCAACCAACGACGTGTGGAACTCCAACCACCTGTCCGGCACCGCCGTGGACCTCTGCGCAAGTGAGTTGCCTTGGAACCTGCGCACCATGCCCGCCGAGCAAATCCAGGCGGTCGAACAGGGGCTAACCCTGTTCGAGGGTGCGGTCTTCTGGGGCGGGCGACTCGAGCGAGCCGACGAGATGCACTTCGAGATCTCGAGTTCGCCAACGAACCCCAAGGTCCACGAGTTCGCTGAGCGGCTGCGAGCCGGATACCTGGACCTACACGAAACGCCGGTGGCGATGACGGTGTCCAACGGCGCTCGCTTCTAATTACACAATGACACTTCACAATTGGTCCAATCCGGTGGTCGACGACATCAATCAACTCTCCCGCCCTTGTCGCTTGCCAGGGTGATGGGACCACCTGATTGCCAGGGGGATGGGACTACCGTGGCGCGTTATTGAGGATGCTCGTCGCGGTGGTCTGGGTCAAGCCGGCTGCCGGGTGCGTTGGCGGTAGGACGGTCCTTCGATGACCAGGGTGTGCGCGGTGGAGGTCAGCCGGTCGATGGCTGATTGAGCTAGCAGCGTGTCGGCGGTCATGGTGAGCCATTCGGCGGGTTCTCGGTTGGAGGTCACGATGGTGGTCTTGGCGCGGTGGCGTTCGACGACGATTTCGTAGAAGTCGCTGGTTTCGGTGGCGCCGAGAGGGCGCAGCGCGAAATCGTCGATGATGAGGACGTCGATGGCGGCCAGCCGGCGGATCTCGGTGTCGACGGTGTTGTCGAGGCGGGCGGCGCGCACGCGGGTGAACAGCTTGTCAGCTCGGCCGAACAGTACGGTGTGTCTGCGACGAATTGCCATGTGGCCCAATGCTGTTGCTAGATGTGTCTTGCCGACGCCGACGGGTCCGAGGATGATCGCGGACTGGCCGGCATCGAGGAATCGCAGCGAGGTCAGGTCACCGAGCAGGGTGCGGTCATAGCGCAGGTCATCCTGTGCGGTCCAGGTGTCGAAACGCATTGTCGGGTCGAGTCCGGCTTTGGTCGCTCGTAGTGCCGCTGAACGGGATTCGCGTCTGGATACCTCGTCGGCCAGCAGCGTTTCGAGGAACCCGATGTGGCTGAGTTTGTGCTGGCGGGCCAGCGCGGCGCGTTCGGGCAGGGTGTCGGCCAGGGCGCCGAGTTTGAGGGTTTTGAGCAGCCGGAGCAGATCAGCGCCAACCGGATCGGCGGGTGCACGGTGGGTGGTCATATCAGCAGGTCTCCTGGGAGTCGGTGTTGGGTATGACAGTCAATACTGTTGGGGTGAAGGTGAATTCGGATGGATCACGGGTAAAGCGCGTGGAGCTTTGACCGACTGCCCGTGGCAGTGGCGGGGTGGCGTTCTCGGTGGCGCGTTCGAGCATGGAGGCGATCTTGGTGACCGAGACGACATCGAGGTCCAGCGATAGTGAGCATGCTCGTTCGACGCGGTCGGCGCCGTAGCGGCGCACCAGGCCTTGGAGCCGGTAGACCGTGCGCATCCGGGTCCAGGGCAGCGGGTCGTCGAGGATGCGTTCGGCGTAGATCCCGATATTGGGGCCGTGTGCGGTGCACGTGGCGATCAGCGTGGTCAGGTCCCGCAGCGCGTAACCCGCTTTGTGTTCCGGGAGATCAGCGCGGTCGGTGCTACGGCCACCCGGCGGTTGGCGGAGATGGACTTTCACCAGCTTGCCGCGGTGATAGAACTTCACCAGCTCGGCATCGGCGCGGACATCCAGCATGTGCCCGATCCAGCACTCGGGCAGCGAGTACAACGCTTTGGCGACCTCGGCGTGGAAATCGCGGTGCACTTTGACCGCTTTGAACACCGGCACGTCATAGACCCCCGGATACGCCAGCAGCCGGGGTCGTTCTTCGGCGGTGAACACCTCCAGTGGACGTGCGCACGTGGTGCCGTGGATGCGGGTACCGGCAGTATGCGCACACCACGCGGTCGCGGCCTGCTGCGCCTGGTCGAGACTGGTGAATGTTTCACCATCCCAAAAGTTTCCGCGCACATACTGCACCACGCGCTCCACTCGCGGCTTGTCTTTCGGGGACCGCACCCGGGCCGGATCGGTGACGAATCCGGCATGGCCGGCATAGTCGAGCCAGCCTTGGGTGAACTGCGGATTGACTGCATCAGCAGCGGCGATCACCGGCTTGAGGTTGTCCGGAATGAGGACCGCGAAGACCCCGCCGAAGAATTCCCACGCCGCCTGACATCCGGCGATCACCGGCCGCCAGGGTCTGCGAATACGACAACCACACGAACATGTGCCGGCTGTAGACCGCGGTGAAGATCAACGCATACACCTTGCGGCGCCGGCCATCACCGGCGTCGGTGAGCATCCCCAGATAGCCGAAATCGATCTGGCATTCCACCCCAGGATCGCCATCAGCTACCCGCACAGTGGTGTCTTTGCGGCCGAAACCGCAACGCCCACAGGCGAATCGGTGCAATGTCCGACACGGCACCACGCAGCCCTGCCGGGTCAGCAACGTGTGGATCTTGGTGATCGTCAACGGCCGCTGCTCACCCTGGCCGGCCACCCACGCGGTGATCTGCTCCTCGAACCCCAACAGTTGCTCCCAGGCCGCGCCGTGACCATCTGGCCAGGCCGGACGCACCGCTTCAGCGACCATCCCGACCAACCCGTCATCGACAGCGCTGACATCGTCGCCTCGGCGCAGCCCGGCGGCCTGCGCGGCCTCCACGTAGCGGCGCACCGATTTGCGGTCCAGGCCGCAATGCCTGGCGATCGTGCGGTACCCCGGCGCCGGTAACCCCGCCACCCCCAACCACACCCGCAGCACTTCCCTGATCTCATTCACACTGACCTCCCGAAAAGCCATGCCCGCCGCCTCCGTGACTTGAACCGTCACGGCGATCGAACGAACAAATGAAGAGACCACCGACGCGACGCGCCGGTGGTCCCATAACTGGCAATCCAGGTGGTCCCATCACCCTGGCAAAAATCAGGTCACAGTGGTCCCAAGCTCATGGCAGACGACAGCCCTGGCCGACCTTTACCGGATCCTGGCTGACACGAGATCTTCATGATCAACCAGGCGGACATGATCTATCACCCTCCGGGCCTGACCGGCCTGATCGAGTCAACGATTCGCCCCGTCGCCGAACGGGATAGCCGCGACGTCGTCAAAACATCCAGGTGCTCGATGAGATCGCCTCCAGCCCGGCGCCGATCAAGGCGGAGTTATAGGAGTGCAAGAACCGGGATCTGCCCGCTGAATGCAGGTAGTCGATTACTCACGCCAGGCCAGTACCAGTCGATCTACGCTCAGCTCCTTCGCAGGAACGATAGGGAGGCACGCATGGGTAATGCTCGCCAAGACAAGCCTGGCTTCGAAAACCTGCGGAAGAGCCAGATCTTCATCTGCGATACACCACCGCTGCCAGCGCACCAGCTCCTCATTGCGTGGAGCCGTGCCATTCCATACATTCGTTCTGGCGCAGCCTTTCTCGCGCTTCGGAGGGAGGTGGAGAAGACATGGGGACACAGCCGCACGCGCGGTTAACCGTAGCCCGCGATATCAGTGTGGGCGACGTGTTGGATCCGCCGGCGACTCCCGCCGCGGTGGTACCGAATGTGCGACCGGCCCTCGAAAAGGAACCCCCGGCACCGACACGCCGATGTTGTTCATCGGTGTGGCGCGAGCGTGCGTTGGCGCGGCTCGGTGCTTTGCATGAGGAACTCCGATGCGTCCCGCGCTCACCCGAGTCGGACAGTCGCGCGGAACAAGCCGCGCGATATCTTGCCGACGCGGTTACGATCGCGAGCCAAAAACCCTCGCTATGGCGCGCATGGCTGGGCGTCGATGTCGAGGGCACACGGACACGTATCCACGCAATCGAAGTCACGCTGCTTCGGCTCTCCACGCTGGCAGCGGTCAAGGCGAAGTTGTCGGGTCTGGTTGTCGAGGGGTCACAACTTCTCCAGCCGGACGATCCGCGGCTGATGACCCTGCGCGACTATACCGACTGGCCACAACTCTCTGACGAGGACCGCGAGCCCATCGCTCAATGTGCCAGGACGGTGTATGACGCTGCCGAGCACCAGGCTCAACGACTTCGCAGCTTCCGCAACATCCTGTTGGGCACCACGCTGATTCTGACGCTGGTCGCCGTCGCCGTCGGAATCATTTGCGCGGCAATGCCATCCGCAATCTACCTGGCGCCCACAGTTGCAACGGCAGCCTCATGGCCGAAGGACCTGCCTGCGATGGCAGGCACCGACATGCTGGTCATCGAACTTCTCGGTTTGATCAGCGCCAGCCTGGCCGGGTCCGTCGCCATCCGGCAACTCCGTGGAACGTCGACACCCTACAGCGTCCCGATGGCGTCGCTGCTGTTGAAGTTGCCCACCGGCGCGCTGACCGCCGTTGTCGGGCTACTGCTGATACGTGCCGGCGTCGCGGGTCAGGGCCTGGAGGCGGCTGCTGGGCCACAATTGGTGGCGTACGGGTTGATCTTTGGTGCGTCGCAACAAACATTCACCAGACTGATCGACCGCCAAACCCAAAACGTTCTCAACAGCACGCCAGCTCATGACCGCGATGCAGCAAGAGAAGCCTGAACCCGAAGTTTCGTACTGTCCAAAGCCGGAAGCAACCAAGCGATGCCCGGACCAGATGCCGCCGCCAACAACGCCCTCGACGGCGTCTTGGAGAGCGGGCAGCCCCGTCCGTAGGCGCGGGCCGACTGGCCGGCACGATCAGCGCGATGTTTACCTGGCGCTCAACGAGATTCAGCTCTGCGACTTCGCCAAGCACGGCAGGTGTTTCGATGTGTCGTTTAGGAACCTGCGCAGTCTTTCCAGAAGCAAGTCGGGCCGTTGGGTGCGCAGGGCCAGCGCAGGCACCTGCGCCATGTTAGAGAACAAGCTCGGGTGGGCACCGGGCAGCATCGACCCGATCCTACTAGCGGTGGACAACCCAAAGAGCTGGTGGTCAAGCCGAGACACCCACGCCCGCCCCGCTATCCCACTCCGCCGCCGCGCTGTCCTGGGCCTCCGCCGAGGAGTTGCTGCTGGAGCTGCGCCGCCGCATCATCCGGCCCCGCAACAGACGCCGCGAGACCTGGGAGGACTGGGACGGTCTTGACCCACGCGGCGAGTGGCCCGAGGAGGGTTGGCAGGGCCAGTATCTGACCGACTGTCTGCCTGACGGCGGTGATGTGGTTGCGTTAAGGTTCGCGTTCGGTGCAGTTCCGGCGGCTAATAGCCGTGCCGAGTCGGAACGCTTTGGGTGACAGGAGACGCGGCGATGCCGTTGAGGAACGGTGCGATTTTCGCCGGTTTCAAGATCATCCGGCTACTCGGTTCGGGGCATGGGCGAGGTGTATCTGGCGCAGCATCCACGATTGCCTCGCCACAACGCGTTAAAGATCCTTCCCGCTGACGTTTCTGCCGACCCTGACTACCGTGCTCGTTTCGAGCGTGAGGCCGACCTCGCCTCGGCACTGTGGCATCCGAACGTCGTCAGCGTGCACGACCGGGGCGAATACGAGGGCCAGCTGTGGATCTCGATGGACTACGTGGACGGCCAGGACGCGGCTCACCTCCTCACCAGCCGTTTCCCGGCGGGGATGCCAACCGATCAGGTCCTGCGCATCGTCACCGCCGTGGCGAGCGCGCTCGACTACGCGCACAAACAAGGGCTGCTGCACCGCGACGTCAAACCGGCCAACATCATGCTCACTCATGCTGATGACCACGATGAGCAACGAATCTTGCTGGCTGACTTCGGGATCGCACGAAACGTGGACGACATCAGCGGCCTAACCACCACCAACATGACCGTCGGGACGGTGGCCTACGCCGCTCCCGAGCAGCTGATGGGCGAGGAGATCGACGCGCGCGCCGACCAGTACGCGCTCGCAGCCACGGCCTTCCACTTGCTGACTGGATCACAACTCTTCCCGCACTCCAACCCCGCGGTCGTCATCAGCCGCCACCTCAACTCACCGCCACCGGTCCTGGCTGACATTCGTCGGGGTCTTGCTGTCTTTGACCCGCCGTTGGCGGCAGCGCTCGCAAAGAACCCCGATGACCGGTTTCCACGGTGCGCCGATTTCGCACGCGCTCTCGAGCGGGCGGCGAGCCCGGGGAGCGGGTCAGGTACCGCAACAGCGCCCACGACCGTTAAGCCGGATCAACGCGATTCCGTAACTCGCTCCCCGTGTTGACCGGCGTTCGGGATGAGCATGATGGCGGCATTGGCGGTGAGGATGTGGGGGCATGAATTGACCCCGCCGGGCGATGTCCGGCGGGGTCGGTGGTGTTCGGGGTGTCGCGGTGGTGTTCAGTCTGCCGTGACTTCGGCGATGGCTGTGCGGGTGGAGGATTCGTCGACGATGGCCTTGTTGGCGCCGAACGCGGCGACGAGGGCTTGTAGCGCGAGGTTGTTGACCGCGCGGGGGTAGCCGCGGCTGGTTTGGTGGATCAACCCGACGGCGTCGTCGGAGAACAGTGCGTCGTCGCGCCCGGCCAGCTTGAGGTGGTGGCGCAGGTAGCTGGCTGTCTCTTTGTCGGTCATGGGCGCCATCGTGTAGCGCAGCCCGATGCGTTGGTCGAGCGCGGCCAGCACGCCGAGTTTCATCCGCCGCCGCAGGGTGGGTTGGCCGACGAGCAAGCAGGCGAACGGGCTCGACGAATCGAGATCATGGTTGGTGAGCAAGCGGATGGCCTCCAATTGGTCGTGACTTAAAAGGTGCGCCTCCTCGACGACGACGGTGGCTGTACGCCCGCGCTCGGCGTGTTCGGTGGCCAGCGCGTCGGCGGCCTGCGGTGCCAGGGTGGCGTGGTGGGTCAGGGGTTGGCCGCCGAGGGAGGCGACGATGCGGTGGTGGATGCCGCGCACCCCGACGGTGGGGTCGGGCAGGTAGATGATGCTGTGGCGGCTGCGGTCAAGGGCGGCCAGCGCGGCGCGCACGGCCACGGTCTTGCCGGCACCAACTTCGCCGGTGATCACGCCGATGCGGCGTTCGGCGACACACCAGCCGATGCGGGCGAGGGCTTCGTTGTGGGCGGCATGGCGGTGCAGCTTGCCCGGGGCCAGATCACGGCCGAACGGCATCCGAGAAAAGCCGAAGTACGAGATCAATTCCATCATCGGGGTGCGACCTCCTGGCCGGTGAGCAGGTCAAGTTGGCTGGGGATCTGGTCGCTGGCCCCGGTCGGGGCGGCGTAGTTGACGCCGTGGGCCAGCTCGGCGGCATGGGCGGTCTCGATCAGTTGCGCGTAGTCGATGCCGGAAGGTTGCGGTGGCGTGCTCGGGGTTTCGGGTTTGGCCTTGGGGTGGGAGTGGCGGCTGATGTGGTGCGGGATCGCCAGCCCCATCGGCACGCCGGCCAGGCGAACCTCAATGCGGGTCAGATCAAACGGGTCGAACACCAACTCGACCTTGCGTCCGACCAGTGCCGGGTCGACTTCATAGGAATTGCCATGTAGTGACACGGTGGCGGTCTTGGTCACGCGGCGGTGCGTCTCCCACAGGAACGCCTCGGCGAGCGCTTGGGGTGCGGGCAGCGCGACCGGCCCAGGGGCCGACCAGCGCTCCAGCGGAGTTTGCCCGGTTTCGGAATGGATCGTGCGGTGGTAGACCGTTTCGGTCCAGGCCGCAAAGTGCCGATTCAACTCGTCCAAATCGGTGACATGGTGTCGGCCGATGGTGTCGGGCTCGCCGGTGATCTCGACCAAAAACTGATCACGCACGGTCCTGAAAAACCTTTCTATCTCTCCTCGGCCTTCCGGCCGGTATGGTGTTGAATGCACCAGGCGCACACCGAGTTTCGCGCATGCACGCAGCAGCCATTCATCGACGAACGCCGAGCCGCGGTCAACGTAGATCGCCTTGGGGACACCACGGGAGGCCGGCGCCGGCCGCAACGCGGCGGCCAGCCGCACCGTGTCCTCGGCATAACCCCACCGATAGCCAGGCAGCAGCCGGGAATGATCGTCTAAGAACGCGAACAAGTAGGTCTTGCGGACTTGGATGCGTATGCCGTGCAACGCATCCCCAGTCCACAGGGCATTGGGGTGCTCGGCCTCGAACCGCCCGAACACCGGCGCCGACCCCGCGGCCGCGCCACAGATAAGGCCGAGCCGGTGGAAGTTACGTTGCAGGGTACGTTCGTCGGGTGCCCAGCCCAGCTGGGTCCGCAGGATCCGGCGGATCGCCGCGGCGGTGCGCTGCGGATTCTCCCGCCGCAGCGCCACCGCCCGCTCCAGCACCTCCTCCGGGGTGCGCGGGGTGCACTGGCGCTGGTTGGGTACCAACGCGTCGAACCCGCCGGCACGCCAGTGCCTGATCCAGCGATCAATGGTCTGGCGGCTGACCCGCACCCGCCGCCCGAACGGGTCGGTGTGCTCGCGGGATGCCAGCTCGCGCACCATCTTGCCGCGTTCCTTGGTGGAGTACGCCGCATCGGCGGCCTCCCGGATCAACTGGTACCGGAAAAGCCCGATCGCCCGGGCCCGCTCGCCCCGCACCTTCACCTCATCATCGCCGACCACCGGCGGTCCTCCTTTGCTGTCTGTCAAACACATGACAGCGCACAGGTTTACGGCGTGATCGGCATCAGCGGCAGGGTCGGCTCGTGTTGCGCTGCCGGGGCGGGCCAGCCCGGCGCCAACAACCGGCCACCCGACACCGCCACCGCGGTCTCGGCCAGCGACACCTTGGACAGCACGAACCGGCGCCCGATGGCCGCCCCGAGCGCGGCGATCGCCGTCATCGCGTCGGCGAACCCGCTGCCAGCAGCCTCGGGCATCACCGGATCGGCATCCACCGCACGCAGCCACACCGTGAACACCGACCGCACCGCCTCGGCCCGCTCAACAAAGCGACGCAGCCACCCCCGCACCGTCTCCGGCGGGCGCGCCAGCTCGGCTGCGATCCGGCGAAACCCCGCCCGGCGCACAGCCTTGGCCACCAACGCCGCCACGATTACCGCACCCACATCGGCGCGGCGCAGCAGCGCCGTCAAAGGCAACAACACGTGCGTGACCCCACAGCCAGTGCACCGCGACCGGCGAGGACACAACCGCACCGGCCCGTCGGCACCTCGAAGCTCTCGCGGCCTGGCCCGCCCCCAGCCCGCCAACACCCCACTGCATCCCGGGCACCGCAGCTCACCCGCCGCCAACCTGCGCTCGACTCGATCGACATCCACCTCTACCGTGACCACTGCGCCTCCAAGCGCAACAGACGGCCCTCCCGCAAGACTCCTGCTAGAGACACCTACCGGGGGGGCCGTCGCCTACAACGACGTGATCACCGTGCCGCCCCGACACCGCAAGCACCAAACCAGCTACGACCAGCTGACGAGCTGCCCATCGTCAACGCCGGATCGCCACCCCGTGGTGCTCAACCTGAATGCCCCCGAACATCCCCGCGGCCCTGGCTTGGCGCTGCAGCAGCGTTAGGGGTAGAGGTACTCATTGGCGTCGCTGCACTCCTGTGGCGCCCATTGGATCAAGACCAGACCACAACTACCGCAGGCACCACCACCTCTCCCGGGCCGTCACCCGCGATCACGACGATCAGCGCTGCCGCGCCTCCCCCCTCAAGCGCCGCCGCGACCAGTGCAGCGCCGCCTGCCACGAAAGTGATAACGGTAGTTGCGGTCGCAAACGGTCAACCCGCTGCCGGCTACCGAGAGGGCACATCGCCAAGCAACTCAAGTCAGGTTTTTGCATGCAGTGCATCACCCGCAGCGGTGACCCACGGCATCTATCGTTGTGCGCCCTCCGCGGCCGGCGCCGATGTGTGTTGGCCATCCCGTCGATTGCGCGGGTCCGGCGGGGTGGCCATAACCGAGTAGACGACCGCCGCCGGAGTCTGTTACGCGGCGTCGCGTGCTGCCAGGTGATACCTCCGAGCAACTCACAGAAGCTATGTCGGAAGACGTTAGACAAGCGGTGCGCGATGCTCGCCAGGCCCAACAACAGGGCTGACGGCCCGAACGCCGCTCCACGGCCCGCACAGCCCCGAAAACGGCACTGCCGACACCGCCGCGACACCGGTCGGGCACCCCCCTCCCCACCCCCAACCCCAGCACGGCCACGACTGTGGAAGTGGCCGGATGCACGTACGGCGCTGACTTTCACGAGTTCTTCTGGCCGTCAACGCCACCGATCAAAAAGGACGACGGCAAGGCAACACGACCACCCATCGCGTCTCACAAAGTTGTGAGATGAACGGAACCAGTGTTCACGGGCACATGAAGGCAATGGGCGGGCATGGATTGGGTTGAACTCCCTCGATCACGTGATACAGGGAGGGAGCGCCGTCCCTCACAGACTGGTAGTGCCAGTCGTGGCAGACACCCATATCCCAAGTTATCGGCGCATCGGCCTGCGGCAAGTCTTGCCCAGGGCACCATTGGTGGTTGCCCCAAGCATCGGCCTGGGCGGTACCTGCTCCCAACCCCAGAGCAACCAGACCCAATCCGCCAGACACCAACAGGGTCGTTGCCAAACCTGCGATTCCTAGTTCATAGACGGCAGATTATTGCCTCGTGAACAGGGACGACTCGGTAATCGCGAAATTGTGTTCATGGTTGTTTCCGTTGTTGCTGTCGGCCCGGTGGTGGCCGGTCATAAAGTTTTGCATCGGACGCCTTGGCGAATTCTTTGGAAGCCGCCGGATCAGGACACGGCCCCCGCTGGTTTGGGTGGATGATGGTGGGATGGAACAGTCACCGGAAGCACGAAAGGCGCTGCGCGAGTTGGATGCTGAGCTTGCGTCGGCGTCGGAGCGGTCCGGTACGTCGCTGGTGTGGACCGCCGCCGACAAAGAGATTCTGACGCTCATCGCGTCCACCATCGACCGGCGCGTGGACCTCGCCGCGCACTATGCGCTTCCAGGAGGCTGCGGCGGCAGCGGCCTGGCTGACGGTGGCCACCACGGGCACACCGAACAGGCGCCGCGATGCCAGGTCATACGGCAGGCTCAGGTGCTCGACGGCGTTCGTGGACGACAGCGCCAGCGCGACGCCTTCCCAGTCGGTGGGATGCAGCACCAGCGCTCCTGCCGCGTAGCCGGACGTCTCCAGCTTGGTGATGCCCTTGCGCACCGTGGCCAGCACCGAGGTGGCATACGCCTGCGTCTGAATCCCGCTGGTGCCGTTGATGTCGGCGATGATCTTGGCCTCCAGCGCGACGCCGAGGCCGTAGCGCAGCTCGGCATCGACGAACTAGCTCCAGCGCGACGGTGTCGAGCAGCCAGAAGCGCGGGATGCCCACGGACAGGTGCGCGACGACCTCCAGCTTCTGCTCGGCGCGGGTGACGCTCAGCACGCTGGTGGGCTTGACCGCACCCTCGTTGACGACGGCGGCGTTGTTGGTCCTCGTGCTCTGACGCAGGAGGCGTACTCGGGTGTGGCGTGCTGCTTGACCGGCAGCACGTCGAGCAGTCCGGTGGCGATGCGGCCCAACGCGATCGGGTCGTCGGTGAACTCCTGACCGACCACGGCGGAGCCGGATGGTGCCAGCACCTACCGTTGCATCGATCTCCTACGAGCTGCCGCGTTGCGCAGGTATCGGGCTTCTATAGTTGGGTCGGTGCGCACCGCGTTTCAGGATCAACTCGCCTCGCTGACCGAGACTCTCAGCCAAATGTGCGGCCTTGCAGGGGCGGCGATGGAACGGGCCACGCAGGCGTTACTGCAGGCGGACTTGGTGCTCGCCGAGCAGGTCATCACTAACCACGACCAGCTCAGTCGCATCCAGACCCAGACGGAGGACGCCGCTTTTGCTCTGCTGGCATTGCAGGCACCGATCGCCGGAGACTTGCGGCTGGTCGTGGGTTCGATGCAGAACGTCGCCAATGCCGAACGGATGGGCGGGCTGGCGCTACACGTCGCCAAGATCGCTCGTCGCCGACATCCCGAGCATGCTCTGCCCGAAGAGGTGAACGGGTACTTCGCCGAGATGGGCAGGATCGCGGTGGACCTCGGCAACAGTGCGCAGGAGGTTGTGCTCTCGCGTGATCTCGAGCAGGCGGCTCGGATCAGCCGGGACGACGACGCAATGGACGACTTGCACAACCACCTGTTCACGGCCCTGATGGACAAGGAGTGGAGGCACGGTGTGGCAGCCGCCGTCGACGTGACATTGTTGGCCCGGTTCTATGAGCGTTTTGCCGATCACGCTGTCGAGATCGGACGCCGGGTCGTCTTTCAGGTCACCGGAGAAACACCCCCCGATTAGAACAACGGACAGCAGGACTGGTCATCGCGGCCAGTGAGCGTCCGGACGGGGTGTTGATGATCGTGCGGGCTTGGCAACGGCAGGCATACGCCGCCAAGATGCAGCCGCTGCGCTGAGTCCCATCGATTTGCGGAATTTTCCGCATTTCGACGCAGGTCAGCGCGTGTTTTGTCCACGCGCGCGTCCGGCGGAGTGGCCCAGCCGAGAGAGCGGATCCGGTCTGCGCTTCTGGTCGTCGCGGCAGTCGTCGCATCGGTTCTGGCCTGGACGGCAGACATTGGCGAAGCAGACGGTGCAGACGACGTAGGACATCGCGATCATGCTAGGCCGCACCCACATCTCTCCACCCTTCGCTGGCGTTCTGATCGCTCCTACGCCGCGTACAACACCGGCAACGGGCCTTCTGGTGACGGCGCCGCGTCGACGATGAGGTCGTCGGCGATCAGCCCGTGATCGTCGAGCAGATCACGGTCCTCTTGCGAGCAACAGGGCCTCATGCCTCAAGTCTGCGGCAATTCATCAGCCAGTGAAATACCTGGATCCCGTGGCGGTGGCCAAGAACACCCGAGAAAAAGACGACCACCGCCACGGGTCTCATCCGCGCTGATGCTGTGCCCGACGAGAAGGGCCAGCGCGGAGAGTCTGTTACGGCGTCAAGTCAGCCGTCACCACACCGAGCGGCGAGTAGATCGACGTCGCATAGCGGCCTTCGGCCCTGCTCCTGATCAGGTTCTTGCTCCAGTCGTCGCTGTTGCTCGTCTCCGACCAGGTGACGTTGATGCCCTGCGTGTCACTGTCGAGTGCGACGGCGTCGATCGCCACCGCGTGAGCGGTACCGGCGGTCAGCCATTGCTCACGACGACAGGCACACCGTAGAGGCGCCGCGACGCCGGATCGTAGGGCAATGCCATGTGCTCGATGGCCTGCTGGCTGCTCAACGCAATTCCACGCCCTCCCAGTCGGTTGGATGCAGCACGAAGGCCGAGGCCGTGTGACCGGCGACCTCCAGCTTGGTGACGGTGTAGACCGATGTCGGCTTCACCGCACGTTCGGCGACAACTGCCGCGTTGTTCGTCCTGACTGTCTGCCGCATGTAGGCGAACTCAGGCTGGGCGTGTGTCGTCACCGGGATCACGTCGAGCAAGGACAGCGCAGGTTGACCCAGACTCACCGGGTCCGGCTTCATCTCCTGACCGACAACAGCAGCACCAGACGGCGCCAACGACTTCATGCCGTCTGGCAGCATCTTGGCGGCGACCTGAGAACCCATGCCCTTGAACGAAAGTCGGCGCGTCTTGTCACCGGACGACGATGCGCCCAAGGGACCGGTGATGTCGCCGAACTCCTTGTAGATCATCTCCTTGGTCTCGTCCTCGGCGTGTGTCCTCGCCCGCGAATCGGCGATGTCTCTAGCCTCCTTGATGACCGGCTCGACGAAAGCCTTCTCGGCATCGGTCAATTCGCGGCCTTCTCCAGCATCTTGCGCGCCTTGGTCAAGTCGGGGCGGATCTTGTCGGCACGGTCTTTCAGTAGTCCTAAGCGAAATTCGTTCGCCATGTTCGCTCCTCAGCGAATCGGCTGCGTTTTCAGCGCAGCACAGTGTGATTGGTTGATTCGCTCGGAGTCGACGGACGGGTTGGGCTGGCGTCTTTCGAGACGTACCCGTGTACCGCTGGCCCTACTTCCAAGGCAGGTGAGCGGCTTGACCGCTGGCGCTTGCGTCCAAGCACGGACGGGCTGACGCCGCATCACCGATCTCCAGGATAGTCACCGGCTGCCGGTTTTGACTGCAGCACGCTTGGCGACGTCGTGCTGACGGTTCACCCAGGCTTTCTGGCAGTCAGAGCAGCGCGGAGCATCGGGTACACATGGGGCTTGCCAGCAGCTATCGCAAATTCGGATCGTCACGGGACCGACGATAAGGAACCGCTTGCAGGAAGCAAGCGCCAGCCGCGTACACGCCCGAAACTCGTCCTTGGACTGCGCGACAAGCGACGAACGCAACCAGGTTGGTGTCATCGGCTAGGCCGGACCCGTCGACCGATCTGGTAATTCGTCAATCGCGCGCGGGAATCACGGATGGTCGCGCCATTGGATCTGGTCCCATTGGCCAGCGATCTCAGGATCGCACTCGACAAACTCGGTCGGGTTGCCGAACACGTCGAAGCTGACCGGCACCCGGACCCGCGCCGCACCCGTGGAGCCACGGTCAGGCCGACCTCGGTGGGCTTGAGGCACTAGGCGCCGGGGTGACGGAGGTCGTAGGCGGCGGCGTTCACGAACGCGGCGCCGCAGTGAGTGCAGTCGACGTCACCAACCTCGCGTTTGATGCCGCGTGGTTTCGGCAACCCGGGAGTCAGGCGAGGGGCATGGTGGTTCGGTCGCGGCTTTGGCTCTTCGCCAGGCGATCCCGGAGGCGACCGTGGGACGTTGAGAAAGCAGCTGCCCGGCTCCAGCGTCGCCGCCGCATGAAACTTTGCCCCACGATTTAGCGGGCGCGCCAGTAAGTGGTGTGGTTGAGTCGCGGTCGTGGACAACGGTGATCGCACCGAGCCGGACACCGCCGCCGACGCCAGCGGTGAAGCGCCCCGCATCGACAAGGCGCTCCTGGGTGGCGCTTCGCAGCGGGTCGGCACGTTCGAATACTCCTATGTCACCGACACCTGGACATGGTCGGACACCGTCGCCCGGATGCATGGATACGAACCAGGTGAGGTCGGCCCGACCACGGAACTCGTCCTATCGCATAAACACCCAGATGATCTTGCACTCGTGAAAACCCGGTTAGAGAGGTCTTCGGCGCCGTTCAGCAGCCGTCACCGCATTCGGACCACCACCGGCGCTATCCGCAATGTTGTGGTCGTCGGCGACCTGATCACCGACGACGACGGGACCGTGATCGCAACGAGCGGCTTCTACATTGACATCACCGAAGCTATCCACGGCGACATCCAGCAGCAGGTGGGCGAAGAGCTCGAGGTGATCGTTGCCGACCGAGCCGTCATTGAGCAGGCCAAAGGCATGCTCATGGTGATCTATAGCGTCGATGAGGATGCGGCGTTCGAGATCCTGCGGTGGCGATCCCAAAGCCTCAACGTCAAGCTTCACAGCGTCGCCGCCGCCCTCATCGGCCAGTTGCCTTGCACTATGGACATCACCCCATCGCTGCGGGCACCGGCAGACCACTGCGTCATGACTCTGCTCGGTTCTTAACACAACGACCTCGATATGCAGAAGCGCCAACCATAGATGTTCCGGGGGACCGACCGGTTCGAGTGGCTGGCCAGGTTGCTTGGCTGCGCGGCGCGCCGATCATGCAGGCTAGCGGCGGGCGTGTGAACCTCGCGGTTGGCGAACTCCCCGCCAAGGCCGCCGTTGGACACCCGTTAGCTCGGGCGCCGCTGCTTACCCCTCCCAGAGTTTTTCGGTGAGGTCTTGGAACGTCGCCAACGCAACGGAGTCGTCTTTGCCGAGCAGCGCCGACTTGCTCATCTTGGCCCGGACGGTCGAACCGTCTGCGTGCGTTAGGGCTTGTGATGAATTAACTTGGTTGGTCTCGGGCGTGTCGCGGTTTGGGGGTTGAGGGTGTAGTTCCACTCGCCGTGGAACTCGTGACGTGCAAGGATGCCCTGTGTTTCAAGGGCTTTGATTTGCTTGTCGGGAATCGTGATGCCCTTCGGGTACTCGGCGTCGTCGAGTGCGGCGCGCACGGTGAGTCCGGTGCTGGTGGTGGTCGCGGCGATGGTGGCGACGATCACCTCGTGGCTGGTCAGTGGCCTTCCGCGCCAGTTCATCGAGATGTGGGCGAACAACCGGTGTTCGATCTTGTTCCACTTGCTGGTGCCCGGCGGCAGGTGGCACACGGTGATCCTCAGGCCGGTGGTGGCGGCGAGGCGGGCGAGTTCGGTCTTCCACAGCCGGGTGCGGTAGCCGTTGGAGCCACCGCCGTCGGCGCTGATCATCAGGCGGGCAGCGTTGGGGTACATGGGTTTTCCGACTTCCCGCCACCAGGTTGCGATGGTGTTGACGGCGAATTCGGCGGTGTCGTGGTCGGTGCCCACCGACACCCACCCGGTGTTGGCGCCGATGTCGTAGACCCCGTACGGATTGGCCTTGCCGAGGGTCTTGTCGGCGAAGTCGTGGACCTTGACCTGCTCGGGGTCGCCGGCGGGACGCCACTCCCGCCCGACGTTCTTGTAGGACCCCACCAACTCTTTCTTCTTGGTGTCGACGCTGATCACCGGATCCCCGGCAGCCAGGTGGTCCTGCGCCTTTTCGTTGAGGTAGCCGAACTGGGCGTCGCGGTCGGCGTGCTGATTGCCCTCGATGGTCTTGGCGTTGGCCTGCAGGCTGTAACCCCCCTCGCGCAGCAGCCGGCGGGTCACGAAATCACTGACCTCATGGCCTTTCTCACGCAGGGCCGCGGTCAGCGCGCGGATCGATTTCGAGGTCCACCGCAACGGCGACTGCGGATCGCCCCTGGTCACCGGGTCGATCAACGACTCGAACGCCGCGACCAGGGCATCGTCGTGGGTCTCCGCGCGCTTGCGTCCGCCACCGGCCCGCCGCGACCGCCCCTCGCCCGGTGCGGTCCCGTTCTCGGACTCCTTGCGGCCCCGACGCACGGTGTCCGCGGCGACTCCGGTCGCCTGCGCCACGATCAAGATCCCGCTTGGACCCAGTTCCGCGGCCTCCGCGCCCAGCCACAACCGCCGCTGAAACTCCGTCATATGCGGTCGCAGCACCCCGTACCGCCGTGCCACCGACTCGGCCAGATCCGCCATAGCACAACGGTAGACCCATCGCACCCCAAAACAACGTTATTTCATCACAAGCCCTTAGTTCCACGATGTGTTCAGCTCGCTCGCCGATAGCCGAGACCACGCCGTCGTTACGGGGCAGGTTGAGAAAAATCTCGCGGGCGGTCAATGACCTCAGCGTTTCGACAGGGTGGCCGAGCATGTCGGCGAAGGAATTATTGGCGAATAACACGCCGCCGTCCTCGCCGACCGCCAGTGCCGGCACCGAAACGCGGTCCAACAGAACCACTGCGGGCAACTGCTCCAACTTGGCTATCGGGGACTGGCCGACTTGGCCGCTTCGCCGCCGCTCTAACACTTCAATTCACCGTCCGTGCCTGGTCGTTTGGCTAGCGACGGAGCGGTTTCTGGGCCGTTGGCTACACCACACATGAGTGGTGTGTTTACCCTGCAAGGACACCGCAAACCCGCCCGCCGTTGCTCGAAGGTCTAGGCAGCTGTCCCGGTCCGTGGTGTGCAGCCGCTGGAACCGATGGGACGTACAGCCAATAAACCACTAAAGGCTTTCTGTCACAACGCTATAGGGCAATTCGATGTGGTGTGTGGTATGCAAAGCTGCCTACGCAATCACTAACTGGAAACTCAACAGGCCCCAATGTCAAACCGCGACTTCTTCCCCGCCGACCCCGAGACCGCGCCGAGCTGCGCTACGCGCTGAAGGATTTGGTGGCAGGACGTGTGCTGAGTCCGCGCGCCGTGGACTCCCGACAGTCCCAGCTGTCAGGGGACGACTGTGGTGGTGACGGTCGGCGACAACGTTGTTGTCGGCACTTCGACCGAAGTGGTACCGGTGAGCGTGTTTGGTTTGCACACGTAGTCGGAGTTGGGGTCGCATGATTCTGGTGCGTTCTTGCCGCACCCGGTCAGGGTGATGGCGAGTAGTGCTGCGGCGATGATGAGCTTTTTCATGGCGGTTTCCTACCTAGCCTGTCGTCGGGGCAGATCGTTCATCGTGAGGTGTCATTTTGCGAGCTACTGAATTTTTCCCCCTAATTAATGCTGTTGAAACCTCGCGTTTGGCACGAGGTGAGTGCGCGGGTGTGCTGCGCGAGACGGAGGAAACCCAGGGGGGCCGATGGTTCGTCCCCTGGCGTCACAAGTTGCCTCGTGGACGCCCGGATCTTCGCTTCCACGACCTCGCACACCTGTGCGGTGCTGGCGGGTCTGATCCGCTGGCGGCACCGCGACACGTTTCTGGCCGACTGGGCCGAGTCGCCCGGATAGACGTGACGTCCGTCACGCTGCGGACCGATTTCCGCAGCTATTCGGCTCGGCTGCGCAGCCGACAGCGCCGCCGATGTTTAGCGGCCCGGCGGTGCCGGGAATGTGTGCTCGTGGCGGGTGATCAATTCGCCGGTGCGGGTGAGTACAGGATGCGGATCAGCCGCCTCTACCCGTGTTCAGAGTGATCAGGCTCTGACCGAAGTAAGCCAACAAGAAGGAACGAGGAATCCATGGCACGAAACAGCGGACCCGAAGAAGCCGTCAAGGGCGTCGTCGAGGACGCCAAGGGCAAAGCCAAGGAAGCCATCGGCACCGTCACCGGGCGCGACGACCTCACTCGTGAGGGCAAGGCGCAGCAGGACAAGGCCGAGGCCCAGCGCCAGGCCGCCAAGAAAGAGGCCGAGGCCGAATCGGCGCGTGGTGGGGCCAAGGCTGCAGAAGAGCGTCAGAAGTCCAACCAGTAGCGTGTCGAAGATGGGCCCAGTCCGGATCGGACTGGGCCCATCGCCGTGTTCACCCGCTGCTGCCGGGCGGGCGCTGATCGAGGAACTACTCCGGTAGCGCCGATCTCGGGAGAAGGCACCGGCCATCAAAAGCCTGTAGATGCAGGTGCCTGCTGAGCGTGGAGCGGCGCGCACGCACTCAGAATCAGAATCGCTCGACGTCGGCACGAACGCCTATGACGAAGCTGATGACCTCTACGACCCGACCGAGTTCGCCGAGAAGAACGACAAGTTATTGCAGTAGCCGCGAACTGTTCTGACGAGGGTCCACGCAACCCGACAGGGAATCCGCTACCAGCCCATCGAGCCCGGGATTCCCTTGAACGGCCCGACGACCCGGCTGGTGATCCAGCCGCCATAGAAGCCGCCGGGTTGCGCGACGACCTCCTCGCCGTTAACCGTGCAACGGTCCACCTGGGCGGCCATCACCGCAACCGCACCAGCGATCGGCTCGGCTCAAAGCCCGCGCTGGGGTTCAGGTAGCTCCAGGCGGCTTTCGGCGCCACCCGAGCGTCGGTCACCAGGTCGTCGTAGCTCGCCTGGCCCTTCCATTCACACCACGACGAGCCCGACGTCTCGCGCAGCACCCCCTCGGCGAAAAAAGCATCGCGGGGCAGATAATACGTCGGCGGGTGGCTGGTCTCCAGCACCCGCCACGCGCGAGTGGTCGAGGCGATGGTCTTGTTGCCCAGCTCCACGGTGATCGAGCCCACGAAGGTCTCTAGTCGCGGCGGGCGCGGGTAATCCCACACCGACTCCTGCCCCGGACCTGGTTTGACAGGGCTTGGCCGGATCGTCACGGTGACCTCCTCGCGGTCATGCCACAGCATACGAAGCTGTCGTCGGAGTCGATCACGGGTGTGAATGTCGCAGGGGCGACGGAGCTACCGCACGAAATCCAAGATCGCTGCGGCGGTCTCGGCGGCGCGGGCCACCGTCTACTCGAACTGGTCGAATGCGGCAACCAGCTCCTCACGGGTGAAAAGCACACCAAAACTAGAACACGTTCTAGCGCGGTGTCGAGTGGCGGGACACCCGCTACGGCGCGGCTTTGCGTCTGCCCGTTCGTCCGCCCAATACCAGTGCGCCGACCACCGCCAGCGCCCCGATGACGGCCACCGGTATGGCCCAGGCGCGCCTGCTGGAGAGCGCAGACTCGCATTTGGCGACATGTTCGCTGCCCCCCGACAGGACCTCACCAATGATCGGGATATTTGCCCCGCGTTTGTCGTCCTCAGCCCGGGCCGTGGATAGATCGGCGGCGATGCCGTTACCGCAGCTCACGCTCTGTCCCTCGGCGGCGGACACCGACACCGGAACAAGCAGCCCGATAATCCCGGCGACCAAGGCCGCCACGCCCGCCAACAGAACCAACCTTCGCACGTCCATGCCGTCCTCCGTACCCGAAAGGGCGCTGGTTGAAGCACGACACCCGCGCGGATGACCTGGGGATAGCCGGTGGTTTCGCCTCGCCGCACCAGCGCGAACCTAGCCCGGCGGTCGGCGCCGCCTGGAGCAGAGCACGCCCGCGGAATACCAGAACTGGTGCGGGGAAACGCAGGAACTTGCTTGCCCGAACGCCGGAATTGGGTTGAGCATCAACATCAGCCGCAGACGGGAGCAGGGACTGGACTACGGCATCGAACTTTAACTTCACCGCGATGGCCGCCTTGGGCCGCATGCTCAGATGGGTCGTACCGGTGATATTCGATACCGGTCGTCGCTGTCTCCGGACGTCGTTGCGGACACCAAAGCCACCGTCAACGACCGGGTTCAACGTTTGGTTTGCGCGCGCAAGGCGAGAACAGCGAAGGCCAGCAGTACCGGTCCAGCCAAGCGCAGTAGGAAATCGAGGAGGGTGCCGACGCCAGTGGTATCGATGGCGGGCATGCTGCGTGCTTGTAACAGGGAGATGCTCTCTCGGGCTGAGTATTCGAGCGCCGTCCCGAACTCGGCTGCGGTCTGCTCAGTAGGCGGCGTGTAGGTGACGGTACCGCGCGTCGAGTCGATCATGTGAATCTCTGCTGGCGGTGGTGTCGGTGGTGTCAAGGTAGCGAACGCGGGCATCGTATAGAGAAATGCCGCCCCAGCAACGACCGCAATGAGGGTCAGCAGCGCACGAGATGGCTCGCAGACCGTAGCCCGAGACCGCCCAATATCCGTATAGGAGCATACGTTCCGCCCACGATGGCCCTGGGTTTTTACTCGCCGTGTCAGTGGGATCGCGTCCAAGGAGAGGTCACGCGCGATGGCGAACACCTCCTGGTCGTGCCGATACTGCTTCATCGCGTCGGCGACCGATCGGCCCTCGGTCATGATCTCGTCGTAAGTCTTCTGCTCCTCTGCGGTCATCTCGCGGTTCTCGGACTCGGCCAACTCGGCGATCTCGCGGGCTTTTTGGATCTTGCGCTGGACTTGCTCGACATTGCTCGCTCCTCAGCGAATCGCCGCAATTCTTTTGCAGCACAAAGTGATTGGGGGAATTCGCCTGGGAACGACGGCCGAGTCCGGGCTGGCTCTTTCGAACGGACCCGCAACCCTGGCCTGCTTCGCCAAGACAGGTGTGCGGCTTGACCGGCGGCCAGAGCGTCCTCAGACGACCGGGCTGACGCCGCATCAAGCCCCAGCCTAGTCGGCGCCCAGGTCCACAGGAAGGCGCTGCAGTTCCTCCAGTTTTGGAGAAAGTTCTGCCTGGCTGGCGTCCTCGCTGACATCCTGGCGCCGTAGCGCGACAACCTCACCCCAGCGCAACCCGGCCCACGCTGGCGCCTGGTGGGGCGGTGCGACGCCCTCGGAATGCTGCACGGGTTGGCCAGCAGATGCCCGTCGGTCACAGCGGTGGCGCAGACGGCGCTCAGCAGCCCGTAGGCATGCGTCCTGGCGGTCGGTGTCGTCCGGGGGGTCCAGACCCGCGTACCAGCGCCGCACAGCATCCGGTGTGAGGCCTTCAGCGGCATGCCGCCGAGCACCGGCTCGATGTGGTTGGCCAGCAGCCGTCGCCTCGAAGCTCGTCATACTTATAGCCGTCGCATTTCGCCTCACGGGTCTTGATCCAGTCATCAAAGCTGCCCGTGAGGAATCGCCATCTGCCTAATCACCAAACCCAAGATTCTGCTTGAATCACCACATACCGAACTGGATCGAAAGGATGACATGGCCGAGAAGAACGCCCCCCGGAACACCCCGACCATCGACGACCTCAGGAACCCTGGCTCGCCGCCGTCGGCGCCGCCGATCTTGCCCTCGAGCAGCTCAACCAGATCGTCGACGCCGTGCGTGAGCGCACCCAGGACGCCCGCAGCGATGCCAGCACGCGGGCCGAGGAGACCCGTGAGCAGCTGACCAAGCGCCGCGAGGAGCTACGGGAGCGGCTGAGCGGCGAGGAACTGCGCAAGGCCTACGAGAGCCTGGTGGAGCGCGGGGAGGCCGCGCTGGAGCGACTGCGGACGCGGACCAGGAGGGCAGCACCGGCCAAGAAGGCTGCGGCGAAGAAGACGACCAAGAAGTAACCGAAGTCATCGGCGGCAACGCCGTAGCCACGGCGGCTCCTGCGGACGATCTAAACAACAGTGTGACGATCGACACCGTCCGCAACTACGGTGCGCGCCACTTCCCAGCGCAGCAGACCGCTCACGCCAACATAACGCGAGATCTTGGAGCGCCGGGCCAAAGAGAAGGGCGTTGATTTCGTCAAAGGGGTGGGCACGGCGCTCACGCCGTTGGCGCTCCTTGAGACCGTCATGGTCAGCAGTTATGAGACCCTTGTCGATTCGGACACCAAGGTGGACGTGAACACCGGCATGCTCCCGGCGGGCCGGCTGCAGGCCCTGGTCGAGTCGAGGGCCGGCGAGACAAGCCTGGCCGAGATCGTCGTGAAGATGAACCGCGTCATCGAGGCGGTGCGGTCGACGGTGCCGCCCGAGTTGTGGCCGGAGATCCGGCGCCAGCTCGAGGGCGACGACGAGCCCGCCGAGCCGCTGGGGGAAGAGGACTGGGACGGCGTCGAGCCCGACGACCCGTTCGAGCCTGACGACGATTTCGATGAGATGGAAGACTGAGGGCCCCGCCGGCAGGCTTCAGGCCAACGGCGGCGGCCGCTCCATCGGGCAGCAAGGCGGCCCGCAGCGACCTGCGCCAAGCGTCGCGGCTCATCGGCATCACCGGCTGGCTTGCTCGGGGACATCCCGCCGCGCGATACCGACAACCGCGAGCCCCTTTCGAAAGCAAGCGTTGTTCGCCAAAGTTCGCGTTAATCCTCCGAGTCGCTGTGACCGCTCCTACCCTTACCTACGTGCGGTTGACGTGGCCGCTGACTGGTCGATCGACGGAGATGCGGCTCATCGAAGCTGCCCTATCGGATCGGGATTGCTCGGGGGTCGTGGTGTGCGGGCCCGCGGGGGTGGGGAAAAGCCGAATCGCCCGCGAGGCAACGACCTCGGCCGCATCGAAGGGATGTGAAGTCCGGTGGGCGGTTGCCACGACCTCGGCTCGGACGCTTCCGCTGGGCGCGCTGGCCTCGTGGACCGGGTCGGCTGGCGGCGACGGTCTGCAACTGGTCGGCGGCGTGATCGAATCGCTGACCTCCGCGCCTGACGGTGCCACGGTGGTGGTGGGCGTCGACGACGCGCCTCTGCTTGATGACCTGTCGATATTTGTTGTGCATCGGATCGTCCAGCGCCGCGCCGCGAAGGTGGTGCTGACCGTTCGCGATGGGGAAAGGGTTCCCGCGGTACAGGAGGTGTTGAAGGAGGGCCAGTTTGACCGGCTTGAGTTGCAGCCCCTGTCGCGCGAGGACACCGCGACGTTGGTGTCTGCGGCGCTTGGCGGGTCTTTGGATCCGAATGCGGCGGCCCGGCTGTGGGAGCTGACGCGCGGCAACGTGCTGTATCTGCGCAACATTGTTGAGCAGGAGGTCGCCGACGGGCGGTTGGTGCGGCTGCGTGGAGTCTGGCGGTGGCTCGGCGATCCAGTTGTGGCACCCCGCCTTGTCGAGTTGATCGAAGCGCGGATCGGGGACCTGCCGATCTCGGTCAGCGACGCGGTGGACGCGCTGGCTGTCGGCGAGCCCATCGAGCTGGCGTCGCTGAGCCGGATCGCCGGCCCCGCAGCCGTCGAGGAGGCCGATATGCGCGGGCTGATCACGCTGGAAACCGTCGACGCCGGCGTGCAGGTGCGGCTGGCCCATCCGCTCTACGGCGAGGTGCGCCGCGACCGCGCGGCGCCTACCCGGCTGCGTCGACTGCGGGGGTTAGTTGTGGCTGAACTCGCCAAATCCGCTGACTGTGACGACGTGCGCGTTGTGGTGCGCCGCGCGGCCTTGAGCCTGGATTCCGACCTGGAACCCAATCCAGACCTGCTGGTCCGAGCCGCCCAGGGCGCCGCATGGCTCGGCGTTCCCGCGCTGGGCGATCGAATAGCCGATGCGGCAATCCGCGCCGGCGGGCCAGCAGAGGCGAATTTCATTCGTGCCCATGCACTGTCGTGGCTCGGCCGCGGCCGGGAGGCCGACACGGCGCTCGCCCGCACCCCCACAATGGGATTGACTGATGTCGACCGCGGCAGACTGCTCTTTCTGCGGGCCACCAACCGGCTGTTCGTCCTCGCCGACCCCGCCGGCGCAAAGAGGCTCATCGATGACGCATCGCACACCGCGCCGCGGCAGGCGCGCGGATTTGTCGACGCCTTTCTCACCGTGTATTGGGCGGCGATGGGCAAGCCGGACGCGGCCGGGGAATCGTCGAAAACCCTCGCCTTAGAGGAGCTGCCCGACCTCGTTGCCGCGCGTACCACGGCCTGGGCGATCACGCTGGCCTGCGGCGATGCCGGCCGCGTCAGCGACGCCGTGGCCGCCGCCAACGCCGGCTACGCCGTCCCGACGCGCTCCTTCGTGGTCCTGCCCGACGCCCACGTCGGCGCCCTGCTGCTGGCCGGCCGGGTTGCCGAAGCCTGGCGGGCGGCCGAGCGGTTCCGGCATGAAGTGACCGGCTCCGTCGTAGGGATCATCGGGCTGATCCCTAGTGCCGTCTTGGGTCGAGCCGCCCGTGGCGCTGGCCGCCTTTCCGCGGCCTGTTCGCTTTTGGGTCCGGCGGCCGATGCGTGTTCCGCCGGGGGCGAGGCCACCGGGTGGTGGTATCGATGCCAGATCCCGCTGACGACGGCTTTGGCCATGCGCGGTTTGACTGTTGAGGCCGTGGCCGCGCTGGAAGCACTCGAGGACTGCCGTCATCCGGGTTGGCGGTGCCTGGACTACGAGTATGCGATCGCGAAGGCGTGGGTGGCCGCGGTCCAGGGCGCGCTCAGTGAGGCGGTCGCGACGCTGTTGTCGGCGGCCGAAACCGCCCGGGCCAATGGGCAGTTCGCGGCGGAGGTGATGTGTTTGCAGACCGCCACGCAGTTCGGTGACCACTCGGGCGCGTGTCGCCTGGGCGAGCTGGCGGTGATCGTCGAGGGTCCCCGCGCCGGGTCCGCGGCCCGATTCGGCGCCGCCCTGGCTGCCGGCGACGGCGCGGCATTGGCCGCGGTGTCGGCGGACTTCGAGCAGATGGGTGATCTTGTTGCGGCTGTCGATGCGGCCTCGCACGCGGCCATGGCCTATCGCGGTCAAGGCTTGCGCGGATCGGGGTTGGGATGCTCGGCGCGAGCGGAGGCGCTGGCCCAACGATGCGGCGCGCGTAGCCCCGCGCTTGTCGCGGCCAGTGAGCCGCTGCCGCTGACCGATCGCGAACGGGAAATTGTGTCGTTGATCGGCGCCGGGTTGTCCAACCGCGAAGTCGCCGCGCGACTGACGATCTCGGTGCGCACCGTTGAAACCCACATCTACAACGCGATGGCCAAGACCGGTACGGCTGGCCGCGATGACCTCGCGGCGCTGCTGCCCTGGCGCCGGCCAGTCGGCGAATCGTTTCCCACCGCCGGCCGGGCTCACTACGTCGGAGACACGTCGGATAAGTGACGCAGTCACGCGCTGCGACCACAGCGGAAGCGGGCTTCTTGGATCGCTGATTTGATCGCCGTACGCGGTCGTGAGGTCTGACCAGCGGGTGCAAGGAGACCACCCATTGCTCTACGTAGTACTGGGCTGCCACCTGCGCGAAATCTCAGTGGCGTACTACTGAGGCTCGTCCGCCTCGGCGCGAATGACGATGTGAGCGAACGTGGTTGAAAAAGCGGTGTCGCCGACGGCGGGACGGGGCGCCGCCCAGATTCCTCGGGAGGGTTTGCGATGGCTTTCCGGATAGCGCTTCTCTACTCGGGCTTTGGTGGGATGGCCCAGGCGCTGTGGGCTGGCCTGCGGGACGACGGCCACGAGGTCGTGCGCCCCGAGGATCTGGGGTTCCAACCGCCGCTGAGCCCTGACGACATGCTGCGGTTTGTCGAGCTGGCCGGTCCGGACGTGATCTTCTGCCCGTTCCTGAAGGAGGTCGTACCGTCGGCGGTCTGCGAGCGGTGGACCACATGGATCCCGCACCCCGGCATTCGTGGGGACGGCGGCCCGTCTTCGCTATCGTGGGCGATCCTCGACGGCGAGGCGACGTGGGGCCTGACGATGGTGCGGGCCGAGCCATCCGCCGCGGCGCGCGACCTTGACTCGGGCAACGTCGGGGCGTGGCGCGAGTTCCCCGTGCTGCCCGACGTCACCGTCGGCGAGCTTTACGCCCAGCAGGTGACGCCGGCCGCGCTCGCCTGCACCCGCGAGGTGCTCGACCGCATGCGCGTGGACCCCGGGTACGTCGGCGTGCCGCTGACCGGCTTCGGGGATGAGGTGCGGGGCCGGTTCCGGCCGGCGTTGAGCCAGGCCGCGCTTGCGTTCAGCTGGGAGGACCACCCGGAGGACATCGCCCGGCGCATCCGGGCGGCCACGTTCGGCGTGCGCACCGAGCTGGCCGGCCAGCCGGTAAACGTTTTCGACGCGCACCCTCACGACGGCGACGGCATGTCATTTCGCCCGGGCTGCGTGGTGGCGCACCGCGACGGCGCCGTGCTCGTCGGCGCTGGGCGGGGTGGTGCGCTGTGGATCGGGCACGCCAAGGTCCGTAAGGACGCGGGCGGCCGCGGCCTCAAGCTGCCCGCCGTCGCTGCCGTCGGCCGAGCAGTTGCCGGCATGCGCGAGTGCACGCTGCACCCCGACCGGCCTCCCGGCTGCCCGCGCACACACCAGGTCATCCGCTACCTGCGCGAGGGCGACGTCGGCTGGATCCACGCCACGCCGTTCAACGGCGCCTGTTCGACCACGTTCTGCGGGCGGCTGCTCGCCGCGCTGCGCTTCGCCTCGGCACAGGACACGAGCGCGATCGCCCTCGTTGGCGGCCGGGCGGCGTGGAACAACGGTATCCACCTCGGCGTGATCGAGGCGGCGCAGGACCCGAAGGCCGAGGCTTGGGCCAACATCCGCCGCATCGACGATGTCGCCGAGTTCGTCTTCGGCCTGTCGCGGGGCCACGGCGGTCGGCGCCCGCAGCGCACGATCGCCGTGCTCAACGCCTCGGCCGGGGCGGGCGGCGCCGTGCTGTCGGCCTGCTTCGACGTGGTGCTTGCCCGCCCGTCGGTCAACCTCAACTACCACTACGCCACGATGGGCCTGTCCGGCTCCGAGCTGCGCAGTCTCGTGCTGCCGCTTCGCGCCGGCGAACAGGAGGCGAAGCGCCTGCTCACCGAGTGCCTTCCGGTCAGTGCGGTGGCGGCGCGCGACCTCGGGCTCGTCGACGAGATCGGGCCGGACGAGCCCGGCGCGTTCGCCGCCTGGGCCGCCGAGCGGGCGGCCGCGGCGGTCGCCGGGTCGCGTGAGCTGCCTGCCCCAGTCGACACGGCGCCATACCGCCGCGACGAGCTGGAGGACATGCGTGCCGACATCTTTCGCGACCGCCTCGGGTTCGCCACCAAGCGCCAGGCGTTCCTCGGCGTTTTGTGAGCAGTGCGCAGAATCCGGGACGCGACGCATGCGGCACCTGAAATGAAGAAATCTAGTTCGGAAGGAAGCGCCGATGCTAGATCCGATGCCGACGTTCGGCAGTCAACGCACTAAAACGCCGTCACGCAAGACAGATACACCTCCGACAATACTGTGGATTGGCTGTGGCTCTTGCAGTGGGGAGTCGATGGCCATTCTCGGTGTTGACGGGCAGGCGACTGATTTTCTTGATCTGCTTGAGCACGACGGGGTTCGGCTGCTGTGGCATCCCTCGCTCTCGCTGGAACCGTTGGCACCGATCGTTCACCAGGTCCTCGACGAAGCGCTGCCGCTCACGCTGCTGTGTGTGGAAGGCTCAATCGCGATGGGGCCAGATGGCACGGGTCTCTTCGACACCTTTGACGGCCAACCGAAGCGAGACTTGGTGTATGAGCTTTGCGCGGTAGCCGACTATGTGCTTGCGCTGGGGACCTGCGCCAGTTATGGCGGCATCCCGGCGGCACCACCCAACCCCACCGCAGCGGTGGGGTTGCAGTATGAGGATGGCAAGCCTGGCGGTCTGCTCGGCAAGGATTGGCGATCTCGGCAAGGCTTTCCGGTGGTGAACGTCGCGGGGTGTGCGGCCGACACCGACACCATGGTGCTGGCCATGCGCTGGCTACTGGCAGGCGATCCGGATCCGGCGCAGTTAGACCATTTTGGGCGGCCGGCGTTCGTTCGACCCTGCCTGTCCGGCGCTGACCGGCCGAAGTGCGGCACCGCACAATGGGTCGGCCATTCGTGTTACGGCTGCATCGGCCAGAGGTTCCCGCTGAGCCGCGAGTTGCTCAAGTGGACGGGGGCCAGAAAATGCGTGAGCGAATCACGATCGACCTGAATCGAGTTGAAGGAGATCTCGAGGTTCAACTTGATGTCGAGGACAATATCGTCCGAGACAGTTGGTGCGTGGGCACCATGTACCGAGGCTACGAGCAAGTTCTGGTCGGCCGCGCGCCATCTGATGTCTTGGTCATCGTTCCGCGCATTTGCGGAATCTGTAGCACCGCCCAACTCTACGCCGGAGTGAGGGCACTGGAAGACGCCTATGATATCCGGCCGGCTCCCAATGGCGTACGCGTGCGCAATCTCTGCCTGATGGCCGAAGCCGTGATGAATGACGCCCGGCAAACCTTTGTGATGTTCTGCCCCGACTTCTGCCATGCCGCCTATCGCTCTCACCCGCTCTACGACAAGATAGTGACGGCCTTTGAGCCCCCGATCAAAGGTTACTTTGCTCGCCAGGCGGTGTTGCGCTCGAAAGGCATGCTCGGCGTGATCACCGCCTTCGCGGGGCAGTGGCCCCATGCCACCTACATGGCACCCGGAGGAGTCACCTGCGAGGTGACAGCCGAGAAACTGGCCAAGTGTGAGGCCGCGATCGACGAATACCAATCCTGGTATGAGGCAGAGGTGTTGGGCTGTAGCAGTGACCAGTGGCTGGGACTTCACACCGCCGAAGAGCTTCTCGGCTGGCTAGAAGAGCATCCAGACACCGGCGCTGGGCTTTACGCCGGCTTCGGGCGCTCCATCGGCCTACAGCACCTGGGCCTGGGCAGCCGCTACCTGTTGAGTTGTGGCTGCTATCCCCGTCCCGACAGCAACGGCTTCCTGATGCCGGGCGGACATTTGAACGGCGAACACATCGAACCCTTTGACCACCACCAGGTGCGGGAACACACGCGCTATTCCTGGTTTGGCGACCATGGACCCACCCACCCGTGGGACTCGATCACCACGGCCGAGCACGGGCAGGCCAGAGGACAATACAGCCACGCGAAAGCTACCCGTTATGCGGATCATGTGGTCCAACTCGGGCCGATGGTCGACCTCTTTGTCGCCGGTGATCCCCTCATCGCATCTTGGATGCGGGCCGAGGGCCCCAATGCCTGGCTCCGCCAACTCACCCGTCTGCACCGACCCGTCGTTGTCGTGCAACTGATGCGGCAGACCATCGCCGAGCTGCGGGCAGAAAGCCGAGAACCGGCCATGGTCTGGCCCGCTGATGCGCCGGAGGACGCTCAAGGATTTGGCGCGATCAATGCGGCACGAGGAACCCTGGGTCATTGGGTCTGCATCCGCGACGGCAAGATCTCCAATTATCAAGTCATCACGCCCACGACCTGGAACGCCTCGCCGCGCGACTCCAACGGCCGGCGGGGACACTGGGAGGAAAGCCTCATCGGGCTGACCGTTCCAGATCCGGACAATCCCCTTCAGCTTGGCCACATCGTTCGTTCTCACGACCCGTGTCTTGTGTGCACCACACACATGATCCGCAGCGGTCAACGCACAAACTTCCTTCCTTTTTGACATCGCGTGATCTGCCTCCCGAGTAGGAGCATCAGACTCCGGGCCGCCTGCCGGGTCGCGTCGATCCGATCGGCCGGCGTCCGCGCGTCGGGATCTGCCATCGGCTCCACTATTCAGCCCCATCGGTTGGCGCTCTCCCGAACTGAATAATCCGATCGCCGTCTGGGCGCGGCGGACGGTATCAAAGCTCGTCGTCCTCGGCGATGAACTCGGCCGGATCGAAAACCTTATCTGAGTCGGCGGTCAGGCGTCCCGCGCTCTCGAGGCCGGAGTCGTATTCGCCCAGGAGGGCGCGGCTGCGCGCAGTACTGGCGCGGGCTCACGGCGATGCCGCGGCTTACGCGCACTTCCGGGATCGCTACCGCGCGATGGCCACAGAGCTGGGCTTCGAGGGCACATGGCGTGGGCCGAGGCGATGCCATGATGGCAATAGCCCGAAGGGGCTGCCCGCCTTGTCTCGAAATAGACGGCATCTGCGACTCGCGGAAGTTCGTCTCAAAAACACGTGTATCCGAGGACCGGGCCGGATCCGCCGATGTGCGGGGTAGGCGCATTCAAACGGCCACATGTGGTGCTCGTGCCCACACTGATCTTTGGCTTCGCGATCGCAGCGGATTGCCGCGTTGGACAGTTTCGTCAGCGACTCGCCCGGGCCTTGCAGGCGTGCGATGATCTCGGCGCGCACGGCCGAGCGGCGCACCTTGCCCGCGTCGTCGCGCAGCGGGCTGTCGACGAACTCCACGGTCTGCGGCACCTTGTATCCGGCGACGCGCTCGCGCAGGAACTCCGTCACCGTCGCCTCGTCGAGGGCGGCTGCTTCTGGGCTTCTGGCGGCCTGCACAAGGGCATACGGCCACCTGACCGAGATCCTCGTGGGGGCACCCCGACGACAAGGCAGGACAACACATCCGGGTACCCGAGCTCGAGTTCGGGCCGGACTGGATCGGCCACACCGCCGACGAGCACGAGGGTTGACCGGGGCTGTCTTCTCCCATGTGAGCATCGGTTTCGCTCCTTAGGTACCGTCAAACCCAGCGGGTCACCCGGCTGGCGCAGTGGATCACCGAGCGGCCGACGCAGGCCGGTGCGGACGGGATGACCGAGGGCGAGCCGCGCCGCCAGGTGAACAGCCGCGACCGGTCGCTCATCGGCCATGTGCTCAACCAGATGCTCCGTCTGAAGGCGGTCGCCTACGTCGCCGCGGGCAGTAAGTGGGTGGCGTCATGACCTGCGCCAGCAATGTGGACAAAATGTGGACATGTGGACATAGCTGAAGCCTTGTTCGTGCATAGCATCCCCAGCCTCCGCGTCGCCGCGAACTTCGCAATGCATTGCGACTTTTGAGCACCCCCGGCCCCGGACATCCCGCGAACTTTTGCAATGCATTGCAAAGCTCAAGCGCCGGGCCGCTGATCTTGAATTAGCGGAGTCCCCGCGCCAGCCCCTGGCCAATCGCATCGAAGCGGCGATCAGTGGGACTGGTGGGCTGGCGACGCAGCCCCGTGGCTATGCGACTCGCTCGGTGCACCACCGGGAGCGGGTGCTGCAGGCGCGAAACTCGGTGAAGTGTCGGTGCCTTGGAGGTTGGGCCCCTCGCAGACGGAGGCCATGGGATCGCAGGGGTCGGCGACGGCAATCGGTGCGGCGCTGATCGCCACCGCCGCGCCCGTTACCGCAAATAGCGCGCCCAATCCAAACTTCTTTTCTCGCATAGCGGAGTTATACCCATGAAAGAACCCGTCTAAGCAGGCCGCTTTACGCTGGCGACAGGTAATGGCAACCGCCGCGTGAACGACGCAGACGGTCGCCGCACATCTGCACGATCAGGAGCCCAATGACCCACATGACGACGACCGCAGGCCAACGCCTGCACGCCAAATACGAGGCGGCGCTGCAGCGCGCCGCCCAGGAGTGTGGCCGCGCACTGGAGTGGACCGAGGCCGAGGAGGTCGCGCTGCGGCTGGCCACCGAGTCCGCCGACAAAGCCGAGAGAGTCAAGGCCATGCTGGACGCGGAACTTGCTGAGCCCCAACCGAATTCGATGACAGTGACGAAGTTGTCGGGCGAGTGGCGGCTGCTGAACAAGGCGACGATGGACTACGTCTGGCGATTGAATCCGGGCTTGGACAAGGCGAAGAGCCCGAGACACCAGCGCGCCGGGCGGATGCGCCACACCCCGCGGCCCACGTGGGCGCCTGATGGCCCGCGCCGCCAGCGTCACCCTGGTCCGCAGTGCCGCGATCCGGCAGTGGCTCACCGACCGCGAGGCGCGCGCGCTGGCCGCAGTCGGCACGCTGGGATGGACGCTGACCCAGCCGAGCTATGACGGCTCACCCGAACGCCTGGAGGCGCTGCATCGCGGAGATCCCAGCAGCGGTCCGCCCCCTCCGGCACTTACGATCCGCAGCTGATCGGAGATCGGATTTAACTGCCTAGCGCTTGCGGCGGCAGCTTTCAACTCTTCCGTATAGGGCAAGGTGTCTGCAGTCGTGGCGATCATGTAGTTGTTTTCGACATTGCGTGCCTCGACGAGTGCGTCTGAGGACAACTTCACGATCGTTTCCCGACGCCACTTTTTGAACTCCCGCAGATCGGTTCTCCAGCCGCTCCAGAGCACTCCGCCAAGAGCGACCAATGAGACCGCGAGAGACACGATGGATGCGAGCACCGGCCCTAACCATGTCCACAGCGACGGTTGACTTCCAAAGTTCAAGATCACGCCGGTCATCGTCGCATTGGCTGTCCCCATTAAGCAGCTGCCACGCAGGTCACGTATGCAGCGGCCCTGGGAACGCCAGACGGCGAACACCCTGCCTGAGCCGCCCGCACCGGTACGGTCGGCCCGGCGAAGCAGCCGGGAAGGTCGTGTCGCTGTTTGCCTAACGATGCATCCCTCGGCCAGCGTTCGATAATGTCAGCCCATGGTTGACGCACGGTCGATGCAGAAGCAGCTGGAAGGTCTTCGTCGAAAAGTCGATGTGGACAACTACACGATTACCGTCCGTGAGTTGCTCAGCATGGCTGAAGCGGGAGAGCTGCAACCGTGCGCCGACGTATCAACGGAAGTTCCGTTGGGATGAGGAGACGGAGTCACCGATACCTGCCCGGTCGCGCTGTCGTTGACCCCCGGGCAGGCCGGTGACAATCCGGTCCTGTTGCCGCTGGTCGACGGCTACGTCGGCGCCGAGCACACCACCGACTGTGCCAGCGAGATCCGGCTGATCGCTGACAAGGCCCACTCGCATCCGTCCACCCGCGCCGCGCTGCGCCGCCGCGGGATCAAGCACACCATTCCTGAGCGCGACGATCAGATCGCCCGCCGTAAGGCCAAGGGCTCATCCGGTGGCCGCCCGCCAGCATTCGACACCGCAATCTACAAGCAGCGCAACACCGTTGAACGCGGCTTCAACCGGCTCAAGCAATGGCGCGGTGTGGCCGCCCGCTACGACAAGTACGCGCTGACCTTCCTTGGCGGCGTCCTACTCGCCTCCTCGATCATGCGGGCTCGCACCGCAACCCGGAATTAGGAGACACGCCCTAGTCCCATGCCGCGTAGGGCACACCCGTTGGACGAGTCAATGCGGCGCCGTGGTGTACGCGCCGCCCATCGGCGCCAAGTGTCGCGTGCTCCACGGTGCGGCCGCGGCTGTGCTTGATTGAAGAAATCCCCGATCTATCTCAGCTGATCGCTTGCTTGATCATGTCTCGGGCGCGGTCGAGCATCGATGCGAACGGTCCGGCGGCGAAATTAGCTTTGGCCGATTCCACACCGGGGTGCGGACGCGTCGGCGCGATGGCCTCGGCTGCTCGCACCGCTCCTGCCATCCGCTTGAGGTCATCGGCGTCGAGCTTGCGCTGCAGCTTGTTGAACTCTTTGGTTTCCTCCTGCTCAGCGTGGTCCACGACCGCGTCGCGGAACTTTGTCAGCGCATCGATGAACTCTTGGGAGCCGATGTCCATGTCCTCGATCTTTGACAGCTGCTCCTTGGCCTCGTGTTCCTCTTCCAGTCGGGCGTCGACGACCGAGTCGCCGTCCTTGATTTCGCGGCGGGCCCGTGGATGGACCACCATCTCTTCGGCGGTCTCATGCACGGCCAGCAACTGGCGCAGGTCGATGAACGCCTTCTCGCGCGCTCTTGGGTCGGACGCATGGAGCACCTCATCGAACATGTCCTTGATCAGGTTGTGCTGTCCTTTGAGGAACTTCACGACGTCGTCGGTGGATTGAACAAATGTTTCGGTCACGGCAAATCAAACCTCCGTTGATTCTGGGAGTTCGAACGGGCACTGGGCTTCGTGCACCTCGACACCGCAATACCCGTACCCGCGGGCCCTAAACCGCGATCCACCGACGGGCTAGGCTGAGTGGGGTCGGGGTCGGCTGGTTGATCTTGATTATCGGGGTGTGGGCGTGAGGTATCGGCTGGTCTACCCAGCCTTTTCCTGTGTGCTCCGGTCGGGCCTTTAGGCGGGGTGGTCAGGGTGTGGCGCGCAGTGGTGGCGGGTGTTCGATCGTGTTGCGCCACAATTGAAGCCACGGTCTGTGCCAGGCCAGCGGCTGGGTAGGTGAAGGATCGGGTGCCCGTGCTGTGGTGGTACGCGCCTCGAACGGTCCACCGCCATCTCCCTTTGCGAGAACGCCGTGCAGCGGCGCGTGATGCACGCCGGGCACGCGGCCAGCACATCGGCCGACCCTAAGCTTAGGAGCATGCCGGCCTCCGGGAATGCGGCAGATCACCTGGGTGCGCAGCCATCGCTCCAGCCACAGCGAGTCGAGCCGGTGGCCGCTCCCCCGCAGCGTGATGGCCGTGCCGAGCCGGCCGACCAGTTCCCAGTCGATGAACTGCGTCCGGGACGCCGGGCGGCGGCCGCCGAAGATCCGGTGGCCAGCACGTGGCTGGACACCAGCGCCGCGACGACGGGCCCCGTGACGTGCGGGATGTCCTCGCTGAGCGCCAGCCCGTCGAGTTCGACGTCGTCGACGGTTCCCATCGGCGTTCCGCGCTCGTCGTGGATCTGCCGGTCCAGCAACTGCAGCCGCGCGTCGATCACCCGGCCCAGCCACTGCCTGGCCGGCAGTTCGGCGGAGGCGCTCACTGCCCGGGCCCAATCACGATCATCAGCGGGATCGCCGCGAGCGATGCCGCCAGTATCACGACCAGATAGACTCTCGCGAACGCGTTTGTGACCGAGCCGTGACGTGCTCGCCTGTACTCGGGGTCGTTGGCCACCAACAGGATCGACAAGTAATTCAGTGGCAGCGCGACCGCGGAGAACACGACCGAATACTCCGTCACCTGCATCGGGTTCACTCCGGTCAGCAGTACCGCACAACCGATGACCAGCGCCACGATCATCACCACATGGAACCGGGTGGCTTCGGTAGGCCGCCGGAACTTGCCCCACGGCCAGCCGAGGAACTGCGCGATCGTGTAGCCGGCGGACAGCGTGATCTCCAGGGCCGCGCCGGACGTGGCGGCGACGATGCCGACGATTGCGAAGGCCAACGCCAGCTTCCCGCCGGCGACCGCGACCGGCAGAACCCTGTGCGACGGCGACGTGGCGTCAATGGCCGCGGGTGCCAGCACCACCGCCGCACACCCTGCGATGGACAGCGACAACAGGCCGCCCAGCGGGAATCCGACCATGACGTTCCAGCCTGGATTGGGCCAGATCCTTTGTCCGCCAACCCTCTTCGACGACGCCGGAGGAGAAGAAGAACACCTCGTAGGGGGTCATGGCCGTACCGAACCGCGCGACGGCGAAGTACCGGCATCACGATTGTGCACATCACCGACTTCACCGGCTGATGTGGGACAACGGCGTCGCGCCGACGGCCGTGGTGGCGTACGGCATCGCCGACCCCGGCGACCTCTACACCGGTGAGTTGCCCTCGGCCGCCACGATGATCAACGAGCCGCTGCGACGCTACCGGGTCGCCGGGACCGATCTGCTCGGCCGGCTCAGCGCCGACGTCCCGCTGGAGTGAGCATTGAGAACCACATTGGGAACCGCATTGGGAACCGCGTTGCCGAAGCCGAGCTGCCGCAGTTCTTGTGGAGTCCTCCGAAGAGATGAGACAGATCCTGCTACTAGTGGCCGAGCTGCTTACTTGGCCGAACGCTGAGAGGCTGTTCCTGGGTCAACCGGAAGGTATCGCGGTGGCACGCCTCCGCTCTCACAGGTACGTGCGCGATAACTGATCAGCCGACACAATGCTTGGACGCACGAGGCATCACCCGGAGCTTCCAGTTGACAACGTCGGCGAGAACAGCTTGTAGGCGCCGAAATTGTCTTCATTGTCCTTGTCGTATGAGATGTGCGCCTTGCGGACCGCGCGTTCGGTTCCTCCTGCGCGGTCCGCCCACCGACGAACCCGCTTCTCAGTGGCATCACCGTCCCACTCCCGATCCCGATCGGCCAATGGTAAGCCCTGAAATGCGCTCACCGACATGATCTTTGCTTCCTGTCGCCTTACTAGCCGATGCCCCGGCCCGCGCAGCGGTAAACGGCAGCTGGTGGACATTCCGGCTTGCAGATCGTCAGCTCCGACGGCTCCCCAGAGTTTAGCGAGGATGGACTGGGCGGCGCACGGGTATAGCGGTGAGCGTGGTGGTGTACATCGGCACATCGGGATGGTCCTATGACCATTGGAGCGGAGTGCTCTACGAGCCGGGCCTGCCCGCGGCCGACCGGCTGGCCCGCTACGCCGCGGAGTTCGACACCGTCGAACTCAACGCCAGCTTCTACCGGTGGCCCCGAGATACGACGTTCGCGGCCTGGCGGGACCGGCTGCCCACGAATTTCGTCATGTCGGTGAAAGCCCCGCGCGGCCTCACGCACGCCCGTCGGCTGGGCTTACCCGAAGAATGGATCGAACGCATATCGAGGTGCTGGCACGAGCTCGATGGACGGCGCGGCGCCCTGCTGGTGCAGCTGCACCCCGCGCAGGAGCGCGACGATGCCCGGCTCGACTACTTCCTGCAGTGCGTACCACCGTGGATGACGGTGGCGGTCGAACTACGACACCCCTCATGGGACCACCCGGCTGTGTATGCACTGTTGGAACGCCACAGCGCCACCTACGTCGTCATGAGCGGGGCGAACCTGCCCTGTGTGCTGAAGGCCACCGCCGGCCTGGTCTACCTACGGCTGCACGGGCCCGACCCTTCGACCCTCTACGGCGGTTCCTACAGTTCCGACAACCTGCGATGGTGGGCCGACCGAGTGCAGGAATGGGATCAACAGGGCCACGACATGCTCGCCTACTTCAACAACGACGGCGCCGGCAACGCAGTCCGCAACGCCTGGGAACTGCGGTCCCTGCTGCGCGATCGCGCCGTGATGTAGCGCCGACTCACGGGGGTGCCCTGCGGCGGTTACCGGGTTCGGCTAATACTACAGCAGTAGATCGGGATCATTGGTTTTCGCGGCGTCGGTAGTGGGATAGGCGGGCTCGGTATTGGTGTCGTCGTCGCCATCGTGACCAGGCCAGCAGGGTCGCGACGGTGTGGTTGGTGGCCAGCAGCAGGGCGTCGAAGAGGCGGCGAAACTCGTTGACGGTCAACGCGATCAGACCCGTCGGTGTCGGTGCGGTGTCGCGTTCGATCGCGGTGGCCACGGCCAGGAAGGCATGAGCGAGCATGGCCAAGGTGGTCCAGCGATACCAGGAACGCCAGCGCCGAACTTGGTGCTGATCCAGTCCGGTCAGGCCTTTGGCGGCTTGGAAGGACTCCTCGATGCGCCAGCGCTGACCCGCCACGGCCACCAGGGTGCGTAGCGGCACCGGGCGCGGGCTGTAGCAGCGCAGGTAGGCCGGTTCCCCGGTGGCATCGTTGCGGCGGATCAGCAAATGATGCACACCGGTGTCGGTGTCGTCTTCGGCCAGCAGGCGAAACCACGCCCAGGAGTACCGGCGTGGGCCGTGGGCTCCAGCACCGGCGGAGTGTTTCTGCCAGGCGTGTGCCGGGATCAGCGCGGGCAGCGCATCGACGCGGATCAGACCGGCATCGGTGGGCACGCGTCGGTTGGCCGCCACCGCCAGCACGTAGCCCAGACCGTGACCACGAAGGGCCGCCCGCAATCGGGGGTCCGCGCCATAGACTTCGTCGCCGGCCACCCACGCCGCGGGAACTTTCGCGGCCACAGCACGGTCGATCAGCGTGACAGCCAAGGCAGGTTTGGTGGCGAAACCCCGCTGGCCGTTGGGGATTCCAGCCTCAGCGCAGCGGTCGCGATCGTCGGCCCAGCTGCGTGGAAGGTAGAGGGCACGATCGATCAGGGCGTGTCCGCGGGGTGCGGCGTAGGTCAGATACACCGCGACTTGGGAGTTCTCGATGCGCCCGGCCGTGCCGCTGTACTGGCGTTGCACCCCGACGCTGTGGATGCCTTTTTTCACGTCGCCGGTCTCATCAACCACCAGGATCGCGCCTGGGTCGCCGAACGCGTCGACGACATAGTCACGCAGATCGTCGCGGACCGCATCGGCGTCCCAGCTGGCCCGCGACAGCAGATGCGGCAGTCCGTCCGGGGTGGCCGCGCCGCGGTGCTCGGCGATGGTCCAGCAATTCTTGCGGTCCAGGCCACAGACCATCCCGGCCATCAGTTCGCCGGCATGCCGAAGTGGTTCGTAGCGACGAAATCGTGGCGCGATGCGATCCAGGACCGCCGAGAACTCCGTGCGCCACCGATCCGGGTCTACGCTATGAGCCGCGGCGACCGCGGCGTATTCAGATGTGTTCACAAACTCCGAACGATGCCGCGGTCACCGCCCTGAACAGCGCAGACACGCCACAACAGCCCAATCCCGATCTACTGCTGCAGTACTAACGGGTAAAGAGGGGTGGGCATGGCGATCGTGGACGTCTCGGTGTCCTCCGACCTGACCCCTAGCCGCTTGAGGATCAACTTCCGACAATTTGTTGGTGATGTGGAGTGGCTGGCTTGTGCCGAATCCTCAAGCGGCCAGGGGGGTTTCGATGGCGAGATCGGTGAACAGCGTTTGCATATCGATGCGGATTCGTTCGTAGTCACGGTCGACGCGGGTCCAGTGCGGGTTTGCGTCCCATCCGCGGGCTGCGCACCGCGGCCAGGATCGGGGCGATGACCTGATCGCGCAGGGTGAGCAGCGCGGCGATGGTGCGCGCGGCCAGCGGCGGGACGTGGTAGCGGCGGGTTCGACCGGGCTTGTCGAGGAGCTGTTGGCCGCGCAGTTTGCGCAGGTCGTAGCCGCCCTGGCGGAGGCTGTAGCCGGTGTGGTCGTGCCCCGTGAGAACGTGCGCCTTGGCGGCGAACTCGGCGACGGTGAACCCGTTCGGGGCCGGGGCCAGCGCCAGGGCGGCGCGCAGCGCGTCGCGCATGCGGGGTTTGCTGAGGTCGACCCCGCCGACCTGAGTGGCACCCAGTGTCGGCCCGGCGGGCAGCTCATCGAGGATGCCGTCGCCGAGGAATCCGGTGTCCACGCAGTCGAGGGCGGTGGCGAATCGTTGGGCGATGCCGGCCAGTTGGGTGACGATCTCGGGAAACTTCTCGATCATCCGCCCGCAGCTAGTTCGGCGGTGTTGTGTACGACCGCCTCGAACCGAAGCACGCGTTCGCCTTTGGTGTAGCCCTTGCCGGTCAGCCGCCCGAAGTGCAGCTTGAACACGGTCAGGTCAAACGTAGGTGTCTCGATCGCGGCCTCGATCGTCGAGGACTGCTTACGGGTGCGGCGGGGACGCTGCGCGGTGCCGAAGATGGTGCGGATCCTGGGCACATCGAGCCGGGATCGGGTTCGGTCCACCACCGCGTTGAAGAGCTGCTGCATCCGGTGCCCTTCGGCGAAGATCAGGTTGCGGCTGTACTCCTCGACAAGCGCGATCAGGTGACCGTCGATTCGGTCAGAACCCACACCACGAAGCATTTCCCCGTGCAGCAGGCCGCTCACGCCACGTACCGGGAGATCCTGGAGCGGCGGGCTCGCGAGAACCAGGTCAATTTCGTCGAGGGGGTGGCCACCGCGCTCACCCCGATGGCGTTCTACGCGGTCGTGATGAACAAATCGTTCCGCACCCTGGCGGACGACGGCACAGAAGTCAGTGTCGAAACCGGCCTGCGAGCCGCCGAGAAGCTTCAGTCCGTCCTCGACGGGCGTGAGCGGGACACCGACATCCTGGAGCTGAAGGTCCAGCTGGGCCAGATCAGCGAGGCCGTGCGTTCTGTTGTCCCGCAGTCGATGTGGGCGGCGATCGTCGAGAAGCTCGAGGAGCTGGAGCAGCGCTCGGAGGCGCTCGACGTCGGGGAGGACGGCTTCGATGACGCTGACGATGACCCCTTACGACCCGACCGAGTTCATCGACGACGACGACGAGTCTTGACCTCCGCAACGCCCGCCGTCACCGACGGCGATGGGACCGCTGCCGGTGTGGACGGGACGTTCGCGGGACGCCCGCCGGGATCGGTTCTAGCGACGTGTCGGATCGGGCTGACCGAGCGCTGGCTCGCGGCGTACTGCTCCCACAGCAACGGGCGGGGCCCGAGCTGGTCTCTGAATCTGTTGGCGTGGAGGAGGGCTGGTCTCGTCAGGCGATCCGAGGCCCGGTCACCACCCGATCAACGGCGAGATCACGACGTTGGTCGTTGCTGGATCCCCCCAAGCGCCGAACGTCATGCCCTCTGGCCTGCGGTGATGATGCAAAGGCGGCGCGATCGCGAAGCCTTTTCTGAAACCCTTGAAGCCGCAAGGGTTTTCATGATCATCGCCGTAATCGCGCAAGGCCGGATTGCCGAAAGAAACCGCGCCACGATCCTCTCCGATCCGCGGTCTGAAGGTGGCCCCGCCGCACGCCCAAATGTTATTGGCGCAGTGCGGCACGCGGTCGAGGGGCAACGTCTCGGCCCCGTAACGCCCGCGGACCGGCGATCGGCTGCCCCACCGGGGCGAACTGGTTGATTCGCCGGCGGGAGGTTGATCGCTGCGCTGGTGGGTATCCGGCGCAGAGGGTTCGGCGACTACGCCGGGCTTCAGCGTGCGACGGTGAGGAGTCCGCGATGGACGTTACGGCAGCTACAGAATTTCTTGCTCGGTCAACAACGTTGACGAGCGTCGGTTGGATCGGCTACATCGTTATTGGCGCGATAGCGGGCTGCATCGCCGGCATGATCATGAAAACCAAATTGGGCATCCTGGTCGACATCGTGGTCGGTGTCGTCGGCGCCCTGATCGGTGGTTTTCTGCTCAGCTTCTTCGTCAATACCGCCAGCGGCGGTTGGTGGTTCACGTTGTTCACCGCGATCCTGGGAGCAGTGATCCTGCTCTGGGTCCTGCGTTTGGTCCAACCGCGTAACCGCGTATAACGGGTCCGCGGAGTCGTAAAGCCATCGTCGTGTGCCATGGCCTGACGACGATGGCTTTACGCTGGTGCTGTCCATCGAACGGGTGCTGGTCGCCGGCGAAACGTGCTTGATCCCGCGGTGTATATCGCGCCCGCCCGAAAAGAAGGTCGTCGATGCGTGATTTCATCTGCCCCAACTGCGGTCAGCACCTGGCTCTGGGGCAGGCCCTTCTTGCCGTCGCGGGAGTAGCCGCGCGCGGCCAGCTCGCAACACCGGCCGATCACCCACGAGGAGGTCAGGTCGGACAACGCCATCCGGCCCGGGTTCACGTCCGGGGCAAGGTGTTTGGCCGCGAGCTCTTCTCGATCGCCTGCTGCCGGCCGGCCTGCGGCAGGCGGTGATCCTCGCCGCCGGTCTTGACGCCCGCGCCTACCGACTGGGCTGGCCGCCGATGATGGTGGTGTTCGAAGTCGACCAACCCGAAGTCATGGCCGTTAAGACGGCCACGATGCTGCGCATCGGAGCGCAGCCGACGGCGAATCGTCGTGCGATTGGTATCGATCTGCGCACCGACTGGCCGGGGGCGCTGCGGGCCAATTCGTTTGACCCGACCGCGCCGACGGCCTGGATCGCCGAAGGGCTGCTCGTGTACCTGCCTCCAGAAGCACAGGACCGGCTGCTGGACAACATCACTGCGCTCAGCGCGCCGGGCAGTCGGTTGGCCACCGAGAACATCTCCGACATGCGCCCGTTCACCGACGAGCGGGCGCGCGCGTGGCGCGGTCGCTGGCGCAAACATGGCCTCGACATTGACGTCGGCGACCTGGTCTGGGACGGTCCACGGCGCCAAGCAACGGCGTATCTGTCGTCCTCAGGTTGGCGTGTCACCACTCACCGCCCCGAAGAACTGCACGCCGCCAACGGTTTTGAGCTGCCTGACAACGAGCTTGCGAAGCTTTTCCGCGGCTCGCTGGACTATGTCAGCGCCGAACTGAGTTGACACGTCGAATCCGAGTGCGCTAGCAGGGCGGTGCCTCTGGCGCCAGAATGGTCACCGCCAGCTGGATCTTCGTTCGTCTCAACCGCGAGACATGTGGTGGAGCAGTAAATAACGAGGGGCTCATGTTCGGCACGCTACTTGTCGACTCAGCAGGCCCTCGCAGACATCTGCTGCCGCCAAGCTGCCGGCGGACTGGTCAACAGACGACTTGTGTTCGGCGAGCATCGCCCCTAAATAGGCCGGCCGTCGGTCGGCCCGGGGGGGTGGTTGACTGCGCGGGCACCGCTAATCGCGCCGGCGCCGTCTGCGGCCGCGGCGGGTTCGGGCGCCGCGGCTATCACGAAGCGCGCACGCTCGGTTGCCGCGACGGCACCAAGAAGCCGGTCGGGCTGTGGGACGGCTCCACAGAGAGCAAGACCGTGGTGCGCGCCCTGCTGGCCGACCTCGTCTCGCGCCGCCCGGCCTACGATGACGGGCTGCTGGTGGTCTGCGACGGCGCCAAGGCGCTGCCGGCCGCGGTGCGCGAGGTGTTCGGCGACAAGGCCCTGATCCAGCGCTGCACCCTGCACAAGCGCCGGATAATGTCGCCGACCATCTGCCTGACAAGGAGAAGGTGTGGGTGGATGCCAAGCTGGTCAAGGCTGCTGTCATCCCGATCCCGAGCAGGGGCTGTGCAACGCCAAACATCTCGCCGCACAACTGGATAAGAGCCATCCTGGTGCGGCCGCCTCGCTGCGCGAAGGGCTCGAGGAGATGTTCACCGTCGCCCGGCTCGGCATCCACGGCCGCCTGGCCAAGACGTTGACCACGTCCAACCCGGTTGAGTCGATGATCTCCATCGCACGGGCCACCAACCGCAACGTCTCCCGCTGGCGCGACGGACAAATGGTGCTGCGCTGGACCCGGCATGCTCAACGCCGAACGATCCTTTCGCCGCATCAAGGGCCACAAGCAAATGCCCCAGCTCGTGAAGACCCTGCGCCGACACGCCCTTCCCGAAACCGGCGCCCATGTCGAACCTGTCGGTGCCGCCGCCTAGAGTTCACCGTGGATCGTCACCCAAGTTGCACGCGACTCGGGACATGCTCGCAACCTCGCCAGTCGAAATGGCGTAGTGGCGTTATCGGACGCTGAATCCTGTTGGGGACAAGGGCAAGTGGCGGCTAGATGAAGGTAGGTTATCAGCGTGCAAAACTGATGCGAGTTGCATGTAATGCAACTCGCATCTCGCCGCCAGAACGAATTCAACCCGCCCATGTTCGCCGCCGCTCCCTCGCGCTCGTCGTTTGTCCGCCCGATATGTTCCGCGGTCCCGCGCCGCCCTATCGAGCCATTCAGCACCCGTTACGTCACTGTGACGTTTTAGGGCCGGATGGCGCTGCCTTGCAACCGCTTTAGATCGAGCCGTCCTTTGCGTTGTCCATGGCGGAGCGCAGCAATTCCGACAACCCGCCGTTAGCAAACGTCATAGAACTTCCTCTTGTGGTTTTCGCCGGTCCGTCCCGGCCTGCGGAGCCAGACCGATGCACGAAGCCAGATAGACAGTTACTCGAATATTCAGTGCTGCAACCGGATCAGCACGGCTTTCCGCGTTCGACGAACCGAAGGACTTGGTCGGGTCGGTGACCCGGCCAAAAGGAATGCATCGCCCACGTCGCACCCGCATCGCGCAACCCGTCAAGGTCGGTCCCGCGACGCGCGACCACCGCGATGTCGAACCCGTGCAGGCCGCCCCGCATGGCGGCGACCGTGTTGCCGATGCGCTTGATCGCCTCCGCGTCGATGTCGAGGTCGGCGCCCAGGGGAAATATCCCGTCGTAGCGTGCCGCCCTGGTGATCGGCGTTCCGCTGTCGCGTCGGTGCCAAACCAGATGGGAATGCGGGGCTGTTGGACCGGAGCGGGAGTCGCGCGCACGTTGTCGACGACGATCGCTCCACGATGGTTGACCGTCGCGCCCGCCCACAGCTCGGTCAACACCGCCGCACCCTCATCCAACACACGGGCACGCTGGCGGGCATCGACGGACTCGCCGAACGCCGAGAACTCACGACCACTCTCACTGCCGAGGCCCAACCCCAGGATCAACCGCCCACGCGAGTAGCCGCGTTACCGTGCGGCGGCGATCTGCTGTGGCGTGGTGGCGACCCATTCCCGCAACTTCGCGTAGATCTGCGGGTGGTTGAGCAGGTCCATGTGGTGCAGTCCGGTCAGTTTCAGCCCATGGTCGGCGTCGAACGGAATATGCCGGAACCTGCCCGTGCCGGTCGCACTGTATGAACGCACCAGGCAGTCGCCGACGAGCCGGCCCAGCACGGGCGATGCGACGGTGGCGGCGACGAAATGATAACCGGCGCTTGGCAAAAACGGCACCTCATGGCAGCGGTCACGGAGGAATTCGTCAGGATCACCGTCACGCCAATCCTCCTCGATGAGGGCGCCGAATCGCAGATCCTTGACGCCCGGACTGCGTCTGTTCAAAAAGCCAGCCACAGCGCGGGTTTCGGGCAGCCGCGCCAGCGCCCACGCCGCGACATTGACCCCTTTCTCCAAATCGGCGCCAAGGTGAGGCGAGCCCAGGCACACGACGTGGCGCACGGCGGCAGTCCACCGGTGATGCTGCTGCATGCCGTAATAGCCAGCACTGCGCGCGACCAGGCCGCCCATCGAGTGGCCCACCACAACAAGCTCGTCGATGGGCACCGGCCACACCAGCTGCAACCGCTCCAGCATGCCGGCCAGCAGCTGCCCGTTCTGCGAAATATGCAGACCGGTGTTGTAGCGCAGATAGATCGGCGTGAATCCCAGATCCTCGGCCAGCCGCTGTCCATAGCAGCGCGCGTCGTCTTCGCACGGCGGCCACCACCATAATCGTTCGGTCGCGCACCAGCCGTGCACGAACACGACGACGCGACCGGTGGCCTCTGGAAACGCCGCCGAGACCGACCCTTCGCACAGCGGCACCACGCTGCCGTGCTGTCGAATCTGCATCGTCAGCGCCAACCCGTTTCGGTGCGACGCCAACCGATGCCCGTAGATGCCGTTGACCGCGGCCAGGGCCGCGCCAACCCGGGCGCGCGAGTCCAGTCCCTCGTCATCGTCGCGGCCCCACACCTGCGACGCCAGCACACCACCGGCCTGGGTTGCCCCACGTAGCCCGTGATCCACCGCGCAATACACAGTCCCAGCGATGCCGTCGTGGATGACCTGTGTCGGCTTCGACGACACGCCGATGGCCCCGAACACACGCCCGGCGATGCCGGCATGCATGTCACGCACCAGCGTCGTCACCACGTGCGATGCTTCGCCGGCCAACTGCCCTACCGCCTTGATGTCACGTCCCCGCATCCTTGGATCGTAAGACTTCCGCCTGCCGCCCGGGCAGCCCGGGGACCTGATCCGCACCGAGCCCTCGCGGCTGGTGCTCGAGCCGTCCGGCCAGCTCGGCGCGTTCGTCGCGACGGGCACCCCAATCATGTACCGCAGCACCGATGCCCGCGGCAACCAAACCGCGGTGACGGGCACCTACTTCGAGCCGGACAACCCATGGCCCGGCGCCGGGCCGCGGCCTTGATCTCGTTCGCGGTCGGCCCAACGGTGCTGCCGCTGACCCTCGCGGACACCGACTCGCCGAAGAGGCTGACCGGGTGTATGGGCGGCAATGCCGCGTTCCGATGCTGAGGCTACCGGAATCCGTTGCGGCGGTGCCGGGCTCGTCCTCGCGCCAGGCTGGCCACTGAGTCCGCCGCCGGCGATTAGGCTGATGACCGCGCCGTGTCCGGCCCGCGGCGATGCGAGGCGGTGCGTCACGTGATGCATCACCTGGCCTCAGGTTCGGTGTCAATCTGTTGTGGCCTGGTTAGGAACACCAGGCGGAACTTGCCGATTTGGATCTCGTCGCCGCTGGCCAGCACCGCCGACTCCACGGGTTGACGGTTGACATAGGTGCCGTTGAGGCTGCCGATGTCGACGACCCGGATGTCGCCGCTTTCCCTTCGGAACTCGGCGTGCCGACGGCTGACGGTGATGTCGTCGAGGAAAATGTCGCTGTCGGGGTGCCGACCAGCAAATGTGGCGGGCTGATCCAGCGCGAACCGCGATCCGGCGTTGGGGCCGCGCTTCACGACAAGCAGCGCCGAGCCGCTCGCCAACCCCTCGACTCCCCAGCTCCCCGACTCGGCGGCGGCCGCGGCCGAAGCGTCCAGCTCGCCGAGCAGGTTGGCGCGGAAAGCCGAGGTGGTTTCCCCCCCGCCTTCCTCGGCTGTCTGGTCGGTGTCGTTGTGGCTCACTTGCTGGTCCTTGTCGGTGGTGCCGGCGCTATGGCCTGGCCCTGGTAGTCGGACGTTACCGTCGCTAGAGGGCTAAGTCCGGCGAAGCCGGATTTTTGAGTCAAGTCTGTGGTGTGTGGGTTGAGTTCGCTTGTGTTCGATTGGGGTTGTGGCGGTTGATGTTTCGTCGCCCGAATTATGCTGCCGTGGTGAGGTTTTCGACCGCGGTGCGGTATGCGGTGGCGGCGGATCGCAGACGGCCCGGGGTGGGTGTGGTGGTGGCGAGTTCGGCCAGGCCGCAGCGCAATACGCGGTCCTGGACGCAGGTGAGGAACTTCGCGGTGTCCAGGCCGTGATCGCTGACCTGGTAGCGGTGGGTGCCCTCGAGCCGGGTGATCAGTGCCCGGGTTTTCAGGCGGCGCAGGTCGTAGGTCATCTGCCCCGCGGTGACAGTGGCGGGATCGAGTCCGCGCAGCTCGGTGGTGTATGTGCGCAGGTCTTTGTTGGTGAAGCCGTTGGGTTGGCAGCGGAACACCAGCAGTGCCGATAGCAGTGAGTGGGTGCGCTGGTCGGCGAGCCGCAGCCCGGGGATGCGGGCGCCGGTGGCGGTGGTGACGGTGCCGGTGATCGCGGCCAGGGCGTCGGTTCCGGTGATCGGGTCGTGACCGAGTTGTTGGACGCGTAGCAGGCGCCGGTTGGCGGAGAAGCCGAGGTCACCTGATCACGTTTGTCGAGTTCGGCGTTATCCGCCGCGAGTGCGCGCACGATCATGGCATAGCTGTGGTTCATCGACACAGCTCAGGCGCTCTGAACGTACCCCGCACCCACATGTGGTGAGCCAGTCATGCACCCGAGGGCGTCGTCAGTCGCCAGATGCCCTGAGATTCGACACCCTGTCAGAAGGGTCAGAGTCGATGGCATGAAAAGCATTGAGCGAGTGTGTATTACTGGCTACCGATAACTCGCCGCAGGTGCGCCCCACCTTAGAAGTTGTCGAGTCTCAATTTAATTGGCAGTCAGCACCTTTGGAGATGTCAGCCAGTGTGAGACACCGCGTTCTCAACGTGTCTCAGGATCGGAACGATTGCGGGTGACGGGACATGTCCCGCGACATGGTCGAACTCAACCGGTGACCATTCCAAGGACGAGATTGATTGCCGTCGCCAGGATGACGGTGCCGAAGAGGTACGACAGAAGACAGTGCCGAAGCGCAACCGCACGAATGGTCGGGTCCGACACGCCGGTGTCGGAGACCTGATAGGTCATGCCGAGGTTGTAGCTGAAATAGAAGAAGTCGCGAAATGCAGGCCGGTAGTCGGGATCATTGAAGTCGATTCCACCTGCCGATGGCGTGTAGTAGAGGTAGGCGTAGCGGGCGGCGTACATCAGGTGCAAACCTGCCCAGGCCATGAAGACCCCCGCGAGCGCGGTCGCGGCCGCGGCGGGGTCGGCATGAGCATGACTGCGAACGAGCAGCACAACGATGCTCACCAGCGCGCCGAGCGCGGCCGCGACGACCACGAGTTCCTCCATAGCCGGTCGGAACGTCTCTCGGTGCGCATTGTCGTGGGTTTCGTCGGCATCCATGGGCCACAACAGGATCCAGCCGGAAGCGGCGAAGATCGCTCCCGTTGCGGTGATTCCGGCAAGAACGCCCAGCTCGGCGTCGGTCAGCACACCGGCGACCGCACCGATCACCGCTCCGGCAATCACCGAGCCGGCGAGTCGTACTACAGCCGACCGCAGGATTGCTGCGCTCATGGGCATAACAGTAGCCGTGACATGAGGTACCACGGTGGGACAAAGGTCCGTCGCGGGGGAATGCGACGGACTAGTCTCCGGGCTACCTTTCGACGCCCTGTTGATCAACTCAATGCTTCGTGGTTCCTACATCGTCAACGGCACTGTCAAGTTGGTGAGCGGCGCGGCCGAAGCGGATGAACTCGGAGTCGATTCGCAACCGGAGGGACCATCGTGGGCGAGGTGTCGTAGGAGGGTCACCGGTATCCGGCGGAGATCATCGCGCACTGCGGGTGGCTGTATCACCGCTTCCCGCTGAGCTTCCGTGCGGTCGAGGAGCTCATGCTGGTGCGCGGCGTGATCGTCTCCTACGAGACGATCCGAAAAGTGGTGTGCCAAGTTCGGGCCGGATACGCCTGCCGGCTGCGCCGGCGCCAACCCCGAGCCGGCGACACGTGGCATCTCGGCGAGGTGTTTCTTGACGATCAACGGCCGTCGGCAGTATCTGCGGCGGCCCGTCGACCAGGACGGCAACGTCCTCGGACATCCTGGTCTGACCTCGTCGGGACGCCAAGGCCGCCAAGCGGTTCTTCCGCAAACTCCTCACCAAACAGTGCGCGTCTCCTCGGGTGCCGGTCACCGACAAGCTCCGAAACGATCGGGTGGCGCATCGGGGCGGTGATGGCGTCGGTCGAGCACCGGCAATCGCAATACCTGAACAACCGGGCGGAGAACTCGCACCAGCCGACCCGGCACCGCAAACGCGCCATGAAACGCTTCCGCACCCCCGGCGCAGCCCAACGGTTCCTGGCGGTGTTCAGCGTGATCTGCCCGCATTTCCGGGCCCGCCGCCATCGGCTCACCGCCGACGACTATCGCACCGAGATGGCCGACGCTTCGCCACCTGGAACGACATCACCAGGTCGTCGGAAGCCGCCTGAACCTCCACCTCGACTGCACCCGAACCTCCCAGCGCGCTATTCCCATTGCACCTCAAATTGCACCTCAAACAAGTTGACAAGGCCTGATGAATGCATCCATGACTCCTTCCCACCCCAACAGTTGCTTTACTTGCAAATTATCGGTTGTGTTCGACCAACGCGGGTGGGCAGTGGGTGTGGCCGGCGCTCAGTTGCAGCGCAGAGTTGACCAGGCCGACCATGCTGAAGGCCTGCGGAACGTTGCCCATCTGTCGGCCGGTGCGAGTGTCATATTGCTCGCTGAGCAGTCCGACATCGTTTCGCACGTGCAGCAGGCCCTCGAACAACGCCTCGGCATCGGCGGTGCGACCGAGTCCGCACTGCGCGTCGGCGAGCCAGAAGGAGCACGCGAGGAAGGCGCCTTCGGTGCCGGGCAGCCCGTCGACGTCACCGTCGGCGTCGGGTTGATAGCGGTGCACGAAGCCGTGGTCGGAGAGATTCGCGCGGACGGCGTCGACGGTTCCAACGATCCGGGGATCGCTCCAGGGCAGAAAGCCGACCTTGGGGAGCAGCAGCAGTGCGGCATCCAGTCCGTGGGACCCGTAAAACTGGGTGAACGTCCCACGCTCAGCATCGAAGCCGCGTTCACACACCTCGCGGTGGATGCGATCGCGCAGAACGCGCCACCGATCAATTGGCGCATCGAGCCGGTGGCTCTGGGCAGCCTCGATGGCACGATCTACGCCTGCCCAGGCCATGACCTTGGAATGGACGAAATGCCTTCTGGGCCCGCGGACTTCCCACAAACCGCTATCGGGCTTGTCCCAGTTGCTTTCCAGGAAGTCCAGCAATGCTCGCTGCAGATCCCATGCGCTGTCCGACCCCGGCAGTCCGGCTTCGCGCGCAGCGTGCAGGCCGTTGATCACCTCGCCCCATACGTCGAGCTGAAACTGATCAGCGGCGTCGTTGCCGATCCGCACCGGACTGGCGCGCTCATACCCGCACAGCCAGTCCAAGCTTTGTTCCGGGATGCGCCGCGCGCCATCGAGCCCGTACATGATCTGCAATTTCGATGCGTCACCGGCGACGGCCCGCACCAGCCATTCGCGCCATGCGCGTGCTTCATCGACGAACCCGGTGCACAGCAGTGCTCGCAGCGTGAAGGTGGCGTCGCGCAGCCAGCAGTAGCGATAATCCCAATTCCTCGGGCCACCCGGCTGTTCGGGCAGCGACGTGGTCGCCGCCGCTGCGATGCCGCCAGTCGGAGCGTACGTCAACGCCTTGAGGGTGATCAGCGCGCGGTCGACGGCACTTTGCCAGCGTCCGCTGTAGCGGCATTGGTCGATCCAGTTCGACCAGAAGTTGAGTGTGTCGGCCAGAGCCTGCTCCGGACGCACGTCTCGCGGCTCGTCATGGTGGGCTTCGGCGTGAGTCAGCACAAACGGCACCTTTTGGCCGGCGCAGACCTCGAAGTGCGCCTCGGTCATCATGTGGTGACCGACAAGTTCGACCGGCGTCGCGAGTCGCAGGAAATCGGGTCCCGCGACAGCGGTCAATCCGTCGTCGCGGCACCGTACCCACGGCGTGACGTGGCCGTAGTCGAATCGGATCTTCAAATCCATCTGCATCGGCACCCGCCCGGCCAGCCCCTCAACGATCCGGATCAGATCGGGTGCCTCGCATCGTGGCGGCATGAAATCGGTGACGCGTACGTGGCCGTCACCGGTCACCCATTCGGTGTCCAGCACAAGGGTTGCCCCGCGGTAGCGGCGCCGTGTCGCCCGACGTGCGCCAGCCGGGGCCAGTCTCCAGTGGCCGGCGTCATCGCCGCCCAGCAGGGAAGCGAAGCACGCCGGAGAGTCAAATCGGGGCAGACACAACCAATCAACGCTGCCGTCGAGACCGACCAACGCTGCAGTGTGCAAGTCGCCCAGCAGCGCGTAGTCCTCGATCCTGGCCACGTCAATGCCCGCGATCCAGGTTCTTTGCGTGACGCCGTTGCATAACTACCTTCATACCCGCAATAATTGCGTCTAAGCAAGAATATGACATCGGTGGCACACGCCAGCACAGCCGGCAGCTGCTCCAGCCGGCCGATCCGCGTCAGGGGCTCCTCGATCCAGTTCAGCCACTTCAGCTTTCGATCGTTCAGCACGAAGTCGAGGAACAGCATCCACAGGAATATGCCGCCGAATGCGGCGATCTGGTGATGCGCCCCGGTGATCAAGTCCTCGTATGTCGGCCTGCCGTTCGTCGGTGGGTTCAGTGCCAATCGAAACGCCTGCACCGGTGCCAGACCCGCGGTGATCAAAACGATGAGCAGGGGGAACAGCAACCGCATGCCGAAGACGGCGATCAGGATCCCGATCGTCAGGAAGATGCGCTGCCAGAACCGACTCATCCGCTGCAGGATGTTCGCGTTGATGATTGCGTTGTCGAACGACAGCGACACTTCCAGGATCCCCAGCACGACGACCAGGAACAGCGCCGTGGGCCCGCCGTAGACGTAGCCGGCAATCAAGGCCAGTACGGTGACCACGAGCGAGATGGCGAAGATGCGCAGGGTGCCATAACAGGGAGTTACCCAAATTTCTGAGGATCGGTGGGACCACCCCGGACTTCTATAGGCGACCCAACGACTCGTTCCAGACGAAGATCACCGGCGCCCGATGGGCCGGCTCGAGCCGAGCGCATGACCTCCCGGCGCGATCGGTTTTCGCGCGCCGAGACCGAACTACGGGGATGTGCGGAATTGCCCCCGACGCCGCTCTCCGACGTGGCCGGCTGGGCGTCCAGGCTAGCCCGCCAAAGAGCAAATGCAGGCTTGACGCGACGGGCATGATTGCCGTGTGCCCGAGGTGCGGGTGGGACCGCTGCTCCGCCATATCGGCCGGACCGACGCGACGATCTGGGTCGAGACCGACGAGCCGTGCCGGGTCGGGGTTCTGGGCAGGGCGGCCGACACGTTTGAGGTTGAGGGCCATCACTTCGCCATCGTCTGCCTCGAGGGGCTCGATCCCGGCGTCGAACACCGGTATGAGGTCCACCTTGACGGGGTCAGGGCTTGGCCGCCGGAGGGCTACGACTTCCCCGCGCCGCGGATCCGGCTAATTCGCGATGACGGGGCGTTGCGCCTGCTATTCGGGTCATGCCGCGCGTCGGCGCCGCACCATCCGCCGTACACCTATCAGCGGTGGTGGAATCGCAAGGGCAAGGGCATCGACATGCTGCGCAGCTATGGGATGCGGATGCTGCGCCAGCCGTCGGCGTTGTGGCCTGACACGATGATGATGCTGGGCGACCAGCTCTATGCCGACCAGGTGTCCGACTCCATCAAAGAGATCGTCGGCGAACGCGAGGTGCATGCCAGCGGACCGGTCGAGGTCCTCGAGGACTTCGAAGAGTATTGCGTCGGCTACTGGGATGCATGGACGGAGCCGACCGTCCGGTGGATGCTTTCGACCGTCCCCACGGCGATGATCTTCGACGACCACGAGATCAACGACAAGTGGAACACCTCGCAGGCCTGGCTCGACGAGAAGCGCCAAACCGACTGGTATGAGACCAGGATCGTCGGCGGACTGATGGCCTACTGGATCTACCAGCATCTCGGCAATCTATCGCCAGCCGACTTAGCCCAGGAAAAAACGTATCGCAAGGTCAGCGAGAGCCGTCAGGGCAGCGACCTGGTCCGCGAACTCGCCAAGCGGGCCGAAAGCCAGGACGGGCATTCGCGGTTCAGCTTCTCCCGGGATCTCGGGCCGGCGCGGCTGCTGATGGTCGACTCGCGGACGAGCCGCCAGTTGCAGCCGGGTAGGCGACGGATCGTCAGCGTGGCGGAGTGGGACTGGATCAAGTCGAAGGTGGACGGCGAGTACGAACATCTGCTGATCGCGAGCTCGCTGCCGTTCCTGTTGCCGGCCGGTGTGCATTACATCGAGGCGTGGTCGGAGGCCGTCGCCGACGGCGCCTGGGGTCGGCGGCTGAGCGGGCTGGGCGAGCGAGTGCGGATCGGGGCGAACCTCGACCACTGGGCGTGCTTTCAGCGCAGCTACCGGGAGTTCGAGGACCTGGTGGTCGACATCGTAACCGGCAAGTGTGGCCCGTCGCCCGACTCGCTGCTGATGTTCGGTGGCGACGTCCACCACTGCTGGGTCGATCAGGTGAGCCTGCCCGACGACGCCCCGGAGACCGCCACGAAAATCTGGCATACGGTGTGCTCGGGTCTACGCAAGGAATCCCAGGCCAGCGAGCGGATCGTGCTGCACGCCGGGCATACCCGGCTCGCCGCGGCTGTCGGGCGGATGTTGGCGAAGACCGCGCGGGTGGGGAAACCGCGACTGCGCTGGCGACCCGTCACCCTGCCCCACTTCCATAATCAGGTCGGGACGCTGGAGATCGCCGGCGGCGAGGTCGGGGTCCGGATCGAACGCGTGTCGGGCGGCTGGCGCAAGCCACGCCTGGTGACCGTGGTTGAGCACAAGCTGCTCTGATGCCCGGTTGTCGACCGAGAGGGCGACAACGCAAGGGGTGAAATTGCGATGACGGAAATACTCGACGGCTCGACCTCGCCCCGGTGGTGGTCGTCGGTGTCATCGGGATCCGCCTGTTCGCCCGGATGGCCCTGCGGGTGGTCGCCGTTAGCCCTAAGTGGTCGGGCTCGTAAGTTCGTCGGGGGTCAGGCGGCACGTGGTTGGGCGGGGTCATGTTTGGGCTCGGGTTTGTGGTTGTCGAGCCTGGCCAGCAGTTCGGTCAGGTCGGTGGTGGTGAATTTCCACTTGAACGGCTGCGCGGTCTGGTTGTATCGGTTCTCGAATGCGGACAGGCGGTCGGAGACGGCGTCGATGTCGGTGAAGTCGTTGGGCGAGAGCACTTTCCGTTGGACGATGGAGAAGTAGATCTCTATCTGGTTCAGCCAGGACGCGTGCACCGGGGTGTGCACCATGATCGCGTGGGGGTATTGCTCGGCGAGTCGGTCGATCGCGGTCTGCCCGCGGTGGGAGGACCCGTTGTCCACGATCCAGAACACCCGATCGGCTGAGGCGTAGGGTTCGCGGGTCATGACTTGGGCGACCAGGTTGGTGAACGCGGCGATGCCGGTGGTGTTCTCGCAGCGGCCGAAGATCGTCCCGCGGTGCACGTCGTAGGCGGCCAGGTAGGCCACCGCGCCGCGGCGGTGGTAATCATGGTTGACCCGGATCTGGCGGGCCTTGCCGGCGGGCAGGGTGGGGTGGCAGCGGCAGCGGGCCTGGATGGAGGTCTTCTCGTCGGCGGAGATCACGTAATCGCCTGCGGCCAACGGTGTGCGGTCCCACGTGCGGTCGTAGAGGTCGAGCACCCGTTGCGCCTTGACGGCAAAGTCTGGGTCGGTGATGAAGATCCACGACCGGTACTGCCACGGTTTGAGCGCGTCCTGCGACAGCCACCGGCGGATGGTCGCCGGCGATATCGACCCGCAAATCCCGTCGGTGATCGCCTGTTCGGCCGGCTCCGGGCACGACCACCGCGACAGCGGTACCCCCTTGTCCCGGGGTGGCGTGCAGGCCATCGCCTTGACCCGGGCGACTTGGACAGCAGTGAACTTCGGTCGGCGACCCGATCGCTTCGCATCGGCCAGCGACGCCGCACCCGGTACCGTGCACCAGCGGCGACGCCACTTGCGCACGGTGTCCTCGCATATCCCCAGCCGCCGTGCGATCTGTGCGTTCGACTCTCCCGTGGAGGCCGCGAGCACGATCTGGGCCCGCGTCACGAGCCGTTGCTCGGTGCGCCCGGCCCGGGTCATCCGGGTCAGTTCGCGGCGCTGTGAACCGGTCAACGTGATCGGGTCGGTGCTGGTCGGTGACATCCTGGTGCTCCACGACGAGTTCCCATTGGCCACTCCAGCCTCACCCGTCACGGGTTGGATGGTGGTCAACGACACGCCGATCCGGCAGGATCGGTGACCATGGCCGCACCGCCCATATCGACGAAAACGTCCCTGCAACAGCGGCTGTCGGCCCGCGCCCGCGAACGATGGCCGCAACTGGCCGGTGTCGATGTACGGTTCCGCGGCGCGTTCGCCTACGTCACCGCACACCTGCCCGACGGCGAGCCGATGCCCCTGATGCGGCTGCGCTACGGCGGATCAGCTGCCCGCTGGGGCTTCGCGGTTTATCTGGCCAGCAAGGACGGCTACCAGGATTCGGTCCTGCCCACCGGCGACCTGGCCGGCGCACCCGAAGACGCCCTCGATACCGCCTGCGGCCTCTACCTTGGCGACCCGACCGCCCGGGCATGACCCCCGACGAACTTACGGGCGAGACCACTAAGTTAAAGACGGTTGCCGACTGGATTCGGTGGTTGGTCTGCGGTTTTGCCTGTTTGGTGTGGCGGCCGTATACACCGAAAGGTGTTGATACCACCAACTCGCCGCAACCGCCTGCCGGCTGGCGCTTCGTCATCCGAGCCACCCGCGAGCGTGGGTTTGGCGTGCCATCCAGTCGGAGCTTTGCGGCGGCACCGTCGAGCGCACGGCCTCGATGGTGCGGTTGTCTTCGCGATGATGTCGGTCAATGCGATCTCCCTGAGCATGCCATGGTGCGGGCCGCGCGTCGGAGCGGTCCGGTACGTCGCTGGTGTGGACCGCCGCCGACAAAGAGATTCTGACGCTCATCGCGTCCACCATCGACCGGCGCGTGGACCTCGCCGCGCACTATGCGCTTCCGGGAGGCTGCGGCGGCAGCGGCCTGGCTGACGGTGGCCACCACGGGCACACCGAACAGGCGCCGCGAAGCCGGGTCATACGGCAGGCTCAGGTGCTCGACGGCGTTCGTGGACGACAGCGCAAGCTCGACGCCTTCCCAGTCGGTGGGATGCACGATGAGCGAACTCGGCGAGTAACCGGCTGTCTCCAGCTTGGTCAGCGACTTGCGGATCGTGGCCAGCACGCTGGTGCTGTAGCTCTGGGCCTGGATGCCGCTGGTGGCGTTGACATCTGAGAGCAGCTTGGCCTCGACGGCGAGTCGCAATCCGTACTCCAGCTCTTTCGCACAACTCGGCGATCTCGCGGGCCTTCTGGAAGCTCGGCGAACGTTGACTCGTCACGGGCCAGGTTGATCGTCTTCAGTCCACGAAGTTTGGCTACGCCGCCGCCGGGACTTCGCCCGGCAGCGGTGGCCCTTCGGGCAGTTTCACCCCACCCGGGCGGGTGGTTTCGTAGGTTCGGTGGGGTGTGCGGCGACGAGTTCAGCCTGCGGTATTCGGATCTGCTGACGGGCAGTTATGACTGCGTGGATCGGATCGTGCTCAACGCGTTCTTCCCGCTGGGGTATAACCCGGGCGGGTTTCGGGTGTGGTGGCGGCGCTGGCACGACGACAGCGACGCCGAACTGGACAACACCCACCTGATGCGGCTGGCCGGGCGGTTCGCGCGCCGGGTCAAGGCGTGGGGCGCGGCCAACGGCGTGCCGGTCATCTTCTGCACGGCCGGGCAGCGCAAGCACCGCATCGCCGAGCAGTACCTGGCCACCCACGACGTCGGTGTCGGGGTGTTTTTGGTGCTGGCGGCCAAGGCGCCGGCACCGGTGTGGAAGGTTGCGCGCTCGGCCAAGACCGGCGCGATCGTGAATCTCGAGCGGAGGCGCGAATACGTCAACCACTATTCGTTTCACATCATCGACCCGGAGTGGGGTCATGTCACCATCAAGATGTCGGGGCATCCGCCGTTCGGCGCGCAGATCATCCTCAACGGCCACGAGTACGTGGCCCGGCAGGCCGCGGCGGCGGGGATAGCATTCAGCAAGGCCGGCAACTGCTTCACCGCGGTCGCCGACCCGGCGGGCCTGGCTCGGATCGCAGATGCCTTGTCGCAGGATGCGGCTGTAGGGCGGCTGAGCCAGGTCTGCCAACGCTGGATCTACACCGCGTGCCTGTGTTTCGGGCTCGACCTCGACGAGCAACACCGCAGCGGGTTCGGCTACGGTTTCGCGGTCTATCAGCTCGAATACAGCCGCAACCTGATCTTCGCCGACGGACACCGGATGCAGCAGCTCTTCGACGCGGTGGTGGACCGGACCCGATCCCGGCTCGATGTGCCCAGGATCCGCACCATCTTCGGCGCCGCGCAGCGTCCCCGCCGCACCCGCAAGCAGTCCTCGCTGATCGAGGCCGCGATCGAGACACCTACGTTTGACCTGACCGTGTTCAAGCTGCACTTCGGGCGGCTGACCGGCAAGGCCTACACCAAAGGCGAACGCGTGCTTCGGTTCGAGGCGGTCGTACACAACACCGCCGAACTGCGCTGCGGGCGGATGATCGAGAAGTTTCCCGAGATCGTCACCCAACTGGCCGGCATCGCCGAACGATTCGCCACCGCCCTGGACTGCGTGGATACCGGATTCCTCGGCGACGGCATCCTCGATGAGCTGCCCGCCGGGTCGACGCTGGGTGCCACCCGCATCGGCGGTGTCGACCTGAACAAGAAGCGGATGCATGACGCGCTGTCGGCCGTACTCGCTCTGGCCCCAGCCCCGTATGGCTTCACCGCCGGTGACTTCGCCGCCAAGGTCCACGCCATCACCGGCACCTCCGACACCGACTACAGCATCCGGCAAGCGGCATATGACCTGCGCAAACTACGCGGCAAACAGCTCGTCGACAAGCCCGCACGCACCCGCCGCTACCGCGTACCGCCCCTGGCCGCGCGCACCATCGCCGCCCTGCTCACCCTGCGTGACCAGGTCATCGCCCCGATCCTCGCCGCGGTGCGCAGCCCGCGCATGGGACGCAAACCCGCGCACTGGACCCGCGTCGACCGCCGCTATGAACGAATCCGCATCGACATGCAAACACTGTTCACTGATCTCGCCCTCGAAACCCCGCTAGCCGCTTGAGGATTCGACCCAAGCCAGACCATCACACATCACCAACAAATTGTCGCAAGTCGATCCTCAAGCGGCTAGCGCGATCAATGACCGTCCCACACCGGAGTTCGCGGCGTTCTGAACCACCCAGTCACCGCGCTGCAGGGGGGTGCATTCACTGAGCATCAACCCTGCCGTCGGGGGGTTGCTGCCCAGCATCGAGTACTGCTCGATGTTGGCGCCGGCGGGGAGTGCGAACAGGCCGTCGGCGGGCACGACGAGGCGCTCACGCCACGCACCGGCATACACGGGTAGCACGACCAGATCGCCCAAGTCCATCGACCTCGGCGCCAGTGGCAAGCACGCGGGCGACCCCCTCTGCGCCTGGTATGTGGGGCAGGGGTGGTCGCGCCAGCATGCCGGTGACAACCAGTAGGTCGTGTTTGTTCAACGGCGAGACCTCAACGCTCACCAGAACCTCATGCGGACCCGGTGGCGGCGGCTCCTCGATGTCGACGACGCTGAGCACACCTGCGCGGGGCCGCCGAACTGTTCAATCTGGATGGCGCACATTAATTCCTCTCCATCGAAGGTGAGGCCGCTGTGTGCGGCTGCCTACCGAGGCTACTAATCAGCGGCTCCTACCTCTAGTTGCATGGCTGCTCACGCAGCGAACCGTCGAAACCAGGATCTGGTTCTACGCGGTCTGGATCAGGGCCACGGGGCCACAGCCTGAACCCGCCGCGCTCCACAGTGCGCGAGGGCGTGACCGACCGCTTGACCCAACTAGGAGAATACGTTTTTAACCAACCTATTTGCGCAGTTCAGAGGGGGTGCGCGTAGTCAGGTCAAGGGCTTGACCTAACTACGAAAGTGCCCGTGATCTGTGCCGATGGCGGGGCTGGAGTCAGTTGGGTCAAAACGGCGGTCACACTCCCGCGCGCGGCTGTCCTCTATAGGAATGCGCCCCGACTACCGAACCCGGTCGCCGGGGTAACCGCGCGGCGGGTCATCCCGCTCCCATCTGGTTGAATCATTTTCCCGCGCAAAGATTTCAGCGGTGCCGATTGGCGGCAAGTCATAGCCTGCGCTCGTCACGCATGTGCCGTTGCGCATCATTGGCACTGCGAGCGCCGGTCATACCGTCGAGAGGATGCGCTCGCGGGTCGGCGACTGAGGACGTGGTTGTACTGGCGCGCAGAGGCGAAGGTAACCAGGCGCGGAACGCGCTGGGGCAGTGCGTCGTGTCGGCTCGAGTGCCAGCCTGCGGCCGGTGCGCTCTTGCTCGGCGAACCGCTCGGCGATGTGGGCCACGATCCAACCCGTACCGCATATCGCCAATGCGGAGCCGAACTCAAGCGGTGAACCAAGAAGGAGAGCCACCAACGCGAAAGTGCCCGATACGAATGCAACAGAAATCGCACCTGCGTGTACGAAAGCGATACGCCGACTTCGCCGGTTGTCGCGGATGTAATAGGCAGTCATTGTCTCTCCCTTCGCTAAAACGAATGCCCCCGATATGGCGCGATCAAACGCAAATCCGCGAGAAAAATCACATCGATGTAATTTTCCTCAGCGCCGCCGACATACAGCTACATATTTCTGCTGGTCGCGGACACCCATCCGCCCGACTTAAATCCGCCCAGTCTGGGTTCGAGTCCCAGTGGGGGCACAATCATAGTGGCTGTTCAAAGGAGACCGAGTCTCATCTGGGCCAGGAAAGTAACCCTCCGCGAAGGGGTGGTCACCTACGAGGTGACCGCGGGCTCACCCCGCGCTGATGTTCTGGTCCAAGGGCACCACGACGCTCGCATCCGGCGGATTCTTTCGTTCTTGGTACGCCGACTCAAGAGTGGCCGGAACCGGTTCTAGGTCGCGGTATACGCCCATCAGTTGCTCCAGGATTCTGATGCGTTTTTGACTCGCCTCGTCCACCGCCCGCCGGGCCCGCTCACGATAATAATCAGCCTGCTGCTTTGCGTCGGCGAGGAGCTGCTCACGCTCCTGCTGGGCGTCCTGTCCCGCCTCATCGATTTCCGCTTGGGTTTCAGCGCGCATCCTGGCTAGTTCGGCGGCGAGGTTTTCCTTGGTTTCCTCATACTCGGCTTGTAGGGCTTTTCGCTGCGCGGCCATGTCCGCCACAGCTCTTTGTGCTTTCGCCGCGCGGCCTCGGCTTCGGCCTCGACCGCCGCGATCAGGGCCTCTGCCTCTTCCCGCGCTTCGGCCTGCATCTCGGCAACCTCGTCGACCGCACCCCGCAGCATCTTCGCCAGCCGATATTGCATCGCGTGAGGCGAGGGTGAGGTGTCCGTGAGGACGGCGACCTCCTGCCGCAGCGCGGCTACGTTATCGCCGGATTCCTTCAGCCCGGCCCTGAGCATCTCGACGTCGCCGAGCAGCAACTGCTCCTTGCTGATCAACACCTCGATGTAGGCATCAACCGCAGCCGGATCGTAGCCCCTGAACATGCGAGAGAACGTCTTTGCGGGTTCGGTTGTCACTGCAGTTACCCCTTCTGGAAGGGCCTGGTAGACCCCGTGAGACCGACCTCAGAGTCGAGTATTTCACGGGGCGCTGTCGACTTGGCTGGGGCTCAAGCGGGATCGGGTGTGCGTCAGATTTGTAGGTAGTTCTCCTTGATCTTGATTCGGGCCCGGTCAGGCGGTGGCGGTCTGGTTGTGCGGGTGTGTCCAAATCTGATCGAAGCGGTCACTGGCTTGTTGGCAACGCAGGATAAAAAATGCCGGTGGCGCCGGGAATGTTCCAGCGCATGCCGGACAGTTTGTGTCGTTGACCGATGACCGCTTTGCAGCCCTCAATTTGTTGGCGGTGTCGCACCGTCGGTGCTCACAGTCGTCTCGTTGCGGTCGTGAGTTTCCGAGAGAACACAGCCACCGCAGCGATGGCTAAACACGGTGTATCGACGCGCGCGACGGCCGAAGACGACGGCATGGTGGGCGAGGTAAAAAGTCAGGCGAGGTACGATTACCGGCCGGTGGGCGGGGGCCGGCGGGTGTCCACGCCGCGCTCCAGCCTCGGACGTCGGGACAGCAGCACGCCTAGCAGGACCATGCCGACGCCCAGCGCGAGGTGAAGCCAGTTGTCGGCGCTGTTCACTGGGACGAAGTTAATCGGCTTCTCGAAGTCAATGAGCAGACCGTACAGCCACAGCAACAGGTAGATGACGCCACCGCCGATGAGGAAGCCGCGGGCCCCCGACCAGGTGCGGGCCAGCAGCAGACCGGCCACGCCGAATGCCAGGTGCACCAAGTTGTGCAGGATCGACACTTCGAAGATCCCCAGCAGATGCGCGCCGGATTCATGCCCGGCGAACGTCATGCTGCCGTAGTCGGTGGTGATGCCGGGAATGAATCCGAGGATCCCGACCAGCAGGAACACCGCTCCAACCGCCAGAGCGGCCTTTTGCACATCCGTCGGGAACCGTGACATCGCACCGCGCTGGCCCGGATTACGGGTTGCCATCTTGTTCCTTTCCGACGAGTACCAGGGCGGACCTTGATTACCCGACGACACGACAGGCAAACCACACCTACCGGTCTTGGTGCCGGATCGGCCGGATCGTTCAAAAACGGTGCTTTAAGCAACGCTGATCATTCCCGACGGCAGCGTTGCTGGCCTGCCGCAGTGGTGCCCTGTCTCAGACGCTGCAACCACGGCTGCAGGGCAGGCCAGGACCGCGCGGTCCACACCATCTTGACGCAACCCTCGCCTTCATCCCGATTGAGACGTCTTCACAGAGGCATAGCAGCCAGGTACACCGGGCAGGGCATCGTCAAGTTGTTGACCTTGTGTGGTGGCTGTGAGGATTGGTCGTTGTGGCGATTGCGGCGAGGTAGAAGGGCTACCGGTGTCCGATCGAGGTCATCGGGCCCGCGCTGTGGTTGTATCACCGTTTCGTGCTGAGCCTGCGCGACGTTGAGGAGCTGATGGTTGCCCGCGGTGTGGTGGTCACCTCCGTGACAATCCGGTTCTGGTGTGCGAAGTTCGGGCCGGACTACGTTGCCCAGTTACGTCGTCGGCGGCCCCGCCCCGGCGATAAATGGTACTTCGACTAGGTGTTGGTGAAGATCAACGCCACCACCCATTACCTGTGGGCGCGCGGTCGACCAGCACGGCGACGTGCTCGACATTGTGGTGGGGTCGCGCCCCCGACGCGGTGGCGGCCAAGCGGTTTTTCCGCAAAGCTGCGCACGGGCCCGCGATAGCTGCCGCGGGTGATTGTCACCGACAAGCTGGCCAGCTATCAGGTCGCTCACCGCGAGCTTGTGCCGTCGGTGACCCTCGCCGCTGCAAGTACCTCAACCGGGCCGAGAACTCCCATCAGCCGACCAGGGTCGGGGAACGGGTGATGAAACGCTTCGACCCCAGATCCTCGGACGACTCGGCGACCCACGGCTAGAGCTGTGTTTTACGCCCCTTGCCTTTGTCGGTTACAGCCTCGAGGCGCCCGGCTGGGGGTGGGCGCAAGGTTCCCCGAGCCTAGCCGTCCCATACCGATGCCAACCGGCATCGACGTGCTCGGCGTGTCGTTGGAGGCGACGGGTTTAACGAACCGGTGGACGACGAAGCCGGTGGTGTTCGGTCATGAGACTCTGCGGGTTTGGCGGTCGGTGACGGTGAGGTCGAGGATGACGGGCAGGTCGGGGTTGTCCAGAGCTTGTCTGGCGTGCGCGACTGCGTTGGTCTCGATGCGCCGCCGCAGGGCGGCTAGATCTGCACTGTGCTCGAGGGTCGCGGTGATGACAAGGTCGGGGCTGGTGGGATCGCCGATGATTCGGGCCTTAGCCGAATGCACGCCCGGGTAGGTTTCGATTTCCTCGCACACCGCCTCGGTGAGTGCGCCCGGGGTAAGGGTGCTGCGTCCCGTGGAGCGGTCTCCGGTGAGCCGGATGTCGCCGGCTCGGTCGGTGGAGAACAGCAGCACGATCAGCCAGCGCAACGCAAGAGCTGCCACCAGTACGGCGGCCAGCGCCACAACGAGCCATAACCAGGCGCCCTGAGCGCCGAAGTAGGCGCCGACCGGGTTGGCGAACAGGTGACGGTATTGGTTTGCGGCACCGAAGGCTCCGAAGCCGGCCAGCGCAGCGCAGACTCCGCCAGCGATGAGCAGCAACGTGAACAGGATGAGTACGGCGCGGTTGGTGCGGTCGGCGTGCATCAGCGGCTCCGAGTCGTGACGCGAACGGACAGCCTCGGGGCGGGGGATAGTTCCAAAGTATCCAGCCGCTGTTGAGCGGCGGCTGTTGCGGGTTCTCGCAGGGACTGGGCCGTATAGGGTTGGCGTCCTGCGGTCGTTGCTGCGACCTTGACTTTGCGGCGTTTCACCTTGACGGCGGTGTGGTTGATGCCGTCGACGTCGTTGACGGCAGTGCGGATCGTGGCAGCTACCCCGCGGCGAGTGTAGGCGGCGTCGGTGAGATCGCTGGCGATACGAAGTCGCTTGGGTTTGCCGCGGCGCAGTTCGGCGAGCAACAGAATCACGCCAAGCGCGGCGATGACAATGGCCCCCACTCGGACGCTGCCTTGCATCCAGCTGGTGCGTGCGGCCCACTCATAAACCGGGTGCCAGTCAACGAGTGCGGCGTGACCAGTGATGCGGTCGGCGATGACCTCGACGACCACGAGTAAACCTGCGGCGATGAGCGCGGCGGCGAGAACGGCTGCCAGCAGCCGGTTGATCAGTCTCATCGGGGCCTCGTGTCCGGTGTTTAGTGGACCCGCGGTGGCGGGGCGAGATGGGTGGCGAGGTCGGTCACCGCGATGTTGACTTCGGCGACGTGCAGGCCGGTCAGCGCGGCGACGCGTGCCCGCACGCGGTGCCGCACGGCTTGCGTGACGGCGGGAACCGAGCACGGCCAGCGCACACTGATCGTTAACGCGACGAGAACGACGCTGCCATCGACGTCGGCGGAGGTTTTTGGCAGCTCTGTGAGGCTGGTGTCGCGTAGGCCGAGCCGGCCCGCTCCGGCCAGGGATTGCCGCAATAGGCGAGGCGCGGCGGCTCCGGCGTCGGGCTCTTCGGCCGCGGCGCGGGAGGCAATTTTGGTGACCACGGAATCGTCGATCGTGATGGCGCCGAGCTCGTTGCGCCCAGCCGCAGGAGGTGCCGCGGCGACGTCGGTGGCCGTCATCGGTCGCGTCGGCCTGCGACGTAGCGGCTCAGGTCGATGTCGCCGTCGAGGACCTTGGCGACGATGACCCCCAACGCACAAAACAGGGCGACGAGCAGCATCTGGCCGAAGCTGCCGAACGCCAGGGCCAATCCGAGGGCCAGCCCAATGATGATGCCGAGGGTTGTTCGGGTCATGTCTTTTCTCGATTCCGTTGGGTAGGTGTCAGCGGTTGCGATGGTGCAGCGGTAGGCGGCGGTGAAATGGGCTGAGGACGGCACGCAGTAGACGCCGCGGCCAACTGATGTGGGGCACGAAGACGATGCGCAGATGTGCGCTGGGAGCGGTTTCTGGGGACTCGCGGTCGAATTGCGCCAGCCCGATCACGAATTCGGTAATGTCTCCTCCCCGGTCGGGGTGGTGGGTGCGGATGAACTCTTTGCGCGCGGCGCGTCGGCGGCGTTCGTCCTCGTGCATAGTTCGTCATTGTCCTCAGCGGGTGGCGACACGACAGTTTCCTGCCGACCTGCGCCGAGCTGCCGGGAGTGTCCGGCCGGGCCCTGTTGTGTCGGCGCCGGCAGCGCGGGCTCGGCCACGTCGGTCACGAGGATGTCGATCGTGCGGCCCCCGGTGAGCGGCGCCACCGCAGCCACTACCTGCCCAGCGAGCTCGCGTATGGGGACGTCCCACTTGCCGCGGACCTGAATGCTTGCCCGGTCGGCACCGATTCGGATGCCCGGCACCCGCCGACCCGGCAGGTAGGTCGCGACGGTGCCCAGTGGGCCGCCGTCCAGATCGTCGACAGCGGGGCAAGACCGAACCGCGGCGGCAAGGGCGTCAACGTTGACGCCCTCCACTATGGCGGTGTCGGGATTGGTCATGAAACGCGGGAGGGGGTGTCTTGCTCTTGCTGGGCGTCGTCAGCGGGCAGGTACACGTCATTGACGTTGATGTTGACCTCCACCACCTCCAGGCCTGTCATCCGCTCGACGGTCTGCTTGACATTGCGTTGGATGCTTTTGCCGAGCTCGGCGATCCCGACGCCGTATTCCACGACGATGTCCAGGTCGATCGCGGCTTGGGTTTCGCCGACCTGGACGCTGACGCCTTGGGCGACGTTGGGGCTTCCTAACGAGCCGGGGATGGCCTCGCGGATCGCGCCGAATGTGCGCCCGGTGCTGCTGCCCATGGCATGCACACCACTAACCTCGCGGCATGCTATGCCCGCTATCTTTTGCACCACGGACTGGGCGACGCTGATCTTGCCCTCGTCGGTTTGCAGGCGATCAGGTGTCGCGGAGCCAATGCTCGTGGCTGGAGTGCTGGACTTCTCAAGCTGCGTCATCGGTGATGAATCTCCCTGTGTGATCAGTGAATGCTCTTTGGGGCGGCGGAGCGAGTTGCCTCGGAGCGCTAGACGGACTGCCCAGGGTTCTTTGAACCGTCCTCCATAGGTACGACACAGCCGAAGAGAAAAGATCGCAGACACAGTTTCAACTCCTCGTTGCGGCTTGCGGTAGGCCGCCGCACACCGCTTGCCTCACCGCGACACTGGCTACGCTCCTGGGATAGCCGCGGATCGACAAGGGGGCCGGGCGTGGAGGCTGGTGTTGGTGACGCCTACCTTGTCCGGCGCGCTCAGGAGGGCTATCTCGACGCCTACGCTGAACTGGTCGACCGATATAGCGGGCTGGCCTACCGGGTGGCGCTGCGGGTTGTCGGCAACCATCACGACGCCGAGGATGTGGCGCAGGAAGCCCTGGTCGGCGCGTGGCAGCAGCTGCCGAACTTTCGCGCGCAATCCACTTTTTCCACATGGCTGTACCGGATTGTCACGCACCGGGCCCTCAACCGGGTGCAGCGCCAGCACCCGAGCAGCTCTCTTGACGTTATCGGTGATGTCGCTGACGGCTGTGCCGGTCCGGCAATGCGGTTGGAACGCGATCTGATGACGGACGCCGTCATCGACGCGATCCAGGCCCTGCCGCCGGCACAGCGCATCACGGTTGTGTTGCATCACCTGGAGGGCCTGTCTTACGCCGAGGTTGCAGCCGTCACCGACTCCAGCGTGGCAGCTGTGCGCAGTCATCTGTTCCGGGCGAGGCGCACACTGGGTGTCGCGCTGCAACAGTGGAGGTGAGCAACCGATGTCCGGCTCGAATCACGCGGTGCGCCGAAGTTACTTCAGCGACGACTCACGCGAGCTAGCTTGTGGCGCCCTAGTCGATGAAGTGTTGGAGCAAGTCGCCGAAGGCGACGGCGAGCGGCTGAACGATCATCAGCAACACTGCCCGCATTGCCAGGCCGCGATCACCGAACTCAACCGCATCTGGTCCCCGGTTCGTCGACTTGCCGATGAGCCGGTGCCCGTTCCCCGTCGTTTCCGGACCTCAGTGATGCGTGAAGTCGATAAGCTGATTCACGACGTCGGCTACACTCTCCAACTCACCGACCAGGGGGCCATCCGGGTCGCGGCGCGAGTCGTCGCGGCCATTGCCAGTGGCGTGGCGCGCCGCGTTCCCGGCGCGGGTTTCGTGCTCGGGCGCACCACGCAGTCTCATGTCGCCGACCTGATCACCACTGCCACTGGCAGCCGGCATCCCGACTCAGGGGTCGGCGTTTTGGGCCGCACCGCGGTCATCGACCTCGCCGTCGCCGTGACCTACGGCGAACAGGTCCACCACGTCGCCCACGAAATCCAGCGCCGTGTCAAAGCCGAACTACAGAACAACATCGGCCTGCAAACCATCGCCGTCAATGTGACGGTTGACGACGTACTGCTTGCACCGGGAGACCACCCGGGCTAGCCGAGCCCACCCCACGAGCGGGCTGTTTATGCTTCGGCGGTGTGGGGTCTCACTCCCGGCCTGCATTCCCGTCGGCCCCGGCCAGGCACCGCCGCCCGCAGAGCATCGTGAATGCGGTCGGTGACACCGTCCTCGCTCCAGGTCTTGAAGTACCAGTACACCGTCTCCCACGGCGGAAAGTCATGCGGCAGTTGACGCCAACGCCGTGGCCTTCGAGCGCCGCCACCTACTCAATGGCATCGCAAAGTGCGGGATCTGCGGGGTGCGCTGTACGCCCAGCCGCCTTATTCCTCTTGTGCCGGTGGTCGGCCTGCTCGGCCTGGGCGATCTCCCTAAGCTCCTCCTTGGAGGGGCGGGGTGGGTGGATCGACCAGTCGCCCATCAGAGGTCTTTCTCCTGCTGCTTCTGGATGATGTCGGCGGCTTCAAGCCAGGACTCCCGCCGACGGCTCCCAGTTCTCGGGCAGCTTGCCGGTCTTCTTGTAGTCGAGAAGCGTCGCAATGGTTTTCGCGCACAGGGTCGCGACTTCCCAGGCCACATCGGCATTCGGCGGTTTGGGCGGATTGGAGAAATCGGTGCCGTCACGCTCGGCGGCGGCGTAGTACGCCTCCAGTGACTGCAGGTTAGGTGCGGGTGTCGTCTTTACATCGGACCGACGATCGACCGGACCGCGCCTGCGATCAAGAAGCTGATCAGGTGGACATAATATCGGGCGACTTACCCAAGGGGGCACGGTGCACTCGTCGCGGTCTTATTGCTCGTTCGCCGTGTTACTGGCGATTATGGTCTTCGCCGGTGTGGTGAGCGGGACGTCGCCGGTGATCGCCGACACCGCGTCAGCGGATCCCTACATCGATCACCTCGCCGAGGCGGCCGATACGCCCACGCTAGGACTCACCATTGGCGCCTGCTGCGCGGCGGGCGCCTTGATTCCGTCGTCGGTGACAACGACCGACCCGGCCTGCACCAGCCGGTCTAGCGCGGGTCCGAAGTACTTTCGGTCCTTGCCCTGGACGCAGTTGGTGCGGATCTCGCCGGTCTTGGCCGCACCCCCGCGCTTCTTCAAGCCACGCAGGATGCCCTGGGCCACCCGTTCGACGTTCGCGTCGTCGTGGACCTCGTCGGCGACTACGGCATGCTCGCCCGCCCCCGACACTGCCTCGTCAGCCGGCTGCTTCGCGGCGAAGCGTTTCTCTTCCGCGGCCTTCAGTACCGTGACCGTGCGCTGCCAGTTGTCTCGCACGTTCATGAGGACCTCGTGGTGTTCGGTCAGCAGCTTGATCTGGCCGTCGTAATCGAGCCTCGTGACGTAGTCCGCAATCCCGTCGAGCCCGGTGGCGATCTGGGTGAGCATCGGTCCGATGATGGCGCTGCCCAGTTTCTCGATGCGCTCGTTCAGCTGCGGCAGCATCTCCTTCACGTCGCCTTCGACATCGTGGTCGACCGGCTTCGTCTCAGCGGGCGCGGGTTCGATGCCAGCCAGCCCGGGGCTAAGACTCGCCGCGACCCTTTCGCCCATGGCCGTGAGCGCCGCCTCCACCGTGGCCTCACCGGGCACCACGGTGAGTTTGGGCGGTGCCGGCGGGGTTGGCTCCGGCGGGGGCGTCGGCTTCTTTCGCGGCCGACCACCGCGCTCCGGGTGAGGTTTAACATCTGTTAAACCTCTCAGGTCCCGCGACACCGTCATCACCGACACATTGAGCAGGTTCGCGATCTCCTCCTGTGAGAACTTGTCGGAGCCGTAGAGGTCCTGGGCGATCTTCTTGCGGTCAGCCGGGCTGATGTTCTCGCCGCCGGTGTTGGACGCGATCGCCAGCGCGATCTTGGTGGCCTCGGCGGCCGGCCCCTCACCGAAGTCGACCCACTCGATGTTCGGCTCGATGCCCAGTTGCTCGGCGACCTCGATCCGGCGGTGGCCGACGATGATGATCGGGGTGTCGCTGTCCTTGGTGCGCTTGTCGCCGATGGCGGGCAGGTGCTTCGGCCAGCCGATCGCCTTCATCGATTCGCGCAGCGTGCCGAGTTTGGCCGGGTCGTAGGTCCGGCTGTTGTTCGCCCACTTCCCGCCGGGCGTGAACAGGTCCATTGGCACCGTCTTCGGGAACAGCGGCTCGCCGTGGAGCTGCAACGTGCTGATGTCAACATCCTCGTCTCTAGGCGGTATTCGCCCTTTTCCTGGATGATGACGCTCTCGTAGTCGCCGCCGTTATTGGCGATGACGTCGCCGATGGCCGCCTCGACCAGCCATTCCTTGACGCTGTACTCATCGACCTCGCTCCGCTTTTCATCTACCTCGTCGGCGTACTGCACCCGGAGATCGATGTAGTTGCTCGGGCGAGGCAGGACCCAGGCGTCAGCCAAGTCGTAGACGTCCGCCGTCCGCTTCGGGTCCTTCTCACGGATGGCGGCTAATGCCTCAACGACATAACGCGGCGCGTCGTCGGTGAGGTCGTATTCTTGGGTTGACATTGACGGTCCTTTCTACCGTTGATGTCCGGCTCCCGCTCCAGTCTCTCGGTTGGGGCGGGGGCCACTCTTCCCGGCGGTTGCCGGCGAAGACGATCGCTCATCGTGGTCAGCCAGTCCGAGCCGGTTCCCGCACTGGCTCCGGTGCCGGTGCTGGTGCTGGACGGCTTGGCTCCTGGGCCGGCTTGCGTATCGGCGTTGCCGGCACCCTGATGACCCGGCGCCGCGGTTTCCCGATGTCACCCATCTGAGTTCACCTCCTCCCGATTGCGCTCTTCCGGTGGTGGTGGTGGATAGAAGCCGATCATGACGTCACGGTCGAAGTACCGGCGTGTGTCGGGTGCGCTGGCCTCACACGCCGCGATCAGCTCGGTGGCGTCCTCCGCACACCACCACGCCACGATCTGCGCCTCGCCGGCCTTCACTCCCTTGTCGCCCTCGATGACCTCGCCGCCCATGAGGATGATGGCGACCATGTGGCGGGTGAACTTCCCGTACTGCGCTTCCAGCTTGTCGAGGTCCCACCAGGCGTAAACGCCGCAGTGGCAGCCCGCGACCGGCGCAACGTGTTCGGGGTCTACCCGGCAGGTCGCGATGCACACGCCGTCCACCCAGTGGCCGCCACCCTGGTTGACCGACACCAGCAGGCCGTCCTCGGCCTTGAACGTGCGCAGTGCGTAGGCGTCACCGACCTCGATGTCGGGCAGCTCACTCATCGTTGCCCCTCCCTGTGACCGTTGTGACCGTTGTGACCGCTTGACGGCGGTGGGTATCTGAGCCAGGCGTCCTCGAATGCTTGCCGCTCGTACCCCTTGAAATCCTTTGCGCCGTCGCGGAAGTGACTGGGGCTGATGCCGTAGCCGCTCAGGATGATCGCCATCCTGATCCCGGCACGCTGGACAGGCAGTCCTGACCAGGCGAACTCTCCGGTCTTGTGCAGCTCGGCCACCAGTTCGGCGCTGGAGATGTGGGCGACGTTGAGGCGGTCGAAGATCGCCTGGATCTCCCACAGCAGCCGCAGGCCCTCGCTCGGCACAATGCCCGCTCCAGCAGCGGTCACAGCGGTCACAGCGGTCACGCGGGCCCGCTCCGACCAGTGCCCGCCCGCCAGTTCGCCGACCGCCAGCATCGGCTCCCAGCAGTCGGCGTCACGGTCCTCGATCTCCTTGGGCAGCACCGGGCGATCCGGGCCCACGTAGCCGATGGCGTGGCTGTGGATGAGTTCGGCCCAGCACTGCAGCACCCAGCGCACCGGCTCGGCCTCGGGCCCGCTGATGTGGCGATACCAGCGCTCGATTTTGTCGTGAGGCAACCGGCGCTGCATCGGGATGGTGATGCTGCGGGTGCGGATGGTGGCCGGCACGCCGTCGACGCTCATCTTCCCGGCCAGCGCCATCGGGGTGAACAGCTCAAATTCCTTGGTCTCCCCTTGACGACGAGAGACTTCTTTTCCTGGCGGTCGTGGCCGCCGTTGATCTGTCGGCGCATCTCCTCGTTCTTGGCGCCGCCTCCGAACACGGTGTCGAACTCGTCGAACATGACCGTGGGCCGGCCGCCCTTGCGCTCCATCGCCTCGTAGATCGAGCGGTACAGAGCAGCTGTGGTGAGATCGGCAAGGTGCTTCGGCCGCGGCACCAGATGCCCGATGACCGTCAGGGCCCGGGTCTTGCCGCAGCCCGCCTCCGGTGAGACGAACAGCAGCCGCGGCGTGTGCTCCCAGCAGTCCATCAGCCAGCAGTGCGCCACCCACAGCGTGATCGTGTGGCGGGCGTGTTCATCGGGCAGAGAGAGGAACCGGCCCACGAACGCGTCGACGACGTCGAGCACATCTGAGCCGATGTCGGTGGCGTCCTGGTAGGTGGCGCCCGCTTTGATCAGGTATTCGATCTCACGCGCCAGGCTGTCGTACATCGGCATCGAGTCAGTGCTCACGGCGACTTGTCCCCAGATCAGTTGGTCGCGCTGCGGTGGGCGGCCAGATACCGGGCTATGTCGGCCCGCACATAGCGAATACGCCGGCCCATCCGGATATACGGGATGCCGCGGTTGCGGTACCGGTCCTGCGCCAACGCGCCGACGCTGCTACGGATCGCCGGGGCGAGCTCCTCGGCGGTCATGATCGACGGGAGCATCGACAAGTCGATGCCGGTGTCGGCGTACAACTTGGCCAGCTCGGCGTCAGCCATCGCCGCGGCTTTTTCTGCGACTGTCATTGCGGTCCTTTGAGGTCATGTCGCGGGTTTTCCGTGACTTGACCTACAGTAGATTCCGCCCCGTGCCGGATGTCAAGTCTCGGATTCGCGGTGATTTCACTGGGGTGTGATGTACCGTTATGTGCGTGGCAAAGCCGATGGCCGAAATAGCAGGCACCAATGCGCAAACGTTAAGACGTACCGCCCGCGTCAGTCTCGAAAATTTCGCATCGACTATGGAGTCGCACGGGCTGTCGTGGTCGACCGGCCGGGTGGGGGATTTCGAGAGCGGACGGGCCGCGCCGAATCTTACGACCCTGTTTGCCGTTACGGCTGCGCTCAGTGACGTCATCGGCCGTCCGGTGCAACTGGCCGATCTGTTCGCCGGCGAGGGCGAGGTCGCGATCAATGAGCGGCTGACCGTCCCCTTGTCGGCTCTACGGGGCGCGCTTACCGGGGAGCCGGTTCAATTCGCCGGGACCGGATCGCTGAAAGCGGGCATGGTCGCCGTCCGGGGGATCCTCCGCGAATCCGACATGCGGATATGCAAGAGCATCGGCGTGGACCTCGGCACCGGCGCCGAGGCGATGGACAAGCTCTGGGGCAGACCATTCAGCGCCGAGCGCGACCACCGCGCCGAGCCAGGCGCGAATGCCCAACGCAAAGGCCAGATTTCACGGCAACTCAAGGTCGAGCTACAGAACGTGGTCAACGATGGCGACGATTGAGCCCTACCGAACAGGCAGCGGCGCAACGCTTTACATGGTGCGCTACCGCCGGCCTGACCGGGGGCAGACGATGAAGCGCGGCTTCCACACCAAGCGGGACGCGCAACTGTTCGCCGCCACCGTGGAGGTGAACAAAGCCAAGGGCGAGTACGTCGCGCCGGCGCTCGGCAGAGCCACGGTCGGCGAGCTGGCGGCCAACTGGCTCGCCCGCAAGCAACGGGCCACGGCGCCGTCGCACCACCGGATGCTGGAGTCGGCGTGGCGTGTCCACGTGCAGCCGCACTGGGGGAAGGTGTCGGTGGCCGACGTGGATCTGCTCAGCGTCGAGGAATGGATCACCGACATGGTCACCAAAGGTGCCGGCGCTACCACAGTGCTGCGAGCGCACGGGGTACTGTCGGGCATCCTCGCCGACGCCGTCAAAGGCAAGCGACTGGCGGTCAACCCGGCCAGAGGCGTGGAGAATCTGCCCCGCAAGACGGCGCGGCGGCACGTCTACCTGTCGTCCGACGACGTGGCGCGGCTGGCCGACGAGTCCCGGCAGCACCGCACCCTGGTCTTGGTGCTTGCTTACACCGGCATCCGATGGGGCGAGGCGGTGGCGCTGAAGGTTCGTGACGTGGAGTTCCTGCGTCGGCGACTGTCGGTGTCGGAGAACGCCGTCCAGTTGGGCGTGGATCACGCCGTCGGGCCGACGAAGGGCCGCAAGGCGCGTTCGGTGCCGGTACCCGGCTTCGTACTCGTGCGCTGTCGGTGCAGTGCGCGGGTAGGACTCCCGGCGGGCTGGTGTTCCCCGGGTCGACGGCGCGTATCTCCCGCGCCCGAAGTCGAACGGTGGGTGGTTCTCCTCGGCGGTGGCTAGGGCCGGGGTTCAGGACATCACGCCGCACGACCTGAGACACACCTGTGCCTCCCTCGCGGTCAGCGCCGGGGTGAACGTGCTGGCGTTGCAGCGGATGCTCGGGCACACCTCGGCCAAGGTGACGCTGGACACCTACGCCGACCTGTTCGACGACGACCTGGACGCCGTGGCGACCGCGCTGCACAGCCGGTACGGCGCAGACCCCACACCCCAATTGCCTGGGCTACTCCAATGAAAAGTAACTCGAAATTGTGTTCAAAATGTGTTCACGGGGACCATCTGATACAGTCCGGCGGGCCGATAAACCTGCGCTGAGCTGCGCCAACGTCTGTACGAGCTTGGCGGTGGCGGAGGGATTTGAACCCTCGGACGGGGGTTACCCGTCACACGCTTTCGAGGCGTGCTCCTTAGGCCGCTCGGACACGCCACCGGTGGCCAGCTTAGCGGTCAGCCGCCCGCCGCCCCAATCGCTCGGCGATGCCCCGCACCTACACGGTGGCAGGCTTCGCCGGCCCCGAGTACACCTCGAAAAACCGAGTAGTCATTTCCGCGGGGATAGCGAGGTTGGCGGCGTGATCGGTACGCAGACACACCACGCTGGGACCCTTGTGCTCGCGCGAACGCCGAAGCGCTTCATCGAGGTATTCGATCCGCTCCACGTAATGGCCGTCGCAGCCTAGGCCGTGCGCCACGACATCCCAGCGGATCTCGCCCTGCGCCGTACCGAATGTCGTTCCGTACAACTGTAATTCGTTGAGCTCCTCCATCGTCCACGAGCCCTCCGCGAACACAATCACGGTGATGTCGATGCCCTCGCGAGCGGCGGTCTGTAGCTCCATGAAGTTGAATCCGGCGGCGCCATCGCCTGTGATGCAGACGACTTCGCGGTCAGGGGCACCGAGCTTCGCGCCGATCGCTGATGGGATTCCCGTCCCGAGCATCCCCAGTTCGAGGATTGAGTGATACGACCGAGGCCGTGTCGGCGGCAGCGCGTTGTAGGCCCACAACGAGGTGTTGCCGCCGTCGACCGTGTATACCGCGTCCGAACCGAACACCGCACCGATCGCGGCGACTGCATGCGCGGGATGGATGCCCGCGCCCTGCCATTCGACGATTGGGGTCGCCATCTGTACGCGTATTTGCTCATCGAGCGAGCGGTATCGTGCCAGATCGGCACCGTCCCGAGCGTCCAGTTCCGTTGCCCGCAGCCGCGACGCGATCCCGTCGAGCGCGACCCGCGCATCAGCGAGGATGCCTAGGTGCAACGGCCGTGTCACGCCGAAATCGCTTGGGTCGATGTCGATCTGGATCAGCCGCTTGCCCTCCGGGTCACCCCAGTAGGCGTCATAGGGGACGTCGAGATTGCCCATCCGCGAGCCGACGACAAGCAACACGTCGGCCTCGCTGCGCGCAAGATCGCCCGCAGGGCCGAAGCCGAAGACATAGTTCGGGTGATCGGCGGGGACACTCGCACGACCGGCCATCGAGCTCATCGCCGGGCAGTTAAGCAACTCAGCGATCTGCAACACGAGATCTCGTGCGTCGGCCCGGTCGACGCCTTGGCCCGCGATCAGCACTGGACACCGCGCTGCGGCCAGAAGGGCGGCGGCCTCGTCGAGTTGGCGATCGGACGGCTGGGGCGGACCGACACGGTACGCCGCTGGCGGCCATATGGGCGCGGTCTGCGGGTCGCCGGTTTCGTACAGAACCGGCGCAGGCAGCTCGACATGGACCGGACCGGGCCGGCCGTTGTGCATCTCCCGGAATGCGAGCCGCAGCACTTCGGGAATCCGGGCCCACTCGAAGATCGGGCCGCCCCACTTGACCGCCGGCCGGAAAAGATCGAGCTGGTCTTGGCCCTGGAATGTCGACGGCGGCGCCGGGTAGACGATCCCGAGCCGGTGCTGAGAGGTGATGGCCAGTACCGGAACGCCTTCGTGCAGCGCGGTGACGACTCCTGGCAGGAGGTTCGCCGAGCCGGGGCCCGGGTTGCCGAGTACCGCGGCCACCTTGCCAGTCGTTTTGTAGAGACCTTCAGCCATATGCACGCCTGCCGCCTCGTGGCGCACCGGCACCATCCGGATGCCGTGTGCGGCCAGTTCAGCCAGCAGCGGGTCGATCTCCGGTGAGGGAAGGCCGAAGAGAAACTCGATACTCTCCGCCTGAAGCGCGCGGGCGAACAGCTCGCCGCCTGTGATCTCGGTCATCTGTGAACCTCCAACTTCTCCCCCTCTTTTGTTGTCGACCGATATCTGATGTTTCACCCGATGGCGGCGATCGCAAAGAGGACGAAGGCCCCGTCCGGGGCTCAGTCCAATCGCTGGCGGCCGAAAAACTCCTTCAGCGGCGCGGCACACTCTTCGGCGAGCACACCCCCGCATACCTGTACCCGGTGATTGAGTCGCCGGTCCCGCACCACGTCCCACAGCGACCCGACCGCACCGGTCTTCGGATCCCACGCCCCGAACACCAGTCGCGCCACCCTCGCCATCACCAGCGCGCCGGCGCACATCGTGCACGGCTCCACGGTGACCGCGAGGGTGGTCCCGACCAGCCGCCAGCCGTCGCCCAGCGCCCGTGCCGCCGCCCGCAGCGCCAGGATTTCCGCGTGCGCGGTCGGGTCGCCGGAGGCCTCCCGGGTGTTGACCGCCCGTGCCAGCTCGACGCCGTCGGCGGTGAACACTGCGGCGCCCACCGGTACGTCGCCAGGTCCGGCGGTGGCCGCCGCTTGCAGGGCTACGCGGATGAGGTGCTCGTCCTCCATCACCGATTGAGGCGCGCGAGCGCCGCCGAGAACTCCTCGGTGAAGCCCATCCGCGCGGCGATCATGCCCAGCTGCTCGTCCGCGTACAGATCCGTGTCGGAAAGGATCACGCCGAGCACCGCGTCAGGCAGTCCGATATCCGACAACACGCCGAGGTCGCCCTCCTCAAACGGCTCATTCGGGTCGAGTTCGTCATAGTCGATGTCCGCATCCAGCTTCTCCAGCGCTTCGGCGGCAATGTCATAGTCAAGAGCCGCAGTTGCATCCGACAGAAACAACCGGGTGCCCGACGGCGCCGGACGAACGATGATGAAGAACTCGTCGTCGACGTCAAGCAAACCGAATACCGCTCCGGCGCTTCGCAATTCGCGCAACTCGGTTTCGGCGGCACCGAGACTTGTCAACACATTGCCGCGCATCGGTGCGCAGCGCCACTTCCCGTTCTCCCGGACCACGGACACGGCGAAACCCTCCGGCACCTCCGGAGCATGTTCTTTTGCCGGTCCACGCTGTGGCCCCATGGCCGGATACGGTAGTCGCCCAGCGAGCGCATTGACCACTATCTGACGAACCGCGTCCCAGCCGAATGTGCCAACCTTGAACGCGTGAACAAGAAGCCGGTGTGCGTGCTCGGCCTGGGCCTGATCGGCGGATCTGTCGTCCGCGCCGCGTCGAAAGCCGGCCGGGAGGTTTTCGGCTACAACCGTTCCGTCGAGGCCGTGCAGGCCGCCCGGTTCGACGGCTTCGATGCAACTCACCACCTCGATGAGGCGCTGAGCCGGGCGGCGGACACCAACGCGCTGATCGTGCTGGCCGTCCCCGCGCCCGCGCTGCCGATCCTGCTGCACTACATCAGCGACATGGCCCCCGACAACCCGCTCACCGACGTCACCAGCGTCAAAACGGCCGTGCTCGAAGAGGTCATGGACGTCAAGTTGGAGGCCAACTTCGTCGGCGGACACCCGATGGCCGGGACCACCCACTCCGGATGGGCCGCCGGCCGCGCGGGCTTGTTCACCGGCACCGCCTGGGTGGTCTGCGTCGACGACCACGTCGACCCGCGTTGTTGGACGGCGGTCACCGAACTGGCCCTGGATTGCGGCTCCGTCGTCGTGCCGGCGCGTTCCGACGAACACGACGCGGCCGCCGCGGCGATCTCGCATCTTCCGCACCTGGTTGCCGAGGCAATCGCGATCACTGCCGGTGAAGTGCCGCTCGCGTTCGCGCTGGCCGCCGGGTCGTTCCGCGACGTCACCCGCGTAGCCGCCACCACCCCAGAACTTGTCCGCGCGATGTGCGAGGCCAACGCCGACGAGGTGCTGCCCGTCCTCAACCGCGCGATCGAACTGATGACCCACGCCGCCACCGCGCTCACACAGTACGGGTCTGTCGCCGAGCTCGTCGACGACGGCCACGCCGCCCGGACTCGCTACGACGGGTTTTCGCGCTATGAGATTGCCGGCGTCGTCGTCGGCGCGGAGAACTGGCGCCAGGAGCTTGCGGCGGCCGGCAGAGCGGGAGGGGTGATCAGATCCGTACCGCCAGTCCGGGATAGTCGAGGATGAAACCGTTCTCATCGACGGTCACGGTGGTGTCAGCCACCGGCGAGTGCAGTTTGATCCCGTCGGACCCGCTGGTGTAGGTGATCGACGCCGGTTTTACCGCGAATTCGGGCAGCGTGACGTACACCACCGGTACGATCACCGACTCGCTGCTCTGGTAAACGCCGGTCCGTCGAATGGGCAGCGCGTTGAAGAACGGGCTGAACACCAGGTCGACGTCCAATGCCCCATCGAAAGCGCCACGCGACTGTCCCTGGTGGTCGGTGATCGACCACATGTTCTCCTCGTCGCGCGAGATCGACAGTTGACGATCGCGTTCGGCCAGCGTCACGCTGACCGACAATCGCTTGGTCGCACCGGCCTCGTCGGTGACCAGATCGTAGGACGCGCTGAACGCCGGGTGCTGGCCGGTTGCGCCTCCGACAATCCGGCCATAGGCCTTGATCCGCTTGCCTGACAACTGGACTCGCACCGACTCCATGCGGGCATCGTCGTGGGCGCGCCAGGTCAAGATCGCCGGCCAGGCGCTCGGGGACGCTTCAGACGGATTCGCACTCACACATCCACGGTAATCGACGTCTGACGTTGCGCCGTCCCCATCCGTGTGATCGACGCCTCATCGTCGACCAACGGCATCGGCATCCGCCGCATCCGGCCTGTGCCCGGCACCGACGCCCACACCGCGATCGCGAGCAGCGCGTCCAAGATCAGCGCCAACGCCGTGACCATCAGCGCACCCACCAATGCGATGTAGAACTGGCGCACCTTGATGCCGTCGATGAGGTACCGCCCGAGGCCGCCGAGGCTCGCGTATGCGGCGACCGTCGCGGTCGCGACCACCTGCAGCGTCGCCGTGCGCAGGCCGCCGAGGATCAGCGGCAGCGCGTTCGGCAGTTCGACCCGAAACAACACCCGCGTCTCGGTCATGCCCATCGCCCGCGCCGCGTCCACCACGGTCGGGTCCACGTTCGCGATGCCGGCATAGGTGCCCGCCAGCAGCGGCGGGATGCCGAGAAGCATCAGCGCCACAGTGGGCGGCAGCAGACCCAGTCCCCACAGCAGCACAGCGAGCAGCAGCACACCCAGAGTCGGCAGCGCACGCAGCGCGTTGACGCCGCCGACCACCAAGAACGTGCCCCGGCCGGTGTGACCCACGAGCATGCCGATCGGGATGGCGATCACCGCGGAGACCGCAACCGCGATCACGGTGTACTGCAGATGTTCGCCAATGCGGGCTAGCAGTCCGGTGCTGCCGCCCCAGTTGGCGGCGGTGAAGATGTAGGCCAGCGCCTGCTGGAGGAAGTTCATCGTGCGACCCGCGCGCTCATCCACGGCTTGTTGGTCTTCGCGCGAGCGCTCATCCACGGCGTCGCGAGGCGGCCGGCCACCAGAATCACCGTGTCGACGACGATCGCCAGCACGAAGATCGCGATGATGCCGGCGATGATCTGTTCGCTCTTGTCGGCCTGATAGCCCTCGGTGAACCACGTTCCCAGCCCGCCAATGCCGATCACCGACCCGACGGAGACCATCGAGATGTTGGTCACCGCGACCACGCGTAGCCCGGCGACAAGCACCGGGATCGACAACGGCAACTCGATTTTCAGCATGCGGATCAGCGGCCGATAGCCGACGGCTGTGGCGGCATCGGTGACCTGGGCCGGAACCGCGTCGAGCGCCTCGGGCACCGCACGCACCAACAACGCGGTCGTATACAGGGTCAGCGCGACGATCACGTTGGCCTCGTCGAGAATCCGCGTCGGAATGAGTAGCGGCAGCACCACGAACAACGCCAGTGACGGAATCGTGAAGATGATGCTCGCGGTCACCGTGGTGAGTCGGCGCAGGATCGTGGTGCGCTGCACGAAGGCTCCCAGTGGGATCGCGATCAGCAGGCCGATCAGGACCGGGATCAGCGCCAGCCGCACATGGATCAGCGTCAGGGCCCACGCGTCGTCGAGATGGGTCAGCAGATAACGCATCCGTTATCTGTTCCGCTTCTCATCAAGTGCCGCCAGCACGTCGTCGACCCGGAATCCCCCGATCACCTTGCCGTCCTCGTCGACCGCGACTCCCACTCCCGACGGCGACGACAGCGCGGCGTCCAGCGCTTGCCGCAGCGTGCCGTCCGGTGGCAACAATGACCCGCCGGCGACTATGCCGTCGGTGTTGCGCCAGCCGGCCGGCGACCCGTGAGGGTCAGTCACCAGCTCCCATTCGCCGACACGGCGCACGTCCTGTAGCGGCAGTCCCGAAGCGGCGAGGAACTGCAGGGCGCGATAACCGCGGTCGGCGCCGATGAACCCGGCGACGAAGTCGTTGGCCGGAGCGGACAGGAGGCGGTCGGGTTCGTCGTACTGCTGCAGCACACCGCCCGGCGCGAAGACGCCGACCCGGTCGCCCAGCTTGATGGCCTCGTCGATGTCGTGGGTGACGAACACAATCGTCTTGTGCAGTTCGCTTTGCAGCCGCAGCATCTCGGCCTGAAGTTCTTCGCGAACCACGGGATCGACGGCGGAGAACGGCTCGTCCATCAGCAGGATCGGCGGGTCGGCGGCCAGGGCGCGTGCCACTCCGACGCGCTGCTGCTGCCCGCCGGACAGCTGTGCGGGGTAACGGTTCGCCAGCTTGGGGTCGAGGCCCACCCGATCCATCACGTCCAGTGCAGCACGGCGCGCGGCCCGCCGTGACTGCCCGCGCAGCACCGGCACGGTGGCGACGTTGTCGACCACCCGCTGGTGCGGCATAAGCCCGGCGCTCTGGATGACGTAGCCGATGCCGAGCCGGAGATTGACCGGGTTGACCTTGGTGACGTCGGCGCCGTCGACGGTGAGTGTGCCCGAAGTGGGCTCGATCATCCGATTGATCATCCGCATCGCCGTCGTCTTGCCGCAGCCCGACGGGCCGACGAAGACGGTCAACGTTCCTGCCGGCACGCCGAGGGTCAGGTTATCGACCGCAACAGTGCCGTCGGGATAGGTCTTGGTGACGCCGTCGAAGGTGATCATTTCGCAATCGGCTTATCGAAGCCGTTGTCCTGCACCCACTTCCGGGCCGCCTCCTCCGGGTCGATACCCGAGTTTCCTGACGCCGCGGTATTGAGCCCGATCAGATCGTCGGTGGTCAGCTTGGCCGCGACCGCATCGAGCACGGTCTTGAGGTGGTCGGACATCTTCTGCGAGCTCACCAGCGGGACCACGTTGGCGGCCAGGAAGTTGTTCTTCGGGTCTTCGAGCACCACCAGGTTGTTCTGCGGGATCGCCGGCGACGTACTGAAGATGTCGGCTGCGGTGACGGTGCCGTCGACGAGTGCCCGCACGGTGGCCGGACCCCCGCCGTCGTTGATCGGCATGAAATTGCCCGGGCTGATGTCGAGAGCGTATTTCGCTTTCAAGCCGGGCAGCCCCTCGTGCCGGGTCACCCACTCCGACGGCGCCCCGAATTTCACCTCGGCTGAATGTGCCGCGAGATCGTCGATGGTCTTCAGGTTCCACTTCGTGGCGGTCTCGCGCGTGACGGCCACGGTGTCGGTATCGGCCGCCGGTGACGGGGTCAGGATCGACAAGTCGCCAGGCAGTGCGCGCAGCAGCGCCAGCACCACCGCGTCCGGGCTGGTGGCGGTGGTCTTGGGATCGAAGTACTGCAGCAGGTTGCCGGTGTACTCGGGAATCAGGTCGATCGAATGGTCCTTCACCGCGGGGATGTACGTCTCACGGCTGCCGATACCGAACTGGCGGCGAATCGTGAAGTCGTTGGCCTCCAACGCTTGCGCGTAGATCTCGGCAATGATCTTCGACTCGATGAAGTCGGCGGATCCGACCACGATCGACTTCACGTCGCCCGACGCCGGACCGCCGCCAAGCGGATTCGAACTTCCGCACCCGGCCAGCAGGACAGCGAGAACAATGACCAACGCCGAACGCCATCGGGCCTTCGCCATGCGGATTCCTCTCGGCTGAAGCTATCTGCTCTTCGCGCGAGCGCTCATCGCTGCTTGACCGACCCTAGCGTGTCACGTGCTTGATTCTGCGTGCGAACAGGCGAAGATAAGTACATGACCAGCGATCCCAAGCCGCCGCCGAAGCCGCCGCCCATCGACGTGCCGCCCGGGTCGGCGGGCAGCAGCGACCTCTCACCTTCGACGACAGCGCCGGCGAATGTGCCGTTCACCAAGTCCGCGGCGGCCTGGTGGGCGCTGATCACCGGCGTGTTGATCCTGATTGTGCTGCTGATCTTCATTGCACAGAACCTCGAGTCGACCACCATCCATTTCCTGGGCTGGAGCTGGGAAACACCGAGAGGCATCGCCTTCCTGGTGGCCGCGATCTGCGGATCGCTGATCACCGTGCTCACCGGCGCCGCGCGCATGTTCCAATTGCGGCGCGCAGCCAGGAAAGGGCTGCGGACTAACCGTAGGTAAACGAAAAGACTTGCAGCCCTTGGCTTACGTGGATCTCGAGCTGCCCGGGCCCGGACGCATCGGCGGCGACGATCTGGTGCGAATTCGGTGGACCGCTGATCGCCACAGTGCTGCTCTGGCCGGCCCGGTCGACCGTGACCAAACCCGTTCCGGCTGCCACGATGTACACATTCTTGGCGTGGCAGTTCAGCCGGATGCTCGACGTGTCGCTGACCGCCGTGGCGCCCTGGTAATCCAGCGTCCAGGGACCGCTCAGCGTGAAGGTGTCGGCGGGCTGAATCGGCGGGTACGTGAACGTGGCCGTGCCCTCGTCGTACTTCTCGGTGTCGCCGTAGTTGACCACCTTGCCCACCGACAGGTAGGTCTCGGGCGTGCGGTCGGAGTCCGGCGTGGTGTCCACCGCCTCGGTGGACGGCGGCAGGTTGACCGATGGATTGGCTTTCACCAGCAGTTCGCGAATGAGCTTCTCGGTGACGTCGTAATCGCCCTCGCCGAACTTGATGTGCCGCACTATGCCGTTCGCGTCGATGAGGTACCTCGCCGGCCAGTAGCGGTTGCGGTAGTTGGTCCACGTCGAAAAGCTGTTGTCCAGCGCGACGGGATAGGTGATGCCGAGCTTCCTTGCGCCACTCTGAACGTTCGCGGGAACCTTTTCGAACGCGTACTCCGGGGTGTGCACCCCGATGACCGTGAACCCGGCGTCTCGGTACGCGTTGTACCACCCGGTGAGATGCGGGATCGAACGCTGGCAGTTGATGCATGAATAGGCCCAGAAGTCGACGAGCACGACCTTCCCACGGAGCGCCTTGATGTCTACCGGCGCCCCGTCCTCGGTGTTCAGCCAGCCTGTGATGCCCCTGATGTCCGGCGCGGCCCCGCAGTCCTGAAGTTCGCGGCCACCGTTGGTGCATTTCGACAATTCGCGGTTCTGGTCGTTGACGACGCCGCCAAGGTTCAGTTTCTGCGCAATGTCGGTGTCGCCGGCGAAGCGGTCCTGCAGCGACGCGGTGTAGTCGGGAATCGTGCGCTGCAGCGCGGCCGGAACATCGAACACCAGCGCCATTGCGAGCAGGATCATCGCCACGCCGCCAAGGATGCGGATCGTGCGCTGACGTTCCCGAAAGGCTTTGATTCGCTCGGTGATTCGCTTTCCGGCCAACGCGAAGACGAGCAGCGGCAATGCGGCTCCCAGAGCGAACGCGACCGTCAGAGTGATCGTCGGCAGCCCGATAGATCCCGTCGCTCCGGCGATGACAATCGCGGCGAGCACCGGTCCCGCGCACGGGACGAACAGCAGACCCAACACCAGGCCGACCCCGAAGCCGCTGCCGCCCGTACCCACCCGGCGTTGCGGGATACGGGCGAACGGACGCTCCAGCAGTCGCTCGACGGGCGGGAAGATCAGGCCGACCCCGATGACCACGAGAAGCGCCAGCGCGGCCCAACGGATCGCGTCCTGGGGCAGATGAAGCAGAGCCAGCAGCGTCGACCCGACAAGAGTGGCCACGCAGAAACTCAACGCCAGCCCCGCGATCACCAGGTAAGGCCTGCGGGCGGTGTTCGCCCCCGAGAAGAAGATCACCGGAAGTACCGGCAGGATGCAGGGCGAGATCCCGGTGATGAGTCCACCCAAGAATCCGATCAGCGTAAGTGTCAACATGCCCGGCATTCGGAGCAGCGCGCGGCTTGGACGGTTTTCCAGACCCACCCATCCGGTTGTGCTTCCGCTCCGAATGACTCAGCGACCACGGTCACCACCGGCGGCGTCAGCCGTCAGACTCAGAGGAGTGAAAAATGCGTCACCTTCAATACAAAACCGTTGCGCTGGCGGGATTTTCCGTTGTCGCGGTGCTCGGCCTTTCTGCATGTTCGACGGACAGCGACACCGCGGCACCCGCAGCCCCGGTGACCAGCATGGCGATGATGCCAGCCGCTTCCAGTCTCGTCGGGCCGGGCTGCGCAAGCTACGCGCAGCAGGTGCCGACCGGTCCCGGCTCCGTCGAGGGGATGGCGCAGGATCCGGTCGCTGTGGCGGCGTCGAACAACCCGGTCCTGACGACGTTAACCGCAGCGCTGTCGGGCAAGCTGAATCCGAACGTCAACCTGGTGAACACGCTGAACAACGGCCAGTACACGGTGTTCGCGCCGACCGACGACGCGTTCAAGAAGCTGCCGCCGTCGACCATCGATTCGCTGAAGACCGACTCCGACACACTGACGAAAATCCTGACCTACCACGTGGTGCAGGGCCAGGCGTCGCCCGACAGGATCGCGGGCACGCACCTGACTCTTCAGGGTGCGACGGTGAGTGTCACCGGCGCCGGCGACAACCTGAAGATCAACAACGCCGGCCTGGTCTGCGGTGGCGTGAAGACCGCGAACGCCACGGTGTACATGATCGACACGGTGTTGATGCCACCGGCTGCCTGATGACGGTTGACTCTGCGCCCAGGGCGCGAAAGCTCAAGTGGCCCACGCCCTGGGCGCAGAGTCAATGCATTGCTGTCAAGCCCGCGGCGGTCATGAGCGGGCATTCCTCGGCAACAGGTCCCACACGTGTTCGGTGCCGTTGACTTCGGCGACGGTGAACTGACCCGTGTGGGAGCAGCGCAGGCGGGTGATCGAGGCGTAATCGATCGGGAACAACAGCAGCCTCCCCGTGCCGAGGATGCGATGCAAGATCACATTGATCACGCCGCCGTGGCTGAACACCGCCACGGTGTCATCGTGATCGCCAGCGGCCACGATGTCGTCGATTACCGCGAATACCCGTGCCACGAAGGCGTCCTCGTCGACGCCGCTTGGCAAGTGGCCTGCGGCCAACCGGTCCCACTCGTCGGGAAACTCGTCGCGGATCTGCTCGATCGGGACGTAGTGGGCCAGGTCTCGGTCGTATTCGGCGAGCCGGTCGTCGATCTCGACGTCGAGGCCGAGCTCGTCGGCCACCGGCGCAGCGGTCTGCTGCGCTCGCCGCTGAGGACTGCTGAGCACCCGTGCGACCGGGTGGCGGGCGATAGCTTTCGGCAGCCGCCGCGCCTGCTCGACGCCCACGTCAGAAAGCTCGGGATCGGCGCCTTCACCGGGTGCACTGCGCAGCGGCAGCGCATGCCGGATCAGCAGAATTTGCACGCGTGCCACGATAGAGGGCGTGGCTGGCTATGCCGACGACCTGTTCGACCTCACCGATCGCGTGGTACTCGTCACCGGTGGCAGTCGCGGGCTCGGCCGGGAGATGGCGTTCGCGGCCGCGCGTTGCGGCGCCGACGTCGTGATTGCCAGTCGCAACCTGGACAGCTGCCGGGTCACCGCCGATGAGATCGAGCGGGACACTGGTCGCGCGGCTATGCCGTACCAGGTGCACGTCGGGCGGTGGGATCAGCTCGACGGACTCGTCGACGCGGTGTACCACCGGTTCGACAAGGTGGATACCTTGATCAACAACGCCGGCATGTCACCGCTTTACGAGTCACTGGCGTCGGCCAGCGAGAAGTTGTTCGACGCGGTGGTGAACCTGAATCTCAAAGGGCCGTTTCGGCTTTCGGCGATCGTCGGCGAGAGGATGGTCGCCGTGGGACGCGGTTCGATCATCAACGTGAGCTCGACTGGGTCGCTTCGCCCCGACGGTCAGATGCTCCCGTACGCCATGGCGAAGGCCGGTCTCAACGCGATGACTGAGGGGCTGGCGAAGGCGTTCGGGCCGACGGTGCGCGTCAACACCTTGATGGCCGGCCCTTTTCTCACCGATGTCAGCAAGGCCTGGAACCTGGAGCAGGACAAGGGAAACCGATTTGCGGGCCTGGCGTTGCAGCGCGCCGGAAGCCCACCCGAAATCATCGGCGCTGCTTTGTATTTGGCGTCCGACGCGTCGAGCTTCACCACCGGCTCCATCCTGCGGGTGGACGGCGGGATCCCGTAGCGAGTGCTCAGCGCGGCCGGTAGCGGCCGTGCTCGGTGACGACGGCGGTGATCAGCGCGGCCGGGGTCACGTCGAAGGCCGGGTTGAAGACATCCGCGTCAGGCGGGGTGATCATAGTCCCGGCAAACGTCTTAAGTTCATCGGGCGCGCGTTCCTCGATGTCGATTTCCGCGCCGGTTGGCAGCGACGTGTCGACGGTGGACGACGGCGCGACCACCACGAGCGGCACGCCATGGTGATGCGCTGCGATGGCCAGACCGTAGGTGCCGATCTTGTTGGCGACGTCGCCGTTCGCCGCGATCCTGTCAGCGCCGACGAGCACGCAGTCGACCAGGCCGCGCGCCATCGCGGCCGCGGCGGCGCCGTCCGGCTGCACGCGGTAGCTCACGCCCGCCTGCGCCAGCTCCCACGCCGTGAGGCGGGCGCCCTGCAGCAGCGGCCTCGTCTCGCTCACCAGCACCGACTCGACCAGCCCGCGCTGGTGCAGGTGCCAGACGACGCCGAGCGCGCTACCCCAGGCCACGGTGGCGAGATGTCCCGCATTGCAGTGGCTGAGTAGGCGCAGCGGACGACGATCACAGAGTTCCAGCACGATCTCGGCGGCGTGCGCGGACGCGGCCCGATTGAGACGTTCGTCCTCGTCCAGGATCTCCAGCGCTTCGGCGAGTACGGCGTCGGCCCCGTCGTCGAGCTTTGCGAGCGCGCGGGTGACACCCCAGCTGAGGTTGACCGCGGTCGGCCGTGCCCGGGCGATGCGGGTGGCCGCGGCCCGGATATCCCCGCCCTGGCGGGCCGCGAGCACGACGCCGAGTGCGCCCGCCGCGCCAAGCGCGGGCGCCCCGCGCACGGCCAGGCGGCGGATCGCGTCGACGAGCTCATCGACGGTGCGTAGCGTCAGGACGCGGTACTGGGCAGGCAGCGCGGTCTGATCGATGATCGTCACGCCGTCGCCATCCCAATCGATGGTTCTGCGCACCCGCCCTCCCGCCTATTCGCGATTTCGGCGCGCTAAACGACGCTCAGGGCACGTTAGCGCGCCGAAATCGCGAATGCTACGGCGTCACAATGTTGAACTTCGGGTCTCCAGCGTCCAGCACCTCCAGCAGGGACGGCAACGCGTCGGCGTCGCCGCTGATGCTGATGCCGGGCGATGTCCGGTCACCGGCCGCGAACATCAGCAGGCGCAGCTTGCTGTCCAGTCGCACAGTCGCATCGGCCGTCGACGAATCGGCGGCCCGCTTGCGATACACCAGCACACCGTTGCGCAGTGTCAGCCGGTAATTCGCGTCGACATCGGAGAACGTGACATCGATGGCCAGGTTCAGATCCCATGCCCGGGGACCGTTGATGCTGATCGCCAGTGTGTCGAACATCTGCTCGGGCGTGAGGGCAGCCAACAGCGACGGCGACGCGGACGTGGTTGCCGTGCCGAAGTTGCCTGAACGCAGCTCGCTGGCCCCGGATAAAAAGAAGTTGCGCCAGGTGGCGTTCTCTGCGCCATAGGCGAGTTGTTCCAACGTATCCGCGTACAGTTCGCGCACTGCCGGGTGCTGCGGGTCGGTGAACGTTGCATGGTCGAGAAGTGTTGCCGACCAACGGAAATCGCCCTCATCGAATGCCTTCTGCGCAATCTCCACGACGCGATCGATGCCACCGAGTGCGTCGACGTAACGCGTTGCCAGCGCCTGCGGCGGGTGCGGCCACAGTCGTGCCGGGTTGCCGTCGAACCAGCCCATGTAGCGTTGGTAGATCGCCTTCACGTTGTGGCTCACCGAGCCGTAGTAGCCGTGGGTGTGCCAGGCCTTTTTCAGGCCCGGCGGCATCGTAAACTGCTCGGCGATCTCCGCGCCGGTGTAGCCCCGGTTGAGCAGCCGCAACGTCTGGTCGTGTAGATAGGCATAAAGATCGCGTTGGGTGGAAAGGAACTCGATCACCCGCTCCTTGCCCCACGTCGGCCAATGGTGCGACGCGAACGCGACGTCCACCTCGTCGGTGAAGCGATCGATCGCTTCGGTCAGGTAACCCGACCACACGTGTGGGTCCCGGACGAGTGCGCCGCGCAGCGTCAACAGGTTGTGCAGGTTGTGAGTGGCGTTCTCCGCCATGCATAGTGCGCGATAGCGCGGAAAGTAGAAGTGCATCTCCGCGGGAGCCTCGGTGCCCGGCGCCATCTGAAACTCGATTTCGACCCCGTCGATCGTGTGCTTCTCGCCGGTGGTGGTGATGGTCACCGTCGGATTGATCACGGCGACTTGGCCCGTCGACGTGCGCTGGCCCAAGCCGCAACCCACCTGACCTAGCGGGCCGCATTCGACGCTGGTTCCGTACATGTACGTGGCGCGCCGTGCCATTGCCGTCCCGGCATAGACGTTCTCCTGCACCGCATGCTCGACAAAGCCTTCGGGCGCAAGCACACTGGCCTTACCGTCATCGACGTCCTGCTGGGTCGTGACGCCCAGCACACCGCCGAAGTGGTCGACATGGCTGTGGGTGTAGATCACCGCGACCACCGGACGGTCACCGCCGCGGTGCTCGCGGTACAGCTCCAACGCGGCAGCAGCCACCTCGGTTGAGATCAGCGGGTCGATCACGATGACGCCGTTGTCGGTTTCGATGAAGCTGATGTTGGACAGGTCGAAACCGCGGACCTGGTAGATGCCCTCGACGACCTCGTACAGCCCCTGCTTGGCCGCCAGCGTCGACTGCCGCCACAGACTCGGATGCACCGAGGTCGGCGCGTCACCGGCGAGGAACGAGTACGCATCGTTGTCCCACACGACGCGGCCGTCGGCGGCTTTGATCACGCACGGCTCAACCGCCGCGATGAATCCGCGGTCAGCGTCGACGAAATCGGCGGTGTCATCCAGAGGCAGGGATCCGAGGTGCTCGTTGTGCGCACGTTCGATCGTGGCGGTGGGCGGCTTCGAAGTCATGCGTCGACAGTGCCACCACGCCACACCCTTCACATTCAAATCGGCTGATCTGCAGGGGGTTACCATCATTCGGTGATGTTCGTGGAGATCATCGAGACCGTCGGCAAGGTGATCGACGTGACCGGCGTGGCGGTGATCGTGTTTGGCGCGCTGTTCGCGGCGGCCACGATGCTGACCCGTCGCGGCGCCGAGGGCGGCCGCTACGAGTGGTTCCGACGCCAGCTCGGCCACTCGATCTTGCTGGGCTTGGAGTTCCTCGTCGCGGCCGACATCATCCGAACCGTCGCGATCACGCCCACGCCACAAAGCGTCGCAATCCTCGGCGGCATAGTGCTGATCCGGACGTTCCTGAGCTTCTCGCTGCAGATGGAGATGACCGGCGCATGGCCGTGGCAGCGCAAGCCCTCTAAAGGCGACGCAGCGTCACCTCGCTGAGCGTCCCATCCTGGAGGCTCGCCGTCATGAACGTGCAATGCGGCTGTCGCCGCCGGTCAGTGGGCGAGCCGGGGTTCAGCAGCCGCAGCCCCGTCGCAGCGGTGCTGTCCCACGGAATGTGGCTGTGGCCGAACACCAGAACATCGGTGTCCGGGTAGCGCCGCGCCATCCGCTCGTCGCGGCCCGCGGCGGCGCCGGTCTCGTGCACCACGGTGAACCGCAGCCCGCCCAGCGTCGTGTTCGCCTCTTCCGGAAGCCGGGCCCGCAGATCGGGGCCGTCGTTGTTGCCCCAACAGCCGATCAGTCGCGCGGCGCGCCGCTCGAGAGCATCGAGCAGCGAAACGTCCACCCAGTCGCCGGCGTGCAGCACGACGTCGACGCGGTCCACCTCCTGCCACACACGCTGCGGCAGGTCGCGGGCCCGCTTCGGCACATGGGTGTCAGAGATCAGCAGCAGCTTCACGAAGCAGCTCGGCCATCGCCGGAATCACCACCTGCAATGCCTTCAACGGTCGCAGCATCACCTTGAACTCGATGAGGTACGGCCAGCTCGAGATCCATTGTGGACGATGTCCATCCAGCGCTGGACCACTTGTGGCGTCGTCGTCATGATTCGGTGATCGGCTCGATGCCCAGATCCTGGTAGGTGACCAGCGGGACGTACGGCACACCCAGGTCGTCGAACATGCGCGACGCGACCTCACCTCGGTCCACCATCGGGATTACGCCGGTGACGACGGCACCCGCCTCGATGGAGCGGTCGTAGGCCTTCAGGACGGAACCGCCGGTGCTGACGACGTCCTCCACCAGTAGCACGCGCGTGCCGGGGTGGTCGCTCAGCCGGAAACCCTCGATGAACTGCTCCAGGCCGCGGGACTTCGGCTCCTTGCGGACGGAGAACCACGCCTTGCCCGTCACCATCGCGACGCCGTGCGCGAGCGCGTCCGCACCCATTGTCAGGCCGCCCACCGCGTCGAACTCGATCTGCCGCTCCGCGGCGAGGTCGACGACCGCCTGGCTGACCACCGCAAGCCTGGCGCCGGTGTCCACGGCGTGCTTGCCGTCGATGTAGTGCTGGCTGGTCTGCCCGCTGGCGAGCTTAAACGGCGCATCGCGGTACTCGTGGCCGCGCTTGATGACGTCGAATGCGTCTTGCCAGGAGATCGATGGCGTCACCGCGGTAATGCTACGACGGGCATATCTGCGGGCGGCGGAGAGCGCCCGGAGGTATTCGCCCCCCCCCAACCTTCTGATCCGTTAGGCACAGGCAGAGGGCGCGACCAGGCACGATACGAGATCAATTGTCGCGTAGGTGGAGGCGTCGGGAAGCCCGACTGTCGTCATCGTTTGTTGTCACAGCTGTCGTCAGGTCACGGTGCGAACAGCGGCACCCACCCCCGCTTCCTCATACCCGGCGATCCTGCGCTGACGATCGGATGTGTCAAGGGTGGCGAAGCCATCACGTAGTGACGTGGAGACGCCCTTTACTCAGCCGATCAGAAAGTCAGAGACTGCGGAATGAGGGTGTTCCTTCGCGGCGTACTCGTCGGCGAGTGCTTGATGCCCAATGTCGCGCGTTCTTCTCGGTCTGGTCGCGGATAGTCTCACCATGGGTGCGCGTCTTGTAGACCACGACCGCGAGAATGCTGGCGAGCAGAAGCACCGCCATCGCCGCGACGACAATCAAAAGGGTTGTGTTGGCAGCCATCTCGGCCCGTTACTTTGGTTTGAGCAGGGTTGAAAGTGGAGTCGGTTGCGAAGTGACCGGGAACGGCTCGCATCGCATCAGTATCACAGACCGCGACTTTGAGCTCCCTTGATGTGCCCGGTGTTATCCGTTGTCGATTGGGTGTGTACTCCTGAGCCGCCGTAGCGAGCCCGCGGCGGAGTTCACCATCGAGCCCGTGGCGGTGTCTACCTGGTGTTGGTGTTCGAGCCGGGTGTCGCGGGCCCTGTCTTTGAACGCCATTTCGTGGTGGAAGCGGGCCGCTGCGCGCCGGGCGGCGCTCCTACGGCTTGCGCTGCGTCGCGTGCCGGCCACCAGCACGCTCAGCCTTAGCGGCGCCACCACGCCGACCACGATCCCAAAGAGGAACAGTGTGCCGGTCGGTGGTAACCGAACACGGACAAACTTTCGGTCAGCGAGTGGGCCGCTCCCCCTGCATTGCTCAACACGCCCACGATCGCGAGGATCCCGGCGACGAGCAAAGATCAATCCAACGATGAAGCATTGACGCCTCTCATCTGGTTGTAGAACTCCAGTACACGCCTGTCTGGAGGTGTTGTCAACATTGTTGACGGATATCGTTAACATACGGTGATGGCAAAGTTGTGAAGCCGAAGGGAAGTGCTCGCCGACATGATCACACCGCCGACCGTGCCCGATGCGGGCGCTGACGGAACTGACCCGTCGGCCACGTCCGCCCGCCGAGCCGATGGTCCGGTCAGCCGGCCGGTGATCCTGCAATCCGCGCTTAGGATCATCGACCGTGACGGCGTCGAGGGCCTGTCCATGCGCCGCCTCAGCGACGAGGTGGGCCGGGATCCGACGGTGCTCTACCGGCATGTACCGAACAAGGCGGCAGTCCTCGACGGTGTCGCCGAGATCGTGCTCGGGCAACTACCCGTAAACACCGCAGATACGGATTGGGCGACCCAGCTGCGCACCGTGGCCCACGACTTCCGCAGGTTGGCCCTGGCGCACCCAAACGTGGTGCCGCTGTTGGTGACCCGGCCGCTAGCCACCCCGCTGGGCCAACGGCCTCCCGGGATGCTGCGCCCACTGGAGGATGTCCTGGCGCTGCTCACATTCGCCGGCTTCACCGGCAACGATGCCCTACACATTTACCGGGTGCTCTTCGGCTACCTGTACGGACACATCCTCACCGAGTTGCAGGAGGTCGTCGAGCGACCCGAAGAGACCGACGACGTCCTGCGCCTCGGCCTGCACCGGCTAACGATCACCCAGTTCCCCCAGGTGCGTGCGTTGGCGTCCGCCTTGGCCGCCTACGACGGCGCCGCCGAACTCGACCGCGCCCTCGACCTACTGTTCATCGGCCTCACCGCCACCCTGACGGCTGCCGATGGGTCACCTTCGTCCACATGAGATGACCCGTGCGCTGGTTTGCGTAGGCGGCGATCCGTGGTTTCCATCGCCGTCGGTATCGCGGCGATTGTGATCAACCCATCGTGGTCGGTGAACTCGTGGGTGCTAGAGGGAACACGCGCCGAACACGAGGGGTCCACCTAAGGCTTCATTTGCTGGTGGACCACCCGTGGGAGAAAGGCTGCTGCTACTAGTTTTTGAAGGCGTCCTTTACCTTCTCACCGGCGTCTTTCAGGCTGGCCTTCGCCTGATCGATCTTGCCCTCGTTCTTTGTGCTCTCGTCGTCGGTCGCTCTCCCGGTAGCCTCTTTGGCCTTACCACCTAAATCGTCGATCTTGTTGCTGATTTTGTCCCCAGCACCCATTGCGTTTGTCCTTTCTCGGGTCTGCTCAGGCGGCCATACGCCCGCGCAGTCACCGGATACCTCACTATGGGATAGTCGAAACCGCAGCCACCTTCGTCGGGCCGCCACCCAAGCACGATGAAGGGGCATCCGGGGGCGGAGACCGCACTTTCTGCGGCCCCTGCCGGGACACGAGCGCCTAGAGGTTGGACACTTTGGGTTGTTGGCGTGATGCCGGCACCGACCCGAACGCGAGGAAACCTAGATGGCGGGCAAGTTCGAGTTGTACAGATGCGACGTGCCTGGTAGTTGACCCGCGAGGAAACGTGAAATTCTTTGGCACCGCAGGCTTTTCAACTCTCGTGAATATTCCAGCCCGCTGCACACACGCGGCCGTCAATTAGACGCTGGTCTCCAGTAGAGCGGTCTCGCGGCTGCTCGAGATCTGCGATCCGCGCCACACGCTGCCGATCGCCAAATCCGCCTGAAAACACAGCCCCGTCTAATCGCTGTAGGCACGCGGCCGGCACGGTACCGTAATACGCGGTTGAATTCCCAGCCTTCCGGAAACGTCACGGTGGCGATCTGACTTCCCCGCCGAAGGGGCTCTGAGCTCCGATGTAGGCCGACAGTTTGAGGGTTGTGCTTGCGTACTGACGGGGAAGCCATTGCCTGCACGTTCAGCGGTTGTCGGCGCGCTGGGCTGTTCGACTGTGGTCGGGTCTGTACAGTCGGTGCATCTGACACGCGCACGGCGCTCCGCCCGGAGCGGCGGATCGTCTGGGGTGTACCCGAGGGGGTCGCGCTCTTAGGCAGTCGTACCCCAGCGGCTTCAGAGAGATCGACGGAACACCCATTCCACTACTGCTCCAGTCGTGCGTGCGCGCCGGGAGTCAGGGGGACCGTCGTGAGCCAATTCACCGAAACGATGTACGCCAACGCCCAGACCAGCCTCAAAGGCATGACCACCGGGGAGCCCGACGCGCCGGTCAGGCATACCTGGGGCGAGGTGCACGAGCGGGCCCGCCGGGTTGCGGGTGCTCTGGCGGCGTCGGGCGTCGGGCACGGTGACGTCGTCGCGGTGCTGGCCGGTGCCCCCGTCGAGGTCGCCCCGACCGCGCAGGGCATCTGGATGCGCGGCGCCAGCCTGACCATGCTGCATCAGCCCACGCCGCGCACTGACCTGTCGCGCTGGGCCGAGGAAACCACCGCCATCATCACGATGATCGGGGCCAACGCGGTCGCCACCTCCGATCCCTTCATGGCCGCGGCGCCACTGTTGTCTGAGCAGGGCATGCGGGTGCTGACCATCGCGGATTTGCTCGCCCACCGGGCGATCGATCCGGTCGACACCGACGACGACGATCTCGCGCTGCAGCAGTTGACGTCAGGGTCCACCGGTTCGCCCAAGGCCGTCCGGATCACGCACCGCAATTTCGTGTCCAATGCCGAGGCGATGTTCACGGGCGCTCAGGTCGACATCGACACTGACGTGATCGTGTGCTGGCTGCCGCTGTTCCACGACATGGGCATGACTGGCTTCCTGACCGTGCCGATGTACTTTGGCGCCGAACTGGTCAAGGTCGCGCCGATGGACTTCCTGCGCGACACGCTGTTGTGGGCGAAGCTCATTGACAAGTACAAGGGCACGATGACCGCCGCGCCGAACTTCGCGTACAACCTGTTCGCGAAGCGCCTGCGCGGGCACGGTTGGTATGACACCGGCGACCTCGGCTACCTCACAGAGACGGGCACCGTGGTGGTGTGCGGCCGGGTCAAAGACGTCATCATCATGGCCGGTCGCAAGATCTATCCCGCCGACATCGAACGCGCCGCTGCCCGCGTGTCAGGCGTTCGACCAGGCTGTGCTGTAGCGGTGCGCCTGGACGTCGGGCACTCGCGGGAGACGTTCGCCGTAGCCGTCGAGTCCGCCACGTGGCAGGACCTGGCCGAGGTGCGCCGCATCGAGCGCCAGGTGGCGCACGAGGTCGTCGCCGAAGTCGATGTGCGGCCCCGTAACGTGGTCGTGTTGCAACCGGGGATGATTCCGAAAACGCCGTCGGGAAAGTTGCGTCGCTCCCACGCCCTGGCGCTCGTAGGTTAGATGCCTCCCTTGTGCTGCGTTGGGAGTAAATTCAGTCCTCACCATGGCTGATTACGACGCCCAGCCCGGTCGCGAACCGCCAGAGCAATCTGAGCTGTCCGCCGCACAGCTGGAGGCAGACGAGGCCGATCTTCACGCCGGGCTCAGCGGCCTGGCGGGAATGGTGGCCGGTGCCCGCGGGGTGATCGACGTGCTCGGCGAGGTGGCGGAGTTCGCCGCCCGGGCCATTCCGGGTGTCGACGGCGCGGGAGTCGCGTTGATCGACCCTCATACGGGCACGGCGTGCATCCAAACGTGCGCCACCACAGCGGAATTCGTTCGCGAGATCGACGCTATCCAGTACGAAGACCTCAACGAAGGGCCGTGCATAACATGCATGCAGTCGGGGCGGCCGGTCGTCAGTGGATCGCTGAGAATGGACAGCCGGTGGCCGCACTTCGGTGGCCGAGTGGCGCGGATGAATGTGCATTCCGCATTGTCGCTTGCACTCATTGTCGGCGATCAGGTGATCGGTGCGATCAACTCCTATGCCAATACTCGCGACGCGTTCGGCGAGCATGCGGTGCAACTTGGTTCGCAATTCGCCGGGCCCGCGGCGGTGTCGGTGTTCAACACGCAGTTGCTGGCGCGAGCGCGCGATCAGGCGGAGCAACTACAACGTGCACTGACGAGCCGGGCGCTGATCGATCAGGCGATCGGCATCATCCGCAGTAGGTCCGGCGGCAGCGCCGAAGAGGCATTCGATCGGCTCGTCCACATCAGCCAAACCGAGAACCTTAAGCTGCACTTTGTCGCAGAGCGACTTGTGGAGGAGGCCGTGCGACGTGCGGATGCGCGTCATCACGAGCGGTGAGCGGAAATTGCGGAGAATGGGTTTGAAACGATTTGTGGGCTGGCGGGACGATTCCCACCAGCCCACATGACGTAGCGCTTTGCCTAGACCGCGGTCACTCCGACGGCCTGAGGGCCCTTTGCGCCTTGTTCTATCTCGAACTGAACTCGCTGGTTTTCCTCAAGCGATCGATAACCACTTCCGCTGATCTCGCTGTAGTGAACGAACACATCGCCTGCGTCGCCGTCGGGAGCGATGAACCCGAAGCCCTTGTCGCTGTTGAACCATTTCACGGTTCCCTGTGCCATACTTGTCAACTTCTCTCATTCAGACCGGATGTACGAAGAACACCCGGTCATTCAGGGTAGCACGGGGCGGGGGCGCGGCCGTTCGCTGGCACGGCGAAGTAAATGCGTTTTCCTACATTAGATTTCCGTCAGTCTGTCGCTTTGCGGTCAGGTGTCCGATAACCCCTAGCGCTCCGCCTAAGGCGCCGTGCGCGGCGTTCAGGAACAACGGTGTAACGTTGATATTTGAACCGTTTCGTCGTCAACAATGGTCCTTAAGCCCCCAACAAGGCCGAGCAGGGTCAACGCGCGATCCGATTTGTGATCCCCACGTTTGTGTGCCGGGTCAGCCTCGAACTGAAGGGATCCGCGATGGATCACAAGGACCTGCCCACGTATCTCCGTAGAAGCGTTGTAGTTTCGGGTCATGTCGCGGCCTTCGTTTCTGTCATGACACAAGCATCATGAACGCGGGATGCAGGCGCCTGGCTCGTCCAGTCCGCCTGACCCTCGCGTCCGAACTGGGCGACGACCTCAACGGGGCGTGGTGGCCCTACACGGCCTCGTTGGCAAACGAGCTTCCGGGGTTGGTCGACGCCCTCTTGGGACGATTGGGGCACGTCATCGATATCAGCGTCAATTGGTCCTCGTTAGCGGCTTCACCAGATCTCGACGTACACATCCCGCGCGCGGCAAAGCCGATGCCGAGCCTGGAAATTCGCCACCAACGCGTGATGGTGATCACCGGGCGCCAAGCCGAGGCGAATCTCATTGTCGTGCCGTGCCGGACCACCTCGGCCCTCGCGGTCATGGTGCTGCGACAAGCCGCGGCACTTCCCATTGCGTTCAACGAAGTGAATACCGAAATGTTCCACACCGCCGACACCATCGTGCGCGCCGCGCGTGCTGAAAGCCTGCTGCAACGCATGCGAACAGCTCGGCCCGAGAACATCGCGGCCGGCGAAGCTATGCAGGACTGACGGCTATTGCCGTGTTGCCATGTCGGACATAGCCGCGAGAAGCGTTGAGCGGGAATGTCGTTCGGTCATCAACCGGCGGGCTACATCGGTGAGGTGTTCGCCGTGGGCGCGCGCGTAGCTGCGGAGCACGTGGAAAGCCCTATCGACGGACACGTCTAGGCTTTCTCGGAGCAACCCCTTCGCCTGCTCGACGACCACGCGGTTGGTGAGGGCATTTCGCAATTGCGGCATCACGGTTGAGGGAGTGGGGGCGTGTTCCTGCACGATCGCGACACATGCGATGTGTGTAAGGGTTTGCGCGACGAGAAGATCGGCGTGATTGAGCTCTCCCGGTCTGGTGCCGAATAAGCCGAGGGCACCGAGCGCGATCCCGGCGGCGCGCATAGGGACCGCGTGAACGGAGGCGAAGCCGGCGTCGAGCGCGGCGGGTACGAAGCGGGGCCATCGGTCGGCGGTGGCTGTGAGGTCGGCGACGGAGACCGGTTGGCCGGTGCCGTAGCAGTCGACGCAGGGTCCTTCGTCGGCCTGTATTTGGAAGAGCTCCAAGTCACGGGCCTGCTCGGAGGTCGCCGCCAGGAGTCGGAGTTGGTTGAGTGGGTCGGCGAGCAGGAACCCGGCGGCGGCGATATCCAGCAGGTCGGCGCAGCGCTCGGTGAGCTCGGTGAGCAGGTCGACGACGTCGAAATCGACAAGCAGGGTGTCGACGAGCGACACAACCGCGTCGAGCACAAGGGTTTCACGAGGGGTAGGGGTCACGACGCCCTCCTTTTCGAGGTGTGCCTGCGATTGAGTGGGACGCGCGCATCAATCGGCCTCCAGCCTGAGCCGGCGGTCGAGGATGTCGCAGGCCACGTCGGTCGCGCTGCGGCCGGTGGCGTAGGCGTGGGCACGAAGTCTCACGAGCGCCTCGGTCGGGTCGACACCAAGTTGAGCGACGAGCATGCCGGTGGCCTGGCTGACCTCGGCGCGGGTTAGCACGCTGAGTTCGGCCCACGCGTCGCTGTTGGGATCGTTGACGGCAGCTTGCAGGTCAGAGTCCAAGATGTCGAGAAGCGGGATGCTGGCCACGGTGGCGGCGAGGAGCGCACCGCCGATTGCGTCGCCTTCGAGGACGCCAGGTTGCGCTCGGAACAGGTCGAGGGCGCCAACATATTCGCCGGCCAGCACGATCGGAATCGCGAAGATGCCACGGACTTTCAGGTCTAGCATCGCGGGGCCATAGACGGGCCACCGATTGTCGTTAAGGTTGGCGAGGTCAGATACGAGGATCGGGGCCCGCAAAGTGACCGAGTCGAGGCAGGGTCCTTCACCGAGGGTGAACTGCAGTTCGTCATAGACGCGCGCGGGCGTGCCACTGGATCCCAAGGTTCCGCTCGTCGCGCCTTCGAAGATGAGTGAAATCGCCGCTGCATCAATGTCGAACAACATCACACAGGCCTCGCACAGACGGTCAGCGGCCTCCACGCCGCGAAGGCCGTCGACGGCCTCGTGGAGCTGTTCGCGGATCGCCACATTTAGCCGAACGGAGATCGGGCATCAGCGGCGCTGCCCGGATGGCGTAGTGGCAAGGTCATACCTCCACCATCCACCACTTAAGAGCAATTTGCGAGTGTGGGGTGGGGGGACAACGTGCCGCAATGCGTTCGTGTTGGGGGGAGGCGGTGTTGTTGGCGGGCCGTCGAGCGCTCGTGTCGATTCGACGGGTCAACCGTCCGCGGACTAACGTTTTTCAGTGCCAGCCGTTTGACTATCGGTTTCCTTGTCTCGCGGGCTTATCATGAGCAAGGCGTCGACCGTCGAAGGCATTGTTCGGGGCTGCCGCAGCCATCATCGTCTCGTGTGCGTGGTTGGGGTCGATACTCGTGCCGCGTCTCGAACCGCCAGAGCCAATTATGGCGACATGCGCCTCACGCAGCCGCCGTTCGACATCGTGAAAGTTTTTGTGCCTCAATGCAACGCTCAACCTGAGGCACTTCGTTGGCGGCGGGCTCGACGATGATCATCCCTACGCGCGGAACTCGGGTTACTTCCCCGGCGTCGAGGTCTGCGGGATCCGCCGGTCTTCGGGTCGCGCAAGATTCGGGACGGGTCGGCCACGGGAGCGGGAACCTGATACGGAGCAACTTCGCCGACAAGTGCGGTGACTGTAGCTGAGTGGGCGGCAACCTGTTGCGGGTGGACGTCGATGCCGGCTCTGCGCATGAGCACCTGCGTGTCCTTGCGCTGTTCGGGTAGCACCACGGTGACGACGTCGCCTGCGTTGCCGGCGCGTGCGGTTCGCCCAGAGCGGTGTAGGTAAGCCTTATGTTCGGTCGGGGGATCTACGTGCACGACGAGTTCGACCGCGTCGACGTGCAAACCACGGGCGGCGATATCAGTGGCAACCAGGACTCGCGCCTTGCCGGCCGTGAAAGCTGCAAGGTTACGGTCGCGCGCGGGCTGAGAAAGGTTGCCGTGCAAGTCGACCGATGGCACACCGGATTCGGTGAGCTCCCTGGCCAGCTTGCGCGCTTGGTGCTTGGTGCGCATGAACAAGATCCGGCGACCACTGCCAGAGGCGAGCTGGTGCACCAATTCCTTCTTGGCTTGGACGCCCGCGACATGGAACACGTGGTGTGTCATTTCGGGCACAGGCGAGTGCGCCTCGTCGACGGAGTGCGTCACCTGGTTTCGCAGGAACCGCTTCACGAGCTTGTCGACCCCGTTGTCCAGTGTCGCGGAGAACAGCAGCCGCTGGCCGCTGCCAGGTGTGGCGGCCAAGATGCGGGTAACCCCCGGCAAGAAGCCAAGATCGGCCATGTGATCGGCTTCGTCGACCACGCTGATCTGGACCGAGTCGAGCTTGACGATGCGCTGTTTCATCAGGTCTTCCAGCCGGCCCGGGCAGGCCACGACGATGTCGATCCCCGACTTGAGCGCAGCCACCTGCCGGCCCTGCGGGACGCCGCCGAAGATTGTGGTGACCTTGAGGCGGTGGGCGGCCGCTAACGGCTCGAGGGTTGCGGCGATCTGGGTTGCCAACTCTCGGGTGGGCGCCAGCACCAAGCCAGTCGGTCCTGACTGGCGTCGCATCGCCACCAACCGGGTCACCATCGGGATGGAAAATGCCAGTGTTTTTCCACTGCCAGTCTTACCGCGGCCCAACACATCTCGCCCAGCGATGGTGTCGTGAAGCGTCGCCACCTGAATCGGAAACGGACTCGATATTCCGCGCGCGGCGAGCGCCTTGATCAGTGGTTCACCGACGCCGAGATCGGCGAAGGATTGCGTTGTTGTCACGTTGGGGTGCCTTTCAGGCATCGGGTTGTACTTTCGCCACCGCAAGAGCGCGGGACAAGGGAGTACAAGTTGGCGAGATTGCCGGTGGGCAATATCGATCGCCGCGAGAAGAGCCTGGGATGACGAACGTTCCACGACGTGTTGGCACTGTTGTTGCGTTTAGACGCCAACGTTGAACACAGCCTACAGTAACCATCAGCGAAACGCGGTGGCCGTCGATAACTGAGCGAGGCGGACTGCTTTCAGCCATCGTCACCGAATCGGCGCTGAACAACCCAATTGGTGTTGTTGAAAGCTGTTGTGCTACAGCCTGTCCACGAATCGCGGTAGGCGCACGCTGATACGTCTCGTGCGCCCTGATACCGAGCCGCACACTCTGACAGAGTGACCGTTATCACGTCCCCCCCGTGGCGACTACGCCGGGTCCTATCCGATCGACACCAGCTCCTCGATCGAGTCCCTGGGAAGCTCACCGTCGACGACGGCTATCACTTCCAACTTGGTCAGGGTGATCTCACCCCTGTGGTTGTCCAGGAAAGCGATGTCGGCCGCATCGCGTCCCGTCGCGATGCGCACCAACGTCTGCCGCGGCGCCAACAGGGTCCCGTCGACCACCCGCCATTGGCCTTCGACGAACGCCTCAGCGACCGCATGGAAGTCCATCGGGCACAGGCCCGGCGCGTATACCGAAACAACGCGGGCGGGCACATTGACTGCGCGTAGCAGCGCCACCACCAGATGCGCGAAGTCGCGACATACTCCGGCACCCGCAAGCAGGGTATCTACCGCCCCATCGATCGGGTCGCTGGATCCTGATACGTAGTTCAGCCGGGTGCCCACCCACGAGGACACCTTCTCAAGAAGGGTCGCCGAATCGACGTAGTTGCCGAATTCCGTTGTCGCGAAGCCGTAGAACTTGTCGGCCTCAGCGTAGCGGCTAGGGCGCAGATACAGGGACAGGTCGTAGTCCGTCGCCGGCGCGGGGTCGGTTCGGCCGAGGATCGTCGCGGCATAGTCGACCTTCAGGTTGCCCACCGGGGTGTCCAGCTTATGGATGCGGTTACCGTGCACGCCACTGATTTCTAAGGGCCGGACCGCATTACCATCCAGTACGAATGATAACCGCTCCGACACTTCAGTATTCGGATGCGGCGCGACAGCAATCTGGAACTCCAACGTCGTCGGCGCGGTGATCTCGATTTCGAGCTCTGCGCTCACTTCTCGCTTCATAGCGCTGGTAAGAATTCGGTGATGTGTCTCATCTCTATCTCTCCATGGGCCGCCGAGGCGAGCTGTTGATTTTCGAGGTTGCCTTCAGGGTTGCTCGTTGGTGGCCCTCCAACGGTCCGGCACCGGAAGTCATTGCGGTGCAGTCGAGAAGCGCCGCGCCTGCTGCAAGGTCGAGATAACGGCGATAGTCGAGGCCCGGCTCGTCGGCCCAGCGGACCGGGTCTGGCTCTCGGGTGGCGACTACGAGGACCCGGGAATCTGGGAGCGGGCTTCGTCACGGCCACACCAGCACTGGTGGCTCAGCGAGAAACCGTTGTGCCAGAACAAGATATGCCCGCGCCACGACTGGCCACGCCATCGTCGGTGCCAACCTTCGGGCCTCTGCGGCCATGGATCCCGAGATGCGCGGGTCGGTTAGCACCCGGCGCAGGGCCGATGCAAGCGCACCGGGATCGTCGTGACCGACGATGATGCCAGCGCCGCTACCGAGGAGCTCGACGGCGTGCGGGAAGGCGGTGGCCACGACTGGCCTACCGCTCGCGATGGCGCCGACCAGAACCTCGGAGGTGACCTGATCCGTGGAGTCGTAGGGCAGCACGACCGTGGCCGAGGATTGCATTAGGGCAGTCAGCGACGACACGTCGCGCTGCGCGACGTCGAAGAACACTGCGTCCGCTACGCCCATGCGCTGTGCCTGTTCGACAAGGGCGTCACGGTATGCCTCGCCATCAGCGGCCAGCACCTTTGGGTCAGTACGGCCGGCAATCAGATAACGCGGCCGGCCGTTGAGGTCACGCAGCGAGCCCATTGCCTCGATCACCCGCTCGATGCCCATTCCCGGGCCAAGTAGACCCCAGGTCAACAAGGTTGGTCTTCCCGATCGCTTCAATGGGGCGTTCGTCGGGATCGTCGCGCCGTGTGGGATCGTGGTGACTTTCCGGCGTTCGATGCCGAATTCGTTGTAGAGGCGTTGGGTGGCCGCCTCGGACATCACCACCACCTGATCGGCCAGCGCCGCGATCGCCTCAAACACTGAACGCTGGTGTGGGGTCGGGTCTTTGAGGACAGTATGTGCGACCACGACCGATGGCACGCGCAGCCTGCCGACGATATCCACGACTTCATCTCCGTCGACACCGCCATAGATGCCGTACTCATGCTGGATAACGGCGATATCGCTCTGGTTCAGCAATTCGGCGCTTGCTGCTATGGAGGTCGTTGAGCCGTTGACGAGCTCTCCGATGACCCGGGGGCTCGAAGAGGGCGGCCCGTCGGCAACCCGCACGACGCTGACATCGGCGCCATTCGCGGTCAGCGCCTCGGACAGTGCCGAACTGAATGTCGCCAACCCGCACGCTGTCGGTGGATACGTGCTGAGAATGCCGAAGCTTGGTTTGCCGGAAATTCCTTGTTCCGCAACGGGAAAGATCGACGATCGCAGCGTGGGTACGGCGTTCAAGGCAATCCCGACTTGGGTTGTTAACGGCGCGTCCGGCGGTGAGCGGCTGCTCGGCGACGTCAGCATTGGGTGGGGATTTACCGGACTGGCTGGGTTCCCAGTCTTCTTAACGCTACACCCTGACGTCATCATAGGGATGCTTGCCCGCGGCGCTGCCTGAAACAGCTCCAGGCTGCGCTGGTCGGGATGAATTCCTTCACTTCAAGCTGAAACCGGCACTGCCGGGAGGTGTACGCTCGAGGGACCGGGACCAGCCAGGCCCCATCCGAAGGGGTCAGCGATGTCGGATAAGTCTCCCCGCCAGTCTATGAGCAAGAAGTCCGATAGGACTCTCAAACAGAAGCGCGCCGATAAGCGAGCGGAAGCCGAGCAGAAATCGTCCCCGGTCGATCTGCTGAGGGCGAAGCAGCGCTGACGCGTTCGCCAGCGCGTTTAGCCCAAACACGTTGCGCTACACCGTGTTCCGATTGCAGTAAAGCTTGGGACTCTGCGATTGCGTCTGTCTGACGACGAGCGAGTAGGCTCAATGGCATCGGTGGTACGTCGCACGCGACCGTTTCGAGATTGTGTCATCGCCGATTCGAATTATTGGCTGGTTCGCGGCCAGGGACAGGAGCGTCGCATGACGCTACAACGCGGCGGAGACGCCCTCGGCCGAAAGCCCGCACCGCCCGAGCACACACCGCGCCTTCGGTTGAAGCCCAAGGCACCTACGTCGGGATATGTCGACGGTGCGTGGTGGCCGCACAGCGACGATCTTCCGACTGAGTTGCCTGATCTTCTGGCGGTGCTGTCGGTACGACTTGGTCCGATAGATCGCGTGTTATACAACCTCGCCGAATGGGTGTAGCCCCCGAAGAAGCTGCCAGTCGACGGGCATGTGGTACGACTCGCTGGATACAACCGACAGCCGTCCAACACCATCGAGGTGCTCGGACGCTACCGCAACAAGATCGTCCTGTTGGTCGTCCCGTGGTCCACGGACCCCGACGACGCACACCACACCATGATGGCTGCGGCTGCCCCGGACGGTACCACTACAGTCGAGCGCCTACACACGCCCGGCGAAGGCTTGCAGCGCTGCTAACGACGCCTTCCGTGCGAATGCTTGGTAGTGTGTGACGTCATATCCGTGACGACTGAACGGCCTTGGCCGCGAGGGGATTTCCGTGCGGCCGCCGCCAGGACATCGACCGATTCGGCGATGCCCGTTGCGATGTCATTGACCGCGGGCACATGGTCGGGGCATACGCACACGCTCAGATTCAGCGCATCGCCGTGAGAGGTAAGCGCGATGGTCAACCCGCGGCCTTCTCGTAGCGGCGCCACCGTGTGCATACCGACGATCTTTGCCCCCATGCAGTACGCGGGCGGCGGGCTCCCGGCAATGTAGGAGACACTGCCGTGGCAGATCGGCGCCAGACCGAGTCGGGTGTAGAGATACATGCCTGCGTAGGCGGCGGTGGGCGGGATCAGCGATGCTATTGTCGCAAAATCAATTGTGGACTGGACCTTTTCGGCGTTGCGCTCGCGGACCGTGTTGAGTCGTTCGGTAGCGGTGTGGAGATTGGTGAGGACCAGCACCGGGTCGTCGAGCTGCACTGGGAGGCGAATTCGCCCAACGGCCAACGGATTGCCAATAGTGGCGGGATCGGCGTCTGGCAGTGCGAGCGGCATCTCCATCAGGAGCGGATCGTCTGGCACGGTGTCGTGGTGTTGCAGCCAGGTCCGTAGAGACAGCGTGCACGCGGCGAGGAAAACATTGGTGATGCTGCCCCCGAAGGCATTGTTGACCGTCTTCAGGGCGGTCAGCGGAATCGAGGCGAAGGCCACCGCCCGCCGTGGGGTCAACGGGGCGTTGAACACGGTGTGCGGCACTGGTCCGCTCATCGACGACGCGGCTGACGACATGGGTTCGGCTGCGCCCCCGCCGCTCAGCCGGTTGCGCGCGGTACGCAGCACGCCCGTCACGGCCTCGGCGAGCAGCCAAGCGCCGGTGACCTGGTTCTCGATGAGCTCGGTCACCGTGTCGGTAATGAGCTCGCCGAGGGACGGCGCCGAGCCCAGGCTCGGCTGCGCCGGCAGATCATCGGCCGGGTCGTCGTGCGGACCGGTATGGAGCAGCCGCGGCCACACGGACGCCGTCCCAGTGCCCCCGTCACTCAGTGCAGGCGACATCTTGACCGCCAACGCCCATCGGCCGCCTGCCAGACCGTCGATGCTCCACGCTTCCCACAGCGGGTGATCCTGTCGTCCGGTGGTCAGCTCCGCGATCAGGTCGGCGAACTCGGTTGGGCCGCCAGGCGCGCGAACTGTTGCGCGATGGATCTGGGGAGTCGGGTCGTAGTGGTCAACCTCGGCCCACACGGGCTGACCTAGCCCCAGTGGCTTGCCCACCAGCCGGCAGCGGAAGCGCGCCAGTTGCGGGAGCGACGAGGCAACCAGCTGGTGTAGCCGCTCGTGGCTGAGCCGATCGGACCTCTCGATCACGATCAACGTGACGGTATGGGCAGGCGTTGTGGAAGTCTGGGTGTGCAGCGGCACGGCATCGGCCGCCGACAAGCGGGTAACCATCAGCGCGCCACCCCCTCACCTGCGGAAACCTGTTTAGCCGGCGCCGGAGTGACTTCGTCGGTAGCCGGGCGAATCATTCTTTCAAGGCCAGAAGTCTTTGGAGCTCGATCAGCCGGGTTTCCAGTTCGACCACTGCGTGTGCGACGACGCTGGATGCCAAGGCTGCGCGCGCAGTCGGGCCGGAGGGGCCGGTGGTCATAGCATCATCAATGTCCTCTAGCCGCCGAAGCATCCGCTGCGAAATCACCGCTTCGGGAGGCAAGTCGTCAATGCCGAAACTGCTGAATGCTTTGAATGTTGGGTCGTCACTTGTCACTGTTACCTATTCCTAACGTGCCGGCTGCCGCCTCCGGGCAAACTCGATCACGACGCGTCGAGCGTTCGGGTTCGTTGTGAATCCCAGCGCTCATGCGCGCCGGATGCTCTGGTGCAGCTTACCCTGTCCTGCCGATCAATGAGCTTGGGCGCCAATCATCGACGCGTCGTTCGGTGCTGCGAAGAATTACCCCGATACCTTTCACACTACGCGCGTCTCGTCTGGAAGCGGAGGGAGTAACGAACAGAACCGCTGGGACCCGAGTCCAGCGGTGCGGACGGTGAATCTCGCTTTACGCAGGCCCGCGGCTGATGGTCCCACACCGCGACAGCCTGTCATGGAGGTGCTCGCGAGAGTGGTCACCCGCCGGGGTCGATGTGCAGCCAATTTCACGGGATGGACTCATGATCAAGCCAACACGTTCGTGACAATATCGATCACGGAGTTGTGCAAGCCGTGGTGATGTGACATTCATTTGCGGGTGCTCCCGCGGTCCCTGGGTCACTCACAGGATCACGCGCTGAAGGTCGCAGCAGCGACGCTGGCACATGTCGTGAGCACCCGTGACATGTCTTGTGACACGTCCCCACCCACACAACCGGCGTCGTAGCTATCGCCGCAGAGGTAGAGAAGCGCGCCCGAAGAGATTCGAACTCCCAACCTTCTGATCCGTAGTCAGATGCTCTATCCGTTGAGCTACGGGCGCTTGTGTTCAGTTGTATGGCGGAGGCGAGAGGATTTGAACCTCCGGTCCGCTTTAAGGCGGACAACTCATTAGCAGTGAGTCCCATTCGGCCGCTCTGGCACGCCTCCTAAACCCGAACGCACAGAGTACACAGCGCTCACGGCGCACTGCAAAGGAGTTCGAACCCGCTCGAACCCGCTGCCGGATCGCGGTCAATGCCGATTCTTCGATCTGTGCGCAGTCTCGGCCGCCAGCAAGCTCAACTTATGCTGGGCGGGTGAGCGCCCGTCTGCGTCCCGAGCTGGCTGGCGTGCCGGCGTACACCCCGGGTAAGGCGGTGCCGGGCGCGATTAAGATCGCCAGCAACGAAACCGTGTACGGGCCGCTACCGAGCGTGCGAGCAGCGATCGAAAAGGCCGCTGACAGCATCAATCGCTACCCCGACAACGGTTACGTCGAACTGCGCGATCACCTGGCGAGGCACGTCGACTTCCCACCGGAGCAGATCTCGGTGGGGTGTGGCTCGGTGAGCCTGTGCCAACAGCTGATCCAGATCACCGCAACCGCCGGCGACGAGGTGGTGTTCGGCTGGCGCAGCTTCGAGATATACCCGTTGCAGGTCCGCATGTCCGGCGCCAGCCCCGTGCAGGTTTCGTTAGCTGACCACACCTACGACTTGGACGCGATGGCACAGAAAATCACCGACCGGACCCGCCTGGTGTTCGTGTGCAATCCGAACAACCCGACGTCCACAGTTGTCGATCCCGCCGCCCTGTCCCAGTTCGTAACGGCAGTTCCGTCCGACGTGCTGATCGCGATCGACGAGGCGTACGTCGAATACATTCGAGATGGACAGCAGCCCGACAGCTTGGGCCTGATACGCCGTCATCCCAATCTCGTTGTGCTGCGCACTTTTTCGAAGGCATACGGGCTGGCTGGGCTGCGAGTCGGGTACGCGATCGCCAACCCTGACATCATCACCGCATTGAGTAAGGCATATGTTCCGTTCAGCGTGACGAGCATCTCTCAGGCGGCCGCGATCGCATCCCTTGATGCCGCCGACGAGCTGCTTGCCCGCACGGATACTGTTGTCTCCGAACGTGTTCGAGTCAGTGCTGCACTCCGCGCCGCCGGCTACGTGCTACCGCCGTCACAGGCGAACTTCGTGTGGCTGCCGCTGGCAGAGCGCACCACCGACTTCGTCTCGAGCGCCGCTGAGTCCCGCATCATCGTGCGTCCTTACGGCGACGACGGCGTGCGCGTCACGATCGGCGCGCCGCACGAGAACGACGCATTCCTCGATTTCGCCACCCGCTGGATAGGAGACCGCCATGGTTCCGCGGCGAGGTGACAACGTGGCCGTCTAGTGTCCCGCGCCGTTAATTCGTTTCATTAATCGTTCGAGGGATGTGAGGATTTGCTCGGCAGTCTTGGTCCACACGAATGGTTTTGGGTTTTCGTTCCAGGCGGCGACCCAGGCGCGGATGTCGCGTTCGAGGACTTGGACGCTGCGGTGGTCGGCGCGTTCGAGCAGTTGTCGGGTGAGTTCGGCGAACCAGCGTTCTACCTGGTTGATCCAGCTGGAATAGGTTGGGGTGTAGTGGATGTGGAAGCGTGGGTGCTTCGACAGCCAGGTCTGCACGGTGGGGGCCTTGGTGAGTAGCCGGGGGGAATCGCACCCCCCGGCTCTCGCAGAACCGTACGTGACAGTCGCCCGTCATACGGCTCCCACAGGCCGGCCTCTGGTGGGCGGGAGAAGGTGCCAGTGGGCGAAGAGCCGGGGCTGGTGCTGTCGAACCGCGTCCAGCCAGGCCCGAGCCTTGGCAGCTTTCCCGCGCAGTCGTTTGAATTTCTGCATGGCCCATCGAACGAGATGCTCGTCGATGTGCCTTGCGAGGGAGTACAGCTCGGAGCGGTAGAAGACCCCGTAATAGCCGATCCAGCCTCGCACCTGAGGGTCGATCTCCTCGGCGAGGCCGGACAGATCCGTCCCACTGCGACGATTGAGGTGCCATGCCCTGACCTTCTGGCCGACCGCCTTGGCCGCCGTGACACTGATGGCCGGGGCGAAGCTCACGAAGTAGCCTCTCCGGCCTTTGGCCAGGCGCCCCCGGAAGGTGTAGCCGAGGAAGTCGAAGCTGGTGTGCTCCGCTTCCCCCGGCCGGTTCGCGTCCTGGCAGAACACGACCTTCGTCTTCTCGGGGTGCAGCTCGAGGCCGAGTGCCCCGAGCCTGGTGGCGATCGAGTCCCGCAGCGCGCGGGCCTGATCCTCCGAATCGCAGTGAGCGACAATGTCATCCGCATACCGCGCGAAGGGACAGCCCGGGAACTCCCGAACCATCCAGGTATCGAACGCGTAGTGCATGAACACGTTGGCCAGCAACGGGGAGATCGGCGACCCCTGCGGGGTCCCCTTGTCCCGCGCTGTCAGAGTCCCGTCCGGCATCCGCATGGGGGCTGTGAGCCACCGCTCGATGTAGAGCAGAACCCAACGCTCGTCGGTGTGGTGAGCGACCGCCTTGAGTAGCAGATCATGCGGGACGCTGTCGAAGAAGGCCCGGACATCAAGGTCCAACACCCAGTCCTGTTTCCAGCAGCGCCGTCGAGTCACGGCCAACGCGTCGTGGGCCGACCGCCCGGGACGGTAGCCGTAGCTGTCCGGGTGGAAGATCGGCTCCAGCTTCTCCTCCAGCAGCATCGCAGCCGCTGTCTGGGCGATTCGGTCGGCCACATTGGGCACACCCAACACCCTGATCCCCGCCCCATGATCCTTCGGTATCTCCACCGCCCGCACCGGGCCCGGCAGGTAGCTGCCGGAGCTCATCCGGTTCCACAGCTTGTAGAGGTTGTCCCTCTCCGCCTCCCGGAACCCGTCGATGCTGACGGCGTCCACGCCCGGCGCTCCGCCGTTGGCCTGGACCTTCATCCACGCCTCATGAACGAGGCGCTTGTCGATCTCGAACGACTTCACCTTCGACTTCGATCCAACCATCAGCTCCTACCCTCGCGGGGTGACCTCAGGTCGATCTGGCCCGCCCGGCCCCTTCGCTCCAGCCCCATTACCGAGCCTTCACCGCTACTACGAGCCGGTCCGCCCCTGTGCCTCGCATCGGTACTCTGCCCCTTGCGGTTTCGGCCACTTGGGGTCCTCCCTCTCGCGACCCGAACCGGCACACCGCGCCGATAACGTCCGGTCGTCGGTATCGAGGCGACAGTTTCTCCTGTTCCATGCCAGCGCCCGCGACGAGCTCACGCCACCTATACACCGGACGCCACCAGGGCAGCACGCAGCCCGCCCCCTGGCTCAGGGCTCGCCCCGCGGGCGGGCCTTTGTCCCGGAGATACCCACAACCTCCGGTTTCGGCGCCATCGTTCTACGTTTCGATGCGTCCGCAGTGGTTCATCCATGTTCGTCTTCTCGCCGCATACCTGACCCGCTGCAGCGGGCCTTTTCCGCAGTCGCTTCCCACCCCGGCTCTTGACCGGCATGACACTGCGGCGGTTTGAGTTCTCCGTCTGCTCGGCGAACCCGGAGGACCTACCTCCATCACTGGCACAGCACGCTTCGTGCTGGGGACCTCCTACATCCTCATCACTTCACTTTCAGGACACACGTGGGTGCCGTAGTTGTCGCAGACCAGGTGCACGTCGAGGTGGTTGGGCACCTGGGCGTCGATGGTGGCGAGGAACTTGCGGAACTCGACTGCGCGGTGGCGGCGGTGCAGCGCGGTGATCACGGTGCCCTCGGCGATGTCGAAGGCGGCGAACAGGCTGGTGGTGCCCGAGCGCACGTAGTCGTGGGTGCGCTTCTCGGGCATGCCGGGCATCATCGGGAACGCCGGCTGGCTGCGCGCCAGCGCTTGGATCTGGCTCTTTTCGTCCACGCACAGCACCACCGCCGATTCGGGCGGGTCGATGTAGAGACCGACAATGTCGTAGACCTTCTCCACAAACAGCGGGTCGTTGGACAGCTTGAACTGTTCGTAGCGGTGTGGGGCCAGCCCGAACGCCTTCCAGATCCGCCCGATCGTCGACTTGGAAAGCCCAGCACGGCGCGCCATCGACGCCCGCGACCAGTGCGTCGCGGTGGCCGGGGTCGATTCCAGGGTGGCCACCACCACGTCTTCCACCTGATCGGCGGTCACCGACGCGGGCCGGCCCGGGCGCGGATCGTCGACCAGCCCGTCGCAGCGCGCCTCGACGAACCGGCGCCGCCACTTGCCCACCGTGGGCTGTGCCACCCGCTCGCGCGCGGCGACCTCATTGTTCGACAACCCTTCGGCACAGGCCAGCACGATCCGCGACCGCAGCGCCAGCGCCTGCGCCGACTTGCGCCGCCGCGCCCACCGCGTCAACGTATCCCGCTCCTCGCCGGTCAACACCAACTCCGCGGTCGGCCTCCCACGCTGCGACATAGACGAATCATCGCACGCACCAACATGATTCATCGCGAACCGGACTGGTCCGCAGTCATAACATTTATATAACGAATTTCTGACGCGGAACACTAGCTCGGTGCCCGGCCGGTGAACGCGATCAATCGGTCGAACACTGGCGCGTCGTCGGGAACGTCCACCGGGTCGGCGAAGCCGACGTTCGTGCGTCCCTGTGGGGTGATGATCTCGCGGGCCAGTCCGAACACGAACTCGGAGAGCTCCGGCGTCGGATCCACCGTCTGGCCGGTCACCTGAGCGTAATCCCATGCGTGAATGAGAAATTCGATCGACAGAATCCCAGCCATCACGCTGGCGGGAACTTCGTTCGGCCCCAACTGCACGCTGCCCTCGATGCCACGCTTGCGCCACGCGTCCAACGCCGGTCGCGCCGCCAGGATGATCTGCCGCTCAACGGAGTCGGTGTTGTCTCGTGGTGGAAACGACGCACCGGCGACACCGCCGATCGTGGTGATCGAGTTCATCAGATGGTCCGTGAGAGCTGCGATGTCGAACTCACGACACGGTGTCTGCTTGCCGAGATCGTCGGCGGCGATCTGGTGCAGAACCCGCTGCAGCTCCGTGAACGTGGCTTCCGCACTGCTCAATTCGTCGATGCGCGGGGTGTCGGCGCCGGCTGACAAGTCCGTGGGCATGGCCCAACGGTACGACTAGGGTTGACGGATGGGCAGTCCCCTGCGGGTGGTCGCCGCCGCGCTCATGTGCGTCGGCCTGAGCGCGTGCGTGCGGACCACTGCGGGGTCGGTCGCGATGACCACCGAACCCGGCAACGCGACGTCGACGTCCATCCCCAATCCATCCTCGCCTGGCGCGATGAACATGAAATGTGACGAATTCACGAAGTTGGATCCGGCCAAACGGCTGGCCGTCGTGAAGGAGATCCTGGCCAAGGAGAGCAGCCCGTTCGGCCCGTTGGGTGACGAGTTCGCCGAGTCGATGGCCAGCACGATGTGCCAGTTCATGCCCGACCGGACCGTCCACGACATCCTCACGGGTTCGCGGCCCCGCTAACCTCGACAGCATGGGAAACGCATACGAGTCCGTCACCGTCGACATCGACGGTCATGTCGCGCAGGTGACGCTCGTCGGACCTGGCAAGGGTAACGCGATGGGTCCGGCATTCTGGTCGGAGATGCCTGATGTGTTCGCGGAGTTGGATGCCGACCGCGACGTACGCGCGATCGTGCTCACCGGCTCGGGCCGCAACTTCAGCTACGGCCTCGACCTGCCTGCCATGGGCGGAAGCCTCACCGAGGTCATGTCCGACGGCACGTCGGCTCGGCCCCGCGCGGATTTCCACGCCACGGTGCTGCGAATGCAGCAGTCGATCAGCGCGGTCGCGGATTGCAGCACGCCGACGATCGCCTCGGTGCACGGCTGGTGCATCGGCGGAGGCGTCGATCTCATTTCCGCGGTGGACATCCGCTATGCGAGCGCAGACGCCAAGTTCTCGGTACGCGAAGTCAAACTGGCGATGGTCGCCGATGTGGGAAGCCTGGCCAGACTGCCGTTGATCCTGTCCGACGGACACCTGCGGGAATTGGCGTTGACGGGCAAGGACATTGACGCGGCCCGCGCCGAGAAGATCGGCCTGGTCAACGATGTCTACGACGACGGGGAGGCAAGTCTGGCGGCCGCGCACGCCACCGCGGCGGAGATCGCGGCCAACCCACCGCTGACTGTCCGCGGCATCAAAGACGTGCTGGACCAGCAGCGGATCTCGCGGGTGTCGGAAAGCCTGCGATATGTCGCGGCATGGAATGCGGCGTTCCTGCCGTCGAAAGACCTGACCGAGGGGATTACCGCGACGTTCGCCAAGCGCGCACCACAGTTCCGCGGCGAGTGACCTGGCCGCTGCTCGGCGTCCTCAAGGCATCCAGCCGCGCGAGAGGAACGTTCTGCAGGAGAAGTTCGAGAAGACTCCTGCAAAACGTTGATCTCGGGGCTATGGGCGCTCTGACGCGCGACAGCGAGCGGTGGCGGAGGGATTTGAACCCCCGGACGGTGTTAGCCGTCTCTCGCTTTCAAGGCGAGTGCATTAGGCCGCTCTGCCACGCCACCGCGGACAAGCGTAGTCAGGCGCGGTCCAGTTTGCCTCGCCGGATCAACAGGTTGCAGTCCAGCGACGATGCGTCGGCAGTTCTCGCCGACGGCTACGACCTGTGGCCGCGACAGCTGTCCAACGAAGTATGTCTTCAGATAGTGGGCGTAGGTGATCATCGCCCGATTAACCGCCGCCCTGCCGTCGTCGGTGATCGTCGCCAACACGCCCCGCCGGTCGCCGGAAACAGCTTCACGTCGGACCAACCCTTGACCTTCGAGCCGTCGGATCTGCCGGGTGACACGGCTCGGCAGCGACATCAACTGCTCAGCCAAATCGCCCATTCGCGCCGACCCCGTTGCGGACCTGTTCAGCAAGTCCAGCAACCGCACATCGTTGAGCGTCAACCGGTGTGATGCGACCAATCCGCGGTTGAGAATCGCAGATAATTGCAGCGATGCTTCAAGAAAATTCTGCCAAGACCTCATCTCGGCAATGTCTAGGCCCGGGATCTCGCTGGCGGACCGTCCCCCGATCAATACCTCCATAGCAAACTATCCTAGGTCACGACGACGTTGCTCAGGAACCATACTGGCGCGGTAGTACCGTTGTCCCATGCATGCCATCGTCGCGCACTCATCTGACCGACTGTCCTGGGAAGAAGTGCGCGATGTGCACCCGCGGGACGGCGAGGTTCTGATGCGGGTGCGCGCCGCCGGAGTCAATCGCGCTGATTTGCTGCAGGCGGCTGGCCATTATCCGCCGCCCCCCGGCGCGAGCGACATTATCGGCATGGAGGCGTCCGGCGTGATCACCGAAATCGGCGACGGCGTCACCGGATGGGCGGCCGGTCAACAGGCATGCGCGCTACTGGCGGGCGGCGGCTACGCCGAGTACGTCGCGGTGCCCGCGCCTCAGCTAATGCCGGTCCCCGACTCAGTGGACCTCGTGACGGCCGCCGGCCTGCCTGAAGTGGCGTGCACGATCTGGTCGAACCTGGTGATGACCGCGGGACTACGGGCCGGGCAGACGGTGCTCCTGCACGGTGGCGGCAGCGGCATCGGCACCCACGGGATTCAGGTTGCCAAGGCGCTCGGCGCCCGAGTCGCGGTCACGGCCGGTTCGGCCGAGAAACTCGATACCGCGCGCAAGCTCGGCGCCGATATCACCGTCAACTACCGCGACGAGGACTTCGTCGAGCGGATTCGTGCCGAGACCGACGGTTCAGGGGCAGACGTGATCCTCGACATCATCGGCGCAAAGTACCTCGACCGGAACATCGATGCTCTTGCCAAGGACGGCCGGATCGTCGTGATCGGCATGCAGGGCGGCACCACAGGGGAGCTCAACCTCGGCAAGCTTCTCGCCAAACGCGCTGGTGTCATCGCGACCGCGCTGCGCGGCCGCCCTGTCGACGGGCCCGCCGGCAAAGGGGCGGTCGTCGCGGAGGTCGTCAAGCATGTCTGGCCGATGATCGCCGACGGCCGGGTGCGGCCGGTGATCGGAGCGGTGCTGCCGATCGAGCAGGCAGTGGCGGGGCACAGGTTGCTTTCCTCCGGCGAGGTAACCGGGAAAGTTATTCTGCGGGTCGGCGATTAGAGGATCAACTCGCGCGGCAATAGTCAGCCGTGGGACGCCAGTGCGCGGACCAACTGGTCCACCTCGGTGATGGTCGTGTAGTGCGCGAGCCCGACCGTCACCGCACCGCCGATGTCGTCGACGCCGATCAAATCGAGGACCCGCGACTGCGAATTCGCGATAGCACAGATTCCGTTGTCCGCCAGCCGTTGCACCACTTGCTCTGCCGGCACATCGATCACCGCGAAGCTCAACACCGGGATGCGCACCTCCGGCTGCCCGAGCACCATCACACGCGGCAACGACCGCAGCGCCACCTGTAGGTAGTCGAACACCCCGTCTATGTACGAGCCTGCGGATTGCAGCGAGAAAGCGAGCCGTTGCCTGCGGGTGCCGGTTGCGGACTCGTCCAGTGCCGCCAGGTATTCGATGCTCGTGACCACCCCGGCAAGCAACCCGAACTGGTGGACGCCCGTTTCCAGGCGGGCGGCCCCAGTGGCGGTGGGGATCAGCGACATCGAGGCAAAGGTGTCGATCAGCGACGGCTCACGAAACGCCAGCGCGCCGATCGGCGGCCCGCCCCATGCGACGGCGTTGACCGCCACCGCGTCGGCCTCGACCTCGTTGATGTCCATCAGGCGATAGGGCGCGGCCGACGAGTGGTCGACGACGACGAGACCGCCCATGTCGTGCACCAGTTTGGTCACCGCGCGCAGGTCGGTGACCGTGCCAAGCGTTGACGATGCCGACGTGATCGCCACCACCCGAGTTTTCTTGGTAATCAAGCTTTCCCACTGCCAAACCGGCAGCTCCCCGGTCTCGATGTCGACCTCGGCCCACTTGATCCTGGCCCCGTAGCGGTTTGCTGCACGCAGCCACGGCGCGATGTTTGCCTCGTCGTCGAGCCGGGTGACCACCATCTCGTAACCCAGGCCGGCCCGCGACGCCGAGGCGTCCGCGAGCGCTCTCAGCAAAACGGCGCGATCAGCGCCGAGCACCACCCCCCGCGGGTCGGCGTTCACCAGATCGCCGATTGCGCGGCGGGCGGCCTCCAGGACGGCCGCGCTGCGCCGCGCCGCCGGATGCGGACCGCGAGGGTCCGGTCGAGAGCCACGAAAGGCGGTCGAGACGGTGGTGGCGACCGAATCGGGCACCAGCATGCCGAGCTGAGCGTCGAGGTGCACCCAACCGTCGCCCAAAGTCGGATGCAAACCACGCACCCGGGCAACGTCGTATCCCATCCAAGCCACCTCAGAGCATCTGAAGATTTGACTACGCCGACCGTCGCCGGCGCCGGCCGACCCGATCAAGCGATGCCGGAGCGGGACACCTGGCCATACTAGTGCAGTGAGTTTGGCCTTCGGCGTGCTGCCAACGCTGTTGTTGCTGATAGTCCCCGGGGCTCTCGTAGGGCTTGCTGCCCGGCTACCCTGGCCGGTCGCCATCGCGGTCGGTCCGGCGCTGACCTACGGCGTCGTCGGGTTCGCGATCGTTCCGCTCGGGGCCATCGGTTGGCCGTGGAACGGCTGGACAGCGCTGTTTGCTCTGGCGGTGGTGACAGCCGTCGTCGTCGGCTTGCGGACGGTGCTGTCGCGCTATCGCGATCGCGACGCGGAGGGCACGGCCGTCTCGGGATGGCCCGTACTCATCGTGGCTGCGGGCGTTGCTCTCGGGGCGGCTTTGATCGGCTACGCCGCCGCGGCGGGCCTCACGCACTGGCAATCGGTACCGAGCACCTGGGACGCCGTGTGGCACGCCAACGAGATTCGGTACATCCTCGATACCGGACAGTCCTCGCCGACACACATGGGCGACCTGCGCAACGTCGAAACGCACGCGCAGCTGTATTACCCGTCGGCGTTCCACGCGCTGGCCGCGGTGCTCAGCCAGCTCACCGGGGCCGCACCCACCACCGCCTACACTGTCAGCTCCGTCGTGGCGGCGGTGTGGCTGTTGCCGGTGAGCGCAGCAACGCTGACCTGGCAGCTGCTTCGGTCCAGAACCGACGTCTGGCGCACCGCCGGGTGCTCGGCTGCTGCGGCAGCGATGTCGGCGTCGTTCACCGCGGTGCCGTACGTCGAGTTCGACACGGCATCGATGCCCAACCTCGCGGCCTACGGCATCGCCGCGCCGACGATGGTGCTGATCGTTTCCGCCCTCCGGCACCGCGACCGCATACCGGTGGCGGTGCTCGCGCTGCTCGGTGTGTTCTCGGTGCATACCACCGGCGGTGTGATCGTCGCATTGTTCGTCGCGGCGTGGTGGGCGTGCGAAGGGCTGTGGCGGCCGGTCCGAAGCCGCGTCACCGACGTGGTGGCACTGCTCTTGGTCGCGCTCCCAGCCGCACTGCTGCTACTGCCGCAGTTCAGCGGGATCCTCAGGCAGGCCGACATCATCGTCGGGCATGCTTTCGTCACGCACCTGGGCAAGAAGCGGGCGCTGTTCGACGCGGTCGTCGGCCATACCCGTCACCTCAACGACTTTCCGATCCAGTACCCGTTGATGGCATTGGCGGCGGCAGGCGCGGTGATCCTGCTGGTGCGCAGAATCTGGTGGCCGTTGGCGATGTGGCTGCTGCTGGTCGCGGCGATCGTGCATTCGTCGGCACCGTTCGGCACCGTGCTCGGCAGTCTCCTCGGCAAGTTCAGCGACCTGTTCTACAGCGACCCTCGCCGGCTGTTCGCGGTGATCACGCTGCTGCTCGCGCCGATGGCCGGCATCGCGCTGTTCACGATCGTCGCCGCCGCGGTCGCCGGCGTGCAACGACGGGTGTCAGGGCGAGCGGCCGCGTGGTATGCCGCGACTGCGGCGGCCGTCGCCGCGGTGAGCATCGGCTACGCCTGGGCCTACTTCCCGCGGCACGAGTACCTGTTCGGGCAGAAGTACGACTCGGTGATGATCGACCACAAGGACCTCGAGGCGATGGCGTACCTCGCGACGCTGCCCGGCGCTCACGACACGCTGATCGGCGACGCGAACACCGACGGCACCGCGTGGATGTATGCGGTCGCCGGACTGCATCCGCTGTGGACCCACTACGACTACCCGGTGCAGCAAGGGCCGGGGTATCACCGCTACATCCTGTGGGCATATGCCGACGACGCGGACACCGACCCGCGGGTCGCCGAGGCGGTACAGGCCCTTGGGATCCGGTACGTGATGACGAGCACACCGGTGGTCCGCGAGTTCGTGATGCCGGAAGGCCTTGCATCCCTGGATAAGTCGCGGTCGTGGGCCAAGATCTACGACAACGGCGGTGCCCGCATCTACGAGTGGCGGGGCACGCCGGGTTAGGGTGACAGCGGCGTTCGCACGGCCGTAACGACTAGTGTCACTAGGTGGCTGGCGGCCCGGATCTATCGAAAGGTGACGACGGTGAGCGCGAGCACCGACGACGACAACATCGAGATCATCAACGGTCGAGGTGACGCCGAGGAGGATGACTCCGACGAGCGGTCGGTGACCGATCTGGTCGAGCAACCCGCGAAGGTGATGCGGATCGGGACGATGATCAAGCAGCTGCTGGAAGAGGTCCGCGCGGCCCCGCTCGACGACGCCAGCCGCAACCGGCTGCGCGAAATCCACGCGACGAGCATTCGTGAGCTCGAGGACGGGCTGGCCCCGGAACTGCGCGACGAGCTCGAGCGGCTGACGCTGCCGTTCAGCGAGGACGCGACGCCGTCGGACGCCGAGCTTGCGGATCGCGCAGGCACAGCTGGTCGGCTGGCTCGAAGGCCTGTTCCACGGGATCCAGACCGCGCTGTTCGCTCAGCAGATGGCCGCGCGTGCGCAGCTCGAGCAGATGCGCCAGGGCGCGTTGCCGCCCGGGATCAGCATGCCGGGCCATCAGCAGCCCGGCGGCCCCGGCCATTCCGGCACGGGGCAGTACCTGTAGCCGAGGCGCGGTGTCGCTCACCGATTCGACCGCGCCGCCTGCGCAGGACGTCAGCATTCGGACCGACGGCGCCTGGGTCGAGTTTCCGATCTTCGACGCCAAGTCGCGGTCGCTGAAGAAGACGTTCCTCGGCAAGGCCGGCGGCACCATCGGGCGGAATACGTCCAACGTGCTGGTGATCGAGGCGCTGCGCGACATCACCCTGGCGCTGAACACCGGCGACCGGGTCGGCCTGGTCGGTCACAACGGCGCGGGAAAGTCGACGCTGCTGCGCCTGCTGTCCGGTATCTATGAACCGACCCGCGGCAAGGCCGTCGTAAAAGGCCGTGTTGCACCGGTTTTCGATCTCGGCGTCGGCATGGATCCGGAGATCTCCGGATACGAGAACATCATCATCCGCGGGTTGTTCCTCGGCGAGACGCGCAAGAAGATGCTGTCGAAGGTCGACGAGATCGCCGAGTTCACCGAGCTCGGCGAGTACTTGTCGATGCCGCTGCGCACCTACTCCACCGGTATGCGGGTGCGGCTCGCGATGGGCGTGGTCACCAGCATCGACCCCGAGATCCTGTTGCTCGACGAGGGTATCGGCGCGGTCGACGCGGACTTCCTGAAGAAGGCGCAGAACCCGGCTGCAGAACCTCGTCGAGCGGTCCGGGATCCTGGTGTTCGCCAGCCACTCCGCCGAACTGCTGGCCAGGTTGTGTAAGACTGCGATCTGGATCGAGCACGGGTCGATCAAGATGATGGGCGGGATCGAGGACGTGGTGCGCGGGTATGAGGGCGAGGATGCCGCCCGCCACGTCGCCGAAATCATCGCCGAAACCCGATGACGGGCATGCTGTGCGCCGTTCTGGTGACCCACCGGCGTCCCGATGAGGTGGCGAAGTCCCTTGACGCGCTGACCGCGCAGAGCCACCCGATTGACCACCTGATCGTCGTCGACAACGACAACGACGCGCGGGTACGCGATCTCGTCGCCGGACAGCCCGTCGCCACCACCTACCTCGGATCACGCCGAAACCTCGGTGGTGCAGGCGGTTTCGCGCTCGGCATGTTGCATGCACTCGCGCTGGGGGCGGAGTGGATATGGTGCGCCGACGACGACGGCAGGCCGGCAGACCCCGACGTGCTGGCCACCCTTCTCGGGTGCGCGGCCAAGCACCAGCTGGCAGAGGTGTCGCCGCTGGTGTGCGACATCGGCGACCCTGCGCGACTGGCGTTCCCGCTGCGCCGCGGACTGGTGTGGCGGCGGCATGTCAGCGAACTGCGCGACGCGCTGCCGGGGCAGCTGGGGGCACCTTCCGCTTGCGGGGAACTGCTGCCGGGAATCGCGTCACTGTTCAACGGCGCGCTGTTTCGCGCGGATGCGATCGAGGCGGTCGGGGTGCCGGATCTGAGGCTGTTCGTCCGCGGCGACGAGGTGGAGATCCACCGCCGGCTGGTCCGCAGCGGCTTGCCCTTCGGCACCTGCCTGACCGCGGTGTACTTGCACCCGCACGGCGCCGACGAATTCAAACCGATCCTCGGCGGACGCATGCACACGCAGTACCCCGACGATCCGGTCAAACGGTTCTTCACATACCGCAATCGCGGCTACGTGCTGTCGCAGCCCGGCCTGCGCCGGCTGTTGCCGCAGGAGTGGCTGCGGTTCGGGTGGTACTTCCTGATGAGCCGCCGCGACCCGGCCGGATTGCGGGAATGGATCCGGCTGCGACGGCTCGGCAAGGCGGAGAAGTTCGGTCGGCCTCCGAAGGAAGTGCCGTGATGGCTGTCACCGACGACGCCGTCGACTCCAAGACGTTCCGCCGGGCCTTCCAAGATCTGGCGGACGGACTGGACCGCCGCCAGCTCTGGCTGCACATGGGGTGGCAGGACATCAAGCAGCGCTACCGCCGCTCGGTGCTGGGACCCATTTGGATCACGATCGCCACCGGAACCACCGCGGTCGCGATGGGCGGCCTGTACTCCAAGCTGTTCCATCTCGAGCTCTCCGAGCATCTGCCCTACGTGACGCTGGGATTGATCATCTGGGGGCTGATCAGCGCGTCGATCCTCGAGGGCGCCGAGGTGTTCGTCGCCAACGAGGGCTTGATCAAACAGTTGCCGACCCCGCTGTCGGTGCATGTCTACCGGCTGGTGTGGCGGCAGGCCATCCTGTTCGGGCACAACATCGTGATCTACGTGATCATCGCCGTGATCTACCCCAAGCCGTGGACGTGGACCGATCTGTCGGTGATCCCGGCCCTGGTGCTGATCATGCTCAACTGCATTTGGGCGTCACTCGTGTTCGGGATCATCGGCACCCGGTTCCGCGACATCGGGCCGCTGCTGAACAGCCTCGTGCAGTTGCTGTTCTTCATGACCCCGATCATCTGGAACGACCAGACCTTGCGGGCGCAGGGCGCGGGACAGTGGCGGTGGGTGGTCGAACTGAACCCGCTGTTTCACTACCTCGACATCGTTCGGGCGCCCCTGCTGGGCGCGGATCAGCATGTGCGGCATTGGATCGTGGTCCTGGTGCTGACGGCTATCGGCTGGGTACTGGCCGTGTTCGCGATGCGGCAGTACCGCAGCCGCGTGCCGTACTGGGTGTAAGGCGTCCCCGCGCCGAAACAGAAACCAGCGCTGCTCTGGGCGCCGAACCACGACGTGGAATGCTATTTCGCCGAGCTAGCGCTAGCCGAGCACGAAGTAGCGCAACCACAGATATAGCGCAGCAAGCGAAATCGACATCACCGTGACGACCAGTCCCTTACGGGTGAAGTCCCAGAACGAGATTGGGTTGTCGGAGCGGTGCGCGATGCCGAGCATGACCACGTTCGCGCTGGCGCCGACTGCGGTCAGGTTACCTCCGAAGCCCGCGCCGAGAGCCAGCGCCCACCACAGCGCGTTCTGGTGCACGTCTCCGTTCATGCTCGTGTTCAGCTCGGCCACGATCGGCGTCATCGTCGCGACGTACGGGATGTTGTCGATGACCCCCGAGACCGGCGCGGAGACAGCGAGGATCAGCATTACCGTCAGCAACGCGTTGGCGCCGGTAGCATGCGTCGCCAGCCGGGCCAACTGTTCGATGACACCGGTTTTCACCAGCGCGCCCACCATGATGAACAGGCCCGCGAAGAACAGCAGTGTCTCCCACTCGACGCCGGAGAGATAGTCCGACTTCTCCAGCCGGGTGATCAACACCAGCACGCCGGCGCCGAGGAGCGCGACGATAGACGGCGCGATATGCAGTGCGGAGTGTGCGATGAACGCCGCGAACACCGCCAGCAGCACCGTGCCGCACTTGATCAGCAGAGCTGGATCGCGGATGGCTTCACGCTCCTTCAGTGACATCACATCCGCGGCCCGCTCCGGGTCGACGTCGAACGAACCGCGGAACAGCCGGGGCAGCATCAACACGAACACCGACATCACGACCGCCACGATCGGGAGCATGTGCACGAGAAAGTCGTTGAACGACAAGCCTGCTCGGCTGGCGATGATAATGTTCGGCGGATCGCCGACGAGCGTTGCCGCCCCGCCGATGTTGGACGCGAACACCTCGGCCATCAGAAACGGGGCGGCCGCGATGTCGAGCCGATCACAGACCAGCAACGTGACCGGTGCGACCAGCAGGACGGTGGTGACGTTGTCCAACAACGCCGACGCGAACGCGGTCACCAGCACCAGCAGGATCATGATCCGCAGCGGAGATCCCTTGGCACGCTTGGCCGCCCAGATCGCAATGTATTCGAAGACGCCCGTCTGGCGCAGTACCGAGACGATCACCATCATCCCGAGCAGCAGGAAGATGACGTCCCAGTCGATCCCGGTCTCACGCGAGAAGAACACGTCGTCGGATTCGACGACACCGAGCGCGGCCAAGATCGCCGCACCGCAGAGCGCAACCAGCGTCTTGTTGACCCGGTCGCTGGCGATGAACGTGTAGGCGACCACGAACACCGTGATCGCTACGACGTTCATCGTGTCAGCAACCGAGTGCGGCGGCCAGAAGACGCGATGCGGTGATCACGCCCTGCAGCTCACCGCTTTTCATCACCGCGAGCAGTGGACTTCGGTGCCGAGCCATGATCGCCGCGACCTCGATGATCGTGTCGTCCGCGTCGACGGACGGCACGTCGAGCAGATGCTCCGGCAGTACGTCGCGCACCGTCTTGCCGCCGAGCCTCTCGCCGCATCTGTCGGCCATCGATTCATTGAGAACACCCGCGAGCGATGGATCGTCCTGGACATAACTCGGCACGATGAATCGCACGACTTGCGAAGCCGGCAGCACCGCGTACGGACGGCCGGAGGTGTCGGTGACGACGACGCCGGGCAGCCGGTGCTCGGCCAGCATGCGGGCGGCGTCCAAAGCCCACGAGTCGACGGTCACGACCGGGAAGTCTTCGGCGATGTCCCCTGCATGCACGAATAGCACGATACGACGAGGCGAACTCCAGCTGCTATGCCGATTCGGTGGCCTTGGCGGACTTTTCGGGGTTGGCGACCAGCCGAACCGACAGCGAGGCGGTCAGGCTGTGCAGAACCAGGCTCAGTGTCACGGTGACGACGACGGCTTGCGCGATCACTCCTCTTTGCTCAATCACGCCTTTGTCGATGACCACCAAGCCCAGCACCAGCGTTCCGATGCCACGCGGGCCGAACCATCCCATGAACAGCGTGTCCGACACCGGGACGTCGGCCCGGAACATCGCCACGAGCACCGCGACGACGCGGACCACAAACACGGCGACGATCGCGAACACCACCACCCGCCAGCCGACGTCGCGCCATCCCGTGATCACGGCGAACGCGCCGAACATCGCGAACACCAACAGTTCGAGTAGTTCACCGACAGCATCGGAGACCTGAGTGGACTCCACCGTCTCGCCGGTGACTGACGAGACCGCCGCGAAGGCCAGTCCGGCCGCGAACGCCGCGACAAAGCCGCTAGCGTGCAGCTCTTCTCCGGCCCCGAAGCTGACCAGCGCCAGCGCCAGCGTCGCCAATTGCGCCCACGTCGGACTCATCCAGCCGTGTGCCCGCGAGCGGACGATGACCGTCGTTCCGATCACACCCACGACGGCACCCAGGGCGACGGAAACGAACTCGGTGCGAAACGCGAACCAGGCCCAGCGGGCCGGTTCGGGATGCTTGTGTTCGGAGGCGACTGCAATCGCGGCCAGCAGCGCCGCGAGCGCGAAGCCATCGTAGAAGCCGCTCTCCGCCGACAGCGCATGCCGGACCTGTTCCGGGATGCGACGGTCCACGAGCACGGCATCAATGAGCGCGACCTCGGTCGGTGCCACGATGACCGCCAGGCACACCGCCTCCCACACCGGCAGCACGGGCAAGAACACGGCAGCCGTGAGCGTTCCGAGCGCGACCGTTACCGGTATTCCGATTGCCAACAGCCGCACGGTCAGGTGTCCGCGGGCCAGCGCCGCGCGCAGGTCCAACCGTGACGCCTGGTTGAACAGGATCACGGTCAGCGCGATTTGCGCGAGGACAGTGAAGCTTGCGGCGTCGGAGCTCTTCACGTCGACCACGCCGAGCGCCGACGGGCCCAGCGCCACCCCGAATGCGACGAAGATCAGGGCCGGCGCCACATACCACCGGCGGACCAGGCCGGAGACCACCGCATAGGCCAGCACCAACGCGGTCAGTACGAATGCGGTCGTGGTGTGCATCAGCGGTAAGGTTCGCACGTTTTAAGCTGCCCGGATGGCCGAGCCGCTGATGCCACCGACGCTGTCGTTGAGGACGCAGGTCTTGCGGTTCGTCATCACGGGCGGCTTTTCCGGCATCGTGGACTTCGGGCTCTATGTGACCTTGTACAAGGCGGCCGGCATGCAACCCGACCTGTCCAAGGCGATCGGTTTCATCGCCGGCACAATCACCGCTTATCTCATCAATCGCCGGTGGACGTTCCAGGCGTCGCCCAGTACCGCCCGATTCGTCGCCGTGATGGTTCTCTACGGTGTGACCTTCGTGGTGCAGGTGGGCCTGAATCACCTGTGCCTAGTGCTTTTCGACTATCAGACGTGGGCGGTTCCGATCGGATACGTGATCGCGCAGGGGACAGCGACCGTCATCAACTTCATCGTGCAGCGGACGGTGATCTTCCGGCTGCGCTGAGCGTTCGGGCTTAAGTGAGCCGGTGGAGGGCACTCCGTTCGGCCGGTACCGGTTGATCGAGCTGTTGGACCGGGGCGGCATGGGTGAGGTGTGGCGGGCGGCTGACTCGCTGACCGATGACCGCATCGTGGCGGTAAAGGTGTTGCCGGAGAGTCTTTCTCACGACGAGCTGTTCAAGCAGCGGTTCCGCCGTGAGGCGCAGGTGGCGGCGAAACTCAATAGCCCGCACGTAATACCTATTCACAGCTACGGCGCGATCGAGGGCCGGCTATATGTCGATATGCGGCTCATCGAGGGCCACGACCTACAGGCGGTGCTGGCCGACGGGCCGTTGGACCCCGCGCGGGCGGTGCGAATCATCGAGCAGGCCGCCCAAGCGTTGCACGCCGCTCACAAGGTCGGGCTGGTGCACCGCGATGTGAAACCGTCCAACATCTTGCTTGATGAAGACGACTTCGCCTACCTGATCGATTTCGGCATTGCTCGCGCCGCCGACCAGCCCGCGCTGACGGGCACCGGCAGCATGGTCGGCACAGTGCATTACATGGCACCGGAACGGTTCCGCGCCGGTGATGTCGATGCCCGGGCGGACATCTACGCGTTGGCGTGTGTGCTGTATGAGTGTCTGACCGGTCGCCGTCCCTACCCGGGTGAACGCTTCGAGCAACAGTTGGCCGCGCACCTGTCAGAGCCGCCGCCGCGACCGTCGAACACGCAGCCCGACGTGCCCGCCGATTTCGATGCCGTCATCGCCACGGGCATGGCCAACAACCCCGACGAGCGCTACGCCAGCACCGTCGACTTGGCCCGCGCAGCGAGCGAGGCGATCACCACGCCGATTCCGCGGCCGGAAACCGCGCCGCCCACACCGCGTGCCCCGCCACCGGTGCTACCTGACCAGCGCTCCATCCCGCGGCCGGGGCCCGTCCCCGAGCCGGCGTCACCTACCGAACCTGCATCCCGACCGGCTGCCGCCGCACCGGCCCAGCCGTATCGGGCACCCCGGCCGGCCGTACATGTCTCACCGACTGCTACCACCCGACATGACCCACCGTCTGGACCGCCACCAGCACCGCTGATCCACCCCCCGCCCCCGGGCGTCGTACCGCCGCCGGCCCGCACCCGATGGTGGCGGCGCAAGATCGTCATCATCCCTGCGGCCGTGATGCTCGCGGTGATCGCCGCCATCGCGACGACCGTTGTCTTCACCACCAGCCACCGGGTGCGGGACCATGAGGTGCGGTACGGCGCTCAGGTCACGCTGCCCGTCACCGGCCTCGAATGCCCGTGCGGGGGTGGCAGTCGATTCCGCCGGCACCCTCTACGTCACCGACAGTAACAACAATCGGGTGCTCAAACTGGCGGCCGGCGCCACCACCCAACAGGTGCTGCCCTTCACCGACCTCAACTGCCCGTGCTGGGTGGCCGTCGATACCACCGGCACCCTCTACGTCACCGACGACAACAATCGGGTGCTCAAGCTGCCGGTGAGCTGAGCACTCAACCTCACCTGCCCTGAACGGGCAGTATCAAGCGGTAGGCTGACCGGCGATGTTGACGACGCAGCGGCTGACGGGCTGGGGCCGTACCGCGCCCACCGTCGCCCAGGTGCTCTGCACGCCCGACCCAGAAGAGATCGCCAAGGCGGTCACACAGGCCGGCCCACGCGGGGTGATCGCGCGCGGGCTCGCCCGCTCATACGGCGACAATGCACAAAACGGCGGCGGCCTGGTGATCGACATGACGCCGCTGAACCAGATCCATTCGATAAATTCGGACACCCGGCTCGTCGATGTCGACGCGGGGGTGAACCTGGACCAGCTGATGCGGGCCGCGTTGCCGTTCGGCCTGTGGGTGCCGGTACTCCCCGGCACCCGACAGGTGACCATCGGCGGCGCGATCGCATGCGACATCCACGGCAAGAACCACCACAGCGCGGGCAGCTTCGGCAACCACGTCCGCTCGATGGACCTGCTGACCGCCGACGGCCAGGTGCAGCGGCTCACCCCGGATTCGGACCTGTTCTGGGCGACGATCGGCGGCAACGGACTGACCGGCATCATCCTGCGCGCGACGATCGAGATGACGCCCACGGAGACCGCGTATTTCATCGCCGACGGCGACGTCACCGCCCGCCTCGACGAGACCATCGCCCTGCACAGCGACGGCAGCGAGGCCAATTACACGTATTCCAGCGCGTGGTTCGACGCGATCAGTGGGCCGCCGAAGCTGGGCCGCGCCGCGGTGTCGCGGGGCTCGCTGGCCCGCCTCGACCAACTGCCGGAGAAGCTGCAAAAGAACCCGCTGAAATTCGATGCGCCGCAACTACTTACGCTACCCGACATCTTCCCGAACGGGCTCGCCAACAAATACACGTTCGGCCCGATCGGCGAGGCGTGGTACCGCAAGTCGGGCACGTATCGCGGTAAGGTCCAGAATTTGACGCAGTTCTGCCACCCGCTGGACATGTTCGGAGAATGGAACCGTGCCTACGGGCCGGCCGGCTTCCTGCAGTACCAGTTCGTCGTTCCCACTGACGCCGTCGACGAGTTCAAGAGGATAATCGTCGACATCCAATCGTCGGGCCACTACTCATTCCTCAATGTGTTCAAGCTCTTTGGCGAGGGCAACCAGGCGCCGCTGAGCTTCCCGATCCGCGGCTGGAACGTGTGCGTGGACTTCCCGATCAGGCCGGGGCTCGCCGAGTTCGTCAACGAGCTGGACCGCCGAGTGCTTCAGTTCGGCGGCCGGCTGTATACCGCCAAGGACTCTCGTACCACCGCCGAGACTTTCCACGCCATGTACCCGCGAATCGACGAGTGGATCGCCGTGCGCCGCAAGGCCGATCCGCACGGCGTGTTCGCCTCGGACATGGCCCGACGCTTGGAGCTGCTGTAAATGCTTGACGCCGTGGGTAATCCGCAAACCATCCTGCTGCTGGGCGGCACGTCAGAAATCGGCCTGGCGATCTGCGAGCGCTATCTGCGCACCGCGCCGGCGCGGATTGTGCTGGCCTGCCTGCCCGACGATCCCAGCCGCAACGACGGCGTCGCGCAGATGAAGGCCGCCGGAGCGCGCGACGTCGAGGTGATCGACTTCGACGGGGTGGATACCGACAGCCACCCGAAAGTGATCGATGCGGCGTTCGCCAAAGGTGATATCGACGTGGCGATCGTCGCATTCGGTCTGCTCGGCGACGCCGAGGAGTTGTGGCAGAACCAGCGCAAGGCCGTGCAGCTCGCCGAGGTGAACTACACGGCCGCGGTCTCGGTGGGCGTGCTGCTGGGAGAGAAGATGCGCGCGCAGGGCTTCGGGCAGATCATCGCGATGAGCACGGTGGCCGGTGAGCGGGTGCGTCGGTCGAACTTCGTGTACGGCTCCACCAAGGCCGGACTGGACGGCTTCTATCTGGGACTCGGGGAAGCGTTGCGCGAGTACGGGATTCGCGTTCTGGTGATCCGCCCGGGGCAGGTGCGGACCCGGATGAGCGCGCACATCAAGGAAGCGCCTCTGACCGTCGACAAGGAGGACGTCGCCGAATTGGCGGTCCGGTCGGCGGCCAAGGGCAAGGATCTGGTGTGGGCGCCGCCGGTTTTCCGGTACGTGATGATGGTGTTGCGGCACATCCCGCGGCCGGTGTTCCGCAAACTGCCCATCTAGATGCGCACCGCGCTGCGCACGGTCGGCCACATGCTGATTGCGGCCGCCGTCGCGGTGGTAGTCTCCGTGGTCTCGCTGGCGGCCATATCCACCGTCGAATGGCCGGCCTACAACTCGTCGAACCAGTTGCACGGCCTGACCACCGTCGGCCAATTCGGTTGCCTTGCCGGGCTATTGGTGTCGGGCTACCTTTGGCGTCGCGGCCGACGGCTTGTTGCTCACGGGGCCGCGCTGGTGTTTCTGGCCACGTTTTCGGTGGTCACGCTTGGTGTGCCGCTGGGCGCCACCAAGCTCTACCTGTTCGGCATCTCGGTGGACCAGCAGTTTCGCACCGAATATTTGACGCGGCTGGCCGACACCGCCGCGCTGCGCGACATGACCTACTTCGGGCTTCCGCCGTACTACCCGCCGGGCTGGTTCTGGATCGGCGGCCGGGCCGCCGCCCTCACCGCGACGCCTGCGTGGGAGATGTTCAAGCCGTGGGCGATCACCTCGATCGCGATCGCGGTTGTCGCCGCATTCGTGTTGTGGTCCAAGCTGATTCGCTTCGAGCTGGCGCTCGTGGTGTCGGCGGCGACCGCGGCGGTGACGCTGGCCTACGCTGCGGCCGAGCCGTACGCCGCGATCATCACTGTGCTGCTGCCGCCGATGCTGGTGCGGGCGTGGTCAGGGCTGCGCGGCGGAGCCAGAGGCGGCGGCTGGGCTGCCATCGTCGCCGTCGGAGTGTTCCTCGGGCTCACCGCGCTGTTCTACACACTGCTCGTGGCCTACAGCACGTTCACGATCGCGATAATGGCGGCGATTGCGGCCGCCACCTCGCGAAAGTGGGATCCGCTGCTGCGGCTGGCCGTCGTCGCGGTGATCGCTGCTGTGATCGCGTCGATCGGCTGGCTGCCGTACCTACTCGCGACGATCGGTGGTTCGCCCGCAGGGTCAGGCACCGCGCAGCACTATCTGCCGGCCGACGGCGCGCAGTTGCCGTTCCCTATGCTGCAGTTCACGCTGCTCGGCGCGCTGTGCATGGTCGGCACGATCTGGCTGGCTGTGCGGGCGTGGTCGTCGACACGGGCTGCCGCGCTGGCGATCAGTGTGATCGCCGTCTATGCGTGGTCGCTGCTGTCGATGCTCACCACACTGCTGAGGACCACGCTGCTGTCGTTCCGGCTGCAGCCGACGCTGACCGTGCTGCTGGCCGCCGCCGGCGCGTTCGGGTTCGTCGAGACCGCGCTCGCGATCGCGCACCACTACCAACCGCCGGCATCGAAGCGAGTGATAGCCGCCGCAGCGGTGGTGGGCGCGATCGGCGCGCTGGGCTTCAGCCAGGACATCCCCAACGTGCTCAAGCCCGACATCGTCGTCGCCTACACCGACACCGACGGCCACGGACAGCGCGCCGACCGGCGACCGCCCAGCGCGGAGAAGTACTACGCGGAGATCGATGCGAAGATCCGTGACGTCACTGGCAAACCGCGCGACGAGGTCGTCGTGCTCACCGCCGACTACAGCTTCTTGTCGTACTACCCGTACTGGGGCTTCCAGGGATTGACGTCACATTACGCAAACCCGTTGGCGCAGTTCGACAAACGGGCAGCGGCGATCGAAAGTTGGGCGGACTACAAGACTGCCGACGAGTTCATCGCGGCGCTGGACGCGCTGCCGTGGGAACCACCAATCGTGTTCTTGATGCGACACGGCGCGAATGACACATACACACTGCGCCTGGCGTCGGACGTCTACCCGAACCAGCCCAACGTCAAGCGCTATCAGGTCGCGCTGGACGCGACGCTGTTCAACGATCCGCGGTTCAGCGTGCGCACGATCGGCCCGTTCGTGCTGGCCATCAGGCTCGAGCACTAGCATCTAGCGACGTGGCAGGCGGCGCGGGCAACTACCGGACCGCGCGGATCGTCGCGATAGTTACCGGTTTGTTGGGCACCGTGCTGGCGCTCGCCACTCCGCTGCTGCCGGTCAAGCAGACCACCGCACAGCTGAACTGGCCACAGAACGGCGTGTTCTCGTCCGTCACCGCACCGCTGATCTCCTATGTGGCGACGGATTTGGAGATTACGCTCCCGTGCCGCGCAGCCGCCGGGCTCGCAGGACCCGAGAACACCAACAAGACGGTGCTGTTGTCCACCGTGCCCAAGCAGGCCACGAAGGCCGTCGACCGCGGGCTGCTGATCCAGCGCGTCGGCGACAACCTGCTCGTGATCGTCCGCAACACACCCGTCGTCACCGCCCCGCTGAGCCAAGTACTCAGCCCGGCCTGTCAGCAGTTGACGTTCACCGCGCACGCCGACAAGGTCACCGGCGAGTTCGTCGGCCTGGTTAAAGGACCCGACAGCGACGACCCTGGCGCCCGGCTCAAAGGTGAGCGCACCGGCTACGACTTCCGCCCGCAGATCGTCGGCGTGTTCACTGACCTGACCGGCCCCGCGCCGCCCGGCCTGAGTTTTTCGGCCACGATCGACACGCGCTACAGCAGCGCACCGACACTGATCAAGCTGCTCGCGATGGTCCTGGGCGTCGCGGTGACGGTCGTGTCACTGATCGCGCTGCACGTGCTGGACACCGCCGACGGCATGCGGCACCGCCGATTCCTGCCGCCCCGATGGTGGTCGGCCACGCCGCTGGACGGCGTGGTCACCGCCGTCCTGGTGTGGTGGCATTTCGTCGGCGCGAACACCGCCGACGACGGCTACATCCTGACCATGGCGCGGGTGTCCGAGAATGCCGGCTATATGGCGAACTACTACCGGTGGTTCGGCACGCCGGAGGCGCCGTTCGGTTGGTATTACGACCTGCTGGCGCTCTGGTCAAATGTCACTGCCACCAGCGTGTGGGTGCGGCTACCCACGCTGCTGATGGCGCTGACGTGCTGGTGGCTGATCAGCCGCGAGGTGATCCCGCGGTTGGGCCATGCAGTGAAGACCTACCGCGCGGCGGCGTGGACGGCGGCCGGAATGTTCCTGGCCTTCTGGCTGCCGCTGAACAACGGGCTGCGACCGGAGCCGATCATCGCGTTGGGCATCCTGCTGACCTGGTGCTCGGTGGAACGCGCGGTGGCCACCAATCGGCTGCTGCCGCTGGCGGTGGCCTGCGTCATCGGTGCGTTGACGTTGTTCTCCGGTCCCACCGGCATCGCGTCGATCGGCGCGCTGCTGGTGGCCATCGGACCGCTGCGCACGATCCTGCACCGCCGCTCGGCGCAGTTCGGGTATCTGCCGCTGCTGTCACCGATCGTCGCGGCCTGCACCGTCACGATCATTCTGATCTTCCGCGACCAGACGCTGGTCGGCGAGGTCGGGGCCAACGCACTGAAGCGCGCGGTAGGGCCGAGCCTTTCGTGGTTCGACGAACACATCCGATACGAGCGGTTGTTCATGGCCACGCCGGACGGGTCGATCGCGCGCAGGTTCGCGGTGCTGGCGCTGATGGTCGCGTTGGCGGTGGTCATAGCGATGGCGTTGCGCAAGGGCCGAATCCCCGGTACCGCCGCCGGACCGAGTCGCCGCATCATGGGAATCACCGTGATCTCTTTCATCGCAATGATGTTCACCCCGACCAAGTGGACTCACCATTTCGGCGTGTTCGCCGGACTCGCTGGATCGCTGGGCGCGCTGGCCGCCGTGGCGGTCACCGCGGCGGTGATGAGATCTCGGCGCAACCGCGCGGTGTTCGCCGCCCTGGTGCTGTTCATGACCGCGCTGTCGTTCGCCAGCGTCAACGGCTTCTGGTACGTTTCGAATTTCGGTGTGCCATGGTCGAATGCATTCCCCGAGTTTCGTTTCGGCTTCACCACAATACTGTTGGGATTCACCGTCGTGGTGCTGTTGGTCGCGGCGTGGTTCCACTTCTCGGGCCGAGATGCTGCTCGGCCGGACGGCAGTCGTTGGCAGCGGCTGGGCCGAATTATGCAGTCCCCGTTGGCGATTGCCACATGGCTGCTGGTGGCCTTCGAAGTGTTCTCGCTGACGGCAGCGATGGTCGGCCAGTATCCGGCGTGGACCGTGGGACGGTCCAACATCGAGGCGCTGTTCGGAAGGACCTGTGGACTCGCGAACGACGTTATGGTGGAACAGGATCCGAACGCCGGATTGCTGACGCCCGTTGGTGTTCCGATCGGCGACGGGCTCGGCGCCGTCAACTCCCAAGGATTCACGCCGAACGGCGTCCCAACCAACGTGTCCGCCGATCCGGTCATGCAGCAGCCCGGCAGCGGCGCCTTCGTCGACAGCTCCAGCACGGAGACGGGGACCAACGCCGGGGCGGGCACCGAGGGCGGCACCACCGCCGCCACCGGGATCAACGGATCCCGGGCGAAGCTGCCGTTCTCTCTCGACCCGACGCGCACGCCGGTGCTGGGCAGCTACCAATCCGGCGTCCAGGCGCCCGCGTCGCTGCGCTCGGCGTGGTACCGGCTGCCCGCGACAAAGGAGGAGCGCGCTGAGGCGGGTCCCTTGGTGGTGGTGGCGGCCGCGGGCCGCTTTGACGTCCGCGAGGTGCACTTGCAGTGGGCGGGCGATGACGGGAAGGTGATCGGCAGTGCGAGCTTCGCCGACGTCGGATCGCCGCCGGCGTGGCGTAACCTGCGGCTGCCTTTGTCAGCGATCCCGGACACCGCCACCCAGATCCGGCTCACGGCCACCGACGACGACCTGGCTCCCCAGCACTGGATCGCGTTGACCCCGCCACGCCTGCCGCAGCTGCGCACGCTGCAAGAGATCGTCGGCTCAGAAGACCCGGTTCTGCTCGACTGGCTGGTGGGGATGGCATTCCCGTGCCAGCGGCCGTTCGGCCACAACGTCGGGGTGACCGAAGTACCGAAGTGGCGGATCCTGCCCGACCGGTTCGGCGCCGAAGCCAATTCGCCGGTGATGGACAACCTCGGCGGCGGCCCGCTCGGTATCACAGAGTTGCTGCTGCGGGCCACGACGGTGGCGACCTACCTCAACAACGACTGGTCTCGCGACTGGGGTTCGCTGCAGCGGTTCACGCTCTACTATCCCGACGCCAAACCCGCCCGACTCGATCTCGGTTCCACAACACGAAGCGGACTGTGGAGCCCGGCGCCGATGCGGCATTAGGAACGTCGCATACCATCGAGCCTCGTGCCAGATCGCGATGCGCCTCATCCCCAAAGGGCTCATCGCGTCGCGCGGTTGGTCGCGGTGGTGGCCGGTCTGGCCGGAATCGTGCTGTGCGGGTTGATCCCGCTGCTGCCTGTCAAGCAGACCACCGGCACGATCCTGTGGCCGCAAGCGGCCGCGGGGAACGTCTCCGACGTGACCGCGCCGCTGGTGTCGGGGGCGCCGCTGGCACTGGACGTGTCGATCCCGTGCCGGGCCGTCGCAACCTTGCCCGCCCCCGGCGGTTTGGTGTTCTCGACGATCCCGGCTGCCGGCACCAATGCGAGCAAATATGGGCTGTTCGTCCGCGCCAACAAGGACGTCGTGGTAGTGGCGTTCCGCGACTCGGTGGCCGCGGTCGCGCCGCGAGCCGCAGTGGCCGCAGGAACCTGCAGCACGCTGCACATGTGGGCCAACGTCGGCGGCGTCGGGGCCGACTTCGTCGGTATCCCCGGGGCTGCCGGCACACTGCAGGTGGAAAAGAAGCCCCAAGTCGCGGGGCTGTTCACCGAGCTGAAAATGCCGCCCGAGGCGGGGCTGAGCGCCCGCGTCGAGATCGACACCCGCTTCATCACATCCCCGACACTGCTGAAACTGGCCGCGATGGTGCTCGGCGTCATCTGCGTGGTCGCGGCGGTCGTCGCGCTCGGGGTACTGGACCGGTACTCCGGCCGGCGACCCAGGGGCAGTCTGCGGCGCTGGCTAAGCGTGCCAGGCGCCATCTGGATCGCCGATATCGGAGTCGTCGGCACGCTACTGCTTTGGCACGTCATCGGCGCGATCTCGTCGGACGACGGCTATAACCTGACCATCGCGCGCGTTTCCGGGCAGGCCGGATACGTCGCCAATTACTACCGCTACTTCGGCACCACCGAGGCGCCGTTCGACTGGTATCAGGCCGTACTCGGGCAGCTCGCGTCGGTCAGCACCTATGGAGTGTGGATGCGACTGCCTGCCACGCTCGCCGGGATCGGCTGCTGGCTGATCCTGTCCCGCTGCGCGCTGCCGAGGCTCGGCCGCGCGCTGGCCGCCGACCGGGTGGCGGCGTGGACGGCCGGTGCGGTGTTTCTCGCCGCATGGCTGCCGTTCAACAACGGGCTGCGGCCAGAGCCGATCATCGCGTTCGGCACGTTGCTGACCTGGATGCTGGTCGAGAACGCGCTCGCCACCCGACGGCTGTGGCCCGCCGCGGTGGGGATCGTCGCCGCCACGTTCGCCGCCGCGGTCGCGCCGCAGGGGCTGATCGCGTTGGCCCCGCTGTTGGTCGGCGCCCGCGGTGTCGCACGGATCATCGCTCGTCGCAGGGCCTCCGACGGCCTCCTCGGGCCGATCGCCGCATTGGCAGCCTCACTTTCGCTGATCTTCGTGGTCATGTTCCGGGACCAGACGCTGGCGACGGTCGCCGAGTCGGCTCGCATTAAATACGTCGTCGGCCCGACGATCGCGTGGTATCAGGACTTCCTGCGGTACTACTTCCTGACGGTGGAGAAGAGTGTCGACTCGTCATTGACCCGCCGCTTCGCGGTCTTGGTGCTGCTGCTCTGCCTGTTCGGGATGCTGACGGTGCTGCTCCGCCGCGGCGGTGTCCCGGGGCTCGCCAGCGGGCCGGCGTGGCGGCTGATCGGCAGCACCGCGATTGGGCTGTTGCTTCTGACGTTCACGCCGACGAAGTGGGCGGTGCAGTTCGGCACCTTCGCCGGGCTGGCCGGCGCCCTCGGTGCGGTCACCGGGTTCGCGGTGTCGAGGGTTGGGCTGCACAGCCGCCGCAACCTCGCGCTGTACGTCGCCGCGGTGCTGTTCGTCCTGGCGTGGGCAACGTCGGGCATCAACGGCTGGTTTTATGTCGGCAACTATGGGGTCCCGTGGTTCGACAAGCAGCCGGTGATCGCCAGCCACCCGGTCACCACGATGTTCCTGGCGCTCGCGATCGCGACCGGCCTGCTCGCCGGCTGGTTGCATTTCCGGATGGACTACACCGGCCATACCCAAGTGGCCGACAGCCGCCGTAACCGGATCCTGGCGTCCACACCTCTTCTGGTGGTGGCCGTGATCATGGTGGTGCTCGAGGTCGGCTCGATGGCCAAGGCCGGCGCGCAGCGCTACCCCGTCTACACCACCGCCAAGGCGAACGTCGAGGCGCTGACCTCTGGCCTGTCCAACACCGCCTGCGCGATGGCCGACGACGTGCTCGTCGAACCCGACACCAATGCGGGCATGCTGCAACCGGTTCCGGGCCAGAAGTTCGGGAAGTACGGGCCGCTCGGCGGCGAGAACCCGGTGGGGTTCACTCCCAGCGGGATCGCCGAAAGGCTGGACCCCCCGCAGCCGGAGACCGCCAACCCCGGCACGGTGAACTCCGATGGCTCGCCGAACAAACCGAACGTGGGGATCGGTTACGCAGCGGGCACCGACGGCGGGTACGGCCCGGTTGGTGTCAACGGCTCGAAAGCGCGTCTGCCGTTCGGGCTCGACCCTGCCCGCACGCCGGTCATGGGCAGCTATGGCGCGAACACCGTCGCCGGGAAGGCCACCTCGGCGTGGTATCAGCTGCCGCCCCGAACTCCGGACCGCCCGCTCGTGGTAGTCGCGGCGGCGGGCCAGATCTTCTCCTTCGACGAGGAAGGCAGCTTCAACTACGGGCAGCCGCTGAAACTGCAGTGGGGCCTGCAACGGCCGGACGGCAACTTCACCGGGCTCAGCGAGGTGCGGCCGATCGACATCACGCCGCAGAATGCGTGGCGCAACCTGCGCTTCCCGCTGGCCTGGGCCCCACCCGAGGCCAACGTCGCACGCATCGTCGCGTCCGACCCGAACCTGAGCTCCGACCAGTGGTACGGCTTCACCCCGCCGCGGGTACCGATCCTGGAGACCGCGCAGCAGCTTCTCGGTTCACAGACACCGGTGCTGATGGACATCGCCACCGCCGCGAACTTCCCGTGCCAGCGCCCGTTCTCCGAGCATCTCGGGGTCGCCGAATTGCCCGAGTACCGGATAATCCCGAACCATAAGCAGATGGTCGTGTCTTCGAGTGAGTGGCAATCCGCCGAGGACGGCGGCCCGTTCCTGTTCATCCAGGCGCTGCTGCGCACGTCGACGACCCCGACCTACCTGCGCGACGACTGGTACCGGGACTGGGGCTCGATCGAGCGCTTCGAACGGCTGGTGCCCGCCAATCGGGCACCGAACGCGGTCATCGAACAGGGCAGCAGCACCGTGCGCGGCTGGACCCGCGTCGGACCGATCAGAGCGCTGCCATGACAGCTGTATTCGCCAACGTCGAACAAGAGCCGGCGCGCGCCGAGGAGGTGCGCCGCGATGTCACGGTGGCTCGCCTGGTCGCGACGATCGCCGGGCTGATCGGGTTCGTCCTCTCGATTGCCACGCCGTTGCTGCCCGTCGTACAGACCACCGCGACGCTGAACTGGCCGCAGCACGGCGTGTTCGCGAACGTCACGTCGCCGCTGATCTCCCAGGCACCTGTGTCGATGACTGTCACCGTCCCGTGCGACGTGATGCGCGGTCTGCCGCCACAAGGCGCGCTGGTGCTGGGCACGGCGCCGAAAAATGGCAAGGAGGCGACGCTCAACGGCTTGTTCGTCAATGTGACCGCCAGCGTGGTCGACATCGTCGACCGCAACGTGGTGGTGGCGAGTGTGCCAAGGGCTCAAGCGGTTTCGCCTGGCTGCCAGCGCATCGACGTCACGTCGACGGAAGCGGGCACATTCGCGACGTTCGTCGGGCTGACCGATACGTCTGGTAAACCGCTGCGCAGCGGGTTCGCCGACCCGAACCTTCGCCCGGCGATAGTCGGCGTGTTCACCGACCTGACCGGGCCTGCCCCGCCGGGATTGAGTGTGTCAGCGGTGATCGACACCCGGTTCTCTACCAAGCCAACACCTTTGAAACTCGCCGCGATGCTCGTCGCGATCATCGCCACCGTCGTTGCGTTGCTGGCTTTGTGGAGCCTTGACCGCGTCGACGGCCGCCGGATGCACCGGCTCGTCCCGACCCGCTGGCGGTTCTTCACCGCGACGGATGTCGTTGTGATCCTTGGCTTCTTGTCGTGGCACATCATCGGCGCGAACTCCTCCGACGATGGCTACATCCTGCAGATGGCCCGTACCGCGGGCGAAGCCGGGTACATGTCCAACTACTTCCGCTGGTTCGGCAGTCCCGAGGACCCGTTCGGCTGGTACTACAACGTGCTCGCGCTGATGACACATGTCAGCGACGCCAGCATCTGGATGCGGTTGCCCGACTTGATCTGTGGGCTGATCTGCTGGCTGCTGCTGTCTCGAGAGGTGCTGCCGCGACTGGGCCCCGCGGTGGCGTCCAGCAAGGCGGCGATGTGGGCGGCGGGTCTGGTGCTGCTGGCAGCCTGGATGCCGTTCAACAACGGGCTGCGCCCCGAAGGCCAGATCGCGACCGGTGCACTGATCACGTACGTACTGATCGAACGGGCGATCATCTCCGGACGGTTGACACCCGCGGCGCTGGCAATCGTCACCGCCGCGTTCACTCTCGGCATCCAGCCGACCGGGTTGATTGCGGTGGCGGCGCTGGTCGCCGGCGGTCGGCCGCTGCTGCGAATCCTGGTGCGACGGCACCGGGTGATCGGTACCTGGCCGCTGGTGGCGCCGATGCTGGCCGCCGGATTCGTCGTGCTCACTGTGGTGTTCGCCGACCAAACGCTGGCAACGGTGTTGGAAGCGACCAGGATTCGCACGGTGATCGGGCCGAGCCAGGAGTGGTACACCGAGAATCTTCGGTATTACTACCTGATCCTGCCCACCGTCGACGGGTCGCTGTCGCGGCGGTTCGGGTTCCTGATCACCGCGCTGTCACTGTTCGCGTCGATGTTCATCATGTTGCGGCGCAAGCGGATACCGAGCGTCGCACGGGGACCGGTCTGGCGGCTGATGGGCGTGATATTCGGCACGATGTTCTTCTTAATGTTCACGCCGACCAAGTGGGTGCACCACTTCGGGTTGTTCGCCGCGGTCGGCGCGGCGATGGCGGCGGTCGCCACCGTGCTGGTGTCGCCGTCGGTGCTGCGCTGGTCGCGTAACCGGATGGCGTTTCTGTCGGCGGTGTTCTTCGTATTGGCGCTGTGCTTCGCCACCACCAACGGCTGGTGGTATGTGTCGAGTTACGGCACACCGTTCAACAACGCGATGCCCAAGATCGACGGAATCACGGTCAGCACAATCTTTTTCGCGATGTTCGCGGTCACTGCGCTGTACACGTTCTGGCTGCACTTCGTGTCCCGTGACCGCGGCGAGGGCCGCATCGCCCGAGCGTTGACTGTTGCGCCGATCCCGCTCGCGGCGGGCTTCATGGTAGTGGTGTTCGTCGGGTCGATGCTGGCCGGTGTTGTGCGCCAGTACCCGACTTACTCCAACGGCGCCGCGAACCTGCGCGCGTTCGTCGGGGGCTGCGGGCTGGCGGACGATGTGCTCGTCGAGCCCGACACCAACAACGGCTTCCTGCGACCGGTGCCCGGCAACTACGGGCCGCTTGGTCCGCTGGGCGGAGTCAAACCGGTCGGCTTCACGCCGAACGGCGTTCCGGATCACATTGTGGCCGAGTCGATTCACCAGACGTTGCCGCAATTGCCGGGCACCGACTACGACTGGGACGCGCCGACCAAGCTGTCCCGGCCCGGCGTCTACGGCTCGACGTTGCCGCTGCCGTACGGGCTCGACCCGGCCCGCACACCAGTCGCTGGCAGCTGGCTCGAGGGACCGCAGCAGCAGAGCAAATTGACCTCCGCCTGGTACGAACTCCCGCCCCCCGACGACGCGCATCCGTTGGTGGTGATCACGGCGGCCGGCACGATCAGTGGCTACAGTGTGCTCAACGGCTACGCGAAAGCCCAAGCCGTCGAATTGGAGTCGGCTCGACGCGGCCCCGACGGCGCATTGGTGCCGGCCGGCCGGCTGGTGCCCTATGACCTCGGCCCGATCCCGGCATGGCGCAACCTGCGGTTCGCCCGCGACGACATTCCCGGCGACGCGGTGGCGGTGCGAGTGGTGGCCGAGGATCTGTCGCTGACGCCCGGCGACTGGATCGCGGTCACGCCACCGCGCGTGCCTGAACTGCGCTCGGTGCAGGAGTACGTCGGCTCCTCACAGCCGGTGCTGATGGACTGGGCAGTGGGCCTTGCGTTTCCGTGCCAGCGGCCGATGTACCACAACCTCGGTGTGACCGAAATTCCCGCGTTCCGCATCACCCCGGACAACACCGCGAAGAAGCAGGACACCGATACCTGGGAAGACGGCCGCAACGGCGGGCTACTGGGCATCACCGATCTGCTGCTGCGCGCGCACGTGATGGCCACCTACCTGTCGCGTGACTGGGGCAGAGACTGGGGATCGCTGCGCAAGTTCGACACGATCGTCGACGGCGCACCCGCCATATTGGATACCGGCACCGCAACGCGCAGCGGGCTGTGGAGGCCCGCCAAGATCCGCGTCAAGCCGTAGCCGCCAACCGTAAGCTGCAGCCCCATGGCTAACGAGGCCAGTGCCGCAGCTTCGCGAATCAGCGTCGGAGGCGACTTCCCCGGCTGACCGCCGCGCGCAGCGTGACCGGTTAGCAGCGAGAGTACTTCTGCGGCAACGTCTTTTGCCGTCCCGCTGACGTGCATGGTCCCACGCACGTCATCGAATGGTGACGCAGCTTCGAAAGGCAACGCTCTGCGCTACCGGCGCTAACAAACACGCCGGTACTGCACAGGAACGCCTTGCCCACTCGCACGGGTACCCGTTCGCCCTGGCCGCCACCGTCGTGCCGGTGCTGATCACTGTCGCCGTCCTGACGCTGATCGGCAAGGACGCCAAGGGGATTGCGTTCGGCACGGAGCAAAGTGCCCATCTTGCAGCGCCGGAACGCGTCATCCCAGCCGACCTCGCGCCACTGCCGGTCGACCTTGATCAGCGGGCGGCGGATGCGGTCAGGGTCCTCGTGCACCGCGCCCAGCGACGCGCCCTTCGGGCAGATATGGCCGCGGCTCCAGGCGTCGTCTTTGTTGCCACGGATACCTTTGACTAGCGGGAGTTTCCGCCCTGTGTAGTTGATCGGCGTGTCTTTTGTTGTGGTGCTTGGTTTTTGATGTAATTAAGTATATTACCCATATATGCCGTCTATCGTGGGGAAGCGACGTGGGAGACACACGTACTACTACCTGGTGGAATCGGCACGGGTGGACGGCAAGCCGCGGATCGTGTCGCAGGAATATTTGGGTACCGCCGAGGAAGTGATGGCCAAACTGGCCGGTGGTGGTGCCGGGGAACCGGTGCGTAGCCAGCACAAACGGTTCGGCGACCTGGCTGCGGTGTGGTCGGTTCTGCAGCGCCTCGGGGTGGCCGAGGTCATCGATACGGTCGCGCCTCGCCGCGCGGATGCCGCGGTGTCGGTGGGCACCTACATCGCGTTGGCCACCGCCAACCGGGTGGTCGCACCGTGCTCGAAGCTGGCGTTCGCCGACTGGTGGGCCGGCACCGCGGGTTCGCGGTGGGTCAAGACACCGGCGGGGGCGTTGGATCACCGCCGGTTCTGGGACGCGATGGATCACCTGGACACCGAGGCGTTGGGCAGTATCGAAACCGAGTTGGGGCGGCGGATGGTCACCGAGTTCGGGTTGGACCTGTCTGGGCTGGTGCTGGACATGACCAACTTCGCCACCTACATCGACTCAGCCAACGACCGCGCCCCGATCGCTCAACGCGGCAAAGCGAAACAGAAACGCATGGATCTGCGGCTGGTCGGGTTGGCGTTGGTGGTGACCCGCGACGGCGGGGTACCCGTGGTGTCGCACGCCTACCCCGGGGATCGCCCCGACGTCACCCAATTCCCCATGGTCATCGAGGAATTGGTGACCCGGTACCGTGCATTGGCCTCCTCGGTGGAGTCGTTGACGGTGGTCTACGACGCCGGACAAAACTCGGCCGACAACCACGCCCTCATCGAAGAGTCCGGGCTCGGGTTCGTCGGATCATTGCCCCCGTCAGACCATCCCGACCTGCTCGCGATACCGCGGAAAACCTACGTTGCCGTCGATGCCGACCGGTACCCCGGCCTGAGCTGTGTGGACACCGAGGTGACCGCGTTGGGGGTGACACGGCGTGCGGTGCTGACCCATTCCCCGACCCTGCACGCCGCCCAGTCCCGCGGTTTTGATCAAACCCTGGCCAAAGCACGAAAACGTTTGACCGAACTGCAAACCCGCCTCGCGCGCGGCAGAACCCGCCGGACCCGCGACGCCGTCGAGGCTGATATCGCCGCGATCCTCACACCCCGCTGGGTCAACGAGATCCTCACCGTCACCCTGACCGGCCAGACCCCGTCCGAACTGCGGCTGACTTTCCGCACCGACGCCGCGGCGCGAAAGAAACTGGAAGACAGGATCTTCGGGAAACGGATCCTGTTCACCAACCGCGCTCAATGGTCTGTTGCCGAGGTGGTCGCGGCCTACCGTTCCCAATCCGAAGTCGAAGCCGGGTTCCGTCAGCAGAAAGACCCCCACGTTGTCTCGTTCGGGCCGATGCACCACTGGACCGACCAGAAAATCCGCGTCCACGTCTTCTACAGCGTTCTCGCGCTCACCGTCGCCCACCTCATGCGCCGCCAAGCCGACCAAGCCGGCCTACACATGTCAGTGCGTGAACTGCTCAACGAACTCGCCGGCATCGAAGAGACCGTCCTGCTCTACCATGACGGCGGCAAAGGACGCCCCCGCGCCCGCCGCATGCTCACCGACACCACCCCCACCCAGGACCGCCTCGCCGACCTCTTCGGCATCGACCGCTACGCACCCACCCGCTAACCGACCCCGACGATGGGTAATACACACACCACCCACAAAAACCACCACTGACCAGCACCAACAACGCCCGTCAACGACCAAGGGGGGAAACTCCCGCTAGACCGCCCTCGACGGTGATCTCCAGACCGCACATCGCTTCACACAGCGGGCAAGGTATACAGGTGCCGGGTCATCCGGTCACGCTACCGCGGTCAGGGCCGGGGTTAACGTCCCGCGTGCGGCATCGGCACCGCGGATGCGGACCGCGATGAGGTTGGGTGTCCGGCGGAGTCACAGCTAGTGACGATCGGCGTACACGCGTCATGAATCGTGACGAAGAACTTGCTGCATGCACAACGGAGGAGGACGTGATGGGCAGGCTGATTGTGTCAGCACAGATGACGTTGGATTCCGTGCTGGACCAAATGGAAGGCTGGTTCGACCCCGGATCCGAGGACGCGGAAGGCATCGCGCAGCTGCGCGCCGCGGATGCACTTGTTCTCGGTCGCGAGACCTACAAGGCCTAGCCGCCTACTGGCCAAGCCAGCGAGGCGGATATGCCGAGCTTGTCATCCGATCCCCAAATACGTCGCCTCAAGGATGCTCAAAGGGCAACTGATGTGGAACTCGCAGCTTCTGGGCGCTGACCTGGCGGGGGATGTGACAACGCTCAAGGCGCGTCTCTCCGGCGATTTGATCTCCTACGGCTGCGGGGAGTTGGCACACTACCTCGCACGCCGCGGCCTAGTAAATGAGGTGAGGTTCTGGCTACATCCCGTCGTCTGGGGCGAGGGGGTCAGGCCGTTTCATGGGCCCAAACTTCCAATTCGGATGCGATTGGTCTCAACGACAACGTACACCTCAGGGGTTGTGAAGCTGTCCTACCAACCGCGCAGTGAGGCAGTTAGATAGGAATGAGGCCGCCGTGCTTGCGCTGTACCCGTTGGATTTGCTTGCTCCGCAACAGATGCATCGCCTTGCGCAGCAGCAGCCGTGTCTCGTGGGGCTCGATCACCGCGTCGATGAACCCACGCTCGGCGGCGATCCACGGGACCGCCATGTTGAAGTTATAGCCCGCGATGAAGTTGCGCTTGATCTCCTGCGCCTCAGGCGTGTTCGGGTCGGGGAAGCGCTTCATCAGCAGTTGCGCCGCGCCCTCTGCGCCGATGACCGCGATCCGGGCGGTCGGCCATGCGAAGTTCAGGTCCGCGGTCAACTGTTTGGACCCCATCACCGCGTACGCGCCGCCATATGACTTGCGGATGGTAATCGTCACTTTGGGGACGTCAGCCTCCACCACCGCGTACAGGAAGCGGCCGCCGCGCTTGATGATTCCGTTCTTCTCCTGCTCGACGCCAGGCAGGAAGCCGGGGGTGTCGACGACGAACACGAGCGGGATGTTGAACGCGGCGCAGAACCGGACGAACCGCGCTGCCTTGTCGGAGGCTTCGTTGTCGATCGAGCCCGACATGTGCATCGGCTGGTTGGCCACCACCCCGACGGGCCTGCCGTCGACCCGGGCATACCCGGTGATGATCGCCTGGCCGGCCTGGGCGGCGACGTCGAGGAAGTCGCCGTCGTCGAAGATCCGCAGCAGGATCTCGTGCATGTCGTAGGCCATGTTGTCCGAGTCCGGCACGATCGAGTCGAGCTCCAGGTCGTGCGGCGTGATCTCGGGCTCCATGCCCGGGTTGATGATTGGCGGATCGTCAAAGCCATTGGCGGGCAAGAACTGGAGAAATTCACGCACATATTCGACTGCCGCCGCCTCGTTCTCGACGACCTGGTGGATGTTGCCGTAACGGGCCTGATAGTCGGCACCGCCCAGCTCGTCGAGAGTCACATCTTCGCCGGTCACGTCCTTGATCACGTCGGGTCCGGTGACAAACATGTAGCCCTGGTCGCGGACCGCGACGACCAGATCGGTCTGGATCGGCGAATACACCGCTCCGCCAGCGCATTTCCCGAGAATGATGGAAATCTGCGGAACCAATCCGGAAAGCAGCTCATGGCGGCGGCCCAGCTCGGCGTACCACGCCAGCGATGTGACCGCGTCCTGGATGCGGGCACCGCCGGAATCGTTGATTCCGATGATCGGGCAACCGACCATCGCCACCCACTCCATCAGCCGAGAAACCTTGCGGCCGAACATCTCTCCGACGGTCCCGCCGAACACGGTCTGGTCGTGGCTGAACACGCCAACCGGGCGGCCGTTGATGGTGCCATGGCCGGTGACCACGCCGTCGCCGTAGAGCGCGTTCGGGTCGCCCGGTGTGCGGGCCAGCGCGCCGATCTCGAGGAAGCTGCCTGGGTCCAGCAGGGCATGGATGCGGGCGCGAGCGCTGGGAATTCCCTTCTTGTCGCGTTTGGCCGCGGCTTTCTCACCGCCGGGCTCCTTGGCCAGCTCCAGCTTTGCGCGCAGCTCGGCAAGCTTCTCGGCGGTGGTCGCCTGGTGGGTGGGAGAAACTTCTGTCACTTCCCTACCCTGCTTTCGGCCTCAATCTTCGCGAGTGCATGGCTCATGTGGGCGCCGACCTTGGCGATGATCGGCTCGTCGATCGCCTGGATGTGCTCGCCGCCGATCGGCACCACCTCGAGGTCGGCCGCGTACTCGCCCCAGCCGCCGTCTGGCTTGCGGGTCGCGTACCGCGGCTCGAACATGATCGCGTCATCGTGGTAACGGTCGGCCATGTACAGCGTGACATGCCCGTCGTACGGCCGGATCTGGGCGGTGTCGATAGCCCGCTGGTCGAGGTACGACGTGCGCTGGTGCTCGATGATCCCGCCGGGGATTTGCACGCCGCTCTCCTTGACCGCGTTCAGCACAAACTGGACCTGACCGGCGTCGTCGAGCTTCTCCAACTCCTCGTACGGGATCTCGGGGACCTGGACGTTGAACGTGCGCTCGGCGAACCGGGCGTAGCGTTCCCACCGCTTACGGGTCTCCTCCTTGGTCTGCGGGATCTCCTCGCCGGGGCGCACCGCGTCGATCAGCCCGACGAACGGCACGTCGCAGCACCTCTCCCGCAGGCCGATCGCGCACGCGTAGGCCAGCGCCCCACCCAGCGACCAGCCGGTCAGGATGAACGGCCCGTCGCCTTGGATTTCGCGCAGCTTCGGAACGTATTGCGCGGCACGCTCTTCGATGGTGCCCTCGACCCGCTCGAAGCCATACATCGGGGTGTCGGGTGGCAGCCTCTTCAGCAGCGGCTCGTAGACCACCGTGGACCCGCCGGCGGCGTGGAAGACGAATACCGGAACCTTGTCTGACCCTTCGTCGCGGGGCCGGATGGTGCGGACGAACCCGTCGATCTGGCCGGCCTCGAGGTATTCCCGCACCTGGTCCGCCAGCTCCTCGATGGTCGCCGACGCCTTCACGTCGCCGGCGGTGATCGGCCCGTCGGCTCTCTCGGAGAGTCGCTGCGCCAGCTTCTCCGCGGTCGCGTCGTCGACGTCGGGCAGTTCGTTGAAGATGCCGCCCGGCGACTTGCCGGTGACGATCGCCCACGTCGCGAAGGTCACACGCTCGGAAGCGTCCCGTGGCGGGACATCCGCACCCAGCGCTTCGGAGACCGCCTGCTGGTTGAGGGCCGCGGCAACCGACGTGAGGTCGGGCTTTGCTTCGCGGGGGGGTCCGGCCGGGTTGTCCGATGGAGGCGGCGGTGGAATGTTGTCGGCGCCTTGAGTTTGCGGTTCCACTTGGGGATCGGGCGCCAGCACGGCCACCGTCTCCACCGACGCGCCCGACAGCAGGCGTGCCTGCTCCTCGGCAATCTCGTCGGCCGTCTTCGTCTGCTGGTACTCGTGCAGTTGTTCGACCTCGTCGCGGTGCTCGATCGCGTACTGGATCAGCTTCTCCACGGCGTACAGGTTCGCGTCGCGCACAGCCTGCAGCTGGATCGGCGGCAGGTCGAAGTCGTACTCGACGCGGTTCTTGATCCGCACCGCCATCAAAGAGTCCAGGCCCAGCTCGATCAGCGGCACCTCCCACGGCAGGTCCTCAGGCTCGTAGCCCATCGCACCGGCCACGATCATTGCTAGCCGCTGCCCGACCGTCTCACCCGAATCTGGCGACCACTTGGCGAAACCGGCGCCGATGCCGGCGCCCTGGGTGAGGTGGTCGTGCAGGATCTCGGCGTCCGGCTGTTCCTCTTCAACCGGCGCTGGCGCGATTTCGGTTGTGGCCGTGGCTGTTCCGACGGCCACTGCGGCCGGGAGCGCAGCCGCTTGACCGGACCGGGACACGATCGCGTCGTACACCAAAGTGAACGACTCGTCGATACGGGCGTGCACCTGAACCGCCGCTCCGCCCGGGTGCCGCGTCAGCGTCGTCACCAGGCGAGCACCCTCGCCCGGCACCGCACGCTGCTCGCTCGCGGTCAGCGTGGCATCCGGAAGCACTTGCGCCGCCGCTGATTTCACCAGTCCGGCGAGATCGGTCTCGCCGCGCGGCCTGTACTCCCAGACGTGCCGGCCGTCGGGCGTCGCGACGTGGTTGCCCGGCATGATCACCGACGCATCGCCGGAGAAGTGCGCGTCGAGCCAGTGCTCCTTGCGGCGGAACTGCGTCGGCGGGATGTTGGCGTACTCTCCTGCGGAGAATAGTGTTCGGATGTCGAGATCGTGACCGTAGACGAACAGCTGCGCCATCGCCGCGATCATCGACTCGACCTCGTCCTGCTTGCGTGCCAGCGTCGCGATCAGCTGCGCGTCGGGCAGGCCCGCGGCGGCGGTGGTCAAGCCAACTTGCATGAGCGCCACCGGGTTCGGCGCCAGCTCCAGGAATGTGGTGTGCCCGTTGTCGACGGCGTTGCGGATGCCGTGCGTGAAGTACACGGAATGCCGCAAGCCCTTCTTCCAGTAGTCGACGTCGTGGATCTGCTGGCCGGGGCGGATGAAGCTGCCCTCGTGCACGGTCGCGTAGTACCCGATCGTGGTGGGCCGCGGCTGGATGCCGACCAGCTCGGCGGCCAGCTCACCCAGCAGCGGGTCCATCTGCGAGGTGTGGCTGGCGCCCTTGGTCTGGAACTTGCGCGCGAACTTCCCCTCGGACTCGGCGCGGGCGATGATTGCGTCGACCTGCTCGGGAGGTCCGCCGATCACGGTCTGGGTCGGCGCGGCGTAGACGCACACCTCCAGATCCGGGAAGTCGGAGAACACGGTCTTGATCTCGTCGGCGGAGTATTCGACGAGCGCCATCAGCCGGATGTACTCGCCGAAGAGCATCGCCTCGCCCTCGCCCATCAGATGTGAGCGCGAGCAGATCGTGCGGGTGGCGTCTGCCAGCGACAGCCCGCCGGAGAAGTAGGCCGCCGCGGCTTCACCCAGCGACTGGCCGATCACTGCCCCCGGCTTGGCCCCGTGATGCTTGAGCAGCTCACCTAGCGCGACCTGGATCGCGAAGATGACGATCTGCGTGGTCTCGATGCCGTAGTCCTGCGCGTCGTCGAGGATCAGCTCGACGATCGAGTAGCCGCGCTCGTCCTGCACCAGCGCGTCGACCTTGTCGATCCATTCGGCGAACACCTCGTTGCGCAGGTAAAGGTTCTTAGCCATCTTGCGGTGCTGCGCCCCGAAGCCGGCCAGCACCCACACCGGCCCGTTGGTCACCGGCCCGTCGGCGGTGAACACATTCGGCCGCTGCTTGCCTTCGGCGATCGCGCGCAGGCCCTTGATCGCCTCGTCGTGGTCATGTGCCAGCACCACCGCGCGTGAGCGGCCGTGGTTGCGCCGGGACAGCGCCCGCCCGATCGACTCCAACGACGACGCTCGGCCCTCGTCGGTTTCCATCCAGTCCGCCAGCACCGCGGCGGCCGCCTTCTTGCGTGAGGTAAGAAACGCCGACACCGCAAGCGGAATCAACGGCGCAAGCTGTTCGGCGTCTTCGGCTGAATTGCCACCTCCGGCGGCGGCTAGCTCTTCGAGCGCGATCTCCCTGAGCCGCAACGCTTCATCGGTGAGGCCGGGAAGTTCATGCGACTCTTCGACCTCGGTCGCGTGGACCCCATAGAAGTCCGCTTCCTCGTCGTCGTCCTCGATGTGGACCCCGCCGACGTAGACGCCGGCGTTCTCCTCGGGCTTCTCTTCGACGACCGGCTCGGGCTCCGGCTCTTTCTCGACGACATCGCGGGGCAGCACCTCACGCAGCACCAGATGTGCGTTGGCGCCGCCGAATCCGAACCCGGACACGCCGGTGATCGCGTAGCCGCTGTAGCGCGGCCAGTCGGTGACGGTGTCGGCGACCTTCAGGTGCACCGCGTCGAAGTCGATGTACGGGTTGGGCCCGGCGAAGTTGATCGACGGCGGCAGCTTGTCGTGCGATAGCGCCAGCGCCATCTTGGCGAGGCTCGCCGCGCCCGCGGCGGATTCCAGGTGCCCGACATTGGACTTGACCGCACCGAGCAGTGCCGGCCGGTCGGCGGGCCGGCCCTTGCCGACGACGCGGCCCAGCGCCTCGGCCTCGATCGGGTCGCCCAGGATCGTGCCGGTGCCGTGCGCCTCGATGTAGTCGACGGTGCGCGGGTTGATGCCCGCGTCCTTGTAGGCCTTGCGCAGCACATCGGCCTGCGCGTCAGGGTTCGGTGCGAGCAGGCCGTTGGAGCGGCCGTCGTGGTTGACCGCGGTGCCCGCGATCACCGCCAAGATCTGGTCGCCGTCGCGGCGGGCGTCGTCGACCCTCTTGAACACCAGCATCCCGCCGCCCTCCGCACGGGAGTAACCGTCGGCGTCGGAGGAAAACGACTTGATCCGGCCGTCGGCCGCCAGCACTCCGCCGACCTCGTCGAACCCGATTGTGACCATCGGGGTGATCAGTGCGTTCACGCCGCCAGCTAGAGCCACATCGCACTCGCCGGCACGCAGCGCCTGCACGGCGTGGTGCGCGGCGACCAGAGAGCTCGAGCACGCGGTGTCGACAGCCACCGATGGACCGCGGAAGTCGTAGAAGTAGGACACCCGGTTGGCGATGATCGAGCTCGCGGTGCCGGTGATCGCGTACGGATGGGCGACGGTCGGGTCGGACACCGCGAGGAAGCTGTAGTCGTTGTTCGACGAGCCGATGTAGACACCGACACTCTGGCCCCGCAAGCTCGACGCTGGGATGCGGGCGTATTCCAAAGCCTCCCAAGTCAATTCGAGCGCCATCCGCTGCTGCGGGTCGAGGTTGTCGGCCTCCATCTTCGACAGCGCGAAGAATTCAGAGTCGAAGCCCTTGATGTCGCTGAGGTAGCCGCCGCGGGTGCGGGCCTTGGCGACCCGCTCGGCGATGCGCGGCTCCTCGAGGAACTCCGACCAGCGGCCCTCCGGCAGGTCGGTGATCGCGTCGCGGCCGGCCAGCAGCGCCTGCCACGTCTCCTCCGGTGTGTTCATGTCGCCGGGGAATCGGGTGGACAGCCCAACGATCGCGATGTCGGCCACGTCGCGTTCGCGTGACCAATCCTCGTCTTCGTCGACGCCCTCAGAATCCGGCTCGCCCTCGATGATCCGCGCGGCCAGCGACTCGATGGTCGGGTGCTGGAACGCGACGGTGGCCGACAGCGTGACCCCGGTGAGGTCCTCGACGTCGGCGGCCATCGCGACCGCGTCACGCGACGACAGCCCCAGCTCGACCATCGGGGTGGTCTCGTCGATCGCGTCGGCGGACTGGCCGGTGGCGGTGGCCACCCAATTGCGCAACCAGGCGCGCATCTCCGCGACGGTCATCTCCGCGACAGTCTGGGAGTCGCCCGGAGCCACGTCCTCAGTTTCGTTCTCTGCCATGCTCTTTCGCGGTCAGTCCGTCGCGTCGGGGAAGGAGTTCGGGGAGGCCGTTCCGCCGCGCAGACTGCCGTCGATGTAGGTGGCGCGGCAGGCGCGGCGTCCGATCTTGCCGCTGGACGTGCGCGGGATCGTGCCCGCCGGCATCAGCAGCACATCACGCACCGTGACGCCATGGCGCACCGCGATCGCGGCGCGGATGTCGTCGGCAACCGGCTCGACGTCGAGCTTGTGGGTGCCGGGAGCGCGCTCACCGACGATCACCAACTGCTCGGACGTGTCCTCCGGGTCGTACTTCAGCCCGGCGTGCGGGTTCTCGAACACCTGGTGCGGCAGCTGATTGGCCGGCACAGAGAACGCGGCCGCGAATCCGGGACGCAGCGCGCGGGTGGACTCCTGCGCGGTGTACTCCAGGTCCTGCGGGTAGTGGTTGCGTCCGTCGATGATCACCAGCTCCTTGATCCGGCCGGTGACATAAAACTCGCCGTCCAGGAACGCGCCGAGGTCGCCCGTGCGCATCCACATCGCGTCATCGGGCGCACCTTCCGCGTGCGACGGGTCGGTGCGGGATTTGAGGATGTTCTGGAATGTCTCGCGGGTCTCTACCTCTTTGTTCCAGTAACCGGTCCCGAGGTTGTTGCCGTGCACCCAGATCTCACCGATCTGGCCGTCGGGCAGCTCCTCAGCGGTGTCGGGGTCGACGATCACCGCCCACTCGTCGTAGCCGATCTTGCCGCAGGATGCCTGTGTCACCGCCTTCGGCGAATCCTCCGACACCTTCACCAGCCGGTCCTCGACCAGCTCGTCGCGGTCGACGCTGATGATCACCGGCGGCTGGTCGGCCTCGGTGGTGGAGACGAACAACGTCGCCTCGGCCATGCCGTAGGACGGCTTGATCACGGTGGGCTTGAGCCCGTATGGCGCGAACGCGTCGGTGAACTTGCGCATCGACGCCTGCGACACGGGCTCGCTGCCGTTGAGGATCGCGCGCACGTTGCTCAGGTCGAGTTCGGGCTCGCCCTCCTTCGGGAGCCCACGGCGCGCGGCGTGCTCGAACGCGAAGTTGGGCGCGGCCGAGATGCTGGGTCCGCGGTCGTCGCCCTTCACGCCGAGTTCACGCAGCCAGCGGGTGGGCCGGCGCACAAATGCGGCCGGAGTCATGAACGTTCCATACCTGCCGATGAGCGACGGCATCATGATCGTGATCAGACCCATGTCGTGGAAGAACGGCAGCCAGCTGACGCCACGGTGGCCTTCCTCGGGATCGAGCGCGGTCATGGTCTGCATGATGTTGGTCGCCACCGCCAAGTGGGTGATCTTCACACCAGCGGGGCTGCGGGTCGAGCCCGACGTGTACTGCAGGTAGGCGATCGTCTCCTCGGTCGGATTCTCCGGCTGGACCCACGTACCGGCGACCTCGTCGGGCACCGCGTCGACCGCGATGATGCGTGGACGCTCCTTGGCCGGCCGCTTGTGGAAGAACTTGCGGACGCCCTCGGCCGAACCGGTGGTGGTGAGGATCGTCGACGGTGTGCAGTCGTCGAGCACCGAGTGCAACCGGCCGACGTGGCCGGGCTCGGCGGGGTCGAACAGCGGCACCGCGATGCGGCCGGAGTACATCGCGCCGTAGAACGCGGTCAGGTAGTCCAGGTTCTGCGGGCACAGGATCGCGATCCGGTCATCGGGCTGGGTGACCTGCTGAAGCCGCGCGGCGACCGCACGGTTGCGGAGGGAGAACTGCGACCAGGTCAAGTCGCGCTCGATGCCGTCGCGCTCGGTGGAGAAGTCCACGAAGCGGTACGCCAGGTGGTCGGCACGGGTTTGTGCCCATCGCTCCACGTGGCGCACGATGCTGGCGCCTTCCGGGAACTTGATCCGCCCCGTCTTCTTGTCGATGAACGGGTTGACCCAAATCGGCACGTTCTTTTCTCCTGTCGAAGCGCTGGGGCCCTGCTGTCGCATCGAGCGCGCCGACCGTAGCTCGGCTGGCCATCGCCGCGAACCCCAAACCTCAAAGATCGTACAGAGGTTTCGCAGCCCCTCGTCGCTGCGTGTGGCCTCGGCACACAGCCATTTGCCGCTCTTAGTTATTTCTTAATGTTAGGTGACGCCTGATCGGCGGCCAAATCGACCGTCCGTCGTCGCGACAAATGTTGCTGATCCGTGCTATGGCCGCGGCGCGTTCTTGATCACGTCGACCGCCCAGTCCAGCGTCCACACGGTGGCCGGCTGGCCATCGAGGCTCCAGAACTGCGTGGTGTTATACATCGCGTGCACCGGCTCACCCGCAGCGCCCAGCAGGATCTCCAGTGTTCTGGGCAGGTTGAGCACGTTGAACGCCTCCGCCGGCGCGGCGCAGATCAGATCGCCTTCGGCGCAGATCTGGTTGGTTCGGTCGTCCAGCGCGCCGAACCCGCCGTGACGGGGGCCGGTCATCGTGATGCCCGATGGGATGAACGGGAAATCCCGCAGCGTGATCTCGGCACCCTGACCGGGCGGATTGGGACCGACGCTCCGGCCGACGCCGGACTCGCGGCGACCGTCGGAGATCAGCGTCACGCCTAACACCCGGCTCGCGTCGACGGGCCCTCTGCCGTTGCCGATGTCGCTGGCGATGTCACCGGCGATCACCGCGCCCTGCGAGAAGCCGATGATCAGGTAGCCGGTCCGCGGACATCTGGCCGCGATGTCCGTGAGCGCCTTCTTCGTGGCGTCGGTGCCCTGCCTGCGGCTGTCGTCGTAGGAGACGTCGTTGTCGTTCGAGAGCGGCCGGTGGAACTGCGCCACGTACGGAACGGTGTAGGCCTGCAGCCGGTCGGCGCCGAACTGCTCGGTGAGCGGCCGAGTTACGTTGAGCAGCAGAGCATTCGGGAACTGCGCGGGATGCAACGGGTCAAGCTGCGGCGACGACTCCCAGGTGCCGGGGATCGACACCACCTGCACGTCGGGGCAGCCGGCGCCCTGGATTTGCGGGCGCGCCCTCTTGAAGAGCAACCAGCCCAGCGCCAACACAGCCACCAGCACCAGGACGCCGCCGACCGCCAGCGCGACCCGGCGGTGGCGCCGCCTTCTGCGCGCCATCCTCAGCCGTGCTTGGGATGCGGGGCGCTGTCGATGACTCCGGCGGCCCAATTACGCACCCACACGGCGGCCGGCTGGCCCTCGCTGCTCCAGAACTGTGTGGTGTTGTACAGCGCGTGTACCGGCTGGCCCGCTCCGCCGGCCAGCACTTCCAGCGTGGTGGGCAGGTTCGTGATGTTGAACGCCTCCTGGGGTGCTGCGCAAATCAGATCGTCCTTCGCGCAGATCTCGAACACCCGGTCGTTCAGCGAGCCGAAGCCGCCCTCCCGGGGGCCGGTCATCGTCATGCCCATACCCGACAGCATCGGCACCTCGTGAAGCGTGATCTCGGCGCCCTGCCCCGGCGGGGTGGGCGCGACGTCCTGGCCCGCGCCGCTTTGGCGGCGTCCGTCGGCGATCAGCCCGACCCCCAGCACCAGGTCCTCGTCGACCGGTCCCCTGCCGTTGCCGACGTCGCTGGCGATGTCACCGGCGATCACCGCACCCTGCGAGAACCCGACAATCACGTAGCTGGTCAGCGGGCAGCGGTTGTTCATCTCCGTGATCGCCTTATGAGCGGCCGTGGTCCCCTCCGTGCGGCTGTCGTTATAACTGATCTGGCCGTCACGTGAGAACGGGTTGTGGAACTGCGCGGTGTAGGGAACCGTGTAGGTCTGGATCCTGTCGGCGCCGAATTGCTCGGCGAGCGGACCAGTGACGTTGAGCAGCAAAGCATTCGGGAACTGCAGGGGATTCATTGGGTCCAGCTGCGGCGACGACTCCCAGGTACCGGGGATCGACACCACCTGCATGTCGGGGCAGCTGGCGTCCTGGAACTCCGGCCGTGGTTTCTTCGGTACGGTCGAGCTGGTGGGCGGCTGCGCGTTGGGTGGTGTGGCCACCGGCGGCACGGACGACTTCGGCGACCGGGATACCACCACCATCAGCGTCAGCCCCAGCGCGACCACAACTGCGACCGCAACGGCCGCGGCCAGCGCGAGGATACGGTGGCGTTTCCGCCGATTGGTCTTCGCCATCTTCTCCTGCTAGCAGAGTCGTTCGGATGCGATGCTGATGTAACTGGCGGCCGTGGCATCGATCTCGGCCGTCGTGGGCGGCATGGAGTTCATGTGGGCGTCCTGCACGTCGGTGGCCACCAGCGGATGCACATAGTCCCACACCGCCTGCGGACTCTGCCCCGCGGCGCGAGCCTGGCATACGTAGGAGCCGATCGACAGTGCCAGCAGCTCGCTCGACAGATGCACGCCGCCTGCGGCCAGAGCATCGAGATAGCCGCGTTGCTGATGGGTCACAATCAGCCTGGTCGCCGTCTGCGAGCCGCTCCCTCCGTCGGGGGGCGGCAGCGGCGACGCCGGATCCTGGATGCCCGATGCGAGCGTCGTGGTGTCATCGGCGGGCAGCGTGACGGTGGACATCATGCCGTCCGACGCCGAGCACCCCGACAGCACGGCAGCAATCAGTGTGAGCGTCGCCATGGTCGAGCACCCGGCCATCCGTGTGGACGTCCGTTGCACGTTTCCACGGTACCGGCTGACCGGCATCGTCCCGGTGGCGCAACGTCGCAGTGTGCGAACGCGCCGCGGGTTATCGGATGGCTGCCACCAGATCGCCGGACATCGCCGCAAGTTCCGGCCCCCAGCTCGACCAGTCGTGATTGCCGCCGGCAGGGAAATCGAAGTGCCCGTTGTGTCCGCTGACATCGCGGTAATGCTGGTAGAAGATGCGGTTGCTGCCCTGCGCCTGGTCGCAGTAGCCGATCATCGCGGCCGCATCGGTGCACGTCACCGCCTGCGGGCTGAACACCCACAGCCGCGTGTTGTTCTGCACCAGCAGTGAGATGTGCACGTCGGGGTCATGCCATTTCCACCGGCCCGCCTGCGGCAGGCCCCACATGTTGCGGCTGTCGACGCCGCCGAACCGCATCAGGCCATCGGTGATCGCGCCGTTCTCGAACGTCCGGGACGGGGTCAGGAGTCCGGACATCGATCCGGCATAGCCGTAACGGTCGGGATGGAATGTCGCCGTCGCCATCGCGCCGTAGCCGCCCTGCGCGGCACCGACGATCGCGTGCCCGTTGGGTGCCAGGCCCTTGTTGGCGGCCAGCCAATCGGGCAGCTCTTGGGACAGGAACGTCTCCCACTGGCGGCTACCGTCCTGTTCCCAGTTGGTGTACATGCTGAACGCGCCGCTGGCAGGTGCCACCACCGAGATGCCCTTGCCGGCGAGGGTGTTCATCGCATTGCCCGCGGTGACCCAGTTGCTCACCGCGTCGCCGGCGTTGAACGCGTCGAGAAGAACCACCGCGTGCGGACCGCCGGCCAGAAACGCGACCGGGATGTCGCGGCCCATCGCGCCGGACGGCACCATCAGGAACTCGACACTGTCGGCTCTTGCCGTCGAGGGCATCGCCGGCACCATCCACAGGCCGAGCCCGAGAATCGCCGCCAGCACCGCTCGCGCCAGCGCCACACCGACCTTCATCGCCACCCCTTCCAGCTCACCCAATCCGCAACGTAGTGAATCACATCACTGAGCTGGGCCGCGCCGGAACGACTCATGGCGGCGACCGCAGGTGGCCGCCGCCATAAGCCGATTTGTGCTGCGCTTACGCGGTAGGCGTGGCGCCGAGCACACGCTGGATGTCGGGCTTCATCGCCCCCAGCTGCTGGCCCCAGTAGGCCCAGCTATGTGTGCCGGCTTCGGGGAAGTTGAATACCCCGTTCTTGCCGCCCGCCGCGATGTAAGCGTCCTTGAAGGACTTGTTCGTCCGAAGCGTGAAGCCTTCGAGGAACTTCGCGTTGAAGTCGCCGCCGCCCAAGTCGTTGGGCTTGCCGTTGCCGCAGTACACCCAGATGCGGGTGTTGTTGGCCACCAATTTGTCAATGTTGACCATCGGATCGTTGCGCTTCCACGCCGGGTCACTGGACGGACCCCACATGTCCTCGGACTTATAGCCGCCCGCATCGCCCATCGACAGGCCGACGAGCATCGGCCACCAGCCCTCCGACAGGTTCAGGAAGCCCGACAGCGACCCGGCGTACGGGAACTGCTGCGGGTAGTAGGTCGCCAGCGTCATAGCCGCCGAGCCGGCCATTGACAAACCGACCGCTGCGCTGCCCGTCGGCTTGACCTGCTTGTTGGCCGCCAGCCAGGCCGGCAGTTCCGAGGTCAAAAACGTCTCCCACTTGTAGGTGAGGCAGCCGCCCTTACCGCAGGCCTGCTTGTACCAGTCGCTGTAGAAGCTGGACTGGCCGCCGACCGGCATGACCACCGACAGGCCGGACTGGTAGTACATCTCGAACGCATTGGTCTCGATGTCCCAGCCGTTGTAGTCGTCCCGCGCGCGCAGGCCGTCGAGCATGTACACCGCCGGTGAGTTGGGCCCACCGCTTTGGAACTGGATGCGGATGTCGCGGCCCATCGCGGCCGACGGCACGTCCAGGTACTCGACCGGCAGACCCGGTCGAGAGAATGCCGCCGCAGTCGCCGAGCCCCCTACGACGCCGATCAGGCCCGGCAACAGCACGGCCACCACGGCGGCGACCGTCAGCCGGCGCGCCCATCGGCCGCGCAACTTCTCAACGAACGTCATTGATCTGTCCATCCCATCTTTGTGATTGCGCACCCCATGGCGGTCTCCTCGCCGCGGTGCCGTGGTAGTCAACCACACCTTCGCGTGGCCCTCTCGGCGTGCGCACTGTCCAGCCATCTTCAGTTGTCTCCCTCGTCGTGTGTCTGCTCGTCGCACGAGCGCTCATGGGCCAATCACCCAGGCAACGTCGCGAAGAGATCAGGTTTCAGGGCCGGTAAGCTACGCCCCCGGCCCGGCCACGAGTGGTTTCCCGCGGGATAGGTGAAGGTCGCATCGCGTCCGCCGGCCTGTGTGTACTTCTCCTGGAACTTCGTGTTCGCGGCCTCGGTCGTTTCAACGCCACCAGTAGTTTCACAGCCATCCCTCATCGTGGGAATCACCGCTACGTTGCGGTTTCGCTACCACGATCGGGCCCAGCCAACCAACAGCAGCTACGGCCCCGTCGCCGGCAAGCCGGTGTAAGAGGTACCACGCAACGGCGGCTCACTCAAGCCGCAGCGAATCAGCTCATACTTGGGCACGCGGTCGATTCGGTAGCTGGTGAACTGATTCGCGTGCACCAGGTTGAAGTAGAACTGCCGGACCGTCAGCGGCCCCCTGATGGACGTCAGCACCGTGTCGGTGGCAGGGCATTTCAGGGCCACCTCGGCCTCGGCGACCCAATCTTCGTCGAGGTAGGGGGGCAGATATGAAGACTCCTTCAGCCACGGCCCGTCGGCCACCGCCCAGTCCGGGAACAGGTTCTTGTCGTGCCCGATCCTGGCGTCCTCCAGCCGCGCGGTGTGAGCCGCCAGGGGGTTTGCTAGACCGATCTGGTCGAGCACCCGCACGTCGAGGCCGACATTCATGCCGAGCATGCCGAGATTGGTGAAGAACACCGTATGCGGGCCGTTCTCCATCAATTTCGAGTCGGGGGGCAGCCCCGGCCCGGCCGGTGGTGGCGGTTTCGCGGGCACGACGTCCCACTGCGTGTAGTTGCCGGATGGCAGCAGCAATGCACCGACGGGGGTGTTGTTGATCGCCTCGATCACGGCCCGCATCCGCGGGTAGTCCAGATAGTCAGTCGCGGTCAACGGGTGCGCGTTGCCGGTGGCCTGCGCGTAAAACCGCCGCTCGTCCACGATGCCGGTGTAGGTGACCCTGGTGGCGTCGGCGCCCATGCCGGGGGAGTTGGCCGCCCACAGCGCCCAACCCGCGACTGCCAGCCACGCGGTGGCCGTCGCGCCGGCCAACAGCGTGCCGGTGTCACGGGAGAGCTCGATGCGGTCGGGCAGGAAGAGGGGAATCATCGCGACCGGGGCAAGGATGCAAAACAGCGGCGTCAGCAAAACTCGACCGTGCATGAAGTCACCGCCCTGGCGGATCCAGTAGATCCCCTGCAGCAGCCCGCTGACGACGATGAACGACACCACCGCCGGCGGGCTTTGCACCACCCGCGCGACGCGTCCGCGGTCTGTCCACGCAGCGGCAGCGGCGGAGCGACCTTTGAGACGGCGGCTGCGCGCCACCATCACCAGCACCGCCAGCACCACGATCAGAATCGCCGGGACCCACAGCGCGTACGGCGCGTTGAAGTTGGCCAGATAAATGAATCCCTGTGACCACTTCTTGCCCGAAGCGTCCTTGGCCAGCGCGGTCGCCGGCACCAGCAATCCGTAGTAGCCCATCCGGAAAATCTGATAGCCGACGGGCAGCAGGCCACCGGCCACGACAATCAACACACGAGTGCGCCACCCGCGGACCGCGATCAGCATCATCACCAGCGCCAGGCCGCCGATCAGCGCGAGCTCCGGGCGCACCAAAACGGACAGGCCCGCGACGAACGCCAAGGCCGCGGTGAAACCCCGACCGGTCTGACGTTGCTGTGACCAGCACACCATCATCCACCAGAGCAGCCCGAGATAGGCCAGCACCAAACAGTTTTCGAGCCCGGAGGTGGCGAAGTCACGGGCCGGCGGCACGGCGATGTAGACCAGCGCACCGGCCGGTAGCAGCACCGCCCGGCGACCCAGCAGGCTTGGCGCGTAGAGCCGTGCGGCACCGAGCATCACGAACACGATGCCCAGCAATGAGAGCACCAACGCCAGCACCAGCGCCACATACTCCAGCCGAACCGGGCCGCCCAGGACACCACCCAGATACACCAAATAGGCCCACAGCGTCGAGGTGTTGGATTCCACGCGTTCACCCGCGTTGAACACCGGGCCGTTGCCCGCCAACAGGTTTCGCACGGTGCGCAGCACGATCAGCCCGTCGTCGGCGATCCAGCGCCGCTGCCACGCCCCCCAACCGAACAGCGCCGCGGTCACGAGCACTGACGCCCAGAGGCTCACCCGCGAGGTCAGCTCGAGGCGGCGCGCGCTAACCGAGGAAGACGGCTGCACCGACTGTTCCGATCAAGGCCAGCGCGAGCAACTGCAGCACGCGGTCCCGCAGCGCGATTTCCTCAGGCTCGCCGGCCAACCCACCGTCGACATCCACCGCGTAGCGCAGGATCGCGATCGTGAACGGAATCATGGAGATGACCCACCACGAGCCGTGCCCGCCGTCGCGCTGGAACGCAAAAAGGCCGTAGCACAACACCACAGCGGTGGCCGACATCGCCCACACGAACCGCAGGTAAGTGGCGGTGTAGCTCTCCAGCGACTTTCGGATCTTGGCGCCGGTGCGCTCCGCCAACTGCAGTTCGGCGTAGCGCTTTCCCGCCACCATGAACAGCGACCCGAACGCCATCACCAACAGGAACCACTGCGACAGGCGAATGTGCGCGGCCGCGCCGCCGGCGATCGCCCGGAGGAGATAGGCAGACGAGACGATGCAGATGTCCAGGACGGCCTGATGTTTCAAGCCGAAGCAGTACGCCAACTGTATCGCGATGTAGACAGCCATCACGATCGCCAGGTCGGAGTTGACATACAGCCACGAGATCGCCAACGACCCGACACCCAGCACCGCCGCCAGCACGTAGGCCAGCCACTCGGGCACTACTCCGGCCGCAATTGGGCGGAACCGCTTCGTCGGGTGCTGGCGGTCGGCTTCGACGTCGCGGACGTCGTTGACCAGATAGATCGCCGATGCGGCCATGCAGAACACGACGAACGCGATCGACACGTGGATCAACACTGCGCGGTAGTCGTACCTGGCAGTGCCGATCGCCGCCACCGCCGCGGCGAACACCAAGATGTTCTTTACCCACTGGCGGGGCCGGACGGCCCGGACGACACCGAGGATCAGGTTGTCGGGCGGCCGGGCCACCTCTGTCGCTTTTTCGCTCATCACACGCTCTCGATCTTCTTGACCAGCTGGGCGACGAGCGCACCCACAGCCACACCGGTTAGCACGTCACTGGGATAGTGCACGCCAAGGACCAAGCGTGACAACATCATTGGCGGCACAACCAGCACCGGCAACGGCAGCCCCGTGAGTGGGGCCATCAGGATCGCGGCCGCGGTGGTGGAGGTGGCGTGCGCCGACGGGAAGCTGAGAGCGCTGGGGGTACCGACGTTGACCTCGACGGCGGGATGCTGTGGTCGTCGGCGTCGCACCGCCCGCTTGATCACCACCGCAGCGGCATGCGCAGTGAACGCGCCCGTCCCGGCCACCAGCCACTGCCGGCGCCGCTGCGGCTGGGTGGCCGCGCCCAGCGCTGAGACAGCGAGCCAGCCAATGCTGTGCTCGCCGAAGTGCGACATCGCACGGGCGGCGGTCACGACGCCCCGACGCCCCGCCAGCGCCGACTGAACGGCCACCAGCGCGGCGACTTCGCCTCTCGGCTCATCGACCATGGCTGCCCGTCGGCGTCTGGGCGTACCACCCGCTTGCGGGGGACAGCACCGATTCCCACGTCTGCTTACTGGTCAGCATGGGCAGCGCCGCCCGATACACGCGGCGCATCTCATCAAATCGCCGGGCCAGCTTGCGCTGGCGACGCAACGACTGACGCAGCAGTGAGAGCATCTTCGCCCTGTCGCGCTGGCGGTACACGACGCCGCGGCTGTCGGCGGTGGTGACCGTGACACCGTCCACGTTGCACAGCAGAAACCATCGCGAATCCTGCGTCGGGACGTTGAGCTGCGGTCGTTCGTGGTGCGACGGGTCTGCCTTGGTCAAATTGTGAGCAATCCCACGGGCCAGCCGAATTGCCTTGGCGGGCACGCTCTTCGGTTCGCCGACGCGGCCCACTTGTCCGGACGGCGGCGGCAGCGCGGTCGCCGAAGGCAACACCACCGCGTCGGGGAATTCCCGCCGGATCCGGTGCACCTCGGGCAGCGCGGATTCCAGGATCGAGAAGATGTGCTCGGGTCCGGCGAGGAAATCGTCGATGGCCCTGTTCTGGATCGCGACTGTCGAATATTCCAGGCACAGAAGGTGTTTCAGGGTAGCCTTCAGGTGGCTGCGGACGAGCCCACGGACATCGCCGTCCCAGTGCATGGCCGCCACCACCAGCCGGTTGCGCAGGTGGAAATACGCCTGCCAGTCGATCGCGTCGTCCTTGTCGCTCCACGCCATGTGCCAGATCGCGGTGCCCGGCATGGTGACCGTCGGGTACCCGTGTTCAGCGGCCCGCAGCCCGTAGTCGGCGTCGTCCCATTTGATGAACAGCGGCAGCGGCTGCCCGAGCTCGTCGGCCACCTGCCGGGGGATCATGCACATCCACCAGCCGTTGTAGTCGACGTCGATTCGACGGTGCAGCAGCCTGCTTTCGGAATCGTTGCCACTCAACGGTTTCTGCGCGAAGTCATGGTCGTACTTGGTGTGCGGCGCGTGGGTCCACATGAAGTTCGAGCGGTCGACAACCTCGCCCATCACGTGCAGGTGTGAGGGGTTCTGCAGGTTCAGCATCTGCCCCCCGACCAGTGTCGGCACCTTGGCGAACCGGTTCATCGCCAGCGCGCGAAGCACCGAATCGGGCTCGATGCGGATATCGTCGTCCATGAACAGGATCTGATGGCAGTCGGTGTTTTTCAGTGCCTCGTACATCACCCGGCTATAGCCGCCAGAACCGCCGAGATTCGGCTGGTCGTGGACGGACAACCGGTCCCCGAGAGGGCCTACTGCGGCGGCGAACTCGGAATGGTCGCGCAGCTTGCAGGTGCCCTGGTCAGGCACGATCACCGCCCCGATCACGCTGTCCAGCAGCGGATCCGAGGTCAGCGCACGCAGCGCGTTGACGCAGTCGTCCGGACGGTTGAACGTTGGAATGCCCACCGCGATGTCCGCGATACCCGGCGCGGGCACCGGCGCGTACCAGCCGGCGCTGTGCAAGGTGGCAGCGGTATCGGTGGTGACGTCGAACCAGATCCAGCCGCCGTCCTCGAACGGCCCGAGGTCGACCTCGAACTCGAGCACCTGCTCGCTGCCCTCGAACGCCCCGCCCCCGATGAAGATCCGTGCGCCGGTGGCCTTGGTGCGGTAAAGATCGACCCGGCCGGTCCCGGTCAGTTCGGCGCGCAGCACCACAGACGTCAACGTCGACCAGCGCCGCCAGTAGCTCGCCGGGAACGCGTTGAAGTACGTGGAGAACGAGACCTCCGACTCGGCGCCGATCTGCAGCGTGGTGCGGCTTGTCGCGTGGGCACGGCGAGCGTTGGTGGGCGACTCGTCGAGGTAGAGCTTGCGGACATCCAGGGGTTCGCCCGGGCGGGCCACGATGACGCGGGCGAGCAGGCATACCGCCCGGGCGCTCATTCGACGTCTTCTTCGGTCAGTGGGGTGCCGTCGCGCAGGTGGGGGGCGAGCACGTTGTCAAACATGTTCAGCGCGCTGGCAATCGCCATGTGCATATCGAGGTACTGGTAGGTGCCCAGCCGCCCGCCGAACAGCACCTGCGCCGACGCGGTCTCGACCTTGGCGCGGGTGCGGTAGGCCGCCAGCAGTGCCCGATCCGCTTCGGTGTTGATCGGGTAGTACGGCTCGTCGTCATCCTCGGCGAACCGCGAGTACTCGCGCATGATCACGGTCTTGTCGGTGGGGTAGTCACGCTCGGGATGGAAGTGGCGAAACTCGTGGATGCGAGTGTATGGCACATCCACGTCGTTGTAGTTCATCACCGCGGTGCCCTGAAAGTCACCGGTAGGCATCAGCTCGACATCGAAATCCAGTGTGCGCCAGCCTAATCGGCCGTCCACATAATGGAAATAGCGGTCCAGCGGCCCGGTATACACAACTGGTGCAGCCGGATCCGCCGCGCGCAGCTCGTCGCGCACATCGAACCAGTCGGTATTCAGCCGCACCTCGATACGCTCGTCGGCGGCCATTCTCTGAAGCCACGCGGTGTAGCCGTCGACGGGCAGCCCCTCGTAGGTGTCGTTGAAGTAGCGGTTGTTGAACGTGTAGCGCACCGGCAGCCGGGCGATGTTGCCGGCGGGCAGCTCCTTGGGATCGGTCTGCCACTGCTTTTGGGTGTAGCCCTTGACGAACGCCTCGTAGAGCGGGCGCCCGATCAGCGAAATCGCTTTCTCCTCGAGGTTCTGCGCGTCGGCGGTGTCGATCTCGGAGGCCTGCTCGGCGATCAGCGCTCGTGCCTCATCGGGGGAGAAATAGCGGCCGAAGAACTGCGACACCAGGCCGAGGCCCATCGGGAACTGGTAGGCCTGCCCGTTGTACATCGCGAACACGCGGTGTTGGTAGCCGGTGAAGTCGGTGAATCGGTTGACGTAATCCCACACCCGCTTGTTGGAGGTGTGAAACAGGTGAGCGCCGTACTTGTGAACCTCGATGCCGGTCTGCGGCTCAGCCTCCGAATAGGCATTGCCGCCGATGTGTGGCCGTCGCTCGACGACCAGGACTCGCTTGCCCAGCTGCGCGGCCACCCGTTCAGCGATCGTCAGACCGAAGAAACCGGAGCCGACGACGAAGAGGTCGAAGCGAGCTGTCATCGGCAGCAAGGGTATCCGAGGCCGCCCTACCCCCGTCGTTACGCTCGCCCCGGTGCGGCGCTCGAATCACCTTCGGCCGGGCGGTCATGTCGCGGTGGCACAAGGTCGCGATTGCCTTACGATTCCGTCTCGCCACTCTGGCCACACTAAACACATAAGTACCATCGGACACGTCGGTATCGGCGGTTCGGCACCCGGTCCGCACTTGCCGACACCGATTGCACGTACTACGCAGACGACTCGTTGTCCAGATTGAGGAGACTTTCGTGCCGAACAGACGTCGACGCAGGCTCTCGACAGCCATGAGCGCGGTCGCCGCCCTGGCCGTCGCAAGTCCATTCGCAGTAACCGCTGTGTCTGAATCGATGGCGCAGAGCGCACCCGTCCCCGAAGAGCACGAATTCGTGCAAGCCGCGATGATCACCGATCTGCCGGGTGAAATCATGTCCGCGCTGCAGTCCACCCTGTCGCAGTTCGGCATCGCGATACCGACCATGCCGAGCATCTTCGGCTCGACTGACACGGCCACGAGCACCGCCATGATGCCGGGCGGCCTGCCCAACCTCGGCACGCCGACGACGCCGGTCCTGCCCACCATCGGCACGCCGTCGACGCCACTCACCGCCTTGAACACCCCCGCGCCCACGTCAGTGTTAGAGGATCCAAACCTCGCTAATCCCTCGTTGACCGGCACAGTCACCACGACCACGCCCGGCACGCTCACCACGGCCACGCCGGCCGGGACCGCGACTGCGCTGACTCCGGGTCTGGTCACACCGAACGTGAACTCGACGCTGACCGGCTCCCCGAGCGGGGCGTCGACCCTGACCAGCGAGATGCCGATCACCGCATTGTCTGGCCCGGACCAGCTTGGCTATCCGGTCATGGACCCGTCGTTGTTGGCAGTGCCCACCACGTCCGCGCCAGCCAGCGGCGGCCTTGTGTCAGCCTTGTCCAACGCGGTGTCGGGGGGGGCCAGCCAGGTCATCGACCTGCTCAAGGGCATCATCGCGATGGCCACGACCGCGGCGCCTGCTGCTGCGGCCGCGGTGCCTGTCGCCGCAGTGCCGGCAATCCCCTGATGACGCACTGAGACCCGTCGGCGAAACGGCATCGCAGAGACTCGGCGAGCTCTGCGGTGCCGTTGCCGGCTGATTTCGAGCACTTCGGTGTGTCGAAACATTGGTAACAGCAGACTCATACGTAACATCGCCTCGTGGGGTGCCCCCGTCCTGCGCCGTCGCTGCTCTTCACCGCAGTCGCGGCGACCGTGGTCATGCTGCCGTGGGCGATCGGCGGCGTTCCCGGCCATCGCCGGGCCGATCCTCCCGCCATGGGCGCCGACACCGCACTCACCGAGCAGCCGTTGGCCGGCCTCGGCGTCGGCGAAACGATCCGCGAGATCAGTCAGGCTGCACCGTTTTCCCTGGTCGCGCTGACCGGCACCGACGCTGACACCACAGCGCGGGTGCGCGCGAAGCTTCCCGACGGCCGGTGGGGGCCGTGGTATGACACCGAGGCGCTGGGATACGAGGTTCCCGACGGCGCAGCAGCACCGCGCGGCACGGAGCCGGTGTTCGTCGGACGCACGACCACGGTGCAAATCGCGATCAACCGCCGGACTGTGCCTGCCGCGGCGCCCTCCGCCGCACCGGCGGCGGACGGCAAGCCCAAGCTGGGCTACCGGCTCGCCAATGTCGAGCGACCGTTCGGCCAGAACGTCAACGCGGTGCTGATCACCCCGCCGCAGGCTCCCTCCGACCAGTTCGCGTTGCCCACCGCGCTCACTCCGCCCGGCCAGCCGCCAACGATCATCAGCCGCGCACAATGGGGGGCTGATGAGTCGATGCGGTGCGGACAACCATTGTACGACAACGGGATTCGCGCTGCGATCCTGCACCACACCGCTGGCAGCAACGACTACGCACCGCAGGACTCCGCCGAGATCGTGCGAGGGATCTACGCGTACCACACCCGCACACTCGGATGGTGCGACATCGCCTACAACGCGTTGGTGGACAAGTACGGCCAGGTGTTTGAGGGTCGGGCCGGCGGGATCACGAAGCCGGTCGAGGGCTCGCACACCGGCGGATTCAACGTCAGCACCCTAGGCGTGGCAATGATCGGGGATTTCGACGTGGTCCCGCCGACACCCATTCAAGCGCGTACGGTGGCGCGGCTGATCGGCTGGCGAATGGCGATGGACGGCGTCGACCCGCATGGAACGGTCACACTCACGTCGAGCGGCGGTCCCTTCACCAATTTCCCTGCCGGCGCACCGGCGACGCTGCCGACGATCTTCACCCACCGCGACGTCGGCGCCACCGACTGCCCCGGCAACGCCGCATACGCGGAGCTGGACCACATTCGCGGCATGGCCGCCCGGTTCAATGTCCCGCCCGGGCCGCAGGAACTTGCCGACGCGCTGCAGGGCGGGGCGATCTACGCCCGCTGGCAGGCGGTCGGCGGGATGAACAGCTGGCTGGGAGCACCCACATCGCCGGAGTCGTCCGCCGTGGGCGACGCCCGCTATGTCCGCTTCGTGCACGGCGCCGTCTACTGGTCGCCGCAGACCGGGGCCAACCCGGTTTCAGGCGCGATCTACGACGCCTGGGCCGACCTCGGCTACGAGCGCAGCCCGCTGGGCCTGCCGACCAGCGGTGAGATCGGCGAGCCGGAGTGGGTCGTGCAGAACTTCCAGCACGGCACGCTGAACTTCGACCGGGAAAAGCCGCGGGTAATCCAAGTCATCGACGGACTCGCCTACGAACTTCCGCCGCCGTCACCGAAGGGTCCTCCGCCGCAGATAGAGCGGTTCAGCCCGATCAACAGCTGACTTACAGCCACCAGCGTTCCAGCACTCGCGCCACCCCGTCATCGACATTGGGCGCAGTCACTTCGTCGGCCACCGCCAGCACCTGAGGGTGCGCATTACCCATCGCAACCCCGTGCCCGGCCCACGTCAGCATCGGGACGTCGTTGGGCATGTCGCCGAACGCAATGACCTCCTCGGCGGCGATGCCCAACGGCCGCGCGAGCTCTTCGACGCCGGAGGCCTTGCTGATGCCTAACGGCGTGATCTCGAGTAGCCCGTTGTCGGTCGAAAATGTGATGTCGCCTTCGATGCCGACGTGCTCGGCGAGGGCAGCGGCCATGTCCGTGCTGCGAGCCCCGGCCTTTCGGATCAACAGCTTCACCGCGGGGGCGCTGAGCAGGTCGGCCAGCGACACCTCGGTGTTGTCGGGGTTCAGCCAGGCGTGCTCGTAACCGGGCGAGCTGACGAACTGCGGCGTCGCCGCGTCGTGTGCGCTGCGTCCCACCCGCTCGACGGCCAGCCCGGCGCCGGGAATCGCCCGGGTGGCGATCTCTGCCAGCTCGGCGAGCACGTCGGCGGACAACGTCCGCGCTGACAGGATCCGGTCCTCGCTTGGGTCGTAGATCACCGCACCGTTGGCGCACACCGCCATCGGGGCGACGCCGAGCGCATCGACCACCGGAGCGATCCACCGCGGCGGGCGGCCAGTTGCCAGCACGAACGTCGCGCCGCCCGCGATCGCCGCCTGCACGGCGTCACGCGTGCGGGCGGTGACCATCTCGTCAGCGTCCAACAGCGTGCCGTCCACATCGCTGGCGATCAGCGCCGGCGTTGTCATTGCGCGGTCGCCTACGCTTCTCGCTGGTGGCGATCCGCCTGCTTACGCGCCCGCTCGGCCAGCTCAGCCTCGTCGAGCTGCGCGGCCTCGGGTAGCGTCGGAGCGCTGCCGCCCAGCCGACGCGGCACCCAGTACGCCCCGGCGGGGTGCTGATAGCCCAGCTGCGCACGCTGCAGACACTCGGTCATCGCCTCACGCAGCGCCGCATTCGTTTGCTCGACGCTGTCTGTCGGGTGCAACGGCTCTCCCACCACCGTCGTGATCGGCACCCGGTTACGCAGCAACTTGCGCCGATGATCTTTCGTCCACAGACGGTGCACGCCCCACGCGATTACCGGAACCATCGGAACGTCGGCTTCGCGGGCCATCCGCACCGCCCCGGTCTTGAATTCCTTCAGTTCGAAACTGCGGCTGATCGTCGCCTCCGGATAGACGCCCACCACCTCACCTTCCCGCAGCCGCTGGACGGCGGCCGAGTAAGCGCCCGCGCCTGCGCTGCGGTCGACGGGAATCATGCCGCTGTGGCGCATCAGGAAACCGACGGGCCTGACATCCAACATCTCTTGCTTGATCATGAACCGCAGCCGCCGACCCCTGCGGTACGCGGCGATGGCGGCAGGTATCCAGTCCACGTAGCCGGTGTGGTTCATCGCGATCACCGCGCCGCCGGTTTCCGGGATGTTCTCCAGTCCGTGGTAGGTGATCCTGGGCCCGAAAATCCTGACGGCGGACGTGACAGAGATCTCCAGCAAACGCATGACTGGCTGGGCCATCGGACTACTCCGGCTGTCCGGTCTGCTCGGCCTGCCGCGCGGCGCGACGAGCCGCCCGTTCGACCGCTTCGTCGGCATCCATCCGCGCGGCCTCGGCCAGGGTCGGAGCGGCGCCGCCGAGCCGGTGCGGAACCCAGAACTCTCCCGGCGGATACGGGCCGTAGTCGTCCTGCACCTGGTCCAGCAGATGCTGCATGCGCGAGTGCAGCAGCCTCGTGAGCTCCGCCGCCGGCAGCGTCGGCGGGATCGGCTCACCCACGGCGATGCTGATGGGCACCTTCGGCCGCCACATCCTGCGCGGGTGGTCCTTCGTCCAGATGCGCTGAGCGCCCCAGACGATGTGCGGGATGATCGGCACACCCGCGGCCTGCGCCATCCGTGCCGCGCCCGACTTGAACTCCTTGATCTCGAAGCTGCGACTGATCGTGGCCTCCGGGTACACACCGACCAGCTCGCCGTCCTTGAGCGCCTGGCAGGCCTTCTCGAACGAGTCCGCACCGCTTGCCCGGTCGACTGGGATGTGGCGCAGGCTGCGCATGATCGACCCGGAGATCTTGTGGTCGAACACCTCCTGCTTGGCCATGAAGCGCACCCTGCGGCCGAGGCCCTGCTTGTAGGCCGGCAGCCCCGCGAACGTGAAGTCGAAATAGCTGGTGTGGTTGATCGCGATCACAGCACCACCCGTGGCCGGCAGGTGTTCCACGCCACTCACCTTGAACTTGAGGCCCTGGACTTTCCAGATCAAGCGGGCGGTCTGGATGACAGTGGCGTACACCGGTTCCACGTTCGCAAGACTAGTGCGCCGCGCCGACCGCGATGCCGATTGCCAGTAAGCTCGAACCGGCGCATTGACGGCAACAAGGGGGTTTTGTGCAGGTCACCAGCATTGGGCACGCTGGCTTTCGCATCGACACCCGCGCCGGAAGCATTCTGTGCGACCCATGGCTGAACCCCGCCTACTTCGGGTCATGGTTCCCGTTCCCCGATAACAGCGGCCTGGACTGGGACGCGCTCGGCGACTGCGACTACCTCTACGTGTCGCATTTGCACCGCGACCACTTCGACCCGAAGAACCTGCGCGACCACGTCAACAAGGACGCCGTCGTGCTGCTGCCAGACTTCCCGGTAGAAGACCTGCGCCGCGAACTGGAAAGGGTGGGTTTCCACACGTTCTTCGAGACCACCGATTCGGTCAAGCACCGTGTCAGCGGGCCGAAGGGCAACCTGGACGTGATGATCATCGCGCTGCGCGCGCCCGCCGACGGGCCGATCGGCGACTCCGCGTTGGTGGTCGACGACGGAGAGACAATTGTGTTCAACATGAACGACGCGCGGCCGGTCGATTTAGACGTTCTCGATGCGGATTTCGGGTCAGTCGACGTACACATGCTGCAGTATTCCGGCGCGATCTGGTACCCGATGGTTTACGACATGCCGCAGCGGGCCAAAGCGGCGTTCGGCACTCAGAAGCGGCAGAGGCAGATGGACCGCTGCCGGCAGTACATCGCACAGGTGGGCGCGACGTGGGTAATCCCGTCGGCCGGACCGCCCTGCTTCTTGGACCCGCAGCTGCGCGACCTCAACGACGACCACAGCGACCCGTCGAACATCTTCCCGGACCAGATGGTGTTCCTGGATCAGATGCGCGCGCACGGCCACGACGGGGGCCTGCTGATGATCCCCGGTTCGGTAGCGACCTTCACTGGGGCGCATCTTGATTCGCTGACTCACCCAATCCCCGAGGGCCAACTGGAGGCGATCTTCACTGCGGGCAAGGCCGCATACATCTCCGAGTATGCGGAGCGGATGGCGCCTTTGCTGACCGCCGAGAAAGCCAGCTGGGCGTTAGCCGACGGCGAGCCGCTGCTGGAGCCGCTAAGGGCGCTGTTCGAGCCCATCATGAGCCAAAGCGATCAGATCTGCGACGGCATCGGATATCCGGTCGAGTTGCGGCTCGGGCCCGAAACTGTGGTCCTCGATTTCCCAAAGCGCGCAGTGCGCGAACCTGTTCCGGACGAGACGTTTCGCTACGGGTTCGCGATCGCACCGGAGCTCGTCCGCACGGTGCTGCGCGACGGCGAGCCCGACTGGGTGAACACGATCTTCCTGTCGACCAGGTTTCGGGCCTGGCGGGTGGGGGGCTACAACGAATACCTCTACACGTTCTTCAAGTGCCTCACGGACGAGCGGATCGCCTACGCCGACGGCTGGTTCGCCGAAGCGCACGATGACACCGCATCGGTGGTGCTGGACGGCTGGGAGATACCGCGGCGCTGCCCGCACCTGAAGGCCGACTTATCGAAATTCGGTGTGATGACTGGTAATACGCTGACGTGCAATCTGCACGGCTGGCAGTGGAACCTCGACACAGGCCATTGCCTAACCGCCCGCGGCCACGAACTGCGCTCCGCACGGATATGACCACACCACCGCAGTACGACGACGGGCTGGTGCAGCTCGATCGGGAGGCGCTCACCTTGCGTCGCTATCACTTCCCGTCAGGCACGTCGAAGGTGATCCCGTTGCGGTCGATCCGCGGCTACAGCGCCAAACCACTTGGACTGCTGAATCGGTTTCGGCTGTGGGGCAGCTCGGATCTGATGCAGTGGTTGCCGCTGGACATCGGGCGCCCATTGAAGTCGACACTGATCACACTCGACGTGCCCGGCACTCGGCCAAAGCCCGCCTTCACCCCGAGCGACCCGGACCGGTTAGTCGAAGTGCTCGACGAACTGCTCAACGGCTAGCCCGAAGGACGAGCCAGGCCTTGACTGACGCGGTCAGGCCGTCGGCTCAAGCACTTCGGCGCCGACGAACGGCGCCAGTGCGGCGGGCACCCGGACGCTGCCGTCGGGCTGCTGATGGTTCTCCAAAATCGCGACGAGCCATCTCGTGGTGGCCAGCGTGCCATTGAGCGTCGCGGCGGTCTGCGGCTTGCCGGCGGTGTCGCGGTAGCGGATCTGTAGACGCCGCGCTTGAAACGTCGTGCAGTTCGACGTGGACGTGAGTTCGCGGTACGCCCGCTGCGACGGGATCCACGCCTCGCAATCGAACTTGCGGCCTGCCGACGCACCGAGATCGCCTGCAGCAACCTCGATTACCCGGTACGGAACTTCGATGAGAGCAAGCATGTCGCGCTGCCAGCCGAGCAGCCGCTGGTGCTCGGCCTCCGCGTCCTCAGGGTGGCAGTACACGAAGCCCTCCACCTTGTCGAACTGGTGTACGCGAATGATCCCACGGGTGTCCTTGCCGTAGCTGCCAGCCTCACGTCGAAAACAACTGGACCACCCGGCATATCGCAGCGGGCCATCTGACAGGTCGAGTATCTCGCCGGCATGGTATCCGGCCAGCGGCACCTCCGAGGTGCCGACGAGATAGAGGCCCTCGGATTCCACCCGATACACCTCGTCGGCGTGCGCACCCAAAAACCCGGTGCCAGACATGATTTCGGGTCTCACCAGTACGGGAGGAATCATCAGCGTGAACCCGTTGTCGACGGCAAGCCGCACCGCCGACTGCAACAGCCCCAGCTGCAGTAGCGCGCCCCGCCCGGTGAGAAAGTAGAACCGCGAGCCAGAAACCTTGGCACCGCGCTCCATGTCGAACAGACCCAGCGATTCCCCCAGTTGCACATGGTCTTTCGGGTCGTCTACCGCCGCGGGGGTGCCGACAGTGTCGAGCACCGCATAGTCGTCCTCGCCGCCCGCAGGCACCCCGTCGAGGATCACGTTCGATATCGCCATGTGCGCTGCGCTGAATGCCTCCTCGGCGGCGGCCTGGGCCCCCTCGGCGGCCTTGACGTCGGCGGCGAGTTGCTTCGCCCGCTCGAGAACCGCGGGCCGCTCCTCCGCAGACGCCGACCCGACTTGCTTGCTGACCGCCTTCTGCTCGGCACGCAGGTTGTCGGCGGCCGAAATCGCCGCGCGCCGTGCGGCGTCGGCATCAAGCAACACGTCGACGAGCCCGGGATCTTCGCCGCGGGCACGCTGCGAGCGCCGCACCGCGTCGGCGTTATCCCGCAGCTGTTTGAGGTCGATCACGGCCGCAACCCTACTTTTGCGGCCCTCCTCCTAAAAGTTCGAGGTAGTCGGTGCGGTCGAACGTCAGCGCGGTCTCGATTGCGGTCGGGCTGCCGGCACCCGGGTCGGCGCCGGCATCCAGAAGAAGCCGGATCACCGTGTCATCGCCGTGGAAGACGGCGCCGGCAAGCGGTGTCTGGCCACGGTCGCTGATCAGGTTGACATCGGCGCCGCGTTCGATGAGCACCCGCACCGTGTCGGGATTGCCGTAGTAAGCGGCCAGCATCAGCAGTGTGTCGCCTGCCGCATTCGTCAAGTTGACCGGCACTCCGGCGTCAAGATAGGCGGCGAGTCTGATCGCGTCACCCGATCGGGCCATGTCGAACAACCGACCGGCCATCTCGGCGTAGTCCTCGTCTTGGGAGGGCCCAGCGTCATCGGGAGGCACAACCCCGTAACGGTACAACTGCCTCACTTGTCACGGCACCCGATGCACCTGTCACAATGGGTTGCAATGTCGGAGGCACCCGAGCAGCTGGAACCGGTGAAACCGCCTGCAGACCCGTCGCGACACCGATTGTGGTGGCGCAGTCTGCAGGCGAGGACGACGCGCCGAGCGCTGCTGCTGACGGCGCTGGGTGGCTTGCTGATCGCCGGCATCACCATCGTGCTTCCGGCCGACGCCGAGAGTCCAGGACGGCTCGTCGGCTACTCGAATGCTGCCCCGAGCGCCAGCAACCGCGCCAGCCTGGCGTTCGACCAGGCCCGCCCCGGTGCCTGTCTCAACTGGCCGAACAAGAAGCCTGACCAGGCCACCATCGTCGACTGCAAGGACGAGCACCGCTTCGAGGTCGCCGCGTCGGTGGACATGCGCACATTCCCGGGCAGTGAATACGGTCCGAACTCCGCCGCCCCGTCGGCCGGCCGGATCCAGCAGATCAGCCAAGAGCAGTGTCAATCCGCGGTCAAGCGCTATCTCGGTACAAAGTTCGATCCGAACGGCAAGTTCAGCATCGGCATGCTGTGGTCCGGCGCGAAGGCTTGGTCGCAGGGCGGCGGGCGGCAGATGCTGTGCGGCCTCCAACTGCCTGGAGGGGGCAACGAGGAGCAGCAGGTGTTCAAGGGTCGGGTCGTTGACCTCGACCAGTCGAAGGTGTGGCAGGGCGGCACGTGCCTCGGCATCGACACCGGAACCAACCAGCCCACCGACGTCCCGATCGACTGCGCGGGCCCGCATGCGATGGAGGTGATCGGTGCGGTCAACGTGGCCGAGAAGTTCCCGGGCGGCGCGCTGCCGTCGGACGCCGATCAGGACGGCTACATCAAGGACGCCTGCACCCGGATGACGGATGCCTACCTCGCGCCGGTCGAGTTGCGTGCCACGACGCTGACGCTGATCTACAGCACGATCTCGCTGCCCAGCTGGTCGGCCGGCAGTCATCAGGTTTCGTGCAGTATCGGCGCAACCCTCGGCAACGGCGGATGGGCCACGCTGGTCGGCAGCGCGAAAGGGCCGCTGTTGATCAACGGGCAGCCCCCGCTCCCGCCGCCGGACATTCCCACCGACCGGCTGAACGTGCCGTCAATCCCGATGCCGATGCCGATGCCGATACCGAGGCCGATCGACACCTCCCGCTCGCAGCCGCAGTTCCCGCCGCTGACGTTGTCGCCCGTCCAGGGCGTGCCGACAATCGGTGACCAGCATCTGCCGAACGCGCCGGGCCCGCAGTTTATCCCCGAAGCTCCTCCGTTGGTTGTACCACCGGCCGACGCTGGGCAGCAGCAAGCTCCTGGTGCACCGCCTCAGGAGGTGTCGGCACCGAACGGACCGTTCCCGCCAGCGGCGCCACCGCCCGCGGAGCCGTTCCCGCCACCTCCGTCACCCGCAGAACTGCCGCCGGCGGCGTAGCGGCATGACCGTGCGGATGAGTCCGCAACGGTTCGACGAGCTGGTGTCTGATGCGCTCGACCTCATCCCGGCCGACCTGGCCGCCGCGATCGACAACGTCGTCGTGCTCGTGGAGGCGCGCAACGCCGAAGATCCTGGCTTGCTGGGCTTATACCAGGGCATCGCGCTGACCGAGCGCGACTCGTTCTACGCTGGTGCGCTACCCGACATCATCACGATCTACCGCGACGCACTGCTGGACATATGTGACACGGAGACCGACGTCGTCCGCGAGGTCGCGATCACCGTCATCCACGAGGTTGCCCATCACTTCGGAATCGACGACGAACGGCTGCACGAATTGGGTTGGGCATGACCCGCGCGGCGGCCACGGGTTGTCAGCCGGCGGTGATATGAACAGCCCATGAGTACGCAGTGCCGCTACTGCAGTGACGGGTTGAAGCACTGCCACGGCACGGTCATCATTCATGTGCAGCGTCGCGCGGAGTGCACCGACGACTGCGACGGCCCGGACCTGATCGCGCACACGTTGCGCATCGACTGCAACGCGGTGGGCTGCGGCTGCAGCCGGGTGGCTGCCCTGGTCGTCTAGCCCATCGGGTCGGCGGATTCCAGTTCCTCCGGCCGTGGCATTCCCCGGGGATCGGGCATGAACGGCGGGCCGTGCTGGCCCCAGTGCACGCAGCTCCAGCGACCGTCGGTGATCGGCGCCAGCACCACCGACTCTGCGTTGCCGATGTGGTGTTCGACGACGAATGACCCGTCCACGCCCGCAAGCGTCGCAGCGGCCAGCCTGATCGCGGCGCCGTGGCTGACCACCACGATGTCTCCGGTCCAGTCGTCGTCGTCCAGATACCGCATCCGCAGCTCGACCAGCACGGGCAGGTAGCGTTCGAGCACCTGTGCGCCGGTTTCGCCGCCAGGCAACGCGACGTCGATCTCGCCGAGGTGCCAGCGCTCGTACACCCTGTTGAACTCCTCGACGGCGCGGTCGTCGTTGCGCATCTCCAATTCGCCGACCTGCACTTCGTGGATGCCCTGGACTTCACGTGGCGGCATTCCCCACACCTCGCCGAGCACATTCGCGGTCTGGGAGGCCCGCAGCGCCGTCGAATGCATCAGCATGCCCGCCGGCCGTTCGAACCCGCGGGCGAAGTCTCGCGCCTGCGCAATTCCGGCCGGGGTCAACGACGCGCCCGGCGGCCGCGTGTCAAGGCGGCGCTCAACGTTGCTGTGCGACTGGCCGTGTCGCAGCAGCACCAACCGCCCGCTCACGACCGGTCTCCATCAGGATGCTCTTCGCGCGAGCGCTCATCGTCCTGATGCCTTTCGCGCAAGCGCTGATCGCCGTTGCGCAGCGCGTCCAGCCAGTGATCAGCCTCGTCCATTTCAGGCGGGACCGCCCCGGTCACTGAGCCGGTGGGCCACGAACCCAGGAATCGCACATCTGCACAACGCCGGTGCAGCGCCTTGAGTGCCTCGGCGACCGCGGTGTCGTCGATGTGTCCGACGCAGTCGAGGAAGAACACGTAGGTGCCGAGTTCTGTTCGAGTAGGCCGGGATTCGATTCGGGTCAGGTCGATGTCCCGGATCCCGAATTCGGTGAGCGCCTCGACCAGTGCCCCGGGCCTGTTCTCCAGCCGCAAGACGACCGACGTGCGGTCGGCGCCGGTGCGCGCCGGCGGACGTGCGGGCAGACCCGCCAGTACGAACCGCGTCGCGGCGTTCGGCTCGTCGACGACACCTGAGGCCAACTCGGTCAGGCCGTGGTGCTGTGCGGCCAGCGCGGTCGTCACCGCGGCGTCGACCTTGGCAGCGGCGACGTCGACTGCCGCGGACGCATTCGAGTTCGCCGGCACGACGGCGGCGGCTGGCAGATGGTCGGCGAGCCAGCGCCGAACCTGTGCCGCGGCGACCGGAAAGGCGGCGACGGTTCGTACGTCGGCGGCCGACGTCGGCGGCCGGACCGCGATGCTGAACGCGACATCGAGCGTGAGTTCGGCGAACAGTTGCAGCGGTGTCCCGGCGGCCAGGCTGTCCAGCGTCGGCAGGATGGAACCGTCGATCGAGTTCTCAATGGGTACGCACGCGTAGTCGGCTATACGGTCACGGACCTGCTGCAGCGCGGCCGCGGCACCGTCGGCGCCCACCGGCTTGATTGCCCCGGCCGGGATCATGCCGCGGTCGGCCATCTGCAGCAACGCCGCCTCGGTGAACGTCCCTTCCGGCCCGAGGTATGCAATGCGGCTCACTCTCAAACCCTAACGGTCGGCGAGGAAGGCCTTGACGCACGGCTGGGCATCTTATTACGTTAGGCTTACCTAAATTACACCCCGGGAGGAAGGTGCTGTGCTCACGCCAACGCCGTCCACCGCCGAACGCGTCCGCAGCGTCTGCGTGCGCGCGACCGGGGCCATGCTCGCGGTCGACGGGTTCGCCCCCGTGAACACCGCAGTCCATCACCTGCTCGGCGATGGCGCATTCGCCGTCACCGCGGCCGTCGACTGCGAGCTGGTCGCCGGACTCGCCGACTCCGAAGGCGTCGAGGCGATGCTGGAGTTGACCGACCACGCGCCGCTGGACCTGCGCAAACCGGTGCGCTCGTTGGTGTGGATCCGCGGCCGGCTGCGCCGGGTGCCGGCACCGCTGGTCGCGGCCCTGCTCGACGTGATCGCCACCGACGACCCAAACCCTGCTCTGCTGCGAGTGAATTCAGCTGGCACGGGGCTGGCATTGATGTGGTTGCAGACGGAGTCGGTGGTGATTGCTGATGCGACAGGCGCAGAGCCGGTCGCATTGGATGACTTGCTCGCGGCCCAGCCTGATCCGTTCTGTGCGCTGGAGACAGATTGGCTGCACCACATCGACTCCGACCACCGCGAGCTGATCGACTTGCTGGCGTCGCGGTTGCCGGCCGGAATGCGGCGTGGTCGGGTCCGACCATTGGGCCTCGACCGCTACGGAGTCCAGCTGCGAATCGAAAAAGACGACGGCGACCACGACGTGCGACTGCCGTTCGCGGCACCTGTCAACGACATGACCGGGTTGGGTCGCGCGATCCGGGTCCTGATGGGTTGCCCGTTCCTGAATGGACTCCGCGTCCGAAGGGTTTGACCCTCTTCCATCCCCTTCGCTTCGCTCGACCCCCGAAGACCGCGGTTAACGTGTCCGCATGACAGAATCCGCTCCCGAGCGAGGCTTGTCCGAGCGACAATTCGCTCGGGACGTGCCGCAGCGCATATTGGGGCTCGAGGTCGTGATCGTCTTGGCCGTGACCTTCGGCCTCTCTGCGTTCACCTCGGTGCTACAGCTCGTCGACTCGGTGCTGCGGATTCTCAGCACGCAAGAGATTCCGCTGATCACTCGGCGGTCCTATTTCGACCTGATCGACCTCGGACTGAACCTGGCGTCGATCGCACAGCTGCTCGCATGGGGGGCACTGGGGCTATACCTACTGTGGCGCAGTGGGATTGGCCCTCATGACATTGGGCTGAGCCGATTCCAATGGCGCACCGACGTGCTCGGCGGAGCCGGGCTGGCCGCGATGATCGGAATCCCCGGGCTGGGCTTTTACCTGCTGTCGCGGATCATCGGCCTGAACGCGTCGGTGGTACCGACGACGTTGACCGACACTTGGTGGCGAATCCCGGTGTTGATCCTCACGGCATTCGCCAACGGGTGGGCCGAGGAAGTGATCGTGGTCGGCTACTTGATGACGCGGCTGCGCCAGCTCGGCATGGGCGCCACCCGCACGCTGCTGTGTTCGAGCCTGCTGCGCGGCGCGTATCACCTGTATCAGGGTTTCGGCGCGGGCCTGGGCAACCTCGCGATGGGAGTGGTGTTCGGCCTCGTGTGGCGACGCTTCGGGCGGCTGTGGCCGCTGATCGTCGCTCACGGATTGATCGACACCGCCGCCTTCGTCGGCTACGCGGTGCTTGCCGGTCACCTCGGCTGGCTGCCGTGACGCCGTAGATTGTTCCGGTGAGTCACAAGTGGCCGGAAAGCGGCGGTGGCCCGCCAATTCACCGGCGGCCGGTGCCACCCCGACCTCACCCAGAGCCGTCACAAGTCATCCGACGAGACGCCCCCTACCGCCCACCTCCGCGCCGCCCGGCAGCCCCCCCGCCACGCCGGCCTCCGGGCCCGCAGTTCGGAGCACCGCGGCCCGTACGCGTCGCGCCACCCACGCCCCCCAAGCCACCGAGGCAGCCGAAGCGGCGCCGCAACCGGCACTGGGCAGGCTGGGCCGCGGTTACCGTGCTCGCCGTCCTGCTGGCGTTCGCCGGCTTCGGTATCTGGGTCGACCTTTCACTGCACCGCGCTGCGGTCCTCGCCGATTACGACGGGCGGCCCCCGTCGGGTCACGGCACGACGTGGCTGCTTATCGGCTCGGACAGCCGAAGTGACCTATCGCCCGAGCAGCAGCGTGACCTGGCGACCGGCGGCGACGTCGGCAGTCGCACCGACACGATCATCCTCATCCACATCCCTGCGCTGACCTCCGACGTGGCGCCCACCATGGTGTCAATTCCCCGCGATTCCCGGGTGACGATCCCCGGCAACGGAGACAACAAGATCAACGCGGCATATTCACTCGGCGGCCCCCAACTGCTGGTGCGCACGGTCGAGCAGGCCACCGGAATCCCTATCGACCACTACGCGCAGATCGGCTTCGCCGGATTCGCCGATGTGGTCGACGCGGTCGGCGGCGTGACGATGTGTCCGCCCGAGCCGATCGATGATCCGCTGGCCGGTATCGATCTGGCCTCGGGATGCCAAAAACTCAACGGCCGTAACGCGCTCGGGTATGTGCGGACGCGGGCCACCGCGCGGGCCGACCTCGACCGGATGATCAACCAACGGGATTTTCTGTCGGCCCTTTTCCACCGTGCGGCGAGCCCCTCAATGTGGCTCAACCCGTTCCGTTGGTTACTGCTGAAGAATTCCGTCACCGGTGCGCTGATCGTGGACTCGGGTGCGCACGTGTGGGATCTGGCACGGCTGGCATGGGCGCTGCACGGATCGCCAGTCACGACGACGGTGCCGATCGAGGGATCGGCCGTCACGGATCTCGGCGACGTCGTCGAGTGGAACAGTGACGCGGCATCCCGGCTGTTCTCGGCTCTGTCCGCGGATGCGCCGGTGCCACAAGACGCAATGCAGTCGCAGCCCGGCGGTTAGAGGCGCGGCAGCTCGGAGAGTCCCCTCTGCAGCCAGCCCTTTGTCCGGCCGGGATCGTTGGTGGCGATCCACCCGACGCCCAGGTCGCGGCAGTAGTCGACGTCCACCAACTGGTCTACCGTCCAGCAGTACGTGGCCCTGCCCTTAGCTGCCGCGCGGTCGACGAGCTCAGGATGCTCACGCAGCGTCCGAATGGACGGGCCGACCGCGGTCGCGCCGACCGTGGTTGCAGCGCTTCCGCCCAGATACCGGGACGTGTCCCCGAGCAGCACCGTCGGCAGCATCGGCGCAGCGCGCCTGATTCGCCACACCGCCGCCGCTGAGAACGACATCACGACCGCACGCGAGTGGTCGGCCGACGCCGGCGAGGCGATGCCGAACCGGTGCAGCAGTGCCAGCACCTTGCTCTCCACCAACGATCCGTACCGCACCGGATGTTTGGTTTCGATGAAGACCTTCACGGGCCGCCGCCAATCGAGCACCAGCCGCACCAGGGCGTCCAGCGTCAGCAGGCCGGTGTCGCCGTGCGCGCCGTCAGGCTGCCAGCTATCGTGCCATTTGCCATAATCAAACGCCCGCAGCTGGTCCAGCGTCATATCGCTGACCAGACCCGTGCCCGTAGAGGTGCGGTCCACCCTGCGATCGTGCACGCACACCAGATGCCCATCCCGGGACAGCCGAACATCGCACTCGACGCCCTCGGCACCCTGCTGCAGCGCCATCTCGTAGGCGGCCAGCGTGTGCTCGGGGCGGGCGCTGGACGCTCCTCGGTGAGCCACCACGAAGGGGTGCTCGGCGCCAGACGTCATAGGATCTATGCTGCCGGTTCCTGGCCTTCCCGCTCAACTGGCGCCGACGATTCGGAGCGGGCTTCTTTCTCGTCGGCCACCACCAACCAGCGATGCGCGGGCCGCTCGACAGGCGCGCGCTCGAAGGTGAACACCACCCGGGCCGCGGCCGTCACCGCGGCCATCGCCATCAGATAGGCAACCACGAAACTGACCGTGTTGTCAGCGATGCCTTGGGCGGTGTCGGGGAAGCTGGTCGCTGTGGCGAACACCGACACCACGGTGCTGAGCACGAACAGCGCCCACCACACCCAGATCAGCTTCCGCAGGTTCCCGTACTTTTCCTCGGCCGTGGCAAGCTCTACCACGTACGTCAGCGACCACGGCAGGTTTAGCAGCGGTACGAGACAATTGGTCCGCAACTCCCACACTGAGCGCGGGTCCCCCTGGTAGTGGTGCTCAAACGCCGCAGCGCGCCGCGCGATCAGCCACTCTGTCAACACGAAGGCGGCGCCCACAATCGCGAACATGGCGCCCACGCTGGCCGCGACGGCCACCCAGGTCGCCAGTCCCGCGACGATGGGGTTCAGCAGCATATCCCGGTTCACGATCAAGAGCATGTAGCGGACGATGTGCAGCAGTGCCGCAACACCGAGCACCGCGATCGTGGTGACCAGCGTCGCGCGCACCGCCCACGGCGACGGACCGCGGCGCGGCGGCGTGGCTGGTATCGGCGGGACTTGTGTGGCGGGATCGATGAGGCCCCACCGTGGAATGAAGTGATAACGCGGTGTGGGTCCCTGCGACCGACGCGGCCGCCGCGGCGCCGGCCCCATGCCCGGGCGAACGGCGATCCAACGGTAACCGGCCGGGAGTCGAGGGTATTGCCCCGCGGGCGGTCGGTGCCCCCGACCGCCTGCGGGGGAGGCTCCGGACCCGGGTCTCGCGTGCTGCGGATCCTGGGCCGCCGAGGCTACGGTGGCCCATGGCCGCGAGACGTCCGGCAGCAGCAGCGAACCGTTGCAGCGCGGGCACCATTGCCGCTGGTGGTCGCGCACGTTCCATCGCGTCCCGCAGCGGGAACACACCTGGATCACCGCACCAGAGTAAGCCAGGATCCGGCCGCGTCTCCGTCGTCCATCACCATGGCCCGCCCGGGCGACCTCATTCGCCTCAACGAATCGCGCACCAGACGCACACCCTGCTGGCACTCGTCGTGCTCCCAAACTCCGGCTGCACCCGTCGCCAGACCTGAAGGACATCGCTTCCCATCCAGGACGGTCCTAGCTATCGCCAAGCCTTCGACGGTTATCCACAATTTCCACAGCTTTATCCACAGGAGCGGTTACCAGCAGCGATAGCGGTGAGCGTGCCGTCTGCGATCAAACCGATTTCGCACTGTGGATAATCTGTGAACCCGCAACTCGGTCAATCAACAACCGTTCACCCGGTTTCAGCGAAATGTCTCGCCGATCTACATTTCACAGCGGACTAGAGACCAGGCGCCAACCCGCCGGTCACTGTTCGGGGTTTACCCAGCGATGGCTTGTGGTAATCCATGGCAGGCACGATTTTCGTCGCGGCTGTAGACCGACTATCATCGCGCTCAACGGCGTGTGATGTGACACATCTCACCGGGGGTGAGAGGTCCGAAGGTGACGGCAGGGGGTTTGTGATGGCAGCCCATCCGATCCGTACCAATCCGGCGATACCAACGTCGGAGTGGAACTCCTCATCGGATATTTATGCGCACCTACAAATGACGTCTGCGTTGCGCGCCGCGTTGATCGCGCTGGTGCTGCTGGCAATCCTCGCCGTGATCGTGCTGATCTGACGGATTCTGAGCAGGTTCGGCCTCCCGCCCGGAGCGGAGGCGTTCTTGCGGTGCGCACGGCAATGGAGCAGGGTTGAAGTCGGACCGAAATGGTAACCAGACAACTGAAGACCAGAAAGGATTCTCGTGGCTGAGTACACCTTGCCCGACTTGCCGTACGACTACGGTGCGCTCGAACCGCACATCTCGGGGCAGATCAACGAGCTTCACCACAGCAAGCATCACGCGACCTATGTGAAGGGCGCCAATACCGCGTTGGAGCAGTTGGCGGAAGCTCGGGAGAAGGGCGACCACGCATCGATCTTCTTGCACGAGAAGAACCTCGCTTTCAATCTCGGCGGACACGTCAACCACTCGATCTGGTGGAAGAATCTGTCTCCGGAGGGTGGCGACAAGCCAGCCGGCGATCTGGCGTCCGCCCTCGACGATGCGTTCGGGTCGTTCGACAAGTTCAAGGCGCAGTTCACTGCCGCTGCCAACGGGCTGCAGGGATCGGGTTGGGCGGTTCTCGGTTATGACACCCTCGGCGACAACCTGCTCACGTTCCAGCTCTACGACCAGCAGGCCAACGTTCCGCTCGGCATCGTCCCTCTGCTGCAGGTCGACATGTGGGAGCACGCGTACTACCTGCAGTACAAAAACGTGAAGGCGGACTACGTCAAGGCATTCTGGAACGTGGTCAACTGGGCCGACGTCCAGCAGCGATTCGATTCGAGACCGCGCAAGTGATCATTTGCTAGAAGACTTGCCATCGTCGGCTTGACACTCGTGTGGTATTGCGTGCTAACGAGTATTTCGTCATCCTGACCTCATCGACCCGGTGAACAGTGTCACTTTTGGAACGCGATGTCCAAGGGCGGAGGCGGGATATGAGTACGGGATCCGGCCGGGCCATCGAGGTGGCCCCCTTCCATTCACGCGGCTCACTCAAGGGCTTCGTGGTGTCAGGCAGATGGCCGGATTCCACCAAGGAGTGGGCACAGCTGCTCATCGTGGCTGTGCGGGTGGCCTCGCTACCCGGGCTACTCGCTACCACCACGATTTTCGGTGTCCGTGAGGAACTGCCCGAGGAGCCTGAGCCCGGCACCGTCGGGCTGGTCCTCGCCGAGGGACCGGTGGTCGGTGAATCGGCGCTGGAGCCGGGGCATTTTGCGGACCATACGCCGCCGGCTCTGATGATGCTGCATCCGCCGTCGGAAACCGTTCCATCGCTGCCGGAATGCACCGGCGCAGCGTCGGGATGCGTGCTGCTGCCCGGACTGCCGCATCTCGGGCTCGAACACCGCGCGGCGTGGGTGGAAGCCGAGGCCGACGGCACAGTCACCTCGATGGTCAGCCGGGTGGGTGTCGACCTTATCAGCCACCCCGACACCGCGATTCTCGCCATGCTGCTTGCGGCATAAGGACATTCGAAGCGATCTATCCGGGTAGCCGAACTTGGCCTCCCGCGTAGCGGGCAGTCACGATGTTGGCTATCGTCGGGTGAGTAAGCGAAGGGGAGTAGCCCCCAATCGTCGTGTCGACACACTGGCGCAACCCGCCCGGCCGGCGAACCGCATAGGCGGTGGGCGAGACCTTCGACCCGATGCCCGGGTGGTCGCGATTGCCGCGCCGGGCGACGCGTCGAAAGGTCGGACATGCTCACCGCCACACTCATCAGTCTCGGCGTGGTTTTCGTCGCCGAACTCGGCGACAAGTCGCAGCTGATCGCGATGACCTATGCGCTGCGGCACCGATGGTGGGTGGTGTTGTCGGGCGTGGCGGTCGCCGCCTTCCTGGTGCACGGCCTGTCAGTGACGATCGGTCACTTCCTCGGCGTGACGCTGCCGGAGCGGCCGATCGCGTTCGCCGCCGCGCTTGCGTTCTTCGGTTTCGCCGCGTGGACGTGGCGTGAGCGCAGCGACGACGGTTCGGCCCCGCCGGCGCCCGAGCACCGGTTCGTCCTGTTGGCGGTGGTGTCGTCGTACGTGCTGGCTGAGCTCGGCGACAAAACCATGCTCGCGACCGTCGCGCTGGCCAGCAACCACCACTGGGCCGGTGTTTGGCTCGGTGCCAGCCTCGCGATGGTGCTGGCCGACGGATTGGCGATCGGGCTCGGGTCCATCCTGCACCGGCGATTACCCGAACGACTGCTGCAGGGACTGGCCAGCCGGTTGTTCCTGTTGTTCGGCTTATGGTTGTTGTTCGACGCGGCATTGGGATGGCGCTGGGTGGCGATCGTCGTCACGGCATCGGTGGGCGTCGTGGCTGTGGCGGTGGCGATCGCCGGGCCGCTGCGCGCCAGGGCGACGCGTCCAGAGCCGCAGAGTGACTGAGGTGGCTAGATTGTCTGTGATTTTTGCAGCAAATGACCGGACGGTACGCGGACCGACCTTGCCGGTTGCTTCCGAAAACAATGATTTCGTCGTCGCCGCGATCCGGATCATGGGTAGCGGCTTGTCTCCCGACTGGTTCGCGAATTTGCTCGTCAGAGGTGTAGATTCCGACACGACCACCCTCGCGGGCGCTGTCCCCAGGCAGCTCCCACTCTCGTTTTCGACGCTCGTGCAAATTCTATTTCGGTTTGCACTACCTAGTCTGCAGAACAACCGCTAGGATAGTCAGCAAATGATCCGTGGCCATAGACTTTTCCACTCCACCTAGGGAGGTAATTACATGAGCAAGACGTTCTCGGCCCGGCTGAACAGGCTGTTCGACACGGTGTATCCGCCGGGTCGAGGCCCGCACACGTCGGCGGAAGTGATCGCGGCACTCAAAGCCGAGGGCATCACGATGTCGGCGCCGTACCTGTCGCAGCTACGTTCCGGCAACCGCACCAACCCGTCCGCTGGCACCATGGCGGCACTTGCCAACTTCTTCCGGATCAAGCCCGCGTACTTCACCGACGACGCGCACTACGAGAAGTTGGACCATGAGCTCGGCTGGATCGCCGAGATGCGCGACGAGGGTGTGCGGCGCATTGCGGCGCGCACCGTCGGGCTGTCTCCGCAGGCCAAGGAGGAAATCGTCGCCCGTGCCGACGAACTGCGCCGACAGGAGCATCTCGACAATTAGCCGGACCGGGCGTCAGTCCGTCGTCCTGCGAACTTCTTGATGTTCGCTCCGGCCGGTGATCGGGTACTGCTGGCGATGAGGTCGCGGTACTGCCGCGCGATCTCGAGTATCCATTCTCGGTCTGAGTAGCCGTCGGGCTGCCGCAGCCAGGCGAGCCCGGGGAATGCACCCGGACGTTCGCCGTCTCGTTCGCCGTCGTGGATCCATTCCGCGACCGCCCGCGCCTGCTCCTGAGGGCCGACCCCCGGGGTGTTCGGCTCAGCCACTGAAGCCTGGCTTGTGCGCCCGGCCGCATGCGCCTCAGTCGCCTCGAGGAACAACCCGTCGGAGATCAATGACATCTGCTCGGCGACTTGGAAGGCCAACGGCCCACGCGGTCTGACGCCCACCCCCACCTCAGGCTGGCGCAGACAAAGCTCACGCAGCAGAGGCTCGATGGTCTGTATCTCCAGTCGAGCGCCGAACCAATCCTCGACCGTCGGCAACAGCGATCCCGTCGCCACGATCAACATCGCGCAGGCCAGCAGCGTGATCGCCGACCCGATGCTCGCGAATTGGGTGTTTCCGAACGCGCGCAGCAGGAAGAAAGCGCTGGTCAGTACCAGCAGGCCAATTCCGACGCTGAACACGAACAACGCGCGACCGCGCCGGCTGGTATTGGAATAACGCATCCCGACCCACAGCACGACAGTCAACGCGAGCAGGATGTACAACAGCGGCAACAGCCACGGCAACGACGTGTGCTCGTTGAGATTGCGCTGCAGGTACTCCCGCGGGGCCATCTCCGGCTGGCGTCCGTCGGCGAGGAATAGCAGCGTGCTGACGGTCGCAATGATCGTCGCGATTCCATAGTTTGCCACGGCCAGCCAGCGGGTCACGACGGGTTTCGTCACGGCGGCAGCGGACGTGATCATCACGCAACTGGCCGCGGCGCACAGCGTAAGCGCTACTTGAGACAGCGCGATCGAGATGTTCGGCCAGTGCAGCACGGTGTCGACCAGCAGGGTAAGTGGCTGCCAGTTCAGAGCCGCGACGAATCCGAGGCTGCCGAGCGCTAGCATCATCGCAGCGCTGACCACCGACTGTTTGTTGACGAGGGCCCAACCGACGCGTAGACCTGTGGCCACCCCCAGTAGTCCGGCGATGACCCAGAGGATCACCCGAACGCCTCGCCGAGGCGTACCTGAACGATCGATGCCCGATCCGAGCGCAGCCGACCCAGGCGATAGCCCAGCAGCGCGGCGAAATCCTCGGCTTCCTGCTCGGCGTCCTCGCCGGCCGGACCCATGCAGCCGGTCCGCTGGTTCAGCATGTAGCTGATCAGATCGTCACTGACCAGCTCCGTGCCTTCGCGGGCGGCATCCGTCACGGAGATACCCTCATGTCCGAGCACTAAGTGGCCGAGTTCGTGAGCGAGCGTACGGTCCCACGCGGGCAGGCCCTGCTGGATCAGGAAGACGTCGTGGTCGGCGTACTGCCGCCACTGTCCGCAGACCCCCGGCGGCAGCTCCTCCATCTCGATTTCGATCGGCCGATTCCGATTCCCGGCGACCGCCTGGACCAGCCGCACCATGGAAACCTCGCCATGGCGCGGCGCCAGGTTCAGCACGTCCGCCACCGCACGGGCGACTCGTCGACTGGCAGACATGCCGCCCCCTTTCCCTCATCGGTGTCCCCATACACCCGTGTCGGATCAGCGCAGGAAACGGGTGATCCGCTCTGCCCGGATCACGTGGCCGGCCCTGGCCTGACGGTATCCAATGAAACCGCCACCAGCGGTGAAGAGCAGAATGGCCACAGCGCCCGGGACAGCGATCGCGGTGATCTGAGCGATGCCCGCGTTGCGAAGGTATTCGCTGTAACCGGCCCGGAAGGCTATGGGTTCGCTGACCAGGGAAACGTCGGCGGGTGGAGCCTGGTACGGCTGCTGCGGCGGATTGACGCCGGCGAATGTGGACTGCGGCGCCTGCGACACGTCCATCCCCATGGGAGCAATGTCAGCCGGCGGCGGGGTGCTGTCGGGCAATACGAGCGGAGCTTCCTTCGACAGCCGAGATCCTACTGTTGAAGCCGGCTTGGCGGGGGACGTCACCGTCTGCGGGAACGACGGCACAACGATGTCGGCCAGCAAGGTGTGCATCATCACGTCCGCCAGGACCGGCGGAACAACGAAATTCATCACCGGTGTGATCACGATGCCCGTCAGCGGAATCAGTTCCTTGACGGCCAGCACCACTACAGCCAGCGGGGCGGGAAGCAGTTGAGGCACAAGCGGCTGACTCAAATCCAGCGGCACCAATTCACGCAGCGGATTTTCGATGGTGATCGGCGGACCCGTCGGCACTCCAGGTGGCACCAAAGAAAGTAGTGAGATCGTCGGCGGCGTGGCCGTGGGCTCCGGCGAAGTCACAGGTTGCCTTTGTTGTCTTTGCGGTGACACGACAACCAGCGCAGAGCCGTCGGGCGCATCCGTGAGATCACCGAGTCGCCACCCGCGGGGGTTCTGCCCGACTGAATCGGCCGCCGGCAGCCGGACGGGAATCCAGGCCGGGATGTCGAAGCTCGACACCGGGCGCGGATCGTCCGCCGACGACGAGGTCGGCAAAAGCCTATGCGGCAGGAACATCTCCGGCGGAGAAATAGGGCCGACCCTGGGCACATTGTTGGCTCGCGCAGCGATGATCAGGCGGGCTATCGGGCGTCGCGACAGGTCGAAGCCGCGGGAGTTCGCGACGGTAGCGTTGCTCTGATCAGTGTCGGTATCGGTGCTCACACTGGTCGAGTCGCCGCCGGAGGTCGAGTCGCCGCCGGAGGTCGAGTCGCCGCCGGAGGTCGTGTCGCCGGCGGACGAGCTGCCAGTTCCGTCGGATCCGGGATCGGCGACCGCGACCGCGCCGGCGCCGCCCATGGAGATACCAGCCGCGGCCACACAGGCGACAGCTGCGTAGCGAATCAACGACCGCTCCACGATTGTCCTCACTCCACCCCCAACGATAGGTGCACGCGGGCACCTCGGAGTAGACCCTATTATCGCACATTCATACCACCAGGAAATAATCCGTTCGGGAAAAATCGGGCGAACCCCGGGCGACACCACAAAGGCAGCGTTTGCTGCCGGCGCTAGTGTTGACCCACCAATCGCGATCAGTCGACGACACAACCGGGAGGCGAGCCGGGATGGGCCTGTCCAAGCGCAAGAGCCGAGCAACCCGACGCGCCGAGGCTCGCGCCCTGAAGCGGCGAGCCAAGCTGGACGCCAAGTACGCCGCCCGGAACGAAAAGCGGCGCATCAAATCCGCCGAGCGCGCTAGCGACAGGGCGCTGCGCGCCAAGATCAAAGCGCAGCGCGACAGCGACCAGGCCGCATTGAAAGTGGCCGAAACCAATTTGAAGGCGGCCCGTGAGGGCGTGTTGTTCTCGCCGACGCGGATTCGCCGGACATTGACGGTCACGCGATTGCTCGCGCCCATCGTGGTTCCGGTCGCGTACCGGATCGCGGTCAGTGCCCGGGGCTGGTTCGACGAACGGCGGGCCGACCGGCTCGGAGTGCCGCTGACCGAACTCGGCCAGTTCTCCGGTCACGGAGGTCGGCTGTCGGCCCGCATCGCGCGCGCCGAGCAATCGGTACGGAAGGTCGCGGACAAGAACCCGAAGAATGCCGAAACCCAGCAGTTCGTAGGCGTTATCACAGACCGGCTTAAAGACCTGTCCACCGCCGTCACCGCGGCAGAGAACATGCCGCCCACTCGGCGCCGTGCCGCCCATGCGGCAATTTCCACAGAACTCGACGGCATCGACGCCGATCTCCTGGCCCGGCTGGGGCTGCGCTGACCCGTATGCCCAACCCGCACCCGACAACCGTCGTTCCCCCATGCTGCTGCGCGCGCTGATCCTGTCCACAGTCATCGCCCTCGGGCTGCTGGCCGGCACTGTGCCTGCATCTGCCCATGTGCATGTCGAAGCTGACCACAGCATCCGCGGCCAGTGGGCACTGCTCACTTTTGAAGTGCCCAATGAGTCCGAAAACGGCTCTTCGACAACGGGATTGAATATCATCATGCCGGCGAACATCTCGGCGATGGTAGAGCAGGTGCCGGGTTGGACAGTCAAGCTGGACCGCGATGTCCCGGCGGGAACCGTGCGCGCCATCACGTGGACCGCGGCGCCAGGCGGCGCCATACCCCCAGACCAGTTCGCACTGTTTCGGGTGTCGTTGAAACTTCCTGATACCCCCACCGTGAGTTTCGCTGCGACGCAGACGTATTCGGACGGCACGGTCGTGCGATGGGACGAGGCGCCGCTGCCCGACGGCAGCGAACCGGAGCACCCCGCGCCGACACTGACCTTGGTCGCCGACATGCCGGCGTCGCACCGTGACTCCACCTCCCGCTGGCTTGCGATCGCCGCGCTGGTTGTGGCCGCGGGCGCCGTCGGCCTCGTGTTGGTTCGCCGCCGGTCATGAGGTCGGCGGTCCTGCTGGCCGGGCTGGTGACGGCCGTCGTGTTGGCCTCCGCGCCGGTGGCCTTCGCGCACGCCGCTCGGATCAGCACCGATCCCGTCGAGGGGACGAAGCTGACCAGCGGCCCGTCCCAAGTCAGTGCCACGTTCAACGAGCCGCTGCAAACAGCGTTCGCCGCGATGACAGTGGTCGGGCCGGACAGCCACGTATGGTCGGCCGGTGACCCACGAGTCGACGGCGCCGTGATCAGCGTCCGGCTTCGGCCACTCGGTCCGGCCGGCAGGTACACCGTCAACTACCGAGTGACGTCCGCGGACGGGCACCCGGTGACGGGCTCGTGGTGGTTCGAGTTAACGACGGCAGGCACCGATAGCCCCGGGCCGCCTGTCGCTCCGGCGTCGACGGGCGGAATGCCGGTGTGGCCGTTCGCAGCATCGGGCGCCGTGCTCATCGCTATTGCCGCGGTGTTCGCGCTGCGTCGGCTCAAACGGCGCTGACATGAGGTCCGCGGCCGTACGTGCCGGCACTGGATAGGGTCTCGCCCCGTTCACTGGCAAGATGGGTACTTTGCGAGAATCTGCGAAGGAGCAGCACATGGCAGACGAGCAGGATCGACCGGACCAGGCGCGCGACTTCGCGCCGCCTGCTGCCGAGCCGCCCGCGTCGGCTCAGAAGCCTCCCGCCAAGCGCAGCCCGGCCAAGCCTGCGAAGCAGGCTTCCGCCGCCGGAGCGGCCAAAAAGACAGCCGCGAAGGCGGCCAAGAAAGCGCCGACGAAGGCCGTCAAGGGCCCCGAGGGGACTCCGAAGAAGGCCGCCAAGAAGGTGGCCAAGAAAGAGCCGCCACCGCTGGCCGTCGAACCGCTCGCCGGGGCAACACTCGGCGACACCAACGGCGAAACCCCGTTCGGTGCGGCCGACGAGACCGCCGCGAACGCACGTCACGCCGTCGAGACGGCCGGAGATAGCCTCGCCACCGCGACCACCCGCGTGCCCGGCCGCGGCGCCCAGGTGCCGATCGCAGTAGCGCTGGTCATGGCGCTGTTGGCCATCCTGTTGATCCGGCGGCTGCGCTCTGACGGCTGAGGTGATTGATTCGGCAGAACCCCGTGCCACTGCTGACCTTGTCGACGAGATCGGAGCCGACGTCCGCAGCTGTGACACCCAGTTCCGCCAGTTCGGGCACCGATCGATGTTCGCGGGCACGATCCACACCGTGCGCTGCTTCGAAGACAATGCGCTGCTGAAGTCGGCGCTGTCCGAGCCGGGCGACGGCGGTGTGCTGGTGGTCGATGGCGCCGCTTCGCTGCACAGTGCCCTTGTGGGCGACGTGATCGCCGGTCTCGGTCAGAGCAACGGCTGGGCCGGAATCATTGTCAACGGCGCAGTTCGCGACGCGGCCGCGCTGCGCCAGATCGACATCGGCATCAAGGCACTGGGCACCAACCCGCGCAAGAGTAGCAAGACCGGCGCCGGTGAACGCGATGTTGAGGTCGAGTTCGGTGGAATCACCTTTGTGCCAGGTGAATTCGCCTACAGCGACGACGACGGCATCGTGGTCGTCACGCCATCTCGTCGGGACGACCAGATAAAGCAGACGCAGCGCTGACAGTGGACGTTCCCTCTTCCCGCGAACGCCCATCGGTAGCGGTGTGGCGGGAGAACTGCAACACCGAGTCGTCGACTCTCCCGCGCCGGATGAGGCCGATGTCGAGCAAGTAGTTCTGCTTGAGCCGCCACGGCACTTTTGCGCCTGCCTTCGGCAGCCGGTCGAGCGCCCGCAGAATGTAGCCCGGGGTGAAGTCCATCAGCGGGCGCTCCTCGACCGAGTCCCCGGGATGCTGCGGTACCACCGTGTCGTACCCTTTCGCGTCCATGTAATTGAGGATCCGGCAAACGAATTCAGACACCAGGTCGGCCTTCAGGGTCCACGACGCGTTGGTGTAGCCGATCGTGAAGGCCATGTTCGGCAGCCCAGTGAGCAACATGCCCTTGTAGGCCATCAGGTCATTGGGGTTGACCGGGACGCCGTTGCGCAGGACCGAGGCACCGCCGAATAGCTGCACGTTCAAACCCGTTGCGGTCACGATGATGTCGGCGTCGAGTTCCTCACCAGAGTCGAGCCGGATACCCGTTTCGGTAAAACGGTCGATGGTGTCGGTGACGACGTCCGCCTGCCCGTGCCGGATCGTGCGGAACAGATCTCCTTTGGGCACGAAGCAGAGTCGCTGATCCCATGGCTTGTAACGCGGACCAAAGTGCTTGTCGATGTCGTAACCCTCGGGCAGGCGCCGCCTCGCCATCGTCATGAGTTGCTTGCGCATGAAGTTGGGGAATCGCCGACTGAGCCGGTACTGAGCCAACTGAATCAGAATCCACTCCCATCGGTTCACCACATGGGCGAGCTTGGACGGCAGTAGCTTTATCGTGCGGGCGGCGAACGGATCCGTGTCGGGCAGCGACAGGATGTACGACGGTGACCGCTGCAACATCGTCACATGGCCTGCGCCCGAATCAACAAGGGCCGGAATCAAAGTCACCGCGGTCGCACCGCTACCGATCACGACGATCCGCTTGCCCTCGTAGTCTAGGTTCTCGGGCCAGTGCTGCGGATGAACAATCGGGCCCCGAAAGTCCTCGGAACCGGTGAACTCAGGCGAATAGCCCTGGTCGTAGTTGTAATAGCCACTGCACGCGAACAGGAACGAGCAGGTGATCTCGTGTTCTTCGCCGTCCCGGTCCACCCGCAACGACCAGTGGTTGTCGGCGTCGGACCAGTTCGCTGCCATCACCTTGTGTCCGTAGCGGATGTGCTTGTCGATCCCCGATTCGGCCACCGTCTCCTTTAGGTACGCCATGATCGACGCCCCGCCGGCGATCACCTTATGCGACGTCCACGGCTTGAACCGGAACCCGAGCGTGAACATGTCCGAGTCGGACCTGATGCCGGGGTATTTGAACAGGTCCCAGGTGCCGCCCAGATTCGCCCGCGATTCCAGGATCGCGTACCTCTTGGTGGGGCACCTATCGTGCAGGTGCCAGGCGGCGCTGATGCCGGAGATGCCGGCGCCGACGACCACGACATCGAGATGTTCGATCATGCTACCGACGGTATCAACATCATGTTGATTGGGTCAACGCTGCGTCGATAAGTTCGACATACGGTAAAGTAACCGACGTGACCGCTTCTGCGCCGTCTCGGGGACGCCGGTCTTCGCGGCCATCGGGCGATGACCGTGAGCTGGCAATTCTGAGGACCGCCGAGCGGCTGCTGGAAGACCGCCAGCTGGCCGAGATCTCGGTGGACGATCTCGCCAAGGGTGCCGGGATCTCCCGGCCGACGTTCTACTTCTATTTCCCTTCCAAAGTCGCCGTCCTGCTGACCCTGCTGGACAGGGTGATCGAAGAGGCCGATGCGGCCCTCGACGGGGTCGCCGAACGGCTGCCCGAGGACCCCGCACAAGGATGGCGAGTGGCGATCAGCGCCTTCTTCGACGCATTTAGTGCCCACCGCGCTGTTTCCCGTGCGGGAGCGCCGATGCTGGCGACCAGCAGTGCCGTCCGCGCGCTGTGGTCGCCGTTCATGCAGAAGTGCGTCGACAACACCGCGGCGCTGATCAACGCGGAACGCAAGCGTGGCGCCGCACCCGAGACGATCCCGGCCGAAGATCTCTCCACGTCGCTCAACCTGATGAACGAGCGGGTGATGCAGGCCGCGTTCAACGCCGAAGCTCCGGCGGTGCCTGACGAACGGGTCGTCGACACCTTGACTCATATCTGGCTGACCAGCATCTACGGCGCAACACATTGAGCGTGTCACCGCGTGGTGCGAACATGACATCGCAATCGATCAGGTGCGCCAGCGGTACGGCACCGGTGCAGTCAGCCGAGCGGTCCTAATGTGCCAGGCGGTCTACTGTGCAGCGGTCCGGGGTTCGAAATGCCGCATCTGCCGGATTGAGTTCAGCACGGAAGCATGACTCGATTGTCTGCCGGGTAACCGTAGCCGTGATCACGGGAGGAAGTTATTGATGCGCGTCACCAGGAAGCAGGCGGAACTTAATCGACAAAGCATCATCGACAGCGCGATCCGGCTCTTCGCAGAACGGGGAGTTGACGGTGTCGGCGTTGCTGAGGTGATGGCCGACGCCGGTTTCACTCACGGGGGCTTCTATAACCACTTCGCGTCGAAGGACGATCTGGTGAACGAGGCGGCCAGAACATCGTTTGCACAATCGGTCACCTTTCTGCGCGAAGGAAACCGGCCGCTGGACCGGACGCGCGACGAGTTCGGCGCATGCCTGTCGGCCGCAATGTTGAGTGAGGCGTCGAAAGGCAGCGCAGAGCTCGGCGCCGTATATGCCAAAGGGATCAGCGAGTTCCTCGACGTGCTGGTCGAGCGGCACGGCGATCTCGAGCGCGCGGCGTCCGTCTTGTCCTGCTTCATCGGTGCCCGGGTGCTGGCGCGCGCGATCCGGCAGGCAGACCGGGAACTCGCCGAGCGATTCGAAGCCGTGCTGTATCCAAAGGACGTTCAGACGCGGCTCCATGCCAGCAGCTGATCGGCGGCCCAGGTGTTGACGATCCTCTCCGCTGGCACACCGGCATCCACCGCCCGCTGCGCACCGTAGGCGAGGAACTCCAGCTGGCCCGGGGCGTGCGCATCTGTGTCGATCGCGAACAGGCAGCCGATCTGCATCGCCAGATCCAGCAGCCGGCGTGGCGGGTCGCGGCGTTCGGGCCTCGAGTTGATCTCGACCGCGGTGCCGTGGTCTCGACAGGCAGTGAATACCTTCTCGGCGTCGAACTTCGATTCCGGGCGCAGACCGCGGTTGCCGTCGACCAGCCGTCCGGTGCAGTGCCCCAGCACGTCAGCATGCGGGTTCGACACCGCGCACACCATTCGACGCGTCATCGATGCGGCGTCCATCGACAGTTTGGAGTGCACGCTGGCCACTACGATGTCCAGCCGATCGAGCAGGTCCGCCTCCTGATCGAGTGAGCCGTCCTCGAGGATGTCCACCTCGATCCCGGTCAGGATGCGCATCGGCGCGAGCTTGTCTTGCAACTCCTCGATCACATCGAGCTGCGCCCGCAGCCGCTCGGGGGACAGCCCGTTCGCGATCTTCAGTCGCGGGGAGTGGTCGGTCAGCGCACAGTACTCGTGTCCCAGCGCCTTGGCCGCCTGCATCATCTCCTCGATCGGCGCGGAGCCGTCTGACCAATTCGAATGGAGATGCAGATCGCCGCGCAGGGCGGTGCGGATCTCACCGCCGCCCAAATCCGGTGCACCCGAACGCAATTCGACGAGGAGTTCGGGGACCCGGCCTGACCACGCCTCGGCGATCACCTTAGCCGTTTTCGGGCCCACCCCGGACAGGCTCTGCCAGCCGTTAATTTGCCCCAGCCGGTCGCGTTCTACATCGTCGAGCGCCTCGATGACGTCTGCGGCGCGGCGGTAGGCCATCACGCGGCGCGACTCCTCACGCGCTCGGTCCTTGTAGTACGCGATTTCGCGCAGCGCGGCAACCGGATCCATGATTCCAGTCTGCCCACCGTCGCTGAATTGCATTCCACGCGGTGGCCCCTCGCACTTTCACACGCTGCCGCAGTCTCGATGCTCGGACGGCGACTACTCTCGACTTGGTGCGATTCGCGTTTAAAACCTCACCGCAGAACACCACCTGGTCCGACATGCTGGCCGTCTGGCGGGAAGCCGACGACATCGATGTCTACGAATCGGGCTGGACGTTCGACCACTTCTATCCGATTTTCTCCGACTCTGCCGGCCCATGCCTGGAGGGCTGGATCACGTTGACCGCGCTGGCACAGGCCACCGAGCGACTCCGCCTCGGTGCGCTCGTCACCGGCGTCCATTACCGGCATCCGGCGGTGCTGGCCAACATGGCCTCGGCGTTGGACATCATCTCGAACGGCAGGCTCGAGCTTGGCATCGGTGCCGGCTGGAACGAAGAGGAGTCCGGCGCATACGGCATCGAACTGGGCACGATCAAGGAACGATTCGACCGCTTCGAGGAAGCCTGTCAGGTGCTGATCGGGTTGCTGTCACAACAAACCACCGACTTCGACGGCAGGTACTACCAGCTGAAAGCCGCACGCAATGAGCCAAAGGGTCCGCAGCGGCCGCATCCACCCATCTGCATCGGCGGTAGCGGCGAGAAGCGCACGTTGCGCATCACCGCACGCTACGCCCAGCACTGGAACTTCGTCGGCGGGCCGCCGCAGGAGTTCGCCCGCAAGCGCGACGTGCTGTCCTCGCACTGTGCGGACATCGGGCGCGATCCGAAGGAGATCATGCTGTCTGCTCACGTGCGCCTCGGCGACGATCGTGACTACGCCAAGACGGTGGCCGAGGCCGCGGCGCTGGGCGAAGAAGGGCTCGACCTTGCCATCGTCTACCTGCCTCAGCCCTACGACCCTGCGGTTTTAGCACCCCTCGCGAATGCCATCAGAGACTCGGGGTTAGCTTCCGACATCACGGGTCGATAACAACAGCAAAGTCTGGCTGTGGCCTGGCGGCATCGACTGGTTACACAGCGAGCTAATCAGAAGCCGTATCGCAGGAGCTCGTCCGCGGTGGCCAAGCGTTCCAGCTTGGCTGGGAACTCGCGGCTCTTCATGGGGTGCCGAAACCATGACCAGGCAATTCGACCTACTCGAGTACGGGGTATCGGGTTGAGGTGCACGACAACCACTCCTGCGGTGAACCAGCTTCAAATACTTTCGCTGCGGTAAGGCTACACCCCACCACCGATGTCTAAATATTGAACACCCGATTTACGGCAAACTTTGGGAGGCGCGCCAAAAACTCTCAATCGCGTGTCGAGAGTTTTGCGATTTCGGCGCGCAAAACGACGCTCAGCGTATGTTTGCGCTCCGAAATCGCGTCAACGCTGGGGCGAAGCAGTCGGCCTGATCGGTGCCGGCAGCGCCGTCACGCCCATCAGGTAATTGTCCACCCCCGCGGCAGCAGCGCGGCCTTCGGCGATGGCCCAGACGATCAGCGACTGTCCTCGGCCCATGTCTCCGGCGACGAATACGCCCGGCACATTCGTTGCGAACACGTCGTCGCGGGCGACGTTGCCACGGTCGGTGATCTCGACGCCGAGCTCGGTCAACAGGCCTTCGCGCTCAGGCCCGGCGAACCCCATCGCCAGCAGCACCAGGTCGGCCTCCACCTCGAAGTCGGTGCCGTCGACCTTGACGAATGTGCCGTTATCCATCCGCACCTCGTGCGCGCGCAGCCCGATCACGCGGCCGTCGCGGCCGACGAACTCCTCTGTGTTGACCGAGAACACCCGCTCGCCGCCTTCTTCGTGCGCGGCCGAGACCCGGTACATCAGCGGGTACGTGGGCCACGGCGTCGAGTCCGCGCGGCTGTCCGGCGGCCGCGGCATGATCTCGAACTGGTGCACCTCGGTGGCGCCGTGCCGGTGCACGGTGCCCAGGCAGTCGGCACCGGTGTCGCCGCCGCCGATGATGATCACCTTCTTGCCGTTGGCAGTGATCGGCGGCTCGCCGTCGGGACCCAGGACGTCGTCACCCTCCTGCACCCGATTTGCCCACGGCAGGAACTCCATCGCCTGATGGATGCCGTCCAGGTCGCGGCCCGGGATCGGCAGATCACGCCATGCGGTCGCGCCGCCGGCCAGCACCACCGCGTCGAAGTCGAAACGCAAGTCATCCGAAGTGATGTCAATGCCGACGTTCACCCCGGCCTTGAACACGGTGCCCTCGGCCTCCATCTGCGCGAGCCGCCGCTCGAGATGACGCTTTTCCATCTTGAATTCCGGGATGCCGTAGCGCAGCAGGCCACCTATGCGGTCGTCGCGCTCGAACACCGTCACCGAATGACCGGCGCGGGTCAGCTGCTGCGCCGCTGCCAGCCCGGCCGGGCCGGAACCCACCACCGCGACGGCCTTACCCGTCAGCACTTGCGGCGGCACCGGCTGCACCCAGCCCTGCTCGAATGCGTTGTCGATGATCTCGACCTCGACCTGCTTGATGGTCACCGGGTCCTGGTTAATGCCCAGCACACAAGACGCCTCGCATGGCGCCGGACACAGCCGACCGGTGAATTCGGGAAAGTTATTGGTGGCGTGCAACCGGTCGATCGCGTCGCGCCAGCGATCGGTGCGCACCAGGTCGTTCCACTCGGGGATCAGGTTGCCTAGCGGACAGCCGTTGTGGCAGAACGGGATTCCACAATCCATGCAACGCGAGGCCTGCTCCCGCAGCGTGGAATGGTCGAAGTCCTCGTAGACCTCTTTCCAGTCGCGGAGGCGCAGCGGGATGGGCCGCCGCGTGGGTAGCTCACGCTGCCGGTGTTTGAGAAAGCCGGCTGGGTCAGCCATGCGCCGCCGCCATGATCGCCTGGTCAACGTCGGTGCCATTCTGCTCGGCTTCCGCGATCGCCTCCAGCACTCGTTTGTAATCGCGCGGCATCACTTTCACGAACCGCTGGCGCTCGGCTCCCCAGTGCGACAAGACCCGCCTGCCCGGTGCCGAATCGGTGGCGTCAACGTGTTTGGTCAGTACCTGATACAGCCAGTCGAAGTCGCCATCGTCGAGCTTTTCGAGTTCGACCATCTCCGAGTTGAGGTGGTCGGGCAGCACCCGGTTCGGGTCGTACACATAGGCCACGCCACCGGACATGCCGGCCGCGAAGTTGCGCCCGGCGGGCCCGAGGATGACCACCTTGCCTCCGGTCATGTACTCGCAGCCGTGGTCGCCGACGCCCTCCACCACCGCATGCGCGCCGGAGTTTCGAACCGCGAACCGCTCGCCCACCTGACCGCGCAGGAACGCCTCACCCCCGGTGGCACCGAACAGGATCACGTTGCCGGCGATGATGTTGTCCTCGGCGACGTAGTCGTTCGGTGCGTTGAGTGCCGGCCGCACGACGATCCGGCCGCCGGACAAGCCCTTGCCGACGTAGTCGTTCGCGTCGCCGTTCACCCGTAGTGTGATGCCTTTCGGTAGGAACGCGCCGAAGCTGTTGCCGGCCGATCCGTCGAACGTGATGTCGATGGTGTCATCAGGAAGTCCTTGCCCACCATACGCTTTCGTCAGCTCATGGCCGAGCATCGTGCCCACCGTGCGGTTGACGTTGGAGATCGTGGTCGAGAACTTGACGGGTTTCTGTTGGTCCAGCGCTTCCCGGCTCATCACCATCAGCTGCTGATCGAGCGCCTTGTCCAGACCGTGGTCTTGACGCGAACTGCAGTAGAGGTCCTGGTTCATAAACGCCGACTCCGGCTCGTGCAGCACTGGCGACAAATCCAGCTTGCGGGCCTTCCAGTGTTCGGCGGCCACCGTCGTGTCCAGCGCGCCGACCTGCCCGACGGCCTCGTTGATCGTGCGGAATCCTAACTGCGCCAGGTACTCCCGCACTTCCTCGGCAATGAACATGAAGAAGTTCTCGACGAACTCGGGCTTGCCGTTGTAGCGCTTGCGCAGCTCCGGGTTCTGGGTTGCGACACCGACCGGGCAGGTGTCGAGGTGGCATACCCGCATCATGATGCAGCCAGACACCACCAGCGGTGCCGTCGCGAAGCCGTACTCCTCGGCGCCGAGCAGGCTCGCGATCACCACGTCGCGGCCCGTCTTGAGCTGGCCGTCGACCTGTACGACGATGCGGTCGCGTAACCCGTTGAGCAGCAACGTCTGCTGTGTCTCGGCCAGGCCGAGTTCCCACGGGGCACCGGCGTGCTTCATCGACGTCAGCGGCGTGGCCCCGGTGCCGCCGTCGTGCCCGGAGATCAGCACCACGTCGGCGTGCGCCTTGGAAACGCCCGCGGCGACCGTGCCGACGCCCACCTCGGAGACCAGCTTCACATGCACACGGGCAGCCGGGTTGGAGTTCTTCAGGTCGTGGATCAGTTGCTTGAGGTCCTCGATCGAGTAGATGTCATGGTGCGGCGGCGGTGAGATCAACCCGACACCGGGGGTCGAGTGCCGCACGTCGGCAATCCACGGGTACACCTTTGCGCCCGGAAGCTGGCCGCCCTCACCGGGTTTCGCGCCCTGGGCCATCTTGATCTGAAGGTCGCTACAGTTGGTCAGATAGTGCGACGTCACGCCGAACCGCCCCGACGCCACCTGCTTGATCGCGCTGCGCCGCCAGTCGCCGTTCTGGTCGCGCTCGAAGCGCCGGACGTCCTCACCGCCCTCTCCGCAATTCGACCGGCCGCCAAGGCGGTTCATCGCAATCGCCAGCGTCTCGTGTGCCTCGGCAGAGATCGAGCCATAGCTCATGGCCCCCGTCGAGAACCGCTTGACGATCTCACTGGCCGGCTCGACCTCCTCGATCGGCACCGGCGGGCGCACCCCCTGACGGAACCGCAGCAGGCCACGCAGCGACGCCATCCGCTCGGACTGGTCGTCCACCAGCTTCGTGTACTCCTTGAAGATCTTGTACTGCCCGGTGCGGGTGGAGTGTTGCAGCTTGAACACCGTATCCGGGTTGAACAGGTGGTATTCGCCTTCGCGGCGCCACTGATACTCCCCGCCCACCTCGAGTTCGCGATGTGCCCGCTCCTGTGGCCGCGGCAGAAACGCCAACGCGTGCCGGGAAGCAACGTCGTCGGCGATGTCGTCGAGTTCGATGCCGCCGGTCGGACAGGTCAGACCTGCGAAGTACTCGTCGAGCACCGCCTGCGAGATGCCGACGGCCTGGAACAGCTGTGCGCCGGTGTAGGACGCAAGCGTCGAGATGCCCATCTTGGACATGACTTTCAGCACGCCCTTGCCCGCGGCCTTGACGTAGTTGGCGAGCGCCTTCTCCCGGTCCATCCCGACCAGCACCTTGCGGTCGAGCATGTCCTCGATCGACTCGAACGCCATGTACGGGTTGATCGCCGCGGCGCCGAAGCCAATCAGTGCGGCCATATGGTGCACCTCGCGCGCGTCACCCGACTCGACGACGAGCCCGACGAGCGTGCGGGACCGTTCCCGCACGAGATGGTGGTGCACCGCGGCCACAGACAGCAGCGACGGGATCGGTGCCAGCTTCTCGTCGGACTCGCGGTCGGACAGCACGATGATGCGAGCCCCATCGGCGATCGCCGCCGACGCCTGGGCGCGCACGTCGTCGAGCGCAGCGCTCATTCCGGCACCCCCCTTGGCCACCGGATACAGGCAGCGGATCATTTTGGTGGACATGCCGTGCCGGCGGCCGTTGATCTCTTCCCCGGGATCCAAGTTGACCAGCTTCGCCAGCTCGTGGTTCCGCAGAATCGGTTGCTGCAAAACGATTTGGCGGCAAGAGTTCTCGTCCGGCGACAGCAGGTCGCCCTCCGGACCGATCACGCCCTGCAGACTGGTGACCACTTCCTCGCGGATCGCATCCAGCGGCGGGTTGGTGACTTGGGCGAACAATTGCTGGAAGTAGTCGTAGAGCATCCGGGCCCGCTGCGACAACACAGCGACGGGCGTGTCGGTGCCCATCGAGCCGATCGGTTCGACACCGGTGCGCACCATCGGCGCGACAAGGAGGTTCAGCTCCTCATAAGTGTAGCCGAACATCAACTGGCGCAGGACAATCCGGTGATGCGGCATCCGAACGTACGGGCCCTGCGGCAGCTCCTCGAGCGCGATCAGCCCGTTGTCCAGCCACTCCTGATACGGGTGCTCGACGGCCAGCTCCGCCTTGATCTCCTCGTCGGAGACGATGCGCCCCTGCGCGGTGTCGACGAGGAACATCCGCCCGGGCTGCAGCCGCATCCGCCTAACCACCGTCGACGGATCCAGGTCGAGCACACCGGCCTCCGATGCCATCACCACCAGGCCATCGCTGGTCACCCAGATCCGTGACGGCCGAAGACCGTTGCGGTCGAGTACCGCGCCCACGATGGTGCCGTCGGTGAACGTCATCGACGCCGGGCCGTCCCACGGTTCCATCAGCGATGCGTGGTACTCGTAGAACGCCCGCCGCGCCGCATCCATCGACTCGTGCCGTTCCCACGCTTCGGGGATCATCATCAGCACCGCGTGCGCGAGGCTGCGCCCACCGAGGTGCAGCAGTTCGAGTACCTCGTCGAAGCGGGCGGTGTCCGAAGCGCCAGGCGTGCAGATCGGGAAGAGCTTCTCGACATCTGGCCCGAAGATGTCGGTGCTGATCAGCGCCTCACGGGCGCGCATCCAATTCTCGTTGCCGGTGACGGTGTTGATCTCGCCGTTGTGCGCGATCCGCCGGAACGGGTGCGCCAGCGGCCATGACGGGAAAGTGTTCGTCGAGAACCGCGAGTGCACGATCCCCAGTGCGCTGGTGAGTCGGTCGTCTTGCAAATCGAGATAAAACGCCTTGAGCTGCGGCGTGGTGAGCATGCCTTTGTACACCAAGGTCTGCCCGGAAAGACTTGGGAAATAGACTGTTTCGCGGCCCGGACCGTCTTGGCCCGGGCCCTTGGTGCCGAGCTCGTGCTCTGCGCGTTTGCGGATGACGTAGACGCGGCGCTCCAGCTCCATGCCCGACGCGCCGGCGATGAACACCTGGCGGAAGGTGGGCATCGCATCGCGGGCCAATGCGCCCAGCGACGACTCGTCGGTGGGGATGTCGCGCCAGCCGAGCACCTCGAGTCCCTCGGACTCGATGATCTTCTCCACCGCCGCGCACGCTTCGGCGGCCTCCTTGGACGACTGCGGCAAAAATGCGATCCCGGTCGCATAGCTGCCGCTCTCGGGCAGATCGAACTCGACAACTGCGCGGAGGAACTCGTCGGGAACCTGGATCAGGATCCCGGCGCCGTCACCGGTGTGCGGTTCGGCGCCCTGGGCGCCGCGATGCTCGAGATTCAGCAGCGCAGTGATCGCCTTGTCGACGATGTCGCGGCTACGCCGGCCGTGCATGTCGACGACCATGGCCACGCCGCAGGCGTCGTGTTCGTACGCGGGGTTGTAGAGCCCGACACGTCTGGGCGCCATTCCCACCTAACCCTTTCCGCAGGCCTTCGCGAAAGTCTCTGTCAGTTGCCGACGGTGCACTCCCGGTGCGGGGTCGCACCCTCGACCTTGTCAATTCTGTGCCGAATCACCCCGGCCGGAAAGAGGGGCCGAACCCCGCGAGGGGAACGCAGCCGCACCACGCTGAACGGCGCACTTGTCCCGGACACGACAAGTGATGAAAACGATATGACAAAAGGCGCCTGACATGCCAACTTAGTACTCCCTAACCGCCCATCGCCGCCCTTCAGCGATGCTCCCCCAAGCGGTCGCGGGCCTGACCCGAATAGGCTGTGCCGCTTGTCAATTCACGCCACGCCGGAGCGGCTCGCGCCTGACGTGATACTGCACCAAGGTTTGCTGGCGCGGTAGGGCAAATCGCTATAGCACAGTAATAGGCGGGTTAAGCCAATTCTTAACATTTGCTGGGCACCTAGCCGCGGCCTACCCCTCGCAAAGGCCGACGCCAGCGGACCCTCTCGCGACCGGCCCGTGCTAGTGAACGGCGTACCCGCCGTGTTCGGCCAGTGAGCGCAGCTGCTTGAGCGCGAACATGCGTCCGCGGCCGGCCTCCGGGACGACCACGCCGGCCCACATCCCTTGCGCCGCGGGGATCTCGCACGCTTCTTTTGCACACAGCCAACGCCGTGGACATGCCCTGCAGACCGCCTTGGTTGCCTCGTCTGTGGCGGTTAGCCACCGGTCGGGATCGCGGGTGCAGGCGCCAACCGGAAACTCCGTCGGGATCCTGTCCATCAGCACGGTCATCGCAACTCCCACCCTTTGTTGGACATGAGGCAGAACCGTAGCAGCTAATCTGTAGCACTGCAACGTTTATACGACGAGAGGTGCGGCCAGCACCCGTCTTGCGGGTGATCCGGGTCGCGGAACCATAGCGTCGATACGGTAAGCCGGATCGATCAGAGGCGAGTCCGGCGTTAAAGTGATCGTCGATGAACGCCCCCGCGACGGCCCCCGCGCTGATCGTCGAGTGCGCGGGAACGGTGCATCGGTTCACCCCGGAGCGGGCTCCGGCCACCATCGGACGCGGGACCGACGTCGACGTTCCACTGACTGACCCGCGGGTCTCTCTCGCGCACCTCCGCTTGGAAGTCGACCGGGCCACGTGGCGTGCCGTCGATGCGGAAACCCGCACGGGGATGTTCGTCGACGGCGTCCGCCGCACCGTCGTCGACATCCACGACGGGCTGACGATTCGCATCGGGGGTCCTGACGGCACCCCGGTCACCTTCGGGTTCGCCAGTGCCGATGCCGGGCCTTCCGACGAGGACGACGACGAGATAGTCGACAGCGGGCTTGCCCGCGCCGGTGCTGCCGTCGCTGCGCGGCGCCGTGAACTCGATATCACTCAACGCACGCTGGCGAAGTACAGGATCATGAACGCCGGCGCGCTGATCGCATTCGAGAAGGGCCGCAGTTGGCCACGCGAACGCACTCGGGCAAGGCTCGAAGAGGTATTGCAGTGGCCGCCAGGCACGATTGCAGACATCCGTAATGGCGGCACTGTGCCTGGTGAGCGGCCCGGGCCGGACGCCGGTGCCGAGCAGGCTCCACTCATCGTCGGAGCGGTCGACGTCGCGATGAAGACGTTCGCCGCGGCCATCGAGTCGTTGCCCGATCCATCCGAAGCGGATTTCGTACATCGGGCAGCGGTGATTCTCGCCGACCTGCGCCAGCTCGAGGCGGTCGTTGCGCGGGCGGCCCGGCAGAGTCGCGGCATGCCTGCCGTCGTGATGGCACTCAGCCAAGTGCGGAATCGCCACCAGGAGTTGATGCTTCGGGCCGCGACTGCACCCAACGCTAGGCTCGGCCAGCGGCTTTTCGCGGCTCGGCGCCGAGCCAACCTGTCGGCCGCGGAAGCCGGCAACGCGCTCGGGCTGTCAGCTCAGCTCATCGAGGCAGTCGAGGCCGGGCAACCGGCGACCGACCGCGACGCCGCCCTGATCCGCGCGTTTCTGGCCGAGTTGCAGGGGATATCAAACGACACGGTCATCTGACCAAGGGCCACCGTTGCGCTGTGCTTTAATGACGCGGTCGAATCTGCTCGCACGCTTTTTGGACGTCAACTGCCACTCGGGCTGCTGAAGCTTCCCGAGGTGGTACCGGTTGGTCGTCTTCCGAACGGCCGCATGGTCCAACTGCCCGGCCGCGGCAGCACTTACGTGATCGACTCCGGACCTGGTGCCGGCGGTCCCACGTTCATGCTGCTGCACTCGGTGGCGTGCACCGGTCTGCTGACCTGGTACCCGTCGCTGCAGGCGTTGCGTGAGTGCGGTCGGGTGGTCGTCTTCGACCAGCGCTGGCACGGGTCGGGCATCACCTCGCCGCGATTTCTGCTCGAAGAGTGCGCTGACGACGTCGTCGCTCTGGCTGACGAACTGGGCATCGAGAGCTTCATCCCGGTGGGATTCTCGATGGGTTCGCTTGTCGCGCAGCTAGTTTGGCACCGCCAGCCGCAGCGAACCGCAGGCCTCGTGCTGTGCGCGGCAGCCGCAAATCTCGGCGGTGCGGCCATCTACGAGCGATTGGCGACCGGCATTTTCGCTGCGATCCTGGACGCGCTCAGCCCACAGCCGGCGCTGGCAGGCGCGCCATCATTGGACAACCGGCCGTCCAGTACCTACCGATGGGCGCTGGGGCAGTTCAGGGCGACCAGTTCCGGTGCGATGCTGCGGGCGATCGCCGAGCTTCTGCGCTTCGACTCCCGGTCGTGGGTCTCCGAGATCGACGTGCCGACGTCAGTGGTGATTCCGCTGCGCGACCGTTTCATCTCGCCACGTCACCAGCACTGGTTGGCCGACCAGATACCCGGGGCACACACCGTGACCGTCGACGCCGGACATGCCTGCTGCACCCTGGCGCCGAAGGCCTTCCTGCCGGCGCTGCAGTCGGCGCTCGATTCGGTGGTGTCCCGTACGACGGTTGCCGACGAGTTTGCCCCGTCGGCCAGCTGACCCTGACGGCTGCCCGAGGCCGGCACCGCGATTGCCGCCACCGCTGCCTCGACAGCGGAAAATGTGGATGCCACTGGCGCGGCGTCGTTGATACTTGAACCGTGATGGTCGACGATTTCGTGCGCCGTGTACGCGAGGCGCTGGGCCGGGCGGACTCGCTGTTCGGTTCGGCGACCGTCGACGACGGGATCTTCCCGAACCACCTGACAGATGCGACCGAGGCGCTGCGGCGCAGCGCGGCGCCCGACATGTCCGGCTCGGCCGTGGCCGGATATCACGCGTTCGCGCAGACGCGAGCGTCTGCCCTGGCGCGGCTCGCCGATGTGGATGCGGTGCTGCATCGTGTTCTCCACGACGCCGCGAGCGCCGAGAACACCGCTGCGGCCACGTCGCGTTCGACCGTCGCTGCGGCCGCCGCACATGCGGACCGACCCACACCCGCCGGATCAACCCCAGGCGGCCAGCGGGCGCTCGTAAAGGCGCTGCACTTCCAGGTCGGGCGTCAACAGGACCTGGTGGCTCGACACCAACAGCGGGCCGTTGAGCTGGCCGGGCTGGTGCGGGCGCTGTCCTACCAATGAGCCGGTCCGACCGCCAATTGCCGCTCAATGGCCGCCGAACTGCGGGTTAGGCTCATCGACGACGAAGGGGGTAACCGTGGAGATCTGGTTGCAACAGCAGGCAAGCGCGGTGCTGACCGCGCTGCGGCACGCCGAGGACCTCTACGGCGGCCCGACGCCACCCCGCATGCCGCAGCCGTTCGCGCCGCGCCCGGACCTCGAAACAGACTTCGGCTGCACGCTGGTATGAGACCGGCATGACGCAGCCTGCCGTCACCACCGACGAACAGCTCAGCGGGCGCGCCGCCGACGCGGTCGCCGACATCCACAGCGAATTGCGACGCCGCTACTCGGGCCTCAACGACGCGGAGGCCCAACTCGCCGAGGCGCTGCTGACAGCACAGGCCACCAGCGAAGCCGGCCGTGCTCGCCTGCAATCCATCCAGCGCCAGCTCATCGAGGCGATCAACAATCCGGTTAACGCGCTCGACACCCCCGCCGGCGAGCGGCAGTTCCTGATCTTCCTGCGCGGCAAGGTCGCCGAGATTCAACGCGTGGTCGACCACGGCGACCTGACCGCGCAAGACCAGGCCGAACTCACGCGTGCGCTGGCCAACGGCTATCTGTCCGACGGCCCGAGTCCCGGGTCGGACCCGGTGCCCGTGGCCAGCCGTGCTCCGCAGCCGGCACAGGCCGCACCGACCGCCGGCACGGGCTCGCTACCCGCGACGATGGGCGGACTCCCGCAGGTGACGCCGGCTGCGTTGCCCGCCTCAACTCTGGGGACGCCCGGCTCACCGCTGGCCAGTCTGCTCCCGCTGTTCTCGGCCCACGAGGCCGAAGACGCGGTCGGCGCCGCACCGAACAGCACGTCCGACGAGCCTGACGATGGCACGGTCACGACCACGTACGACGAGGAGGGACATCCCGCAGACGACGAAGCCGACGAAGCGCCAGGGGTCACACCCGAAGACGCCGGACCGCGGGACGCAGGCCCGGCCCAGACCCGCCCGGCCGCCGGCTAGGAGAGCGCCGATGGCAGAACAAAAAATTCGCGTCACACCCGATCTGTTGCGACAGATCGCAGCTCGTCACGACGGTGTCGCTGATGAGATTGCGTCGGCCCGGGCGGCCGGGCGCGACATCCTCGCCGCCGTCGCTACCCACGGCCCGATCATGCACATTTTCAAAGATGCCGTCGCCGACGTCGTGGCCAGGCGGGACGCGGCTTTCGCCACCCATGAGGACGACCACCGGGCGACCGCGGCGAAACTGCGGGACGCCGCGGACCGGTTCGGCGAGCAGGAGGACATCAACGCGGCGAGGTTGCAGTTTTGATCGACGAATCGTTCACCGCATCAACGCGGGACAACTCCGTGTTCGTCCGGGTCGCGGTGGCGGGACACACGTTGGGCGTGCAGATCGAACCCGCGGCGATGCGGCTTTCCGCTGAGGCGATTTCGGAGCGCATCATCGCCTGCAATGACGTCGCCTACCTCAAGGGCCAACTGGTGATCCGCGGCGAGTTGAAGCAGGCGGCGATTCCCGTAGACGACATGCCTACCGAGCTCGACCTAGCCGCGGCGGAGCGCAGGCTGAGGGAGCTGTAGCCGCCGTGGAAACCACCCTGCGAGTGCAGGCGGCCCAACTAGTCGCCGGGGCGCAGCGGCTGCGCGCGGCCGCCAGGCAGCTGATCGACCCCGCGATCCTGGTGCATCCACCGCTGGCCGCAGATCAGACCTCTGTCTCGGCGGCGGCCCGACTCACCTCGGCAGCGAACGCGCTGCAATCAGCCGGCGCCGTCCAGGCCGCGGCGTTGCTCGTCACCGCCGACCATCTGGCCATGGTCGCCGCGGCCTTCACCGAGCAGGAGGCTGTCAACGCCGCTGCCGTGCAGGCGCTCGGTTCGGATGGCGAGCCGGTCGTTTCGCCCGGCAGACTCGCGCCCGTCCCGTCTGTTCCGGCCGATGCCCGACCACCGCTGCCCGTTCCGGAAGAGGTCGACGGCGAAGCTGCGGCACGACAGCTGTGGGCCGGATCTCCCTCCGCCGGCAGCGGTTTCACGCAGAGTTGGCGAAGGCGCTCCGCCGCGGGGACGGCCTTGCACGACGTCATCCGTGATCTGCTGCCGACGCTTCCAGACATATGGGGCAGCCCACGCGGCACTGAAGCGGTGTCGACCCGGCTGCTGCGACACACCGCCTCGATCGAGGTCGTCGCCACCCGGGCCGGCGCGCTTGCCGACCAGGCCGAGCGCCATGCCCGCGGCTATAGCAGCGCGGCCGCGGGCACTCCGAAGCCTGCGGAGTTCGAGGCCGTCCGCACCGAGCTGCACCAGGCCCAAGAGGCGAACGCCCGGGTTCCCGGCCAGTACACGCCGTTGGTGTCGTCGCTGATCGCGCGGCAGGGCACGCTGCGGCAACAGGCGCTCAACGCCCAAACCCGCTACCACGAAGAGACCGAGACCAGCACAGGCCCCACCCTGGAATCACCGGCAGAGGAAACGATGAGCCCCGAGCAGGCAGGCCAGCTCGCGGCAGTACTCCCGGGGATGGTTCCCGGCCTGCTGGGTGCCGTCGGGGGGATGGTCGGCGGCGCGGTTGCGATGGCGGTTCAGCTGCCGCAGGCGCTGCTGCAGACGGGACAGCAGCTCGCCCAGGCGGCCACCCAGGGTCTGACCGGCTCAGCGACGCCAACTGCCAGCGAAATCGCTGCGGCGACAAGACGATTCGATGCCAGCTCGAACACTACCGGAATGCGCGCGTCCGGTGGATCGACCGGCAGCGGTGCGACGATGCCCGCCGGTGCCACCGAGATGACGCCTGTCGCGCCGTCCACGTCCCCTGAAGGGCCGTCCGCCACCACGCTGCCGCAGGGCGCGCCGCCGGCCGTCAACACGTCTGCGACCGGCCCCGCCGGAGTCTCGATGGGAATGCCGATGGGAATGATGCGGTCACCGGCCACCGCCGACGATGCCAAGCAGGTGGCCGCCGACAAGAAGATCGTCATACCAGTCGCCCCGCACACCGAGTCGGTGACGGGCAAAGGGACCGCCGAACGGCTCGCCGCGGCCGCAGACGGCCGCCGGACCACGGCGCGCACAGGTAAAGACGGGGTCTCGTGACCGAATTCCACAATCTTGACGACGCCGCGAAGGTCCGCTACAGCCAATCGGAACTCGCAGCAACGTTTGCCGAGCTGAGCGCCGTGCTGGATCGGCTGGCGGCGTTGAGGACCAACGTCGCTGATCCCGACAGCGACGTCCGATTCACCCTCGGACCGGACAGCCGTTTGCTCAGCCTGTTCATCGGCGAATCCGTGCCGGGCCGACTCACCCACCTGGCGCTCGAGCAGAAAATCAACGACCTTCTTGCCGAGGCGAACCGGGTTGCGGAAAAGTCCCGTAGGGAAAGTTGCTGAAGCGCTCGTTAGGGTGTTGCGGGTGACAACGCGTCCATTCGTCCCTCCGCCGCGCGAGCCGGCACCGGAAACCGGTGGCGGCAAGATCACCGTCGACGCCCCGATCGCCGCGCCGGTGCCACCGCCTCGCAGCATATGGGGCATCGTTCTGCCGATCGGGCTGATCGTCGGCGTAGTCGGCTTCATCGTCGCGATGTACATCTCCGGCCAACGGTCGCTGGCTAACGGGTTCGCGATCTTCCCACTGATCATGCTGATGAGCATGGGCGGCATGCTGTTTCGAGGCCGCGGCGCCGCCCAGAAGATGCCGTGGAGCCAGCTCGAGCAATATCGTCGGGAGTACTTCGCCCGGCTCGACGAGGTTCGCAACGAGGTCGCCGAGGCGGCAGAGAAGCAGTGGGCGCATCGCGCGCACAGCCACTGGCCGCCGTCTGCGCTGGTCAGCGTCGCAGGCTCGGCGCGCATGTGGGAGCGACGACCCGGAGATCCCGAGTTCGGGGTGGTGCGGCTCGGCACCGGCAACGTGGCGCTGGCGATGACGATCGACAAGCCTCAGATCCCCGCGGCGTCCAAGATCGAGCCGGCGACCGGCCATGCGCTGCGCAAATTCCTCCTCGAACAACGCCATGTGCGCAATACGGCTCGCGTCGTCTGGCTGGAACGGCAGCCCGGTCTCGCACTCGTCGGCGATCTCGATGACCTGCGGGGCGTGGCCCGGTCGATGATCTGCCAGCTCGCCGCGTTCCACAGCCCCGCCGACCTTCAGATCATGGTCGTTTCGCCAGCGCCGTCGCAGTGGGACTGGATCAAATGGCTACCGCATTGCCAACACCCCGTGACGCGCGACGGCTGCGGCGAACGCCGGCTGCTGTTCAGCTCACCCGTCGAACTCGAGACGTTCGCCGGTGACGAGCTGCTCGACCGCAAGGAGTGGGCGCCGCTGCCCAGTGGTCTGCACGGCGGACCGGACCCGTCAGCACCGCCGCTGTGGGTGATCATCGACGACCACTGCGGTGCCTCCGAAGACTGGGCAGCCGTCACGGGCAAGCGCGGCGTGGGTCGGGTGTGCTTTGTGCGGCTCTCGCCAGCACCGGGCGCAGGTGTGGGATTCGACCTGGACAGCACCTATCGCCTGTCCCAGGGGGTGCTGCGCAAGCAGGCCGGCGTGGTGCTGCGATGACCGATCAGTTCGACGATCTCGAGGCGTTCTACGCCGTCGCCGACTCGATGACCGTCGCCGAGGCGGAGCGGTTCGCCCGCGCGCTTTCGTGCTGGCGGCCGCTCGGTGCCGCATCGGTGGCCGGCTCCGACGGCCCAGCGCGTGACCTGTTGGAGGTGCTGGGCATCCGGGACGCCCGAAAGCTCGACGTAGACCGGCTGTGGTCGGCGCGGCGGACCCAGAACCGGCTCTGGATGCGGTTTCCGATCGGACTCGACCCGTCCGGTGAGGTCGTTGAGCTCGATCTGAAGGAAACGTCGCAGTACGGGATGGGCATGCACTCGGTGCTGATCGGGTTCTCCGGCTCCGGCAAGTCCGAAACGATCATCACCGAGGTCACCTCGCTGGCGCTGACGCATTCGCCCGAGACCGTCAACGTCGCGTTCTTGGACTGGAAGATGAAGTCGGCGGGCATCATCCTTGAGCGGTTCCCGCATGTGGTGGCCAGCGTCAGCAACCTCGGCGATGAGATGCACCTGGTCGAGCGGATGCTCGAAGCGCTCGAGGGTGAGCTGGACCGTCGCGGCGCGCTGTGTGCGGCGACAAACTGCAAGGACCTCAACGTCTACAGCGAGAAACGGATGATCGATCCGTCGCTCGAGCCGGTGCCGGCGCTCGTCGTGATCATCGACGAATACCAGGAACTGTTCGGCAGCGAACTGGGCACCAAGTTCATCGACCTGTGCTGGCGCATCGTGCGTCAGGGCCGGTCGTTGCATGTGTTTTTGCAACTGGCCGGGCAGACCGTCGACGTGCACCGCCTGCAGAAGATTCGCAGCCTGATCGGGTTCTTCATGGCCCTGCGTACCGGCACCGAGGAAGACTCACGAGAAGCCATCGGCTCGTCAATCGCCGCACACCTACCCGAAAAGGGAAGGGAGGGAACGGGTTACCTGCGTGAGGGACAGCGACCTCCGCGCGAGTTTCGGGCGTTCTACTCGTCGCCGCCGTTCGTTCCGCCGCCGGACGGCGGTCCCGAACCAGTCGCCGCGGCGGGCACCTGGTTCACCCCCCGGCCGTTCGCCGCGGCGCTGGTCGAAGACGATGGCGGGCTGCTCACCGCATCCGCGGCCAACGGTCAAGAGGCTGCGCAGGAACCGTCGTCTAGCCCGTTGCCAGCCGCGCCCGGCGAGCTGCCGCCCACACTCGTCGACACGATCGTCGCGACGCTGCGGGCCACCGGCGCACAGCCACGTCGTCGCCTTTGGCTGCCTCCGCTGCACGACCCCGCCGCCGCCGACCAACTCGTGCGGCTCTACCGCGGAAAGTCGTGGGGCGTCGACTACGGCGACAACCCGGGCCTCGCGTTTCCGATCGGCATCGAGGACCGGCCGCGCCAGCACCGTCAGGATGTGCACACTCTGGACCTGCTCACGGCCAACGGGCTGGTGATCGGCGCACCGCAGTCCGGCGTGACCACCGCGTTGATGACGATGATGACGACGGCCGCACTGATGTACCGCCCGGAGCGGGTGCAGTTCTACTGCGTGGCCGCGAGCGGCCCGAGCCTGTCCGCGGTCGCCGGTCTGCCGCATGTCGCCGGACTCGCGCCGGCGCTGGACCGCGAAGGTGTCGGCCGGATCATCGCGACCGTGCAAGGGATCGTCGCCGAGCGCGAAGCGATCTTTGCCAAGACAGGTCTGGACATGCAGGAGTTGCGGTTGCGGAAGTTTGGGACCCACAGACAGCCGGTACCGGTCGCCGGCGGCGACGTGGTCCTGGTGATCGACGGTTGGGCCACCTTCGCGACCGAATATCCGCAGCTCGTCGACCAGGTCGTCGCGCTGGGTCGCGCGCTGAGCTACGGCGTGCACATCGTGGTCTCCCACACCAGCTACCTTCAGGGCTTCAAGCAAGCCCTGAAGCCACTGGCCACCGCGAGAATCGAGTTGCGTCTCACCGATCCCGGTGACTCGGAGATGGACCGGATGCTCGCGCGCAAAGTTCCGAAGAACAGTCCGGGCCGCGGTCTCACAAAAGCCGGGATGCATTTGCTTGTTGGCGTGCCTGAGCTGGCCGAGCAACCGCACGGCCGGGTGTCACCACGCTCTGTTGGTGAACTCGTCGCCGCCGTCTCCGGCGTCCGGAAGGCGGCGACGGTCAGCCGGCTGCCCGAATCGGTGGCCTACGAGGACGTGGCTCGACGGGCCGGGACGCCGAGCCGTCGCGGGCTGATCGCGTTCGGATTGTCGGAAGCCGACCTCGGCCCGGTATACCTCGACTTCGACGATCACCCGCACGCAATCGCGGTCGGTGCGCCTCGGTCCGGCCGCACGAATTTCTTGCGGACGCTGTGCCGCGCGATCACGTCGCAGTACACCCCCGACCAGGCCCGGGTGCTGATCCTTGATCCGCGCCGCACGCTGCTGGGGGTGGTCCAGGGTCTCCACCTCGGCGACTACGCCTATACCCACACCGCCATCCGGGAAGCGGTCCGCCAAGTGGTCGCTGAGCTGGACGATCGTCAGCCGCCGCCGGGCACCACGCAGGAAGAGATGATGACGAAGAAGTTCTGGTCCGGCCCGGAGATCTTCGTCGTGATCGACGACGCCGGACTGTGGCCGGTGATGGACAACCCGCTGGCGGCGCTGGCAATGCACGTCGAGCAGGCCCGCGACACCGGGCTGCATGTGCTGGCGGCAACCGCTGTCGCGAACTGGAACCAGGTCGCGATCGGCAGTTCACTGCTCGGCAAGATGCGGGCGTCGCTGACGCCGACGTTGATCCTCGACGGTCGCCGCGACGCTGGCAAGATCGTCGGCGACCTCGTCGCCGAGCCGCAGCGGCCGGGCAAAGCGCTGTACTTCACCCGGTCAGTGACCACGGGTGCACTGATCGCCTGGAGCAAACCCCCAGAAGTGCCGGAGAAACTCCACCCGCAAACATGATGGCGATTTGCTGTATGCGACAATCTTCCGCGTGCAGCACCCCGTAGGGGGCCTTAAACTCGTTTCGTCACGTTACGTCGGTCGGGAGGAACTGCAGACCCATGCTTGTCGATCCAGCAATGTTGGGCGTCGCCGCGTCGACGGAATCGGCCGGGACCGCCACGATGGCCTCGGCGAGCGTCGCTGCCGCGCCTGCGATTTCGGGCGTCTTGCCTCCTGGCGCTGATTCTGTGTCCGTTCGGGCGGCCGCGGTGCTCAACGCCCGCGGAGCCGAGATGACCGGCATTCTCGCCGACTACATCGCGATGCGTGGATTGTTCGCTGGAGCTATCGGCAGCAGCGGGGCCACTTATTCGACGGTGGAGGGAATTAACTCCCTCAACGCGGCGCTGGGCGGCTAGTCGCGTAGATGCCTGGTGAGTGGGGCGCGATGCCGCCCGAAGTCATTGCCGCCCAAGTTTTCACGGGGGACGGCGGCGCCAGCCTGGCCGCAGCAGCCGCCGCCTATCAGGCGTTGGTCGCGACACTCACCACCGAGGGCGCGACGATGGCCGCCACTACCGCCGGCACCGCCGCAAGCGGCTGGGAAGGGCTGGGCGGCACCGCGATGGTTGCCACCGCGATGCCCTACGTGGCAGCGCTGGAGGGGTTATCGACATGGATTGAGCAGGCCGCCGCCGCTGCTGCCGCCATTCTCGACGCCTACACAACCACGCGTACGTCCCTGATCCCGGTGCCTGCCTGCGAACTGAACCGAACACAATTCGCGGCGGCCGTCGCAGCCGGCATCTTCGGCTGGCCTGAGGCCGTTGCCCTTGAGGCGCAGTATCAGGAGTATTGGGCCCAGAACGCTAGCCTCGCCGGCTCATATGAAGCTTTCGTCACCGGAATTCTTGCGACTTTGGCCACCCCGCCGCCGCCCGCGCCCCTGACCGCCAATCCGGCCGGCCCCGCATCCCAAGCCGCCGCGATCGGCGAGGCCGCCGCAAACGGGGCAGTGAACACAAGCATGCACAGCAGCCTGCAGGGGGTCAACGAGGCGGCCAGCGGCGTGCAGGCGGGCGCCGCACCGCCCGCCGAGGCAGCGCAGTCGATGCTGTCCAGCGCGCCCCAGATGCTGAGCCAACTCAGCCAGTTGCCGCAGATGGCGGCCCAGCTGCCTCAGATGCTCGGCCAGTTCCCCCAGATGCTCAGTCAGTTCCCGCAGATGGCGATGGGCATGCTCGGTCCGCTGACCAGCGGGATGAACGCCAACGCGGCAGATGTCGCGGCTCTTGACAAAGCCAGCGGTGAGTTGACGCCGGTCGGCGCCGGCAGCGACGCCGCGGCCCGCAACGCTGGCAGCGCGGGCAGCGCCGGGCTGTCCGGCGGCAACGCCGTGATGTCCAGCTTCACGCGACCCACGAGTAGCTTCAACGCACCGGGGCCGCCGAAGCTCCCGACCGGATGGTCCACCACACCGGCCGCCGCCGTTCCCGAGGTGGCCGCGTCGGCGCAACCCTCCATGACCGGCGGCACCGGCGGTCTGTACGGGGCTCCGGCGATGATGCGAGATGACCGCGGCAAGGACGGTCCAACACCCGTGCGCACGGTCCAGCTGACCACCGCGCCCGCTCCGGTAAGGGGGGCGTAAGTCAGGAAATTGGTGCACGGACCACCGCCGCGCACGGCTTAGACTCAGCCCATCAGCAAACAAACCAGAAGGAGCAGTTAATGGCGAATTCGCAGTTACTCGTCACTCCCGATCAGATGCGCAGCGCTGCGCAGCAGCTCGAGCAGTTGTGCGACCAGGCCAACGCCACGCTGAAGAACTACCTCAACTCCGCGCATGACGTGCACTCGGCACAGGGCTGGTTCGGGTATGCGGCGAGCACGAACATCACCACCACCGAGGAGATCCATAACGCGCAGATGAAGCTCACGACGCAGTGGGGCGAGCTGATCAACACGCTGCGGCAAGCCGCCGACAACTACGAGCACCAGGAACAGTCTTCGCAGTCCATCATCGCCGGCGTGCCGAATTCGGTTTAAGCGGAAAGGATTTCAATTCATGGACGGAATGTTCGTTTACAACCCGGCGATGCTGCCCGATTATGTGCAGTCGATCTCGACGGCCAGCGCGCAGCTGGAAGACGTCCGCGGACAGGCGCAGAGCGTGCTGGCGCACGTGCGCTCGGTGTTCGACTCCCAAGGCGGCGGCGCGTTCGAGCAGGCGCAGATGATGATCAACTCCGGCATCGATGCCGGCAAGGAGGTCATCATGCGCCACTCCCAGGTGGTCGGCAACGCCCACGACGACATGATCGCAACCGACGTCTCGGCGGCTAGTTCGTTCGGATTCTGACAGCAAACAGGGGAGGCCCCCGCTGCAAACCGCAGGGGTCCCCCTGTCCGATGTGACACGTTATGGCTGATCTCACCACCTCCCCGGCCGGGATCTGGGTGCTGCAGGCACTTCTCGGCATCGAAACCATGCCGACCGCGCTCCGGCTGCGCCCGTTCATCCCGTCCATCGACTCCGGGCCCACGGTCGCGACGATGGTCGGAGAGCGGCCGTTGACCCAGACCGCCGAATACGCGAGCCTCGTCGCGGCCGGTGTCATCGACCCCGACGGCCGCGTCGACGACGGCGTCCGCGACTGGATGACCGTCGTGGGCCGGCCCGATCGCGAGGTGGTAGTGGCCATTCGCCGGCCGGCTGGGGATTCCGACGGAACTATCCAGGAGCGGACGCTGTCGGTATGCCGCCGCGACCGCTGGCTGGCGATGATCGCCCGCTGCGCGCGCGTGGAGCCGAACGGGTCGTGCGGCGATGAGGTTGTGCTCGGCCCCGTCGGCGAAACCGCATCACCCGATGAACAGGTCGCGCTGATCTGCGACACCGTGTTGTATGCGTTCGGCGACGCGGAGCCGGCCGCGATCGATGGCGTGAACCTGCCCACCGCGGCGTTGCGAGCGGCAATAGATGCCACGCAACGCTCACCGGATTTTCCCGCCCGCGGCGATGACAGCTGGGCCGTCGCGACCGCGCTCGCACGACTGGGCTTGTCGCCCGACCAGGTGGCCGCCATCGTCGCCGGACTGCGGGTGGACGAATCGGCGATGGCGGTGGTCTCCGTCATCGACCACGGGGTCACCCGGACCGTGCATCAGGAGGTACTCGGCGTCTACGACACCGATTGCGGCCGGTTCACCCTCACGAACACCACGGCGCCCGACGGGTCGAGCTGGACCAGCATCTGGCCCACCACACCGGGCGCACTGCGACAAGACCTGACTCGGCTGCTCTCGGTCCCCCGGGCCGGCGGACAGTGCGCCTGACCTCGGATTATTGGATACGCGGGCGAGGATAGGGTACTGATTCATGGCGTTGAACCTGGCGAGCGGCCTGCAGGTGTCGGCGCACTTTTTTTGGCAACGCCGAAATGCCGCGGCGCTGTCGCACCACGGCGTGCGGATGGAGTTCGACCCCGTGCAGCGCCAGCGCGCGTCATTGCTCCTGGGCTTCGTGTTCGCGATGCTCGGCGTGGCGCTGATGTTCCTGTTGTCGTGGTTCACGCCCGCCGGCCAAGTCGGCCAGTCGACGATCTTGGCGGACCGGGATACCGGCGCGGTGTTCGTGCTGGTCGACGGGCGTCTCCATCCCGCACTGAACCTGGTCAGCGCGCGGCTGATCGCCGGGCAGGCCGCGAACCCGACTTTCGTCAAGTCCGGCGAGTTGGCCAGATACCCGCAGGGTCCGACGGTCGGGATCGCCGGCGCACCGATGGCGATGCCGGTGCGCGTGGCCGATGCATCCCAGTGGGCGATCTGCGACACCGCCTCCGCCGGGAAGGCGTCCGCGCCGCCTGTGGTAACCGCGATCGGTGGGCCGCTGACCGTCGGTGAGCGTGCGCAGCAACTGCGTCCGCCGAAAGCCGTGCTCGTCAAACACAACGGCGCCACATACGTCATCTGGGACGGCCACCGGTCACAGGTTGACCTGTCGAACAAGGCACTCGCACTCGCGTTGGGCGTGGATTCCGTAGCGCCGCAACCAATCCCGATCTCCAACGCGTTGTTCGACGCACTGCCCGCGACGGAGCCGCTCACCACGCCGCCCGTACCCAACGCCGGCGCGCCGGGAGGATGGAACCTCGCACCCGGCGCGGTGGTCGGGTCGGTGCTGTCGGTGCGTGACCTGCAGACCGGTAACGACAACTTCTACGTGCTTTTAGGTGGCGGCGTGCAACGGATCTCACCGTTCGTGGCCTCGCTGCTGCGCTCGGCCAATTCCTTCGGCAACCCACTGCCAGTGGTCATAGCCCCGGACAAGCTGGTCCATGTGCCCGTCGTCAACACACTGCCGGTCGGCTATTACCCCACCACCCGACTGACATTCGTTGACACTGGGGCGAACCCGGTCACGTGTGTGGCCTGGGCGAAGGGGTCGACAGACCGGTCGGCGGTCACCACGGTGCTATCCGGCAGGGGCCTGCCTATCCCGGTCGGCTCCGACTTGCGGCTGCTGCAGCTCGTCAAGGATGCCCGTGGACCGACCGGCATCGAAGCCGATCAGGTATACATGGCGCCGGGTGCGACCAACCTAGTAATAACCACGAGTTCCGCCCCCGCGGCCACCAGCCGGGAATCGCTGTGGTGGATCAGCGATCAAGGGGTGCGGTATGGGATCTCGCTCGACGACGCGTCGCTGCGAGCGCTGGGGATCACGCCCGGCATGGCGCGGCAAGCGCCATGGCCGATGATCCGCATCTTCGCCGCCGGTCCGGCGCTGAACCGGGCGGACGCGCTGACGCAACACGACACCGTGTCGGGCACCACCGAGGCCGCGCTGCTGGGCAAGCCCGAGTGACCACCTTTAGAAGCTTTAGAAGGAGAGCGATCCAGCTGTGACAGAACGTGACGACTTCATACAGCAGCACCTGGCTCCCCCGCCGGATGAGGACGAGGCGGTCAACGCCGCCGAACTGGCGCGCGCCCACTCGACAGACCTTGGTGACAGCACAGTGACCGAGAAAGCGCCCATCCGTCCGGACGAGGCGGCACCGCCTGACGAGTTGCCGACACCACCCCAGCCGGGAGGTCCGACGACCGGAACGCACTATCGCACCGCGCCGGTGACCTATCCGACACCGCCGCCGAACCGACAACCCGGCCCTGGCGGAGCCCAGCAGCAGGCGCCGACACACCGGCCGCACACGCCGACGTCGGCCCCGTCCTCGTCGGACACCGCGCGGCTATTCGCCCCGGACCGCACGGAGCGACCGTCAACGTGGCCACCGGCTCGCGAAGCGGGCGGCGCCGGATTGCGTCCCGGTGCGGGGTGGCAGCCCGCGCCGCAGTGGCAGGAGCCGCCGACGCCACCGACAAACTGGTCATATGTCGACGGCATCCGCAGCAGCGAACTGGTGCCCGCCCGCAAACCCCCGCCCGGCCGCGGCTGGCGCCGCGCCCTCTTCAAGGCGACGTTCGGCTTGGTGAACCTCGGCCAGTCACCCGACGAGCTGCACCTGGCGGCCCTGGAAGCCCAGATCCGTTCGGTGTTGCGCGGCCATTACAAAATCGGCGTGCTCGGCAAGGGCGGCGTCGGCAAGACCACGATCGCGGCCTGCGTCGGTTCGATCTTGGCCCAGGTCCGCCAAGACGACCGCGTAGTGGCGCTTGACGCCGACACATCGTTCGGCAAGCTGGGCAGCCGCGTCGATCCGCGTGCTGCGGGTTCCTATTGGGAGCTGACAGGCGACGATCATCTGGACACGTTCGCCGACGTGCGCAGCCGGGTGGGCAGCAACTCCGCCGGCTTGTTCGTCCTCGCGGGCGAGGCGTCGACCGCGCGCCGGCGAGTGCTCGACCCGGCGGTCTACCGGGAAGCCGCCAGCCGGCTGGACCGGCATTTCACCGTCTCGATCATCGACTGCGGCTCGACAATGGACAGCCCAGTGACGCAGGAGGTGCTGCGAGACCTCGATGCGCTGATCGTTGTTTCGTCGCCGTGGGTCGACGGCGCCGCGGCGGCGGGACAGATCATGGAATGGCTCGCCAACCGCGGCCTCACCGGTCTTCTTCACCGCACCGTGATCGTGCTGAACGACTCCGACGGGCACGCCGACAAGCGCACCCGCAACATCTTGGTCCAGCAGTTCGCCAGCCGCGGCCAGGCGGTGATCGAGGTGCCGTTCGACGCGCATCTGCGGCCAGGCGGCGTGATCGACGTCGCGTCCGAAATGTCCCCCAAGGCCCGGCGCAAGATGATCGAAATCGCCGCAGCTATCGCAGAGCACTTCGCCGCCACCACCGACGCCCCCCGGGAGCGCCGATGAGCGCTCGCGCGAAGAGGAAACAACACCGATGAGCGCTCGCGCGAAGAGGAAACAACACCGGTGACGACCTTCCAATCGCCCGCGGTCGCACCTGCGAGCGCGGGCATGCCTCCTGCCGTGCCACCGTCCTGCCGAGTGTCGATCCTGGCGGGTGACTCGCACCAGATCGACCTGGTGCTGCCAGCCGCGGCACCGCTGAACACACTCGTCGAACCCACGGTAGCCGCCGTCAACAAAGTGCTACGCGGCCGCGGTGCACCCGAATTACCTGCGGCCGCCTACGAGTTTGCGCGCGGTGCTGGCATGTCGGCGTTGGCGGCGGACGTGTCGCTGGCCGGTCACCACATCGTCGACGGCGACATCCTGGTGCTGATGCCGGCCGGCACCGCCGAGCGCTACGGACCGGTGGTAGAAAACGTGTCCACCGCGCTGGCGCAGTACGCCTCTGAGCACTTCGTGCGGGTGACCGCCGAAACGGCGATCGCCGTCGCCGTCTCGATCATGGGCGCCGCACTCGCTGTTGCAGCGGCGCTGCTGTGGCGGCTTCGCTGGGCGGCGGCCGAAAGCTCGCTTCTCGTTTCGACGCTGCTTGCAGGCGCCGCTGCCGTGCTGATTGGAGCGGCGGTGCTTGCGGCGCGGCTCGGCGCTCCCCGGATCGTGGGCGATGGTGCCGCGTGGGCGGCCATCGGGTTGTCGACGCTTGCGGCTGCGACCGTGCCTCCCGGCGGTACCCACGGCGCTCCGCACGCGTTCCTAGCCGCGGTCACGGCGATCGCAGCCAGCTGGCTGCTGGTCCGGTTGACGGGCCGCTATTGGTCGGCCGCCGCGGCGGTGATCACGACCGGCGCGGGCGCCATCGCGGCCGCAGCACTCCGCATGCACTGGGCGGTACCTGAGCCGCGGCTGGCGGTCGGGATGCTGCTCGGGGTGCTCGTTGCGGTAGCCGCCGCCCCGGCGGTGGCGCTGTGGCTGGCAAAGGTGCCGCGCCAGACTTTCGGGTCGATCACCGGGCGCGACATCTTCGCCCGCGCGCCCGGACAACCCGAAGACACAGTGTCACCTGTCGAGGCCGGGCCGCCCGCAGATGTCACGCTGACCGGTGAACAAGTCACCGCGGCCGCTCGACGGTCGAACACGGTGCTCACCGGTGTATTGCTCGGGATCGCCGCGATCACGATCCCATCGGCGCTGGTCGCGATCACACCGGGGGTCGGCCAGCAGTGGGCATCCCTCGTCGTTGTCGGCGCGGTGGCGATGATTTTGATTCTGCGCGCCAGGGCATTTCGCGATCGTCGTCACGCAATCATTCTCGTCACCGCGGCGACGGCCGCTTCGATCGGCGCCGCCGCGCGATATGGATTCCATGCCGCGGCAACCGATACCAGCGTCGCGCTGGCGTCCGGCGGCGCCGCAATCGGGATCGCGGTGGCCGGGCTGCTGGCGGCCGCGGTCGTCCCACCGCGGGTGTTCTCTCCTCCCGTGCGCAAGATCGTCGAGTACACCGAGTACGTGTTACTGGCGGCCATCGTCCCGTTCGCCGCCTGGGCGATCGGCCTGTTGCACTACATCCGCTATCACTGATGCCCGCTCGCCGCCCACCCGTCCGCGTCACGGCCGCCGCCACCACCGTCGTTGCGCTGCTTGCGGCGAACATACTGATGCCAGCCGCAGCTATCGCGATCGAACCACCGATGGTCGACCCAGCTGCGTTGCCGGCTGACGGCGTTCCGGGCCCGGACCAGGAAATGAAGCAGGACAATACTTGCGCCGCTCCGCTGACGGTGGCCGTGCCGGACGTCAGCCAGCCCGCGCCGGGCAATGTGATGCTGGCGATTCCGGAGGCGTGGAAATTCTCCACCGGCGCCGGTGTCACGGTCGGGTTGATCGACACCGGGGTGACGCCGAATCCACGGTTTCCGGCGCTGTTCGCCGGCGGGGATTACGTCATGGGAGCGGCCAATGGTGGCCTCACCGACTGCGATTCGCACGGCACCATCGTCGCGTCGATCATCGCCGCTCAACCGTCGGATCCCGCAAGCAAGCCGGCGCCGATGCCTCCCGGCGCAACCGCCTCGCCGGCGCCTGCGGCCCCTCCTGCCTCGCCGTTCCCCACCACTCCCCCGCCTCCTCCGCCGCCGCCGTCGACGGTGACGGTCACCGCGCCCGCACCGCCGCCGCCCCCACCACCACCGGAGGAGCTGCCGCCTGAGGAGCTGCCGCCCGAGGGCGAGGCCGCGCCTGCGGCCGGCCCTGGCGATGACAGCGACGTACCGGTTCCCCCGCCTCCGCCGGGCAGCCCCGACGGAGTGGTCGGCATCGCCCCGGATGTGAGGCTGATTTCGGTGCGTCAGTCCTCTTCCGCGTTCGGCCCCGCGAAACCCGCACCCGGCGACGAAGGCGAGCGGCGTCAAAAGGCCGGGGACATTGCGACATTGGCGAAGGCGATAGTGCACCTGGCGAACCTGGGCGTAAACGTCATGAACATCTCGGTGACCGCGTGCGTGAACGCCGCCGCGCCGATCGATCAGGCCGCGCTCGGAGCCGCGGTCCGGTACGCGGCCGTCGACAAGGACGTGGTGATCGTCGCGGCCGGGGGCAACGTGGGCGAGGAGAACTCGTGCGGTCAAAATCCCGTGTTCGACCCGCTGCGTACCGACGATCCGCGCGACTGGCACGAGGTGTCGACGATCGTCACACCCGCCTGGTTCTCCGACTATGTGCTGGCGGTCGGAGCGGTGGCACCCGATGGCCAGCCGCTGCCCAAGAGCATCGCCGGCCCGTGGGTCGGTGCCGCCGCGCCCGGCCTGCAGATCATGGGGCTGTCCAGCGTCAACGGCGCACCGGTCAACGCGCTGCCGGCCCGTGAACCCGGAAAGGCAAACCCGTTCTGGGGCACGAGTTTCGCGGCGGCATACACCAGTGGAGTGGCCGCGCTGGTGCGCGCCAAGTACCCGAAACTGACTGCACACCAAGTCATCCGTCGGATCACCGAGACGGCACACAATCCACCGCGCGGCGTCGACAACACCGTCGGTTACGGCGCGATCGACCCCGTCGCCGCGTTGACTTTCGATGTACCGCTCGGTGATCCACAGCCACAGGAACGTCTCACGACGTATCTGCGGGTTCCGCCGCCCGCCCCAGCACCGGATCTGCGGCCCCGGCATACCGCGCTGGTTGGCGCGGCGGCCATCGCCGCCATCGTGGTGGTGGTCGCAGGCGCGGCCGCGTTGCGACGGAGGAACTCGTGAAGGTACGCACCATCGGCTTCGGGCCGACGATCCCTGCGGTGATCGGGGTTGAGCTCGTCGTGCTCGCCAGCCTGGCTGTGTTCCCTCCGACGCACGCGACTTGGTGGCCCTCAGCGGGGATAGCGGTGGTGGCGATTGCAGCGCTGCTGGTGACGGTGCACCGCCGAAGCGCGGCGGCCTGGCTCGTTGCGCTGGTGCGCTTCTGGCGACGCCGGCGCCACGCTCCGGTCGTCGTTCCCGCGGCGGTAGACATTCCGCACGGGTCGCAGTTGTACGGCGTTCGCGTGGTGGACGGCCAGGCGATCACGATGGTCACCGTCTCGGGTCAGGCGTACTCGCCCACGGTGCTCACTGGGTCGGCCACCGCGCTGACGCCGAATCGGCTGCCGTTGGACGCATTGGTAGCGCAGCTCGACCAACCCGGTGGCATCCGGTTGGCCGGTATCGACATCGTCTCCAGTGGTGTGCGGGTTCGGCGAGGCATCGGCTATCCCCCGCTATACAGCACGCTGTTGGCGGATCGTCCCGCCGCGGGGCAGCGCACCACCAGGCTCGTGGTGCGGCTAGACATCGCTGGGTCGACGGATGGGTTGCGGTATCGCGAATCCGTCGGTGCGGCAGCGGCCGCCGCGACCGAGCGGATTGTCAATATGCTGCTGCAACGCGACGTGCGGGCGACCGCAGCGACCGCGAAGGACCTCGATGCCGCGTTGATCGAACTCAGTGCCGGCCTTGTGACGTGTGAGTCGACACCCGAAGACGCTGATGCCGAGAGGGTTTCGGAGAAACCGGTCGCGGTACCGGAGTCAACGGAATCATGGAGAACGGTGCGTAGCCAATCGGGGTTCTTGAGTTCCTACTACTTCTCTGCAGAGGACGTGACTACCAACGCACTGAACCAGATGTGGGCGCTGCGCTCCGACGCGGTGGTGCAGACAGTCTCGTTGAGCAAGAAGCGCGGCCGCACCGGCGGCCAGCCCCGGGTGTCGGCACTGGTGCGCCTGTCCGATCCTAAGCCGCCAGCGAATCCGCCTACGCTGTACCTCAATACGCTGCCAGGAGACCAAGGGCCGGCCGCGCTGCACGGGGTTCCCGCCAATCGAGGGTTCACCTGGGCGCTTACGCGTCCGCTGTACCCGGACGGGTTGGACATCCCGGTTGGGTCCTCGGGTGTGCTAGTGGGTAACACGCTGCGCGGCGATCTGCTGCTGCTGACGTTGACAGACCCGGAACGGTCCACGCGGATCAGCATGCGCACGTCGATGGCGTACACCCGTCAGCTGTTTCTCCGCGCAGCCGCTGTGGGTGAACGGATCGCGATCTACACCGACGATCCGGCCCGGTGGAGCACCCTCGAGCAGCCGCTGATCGCGGTAGTCGACCAGCACCACCCGCCCGAGTTCGTGCCATCGATCATCGTCAGCGACCGTGCAGTCGGGCCGCCGCCGGCCGGACTCGCATCTACGGTGATCAGTCTGGACGATTCGGAAAGTGAAGCCGTGCCCGACATTTCGTTCACGCAGACTGCACCGTCGACGGTGCAGATCACGACCGCAGCATTCAGCGCTGATGTCCACATCGCCACCTTCAAAGCCGAACAGCCGTTCCTCGGCCAACCCGATGACCAGATGGCAATCTGAGGACCCGATGACATCGCCGAATGACCAGCGTCGAGCGTTCGACGCAGCGCTCGAAAGCTACCGCGCGGGTAGTACTGCGGGCGCGCTGTCGGCATTCCGGGCTATCACCGCCGCACATCCCGCCATGTCGGACGCGTGGCTTGGCAGACTCGCATGCGGTGACCGCGACACCGCGGTACTGCAAGGAGCACACGAGAATTCGCGGTCGTTGTACCGCGAGACCCGGCGAATCGGACTTGTCGACGGCGACCTGCACGCGCGGATCGACGCGCCGCTGTACGTCACGATGCCGGTATGGTCACGCGCGACGATAACGCTGGCTTACGCGACGACGCTGATCCGCGAGCGGGACTTCGAAGCGGCGGTCGGCATACTGGACGATCCGGTGGTCGCCGGCGACGTGATGGCAGCTCAATGGTGCCAGTTCATCACCGCCGCCGCGTATCACATCACTAAACGATGGCCGGATGTGCTTGTCGCAACGGCGAAGTCGCCGCCGCACCACGCCACGCACGTGATCGCCGATCTGACCGCGGCGGTCGACACATTGGCTGCCTCGGCCGCTGCGAGTCTGGGGCAATTTCAGACCGCTCTGGACCGGTCTGCGGCCGTCACCACCATGAATCAGTACATCGCCGCGGATGCGGCGCTGACCAGAGGCTGGTGTCTGCGCGAGTTGGGTCATGAGGATGACGCGCGGACGAACTTCGAGCAGGCCACCGTCGACGGTGTGCTCCTCGACGCGGCACGACAGGCGTTGGCCAACCCAGGCTATCGGCTGGTGGTCACCGACGCCGAGACAATCCGCACACGCACCGATCCATGGGATGCGGACACCGAGACGAGCAAGGAGCAGCGCGCCGCCGCGGCGTTGGCCGACGAGCAAGAGTACGCACTGGCCGACGCGCAGGCCAAGCTCGATACGCTAATCGGACTGGCCGGTCCCAAGGAACAGATCACGGTGTGGCGCACTGAGATTCAGATCGACCAGATCCTCGCAGCCCGTGGTGAGGAGACGTCGCCCACGCACGAGAACCACATGGTGCTCGAGGGACCGCCGGGAACGGCAAAGACATCCTTCGCCCGGATCGCGGCGGAATTCCTGTTCGGCCTCGGGAAGATCGAGCGGCCGGCCGTCGTCGAGGTCACTGAGGAGGATCTGGTCGTAGGGTACGTCTCGCAGACTGCAGCCAGGATGAAGGAAGTGTGCGAATCAGCCCTGGGCGGCGTGCTTTTCATCGACGAGGCATACCGGCTCGCGCCCGAGCACGAAGGCCATTCGTTCGGCAAGGACGCAATTAACACGTTGCTCAAGTACATGGAGGACTACCGGGACCAACTGGTGGTGATCGTCGCTGGCTACCCCAAGGAGATGCGCCGGTTCCTGAAGGCGAACCCCGGCCTGGCATCGCGGTTCCATGTGACGCTGACGTTCGATAGCTACCTGCCCGAGGAGATTGTCCAGATCGGCCAGCACATCGCGCAGACGGAGAAGCTTGCGATTGCTGATAGCGCGTGGCCGTTGCTGGAAGCCGAGGCGACACGGATGCGCGACACTCCGATCGACCAGGGCACAGCGCTCGATACCGCTGGCAATGGCCGGTTCGCCCGCAAGGTGGTTGTCCACTGCAAGCACGAACGGGCCCGCCGCTTGTCCACTACGCCGCCACATCTTCTGGCCGCTGCCTCCAACGACGACCTGATCGTCAACGACGACGACATGCGCCGCGCTATCGCCGCCGCCTTGGCAACGCAATAGGCCGGCTGGTGTGACGCCGATCAAGAAGGGCGATACGACGCATGCTGCGCCGCGATGCCGGGTGCCGACACCAATACCGCGAGCGAAGAAGCCCTCGATGAGCGGATATTGCTGCCCATGATCTGGGGCACTGCTTGGCATCACACCGGCCCAACCGATGACGACAAAGCCACCTAGAGCAGTGGCGATACAGCGCGTTAACGCGTAAGCCGGGGCTAGGCTCCTTTACGTGACCGCCTACGTCATTTTGGACGTCGAGATTCGGGAAGCGAATCGCTACCAGGACTACATGGACCTGGTGAAGCCGGCGGTGCTTGCCGCGGGAGGCCGGTATCTTGCGCGAGGGAGGTCGCACACCGTCTATGAGGGCGACTGGGAGCCGCGCCGGGTCGTACTGTTTGAGTTCCCATCTGTCGCCGCGTTCGAGACGTTCTACACCAGCAGCGCGTATCAGCGACTGAAAGCGATCCGTGACGAGTGCAGCAGCGTCAGGCTGGTGGCCGTCGAGGGCCTCGAGCAGGGCGAGTCCGGTTAGCTGTAGCTCGGTACCCCCGGGAGTGTGTTTGGTACGGGCGTACATAGCTCTATCTTGAAGTCGCAAGAAGGTGCTTACCGTAAGTCGCACCAGCGTTTGCACCAGCGGTTTTCGCGTAGTCCGCCTCGAAAAGGGCGCAGCCGGATTGCAAGGCGTACCAACGGCACTCGAATTCGTCCGACAGGAGTTTGTCGAGACGGTGAAGGGTGACCGAGGTGGCGGGGCTACCGAGGAAACGCCGGCTCGTGAGTTCAAGCGTATGACAATCAATCACTCGCCTTTGCCGTTGCCCTTGGACCTGTACCTAGACGAGAGCTTCCCGGTGCTGCGCCCGGTGCGGGTACTGGGTGCACATGGACGAATTGATGCGCGATCCTGACGCCCCGCTCGTGGTGTGCCCAGCCGGGTTTCGTTCCGGCAGAGAGCTTCTACAACTTTCACCCGCATGCGTAGGGGCGGGCACCCGTACGAACGCGGGGCGGTCACCGACGGTTATCACAAGATTCCTCCACGCCGAGTGCCACGGCACGGTGTCACGGATGACCGACCATTTCCGGTCTACGAACATGGGTAAATCGCTTGACCTGGAAAGCATTTCGATGGCGGGCAAGGCCGAGAACGCCGACAGCTGGGTAATGCGGAATCATGGTAAGCCGCCGGGCGTGCCGGATGGCTAGTTCCACCTGATAACGGAGTCCGGCGGCCGCCAGTGGAGCAGCACGCGGTGGAACATCACCTGGCACCTAGGGCGATTCGATCACGACCTCGGGCATCACGTCGGCGACATCTCGTGGGAAGTGATGCCGGAAATCCGAGACAGACGACGCCCGGCCAAGGACGGTGATCGAAGCGCGAGACAGACTCGCATACCTGCGGGATTACATCGGCCAGCACCCAAAGGTGATGGAGAGTGTGCGAACACCGTAACCGCCCGTTGCCCTGTACCTCTTTGACCAACCTGACAACGAACACCCAACAACACGCGAGGGCTGTCCGATTGCACCCCACCGTTGAAACGTTGCTGGAATACTTCTCGTCGTGCCGAAGAGGTCCATCAGCGGCCCAGCCGACCTAGGCGGTGAAACCTTCACCCGCCCAATAGGTCTCTGGGTGGCCGCGGGTTTGTCCCTCGCGGTGATCGGTATCGCCACCCAATTCGGAGTGTTTACGGTCTATGCCGTCGTTCTTCTCGCCCCGATGGTGTACGTGTTCAGCCGACTGCGGGGGCACGCGCCCCGGGCGCGAACCACGTCGGATCTCGTGGCCACCGTCCTGGAAGAGCGTTTCGGTGTCTTCGTCGGCCTGATTCAGGTGGTCGCCTACCTGCTCTTGGCCGTCAAGTTCGCTCGAGTAGTCGCGGTGGCGTTGCTAGGCAAGTTCCTCGTCGTCGACTCTCATATGCCCATCGGGTGGTTTGCCGTCGGCTCGATCTGTGCGGTGGTGGCCGCAGCGGTCGCCATCAATCTGCTGTCGACTCGCGGGATTGCCTGGGTGGCAGCGATTTTGGCAGCGTTGGGAATGTTGGTGTACTTCTATGTCGCGCTTGCGCTCGTCGCGATGATCGCCGCGGGCAAGGAGCCGCGAGAATCCGGCACCTCCGTAGCCGCGGCACCGTCTATGGTCTACGGGCTTGGTGCCGTATTACTTGCGGTGTTAGTGGTCGCCGGTTTCGAGATCGTGACGACAGTGAACCGCGACGTGCGGTCCGTGGGCCCATCGATGGGGCTCGCGCTTGCGCTCGCCGCCGGATGTGCGATTACGGTCGCGGCGGCATTGTCACCGCGGCTGTTTCGCTCGGTTCACATGCCCGCCGACTGGCCGTTCGTCCTAGTGGCTGGCGCCTATCTCGGCGATGCAGGCGGTACTTGGATGCTGATCGGAAACCTCGCATTTGTCTGCGCGGGGCTCCTAATGCTTACGTTCGCGGCTATTCGAGTCGCGGGTCGTTTGGCCGAACAGCTTGAATTCCCGTTGCAACACGGCGCGCGACTGGCCGGAATTGTGACGATCGTCGGCGCGCTGCTCATGGTCGAGTGGCTCTGGGCCGGCTTCGCCTCATCCAGACTCGGTGAAGTCGGTGCGTTGTTGTTGCTTGCGGTCTATGCGTGCGCCGCACACGCCTGCGCGCGCATACCGAGTGCCGGAACCCGTATTACCTCAGAAGCCGCGCGGATATACGTGTGGGTATTGGTGGCTGGGATCATCGTGGTTCCGTTGCGCGAACCGAATCCTCCGCCAGAGTGGCGGTTGCGCTTGGGTATTGCCGCCGCCGTCCTGTTGGCCGCAGCGGCGATCGCGGCCAAAACGGAGCGCCTGCCCCGAACCTCAAAGGCGGGTCAGGAATTGCTGGAGTGACGTTGGTCGGCGGCCACGTCAGCAGACCGCGGAGGACATCAACGAGCGGCACCGCGACCTGAATTTAAGTCCAGCGAACGACCCGGCGACACGGAAGACTGAGCGCATGCCTTCCGCCATTGACAGTCGCAAACCTTGAACAGCCCTGTCACGCGCAGCGCACCGCGCGAAGCAAACTTACCGGGAACCGCTGCCAGCCAGCGGGCCGCCAGACTTGCCGGCGCTCCAACAACTCCAGCCACTCGGCGCTCGGCAACCATCCACACCCGGCGCATCGAGTTTGGCCAACACCACATCAAGTTCGTCATCAGCGACAGCCCGGCGTCAAACTCGACCGAACGCATGTTTGAATGCAACCGCCGCCCGCAAGACATCTATCGCAACTGGGGTTGACCCCTGATGGTGGACACCTGACTGGTGGGACTGCTGGTCCCGCGGGAAGGATGTCCGTATGTCGGGCAAGCGTCGTAAGTACACCCCGGAGTTTCGGGAGCAGGCTGCCCGCCTGGTGATTGAGACCGGCCGTCCGGTGGCTCACGTCGCCGCCGAGATCGGTGTTGGTGAACAAGTGCTGGGTCGTTGGGTGCGCCTTCAACGCCGAGCCCTATCGGCTGGTGATACTGGCGCGGTGTTAGACGTTGATGAACGCGCAGAGCTGGAGCGGCTGCGCCGCGAAAACGCCGAATTACGTTTGGACCGTGAGTTTTTGAAAAAAGCCGCGGCCTTCTTCGTCTCCGAACACAACCGGTAGAAGCCTACCGGGTGATCGAGGCGGAGAAGGCCACCTACACGGTTGAGCGGATGTGCGAGCTGCTGGAGGTGTCGCGCTCGGGGTACTACAAGTGGCGCAAATCCCGTGATAGTGGGCCGACCCCGGCACAGCAGCGCCGCGCCGAGCTGGACGCCAAGGTCGCGACGTTTCACGCGGCCTCTGACGGTGTGTACGGCGCCCCACGCATCCTGGCCGATCTACGCGACGACGGTGAGCAGGTGTCACGCAAAACGGTGGCGGCCTCGCTGCGCCGCCAGGGATTGGCCGGGATCAGCCCCCGCCGGTTCGCGCCGGCGACCACGGTGGTTGACCTGGATGCTGCGGTGCCCAAAGACCTGGTCAAACGTCGTTTCGACACCGGGATACTCAACCGGGTGTGGACCTCGGATATCACGTATCTGCGTACTGGTGAGGGCTGGCTGTATTTGTGTGCCGTCCGCGATGGCTGCTCACGAAAGGTGATCGGCTGGGCCATCGACGATTACCTGCACACCGATCTGGTCCAGGGCGCTTTGGAGATGGCCGTGGCGATGCGCGGCGAGCTCGCTGGGCAGGTTGTGGTGCACGCGGATCGAGGCTGCCAGTACACCTCGGCGCAGCTCGCGCGGTTCGCCCGCGAGCACAACCTAGCCCGCTCGGTTGGCCGTACAGGGGTGTGTTGGGACAACGCCCAGCAGGAATCATTCTGGGCGACACTGAAAGTCGAGTTCTATGACCGCCACGTGTGGCCCACCAAAGCCGCCGCCAAACTCGCCGTCGGCGATTGGATCGAGCGCGTCTACAACCGACGCAGGCGCCATTCATCGCTGGGTATGATTTGCCCCGTCGAGTTCGAGAACCGACTCACTCAGACGGCACAAGCCGCCTGACCGTGTGTCCACCAAACGGGGTCAAGCCCACAACACCAACGACGGCGGTCCACGACTGAAGCCATTAAGTCCGACTTACCCACAGTTGCAAATCCATCCACAGCCCGGGCTGATCTACCCAACCCACAAACGGGCCTGTCGGACCTCCTTCATACCGTCCAAGGCATGACTAATTGGGTTAACACCGTCAGCCGCGACCACGTCCTGCAAGGTGTAGTCGGTCACTTCACACAGGCCAATCACGGCAAGCCGCATGCGCTGCGGCGGATGGCCAAGGGAGATTGGATCGTTTTCTACTCGCCCCGGACCGCCCTCGACAACGGCGAACCACTTCAGATGTTCACCGCCATCGGCCAGATCGTCGACGAGGAACCGTATCGGGTCGACGTCACACCCGAGTTCGCGCCCTGGCGTCGAAGAGTCGACTTTCTCCCCGCCGTTGGAATACCCATCCATCCGCTGATCGACGATCTGCACTTCATCGAGGACAACAAGCGTTGGGGCTTCATATTCAGGTTCGGCGTCTTCAAGATCGACGACCACGACCTCGACCTGATACGGACTGCCATGACCAGTTGACGGGCGTACCGTCGCGCAGGTGAGCAACCTCGATACAGCGCCGCTCGAGGAGGCGTGCTCGGCATCGCCTGGGCCTGGTGTCGAGGTGCTCCACGCTCGCGACGTCCCACTGGGCGGCCCCCGCGCGATGCGAGTGCGAAGAACTCTGCCGCACCGGCAGCGCTCGCTGGTCGGCGCTTGGTGCTTCGCCGACCATTACGGCCCGCACGATGTCCGCCACTCCCCCGGCATGGTCGTCCCGCCACACCCGCACACCGGATTGCAAACGGCCAGTTGGCTTTTCAGCGGTGAGATCGAGCACCGCGACAGTGGCCGTATACATGCATTCGTGCGTCCGGGGGAGCTGAACCTGATGACCGCCGGAGCGGGGATCTGCCATTCCAAGGTGTCAACAGCCGCAACCCAGCTTCTGCATGGGGTGCAGTTGTGGGTAGCCCTACCCGACGCAGATCGCGATACGGATCGGGATTTCGCTCACTATGTGCCGCAGCCACTTTCGATAAGCGGTGCAACAGCCCGCGTCTTCCTCGGCCAACTTCACGGCGTCAGCTCGCCGATTCACACCTTCACCCCCCTCTTGGGTGCGCAACTCGACGTCGACGCCGACGCCGACGTCGTGCTCCAGATCGATCCCCGCCTCGAGCATGGGGTGTTGCTCGACCAAGGCGACGTCGCGGTGGCGGGCGTGCTGCTCGGCATCGGCGACCTTGCCTGTCAAGGAACAGGCAGCTCGTCACTGCGCATCAGGAATGTCGGACACGAACCTGCGCGTGTGCTGCTGCTCGGCGGCAGTCCGTTCACCGAAGAGCTGGTGATGTGGTGGAACTTCGTCGGGCGCAGCCACGACGACATCGTTTCCTACCGCCAATTGTGGGAATCCCACGACGAGCGCTTCGGCACGGTTGAGGGATATGTCGGCACGCCCGCGCGATTGCCGGCCCCTCGGCTACCGACAACGCCACTCCGGCCACGCCTGCGCAGAAAGGACGAACGATGACCACCGACAAGACCGGGCTGAGACAACGGTGGCCCAACAGCCTGACCGCTTCACGATCACCGTCGAGATTCGGTCTGCCGGCTTCACCGAATTCGCCGACCGCGACCGTCAGCGCATCTTCACTCATACCGAGGTCGACGACGAATTCGAAGGACGGGGCCTAGCGACAATCGTCGTCGAGGAGGCCTTGAAAGCGGCCCGCGATGCCGGTCTTCGCGTCGTGCCGGTGTGCAAGCTCGTCGCCGCGTACATCGATAAGCATCCGGAATTCCGCGACATCGTCGACCCGCCGACTCCCGACATCGACGATTGGCTGCGAACGGCCAGTTGACCAAGCCGACCAATAAAATTGGTGGCACGGTAATTGACGGCATCCTTCGCGGAAGGTTGCTGGAGGCAGCGGCGATGACGCTTTTCCGTCGCGGTAATGGCTGTGGTCCCGGTCAAGCGAGCGCGGCGGTCAACTCGATCTCGATCCGCTGCCCCGAATACCCCAGCTGAGTAACGCCCACCAGTGTGCTCGACGCCGAAAACGCCGGGCCGAGAGCGGATCCAATTAGCCCGGTCCACACCTGGGCAAGTTCAGGCTGACTATCGGAGACCACGTACACGGTCGACCTGACGACGTCCGATGGGTCCGCCTCCACCGCGGCAAGTACGGCCAGACAATTGGCCACCGTCTGATCAAGTTGTCCCTGTAAATCGCCTGCCGGCGGGTACGTCCCATCCGGCCGAACGGGACACTGCCCAGCCAGGAATGCAAGCCGACCTGCCTCCACCACGGTCACGTGGTGGTATCCCGGCGGCGTGTGCACCCCATTCGGATTGATCCTCTGAATACGCACCGCCACATTGTCGTCCACGAAACCTACCTACTTCCTTTGATCGCTGTTGTTCAGAAAGTCCCGCCAAATCTGTTTAAATTTAAATATCAGCGAGGGACGAGAACTCAGCCGCCGCAATCACGACGGATCACCATGTGCCACTCAGGAAGGACCCCGGGCCGTCGACACAGCAGCGTTCTGCCAGAACCGGTTTCCCAAAGGTGATAAGAGTGTGTGGCTTTGCACCAATTGTGCTAAGGGTGCTGCTCGATCAGAGTCGGTCGCTGGATGGCGGCATTGCGGAGATTGCCCGGAAAGCACGGTGATGCGCCGATGATCGAGGGGGGATACTTCGGGTCTGGGCGGGCCTCGATTTGTAGCGTGTACCCGTCGGGTGCGTAACCGAACCGATTGGGCTTTGTGAAGCCGTCGCGCTCGATCACCTGCCAGCCCCACTGCTTCCAAAGATCTCCGGTTTTGGCGATGATCGCGTTGAAGTCTGTGCTCGGGGGCAGTTTCATGTCGAACCAGTCTTCAACGTGGACAGGCGAATCCGCGTTGGCAGGATTGTCTTCGCAGTAGTTGATGCCATCGCCGCCCCCATATCGGGAACCGTCCAGACTAGTTCCTGGCGGCAGCGCGTCGACTGTCTTCTGCAGGTAAGACAACAGCGCGTCGTGCGCCTCGCGGTGGCTAGTGGGAACCTTCGGCGCCAGCGGCGCGGGCAAGGATTCCATTGGGCCTCCCGGAATGATGGTGGCCCCCGAGGGCACGGGCGGGCCTAGTGGTTGTGTGGGTTTCGTCGTCGGCGAGCAGGCACCAATCGCAATTGCAAGAATCATTGCTGCAACTGCGCGAATCATGTTCCGGCCTTCACGGTGTGAATGTGGGCGGTGTGACATCGAGGCGCCCGTCGATGATAAGGCCCATGTTAATCAAGGCAGGATTTCCGACATCCCAATAGCTGGAGTGTGCGTCGACTGTTGGTGAGTCGAAGAGGCCGGACGGTCCTGGTGTGGCTTCGAATGGGATGCCGCCGAAACTTGACGCCATGGGATCCGGTCCCAGGGAGGTGTACGTCGCGATGCCGATGATGTCGTTTTCGGCGCGGGTGGCAAAGAAGTGCGATCCGGGCGCCAAACTTAGGTCGCTGACGCGCTGGGCCAGCACGCCAGGACTGCCCACCGCGACGACGTTGTTGGCGTCAAGATGATGCCCATCCAACCCGGCAGCACCAAGGAGGGTCGAGCCATAGCTATGCCCGATAACGGTGTTGATCGATGGGCCGGCGGTGGCGAAGTCATTGTGCGATACGCGCATTCCGGCCTGGAAATTGTCGAGCGCCTTAGCGCCGTTATGTGCATAACTGGTCGACGCCGCCTGCGGGATGATATCCATCGGCCGGTCATAGCCCATCCACGTCGTCACCGATACATCTCTCGGCCGCAAAGACGGGTCCATCCGCAGCGCGGATTCCAACATTTGGTGGGACTTGATGGTGCTGAACTGCAGGCGTGTGAGGTCTTGACCGGTACCTGGCACGAACGTGACGTTGCGTTTGGCGGTATCGGGATTGTTGATCGAGACGGCCGCGCGGCCTTCGTTGTCAATGGTGGCGAGGAAGCGGGGCGATCCGTCAGGCGACTGCAGCGCTTGCTGCACTTGCTGGTAGCCCAATCGGGCTCGATTCACGTCGTCCCATTGCTGTTTCCACGTCGGCCAATCAGGGGCGGTCGGCCATTCGGGGGAGCCAAACATCGCCTGCTTGCCGTCAGCCCAATCAGGGTGCAGCTCGCGCAGGCGATCGAGTTCAGCCTGGTTGGCTCGCTGCAGGTCCCCGAGGTAAATCCGGTTGTAGCCGTCGCGCTCCTCGAAGGGCATGCCGTCGTGCGTGCCAATCGAATGATCGTGGTTGAACAGCCAGCGCTTCTCCTCGGGCGTCAACTGATCCCACAGCTTCTTGAACTCGTTCGGGTCCCGGGGCAACGGCCGCGACAACGCATCTAGGATCTCCGGGCGGTTATCGTGAGGTGCAGTGGCCAACGCTGCCGCACCGGTCGCCATCTTGATTCCCCCCGCCAGCTCCTCGTCCACGCGCGCAGCCTCAGTCAAGATCGCCGCCAACCGCGCTTGCAGTTGGCCCCTTCAGCGACCGCCACCGACAGTGGAACTCGCGGCTTCGGCCCGGGAACCACACGACTCGTCACCGGGTCGATCTGCCAGGCACCACCGCTCCCGTTGACGTCGGACTGCAGCTGCCCAAGCTCATCCTTGACCCGCTGCATATCATCGGCAGCCGTGCGCGCCGCGGTCGCAACCGCAAGCGACTCATTACCCTGCGCATCGAGGTCAACGCGCAGTCGCTCATTCGCCCGCCTGGCAGCCTCGGCAGCATCGCCGCCCCACGAGCCGAAGGCGGGCAGAGTCGCGATGCCGTCGCGGGCATCCACCGCCGCTTCCCATCGGCTGCGCGCGGCGTGAAACACCTCGCGAACGTCGCCAGGCTTCCACCGCTCCACCTCGGCCACCGAAACTGTCACGACACCTAGCCTTACGACCCGGCGCCCGCGGTGGACCCTTCAGCGCCAACGACATTGATCGCCTCCGAGCTTCGTTCTTCGGTCGCGGTGTAGCCGACGTCCGCGCCCCGCAGCGCTCCGCCGTGCTGCGATAGGTTGCCGGTCAACACCGCGGAATCCGCCTGCCACTTGGCGACCACCGCGCTCAACGCCACCGCGGAAGCCGCCGGAACCCCGCCCTGGGCTGCCGTGATGCGCCCATGGGCCGCGGCATGCCGCGCCTGCAGCTCTTCGGCATGCTCCGCCACCTTCACCGCCGACACGCGCAAATCCTCGGGAACAACTCGAATCACCTCAGACACCAACTCACCTCACGGCGCGCCCCACCGACTCACTCAGGGTAATGCGACGGCAAACGAGAAGAAGACATGAAAATTCCCTGGACCTGCCTGGCGGACGCCTCTTGGCACACGGAAAGATGACACGCGGTGATTACGGAGTCGCGCGAACGCTGATCGACGCCACGATCCCCTATCCACGACTAATTACACCCATGTCATCTTAGATTCTGACGACGCCTGTATTTGGCCAAGTCCCGTGCACCGTGCGCGACCGATACGACACCGCCGGTGCACCCCGTACAATAAGGTCACGAAACCAAATAAATTCGTGACCTTTAGCCTCTTAGTTCACAGAACCGCTCGCGGTGGGCGAAGGGGGACTTGAACCCCCACGTCCCGAAGGACACTGGCACCTGAAGCCAGCGCGTCTGCCATTCCGCCACTCGCCCGAAATAACCGCTAGAGGCTATCACGATACGGAACCGCGGCCCCACGTCGATGTCCTGCCCGAAAAAGGCCGTTGACGTGGACGCTGCCGATTCTCAGAGACTCTCGTTCCCGCAACGCGTCCCTTGACCGATACCATGCAAATAACGACGTGATGTAGGGCCACGGGGGTCACCACCTCAGCGGACTCACAGTGACATATGAATAAGGAAAGGACGGTGGCATGGGCTTTGTGCAGCGCATAGAGCGCAAGCTCGAAGTCGCCGTCGGTGATGTGTTCGCCCGCGTCTTCGGTGGTGCCATCGTTTCGCATGAGGTCGAATCCGCACTCCGGCGCGAGGCATCGGATGGAGTGCAAACTCTCGAAGGCGGCCATCTGCTTGCGCCGAACGAATATGTGGTCACGCTGAGCGAACCGGACTACGCCAAGGCGGTGGCCGATCCGGATCTCACGTCCGATACTTTCGCCAAGCATCTAGTGGGATACATCCATGAGCAGGGGTGGCAAACGTATGGTGATGTGGTTGTCCGATTCGAACAATCGCCGAAGCTGCGCACCGGTCAGTTCCGCGCCCGCGCTGCGGTCAACCCGGACGCTACGCCCGCCCCATCTCAACCACCTCTCGCGCTCAACGCAGAACCAGGAGTAGCACCGATGACTGACAACCCGAGCTACCGCGGCGGCCAGGGACAGGGGCGGCCAGCCGACGAGTACTACGACGAACGTTATGGCCCTGCGTCGGAGGACCCTCGCGGTCCCGGCCCAGATTCGCGTGGCGCCTACCCTCCGCCTCCGGACCAAGGCGGCTACCCTCCGCCCCAACCCCAAGGTGAGCCCGGCTACCCTCCGCGCGGCGCATATCCCGAACAGGGTGGCTACCCAGATCAAGGCGGCTATCCCGACCAGGGATATCCGACACAGTACGCACCACCGCGTCCGCCCCCCGGCGACTACGGCGTCCCGCCCGGCCCTCCCGCCGGGTACGACCAGCCCTACCGTCAGGGTCCACCGCCCGGCTACGGCGGTCAGCCCGGCTACGGCGGCCAGCCCGGCTACGGCAATGACTACGGCGACTACGGCCGGCCCGCCGGCCCTCCACCCGGGCGCCACGAAGGCCCCGGCTACGGACGCCCCGAACCACGGTACGACTACGACCAGGGTGGTTATCAACAGCAAGCGCCGCCCTACGCTCAGCCCGACTATGGCCGACCCGATTACGGTCAGCCCGACTACGGTCGCTACGACCCGCCGGCCGGATACGGTGCTCCCCAGGCTGGCGAGTACGAGTACGGCCAGGGTGGTTATGCGCCCGGCGGCTACGGCCAGGGCGATTACGGAGCCGTCGCCCACACCACCGTCACGCTCCAGCTCGACGACGGCAGCGGCCGCACATACCAGCTACGGGAGGGTGCCAACGTCATCGGCCGCGGCCAAGATGCGCAGTTCCGGCTGCCCGACACCGGCGTCTCGCGTCGTCACCTCGAGATCCGGTGGGACGGCCAGACAGCGTTACTCTCGGACCTCAACTCCACCAACGGCACCACGGTGAACAATGCACCGGTGCAGGAGTGGCAACTGGCTGACGGCGACGTGATCAGGCTCGGGCACTCCGAGATCGTCGTCCACATGCACTGAAGCGCGCGCTGTCGACTTCCGACCCGCACCCTGATCCGTCCAAGTATCGTGACGTTGCTGACGGGCAGTCGACCCGGTGTCGCCAGCGTGATCGCCACGAAACGAAGGGGGCGACAGATGCAGGGGTTGGTGCTGCAACTGTCGCGCGCTGGCTTTCTGTTGCTGCTGTGGCTTTTCATTTTCGCGGTGTTGCGCATCCTGCGCACCGACATCTATGCGCCGACAGGCGCCGTGATGGTCCGTCGGGGGCTGGCCCTTCGCGGCTCGCTGCTGCCCGACCGTCAGCGCCGCAACACGGCCCGCCACCTCGTCGTCACCGACGGTGCGCTCGCCGGCACCCGAATCACGCTCGGCAATCAGCCGGTGCTCATCGGGCGTGCCGACGACTCAACCCTCGTCCTGACTGACGACTACGCCTCGACCCGCCATGCCCGGCTATCGCAGCATGGCTCCGAGTGGTACGTCGAGGACCTAGGATCGACCAACGGCACATACCTCGATAGGGACAAGGTGACGACGGCGGTACGCGTTCCGATCGGCACGCCGGTTCGAATCGGCAAGACGGTAATTGAGTTGCGCCCGTGACGCTCGTTCTCCGTTACGCCGCGCGCAGTGACCGTGGTTTGGTCCGCTCAAACAACGAAGATTCCGTCTACGCGGGCGCACGACTGCTCGCGCTGGCCGACGGGATGGGCGGCCACGCAGCGGGCGAGGTCGCGTCGCAACTGGTGATCGCTGCGTTGGCCCACCTCGACGACGATGAGCCCGGCGGCGACTTGCTTGCCAAGCTCGCCGAGGCGGTGCGGGCAGGCAATACGGCGATCGCAGCCCACGTGGAGGCCGATCCCGAGCTTGAGGGGATGGGCACCACCCTGACCGCGATCCTGTTCGCGGGCAACAAGCTTGGCCTCGTCCATATTGGCGACTCACGCGGCTACCTGCTCCGTGACGGTGATCTTGCGCAGATCACCAAGGACGACACTTTCGTGCAGACCCTCGTCGACGAGGGCCGCATCACCGCCGAAGAAGCGCACAGCCACCCACAACGCTCCCTGATCATGCGTGCGCTGACCGGGCATGATGTCGAACCGACGCTGATCATGCGGGAGGCTCGGGCCGGCGACCGCTACCTGTTGTGCTCGGACGGCCTGTCCGATCCCGTCAGCCACGAGACCATCCTCGAGGCGCTGAAGATACCCGATTCCGCCGAAAGTGCCGACCGCCTGATCGAATTGGCACTGCGCGGCGGCGGCCCCGACAACGTCACGGTGGTGGTCGCCGACGTCGTCGACTACGACTACGGCGGCCAAACTCAGCCAATCCTGGCGGGCGCCGTTTCCGGGGACGACGAGCACATGGCGCCCCCGAACACGTCGGCGGGCCGCGCATCGGCCTTCAACCCGAAACGCACTGTTGTCGCTAAACGCGTTGTGGCAGAACCGGAACCACCCGCCAAGAGGCGGCGCCCATGGCGGCGCATGCTGATCGCCGCGGCCGTGGTCATCCTTCTCTTGCTTGCCGGTCTGTTCATCGGGCGCATGATCGTCCGCAACCACTACTACGTCGCCGTCCACGACAACACGGTGTCGATCATGCGCGGCTATGACGCGTCGCTACCGCTACTGAATTATCCGCTGCAACAGCAATCTCGGGTGGGTTGCCTCAGTAATCAGAACGAGTTGTCGATCTTCGACGTGAGTCAAGAACCGAGCGGATGCCGACGGCTCAAAGTGGACGATCTCAATCAGACTGGTCGCAACCAGATCGCCGGCTTGCCAGGCGGAAACCTCAACGATGCGACCGAGCAGATCCGCAAGCTAGTCCAGCAGTACGTGCTGCCGGTATGCCAACCGCCTGCACCAACGCCTCTCCCGCCGGCGCCAACAGCTCCACCGCCGGCGCCATCGCCGACCAAAGTCCCCCAAAGCGCGCCGGCGTCTCCCACGACATCAACGACTCCGACCAGCGCTTCGCCGATTCCCGCCGAATCCACACCCTCACCCCCACCGGCGCCGGCGACTACCACGATGCGCACCGCTCCGGCGCCGGTGACACCTACCCCCGCCCCTCAGCAACAGGGTAAAGACTGCCGGACGGCCGCATGACCACCCAGCCGCAACCGGTGGTCGCGGTCACGCCACCGCTGCCCAATCGGCGCAATGCCGAACTGCTGTTGCTCGGATTCGCCGCGGTCGCCACGACGGTAGCGCTCCTGATCGTGGAGGCCAACCAAGAACACGGCGTCCGTTGGGATTTGGCGCAATACGCCCTTGCCTACGTCGCGCTGTTCGGGGCGGCGCACGTGGCGATCCGGCGGTTCGCGCCGTACGCCGATCCGCTGTTGTTGCCGGTCGTCGCACTGCTCAACGGTCTTGGGCTGGTGATGATTTATCGGCTCGACCTGGCCGAGGACACACTGATATCCGGTCCGGTACAAGGGCCCAGCGCCAACCAGCAGATGCTGTGGACGCTTGTTGGGGTGTCGGCGTTCTCGCTGGTGGTGGTTTTTCTCAGAGATCACCGACTGCTGGCGCGCTACGGATATGTCTGTGGCTTGGTCGGGTTGATCCTTTTGGCGATCCCGGCTTTGCTGCCGTCCTCAGTCTCAGAAGTGAACGGGGCGAAGATCTGGATTCGGTTGTCCGGCTTCTCAATTCAGCCGGCCGAGTTCTCGAAGATCTTGCTGCTGGTGTTCTTTACCGCCGTGCTAGTGGCAAAGCGGACAGTGTTCACCAGCGCTGGCAAGCACGTTCTCGGAATGAATCTGCCGCGCCCACGCGACCTCGCTCCCCTTCTCGCGGCGTGGATCATCTCGGTCGGCGTGATGATCTTCGAAAAGGACCTCGGCACATCGCTGTTGCTATACGCGTCGTTTCTGGTGATGGTGTACGTCGCCACCGAACGTCTCAGCTGGGTAGTCATCGGGCTCGCCCTGTTTGCCGCTGGAAGTGTTGCCGCATATTACATTTTCGAACACGTCGAAACCCGCGTGCGGACCTGGATCGACCCGTTCGCCGATCCTGACGGCACCGGATACCAGCTGGTGCAGTCCATGTTCAGCTTCGCAACCGGCGGTGTTTTCGGCACCGGTCTGGGCAATGGGCAGCCGGGCACCGTGCCGGCGGCGTCGACGGACTTCATCGTGGCGGTGGTCGGTGAGGAGCTCGGTCTGGTGGGGCTGGCCGGCGTACTGATGCTGTACACGATCGTGATCATTCGCGGCCTGCGCACCGCGATCGCGGTTCGCGACAGCGTCGGCAAGCTGCTGGCGGCGGGACTAGCGTCCACGCTGGCAATCCAGCTGTTCATCGTCGTGGGCGGTGTCACGAATCTGATACCCCTTACCGGTCTGACCACGCCGTGGATGTCTTACGGCGGGTCGTCGCTGCTGGCCAACTATGTGCTGCTGGCGATACTGGTGCGGATCAGCCATGCCGCCCGCCGGCCGATGGTCACCAGGTCGAAGCAGGCGACGCCCATCGCTGCGGCGAGCACCGAGGTGATCGAGCGCGTATGAACACCTCGCTGCGCCGAATATCGGTGACGATCATGGTGCTAATTGTTTTGTTGCTCCTCAACGCGACGGTCACGCAGGTGTTCCGCGCCGACGGCTTGCGCACCGACCCGCGCAACCAGCGTGTGCTGCTCGACGAATACTCCCGTCAGCGCGGCCAGATCTCGGCCGGTGGTCAGCCGCTCGCCTACTCGGTGTCGAGGCCGGGGCGGTTCCGCTACCTGCGGGTCTACCCCGAACCAATGGCATCGGCGGAGGCCCCGGTCACCGGCTTCTATTCGCTGCGCTATTCCAGCAGCGGACTGGAGCGCGCCGCGGATTCGATACTCAACGGCTCCGACGAGCGGCTGTTCGCGCGCCGGCTCGCCGACTTCTTCACCGGGCGCGACCCGCGCGGAGGAAACGTTGAAACCACGATCAAACCCGCAGTGCAGCAAGCGGCGTGGGATGCGCTGACGCACGGCTGCGGTAACGTGCCGTGCACTGGCGCTGTTGTCGCACTCGAACCGTCTACCGGCAAGATCCTCGCGATGGTGTCGGCGCCGTCCTATGATCCGAATCCGCTTGCGTCCCACGACGTTGCGGAGCAGACAAAGGCCTGGCAACGGCTGCGCGACGACCCGAACAATCCGATGCTCAACCGGGCCATCTCCGAGACCTACGCGCCAGGGTCGACGTTCAAGGTGATCACCACGGCGGCGGCGCTGCAGAACGGCGCCACAGAAGACGACCAGCTGACCGCCGCTCCGTCAATTCAATTGCCCTACAGCACAGCGCATTTGGAGAATTTCGGCGGTAGCCCTTGCGGCAGCGGATCCATGGCGTCACTCAAGGATGCGTTCACGCGATCCTGCAACACGGCGTTCGTGCAGCTCGGGCTCAAGACCGGCGCCGACGCGCTGCGCACCACCGCGGCCGCGTTCGGGCTGGACACGACGCCGAGCCCGATCCCGTTGCAGGTCGCGGAATCCACTGTCGGCCCGATCCCCGACCAAGCTGCCCTCGGGATGTCCAGCATCGGCCAAAAGGACGTCTCGCTCACGCCGCTGCAGAACGCGATGGTGGCGGCGGCCATCGCGAACAGGGGGCTGATGATGCAGCCCTACCTGATCGATAGCCTCAAGGGCTCTGACCTCGCCACTATCAGCACCAACGAGCCGCAGGAACTGCGGCGCGCGGTGTCGCAACAGGTCGCGGCTAAGCTGACGGAACTGATGATCGGTGCCGAACAGGGAACACAACAGACAGGGGCCATCCCCGGCGTGCAGATCGCGTCCAAGACCGGAACGGCCGAGCACGGTACCGACCCCCGCAACACTCCACCGCATGCGTGGTACATCGCGTTCGCGCCCGCCCAAAGTCCGCGGGTCGCCGTCGCGGTGGTCGTGGAGAACGGCGGCAATCGGATGTCGGCCACCGGCGGCGCCCTGGCCGCACCCGTGGGCCGGGCGGTGATCGAGGCGGCACTTCGGGAGGGCACATGAGCGCCCGCGTGGGTGTGACGCTGTCCGGACGGTACCGGCTGCAGCGCCTCATCGCGACCGGGGGAATGGGCCAGGTCTGGGAGGCGGTGGACAGCCGCCTGGGCCGCCGGGTGGCGGTCAAGGTGCTCAAGGCGGAGTTCAGCTCTGACCCGGAGTTCATCGAGCGGTTCCGCGCCGAGGCGCGCACCACCGCGATGCTTAACCACCCGGGCATCGCGAGCGTGTACGACTACGGCGAAACCGAAATGGAAGCTGAGGGCCGCACTGCGTACCTGGTGATGGAACTCGTCAACGGCGAACCGCTGAACTCGGTGCTCAAGCGCACCGGCCGGCTGTCGTTGCGGCATTCGCTCGACTTGCTGGAACAGACCGGCCGCGCCCTTCAAGTCGCCCACACCGCGGGGCTGGTGCACCGCGACGTCAAGCCCGGCAACATCTTGATCACCCCGACCGGTCAAGTGAAGATCACCGACTTCGGTATCGCCAAGGCCGTCGACGCCGCTCCGGTTACGCAGACCGGGATGGTAATGGGCACCGCGCAGTACATCGCCCCGGAGCAGGCCCTCGGTCACGACGCCACTGCCGCCAGTGATGTGTACTCGTTGGGAGTAGTCGGCTACGAAGCGGTTTCAGGGAAGCGGCCGTTCACAGGTGACGGTGCGCTGACCGTTGCGATGAAGCACATCAAGGAGCCGCCCCCGCCGTTACCGGCCGACCTTCCGCCGAACGTGCGCGAACTGATCGAGATCACCCTGGCCAAGAACTCGGGCGTTCGTTACCGCAACGGCGGCCAGTTCGCCGACGCCGTCGCGGCCGTCCGGGCCGGCCGGCGGCCGCCGCGGCCTAATCTGCCGCCGGCCATTAACCGTGCGGCGCCGGCGGCCATCCCGTCGGGGACACAGGCGCGTGCACCTGTCGACATGACCGCGCGGTCGGGCACCATCACGAGCGCGCGGGCTCGCCCGGCGACCGGCTCGCACCGGACGCCGCCGCCGCGACGCACGTTCTCGTCGGGTCAGCGCGCGCTGCTGTGGGCGGCCGGCGTGCTTGGCGCGCTGGCGATTGTGATCGCGGTGCTGCTCGTCATCCAGTACCGAGACAAGCAAGACCAGAACCAGCAACCGCCGCCGGACACGACGATCACGCAAACCGAGCCCTCCCCTGCCCCGGCAACTCCAGGGAATTGGACGCCGCCCGGCCCGGGGCCCCAGACTGGGTACTTCCCGGCGGCACACGACGAGAACTTGGAATGACGACCCCTCAGCATTTGTCCGAACGTTACGAACTCGGCGAGATCCTCGGCTTCGGCGGGATGTCGGAGGTTCATCTCGCGCGCGATCTGCGGCTGCATCGAGACGTGGCGGTCAAGGTGCTGCGGGCCGACCTGGCCCGCGATCCCAGCTTCTACCTTCGGTTCCGCCGCGAAGCGCAAAACGCCGCCGCGCTGAACCACCCCGCGATCGTCGCGGTATACGACACTGGGGAAGCCGAGACGACGGCGGGGCCGCTGCCATACATCGTCATGGAGTACGTCGACGGGATCACGCTGCGCGACATCGTGCACAGCGAGGGCCCGATTCCTCCACTCAAGGCGATCGAGATCATCGCCGACGCGTGCCAGGCGCTGAATTTCAGCCACCAGCACGGCATCATCCACCGTGACGTCAAGCCGGCCAACATCATGATCAGCCGCATCGGCGCCGTGAAGGTGATGGATTTCGGCATCGCCCGCGCGCTGGCCGACAGCCACAGTGTCACCCAGACCTCGGCCGTCATCGGCACGGCCCAGTACCTGTCGCCGGAGCAGGCCCGCGGCGATTCCGTCGACGCTCGCTCCGACGTTTACTCGTTGGGGTGTGTGCTCTACGAAATCCTTACCGGAGAACCACCTTTCGTCGGTGACTCGCCGGTGTCGGTGGCGTATCAACACGTTCGCGAAACACCGGTACCGCCGTCCCAAAAGCATGAGGGTATCTCCGGCGACCTGGACGCCGTCGTGCTCAAGGCGCTCGCGAAGAATCCCGACAACCGGTACCAGACGGCGGCCGAGATGCGGGCCGATTTGGTCCGCGTCCACAACGGCGAGTCGCCCGAGGCGCCCAAAGTGCTCACTGACGCCGACAGGACAACCCTGTTGTCGTCGACCACGACGAGCCGCTCGGCGGAGCCCATCGAAGTGCCGCCCCGCCAGCCCGACTATGCGGGGGGCCGGCGGCGCGGGCGCAGATCGGTGGCGCGATGGCTGATCGCGGTCGCGGTGCTCGCCGCGCTGACCGTCGCGGTGAAGCTGCTCATCGATGCGATCGGCGGACCCACCCACGCTGTGCAGGTTCCCAACGTCGCAAACCAGACATCTGCCGATGCGGTCGCGACTCTGCAGAACAAGGGTTTCAAGATCCGCACGTTGCAAAAGCCCGACTCGACGGTCGCACCGGACCGCGTCATCAACACTGACCCCAACGCCGGTGAGGCCGCCGGCCAAGGATCGGAAGTCACGATCAACGTCTCGACCGGTCCGGAACAACGCGAGATCCCGGATGTGGCGAATCTGAGCTATGCAGATGCGGTCCGCAGGCTGACCGCGGCCGGGTTCGGCAAGGTCAAGCAAGTACCGACGCCATCTACTCCAGAACAGAGAGACCGGGTGATCGGGACCAACCCGCCGGCCAACCAGACGGCACCGGTGACCTTCGAGATTTCCGTGATGGTGGGTTCAGGTCCGGTGAACGTCGACGTCCCCGACGTCACCGGGCTGGCAGAGGATCAGGCACGGACCACGCTCACCGCGGCCGGGTTCACGAACATCGTGTCATCGCCCGTCGACAGCCCGCGGTCGGCGGGCACCGTCCTGGGCACCAACCCGCCTGCCGCGCAGTCGGTTCCGAAGGACGCCGTCATCCAGTTGCAGGTGTCGAAGGGCAATCAGTTCGTGATGCCCGACCTGACGGGCATGTTCTGGACGGACGCCGAACCGCAGCTGCGAGCGCTGGGCTGGACCGGCATCCTGGTCAAGGGCGCCGATGTGCCTGGCAACGACCAGCTGCGCAACCGCGTCATTGTCCAGAGTCCGGCGCCGGGCAGCGGGGTCAACCGCGACGGCAACATCACGCTGAAGTTCGGCGCGTAGCCTGCTGCAAAAGCGGTGCGTGTTGGCGGGAGGGCGCCATGGAGGGCACTCAATTCGGCCGCTACCAGTTGCTGGGCCGCGGCGGCATGGGTGAGGTCTGGCGCGCCCGGGACTCGTTGACCGGCAATCGGATCGTGGCGTTGAAGCTATTGCCGTCGAACCTTTCTCACGACGAGAAGTTCCAGAAGCGATTCCGGCGTGAGGCCGACGCCGCTGCGGGGCTGAACAATCCGCATGCGATCCCGATCCACGGTTATGGCGAGATCGATGGCCGGTTGTACGTCGACATGCGGTTGATCGAGGGCCGTGACCTTGAGTCCGTACTCGCCAACGGGCGGTTGTCTCCAGCCCGAGCGGTGCGCATCATCGAGCAGATCGCACAGGCTCTGCATGCCGCTGCCGGATCGGGCTGATCCACCGCGACGTGAAACCCTCAAACATCTTGCTCGACGACAACGATTTCGCCTACTGATTGATTTCGGCATCGCCCGCGCCGCCGACGAAACCGCGTTGACTGCTACCGGCGGCATGATCGGCACCTTGCATTACATGGCGCCGGAACGGTTCCGCGCCGGTGACGTCGATGCCCGTGCAGACATCTATGCACTGGCGTGTGTGTTGTACGAGTGTCTGACTGGTCGCCGTCCCTATCCGGGCGAACGCGTCGAACAGCAGTTGGCCGCGCACCTCTCAGAGCCCCCGCCGCGACCATCGAGTACCCGCCCAGAGGTGCCCGCCGAGTTCGATGCCGTCATCGCCAAAGGCATGGCAAAGACTCCCGACGAGCGCTACGCCACGACCGTCGACTTGGCTCGCGCAGCGAGCGAGGCGATCACCACGCCGATTCCGCGGCCGGCAGTTGCGCCACCCACCCAACCTGCCCGGACGCCGGACATCCCCGCGGCCGTCACAGAGCCGCTAGTGCCTTCTGACATGCGCCGCGCAGAACCACCGGACAGCGCGGTCGAAACCGTCATTGTGAGACCTCCAAACCCGCCGCGCAAGAGGCGTTTGAAGCGTTGGGCCATCATCAGCGGCGTTGTCCTGATCCTGCTCGTGCTGGCCGGGGTCGTTGCCCAGCGGATGATATACAGCAAGTACTTCATTGCCGAGAGTTACGGCAACGTCGTAGTCATGCGCGGCATCAACGCCGCATTCCTCGGGTACTCCTTTTACGGCCCGTATTCGGCCGCCTGCATGGACGCGCAAGGTGCGGTGCAAATCGCCAGGGATGCGGGCAGCGGCTGCCGGGTGCTCCGGGTCAACGACCTCTCCCCACCTGTCCCGGAACAGGTGCGGGCCGGGTTGCCGAGCGGTTCGCTCCCCACCGTGACCTCGCAGTTGAACGGCTTCGCCGATTCGCTGCTCCCGTTGTGCGGGTTGTCGTGGTTACCCGCGGGTGCCAATTGTCGGAGTGCATAAATTGGCGATTGGTCGCAGCAACTAGATCGCGGGCGCAACCATTCCGGACGTTGCCGCCTTCACCGCGTCGGCCACCTCCGTCTCGAGGCGGCGCACCAGCGCCTCGTCCGCGTCAAATCCGCAGCCGGACAACCAGTTCGCCAGCATCCGATGACCACCCTGGGTCAGGATCGACTCCGGGTGGAACTGCACCCCGTGGATCGGCAGCTCGACGTGCCGAACCCCCATGATCACGCCGCTCTCCGTACGCGCGATCACCTCCAAATCCGACGGCACGGTGTCCGGCAGGATCGTCAACGAGTGATAGCGGGTCGCGATGAAGGGATTCGCAAGCCCTTGCAGCACACCGGCGTTCGTGTGGAATACGGTACTGGTCTTGCCGTGCAGCAACTCCGGGGCACGGTCGACGGTCGCGCCGAACGCCACGCCGATCGCCTGATGCCCCAGGCACACACCCAGTAGGGGAGTGGCCGTCGCCGCGCACGCACGGACCACCGGAATCGACGCTCCGGCCCGCTCGGGTGTGCCGGGGCCCGGGCTCAGCAGCACGCCGTCGAAGTCGCGGACCACCGCCTCGACGTCATCCAGCCGGCCATCGTCGTTGCGCCACACCGCCGCTTCAACGCCCAACTGCCCGAGGTACTGCACGAGGTTGAAGACGAAGCTGTCATAGTTGTCGACGACCAGGATTCGCACCATGTCAGGTTAACGGCTGGGCCGAGCGCGCGAGTTCAGCCGACTGGCCCGGCGGCTTGGGCGTAGTGCATCGCGACCGGCTCGGTGTAGCCGACAACGTCGACCGCTGCACGTGGTTGTTCTGTGTAACCCAACCCGAACCGCACGACGTACTGCCTGTACAAGGTCACCAGCGGGGCGGCCGACAACGCCGCCTGCATCCTCGGAACGTCCCCGATCGCCGTCACGGTGTAGGGCGGGCTGTAAGTTCTGCCGTTGAGCAGGAGCGTGTTTCCGATGCAGCGTGGCGCCGAGGTCGCGATGATTCGCTGGCCCTGCATCTGGACAGCCTCCGCACCGCCACTCCACAACGCGTTCAGCACGGCCTGGATGTCTTGCTGGTGTACGACCAGGTCGTCGGGTGAGGCATCGCGCGGGAATCGGCCATTGACGTCGCGTTGAGCATCGGTCAGGGTGACCACCAGCCCCGGTCCGTGCATCGGCGCCAGGCCGGCATCGACGGCCAGCGGGGCCGCCTTGCGCAGCAGCGCCGCCACTTGTGAGTCGTTCGCGGCCGGACCGGCGCGCGCGGCCTCGACCTGTGCGGCCAACGCGTCGCGTTGCGCGCTGAGCCGGTCGACCGCCCGCTGAGCCTCACGAACGAGGTCCACCAGCCGCGGTGAGTCGCTGCGCCGAATCTCACTGCCGCCGGAGACTCCGTGGGTGGTGGCGAGCAGAACGCCCGCCAACACGCACACCACGGGAACACCCAAGCGCCAGCCGCTGCGCTGCGTCCTCACATCTGCATCTTCTCTCATCGCGTGCTTGGGATAATCTCATTGCATCAACACCGGGAGAGGAGCCCATGCCGAAGTCCAAGGTCCGCAAGAAGACCGACTTCACCGTCAAACCGGTGAGTCGTACGCCGGTCAAGGTCAAGGCGGGGCCGTCGAGTGTGTGGTTCGTCGCCTTGTTCCTCGGCCTGATGTTGATCGGGCTGCTGTGGCTATTGGTGTTCCAGCTGGCGGCGGCCGGGCCCAACCCGCCGCCCTTCCTGCAATGGATGGCCGACCTGATGGCGTGGAACTACGCGATCGCGTTTGGCTTCATGATCACCGGTTTGTTGCTCACGATGCGATGGCACTGAGCCACAATCACACCGATGTAATTCATCCCCATTGGGGATAACACCTGTGGATAACTCCGGGGATTCGTGAAGCAAACTGAGTGGGGCCCGAATCCTGTTGGCATCGCCGCGTGCGGCCTACTTGGGATGGTGCTGGGCGTCGCCGCTGCGACACTTGTCACAGACGTTCCCGGCCGTTTTCTAGCTTGCGTGGCCGCCGTCGGGCTACTTATCTTCGCGATCTTTTCGTTTCGTGCCCGGCCGAAGCTGGCAATCAGTTCCGGGGGTCTGGTCATCCGTGGCTGGTTACACACGGCGGTGCTTCCGCAGTCTGCTATCAAGCTCATCCGGATCACGGAGTTCCGCCGGCTCGCGAGGAAGGTGCGATTGCTTGAAATCGACGCTGTCGACGGCCGGCTGATTGTTTTCAGCCGGTGGGATCTTGGGACTGACCCGATCGACGTGCTCGACGCACTCACCGACGCGGGCTACGCCGGCTGACCGCTACCTTTCTTGGCGAGCGCTACTCCACGCTGATCGAATCGATCACCACCGGCTCGGTCGGCCGGTCGCGCGCATCGGTCGCGGTGGTCGCGACCGCGTCCACTACTCGCTGCGACTCAGGGTCGACCACCTCACCGAAGATCGTGTGCTTGCGATTCAGGTGCGGCGTCCGGCCCACCGTGATGAAGAACTGTGACCCGTTGGTACCGGGTCCCGCGTTGGCCATCGCCAGCAGATAGGGCTTGTCGAACTGCAACTCCGGGTGGACCTCGTCGCCGAACTGATACCCGGGGCCGCCGCGGCCGGTGCCGGTCGGGTCGCCGCCCTGGATCATGAATCCGTCGATCACGCGGTGGAACACCGCGCCGTCGTAGAACGGGCCCGATCTGCCGCCCGATGCGTTCTCCGTGCTGTATTCCTTTGTCCCCGTTGCCAATCCGACAAAGTTCTGAACGGTCTTGGGGGCGTGGTTGCCGAACAGGGCGATCTTGATGTCGCCTCGGTTGGTGTGCAGGGTCGCGGTTGCGGTTTGAATGGGGCTTGTCGTCACGGCATGCCAGTGTGCCACGTCAGTTCGGCCAGTCTGGCGAGCACCGTCGGATACGCTCAACAACGCGACTGGCAGAAAGGTGAACCGTGACAACGAGCATGACACCCAGGCAGCGTCTGACCCGAGGGCTGCAGTACACGGCGGTGGGACCCGTCGACATCACCCGCGGCACCGTCGGTCTGAGCGTGCACGGCGCGCACTCGGCGGGCAGCCGGCTTCGCGAGCGTTACCGCAAGAGCCGAGTCGCCAAGGAAATCAGTGAGGCGCACGAGACCCTCGCGGCTGAGTTGGCCGCCGTGCAGGAGGTCGTCGCGACCCTGCCCGAGACGCTGCAGGATGCCCACAAGCCGCGCAACCAGCGCCGCCGGATCGCGTTGATCACGGCGGTCGGTGTGGCCACGATCGCCGGGGGCGCGGTCGCTTTCTCGATCATCCGCCGGTCCATGCAGCCCGAACCTTCGCCGCGGCCGCCCAGCGTGGAAGTCGCGCCGAAGCCATAGCGGCGCGGTAGCAGCGCACTCTTTAAACAGCCGTCTGGCGCACGGTTCACCGCTAGGATCCGGGGCGTGACCGAGGTTGTGGGGGCGGCGGTTGCGGGGTTGCGGGAACGTAAGAAGCGGCGCACCCGGGCGATGCTGATCGACACGGCGATCGAGCTGTGCACCCGCCAGGGGTTCGAGCGCACCACCGTCGAACAGATCGCGGCCGCCGCCGACGTGTCGCCGCGCACATTCAGCCGCTACTTTGCCACCAAGGAGGATGTGGTCCTGGCCCTGACCGCCGACCTCGTCGGAGCGATCGCGGCCCAGCTCTTCCGCCAGCCGCGCCAGCTGAGCGAACTCGAAACGCTGCGGGGCGCGCAAATCGACATGATTAAGGCGACGGCGGCTGCGCCACCGGGCGGGCTCACCACCCAGCGGATGATTGCGACGATACGGATAGTGGCCTCGTCGCCGGCGCTGCGCATGGCTGCCGGCGAGTACCGGCGCCACGCTATGACCGCTGCCCTGGCCAAGCACATTGGGGTCGGTCTCGACAACCGCAGGGTGCGGATGGCGGTTGCGGTGTGGTCGGCGATCATGCTCATCCTGGTCGAGGATTTCGCCAGTGTCGCCGACTGGCGGGCGATCAACGCCGACACGGTCGCCGCTCGATTCGACAACACGTTTGCGCAGTTCATCGAGCTGATAGCGGGCCCATCTCCAGCAGGCCCCGTCTAGCGCCAAATGATCGCCAGCGATTACCGGGGCATTGTGGTGGAGTATTGAGTAACACCGAATCGTGATGTGGCCGTAGTTGCAGGAAGTTGGCCCCGCACGCCCAAACACCATGCGATCGCGAGCATCAAGACCAGACCCGCGCTCGGCGGTCAGAAGCGAAGCCCACTTTTCGGCTGCCCCGAAAGGGTTAATTTCCGGGAACACCGGTGTGGAGCCTAGGGGATTCGAACCCCTGACTTCTGCCTTGCAAAGGCAGCGCTCTACCAACTGAGCTAAGGCCCCTGGTCAAGTTCTGCGGCTACATGCCAGACCTCGGCGGCGCGGCGTGACCTGACGACGATCACCAGCGCCGCCAGCGCGGCGAGCAGCACAACCCATTTCATTTCGTGGGGCTAGGAGGACTCGAACCTCCGACCTCTTCGTTATCAGCGAAGCGCTCTAACCGCCTGAGCTATAGCCCCCGACATGCGTAGGACCGAGCGACGAGATTACCGCAATCACGGGTGCCCACCCAAGTCCGCTAGTCCCGGTCGGCCAGCGTCACCTCGATGCCACCCACCAGGTCGGTGGTCAGGTTGTAGACAAACGCGCCGACAGTTGCCATCGCGCTCAACAGCACGATATTCACCAGACCGATCAGCGCTGCGCCGCCGAAGATAGTGCCGCTGGAAACCAGCTCGCTGTTTGCAGTGTTGTTCAGCAGATCGCCCACGTTGCTATTGAGCTTGGCCCAGACGCCCATCCCGCCGAGCACCAGATACAGGAACGCGACGGCGATCATCCAGACGAAGAACAGCGCCACCGACAATACGAGCGACACCTTCAGCACGCTCCACGGGTCGACACGGCGGATCTGCATGCTGGCCCGCACGGGTCCGCTGGTGCGGGTGCCGACCTGCACGCGGCTCGACCCTTTCGAAGACGCGGCGGGCTCGCCGGCCGCCGGCTTGGTCCGCGTCGAGCGCGGAACCGGCCCGGATAGGTCCGGCAGTTCGCTGCGAATGGTCTCGGTGCGGGCCGGCGTATCGGCGCGCGGCGGCGCCGGGGCCTCAGGCTCCGACATCTGTGTACTGGACGACGACCCCGAAATGAACCGGTTGATCCGCTCCTCGATGCCGGCCGGCGCCGGCGCTGACGAGGTCTCCGAATGCCTCGCTGGCGCCGGCGCAGCCTGGGGCGGCCGAGCGGCGGTACCGCGCGGCCGAGGCGGCGCGTCGGCCCGGTCGGTGGCCGGACCCGTCGTCGAGACCGGACCCGTCCCGCTCGCACGGGAAGCGCCCGGTCCGGGAACGTTGCTGTTACCCGGCTCGTTCGGTGAACTCACCTACGGCTCCTTACGTGGTCGAGTCCGGTCCGTGCGGTTGCTCTTCGCGCAAGCGCTCATCGGCGTCCGCATTGTCACCTTCCTCGGCGTTGCGTGCAATGGCAACCAGTGTGTCGCCCTCACCCAGGTTCATCAATCGGACACCCTTCGTCTGGCGTCCGGCCTTGCGGACCTGCCGGGCGCCGGTGCGAATCACGCCTCCGCCCGAGGTGATCGCGTACAACTCGGTGTCGTCGTCGACCACCCGCGCTCCCACGAGGGTGCCACGGCGCCGGTCGTACTGAATGGTCAGCACCCCTTTACCACCACGGCCCTGCACCGGGTACTCGTCGATGGCCGTACGTTTTGCGTAGCCGCCGGCGGTCGCGACCAGCAGATACGTGTCCGGCTGCACCACGTTCAGCGACAACAGCACGTCGTCCTGGTTGAACCGCATGCCCTGCACGCCGGAGGTGGCCCGGCCCATTGGCCGCAACGCCTCGTCGCTGGCGGTGAACCGGATCGACTGGCCCTTGGCCGACACCAGCAGCAAGTCGTCCTCGCCGGAGCACAACACGGCGCCGACGAGTTCGTCGCCGTCGCGCAGATTGATCGCGACAATGCCTCCGGAGCGGTTCGAGTCGAAATCGGTGAGCTTGGATTTCTTCACCAGGCCATTGCGCGTCGCCAGCACCAAGTACGGCGCATCGTCGTAGCTGCGGATCTGAATGACCTGCGCGATGCGTTCTTCCGGCTGGAATGCCAGCAGGTTCGCGACGTGCTGGCCGCGGGCGGTGCGGGACGCTTCCGGAAGGTCGTAGGCCTTTGCGCGGTATACCCGGCCCTGCGTGGTGAAGAACAGGATCCAGTCGTGGGTCGAGCAGACGAAGAAGTGGTTGACGATGTCGTCCTGCTTGAGCCCGGCGCCCTGCACGCCCTTGCCGCCGCGCTTCTGGCTGCGGTACAGGTCGGTCTTCGTGCGTTTGGCGTAGCCGGTTTCGGTGATCGTCACGACGACGTCCTCGCGGGCGATCAAATCCTCGTCGGACACGTCGCCGTCGGCTGCGATGATGCGGGTGCGCCGGTCGTCACCGTGTTTGTCGGCAATCTCCTTGAGCTCGTCGCGCACAATGGCCCGCTGACGCTCCGGTTTGGCAAGAATGTCCTCCAAGTCCGCGATTTCGGCCTCGATCTTGGCCAGGTCGTCGACGATGCGCTGGCGCTCCAGTGCCGCGAGCCGACGCAGCTGCATGTCGAGGATGGCCTGCGCCTGGATCTCGTCGATGTCGAGCAGCTCGATCAGTCCTTGGCGGGCGTCGTCGACGGTCTGCGATGCGCGGATGAGCGCGATCACTTCGTCAAGTGCGTCAAGGGCTTTCACGAGCCCGCGCAGGATGTGGGCGCGCTCGTTGGCCTTGCGCAGGCGGTACTGCGTGCGGCGCACGATGACGTCGAGTTGATGGTCGACGTAATGCCGGATCAGTTGGTCCAGCCGTAACGTGCGCGGGACGCCGTCAACGATCGCAAGCATGTTGGCGCCGAAGCTGGTCTGCAGCTGGGTGTGCTTGTAGAGGTTGTTCAGCACCACTTTGGCGACGGCGTCACGCTTTAGCTCGACGACGATGCGGATGCCGACCCGGTCGCTGCCCTGGTCCTCGATGTTGGCGATGCCGGCGAGCCTTCCGTCGCGGACCTGCTCGGCGATCGACGTGATGAAGTTGTCGTGGTTGACCTGATACGGCAGTTCGGTGATGACGAGAGACGTGCGGCCTCGAGAGTCCTCCTCGATCTCGGCGACACCGCGCATCCGGATCGAGCCGCGGCCGGTGTTGTAGGCGTCGGTAATCCCCTGTGAGCCAACGATCAAGCCCGCGGTAGGGAAGTCAGGACCCTTGACCTTCTTCATCACCGCCTTGAGGGTCTTCTCCTCGTCGGCGTCATAGTTCTCCAGGCACCAGAACACCGCCTGGGCAAGCTCGCGCAGATTGTGTGGCGGGATGTTGGTGGCCATGCCGACAGCGATGCCGCCCGAGCCGTTGGCGAGCAGGTTGGGGAACCGGCTCGGCAGAACGGTCGGCTCCTGCACTCGGCCGTCATAGTTCGGGATGAAATCGACTGTCTCTTCGTCAATTTCGCGCAGCATCTCCATCGCCAGGGGAGTGAGCCGCGCTTCGGTGTACCGCATGGCCGCCGGCGGGTCGTTGCCGGGCGACCCGAAGTTGCCCTGCCCGTCGACTAGCGGGTAACGCAGCGACCACGGCTGTGCCATCCGCACCAGCGTGTCGTAGATCGACGCGTCGCCGTGCGGATGGTAGTTGCCCATCGTTTCAGCCACGGAGCGCGCCGATTTCGCATGACTGCGGTCCGGCCGGAAGCCCGAGTCGAACATCGCGTACAGCACGCGGCGGTGCACCGGCTTCAGTCCGTCGCGGACCTCCGGCAGTGCGCGGCCCACGATCACGCTCATCGCGTAGTCGATGTAGCTGCGCTGCATCTCCTGCTGGATGTCGACTGGTTCGACGCGGTCGACGGAGTCTTCTGGGGGCAGCGTGGTGTCGGTCATGTATTCCTTAGCCGATAAACTTCGCCATTAAACATCAAGGAAGCGGACATCTTTGGCGTTGCGGGTGATGAAGCTGCGTCGCGCCTCGACGTCTTCGCCCATCAGGATCGAGAACAGCTCGTCGGCCGCCGCGGCGTCATCCAACGTCACCTGCCGCAGCACCCGCACCGCGGGGTCCATCGTGGTCTCCCACAACTCTTTGGCGTCCATCTCGCCGAGGCCTTTGTACCGCTGGATGCCGTCGTCCTTGTTGATCTTCTTGCCGGCCTTCAGGCCCGCCTCGAGCAGCCCGTCGCGCTCGCGGTCGGAGTACGCGAACTCCGGGTCGGACCGCTGCCACTTGAGCTTGTACAGCGGCGGCTGGGCGAGGTACACGTGACCGTTTTCGATCAGCGGTCGCATGAACCGGAACAACAGCGTCAACAGCAGCGTCGAGATGTGCTGGCCGTCCACGTCGGCGTCGGCCATCAGCACGATCTTGTGATATCGCAGCTTGGTGATGTCGAACTCGTCGTGAATGCCGGTTCCCAGCGCGGTGATGATCGCCTGCACCTCAGTGTTCTTCAACACCCGGTCGATGCGCGCCTTTTCGACGTTGATAATTTTCCCGCGCAGCGGCAGAATCGCCTGGAACATCGAATCGCGGCCGCTTTTCGCCGAGCCACCCGCCGAATCACCTTCCACCACATACAATTCCGATTTGCGCGGATCGGTGGAGCGGCAGTCCGCCAGCTTGCCGGGCAGCCCGCCGATATCGGTGGCGCTCTTGCGACGCACCAACTCGCGTGCCTTCCGTGCGGCGATGCGGGCCTGTGCTGACGACACCGCCTTGTTCACAACAACTTTCGCATCAGCCGGGTTGGACTCGAACCAGTGGGTCAGCTGCTCGTTGCAGACCCGCTGAACGAACGACTTCACCTCCGTATTGCCCAACTTGGTCTTGGTCTGGCCTTCGAACTGTGGCTCGGCGACCTTGGCCGAGATGACCGCCGCCAGCCCTTCGCGGATGTCGTCGCCGGTGAGGTTGGGGTCCTTGTCCTTGAGCAGCTTACGGTCCTTGGCGTACTTGTTCACCACCGATGTCAGCGCCGCTCGGAAACCCTCTTCATGAGTGCCGCCTTCATGGGTGTTGATGGTGTTCGCGAAGGTGTGCACCGATTCCGAATAGCCGGCATTCCATTGCATCGCCACCTCGACCTCATGGCCGGGGCCTTTGCCGTGGAAGTCGACAACGCTGCTGTGGATCGGTTGCTTGGTCCGGTTGATGTGCTTGACGAAATCGACCAGGCCGCCGGGATAGTGGAACGTCCGGTGTTTGACCTTGTGCGGCGCGGCGGCCTCGGCAGCCTTCTCCTCGGCAGACTTGGGCGCCTCGGCGGTGTCGCTGACCACCTCGTCGACGACCTCTTCCTGCGACACCCGTTCGTCGGTGAGGGTGATGGTGAGCCCCTTGTTCAGGAATGCCATCTCCTGAAGCCGTCGCGCGACGGTTTCGAAGTCGTACATCGTGGTTTCGAACACGGTGGGGTCCGCCCAGAATTTCACCGTGGTGCCGGTCTTCCTGGTTTTCTCGCCCTGCTTCAGTGTGCCCGGTACTGAATGGTCGTAATACTGCATCCACTCGTAGCCGTCGCGGCTGATCTCGACCTCCAGCCGGGCCGACAACGCGTTGACCACCGATACACCGACACCGTGCAGGCCGCCCGATATCGCGTATGAGTTGGAGTCGAACTTGCCGCCGGCGTGCAGTTGCGTCATCACCACATCGACGGTGGGCACCCCGGACGCGTGTGTTTCGACCGGAATGCCCCGGCCGTCGTCGATCACCTCGACACCGGCGTCCTCAAGGAGGCGAACATCGACACGGGTGGCGTAGCCGGCCATCGCCTCATCGACCGCGTTGTCGACGACCTCCCAAATCAGGTGGTGCAAGCCGCGCTCCCCGGTGGACCCGATATACATGCCGGGACGTTTGCGAACAGCCTCCAGCCCCTCGAGAATCGTGATGGATTGGGCGCCGTACTCCGTTTGTGCTTTCTTCCGGGCAGCCACGATCGGACAGGTCTCCTCGGGGTTCGCATGCGAGCGGTTCTTTCACCGCGAGCGGGTCTGCGCCAAGTCTACCGGCAATCGATGTCTGCCCCGACTCTGAAGCGGTGTTTCTGTACACCTAATCGAGCCGTGCGCGAAATTTCGTAACCATCGGCCCGTCCTGACGCTTGCGAACATTATTCGCGCCGTCCTGGCGGCTCTGGGCCAACTGTTATCGACACTGTTAGCCATATGTGTCCCGGGGACCTCGCCCGGCGACCCGAAGCGGACCCTTCCGCCACGACGGCGTGGCTGGACCAGTGACCTTCAGCGACGTGACAACACCGTCGCCGACGGCCGCGGCGATCTTAGCGAGCAGTTGCGCCTGCATCATCCGCAGCTGCGTCGCCCACGCAGTGGACACCGCCGTCACGCTCAGCACGCCGTCGTACAGCGCGGCGGGGGAGGCGTGCTCGGCGATCTGTTCACCGACAACGTATCGCCAGCGCCCAAACACCGCGCCCTCAGCGACCCGCGTCGACCAGCCTCGGGTCGCCGCCAGATCACGGGTAGCAGCGCCGAGCAGCTGGGGATCGCGGGCGTCGGGCCCCGGTCCCGACCATGCCCGCCGGCCGCCGCTCTGCCGCCCGGCCACCCGCGGCGCTCTGGTCATGTGGCGGCCGTGTCCGACGTACTTGCCCTGGGCCCGCGCGGCGCTGCGGGCCTCCTCCAGCACGCGCCGGACAAGATCTATCGCGTCGTCTGTCATGCCATCAGTACCGAGACGGGGCCACTGTCATCTTCTGCCAGGCCGACGGTGATGCACCGGGCGTCAAGATCTGAAGGAATGTCATCGGCGACAGCCGCGGTCAACAGGACCTGCTCGGCCGCCCCGGCGACGATCGCAAGCGCCCGTCGGCGGGCAGTGTCGAGTTCGGCGAAAACGTCATCCAGCAGCAGCACCGGGTCGGTGCCGTCGGAACGCAGCAACTCGTAGGCCGCCAGCCGCAGCGACAATGCCATCGACCAGGATTCGCCATGCGATGCAAAGCCTTTCGCGGGCTGCTCGCCCAGTACTAGCTCCAGATCGTCGCGGTGCGGGCCGACCAGGCAGATTCCCCTCTCCAGTTCAGCGTCGCGGCGCTTAACCAGGGCGTCGAGCAGCGCGGTCTGAAAGTACTGCACGTCGTCGCTTGCCTCCAGATCACTGTCAACGCTCGTCCGATACCGGATTTCGGCCACCCGCGATCCGGGTGCGAGCAGCTGATACGCCTTGTGGACCTCGGGCCGCAGTTGATTGACCAGCTCCATTCGCGCGGCCAGCAGCCGTGCCCCGTGCTCTGCTAGGTGGCGATCCCACACGTCGAGTGTCTGCAGCAATCCCGCGTCGCGCGGACGCTGCCCGGCCGCCGTCTTCAGCAGTGCTGTGCGTTGGCGTAACACGCGGTCGTAGTCGGCGCGCACGGCAGCCAGCGTCGGCCTCCTGAGCGTCGCCAGCTCGTCGAGATAGCGCCGCCGCTCATTTGGGTCTCCCCGCACCAACGCAAGGTCTTCGGGAGCGAACAGCACAGCGCGCAGAACCCCGATAACTTCGCGTGCACTGCGGAGGGGAGCGCGGTTCAGCCGCGCCTTGTTGGCCCTACCCGGGCTGACCTCGAGATCAACTGCGAGCTCTCTGCCCTCGTTGACGACGATCGTCGACACCACCGCACGCCGCTTACCGGTCCGGACTAACGGCGCGTCGGTGGCAACACGATGCGATCCCAGAGTCGCCGAATACCACAGCGCTTCAACGAGGTTCGTTTTCCCGTACCCATTTGGAGCCACAAACACGGTTCGTCCGGGTTCGAGCTCCATGTCTATTTGGGACCAAGACCGAAAATCTCGTAACCCCAGATGCCGCACATACATCCGGCCGCCGAACTATCCCGACTGGCTGACTCGATGTACCGCGTGACCACCGAACTGGTTACGCAGCGCTGCTACGGCCTTCATGGCGGGGGAGTCATCCTGGCGGGACAGGAACCGCGCGAACAACGACGCCGCGATTCCCGGCACCGGGACGCGCAGCCGGATCGCCTCCTCGACTGTCCACCGGCCCTCGCCAGAATCTTCCGTGAAACCGGTGATTTGAACCAGCTTCGGATCTTCTTTAAGCGCCTTGGCCAGCAGCTGCTGCAACCAGGACCGCACCACCGTGCCGTTTGTCCAGGCCTGGTACACGGCCTGCGGGTCTTGGATCAGGTCACCGGTGGCTAGCATCTCGTAACCCTCGGCGTAGGCCGTCATCAACGCGTACTCCACACCGTTGTGCACCATCTTCGCGAAATGACCCGCGCCCACCGGTCCGGCATGCACGAAGCCGTCTTCGCGTGGCCCGGCGGGCCGCAGGGTGTCGAAGATCGGCATCACCCGCGCAACGTCGGCATCGCTGCCACCCACCATCAGCCCGTAGCCCTCCTTGAGCCCCCAGATACCACCTGACACCCCGGCGTCGACGAATGTGATTCCCTTCTCTCCCAACAATTTCGCGTGCGGAACATCGTCGGTATAGCGGGAATTGCCACCATCGATGACCAGATCGCCGGTAGCGAGCTCATCGGCCAGCGACACGATGGTTTCGCCGGTGATGGGCCCCGACGGAACCATCACCCAGACGATGCGGGGGGGTTTGAGGGCCCTGGCGAGAGCCGCCAACGTCGGTACGTCGGTCACTTCGGGCCGTGGGTCGTACCCGATCACCTCGTGGCCACCCTCGCGCAACCTCGCGCACATGTTGAAGCCCATCTTGCCGAGACCGACCAGACCCAGCTGCATCTACGCCTCCCTCGCTCGAACGAACCGCTCAGCCGGGTAGCCGCACCGGCATCAACACATAGACGTAGTCCGACCGAACTGCCGCAAAGGGCTCCCCACCGCCGGATTCGCCAGTCGAGCCGTCCTCATCGGTCGCCGGCCGCAGTACCGCCGGCCTACTGGCGGTAGTGAACCCGAACGACACCTGCCCGCTGTGCAACGCACTCAATCCGTCGGTCAAATACGTCGGATTGAACGCGATTGTCAACGGCTCACCCGAAAAGTCGACCGGCAGGTCTTCTTCTGCTCGCCCCACATCGTCGGCCCCGGCAGTAAGGCGCAGTGACCCCTCGCCGAATTCCATCCGGACCTGAGCACCACGGTCGGCGACCAGCGCGACACGTTTGATCGCTTCGCTCAACTCGGCCACGTCGACTGTGGCGACCGCGGTGTGCTCGGACGGCAACAGTTGACGGAACTTTGGAAACTCAGCGTCCAACAGGCGGGTGGTGTTTCGTTTGCCTTCGCTGCGAATGCCAAGCAGACCTTCCTTGCCGACATTCGGCCCGGTACCGAGAGCCAACGCCACGTCGGCGCCGGTGATGCCGGCCTTGGCAACCTCGGCCAGTGTCCTGGCCGGCACCAGCACCGCAGCCTCCACATCCGCCGATGACGTCGACCAAGTCAACTCCCGGACCGCCAAGCGGAACCGATCGGTAGCTGCCAAAACCATGGTTTCACCAGCGATCTCGACCCGGATACCCGTCAACATCGGCAACGTGTCGTCGCGTCCCGCGGCCACAGCCACCTGACCGATCGCCTCGGTGAACAGATCTGCCGAGAGGACCCCCGTCTCCTCCGGCAGCGCCGGCAACGACGGGTAGTCCTCCACCGCCATCGTCGGCAGTGAAAAACGGGCGCTGCCGCAGGTCAACGACACCCGAGTGCCGTCGACCCTGACATCCACCGGCTTGGCCGGCAGCGCCCGGGTGATTTCTGACAACAATCGACCCGACACCAAAACTCTTCCCGGCGTTGCTATTTCAGCCGGAACCCGAACTTCGGCGGACACCTCGTAATCGAAGCCAGAGATCGTCAGCCCTGCCTCGGAGCCCTCCAGAAGCACACCGGCCAGAACAGGCACCACCGGCCGCGTCGGCAGGTTCCGGGCCACCCACGCCACCGCCTCGGCGAAATCCTCGCGTACCAGCCGGAATTTCAAATCGGTCAAACCGACTGTCGTCGTCACCTCACACGCCTCTTCTTCGATCCACGTTTCTGAACGTTCTGGCCCCTCGGTTCTTCAGGTTTTCACCCCCGTGCGACCGTGACACACCTACGACGACCGTAATGGCTGTCAAGGCACCACCGTAGAGCTTTTGTGCCCTCGACAAAAGCTAGTCGATTGCTCCGACAATCGGTTGCACGAAGGGTCGGCAACGAGTCTGCAGAAGCCTTGTCCCCAGCGGCTTCTTCTGACCGAAATTTAGAGAGATAAGTAAGCAACAGTAATAGGGACTGTGGAAACTGTGGAGATCCGGCGTTTTTGCTGTCAGAAGCCTTGTTGGGGTGTGGATCGGCGTGTGCAGCGGGGGTCTCGGCGGTGCAGCGGATGTGCATGCCTGGCAGCTGTGCACGCCGTAGTGGGATGAATCGGAATGTTGTGCCGTGGTTACGCACAAGGTTGTACACATAGTGCGATGTGACGGCTGGGACCAACGCGGCCAAAGTTTTTGGTGCTCAGCGCTTGGAACGTTGACGGATTCGTGTCGTGAGTTCCTTGACCTGATCAAACACATCGCGACGCTGCGCCATTTCGCCACGGATCTTGCGCTCGGCGTACATCACGGTGGTGTGGTCGCGGCCGAAGGCCTGGCCGATCTTGGGAAGCGATAAGTCGGTGAGTTCTCGGCAGAGATACATCGCGACCTGACGGGCCTGTGCTAGGGATCGAGTCTTGCTGGGTCCACGCAGTTCCTCGACACTGGTCTCGAAATATTCCGCGATGGCGGCCATGATCATCGCGGTGCTGATCTGCATGCTTTCCGCATCGGAGATGAGGTCGCGCAGCACAATTTCTGCCAGCGCACGGTCGATCAGGGTCTGATTGAGCGACGCGAACGCTGTTACCCGGATCAAAGCGCCTTCGAGCTCTCGGATGTTGCGCTCGATACTGCTGGCAATCAGCTCGAGAACGTCGTCGGGCACGTCAAGCCGGTCCATCTGGGCCTTTTTGCGCAAGATCGCGATCCGGGTCTCCAACTCGGGCGGCTGGACGTCGGTGATCAGTCCCCATTCGAATCGCGTGCGCAGCCGATCCTCCAGAGTGGCGAGCTGCTTGGGCGGCCGATCCGATGAGATGACGATCTGCTTATTCGAGTTGTGCAGGGTGTTGAAGGTGTGGAAAAACTCTTCCTGGATGCCTTCTTTGCCTTCGATGAACTGAATGTCATCGACGAGCAGCACGTCGATGTCTCGGTAGCTGCGTTTGAACGCGACCTTACGGTCGTCGCGAAGTGAGTTGATGAAGTCGTTCGTGAACTCTTCGGTCGAGACGTATTTCACCCGCATGCCGGGGAACAGACGTTGTGAATAGTTTCCAGCCGCATGCAGCAGATGGGTTTTACCCAGCCCAGACTCGCCCCAGATGAAGAGTGGATTGTAGGCTCTAGCAGGTGCTTCCGCGATGGCGAGAGCCGCGGCGTGAGCGAATCGATTCGACGCTCCGATGACGAAGGTCTCGAAAGTGTAGCGCTTGTTCAAGCTGACACCTTGCGGCTGGTCTGCCAGGCCTTGGGGTGGCTTGTTGAGGAAGTAAGACGGCCAGGACTCGTGGGCGCTTGCCAACGCCTCGGTGTCGTCGTCGACTTCGTCCAGTTCAGTATCGAAGTTTGCCGGCGCGCCCGTCAGCGGGTCGTTGAGATCACCGGGTTCGGGAGGGGCGATACGTACCCCGAGCTCCACGCGCTGTCCGAGGCGACGGCTGAGCGCGTCCACAATTTGTGTGCGCAGATGTCGTTCGATCTCGTTTTGCACGAAGCTGCTGGGCACCGACAGCAGGGCGAATCCCTCGGCGATGGTGAGCGGTTTAACAAGGGTCAGCCACGCGCGCTGTTGGGGTGTGAGCGGGGGAGCGATACGGTCGCCGTTGGTCGGTGACGCACCATCGGGCCGGTCACCATTGAGTTCCGAGACGACGGTGCTCCACACGGCGGCAAATGGTGCGTCCGGGTCGGCTGTCAACGACGAGAACCCCCCTTCGGCTTCTGTCGGCGGTCAACGAATGAAACGATGACCAACTGTCCACAATAGTTATCCACAGATGTGGACAGAACAGCGCCTCGCTTCGGTTGTCGCTCGGCGGGAAGTGATGGCCGGCGCGCTGACGGCCCCCGGGCGCGGGATGTATCAGGAACCGACCCGGGCACCCTCACTTCATTGTGTGCGGCTTGTCTGAGGCCGCTTCGCGCGGAAACGGCACTGGCAGAAGCTAACAGGTTTCCCGATGCGTGGCCACCCTTCGGCCACATTGCCGAATACTTGTCGGCGTGTCGCTTGACAGCGGTGACGGTTGTGACAGCAGTGATTAGGTGATGCCTGACGAACGCCGTTTGACCGAGGGTATGTAGCTCAGTACCCTCGAACAGTCGCCCGAAAGTCGGCGATACGGCAGCGAACCGGGGAATTGGTTTCACGGGGCCCGCGCCGGTTAACGAGCGAGACGAGCTTACCAACGGCAACGCGTCGGCTTCTGCATGTGTTGTTGGACGATGCGCAGTCGACGAGGTGCCAGACGCATGAGGAGATAATGCCGTGGCTAAGGGCAAGCGGACATTCCAGCCGAACAACCGCCGGCGGGCGCGAGTGCACGGGTTTCGGCTTCGGATGAGGACTCGGGCTGGACGTGCGATTGTGTCCAATCGGCGACGCAAGGGCCGGCGGACGCTGACGGCCTGAGCCGGCCCGGATATCCACAACGGTGCTTCCGGCGCGATATCGGATGACGCGATCTGCGGAGTTCGGTACCACGATGAAAAATGGGATGCGTGCGGTCGAACGCGATCTCGTCGTCCACGCGCAGCGGTGCGACCAGGAAACCGAACCCGGTCCACGAATTGGTCTAGTCGTGGGAAAGTCTGTGGGCTCTGCTGTTCAGCGACATCGGGTGGCGCGGCGCCTGCGTCATGTTGCCCGAACCGTCGTAACCGAGCTGGACCCGGCAGACCGGATTGTGATCAGGGCGCTACCAAGCAGTCGACACGCAATCTCTGCCCGGCTCGAACAGGAGTTACGGTCGGGCCTGGTCCGAGCCCACCTCCTGCCGAAGGGCCAACACTGATGCCTGCTTTCGCGGCCGTGCGCCGACTGCCCGCGCGCGCCGTGATCTTTGCGATCGAGTTGTACCGCAGCTACGTGTCACCCATGCGACTCCCGACGTGCCGATTCATGCCGACCTGCAGCCAGTACGCGGTCGATGCACTGACCGAATACGGTTTGGTCAAGGGCGGTTGGTTGACCGCGGCGCGGTTGGCGAAATGCGGTCCGTGGCAACGTGGTGGATGGGATCCAATCCCTGAGCGGCACAACGAACTTCACCGGCGCAGCGATGTGGGGGCACCACCCGCTTGCGATGAGCCGCTTACGAGAAGAGCCGAAGACCAGGCCGGCAACGCCTGGAATACCCCAGCCCTGCGAGGGGAGAGCAGTTCCTGTGTTTGATCCGTTCAGCCTGGACATCATTTACTATCCGGTCTCGGCGATCATGTGGGTCTGGTACAAGGCCTTCGCCGCGATTCCGTTTCTCGGGCCGTCGAGCTTCTTCACGTGGGCTCTGTCGGTGATGTTCCTGGTGTTCAGCCTGCGCGCGATCCTCTACAGGCCGTTCGTGAAGCAGATCCGCGTGACTCGGCAGATGCAGGAGATGCAGCCACAGATCAAGGCGCTGCAAAAGAAGTACGGCAAGGACCGCCAGCGGATGGCGCTGGAAATGCAGAAGCTGCAGCGCGAGCACGGGGTCAACCCGCTGATGGGCTGCCTTCCGATGCTGGCCCAGATCCCGGTGTTCCTCGGGCTGTATCACGTGCTGATGTCCTTCAACCGGACGCAGCACGGCTTCGGGAGGCTGGGCCTCTCCGTCGAGGAGAACCGCAGCATCGGCAACTACGTGTTCAGTGCGAAGGACGTCGGACACTTCCTGGACGCGAACCTCTTAGGGGCACCAATCGGCGCGGCGATCAGACAGACCACCGGGCTGGATGCGTTCAGCCATTTCGACCGGGGTGCTTTGATAGCGGTCTGCGTGCCGGTGATGATCCTGGCCGGCATCGCGACGTACTTCAACAGCCGGGCATCCGTGGCCCGACAGAGCCCCGAGGCGGCCGCCAACCCGCAGACCGCAATGATGAATAAGCTTGCGCTGTACGTCTTCCCGCTCGGCGTATTGGTGGGACCGTTCCTATACCCGATGCCGTTGGCGATCATCATCTACTGGTACTCGAACAACATCTGGACCTTCGGGCAGCAGCATTATGTGTTCGGCATGATCGCCAAGGAGGAAGAAGAGAAGAAGCAGGAGGCTATCGCGCGGCGCGCGGCGAACGCACCCCCACCGGGCGCAAAGCCGAATCGGCCGCCGAAGAACACCGCGGCATCCGCCGAAGGGTCGGGCGACGGTGCCGACAACCGTGACGCAAACATGGAGTCGCCAGACGCACAGTCGCGGGAGAAGGACGCCACGAAACCGAATGCGGCAAGACCAAATGGCTCGGGCTCTGTCGGCCGAACTCCACGGCCGGGCGCCCGCCCGAAGAGACGCAAACGGTGAGTTGGAACGGCTGAGACACCTGAGCGCCTGCGCGATCGAGGCATGGATAGGGGAGAGAGGGTACGGATGGCGGACGCGGAAACCGCTGAGCGCGACGATGGCGTGAACGATACGACAGGGCTGAACGACACGACAGAACTGAACGACCACCCAGCGCGAGAAGCAAAGGCCGAGGATCTCGAAGAGCGGTTGGTGGCTGAAGGCGAGATCGCCGGCGACTATCTCGAGGAGCTGCTGGATTTGCTCGATTTTGACGGCGATATCGATCTCGACGTTGAGGGCAGCCGTGCCGTCGTCAGCATCGATGGCGGCGATGATCTGGTGAAGCTGGTCGGTCGCCGCGGCGAGGTGCTCGACGCACTGCAGGAGCTGACCCGGCTCGCCGTGCATCAGAAGACGGGGGAGCGCAGCCGGTTGATGCTCGACATCGCAAGCTGGCGGCGCCGGCGGCGTGAGGAACTGTTGGGCCTCGGCCAGAAGGTTGCCCAGCGGGTGCTGGAGACAGGGACACGTGAACAGCTCGCGCCGATGACGCCGTTCGAACGCAAGATCGTTCATGACGCGGTGGCGGCGGTGCCGGGGGTGCGCAGCGAGAGCGAAGGGCAGGAGCCGTCACGGCGCGTCGTCGTCCTTGTCGATCAATAGCAGTTCAGAAGTTACACAGGTGTAGTTCTGTGGGGGCTGCCATGTGGCTGCGGAACCGAGAAGGATGTTTCACGTGAAACATGTCGAGGTGCCGACTGCGCCGCCAGCCGCGAGGCTGATCTTCGCCGAACGCATCGATCTCGCGAGTCGGTACGCCGAACTTCTCGCGACCGACGCTGTGGAGCGCGGACTCGTCGGTCCACGAGAGATCGACCGAATATGGGACCGGCATCTGCTCAACAGCGCGGCGGTGGCGGAGTTGATCGCCGACGGCGCACGAGTGGCAGACGTGGGTAGCGGTGCGGGCTTGCCGGGTATTCCCGTCGCCCTGGCCCGGCCCGATCTGCAGCTGACGCTTATCGAGCCGATGCTGAGGCGCACCACATTTCTGCATGAGGTGATCGACTCGCTGGGCCTCGGAGTCGAAGTAGTGCGGGGGAGGGCACAGGATCCGGCTGTGCGGGAGCAGGTCCATGAGCTTGACGCGGTGGTGTGCCGGGCCGTCGCGACGCTCGACAAACTGACTCGATGGTGCATGCCGCTGCTTCGCCAAGGTGGGCACCTGTTGGCAATCAAGGGGGATCGCGTCGACGAAGAAGTAACGCAACATCGGCGTGTGATGACAGCGTTCGGTGCCGGGCCTGTCAAGGTGATGAGATGTGGCGGGGACTATTTGGACTCGTCGACGACCGTAGTGGTCGCGGAGCGAGCGAGCGGCACTCCACAGTCGCTCTCGATGGCGCGCGCGTAGAGCGGGAGGCGATCGTGACACTGGATGAGGCATCCGCAGGCCCAGGCGCACCCCCAGCGAATGTTTCACGTGAAACAGGCCGAGGCGCAGAGCCGGCATGGTCCAAGGATTCCGCCGAGACCCCGATCGGGGCCGCCGCCGAACGGGCCATGCGCGTGTTGCACACCATCCATCCGCAACTGCCGCGACCCACTCGACGACGGCTCTTTACCATCGCGAACCAGAAGGGCGGCGTTGGTAAGACGACGACCGCCGTGAACTTAGCCGCCGCCCTTGCGCTGCAGGGTCTCAAGACGTTGGTGATCGATCTGGATCCGCAAGGCAACGCGAGCACGGCGTTGGGAATCGAACACCGCCGCGCCGGCACACCGTCGTCGTACGAAGTGCTTCTGGGTGAGGTGCCTCTAGCCGATGCGGTGCGGCAGAGCCCGCACAACGCCAAGCTTTTCTGCGTGCCCGCCACCATTGATCTCGCTGGCGCCGAGATCGAGTTGGTCAGCATCGGGGCGCGCGAGAACCGATTGCGCACGGCCCTCGCCGCGTTGGACGCCACGGACTTCGACTACGTATTCATTGACTGCCCGCCGTCACTCGGGCTGCTCACCCTCAACGCGCTCGTCGCCACTCCAGAGGTCTTGATCCCGATTCAGTGCGAGTACTACGCGTTGGAGGGTGTGTCGCAGCTGATGAACAACATCCGCATGGTGAAGTCGCACCTCAATCCAGCACTCACGGTCTCGACGGTCGTGCTCACGATGTACGACGGCCGGACCAAGCTGTCCGATCAGGTAGCCATGGAAGTGCGCCGCTACTTCGGGGAGACGGTTTTGCGGACGGTGATTCCCCGCAGCGTGAAGGTCTCCGAGGCGCCCGGTTACAGCATGACGATCCTCGACTACGACCCAGGATCGCGCGGCGCGATGAGCTACCTCGACGCGAGCCGGGAACTCGCGCAACGAGACGGCGCATCACACCCGATAGATCTATGAACGCTGGCTTGACAAGGAGGCAGAGATGAGTCAGGCATCGCGGCGCAAGGGCGGGCTTGGTCGCGGCTTGGCATCGCTGATACCGACCGGGCCGAGCGAGACCGGCGGCCCGGGACTGAGTCCGCGGATGGGCGCCGCCGCGGCGGATGTGGTGCTGGGCGGGCCGGCCATCGATGCGTCCGTCGGCGCCGTCTATCGCGAGATCGATCCCGCGTTGATCGACCCGAACCCTCGCCAACCGCGGCAGGTGTTCGACGAGGAGGCGCAGGCGGAACTCGTGCATTCGATCCGCGAATTCGGACTCATGCAACCTATCGTCGTGCGCTCGCCCGACCCGGCAGGCCGGTATCAGCTGGTGATGGGGGAGCGGCGCTGGCGCGCTGCCCAGGAGGCAGGCCTGACGCCGATCCCGGCGATTGTGCGGGAGACCAGCGACGACAACATGTTGCGCGACGCACTGCTGGAAAACATCCACCGTGTCCAGTTGAACCCGTTGGAGGAAGCCGCCGCTTATCAACAGCTGCTCGACGATTTCGGCGTCACCCATGACGATCTCGCCGGACGGATCGGCCGGTCGCGCCCGTTGATCACGAACATGATCCGGCTGCTGCGGCTGCCGATCGCCGTGCAGCGGCGAGTCGCCGCCGGTGTGCTGTCGGCCGGCCACGCCCGCGCCCTGTTGGCACTGGAGGGTGGCCCGGAGGCCCAGGAGGAGCTGGCGGCGCGCATCGTTGCCGAGGGACTGTCGGTGCGGGCCACCGAGGAGGCCGTCACCTTAGCCAATCGCGGCGACACCCCACCTGCCCATAACCCTCGCCGCAAACCCATCCAGATACCCGGGCTGCAAGACATCGCGGAGCGGCTGTCCGGCACCTTCGATACCCGGGTCACGGTGAGCCTCGGCAAACGCAAGGGGAAGATCGTCGTCGAGTTCGGCACGGTCGACGATCTGCAGCGAATTGTGGGTCTGATGAACGGCCTGAACGGCTGATTTGCGGCGTCGGTGGCACCCGATGGATACGTCCACTGTGACGCGATTCTGACCACGTCGCGACCCACAGGTGACCTTCAGACGAAACATTATGTGTTTCAGGGTTTTTCACGCTGCTCAGGAGATCGAGAATGCAAGAAGGCCGAAACTGGCCCACGACGCCCACCCTCTCCTATCCTGGAGGGGCTGCCTTGGGCAGCAGCACCCGATGGAGGCCCCAGAACGTAGTGTCCGTCCGCATCACGCCACTGCGGCTCGAACGTTTCGAGCAGCTTCCCAAGCACGCCCGCCGTTGCGTGTTCTGGGAGGTCGATCCGACAGCTCTTCGCCGCGACGACCACTTCGCCGACCCTGAGTTCGAGAAGGAAGCGTGGCTGTCGATGGTCATGCTCGAATGGGGTGCATGTGGGCAGATCGCGATCCCGGTGCGTAACGAGCGGGACAACGACCAGGACTCGGAGCAGCAACTGGAAGCCCCGTGCACCGGCTATGCGCTGTACGCCCCTCCCGGCGCCGTCCCGCGCGCGGGATGCTTCCCCACCACTCCCGTCAGCCCGGATGCGGTGCTGCTGACATCCATGGGAGTCGAACCGGGGCAGGCCGAGACGCTGGCCCGCAGTCTGATCGCCCAGGCGGTTGCCGATCTGATGCGGCGGGGTGTCCGGGCGCTGGAGGCGTTCGGCCGCACCCCCGAGGCAGAGGAACTTGCTGACCATCGCACTGCGCCGCCGGATGTCCGGTCCGTTGTGGAGCCCTTCGGGGACTGCTCGTTTGATCAATGCATGATCACCGCCGACTTCCTGCTGGACGTCGGGTTCACCGTTATTGCGCCGCATCCGTACTTTCCGCGGCTGCGCCTGGAGCTGAACCAGGGCCTGGGCTGGAAAGCTGAAGTGGAGGCCGCTCTCGACCGGCTGTTGGAAAGCGCGCAATTGCAACCGGTCGGCGCCGGTGCTGGCAGCGTGGACGCTATCGACTAAGTCGGCCGGCCTGCTCGACGGACAACTCGTGCGCTAGCAGCTCGGCAAATGTGAAAGTGCCTGTGGGGCGGTCATTCTTGCCGAGAAGATACAGCCGCTTGACAGCCGCCAGAATTCCCTCAGCGATCGAGTCACGGGCCTGGGTAGTCACCAACATCGCGCGGTCGCGCGGATTGGTGATGTAGCCGATGTCGACTTGAACAGTGGGCATGCGGGTGAGACGCAGCAGGTCCCAGGTGCGCCCATGCGTGCGGCAATCCTGTAATCCGGTGCGGGCCACCATTTCTCGTAGAATGAAGTCGGCGAGACTACGGCCGATGGTGGATACCGAACCGTGTGAGTTGCCGAAGTGAAAGGATGCGACACCATTGGGCAGTGGGCTGGGCTGGGCCGCGCAACGCAGGCTGATCATCAAGTCGGCTCCAACGGTGTTCGCGGTCGCCGCCCGCTCGGCATCCGACGGGCTGCGGGTTGCAGGCCGAGACAGGAATGTCTCCATGCCGATCGCCGTCATGCGACCTTCCAACCGAGAAGCCAAGTCCCACAAAATGTCTGATTCACTGATCGGGCCGGCTGGGCCTCGTGTGATGACTCCGTGTTCGTCACCGCCGCGTCCCGGATCGATGACGATGCGCTTGCCTGAGAGGCGCGGACCGGAGCGCCGTACCAGTTCCTCCTCACGAATCGCGTGCGGCGAACCGCCCGTGACGCGCGAACCGAGTAAGTACAAGGAGCGCAACGTACCCGGGCCACAGATGCCGTCGGGCGTGAGCCCGTATTCGCGTTGGTAGGACATCAGGGCATTGTGCGTGTGCAGCCCGAAATGGCCGTCGACCATACCGGTGTAAAAGCCGAGATCCTGCAGCCTAGCCTGCAGCGACGCGACGTCATCGCCGTACATCGGGGCGCCGAATTGATGGTGCAGAATGCGTGCGCCGAGCCGATACGACGCTTCTTTGAGCGCGCGATAGGTGGCTTCACCCACCACGCCGTCGACGAGTAGGCCGCGATGCTGCTGAAAGGCACGCACAGCCACGTCGAGTTCTGCATCGAACATTTCCGGGATCGAGTGCTTGCCCGTCGTGAGATCCGCGTCAGGGTGGTCCAGCCATCCCAGAGACGCCAAGGCCGTGCGGATCTCAGTGACCGCGCTGCCGCGGTCCCCGCGGCGCAGAGTCGACATATAGAGGTGCCTTTCGGTCACGGTCGCCGACCCAGATATCAGCGCGGCGATAAGCCGAGCGTAAAGAGCATCTGGATCGCTGAGCGCACGACAAGCTAGGCAGTATTGTCGCAGACCCTTCGCCGATTCGAGAAAAGGCCAGGCAACCTGTCGGACTCGGTTAGATCTCGTCGGCGAGTTCGCGCAGCAGCGCTGCCTTGCTCTTGGCGCCGACGATCCGTTTGACCGGTTCGCCACCTTTGAACAGGATCAGGGTGGGGATCCCGGAGACCTGAAAGTTGCGTGCGGTGTCGGGGTTGGCGTCCACGTCCATCTTGGCGACGGTGAGCTCGGCAGACTTCTCGGCGGCGATCTCCTCCAGCACCGGGGCGACTATTCGGCAGGGCGAGCACCACGTCGCCCAGAAATCGACCAGCACAGGCAGCTCGTTGGCCAGCACATCCTGGGCGAACGAGTCGTCGGTGACGGCGATGGTGGCGGTGGTGTCGCTCATAGCGGTGCTCCAATCAGGTTTTCGGCGGTGTCGGCATGGCTGGTCTCGGCTAACCAGCGTTCAGCGTCGATCGCGGCCGAGCATCCGGTACCGGCGGCGGTCACCGCCTGTCGGTAGGTGCGGTCCACGAGGTCGCCGGCGGCGAAGACCCCGTCGACGGACGTGTAGGTGCTCTGCCCGCGCACCAGAACGTAGCCGTCGCGGTCGACATCTAGCTGGTCGCGGATAAGGTCTGAGCGGGGATCGTGGCCGATCGCGACGAAGACACCGGTGACCTCGAGGATGCTGTCGTCGGCGCTGACCGTGTTGTGCAGTCGAAGGCCTGTCACGCCGGTGTCGCCCAGGACCTCGCGGACGACCGCGTTGGTCACGAACCGGATCTTGACGTTGTCCTCTGCCCGTTTGAGCATGATCTTCGACGCTCGGAACTCCTCGCGGCGGTGGACGATCGTCACGCTTCGCGCGAAGCGGGTCAAAAATGTCGCCTCCTCCATCGCCGAGTCGCCGCCGCCGATCACCGCGATGTCCTGGTCGCGGAAGAAGAAGCCATCGCAAGTGGCGCACGAACTGACGCCGCGGCCGAGCAGTTCCTGCTCGCCGGAGACGCCGAGATAGCGGGGAGCGGCACCCATCGCGAGGATGACCGCCCGGGCGCGGTGGGTCTCGCCGCCGACCGAGACGGTTTTGACAGGGCTGGTCAGGGAAACCGCGTCGACGTCCTCCATTCGCAGATCTGCGCCGAATCGCAGTGCCTGCTCACGCATTTCGTCCATCAGCTCGGGGCCGGTGATGCCAGACCGGAAACCCGGATAGTTCTCGACGTCGGTGGTGGTCATTAGTGCTCCGCCGAACTGGGAGCCTTCGAAGACCACCGGCGATAGCTGTGCCCGCGCAGCGTAGAGCGCCGCGGTGTAGCCGGCCGGACCCGAGCCGATGACGATCACATCGTGGACGGTGGGGGATGCAGTCATACGGGCCTTTCTGCGCTGTGGTCCGCTGCGATCGTTAAAACACCAGCGTATGTCCAGGTGTTCCCCGGGTGCGTTACGGGCGACGGATTTGGGTCTCGGCGAGCAATCCCGTGTCGGCTGAACTGCAGTTCGGGCGAACCGCCAGCGCGGCGATAAAGTCCGGCGTGTCGCCGGGCAGCAGCAGCAACTCCGCGGGCACGCCGTTGATGTGGATCTGCTGGCTGCCGCGGACGGCGGCCGACGCCGGGTATCCCAGCCCGCTCAGACACGACGACCGCCGGCGCGCGTCGGCCAGCGCCCCGAAGTCCGGTGGACGGCCCATCAGACCGAGAATCTCGACGTCGGACAGCGGCATCGTGACCGCGGGCGGGTTCGCGCTCAGATGCTGAGCCGACGACCTAGTCGGCGGCGCTGACGTGTCCGCATACAGCAGCATCACTGTCCCGAGCGCGATGACCACCAGCGCCGCCGAGACGCCGGCCGCGGCGCCGATCCGCGCGGCGCGCCCGCGACGAATTGGTGGCGCGGCCCGCAATGCGGACACGACACGCTCGGTGACCGGTCTCGGCACGTCGGGCGCCGATGACGCATCGTCGGCCAGTTGGGCCAGGTCGGCCGTGACCCGGTCGGCCGCTGGCCGTGGGGTGCCCATCGGCCCTTTCTACCGCGCGATCGGTATCGGTGGGCGCTACCCAGCCACGCCATGCTTCGCGTCTTCGTCGAAGTAGCGCAGCAGCAACGCCAGCCGTGCTCGCGCACGCGCGCACCGACTCTTCACCGTGCCCTGTGGGACACCGAGCAGCCGGGCGGCGTCGGCGACCGAGTATCCCTGCATGTCGACCGCGACGACGGCGGCCCGCTGATCGACCGGCAACCGCATGAGCGCTCGTTGGACGACCACGGCGGTGTCCGTGCGCGACGTCGAATCGCCGATCGGGTAGCTGTCGTCCTCAACCGGAACGGTGAGGTGGGCCTTATTGCGCCGCAGCCGGTCCAGGCACGCATTGACGACGATGCGGTACAGCCAGCTGCTGACGGCGGCGTCGTGGCGGAAGGATCCGGCGCTGCGGTGCGCCGAAAGCATCGCGTCCTGCAGCGCGTCGGCAGCGTCTTCGCCGGTACGGCTGGACAGCCGGGCGAGCCGATACAGCTGGCGTTGATGCCGCAAGAACAGCTCCTCGAAGGCGTAGCGATCGCCGGCGACATGCGCCGCAAGCAACTCCGCGTCCGAACGCTCCGGCTGCTCTGTCCCTCCCAAGCACCTCACAGCCGAACCCTAAGCGGGCGGCGATATGGTCTCGGACGCCAACTGGCGAAGTGTTGTCGAGTGCAAAGATCCGCGTCCCGCGAGCGGTTAGCCCATCAGCACCCCGACGCCGGTCAGTTCTTTCGCGGAGTTCGCTCGCCGCCGTCCAGGCACGCACAAACATCATCGATGGAATTAGCTGGGTTACCTGTTAGGAGCTGCCTTCGAGACTGATTTCGTAGATACTCGCCTGGGCCTCGCCGTTCGTCTTGCCGAGCGTGGAGATCCACACCAGCACATTCGATGTCGGTGAGGGCATCGTCACGTCAATCCGATTCGGACCAGGCTGCATCGGCGTGGGCTTGGTGAGCGCGGTCGTGTCGTCGAGGCTGCTCGGCGAATCGGTGGTCGCAGACCGGACCTGTATCTGCGTGCCGGTGCTCGACACGTTGACGTTGACAGCGCTGATCTTCGTCGGCTGCGGCAGCTGCAGCATCAGCCCGACACCGTTTTTGAATCCCGGGAATGGATTGCTGTCGCTGTAGACGTCGGTACCCCATGCGGTGGCCGAATTGCCGTCGATCGCCAAGTCTGCGCTACCCGGATTGTCCGCCCCACCATCGGGTGAAAAGACGGTGGCGCGAACCGGTTTCACGATGTTGCCAGCTCCCGGCGATGCCGGAAGGCTGCTGTCCGGATTCAGGCCCAGCTGGTCCTGAGTGCTCGAGTAGTTGTCGTTGAAGCCGTTGAACAAGGCGGCGGCGAGCAACGTCGCTACCACCAGGATTGCGCCGACCACAGCCAGTCCGATGAGCAGCCCCTTACGGCGCCGAGCCCGCTCCTCTTCATTCAGTTCATCCCACCCACGGTATCCGGCGCCGCGCGAGCGAGACGGAGACGACGGCACCGTTTCGTCGACGGGCGTGATCAACTCGGTCCGGTCGGCATCCGCGGTAGCCTTCTGCAGGAGGGTCAAAAGGGTTGTGGCGCTCGAGATCCCGCCATTCTTCTGGATAGTTCTGACGGCGACGGCGGAGATCTGAAAGGGAATTGCCTGGTCGACCGCCTTGGGCTCGACGGGATTACCGGCGGGGTCCGCGTCCGCCGACGCGAACCCACTGGGCTCTCCGTTGTCCGGCAGCGGCCATCGGTTGATTAGCAAAGCGTACAACGCTGCGCCGATGCCGCGCAGATCGTTGTCGGGGGTGGCCGCGGGCATCGTGGCGGGAAACGCCAACGCTACGTCGCCTTCGATGCTGACACGCAGCCGGCTTGGGTGGTCGATTGACAGCGCGACGCCGGAACCGTGCGCAGCCTCGGCGGCCGCCGCCAGCGACCGGATGGCACGGGCACCGCCCATCGGCGACGGCGAGGTGTCGGCGACCTCCTGCAGGGAGCCGCCGCGGATCCACTCCGACACCACCAGCCCGCCGCTGTGGGTCCGGGCGACGTCGAGCACGCGCGCAATGCCGGGCACGCTGATTCGGCTCAGGCGCAGGGTGCGCGCCAGGATGTCCTGCACCTGCTCAGCGGACAGCGTCCCGTCCGGGTTGATGAAGGTCAACGCCACCTGGCGCTCCAGCGCTGTGTCCAACGCCTGCCAGAACTGCAAACTCTCCGGCCCGCCATGAAACACCAGCAGCCGATAACGTCCGTCGGCAATTGTCACGCCCGGTATCAGGTGAAACTCTGGTTGGGAGCGGGATGAGTCGGCTGTGTCACGGGGGGCCGCGATGCCCATCGATTCGCGGGTGGGATCGCCCGCGAAGTCACCCGGCGATCGGCCCGGCAGCGGAACCTCCATCGTCGCCTTGGTGTCGGCGGGAGAAACGGCTACATCGGGCTGGAAGTCGTCGGCGGTCGGGCGCCGCAGCCGGATAGTCGCATCGGATGCGGCACTGCCGGTGGGTTCGTCGGTCACCGCCGTCCTTCCCAGTGCGTCGGCTTGCACGTCGCCGGGCTCGTGACGGATGAACTCGGGTCCGGTGCGCGGCGTCTGCGCGAACAAAATCCTCGGTTCAGGGTACGGGACGGAGGTATTCGAGCGGGGCTTGACTGAACCCGGAATTGACCCGGTCGTGATTGATTGTCGCTCGGTCGAGCCTCTCTCCGATGTTGATTGTCGCTCGGTCGAGCCTCTCTCCGTCGCTTTCGGGGCGCCTCTGTCGAGCCGCCGCCGGACCGCAGCCAAAGCTTCCCCAACTTCCGGTACGCCGGCAAAAAGCATGACTGTGGCGATGATCGGCAGCATGACCAGTCCCAGCAGCAAGAGCCGTAGTAGCGAACCGGCGCCACCTCCGCTCTTGGTCAACGCGTCGAAGCCCAGAAGCCGGTCTGCGGCATAGGCCCCCATCGCCGCCACCAACGACGCGGCGGTGGTGACGAGCACGGTACGCACGACGTCCAGAGACAACAACCCCCTCGGCGGGTTGAGCGCGCGGCGCAGCAGCAAGTAACCGACGACGGCGCCGGCCAGGAAACCCAGGCCGTTGGCCAGACCGAGGTAGCCGGCAACCATTTCCGCGTTGCTGATCACATGGTGTTCGGTGAGCTGTTGCACCGCCAGCGATGCCGCGATCTTGACGGCGGTGATCACGACGATGATGAAGATCGGCGTCCATGGTTGCTGCCTCGCGTAGAACACGCGCAGTTCTAGCAGCACCACCGCGTACGGAATCAGCGTGAACGACGACAACACGATGGCGCTTCCGAGGTAGCCAGCATCGACGGCGCCGAAGTTGCCATATGCGAAGAGCGCCGAGCCGATCGCGGCGCCGCCCACGGTCATGAAAGCGACGGTCGGAATCAGGGTCACCATCGTCAGCCGGGTGGCCAGCCCCAAATCGTCGAGCACAGCGGGGATGTCGTCGGCGGCGGCGTTGCGGGATAGGCGCGGCATGACCACCGTCAGCACCGTCACGCCGATTATCCCGAATGGCAACATCAACACCAGCCAGGTGTAGTTGTAGATCGCCGGCCCGGAAGCCGCTGCCCAGCTTGCGATCTGGTTGCCGACGACCAACCCCAATTGGCTGATCAACACGTACAGCACCATCGCGGCGGCCATTGCCCCGAACTGCCTCAAGCGGTCGTCGATGCCCCATAGCGGCCGCAGGCTGATGCGTTCGCGTGCGATCGCAATAAGCAGCACAAGCGTCTGAGCCGCCACACCCAGCGTGGTGCCGATGCCTAGCACGAGAAGCTTGGTGTTGCTGGATTCGACTGAAAGCTGTCCTGGCACGACGACATACACGCCCAGGGTGATGATCGCGACGATGTTGTTCATCACTGGCGCCCATGCGGGCGGCCCGAACACATTGCGAGTGTTCAGTATTGCCATGAATACCGATGACAGCCCGTAGAAGAGCACCTGGGGCAAGAGCAGGTACGCGAACGCAATCGTAAGTGGCTTGTCCACCCGCGGGTCGCTGCCCAGCATCAACCGCACCAACAGCGGTGCGGACGCGACGGCCAGCACGGTGGTGACGAGCAGCAGCGTGGTGGCCAACGTGACAAGTCTGCGAACGAATGCTTCGCCGCCATCGCTGTCGTCGCGCTCAGCGCGGGCGAGCACGGGCACGAAGATCGCGGTGAAGGTGGCTTCGAGCACAAGCGCCGCGACAAGGTTCGGCAGCTGGTTGGCGACCGAGAACGCGCTCGACAATGCCGCACCGAGGATCGCAGCGAGCAGCACGATTCTGGTGAACCCGGTGATGCGGCTGATCAACGTGGCGAACGCCATCGCCCACGACCGCGACACCATCGCCGCGTCGGTGAGCTCCGGTCGCCGGGCGGCTGGCGGTGTGGTCACTCTGGTTCCGGCCGGTCGAGGTCGGCCGGGTCGGGCTGGCCACGGAAGCGGTGCAACAGCCGTCGACCGGCCAAGAACACCAGCACCGCTGCCGCGGCCATCGTGATCGCGAACAGCACCTTGCCATATGCGTTCGAATGCACCGACAGCCGCACCGGCTCGCCCAGCTGCAGGCCGTCGGGTGTGCGCAGCGTGACGTCCACCGCGACGCGCTGCTTGACACGGACCTCGATCGGGACCCGCAACGGCAGGTATCCCGGCGGCAGCTCCTGCACGCCGATATCGGTCACCGTCATTCCGGGTGGCGCATCCACCTGTAGGCGGACCTTGATCGGCACCGGCAGGTCGTTGCGCAGTGCCAGCGGCAGTGGGCTGTGCTCTGTCGCCAATGTGTACGAGCCGCCGGGATTGACGATCGTGACCGCCCGGAACATGTCGTCGACGGTCACGTGGATGGCTGTCATTCGCTGCTGGGCCGCCTCGTTGCGGCTGTCGGGCACAATTGCCTGGCTCAGCGCGCGCAGCATGTCCTCCCGCAGCGGTGCGGTGTACTGCGTGCCGGTCAAGCCGGTGCGCGGATCCGTCGTCAGCGCGGAAGTGAGTCCCCACAGCCGGCCGAGCTGGCGGTTCATGTCGCCGGTCACCGCGTCGTCGACGTGCCCGTGCCTGTCTGCCGGTGGGAGCGCTTGCGAGCTCGGCGCGGCGCCCGCTTGGGCATCGCCGATCACCGCGGACAGCGGCCGCGGTAGCGCCAAGTTCGTGTGGATGGTCGTGACCAACGCGGTTAGGATCGATTGCGCGTCCGGCCCCTGCAGATCCCACAACAACGGCGGCATCAGGATTTGACCGCGCGGCCCCGTGTCGGGGTTCAGCCCCAACCAGAGCAGCGCGCCAATCGCGTCCTGGCGGCGTGCTGTGGCCGAATCGTGCTTGTACGGCACGACCAGCGAGTGGTCCAGATAAGACGGCGAGGCCGGAGCGCGCCCCGCGGCGGCGAGCGCCGCACCGACTGTCGGATCGAACGGTGCCGTGACCAACTGCGCCGACAGCCGGTGCGGATTGACGTTGGCTGGCTCTGGTTTGCCGTCGATCTCGTCTTGCGCGGTGCACTCCGCGGCGGCGATCGCGACGGTCGGCCCTTGGCTGCTGAGCAGCTCGGCCGTGTTCCGGGACAGCGATCCGTCGCCGAGCAGAGTGGCGCCGCGGGTGGATGTCACTCCGAGGATCTGGTCGACGACGTCGCCGGCGCCGTTGGTGGCGATGCCCGCCAGCCCAGGATCGTCGACTCGATGCACCGCGTCGAGATCGGCCTGGGCGTACGGCGTTGACGCCACGCACATCCGGCGAGCCAGTGTGCGCAGCCGGTCCAGCCAGGTCGTCGCAGCGGCCTGGCCTGCGCCAGGGTGTGTGGCGGAGTCGCGGTTGGCGGGATCGTCGGGCACGACGTAACCAGCCGTCATCGCGTTGACGGTCACCAGCAGGTCGGGGTCGACGGCCAGGCACAGTGCGCCGTTGACCTGGCCGCTGGGGTCGATCGTCGGCCCGGTGGCGAACTCCGCCGCCGACAACAGGGTGTCGAGCCGACCGCCCGGTGCCAGTGACACCGCTAGCTCGTCGTCGATCAGCCGCACCGGTGTGACACCACCCGGAGCCCCGGCCGCCAGGCGGGGCCGGTCCGCCAACGGCCACAACATCGTGATCTCCACGGGCTTGGAAGTGTCGGGCACCACCATGTCGATCAGCGTGTCGGCCGAACCTGCCGACGGGTCAGCGGGCACGCCCAGCACCGGCAGCAGGAAGCGGGCGTCATCGAGACGAGCAGGCTCGCCGTAATCCGGGGTGCCGTTGGCGTTGACGAGCAGCGGGTAGACCCCCGGCTGCTCGATGCCCAGCGACGGCGCCGACGTGGAGCGCAACGGATAAGAAAGAGTGAATGTGCCTGCCTGGCCGCGCTGCAACTCAGGCACCACGGCGACGAAGGCGCCGACCGGTTGGTATTGGTCGGTGGCGCCGTCAAGGCTGGTGCGAAGTCCCTGCGGCGACGCGACCGCTTCGGCGTGCTCGAGGCGCACGACGACGTCCCGCACCAACCGGTCGCCGACGTTGATCACGGTGCCGTCGACGGTCACGGTCGCCTCGCCGGTGTTGGTGACGATCTCCGGGGTGACGCGGTCGATGCGCACTTCAAGGAAGTGCACGTCGCCGGGTTCGCCGGCCGTCGCACGCGGCGTGACACCGGCCAGCACCGGCATCGCGACCAGCAGCGCGGCGGTGATGAACCGCAGAGCCGTTGCTGCGAGAAACCGCAGTGGTTCGCGGAGCAGCCGGTGAGTCACGAGAGTGGCGCTCTGCTCTTCGCGCAAGCGCTCATCGGGACGCTCTGCTCTTCGCGCAAGCGCTCATCGGGACGCTCTGCTCTTCGCGCAAGCGCTCATCGCCCCGTATGCCCGTTCGTCCGGCCCGACCCGGGCTCCTCGGCCCGACGCCGGCCGGTACGGGAATGGGTTTGACGCCGACGCCACGGCGTGCTGAGGGGCAGCGGCGGCAGCGCCGCCGGACCGTGTGCGTGCAGCGTCTGGATCAACTCGCCGGCGATCTCGGCGAGGCGGCGTTCGTCGGCGTAGGCCAGCCGCGACGGCAGTTCGTCCAGCGGGACCCAGGCCACCTCGCTGACCTCGAGATCGTGGTCGGAGAGCTCGCCGCCAAGGAAGCGCAGTAGATAGTGGTGCACTGTCTTGTGCACGCGGCGACCTTCGGTGACGAACCAGTAGTCGATGCTGCCCAGTGACGCCAGCACGTCACCCTGTATCCCGGTCTCCTCGGCCACCTCACGGATGGCGGTCTGCTCTGCGGTTTCGCCCAGTTCGATGTGACCCTTCGGCAGCGACCACAGCATCCGGCCGCGCCGGTCGATCCGGCCGATCAATGCCACCATGTGGCTGCCCTGCGGATTGTCCAATCCGTCGACCACCAACCCGCCGGCTGACGTCTCATGCACAGTGCGTAACCGGTCCGGTGATCGCTGGCCTCGTCTGGCCGGCGTGGCTTCACTTTGTTGGGAGGACGGCTTGGTCGCGGTGTCGGGTGACGCGGCGGCACGCTTGCCACGACGCCGACCCCGGCGCCGTCGCGGTCTTGCCTTTTCGCCGTCTGACACCCAAGCGATAGTAGCTGGCACGACATTTCGCTCTGGCCCCCCGCGCCGGTGGGCGGTGCGGGCCGTATTCCGCGGTTGCGTGTAGCGACCGCCCGGATCTGGCCTCACAGCAGGCATTAGGGTAGTCGAACGTGCCTAAACCCGCCCCCGACGCAGAACTGCTAGCGGGCGCCGCGGCCGCGTTGAACCAGCATGCGGACATCCTGCGCAGCCTGGGCGCGGTGTTCGCGGCCGCGGGCCGGGAGCTGTATCTGGTCGGTGGCAGTGTCCGTGACGCGATCCTGAGCCGACTCGGCGCAGATCTCGACTTCGCCACCGACGCGTCACCGGAAGAGGTGCAGCGAATCCTGGCGCCATGGGCCGATGCGTTGTGGGACATCGGGATTCAGTTCGGCACCGTTGGCGCCTCGAAGGGTGCGCACCGTGTGGAGATCACCACGTACCGCTGGGACAGCTATGACCAGGTGTCGCGCAACCCCAGGGTACGGTTCGGCACGAGTATCGAAGAGGATCTGGCGCGCCGCGACTTCACCGCCAACGCGATGGCCGTGCGGATCACCGCCGAAGGCCCCGGCGAGTTCGTCGATCCCCTAGGCGGGCTGGCCGCGATCAGTCAGCGCGTGCTGGACACTCCCGCCGCTCCGGAAGTGTCATTCGGCGACGATCCGCTGCGGATGCTGCGGGCAGCGCGATTCGTGTCGCAGCTTGGGTTCTCCGTCGCCGCGAGAGTGCGCACCGCGATCGAGCAGATGGTGTCGCAACTGGGCCGCATCACGGCCGAGCGGGTGGCGGGCGAACTCGACAAGCTGATTTTGGGCGACGACCCGGTGGCGGGCATCGAGTTGATGGTCGACTCGGGGATCGGCGATGTGGTGCTGCCGGAGATCGGGGCGATGAGGCTGACCATCGACGAACACCACCAACACAAGGATGTGTATCGGCATTCGCTGACCGTGCTGCGCCAGGCGATCGCCCTGGAGGAGGGCGGCCCCGAGCTGGTGCTGCGGTGGGCGGCGCTCCTGCATGACATCGGAAAGCCCGCAACCCGCAAGCACGAGCCCGACGGCGGGGTCAGCTTTCACCACCACGAGGTGGTAGGGGCGAAGATGGCCCGCAAGCGGATGCGGACGCTGAGGTATTCCAAGCAGATGATCGACGACGTCTCTCAGCTGGTGTTTCTGCATCTGCGGTTCCACGGCTACGGCGACGGGAACTGGACCGATTCGGCGGTGCGCCGCTACGTCACCGACGCGGGCCCGCTGCTGCCCACGCTGCACAAGCTGGTCCGCGCGGACTGCACGACCCGAAACAAGCGCAGAGCCGCGCGGCTGCAGGCCAACTATGCCGACCTGGAGAGGCGCATCGCCGAACTGGCCGCGAAGGAAGATCTGCAGCGGGTCCGCCCGGACCTCGACGGCAACGAGATCATGGCGCTGTTGGGCATCCCGGCTGGGCCGGAGGTCGGGGCGGCGTGGCGGTATCTGAAGGAGCTGCGACTGGAACGTGGCCCGCTGAGTAAGGAAGACGCGACAGCCGAGCTGCTGGCGTGGTGGAACGGCCGCCGGTAGTCCGGCGTCCAACACGGGCATGGAGTACTGTTTCGGTCCCGGCGACGGTTCGGCGACGATGTGGATCGGTGCGCCCGACACCGATCTCGACGGTAACGGCGAATTAGACGCTCTGCGAATGGATTTCGACGGCGACGGGCTAGCAGACGACGCAATCGCAGATCTCGACGGCGACGGCTTCGCGGATCACGCGGCCCTGGATCTAGACGACGATGGCACCGCGGAGAGTTACTTCACCGATGACGGCTCGGGCACGTGGGCGGTGACGGTAAACAGCCCGGTGCAAGCGGGAAACCCCTCCAGCGGGGCCCTGCAATGGTTCGGGCTCGACGGCGTCGAACATCGCGGCGGGCCCCTCGTCGACTTCGACGTCGACGGGCAGGCCGACGACCGGATTGTCGACAGCGACGGCAACGGCCTGGCCGACCGCGCGGTGTGCGAGGGATCCTCCGGCGCGGTCGGCTACGTGGACGACGACGGTGACGGCCGATGGGACATCCGGCTGGCTGACACCGATGGCGACGGGGCCGCCAACACCTCCGATCGGCTCTAGGTGTGTACTATTGTGTGTATGGCGCGGCTCAATGTCTATGTGCCCGATGAGCTGGCGCGGCAGGCACGGGCCCGGGGCTTGAACGTGTCAGCGTTGACCCAAGCGGCGATCGCCGCCGAACTCGACCGGACGTCGATGTCGGTATGGCTCTCGACATTGCCCAGCGTCAGCAAGACGGTCGGAAAGAAGTCGACAATCGCTGCCCTCGACGAGGCTCGGGACGAGTTTGGCCGCTGACCGTCTTGTTCTGGACGCGTCGGCGATGGTCGATCTGATGGTCGGCCGCGACGGCGGCGACATCCGTAACCGGCTCATTGGTTCAACCGTTGAGGTGCCCGCGCATTTCGACGCGGAAGTGCTCAGCGCCCTCGGTCGGCTGTGCCGGGCGAAGAAGCTGACCGCCGACGAGGTAACGGCATTTGTGCCCGCGGTGTCGCGGTCCCCTTTCACGCGTCACGCACTGACCGATCTGCTGGCAGGTGCGTGGCGGCGTCGACACGAGTTGCGGCTCGTCGATGCGTTGTATGTCGAACTTGCCGAGGCCCTTCAGGTTCCTCTGCTGACCACCGACGTTCGGCTAGCGAGCGCCTATTCGCGGGCATTCTTGCCATAACCTTCAGCGTCTGCGACCCGGCGGGCCGGCGAACGCCTGCGCGATCGTGAGCCAGCGTTTCGCGTCGTCACCAGACGCCTTGATGTCGAGCGACGAAACGGGCCGGCGCTGCGTCACCAGATAACAGAAGTTTAACGCCGACCCGGTGATCCGCTGCCGTGCGGCCTCCGGGCCCCACGCCCACACGGAGCCGTCGGGCGCCCACAGCTCGACGCGGAACGGCTCCGTCGGCGCGGCCAGATCGTGGACCGCGAACGCGAAGTCGCGGGTGCGAACTCCGAGGTGCGCTATCGAGCGCAGCCGACCGGTGGCCGGCCGCTGCACGTTCAGCGCGTCGGCGATATCCAGCCCGTGCGCCCACGTTTCCATCAGCCGCGCGGTGGCCATCGATGCCGCGCTCATCGGCGGCCCGAACCACACCAATCTCCGCGTCGGCGGCACCTCCCACAGCGCGTCGTGCAGCCGCCGCCGAGTCGCCCGCCAGTCGTCCAACAGGTCGGCAGCCGATCGGCGGGACTCCTGTTCGGCGGCTTCGTCGACGAATCCGGCCGGGTCGGCGGCCGCTGCCGCCAGAAGCTCACCGAATGCCGGTTCATCAGTGACCGATATCAGTGCAACCCGATCGGTCCACAGCAGATGGCCGATCTGATGGGCGATCGTCCACCCCGGTGCGGGTGTCGGCTCCCGCCAACGGTTTTCGGGGAGCGGCGCGACAAGAGCATCAAGGTCGTCACTTTCGGCGCGCAGATCGTCGACGAAGGGACCCGTATCGGCCATACCGGCAACATTATCCCCGGTGTCCCGGCGGCCCGCGCCGGCCGATCACCGTGTGCAGCACCAACCCGGCGAGGTAGATGCCGGCGCCGGTCAACGCCAGTGCGGGAGAGTGCCCGTCGGCCGGGACCACGGCGGCGGCCACTGCGGTTGCACCGACGAAGGCAAGCCAGAACAGCGAGTCCTGCACCGCGAACACGTGGCCGCGTAGTGCGTCGTCAACGTCGATCTGCATCGCGCTATCCGTGCACAATTTGACGACTTGACCGGCAGCGCCGAGCAGAAATCCGCACACCAAGATCACGGACAGCATCAACCCTGCGCCACCGACCTGAACAGCGACCGCGGCGGCCAGCGCTGCGTTGGCGGCCGCGAATCGTCCCAGCCGTCGCACGATCACCGGGGTCAGAATGGTGGCCAGGAACGAGCCGGTATTGGTGACCGCAGCGAACAGCGCCGCGATCCCGAGGCCCGCGTCCGCATCGGCCACGCTGTGCCGCACGATCACCAGCATCAACATCGTATTGATGCCAAACGCGATGCGGTGTGCCGCCAGCCCGGCCAGCGTCGCGGCGACGCTGGAGGTGCCGATGACGGTCCGTAGCCCATGCACCCAGCCGGTCGCCACCGCGTAGACCGCAGAACCATGAATCGCGCGGACGGTGTCATCCGGGCCAAGGCAGTGCGGAGCGAACCGCACGGCGAGGACGAGCGCGACCAGCAGCGGCACCGTAACGATGAAAATCACTGTCGCAGAGCCGGTGTCGCCGGCGCCGACCAGCCAACGGGCCAGCAGCATGAAATTGGCACCGAGAAACGCCGCGGTGGCGCCCACCGCAGTGGCGACCGCGTTCATTGTCACCACCTGGTCGCGAGGGACCACGTGTGGCAGCGCCGCGGACAGACCAGAGGCGACGAACCGGCTGGCGCCGTTGACCAGCAGAGCTCCGGCAAGTACCACGCGGTCATTCGCACCACCGGCGAGCAGCCCGCCGACCACGACGATCATCACGACGCGCACCGTGTTCGCACCGACCAGCACGAAACGCCGGTCCCAGCGGTCCATCAGCGCACCGGCGAACGGACCGATCAGCGAATAGGGCAGAAACAGCACCGCGAACGATCCGGCGATAGCCCACGGCGTCGGGGCGCGCTCAGGATTGAACAGGATCGCGCCCGCCAATCCGGCCAAGAACAACCCGTCGCCGAACTGGCTGGCGATGCGCACGCACAGCAGTCGGCCGAAGTCGGGCATGGCGCGCACGGATCGCCACACGGCGACGGGTGCGCGCACGTCAACCACCGAAGTCACTCCTGCCACTCGTTACCCGAAGAGCGACCAGAAACCTACAGTACAAATATCAGGATCGTCATTCGCTGATCGCCCCAATTGCGCTGTGCTGGTGACATGATGGTGGCGTGGCTCACTCAGAAGATCCGGAGGACTACGCGCCCACCGCGCACCGGGTGCGGTCCGGCACTCTGCTGTTGGCCAACACCGACCTGCTCGAGCCGACCTTTCGGCGCAGCGTGATCTACGTCGTCGAGCACAACGACGGGGGCACCCTCGGGGTGGTGCTCAATCGACCGAGCGAAACCGCGGTCTACAACGTGCTTCCGCAGTGGTCGAAGTTGACCGCCAAACCCAAGACGATGTTCATCGGCGGCCCGGTCAAACGCGACGCCGCGCTGTGTCTGGCGACGCTACGGGTCGGCGCCACGTTCGACGGCGCAGCCGGTCTGCGCCATGTGCAGGGCCGCATGGTGATGGTGGATCTCGATGCGGACCCCGACACTATTGCCCCCCTGGTCGAAGGTGTTCGCATTTTCGCGGGATACTCCGGCTGGACCCTCGGTCAACTGGAGGGTGAAATCGAACGCGATGACTGGATCGTGTTGTCCGCGTTGCCGTCTGACGTACTCGTCACCGCCAGGGTGGACCTGTGGGCGCGGGTGCTGCGACGCCAGCCATTGCCGCTGTCGCTGCTGGCCACTCACCCTATCGACATCAGCCGCAACTAGCAATGACGTGAAAGACCTTCGGCGGCAACATAATCAGGCTCGCCGAGGGCGATAATGCTTCAACGGCACGACAGGGTGCACACCGCACATTGCAGATCACCGGAATTCCCACACGCTGACGGTGTCGAGACGCCACACGCTTGCGGTGAACCGGTTGCCCGGGCCTCGTGCCGCACCGACGCCTGCGCGTAGCGGGCCCCTTGCCACATACCGGTGGCAACGGTTCCCACTGCACCGGCAACGCACAACACGAGCAATCCGATCGAATGCTGCTGCGATAGCGCGACCACACCGGCGGCGGCCAGCATCATCGCGCCTGCCAGTTGGGTGGGTGCGACCGACCGCAGGACCTGCTGCAAACCGCCGGCCGCAGCAGGCCGGGCCAAGGCACGCGCGCCCAGCACCGCGAACGCCGCGGCGGCGCACAGGCACAGCACTGCCGCAATGAGCACGGGCTCACAATACGAGAAGGCTGGTCGGCCCGCGGACCGGGCCTGTGACTAACCCGTCGGCGCAGGCAGCATCGCCGGCGGCGCCGGTGCCGGTGGGGGTGGCGCCGCCGCCTGTGGAATCACAGGTGCCACCCGGAAGCCGTTGACGATTGCGTTGGTGGCGTCGGCGGCGCTGGACGCGCCCTGGCTTCTCGCCTGCGAGGTCACCGATAACGACACCAGGTACTTGTCCGGACCAGCAGTGGCGATCACGTGGCGCCGCGACGTGTTCAGTGTCATGTCGTTCTGACGGTAGGTGCCCTCGATGACCGACGACGGGAAGCCGCAGAAGTCGCTCAGCGAGGCGTCGGTGCTCTGCCATGCCGTCAGCGACTGGCTGTCGATGAACCCGTGAGTGATGGCCTCCTTGGGGTCGAAGTCGCCGACAAGTTTGTAGACGATGACCTGAGCGTTCGGGGTGTAGAGGTCGGCGCTGGCCCGGTTGGCGATCACCGCGAACGCATCCGGAACGTTCGGATCGGGAACCTGGGTCCAGCCGGCTGGCATCGGCAACGTGATGTTGAAGGCTTGGAAGCCCTGTGCACGTTGCGGTTCGAGCGCGACGTTCTTGGTCTTGAAGAAGTCGGTGAGCGTGCCCGACCTGGCCGGGGCGAGCGTCGGCGTGAAGGGTGACGCGATGGTAGCCGTCGCCGCGGGTATCCCCGCTTGCGGAACCAGCGCGGCGGTGGGCGCTGCAGCGGGCGCGCTCCCGGGCAGGTGCGGAGTCGCGGCGGCGACGGGCGCGCTCGCGGCTTGTGGCGCCGCCAGCGGGGTTCCCGCGCTCGGCGCCATGGTGACGGTCTGGGTGACCGTGACCGGCGTGGGCACTGGAGTAGGCATCGGCTCGGCGACGGCGTTGGGGCTGGACAAGCAGATGCCTCCGGCGATGCCGGCCGCCGACCCGGCTATCACCGCGAGCCAGGCTTTGGCGTTCTGGACCATCGGCGCCGCTTCCTCCTCTCGCGCAAAAGGGCGTAATGTGGGCCGACGTTAACAACTCTCACTCTGGTATCACCAGACCTGGGACCGAGCTCTGATCGGTCCGCAACGCAACCGAGACCTAGCCACGAGTGGGCCACGGCAGGAGATGCTCGCGTCCTGCTGACTACCCTGTTGGGGTGACCGACTCTCCGACGACCCCGGGCTGGCACGCCGAAGCCGACGTGCCGAAGTTCCGCTACACCGCGGAGATTGCCGGCGAGATCGAGCCTTCCTGGCAGCAGCGCTGGGCCGAGACGGGCACGTTCAATGTGCCCAATCCGGTCGGGTCACTGGCGCCCACGGACGGTTCGGCGGTGCCGGACGACAAGATATTCGTCCAGGACATGTTCCCGTACCCATCGGGGGAGGGTCTGCATGTCGGCCATCCGCTCGGCTACATCGCGACGGACGTCTACGCGCGGTACTTCCGGATGACGGGCCGCAATGTGTTGCACGCCTTGGGCTTCGATTCGTTTGGACTACCCGCTGAACAGTACGCGATCCAGACTGGCACCCATCCGCGCATCCGGACGGAGGCCAACATCGTCAACTTCCGCCGGCAGCTGGGCCGACTGGGATTCGGGCACGACTCCCGGCGCAGTCTCTCGACCACGGACGTCGAGTTCTACAAGTGGACGCAATGGATTTTTCTTCAGATCTACAACGCCTGGTACGACTCAGAGGTGGGTCGGGCGCGACCCGTCAGCGAGCTTGTAACCGATTTCAACGCCGGTGCAAAGGCTTTGGATGACGGGCGGCGCTGGAACGATCTGTCCGAAGGCGAACGAGCTGATGTCATCGATTCCTACCGGCTGGTCTACCAGGCCGATTCGCTGGTCAACTGGTGCCCCGGTCTCGGCACGGTGCTTGCCAACGAGGAGGTCACCTCCGACGGGCGCAGCGAACGGGGCAATTTTCCTGTTTACCGAAAGCGTTTGCGGCAGTGGATGATGCGAATCACCGCATATGCCGAGCGGCTGCTGGACGATCTCGATGTGCTGGATTGGCCAGAAAAAGTCAAGACCGTGCAGCGAAACTGGATCGGCCGCTCCTCCGGGGCGTCGGCGTTGTTCGCCGCGACCACGAACACCGGGGTGTCGGTGGACATCGAGGTGTTCACGACCCGCCCGGACACACTGTTCGGCGCCACCTACATGGTGCTGGCACCCGAACACGAGCTCGTCGACGTGCTCACCGCCGCTGATTGGCCCGATGGCGTTGACCCGCGGTGGACATTCGGCGCGGACACCCCCGCCGAGGCGGTGGCCGTATACCGGCGATCCGTTGCCGCAAAGTCCGATCTGGAGCGTCAGGAGAACAAGGACAAAACCGGCGTGTTCCTTGGCGTGTACGCCACCAACCCGGCCAATGGCGAACCCGTTCCCGTCTTCGTCGCCGATTATGTTCTCGTCGGCTACGGCACCGGAGCGATCATGGCGGTGCCCGGCCACGACCAGCGCGACTGGGAGTTCGCCCGCGAACTGGGGCTACCGATCGTCGAAGTCACTGCAGGCGGCGATGTTTCTCTCGAGGCGTACACCGGGGGCGGGCTGGCGGTGAACTCGGCCTACCTCAACGGGCTGGGCGTCGAGGCGGCCAAGGCTGCGATCGCGCGACGGCTGGAAGCCGACGGCCGCGGACGGGCCCGCGTCGAATACAAATTGCGGGACTGGCTGTTCGCGCGGCAGCGGTACTGGGGCGAGCCCTTTCCGATTGTCTACGACGAGAACGGTCGCCCGCATCCGCTGCCCGAGTCGGAACTACCGGTGGTGCTGCCCGACATTCCGGACTACTCGCCGGTGCTCTTCGACCCCGAGGACGCCGACAGCGAGCCGTCGCCGCCATTGAACAAAGCCACCGACTGGGTGCACGTCGACCTGGATCTGGGCGACGGCCTCAAGACATACACCCGCGACACCAACGTGATGCCGAATTGGGCGGGCAGCTCGTGGTACGAGTTGCGCTACACCGACCCGCACAACTCGGAACGGTTCTGCGCCAAGGAGAATGAGGCGTACTGGATGGGACCGCGGCCGGCCGAGCATGGTCCCGACGATCCCGGCGGTGTCGACCTGTACGTCGGCGGCGTCGAGCACGCGGTGTTGCACCTGTTGTACTCGCGGTTCTGGCACAAGGTGCTCTACGACCTGGGCCACGTCAGCTCGAGCGAGCCGTACCGTCGGCTGGTGAACCAGGGCTATATCCAGGCATTCGCCTACACCGACTCCCGCGGTGCCTACGTGCCGGCCGCGGACGTCGAGGAACGCGGTGACCGTTTCTTCTACGACGGCCCCGACGGCGAGATCGAGGTGTTCCAGGAGTTCGGCAAGATCGGCAAGAGCCTGAAGAACTCGGTCTCACCGGACGAGATCTGCGACGAGTACGGCGCGGACACGCTGCGGGTGTACGAGATGTCGATGGGCCCGCTGGAGGCGTCCCGGCCCTGGGCGACAAAGGATGTGGTGGGCGCCTATCGCTTCCTTCAACGTGCGTGGCGGCTGGCGATCGACGAGCAGACCGGCGAGTCGCGGGCATCGGAAGAACCGCTCGACGATGAGACACTGCGGATCCTGCACCGCACGATCGCCGGGGTCGCCGACGACTACGCGGGGCTGCGCAACAACACTGCGGTGGCCAAGCTGATTGAGTACACGAATCACCTGACAAAGCAAGCGGTCACCGCCCGTGATGCAGTTGAGCCGCTAGTGCTGATGCTGGCCCCGGTGGCACCGCATCTGGCCGAGGAGATTTGGCTGCGACTGGGCCACGACCGGTCTTTGGCGCATGGGCCGTTTCCGCAAGCCGATGAGCGGTATCTCACCGACGAGATGGTCGAATACCCGGTCCAGGTTAACGGCAAAGTGCGCGGCCGTATCTCGGTGGCCGCCGACGCGGACACCGCCACCCTCCAAAACGCCGCGCTGGCCGACGAGAAGGTGTCGGCGTTCCTGGCGGGTGCTAGGCCCAAGAAGGTGATCGTCGTACCGGGCCGGCTGGTGAATCTCGTCGTCTAACGCTGCCGGATCACAACCTCATAGACGTGGCCGTCCGGTGGTGTGGCGATGATGTCCGCGATGGTGCGGGCGACTGTGTCGGGCCGCAAATAGTGGTTCGGATCGTACTTGCCGCGTTCGAATTCGCGCAGTCGGCGCTGCATCGTGGTCGCGATGCGCCCGGGATGAACGGACGTGACCCGAAGCGAGGGTTCTTCGACCCGAAGTGAATCGGCGAACGCGCGCAGCGCGAACTTGCTGGCCGAATACGACGCCATTCCGTCGAGTACCTTAAGACCGGCGCCGGAATTCACAAAGATCACTTGACCTTTCGCACGACGAAGCGAAGGCAGTAACGCCAGCGTCAGCGCGACCGCCCCAATCACGTTGACGTCGAAGGATGTTCGCCAATCGTGGATGCGTGAGTCGGCAAGTCGATCCGGAAACGCCACCCCGGCGTTGTGGACCAGCACATCGAGTTCGTCGACCACGTCAGCGGCTGCTGACAGCGCGTCGATCTCGGTCAAGTCGAGCTGCAATGCGGTGGCGCCGACCCGCTGCGCGACGTCGTCAAGTCGCTTCGATGCGCGCCCGACGAGCAGCAGCGTGTGGGTCGGCGCGAGTGCGTCGGCGATGGCGGCGCCGAGACCGCCGCTGGCCCCGGTGATCAGCGCGGTGGCCTGTTTTGCTCCTTGCGTCCGCATGGCCTGTTTTGCTCCTTGCGTCCGCATTGGCATGCGGCCACACTATCGCCGTCGCATGATGTAACGGATGGCAGCGGATCCCAGCTTCTCGCCGACGCAGCTCGCCGCGCGCGCTGCATACTTGCTGCGCGGAAACGACCTCGGCGTGATGACGACGGCCGCGCCATTGCTGTATCCGCATATGTGGAGTTGGGATGCGGCGTTCGTGGCGGTCGGGCTGGCGCCGCTTTCCGTCGAGCGGGCGGTCGTCGAACTGGACACGCTGCTGTCGGCGCAGTGGGCGAACGGGATGATCCCGCACATTGTGTTCGCCAACAAGGTCGACGGCTACTTTCCGGGCCCGGCCCGCTGGGCCTGCGCCACCCTGGCCGCCGATGCCCCGAGTAACCGACACACGTCGGGGATCACCCAGCCCCCGGTGCACGCGATCGCGGTCGAGCGCATTCTCGATCACGCCCGCAGGCGGGGCCGGTCCACCCGCCAGGTCGCGGAGGCGTTCCTCGACCGTCGCTGGACAGATCTTGTTCGGTGGCACCGCTGGCTTGCCGAGGCTCGCGACCAGCGCGGCCGGGGCCGCATCACGCTGTACCACGGCTGGGAGTCCGGCATGGACAACTCGCCGCGGTGGGACGCGGCCTACGCCAACGTGGTGCCGGGTGCGGTGCCGGAATACCAGCGCAAGGACAACGTCATCGTGATGGACCCGTCGCAGCGACCTAGCGATGGTGAGTACGACCGCTATCTGTGGCTGCTCGAGGAGATGAAGGCCGCCCGCTATGACGACGAGTTGTTGCCGAAGGTGATGAGCTTTGTCGTCGAGGATGTCTTCGTCTCAGCGGTGTTCTCACTGGCCTGCGAAGTGTTGGCCAACATCGGCGAGGATTACCGCCGTCCGAATGCCGATGTTCGTGATCTGTATTCGTGGGCGGAGCGGTTCCGCTCCGGAGTGGTCCAGACGGCTGACGAAAGAACCGGCGCGGCAAGAGATTTCGATGTCCGCAGTGAGAAATTGATCGCGACCGAGACGGTGGCCCAGTTCGCTCCGCTGTTGTGCGGAGGGTTGCCGCACGATCGTGAACGCGCCTTGCTACGGCTACTTGAGGGACCGAGGTTCTGCGGTCATCCGGATCTGCGGTTCGCGCTGATTCCGTCGACGTCGCCGGTGTCGCGGCACTTTCGGCCGCGAGAGTACTGGCGCGGCCCGATCTGGCCGGTGATGACCTGGCTGTTCTCCTGGGCGTTTGCGCGACGCGGTTGGGCGGAACGGTCGCGCACGCTGAGCCGGGAGGGGCTGCGCCAGGCGAGCGATGGGACGTTCGCCGAGTACTACGAGCCCTTCACCGGGGAACCGCTGGGCAGCATGCAACAGTCCTGGACGGCGGCCGCGGTCTTGGACTGGCTCGGTTAGCGTCGGCTGCGGCTCACAACTACGCGGGCGACTGTCCGGCCAACCGTTCCAGCGGTGCGAGCGCCTTCGCCAGAGTTTCCCGGTCGTCGTCGGACAGACCGGCGAGCATCTCCGCCAACGCGGCGCGCCGATTGGCCAGCGACTCGCGATGCACCGCGAGCCCCTTGTCGGTGATGTCGACGAGCACCGCACGCAGGTCGGACTGATCCTTGGACCGCTTCACCAACCCGAGTTTCTCCAGCCGGCGGATGGCTACCGTGGTCGTCGGCGTGCGGACACGCTCGTGGGCGGCCAGTTCGGTCATCCGGATCGGGCCGCGATCGATCAGCGTCACCAGAATCGACAGCTGCGCCAGCGTCAGGTCGCCGGTGGCGACGCGGCTGGTGTCGCCGCGACGCAGCACGGAAACCAGCTTCGAGAGCACCCGGTGCAGTCCTTCGGCCAGCTCAGTGACCTGCGGCTCGGTCTCAATCATAATTCGCTAGTCTAACCTGTCGGGGCCTGCCAGGAACGGTTCCATCAATTTCGGCGCAATTCACAACACCTGCGAGAGGAACCGCTTCAACCGATCGGTTTCGGCGGCTTCGAAAATCCGCTCCGGCGGACCCGATTCGACCACCCGCCCGTAGTCCATAAACACCACCGTATCCGCCGCCGAGCGTGCGAAGCTGCACGCGCCGCCTCCATCTGTCCGGCCTCGACGCTCGGGATGCCCGATCGGAAGATCTCACCGACGTAGGCGGCCGCCATCAACCCCAGCGCCGCGATACCCAACGGGTACGGGTTGTTGCCGGTCAATCCGCCGACCACCGGCCCGACACCCAAGCCGATCAACAGGATGATCACCACCTCCGGCAGGCCACAGAAGATGTCTGTGTACACCCGCGCCGGCCAACGCAGCCAACGGGACCGCGATATGCCCGCGACTGCGAGCACCATGCCCAGCACCACGCCGATGGTGCTGGCGCTGACCGTCAGTATCAACGTATTCGGCAGGCCGGTCTTGAACAGGTCCGGGATCGCCTGCCTATACAGGTCCCAATCGAAGAACGCGTCTTTCAATTGGGCGAGTGTCGATTTCGGCGCAGGCGCGGTGGTGGCTCGCGGAGTGTGGCTGGCCGCGATTGCGGCGAAGTCGGGCAACTCGGGCGGCGGCGCCGACTTCGAACCAGGCTTCCACCCAGGCGGCACCACGCGCGGCACCCATTCCGAGTACAGCCGACCCCACGTGCCGTCGGCGATGATCGCGTCGAGACCAGAGTTGAGTGCGTCGATCAGCGGCCCGTTCTCCTTCGCGACCGCCCATGCCACGAAATTGTCCAAGCTGAAGGTGTTTCGACGATCACGGCCTGGTCGCCGGGACGTACGGTGCCCAGCGCTTGCTGCGACGGCGCGACCCACGCGTCGATCTGCCGGGTCTTCAGACTGCCGTACACCGTGTTGTAGTCGGGGAACTTCACCGGCTGCAGGTGCAGCGTGTCGATGACGTACGCCTCCTGGACCGTGCCCTGCACCACCCCGATGCGCTGCCCCACCGCCAACTTGTCGAAACCGGTAATCGGCGACCCGGGAGGGACGACGAGCGAAAAGTACCCGAAGTCATAGCCGTTGGTGAACCCGACGGTCTTCCTGCGCGCGTCGGTGGTGGTGATCGACGACGATCCGACGTCGAACCGCCGCGACGCGACCTGTGCGAGCAGACCGGAGAAGTCCGTGCCGACGAACCGCACCTGAAGCCCCAGCTTGTCCGCGACGGCCCGCAACAGCTCGTTGTCGAAACCCGTGAACTGGCCGGCCGAATTGATGCAGACGCTCGGCGGCGCGTCCGAGAGCGTCCCGACGACGAGCGTGCCCGGGGTGCCGAGGCCCAGTTCGCCGACGTGGACGGCGCCCAGCGGCTCGACGGTCTGGGTGGTGTACTTGTCCTCCTCCGGACCCTTCGCGGCTTTGGCGAGGTTGGTGGGCAGCGAGCTCGCGGACTGCATGCCGGGCGGCGAGCACTGGTCGGCCGACGCTACGGCTGCGGTCATAACACCGATCAGCACGAGGGCGGCTGCCAGCGCTGCGGCCTTCACGTGCACGATCACCAGTTGAACTTAGCGGCGATCCCGCCACCGACACAGCGCCTCAGCGCTGGTCAGGTCGTAGTCGGGACCATTGGCGCCGACCGTCAGGAACGTGACCCCGAGGTCGACGAACGCGTCGGCCTCCGCCAGCAGCGCGTCACCGGTGCCCTGCACGCCCGCCGAGCGTTCGATGGTGGCCGGGTCGCGGCCCAGCGTGGCGCAGTGCTCTTCGAGGATCTGCGCCTTCCGGCGATACGACTGGAGGCTGGTGAAACCGTGCCAGATGTCGGCGTGTTCGGCCACCAGGCGCAGCGTCTTCCGTTCACCCTGTCCGCCGATCAGGATCGGGATGTGTCGGGTCGGTGGCGGGTTCAGCTTGGTGAAGCGGGATGTGATGCGCGGTAGCGCCGCGGCGAGGTCCTGCAACCGGCTGCCAACAGTACCGAACTCATAGCCGTATTCGTCGTAGTCCTTCTGCTTCCAGCCCGATCCGATACCGAGGATCAGCCGGCCGTTACAGATGTGGTCGACGGTGCGGGCCATGTCGGCGAGCAAGTCCGGGTTGCGGTACGAGTTGCAGGTGACCAGCGCGCCGATCTCGATGCGCGAGGTCTGCTCGGCGAAGGCGCCCAGCATCGTCCAGCATTCGAAGTGCGGTCCGTCCGGGTCGCCGTAGAGCGGGTAGAAGTGGTCCCAGTTGAAGGCGACGTCGACGCCGATGTCCTCGCAGCGGCGGACGGCATCACGGATGTTGGGGTAATCCGGCGCGTGCTGCGGTTGCAGTTGCACGCCGATGCGAATCGGGAACGCCATGCGGCCCAGGTTATCGCGGTGCTCAGCGCCGACAGGTCTCGTATCTGTCGATCAACGCCTGCTCGGCCGGCGTTGGCCGGTAGTCGCGCTTCATGCACCCACCGATCAACACAGTGACCGGTCCAGTGGCCTGCCCGTGAAATCCGATGTGTCCCTGGTATTGGTTCGTCGCCGAGTACAGCACCGGCGCGGGAAGCGGCGCGACGATCGGCAGGTGCTGCGCAGCCAATCGCAGGGCCATGTCCACGTCCTCGGCCTGAATCTTCTCCGAAACCCACAACGGCCCGGTGACTGCGCCGTTGATGGTGAACACGTCGGCGTGCGGAATCGACTGGTCGGCATTGAGGGTGTTCCACAGCTCCATTTCCTGTGTGTTCGGCAGGCGGTGTGAGGTACGGATCTCTGCTGGGCGCTGCTTTCCGGCGCTGATCGTCCAGTCGCCCGCGACGAGGTCGGGGAAAGCCGTTGCCAGTTTCCCGACGGCCGCGGAGACCGCGGAGTAGTCCTCGGTATCGTGCAGCCCGATGTTGCCTGAGAGGGGCGCGCCTTTCGCGTCGCCGGCATGGATCACCGTGGCGCGCAACCCGACGCTGCCGGCGGGGAACTCTTGGCGCAGCGTCACCCAGCTGCGCGCCTGCGCGATGACCTGGTCACCGTTGATCACCGCTTGACCACCGCTATCCAGCAGGAAGACGTTGCCGCCATGTCTGACGTCCAGTTCCGCGCCGTAGCCGCGGTAGCTTCCAACCTGCAGGTTGTCGAGGTATCTCGACGCGATCGCGGCGAGCTGGTCGCCGGTGATGCCGTCGGCGACGCTGACGTCAAGCTCGAAGTAGGCGGGTCCGCGGGGAGCATCGTCGTTGAAGGTGCTGGTGGCGTCGACCACGCCGGGCATCGTGCGGATCTGCTGCGTGAGCTGATTCACCTGCGACCGGCGGTCAGATGGCATGCCGGTGCAGGCCGCGACAACGAGGACGACGACCAGCACACCGGCGAGACTGCCCTGGCGGACACGCATCAGCCGATTCTGCCAATGCGGCAGCCGCCCGTGAATTCAGCAACCTCCCCGGTTGCTCCCAGGCCCTTGCCGGGAAGCCATGCCCAAATGGCTGCATGATCGCGACCGCACTACAAGAGGCCGAGTCGGAACGCCCGTCCCGCGTCCCCTCACAGATCTGGGATCGCACGGGTCTAGCCGTCCTGCTGGTCGGCACGGCCGTCATGTACCTCTGGAACATCACCGTCAACGGGATGGGCAACCAGTTCTACGCAGGAGCGGCGCAGGCCGGTTCGACCAATTGGGAAGCGCTGCTGTTCGGCTCGCTGGATCCGGAGAACTTCATCACCGTCGACAAGCCCCCGGTGTCGCAGTGGGTGATGGGTCTGTCCGGCCAGATCTTCGGATTCAGCAGCGCGAGCATGCTGATCCCCGAGGCGCTGATGGCGGTTGCCACCGTCGCGCTCCTCTACGGCGCGGTCGCGCGGATCAGCACGCCCAGAACGGGATTGCTTGCCGGCGCAGCGTTTGCCTTGACGCCCGTTGCGGCGCTGATGTTTCGGTTCAACAACCCTGACGCGGTAATGGTGCTTTTGATGATGGCCGCCGCGTACTGCACCATCCGTTCCGTGCAACAAGCCAGCGCGAAGTGGATTGTGCTGGCGGGTGTTGCACTCGGTTTCGCCTTCCTCGCCAAGATGCTCGAAGGACTGATGGTGATGCCGGCGATCGGGCTGGCGTATCTCGTCGCCGCCCCGACGCCGCTGCGCCGACGGGTACTCCATTTGCTCGGCGCTCTGGCAGCGTTCGTCGCATCGGCCGGTTGGTTCGTGGTGCTCACGCTTCGGTGGCCGGCGTCGTCGCGCCCCTACATCGCGGGCTCCTCCGACAACAACTTCATGAACCTCGTGTTGGGCTACAACGGGTTCGCCCGGGTCCTCGGCCGCAACCACCAAAGTTTCCAAGGGTCCGGTCCGCGCATCGGTGCTCAATCTGGGCTCGGTGGCTTCGGCAATCAGTCGGAGGGAGTATCCAGGCTGTTCTCGGGCGAGTTCGGTTTCGAGATCGGCTGGTTGATACCCGCGGCCCTGCTGGGAATGGTGCTGGTGATCATCTCCCGCGGCCGCGCTCCGCGTACCGACCTCGTGCGCGCGGGCGCGATCCTGTTCGGCGGGTGGATGTTGGTCGACGGCGTGGTGCTGTCTTTCATGCACGGCGTGGTCCACCCGTATTACTGCCTCTCGCTTGCGCCTGCCGTGGCCGGCATGTTCGCGCTCGGTGTGCACGAGATGTGGCGAAGGCGCACAACGAAATTCGGCAGGATCGGCCTCGGCGGGATGCTGCTGGTCACTGGCGGCTGGAGCTGGTGGCTTCTGCACCGAGACTCGGCCTGGCTGCCCGCGCTGCGCTGGACGATTCTGGCGCTGACGGTGGTGGCGACTGTCGCATTGGTCGCCGCGTTCATGATCCGCGCGCATGGGCAATACGTCAGGGCCGCACTCATCTCGGGCGTCGTCGTCGCGCTCGCCGGGTCGGCCGCCTACGCGATCGCGACGATCACGCAGCCGCACACCGGCGGCGGACCTTCGGTCGGACCGGCCACTGCGCAGTCGAACCGTCACGGCGGCTGGGCGTCCGGTCAGAACACAGACAACCCCCAGCTCGATGCGATGCTGTCGGCCGCCCACACCGATTGGTCGGGGGCGATCGCCCGTTCGTCGGCCGCCGCGGGCCTCGAGCTGAAGACCCACACGGCCGTCATGGCCATCGGCGGTTTCTCGGGTACCGACCCGGTCCCGACGTTGAGCCAGTTTCAGCAGTACGCCGCGGCTCATCGGGTGACGTATTACATCGTGTCCGACGACACCCACGACCACGGATCGTCGATTCGCAACCGACAACACAGCGACATCACCGACTGGGTCGCCGCCAATTACACACCGGTGAAGGTTGGTGACGACACCGTCTACAACTTGACGGTGCCGGTTAAGCGCTAGCGGGAGTTTCCGGCCTTTGTTGAATGTGGATCTGGTTTCGCCTGGTGGGGGCGGGTTTTCGGGGTAGGTGGGTGTATTACCCAACTGGCTGTGTTGATCGCGGGTGTTTAGCGGGTCGGCGCGTATTGGTGGATGCCGAACAGGTCGGCCAGGCGCTGTTGGGTGGGGGTCATGTCGGTGAGCATGTGTTGCACGCGAGGGCGTCCTTTGCCGCCGTGGTGGTAGAGCAGCACGGTTTCTTCGATGCCGGCGAGCTGGTCGAGCAGCTCGCGGACGGACATGTGCAGGCCGTTATGGGCGGCGTGGCGGCGCATCAGGTGGGCGGTGGCGAGGGCGAGCACGCAGTAGAACACGTGGACCCGGATCTTGGCGTTGGTCCAGTGGTGCATCGGGCTAAACGAGACCACGTGCGGGTCTTTGAGCTGCCGGAAGCCGAATTCGGCGTCGGATTGGGAGCGGTAGGCGGCGGCGATGTCGGGCACCGGCCAGTCGCGGTTGGTGAACAGGATCCGCTTGCCGAACAGGCGCGCTTGGAGTCGGGCGCGGGCGCGGGCGTCGCTGCGCCAGGCCAGCCGCAGGTCGGCGGGTTTGTCGCCGGTCAGGGTGACGGTGATGATGTCGGCCACCCAGCGGGGTTTGCAGATGGTGGCGATCTCGGCCTCGACCGTGGCCCGGTCGCGGCGGGTGCGGCCGCGGGCCAGACGCGCCTGCAGCTCGGCCAGGCGGCGGCGCGCCTTGGCCAGGGTCTGGTCCAGGCCACGGGCCTGCTTGGCGTGCAGGTTCGCTGAATGGGTGAGCACCGCGCGGCGGGTCACACCGAGCGCGGTGACGGTGGTGTCGACGAAAGTCAGCCCAGGATAGCGGTCTTCGTCGACGACGCGGTAGTCGCGCGCCGGGATCGCCAGCAGCCCAGGGTGATCCGAGGGCGGCAGCGACCCGACGAACCCGATGCCGTGCGCCTCGACCACGGCGTGGTTGTCGCCGCTATTCTGCCCGGCGTCGTAGACCACGGTCAGCGACTCGACACCGGCGACCAGGCCCCGGTAGCGGGCCACCAGCTCGTCGACGACCGTGGTGAACTGGGTGACGTCGGGCCGGTCACCGGGATAGGCGTGCGAGATTACCGGCACCCCGCCGTCGCGGGTGATGACCAACGCCAACCCGACCAGCCGCAGATCGGTGCGTTTCTGTTTCGCCTTGCCGCGCTGCGCGATCGGCGCCTTCGCGTCGCCGGTGTCGATGAACGTGGCGAAGTTGGTCATGTCCAGCGCCAGCCCGGTCAGGTCGAGCCCGAACTCGGTGACCATGCGGCGCGAAAGCCGGGTCTCGATCTCGCGCAGCTGCACCTCGCCGAGGCGGTCCATCGCATCCCAGAACCGGCGATGATCCAGCGCCGCCCGGTCCAGCCGCACCCACCGCTTTCCGGCCGTGCTCTCCCACCAGTCGGCGAAGCCCCGCTTGGAGCACGGGTCGACCACCCGGTTCGCGCACGCCAACGCCAGATAGGTGCCCACCGACGCGGCCGCGTTCGCGTACCGGGGCACCACCTCGTCGACGATCCCGACCACGCCCAGTCGCCGCAGCGTCGACCACACCGCCGCCAGATCCCCGAACCGCTTGTGCGCGCTGCGCTGCGGCCGCCCCGCACCGGTCTCGGACAGCTTGGCGAGCACCTCCTCCGCGCTGCCCAAATACCGCTGGGACACGATCCGCGGCTTGCCCTGCACCCGCGCGGATTCCACCAGGTAGTAGTAGGTCTGCTTGCCGCGGCGCTTCCCCACGATCGACGCCATATATGGGTAATACACTCCCGTCACACAAACCTCAAGCACCACAACCCAAGACACGCCGGTCAACTACGAAGGCCGGAAACTCCCGCTCTAGAGGCCTCCAGGACCCCTCGCAGGATGTCGATCAGTACGCGAGGTTGGTCGCTGTGCACCGAGTGCCCGGAGTCGGCGACCATGTGTACTTCCAGAAATCCGGGCGCGGTGCGGGCGAATTCGGCGGCGTCCTGGTCGTTGACGAATGCCGAGTTCGCGCCGCGCACTAGCGTGGTGGGGGTGGCCAGAGCGGGCACGTCGTCCCATGAGTTTTCGAAGCCGCCTGCCTTGCGGATGGAGTCGTAGCGCCACGTCCACGTGCCGTCGTCTAGTTGTTTCGAATTGTGGAAAACCCCGCGCCGCAATGACTTTCGGTCCCGATGCGGAGCGGCGGCCACGGTGACGTCCACCATCGCGGCGAAGCTTTCGAAGATCCGCTCGCCCTGCAGCAGCGCGACGGTGCCCTTCTGCTCGTCGGTCATCTCGGTATGGCGCTGCGGCGCGGACGGGGTGACGTCGACGAGCACCAGCCGCCGCACCAGTTCGGGAGCGCGTGTCGCCAGCCGGATCGCCGTCAGCCCGCCTAGCGAATGCCCGACTATCAGCTCTGCATGCGGGGCCCAGTCGCGCAGTACGGGTTCTAGCGTCTCGGCGTTTTCAATTGGGCCGTAGTCGCCGTCGTCGCGCCAAGCCGACCGGCCATGACCGGGCAGATCGAATGCGAGCGCAGGCTCACCCAGCCCGACGATAACGGTGTCCCAGGTGTGCGCGTTTTGGCCGCCGCCGTGCAGGAACACCACGCGGGGCGGGGCGGTGCCCCATTTGATGGCGCTGACTGCGCCGGATTGGATGCGCTCCGCTGGGGGCAGCGGCCCATTGATGCCGGCCTGCTCGGCGTTCTCGTGCAGCAGCCCGAACTCGTCGAGGCCCGCCAGGTCGTCGCCCATGCCTTCTCCGTTGACTCTGCGTCCTTGGCGCGAAAGTGAGTAGCCCACGCCCTGAGCGCAGACTCAACGCAAAATGAAGTCTTCCAGCTTGGTGCGCGCGACGTCGTCGGGCATCTGCTCCGGCGGACTCTTCATCAGGTAGGCCGATGCCGGGATGATCGGGCCACCGAGCCCGCGGTCCTTGGCGATCTTCGCGGCGCGCACGGCGTCGATGATCACGCCGGCCGAGTTCGGCGAGTCCCACACCTCGAGCTTGTACTCGAGGTTCAGCGGCACGTCACCGAACGCCCGGCCCTCCAGTCGCACGTAGGCCCACTTGCGGTCGTCGAGCCAGCCGACGTGGTCCGACGGGCCGATGTGGACGTCCTTGGTCTTGAACTCGCGCTGCAGATTCGACGTGACGGCCTGCGTCTTGGAGATCTTCTTGCTCTCCAGGCGTTCCCGCTCCAGCATGTTCAGGAAGTCCATGTTGCCGCCGACGTTGAGCTGCATCGTGCGGTCGAGCTGCACACCGCGATCCTCGAACAGCTTGGCGAGCACGCGGTGTGTGATCGTCGCGCCGACTTGGCTCTTGATGTCGTCACCGACGATCGGCACGCCGGCATCGGCGAACTTCTTGGCCCACACCGGGTCGGATGCGATGAACACCGGGAGCGCGTTGACGAAGGCCACGCCGGCGTCGATCGCGCACTGCGCGTAGAACTTGTCCGCCTCTTCCGAGCCGACGGGCAGGTATGACACCAGCACGTCCACCTCGGCGTCGCGCAGCGCCTTGACCACGTCGGCGGGTTCGGCATCGGACAGCTCGATGGTGTCGGCGTAGTACTTGCCGATGCCGTCCAGCGTCGGTCCACGCTGCACCACCACATCGGTCGGCGGCACGTCGGCGATCTTGATGGTGTTGTTCTCGGACGCGAAGATCGCCTCGGACAGGTCGAAGCCGACCTTCTTGGCGTCGACGTCGAACGCCGCGACGAACTTCACGTCCCGCACGTGGTAGGGGCCGAAGCGCACATGCATCAGGCCGGGGACCGTCGACGTGTCATCAGCGTCCTGGTAGTACTGCACGCCTTGGACAAGTGACGACGCGCAGTTGCCGACGCCGACGATCGCGACGCGCACCTCCGACCCGGCACCGGACTTGTTGCCACTCATGAACACTTCTCCTTACTCCTACGACTTAAAAATTTCCTCGTCGGGCCGTTATTCGGCATGACCCTGCGCTACCCGTTCCGCGGCGATCAACTCGTTGAGCCATTTCACTTCGCGCTCACTGGACTCCAGGCCCAGCTGGTGCAGCTGGCGGGTGTAGCGATCGAACGAGCTACTTGCCCGCGCGACGGCTTCACGCAGACCCTCCCGCCGTTCTTCCACCTGACGACGCCGACCCTCCAGGATCCGCATCCGCGCCTCGGCCGGGGTGCGGTTGAAGAACGCCAGATGAACGCCGAAACCGTCGTCGGTGTAGTTCTGCGGACCGGTATCGGCGACGAGTTCGGCGAACCGCTGCCGTCCTGCCTCGGTCAACTGGTACACCCGGCGCGCACGCCGCACGGGAGCGCCGGCGGGAGCCGCGTCCTCGGCGATCAGCCCGTCGAGCTGCATCCGGCGCAGCGCCGGGTACAGCGAACCGTAGGAGAACGCGCGGAAAGCGCCCAGTAAACCCGTCAAGCGTTTCCGGAGTTCGTAGCCATGCATCGGCGACTCGAGCAGAAGTCCGAGGATGGCGAGCTCCAGCACCGAGCCACCTCCTTTGCTTCGGCCGCTACGACGTGTCGACACCTCGCGCCATCGTATCGCGCCGATATATACGGCGCCACCTTCCGGCCGGTATCCGTATGCCGACACGCGGGCAACGTCATGACGGGTAGCTGACCTGCGTGGTATTCCCCGAACCGTCGAGCTGGATGTAGCCGCTGCCGTAGTCGCTCGACACATACACCGAGATCTCAAGTCCGCCAGGGGTCGTCGGATCTGTACTGGGGTCGAATACGAGGTAGGTGCTGCTGACGTCGGCCTGCTTGATGCCCAGGGTTTCCGGGGCGCCGCGCAGCACGCCGACCACCGCCTTGGCGTCGAACTTTCCCAGGTCGACGAGCGTGTCGTCGGTGTTCTTGGCACTGCTGTTGGGGCTGCCCCAACCGCCGCGGTAGGTGTAGCTGAGCTTGCGCAGTTCGTCGTTTGGGTCGGGTCGGTCCATGACGGCATAGTCGGGGTACACGACCAGTCGGTATCCCATCGTGTCGCCGAATTTCTTGCGTGCTTGTTCCATCAGGCCGGTCAGCCCGCACAGCGAGTGCAACTGCTTGGGCGGAGTTAGCACGACGGGCGCCACCCCATCAGGCTTGGCGCCGGGATCGGACGTAAAACTCAGCGGTGAACGTGTGTTGCCGTAGATTCCCCAGCCGATTCCGATGCCGAGTAGTGCCAGCACGGCGGCAACGGCGATCCGCATCCCCCAACCGCTGCTGCCCGGGATCCCTCTGGGGGACTTCAGTTTCGGCAGCTGCACGGAGGCGTTATGCGTCTGCAAGTCCGACACCAGCGACCGCAGGTCGCCAAGTGTCGCGGCATTTGTCGCGGCGCTGACGCGCTGGCGATGTTCTTCCATGGACAGCTGACCTTCGCTGAGCGCGGTGTCGAGCACCTGGCAGGTGTCGTTCCGGTCACTGTCCTTCGCCCGGGTGCCTACCGATTGCCGCGTCGCCACGACGACGATCGTAAGAGCCGAGCCCGTTTCTGCGCTTCGGCCGTCGGGGGAGGGACGTACTCTGGTCAACGTGCGACTACAGCGACAGGTTGTGGACTACGTGCTCCGGCGCCGGTCCCTGCTGGCCGAGGTGTATTCCGGACGCACCGGTGTGGCAGAGGTCTGCGACGCTAACCCCTATTTGCTACGGGCAGCCAAGTACCACGGCAAGCCTAGTTCGGTGATGTGCCCAATTTGTCGCAAGGAGCAACTGACGTTGGTGTCCTGGGTGTTCGGTGATCATCTCGGTCCGGTGTCGGGGTCGGCTCGCACCGCCGAAGAGCTGGTGAGGCTGGCCGCCCGGTACGACGAGTTCTCTGTACACGTGGTGGAGGTATGCCGGACCTGCAGCTGGAATCACCTGGTCAAGTCGTATGTGCTCGGTGCGGTGCGTCCCCCGAAGGGATCGCGGGGCACTCGGACGGCGCGCAACAATGCGCGCACGGCAAGTGAATAGCGGGGAGCGCCCCGAGCGGTCAGCCACCGACAACCTTCGGGCAGCGGGGAGTGACCGTGTCGACGGCCCGGCACACCGAGGCGACGGTCCGGGGCCTGGCCAGGCGCCGCCGTCCCGTCCCGCGGCGCAGCATCCGCGCGGCCCCGTTCCGCCGAACCTGCGCCGGACCGCAGTCATTCCGGCGGTCACCGACACAGAACCGCTTCGCGACGAGATCGACGCAGTCAAGGCCGCACTCGAAAGAACGCCGCCGCCCAAGCCGCCGCGCAAGCCGCCGCGCGGCGGTGGGCCGCCCGGCGGTCGGCCGCCGAGACCGACGCCTCAGCTGAGTTCACAGATCAACTGGCGGTTGATCCGCCGCGGTCTGATCATCGCGGCCGTGCTGCTTCTGGTACTGCCGGCCGTCACCTTTGCGATGGCGTACCTGATCGTCGACGTGCCGCAACCCGGCGACATCCGCACCAACCAGGTGTCGACGATCCTCGCCAGCGACGGCACCACCGAGTTAGCGAAAATCGTCCCGCCCGAAGGCAATCGCGTCGACGTCGACATCAATCAGGTACCTCAGCACGTGCGCGACGCGGTGATGGCCGCGGAAGACCGCGACTTCTACTCCAACCCGGGATTCTCGTTCAGCGGTTTTGCCCGCGCCGTGAAGAACAACCTGTTCGGTGGCGACACGCAAGGCGGGTCGACGATCACGCAGCAATACGTGAAGAACGCGCTGGTGGGTTCGCAGCGCACGGGTGTGGGCGGCGTCATCCGCAAGGCCAAGGAGTTGGTGATCGCGACGAAGATGTCTAGCGAGTGGTCGAAAGACCAAGTGCTGCAGGCCTACCTGAACATCATTTACTTCGGCCGGGGTGCATACGGCATCGGCGCGGCATCGAAGGCCTACTTCAACAAGCCTGTCGAGCACCTCACGGTATCGGAGGGCGCCATGCTGGCTGCCTTGATTCAACGCCCGTCCAGCCTTGATCCAGCCGTCGACCGGCAGGGCAGCGAAAGGCGTTGGAACTGGGTGCTCGATGGAATGGTCACCATTGGGGCGCTGCCTGCCGGTGAGCGTGCCACGCAGGTGTTCCCGCAGACCGTGCCGCCGGATCAGTCCCGTGCGGAAAACCAGACCAGCGGCCCGAACGGTCTGATCGAGCGTCAGGTCACTCAGGAGTTGCTCGACCTGTTCAACATCGATGAGCAGACGTTGAACACCCAGGGGTTGCAGATCACCACCACGATCGATCCCAGCGCGCAACACGCTGCCGAAGAGGCAGTGAACAAATACCTCAAGGGGCAGGATCCCGACATGCGCGCTGCTGTCGTGTCGATCGACCCGAAGACGGGCGGGGTCAGGGCTTATTACGGTGGCGCGGACGCCAATGGCTTCGACTTCGCCAACGCAGGCCTGCAAACGGGCTCGTCGTTCAAGGTGTTCGCGTTGGTGGCGGCGCTTGAGCAGGGCATCGGCCTGGGCACACAGATCGACAGTTCACCGCTGAACGTCAATGGCATTCAGATCACCAATGTGGAGGGCGAAAGCTGCGGGACGTGCAACATCGCCGAGGCGTTGAAGCGGTCGCTGAACACCAGCTACTACCGGCTGATGCTGAAGCTGAAACACGGCGCGTCGGACGTGGCCGCCGCCGCACACCAGGCGGGCATCGCCGAAAGCTTCCCCGGCGTCGAACACACACTGTCCGAGGACGGTCAGGGTGGTCCGCCTAACAACGGGATCGTGTTGGGCCAGTACCAGACTCGGGCCATCGACATGGCGTCGGCGTACGCGACGATCGCCGCGTCGGGCGCGTACCGCGCGCCCCACTTCGTGCAGAAGGTGGTCAACTCAGAAGGCCAGGTGCTGTTCGACACCGCGACGCAGGAGAGCGGTGGTGACCAGCGCATCGACAAAGGAGTCGCCGACAACGTCATCTCCGCGATGCAGCCCATCGCCGGGTACTCCAACGGCCACAACCTCGCCGGTGGGCGCCCGTCCGGCGCGAAGACCGGCACCACGCAGCTCGGCGACACCGGCGCCAACAGGGACGCCTGGATGGTGGGCTTCACGCCGTCGCTGTCAACGGCAGTGTGGGTAGGCACTGTGCGCGGTGACAAACCGCTCAAAAACAAGTGGGGATCGCCTGTGTGGGGCTCGACTCTGCCGTCTGACATCTGGAAGTCGACAATGGACAACGCGCTGGAGGGCACGTCCAACGAATCATTCCCCAAACCTGCGTCGATCGGTGGATACGCCGGTGTGCCTGCCGCGCCACCGCCCGCACCGTCGTCGCCGCCCCCGTCACCCCAATCGACCACGCCTACACCCGGTGAGGTAATTCAGCCGAGTATCGAAGTGGCACCTGGCATCACGATCCCAATCGGGCCGCCCTCTACAGTTCCGGTTGCTCCTCCTCCGGAGGAGCCAGTCACCCTAGGTCCTTTGCCCGGACCTCCGCCGTGACGATTGACGACGACGTCGCGGAGCCCAACATCGCTGTGGCGGCTTCTCCGCGTCCGCTCGCGGCCGATCGACGCTCCCTCGACGATCGCGATCTGCCCAGTCGCACCGATGTCGTGGGTGCCGCGTTGTCCGAGACGATCGGCGGCCCGGTAGGCCGGCACGCTCTGATCGGACGGCAGAGCATGCTAACTCCACTGAGGGTCATGTTTCTGATCGGGCTGGTGTTCTTGGCGCTGGGGTACTCGACGAAAGCTGCCTGTTTGCAAAGCAATTCGACCGGTTCGGCTGATCAGCGGGTGGCCAACTGGGACAACAACCGAGCCTATTACCAGTTGTGCTATTCCGACACCGTTCCGCTGTACACCGCCGAGCTGTTGAATCTCGGCAAGTTTCCGTACAAATCCAGTTGGCTGGAAACCGATTCCGCCGGCAAGCCACGAACCCAATACGACGGACGCCCGGCCGTGCGGTACATGGAGTATCCGGTGTTGACCGGGTTGTACCAGTACACGTCGATGGCGTTGGCCAAGACGTACAGCGCGCTGACGAAGATCGTTGCGATACCCGTGGTCGCCGAGGTGGTGATGTTCTTCAACATCTCCGCGTTCGGGTTGGCGCTCGCCTGGCTGGGAACGGTGTGGGCGACCGCCAGGCTGGCGGGCCGCCGCATCTGGGACGCGGCGTTGGTCGCCACCTCTCCGATCCTGGTATTCCAGATCTTCACGAATTTCGACGCGCTGGCAACGGCTTTCGCCATCGGTTCGATGCTGGCGTGGGCACGGCGTAAGCCGGTGCTCGCCGGTGTTCTCCTCGGACTCGGTATCGCGGCGAAACTGTACCCAGTGCTTCTGCTGCTGCCGTTGCTGGTGGTGGGTGTGCGCACTGGGCGGTTGCGTGCGGTTGGACAATCGGCCGCTACCGCGGCGGCCACCTGGTTTCTGGTGAATCTGCCGGTGATGGTGCTGTTTCCGCGGGGGTGGTCGGAATTCTTCCGGCTCAACGCCCGGCGCGGCGATGACATGGATTCGCTGTTCAATGTGATCAAGTCGTTCACGCGATGGCCCGGCTTCGACGGCAATCTAGGGTTCTGGGAGCCACCGGTGGTGCTCAACAGCGTTGTCGCGGTGCTGTTTCTGACGGCTTGCGCCATGATCGGCTACATTGCATTGACTGCGCCGTACCGGCCGCGGGTCGCGCAGTTGGGGTTCCTCGTGATCGCGGCATTCCTGCTGACCAACAAGGTGTGGAGTCCGCAGTTTTCCCTCTGGCTGGTACCGCTGGCCGTGCTGGCGTTGCCGCATCGTCGAATCCTGTTGGCGTGGATGATAATCGATGCACTCGTTTGGGTGCCGCGGATGTTCTATCTGTACGGCGATCAGGCCCGGGGTCTGCCAGAGCAGCCGTTCACCGCCACCGTGCTGTTGCGGGATATCGCGGTGATCGCGCTCTGCGTGATGGTGGTGTGGCAGATCTACCGCCCGGAGCGCGACCTCGTCCGGTTCGGTGGACGCGTCGATGACCCGTCCGGCGGGATATACGAGAACGCTCCGGACTGCCCACCCGCGTGGCTACCGGCCCGGTTGCGTCCGCGCACCACCGGGGCCCACCTCGACGGTGACGAGCTGCTCGTGACCGCGAGGCGGTCGAAGCTTAGTAGTCTGGCTCGCCGTCGAACGCGATTTCGCAGATCAGCGGACGTTCCGGTAGCCTGGTCCGGTTGCCGACGCAGGCGACCCCTTCTGCCACGGATCGACCGCGGCCGCACACGACCATAGGAGGTGATGAGGTTCCCATGCGTCCATACGAAATCATGGTCATCCTCGAACCCACTCTTGACGAACGTACCGTGGCGCCATCGCTGGAAGCGTTCCTCAACGTCATCCGCAACGACGGCGGCAAGGTGGACAAGGTTGACATCTGGGGCCGGCGCCGGCTGGCCTACGAGATCGCCAAGCATTCCGAGGGCATTTACGCCGTGGTCGACGTCACGGCCAAGCCCGAGACGGTCTCGGAGCTCGACCGTCAGCTGAGTCTGAACGAGTCGGTGCTGCGGACCAAGGTGTTGCGCACAGACAAGCACTGAATGCCAGCCGAGCGTCAGTGGCGCTACGTAGGCTCGCGCACGACAAGAACCGCGCAACGATGAGCGCTTGCGTGAAGAAAAAACAACAACGATGAGCGCTTGCGTGAAGAGTAAACAACAACGCCCAGGAGGACCTCGTGGCTGGTGACACCACGATCACCGTCGTCGGAAACCTGACCGCCGACCCCGAACTGCGCTTCACCCCGTCGGGTGCTGCGGTTGCCAATTTCACCGTCGCGTCGACGCCGCGCATCTACGACCGCCAGAGCGGGGAATGGAAGGACGGTGAGGCGCTGTTTTTGCGTTGCAATATCTGGCGAGAGGCAGCCGAGAACGTCGCCGAGAGCCTGACCCGCGGCTCGCGCGTGATCGTCAGTGGACGGCTCAAGCAGCGTTCGTTCGAAACCCGGGAGGGCGAGAAGCGCACAGTCGTGGAGGTGGAGGTCGACGAGATCGGCCCATCGTTGCGCTATGCGACGGCCAAGGTGAACAAGGCCAGCCGCGGCGGTAGCAGCAGTGGGGGATTCGGCAGCGGCTCACGGCAATCCGGTGGCCAGTCCACCGACGACCCATGGGGCAGTGCGCCGGCGGCCGGTTCCCTCAGCGGCAGCGACGACGAGCCACCCTTCTAATCACCAATCCCCGCAGCTGATCGAGAAAGAGAAACACCAATGGCGAAGTCCAACAAGCGACGCCCCACCCGAGCGCCCGAAAAGCCGATTAAGACCCGCAAGTGTGTGTTCTGTTCGAAGAAGGGCCAGGCGATCGACTACAAAGACACCGCGCTGTTGCGCACCTACATCAGCGAGCGCGGCAAGATCCGCGCCCGCCGGGTGACGGGCAACTGCGTGCAGCACCAACGTGACATCGCGATCGCGGTGAAGAATGCGCGCGAAGTTGCCTTGCTGCCCTTCACATCGGCGACCCGCTGAGCAACTGATCGGACAGGAACGACGATGAAGCTGATTCTCACCGCCGAGGTCGATCACCTCGGTTCGGCTGGTGATCTCGTGGACGTCAAAGACGGATACGGGCGTAATTACCTGCTGCCTCGCGGACTGGCCATCGTGGCCACCCGTGGCGCCGAGCGACAGGCCAACGAGATCCGGCGCGCCCGTGATGCGAAGACGGTCCGCGATCACGAGCATGCGACAGAGCTCAAGACTGCGATCGAAGGCCTGGGCACCGTGTCCCTGCCGGTCCGAACGGCGGGCGGCTCGGGCAAGCTGTTCGGCTCGGTCACCGCGTCGGACGTCGTGTCGGCGATCAAGAAGGCGGGCGGCCCGAACGTGGACAAGCGCACGGTGCAGATGCCCCCGTCGCACATCAAATCGATCGGCAGCCACCCGATCGTGGTGCGGCTCCACCCCGACGTTCAGGCGACTGTGTCGCTGGAGGTCGTCGCTGCGCAGTAATGCGGACCCACGGTGACCGTCTGTGTCACGGTGCTGGTGCCGGTCGTAGGGCGAGTCGCGGCAGGAATCGTGCTCGGTCGCTGCGCGTTTCACGCGACAGTTGTGAACCCGGCCCGGCATGTCAGACGACGGCTACTGCCACGACATATACGACACGGGATGTGAAGTTCTCGCCTTGATCGCCGCACCTCGGAGCAATCGGAGACAGCTTCTTTCCGGCGGACTCACGCAGGTCTCGCCCGCTCTGTGAGTTGGCCGGCAAAGGATCAGCGGCGCCGCCCGCAGGCACCTTTCCTGTTGCAACACAAGGTCTTTGCGTCGCGCATCGCTCATTCGGGCGGCGGCGTAATCGTGCGATTCAGAATTGTCGAGCCACTTGACGTCCACCCGGACCCAACGTCGGCTTTGTTACCGTCTTGTGGCTCAAGCGAAACCAGGATTCAACATTCAGGCAAATTCTCGGCCGTGATCATGCACCCCATCGGTGAATGCATTACCGCCGGGTAACTCTTTTTTGACGGGGATGGTGAGTCGCCTGCCGCATGGGACAGCGAACTGTGCGGCCGCCGTCTTCACGGCGAATCTAACCGGGCGTTAACTTCACCCTCGAGTAGACGCAACACAACACGCCCGAAATGGCAACTCGGCAAGACACGCCGAAGCGATTGCGATCCACAGCCAGCACCGCGTCCCAAGTTGGGTTTAGCAGGACATATGTGTATAAATGGCCAGTTATCCACAAGTTCTCCACAACGGGTCAACACGTCTAGAAGCTGGTATCCACACGCCATGCACAGCTTCATTAACAGCACCTTTTTGCGGTGTCCCCAGCAACGTTTAGCGTCAGACCGTCCAGGGGTGAATCCAAGCGTGTCGAGACGGCGACTTGTCGGCGTAGTGGCCTATCGTCGAAATGGATGAGGCGAACGTACGTTCGGGAGGGAGGTGGGGTCCCGGGATGGCTGTGGTGGACGATCTCGGGCACCCGGGCATGGGAGCCCCTCCGTCGAACGAGGAGTTCGTCCGTCAGCCTCCCCAAGACATCGTCGCCGAGCAATCGGTATTGGGCGGCATGCTGCTCAGCAAGGACGCGATCGCCGATGTGGTGGAAAGACTGCGACCCGGGGACTTCTACCGGCCTGTGCACCAAAACATTTACGACGTCATCGTCGATCTGTCGACCCGCGGAGAACCGGCCGACGCGGTGACCGTGGCCGCCGAGCTGGACCGGCGCGGGTTGCTGCGGCGGATTGGCGGGGCGCCATACCTGCACACGCTGATTTCGACCGTGCCCACTGCGGCCAACGCCGGCTACTACGCTGGCATCGTCGCGGAGAAGGCACTCCTGCGCCGGCTCGTGGAGGCCGGCACCCGGGTGGTGCAGTACGGATACGCGGGCGCCGAGGGATCCGACGTCGCCGAGGTCGTCGACCGCGCGCAAGCAGAAATCTACGACGTCACCGACCGTCGGCTGTCGGAAGACTTTGTGCCGCTTGAGCAATTGCTCCAGCCCACGATGGACGAGATCGACGCGATCGCATCCAGCGACGGCCGGGCAAGCGGTGTGCCGACGGGCTTCGTCGAACTCGACGACGTCACCAACGGCTTGCATCCGGGCCAGATGATCATCGTCGCGGGCAGGCCGGGAATGGGCAAGAGCACGCTTGGATTGGATTTCCTGCGCTCATGCTCGATCAAGCACCAGATGGCAAGTGTCATCTTCTCACTTGAGATGAGCAAGTCCGAGATCGTAATGCGGCTACTGTCGGCCGAAGCGAAGATCAAGCTTTCGGACATGCGCTCCGGACGAATGAATGACGACGACTGGCGCCGGCTGGCCCGGCGCATGAGTGAGATCAGCGAAGCGCCAATGTATATCGACGACTCGCCGAACCTGACCATGATGGAAATCCGCGCGAAGGCGCGGCGGCTTCGACAAAGAGCAGAGCTGAAGCTGATCGTCGTCGACTACCTGCAACTCATGACCTCCGGCAAGAAGTTCGAGTCCAGACAGCAAGAGGTGTCCGAGTTTTCGCGGAACATGAAGCTACTTGCCAAGGAACTCGAGGTGCCGGTGGTGGCACTCAGCCAGTTGAATCGCAGCCCGGAACAACGCACCGACAAGAAGCCCATGCTCGCAGACCTTCGCGAAAGCGGATCCCTGGAGCAGGATAGCGACATCGTGATCTTGGTACATCGGCCGGATCTCTTCGATCAAGACAACGAAGAGCGTTTAGGCGAAGCGGATCTCATCATCGCCAAGCACCGTAACGGTCAAACCAAGACGGTCACCGTGGCGCATCAGCTGCACTACTCGCGATTCACGAACATGGCAAAATAGCGCGCCCTTCTTGTAGATTCTCAAACTCGATGTCCAATTCTCAAATGAAATGTCCAACGCATGTCCAATTGGACATTTCCGTGAGATTTTTTGCCATGGCGCTTGCTCACTCGGAGGAGCGGACGCTTCGCGTGCGCGCCGATCAAAGCCGACACGGCCGACGAGGAAGCGGCAAATTGTGGCTTGGGCACGTGTGGGACGGCGCCCGCCTTCGCGCGTGCAGGGTCAGCGATCAGTCGACGTACAGCTGCTTCTCACGCCGTACCGGACGTGAAGTTTGTAAATGCACGGCCGAGCGGAGGTTGCAGTTCGCCGACGAAATCGTCATAGGCGGCGGCCTTTCTCCTGCGTGGATTCCAGGATTTGCCGCCTTCGGCGGCTTGTTGTCTCTAGCACTGCTGGGTTCGACACGTTGCCGAAAGCGATCGGGGCCTGTGACACGAGTTGTCAAACATGAAGTCTCGCAACACGGTCCCTGATGCCCGCTGACTGGCGGTCCAGGCTGTCGGAAACACGTGTTACCTCAGTGCGTGCACGCTCCTTCGATACGGATGTGTCCGTTTGGGGCGGGGTCTCATCACCAACACGATGGGATTGAGCCATCATTACCGGGTGGATGGCGAGACTGGGGAGGGACTGTTCATCGGCGTCGGCGTCGACCGCTACACCAGTCCCGATCTGCCAGACCTATCCGGCTCGGCCGATGAGGTGCAGACGATCGCGGAACTGGTGGGCGACCACTTCGGTGCCCGCGTACTCCGCGATCCCGACGAGGCAACCGTCCTGCGGGAGCTGCGCGATCGCGCGGGCCACTTCTCAGATGACGAGGGCGCCGCCGTACTGATGTGGTCAGGGCACGGCATACCCGGCGCCGGCCCGAACACGTTGCGGCTGCTCGCCCACGACAGCCGCAACGATCCCAGCGAAGGGTTCGACGCCGTCGATGTTGCCACCCGGGTCGCGGCCACCGGCGCCAACCAAATCCTCTTGATCATCGACACCTGCTACGCAGGCAACGCGGTCGACGCAGTTGTGCAGATCTACAACCACTTCCGTGTCAATCCGCCGGCAGGGGAGTGGTGCTGGTTCGGGTTGCTGGCCGCGTGCGGCCCCGAGAAAGTGCGTCAACACCAACTCGGACCCCAGCTAGAGCGCCTACTGCGGGATGGTCCGCGCCCGGACGGCCCAGACGCGGAGGACATTCGACGCCGCTGGTCAACACATCACCGCTTCATTCGCGGCGACGACCTCTGGGACGCGCTGATCAAACAGTGGGACCACGCCGCCGCGGACACCGAACCCAAATTCACATCCACGGGCGACGCACGTCCGTTCATCCGCAATCCCCTCTGGTCGGTGGCCGCGGGTCCGCTCTCGGTCGCTGAAGTGCTCACCGGGGTGCCGACGATATCGGCGTTCTTCGGCCGACAGGCCGCGGTCGCAACGGTGTCTGGCTGGCTGGCTCAACAGCAGCACGGCGTGTACGTCGTCACGGGTGCCGCGGGCAGCGGCAAGTCGGCGCTGCTGCACCATGCCCTGTCCCGCAACACCGAGGACGACACGGCAGCCACCGATACAACGGCCGCAGTAATCATCGACGTCGGTGGCCTCAGCACCGAGGTGATCGCAGCGACGATTGACCGCATCCTGGTGGCGCGTGGCCTTCTTAGAACAAGCGGCAGCGCCCCGCAATGCGTTCGAACTATGCGGTGGGCTCCAACGCCGACGAGACAGCGGCGCGCCGGTGCCGGTGATTGCCCTCGACGCACTGACCGAGGCCGCCGACGCCGACCCGCGTCGTTGAATCACTGGTGACACCGCTGAGCACTGTGGCCACGGTCATCGTGGCGACGCGACCGACCGCAATCAGCGTGCCCCGGCAGCGTCGTGCATCCCAACCCCCGCAGTGGGCAGCGGCGGGCGAAACCGCGGACCTCGTGTCGATCGCTGTCGTACTCGCGGCGCCCGACCGCATCCTCGATCTCGACAGCCCGCAGCAGCAGATAGTCGGGGTGGGGCGCCATCGAGGAGATGCTCGAAGAGCTTCCCCATGCCGCGCCCGACCACGATCCTGCCGGCGCGATCACAGCACTGCGCCAAGGAGCAGGTGACGAGAGCCCGCCACCGTTTGTGCTGGCCAAACTCCTCATCGAGGATGCGCGTCAACCAACGGCGGACCCAGAGCCGACGCGCGGCCGCCATCGACGGCTCACTGGGCGCCGCGCTCGACCAGCTGGTTACCCGCGCCTACGACGATTCGACGCTGCGCGCCGCGGTGGCGCTTCTCAATGCGTTGCCCTACGGCTTAGGGGCCGGCCTCCCGGAGCGGGAGTGGTTGGCGATCGCCAACGCAACCCGCGCACCCGACACACCGCCACTTGACCGCGATGATGTGGCCGCCACGCTCGCCCCGGTGGGCGCCTACATCGTGGAGGACTCCGAATCCGAGGAAGCGGTGTACCGCTTCGCGCACACGTTGATCGCGCAACACTTCGCCGCAAACGCACGCGCAGCCGTTGGCGACGAGAACACCCTGGACCTTCAGATCGCGGCTGCCCTGGTCGCCAACCTAGAGCCGGCTGGCTCCCCGGCGACCTCGCCGCGCAGCCCCCATCTGGAGCGCTACCTCTGGAGATACGTCGCCCGGGCCGGTGAGCGCGGACTGGACCTGCTGCGCGGAAACGATTTACTGTCCAAAGATTTGGCTGCAGCAGCACTGGCCGTCTCCATCGACGCCGTCGATCGCGGTGATATCAGTGCCGCGCTCTCCCTCGCCGACGAGGCCACATCTGTTGCCGACCATCTCACGGGCCCGGATCGTGACCGGCAGTCGGCTCCCGCGCTGGCCCACCTCGCGACCATCTACCAATCCACCGGTCAGATCACGCAGAGCGGTTCAGGTCGGTCGCCGAGCCGTCGCCGCGTACAACCAGCTCGTAAGTCAGCAACCTGAAGTCGTCGTCGATCTCGCTGCCGTGGCACACAATTTGGCGAACATGCTGATGGATGCCCAAGATACGACAGCATCCGGGGTGGCCGCACAGGCCGTAGAGCTAGAGCAACGATTCCTGCAGCTACGGAGGCGACAACCGGTACCGCCTGGGTATCGCCCGCAACACCCTGGCGCTGGCCCTGAGCATGGAAGGCCGCATCGACGAGGCTGTGCAAGCCAGTCGGGACGCCGTCGAAATCCTCCAGGCGGCCGTCAATGAGACAGCGGACAGAACGCGATCGAGCTGCCTTGGCCCAAGCACTGCAGAACCTCGGCAGCCATCTCGCCGAGCGCGGACGAAGTCGACGACGCGGTGACCGTGACCGAACGCGCCCGCGCCATCATGGATGACTCTCGTGGCCAGCGATGACACGTGGCGGCCCGCTCTGCTGGAAACCCTCAGCGATCTCGGTGTGCGATACAGCCAAGTCGGGCAGACGGAACTTGCGCTCTACGACCACAGCCCAAGCAGTGAGCGGCTACCGAGAGATGACTCGCACAGACTCCCGCTGAGGCAGTGAATTACGCTGGGGCGCTGACCAATTACGCGAACATCTTGACAGCATTGGACCGAGGCGAGGCGGCGATGGATCCCGCGCGCATTGCGGTCGAGATCCTGCGCGACATCGCCGACCGCGAGGAGGCTAAACGCCCAGCACTCGCGCTGATGCTAGACAACTACGCGAATACGTTGACACTCAACGGCCGCCACAGTGAAGCGCTGGAGGCCAGCGGGCAGGCACTGGAGCACTACCGAGCAGCGCGAGACAACAATCCCAGCCTGGACAACGACGTGGCCCGGGTCCTCTCGAACCACTGCCAACGATTGGCCGCGACCGGCCGGTTCACCGAGGCCGCCGCCGCCGGCGCTGACGCAATCGCGCTTGTATGAGCAACTCTCAGTCCGCGATCCGCGCAACGAGGTATACGCGGCCACCACCCGCGCGCGTCGTTGCGATCTACATGTCGCCGCCGGAAACGCAAACGCGGGTGTGCTTTTGGCGGCGCAGGCCACCCTGCAGGGCGAGCAGCTTCTAGCGAAGGGCGTGATGCCGCACGAACAGCTCGCGACCATCTACATCGAAGCCACCAAGGCAGCACAGCCCAATCCCGCACTAGCTTCTCGTTACGGACAGCGTGCGGTACAGCTCCTCCGGGAATCCGGACTGACTAGGAGCCCGGAATACGCCACCGCGCTGCGGAACCTCGCCGCCCTTCACGGGATGGCAGGCCAGATCGAACCCGGCCTCGAAACCATTGCTGAGGCAGTAACGCTATGGACGCAATTGCTCGCCATCGACAGCTCGCACCGCAACGACCTCGCCTCAGCGTTGGGTACTCAAGCGCGTCTACAACTGGAACGCCGTCGACCCTACGAGGCACGCGACACCGCCATCGCCGCGGTCGAGCACTATCGACTCCTGCCTGAGATGAGTCGTGACGACGTCGACACTTGTGGCAGGACGCTTGCCACCCTGGCAATCGTGCTCGGGCAATGCGGCGATAACTTCGACCGCCTCGACGAGCTACTCGCACAATGTTTGCGAATTCTCGACGGACCGACACGGGCACTCCTGATCTATACCGTCGTTAGCGGTATACTCCCTGAGCACTCACAAGCACCGGTATGGATCCACACCGCCATCAGTGAACTTGGCAATAGAAATCCGATGCTCCTCCTCTACATCCGGCGGCTCACTCGAAAGATACGCGACGACAACCGAATCCGATTCGACCAGTTGTGGCAACGATCCACTGATACAGACGTGCCAGTATGGGCTTTTACTGATCAACAGCGGATCGACTGGGCGATGAGTTGGGTTTCCAGCGATGACTTCACCACCGCAGATGCCTTCTTGCAACAGAATGTTCAACTGCTCGGTGACGACTACGACGGTGCTATCGATGAAGCTCTTCTCGTCGTCGATCCCGCCCGGGCGGCGGCACTGAGAGACATCCGCGACCCGATTGCGCTTCAATCGACAAGCCAGCGCTGAAGCTCGCGACCGCATCTCGACAGCCTGACGCCCGCGATACACATGAGTACGATGCCGCACAGTCGAACATTTACGACCTCGCAGAACAATTCTTGGAAGCCAACCTTAGTCAACGTCTAGCACTCCTCGCTGAGCACGGCGAGTTGCTACGCGATGCCACTGTGGGCCAACATCTCCGAGCGCGCACCAAAAGTCCCCGTGCAAGCGCAGCCGTTAGCCTTATCGAAGTCAGCCGGATACCACTGCATATCGAGATCGCAGCGGTAGCTGCCGACGCTGACCAGGCCGACACCTTGCTTTCAAGTATTGCGGACCGGCACGACACGAAGGTCCTTCAGCAAGCGGCCGTTATACTGATGAATCATGCCGCAGAGGCCTCAGAACCCGAGGTCCTAGTTGCCTCTTCGTTTTACGTGGGCGTAAGCCTCTTGGAATCCGAACTCTCAGCTCAAATGAGAGAACTCATCGGGAGCGCTGCCGAAGCCGCGCCGACGCGTGTACCCGAATGGCACCGCCTTTGCGAACGTTTGGCGCCAGCAAAACCCGAGTTTGCACAAGCCGCAGAGATCCTTGAAGCACACGTGGGCGACGATGGCTAGCAACGATCTCATAGTGATCATTCCAGGAATCACCGGAAGCACGCTCACACGCGACGGCACCGAAGTATGGTCCTCAAGACCCGCGAGCCTACTCACGGCGCTGGCCACCTTCGGCAAGCACATCCGAAAGCTGCAACTTCCCTACGACATCGGCGACCAAGCGCCCGATGACGGCGTCGAAGCTACCACGCTTGTATCCCATCTGCATTTCATTCCAGGCCTGTGGACACCAATCCACGGGTACGACACACTCGTCGAACGACTACGAAAAGCCCGGCTTCGCAACGGGTTAGCCGGACAGCAAGACGGGAATCTCAATCCCGTCTCGTTCCCTTATGATTGGCGGCTCTCCAACCGCTACAACGGCCGCCGCCTGAAAGTGTTCGCCGAGTCGGCACTCAGCCGCTGGCGCGACCACGCCCCGCAGAACCGCAACGCCAAGATCATCTTTGTGTGCCACTCCATGGGTGGCCTGATCGCGCGTTGGTACATCAGCAAGGAAGGAGGCGCGCCACTCAGCCGGAAGCTAATCACCATGGGCACGCCGTACCGAGGAGCTATCAAGGCTCTATCCGTCCTGGCTGACGGCCCAATGCCCAAGCTGGGGCGCTTCGGCGATCAACTCCATCCGACCGTCCTTTCGTTCCCCTCGGTTCATCAGCTGCTACCCAGCTACGCATGTGTCGAACAGGGCGGTGGAGACCTCGGCTACCTGAGCGATCAGACGGACTCTGCACTTCCGAACGCTGCGCGACGTGATGCCGCGCTGTTCTACCGGGAGCTTGAAGACGCCGAATCCACCGACGTCGAGACCGCGGCCCGGCGCCACGCTATCGTCGGCACGCTGCAGCCGACGAGCGCATCCGCCCACCTTGCTGAGGGCCGCTACCTGCCCTCGGAATTTATCGGGCATCGAAACCTTGCTGGCGATGGCACCGTGTCGTTCGGCGTCGGGCCCCAAAGGTATTCCACTCGACTCGAATTCGCTCAGACGCGTTGCGGACAAGCACGGACATTTGCAGTGCAACAACGCCGCTCTTGACGAAATCGAGTCAGTGGTGACGTCCGATCCGATAGTAGTCAAAGCCGGATCGTTCGACGCCCTCTCGATTACGGCACCAGAAGTGCTCTCAGCGGACGAGTCACTGTTGGCGACGATAGCGTCGGGTGCCGGCCACCGAAGCATCGTGATTACTGTGCGCGACGAGAACGGACGGGTAATTACTGAGGTCGAGCGGGCCATGCGACGCGACACAGTTGACTATCAGGCTGCGCCGCTATCTCCCGGCGGCTATAACCTGCAGGTGCGAGACGTTGCGGATATGTCGACAAATGGGGGGGTGCACTCTTCTTTCTTAGTCTGGCCCGAATGACGCTGACCCAAAAAGTTTCGCTGCGTAGGTATACATCGAAACGAAGCGCAAGTCGTAGCAGACGCGCTCTGAAATTGGACACGAACGTGAGACAAAGTCCGTTGGCCATGGCGTGAGACGAGCCCGGCTTCTGGCAGGTCGTGCGCTGGCCGGTGGACATCGGGTTTGCGAACCTACACCTTGCGCTGTAGGTTTTCATTCCCAATGTCATATTCTCATCCGCCGTGTCATACGCGTGTCATATATGACACGGCGTTGAGATTCGCCCACCCCAGGGTGTCAGAAGGATGCTTTCGGCAGCTGCCTGCGTGTGGCTCCTAAGTGAGACCTGAAGGAATGTAACGAGTTTCGAGACAAGGGCGGCACGACATCACTTGAGACAGCCTGTGTCACTGCAGGTCTCGCTGGCTACGACGACGTCGGACCACGCCCACCGGGCAGCTCGTCGTATCCGATCAAGCGCTCGCGTTTTCTACGAATTCAACATCAACGATTGCGTATGTCGAACCATTCCCACGGTGACCTCACTGCACCCTACGGTGAGGCCCACGGACGCGCTGACAGACGACAGCCCGCTCGCCGCGTGACCATCATGACGATACGAGCATCCGGCTAAGTCGGCCGCCGTGCCACATGGTCACATTGTCGCGTGAAATGTGGTCAACGTTGGAGGAAACAACATTGATGTTCCTATCCTCTCCAGCGGCGGCTGGGCCAGTCTCGAAATAGACGGCTTACGAGAGTCTTATTAGTCAGTCGCAGTTCATGTGCTCAACTTGCCGCATGGAACCCCCGAGTTCCCGTACAAACTTCTCGGTGAGGTACTAGGTTCGGCCACAAAGAGAGCGGAGGCCCGTCGTGCCTAACTCTGGCGATCCAATGATTGCAGTACGGCAATATGTCGAGGCCTTCAACAGCGGGGACTCAGCAGCCATGGCAGCGACATGCGCTGATCCGATGCAGATCCTTGATGGTATGTCGCCTCATGTGTGGCAGGGGCCGACGGCCGCAGCGGACTGGTGGAAGGACGTCGTCGCCGACGGCGAGCACTTAGGGGCTTCGGGTTACAACATCGCGCTAGGTGAGCCACAGCATGTCGATGTTAATGGCAACTACGCCTACGTTGTTGCTCCGGCAACGATGACCTTTGACCTTCGAGGTCAGCAGATCGTCCAACGCGGCTCGGTCTATACAGTCGCACTTCGAAAAGTTGATGCTGACTGGCTGCTAACGGCCTGGGCGTGGGCAAAAGGCGCTTAATAGCTTTTTGTTGCGCAAAGCCAGGTGCAGTGTCTGCGCACCGATCGTCATCCAGTGATCTGCCGCGTTACCAAAACCTTCGGTATCTCCCTTGTCTTGAAATAGACGACATCTGCACCTCGCGGATGTCCGTCTCGAAGTAGCCGTCTGATCGTCGATCACGCCGAGTCGGCGCGCTCGGCAGTGACGGGGAGTTGAATCTGTGATCAGGGGTGGCGCACGACGATCGGCCAGGCGTTGGTTGGCGTCGTTATCGAGGTAGTGGAGGTTGTGGTGGCACAGATAGAACCGCATGGCTGGTTGTGTTCGGAGACGTTGGCGACGCGGGCCGGTGACTTCGACTTCCTCAACGGTTATCCGACCGACGACACAGCGGCGCGGCTGCGGGATCTGCAGTTGTTCAACCGGGCCACGGAGGTGTACCTGACCCAGTTGATGGCGGTCAGCGAGATGGCGTTGCGGCAGGGGCTGCGGGTGTTCGGGGCGTCCCAACCGACGCAGGTGGTGGTGTGGGAGCAGCTGATGGACGCGAGGACGCTGCTGCTGACCGCCAACGCCGAGACGGTCTATGCCGTCAGCCATCTCGCGCTCAAGGACGATGGACCGACGGTGATCGAGGCGCCGCCGCGCATGCTGGGCTTCATCCAGGACGGGCTGCAACGGTATCTGGCCGACGTCGGTGCACTGGGCCCCGACAAAGGCGCGGGCGGGAAATTTCTGGTGTTGCCGCCGAGCTTCGACGGGGAGGTCCCCGACGGGTATTACGTGGTGCGGTCGCCGACCTACTCGGTTACGTTCGCCGTGCGGGGGTTTCAGGTCGATGGGAGCACCGCGCAGGCTGTCGAGTTGATGAAGCAGATCCGGGTGTATCCGCTGGCGGATGCGGCCTCGCCGCCAACGATGGAGTTCCTCAACGGCTCCGGTCACGACATCGACACCCTGTTCCCCGATGACTTCGGGTTCTTCGAACTGCTGGCCATGATCGTCGAGGAGGAGCCGCCCGAGGTGTTCGGCCCGCTGGAACGCTGGCTGATGCAGGCCATCGGCATCGTAAAGGGCACACCGTTCAACCCCGACGACAACACCAAAGCCGTGTTGGGGGAAGCGGCGCGGCTGGGTGGGGCGATGGCGCGGGTCAACACCTATGCATCGTCGGCTCCGGATGTCTATTTCTATCCCGACCGCAAGTGGCAGGGCGCGTTGGCGGGCGTGAGCTACACGTTCCTCAAAGACGGTGTCCCACAAATTGATGCCCGCAACAACGTCTATTACATGGCCGCCGGGAACACCCCGGCCATGATGGAGAAGAACGTCGGGCAGGGCTCGCAATACCTCTGGACCTACCGCGACGCCGATGGCAACTACCTCGATGGCGCCAAGAACTACCGGCTTCACGTGCCGCCCGACATCCCGATCGAGAACTTTTGGTCGGTGGTCGTCTACGACGCCCTGAGCCGCTCCGAACTGCAGAACGGCCAACCCTTGCCCTCGGTGAGCGGCTACACCGATCCCATAATCAATGCCGACGGCTCGGTCGACATCGTCTTCGGTCCCGAACAGCCCGCCGATACCCAGAACTGGATCGCCACCGTGGCGGGGCGCGGCTGGTTCCCGATCTTCCGGTTCTACAGCCCGACCGAGGCCTACTTCGACAAGACCTGGAAGCTTGAGGACATCACCGCGACGTGACCGGCAACGACGTCGTAGGAAATGAAGCGGTCCATGAGACAAACCGAGCCGCGACAGCCGTGAGACACCTCGCAAAACGCCAAGTCAGCGGCAGCCAAAAACGTCGGCGGCGATGAGAATCTACACGCCGAATGTAGAGTCTCAAGCTCCGTGGCCAAATCTCAATCGAGATGGCCAGTGTCTGGCCAATTGGCCATTTTACCGAGACTGCTGTCAGCCAGGGGCTGTAGGAACCACCTTTGTCGTTCGGCCTTGCGGTTGGTTTGCTCTGCGCCGCTAGGGATCTCGTCGATCTCCCGGGTGGGCCGTCTCGTGCTGGTCGCTCTGATCCAGGGTGGCGGCCCAGCTGGCGAGAAGGGCCAGTCCGTCCTGGGATGGGCTGTCGGGTTCGGGGCTGTAGGCGGTGAGGGTCAGCCCGGTGTCGGCCGAGAGTTCCATGACCTCGTAGGCGAGGCGGAGGTCGCCTACGACGGGGTGATGGAATTGTTTGGCGCCGGCCCGGTGCAGGCGCACGTTGTGCGCGGCCCAGCGATTGCGGAAGGTTTCGCTGCGGGTGGACAGCTCTCCGATGAGGTCGGACAGGCCGCGGTCGTAGGGGTGGCGGCCAGACTCGGTGCGCAGCATGGCGACGGTGGTGTTCGCCGCGTCGTCCCAGTTCGGGTAGAGCGCGGTTGCCTGTGGGTCGAGAAAGGCGAACCTCGCAAGGTTCACCGGCCGGGACGGGTCGGCATACACCGGTGAGTACAGGGCGACTCCCAGCCGGTTGGCCGCCAGAAGGTCCAGACGCCCGTTGAGGACGATCGCCGGCAGCGCGGTCATGCCGTCGAGGATGCGCTGCACGACGGGACGGATTTGTTGCTTGGGGGCGGGGCGGCGACGGCTGTGGGGTGTGGTGTTGGCGACGCGGGCCAGGTCATGCAAATGTGTCTGTTCGGCTTCGTCGAGTTGCAGGGCGCGGGCGATGGCGTCCAGGACGGTGTCGGAGACGCCGGTGAGGTTGCCGCGTTCCAGTTGGGCGTAGTAGTCGGTGCTGACCCCGGCCAGCACGGCTACTTCTTCGCGGCGCAGTCCGGGGACGCGTCGCCTGCCGTAGGTGGCCAGTCCGGCCTGTTGGGGGTGATCCTGGCCCGCCGGGTGGCCAGGAACTCCCGTATGTCATTCCTGCTGTCCACCCAGCCAGGCTACGGTCGCGTACCGCGTGTTGGGGTGGGCTGCCAGTACATGGATAACCAGCCACTGCCCCCGTCGCGGCGTCTCCGGTTTTCTGGATGCAGACCCATGCGGGCCGCCACCGGATGGGCACCGACAAAACATGAAGGAGACACCCGAAGTGACTGAGACGAACGATGTCCGGGGTATCAGTCGCCGCGACCTCATGGCGAGAACCGCCCTCATCGGTGCCGGGCTGGGGGCCGGACCCCTGTTGTTGGCCGCGTGCGCGAACAAACCCGAGGAAACCAGCAGCCGGAGCGACAACGACATGCAAAGCCGAAGACTCGGAGCATTGGACGTCTCGGAACTGGGCGCTGGGTGCATGAGCATCAGCGCCAATTACGGACCTGCCGCGGACAGGACCCAGGGCATCCGAACCATTCGTGCGGCGTATGAAGGAGGGGTCACGTTCTTCGACACCGCCGAAGTGTACGGCCCTTATACGAGCGAAGAGCTTGTCGGAGAGGCACTCTCGCCGTTCCGTGACAAGGTCGCCATCGCGACGAAGTTCGGGTTTGATGTCGAAGGTTCCGGTGGCCCGCTGAGTCGACCCGAGCACATCAAGAAGGTGGTTGAGGGGTCACTCACGCGTCTGCGAACCGACCGCATCGATCTCTACTACCAGCATCGGGTCGACCCGACCGTGCCGATCGAGGATGTGACCGGCGCGGTCAGGCAGCTCATCAACGAGGGGAAGGTGCTGCACTTCGGTCTCTCCGAGGCGGGGGTACGAACCATCCGCCGCGCGCACGCTGTGCAACCGGTAGCCGCAGTGCAGAGCGAGTACTCGGTGTGGACACGAGATCCCGAACGAAACGGTGTACTCGACACGTGCGAGGAGTTGGGAATCGGCTTCGTCCCGTGGGGACCGGTGGGCTTGGGTTACTTGACCGGGAAGATCGATGCCCGCGCTCGGTTCGACCCGCAAACCGATCTTCGATCCAGGTTCCCGCGCTTCACCCCGGAAGCCCTGGCGGCGAACATGCCGGTCGTTGACCTGATGAGACGATTCGCAGCGAAGACGGACGCCACACCTGCCCAGATCGCGCTGGCATGGCTGCTGGCGCACAAGCCGTTCATCGTTCCCATCCCCGGCACCCGCAACATCGATCACCTGACCGAAAACCTCGGAGCACTCCACGTTGCGCTGACGCCCGCGGACCTTCAGGAGATCGACAGCGACTTCGCCAAGATCACGGTGCACGGTGCGCGGATGGATGAAGCCAACATGCGGATCGTCGAATGAGCCGCCGTTACTGGACGACTGCCACCCAACTCCAGGCCCAAGATCGCCTGGAAACAAAAAAAATTGAGAATTGGAGCAACTGATGAAACACATCACGCTGGGCGAGCTGGACGTCTCCCGGATCGGCCTGGGCGCCATGTCGATGTCCGGCTACTACAACACCGGTGAGGGCAGCGAGGTCGAGTCGATCCGCACCATCCACCGGGCGCTGGATTTGGGCGTCACCCACCTCGACACCGCCGAGATCTACGGCCCCTTCCTCAACGAGGAACTGGTCGGGCGGGCGATCCAGGGTCGCCGCGATCAGGTCGTGGTGGCGACGAAGTTCGGCCTGGTGTCGCACTCCGGAGGCGGACCCGGCGTGATCGACAGCACCCCGACCAACGTCCGCGCCGCCGTCGAGGGTTCCCTGAAGCGCCTGGGCACTGATTACGTCGACCTGTACTACCAGCATCGGGTCGACCCGAACACTCCGATCGAGGACACCGTCGGGGCGGTGGCCGACTTGGTGAGCGAGGGCAAGGTCCGCCACCTCGGCCTGTCCGAGGCCGGGGCCGACACCATCCGCCGCGCCCACGCCGTGCACCCGATCACCGCGCTGCAGACCGAGTACTCGCTGTGGACCCGCGACGTGGAGGCCGAGCTGCTGCCGCTGCTACGCGAGCTGGGCGTCGGCTTCGTGCCCTACTCGCCGCTGGGCCACGGCTTCCTCACCGGCCAAATCCGCTCCACCGACGACATTTCCGACGACGACTGGCGCAAGACCAATCCGCGCTTCGTCGGTGAAAACTTCCAGCGCAACCTACGCATCGTCGACGAGGTCAAGACCGTCGCCGCCGAGGCAGGCGCCACGCCGGCGCAGATCGCACTGGCCTGGCTACTCACCCAGGGCAACGACATCGCCCCGATCCCCGGCACCAAGCGGGTCGCCCGCGTCGAGGAGAACACCGCCGCCGACGCCGTCGAGCTGAGCGCCGAACAAATCGAACGGCTCAACAACCTCACTCCCGCCGCCGGCGAACGCCACGACGAAGGGAACATGGCCGCCATCGACCGCTGACCAAAAATCAAGGCGGGCTCGCCGGCCTGTGCAGCGACCTCGACAGGTACGGCATGGGCTCGACGCGCCAGTTCCTGCTGGCGCAGGCGAACTAGAACTAGACCACGGCGCTGTCAATCCGGACCCCGCGGTCGAGGCGTGGTCTGCCCCACAGTCGTCGCTACTTGGTTACAGCGGTACAAAATGCAACGAAGGTTGTCACTCAGCGTAGGCAAATAAATCCCCGCCGGCGGCACAAACCGCGCAGTCACGACCATCGGAATAGCGTTGCCCGGGCCGCGCCCCGCTCCGGAGTCAGGACGGCGAGGTCAATGATTGGCCTTACTGAGGTCGATGTTCGCACCGCTGGAGAACGTTGCGTCGTGCGCCTTTCCAGGAGTCCCAGTCGAACTGCCCAGGGAACGTTCCGAAGACCACCACCGCGGCGGGCTGCAGAGATGAGTTCGGCCATTCTCAGCCGCCCCGAGCGGCGAGGAACTTATTGAGCTCTTCGACAGCGTGGTTGATGGTGAACGTCGCCGGTTCCTGGCGCGGCGGAAACTCTGTTGAATGTCTCCAGGAACTGGGTCACGATGGCAGATCCGTAGAACATAAGGTAAAGCCGGTCAGCCAGCCAGTCCCAGTACGTGTTGGACGTGATGTCTGCGCGTTCGTACGGGTCGGTCCGCAGGTTGAACAGCTTCGGGGCGCGCAACGGGGTGAAGGGGTCGAACCACACCTGCAGGGTGCACCAGGCAGCGCTGCTCCATGAACACGACCTTCCAGTTCTCCGCCCGATGCCCAGTACATCGCCGTCGTCGGAGAAGTAGATCAGCCCGCGCCGCGGGCCTTCTCGCCTCGCCGGTCAAGAGGCGGGCGGCCAGGTTGTAGCCGTCGATGTGCACCTTGTAGGTCATGTCCCCGGCCTGGTGGCCCTTCTTGCAAGCTCTCGACGATGTCCGGTTCGCCGGCGGCTGCCAGGAACGTCGGCAGCCAATCATGGTGCTGAACAATCTCGTTGGAGAC
>CAWDEZ010000005.1:0-23832 GCA_963801365.1 uncultured Actinomycetota bacterium | reverse complement strand
AAATCCACGATTGTGCGCTCAAGGACCGAAACACTGACGAAAATGCCAAAGATCTGTGACATGCAGAGCAGGCACACGTCAACAGGTGGCAGTCCTGTCTGCTGCGGCCTACAGGAGCAGCTCCGAGGGGGAGGTGCCGCCCACGTTGGCGTGCGTGGTGGTCTCTCCCACCGATTACAAAATCCCCCCGAAGGCAAATCTCCCCCCGGAAATCCCTTGTGCTCCAACGGAAGCCAGAGTTTGGCCTTGATGTACGCGCCGTAACGGTAAATTAGGGGCGCACACTTGGCGCCATGACAGACCTCAGCCGCCGGCCGCCGCCCGAGCGTGAGCCGAATCAGCTGCGGCGTCTGGACGGTGAGCAGATGCGGGAGCGTGACGCCCAGGTGGCGAAGATGCTGCGGGCGCATGTGCCGTACCGGACGATCGCGGCCAGGCTGGGCTGCTCGCTGGGCAGTGTGCAGCAGACGGTTGCGCGGATTCGGGCTGGTGTGCCGCCGGGTGCGCGCCGCGAACGAAGACGGGCCGGCGCCGCAGCACGCGTCGCGCTCGCCAATCACGTTCTTGTGCAACGCCATTGGCGTGACAACTGTGCCGGCTCCCCGGTGAAGTCGATGGCGTCTCGGCGCGGTGCTCGCGGCCGAGGCGACGTCGCGATGTAGTGGAATTTGTCAACGCTATTGAGCGCCAAATCTTTTCACGCTTCGGCTTTCGGCGGTTGGTCTCACTGTCGGCGATCTCTGGCCGCTGGGCTTGAAGTTCCTCTTGAAGGACTGGGAGTAACCGCAGACTGGCGGACAACACGCCGGGCGGGGTGATCGGCGGGGGATCGGGTGCGGGGGATGATGGGTGGCTGATGAACTCGGTAATGGTGGGTTGTTCGAGGTAGATCTTGGACAGCGGGCAGATGCAGATTTCGCGAGGCCGAAGCCGCCCGGTGGACAAGGCGTTCCGCGTAGTCGCCCCGGATGAACGATCGTTGTTGCCGCCGTCGCTGGATGACTGGTTGCCAGCCGAGCGTCTGGCCCAGTTCATAGCGGTCTTGGTCGATGAGCATTTGGATCTTGTCCGCATTCGGGCCTATACCGAGGGGCGCGACGCGTCCTGTGATCCGCGGCTCGTGGTGCGAATCCTGTTGTACGGCTACATCATCGGGGTGCGCTCGTCGCGGGTGATCGAACGCAAATGCGTCGACGATGTGTGCTTTCGGTGGCTGGGCGCGGGGGCGGCCCCGGACTATCGAGCGATCGCACGATTCCGCAGGCGGCACTTGGTCGCGCTAGTGCAGCTGCTCGTGCAGGCGTTGGTGTTGTGCCAGGCCGCGGGCGTCGTCCGGCTAAGCCGGGTCGCGCTGGACGGGACACGGGTGCGAGACAAGGTTCTTGCCGAGCAGGTCTCAGCCCTTCTGGCCGACGCCGAACGGATCGATAAGGCCGAGGACGCGGCGTGGGGTCAAAACAGTCGCGGGGGCGAGGTGGCCGAGCAGCCGCGGCGAGGCGAGACGGGGCAGGCTGAGATCGGCGCCGCCGGCGAAGGCGCGGGCACCGGCGGCAATGCCACCCCAAGATCGACGGCGCCGCGTGCGCTGGTCGGCGCACTCTTGCTGGCGTTGATGTTCGCGGGCGGCTACGCCGTCGCGGTGCACAAGACCGTCACTCTGTCTGTCGACGGCTTACCGACGACGGTGTCGACAATGAGGTCACGGGTGATCGACGTGGTGCGGGAAAACGGCTTGGCCGTCGGCGAGCATGACAATCTTTATCCGGGCGCCAATCAGCCGGTCCACCAGTCCGACGCCATCGTGCTGCGACGCGGCCGGCCGCTGCAGGTGTCGATCGACGGCCAACCAAGCAAGCAGGTGTGGACGACGGCCGTGACCGTCGATGAGGCCCTCAAGCAGCTGTCGATGAGCGATACTGCCCCCGCCGCGGCGTCCCGTATCAGCCGCTTGCCGCTGAGCGGCATGACGCTGCCGCTGGTCAGCGCGAAACAGGTGCACATCAACGACGGCGGCGTGGCCCGCGACCAGCGCCTAGCAGCGCCCACCGTGGGCCAGCTGCTGGCAGCGGCCGGCGCGCCGCTTCAGCAGGACGACAAGGTGGTGCCCCCGGCGTGGACGCCCGTCGTCGAGGGCATGCAGATCGTGGTCACCCGCATCCGGGTGCACAACGTCGCCGCGCGCATGCCGCTGCCGGCGCCGTTACGACGCATCCAAGACCCGACAATCAACATCAGCCGCCAAGTCGTCGAGGACCCCGGCACTCCCGGCACCCAGGACGTCACCTTCGCCGTCTCGACCGTCAACGGCGTGGAAACCGGGCGACGGCTGGTGGCCCACAACGTCGTGACACCTGCCCGGCCGTCGGTCCAGCGAGTCGGTGCCAAGCCCGGCACCCAGGTGCCCCCGGTGGGCGACAGCGCCACCTGGGACGCCATGGCCGCCTGCGAGTCCAGCGGTAAGTGGGCCATCAACACCGGCAACGGCTTTTATGGCGGCGTGCAATTCAACCAGAACACGTGGGAGCGCCACGGTGGACTGCGTTACGCGCCACGCGCCGATCTGGCCACCCGAGAAGAACAGATCGCAATAGCCGAGGTCACTAGGGCACGACAGGGCTGGGGTGCCTGGCCGGTATGCAGCGCCAGAGTACGGGCGCACTGACCATCCGGATGCTCCGTCACAATGCGCATCACCTGACCCAAATCCGGCAAGACACCCCGGGCAGAGCCCACTACCTGCGGAAACGAACCGCGGGCAAGAACCGCAAGGAAGCGATGCGATGCCTCAAACGGCGCCTTTCCGACGTCGTCTACCGACAACTCGTCGGCGACGCGGCCAGACGGGAGGCGGGCCCGGGAGGACACTCGGGGACGGCTCTCTGTCCAGCGCGGCCAGCTGAAACCCCGCACACTGACTCTTCGGACAAGTCACTGCCCGGACCCACCAGCCACCATACAACCGACGAACACAACCGCTATTGACACAGAGAGGCGCCGTCTAATACATCGGCGGCGGAGCTGATTTTTTTCCCGCCCCTTCCGGTTCAACCGCCGACCGGCCGCGGCGATGGCGACGATCGATTCAAACCATGGCCGTCTAGGTCATGCGTGCTCTCTTGAATCACGGACGAGTCGCATTCGTTCTGCACCCACGGGAGACTTGGAACGAGTGCCAGCAACTCGCCCAGGTTGTTTTATCCAACGGCCGACTTAAGATGAAGGCTGCATTCGCTTGTGCCGAGGATCCAACATGACGTCACGCCGCGATTTCCTGGCCTCCACCGCCCTCATCGCAACCGGCCTAGCGCTGGGTCCGCTAGCGGCCTGCAGCCGCCAGACTCCTGCGCCGCTGTCCGCCCCCGCGACCCCCGCGCCGCCGCCGCGGCCCGCGCTCGTCGCAGACTCGCTGACCACGCGCGCGATTCCCGCCACCGGCCAGCAGGTTCCGGTGATCGGGGCCGGCACCTCCGGCAGCTACGAGGTACCGCTGGGCTCCGGCGAGTTCCAGACCCTCAAGGAGACCATTCGCGTGTTCTTTGAGGGCGGCGGCTCGGTCATCGACACCTCGCCCAATTATTCCAACGCCGAGGACGTGCTCGGCGCGTTGCTGGCCGAGGGCGGCTGGCGCGAGCGGTGTTTTCTGGCCACTAAGCTCGCTGCCGACGACCGCGCCGCGCTGGAGGCGCAGTGGGCCGACTCGCTGCGCCGCCTGCGCACGGACCGGGTCGAACTGTTGCAGGTGCACAACCTTCGCGCCTGGGAGATCGCCCTGCCCTATGCCCGCGAACTCAAAGAGCGAGGGCTGACGAAGTACGTCGGCATCACCCACTACCTGGAAAGCGGCCAGGCCGAAACCGAGCGCGTCATGCGTGGGGAACGGCCGGATTTCATACAGATCAACTATTCGGTCAACGCGCCGCAGGCCGCCGATTCGCTGCTGCCGGCCGCGCAGGCACTGGGTGTGGCGGTGCTGATCAACCGCACATTCGACGACGGCAAGCTGTTCGCGGAGGTGGCAGATAAGCCACTGCCGGACTGGGCGGCCGGGGCCGGCGTCACCTCGTGGGCGCAGATGTTCCTCAAGTTCGCGATCAGCCATCCCGCCGTCACGGCGGTGATTCCGGCGACCGGCAAGCCGGATCGCCAGGCCGACAACCTCAAGGCCGGCGCCGGCGCGCTGCTCAGCGCGGAGCAGCAGTCCGAGCTGGTCAAGATGTTCGCGTGAGGGTGCCCACCCTCGCATGGCGGCATGCACCTTCGCCGTCTTTCCGGTGCAACCAGGAATCTAATTCCGGCGCGGCGGGACCTGCGGTCATTACGTCGCGGAGCATCAAAACGGATCCCGTCCGACGCCGGGATGACGGCGGAGGAGACGGACGCTGGCCGACGGCATGAGCCAGGCCTTGCAGACCCGGCTGGCGCGGCTGTTTGGAGTCGAGCACGACGAGGTCGGCGCCGTCGTCGCCGGCTTCGCCATGTTCTTCCTGCTGTTCGCCGGCTACTTCATGCTGCGCCCGGTGCGCGAGACGATGGGCATCGTCGGCGGCGTCGAGAACCTGCAATGGCTGTTCACCGGCACCTTCTTGGCGACGCTGGCCGCGATGCCGCTGTTCGGCTGGGTCGCGGGGCGGGTGCAGCGGCGACGGATCCTGAGCTGGGTTTATGCCTTCTTCACGCTCAACCTCATCGCCTTCGGCGCCTCGTTCCTGTTCGATCCAGACGACGTCTGGGTCGCGCGCGCCTTCTATATCTGGCTGTCGACGTTCAGCCTGGTTTCGATCTCCGTGGCCTGGAGCGTGCTGGTGGACGTGTTCTCGACCAGCCAGGCCAAGCGCCTGTTCGCGTTAATGGCCGCCGGCGCCAGCCTCGGCGGCCTGACCGGCCCTCTGGTGGGGCTGTTTCTGGTCGGGCCGGTCGGGCACGCCGGGCTGATGTTCCTGTCCGCGGCGCTGTTGGTCTCCTCTGCGCTGGCGGCGCACAGGGTGCAGCGCTGGCGCGAGCGCCATCCGCTGGCCGCTGACGACGCCGCCCAGCGCCAGCGCCCGCTCGGCGGCAGTCCCTTCGCCGGCGCCACCGAGGTGATGAAATCGCGCTATCTGCTCGGCATCGCCGTCTTCGTGCTGCTGCTGGCCAGCGTCAGCACCTTCCTGTACTTCGAACAGGCGCGGATGGTCGCCGCGGCGTTCCCCGATCGCACCGACCAGACCCGCGTGTTCGGCATCATCGACACCATCGTGCAGACGCTGTCGATCCTGTCGCAGCTGTTGATCACCGGCCGCATCGCGCGCAAGCTCGGCCTGGGCGTGCTGTTGGTGGGGGTGGCGTTGATCGCCGCAACCGGTTTCTTGTGGCTGGCGTTCGCGCCGACCTTCGCGGTGCTGGCGGTGGTGATGGTCGCGCGCCGCGCCGGTGAATACGCCTTCGTGCGTCCGGGCCGCGAAATGCTATATACCGTGGTTGAGCCGGAGGCCAAGTACAAGGCCAAGAACTTCAACGACACCGTGGTCTACCGCGGCGCCGACGCGGTCAGCGGCTGGGTCAAGGCGGGCATCGACATGATCGCGCAGCAGCCGACGATCGCGATGCTGGTGGGCGCGGCGGTCGCCTTGGTCTGGGCCCTGACCGGCGGCGCGCTGGCGCGGGCGCAACGACGAATCGAGGTCGCGAAGGACCGCGGGAGCTAACGGCGGCGGCGGTGTCAGGGGATTGCCGGGCGGTCGGATGACCAGGGGTGGGCCGATTCGAGTTGGGAGGCGATGCGGATGAGGACGTCCTCCCGGCCGTAGGCGGCGGCTAGCTGAATGCCAATCGGGAGACCGTCGGCGTTGCGGTGCAGGGGAAGGCTGATCGCCGGCTGCCCGCTCATGTTGAACGGTGGCGTGAACGCGACAAACCGCCGGGCCCGCCGCATCGGTGCCATTGGGTGTTCGGGGTCGTTCGCGAACTCCGTCAGTGGCGGTGGCGGCTCGGCCAGCGTCGGCGTGAGTAGCAAGTCCCAGCCGTCGGCCCACCACTGCTGCAGTGCCCGCCGGAAGGCCCACCCCACTGCCTGCGCCGCGGCGTAGTCGACGGCGTTCAACCGCTGCGCTTGCTCGATGAGCACCCAGTTCACCGGCTCGATGTCGTCCGTGGTCACCTCGCGCCCGAGCGTCTTGCTGAATTCGCGCGCCGACATCGCCAGCTGCGTGGCCCACAGTGCCATGAACTTTTCGGGCAATGTGGTGTCCACCAGGCACGCCGGCCACGCCGGCTCGACCGTGTGCCCGAGGCCTTCCAGCATCAAACGCCGCGGCGCGTACCGCCGTGACGCAGTCCTCGTGCACGAAGTCGCCGCGCGGGTGCACGTCGAGCAGCCCGATGCGCAACCGACCCGGGTCGGCGCCGACCTCGTCGAGGTAGGGTCGCTCGGGCGCCGGCGCGATCACGGTGTCGCCGATGCCTGGGCCGCGCACCGCATCGAGCAGCCCCGCTGTGTCACGCACCGTGCGGCTGATGCCCAACTCGACCCCCAGCCCCGCCTCGGCGCGCACCGGCCCGACCGTAATCCGCCCCTGGCTGGGCTTGAGTCCGACCAGCCCGCAGCACGACGCCGGGATGCGGATGCTGCCACCCCCGTCCGAGGCATGGGCGAACGGGACCATCCCGACGGCCACCGCCGCGGCGGCGCCGCCACTCGACCCGCCCGCCGTGCGCTCCAGCGCCCACGGGTTGCGGGTCGCCCCCCAGGCCAGCGGCTGTGTGGTCGGCAAGCTGCCCATCTCCGGGCTGTTGGTCCGCCCGGCAATCACCAGCCCGGCCGCCTTGAACCGGGCGACCAGCGTCGTGTCGGCGGCGTCGATCTTGCCCGCCTCCTTCAGCGCCCTGTTGCCGTTCGACAGGGTCTGGCCGGCGAAGCTGGCGTAGAGATCCCGGAGCAGGAAGGGGACGCCGCGAAACGGGCCGTCGGGCAAGTCCGGATCGGCGGCCACCGACCGGGCGTGGTCGAACCACTCGATGACGACGGCGTTCAGCGCCGGGTTCGACTGCTCGATCCGCTCGATCGCCGCCTCCAACAACTCGCTCGGCGTGACCTCACCGTTGGCCACCAGCGCAGCCTGGTCGGTGGCATTCATCCACCGTGTCTGGTCGACAAGACTGCTCATGGCTCCCGGTTGTACCACGACAATACGGAGGCGACCTAAAAGCGGAACCTGCATTCAAGGGCAGCCGCCGCAGAGGGTAAAACGGCAAAAAATCCCGCCGCAATTTCGGACAATTACAGCCTGCTCGCTGAACGTCAGGACGCCAAGCGCCGCTGCCAACGACGTTCGCAGTTCATCACCAGGAATGGAAACAACGGCTTGAACAGTGCGAAGCGGCTTGCCGGGTGGCGGGCAGCTTCCTCGGTTACGGCACGAAGGATCGCGCGGTCGAGATCGGCCGCAGGCCAGGCCGAGAAGATGCTCCGTGCGTCGTCGGGGTGCACCTTCCAACACTGACCGACCGCGTCGACCAGTGGAGCGAGCCGCCCAAAGTGAGCCTCCGCGCCCCAATGGATCGGGACGCGACCATTGGCGTTGATGGTGATTGCCTGGGCCGCCAGATCGATCCGGTGCTGGGGCCACCCCGCCGCCTGTGTGACTCGCCGCGCGATGCGCGCGCCGCGGACGGTGAAGTCGATGCCGTCGATCTCAGCAACGGCTTTCGGGTAAAGCCCGACGTCGTGCAGAAGTGCCGCCACGGCAAGCACCTCTCGGTCCAGCGGTAGGCGGGCGCTTGATTGTTTGTGCAGCAGCTCAGCGAAATGGAACGTGCGATAGCTGTGATTGAGGATCTCCGTTTCCCCTTCGGCGTAGCGCTCAAGCTCGGTCGCGGCAAGCTCGACGGCGGCCGCCTGGGGCAATTCCTCGATGCCGAATGTGGGTACGTGCTTGTGCGCAGCCAGGCCGCGCGATGCGAACACCCACCGCAACTCTGCCGGCAATTCTTCGAGATAGGCAAGGTTCGCGCCCAGCAGCTGACTGAGCTTTTGCGCGAAGGTGAGCGGCGCGCCACCGTCAGCCGCCCATGCGTTGGTGCCCACGATGTTCGCATTGTCCGAACCCGCCGGAAGCCCCGGGTGGGACATGTCCCAACAACCTACACCCATCTATTCATACATCGCGTGGCAACTGAAAATCATCGTCATCGTTCATAACGGTCCCGTTGCGGCACAACGCAATTGCCCACATTCGCCGAACTCCCCGGTGGTGCGTGTGGTACCGTCCTGGCCGCCAGGTGCATTGGATCCAGGCCAACAAAGCGCACGAGCCGCAGCCGGAGAGCCCTGTCGTCGTCCTCGACATAATCGTCTTGTGGTCGTCGAGGATCTCTCCTGTCAGGGATCGCGGTAACGGACCATTGTGGCTTCCGCCTCTGCTCGACATGCTTGGGCGCAGTGACGTTGTCGCGGTGGCGTTTGCCGGGCCGAGACGGTTGGGCGGGTCACCTTCGGGTGTCGATCGTGTTGGCTCGCTTGTGAGGATGGCCCAAGGACGGCCCGGGTGAGCCCCACGCTCAGCGATTGTCAGGGAAGCTCTCGACAGGGACCACGGCACAGGGCCGGGGCAACAGAGGAGTGATCCACGATGCTCAGATGGGACAAGACAGCCCCGAACACAGTTGTCGCGTATCTCAACGGGTACTCCTACACCATCACCGAGAACGAGGATGAGGAGGTGTGGTGGGTGGAGATCACCACCCCGGACGGGGGCTCCGACTCGGCGATATATGACACCCTCGAGGAGGCCCAGGAGTCCTGCCAGAGCACGGCGAAGGACGTGCAGACGGAGGAATAACGCTGACCCGGCCCGATCTATCGGAAAACGGTGCGAGCGAACCGGTTTTCGGGCGCTGACCAGGAGAGATAGCGGCGGTTCGAGAGGCGTAGCGCCAAAACTGGTGCCGTCCCAGGCGTTTCGGGCATTGTTCCTGCAGGAGCTGCTCCGCGGCGGCGTGCTCAGCCAGTCGTTCGTCACGTCGGCCGCGCACACCGACGCCGACGTGGCCCAGACCGTGGATGCGGTGTCGGCTGCGTTGCGGGTGATTCGACGCGCGATCGACCGCGACTCCGTGGACGGCCTATCGGAAGGCCGACCGGTGGCCCCCGGCGATCCGGCGCACGGCGCGATCCACGCCGGCTGACATGACGGCCGGCCGGGCGTCCTCAGCCCGCCTGCCGGTATGCGGCGCCCTGCGGCGTAGCCGCCAGGCGGGACAGCGCGATAGTCGCCATCGATTCGAGTCGCGCCAGTTCGCTCGAGTCGGTGATGGATTCCCGTGCCGTGCTGAGCACGTCGCGTACCTTGGCGGCGACCGCGGCCTTTCGGTCGTCGGCGCGGACCAGGGTGCCGACGTCGCGCAGCATGCGCAGCAACGCGAGCAGCTCGACGGGTTCACGGGAGCCCCGGCGCATGATTTGCCCGCAGGCGATGTCGAGGTAGTCGTTGAATCCGCGCGCTGGTATGACGACGCGAGTGGTTCCAGCTGTGTCCTGGTATGCCTCGGCGCCGAGAGGGAGCGGGGCGAGCTTGCACAGCAGGATCGACAGCTCGTTGGTGGACTGGACCGCAGTGTTGTAGTCGAAGTTGTGGATGGCCAGCACGGCGATGTCGATGATCTGGTAAATCCCGATGGCAACGTCCTGGCGCCGGCTGCGTGCAGGCCCGATGTGGACAGCGGCGTCGATCGCGTGGCGCAACTTCGCAGTGTCGGCGGTGGCCGGAGCCGCTGGGCCGGCGACATTGGGCTCTCCCCACAGCCACGCCACGGGAGTACCTTTCACCACGTTCGCGCCGACGCCCGCCTCGAGCAGCACGGTGGCGCCGGCGCGTTTGGCGGCGTCGATGATGCGGTCCGGCACGATGTACTCGACGTAGCCCGACGCCTGGGCGGGCACCGCGACAGCCCCGGGAGGCGGGCCGGCCGACGCGATCGCGCAACCTTCGCCGGCGTTTCCTCCGACGCCGGGCGGGTGGTCGGCGATGCTGCGCGCCGTGGTGATGCCGATGCCGGAGAGCACCCGGTCTATCTGGATCGATTTCACCATCCGGTCGATGTAGAAGATCAGCGCCCCGATACACACGAACAGCCAAAACAGCCCGAGTGTCACCGCGAGGCGGGGGTAGTCGCCGGGCCCACGGCCGACGGTGTACATGCCGGCGGCGTTGTAGGTGAAGGCGCCGACGAAGATCGCGATCACGATTTGCGTCGTGCGGTCCCGCACGAAGCTGCGCAGCAGCCGGGGCGAGTAGCGGTTCGCCGCCATCTGCAGCGCGACCATGGTGAGGCCGATGACCAGGGCGAGTGTTCCGACGATCGTTGTTGCGCAGGTCAACAGCACGCGGCGAGCCTCGACGTCATCACCTACGAACAGCAGGTGCTCGAAGATCGACCCGCGCGGCGGCCGCTGCTGGGACACAATTGCTCCGAGCACGATCGCGGCGATGGCGAGAATCGCCGGAAGCACCCACAGCGCACCCACGAGTTCGTGCCGGCGCTGCTGTAGTTTCACACGACCCATGCTGTTTGCCGTTGATCTCAAGTTCAGCTTGCGTTCACAATTGTGCGCGATGTGCGCGTTGATGCGCGGGCGGTTTGCCTAATGCTGCGGCCCGCGGGCGAAGTTTTAGGGCGCCCGCTACGGTCGGCTCAGGAGGCTGTTCGCCACCGGGTCATGTTTCGCCAGTTCGCCTGGATTGCGGACGCGTCCTGGGCATCGCCCCGGTCCACCTCGTCTACTCGCCAGCGGCCGTTCAATGCGTCGAAGAGCTGCATCCCGACAACCGCACCATCGGCCCTACTTGATCAGTTGCTTGGGAAAGAACTGCACCGCGGATTGCAGCCGCTGAACTTCCTCGATCGCCCCCAGGCGAACGCCTTGGGCCTTCTTCGCCGCGAGAGCCTCGGTCGTGCGCTGGGAGATAAGACGACGTTCGTACTTTAGTTGGCCGTCAGAACTTTTGGGGATACCAGCCAGTGTGAGACACCGCGTTCTCAACGTGTCTCAGGATCGGAACGATTGCGGGTGACGGGACATGTCCCGCGACATGGTCGAACTCAACCGGCGACCATTCCAAGGACGAGATTGATTGCCGTCGCCAGGATGACGGTGCCGAAGAGGTACGACAGTAGACAGTGCCGAAGCGCAACCGCACGAATGGTCGGGTCCGACACGCCGGTGTCGGAGACCTGATAGGTCATGCCGAGGTTGTAGCTGAAATAGAAGAAGTCGCGAAATGCAGGCCGGTAGTCGGGATCATTGAAGTCGATTCCACCTGCCGATGGCGTCTAGTAGAGGTAGGCGTAGCGGGCGGCGTACATCAGGTGCAAACCTGCCCAGGCCATGAAGACCCCCGCGAGCGCGGTCGCGGCCGCGGCGGGGTCGGCATGAGCATGGCTGCGAACGCGCAGCACAACGATGCTCACCAGCGCGCCGAGCGCGGCCGCGACGACCGCGAGTTCCTCCATAGCCGGTCGGAACGTCTCTCGGTGCGCATTGTCGTGGGTTTCGTCGGCATCCATGGGCCACAACAGGATCCAGCCGGAAGCGGGCGAAGGTCACTCCCGTTGCGGTGATTCCGGCAAGAACGCCCAGCTCGGCGTCGGTCAGCACATCGGCGACCGCACCGATCACCGCTCCGGCAATCACCGAGCCGGCGAGTCGTACTACAGCCGACCGCAGGATTGCTGCGCTCATGGGCATAACAGTAGCTATGACATGAGGTACCACGGTCGGCGATTCCATTTGGTGCGGCCGGAAGGGCGGCGCAGCAACCTGTCCTGCTCGTCGGGTGATGAGGTCGTTCAGCTCGCGTCGACGCGCAGGTGGACGCTTATTCCGTGTCGTCGATGAACAACGCCATCGACGCGGTGAACCCGTGCAGCGCGTTGCGGCCCGCGATCGGGCCGATCTCCCCGGCGGCGAAGAAACCGGCGAGGGGAATGCCGCCAAGCAGTTCCTCGATCGTGGACGCGTCATGATCGGCGACCCCGAACATCCGCCGGCCACGCCCGGTGCAGGTAAACAGCAGCGCGCCAACCGGGCGCCCGGGCAGTTGCGCTCGCGCCCGTTCGACGGCCAGGCGCAGGTCCTTGTCCGCCCCCACCGCGTCACGGACCTGGAACTGCACGGTGGTGCCGACCTCGACAACCTGGCCGATCTCGATCGCTCCGGTCGAGGGGTCGGCGCCGAGCAGCCCGCGGATCATGAAGTCGCCCTGACCCGGAACGGCCACGTGCTCGTCGACGACGATCCCGATCTGCAGGCCGTGGCTGACTAGTTCCTGCTCGTCGGGCGGCAGCACCTCGACGGTCTCACGCAGGCGCTGCAGCGGCGGTCGGCCGCCCAGCTCGGTGATCAGTGCGCCGTCCGCGCCGGTGACGATGTACGGGTAGCCAATCGGCCGGCAGCCCTGCGACACGATCGGGACACCGGGCATGCCTGGCAGGCGCACGCCGACGACGCCGGAGGTAAGCACGTCGCGGTCGCGGAACAGCCTGGTGTCGCCCGGTCCCAGCCCACCGCTCACCACGCCGCCCATAACGGTCGTTCCCGGCAGGTCGGTGTTGAGGTGCTCGACGAGCAGGTTCGACGGGAATGTGTACGGGTCCGGCAGCAGCACATGCATATCGTGCGCGGACCGGTCGAACCGGTAACCGGCGAGCAGGCCACCCGAGCCGGTGCGGGCGAAGTCCAGCTGGAACGTCTCGGCGGCCAGGCCGGACGCCAGCCACACCGCCACCGCGGCCTCATCCTCGATCTCGCGGCGGCCAGCGACGATCGCCTGGGCGACGCAACCGATCAGGCTGGGCGGCTCGACCGTCTCCTGCACCGCGTTGAGGACGTTCGCGGCCTCGTCGGCGTGTGATCGCGATGCGAGCAGCACGGCCAGCGACGGCGCCTCGCCCGCGAGCTCGTCGCGCGCGTGCGCCGCGGCTCGCACCGCAGCCTGCCGCGCGTCTCGCGCGGTGGAAACCCCGACTCCGATCCGCACACTTTCATGATGCGCCCCCAGACCGGGATGTAGTGCTGCCAGACGACGACGAGGAGCGCGATCCAGTATTCTGAGTCCCCGCTTCGGGATCCGACGTCGAAACCACCGACCGCTGGCGACCCGAATCTCAATGGCGGCCGCCGGTCAGCACAACCGCCCGGGCAGTCGTTCACCGTCGCGGGAAGGACCTTCACCGGGGCGATGGGCCCACGCGCTTGTCGGCAATATCTGGCCTCGTGATCCCGACACCGGCGAGCTGGTACTGCTGAATAGGGCCGGGGAGCATACGTTTTGGGCGTGGGCGGCCATCGAGTTGTTGCGGCACACCGGAATCCGCGTCGAGAAACTGCTTGAACTCATCCATCACAGCCTCGTTAGACACCGCCCGCCCAGCATTGGCGAACCGGTGCAGCTGCTGCAGCCGCGCCGTCAAAGACCGACGCCGAGGCTGCTGTTGATTAGTCACTGGATGCCACCCGCCCACTGCTGTTCCAGCACCCCATCGAGATGATGGAGATGAACACGAGGTCGGATCCGTAGTTGACGTCGGAGTCGGCGAATCCGAAGAACGCGATCGCAGCGTCCTGCGGCACTTCGTAGATGCAATTGACGACAGGCGATTTTTCCCGAGACGAAGTGTTGTGGACCTACTCTGGCGGACATGGCCACCGAATCCACCATGCTCGCCCTCGGCACCACCGCGCCGGCGTTCACACTGCCTGAGCCAGCCACCGGCGCCATGGTCAGCCTCGACGATCTCACGGGTCCCGCAGTTGTCGTCACCTTCATCTGTAACCACTGCCCGTACGTCCAGCACGTCGCCGCCGGGCTCGCCGCGCTCGGTCGAGACCTCACCGATCAGGGCGTCGCGATGGTCGGCATCTCCAGCAATGACGTCGTCACCTACCCGCAGGACGGACCCGATCAGATGGCCGCCGAGGCCCGCCGCCACGGCTGGACGTTTCGGTACCTCTACGACGAGACCCAGGACGTCGCCCGCGCCTTCTCCGCGGCCTGTACGCCCGACACGTTCGTCTTCGACGGCGAGCGTCGACTCGTCTACCGCGGCCAACTCGACGACTCCCGCCCCCGGAACGACCGGCCGGTGACGGCCGCTGCTGTCCGGGCGGCGGTCGACGCCGTGCTCGCCGGGCGGCCGGTCGACCCCGACCAGCGGCCGTCCATCGGGTGCGGCATCAAGTGGCGTTGAGCCGGGCTCACGCCGATGACACGAGGTAGGTTGCCGCCGTCCTGCACACCCAGCAGAAGCCCGTCGCCCAGTTGATACCGGCAATGCCGCCCGCGAGAACCAGCGCGGACTTCGTCGTCATGTCATACGGCGCGGGCCGGCGGTTGACTGCGGGCCTGCGAGCCGGTGGCGCGGCGTCGATACGTCCGCTCGACCCAGCGCATCCGCTGGGTCCAACGCGGGCGCCACGCCCGCCTAATCTGTTGTAATTCAACGGGCTCCGGCTCTTCAGCGCCCAGCTCTTCAATCGGGCCCTCGTTGAGTCCCCGCACCAGGGCATCCGGAGCAATCAGCGCATCCTCCCAGCAGGTGGCGTCGGTGAAGTCCATGATGCCCAACGCATTTGCGGTATCGCGCAGTACCTCGCCGAGCTCGCCGTGGAGAAGCTGCCGGAACGCATCGGCGCCTTGCCGCGGATTGGTGATCATCCACGAGTGATAAGCGTCGGGCACGCAGTACAGCGTGGCGTTTGCGTCGTCGGCGATGTCTCGTGCGCTGTCGAACGGCACGATGAGGTCTTTCTCACCATGCAGCACGAAGGTCGGGACGGCATGGTCGCGCATCATCTGCAGCAGCGGCGAGTAGTCGCCGGAGTGCACGATCGCACGCGCCGCCCCGGCGACCCCCGACGGGCGACGGCGTTGCGCATCGCCACCGAAGCCAGCATCCGCAGGTAGCGGCCCTGCTCGACGATACCCAACCGGAACGGATCCTGCTGGGTGTCGTAGGCGGCACCCAGGACGATCCGCGCAGCCGCCCGCGGTGAACGCAGCACGGTCGGGATCGCCTCGTCGAACCGTGCCCCGGCGGCGGCGTCGAGCAGCACCACCGCCATCGCCCGCTCGGGTGCGCGCGCCGCCAGCTGGATGGCCATCCGTCCACCCATGGAGTGGCCGGCGATGACGGCCTGCGACACGCCGAGAGCGTCAAGTGCACGCAGCGTGAGGTCGACGCGGTGGTCGAACTCGCGCGCATCGCGCGGAAGGTTGGGGGTGTCGCCGTGCCCGGCGGCATCGATGGCGACCACCTGGAAACCGAGCCCGGCCACCCGGCTCAACATCCGCAGGTACGCGCGGCGGCTCAGCACAAGTCCGTGCAGGAACACCAGCGGAACACCCTGGCCACCGACCGAAACCCCGACCTCGTGCCCATCATCAAGCTCGACAACGTGGTGCCTCAGCCGAATCCGGCGGGTGGATGCCTGACCCGGCATCATCGATGTCTGAGTCATCTAGGGCCCTTTCTGGAGTCGAGTCTCGACATCATGAAGGAGACCCTCCGCCGGAGTGCCATCCGACACGCTGTGCGTTAGCTACTCGTGATGGCGAGTGTGAACTGGGCAATTCTCCCTCGTCAGGGCGCTATGCCTGCGCTACCGCAAATCAGCTCGACTGCGTCTCGTTTCGTGCGAGAGGTACTGGTGCAGCCGACGGGCTACGCCGAGGGGCGCTGTCAACTTCACGCAGCTCGCCGAAATCGAAGTTCTCGAGCGGGTGCGGCGCACCGGTTACACGTCAGTCGATCCTGCTTGGAGGTTTCCTGTCCACCGTCATCAATCAACACAAAAGAGGGACCGGACCGCATTATCCTGTCGCTGCCTTGAGACCCGTGACACTGGCTTAGTCGACTCGCTGTGACCTAGGAGACCGCCGTGACCATCGACACCGTTCGACCCAGCATTTTCGATGGCGAACTGCCGGTGGTGGCGGCCTATCAGGATGCCCAGCCCGACGAGGCCCACGAAATCATCGGTCAGGCGCGCCGGCAGGCGCCGATCGCGCTGGGCCCGTACGGACCCGAAATCCTGGCCTATGACCTGGTGCGCGCCGTGTTGCGGGACCCCCGGTTTCGGGTGCCCCAAGGTGTGTTCCTGGCCGCCCAGGGCATCACCAGCGGACCGCTGTGGGACAGGGTCATCAAAGTGATCTTCAGTCTCGACGGCGCCGAACACACCCGGCTGCGCCGGCTGGTGTCCAAGGCGTTCACCCCTCGGGCGACCGCGCGGCTGCGCACCACGATCATGGAGGTGATCACCGGGCTGGTCGACCCGCTCACCGCCACCGGTCGCTGCGATGTGGTCGCCGACATCGCCCGCCACTACCCGATCCCGATCATCTGCACGCTGCTCGGCGCCCCACGCGAGGACTGGCAGCTGTTCTCGGACTGGTCCGAGGACTTCTTCAAGGCTTTCGCCTCGAACGTCGCCGAGGACACGCCCGTCATCCTGCGGGCCTGGGAGGCGCTGGACGCCTACATCGATGACATGATCGTCCAGCGGCGCCAGTCCCTCACTGAGGACCTTATCTCCGAGCTGATCCGCGCCGAAGACGACGGCGACCGCCTCACCCATGAAGAGCTCCGCTTGCTCGGGGGCAGCCTGCTGATGGCCGGCACCGACACCACCCGCAACCAGTTGGCCGCCGCGGTGCAGGTGCTGTGCGATCATCCCGACCAGTGGGCTCTGCTGGCCCGGCATCCCGGGCTGGCGGCCAACGCGGTCGAGGAGACCATGCGCCATTCCCCGGTCGCGTTCAGCACCGTGCGCACCGCCGTCGAGGACGTCGAACTCGGTGGGGTCGTCATCCCGGCCGGCACGCTGGTGATCGCCAACACCGCCGCGGCCAACCGCGATCCCGCCGTGTACGACGATCCCGACCGCCTCGACATCACCCGCGACGGCCCGCCGGCCATGCTGACCTTCGGCGGCGGCGCTCACTACTGCCTCGGGGCCAACCTCGCCAGGCTTGAGCTCAGCGAGGCCCTGGCCGTCATGACCCGGCGAATGCCTCGCCCGCGCCGCACCGGCGCGGCCCCCCGGAAGCCAATAGTCGTGATCACCGGCCCGACCACGCTGCCCATCGAATTCGCCGCCGGACACTGAACACCAAACGCAACTGGGATGGACACGGTTAGCCCAGCGGTTGAGATCGATTTCGCGGTCGATCAGCTCCGGGCCAGGAACTGCACGAACTGCTCGCCGGTATCCGCAGCGGCTCGCTCGCTAAATTCTGCGGCCTTGCTGTGCCGATTTTGACGAAGTACGAAGATGTGCGCGCTGTCCTCGTCGACGACATCGGTATGCCCGGCGGCATGACCTATGCCGCCAGCACGGAGCCGGTGGTCGGGCGCACGTTCATCAGCATGGACGGGTCAGAACACGATACGTACCGCAATCTGGCCACGCCGGCGTTTCGGTCGCGTTCGGTGTCTGAGTTCGTTTCCGCCGACCTGATCCCGTTGGCCAACGAGCTGGTGGACGGCTTCGCTGACCGTGGCGAGGCCGACCTGGTGCAGGAATTCTCTTCTGTCTTGCCGTTTCTGGTGATTAGCCAGATGCTGGGCCTGCCTCATGGCCAGGTGACACAGCAACGTCAATGGGCACGCGCACTGCTGAGCTACCCCGCGACGCCAGATGCGGCGCTGCAGGCGTCCGCCGAGCTGACCGCGTTCCTTGAGCCGATTGTTGACGAGCGGCACGCGCATCCCACCGACGACGTGTTGTCACAGCTGCTGACCGGTCGTCACGGCGGCCGCGGATTAAGCCGCGCGGATGTCCTGGCTCACGTGCGCCTGCTCTATGCGGTTGGCGCAACGACGACATCGGATGCGCTGGCGAATCTGCTGTGGACGGTGCTGGGGGATCCCAAGCTCCGCGCATTGGCCAAGCAGGCACCGCTTCGCCCCCGACTCGTCGAAGAAACGCTGCGCGTGCAAACTCCGGTCCCGATGGTGCCGCGCATACTGCCCCGGGGCGGCACCGCAGCCGGTGTGCAGCTCGGACCCGGTTCGGTCGTGCTGGTCGCCTTCGCAGCTGCCAACCGTGATCCCGAGTGTTTCCCTGACCCGCATACATTCGACCCCGATCGCCCCGGTGTACCCATCCTTTCCTTTGGATACGGCAGGAAGTACTGTCCCGGCAACCAATTGGCCCGCCAGCAACTGACTGCGGCGCTGGATGTGTTGCTGACCCGGCTACCCGAGCTGGAGGTCGTTATCGCCCAGCCGCCGCTGGGTGCCGTCCTTCGCGCGGCACCCCAGGTGGTCGCCAAGTGGTCTGTGCCCGCGCTGAGATAGCGAGGTCGGTTCGCGAATGGCCGGTGGCGCACCAGGATGAACTTCACGCAAACAGCCCAGTTAGACGTCGAAATGGCCGACGGGATAGCGGCGGATCCCAGTGACGGCTGGCGCAACTGTTGCCGCACGGCCGATTCGAGCTGATCATCGACAGTGGGCACCGTCATCCCCGAAGACCCACCCGACCTCCTGGTCACCGCGATCGAGGACTTCCTTGCCGCACACCCAACGGCAACGGAGTAGGGCTCGGCACAGCTCGAGGCAGCCGGTCGGCTCGCTGGAGTGGGAAGCCGGGTGACTCGCCGCTGTCGCCCCCGGCGCCAGGTCCTGCGGGCCGGCACCTGCCGGGCTGCGGCGGCCGCAAGACCTGGGTCGCACACTGCACGACCCGCCGACCCAACTCCCGCAACGGAATTGGAAGAACCACGCCGCAACAGGCGTGGCGCCCACCGATTCCGTCGCCATCGCATGGGAGTGACGAGCGTAAGCAGCGGACCCTGCGTCAGGCCACATCTAGTCCGCTTTTGGGAAGCGGTTGGCCCTATCTGGAGCTGCCGGGGCGTACGTCACGGCTTCGACATGACCGACGGAGCGCACCCGTTCGGCCGTGGCGGTGATCGGTCTGTTTCGACGAGATCCATCGGAGTCATCTGCTGAGCAGGGAAAGGGGTTATATAGTCACCGAATTGTCGTGGGTGGTCACGAATGGGGTCGGGTATGAAGCGACTCAGCGGAGCTCAGCGGCCCTTTTCTTTGGTCGTTGTGCCCTACGTCAACATCGCCGACCGTGAGACCAGTGACGTTGCGCATCAACGCCTTTCAGCCCTCGAAGCCGTACGGAGGATGGTCTCCACCACCAAGTGAGGGTAATCCCACATCGGCACGTGTCCGCATCCCGGGAGGCGGATGAACTCGGCGCCCGGCAGCAGTTGGCGCAACGGTGCACCATGAGCACGGAACGGGGTGAGCCGGTCGGTGCTTCCCCACGCCACGCAGACGGGTGTGGAGCCGATGTCGATCGCTGCCATGCTGCCCTCTGCCAGGGTGTTGCGGCCCCGGTGTGCCAACCAGCGGCGAGTTTCCTTGAGGTCGGCATACATCGACTCCACGTACGACGCCGGGAGCCGGTCGCCGCGCTCCATCAACATCAGGTTCATGGCGCGCCGCGCCCGACCACTTCGGGATGCCAGCCAGCGCGGGCCAGGAATGCGCGCATAGCAGAGCGATCGCCGCACAAGCCGGTTAACCCGTTCGCCGTCGGGGTCGCTCCATGCCGCGGCCGGGCTGAACGCAGTCACCGACCGCGCGCGCCCTCGGCGCAGCAGCTCGAGGCTGACTCGGCCGCCGAGCGAGTTCCCAACCAAGTGCGCGGTCTCGAGACCCAGCTGGTCGAGCCGGTGTTCCATGCCATCGACGAACGTCGAAATGCGAACTTGTCCGGGGTCCGTCTGCAGTGGCGGACCGCCCCTGTGGCCGGTCAGGGTGACTGCGAACACCTCGTGTTGACTGGTCAGCGCCTCGAGTGCCGGCTGCCACACGGTCCACGAGGCCGAGGCGCCGTGCAGGAGGACCACAGGTGTGCCTGTTCCGGCCCGGAAGTCAGACATAGGTTCTCCCGCTGCGGATTTCGCGGATGCGTTCGGCCATGGTCGTCATCGCAAGGCTTCCACTTGCTCGATGACGGCGAGCCGATCCCGCACATCTCGTATCTCAGCAAGGAAGGCTTATCGTCCCTCCTGGACTCCCGAAACAGATGCGTCGAGCAGGTCGCGGCTAGCGGCAAGTTTCAACACGCTGGTGTATTCGAGCGAACAACTCCGGCTCGTCGCGAAGCAGTCCCGCTGCCGAGTCCGGGGTGAGCGGGAGCTCTCGCCACCGCGGAGCGATCAGATCCATCTCGTCCAAAAGTTCGTCGGTGAACCGTTTCTTGTCCGGGAAGAAGAAGTCGAATTTGAAGAGATCCCGTAGACGCAAAGCCTCTGCCAGCCCGGCATGGAGCCGCTCCTGCGGGGTGAGGTCATGTGTGGTCGTGAGACTGAGCAGGGTCAGCTCGGTGATCGCGCGGTTGACGAAGTGGTGGATAGTCCCGTTGCGGTAATACGCCGCGACCGGATGGTTGCCGGGCGCCACGAACCACACCTGCTCCGCACCGCCGTCGTAGGTCTGCAGCACGCCCTTTTCGGTCAGCAGAGAAAGTGTCTGCACCAACCCCTCGCCGCGACACAGCGACCCCTCTGGGCCCGGCAGCCCACGGGCCTCGATGTAGTCGAGCAGGGGCGCGAGAACGCGCTCGATCTCATCTGCGGTATGGGCCCGGGATCCGCCGAGCAGAGCGAAGCTCGCCAACGAAGTTGCGGAGATCGGCGTTGCCCCGTTGATGCCGTCCATCACCTTGAAGGCCACCTTGTCTAGCCGGCTGCGTCCTTCGCCGGCCTGCTGCAGAGCCTCTCGTAACGAGAACGGCTGCGCGAAGCGGACGCGAGCGGTGCCATGCGGTGTGCGGTGCGCCTTGGCGTAGCGCAGCAGCCGGCCGAGGCTCTCCGCTTTCTTCGTCCCGCCCGCGTCCTCGGCTGCCATCGTCTGGATCTCAGCGAGCTGGTCATACACGATCGACGTCGGCACGATCATCACGTCGAGGTCAGGGTTTTCCTCCAACGCATCGACCAAGTACGCCAGCAGGCCCAGCATCGGCGGACGTAGCTTGCCGGTGCGGCTTCGGCCACCCTCGATGTACCACTCCAGATTGAACCGCTTGCTGACCAAGAAGGAGAGGTACGACCGCGCCGCGAGACGGTAGATCTGGTCGGATCCGAACTTGCGCCGGATGAACACCACGCCGGACCGACGGCCGAGTGCACCGAACGGCCAAAAGGACATGTTGTCACCGCCGAGCGTGTGGTTGCGCGGAAAGTCGTGCGACGTCAGGGCATCCGCGAGGATCAGAGGATCGAAAGAAGTGCGGTGCGACGGCAGGAACACCAACGCGTGCGACTTGTTCAACTCGCGCAGCGCCTCCAGGGTGTCAACGTCAGCGCTGACGTTCCACGCCCGTTCGTGCAGCACGCGGGTCATCCGCGTGTAGAGGTCGAGCACCACCCTGCTCTGGACGGTCACCATCTCGAGCAGTCTGTCGGTGGCCTCCCGCAGTACTTCCTCCTCGGAACGGCCGAGCTCGCGAGCGAGGGCACGCGCCTTGTGCTGGAACTCCGCGGACGAGACCACCTGCACGGCCCAGCCGGATCAACTCACGTTCGTCGTGAAGCGCTGAGAATCTCTCGCTTTCACCGGTTTACGTTGTGTCCGCAGGTCGCTTCGCGTCATTGACGTCACTTCGTGGCGTCGAGAATGAACTCCTTCTGGAGGCTGAGTAGCACTTTGTCAGCGGTGAGCAGTTGCAAGCCAGCCCGGTCGGCCTGGGCAACGAGGAGCCGATCGAACGGGTCGTGTCGTGTCAATTCGGGATAGTCGCGGATCGCTTCGGCATGCTCGGCAGTGATGTTCAGCAACAGGAGACCTTGCCCGGTTAGGACTTCGGACAGCGCGGCTGGCACGGAGAGCTTGCCGAGCATCGTCTTGATGGTCAGTTCCCAAACTGTCGCGGCGGAGACGTGCACGCCTCGCGCCGAACTAATTTTCTTTCGAGCCTCGGGCCCGAGCCGTGGGTTGTCATCGAGCAGCCACAAGAGGGCCTGGCTGTCAAGGAGCAGCATCGTCGCGGTGTGACGGGCCGTAAAACATCTCCTGAATCTCCGGGTCGACGTCGAAGGAGGAGTCGTCGTAGGTGAGCTGGCCCCGCAGTCCACCGAACGCGACATCGACCGCTTGATGAGGCACCAGATCCGCTACCGGTTTGCCGGCCTTGGAGATGACCACACGCTCGCCGCCCGCCACCCGCTCGAGGAGTCGAGAGAGGTGCGTCTTCGCCTCGTGGATGTTCACGTTTACGGTCACGGATTGATGATACAAGTGCAGACTTAGTTTGGTCTAGTCTACGGCAAGCATCACGAAAAGTGCCCGCGAAACGCCCTCGGTGCATCACGTAAGAATGCCCGCGAAACGGGTGACGATCGCCAGGCATGGGAAGTGGGCTGTCGATGTCGTCTCGTGCCGAGATCACCGCGAGGTTCGCCAGGGCGTATGTGAAGGCGTCGAAGGTGGACAAGGGTCAGATTCTGGATCAGGTGGTGCAGGTCACCGGCTGGTCGCGTGATAATGCTCGGCGCCGGTTGAGGTCCGCGGCCCGGCCGCCGGGGGCGGGCCGCCAGGTCGCCAAACGACCTCGCCGGCAACGCAACCCGAAGTATTCCTACGACGCGTTGAAGGTGCTGCAGAAGGTCTGGGCGGCCACCGGTGGGCAGTGCGGGCGGTATCTGGCCGCGTCAATGGCCCTGCAGCTGGATGCCTTGGAACGCCACGGTGAGCTGGTGTGCGGTCAGGCCCGCTACAGCCCCGAGGTGCGTGCCGAGTTGCTGGCGATGAGCAGCGCCACGATCGACCGCTACCTGCGCGGCGCCAAGGCGCGCGACCAGATCAAGGGGAAGTCGACCACCAGGGCGTCCCCGCTGCTGCGGTCCTCGGTGAAGATCCGCAAGGCCACCGACGAAGTTGAGGCGTCTGCGGGGTTCTTCGAAGGTGACACCGTCGCGCACTGCGGGCCAACCCTCAAAGGTGAATTCGCCCGCACCCTCAACCTCACCGATGTGCATATCGGCTGGGTCTTCACCCGCACCGTGCGCAACAACGCCCACACCCACATCCTCGGCGCCCTGAAGACAGCCAGGCATGAAATACCTTATGAGGTAACCGGTTTGGACTTCGACAACGGTACTGAGTTCCTCAATAAGTCCGTCATCGCCTGGGCTGCGGAGATGGAGATCTTCTTCACCCGCTCGCGGCCGTACAAGAAGAACGATCAAGCCACGATCGAGTCCAAGAACAACCACCTCGTGCGCAAGTACGGGTTCTACTACCGCTACGACACCGACGAGGAACGCGCGGTGCTCAACCGGCTCTGGCGCCTGGTCAACGACCGGCTCAACTACCTGACCCCCACCATCAAACCCTTCGGCTACGGCGGCTCGGGTCGCGACGGCCAGCGCCGCCGCCTCTACGACCAGCCCATGACCCCACTGGACCGGCTGCTGGCGGCCGGGGTCCTTTCACCAGCCCAACAATCAGAGCTGCTCGCCTATCGCGACAGCCTCAACCCCGCCGCGATCGCGCGCCAGATCGCCGACCTGCAGAGCCGGCTGCTCGTCTTGTCCAAGGAAAAGACCGAACAGCTCTACCTCGCCAGCATCCCCACCGCACTACCCGACATCCGCAAAGGCATCCGGACCAAAGCCTCCTAGCGAGCCCTTTTCGGTTCTTGTGACGGGGTTTTCGTGGGTCGTCCTGGAACGGGGCTTGGCCTCAGAGGCCCCCGTTGCGGGGGGCTGGCCGCGAGCACTACCCACCGATATGTCAGAAGAACCCAATCTTCGCGGGCATTCCTTA
>CAWDEZ010000004.1:0-33636 GCA_963801365.1 uncultured Actinomycetota bacterium | reverse complement strand
CGCAGGTATTGACAATTGCTCGCTTACTGATTTTGCTTCGGCGCTCCTCAGCGGCCTTCGCCCCACAACGCGCCGACTCCGCCTCGGCTTCCTTGCGGGCAGCGTCGCGCTGAGCCTCGGCCTTGTCCTGCTGGGCCTCGCCCTCCTTGACGAGATTGCCATGGCCTGTCACGGTGCCAACAGCTTCCTTGACCTTGCCCTTGACGCCCTCGACGACGCCCTTGGCGCCTTCTCGGGACCCACTATTCTCAGCCATGCACTCCTCCTTGATTGGCTGCACGTTCCATTTGTAACGGACCGACCGCTGCGACGATGGCCGCCTGTCTGCCGTCACGCTCTGAGTTCCCGGCCAGCGGGCGTTCAAACCTGGTGCGGTTGTCGGCAGTCAATCGGAAGCGCGGGCACCGGCGCCCCGGTTTGGCGGATTCGGCTTAGAAGTTGTTGAGTTCGAAGCAATTACGGTCAGCCGGGCGCTTCGCGCAGATTATTTGATCGGCACCGTAACCGGTGATGTGTTGTATCCCGCGACCCTTACCCAGCTCGCGGCCGGCCCGTTCGGTGGGACCACACCCCGAATCTCGACCGTCTCCCCCGGGAACACGGTGACGTAGTTATCGTCGTACTGAATCGGCAGGATCTCGTCGCCGTCGCTGGTGGACAGAATTTCCGCGCGCTCGAAGAAGGCAACCCGCGACGTCGAGTTGCGCAGCCGAATCACCACTCCGTTGTCGCCCTCGTTAGAGCGTGTCGCGCGGTGACCTCCAGCGGAGCGGGTGACATGTAGTTGAGCGCCGTCATATCCGCCCAACTCGCCTGCACCGAGTCAAAAGCAGCGTCGTTGGCCGGCGAGCCGACATCGTCGGGCCACTGGGACTGCCAGTACACGTTGTCCGTGATGGGCTTGCCGGAGCCGTCGATCAACTGACAGCGAACGAAGAACACACTCGAATCGGCGGGGCCCCGGGCAACGTCATGACCTGAAGCGCTCCGCCGGAACTCACGAACACGTTGTCGGCCGACTGATCGGCGCGAACGTTGCCCTGCAGATCGTAGAAACGGACACGCACTCGCAGGTTCTGCTGATCGGTCTGCGTCTGGTTGACCACCGTGACCTTCGCCGAGCTGTGGTCGCCGGTGGCGTAAGAATCGAACACCACCGACAGCGGCCGCAGGCCCTTCTTGGCGCCGTAATATGCGCCGCCGGGCCGCAAGTAGTAGTCGAAGAGGTTCCCGAAGAAGGACGGCCAGTGACTGTTCAGCATCCAGTAGATCGTCATCTTGTGACTGGCCCACCCGTTTGCGGCGAATGTCTCGAACTGCGCCCGTGTCGCCTCGTAGTGGGCCAGTTGCGCTTTGTTGGCGAACATCTCCGCACTAGTCGACGGGCCGTAGCGTCGGTCGACCGCGCGCTGGATGCTGACGAGATTGGCGTTGCTCGGCTTAGCGCCGGCGTGGAAGTACCAGGTGTCGTTGATCGGCCAAAGTTTGTCGGGCGGAATGAATCTCTTCAAGCTCGCGAACGGTGGAATGTGTTCGTTGTCGCCCTGTTCGGCCGAGGCGCCCCAGGTGGCACCGTAGCGTCCGCTGAACCAATACGTCGGCGGGCGCCAACTGTAAGGCCCTGCCATGTCGATGCCGTCCCATTTCGGCACACCATCTCGGTCCCTTGCGAGAGACGAGGCAGTGTCGACGACCGCGTTCTGCCAGTGCAGATCCCCCAGGATCTCGCGGTACTTCGTGACGATCGGCGGCGGGGGCAACCCATCGCTACCGTTCGCCCAAACGAACGCGGACGCGTGGTTGTGCAACATCAGGACCTGCGAGCGAAGACTGTCCACCGCGACGTGGTAGTCCTCGGCGTCCCATTGCTCCCACTTCTCCCACTGGTTGCAGCACATCCACCCGAACATTAGCGGGATGCCAAGCTCGTCAGCCTTCTCGACAAGGTGTTCGCTGGAGATCTTGCCCTCGAGGCGCAGCATGTTGAGACCGAGATCCTTTGCGTAGCGCAGCACGGCGGTCTCGCGGTCCGGGTCGTATTTGTACAACAGGTCGGGCGTGTAGGCCGCGCCGCGCACCAGGAAGTTCTTGCCGTTGACTTTGAAGTAGAAGTCGCCGCCGTCGCCGGAGAACTCGGTCGTCCCGATCCTGCGTGACGGTCCGAATGCCGAACCGAATTTCATTGGCATCACTGGGTCGGTCGTTCACCTCGAATTCCAGCCGGAGGTTGTAAAGGTTCGGCTCGCCCATGGTGTAGGGCCACCACAGTTCCGGGCTGTTCACCGTAAGCTGGGTGAATTCGTCTGGCGACAGGTCGATCTGCCGGTCTTCACTCGGCTGGAGATTAACCATTTTGCTCAACTTTGATGATGCTCTTGCCGTTTCGCGTGATCGTCGCGCGGAGAATACCCCGGGTCCGGTGAGTCGCGTAGTTATGCACGTTTGCGCGGATCGTCAGGCGTGCAGAATCGGTACGCGGTAAAGGAAGTTCAGAGTTGACAAGGGCCGAGCCGATCGCGACCTCACCTGTCGCTGTCAGGTAGACAGGTTTCCAGATCCCTGCGTTACGATCCGGGACGAACGAATTTCCATGCACCGGGTTCTTGCCGGCACCCCGGTAACCCAGATAGTCCCAATTAATCCAGTCGTTCCAACTGTCCGCCAGTTCGACGCCGTCGACGTCTTGAAGCGATCGTTCGGGTGTGACCTTCACCGCGAGGGTGTTCGACTCACCGGGCCGGATCCATGTCGTGACGTCGAACTCGTGGGCGCTGTACATACCGACCACCTGCTTGTCGTCGGCAATGAGGTGGCCGTTCAGCCAGATCTCGCCGCGGTAGTTGATACCGGGAAACTGCAGACGGTAGGTCGTGCGGCCGTCGGGCGCAGTGAACGTGGTTCGATACCACCAGTCCTGCTTGTACAGATCCGGCGGCACTTCATCGAGATTCTTGCCCATATAAAGATCGGGGTAGACACCGTTTTCCCGCAGAATTTCGAGGACGGTTGCCGGCATTCGCCGGACCAGGTACCACGGCGCGTCGTTGTAGTTTGCCGTCGAAAGCGCCGCGCCGTTTGCTGTAAGCCCGCTTGCAGGAAACAACTTCCAGTTTCGCGCCAGCTCGAGCTTTTCCGGCGGATCAGAACTACGGAAGGCCGGGTAGGCGCCGGAGCACAACATCAGCGACAACGCGATGAAGACGCTGACAACGATCTTCAGCACGTGCTTCCGACTCCCGGCACCCCGGCACGGCGCTGTCAGCGCTCGAGTCATCATGCCGCTGCCAATCCGTCGCAGTAACAGTGAGGCCGCCGAACGGCTTGGATGGATATTAGGGGCATTCGTTCGTGCTTGTCGTCACCGACAGGTCTTTGCCAGGTTCGCCAATCGGGACTGAACCGCCCCAACCACTTAGCCACTCGCATGGAGTGCATGCCGGCCCACCTCGCGGTCGAAAATCCGCGGACAAGACTCACAAGTCGGTCCGGGGTAGCTCAGACAACGCGCGGTAGCGAACGGGGCCGCTGATGCTGTGAGCCGGGGGCGCTGGCGTACCCGCGGTGGTCGACCGCGATACTCGAACAGAAGTACCACAGGCACAACAGGTCCCTCGTCGCGGCCGTTGGGAGGACAGCGTGCAACACTGGGGCGCCAAATTCGCCGCTGAATTGCAAAAAATCGAACGTGCCGCGCGTCGTTTTGAGCGACGGAAGGTCAAGTCGATTCCGTTCCGCGAGAAGAACGGCGAACTTCCGTTCAACGCCTCAGGCGTTGTGCAAGTTGGTCCAGGCCGCTTCCTCTTCATCGACAACCACGACTCGTCGGCCTTCTTCGAATTCACCCTTGACGACATAGAAATCGATCGGATTCGCCGGCGCCGACTTGTGGGTGCGGCTGAGGGACAGTTCAGCGATCTCGAAGGCCTCACCCGGGTCGACCTGGATGGCGAGACGTTTCTCATCGCCGCATCCTCGCTTTGTGCCGAGTGCGCCAAGCGGCCAGGACCAGTCAGCGACGGATTGGTGCGCGTTCGCTATACACCCGACGGCGACCTGCAAGCCGAAGCGATGTCCGGATTTCGCAGGTGGTTGCTTGCCCACGAGCCTTCGCTCGCATCAGCGTACGAACAGGTACCGGATGCGGGGGGACTCAACATTGAAGGCCTCGCGTGGGATCCGCGCGCGGGTGCGCTGATGTTCGGCCTGCGAGGGCCGGCGGATCCCGGACGATTCACTGTCATTCAGGTCCCCGTTGACGTGGGCCGTGCTCCCTGGACGACAGCGTCGCTGAAGGCTCCATCTATCCTGCACGCGCGCACGCCGGAACCGGGCGCGGCACAGGGAATCCGTGACCTTTCCTACGACGAGCAGATCGGAGCCTTTCTGGTCCTGCTCGGGCGTTCGATCAGCCGAGGCGACGAGCCGTTTCAGCTCTGCACCTGGGATGGCAGCAGCGAAGATGTCAAGCTGCTCGATGTCGTCTTCCACCGGTCGATGAAGCCGGAGGGCATCACGACGTTCCCACACTGCAACAAAAAGAAAGTCATCATCGTCGACGACCGCGGCGGCTACGCCGTGCTTGACTTCCGACCCGAGTGGCGGTGAGGAGGATGACCGCTCAATAGAGGTAGAGGTTGGACCCGCCGGATTCCTGATGAACCCTTGGCCTGCCTTTTGGCGTCATGTCAGACCCAAAGGTCGCCTTCAGATTTGTCCGGATGCTGGCAAGCTTGAAATAGCCACTAAGGGTGAACTCGTCCGGTGTATCAACCTTGACGATCGAGAATTCTTCGGCATGGTCGTTGTTCATTGGCGCACAGGTGTATAGATATTTGTGCCCTTGACCCGTCACGAGCGCCTCGCTCGCGTGGAGAAGACGGTCGAAAGCCTTATTGGTAAGCGACTTTCCGGCCCCGAGGTCGTTGAAAAGCCATAGATCTGTATGATCATTGTTGTCTTCGAGGGGACGATGGTATACCTCGAAGTTCACTGGGCTCGGTGCATCCGGCGGAATTGACTCGGTGCTGCTGGCGTGCAGACATTCACTGGTGTCATCTTTGAGAATGTAGACAGCGTGGGAGCTCGGCAGTCCACTACGGAGATAACCGGCCGATTCGGCCAGCCGTAATTGCTGGCGAACTGTCGCAATTTCCGAGGCAGCATTGGGCACACCAAAGCCGACGAGCGATTTCTGCATCTGATCGATCAGCGGTTTCAGCACTGTCTGTTGGATCTCGCGGCCGAACACGCTCTCCCGATAGGCTCGAATCTGATCGATCAGTTGCGCACGGCGTCCGGCGTCGTTGCGCACGAGCTTCGCGATCCGCCCGGCGGTACTCAACTTGAAATGGTGACTGGGCTGAAGAGTTTGGTCAATACCCCAGTGGATCAGCTTGAACTTGATGTCGTTTACCCCGGGCGTCTCGACTGCAGTCACATCATTATAGAGATATGTGTTATTAGTGTTGTTGGAGTAGCCATCCCAGTGCTTGAGAAAAAACTCCATTGCATAGACCTTGATGAACTCATCAATATCCACCACCTGGCTCGCTCCGGCTAACCCGTTCGCGGCAATGTGATCGATGGCAAACTTCAAATCGGCCTTGTTCTGAAACTTTGAGAGCGACTCTACCGCGATGAATGGGAACCGTTCCTTGACCAGATCGTCTCGATGCTCGATTTCGTACAAATTCCCCTTCATATTTCCATTGAAATTGCGCTCGATGTAGCGCTTCATGATCGGTTCGGCATTGACAAAGATACCCGGACTGTTGACGCCACCGAACCCTTGGCCAATGAGCGTTCCATTTACGAAGACGCGGGCAAAATTGCACCGCGAATGGGGCAATCCGGCCATACCGAGCAATCTGTAGCCGAGCGTCTGCCGAATATAAGATCGATCTTGAATGGAGTTGTTGAGCGTGATATAGCGCGATCCGATCAGCGCATCGATCGCCGGGACGTTGGCATCGCGGAATTTGCCGAAGTCAATGTGCAGGCACGGCTTTTCGCTGTTGATCGAGCCGCAGAATGATTTCTTTTTAACGCCCACTTCGGTGAACGTGGTGTGCGCGGGAAACTTCGTCCCAGATATCTCGACCGAAGTTGCCTTACGCCAGGTGTACCGACTGCCCCCGGTGAAGTCGAAGTTGCAGATGCCACCGGCCGGCTGTTCCGTTCGCACAGCGTCCCAATCGGACTGGGGCATCGTGATCTTGACCGTTAGCACATTGTCCAGTGCATAAAGGGAATCGAGTGCCTTTTGCTGCTCGGTGGTCATCGTCATATCTCCGTACGCATGTCGAAGCGGCTGCGAATTACGTCTGCGCTGTTGATCGTGTGCACCGACCCCTTCGGTGACACTCCGGTGAGTTCCAGGCTGCGCTCACCTCGTCAGTGTGCACCACCGGGTCCGACGGTTTCGGCGATTTCACGCTCGCGAGAGCTGCTCGGTGTTGGCCGCCGACAGGTCACGGCAAACCCGCCCGCATCTCGCTGGCAATTCCATCGGGGCATTCGTGGCCTTGGAGTTGGTCCAGCGCGGCTGCGCGCAGACGGTGTGCGCATTGTCGCCGGGCGGATTCGTGGGTGTCTGGAGGCTAACGTTAGCCCGGTGAGCGAGGTCGTTGTGCTCGGCTCGGGCTTCGCCGGTCTGTGGGCCGCCCTGGGTGCCGCCCGCCGGCTCGACGATCTCGACGTCGCGCCCGGCGAGGTGAATATCACCGTAGTCAGCTCACTGCCCTACCACGACATCCGTGTGCGTAACTACGAAGCCGACCTGACGGCGTGCCGTATTCCGCTGGAGGATGTCCTCGACCCGGTCGGAGTCGGGCACGTCGCCGCCGATGTGACGGCGATCGACCCTGGTGCTCGCACGGTGGTCACCTCGCTCGGTACGCGCGCCTACGACCGTCTCGTGATCGCGCTGGGCAGCCGAGTAGTCAAACCCGACGTCACCGGTATGCGTGAGTTCGGCTTCGACGTCGACACCTACGACGGCGCGGTAAGGCTGCAGCGGCACCTGGTGGAGCTCGCCGGCGGTGTGCACACACCGGCAGCGGCGACCGCGATCGTGGTGGGCGCCGGGCTGACCGGCATTGAGACCGCCTGCGAGCTGCCGACGCGGCTGGCGACGCTGTTCGGAGACATCACTCCCAGCGTCGTACTCGTTGATCGCAACCGGCATGTCGGCTCGGACATGGGCGCGTCGGCACGCCCAGTGATTGAGGCCGGGCTGACGGCCAACGAGGTGGAGACTCGGCTCGGCGTGAGTGTCGCCGCGATCGGTAAGGACGGCGTGACATTGTCGACAGGCGAAACGTTGGCCGCCTCGACGGTGGTGTGGTGCGCCGGTATGCGCGCCAATCCGCTTACCGCGGATTTGGGCGTCGGGTGTGACCGTCTCGGCCGGGTAGCAGTTGACGAGTACTTGCGCGTGATCGGTGTGCAAGGGGTGTTCGCCGCCGGGGATGTCGCGGCCGCATGGGTCGACGACGGGCACCTTTCCGTGATGTCCTGCCAACACGGCAGACCGATGGGTCGGTTCGCCGGGTACAACGTGATCAGCGATCTGCTCGGTGAGCCGATGTTGTCCCTTCGAATTCCTTGGTATGTCACAGTTTTGGACCTCGGGCCGGCAGGCGCTGTCTATACCGAAGGCTGGGATCGGCAGGTGTTGGCCAGCGGGGCGGAAGCCAAAGCCACCAAGCGCACCATCAACGCCAGGCGAATCTACCCACCGCTCAACGGGAATCGCGACGAGATCCTCGCGGCTGCCGCACCGACGCTGCAATCCCGCCCGACCCCCGAGCACTGATCTGCGTTTGGGCGGCGCGTCGTCGACACGGTCGCAGATATTTCGTTGACGACCGTCATTGACATGTGTCAATAAGTTGTCTACCCTGGCGGCATGCCTTCGTTGACGTCCGCTGCCGACTGCGGTTCATCTTTCATGGGGTTGCGGGAAACACAGCGGCTTGAGACCCGGGCGCGTCTGTTCGACGCCGCAGTGGCCGAGATTGCCCGCTACGGACTGGCTGGTGCGGACGTCAGCTCAATCGCGCGAGCGGCCGGGGTGGTGCGGGGCACGTTCTATTTCCACTTCCCCACCAAGGAGCATGTGCTCGTCGAATTAGTACGAGCCGAAGAGGCCAAGATCGTGGAGAAGCTCGAAACCAGAACGACTTCGCCTAACGACCTGGCGTCGATGCTGGCGGGGTTGGTGCGCCAGGTGCTCGCCGCGGAGCGTCGGTTAGGCCCAGTGATCTTTCGGGACATGTTGGGATTGCACTTCTCGTCGACGCGGCCGGTCGAGGACGCATTGGGCGAGCATCCGCTAGCCGAATTCGTCATTGCAGCAATCGCTCAAGCACAGGCTGCGGGACGGGTGCGTCGCGACGCCGACCCGGGCGAACTGGGGGTGATCTTCATGACCGGCCTGTTCGCGTTGCTCGCAACTGCCGGGCCCGCGTCCCGGGCACGAACCGCGTTGTTAGACCGATATGTGACAACGATTGTTGAGGGGCTGGAGACACGATGAGCAACAAAGGAATCGACGGTTACAGAACATATCTGGAGAAGCGCGACGGCGATGCCGACCTTCTGAATCGACGCCTGGCCAGCCGTGAGGAGTTCTTTGGATCGTTGGAGGCGGACCCTGTCCGCTCGGCCCGTCCCATCGACCGGCGCGTGTTCACGCGGAATTTGCGCCGCCGCCGTCCCGAGACCGGTCTCGACCGCGAGATGCTGTTCCTGTTAGCGACCGCCAAGCTAAATCAGGCCGAGCGGTTCGGGGTCGGTCTAGGAGAGACCTACGGCTACAACAGCGGCGAGGATGTGCCGCCCGAACGGGTGTACATGGAGCTCGAGGAGCACTATCACACCCGTCTGCTCGCCTACATATTGGACATGTTCGGTTTGCCCTTCCAGGTCGTTGCGCCACCCCTCGTAATGCGCCAATTCGTCAAGTTAGCGGTGTTCATGCCCGAACGACTCGGATTCGCATTCGTGGGCGCGTCGGAGATGGCGGGCTCCGTAATGTTCGACGAGCTCCGCCGCGTCGGCATCGAGCTATTCACCGACGAGCCCGACGTGGCCGCACGCATCGAACGGCTCTACAGCGAGATCCTCACCGACGAGATCGGTCACGTTGGCTACTGCGCTGCGCGCTGCACCGCCGGGGAGCGGGCGTTGATGCGTTGGCTCTATCCGCGTATCGGACGGCTGTTCGCGCGACAGACGTATGAGATCAGCCTCCTCACCGACCCCGAAAGACTTCACACCCGTCTTGACAAGCCCTTCGATATCGACGAGCTCACTGCCGGCCTGTCGAACGAAACATACCTCGCTGCACATCCCTAACCCGAAGCCGGCGATTGCCGAATCCCCAATAACGACGCGGTCGTGTGATCTAGAGGAAGCTGGGTTTTTTGTAGCAATCCTCACTGTGGGTCCCGCCACGGACGGCGTTAGCGTGGTTCTACGCGAATATTGCGGACCACCAAGTAAATCCGGGGGCGTGCGCATAGGTCTTCACTTGTAAGCGGGCCAGGATTCCAACCCCCCGAACAGAGATGCTGAGAGGAAAGCCATGAAGATCGTCGTGATTGGTGGCACAGGTGTTCTGGGGTCAAAAGTGGTTGACAAGCTGAGGGACCACGGCGACGAGGCGGTGGCAGCGTCGCCCAAGACTGGCGTCAACACACTTACCGGGGAAGGCCTCGCTGACGCTCTAACTGCTGCCGATGTCGTTGTCGACGTGTCCAACTCACCCTCATTCGACGACGATCCGGCGATGGAGTTCTTCACAAAGTCGACCACCAACTTGCAGGCTGCTGCGAAGGCCGCGGGTATTAGGCACTACGTTGCGGTGTCGATCGTCGGTTCCGACCAGCTACCCAAGAGCGGATACCTGCGGGCGAAGGTCGCGCAGGAGAAGATCATCGAAGAATCGGATATTCCCTATTCGATCGTGCGCGCCACCCAGTTCGTCGAGTTCATCGACGCGATCACCGCCTCGATGACTGTCGGCGACGAAGTGCGCGTACCGGACGCGCTGATCCAGCCCATCGCCGCCGACGATCTCGCAGCTGAGGTCGCGCGTGTGGCAGAAGGCGAACCACTGGGTGGTATCGAGAACTTCGGAGGGCCTGCGAAGATCTCGTTCGAGCAGATGGCTCGAGAGGCGTTGGCCCGACGAGGCGAAGCCAAGACCGTCGTCGTTGACCCCGAGGTCGGTTACTTCGGGACACCGCTCTCGATGAACAGCCTGGTTACCACATAGGCAGGTCCGATCGGCCCGGCCGGGGCCGACGCCAAAAGAACTCGTTGTCGTGCGGGCGGAGACGGACGGAGGTAACACTGATGCGTCGTGTTGCGGTGATCACCGGAGCTAGCCGGGGAATTGGGGCGGCGACCGCGGTACTCCTTGCGGCGCAGGGGTTTCGGGTGGCTGTCAATCATCGCGCCAGTGCTTCGCAGGCAGAGGCTGTGGTTGCGGCTATCACCGCCGCGGGTGGCGAGGCCGTGGCGATTCAGGCCGATGTCAGTGTCCGATGACGTCACCGCCATGGTAGGTGAAGTCGATCAGCGGTGGGGCGGGGTGGACGTGCTCGTGCACAACGCATTAATACCTTTTGCCATCACCTCGTTTGCCGATTGACCTGGGAACAGCTCGGCGGCAAGCTGGACCGCGAGCTGCGTGCTGCATTCTTGATAACGAAAGCCGTTGTGCCGGGCATGATTTCCCGCGGCTACGGTCGGCTGATCTATCTCAGCACGGGGTTGTCCCGCCGGCCCCGCGACGGCATGATCACGCTGGGCACGGCGAAGGCGGCACTGGACCAGTTTGTCCGGTTCATCGCACTCGAGCTGGCGCCGCATGGGATCACCGCCAACCTCGTCGCACCGGCCACAGTCGAGGGAACGACGGTGACCCAGCAGTTGACGCGGGAGCAGGTGGATCAGCTCGGTGCGGCCACGCCGATGGGGCGGCTTGTCCGGCCCGAGGACGTGGCCAGGACGGTGGCGTTCTTTACCAGCGACGATTCTGGCTTCACCACCGGCCACTACATCCCGGTCAACGGTGGGGTTGCAATGGATTGAATGAGACTGCGACGCACCGGATCTGAAGGAGGGCCGTCTCCCCAATGCACACCATCGACCTGGCCTATGTCGGCCGTGGTATCCACGAGGAACTGGTCGCCTACATTGCCGACCAGGAGGGCTATTACGAGGATGAAGGTGTCCACGTCGCCATCCGCGACGGAGTCAGTTGGGAAACGGAGCGTCTACGCCGCGGCGCGACGATCGGTCTGGGCCGGGCTCTGTTGTCGCGGCTGACCGACGGCATCGGTTGGAAAGTGCTCAGCGTCAATACCCATCGTCCGCTGTTCTGGTTTCTGGGCAGCGCCGAGGTGAAATCCATGGCGGATCTTCGCGGGCGGCGCTTGGCGGTCCACGCCGCCCACACGGCCCCCGGTTGTTTCGCGCGGATCGTCCTGCGCAAGCACAGCCTGGACCCCGATCGTGACCTGGAATGTGTGGCGCGGGCTCCGGGTGACTATCAGATGGATCTGCGACGCCTTCGGGACGGCTCAGTCGACGCCGCCTACGTAGGCAGCACGCTCTCACCCGAACAGGTCGTCGAGGAGGAAGGGCTCCGACTGTTGTCCTGGGTCGGCGATCACTTCCAGGTCCCCACTGTGGGCGTTGCCGTGGACCCTGTTCATATCCCGCTGGACAACCCAGCGTTGCAGGCGTTGGTGCGGGCCAACAAGCGGGCCCTCCTGACGATCGCCGAACAACCCCGCCTGGCCGTCGACTACATCGCGTCGTTCCTCAACCGGCTGACGCGTGATGAAGCGCAGCGGCACTATGAGCGCTACATCGGCCCGTACTTCACCCCCGACGGCCAGGTGGACTTCAACATCGCGCGGCAAGCGGTCGACGCGGTCGCGGCCGAACTCGGCGTCGCCCAAGTAGCCGCCAACGAGATCTATCAGCCGGCCCAATGAACGCCAGAATGGTCTCCCACCTGGTCCCGCCCCGACACGAGGAGGTGGATTCGCGAAACACGGCATACGCGCTGGCCAGCCCAAACGCCGTGCCCCCAGTCGGACTCGAACCGACACTGGGCGGATTTTAAGAACGGACGGCGGGCTTCTCGCGACCAGCGGAAGCGCCTAGCTAAACAGATCAAAACGCCTGTACAGCTTTGCTTTTGGCTGTTGCTGGCACGGGGTCGGTACGCCCTAGAAACGCCCTCAGACGCCGCGTTCACGCCGCGACGAGATGTGATGCGGGATGTTAGCTACGGGTTGCGGCGCTGACACGCCGAAGGCATCACAGGAAAAAGCGTCGGTCCGTGATGAGACGATCATCCGATGGACAAGCACTACCAGGTCTTCGTGAGCTCGACGTACAGCGACCTCACGGAGGAACGTGCTGCCGTAATTCAGGCGATCTTGGGTCTGGACCACTTCCCTGCCGGCATGGAGTTGTTCCCCGCAGCGAACGACGACCAATGGACACTCATTCGGCGAGTCATCGATGAGAGCGATTATTACGTTGTCGTCGGTGCAGGCCGGTATGGAACCATCAGCGCGGAGGGGATCAGTTATATCGAGCGTGAATATGACTACACGGCTCAAGTACGTGTACCGATTCATGGTTTCGTCCACAGCGGTGACGATCTACTCGACCCATCCGACATGAACGCACAACCAACGTGTCATCCCCGCTTAGTTAGCGACAATATGGCAGCAACGCCGGTGTGAGCGTTTGCTTCAGAGCGGGCGCTTCTTTGTCTGACCGCGCGAAGGGTGCGGTGTGCGTATTCGCGGCGGCCTCCGGTGGTGCGTTGAGCATCATGGTGGTGCAGAACTGGCATTTCAACGTGACCGCATTGGTAGGGATCGCAACGGATGATCCGATCGCGCCTCTCGCTCACGCAGCCGACCCAGGTTTTCACTTTGTGAGTCCGGCGCAACACTACGACGGAACGTACTACTATGCGATTGCCCGCGACCCGCTACTGCGTGGGCGAGAGCACACGCTCATTGACCAGGCCACCTACCGGTACGGCCACCCGCTCCACGGATGGCTGGCGGGCCTGCTCAGCTTCGGTCAGGCCCGCGCGGTGCCTGTGGCGTTGCTCGTCCTCAGCCTCATCGGTCTGGCGTTGGCCGGCTGGGGAATTAGCCGGCTCGCGGTGCATTACGACAAGTCGGCCTGGGTCGGACTTGTGGTGGCGTTCAGCCCGGGACTGCTCTATGCGAGCACGGTCGACACGACGGAAACGCTGGGCGCTGCTTTGATCACCATGACATTCCTGGCGTGGCTGCAGCAACGATTCGTCGCCGCGACATTATTGCTCATGGTGACGTGCCTCGACAAAGAGCAATACATCGCGGTGCCGATCGGGCTGTTGGTATGGGAAGTCGCTCAGATCAAGCGTTTTCGCTCACGCCCTGATCATTCGGCCGCGAAGCTTGGCGCCATCCTTTCTGGGCTGGGCGCACTCGCAGTCTGGTACATGTACGTTCACGCGCGCCTGCAGGCCTGGCCCTGGACCTACGAGGCAGACAACTTTGGAGCGCCCTTCGTGGGATGGCATCGGACCTTCGCGATGGCACATTCCATGGCAAACAGTGACTTTGCGCAGTCTGAGATCGGCACGGTGACACCACCGGTTCTCGTGGCGACGGCGCTCATAATCGTCGTTGGGGCGTTCGCAGCCCTGCGACTGCGCGCAACCTTCGACGCAACGCTGATCGGCTTAGCGGTCATTACGAGCATGCAAGGCTGGAAAACACTGCTCTTTCCCCATGAGCTCTTTCGCACCCTTGCAATTGCGGTGATGCTCGCCGTGGTCGTGCTTTTGACGCGTCCGCAGCCGCAATGTGAAATCCGCGCTACCCAACCCGAGGAGCATGCTTCGTTCGACGCAGACGAGATCAGGGCAGGCCTGAGCCACCGGAAGATCGATCCGTAGATAGCCGATCAGGTCTAGACAGCGCACCGTATCCACGATGCGGCCGGCATCACCGACACGTTGTGGAGGTTGCTCTACGCCACCGATGGTGAGCTGAAGGAGCTCACCCCCCAAGCCAGCGCCGAGCGAGGTGGTCACCGGGTCACCTAGTGCGTGAGTCTGTGCATCTGAGCTGGCGGTGATGCTTCCGCTGGCCAAGCCGTTCGAGACCTATCTCAACGTGAAGGTCAGGGTGCCTGTCGGGGCATTGCCGAAGGAACAGCTCGGACACAGCGTGAAATCCGGATACGTATCAACACCGGTGCCGGTGCTCTCGATCACTAGCCTCGTGGTGCTTTTGTCAGCTCCCGACGAAAGGGGCCGGCTCGGGTACCGCGCCGCTGGCTACTTGCGCGAAAACCATTGCGACGATTCGCAGTCCCACTGGGGCGGCCTTGCTCTTTCGTGCCCAACTGTGATTCAGAACGGCTTGACGTTGTAGTCGCTGCCAATGACCATGCCGTGACCTGTCGCGTCGTTGGTGAAGGTGGTGCCGTCGCTGATCGGCACATCGTCCAGCCTTGAAAGTGGTACATCTGCTCATCCACGAGGGTGATGTCGGTCTGCCCGGGGAGAGCTATGCCGAGATTGGCGGTCCGCCAGTCGAATTGGCCTGACATGGTGACTATGGCCTGATTTTGATGCAGTACCGATGGATCTCCCTGCCACCCTGAATAGGGTACGGGGTTCATTGGAGCCTGCGGGAAACCGGCCGTCTGGCAAACGACATTCGGACCACCTCCGTCACTGTCATCTGAGCCGACCTCACAGCGCATCGGTGGTGACAAGGTTTGCACGTTTACGAAGTGCCCCAGGGTGGGATCAGCGATTGCTAATGGTGCAAAAGCCACTGCTGCACAATGATTCCGGGTCCTGCCAGTGCGATCTTTTTCACCCTGATTTCTTTCCTTTTGGTCATGTCGGAACTAGTCCATGTCCTCGGCAGTGACGGGACATGGCGTGACTGGTCATGTCGCTATGAGCGCCCCGCCGTGCACGCAAGTTGGCCCATCCGATTCACTTGGTCCGCCAACGCCAACGCACCGTCGAGGGCAGTTTGGCGTGCTCCTGGCCAGCCGTAGTACGGATTCGCGAAAATCTGCCTGCACGTCAGGCATGCCGGGCGTGTAAACCTACCCCGTTCGAATTCGGATTTGCCACCCAAGTCAGAGGGCCCTCCTCAGCCGGCCCAACAGGCGCCGAGCACCACCGGCGCTGACCTGGTGTGGGCGATCGATTTCAGTTCGACTCCACCTTCGACGTCAAGGCGATCAAGATCGGGCCGATGATCGACGAACACACCCACCTGGCACTGCTGAACATTGTCCAGCGCTCGATCACCGCCGAGCGGCTGGTGTTCGAGCTGGAGAAGGCGTTTGCCGCTGCGGGTGGGCCGCCGAAGGTGCTGCGGTGGACAATGCCCCGGAGTTGGTTTCCCAAGCGCTGCAACGGTTCTGCGCTGATAAGACCGGCATGGTCTACATCCCGCCGGGCTGTCCGTGGACAACGGCTACATCGAATCGGTCAAACAACCGACTGCGCAAGGAGTACATCAACCGCAACCACTGGAACAGTCTGCTCGAGGCCCGCGTGGTCATAGGCAACTTCAAACATGAGCACAACCACCGACACCGCCACTCAGCATTGGGCTACCGCACGCCCGCTGAGTACGCTGCCGGCAGGTGCACCCACACCCGGTGGCCTGCAGCATTAACTGAATCCGAACACACCAACCCGACTCTAAAACCAGGTGGACTCAGTAACGGGGACTCGCCACTGTGATCCCTTGATGCGATGAAGGGGCGGGGCCTCCGCTCCTCGTGACGTTCCCGGCGAATGCTGGGGGTGTTCACTTTCCACGAACCAAAGGGAGGCCCCTTATGGACGAGTATGCCGACGGTAGGCAGTTCGTCGGAATCGATTTGCATCGGCAGCGGTCGGTGATCGTGCGTCAGTCCGAGTCTGGTGAGCAGCTGTCTGTGGTGCGGATCGTCAACGATCCGGTCACGTTGCAGCTGGAGCTTGAGCGGGCCGGCGAGGCCCCCGAGGTGGTGCTGGAAGCCACTTACGGTTGGTATTGGGCGGTCGACGTGTTGCAAGCCTGCGGAGCGCGGGTGCATTTGGCGCATCCATTGGGAGTCAAGGGGTTTCGTTATCGGCGGGTGAAAAACGATGTACGCGACGCCGGTGACCTGGCTGATCTGCTGCGGATGGACCGACTGCCCGAGGCCTGGATTGCGCCGCCGGCGACTCGTGAGCTGCGGGAGTTGGTGCGCTACCGCGCCAAAGTCGTAGCGATCCGATCCGGACTCAAAGCCCAGGTCCATGCCGTGTTGGCCAAGGCCGGCGTATTGATCGCGGTCTCGGATCTGTTCGGCGTCGGCGGCCGCCAACGGCTGGCGAAGGTGCCCCTGGGCAGCGCCTACGCTGAGCGGGTCCGCTCCTTGCTGGAACTCATCGACGTCCTCGATGACCACGAAGCGCGGTTCGTCGGGTTGATCGCCAAACGACTCGACAGCCACCGCGGCTATCAAGCGATCCAGCAAGTACCCGGTATCGGGCCGACGCTGGCGGCGGTATTCGTCGCCGAGATCGGGGAGGTGCACCGCTTCACTGGGCCCGCCCAGCTGTGCTCATGGGCCGGGTTGACCCCGCGCCACCGCGAGTCCGACACCGTCGTGCACCGCGGACACATCACCAAACAGGGTTCGAAACTGGTCCGGTGGGCCGCAATCGAGGCGGTGCAGCGTCACCACAGCACGGTCAAGATCGCGGCGGATAAAGACCGTATCGAAGCTCGCCGCGGCAAAAATATCGCCAAGGTTGCCGCGGCCCGCAAACTACTCACGCTGGTCTACTACGGGCTGCGCGATGGCCACATCCGCGCGCTTGACCGCACCACCGCAGCGTGAGCACTCCGGACGCAACACGTGCGCGGCCGCTTTTTTGTCTGACCCCCAATCGGCGTGGTCGCCCCCTTGATTGACCCCGCGTGTTGCCACCGCACCGCTCCATGCCCACAACAGCTGGGCGAAGGGATGACCGGCAGCCGGACCAATCCGGCCCTGCCCCAACGTATCTGCACCATCACTGCATGGAGAAGACTCACAACCACACACACACCCGCGCCGCTGATCTTCCGCCCATCCGCCCAAGTGTGCATCGGCCTCGGCCCGGCATCATCAAGACCGTTCGTCCTCGCTACGCTGCGGGCGCTGCGTCTTGACCCCGGTCCTCACCCGATGCCGCCTACACGGAGGCCGAAAGCCAACAAAACCGCTGCTCGAGAACAACTCGAGAACAAGTTGACAGGCCCCGCACCTTCAGGGATGACAAAGTGCAGAGAGTAGTTGCCATGGCTGTGTTGCGACGTGGTGGATCATCCGTGTGAATTGTGCTCTGTCGCGCTACGCATGTTGCGAGTTAACATTTGCTCGGATTGGCACGGCCAGGGGCTGACGAGAGAGCCACAAGGCTCATCGTCCAGGTTTGCTGAGCCGTCCGCGTGGCTGTTCGACGGGAGTGCGCAATGTTGGGTTCGAAGGCACATTGGCGATTCGCGGTCTGCGTTGTTTCAGTGCCGGTGATTGTGTTGGCGGGTGGATGCTCATCGTCGGGACCGTCCAGCAGCCCGTCAGAGCAGGCACCGGCGTCACATCAGGCCGCGCCGGGCAGCGCTGGGGCAGATCAGACGTCGACGCCCAACGCATCGGCAAGTGTCGCACCGTCGCCGGGCAAGGTGACGTCGGGCATCTTGACGTTGAGTTCGGTTGGTAACAGGCGAATCTACGGTTTCATCGATCCCAACTCCGGGCAGTACTCCGAGGCCGTTACGTTCACCATCCCGACTAGTGGAACAGTGCAAGGCTCGTCCTTCGAGGCGTTGGCCGCTTCGCCTGACCTCACCAAATTTGCGGTCACCTCGATGGCCAATGGGCAATCAGCGGCGGGGTGGATAGATTCCAGCGGGCAGTTCACCGCGGTTACCACCTCGGCGGCCGCGGGTCCGTTCGGGGGCAATCCGCCGGCATACTCGGCGATTGGATTCGACGGCGCCGGAAATTACTACTACAAACAGAATTCACAAGGTGCCAGCTATACAGCGGTATACGAGGTGCGGGCGGGGTCGACGAGCAATGCGCAGAACCTGACGGTGACGCCGCCCGGCGCTGCCGATCGCGGCGCCGCGCTCAACTCGGATGGGAGCTTGCTATTCGGTTGCGAGAACATGACGGGAAATTGGTTAGATGCCAACACCCGGGTGATAGCCATCGCCCCGGGCACCCAGATAGCCAAAGTCGCGCTCGCCGGCCGTGAAAACGGCGGATGCCCGATTACCCCCGCGAGCAATGAGGTGACGTTACTGCCCAAAACCAACACCGCAGCGGTACATGATCCGGTGGCCAATTCGGACGGAACGAAGGTCGCGTTCTTCTACGATGACCCCGATCGGGTCAAGCACAACTTCCCGACTGTCTATATCGTTGGGACAGATGGCAAAAGCCAACCGACCTTGGTGAATCTGTCCGAGTCCGACGCGAAGAAACTGACAGGTGCCACGTTGCTCAGGTGGTCGTGAGCGTGGTGGCCGCGGGACAGCGCGTCGGGTCGGAGTCGTCCAGCTGATCTGGTCATCACGTGATCTGTTGGAACAGCTTGGCCACCAAGGCGACGACCCGGACGCGCCCGGTTTGCACGAGTCTCGGCATCAAATCGCCGATGAGACATAGGCAAGGCCCCCGTTGCTCGTCGTCGGCCCGTCATCCTGGTTGGGTGGCGGGCCGATCCATCGTCGGTCAGGGTTTGTCTTCTGCTCGCCTGGTGCCGCCGGTATGACTGGGCCCGGTTACGTCGGGTTCGAGATCAGTTTCTGGCGCCTCTGCGGCGGGCTGTTCATCCGCCGGCGATGCTGTGGCACCACCCGGTGTCGAGTCGGGGGCCGGTGACTTGTACTCGGCATCCTCGACGGACCCTCCGGCGCCACCAACTTTCACCCCACCCTTGACGCTTTCACTAGCATCACCGCGACGGTGGGTGCCTGTCGTTCGACCCTCATACGGGGGCACAGCCGGCTTGGTGTCCTGCGGCGGCATCTCCCCGGTCCCGCCGAATGGTCCTCCGCCTTCCCCGCCGTAAGTGGGGACCCTCTCATCGCCCTCATAAGAGCCAGACGGCCGGTCGACCGGGCCGCCCGACGGCTGATCGGATCCCATGTCCCTCGAGCCGGGCTCACCGCTGGACTGTCGTGCTTGCTCAGGATTGGACATATCGTGCCCCGCATTTTCTGGAGTGACCGTCGCGTATTCGCAGCGGTCTATGCGGCTACCCGGGTGGTGCGCGGCGAAACCGTGCTCGCCAATCTGCCTAAGTGGCGAGCCGGCCTGATGTTGTCTGCCCCGGTGGAAAATCGGGGTCGCCACCCAATAGGCCTGGGCGCCCAGATTCGCGTCATTCGCCCCACGCCACCTGCCGCGCCACCACTCGAGATCAATCTCCTGGTCTTCCAGCGCCAGAGAGGGAGAAGCACACCCCTAGCCTTGATTTTTCGCGAAACTCTGTAGCGGGGGTGTGTAGGTAAGCGAAAGTGCCTGTCCCGCAAGGCATGATGGGACTTGTCTAAGGTTCCGTAATGCTGACTGGAAGGCACTTCGCAGGTGAAGAGTATCGCGGCGGCGTCGCGGGTGAAAGTGTCGGCGGACGGTCGGGGCGTGGTTTCGCATGCGGGTATGGGCCTGTTGCGTGAACTGGCCGACTTGACCGGGTTGTCGGCGCAGGTGACCGCCGCGTTGGCCGACACGTACCAGGGCCCGTGGGTGTATGCGCCGGGTGCGGTGTTCGCGGATCTGGCGGCAGCGGTGGCCGACGGCGCGGACTGTATCGACGGGGTCGGGCAGCGGTGCGGGGACCGCGAGCATGCCTTTGGGGCGAAGGCGTCGACGACCACGATGTGGCGGCTGGTTGATCAGCGTATTGATGCGATCCATCTGCCGCGGGTGCGCGCTGCCCGCGCGGCGGCCGGTGGGCCGCCGGGGCGGCCCCCAAGCGTGGCGGGTGGCTGCATATCGACATCGACGCCACATTGACCATCGACGCCTCCGACAACAAGCAGAACGCGGCGCCGACCTGGAAGAAGACCTTCGGGCATCACCCGTTGCCGGCGTTTTTGGATCGCCGGGAGATCGCCGGGGGCGAGGCGCTGGCCGGGCTGCTGCGGGCCGGCAACGCGGGCAGCAATACCGCGGCCGACCACGTCACGGTCCTGGAGCAGGCGTTGGCGTCGCTGCCGCCGGGCTGGTGTCCGGGCCGGGATCCCGGGGCGCCGAAGATGCTGGTGCGGTCCGACGCCGCTGGGGCCACCCACGCGTTCGCCACGGCGTGTCGAGCTCACCGGGTCGGGTTCTCGTTGGGCCACCCGGTCGACACCCGGGTGCAAGACGCGGCCGACACCCTCAACCGCGGTCAGGCCTGGTACCCGGCGATCGAGTCGGACGGTGAGATCCGCGACGGGGCGTGGGTGGCCGAGGCCACCGACCTGGTCGACATGTCGGCGTGGCCTGCCGGCACCCGGCTGATCCTGCGCAAGGAACGCCCCCACCCCGGTGCGCAGCTGCGGTTCACCGACGCCGACGGCATGCGGGTCACCGCGTTCATCACCGACACCGCCCCCGGTTTGATCGCTGGGCAGCTGGCCGGCCTCGAGCTGCGCCACCCTCAACACGCCCGCGTCGAGGACCGCATCCGCGAAGCCAAGGCCACCGGACTGGCCAACCTGCCCTGCCACGACTTCCACGCCAACGCGGCCTGGCTCGAAATCATCATGGCCGCAACCGATCTCGTCGCCTGGACCAAACTCATCGGATTCACCAGCCACTCCGAGATCGCCCGCTGCGAAATCGCCGCCTTCCGCTACCGGGTGCTGCACACCGCCGCCCGCATCACCCGCGGCGCCCGCCAACTCCGGCTACGCATCGACGCCACCTGGCGGTGGGCCGCAGCGATCACAACCGCCTGGCACCGCATCCGCGCCGCCTTCCCCTGAGCCGCCGACCCACCTGCCCCAACGACCACGAAAGCACGGCACCGGGAAGCCCGCCCAACCCGGCGACACGGGACGATCCAAACACGTCACATCCCGAAAAGACCGACCACACAGGCCAATCCGCAGCCAAGCCGCAACCAACACCTACCGGCATGCAAAATCGAGGCTAGCGGTCAGAGAACGCGCCAGCTGCCATCAATTAAGCCAAAGCGCCAGCATCGGTAGCTGGCTACTGCCGCGATCGAATTAACCGCTAGGCACTCATGTCCCGGCATCGGCCGCAGAAAGTGCAGTGTCCGCGGCGTCCGCGTAGACGGGTAGCCGCAACCTAGTCCGCCGGCGCTGATGATTCGGCCCACTGGGCTTGCAACTCACCACGCACATCCTGATGCCGTGGCGGCGCCGCGATCTGTCTCCTCCGCCAGCGCGGTGAACGCGCAGCAACCCATGAAGTCGAGGCCATCGGTGTCGATCACCAGCGGACCGGGTGGGGGGTCGCCGCAAGCGGCTCGCATGGTGGGCCCGATCTGCCGTGCGGGGCATTTCGACGTGGTGTTGAGCGACGCGGCCCGGCCGCACCCCGATCCGGGGAATCAGCCGGGCCTTCGTGATCCGTCAGTTTCGGCTGATGTTCTGTTCAACGAGTGCGGACAGCCGGTTTTCGATGACGGTGACCGCTCCCGCGCGGTCCTTGTTGTTTTGTTCGTAGCGCAGCAGGGCGGTCAGAGCGGCGGTGTCTGTAAGTTGCTGCACCGCAGATGCGACTTCGCCGACGGTGAGGTCGTCGTAATTGTCGACGGCTAGTTCATCTCCGGTCAGGCCGCCGGCGAGGACGCGGGTACGGTGCAAAGCGGTCTCGGTGCTACGTGCGCCTTTTCGGGTGGCGATCTGCTCGGCTTGAAGGAGTGCGCCGGGCGGTCAAGGAGTCGACCGCGGCTTCGGCGACGGTGCCAACGCGTGAGCGGGTGCGGGCAACGATCTCAGCAGTCCCGTCAATCCCAGTGCAATTAATCGGTTGACTGACGGTTTTGAGCCGTGCGCGATTCCCCGCGAGATGGCTAATACAGAGAGGGTAGCTAAGAGCCACAACATCATTCGGTCCTTAACCGCGCGTGTGGTGCCCATATAGCAACGTCGTTGGTTTGCTTCTGTTCGTCGAATCGTGAGCAGAGCTGTCTGGGAGGCCAGACGCGCGACGCGGTCTGGGCCTCCCCCCGGCAGTTTGATCAGGCGTCGTCGTGGTGGCGGCTGCCGGCCTTGGCCAGCCCGCGGCTGACCATGTAGCCGACGCTAAGAATTACGACGTACAGCCACGCCTTATCGGCCTGGAAGTAGTCGTCGCGCCCGTCGGTGGCCTGAACCAAATACGAGGCAAGTAGAACCCCGAGGGTCATGGCGATGAAGACGATGAATTCGGTCGTTTTGTAGAAAGCCTTCGTCTCGTCGCCGCGCCGGGCGGTCACCCGGGTGCGCGGTGCATCCATAGCGGCGCCATGGACGTTCGGCGCGTCGGCGTTACGCACTACAGCGGGATTGTTGGTGGTGGTCATCTAATACTCCTTCTGATGCGGTCGAAGTATGTCGACCGCATGATTGGGTTGCGCTACGCGCTTCATCAGAAGAGGTAGCGGCCATACTTGGAAAGACGGCCCGTATTGGGCCTTTCGTGATAGATCCAGGCGTCGAGCGGAGCTCGGGGCATCTAAAGATGAAGATTAAAACCTGCCCGGACTGGGAAATTGATACCACCGTCTTGGGTACCAACCTGCTGAACCCTCTCTACATGTACCCATCCGACAAGGATCAAACACCTGCGTGATTAGCGGGGGGCGAGTGACTACGTTGTCCGTAGAGCGGAACGCCGATGTCGCACGGGGTGAAATCTTCCACGCCTACTTGGTTGAGCGGCGGGCGTAGCTGTGCGAATCCTGGATCAGCAGGCGGTCAAGATGAGCGGTATCAGCGCATCTCTGCCAGCGCCGGAGTGCTCCGGGATCGGCGCGTTTTCGCGCGCGTAAATCGGTGATGGACAAGACTGGACACTTGTGACCGATGAAGCCCAACGACAGCTCGCCGCCAGGATGGCGCAGCTGGCTCGCCAAGTCGCCGCACCGAGCAGCCTCGAGGAGGTGCTGTCCGGCGTCACCCAGGCCGCGCTCGAAATCATTCCTGGGGTCGACGCTGCAGGCGTGCTGTTGATCGCCAAGGGCGGCAGATTCGAAACCCATGCCGGCACCTCGGAGCTCGTGCAAGAGTTAGACAGGTTGCAGGTTGGGTTCGGCGAGGGGCCGTGTGTGGCAGCCGCGGTTGACGAGCTGATCGTTCGCACCGAAGACTTCCGGGTGGAACAGCGGTGGCCGCGGTTCTCGCACGAGGTGGCCGAGAAGGGCGTCCGCAGCGCGTTGTCGTTCAAGCTGTACACCAGCACGGACACAGCTGGCGCGTTGAATTTGTTCGCGTTCGAGCCGAGCGTGTTCGACTCTCACGCCGAGGCCAGCGGTTCAGTGCTCGCCGCGCACGCCGCCGCAGCGATCCTGGCCAGCCGACAAGGCGAACAACTGGTGTCGGCGCTTGCGACTCGTGATGTGATCGGTCAGGCCAAGGGAATCATTATGGAGCGCTTCAAGGTCGACGCGGTCCGCGCCTTCGACCTGTTGCGTGAGCTGTCGCAAACCAGCAACACCAAGCTGGTGGACGTCGCCCAGCGCGTGGTCGACACCGCCCACGAGTAGCGCCGGCCAACGCTCAAGCCGGGTCTTGCCGCCGTTGATGTTGATGTGGGCGCCACATCTCGAGATGCTGGATGACTCGCTGTTGGTCGCCCCGACGAGGTCCACTCATCTGTGATAGAAGCAATTTCACGAAGTGAGTTTGTCGGCCCGGATAACAACGAGTTACTCGTCGAGGGCGGGGTGTTGTGGGTTGCGGGCACGTTTGGCGTCTGAGATCGACGCACCGGGGTTGCCGTTGGACACCATCACTGACCGAGTCGGCCACGGCAGCCTGGATTTCGATCTCGAACAGGCCAACGGCACCGGCGACCTTCGGGCGTTGGCGCAGCTGACCCTCGACAGGTCATCCCCACCGACGATCCGTCGCAGGATGTCGCGTTCGACCCGACGCGGCACAGCGCGCCCGGGGTGTCCCTGTTGCCGGGGTGGCTGATCGACATCCGATGGCGTGCCTAGGAGGGCGCTGAACAATCCGCGTGCCTCCCCAGAATATGGGCCTGAGCTGGGAAAATTGGTTCATGCAGCCCGAGTTTCCGGGCTATTTCGATCTTGAGGTTTGACCGGTTCGGTCGATAGGGCTGACCTGCGGCGACATGCCGCGCGGGTGGTTGACTTCTGTCCAGAAGGCGTATTACCTAAATGGGTGGCGTCCGTGATCAGCAAGAAGATCGGCGGGAAGATGTACTACTACCTGGCGACCTCGGCGCGGGTGGGCGGGCGCCCGCGGATCGTGGAGCAGCGGTATCTGGGTACCGCTGCCGAGATCGAGCGAGCAGTCGACGGCACCACGGTGATGCCTTCGCGGACAAGGCATCTGGGGTTCGGTGACCTCGCCGCGGCGTGGTCGGTGATCGACCGGCTCGGGGTGGTCAGCATCGTCGACGAGGTACTCGGGGCGCGGCGATCGGATGCAGGCGCGTCGGTCGGCACCTACCTCGCGTTGGCCGCCGTGAACCGGGTGGTGGCGCCGCGGTCGAAACTGGCCTTCGTCGACTGGTGGAAACGCACCGCCGGGGATCGGCTGGTCAAGCTGCCGGTCAGCGCGGTGGATCATCGCCGGTTCTGGGACGCGATGGACGCCGTCGACGTGGACCGGCTCGACGAGATCGAGGCGCGTGTCGCCGCGCGGGTGATCACCGAGTACGGGGTCGACACCTCATCGATGGCGCTGGACATGACCAACTTCGCCACCTACATCGACTCGACCAACGGCAAGGCGCCGATCGCGCAGCGGGGCAAGGCGAAACAGAAACGCTCGGACCTACGGCTGGTCGGCCTCGGTCTGGTCGTTACCCGCGACGGCGGCATCCCGCTGCTCAGCCGCACCTACCCGGGCAACAAGCCGGATGTGACCCAGTTCGCCGCGATGATCGGCGAACTCGCCGCCCGGCACCGCGCGCTGGGCGCCGATGCCGGCGAGCTGACCGTCGCTTTCGACGCCGGGCAGAACAGCGAACCGAACTTCACCACCCTCACCGACGCGCGGCTGCACTACGTGGGGTCGTTGCCACCCTCGGATCACCCCGGCCTGCTGGCCATTCCACGATCGGCGTACCGGCCGGTCGCCGGGTTCGACGGCGTGACCGCACACGAGGTCGCGGTGACCGCGCTCGGGCTCGATCACCGCGGGGTACTCACCCATTCGGCCGAGTTGCATGCCGGCCAGGCCCGCGGGTTGGATCAGACCCTGGCCAAAGCCGAAGCCAAGCTGACCACGATCGCTGAGGCCCTCGCCGGTGGCCGCGGCCGCCGCAACCGTGGCCAACTCGAGGCCGCAGTCGCCAAGATCACCGACCACCGATGGGTCCGTGACGTGCTGACCACCACCATCACCGGTGATACCCCGACCGGCATGCGGCTGTCCTGGCATGCCGACGAATCCGCCCGCGCCGCACTGGAAGACCGCATCTTCGGCAAACGCATCCTGATCACCGACCGGCACGACTGGAGCACCGCCGAGGTCGTCGCCGGCTACCGATCCCAATCCGACGCCGAGTTCGGATTCCGCCAACTCAAAGACCCCCACGTCGTCTCGTTCAGCCCCATGCACCATTGGACCGAGCAGAAGATCCGCGTGCACACCTTCTACTGCGTCCTCGCCCTCACCGTGGCGCTCCTGATGCGGCGCCACGCCCACCGGCACCACCTCGACCTGTCCGTGCCCGCATTGCTCGACGCGCTGGCAGGCATCCAGGAAACCGTACTGCTCTACCCCGGCGACCGCGGCCGCCCCAAGGCCCGCCGCATCCTCACCGATCGCGACCCCACCCAGCAACGCCTCTACCAGATCTTCGGTCTCGACCGCTGGGGACCACCACAGTTAGGTAATACACCGAGCCAACCCGAAAAGCATCGATGACCTGCACATACACGCAACAAGATCAACATACCCAGGAAACTCGGGCTAGTCGCGTAGCCGGCGAGAGCCTCGAGATAGCGGGCGCCGCTGGACTCCCGACGGCCTTTCTTTGAAGCCATTCGTCCGCTTGCGTCTCTCGGGATTGGGGTATCCGGTCGACTGAGGCAGCGCGGACGGCGGATCAAACCGTGCACTGCACCCCCGCCGACTCCCAGGAGATTTCACGTGCCCACTCCGCGCAAACCCGACCAGAGCGCTCCCAGACCAGCCGGTCCGACCGGCGTCACGAACGGCCACAGCCACACCGCTGATCCACGTGCCCGGTCCGGTGACTTTCTGACCACGGCCCAGGGTCTACGGCTGCCGGACACCGACCACTCGCTGAAGGCAGGCGCTCGCGGCCCGACACTGCTGGAGGACTTCCACCTGCGGGAGAAGATCACCCACTTCGATCACGAGCGCATCCCGGAACGCGTGGTGCACGCCCGCGGTGCCGCCGCGCATGGTGTGTTCGAGTCCTACGGCACCGCGGCGCCGGTCACCAAGGCCGCGTTCCTCGGCAAGAAAGGCACGAAAACCGAGGCATTCACCCGTTTCTCGACCGTCCTCGGCTCCCGAGGGTCCGCCGACACGGCCCGCGACACCCGCGGGTTCGCGGTGAAGTTCTACACCGACGAGGGCACCTTCGACCTCGTGGGAAACAACATGCCGGTCTTCTTCATTCAGGACGGCATCAAGTTCCCCGACATCATCCACGCCGCCAAGCCGCAACCGGATCGGGAGATCCCGCAGGCGCAGTCCGCCCACGACACGTTCTGGGACTTCGTGTCGCTGCACACCGAGGCGACGCATCACGCCACCGGAAAAGTGGAGGCACGCCAATGTGGAACATGAGCGACCGCGGTATCCCCCGCTCGTTTCGGACCATGGAGGGATTCGGAGTGCATACCTTCCGGCTCGTCAATGCCTCCGGTGAGACAAGCCTGGTCAAATTCCACTGGAAACCCGTCGCCGGTGTGCACTCCCTGGTGTGGGAAGAAGCGCAGATCGCCGCCGGCTGCGACCCGGACTTTCACCGCCGCGACATGGCCGACGGGATCCAGGCCGGCGCCTTCCTCGAATACGAGTTCGGCATCCAGGTGATGCCCGACGACGGCACCGACACCTTTGAAGGCATCGACCTGCTCGACCCGACCAAACTCGTGCCCGAAGAACTCGCTCCGGTGCAGTTGATCGGAAAGTTGACGCTGAACCGCAACCCCACCAACTACTTTGCCGAAACCGAGCAGGTGGCCTTCCACACCGGCAATCTCGTGCGGGGCATCGAACCCACCAACGACCCCCTCATGCAAGCCCGGCTGTTCTCCTATCTCGATACCCAGATCACCCGCCTCGGCGGGCCCAATTTCGCTCAGCTACCCATCAATCGGCCACACTGCCCGGTCAACGACATGCTCCGCGACGGCATGCATCAAACCGCAATCCACACCGGCGTCGCTCCCTATCACCCCAACAGCATCGATGGAGACGAGCCGCCACTCGCCGATGAGACACACGGCGGTTACGTGCAAACGTCGCGGGTGATCGAAGGAACGGCGGTGCGCGCGCAGCCTTCCTCGTTTGACGATCACTTCTCGCAGGCGACCATGTTTTATCGCAGCCTGAGTCCGATCGAACAAACCCACGTCGTCGAAGCCTTCACCTTTGAGTTGGGCAAGGTTTATGAGCAGTCCATCAAGGAACGCGAACTTCAGGTACTGGCCAACGTCGACACCGACCTGTGCGAGCAGGTGGCTGCCGGTCTCGGTCTGTCCGCTCCGAAAGGCAAACCCGCCCAAGGCGTCATCGTCTCGCCGGCGTTGGTGCAGATGCTGACCGAGCCAGGCCCGATCGACGGACGCAAGGTCGGAATTATTGCCGATGCGGGCTCCGACCTCGGCGGCGTTTCTAAGTTGGTGAAAGCCACAGCGGCACTTGGTGTTACCGCATTGGTGATCGCGCCGGTCGGTGGGGTTCTGAAGGCGGGGCGCCGCGCGGTCACTGTCGACCGGACGCTGGCCACGGCGCGGTCGATCGAGTTCGACGCGCTCGTCGTGGCCGATGGGACCACGCCGACCGGCGACATCAAGCTCGTCGTGTTGCTCCAAGAAGCGTTCCGGCACTGCAAGCCGATCGCCGCATGGGGCGACGGCGTCGCCGTACTCAAGGCCGCGCGCATCTCCACGAAGGATCCGGGCGTCGAAATCGCCGAGGAAGTCGATAAGGCGTTCACCGCAAGTTTGGCGGCGGCGCTGGGCCTGCATCGGGCCTGGGACCGGGCAGCCAACGTCATGGCATCGGCCGTCCCGCCCGCCAGCTGACCGTCGTTGCATCAACGCTCGCGGAAGACAACTCTGAAAGTAAGTAGGACACACAGGATGACGGTGACTCGGGATGTCGCTGCCACGCGGCAGCGAGTGTGGGATGTGTTCCGACGGATGGACCTACTCAGGATGGGTCGTCGGGACCAGCCGAATCCGCGCTGTCAGTTCCGACTGGCCTGCGCCCGGTGCGCGAATCCTGCATTCCATCGGAATCTGGCCAGCGGTGATCGACGATGAGACCGTCGTCGAGAGCTGCATCACCGGTGAGGAGCTAGTGCTGCGGGCGAGGATCAGGCCAGCGGTCGAGGCGCGGATCACGTTGCAGCTCTGCGACATTCCCGGCGGATGCCGCGTCGCGATGACCGAGATCGCCGTGTCGGCGCCGCTACGCTGGGTACCCGACAGCGTGCAGCTGACGGGGGTGGCGCCGCGAAACCGCGAGTGCACGTGGCGGTTAGCGATGATCGCCGAAAAAACCGATCCAGATCCCGCGGGCTAGGCGTGTATTGGCGGGAAGCTGGCGGGGATGCGGCCAGGAACGGACATCCTGCTCCGCGCATTGAAGATGATGCGGTGCAACGTGTGCGCCGACATCCCGCCAAGCGGGAGCGACCATGACCAAGGCACACAAGACGCGCGAGTACACCGCCGCGGCACAATCCGGCGGCCGGAACGGGTGATTCCCGCCTGCCCGCCGCCGGGTGGCCGACCACGAAAGCGGGTATGACCTGCGTCGTGCGGGATGGCCGCACCGTCTTGAGTGGAGTTCGTCATGGTCGGCTGGCTGGATCGGCTGCAGCGGCGAAGACCCGTCGCCGGTTTTGTCATCGCGGTGATCTATAAATACGGCGACGACAAGGGCGGCTATCTGTCGCTCTGATCACCTACTACGCGTTCGTGTCGCTGTTCCCGATTCTGCTGCTGCTGACCACTGTGCTTGGGGTGGTCCTGGCCGGGGACCCCAGCCTGCAAGAGCAGGTGGTGCACTCGGCGCTTAGCCAGTTCCCGGTCATCGGCGACCAACTCGATCAACCACGCCGCCTCAGGGGCGGGACGGTCGGAATCGTCGTGGGGATCGCCGGTGCACTCTACGGCGGGTTGGGAGTCGGCCAGGCCATTCAGCATGCGATGGACACGGTGTGGGCCGTGCCCCGCAACTTGCGCTCCGATCCGATCAGTTCCCGCATCCGCAGCCTGGTGTTGTTATGCGTGCTCGGCTCGGCGCTGGTGGCCACGACGCTGATCTCTGCGTTGGGTCGGCAATCGGCGACGCTGGGGCCGGCGGCAAAAGCCGGCGTGGTGTTGGCCGCGCTGGCGATCAACACCGGGGCGATCCTCGTCGGCTTTCGGGTGGCCACGGCGCGCGAGCTGCGCTTCCGCAGGTAGCCTCGGGCGCGGTGGCCGCGGCGATAATCTGGCAGCTGCTGCAATCATTCGGGGCCGTCTACGTGACGCATATAGTCAGATCGGCCAGCAGGACCAACGGCGTCTTCGCGTTGGTGCTGGGCCTGCTGGCGTTCTTGTACCTGACATCGGTCACCCTGGTGCTGTGCGCGGAGATCAACGCCGTGCGCGTCGACCACCTCTACCCGCGGGCATTGCTCACACCTTTTACCGACAATGTGTCGTTGACCCCCGCCGACCGCAAAGCGTACACCGGCCAAAGCAAAAGCTCAGTGTGCCAAGGGATTCGAGCATATCGACGCTACGTTTCACCCTCACGACGATAGGTGAGCGTGGTGGATTTTCGCCAAAATCCGCGGTTGGGGCCGGGTCCACAGCATGCTGGCGTTTCAGCTCTACACCCACCCGAACAGTAGCGCTGAATCTGTTCGGACCCAGCCCGACGCCTTCGGCACCGAAGCCGACGCAATCTGGGCAAGCTCGCCACCCACGCCGCGAACGCGCTCATCGCCCACGACATGCCGCTCGTCGTAGGGCGGCGACAGTCCAGCCGGTGAAGTTGCTGAGCTCCAACCAAGTTGAGTGCTATCGCAAAGGATCACCGTGCGAAACACGTAGGACAGCAGCGCCTGGCGTAACGCCGGTCGCCCGAATCTTCTGAGTCTGTGTGCGCATTCGGATTAAGACACAGGACCGACGATTTTTTGGAAGGAATCCCCTCGATCCGTGTGCCGCGTCGCTCATCGCCGCCTCCCGATAGACGGCGGGTGTGTTAAGGCGGATAAGTAACACGCTCAAGACCAGCCTCAGTAAGCGAGCTACCGGCCTTGGATTCGCAGCGTTAGCATCCCCCGCTACGGGTCATCTCCAGGTTCTTTTCGCCGCTCGCGCAGCTGGTACATCCTGACCGTGCCGGCGATCACCGTGAACAACCCGCCGCACACCGCGGCCAGCAGGATCGCCACCCCCAACGGCAGGCCGCAGTGCCAGCCCAGGAAGGCGAAGATGCCGTCGGTGTTCTGGGGCGATGAATACGAGCACACACGATGGGGGCCTCATGTCGTGTGCCGCCACGGGAGCACGTGCGTGGCAGACCGTGCCAGCCAGTTACTTTTTGAAGGCGTCTTTGACTTTCTCGCCGGCGTCTTTCAGATTGGACTTCGCCTGGTCGCCCTTGCCCTCGTTCTGGGTGCTCTGGTCGCCGGTGACCTTGCCGACCGCTTCCCTCGCCTTACCGCCAAGATCTTCGGCCTTATTCTTCGCCTTATCCATACCGCTCACGGTGTCTGCTCCTACTTTGTGGAATCGGCTCGGTGGCCGAGCCTCGGGCTGTGGGTACCTCACAAACCTGTCGTCAAACCTCAGAGTCGCCCTGTCCCAGTCGGTGAGAGTCGGGGAGGGGTGAGAGGCAGCGGCGTCAACGCGAACGATGACTAATCCTGCTGTGCTAGGGCTTTCGGCCCCAGACCTGCACGACGCGTACTATCCGTCCCAGGCTTCATCGCCACCATCGGCTGGATCGTGCTCGTCATCGGAATCGTGCTTTTGGTGCTGGCCAGGTTGACCGCCCTGTCGCAGGCCGCCGTTATTGGTATTGATACCGCCTGTTGGCGGGACACGGAGCCGGTAACGACGCCATCGCTGGCGCAGATGATGCGCGTCTACCCGATGTTGGGTGTCGTACGCCACAGGCGCGGCAAGTCCTCGCACTCGGCTTTTGGGACCCCGGCACGGATACCCGGATTGGCGTCAGCGCCACGCATTTCGATTCGCCGACTCGTCGATGCTTGCGAGCAATGCTTGAAATCTGTGGATCGGCTCGGGAAGGGGCGTACCTTCCCGGGTGACCGAATGAAGGTTCCAAGCAAGACCGGCGTGGCAACGCTGGTCGGGAAGGTACGACCCATGCTGACTGTAGTTTCTGATTCCGCCGTCCGCGACGGTTCCGCTACTGGCGCACCCTCGGGTTCGTCGTTGATTGATGAACTCGTCCGGGAGGGTGCACGGCGGATGCTGGCCGAGGCGCTGCAGGCCGAGGCGCCTACTGCGCCCGGTTCGCCGACGACCGCGACGAGAACGGGCGGCGGCTGGTGGTGCGCAACGGCTGTCACGAGCCGCGTGAGGTGACCACGGCCGCGGGCGCGGTGGCCGTACACGCGCCGCGCGTCAACGACAAGCGGATCGACCCGGAAACCGCTGAGCGGCAACGGTTCTGCTCGGCGATCCTGCCGCCGTGGGCGCGCAAAACCCCGCAGATCGAGGCGGTGCTGCCGCTGCTGTACCTGCACGGTCTCTCGTCGGGGGATTTCGTGCCCGCGCTGGGGCAGTTCCTCGGCTCGACCAAGGGCCTGTCGGCGGCGACGATCGCCAAGATGACCGAGACCTGGCAGGCCGAGCAGAAGGCCTTCGCCAAGCGGGATTTGTCCGGCGTCGATTACGTGTACGTGTGGGCCGACGGCATCCACGTCAACGTGCGCCTGGAGGAGGCCAAGCTGTGCCTGCTGGTGCTGATCGGGGTGCGCGCCGACGGCCGCAAGGAGCTCATCGCGCTGACCGACGGCTACCGCGAGGTCACCGAGTCGTGGGCGGATCTGCTGCGTGATACCAAGCGGCGCGGCATGCGCGCGCCGGTGCTGGCGATCGGCGACGGGGCGCTGGGCTTCTGGGGTGCGCTGCGGGAGGTGTTCCCCGACACCGCCGAGCAGCGGTGCTGGTTTCATAAGATCGCGAATGTTCTTGCTGCGCTGCCGAAGTCGGCGCATCCCGGCGCGAAGAAGGCGCTCGCGAGATCTGGAACGCCGAGGACAAGCGCCACGCTCTGGACGCCGTGAAAGCGTTCGAGGCCGCCTATGGGGCGAAGTTCCCCAAGGCGGTCGCCAAAATCACCGACGATCTGGACCAGCTGCTCGCGTTCTACGACTACCCGGCCGAGCATTGGGTGCATCTGAGAACGACGAATCCCCAGGTTATCTCAAGTTCTTTGGCTGATAATCGGTGTGACCTGGGGGTTTGCTTCGTGGAGGATGTCTACGACGCGGCGGCGTGACTGGCTGGCTTGTCGGTCAGCACGGGCTGATTGTTACCGAGTTGCGATGGGCGACTGATTGCCGCGCGGCGGGTCGGGTTTGTCCGTTGTCGCGGAGTTGACCGAGCGCGTTGGCGAGTTGGCGGCGTAGCCGCTGGTTTTCGTCGGCGAGTTCGTGGTTGCGCCGGTTCGAGATTTCGAGGCGCCGCCGCAACGATTCGTCGCTGGCGCGCTGCGGGGATGGTATCGGCGCGGTCGGGCCGCGATGCTGTGCGCGCAATCGGTGGACCTCGTCTTTGATGTCGGGCTGGGTGTAGATCCAGGAGCGGGAGACGCCGGCGTGACGGGCGATGGATTCGAAGGTGAGCACGGCACCGGCCCGATCGAGCTCGTGCATCGCCGCGATCGCTTTGGCTCGGGTGAGTTCGTGGCGTTGCTGGGCGGCGGTGACAAGGTGAATGCTGTTGTTAACGCGCATGTTCGGTGTCCTTCGGTTCGGCTGCATGGGGGTGGAGGGCTGTGATGATGCTGTCCAGGTTGGCGAGCACCTGCCGGTTCATCTCGGCGAGTCGTTGTTGGCCACGGGCCTCGGCGGCGGTGACGAGCTGCAGGGTCTGCTTGCGCTGTTCGCGGTGCTGGGGCAGGAATTCGGGGGTGGTGAGGAACATCGGGCAAGTCAAGC
>CAWDEZ010000003.1:0-22862 GCA_963801365.1 uncultured Actinomycetota bacterium | reverse complement strand
TCCCACTTCTTCTGCAAAACGTCGGTGAATGTTTTTGCGTGACGATACGATCCAGCGCTGAATTTGCGCCATGGCTCGGCACGCCGTCGGCTGTTCAGCAGCCGCGGAGCCTCGCCGCCAGGTAGTCGGGAACCGCATCGATGCCGACCCTGTCCTGCGTCATCTTGTCGCGCTCGCGCACCGTGACGGCGTGGTCGTCGAGCGAGTCGAAGTCGACTGTGACGCAGAACGGCGTGCCGATCTCGTCCTGGCGGCGATAGCGGCGGCCGATCGCACCCGCGTCGTCGAAATCGACGTTCCAGCACTTGCGCAGCTCGGCGGCCAGGTCGCGCGCCTTCGGCGACAGATCGGCATGCCGCGACAGCGGCAGCACCGCGGCCTTCACCGGCGCAAGCCGCGGATCGAGCCGCAACACCGTGCGTTTGTCCATGCCGCCCTTGGCATTCGGCGCCTCGTCCTCGGTGTAGGCGTCGATCAGGAACGCCATGAACGACCGGGTCAGCCCGGCCGCGGGCTCGATCACGTACGGGATGTAGCGGGTGTCGGTGCCCTGGTCGTAGAAGGACAGGTCGACGCCGGAGTGCTCCGAATGCGTTTTCAGGTCGAAGTCGGTGCGGTTGGCGACGCCTTCCAGCTCGCCCCACGGATTGCCCTGGAACCCGAACTTGTACTCGATGTCCACCGTGCGGTCCGAGTAGTGCGACAGCTTGTCCTTCGGGTGCTCGAAGCAGCCGCAGGTTCTCGGCGTCGATGCCGAGATCGACGTACCACTGCAGCCGGGTGTCAATCCAGTACTGGTGCCACTCCTTCGCGGTCGACGGCTCGACGAAGAACTCCATCTCCATCTGCTCGAACTCGCGGGTGCGGAAGATGAAGTTGCCCGGCGTGATCTCGTTGCGGAAGCTCTTGCCGATCTGGCCGATCCCGAACGGCGGCTTCTTCCGCGACGTGGTGACCACGTTGGCGAAGTTGACGAAGATGCCCTGCGCGGTCTCGGGCCGCAGGTAGTGCAGGCCCTCTTCGGTTTCGATCGGGCCGAGATAGGTCTTGAGCATCATGTTGAACTCGCGCGGCTCGGTCCACCGGCCCGGCTCGCCGGTTTCCGGGTCGCGGATGTCGGCCAGCCCGTTCGGCGGCGGATGACCGTGCTTGGCCTCGTACGCCTCGATCAGATGGTCTGCGCGGTAGCGCTTGTGCGTGATCAGCGACTCGACCAGCGGATCGTGGAACACCTCGACGTGGCCCGACGCCACCCACACCTCACGCGGCAGGATGATCGAGCTGTCGATGCCGACGACGTCGTCGCGGCCGGTCACCACCGCGCGCCACCACTGCCGCTTGATGTTCTCCTTGAGTTCGACGCCCAACGGCCCATAGTCCCAGGCCGACTGTGTACCGCCGTAGATCTCGCCGGACGGGTACACCAACCCGCGCCGCTTGGCGAGGTTGACGACGGTATCGATGACGGACGCCACGGGTCACCAGAGTAACGACGGCGCTGAACGCCGGGTCGCCGCCTCCGTTGACATGCGTGATCGTGCATGTAATCTGACGTTAATGGAAACCATTTCCAGTTTGGCTCTGGCGGCGCCGTCTCGGCGGGTGCTGGAAACCGCCGGCGACATCCTGCGGGCGCTGGCCGCACCGGTTCGGATCGCGATCGTGCTGCAACTTCTCGAGTCGCAGCGCTGCGTGCACGAGCTGGTCGACGCGCTGGGAGTGCCGCAGCCGCTGGTCAGCCAGCACCTTCGAATCCTCAAAGCCGCGGGCGTGGTCGAGGGTGAGCGATCCGGCCGTGAGGTGCTCTACCGGCTGGTCGACCAGCATCTGGCGCACATCGTGACCGCCGCGGTGAACCACGCCGCCGAGGACGCGACATGACCGGTGCGGGCGTGCGCAGCACCCGTCAGCGTGCGGCGATCAGCGCCCTGCTGGAGTCCCTCGACGACTTCCGCTCGGCCCAGGAGATCCATGATGCGCTCCGCCGCCAGGGTGAGGGCATCGGACTGACCACCGTGTACCGCACGTTGCAGTCGATGTCGGCGGCGGGCGCCGTCGACACGCTGCGCACCGACACCGGCGAGTCTGTGTACCGGCGCTGTTCGACTCACCACCACCACCATCTCGTCTGCCGCCTCTGCGGCTTCGCGGTCGAGGTTCAGGGTGGACGAGTCGAGGCATGGGCCACGGAAGTGGCTGCTGCTCACGGCTTTTCGGAAGAAAGCCACACGATCGAGATCTTCGGGACATGCGCCACCTGCGCGGACAAGGGATGAGCGTCATCCCACGAGCGCGCGCCGCACGTCGGCACCCGCGCTGAGCACAATCAGGATCAGCGTGCGCAGCGCGTCGTCGGTGAGTCCGGTGCCGGGAAAGTTGTAGCGCAACAGCACTTCGCCGATGCGCTTCTTCTCGATCAACGTGACTGTGCCGAGCATCGTGGTGCGCGCATGTTCGGCGATCTTGGCCCGGATATCCCGATTCAACGGCAAATCCCAGGCAAGGATCTGCGACAGTGAGATCAACTCCAGATCCTCGGCGACGTTGACCACACGCAGCGACGCCAAGGTGCCGTCGTACTGTACCGTCAGCGCGTCGTCGCCTTCCTCGCGGATCGACACCACGCCGGCAAGTACGTCGCGCAGGCGCTGCTGCAGCGTCACCACGCTCTGCCGCTCAGGCTCATTATTCGGCTCTGCCGAACCGGCGGTTGCGGTTGACGTACTCCTCGCACGCATCCCACAGATCCCGGCGGTCGTAGTCCGGCCACAGCTTGTCCTGGAACACATATTCGGCGTACGCCGCCTGCCACAGCATGAAATTGCTTGCCCGCTGCTCGCCCGATGTCCGGATGAACAAGTCGACATCGGGAATGTCGGTGCGATGCAGGTGTTTGGCCACCGTAGCCTCGGTGATCCGCTCGGGATTGAGCTGCCCAGAGGCGGCCAGCCGGGCGATCTCCTTCGTGGCTTCGACGATTTCGGTGCGGCCGCCGTAGTTGACGCAGTAGTTGACGGTGATCACGTCGTTGTGCAGTGTCATGTCCTCGGCGATCTCGAACTCGTTGATCACGCTGCGCCACATCCGCGGACGCGAACCGACCCATCGCATCCGCACGCCCATCATGTCGAGAGCCTCGCGTCGGCGCCGCACAACTTCGCGGTTGAATCCCATCAGGAAGCGGACCTCTTCGGCGCTGCGTTTCCAGTTCTCGGTGGAGAATGCGTAGACGGTCAGGTGTTTGATGCCGATCTCGATGGCGCCGCAGGTGATGTCGATCAGAACCGCCTCACCCATCTTGTGACCCTCGGTGCGGTGCAGTCCGCGCTGGGTTGCCCAGCGGCCATTGCCGTCCATCACAATCGCGACGTGGTGGGGCAGTTGATCGTCGGAAATCCTCGGGGGCACTGCCTTCGACGTGTGCTGCGGCGGCCGGCGCGGACCTCCGCCTGGCGCCGGCGGCAGATCCGGGAAGAGGACCGGCCAGGTGGACTTGTCGGGGAATGTCGGGTAGTCGTCGGGCACCGGGTCCAGTTGCGGGAACCGCTGACGCTTGCGTGCCTCCCTCATCGGAGCCCTCTGCTCTTCGCGCAAGCGCTCATCGGAGCCCTCTGCTCTTCGCGCAAGCGCTCATCGGAGCCCTCTGCTCTTCGCGCAAGCGCTCATCGCCGTTCCACCAGGGGCAATGTCCGCAACTGACGTTCGAGATGCCACTGCAGGTGCGCCGCCACCAGCCCACTGGCCTGGCTGCGATGTGACAGCGGCGCGGCCTGGGCGAAATCCCAGTCCCCGTCGTGCAGTGCGGACATCAAATCGAGCACCCCCTGTGGCGGCGTGGACGACCCCGCCGGCCGGCAGTGCGTACACACGCTGCCGCCCGCCGCGACATGGAAGGCGCGATGCGGGCCGGGCGCTGCGCAGCGGGCGCACTCGGTGAGCGCCGGCGCCCACCCGGCGATTCCCATGGCGCGCAGCAGATATGCATCCAATACCAGCTCGCGCGGGCGCGCCCGGTCGGCCACCGCGCGCAATGCGCCGACGGTGAGCCGGTGCAACGCTGGAACGGGAGCCCGCTCCTCGCCGGCCAACCGCTCAGCGGTTTCCAGCACCGCGCACGCGCAGGTGTACCGGCCATAGTCGCTGACGATATCGGTGGCGAACGCGTCGATGGCGGCCACCTGCGTGACGATGTCGAGGTTGCGGCCGGGGTGCAGCTGCACGTCGATGTGGGCGAACGGCTCCAGCCGCGCACCGAACTTGCTGCGCGTGCGCCGCACGCCCTTGGCGACCGCACGCACCAACCCGTGCTCACGGGTGAGCAGGGTGACGATCCGGTCAGCCTCGCCGAGCTTGTGCTGGCGCAGCACCACCGCCCGGTCCCGGTACAACCGCATTGATCCAGTTTGGCACCGTCTCCTGACAGAACAGGTGCGTACCGCCAGACCGTGTCGTGGTGCGCCTATCCCGTCGGCTACATGAGCTGCCGCTGGAAGTAGGTGTACTCGAGCGCCGCCGTTCGGGCCTTTTCGTCGACATCGGTTCCGGATCCGTGGCCGCCCTGGGTGGCCTCGTAGAAAAGGTAGGGGCTGCCGAACTCCGATAGCCGGGCGGCGAACTTACGAGCGTGCTGCGGGCCGACGCGATCGTCTTTAGCGGTGGTCCAGATCAGCGGCTGCGGATACTTCACACCGCGCTTCACTTGTCCGTAGGGTGAGATGGATTCGAGGAACGCCCGCTCGTCCGGGTTGTCCATCGAGCCGTATTCGCCGACCCAGGAAGCGCCTGCCGCGATCTGCTCGTAGCGCACCATGTCCAACAGCGGGATCTGCATATCCACCGCGTTCCACAGTTCCGGGTGCTGTGTGAACTCGACGCCCATGAGTAACCCGCCGTTGGAGCCGCCTTGGATGCCGAGATGGCGCGGCGAGGTGATGTTGCGGCTGATCAGATTTCGCGCGACGGCAGTGAAGTCGTCGAATGCCTTTTGCCGCTTGGTTTTCAATGCTGCCTCGTGCCAGGCTGGACCGAATTCGCCCCCGCCGCGGATATTGGCGATGACGAACGCGCCGCCACGCTGGAGCCAGAGCTTGCCGCGCAGGCCGTCGTAGCCCGGCGTCGAGGAGGACGCGAAACCGCCGTACGCATACAAGATCGTCGGCGTGCTGCCGTCGTAGCGGATATCGGCGGCGTGCACGATGAAGTACGGGACCTTGGTGCCGTCGGGTGAAGTGGCCTTGATCTGCTCGACCACGAAGCGCGATGAATCGAAGCGCGCCGGTGCCGACTTGATCGGATCCACGCGCCCATCGGCAGCATTCAGGTGGTACAGCGTGCTCGGGGTAACCATCGAGGAGACCGACAGATAGGCGATATCGCCACGGTCATCAGAGGTCAGCGCATTGACGGTCGCTTTGTCCGGCAACGCAACCAGTTCCCCGGACCAGATGCCGTCGGGCCGGCGCGTGTACACGCTCGCGCGCCCGTTGACGTCGTACAGCGATGTGACGATCACCCGGTCGCGCGTGGTCATCACGGCTTGCAGCGCCTCCTGCGGGCCGGGGGCGTAGACGACGGTCGGGCGCAGCCGCAGCGGATCGCGCATCATCTCGTCGGCGTCCAGCGACACCAGCGACCCGGTACGAAACACCGTTTTGTCCACTGTCCAGTCCTGCTGCAGCGAGACCATCACCTGGTTGCCGACCATGCCCTCAAGATCGGCCTTGGGCGGCAACGCCAACCGCACTGGCTGTGCGCCGCCCAACAGGCTGAACTGGACCTCGTGGAAGGACGGCCGACGCGCGACCAGACTCAGCCGCCGCCCCGCGCCGTTGTCCAGAAGTGACCCTGCGGTGGCAAGCGCGTCCAGCCGATCACCGCGGGCGACCTCGACGGCCTGGTCCAGCGGCTGCCCGCGGGTCCACAGCTTGACGACGTAGGGATACCCGGAGACCGTCGTCTCCCCCGGCTGCCATGCCCGCGACACCAGCAGCGTATCGCCGTCCACCCACGACGTATACTGCTTGCCGCGCTCCAGCACGAACCCGCCGGGCACGAATTGCCCTGTAGTGCGGTCGAATTCGCGCACGGTCGCAGCATCCTCGCCGCCCTCTGAAAGTTTCACCAGACACCGCGTGCGGGTCGCCGGATCGCAATCCATGCCCTCCCACACCCAGTTCCGACCTTCGGCCTGTGCGAGCGCGTCCAGATCCAGCACCGTCCTCCAGTGCGGCTGGGCCAACTCGTAATCGGCGACTGTCGTCTCGCGGAAGATTCCCTTACGATGCCCGGCCTCCTGCCAGAAGTTGCCGACCACGCCCTCACCCATCAAGGCCGGCGGCGGCAATCGATCCGGCGCATTGCCCAGCTCCACCGCCTGCGTCAAGTTGTCCGCGAACCGCGGATCGCGCTCCAGCACGGCGAGCGTCTTGGCATTCTCAGCCGCGACCCACGCCTGCACTCGCGGGCTGTCCAACTCCTCCAGCCACAGGTACGGATCTGCCTCTCCGGTCGTCGATCGCCCGCACGCCGTAACCAATACGGCCAGAATCAGGGTGACCGCCATCCGCCGACCTACCCGGACCCGTGCTCGACCCATGAACGACGCACGTTACTACCACCGCACTACCACCGCACTACCACCGCACTACCACCGCACTACCACCGCACTACCACCGCCTGAATCCGACGCGCGGGCGTCGGTGAGCCGATTAATGTCTCGTCCGTGGAAGAGCGGTTCCCAACTCTTGCCGGTCAGCTGCATCAGCTTGCCACCGGCGCGGCGACGTCCGACCTGCTCGTGCGCCGCAGTTTGTATGCAATCAACGCCAGCCAGTCGACCCTCAACGCGTTCCGGGTGGTGCTCACCAAGCAGGCGCTCGCCGACGCCGCCGAGGCCGACCGCCGCCGCGCCGCCGGCGAGCGCGCGGCACTGCTGGGAGTGCCGATCACGGTGCAGGACGACATCGATGTCGCCGGGGTGCCCACCGCGTTCGGCACCGAAGGTTACGTCCGTCCGGCAACCGCGGACGCCGAAGTGGTGCGGCGGCTAAGGGCCGCGGGTGCGGTGATCGTCGGCAAGACCAACACCTGCGAGTTCGGGCAGTGGCCGTTCACCAGCGGACCCGGCTTCGGGCACACCCGTAATCCGTGGTCGCCAGAGCACACGCCCGGGGGTTCGTCGGGCGGAAGCGCCGCAGCGGTGGCCGCCGGCCTGGTGGCGGCCGCGATCGGCTCCGACGGGGCTGGCAGCATCCGCATCCCCGCGGCGTGGACGCACCTCGTCGGGGTCAAGCCGCAGCGCGGCCGCATCTCCACCTGGCCGTTGCCCGAGGAGTTCCACGGCATCACGGTCTACGGCGTGCTGGCACGCACCGTCGCCGATGCCGCCCTGCTGCTCGACGTGGCGTCCGGCAACGTGGACGGCGACCTGCACAAGCCGCCGCCGGTGCGGCTCTCCGAGCATGTTCATGCCGCGCCAGGTCCGTGCCGGATCGCGATGTCGCTGCGGCTTCCATTCACTGCGTTTCCCGCCCGCCTGCATCCCGAGATCCGCGCCGCAGTGGACAAAGTCGCCGATCAGCTTGAGTCGATCGGCCACACGATCATGGCTGGTGACCCGACCTACCCCCTTCGGTTGGGAACGAGCTTCATGGCCCGGTCGACCGCAGGGCTGCTGGACTGGGCCGACCGCGTCGGCGAGGGGGTCACCCTCGATCCGCGCACGATCTCGAATATGCGTCTCGGCCGGCTGTTGTCGGAGCGGGCGCTGAGCCAGGCGCGCCGTGGCGAGGCGATCGCCGCACGTCGCACCCGACGGATCTTCAACCACGTGGACGTGGTGCTCGCACCGACCACGGCTCAGCCTCCACCGCGGGTGCGCGCCTTCGACCACCTCGGCGCGTTCGGCACGGGCCGGGCCATGATCGCGTGCTGTCCGATCGCGTGGCCCTGGAACGTGCTCGGTTGGCCCTCGATCAACGTTCCGGCCGGTTTCACCTACGACGGGCTACCGATCGGTGTGCAGCTGATGGGCCCGGCCAACAGCGAGCCGTTGCTGATATCACTTGCCGAGGAGCTCGAAGGAGTCAACGGGTGGGCGGGCAAGCAACCGAACATTTGGTGGGGAACCCCGGGAACCCCGTCCGCTAAAACCCAAGCCTGCCAAGCTGTTTAGGGTCGCGTTGCCAGTTCTTGGCCACTTTGACGCGCAGGTCGAGATAAACCTTTGTGCCCAACAGCTTCTCGATCTGGGTGCGCCCTGCGGTGCCGACGTCGCGCAACCGCGCACCGCCCTTGCCGATGACGATGCCTTTCTGGCTGTCGCGTTCGACGTAGAGAATCGCGTGGACGTCGATCAGGTCGTCGCGATCCGCCCGCGCCGTCACCTCGTCGATCACCACCGCGAGTGAGTGCGGCAGCTCGTCGCGCAGGCCTTCCAACGCGGCCTCGCGGATCAGCTCCGCCATCAGCACTTCCTCGGGCTCGTCGGTCAGTTCGCCGTCGGGGTAGAACGCGGGACCCGGAGGTAGCCTGCCGGCCAGCACACCGGTGAGCACCTCCATCTGCTCGCCGGTGACAGCCGACACCGGCACGATGTCAGCGGCCGCGTCGCCGGCAAGCTCTGCCACCTCGGCAAGTTGTTGAGCCACCTTGGATTTGGCCACCTTATCGATCTTGGTGACGACGACGACGAGCGTGGTGCTCGGCGCGAGGGTCCGGATCTGCTCGAAGATCCACCGATCGCCCGGACCTATCGCTTCGTCGGCGGGGATACAGAGCCCGATCACGTCGACCTCACGGTAGGTGTCGCGCACTAGGTCGTTGAGCCGCTTGCCCAGCAGTGTCCTGGGTCGGTGAAGACCGGGAGTGTCGACCAGGACGATCTGGAACTCGTCACGATGCACGATGCCGCGGATCGTGTGGCGGGTGGTCTGGGGCCGGCTCGACGTGATCGCGACCTTCGCGCCGACCAGCGCGTTCATCAACGTCGACTTGCCGGTGTTCGGCCGTCCGACGAAACACACGAAGCCAGAGTGGAATTCAGCCATTGGGGCGGTCCGTCGCCGAGCGCAAACAACTCAAAGGACGTTTCCGCCACGGTCGGTGACGATGACCGCCGCGTCGGGCGACAACTCGCGCACCGCCGCGACGCCGGCGTCGTCGGCATCGCCGCTCACCAGCACGGCCGCCTCCAACGCGGTGGTACCGCTGGACACCGCTGCGGCGACCGCCGTCTGCAGCGCGGTTAGGCGTAGCGTCGACAAGTCGACGGGCGCAGCGGCGTACGTGCGGCCGTCGGTATCGCGCACGGCCGCGCCAGCGGACGCGCCAGCGCGGGCCATCGCTGCCCTGGCCAGCACGACGAGCTTCGCGTCCTCGTCGTCGAGCGCCGTCACCGTCTGTTCTCCTCACGGTCGGGGCTGACGAGCACCGTACCGATCCGCACCCGGCCGCGATGGTCGTGGCCACCCTCTGCGCGCAGCCGCAGCCCGTGCGACACCACCTCGGCACCGGGCAGCGGCACCCTGCCCAGCTCGAGCGCCAACAAACCACCGACGGTGTCTACATCGAGGTCCTCCTCGAAATCGACGCCGTAGAGTTCGCCGACGTCCTCGATCGGAAGGCGGGTGGACACCCTGAAGTTCTTGTCTCCCAAGTCCTCGATCGGTGCGACTTCGTCGGTGTCGTACTCATCGGCAATCTCGCCAACGATCTCCTCCAGCACGTCCTCAATCGTGACCAAGCCGGCGATCGCCCCGTATTCGTCGACCAGCAGCGCCATATGGTTGCGGTTGCGCTGCATCTCCCGCAGCAGAGCATCGAGCGGCTTAGAGTCGGGTACGAATACCGCCGGTCGCATCACCTCCGCGACCTTGGTGTCCCGGCCGCCGTCGCTGGAGTAATACGTCTGCTGCACAAGGTCTTTGAGGTATACAACGCCGACGACGTCGTCCACGTTCTCGCCGATCACCGGAACGCGGGAGTGCCCGCTGCGCACGGCGAGCGACGTGGCCTGCCCGGCGTTCTTGTCACTCTCGATCCACACCATCTCGGTGCGCGGCACCATCACCTCTCGGGCCGCGGTGTCGCCAAGCTCGAAGACCGACTGGATCATCCGGCGCTCGTCGTCGGCGACGACGCCCCGCTGCTGCGCCAAATCCACGACCTCGCGCAGCTCGATCTCCGATGCGAACGGGCCGTTACGAAACCCCCGGCCAGGTGTCAGCGCATTGCCCAACAGCACCAGCAGGCGGCTGATGGGTGTCAGCAGCACCGAAATCGCTTGTAGTGGGACGGCGGATGCGAGCGCGATCGAATAGGCGTGCTGACGTCCCAGGGTGCGCGGGGCCACCCCGATCGCCACGAAGCTGATCACCACCATCACTGCCGCGGCCACCACTAGGCCCCACGTCGGCCCGAGGTCGTCCCACAGAAACGCAACCAGCAATACCGTCGCGGCCGCCTCGCAGGTGATACGCAGCAGCACAATCAGATTGATGTAGCGCGGCCGCTCGGCCATCAACCTGGCCAGACGAACGGCGCCGGGTCGTTCGTCGCGCACCAGTTCCCCGATCCGGGCCATCGACACGGTGCTGAGCGCGGCGTCGATCGCGGCGAACAGCCCGCCGAAAGCGATCAGGACAACTGCGCCCAGCAGCGAATCAATGCCGCTCACGGCTGGTCGAAGTACCGTGACTTGTCCAGCAGCCGACGGTCTTTCTCGTTCTGGCGGTCCTGCTGGTAAGCCGTCACCTGTTCGGCCACCCACTCCTCGAGCAGCTGACGCTGCAGCGCGAACATCTCTTTCTCTTCGGCCGGCTCGGCATGGTCGAAGCCAAGGAGATGCAGCACGCCGTGGATCGTGAGCAGCGCCAGCTCGTGCCCTAGCGAATGCCCCGCCGCGGCAGCCTGTTCCGCGGCGAACTCAGGGCACAGCACAATGTCGCCCAGCATTGCGGGGCCCGGCATGGGCGCGTCGGGACGGCCGCCGGGTTCCAGCTCGTCCATCGGGAAGCTCATCACATCGGTGGGCCCCGGCAGATCCATCCACCGCATGTGCAGGTCGGCCATCGAGTTGCTATCCAGCAGCACCATGGACAATTCAGCGCCTGGGTGGACGTTCATCCTGTCGATCACGAACCGGGCGACGCTGATCAGTTCGTCCTCGGAGACGTCGAGGCCCGACTCGTTGGCTACCTCGATGGACATCAGCGGGCCCGGTGGGCGCGGGCACCCGTGGCACGGCGCTGCGCACGGTTCATCGACAGTGACGATTCCTCGGCTCTGGCGTAGGCGTCGACGATCTCGGACACCAACCGGTGCCGCACCACATCCGCGCTTGTCAACTCCGCGACGTGGATGTCGTCGATGCCGTCGAGAATGCTCACCGCGGCCCGCAACCCCGATGTCGCACCACCAGGCAGGTCGATCTGTGTAATATCGCCTGTCACAACGATTTTCGATCCGAAGCCAAGCCGGGTGAGGAACATCTTCATCTGCTCGGCGGTGGTGTTCTGCGCCTCGTCGAGAATGATGAAGGCATCGTTCAGGGTTCTACCACGCATGTATCCCAGTGGCGCCACTTCAATCACCCCGGCGGTCATCAGCTTTCCGATGACCTCGGGATCCATCATGTCGTGCAGCGCATCGTACAGCGGCCGCAAGTACGGGTCGATCTTCTCGCTCAGTGTGCCCGGTAAAAAGCCAAGGCGCTCACCGGCTTCCACTGCAGGCCTGGTCAGGATGATGCGAGTGACCTGCTTGGTCTGAAGGGCGTTGACCGCCTTGGCCATTGCCAGGTATGTCTTGCCGGTGCCCGCAGGCCCGATGGCGAACACGATCGTATTGGCGTCGATCGCGTCGACGTAGCGTTTCTGGTTGAGCGTCTTGGGCCGAATTGTCTTGCCGCGCCGGGATAAGATGTCGAGGCTCAGCACCTCGGCCGGTGACTCGTTGGTATCGCCGGTCAGCATCGCGATGCTGTGGCGCACCACCTCGGGGGTCAGAACCTGGCCGCCCGCCACCAACGCGATCAGCTCGGTGACGACGCGCTCGGCCAACGCGACATCGGCGGGAGAACCCGACAAGGTAACCGTGTTGCCGCGGGCGTGCAGCTGCGCGGAAAGCGTTCGTTCCATTGCCCGGAGGTTTTCGTCGGCGGAGCCGAGCAGGCCCACGATGAGGTCGGGCGGAACATCGATGCTGCTTCGAACGGTCGGGGCAGCGCTTGTCTCGCGGGGCGTCACGTGGTTACCAGAGCCTGCTTTCTTTCGTGTCCATACCGGCGAAACACCAGTCTAGCGCCGTCGGTCCGACGTAGACAGCCTGTTCAGGGCAGCAAGTGATTCGCGGGTACGTCCTTGTCGAGCACCTTCTGCGCCTGGACGGCGCCCGTGACCGGCAAGCGGTTTTCGTCGAGAAGCCCGACTTGAACCAGCAGTGACGCCTGATCCCAATAGATCCGCTCGAAGGCAACCTTGTCGTCCTCGAACCCCATCACCACGACCACAGGTAGTCGTACCGGGCGCCCCGTCGGGGCGATTCCGGGCAGGAACGTGTCCATCGGGATGTCGTGCGTGAACGACATGATCATCTCGTCAACCACGCGGTCCATGCCGACGGTCCGGCAGATCGGAATGATCGTCGTGTCATCGGGCCAGTGGCCGATGAAGTACTTGCCGTAGAAGTCTGCTACCTGCGCGCCGCCGACTCCGCCCATCATCGTCGGAACGTGGTTGACGAACGGTTCCGCCGTCATCGTGGCCATGGTGGCGGTGAGGTCCTTGGCGACGAATTCGCCGGCGACGTGCTCATCGAAGATTGCGCCGAGATCGTATGCGGCTTGGCTCATCCGACACTCCTTTCGACGGACACAACGAGATTAGTCCTGAACCCAGCGGGAAGTCAGCACACCGAGTGCGCCCAGCGCCACTGCAGCCGCGGTGGAGGTGCGCAGGATCGTCGGCCCGAGCCGAACTGCTTCCGCACCGGCGCCGGTCAGCGCCTCGACCTCGCCGTCCGTGATCCCGCCCTCGGGTCCGACCACGATCAGGATCGAAGAGGCTTGGGCCACATGCTTTTCCGACAGCACATCCGGTGCCGACTCGTGCAGGACGAGCGCGGTGCCGCCTTCGATGCGGCGCAGAAGTTCGGCGGTCGACCACGGGCCGCTGACCGAAGGGATGTGCGCACAACGGGACTGTCGCGCGGCCGATCGTGCGACCGCCCGCCATCGGCGCAGGCCCTTGTCGGCGCGTGCGGGTTCCCACCGTGCGACGCATCGGGCGGCCTGCCAGGCGACGAACGCGTCGGCGCCCGCCTCGGTGGCGGATTCGATCGCCAACTCAGAGCGCTCCGACTTCGGCAGTGCTTGGACGACGGTGACGGACGGCGTTGCGGGCGCCACACTCCACCGGTCCAGCACTCGGGCGTGCAGCGCGCTGCGGTCGACGTCGACCACGAGACAACGGGCCAATTCCCCAGCGCCGTCGCCGAGCAGAAGGTGTTCGCCAGAACGGATGCGCCGCACCGTCGCGGCGTGGAAGCCTTCGTCGCCGCACACCGTCGCTACTTCGCCCACGCTGGGCAGGGCATCGACGTAGAACAGCGCGCCGGACAACTCAGCGACCGCTGAACGTCTCGCGCAGTCGGCTGAAAAATCCTCCACTGGCGGCGGCGTGCGTCGACTTCACCTCCGCCGCGTCATCACGGCGCTTCTTCAACTCGCGCAGCAGGCCGGCATCGTGATGATCGAGCCGGGTCGGCACCGTCACCTCGACGTGGGCATGCAGGTCACCGCGCACCCCGGTACGCAATTGCGGCATTCCGTGGCCGCGCAGCGTCACCACCGAACCGGGCTGCGTGCCGGCCGGAATCGTGATTTCGATGGATCCGTCGAGGATCGCTTCGACGGTCACGGTAGTTCCGAGCGCAGCGTCGACCATCGGAACCGAGATCGTGCAATGCAGATCGTCGCCGTCGCGGATGAAGACGTCATGCTGCTGCTCGTGTACCTCGACGTAAAGGTCGCCGGCCGGCCCACCTCCGGGACCGACTTCGCCGTGGGCGGCCAGCCGGACCCGCATCCCGTCACCGACCCCGGCAGGGATCTTGACGCTGATCTCGCGGCGGGATCGCACCCGCCCATCGCCGCCGCAGCGGTGGCACGGATCGAGGATGACCTCGCCGACACCGCGGCAGGTGGGGCACGGCCGTGACGTCATCACCTGACCGAGCAGCGAGCGCTGCACACTCTGCACCTCACCTCGCCCGCCGCAGGTGTCGCAGCGCACCGGGTTGGAGTTGTCGTTGGTGCCCTTGCCTCGGCAGTTGTCGCACAGCACGGCCGTATCGACGGTGACCTGCTTGGTCACCCCGGTGGCGCACTCCTCGAGGTCCAGCCGCATACGCAGCAGCGAGTCGGCGCCGGGCCGCACCCTCCCGATCGGCCCGCGCGAGGCTGATCCGCCGCCGAAGAACGCCTCGAACACGTCGCCGAGCCCGCCGAAACCGGTCGTGAACCCGTTGCTGGCGGCGACGTTCTCCATTGGATCGCCACCCAGGTCGACGATGCGTCGCTTCTCCGGATCGCTGAGCACCTCGTACGCCACGCTGATGTCCTTGAATTTCGCCTGCGCTCCCTCGTCGGGGTTCACGTCGGGATGAAGCTCCCGCGCCAACCGCCGGTAGGCGCGCTTAATCTCCGCGTCACTGGCGTTTCTGCTCACCCCGAGCAGCGCGTAGTAGTCCCGTGCCACCTAAAAACCTTTCTACCTGCTACCCAAAACTTCGCCGATGTACAAGGCAACCGCGGCGACACTAGCGATAGTTCCGGGATAGTCCATCCGAGTGGGGCCCAGCACTCCCATGCCGCCGTATACCAGGCCGTCGGCGCCATAGGTCGTGCTCACCACCGAGGTGCTGGCCATTTCCTCGACCTCCGTCTCATGGCCGATCCGTACCGTCACCTTGCCCGCCTGCTGCTGCGCCTGAAGCAGCCGCAAAACGACAACCTGCTCTTCTAGCGCCTCGAGGATCGACCGAAGCGAACCGCCGAAGTCCGCGGTGTTGCGGGTCAGGTTGGCGGTGCCGCCAAGCAACAGCCGTTCCTCGGCATGATCCAGGAGCGACTCGACCAGCACTGACGCCGACCGGCCCACCGCGTTCCCCAAGCTGTCGCTCGGGCCGATCTCCGACGCGAGGTCGGCCATCGCCACCGAGGCCGCCGGCAGCCGCTTGCCGTCGAGTGCCTGGCCGAGCATATCGCGCAGCTGGCCAAGTTGATGCTCGTCGATGACGTCGCCGAGCTCGACGATCCGCTGATCGACGCGGCCTGAGTCGGTGATCAGCACGAGAAGCAGCCGCGCCGGCGTCAGCGCCACCACCTCGACGTGCCGCACGGTTGACGACGACAGCATCGGATACTGCACGACGGCGACCTGGCGGGTTAGCTGCGCGAGCAGCCGCACCGCGCGGCGCAGCACGTCGTCGAGATCGACGCCGGATTCCAGGAAGCCCTGGATCGCGCGCCGCTCCGCGGATGACAGCGGCTTGACGTCGTCGAGCCTGTCGACGAATTCGCGGTAGCCCTTCTCGGTGGGCACCCGGCCGGAACTGGTGTGCGGCTGGGCGATGTACCCCTCGGCCTCGAGAACGGCCATGTCGTTGCGCACAGTCGCGCTCGATACGCCGAGGTTATGCCGCTCGACCAACGTCTTCGAGCCGATCGGCTCCTTGGTCGCCACGAAGTCGGCGACGATGGCACGCAGGACCTCGAACCGACGATCGTCGGCATTACCCATCGGCGCATCACCTCCCGCTCGACCCATTTTACGGTGACCAACTGCGCTGATACCCACCGAGCACGCCACCGTCTGGCGTTTACGACAAAGACGGCTACCCTTCTGGTCAGTGATGAGCCGCTTGCGCGAAGAACAGAGGTCGGTGATGAGCCGCTTGCGCGAAGAACAGAGGTCGGTGATGAGCCGCTTGCGCGAAGAACAGAGGTGATGGTGACGGCGGATGATCTTTAAGGGCGTCCGCGACGGCAAGCCGTATCCGGAGCACGGTTTGTCCTATCGCGATTGGGCTCAGATTCCTCCACGGCAGATTCGCCTCGACGAGTTGGTCACCACCACTACCGTGCTCCCGCTCGACCGGCTGCTGTCCGAGGATTCGACCTTCTACGGCGACCTGTTCCCGCACGCGGTGAGGTGGAACGGCGTGGTGTACCTGGAGGACGGGCTGCATCGGGCGGTGCGGGCCGCGTTGCGGAACCGCGTCGTGCTGCACGCGCGGGTGTTCGACATGGACGAGGTTCGGCTTCGTCAGGGCTGACGCGCCCGGGCGCGCTCCCACGGCCAGGTCATCAGCGACCACACGACCAAGATCAGCGCGGCCGCGGTGAAGATGTACACCGGCCATGGACCGAGCACGTCCAACAGCGACGTCGTGGCCGGCTTACGGTTGAGAAAGCCATAATTCGTTCCGGCGATGCGGTTGTAGATGAACGTGACCACGGCCCAGATCAACGTCGTGACGACCGCGATCCGATAACTGCGCCAGGTGGGACGCATGCCCCGACCCCAGGTCAGATAGATTGCGGCCCAGACGACCAGCAGATGGATCGACCAGAACGCCAGAAAGTGCAAGCTCGGGAAATCCGGGCCGATGAGAACCGGCGACACCAGCGCCTGAGCACTGAGCACCAGACCCCAGTAGTACGTGAGGGCGAACGCCCAGCGCCGCTGTGACCACAACGCGTAGGCCGCGGCGACGGTCGCGAGGTCGGTCAGGCGCAGCGGGACCGGCGGCGGGATGCGCGGATCGAAGACCGAGTACACCAGCGCGGCGGCATAGATCGCCGCGGTGAGCGCCCCGAGGATGCGGCCGAGGCGCCGCGCTTGCGACGCGCTCTGCCGCCGACCGACCCACACCAGCGCCGCCGCACCGGCCGCGAACAGCGCGAGCACCGCCCAATGCGACGGGCCGTACATGGCGAACATCGGTCAACCATCCAGCAGCGTGCAAACGACGCCGTCGGCCAAGAGACGGCCACGGTCGGTAAGAACCAGCCGGTCGTCTTCACGCACCAACAGCCCGTCGGCGACCGCCGTCTCGGCGCGTCTCAGCTCCGGGCCGCCCAGCGCCGCAATCGGCAGCCCACGACGCAGCCGGATCGACAGCATCATGGTCTCGGTGTGGCGCGCTGAAGCATCGAGCTGCTCGGATCCCGCGACCGGTAGCGCTCCATCGGCCAGCGCGGCCGCATACGCGTTGGGGTGCTTGACATTCCACCACCGCGTCGAGCCCACGAACCCGTGCGCGCCGGGACCCGCGCCCCACCACTCACCGCCGTTCCAATAGCCGAGGTTGTGCCGGCATTCGCCGCCGAAACGAGTCCAGTTCGACACCTCGTACCAGTCGAAGCCAGCATCAGCCAGCCGGGCGTCGAGCAACTCGTAGCGGCGTGCCAGCACGTCGTCGTCGGGAGCCTCGACCTCGCCGCGACGCACCCGCCGGGCCAGCGCGGTGCCGTCCTCGACCACCAGCGCGTAGGCCGACACATGATCGACGCCTGCGGCGACGGCCGCATCTACCGAGCGCAGCAGGTCGTCGTCGCTCTCCCCCGGCGTGCCGTAGATCAGGTCGAGGTTGACGTGCCGGAAGCCGGCCGCCTGCGCCTCGCTGGCGGCGGCCACCGCCCGTCCCGGTGAGTGCACGCGGTCGAGCACCGACAACACGTGCGGCGCCACCGACTGCATGCCGAGCGACACCCTGGTGTAGCCGGCGGCCAGAAGCGCGTCAAAGAGATCGTGTGACGTCGACTCAGGGTTGGCCTCCGTGGTCACCTCCGCACCGGGCACCAGGCCGAAGTTGTCCCGAACCGCGTCGAGTACCGCGGCGAGCCGTTCGGCGCCCACCAGGGAGGGAGTGCCGCCGCCGACGAACACGGTATCGACCAGTTGGGGCCCGAGGCGTTCCGCCGCCAGCCGCAGCTCCGTGCGCAGCGCTTCGAGCCAGCCGTCCGGGTTCGCGCCGCCCAGCTCGGCGGGCGTGTAGGTATTGAAGTCGCAGTATCCGCAGCGCGTCGCACAGAACGGCACATGCACGTAGACCCCGAACTGCCGGCCGGGCGTCCTCGTCATGCCCCCAGTCTGCCGAGTCCGCTGAGTGGCGGGCCAATCACTTCTGCTCACGCTGAGCGCAAATTTGGCCCGGTTATCGCCGCAGAGGGCGTTCATGGCACAATGGCTCACGTGACCGTCGCCAGCCTCCACTTCCGTATTTCGTTGGTGGCGCGGCGGCATGTCGACTTCAAGCGCGTCTGTAGCTGTTGCTGTCTGCCTTGATGTCGTAGACCCGCCCACCTGAACTTTTAGCTGGCCGCCGGATCTGCGCCGCCGGACAGCCATCGGTGGATTGCGCGTTCCGAACAGCCGGCTCTGACGAGGAGCCACCCACATGACGTCGATGAGCCGCTTGCGCGAAGAGAAAAAAGCGGCGCCCGCCAAGCACAAAGGCGAAGGCCAATGGGCGCTCGGCTATCGCGAGCCGCTCAACGCCAACGAACAGAACAAGAAGGACGACGCCCCGCTGAATGTGCGGGCGCGCATCGAGAACGTCTACGCGCAGGACGGATTCGACAGCATCGACAAGAGCGACCTGCGCGGCCGGTTTCGTTGGTGGGGCCTCTACACGCAGCGCGAACAGGGCTACGACGGCACCTGGACGGGCGACGAACACATCGAGACCATCGAAGCCAAGTACTTCATGATGCGGGTGCGCTGCGACGGCGGCGCACTAAGCGTGGAGCAGCTGCGCACGATCGGGCAGATCTCCACCGAGTTCGCTCGGGATACCGCCGACATTTCCGACCGCGAGAACGTGCAGTACCACTGGATCCGCATCGAGGACGTGCCCGAGGTCTGGCGCCGGCTGGAGGCGGTCGGCCTGCAGACCACCGAGGCGTGCGGCGACTGCCCGCGCGTGGTGCTCGGCTCCCCGCTGGCCGGCGAGTCGCTCGACGAGGTTCTCGACGCGTCCCCGGCGGTCGACGAGATCGTCCGGCGCTACATCGGCAAGCCGGAGTACGCCAACCTGCCGCGTAAGTACAAGACCGCGATCTCCGGGCTGCAGGACGTCTGCCACGAGGTCAACGACGTTGCGTTCATCGGCGTTAACCACCCCGAGCACGGTCCCGGGCTGGACGTCTGGGTGGGCGGCGGACTGTCCACCAACCCAATGCTGGGCCAACGCCTCGGCGCGTGGGTGCCGCTGGAGGAGGTCCCCGACGTCTGGGAGGCCATTACGTCGGTGTTCCGCGACTACGGCTACCGCCGGCTGCGGTCCAAGGCGCGGCTGAAGTTTTTGATCAAGGACTGGGGCATTGAGAAATTCCGTGAAGTTCTCGAACGGGAGTACCTGAAGCGGCCGCTGATCGACGGGCCGGCTCCCGAGCCGGCGGTGCACCCGATCGACCACGTCGGCGTGCAGCGACTGAAGAACGGCCGCAATGCGGTCGGAGTGGCCCCCATCGCCGGCCGGGTGTCAGGCACGATTCTGTCGAAGGTTGCGGCCATTGCCGAGAACGCGGGCTCCAACCGGGTGCGGTTCACGCCGTACCAGAAGCTGATCGTGCTCGACGTGCCCGATGAAGAGGTGGCCAAGCTCGTCGAACAACTGGAAGCTTTGGGGCTGCCGTCGCAGCCGTCGCACTGGCGACGAAACCTGATGGCCTGCACGGGAATCGAGTACTGCAAGCTGTCATTCGCCGAGACCCGGGTGCGCGCGCAGGGCCTGGTACCGGAGCTGGAGAAACGGCTCGAGGACATCAACGCCCAGCTCGACGTCCCGATCACGGTCAACATCAACGGCTGCCCGAACTCGTGCGCCCGCATCCAGGTCGCCGACATCGGGTTCAAGGGGCAGATGGTCGACCACGGCGACGGACCCGTCGAGGGTTTCCAGGTTCATCTCGGCGGGAGCCTCGGGCTGGACAGCGGCTTCGGCCGCAAGCTCCGGGGGCACAAGGTGCTCAGCGGTGAGCTTGGCGAATACATCGAGCGGGTAGTCCGCAACTTCGTGAAACAAAGAGCCGAGGGGGAGCGTTTCGCGACATGGGCGATACGAGCAGACGAGGCGGACTTGAGGTGACGGCGATGCGCGACTTGCGCGAAGAGCAGAAAGCAGCGACGGCCGAGACAGACCTACGTGAGCTGGCCGAACAAGGTGCCAACGAGCTCGACGGTGCCGACCCGCTCGATCTGTTGCGCTGGGTTGACCGCCACTTCGGCGACAACTACGTGGTGGCGTCGAATATGCAGGACTCGGTGCTGATCGACATGGCCGCCGGGGTTCATCCGGGCGTCGACGTGCTGTTCTTGGACACGGGTTATCACTTCGCCGAGACCATCGGCACGCGCGACGCGGTCAGCGACGCCTACGACATCAACGTGATCAACGTCACGCCGGAACATTCGGTGCCCCAACAGGATGCGCTGCTCGGCAAGAACCTGTTCGCCCGCGATCCCAACGAGTGCTGCCGGTTGCGCAAAGTGGTTCCGCTGGGCAAGGCACTGCGGGGCTACTCGGCGTGGGTCACCGGACTGCGCAGGGTCGAGGCGCCGACGCGCGCCAACGCCCCACTGATTTCCTTCGACGCGGCGTTCGGCCTGGTGAAGGTCAATCCGCTAGCGGCGTGGACCGACCAAGACATGCAAGACTACATCGACGCCAACGGCGTGCTCGTGAATCCGCTTGTGTTCGACGGCTATCCGTCGATCGGGTGCGCGCCGTGCACCGCGAAACCCGCCGCGGGCGCCGATCCCCGCAGCGGCCGCTGGCAGGGCACCGGCAAGATCGAATGCGGTCTGCATCCCTGATGAGCCCGCCAACGCTCGTTCTCACCGCCCACGGCAGCGCCGACCCGCGCGCCGCGGTCAACACGCACGCCGTCGCCGGCCAGATTCGTCGTCACCGGCCCGGCCTCGACGTGCGGGTTGCGTTCTGTGAGCAATCCGCGCCCAACGTCGCCGACGTGGTGGCCGACACGCCCGGTGCGATCGTCACACCGTTGCTGCTCGCCGACGCCTACCACGCACGGGTGGATATTCCGGCGATGATCGCCGATTCCGGTGCGGTGCAGGCTGATGTGCTCGGCGAAGACCACCGTTTGGTCACGGTGCTGCGCCAACGGCTGCGTGAAATCGGCGTGTCTCGACTTGACCCCGACGTCGGCGTCGTCGTCGCGGCCGTCGGGTCGTCGCGACCGGAGGCCAACGCTCGTACCGCAGTCGTCGCGTCCGCACTGGCGACCGGAACCCAATGGGCCGGTGCGGTCACCGCATTCGCCACCGGTACGCAACCGTCGCTGGACGAGGCGATGCAGCAACTGCGCGCGGTCGGCGCCCGCCGGCTGGTGATCGCGCCGTGGTTCCTGGCGCACGGACGGATCACGGATCGTGTGGCGGAATATGCTGTCGCCCAACGCGTTACGATGGCCGAGCCGCTCGGTGCACACCGGCTGGTCGCGGACACCGTGCTCGACCGCTTCCACTGCGCGCTGGCCGCGTGGAGCCGGCTCGCGGCCTAGGTGGCTGGTGTCGAATGGGCAGTTTCGCGCGCCGAGGCGAAATCGGACGAAACCGGCACCGCCAGAACGGACGCTGAGCGACTTTCGGCGACCTGCCGATCGAATCAGTCTCTCGAAAATCACGATCTTTGGTGGTGGAAGATTGTTCGCCATTCAAAACACCAGCCACCTAGGGCGTGTCTCCCAATGATTTGGGGTGTTGGCGGCGACGATCGAGCTCATGACGCGTGTGGGAGTGATTTCGGAGGAGTTTTTTGGTCTGTTGTTGAGCCGCTGATGCCGTCGGATGAGGACGGGAGTGGACGCCGGTTCGCCGATCACCGGTTGATTCTGGAGGGGATCGCCTGGCGGTTCCGCACGGGGTGCGCCGCGGCGGGATCTGCCTGCGGATTTCGGTCCATGGCAAACGGTTTGGAAACGTCACCACCGGTTTTCGTTCGATGGCACCTATCAGCGGATCCTCGATGCGATGCGCGAACAGTGGACCGACGACGAGCTTGATGAGGGCCTGCAACGACTGTTGTCCGTGGACTCGACCATCGTGCGGGCCCATCAGCACCATCGTGCGGGCCCATCAGCATCCGGCCGGTGCACCCCTCGCCGCGGTACGCAGCCCCCACATGGGACGCAAACCCGCGCACTGGACACGCGTCGACCGCCACTACGAACAGATCCGCATCGACATGCAAATGCTGTTAACCGATCTCGCCCTCGAAACCCCGCTAGCCGCTTGAGAATTCGGCACCAGTAAGCCACTCCACATCGCCAACAAATTGGCGGAAGTCGATCCTCAAGTTGCCCTGTGTCAACCCCCCTTCCAATACGAGGATTTGGCAGACCCGCGGCGGGCGAAGGTGGTTGGCTTGCCGATCACCCCGCCAGGGCTAAGCCTGCACCGGTCCTCTGTGCGGTCAAGCATGAAGCATCCCCGGTTTCATGCACACCTCGTTACGTGTGACCGGTGTGCTTTCCGGCGTGTAGTCGAGCGTAGTACTCGGCCTCGGCCTCCGCGGGCGGACGTCGGCCGAGGCGGTGCATCAGCCTGCGTTCGTTGTACCAGGCCACCCACGCCGACGTGATGTTCTCCAGGTCGGTGAGGGTGCGGATTGGTCCGGCCCGGAACGGGGAACCCTCGCGGACACACTCGGTCTTGTAAAGGCCGATCGTCGTCTCGCACAACGCATTGTCGAGCGCGTCCCCGACCGTGCCGACCGACGGCCTCAGCCCTTCCAACATCAGTGTCTCACCGTAATGTATTGCAGTGTACTGA
>CAWDEZ010000002.1:0-394248 GCA_963801365.1 uncultured Actinomycetota bacterium | reverse complement strand
ACCCAAGACGCCGGCTGCCGCTAGCCCGAAGTTACGCCCTGTGAGGTAGGCGAAGTTGTTGGTTGACCTGGGTTTGGTGCGGGTTTGGGCGCCGATTGTGTAGCCAGTAATTTCAGTGTGTCGCTGGCGCACGAGTCCGAGTTTGTCTTGTAGCATCCAATTATGGCGAAGCCAGTGCGGATGCATGTAGCCCGGACACCGAGTAGGTATGTGGACAAGGCCGGCAATGTGCACCGCTACGAGTCGGTGCTGGTGCGCCGCAGCTACCGCGACGGCAAAAAGGTCCGTCATGAGACGTTGGCCAACCTGTCGAAGCTGCCCGCCGAGGTGATCACCGCGATTGAGGCGACCCTGAAGGGCCAGACAGCTGGTGCCGGCCGGCAGCGAGTTCACCATCGTGCGGTCGCTGCCGCACGGGCACGTGGCCGCGGTCGCCGCGATGGCGCGCAAGCTGGGCCTTCCCACGTTGCTGGGACCGGCGTGCCGGCACCGCGATCTGGCGCTGGTGCTGATCGTGTCGCGGTGTAGTGCGGCCGAAGTCGAAACTGTCCACGCTGGCCTGGTGGCCTGACACCACTTTGGGGACCGACCTGGGCGTGGCCGGCGCGTCCACCGACGAGGTCTACGCCGCGATGGACTGGCTGGCCGAGCGGCAGGACACGATCGAGCGCAAGCTCGCGGCCAAACACCTTGCCCCGGACGTGAACCCGGACCGGATGGCGTTGTTCGACCTGACCAGCGCGTGGGTGACCGGGCGGTGTTGCGAGCTGGCCGCGCGCGGCTACTCGCGCGACGGCAAACGTGATGACCCGCAGATCGTGTTCGGCTTGCTGTGCAGCGCCGGATGGATGTCCGGTAGCGGTCGAAGTGTTTGCCGGCAACACCGCCGACCCAGCGACGCTGGCCACGCAGATCGACAAGCTCAAGGAGCGCTTTGGCCTGTCACAGGTGGTGTGGGTAGGCGATCGCGGCATGATCACCGCCGCGCGCATCGAGGCGCTGCGCAAACTCAACGAGGACCCCGACACCGCAACCGATTTCGGGTGGATCACCGCGCTGCGCGCACCCGCGATCGCCAAACTCGCCGCCGACGACGGACCGCTGCAGATGAGCCTGTTCGATGCCCAGGACCTCGCCGAGATCGCCCACCCCGGCGAACGGTTGATCGCCTGCCGCAACCCCGCGCTCGCGGCCGAACGCGCCCGCAAACGCGCAGAGCTGCTGGCCGCCACCGACGAACTGCTCGCCGGCGTCGCCGGCCGGGTCACCCGCGGCACCCTGAGCGGCGCCGGCGAGATCGGCAAGGCGGTGGGCAAGGTGATCGACAAATACAAGATGGGCAAGCACTTCCACACCACCATCACCGACACCGCGTTCACCTACCGTTGCGACCAGGCCCGCATCGACGCCGAAGCCGGCCTCGACGGCATCTACGTGCTGCGCTCCAGCGTCCACGCCGACACCCTCGACCCGGCCGCGGTGGTGGCAAGCTACAAGAACCTCGCCAACATCGAACGCGACTTCCGCATCATCAAGACCGACGACCTGGACCTGCGCCCCATCCACCACCGCCTCGACGACCGCGTCAAAGCCCACGTGCTGATCTGCCTGCTGGCCTGCTACCTCATCTGGCACCTGCGCAAGGCCTGGGCCCCACTGACATTCACCGACGAGCACCCACCCCAGCGGGACAACCCGGTCGCGCCCGCACAGCGCTCACCCCAAGCCGATGCGAAGGCATCCCGCAAGCACGACGCCGACGGCAACCCGCTGCGCAGCTTCCGCGGCCTGCTCGACCACCTGGCCACCCTCACCCGCAACCGAGATCCGCTACCAGGACACCAACATCGAGGTGCCGCATGCTCGCCGACCCCACCCCCGACCAACGCCGCGCCTTCGACCTCCTGAACGTCCCGATCCCGCTCACCGCCGCCGCGTAGCCAGAACAATCACCCAGTCAATCAGCGAATCCCCAGGTCAACCCAGAGATACACCTATTCCGGCGGTCGTAACTTCGGCCTAGCTGCAGGAGATCGTGAACGGCTGTCCGTATCACCGGGATGGCATCATCGCGACCGCCGCGCCGAGCTGCCTCACGGGCGATGACTACGTCGGCGAACGGCACGAGATACAGACGGCTGTTCTCGCGCAACCACGCAGGTGTCACAAAAGCGCGCACCCTCCCGTGGCTCGGTGCCACACCTACGGCACGCCGCTACGGCCATCCAACCCCCCGCCGATGTGGCCCCAGAGAGTCCAGGGTCCGCCCAGAATATGGCGGTGGAGTCATCCCGACGCCGCTAATCGCCTCTCGAGCTCTGCACGAGCGACCAGTAGTTCTGTTCGCGCTCGGTCAGCTCATTCGACGTGATCGCACCGAAGGCGGCAGCCTCGCGTGCGAACCGGACCGGGGCATCCGGAAGCGCATCGGGGCCCTCGAGCCGGAAGCAACTCGGCGCGAGCGGGCCGAACAGCACGGCGCGGCGCAGATGCGGCCAGTTCTCCAGGTGAGGCTCGACGCCGGCTGCGCGGGCGAAGGCCAGAGCCACCAGGTTCATCCGAGTCTTCTGGGACATCCCCCGCCTCGACCGGTACGCGTCGAGTGCAAACCGCTGATCGGTCTCGGTTGTCGCCGGGATCGCGCCGCCCCACGTGTAAGCGACCCACCTCGCCTGCAATTCCAGCGGCACAAAATATCCGCCGGATTGGTCCCACATGCCCATGAAGGCCAGCCCTGGCAGGTCGGGGTGGAAGGTGTAGCGGTCGGCGTCCAGGTGCACCGCGTCGAGGTCGAGGACGGCCCGGATGTCGTCACTCAGGAAGGGCAGGTCGAGGTTGAATCCGGTGCCGAACAGGATCGCGTCGAACTCCTCGGCAGGCCCGCCTGCGAAGGTCACGGTCGCGCCCGCGACGGATGTCATCCACGGACGCACCGTGATTCGGCCCTCGCCGACGAGCGGCAGGTAGTGCTGGTTGAGGGTGACCCCTGCGACGAACAGCGACGGGTCAGGCGCCGGTGCGCCGTACTGCTCCGGGCTTCCCCCGGCCTCGACCACGATCTCCTTTAGCTGCCGGTCGATCTCCTCCGCGGCCAGTGTCTCGTCCGCCAGGGCTCCGTACCGCGTGAAGATCCGATGATCGGAGGGAACTCCGGCGGCGAACTTCGGCAGGACATACTTCTGCCGCCGCTGGGTCAGCACAACGCGGGCCGCGCCGAGCTGGGCGAGGTCGGCGGCGATCTCCAGCGCGCTGATCGCGCCGCCAGCGACGAGGACACGCTTGCCGCGATAAAGAGAGGGCACCTTGTAGTGGTAGGTCGAGATCGCTCCCTCTGACCCGGCGAATGTGTCAAGGCCCGAAACGTCTGGAATGGCAGGCGCATGGAACCTGCCGCTGGCCACCACCACTCGGTCGAAATGCTCGCTGATGCCGCTGTGGCCCACGAGCCATCCGGTGTCGTCTCGACCGAGAAGGTCGACCCGGGTGCCAAACCGGATGCGCGACATCAGGTCGAACATCTCGGCATAGCGACCCAGGTAGTCGAGGATGTCGCGATTTGACGGGTAGACCAGATCGCTGTCGTGCTCGAGATCGCTGAAGGCGGTCATCACGCGACTGGTGTTGGTGTGCATCGTCGGCCACACGCCGCTCAGGCCATCGAGCGCTGTCCACTGACCGCCCAGCATGGGACCCTGCTCGAAGATCGTTGGCTCGAGTCCCTGCGACAGCAGCCACCGCGCCGCGACGAGCCCGCCCGGTCCGGCCCCGATCACGGCGACGCTTCTCTTCATCGGGGAACTGTCGCACGGCGACGAGTCAGAGCCGGGCTAACGCCGGATCTTGTTTACTGACCTCCCCTTCGGGAGGCCCGGAAATCGGATAGCTATTGCGTGACCGGGCGGGTAGTGCCCTAAACCGCAAACACCATCGCGGTTTGCTAACACGGACCGGGTTCGGACCAGTATGCTCGATGCACCGCGAGCGGGGGCGAGCATGTTTAAGTCGCGCGCAGCACAAACTCGACTCGGGAGTTCTGCCAGGGAGGTCGGAATGCGGCCTGTCGTCCGTTGCGTAGCAGTTGCTGCGCTCAGCCTCATTATCACGGTTCTGTTGGCCATCTCGACGACGCTGACGTCGGTGGCGCTGGCGGCGACCGCACTCATCATGGGCGGCACGGGCCACCCCCTGAGCATTCCTGAAGACGATCAGACCTTCATCACCGATTACGTCAACGACGCGAACGACCCCTACATCGCGCCCAGCGGGCTATGCGGCAAGTCCGGGTGCACTCTGCTCGCGGTGTACACACCCGAGGAGTTCCGCTTCGACACGGGTCTGACGGATATGACGCTCGACCAATCGGTCGAAGCGGGCAGGGTAAAACTCGACAACTGTGTCCACGGAAATCCGTGCACCGTGACCCCTGATCCTTACGACGCCACTGGTAATCAAACGTTAAGTGACAAAACGTATGTGGTGTATGGCTATTCACAGAGTGCCACCGTCGCGACGGTGGAAATACGGAACCTCATCGCCAATCCGCCGCCGGACGGAACCGATGTCGGTTTCGTGCTCCTCGCGAACACGAACAAGCCCAACGGCGGCGTTCTCGAGCGTTTCAAAGGTTTGCACATCCCGATCCTCGGGGTGACGTTCAACGGCGCCACGCCGACGGATACCGACATGATCACCGTCGATGTCAGCCGGCAATACGACGCCGTGTCCGATTTGCCGACGAACCCACTGAATCTGCTCAGCGACGTCAACGCCCTCCTGGGGTCCCTCTTCCTGCACGGCGACTACTGGGGCGTCGGCACACCGCAACTTCAAGGCAGGTACGGCGACACCACGTACTACCTCATTCCGACGCCGGTGCTTCCGCTCTTGATACCGCTGACTCAGGTGCCGGTAATCGGGACACCGCTGGCGGTGACGCTGGACCCGGTGTTCCGGGTACTCGTGGAGGCCGGCTACAACCGGACGATCAACCCCGGGCAGCCCACCAAAGCGAAATGGCTGTACTTCCCCGGCCCGATTAAAACTGCGGTCAACCTCGTCGCCGCCGTTCCGACCGGGTTGGACAATGGAATCAGCTACGTGGCGGCCGATCCGGCTTTGCGGCCCTTCGGAACGGCAGTTCCGGGTCCGTACGGGGTCGGCGGGCCACCTGTCGACGCCGGATGCGTCGGGGCGCACTGCGGCGACGATCCCACTCCGGCGCTGACCGATTCGTCGCGGACCACCACTGTGGCACCGTCCACGGCCAAACAAGCACCCGCTCCGTCGCCGCCTGAACCGAAGCCCACGAAGCTCGACGAACCGACGACGGACACCGATTCGTCGCCAGCCACCACTCCGGCACCGCTCACGGCCAAACAAGCACCCGCTCCGTCGCCACCTGCCCCGAAACCGACAAAGCTCGACGAACCGACGACGGACACCGATTCGCCCGTGCCGACGGCCGACACGCCACCCACCAAACCGCGCAAACCGGCCGGCATACTGTCGGCCTTCACCACCGGTGTCAAGACCAAGCCGCCGCACCCTCGCAAGCCATTCGGGCCACGGCCGGGCGCGCTTCCGTCCCTCGCGAACCCCTTCAACAAGCACTCGGCGACCAACCCGCCGGCAGCAGGCGACGAAACTCCCAACGAAAACGCCTCGCAAACAGCCGTCTCCACGGGCGAGAACACGAAGTAGCTGGCCACCTATAGTGCTCTTGCTGACCCGGATGACCGGGCGCGACGTGCTGGGGCCGACGGCACCGTAATGGGCCGCGTTGCCGATCTGACCGTCCGGCTGGACGCACCAGCCGGCCCTCACCTGGTCGAGCGAATCCTGGTGCGAGGCGACGGCGGCAGGCAACTGCTCATTCCCTGGTCTGCTGTCGGCAGTTTCCGCAACCACAGCGTTGTCCTAATCGTCGATGGCACAACCAGATTCGACACGGCGTCAATCGCCGACGTCCTTGCGGCCGACGAGCTTTTGCTTGTCCGCGATGTGCTCGATACACAGATCGTCGACGTCGTCGGGCAACGACTCGCCCGAGTCGCCGACGTGGTGCTGGCCCGCACCGCCGATGGTCGGCTGGAACTCGTCGGCGCCGAGGTCGGGTTCGGCGGGGTGCTGCGGCGGCTCGGCCTGCACGGCTGGCCGCACGGGCTGGCGAGAACGCGGTCGCATGGACCGACCTGCACCTGACCTCGAAACGAGGCCACGCCGTGCAACTCGCGACCCCGCGGTCGGCCGTACACCACCTCGACGCGCATGGACTCGCCGCGTTGGTCAGCCGGCTGGACACCGAGTCGGCCGCCGAGGTCCTAGCCGTCAAGCGTTCCGGCGTCGCCGCGGACGTGGTCCGCGCCACCGGACCGAATGTCGGCGAACGGATGCTTCGGGCGTTGCCCGGCGCCTATGCCGCACGGATCGTCGCGGCCATGCCCTCCGAGCATGCGACGCAGTGGCGAAGCCGGCTGGCCAGAGCACCTGGACGACACTTCACGCGGTCTCACGTCTGGCCCCGGCGTTGACGAGGCGCACCCGGCTACGAGTCGGTGCGCTGCTGGCCGTGGTCGGTCCTGGGTTGCTGGCGGGCCTTTCCGACGACGACCCGGCAGGCATCACGACGTACTCGGTGCTCGGCGCGAACCACGGCTACTAGCTGTTGTGGGTGCTGTTGTTATCCACCGCCGCGCTCGTCATTTTCCACGGTCTGGCTGCACGAATGGGCGTGGTCACCGGGCAGGGTCTCATCGGCCTTGTGCGGCAGCGGTACGGCGTGCGGTGGGGCGGTGCAGTACTGGCCGCGCTCGTCGTCGCCAACGTGGGCACCACCTGCGCGGAGTTCGCCGGGATCGCGGCCGGCTTCCAGCTGTTCGGAATCCCCCGGTATCTGAGCGTTCCGGCGGCAGGGGTGATCGTTTCCGCGCTGGTGCTGCGCGAAAATTTTCACCGCGTCGAACACGTGCTGCTGCTGTCGACGGTGTTCTTGGCCTACATCGCGTCGGGCGTACTGGCCCATCCGGACTGGGGCGCCGCAGTGCACGGCACGCTGGTCCCGACGCTGCCAGCGACGAGCGAAGCGATCGCGATCGTCACCGCCACCCTCGGGACCACGCTCGCCCCGTGGGGCCTGTCGTTCATCCAGTCGTATGCGCAAGAAGCTCCGAACGGAGGACCTTCCGGCCGAACGGATCGACGTGATCACCGGCGCGGTGCTGACCGGGGTCATCGGGTTCTTCGTCGTGGTGGCGTGCGCGGCGACGCTCTACCGCGATGGCCGTCGCATCAGCGACGCTGCCGACGCGGCGGTGGCCCTGCAACCGCTGGCAGGCCAAGCGGCGTCGACGCTGTTCGCCGTGGGACTGATCGGGGCGGCGTTCTTGGCTGCCTCGGTGCTGCCGCTCTCGACAGCGTATTCGGTGTGTGAGTACGTCGGCGTCGAAGCAGCGGTCGACGATCCGTTTCGCGAGGCCCGCATCTTCTATCTGACGTTCGGGATCGTCACGCTGCTTGGCGCACTCGCGGTCCTGATTCCGAACGTTCCGCTCGTGACGATCCTGGTGGCCACCCAGGTGCTCAATGCGATCCTGCTGGTTCCACTGCTGTTCGCGATGATCGGGCTCGGCCGCGACCGCGACCTAATGGGCCGGTTCAGAATCGGCCGAGCCGGGATGGTGGTCTACGGTCTGACGACCGACGCGGTGGTGGTCTGCGTCGCTGCGCTGGCGGTCACGTCGCTCACCGGTTGAGTGGCAATGGCTAGGCTGTGGCCCGTGGCTGACATCGTGCCAATCGAACTGGCTTTGGACGACCGCGACGTGTTCACGCTGTACGCCCCGCGCTGGCGCGACGCCAACGACGAGTGGGAGGCGTTCCTCGGCAAGGACGCCGACCTGTACGCGTTCGAGTCCGTGGGCGACCTGACCGCCTTCATCCGGTCGAACACGGACAACGACCTCACCGACCATCCGGCATGGGAAGCGCTCACATCGGGGTCCGCGCACAAGCTGACCCCGAGGGACGACAAGCGTTTCGACTTGATCAAGGTCTACGAACTGCTCGCCGAGAAGCCGACGCAAGAGTCGGTCGAGCACCTGGCGGGCACGCTGGCAATCGCGTCGGCGATCGGATCGGTGTGTGAGCTCGCCGGAATCAGCAAGTTCTTCAACGGCAGCCCGGTGCTGGCCTCGGTGTCGGGCGGCATCGACAATTTCTCTGACAAGACTGGCCTGCGGCGCTGGTACGAGATCGGCGCCGTCGTCGAGAAGGGCTGGGACAAGGTGATCGACGCGATCGAGGGCGTGATTTCCACACCCGACGTCGACAGCGAGGCCTCCGAGAAAGCCAAGGCAGAGCTTGAGGAACCGGCGCCCGAGGAGGAAACCGAAGAGGAAACCCCGGAGGCCGAGGACGAAGTCGACGAGGCGAAGGAAGCCGGGGAAGCGCAGGACGAGAAGCCCGAACGCAACGTCGTGCTCGGTGCCGACAAAGACTTCTGGGGCAAGGTGGGCATCGACCCGCTCCGGATGATGACCAGCACCGGGACGTTCTACACGCTGCGGTGCTACCTCGAGGACACGCCGATCTTCCTGGGCCGCAACGGACGGATCAGCGTGTTCGGCTCCGAGCGGGCGCTGGCGCGGTATCTGGCCGACGAGCACGACCACGATCTGTCCGATCTCGCCACCTACGACGACATCCGCACCGCCGCCACCGACGGCTCATTGCGCGTCGATGTCACCGACGACAACGTGTACGTGCTGACCGGCATCGCCGACGACCTGGCCGACGGACCCGACGCGGTCGATCGCGAGCAGCTGGAGTTGGCGGTCGAGCTGCTTCGCGACGTCGGCGACTACTCCGAGGACAACACGGTGACCGGGGTCCTCAAGCCGGACGCGCCGATCGGCGAACTCGTGGCCTATGTATTGGATCCGGATTCGGCGAAGAAGCCGAGCGCGCCGTACGCCAAGGCGGTCGAGCAATGGACTCAGCTGGAGACCTTCGTCGAGTCGAGGCTGCGTCAGGAATAGTGTCCTCTTGCCGCGAACCTGCGGCGGGCTACAACTCGGTCGAGCGCTGGTGCCTCGGTTTATACAGGCCGAGGGTGCCACCGCCCGGCAGCCGGATCGACGTCAAGGTTCCCCAGCCCTCGTCGGTCGGCGGCGTGCACGTGACACCGCGCTCGGCCAGCGCCGCCGCCGTCGCGTCGAGGTCGTCGCACATCAAATACAGCTCATGAGCGCCTGCGTCGGCAGGGTGCACCGCCACCTCGGCGGGCGGCAACTTGAAGATCAACCAGCCGCCGCCAACGTCGACATGGGGAAATGCGAGCGTGTCTCGGAAGAACGCACGGTCCGCCTCCGCGTCGGTGCTGTAGACGACGACGTGTGCGCCGGTGATCACGTTGCCAAACGATACTTGCCGCCGAGATCAGACTTATGCACGCTTATAGGCCATGTCGCGTGCAGGTAACCTGATTTCGGCGGCCAAGACTACCCGATCAGCACCGCGAACCGCGGCTTGATCACGTCGTCGATGATCGCCAGCCGCTCGTCGAACGGGATGAACGCCGACTTCATCGCGTTGATCGTGAACCGGGCCAAATCGCTCCAGCCGTAACCGAATGTCTCCACCAGCCGCAGCATTTCCCGGCTCATTGTGGTGTCGCTCATCAACCGGTTGTCGGTGTTGACGGTGACCCGGAACCGCAGCCGGGCCAACAGATCGAATGGATGCTCGGCGATGCTGCGCACGGCTCCGGTCTGTACGTTGGAACTCGGGCACATCTCCAGCGGAATGCGCTTGTCGCGGACGATCGCCGCCACCCGGCCCAACTCGTAGCTGCCGTCTGGCTTTTCCGAGATATCGTCGACGATCCGCACACCGTGCCCCAGCCGGTCAGCGCCGCAGAACGCAATGGCTTCGTGGATGGACGGCAGACCGAATGCTTCTCCGGCGTGAATTGTGAAGCGGCCATTATGGTTTCGCATGTACTCGAACGCGTCGAGGTGGCGCGTGGGCGGATGACCCGCTTCGGCGCCGGCGATGTCGAAACCGACGACGCCGTTGCCGCGGAACCGGATTGCCAGCTCGGCAATCTCCAGGGACCGCGCTGCGTGCCGCATGGCAGTAACCAGGCAGCGCACGGTGATCGTGCGTCCGTCCGCACCGGCGGACTTTTCGCCGTCGGCGAACCCGGCCAGCACCGCGTCGACGACCTCGTCGAGTGACAGGCCCTGATCGATGTGCAGTTCCGGAGCGAACCGCACCTCGGCGTAGACCACGTTGTCTGCGGCCAGGTCTGCGACGCACTCATAGGCCACCCGATAGAGCGCCGGTGCGGTCTGCATCACTGAAACGGTGTGCGCGAACGGCCGCAGATAGCGCTCCAGCGAGCCGCTGTGCGCCGAGGTGCGAAACCACGTCGCAAGCGCATCGACGTCTGAGGCTGGCAGGTACTCATATCCGGCCTGCTCGGCGAGCTCAAGCACGGTGGCCGGGCGCAGGCCGCCATCCAGGTGGTCGTGCAGCAACGCCTTGGGCGCCTGCCCGATCATCTCCAGCGTCAGCGGCGTCGTCATGACACGATTCTGTCGATCACCAGTGGACGGCGGGTGAACTCGCCGATATCCCAGCCGCGGCCCAACTCGGCCAGCGCCGGCCGCAGCCGCTCCGGGCTGTCAGTGTAGAGCGTGAACACCGGCTCGCCCGCCGACACCGGCTCACCCGGCCGCCGGTGGATCCGCACGCCGGCGCCGGGCTGCACGGGCTCGCCTTGACGTGCCCGGCCCGCGCCGAGCCGCCATGCCGCCATTGCCACCGCCATCGCATCGATGTCACCCATTGTCCCGGCCTTCTGCGCGGCCACGGTTTCGGTGTGCGCGCCCAGCGGTAGCGGCTTGTCGAGGTCACCACCCTGCGCGGCGACCAGCGCACGGAAGCTGTCCATCGCGGAGCCGTCGCGCAGCGTGTCGGCGGGGTCGCGGCCGTCGAGGCCTGCCGCATCGAGCATCTCGGCGGCCAGCGCCAGCGTCAGCTCGACCACATCGGCAGGTCCTCCGCCGGCGAGTATCTCCAGCGCTTCGGCCACCTCTACGGAGTTGCCCACTGTCGCGCCGAGCGGGGTGTTCATGTCGGTCAGCACCGCCCGCGTGGCCAACCCGTGCGCGGCGCCGAGGTCGACCATCGTGCGGGCCAGTTCGCGAGACTCCGCCTCAGTCTTGAGGAATGCCCCCGACCCGACCTTGCAGTCGAGCACCAGGGCACGTGTCCCCTCGGCGATCTTCTTGCTCATCACCGAGCTGGCGATCAACGGCAGCGACTCGGTGGTGCCGGTGACATCGCGCAGCGCGTAGATCTTGCGGTCCGCCGGCGCCAGCTCCCCGGCGGCGAATATCGCGGCACCGACGTCGCAAAGCTGTTGGCGTATCCGACTTTTGGAGAGCTCGGCGGTGAATCCCGGGATCGACTCCAGCTTGTCGAGCGTGCCTCCGGTGTGGCCCAGCCCGCGGCCGGCGGCCTGCGGCACCGCGCCGCCGCAAGCGATCACGACCGGAAGCACCGTGAGCGTGAGCTTATCGCCGACGCCGCCGGTGGAGTGCTTGTCGACCGTAGGCCGTCCTACGTCGGAAAAGTCGAATCGCTCACCCGACGCCACCATTGCCGCGGTCCAGCGCGCGATCTCGGCGCGGTCCATGCCTCGCAAGAAGATAGCCATCAGCAGCGCCGACATCTGCTCGTCGGCGACCTCGCCGTCGGTGTAGGCGCGGACCACCCAGTCGATCGCGTCGGCGGACAGCTCGCCGCCGTCGCGCTTGATCTTGATGACCGACGGCGCGTCGAGGTGCGTCACGCTAGCCATCTTGACATTTCGACAGGTCAGCCACTATTTTTTCAACGTGAGGCGCTAAGTCGCCTCGTTGTTAGGTTGGGCGGGAACGGCTTCGCGAGTTACGACTCTGCGGTTTCGGGCTCGCCTTCCCTTTTTCCGGGTGATCGAAGCTCCGGGTGATCGACCCGACTCCAGATCGTTTCGAAGTCCGCGGTGAATTGGCGCGCGAGATCGTGGTGTCCGAGCATCCGGAGTCGATGCTCGGAGTGGCGTGCCGACGCGTCGGTGCTCATGTTGGCGGTTCCGGTCAACACGTCGGCCGAGTCGATGTTCACGACGTACTTCTGATGCATTGTTCGGAAGCCGTACCTGACTTGGATGGGAAGTCGCTCCGATTCACACACCCGCGCAAGGGCATCCGCGGTTCGCCGACCGACCTTGCCGTCGAGCAGGATCCGCAGACGAACGCCTCGCCGGGCCATCTCGAGAAGCGCTCCGTACTCCGGTACGCGTGTGGACAACCCGTACATGGCGACCAGTAGCGTCTCGCCCGGTCTGGACCGGAAGACGAAGTCGAGCGCCAGGGTGGTGATCGTCAACGGAACGATCTTGGTTTTTCCCGTCGGACCCGTGAGCGTGATGAGGCGGTTGCTGTTGAGTTCGGAATAACCAGCACGGCTTGTCAATTCATGTGACCGCCGTGCACTGAACGCGATCTCGTATCGCGCGGGCGACAGCCAGCCTACTGGGCTGTAGTGCGCGGGGTTCATCAGCTGCAGCGGCTCTGCGGCGCCTCGGGGCAGCCCGTCGATCGTGGCCGGTTCGCTGTGGGCATTTCGGCGGTAGTAATCGGCGACCGCCTCGTAATGGGCCTGAGCGTCCGCCGCTGAAAGGGAGGCCGTCCCGTCCGACCACAGCGCCTCGAACTCCAGTTGGACGCGAGACATCAGATTGCGGCACCCAGCCGTCGAATCCGACAGGATGAGCAGGTTTTCGTAACTGCCCGCGGCAGTGTCGGTCCAGTTCGCGCTGCCGCACACCAGCCGCCACGGTTCACCGTCGACGATGACCGACAGCGTCTTATGGTGCAACATGCCGCGACTGGCGCGATACGACCACCGCATCCGCGCATCGATGTGTCCCACACGTAGGGCTGGTCCTTCTTGTAGCGCACTTGCAAGTTGGGCCGGCCGAGCTCGGCAAGCCGACCCACCTGCTGATAGCCGTCGGTGGCGCGCTGGGTCCAGTCGGCGATCAACCGAATGGTCACTCCGGGTCGCTGGGCTGCGGCCGCCAGGAAGTCCGCGATGGTGGAGTCGGTGAACGAGAACGTCATGATGTTCACGTCGACCGAGTGGTCCTCGGCTTTGGCGCAGGCCTCGTCGAGCAGTGCCAGAATGCGGGCTCGAAGCGCCCTGCCTCCGTGCTGGCTGGTGAAAAGCGCCTCGGCATCCGCGCCGACCGGACTCATCACCGTGACGGATCACATTCGCTGAGGCCAAAACATCGCTTGTGGCTCAGATTGAGAGCAGAATCGCTATCGGCGAGGTCGGCGAGGTCGGCGATCGACGGCGGCGAGGAGACTCCGATGGAACGGCACGAGTTCCGCCACGTGCGGGTGATCCGCACTGTCGAGGAACCGGTTCGGTTGCGCCGCAATGAGGTTGCCTTCGTCGAAATGCCCGGGCGATGGGCGGCCGCGGTGGCCGCACTGGTCAAGCTGTCGGCGGAGTACCGCGACGTGGGTCTTCTCGTCACCAACGTCGGGCCGGCGAGCAGCGCGGCGGCGGCCGGGATTAGACGCGGAGACGTACTGCTGCGTTGTGACGGCGTCTCCCTCGACAGTCCGGAGTCGTTGAAGCGGGTGACCAGCCGCCACACCGGCAGCGGTGGACGAACGCTGACCGTTGAGGCGGTTCGCGGCACCCATGAGATGACCTTCGCGGTGGCCCCGGGCCGGCTCGGCATCACCGTAAGCCCGCAGCTGCATCGTTCCGGGCCGCTGCGCCGGGGCGCACATCGGAGCGCACACCGCGGGAAACAGCCGGCCGTCGGCCACAAGCAACCGCCACTCGATGAGTCGACTCTGGTTGAAGTACCGGGCCACTTGTGCCCCAAGTGCGTCTCCTGAAACGCATCGTCGAGAAGCCGGCAAACCCCAGACAACGGAAGAATGTCGAAGACGTGCTGAAGACGGCGGCGCGTCTGCTGCCTGTGCGAATGGCTCGTCAGGCAGACGCGCCAAAACCACCGTCGTCGCCACCGCCGTCGCCGGCGAGCGCCCCGTCGTCGCCGAAGTCCCCGTAATCTCCGTAGTCGCCGTAATCGCCGTAGTCCCCGTAGTCGCCCGCGTACTCCTGGTCTCCGTAGTCCCCGTAGTCGCCCTGGTCGCCCGGCTCATCGTTCTGCGCTATTCCACCCAGGTCCCCTGTATCCAATTGACCGGCTTCGAGTTGGTCGATGACCCATTGCTCCAGGCCAGGTTCCATCGAAGGATCGTTAGGACACGCGAGTAAATTAACGCTACGTTCGGGATTCTGGCCTTATTCTGTGTGATGTGGTGACGGCCGCCGATCGTGAGGACGAGGTGTCGCGCAAGTTTGCGCTGCTGGCGCCCGTGCTGGACGAGCGGCAGCGTCGGCTGTGGATGGCGGTGGAGGCCCGCGAGGCCGGGCACGGCGGGATCACGTTGGTGGCACGCGCGACCGGGGCGGCGCGCTCGACGGTGACGCGGGGTGTCGACGAACTCGATAGCGGTGCAACCGATTCCGGGCGGGTACGGCGAGCAGGTGCCGGGCGCAAACGAGCGGAGGCGGCGGATCCGACGTTGTCCACGGCGTTGGAGCGCCTCGTCGACCCGGACACCAGGGGCGATCCGGAGTCGCCGCTGCGCTGGACGATCAAGTCGACGCGGCAGCTGTCGGTCACGCTGGCCGGGCAGGGCCATGCGGCCAGCGAGTGGCTGGTGCGGCGGCTGCTGCACGAGGCCGGCTACAGCCTGCAGGCGACCGCCAAGCAGCTCGAGGGTGCCCAGCACCCGGATCGCGACGCCCAGTTCCGCTACCTCGACGACCGGGTGCGCGGGCATCATGCCGCCGGGCAGCCGGTGATCAGCGTGGACACCAAGAAGAAGGAGCTCGTCGGGCGGTACAAAAACGCGGGACGCCGATGGCAGCCGGCCGGGCGACCCGAACCGGTCAACACCCACGACTTCCCCGACAAAGAGCTGGGCAAGGCCGTTCCGTACGGGGTCTACGACCTCGCCGCCGACGCCGGCTGGGTGTCCGTCGGCGCCGACCACGACACCGCCGCCTTCGCCGTGGCCACCATCCGCCGCTGGTGGCAGGCGGTCGGCGCGGGCCGCTACCCGCACGCGCACCGGCTGTTGATCACCGCCGACGCGGGGGGCTCCAACGGCTACCGTCCCCGGCTGTGGAAGACCGAGCTCACCGCCTTCGCCGCCGAGACCGGGCTGGCCGTCACCGTGTGTCACTTCCCGCCCGGCACCTCCAAGTGGAACAAGATCGAGCACCGGCTGTTCTCCCACATCTCCTCGAACTGGCGCGGCGAAACACTGACCAGTCACGAAGTGGTCGTCAATCTGATCGCCGCAACGACCACGCGCACCGGCCTGACCGTGCGCGCCGAACTGGACCCTGGCGAGTACCCCAAGGGAATCAAGGTCAGCGACAAGCAGATTCGCGAACTGGAAGCCCGAGCCATCACCCGTCACGACTGGCACGGCGAATGGAACTACACCGTGACCGGCCCACCGCGGGCGCCGTAAGCACCCCCAGGACGATCAAATGCGCGTGTTATTTCCTCGCAGTCCCTTAGTGTCGGCCCAGTCGCTGTATACCCAGACCCGGCCGTCGACCGTCACGAGCCAGTTCCACTGATAGAACGTGATCCCCCACTTCGTCATGGAGGCGCCCGTCATCACTCCGGGAGCGTTGATGGTCACGTCGTGCGGCATGCGATCCTCCCTAAATCGGTTGTGGCATCACGAATCTCGACGGCAGGCCGCAGGTAGCGACACGATGCACCGGCGAAGACGCCCAGCGGCAATTTCGCGTAGTAGCCGGTGTCGGCGGCCCGCCGCACGAACTGCAAACCAACGTCGCCACATGGCCTCCACGCCCGGATGCGGCCCTGCCTCACCAACGTCACCAGATTGGGCGACAAAAGCTTGACGGTAGTGATCATCGCGTCCGGTGGCAGCGGAACGCGACGCTGTGTCGGGCCGTTGCGGCGAAAGCAGGGGTCGACCACGCAGGCGTCTTCCGTTCCGTACAAGCCGTACTCCCGCCAGTACCGCAGCGCGTCGGCGACGAACTGGTCGTCAGCTGTGAAGCCGGTGCCCGGCGAAAGCACCAGATCGACATCCGATCCGGGATGCCCTGGTTGAATTCGAGAACCGACCAGCCACATCCGAAATGACCGGAGTGCAGGCGAAGCGCGAAGGCGGCTGAGTATGCGGTGCACCGACGCGTCGGAGGCCGGCACGGCCCGCCGAATGTCGGGACCGAACAGCCGCCGGTGCATGTCACGCTGACTCGCCGTGAGCCGCAACAACATCCAGATGGCGCTGTCTTGATCGCCGCATGGAGTGAGGCGCTTCGTTTCCACCGGAAGACGGCTTTCTTCTAGGACGCTACGGGGAGAATACGTGCTGACACCGGCAAGCGGCACGGAAAGCCAGGATCGATCGCCTACTGCATGTCCCAGAACGCGTCGAGGGCACGATACCTCACGAGGGATTCCTGATCGGCCAGATTGGCGCATTCGATCTTCCTCAGATCGTCGAACATGCTGCGGCTCAGTTCGAGCCGTTGACCGTCAACCAGTTCGACGGCAGCGGTCTGAGCGTCGAGGTGAAGCGGCGACTCCAGGGATTTCGGACGGTTGATCACGGAAAACAGACGAGCCAGTTCCTCTGCCCGCTCGCCGAACGCGCCGATGATCTCCGTACGGGCATCCGACGTGAGGACGCCGGGGCCGAAGGCGTTTGTTCCGTACACCGAGTGCAAGCCGCCGCCGAGGCACACTGTCCGGTCGAGACCCTTCGCCTCCAGCAATGAGAATGTCCTGACTAGATGGTCATGCAAACTGCCGCGGTGGTGTGCGCGATCACGGGCACCGACGTCGCGCAGAAATGCGCTCAGCTTCTCGAAGTCCTCGCTGCGTCTCCGTCTGGTCTTGAAGATCAGCGTCTTTCGCAGGACCGTGCACTTGCGCGACACTGCTCGACCGGCATGCTGCAGCGTGGAGGGAAAGATGACCGCACGGTTACTCCGTGGCAGCACCGCCTTGATGATCTCGTCGTTCTCGCCGAGGAACACCGTTCCCCGGCCCAATCAGGCTCCCAGTAGTCGTTCATGTACAGGACGATCGTGTGCTCGTCAGGGCGTTCGGAATCGGTGTGGAAGTAGCCGTCAGTGCCGTAGGTGTACCCGTTCATGTAGCAGCGGATGAGGATGCTGTCAGGTAGCTGTGTGCGGTGTAGGAACTGCCAGGCCGCCCACACGGGGGCTGCCGTTTGGTCCGCCGCAAGGACACCGGACACGTCGGCAAGATTCGGCGGACCTGCCGCAGCCAAATCCCGACTCCAGTGCCCATGCGGATCGGTCTTGAAGTTGGACCGTGACCCATAGACTAGGGGCGCTCGTGAGGTCTGTTCGGCCAAACCCTCGTAAAGTCGTTGGGGCAGAAAATCATCCAGCACGACGACCTCTTGGTACACCGTTGCCAGTCGGTTCTGCACTTGGTTGGCCTCGATCACACTGATCCGCCGGATCCGTCGCGGTGTGTGGAATCGTTGGCGTCAGCTTGAACGCCGGAGCCGCCGAGCATGGCGGGACAAGTCCATTGATACTGCAATTGGGCTCTCATGACTTTAAATTCGTCGTGGCCTACAGCGTAGATAATCCGGCTGGTCGGCACGGCACTTTCTGTCAGCGGGCCGCGCAGAGTCAACGGCGCGCCAAATCGTCGTGCCCGAACGCGTCCGGCAGCAACTCGCCCAGCGACCGCGGACCGTCGGGGTGGTCGATCAGCAGTTCTGCGCCGCCGTGCTCGAGTAGTACCTGCCGGCACCGCCCGCACGGCATCAGCAGTCGGCCCGTCCCGTCAACGCACACGAGCGCGAGTAGCCGACCGCGGCCGCCGGAATGCAACGCGCACACCACGGCGCACTCGGCGCAGAGACCGAGACCATATGAGACATTCTCCACATTGCAGCCGATGACGACGCGGCCGTCGTCGACCAGCGCCGCAGCACCGACCGAGAATCCCGAGTATGGCGCGTAGGCATGAGATGCCACAGCGATTGCGCCGTCTCGTAACGATTTCCAGTCTATGTCGCCGCTCATCTTCACTACTCTCGCTGCCGGTCCGAGCTCAATAGTTGACATGACACATCCCCAGGCACACATTAGACCGCCCCGCGTTTGCTCGTGCCGGCCCGCAAATGGTTTAGAGTCCGAACCGATGAGTAATCCCGCAGGCACCAGGCCGGCCCGCAAGACGCTCTACCGCGGTGACCCCGGGATGTGGTCCTGGGTGCTGCACCGCATCTCTGGTGCCACGATCTTCTTTTTCCTTTTCGTCCACGTGGTCGACACCGCCCTGGTCCGGGTCAGCCCGCAGGCCTACAACTCGGTGGTCGAGTGGTATAAGACACCGATCGTCGGCCTGATGGAGGCTGGCCTAGTAGCGGCCGTTCTATACCACGCACTCAACGGAATTCGCGTGATCCTGATCGACTTCTGGTCGCAGGGGCCGCGCTATCAACGGCAGATGCTGTGGGTTGTCGGAGTGGTCTGGGTGATGGTCGTAGCGGCCGCGCTGATCGTGCTGGGCGGCCATCTGGTGGAGCGGTTCTGATGAGCGCGTCGGTCCAGGGGCGCCGAGGCTGGCGCGGGCCGGTGCTGCAGCGCAGCCACGGCCGGCCGGCCGCGCTGGACAATCCGCGCGCGCCGCGACGGCGCACCGGCATGCCGAACTTCGAGAAGTACGCATGGCTGTTCATGCGGTTCTCCGGGATCGTGCTGGTTTTCCTTGCATTGGGCCACCTGTTCGTAATGCTGATGGTGGACGACGGTGTGTACCGCATCGACTTCAATTACGTAGCGCAGCGGTGGCATTCGCCGTTCTGGCAGACGTGGGATCTGCTGCTGCTGTGGCTGGCCCAGCTACACGGCGGCAACGGTTTGCGCACCGTCATCGGTGACTATGCGCGCAAGGACTCGACCCGCTTATGGCTCAACAGCCTGCTCGCAATCTCGATGAGTTTCACGCTCGTACTCGGCACCTATGTGTTGCTGACGTTCAACCCGAACATCGCATGATTCACCAGCATCGGTACGACGTGGTGATCGTCGGCGCGGGCGGGGCCGGCATGCGCGCAGCGGTCGAGGCAGGCCCGCGCGTGCGCACGGCGGTGCTGACGAAGCTGTACCCGACCCGCAGCCACACCGGCGCGGCGCAGGGCGGCATGTGCGCGGCGTTGGCCAACGTCGAAGACGACAACTGGGAGTGGCACGCGTTCGACACCGTCAAGGGCGGCGACTACCTCGCAGACCAGGACGCGGTCGAGATCATGTGCAAGGAAGCCATCGACGCGGTGCTCGACCTCGAAAAGATGGGCATGCCGTTCAACCGCACCCCCGAGGGCCGCATCGACCAGCGCCGATTCGGTGGCCACACCCGCGACCACGGCAAGGCGCCGGTGCGTCGCGCATGCTACGCCGCCGACCGCACCGGCCAGATGATCCTGCAGACGCTGTACCAGAACTGCATCAAGCACGACATCGAGTTCTTCAACGAGTTCTACGTGCTGGACCTGGCCTTGGCGGAGACGCCGGGCGGACCGGTAGCCACCGGCGTGGTCGCCTACGAACTCGCCAGCGGCGACATCCACGTCTTCCACGCCAAGGCGGTGGTGATCGCCACCGGCGGGTCGGGACGGATGTACAAGACCACGTCGAACGCGCACACGCTCACCGGCGACGGCATCGGCATCGCCTTCCGCAAGGGACTTCCGTTGGAGGACATGGAGTTTCACCAATTCCACCCGACCGGGCTGGCAGGTCTTGGCATCCTGATCTCCGAGGCGGCCTGCGGTGAGGGCGGTCGACTGCTCAACGGCGAGGGCGAGCGGTTCATGGAGCGCTACGCGCCGACGGTCGTCGACCTCGCACCCCGCGACATCGTCGCCCGATCGATGGTGCGCGAGGTGCTGGAAGGCCGTGGCGCCGGCCCGCACAAGGACTACGTCTACATCGACGTGCGCCATCTCGGCGCAGACGCGCTCGGAGTGAAGCTGCCCGACATCACCGAATTCGCCCACACCTACCTGGGCGTGGATCCCGTCACCGAACTGGTCCCGGTGTACCCGACTTGTCACTACGTGATGGGCGGTATCCCGACGACGGTGTACGGCCAGGTGTTGCACGACAACACCTCAGCCTTGCCCGGGCTGTACGCAGCCGGCGAATGTGCATGCGTGTCGGTGCACGGCGCGAACCGGCTGGGAACCAATTCGCTGTTGGATATCAACGTGTTCGGCCGCCGCGCGGGCATCGCCGCCGCCGACTATGCCGAGCAATCCGACCTCGTCGACATGCCGCCAGAGCCGGCCGCAATGGTGGTCAACTGGGTCGGCGACATCCTGTCTGAGCGCGGAACCGAGCGCGTCGTCGACATCCGCGCCGCGCTGCAGCAATCGATGGACAACAACGCCGCGGTGTTCCGCACGGAGGAAACGCTGAAGCAGGCCTTGACGGACATCCATGGGTTGAAAGAGCGGTACTCGCGAATCACCCTGCACGACAAAGGAAAGCGCTACAACAGCGATCTCTTGGAGGCTATCGAGGTGGGCTTTTTGCTGGAGCTCGCCGAGGTCACCGTCGCGGGTGCGCTGAACCGCAAGGAATCCCGCGGCAGCCACGCCCGCGAGGACTACCCAAGCCGCAACGACACCAACTACATGCGACACACGATGGCGTACAAGCAGGGCGTCGAGTTGCTGAGCGATATCCGGCTGGATTACAAGCCCGTCGTCCAGACGCGGTACGAACCGACGGAGCGCAAGTACTGATGACGACTCCAGATGTTGACCCTCAACAGGACCCGCCTTCCCCCGCAAGCGGGAGGTACCCCCAGCCGCCGGTCCCGGAGGGCGCGGTGATGGTGACGCTGAAGATCGCCAGGTTCAATCCGGAGGACCCGGACGCCGCCGGGTGGCAGCGCTTTCGGGTGCCGTGTCTGCCCACCGACCGGGTGCTGAACCTGTTGCACTACGTCAAGGGCTACGTGGACGGCACGCTGACGTTCCGGCGGTCGTGCGGGCACGGGGTGTGCGGCTCCGACGCGATGCGGATCAACGGTGTCAACCGGCTGGCGTGCAAGGTACTGATGCGCGACATGCTGCCGAAGAACCCGCGCAAGCCGCTGACGGTGACTATCGAGCCGATCCGCGGCATGCCCGTCGAGAAGGACCTCGTGGTCAACATGGAGCCGTTCTTCGACGCATACCGGGCGATCAAGCCGTACCTGGTCACCACCGGCGACCCGCCGACGCGGGAACGGGTTCAAAGTCCGATCAACCGCGCCCGCTACGACGACACCGCAAAATGCATTCTGTGCGCCTGCTGTACCACCAGCTGCCCGATCTACTGGCATCATGGCAGCTACGTGGGTCCCGCGGCGATCGTCAACGCGCACCGGTTCATCTTCGACAGTCGCGACGAGGCCGCGGCAGAACGGCTGGAGATCCTCAACGAAGTCGACGGGGTGTGGCGCTGCCGCACCACGTTCAACTGCACCGAATCGTGCCCGCGTGGCATCCAGGTGACCAAGGCCATCCAGGAGGTCAAGCGCGCGCTGATGTTCGCGCGCTGACTACAGCGGGTCGTCGAGTTGCCCCAACCTCTCTGTGAGGCGCAGGTTCTCGGAATAGTCGACCGAACATGCGATCACCGAAACGCCGTCACCCTCCAGTGCGCGTTTCAATGCCGGCAACAGTTCGTCGGCGCTTGTGATGCGATATCCCTTGGCGCCGAAGCTTTCCGCGTACTTCACTACGTCGGGATTGGCGAAATCGACATAATAGTGCTCACCCAATTCCATGTCCATCTTCCACTGGATGAGGCCGTAACCGCTGTCCTCCCAGATCAGCACTACCAACGGAATCTTCTCCCGAACGGCAGTCTCAATTTCCTGCGAGTTCATCAGGAATGCGCCGTCGCCCATGGCCGCGAGGACCTTGGAATCGGGCCGGGCGAGCTTCACCCCTAGCGCTCCCGGCAACGAAAAGCCCATGGTTGACAGGCCGTTGGAGATCAAACACGTGTTGGGCTCGTACGTGGGGTACAGCCGGGCCATCCACATCTTGATCGCTCCGGTGTCCACCAGCACCACGTCGTCGCGGCCCAGCGCTGCCCGGGTGTCGGCCACGATTCGCTGCGGCGCAAGCGGAAAGCGTGAATCTTGTTGCCCCCGTTCGAATTCCTCCGCGAGCAGACGGGTCACTGGCGCAGTGCTCTCGGCGTCGAAGCGGTGGCCTTTCAGCGCCTCCGTGAGTGCGTCCAGTGACGCGCTGATGTCGCCGATGACGCCGACGTCGACGGGATAGTGCGCGTCGACCTCGGCGGGGAACCGGTGCACGTGGATGATCCGCTTGTCTGCCTTCGGGTTGATCTTCGCCGGGTCGAACTCCTGAAGTTCGTATCCGACCGCGATCACCGCGTCGGCGTCGTTGAAGCCGAAGTTTACATAGTCGTGGCGCATGAACCCGATCGTGCCCATACTCTTGGAGTGGTCGTCGGGCATCACGCCCTTGCCGTGAAAAGTGTTGGCGACGTTGACCCCCAGCGCTTCGGCGAACCGGACCAGTGCTGCGGTCGCGTGTCCGCGGGCTGCGCCGTGACCTGCCAGCACCAGCGGGCGCTTCGCGTCGCGCAACAGCGCGGCCGCACGCTCGATCTGGTCCGGTGACGGCGCATTTGGCCGTACCACGTTGCGCGGCAGCGGCGTGAGGTCATAGTCGGTGTCGTCGACGTCGATGTTTTCTGGGATCGCCAAGTACACGGCGCCTGGACGTTCACTCTCGGCGACCTTGAAAGCTTTCCGGAACATCTCTGGTATGGCCTGCGCCGCCGGCACCCCGTCAGCCCACAGCGTGATCGGACGGAACATCCACACCAGGTTGACGTACTGGTGCGACTCCTTGTATTCGCGGTCCTGTCCGACTTGCGCAGAAATTGCGACCAACGGAGTGCTGTTGGTCGTTGCGTCGGCGACGCCCAGTTGCATGTTGATCGCGCCGGGCCCCAGCGTGCTCGACACCACCGCCGGGCGTCCGATGACGCGCCCATACATTTCCGCCATGAAGGAAGCGCCCTGCTCGTGCCGGGTTAACACGTAGCGGATTGGCGACGCCGCCAGCGCCTTGACGAACCGGATGTTCTCCTCTCCTGGAATCCCGAACACGAACTCGACCCCGTCGGATTCAAGGCACTTGACCATCAGCTCCGCGGCTGTCGCCATCAATGACCCCCATTTCTTCGGCTACCCCTGCATTATCGTCACGGTGCCCAGTCCTGATCTGCTGCCGGGGTTCGACTTCACCGACCCGGACATCTACGCCGAGCGGCTGCGGTCCGGCTGGCTGAACGGCATCAAGCACTGGCAGGTCGACTACGAGCCCGCAGTCGCCACGACGTAGCGTCTGCCCCTGCCCGGCCTTTCCCACAGCACCCCGCTCGCCGAGGTCACCCCTTGCGCGACGAGTTCGCGTTTGAGGATTTTGTTGGTCGCGGTGTGCGGCAGATCGTGCTCGATCCGCACGAAGCGGGGCCACGCCTTCGGCGACAGATCAGCCTGGGCGGCCAGAAAAGCCTCGAACTCTTTGGGAGTCAACACCGCACCGGCATAAAGGACGATCGCCGCCATCACCTGGTCGCCCACCCGCTCGTCGGGTACCGCATAAACAGCGACCAGGTTCACCGCCGGCAGGCGCTGCACGATACGTTCGATCGGTGCGGCCGCAAGGTTTTCGCCGTCAACCCGCATCCAGTCCGCGGTGCGCCCGGCCAGATACACCCAACCGTCCGCGTCGCGGTAGGCCAGGTCGCCGGACCAGTACATGCCATGATGCATTCGCTTCGAGGTTGCCTGGCTATCGTTGTAGTAGCCCGAAAATCCTCCTGGGCCGTAGGTATTCACCAATTCGCCGACGGCGTCGTCGAAATTCGCCAGCGCACCGTGCTCATCGAAGACGGCCACCGCACATTCACTGACGGTCTCGGGGTGGTAGACGGCCACGCCGGGATAGCCCTTGCCGATCGACCCCGGCGGGCAGCCGTCTTCGCGCGTGACCACCACCCCGAACTCACTGGAGCCGAAGCTGTCCACCACACGGCATCCGAATCGTCGGCGAACTGCGCGACGTCGCGCTCGGTGGCCTCGTTTCCGAACGCGACGCGCAAGGTGTTGTCGACGTCGTCGGGCCGAGCCGGGGTGGCCAGTATCAGCGCCAACGGTTTGCCGACGTAGTTCATGTAGGTGACGCCGTAGCGGCGGATGTCCGCCAGAAACCGCGACGGCGAGAACCTCACCGGCACCATCGTGGCCCCGGCCACCGCCGCGACCGCCCAGCCGGCGGCAACCCCGTTCGAGTGAAACAGCGGCATGGACAGATAGCAGACGTCGGTCGGAGTGATCTCGAACTGCCCGACCAGGCTTGCTCCGCACAACACGGCCATCGCATGCGCGAACGGCACCGCTTTGGGATCTCCGCTGGTGCCCGACGTGAAGATCATCATGAACGTATCGGAGCCACGCGCGTCGCGAAGAGGCACCAGCCGACCCGCTGCGGCCACTGATTCGGTGTAGCCACGCGACGTGATGTCGAGCACCGTAATGCCGGTTAGATCAAGGTCTTTCAGCAGATGCACGTGCTCGTCGTCGACGAGCAGGAGCTGGCAGTCCGCTTGGCGGATGTCGCGCAGCAGTCCTTCGCCGCGCCGCGTGGTGTTGATCCCGCACAGTACATAGCCGCCGAGGGCGGCGGCCGCCATCGACCGCAGCATCGCCGCGGAGTTGGTCAACAGCGCACCAACGTGCAGCACTGGCCGGGTCGGGTCCGCGAGCGAGATCAGCGCCGACGCCTCCGCCGCCGCACCGGCCAGATGTTCGCGCCAGGTCCAGCTGCGCTCGTTGGAAACCACCGCGACGGAATCGTCGGTCAGCCTGCCACGCAGCAGTTCTTGAACCGTTTCTATCGGCGCAGTCATGTCGCCGGCCGGTAGCGCAGCAAGGTCGTCGCGGTCCCGGGCACGTCACAAAACACCGGCGCGACGCGCATGCCGATGCTGACCTCGTCCGGGTCGACGTCGACCAGCTCGGTGCTGATGCGCGGGCCCACGTCCCACTGCACCACCGCCAGCAGTTGAGGCACGGCGTCCGTCCACGGCGGCCCGGTGGGACGGCGCGCGACGGTGAACGTGTAAACCGTTCCGGCACCGTCGATCTCACGCCACTCGAGGTCGTCTGCCAGGGTGCCGGGAGCCAGTGTGCGCGGATAGAACACGTATCGTCTCGAGGACGGCGAGTACTGGATCAGGATCCGATGTTCGCGCAGGCCGTCCCAGAACGGCCGCGACACCAGCGTGGGTTCGGGCAGGGGCGGCGGCTCGGACTGCGGATTGGTCACTGTCAATCACCCCGCAGCACCAGCGCGACCTGCTCGCTCATGATGCCTCCGGTACCCGTCACGAAGGCGGTGTGGCAGTCGGCCACCTGCGCGTCGGCGGCCCTGCCCATCACCTGCCGGGCCGCGTCAACCACGTGATGCATTCCGCCCGCCATCCCGGCCTGCCCGAACGAGAGTTGACCACCTGCGGTGTTCACCGGGAAATCGCCGCGGTAGGTCAGATCGTGTCGGTCAGCCACCTCATGCCTGTTCCTTTGCCGCAGAATCCCGCGTCCTCCAAGCTCATCAACACCGTGATCGTGTAGCAGTCGTAGATCGACGCGACGTCGACGTCGCCGCGCCCCAATCCCGCCATCCCGAAGGCACGTTCGGCCGCACGGGCGATCGGAGTCGTCAGCAGGTCCGCTGCATAGGTGGGCGTCTTGAACGAGATGTTCTCGCCGAAGCCCTTGATCCACACGGGCCGGTGGCGCGCCCGCCGCGCCAGGTCCGCGTTGGCGATCAGCACGCCGGCGCCGCCTTGCACCCGCATCACCGTCTCCAGCATGTGGATCGGGTCGGCGATCATCGGGCTGTCCAGCACGTCGGCCACCGTGATGGGCTTGCCATAAAACACTGCGCTCGGATGGGCACACGCGTTGGTGCGTTGATCCACAGCGATTTTCGCGAGTGCACGGCAGTCATACCCGTACTGTGCCGCGTAGCGCTGCGCGATCTGCGCGTACGGCGCGTTCTGGCCGACGTTGCCGTACGGGATCTCGAATTCGGCCTGCGGAGAACCGAAGTTGTTGCTCGACGCGCCGTACCACCGCGGGGGCGCCGGCGGGCGGCGCTCCGAACGGGGCAGCTGTGTGGATCCGGGTACGATGGCCAGCACCGCGTCGCACAGGCCCAGCTCGACCGCGACCGCGGCGCGCCACACCATTCCTGTGGAGGTGGCGCCGCCCAGATCTACCCGTTCGCCGAAGTCGAGCGGCAGCCCGAGATATTCGGAAAGAGTTGCCGGCACAAACATTTCGGATTCGGCAAGACCGTGGCAGAGCAGCCCGTTGACCACGGCGGCGTCGAGACCGGCGTCGTCGAGCACCATCTTGGCCAGTGCCGCGTACTGGTCCAGGGTGAACAACTCCGGCCGGGTCTGACGACGCTCGGCGGACAACTCGGCGATGCCGATGATCGCGGCCTCACCCGCGAGCAGCGTCACGGCACCTCACTGCGGCGCGGCAGCGCCACCGTCGCGGTTCCCGGCATCAGCACGGTCGTCTCCCGGCGGCCGAAAGTCGCCAGCTCCACCAAGCCCGTATCGTCGGCCAGGCGCTTGGCGGTCACGGTGCCCCCAAAGGTCAGCGGCTCCCCCGACAACGCAATCCCCCGGTTCTGCACCGAGTATTCGACCAGGCGGCCGCGGCCGCCGATCCAGTCAGTGATCGCGCGGGCCAGCAGCGCTGCCTGCAACGGGCCCTGCACCACCACGTTGTCGTAGCCCTCGACGGTGCGCGCCCAGTCCTTGTCGTAATGGATGCGGTGACCGTTGTATGTCGCGGCGCTGAAGAAGAACATTTGGGTCTCGTTCACGATGACGGTCAGGCTCGGCAGTTCGTCGCCCGGTTCGACATCCTCATAGCACACCTGGTGGGTATTCATGACGTCCTCAAGGCCGGGCGATCATCGACGTGGTGGCTTCGGCTACCAACTCGCGTCGCTGGTTGGAGTACACCGTGCGCCACGTGACGACAACGAATCTTCCTGAGCGTCCGTCTTTTTCGACGATCGACTCGATCGTGCGCACCATCTCGATCTCATCGCGGTGGTACGCCGGAAGGTGAAACGTCGTGCTTTCCCCGCCCGCCATCCGTCTGGGCGCTCGCGGGAACGCGAGACTCCCCGACACTGCACCAGAGGACCCGTCGGGCCGTAGTTGGTCCAGCGTCGTGACACCGAGAATTGCGTACTGCAGAAACAGCGGCGGGCAGATCACGTCCTGGTATCCGTGGGCGCGCGCGTAGCCGGGGTCGAACCACAGCGGATTGTGGTCGCCGACAGCGGAGGCCCATCGTTGCCAGTCCCGCCGGTTCACCTCTCCCGTCGCGGTGGCGGCGACGGTGCCGACCCGGGCGGCCGACTCGTCGTCGATCAGACTTTCCCGCGTCACCGACCCTCCTCGTCACGCTCCAGCCAGGTCGCCGCAACATCCGCCCCACCACCCAGGGTCGACAGCACCCGCGCGCGCTCCGACCACAGATGCAGATCGGTCTCCACGACATAACCCATCCCGCCGTGCAGCTGGTGCGCGTCCAGCGTGACGTGCTTGACCGCGGTGGCCGATTGCATTCGGCTGATCGCGGTTTCGCGGGTGGCGCTGCGACCGCTGGCAATCCGATACACGGCCGACAGTGCGGCAAGCCTGGCTGCGGCCAACGCGATGTGCATGTCGGCAACCAGATGCTGGGCCGCCTGGAAGGAAGCGATGGGCCTGCCGAACTGCTCGCGCATCGAGATGTAGTCGACGGTGCGTTCCAGAACCGATTCCGCGATGCCAACCAGATCCAGAGACGTCAGGGCCACCGCGGCGTTGGCTACTCGGTGCAGACGTTCGTCGGGGACTGCGGTGGCAAGCAACGCGTCGTCGTCGACGACCACGTCGTCGAATCGGATGTGGCTCGCAGCGTGCCCGCCCATCAGCTGCAGCGGCGCCACACTTATCCCGGCAGCCTGAAGATCGACGATGAAGGCCGACCCGTCCTGTGCGCTCACCACGATGAGGTCGGCGAGGTCGGCGTCTGTCACGAAATCCGCTGTGCCGTCGAGGTGCCAGCTGCCGTCGGAATCCCTCCTGGCGTGCAATGTTCTGGTGATGTCGCTGGCGTCGTTGGGGTTCCACAACGCGGTGGTGGCGACCACGGTGCCGGACGCCAGGCCAGGCAGCCACTTCCGCCGGCTGTCGCGTCCGCCGAGTATGTGCACGGCGTGGGCCGCAATCGCGGTGCTGTGCACCACGATCGGGCATAGCGCACGGCCCGCCTCGCGGAAGAAGACGCCCAGATCTGTCAGCGAGCCGCCGGATCCGCCGTACTCAGTGGGTATTCCGAGGCCGAACACACCGGCGTTGGCGAGCGCCTTCGACAGCGTCGGCGGCATCCGGTCGACCGTACCGTTGTGCAGTGCGCGGGCGACGGTCGTCGGGCATTCGGCGGCGAGGAGGGCGCGCAGCATCGACGCCAGATCGCGTTCGTCTTGATTTGCAAGCAATTTCATCGCTGGAGCCTCACCCTCATCGTCCGTAGGGCGGCATTGCGTGTCCGCGCTGAGCGATGACATCGCGAAGCACCTCGTTGGTTCCGCCGCCGAACCGCATCAGCGGAGCGAACCGGTACAACCGCTCGAATCGCCCGTCGGCGGGAGCCTGCGGGCTGCGATGTGCCATCAGCCCGTCGGCGCCGAGCACGTCGACGGCCAGGTCCGCGATCCGTTGCCGCAACTCGCTGGAGAACACCTTTTCGACGCTCACCTCGACGGTCGGGATAACGCCGCTGTCCAGCAGCGACGACGCCTCGTACCCCATCAGCATCGCGACCTCGACGTCGGCCTCGGCTTGTGCCAGGCGCCGCCGGAAGCCGGCGTTGTCCCAGGGTGTCGAGCCGTCGCGACGCGGGCGCCGCGCGAGTGCCTGCAGCTCGTCGAGCGCTCGGCGCAGATCGCCGGCGTTGGTCAGCGCGCCGCGTTCCAGATCGAGCGCGCCGGTGATGTAGGTCCACCCGCGGTTTTCCTCTCCGATGAGATTGCTCACCGGAACCCGGACGTCGTCGAAGAACACCTCGTTCGTGCGGTATCCGGACCACGCGATCAGCGGACGGACGCGCACACCTGGACTGTCGATGGGCACGATGATCACCGAAATACCGCGATGTCGCGGAGCGCCCGGATCCGTACGGACACAAAGCCATTCGTGAGTCGCGCGCTGTGCGCCGCTGTTCCAGATCTTCGAGCCGGTGATCACCCATTCGTGGCCGTCGCGGACGGCGCGGGTGCGCAGGGCCGCGAGGTCGGTACCGGCATCGGGTTCGGAGTAGCCGACCGCGCAGGTCATCTCGCCCCGAGCGATCGGCGGCAGGAACTCGGTCTTGTTCTGCTCGGTGCCGTGTCGCATGACCATCGGCGCCACGGACGTCACGGTGAGGTCGGGTCCGGGGACTCCCCAATATTCGAATTCACGCATCAGCAGGTGCTGGTGCACTGCACCGAGGCCCAACCCACCGTATTGTTCGGGCCAATTGAGACCGAACCACCCCTTGGCGCCGACCTTGCGCCGAAACGCGTCCACCTCACCGCCCCGGTACTCGAGGTTGTGCTCGACCAGTTCGGCGCGCAGCGCTTCGGTGACGTTCTCGGCGAGGAATTCGCGCACCTCCGCCAGCCAGGCACGCTGGTCGGCGTCGAGATCGAAGTCCACAAGCCAGCACCTTAGACCCTCGCTTGTCACAGAGCGGCGCGCCGCGGAGTCTTAGGGGTATGACCGAACAAGCACAGAAAACCCGCATCGAATCCTTGCCTCCAGAGCGCGCGCCCCGGTGGATCCGCGCGGTGTACCTCTACGCCAAGCGCCGGTTCGGCGAGGTACCCGAGCCGTTCGCGGTGTCGGCGCATCATCCCGGACTGCTGCTGGCCAATGCGATCCACGAGACCGCGTTACAGAAGGCGTCGACGAAGCTGCCGGCGAATGTGCGCGAGCTCGCGGTGTTCTGGACGGCCCGCACGATCGGGTGCTCGTGGTGCGTGGACTTCGGCAAGATGTTGATCCGCCTCGACGGCTTGGACGTCGACCGCCTGAAGGAGGTTGACAACTACGCCACGTCTGGGCTTTTCACCGACGACGAGCGCGCCGCGATCGCCTACGCCGACGCGATGACCCGCGACCCGCACACCGTCACCGACGAGCAGGTCGCCGATCTGCGGCGCCGTTTCGGCGACGCAGGCGTGATCGAGCTGACCTACCAGATCGGCATCGAGAACATGCGGGCCCGGATGAACACCGCGCTGGGCATCACCGAGCAGGGCTTCAGCTCGGGGGATGCGTGCCGGGTTCCGTGGGCTGATCAGGAGTCGACGCGGGCCGATCAGCGCTTGCGCGAACAGAATCTGACCGCCGATGAGCGCTTGCGCGAAGAGAATCTGACTTGAGCGGCGAGGCGGTGAGCTTGTCGGGGTTGGCGACGTCCCACATCGCGGCGACCTTGCCGTCGCGCACCGCCACCGCGACGATGCGCGGATGCACGGGCTCATAGCTCAGTCCGTCTTTGCTCCTCGCGTCCGCACCGCCGCCCGGAGTACCCACCGAATACGCGCCGAGCTCCCCGTTGACAAGCGCGAGGCGAGTTGACGCCAACCAGCCGCGACCGTAGCGGCGCGCCAGGCCGAACAGGAACCTGGCCACCTTGTCGGGACCCTTGATCGTGTGAATTGCGGTGCGAGTCTTGCCGTTTGCGTCGCCGACCAGCGTGACCTCGGGGTGCAGCAGCTTGATCACGGCATCCATGTCACCGGCGGCCATGGCCGCCAGCAACGCGCCGACCACCTCGTCGTGCGCGGCATCCACGGGTCCTTCGTGATCGCCCACAATCCGACGCGCCCGTGATGCCAGTTGCCGGGCCGCCGCATCGGTCGTGCTGAGGATCGACGCGATCTCGCCGAACGGCACCGCGAATCCGTCGTGAAGCACGAACGCCACCCGCTGATCGGGTGTCAGCCGTTCCAGCACCACCATCGCCGCATACCGCGCGTCCTCGTGCGCGACCACGGCGGAAAGCGGGTCAGCCACACCGGGAGTGGTCACCACGGGCTCCGGCAGCCACTCACCCAGATAGGTTTCGCGGCGTCGCGCCGCGGACCGCAGCCGGTCCAGCGCGAGCCTGCTGACCACGGTGGTCAGCCAGGCACGCAAGTCGTCCGGCTCATCCGACGAGCCCTGGAACCGCAACCAGGCGTCCTGCACCGCATCCTCGGCGTCGGCGAACGTGCCGGTGAGCCGGTAGCCCACCGCAAGAAGATGAGGCCGCAAAGCTTCGAATTCGTCGACCCGCTGCGCTGCGGTCACCGCCCGAGTCTATGCCGTTCACCACGCGCGCGGGCGCCCGAAACCGTACTGTCATCTCCGCCGGAAACGGGCATTTGAACAAGGAGGTGCCACGACATCGACCGATAGCGCGGCAACCACCGTCGAAAGCAAGGGCCTCAAGTGCGGGGCGCTGGGACTTGTTTCGAGCATCGTCGTCGGCATGGCCTCCACCGCGCCCGCCTACAGTTTGGCCGCGACGCTGGGCCTCATCGTGGCCAGCGGTGGTGCATTGCTATCTGGGGTGAAAGCCCCTGCGATCGTGTTGATTTCGTTCATCCCGATGTATCTGATCGCCGTCGCCTACCAAGAGCTCAACAAGGCCGAACCCGACTGCGGCACCACGTTCACCTGGGCGTCTCGCACGTTCGGGCCGATCGTGGGGTGGCTCGGCGGTTGGGGCATCATCGCCGCCGACGTGATCGTGATGGCCAACCTCGCGCAGATCGCCGGCGCCTACTCGTTCACGTTCGTCGGTGACCTCGGCTGGCATTCCGCGGCCAACCTGTCCGACAGCGTCCTCTGGTCCACGGTCGCCGGCGTCATCTGGATCATCGTGATGACCTACGTCTGCTACCGCGGCATCGAAGTGTCGGCCCGGCTGCAGTACGTGCTGCTGTCCATCGAGATCGTGGTGCTGATCATCTTGTCGGTGGTTGCCTTGGTGAAGGTGTACACGCACACCGCCGAGGACTATTCGCTGCTTCCGTCGTTGTCCTGGTTCTGGCCGGGCGGGTTGGACTTCGGCACCGTGATCGCTCCGGCGGTCCTCACCACGATCTTCATCTACTGGGGCTGGGACACCGCGGTGGCATGCAACGAGGAGGCCGACGACCCCAGCCGTACGCCTGGCCGCGCGGCGGTGATATCCACATTCCTGTTGCTGGCCACCTACGCGTTGGTCACCGTGGCCGCTGTCGCGTTCGCCGGCGTGGGTACCGAGGGCATCGGGCTGGGCAACGACGAGAACTCGGCCGACGTGTTCGCCGCGATCGGCCCGCACCTGTTCGGCGAGAGCGTTCTCGGGCATATCGGATTGCTGCTGCTGTCCGCGTCGATCCTGACGTCGGCGTCCGCGTCGACGCAGACAACGATCCTGCCGACAGCGCGAACAACGTTGTCGATGGGCGTCTATAAGGCGCTGCCGGAATCCTTCGCCAAGATCCACCGCCGCTACCTGACGCCGAGCGTATCGACGATCGTGATGGGCGTGGTGTCAATCGCGTTCTACGTGCTGTTCACGCTGATCAGCGCGAACCTGCTGAGCGCGCTGATCGGCTCGGTCGGGTTGATGATCGCGTTCTATTACGGACTGACCGGCTTCGCCTGCACGTGGTTCTACCGCAAGACACTGAACAGTTCGCTGCGCGACTTGATGATGCGCGGGCTCGTCCCACTGCTGGGCGGGTTGTTACTGACGGTGGTGTTCATCTACGGGCTCATCCAGTACGCGAAGCCCGACTGGCTGACCGACGACAACGACGAGAACGTGACGATCTTCGGGTTCGGCGCCGTCGCGGTGGTCGGCATCGGCGCGCTGGTGCTGGGGTTGATCCTGATGGTGGTGTGGTGGGCGATGGCGCCGCCGTTCTTCCGCGGCGAGACGCTGCCACTGCGCAGCGCCGATCTCCTGCTCGAGCCCGCCACCGCGGCGGTCCCCACGTTCGGGTTACCCGACTCCGGCGAGGCGTCGACGGTGATCGCACCTGACCTGTCGAACCTGCCACTAGGCGAGACCGCGATCGACCCGGAGACGGGCGTGGAGTTCAAGGGAGATTGAGCCGTCAGAAATGGGTCTTGAACGCCGTTGGTTGCCAAGACTTTTCGGCGACCGGATCGTCGCGACAACCGTCGCCCCCCGCCGGCCTGCTACTTGACGTAGGACAACGGGGTGACCGATGGCGCCTCCGCCAGCGGCTCCGATTGGTAATGGCTCCGTATACCGTCGATGTATCGCCGACACCGCTCGGTGAGACCGTCGGCCGTCTGCATGCGCCCCTTGGTGACGACGATGCCTAGGTCGGCGCCGCGGAAGCGGAAGTCGCCGGGACCGTACACGCGGAGGAAGAAACCCTCGTCCTCACCAGTGATTTCGTGCCAGTCGTTGGTGACCCGAGCGAAGGTAAGCTCGCCGTCTTCGCTGAGGTGCCACGTGCCGGTGCGCGGTGCGGCAAGGATTCGTTCCACCGAATCCGTCGGCTCCTTCATGATCAGCTGTGACCAAACATCCACGGCCGCAAGACCATGCCATCGTTCGTTGATCTCCTCGACGTTGACGGTGTACTCCACGTCCATGAACTCCAGCAGGTGGAAGAGGAACAGCGGCACGTCGGCGTATGCACCCGCGGTCACGTTCGTGATGGATGAGGCACCGGAGATGCGCGGATTGATTTCACCGAGATATACCTCGTCGGTGTCGAGGTCGACCAACACGTCGACCTCCAGGAACCCGCGGTAGCCCTCTTGCGCCAAGCGGTCACCCATCTTGCGCACATGGCTGATCGCTGTGGCCCGGTGCTGTTCCGAGAGCGCGTCTGGAAACAGGTCGTTACCACACCAACCGCCCTTGTACGGGGTCAGTTCCGGATACCCCGTGAGGTCGGTCATGAAGGGTCCGACGATCGTGCCATGACGAGTGATGCACGCCTCGACGGCGGCGGCCTTGTTGTTGATCCGCTTCATCACCTTCAACTCTTGGCCGGCCACGTTTGCCGCGTCGGCATCCCAGTCCTCCTTGGACTTGATGAAAAAGGTGGTCTTGCCCGAGTCGCCGTAAGGGGTTTGGACCACCAGGTCGGTGCCGAGCTTGTGTGCCGTCGGCCAGCGCTTCGAGTTTCTCGTAACTGTCGGCCTCCCCGATCACGTTCGGAACCGAAGGAGCTCCCGCGTCATTGCCCAGCTGTGTCGTCACGATCTTCGAATCAAGTTTTCGCCGAAGCGAATCGGGAGGCAGGATCAAGTTGTAGCCTTGTTGCTTGCAAATCTCCTCGGTTTCCTCGTCGAAGAAGACCATCGCTACCATCGGTGTGCCGCCGCGACGGTCGAGGTATGCCCGCACCTCGGGGTCACGTAGCAGATAGTTATTGACGTGCTCGCTCGATTCGAACTCGACGTATGGTTTGTTCTTCGGCGTGAACACTCTCGGATGCGCGCCATCCCAGGAGTCGTAGTAGACGATGTATTGGAAGTTGCGCACCCAGCGGTCTATTCCTAGGAGATTGAAAGCAGTCGGACCGACGAAGTAGATCGGCTGCGGTTAGTGCGGAAGAACGTCCGGATCTCTGCGATTCCGTTCAGCGGTGCACGACCGAACGGCAACGACACACTGGGCTTAACAGTGGCTGACGAGCGTCCTCGACGCGGCGTCCTAGGCTTTTGTTCAGTCATTGTTGCCTCCTGCCACCCCTCGACGCGCGATCGGGCTTGCTGCGCATGGTCATGGCGCAGATCGAGCGTAGGGACGGACCTAGCTTCACGGATAGGAATCGCCGGACAAAGCGGAGCGATCGGCCGCGCCGTGGCGGCTCACCCCGGCGACGATCCCTGGTAGCCGATGCCTGTCGCCGCTGGATCGCCGGCCGGTGAGCGCACCTCCGACGGCGTCGAACGCCCGAAGGGTGTCCTGCATGTACACCGGGTTCTGCGGTTCCGGCCAACTCGACAGCTTCGCACACACTGTCCGGGTGCGGCGGCTGACGTGGACCATCTGACCATGAATTCCTAGGCAGAGCAGGACGTTGCCGTGCCGGCCCGGACGGAACCAAAACTGGTTGCGGTACCAACCTCCGGGCATCGACACCTCTGCGGTAGAGGCCGCGAACACCGTTCGGGCGTCGGCGTCAACCGCCCAGGCCTCACGCAACCAACGCGGACTGATAACGGCGCGCGTCTCGGTGCCTTGGACGGGCACGGATCCGCCGTCGAGCACCATCTGGCCGAACCGCGCGACATCGCGCGCCGCAGCACACAGCCCGCCGTCATGGACCGCGGTTCCGGTACCGTCGCACAGGATCTCAGCGTCGAACTCGGCGCCCATCGGCTGCCAGATCAGCTCCGAAATCAGCTCGGGCATTGGCTTGCCGGCGGCGCATTCGCATACCCAGCCGAGGAAATCGGTCTCCGCCGAGCGATACAGGAACCGGCCGCCGTGCGGCGCCTCCGCCCGAAGTCCGGTCAGATATCGGTACAGCCCGCGAGGCGAATCGCCCTGGTGTGTCGGCGCCCAGCCGATCCACTCCGCGAGCACCCGCACCTCGGCGTCGGGATTCGTGTACTCCTCCCGAAATCGGACCCCGCTTCGCATGTCCAGAACATGCCGCACCGTCGCTCCGACATACCCGCTGATGGCAAGCTCGGGGACAATTTCGGTGATCGGCAAGTCGGGGTCGAGCTGGTTCCGGTCCACCAACGCTGCGGCCACACAACCCACAACGGACTTCGACACGGACATCAGCGCATGCGTCCGGTCTGGCGCACCCTCGGTTCCGTACCAGTCGGTGATCAGCGCGCCATCCTGGAGCACGACGTAGCCATCGGTATACGTCTCGGCCAGCACCTCGCCAACGGTGGGAAACGATCCGTCCCCACGGGTGAAACCGATCTCCGTCACCTCAGAAATTCCGGTCGCCACCGGCAAATTCCGAGCCGGTCCGGATCCACGCTTTACGCGTTGTGTTGGCAGGATGTCCTTGACTTGCCAGAACGCCCAGCGATTGAACGGGGCTGTCTGCCAGTTGCCAGCGTTGGCTGGAACACCGGCAACCGGCCGACCGCCGCCCGTCGCCACGGCACGAATGGTAGCCGCTCCACGTCGCGGGCGGCGAAGACCAGGGCCTGATACACCGGCGTTTTGCGGTTCCGCAACCCGATACGATGCCTGGCATGCATCAGCATCGCGCGGCCACGGCGGCCGTGTCGAATGTGCCCGCCAACTTGATGACCGGCTTTCCCCCGCCAGTAGAGCTCCAGGTCAACGTGTCGAATTGGCAACAACCGCAAAACCTGCGTTGGGCGTTTCGGCACATGCGCGAACTCATTCCCAGCCAAATGATTTCGGCCGGAACCTCAAGCGCGCGCCCATTCCGGGCGACCAGCACAGCGCTTTGCAATCCCTCGGTGGTGCGGCTCGACCAAAGCCTGTCGACTGCGGAGGACATTTTTGCCAGCACGTTCACTGATGCGGTCATGGTGCTGCACGCCGGCGCAGTCGTCGACGAACGTTACTTCGAAGGAATGACAGGAGCCACGCGGCATCTGGTGATGTCGGTGTCCAAGTCTGTTGTCGGGTGCGTCACGGGTGTGCTGGTAGGACAGGGCCGGCTCGATCCACAGGCTCCCCTGATCCACTACGTACCCGAAGTCGCCCAATCGGGGTATGGCGGTGCGACGGTACTTGACCTGCTCGATATGCGCACCGGCGTCGCGTTCCGAGAAACTTATACTGCCGGCGACTCTGAAGTCCGGGTCATGGAGCGGTCGATGGGTTGGGCGCCGCCGCTGGCTGACGATCCACCGGGCACCTATGCATACCTGACCACGATCGGTGTCTCCGGCCCTCACGGCGGTGGGTTCACCTATCGCTCCGCGGACACCGACATGCTGGGGTGGGTGTGTGAACGAGCTGCTGGTGAACGGATGGCCGAGCTGATCTCGACGCTGATATGGCAGCCGATGGGCGCCGAGTTCGATGCCGAGATCACCTGTGACTCGGTGGGCACGGCGATCCATGACGGCGGAATCTCGACCACGCTCCGCGACCTGGCCCGGTTCGGTCAGATGATTCTCGATGACGGAGTCGTCGAGGGTCGTCAGGTAGTTCCGGCGCCATGGCTGGCCGACGCCTTCAATCCAGCGCCCGGGGTGCGGGAAGCGTTTGCGCTCACCGAGCATGCGCCGATGCTGCCCGGTGGCTGGTACCGCAGCCAGTTCTGGTTCTACTTCAACAGTGCGGGTCCCGTCCTGCTGTGTCTGGGGATTCACGGCCAACTGGTTTTCGTCGATCGCGCGGCCGGCGTCGTGATCGCCAAGATGTCGTGTTGGCCGGACGCGCAAAACCCGGCCTACCTTGGCGACACGCTTCGTGCCTGCGGCGCTATCGCGGCAGCGTTGTCGGCTTGATCAGGCCAGCTCAATCTGTTCTACAAAAATCTTCTTCTGAGTTAAATAGACCTTCTTGTCAGGCGAGTCCTAGAGTGTGATCTAGCGCACATAAGAGCTAGGCGAAGACCTGTATCACGCACTTCCAACAGCGTGTGACGGCGTCTGGCTTGAGGAGGGCCGCTCATGACCCAGACCGCGGTTCGAACGTTTCACCCGCTCGATCCCCTCAACGCAGAAGAGTTCCGCCGGGCGGTGTCAATAGTCCGGCGCGATCATGGCGTGGACGATCGTTGGCGTTTCGCATCCATCGAACTTGCCGAACCAAGCAAGCAGGAGATCGCCGCCTTCGACGCTGGCGGCAGCGCACCTTCGCGCCGCGCGATCATTGTTTGCTTCGACCGCGGCTCGAACAACGCGTACAAAGCGATCGTCTCGCCGCCCGACGACAAGGTGCTGTCGTGGACGCACCTTCCCGGCGTCCAGCCGAACATGACCGTCGACGAGTGGCACGAAGCCAACGAAATGCTTCGCAGCCATCCGGATGTGATAGCGGCCTTGCGCCGGCGCGGTGTCACCGATATGGACAACGTCTTCATTGACCTCTGGACATACGGAGACGTACTGGTTCCGGAAAAGTACCGCGACCGACGGGTGGGATGGACCGATGTCTGGCTCAAGTCCGAGGGTGGCGCAAATCCATACGCGCACAACCTCAAGGGATTTCACTGCATCGTCGATGTGAACTCGATGGAGTTGCTGGAAATCGAGGAAGGTGAGCCGCTGCCATTGCCGGAGGTGATGGCGGAATACCTCCCCGGTTATGTCCCGAAACATCTGCGGGATGCAAGCACCAGGCAGCCGCTGCAGCCGCTTGAGATCACCCAGCCCAACGGCCCGTCGTTCACGCTGACCGGAAATCGGTTGGACTGGCAGAACTGGTCGCTGCGAGTCGGTTTCAACTATCGCGAGGGGATGACCCTGCATGCGATCACCTACAACGACAACGGCCGGATCCGTCCGATTGCGCACCGAATCTCCTTTGCCGAGATGGCGGTCCCGTACCGCGATCACAGTGCCGACCACTATCGCCGCACGGCGTTCGACATCGGCGAATGGGGACTCGGATTCATGACAACCTCGTTGGAGCTGGGTTGCGACTGCCTCGGCGAGATCCGATACCTCGACGCGGTGTTGCACGACAGCAAGGGCGAGCCGTTCACGATCAACAACGCCGTCTGCATCCACGAAGAAGACAATGCGGTGCTATGGAAGCACGTCGACGGGGACACCGGCGCCGAGGTACGGCGTATGCGCCGACTGACGGTATCTTGCCACGCGACCGTCGCCAACTACGAGTACCTCATCTACTGGCGGTTCTATCAGGACGGCAACATCGAATGTGAACTTCGCGCAACAGGTTTGATGGTCACCACCGCACTCAAGGACAGCGAAGCCAGTCCGCATGGCACCGTTGTCGACAACCGCACCTACGCGCCGTACCACCAGCATTTCCTCACCGCACGGCTCGACCTCGACATCGACGGCACCGACAACACGGTGTATGCCACCGAGACCGAAATGGTGCCGATCGGACCAGACAACCCTTACGGATTGTCGTTGCGGCAGCAGAACACTCCGCTGCGCACTGAGCGGGAAGGAAAGCAGGATTACTGCTGGGACACTCAGCGGGCATGGAAGGTCGTCAACGACAACGTCACCAATGGGCTCGGCACGCATCCGTCCTACAAGCTGGTTCCCGGCGCCACGTTCCCGGCGATGTTCGATCCGAACTCACCCATTTTCCGCCGCGCCGAAGCCATCGCACACACGCTTTGGGTTACCCCGCACAACCTGGATGAGCGTTGGCCGGCAGGAGAATTCGTGAATCAGGGCGGCCCTGGCATGGGACTGCCCGAATGGACCGCTGAAAACCGGCCCATCGAAAACACCGACGTGGTGCTCTGGTACACGTTCGGTATCCACCACATTCCCCGTCCCGAAGAATGGCCGATCATGGCGGTCGACAGTGCCTCGTTCTGGCTCAAGCCGGTTGGATTCTTCGACCGCAATCCGGCCTTGGACGTTGCCGCGACCCCACCCGCGGCATGTCACGGAAGCAATTCGCACCCAAGGTAACACCTGCCTCGGCTGACCCGCTGACGGAATTCCACCAAGTGATCGGACAGCACAATGCGCATCATCGTCGGATACCACGCCACATCGACCGGTGAAGACGGACTGAGTCTCGGCGTGCTCCTTGCGCGCAGTCTCGGTGCCGCGATCGATATCTGCCTCGTCGTCCAACACGAACACACTGTTCCCGCCCGGGTGCCCGCAGACCCAGGTTACGAGGCTGTCCTCGTCGAGCACGCCGGGGAGTGGCTGACCGAAGCTCAGAAGGCGGTGCCCGACGACGTCGAAGCACAGGCGCACCTCAGTTATCACGCGTCGCCTGCGCAGGGTTTGTTGGACGAGGCAACTCGTCTTGATGCACAGGCAATCGTGATCGGCGCGGCCGACCACGGTTTACTTGGCCGGCATTCGCTTGGGACGGTGTCCACCGAGCTGTTGCACTCCTCGCATGTGCCGGTGGTTCTCGCTCCGAGAGGGATCCGCCATTCGAAGGCCACCCGCGTCCGCGAATTGACGTGCGCGATCGAGGCCGATCCGGGGGCAGATGCGTTGGTGCAGTCCGCAGTTCGCATATGCCAGCAGATGCATGCCCCCCTGCGGGTGGTCTCGCTGGTTTCCGTCGCGCATCCACTGTTTAGCCGTCAAGGCGGCAACGTGCACGCCAGCGAAGCCGCGCTGAGGCATGCGCAGGAAAGCCTCGACCGCGCGCGATCTCTCGTTCCGCCGGAGGTCCCCGTCACAACCCGCACCGCCCAGGGAGCAACGGTGGAGGACGCGGTCACCAACCTCGAATGGCAGGACGGTGACCTGTTCTTGGTCGGATCGAGCAGCCTGGCATCGCCACGGCGACTGTTCCTCAGCTCGAAGGCCGCGAAGATGCTTCGCGTAGTCCCAGTCCCCATGGTCGTGGTTCCCTACCACGAACCTGCAGAGAGTAAGTAGTTCGCCATGACCAGTACCCCCTCCATTCCCGCGCACAACGCCGGTCCGGAAGACAACCGGCAGCCGGTTTCACCGGCCGGAAGCCCATCCGTGGGCGAAGAGCCTTCGACATCCGACAAGGGGTTGGCGACCGGGAAGGTGGGCACCTTATCGGGCGCCATTCTGGGCATCTCCTCGGTTGCGCCCGGTTACACCCTGACCGCCAGCATCGGGCTGATCGTCGCCGCAGTGGGACTGAAGATGCCGGCCATCTTCATCGCCGGCTTCATCCCGATGTTCTTGACCGCGTATGCCTACCGCGAACTCAACTCCGACACGCCGGATTGCGGGGCGTCGTTCACCTGGTCCACCAAGGCCTTCGGGCCCTACGTCGGGTGGATGTGCGGCTGGGGCATGGTGATCGCGACGATCATCGTGCTGTCCAACCTTGCCGCGATCGCGGTTGAGTTCTTCTATCTGTTCATCGCCCGGCTGTTCGACCGTCCCGACATCGCGGACCTTGCGACCAACAAGTGGGTCAACATCGCGACCACTCTGATATTCATCGCCTTAGCCACCTGGATTTCCAGCCGGGGCATCACTACCAGCGAGCACGTGCAGTACGTGCTCGTGGGCTTCCAGATGATCGTGCTCTTCATCTTCGCGGTGGCGGCTTTCGTTCACGTGAGCAGGGGCGACGCACCGGCGGGCCTGCAGTTCGACATCGACTGGTTCAATCCGTTCACCGGGCTGGCCATCGGCGCATTCGTCATCGGGCTCACTGGCTCCATCTTCGCTTTCTGGGGGTGGGACACCTGTCTGACCCTCGGCGAGGAATGCAAAGACCCGAAGAAGGTACCGGGACGCGCGGGGCTGCTGTGTGTGCTGACGATTCTGTTCACCTATCTACTGGTCTCCGTGGCGATGATGATGTACGCCGGCGTCGGCGAAGAGGGACTGGGGCTGGGTAATCCTGACAATGCGGACAACGCTTTCGGCGCCCTCGGCGAACCGGTGCTCAGCCATTGGGGCGGCCTGGCCTTGTACCTTGCGGTCCTGGCCTCGTCGGCGGCCAGCTTGCAGACCACGTTCCTGCCGGCCGCGCGGGCCATGCTCGCCATGGGCGCCTACAAAGCGTTTCCGACAAAGTTCGCCGAAGTCAGCCCTCGATACCTGGTGCCGAGCTTCAGTACCGTGATGGCAGGGGTGATCACCGCCGCCTTCTACACGATCGTGACCGTGTTGTCCGAGAGCGCCTTGCTGGATACCATTGCCGCCCTTGGCATCATGATCTGCTGGTACTACGGCATCACCGCGTTCGCCTGCGTCTGGTACTTCCGCAAGCAGTTGTTCGCGAACGCCCGCAATGCGGTGTTCCAGTTCCTTTTCCCACTCCTGGGCGGAGTCATGTTGCTCGTGGTCTTCGTGATCTCGGTCCAGGAGAGCATGAACCCCGAAAACGGCAGCGGCGCATCGATCGGCGGAATCGGCCTGGTCTTCTTTCTCGGCTTCGGCATCCTGCTGCTCGGGGTGGTGCTGATGTTCGTCATGCGGGCGCGACACCCGGAGTTCTTCCGGGGACAGACACTGACTCGATCCACCCCCGCACTGGCCGGCGAGTCCGAGATCGTCTCCGCCGCGCGTCACGCGGATACCTGAGGAACTCAAGACCTGCCGAACCAGTTCGATCGCAGATAGGAGCTGATGATTCCGATGTCGGAGAAGAAGATCTTCCACAACATCATCGACGGCGAGATCCAGGCCGCAGCCGATGGCCAGATGATGGACATCGTGAACCCGTCCACCGGAGAGGTCTACGCGTCGGCTCCGAACTCTTCGGCGGTGGACGTGGATCAGGCGTGCAAGGCCGCGGGGAAGGCGTTCGAAAAGTGGCGATGGTCCACCCCAAGCGAACGGCAGCAAGCGCTGCTGAAGCTAGCCGACGTCATAGAGGAGAACGCCGAAGAACTCGTCGCGATCGAGAGTGAGAACACCGGCAAGCCCATCTCGCTCACGATGTCGGAGGAGATCCCGCCGATGGTCGACCAGATCCGGTTCTTCGCCGGTGCGGCACGGGTTCTCGAAGGCCGTTCCCAGGGTGAGTACATGCGCGGGCACACCTCGTCTATTCGTCGCGAACCGGTCGGTCCGGTCGCGCAGGTGGCCCCGTGGAACTACCCGATGATGATGTCGGTGTGGAAGTTCGCGCCGGCGCTGGCCGCGGGTTGCACCGTGGTGCTCAAGCCGTCGGACACCACGCCCGCGTCGTCGTACTGGATGGTGGGGAAGATGCAGGAGATCTTCCCGCCCGGGGTGTGCAATCTTGTCTGCGGTGATCGGGACACCGGCGCCGCGCTCACCGCCCACCCGGTACCCCAGTTGGTGTCCATCACCGGATCCACCCGCGCCGGCATGGCCGTGGCGGCCAGCGCCGCCAAGGACCTCAAGCGCGCTCACCTCGAACTCGGCGGCAAGGCGCCGGTCGTCATCTTCAACGACGCGGACATCGAAGCGGCTGTCGAGGGGCTCACGGCCGCAGGCTATTTCAACGCCGGGCAGGACTGCACGGCCGCGACGCGGATGATCATCCGAGACGGTATCTACGAAGAGTTCCTGTCGGCCATGACCGAATCGGTCGGCAACACCAAGACCGGCTACGACCCAGCCGACGAAGACATACTGTTCGGACCGATCAACAACGCGAACCAGCTGCAGCACGTGTCTGGTCTGGTATCCCGCGCACCTGCGCACGCTCGAATCCTTGCCGGCGGCAAGCGTAAGGAGGGCGCCGGGTTCTTCTACGAACCGACGCTGATCGCAGACCTGAAACAGGCCGACGAGCTGATTCAGACCGAGATCTTCGGCCCCGTCGTGACCGCCCAGACGTTCAGCAGCGAGGAAGAGGCGTTAGCCTTCGCCAACGGCACCGAGTATGGGCTCGCGTCGTCTGTGTGGACACGAAACGTCGACACCGCCGCGAGGATGGCGGCACGGCTGGACTTCGGCTGCGTGTGGATCAACACCCACATACCGCTGGTGGCCGAGATGCCGCATGGCGGCTTCAAGCACTCCGGGTATGGCAAAGATTTGTCAATGTACGGCCTGGAGGATTACACGCGGATCAAGCACGTGATGCACTACCACGGCTTCGAGGGCTGAACGGCATCCTCAGAGGGCAGCTAGGTCCGGCACTGAAAACAGAGTGGTGCCAAGGCTTTTCGGCGAAGTTGGTGATGTCGCTCATCACGTGCTTGATGGTCAGGTACTCCTCGAGCCGACGCCGCCAGCCCGTAGTCGGTGTCGTTGGCCTGGCGCAGAGCGTCGTCGTCCCCGTCGTGGGTCCGCACGGTGAGCACTGGCCCGAAGATCTCGTCGCGGTACGCCTCGGAACGCTCGTCGACATCGGCGAGCAGCGTCGGCGGGTAGAACGCGCCGGGCCCGTCGGGCACCGCTCCGCCCGTCATCACCTTCACGCCCTCCCCTGGCGCGCGTGCCACGATGCCCGCGACCTTGTCACGATGTGCCAGTGAGATCAGCGGGCCGAGATCGGTGTCGGCATCGTTCGGGTCGCCGACAGCACCCTGCCCGTCACCTCCGCGACGCCCGCGACGAAGTCGTCGTACAGGTTGCTCGCGACGATCGCGCGGGTGGCGGCGGTGCCGTCCTGCCCGGAGTTGATCATCGCCGCGACCGCGCCCTGCACCGCCGCGTCGACGTCGGCGTCGTCGAACACCACGAAAGGTGCCTCGCCACCCAGCTCGAGCTGCACCCGGTGACCACGGGCGGCCGCGGCGGCCATCACCTTGCGGCCGGTGGCCGTCGAGCCAGTGAACGTCACCACGTCGACGCCCGGATGGCCGGCCAGCGCGGTCCCGACGTCGGGACCCAGCCCGCTGACCACGTTCAGCACCCCGTGGGTAGTCGCGCCTTTGCGGCCAGCTGAGCCAGCGTGAGAGTCGTCAACGGTGTCAGCTCGCTCGGCTTGATCACCACCACGCAGCCGGCCGCCAATGCGGGGTCACTTTCCAGACCGCCATCTGCAACGGGTAGTTCCACGGCGTGATCGTGCCGACCACACCGACCGCCTCCCTCCGGATGCTCGACGTGTGGTCAGCGGAGTACTCGGCGATCATCACGCCGAGTTGCACGCGGCGGGAGCCTCCGGTGTGTTCGGGATCTCCAGCCAGGAAGCGACTACCAAACGCGAGGTAATTCAGCGGCTGCACCTGCCATTTGCAATGCTCGCGGACACCCGGCGTTCGTCCACGGCACGTGAAACCCCGGCGTGGCATCCGAATTTTGACCCCATCGCCGGTCACGTCCTCGAGGCGATGTCTCTACGGTACGAGGGGAAGCCCAATCTGACCCGACTGCGGACGGAATACGAATTCGCGATCGATAATAAGGATGCGCATGCATGCGGGGTGTGATTGTCACGACGTCGGACCGATGGAGAGATAGCGTGTACATGTTTCAGATTGCTGTCGCCATCGTTCCGGCGATTCTGCTGGTAGCCATCGACCAAGTCACGAAGATCGCAGCCGAGCAATTCCTAGCCGATACACCACAGCCATCAGCTTCGTCGGTTCGATTCGAGATCGTTCACAACACTCACGCCGGGCTCGGGCGATTCGCTATTCCACTTGGCGCGAGGGTGATCGCAGCTGGTGTTGCTGCCGTGGCTGCGCTGACATTGATCGGTTTCAACGGTCCGTTTCCCGCCGTTTCCGTCGTGGGGTTAGGCGTCGCGATAGGCGGCGGCGTGAGCAACATGGTGGATCTGATCGCACGCGGTGCGGTTGTCGACTTTGTCGGTCTCGGGCGGTGGCCGACGTTCAACCTTGCCGACGTCGCCCTTTGCGTCGGTTTGGGATTGACCGTGATTGGACTGGTGTGACGACACCGGAGTCGACACGGTCATCGCGCTGGTTGGGACGAAGGTATCTGTTCCGCGTTGGGCGACTTCGTATTTCGAGCTACGCGGCATTGCTGTACTTCGGTTTCGTGCTTGGAGTGATGTGCGGTGCGCGCGAATCCGGGCTTGACTACGTGCGCTTCTCGGCATCCGCTTTAATACTGCTAGTGCCCGCTCTGATCGGCGGCCGCATGTGGTATCTCATCGGTCATCCGAAACTGCTCGCCGGCCGGACCGCTATTGCGAGCATGCAAGACGCCGGTGCCGGACTGTACGGCGGCTTGGTGCTGAGCTGTATCGTGTCTTGGCCGGTGCTTCGCCTGACAAGTCTAGAGTTCTGGCGATTCTGGGACGGCGCTGCTGTCGTTCTTCTTGTCGGGATGGCCGTGACGCGTGTTGGTTGCCTGATGACTGGTTGCTGCGCCGGACGCGAAACCCAGGGGCCCTTTGGGATATGGCTACCCGACCACCTCGGCGAATGGAAGCGCCGCTTTCCCACCCAACTCTTCGAAGCAGGCTGGTCAGCAACGATTCTGGGCATCGGAGTGTGGCTACACGCGCCATCTGATCCTGCGGGGCTGCTGTTTCTCGGCTGCGCCGCAGCGTATGGGTTTGGCCGGCTCGCTCTCGAATTACTGCGCGCAGACGCTGCGAGCACCTCACCCTCGACGCGCATCAATCTGGCGTTTTCGGCGATGCTGGCGGTCGGCTCGCTTGTTGCACTACTACTGAAGATCCTGTGAACGACTGAATCGTTCACAGCTGGTTTCGCGCGTTGTAGTGCTTTACGACTTCGTCCTCGGTCAGGTGGCTCAGATAGAGCGCGACCTCATCCAGCCCACCCGGATAGGGATCGGTCACGTCCCCGAAGGTGCCGAACGCTAGATACCCCCCAGCGAATCGGAGTGACTGCGTGGTTACTAGATCGAATACCCCCGTCGTCGTCGTAAGGTTCGCCTTGAGGTCCCCGTCGATATACAGTTCCAGCTTCCTTGGGTCGGGGTCGACCGCGTTGAGGAAAGTCAGCACGACGTGATGCCACTCCGCGTCAATCGGTATTTGCGTAGTAAGTGGAATTGTCATCCCACCAATGCTGGCCTCAAATTCGATCGGCCCGGATACCGTTTGGACGCGGAGCCGATATCCCTTCGCAATCGTTGTGTCTGGCGGCGGGGGAAAGGATGGGGGAAGGGGTTCGTAGCAGCCCACCAAGAGACGCCAGTCGGGCACAGGAGTCAGCAGCTTCGCCCACAACTCGACGGTGACTTCGCCTCCGTCCACCAGTGGCGTCGTGGGCGACATGGGGGCCACGTCGACGAGCCCTCCCGTTGGCGTCCCCGCGAATAGCGCCGCGAGGTCTAGCGGGACAGCACTCTGCTCGACTCCGAGGGTTATCCCGGCGAGATTCACATAGGCTCCGTCGAGGATCCCGGGGGAGTAACTATTGACAGCCGGACCGGGATCAGGAGAACCCCCCTCCCCGAGACGCCAATACCCGAGCAGACCCGGCGTGGCTAGAACCGCATCTTTGTACGTCGGGAGCGGCGGCAACGGCCCCAGCCCGCCATCGCCATCGCCGTCGCCGTCGCCATCTCCGCCATCTGGTGGTGGCTTATCATCCGGCGGCACTGTGAAGGGATCGTAAGTGTTGGTGCAGCCAGTTGTCGCGAGGAGCAGCACCACCGGCACCGCCAACCCACCTAGAATCACCCAGATTGCCTGCGTCATGACGCATCTCCGTTACTGGCAGGCGAGTCAACCGCTGAACGGTGCTCTCGATCGGAAACCGGTGCCGGTTCGTCGAATTCGTAGAGGCCCTGTCGCACGCCTGTCACGATTCCGCCGCTGTCGACGGCAACGATCGTTGGCCAGATCCGGATGCCGAATCGGTCGGCGATATCGCCGTCGGGATCTGAAATCAGCTCAAATTCCGGGTAGGTGTGTGCAAGCTCATCGGCCTGCTCTTCGTCTCCATCGAGCACCACGACGAGATCCTGCGCATTCTTCGAGTGCTGCCGCCACATCCGTGCCGCGATCGCGAGTTGTAACTCGGACGGACGCGAACCCGCTTTGGCGAAGATGATGCCGGCGCTGGCGTGAGTCAGCGAAACAAATCGAGCGCGGGGACACTTCCGATTCGGCCGGTTTTCACCGATCAAGATGGGCGGGGCGTACTTGGCCGACTCGACACCGGCACTGATGGGACGGAGGTTAGGTGAAGGGCTCGGCCGCAGGTGCTCGTTCAGCGCGCGCCCGAGTTCTTCCGGCGTGATCTGTCCGTTGCGCGACCAAGTGAAGCCGCCGTTCGGTGTGATCAGCCGCCACGCGGTGATGTCGGGCGGTATCGCCAACCGTCGCGTCCAGGACCGCGCGACATCCTCGACAACCTCGACGTGCGCGCCGATCCGATTCGAGAACTCGGCGATCTCGGAGGCCAGGTCGGCCCCGCCTTCGAGCGCGGCTTCCGCGCGGACCAATGCGAGGATCATCAGCCCCGCATCTTCTCGCGCCGAGGCGTTGAGCCCGGCAGCCAGAATGTTCGCCGCCTCCCGGTCGAAACCCCCTGCGGAGTACAAGACCATGCTATTAGCCGCCGCCCGGTCAACCGGAGCCCCGCCGAGTGCGATCACGCCGATATCGCGGGGTTGGTCCTCAACGCTTGCTGCCCATCGGACCGTTCCGAGCAGTCTGCTCCCGCGATCGAATCCAAGGACGCGAAGCGGGTATCCGTAACGCGTACATGTCTTCTTGCGGAATGGAACCCGCTGACCGGTGACGCTATCGATCTGAAATCCTTGTATGTCCAGGCACATCCAACCCCAACCATCGAGGCCGGGTAATGGTTTGTCGCCTTCAGCCAGGACCGGCTTTCCCCAGCGGGAAAACGATACGGTTGGCCGGGACAAAACATATCGATCACGAGGTGTCCTCGAGTCGTCCTCGTTGTGGCGGTAGAACTGCCACTCCCACGTGAAGCGTTCGATCCAACCGCCGGGAGCCCAGGAAACGAATGCGACAAAGCTGCTGTTGTCGTGCGACTTCTCGAACTGTACTACCGGCGGGATCCGAGGCGTCAAGGAAACGCGGCCAAACAACACCACGTCGGCCGCACCGAACCTAGCTGATACCAATTGCGCGTTCGCGTTGTCGTCGAGCGTCTTGAGTTGTGTTACAAACTCGTCTTTGTAGGATCTCAGGGGCACCGATGGAAGGTTTGTGAGGTATCCATTCACTGCATTCCGCAGGCGTGTCTCGATGTCACCTTTGGATACGAATAGTTCGACGCGCCCCGGCATGTTCGTCACATTGACGGCCGGGGAGCCACGATGAAGAACCCTCAGCGACTCCGCCGATGCGTCGAAATCGACAGTAAGCCGATCATCGAGAGTGAATCTCAACACCACCTCATGGTTATTGACGACTTCACCTTTTGCCGATATCCAAATCCATCCCCAAGAATCGTCGTCCCCTTCCCATAAAACCTTGAGCTCCGTGACGCGGATGGAGACCCGAATGGTTTCCTCCCGCCCGGTGAAAGGACCTACCTCTGTCTCGTCGGTGACGGTGTACTCCAGCGGGGTCCGGACCTGTTCCAGGTACGGTTGGACTTGCTCCATCAGCCAATCGACACTCAGCGCCACCGCAAAGTCGTGACCGGCCAAGAAGACCTGCTCTATCGAGGAGATCTGGTCGCTGGGGTCGCCATCGGACGGGCTGACGGGCACCGCCACCGCATCGCCCGTTCCAGATTTCAGGCTTCGCATCTGCCCGGGCCGGAAACGCCGTTCGACGCGGTGCGGCGCGGACTCGAATCGATAGTCGAGCAATTGCGCGACCAGATGCTGAATTCTGGCATTGACCTCTGCCTCGTCGGAGACGACCCCGGAGTCGCCATCGTCGTCGGTCGTGCCCCTAAACCGGACGGTATCTTTCATCGCCCGGGGCCAGAAGAAGTCTGCTGCGTGTTTTTTCCATCCAGGGCAACGCGGGTCGATCGGATCAATTTTATAGGTGGCGTTAACGACCCCGTGAATGTACTTGGGTAGGTACGCCGAGCCATCTTCAGCGAAGAACCGTGCACGGACGTCGACTGTCAGCTCGAAGCGGTCGGTTACGCGATCCAGCAAGGTCACGTGTGGGACGCCGAGTTGTGCATTCAGCCGGCCGTGCACACCGTCCTCAGAGTCGTCTGGCCCGATACGCATCGAAACGACATGGGGGTGACCCGGGAGCTTCTTCCCCCTACCGTCCGTCTTCGTGCCCGCATTCTGATGAAGCGTGGCCATCAGTCGATTGATAGTGGTTCCGGAAACCTGTAGTACGGCATCGAAGTCCCCGGTTGACGGATTCGCCAAGGCAGCCTCCTTACATCGGAGATACCGGCTGCACCAACTCTGGCCCCTTAACCGTATCCCTCGGCGAGCCCATCTGCATCCGCTTGGTGGCAATCCCCTGAAACCGTAGAGACTCTGTTGTAGGGATTTGATCTTGGTTTTTTGTGATCGGCGCCTGCGGCCAAGCAGGAGCAGTACGCCGAGGTAATGAGCCGCCTCAAGGACATAGGGAAGGGTGCCCGGCATCGTCCCAATATCGACAGACGAAGGCGAGCGTTGGCGCATGAAAGAACATGCGCGAACAATAAATGGACCGTCAATGTCCGCTTTCTGGAGTGGAAGTGGTGGACGCGTCCTAGCCTCGATTTTGCGTGCGGCCTGTTCGTTTGGTGTGGAGCCGCTGCCATCGGGCGTGTGGGGGCTGATTTTGCCGGACGGGTATGACGAGTCGGCCGGTGTCGCTCGGCGGGCGGGCTTTCCAGGGCCGGTGGGTCCTCGGGTCGGGTGGACGGTGGTCTGGGCGTTAGACGGCGCCTCTCTGTGTCAATAGCGGTTGTGTTCGTCGGTTGTATGGTGGCTGGTGGGTCCGGGCAGTGACTTGTCCGAAGAGTCAGTGTGCGGGGTTTCAGCTGGCCGCGCTGGACAGAGAGCCGCCCCCGAGTGTCCTCCCGGGCCCGCCTCCCGTCTGGCCGCGTCGCCGACGAGTTGTCGGTAGACGACGTCGGAAAGGCGCCGTTTGAGGCATCGCATCGCTTCCTTGCGGCTCTTGCCCGCGGTTCGTTTCCGCAGGTAGTAGGCCCTGCCCGGGGTGTCTTGCCGGATTTGGGTTAGGGCCATGACGTGTAGGCAGTAGTTGAGTTGGCGGTCGCCGGCGCGGGAGAGTCGGTGGCGGACGACGTCTCCGGAGGACACGTCGATGGGGGCGGTGCCGTTGTAGCTGGCGAATGCGGCGGCGGAGCGGAACCGATCGATGGTGCCGACCCGGCCGAGGATCTTGCCCGCGGTCAAGGCACCGATGCCGCACAGCTCGGTCAGGGTGGTGCCGGAGGCGCTGACGGCGGTCTGGATGTCGGCGGCGGCCTTGGCGATGCGGCGGTCCAGGTGGCGTATCTCGGTGACGAGGTCCACGGCCAGTCCGCGCAGGGTTCTGCCGGCGGCATCGCGCGGACGGATTTTGCGAAGGTGTTCGGCGGCCTGGTCGGCGGTGAGGTCACGTTGCGCACCGGCAGGGATGAGGTTGGTGAGCACGACGTGGAGGCGGTTGACGGTCTGGGTGCGGGTCTTGACCAGGTCGTCGCGGTGGTCGACGATCGCGCGTAGGGCGGAAACGGTGCCCTCGACCGCCGCGGAGGTCAACGAACGTGCGCTCAGTGCCGCGATCCCCACGCTCACCGCGTCGGCGTCGTCGTTCTTGCGGCCGTGGCCGGTCGACAGCATCCGCACCCGGGCAGCCAGTTTCGCGGGAACATCGATAACGTCCACGCCGTCGGTGCGCAGCCGCGTGGTCAGCGGTGCACCCAGCCCGGATGCGCCTTCGATCGCCCATGTCGAGCCGGGCCAGCGGCGGGCGAAGCGGCGCAACACGCGGTAGCCGTCGCGGCTGACCGGGACCCGAATGGTGGCCAACGGTTGCGACGACGCGTCCACCGCTACGGCGGTCCACGACGCTTTGTGTGGATCGATCGCGATCACCACACGGTCAGGGGTCTTCGATATCGCTGACACGAAATTTGTCTCCTCGCCTCGATTCCAGGGGTTGAAAGCGCGGAGGGCACACCAACTTTCGGCTTTGCAGGCCTCTCTTCAGCCACTCCACGCCGAGCGCACCGACCCGAGACGCAAGCCGTCTAGGAGTCAACCCCGGTCACGGGGTGACAGGTATGGGGCGAGCGATCTCGAATCGGTGCTAGGTGATCATGGCTGCAGACCCGATCCCCTGCAGGAATTCAACAAGTTGGTATGGGGGGCTGGGGCCTCGCTCACATGTGAACGTGGGTTGCCGACAGGAAGTGGTCCTGGCCGGTAGAGCCACAAGATGTGGGAGGCCCCAGTGAACAATCAGCGTATGAGCCATTCTGACCTGGCGGTCGCCCTGGGGGGATGAAAATTGTGTGGTGGTCGCCTGTCGACGCCGTCTAACACTGTGGTCCTATGAGGCCGTGTATCGAGCCGGGCGTCGGATGCCGCGGTTGGGCCCTTCACTGTTGCCGCTGTTTCGAGCACGAGGATCAGATTCGTTTCCCCTGTAGCGATATCCGCAGGCGGCCACACCCCGAGATGAATTGGTGTGCGTTGGAATGAGGAGATGACGGCGGTGTTGGCCGAATCGCACGATGAGGAGCAGATCATTGCCAGGGTGGCGGCCCTGGACATCGGTAAGGCGGAGTTGGTGTGCTGTGTGCGGGTGCCGGCACCGGCGGGCGGTAAACGGCGGTTGCAGGAAGTGACGAGCCACTCGACGATGACGAAGGCGTTGACTGAGCTGGCCAATCGGTTGGTCGAGATGCGCGTCGAGCGGGTGGTGATGGAGGCGACGTCGTCGTACTGGAAGCCGGTGTTCTACCTGTTGGAGGCGCACGGACTGGACCCGTGGTTGGTCAACGCCCGCGATGTCAAACATCTGCCTGGTCGACCGAAAACCGATGTGCTGGACGCTGTGTGGTTGTGCAAGGTGGCCGAGCGTCAGATGCTGCGGCCCAGTTTCGTGCCGCCGTGGCCGATCCGGCGGCTGCGGGATCTGACCCGCTACCGCACCGACCTGGTTGCTGCGCGCACGGCGGAGAAGAACCGGGTCGAGAAGCTGCTCGAAGACGCCTGCATCAAGCTGTCGGTGGTGGCCTCAGACATCTTCGGGGTGTCCGGGCGGGCGATGCTGGAAGCGCTGGTGGCTGGCGAACGCGACCCGAAGGTGCTCGCCCAGCTGGCGCGGGCACGGATGCGCGGCAAGATCGATCGGCTCGAACAGGCCTTTGACGGGCATTTCGCCGACCATCACCGGTTCTTGCTTGCGCGCATGTTGTCGCGGATCGAGGCACTCGACGAAGACATCGCCGCGGTCGACGCCCAGATCGAGACACAGCTGGCCCCTTTCGCCGAGGCGGCAGCCCACCTGGATGAGATCCCTGGCATCGGCCCGGTCGCTGCAGCCGTGATCATCGCCGAGATCGGGGTCGATATGTCGCGGTTCCCGACCGCCGGGCATCTGTGTTCGTGGGCGAAGTTCGCTCCGGGCATCAACTCGTCGGCGGGCAAGACCAAAGGCAGCGCTTCTTCTGGGCATGGCAACCCGTACCTGGCGCGCGTGCTGGGTGAGGCTGCTGTCGGCACCAGCAAGACAGACACTTTCCTCGCGGCCAGGTATCGCCGCATCGCCAGACGCCGCGGCCAACCGCGAGCTGTGGTCGCCGTCGGCCGCTCCATCCTGGTAATCATCTGGCACGTGCTGCACGATCCAGACACCCGATACCGGGATCTGGGCTCCGATCACTACACCCGACACGTCGATCCGTCTGCGAAGAAGCGCAGTCACATTCGACAACTCGAAGCCCTCGGATACACCGTCACACTCACTCCCGCCGCCTAATCACGTGGTGCGCTCCGAGGCCACCTCACCATAATTTTCGGATCAGTGTCGGGTTGGATGTGCACGCACGATCAGTGGTGGCGTGCGGGTTGGACGGGCAGACCGGGGAGGTGTTTGAGCGCCGGTTGACGCCGGATCACCGAGAGATCCTGGAGTGGATCGGGTCGCTGCCGGGCGCGGTAGCGGCGGTCTATGAGGCCGGCCCGACCGGGTTCGGGCTTGCGCGGTTCCTGCTGGGGGCGGGGATCGAGTGTTCGGTGGCGGCACCCTCGAAGCTGCAACGCCCGTCGGGGGATCGGGTCAAGACCGATGCCCGCGACGCCCGGCATCTGGCGCGGTTGCTGCATCTGGGCCAGATCGTGGAGGTAACAATTCCCAGTATCGAGCAGGAAGCGGCCCGGGACTTGGTCCGGGCCCGTGAAGATTGCCGGGGTGATCTGATGAGTGCGCGACATCGGTTATCGAAATTGCTTCTGCGGCATGGCATCGTCTATTACGGCGGACGGGCATGGACTGGAGTGCACGAGCTGTGGCTCCGCAAGCAGCGATTCGATGCCCCCGGGTTGCAGCTGGCCTACGACGCCGCCTTCGACGCGATGCTGGCCACCCTGGACCGCCGGGATCGGCTCGATCGGGCGATCACCGCGATGGCCGCCGATTCGCCGTTCACCCCGGTGGTGTGTCGGTTGGGCTGCGTGCGCGGGATTTCGACGTTGACCGCGTTCGGGCTGGCTGTCGAGATCGGCGACTGGGACCGGTTGTCCGGTCGGTCCATCGGTGCTTACCTGGGGTTGGTGCCCACCGAGAAATCCTCGGGGGCGACCCGCACCCAGGGCGGGGTCACCAAGACCGGCAACACTCATGCCCGCCGGCTGCTGATCGAAGCGGCCTGGCATCACCGGCGCCCGTATCGGCCCGGGCGAGATCTGCGGCGGCGCTGGGAGGCAGCGTCCCCGGCGGCCCGGGCGCGGGGACAGGCCGCGAATCGGCGCCTGCACGCCCGCTGGATCAGTTTTGATGAGCGCAAGAAACGCCCGGTGGTCGCCAACGCGGCGATCGCCCGTGAACTGGCCGGCTGGTGCTGGTCGCTGGCTGTCCTCGACGGCTGACACCCCACAAATGTCCGGATGACACCACCTCGGTGTCGGCAAGCGTCTGGGAGTGACCCGCGTTTCACCTATGAGCAATCGCGTTGCAGCGCAACTGATCACGCTCGATCTTTAGACATGCGGATCCACTCCGACTCGAAAGTCCCGCCTTCGCGGTATCCAACCCGCGTATATCAGAGTTGACACGCGTCGATACGACACGCTCGACCCCCGAGGACTCATCCGGTCAACGAAGCGGCGGCCACGACGACGGTTGCGGCCGCCGCTTCACCCTGCCCACTTGACAAAATGTTCCCCATATCAGGTGAAGGCGGCCCGTAGTCGGTGCCATCCTTCGGAGATGGCGGTGGCCCATCGCCAGGTGGCGTCGATGCGTAACCTGATTTGTCGGGCGCCGCGGGTGATGCGGGCGGCGACGTGTAGGACCCGGTATCGGAACGTGTCGATCTCGCATGTGGCCAGATCTGGTTGGCCGGTAAAGCCGATGAGTTTGGCCCAGGCCACCAAATCTGTTGCCGCCATGATGATTTCCAGCCATGCCGCGTTCGCCTCGGCCCGGTGGCAGGGTAGGTTGCGCAGCCCGGTGGCCTTGGCCTGCCGGATGCGATCCTCCACCCGGGCGTGCTGGCGGTGGCGGAGCTCCAGACCGCCGAGTTGGCCTGCCACCACACCGGGGGCGGTGTCGGTGATGAACGCGGTGACCCGTAGCCCGTCGGAGTCGGTGAACCGCAGCTGGGCTCCGGGGTGGGGAGGTTCCTTGCGCAGGACCAGCCGGGTCCCGGGTGGCCAGCCGCTCATCTCGACCAGCCCGGTGGCCTCGGCGACCCACGCGCCGTCGCGGATGCCGCCGCCGGAGTCGATCGCGCGATACCAGCCATCGTTGGCGTTGAGGAGTTCCACCGCGTCGCGAACCCGGATGTCCACCGGGTAGCTGAAGGAGAATCCCACCCCCGCGGTGCGGCAGGCGGCGGCGAACGTGTGGGTGGCACCCGCGGAATCGCAGCGCACCAGAACCTGCTGGGTGTCAGGATCCTCCGGGTCGGGCCGGTAAGCCGCCGGTAGCGATTCCAGGGCCTGCTTCAGCACGGTGACGTGGTCGGCGGCGGTGTTCGATCCGGCGTTTCCGGGTCGCAGCAGCCCGGCCAATGCTTCGCCACCGCCGATCTCGGGGCGGTCTGAAAACACCAGCAGCGAGTGATGACCCCAGGTCTTCTTCCAGGTCGCGCCCGCGTTCTCCTTGTTATCGGAATGGTCGATGGTGATGGTCGCATCGACATCCAGGTGCAACCATTCACCTGCCGCCGGGGCAGCCCCGGCAGCCCACGCCGCAGCCCGCGCGCCCGTGCGGGCAGCACGGATCCCGGGCAGATGCGCCGCGTCGACCCGCGAATCGACCAGCCGCCACATGGTGGTTGTCGACGCGGCGGGACCGAAGACGTGTTCGCGATCGCCGCAGCGCTGCCCGACGCCGTCAATGCAGTCCGCCCCGTCGGCCACCGCGGCGGCCAGATCGGCGAACACCGCACCCGGCTCGTAGATCCACGGGCCTCGATAGGTGTCGGCCAGCGCGGCCGTGACCTGCGCCGACAGCCCGGTCAGGTCCGCCAACTCCCGCAGCATTCCCACCCCGGCGTGCGACACGACACCATGGCCGTCCGAAGACACTTTCACCCGGGAAACCGCTGCGATATTCTTCACCTGCGAAGTGCCTTCCCGTCGGCATCATGGAACCGTTGAGAAGTCCCATTATGCCTTGCAGGACAGGCACTTTCGCTTATCTACACACCGCGACCTCGGCAATTTCGCGAAGAATCCAGGCTAGAGCAGATGAGCGACCCCAGGGGAAGAAACGCAGGTTCGCGACCAAATCGGAGGCGCACTCCCGGCTTCTCGTGCAAAGGCCAATGCATATGCTGTTTGCTGTGTTGTGAACGGATTTGTGAACGAGACGCGGTACCGCCGGCGAGATGCCAGAACGCTTCGCACGGTTCCGGCGGGAGGCGGCGACCGCCGAGACCGCTGCCGCGATTCCAGGCGCGACGTTCATCCCGCTGCAGGGGAGCGCGCACTTCCCTTGGCACGGTGACGGCGATTCCGTCGTCCGCGCGTGCCGCGAGGCGCTTGCACCGGGGCAGCCATCGCCGGACCATACGAGCGAGCCGGAGTCGGTCCCGCTGTCCAGTCGTGAGCGTGAGATCCTCGCCTGCGTCGCGCGGGGTCTCAGTGATCGCGAGATCGCAGGGCAGCTCGTGCTGAGCCCGCATACCGTCCACCGCCACGTCGCGAACATCCGCCGCAAGCTGGGTCGCACCTCGCGGACGGCCGCCGTCGCCGAGGCCGCGCGTCTCGGACTCCTTTGAGGTAGCCGGAAGGGGCCATCTGCGAAAGATGGCCGCTCCGAGCGATGCGGGCACGATGCGGCCGCTCGTACGTTCGCGGCATGACAGACATCGCCAGCACCGAACTTCAGGCCAGCCCACCGCCTACGGCGTGGCTGCCGATTCTCGCCCTGTTGTACGACCCGTTTCTCTGGCTCGGTGAGATCGCCGGCATGCGCCGCCGGCGGAGCACGCTACTGGGCGGCGCACACGGGCGCGTCGTCGAGATCGGCGCCGGGACCGGGTTGAACATCGCGCACTATCCCGACGGGATCGCCGAGCTCGTACTCTTCGAGCCCGAGCCGGGGATGCGCCGAAGACTCGCGCGTCGCCTGCAGCGGCATGCGCGCGGCGCGCGGATCGTCGACGCGCCTGCGGAGCGCCTACCGCTGGCCGATGCGTCCGTGGACACCGTCGTCTCGACGCTCGTCCTATGCACCGTCAACGACCCCGAAGGCGCGCTGGGCGAGATCGCCCGCGTGCTCCGCCCGGATGGTCAGTTGTTGTTCATCGAACATGTACGCGCGAGTTCGCGGTTCCTCGCGGCGTGCCAAGACAACCTGTTCCAACCGTGGTTCCGCTTCGCGGGCGGCTGCTGCTGTAATAGCCCGACCGTGGAGCTGATGCGCGCCTGCGGCTTCGCCGTCGCAGCCGACGACGTCGTGTGGCGCGGCATGCCGCCGATCGTCCGTCCGCTCATGGTGGGACGGGCGACTCGGTGATCGGTGCGTTGGCCAAAGCTCCAAAAGGCACAGCCATCGGCAGATTGACGCGAGGGATCCGGGGCGCGGCGGTCGGAGCTACACGCCAGACCGCTATTTGTGCTGCCCGCAGGGCCACCGTAGCTACCTTTGCTGCTCCGGCGGACTCCGAGTTTTGTCAACAGAGGATTGCCCGCAGCTGCGTCGCGCGGCTGCCGCGGGATCCAAATTGTGGAATGCAACGAATTAGTGGTTGTCCGCGATGGTAGCCGTACGCGGTCGCTGGCCGGCGTCCACAGCCACTAAGTGTACAGTCGAGACTGGGCCGTTTCGTCTTAGCCGTGATCCCAAATCGTAAGCGCATTACGAAAAAGACTGGCGTGCGATTCGCTCGACGCCCGCTCCACCACGTTATGGACGGGTCGACCCTGCCAATTCGTAAGGACATGCTCCATGGATTTTCACAACTTGTTTTCTCACCCCCAGGAGCCTGAGATTGTTTCATCAGGCGATACCTCAACAGGGGCAGTGGAGCACCCCACTTTCTCAGACCGGCCCGAGGCTAATGCTCCCGTCGGTGCCACGCCGTCGTCGTGAACGGTCTGACGGGCGCGCGCCGTTGTGCTAGTCCCGTGCGGATCGCTCTGGCCACGCTCCTGGGCGGTGATATCGATGGGGCGTGGCAGCTGAGCTGCCCGGGCTGATCGAGGCTTTGCACAAACCACTGAGCGAAATCATCGATATCAGCGTCAACTGGTCCGCAACGGAGGGGCCGCCCGATCTGACCTCGATGCGCTACGCGACGTCGATGCCCGGTTGGCACGGCGGCCGTCAACGTCTGATGGTTGTTGGCGGGCGTCGCGCTTGCGCAAAGCTGCTGGTTGTGCCCCACATGACGACGCCGACCCTTGGCGTGATGGTGCTGCGCCGCGCGGCCGCCATGCCCATTCCCGTCGGACAACAAAACACCCACCTGTTTCTGACCGCCGACTCGGTGGTGCGCCGCAGCGCATCCTGGGCCACTCGGGCGGCGCAACCGTTGCGCAACCGACAGCCGTCTCGCGACGCCTAAACACACGAATGGGCTGGTGCGACATCGCGCCACCCCACGGTTATGTTCGGGTCAGTTAGACCGCGGTCACGCCGACGGCCTGAGGACCTTTGGGGCCTTGCTCGACCTCGAACTGAACACGCTGGTTTTCCTCCAGCGTCCGAAAGCCGCTGCCGCGGATCTCGGAGAAGTGGACGAAGACATCCTTCACCCCATCGTCAGGAGTGATAAAGCCGAAGCCCTTGTCACCGTTGAACCATTTCACAGTTCCCTGTGCCATTTACTGCTTCTCTCATTCATAGCGGATGTACCAAAAACATCCGCGCGCAGTCTAACAGGATGGTGATGGACAAAAAATCATTCGCGCGCTCGGGCGCTCGTGTGGAAACGTCGTCATGCAGGCTCTTCAACTTTGCCCGGGCAATCAGCATGAGGTCTGGGTTGCGGCCCGCTGTTTGCGGGTGCAGTGGAATCGTATCCGGTGGGCCGAGTGCTCGCGGTTCCGGAATCCGCAACCGACGCGCTTGACCTGTTTGAGCAGCCGGTTTGTAGCCCTCGGTGCGGGCGTTGGTGATGCCGGTCCGCACGAACGCGTTGATCTCGGGCCACCACTGGTCGATCGTGGTGGCCAGGGTGAGCAGTTCGGGGATCTGCGAGTCGATGCACCAGGACAGGAAACCGGTGTAGCCGGTGGCGGGTCAGGTGCGGATCGCCGCCGAGGCGCACCGTGGACAGCAGGGTGCGCAGTTCCGCCTTCGCGATCCACGCGGACAGGATCTGCGCGCTGGGATCCTCGGCCTGGATTCTGTTCCACATCTTTGCGAAACTCTTGTCCGACAAGCGTTCCCGCGCCCGCAGCAGCCGTCGCCGGTTGGCCCACTCCGGGTCGATACGCCGGCCGCGACGATCCCGCAGGTCCCAAGTGACGCGGCGGCGCACCTTGGTGAGCGCGTCGTTGGCGAGCTTCACGAGATGGAAGTGATCGACCACCAGGGTGGCGTTGGGCAACAGCCCCGGTGTGCGAACCGCTGAGGCGTAGGCGGCCGCGGGGTCGATGGCCACGTACTCGACCGCCTCCCGGAACAGCGGGGTGCGTTCGGACAGCCACGCGATCACCGCGGCGCCGGTGCGGCCCTCGCGTTGCCCGAGCAGGCCCTGGGAGCCGGCCAGGTCGACGAAGCCGGTATCCCACGGGTCGACCCGCACCCAGCGGCCGGTCTCGCAGCAGTACTCCCACCTGGGCTTTCCCCGGCGGGTCTCGTCGATGCCGAGCACCGGGGTGGGTTCCGGCTCGCCCAGCAGCGCGTCGGCGTGCGCGGCGAAGGCGCGGTGCGCGGTCGGCCACGACACGCCATGAGCGGCGGCGACCTCGGTCACCGAGCGCGCCGCGTCACCGACCGCGGCCCCGATCTGGGTGCGCAGCCGCTGCGGGGTGCGCGCCCGCGCCGGCACCTGCGCGATGGTCTCGGTGAACGAGGCCCGCGCGCAGTAGTCCTCCCGGCAGCGCCAGCGAGTCTTGTTCCACCGCACGATGATTCGTCCCTCACCGTACGGGACGTCGCGCGGGGACGTGGTCACCCGGCCCTTCACCGAGGTCGAGAACACTCCGCACGACGGGCACGCCGCCGCCGTCTGGTCCGCGGTCACCGCGTGCACCAGCCGGGTGCCGTCCGGCAAGCCTTCGACACGCTCGACCCGAACACCTGGCAGCCCGAACAACAATGTCGTACCGTCGAACACAAGCCCTTGGTTCCCTTCTTCCGTCCGAAAGCGTTGCAACTCTCAGACTTCGGAAGGCCTAAGGGCCTCCTCATGCAACGACACGCCCTATGAGAGCGAAATCACAACAACTGCCCGCTTAAGATTGAAGAGCCGTCATGCATCCGCATTCTTTCGAGACTTCGCCCCAGCGTGAGAGTTCGCTGCCTACGGTGAATTCCGTTATGTGTGGCTGGGCCGGCGACGACGTCGTTGCCAGGCGCCACTCGACCCGCGACGCTGGGAAGGTTGCCGCGGGGCGGCCTTGGGGGCCGGAGCCCGGTAGGGGGCGATCTCACCGACCAGCGCATGCACTTCGGCAGAGTCGGCGGCCACCTGCTGCGGAGTGACACCGATACCGGCCTAGCGCAGCAGTGCCTGGGTGTCCGTGCGCTCCTCGGGCAGCACCACGGTGACCACGTCGACCGCGTTTCCGGCCCGCGCCGTGTGCCCGGAACGATGCAGATAGGCCTTGTGCTCGCTGGGCGGATCGATGTGGACCACCAACTCGACCTCGTCCTCGTCGACGTGCAGACCACCGCGGCGATATCGGTTGCCACCAGAACCCTGGCCTCACCTGAGGTGAACGCGGCGAGATTGCGATCACGCTCAGGCTGAGAAAGGTTGCCGTGCAAGTCAACTGACGGTATCCCAGACTCGGTGAGTTGCTTGGCGAGCTTGCGAGCGTGATGTTTGGTGCGCATCAAGAGCGCCCGGCGCCCGGTGCCGGAGGCCAGCCGGTGCACTAGCTCCTTCTTGGCTTCGGCGCCGGGGACGTGGAAGACGTGGTGGGTCATCGCGGACACCGGTGCGGCTCACCAACCTGACAGTGCCCTACCCACACCTTTATCCACCCAGTTCGCGTGCGCCCCGTCACACGCCCCTACCTACGCTACCGTAACTTACGGTAGCGTTGCCAGCGTGACAACTTTACAGACCAACCTGCTGACCGAACTCGAGCCCGTCGTGGCAGCCAACCTCGACCGCCACCTCACCCTGGCCAAGGATTGGCAGCCGCACGACTACGTGCCTTGGTCACGCGGGCGTGACTTCGCCTTCCTCGGCGGCACCGACTGGCAGCCTGAGGACTCGCCGCTCGACGCGGTCGCGCAGACGGCGATGATCGTCAACCTCCTCACCGAGGACAACCTGCCCTCATACCACCGCGAGATCGCCACACGCTTCGGCCGCGACGGCGCCTGGGGCCAGTGGGTCGGTCGCTGGACGGCCGAGGAGGGCCGGCACGCGATCGCGATACGCGACTACCTCGTCGTCACGCGCGGCGTGGACCCGGTCCGGTTGGAGGCGCTGCGCATGGAGCACATGACGGCGGGCTACGACAGCGGCGACAAGACCATGCTGCAGGCGCTGGCCTACGTCTCGTTCCAGGAGCTGGCCACCCGGATCGCGCACCGCAACACCGGGCGTGCGACTGGCTGCCCCCTCGCCGAGCAGTTGCTCGCTCGCATATCCACGGACGAGAACCTGCACATGGTCTTCTACCGCAACCTGATGGGCGCCGCGCTCGACCTCGCGCCCGACGAGGCGATGCAGGCGATCCGCCACGAGGTGGTGGACTTCCAGATGCCTGGCCAGGGCATGACGGACTACGCCAAAAACGCCATCACCATCGCCAAGGCCGGCATCTACGACCTGCGCCTGCACCACGACGAGGTGATCCAGCCCGTGCTGCGGTTCTGGCGGATCTTCGAGCGCACCGACTTCGGCCCGACCGGCGAGCAGGCCCGCGACGAGCTCTCGTTCTTCCTCGCGATGCTCGACGCTAAGGCGAAGCACTACGAGGAGAAGCGCGCCGCCCGCGAAAAGGTACGAAGGACTGCATAACGACGGGTACGAGGGCACCTACCGCAGGCCGTTGAGCAGCCGGCGGAACAAGTTCGTTGCGGCCACCGCGTTTCGGCGCGACCCGACCACAATGTCGAGCACGTGGCGTGCTGGTCGACCGCGCGCCACAGCTATCTCCAGTGGCCGGATTCACCACCGCGTGCACACGTCCGCCCGTCGCGTGTTCAGGGCCGTTGATCCAGCTGCCGGCGATCCTGCGTGGGTTGCGGTGATGGCAGCGCGGTAGCCGAACCGACTACCCCTGTGGCTGCGTATCTCGTTGTTTCAACGGCTGCAGGCAATGAGATACAGTGTCATAGTTGCCTATGACAACGGAATCCGTGCACAATCGTAATCATGGCAAACTCTGACGGCCGGATCAGCGTTCAACCGGTACCTCTGCGGGCAGCCACCGCACCGAACCCCAACTCGTCAGTCATGCAGCTCGATGAATTGTCGAAGGCGATCATCGAGAAGCTGCAGGAGAACGGGCGACGGTCCTACGCCGGGATCGGCAAGGCGATCGGATTGTCGGAGGCAGCGGTGCGCCAGCGCGTGCAGCGGCTCATCGACGCGGGCGTCATGCAGATCGTCGCGGTCACCGATCCGATGCAGCTTGGCTTCGCCCGGCAGGCAATGATCGGCATCCGCTGCTCGGGCGACTCAACCAAGCTGGCGGACGAGTTGGCCGCGCTGCCGTCGATTGACTACGTGGTGTTAACCGCCGGAGCTTTCGATGTGATCGCCGAGGTCGTCTGCGAGGACGACAACGACCTGCTCGAACTATTGAACACACAGATTCGCACGCTGCCCGGCGTTATGTCCACGGAAACGCTTGTCTACCTCAAACTCGTCAAGCAGCAATACGATTGGGGTACCCGATGACGATAACCGATATCTCCCAAGACATCTCAACGGAACTTTCCGCGAAGGCCGACCGCCACCTGTGGGGTCACTTCGCGCGGCACGGTGCGGGCATCACGCCGCCGATCATCACCCGCGGCGAAGGGGTGCGGATCTGGGACAGCCACGGCAAGAGCTACCTCGACGCGCTGTCCGGGCTGTTCGTCGTCCAGGTCGGCCACGGCCGCGCGGAATTGGCCGAGGCCGCCGCGAAGCAGGCCAAACAGCTCGGGTTCTTCCCGCTGTGGTCGTATGCGACACCGCCGGCAATCGAACTGGCGGAACGGCTTTCGCAGTACGCCCCGGGCGACCTGAATCGAGTTTTCTTCACCACGGGCGGCGGCGAAGCTGTCGAAACTGCCTGGAAGCTGGCCAAGCAGTATTTCAAGCTGACCGGCAAACCTAGTAAGTACAAGGTGATTTCGCGGTCCATCGCGTATCACGGCACCCCGCACGGTGCGCTCGCGATCACCGGCCTGCCGAAGTTCCAGCAGCCGTTCGAGCCGATCACCCCGGGTGGCTTCCGGGTCCCGAACACCAACTTCTACCGTGCGCCCGCGCCGCACCACACCGACGTCAAGGAGTTCGGCCAGTGGGCCGCCGACCGGATCGCCGAGGCGATCGAGTTCGAAGGACCCGACTCCGTCGCCGCGGTATTCCTCGAACCCGTGCAGAACGCGGGTGGCTGTTTCCCGCCGCCGCCCGGTTATTTCGAGAGGGTTCGCGAGATCTGCGACGAGTACGACGTGCTGCTGGTGTCCGATGAGGTGATCTGCGCGTTCGGCCGGGTCGGGTCGATGTTCGCCTGCGTCGACTTTAACTACGTGCCGGACATCATCACCTGCTCGAAGGGCATGACGTCGGGCTATTCGCCGATCGGCGCGATGATCGCCAGCGACCGGCTGTTCGAGCCGTTCTCCGACGGCAAGACGATGTTCGCGCACGGCTACACGTTCGGCGGCCACCCGGTGTCATCGGCGGTCGCGTTGGCCAATTTCGACATCTTCGAGCGTGAGGGCATCACCGACCACGTCAAGGAGACGGCGCCGGCGTTCCGGGCGACGCTGGAGAGGCTCCACGACCTGCCGATCGTCGGAGACGTCCGCGGCGAGGGCTTCTTTTACGGCATCGAATTGGTCAAGGACAAAGCCACCAAGGCCACATTTGATCACGAAGAAAGCGAACGGCTCCTGCGCGGGTTCCTGTCGTCGGCGCTGCTCGATGCGGGCCTGTACTGTCGCGCCGACGACCGCGGCGACCCGGTGGTGCAGCTGGCGCCGCCGCTGATCAGCGGCCAGGCCGAGTTCGACGAGATCGAGCAGATCCTGCGCGCGGTGCTGTCGGAGGCCTGGCAGCGGCTGTAGCAGCCGGATATACCTGGCTGTAACCGCGCATCGGCGGGTCGATGACCGGCCCCGTGATCTTCATCCCGTAATCTGCCCTGTCGATGGGTGGGACGACATGTGCCGGCCGGCGCGCGCTCGGCGCTGCCGCGACGGTGTTGATGGTGGGGTTTTTAACGCTGGGCGGCTTGGCGGTCGCGTCCGCCGAGCCTGTTGCGTCTCCTGACACGGCGTCGTGCCCGTACCGGGTGACCACGCCGCCCGCCGTCGACGAATCCGAAGTGCCGACGGCCGGCCCTGCGCCACAGCCGCTGCCCGTTCCTGCCAAACCCGCTGGCGGCGACGCCCTGAGCGGGTGCGGGGTAATCGTCGCGCCAAACACTCCGCCGCTGCCAAGCGACATCTCCGCCGAGGCCTGGTTGGTCGCCGACCTGGATAGCGGCGACGTGATCGCCGCCAGGGACCCGCACGGGCGGCACCGGCCGGCCAGCATCATCAAGGTGCTAGTCGCGATGCAGGCGATCAACGAAATCGGCGTCGGCAAGGTGGTCCGCGGCACCGCCGAGGACGCCAACGCGGAGGGCACCCGTGTCGGCGTCGACGAGGGCGGCACCTACACCGTCTACCAGTTGCTGCACGGGCTGCTGATGCATTCCGGTAACGACGCGGCGCACGCGCTGGCGATGCAGTTGGGCGGCATGGATGCGGCGCTGGAAAAGATCGACACGCTGGCCCGCAAGCTCGGTGCCACCGACACCCGGGCCGCCACCCCGTCGGGTCTGGATGGTCCGGGCATGAGCACGTCGGCCTACGACCTGGGCCTGTTCTACCGCTACGCCTGGCAGAACCCGATATTCGCGCAGATCGTCGCGACACAAACATTCGAGTTCCCTGGCCACCCGGCCCGCGCGGGCATTCCCGACGACCCACCGCACCCCGCCTACACGCTGGAGAACGACAACCAGCTGCTCTACAACTATCCCGGCGCGCTGGGCGGCAAGACCGGTTACACCGACGACGCCGGCCAGACGTTCGTCGGCGCAGCCAACCGCGACGGTAGGCGCCTTGTGGCGGTGCTGGTGCACGGCACCCGGCAGCCCATCCCGCCGTGGCAGCAAGCCGCGCATCTGCTGGACTACGGGTTTGCGACGCCCACCGGCACCAAGGTCGGCAAGCTGGTCGACCCGGACCCGTCGCTGGTGCCGAAGACCGCGCCACCGGACGCTCCGGCCTCCGCCGCAGGCCCCGGCCTGCCTGCCGCGATGGACGAGCTGCCGGTGCGCGTGGGTGTGGCGATCGTGGGCGCGATGATCGTGTTCGGCTTGATCCTCGTCGCCCGGTCGATCAACCGGCGAACGGATAGTTAAAAGCGCGTCCACTACCCCCGATGTGCACCCGGCGGCTAGCGCAGTCGCATGAGCCTTGAAAGGCCAAGCCCGCCAAGCACTCCCAACGCGCCCACGACGAACGCGGCACGCACACCAATCCCTTCCGAACGCACTACGCGGGGTGAGATGATCGCGGCGTCCGGCGGGGCAACCGGCTCCTCGACAAGGTTTTCCGTCGACGTCGCGGCCCACGAGGTCGCAAACAGCACCAGCCGTGCGGTGATGTAGGCGAACACCAGCAGGCCCAGCACCGGACCGAACGTCACACCCGCAGGTCCATGGATGATGATCCCCATATAAACCGCCGCCAGCTGTTTGAACACCTCGAAGCCGACCGCCGCCGTCAGGCCGGCGCGTATCGAGCTGCGGAAGCTCAGCGACTCACGGGGCAGCCTGGCGATCATCCAAGTGAAAAGTAGCCATGAGATCGTCACCGACGCCAGCACAGACGCAATCTGCAGCACCACACTCGTGCCAGGCGCACGCTCAAGCCCGAACCAGCCCAGCACTTTTCGCATCACGCGACCGCTGGAAAGCGCACTCAGCGTGACCGTGACGGCGAGCGCCAGGAACGCCGACACCAGTGCCGCGAGGTCGGACAGCTTGGTGCGCACGAAACTGTCCCGTTCGGGGTGCTGTTCCCACATCGCGCTTAACGCAGTCCGCAAGTTGGCCATCCAGCCCAGTCCCGCCCACAGCGCGCCGGCCAAGCCGATGACGCCGACAGACGTCCTCGATTCGATTGCGGCGTCAATCAAGTGGACGAGCTGACGCCCGAAGTCACCCGACACCGTCTGCTTGATCTTGTCGTCGATCTGCGAGAGCACATCCGGTTGGTGCGCCAGCACGAACCCGCCGATGGCGAAAGCCACCATCAGCATCGGAAATAGCGCGAAAACCGTGAAATAGGTGATGCCGGCCGCGAAGAAGTCGCCGTTGCTGTCGCGGTAGCGTTCCTGAGCCCGCATCAGGTGGTCGAACCACCCATAGCGGGCCCGCAGGCGGTCGAGGAACCCTGGCTTGTCTTTCTCGGGCAAGGGCCGCCTCCGCTACGGAACTTGCAAGAACCCTAGCCGCTCATACACGTTCGCGAGAGTTTTTACCGACACCTCGCGTGCCCTCTCGGCGCCGCGTTTTAGGATCGCTTCCAACTCCGTTGAGTCACCGACCAACTCGTCCACCCGCGCCCTCACCGGGGTGACGAACTCGACCACGGCCTCTGCGGTGTCGGCCTTCAGGTCGCCGTAGCCGCGGCCCGCGTACGCCTCGACCAGCTTGTCGATCTCGGTTCCGGTGACCGCCGACTGGATGGTCAGCAGGTTCGACACCCCCGGCTTTTCGTCGGGGTGATAGCGCACCTCACGCTCGCTGTCGGTGACTGCGGACCGGATCTTCTTGGCGGTCACCTTCGGGTCGTCGAGCAGGTTGATCAGCCCGGATTCGGTGGCGGCAGACTTGCTCATCTTCGACCTCGGGTCGACTAAGTCGAAGATCTTGGCCGTCGCCTTCGGGATCAGCACCTCGGGGACGACGAACGTGCCGGGGAAGCGGCTATTGAAGCGCTGAGCGACGTCGCGGGCCAGCTCCAGGTGCTGCCGCTGATCCTCACCCACCGGCACCAGGTCCGTGTCGTAGAGCAACACGTCGGCGGCCTGCAGAACCGGATAGGTGAACAACCCCACAGTGGTCGACTCGCTGCCCTGCCGCTGTGCCTTGTCTTTGAACTGCGTCATCCGCGACGCCTGGCCAAATCCGGTGAAACAGCCGAGCACCCAAGCCAATTCGGCGTGCGCAGGCACATGGCTTTGGACGAAGATCGTGGCGCGGGCCGGATCGACACCCAGAGCGAGATACTGTGCGGCCGTCACCAGCGTCCGGCGCCGCAGCACCTCGGGATCCTGCGGCAGGGTGATCGCGTGCAGGTCGACCACGCAGAAGAACGCGTCGAAGTCGTCCTGCAAGCCCACCCAGTGCGTCACCGCGCCGAGCGCGTTGCCCAGGTGCAGTGAATCGGAGGTCGGCTGGACGCCGGAGAAGACGCGTTTGGAGCTGCTCATGATGGGTCAATCTTTTCATGCCGGGCGCGCGGGACCGTCGTCGTTACTTGCGGTACCGGCGGTACCGGCTTTATGGTCGCCTTCATGCGCTCGCGTGCACCCATCCATCTCGGCTCCGGCGAGCCGATGCTTCTGCTGCACCCGTTCATGATGTCGCAGAACGTCTGGAAGAAGGTGGCGCCGCAGATCGCCGACACCGGCCGCTACGAGGTGTTCGCGCCGACCATGGCCGGCCACAACGGCGGGCCCAAGGGCAGGTGGAAGCTCGACAGCGCAACGCTCGCCGACCACGTCGAACGCCAGCTCGATGATCTGGGATGGACCACCGCGCACATCGTCGGCAACTCGCTGGGCGGCTGGGTGGCGTTCGAGCTCGAGCGGCGCGGGCGGGCGCGCACCATCACCGCGATCGCGCCGGCCGGCGGGTGGCACCAGTGGTCGCCGGTGAAGTTCGAGATCGTCGGCAAGTTCCTGGCCGGCGGGCCGTTGTACGTGCTCGTCAAGCTGCTCGGACCCCGCGTGCTGAGCCTGCCGTTCAGTCGTTACCTGGCCCACTTCCCGATCAGCGCATCACCGGAGACGCTGCCCGAAGGTGACCTGCTCGACATCATCGACGACGTCCAGCACTGCCCGGCCTACTACCAGCTGCTGATGAAGTCGCTGGTGGCGCCAGGGCTGATGGAGCTCGCCGACACCGCCATCCCGACGCATCTGGTGATCTGCGAGAAGGACCGGGTCCTTCCGCACCCGCGGTACACGCGGCACTTCCACACACACATCCCCGAAATCACCCAGATCACCGAGCTCGACGGCGTCGGCCACATCCCGATGTTCGAGGCGCCGGACCGCATCGCCGCCGTGATCGTGGAGTGGGTCGACGAGCACGTGGGCAAACCGCCAGTTCGGTCGACGGGCTAAAGCACGCGTCAAACCGCGGTCCTTCTCGGACGTCATTGTCAGCAAAGCAGCAGATGGCGCGGCCGGCGGCGATTATTGTCGGTTGTCGGGAGATGCCGAACCGGTGTGCGGGAGGCAAGGTGGCGGAGACACAGTTTGGCCGCTACCAACTGGTGAAGTTGCTGGGCCGTGGCGGGATGGGCGAGGTGTGGCGGGCCCATGACACGGCGACCGATCGGATCGTCGCGCTGAAGCTGCTGCCCACCCACCTTTCCCAAGACAAGGTGTTTCAGGAACGCTTCCGCCGCGAAGCCCATGCGGCGGCGCGGCTGAACAACCCGCACGTCATCCCGATCCACTTCTACGGCGAGATCGACGGGCGGCTGTTCGTGGACATGCGGCTCATCGAGGGCCGCGACCTGGCGACCGTGCTGGCCGACGGCCCGCTGGAGCCGTCGCGGGCGGTGCGCATCATCGAGCAGGTGGCCAAGGCGTTGCATGCCGCGCACAAGGTCGGTCTGGTTCACCGCGATGTCAAGCCGTCCAACATCTTGCTCGACGAAGACGACTTTGCCTATCTGATCGATTTCGGCATCGCGCGCGCGGCCAACGAGACGGGGTTAACCGGTACCGGCCGCGGCGATCGGCAGTTGGCACTACATGGCGCCGGAGCGGTTCAGCGCGCGCGACGCCGACGCCCGCGCCGACATCTACGCGCTGGCCTGTGTGCTGTATGAGTGTTTGACCGGCAGCCGGCCGTTTCCCGGCGACGGTCTGGAGCAGCAGTACGGCGGCCATGTCGCGGCTCCGCCGCCGCGGCCGTCGACCACCGAGCCGACGGTGCCCGCCGCGTTCGATGAGGTCATCGCCACGGGCATGGCCAAAGACCCCGACGAGCGGTATGCCACCACTGTCGCGTTGGCGCGCGCCGCCCAGGACGCGATCACGACGCCGATTCCGCGGCCCGTGCCGGCCGTCGCACCACTGCCGCCCCCGCATCCCCCAACCGTTCCGACGCAGCACCGCCAGCCCCACGACGTGCCGACCCTGCGAGCACCCGATCGAGCACCGCCACGTGCACAGGCATCGAGCACCCGGCCCTGGTGGCGTCGCCGATCCATGGCCATAGCGGCCGGCGTCGTACTCAGCGTCGTCGCCGTGATCGTCGGCGTCACAGTCGCCGTCGGAGGAAATGAACGCCAGCCGTCCCAGACCGTAGTGCCCTTCACCGGACTCAACGAGCCGCACGGTGTGGCAGTGGACGGCGCGGGCAGCGTCTACGTCACCGACAACAAGAACAACCGGGTGCTGAAGCTGGCGGCCGGGTCGACCACCCAAACGGGGCTGCCCTTCACCGGCTTCGCCGATCCGTCCGGTGTGGCAGTGGACAGCGCGGGCAGCGTCTACGTCACCGACAGCCTCAACAACCGGGTGCTGAAGCTGGCGGCCGGGTCGGCGACCCAGAACGTGCTGCCCTTCACCGGCTTCGCCGATCCGTCCGGTGTGGCAGTGGACAGCGCGGGCACCGTCTACGTCACCGACGGCCTCAACGGGCGGGTGATGGCCCTGGCGGCCGGGTCGACGACCCAGACCGTGCTGCCCTTCACCGACCTCCGCGGTCCGAACGGTGTGGCAGTGGACAGCGCGGGCAGCGTCTATGTCACGAACGTCGACAACCGGGCGGTGAAGCTGGCGGCCGGGTCGGCCACCCAGACCGTGCTGCCCTTCACCGACCTCCGCGGTCCGAACGGTGTGGCAGTGGACAGCGCGGGCAGCGTCTACGTCACGAACGTCAACAACCGGGTGCTGAAGCTGGCGGCGGGGTCGAACGCGCAGACCGTGCTGCGGTTCTCCGGCCTCGATGTGCCCGGAGATGTGGCGGTGGACAGTGCGGGCAGCGTCTACGTCACCGACGTCGGGAACAATCGGGTGGTGAAGCTAGCCGCCGGCTGAAGCGTCCTCCACGGCCGACACGCATCAGGAGTCCGCGAGCGCCTTCTTGAGGTTGTCGTCGAGGGCGCCCATGAACTCCTCGGTGGACAAATATTTCTGGTTGGGCCCGATCAGCAGCGCGAGATCCTTGGTCATCTGGCCGCCCTCGACGGTGTCGATGACGACGTTCTCCAGCTTCTTCGCGAACTCCACCACCTCGGGGGTGTCGTCCAGCTTGCCGCGGTGATCGAGGCCGCGGGTCCACGCGAAGATCGACGCGATCGGGTTCGTCGACGTGGGCTTGCCGGCCTGGTGCTGACGGAAGTGCCGCGTCACGGTGCCGTGCGCGGCCTCCGCCTCGACGATCTTGCCGTCCGGTGTCATCAACACCGACGTCATCAGGCCGAGCGACCCGTAGCCCTGCGCGACGGTGTCGGACTGCACGTCGCCGTCGTAGTTCTTGCACGCCCACACGTAACCGCCCTCCCACTTCAGGCAGGACGCCACCATGTCGTCGATCAACCGGTGCTCGTACGTCAAGTTGTTGGCTTCGAAGTCCTCTTTGAACTCCTCGTCGTAGATGCGCTCGAACTCGTCCTTGAACATGCCGTCGTAGGCCTTGAGGATCGTGTTCTTTGTCGACAGGTAGACCGGGTACTTCTCCTTCAGCCCGTACTTGAACGACGCCCGGGCGAAGTCTTGGATCGACTTCTTGAAGTTGTACATCCCCATGATCACGCCGCCCTCCTCGGGCATCTTGATCACCTCGTGCTGGATCGGCTCACCGCCGTCGTCGGGCACGAACGTCACGGTGAACGTCCCGGCCCGGTCCACCTTGAAATTGTCTGCGCGGTACTGGTCCCCGAAGGCGTGACGGCCGATGATGATCGGCTTCGTCCAGCCCGGCACTAGCCGCGGCACGTTGTTGATCACGATCGGCGCACGGAAAATGGTGCCGCCCAGGATGTTTCGGATGGTGCCGTTAGGCGACAGCCACATCTGCTTGAGGTTGAACTCCTTGACCCGTGCCTCGTCGGGCGTGATGGTGGCGCACTTCACGCCGACGCCGTGCTCTTGAATCGCATGCGCGGCATCGACGGTCACCTGGTCCTCGGTCTCGTCGCGGTGCTCGATGCCCAGGTCGTAGTACTCGAGGTCGATGTCCAGGTAAGGAAGGATCAGCGTGTCCTTGATGAACTTCCAAATGATCCGGGTCATCTCGTCGCCGTCGAGTTCGACAACCGTGCCTTCGACCTTGATCTTGGACATACGGGCCACACTACAAGGGCTGGATGGCGGCTAGAGGCCCAGCATTTCGTTACTGACCAGTAGCGTTTTGTAAAGCGGCGGTGCGGCGATCGGTGTCAGCGCCGCGCGGCGTCAAGCGCGGCGTTGAACGTCTCGCTCGGCCGCATCACGGCTGTCGTCTTCTCGCGGTCGGGGTAGTAGTACCCACCGATGTCCACCGAATCGCCTTGCACTCCAGCGAATTCGGCCACCACGGCATCTTCCTTCTCGGACAGCGACTTGGCGAGTTTGGCGAAGTGATCGGCCAGCTCTTGATCGTCGTCCTGCGCGGCGAGTTCCTGCGCCCAGTACAAGGCCAAGTAGAACTGGCTGCCACGGTTGTCGAGCTCGCCGGTCTTGCGCGACGGGCCCTTGTCGTTCTCCAGCAGCTTGCCGATCGCGCCGTCGAGCGTCTTGCCCAGGAGCTCAGCTCGCTTGTTGCCGGTCTTGTTTCCGATGTCCTCCAGGCAGGCACCCAACGCGAGGTATTCGCCGAGCGAATCCCAGCGCAGGTGGTTCTCCTCCACCAGCTGCTTGACGTGCTTGGGTGCCGAACCGCCAGCGCCTGTTTCGTACATGCCACCGCCGGCCATCAACGGCACGATGGACAGCATTTTGGCGCTGGTTCCGAGCTCCAGGATCGGGAACAGGTCGGTCAGGTAGTCGCGCAGGATGTTGCCCGTCGCGGCGATGGTGTCCATGCCACGGACGAGGCGCTCCAGCGTGTACCGCATGGCGCGCACCTGCGACATGATCTGGATGTCGAGGCCTTCGGTGTCGTGATCCTTCAGGTACGTGGTGACCTTCTTGATCAGCTCGTTCTCGTGCGGCCGGTACGGGTCGAGCCAAAAGACCACCGGCATCCCAGACAGGCGCGCCCGGGTGACGGCCAGCCTCACCCAGTCCCGGATCGGTGCGTCCCTGGTGACGGGCATGCGCCAGATGTCGCCCGCTTCCACGTTCTGCGTCAGCAGCACTTCGCCGGTGGCGATGTCCACGATGCCGGCGACGCCGTCCTCGGGGATCTCGAACGTCTTGTCGTGTGAGCCGTACTCCTCGGCCGCCTGCGCCATCAAACCGACGTTGGGGACGGTGCCCATGGTCGCCGGATCGAATTGGCCGTTGGTCTTACAGAAGTTGATGATCTCCTGGTAGATCCGGGAAAACGTGGACTCCGGGTTCACGGCCTTGACGTCTTTGGTCCGACCATCGGCGCCATACATCTTGCCGCCCAGGCGGATCATTGCGGGCATGGAGGCGTCCACGATCACGTCACTGGGCGAATGGAAGTTGGTGATTCCCCTCGCCGAATCCACCATCGCCAACTCGGGGCGCTGGTCGTGGACGGCGTGGATGTCATGGATGATCTCGTCACGCTGCGTGCCGGGCAGCACCTCGATCTTGTTGTAGAGGTCGACCATCCCGTTGTTGACGTTCACGCCGAGTTCGTCGAGCACCTCCTGGTGCTTGGCGAAGGCGTCTTTGTAGAAGACCTTCACGCAATGGCCGAACACGATGGGATGGCTGACCTTCATCATCGTCGCCTTGACGTGCAGCGAGAACATCACGCCGGTCTTGTACGCATCCTCGATCTGCTCCTCGTAGAAAGCGCACAAGGCCTTCTTGCTCATGAACATGCTCTCGATGACGTCGCCCTCCCCCAACGACGTCTCGGGCTTGAGCACCAGCGTATCGCCGCGCTTGGTCTTCAGCTCCATCCGCACGTCGCGCGCGCGGCCCAGGGTCATCGACTTCTCGCCGTGGTAGAAGTCGCCGTGTTTCATGGTCGCCACATGGGTGCGCGACGCCTGGGACCACTCGCCCATGCTGTGCGGGTGCCTTCGTGCGTACTCCTTGACGGCTTTGGGGGCACGGCGGTCCGAATTGCCCTCGCGCAGAACCGGATTCACCGCGCTCCCAAGGACCTTGGCGTAGCGCTCCTTGAGGGCCTTTTCCTCGTCGGTCTTCGGATGCGCCGGGTAATCGGGTACTGCGTAGCCCTTCTCCTTCAGTTCCTTGACGGCAGCCGCGAGCTGCGGCACGGAGGCGCTGATATTGGGTAGCTTGATGATGCTGGTCTCGGGCAGCTGAGTCAGCCGGCCGAGTTCCGCCAGGTCGTCCGGCACGCGCTGGTCCTCAGTCAGGTGATCGGAAAACTCGGCCAGGATGCGTGCCGCCACCGAGATGTCACGGGTTCCGACATTGATCCCCGCCGCTTCCGCAAAGGTCCGAACGATCGGCAGGAACGCGTAGGTCGCAAGCAGCGGCGCTTCGTCTGTCAGCGTGTAGATGATGGTCGGCTGCTCGGCGCTCATGTTTTGGTCGTCTCCCGCCCTTTTGTTCGGTCAAGCCGGTTATCAGTATTCCGTCGAAGGACGCTGCGTGTCAGACGTGGGTCCGAAAGCAACAAGAGTGCGCAGAGTAGCCCGGCCAGTGGCAACCTGCCGGCGACGTGCGATACGCTTCTTATCGGTCAAGAGCGCCAGCGCCAAGCCCCGGCTCGCTGGCCGGCAACCCTCCAACCGCGGTGGGGTGCCCCGGGTGATGACCAGGTTGGAGTAGCCCACCGGCTACACGGCAAGCGCGGGTCCGTGGTGACGGGCCCCCCGTCACCACAGGAGAACATCGGATGAGCCTCGATAACGAGACTGACCCCACTGCACATTGGTCGTTCGAGACCAAGCAGATTCATGTCGGCCAGGTACCCGACGCCGCGACCAACGCCCGGGCGCTGCCGATCTACCAGACGACGTCCTACACGTTCAACAGCACCGACCACGCCGCCGCGCTGTTCGGTCTCGCTGAACCCGGCAACATCTACACCCGGATCATGAACCCGACGACCGATGTCGTCGAGCAGCGCATCGCCGCGCTGGAGGGCGGTGTGGCGGGGTTGTTCCTGTCGTCCGGTCAGGCCGCCGAGACGTTCGCGATCCTCAACATCGCCAACGCCGGTGACCACATCGTGTCCTCCCCGCGCCTGTACGGCGGGACGTACAACCTGTTCCACTATTCACTGCCGAAGCTGGGCATCGACGTCAGCTTCGTCGCCAACCCCGACGATCTGGAGTCCTGGCGCGCGGCGGCGCAGCCCAACACGAAGGCGTTCTTCGCCGAGACGATCTCCAATCCGCAGAACGACATCCTCGACATCCCCAACGTGGCGGCCGTCGCGCATGACGCGGGAGTGCCGCTGATCGTCGACAACACCGTGGCCACGCCGTACCTGATTCAGCCGATCAGCCATGGCGCCGACATCGTCGTGCACTCGGCGACGAAGTACCTCGGCGGCCACGGCGCGGCGATCGCCGGTGTGATCGTCGACGGAGGCAGGTTCGACTGGTCCAACGGAAGGTTCCCCGGCTTCACCACGCCGGACCCCAGCTACCACGGAGTGGTGTTCGCCGAGCTCGGCGCCCCGGCGTTCGCATTGAAGGCACGCGTGCAGCTGCTGCGGGATCTCGGCTCGGCGGCCTCCCCGTTCAACGCGTTTCTGGTCGCGCAGGGACTGGAAACGCTGAGCCTGCGCGTCGAGCGGCATGTCGCGAACGCTCAGCGGGTCGCCGAGTTCCTCGAGGGTCATCCCGGCGTGTTGTCGGTGAACTATGCGGGGTTGCCCAGTTCTCGTTGGTATGAGCTCGGAAAGAAGTTGGCGCCCAAGGGAGCCGGCGCGGTGTTGGCGTTCGAAGTGGCCGGCGGTGTGGATGCCGGCAAAGCGTTCGTCAACGCGCTGACGCTGCACAGCCACGTCGCCAACATCGGTGATGTGCGCTCGTTGGTGATCCATCCGGCGTCGACCACGCACTCCCAGCTCAACCCCGAGGAGCAGCTGGCCACCGGCGTCACCCCGGGCCTTGTGCGCCTTGCGGTCGGCCTGGAAGGCATCGACGACATCCTCGCCGACCTCGAGCAGGGTTTCGCCGCCGCCGAGCCGTTCAGCGGCGCACCTCAGACGGCGGCATCCCGGTGACCGTTTTCGACGTGCCGGGCGATGAGCGCTTGCGCGAAGAGCAGACAGCCCGAGCCCAGCTGCCCACCGAAGGCCAGGTGGGCGTGGTCGGCATCGGCGCGCTGCGGCTGGAGAGCGGCCGGGTGCTCGACGATGTGTCGATCGTGGTGCAGCGCTGGGGTGAGCTGTCGCCGGCCCGCGACAACGTCGTGGTCGTGCTTCATGCATTGACCGGCGACTCGCACGTCACCGGTCCGGCCGGGCCGGACCATCCGACACCCGGCTGGTGGGACGGCGTGATCGGCCCAGGCGCGCCGATTGACACCAACCGGTGGTGTGCGGTAGCCACCAACGTGCTGGGCGGATGTCGCGGCTCGACCGGGCCAAGCTCAGCCGCACCCGATGGAAAGCCTTGGGGGCCAAGGTTTCCCGCTGTCACCGTGCGCGACCAGGTCGAGGCCGACGTCGCGGCGCTGGCGGCGATGGGCATCACCGAGGTGGCCGCCGTGGTCGGCGGCTCGATGGGCGGTGCACGCGCACTGGAGTGGATTGTCAGCCATCCCGACAAAGCGCGGGCCGGGCTGGTGCTGGCCGTCGGCGCCCGCGCGACCGCTGACCAGATCGGCACCCAGTGCGCGCAGGTCGCGGCGATTAAGGCCGATCCGAACTGGCAGGGCGGCGACTACTATGGGACCGGTCGCGAACCTATCGACGGCATGGACATCGCCCGTCGGTTCGCGCACCTGACCTACCGTGGAGAAATCGAGCTCGACCGCCGGTTCGCCAACCAGCCACAGGCTGCGGAAAAGCCGCTGGCCGGCGGTCGCTACGCGGTGCAGAGCTACCTTGAGCATCAGGGCGCCAAGCTGGTCGACCGGTTCGACCCGGGCACCTACGTGGTGCTCACCGAGGCGCTGAGCAGCCACGATGTCGGCCGTGGCCGGGGCGGCGTGCCCGCGGCGCTGCGGCACTGCACCGTGCCGGTGGTGGTCGGGGGCATCACGTCCGACCGGCTGTATCCGCTCCGGCTGCAGGAGGAACTGGCCGAGCTGCTGCCGGGCTGTGCCGAACTGAACGTGGTCGACTCGGTCTACGGCCACGACGGGTTCCTGATCGAGTCCGAGGCCGTCGGCGACCTGATCCGGCAGACGTTGAAGCTCGCAGAGTGACCGAACGTACGCGGCAACGGTCCCTGTCCTTCGGGGAGGAGGCCGCCGCCTACGAGCGGGGCAGGCCGTCATATCCGCCCGAGGCCATCGACTGGCTGCTGCCCCGCGGCGCCCGCGAGGTGCTGGACCTGGGTGCCGGAACGGGCAAGCTCGCGACCCGTCTCGTCGAGCGCGGGCTGTCGGTGGTGGCCGTGGATCCGATCCCGGAAATGCTTGAGGTGCTGAGCAATTCGCTGCCGGACACGCCTGCGTTGCTCGGCACCGCCGAGGAGATTCCGCTGCCCGACGATAGTGTCGACGCGGTGCTGGTCGCGCAGGCCTGGCACTGGTTCGATCCGTCGCGGGCCGTGCCCGAGGTGGCGCGGGTGCTGCGGCCGGGCGGCCGGCTGGGACTCGTGTGGAACACCCGGGACGAGCGGATGGGCTGGGTGCGCGACCTCGGCCGGATCATCGGCCACGAGGACGACCCGTTCAGCAACCGTGTCACGCTGCCCGAGCCGTTCGTCGAGCTCGAGCGGCACCAGATGGAGTGGACGAACTACCTGACGCCGCAGGCGCTTATCGACCTGGTGGCGTCGCGCAGCTACTGCATCACCTCACCGGCCAAGGTCAGGACGCAAACGCTGGAGCAGGTGCGCGAGCTACTGGCTACCCACCCGGCGCTGGCGAACTCGACGGGCCTTGCGCTGCCGTACGTCACGGTGTGCGTCCGCGCAACGCTGAACGGCTAGCCTGTCCGGGAATCTGGAGTGGCCAAATAGGCTAAAATGTCCAATATGGCTACTCTGACGTTCCGCAATCGCGACGGCGAGCTGGTCGACGTGCCGACGGTCGCAGCCACCCGCTTCAAGAATGAGTTCGGCGCGATCTTCGAGCAAGCCGCGCTCGGCGGCGCGGTCGCGATCACCAAGCACAACACGCCTAAGGCGGTGCTGCTCTCGTATGCGGAGTTTGAAGCGCTGACCATGCACAGCGTGCCCGGGCTCGACGAGCTGACCGAACGGTTCGACCACTTACTCCAAGGCATGCAGACGCCGCAGGCAAAGGATGCGATGGCTAAGGCATTCGACGCCACACCGACGCAACTCGGCCGCGCCGCGGTGAAGGCTGCACGTCCGAAGTCGCGACGCTGACAGCGCCGCGGCTATACGTGCTCGCCGGGGTCAACGGTGCGGGCAAGAGCAGCATCGGCGGTGCGATGATCCGCGCCGCGGGCGCCGACTACTACAACCCCGACGAGGCAGCCACGGCGTTGATGGCCGCGCACTCCGGACTCGATCAGGCCGCGGCTAACGCCGCGGGATGGCAACACGGCAGGCGACTTCTCGAACAGGCGATCGCGGAGCGGCTCGACTTCGCGTTCGAGACCACGCTCGGCGGCAGCACCATCCCACGCCTGCTGGCTGAGGCGGCATCGCAGGGCTTCGAGGTGCGGATCTGGTACGTCGGGCTCGACAGCGCGGAGACACACATCGCACGAGTGCGGCACCGCGTCCATGGTGGTGGCCACGACATTCCCGAGGCTGTCATCCGACGCCGGTGGCGGCACAGCCGACTGAACTTGGTGCAGCTGCTGCCCTCTCTCACCGAACTGCGCCTGTACGACAACTCTGCCGACGCGGACCCGGCCATTGGTCGCACCCCGACGCCGGCTCTCGTGCTGCACGTCGACCACGCACGAATCGTCGGCCCACCGGATCTGTCATCGACGCCGGTTTGGGCGAAGCCGATCGTCGCGGCGGCGCTAGATGTGTAAACGCCGCTCAGGCGGGGTATTTAACCGGCCGCGGCCAGCCCAAATGCTGCGAGAGAGCAAGAAAGAAGGATTGACGTGTCTGCACCTACGTCTGCCAAATCGAACGACCTGCTCGGCAACTGACGCGTGACATCGCCTGGCTTGATCATCGTCGGCAGCGGGCCGGCGCGCGTGAGCGCCGCCGAGGCTTTCCGCGAGCACAATTCGGACGACTCCGTCACGATCTTGACCGGTGACGCGGCTCTGCCGTACGCGCGACCACCGCTCAGCAAGGAGTTCCTGCGCGGTGACGCCGAGGCACAGGACACCGAACTGCGTCCGGCCCGCTGGTTCGACGAGCGATAGATCGAGGTGGTCCGTTCCGGCACCGTCGACGCGACCGACATCACCGAGAAACGCGTGGCCGCGAACGGCACCCACTATCCGTATCGGTGGCTGGTGCTGGCGTGTGGTTCTCGACCGTCGCCATTACCGGTGCCGGGGGGCGGCAAGGCGCTGCAACTGCGGTCACTGGCGGAGTGCGCCTCGAGAACGGTGACTCGCTTGACTGCGACCTGGTTCTCGCGGCAACCGGTGTCTCACCTCAGTCGGATCTGGCCGCGCAGGCGGGCATCAAGACACGCGACGGCCGCATCGTCGTCGATGAGAGCATGCGCACATCGGTGGAGAACATCTTCGCAGCGGGAGACGCCGCATGGGCGCACAACAGTGCCGCGGGTCGCCGCATCGCGGTGGAGCACTGGCAGGATGCTGTCGACCAAGGCGCGATCGCCGGCGCCGGTGCAGCCGGTGAGCCGGGCAACTGGGGTCGGGGTGCCGGGATTCTGGACCACGATCGGGGAGGCCAAGCTGAAGTACCACGCGTGGGGCGACGGGTATCAGCACGCACACCTTGTCGAGCATGGCGACGGGTTCACGGTCTGGTACGAATCGGACGGCGCCGTCGTCGGTGTCCTCACACTGGATGCCGACGACGACTACGACCGCGGTGAAGGGCTCATCCTGGGCCGCGATCCCGTCCCGGGGTAGACGCGGTGCCCGGGACTCCGGTTCGCTCTGCCACCGACGCATCGTTTGCGGTGTCGAACACGGTGATGACGACGTCGAGGTCGCGGTAGCTGCCGACGGGATGCAGCCCTGCGGTTTCTGCGATGACAGTGTTCGCGCCGTCTCCTGAGATCGGGTAGTCGTCGACGTGGTGGCGCCAGTGCGCGGCGATCACCGTCGCGCCGTCGTGCAGGCGTGGGCATTCGCGATCCAGCACGCGCCGCAGCGCGTCGGACGCCAGATAGTAGCCGACTTCGGACAGCACCACCAGGTCGAAAGGTCCGCTGGGCCAGGGCTCGTCGACGGATTGCCGCAACAGCGTCACCTGCTCGCGGCGCCCGGCGTCCTCGAGTCGACGGCTCGCCGCGTCCAACGCCGCCGTCGCGACGTCGGTGGCTGTCACCCGATCGCAACGCCGGGTCAGCAGTGTGGTCAGCGCACCGACCGAGCAGCCTGGTTCGAACGCGTGCCCGTACCGCTCGCGAGGCAGTAGCGCGAGTGTGATTGCGTACTTGCGCTTCTCGTACCATCGAGTGCCGAGCGACCAAGGATCGGGTGACGACGAGTACATCTCCTCGAAGTACGCATCCGGCAGGCGATTCATACGAACACCACCTCTCCGACGCTCAGCAGCCGCTGCACCACGGCCGCCGGTAGTACTGGGCCGCTATCCGCCGCGGGCTCTAGTTGGCTGGAAAAGCATTGAACTGCACGTGTTTTCGTGGCCATTGCCTCACCGTACAGCGGAACCCGGCGTGCTCGGTGCCACGGCACCGCCGCGTCGCGCGGTGTGGCCCAATGCCACATCCACACCGGATATTCGATGAGCACCGCGCCGGTCTTCTGCGTGGCCACAGCTGCGGCGCGGCCGACGGCTTCGTGGTCGGGATGGCCGTCGCCGCGCCAGGTCGCCGCGCACCAGGTGCCGGCAGGCAGCCCTTCCAACAGCGCGCAGAGCCGATCTACAAGTTCGTGTTCATGGCGGGCGAGTTCACCGTCGGGCAGGCCCAATCGGGTAGGTTCCGGTGTGCCCAGTATTGCTGTCGCACAGCGAACTTCGTCGCGGCGCAGGCTTTCCAATGCTGTGCGCTGCGCGGCGTCATCGCCCGGGAAGGCGGCGCCGCCGTCGGACACCGACACGACGTGCACGTCGACGTCCGCGTCGCACATCATCGCGGCTGTCGCGCCCAACCCGAGCGTTTCGTCGTCGGGATGCGGCGCCGCGATGACAAGGGTCGGACAAGCCGCAACATCCAGTGTGCTGAACGTCAGGTCCCAGCCTGCCCACACACCGGTCGGGGTACCACCGTCGGCGATCGGGCAAGCGGCCAGCCGCGCCGTGTTCGTGAACGTCATCTGTTCGCAGCCAACGCTCCGAGCGCGGCGAGATCGCGTTCCGCGTGACTCTGCCGGACGTAAATCGTGAGATCTGCCACCCGGCGTGCGTGCTGCCCGTCGGCGCATAGCGGAGCAGGGCCGAGCGCCCTGCCTGTCCGCCTGATCGTCTCGTCCACTGCGGTTTCGACGACCGCGCGCGCGCGGCGGGACGTCAATTCGGCCATGCCGGAACGGTTCTGGGGGTCGGCGTCGACATGACAGGCGGCGACGACGAGTGTCGCCTCGGCCGCGGTGATCGCTGCGTCGACTGCACCAAGATGGGCCAGCGTGTGGTCATCGGCGGAACCGCTGGCCACCTGTCGATACAGCGGTGCGGCCACCGCGCGGGCGGCACCGAGCCAACACCCCGCCACCCCGATCGCCCCGAACCAGAAGCCAGGCCGGTTCAGGTAGTCACCAGGGTTACCCACGGGAACCGCTCGCGCGCAATGGAATTCGACCGATCTCGTATCGCTGTCGGCCATTCCCGCATTGTGCCACGTGCTGGGCAACGGCTGCACTTCCTCATCGTGCACATCGACCGCGAACAACGCCCGCGATCCGTCGCCCAGTTTCGCGGTGACGAGCGCGCGTGCACACAACCCCGCGCCCGAGCACCACGCCTTGGTGCCGTCCAGAACGATGTCGTCGCCAGCCGGTAGGGCCATCACCGTCGCGCCCGGTGCCTCGGCGGCCCACACACCCCAGAGCTCGTCATCCGCTGGCGCGGGACCGTCGAGCTCAGCGAGAATCGCCACGGCATCCGCATGGGCTTCGGCCAGCCTGCCGGCAACCGCGTCTACCTCCGTCAGCTGCCCGAGCCGACGCCAACGATCCATCGTGCGCCCACTGCCCGGCAGCGGCAGCTGCAGCTCGCCATCGCGCAGCCAGTCCATCACCAGGTCGGCGCTCACGACGCCTCATCCGCCATGTCGTCGCGCACCTCATGCGACACTTCGGCCAGATGATCGGCGAACCCCCCGGGTGCACGGCCGATGCTGCGATCGGAGGTGGCAACCGACAGCTCGTCGTCCCAGTGGATGCGGTAGCCGCCGGCCTCGAACCGCTCGACGAGGTCGACATCTTCGCCGCTGGCCAGTGCCGCGAAACCACCCACCTCCCGGTAGGCGCTCGCGCGAAACCCCATGTTGGCGCCGTGGATGTGCCCGTGACCCAGCTCGTCGGATTCGTATCGCTCTTCGTAGTGGTCGGCGACTTCCGCCGGAAAGTGTCGCCATTGAGCGACGCTCACGACGCCGAGAGTGACATCGGCCCCGGAATCGAGTTGCCGGGACAACCAGTCGGACGGCACCTCCGAATCGGCATCCGTTGTGGCATACCAGATCCGGTCATGCGAGTGATCGAACAGCTGGCCGGCGTAGCGGAAGCCCGCCGCGCGTGCAGCGCCCACATTGCGCTCGTCAACCTGGATGAAGTGCACCGAGTCGCCGTAGCCTCCGGCGAGGGCGAGGCTGCCGTCATCGGAGTCGTCGAGCACGACGACGACGGCCACGGGTATGGCGACGCCATCGGCGGCGGCGCTCAGCGCGGCGAGGCATCTGGGCAATGCCGCGCGCTCGTTGTGAGCGGGAACGACGACGACTATCGCGTTCGACCTTGCTGCCATTGAGGATGAATAACCGCTACATGCGGAATTGACACGCCCGAGGCGGCCGCCGATTTTTCGTACAGCTAGCGCGTGCCCAGCGGGTCGATGGTCCAGGCGATGTAGATCACGATGGCACCGACCGCGGTCATCGTAGTGAAGTCGGTGATCCGGCCACGGATGACGAGCAGGCCGGCGCGACTGTCGGACAGCACCAGCCGCAGCGCCGCCGCCACGCCGACGCCAATGCCGATCAGCAGCGAGCCGCGGCGCCAGAAGCCAGCCACCACAAGCCCATAGGCGATTAAGAAGATCAGAAACACGACGAGAATCGGCCACTCTGCCTTGATCACCCTGCGGGCGCCCTCTCGGAGATTCACGAATTTTCGGCGCGCTCAACGACGTTCGTCAGCAAAAACGCCCGCGTCAACGGACCGACCCCGCCGGGGTTCGGCGACACGTGTCCCGCGACATCCCACACGTCGGGATGAACATCACCGGTCAGTTTGCCGTCAACTCGAGATACCCCGACGTCGACGACCGCGGCACCCGGCTTGATCATGCCGGCGGTCACCATGTGCGGAACGCCAACCCCCGCGACCACGATGTCGGCCTGCCGGGTCAGCGCGGGCAGATCACGAGTTGCGGTGTGGCACAACGTTGCTGTGGCGTTCTCCGAGCGACGGGTGAGCAGCAGCCCGAGCGGGCGACCGACCGTGACGCCACGCCCGATCACCACAACATGGGCGCCGGCGATCTCGACCTGATAGCGGCGCAGCAGATGGACGATGCCCCGCGGGGTGCACGGCAGCGGCGCGGCCTTGCCGAGCACCAGTCGGCCGAGATTCATCGGATGCAGCCCGTCGGCGTCCTTGTCCGGATCGACGCGCTCCAGCGCGGCGTTCTCATCGAGGCGCTTGGGCAGCGGCAACTGCACGATGTAGCCGGTGCACTCGGGGTTCTCGTTGAGCTCGTCGATCGTCTCGTCGAGCTTCGCCTGACTGATGTCGGCAGGCAGGTCGCGACGGATCGACGTGATGCCGACTTTCGCGCAGTCGGCGTGCTTGCCGCGCACGTAGACCTGTGACCCTGCGTCGTCGCCCACCAGGATCGTGCCGAGCCCGGGGGTGCGCCCAGCGGCCGCCAGCGCCTGCACCCGCTGCGTCAGGTCGGCTAAGATCTCGTCACGGGTGGCCTTTCCGTCGAGCACTATCGCGGTCACGAACGTCAGTCTGACATGGGTATGGCAGGCTTCCTTATATGGTTCCTGACGTGTTCTCACCGGCCAAGCTCGGGCCGGTCACGCTACGTAATCGGATCATCAAGGCAGCGACGTTCGAGGCGGCGACGCCCGAAGCCCTAGTGACCGACGATCTGATCGAGTATCACCGCAAGCCCGCCGCAGGTGGCGTCGGCATGACGACCGTCGCGTACTGCGCGGTGTCGCCGGGCGGCCGCACGGAGCCGGGGCAGCTGTGGATGCGCCCAGAAGCGGTGCCCGGCCTGCGATGGCTGACCGACGCGGTGCACGCCGAAGGCGCGGCGGTCAGCGCGCAGATCGGCCATGCGGGACCCGTTAGGGTTGGCCGTCCCGATAAGGCGAAAGCCCTGGCGCCCGATCGCGTCTTTCTCCCGATCGTGATGAGGTTCACAAAGAAGGCAACCCGCGACGAGATCAATGGCGTCATCGCGGCGCACGCGGACGCGGCGCGGTTCGCGATCGACTCCGGCTTCGACGCCGTCGAAATTCACTTGGGCCACGGCTACTTCTGCAGCTCCTTCCTCAGTCCGCTCGTCAACCGCCGCGACGACGAGTTCGGCGGATCGCTGGAGAACCGCGCGAAGGTGGCCCGCGGGGTTGTGCAGGCTGTCCGCCGCGCGGTCGGCGACCAGATCGCAGTGACGGCCAAACTCAACATGGCCGACGGGGTTCGCTCCGGCATCACCGTAGACGAGGCGCTGATCACCGCGAAGTGGCTGGAGGAGGACGGCGGGCTCGACGCGATCGAACTCACCGCTGGCAGCTCGTTCGCCAACCCGATGTATCTGTTCCGCGGCGACGTCCCGATCAAAGAGTTCGCGGGCGTCTTCAAGCCGCCCATGAGGTGGGCAGTGCGTGCGGTCGGAAAGAAGATTCTGCGTGAGTATCCCTACCACGAGGCGTATCTGCTCGACCTCGCACGTACGTTTCGCGCTGAGCTTTCCATGCCTCTGATCTTGCTCGGAGGCATCACGAACCGAGAAACCATGGACCTCGCGATGGCCGAAGGCTTCGAGTTCGTCGCTATGGCACGCGCCTTGCTCGCCGAGCCCGATCTCATCAACCGGATCACCAACGACCCCGAAGGGCACTCAGTACGATCCGCCTGCACCCACTGCAACAAGTGCATGCCGCCCGCCTTCCGGTCGTCTCCGTCGATCCGCACCCACTGTGTGGTGACCGGAGCGCCGTGCTAAAGCACGTCCAGACTGACCTCCGATAGAGTAAATCCCGATGAGCCGACCATCGCCGCCCGCGCTGACCGTACAAACCGACGGGTCTAAACGCACGTTCGCCGCGGGCCATGACGTGGTGATCGGTCGCGATCTGCGAGCCGACGTTCGCGTGGCACACCCTCTCGTTTCGCGCGCCCACGTGCTGTTGCGCTTCGACAACGGCCGCTGGGTCGCGGTCGACAACGGCAGCCTGAACGGAATCTTCGTCGACAACCGGCGGGTGTCGACGGTGGACATCCGCGACGGGCAGACGATCAACATCGGCAATCCGGACGGGCCGCGACTCGTGTTCGAGGTCGGACGGGTCCAGGGTGCGGTCGGGCGACCGCCGCAGACGACGTCGGTGCACTTGCCCTCGCAGTCGATGGGGCAGGCCCCTGCGGCATATCCGCCGGCCGCGCCGCAGCAGCCGGCACGTTATCCGTCGGGTCCGCCGAGCGGGCCACAGGTCCGACCGCCCAGCGCCCCACAGAGCTGGCCGCCGAGTGGGCCGGAGCCGGTCTCGCGGCCGGCGTCGCGGCCTGCCCAGCCGGTGTCCCGGCCGCCGTCCCCACCTGCCGCGCAGCAGAACTACCCCACGCAGATCGGGCCGTCAGCCCGGCCCACTGACGCCGGTGGCCAGAACCTGGCGACGAGCATGATTCGGATTCTGCGCGGCGGTGGGCCTCCGACGCCGCCGGCAGGAGCGATCACCATCGGTCGCGCCACCGACAACGACATCGTGATCCCCGACGTGCTGGCATCGCGTCACCACGCCACATTGGTGCCAACCCCGTCGGGCACCGAAATCCGAGACGAGCGCAGCATCAACGGCACGTTCGTCAATGGCAACCGGGTCGATCAGGCCTCGCTGGCCGAGGGCGACGTGGTGACGATCGGCAATGTCGACCTGGTCTTCCAGGGCGGCACGCTGATCCGTCGCACCGAGACCGAAGCAGACACACGTACAGGCGGCTTGGAGGTCCGCGGCATCACCCTGGAGATCGAGAAGCACACGCTGCTCGAGAACGTCTCGTTCTCCGCACGGCCGGGCACGCTGACCGCGGTGATCGGCCCCTCGGGCGCGGGCAAGTCCACGCTCGCGAAGGTGGTTGTCGGGGCCACCAGCCCGACCGAGGGCAGGGTGTCGTTCGAGGGGCACGACATCCACGCCGAGTACGCCTCGTTGCGCAGTCGTATCGGGATGGTGCCGCAGGACGACGTCGTGCATGGCTCGCTCACCGTGAACCAGGCGCTGGGCTATGCCGCCGAGTTGCGGCTGCCTCCGGACACCACCAAGGAAGACCGCCGCCAGGTGATCAACCAGGTGCTCGAGGAACTGGAGCTGATTGGGCACACGGAGAAGCGCGTGGACAAGCTCTCCGGCGGCCAGCGCAAACGCGCGTCGGTGGCCATGGAGCTGCTGACCGGTCCGTCGCTTCTGATCCTCGACGAACCCACATCGGGCCTGGACCCCGCGCTGGACCGCCAGGTGATGACCATGTTGCGTCAACTCGCCGACGCAGGCCGCACCGTCGTGGTGGTGACGCACTCGCTGACCTATCTCGATGTGTGCGACCAAGTGCTGCTTCTGGCGCCGGGGGGAAAGACCGCATTCAGCGGGCAGCCCAGCGAAATCGGCAGGCAGATGGGCACCACCAACTGGGCCGACATCTTCAGCACGGTCGCAAGCGATCCAGAGGGAGCCAAACTCCGGTTCCTCGAACGCCATGCTGCGCCGCCCGCACTGCCCGAGACCGATAAGCCGGCGGATCTGGGTAAGCCGGTGCACACCAGTGTGTGGCGGCAGTTCTCGACGATCTCGAGACGCCAAGTGCGGTTGATCGTGTCGGACCGCGGGTACTTCGCCTTCCTGGCATTGCTTCCGTTCATCATGGGCGTGCTGGCCCTGACGGTGCCGGGCGAACCGAAAGTCGGGTTCGGCGTGCCAATTCCCGCTATCCAAGGCGGTGCGACGCCTAACGAACCGGGACAAATTCTGGTCCTGCTCAACGTCGGCGCGATTTTCATCGGCACCGCACTGACGATCCGCGCCCTGATCGGCGAGCGGGCCATTTTCCAGCGCGAGCAGGCCGTCGGGCTGTCCACGACGGCGTACCTGTCCGCGAAGATCGTTGTCTTCGCCATGTTCGCGCTGGCGCAGTCGGCGATCGTCGTCGTTATCGCGGTGCTGGGCAAAGGGTGGGGCAACGGCGCCGTCGACAGTGGCGTGCTACTCCCCCGAACCCTGGAGTTGTACGCCGATGTCGCGTTCACCTGCGTGACCGCGGCGATGGTCGGCCTGGCGCTCTCGGCACTGGCCAAGTCGAACGAGCAGATCATGCCGCTGCTTGTGGTTGCGGTGATGTCCCAGCTGGTGTTCTCCGGCGGCATGATTCCGGTGACTGACCGCGTGGGGCTGGACCAGCTGTCCTGGGCGACGCCGGCACGCTGGGGTTTCGCTTCGACGGCGTCGACAGTCGATCTGACCAGGCTTGTTCCTGGGGGGCAACTGGTACCGGACGACCGACACTGGCACCACACCACGCCCGCGTGGATCTTCGACATGGCGATGCTGACGCTACTGTGCGTGGTCTACTCGGGGTTCGTCCGCTGGAAGCTTCGCCTCAAAGGCGGCTAGCGGCAGGGGTGATCGGCCAGAGTCCGTGGCAGCCAGTTCCCATGGTTTAATCCGGCGAGCCTGCCGAAAACCGACAGCACCCGACCGCCAGGAGAAAGCCATATGAAGAAGGCAGTCGCATCCATCGGTGTGGCCATCGCCGCAATCTCGCTTGGCATCGGACTTGCCGGGTGCGGCAAAGAGTCGAAAACGACGTCGGCGTCGACGTCGGCGTCGACGTCGACCAGCGTGGCGACCACATCTGCGCGGGCCTCCGGACCTAACGAGACGCTCGGCGATTACTTCACGAAGAACAACATCCAGGAAACGCCGGTTGGTCATAACACGCCGGGCGCGCCAACCATCAACCTTCCGGTGCCTGACGGCTGGACCCAGCTTCCCCAAAGCGAGGACGCGCCTTACGGCGGCATCAAGCTCAACGCCCCGACCGACCAGGCGGACCCGGCCACCTTTAGGTTCCTCCTGGAAAAGCTGACCGGCAACGTCAACACCGACCAGCTGCTGGCCGCGTCAGTCGGTGATCTCAAGAACCAGAAGGATTACGACGGAAGCGACGGTCAGAAAAGCACACTAGGCGGTTTTCCCGCCTACCAAATCCTCGGCACGTATACCAAGGACGGGGCAAAACGGGTCGGGGCCCAGAAGACAGTGGTTATCCAAGGCAAGGACGGCATCTACCTACTTCTGCTCCGTGGTCGCGGCCTGCAGGGCGACATGAACGCGATTACGGACGCAACAAACGTCCTCGACAAGACCACGATTACACCGTGAGTTGAGGTCAGGGCGCGGCCGTGGTCCGTGCGGCCGCGCTTCACCGAGGCGCCGGCGTCAACTGCTCCAGCGCGTACTCGGCGACTGCGATCAGCGCCTGCTTCGCCGAATCTCGTTGTCGGGCATCGACGCTGATCACCGGCACCTGCGGGGAAAGCGAAAGCGCCTTGCGTAATTCCGCTATCGGATAACGCGGCGCGTCGTCGAATTCGTTGACCGCGATCAGGAACGGCAGCCGGTGCGCCTCGAAGAAGTCGATGGCGGCAAAACTGTCCTGCAGCCGTCGGACATCGACCAGGATGATCGCGCCAATCGCGCCGCGCACCAAGTCATCCCACATAAACCAGAAGCGCCGTTGACCCGGCGTCCCGAACAAGTACAGAACAAGATCCTCGTCCCCCAGCGTGATCCGGCCGAAGTCCATCGCGACGGTTGTGGTCTTCTTGTCCGGCGTCCCGTCGAGCTCGTCGACACCCACGGACGCCTCGGTGAGGAGCGCCTCGGTACGCAACGGCATGATTTCAGAGACCGCAGCCACGAAAGTGGTTTTGCCAGCGCCGAATCCGCCGGCGATCACAATCTTCGTGGACGCCGCCGCGTGCGTCTCAGAGCGCTCGGAGCCCACGCAGCGTCCTTCCGATCAGCTCCCGCCGCTCTTCCGCCGACGAACCGTCGTCAAGCGTGGCGAGCACTCGCAGGTGACCGGACTCCACGAGATCGCCCACCAGAACCCGCGCCACGCCCAACGGCAGGGCGAGCCGCGCTGCTATTTCCGCGATGGACGGCCGGGTGGCGCACAGCTTCACGATGTCCTCTCGTACGTCGTTGGGTAGCCAGCCGTGGCGGGAAGCCGGCTCAGGCGCCTCGATCTGCGCCTCCAGCGGCAACGCGATGCTCGCGGTTGTCCGCCCAGCCGTCAGAGTGTACGGCCGCACCCAATTCGGTTCACTGCGGGGTTCCATCGCGCCTCACGAATGCTGGGCGGCGCGTCGCGACGACTTCACCACGCCGCCAACGCGTTCCACCAGAACCGCCATCTCGTAACCGACCTGGCCGATGTCGCAGGACGTGGACGCCAGCGCCGCAAGATGCGACCCGTCGCCCACCCGCATCAGCAACAAGTACCCGTTCTCCATCTCGACCACCGACTGCAGCACCCGGCCGCCGTCGAACAGCTGCGCCGCCCCGGTTGACAAACTCGCCAATCCCGAACTCACCGCGGCCAATTGGTCGGCCCGTTCGACCGGGAGATACTCGCTGGCGGCCACCAGCAGCCCGTCCGCAGACACCAGCACCGCATGGGATACCCCAGGGACATCGCGGGCGAAGGCACACACCAGCCAGTCCAGCGACTTGTCTTGAGTGGGCGGCGTCATTGGTCGCTCTCTGGCTGATCTTCTCGGGCATGGGACCTGCCCGCGCGGACCCCGCTCCAGTGGCTGGACAACGACGCCCGGACATTCTCGGGATCGCGTTGGACTACTGGTTCCTCGTGCGCGGTACCGTTCGGCTGGCGAACGGATTGCATCGAACCGGGAACGAGCCGCGCCCCAGGCGCCCGTACCGGCAGACCGTGCTCCGTGTGCTCGTCGATCGGGATCTCGTCGGCGTGCGCGGCGGCCTCCCAGCCGCTGTCCCAAACCGACTCCCACGACTGGACGGGCTCCATCAACTGATACGGGTCGATCAGCCATTCCGACACCATGCGCTGGAAGATCACGTCGGTATCGCCTGCCGGTGACGACGGTGGCCGCATGCGCGCCGCCGGCTCCTCCGGGTGTTCCTCATCCGGGACGCCGAAGAACCCACTGGCGCCGGGATCGCGTCGGGGCAGCGACGAGCCATCGTCGTGCGGCGTCCCGTTGCGGTACGGCTGGACGTAGGCGACGGGCTCACTCTGCGCCGGCGGGACGACATCCACGAGATCCTCGAGCGGGGCCGCGGCCGCGGCGTCGTTGTCGAGCGCGGGCCAGCCAGGCACACCGGGCCGGTCGATCAGCGCGGCAGGAATGACGACGCCGGCGGTCATCCCTTCGCCCGGCTCGCCAGCCACCGAGTTGCGCAGCCGCACTGTCACTCCGTGCTGGTGCGCGAGCCGGCCGACGACGTACAGACCCATGTGCCGGGCCGTGTATGTGTCAACCTCACCCTCGGACTCCATGCGCTTGTTGGCCATCCGCAGATCGGCCTCTGTCATCCCCAGCCCCGTGTCACTGACTTCGATCACCAGGCGGTTGTCGGTGTGCGCCGCGGAAACCCGCACCTGCGACGTCGGCGGCGAATAGCGCAGCCCGTTGTCGATCAACTCTGCGAGCAGGTGCACGATGTCACCTGCTCCCGAGCCGATCACCGCGCTATCCGGTGCGGTCGCGGCGATGACGCGTCGATAGTCCTCCACCTGTGAGATAGCCGCCTTGATGACGTCGGCGACCGGCACCGAGTCGGATTGCTCGCGATGGATCTTCGCACCCGACAGCACCAGCAGATTGGTGCCGCTGCGGCGCATCTGCGCGGCGAGGTGGTCGAGTTTGAACAGTGCGTCGAGTCGTTGCGGATCGTCCTCGCTGCGTTCGAGTTCGTCGATCAGCGAGAGCTGCCGGTCGACCAGCGAGCGGTTGCGCCATGACATCGTCTCGAACATGTCGCTGACGTGCGTGTGCAGCCGTGCCTGCTCAGCGGCCATCAACAACGCCTGCTCATGGAGGTCGTCGACCGCGTGGGCGACCTGACCGATCTCCTCGGTGGTGTAGACCGGGATCGGCTCGAACGACCCCGGCTGCTCGCCCGCACCGATGCGTTGGACTTCGGCGGGCAGCTCCTGGTGCGCCACCCGCAACGCGGCTTCGCGCAGCCGGCGCAGCGGACGCACCAGCGACCGGGCGCCCAGCAGCACCACGAGCAGCGCGGCCAGAATCAGGGTCAGCACAATCGCCGCGTCACGGATCGCGGCGGTGCGCGCCAGCGACGCCTGCTTGTCCACCGCGGCACTGACCGACGCTGTGGTGTCGTTGATGACTTTCGTGGCGATGTCGTCGGTGGCCTGCAGAGATGCCAGCAGGTCCGGATTGCCGACGAGCACCGCGGCCGGGTCGGAGATGATGGCCATCCGTGCGGCCATCTGATCCTGTAGCGCCGTCGCGTCCCCCGAACTGACGCCCGGCAACGCGGACGGCTCCATGCCGGCGAGGGTGCTCAGCTCCGTGCGAAGCTCTGGCTCCGAGACCTCGGCACCGCGGGTGACCAGTAGTTTCTGCATCAGCATCTGGCCGCGGGCGCCGACCGCGCGGCTTAGCGCCTGAGCCTGCGTGCGGATCTCCTCGTCGCCCACCTGCACCGAGCCGACGATCGCGTCCTCGGCGGTCAGCAGGATCGGCGCATATGTGTTCACCGTGTCGATCGGTCCGATGCTGTTTGACGCGACCCGGTCCAGCAGCGGCGGACCGCTGCTGAGCATCGCGGTGATGCCCGAGCGGACATCAGGGTCGACGGCGGTTGCTGACAACTTCCGCTCGAGTTCCAAACTGGAGTCGTCGAAGGCCTTGCGGGCCGCCGGTCCGTCGCCAGCCGACGAATACGCCCAGAGCGCACGTTCCAACGCCTCGGTGTAATTCGCGATCCGCCCCACCATGGCCGCTCGCTGGGCGGCGCTGCGCAAATCCCGGGTATCGGTGAGGCCCTGATGGATGCGCAGGCCCCCTAGTGCGGCCGCGATCGCAATCGGAATGATGACGATTGCAAGCACCTTCCAAGCAACCGGCCAATTCGACAGCGACCATGCTGGCGGACGCTTGGCCGGCACGGCAGGCGGATTTTCTTTCTTCTCCTCGGGCAGCACCGGCTGCTCGAACATGGTCATCGTGGCACGCTCGGCTGAATGGCCGATTCTGCGCGCGATGCGCGCTCGCGCGAAGAGCGCAGCACGATCTGGTGAATATTCGCCTGATTCATGGAGTTTCCTGCTTTTGTCGACCCGATGTCGGGCGGCGCGCGGTTAGCGCCTGGCAATCCGACGAGTATGCCAGCGATCGCCGGCACGCACCAAACCGTCCTTACTGAACAGACAGGTGCGCTGTCACGCCTCGGAAATTCTACCCCAGCAAATTTTTCAACGCCTCCGACCACCCCGTATTTTCCCGGTTCTGATCATTCTTGCTCTCGCCCAAGCACTGATCGCGCGCAATGATTTGCTTGTGTTCCGCGTGATGTTTTACTCGCCGCGCATAGCGCCCAATACGGGCAATGCAATTCGGATGGTCGCGGCAACCGGCTGCGAGTTGCATCTTGTCGAACCGCTCGGTTTCGATCTGTCGGAGCCGAAGCTTCGCCGCGCGGGACTCGACTACCACCACCTTGCATCCGTCACGGTGCATTCGTCGTTGGCCGCCGCGTGGCAAGCGATATTGCCGGCGCGGGTTTTCGCGTTCACCGCTCACGCACAGAGGTCGTTCGGCGACGTTTCGTATCAGCCTGGCGACGTACTGCTGTTCGGGCCGGAGCCTTCCGGCTTGGATGCGCAAACGCTGGCCGATCAGCATGTCACCGACACCGTGCGGATCCCGATGATCGCCGGCCGCCGTTCGCTGAACCTGTCCAATGCCGCCGCCGTCGCGGTCTACGAGGCGTGGCGCCAGCACGGCTTCGCCGGTGCGGTGTGATGGCCTACCAGCTGTCGAAGTGCACGATCTGCTCGACGGGCAGCCGCTTGGCCGGCTTGAAAGCGGTGCCCTTGGTGTAGGCGATCGGGAACAAGCCACCCTGTCTGTACTGCTCGTACGGGATGCCGAGCAACTCTGCGGCTTCCTTCTCTCCGTCGCCGAGCAGGTGCAGCGTTGTCCACGCCGAGCCGAGCCCGCGTGACCGCAATGCGAGCATGAAGCTCCACGCCGCAGGCAACAGCGACCCCCAGAACGACGCACCCGCATTTATCGCGTCCACAACAGCACCTTCCAGGCACGGCACCATCAGCACCGGCGCTTCTTGCATGTGCTCGGCCAGGTATATCGCCGATGAGACCACCCGGTCCCTTTGCTCGGCGCGGCTGTCCCCTGCTGCGTACTCGGGTTTCGGCTGCGCCCCGTACCACTCGAAGTTCTTGCGGTAGATGTCGGCGAGCGCCGTCTTCTTGCCGGAATCTTCGACGAACACCCATTGCCAGCCCTGGTGATTGGAGCCCGTCGGCGCCTGGATCGCCAGCTCGAGGCATTCCAGCAGCACGTCGTGCGGCACCGGCTTCTCGAAATCGAGGCGTTTGCGAACGGACCGTGTGGTGGTCAGGACTTCGTCGACCGAGAGATTCAGACTGGGCATGGATGGAGATTACATTTGCGTTCATGACAGCTGAATTGACACAAGAGGTTTCGAGCAGGCTCGAGTCGGACCGCCACGGATGGTTGACCACCGTGGCGAAATCCGGCCAGCCTGTGCCCCGCCTGGTGTGGTTCTTCTTCGACGGCACGGATCTCACGGTGTATTCGATGCCGAACGCCGCCAAGGTCGCGCACATCAAGGCCCGCCCGCGGGTCAGCCTCAATCTGGATTCTGACGGCAATGGCAGCGGAGTCATCGTCGTCGGCGGTGAGGCCAGGGTCGACGCGGTCGATACGGATCCACTCGAGGACCAGCAGTATTTGGCCAAGTACGGCGAGTACGCGAAAAACATGGGGTTTAGCGAGGAGTTTCTGGCCGCGTACAACACGCGGTTGAAGATCAGCGTCGACAAGGTGTGGACCACGCCGCCGGTGGAATGATTCGCCAGCGTGCATCCACTGCGAAAATGCAGAAATATCGCAGTGAGCGCACGTTCGCGATTGGGCTCAGCGGAAGTCGCGCGAGCGGGATCCGATCGCGAGCTCGATGCGGCCCAATCGTTCGGCGACCACGGTGACCGCTCCGGTGGCGTTCTGCAGCTGACCGCGGATCAGCATGGCCGGCGCGGTCTGGGCGACGCGGCGGTGACGTGCCCATACACCCGGTGTGCACAGCACGTTGACCATCCCGGTCTCGTCTTCCAGATTCAAAAACGTCACGCCGCGCGCGGTGCCGGGACGCTGGCGATGGGTTACCGCGCCGGCGATCACCACCCGGGTGCCGTCGGGCACGTCGAGCAGCCGCTCGGCGGGGATGACGCCGATCGCGTCGAGGTCGTCGCGCAGGAACTGGGTTGGGTAGCTGTCCGGTGATATCCCGGTGGCCCACACATCGGCCGAGGCCAGCTCCAGCTCCGTCATGCCGGGCAGCGACGGAATATGCGACGACGATCCGACGCCCGGCAGGCGGTCGGGCCTTTCGGCTGCGGCTGCCCCCGCCGCCCATAGCGCCTCGCGGCGGCTGACGCCGAAGCAGCCGAGCGCGCCCGCCGTAGCCAGTGCCTCGGTCTGCGGCACGCTCAGTTGCACACGGGAGGTGAGATCCAGCAGAGAATCGAACGGGCCGTTGGCCTTTCGCTCGTTGACGAGCCGCTGCGCCAGCTCGTCGCCGATGTGGCGGACAGCACCCAGCCCCAGCAGCACTTCGGTGCCGTTGTTCTCCAGCGTGGCGTGCGCGAGGCTGGCGTTGACGTCGGGTTTGTGGACGAGAACCCCGTGGCGGCGAGCGTCGGCGACCAGTGACTGCGGCGAGTAGAAGCCCATCGGCTGCGCCCGCAGCAGCGCCGCGCAGAACGCCGCCGGGTGGTGCAGCTTGAACCAAGACGAGTAGAACACCAGCGACGCGAAGCTCAGCGAGTGGCTTTCCGGGAAGCCGAAATTGGCGAAGGCTTCGAGCTTTTCGTAGATCCGGTCGGCGGTGTCGCCGGTGATGCCGTGCAGTTCGCGCATGCCGTCGTAGAACCGGCCCTTGAGCCGTTGCATCTTTTCGGTGGACCGCTTGGAGCCCATCGCGCGGCGTAGCTGGTCTGCCTCAGCGGCGGTGAAGCCGGCGCAGTCGACCGCAAGTTGCATCAGCTGCTCCTGAAACAGCGGAACCCCCAACGTCTTTCGCAACGCGGGTGCCATCGACGGGTGGTCGTAGGTGACCGGTTCCTCGCCGTTGCGCCGTTTGATGTACGGGTGCACCGAGCCGCCCTGGATGGGGCCCGGCCGGATCAGCGCCACCTCGACGACGAGGTCGTAGAAGATGCGGGGTTTCAGCCGGGGCAGGGTGGCCATCTGCGCGCGGGACTCCACCTGGAAGACGCCGACGGAATCGGCCTTCTGCAGCATGTCGTAGACGGCGGCCTCGGAGAGGTCGAGCTTGGCGAGGTCGACGTCGATGCCCTTGTGTTCGGCGACCAAGTCGATCGCGTAGTGCAGCGCGGACAGCATGCCCAGGCCGAGCATGTCGAACTTCACCAAACCGATTGCAGCGCAGTCGTCTTTATCCCACTGCAGCACACTGCGGTTCTCCATGCGCGCCCATTCCACCGGGCACACGTCGGCGATCGGACGGTCGCAGATCACCATGCCGCCCGAATGAATGCCCATGTGCCGGGGGAGGTTGGAAATCTGCATCGCCAGGTCGATCACCGACTCGGGGATGTCCTCGACGTTCGGCGAGTCGGCCACGCCGTCCAATTGCTGCTCTCGCAGCGTGTTCCACCGGCTGATCTGCTTGCTCCACGCATCCTGCTGACCTTGCGAAAAGCCCAGTGCGCGAGCCATGTCGCGCACGGCGCTGCGTCCGCGATAGGTGATCACGTTGGCGACCTGCGCGGCGTAATCGCGGCCGTAACGATCGTAGACGTACTGGATCGCCTTCTCGCGCAGGTCGGATTCGATGTCGATGTCGATGTCGGGCGGCCCGTCGCGCTCGGGTGAGAGGAACCGTTCGAACAGCAGCTCGTTGGCCACAGGATCGACGGCGGTGACTCCGAGCGCGTAGCAGACAGCCGAGTTCGCCGCCGATCCCCTGCCCTGGCACAGAATCCCGTTCTCGCGGCAGAATCGGGTGATGTCTTGCACCACAAGGAAGTAACCCGGAAACTGCAGTCGTTTGATGATGTCCAGCTCATGCTCGATCTGAGCGTAGGCGCGCGGCGCGCGTTCGGGCGGGCCGTATCGTTGGCGCGCCCCGGCCATCGTCAGGTGGCGCAACCAGCTGTTCTCGGTGTGCCCGTCGGGGACGTCGAACGGCGGTAGTTGCGGCGCAATGAGTTCGAGCGCGAACGCGCACTGCTCGCCGAGATCGGCGGCTGCCGCGACCACGTCCGGTGCGAACAGTCGAACCATTTCCGCGCCGGAGCGCAGATGCGAACCCCCCAGCGGGGAAAGGTATCCGACGGCCTCGTCGAGAGAGTACCGGGCGCGGATCGCGCCCATCGCCATGGCCAGCCGTGCTCTCGACGGCTCCGCGAAGTGCGCGGCGGTGGTGGCTATCACGCCCAGGCCGAACTTCGGCGCCAACGCGGCCAGTGCGGCGTTGTGTTCGTCGTCGAGCGGTTGACCGTGGTGGGTTACCTCGACACTGACACGATCAGCGCCGAACCGGTCCACCAGGTCGGCCAGCGCCTTTTCGGCGGCCTCCGGCCCGTATGTGGTAAGCGCTTGGCGCACATGGCCTTTGCGGCATCCGGTGAGGATATGCCAGTGACCGCCGGCGGCCTCGGTGAGCGCGTCGAAGTCGTAGCGCGGCTTGCCTTTTTCACCGCCGGCCAGGTGCGCTTTGGACAGTTGCCGGGACAGCCGTCGGTAGCCTTCGGGCCCGCGGGCCAGCACCAACATGTGAGGTCCCGGAGGGTCGGGATCCTCGGTGCGCGGTGTGTTTCCAAGCGACAGTTCGGCACCGAACACCGTGCGAATGTCCAGCTCCTTGGCGGCCTCTGCGAATCGCACGACGCCGTAGAGCCCGTCGTGGTCGGTCAGCGCGATGGCGCGCAGATCGAGCCTTACTGCTTCCTCGACAAGTTCTTCGGGGGTACTGGCGCCGTCAAGGAAGCTGTAGGCGGAATGGGCATGGAGTTCGGCGTAAGGAGTCGAGTCACCGCGCCGAACGTCGTCGGGCTTGACATAGGGGCCGCGCTTGCGCGAGAAGGCGGGGCCGCCGGGGTCGGCGGGGTCTTCCAGTGATGTGCCGGCGCGGCGGGGCTTACCGTTGAGCACCCGCTCGATCTCGCCCCAGCTGGGGCCGGTGAACCAAGCCACTCAGACATATTATCGAACTAATGTTCGATAAACGACCCGCACGAGACAGAGGTGCCCGCCTCGGTTGCGAGCACGTCGCAGTGGCTGCTGAGGACTACGCTGCCGATGTGCAGCCCGAAGAGCGCTCTCGCCTTCCCTTTGTGGTGTTCGGGGCGCTCATCGCGGTCCTGCTGTCGTTGGCCGTTACGGCGGTGATCGTGGTGGTACGAGCCAAGACTTCATCGGCTCCCAAGGGGGATATCACCCAACTCACCGCGGACATGCTCCCCGATAAGGCAGATGTGCCGTCATTGGCCGGTGCCTCCTGGGAGCGACAGTTCAAAGACCTCAACGGGCCCAGCCAATCGGACCTGCTGACCGTGATCCCGCCAGAATGCGCGTCACCCATGAACAAAGGTGCACGACAAATCGGTACGGCTCAGTGGGCCAACGGCAAAGCCCGCTATGGCGTGTCCCTCGCCGCGCCGACGGCAAACGATGAAGCGTCTCTCGACCGGTGGGTCCACTCTTGCAGCTCCTTCGAAATGGGCGGTATCACGACCGGCAGCGTACGGCCGCTGACGCTATCAGACATTCCGGATTGGGCCGTCGCTTACGCCCTCGCGATCGGAAACAATCCCGGCGCACCGAACAGCGCAGGCATCATAGGCGTCTACCGAGGTGTCACGATCAACGCCTTCTACTCCTTCGGCAGCGCACCCGACCCGACGCTGGAAGACGGCTTGCCCAAGATCTTCAACGCCGCGGTCGCCAAGCTCGCTGCCGTCTAGGGCAGTTCGCCGAAACAGAATTCCGCGTCGCGATTTCCCGCGGTTCACGACCGTGGCTTCTGTTTCGCCGACATTGAGCGATGAATTTCGCGCAACTGTCCGGTCTAGATAGCAGGAGAACCGAAAGAGGAGACGCACCATGACCCAGACTTCACCCGCGAAGCCGCCGGTGGTCGACCAGCAGACCTGGCGCGCCGCGGTCGACGAGCTGCGCAAAAGGGAGAAGGCCGCCACCCGCGAGCTCGACGCCATCGCCGCGCAACGCCGTCGCCTCCCCATGGTCGAGATGCCCGACTACACGCTGATCGGCGAGGACGGGCCCGTCCGACTCGTGGACATCTTCACGGGACGTTCGCAGCTCATCGTCTACAACCACATGTGGGAGGACGGCGCGGAGTGGCAGTGCGGCGGCTGCACGGGCTTCACGTCTCAGTTCACCCGGCTGGAATTCCTTCACAGCTACGACGCTCGCTTCGTCATCGTCACCAACGGGCCGATCGACGAGGTGCTGGCCTACCGCGACAAGGTCGGCAACAAGATGGACTGGTACTCGTCGTCGGAGAGCACATTCGGCGCCGACGTCGACGCACCGCCTGGCGGCGGGTTCGCCGTCAATGTGTTCCTGCGTGACGGCGACACCGTATACCGCACCTGGCGCACCAACGGCCGCGGCACCGAACAGCTCAGCCATTCGTTCGGGCTCATCGACATCCTGCCGTGGGGCCGCCAGGAGGAATGGCTCGATTCGCCCGAGGGCTGGCCGTCGAGGCCGACCTACTCCGGCTGGCTGGATTCACCCGACATCGCGCGGGTCTATGGAGAAGGATCCAACGCGTGAACATTGACGAATGCTGGGTCGTCTCCCGCACCATTGCCGCAACACCGGCGAAGATCTTTGCGATCCTTTCCGATCCGTCACGGCACAAGGACACGGAGCCGGGCGACTGGGTCCGCGACGCGATCGACACCGAGAAGATCGCCGGCGCCGGGCAGATCTTTGCGGTGAACATGTTCCGCGAACGCGTCGGCGGGCCGTACGTCATGCACAACCTGGTGACGGTGTTCGAGCAGGACCGGGCGATCGCGTGGTCTCCCGGGCGACTCGATGAGTCGGGCAACCACAAACCCGGCGGCTGGTGGTGGCGCTACGACCTCACGCCGAACGGTCAGGGCACCGACGTCACCCTCACCTACGACTGGAGCGCGACACCGCAAAAGTTTCGGGACGAGGTCGGCACTCCGCCGCCATTCGAACTGCAGTTCCTTGAGGATTCGCTTGAGGCGCTCAGCCGCTCGGTGGCACGGAGTTAGCCGTCTACCAGCACTCACCGAGCGGAGTCGGCGCACGCGGCCTGTCCACTGGAGAGATCTACAACCGGGCGGGTCAGCTAATCTGCACGGCCGTTCAAGAGGGCTACCTCGGCCGCGGTTGACACTCAATGCGTGGCATCGGCAGGCGCGCCCGCGTCCAGCCACGCGTCGAACAACGTCGGCGCAATGACCGCGCCAGGGCCGGGCAGCATCACCTCACCGGCCATCTCGACACCGAATGGCTGGTCGCGCCAGCTTGCTCGGATAGCCCGCTCGTCACCGCGGGCACGCAACGTGCGGCGCGCCATGTCGACGAAATCGTGGGTCTGCGGACCCGCGAAGTCGGGTGCCATTCCGATGCTCGACTCCACGGCGAGCGCGGCCAGCCGAGCGGCGACATCGTCTGATGACACGGGTTGGATCAACAGTGGCGGCAGCGTCGCGACTCCGTCTACCGTCCTCCAACCGGCCACCATTGCGGGAAAGTCGAAGAACTGCGTCGCTCGCTGAATTGTCCAGGGAATGTCCCCGGCCGAAACGAGCTCCTCCTGCCGGCGCTTCCCGACGTAATGGCCGTTCCCTTCGACGCGATCCACCCCGACGATGGACAGCACGACGTGATGCCGCACACCGTTATTGCGCTCGGCAGCAAGCAGATTCGACGTGATCGAGCCGAAGAACTCGCTCGCCTCGGCAGGATCGACGGCAGGCGTGCTAGTGACGTCCACCACCGCGTCGATACCGTCCAACGCCGTGGTCAGACCCGGGCCGTCGCGAACGTCGATACCAAGTGAACGGGAGATCCCCACGGTCTCGTGGCCGCCGGCCCGCAACGCATCGACCGTACGGGCCCCGATCGCCCCGCTGGCGCCTACCACGGCAATCCGCATACCAGGTCTCCGTCGTCACTCGCTGTACTCGGCGGTTCCATCCTCGAGGACCAGCCGGGTGTTCGATCCATCCGGATTCGACGCCTCGGTGCGGAACACCGCATGTCCCGGCTCGGTGCGCCAGATCGACGTCGTCAACGTCTCGCCGGGGAACACCGGCGCGGTGAACCGCGCGCCGACGGCCGTGATCTTCGCCGCGTCACCGCCGCCCAGCTCGGCGACCAATGTCAGACCCGCGACGCCGTAGGTGCAGAGCCCGTGCAGGATCGGCTTCGGGAACCCGGCCATCTCCCGCGCGAACCACGGGTCACTGTGCAGCGGATTGCGATCGCCCGACAGCCGGTAGATCAACGCCTGGTCCTCGCGGGTTGGCAACGAAGCCCGCGAATCCGGTTCGCGGTCAGGGATTTCCGGCGCAGCCGGACGCCTTCCGGGCTCGCCGCCGAAGCCGCCCTCCTTGCGGATGACCAACGTCGTCACCGTTTCCGCGACGAGCTCACCGGTGTCGGGATCGGTGCCGCGCCCGCGCAGCACGACCACCGCGTTCTTGCCCTCGCCCTTGTCCTGGAGGTCGGCGACGTCGGCGACCACGCTCAGCTTGCCCGCCGGCGGCAGCGTCTTGAACAGCCTGATCTGCTGCGAGCCGTGCAGCAGCATGCCGAAATTGAACGTCCCGATCTTGCCGATCGCGCCGAACGCGGGGCAGGCGATCACCGCGTACGTCGGCAACACCTGCTGCGGGATGCCGTGGCTGTTCTCCGTGGTGAACGCCAGATCGTCAAGGCCAGCGCCGACACCCAGCGCGTACAGCATGGTGTCGCGGTCGGCCCATTCCATGAGATGAGGTTTCGTGGTCGCGCCAACTGCCGTCGGGTCGATAGGCATAGCCTCAGCCTCTCACGTCAACAAGCACACCGGGGTTCATGATGCCGCCCGGATCGAGCGCGGCCTTAGTCGCGCGCAGCGCATTCGCGAACGGTTCGGACCGCTGCCGGTCGTACCACGGCCGGTGGTCACGCCCGACGGCGTGGTGGTGGGTGATGGTGCCACCATGCGCGACGATCGCGTCGGAGACCGCGGCTTTGATTTCGTCCCATTGCTCGACGAGCGCGTCCCAGCGCCCGGCCGCGTAGACACCGTAATACGGGGCGGGGCCGTCCGGGTAGACGTGCGTGAACCGGCAGCTGACGGCGCCGGATCCGCAAATCCGACCTACGGCGGTGCGGGCAGCCTCGGTGATGGCGGCGTGCAGGTCGTCGAATTTGTCCCAGGTACAAGCGGTTTCGAAGGTTTCCGCGATGACGCTGCGACGGGCCAGTGCGTCGCGCTGATATGGCATGCGCAGGAACGACGACCGCCAAGTGGTCGAGGCGTCGGTGGTGCCGGCGGCACGCTCGCGTCGGGCGATGACGGCGCCGTGGTGTTCGGCCGTGATGGCCAGCGCACGGTCCATCCACGGCTCGACGGGGTGATCGGCTGATTCGAATGCCAGCACCAGCAGTCCGCCGCCGACCGCGGTGCCGGCGTTCAGGAATGCCTCGGCCGGGTCCAGCAGCCGGCAGTTCGTCGGATACAGACCGGCCTGCGCAATCGATCGGGTGGCGAGTAACGCGGCGTTCCAGTCGTCGAACGTCACCGAGGCGGTGGTGTGCCATTGCGGCCGTACGTGCAGCCGCATCCATGCCTCGGTGACCACGCCGAGCGTGCCCTCCGAGCCCAGGAACAATCGGTCATGGGACGGGCCCGCCCCGGATCCCGGCAGCCGCCGGGACTCGCTGACGCCGGCTGGTGTGACGACGCGCAGCGACTCGGTCAGGTCGTCGATGTGGGTGTAGAGCGTGGCGAAATGTCCGCCCGAGCGGGTGGCCAGCCATCCGCCGAGGGTGGAGAAGCCAAACGATTGGGGGAAGTGGCGCAGGGTGAGTCCGTGTGGCCGCAACTGGTTTTCGAGTTGAGGGCCGAGCGCGCCTGCTTGAATTCTCGCGGCCCGGCTGGCGGTGTCGATGTCCAAAACCGCGCCCATCTCAGCAAGGTCCATCGTGACCGCCGGAGCATCGAACCGCGGCTCGACGCCTCCGCACACCGAACTGCCACCGCCATAAGGGATTACCGCAATCGAATCGTGTGCGCACCAGTCCAGAATGTCGATCACGTCCTGTTCACGGCGAGGCCGCACGATCAAATCCGGGACGTGCTCGAGCCGTCCTCGCAGGTTTAGAACGACGTCACGCAAGGCTTTCCCGCGGGCGTGGCCCGCACGATCGGCGGCACTGAAGGAGCAGAGCGCGGCCAGGGCGGCCGGTGGCGCGATGCGGGGTGCCGGCAGCCCGAGCTCGCTGGGATCGCGCGGTGCGTGGTCGGCGAAGTCGTGTCCAGGCAACATCGCGGCGCATCTGGCGATGAGCTCCTCGGTCTCGCTCTCGGTCAGTGCGTCGTCGACGTTGCCCCATCCCCACCACGAGCGTGTCATCCCTGCATTGTCGCCGCCTGCGCACACGGCGGCCATCCCGTCGGCGCCGGGAACCAGGTGAGGACCATGTCATACCCATTGACCTATGTGCGCGCCCCGATCACGATGGCTGGCATGCGTTACCTCGTGACCGGTGGGACCGGCTTCATCGGCCGCCGTGTCGTGGCGAAGCTCATGGAATCCCGGTCCGACGACGTCGGCGTGCTGGTCCGGCGCAGCTCTCTGGCCCGCTTCGAGCGCCTCGCCGCCGACTGGGGCGAGCGCGCGAGACCAGTGGTCGGCGACCTGACCGCGCCGGACCTCGGCCTGAGCGGCGAGCTCGCCGGGCTCGCGGGCGTGGAACATGTGGTTCACTGCGGTGCGATCTACGACATCGCCGCGACCGAAGCGGCGCAGCGCGCGGCCAATGTCGACGGAACCCGATCGGTGATCGCGTTGGCGCGGCGCCTCGGCGCGACGATGCACCACGTGTCGTCGATCGCGGTCGCGGGCGACTTTCGCGGCGAGTACACGGAAGCCGACTTCGATGTCGGCCAGAACCTGCCCACGCCTTACCACCGAACGAAGTTCGAAGCCGAGCAGCTGGTGCGTGACGAACCCGGCCTGCGCTACCGCATTTACCGCCCCGGTGGCGTCGTCGGCGATTCGCGCACCGGCGAGGCGGACAAGATCGATGGGCCCTACTTCCTCTTCGGAGTGCTCGCCAAACTGGCAAAACTGCCGTCCTTTACCCCGATCATGCTGCCCAATGCCGGCCAAACCAACATCGTCCCGGTCGACTACGTCGTCGACGCGCTGGTGTGGCTGATGCACGCGCCGCATCGCGACGGTCAGACGTTCCACTTGACGTCACCGGAAACAATTGGGCTGCACGGTATTTACCGTGGTGTGGCACAAGTCGCCGGATTGCCGCCGATGACCGGGGCACTGCCAGCAGCACTGGCGACACCGGTCCTCAAGGCGCGCGGCAGAGCCAAGCTGATCCGGAACCTGGCAGCCACCCAACTCGGCATTCCAGCAGAACTTCTCGACGTCGCCGACTCGCCAGCCACATTCGATTCCGCTGTAACACGAGGTTTATTGCGCGGCAGTGGGATTGGGGTTCCTGAGTTCGGCTCGTACGCGCCGCGGCTGTGGACGTACTGGGCCGAGCATCTGGATCCTGACCGGGCTCTCCGCGACAGCTCCAGGGGCCCGCTGGCCGGTAAGCACGTCGTCATCACCGGCGCGTCCAGCGGCATCGGGCGTGCCTCGGCGATCGCTGTCGCGGCTCGCGGGGCGACCGTCTTCGGGTTGGCACGTAACGGACAATCGCTGGATCAATTGGTCGCCGAGATCCGCGAATCAGGCGGCGAAGCTTACGCTTTCACCTGCGACGTCACCGATTCATCGTCAGTGGAGCACACCGTGAAGGACATCCTCGGCCGGTTCGGCCACGTCGACTACCTGGTCAACAGCGCGGGCCGATCGATACGCCGCTCAGTGATCAACTCGACTGACCGGCTTCACGACTATGAACGCGTGATGGCCGTCAACTACTTCGGCGCTGTCCGGATGGTGCTGGCGCTGCTGCCGCACTGGCGCGAGCGGCGGTTCGGCCACGTCGTCAACGTTTCCAGCGCGGGTGCGCAGGCGCGCAACCCGCAGTACAGCGCCTACAACCCGAGCAAGGCCGCACTGGACGCGTTCTCAGATGTCGTCGGGACTGAAACGCTTTCCGACCACATCACATTCACCAACATCCACATGCCGCTGGTGCGCACGCCGATGATCGCGCCGTCGCGATCACTCAACCCGCAGAAGCCAATCAGTCCCGAGCACGCGGCGGCCATGGTGGTACGCGCGCTGGTGGAGAAGCCGACCCGGATCGACCATCCGCTCGGCACAATCTCGGCGGCGGGGAATTACCTCGTACCAAAGCTCATGCGGCGGGTGCTGCATCAGATCTATCTGCTGTATCCCGACTCCGCCGCTGCCCGAGGAGTCGCTCCATCCGAGCCGGAGGTACGGCGGCGACCGAAGAAGCCCGCGCGCAGCGCGGCCCGCAAACTCCGTGTTCCCAGGCCGGTGAAGCGTGCGGTGCGACTGGTACCCGGCGTACATTGGTGAACTTGTGAGCTTTCTTCGGCGATTCGCCGGCGCTGCGCTGATCGCCGTCTCGGCGGCCGTTGCATCGCTGGGTGGCGTCGCGCCCGCGCATGCCGACCGGAACATCACGTTGACCTTTGTCCGCCACGCGCAGTCACTCGGCAACGCCTCCGGCCTGATCGACTCCACGGTGCCAGGACCCGATCTCACCGATCTGGGCTATCGGCAGGCCCGAGCCGTGGCGAACACGTTGAGCGCCAACGGATACGACGGCATCTACGCGTCGACGATGGTCCGTACCCACGAGACCGCAGCCCCACTGTCCGAGTCGTTGGGCGAGCCGGTCACGGTCCTGCCCGGTCTGCGCGAGATCGAGGCCGGCGCCTACGAAGGCCAACCGGAGGCGAATGCGCGAGACTTGTTCACGGCGCCCATGGCATGGCTGCGCGGCGACCGCGACGCCCAAATCCCGGGATCGATCGACGGCAATGAATTCGACGCGCGCTTCGACGAAGCCGTCGCGACCATCTACGACAGTGGCGACGCCGGCCCGGTGGCGTTTTCCCATTCCGGGGCGACGATGATCTGGGTCTTGATGAACGTCAAGAATCCGGACATGTCATTACTCACCAGCGACCCGCTACCGAACACTGGGCAGATCGTGGTGGTGGGAAACCCGCGTGACGGCTGGACGCTCACAGACTGGGACGGGACCCCGGTACCGCGGTGACAGTGCCGATCTTCGCCGACGTGGACACCGGTGTCGACGACGCGATGGCCCTGGTGTATCTGCTCGCGAGCGCCGAAGCGCAACTGGTCGGCATCGCGTCGACAGGCGGAAACGTCGCGGTGCAACAGGTTTGCGTCAACAACCTCGGCTTGCTCGAGTTGTCCCGGGCTCCAGACATCCCGGTGTCCAAGGGCGCCGAGCAGCCGCTGCATTGCCTCCTGCGCACCGCCGAAGATACCCACGGTCCGAAAGGTCTCGGGTATGCCGAGTTGGCGCCGACCGACCGCCGACTCACGGACTACGACGCCGCGGAGGCATGGGTGGGAGCGGCGCACGCACAACCCGGCGAACTGATCGGACTCGTCACTGGTCCGATGACCAACCTTGCGCTGGCGCTGCGCGCCGAGCCGGAGTTACCCCGCCTGCTGCGGCGCTTGGTGATCATGGGCGGCTCGTTCGAGTATCGCGGCAACACCGATGTGGTGGCGGAGTGGAACGTCAGCGTCGACCCGGAGGCGGCGGCCGAGGTGTTCGCGGCTTGGTCCGGTGCGGCGGAGTTGCCAATCGTGTTGGGCCTCAATCTGACAGAGAACATCGTGATGACGCCCGCGATCGTCGCACGGCTGGCGGAGGCCGCCGGCTCGTCGACAGTCGCGATGAGCGTGCTCGATCCGCGGGGCACTCGGTCGGTGGCCGCCAATCCGCTGATCCGTGTGCTCGAGGACGCGATGCGGTTCTACTTCGAATTCCACTTCGCCCAGGGCGAGGGGTACCTGGCCCACCTGCACGATCCGCTGGCGGCAGCGGTCGCACTGGACCCGTTACTCGCGCAAACCCGCACGGCGACCGTGGATGTGGAGCTGGCGGGCACGCTAACGCGCGGCATGACGATCGCCGACTGGTCGGGGCGCTGGGGCCGCCCGCCGAACGCCCGAGTCGGCGTCGAGGTCGATCCGGGCGAGTTCTTCGGCCGGTTCATCGAGCGGGTCGGCGCGTTCGCGCGGCGGCTGGTGTGAGCCCTACTCGTAGACGCCCTCGACATACCAGCGCCGCTGGCGATAGCACAGCAGCAGGGCTGTCCCCGGATCGCTTCCCCTGTCTTGCTCCTCGCGTCCGCTTCCCCTGTCTTGCTCCTCGCGTCCGCTTCCCCTGTCTTGCTCCTCGCGTCCGCAGGCGACCAGCACTTGGGCGCGGGCGGTGCGTCCGGTCTTGATCTTCGAGTCCCACCAGCGTTCGTCGACCGGCCACGGCCCAGCCCACCAGCGCAGCGGCCCCTCACGGGTGTGAGCGACCAGTCGCGCCGGATCGGCGGAGAACATCCCTCTGCTGGTCACTCGAATCGGATTGCCTTGTGAATCAACGAGTTCCACCGGATCGTCGAGTAGAACGGTCGGCGACGGCTCCGGCAGCCGTCCCGGCCACGGCTGCCGGGGATCGGCCCGCGGAAAAAGTTCATCGCCCAGCGACACCAGCGTGACCCGCTCGGCCGGCCCCCGCCCACCCGAGAGCACCGGAACCTGGACCGCCTCCGGCCCGAGCAGCCCCTGCACTCGTACCAGCGCCCGTCGCGCCCGCAGCCGGTCTTCCTCGCCCATGCCGCCCCACAGCGGCAGCTGCAGCGCTTCGGCCGATACCACCTCCACGGGCTGCAGCCGCAGCATCGTCACCGGCGCGGTGGGCCGGTCGCCACCCTGTATATCCCCGGGTCGCTGCGCTCCAGCCCGCCGACGGTTGTTGAGCCAGCCATCCAGCTGCCAGCGCACCCGGTCAGCGGTGGCATCCTCGGTCAACGGCTCCGCGCAGCGCCAAACCCGTTTCAGCTCTTCGCCGTTGGCGGTGACGGCATGGATGGCAAGCCGGGTGCAACCGACGCCGGCCGACATCAGCGTCTGGTGCAGTTGACTGGCCAGTGACCGGCCGGCGAACGCCGCGGCATCCACCCGGTCGATTGGCGGATCGCATCGCATCTCGGCGTCGAGTTCAGCGGGCGGTTCGCGACCTGACGGTCCGCGTTCCGGCTCTCCGCGGGCGAACCGGTGAGCCATTACCGCGTCGGCGCCGAATCGGGAAGCCACATCGGTTCGCGACAGCGCCGCAAACTTGCCGATGGTGCGAATCCCCAATCGCCACAGCAGATCTACGAGGTCGGCGCGCCCGTTGCCGGCCAGGCTCGGTTCGGTGGCCAGCTCCCGGATCGACAGGCCGGCCAGAAATGCAGCATCTGCACCGGGCTCGACGATGCGGCCGGCGCGTGCGGCGAACACGGCGGTGGGCAACTGGTCGGCGATGCCGGCCTGACATTCCGTGCCTGTCGCCGACACCGTGTCGACTAGCCGCTCGGCGGCGGCCTCCTCGTTGCCGAAGTAGCGGGCCGCCCCGCGCACCGACAGCACCAGCAGGCCGGGGCGCAACACCTCGGCATGCGGGACCAGGTCGTCCACCGCGGCCGTCACCGGTTCGAAGAACCGCGCATCGCGGCCTGGGTCGGCGGTGACCACATGCAAGTCCGGGCAGCGGGCCTGCGATTCGCGACGGCGCAGACCGCGTCGCACCCCGGCGGCCCTGGCCGCCGCGGAGCAGGCCACCACGCGGTTGGCCAGCGTCACCGCCACCGGCGCGGTCGCGGGAAGGCCCGCGGCTTTGGCGGTCGCGACCGCCGGCCAGTCCATGCACCAGATGGCCAATACGCGCATCACGCATACGCCGAATGGCCACTTATTGCACGCTTTTCGCGCGAATGCGTATCATAACTGGCCATTCGGTCGGTCGTTATCTCCAGCCGCACCTTGCGGATTCGGCCTGGCGCGAGATCGTAGCCGCTGACCCTGGCCGCCAGCCGCATCCTTGCCCCCTGCCAGTCACCGTCGGTGACCAACAGCGTGCAGCCCTTGTTGCGGGCCCGCGCGGTCACGGCCCGCGCCCGGGACAGCGGCACGGACTGACCGCCCAGCCCCAACACGACCAGATCCATTCCGTCCAGCAGCACCGCGGCTACCTCGATCGGGTCGGTGCCAGGATCGGGCACCAGCGCCAGCCGGGTCAGGTCGGCGCCCATCTCCACGGCGGCCTGCAGACCGATCTCAGGCAGCCCAACCACGGCGGCATGACCGCCCGCCGCCGTCACCGCCGCCACCACGCGCAAGGTCAGCGACCGAGCGCCCGAGGCCACCACCACCGAGCCGCGCGGCAACCCTGCCGGGAGGCGTTCGGCCAGGGATTCAGGCATGGGCAGCAAACTTTGGGAGTAAGGGATCAGCTCCTCCACCCGAGGCGGTGGGGCGTGTCCGTGGCCAGCCTTCCCCGCCATCGCGGCCATCTTGCGACGCAGGTGTTCTACCTGTTCAGCTCGCCGATCCAGGCTCATCGCCGCTGTCACAGCAGCACCTCCTGAACCTTTGTTTCAGCACATATTCGAATGTATGTTCGATTATCATGAGTAAACACCCACCCACCGACACCGTCAAGCCGCGAGACTTAGCCCGCCGCTACTCCCATTCGATGGTGCCCGGCGGCTTGCTAGTGATGTCGAGCACCACCCGATTGACCTCCGGCACCTCGTTGGTGATCCGCGTCGAGATCCGCTCCAGCGTTTCGTACGGAATACGCGTCCAGTCGGCGGTCATCGCGTCTTCACTCGACACCGGCCGCAGCACGATCGGATGCCCGTACGTACGCCCGTCCCCCTGCACGCCCACCGACCGCACGTCGGCCAGCAGTACCACCGGACACTGCCAGATCAGGGTATCCAGCCCGGCCGCGGTCAATTCCTCGCGCGCGATCGCGTCGGCACGGCGCAGCGTGTCCAGCCGCCCAGCAGTGACCTCTCCGACGATCCTGATACCCAGGCCGGGACCCGGAAATGGTTGGCGCCCAACGATTTCCTCTGGCAAGCCCAGTTCCCGCCCGACCGCGCGCACCTCGTCCTTGAACAACAGCCGCAGCGGTTCCACGAGCGTGAAATTCAGGTCGGGCGGCAGCCCTCCGACGTTGTGGTGACTCTTGATATTCGCTGTTCCGCTGCCCCCGCCGGACTCCACGACATCCGGATACAGCGTGCCCTGCACCAGGAACTTCACCTCAGACCCATTGTCTCCCAACAGGTCTCGGATAGCACCCTCGAACGCCCGGATGAACTCCCGGCCGATGATCTTACGCTTGCCCTCGGGATCACTGACCGCCGACAGCGCGTCTAAGAACCTGTTGCTCGCGTCGACGGTGACCAGCCGGGTGCCGGTGGCCGCGACGAAATCCCGCTCCACCTGCGCGCGCTCCCCCGCCCGCAGCAGGCCATGGTCGACGAACACGCACGTCAGGCGCTCCCCGATCGCACGCTGCACCAGGGCGGCGGCCACCGCCGAGTCGACGCCGCCCGACAGTCCGCAGATCGCCCGCCCGTCACCGATGTGCCCGCGCACCTGCTCCACCAGCGTGTCGGCGATGTTCGCGGGTGTCCAGGTGGAGTCGATGCCGGCGAACTCGTGCAGGAAACGGCTCAGCACCTGCTGCCCGTGCGGAGTGTGCATCACCTCCGGGTGGTACTGCACCCCCGCCAGCCCGCGAGCCCGGTTCTCGAATGCTGCGACCGGTGCGGCGGCGCTGCTGGCCACGACGTCGAAACCCGGGGGCGGCGAAGTCACCGCGTCACCGTGGCTCATCCACACCGACTGGGTTTCCGGCAATCCCGAATGCAGTTCTCCCCCAGCGAATTTCAGCTGAGTCCTGCCGTACTCGCTGGTGCCGGTACGGGCCACGGTCCCGCCCAAGGCCTGCGCCATCGCCTGGAACCCGTAGCAGATGCCAAACACCGGTACGCCGAGGTCGAACAGCGCCGGATCCAGTTGCGGGGCGCCGTCGGCGTACACGCTGGCCGGGCCGCCCGAGAGCACGATCGCCTGAGGATCCTTCGCCTTGAGATCCTCGACGGTCGCAGTGTGCGGCATGACCTCCGAATACACCCTCGCCTCCCGAACCCGCCGGGCGATCAACTGCGCGTACTGCGCGCCGAAGTCGACCACCAAAACCGGTCGAACGGGTGAGCGCGGTTCTGTCACGCGGTAAGTCTATGGGCCGCTGCCCGGTCAGCCCTTGCGGCGCAACGTCCACGCCGGCACCCAATGCGTCACCGGACGGCTGTTGGCGCCGTAGCTGACCGCATACGTCACCAAGCCCCACCAGGTGCCCTGCTCGCACAGACCCCAATAGCACAGCTGGCCCTCGACGACCTTATGCATCTGCAGCCCCGCCGGGTGATAGCTACCGCGACGATGTGGCTCCCGCGGAAACAGCGCGGCGAGATCGATCAGCACCGGCACAGGCGGTTCGACCGCGCGTAATGCCTCCGGCACCGGCTGGCCGCTGTAGCTGATCCTCTGCAGATCACCCATCATTCGATCATACGTTCGAATTACGGTTTTCACGATAGAAGGGGTGGCAAACAGCCACTGCGGCGGGTACTACGCGTGAAGAACCGCGAGAACGAGATGTTCGAGTAGACACCGAGCGAGGAGGGTGTGAAAGTGTTCGACGGATCGCGCCACTACCCGGAGTCGGTCTGCAAAGCCTTGCGCCGCAGCGCCGCCGGCATCGTCATCACTGACCCAGCGAAAGCCCTGTAGATGATTCCGCACGACGCCTTCCCAGTCGAGCCGTGGCATGTCCGCGAGACGCGACTCGACCTCGAGTGGCTGGCCCAGTCCGAGTCGCTGTTCGCCCTGTCCAACGGCCACATCGGCCTGCGCGGCAACCTCGACGAGGGCGAGCCATACGGGCTGCCGGGCACCTATCTCAACTCCTTCTACGAGTGTCGCCCGCTGCCCTACGCCGAAGCCGGGTTCGGGTATCCGGAAGCTGGCCAAACCATGATCGACGTCACGAACGGCAAAATCCTGCGCCTCCTGGTCGACGACGAGCCCTTCGACGTCCGCTACGGCCAATTGCTCGGGCATGAACGGGTTCTCGACATGAGAGCCGGGACGCTGGGCCGCCGGGCGCGTTGGAAGTCCCCGGCGGGCCGGCAGGTCGAGGTGCGTTCGACCCGTCTGGTGTCGCTGATGCAGCGCAGTGTCGCGGCCATCGAGTACGTCGTCCAGGCCATCGACGAATTCGCCCTTATCACAGTGCAATCCGAGCTCGTCGCCAACGAGGATCAGCCGAAAACGGCGCGTGATCCACGGGTCGCGGCGGTTCTGGACAATCCGCTCGAGGCGGTGCACCACGAAATCGCTGACCAGGGCGCAATTCTGGTACACCGGACGCGGTTGAGCGAGTTGGCGATGGCTGCGGCGATGGACCACGAGATCGAGGTGCCCGGGCGAGTCGAGGTCGAGACCGGCGCCGAAGATCATTGGGCCCGCACCACCGTGATCTGCGGGCTGCGGCCCGGCCAACAGCTTCGCATCGTGAAGTACCTCGCGTACGGCTGGTCGAGTCTGCGGTCGCGCCCGGCGCTGCGGGACCAGGCCGCCGCGGCTCTCGCCGGGGCACGCTACCGATGATGGCAGGGGCTGCTCGACGCCCAGCGGCGGTATCTGGACGACTACTGGGACTGCGCCGACGTCGAGGTCGACGGCGACGCCGACTGCCAGCAGGCGGTTCGGTTCGGGATGTTCCACGTGCTGCAGGCCAGCGCACGCGCCGAACGCCGCGCGATACCGGGCAAGGGGCTGACCGGTAACGGCTATGACGGACACGCATTTTGGGACACCGAGGGGTTCGTTCTGCCGGTGCTCACCTACACGGCACCCGACGCCGCCGCTGACGCGCTGCGGTGGCGGGCATCGACATTGAATCTCGCCCAGGACCGCGCAGCCGAACTGGAACTGAAGGGCGCGAGCTTTCCATGGCGCACGATTCGCGGTCAGGAGTGTTCAGCCTACTGGCCGGCCGGCACCGCCGCCTGGCACGTCAGCGCCGATGTCGCGATGGCGTTCGAGCGCTACCGCATCGTGACGGGCGACGAGTCATTGGAAAGGGAATGCGGATTGGCGGTGTTGGCGCAGACCGCCCGGATGTGGCGCTCGCTAGGCCATCACGACCGTCACGGGGTGTGGCATATCGACGGAGTCACCGGCCCCGACGAATACACAGCGATTGCCCGCGACAACGTCTTCACGAACCTGATGGCGGCGGCTAATCTGCGCGCCGCGGCTGCGGCGTGCACCCGCCACGCCGAGGAAGCGCGCTCGATGGGCGTCGGCACCGAAGAGATGGCCGCCTGGCGCGACGCGGCCGGCGCCGCCCACATCCCGTACGACGAGGACCTCGGCGTGCACGAACAGTGCAACGGCTTCACGACGCTGGCCGAGTGGAACTTCTCGGAGGAGACCACCTATCCGCTTCTCCTGCATGCGCCATACGTGCGGTTATACCCGGCACAAGTGTGTAAGCAGGCCGATCTGATCTTGGCAATGCATTGGCAGGGCCACGCGTTCACGCCCGAGCAGAAAGCACGCAACGTCGACTACTACGAACGACGCACGACGCGCGACTCGTCTTTGTGGGCGTGTACCCAAGCGGTGATGTGCGCCGAGGTCGGGCACCTCGAACTGGCGCACGACTACGCGTACGAGGCCGCGATGGTCGACCTGCGCGATCTGCAGTCCAACACGCGCGACGGCCTGCACATAGCCTCTCTGGCGGGGGCGTGGACCGCGCTGGTCGCCGGGTTCGGCGGGTTGCGCGACGACGAGGGCTTGCTCGCACTCGACCCGCACCTTCCGGACGGCATCTCCTGTTTGCGTTTTCGTCTGCGGTGGAGGGGTTTTCGGCTGACAGTGGAGGTGACACACAGCGACGCCACCTACATCCTGCGAGACGGGCCGCACGGCGAGTTGACCATCCGGCACGCCGGCGAAGGGCTCACGCTCAATACCGATTCACCGACGACGATCGCTCTCGCCGACTGCCGGCCGATGCTGCCGGCGCCGCCGCAGCCGCCGGGCTGCGAGCCGAAGCGGCGGCTCACCTGACTCTCAGCCGGCCGAACTCACCGGCTCGATCGGCAGCCGTCGCAGCGCGGCGGGCGCGTCGGCCGGCACTGCGGGGTGCTGCGGCGATATCGGGTCGAGCCGCCGATAGGCATCGCCCTGACCGGGTCGCAGGTCGGTCTCCCCGTTGTTGGGCCAGAGCGACGCCGCCCGCTCAGCCTGGGCGGTGATTGAAAGCGACGGATTGACGCCGAGATTCGCCGAGATCGCCGCGCCGTCGACCACGAATAGCGTCGGGTATCCGTAGACCCGGTGGTACGGGTCGATGACGCCGCTGCGCGGACTGTCGCCGATCGGGGCACCGCCGAGGTAGTGCGCGGTCAGCGGGATGTTGAACAGCTCGCCCCACGTTCCGCCCGCGACTCCGTCGATCTTCGCAGCGACCCGACGCGTCACCTCGTTGCCGATCGGGATCCACGTCGGGTTGGGTTCGCCGTGGCCCTGCTTGCTGGTCACCCGCCGGGTGCCGACCTTGGTGCGCCTGGTGAACGTGGTGATCGAGTTGTCTAGGTGCTGCATCACCAGCATGATCATCGTTCGCTCGCTCCAGCGCCGGGCGTTCAGCAGCCGGATGGTGCCGCGCGGGTTGGTGCCGACCTGCTGGAGGAACTGCTTCCACCGCGGCACATCGGTACCCTCCGGCCCGGCTCCGTCGGTCATCAGCGTCTGCAGCAGGCCCATCGCGTTGGAGCCCTTGCCGTAGCGGACCGGCTCGATGTGGGTGTCGGAGCTCGGATGGATCGACGAGGTGATCGCCACGCCGTGCGTGAGGTCCAAATCGGGGCTGGCCTTGAACCGTCCGGCTCCGACGATCGACTCGGAGTTGGTCCGGGTCAGCACTCCGAGTTTGTCGGACAGCCTGGGCAGCCTGCCCGTGTCCCGCATCTTGAACAGCAATTTCTGGGTGTTGAACGTGCCGGCGGCCAACACCAGGTGCTGAGCCGTGAACGACTTCTTGTCCCGGCGCAGCCACCGACCGGTCGCGACGGTGTCGACGCGCCACCTTCCATCCGGCAGCTGCTCGAACGCGGTTACCGTTCGCATCGGAAACACTTGGGCGCCAGTTTTTTCCGCGAGCCCGAGGTAATTCTTCACCAGCGTGTTCTTCGCGCCGTGGCGGCAGCCCGTCATGCACGAGCCGCACTCGATACATCCGGTCCGCTCGGGACCTGCACCGCCGAAGTAGGGGTCCGGCACCGTCTTACCGGGCGTTTTGTCCCCGTCGGGACCGAAGAACACCCCGACCGGGGTCGGCACGAACGTTTCACCGACACCCAACTCGTCGGCCACCTCTTTGACGATCCGGTCGGCGTCGGTGAACGTCGGATTCTTCACGACGCCGAGCATCCGCTGCGCCTGCTCGTAGTGCGGCATCAGCTCGACACGCCAGTCGGAGATCTGTGACCACTGGGGGTCGGCGAAGAACGGCTCCGGCGGTACGTACAGCGTATTGGCGTAGTTCAGCGAGCCGCCGCCGACGCCGGCACCGCCGAGGATCATTACGTTGCGCAGTAGATGAATTCGCTGGATTCCGTACATTCCCAACTTCGGCATCCATAAAAACTTCCGCAGGTTCCACGACGTCTTGGCGAACTCGTTGTCCTCAAACCGGCGGCCGGCCTCCAGTACACCGACGCGGTAACCCTTTTCGGTTAATCGCAACGCGGTGACGCTGCCGCCGAAACCGGAACCGATGACGAGGACGTCGAAGTCAGGCTGCATCCAGCAAGTATGCCCTTTCTCGCGCCTCATGCCGTTTCTCGACGAGCGGCGTCCAGCCGAGCTGTGCACCGTGGCTACTTAGTGGTCTGGCGCGGAAGTTCGGTGACGTATCCATACGGTGTGGGTCAGGCGGCGAGCGCCAGGTCGGCGTCGCTGTGGGCGGCGATGCGCTCGAGGAGGGCGTTGAGGTCGTTCTTGGTGAACTTCCATTCGATCGGCGTGGCGATCTGCTCGTAGTACTGCTGGAAGGCCAGCAAGCGTGTTTCGACCTCGCGGAGGTCGCGGAAGTCGTTGGGCGCCAAGACTTTGCGCTGGATGACGGAGAAATAGATCTCCACCTGGTTGAGCCAGGAGGCGTGGATGGGCAGGTGGATCAGCCGCAGGGTGGGCCAGCGGGTCTCGAGTCGATCGACGGAGGCGTGGCCGCGGTGCGAGCTGCCGTTGTCGACGACCCAGAACACCCGGCGCGCCGAGGCGTACGGCTCGGTGGTCATCACCTGGTCGACGAGCCGGTCGAACGGCTCGATGCCGGTGGTGTCCTCGCAGCGTCCGAACACCTTGGCGCGGTGCACGTCCCAGGCAGCCAGGTAGGCCAAGGCGCCGCCGCGGGCGTATTCGTGCTCGACGCGCGTGGGCCGGCCTGGCGCGGGTGGCGTGGTGTCGCGCTTGCGGATCCGGGCTTGGATGGAGGTCTTCTCGTCGGCGGAGATCACATACTCGTCAAGACGTAGTGGCTCGTCCTCGAACCGGCGGGCGTACAGGTCGAGAACGCGGGCGGCCTTGGGGCCGAACTCGGGGTCGCGCGGGAAGATCCAGGAGCGGTGTTGCCACGGTTTGATCGCATCCGAGCTCAGCCATCGCCAGATCGTCGTCCCGGAGATGGAGGCGACGATGCCGGACTCGACGGCGGCGCGGGCCAGTCCGGGCAGTGCCAGCGGGCCAGCGGTGCGCCGGCTGTGGTGGGCAGTTCGCAGGCCAGCGCCTTGACCGCGACCACGACGTCAGGGGGAAAAACTGGGGGGTCGTCCTCCCCGGGGCTGATCGGCAAGTCCGGGCAGGCGCTGCTCGTGGAAGCGTTTGCGCCACTTGGACACCACCTGTCGCGGGGTGTCCAAGCGGGCGGCGATCTCGTCGTTGCCCAGCCCTTCGGCGGCGTAGAGCACGATCTTGGCCCGCACGACATCTGAATACGGTGACGTATATCTGCGTGCGCGTCCTTCCAACTCGGTGCGCTCGGCATCAGTCAGAGTCAGGCGATATGGACTGGTTCGTGGCATGTCATTCCCTCCTTGAGGGAACCATGACACGCAACCGCACGAAAGTGTGGGATCTGAATTACGTCACTGTAATTATGTCAGCGACAACTTAGTCTTGCGCCAAGGTCAACTGCCGACGGCCAGGCCGACCTTCTGGAATTCCTTGAGGTCGCAGTAGCCGGCCTTGGCCATCGAGCGGCGCAGCCCGCCGACAAGGTTCAGTGAGCCGAACGGGTCGTCGGACGGGCCGCCCAGCACGTGCCGCAGCGGTGGCCGCTCCCCGACGGCCACTTGCAGCAACGCACCGCGGGGCAGCGACGGGTGTGCGGCCGCGGCCGGCCAGAACCAGCCGTCACCGAGCGCTTCCGCAGATGCCGCCAGCGGCGTGCCGAGTACGACCGCATCCGCGCCGCACGCAATCGCCTTCGCCAAGTCGCCGGACGTATGGATGTCACCGTCGGCGAGCACATGAACGTAGCGGCCACCGGTCTCGTCGAGGTATTCGCGGCGTGCCGCCGCGGCGTCCGCGATCGCGGTGGCCATCGGCACGCTGATGCCCAGCACCTCGTCGCTGGTGGTGACGCCGCTGGTGGAGCCGTAGCCGACGATGACGCCCGCCGCGCCGGTGCGCATCAGATGCAGCGCGGTCCGGTGGTCGAGCACCCCGCCCGCGACCACCGGCACGTCGAGCTCGGCGATGAACGTCTTGAGGTTGAGCGGTTCACCACCGCGGGCCACCCGCTCGGCGGACACGATCGTGCCCTGGATCACCAGCAGGTCGATTCCGGCCTGGATCAGCACCGGCGTCAGCGACCGCGCGCTCTGCGGGCTCACCCGCACTGCGGTGATCACACCCGCGTCGCGTATCCGGGCGACGGCAGCACCGAGCAGTTCGGGATCCAGCGGCGCCGCGTGCAACTGCTGCAGCAGCCGGATCGCCGCCGACGGCTCCGGCTCCTTTTCCGCAGCCTCGACGATCTGGGCGATCTTCGCCTCGACGTCGGCGTGTCTGCCGATCAGCCCTTCGCCGTTGAGAATTCCGAGACCCCCGAGCCGGCCCAGCTCGATCGCGAACTCCGGCGACGCCAGCGCGTCGGTGGGATGTGACAGCACCGGGATCTCGAATCGGTACGCGTCGAGCTGCCACGCGGTGGACACATCCTTGCTCGAGCGGGTTCGCCGCGACGGCACGATGTTGACGTCGTCGAGCTCGTAGGTGCGGCGGGCAGTTCTGCCCATGCCGATTTCGACCATGTCGCGCATGCTCAGCCCTTATTTTCCGCGAGATCGACTTCGCGAGATCGACGGTGTGCAGAGAAAACTCGAGAAGCGGCCTGCAAAACGTGTGATTTCGGCGCGGTGGACATCGAAGCCTGCCTCAGCGCGTGTAGTAATTCGGCGCTTCGACCGTCATCGTGATGTCGTGCGGATGGCTTTCCGTCAGCCCCGCCGCGGTGATCCGGACGAACTGCGCGTGCTGCAGATCCTCGATGGTGGCCGACCCGGTATATCCCATCGCCGCCCGCAGGCCACCGGTTAGCTGATGGATGACCGTCGCCAGTGGGCCGCGGAACGGCACCCGGCCCTCGATACCCTCGGGCACCAGCTTGTCTTCCGACAGCACGTCGTCCTGGAAGTAGCGATCCTTGGAGAACGACTTGTTCTCGCCGCGGCCACGCATCGCCCCGAGCGACCCCATGCCGCGGTAGCTCTTGAATTGCTTGCCGTTCACGAAGATCAGCTCACCGGGGGCCTCTGCGGTGCCGGCGAGCAGTGAGCCGAGCATTGCGGCGGACGCGCCTGCGGCAAGCGCCTTTGCGATGTCGCCGGAATACTGCAGCCCGCCGTCGGCGACCACCGGAACACCGGCCGGCGCGCACGCCGCGACCGCCTCCAGGATCGCGGTGATCTGCGGCGCTCCGACGCCGGCCACCACCCGGGTGGTGCATATCGAGCCCGGCCCGACACCGACCTTCACCGCGTCAGCACCGGCGTCCACCAGTGCAGCGGCCCCGCTGCGGGTGGCGACGTTGCCGCCGATCACCTCCACCTTCTCTGCGGCTTCGGCCTTGAGCTTGCCGACCATTTCGAGCACCAGCCGGTTGTGCGCGTGCGCGGTGTCCACCACGACCACGTCGACACCGGCGTCAACCAGCGCCATTGCACGCACCCATGAATCGTCGCCGGTGCCAACGGCCGCGCCGACAAGCAGCCGCCCGTCACTGTCCTTGGTGGCCAGCGGATGCTGTTCGGTCTTGACGAAGTCCTTGACCGTGATGAGCCCGGTCAGCCGGCCCTGTCCGTCGACAACCGGCAATTTCTCAATCTTGTTGCGCCGCAACAGTCCTAAGGCCGCGTCGGCGGTGACGCCCTCGCGGGCGGTGATCAGCGGGGCCTTGGTCATCACCTCCGACACGCGCTTGGATTGGTCGACCTCGAAGCGCATGTCCCGGTTGGTGATGATCCCGACCAACGAGCCGCTGTTGTCGACGACGGGCAGGCCCGAGATCCGGAACCGCGCGCACATCGCGTCGACCTCGGCCAGTGTGTTGTCGGGCGAACATGTCACCGGGTCGGTCACCATGCCGGCCTCTGACCGCTTGACCATCTCGACCTGGCCGGCCTGTTCGGCGACCGACAGATTGCGATGCAGCACACCCATGCCGCCCGCGCGGGCCATCGCGATCGCCATACGCGCCTCGGTAACGGTGTCCATCGCCGAGCTGACCAAGGGCACCTTCAGACGGATCTTCTTCGTCAACTGACTGGAGGTGTCGGCGGCGGCCGGGACCACATCGGAGGCGGCCGGCAGCAGCAGCACGTCGTCGAACGTCAGGCCGAGCATCGCGATCTTGTGCGGATCGTCGCCGCCGGTGGGGACGGGGGCGCTGATAGGGACCTGAGCAGCGGAATTCACCGTGGCATGACCGTCTGTAATCGACATCGGCGAGGCCTCCATCGGTGCGGGGCTAGGGTGCTCATCCTATCGGTATCGACGGTATCGCCACCGTTGGCGACACCGTGCCTGCGGCTGGCGAAATGTCGGACCGGCTGGCTACTGTAGAGGCGTGCGCGACCACCTCCCGCCGGGTTTGCCGCCCGACCCGTTCGCCGACGATCCGCAGGACCCGTCGGCGGCGCTGGATGCCATCGAGCCGGGTCAGCCGCTCGATCTGCAGGAGCGCACCGCGGTGGAAGCCGACCTGGCCGACCTTGCGGTGTACGAAGCACTGTTGGCACACAAGGGAATTCGCGGTCTCGTGGTGTCGTGTGACGAGTGCCAGCAGGACCATTACCACGACTGGGACATGTTGCGCGCCAACCTGCTGCAACTTTTGGTCGACGGCACGGTCCGTCCCCACGAACCAGCGTACGATCCAGAACCCGACGCGTACGTAACGTGGGATTATTGCCGCGGCTACGCCGACGCCTCGCTGAACGAAGCCACCTCAGATCCTGACGGATACCGCTGATCGCGGCTAGCGAACTATCGGGCCGCCGGACGTCGACGTGGGCGCGATCGTCGTCGCGACTGATGTCCGTGGCGTAGCAGGCGCCGGAGCCGTCGCAGTCGAATCCGTCGCCGTCGGCACCGGAGTGGTTGCTGTCGGGACTGGAGCGTTGGCCGATGGCGCCGGAGTATTCGCCGTCGCCAGCGGCACGGTCGTTTTCGGTGCCGGAGCCGTCGCGGCCGGCGCGGGCGTGTTCGCGGTCGGCGCCGGGGTCGTCGCGGCCGGCGCAGGCGTGGTCGGCGCCGGAGTCTTGGCGGCCGGCGCAGGCGTGTTTGCGGTCGGCGCCGGCGTCGCCGCGGTTGCTGCAGGCGCCGTTGCGGTCGGAACCGGCGTTGCTTTTGGCAACTGACCGGTGGGCGACGGCAGGGCGGACGTCGGCGAGGGCGTCGGCGACGGCAAGGCGGACGTCGGCGAGGGCGTCGGCGAGGGCGTCGGCGACGGCAGGGCGGACGTCGGCGAGGGCGTCGGCGTCTGGGCAGGCGTGGACGTGTCTGTGGCGACGGGCATCGGCAGCAATGTCAACGGCGAGGACGGAAGCACCGGCAACGGTTGCCCAGACGGCGGCAGCGCGGCCTCGGGATTGCGCTCAACCACCTTGACAGTCAACGCATTATATTGCTCGACCAGCTGCTGCTGGGACGGGACGTCGTTGACGCTCTGCACGGTGGTGGACAGCGTGACGAGCCGTTCCTGCGCCTCGTCCCATTTGCCCTGCTGCACCAACTGCTGCACCTGCGCCAACTCGGTTTGCGCAGCCAATACGACCGCGTCGTCACGGGTTTTTGCCGACTCACCGAACAGCATGGCGCGCAGACCATAAAGAGCATCGCCAGGCGCCGCGTCGTACACAACGGCGCCGAACCCACCGAGGCACAACATCGCAGCAGCGACGGCTCCGACCACGGTCAGCCCAAATCGGTTGCGGCGCGGCGGATTCTGCTTCTTGTTCGTGCCCAGAGCGGCAGAAGCCTGCGCCAGCGTCACCACCTGGGCGTCCGGTTGGCTGCGCACATCGTCACGCCAGGCGCCCAGCATCGCGGACAGCGGATCAACCGGCGACATCCGCGCGCCGGACGCCAGCGCGTCGAGGAAGCGGTCGGTGCGCATGATCGCGTCGAGGCCCGGGTCGTGGTCAGACATAGTCTGCCCCGATGATCTCCTGACGAAGCCGGGTCAACGCCCGATGCTGCGCAACTCGCACCGCGCCCGGGGAGCTGCCGACAGCGTCGGCGGTCTCCTCCGCACTCAGTCCGACGACCACGCGCAGGATCAGAATCTCACGCTGCTTGTCGGGCAGAACTTGAAGAAGTTCGTTCATCCGCGCGGACGATTCGGCGTCAAGAGCCAGCTGCTCCGGGCCGGCCTCGAAGGTGGGCCGTTCGGGAATGGCGTCAGTGGGCGCGGCACGGTTGCGCGCGACCGCACGGTGGGCGTCTGCCACCTTGTGAGCCGCGATGCCGTACACGAACGCCAAGAAAGGCCTCCCCTGCTCCCTGTAGCGAGGCAACGCCGTCATGGCGGCCAAGCACACCTCCTGAGCCACATCGTCAGCTGAAAGACCGCTGCGTTCCGCCGTTCCCAACCTCGCGCGGCAATACCGAACCACGACCGGACGAACAGTCTCCAGCACTTCGCGGAGCGCGCCGCGATCCCCCGCCACTGCGTCAGCAACGACAGCATCGAGGCGATCTCCCGAGAATGTCATCGACGAGGGCGTCTCCAACGTTACGAGCCGAGCGCTTCTCGGCGACGTAACGACAATAACGATCTCACAACCTTCACCGGCTTCAGCGACGCCAAACGCCTCCGGCGCGGCGCACTGTCTCCGCACTAGCGTCGCGAATCGCGATCATGCCGGCTGCTCGGCCGGGGACATCGGCGATGTCGGCCAGCAAACTCGCCAGCGCCCACCGCAGGGGCACTAGTCCGAGCGAACCCGTCGCCGACAGCGCTGCGTCGGCGACGGCGCGCGCTTCGACTACCCGGCCCGTGCTGCACAGTGCGGCGGCGTACACAACCTGGGTTTTCACCCTGTGCCGTGCCGACGGGTGCCCCTCCGCCAGCGCGATCGCCCGCTCGGCATGCCCGACCGCCTCGGCGCCGTCGTCGCGGGCCATCGCCAACTCGGCGGCCACCCATTGCCAGCGCAGCGGCAACCGACTCGGAGCCGACGACCCGTCCAGCGACTCTCTGGCGCGCTTCAGAAGCGCTGCCGACGCTGCAAATCGGGCCATTCCCAGCGCGTCGGCGGCTAGCCCGAGCAGTGCGTCGACGGTGGCTTCCGGGTCGGACGCCGCCAGCGCCAACGCCCGGCCGTCCCACGGGCGCGCCGGCGCATGACCACCGAGCTGCCGGAGGAACGACGCCTGCGTGCTGTGCGCCAACGAGGCCAGCGGACCAGCGCTCAGCTCGCGCCGCAACCCCGCCAGATCGGCCGTCGCGCTGCCGTAATGACCCTGGCCGCCCGCCGCGACGGCCCGCAACCATCGTTCGTGCGGCGTGGCGGCCGCCGGCAGCGGCCATCTACCCGGATCGCAACCGAACGCCACGGCTTCGAGCTCCGCTGCGCTGCTCATGCCCGACGCACCAAGCGCACCAGCAACATTGAGTTAACAGTTTGTGATGCTGATGTAAACGCCATGTGAACTGCCTAATGAGTCCTGTGGTTCCGCCGCACCGCAATCGTCGGGCCAACTGCGGAAACGTGTTAACGGCGATTATCGCGTGGTCGTGGTTACCAGATTCACCGTTGCGCAGGGGTCGCAATGATGAACGTGATGTAAATTCTCGGCCTGCGATTATGCGGTTACGCACAGAAGGTAGCTATTGACTGGCTTTCGTAAGCCCACCTACCTTGACTGCACGAGTAGTCATCGGCGACATGTTCTCGGATCGCACAACTCACCGTCCAGTAGGGTCCGCCCGAATTGGACTCGGCGAGAGGGGGTTTCCATGCCACAGCCGCAACAGCTACCCGGGCCTAACGCAGACATCTGGGATTGGCAGATCCATGGACTGTGCCGAGGCGTTGATTCTTCGATGTTCTTCCACCCCGACGGCGAACGCGGCCGGGCGCGCGCGCAGCGCGAGATGCGCGCGAAGGAAATGTGCCGTCGCTGCCCGGTGATCGCCCAATGCCGCACTCACGCGCTGGCCGTCGGCGAGCCGTACGGCATCTGGGGCGGGTTGAGCGAGTCAGAGCGGGAACTGCTCTTGAAGCGAGGCATCCGCCGCACCGCGTGAGCGCACAGACGTGAGAGCCCCCGAGGTTGTCGGGGGCTCTCACGTGTGCATCAATGGTGGTGACCGTGGTGGTGGTCTTCATCCTCGGCCGGCTTGTCGACGATCGCCGTCTCGGTGGTCAACACCATCCGTGCGACCGATGCGGCGTTGAGCACCGCGGATCGGGTGACCTTGACCGGGTCAACGATGCCGTCGGCCGCCAGGTCGCCGTAGGACATCGTCGACGCGTTCAGCCCGTGTCCCTTCGGAAGTTCGCCGACCTTGTTCACGGCCACCGCGCCGTCCAGGCCCGCATTCACCGCGATCCAGTGCAGCGGGGAGCTGAGCGCACCGGCGAACACGTCGACACCGAGTGCCGCGTCGCCCGACAGGCTGGCCCGCAGCTCGTCGAGCACACCGCGGAACTGCACCAGCGCGGAGCCGCCGCCGGCGACGATGCCTTCTTCGACCGCCGCTTTGGCCGCCGCGACCGCGTCCTCGACGCTCTCCTTGCGCTCCTTCAGCGCGGTCTCCGTCGCGGCGCCGACCTTGATCACGGCCACGCCCCCGGACAGCTTGGCCAGCCGCTCTTCCAGCTTCTCGCGATCCCAGTCCGAGTCGGTCGTCTCGATCTCCGAGCGCAGCTGGCTGGCGCGCGCCGCGATGGCCTCGTCGGTGCCACCACCGTCGACGATCGTCGTCGCATCCTTGGTGACCACGATCCGACGGGCGGTGCCCAGCACTTCGAGCCCGACCTCGCGCAGCAACAGTCCGACGTCAGGGTTGACCACTTGGCCGCCGGTGACGACGGCGAGGTCCTCGAGAAACGCCTTGCGCCGGTCGCCGAAGAACGGCGCCTTGACCGCGACGGCCCTCAGCGTCTTGCGAATCGCGTTGACCACCAGAGTGGAAAGCGCCTCGCCTTCGACGTCCTCGGCGATGATCAGCAGCGGCTTGCCGGACTGCGCGATCTTCTCCAACAGCGGCAGGAAGTCGGGCAACGAGCTGATCTTGTCGCGGTGCAGAAGCACGTGGGCGTCTTCAAGCACGGCTTCCATCGCGTCGAAGTCGGTGATGAAGTACGCCGACAGGAATCCCTTGTCGAACTGGACGCCGTCGGTGACCTCCAGCTCGGTGCTCATCGTCGAGGACTCCTCGACGGTGACGACGCCATCGTGCCCGACCAGGCTCATGGCCTCGGCGACCATCTTCCCGATCTCCTCGTCGCGCGACGAGACCGTGGCGACCTGCGCGATCGCGGTCTTGTCGGTGGCGGGCGTGGCGGCGGCCAGCAGCGCGTCGGACAGTGCGTCGGCGGCCTTGCCGATGCCAATTCCAAGCGCGATCGGGTTGGCACCCGCGGCGACGTTGCGCAGGCCGCCCTTCACGATCGCCTGCGCCAGCACGGTTGCGGTCGTGGTGCCGTCCCCGGCGACGTCGTTGGTCTTAGTCGCCACCGACTTGACCAGCTGCGCGCCGAGGTTCTCGAACGGGTCCGCCAGGTCGATCTCACGGGCGATGGTTACCCCGTCGTTGGTGACCGTCGGGCCGCCGAACGCCTTGGCCAGCACGACATGCCGGCCGCGCGGGCCGAGCGTGACCCGCACGGCGTCGGCAAGCTTGTCGACGCCGGCTTCCATCGCGCGGCGCGCGGTTTCGCTGTACTTAATCTGTTTGCTCATCTGAATCTCTTCTCGTCCTTGGACGCGCGCCGCCCCGGAAACCCGCCGCGCGTACGCGGTGGATCGCCGGGGCGGACACGGGTGATTACTTGTTGACGACAGCCAGCACGTCGCGGGCGGACAAGATCAGGTACTCCTCGCCGTTGTACTTGATCTCGGTGCCGCCGTACTTGCTGTAGATCACGGTGTCACCCTCGGAGACGTCCAGCGGAATCCGCTTCTCGCCGTCTTCGTCCCATCGGCCGGGACCAACGGCGACAACGGTGCCTTCCTGAGGCTTCTCCTTGGCGGTGTCAGGAATGACCAGACCTGACGCGGTCGTGGTCTCGGCCTCGTTGGCCTGGACGAGGATCTTGTCCTCGAGTGGCTTGATCTTCACCTTCGCCACGATGTGAGTCCTCCACTTATCTGGTCCGGGGCATTCCCCAGACCTGCTCGGCATTACAGGTTTCGGCACGCGCCACCGCCGTTGCGCCGTCGTCGCGGGAGCCGACCCGTCGGGCAGCGCGCCTGCCACCTAGCACTCTATACATGCGAGTGCTAGCACTCAAGCACGGCCTAGAACAATTTGGGGCGTGACGACCGGGAGACCGGGATCGGCAGCGGCGGTCAGCGCCGACGGGCGCGCCCCGGCGGCAATCAGATGCGCCGCCAGCGACGCGATCATCGCACCGTTGTCGGTGCACAGCCGCGGCCGGGGCACTCGCAGCGCGATTCCAGCGCTGGCGCAGCGCCGTTCGGCGAGTTCGCGCAACCGCGAGTTCGCCGCCACGCCGCCCGCGATCAGCAACGTGGTAACCCCCAGTTTCCCGGCCGCCCGCACCGCCTTCGCGGTCAGCACATCCGCGACGGCCTCTTGGAACCCGGCCGCGACGTCCGGGGACGAATACTCGGGGTGGCGCTGCAGATAGCGGGCCACCGCGGTCTTCAAGCCGGAGAAGCTGAACGAGTACGGGTCGTCACGCGGGCCCGTCATGCCGCGCGGGAATGCAATCGCGTCGCGATCGCCGGTGCGGGCCAGCTCGTCGAGCGCCTTGCCGCCGGGATAACCCAGCCCGAGCAGCCGCGCCACCTTGTCGTAGGCCTCGCCCGCCGCATCGTCCACGGTGCTGCCCAATTCGATCACCGGCTCGCCCAGCGACCGCAGGTAAAGCAAGTTGGTGTGCCCGCCGGACACCAGCAGGCCGACGCATTCCTGCAGGGGCCCGTGATCGTAGACGTCGGCGGCCAAATGACCGCCGAGGTGGTTGACCGCGTAGAACGGCACGTCCCAGGCCGCCGCGTACGCCTTCGCGGCTGCGACCCCCAAGAGCAGCGACCCGGCCAAGCCGGGCCCGATGGTCGCGGCGATCGCGTCCGGGCGCTCGATACCGGCAGCCATGAGTGCGCGGCGCATCGTCGGGCCGATCGCCTCCAGATGGGCGCGTGACGCGATCTCGGGGACGACCCCGCCGAACCGGGCGTGCTCGTCGACGCTGGAGGCCACCTCGTCGGCGAGCAGCCTGACCTCACCGGAGGGGCTGAGCTCGGCGATCCCGACGCCGGTCTCGTCGCACGAGCTCTCGATGGCCAGAACGATCACTTCGGCTGTTTCCTCGCTCCGCTCGGGGCGTCCCGTCGCATCGTGTACGCGTCCGCACCACTCACTCGGTAGTAGCACTTGCGCAGCCCGATCTCGACGAACCCGGCGCTGCGGTACAACCCGATCGCAGCTGCGTTGTCGGTGCGCACCTCCAGATAGACCGCGCCGTTGTGTGCGAACGCCAGTAGTTCGTCGAGCAGGCGCCGCCCGATGCCCTGGCCTTGAAACGCGGCATTGACGCCGATGGTGTGGACCTCGTATTCGTGCGGCGGCAGCCGGCCGAGGCGAGAGATGCCGGCGTAGCCGACGAGTTTATCTTCAGTGCGCGCGGCCACGTAGTGGTTGTGCCGGCCCTCGAGTTCGGACAGGAACGCCGACGCGGGCCAAGGATCGTCGCCGTCGAACAGCTGCGCCTCCAGTTCCGCGCAACGGTCCACGTCGGCGCGGGTCAACGGCTCGATCGAGACGGTCATCGCCCTACCGCCTGTCTCTCGACGATCGTCTTCGCATCGGGTCGCCGAAGATACAGCGGCACAATGGGTTTCGGCTCAGCAGTCCAGTCGTCGACCGCGCGCACCAGCCCGACCGGGGTCGGATACGCGGCATCGACGCGCGGCAGCGGGAACAGCGCAGCGTGCTCAGGCGAACCGGTGACCGACTGCGCGCCGTCGTACGGGACATCCGCGGGGAGGTTGACGGCCGGGCCGGCTGTCCGGATTCCGTCACGGTAGCGCGCCCAATAGATTTCCCTGCGCCGCGCGTCGGTCACCACGAGTGCATCTGAAGTGGTGAACACGCCGATGGCGTCGAGACTGCAGACGCCGTACACCGGAATGCCCAGCGCGTGTCCGAACGCGGCCGCTGTCGCCATGCCAACCCGCAGGCCGGTGAACGGCCCAGGCCCGCGACCGACCACGACGGCATCCAGATCGGTCATCGTCAGACCGGCCTCGGCAAGCACAGCAAGCACATTCGGGGTCAGCATTTCGGCGTGCGCACGTGCGTCGACGGTCACGCGCTCGGCGACCAGGCGGTCGTCGTCGCGAGAAACCAGCCCAGCCGTCACCGCCGGCGTGGCGGTGTCCAGCGCCAGCACGATCATGCTCGGCTCCACTGCCACGTCGCGGTCCGAACGTCGGAATCGCAGTTGAAGCACAGACGGACGTCGAGATGGCGTTCGGAGAGCCGCTCGGCCAGCCCTTCTCCCCACTCGACGACCACGACGGCGTCGGCCAGGTCGGTATCCAGGTCGAGTGAGTCGAGTTCGGCGAGCAAATCTGCGCTGGTCTGCTCCAGCAGTCGATACATGTCGACGTGCACCATCGCCGGCGCTCCCACGCGCCGGGCCCGATGGACGCGCGCCAACACGAACGTCGGCGAAATCACCGCACCTTCGACGTCCATGGCATGCGCTATTCCTTTGGCCAGCACCGTCTTTCCGGCACCGAGCGGGCCGGAGAGCACCACGACGTCACCGGCGCGTAACTCCGCACCCAGGCCTGCACCCAACGCGAACGTGTCTTCGGCGGACGGCAGCGTCGCCGTATTATCCACCTCGGCGGACCTCATCCCGCACGCTTCGGGCGAGCGTTGATGACGTCGCCCGCTCCACCAACCGGACCAGCGCATCGTCGATCACTTCGGGCTGCTCGAGCTGCACGAGGTGCCCGGCGCCGGGAACGATCACCAGCTCGCATTCCGGCAGCGCTGCTGCCATCTCACGCGAATTGGTCACCGATGTCAGGAGATCCCGGTCCCCGCACTCGATCAGAGTCGGAACCTTCGCGAGCACCGGCAGCGCGCCAGTCTCGTCGTGCACCTCCAGCGCGTGCAGGAACTCGACCATTGTATCGATCGGTGTGTCGTGAATCATCTTCTCCGAGAACGCCATCACCGCGGGACTGATCTTCTCGTCACCATAGGACGCGGTACGCAGAATGGGTCTGATCAGTGAACGCGCCGAGCCGCGGGCCCGCAGCGCCAGTTTGGGCGCGTAGCGGGCGGTGAATCGCACGGCCTCCAGCGCGGGGTTCCTGAGAATCTCGCCGAGCGGTGACCGCGACACCCCCTCGGCCGCCGATGAGATCAACGCGGCGCCGACCACACGGGGGCCGTAGTGCTGCGGAAATTGGCGCGCGTGCGACAGTAGCGTCATCCCGCCCATCGAGTGCCCGACCACAACGACCGGCCCGCGCGGAACCGTCACGGCCAGCACGACTTCCAGATCGCGGCCGAGCTGCTCCACGGTGTACGTCTCGATCGGCGCCCGGCCCGACTGACCGTGCCCACGCTGGTCGTAGAACACCATCCGGACCTGCTCGCCCCACTCTTCTTCGAGCCGCGCTCGCTGGAAGTGGAAGGCGCCCATGCACATACAGAACCCATGCGCGAAAACGACAGTCAGAGCGGCGTCGGACGGCCCCACCTCGCGAACTGCCAGCGGCACACCGTCGGCGGCGGTCACCACGCTGCCACGGTCAGCGTCGAGAAGGCTGAAATCCTCTGTGGCATGGGGGTCCTCGACGAATTCCCGCTTCCCCATTGAGCGGGCAGCGGAGACGCCGGCGACGGCGCCGACCGCGGCGAGTCCCGCGACACCTGCCATCCAGCGCGGATCCTTCAAGCGTTCGCGGCGCGGCTGCTCGCCGCTCGCCATCTTGGCGAGTCGCTCGGCGTTCTTCGCCGCTGTCCGGGCCAGCCGGTCGTCGATGCGCTGCGCACGTTGAGCGCTCCGCTGGGACCTCTTGTCAGTCAATGGTGCCGCCCTCGTGGTAGACGCGGGTGACCCGGCCGCGCGGACTGGTCACCACCTCGTAGTGAATGGTGTCGAGCAGGTCGGCCCACTCCTGCGCTGTTGGCTCACCGTCGGCACCGGGTCCGAACAGGACCGCGGTATCGCCTTCGCGCACATCTGATCCATCGGGCCCCAGGTCCACGACGAACTGATCCATGCAGATCCGTCCGGCGCTGCGTCGCCGTCGGCCGTTGATCAGCACCTCCAGGCGGTTACTCAGCCCCCGGTACACGCCGTCCGCGTAACCGATCGGAAGCAATGCCAGCGTGGTATCCCGATCGGCGATCCAGGTGTGCCCGTAGGACACGCCTTGTCCAGCGCACACCGACCTGACCAGTGCCACCGGGCATCTCAACGTCATCGCCGCAACCAGGCCCATCTGCCCGCGCTCGGGGATCGGGCTGAGCCCGTACACCGCGATGCCCGGTCGGATCATGTCGAACGCCAAGTCTGGCCGCGTCATCGCGGAAGGCGAGTTAGACAGGTGCGCCACCTCGTAGCGCAGACCGGCTGATCGCGCCTGGGTGAGCATGTCGGAAAATCGTTGCGCCTGAAGATCGTTGACCGGATGTCCGGGGTCGTCGGCGTGCACCATATGGGACATCAACCCGCGCACCCGCACTGCTTCGGACGCTTGGGCGCGCAGCAGTGCGTCCAGCATCGCCGGGTATTCGGCCGCGCCGACACCGTTGCGGTTGAGTCCGGTGTCTATCTTCACCGTCAGTATCGCAGTCACCCCGGTCCGGTGCACCGCGTCGAGCAACTCGGAGAGCTGATGTACCGACGACACCGCGATCTGCACATCGGCAAGCAGCGCGGGCGCGAAGTCAACGCCGGGCGCGTGCAGCCACGCCAGGATCGGAGCGGTGATGCTGTCCGCGCGCAACAGCAGCGCCTCCTCGATGGTGGCGACCCCCAGTTCGGGGGCGCCGGCGGCCAGGGCGGCGCGCGCCACCCGGGTCGCGCCGTGCCCGTAGCCGTCGGCCTTGACGACCGCCATCACCTCGGCCGACCCCGCGTGATCCCGCAGCACCCGGACGTTGTGGGCGATCGCGTCGAGGTCGACCACGGCCTGCGGCGTGGTGTTCGGCGTCAGTGGCGTGGTCAGCGGGATCGGTTGCATACCGTCCCGATTCTTCCATCAGCCGCCGAGCGCACGCCTGTTCGCGCCCTGTGTCAGTGCGCGAAGTGCTGTTGGTCGTCGAAGTGGCCGCCCGGCTTGAGCTCGTCAAGCTGCGTCACCACCTTGGCCATGTCCTCATCCAGCGATCTGGCCAGGTCGGCAGAGAATCCCTCCCGGACCACGACGCGCAGCACGGACACGTTCTCTGCCCCTTCGGGCATCGTGTAGGCAGGAACCTGCCAACCGAAAGACCGCAGACCCGCGGACACGTCGAACTCCGTGTAACCGAATTCACCGGCCAGCCGAAACGCCACCACCGGAATCGCCGACCCGTCCGAGATCACCTCGAAGTGCCGGCTCTTGCGCAATTGATCCGACAACCAGCGGGCGGTGCCCGACAAACAACTCATGACCTGGCCGTAGCCGGACCGCCCCAGCCGCAGGAAGTTGTAGTACTGGCCGACGACCTGATTGCCCGGCCGAGAGAAGTTCAGCGTGAACGTCGGCATGTCGCCGCCGAGGTAGTTGACCCGGAACACCAGGTCGTCGGGCAGGTGGTCGCTGTTGCGCCACACCACGAACCCGATTCCGGGGTAGGTCAGCCCGTACTTGTGGCCGCTGACATTTATCGACACCACGCGAGGCAGCCGGAAGTCCCACTCGAGGTCGGGATGCAGGAACGGCACGACGAACCCGCCGCTGGCCGCGTCGACATGCACCGGGACGTCGTGCCCACCGTCGGCGGCGAGCTTGTCGAGGGCCGCGCAGATCTCGGCGATCGGTTCCAGCTCTCCGGTGTAGGTGGTGCCGAGGATCGCGACGACGCCGATGGTGTCCTCGTCCACGGCGTCGAGCACCTGCTCGGGGGTGATCGTATAGCGGTCCTGGGCCATCGCCAGATACCGCGGCTCGACCTCGAAGTAGCGGCAGAACTTCTCCCACACCACCTGGACGTTGGAGCCCATCACCAGGTTCGGGGTACGGGTCCGCCACCCGTGGCCCACCCGCTCCTTCCACCGCCACTTCAGCGCCAGCCCGCCGAGCATGACCGCCTCGCTGGATCCGATCGTCGACACGCCGATCGCGCTGGCGGGGTCGTCGTCGCGCAGGTGCTCCGCGTGGAACAGGTCGGCGACCATGCACACGCAGCGCTGTTCGATGGCGGCGGTGGCCGGATATTCGTCCTTGTCGATCATGTTCTTGTCGAACGTCTCGGCCATCAGCTTTTCGGCCTGCGGGTCCATCCACGTGGTCACGAAGGTCGCGAGGTTCAATCGCGAACTTCCGTCGAGCATCAGTTCGTCGTGGATGAATCTATACGCCGCATCAGGGTCCATCGGATCGTCCGGCAGCCGCAGCGACGGGATCGGCGCCGTCGACAACCGCCCCGTGTACGCCGGTGCGATGGACGGCGACAAATGCGAAATCCGTGGCATGGCAGATCCTTTCGTTACAACGAAGCGACAGCGGAGCGGATGTGCGCCAGAATGCGCGACGCAGATGTCGGTGCCGGGTTGGGGCCGGGGTCGGCGGCCGAGAGGTTCGCGGCGCGGGCGTGGACGAACGCGGCGGCTGCGGCGGCGTCGGCCGCGGGCAGGCCGGCGGCGAGCAGCGAGCCGATCATGCCCGACAACACATCGCCCGATCCTGCTGTGGCCGCCCAGGATTGGCCCGCCGGGCTGAGGTACACCTGCCCGCCGGGATCGGCGACCACGGTGACGTTGCCCTTGAGAAGGACAGTCGCCCCGAACTTCTCGGCGAGCCGGCGTGTCGCGCCGACGCGGTCGTCGCCCGGCGGCTCTCCGGCGAGCCGCGCGAACTCACCCGCGTGCGGGGTGAGCGCCGTCGGCGCGGATCTCGACGCGACGGCATCCGGGTGAGCAGCCACGATCGTCAGCGCGTCGGCGTCGACGATCACCGGCAGGTCGGTGTCCAGCGCGAACCACAGTGCGCCGGCGCCGGCATCGTCGGTCCCGATCCCGGGCCCGACCACCCATGCCTGCACCCGTCCGGCCGCCTCGGCCGTGGATGACGCGATAACCTCCGGCCAGTGCGAAAGAACCTGTGCCGCAGCGGTTCCCGCATAGCGGACCATCCCTGAAGTGGCCGCGACGGCCGCACCGGTGCACAGCACCGCCGCGCCCGGGTACGTCGCGGACCCGGCCAGGATCCCGGTGACACCCTGGGTGTACTTGTCGTCGTTCGGGCCGGGCATCGGCCATCGTGCGGCGGCGTCGGCGGCTTCGAAGCCGAGCAGGTCGGTCGGGGGAAGGTCGAGCCCGATGTCGACGAGTTCGACGCGGCCGCAGTCACCGAGCGCGTGCACGGGTTTCAGTCCGCCGAACGTGACGGTCAGTACCCCGTGCACGCACGGACCGCTGGCCGTGCCGGTGTTCACGTCGATGCCGCTGGGGATGTCGACGGCCACCACCGGGATGCGCGCCTCGTCGACGGCGGCGAACACCTCGGCGGCCGCTGGGCGCAACGGCCCGGATCCGGATATCCCGACGACCCCGTCGATCACCAAATCCGTTGCCGCCGGGACGTATTGCACCACCCGGCCGCCAGCCCGGGTGAACGCCGCCAACCCTTTCTTGTGCGTCTTATCGGGGTTGAGTAGCACGGCCGCGGCGGTCGCGCCCCGTCGTCGCAGAAACGTCGATGCCCACAGCGCGTCGCCGCCGTTGTCGCCGGACCCGACCACCGCGCAGATGCACCGGCCCGCGACACCGCCGGTGCGGGCCACGAGTTCGCGCCCGACCGCGATGGACAACGGGTAGGCCGCACGCCGCATCAGCGCGCCCTCGGGCATGCTGGCAAGAAGCGGGGCTTCGGCGTCGCGAATCGCGTCGACGGTGTAGTAGTGCCGCATGAGCCTCCATTCGCCAGTCGCCGCGCGGCAATACGTTACGCCCACACGATGTCAGGGCGCTTGCACGCGCACGGTGCTAGTGGTGTGTCTCGTCATTGGTTGACCGCTTGAAGCGCGACGCGTCCGCGGGCGACCTTGGCGAGGATGTCCTCGGCGGTGGCGGTCCATACGAATGGTTTGGGGTCGTTGTTGTGCGCGGCGAGGTAGTCCTCGATCTTGGCGATGAGGTCGGGCACGGAGTGGAACACGCCGCGGCGCAACGCCTTGTCGGTCAGTTCCCGGAACCAGCGTTCGACCAGGTTGAGCCACGACGAGGAGGTCGGGGTGAAGTGCAGGTGGAATCGGGGGTGTTTGTCCAGCCAGGCCCGCACGCTCTGGTGCTTGGTGAGTAGCCGGGGGGAATCGCACCCCCCGGCTCTCGCAGAACCGTACGTGACAGTCGCCCGTCATACGGCTCCCACAGGCCGGCCTCTGGTGGGCGGGAGAAGGTGCCAGTGGGCGAAGAGCCGGGGCTGGTGCTGTCGAACCGCGTCCAGCCAGGCCCGAGCCTTGGCAGCTTTCCCGCGCAGTCGTTTGAATTTCTGCATGGCCCATCGAACGAGATGCTCGTCGATGTGCCTTGCGAGGGAGTACAGCTCGGAGCGGTAGAAGACCCCGTAATAGCCGATCCAGCCTCGCACCTGAGGGTCGATCTCCTCGGCGAGGCCGGACAGATCCGTCCCACTGCGACGATTGAGGTGCCATGCCCTGACCTTCTGGCCGACCGCCTTGGCCGCCGTGACACTGATGGCCGGGGCGAAGCTCACGAAGTAGCCTCTCCGGCCTTTGGCCAGGCGCCCCCGGAAGGTGTAGCCGAGGAAGTCGAAGCTGGTGTGCTCCGCTTCCCCCGGCCGGTTCGCGTCCTGGCAGAACACGACCTTCGTCTTCTCGGGGTGCAGCTCGAGGCCGAGTGCCCCGAGCCTGGTGGCGATCGAGTCCCGCAGCGCGCGGGCCTGATCCTCCGAATCGCAGTGAGCGACAATGTCATCCGCATACCGCGCGAAGGGACAGCCCGGGAACTCCCGAACCATCCAGGTATCGAACGCGTAGTGCATGAACACGTTGGCCAGCAACGGGGAGATCGGCGACCCCTGCGGGGTCCCCTTGTCCCGCGCTGTCAGAGTCCCGTCCGGCATCCGCATGGGGGCTGTGAGCCACCGCTCGATGTAGAGCAGAACCCAACGCTCGTCGGTGTGGTGAGCGACCGCCTTGAGTAGCAGATCATGCGGGACGCTGTCGAAGAAGGCCCGGACATCAAGGTCCAACACCCAGTCCTGTTTCCAGCAGCGCCGTCGAGTCACGGCCAACGCGTCGTGGGCCGACCGCCCGGGACGGTAGCCGTAGCTGTCCGGGTGGAAGATCGGCTCCAGCTTCTCCTCCAGCAGCATCGCAGCCGCTGTCTGGGCGATTCGGTCGGCCACATTGGGCACACCCAACACCCTGATCCCCGCCCCATGATCCTTCGGTATCTCCACCGCCCGCACCGGGCCCGGCAGGTAGCTGCCGGAGCTCATCCGGTTCCACAGCTTGTAGAGGTTGTCCCTCTCCGCCTCCCGGAACCCGTCGATGCTGACGGCGTCCACGCCCGGCGCTCCGCCGTTGGCCTGGACCTTCATCCACGCCTCATGAACGAGGCGCTTGTCGATCTCGAACGACTTCACCTTCGACTTCGATCCAACCATCAGCTCCTACCCTCGCGGGGTGACCTCAGGTCGATCTGGCCCGCCCGGCCCCTTCGCTCCAGCCCCATTACCGAGCCTTCACCGCTACTACGAGCCGGTCCGCCCCTGTGCCTCGCATCGGTACTCTGCCCCTTGCGGTTTCGGCCACTTGGGGTCCTCCCTCTCGCGACCCGAACCGGCACACCGCGCCGATAACGTCCGGTCGTCGGTATCGAGGCGACAGTTTCTCCTGTTCCATGCCAGCGCCCGCGACGAGCTCACGCCACCTATACACCGGACGCCACCAGGGCAGCACGCAGCCCGCCCCCTGGCTCAGGGCTCGCCCCGCGGGCGGGCCTTTGTCCCGGAGATACCCACAACCTCCGGTTTCGGCGCCATCGTTCTACGTTTCGATGCGTCCGCAGTGGTTCATCCATGTTCGTCTTCTCGCCGCATACCTGACCCGCTGCAGCGGGCCTTTTCCGCAGTCGCTTCCCACCCCGGCTCTTGACCGGCATGACACTGCGGCGGTTTGAGTTCTCCGTCTGCTCGGCGAACCCGGAGGACCTACCTCCATCACTGGCACAGCACGCTTCGTGCTGGGGACCTCCTACATCCTCATCACTTCACTTTCAGGACACACGTGGGTGGCGTAGTTGTCGCAGATCAGGTGCACCGCAAGTGCTTCGGGGACCTCGCGGTCGATGGTGCGCAGGAACTTCAGAAACTCGGTATGGCGGTGCCGGGGCAAGCATTGCCCGATAACTTTGCCGGTCAGCACGTCCAGCGCCGCGAACAACGTGGCGGTGCCGTTGCGCTTGTAATCGTGGGTCATCGTCTGCGCCCGCCCCTGCTTCATCGGCAGCGACGGCTGGGTCCGGTCCAGGGCCTGCACGGAGGACTTCTCGTCCATGCACAGCACGATCGCCTTCTCCGGAGGATTGAGGTACAGACCGACCACGTCGATCAGTTTCTCCTCGAACTTCGGGTCGTTGGACAGCTTGAATGTCTCGACCAGGTGCGGTTTCAACCCGCGCGCGGCCCACACCCGCTGCACCGTCGCCGCCGACACCCCCGCCGTCGCCGCCATCGTCCGGCACGACCAGTGGGTCTGGCCGTCCGGCGTGGAATACCGTGTCAGGTGCACGATCTCGTCGATCTTCTCCTGCGGGATGGTGGACTTGCGGCCACGCCCGGCCCGGACCTTCCCCAGCTTCGCCAAGCCCTCCTCCGCGAACCGGGCCCGCCACGCCCGAACCGTCGCCGGCTTCACCCCGACCTGCGCGGCGATCCTCACATTCGCCACACCATCGGCCGCCAGCACCAGCGCCTTGGCCCGCCGAACCTGCCGACGCGGCGCGGTCTGCGACCGCGACAAGGCTTGCAACGCTTCTCGTTGACCGTCCGACATGACCAAAGCAGCCGCTGGTGTCATCACCCACGAAGTCTATCCCAGAACCAGCCTATTATTTTGGAGACACACCACTAGGTTGACGCCGTGGCGGCCCTGAGTGACATGGGCGGGCGAACTCAGTTTTTCGGCCCGGTCGTCCGCGAGCCCAATGAGCCGACCTTTCACCAGCCCTGGGAAGGCCGCGTGTTCGGCATGGTCTTTTTTCTGGTTCCGGCGATCCGCGGGCAGGTGGACGCGATGCGCTATGCGCAGGAGCGGCTGCCGCGCGAGGTCTATCTGTCCGGCTACTACTGGCGCTGGCTGGCGGCCGTCGAGAACCTGCTCGCGGAGAGCGGATACCTCGGAGCGGGCGAGCTGGACGCCAGGGTCGCGGGCCGAGCAGCGGCGGCCCGCCCGCGGCCGCACGTTGTCCGCGAGGCGTGCGGTGATGTCGCGGGTCGTGCGGCTGCTGGCGCGTCCGGTGCTACCGCGGTGGCTGGCTGCGCACGTGCTTCCGAGGGTGTTGGGCACCGCCCGTCCGGCACTTCGCCGCCGAGGCTTCGTGGTGACGGATCGGGTTCGGGTCCGGGCCGAGAAGGCCGACGGGCATACCAGGCAACCTGGCTACGTCACCGACAAGCCTGGTGTGGTCGTCGCGCACCTGGGTTCGCACGTCTTCCCCGATGCTCATGCGGTCGGCAGACGGGCAGCACCGCAGCACTTGTACACCGTCTCGTTCGACGCCGCCGATCTGTGGGGAGACGCCGCCGAGCCGGGCGCAGAAGTGCGGGTGGACCTTTTCGAGTCATATCTGGAGCCGGCGTGAGCAGCGATGAGCCGCTTGCGCGAAGAGCAGAAAGCAGCGATGAGCCGCTTGCGCGAAGAGCAGAACGCAGCGATGAGCCGCTTGCGCGAAGAGCAGACAGCAGCGCGCCAGCAGAACGTGTTGAAGCCCTGGAGGCCTTGTTGGTGGAGAAGGGAATCGTCGATCCGGCTGCCGTCGACAGGATCATCGAACACTTCGAGAGTGACGTCGGCCCACTCAACGGCGCCAAGGTGATCGCGCGGGCGTGGATCAATCCCGCATACCGGAAGCGACTGTTGGACAACGCGACCCGCGCGATCGCCGAGTTCGGATTCGGCGGTCCTGAAGGGTCGTTCATCGTCGCTGTCGAGAACACTGCTACGGTCCACAACGTCGTGGTCTGCACGCTGTGCTCGTGTTATCCATGGCCCGTGCTCGGCCTGCCACCGTCCTGGTATAAATCGCCCGAATACCGTTCCCGCATGGTTGCCCAGCCACGCACTGTGCTGGCGGAGATGGGCCTGGACCTGCCGGCGCAGATGCGCATCCGAGTCTGGGACAGCTCAGCCGATGCCCGCTACCTCGTGGTGCCCGAGCGGCCACCGGGCACGGAAGGGCTCAACGAGGCCGAATTGGCGCGCTTAGTCACTCGGGACTCGATGATCGGTGTGGCCCGAGCGCTCAACCCCGATGCCTGAGCCGAACGTCGACGTCGATCTCGGCGGGCCGGCCGCACCGCCCCGCGACAACGGCGGGATCGTCTTCGCGGCGCCCTGGGAGCGGCGGGTGTTCGGTCTCACGCTGGCGTTGTGCCGCTCCGATGTGTGCGAATGGGAAACGTCCCGCCAGAGCTTGATTCGGCACATTGCCGACGACGAGACACGGCCCTACTGGCGGAGCTGGGGGCGGCGGCCCTGGAGGAGGTGGTAACCGGCGCGTCGGTAATCACGCAGGACGAGCTCGGCGCCCGGCATCGGGCGATTCTTTCGGCCCAGCAGGCACAGAATCGCATCGACACACCGACGTAACCGCGATTCTGTGTCTGCTCGCGGAAGCCAAATGAGCGCTACTCGACGGTGACGGACTTCGCCAGGTTCCGGGGCTTGTCGACGTCATACCCGCGGGCCTGGGCCACCGACGCGGCGAACACCTGCAGCGGAATCGTCGACAGCAGCGGCTGGAAAAGCGTTGCCGTCGCCGGTATTTCGAAGATGTAGTCGGCATAGGGCCGGACCGTGTCGTCACCCTCCTCGGCGATCACGATGGTGACCGCGCCGCGGGCCTGGATTTCCCGAATGTTGGACAGCAGCTTGGCATGCAGCATCGACGCGCCCTTCGGAGAGGGCATCACGACGATCACCGGCAGGCCGTCGTCGATCAGTGCGATCGGGCCGTGCTTCAACTCGCCGGCGGCGAAACCTTCGGCGTGCATGTAGGCCAGTTCCTTCAGCTTCAGCGCGCCTTCGAGGGCGACCGGATAGCCGACATGGCGTCCTAAGAACAGGATCGTCGACGCGGCCGCGAATTGGCCGCCCAGTTCGGCAATGGAGTCCATGTTTTTCAGCACCTGCGAGACCAGCCTGGGCATCAACTCAAGCTCGTAATAGTCGCTTGCCACCTCGTCGGGGTATTTGGTGCCACGAGCTTGTGCGAGCGCCAGGCCGACAAGGTAGTTCGCCGTGACCTGCGCGAGGAACGTCTTGGTCGCCGCGACGCCGATCTCCGGCCCGGCTCGCGTGTAGAGCACCGCGTCGCTCTCGCGCGGAATCTGGCTGCCGTTGGTGTTGCAGATCGCCAGCACCTTGGCTTTCTGTTTCTTGGCGTGCCGCACCGCCTCTAGTGTGTCGGCGGTCTCGCCGGACTGGGAGATCGCGACCACCAGGGTGCCCCGGTCCAGCACCGGGTCGCGGTAGCGAAACTCGCTGGCCAGCTCGACTTCGACGGGCAGCCGCGTCCAATGCTCGATTGCGTATTTGGCCAGCAGTCCGGAGTGGTACGCAGTTCCGCAGGCGACCACGAAGACCTTGTCTATCTCGCGCAACTCCTGGTCGCTCAACCGCTGCTCGTCCAGCAGGATCCGGCCGTCGATGAAGTGTCCGAGAAGCGTGTCGGACACGGCGGCGGGCTGCTCGGCGATCTCCTTGAGCATGAAGTACTTGTAGCCGCCTTTTTCGGCCGCGGACAGGTCCCAGTCGATGTGAAAGCTCCGGTAGCCGCCGACGTCCTCGCCCTGGAAATCGGTGATGCGGTAACCGTCGGCGGTGATCACCACGGCCTGATCTTGACCGAGTTCGACGGCCTCACGGGTGTACTCGATGAACGCGGCGACGTCGGACGCGAGGAACATCTCGTCCTCGCCTACACCGACCACCAGCGGCGTCGACCGCCTGGCCGCCACTATGGTGCCGGGCTCGTCGGCGTTGGCGAACACCAATGTGAAGTGCCCTTCCAGCCTGCGCAGCACGGCCAGCACGGATGCGACGAAGTCGCCGGCCGTGTCACCCGAGTGGTACGCGCGGCTCACCAGGTGCACGGTGACCTCGGTGTCGGTGTCGCTGGCGAACTCGACGCCCGCGGCTTCGAGTTCACGGCGCAGCATGACGAAGTTCTCGATGATCCCGTTGTGGACGACCGCGATTTTGCCGGTGCTGTCGCGATGCGGGTGGGCGTTACGGTCGGTGGGACGGCCGTGGGTGGCCCAGCGGGTGTGGCCGAGACCTGTGTGGCCGTGTAGCGATACCGGGTCGCAGCAGTCGAGCGCCTCCCCCAGGTTGGCCAGGCGGCCCGCGCGGCGGTGAACCGTCATTCCGCCGCTGCCGTCGAGGATGGCGATGCCGGCCGAGTCGTAGCCGCGGTATTCCATCCGCTGCAATGCCTGCACGACAACATCGCAGGCACGACGGTGCCCGACGTAGGCGACGATCCCGCACATAGGTCACGAGGGTAGTGCAGCGACCGCGGCGGCCGCCGTTCGGCTACGGTTCACCCATGGCCAGCACACGCAAGCTTTTCACCGCGCTGACCCGCCGCGGGCCTCATCGTGTTCTGCGCGGTGACCTGGCCTTTGCCGGCCTACCGGGCATCGTCTACACGCCCGATGCGGGGTTCAATCTGCCCGCCGTGGTGTTCGGGCACGAATGGCTGACGGCCGCCGATCGGTACAGCCGCACGCTGGAGCACCTCGCGTCGTGGGGCATCGTCGCCGCGGCGCCGGCCACCGAGCACGGAGTGGCGCCGTCGGCGGTGAACTTCGGCTATGACCTGGGCACCGCGCTGGACATCGTCGCCGACGTGCGGCTGGGGCCCGGGAAGATCAGCGTGCACCCGACCAAGCTGGCTGTGGTTGGGCACGGTTTCGGTGGATCCGCAGCGGTGCTGGCAGCTGCCGCGCGCTCAGCCGGGTCGCGGTTCACGCCGAAGACCGCGGCGGCGCTGTTTCCGACCGTGACCAGCCCGCCGGCTGAGCGGGCTGCCGCGGGGTTGACGATTCCCGGTCTGGTGCTTACCGCCCCGGGTGACCCGCAGACGCTGCGCTCCAACGCCGTCGAACTGGCCCGCGCGTGGGACCGCGCGGTGTTGCGCATCGTGAGTAAGGGCAAACCCGGCGGGCTGACCGAAGGACGCCGGTTGGCCCGGGTCGCCGGACTCCCTGGCGCCGACCGCAGCACGCAAGCGACGGTGCGGGCGCTGCTGACCGGTTATCTCCTGCACGTGCTTGCCGGGGACGAGGCCTACCGCGATTTCGCCGACCCGGATGCCAAGCTCCCGAAGACGGAGCCCGTCGATCCCGATGCTGACCCTGTGAAGGTCGAGGACAAGATCGTCGCGCTGCTCAAGCCCTGATCCGGTGCGATCGTCGGTGCGCGACACGCCCGTTGTTGGTCGGCGGGCCTGAGGATTCGGCCGTCGCAGGGACGCTTTTGCGCATCCGTCGTCGGTGACGGGCGCTCGATGTGGCTCATTGCGTCGCTGTACTGCGCCAGGATGTCGGCGAGGCGTGTGTCGATGTCGGTCATTGCCCCGCCTGCGGCAGCTCATCGGCGGCGATTTGACACGGCGTCGCCGTCTCGACGGCAGGCGGCTCGCGCGGCGGCGCCTCCGGACGCGGCGCAGGCGCGGTTGCTGTGGGCGCTGCGGCCGTTGGAGGCACGTCGATGGCAGGGGGAGATTCCGGTGGCACGGCGTCGACGGCGGCGGGCGCGGGATCGCCAACTTTTTTGTGTTCGCTTCCGCTGCAATCTGTTTCGGTATCGTTGTTGTCGGAAGCCACCGTGTCGGCGCTTTTGTCGGGCCTCTTGTGTTCGGTGACATCGTCGGCCGGTGGGTCGTCGAGTGGGGATGGTTCCAGCGCGTCCGAGTCAGACAGCGCGGCCTCGCGACGTGAGGGCATCAGGCCGCTCAAGGCGTCGGCGAACCGTTTACCCAACCCCTCCAGTCCGCTCGCAGGCGTCGACGATGCCGCCGGCGCGGGCGTAGCGGTCGCGGGGCTGCCGACATCCGCGGGCATCGTCATCGGCGAGGCCATCACCGGCGAGGCGTTCGAAGGCGCAGGCGATGGACACGACGGCGTTGTGGCCGGTGATGACGGCGCCGCGGCAGCTGCACGGGTACTCGTCGCCGGATCGCCGGCGGCCGGCTGGTCGTCCTGACGAGGCCGCGGTTGGTATTCCGGGCCGAAATCTCCGGGCACGTCGAACTGCACTGGCTCGACGGACGTCAATCCGGCGGTGGCCGCGTCGTAGCTGCTGCCGATCGACACGATCGCGGTACGCACCGCTGTCAGCCAGTCGACGCGAATATCGTTGTCCACGAAGGGTTTCACTTGCCGATCGACCAATTCGCTGGCCGCCGGACGGTCGCCGACGCCGGTGATGACCGTCTGCGCGGCGCCCAGCCAAGTGGCCCGCTCCCCTTGTCTGCGGTTGTCGATCGCGCTGACCGCCGCGACCTTCGTGTCGACGATTCGCCACAGTGCGTCACGCAGGGCGGCCAACCCATCTGCCGCCGTGCGTGCAGTTGCGGCGATGTTCTCGGCGGATTCGCAATGGCGGCGCAGGAACTCGGTGGCCGACGCTGCGCCGTCGCCGTGCCAGGCCGCGGCTAGGCAGGCGAGCTGATCACGTTGCCGTCCCAATGCGTTGTCCGCCCCGGCCGCCGCTGCCTGCAGCGCCGAATGATCGGCGTCCATCGCGTGCAGGTCCATGCCGTCCTCGCTGGAATACCAATCGCGGATCTGCGCAGGGTGCAACGTCAGGTCGGGATTCTGGTAGCCGAGCAGGTGGGTCGCCCACACGTAGGACTGGGTGGTATCGACGGCCTGGCGGCCTTCGGCCAGCCGTGCCGCGACGTCATACTCGGCCGCCAACGGCTATCCGAACCGCTCGGCGGTGCGCTCATCGGAGCGCTGGTAGCGGTCGGCGCTGGCGCGCAACGCGGCGGCAATCTCCGCGGACGCCCGTGACCATGCCGCCATGCCGTCGGCCACCCGCTCCAATGCGGTGCGCAGCACGTCGCCGCGGGCGACGTATGCCCGGCCGGCGGTGGCGCCGCCGAAGCCGAGATGCGACAACGTGCGCACGGCGGCATCGAGGTCAGCGGCCGACGCGTCAAATTTAGCGGCGACGTCGCGCACCGCGGCCACATCGACGCGCGCGGTTTCTGATCCCATACCTGGCTATGACGCGCCAGCGCCGGTCGCGGTTCCGCCTAACCCTGCTCACTGACGCAGGCGGCGACCCGAATGGCGACCTGCTTGGCGGTGTCCTCGTCTGGCGCCTCGACCATGACCCGGACAAGCTGTTCAGTTCCGGACGGCCGCAACAGGATTCGGCCCCTATCGCCGAGTTCGGCTTCGGCGTCGGCGACGGCCGCCTGCACCGACGGTGCGGCGGCGGCCGTGGTCTTGTCGGTGACTTCGACGTTGATCAGCACCTGCGGCAGCGCGATCATCGCCGAGGCCAGCTCGCGCAGTGGCTTGCGTGTCTGCGCCATCCGCGACATCAGCCGAAGGCCGGTCACGATGCCGTCGCCGGTAGTTCCCAGCGCGGGCATCACGATGTGGCCGGACTGCTCGCCGCCTAGCGCATAACCGCCGGTGCGCAGCTCTTCGAGGACGTACCGGTCGCCGACCGCGGTGGTGCGCACGTCGATGCCCGCCGCACGCATCGCCAGGTGCAGGCCCATGTTGCTCATTACGGTCGCGACGAGCGTGTCCGACGCCAGTTCGCTGGCCTCCCGCATCGCCAAAGCCAGGATCACCATGATCGCATCGCCGTCGACGACGTCGCCGTTCGCGTCGACGGCCAGGCACCGGTCGGCGTCGCCGTCGTGAGCCAACCCGAGGTCTGCGTTGTACGTCACAACGGCGGCGCGCAGCGCATCGGTGTGTGTGGAACCACAGCCGTCGTTGATGTTGAGTCCGGTGGGCACGGCATTGACCGCGACGACGCGGGCCCCGGCTGCCTGATACGCGCGCGGTGCCGCTGCTGATGCGGCGCCGTTCGCGCAGTCGACGACGACGGTGATCCCGTCCAGCCGGGTGGTGACGGCCTTGCCGACGTGGCGCAAGTAGCGGTCGAGCGCATCCCCGGCGTCGACAACCCGTCCGATCGCGGCGCCGACGGGCCGATCAGCGGGATCTTTCGATACCAGCAGCTCGATGTCGTCCTCGGTCGCGTCGTCAAGTTTGAGTCCACCTGGACCGAAGATCTTGATGCCATTGTCAGGCATCGGATTGTGTGACGCAGAAATCATCACGCCGAATTCGGCGTCATAAGCACTCGTCAGATACGCCACCGCCGGTGTGGGCAACACCCCGACCCGCAGCGCGTCGACGCCTTCGCTGGTGATCCCCGCGATCACGGCCGCCTCGAGCATCTCGCTGCTGGCCCGCGGGTCACGGCCGATCACCGCCACGCGGCGGCCTGCACGGGAAATCGCGCCGAGCCGGCGCGCCGACGCGGACCCGACGGCCAGCGCCAGCTCCGCGGTCAGTTCGCGGTTGGCAACACCGCGCACGCCGTCGGTGCCGAACAGTCGACCCATGCGGACAAACTTCTCACAATCGGCCGCCGAAGACACAACTGGCGAGGTCATGATCCGTCTTGCCACCGAATCGCGATCACCGCGATATCCGGGCAGGCGTCACCGCCCGCACCCCGGGAGGAATGCGGGCGGTGACATCCGATCAGCTGTTTGGCGTGGGCGCCGGAGCCGTCGTCGGCACCGGGGCTGTCGGCGGAGCCGGGTTCTCGCGCTGCTGACCCGGAGCCGTGATCGCGTTCGGCGAGTTCGCAGCAACGTTCTGCGAGATGGTCACCACGCCCTGGCTGCTGTCACAAGTGGTCGTCGGTATCTGGCCCGCGTCGACCTGATTGGCAAGAGCAGTGATCTCCCGAGCGTTCTGGGTTGTTTCGTTGACGGACATTCCGGTCGCGCTCGGACCGTTCAAGGCCGAAGAATTCTCAGCCGTGCCGGTCACGCCAGTGCCGCACAGAAGTCCGGCGATCTGGGCCGCAACGTTGACGTTGAGCTCATGAAGTGTGCTGCCGCTGCCGATGCCCAGGTCGACCAGCTGGTCGTTGACATCGCTTCCAGGCGCCGCGCCGGCGATCGCAAGGCCGCCGGTGAACAGCAACGAACCTCCGAGCACCGCACCCGCTGTGGCTCGCTTGACCATCTTTCGCATGAATTACTCCTTTTCGTCAGGAAGCCGGCGGGCCCCGTCATGCTTTGGTAGCCACCGATGGCAGGGTCGGCCTGCCTGGCGCACAAAAATGACCCCCGCTCCCCAATGTGTATTTCCCGATCATCGGCCAGTCAAACCTCGACGCGGCGAAAAGTCGTGAATTAAGCCATTTGCTTCAACGAACAGCGGTCCCGCCGGGGATCAGCGCTTCGAGTACTGCGGCGCCTTGCGGGCCTTCTTCAGTCCGTACTTCTTGCGCTCGGTCGCCCGCGGGTCGCGGGTGAGGAAGCCGGCTTTCTTCAGCGCCGGCCGGTCCTCCGGTTGGACCAGGATGAGCGCGCGGGCGATCGCCAACCGTAGCGCGCCGGCCTGGCCGGACGGGCCGCCACCGTCGAGGTGGGCATAGATGTCAACGCTGTCCACCCGGTTAACGGTCACCAGCGGGGCCTTGATCAGCTGCTGGTGCACCTTGTTCGGGAAGTAGTCCTCCAGCGTGCGGCCGTCGAGGTCGAACTTGCCGGTGCCGGGCACCAGGCGCACACGCACGACGGCCTCCTTGCGCCGGCCGACGGTCTGGATCGGGCGGTCGATGACGACGGGCTCACGGGCCGCGGCGGCCTCCGGGGCCTCGGTGGTCGTTCCCACGGACTCAGTCACTGGCTCACCTGCTTGATCTCGTATGGCACCGGCTGCTGGGCCTTGTGCGGATGGTCGGGTCCGGCATAGACCCGCAGCTTGCGCTTGATCTGATGGCCCAACCGGTTCTTGGGCAGCATGCCGACGATCGCCTTCTCGACGACGCGGTCGGGATGTTTCTGCATCAGGTCACCGATCGTTCGCTTGTGCAGGCCGCCGGGATATCCCGAGTGGCGGTACGCGAACTTGTTCTGCAGCTTGTCGCCGCTGATGGCGACCTTGTCGGCGTTGACGACGATGACGAAGTCGCCGCCGTCGACGTTGGGAGTGAACGTCGGCTTGTGCTTGCCGCGCAGCAGGGTGGCCGCTGCGACGGCAAGCCGGCCGAGCACGACGTCCGTGGCGTCGATGACGTACCACGTGTGTGTGGTGTCACCGGCCTTCGGCGTGTACGTGGGCACAGCGCTTACCTCATTTTCTCCGGAATCTCCCGGGTTTCGGATCCCGGTGTGAGCCGGGTGCCGGTCAGGCGTCGGCGGCAGGGTGTACTCTCGGCGACCGACGTTGACCCGAGCCCCTCTGGCGTACCGCACGCCGATCGACGAGCTTACCGGCGCGGGTTATCGCAGGTCAAAATGCCTACTTCGGGCAGACACCCGGTGACGCAGACGCACACTTCACACAGCAGCCTTGCGGTGTCGCAGTTGACTGTGCGGTCCCGACGGCTCCCCTCCATCGGGACCGCACAGAAGTCATAGGGGCTAGCGGCCCCAGGCGCTCGCCGCGCGGCGGTCGGTCGCGGCGACGTCGTCGGCGCCGTCACGTACCGCGTTGCCGAGTCGGAACAGGATGTCGTTCAACGCCGCGGCGGAGGCATCCCATTTGTTCTGTTCAATCTGATAGGCGTCGGCGGCTTCACGCGTCCAGACCTGACGCAGCGGAGTGATCTGAGCACGCAGGTCGTCCAGAGCAGCGTTGAGACGCGCCGAGGTCGAGTGGATGTCTTGTCGTACCGAAAACTCGATTTCGGCGAAGTTGTAGGACAGCACCGGATCCATGACTGTCCTCGACTCACAGGTTTCCGGCGATGGCGCCGATCTGCGCCGAGTGCGTGTCGGCGGCCTCGCGCAACGACTGCTCGTTGGCACGGATGGTTTCCGCGATGCCCTGCAGCGCCTGCTGCAGTTTCGTCGATTCGACGTTCCATCGGTCAACGACACCTTTGAACGCGGTGGCGGCATTACCGCCCCACACCGACAGCGGCACGCTCGTCATCCGCCCGATGAACCCTTGCAGCATGTTCCGGATCTCGTCGTTGCGTGCGTCGATCTTGCCAGCGACATCGCGCATCAGGTCGAAGTCGGTGGTGAGACTGCCCGCGCCGGGTGTGGTCATGTCGATCCTTTCAACTGTCGTTATGTGTTGTTGGACTGACGCTGCGGCGCAACGGTTCCCGGCAATTCGCCGACATTTCGGGCCGACGCGATGGCACGCTCGCAAACGGCTCGTACTGCTTCTTCCGAGTCACGCGGGCTTTGGCAGCCGACGCTGATCCGGACGTCTCCGTCGAGCAGCACCGCCCAGCGGATGTCGTGGCCGTCGCGGATCTCCCGATACGTGACCGCCGGGCGGTCGCCACGGCGGTCGTCGGGGTTGAAGTCGACGAAGACGTCAGGCGGCTCGTCGAGCATCGCCCGGCGCAGCGTGTCGGCCGTTCGTTGCAGCGTCTCGCCACTCGGGACCAGTGATTGAGTGACGTGCACGGCGGCGTGCGAGTCCGTCGGCGACATCACCTGCACCCGTGCCGATCCCGGTCCGGCGGTGATGCGCCGCGCGCTCCACGAGGCCGGCACCTCCACGACCACCCTGCCCTCCACCAGCAGCGTCGTCGGCTGCGGCTCGCGTCCAGCCGCGGCCATCACCGCGACGAGCACCCCGGTCGCCCCGACACCGGCTGCCAGCGGCACGAATCTGGCCAGACGCGACCGGGCCGGCTTGAGCGGGCGCTGCCGTTCCTCGGCGACACTTAGCGACCGTTCTGCCGTACGCAGCAGGCGGTCGTCGTCGACTACGATGACTGCGATCTGATCCGTCCGCAAACGATCGGCGATCAGCGCTGCCAAGTCTGTCGCCCCTGGGACCCCGTCGGCGCGGTCAACAACTACACCACCACCGCCGCCGATGGACGCCAGCAAACGCGCCACTTCTTCGGCGACACGCTTCGGGCTGCTCTCTCTCGACACCACCTCGGCCGGTTGATCGTCGGCCGGCCGGCTCAGCGCCACAAATGATTCGGTGATCTCGACGACGACCGCAGGCTGGTTCGGAACGGCCGATGCGAGCATCGCCGACCGGCGCGTGATGGCAACTTCCGGGACCATTCTGTGCGCGGCATCCCTCACGGTCGCGATCCGATAATCCGACCACCACGACGGGCATACCAGCAAGGCTGCATCATCGTCGAGCATGGGGGTGAACACCTCGCGCCACAGGCCCGCGACGGCGACCGGCTGCTCATCGACCAACACGAACTCGTCGTCGACTCCGGCCAGCGCGGCGGCTGCCAGGTCCAAACGGCCTGCCGGGCCGCGCAATGCCCGCACCGCGCATGGGCCGACGACTACAGCGGTCACGGGCAGGGTGGGGTCCATGCCAGCTGAACGACGCGCTCGCCGGATCGGGTGATCAGACGCGCGCGCCCCGGCGGCAGCGGACCTGGACGCGTGGCGCCGAGCAGCACACCTTCATCCGGGCTGGCGCTCATCATCAACCCGATGCAGCCCAGCTCACGCAGTCGCGCCAACAGTGGTTCGAACAGAGCCCGACCGGCGCCTCCGGAGCGGCGGGCAATCACCATGTGCAACCCGAGATCCTTTGCGTAGGGCAGCAGTTCGACGATCGGCGCCAACGGGTTAGCGGTGCCGGCGGCGACGAGGTCGTAGTCGTCGACGATCAGGTACAGATCGGGACCCGACCACCATGACCGCGTCCGCAGTTGTCGCTGGTCGACTTCGGGTCCGGGGATGCGTGCCCGGAGTCGTTCCAGCAGCGTCGGAAGCGCAGCCGACAGGACAGCTTCGTTCACCGCGTAGCCGGCAAGATGGTCGGACTCAACTACGCCCAGCAGCGTGCGCCGGTAGTCGACGATCATCAGCTGCGCAAGGTCCGGACTATGTGTCCGAACGACTTCCATGCAGATCAGCCGGAGCGCCGCCGTCTTGCCGCATTCGCCGTCGCCGAGGATCAGGACATGTTGCCGGTCAGCCAAATCTACAGTGACAAAAGAAAGTTCGTCCTCGTCAACCCCCAGGGTGATCTCGCTGTTTTCGTCGATCAGCGTGGCGTGGTCGACATGATGCGGCAGCAAGCGCACGCTTCGTGCTTCACGGTCACCGAATCGAGCGCGGATCGTCGCTGCCACGTCGGCGATCGCGCCGGGAAGCCCTGCGCTGTCGTGCTTGCCGTCGAGCCGTGGTAGCCCGATCAGCATGTGCATGCCGTCTCGGGTGATCCCGTGGCCGGGGCGGCATGGAACATATCGAGCTGCCCTGCGATTCAACTCCGAATCGCCGGCATCAGCGAGCCGCAACTCGATACGGGTGCCGATCTGGTCCTTCAATGCGGGCCGGATCTCCGCCCATCGCGACGCGGTCAGAACCACGTGAACTCCGTACGACAGGCCCCGCATCGCAAGCGCAGTGATCGGTGGCTCCATCATGTCGAAATCCTCTCGCAGGCTTGCCCACCCGTCGACGATCAGAAACACGTCGCCGAACGGGTCGTCCTCGATGCGCGGATCGCCAGCCGCTCGACGGCACCGGTAATCGGCCATCGAATCGATGCCGTGCCGGCGAAACCCCGCCTCACGCGCACGCAACAGAGCCGTCAACTCAGCAATGGTCCGCCGCACAAGATCCGAGTCGGCCCGTCCGGCCACCGCGCCGACATGCGGAAGCGCGCTGAGCGCAGCCAACGCGCCGCCGCCGAAGTCCATGCAATACATCTGCACCTGGTCAGGCCCGTGGCTGGCGGCCAACGCCGTGATCAATGTCCGCACGGCGGTCGACTTACCTGACTGCGGAGCTCCCACGATAGCGACATTGCCTGCCGCTCCGTCCAATTCCACCACAAGCGGATCGCGCCGCTGCTCGAACGGCCGGTCGACGAGCCCGATCGGGACGGCCAGCGCTTCCCGGTCGGTGGTGAGCAACTCGTCAAGCGTCGGCGACGTGGCCAGTGGTGGTAGCCACACCCGATGCGCCGGTGTGCCGTGCCCAGCCAGTCGGTCGAGCACGGTGTCAAGCACCGTCCGGCCGGTCTCGGCTTGCTTCCCCGGACGCTCCAGCTCGACCGTAATTCCGATCGGCGCGGCCGTGAACAATTGCACACCCGGTGCAGTTGGGCGCCGTGACGGCGTCGGGATGGTGCACGGACCCGACACGTATGCGGTTTGAAACGCCACCGGCTCGTCGGATCCGACCTTCAAGAATGCCGCGCCCGGCGTGCCGGGCAGATGGAACGCGTCCGGGATTCCAATCACGGCGCGGGATTCGTTGGCCGAGAACGTCTTCAGGCACACACGATAGGACAGGTGAGATTCCAAACCGCGCAGCCTGCCCTCGTCGAGCCGCTGGGTGGCCAGCAGCAGGTGCATCCGCAGCGACCGGCCCAGCCGACCGATCGCGACGAACATCTCGGCGAAGTCGGGTTGCTGGCTGAGCAGTTCGGAGAATTCGTCGACGATCACCATCAGCGTGGGCAGCGGCGTGAGCGCCTCGCCTGCCGCCCGCGCCCGCTCGTAGTCGGCCACGCTCGCGAATCCACCTGCCACTCGCAACATCGACTGTCGCCGATTCATCTCACCGGCCAGCGCGTCCTTCATCCGCGCCACCAGGTGCGCCTCCTCGGACAGGTTCGTGATCACCGCCGATACGTGGCGGGCGCGGTCTAGTCCCAAAAAGGTTGCGCCGCCTTTGAAGTCGACGAGAACAAGGTTCAGCGACTCCGGAGGATGCGTGGCGATCAGACCGAGCGTCAGGGTTCGCAAGAACTCACTCTTACCCGAACCCGTCGAACCGACGCACAATCCATGCGGACCCATGCCGCCCTCGGCGGCTTCCTTGAGATCGAGCTCGACGCGCGATCCGTCTGGCGCAACGCCGATCGCCGCGCGAAGTCTGTGCTGCGGCTCCCGCTGTCGCCAGACGATATCCGGCTGGATCGACCCGGGATCACCGACGCCGGTCAGCTGCGGCCAATCGTCGCCGGGCGTCGACAGCCCCCGATGTTCCGCCACCGGCCGATACGGCGCGAGCCGACGCGCGCACAGCTCGGCGTGAAAGACTGTCATCGCGTCCGGCCGCGCGAACACCTCACGCACGTCCCCGACCACAGCCAGTTCCCCGACAGAGATCTCGAGTCGCAGGCTTCGTGACGCCTCGACCCGCCAGCCTGGGCCGTGCTCGAGGACCGTGACGTCGTGGCGTCCGGCCAGACGCTCAGCGCCGGACATGTCGCCTCCGTCGACCACCACGACGGTGTGCGCCGCCGAACCGAGAGCGGGCAGCGCTTCCGCAACGCCGCGGTACTGCAAACGCGCAGGTCCGGCGGCGTCCGAAAGAGTCGGATGCTGGTGATGCGGCAGCCACTTCAGCCAATCCCACTCTCGGCCCTCCGCGCGGCCCACGACGGCGACAATCGCCAGCAGCTGAGGGCCATGGAAGGCGGTGAGCTGGCACAGCATCGCGCGCATCAGGTCACGCACGCATCGGGTTTCGCCGTCAACCGCCACCGCCGCGAAACGGTTCAGCGCCAACGCGATCGGAACCTCTGCGACCACCGAGTGCGCACGAACGAAATCGCGCACAGCCATTGCGCCGACCGGCTCGAGCTGATCGATGGGCCCGAGATCCGGTGCGGTAAGCGGTGCCGCCGAGCACTGGCACCCCACGCCGATACGCACATAGCAGAAGTCCGAGTCGGTTCTGCCGCGCTCCCACATCCGGGGCGTGCCCGCCAGCGTCCACAGTGCGCGGGGATCGGGATGCTGCCACAGCAGTGATCCACGCTGGCGGCAGGCATTTTCGGTCACCTCGCCCCGCAGCCGATCGAGATACCTCAGGTAGTCCTTGCGGTCCTCGTCCACGTCCGCCGTGCGGGTGGCCGCTCCGCGGCCCTGCGCGATCATTCCTATCGACGACACCAACGTCATCGCAGGAAACAACAGAGACGCTGGATTACGCGCCGCGGCCGAGCCGGAGCTGACGAAAAGCACCATCGTCCCCGCCATCGCGACGAGCATCACGACGGGCAGTATCCGGGTGACGGGGTTTGCGGGCAGTGGCCGCGGAGCATCGCCGGGCGCTTCGACGACGACCTCGCTGTCGGGAATGGCCGGTGCCGCGATCCGCGAGCCCGGCCGCCAGTCCGCCATGCGGTGACGGTGCTGCGGCGGCGACCAGACCGCAACCGGCTATCCACAGGCGCGGGCGTTGTCCACAAGCCGGGATACCGACCGCGGCCGGCTCAATTACCGTGCCGATATTGGGGCGGAGGCCAGAGGGGGAATGCAATGTCGGGGACCGTCGTGTCTGACGCATGCCGAGTGGGCGTGCACTTCGAATCGACCACCATGGATTTCGTCTTGCCGGCGGATGTCTCTGTGGCAATGATGATTCCGTCAATTGTTCACCGCGTCGCGACATCCAGTCCGGATGGATGGCAGGAGGTCCCGACGGACTGGCAGTTGTCGCGCCTCGAGGGGTGTCCCATTTCGTCGCGAAGCTCGCTGAGGGACAACGATGTTCGTGACGGTGACGTACTGCTGCTGAGCCGCGTCGGCGCTGCCCTTCCCGCACCGCCCACCGATGATCCGATCGCCGAGATCTCGTCGTCGTTGGGCGCCATGCCACGCTGGACGCCGGCGGCGACTCAGGTGGTGGTCGCGACGGTCACGCTGTACTGCACCGGGCTCACCGGATTCGCTCTGCTACAAGCGGAATCGCTCGAATCGCCGGTGATCGCCGCGGCCCTGGCCACCGTCGCGCTGATCGCCGCGGTGGCGTATGCCCGTGCGTATCAAGAGACTCTCACCGCGGTGACGCTGGGCATCAGTGCGATGGCATGGGCGGCGGTGGCCGCTTACCGGGCCGTCCCGGGAGCCGCGGCAGCACCGAAACTCATGCTCGCCGGTGCAGTCGGTGCCACCGTTTCTGTTCTCGTCATGCGCTATACCGCCAGTGGAATCACCGTTTTCAGCGCGACGGCATCATGTGGCTTGTTGGTGGCCGCCGCGGCATGCCTGCGTGTCTTTTTGCCAGTCCACGTGGCGGCGATGGGTGCCGTGCTCGCCGCGGTGGCAGCCGGATTGCTGATGGCGACGGCACGATTGGCGATATGGGCCGGGCGTCTGCCGGTTCCGCGTCTGCCCGCAGCATCGGCTCGCAATGACAGCGTGCTTCAAGACATCGCAGGCCGGGCTCGTCATGTCCACGCGATCATCACTGGGCTGATCTGCGGGCTCAGCACCACAGCCGCGTTCGGTGCCGGTATCGCCGCGTACGCCGGACCACTCAGCTGCTCCGGCTATGCGACGCTCATCGGCGTGGTGCTCGTGCTACGAGCCGGCATGCACGTGGACCTCGTGCAGTCTGCCGCATTGATTGCCAGTGGCACAGCCTGTTTCGGCCCCGTGTTCTTCCACGTGACCCATGCCTGGCCGCAGCACCAGCACTGGATCAGCCTGGTGGCCGTCGTCGCCGCGGCGGCCACGATTGGATTGTCATCGGCATCGCGGCCACCGAGTACCTCACCGATCAAACGCCGCTTAATCGAACTTACCGAATACGCCGCGCTTGCCTGCATCGTTCCGCTGGCGTGCTGGGTGTGCGGCGTGTTCACCGTCGTGCGCGGTCTGAACCTGTCATGAACACCGCCGTGCGGCTCATCACGATTGCGGCCATTGCCGTGGTTCTGGCCGGGCTTACACATTTTCCGGTCGCGTCCGCAGTGCGGCCGCCCGCCATCGACGACTCCCAACTTCCCCCGGTGGCCCCCCCGAAACCGCCGACGTCCACAGAAAAGCAGTCGGACTGCACCACAGCGACGTTCGACCGCGATCTGAACCCGGCGACAACTCAGCTCACACCATTCGACCTGCCGCCGTTGTGGGCGCTGACAACTGGCGCGGGCCAGAAGGTCGCGGTGATCGACACGGGTGTGGCCACACATCCGCGGCTGCCGCGGTTGATCCCCGGCGGCGATTACGTGTCCACCAGTGACGGCCGCGAGGATTGCGACGCACACGGCACTCTCGTCGCCGGAATCATCGCAGCCACAGCAGATTCCGACGGCTTCGCCGGCATCGCACCCGGCGTGTCGCTGATCACGATCCGGCAATCCAGCGTCAAGTACGGTCCCGTGGGCGGCCGCATCTACGGCGTCGGCGACGTGGACACGCTTGCAATGGCGGTGCGCACCGCCGCCGACATGGGAGCGACGGTGATCAACATCTCGGCCGTGGCCTGCACGGCCGGTACGGCGCTGCAAGACCGGGCGCTGGGCGCCGCCGTCGCGTACGCCGTCGACGTGAGGGACGCGGTGGTCGTCGTCGCCGCAGGCAATGTCGGCCCCGGAGGAAACTGCGCGCAACAGAATCCGCCGCCTGCTCCCGCGCGTCCGAACGAACCAGACTGGGAGACAGCGCAGATCGTTGTCAGCCCCGGCTGGTACGACGACTACGTCCTCACCGTCGGATCAGTCGGCGGCGACGGGTCCCCGTCGTCATTCAGTCTGGCCGGGCCGTGGGTGGATGTCGCGGCTCCCGGCGAGGCGGTGGTGTCACTGAACCCCGGCCACACCGGTGTGGCCAACACATATCGGAGCTCCAGTGGCTCCGCCATCGCGGGCACCAGCTACGCCGCACCGATCGTAAGCGGGCTCGCGGCGTTGGTCCGGGCGCGGTTTCCCGACCTTTCGGCGCGGCAGGTCATGCAACGAATCGAGGCCACCGCGCACCGGCCACCCGGGGGATGGAACCCGTACCTGGGCAACGGGGTCGTCGACCCGCTCGCCGCCGTCAGTGACGGCCGACCGAGCGCTCCTCCGAAGTGGTCACAGCGGCCGCTGGCACCACCCGCACCGCCGTCATCGCCAGGACCGTCCGGCCGGTCTGCGGCGTTCACCGGGGTTGCCGGATGCGCGGCATTTCTGGCCGCGGCCATCGCGTTGATCGCCCCGGTGAACCGGTTAGCCCGGCGCCGGCGCAGTGCCGGCGCCGGGCAACGCGACAGCTCCGGGATCGGCAGCCAGCCCGTCATGCGCAACTAGAGCGGCGGCGCGGCTCAGTTCGGGTCCGTCGGCCAGCAACTTGAGGATCGGCCACGGAGCTGGCACCGCGAGCTGCGGAAGGCCAAGGGCGCCAGCTGTTTCCGCGTCACGCACGCCAAACCGCACGCCGGTGTCGGCGACCAGGTAGCGGTGTGTGGACTCGACGTAGACACACCGTCCCGGCGGGATCAGTACGGCGTCGGCGTTCGGACCGATGCCGTCGGCCTGCGCCAGAACCACGGGTGCCTGCCCAGCGACGAGCGGGACGGCAGAGGCCACCAACACTCTGCTGCGGCCCTCCCCCGAGTTGTCCGCCAGCCACTGCGCGCAAACGACGTTGTCGCGGGCCGGCGCCGCTGCCGCGTCGGGAAACGTTGAGAGAGGCAGCTTCTCGGCGGGCGGCGTGGCACCGATTGCGTCGGCGGCGACGGTCACGATGTCACGGGAGCCTTGCGAGTCGCTGAACCGCACGACGTCAGCGGCGACCTGCCCGACTCGTTGCGCGCCCTCGGCGAGCACGACATACAACTCGTCGGCGTCGGCACGATCCACCCGCACCACCGTGCCCACCGGCATGCCGCCCAAAGTCACTGGTCCGCGCTGCCCCGCGGCGGGAATGAGCGGCGCGGTGATCGGCGGGGCCTCGGGAATCGCGTCCAGCACCGACGACGACACCTCTAACGGTTCGATGCCGTCTAACCGCAAGGCTTTCACCACCGCCGGTTCGGCGAGGCTCACCCGCGCGCGCCGACCAGCGTACAGCAGATACGGCGCAGCGTCCGAACGGGATCGAACCAGCATCGTCCGCTCACCGTCCAATGGCTGCGCGGCCGCGCCGTTGGCCAGCGCCCCGACGATTACGGTCGTGCCTTTCCTGTCGTCGCACACCGTCCATGGCGACTCGTCGGGCGGCAACGGCGCGGGCAACACAGCCGGTGCACCCGGAATTCCCAGCGCCGCACCGCGGTTGGCCTTGCGGAGTTCGGATTCCCCGATCACCCGCGGCTTCGCGGCGGTTCCGGCGATCAGGCGTGCTGACGCCAGATTCAACACCGGGTGCAAGGTGTCACCGACGCGGACGTAGAGCGCACCGGACTCCTTGACCATCATGATCGGCGCGTCGCCGAGTGCATCCTCGGGCCGCACGAACGCCACGATCGCGCAGCCTGCCATCGCGATGACCGCAAGCGCGCATCCGCTTAGCATCGACCGCGCCTGTGCACGCATCGGTTCGTCGATCATCCGGACATCCCTGCGCAGCAGTGCATGTTCCATGCGCCGCAACAGAAATCGGTGTCCACTTACCGCTAGCCGAGTCGTCGGTTCCCGCCCCACCTGAATTCCCCCGGCTCTAACCTAACTCCACCCGCGCACAGCTGCCGACGCAAATTCGCTCAGGCCCTCATCGGCGCCTTCTCCTCTTCGCGCAAGCGCTCATCGCGGCCTTCTCCTCTTCGCGCAAGCGCTCATCGGTGCCGTTCGCGGTACGCCGCCACGTGCTGCCGGTTGCCGCAGTTGCCGGTGTCACAGAAGATCCGCGACCGGTTGCGCGACAGGTCTATCACGACCGCATCACAGTCCGCCGCAGCGCAGATCTTGAGCCGACGCAGCTCGCCCGCCCGGATCAGATCGGCCATCGCCATCGCCATCTCGGCACCCATCCGCTGCGCCAGTGGGTCACGCACCGACGCGAGATGCAGATGCCACTCGGGCATCTCCGGGTGCCGCGTCAACCAGGGCGCCGCGTGAGTGTCGGCCAGCAGTGCATTCACCTGCTCCACCACTCGCTCTTCGTCATCGGCACATTCCCAAATGCGGCCCAGCCGCGCGCGCAGCACGTGCACCGCCGCAAGCTCGGCGGCGTCGTGATCGCGGCGGCCCGTCCACCCGTACGAATTCAGATAGGCATCGAGCGCCGCCTGGTCGCCCAGCTGTTCGCCGTCAGCGCGGTCGCTGTTGATCAGCGCACGTGCCGCCCGGAGGGTGAGCTCGGTGTCATGACTGAAAAGCATTTGACTCCTGATCTCGGCGGCTTGTAGCGTCATCACCAAAATAGATTTTACTCATTACCGACGTGGAGGGCTGCCATGAGCACGAAGTCCGCCTTCCGGCTCGGCATCGTGTTCGCGGTCGGGTCGGCGATGACGTTCGGCGTGTCAGGACCGCTGGCGAAGGCCCTGATGGCTGCCGGTTGGACGCCGAATGCGGCGGTCACCGTCAGGTTGGCGGGCGGTGCGCTGGTGATGGTGCTGTTCGCCACGCTGCTGCACCGGGACTGGTTACGCGAAGCCGTCCAGCACCGCAAGACCGTCGTCCTCTACGGCGTGATACCGATCGCCGGGGCACAGCTGTGCTACTACAACGCCGTCTCGCATCTGTCGGTGGGCGTGGCGCTGCTACTGGAGTATCAGGCGCCGATGCTCGTGGTCGGCTGGCTGTGGGTGACCACTCGGCGCCGGCCCGGCATCCGGACACTCGCCGGGGCTGCTCTGGCACTGGCCGGCACGGTTGTGGTGCTTGACGTCTTCTCCGGCGCGCGCATCGACTCAGTCGGGGTGGCATGGGCGTTCAGCGCGGCGGTTTGCGCGGCCTGCTACTTTCTGCTCTCCGACCGGGTGACCGCGGACGGTAGCGGGCTGAACTCGGTGACGTTGGCAGCCGGCGGGCTGATCGTCGGGGCGGCGGCCGTGGCGGCGTTGGGCCTGGCAGGCGTGCTACCGCTGACGTTCACCACCCGCGACACCGTCATCGCGGGCCACCCGATGTCGTTCGTCGTGCCCGTCGTCGCGCTGGGTGTCATCAGCACCGCGATCGCGTACACGCTGGGCATCGGCGGCGTAGCGAGGCTGCGGCCCGGATATGCCTCGCTGCTGGGGCTGGGTGAGGTGTTGTGCGCCGTCGTGGCCGCGTGGGCGCTGGTGGATGAGGCGATCAGGTGGCCGCAGACTGTCGGCGGCGCGGTCGTGTTGCTGGGCCTGGCGTTGGCCGGCACGGACAACGCCAGGCCCGTGGACGTCGTCGCGGAAGCCAGCTGGCCGGACGCCGACCGGGCCGCGGTGCCTGACGAGCAAGCCCCCGCGGTTGCGACCGCACCGCGATAACCGCGCCAGTTCGCTTATCGTCGACCTTTGTATGTGAGGATGATCGGCGTGACCCTACGAAGCATCTTTGCCGCCCCGTTGGTCGCGGCCAGTGTCCTGGCGGTTCAGTCGGCGGTTGTGTCCCCTGCGATCGCGGCGCCGTGTCCTGACATCGAGGTGATATTCGCCCGCGGCACACATGACACTGCGGGCCTCGGACAGGTCGGTCAAGCGTTCGTGGACTCCCTGCGCGACGAGGTCGGCGGCCGCACTGTCACCGCGTACGCGGTCAACTACCCGGCAAGCTATGACTTTCTGGCCTCCGGTGACGGCGCAGCCGACGCCGGTGCCCGGGTAGCCGCTATGTCGAAATCGTGCCCTGCCACCAAGCTCGTCCTCGGCGGATACTCCCAGGGGGCGGCGGTAGTGGACTTCCTGGCCGATGTTCCGGTCCTGGGAACCAACCTCGGTACGCCGTTGTCACCCGCGGCCGCCGACAACGTGGCAGCGGTCGCAGTGTTCGGTAATCCGTCCACCAAGTTCGGAAAGCCGGTCTCGGCTGCCAGCCCGCTATTTGCCAGCAAGGCCATCGATCTCTGCAAGGACGGTGATCCCGTCTGTTCTTCCGGCCGAAACCCGTTCGCTCATAACGATTACGTCACCGCCGGTCTAGCCGGTGAGGCCGCAAGTTTCGTGGCAGGGATCGTCTGAACCGTTCACCCAAGCCGCGAACGGCGCCGGTGTTGTCGCTACCATCGCAGCGTGAGCGATCTACATCCACGTCAATGGTTCGGTGTCGTCGTTGCGGCCGTCATGACAGCAGCCGCGCTGGGCGTCTTGCCAGCCGCACTGCCTTCCGGCACACCCGCATCGATACCGCAAGCCGCGGCCGCCGGGTGCCCGAACGTAGAAGTGGTATTCGCCCGCGGCAGGCTGGAATCACCCGGTACAGGCCTTCTTGGCAATGCCTTCATCAACTCGCTGCGCTCCAAGGTCGGCGGCAAGAGCATCGGTGTCTATGCGGTGAATTATCCAGCCGATTCCGAAGTAGACATCGGCGCCAACGACATGAGCCAGCACATCCAGTTCATGGTGAACAACTGCCCTGACACCAGGCTGGTGCTCGGCGGCTATTCGCTCGGCGCCGCGGTCACCGACGTGGTGCTCGCAGTTCCCTTCGATGTAATGGGTTTCAAAAACCCGCTGCCCGCGGGTGCCGACACGCATATCGCCGCGATCGCTTTGTTCGGCAACGGAGTGGCATGGGTGGGGCCGATCACGAACTTCAGCCCGCTGTACCGGGAGCGGACCATCGAGTTGTGTCACGGCGCCGATCCAATCTGCAACCCTGCCGATCCCAACACCTGGCAAGACAACTGGCCCGCCCATCTCGCCAACGCGTATATCAACGCGGGCATGGCGAACCAGGCTGCCGACTTCGTGGCAGGCCGGCTGTAGTCAGCGCCACCGCGCCCAGACATACGGCACAAGCGACCGGAGGAACTCGAGGTCCGGCCCCGGTCGGGCATCGGCGAATGCCTGCTCGAAGTATTCCCGTGCGACGAGAAGGATGCCTTCGGCGAAATCGCTCGTGAATGCGATGCTGCCGTAGTCGTCCATGAGATTCCTGACGGTCTGAACGAGTTCAGGCGAGCGCTCGGCTCGGCTTCGGCGCAGATAGTCGTGAACCAACGCACGGTCGGCGCCCTGCGCCGCCGACAATAGGTGCACGACCGGCAGCGTCCGCTTGCCTTCGTACAGGTCGCCCAGGATCTCCTTGCCGTACATCTTTTCATCCCCAACGAGATTCAGGAGATCGTCCCGAATCTGAAACGCCGCGCCGAAGTGAAAACCGAACCGCACCAGGGGCGTCAATTCCGCCGTACCGCCCGAGCCCACGATCGCCCCTACCCGCAGCGGATGGATGGTGGTGTACCAACATGTCTTGTGCATGATCAGGTCGAGGTAATCCTCAGGCCGCAACTCTTCGACTTCATCTATCTGCCAACCGACTTCGGTCGCTTGGCCCTCCAGCGTGCGAAGTGCCATTGTGTCGAACTCGCCCCAGATCAGATCGGCCAGATCCCGGTCTAGCCGCCGTGTCGCCCGCCGCAGAACTTGCCCCGCGACAACAGCAAGGGCATCCCCGGCGTTGAGGGCCGCCGCCATACCGTATGAGGCTGCAAGCGTAGGTCGGCCACGTCGCATCTCGCTGCCATCAGCCAGATCGTCGTGGACGAGAAAAGCGTTGTGCAGCAATTCGATCGCCACTGCGATACCTAAAAGGTCATCTCCGTTCGCTCCGAACGCGCGCCCGGCCGACAAACACAGAGCGGGTCGAAGCGCCTTACCTTCCCGCGATGGGTACTCGCGCATCGGTCCGTACAACCACTGGACGGGCTCGCCGTCGGGTACTGCGTCGAGCATGGAGCGTCGCACGACTCTACCCACCTGTCGCAGGCGGTCCTCGACGACCGAAATCAGTTCTGGCTCAACATGTGTGCTTGTCACGTGTTTTCCGGCAACACAGTGAGCTGAACCGGCAGCCAGACGTCCGGGTGACCGTCGGCGAGCAGCGTGCCACGATAACGGCCGGGCCCGACATCCTCGGCCACCTCGATGTGTACGGTGACGCCGCGGCTGCAGCGGTCAGGCATCGCGACCGTCTCAGGGTTCACCCAAACGGCGGCGGACGTCACCAGACCACCGTCGTGGGATAGCAGATCGCTACAACGCAGCGAAATCTCCCCCAGGTCGCCCGGGCCGCCGTTGTGTAGCCAAATCTCCGTCGATGCCACCCCTTTGGGCGAAGTCTCGAGGTAGACGATTTCACGTGAGTTCTGCTGCCGCAGATCAAGTTTCACCGCACCGCTCGTCAGCGTACCGCCACCACCGAGTGACTCCACCAACCGCGTCAGCAACGACTGCCACGCCGCGACGGCACTCTCCACGGGTGGTGACATCAGTGAGCCGTTCACCTGCTCCGCGGTCGAGGGCGATGGGTCCCCGGTGGCCACATCATCGAGGCCGACGAGGTTTACCAAGCGCTCGATGACTGCGGTCGCGGCGCGAAATCCGCGCGCCTGGACCGCATTGAGGGTACGAGCATTGTGGTCCGGATCGAACACCGACGCCCAAGGGAGGTCGGCGATGCTGCCGTCGTCGGCATCCCCCGGACCTGCCATCGTGCCCCCTCGCATTTTCTCCGCATCCGCAGCAGCTGCTCGTTATGCTGAGTGCGCAAAATTATAGGGGCGAGGGGGACGTGATGCCCGAGATCGCGGATATCTTGGTCATGTTCGGCAAGATCGATCAGATCGCCGGTGAGAACATAGACAATCCCCGTGTCGAGGCAACGGTCGAGCGTCTGCTCCCAGGTACTGCGGGATACCAGCAGGGCTGGTACTCCCAAGTCGAAAGATTCCTGCAGAGCGCCTCTGGCGGCGACTCATCGCCGTTGCCCGACTACGAGGCTGCGGTCAACCGGCTGGGCATTACGGAGCAGGATCCCGAGTGGCCGATTCCGCAGCAGGCCAAAGCGCGATACTCCGCAACCGTGCTCGCCGAACTCTTCAACGTCGTGGAGAACGACGGGGGCCCAAGCGCTGGCCTAGATTTCGACGCTCTCACCAGGGTGCTGGACGCTGGCCGCCCATACATGAACCCAGATCGAACATTCGCCGAACTGGTCTCTGACGAACGACCATCCCACAGCGGATGGCGTGCGTTCATGGCGAAGGCGGCACAGAACGGTTTGGTGACCGACGAGGAGTCCCGGCTCAGTCCACCCGCACGAGGGAAGATCCGTGCACTCGGTGACGAATTCTGCACGCAACTCGACACGCCCTATGAAGATCCGGATCTAGACCTATCAGACGTCCGAGCGATCATCGATCCGCAAAACTGGGCACGCTGCAGCAAGTATTGGGACAGCGTCACAGTGGTAAGCAATCCTCCGAACCCCGCCGGGTGGACCCGCATCTACGAAAAGGTGAGCGTCAAGACCGGCCTTATGAATGTCACGCTGACGACACCCTTGATCTATCGAAACCACGAGGTCGGCGGCGGCATCGTGGTCAACTACGATCTCGACACCGACACCAACGGCACCCAACACGACGACTTCGTGTGCGCCGACAGCGGGTATATCTGGGTGACGCCCTTGACCGCGGGACCGCCTCAGACCGGCGTGCGAATACGGACGAGGAAGGTGGCCCGGATTCAGGGATTGGGTGTCGCCGCGCTCGCCATGTACGCGTATTCCATGGGGTGGTCGACGGCGGGCGAGAACCTGATTCTTGACTGCGCCAAGAGCCCACCACCGAAATCGGTACCCTTCGTTGTCTCGGGATGGGCTACGGCTACCACCCCCGACCTGTCCCCAAAGGTGCCGCCCATCCCGAACATCAGAGAACAAGATCGCGTAGCACTTGTCGACAAAGTCGTCGACATTGTGAACAAGACAATCAAGGTCAGGGCCACCAAGACCGGCGACTTCGTGCAACGCTGGGTTGACGGGGAGCTCTTGCCCACCGACGTGGCAGCGGCAAACGCTGCGGCAGCCACCGATCTCACACAGAGTCACACCAAGCTGCATAGGGCAGCAACCCAGGGCGTTCCGTCACCGAAGCCGCAGAAAGTGGTAGTCAAGAAAGCGGTCGCCAAGAAAAAGCCCCCGAAGCCCCCACCGAAGAAGAAGCACCAATGACTGACGCAAGGACTTACGTCGGACTATTCGCCGCCACGATTCGACGGATGATCGCGCAGTCCGGCGAAGTCGCCAAAGATGCGGCCCCGGCGATTTCCAAGCACCAATTCACCGCCGACGCGTGGGTGAAAACGGCGACGAAGCTGATGGACATCACGGCATTGGGCGTGATGGAGTTGGCAGAGAACGCCTTGGCTGGTCCAGGCGCACCGACCGCACCACGCTACGTGGATTCCGATCCTTTTCCGGTTTCTGATCCCGCACCTGATGCAGTGCCTGGCACGACGATCACGCGGGTGTTGTCGTTCAACACGAACAAGAAATTGGCCCGCGCGGGCACCGTCGACTTCATTTCAGACAGCAAAGTCACGTTCGTTTCGCCGAAGGGCACGGACCAGACCACATACCCGCCTGGCACGTTGCCTCCGGAGGCCAAAGAGTTCCGGTTCACTGTGGACACCGCCGATCTTCCTGGTGGGATGTACACCGGCGAGGTCACCGTTAAGCCCGTGCTGGGCCAGCCCAACGGCGAGACGGTGGCCGTCTTCATTGAGTTGTAAGTCGCCGGCAAAGGCGTCGGTCGGATGATACGGCCGGGCGGAAAGGTCGCCATTCTCGGTGGCGGCCTGGCAGGGCTCAGCGCCGCCTGGCGACTAAGCGAATCAGGTTGGCGCGATCGCTTCGAGTCGATCACCGTCTATCAACGCGGGTGGCGACTGGGCGGCAAGGGTGCCTCCAGCCGTGGCGAGAATGGGCGGATCGAAGAACACGGCCTCCACATCTGGCTGGGTTGTTACGAGAACGCGTTTGCGTTGCTGCGCGAGTGCTACGCGGAACTCGACCGCGCCAGCACCGACCCGTCCGCGCCGGTCAAGACCTGGGACCAGGCGATGATTCCGGCGGACAACCTCGGGTTGTCGGAGCGGTGGGGCACCGACTGGGTCACCTGGCTTGGCACGTTCACCCGCAACGAGATGCTTCCAGGCGACCCGCGAAGCACCGGACGCGAAATGAGCGTGATCGCGTTCGTCGAGCGGGCCATCCAACTGATCGTCGACTTCGCCGACTCGCAGCGAGAGTCGAGCCCCACCGGGCTGTTGATGACCGCCTCGCCCGACAAACCCCCGGCGCGTCCCTCGCCAACGATGGAGGTGGTGCAACGGGCGTTGATCGCCGCGCTGCTTTCCATGGCCGAACCCGAAGCGGCGCAACGCAAGCCGACCGAGTACCTCGATGCGGCGCTCGAAGCCGTTCGCGTCACCCTCGACTACGAACGCGATCCGACCGAGAAGCGATCATGGTTGCTGATCTCGTTTGTCACCGCGGCGATCCGCGGCATCTTCGCCGACAACATCGTGACGGACCCGCGGGGCATGCGGGCCATCAACGACGAGGACTTCGGCCAGTGGATTGTCCGCCACGGCGGTCATCGGGACGTCCCCGGTTTCCCGTTGGTGCGCGGCCTGTATGACCTGGTTTTCGGGTACGAGGACGCCGACCCCGAACGGCCGGCATTCGGCGCCGGCCTGATGCTGTTCTTGATCGGTCTCGTGCTGTTCGAGTACAAGGGTGCCATCTTCTGGAAGATGACGGCGGGGATGGGCGACATCGTCATCGCCCCGCTGTATCAGGCATTGCGGCGGCGCGGCGTCGAGTTCGAGTTCTTCCACCGCGTCGACGCGCTGCACATCGATGACAGTCATCGGGGCATCGATGCGATCACCATGGCACAGCAGGTGAGGCTCGCCGAGGGTGTCGACCACTACGAGCCCCTAACCACCGTTCGCGGCCTGCCCGTCTTCCCTGCAACTCCACTGGCTGATCAACTCGCCGGCGCTGCAGCCGACTGGGACTCGCTCGAAACCTATTGGGCCGTCGCCGATGCCGCCGATATCCATGTCATGCGCCGCGGTGTCGACTTCGACCACGTGGTGCTTGCGGTGTCGTTGGGCATGGTTGACGTCGTCGCCCGTGAGTTGATCGAGGATCGACCCGAGTGGCGGGACATGACCCTACAGATGCGGACCGTCGCCACCCAGGCGTTCCAGATCTGGCTGGATCCCGACGAGCCCACCCTCGGATGGCCCGAACCGGGCGTAACGATCAGCGCCTACAGGCGTCCGTTCGAGACATGGGCGTCGATGCCGCAGACGCTCTGGGCCGAAGACTGGCCCGATGACGACCGACCGGGCACCGTCGCATATTTCTGCGGCAGCCTCGACGCGCCGTGGCCAACGACGGAGAAGGGTGCTCATTACGCCCGCCGTTACGACCAGCGCGTCCGCGCAGAGGCCGCGAACTACGTCGATCGCCACCTCGCGATGTACTTCCCAAACGCGTTCAGCGAGAACGGGTTCGACTGGCACTTGCTCAAGGGGGCCGACGGGCGCCGCGGTGTGTCGGCGCTTGCCACACAGTACGTCAGTGTGAACATCGATCCGTCCGACCGCTACGTTCAATCGATCCCCGGAACGGACAAGTACCGCCTGCGACCGGACGAAAGCGGCTACGAGAACCTGTTCTTGGCGGGTGACTGGACAGATTCCGGCATAAACGCCGGCTGCATCGAGTCGGCCGTGATGTCGGGTTTACAAGCAGCAAACGCCCTGCTCGGCCGAAGCCGTTTCTACCGGTTACGAGGTTTTTACCTGCCCTGACAGCAACCGGACAATTCCGCCGTCCAATATCAAGGCGGCGGTGCATGCTAGGAACAGCCACGACGTTCTGGGGGGGTGCATGCGGAAACTATTTGTCTCGTACGCCCGCGAGAACAAGCCAGAGGTCAACGAGCTTGTCGGGCATCTCAGTGCGCTCGGCTATCAGACATGGATGGATTCGCCGGTTCCCGGGGGCCAAGCCTGGTGGGACGGCATCCTCCGCCGCATCGTCGAATGCGACGTGTTCGTGGTCATTATCTCCGGTCATTTGCTGGACTCCGTCACGTGCAGACGTGAGTTGCAATGGGCAACGTCGCTGGATAAGCCGGTGCTGCCCATCGCCATTGAAAAGCTGTCAAGCGAGCTACCGCCCAGCCTTGCGAGGCGACAGATCATCGACTACTTCGAGCCAGGCCCTGATGCCGCCTTCGCCGTCGCCGGCACGCTGGCCGCCCTGCCGTCGGCGCGGCCCCCCACGCAGTTGCCCGAACCACCGCCGGCTCCACCGGCACTGGACGAAGAACTTACGGCGGCAGCGGAATGGAACTCACGACTGGAGTCGGCCGTCACTCCTATGCATCGGCGCAAGATCGACGAACTTCTCGACGGCGCAGTGCGCGCGATCAACCGCGGTGACCGCGCGACCGCTGACGCGCTTGCGAATCGCGTTTTGGCGGTCGACCGCGGAAACTTCGAGGCCGAGGAATTGCTCGCGGCACCCGTCGGCAGCGGCGAGATCAGGCGGATGACGATTATGTTCGCGGACCTGGTGGATTCCACGACCTTGTCGATGCGCGTGGACCCGGAGATCTACCGCACCGTTGTCGGCCGGTACCGCGACGAGGTCCGGGAAGCGGTCGAGCGCTATGACGGCCACCTGATGTCGATCAAGGGCGACGGGCTGCTTGCGGCGTTCGGCTATCCGCATGCCCACGAGGATGATGCACGGCGCGCCGTCGAAGCGGGTCTCGACATCACCAGAAGAGTGTCCAAACTCAGTGAGCGAGCACGGAACGGGTTCGGCATCGACATCGATGTCCGCGTCGGGGTCCATCGCGGTGTCGCCTACCTGGACACCCTGCAGGACGACGTCTACGGGGTGGCCGCCAACCTGGCCGCACGTGTGTGCGGCCTTGCCGAACCCGGTTCGGTTGCCGTCTCCCACGCCATCGAACAGCTCATCGAGAACGAATTCGAGCTCGCGGCGCGCGAACCGAGACTCGTCAAAGGGGTGGCAGAGCCGGTCGTTCACTATCGCGTGGTCGGCGAGCGGGACGCGAGCCTCGCACCCCTAAGGCCATTGGTCGGCAGGCAATCGGAGATCGCGTACTTTAAAGAAAGCTGGGACCGCGCACGAAACTGCACACTGGACGTTCCCGGAGTGGCGTTCCAGGGTGAAGCAGGGATCGGCAAGAGCCGACTGGCCAGGGCGGCCATGGACATGGCGGAGCGATCCCATGCCGTCATTATGATCTTGAACGGCTCACCGCTTCATACCGGCGTCGGAATGCATCCGATCCGCCGGTTGCTCGAACGCCGCTGCGGTATCACCCGTGAATCCGACAATCCCGAGCGGCTGCGTCGTCTCGAACGAGAGATCAACGAACGGTCGTTGGACGCGGCCACCATGGTCTCGCTGTTGGCGCCGGTCCTCGGCATTCCACCAGAGAGCGGCTATCACGCGGTCCCCGCTGAAGGGCGCAAGCTCCTCGACCAGATCACGGCCGCGGTCCATGGCTATCTCGTGGCCTGCATGCAGCACGGGCCAGCGCTATTGGTAGTTGAAGACATGCACTGGTTTGACGAGGACAGCGTTGCGATCGTGAATGCGCTGCTGAACGAGGAGCGGGGATCTTCTCTCATCGTTATGACCGGACGCGAGGCATCTTCGCTGCCGAACGGCCCCCGGGTGCGGACGTTCGAGCTTAAGCCTCTGACCGATCAGGAGGCGGACGAGCTGATCCTCGCACTGTACCCGGACATGGACGCGCAGGCTCAAGGCGCCGTCCGCAGTCGCTGCGACGGTGTGCCGCTCTTCATCGAACATGTCGTCGAGAGGCTCGAACAAGACCCGAGAGACGCGTCGGGACGCGCCGAAGTACCCGACACCCTGTACGAAGCGCTGTTTGCGCGGCTTCGATCCAGCGACGAAGGCGGTCTTGTCGTCGAGGCCGCCGCCGCGATCGGAAGGACCGTCGATCGCGGGCTGCTGCTGACTGTGGTCGACCCGAGGGTGCATCACGACGTCGATGAGATCATCGACGACCTGGTCCGCGGCCGCGTGCTCGAGCCGACAGGCCACGACCGGTGGCGCTTCCGCCATGAGCTCCTGCGTGAAGTCGCCGCCGAGTTACCGCCGCCAACGCGGCGGCGCCAACTCCATGGCCGTGTCGCCGACGCTCTGGTGGCCGCGGCGGCCGATGGCAACCCCGATTGGTCGGTCGTCGCCACTCATTACGAGCGCGCCGGGCGGTACGCCGACGCGGCGAAATCCAACGAGAGGGCGTCGGCCGCTGCCCGGCAGCGAGGCGCTCTCGTTGAAGCCCGGACCTATCTGGCACAAGGCATTTCGCAGATCGTGCTGGCACCGGATGGACCCGAACGGGACCAAGTAGAGGTTTCGCTGAGGTTGAGCCGCGGCTTTCTCGCATCCGCCGCGGAAGGCATGTCCAGCGCCGACGCAGCTGCCGACTTCGAACGATGCGCACAGCTATCCGGAGGCGACCTGCAAGAGGACCAGTCCATCGCGACGTTCGTCGCGCTGTTCGGCTATTACGCGCTGCGTGCAGATCTTCGTCGGGTAGAGCAGCTACTCGGATACCTCGACGCGCTGCGCGCCCGCCTCAGCCCGGAACAGCGAGAGTGGTATCAGCCCTTCAGCGATGCCGCCTACGGGATGTTGGCCTGGTACCGCGGCGAATTCGGCACGGCGCTAAGCAAGTTGGAAGCGGCGTCGCTGTCGCGCAGCGAAGAGGGTGCGCGCGAGACCGCAGCCGTGTGGTACATGCCCAATGAGGCCACCGCATCGATTTATACGCACTTGGCGCTGGCCCGCTACATGGTCGGCGACTTCGCGGGTGCAGAAGCCGAGTTGGTGAGGACTGAGCAGCGGTGCCGAACACTGGATTTCCCCCAAGGCCCGTTCAGCCAGGCTTACGGGCGACAGATGGAGGTGCTGATCCGCATCGAAGCCGGCCAGCTGGACCGCGCCAAAGAGGTGGCGATCGCCCTAGGCGCAGATGCAGAGCGGCATGGCATCAATTCGTGGACGATGATCGCCGCCGCGCAGCAGGCCACCATCGATGCGATGTCGTCTCTGGCGAATGGTGCGGCGGATCCGACGACGCTGCACTCTCACGTCGGGATGATCACCATGTTCGTCGACGCATGGCGCGCCCTCGAGGTGAAATCGCTGATCACCTTCTACGACGCCGTCCTCGCGCGGCTGCTGGTGGCGGCCGGCCAAGTCGCGGAGGCTCGCCAACGCGTCGACATTGCGTTGGATCTGGCCAAGCAGACGGGCATGTCATTCTATGATGCCGAATTGCTGCGCATCCGTTCCGGCACCCACGACGACGATGACGAACGGCGGAGGGACCTGCGCGCCGCGATCGAGTTAGCCCGCGAACAGGGTGCTGTTATCTTCGAATTGCGCTCTGGCGCAGAGTATTTCGAACTGTACGGGGACAGTCAAGCACTCGCCGAGGCGATGCGCCGATTTCCGCGGGACAGCACCTGGCCAGAGCACTCTCGTGCTTCAGTAGTCCTTAACACGTAGATTCCGGGTGATCGCGATGCGGGCCGCCGATTGGTCGTCCGGCGGATAGTCCACGCCGGTCAACGTGAGCCCGCGGGCTGGTGCGGCGGCGAATGCGCTCGACCGCTTGGTCAGGTCCAGCAGGTCCGCACACCACTCCGCCCCACGCCGGCCGTCGCCAACCACCAGCAGCGCACCGACCAGCGACCGCACCATCGACCAGCAGAACGCATCGGCGGTGACATGTGCGGTGACCAGATCCCCGTCGCGGCGCCAGTCCACCCGCTGCAGATCGCGGATCGTCGTGGCACCCACGCGGTGTCGGCAGAACGCGGCGAAATCATGCAGTCCCAGAAGTTTTTTCGACGCCGTGGACATCGCATCGACATCGAGCGGGCGCGGCCATGCCGTCACATAGCGGGACCACTGCGGCTCGACACCGTACGGCGCCGTCGACAAGCGATACACATAATGACGGCGCAGCGCCGAGAACCGGGCGTCGAACCCTGCTGGGGCGCGGGCGATCTCACGGACACTGACATCGGGGGGTAAAAACCGGGCAAGACGCCGCACCAGCGGAAGGAATTCGAGATCCCCGGGCTGCTGTCTGCGCGGCCGAGCGTGGACGATGGCGCGGGCTGGTACGTCGACGTGGCCGACTTGACCAGTCGCATGTACGCCACTATCGGTGCGGCCGGCCGCAAACACCCGAACCGGCGTGCGGAACACGGTCGACAGTGCGTCGTCGAGCACACCCGCTACCGTCCGGTGCTCCCCCTGCACCGCCCAGCCGGCGAATTCGGTGCCGTCATAGGCGATGTCGAGGCGAAGACGAACGAGCCCGCCTTCCGTGTCGATCGCGGGCTCGTCGCGCATGGCGTTAGGACTTGTCGGCGTCGTCGCCCTCGTCGGCGGCCTCTTCAGCCTCGGCTGCCTGATCCGCGGCCGAGGCCTCGTCGGCTGCCTGCTCCCCGGCCGAGGCCTCGTCGGTCGGGCCGACCGTCGCCTCCGGCTCGACCGCCGCTTGCGGCGCGGCCGCCGCGACAACAGGAGCAGCCTTCTTGGCGGGACTCTGTGAGGCAGCCGCCCGCCTAGCCCGGTTGGCTTCCGACGTGACGGTCTTCTCCCGCACCAACTCGATCACGGCCATCGGCGCGTTGTCACCTTGGCGCGGCTCGACTTTGATGATTCGGGTGTAGCCACCGTTGCGGTCGGCGAAGAACGGCCCGATATCGGCGAATAAGGTGTGCACGACATCCTTGTCGCGGATCTTCTTGAGCACCTCACGCCGATTGTGCAGCGTGCCCTTCTTGGCATGCGTAATCAGCTTCTCGGCGTACGGCCGCAGTGCCCGGGCCTTGGTCTCAGTGGTCTTGATCCGGCCATGCTCGAACAGCGATGTGGCCAAGTTGGCCAACATCGCCTTCTGGTGCGACGAAGACCCGCCGAGGCGAGGGCCCTTGGTGGGCTTGGGCATTGCTCAATCTCCTTGTACTGGGCCAGCTTAGAGGCCGACTTACAGCTGTTCGGTTTCGGCGTAGTCCTGGTCGCTGTCGAAATCGTACGACGGTGAGTCGCCGTGCCAGGTGCCGGTCGCAGCGTCATATCCGGCCACCTCGGACGGATCAAAGCCAGCCGGACTGTCCTTGAGCGACAGGCCCAGCTGGTGCAGCTTCACCTTCACCTCGTCGATCGACTTCTGGCCGAAGTTGCGGATGTCCAGCAGATCGGACTCGGTGCGCGCCACCAGCTCTCCGACGGTGTGGATGCCCTCGCGCTTGAGGCAGTTGTACGACCGGACCGTCAGATCGAGATCGTCGATCGGCAGCGCGAACGACGCGATGTGATCGGCCTCCGCCGGCGACGGTCCGATCTCGATACCTTCCGCCTCGACGTTCAGTTCCCTTGCCAGACCGAACAATTCGACCAGAGTCTTGCCTGCCGATGCAAGCGCGTCACGGGGACTGATCGAGTTCTTAGTCTCGACGTCGAGGATCAGCTTGTCGAAGTCAGTGCGCTGCTCGACGCGGGTGGCCTCCACCTTGTAGGTGACCTTGAGCACCGGCGAGTAGATGGAATCTACGGGGATACGGCCGATTTCGGCGCCGGAGGCCTTGTTCTGCACCGCCGGCACGTAACCGCGTCCGCGTTCGACGACTAGTTCGACCTCCAGCTTGCCCTTATCGTTGAGCGTAGCGATGTGCATGTCGGGGTTGTGCACCGTCACACCCGCGGGCGGCACAATGTCACCGGCGGTGACGGCACCCGGGCCCTGCTTGCGCAGGTACATCGTGACCGGCTCGTCTTCTTCCGATGACACCACCAGGCCCTTGAGGTTCAGGATGATGTCTGTGACGTCCTCCTTGATGCCGGGCACGGTGGTGAACTCGTGCAGCACGCCGTCGATGCGAATGCTGGTGACCGCCGCGCCGGGAATCGACGACAACAGCGTCCTGCGCAGCGAATTACCAAGGGTGTAACCGAATCCGGGCTCCAGCGGCTCGATGATGAACCGCGACCGGTCGTCGGCGACGACCTCTTCGCTCAGTGTGGGTCGCTGAGAAATCAGCATCTGTTTCTTTCCTCCTTCACGGCACCCGCTATTTGATGCCGCGTGTTCCGACCGCCATCCGGACGGCCGGAAAGTCTCTACTTCGAGTAGAACTCGACGATGAGCTGCTCGGAGAGCGGAACGTCGATTTGCGCGCGCTCGGGCAATTGGTGCACCAGGATGCGCTGCCGCTCCCCTACCACCTGCAACCAGCCGGGAATCGGCCGCTCGCCCGCAGTTTCCCGCGCGATCTGGAATGGCACGGTGTTCAGCGACTTGTCGCGCACGTCGATAAGGTCGTACCGCGCCACCCGGTAGCTGGGCACGTCGACCTTGACGCCGTTGACCGTGAAGTGGCCGTGGCTCACCAACTGGCGGGCCATCCGTCGGGTGCGCGCCAGCCCAGCGCGATACACGACGTTGTCGAGCCGGCTCTCCAGGATCCGCAGCAGCTCTTCACCGGTCTTGCCGGAGGCGCGATTCGCTTCCTCGTAGTACTTGCGGAACTGTTTCTCCATCACGCCGTACGTGAAGCGCGCCTTCTGCTTCTCCTGCAGCTGCTGGCGGTATTCGCTGTCCTTGATCCGCGCGCGGCCGTGCTGGCCGGGGGGGTAGGGACGCTTCTCGAAAGCCTGGTCACCGCCGACGAGGTCGGTGCCCAGGCGCCGCGACTTGCGGGTGACGGGTCCGGTGTATCGAGCCATGTCTCCTGATCTCCTCCTAGACCCGACGCCGCTTCGGCGGACGGCAGCCGTTGTGCGGCTGCGGGGTGACGTCGGCGATCGCGCCGACCTCCAGGCCGGCGGCCTGCAGCGAGCGGATCGCCGTCTCGCGGCCGGAACCCGGGCCCTTCACGAATACGTCTACCTTGCGGACCCCGTGCTCCTGCGCCTTGCGCGCGGCGTTCTCGGCGGCCAGCTGCGCGGCGAACGGGGTGGACTTGCGCGAGCCCTTGAACCCGACGTGGCCCGACGACGCCCACGCGATCACGTTGCCCTGCGGGTCGGTGATCGAGACGATCGTGTTGTTGAACGTGCTCTTGATATGAGCGGCGCCGTGCGGGATATTCTTCTTTTCCCGGCGACGTCCCTTTTGACCCTTCTTGGGGGCGGCGCCTGCCTTCTTAGCTGGTGGCATCTCGGTTACCTGGCCTTCTTCTTGCCGGCGATAGTGCGCTTGGGGCCCTTGCGGGTCCGCGCGTTGGTCTTGGTCCGCTGGCCGCGCACCGGCATGCCGCGACGGTGCCGCAGACCCTGGTAGCAGCCGATCTCGATCTTGCGGCGGATGTCGGCCTGCACTTCGCGACGCAGGTCGCCCTCCACCTTGAGGTTGCCCTCGATGTAGTCACGCAGCTGTGTCAGCTGCTCGTCGGTGAGGTCCTTGGTGCGCATGTCCCGGTCGATGCCGGTGGCTGCCAGGATTTCATTGGAGCGGGTACGGCCGATGCCGTAGATGTAGGTCAACGCGACCTCCATGCGCTTGTCGCGCGGCAGGTCGACGCCCACGAGACGTGCCATCAGGCGGTGTCCTTCTTCTCATGCGGAGGTCTGTTCCCAGCCCGTTCCCGCAAAGCCCTCGGGGCCCTGTCGGGGTCCGGCCTCCGTTCCGGACGTGTCTGAGCAGCCAATCCGCTCAGTGGTGCTGGGAGGTCAGCATTCAGTTGTCGAGACGGCTAGCCCTGTCTCTGCTTGTGGCGTGGATCGGAGCAGATCACCATGACCCGCCCATGCCGACGGATCACCCTGCACTTGTCGCAAATCGGCTTCACGCTCGGGTTGACCTTCACGGCTACTTCGATCCTGTTCTCTAGCTCTGGCTACTTGTACCGGTACACGATGCGGCCCCGAGAAAGGTCGTATGGAGACAACTCCACGACCACCCGGTCTTCGGGCAGGATGCGGATGTAGTGTTGCCGCATCTTGCCGCTGATGTGGGCGAGCACCTTGTGACCGTTCTCCAGCTCAATGCGGAACATCGCATTAGGCAGAGGCTCGACCACACGACCCTCGACCTCTATGGCGCCGTCTTTCTTTGCCATAACCTCCGCGATTCCTTGACTCCGACGATGAGCCCTTGCGCGAACAGCCACAAGCACTCGTGACGCAGTTTTCGCCCCGACTACAGAACGTGAGCCGAAGAGGATGTATTCCAAAACAGGCACGCAACAGCCGGCGCGGGTGCCGCACCGTTGGTCCAGAGTACCCGCTTCGCGTGTCGCGCCAAAATCGCTGACGCCCGTCCTGCATCAGCCCGTTGATGACTATCAGCCGGCCGGAACTATGTGCTTGGGCCAGCGCATACTTGTCCGTAATGAGCGGACCCGTTACCCAACCCCGCAAGCCAGTCATCCTCACTGTCGACGACGATCCCGCCGTGTCCCGCGCGGTCGCCCGCGACCTACGCCGCCACTACGGCGAGAACTACCGGGTCGTCCGCGCGGAATCAGGGCCGGGCGCGCTGGAAATGTTGAACGAACTCAAGCTCCGCGGCGACACAGTCGCCGTGTTCGTCGCCGACTACCGCATGCCCGACATGACCGGCAACGAGTTCCTCGAAGAGGCGATGGACATCTACCCCCTCGGCCGCCGGATTCTGCTGACCGCGTACACCGACACGCATGCCGCTATCGAAGCGATCAATGTCGTCGGCTTGGACAACTACCTGCAGAAACCGTGGGACCCGCCGGAAGAGAAGCTGTACCCGGTGATCGACGGCCTGCTCGAAAAATGGCGCGCGGACGGCGATCGGGCGATTCCGTACACGAAGGTGATCGGTCACCGCTGGAACGCGCGGTCGTGGGAAGTGCGTCAGTTCCTGGCGCGCAACCGACACTCGTTCCGCTCGTTCATGGCCGACGAAGAGAAGGGTAGGCAGCTGCTCGATGCTGCCGGCCTCGGCGAACTCCAGCTGCCGGTGGTGATCACCGAACAGGGCGAGACGCTCGTCGAACCGAGCGACGGGGAGCTCGCTGCGATGCTCGGCCTATCGACCAGTCCGTCGCAACAGATGTACGACCTGGCCGTGATCGGAGGGGGGCCTGCCGGCCTGGCGGCCGCGGTCTATGGCGCCTCGGAGGGCTTGAAAACCGTCCTGATCGAGGAAACGACGACGGGCGGGCAGGCCGGGCGCAGTTCGAAGATCGAAAATTATCTCGGCTTTCCGACCGGCGTTTCGGGCGCGGAGCTCACGACGTCCGCGCGCAGGCAGGCCGAGCGCTTCGGCGCGGAGGTCATCACCACCCGCAAGGCGGTTCGTCTGGTTGCCGACGACAACTCCGGCTCCGCCCGCACGATCGTGTTCCAGGACGGCGGGAGCATCGACGCCCGGGCCGTCATTCTCGCGACTGGTGTCGACTACCGCCAACTCCAGGTGTCCGGCTGCTGGGACGATCCCGAGCACCCCTCATCCAATTACATCGGTCGCGGCGTCTACTACGGAGCTTCAGTCTCGGACTCCTCTGAATGCAAAGACGAGGACGTATACATCGTGGGCGGCGCGAACTCGGCCGGCCAGGCGGCGATGAACATGTCGCGGGACGCGAAGTCTGTCACGCTGCTTGTGCGCGGGCGGTCTCTGCAGGCGTCGATGTCGTACTACCTCCTCCAGCAGATCGAACAGAACGACAAGATCAGCGTCCGCACCTGCACCGAAGTTGTCGGAACACTCGGCGAGGACAACCACCTCACCGGCCTGGTGCTGGAGGACAATCGCACCGGCGCGCGGGAGCCGGTGGACTGCGGGCGCATGTGCTGCTTCATTGGGGCCGAACCCAGGACCGAGTGGCTGCAGGACGTCGTCGCCTGCGACGACCACGGCTTCATCATCGCCGGGCCTGACCTGAAAAGCGGCCGCGACTGGACTCACGACCGGCCACCGCACCACCTGGAAACAAGTGTGCCCGGGGTGTTTGTTGCAGGGGATGTGCGTGCCGAGTCCGCCAAGCGGGTGGCAGCAGCGGTCGGCGAAGGGTCGGCGGCCGTGATGCTCGTGCATCGCTACCTGGCCGAGTCGTGACGGAAGGAAACGTCATGGGGCAGAGGTGCCTACCCGACGAGTTGCGCACGCTGTTCTTGTTCGAGCGGCTCTCCGACCAACAACTCGAGAAGCTGTGCGCCAACGGCCAGATCCAGACCTTTGAGCCGGGGCCGATCTGCACCGAAGGTGAGCCGGCGACGTGCTTCTTCGTCCTCATCGAAGGCGAGCTGGTGATGTCCAAGCGCTCTGCCGGCGTGGACCTCGAAACCAACCGCACATCACAGCGCGGCGTGTATTGCGGAGCGTGGTCGGCGTATGTGCCCGGCGTGGAACACACGTACGAGGCGTCGGTGCGGGCGACGAAGCCGTCGAAGTTCTTCGTGCTCGACGCCGATGCGTTCGCCCGCTTTATGCAAACGGAGTTCCCGATCGCGGTGCATCTCGTCGAGGGTCACAAGGTCGGCGGCTTTCGGCAGCGCCAGATCATCGGCCAGCGCGAGAAACTGTTGGCGCTGGGCACCATCACGGCCGGCCTAACCCATCAACTGAACAATCCGGCGTCGGCCGCCGCCCGCGCCGTCGCCGATCTTCGAGATCGCATCGGCAAGATGCGCGGCAAGCTGGCGATCCTGGCCGACGGCAAGTTTCCGCCCGAGGCCCTCCGCGTGCTGGTGAGCATCCAAGACGAGGTTGCCGAACAGGTGGCCAAGTCCAAGCCGCTCGAGCTGACAGCGCTGGAAACGTCGGACCGCGAAGAACAGATCGGTGACTGGCTCGACGATCACGGCATCGCCGGCGCCTGGGATTACGCACCGATTTTCGTCGACGCGGGTCTGGACATCGACTGGCTGGAGCGCGTCTCGGCGTCGGTCGAGGACGTCGGCGCATCATCGCTGCTGCCCAGCGCGATCGGTTGGCTTCGATACACCATCGAGACCGAACAACTGATGAAGGAGATCACCGAGGCCAGCAAGCGGATCTCCGGACTGCTCGCCGGAGCGAAGCAGTATTCGCAGATGGACCGAGCGCCCTACCAAGCGGCCGACATCCACGAGTTGTTGCACAGCACGCTGATGATGTTCGGCGACAGGATCGGCAAGGACAAGCCCGTCAAGCTGGTGAAGGAATACGACACGGCACTTCCTGAAATACTCTGCTACCCAGGCGATCTCAACCAGGTCTGGACCAACATCATCGACAATGCGATCCAGGCGATGGACGGCAACGGCACGTTGACGGTACGCACGATGCGCGATGGAGAAGACTTCCTTCGAGTCGAGATCTGCGACGACGGACCGGGCATCCCCGAAGATGTCATCGACCGCATCTTCACGCCGTTCTTCACCACGAAATCGTTCGGTGAGGGCACCGGATTGGGATTGGACCTTGCGCAGCGGATCGTCGTGGAGAAACACCGCGGCAATCTGCGCGTCGAGTCCAAGCCCGGCGACACACGGTTCATCATCGTGCTGCCGCTGGCAGCACCGGCACCCGAGACACCTGCTGAGATTTCGGCCGACACTCCGCCAACGTGAACTGGCTGCGAAGCACCTCGGCGTGTCGTCGCAGCCTGTTCACGTTCGCGATTCGCCCGATCGCGGAATAGCGATCGCCGGGCGCTGAGTTGCAGCAGTCATGACTGATGCGGATACACCTAACCTCGGCCGATTCGGATCTTTCGGACGCGGCGTCACACCAGAACAGGCGAAGGACATCGAGGCGCTCGGCTACGGCGCGGTCTGGGTCGGCGGATCCCCGCCCGCCGAACTGGACTGGGTGGAACCGATTCTTGAGAAGACCAGCACGCTGAAGGTGGCCACCGGCATCGTGAACATCTGGACCGCGGCACCGGGGCCCGTCTCCGAATCCTTCAATCGCATCGAAAACGCCTACCCCGGAAGGTTCCTACTCGGCATCGGCGTCGGACACCCGGAGGCTCACGCCGGATACCGAATGCCGATCGACGCGCTCACTGATTACCTCGACAAGCTCGACGAGTACGGCGTCCCGAAGAGTCGCCGCGTCGTGGCCGCGCTGGGCCCGCGGGTGCTGAAGCTGTCCGCGGAGCGCAGCGCCGGCGTCCACCCGTACCTCACCACGCCAGAGCACACCGCGCTGGCCCGCGAACTCATCGGCCCGACGGCCTTCCTGGCGCCGGAGCACAAGGTCGTGCTCACCACCGACGCCGAGAAGGCCCGCGCGATCGGCCGCCAGGCCCTCGACATCTACCTGAATCTGACCAACTATGTCGGCAATTGGAAACGACTCGGCTTCACCGACGAAGATGTCCGCCGCCCGCCCAGCGACAGGCTTGTCGACGCGCTCGTCGCGTACGGCACGCCCGATGACATCGCCAAGCGGCTGACCCAGCACATCCAGGCCGGCGCCAACCATGTCCCGATCCAAATTCTGGGTAACCAGGATCGACTGATTCCGACGCTGACCGCATTGGCCGGACCGCTGAACCTGGCCGCGTAGAAGAGGAGGACCATGACCGAGCCATCCTTGCTCAAGCCCGCGGTCGGCCGTTACGGGGTGTGGACCGGCGGCAAGGTCGAACCGGAGCAGGCGGCCGACATCGAAAAGCTGGGCTACGGCGCGATCTGGGTCGGCGCGTCGCCGCCGGCCGAGCTGAAGTTTGCCGAGCCGGTGCTCGAAGCCACGGAATCGATCACGTTGGCGACAGGGATCCTCAACATCTGGTCGGCGCCCGCCGATGAGGTCGCGGAGTCCTACCATCGCATCGAAAAGGCTTATCCCGGAAGGTTTCTCCTCGGCATCGGGGTCGGACATCCTGAGCACAGCGAGGAGTACCGCAAGCCCTATGACGCGCTGGTGGAATACCTCGATGCGCTCGACGAGGCCGGCGTGCCGACGAGTAGGCGGGTGATCGCGGCGCTGGGGCCCAAGGTGCTGAAGCTGGCCGCGCAGCGCAGTGCGGGCGCGCATCCGTACCTGACGACGCCTGAACACACTGCCCAGGCCCACGACATCGTCGGCCCGTCGGTGTTCTTGGCGCCCGAGCACAAGGTGGTGCTCACCACCGACGCGGGCGAGGCCCGCGAGATCGGCCGCAAGACCGTGGAGTTCTACCTGGGTCTGAGCAACTACGTCGGTAACTGGAAGAGGCTCGGGTTCACCGACCACGATCTGGCCAAACCGGGCAGCGACAAGTTGATCGACGCGGTGGTGGCCTACGGCACGCCGGAAGAGATCGCCGGCCGTCTAAACGAGCATCTGCGGTCAGGGGCCGACCACGTAGCAATCCAGGTGCTCGGTGGCTCGGACCGGCTGCTCCCGACACTCACCAAACTCGCCGAACCGCTGGGGCTCAAGTCGGGAGACTGACACACCGGATAGGGTTTGCCGATGCGGGTGTTGGTCACGGGCGGGGCCGGGTTCATCGGCACCAACTTCGTCCATAGCACGCTGCGCGAGCGTCCGGACTTGTCGATGACGGTGCTCGACGCGTTCACGTATGCCGGTAGCCGCGAGTCGTTGGCCGGCATCCACGATGCGGTACGTGTGGTCGAGGGCGACGTCACCGACGTCGAGCTGATATCCAAATTGGTCGCCGACGCAGACCTGGTCGTGCATTTCGCGGCCGAAACGCATGTGGACAACGCGCTGGCCGACCCCGAGCCGTTCCTGCACACCAACGTCGTCGGCACGTTCGCGATACTCGAGGCCCTAAGGCAACACGGCGGGCGGCTGCATCACGTGTCCACTGACGAGGTGTACGGCGATCTGGCTCTCGACGACCCGCACCGGTTCACGTCGGACACCCCGTACAACCCGTCCAGCCCGTACTCGTCGACCAAGGCGGCCGCGGACATGCTGGTGCGAGCATGGGTACGGTCCTATGGCATCGCGGCGACAATTTCGAACTGCTCCAACAACTATGGGCCCTGGCAGCACGTCGAGAAGTTCATCCCCCGACAGATCACCAATGTGCTGACCGGCCGGCGCCCGAAGCTGTACGGCAGCGGCGCCAACGTGCGCGACTGGATTCACGTCGACGACCACAACACCGCCGTCTGGCGCATCGTCGAGGACGGCGAGCCGGGCCGCACCTACTTGATCGGCGCCGACGGCGAGCGCGACAACCTTTCGGTGCTGCGGATGATCCTTCATGAAATGTGCTGCGAGCCTGATGATTTCGACCACGTACCTGATCGCGCCGGGCATGACATGAAGTACGCCATCGACTCCGCGGCGGTGCGCGACGAATTAGGCTGGAAACCAGTGCATTCCGACTTCGGCGAGGGGTTGCGCGCGACGATCGATTGGTACCGCGAGAACGAGTCGTGGTGGGGGCCACTCAAGGACGACGTGGAAGCGCGATACGCAGAGCGCGGCCAATGATTTTCCGAGAATTGAAGATCCCCGGAGCGTGGGAGATAAGCCACGATCTGTATCACGACGATCGTGGGTTGTTCTACGAGTGGTTCACTCAGCGGGAGTTCAGCGAGGTGACCGGCCATCCCTTCGAACTGAAGCAGGCAAACTGCTCGGTGTCGGGAGCGGGCGTGTTACGGGGTCTGCACTTCGCGCAGGTCCCGCCCGGGCAGGCGAAATTCGTGACGTGCGTGCGTGGCTCGGTGTTCGACGTCGTCGTCGACATCCGTGTCGGGTCACCGACGTTTGGGCAGTGGGCGTCCACCCGGCTCGAGGAGGAGGTCTACCGGTCGGTGTACATCTCCGAGGGGTTGGCGCACGGATTCATTGCGCTGGAAGACGATTCGATGGTCACGTACCTGTGCTCGGCGCCTTATGCCCCCGACCGGGAACACACGATCGCGGCCATGGACCCCCAGCTGGCGATCGACTGGCCGGCCGTCGACGTCTTGCGGATGTCTGACCGCGACCGTGACGCGCCCACACTGATCGCCGTACGCGACGCGGGCCTGCTCCCAACGTGGGATGCGTAACGACCCACGCCCAACCGCGCCGACCTCGCCTACGGTTCGATGTCGGTTTGCCCTCCGCTCGCTGCGGCCTGGAATCCGTCGAGGTTGTTCCCGTTGGAGCCGGCTCTTGCCAGGCTGCCTGCGTCGGACGCGGTGGCGGTGTTGTCGTCGTTGAAATTGCCGTCGACACCGGCCTCGGCCCTTCCGTCTGATATCGCGGTGGCGGTATTCCCCGTATTGAACGTGCCTAAGGTGAGCCCGAAGATCTCTCCGCCGCCAGCCGCGGCCAGACTGTCGAGGCCACATGCGGTCGCGGTGTTGTCGTCGTTGTCGCTGCCGTTGAACCCGGCGAGGGCGGTGCCGCCGTTGACGGCGGTGGCGCGGTTATTCGTGTTGTCGTTGTAGAAGGTGGCAGAGGCCGGCGGGGCGCCTGCGAAGGCTCTGCTGCCGGCGCCATGGGCGATGGCTGCGTTGTCGTCGTTGTTGTCACCGTAGAGGCCGGCGCCGGCGTCGCTGTCGTTGCCAAGGGCGAAGGCGACGTTGTCGTCGTTGTTGCTGCCCTCCACGCCGCCGGCGCCGGCGCTGCCGGCGTTGCCGACGATGAGGATGACATTGCCCGTGTTGTTGACCCCGCCGACGACGGCCTGGCCAAAGCTGTCGTTGCCGATCACGGTGGCGGTGTTGTGGTCGTTGTTGTCGGCGCCAGGTCCCAAACCGATGCCGGCATTTGCGTGGCTGTTGTTGCCTATGGCGGTGGCGGTGTTGTGGTCGCTGTTGTTCTCGGTGGGGCTCGAGCCGGCGCCCGCCGCGGCGGTGGTGTCGTTGCCGATGACAGTTGCGGTGTTGAAGTCGTTGTTGTTCCCGCCGACGCTGGCGAACGCTCCGCTGTTGGCGCCGATCGCGGTAGCGATATCGTGGTCGTTGTTGTCGCCGCCGAAATTGGCGAGACCGCCCGCGGAGGCCATGCTGTTGGCGCCGAGCGCAATGGCTGCATTGGAGTCGTTGTTGTTGCCGTTGGTCCCCGAGCTGGCGTCTCCGGCACCCAGCGCGACCGCGAGGTTGAAGTCGTTCTCGTCGCCATCCGATCCGGCGCGGGCCACGCTCCCCGCACCGAGAGCAATGGCGGAATTGAAGTCGTTCTCGTTACCGCCACTGCCCGCCACGGCTTGTCCGCCGAGCAAGGCGATCGCCGTGTTGAAGTCGTTGGGATCTCCGGTCACGCCGGCTTTCGCCACACTGTTGTCGCCGAAGGCGAAGGCGGAGTTGAAGATCCCGTCGGCGGCCAGAGCTGCGGTGTTGTTGCCCAACGCGATCGCGGTGTCGAAAATGCCGCCAGTCGCGATGGCGCTGCTGCCCTCGCCGAGGGCCAGAGCGAACGAGCCGATGCCGTCGGCTTGGCAGCTCGACGTTCCCCACTGCGCGAGCACAAGTCCGTTCGCGCACGCACAGCCACTGGTCGGTGCGAGCATCGACCCTTGCTGGAACTGGCTGCGCGCCCAGGCTAACACCGCCCACATCACGGGCGGCTCCACCGGGGTCACCGGACTACCGGTAGCCGCCAGTGGGTTGACGAGCAGTCCCGCCAGCGCCGACACGACGACATTCAGTGGCGCCAGCAGTCCCGAGAACGCGGCTGGCGTTGCCGGGCCGACTGTACTGGTCGTCAACGTCTCGGATTCGTTCGCGGGCAAGCCATCTGTTGCCGTCGCCGGTGCCGCAATACTCGGCTTCGCGCCGACCGATAGCGCCGCCGTGCGCGATTGCGGCGCGGTCGTTTCGAGCGCATTCTCTTCGGTCGAAGGTGTCGCCGCAGATTGGGGAGTCACGCTCGCCTCCGCGGGTCCGGCATCGATACTCGGGAGCGCCGTGGACAGCGCCGTCGATCGCGCCGGTTCCAGCGCGAAGCCTTTCGTGCTGCTTCTGCTAACCGACTCGCCCGACGCCGGTGAAGCGCCGGCGGGCGATGCCGACGCGGACCCGACACCGAGTGGCGTCAGTGCGGTCGCAGATTGCTCAAGGGACACAACCGGTTTCTGAGCGGCTGCCGTAGCGGGATCCGCGGTGTCGGCGTACGTCGAAGAGGTCAGTGCTCCGCCGGAACTGCTCCAACTCGTCTTGGGGCCAGTGGGGTTGACCCCTGATGGTGGACACCTGACTGGTGGGACTGCTGGTCCCGCGGGAAGGATGTCCGTATGTCGGGCAAGCGTCGTAAGTACACCCCGGAGTTTCGGGAGCAGGCTGCCCGCCTGGTGATTGAGACCGGCCGTCCGGTGGCTCACGTCGCCGCCGAGATCGGTGTTGGTGAACAAGTGCTGGGTCGTTGGGTGCGCCTTCAACGCCGAGCCCTATCGGCTGGTGATACTGGCGCGGTGTTAGACGTTGATGAACGCGCAGAGCTGGAGCGGCTGCGCCGCGAAAACGCCGAATTACGTTTGGACCGTGAGTTTTTGAAAAAAGCCGCGGCCTTCTTCGTCTCCGAACACAACCGGGAGAAGCCTACCGGGTGATCGAGGCGGAGAAGGCCACCTACACGGTTGAGCGGATGTGCGAGCTGCTGGAGGTGTCGCGCTCGGGGTACTACAAGTGGCGCAAATCCCGTGATAGTGGGCCGACCCCGGCACAGCAGCGCCGCGCCGAGCTGGACGCCAAGGTCGCGACGTTTCACGCGGCCTCTGACGGTGTGTACGGCGCCCCACGCATCCTGGCCGATCTACGCGACGACGGTGAGCAGGTGTCACGCAAAACGGTGGCGGCCTCGCTGCGCCGCCAGGGATTGGCCGGGATCAGCCCCCGCCGGTTCGCGCCGGCGACCACGGTGGTTGCCTGGATGCTGCGGTGCCCAAAGACCTGGTCAAACGTCGTTTCGACACCGGGATACTCAACCGGGTGTGGACCTCGGATATCACGTATCTGCGTACTGGTGAGGGCTGGCTGTATTTGTGTGCCGTCCGCGATGGCTGCTCACGAAAGGTGATCGGCTGGGCCATCGACGATTACCTGCACACCGATCTGGTCCAGGGCGCTTTGGAGATGGCCGTGGCGATGCGCGGCGAGCTCGCTGGGCAGGTTGTGGTGCACGCGGATCGAGGCTGCCAGTACACCTCGGCGCAGCTCGCGCGGTTCGCCCGCGAGCACAACCTGGCCCGCTCGGTTGGCCGTACAGGGGTGTGTTGGGACAACGCCCAGCAGGAATCATTCTGGGCGACACTGAAAGTCGAGTTCTATGACCGCCACGTGTGGCCCACCAAAGCCGCCGCCAAACTCGCCGTCGGCGATTGGATCGAGCGCGTCTACAACCGACGCAGGCGCCATTCATCGCTGGGTATGATTTGCCCCGTCGAGTTCGAGAACCGACTCACTCAGACGGCACAAGCCGCCTGACCGTGTGTCCACCAAACGGGGTCAAGCCCACCAGCATTAGCCTCGATTTTGCATGCCGGTAGGTGTTGGTGCGGCTTGGCTGCGGATTGGCCTGTGTGGTCGGTCTTTCGGGATGTGACGTGTTTGGATCGTCCCGTGTCGCCGGGTTGGGCGGGCTTCCCGGTGCCGTGCTTTCGTGGTCGTTGGGGCAGGTGGGTCGGCGGCTCAGGGGAAGGCGGCGCGGATGCGGTGCCAGGCGGTTGTGATCGCTGCGGCCCACGCCAGGTGGCGTCGATGCGTAGCCGGAGTTGGCGGGCGCCGCGGGTGATGCGGGCGGCGGTGTGCAGCACCCGGTAGCGGAAGGCGGCGATTTCGCAGCGGGCGATCTCGGAGTGGCTGGTGAATCCGATGAGTTTGGTCCAGGCGACGAGATCGGTTGCGGCCATGATGATTTCGAGCCAGGCCGCGTTGGCGTGGAAGTCGTGGCAGGCCAGGTTGGCCAGTCCGGTGGCCTTGGCTTCGCGGATGCGGTCCTCGACGCGGGCGTGTTGACGGTGGCGCAGCTCGAGGCCGGCCAGCTGCCCAGCGATCAAACCGGGGGCGGTGTCGGTGATGAACGCGGTGACCCGCATGCCGTCGGCGTCGGTGAACCGCAGCTGCGCACCGGGATGCGGGCGTTCCTTGCGCAGGATCAGCCGGGTGCCGGCAGGCCACGCCGACATGTCGACCAGGTCGGTGGCCTCGGCCACCCACGCCCCGTCGCGGATCTCACCGTCCGACTCGATCGCCGGGTACCAGGCCTGACCGCGGTTGAGGGTGTCGGCCGCGTCTTGCACCCGGGTGTCGACCGGGTGGCCCAACGAGAACCCGACCCGGTGAGCTCGACACGCCGTGGCGAACGCGTGGGTGGCCCCAGCGGCGTCGGACCGCACCAGCATCTTCGGCGCCCCGGGATCCCGGCCCGGACACCAGCCCGGCGGCAGCGACGCCAACGCCTGCTCCAGGACCGTGACGTGGTCGGCCGCGGTATTGCTGCCCGCGTTGCCGGCCCGCAGCAGCCCGGCCAGCGCCTCGCCCCCGGCGATCTGCCGACGATCCAAAAACGCCGGCAACGGGTGATGCCCGAAGGTCTTCTTCCAGGTCGGCGCCGCGTTCTGCTTGTTGTCGGAGGCGTCGATGGTCAATGTGGCGTCGATGTCGATATGCAGCCACCCGCCACGCTTGGGGGCCGCCCCGGCGGCCCACGCCGCCGCCCTGGCCGCCGCGCGGGCAGCGCGCACCCGCAGCAGATGGATCGCATCAATACGCTGATCAACCAGCCGCCACATCGTGGTCGTCGACGCCTTCGCCCCAAAGGCATGCTCGCGGTCCCCGCACCGCTGCCCGACCCCGTCGATACAGTCCGCGCCGTCGGCCACCGCTGCCGCCAGATCCGCGAACACCGCACCCGGCGCATACACCCACGGGCCCTGGTACGTGTCGGCCAACGCGGCGGTCACCTGCGCCGACAACCCGGTCAAGTCGGCCAGTTCACGCAACAGGCCCATACCCGCATGCGAAACCACGCCCCGACCGTCCGCCGACACTTTCACCCGCGACGCCGCCGCGATACTCTTCACCTGCGAAGTGCCTTCCAGTCAGCATTACGGAACCTTAGACAAGTCCCATCATGCCTTGCGGGACAGGCACTTTCGCTTACCTACACACCCCCGCTACAGAGTTTCGCGAAAAATCAAGGTTAGAGTCCCCGGTCATCTGCGTCGGGGAGGCTGAGCCGGACGAGACCGACACCGTCGTCGAATTGGATGGCACCCCTGAATCCGAGCCACTCGCATCAACCGACGGCGCCGACGGAGTCGCCGCGGCGTTTGACGGCGCTGGGGGCGAATTGGGCGAACCCGATACCGAGTTCGTTGCGGAGCTCGCTCCGGAGTTCGTTGCGGAGCTCGCTCCGGAGTTCGTTGCGGAGTTCGTTGCGGAGCTCGCTCCGGAGTTCGTTGCGGAGCTCGCTCCGGAGTCATCGGCAACGGCAATCCCGGGCGCACTGCCTACCCATGCCGCGACGCCCAGCGCGGCAGCTAGCGTTCCGACACGGCCGATATATCTTGCACATCCCTGGCGGTGCCCCTGACTTCGAGGTGATGAAAACCGCTGCCGGGCAAATCTGTTCGGCAGGAGCGTGGAAATCCGATCTGTTAGCTGGCCGCTTCGGCGGCTCAATGCGTCGCCCCTTGACGATCGCCGCGCGGGCGGCGGGTTGCTGAAGCGGCATGGTGTGTCGCGCGCGGATGCCCTCGGTGGATGCGTGAGTCGACCCCATCGCGGCTCCTGCTCAAACGAGTCGTGCCAGGCCAGCTCGGCCGGCGGTTCTCACCAAGTCTGCAGCGTGTGCTCAGCGTACTCCCAGAATTTGCATCCGCAAATACCCTGGAAATTGAGGGTGTTCATCAGTAAAAGGCGACTCGCATGTTTAGTTGGAGCTTTGTGCTGCAATCGAGTTCGGGAAAGGTGCCGCTTCGGCCGCGAGGAAGTTAGGCAGCCTGCGCCTTCCTTCCCGCCCTACGCACCGAGTGCTGGCTTCGCCTACACAGCCGCTCGCGCGCGAGCCATCCACGCTCCGCACAGCACAACGGTCACCGCCTCGGCCACCACGCTGATCGCTGCCAGCGGTACCGGCTGCCATCCGCGTTCGACGAAGCTCATCAAGCCGACCGTCCGCGACATCGCAAATGCGACAAGTGATCCCACCGAGAGCGCAGCAGCCGCCCACCGTAGCCACGCAGGCCCGCCGATCACGAGCAGCGCCGCCACCGCCAGGCTCACGCTCGCCTGGAGAAGGAATGCCGGGCCGATGTGGGGGATGTGGTGATAGCCGTGAATGTAGAGGTGGGCATGGCCGATCCCGCTCCCCGCCAAGGATGCCGCGATACCAAGTCGCATCGCGGTATCGATGAGTTTAATTGCAGCGTGACCTCTTTCAGGGCAAGGGACTGGTGGCCCTTGCCATAGCTGACCTCCCGGATGTTGTTGCGTTTAGCGAAACGCACCCGCCGGTAGCGGTGACCCAGATCCGTCTTAGGGAGCGGAAGGGGCGGGAGGCGCATCCCCGAACGCGGCGTCGCGCAGTGCGGCCGCGAGTTCGGCGGCGCTGCCAATGCCTATCCGAGGGTTGTCGATCAGCGCTTCGTCGATGACCGCGGCCAGCCGCGACGGAACGCCGAGGTTGCGCTCGCGAATCGGGATCGCTCCGGTGTTGACCACCGCATCGACGAGATCACCACCGTCAGGCAAGTGCCTCGGCGACTCTCCGGTCAACATGTAATACAGGGATGCGGCCAGTGCCGCCCACCAGTGTTTATACAGTTCAAAGCCCATATCTATGCAGGCAAAGCGGGTGTTTTGACCTCGGTACGACCTGACAGTTCACTTCCGCCCCCATCAGAGGCATTTCGCAACGCTTCGCTGGTAGTCGCTGGATGCCTGCGATATCGTTGTCCTCAGCGTGTTCCGGCAGGGCCGCGCCGCCCAATGCGAGCAGGGCACAAGCCAAAGGAAATCGTTGTTTCGCCGCGTCCTTTGGAAGAGGCCTTGCCGATGGCATCCCCCCGCACCAATCCCGCCCCTGCCCCCGAGGCACCATCTCCGCGCTGGGCCTCGGTTCGTGACACCGCCGCCTACCTCAACGTCGGCGAACGCACCGTCACCGACAAGGTCGCCAAGGGCGAGATCCCCGCCTACAAGTTCGGCCCCAAGCTGGTGCGGATCGACCTCAACGACGTTGACGCGATGATGACCCCGATCACCAGTGCGGCGGATGTCGGGGAGCCGCAGTGACCCCCAGACGAAAAGGAGGCCCTGGCTGTTCCCAGCCAAGGCCCACCTCCACCATCGTCGCCCTCGCTCACCGCCAAGCAATTGAAGGCTTCGCTTCACGCAAGGGCACCACCCACTCACGAGAGAAGCACCTTGATGTTAGCGCCACCGCCTGACAACCGTCACCAGACCGACAACACCCCGAAGAGGGGACCGGCCCGCCTGCTGGCGCTGCTGGTGTCGCTGGCAGCGGGCAAGACCACCGTCACGGTGACGCACAGGGTGCTCGGTGCCCAGCTGGGTGCCCATCGCATCACGGTCGTTCGGTGGGAGCAGAAGCTGGTCGCTGCGGGGCTGATCGAGGTGCAGAACCGGTACGCGAACCACCGTCAGACGGCCAACACCTACCGGATTCTGGACGCCCAAAATTGCTACACCGTATGTAGTACTACTTCTGTCTGTTCTTCTGAAGAACAAGAACCAAGAGAAGCGATCCTCTGTTCTTTAACCAGAGATCAAGACCGTCATCTATTACCTACGCATGCCCAGGCCGCACTGCCCTGGAACCATCATCACCACGATGCCGTCAAGGTCGTTGACTACTTCGCGAAGCTGGTGGGGAACAGGGACGGGAAGATCACCAGGGAGTCCTACCGCCGTGAGTCCTGGTTGAGGACGGGCATTCAGCTGGTGGTGTACGACCACAGGTCGGTGGATGAGGTGCTGGACGCCATCGACTACTCCTTCACTCACACCAAGGTTCTGGCCAGGAAGATCGCCAGGGAGGTCAGACGCGACCCACGAGTGAAACGCGATCCACGAGTGAGGTTCTGGCTGTGGTGGGGGGACGGTGTCTATCGCCCGGTTCGTCTGACCAGACTCAAGCAGATCGCCAACCACCTCGACTTGATCCTCAACGAGATGAAGCGCAGCCAGGTGCTGGCTGACCCTGGTCAGATGCCGACCGACCGTGGGGTAAGAGGTGAGGAGGAGTCAGTCCAGGGCAGTCAGACGCCTGGTCAGGACCTTGGCCAGACCCTGGCTGACTCTCACCGACCTGGGGTACAACCTCCGCTGGGATCTCCTCTTGGGTCGGAGGAGCCTCTGCCACCTCCTCCTGGCTTGTTCGCGGAGGAGGCGGGTGGACTCTTGGAGAAACAGGTTGACGTTCTGATGGGGCTGTTCACCAGGACCAAGTCGCGGCGTTTGCGATTTCCCGAATACGAGATCAGCGACTTCGACCGGAGCAACTGGTCCGACTCGTTCCGCATCGCGTTGGCCAGGCGCAAGATCCCGTTCACCGACATCAGGCTGGTGGTCAGCGCCCTGGCTGAGCACAAGCTGGAACAGCTCGACTACGACCGCTACCCCTCCCCCTTCAGCTTGTTTCGCGATGGGGAATGGGCTCACATCTCGGCGCTTGTGCGGGGACTCACCGAGGCGTACCAGCAGCGACAGGAATCCTCCCCACCCCCACCACCCCAGCTGAGGTCCGACGACGACTTCTACGAGAGGTACTTCCAGAGGTTCGGCGAGGAGATCCTCAGGCTTGCCGACGACGAGATTGCGGACGACGCATGACCAGCACTCCCCCGACGGGGGTATAACCGACACCGTCCACCCCTTCAGGAAGAAGGTCCGCAGGCCACTCGACCCCTTCACCCAACTCTGCGAGCACGTCGGCTTCTTCCACCCCCACTGTGCCCCCGAAGCCTTCCTGGTCCGCTGCGACGTCTGCGGGGTGTTGCGATGCTTCAACGGCGGCGTGATGGTCGAGGAGCTTCAACGACGACCACGACCCACACCCCCGACGGGGGAATCCAACCGAGAGGAACCATCACCTGGAAGCGCAAGCGGCGCGCCAACCCCGTCTTCTACAGCCAGTGGTACTTGGGATATGACCACAACGTGGTCAGCGCCCCGGAGGAGGACTACGACCGCTGGATCACGGGTCTGTGCCCGACCCAATACAAAAAGCTGCTGGCCGAGGAGAACGCCGCAATCGAGTCGGAGGCTCACGCCGAGCATGCCGTCGCACCTCACGAGGTGCCCGACGATCTGCCGGTTTATCGCCGAGGTGACTGACATGAGCGACTTCACCCCCCACACCATCGCCTACATCGACCAGTCGTTCGCCTGGGTTGCCGACCCGAGTCCCGCAACCGCACTCCCGCAAGAGCCCTGGGATGCTGCTGCCGAAGAGATCATGGACGCGGTGCTCTCGGGGCTGGCACACGCCATCGACGCCGTCGCTGGGATGCCGAGGGCCGAGGGCCGAGACATCCAGCGTGGAGCCGCAGGCCCGTGCTCTCGGATACCTCAAGAGGGCGATGCACGGGGAGCAGCCGTTCTCCCAGTACCTGAGCGCGGTCATCGCCCATCTTCGTCAGTGGCCCGGCTACATCTGGCACCGGGCTGGCGTGGTTTTCGCCCCAAAGAGAAGACTTAGAGGGTTTCCCTAAGTCTGCCGAATTTCTGGGGGATTTCCCTAAAGTCTGACGAATTTCTGGGGGATTTCCCTAAAGTCTGCCGAATTTCTGGGGGGTTTCCCTAAGTCTGCCGAATTTCTGGGGATTTCCCCAATTTCGCTGCCACACCCTGTAGCTCAATCATCTTGGCTGCCAAGCAATCTCGTAACTTCGCGGGATTACCCGCGATGCCGGGCTGGGTGCGGTAGCGGTCCCCCACAGCGGTCTCACGCCGTAGAAACTTCGAACTGGCGAGTAATCCACTACTCGATTCTTGTAAATCCGCTGACGATGAACTTTTCAGGGGCGTAAATTCTGCTAGCGCGAATGGTCTCACCGGTCCCGAAGCCGACCTGCGCAGCTCTCCAGACCGGCGCCCGAGGCCCGTCGAACGAGTCGATGCACACAAAGGGAGTTGAGATATGCCGACCACCGAACCTAGGATCATGAAGCTCTCCGCTAGGTCAACGAACAAGCTACTGGGCGTTGCGGTGGCGTCGGGGTTGGCGGCGGCATCACTGAGTGCAGTCCCAACGGCCAACGCATGGTGCGTGGGACTCAGCGGCATCAACATTAACCTGGGTGGGGGCGGGGGCTGCACGAGCACCTTCGGCAACTTCTCAATAGGGTTAGGGCCGAACGCAGTAGCGAATTCCAATGGATTTCTCACCGGCGCCATCGCGTTAGGCGACGCAGTTGCGGACACGACGGGTATCCTCACCGCCGCCTGGGCGGGCGGCACGGGGTCGCAGGCATTCACGAACGGCATCGTTAACTGGGCCGTCGCACAAGGCACGAACGTAGTCGCACAGGCAGGCAACCGGGCCGCTGATTTTGCCAACCTCGCCGTCAACTTCGGCCAAGCCCGCGACGGTGCCACTAGCACGGTTGAGGCGGGTAATGGCGCCTTCAACCTCGCGGGCAATCTTTTCGGCAACGCCACCAACGGCGGCGCCGACGGCATCACTCCCATACCTCTGATTGTGCGGGCAGGCGGCAACGAAGTGACCCTTGGCTTTGGGACCGTCGCAGCCAATGTTATCGGCAACCGGAACGATGTTGAGGTCCTTGGCTCACTAGCCAATGCCACGAACTGGGGCAATTTATTCGCGGTCGCGAACGCCAGCGACAGCACAGTCTTCGCGGGCAGGCCCGGACGCCCTGCCTTCCTGAGCTGGGCATTTAACTACCAGGGCCCCTTTACCCAAGCCTGCTCAGTGGGGGATTGCGGCAACGACGTGACCGCATCAGACCCGTTTTCGATCGCTGGCGCCCTCGGCGTGATCCAACAGACGGTCACCCAGGAGGGCTTCGGTATCACCCTTGCGACCAGGCTTAATACCGCCGCCAACAGCAGCAATGTCCTCGCTGCGAGCGGCACGCAGGCAAACGGCGTCCGGCTTAATTCCACCGGCACCACCACCAATGGCGCCGCTGTGAGCGGCACGCAGGAAAGCCGCTTCCGGCTTAATTCCACCGGCACCACCACCAATGGCGCCGCTGTGAGCGGCACGCAGGAAAGCCGCGTCCGGCTTAATTCCACCGGCAGCAACGAGGCGTCCAACCGCCGCCAGACCACCTCCCCGGGTGGGTCGGTACACAAGTCGTTCAGCGACCGCACCAAGAAGTTCAGTGACGGCGCCAACAGAGGCACCGGCGGGCTCGCCAGGGGCGCTAACGGTGCGGACAGTACCAGCAGGGGCGACAAGTGACGACATCCCGGAGTCGCTTGAGCTAGCGGCCCGAGGTCACCGACCTCAACGAATCGGCCCCCTACCGACAGGAGGGGGCCGATTCACGTACCCGTACACCAAACCCGAAGTTCCGTATTGCGCCCAACCGGCACTGTCGCACCGCCCACCCCGCAACGGGCGTTGTCTGGCAGGCCCACGCCCACAGGAGCACAGAAGACCTTCCTCCACGAGTGCCCTCTTGTCGGGCGCCGACCTACTGGACCACCACCCCCGCCCCCACCGCCCCGGCGACCACACCACCGCCCGGACTGCTCTCTCAGCCGGTGACCAAAGGCGGCACCGTCAGCACCGACCTCGATGCGCTGATCGACGCGATTGCCGTCATCGAGGACGCCAGCGGGATGGCCACCCACGTCATCGCGTCACCCGAAGGGTGGGCCGAGTTGTCCAAGTTCAAGGACGAGACCACCTCGAACCGCTCACTGATCGGGGCAGGGCACCGAGGCAGTCACCCGCACCCTGCTGAGCGTGCCGGTGGTGGTGTCCAACTCCATGCCCCGACGCCAGCCTGCTGGTCCTCGACAAGGACAGCGTGCTGAGCGTGTACGGCAGCGTCCAGCTGGCCACCTCGACGGACTACTACTTCGGCAGCGACAACATCGCACTAAGGGCAACCTTCCGGTTCGGCCAGAAGATCGCCGACACCGCCCGCGTGGTGAAGCTGACCGTCGCCACAGCCGGCAGCTAGTCCTCGCGCCCAGGGGTTCTTTTCGAGCTTCTGGCCCCAGGGGCTGCAGGGAGTGGGCCGGCCTTCGAGCACCTAGTCCGGCGCATCACCGAAGACGGCTACGGGCTGGTGGTCTTCGACACCCTGCGCAGGATGTCGGGCGGTGCCGAGGGCAACAGCTCCGACATGGGCGTGGTGGTGGACAACATCGACCGGGTCCGCCGCTCGATGGAGGGCGGCAGCGTGCTGGTGCCGGCACACCGACAAGGGCGACCACGACACCCGTGGGTTCTCCGGCATCGAGGACGACGCCGACATCGTCTGGGCGTCCGGGCGGGAGGGCGACCTGCTGGCGACCCGACGGCTGGCAGACATACCGCCCCCTTTTCCCTTTATCGGTGTCCTGCCCTCAACGCTTATCGGATCAGCGCAGGAAGCGGGCCATCCGCCCCGCTTGGATGACGTGACCCGCCCTGGCCTGCCGGTATCCGATAAAACCGCCGCCTACGGTGAAGAACAGAATCGCCACGGCGCCGGGCACCGCGATGGCTGTGATCTGAGCCAGGCCCGCGTTGCGCAAGTAATCGCTGTAACCGGCCCGGAAGGCCACAGGATTGTTCATCAGCGCCACGTCGCTGTTGGTCTGCGGTGCGTTCGGCTGCGGTAGTTGATGCTGCCGTGGTTGATCGACGGGCACGATGCCGTGCTGCGGCGATTCGGACACGTCCATCCCCCCCAGCACCAGGTCAGCCGGCGGCGGATTGTTGTTGGGAAGCCCCGGCGGGGCCTGGGGCATCCACAGGGTGGTCGGATCCGTCGCCGTCTGGAACACCGCGCCGTTCGGCAACGTCGGCACCACGATGTCGGCCAGCAGCGTGTTCGAAATCACGTTGGCCAGGAAAGGCGGCACAACGAAGTTCATCACCGGCGAAATCAGGAGGCCGGTAAACGGGATCAGCTCCTGGAGCGCCATCAGCACCACGACCAGCGGTGCAGGGAGTAGTTGAGGCACCAGCGGCTTAGCCAGGTCCACCGGCAGCAGTTCACGCAGGGGATTCGTGATCGTGATCGGCGGGCCCGTCGGCACACCGGGCGGGACCAGAAAAAGAAGTGAGATCGTCGGCGGCGCGGGAGGTGACGGCGCTGCACTCACGTCGTTCGGCACACCGGGCGGGACCAGAGGAAGACGTGAGACCGTCGGCGGCTCGGGAGTTAACGGCTGGGGAGCTGACGGCGACGGGCTCACGTCGTTGCTGGCCGCGCCAGCCTGCGAGTTGTCGGGCGCAATCGTGGGGTAACTGGTGAGCTGCCCGCCCGGGCTCCCGGGCAAGTCGAATGCCGACACTGCAGGAACCCCCCCAGACCCGCTCGGGTCTGGCACCGTGGAGAGACCGTTTGCGCCATTCGACGATGAGGACGATGAGGTCGTCACCGTTTGGGGCGGCAGGCTCATCGACGGCGGAGAAACCGGGTCCACCGCCGGCTTGTTGGCAGTGCCGGTATTGGTGGTCGGGGCAACTTTGCCGTTGCCGGATGACGCAACGGTGCCATTGCCGGATGACGCAACGGTGCCATTGCCGGACGAGTTGTTGCCGTTCCCGTTGCCGTTCCCGTTCCCGTTCCCGGGCTTGGCCGCTGCGACCGCGCCGCTGCCACCCATCAACATGACGCCCGCGACCACACAGGCGACGGCTACAAGGCGAATAAGCGACCGCTCCACGACTTCCCCACTCCAGACTCCGCCCCGTACTCAGCGCTCACTCCAGACTCCCACGCCGTACTGAGCGCTCGCAGCCACCTCGGAGTTGATTTATTGTCGCATATTCGTACCGGTGGGAAGAAAGATCTCTCCCCGGAATTTCCGGACAATCCTCGACCGGCGGCACTGTCAACTTGAGCCAACCTCATACGAAACGGCGTCGAAAACCTTCAGGACGTCGCCGGGATAGCACGGAGGGAGGCCTGGATGCCTCGACCTCGTAAACCGGTGGAGCAGAAGCGAAGCGGTTACACGGCCCGCTCGCCGGCAACTGACCCCGCAAGCCGCCGGCTGTTCGGTGTGCCGGTGGTGGTCTCCAACGCCCAGGCCGCAGGGGTGGCGCACGCACTGGCCAGTGATGCCGTGGCACTGGACACCGACACCCAGGGCGTCAGCGTGACGTGGTCGGAGACATCCAACGCCGACGACTGGTCCAAGAACCTCATCAGGGCGCGTTGCGAGGGTCGGTTCGCCACCGGGGAGTGGTGACCGCTGACCTGACGCCGTAAGACTCTCCGCGCCGGCCCACCTCGTCGGGCACAGCATCGGCGCGGATGGAGCCTGTTGGCCGGGGGCCGCTCATCCCTTCAGGCGGTTCCGGTCCACGGGCACTCTGGGCTGGCCATGATATTTCGGCTGCTCCCTCATCGCCTCGGCATCGCCTGTCCCGCTTGATGTTTGGGTGACCAGCCCTGCGGTGACCGCCGCGCAACTGCCGAAAAACGGCAGTTGCCGTCATGTCGTCGCGGGCACCGTGTTCCCGATTACCAACCCCCCCAAGGCATTTCCCCCAGCTGGTGAGTGCCAGCTAACTCCGGTTTCCTGTACGCGGGGCGTTCTCCGTCGCTTTGCGCTGGTCAGAGGATTCTTCGACGTATGTCTAAATACAACTTTCGCAACTTTCGGCAAAGTCGGCAAACAGTCTGCGGCACGCCCAAGCGCGGGAAGAGTCAGTGCTGAAAACGGCATCGACTCCACCCCCGCCTCCCCTACCCGGTTTCGGGACGGTGGGGACCGTAGCCGAACGGCACTGTCGCACCCCCTCTGGTACGGCGATAGACACCTGATCGAAGTTCTATCACCTGACAGAGGAGGTCCACCATGACCAAGCCGACAGAGCACCCCGCGTCCTACAGCCTGGAGAGGCTGCTCAGCGAGGGGTGCCAGCCGTTCCCCGACATGACCCCGGAGGCGTTCGAGGAGTTGAAGGCGTCCATCAAGGCCAGGGGGTTGCAGGAGCCGGTGAAGCTCACCGGCGACGGCACCAACAGCATGTTCGACGGGCACCAGCGGTGCCAGGCGCTGATCGCGCTGGGCAAGAAGAGGATCAGCGCCGGCGACGTGCGGATCGTGCCCGGTGTCACCCGCGAGAGCATGTGGGAGGCGGCGATCACCGCCAACTCGGTGCGCCGCCACCTCACCTCCAACGACAAGGCGCAGGCCATGCACCGCTGCGCCGCCCACGGGTGGAGCCAGCGCAAGATCGCCAGGGCGTTCGGGATGGCCCAGCCCTCGGTGCAGTACCTGATGAGCACCTACCAGCGCGAGGGCGATGTCCCCGCCCCCAGCACCATCACCGGGGACGACGGCAAGACGTACCAGCCCGCTGAGCCCAAGGACCCGAAGACCAAGGCGCACCCCTGGGCCTGGAACGGGGTCAACTTCAAGATCGTGCAGCGGGCGCACTCCGTCATCACGATGAAGCCGCCCTATCATCTGACCGAGGAGCAGTGGGCCGACCTGGGCATCATGCTCGACAAGGTGGGCGAGGTCATCGCGAAGCTGCGCGCCCAGGTCAAGGCCGAGTTGGAGGGTGTCGGTCCCGAGGAGCAGGAGTCGTGAACCACGAGGAGCAGGTGGCCGTTGCGCCGGCACAACTCCACCCTCAGTCGGCGGTCGCCACGATGAAGTCGGGGCGGTCGTTGGGTGGAATCAGCTCACCGGGCTCGCCGGTCTTCCCCTACCCGGCCCTAGGTGGCTGGTGTTTTGTATGGCAAACAATCTTCTAATACCAGACATCGCGATTTCCGGGAGAGTGATTTGGTCGGCAGGTCGCCGAAAATCCCTCAGCGTCCGTTCTGGCGGAGCCGGTTTTGACCGATTTCGCCTCGGCGCGTGAAACTGCCCGTTTTACTCCAGCCACCTAGCGGCTATTCACAGCAGCCCGCGCTCTCTCAGCCAGGCCTCCCATTCCCTGACCGCTTGAGCGGCAAGGTCCAGCGCGTCGTACACCCCACGTGCGCCTGCGTAGATCTTGAAGGTGGTCTGTGTCGTGCCTACTTTCGGAAAGTCTGCTGGCGGCGGACCGCCTGTCAAGGAGAGCCATCCCTGTGCCGGGGAGATCACCGTCCCTTTTTGGGCTACCTTCGCCGGTCCTCCGGGTGTGTAGGTTCGTCCTGTGTCCAGGTCAAAATGCTTGCTCGCGTTGGCGATGTCCCGGCAGGCTGACAGCGCGTTGGAACCCATGATCAGCGCTAAGACACCATCCCCGTGTTGCGGTAGGTCGTTCCTGATCCGGTTACGGAGATTCAGGGCGTCACAGCAGAGTGATACAGCGCGTCAAGTGCGTCGCAGTCAATATCGGCGGATTCCGACCGCTTCGCGAGTGCACGCTGCAGCCGGCGGTGTGAGCGCAGTAGTCGGGCATGCTGGTCTGCCCAGGTCTCGTTCAACATCGGCCAGTTACCCCCTACCCCACACCTACCCCACAACTGACGCACAACTCTCACACATCAACCGGCACTACAGCGGCTTATTGATGACGCCCGTATCGGAGGTACCGGGGCAAAACCCTGGGCTGAACCTCGTACTTGTACGAGAGGTCTGATCGACTCCTCCTACTTGTACGAGAGGTCTGATCGGTCCGCTGATTCGTTCCAAAGTGAACGAAGTCGCCTTCGCTACCGGCTCGTCTGCAGCAGTCCAGGAATGTAAAGTAACTTTGCTGAACTTCTTCCCAAGCCGGGCGCGGTCACAGTAAGCCTGACCTCGTGGGGACGGGGTCCTGCCCGACCCCTGGAAGTCTTAGCCATGTTTTCTGAACCTTGTTCCGGCCGTCGCGCCGGGTCCACCTCCACCATCTGCGGCCGGATGTCCCGCGAGCAGCGTGATGACGCACTGCTGCGGTTGCTGGCGGCGACGAGGGCCAAGTTGTCCCGCCTAGCGCGCGCAGGGCGCCGCACACGGCTGCGCGAAAGTGGATGCGAGCGTTCGGATCGTCCGAACGCTCAACATCAAGCAGCAGATGGCACACGGCAATCCAGCAAAGCCGGAGACTCGTTCGGGTTGCGAGCCAGACCGTACACGGTCGCGAGTCGAAGCGGGCAAAGGGGTCATCCCCCCACCCGTTACGTTGACATGCTCTAACGTGCCATAGCTGCGATGACAGCAAGCTCCATCGGTTAGTCCACCAGTGTGGCCTGCTCGAAATGCGTTGTGCTGCATCATGTTTCGATAGTACCAGTGTGGTTGTGGCGCAACGGGTTTGAGTGTGTAAGCGACGCGATGCACCCCGCGTGTCGGTGACCGCGTGCTCATCGAGCGCGACGAGAAGATCTACCCGTCGAAGGGCACCTGGCCGCAGTTCCGTGGCAGGACCGGGACCGTCGTCCAGATCAACAAGGACCCCAAGCGCCCGCACCTCACCGAGTACGGCGTGGCGCTGGGGTTCGTGGGGGCTCGCACGCACGGATCAAAAGGATAGGGCAGGCTGAAGTCCCAGACCCGGGCGATATGAGAGAAGCAACGCATCCGCATGCAGCAGGGTCGGCAGGGGCGAGCCCGCGCTGAATCGTCCCAATTTTGGGACGATAGAACTCTGGAATGGGTCCAATCTCGGGGATCTATCGGGAGCTGGTAAGTGATCTATCGAAACTGGTCAGATTGACCAGTTTCTTGGCCGTCTGACGGAGATCGCCGGCGCACGGCGGGCGTTTTGCTGCTAGCTGCAAGAGAGAGCGCGGGGGACGCCCTCTCTCGTCGCTCCGAGGCGGCCAGGACTTTGCCGCCCCGTTATCGGTGCTGGTCAGAGAAACCCGTGCCGGGCGGCACGGGTTCGGCTGTGAGTGCCCATCTCCACCTGATGCCCTGCTTGAGAAACTTGAGGTGGGGGCGCTCTCACCGGGAGAGGCTGACGGAACCGGGTGTCGCCTTGGACCACTATGATCTATGGCAGGTCAAGAGTTCAGCCCGCACGCCTCCGGACATGGGCTGGCGGCAACCGCGTCGCCCGACACGGTGCCCTCCGGAGAAGACCCGGCCCCGACCAACCGGTCGTGGGCAAGGACGGGCAAATGCCCACAGATGTGACCTGGAGGCCACGGTGGGAGACCAGACACAACGAAGAAACACGCCATCGAAGGAGAATTTGAGAGAGCGGCTGGAGCTCCAGCCCACTTCTGCGACCCCAGAAGCAGATCGTCCCGATAGCGGGCAAGCCTGAGTTGGAGCTTCTGATCGCCATCAAGACTCGCCCAGCGCCTCATCGCCGCCGCTCCGGTCAGCGCGGAGCAGTGCTCGCAGCCGAGCACGCCTACATCTGGTTCGACGCCGACGGGGCCGGGTACGCCGACGAGCGCAAGCACCTCGAGGGGCTGCATCGCTACATGGGCGTTGATGTCGTTACCCCCGACGGGGGAAGGGACATGGGCGACTGCTCCCTCGAGGAGATCACCGAGAAGCTGGCCCGGGCCACCCCGGATAGACTGAAGAGCAGGCCCAGGAGGTTCCGATGATCACATCGGACGCACAGGCGGGATGGATCGCCCGCCACCGAGGCAGGGGCCACAACCCTTACCCCGCGCCCACCAAGGAGAATCCCGACCGGTGGGAGTGCGAGTGCGAGCCTGGCGGCTGGACAGCCGTCTGGCGCATCCACACCCCCGCCCAGATCCACCAGAAGTTCGCCCACCTGAGGAAGTCGTGAACCAGCAAGATAATTTGACCGACAAGGAGAAACGCGCAGCCTTGGCGAAGGAGTTGGGTTTCTACCCAGCCACCCTCAACCGTGAGGACATTGATCGACATCGCCGTCTTAATCGTGCGCTCAGCGGCAGCGATCACAAGCACAGCCCGTGCCCGGTATGCGGGAAGCACACCCGCTACAAACAGTTCCCCAGCCGCTGCGACTGCAACTGGAACTGGCCCAAGGATGAGTTGCCTTGGGTCAAGGCTGAGAAGGAGCGGCGGCGATGAACCAGTGGGACATCCGCGTCGAGTTGGCGGCGATGACCGACGACGAGGTGCTGGTTTGGGCGAGGCGCAAGAGCAACAACCCCTACATGAACTTGGCCAGGGCCAAGGAGTGGCGCAACTTCACCTTCAAGTGGATGCACCTTGACGCTGCGGCGATGGTGCGAAAGCACGGGCGCGAGAAGGCGCTGAGTGCCCTGCACGCCCATGTGTTTGTGGAGGAGTCTCATGGGCGATAAGCGAGTCTCCATCCGTAAGCTGCCACCGGAGAGAAGGTGGAGCACCATCCGCCCGACGATGCCCACCCCGGGGGTCGCATGAACCTGATCCGCGAAACCAGCCCGCTGCGCGAGCAACTCGAGGCCAGCCTGTCCGAGAACCGCGCCCGGCACCAGGCGCTTACGCAGGCCCTCCTCGACCGCATCGACGTGAAGAAGGTCGCGCAGGACGACAAGGGACTCCCACCGGAGAAATCCGCCATCTCGTCGGAGATCTCCGGTCGCTGGCGGTTACGCTGCGGCCGTGGCCGGAGCAGAGCAACGAGCCGAAGTGAGATTATGAGCGAGGGACAGTGCCCGACCTGCGCCCCGCTAGACGTCGGATCATAGCGTTGAAGGTTGGGCCGAGCGTCACCGTCGCGTAGGCCACCATCCGCATCCCGCGCCGACGAAGGAGAACCCGGAGAGCTGGGACTGCGAGTGTGGCCACCTGTGGCGCATCCTGACGCCCGAGCAGGTTAGGCGGAAGTTCGCGCACCTGAAGCATGACCATCCGCGCAGGAATCTGGCCGATGACCTACCTGTGGGGCGACCGAGCGGCCCGCCCCTGCGGATAGCCGACCGGTATGCGGACGGACGACCCACCAGCCGCAATGGCTGAGTCGGACAAGGTGTGCTCGCGATGCAGCGAGCGAAAGCCATCGAGCGAGTTCACGCCCCGCATTCGCGGCGTCCCGGAGAGTGGCTACTGCCGATCCTGCACCCGGCCGGTGAAGCACCCCCACTGGCAATGCCCGCAGTGCGGCATCATCATCTTCTGGTTCGGGGCCTGCTCGCACAAGAACCGATGCACCGCGCCGGTGCGGTACGACCGGTACGGCTATCCGATCCACTGGAGAGCGGACTGTGGCATCTAGAAAGTGGGTCGTCTACGCCGAGCAAGTGGCTTGCCCACCGGGACCTCGCGAAGAACGTTCAAGCCGTGGCGGGGTGCCGCCTACCGATCCTCGGCCAGGCGCTCCACGACCTTGCGGACGTTGCGCCAGTCGCCGTCGCCGAGCGGCGGAAGGAACGGGGCGATGGGCGGCGTCTCCGTCCAGGTCATCGGCTCGGCATCGGGCAGGTCGGGAGTCCAGGTGATGTCGATGTTGCCGCCCTTGTTGTCGAAAGCCTGCGCAACCCTGAACAGGCGGCCTTGACCGGCAGCGATGTCGCAAGTGTTCGTGTCCTCGGTGCCGTGGAACTCGATCAGGCAGTAGTCGCCGGAGAGGCTGACGTTGCGGGCGTTCACCGTGCCGACGTTGCGCAGCGTGTAGTTCCTGATCGACTCGTTGGTCCTGGCCTCGATGCGCCAGCCGTAGTGACGGCCAGCCTCCACGACCTCGGCCAGGTCAGCCGAGCGGGTGGCAGCCTTCGCAGACTCACGCGCATACCAGACCGAGCCGAGCGCGATGAGCGCAGACACAACCGAGACGATGAACGCCGCCAGCGTGATCCCCGACACGATGCCGACCCTAGTTACCTGTCGCCGGTGCCTGATGACTAGCTGTCAATCGAGTCCTCATACCGCCCGTCTCGAAAAAAGGCCAGTCCAGCCCGTCCGTCCCTCCGAGCGAATCCACCCCCCCTTGTTTGTGCGGCGCTTTGTGCAGCCTGATTCGCTGAGGAGCGAAGATGAACAATTTCCGTATGGGTCTGGGCCGACGCAATCCGTCCCGACCTGACCAAGGCCCGCAAAACCATCGAGGCAGCGGAGAACGAGAAGCGCGAGCTGTCTCCCGAGGAATCGGCGTATGTCGAGCCGGTCGTGAAAGAGGCCCGAGACATCGCCGACGGCATGGCCAGGGTCCGCGAGGACGACGACATGAGAAGGCGATCAATGAGCAGTTCGCCGGCGTCGTGGGCGAGTTGGGCGGATCGTCCACCTTGGCCAAGTCGGGCCGGATCTCGTTCAAGGGCATGGGCGCTCAAGTCGCCGCCCAGATGGCCTGGCCCTCCTCGCGCAGCCACGCGGCCACCTCGCTCCATTGACGCAGCAGGCTTTCCAGGGCCACCTCGACCACCACGTCGCCGTCGCGGGTGTCTTTGACCAGCAACCGCTTCTCCACAAACGCATCGATCAGGGGGTGGCTGGCGGCGGGCAGGTCGTTGTAGCGGGCCAGGAAACGGTTCCCCAGCGTAGATCTTCGAAGACCCGGTCCAGAGCGGCGTCGTCTCTTGGGTGAAAGGCGTCATCAAGAGCGAGAAGCCGCAACGCGGCCCACTGTACGTCTTCTTGGACGCCCTTGATGTAGTCCGGTTCCTCGAGGCGGCGGCTTCGGCCACCATGGGCGACGGCGCTGCGAACAGCAAAGATCTTCTTGTATCGCGCAGCCCGTTCACGGCGTGCATCCCGGAGGTCCTCCAACAGGGCGAATCGTTCGGCTATTTCTCGCGAGGGCAAGCCGCTCTTGGTTCCGACTAGTGCGTCGAGAGCAACACCAAGGGCCAGAGCTGCGTCGTCTTTTTCCTCTGTCCAGTGAGCTTCAGCAAACCAGCGTGCGGCAAGGTTAATCCGTTCGTAGAGATGCCCCGTACCCATCACGCACCGCGTCACGGTTGCGACAAGGTCAGGGTCGTGAAACAAACAAATCCAGCCTTAAAGGATCGGCGCTATACCAGTGGACCGACTGTCGAACGCCCATGGGAGATGAGACGAAAGGCTGGGCGGCAAGCTCTGCCCCACCGCGTGCATCTAGGTGTTTTTCCATCGCCTCGCGGTCAATTGCTAGGCCGCGAATGCCGGGACGGTTGACGGGAGATCGCTGAGACGAGTAACCGTATTCCGGTCGATTCACTCCCATGAGGATGATCAGGTCCAATACTGTGTGAAGGCGTCGCTCTGCCTGTTTCACGGCTAGATGACCTTGACCCTCTGTTCGGCAAGCGAACAGCACGACTGGTGCATCGTGACCCAAGCGATCGTCGATATATTCCTCTAATGCAGCGGCGATGCTCGGGTCTTGCTGTTCGCCCAAATTGGCGGTACCTCGAATGAAGTCCTCCTGTGCCAAGCCTAGTAAGACATCGGCAAGCGCTACGGGAGGCCCGTTCCATGAGACATTTGCGAGGGGCAAGACCACGAGCGCCCGAGGGGCAGTCCGCACTCGCCGCAGACCGCTGGCGATCGCACTTGGGCGGTCCTGCACACCGGCGAGATGCACAGCGAAGGATGCCATCAGGAACCAGAAGTCCTGCACCTCCCAACGCAGGTTTATCTCGTCTTCTTTCAGCAACGCTTCGAGTGCTTGCTCGAAGGCCTGCCGCCCATCGTCAGACATGGTCACGGGGCCGTCAGGGCTATCCAAAGCCGCCTCAGGAGACCGGCGGTAATCGGCATAGCCCCACCCGTACGTCCAGGGCTCCCGCCCTGGGGCCGGGATCACAGATTCTGCTGCTCTAACAAAGAGACCGTCGATCTCGGGGTGGCGTTGGCGCGGCATTGAGGAATGATCCCATCGCCGCACTACCGTCGGCGGAGGCCATCGAACTGCTGAGCGCGACCCTGGGGAGCCACCGACGGATCTCAGGCCACGCCGCGTACAGCTTCGGAACGACCACCAATTCACTGCCCCCAAGGATCTGCTCCCGCTCGGGCTATGCGCCTGGCTCCATCGTGCTGCACCCGACCGACTGGGAAAAGTCGAGCTGGCGTTGTCGTCCACCAACGCGGTGGAACACCTGTCGTTGCCCTACGACCCAGCCACCCGCCGTCTGTTCGGTGTGCCGGTTGTGGTGTCCATCGCACAGGCTGCCGGGGTGGCTCACGCACTGGCCTCTGAGGCCGTGGCACTGGACACCGACAGCCTCGGCGTCAACGTCGCGTGGTCTGAGACCAGCAATGCCGACGACTGGAGCAAGAACCTCATCAGGGCCAGGGTCGAGGGCCGTTATGCCACCTCGGTCTACAGCCCCCTGTGTCGTCGTCGGAGATCTCACCCCGTAAGGACTCTCCGCGCTGGCCCACCTCGTCGGGCACGCCCAACAGCGGGTGTAGCGCACCGCCACGCCCCACCAGGACAGTTGAACGCTCGTTTGCTGTGGCAGTTAGCCGTCATTCACCGGTTTGTGTCATCTCAGCTCAGCAGGCATGGAGAGGCTGCCGTGGCGCGGCTGCGGTGCGTTTGCCAGGAGCGTAGCCGAACGGTGGCCCCTGACCTTTTTGTGTCATGGTCTACCGATGGCAGCTCAGCTGAAGGTGTGCATCCAGTGCGCGGCGCAGTTCCACGGTCGCGTCGATGCCCTCTACTGCACCCACCGCTGCCGCCAGCGCGCCTACTACCGGCGCACCCAGCAGGGGAGGAGGTGAATCAAGTGAGCGAAGCAACTGCATTACCACTGGCCTGGAAGCAGGCCGCATCCAGGGCATGCCCCTGGACCAGTACGACGCCGTCGATGGCGACGTGGTCTACCACGTCCACCGGCTGGCCCGCGTGGACGGTGAGGTGGTCTACCACCTGACCACGGTGGGCGACGACCAGAGCGATCCGTTCGCGGCGAAGCTGGTCTTCGTGGGAGCCGACGCCGATGAGGCCAAGGCATACGCCGAGAAGGTCAGGCGGTGACCGGCGACAAGGACGAGGACTGATGACCGACCCTGAAACGACAAGAGAGGAACGCTGATGAGTGATCGAGAGATGCGCGCAGCATTCCAACTCACCGACGAGGGCCTGGCGGCATGGCTGTACGGCCTCGTGGACACGCTGCTGGCGGGCGACACGCTCCAGCCCGAGGAGGGTGACACCCCGCACGATCTGACGCTGAAGGGGAAGGGACGCGCCTATCGCGACCGGGCGATGGCGATGCTGGAACGCCTGAGCGGCTGGGACGACGCGACGCGGGACGCAGAAGGGCGAATCCGGTGGCCCAGCCAGAACGCGCTGAGTGGCGCGCTCGTGCAGGCGATGACCGACGGGCTCGACATCGCGGACTACGCGGCTCCCCGGTATGTCCGGTGGGATGAAGATGATCCCCGCGCCGAGGCACTCGCCGACGAGATCAAGGCGAACCCGGCCCTGACGGAGATCGCCGAGGCGTTCAACGACCTCCATCGCAGCGACCCGGAGGACGAGGAGGGGGACGGGTGATCACCGACCAGCCCCACGAAGACGCCTGGACGCGCCTGTTCGAGGCGCTGGACGCCATCGACACGGTGCAGTCGTTGGCCGACCCCACAGACCCCAGTCCCTACGACACCAACGAGAGGAGGTGAGAGATGGCAGAGGCCCTGAAGTGGACAACCGCCCCGAGCGGGTACTACCACGTCGCCAAGGTTGACGGTCGCCGCTACGTGATCGGTGACCGTACCAACGGCATGGTCGTCACCATCGACGGCGACAGCCGTGAGGTGGTGGCCGAGAACCTGGACGCCGCCAAGGCAATCGCGCAGTCCTGGGAGGAGGACGAAGAAGGTCGCGACCGATAGTGGACTTGGCCCCATCGGGCACGGCGCTGTCATTCCGTTCGCGTTCGTGGGGCAGCGCGCCAGGGTCCACCTTTTCTGGTCCGAAGTCACAACGATTGCAGGGCCAACGTCCCCCTCCCCCGAGGGGGGTGGAGCGCCCTGACCAGGAGAGATGCGGTGACGGGTCTATAGCTCTTGCCAAAACAAGTCATCCGAACTCACACCCCCAATTAGATAATCTAGGAACATGATGCCGTGCCGGGACCAAGAGGCCCGCGATCTTCTCGAGGATCGCGAGTTGGTCTACGACATTTCATCCCCCATCGGGGAGGATCACCTGATGCCGATCCGCTGGTGTTGCGCGTGCTTGTCGAATCCAGTAATCACTCCTGACGCCGTCAAGTGCGGGGACTGCATTGCCAAGCCCCCCCACCCCAGCTCAGCGGGCACGCGGCAATCAGTCCACTAATCAGCGCGGCTGACCGGAGCGGAGGTGTCCTTGGCAAGGACATCAGATCGGCCAGCCCCCTCCACCCCGCCTTCTGCCGCCCGGTGAGCACGGTCGGAATAATTTCCACGCCGTGGAAAGAATTCGGGGTCAGCGCAGCGCCCTGGCCCTCGTCCAGGCGAGTTCGGATTGCCATCGGCGGGTGACGTGATAGACCGCCTCGGGAGACACCATCCCCACCAGCCCGCACGGGCGTCCGCAGGGGCAGTGGGGCCGGTGAGAGGCCAGCCGCTCCAGGTGCCGCTCGACATCCCTGAAGGTGACGCGGGCACCGATCTGCTCGGCGGCGTTGAACACGTCCAGGCTGAGAAGCTCGACGGCCTCGACCGTTTTCACGGCTTCTCACCCTATGGCGTGGACTGCTCCCCGTCGGCCAGCTTGGACATCTGCTCAGCGATGAGCTGATCCCGGCCTTGTGCGGCGTGCTGGTATCTCATCGCTGCCGCCGGGGTGGAGTGCCCCAGTCGCTGCATCAGGTCGGCCAGCGTGGCACCCGACTGGGCAGCCAGCACGGCCCCAGAATGACGCAGGTCACGGAACCGTAGGTCAGGCCGCCCAGCAGCGTCACGCGCCGCGTAGAAGCGTCTGTTCAGGGTGGACGGTGCCAGGTGACCGCCGTGGGCGGCACCGAACAGTAGGGCATCCGGTCGTGCCCCACATGACTGGCTGGGGGTGCTCCTGCATGGCCCCGAGCAGGTACTGCACCACCGAGGAGTCACACGGACACGCCGTTGCGGGAGAGCATCGAGCAACCCCTGGGCGCGCTACCGTGCGCCCAGGGGGGACAGGACTCACGACACACGAAACCTGTGGTTATGGCTGATAGCCGGACTGGCCGTGTTGGTGGTCAGCATCGTCTGCGCGCTGTGCTGGTCAACCAAGTACACGTCCATCACCACCCAGCTGGTCGGTTCTCTGCTGGCGTTCCTGGGCCTGCTGACCGCCTATCTCCGTGCCCGCCATCGCGGCGACACCGTATGTGAACAGATCCGGGGCTTCTTCTTGCGACTCGCTGGCAGGCCACTGCCCGAGACGGTCCCCGAGGCACAAGCGGGCGGCACCGCCATCGGGTCGGAGAGGACACAGCCCGCATAACCATCTCCACCCCCACACCCCCGAAGGGGGGTGCCCGATGCGAACCCCCCGACAACCCGTCGGCCCTGGTCCGAGCCCTGCAAAGGGAGTCGTCGTGGGGTGTGGTCATGACTGGGCCTCCGCCTTGAAACGTCGTAGGACCTCCGCCTGAATGGCGATCTTGCGTGCCAGCTGGGCAGCCATCTCGGGGGTGAGCATCAGGATGGTCGGTCTCTTGTCGCCCTCCTCCCCGTCGAAGCCGACCACGACGATGGGGTCGTCGCCGTTGGGCGGGTCGAAGTCGGTGACAGTCACGGCGTGGCCGCATCGGTCGGTCGGGGAGCGGAAGTCACGCACCAAGTCGGACTGGGGGCGTTGACCGGAGGTACGCGGCGACGTTGGTCTAAAGGTGGGACTGGGCAATCGGATCGAGCGATGTCCGGATCACTTTTGGGCTGGAGCTGTCGACGCCCACGCAGCCTCCTAGCGCCGAAATCCCCAATTGGCGAACCGATTCGTCGCCTTTGCGGTTCCTCCTTGCCCGCTGGCCTCGTCGGTCCAGAGCATTATCGTGAGGGCTGTGACTGCTGATCACGCCGAGGGACTGCAGTATCACGTGCTGCCCACGGACGATCCTCTGCGTGCGTTGAACATTCTGCGTGAAGCCGCTGGGCTGCAACCACTTTCTGATAAGCACGATGACCAGGGCGGCTGAAGCCGTGAGGGCGGAGGTGTTGCCTTGCGAGCCACGCTGCCGGGTCTGTCGAAATCCTGATGTGCGCCGTCTGGTCAACGATCTCCTGGCTTGGCGCGGGGTCCCACTCTTCCCGGAGGGTGGCAACAAGGCACACTGGATCACTTACACGGACATCCTCGGCTGGCTGCAGCCCCTCAACGAGGGCCGCGACAAAAGGGACCAGATCACCTATGACTGCCTGTGGGTTCACGCCAAGCGTCACTACGACTTTGACGGGATAGTGGACTACTGGACGGCGTGGTTTTACAGAGAGCTGAGGAAGCGCCCTGGGCGGATAACGGGTCGAAGAACCTATAGAACAGCCCCAAACAAGTCGCACTAAGTACGAAGAAATCCGCACACAGCCAATAGTCGGACGACTCGGCGCATGTCACCGCATGCCGCCAAAGGCGGCGAAGCCGAAATCGCCACACCGACAAGCATTAACGCTGGTCCAGCGGGTATCCGAATCAAGTCCCCAGGCCGGTCCTGGCCCCTCGTCCACATCCGACGAAATTGCCTACACGGTGGGCGAAACGTCGTAAACCCCACGGAGACTTGTAGAAAGCTACAAACTGAACTTTATACGTTGAGGGCCTGCTGCGCGTGCCGAGTCAACGGTCAGTCAGTGCCCCGACATGGGGACGCTGTTGATCTGAAAACCGAACTGGGTCAGTGGCTCTAGTGCACTCTCCGACCTTGCGCCAGCAACGTCAACGAAGACCCACGTCCCACCATCCTTGGTCGCAATGGTTGCATAGCTGGCCCCCTTGAACATGGCCACGTTCGCTCTGCAAGCCGAAGCTCGATGTGTACTTGCCAATCAGGATGGGGGCGCTGTTCGGCGACATGCACAAGCCGCTTGCATCGGCGTTGCGAAGACGGCCCCCGCTGCTGCTTAACGTGCCGGGCTTGCATACCGCCGCCTCCCAATCATCCAACGTGGAAGGGGTGGCCGAAGGGTTCCCTGTCCCGGACGAGGTCTGCCCACTTTGATTCCTTCCGCCGCCGGAAAGGGCGACCACGATGATCACCAGTAACACGATGCCTGCGGCAACTGCCAAGCCGATCTTGACCCCCAGGGAAGACTTACGCGGGATGCCGACAGGGATATCGGCGAGGCTCCAGCCAGTTCCTTGTGGCACAGTGTCTTTCGGCTCCCTGATTATCGCCGTCTGCTGGCCGGCTTGGACCACCTTCAGGTTCATCTGGCCAGAATCGATAGTTGGTGACGCCGAACTTCCCGAAAGTTACATACACTCTGCCCTGGTTCGTGATGTCGTAGATGAGTCCGATCTTGCCGTTATGCCGGTTGTCAGGTTTTACCACCTGTACCTGGTCGCCCACTTTCAAGCCACCGTTCGGACCATGATCACTACTCGGAGATGGTTGTCGCACCGTGGTATTCGGCCCTGGGTGGCTACTCATAGCTGGCCCCGCACGCCGGACAACCTTCAGTTCCGCTCCTCGGAATGCATGGGTGCCGGAGGGTGCCAGCCAGGGGTAGTGCTCGAGCAGCACCACTATGATGTCGTCGCCATCGTCGTTGTTGGAGACCTCGCCGATGACGCCCACCACACCGTTGAATTCATCGTCACGGTTTACGACCTGCACCCGATCGCCGACCTTCCAGCGGTCGTCACCACTACTCCTATTCGGGACCTCGACTTGCTGGTGCTGGCGTAGGGACACGGGTGGTGGTTCCACGGCTTCGGGCTTGTGAGGCTCGCTGGGCATGGTTTTCGGCGTTTCTTGTGTCTCTCCGGGCTCCCCGAGTGCGGCACCGCATTCTCCGCAGTAATGCTGATGTGGGGGGTTTTCGTGACCGTTCGGGCAGATCACCGGGAGGGCAGCACCGCACTCCGCAGAAGTGTTGGTGCTCGGGATTCTGATGACCGTTGGCGCACAACACCGTGCCTATCGTCATCTGCGGGACCTCCGATCAGGAGACCAAAAGATGGTGAATCATAGCTGCCGCGCCGTATAGATTCTGTTGGTTCGCTGAAGAGCAATAGAGCCGTTTGACACTTGCTGCGAATACTGAACGTGATCGCGACCAGGCGACCAACCAGCGCTACCTGATCCAGTTCTCGGTCACCAAGCTGGCCGACCCGGCCCAGGAATCCGACCCAGACATCCTGACCACCATCAAGGGTTCACGGTGGCAGTCCGCTGAATCAGGCGGGCCACGGTCGTGTTAGGACGGCGGGTTCACGTCACCGGGCGAACCAGGCACCTTATGTATGACGAAAAGGGTAGGGCCGCCGGTGGCGGCTGTTGCCAGATTAAAGACTCCCGTCGAAGTGTTGACACAAATCGTTGCTGTGACCGGGGACCCAGCCCACGGTTGGTTGGGGGCGATTTCTGCCGAAAGGCCCATTCGTGGTTGGCCTGTAGGGCACGTACTGCCATCGTTGGGCGGCGGACCGCTCTGGATGTTTGCTGGCGCAAGGCTCCTTCCACCTTCGAACGGCTTATCCCAGTAGAGGATCTCAGTCCCGCTGCTGTTGTCGGTCCGGCCACTGCCTGACCCGCTCCGGGAGGTGCAGCCGGTCAGCGGATGGGGGAACGCAAAGCCTGGCCCGGAGGTGAAGCCCGTGCACTGGACCCACACGTCGTCCGGCACACGCGGGTCCGCTCCGGCAGGCGCACTCATGACCACGGTTGATCCGATCAAGCCGACGGCACCCAAGAGAACGGCTGCACCCAGGGAGCGACAACTCGAAAGATGTCCCATTGTTAATCCCTCCATTCGTGCTCAGACATCGAGTGCATTTTCAGCGGCTACCATGTGTGTCAGAACAGCGCAAACACGCTCTGTACGGATGTACAACAGCCACACGAGTGGATAGCGTAGATGTTGTCCGCACCACAACCGCGAAAGCTGTGTCGGCGTGTCAGAGATGGGGAGTCTGTTCGAACAGCGACAAACAGCGATAGAGCAGTTAGACCCTCTTAATGACAAGCCTCAGTGCTGAGATGCAGCGACTAGTTGGAGGCGTCCGTCATGCTGGCATAGGAGGGGAGCCATGACCGACACAGAGACGACCGCTGGGAAACTGCTCGCTGACCTGGCTGCCCTCAACCCGTCTCAGAGGCGTGAGGTGGCCAAGGAGCTAAGGCAGGTGTCGCAGACTTTCGCCGAGGTGCCGGACGGCAAGACAACATCACACGTACTTGGTGTATTTGCCCACCTCCTCTGTCCGTCCTGAGCGGATGTACCGAAATAGTTCGGTTGCGGAACAGACCAGATTCTCCTCTCGGCGGTTCTGTTTCCCCACGATCGACGGTGCCGAAAGTATGTTCCGATAGTGGTTTGTTCATAAACGCTATGTCCGACACTTTCGGTACACTGTTCTCGTGAAGAGTAAGACCGCATCCACCACCGCTTCCACTGTCGTCGGCTATGCCAGGGTCTCGACTGTCGGCCAGACCCTGGAGCAGCAGACCGAGGTACTGACTGATGCTGGCGCAGGCAAGATTTTCGACGACGTGATGTCCGGTGCTCGGGATGACCGGCCAGGCTTCGCTGAGTGCATGCAGTATCTGCGTGAAGGCGACACCCTGATCGTCTGGCGACTGGACCGACTGGGCCGCAACATGAGAAGCATCATCAACACCTTGCACGAGCTGACGGAGCGTGGGGTCACGGTGCGGTCGTTGCATGATGGTGTGGACACCTCGACCAGCACCGGGCGGATGGTGGCCGGAATCCTGATGTCCATCGCCGAATACGAGCGGGAGCTGGTCCGGGAGCGCACCGCGCTCAAACTGGAGCACGCCCGCAAGTCAGGCACCAAGTTTGGTCGCCCCGCCAAGCTCACCTCCGAGCAGGCCGCGCTTGCCCAGCGGATGAAGGCCAACGGCGAAACCGCCGCCACCATCTGTCGAACACTCGGAATAGGTCGAACCACGTTGTACCGCTACCTGGCCGAGAGCGCCGAGGACGTCAGCATTTCGCGACAGCCGAGCACGTGAAGGGCGACAGGCACACCGCACGGGATGTGGCCAAGTACCTCGAAGTGAGCCGAGCGACCCTCTACCGGTATTCCGCCGACGAAGCCGCGTAGCCCCCCGGTGGGGTAAGCAATATCGCTTCACCCCCAGCGGGGGTATCGACCAACCCACGCACCCCCAATGGGGGTATCCATGACCTGCTCACCCCCAGCGGGGGAACTAACGACGCTGCTCACCCCTGTCGGGGGCACCGACACATCACTCAGCCCCGTTGGGGGCATTGACATTCTGCTTCGCCCCCGCCGGGGGCATCCCCACTGTTAGTGGGTGAAAGGAGACGCGATCTCATGACATTGACTCCCGCACAACTTGACCGGGCTGTCGGCGCTCTGTTGGGCACCGCAGCCGGTGACGCCCTGGGTGCTCCATACGAGTTTGGACCACCACGCGGCCCCGAATTGGAGGTCGCCATGGTGGGAGGCGGCAGTTTTGGCTGGGAGCCCGGCGAATGGACCGACGACACCTCGATGGCCATCGCCACCATCGAGGCCGCCAGTGGCACGGCCACTCACATCCTCTGCTCGCCGTCCTCGTGGGCCGACCTGTCCAAGTTCAAGGCAGCGGTAGACAGCAACATCAGCCTCGTCGGGGCAGGCGTCACGGCTGCCACCCGCACCTTGTTGTCCATCTCGGTGCTGGTGTCCAATTCGATAGCCGACGGCACCATTCTCGTGCTGGAAAAGAGCACCGTGCTAAGCGTCTACGGGTCGGTGCAGCTGGCCACCTCCACGGACTACTACTTCGGGTCCGACAACGTTGCGTTGCGTGCCACCTTCAGGTTCGGCCAGAAGATCGCCGACACCGCCCGGGTAGTGAAGGTGACCGTGGCCACGCCTGGTAGCTGAGCCAGTAATCCTCGCGCCGGGGTTTGAGCTTTTGACCGGTGATCGAGGAGGCCGCCAACCGGGTCGCCGTGCTCAGGACCATCTTCGACGCGGAGACCAGCAAGGCAGCGGTGTCCATTGGCCGTCGGCGTGGGCGACCCAATTCGACAGCGGGTTCAGCCGAGGTTCACCGACAATGCTGCGTAGCGCATACCCGAGGCCAAGCAGGCCCCCGCCCGCGCCGAGCATCGCCAGCACCTGTCGCCTACTCAATATGGCCATATGTGGACGATCCACCGCCACGTAACTCGGCAACACAGGAAAGTCCAAAGCCGAATGACCGTTTTGGTTATGCACCCATACCGCCGTTTTGGTTATTGCACCCATACCGGGAGTGCCAGCAATTGGCTCAATCCTAGTATCATGCGCCAAATAAACGCAGCTCAGAGGCTATATTTAGGTTCACTGCACAAACCGTGTGGCCAATATCAAGACGATGTCCATTTTGGTGGACAGCCTGACGCGATCAATTCGCAGGCACCCGGGCGTGGGAAGCACCACAGACGAAAAGTGCGAGTCGGGCAGGGGTGTCGCCGGGGTTCTTCCAGCGATGCCGAGTCCCGTTCTGCACCACCGTGTCACCGGGATGCAAAGTGACCTCGGCGCCGTCGTCGAGCTCCAGCACAATCGTGCCCTCCAGCACCACTTCGAAGTCGATGGTGTCGGTGGTGTGCATTCCGGGATCTGAGGGATCCATGTAGCGCACCAGCCCAGGCAGCTTCGCCTCCAGGTCTGCCAGCGCCTCCTCGGCGTTCAAGAAGGCCTGCTCGTCACCAGCGACTCCTGGCGGGACAGTAAACATCCCGAACCGGAATCCACCGATGGGCGGAAAATAGGCGTGCCATTCGGGCATCGACCCGTCGTCGGGGAACTGAGGCGTCTTGTCTCCACCCCATAGCAGGTGAAATTCGACAGCTGGCATCATCTGCGGCCGGACCGGCTCGACTGGCTCATCGCTGGCGAACATGGACTTGCCGGACTCGTCATGTCCGGTGACCACTCGGCGAACATTCATTCGACGAGTAAACACCGGTCGATTGACGGCTGGGTGAAATTACGCATCGGTTCGGCTCGATCCGGCGCCGTTCGTAGGTCTTCTTCGCGGTGCCGATCTGACAGGGCGTCACCAAAGCCTGACGGGGACAACGAGACTCGGTGACGGCCGGCGTCAAACCCCGGCTGGGTCGCCGGGCAAGGGCACCCATCAAAGGCCGCTTCTCGTTCCTTTCTCGGCCTGGTGATTCCTGCGCCGGGCTCACCGCCATCACGTCAGCTGGTGAATCTCACCACGTGCCTGCGAAAAGCCTCTGTCATTCCGGTCGCGTCCGTGGGGGAGAACGCCAGGGTCCACCTTTCTGGGTCCGAGGTGCTCAGGCCCCCCGACGGGGGTGAATATCCATCACGATGACTGATTGATTCAGTCAATCCATCACGGGGGGTGGGAGGGGACTCTAAGTCGGTCTGCGCCGAGCCCCTACCGGCATGGCGTCTCGGGTTTTGTACGGTCTACAACATCGACCTTTTCCACATAACCGCAGGTCATAGGCCCGCTACGGTGTTCCGGTTTGGCCGCAATCTGACGTTATTGTCTGGGCAGTGACCACAACCCACCCCCGCGTCCGTGATGTTGTCCGCATTGAGCGTGACGAACAGCGTCACCCCCCATACGGGGGACGTGGCCGCAGTTCCGTGGCCAGACCGGGACGGTGGTCGTGATCAACAAGGACCGGGACCGCCCCCACCGCACGGAGTACGGAGTGGCACTGGGTTTCGTGGCTGCCCGCACCGATGGGCGCAGCGCCTTCAACTACGACGCGGTGACGTGGTTCAGGGACTACGAGATGTGCCGGGTGGGCTCTGAGCGCCCTTCTGCGCCACGTTCATCCCTCCCCGCGATAAGCACCACCCGAGAGCGTGAGCAGGACAGGCCTCAGGCGTAGCGCACGGTGCGCACGGCACCTCACCGTGAGCCACAGATGAGCCGCCCACCCCCGAATCCAAAGAAATGGGGAGAGGCAACCGAAGGAGCACAGCATGGCCGAGAGCAAGCACGTCCTCACCGAGGCGATGGAGAAGGTGATCGAGGTCCTTGGCGGCAAGCCGTCGGACTGGTACGTCCAGAACGACAAGCGTGACCCGTACTACGTCGTCTCCAGCTATGCCAACATCCGCGATGCCGAGTGGATTCGTGACCAGTGGGATGAGCGCGGCATGCCCAAGCCGAACTACCCACGGGGCAACCACTACGCACTGATCGGTGCCCCGATGCCGACGGACCCGGCCTTCAAGCGCCGCAGCACGGACAAGCTCGACAAGGACGGCAGCACCATCGACTACCGAGAGGCGAAGTGGGACAGCCGCTATGCGGTCTACGACAACACCGACTGGCACGCCCACTTCTCGGAGACCGCGATGAAGATCGCACCATGGGTCGGCACCATCCCGTTCGGCCAGGTGTTCGAGAACCGCAACCGTGACGGCATCAAGCGCATCGTGGTGCCGCAGGCCGCACCCCAGCCCTGGATCGACCAGTTCGGGGCTGATGATGCGGTCACCGACATGCGCGGGATTGCGTTCCCGACTGCTGAGGAGCTGCTGCCGCAGGCTGGCATCTTGAGGTTCAAGGGCCGTGCCGATGACAGCACGGACGACTTCGAGGGCAGCCCGTATGCCCCACAGCCGTTCCAGATCGCCATCGTCGGCGAGAAGACATCGCTGTTCCCGCTCTTGGCCCCCATCGCCAAGCAGTACGACGCCCACCTGTTCCTGGCGTCGGGTGACCTGACCAACCCGCTGGTGTACGACATCGCACGGGTGGGAGGGGAGCTGGACGCGCGTCCGATGATCATCCTGTACTTCAGCGACTCCGACCCGGCGGGCAACCACATGCCGGTGGTGCTGAGCTACAAGCTGTCGGCGCTGCGGGAGCTTTGGTTCCCCGAGCTGTCGTTCCAGATTCACCGCGTGGGGCTGCTGCCCAGCCAGGTGAAGGCATACAAGGTCCGTGCCGAGGAGGACCCGGACTGGCACGAGCTGACCGAGTCGCCGATCAAGGAGGGCGAGAGCCGGGCCGACAAGTGGTTCGAGGAGACCGGCACCTACCAGACCGAGATCGACTCGCTGATCACCTTCCACCCCGAGGAACTGCAGGCGATGGCGCACGAGAAGATCGGGCACTTCTACGACCCCACTCTGGCCCAGCGCGTGATCGACACCCACCGAGTGTGGGCTGCACGCCAGCTGGGGAGGGCCGAGGAGCTGGACGACAAGGCCGAGGAGCGTGAGGCGGCGGCAGCTGAGATCGCCGTGCTGGAAGCCGAGATCCAGCAGCGGGTGGACCGGATCGAGGAGCTGGCCGACGAGGCCAAGATCGACCTGTCCGAGTTCGAGCTGGAGGACCCGCCCGACTTCCCCGAGGCCGACCTGGACTGGGACGAGATGCCCGAGCCGCTGGTGGACTCGGACTGGTCGTTCCCGCTTCAGGTGCAGATGCTGCACGAGGCGATGAAGTACAAGCGGTGACCGGCTTCCCCTCGGAGAGGGGGAGGAGCGCAGCCCTAGTCACAAAACCCTCACACGTCAGATCAGCCCTACCCGACTACACACGGGTAGGGCTGTTCGTTCGTCTACGTGGCTCTGGGGGGCCGTGATTCCGCAGAACGGGGAAGCCGGTGTCATCCTGATCGCGTTCGTGGAGGAACGTCCTAGGGTCCACCCTTCTAGGTCCGCGAAGTCACAACCCCTCCCGGCCCATATCCCCCTCTTCCCCCGTCGGGGGTAGCCCTCCACCAGGGCCGATGCGGTGGGGAAGCTGTAGCGCAGGACAAGCGCAGTCCAAAACAAGTACCCCTAAGTACGCCGCTGGGGCCTTTTCGCCCGAACGGTCGAGAAGCCTTTAGTAGTCTGGCTAAACATGAGGCCGTGTCGTGAGCAGCTGGCCAGGGACACGCTTGAGGACCTGGGCCTGATTCACGATGTTTTCGCCATCGAGGAGGATCACCAGATGTCGATCCGCTGGTGTTGCGCGTGCTTGTCGAATCCAGTAATCACTCCTGACGCCGTCAAGTGCGGGGACTGCATCGCCAGACCCCCCACCCCAGCTCAGCAGGCACGCGGTAAGCAGCCGAGTAATCAGCGCGGGTGACCGCTTGGCGAAGCACTTCAGGAGTTGGGGTTATCCGGTTTGAAACCGCTAAACCCGTCAGAAGCCGGTCAGCGCGCTCAACTTCGACATCTTCTCGGCAATGAGCTGATCCCTGCCTTCAGCGGCGTGCTGGTAGCGCATAGCGGCCTGCGGGGTGGAATGACCAAGTCGTTGCATCAGGTCGGCCAAGGTGGCCCCCGCCTGGGCAGCCAGCACCGCCCCAGAATGACGAAGGTCGTGGAACCTCAGATCAGGCCGTCCAGCGGCGTCACGTGCCACGTAGAAGCGCCTGTAGAGCGTGCTGGGTGCCAGGTGGCCACCGTGGGACGCAGGGAAGAGCAGGGCGTCAGGGTCCTGGTCCACATGGCGGGTCAGGTGCTCTTGGATCATCGGCACCACATGGGTGGGGATGGCCACGTCACGGATACCGGCGTCGGACTTGGGGGTGGTGACCAGGAACCCGTCGTTGGTGCGCACCACGGCCCGCTGGACCCTGATGACACCACGCTGTAGATCGGGGTCGAGCACCACGTCAGATCGGCGTAGCTCGCCCAGCTCCCCGAACCTCAAGGCGCACCAGGCCCCCAGCAGGATCATCGCTTGGTACTGCTGCGGCATGGCCAGCGTCAGCTTGGCCAGTTCGGTCTGGGTGGCTGGCCTGACCTGATGGACACGCTTGGTCCCACCCGCTCCCCTGATCACGCAGGGGTTGGCCGGGGCCTTCCCCTCGATGACCGCAGTGCCCAGGATCGTCCTGAGAAGCCCATAGCAGTGTGATCGCAGGGTGGGGGTGGACTTGGGGAAACCGGCATGCCAGGCACGTACGTGGTCGGCGGTGATGTAGGTCAGCCCGATGTTCCCGAAGGCCGGGAGCAGATGGTCATCGAGCAGCTTGCGGTAGTGCTCGCGGGTTCTGGGCTTGAGGTCACGATGCGCAAGCCACTGGTCGGCGTAGGTGGCGAAGGTGAGCCTGGAGCCGCCCTGCTGGGCCTCCGGTGGCATCCAGGCGTTGCGCACGATCTCCGACTGCCCGCAGCGCCAGCCAGGCCCTCGCCGCCGCCTTGGTGGGGAACAGCACGGGTGCCCTGTGGCGGCGCTTGTCAGGGCCGTAGTAGCGGGCACGGTAACCACCGGGCTGGCGGTCCACCGACCCAAAGGTTCCGGTGGTGCGATCTCTGCGTCCTGATCCACGTGCCATTCCGCCCCCTCTGTTGCGTTGAGGTCAGACGCCTCGGCTTGACCTGACATAGCACATTACACTGCCGCGTGCTGCCGTATGCTGCGGTTATCGCCAGCCAGGTCAGTGCAGGTCGTTCAGGGATTGCGCAGGTCAAGGGGCACATTCAGCAAACCGGATGAACTGTGATGCGGCCAGTGCCCACACGTCGACCTCAGGGCCGGAATCTCTCAGATTGAGCGCAAGTGGGCGCGCCGTGAACGCCAGAGTGATGCCCGCGAGGCTGGCCTTCGCATGGGCGGCGGCCAACCCGAAGTCGGCGAGTTTGACCGTGGTGTCGGTGCCGGCCCCGGTCAGCAGGATGTTGGCCGGATTGATGTTGTTGTGCCGAACCCCGATCGATCCGTTCGGCAGCGCGATCGTTTGCGCGTAATGGAGGCCGTCGAGCGCCTGCAGCACCAACGGCACGGCATCATCGGGGGTTAGGGTGCCGCGCTGACGGGTCAGCGCCTCGACGCTCTTTCTGGCGCAGTATTCGGAAACAACTGTCAAGAACAACGCGCCGATGGATACCGTGTCGAGCCACGAGACGATATTGGGATGGCGCAACACGCGCAGCTGGGTGATCTCGCGTCGAAGCACGTCGCCGGCGGCAGATCGCGGCGCAAATTCGGGAAACATTCGCAGAGCGCGTAATTCACCGCTGTGGTAATCGCAGGCCCTGAACACGACTCCGAAGTGGTCGCGGACCAATACGTTCCACACCGTGTAGCCCGCGATGTCCACCGGCTCGGCCGAATCGGTTTCCAACCGCGACAGCAGTGTGCGAACCTGTCCCCAGTCGACGCACCGGCGCAAATCCGATTGCCAGGTGTGGTCTTGTTGGGATCGTCGACGAGAGGCCCCCCGCACATTAGGCACGCCGGGACCATCGGCGCAATCGGTGGCGTGACCGGCGCGGAATAGATCGGGACTGTGGCGGCGAGGCGCCGTTTCGTCGGTTGGCGTACGGGCGTTGCCAGTGCGTCGCGCGCCGCGCCAGCAAGGTCGCCGGCGCTGGCGTAGCGGTCGTCGGGTTTCTTGGCCATGCCGCGGGCGATGACCGCATCGAAACCAGCCGGCACGGTTGGGTTCAGGTCGGTGGGTTTGGGTGGGGGAACGGTCAAGTGCCCCATGGCCTGTCCCATTATCGTGCTTTCGCGGTAGGGACGGGAACCGGTCAGGCACTCGTACAGCACGCAGGTCAACGCATAGACGTCGGCGCTGGCGCCGGCGTCTTCGCTCGTGAAACAGTCCGGAGCCAAGCAGGCGAGGATTTCGGAAAACCCGGGATTGCGATCGGGATCGTTGTCGACGTACGGCCCGGTCGCGTCCGCCAGCAAGTACGCAAAGTCGCCGGGTGTGACGAGGATCTTTTCGGGTGCGACTTTCCGGCTGACCACCCCCACGGTGTGCATGGCATCGAGGGCCGAGGCCACCTGGCCGACGATCGCCACCGCCCGCGCGGGGCTGAGTCGCCCGCATTGCGCCAGCGTGGCCGTCAGATCCGTGCCGTCGATCAGCCGCATTTCCACATACAGCCGCCCGTCGATCACGCCGACGTTGTGGATAGGCACCAGATGCGGTTCCACCACCCGCGCGACGACGGGCGCGTTGCGCTGTACTCGCTTGCAGAAGCTCGAATCCTGCGAGACCGACTCGTAGAAGATCTTGACGGCAAGCCGGTATGGGCTGATCGTCGGCGCGGCCTCATACACATCGGCCGTGTCGCCGCGGCTGAGCAGCCGCACCAGCCGATACGGCCCGAAACGTTCTCGGATCACGAATGCCCGCCCGGAGTGGTCATGTGGAGAACACCGTGCGAGCCAACCTGACAGTATGACCGCGAGTAAACCTGCAGTTCCGAGGTTCGGAAATCGCGCCGAGCGTGAGAACCGCGACGCCTGATCGGTGTGTCGTGCAGCTGAGATCACTGTCGGCAGTGGGACCGACGACCCCGCTTGCAGTCGGCACCGCCACTTACTAGGATATCCTAGTAATCACTCTTCGCCGATTCACGGGGTTTCTCATGACGACTTCCATTCCGCACTTCATCGACGGCCAGCGCACAGCCGGCCAGTCACAGCGCACCGCCGATGTCTACAACCCCAACACCGGGCAGGTGCAGGCGCAGGTTCCGATGGCGTCGGCTGCCGACGTCGACGCCGCGGTCGCGGTCGCGGTCGAGGCGCAGATCCAGTGGGCGGCGTGGAACCCGCAGCGACGCGCCCGCGTCATGATGAAGTTCATCGAGCTGGTCAACCAGAACGTCGACGAACTGGCTGAGCTGCTGTCCCTCGAGAACGGCAAGACTCTTGCCGACTCCCGGGGCGACATCCAGCGCGGCATCGAGGTGATCGAGTTCGCGATCGGCATCCCCCACCTGCTCAAGGGCGAGTACACCGAGGGCGCCGGCGCGGGCATCGACGTCTACTCGCTGCGCCAGCCGCTCGGGGTCGTCGCGGGCATCACCCCGTTCAACTTCCCCGCGATGATCCCGCTGTGGAAGGCCGGCCCGGCGCTGGCATGCGGAAATGCGTTCATCCTCAAGCCTTCTGAGCGTGACCCTTCGGTGCCGGTGCGGCTGGCCGAACTGTTCGAGGAGGCCGGCCTGCCCAAGGGCGTGTTCCAGGTGGTGCACGGCAACAAGGAGGCGGTCGACGCGATCCTGGCCCACCCCGACATCAAGGCCGTCGGCTTCGTCGGCAGCTCCGACATCGCGCAGTACATCTACTCCAACGCCGCCGCCAACGGCAAGCGTGCGCAGTGCTTCGGCGGCGCGAAGAACCACATGATCGTGATGCCCGACGCCGACATGGACCAGGCGGTCGACGCGCTCATCGGCGCCGGCTACGGCAGCGCCGGCGAGCGGTGCATGGCGATCTCGGTGGCCGTGCCGGTCGGCGAGCAGACCGCAGAACGGTTGCGCGCCAGGCTGATCGACAGGATCAACAACCTTCGCGTCGGCCACAGCCTGGACCCGAAGGCCGATTACGGTCCGCTGGTCACCGAGGCGGCGCTCGCGCGGGTCAAGGACTACATTCAGCAGGGCGTCGACGCAGGCGCCGAAGCGGTGATCGACGGCCGCGAACGCACCAGCGACGACCTGCAATTCGGCGACGCGAACCTCGAGGACGGCTGGTTCATCGGCCCCACGTTGTTCGACCACGTCACACCCGACATGTCGATCTACACCGACGAGATCTTCGGACCCGTCCTGTGCATCGTGCGCGCGAACGACTACGAAGAAGCGCTGCGCCTGCCGAGCGAGCACGAATACGGCAACGGCGTCGCGATTTTCACCCGTGACGGTGACACCGCCCACGACTTCGTGTCGCGCGTGCAGGTGGGAATGGTCGGTGTGAACGTGCCGATCCCGGTGCCGATGGCCTACCACACGTTCGGCGGCTGGAAGCGTTCGGGCTTCGGTGATCTCAACCAGCACGGCCCGGCGTCGATCCAGTTCTACACGAAGGTCAAGACCGTCACGCAACAGTGGCCGGCGGGTACGCACGGTGCCGAGTTCGTCATCCCGACGATGAAGTAGCACACTGTGTTTCGGCTCGACGACGACGAACGCGTCATCACCGAGACGGCGGCTGCGTTCGCCGCGAAGCGGCTCGCACCGCACGCGCTGGAGTGGGACGCTGCCAACCACTTCCCCGTCGATGCGTTGCGTGAGGCGGCCGAACTGGGCATGGCCGCGATCTACTGCGGCGAGGACGTCGGCGGCAGCGGGCTGCGGCGCCTGGACGCGGTACGGATATTCGAGCAGTTGGCTGCTGCCGATCCGACCACTGCGGCGTTCCTGTCGATCCAGAACATGAGCGCGTGGATGGTCGACCGCTACGGCACCCACGAGCAGCGCAAGGCCTGGATGCCGCGACTGGCCTCGATGGAGGCGATCGCAAGTTACTGCCTCACCGAACCGTCGGCCGGATCCGATGCCGCCGCGCTGCGGACCAAGGCCGTGCGCGACGGCTTAGGAAAGAACCCAGATTACCTGCTCGACGGCGTCAAGCAGTTCATCTCCGGAGCCGGACGCTCCGATGTGTACATCGTCATGGCCCGCACCGATTCGGAGGGGCCGCGCGGTATTTCGGCTTTCCTCGTCGAAAACGGCTCTCCCGGGCTGAGTTTCGGTGCGCAGGAACAGAAGATGGGCTGGCACGCCCAGCCGACCGCGCAGGTGATCCTCGAAGGGGTCAGGGTGCCGGCCGACGCGATGCTCGGCGGCACCGACGGCGAAGGGACCGGGTTCGGCATCGCGATGAATGGTCTCAACGGCGGACGGGTCAACATCGCGGCGTGCTCGCTGGGTGGCGCGCAGGCCGCCTACGACAAGGCCGCGGCGTACGTGCGCGACCGCGAGGCGTTCGGCGGCAGCCTGCTCGACGAGCCCACCGTGCGCTTCACTCTCGCGGACATGGCGACCGCTCTCGAGTCGTCCCGAATGTTGTTGTGGCGGGCGGCAACCGCGCTCGACGATGATGACGCGGACAAGGTCGAGCTGTGTGCGATGGCCAAACGCTATGTCACCGACGTCTGCTACGAGGTCGCGGACAAGGCTCTGCAATTGCACGGCGGGTACGGTTACCTGCGAGAGTACGGGCTGGAGAAGATCGTTCGGGATCTACGCGTACACCGAATCCTCGAGGGAACTAACGAGATCATGCGGGTAGTCATCGGACGTGCTGAAGCCACCCGGGTAAGGGAGCAGAACAAATGACGACGATCGCCTTCCTGGGCCTCGGCAATATGGGCGGCCCGATGGCGGCCAATCTGGTAGCGGCGGGCCACACCGTGCGCGGCTTCGACCCGGTGCCGGCGCTGAAGGCCGCCGCTGAAAGCAAGGGCGCGCAGGTGTTTGACAGCGGCACACAGGCCGTCACGGACGCGGGTGTGGTGATCACGTCGCTGCCCAACGGGGACATCGTGAAGGCTTGCTACGCCGAAGTGCTGGCCGCCGCCCGGCCGGGCGCGCTGTTCATCGACACCTCCACGATCTCCGTCGACGACGCCCGCACAATCCATGCGCAGGCCGTCGACCGCGGTTTCGCGCAGCTCGACGCCCCGGTCTCCGGCGGCGTGAAGGGGGCGACGGCGGGCACACTTGCGTTTATGGTCGGCGGTGAAGCCGACGCCGTGGACCTTGCCCGGCCGGTGCTGGAACCTCTGGCGGGCAAGATTATTCATTGCGGCGCATCCGGCACGGGCCAAGCCGCCAAGTTGTGCAACAACATGCTGTTGGCCGTGCAGCAGATTGCGGTGGGCGAAGCGTTCTTACTGGCCGAGAAGCTCGGGCTGTCCGCCCAGTCGTTGTTCGACGTGGTCACCGGCGCGACCGGTAACTGCTGGGCTGTGCACACGAATTGCCCTGTGCCCGGGCCGGTTCCGACGTCACCGGCCAACAACGACTTCAAGCCTGGGTTCGCCGCCGCGCTGATGAACAAGGATCTGGGACTTGCGATGGACGCGGTCAGGTCGACGGCGTCGGCGGCTCCGCTGGGCAGCCACGCCGCAGAGATCTACGCGAAATTTACCACCGACCACTCCGACAAGGACTTCAGCGCCGTCATCGAGATGCTGCGCAACAGCTGACGTTCGACCCCATCGCCCGACGCACGTCTGCCACAACCCGGCAATGCGGGCCGTGGCAGACGTTGTCGGTTATCTACCGGTCACGCACTCCCATTGGCGCGGCCGATCTCGACAGTCTGACCCTCGAAGGGAGCGTTGCACGCCGCCACCAGTTGCCACGACTGGCCGATGAGCGGAGCTGGGAAGGTCAGCGTCGTACTTCCCTTGGCAGCAAGGCTGAAGTCGCGGTGAACTGGCAAGCCCAGCCCATTGGCTTCGGTCGCATCGTAGGTGCACTCGGCGGACAGATCCGAAGTGTTCCCCACGGTGACGTTGACCTGTAGACCTGCCTTTTGGACGTTCATCACCGGGCAGGCTTGGGCGACCGGAATGGTGGGGCCGCCGTCCGGGCACTGCTTGGTCTGCGGTTCCGCTGGCGCCGCAGGTGCAGCCGGCGGGGTGTACTTGTAGTCCGACCAGGCACCGCAAGTATCGCCGGCGACCGTATGCTTGCTGCAGCCCTGGACTGCGTAGTTGAACCCCGAGGATGTTTCGACGGTCTGGGTTATGGTTGCGCCGCACGATTGTCCGATCTCGTGTTGGGGCTGGCCATCAACGCTGGTGTGCACCACATCCCCGCCAACTTGCGGGCAGCCGCCAATGCTGCACACCACCTGGTGACTGTTTGCTTGCTTGCAGGACACGTCGTACCCATTCGGCAGCGGATCGGCGTGTGACACCGGCATCGTCAGGCCTACGGCGAGGCCGAGTTCCGCGCTCGCCGTCGCGAGCACTGCGAGTATTCGTTTTCGCATCATGACTTCTCGTCCGGCTTGTCGATTGACCGCTTTGCTGCACGCAACGGGCGATTGACGAGATATTCAAGGCGTCCCCCGACAACTTGACGCTAAGGTAGTTCGCAGAAATATATCGGGGCTTGCCCAAAATTCTCTCAGCCTCCGAGACGCCCCTGGGCCCACGAGGCCCGACGCCGCTACCGAGTCTGCGCACACGGCCCAAAACAGGCCAGAACCTGGGCAGCTGGACTAACCGGGAGCCCAAGCCATGCAGCTAAGACGCGATCACGTATCACGGCGCGTTCGCTGTAAGTAACGAAGGATCGGCCGCTCACAAGTGAATTACATCGATCATTGTTAATTCGTAGTTTCAGATTACTCACTCACCGAAGTTGCTCATTAATGAAATGACTCGAGCGGTCGATCAGAGTGCACGATTACCGGCACATACACGAGCTATTTGCGAACAAAAAGAATTGGCAGAACCGCTGACCGTCGCTAGGCCGCAGCCTCCAGCTTGCGCTTCGTCCACCAACGACGGTGCCTGCGCTGGCAACCCGCCGCGGTGCTGACGTCTTCGTCGCCGATGTAGTCCGTCGACACCATCACCGTCGCCAATCCCGTAGCGGTAGCGGCGCGCAGGCCTGCTGCCGACCCCACCACGGCCAGGGCACCTTTCGGTTCGATGCCGAATTCCCACAGCGCCAACTCGTAGAGGTCGGTGCGTTTCGTCGATTCCGTGTCATCGGCCGTGACGATCGTTTCGACGAGCCCGTCACCCATCAGTTCCCGCACCAGTGGCTCGACGTCGGCCCTGGGCCTGGTGCTCACCACGGCGACCCACGCGCCTGCGACGAACAAGCTCATCACCAAGTCGATCAGACCATCCCGCGGGGCGAGCTCGCCGTCGCTGTCAATTCCGGCGACCGCGTCGAGGTCGAAGATGACGGCCTTCAGGGGATCGACCTCAGCGTCGGGCCTCGTCCGGTCCCACCAGAACGTGCGCGTCACGGCTATCTGCCCCCGCATGGGTGAACTATCCGACGTCCCCGCAGGTCGGGTCATCCCCCGATAGGGGGATTGGAGGAGCCATTGGGTACGCCGCCCTATGTCGTCGCCCGCCGGGCGGCGGCCTCCGCGCTCTATCGTGATCGCATGACCGGCGATGAGCGCTCGCGCGAAGAGCATTCATCAAGGAACCCAGTCCGCATCGTGCTGGTCGACGACCACGAGATGGTAATCGAGGGCCTCAAGGCCATGCTGGCGGCGTTCGCCGACCGTGTGGAGGTCGTCGGGCAGGCCGTCGGAGCCGAACGTGCGTTCGACGTGATCTCCGACCTCGAACCCGACATCGTGCTGTGTGACGTGCGGATGCAGGGGTCCAGCGGGCTCGACCTGTGCCAGCTGCTGCGGGAAAAGGACCCGGAACGCAAAGTAGTCATGCTGTCGGTGTACGACGACGAGCAGTACCTCTTCCAGGCAATGCGGGTCGGCGCCTCGGGCTATCTGTTGAAGAGCATCAGCAGCGACGAGCTCGTCCGCCAGCTGGAGTTCGTCCATCGGGGCGAGACCGCGATCGACCCCGGCATGGCGGCACGTGCCGTCGACACCGCCGCGCGGATGCAGCGCCACGAGTTCTGGCCGGGCGTCCGCCAGGGCCTCACGCAACGCGAGAGCGAGATCCTCTCGCACGTGGTCAGCGGGCTGTCGAACCGCGGCATCGCGACGAAGCTGGTGATCGGCGACGAGACCGTCAAGAGCCATCTGCGGTCGATCTACCGCAAGCTCGGCGTCAGCGACCGAACCGGCGCGGTGGCCACCGCACTGCGGGAAGGCATCTTCCAGTGACCAACCCAACGGGACCACGCGTCGTCCGCGACCTGGTCGACGCCGACCGCGAGCTGGCGCTGCTGCGCGAGCTGATCCAGGCCGCCTCCAGCGGGCCCGGCGTGGAGCCCCTGGCCGCGGCCGCGGCGCGGATGATCACCGCGGCGACCGCCACCGACGTGTGCTTCGTGCACGTGCTTGACGACACCAACCGGTCACTGACGCTCACCGGCGCGACGCCGCCGTTCGACAGCGAGGTCGGCAAGATCCGGCTGCCGCTGGGCTCGGGCATCTCCGGGTGGGTGGCAAGTCATCGTGAACCCGTGGTGATCAGCCACGACAAGGAATCTGATCCGCGCTACATGCCGTTCCAGTCGCTGCGCGGGCGCGACTTCACGTCGATGGTGTCGGTGCCGATGGAGACCGACCCGGGCGGCCTCGTCGGCGTCCTCAACGTGCACACCGTCGAGCGGCGCGAGTTCACCGACCGCGACGTAGAGCTGCTGCTGGTGATCGGCCGGTTGATCGCGGGCGCGCTGCACCAGGCGCGGCTGCACCGCCAGCTGGTGGCCCGCGAACGCGCTCACGAGAACTTCGTCGAGCAGGTGATCGAGGCACAGGAACTCGAGCGTCGCAGGCTCGCCGGCGACATCCACGACGGCATCAGCCAGCGGCTGATCACGCTGTCCTACCGGCTCGACGCGGCGCAGCGGGCGGTCGGCACCGATCCAGACGCAGTCGCCGAGCAGCTGGAGAAGGCGCGTGAGCTGGTCGAGCTGACGCTTCAGGAGGCGCGCGCGGCGATCGGCGGCCTGCGCCCGCCGGTGCTCGACGACCTCGGGCTGGCGGGTGGACTGGCCAGCCTCGCCCGGTCGATCCCGCAGATCGACATCGAGGTGGAGCTCGCCGAGACCCGGCTGCCCGACCACATCGAACTCGCGCTGTACCGCATCGCCCAGGAGTGCCTGCAAAACGTCGTGAAGCACGCCAGCGCCACCACCGCCCGGCTCACCTACACGCTGGACGGCGGCACCGCGCGACTCGAAATCGTCGACGACGGCGTGGGGTTCGACACGTTCGAGCATCCGTTGGGCAGCGACGAGATGGGCGGCTACGGCCTGCTGTCTATAGCGGAGCGGGCAGAGATCGTCGGCGGCCGGCTCAACATCCGGTCGCGGCCGGGCTCCGGCACCGCGGTCACCGCCACCATCCCGCTGCCCGGTCCGTTCACCGAGGCAGAAGCCAGCGCTGTGAACCCCCGCCGTTAACGACATGAAATTCTATTTCGCCGCAGAACACCCTCAGAAGTCGCCGGCGTTTCGGCGCAGTGTGTCGATCGACGCCACCAGCGCCCGCGACTCCTTGGCCGACATGCCGATGTCGGCGAACACCTCTTTGTTCAGCGTGGCCGTCGCCTCCGCCACTGTCGTCTGCCCCAGCGCGGTGAGCTGGACCAGCGTGGTGCGCCTATCAGTGGGATGCGGCACACGCTCGACATGGCCCGCCGACACCAGCCGCCTGATCGCGTGCGTGACGCTGGTGACGTGCACCTGCAGCAGATCCGACGCCTTCGCGATCGGCAACGCGCCGGTGCGGCTGAACGCCAGCAGTCGCAGCAGCTCGAACCGGGAGAAACTCAAGTCATACGGTCGCAGCGCGGTCTCCACCCGGGCCAGCAGGATCTGATGGGCCCGCATCACGGACGTGACGGCCACCATCCCGTCGGCGACATCAGCCCAGCCCGACCGCTGCCAATTCGCGCGGGCCTGCGCGATTGGATCGCGCTTATCAGCCGGGGCTGAATGTCGCCGGCCCTGCGGCTCCGGGGCTGAATGTCGCCGGCCCTGCGGCTCCGGGGCTGAATGTCGCCGGCCCTGCGGCTCCGGGGCTGAATGTCGCCGGCCCTGCGGCTCCTGCGGCTCCTGCGAGGACACGCCTCTTCATACCGCACTCGACGACGCTTAGGCGGATCCTTCGCTCTTCGCGCAAGCGCTCATCGCCGCCAGCACCGCGCGCGTCGACGATCGGCCACCCACGGTCAAGCGGACTCCCCCGTCCGAATAATGTCGAACCCGTACGCCGGCCACGTCAAAAGTTTGACGCCAGCTTCGGCCGGCGACGGGCAGATACACGAAGTTCGCGTGCGCGTCGGTGCTGTAGATGCCAATCGCGCGTAACCGGCGCTGCAGGTATCGCCGCTCGGCGGTGATGACCCGGACACGCTGGCGCAGTTGGCTTTCCGCGTCATAGGAGGCGGCCACGGCGACAGCGCTAGTGATGCCGATCCCAAACGGCAATTGCATCGTCCACAGCGTCTTGGCCAACTCCGGCGACCCGAACCCGTACCCGATCCGCAGGCCCGCCAACCCGTAAGCCTTCGAGAAGGTCCGCAGCACCACCACATTCGGGAAGCGCCTCACCAGCGCCGGCGCGTCAAGGCGGTGTTCGGGGCCGACGAACTCGACGTAGGCCTCATCGAGTAGCACGACGGTGTCCGACGGCACCCGACGCAGGAACCGCTCCACGTCGGTGGCCGGTTCCAAGGTTCCGGACGGATTATGCGGCCGGCACAGCACCACCACCCTGGCGGTCGACGCCGCGTCGGCGAGCGCATCCAGATCGTGGTGCCCGTGTGCGTCCATCGGCACACTGACCGAGATCAGCCGCGCCATCTGCGCGAGGATCGGATACCCATCGAACGTCGGTGACGTCAGCACGATGCGGTCCCCCGGCTGCGTCACCGCCTGCAGCACCTGCACGATGACGCCCGTCGCGCCGGCGCCGAGCACCACCTGGTCTTCCCGTACGTGGATCCGACCGGCGATGAGGCTGCGCAACTGATGCGGCAAGTATTCCGGATAGCGGTTCGCCGACTCGATCGCCTTGACCAGCGCCGACCGCACCGAAGGCAGCGGGGGGAACGGATTCTCGTTGAGCGACAACGCATGCGGGTCTACCGCATCGGGCAATGCGTGGACGACCTCGGCTGCGGTGCTGTCGTGCCTGGGAAACACCATCAGTCGCGGCCGCCCCACCGCACCGCCGCCGCACCGGCGAAATCACCCGCGTGGGCGAACCCGGCCATCATCATCACATCGCCCCGCTTGAGCCGGCCGTCGGAGATCGCACGGTCCAAATTGACGGGGATGCCGGCGCCGAACAGGTTGCCGCACTCGTCGAATGTGTCGCAGTGCCGCTCGGGCGCCAGCTCGAGCGCGTCCCGCCAGTTCCGCAGAAAGGCCCTGTTGGGCTGATTTGTCACCAGCATGTCGAGGTCCTTGGGCTTCACGCCAATTCGGTCGCAAACCGCGTACGCGACCTCCGGCACCAGCCGGTTTCCGCGGGCCAGCACCTTTGTGATCTTGCCTTCCGTGAAGCCGACGGAGCCCTCTCCGGGTCCGGCTTCCCAGTACTTGCGCGGCACATCAAAGGAGATCGTCATGTCGGCCGCATACTCGCCGTAGGTGCGGCACTCGACATCGAGGACCGGCGAGCGGTCCGAAACCGTCAGGAGTCCGACCGCGGCACCGTCACCGGGAACCGCCGACTGCGCTTTGGACCTCACCTTCTTCTGATCGAAAACCTGTCCGGCGGTGTTCTGCGCCACGCAGATCAGCGCGGAACTGCCCGCACCGGTCGCCAGCAATTGGCGGGCCAACTTGATCATCAACACGAATACCGCACATCCGCCGTTGTGCAGATCCAAGACCCATTCGGGCCGCATGCCAAGGCGATCCGCGACTCCACTGCCGCAGCCGAAGACCGGATTGTCGGGCAGCTGGGTGTGTGTCATCAGCACGCCTGCGCCCGTCACCACGTCCTCGCCGTGTCGGGCGATCAGGCCGGCGGCTGCCCGTTCGATCATGTCGATCGCGCTCTCGTCCTTCGCCACGTGATGGCGGAACTTCGGCGCGCGGAACATGACGTTGTCGCGTAGGTCATCTGATTCGGCGAACTGCGCGTAGTAATCGGCCGGTATCGGTTCGCCGGGCAGGTAGCTGGATACGTCGATCAGGCTGACGGGCAGTGTGCTCATGTGTGCGCTCATTTCATCCATTGCGGCGTCACGGGCAGCCCGTTGCGGTGGCGGTATTCGGCGATCGCCTTGAGAGTGTTGAGCTCCAGCAGGTGACCCGCACCGAACATGTCCCAGAAGTCGCCCACCCACACCGGTCGTTTCGGTGGTGCGGTCTCCGGGTAGCCGTTCCTGTCATAGAACGGGTGATGGCAGTTGGTCCACAACACCACCGAGCCGGGCTTGTCGAATACCACCTGAGCGTCGATCACGCGCATCAAGTAGATCATCCACAGGTGTTTGCCCTGATCCCATGCGCAGTGGTAGTCGACCGTACCCGCTTCTTTGTTCGCGACCGTCCGGGTGAAAATCTTTGTCTCAGAACCCAACCGGTCATAGGCAAGCCACAAGCCCGGCTCATCAGTGGGCGTGAATCCGCGCAGGCTGTACGTCCACTCTTCGAGGCAGCGCGTATCAGACAGGTAATCGAACAGTTCGTCGGGCGGGCAATCGATGTAGGTGTTGACCGTGCAGAATTCGCCGAACACCTGATCGTGGGGATACACCGACCGCATCATGTCCATGATGATCGGTGTCGCCTTCTCGCGCGGATGCGATTCAATCCGTACCATCCCGTCGACGTGATCGGTGCTTCCGGCGTGTTCCTTGATGTCCTCAAGCGCGGGCAATGACATCGCAGTGATTCTCCTTTGTAATCGAATGACCGTTGACCCGTTGGGTTTTCGGTACAGCATTGCCGAGGAACGCCCCGAACGGGGGTATCTCATCCGCCGCGCATTCGATGCTCACCACGGAGGGCCCGTCGGCCCCCAGCGCTGTATCCATCGCATCGGCCAAGTCATCGACATCGAGCACGTCCACCGAGGTCAACCCCGGCAACATCGCGGCGAGCCCAGCGCCCAGGTCGGCCGGGCCAAATCGGTTGTAGCTGTACAGATCGTCGTAGAAGAGCTGCTCGCGGGTCACACACATCGCGTGCGCGTTGTTGTTGAACAACACGAATGTCACGGGCAATTCGTACTGCACCGCGGTGTGAATCTCCATGCCGTGCATAAAGAACGCGCCGTCGCCGGCGATCACCACGGTTCTCCGCCGCCTGCCAAATGCCATGCCTACACCAGCGCCGAAGCTGTAGCCCATGCCCCCCATGCCGAGCGCGACAACGAACCTACCGTTGCGGCGCACCGATAGGTGGTGGATCGCGGCTGCACCGGTATTGCCGGCGTCCACGACGATGTCGACCCCGTCGGGCAACGCATTGTCCAGCACGGTCATCGCGTCCCGGTAGCGAACTCCGGGCCCGTCGTACGGCGGCGGCGTCAGTTCGCTGCGCACCACAGAGTCGGGGACGCGGATTCCGGCCGGCCTGCCCGCACCGGTCAACGCCAAGATGAGCAAGGTCAATGAGCCGCGCAGATCGTCGGTATACACGTGGGTGCTCGGCAGGTAAGGAGCCGCAGAGCCCAGCGACACCGTCTGCACCGAGGCGAGAACCTCGTCGAGTCCGGCGCGCGCGGTGATCGGCAGACGAGTGCCGACCAGCAGGCACAGCCCACTGCCGGCAATCGCTTCGGCCACACCCGGGTGGCCCATCACGCCTGTCACTCCCAGTGCCGACGCCGAGCCCATACCGGGAGTACCGGCGACGTCCTTTGCGTCTGGCACCGTGGCGATCCGGGCCCGCAGCGTCGCGCGCAGCTGTTCCAGTTCGGCTCGCGCGTCGTCGCGAGCAACCTGCTCGCCGGCGATGATCGTGACCGGGCCCACCGCGCGTTGCAGCGCCCGGGCGATCACGTGTGGATCGCCGATCTGGTTGCACCATCCCACAGCATCGCCGCCGGCTGTGCAGTCCACCTTGGCCTGCTGAATGTCCTTGGGCAGCAAGACAACCGCGGGTCCACCGCGCCGGGCAGCCGCAATCGCGCGGGTAAGGGCAGGCGCGATGTCAGCGGGCGTGGTCACCCGTTGGCACGAAAGCGATACCGCCGAGAACAACACCTCGGCGTTCAGCGAGCCATTGCGGCCACTGGTGTCCTGGAAGCTTCCGTGGCCGTCGAGCGCCATCGGCGGCTGTCCGATCAGCGCCAGCACCGGCACCCGGCTGGCCAGCGCCTCCCCCAACCCTGGCACCACGTTCAGCGAGCCACCACCCGAGGTCGCCGCGACGACGCCCAGTCCGGCACCGCTTCTGCTGTAGCCGTCAGCCATGGTGGTGGCGGAGAACTCGTGCTTGGCCAACACCGCGGTGATGTCGTTACGGAAGTGCGCTGCGTCGTAGAGATCTTCGATATTGGCACCGCCCACGCCGAAGATGTGGGTGACCCCGATGGCGGCGAGATGCTCGACGATAAGGTCGGCCACCCGATATTGCCGTGCCATCGATTCCACCTGCCTTGCGTCGTCCGCCCGACAAGTACACGACCCGACAACAACTTCGGTTCACCGCTGGAGCAGTTCCAGCTAATTATCAGCGGGTCAGAGGGTGCGCTGCAGCAACAGGTTTCCGTTGTCGGCCGAGACCACCTGCACGGCCGCGATCTGATCGATCGGCATGGACGTGCTCCCGGCCGGAGATGCGATGGAACCGTCCAACGCGATCCAGGTAGCCAGCCGGTTCTGGCTGCCGTCGCGACCGACGACCACCATCGCCAGTTGGTCTGGAGCCTCTTCCTGATGCGGCGCATTCGCCTGCTCGGGGCCGTAGGTGCAGGTCATGTCGATCTGCGTGCCCCATTTATGGCTGCTGAGCGTGATCGTGGCGCTCAGCGCCGTCGGCGTCACGGGCGTCATGACCAGAGCAGAGGAACTCGCCTGCGGCGGCGCCTGCGGTGCGGGGATGGCAGGGTTGGATCGCAGCGCCACCACCACCCCGACCACCAGCAGCGCCGCGGCCACGGCGGCCAACGCCCCGGTCATCATCCGCGACCGGCGTCGACGCCACGTCACCTTGTCTAACAGCGAACTCAACAGCTCGGGGCGCGGCGGCGGTGGCGCACTCGCCACCTGCCCGCGTTCGTCGATCGCAGCGACGTCGTCAGCGTCGAGCCGCGACAACAACGCCGGCATCCCGCTGATTTCGGCAACTGCCTGCCGGCACGGCTTGCAGTTGCCCATGTGCGCCTCGAACTCGCGCCGCTCCGCTGACGACAGCGAACCCAGCACATACGCGGCGTCCCACATTGCGTACTCGTGCGTGCCGGCAGCCGCCAAGTGGTTGGGACCGGCGGGAGTCATACCTGAACCGGCCTCACTCATCGCGTCACCCCCATCTCTTGCAGTGTCAAGCGCAACGCACGGATGGCGTAGTGCAGCCTTGATTTCACAGTGCCCTCGGCGATGTCGAGATCCGCCGCTATCTGCACGGTGGACCACCCGAGATAATACGACCGGCGGATCACCGCGCGATGATCTTCGGACAGTTGGGCGATCGCGTCCCCGATCAGCAGCCGGTCCAGCGCCGAGTCGACTTCGTTGGGCGCCGTGTCCTCGGGCGCGCTGTCGAGTGAGCCGACCTCGTTGCGGAACCGTGCGCTTCGTCGTTCGTCGATGATCATGTTGCGGGCGACTGTGAACAGCCAGGCCCGTACCGAGCGATCGCCGTCGGCCACCTCGGCGTGCTGCCACGCCCGCAGCAGGGTTTCCTGCACGACATCCTCGGAGCGGGCCCGATCACCGGTGAGCCGCATCGCGTAGCGCCACAACGCCGCAGCGTGCTCGTCGTACAGCACCCGCATCAGCGCGGTCTCCGGAGCCTCCATCACCGACCTCCTGGAGGTATCACGACCTAATTGACGTGCGGGTTCAATCCCGTCGTCAGTCGGCGGTCAGGATCCGCGGGCCGTCGTCGGTGGCCGCCACGGTGTGCTCCCAGTGTGCCGCACGGGAGCCGTCGGTGGTGATGACCGTCCACTCATCGTCGAGGACCCGGGTCTTCGTCGTCCCGAGGGTGAGCATCGGCTCGATCGCCAATACCGATCCCGGCGCCAGGAAGGGTCCGCGACCCGGTGGGCCCTCGTTGGGCAGGAACGGGTCCATGTGCATCCGACGACCAATGCCGTGACCCCCATAGCCCTCGACGATCCCGAACGACCTGTCATAGCGCGCCTGTGCGGCGTGAGTGCCCTGCTCGATCGCGTGCGAGACATCGGTGAGCCGGTTGCCGGGCACCATCGCGGCGATCCCGGCCTCCAGCGACTCCTTGGTCGCCTGCGACAGCGCGTCGTCGACGGGTATCAGTGGTCCGACGCCGAGCGTGACGGCCGCGTCGCCGTGCCAGCCGTCGACGATCGCGCCGCAGTCGATCGACACCAGATCCCCTGGCACAAGCACTTCGGTCGCCGACGGAATGCCATGCACGACACGGTCGTTGACTGACGCACAGATCGTGGCGGGGAAGCCGTGGTAGCCAAGAAACGACGGCGTACCACCGCCGTCACGAATGACAGACTCGGCAATCCGGTCGAGGTCCTGCGTCGACACCCCCGGCTTGACCGCGTGCTGCACGGCGCGCAGCGCCGCTGCCACCAGTGCGCCCGCGGCCGCCATCGCGTCGAGTTCACCTGCGCTGCGCTGCGCGACCACCTTGCGGCCCCGCAGCCCGGGCAGGGCGATCACGTCAGCTGGCCTAGTGGCCGAGGGCGTGCAGCGCTCGGGTGAAGACTTCGTCCAGCGTCCCGACCGCATCCACGGACTTGACGGTGCCGTCGTAGTACTCGAGCAGTGGAGCCGTCTCGTCGCGGTATACGTTCATCCGGTTGTGGATGACCTCTTCAGTGTCGTCGGCGCGTCCGCGGTCCTTCAGCCGCTTGAGCAGCTGCTCTTCGGACACCCGTAACTCGACCACGGCGTCGAGCTTCGTGTTGCGCGCCGCGAGCATGCGAGTCAGCGCCTCGGCCTGCTCGACTGAGCGGGGATAGCCGTCGAGGATGAAACCGGCAGCGGCATCGGGTTCGTCGAGTCGCTTGTCCACCAGTGCGTTCGTCAGCTCCGACGGAACCAGGTCGCCGGCGTCGAGGTAGCGCTTGGCCTCCAGGCCGAGCTCCGTGCCGGAGTTGATGTTGCTTCGGAAAAGGTCGCCGGTCGAGATCTGCGGAACTCCGAGTTTCTCGGCCAGCTTCACCGCTTGGGTGCCCTTGCCGGAGCCGGGAGGCCCGACCAATACGACTCTCACTTCAGGAACCCTTCATAGTTGCGCTGCATCAGCTGGGATTCGATCTGTTTGACGGTATCCAATCCGACGCCCACGAGGATCAGAACCGCAGTACCGCCGAACGGCAAGTTCTGCGCGCCGCTGCTGCTGCCGATCTCGAGAAACAGATTGGGCAGGACCGCGATCACGCCGAGGTAGATCGAGCCTGGCAGCGTGATCCGGCTCAGAACGTAGCGCAGATAGTCGGCGGTCGGGCGGCCGGGTCGGATGCCGGGAATGAAGCCGCCGAACTTCTTCATGTCGTCGGCCCGCTCGTCCGGGTTGAAGGTGACCGACACGTAGAAGTACGTGAAGAAGACGATCAGGGCGAAATAGATTCCGATATAGATCGGATTGCTTGGGTCGGTGAGGTAGTTGCCGACGAACTTGTCCCACCAGCTGTTGCCCGGCGTATCGCTGCCGCTTCGCACGAACTGAGTGATCAGGTGGGGGATGTAGATCAGCGACGACGCGAAGATCACCGGGATGACGCCGGCCTGGTTGACCTTTAGCGGCAGATACGTCGAGGTGCCGCCGTACATGCGTCGGCCGACCATGCGTTTGGCGTATTGCACCGGGATGCGCCGCTGACCCTGCTCGACGAACACCACGCCGATGACGATCACCACGGCGGCCACACACACGGCTGCAAAGATCGCCGGCCCGCGGGAATCAAGGATGGCCTTACCCTCCGCCGGGATGCGCCTGGCGATACCGGCGAAGATCAGCAGCGACATGCCGTTGCCGATCCCGCGCTCGGTTATCAGCTCGCCCATCCACATGACCAGCGCCGCACCGGCCGTCATCACCAGCACGATCACCACCACCGAAAAGATCGACGTGTTGGAGATGATCTCGTTGCCGACGGAGCAGCCCTGCAGCAAGTTGCCGTTGGCCGCCAGCGCGACGATGCCGCCCGACTGCAACATCGCCAGCGCGATCGCCAGGTAGCGGGTGTACTGGGTCATCTTCGCCTGGCCGGCCTGACCCTCTTTGCGCAGTTGCTCGAAGCGCGGGATCACCACGGTGAGCAGCTGCACGATGATGCTCGCGGTGATATAGGGCATCACGCCTACCGCGAACACCGCCAGCTGCAGCAGCGCACCGCCGGACAACAGGTTGATCAGCGAATACACTTGTGCGTTCTCGCCGCCGCTGAGCTCGGTCAGGCACTTGTCGACGTTCACGACGTTGACTCCGGGCGCCGGCAACGACGCGCCCGCCATGTACACGACCACCATCGCGAGCGTGAACAGAATCTTGCGTCGAAGGTCGGCTGTCCGCAGTGATGAGATGAAAGCCGAAAGCACTCTTCCTCCTGCGCAGCCGAGAGTCTGCGGCATCCAATGGGGCTGGCGATGACCAGCGTCTGGTTGGTTCTGTTCCGTGCCGACCCGCCGCAGGCAAGAAAATTGTCCGGGGCTGATGTCAGGCGACAAACAGTCTACGAGGTTAACAGTGTGGGCGGACAAAGCGGGTTGGCACAGGCCACCCGGGATCGCGGCGTACAGTTACATGTACTAAGTAATGCGCGGGTAATTTCGGCGTCGAAGGAGCCAACGGTGACACGCACTGACAACGACACCTGGGATTTGGCCTCCAGCGTGGGCGCCACCGCGACCATGGTGGCTGCCGCGCGGGCGATGGCCAGCCGGGTCCCCGACCCACTGATCGAGGACCCGTTCGCCGAGCCGCTGGTGCGCGCGGTGGGCATCGAGTTCTTCAACAAGGTTCTCGACGGCGAGATCGCACTGTCGGAATCCGGCGATCCTCGGTTCGACCCGGCGCAAGTCATCGATCTACTGGCCGTCCGCACCAAGTTCTTCGACGAGTTCTTCGTGCGGGCGACACACACCGCCGGCATTCGCCAAGCCGTCATCCTGGCGTCCGGACTGGACTCGCGTGCCTACCGGCTGCCGTGGGCGCCCGGCACCGTCGTATTCGAAATCGACCAGCAGGCCGTCATCGACTTCAAGACCGGCACGTTGTCGAGGCTCGGCACCAAACCGTTAGCGGAGCACCGGCCGGTGGCGGTGGACCTGCGTGACGACTGGCCGGCGGCGCTGCGCGCCAATAGGTTTGACGAGACGCAGCCGACGGCCTGGAGCGCTGAGGGTCTGCTTGCCTATCTGCCACCGGACGCCCAAGACCGGCTATTCGACGAGATCACGGCGCTAACCGCCAGCGGAAGCCGGCTGGCCACCGAGTACCACCCGGACGGCCCCGGCGCGCTCGCTGAACGCAACAAAGAGATGGCGCGCCAGTGGCGTGAACACGGATTGAACATCGACCTGTCCGAGCTGATGTATCACGGCGACCGCAACCCGGTGACGGAATACCTGGCCACGCGTGGCTGGCAGGTGTCCACCCAGACCAGACACGAGTTGTTCTGCGCGTATGGGCGTGAGATGCCTGACAGCGATCCCACTGCGCCGTTGCAGAACACCATCTCCGTCACCGCAATACGATCCTGAAGGAGGGCAAATGGCCCGAACTGACAACGACAGCTGGGACTTGGCGTCGAGCGTTGGAGCGACCGCGACGATGGTGGCAGGCCAGCGCGCCCTCGCAAACCGCGAGGGCCTGATCGACGACCCCTTCGCCGAGCCGCTGGTACGCGCCGTCGGCCTTGAGTTCTCCACCCGAGTGCTCGATGGCGACATCGACTTGTCCGAAGTCGATCCCGCGTTCAACATTCGCCGCTCAGCCGAAGGCATGGCAGTTCGGACCCGGCACTTCGACCAGATGTTCACCGACGCCGCCACTGCCGGCGTACGGCAGGCGGTGATCCTCGCTGCCGGCTTGGATGCCCGGGCATACCGGTTGCCATGGCCGAACGGGACTGTCGTGTTCGAGATCGATCAGCCGGAGGTCATCGAGTTCAAGACGAAGACGCTTGACGAGCTGGGCGCCAAGCCGACCACGACACACCGTCCAATCGCCATCGACCTTCGCGAGGACTGGCCGCAAGCCTTGTTGGACAACGGGTTTGATGTGAATCAGCCGACCGGCTGGAGCGCCGAGGGCCTATTGATCTATCTGCCGCCGGATGCTCAGGATCTGCTGTTCGACAACATCACCAGACTCAGCGCGCCCGGCAGTCGGCTGGCCACCGAACACATTCCGGATTTTGCCGTGTTAGACGACGAGCGCTCGGAACGGATCAAAGAGCGGCTGAAGCAATTCGGCCACGACATCGATTTCAGTGACCTTGTCTACCGTGGCGAGCGCAGCCACGTCGTCGAGTATCTGACGTCGCACGGCTGGCAGGTTTCCGCAGTGCCAATGCGGGACGCATATGCGGCCAACGGTTTTCAGTTTCCCGAGGACGAAACGACGACCCCGTTCGCCAACCTCAGCTACGTTTGCGCGGTGCTCGGCTAGCACCGAGTTCTCGAAACCGGCCGTAGCGGTCCTCCATCGCGCCCGCCCAGGTCGGATCGGGCTCGATCACGCGCTCGGTGGCGGCCCATCGGGCGGCGTCGCTGATCGACGATTCCAGACCGACCGCCATCCGGCCGAGAAATGCGGCGCCCAGCGCCGCCCCCTCCGCCACGGCCGACACTGCCACTGGCCGGCCCGTCGCGTCGGCGATGGCCTGCATCCACGGCCCGACGCGGGTGCCCCCGCCGGTCGCCACGATTCGTGACACTGTGACACCGCTGAGCTCGATGAGATGGCGTACGACGAAGCCCGACGCCTCGTAGGCGGCCCGGCGCAGCGATGCTGCGTCATGAGTGAGATCGAGCCTATCGAGCACCCCCCGCCGATGCGGGTCGTGGAACGGGGTGCGTTCGCCACGCAGATAGGGCGACCACACCGGCACCCGCCGCGGATCAGCTGGCGTCGAATTACTCTGCGCCACAATCTGGTCCACCCAATTCAGAAACAATCCACCGGCGTTGCTGGCGCCGCCGATCTGACTCTTGCCCGCGGCCACATGGGGAATCGTCCAGAGTCCCGGGACGGACTTGAGCTCATCGATAGCCGCCCAGACGATGAGCGTCGTCCCACACAGCACGAGCACGTCGCCGTCCCGGTCGGCTCCGGCGACGAGCTGCTCACAAAGGGCGTCAACGGCGCCGGTGGCCAACACCGTGTCGGTCCCCAGGACCTCGCCGACTGCGGCACCTATCGTCTCGACCTTGGGCATCCGATCCACCGGCACTCCGCACTCGGCACACGCATCGACGTTCCAGCCGGTGCCGTCGTACAGCGGAAAGGCCGTGCTCGCGGTGGCAATGTCGACCACCGCTTCCTCCGCCAACGCGTGATTGGCCACCGCGGGCGCAGGCCAGTATCCGGCCGCGTCGGGTGCCTCCCGCGCGGTCCAACGCAAAAATTCGGCGGCCTCGCCCGCCAGGAAGGCGCCGCCCGAAGCTGCCACGGTCCGGCCCCGCTCGTCGCCGTACAGCAGTCCCGGCGTGATCGGGCGACCGTCCGAATCGACCGCGGTCAAAGACGGCACCATCGCCGACACCGCCACCGCGCGCGCATCGGGCCGAAACAATTGGTCAAACGCCCTTTCCGGACCCCGCAGCCAGGCTTCGTCGGCGTCGTGCTCGAAGCGGCCGGGCGCCGGGATCCGCAGCTGGTGTGGAATGCGTGTCCTGGCCACCACGTGCCCGTGCTCGTCGGCGGCCACCGCTTTGACGGCGGTGGTGCCGACATCGATGCCGATCGTTACCTCTTCGGGTGACACGCGCGTCACCGTACGCCAGCATGTGCAGACGTGACCCGACTTCGTGCCCTCGTGACTGCCCCGCTGCGCGGCCCCGGCCTGGACAACCTGCGAAAGCTTGCCGAGGTGGTCTACGACCCGTGGATCGATCAGACTCCGCTGCGCATCTACACCGCCGAGCAACTGGCCGAGCGGATCGGCTTGGAAGGCGCCGATGTGGTTGTGGTGGAAAGCGATTCGGTGAGCGGCCCGGTATTCGAACTGGGCCTGCAAGCCATCGCGTCCACTCGGGGTGATCCGCACAACGTCGACGTCGAGGGCGCCACCCGCGCCGGGATTCCGGTGCTGCATACCCCGGGCCGCAACGCGGACGGGGTCGCCGAAATGGCGATCGCCCTGCTGTTCGCGGCCACCCGTTATATCGTGGCGGCTGATTCGGATGTCCGAACCGGCGAAGTGTTTCGCGACGGCACGATTCCCTACCAGCGTTTCCGCGCATGGGAGCTCGCGGGGCGCACCGCCGGGCTCGTGGGCCTCGGCGCGGTTGGCCGGGCGTTGACGTGGCGTCTTTCCGGGCTGGGGCTACGGGTCATCGCGTGCGACCCGTACAACGCCGAGGCCCGGCACAGCTTCGACGAGGTGCTCGGGAACGCGGACGTCATCTCGATGCACGCACCCGTCAACGATGACACCGTCGGGATGATCGGCGCCGCGCAGTTCGCCGCCATGCGTGACGGCGTGGTGTTTCTCAACACCGCCAGGGCGCAGCTTCATGACACCGCCGCGCTCGTCGACGCGCTGCGCAGCGGAAAGGTGGCCGCTGCGGGCCTCGACCACTTCGTCGGGGAATGGCTTGCTACCGATCATCCGCTGACGGCGCTGCCGAACGTTGTCCTCACCCCCCACATCGGCGGCGCCACGTGGAACACTGAGGTCCGGCAAGCGCAGATGATCGCCGACGGCCTGGACGCGCTGCTGTCAGGACGCCTGCCGACCCACATCGTGAACCCGGAGGTGCTCGCCTCATGAAATTCGTTGACAACGCCGAGGCCGCGGTGCTGGCCGCAGCCAAGGACATGCTGCGGCGCGGGCTGGTGGAGGGCACGGCCGGCAACATTTCCGCTCGGCGGGAGGACGGCACACTGGTCATCACCCCGTCGTCGGTCGACTACGCAGAAATGGCGCTCGACGATCTCGTGCTCGTCGACCCGGACGGCGCCGTGCTGGACGCGAAGAACGGTCGATCACCGTCGACTGAAATGCAGTTGCATCTCGCGTGCTACCGGGCGTTCGACGACATCGGCAGCGTGATCCACAGCCATCCCGTGTGGGCCACCATGTTCGCGGTCGCCCACCAACCGATTCCAGCGTGCATCGACGAATTCGCCGTCTACTGCGGCGGTGACGTGCTGTGCACCGAGTACGCCGCTTCGGGAACGCCCGACGTCGGCGCCAATGCGGTGAAGGCGCTCGAGGGCGGGGCGGCGGCGTTGATCGCCAACCACGGCCTGGTGGCAGTCGGTCCCCGGCCGGATCGGGTATTGCATGTCACCGCGCTGGTTGAGCGGACCGCTCAAATTGTCTGGGGCGCAAGGGCTCTCGGCGGTCCCGTACCGATACCCGACGAGATCAACCAGGGCTTCGCCGGCGTCTACACCTACCTGCGCGCCCACCCGATGTAGCTCTCGCCCAGATCGACGTTTCACCCTCGGGTCGATTCCAATGTTCGGACGCGCTCGGAGCTGTTCAAGGTGCACTGGCATGGGCGGTACGCGTCGGGTTTCCCGGCCATTCGAGTTTCGCACTTTGCCGAGTAGGGCGGCGGTATTCTGAGTAGTACTTCGGCGGGAGTGGGTGAACTTCGGTGACCTCGATATTCGACCGTCAGCGGTCGCTGGAACAGCGCCGCCAAGCGGTGTCCAACCTCTTCGATTTCCTGGTGAAAGGCGGCGTCGCGGACACGCGGCGAATGCCATCGGAGGTGATCGACACCGGCCGCACACGTACCCTGCATCGCTACACGCCGGCGAAGGACGTCAGCGGGACGACGCGAAGCGACCAAGGTGTCAACACCGCACACGATGTGCCGGTGCTACTCGTGCCGCCGCTGGGTTCGCAGGCCGCTTGCTTCGACCTGCGGCGGGGGTGCTCGCTGGCAGAGCATCTCGTCACGACCGGTCGGCCTACCTACCTCATCGACTATGGCGGCATCGGTTTGTCCGACAAGAACCTCGGGCTCGAGCATTGGGTGAATGAGGTCGTCCCGGAGTCGGTGAAGAAGGTGTCCGAGGACAGCGGCGGACGTGAGGTGCATCTGGTCGGCTGGTGCATGGGCGGGCTGCTGTCGATCCTGACGGCGGCCGCATATCCGGAGTTACCGATCAAGTCGGTCGTGATGGTCGCTAGCCCGTTCGACAACAGCAAGGATCCGATGGCTGCGCGGATCCGGGCGATCGGCAAGGTCACCGGCGGACGGATCGTGGGCAACACCTTTAGGGTGCTTGGGGGAATGCCAGCGCCGATCGTCGGGATCGCGTTCAAGGCGACGTCATTGCCGACCTACGTCAAGAAGCCGGTCACTCTCTTTAAGCACCGCGACAACCGCGAGTTCCTCGCCCAGATCGAGGCGGTCGACGGCTTGATGAACAACATGCTGGCCTATCCTGGCCGCGCGACACTGCAGGTCTATCAACGCCTGTTCCATGGTAATGAACTGGCAAGCGGCAAGATCCAGGGCCCGAACAGGCTGGTCGACCTGGCTGACGTGCGGGTGCCGGTGATGAACATTGCCGGTCGGTCCGACGTGCTTGTGCCGGTCGCGTCGGCACACCACGTGGGCGAGTTGTTGCCGAATGCACCTGAGGTGCGGCTCGAGACTGCTCCCGGCGGCCATCTCGGCGTGCTCACGGGCGCCAAAGCCGCCGAAACATCCTGGACCTACATCGACAATTTCCTCGATGCACACGCAAATTGAACGGACAGCTCCTACCGAATTAACGACGCAGAGCCCGGCAGCGAGTCCGCCAAGGCGCTGGATACACTCCGAACCCCAGTCCTAACGCTGATCGATGGCCACTTTCACGGCGCCGCTCTGCCCTTGGTCGGCCAGCGCGAGAAAAGCGTCACGCCAGTGTTCGAGCCGGAACGTGTGGGTAAGCATCGGGCGCAGATCCACTCGGTCGTGTACGACCAGATCCAGGTAGTGGCCGATCGCGTGCTGACGAATCCCCTTGACGTCCTCGACCCCGAAGGCGTTGGAGCCGACGAAGTTGATCTCCTTGAAGTACAGCGGGCTCCACTCCCACCGGCCGGGTGCATGGACGCCGGCCGTGACGAGGGTGCCCCGCGACCGGAGGATTCGGACTCCGACCTCGAATGTCTCCGGCTTGCCGACGGTGTCGTAGACGACGTCGACCGGCCCGGGATGCGCCATCGGCAGGCCCTGCAGTGGGTGACGCAATCGGCCGCCTCCCCAGGCGACCAACTCCTCGATGACCGCCAGCCGGGGCTCGTGAGCCAACACGACGGCCGCCCCGAACCGGCGCGCGAGCTCGGCCTGGACGGCGAACCGGGCCACCACCGCCACCTCCACGTCCGGATACAGGGTCCGCAGCGCGGCGACCGCACACAATCCCAGCGACCCGGCCCCGTACACGAGCACCCGTCCCGACGGCGGCGGTGGATGGCGTGTGACCGCGTGCAGTGACACCGAGAACGGATCGGCGAATACAGCCAACTCGTCGGGCACCGAGTCGGGAACCGGGAACAGCATTGTGTCGTGCGCCGGCATCAATTCGGCGTATCCGCCAGTGACGTCGGCCGATACCCCGGTGTGGATGCCGCGGTCGATGTCGCCGTCCGCGAAGCTCCAGCACAGGCTGTAGTCTCCGTTTTCACATGCGGGACAATGCGGTTGGATGGCGCGAGGCCCGCAGGACAACCATGGATTGAGCACCACTCGTTGGCCGACATCCAGCCCACGGGCCTTGGGGCCCAGAGCCACGACGTCGGCCACCACCTCGTGCCCCATCACCTGGGGGAAAGAGCAGAACGCGGCCATCGCGTTGTCGGTGTCGCCTTCGCCGAAGTCGAGCAGGATCTGTTTGGTGTCCGACCCACAGATGCCGGTCAGGCGTGGCTTCGTGATCACCCAATCATCGTGCAGCGGTCGAGGATCCGGGATATCGCGCAGCGCGACCGGTGATGCGGCCAGATTCTTGGTAAGCAGGTTGGCGTCGTCGGACACGTCGAACGGCTCCGGGGGCACGCCGAAAACCAGCGCCTTCACGGCGTTGCCATCGCAGCCGCGCCAGCGATGTATGCGTCGATGTCGGCGTTCTTCGCGTCAACAACGGCTTTCATATCGGGCAGATAGTGCTCGAAGCGGTCGCTGTCGAGCGCCGCGACGATACCCTCTGCCACCTCTTCGGGCGCGAATCTCGGTCCGTCATAAAGTGGTTTCTCGTTGTCTGGCTGGTCCCATATTTCGGTGTCGACGGGGCCGGGCTCGATCAGCTTGACCGTGATCCCGGTGTCGTGAAGGTCGACGGCCATGGACTCGCTCCAGCCACAGAACGCGAATTTGCTTGCGGAATAGGCGGCTTCGTGGATGATCCCGAGCCGTCCACCGACACTGGACACGTTGACGATCACACCAGCACCGCGCGCGAGCATGCGCGGCAAGACCGCCAGGGTGAGGCGCATCGGCCCGATGAAGTTGACCCGCATGACGTGTTCGACTTCCGCGGGAGCCAACGCGCTCACGATCCGCCGCTTGGGGATTGCGGCGTTGTTGACCAGCACATCGATACCGCCCAAGCTGTCCCACGCCTGCTGTGCCAGTGTGCTGACAGCCGCGGTGTCGGCCAGGTCGGCTACCCACATCGCGGAATTCGGCGATGTCGCGCGGCAGCAGGCCAATACCTCGGCGAGGCGGTCGTGCCGACGCGCCACCAGCCCGACGATCGCGCCGTGGTCGGCGAGCCGGCGGGCCAACGCTGCACCGATGCCCGACGAGGCGCCGGTGACGAGCACCCGCTTACCCGTGGTGTTGAATGCCATACCGCTAGGCTCGCAGCGACATTAGAAGCGATAGTCGCCGAGCAGCAACGCCGTCGTACCGTTGAAAGCCTGCTGGGCACGGCCGCACAGCTCTGCCACCGACCGCCCGGCAAGCACGGCCAACGCCTCCGGTAGCGACGCGGCGCCCGGCTGCGACGACGGACGCGGCCGCAGCAACTCGATCAGCGACGATCCCGGATAGCTGACGATCCGCACGTCAGTGTCGGGCTCGAAACCGGCCAGCACTTTCGCGCGGTCGATCGCGGTTCGCAGGCCGCCGAGTTCGTCGACGAGCCCGCGCTCGCGCGCGTCAGCTCCTGTCCACACGCGACCTCGCGCCACCGCGTCCACATCGCCGACCTTTAGCTTGCGACCGTCGGCGACCCGCTGCACGAAGTCGCGATAGCACAGGTCGGCTTCGGCCTCGACCTGTGCATGCTGCTCGGGAGTGAACGGCGCGTTCACCGACCACGCGTCGGCGTTGGCGTTAGTGCGTACGGAGTCGGATCCGACGCCGAGGCGTTTCTTCAGGTCCCGCGCGACGAGCTTCCCGGTGACCACGCCGATCGAGCCGGTGATCGTGCCGGGGTTCGCGACAATCGCGTCGGCGCACATCGATACGTAATAACCGCCCGATGCGGCCACCGCACCCATCGACGCGACCACCGGCTTGCCACCGTCACGGACGCGGGCAACCTCGCGCCAGATCGTCTCGGATCCAGTCACCGATCCGCCGGGACTGTCGACGCGCAACACCACGGCGGAAACATGATCGTCGGCGGCCGCTTCTCGCAGCGCCGCCGCGATCGTGTCACCGCCGACGCTGGTGGCCCCGAACGGCAACACATGGGGGCCACCACGTCCGCTGACAATCGGCCCGGCGACGGTGACGACCGCGATGGTCGGTTTGACCTTGCGGCCGGGCACTTTCGGCGTGGGAAGGCTGGGCCGGGGCGCGGTGGCGCGTGCGTAGCGGCCGAGATAGAGCCGCGGCGGCTCGTCGTCCTTATCATCGGACGTCGGCACGCCAACCAGTTCGGCGATGCGCTCGTAGGCCTCGTCGCGGAAACCCACCTGGTCGATCAGCCCTCCGGCCAGCGCGTCGTCACGAAGCAGCGGTGCCCGGTCGGCCAGCGGGTCGACGGCGTCGGGCTCAAGCCGCCGCGATTCCGCGATAGCCCGCAATACCTGGCCGTGCAGGCTTTCCAGCAGCCGCGTGTCGGCCTCCCGATGCGCCTCGGTATACGCCTCCTCGGTGAAAAGGTTTGCGGCCGACTTGTATTCACCTCGCGCGACGAACTGGGCCTCGACACCGGCCTTGTCCAGCGCACCGCGTAGGAATAGCGCGTTGGTGGCAAAACCCACCAGTCCGACAGTTCCCGACGGCTGAAGCCAGACTTCACGGAACGCCGAGGCGACGTAATAGGACAGCGTGCCGGGATAGGTCTCCGCCCATGCCAGCGACGGCTTGGCGGCACTGAACGCCGCAATGGCATCGCGAAGCTCCTGGGCCGACCCCGGCGAGGCGGCGGGAATCTGGACGCGGGCGATCAGGCCGACGACCCTGGGGTCCTCGGCAGCGCGGTGGATCGCGGCGACCGCCTCACGTAGCAGCAGCGACCGACCACTGCCGGCGATGATCGCGATCGGGTCAAAACCCCCGGTTTCGGGCGGTACCGACTGGAGATCCAGTTCCAGCACACAGCCGTTCGGCACACCGTGATGACGCGCAGTGTCGACTTTGCGGACAAGCGACCGCAAATCGTCGGCGCCGGGAATGGGAGGCAGGAAATCAAGCATGGTTCGAGGGTACCGACCAACGACGTTCCATCCGCAGTCGGCACCGCAGGATCGAAGCCTGCCATGCCGCCGTTCGGGACATCCATCGCCACCTGTTGCAAAGTGGCGAAAACGCTACGTTTTGCTTCGGTCGCCGATGAGCGCCCGACAACAACTCGGATCCGGCCCGCTTAACGAAAGCAGTGGGCGCGACTAGAGTTCGGTGACGGATCCGCCTGCCGCGGTGATCTTTTCGCGTGCGCTGCCGCTGAACTTGTGCGCAGTCACCGACACCTTGACGGTAATCCTGCCGTCGCCGAGCACCTTGACGAGCGTGTCCTTGCGCACCGCACCCTTCGCCACCAACTCGTCGACGCCTACCTCGCCGCCATCGGGGAACAGCCGATTGATATCGCCCACATTGACGACCGCATATTCGGTGCGGAACCGGTTACGAAAGCCCTTCAACTTGGGCAGCCGCATGTGAATCGGCATCTGGCCGCCCTCGAAGGTCGCCGGCACGTTCTTGCGCGCCTTGGTGCCCTTGGTCCCCCGCCCGGCGGTCTTGCCCTTCGAGCCTTCACCGCGGCCGACGCGGGTGCGCTTGGTTTTCGACCCGGGCGCAGGTTTCAGGTCGTGGAGTTTGATGGTCATCGCTTACGCCTTCTTCTCTTCGCGCGAGCGCTCATCGCCTGAGACTTCGACGTCGACCAGGTGGCGCACCGCCGCGATCAGCCCGCGCGTCTGCGGGGTGTCCTCGCGAACCACCGAGTGGCGAATCCGCCTAAGCCCCAATGTTCTCAGGCTCTCACGCTGCTTCCACCGCGCGCCGATGGAGCTGCGCACCTGAGTAATCCGAAGATCGGCCATGGCTATGCCGGTCCTTCCCGTGTCGCGGCAGCGGCCACCGCGGCGCTCTCGCGTCGGGCACGCAGCATGCCCGCTGGCGCGACGTCCTCGATCGGCAGCCCGCGACGGGCCGCCACTTCCTCCGGACGCTGCAGCAGCTTGAGCGCGGCCACCGTGGCGTGCACCACGTTGATCGCATTGTCGCTGCCCAGCGACTTGGCCAAGATGTCATGTACGCCGGCGCATTCGAGGACCGCGCGGGCTGCCCCGCCCGCGATCACCCCGGTACCGGGGCTGGCCGGGCGCAGCATTACCACGCCCGCGGCGGCCTCGCCCTGCACGGGGTGCGTGATCGTGCCGCCGATCAGCGGGACGCGGAAGAAGTTCTTGCGCGCTTCCTCCACAGCCTTGGCGATCGCGGCAGGAACCTCCTTGGCCTTGCCGTACCCGACGCCGACCATCCCGTTGCCGTCACCGACGATCACCAGCGCGGTGAAGCTGAACCGGCGGCCGCCCTTGACCACCTTCGACACCCGGTTGATCGCAACGACACGCTCGAGGTAATTCGACTTCTCGCCGCCGTCGCGACTACGGCCGCCCCGGTCGTCACGACGGCCGCGGCCCTCGCGGTCACCACGCGGTGGCCGGCCTTCGGATGCCGGCGGCGCGCCAGCCTGGCCTGTCGCCTGCTCGGCCATCATGCAGTCCTTCCGTTGTCAGTCATTAGAACTTCAGTCCGCTCTCTCGCGCCGCGTCGGCGAGCGCCGCAATCCGTCCGCCGTAGGTGTAGCCGCCCCGGTCGAACACCACGGTCTCGACACCCGCTGCCTTGGCCCGCTCGGCGATCAATTGCCCGACACGCGCGCTATGGGCCTTCTTGTCGCCCTCAACGGCACGAACGTCGGGTTCGATGGACGACGCGGCCGCCAGCGTGGTGCCGTTGAGGTCGTTGACCAGCTGAACGTGGATGTGCCGCGACGACCGGTGGACAACCAGCCTTGGACGCTCCGCGGTGCCGGACACCTTCTTGCGCAACCTGGCATGGCGACGTAGCCGCGCGGTCCGCCGCGCAGCCGCGACGCTCTGCCCGACCGACTTCTTCTTCGAATCCTGTTGAGTGCTGGCCATTTCTACTTGCCCGTCTTTCCGACCTTGCGGCGAATCTGCTCGCCCTCGTAGCGCACACCCTTGCCCTTGTACGGGTCCGGACGACGCAACCGGCGGATGTTCGCCGAGATCTGGCCGACCTTCTGCTTGTCGATGCCCGAGATCGAGAACTTCGTCGGTGTTTCCACTGCAAACGTGATGCCCTCGGGCGCCTCGATCACCACCGGATGGCTGTAGCCCAGGGCGAATTCGAGGTTGGAGCCCCGAAGCTGCACCCGGTAGCCGACGCCGAAGATCTCCATTTTGGTGATGTAGCCCTGCGTCACACCGGTGACAAGGTTGCTCACCAGCGTGCGCGACAGCCCGTGCAGCGAGCGGTTACGGCGTTCGTCGTCGGGCCGGGTGACGACGATCGCGCCATCCTCGTTGCGCGACACCGCGATCGGCTCGGCGACCGCGAGCTCCAATGTGCCCTTGGGCCCCTTGATCGACACGTTCTGGCCGTCGATCGTCACGTCGACACCCGCCGGAACGGGGATGGGCTGCTTACCGATTCGCGACATGTTCGTAGACCTCCCTCACCACACGTATGCGAGAACTTCGCCGCCGACGCCCTCACGGGCCGCTTGACGGTCGGTCCTCAGGCCCGACGAGGTCGAGATGATCGCCACGCCCAGGCCGCCGAGCACGCGAGGCAGGTTGGTCGACTTCGCGTACACCCGAAGACCCGGCTTAGACACCCGGCGCAGGCCGGCGATGCTGCGCTCCCGGCTGGGGCTGTACTTCAGTTGCACCACAAGCGATTTGCCTACGCGGGCGTCCTCGGTGCGGTAGTCGGCTATGTAGCCCTCGTTCTTGAGGATCTCGGCGATGTTGGCCTTGATCTTGCTGTGCGGCAGAGTCACCTGGTCGTGGTACGCCGAATTGGCGTTGCGCAGGCGTGTCAAGAAGTCTGCGATCGGGTCGGTCATCGTCATAACGGCGTCCTCTTCACCAGCTAGCCTTCTGCACGCCCGGCAAGTGGCCGGCATGCGCCAACTCCCGCAGGCAGATCCGGCACAGGCCGAACTTGCGGTACACAGCACGCGGACGTCCGCAGCGGTTGCACCGCGTGTAGCCCCGTACTGCGAACCTGGGCTTGCGCTTGGCCTTGTTGACCAGAGCCTTCTTCGCCATCAATTCTCCTTGAACGGAAAGCCGATTTGCCGCAACAGCGCTCGTCCCTCCTCGTCGGTAGTCGCCGAGGTGACGACCGTGATGTCCATGCCGCGCGGGCGGTCGATCGAATCCACGTCGACCTCGTGGAACACCGACTGCTCGGTCAGCCCGAATGTGTAGTTACCAGTGCCGTCGAAATGTTTGGGCGACAGCCCACGGAAGTCGCGGATACGCGGCAGCGCGATGGTGATCAGGCGATCGAGAAACTCCCACATCCGGTCGCCGCGCAGCGTCACCCGCGCACCGATCGGCATGCCCTCGCGGAGCTTGAACTGTGCGATCGACTTGCGGGCACGCCGGACCTCCGGCCTCTGCCCGGTGATGAGCGACAGGTCGTTGACTGCGCCATTGATCAGCTTCGCGTCGCGGGCGGCATCACCAACGCCCATGTTGACCACGACCTTGACCACACCGGGAATCTGCATCACGTTCGCGTAACCGAACTGGCCCTGCAACGAATCGCGGATCTCTTCGCGGTAGCGCTTCTTCAGCCTGGGCAGTGCTTTTTCTGCCTGGGCGGGCGAAGCGCCGGGATGCGTATCAGTCGTCATCAGATGTCCTTGCCGTTGCGGCGGGAGATACGGACCTTCTTGCCGGTCTCTTCGTCGACGCGATAGCCGACGCGGGCCGGCTTGCCGTCGGAGTCGACGATCATCACGTTGCTGACGTGGATCGGCGCTTCCTGGGTGACAATGCCGCCCGAGCGCGCGCCGCGCTGGGTGGTCGAGACCGGGGTGTGTTTCTTGATCCGGTTGACACCCTCGACGAGCACCTTGTTCATGGCGGGGTAGGCCTTGAGAACCTTGCCCTTGGCGCCTTTGTCCTTACCGGAGATCACCAGCACGGTGTCGCCCTTGTGGATTTTCATCTACAAAACCTCCGGGGCCAGCGAAACGATCTTCATGAACCGCTTCTCGCGCAGCTCCCGCCCGACCGGGCCGAAGATGCGTGTACCGCGCGGATCGTTGTCGGCTTTGATGATCACGGCTGCGTTCTCGTCGAACTTGATGTAGCTGCCGTCGGCGCGCCTGCGCTCCTTGGCGGTGCGCACCACTACGGCCCGCACCACCTCACCGCGCTTGACGTTACCGCCCGGGATGGCGTCCTTGACCGTCGCCACGATGATGTCGCCGATGCCGGCGTAGCGCCGCGACGATCCGCCGAGCACCCGGATGCACAAGATCTCCTTGGCGCCGGTGTTGTCGGCGACCTTGAGCCGCGATTCCTGCTGAATCACAAGATCTCCTCGACACTGATGTGTGCACGCCAGAGGCGACCGGACGTGCGTGGTCTTGCCGTTACCGAAGGGCACGCGGGGCCGACAGCACATGCCAGCCGAGGTCTGCCCAAGGCAACCCCCAGATTCTAGGGGATGACCTGCGATGAGCCAAATCACCGCAGGTCATCCGGTCCCCTCCTGCCGACTGTGTTGCGCGTTACTCGCGAAACGTCGCCATAAGTTACGCACTCGGTGGTAACCAGCAGCGTCCAGCCCGCCGACCGGGGTAAGGATGTACCCGTGCGGTTGGCCGGCAAAGTTGCGCTGATCACGGGTTCCTCCGACGGAATCGGCCGCTGCGTCGCCGCCCTGTTCGCCGCGGAGGGTGCCCGAGTGCTGGTCCATGGACGCGATCCCGGTAGGACGGACGCCGTCGCGAGGTCGGTCGGCGGAACTGCCGTGGTGGCCGACCTGGCGACTCCCCAGGGCCGGCGTGACGCCCTCACGCAGGCCGAGCGGCAGGTGGGGCCAGTAGAGGTCCTGGTCAATAACGCCGGAATCGGTTGGTCCGGACCGCTGACGCAGATGACCGCCGAACAGATCCGGCATGTCATCGACGTTGACCTGCTCGCCGCCATCGAGCTCACCCATGCGGTGCTGCCCGGCATGTTGGAGCGGCGCCAGGGAACCGTGTGCTTCGTCTCCTCGGTCGCGGGCCGGACCGGCGTTGCGGGTGAGGCCGTGTACTCGGCCGCCAAAGCCGGGCTCGACGCGTTCGCCGAGAGCCTGCGTTTTGAGGCAGCGGGAACCGGTGTGCACATCGGCGTCGTCGTGCCAGGCGTCGTCGACACCGGATTCTTCGACAAACGCGGTCGTCCGAATGAACGAGCTCGTCCCAAGCCGGTTCCGCCCGAGGCTGTGGCCGAAGCCGTTCTCGCCACCGTTGTCGGCGGCCGCGCAGAGGTCTGGGTCCCGGCCTGGTTGCGTGTCGCCTCGGCCATCCGCGCGCTCGCACCGTCGACCTACCGGCGATTGGCGACGCGCTTCGGCGAAACCGTGCGGCTAAAACGCCACTAAAGGCCGGCCGCACAGCGAAATCCGATGTGCGTCGTGGCCGTATCGCGGGACTGCGGTGAGCGCGCCGCGGGCCGGTACCGGTGGCAGTACTCGGGTGCGCACAGATGTGAGCCGCCCTTCAGCGTCTGGTTGACGGCCGGATCGGCCGACGGGATTGTGTTCGACGGTGCGCAGCACGCAGCGCCCACCCGGTGGTGTGCGGAGTATTCGGTCGCCGTCCACTCCCAGACGTTGCCGATCATGTCGAGCAACCCGAACCCGTTCGCCGGGAACGCGCCGACCGGCGACGTACCGAACCAGCCGTCCGCACCCTCGTTGCGATACGGGAACCGGCCCTGCCACGTGTTGGCCATCAACCGGCCGCCCGGCGTCGGCTCGTCACCCCACGCGTACACGGCGCTCGACCCGGCCCGCGCTGCGTACTCCCACTCGGCTTCTGTCGGGAGGCGACGACTGGCCCACTGGGCGTACGCCCACGCGTCGGGGTAGGCGACCTGCACGACGGGATGGTCGGGCTTGTCGGCGATGTCGCTGTGCGGCCCGAATGGCTGCCGCCAACACGCGCCCGGCGCCCAGTCCCACCACTGTCGCCAGTCACGCAGGTCGACCGGTCCGCCGCTCGGCCGGAACACCATCGCGCCGGGAACCAGGTCGGCGGCCGCCACCCCCGGATATAGAGCCGGATCCAGCGGCTGCTCGGCCACCGTGACATACCTTGTAGCAGAAATGAATTCGGCAAACTGCCGGTTTGTCACCGGGTGGCGCTCGATCGCGAACCCCGCGACCGTAGCCGTGTGGCTCGGCGCCTCTTCGGGGTAGAAGCTCGTCGAACCCATGCGGAAGGATCCGCCGGGCAATTCGACAAGCTCGGTCAGCATGTCCCCAGGGTAGGCGGTCTAGGAGGCCGCTGAACGATCGACGCGTCCCCCTAGGAAATGTGCCTTGAGCTGCGATAATAGGTTTGTGCAGGGTGTTGAGCAGGCGGATCGTGAGCTGTTGGACGCGGAGGCGTTGGTCGGTCATCTGGTGGCCCCGGGCAGTGTGTTCGCGGTCCTGGCGGGTCATCGTCAGGATCTCTTTCCTGACAATGAGTTCGAGGACTTGTCCCGTCGGGGAAGGGGCGGCCCTCGATTCCGGCGTCGGTGGTGGCGTCGATTGTGGTGTTGCAGACGCTGCACGATTTGTCGGATCGTGAGACCGCCGAAGCGGCCCGCTGCGATCTGCGGTGCAAGGTCGCGACGGGAATGGCGTTGGATCACCAGGGTTTCGACCCGACAACGGTGGTGTTGTGGCGTGAACGGTTCGCCAAGTCGGATCGGCCGCACCGGATCAACGAGGCGGTCCGTGCGGTTGGTGGCCGAGACCGGGGTGCTGCGTGGTCGGCGCAAGCGTGCGGTGGATTCCACGATTTTGGCCGACGTGGTCGCCACCCAGGACACGATCACGCCGGTGATCGCGGCGATCCGCCGGGTCGGGCGGGTGGTGCCCGAGGCGGCCGAGCCGATCGGGGTGGTGTGCACCGGACACGACTACCGCAAGCCGGCTAAGCCGGTGATCGACTGGGACGAGCCCGGCGCGAAGGACGCCCTGGTCTCGGTGCTGGTCAACGACGCGAACGCGCTGCTGGGAGCGCTTGGTGAGGGTGATCTCGACGAGGCCGCGGAGCCGGAGCGGGAGGCGTTGACGATGCTGGCGTTGGTGGCCGGTCAGGATGTGGAGCCCGCCGAAGGATCCGACGGCACCGACGGCCGGTGGCAGATCGCGCGCCGCGTCGCCCCGGACCGGGTGATATCGCACGTCGACCCCGAAGCCCGGCACACCCGCAAGTCACCCGAGGCGCGCCGAGACGGATATCGGGCACACGCGGCCGCCGAACCCGAGACGGGGATCATCACCGACGAGGCGTTGACGAAGGCCGCCGGGCCGGAGAACTCCGACGCGGCGGTGGCTGAGCAGTTCCTGGCCGCCCACACCACACCGGCAGCCGACGTGGCGGGCGGCGCCGATGCGGCCGCGCACGGTAGCGGTATCGACAACATCGGGCGCGGCGAGAGCGGCGCGTGCGAGTGGTACGGCGATTCTGCTTACGGCACAGGCGATTTCCGTTACGCAATCGGCCAGGCCGGGCATGGCGCGGTGAGCTGCCGGGCCGGTCACACCCGACCGGGCAGCCGGACCCGGGTGGCGAGTTTCGGCGCGCTGTGCGCCCGCTGCCCGCTGCGCGAGCGGTGCACGAAGTCCAAGACCGGCCGCAAAATTGTTCTGCACCAACGAGATAGCCTCCTGCGCGCAGCCCGCCACGACTGGGCCGCCGACTCCGAATTACGGGAGAGGTACCGCAAGTACCGGCCCAACGTGAAACGAGTCGTCTCCCAGATCGCCAGCCGAGGCGGTCGCCGCCTCAAACTGCGCTACCGCGGCACCGTCAAGAACCACGCGTGGCTGACCCGCCGCACCGCAGGGCTCAATCTGCGCAATCTCATCGGGCGCGGGCTCACTCGCACGGCAGGAGTCTGGGTTCTGGCCCCCCAAACAGTCTGAAAGGCCCCTCGCCGGGCTCGACCGCACAAATCTCCGGACCCCACCGGACACCGACACCCCAATCACCGACCAGCAACGGTCCTCACGTCCCCGATCGGACCACCCATACGGTCACCCGCCTGAGTTTCATCGCACCGGCCCATTCAAGGACACCACCCCAAACCCCCCTTGTTCAGCGGCCTCCCAGCTAGAGCTTCATCCACCACTAGTGTCGGCGGGAGAGCGTCAGCCAGTCGGCCTGCATCACCGCGAAAATGAACGCCGTGCTGATGCCGAACAGCAGGACGCCGTTCACCGCTTCTAGCGCGCTTACCATCTGCCACCGGGATGGCAACGCTAGCCCCGGTAGCTCGAACGTGGTCATGGTGCCCAGGGAATAGACCGAGGCGTCGGTGAACGAGTCGAACGCGCCGAGCCACCGATATGCCGATGCCCACAGCACGCCCTCCACACCGTGAAGAGCGGCCAATACCAGCGCGACGGCCCCGATGTGGCCGATCACGATCGGAATCGCGCGCAGCCGATCGACTTTGTGCTTGTCGACCTGGACCCGAATCCTCGTTTCCAGGCCGATCGCCATCATCACCACCCCGGTCGTGTGGATCGCGATGGTCAGCACGATGAGTGACAGGCCCAATATCCAGCTGGCAAGATCCACCAGCTACTTCTCCAATGTGTTACGGCCGCGTGCCGAACCCGCGCGCTGTGCGGCGACGGTCACGAAACCGAGCATGTCATCCACTGCAACTGATCACAGCAATTAGGTATGGGGAGCTGGGGCCTCACTGCATGTGAACGATGGGCTGCCGACAGGAAACGGGTCCTGGCCGGTAGAGCCACAGATGTAGGAGGCCCTAGCTCCCCATACCAACTAGGGCAGTCGAACACCGCGGAATCGAAGACGGAATATACAAGCTACCGGTAAGGGTCTCCACGTTCGTTAGTGTGGTGCGCTCCAACTGCGCTTCTCCGGTCCTAAGCACCAATCGGCGGATCCGAACGTCGTAAGTGTCGATGACGAAGTGGCACAACGCAGTTCCGGTGTCGGCGTGCTGAGAGTCAACGAATGCGGCGATCGACTGGCGCCGGGTTCATCCGCGTTTGCCCCGCACCCACTGGAGCGGGCCGAAGTTTTTGATCCGCACGCTGGTGAAGCCGTGGTCTTCGAGGATGTCGCCGATTTCGTCTTCGCCGAACAGATGGGCCCCGATGTTGGGCAGCATCCGCCACAACCGGGCGGCGCGCCCAGCGGTGGGAACCATCACGGCCAGCCGTCCGCCCGCGCGCAGCACCCGCGCTATCTCCGCCAGCGCCGCTGCTGGATCCGGCACCAGCTGCAGCACGGCGATCGAGACCACCGCATCAACCGTCTTGTCGCGCAGCGGCAGCCGTTGCGCATCCGCGCGCAAGAAGCCGATCTGTGATCCCGATTCGGCGCGCACCGCGCGGGCCAGCATCGCCGCGGAGATGTCGAGTCCCAGAGCCAGCCCATCTGTGCCCACGGCGCGCGCCAGCGACGCGGTCACGGTACCGGGGCCGCAGCCGACGTCCAGCGCGATCCCGCCGGGCGGGATGTTCAACCACTCCGTGGGCTGTTGAACGGCGCTGAACAGCCTGCGCATCAGCGCTTGCATGTTGTCGTAGACCATAGACCCGACCGGCGAGGCGAACACCGCCTCAACCGCCGGGGTCCCTGTCGGCAACCCCGCGCCCAGCAGGTCGAGATATCCGTTGCTGACATCGGGTTTGGCCGGTGGATCGGCGAGCAGCTCCAGCGCCCTGCGCAGCGCGGGAGGCAATGTGGTATTCAGCTCGGTCATGCGCAATCCTTTGAGCGAAGGTCGAAACGGAACGGGCAATTACCCAGTCGCGCAACTGAAGACAACGGTATCGGTGCCCAAGCCCTCGCCTGGCCTTCAGACGCTCGACACCCGCCACGCGGCATCTGGTCGATGTCCAACAGTGTGTGGTCAACGGTCATGCATCTCTCCTCAGCAAGCGGGTCAGGGCGTTCGGCTGGACAGTACGGCGCTGAGGTAGCTCAAGTCGGCGAACACGGTCATCATGTCGTCCTCGGGGAGGTCGAATCCGTTTGCGGCGTACAACTCAGTGGCGCTCTTGGCGGTGGTCTGCCAACCGCTCGCGGTCAGGTAGTCCTTCACATGGCTTCGTGCGCCGTGGTAGACGAGCTCGGACCATTCGACGTCCATTCCGTATCGGCGCCACCGTTGGGCAAAGGCCTGCATACCGTCGTTGTCGGTGAGGGCGCTCAGGTCGGGAAGGTGTTCGGTGGCCAGTCGGCTGCCGGGTGCGCTGAGCCCGGTGATGTTGTCGAATAGCCGGTCTTGAGCGTCTGGTGGCAGATACACCAGTAGCCCCTCGGCGCTCCAGGCCGTGGCTTGGGCGGTGTCAAAACCGTTGTGGCGCAGTGCGGTTGGCCAGTCATCGCGCAGGTCGATCCCGATGGGTCTACGGTCGGCAGTCGGGGAAGCCCCCAGGTCGGTCAGCGTGTCGGTTTTAAACTCGATGACCTGCGGCTGATCGATCTCGTAGACGACCGTGGCGGTCGGCCACGGCAGACGGTAGGCGCGGGTATCCAGGCCGCTGGCCAGGATCACTGCCTGACGGATACCGGCATCATTGCATGCCTCGATGAAGAAGTCGTCGAAAAATCTGGTGCGCACGGCTACTTGTTCGGCCATCTGCTGGCGGTTCAACACGGGATCCTCGGCGTCGGCGTTATCGACCTCACCGCTGATCAGACGGGTGAAGGCGTCGATGCCGACGGCGCGTACCAACGGTTCGGCGTACGGATCGTTGATCAACGGATGGGGCCCCTGAGATGCCAGCGCCCGCGACGCCGCGACCCCCGTTGCTGTTGCTCCCACGCTGGTGGCCAAATCCCAACTGTCGTGTTCGGTGCGTGCCATTGTTATCTCCTGCCTTCGTGTCGTAGGGGGGTCAGATTGTTGTGCGGCAACGCCGTGGTGCCTCGCGCCCAACGGTCCGCCGGCCAGCCGCCGCCGCTGCTGCCCGCCATATTTACTCGACGATTCGACCGGTGCGTTGGTGCAGCGGGTGAAGAACTTCGGTGGCAACGGTCAGGGCGGCGGCGCGCCGTTGGGTGTCATCGATGTCGACATCCAGGTCGGGATCGGGCAGCGTTGTTATGTTTAGGGTCGCCAGGGCGGCTTGGGCGCGCAGCCGGCCGGTCAGGGTGTTTCCAGGCGGGGTGAGTAGGTCGGTGAGTTCGGCGAAGTGGGCACGGATTTTCATGCCCAGGGCTAATTCATGGATCGTCGAGCGGCCCTCGTGCATAAAGTGGGCCAGCTCAGCGGTGCGTCCGGATAGCAGCTCGCTGTAGCGGCGCAACACCTCGTCACGAACCGCAGCAACCCGGGGTTGGTCCTGTGCCCATTGCGTCAATGCATCGAGCTGAGCAAGGAAGTCATCGACCAAACTGGCGAGGATATCTCCTTTGGTGCGGAAGTGGTAATACACCGCCGCCTTGGTAATTCCGAGCCGCTCGGAAATCTCGCGCAGCGAGGTACCGTCGTAGCCCCGTTCGGCGAAGAGCTGCAGAGCCACCGACTGGATCTGGTCGCGGGTATCGGTGCGCCGTTGATCCACAGGCCTGTTCCTCCCGTCTGCATCTGCTCCATATAGCTTACTTGACGACCGGCTAGGTGGCGCCTAACGTACCTCACTAACCGGTCGTACAGTAAGCGACCTCGGCGGGAAGGACCGCCATGACGGTGAAAATGACCTTCGTCACCTTCGACTTTCTCACCGACGACTACATCCGTTCAGGGCCGGTGACGGCGCTGTATGGGGCGGCGATGAAACGCTGATGAAGTACATCGGTGAATCCATCCGCTTCACCCTCGACGGCACCCCGCCTCTGCGCGAGGGGCTCGCGGCCTTTCTCGCCGAACAGCACCTGATGATCGGCGAGTTCCGCGCGTTGGGATCGAGCAGCCCAGAAGCCGGCGTTCGCCGGAGTTGTTGCCGCCCTTATGCAGCCGCGATGACGCACATCGTTGCCCTCTCAACCACCAATCTCAGTACCGACGGAAAGAAGGATTGGACATGACACGGACAGACGACGACAGCTGGGATCTGGCCTCCAGTGTGGGAGCTACCGCCACGATGGTCGCCGCAGCCAGGGCGGTGGCAACCAACGCCGCCGACCCGCTGATCAACGACCCGTTCGCCGAGCCGTTGGTCCGGGCCGTCGGCGTGGACTTCTTCACCCGACTGGTCAACGGCGAGGTGAATCTTGTCGACGCCGACGACGGGCAGTCGGTCATGCAGCGGATGAACGACGGGATGGCGGTACGTACCCGGTACTTCGACGAATTTTTCGAAGACGCGGCCAAGGCCGGCATCCGGCAGGCGGTGATCTTGGCGTCGGGTCTGGACTCCCGCGCCTACCGGTTGTCCTGGCCGGCCGACACGACGGTGTATGAGATTGATCAGCCCCAGGTGATCGAGTTCAAGTCCGCGACGCTGGCCGCTCTGGGCGCCGTCCCAACCACTCACCGTAGGGCGGTGGGCATCGATCTGCGCCAGGATTGGCCGACGGCGTTACTGCAGGCGGGATTCGACACCTCTCAGCCCACCGCGTGGATCGCCGAAGGGCTGCTTGGCTATCTGCCGCCTGATGCGCAGGATCGGCTGCTCGACAACCTCACCGCGCTGAGCGCCCCGGGCAGCCGCTTCGCCACCGAGAGCGTCCCGAACGTCGGGCAGTTCGACGAGGACAAGATCCAGGAGCGGATGCAGACTCTCACTCAGAGCTGGCGCGAGCACGGCTTCGACATCGATATGGCCGAACTCGTGTACCTCGGCGACCGCAACGAGGCGGCCCGCTACCTCGACGCCCACGGTTGGAAGACGGTCGCCTCCAGCACAGCAGAGTTGTTCGCCGCCAACGGACTTCCTCCGATAACCGATGACGACGACGACATGCAGGCCGAATTCGCCAACGTCGCGTACGTCACCGCTCGAAAGGTCGAACATGACCAGAACCGATAACGACAACTGGGACATCACCGAAAGTGTCGGAGCCACAGCGCTTGGCGTGGCCGCGGCTCGTGCCGCGGAGACCGACAGCCCGGATCCGTTGATCGTCGACCCGTTCGCGAAGCTGTTCCTGGACGCGGCCGGAGAGGGTGTGTGGAGCATGTTCTCCGGTGAGACGCTGCCCGCAGAACTCGCCGACCTCGATCCGGACCTTCCGGCGCGAATGCAGGCGATGTTGGATTACATGGCTTCGCGCACCGTGTTTTTCGACGAGTTCTTCCTCGCGGCGACCCACGCCGGTGCTAGCCAGGCGGTGATCCTGGCAGCGGGTCTGGATGCTCGTGCCTGGCGGCTGCCGTGGCCGGACGGGACCACCGTCTACGAACTCGACCAACCCAAGGTGCTGGAGTTCAAGGAGTCGACGCTTCAGGCCAACGGCGCGCACCCCACCGCCACCCACGTCAGTGTCGCCGTCGATCTGCGCCAGGACTGGCCGAAAGCCCTGCAGGAGGCCGGCTTCGACGCTTCGGCACCGACCGCCTGGTCCGCTGAAGGCCTCTTGCCGTTCCTGCCCGCTGCGGCCCAGGATCTGCTTTTCGAGCGCGTTCAGGAACTGAGCGCACCGGGCAGCCGGATCGCCGTCGAGGCATTCGGCAGCGGCGTCCTTGACCCCGACAGCCTGGCGCGCCAACGCGCGCAGATGGAGAAGTACCGGGCCGTGGCAGCCGCGCACGGCATGGCAGAGATCCCCGACGTCGAAGATCTCTGGTACCTGGAGGGCCGGGCGGACGTCGCCGACTGGCTACGCGGCCGCGGCTGGGATGTCTCCGTGGCGACCGCGCACGAACTCATGGCGCGCAATCACCGCAGCGCACCCGATGACCTCGAGGATGCGACGCCGCTGAGCCAATTCGTGTCTGCGCAACGCGCACAGCCCTGACAGGCAAAAGGCGCCACGCACCGTCGCTGGCCAACTAGCGACAATCGATGTGATTTCAGATTAGAGTGAAAGTTGTGAGCATCGATGAGGGGCTGGAGGATGAGCGGCCCGAAACCGAGATCATGGACTTCGTCGATCAGATGGGCGGGTATTTCGAGTCCAGTGGCTTCCCCCGGCTGGCCGGTCGGCTGCTGGGTTGGCTGCTGGTGTGTGATCCCGAGCGACAGTCGTCGGAGGAGTTGGCGGCGGCCTTGGGGGCCAGCAGCGGCGGGATCAGCACCAACGCCCGGATGTTGAGCCAGTTCGGGTTCATCGAGCGGCTGGGGATCGCCGGGGACCGGCGCACCTACTTCCGATTGCGGTCGCACGCGTTCGCCGCCGGCGAGCGCCAGCGCATCCGCACCATGGGCGACCTCAAGGCCATGGCCGACGCCGGACTGCACGCCATGCGCGAGTCGCCGCCGGAGCGCAGCCGCCGACTGCAGGAGATGCGCGATCTGTCGGCCTACATGGAAACGGTCCTGACCAACGCCCTGGACCAATTCCGCGATCCGACGAAAGAGAACACGCAGTGAAAACCTCAGCGTTCCGCACCTACTGGCTGACCAGATGCTTTGGCGCCGAAGGCACGACGTTGACGGCCGCGTGACCGAACTGCGGTACCGCCGCCACCACCACGATGCGGTGTCGGCATTCGCCGCACGGATCCGTGTCGCCCCGTCCGGGGAACCGTCGCCGAATATCCAACCACCAACGGGTCCGGGAGGGTTTCAATGATCGGCGTTCTCAAGCGGGCGTGGATTCCGCTGCTCATTGTGGTGGTCGCGGTCGTCGCGGGCGTCACCGTCGACCGGATTCGAGGCTTCTTCGGTTCCGAGGGCATTCTTGTGACGCCGAAGATTTTTGCTGAAGACTCCAAGCCGTTCAACCCCAAAGCGGTGACGTACGAGATCTTCGGCTCGGGTAGCTACGCCAACATCAACTATCTGGACCTGGACGCCAAGCCGCAACGCGTCGACGGTGCGGCTCTGCCGTGGTCGCTGAGCTTGAAGACGACGGCGCCGTCGGCGGCCCCCAACATCATCGCGCAGGGGGACGGCACGTCGATCACCTGCCGCATCATCGTCGACGATGAGGTAAAGAACCAGAGGACCGCCACCGGCGTGGACGCCCTGACCTACTGCTTTGTGAAGTCCGCATGAGCGCGCCGACGACGGACGCACCGACCGACGCCTTCCCACCCCCAAATCACACCGCACGGCCCGCCCTGCCGCGGGTGATCCGGACCCTCGCCGTGCCGATCATCCTGGGCTGGATCGCCATCATCGCCGTGCTGAACGTCACCGTGCCCCAGCTGGAAACGGTCGGGCAGATGCAGGCGGTCTCGATGAGCCCCGACGACGCACCGTCGATGATCGCGATGAAGCGCATGGGCAAGGTTTTCGAGGAGGGCAGCTCGGACAGCTCGGCCATGATCGTGCTGGAGGGTCAGGAACCCCTGGGCGACGCGGCGCACGCGTTCTACGCCCAGATGATCGCCAAGCTCAAGGCCGACACCACGCACGTCGAGTCCGTGCAGGACTTCTGGAGTGATCCGCTGACGGCTACGGGTGCGCAGAGCACTGACGGTAAGGCCGCCTACGTCCAGGTGAAACTCGCCGGCAATCAGGGCGAGGCGCTGGCCAACGAGTCAGTGGAGTCGGTTCAGAACGTCGTCGACAGTCTGCGACCTCCGGACGGCGTCAAGGTCTATGTGACGGGCCCGGCCGCGCTGGCCGCCGATCAGCACATCGCCGGCGACCGCAGCCTGACGATGATCGAGACGCTCACGTTCACGGTCATCATCGTGATGCTGTTGCTGGTCTACCGCTCGATCGTCACGCTGATCCTGGTGCTGGTGATGGTGGTGCTCGAGTTGGCCGCGGCCCGCGGGGTGGTGGCGTTTCTGGGCTTTCACCACATTATCGGGCTTTCGACGTTCGCGACCAACCTGCTGGTGATGTTGGCGATCGCCGCCGCCACGGACTACGCGATCTTCCTGATCGGTAGATATCAAGAGGCGCGAGGGGCCGGTGAGGACCGAGAATCGGCGTACTACACCATGTTCGGCGGCACAGCCCACGTGGTGCTGGGTTCGGGACTCACGATCGCCGGTGCGACCTTCTGCTTGAGCTTCACCAGGCTGCCCTACTTCCAGACCCTCGGTGTTCCCTTGGCGATCGGCATGGTGACCGTGGTCTTCGCCGCGTTGACGTTGGGGCCGGCGGTGATCACGGTGGTGAGCCGTTTCGGGCTGCTCGAGCCCAAGCGGGTGATGCGGGTCCGGTTCTGGCGCAAGGTCGGCGCCGCGGTGGTGCGGTGGCCCGGCCCCATCCTGATCGCCACGATCGCGCTGGCGCTGATCGGCCTGCTCACCCTGCCCGGGTACAAGACCAATTACAACGACCGCAACTACATGCCGTCCGACCTGCCGGCCAACGAGGGCTACGCCGCGGCCGACCGGCACTTCTCGGCGGCCCGGATGAACCCCGAAGTGCTGATGATCGAAAGCGATCACGACCTGCGCAATTCAGCCGACTTCTTGGTCATCAACAAGATCGCGAAAGCCATCTTCCAGGTGGATGGCATTGCGCGGGTGCAGGCCATCACCCGCCCGGAGGGAACTCCGATCGAGCACACCTCGATCCCGTTCCTGATCAGCATGCAGGGCACCGCCCAGAAATTGACCGAGAAGTACAACCAGGATCTCACAGCCAAAATGCTGGAACAGGTCAAGAACATAGACGGCATGATCGAGAACCTCGAAAGAATGTTGGGCTTGATGCAACAGCTCAACGCCGTCACTCACGACCTGACCGGCAAGACCAAAGACATGGTGGCCACCACCAACGAATTGCGGGACGGTATAGCCAATTTCGACGACTTCTTCCGACCCATCCGCAACTACTTCTACTGGGAACCGCACTGCTTCGACATCCCCATCTGCTGGTCGCTGCGGTCGGTGTTCGACACCCTGGATGGCATCGATGCGCTCAGCGATCAACTGGGCGGTCTGGTGGCAAACATCGACAAACTAGATGCGCTGATGCCGCAGCTGTTGGAGTCGCTGCCCCCGATGCTCGAGACCATGAAGTCCATGAAGACCATGATGCAGGCCATGTATTCGACCCAAAAGGGCATGCAGGACCAGCAGGCCGCCATGCAGGGGAACGCGTCAGCCATGGGCGAGGCTTTCGACGCGTCGAAGAACGACGACTCGTTCTATCTGCCCCCGGAAATCTTCGACAACGCCGAATTCAAGCGCGGCATGAAGAACTTCATCTCACCGGACGGCAAGTCGGTGCGCTTCATCATCTCCCATGAGGGCGATCCGATGACCCCCGAAGGCATCTCACACATCGATGCGATCAAGCAGGCCGCGAAAAAAGCGATCAAGGGCACACCGCTGGAGGGATCCACGATCTACCTCGGTGGTACCGCGGCGCTGTTCAAGGACATGTCCGACGGCAACAACTATGACCTGCTGATCGCCGGAATAGCCGCGCTGGCACTGATATTTTCCATCATGCTGATCATCACGCGCAGCGTGGTCGCGGCCGCTGTCATCGTGGGCACGGTGGTGCTTTCGCTGGCCGCATCGTTTGGGCTTTCGGTGCTCATCTGGCAGCACCTCCTCGGGATCGAACTTCACTGGTTGGTGTTGGCGATGGCGGTCATCATCCTGCTGGCCGTCGGCGCCGACTACAACCTGCTACTGGTAGCCCGTTTCAAACAGGAGATCCACGCCGGTTTGAACACCGGAATCATCCGCGCGATGGGCGGTAGCGGATCGGTGGTGACCTCCGCGGGCCTGGTGTTCGCCTTCACCATGATGTCCTTTGCGGTCAGCGAGCTGACCGTCCTGGCACAAGTCGGCAGCACCATCGGCCTGGGTCTGTTGTTCGACACGCTGGTCGTCCGCTCACTCATGACACCGTCCGTCGCCGCCCTGCTCGGAAAATCGTTCTGGTGGCCCCAGAATGTCCGGTCCCGGCCGGTGGCGCAGCCCTGGCCCTCCCTTCCCTCTCCACAGACCGTCGACGCGGTCTGACCGCAGCCGCGCCGAAAGGCACTGAGCAGCCGGAAAAGGGACTGGATGGAAACGCTTCCCACGCACGTCAGCGGGTATGAGCGGGAACGGCCGGGAACGTGTTGGGCCGATTTGGAAACGCGCCATCCCTCGCGACCTGCCTAAATGCAGTCGAACCTTTCAGAGACTGCCGTTTCGGGAGTCGCGGCGGGAACGTTCACATCCGGGACCCGGTGCTGAACTGCCGCAATAGGTTTCGTAGATCGGCGCGTTTTCGAGCCCGGCAGCGCTTCTGCGGCTGGCGGGGCCCGTCCTCGTCGATGCTCACGACGAATTACAGGTGACGCAGCAGCGACGACGTCGCGCAGGGCGAGCGTGGCTCCAGGTACCGACGCGGTCTTGTCGCTGCTTCCGGAACGTTTGATGCAGTTCGCGCCTGAAGAAGTCGGCGTCCAACGACCCACAGTCGAGCAGGTTGTCGAGCATGCCCCGCAGAATGTCGATGTGCGGCCGCTTGCTGCCGTTGGCCAGTGTCCACTCGGCGGCGGCATCGATGCCTCGGGTACGCGAGATATCCTCGACTTGCATACGGGCCGAACGCTTTTGCAGCATGCCGAATCCCTGCTCGGCCCACATCGAGACGGTCAGGGCTTCCAGGCTCAGCAGGGTGCTCAGCAGTCGCAGCGGGCCGTCCTTGGCCTTGCTATAGCTGCGCAGCTCAGCCTGGATCAGCTCCCCGGCAGGGTGGCGGACGCGATCGACTTCGGCGGCCACGACCGCCACACCGCGCTCCCCTGCCACGTCGTGGGCTAGGCGCACAAGGTGATAACCCTGGTCCGGAAGCTGGTGACGTGTGGTCTCTGATCATCGTGTCCCTCTCCTAGGCGATTTCGGATTAGCGTGACAGGCGGCCGCGCCGGTGTCTGTCGGCCGATCAGCTGACAGAACCACGGAACACGCTGATGCACTGAATATTTCGAGTGCCGCGTATCGGCCGGCCCCCTCAGATCCACGGCAATCGGTTGGCGTTCGGTCCCATTTATCTGCTGATGACGGCGGCTGATCGGATCAACGACGTTGCGATGCGCCCCAGCATGAAGCACAGGATCGCGAAGATTACGGAAGAAGCCACCACCCCAGGTTGCGAAGCCAGCGACCACGGTATCCGCACTTTCGTACGAAGCCTCAGCCGTCTTTATTGGACTAAGGGCTTGTGATGAATTAACTTGGTTGGTCTCGGGCGTGTCGCGGTTCGGGGTTGAGGGTGTAGTTCCACTCGCCGTGGAACTCGTGACGTGCAAGGATGCCCTGTGTTTCAAGGGCTTTGATTTGCTTGTCGGGAATCGTGATGCCCTTCGGGTACTCGGCGTCGTCGAGTGCGGCGCGCACGGTGAGTCCGGTGCTGGTGGTGGTCGCGGCGATGGTGGCGACGATCACCTCGTGGCTGGTCAGTGGCCTTCCGCGCCAGTTCATCGAGATGTGGGCGAACAACCGGTGTTCGATCTTGTTCCACTTGCTGGTGCCCGGCGGCAGGTGGCACACGGTGATCCTCAGGCCGGTGGTGGCGGCGAGGCGGGCGAGTTCGGTCTTCCACAGCCGGGTGCGGTAGCCGTTGGAGCCACCGCCGTCGGCGCTGATCATCAGGCGGGCAGCGTTGGGGTACATGGGTTTTCCGACTTCCCGCCACCAGGTTGCGATGGTGTTGACGGCGAACTCGGCGGTGTCGTGGTCGGTGCCCACCGACACCCACCCGGTGTTGGCGCCGATGTCGTAGACCCCGTACGGATTGGCCTTGCCGAGGGTCTTGTCGGCGAAGTCGTGGACCTTGACCTGCTCGGGGTCGCCGGCGGGACGCCACTCCCGCCCGACGTTCTTGTAGGACCCCACCAACTCTTTCTTCTTGGTGTCGACGCTGATCACCGGATCCCCGGCAGCCAGGTGGTCCTGCGCCTTTTCGTTGAGGTAGCCGAACTGGGCGTCGCGGTCGGCGTGCTGATTGCCCTCGATGGTCTTGGCGTTGGCCTGCAGGCTGTAACCCCCCTCGCGCAGCAGCCGGCGGGTCACGAAATCACTGACCTCATGGCCTTTCTCACGCAGGGCCGCGGTCAGCGCGCGGATCGATTTCGAGGTCCACCGCAACGGCGACTGCGGATCGCCCCTGGTCACCGGGTCGATCAACGACTCGAACGCCGCGACCAGGGCATCGTCGTGGGTCTCCGCGCGCTTGCGTCCGCCACCGGCCCGCCGCGACCGCCCCTCGCCCGGTGCGGTCCCGTTCTCGGACTCCTTGCGGCCCCGACGCACGGTGTCCGCGGCGACTCCGGTCGCCTGCGCCACGATCAAGATCCCGCTTGGACCCAGTTCCGCGGCCTCCGCGCCCAGCCACAACCGCCGCTGAAACTCCGTCATATGCGGTCGCAGCACCCCGTACCGCCGTGCCACCGACTCGGCCAGATCCGCCATAGCACAACGGTAGACCCATCGCACCCCAAAACAACGTTATTTCATCACAAGCCCTAAGTCCGGAGGGGCGGCGTGGCCCAGCAGTGTTCTCGCAACACTGCTCGGCACATCGTCAATCCAGGCTGCGGATGCAGTGGGGTCCGGATAACTCACCTCCCTGTCGGCTCATTGAAACACCCAGCCCCGGCGCACACAGATGTTGCGCGACACCGAAAATGAGTCCCGATAGACGCTCACGGCGGGCTTCTCGAAGGCCATTCCTCGTTGCCGATTCTGGTCGCCGCTCGTCGGGCGTCAAAGTCGGTTCTCCTCGCTACGCTGCGGGGACTCCACTTTGACTCCCTCCTCGCTGACGACAAATACCGGCAAGGAACCAGGAATGGAGACGATCGCCTTGAGTGACCATTCTGTGTGCAATCAGATTGACGCCCAACAACACCCGGCTACCTCAAGATGGGCTTCCCCGACCCGCGCAAGATGAGCCGATAGAACTCGATGCCGCAGATCGCAGCACTTGACGAGCGGACAAGTGCGCTGGGAGGCCGCTGAACAAGGGGGGTTTGGGGTGGTGTCCTTGAATGGGCCGGTGCGATGAAACTCAGGCGGGTGACCGTATGGGTGGTCCGATCGGGGACGTGAGGACCGTTGCTGGTCGGTGATTGGGGTGTCGGTGTCCGGTGGGGTCCGGAGATTTGTGCGGTCGAGCCCGGCGAGGGGCCTTTCAGACTGTTTGGGGGGCCAGAACCCAGACTCCTGCCGTGCGAGTGAGCCCGCGCCCGATGAGATTGCGCAGATTGAGCCCTGCGGTGCGGCGGGTCAGCCACGCGTGGTTCTTGACGGTGCCGCGGTAGCGCAGTTTGAGGCGGCGACCGCCTCGGCTGGCGATCTGGGAGACGACTCGTTTCACGTTGGGCCGGTACTTGCGGTACCTCTCCCGTAATTCGGAGTCGGCGGCCCAGTCGTGGCGGGCTGCGCGCAGGAGGCTATCTCGTTGGTGCAGAACAATTTTGCGGCCGGTCTTGGACTTCGTGCACCGCTCGCGCAGCGGGCAGCGGGCGCACAGCGCGCCGAAACTCGCCACCCGGGTCCGGCTGCCCGGTCGGGTGTGACCGGCCCGGCAGCTCACCGCGCCTACCTGCTCATCGACGATGAAGTCGTCCACGGTGAACCCGTCCTCGACCGGAGATTGCAGCGGCTTGGGCTTGAGCACCGCGCCATGCCCGGCCTGGCCGATTGCCTAACGGAAATCGCCTGTGCCGTAAGCAGAATCGCCGTACCACTCGCACGCGCCGCTCTCGCCGCGCCCGATGTTGTCGATACCGCTACCGTGCGCGGCCGCATCGGCGCCGCCCGCCACGTCGGCTGCCGGTGTGGTGTGGGCGGCCAGGAACTGCTCAGCCACCGCCGCGTCGGAGTTCTCCGGCCCGGCGGCCTTCGTCAACGCCTCGTCGGTGATGATCCCCGTCTCGGGTTCGGCGGCCGCGTGTGCCCGATATCCGTCTCGGCGCGCCTCGGGTGACTTGCGGGTATGCCGGGCTTCGGGGTCGACTTGCGATATCACCCGGTCCGGGGCGACGCGGCGCGCGATCTGCCACCGGCCGTCGGTGCCGTCGGATCCTTCGGCGGGCTCCACATCCTGACCGGCCACCAACGCCAGCATCGTCAACGCCTCCCGCACCGGCTCCGCGGCCTCGTCGAGATCACCCTCACCAAGCGCTCCCAGCAGCGCGTTCGCGTCGTTGACCAGCACCGAGACCAGGGCGTCCTTCGCGCCGGGCTCGTCCCAGTCGATCACCGGCTTAGCCGGCTTGCGGTAGTCGTGTCCGGTGCACACCAACCCGATCGGCTCGGCCGCCTCGGGCACCACCCGCCCGACCCGGCGGATCGCCGCGATCACCGGCGTGATCGTGTCCTGGGTGGCGACCGCGTCGGCCAAAATCGTGGAATCCACCGCACGCTTGCGCCGACCACGCAGCACCCCGGTCTCGGCCACCAACCGCACGGACCGCCTCGTTGATCCGGTGCGGCCGATCCGACTTGGCGAACCGTTCACGCCACAACACCACCGTTGTCGGGTCGAAACCCTGGTGATCCAACGCCATTCCCGTCGCGACCTTGCACCGCAGATCGCAGCGGGCCGCTTCGGCGGTCTCACGATCCGACAAATCGTGCAGCGTCTGCAACACCACAATCGACGCCACCACCGACGCCGGAATCGAGGGCCGCCCCTTCCCCGACGGGACAAGTCCTCGAACTCATTGTCAGGAAAGAGATCCTGACGATGACCCGCCAGGACCGCGAACACACTGCCCGGGGCCACCAGATGACCGACCAACGCCTCCGCGTCCAACAGCTCACGATCCGCCTGCTCAACACCCTGCACAAACCTATTATCGCAGCTCAAGGCACATTTCCTAGGGGGACGCGTCGATCGTTCAGCGGCCTCCTAGACGTAGAGAGCGCTGCGGCACGACCGGGCGGAAACGTGATGACACGGGCGAAACTACGCCACGCCGCTGAGCCAACCGAGCTGCCTAGTCCTTGGCGAACGCCAGCGCCAGCTCCTTCTCGACATCGTGGTAAGGCTGGCCGGAGGTGTCGACGATGACCCGCGTGATCGTGCCGCCGGTGAACGGATAGGGCGCCTTGTACGAACTCGACACCGCCGATCCGACGTTGCGGCCGACGGACAGGCTCGCACCCGCGAGACCGAACGTGCCGGGATGGACCTTGACATTCGACCGTGAGCCGACGGCCTCGTCTTCGATGTAGAGCGTGGCATCGCCGAGCGGGGTGTGGCTGCCCTCGACGGTCCCTGTGGGGGCGAAACGTACACCGAAGATGTGCTGGCCCAGCGGCACAGCGCCGGACGACGACACCTTCTGCTCGTCCTCGCCCATGAAGTTGTAGATGTAGTGCAGTCGGCCGTCCTGAACGAACAGCACATGACCGCCGTGCGCGCCACCCTGCTTGAATATCACGCCCTCGGCGCCGGTGGTTTCGGTCGTCACCTCCGCCAAAACGGAGAACGGTTGGCCCCGAACCTCCACGGCCGCGCCGATTCCGACCTCTGCAGTATCCGGGTAATAGACGAAGGATGTCCGGTCACCAACCAGGTACGGCCGCCACCGCGTCAAGGTCTCAAGAATGTTCAAGTCCGCCAACGGCAGCCCGTTGTACTTCGCCGCCTCGGCAAACCAGAGCTTCTTCATCTCCTCGAGCTTTTCGGGTTCCTCCTCGGCCAGGTCGCGGCACTGGCTGCGGTCGGTTTCGATGCGAAACAGCTCCCAGCGGTCCTTGTCGAAGTGCGACCACCCCGATGGCGTCGCCGCGTGCACGGTGTTGGCGAACCAGCCCTTGTGCCAGATGCCGCGGGTGCCGAGCATTTCGTAGAACTGGGTGTCCTTGCCGGTCTCGGCGTTCGGACTATCAAGTGCCGCGGAGAAACTCACGCCGTCCAGGGGCGTCTGCGTGATGCCCTTCACCGTCTCGGGCGGCGTGATATTCAACAGGTCGTAGACGGTCGGCGTGATGTCGCAGACGTTGATGTAATTGTCACGGACCTCACCGTACGCGGCAATCCCGTTGGGCCAGCTGATGATCCCGGTGTCAGCAATGCCGCCCTCGTGGGATGAGTAGCGCTTGAACAACTTGTAGGGCGTGTTGAACGCCATCGCCCACCCGATCGGGTAGTGGTTGTAGGTCTCGGTGCCGCCCAGGTTGTCGTAGAACCTCAGGCTTTCCTCGACGGTGTCGATGTAGCCGTTGAAGAACTTCACCTCGTTGACCGAGCCGTTCGGGCCGCCTTCCCCGCTGGCGCCGTTGTCGGAGATCACCACGATGATCGTGTTGTCGAGCTGACCGGACTCCTCCAGGTAGTCGAGGATGCGACCGAGCTGCGCGTCGGTGTAGCTGAGGAATCCAGCGAACACCTCGGCCATGCGGCAGAACAGCTTCTTCTCTTCGCCGTTCAGCGTGTCCCACGGCCGCACGGTGTCCTGCAGCGGCCACGGCTCGCCGTTGGGGCCCTTGATGTCCAGGTACGGGTTGATCGGCGACAACTCGGTGTCGGCCGGCACGATGCCCAGCGTCTTCTGGTTTTCCAGCACGATCTCGCGGTAGCGCTCGTAGCCCATGTCGAACTTGCCTGCGTACTTGTCGGCCCATTCTTTGAACACGTGGTGCGGGGCGTGACCGGCGCCGGGGCAGACGTAGGAGAACCACGGCTTCTCGGGCGCGATCACCTTCGCGTCGCGGATGAACTCAATTGCCTTGTCCGCGATATCCTTTGACAGATGGTAGCCATCCTCCGGTGTTGCCGGTGGGGTGACGGGATGGTTGTCGTAGACCAGATCGGGATACCACTGGTCGGTTTCGCCGCCCATGAACCCGTAGAACCTCTCGAAACCGCGGGACAGCGGCCAGTGCCGCTTGGTGGCAGCCAGATTCGACTCCTCGAGCGGGGTAAGGTGCCATTTGCCGACGCAGTAGGTGTTCCAGCCCTGCTCGGCTAAAACCTCCGAGATCAGTGCCGTGTTGAACGGGATCCGCCCGCTGCAGTTGGGGAACCCGTCGGTGAACTCTTCGATCGTCGCCATCCCGACCGTGGTGGCGTTGCGTCCGGTCAGCAGCGAGGCCCGTGTCGGCGAACACAGCGCGGTGGTGTGGAACTGCGAGAGCCGCACCCCGCGTTCGGCGATGCGGCTCATCGTGGGCATCTCGACCAGTCCACCGAAGCAGTCCCAGGTGGCGATGCCGGTGTCGTCCCAGACGATGTAGAGGACGTTGGGTGCGCCGTCAGGTGCGGTCGGCGCGGCGAACGGTCCCCAGTCCGGTTCGGAATCCCTGATGTCCAACGCGATCTTGCCATTAAATTCCGACGCCATCGTCTGGCTCCGTTCTCATCGCGTTCGTCCCCGACGTGGCCCGCACACTACACCGGGGGTAGATCGTCGACCTCTTGGCACGACCACTGGGCCGGCATGTCGGGCCAGACGACTACGGCGTGACGCTGTTGAACCTGAACGGGAACTTGTCAAGCAATCCGATGAATTCGTTGAACGATTCACGTTGCCCGTCGACTGTCACATTGTTCGATGAGATCGCATCATCCATCGTGGTGTTACCCAGCTGAATGTCGTCAAGCGTCGCCTTGGTGAGGGTGAGGCTCGCGTTCGCATTCGGAACCGGCGTCGGTGCTGCTTGTCGGCATTGGCTGGCGGACCCCCCTGCCCTGGTCGTCGTGCCAGAAGAACAGCAGCCCGATCAGGTAGCCGAAGGCGGCCCACACGCCGCGTCCGGCACCCAGTGCGCCGATCGCGAGCATGACCGGAGCCGGCCAGAAGTCGTAGGCCCATAATGGGGAACTCTGCGACGTCGCGACCACTATGCCCCCGATCAACGAGGCGGGCAGCACAACGACGCCCAGCACCGGAATTGAGGTCGTCCAGTCGCCGTCACGCAGCAGCACCGACATCGATGGGCTGAGGGCCCCGACCCTGCGGGGAAACCGAAACCACAACGCGCTGGCGACAGGCCACAGCAGGGAAGCGCGCCCTCGCGCGCCCTGCCCCGCGTTACTGGCCAAGCTCGACATTCCGTGCCTCAGATCGTCGTTGGGACGGAACAGCGCAACTGTACAGTGGCCGGGCGTGCGCGGGATCATTTGCTGAATCTGGACGGTGATGGTCACGAAGCGGTGCGACGCGGTAACCCTGATCCGGCGTTCTCCCGGTGGCCGGTGTCTGACTGATCAGGTGGTGCAGTTTAATGAATACCCCGAAATCTGAGACGAGATCGTGATAACAATGCGTCCACACATCTCCGTCGGTCGGCCGCCGCCAGGTGGGAGGCAGCAATGTCGCATGTGATCGCAACAAAACCATGTTGGCAGCAGCGATCGACTAGCGACGAAGTCCCCGGCGATGGTGCAGGTCAACCGGCTCACCCGTGAATTTACGGATGTGCACGTCAATCATCACCACGCGCCAAACCAACGCATGACCCAATGCAACCAATTCGGACTGATTCTGCTCCGCGCTAGTGCATCCGTTGACCACGGAAGATCAACAACGTGAACGGACAACAAAAAATGAAGAAAAGCAGAGCAGCGGTGAAGCATGGATTACTGGTCGTCGTAGCCGCAGCGGCCATCGTGGTGGGGGGCCTGGCAGGCTGCTCCAACAAGACATCCACCACGAGCTCGTCGACCACAACGAGTTCATCGGCGCGCAGCTCATCGGCGCCCTCATCGGCTCCGACCGGATCGCCCAACGCGGGTGCTGCACAGTTCACGATCACCCTCAACGGCCAGACCATCGGCCATGGTAGCTCTGTTTTGTGCATTGGCCCTCAGTCCCCGACGACCCAGATCAATGCTGGCGACAATTCAACTTCTTCGGCGGTTGCCGAGGTCGCCCAAAACCCGCTGCCGCCGACGGGGACTCAGCTGGTTTCGGCCACCATAACGCAGAACGAGAATGGCAAGTCCACCAACTGGGTGGTGCAGCGTCAGAACCCTAATGGTCCGAACAGTAACGCCATGGGCACGGTCACCAAGAGCGGCAACACCTACAAGATCACCGGCACCGCCGTGCAGATGGTCAACCCCGGTTCTCCGGTGCCCTTCGAGATCGATGCGACCTGCCCGTAAAAGGAAGAATGCTAAAGAATGAGCACACTAGGTGGGTCGGCAGCTCACTGAGGCCGAACGCAACCCTCGACCAGGCGTTCGCGTCGAGGATGGCTGGCGGTCGTTATTCCGGTCATTATGACCCGATCAGCGAGAGGGTGATCCTGCGAGGGACTGGCCCGGTAATCACCAAACGCGGGCGAACCTGGGCGGAGATTACCTCGTTGCGGACTTTGCACGGCGATACCCGATCCGTGGTGTCGTCCCCGGCCTGGTCAGCGCGTGCCACTGTGTGTGCCGGTTTGCTGGTCGTGTTGTTGTTCGGCGTGCAGGCCTTCGAACGTCGGTGGATCAGCGACGATGGCATGATAGTGGTCCGCGTGGTCCGGCAGATTTTGGCCGGGGCTGGCCCCAACTTCAACCCGTTCCAGCGCGACGAGGTCGCCACCAGCCCGCTGTGGACGTGGCTGTTAGCCGCGTTCGCTTTCGTCGTTCGCGGTGACGTCGCGGTCGATGCGGTCGTGCTCGGCATGGTGCTTGCGGTGGCCGGTCTGGCGCTGGCGGTTTTCGGCAGTCTTAACTTGCACCGGCAGCGCGGGGCGACCGGTCTCCTGCTGCCGGTGGGTGTGTTGGTGCCCGTTGCGGTCGGCGGGTTCTGGGACTTCGCCACGTCCGGCCTGGAGACCGGTCTTTCTATCTTCTGGCTCGGCCTGGTGTGGTGGCTGGTGGTGTCGGTCACCGAGGAAGCCACTCGCGCTCGGCTGGTCAGTGTCGCGGTCGTGGTCGGCATCGGTCCGCTGGTGCGGCCTGACTTCGCGATGGCCACCGCCGTGTTCGGTATCGCGCTGCTCTTGATTGTGCGGCCGGGCTGGCGGAGCGGCCTCGCTTACGCCGGGATCGGCGCTGTGCTACCGCTGGGGTACCAGATTTTCCGGATGGGCTACTACGGCCTCGTTGTGCCGACGCCGGCCCTGGCCAAGGAGGCCGCCAGTTCGCTGTGGGCGCGCGGGTTCGCGTACCTCATGGACTACGTGAACGCCTATCTGATCTGGATTCCGCTGCTGCTGATCGCGGTCATCGTCGCGCAGTTGCTCAACCGGACCTCGATCGATCAGCGCGGCGCGGTACTGATGGCGCGCCGGTACTTTCCGGCGTGCTGCTCGGCCTGTACGTGGTGGAGGTCGGCGGCGACTATATGCACGCGCGGATGTGGATTCCGGCCACGTTCGCGCTGCTGTTGCCAGTGATGATGCTGGCGGTCGGCCGGGAGGACCGCGCCGAGTCGGTCGGCGCGGCATTGATCGCGGTGTGGGCGTTGGTCGCCGGACTGTACCTGCGCCCGCCGTACCACGGACACCAGATCGCAGCGACCGGTATCGTGGACGAACGCAGCTACGAGAGGGTGACCTATGCCGGCGCCGCGGACCTGACCACAATCGACTCGCGCCCTAAAAACGAATACCTGTTGACGACACCGGCCGGCCTGACCGGCAGCGGTGACCGCACTCTGGTGATCAGCAGTGGCGCGGACGCTCGCGGTCCGCGGTGGACAATCGCGATGTCGCCGTCAGTGCCGGACAGCAGTGGCTTTTTCAACGACAACATGGGCATCGCGGCAGTGGCGATGCCGCTGAGCGGCACCGTGGTCGACCTGCGCGGCCTGGCGACGCCTCTGGCCGGCCACCTCCAGCTACAACAGCGCGGTCGGCCCGGCCACGAGAAGTCGCTGTCGGCCGCCTGGGTGCTAGCCGAGTACGCCGATCCGGCCGCAATCAGCACCATGCAGGACACCCGGGACGTGACGAAAGCGCAGGCACTTGCAGCACGGCACGGCCTGTCCTGTGGCGCCGTCAAGGAACTCATGGACTCGGTGGATCAGCCGATGAGCTTCGGTCGCTTCTGGGAGAACCTCGTCGGTGCGTTTTTTCGCACCCAGCTACGGATTCCGGCCGACCCGTGTGCCGCCGAGCGCCAGTTCTGTACCGAGTGATTTCATTGCACGCCACCGCAGGGTCGTAATGGTCAGGCGGCTCGGCATCGTGTTCAGCTGATAGAGGATTCGCCATCACCACGGCGCATCCAGACCACAGCGCAGCACTGCCGAAACCTGATGACGGTGGTGGCCGAGCCAATGATTCAGCACGGCTTCACGTTGAAGTCGCTGCCGATGACCATGCCGTGACCTGTCGCGTCGTTGGTGAAGGTGGTGCCGTCGCTGCTCGGCACTATCGTCCAGCCTTGAAAGTGGTACGTCTGCTCATCCACGAGGGCGATGTCGGGCTGCCCGGGGGGAGCCGTGCCGAGATTGGCAGTCCGCCAAGTGAATTGGCCCGACGCGGTGATTATGGCCTGATTTTGATGCAATGCCGATGGATCTCCCTGCCACCCTGGATAAGGTACGGGATTCATTGGAGCCTGTGGGAAACCGGCCGTCTGGCAAACGACATTGGGACCACCCCCGTCGCTGTCAGCTGAGCCGACCTCACAGCGCATCGGTGGTGACAACGTTCGCGCCCGAACACCGTCAGGTCCCATTCGTCTTGGGTGACTTCGGTTTCCGGGTTCGACAAGGCGCGGCGAGCATGACCGATCAGGCAGTTGACCAGCCCGGTGAACTCCAGGCCGCGGCCGTCGCTGACGGCGTAGTCGGCGATCGACCCCACCTGCCGGCGGCGCAGGTCGTTGCAGAACGCGCACAGCACGGCCTCGTCGGTCTTGACCACGTTGATCCGGCAGCGCTGCTGCAAGCCCACCAGCAGCTCGGCGACCACCAGCGGCGGCAGGCCACGCAGCCTAGCTGAGCAAGGCCATCAGGCTCTGCAGGGAGACACCGGCGTTGACCAGTGCGGTGGCGTAGGTGTGACGCAGTTGGTGCGGGGTGATGTGCGGCAGGCCGGCGTCGGTAGTGACGCGGTTGAGGACGTCGCGGAGGTGATCGACGGTCAGGCGCCGACCGTGGTGGGTGAGCAGGTAGTCGGTGGGTCGAGCCGTGCGTGGGTGGGGCAACGGCCGTCCGGGTGAGCGGTGGGCGACGATGCGGTCGATTAGTGCGACGGTTTCCTCGTCGAGGGGCACCATGCGTCGGTGTTCAGCTTGCCCAGCGGCACCTTCAGCCACGCGCCTTGGCTGGGGATCTCGTGCACGCTGTCCAGTTCCAGGTCGACGAGCTCGCCGATGCGCAAACCGGTCGCTCGTTGCAACAGAAGCGCATCGGCGGGCAGCCGCTCAGGCCAGGTATGCAGTGCTTGGGTCAGGCGCCGATCCAGGTCCGGGGTGAGGTAGCGGGGCAAGGCCCGGGGCAATTTAGGGATATCGGAGCGAAACACCAGGCGCCGCTGCGGTGCTTCCGGCCAGCCCCATTCGGCGATGTCGTTGAGCAGGCAGTGCACTGCAAGGATCCGGCCGCGGCGTTCGGAGGCCTGGATTGGTGCGCCGGTGCGCGAGTTCGTCGCCTCGGCAGTCGCGGTCAGGTAGGTCTCGATGTGGCGGCGGCGGTCCAGGTCGGCCAGGCTTGGAAGCGTCGGGTCGACCGCGGCCAGATGCGCGGCGAAGTGGTTGAGCCGGGTCGCGGTGCCGGTGACCGTGCCGCGGCTATGCGTGGCGGTCAACCGATCGAGGTAGGCCACAAAAGAGCCGTGCAGCGCCGCGGTGGCGTCCCGCATCCGCTGCGCAAAGCTCTGCCGCAGCAGGCTGGTCGCGTTGACCGGCTGGTCGGTGAACACACCGAGGTGAAACATGACCTGCCGGGCGGTGTGGGCGGCACTGCTGTAATGACGACTGGCTTTCGCTAGGCCGTGTCGCGCTGCGCTTGCGGTCAGCAAGTCGTCGAAATCGTTGTCGTTCAACGCATCCAACCGTCGGCCGGTCTGGATCAGTAGCCTGCCGAGCACCTGCGATGCGGCCGCGCTGCGGGTGCGTTCGGTAAAGCCGAGTTCTTGCGCGGCGCCCAAGAACCGCGCCAGGTCTTCGGCTAACGGCCCCGGTGGCAGATGCCGCCAGAACACGGCCAGTTTGCGGCGGATCAGGTAGTCATAACCGGGCCGCAGATGCCCAGCCAACATCAAGAACGTTACGAATGAGCGGGTGGGATGCGAAACTGTCAACCGCACCTCAAGCGGCTCACCGGCCCATCGCTGCGGATCAGGCCAGCGACGCAGGAACGTTCGCGCGGCCGAGTCAAGGTTCGCACTGATCAAACCCAACCGACCACAGTATTCGTCGTATGCGGTGAGCAGGTCGACCTCAAGAACGCGCGCGTAGGCGAGCACGGGCGGCATCGAACTCCTCACGCAGAAACGTTGGGGCCAAGTGGATGTAGGCCGCAGCGGAATCGACGTGGTCGTGACCCATCAGCGCTTGGATCACCGACAGGTCCACACCCGCCTCGGCCAATGCGGTGCCAAACGAATGCCGTAACGCGTGTGGATGCCCCGCCGCGACACCGGAGTGCTCGCGGTGATACCGGAACACCGTGCGAAGCCCCGCCGGCGTCAGTGGCTGTCCGCGATGGGCGCCTTTGGCGACGACGAACAGTGCATCAGCGTCAGTGTCGGGGCGTTCAACCAGCAGATAGGTTTGGATCGCGCCGGCTACGTCGGTATCAATTGGCACCGACCTTTCCTTTCCGCCCTTACCGAACACCCGAACCCAGCGGCGGGCGATATCCACATCGGCGACCCGCAGCGAAAATACTTCCGCCGACCGCAGACCCGACAACAGCATCAACCCACCGATCGCGCGGTCACGCCAGCTGCGGAAGCTGCCGAGCAGCGCCGCGGATTCCTCCCGCGACAATCCGCGCGGCAACCGGCGCGGCTCACGGACCCGCAGTTGCGACCGCGACTTCGGCTTCGCCGTGTGCGCCAACACCCCGGAACGCTCACTGCGCGAACGTAATCGGGCAGCGCGACCGCTACCGACTGGGCTACGCGCATCCGGGTCACGCATCTCCCGGAACGCAAAGAAGCTCGAAATCGCCGCCAACCGCCGATTGATCGTCGCCGGCGCATATCCCTGATTGCGGCCATCACGGATCGAATACACGTTGCCGCCCGGCCGACCCGGCAACGTCGCCTCCCGACATGCCGTCAAGAACCGCAGCAGCACATCAACATTCACCCCCGACAGGTCCAACTGCTCGCCAGTCAGCCACCGCGCGAACGCCAGCAGGTCATAGGCGTAAGCCCGGCAGGTTCCAGGGGAGAAATTCCGGTCAGCCAGATACCCCAGGAATTCGTTGAGCAGTCCGAAGTTCTCTGCGGCCGTTCCACGCAACTGCCAGATGCCGTCGTCGTCCACAGCCGCAGACAGTTCCTTCGCCATGAGATGTACATATCCCATCTCGCACTACCGCCAGTCAAGAACCGCAGGAAAACGGCGTGTCGAGCGCATTCGAGTATCCCGATTAGCCGGTTAAGAGAGGGCAGCCGGCGGAACGTAGGAGAGCCCGACCTTGTTCTCGCAGAACCGTTGCAGCGCTTGGGAAACCAACTCCGGCCCATTGTCCATCCGCAGCACCTTCGGCGGCCCGCCCGCGGCGGCGAACACCTTCTCGAGCTCGGCGACGAGCGCCTCGGCGGTGATCGAGCGCTCGACGACGTGCAGCAGCGAACGCCGGGTGTGTTCGTCGATCATCGACGCGATCTTGATGGCCTTGCCGTCGATGGTGGAGTCGAACTGGAAGTCGATCGCCCACACCACGTTCGGGCATCAGCCTCGATCGGCGGGATCGAGGACACACCGGCCCGCTTGCGCGGGCTGTGTACGCGCACTTGCAGGCCCTCCTCGCGCCACAGCCGGTGAACCTTCTTCATGTTGACCTCACGGCGCTCGTCATAGCGCAACGCCGCCCAGGCGCGCCGGAACCCATGGCACGGGTGCTTGGTGGCGTAACCGCACAGCCAGGCTCGCATCTCAGCATCCGGATCAGCAGGAGTCTGCGCTTGAGGTAGTCGTCGGTAGGTGCAACGGGCCAGCCCAACGGCCTTGCACGCCAACCGCTGCGACATGCCCTTCGTGTTGGTGAGCATGTCCACGGCGCGGCGCTTGGCCGCTGGGCTCAGAATTTTCCCTTGGCCACCTCGCGCAGCGCGTCCTTCTTCAATTCAGCCTCGGCCAGCAGCCGCTTGAGCCGGCCGTTCTGCTCGCGCAGCTCCTTCAGTTCCTTAACGGCGTCGGTATCCATCCCGCCATAAGCGCGGCGCCAGTTGTACAACGTCGCCGCCGACACCCCCAGCTCGGCGGCGATCTGCTCACCAGTCTTGCCTCCGGCAGCCAACTCGTCCGCACGGCGCAGCTTGCGCACGATGTCCTCCGCGGAATGCCGCTTCCGACCAGCCATGTTCTCATCGTCCCTTCCAGCCCCACATCGGGCCACAGGACTCTAAAACCTCTCGGTCTCATTCACGGGGAACACGCCACCAGCGCGGTGTAGGTCAGCAGCGCGTCGTTGACCGTGACCGCGCCTGCGTTCACGAGAACGTCGAAATAATAAATAAGTATTTGCCGACGCTGAGCTGACTTCTACGGAGCAATCTCCGAGATTTCCGGCCGTGATTTGGTGGTCGCTACACTGCATCGCCGAGAACTCGAGAGCCCGGCTAGACCCACGCGACGACGGCGTGGAATCCGGTGATGGCGGCCGGGATGAGCACCGGAAGCATCACCAACAACATGGCGACTAACGTGACGATCGAAGCAAGCATGGCTTCACTACTTTCTCCGCGGAACGGATTTGTTGAAACTGGGTTTTCCGAAGAATGCGTATCGCGTTCGTCCCAAAATTTACGCAGGTGAGGGGCCCGCCACGACGTCGCGAGCAGACGAACTCTCGGCGTACACTTGTCTCCCCGAGACAAGCCCCGTTCAATCGGAGTGCTGCTCGACTCGCTTTAGGGTCAGGTGATGGCACAGGACGATGCGGTCATCGAGGGGGCGGCGACGATCGTCGACCGGCTCGGCGACAGACTGGGCGCACTCGTCGGTTCGGTGCATCAGCTGGTGTTGAGCGAGATCGCCGAAATGCGCGAGGACGCTCAGCTTCTGCAATTGCTGCGTGACAGCGTCGAGGGCAATATCGAAACGGTTTTCTCCGCGATCCGTCACGGCATCCCAATCGAAGACGTCGAGCCGCCGACGGCCGCGCTTGAGCACGCACGGCGGTTGGCGCAGCGCGGGGTGTCCGTGAACGTGCTGGTGCGCTCGTACCGGCTCGGCCATAAGGCGGTGCTCGACGTGGCGCGCGAGGAGGTCCGTGCGGCCAACCTGGAAGCACAGCTGGGCCTGGACATCTTCGGTAAGATCGCCGAGGTCACGTTCGGTTATGTCGACTGGATCACTCAGGAGGTCGTGGACACCTACCAACGCGAGCATGACCGCTGGACGGAAATTCGAAACAGCATGCGCGCGTTGCGGGTTCGCGAGGTTCTCAACAGCGGTCAGGTCGATGTCGACGTGATGACCACCGATATTCGTTATCCGCTCAGGGGTTTTCACCTTGCGGTGGTGGTTTGGTGCGGTGATTCAGTTGACGGCAGCGAGCTGGCGCTCATGGAGCGGTGCGTCGACAAGCTTGGCCAATCGATTGGTGCTCTCACAAGTCCGTTGTTCATCCCCGTGGACCGCCTGACCGGATGGGCCTGGATCCCATTGGCCGCCGGCGCCGCACCACAGGCTGTTGCGCAGGTCCGCGCTTTCGCCGAGGCGCGCAGCGACGCTTTATGGATCGCCCTGGGTGACCCGCTCCCGGGCGTCGAAGGCTTCCGCCGGTCCCACCGGCAAGCACAAGACACCCGCATCGTCGCAATCGCCTTGGGCGCCAATGCGAATCGAGTCACCGCTGCCAGCGATCCCGGCCTCTCGATGGCTGCACTACTCGGCGGCGACGTCGATGCGGCCGCCGCGTGGGTCGGCCAGGTTCTCGGTCCGCTCGCGTCGCGCGATGAGAACGACGGACGGCTGCGGGAGACACTGCGAGTGTTCTTGCGCACCGGATCGAGTTTCAAGGCGGCCGCTAAGGAACTCCACCTGCACTACAACTCCGTCAAATACCGTGTGCAGCGCGCGGAGCAACGCCGCGGCCGGCCGATCATCGACGACCGGCTCGACGTCGAAGTCGCATTAGCCATTTGTCACTGGTATGGCGCGGCTGTGCTCAGCTGAATCAAGTCGAGCAGCAACGGTATTGGTGATTGGGAGAGAAACCGACAAGTATCAGCGGTGGCGCGGGCTGTCTGTTCGCGCGGACAAACGGACGCTAAGCCGTCGTCTCGGCCGGAGGCTTCCAGGAGCCATCAAGGATGCCCTGTTGGCCCCAATAGGCCCGGATGAAGAGCGAGAAGGGACCGTCCGGCGCCGGTAGCCAGTTCGACTCGTTCTCGGGACCTGGAGATTGCGCACCGGCGTAGAAGGTCAACGAGCCGTCGGCATTACGTTTGAGGTTCTTGTTCTTGGTGCCCAACGAATACCGGTTCAGTGGGTTGGGGTTGAACAGATGCTTGTCGTTGTACACGGTCAATGACCAGAAGCCGCGGACCGGCGGTTCCTGTCCGGCGGGGAAGGTCACCCGGTAGCTGCGATTGCCGTGCAACGGCGCGCCGGCGGAGTCGTTATCGGTGTAGAAGTACTGGGTTTCGATGGGCCGGTTGTCGAACATGTTCGACTTGGCGATGCCAGTCCGGTTGAAGTAGTCCACACCGAACTGCGCGTTGTTGGTGGACCGGTTCCAGCCGTTGCCTGCGGGGCGCCCATTGTGAACCCATTGGAAAAACGGATCGATAACGTCACGTTCCGTGGCGACCGCGGTGTCGACAAGTGTTCTTTTGATATCGGAGTTCTGCGCCGCAGAATCGAGCAGCACCCGGAACTGCCCGTATAGCGCCTCCTCACCCGGCAGCGGCGGCACCGTATCGAGCACCGCGCCGAGCTGATCGAAAAACCTTTCGGGTACAACCCATTTCCGCTCACCTGCTGCCGCGTTGGAAGGAGGTCCGGGAATCGAGGGGGCCTTCGCCCAGTCGGTGGACTTCATCTTCCCGTCGTACTCACTGAGCGGGTATATCGAAATCTGATTGATCACCGATTGGATCGCGCTTCGGTCCTCGGGTGTGTCATCCATGAACACGCGGGGAACCGCATTGGCGAGCGCGGTCGAGCTACGAACCACGGCTTTAACACCGGCCGGCTTTTCGCCCTTCCAGTTCGGACCGGCCATCAAATAGAAACCTGGCGTGATGCCGTGCTGCTTGCCCAACTCACCGAACTGATCGGTGCGCGCATCGTAGAGGGCATACACCCAGAACCGGTCCCCGAAGTCGGGCACCTGGGCGATCACCGGCTGCTCATCAAGCGACAGGAACGACAGCCCGTACACGACGTCCTGGTTGGGACACGTGACGAAATCCTCCGCCGGATCGATGTAGTCGGACAGCATGGAAAGGCGGCCCTGCGGCGCGACCGGTAGTACACCGTTGAGCCTTCCCGGTTGGGGGGCCTGGGTGGTCGTTTCATGACGGTTGATCATGTTGACCATCGGCCAACCGCAGACGTAGGCCGTCTGTGCCATCGTCCTCGCGTAGCCGGGGGTCATTACGATGCCGGTGGCCGCTTGGGCGACGCCTGCGCCGGGCGCGGTAGAAGGTGCCGCCGCGCCCGAAGTGGTCGTCGACGATTCCTTCGTCGGAGCTGACCCCTTCTCGCGTGAGCATGCAGCCAGCGCGGCCCCGGCGCCGACGGCCGCCGCACCAAATCCCACCGCCCGCAGCGCCGATCGTCGTGATAGCTCGCTCATCATTTCAACACCTGCCTGTTTAGGCACTTATGGACTGGGGTCAGACATGTTTTTCGATCTTGGGTAGCTGCCGTGTCTTTCGACTCACCGGGCGCCCCAGGCTGCCCGGCCGAGTCGCAGCTGACATCGACAGACCAGCGGCAATGGTCGCCAACCACACAGTCGAGCGCTTGAGCAATCGCGGTGGCATCGGCACCGCACCCTCGCTTCCGTCGACCTCGCAGGGAAATTCGGGGATTCGGTTAGCGACCATATCGCTCACGTCGTCAACGGTTCAGAATTCACGCAAATGCACTTGGCGGCGCCACTGATGAATGGAGATCTGCGGTGCCAATCGCGAATCACTCTTTACGCGCGAGAAGACGCACAAGCCCCCGACACGCCGAACGTGCGAGGGCTTGTGCGTCTGCTCGTGGAAAAGTTACTTGGCGCGCTCGAGGATCTCGACGAGCCGCCACCGCTTCGTCGCCGACAGCGGGCGGGTCTCCATCAAGGACACCCGGTCGCCGATGCCGGCGTCCCCGTTCTCGTCGTGCGCCTTGACCTTCTTGGTGGTCCGGATGATCTTGCCGTACAGCGAGTGCCTCACCCGGTCTTCGAGCTCCACGACAATCGTCTTCTGCATCTTGTCCGACACCACGTATCCGATAACCGTCTTTCGACGACCGCGTGGCTTCTCGGCGCGCGGAGTGCGCTTGGGTCCCTTGGTCTCTGCCATTACGATTCCTCACTGTCGGGACCGGACGCCAGGCCCAACTCACGTTCGCGCAATATCGTGTAGACGCGTGCGATCTCGCGGCGCACCGTGCGCAACCGACGGTTATTGGGCAGCTGACCGGTGGCCATCTGGAAGCGAAGGTTGAACAGCTCTTCCTTCGACTCCCGCAGCCGTTCGATCAGCTCCTCGTCGGTGAGTTCGCGCAGTTCACCAGCGGATACCCCCACGGCCATCAGAACTGCTCCTCTCGAGTGACAATGCGGGCCTTGATCGGCAACTTGTGAATCGCCCTCGTCAATGCGGCCCGGGCGGTTTCCTCGTTGGGATAGCTCAACTCGAACAGGATCCGCCCAGGCTTGACGTTGACGATCCACCACTCGGGCGAGCCTTTGCCTGAACCCATCCGGGTCTCGGCCGGCTTCTTGGTCAGGGGACGGTCGGGGAAAATGTTGATCCACACCTTGCCGCCACGCTTGATGTGGCGGTTGATCGCGATACGTGCCGACTCGATCTGCCGGTTGGTGATGTACGCGTGCTCCAGGGCCTGGATGCCGTAGTCACCGAAGCTGACTGCGGTACCGCCGCTGGCGATGCCGCGCTGTCGCGGGTGGTGTTGTTTGCGGTGCTTGACCTTACGGGGAATCAACATGGCTCAGCTCTCCGCGCTCTCCGTGCCACTGGCCTGAACGTCAGCTGCCGTTTCGACCTCAATGTCTGCTGCGGCCTCGACCGCCTGCGAGCCCTCGTCGGCCGTCGACGCGGCCCGGCTGACGTCGGTGCCCGTCGCAGTGGTGCCCGACGCGCCGCTACGGCGGGGTCGGGTGGCCGACGGACGCTCACGGCGTGGACGCTCGGCCCCCGCTGCCGCGGGCGCGGCCAACTCCCGCTTGCCGCCGACAATGTCGCCCTTGTAGATCCAAACCTTCACGCCGATCCGGCCGAACGTGGTCTTCGCCTCGTACAGGCCATAGTCGATGTCCGCACGAAGAGTGTGCAGCGGAACGCGGCCCTCACGATAGAACTCTGACCGGCTCATCTCTGCGCCGCCGAGCCGCCCGGAGCACTGCACGCGGATCCCCTTGACGTTGGGTTGACGCATCGCCGATTGGATCGCCTTGCGCATCGCGCGGCGGAACGCCACGCGATTGGACAATTGCTCGGCTACACCTTGGGCAACCAATTGAGCTCGCGACTCAGGGTTTTTCACCTCGAGGATGTTCAGCTGCACCTGCTTGCCGGTGAGCTTCTCGAGGTCGGCGCGGATGCGATCGGCCTCGGTGCCGCGCCGGCCGATCACGATGCCGGGACGCGCGGTGTGGATGTCGACGCGGACCCGGTCGCGGGTGCGCTCGATCTCCACGTCGGCGATGCCGGCGCGCTCCAGGCCGGTGGCCAGCAACCGCCGGATGGCCACATCCTCTTTGATGTAGTCGGCGTACTGCTTGTCGGCGTACCACCGGGACTTCCAGTCGGTGGTGATACCGAGCCGAAAGCCGTGCGGGTTGATCTTCTGGCCCACTACTGCGAGCCTCCCTTCGCTTCCTCTGAAGCCTTCTTGGCGGGTGCCTTCTTAGCCGTTGCTTTTTCAGCAGTCGCCTTCTTCGCCGGCGCCTTCGCAGCCGCCTTGCTCGCAGCGGCCCGCTTGGCCCGCGTCGACTGACCGGTCCGCTCGTCGCGGCGCGGCCGGCTCTCCACCACCACGGTGATGTGGCTTGTGCGCCTGCGGATTCGGAAAGCGCGGCCCTGCGCGCGCGGCCGGATGCGCTTGGCGGTCGGACCCTCGTCAGCGGTCAACGTCGCGACAACGAGCGTCGACGGGTCGAGGCCGTCGTTGTTCTGCGCGTTCGCGGCGGCGCTGGCGATCACCTTGGCCACTGGGCCACTCGCCTGCTGTGGCGCCCACCTCAGGATGTCCAGCGCTTCGGCGACCGGCTTGCCACGGACCAGGTCGATCACCCGGCGCGCCTTGGTCGCCGAGACGCGCACGAAGCGCGCCTTGGCCGTCGCCGAAGGAAATTCGGTTGACGTCATCGTCGCTTCGCCTTCCGGTCGTCCTTGATGTGTCCCTTGAACGTCCGAGTCGGCGCGAACTCGCCGAGCTTGTGCCCGACCATCGCCTCGGTGACGAACACCGGCACATGCTTGCGGCCGTCGTGCACCGCAAAGGTGTGCCCGATGAAGTCGGGAATGATCGTGGACCGACGCGACCAGGTCTTGATGACCTGCTTCGTGTTCTTCTCGTTCTGCGCGTCGACCTTCTTGAGTAGATGGTCGTCGACGAACGGGCCCTTCTTCAGGCTGCGTGGCATCGCCTACTCCTACCGGTGGTGCTTCTTGCCGGTGCGCCGGCGTCGGACGATGAGCTTGTTGCTCGGTTTGTTCGGTTTGCGGGTGCGGCCCTCGGGCTGGCCCCAGGGGCTCACCGGGTGACGGCCGCCGGAGGTCTTGCCCTCGCCACCGCCATGCGGGTGGTCCACCGGATTCATCACGACACCGCGAACGGTGGGCCGCTTGCCCTTCCAGCGCATACGACCGGCCTTGCCCCAGTTGATGTTCGCCTGTTCGGCGTTGCCGACCTCGCCGACCGTGGCACGGCACCGCACGTCGACGCGACGGATCTCGCCGCTGGGCATGCGCAGTGACGCGTAGGCGCCTTCCTTACCGAGTAGCTGGATGCTCGAGCCGGCCGAACGGGCCAGCTTCGCGCCGCCGCCGGGACGCAGCTCGACCGCGTGGATCAACGTGCCGGCGGGGATGTTTCGCAGTGGGAGGTTGTTACCGGGCTTGATGTCGGCGTTCGGGCCGGACTCCACGACATCGCCCTGACCCAGGCCCTGCGGCGCGATGATGTAGCGCTTCTCGCCGTCCAGATAGTGCAGCAACGCGATGCGGGCGGTGCGGTTTGGGTCGTACTCGATGTGGGCGACCTTCGCGTTCACGCCGTCCTTGTCGTGCCGACGGAAGTCGATGATCCGGTACGCGCGCTTGTGGCCGCCGCCCTGGTGCCGAGTGGTGATGCGGCCGTGCGCATTTCGCCCACCGCGCCCGTGCAGCGGACGCACCAGCGACTTCTCCGGCGTTGACCGGGTGATCTCAGCGAAATCCGAGACGCTGGCACCGCGACGGCCGGGCGTCGTGGGCTTGTATTTGCGAATTGCCATGTCTGCTTGTCTTTTCTGTCGTCTCTGTGCTATCAGCTCTTCGCGCGAGCGCTCATCGCGGTCTCCGCCATCATGCCGGCGCTCCGAACAGGTCGATCGGCTTGCTGCCGGGCGCCAGGGTCACGATCGCGCGCTTGGTGTCCTTGCGCTTGCCATATCCGGTGCGGGTGCGCTTGCGCTTGCCCGGCCGATTGGCGGTGTTCACCGACGCCACTTTGACCTTGAAGATCTGCTCGACCGCGATCTTGATCTGCGTCTTGTTGGAGTGGGGCGCAACGATGAACGTGTACACGTTGTCCTCGATCAGCCCGTAGGACTTCTCCGAGATGACCGGGGACACGATGATGTCGCGTGGGTCAGTGACCGTCGCCATCAGGCCGAAACCTCCTTTGTCGCTCTTCGCGCAAGCGGCTCATCGGCCTGATTCGTGTTGGCCGCGATGAACGCGTTCAGCGCCTCGACGGAAAACACCACGTCGTCGGACAGCAACACGTCATAGGTGTTCAGCTGGTCCGGCGAAAGCACATGCACCCCGGGAAGATTGCGCACGCTCTTGGCGCCGGTCTCATCGGTGCGGCCGATCACGACGAGCACCCGCCTGCGCTCGGTCAGCTCGCCGAGAAACACCCTGGCGCTCTTCGTCGACGGGGTCTGGCCCGCGACGATTTCTGTCACCGCGTGAATCCGGCCGTTGCGTGCACGGTCGGACAATGCGCCGCGCAGCGCGGCGGCGATCATTTTTTTCGGTGTCCGCTGGCTGTAGTCACGCGGCTTCGGACCGTGCACGGTGCCACCGCCGGTGAACTGCGGTGCGCGCGTCGAGCCCTGGCGCGCCCGGCCAGTGCCCTTCTGCCGGTAGGGTTTGCGGCCGCCACCGCGCACCTCGCCGCGCGTCTTCGTCGAGTGCGTGCCCTGACGGGCCGCCGCGCGCTGAGCCGTCACCACCTGATGCATCAACGCGATATTGGCCGGCGCGTCAAACAACTCAGCCGGCAATTCCACCGTGCCGTCCGTCTTTCCGCCCGGCGCGCGGACGTCAATCTTCAAGGCTGCCATTGCTACATCTCACCTCGTTTGATCGCGCTGCGGACCATGACAAGTCCCCCTCTGCGACCGGGGATCGCGCCCTTGATCAGCAGCACCCCGTTTTCGGCATCGACCTTGTGCACCAACAGGTTCTGCGTGGTGACGCGTTCATTGCCCATCCGGCCCGCCATCCGGGTGCCCTTGAACACGCGGGCGGGGGTTGCGCAGCCGCCGATCGAACCAGGCCGCCGGTGCACCGCCTGCGCGCCGTGGCTGGCGCCTTGGCCGCGGAACCCGTGGCGCTTCATCGTCCCAGCGGTGCCCTTGCCCTTGGAGGTTCCGGTCACATCGACGTAGCTGCCGTCGGTGAAGATCTCGGCGGTCACCTCTTGGCCTACCTCGTATTCCGCTGCGGCTTCCGGGTCGTCGAGCCGCAACTCGGCCAAATGACGGCGCGGGTTCACGTCTGCCGCTGCGTACTGGCCGCCTAACGGCTTGTTCACCTTGCGCGGGCTGATCTCGCCGTAGGCCAGCTGCACAGCGCTGTAGCCGTCACGCTCGGGGGTGCGGATACGCGTGACGACGTTCGGTCCCGCCTTGACAACCGTCACCGGCACGACGTGGTTGTTCTCGTCGAACACCTGCGTCATGCCCAGCTTGGTGCCGAGGATTCCCTTCCTAGCCATTTGTCTGCGTCGCTCCTACTGGTATGCCTACTGGATATTGACGTCGACGCTGGCCGGCAGATCGATGCGCATCAACGCGTCGACCGTCTTGGGTGTCGGGTCGAGGATGTCGATAAGCCGCTTGTGGGTGCGCATCTCGAAATGCTCCCGCGAGTCCTTGTACTTGTGCGGGGAGCGGATGACGCAATACACGTTTTTCTCGGTAGGCAGCGGCACCGGGCCAACCACGCTGGCGCCCGTGCGGGTGACCGTCTCGACGATCTTGCGCGCCGAGGCGTCGATCGCCTCATGGTCGTAGGCCTTGAGCCTGATGCGGATCTTCTGTCCCGCCACGCTTCTTCCTCACTCCTGCTCACCCGGTCTCGCCAGCGCAAAGAGCGCGCCGGTTTGCCGCCACTGTTCACCTGTCCTGGTGCACCGGTCCCCGCGGTCGGGTGTGTCGCCGACACACAGCCTCATTCGCGCCGAAAACCGTCGCGATCGAGGGTGGGACCGGACGCGCCCGTGTGGGCGCCGGTCTTATGCCCGGCCAAGCGCGAACCTGGCGCAAGGCAACCTGAACAGTATGCCCTAGAACGGGTGTGCCGCCAAATCCCGGCCGACCCCGTTTTGGCTGGCCACACGATGCGACATGTGACGAGCCAGAGCGGTGACTTCCACGCGGAAATAGGGCTGACGGCTACGCGCCTGCTCCGCCGCGGCCCAGCCGCAAACTCGCCGGAGGGGCCGCCATGAACAAGTCATCGAGTTTGGCCACCACATTGGTCACGGTTATGGCCATTGCCGGCTGTTCGAGCCCTGTAACGACCACCAGTTCCGCTACGACCACCGCAAACGGCCACGTCGTCATCGAATCCGCCGGTCACAGCATGACGAACACCGCAGGTGACAGACATCGACGAAGGTAGGATGTCAGCATCGGCACGATGGTCTGCGCCGCGTTGATCCTGGTTCCTCCCGTGGAGTTCACCTGGGGGAAGTCGCATGACCGTCGTTGCACCCACCACTAACGAGATCCTGGGCCGCCTGGACTGGAAGCGCATTCCGAAATGTGGGATCGGCACGCCGATCGGATTTAGCCTCCGGTTCTCTGTCTCGCTGCGGACCTGCGGTCGACCGGCAAGCTGGCTGGTCGTGGTTCCGTGTTGCGGCAAGGGCACCTACATCTGTGAACAGCACCGCAATCGGCCGTGGGGGGCCGACTGGGCCTGCAAGAACTGCCGGGTGCTCGTGGGCGGGGACCAGTTGAGGTGGGTTCGGCGCGGGCTAGCGGCCAGCCCAGAACCCGCACTGGTGGTCGTCGTAAAACTGCGTGAACGTGCCCACCTCGGGTTTCTGCAGCGACATCCATGGACCACGCGCACCGTCGAACGTCGGCCACTCCGGCGCCCCGTGGGCATGAGGCGCGGAAGTGGCGACGAAGCCGCTCCAATAGTCGATCATCCGCTCGGACAGTTTCTGTTGCACCGGATTCAGAGGCGGCGCTCCGCCGATGTCGAACAAATAGCGCAACTCCAGCGAGTGGCTCGCTCCAACCGGAAACGGGACGGTACGCAGCAGATCCGGCGCCGGAGCGTCACGGTCGTTGAACTCATAGCCGTACACCCGAGCATCCCGCGCCAACCCCGACGCCATTTCGCTTGCCGTGCACGCGAATGCGCTGTCGGTCACCGCGGCCGAGTAAGCCAGTGCCGCATTCTGATATCTGCTGACTGGGTAGTGTTCCGCGATGCGGCCAGTGTCGCCGCCGAACGTGTCGGCGAGCACGTTCGGGTAGTCCGGCATCCGGCCCTGCCGCAGAAACTGCGTGGCCGCGAATAGAGTGAACTCGTCGTGGGTGGTGCCGATCAATACCGGCACCCGAGCAGCCTTGCCGTCGGCGATGGCCGTCACTGGGTCAACAGGTAATGACGGGGTGCCGGTGACCGGGCCCGTCAGTTCGTCGTCGCCGATGCGGAAATAGGCAGGCGGTGGGCCGAACTTGTCCACCGGCAGCGCGCGGAGACAATCCGCGGCTGTTTGCGGGTCGGCGCACCCCGCTGCGGCGGCGTAGTCGAGGCTGACCCGTTCGGCTGTGGAGCGGTCAGCCTGGGCCTGGCATGGACCGCTCTGAATGATCGCTGCACGGAACAGGCCCGCCGAGCCGGGGGCGACGAGATGGTCGCACACCGACATCGCACCCGCCGATTCGCCGGCAATCGTGACCTTGTCCGGATCGCCGCCGAAGTGGGCAATGTTGTCGCGCACCCACCGCAGTGCGGCCTGTTGATCGGCCAGCCCGTAATTGCCGATGTCATCGTTGGCGGCCAGCGCCGGATGGGCAAGGAAACCCAGCGCGCCAAGGCGGTAGTTAAGAGTGACGACGATGATGTCACCTCGCGCCACCAGCCAGCGCGCGTCGTAGATGTCGCCGCTACCGTTGGCGAACGCTCCCCCGTGAATCCACACCATGACCGGAAGGGCTACGGCCGCGGCTGTTTTCGGTGTCCACACGTTCAGTGTCAGACAGTCCTCGCTGATCGATCGACCGTAATCCGGATCGGCCGCCTTGTCCTGCACGCATCGCGAGCCGTACTTCGTTGCGTCACGCACACCTTGCCATGACGGCGGCGGTTGCGGCGGCTTCCACCGCAATGGCCCCACCGGCGGCGCGGCATACGGTATGCCCGCGAACAGCAGGTGATCGTTGGACAGCGCGCCGCGCACGGCGCCCGATGCTGTTTGTACCAACGTCCGGTCCACAGCCTGGGTGGGGCCATGCCCACACGAAACCAGCGTCAGGGCCGCGGCGAACAGAACCATCACCCAAATGCGACGGCGTCCGGATCGCACGCGGCCAGAGCTTACAGTTGTTCCCAGAAACACGCACTCGACGAGGAGCAGCGGATGAGCACGCCGACAATTGATGAGTCCGCCAAGGTGTTCGCCGATCCCACCGCCTACCCCGACGAAGAACGCCTCCACACCGCATTGCCCCATCTGCGCGCCCATACCCCCGTCGCGAACGTCGACGTCCCGCCGTATCGGCCGTTCTGGTTCATCACCAAGCACGCCGATATCATGGACATCGAGCGCGCGAACAATCTGTGGATCAGCGAGCCGCGTCCACTGTTGCAGACTGCCGCGGCCGATGAGGAGGCGCGCGCCCAGCTTGAGGCCGGCATGGGCCTGCGGACCCTCATCCACATGGATGACCCGCACCACTGGGGCGTGCGGGCGATCGGCGCCGACTGGTTTCGACCAAAAGCGATGCGCGACTTAAAGGTTAACGTCGACCAGCTCGCCAAGCTCACCGTTGACCGAATGTGTGACATCGGTCCCGACTGTGACTTCGTCACGGATGTTGCGATGGATTACCCGCTGCAGGTGATCATGTCGCTGCTCGGCATCCCCCAGGAGGATTTCCCGCGGATGCTCAAGCTCACGCAGGAAATCTTCGGCGGACACGACCCCGAACTGCGACGCGGCGTAACAGTCGAGGATCAGCAGATGGTCCTCCTCGACTTCTTCAATTACTTCACCACACTGACTGCATCACGGCGCGAAAACCCAACGGAAGACTTAGCTTCCGCGATCGCAAACGCACGTATCAACGGTGAGCCGCTGTCCGATCTCGACACGATGTCGTACTACGTCATCGTCGCAACCGCTGGCCACGACACCACCCGAAATGCGATTACCGGCGGATTGCTCGCGCTGATCGAAAACCCGGATCAGTTGGCGCGGCTGCGCGACCATCCCGACCTTATGCCCCTGGCCGTCGAGGAAATGATCCGTTGGACAACGCCGGTCAAGGAATTCATGCGCACCGCAACGGAAGACACGACAGTGCGCGGCGTGTCGATTTCCGCGGGTGAATCGGTGTATCTGGCGTACGTCTCGGCAAACCGTGACGAGGAGGTGTTCGATGAGCCGTTCCGGTTCGACGTCGGGCGTGATCCGAACAAGCACCTGGCTTTCGGCTACGGCGTGCATTTCTGCCTCGGCGCGGCGCTGGCCCGGATGGAGATGAACAGCTTCTTCAACGAGCTGATTCCCCGCCTCGATTCGATCGAGTTGGCCGGTACGCCAGAGCTTTCCGCCACCGTCTTCGTCGGGGGGCTCAAGCACCTGCCGATCCGGTATTCGATGCGCTGACTCACGCCACGAACTCGGCGGCACGGTGGGCGAACATCACGATGGTGGCGTGTGGGCCGCGACTGGTGATCGCTGGTAGTGCCGCACCGTCGATCACCCACAGGCCCTCGACACCGCGCACCCGGCATTGCGGATCGAGCACCGCCCGCTCGTCGGAATCGGTACCCATCGGCGCGGTCACACATAGGTGCTGCGAGGTCGACCACAGCGGTTCGGGCGCCGGGTGGCCGACCGGGCAGAGTTGACTCGCCAGGTCGCTGCCTTCTCTCAGCGCGGCGACGTCCGCTGGTTCGCTGTCGTAACGGTGTTCAATGCGAGGCGGCACTCGCGGGTCATCGGACAGCACTGTGACACGCCCACGCGAACGCGGTTGCATCAGCACCACCCCGACATGCGGCCAGTCGGGCTGCCCGTCGGTTCCATCGCCCACCATGGTGACGAAACCGCCTGTGTAAGGACGAATTTCAATCGCCGACTCAGTACACAGGACCGCTTCGAGCACCGGCTGTCCGGGATTAGTCACCCATGTGGTCGGCATCACCCACTCCGGATGGTCGACACAATGCATGCCCACCGGTGCGGCCGCAATCACCCGTAGTCCCGCCTTGCGCAGCACCGTCGCATCCCCGATACCCGACAACATCAAAATGTGCGCGCTCCCGATCGCGCCGGCGCACAGAACGGTTCGATCCGCAAACACCGACACCGGCCCGTCAGGTCCCTCGGCATCGGCCCCGATCACTCGGCCCGACGATACCCGCAGACGCCACACCGACGTGGCGGTGAGCAATGTGAGGTTGGCCCGGTTCAAGGCGGGCTCGAGGATGGCCGAGCCAGGTTCCACCCGCCTGCCGTTCGCGAAATTCAGCGGGACTGCGCCGACACCGGCCACGTTTGTGGCCGAGTCGATCGCCCCGTTGAGGTCAGGAATCCACGCAAAGCCGGCGTCGCGCGCCCTGGTGACGAAATCAGCGGTGGTTGTCGACAGTTCGCTAGTACGTCGCACCGGGATCGGTCCACTGAGTCCGTGGGCCGGGCCGGCGAAATCGTGATCTCGTTCGATATCCCGGAAATGGCCGAGCACGTCTGACCACGACCAGCCCGGCACACCCCAGCCGTCGAAGTCATGAGGCAGACCGCGGCAAAAGTAACCGCCATTGACCGCCCCCGAGCCGCCCACCACCGTGCCTCGGACCAGATGCGTCGCGCGACGGGGCCGGTCGGTCAGCACCGTCTCGAACCGCCGGACCAACGGACTGTCCGCCCCGACGGGCAGTATGGACCCCTCGGCCACCATCGCGCGCACGGAGGGATCGGTAACTGCGGCCCCGGCTTCGACCACCGTCACCCGACAGCGCTCGTCAGCGGACAACCGTTCGGCTACAACGCATCCAGCGCTGCCGGCCCCGACGATCAGGACGTCGCTGTGCAAAGGTGGTTATGTCCGGATCTGCGGCTTCAGCGGCCCGGGATGGCGCTCGTGCACCATGCCCGTCCACATGCCGGCGCCGTACGCGAGATCGTCGAGGCGCTTGAGCACCAGATATGAAACGACTCCGAGTTGTTTGGTCTCCATATCCAGGTTGTGGTGTCTACTGACCCAGTCCGCCACGCCATCGACGACCGCGGCGGCCAGCACGATGTGGCGGAACCGCCGGAACAGGATCGCGGCGAGCAGTGCGATCGGCCAGTAGTGCCGGCAGATGGCCGAAGCAATCTGCAGAGCCGCCATGCCCAGCCCCCGCGCCGCCAGCATAATCACGTCTGCTGGTTTGGAGTCAATCCCATCCAGCGTGTTGGCGATGCGTCGCGCCGTCACCGCAGCAATCACCACGGACGCGAGATACCCCAGAACCGAGCCCATCACCATCAGCAGCCACACCAGCAGCGTCCACCCGGAGATCACCAGCGGGGCCGTCTTGTCGGGATGGCGGATCGACAACGGGGCCGCGGACTCGCCATAAAACGCCTTGCGCGCCAGCCAGGCCCGGACACCGACTCGATGGTCGTGCGCCACCAGCGCAATCGGCTCATAGCGCAAGCGGGCGCCGGACTCTACGAGACGCCAGCATAGGTCGACGTCCTCGCCGCAGCGTAACGTCTCGTCGAATCCTGCCGCGGCGACCAACGCAGACCGGCGGCAGATGATCGCGGCGCTCGGGACGTACGAGACGGTTCCGTATGGGACGACGGGCGCCTCCCGCCGACCGAGATCCAGCGACGACCGCACCGCCTCGTAGCGGGCAATCATGTTGTCGCTGTGTGCAAGTCCGACGATTCTCGGGGCGACCAGAGCGACCGCAGGATCGGCGAAATGGCCCAGCAGCGCCTCGAGCCAGCCACGTCTCGGCACGACATCGGAGTCCAGGAACGCGACGAAGTCGGTGGTGCAGACCGCGAGACCACTGTTGCGGGCGGCGGCAGGGCCCTTGGTCTCGGCGTGCCGGATCACCTGGACCTGGCAGCTCATGCGTTCGAAGTCGGAATTCCGGACCGGGATCGCCGACCCGTCGTCAACCACGACTACCCGTAATCCGCGCAAGGTCGATAGCAGCCGACGTAGGCCAAACGTGTTGTCGCGCACGGGAATAACGACGGTGACATCGCGGTGAGACGGGCCGCCGGAAGGACGCGGATGGGCTACTGTGGCGTCCAGCAGCGTCCGCGCGAGCTGAGCACTCACCGAGTCGTGGACCTCCACCCGGCCGTTGTCGAGCAGCGTGCGAGCGGACGGGGCCAGTCGCAGCAACCGGATGGGTGACCCGCCGAGCAAGGCCGCGCCGGCGCCCAGCACGCGGACACGACGATCGACCTGGACGGCAAATCCGTCGGGAAGCCGCGGCTGGCTCATCGCAGCATCCCGTCACCGCCTGGGGCCCACCGTTTGATCTTGATGGTGCAGGCGTCGACCATTTCGGCGAAGAGATCGGCGCCAGCCGCTGCAGTCGCAGTGGTGGGGTCCCCCAGCACGCCTACCTCGCTCACTGCGGCGACACCGCCGCGGCGCATCGTCGACATCAATTCCGTTAGCGGAGCAACGTTACCCGCACAACGCTCGTCGACGCAGACGGTTTCGGGTGAGAGGTGCAGCAATATTGAGGTTTCCGTGTGTCCCGCATGAGAATCGCCGCCGGGGACCGAGCAGGGGAACCACCCCGCGTCGCGCTGTTCAGCCCGCAGGCGCCCCACCGCCGCGACCAGCGCGTCGAGGTTGCCGCCGTGGCCGTTGACGAAAACGACCCGCTGTGCCCATTGGCATGCTGAGCGGCCGAACTCGACCAGCAACTGCTCGAGTGCGTCGGTTCCGATCGATACGGTCCCGGCGAAGTCCTGATGTTCGCCACTAGCCCCGTACGCGATGGCCGGGGCAACCACTGCCGGGCCTGGACAACCAGCGGCAGTCAATCTGGCAACGACGGACTGCGCTACTGCAATAGCGATGCGGGTGTCGGTGTCCAGTGGCAAGTGAGGTCCATGCTGCTCGGTGGCCCCGACCGGAACAACCACCACCACCGTGGGCGACGCACCTTCGAGCTGCTTCGACGTCGACTTCCCTAATTCGCTCGGGAAGGCCACGTCGCGATCGTAGGCCCAATTCATCTGGGATACATAGGATGTTGGGGGATGAGAAAAGTTACGTTCGCAAGTATCGCCTCGACGTCGCTCCCACAGTTCACGTCAGTACCGCCAGCCTCGCAGGCACCAGGATTTCGGGACCGCTACGAACTTCGGTCGGTGGTCACCCCTAGCGCCCGGGTGAAACCGGCGGGCATCACGATGTCGTCTGGGGTCAAGTCATGGATGGCGGCTTTGCTGATCCCCCGCAGTGCCGAGTCGATTCCAGCCCGCAGGATGTCGAGCACGTTCTCGACTCCGGCCTGCCCGTTCGCCGCCAGACCCCAGAGGTAGGCCCGGCCGATCATGACGGCACGGGCGCCGAGGGCGAGCGCCTTGACCACGTCGCTGCCGCGGCGGATGCCGCCGTCGAGCAGCACCTCGATATCGCCGCCGACGGCCTCGGCGATTGCCGGCAATGCCCGAATGGTCGCGGGCGTGCCGTCCAGGTTGTTGCCGCCGTGATTGGACACCGAGATCGCCGAAACACCGGCATCTACAGCACGTTTGGCATCGTCGACCCGCATCACGCCCTTGAGCATGAACGGGCCGCCCCACAGTTCCCGAAGCCAGCCAACGTCGTCCCACGTCGGCGGCGGGGTGTTCATCCATTCCCCGTAGACGTCGAAGAACGCGGGAGCCGGCTCGCCGCGCGGGACCTGGTTCGGCACCGTCAGCTCCGGGGGCCGCATTGTCTTGGCCCATCGCCAGAGCCAGCGCGGCTTGGTGACCGCGGTCGGCAGCATCCGGACCGTCGTGCGCAGGTTCATCGACTCCGGGATCTTCGGGCTGCCCCAGTCGCGACCGTGAGAGAAACTCCAGTCGGTGGTCAAGATCAACCCGACGGCTCCGGCCTCTCGCGCGCGGTGCACGCGCTGCGCGATGGCCTCGCGGTCACCGAGCCAGTAGACCTGAAAGAAGAGTTTGCGGTTAGCCGTGATCACTTCTTCGATCGGCTTGCTGGCGAACGACGACAATCCCATCGCGGTGTCGCGCGCCGCAGCCGCACGCGCAACGGACACCTCGCCATCGGGATGAATGGCCTGTACCCCTGTCGGCGAAATCACCACGGGGAACGAAATATCCTGGCCTAGAACGGTGGTCGCCATTTCGCGCTTCTCGGTTGTACCGATCACGTGCGGCGCGAAGCCCAGCTCGCTGAAGGCCTCGACGTTGTCGGCGACCGTCACGCCCTTCTCGCTGGCCGCGAGTAGCGACGAATAAGCCGGCTTGGGCAGCCGTTTTCTGGCCTTGTTCTGGGCGAACGCCACTGTTTCGTACCACTCGGCCATCGCTACACCGGGCTTTCGTTGCAGAGCCGGGCCGGTGGCTGCGACGTCAGCGTCAGCGGGACCGGGCCGCGGCGGGAATGGTCACCGCTGGGACGGGGCACGTGCCGCTGCCGAGCGAGGGCGGGCGCACCGAACCCTTGGACGCATTCTGGGTCGGGGCCATCGATCGGCAGACCGGTGAAAAACTTCGCCGCCATGCATCCACCGCGGCAGCTGTCGTAGTGCCCGCAGCTGCTGCAAGCACCGGCAGATTGTGGCTCGCGGAGTTCACGGAACAGCGGGGCGCTCTTCCACACGTTGTCAAAACCCCCGCCGGTCAACACGTTTCCGGCCAGGAAACGGTCGTGAATCGCGAACGGGCAGGCATACACGTCACCAATTGGATCGATCAAACAGACAACCCGGCCAGCGCCGCACAAGTTCAGCCCCGCCAGCGCTCCGGGCTGGCCGAGCGGCGAGAGGTGAAAGAACGAATCACCCGTGAGAATGTGATCACCGCGCTCCACGAGCCAGTTGTACAGCTGCACTTGCTGTTCGGCGGTTGGGTGCAGCTCGTCCCACACGTCTGCCCCCCGGCCGGAAGGCCGAAGTCTGGTGATGCGTAGCGTAGCGCCGTAACGCGTTGCCAGCGAGACGAATTCGTCGAGCTGGTCGACATTGTGGCGGGTCACCACCACCGAAATCTTGGCATCCTTGAACCCGGCGCCGGCGAGATGCTCCAGCGCCCGAAGCGCCATGACGTAGGACCCGCGGCCGCGCACTGCGTCGTTCACCTCAGCGGTGGCGCCGTCCAGCGAGATCTGCACGTCGACGTAATCGCTGGCCGCGAGCCGGCCCGCGATGCGCGGGGTGATGCGCACGCCGTTTGTGGAGAACTTCACGCCGACATGGTGCGCGGTGGCATAGTCGACGAGATCCCAAAAGTCCTGCCGCACTGTGGGTTCCCCGCCGCCGATGTTCACATAGAACACCTGCATCCGTTCGAGCTCGTCGACCACGTCCATGCATTGGCGCGTGGTCAGCTCGCGGGGATCACGCCGCCCCGACGACGATAGGCAGTGAACACAGGCGAGGTTGCAGGCGTAGGTCAACTCCCACGTCAAACAGATTGGCGCGTCGAGGCCTCGCTCGAACTGCTCCACCAGTCGGGGTGCTGCCGTCATGGTTGCTCCTGACCGACCAGCATGTTGGAGGAAGCCAGAGCCTCCAGCGCGCGGAGATACGGCCGCTCACCGCCGGGTTCGACTCCCGCAGCGCGACACGCGGATCTAGCGTCGGGATGCTCGCCGAGTGATTCGACGATCGCCAGGATCGTGCGGTCCTTCAAGAACGAAAGCCTGCGGGTGCCGAAGTGGTACAGCAATGCACCGAAACGCTCTGGTCGCACCGCGACTTGAGGATGCAATCGCCAAGCAAGTGCTGGGTCGAACACCGAGCGAGGCTCGTCCGAGCGACCATCCGACACCGAGCGAGGCTCGTCCGAGCGATCATCCGACACCGAGCGAGGCTCGTCCGAGCGACCATCCGACACCGAGCGAGGCTCGTCCGAGCGACCATCCGACACCGAGCGAGGCTCGTCCGAGCTACCATCCAACACGGCTAGTAGACGCCGCACATGCCGTCGATCGACACCTCTTCGACGAGCGTCTCGGTGACGAGTTCCTGCTCGGTGTCCAATTGGTCCTTCGGTTCCATCGGAGGCGCCTTTCTGGTGAGTGTGGTCTCGACAGTGTGCGGTTGATTCGACAGAATATGGCATCGAGTGCCGAAACGGAAGGGTGGATGTGGTGCAACAGCGGGCGGGCCGGCGTCGGTCGACCACGCGCCAACAGATCACCGATGTGGCCATCGAACTGTTCGCCGCCCGCGGGTTCGACGAGGTCAGCGTCGAGGACGTCGCCCAGGCCGCGGGAATCGCCCGCCGGACCCTGTTTCGCTACTATCCGTCGAAGAACGCGATTCCGTGGGGTGATTTCGACGCCCACCTCCAGCATCTGCGCGAAGTGCTCTCCGCCGTCGACCCGTCCGTCTCTACCGAGCAGGCCATGCGCGATGCGCTATTGGCGTTCAACACTTTCGACGACTCGGAGGTCCGGCGCCATCGGCTGAGGATGCAGGTGATTCTTCGCACCACCGCACTTCAGGCGTACTCGATGACGATGTACGCTGGTTGGCGCGAAGTCATCGCCGAATTCGTGGCGGCCGAACACCGGATGAAGCCAAACGATCTCGTGCCGCAGACGATCGCGTGGTCGATGCTCGGTGTGGCGCTGTCGGCATACGAGCACTGGCTGGCCGACGAGACGGTGTCCTTGACTCAAGCGCTGGCAGACGCATTCGATGTCGTACGCCCCGGCCGTCTTCTGCTCAAGCGTGCACGCTCCCCGCAAAAATTTGGGCTCTCCGCGTCGGAGTTCGGCCCGCAACCACGACGATGAGAATGTGAGCGCCGAACCTGGTCCGCCCGACGCTCCGCGCGCACTGCTCACTCTGTACGATGAGGCGCTGCCCGCGGTGTACGGCTACTTCGTGCGCCGCTGCGGTGACCGGGCCACTGCCGAGGATTTGACCTCCGAAACGTTCCTCGCCGCGATGGACAGCGCCCGCAAGGCCGATCCACCTGACATCAGCGTCCCGTGGCTGATCGGAGTCGCCAGACACAAACTGGCAGACCACTTCCGGCGTCGGTATGACCGCCGTGCCTTACCGGTCGCCGATGTGCCGGAATCCGACGCTCCCCTGGACACGTGGGACGCCGAACTGGACCGGATCGTCGCCGAAAGCACTTTACGGCGGCTGTCGGAGCCCCATCGTGCGGTGCTGACGTTGCGGTACGTGGACGACTGCTCGGTGAATGAATGCGCGGAGCTCATCGGCCGCACCGTCCACGCCACCGAGGCGCTGCTCGTGCGCGCACGCCGAGCATTCCGCACCCAGTACGAGGAAGGAGGTGCGCGATGACACAACGCGACCCGCTCGACGCGCTGCGCGCCGACGACCTTCCGCTACAGCCCGATCCGGAGTTCGCGGCTCGGCTCCGGGCCCGGCTCGCGTCTGCCCTTTCCCTACCCGCAGGAACCGAAGGAGTTGAGATGAGCGGCACCGCACAGGCGATCGCCGAACTGACCGAACCTACTGCCGAGGCAGCCGCGCCGCGCCCGGCGGCCCTGCCGTACCTGACCGTTGCCGACGCGCGTGCTGCCATCACGTGGTACGCCGACGCGCTCGGCGCCGTGCTGGTGGGCGAGCCGATCGTGATGGACGACGGGCGCGTCGGCCACGCCGAACTGGCACTCGCCGGAGGCGTTCTGTATCTCGCGGACGAATACCCCGAACTTGGGGTGAGAGCACCTGCACCGCAAGCGGTTTCGGTGAGCCTTATGCTGCGTGTGGCCGACACCGATACCGCATTGGAACGCACACGTACTCACGGTGCCGTCGTCCAGCGCGAGATCTACGAGAACTACGGGGCCCGGAACGCGACAATCATCGACCCGTTCGGCCACCGTTGGATGCTCAGCGGCCCGGTGCGGGCACCGGTCGAACTGATCGAGCACGGCGACCTCGGCTACGTGTCGGTGTGGACACCCGACGCCAACCGCGCGGCGGCCTTCTACCGCCACGTGCTGGGTTGGACTTACGAGTCGGCAACGCACCAGGTCACCAACACCGAGCAACCGGTCGGCATGTTCTCCGTCGACGGACCTCCGACGCTGTTCTGCTGCTACGCCGTGTCGGACCTGCAGGCCGCGGGCCGAGCGATTGTGGACGCGGGCGGGAGGCTGGGCGAGGAACGCGAGTTCGAGTTCGGAAGTGTGCTCGACGCCACCGACCCGGCCGGCACCGCGTTCGCGGTCTACCGGCCGGACGGCAAGACACGCCGTCCACCCCTCAACGGCGCCGGACCAGGCGAATTATCTTATGTCACTTACGAAGTCGGCCGTTCCACAGCGTTCCGCGACTTCTACGGACATGTGCTGCAATGGACTTTCGAGCCGGGCCACATCGAGGACGGCTGGCAGATCACCGGCACGCACCCGATGGCCGGAGTCGCCGGGGGCAGCGCGCACGCCACGACAGTGCCGATGTGGACTGTCGTTGACATCGACGACGCCGTCGCCCGAGTTCGGGAAGCTGGCGGGACCGTCGTCCAAGAACCGAGCGGGCAACCTTACGGCGTGATGGCCGAGTGCCGCGACGACCAGGGCAGCCGCTTCTACCTAGGCCAGTTCTAGTTCTCGGCGAATCAGCAACGAGTGTTGTGATTCCGGCGCAAACCACGACACTGGCTGCTATCTCGGCGCTTAAGGGCTGAGCACGTCGCTTATCCGTGCTCCGGCAGCGATCTTGGCCCGGGTTTTCATCACCGCGCCGGGCATGCCACCACCCACGACGCCGGCGACCACGCCGTCGCGCTCGTAGTACGCCAAGAACTTGCGGCCGTCGTCGGTGACCAGGTGCACGATGTCCCGGGCCTCCGGCTCACCGAGGCATTGGATCTTGATATCGTACTGATCACTCCAAAAGTACGGCACGACAACAAGATTGGACGGCAGCTCCTGGCCCAGCAGCGACGGCACCAGAACTCGCGCTTGCTCGGCGACATTGCTCCAATGTTCAACGCGCGCTTGATGTCCCGTCGCGTTCCGCCAGGATGCCACATCGCCTAGCGCCCACACGTGCGGAGCACTGGTTTTGCCGACGTTGTCGCACACCACGCCGTTGTCGACCTGGACCCCACTCCCGTCGAGCCAGTCGGCTGCCGGTCGCGATCCGATGCCCACGACGACGAGGTCGGAGTCGAGCTCCGACGCATCAGTCAGCACCACCTTCTCGACGCGGTCCGCACCGAGGACGGACTCGACGCCTACCCCCGTCCGCACGTCGACCCCTTCGGCGCGGTGCAGCCGCGCCACCAAAGCCCCGATCTGCTCACCCAGCACCGACGCCAGCGGTTCGGGCTGGGGTTCCACCATGACGACCTCGACACCGAGACCCCGCAGGCTGGCGGCCACCTCGCAGCCAATGAACCCAGCGCCGACCACCAGCGCACGCCGGGCCTTCCCTGCCTCCCCGCGCAGGGCCATGCTCTCATCGAACGAGCGCAAGACGTGAATGCCCCCCATCTCGGGGAACGAAGGAATGCGCCGCGGCACAAGGCCTGTCGCGATCACAACATCGTCGTATTCGAGCTGTGTCCCGCTGTCCAGACTCACGGTCTGGCTTGCGGTATCGAGGTTGCAGACCGCAGACCCGAGCAGCAGCGTGATGTCGTTCTCGTCGTAGAACTCGCGCGGCTTGAGCGCCACGTCGTCGAGCTCGCTGCGCAGCACCTGCTTGGACAGCGGCGGACGGTCGTACGGCAGGTGCACCTCGTCGCTGACGATTGTGATCGGCCCGTCGAACTCGGATCGCCGCAGCTGCTCGGCGGTGCGCGCCGCTGCCAGCCCTCCGCCGATGATGACTATCCGTTTGCTCACTTAAGGCTTCATACACCATCGGCCGCACAGCGTTCCTCGCTAGGGGCGAGTCCGTTCGATGAGATTGGACAGCACGACAATGCTCTCGCTGCGCTCGATGTCGGCGCTGGAGCGAATTCGCTCCAGCGCCTGTTCGAGGTGCTGCATGTCCCGAGCGAGCACATGCAAAATCGCATCGGAGGTGCCGGTGACCGTGGCCGCGCTGACCACCTCGGGGATCTCCACCCAGGCGGTACGCAGCCGTTCGGGCGCAATCGTGCCCTGGCAGAACACCTGCACGTACGCCTCAGTGTTCCAGCCCAGCGCGCTGCGGTCGACCACGGTGGTAAAGCCTTTGATCACACCGCGGTCCAGCATCCGGTCCACCCGCCGTTTTACCGCCGGCGCCGAGAGGCTCACCTTCTCACCGATCGCGGCGAAGGTGGCCCGGGCGTGCTCGACGAGCTCGGCAAGGATCCGCTCGTCGATGTCGTCCAACCGGTCCACAATGGCCTTCCTCAATGGCGCAACAGATCTACCGACTATGGGAATCTGCGCAACACATTATCGCCATATATGCAATATATCGCGATTGATTGCGCACACTGTTCAAAATACCGTTTGATTCATGACGGAATTCTCTCTCGCCGCGGACGAAGCGCGACGCAGGGCGCCGTCGCGCCACACTCACACTCCGCGCGTCCGGCACTATGTGATGACGCCGCCGCAGTTCTTCGCGGTCGAGTACGCGATCAACCCGTGGATGGACCTCACAGCGCCCGTCGACCGGCGCACCGCGGCCGCGCAATGGAAGTCGCTGTACAAGACCTACCTGCAGCTCGGTCACACTGTCGACCTGGTGCGGCCACAACCGAGACTGCCCGACATGGTGTATGCCGCCAATGGCGGCTTAATCGTCGGCGACATCGCGGTGCCGGCGCGCTTCAAATTCGCCGAACGCGCCGCGGAATCCGTTGCGTACGCAGCCTGGATGCACAACCACGGCTACCGCGTCATACCAACCCGCCACGTCAATGAAGGACAGGGAGACTTGATGCTCGTGGGCGAAATGGTGTTGGCCGGCCACGGCTTTCGCACCGACATCAGAGCCCACGCCGAGATCGCCGAAATACTACGCATGCCGGTGATCTCTCTTGAGTTGGTGGATCCGCGGTTCTACCACCTCGATACAGCCCTGACGTTGCTCGACGACAACATGATTGCGTACTACCCGCCCGCCTTCAGCGAGGCGGCACGAGGACAGCTGCGAGCCCTCTTCCCCGATGCGATCATCGCCGCCAGCGCCGATGCGTACGTGCTCGGCCTCAACGCTGTCTCGGACGGCCTGTACGTCGTACACCCCATGGCTGCAACCGGTTTCGCTGCTCAGTTGCGCAACGCCGGCTTCAGGCCGGTGGGCATCGACCTGTCTGAATTGCTCAGGGGCGGCGGCTCGATCAAGTGCTGCACACTGGAGGTACACCCGTGACGATTGTCGACGCCGGCGCGGCGATCACACAAGAGACCCAGGCGGCGATCACGCTGGAGAAGAACCACACGGCTCACAACTACTCGCCGCTACCAGTGGTCGCGGTCAGCGCGCAGGGTGCCTGGATCACCGATATCGAGGGCCGTCGCTATCTCGATTGCCTCGCCGCATATTCGGCCGTGAACTTCGGACACCGCCACCCCGATATCGTGGCGACGGCCCACGCACAACTTGACGCGATGACGCTGGTCAGTCGCGCCTTTCACTCCGACCGCCTCGGCCCGTTCTGCGAAGCCCTCGCCGGACTGTGCGGCAAAGACATGGTGCTGCCAATGAACAGCGGCGCTGAAGCGGTCGAGAGCGGCATCAAGGTCGCGCGGAAGTGGGGCGCCGACGTCAAAGGTCTGCAACCGGATCGCGCCAAAATCATAGTGGCTCACAACAACTTTCATGGCCGCACCATATGCATCGTCAGCTTCTCCTCCGATCCCACGGCCCGGGGTGGCTTCGGCCCGTTCACGCCCGGGTTCCAGTCGGTTCCATTCGGCGACGCGGTCGCGCTTGCCCATACGATCGATGACGACACCGCCGCAGTACTGCTCGAACCGATTCAGGGCGAGGCCGGCGTCATCGTGCCGCCAGACGACTACCTGCCGACTGTGCGCGCGTTGTGCAGCGAGCACAACGTGCTGATGATCGCCGACGAGATCCAATCCGGACTCGGCCGCATAGGGCACACCTTCGCGTGCGACCACTGGGGTGTGGTTCCCGATGTGTACCTGCTCGGCAAGGCGCTGGGCGGTGGCGTGGTTCCGCTCTCGGCGGTGGTCGCCAACCGCGATGTCCTCGGCGTGCTGCACCCCGGCGAACACGGTTCGACGTTCGGCGGTAATCCACTGGCCACTGCGATCGGATCGACGGTGGTCGACATGCTAACAACCGGTGAGTTCCAGCGACGCTCAACGGAATTGGGTGTTCGTCTGCAGCACCGGTTGCGCAGCTTGATCGGCGACGGGGTGCTCGCGGTGCGGGGTCTCGGCCTGTGGGCCGGAGTGGACATCGATCCGAGCTGCGGCACCGGCAAAGACATCAGTCTCCGTCTCGCGGAACGCGGTGTCCTCGTCAAGGAGACGCACGGCTCGACGCTTCGATTCGCGCCACCGCTGGTGATCACCGCGCAGGAGATCGATTGGGCGGTTGATCAACTCGCCGATGTTTTGGCAGAGGTGTGGTCATAATCGGCTAATCCCGAAATAGGAGGCTCGAATGAGTGGCCCGTCGATAAGCCTGACCGAACAGATGCTGAGGCGGCGGCCCGTCATCGGGGCTCCTGTGGCGCATGGAGCGTCTGATCACCTCAAGCGCAGCATCGGGACGTTTCAGCTGACAATGTTCGGTGTCGGCGCGACGGTGGGCACCGGCATCTTCTTCGTGCTGTCCCAGGCTGTTCCCGAAGCGGGGCCGGCCGTAATCATCTCGTTCCTCATCGCCAGCCTGGGGGCCGGACTAGCCGCTATTTGTTATGCCGAGATGGCCTCAGCCGTACCGGTTTCGGGATCCACCTACTCCTACGCCTACACCACCCTGGGCGAGTTCGTCGCAATGGGCGTTGCGGCCTGCCTTCTCCTGGAGTATGGCGTGTCGACGGCCGCGGTCGCAGTGGGTTGGAGCCAGTACCTCTCCAAGCTGCTCGACAACATCTTCCATGTCTCACTTCCGCATGCGATTTCGGCGGCACCGTGGGACAAGGTAGATCCCGGCGAGCCGCATGCGTGGATCAATCTCCCTGCAGTGATCCTGGTCGCAATGTGCGCGGCGCTGTTGATCCGCGGTGCCAGCGAGTCGGCCAAGGTCAACGCCACGATGGTGGTGATCAAGCTGGCTGTGCTGTTGATGTTCGCGGTCATCGCCTTCACGGCCTTCCAAGCCGATCGGTTCGCCGATTTCGCTCCGTTCGGAGTGAGCGGGATCGGACTGGCCGCCAGTTCAATCTTCTTCTCGTATATCGGACTTGACGCGGTATCCACCGCCGGCGACGAGGTCAAAGATCCCCAACGCACGATGCCCCGTGCGATCATCGCCGCGCTGCTGATCGTCACAAGCGTTTACATCCTCGTCGCAGTTGCCGGGCTCGGTGCTCAGCCATGGCAACAGTTCGAAGGGCAAAAGGCCGGGCTGGCGGTGATACTCGACAACATCACCGGAAACATCACGGCCAGCACGATCTTGGCTGCGGGCGCCGTGATTTCGATCTTCTCGGTGACGCTGGTAGTGATGTACGGGCAGACGCGGATCCTCTTTGCAATGGGCCGTGACGGACTGCTGCCGTCGGTGTTCGCCAAGGTGAGTCCTCGCACCATGACACCGGTTCCCAATACCGTCATCGTCGCGTTCGTGGTGGCGATCCTCGCTGGGTTCCTGCCGCTGGACTACCTGGCCGACATGGTGTCGATCGGAACGCTCACCGCATTCATCGTGGTGTCGATCGGCGTCATCATCCTTCGAGTTCGCCAGCCCGATCTTCCCCGCGGGTTCAGGGTGCCCCTTTATCCGGTCACGCCGATTCTGTCGGTTGCCGTCTGCGGCTACATCCTTCTTCAAATGCGCTTGGTGACCTGGCTCGCATTCGGCGCCTGGGTGGCGGCTGCGCTGATCTTCTACCTGGTGTGGAGTCGCCACCACAGTGCGCTGAATCCCGGGGCCAGCGATGGCCTCATCCCGACGGCCGCGCCCCAAGAAGACGAAGTCCTCCTTCCACCTAAGGAAGCACCGTGACCGTCGTCGTTGGTTATCTGGCGGGCAAGGGCGGCCTCGCGCCATTGCACCTCGCGGTGGAGGCAGCCCGGACGCTGAAGACATCGCTGACCGTCGCGACGGTCGTGCCGAAGCCGTGGACCACGCCGTCGCCCGCCAAGATCGATGCCGAATATGCGCAGTGGGCAGACCAATTGGCCGCAGATTCCGCAGGGGAGGCGCAACGCTACCTCATCAGGCTCGCCGACGGACTGGACGTGACATACCAGAAGTGGGCGCACCGGTCGGTGTCCGGTGGGCTGATTGAAGTCGTCGAGTCGCTGGATGCGGACATCTTGGTGCTCGGATCATCAGCCAATGGCCAACTGGGCCAAGTCGTGGTCGGGTCAACCGCCGACCGGCTGCTTCACTCGTCACCCGTTCCGCTGGCCGTCAGCCCCCGGGGGAACCGCGGAACGCGCAGCGGGGCTCTCACACGCATTACGTGCGCGTACCCGGGGACGGCGGAATCCGTCCATGTGGTGCACCGAGTCATCGAGCTGGCGAAGCGATTCGACGTGCCGATGCGCGTGGTCACCTTCGCGGTCCGCGGCCGTACGATGTTCCCGCCCGAGGTGGGCCTGCACGCCGAAGACACCATCCTGGCCACGTGGGCGGTGCATGCCCGAGAGGCGCTGGCACAGTTGAAGTCTGACGGCGTCGTCGGCGATGATGTTGTGCTGCAAGTGGTTACAGGCAACGACTGGAGCGAGGCGCTCGACGCGACGGACTGGGAGGACGGCGAGCTACTCGCGCTGGGCACGGCGCCGAGGGGTGGAATTGCGCGGGTGTTCTTGGGCTCTCGCGGAACGAAGATCGTCCGCCACAGTCCGGTGCCGGTGCTGGTCCTGCCAGGCTAGTACTTCAGCACGCCTCGGTCGACGGGGATTTGGACACCCGACAGCGTCGCGGAACCGTCGCCGGCCAGCCATGCCACCACGTCGGAAACTTCTTCCGGCGCCATGAATTCGTTGCGGTGGCGCCTGCCGCCGGCATCGTGGGGATGAAACGGCATCGGCGCGAAGCTGTGCAGGAAGCTCGGGTGCTCTTTGAACATCCGCATCATCACCTCGCGCTCGATCATTGGGGTGTCGATCGAGTACGGGTGAATGGAGTTGACCCGGATGCCGAACTCGCCGGCCTCCAGAGCCAGCGAATTCGTCAGCGCCACCAACCCGTGCTTGGAGGCCGCGTAGTGGCCGTTGCCTGGCGTGGCCTTCAGCCCGGCCGCCGAGCTGACGATGATGATCGACCCGCCGTTGCCAGCTTCGATCATCGCCGGGACGGCCGCCCGGATGGTGCGCCAGGTGCCCGACAGGTTGACGTCGATCACCGCGTCCCACTGCTCTTCGGAAAGCTCCCAGAGCCGTCCCCAACCCAGCACGCCCGCGTTCGCGACGAGAACGTCCAGCCGCGCGAACTGCTCCATGCCGTCGGCCACGACCTGGCGCAGCGCCTCGCCGTCGCGGATATCAACGTGACGCGCCAGGATCTTTCGGCCTGCCGCCTCAACGCCACGGACGGTCTCGTCAAGCTCTTCCGGGCTGGCCAGCGGGTACGTGATCGACGGCACCGGCCCGCAGACGTCGATGGCAATGATGTCTGCGCCCTCGTTGGCCAGCCGTACGGCGTGCGCGCGGCCCTGCCCCCGCGCGGCCCCGGTGACGAACGCGACGCGTCCCTCCAATGATCCAGCCACGCGCCCAGGCTAGCAGCGGAAACTGAAACGTGTTCTAGTGGCCCCTTGGCCCCGGCGTTACGCCCAGTGACACAGTCAGATCTGGGAAATGATCTCCGAACGCTTCGCCTTGTATCTTCCTCGGTCACCGCGCCGGTCGCGCGCAGCGTCTCGAGTTCCTGCAGTCGCTGCGAGATCGACGGCTCGGGCGGCCTGAAGGCGGGGACCGGAGACGGCGCCGCGGCGGGCGGGACGGCCGGAGCAGGCACCTCGTGAGACTGCTGGGCAGCGGCGCGGCGCACGATCCCCTGAATCTGCTGGCGAAGGCCCGGGTTGGACCGAATGTCGACCATGCGGTTCAGCGGGATGCCATTGGCCTTCAGAAGCTGCAAGATCTCCATCAATGGGCCCGGCTGCCCGGACAGGTCGTAGGTCTGGTTGTCCTCAGCGACCGTGAACTGCGCCGGAACCAAACCATTGACCAAAGCACTTCGCTCCCAGTCGATTTGGAACTGATTCGTGGGCGGATCGACCAGGACAACGAGTTTGCGCGAGTTGAAGTTACCCATCCGCGTCACCGACACGATGACCCGATCCGTGGCGTCGAACGGGGCGATACCGGGTCCTGCGATGTGCAGGTTCAGCGTGATGACGGGTTGATCGTTGATGCGCGTGCCGGTTTCGCCCAAGCCGGTGATGTGGGCCAGCGCCAGGACGCCGCTCTGCTCGAGCGCGGCGGTCTTGGCGGCGGACTTCGCGCTATAGTTCGCCAGCGCAAGCGCGATCAGCACGTCTGCCGCGGTGATGAACAGGCCGACGAAGAACATCCACTTGAGCAGGCTGCTCTGTCCGGTGGCGAAATACACGATGAGGAAGATTGGACCGACCAGGCCGCCGCACAGCAGGACCATCAGTTGGGACTTCAGGTATCGCGCAAACATCGGGCATGCTCCTCACTCGGCCCCGTCGCGTGTCAGATTCGCGGCGAAGGCCCGCGTTCGCGGCGACAGCAGATTCGGTGACGCAGCAACTCACCGTACGGTCGGCAGCTGACTTCAGCGACTACGTCGACCGGTGTCGGTGAGCATGCCCACCAACGCGTCCTTGTGGTTCGCGAAAGATCTACGCTGTCGAAAACACAAGCGGCGCCCACCCTTTCGGGATGAGCGCCACCTGCGCCTACTGAATTTACTTGACGATCTTGGTGACCCGGCCGGCGCCGACAGTGCGGCCGCCCTCGCGGATCGCGAAGCGCAGACCCTCGTCCATCGCGACGGGCTGAATCAGCTTCACCGAGATGTTGGTGTTGTCACCGGGCATCACCATCTCCGTGCCCTCCGGCAGCGTCACCACACCGGTCACATCGGTGGTGCGGAAGTAGAACTGCGGGCGGTAGTTGTTGAAGAACGGCGTATGCCGGCCGCCCTCGTCCTTGGACAGGATGTACACCTGGCCCTCGAACTCGGTGTGCGGGGTGGTGGTTCCGGGCTTGGTCACGACCTGGCCGCGCTCGACGTCCTCACGCTTGACACCACGCAGCAGCAGACCAACGTTGTCGCCGGCCATGCCCTGGTCGAGCAGCTTGCGGAACATCTCCACACCGGTGACCGTGGTCCTGGTGGTGGCCGGCCGGATGCCGACGATCTCGACTTCCTCGTTGACGTTGATCTTTCCACGCTCGACACGACCGGTGACCACGGTGCCGCGGCCGGTGATCGTGAAAACGTCCTCGACGGGCATCAGGAACGGCTTGTCGGTCTCGCGGACCGGATCCGGGATGGACTCGTCCACGGCATCCATAAGCTCCTCGACGGACTTGACCCAGTCCGGGTCACCTTCAAGGGCCTTCAGCGCGGAGACCCGGATGACCGGCGCCTCCTCGTCGAACTCCTGGGCGGCCAACAGCTCGCGCACCTCCATCTCAACGAGCTCCAGCAGCTCCTCGTCGTCGACGGCGTCGGCCTTGTTCAGCGCCACCAAGATGTACGGGACGCCGACCTGACGGGCCAGCAGCACATGCTCGCGGGTCTGCGGCATCGGTCCGTCGGTGGCGGCGACCACCAGGATTGCGCCGTCCATCTGGGCGGCGCCGGTGATCATGTTCTTGATGTAGTCGGCGTGGCCAGGGGCGTCGACATGCGCGTAGTGACGCTTCTCTGTCTGATACTCGACGTGGGCAATGTTGATCGTGATCCCGCGCTGTCGCTCCTCAGGCGCGTTGTCGATCTGGTCGAATGCCTTCATCTCGTTCAGGCCGGGATATTTGTCGTGCAGAACCTTGGTGATTGCTGCGGTCAGCGTCGTCTTGCCGTGGTCAACGTGACCGATGGTCCCGATGTTGACGTGCGGCTTCGTCCGCTCGAACTTCGCCTTCGCCACTGTGTTGTCCTCCTGGACTTCTGTTGGTGCTTGCTAGTGAAGCAGTGTTGATCTTCTCAGTTGTGCTTGCCGCGGACGCGAACGGGTGTCACGCCCCCGTCGCCTTCGCGATATCCATTGCTCGGCTCCGGACGCGCTCCGCTCCTCGGCCCACGGCCTCGATGCTCACGCCCCCGTCGCCTTCGCGATATCCATTGCTCGGCTCCGGACGCGCTCCGCTCCTCGGCCCACGGCCTCGATGCTCACGCCCCCGTCGCCTTCGCGATGATCTCCTTCGACACCTGCGCCGGAACCTCGGCGTAGCTGTCGAACACCATGGAGTAGTTCGCCCGGCCCTGAGTCTTTGACCTGAGGTCGCCGACGTAGCCGAACATCTCCGACAGCGGCACGTGCGCTTTGACGACACGAGCACCGCCGCGCTCCTCCATGGCCTGGATATGACCACGGCGGGAGTTCAGGTCGCCGATCACGTCGCCCATGTAGTCCTCGGGCGTGGTGACCTCGACGGCCATGATCGGCTCCAGGATCACCGGGTGCGCTTGTGCCGCAGCCTTTTTCATTGCCTGAGAGCCGGCGATCTTGAACGCCATCTCCGACGAGTCGACGTCGTGGTACGCGCCGTCGAGCAGCGTGACCTTCAGGTTCACCAACGGGTAGCCCGCCAGCACGCCGTACTGCATCGCGTCCTGCGCGCCCGCATCCACCGACGGGATGTACTCACGCGGGATGCGGCCACCGGTGACCTTGTTCTCGAACTCGTAAGTTGCGCCGTCCTCACCCGTGAAGGGCTCGATCCCGATGATGACCTTCGCGAACTGGCCGGAGCCGCCGGTCTGCTTCTTGTGGGTGTACTCGACCCTGTCGACCTTGCGGCGAATGGTCTCCTTGTAGGCCACCTGCGGCTTGCCGACGTTGGCCTCGACCTTGAACTCACGACGCATCCGGTCCACCAGGATGTCCAGGTGCAACTCGCCCATCCCGCCGATCACGGTCTGGCCCGTCTCGACTTCCTGATGCACCTTGAAAGTCGGATCCTCCTCCGCGAGCTTCTGAATCGACAGCGAGAGCTTCTCCTGGTCGCTCTTGGTCTTCGGCTCGATAGCCACCTCGATCACGGGATCAGGGAAGGTCATCGCCTCCAGCACGATCTGCTTGTTCGGGTCGCTCAACGTGTCACCTGTGGTGGTGTCCTTCAAACCGATCACCGCGTAGATGTGGCCGGCCGAGGCCTTGTCCACCGGGTTCTCCTTGTTGGAGTGCATCTGGAACAGCTTGCCCAGCCGTTCCTTCCTGCCCTTGGTGGCGTTGATGACCTGGGAGCCGGAGTCCACGGTGCCGGAGTACACGCGGATATACGTCAGCTTCCCGAAGAACGGGTGCGTGGCGATCTTGAACGCCAGCGCCGCGAACGGCTCGTCGGTGCTCGGGTTCCGGACGACCTCGGCGTCCTCCTTGCCCGGCGCATGCCCCACCGCGGGCGGCACGTCCAGCGGTGACGGCAGGTAGTCCACGACCGCGTCGAGCATCGGCTGCACGCCTTTGTTCTTGAACGCACTGCCACACAGCACCGGGTAGATCTCGGAGTTGATGGTCAGCTTGCGGATCGCGCCCTTGACCTCGTCGACGGACAGCTCGTCGCCGCCGAGGTACTTCTCCAGCAGCGCCTCGTCGGACTCGGCGACGGTCTCGAGGAGCTTCGTGCGGTACTCCTCGGCCTTGTCGGTCAGCTCGGCCGGGATCTCGATGGTGTCGTACGTCTCGCCGAGCTTCGTCTCGCCGCGCCATACCTTGGCGTTCATTTCGACCAGGTCAACGACGCCCTCGAACTCGCTCTCGGCACCGATCGGCAGCTGGATCGGCACTGCGTTGGCGCCTAGGCGCTCGCCCATCGTGCGTACCGAGAAGTAGAAGTCGGCGCCAATCTTGTCCATTTTGTTGACGAAGCAGATGCGCGGAACGTCGTACTTATCGGCCTGCCGCCAGACCTGCTCGGACTGCGGCTCGACGCCCTCCTTGCCGTCGAATACCGCCACGGCGCCGTCGAGCACTCGCAGGTTGCGCTCCACCTCGACGGTGAAGTCGACATGCCCCGGGGTGTCGATGATGTTGAGCTGATTGCCCTTCCAGAACGTCGTGGTGGCGGCCGAGGTGATCGTGATCCCTCGCTCCTGCTCCTGTTCCATCCAGTCCATCGTGGCGGCGCCCTCGTGGACCTCACCCATCTTGTAGTTGATGCCGGTGTAGTAAAGGATCCGCTCGGTCGTCGTCGTCTTACCGGCATCGATGTGCGCCATGATGCCGAAGTTCCGTACCTTGCTCAGGTCGGTGAGCACGTCCTTCTGTGCCACGGAAGTCTTCCCACTCTTTCGCTTGCTTGGTTGCTGTTGTCGTTACACTCTGCGGCCGCTTCGGCGGCGACATCCGGGTCGCGCGGCCGCACCGCCGCTGAGCGTCACCAGCGGTAGTGCGCGAATGCCCGGTTTGCTTCGGCCATCTTGTGGGTGTCCTCGCGTCTCTTTACCGAAGCACCCAGCCCGTTGCTAGCGTCGAGAATCTCGTTGGCCAGCCGTTCGACCATCGTCTTCTCCCGACGTTGCCGCGAGTAACCGACCAGCCAACGCAGCGCGAGCGTGGTCGAGCGGTCGGGTCGCACCTCGACGGGGACCTGGTAGGTGGCGCCGCCCACGCGACGGCTCCGAACCTCCAGCGCGGGCTTGACGTTGTCGAGAGCGCGCTTGAGGCTGACCACCGGGTCGGTGCCGGTCTTTTCGCGAGCCTGCTCGAGCGCACCATAAACAATGCGTTCGGCCAGTGATTTCTTCCCCTTGAGGAGAATTTTGTTCACCAATTGGGTGACCAGCTGCGATCCGTAGACCGGGTCGTTCACCAGCGGACGCTTGGGTGCGGGCCCCTTGCGCGGCATCAGCTCTTCTCCTTCTTGGCGCCGTAGCGGCTACGGGCTTGCTTGCGGTTCTTCACACCCTGGGTATCCAGCGAGCCGCGGATGATCTTGTAGCGGACGCCCGGCAGGTCCTTCACCCGACCGCCACGCACCAGCACCATCGAGTGCTCCTGCAAGTTGTGGCCCTCGCCCGGGATGTAGGCGGTGACCTCGACCTGGCTGGTCAGCTTTACGCGCGCGACCTTGCGAAGCGCCGAGTTCGGCTTCTTCGGCGTCGTGGTGTACACACGGGTGCACACGCCGCGGCGCTGCGGGCTGCCCTTGAGCGCTGCGGTCTTCACCTTGGCGATCTTGTCGCGGCGCCCCTTGCGGACCAGCTGCTGGATGGTTGGCATCTACCGGCTTTCTCTGTCGTGTTCGTCTTCAGTTCGTCGTTGTTGAATGCCTCTGTACTGCGGTTTCGCCCCGCTCCGTCACCCCGAGGCCGGGCGTGTCGCATGCTCCTGCCGCGGTTCTGAACCGTGACATGCAAGACATGCGAATTGGCCCGGCGTGCGGGCAAGCGCCACCGCGTGGCCTTATCTGCCAGGCACGAACGACCACGATACCAGGGCCGATGCCGTCCGAACAAACCCGTCCCGCGCGCTTTTCTCGCAGGTCAAACCCTCTGTTGCCCCCGACTATGGGCTCATCCGCTGCATGCCGGCCGTCAGCCGCAACACCATGTCGGAGAACACCGCGTCGACGTCGACACCGGCCATCACCCCGGTCATCTCCAGCAAGACGAAGCCGTGCAACGCGGCCCAGAACTCCAGCGCCGCATAGAAGGCGTCCTCGCCCTCCGCGCCGTATGAAGCCAGTACGGCAAGGATCGGCTCGGCCGCAGCACGTGCGACCGCGGTGAACTCCGGGTCGTCACCACCGGCAAGCGGCATCCGGGTGAACGCCGAATACCGGCCGGGGTGGTGATGCGCATAGCTGCGGTACGCCCCTGCCATCACCAGCACCGCGTCGTCGCGGGTGCGGCCCTGCCCCGCGGTGCCCAGCATCTCGATGATGTCGCCGACCACCCGCTTGCGCACCGATCGACGCAGGTCATCAAGGCTCGCGACGTGGTTGTACAGCGACGGGCCCTTGGTGCCCAGCTGGGCGGCAAGCGCGTTGATCGTCAGCGCGTCCCAGCCTTCGCGATCCAGAAAGGTCAGCGCAGCGTTGACGATCACGTCGCGGCTCAGCTTGGTCGATCGCCCTGACGAGCGAGCCGCGCCACGGGACCGGCCCGTTGGCCGGGACGCCGGCTCAGCTGCCATGAAGTCGCCTCATCAGCAAGGAACTCTAGCCGTCACATTCAGGCAATGGTCAGCTGACGCGGTCCTGTGTCAGTTGCGCGAGCCGACGAACCACCGTGCACAGCGGCGGTAGCGTCGCGGCTTCATCGTCTGGATCGACCACGTGATCACATCGCCGCCCTTCGCGACGTAGACGCTACAGGTGTTCTCATCGGATGCTTGAAAGCCGCTGTTGCCGTCCAGCGACAGCTCCGTGATCTCGCGGCCCGTTTTTCGCTCCAGGGCCCGCTCGCTGTCCAGGTCGCTGCCGCGATACCACCACGTCGAGACGCCCATGCCGACGCCGAATGACCCGATCGTCGAGTTCTCCTGCCAGAAGCAGCCCGAGTCGCCGACACTGACCTTGGTAAACATGCCGGCCCCTGCCGCGGCATTCACATCGTCATCGGAGACCAGGTTGCATTCGCCGCTGCGGAACCCGCCAGGCTTGGCAGTCGGCGATACCAGCTTCGCGGCCTGCGCTCCGCACGCTGCCAGACCCGCCATCACGGCGACAGCAGCAAGAATCCGCACAACCAGCCAGAACCCGTTCATCACATGTCCGACGACAACGTCCTCGACAGCAGAGTCTGAGCGAGTTGGCACGGGTCAATCGCCCGGAGCCGCCCGTCGGCGCCATCCAGCCCAGCGTCACCGCGGATCTGCACCCACCAGCTGGCCACCCCCGGATTGGTGCCCGCGGTCGCCGAACAAGCATGGCCGGTGACTGAGCGGCGGGCCAAGAACGCCTGACGACGCTCCACCTCGACGTCGGTGATCTGCGCGCTGTTCGACTGGGCCAGCGCCCGTTCACGGTCAAGGCTGCCGGTCTGGAACCACGAGTAGGTGACGTCAATGGTCGTGGACTGGCGGGTCAGCAGGTACTGGCACACCGCACCGCTGTAGGTGCGCAGGACGTTGTCGGCACCGACGATCTCCTGAACCGAGCTGTCCCGCAGCAGTCCGCACCGGTCGTCGGTGTAGCCATAACCGCGCGCCGCGGCGTCGTCACGCTCGACGCGCGGTGTGCCGATCCGGTGACGGCGTGGGAACAGCCGGCGACGGTCATGAGCGTCGAGACGACCACGACAGCGCACGTCAGGCCACGCCAGTTCACTACTCATACCGTACCGAGGGTGATCTGCGCTGGCGACCGCGACCAGAAGTGCGCAACTGCCACCACGCGCGTCCGTTGGGACGTACGCTTTGCCCGTGGGGGACATGCGGAAAAGGGGTCGACGATGCGAGCTATTGCATGTTGTGCCGTCACAGCGTGGCTGATTCTTCCGGTGGCCGGGATGCCGACCGCGCATGCGCGCGGTGAGGGCGACACCCACATCTACAACACCAGCAGCAACCAGACCATCGACTGCAACAACGGCACATTGTTCGTCGAGGGATCCAACAACACCATCTACGCCATGGGCACGTGCTTTGCCGTCACCATGCAGGGCTCCTACAACACGGTGATCGCCGAGACCGTGATCAACGACATCACCGTGTACGGCTATGACCAGACGGTGCTCTACCGCAACGGCGATCCGGTTGTGTGGGACCGCGGACGCGAAATCGAGACATGGGCCAGGACTTCGGCGACCAACCGCATCGATCGCATTCCGTGACGATCAGTCACCAGAACTGAGGGAACATGCGCAGGTCGTGCGCCGCGATCGTGGGCATAGGGTCGATCGCTATTGCCGCCCTGTCCGGATGCGGGGCAGAGAGCAGCGACACCAACGGTCCGACGGCGACGGTCGGCAGTTCGGGTGCGACCGTCGAGTTGGGTAACACCATCAACTTCGGCGGGTCTGGCGTGACCACCGAAATCGATTGCGCCGACGGTAAATCGCTGAATGTCGGGTTAAACAACAACACGCTGACCGTCAAGGGCACCTGCGCCGAGGTCCGCGTAGGCGGCAGCGACAACACGATCACGCTGGATCAGGTAGACAAGCTGATCAACGTGGTCGGGAGCGACAACAAGGTCACCTTCAAGGCCGGTTCCCCGAAGATCGAGACGCTCGGCAACAACAACCAGGTCGCCAACGGCTGACGGTCAGGCGGACGCGCCGTGGCGACCCGCGCCGGCTGCGAATCGCCCTGCACCCTCGAGCGCCTCGGCCGCCACCCGCGATATGCTGCCGAACTCAAAGTCGATGGCGTCTTTCTCGGACATCCCCCACTGGCTGAGCATCGACAGCCGGTCGGAGCGCATGCACTGCTGAGGCAACGCGGCAAGTTCGGCCGCAAGCGTCTCTGCGCCTTGGCGCGCTTGGCCTTTCGGGACTACGCGATTGGCGAGCCCGATCGCGTGAGCCTCCGCGACGTCGACCGCCCGTCCAGTGAGAATCATGTCCATGGCCCGGCTTTGGCCGATCAGCCTCGGTAGCCGGATCGTGCCGCCATCGATCAGTGGCACACCCCAACGGCGGCAGAACACGCCGAAAACGGCGCCCTCTTCGGCCACTCGCATGTCACACCACAACGCCAGCTCGAGTCCACCGGCGACGGCGTATCCGCTCACCGCCGCGATCACGGGCTTGGACAAAACCATTCGCGTCGGGCCCATCGGGCCCGGCCCACTGCGATGTATTTCGTTAGATTCCGCTGTGCCGAACGACTTGAGATCGGCACCGGCGCAAAATGTCCCGTTGTCGCCCCACAGCACAGCGACCGACGCGTCGTCGTCGGCGTCGAACTCTTCGAACGCTGCGACCAGCTTTGCGGCCGTCGGTCCGTTGACCGCGTTGCGCGCTCCCGGCCGATCGATGATCACAGTGGTCACTGGGCCCTGGCGCTCGACACGCACTTCTTCGTTCATGATCACGCCTCCACTAGTTGTTCGGTTGGATACCGCCTCGCGGCAAGGTCGTCGGCAAAGCGGAAGTAGCTGTCCCGCAACGCCTCCGCGGGCCAACGCGGCGCGAGCAGTCCCGGTGGCAGCACGGGGTCGGTGAGTAGGTGGCGCACCATGCCCGCGGCGGCCACGAATCTGGTGGGAATGTCGGACGCATTGGTCATGTCGTCGAGCAACCGCTCGGCGGTGCGCGCCCACGCCGGCAGATCCCACAATTGTCTGGCAAGCTCGACGGGATCGTCGTCGCGGGCGTTAAGCACCCGCACCCGTCGCGTGACATCCTTCGGCAGGATTATCTCCAGATTGTCGGGCCGCAGCCACAGTCCCTCTCGCAGTTCACCGAAACGGCTCTGCTGCAATGTGGTCCGCAGTACCGCCCGGGTTCGGGGTTCGACGCCGACGCTGGTGATCACGAGCGTCATCCAGGTTCCGTCCCAGGGCTTGACGTGCGGACGCATCGCGTCGTCTTGACGCTTCTGCCGGGCGAGCAGCCGGTTGGAGAGCCGATACCCGTCGGCCGAACGCACCAGGTCCCCCGTGCTAACCAGTCGCGTCAGCGCGACTCTCACGGTCGACTCCTTCAGGCCGAAATCTGCTGTGAGCTGCAGCAATTCGGAAGCCGTCGCCCACGCCGGATGGGCACCCAGCAGCACGCTCAGCACCACCGAGCGGGCGGTCAACCGGTTGAGCGTTCGGGCCATCTCGACTACACCTGTGACGCGCGTCGGCCGTAGTCGCCGAACGGCTCGTCGCGGCGGCGCACCGCGTCGCGGAAGCCATGCTCGCGGGCTTCGGCGACGAATGCGTGACCCTCGGGCGTGTGCCGGGCGACGCCGTCGAAGATCGTGGAAACCATCGCGCTGTTGGCCACACCCTGGTGGTACAGCGCGGTGTTCATCGCCAGCTTCACCATGATCAGCTGGTTGACGGGCACTGCGGCGATGCGCTCGACGAGCCGCTCTGTACGCTCATCAAGGTCTTTCGGATCCGGGGCTTCGACGGCCAGCCCCCATTCCGCGGCCTGCGCGCCGGTGATGCAATCACCGGTCAGCAGAAGGCGTTTCGCGCGCTGGTCGCCGAGCCGATGTGCCCACATTCCCGCTGCCGGCACGCCCCAGACCCGCGTCGGCGGGTAGCCGATCTTGGCGTCCGAAGCGGCGATCACCTGGTCGGCGTGTAGCGCGATGTCGGTCCCGCCGGCCACGCAGTAGCCCTGGATCTTCACGACCGTCGGCTTGTCGGCGTGCATCAGGCTGGAGAAACCGCGGACGAACCTGCTCATCATCTGGTAGTCGATCATCGGATCCCACGGCCGGTCAGGCAGATGGTTGATCGCCTGCGTCTTGCCATCCAGCACGGTGCCCTTGTAGGCGCTGCCGCCGCCGGCCGACGACGAGCCTTCGGCGTACGCGCTGAGATCGAACCCGGCGCAAAACCCCTCGCCGCGACCGGACACGAGAATGACATGCACGTCCGGGTCGAGGTCGGCACGTTCTACCAGAGCCGACAACTCCAATGGGGTGTCGGCGATGATCGCATTGCCCTTTTCGGGGCGATTGAACGTGATTCGCCCAACCCGATCGGTGACCTCATAGGTCATCGTCTTCAGGTTGTCGAAGTCGACGGGCCTGATCGCGTGCGTCATCCCTTGACCAGCGCCCGTTCCAGGATCGGCGCCACGTCGAGGCCGACGGGCATGGTTCCGTAGGCGCCGCCCCACTGACCGCCGAGCCGTGTGGCGAGAAAGGCTTCGGCCACCGCCGGATGGCCGTGCCGCACGAACAGCGAGCCCTGCAACGCGAGGCAGATGTCCTCGGCGACCTTGCGGGCCCGGTACTGAATCGTCTCGTACTCATCCAGCTGCGGCTTGAGACCGTCGACGTGGGCGTCCAACCGCGGGTCCTGGCCGGTGGTCTTGCCGAGTTCATCGAACAGCACCTCGACACAATCGGGCCGAGTTGCCATGGCGCGCAACGTGTCGAGCGCACTGACATTGCCCGAGCCTTCCCAGATGCCCATCAGCGGAGCCTCCCGGTACAGCCGCGGCATCCCGGACTCCTCCACATAGCCATTGCCGCCAAGGCATTCCATCGCCTCGGCGGCATGCGCCGTGGCGCGCTTGCACACCCAGTACTTGCTGGCGGCCAGGCCGATGCGTCGCAGGAGCGCTTCTGTCTCGTCGCCGCGCGCCGCGTTGTCGGTGGCGCCGGCCATCCGCATCGCGACGATGGTCGCCGCTTCGGCCTCCACGGCGAGGTCGGCGAGCACGTTGCGCATCAGCGGTTGGTCAATCAGATACGCGCCGAACGCCTTTCGATGCTGAGCATGGTGGATCGCCGGGGTCAGGCCGTTTCGCATGCTGGTGGCGCTGCCCAGCGTGCAATCCAGCCGGGTCAGGTTGACCATCTCGATGATGGTCGGGACACCGCGGCCTTCCTCGCCCACCAGCCAGGCGGTGGCGCCGTCGTACTCGACCTCGCTGGACGCGTTGGCGTGGTTGCCGAGCTTGTCCTTCAGCCGTTGCAAGAACATCCGGTTACGAGTGCCATCGGGCAGCACGCGCGGAAGGAAGAAACAGCTCAGCCCGCCGGGCGCCTGCGCGAGTACCAGGAACACGTCGCACATCGGCGCCGACGTGAACCACTTGTGCCCGGTCAGTGAGTAGCTGCCGTCGGCGTTGGGGGTGGCCTGCGTGGTGCCCGCGCGCACATCGGAACCACCCTGCTTCTCGGTCATCGACATGCCGGCGGTAACCCCGACCTTGGTGGCCGGGACTTTGAGCTCTGGGTCATATTCACGGCTCGCAAGCAACGGCTCGTATATCGCGGCCAGCTCGGGGCTGAAGCGCAGCGCAGGAATGACCGCATACGTCATCGAAATCGGGCAGATGTGTCCGGGTTCGGGCGTCCACACCGAGGTCTTGGCTGCCCGGACGACGTGCGCGCCGGGCCGGTCGTCGGCCCACGGCGCGGCGTGCAGGCCGTGGCCGATCGCGACGCGCATCAGCTCGTGGTAGGCCGGGTCGTACTCGACCTCGTCGATGCGCTGCCCGTACTTGTCGTGTGTCCGAAGGATCGGGCGATGGCGGTCGGCCAGCTCACCCCACCGCTGGGCCTGTGGGGACCCCGACAACGCGCCCAGCTCGGTGACCTCGTCGAGCCCCCACTGCCCGCCCTCGCGTATCAGCGCCTCGACGAGTACTGGCGAAGTGGCGGGGTTGTAGTTTTCCAGCGGCGGAACCTGGTTGGTGACGACGTGCGTGTCAGGCATACCGCAGTGTTACACTTTTCCGACAGTCGCACAAGATGCGTAACAGCGGCGGGGTCCCCCGGCCTCGAGCAGACACAGAGTCGCATTTGAGGGGCTTCCCGGGTGCGAGTTGTGACTGCTCGCGCTCGACAGGTCAGGCGGCCGGGTGCGCGCCGAAGAACTGCCAGAGCTCCTGGGTCGCGAACGACGGCCACTCATGTAGGCCGCCGTCAACCGTGATGAGCGCGACGCTGCGATTGTCGGCGCAGTCAGCGGTCGAGGTCGTTATTGGTCCGTCCGTGGTGACGACGGGTGCACTGCAGTGGTCGACGTTGCGCCAGAACGTGTGGACTTCGGGAACGGATGGGCCGTTGACGTGCGCGATCCCCTCGCCCGGTCCGCCGTCGTAGCGGACCATCCGGTCGGCGGTGCCGTGGATGTGCATGACCGACGTAGGGTGCGGCGATCCGCACGGGTCAAGCTGGGTCGCGGAATCGGGGCCGATCGCGGCGAACAACCCGCTGTTGCAGGCCAGTGTGTAGCTCATCATGCCGCCGTTGCTGATGCCGGTCGCGTAGATCCGGGACCGGTCGATGCCGATTCCATTGCCGATTTCGTCGACCATCGCGGCGATGAAGCCGACGTCATCGATGCCGTCGTGGCTTGGGCGCCCACAGCAGCCGTGCACGTTCCACGCTCGCGCAATCCCGTCCGGGTAAGCCACCACGAACTTCGCGCTGTCCGCCAATCCGTCCCATCCGTAAGCTCTTTCGGCCTGCTCACCGCTGCCGAAGCCGCCGTGCAGCATCACCACAAGCGGTGCCGCCGCGGGCAGGCCCACAGGCTTGTGAACCCGGTATGAGCGTTCGAGCCCGCCGACGTTGATCGTGTGAAGGCTGGTGCCGTCCGCGAACACGGTCGTCGGGTCCGCGGTGCCGCGCGGCGCCGACGAGCACCCGGCGAGCGCCACCACCGCGGCCAGCAGGGCGAGCACTCGCATGCCACGAGCGTACGGACCAAAGCTGAGCGCGCGCCCCTAACCGCCCCCGCAACCACCACCCCCGCAGCCTCCACCTCCGCTGCATCCGCTGTGCCCGCCGCCGCAACCGCTGTGCCCGCCGCCGCCACCGCAGCCGCCATGCCCTCCGCCGGTGTAACCGGCCCCCGTACCTCCAGCACCGCCGGCCCAGTACTTGCGCCTGTTTCTGGCGCTTATTTTCGACCCGATCGTGACTATTGCTGCGCCGACCGCACAAAAGCCGCCTAGAGCCAGCCACCCCACAAGCGCGTCGCTCATGCGAAGAAGGCTACGGTGGTCCTGGCTCCGCCACATTGAGTTGCAAATGTGCATCTGCGCTGTGGGACGATCAGGTGATCGGCATGCCGTCGCGGGCAGTCGACGAGAAGAGCCCCGGCCACAAAGCCGGGGCTCTTTACGGACTACCGGTAGTCGCTGTAGCCGTAGTCGTCCAGCGGCACCGCGGCACCGGTGGCCTGGCCGAAGTCGGGGCTGTAGTACTGATCCTCGTAGGACGGGATCGTGTACGCGGCGGCCCGCGCCTCCTCGGTCGGCTGCACCTGGATGTTGCGGTACCGGTTGATGCCGGTGCCGGCCGGAATCAGCTTGCCGATGATCACGTTCTCCTTCAGACCGTTGAGCTTGTCGCTGCGGCAGTTGATCGCCGCATCGGTCAGCACGCGTGTGGTCTCCTGGAACGACGCCGCGGAGAGCCACGAGTCGGTGGCCAGCGACGCCTTCGTGATACCCATCAGGACCGGGCGACCGGCCGCCGGCTCGCCGCCCTCGGCCACCACCCGACGGTTCTCGGCCTCGAACTCGGAACGCTCGGTCAGCGAGCCGGGCAGGAACTCCGTCGAACCCGAGTCGATGATGGTCACGCGCCGCAGCATCTGCCGAACGATCACTTCGATGTGCTTGTCGTGGATCGACACGCCTTGCGCCCGGTACACCTCTTGGACCTCGTGGACCAGATGCAGCTGCACCTCACGCGGGCCCAGCACGCGCAGCACCTCGTGCGGGTCGGCCGAGCCTTCCATCAGCTGGTTGCCGACCTCGACGTGGTCCCCGTCGCGCAGCAGACCCTCGGTGCCGTCCTCGTGGATGACGGCGCGCAGCCGGCCACGCTTGGACAGCTTGTCGTAGACCACTTCCTCACTGCCGTCGTCCGGGACGACGGTGACCTTGTAGAACTTGTCACCTTCCTCGATCCGGACCCGCCCGGCGACGTCGGCGATAGGCGCCTTGTCGCGCGGCACGCGCGCCTCGAACAGCTCCTGGACGCGCGGCAGACCACCGGTTATGTCCTGGCCACCGGTGACGCCACCCTGGTGGAACGTTCGCATGGTCAGCTGCGTGCCGGGCTCGCCGATCGACTGCGCGGCGACAATGCCCACCGCCTCGCCGATGTCGACGAGCTTGCCGGTGGCCATCGAGCGGCCGTAGCACATCGCGCACACCCCGTTGGCGGAAGCACATGTCAGCACCGACCGCACCCGCACCGACGAGATGCCGTTTTCCAGCAGCAAATCGATCGCCGGGTCACCGAGGTCGTGGCCCTTCTCGACGAGCACGTTGCCCTTCTCGTCGATCGCATCCTCGGCCAAAGTCCTTGCGTACGCCGAGGTTTCGACGTACTGGTCCTTGGCCAGATCGTCGCCCTGCCGCTCGGCGAGCCTGACCGTGATGCCACGCTCGGTGCCGCAGTCACGCTCGCGGACGATCACGTCCTGCGACACGTCCACGAGCCGACGGGTCAGATAACCCGAGTCGGCGGTACGCAAAGCAGTGTCGGCCAACCCCTTCCGGGCGCCATGGGTGTTGATGAAGTACTCCAGCACCGTCAGGCCCTCACGGAACGAGGACTTGATGGGCCGCGGAATGAACTCACCCTTCGGGTTGGTCACCAAACCCTTCATGCCGGCCAGCGTCCGCGTCTGGGTGAAGTTACCCGTCGCGCCCGACTCCACGATCGTGATGATCGGGTTGTCGTTGGGGTAGTGCGAGCGCAGCGCCTCGCCGACCTCTTCGGTGGCGTCCTGCCAGATCTTCACCAGCGCCTCGTTGCGCTCCTGATGGTTCAGGGCGCCACGCTGGTACTTCTTCTCGATCCCGTCGGCTTCCTTCTCGTAACGCTCGAGGATCTCCTGCTTCTCCGGCGGCACCAGCACATCGGCCATCGACACCGTGACACCCGAGCGAGTGGCCCAGTAGAAGCCGGCGTCCTTGAGCTTGTCGACGGTCTGCGCGACCACGATCATCGGGTAGCGCTCGGCCAGATCGTTGATGATCCGGGCCTGCACCTTCTTGTGCATCTGCTCGTTGATGAACGGATACTTCTGCGGCAAAAGCTCATTGAACAACACCCGGCCCAGCGTGGTTTCGATGGTCCACGCATGGCCCGGCTTCCAGCCCTCGTCGCCGAACAGCTCGGCTTCGAGTTCAGCCGGCGGGCGCAGCTGCGTGAGCCGCACCTTGATCTTCGCCCGCACCGAAAGCGCACCGCGGTCCATCGCCATAATCGCCTCGGCCGGTGAGCTGTACACACCGGACTCGGCACGGTCCCTGGCGGCCGACTGGTATTCGCCGACGTCGCCGGCGATCTCGGTGGTCAGGTAGTACAGGCCGGTCACCATGTCCAGACGCGGCATGGCCAGCGGCTTGCCCGACGCTGGCGACAGGATGTTGTTGGACGACAGCATCAGGATGCGAGCCTCGGCCTGCGCCTCGGCACTCAGCGGAAGGTGCACGGCCATCTGGTCGCCGTCGAAGTCGGCGTTGAACGCCTCGCACACCAGCGGGTGCAGCTGAATCGCCTTGCCTTCCACCAACATCGGCTCGAACGCCTGGATGCCGAGGCGGTGCAGAGTCGGCGCACGGTTCAGGAGCACCGGGTGCTCGCCGATGACCTCTTCGAGCACATCCCACACCTGCGGGCGCTGACGCTCCACCATGCGCTTGGCGCTCTTGATGTTCTGCGCGTGGTTCAGGTCGACGAGCCGCTTCATCACGAACGGCTTGAACAGCTCCAGCGCCATCAGCTTAGGCAGACCGCACTGATGCAGCTTGAGCTGCGGGCCGACCACAATCACCGAACGACCCGAGTAGTCGACGCGCTTGCCGAGCAGGTTCTGGCGGAACCGGCCCTGCTTGCCCTTCAGCAAATCGCTCAAAGACTTCAACGGACGGTTGCCCGGCCCGGTGACGGGCCGGCCGCGGCGGCCATTGTCGAACAGCGCGTCCACCGACTCCTGCAGCATCCGCTTCTCGTTGTTGACGATGATCTCGGGCGCACCGAGATCGATCAGCCTCTTGAGCCGGTTGTTGCGGTTGATCACGCGGCGGTAGAGGTCGTTGAGGTCAGACGTCGCGAACCGGCCACCGTCGAGCTGAACCATCGGGCGCAGTTCCGGTGGGATCACCGGCACCGCGTCGAGCACCATGCCCATCGGCGAATTGCCCGACTGCTGGAACGCCGCCACCACCTTCAGCCGCTTGAGGGCACGCAGCTTCTTTTGCCCCTTGCCATTTCGGATGACCTCACGCAGCCCGTCGGCCTCGGCGTCGATGTCGAAGCTCTCGATGAGCTTCTGGATCGCCTCGGCGCCCATCGAGCCGGTGAAGTACTCGCCGTAACGGTCGACGAGCTCACGGTAGAGCACCTCGTCGACGATCAGCTGCTTAGGCGCCAGCTTGCTGAACGTCATCCAGATCTCCTCGAGCCGGGCAAGCTCACGCTGCGCACGGTCGCGGATCTGACGCATCTCACGCTCGCCGCCATCGCGGACCTTGCGCCGCACGTCGGACTTGGCGCCTTCCTCTTCAAGCTCCTTGAGGTCGGCTTCGAGCTTCTGCGCGCGCGCCTCCAGATCGGCATCGCGCTGATCCTCCATCGCCTTCTTCTCGACCTCCATCTCGGCTTCCAGAGTGGAGATCTCGTTGTGGCGCATCTCGTCATCGACGACGGTGATGACGTAGGCGGCGAAGTAGATGATCTTCTCGAGATCCTTCGGAGCCAGGTCCAGCAGGTAGCCCAGTCGCGACGGGACACCCTTGAAGTACCAGATGTGCGTAACGGGCGCAGCCAACTCGATGTGGCCCATCCGCTCGCGGCGCACCTTGGCGCGAGTCACCTCGACGCCGCAGCGTTCACAGATAATGCCCTTGAAGCGCACCCGCTTGTACTTTCCGCAGTAGCACTCCCAGTCGCGAGTCGGTCCGAAGATCTTCTCGCAGAACAGGCCGTCCTTCTCCGGCTTCAATGTGCGGTAGTTGATGGTTTCCGGCTTCTTGACCTCGCCGAAGGACCAGTTACGGATGTCCTCCGCGGTGGCCAGGCCGATGCGGAGTTCATCGAAGAAGTTGACGTCTAACACGTAACTCCCTTTCCCCTTTCGGGATTAGAAAACACGGTGTCTATCTGTTCTTCGCGCAAGCGCTCATCACCAACTACGCCAGGTCCTCTACGGACGCAGATTCGTTGCGGGACAGGTTGATTCCGAGGTTCGCTGCTGCGCGCTCCAGGTCCTCGTCGTCGCCGTCGCGCATCTCGATCGCGGCGCCGTCGGAAGACAGCACCTCGACATTGAGGCACAGCGACTGAAGCTCCTTGAGCAGAACCTTGAACGACTCGGGGATGCCCGGCTCGGGGATGTTCTCGCCCTTGACGATCGCCTCGTACACCTTGACCCGCCCGACGGTGTCATCGGACTTGATGGTCAACAGCTCCTGCAGCGTGTACGCCGCGCCGTAGGCCTGCATGGCCCAGCACTCCATCTCGCCGAAACGCTGGCCACCGAACTGCGCCTTACCGCCGAGTGGCTGCTGGGTGATCATCGAGTACGGGCCGGTGGAGCGGGCGTGGATCTTGTCGTCCACCAGGTGGTGCAGCTTCAGGATGTACATGAAGCCAACCGTCACCGGGTACGGGAACGGCTCACCGCTGCGGCCGTCGTAGAGCACCGCCTTGCCGTCGGCGTTGACGAGCACCTCTCCGTCGCGGTTGGGCTGTACCGAGGACAGCAGTCCCTGCAGCTCCTCCTCGCGGGCACCGTCGAACACCGGCGTGGCAACAATCGTGCCCGCCTGGGCCTCCAGTAGCTGGTCCGGCAGCCTACCCGCCCATTCCGGCTTGCCGGCTACCTTCCAGCCGCTGTGAGCGCACCAGCCGAGGTGGGTTTCCAGAATCTGGCCGATGTTCATGCGTCGCGGCACACCGTGGGTATTCAGGATGATGTCCACCGGGGTGCCGTCCGGCAGGAACGGCATGTCCTCGACCGCCAGGATCTTGCCGATGACGCCCTTGTTGCCGTGGCGGCCGGCCAGCTTGTCGCCGTCGGAGATCTTGCGCTTCTGGGCGACGTAGACCCGGACCAGCTCGTTGACGCCGGCGGGCAGCTCGTCGTCTTCGTCGCGGGAAAACATCCGGACGCCAATCACCTTGCCGGACTCACCGTGCGGCACCTTCAGTGAGGTGTCGCGGACTTCGCGGGCCTTCTCGCCGAAGATCGCGCGCAGCAGCCGTTCCTCCGGGGTCAGCTCCGTCTCGCCCTTCGGGGTGACCTTGCCGACCAGGATATCGCCGTCACGGACCTCGGCGCCGATGCGCACGATGCCGCGCTCGTCGAGGTCGGCGAGCACCTCATCGGACACGTTAGGGATGTCGCGGGTGATCTCCTCGGCGCCCAGCTTGGTGTCGCGGGCGTCGATCTCGTGCTCCTCGATGTGGATCGAGGTGAGAATGTCCTCCTCGACGAGACGGTTGGACAGGATGATCGCGTCCTCGTAGTTGTGACCCTCCCACGGCATGATCGCGACAAGCAGGTTCTTGCCCAGCGCCATCTCGCCGTTATCGGTGCACGGGCCGTCGGCGATCACCTGGCCGGCCTCCACCCGGTCGCCGGCATCGACGATCGGGCGCTGGTTGGCGCAGGTGCCGTGGTTGGACCGGGCGAACTTACGCAGCTGATAGCTGTGTCGAGTGCCGTCATCGGCCATCACGGTGATGTAGTCGGCCGAGACTTCCTCGACCAGACCCGCCTTGTCGTTGACCACGACGTCGCCGGCGTCGATCGCGGCGCGCAACTCCATGCCGGTGCCGACGAGCGGCGCCTCACTGCGCACCAGCGGCACGGCCTGACGCTGCATGTTGGCGCCCATCAGCGCGCGGTTGGCGTCGTCGTGCTCGAGGAACGGGATCATCGCGGTGGCCACCGACACCATCTGGCGCGGCGACACGTCCATGTAATCGACCTCGGCCGAGCTGACGTACTCGACCTCGCCGCCCTTGCGGCGCACCAGCACGCGCGGCTCGGTGAATCGCCCGTCGTCATCGATCGGCGAGTTGGCCTGCGCGACGACGTGGCGGTCCTCCTCGTCGGCGGTCAGGTAGTGGATCTCATCTGTCACCACACCGTCGATGACCTTGCGATACGGGGTCTCGATGAAGCCGAACGGGTTCACCCGCGCGTACACCGACAGCGACCCGATCAGGCCGATGTTCGGGCCTTCCGGGGTCTCGATCGGGCACATCCGGCCGTAGTGGGACGGGTGCACGTCGCGAACCTCGAGCCCGGCGCGCTCACGGGACAGACCCCCGGGGCCCAGCGCCGACAGGCGGCGCTTGTGGGTGAGACCGGACAGCGGGTTGTTCTGGTCCATGAACTGGCTTAGTTGGCTGGTGCCGAAGAACTCCTTGATCGCCGCCACGACGGGACGGATGTTGATCAGGGTCTGCGGCGTGATCGCCTCGACGTCCTGGGTGGTCATCCGCTCGCGCACGACGCGCTCCATGCGGGACAGGCCGACGCGGATCTGGTTCTGGATCAGCTCGCCGACCGTGCGCAGCCGCCGGTTGCCGAAGTGGTCGATGTCGTCGATCTCGACCGGCACCTCGACGCCGTCCGGGGCCGTCATCGTGGGCTGGCCTTCGTGCAGCCGCACCAGGTATTCGATGGTGGCGGCGATGTCGCGCGGGGTCAGCGTGGTCGAGGACGGCTCGGTCGGGTTCTTTTCGCTCAGCCCGAGCTTCTTGTTCACCTTGTAGCGGCCGACGCGGGCCAAGTCATAGCGCTTCTCCTTGAAGAACAGGTTCTCCAGCAGGGTCTGCGCGGACTCCTTGGTGGGCGGCTCGCCCGGGCGCAGCTTGCGGTAGATGTCCAGCAGCGCCTCGTCCTGGTTGGCGGTGTTGTCTTTCTCCAGCGTCGACATCATGATCTCGGAGAAACCAAACCGCTCCCGAATCCCCTCGTTGGTCCAGCCGAGGGCCTTGAGCAGCACGGTGACCGGCTGGCGACGCTTGCGGTCGATGCGGACGCCGACGGTGTCGCGCTTGTCGACGTCGAACTCCAGCCACGCACCGCGGCCGGGGATCACCTTGACTGAATGCAGCGTCTTCTCGGTGGACTTGTCGATTGTCTCGTCGAAGTACACGCCAGGCGAACGGACCAGCTGGGACACGACAACGCGCTCGGTGCCATTGATAATGAAGGTGCCCTTCTCCGTCATCATCGGGAAGTCACCCATGAACACCGTCTGGCTCTTGATCTCGCCAGTGTTGTTGTTGATGAACTCGGCCGTCACGAACAGCGGGGCGGCGTAGGTCTGGTCCTTCTCCTTGCACTCGTTGACGGGTGCCTTGACCTCATCGAAGCGGGGATCGGAGAACGACAGCGACATTTGCCCCGAGAAGTCCTCGATTGGCGACAGCTCGGCAAGTACCTCTTCCAGGCCGCCGACCGGGTTAACTGCGTCGCGGTGCGCGGCCACCTTTTCTCGCCACTCGTCGGATCCGATTAGCCATTGGAACGACTCGGTCTGCACTTCGAGCAGGCCGGGAACCTCGAGCGGTTCACGCAACTTTGCGAAGGAGATTCGATTCGGGGCTCCGGGAACGGAACTATTGGCGGTGGCTACTGCTGATTTGCTCTGGCCAGAGACTGCCAAGATGCATCCTTCCAGCACCTCATGCGACCCAAAGCCGGGCTGACCGGACTCTATCGTCGCGATTCTGCGTCGGTTCGGCCGGCTGACGACCTGTCCGGTTCTCAAGCACGCAAGGTGAGCCCCGGCGGGGCTCAGGCGTGGACCACGGCGTCAGGTTGAGGTGAGGTGGGCAGGAGGCAGCCAGCGCAACGTCCAACAGTACCGCAGGACGGCTTATTCCTCAACCGCGAGCATGCTGCAGTAAAGGCGCTGGCTGGCGTCCTGTACTGCTACCGATGCACATGCTGCCCAACAGATTGCAGCCTCGGCGCGCTTCCGTCAAGGGTTGACGCGCGTTTGGAGGCTAATTCTGCGGGGGCTGACGGCGCCGTCAGGCACCACAAGGTGCCGGTGCCGCGTTGTCCCCAACCCTGCGGGATCGCGACAACGCCGGCCATGATGTCGCGGGTCACCTCTACCGGCAACTCAATCTGCCCGCCGCCGGATGACAGCGGATGCTCGCGGTTGGGCGCAATGTCAACAGGCAGCCGTTCTCGACCTTCGCCACGTGCCGCAGCGCGGCGCACAGATCCGGCAGAACGTCGCCTTCTGCTCGGGCAGGGAGGGGCTAGCGGTCCTCGGGGACCCGGATCCGTCCGCTGGGCGTTGCTCCTAGGTCGGCGAACGGGGTCGAGCGGTACTTGTGTGTGCCCTCGAGGTCGTCGCGGATCGCTTCCTGCGCCGCCGGGGACAGCGTGTGCATGATCTCCATCACGCGGGCCCGGCGACGGTTGACGGCCTGGCGCTCCGGCATGCCGGGGGTAACGGTGAGCTGCGGCGGCACGCCCTCGATCTCCTCCACGCCGCCGTGGTGGTGGCCCATATCCATGTGGGCCTGCTCTTCGGCCATCTGCGCCTCGTCCTTTTCCTCCGACATGCCGATCGGACCGATCCGGCGGCCGTTGAGGAATTGCTTCACCACGGGCTCGTCGCTGGTCAGCAGCACCTCGCGGGGGCCCATCATCACCAGATGCGTCTTGAACAGCATGCCGATGTTGTCCGGCACGGTGCGGGCGATGTTGATGTTGTGCGTGACGATCAGGATCGTGGCGTCGATCTGCGCATTGATGTCGATCAGCAGCTGGCTCAGATACGCGGTGCGCACCGGGTCCAGACCGGAGTCCGGCTCGTCACAGAGGATGATGCTCGGGTCGAGCACCAGCGAGCGGGCCAGCCCCGCGCGCTTCTTCATACCGCCCGAGATCTCACCGGGGAACTTCTTGTCGGCATCGCCGAGGCCCACCAATTCGAGCTTCTCCATGACGATGTCACGGATTTCGCTTTCCTTTTTCTTGGTGTGCTCACGCAGCGGGAACGCGGTGTTGTCGAACAGGTTCATCGAGCCGAACAGCGCGCCGTCCTGGAACATCACGCCGAACAGCTTGCGGATCTCGTACAGCTCCTTGGACGAGCTCTCGATGATGTTGGTGCCGTCGATGAGGATCTTGCCGCGCTCGGGCCGAATCAGCCCGATCAGCGATTTCAGGAACACCGACTTGCCGGTGCCGGACGGACCCAGCAGGACGGTGACCTCACCCTGCGGGATGGTTATCGTGATGTCTTCCCAGATTCGCTGGGAACCGAAGGTCTTGGTGACTCCCTCGGTCGAAATACTTGCACCCACGCGTCATCCTTCCGCCGGCGTTCGCCGCCACCTTGCCCCCCCATTGTGGCTGGCGTCACTCTAGCCTAACTCCGCAACTGCCAACACTTATAGAGAAATGTTTATGACATGCAAAGAGGCCGCCCGGCAATTGCCTGGCGGGCCTCTTTGTCCTGAACTACTTGACGGTGACCTTCGCGCCTGCGGCCTCGAGCTTTGCCCTGGCCTCCTCGGCAGCATCCTTGGCCACCTTCTCGAGAAGCGGCTTCGGCGCCCCGTCGACGAGGTCCTTGGCCTCCTTGAGGCCCAGGCCGGAGACGATCTCGCGGACGACCTTGATCACACCGATCTTCTTGTCACCGGCCGCCTCGAGGATCACATCGAACTCGCTCTGCTCCTCGGCAGCCTCGGCGGGTGCGCCTGCGGCAGCGCCCGGAGCAGCGGCAATGGCGACCGGCGCGGCGGCCGTGACCTCGAAGGTCTCCTCGAACGCCTTGACGAAGTCGGAGAGCTCCAGCAGCGTCATTTCCTTGAACGCGTCGAGCAGCTCGTCGGTGGACAGCTTGGTCATGGGTGGGTCCTTCCTATTTCTTGGGGGTTATTCGGCAGGTTCCTGATCGCTGTTCGCATCTGCAGGATCCGGTTCGGGGGTTGCGTCTTCTTGGCTCGGATCGCTCCTCACGTCCGCAGCGCTTGCCATCTTGTCTTGCAGCGCGGCGACCAGCCGTGCCACCTGTGATGCCGGGGCGTTGAACAGGCCGGCGGCCTTGGTCAAGTTGCCCTTCATCGCGCCTGCGAGCTTCGCCAGCAGCACCTCGCGCGACTCCAGATCGGCGATGCGCTCAACCTGTGCGACCGTCAACGGGTGGCCGTCCATGTAGCCGCCCTTGATCACGAGCGCCTTGTGGTCCTTGGCGAACGCCTTCAGCGCCTTCGCGGCGTCGACGGGCTCACCGGTGACGAACGCGATCGCGGTCGGGCCGGCGAACAGCTCGTCGAGACCTTCGATGCCTGCTTCGGACGCCGCCCGCTTGACGAGCGTGTTCTTGGCGACCGAGTAGGTGGCGGAGTGCCCGAGCGACCGGCGCAGTTGGGCCAGGTTCGACACCGTCAGCCCGCGGTACTCGGTGACCAGCGCGGCGGTGGCTTGATTGAACTGCTCGGCAATGTCGGCGACGGCGGCGGCCTTGTCAGCCTTGGCCATGCATGCCTCCTTGGGTCAGTATCGGGCCGGAAATGACGAACGCCCCGACGCAGGGTCGGGGCGCGCAACAGCAACTGCCGCGTCCTCCTGCGTGGGCCGCCGGGATCAGGTCCCGGTCCTTCGTCCGATTTCTCGGTGACCGACGGTCTTCGGTGGAGCCGCCCTAGGCTACCACCTCGGCGCGACCGCGCACGCCTCGCCGCCAGGGTGTCACGCGTCGACGAGCGCGGCCGCGCCGACCAGTCCCGCGTCGCCGCCCAGCTCGGCGCGCAGCACCCTCAGGCCCCGGATGAAATCCAGCCGCGCATACGTACCCAATGCCTCGCGCACCGGGTCGAACAGCAGCGGGCCCGCCTCCGCCACGCCGCCGCCGATCACGGCTAGGTCCAGGTCGCACACCGCGGCGACCGACGCGATCATCGCTGCAACCGCGGTAGCACTCCGCCGGAATGCCTTGAGCGCCAGGGAGTTTCCTGCCTTGGCCGCGTCCGCCAGTTCCTTCGCGCCGGCCTGCGGGTTTGCAGTCCATCCGTTCGCGCGGGCCCAGCGCGCCATCCGCGGCCCGGCCGCAATGGTCTCGACGCAGCCGCGCCCTCCGCAGGAGCAGGGCTCGCCGTCGAGGTCGACGACGACATGGCCGACGTGTCCCGCGTTGCCGCTTGCGCCGTCGTAAGGGGCGCCGTCAAGCACCAGCCCGCCGCCGACACCAGTGGACACCACCATGCCGAGCAGAAACCGGGCACCGCGGCCGGCGCCGTGGCGGTGCTCAGCGAGCGCCATACACAGGCCGTCACCGCCGAGCCGCACCGGCACGCCCGGAAGCAGCGCCGTGACGCGGTCCACGATCGGGAAGTCCCGCCAGGCGGCGATGTTGATCGGGCTGACTGTGCCGGCAGGAACATGGATCGGCCCGGCCGACGAGATCCCGACGCCGTGCACCGAGATGTCAGACGTCGTCTCCACGATCAGTCGATCTACCGCGGCCCACACCGCATCGGCGTCGCGGCGAGGAGTCGGCAGTTTCGTCTTATGGACCAGCGCTCCCCCCGAATCAACCAGTCCCGCAGCGATTTTCGTGGCGCCTATATCGAGGGCGAGGCGCAGCGAAGCCATCAGTGCCGGTGCGTGTTGTCGGGTTGTCGCGGATCGCCGGGGTGCTCGTAGCCGACCGAGAGTTCGACGAGCACGGCCAGCCGCGCGTCCAGCCACAGCCGAAACGCGCGGCGGCGGGCGGCGGCACGGAGGTGCGCGGCGATCACCGGCCGCACCTCGTCAAGTGCGGACACCGAGTCGCGGGTGCGCCAGCCGTCGGCGCGCGGCCGCGCGGCAAACCGCAGCGGGTTCCGTGCGTGGTAGCCGGCCACGTCCTCGTCCGACACGTCGACCTCAGCGGTGACGTGCACGAACAGCGCCCGCGCCAGCGGACCGGCTAGCACGGCCGCGGCTGTGCTGCCGATCTCCAGCCGCGCCGAAACGTCGGGCAGTAGCTCGTCCTCGGCGGGCGCATCGTCGGATGTCACCCCCGACACGGTCGCCTCGATCGCCACGACACGTTCGGCCGCCAGCACCTGCGTCAGCCAGCGGCGCAGTTGGCGGCCTTCGCTGGTGCCTGCCCGCGGCAGCCTGGACGCGGTCGGGCCGGCACGCAGCGCGGCCTCGCGAGCGTCCACCTCCTCGACGCGGATCGGCCTGCCACCGACCATGGCCGCCACCCCGTTCACCGAACCGTCACTTTCACGGCGGGCGAATACACGAGGCGGCCCGCGCAGCCGACGCGAACCAGGGCCCACCACTCCCCGGCCCCAACACATGGCGGCGGGGCGACGTCGAACTCGAGCCGCACGCTGCCCCCGGCGGGCAGGTTCGCACCCAGAGCCGCCGGGCCGATCCACTCCCACGTTCCCCACGGGCTGATCAGGTGCGCCTCGACGGCCAGGTCGGCACGGGCGTCGGTGCCGACGGTCACCGCGAGCCGCTCCGAGCCGCCGGCGGCGACGTCCACCGGCGCGGGTCCGCTGATCAGGCGCAGCACACTGCCTTTGGCCGGATCGCCGACGGACACGATGCAGACGTCCTCCACCACCTGCCGCCACGCGACGGGTACGGATTCGGCGTCGCTGCCGGTGACCGCCAGCTCGGCCCGCACCGGGTACAGCCCGGGCGGCGCGTCCGCCGGCACCATGACCTCAATGTCGGTCTCGAGATGCTCACCCGGCGGCAGCACGAACGGTAACCGGCGCGGGCTCGCCGCCCAGCCGTCGGGACAGACCACCCGCACGCGGCCATGAAGCGCCGCGTCCGTGCAATCGCTGCATGCGGTAAGCCGTAGCAGCACAACAGAATTCGGGTCAGCACTGATATTCTGCGGGTGCAGGTGTGCGACAGCCGGCAGGCCGCCCAACGGCGCCGGGCCACGGTTGTGCAGCCAGTATCTGGCGTATAGCGGTTGCGCTGCTTCGGTTTCCGGAGCCAGCAACGTGTGGTCGGCGTCCAGCACCTTGGGCTGATTCAGCCGCATCAGCACAGTTGCGATCTCGAAGCCGTGCAGTGAAATGCCGTCCGTCGCCACGCTCTGCAGCCGCGGCTCTTCGAGAAGGTCCACGCGCGAGGCCGATGCGATTCGCCGCAGCCCCGACCGCAACGTGACCTCTCTGGTGGCCACTCCGCACGTCTCGACCAGCCGCACCGCCACCCCCGCGGAGGGGTTCACGTGCCGGCCGCTGCCGCTGGCCAGCGGATTGCCGGCAGCCTTGAGCGCAGCGAGATGAACGGCATCGGGGGGCTCGACTTCAAAGAGCGAACCGAAACCCGGCAGCCCACCGCCAGTTTCGCCCCCGCCCGGCGTCGCGTGCAGCGGGCGGGAAAACTCGGCGCTGCGCGCGGGCAGACCTGCGCGCCGCCAATCGCCGTCGCCGGACACCAGCGCATAGTCGAACGTGTGGGTCCAGTGCTGCAACTGGAAGTTGGAGCCGTCGGGGGCAGTGCGCCGCGGTGGATCGATCCATATCCCCGACGGCCAGCCCGTGCACGACCGCATCAGCGACATGTGCAGTGTGCCATCAGTTTCGACCGCGAAGCCTGGTATGCCGCGGTTGAGCAACGCGACCGTCCGCGCCTCGAACGCCTCAAGGTCGACCGGAACGTCTTGTGTCACCGTAATCTCGGCATCGGCGAGATCGTCGACGATCGCGGCGACAGCGTCCATCAACCGCGGTGCCGCGATCACCAGCACCGGCAGGGTCCGGATGCCGCGCAGGTCGGCGTCGGGCACCCACTCGCGAGCAAGCGGGGTGGCGGCCGGCACCAGCACACGAGCGGCACCCGTGGCGTACAGCTGCGTCTTGAGCTCGTCGGCATAAAGCGGGTCGGCCGCAGCGAAAACCTCAGCGGTGAAGGTGTTTTGGTCGGGACCGCCGAGCGCAATCCGCATGTCCGGCAGGTTGGAGTCGACGTCGAGGGCGCCGTACCGCGACCCTTCGGCGCTGGTGCAGGTGGCCGTGACACCGGCGCGGGCCAGCGCAACCATCAAATCGCGAGCTGATCCGGCGTCATTCTGCGTCGGCGCGACGACCTCGGCCACCGACAGCGCACGAACTCCGCGGTCTCCGACTCTGATCCGGGCAGCCGACGACAATCCAAACCAGCCGTAAGCAGGGTTGTCGAGCGTCCACGGATGTTGCGCGGCATCGACGGCCGAGTCTGCGGCGCGATCGTGCAGCAACCCGAAACCCCGACCGATCACCGCGTCGCCAACCTCGCTCACCGGCAGCGCGCCCGGCACCGGGCACGGCCATCGCAGCCGCAATAACCGGTCGGCACCGCAGAACTCATCAACCACCGTCCGGCAGTCGACCCGGGCGACGCCGTCCCACAGCGTCACTATCTGGGTGTAGCGCAGAAGTTCACCGATCCGGCCGCGCACCACCACCCGCTGCCCTAGCGGCCCGCGGTGGGCCTGCACCGACTCCGCCGGAATGGCCGACGAGTCGATCACCGGTCCCTTGGGCACCAGATGCCAGGGGCCTTCTCCGGACCGCGGGTGCGCCGGATATTCCTCGTAGAGGGCCAGCTCGTTGCCCGTTCGGCCGTCGGCGATCAGCTCGCGTCCGGTACCGAGCTCGACGAGCGACGACACCGTGCCGCCGCGCTCGGGGTCGACAGCCAACCGGTAATGCTCGTTCGCAATCTCATTGCCGGACAAGGGCATCCAGCCGGTCACGGTATCGCCGGCCCGCAACCGGTATGACCGCCAGCCCAGCGAGGGCACGTCACGCGCCAGCCAGCTCACCGAGTGCCCGTCGTGCTCGACAAGAGCGGGCACTTCGACACCGTCGGTGTCGAACACCCGAACTCCCGCACCCAGCGGCGACGGCACTCGCGCGGTGACGATGTCGGTCCGGTTGTGCGCCAATGGGTTCCACACCACGACTGACCCGCCGACTACGCTGGACAGCAGGGTCAGCGCATTGTCGCGGGCCGTCACACCGAGCTGCCACGCATCGCGCCAGCTGGTCAACAGGTCGAGGTACACCTGGTCGGATTCCGAGCCGGTGATGCCGTCGTGGTGGGCGCCGTACGCCAGCTGCACCCAGGCTTTCGCGAGCGCGGCGTGCGGGTAGGTCGCGCCGCCGAGCAGGCCGGCGAAGACCGCGAACCGCTCGGCGTCGAGCACCGCGTCCTCTGCCGCCCGGTTGGCCTGTTTGGTGTCGATGTACGACACGTCCTTGCCGGTGTAGATCGGATTCATGTCGCGGGTCTGCGGGGACGGCGCCGCACCGCGTTCGTCGAGTTCGGCCCGCACCGCGGCGAAGAACTCGCGCGGCAGCGCGCAGACGAACTTCGGCCAGGTGTACCGCGCGTTCCAGTCCCGATGGATCTCGGTCACCCACTTGTTCGGCGGCGTGTAGTCGGTGCCGACCGGCAGCAGTACATTGCGGGTCAGCGCAACGGTTTTCAGGGTTGTGAACAACTGAAAAGCGGCCGCTTCGGCCTCCTGGAGGGTGGGCGCCGAATCGAGAGACCACCCCGCCCCGTAGTGCGCGGGCATGTAGTGGGTGAGCAGACCATGTCCCGACGGGGCGATCCACTCGAACTCGCTGGCGAACTGCATGCGGCGCGGGTCGCCGGCACTGGAAATCGGTCCCCACTGGTGGTGCGGCCCACGGGCCCACGAACTTGAGGTCAGTCCGGCGTCGGCGGCCATGCCCGGGAACTGCGGGTCGTGCCCGAAGACGTCCAGCTGCCATGCAGTGGCAGGGTTGGCTCCGAGCACATCGCGCTGAAAACCCATGCCGTGCACGAAGTTTCGGATCGTGGTCTCGGCGCTGGTGAGGTTGGTGTTCGGCTCGTTGTACGCCCCGCCCATGATTTCGACGCGACCGTCGGCGATCATCCGCCGCAGGTCCGCCCGATCCTCCGGATAGGTGTCCCAATACGGCTTGAGGTAGTCGACCTCGGCCAGCACGAACCTGTACTCCGGCTCGCGGCGGGCCATCTCCAAGTGCGCACGCACCAAGCCGAACCCGTGCATATTGCGGTCAGGCGGGTCTGCGGTCCAGATGCAGGTATAGCCAGCCTGGGTGTTCCACCACACCGGGTCGTAGTGGAAGTGGCTGATCATGAACATCGTCCAACCCGGTTCGGCGACGACGAACCGGAAGGGCGTCCTTGTCCCGCCGATGATCACCCGCGCGTCGCGCTGCTCGCCCGGTAGGGGGCCGACGACCTCGACGGGCACCTCCGCGACGCCGTCCGAGTATCGCGGCTCCCCCACCGTCGTCAGACCGTCGCCCTCCACGCGCACCGCCTCGACGCGCCCACGGAAGCTCACCCGCACCAGCTGCCGTGGCGCATCAGGCGGTCCCGTGAAAAGCTCCGTCGACTCCGTGGAGATGACGTGCACGCCCAAAGGCTACGGGGTCAGGGCCGGGAAACGTCGGCAACGAGCGCCCGATGGTCCGAGATCGACATCCGCGGCGCGGAACAGCTGTCGACGCGCAGGGTGACGTCGTCGGTCAGGATGTGGTCGAGCTGACGCTCCGGCGCCTCGGCCGGGAAAGTCGCCGCCTGGGCGAGTGACCGGAGCCCGGTCCAGCGAGTGGGCGCGGGCGCCGCCATGTTGAGGTCACCCATCAGCACACGCGGCTGGTCGAAGCCCCGCAGGTCACGGATCAGCCGCCGCAGTTGCGCGCGGTTCCATCCCGGCACGAACGATAAGTGGGTGTTCGCAACGGTATATCGGCCGGAGGGCGTGTTTAGCCGCGCGATCACCGCCGCGCGTGGTTCTTCGTCGATGATCACCACCCGATTGAGTCCCGGCAGATACATCGGGAACTTCACCGGAACCCGCGGCAGTCGCACCACCTGCCAGCTCTCGGCGGGAAAGCGCGACAGCAGCGCAATACCGTAAGCCGTGGTGCCTGGCTGCTCGTCACCGGTCGCGGCCATCCACGTCGCGCCGGGAGTCCCGGAGATCGCCGCAACGAACCGGTGACTGACCGCACGCATCGCCTCGGCCGCGACTGCGGTCAAATCCGCCATCCCGGACCGCGCCTGATCACAATCGACCTCTTGCAGCGCCAGCACGTCGGCGTCCAGCTCCCGGACGCTGTTGATCAGCCGGTCCAGTTCGACGCTGCCGTCATGAACGCTGCGCCCGTGCAGGATGTTGAAGGTGGCCAGCCGCATGGGTAGTACCTACCCAACGCACCGCCGATCATCACACTGGAAGAGACATGCCCGACCGCAATGACGCCCTGCGCAGCGCGCTGAAGCGCGCGGCGTCGGCGCTGAAGGCTACCGGTCCCGAATTCGCCTTGGCGGGCAGTTACGCGCTGTGGGTCTACGGCGGCCCGGAGCCGGTGCACGATGTGGACTTCGTGGTATCCGAGGCGGATGTCGAGGCGGCGGTGGCGGCACTGCAAGATGCCGGCTTCCGTATCGAGCGGACGCCGGAAGACTGGCTGTTCAAGGCATGTGTCGGGGACGACTTCGTGATCGACGTGTTGCACCGGCTCAACGGCGTGCCGGTGGACAAGGAAACGATCCGCTCGGCAGACGTTTGTGAAGTACTGGCGATCGTGATGCCGGTGCTGTCGCCGACCGATGTGATCACCGAGAAGTTGTGCTCCCTCAATGAGCATCTCTGCGACTTCGCGGCGCTGCTACCCGGGGTGCGCGCGGTCCGCGAGCGTGTCGACTGGGACCGGGTGCGGGCCGACACCGCAGATAACGACTTCGCGGCGGCGTTCCTGGTCCTGACGGACCGCCTGGGCATCACGTCCTGACGACGGCCGCACCGACGGCACGTCCACTCACAGCAAGAAAGGAAAGCACCACATGCCCGCATTGGCCTCGCCTGTGACCAACGAACGCGACGCGCTGCGCGAGTTCGTGTCCTACCACCAGAGCGCATACTTTGCCATCGCCTATGGCCTGACTGACGAGCAGGCGCGGTTGAAGCCATCGGCCAGCGCGATGTCGATCGGTGGCGTGATCAAGCACGCGAGCGGCGTCCAACGCACCTGGATGCAGCGGGTCGCGGCGGCGCCGGACGCGCCGCTGCCCGACTCGCGGTCTTTCGAGGAACGGATGGCCGAATTCCAAGACGAGTTCGTGATGCGCGACGACCAAACGCTCGAACAGGTGCTGGACACGCTCGCCGCGCAGAACGCAGAGACGCTGCGGCTGCTGGATGCCGCCGATCTGGACGCCCCGGTTCCGGTGCCGACGGACGCGCCGTGGTTCCCGAAGGATGTGCACCACTGGTCCGTGCGCTGGGTCATCCACCATCTGATCAACGAGCTGGCACGGCACTCAGGCCAGGCCGACGTCATTCGCGAATCCATCGACGGCGCCACGATGTACGAACTGGTGGCCGGGATCGAGGGCTGGCCGGAAACGGACTGGCTCAAGCCGTGGAAGCCGGCAACTTAGCGATCGGGAAGCGAAACCACTGTGGAGCGCCTATGTGATCCACGGCTCGATGGAGCGCATGATGGACGGGGTGAGCGGTGAGCCCGCAGATTATCAGAACCCTAAGAAGGTTTGGCACACTGCCTCTATGAGCTCTACCAAGCACCGCGAGGTTGCCAAGCTCGACAGTGTGCCGCTTTTCACCGAGGCCGCCCGTATCGGCGCGACCGGCTGGCACGTAACCAGAGCCGCTGGCCGGGTGGCCCAGACCCTGTTCGCCAAGGGGCGCTGGCAGCAGAAAGTCGTCACCGAGGTGCCGCATGTTTTCGCCGACCTCGGACCGACCTACGTCAAATTCGGTCAGATCATCGCGTCCAGCCCCGGCGCGTTCGGCGAGCCGCTGTCCAGAGAATTCCGCAGCCTGCTCGACGCTGTGCCGCCGGCCGATCCCGACGAGGTGCACAAACTCTTCGTCGAGGAACTCGGTGAGGACCCGGCAACGCTCTTCAAAGAATGGGATGACCAGCCCTTCGCGTCCGCATCGATCGCGCAGGTGCACTACGCGACGCTGCACAGCGGCGAGGACGTCGTCGTCAAGATCCAGCGCCCCGGCATCCGTCGCCGCGTCGCCGCCGATCTGCAGATCCTCAAGCGAGGCGCTCAGGTCGTCGAGCTGGCCAAGCTGGGTCGACGCCTCTCCGCGCAGGACGTCGTCGCGGACTTCGCCGACAACCTCGCCGAGGAACTCGACTTTCGCCTGGAGGCGCAGTCGATGGACGCCTGGGTCGCGCATATGCACGCCTCGCCGCTCGGCAAGAACATCCGGGTGCCGCAGGTGTACTGGGATCACACGAGCAGCCGCGTGCTGACGATGGAGCGGGTACACGGCATCCGCATCGACGACGCACCGGCCATCCGCAAGGCCGGCTTCGACGGCACAGAACTGGTCAAGGCGCTGCTGTTCAGCGTCTTCGAGGGCGGCTTGCGGCACGGCCTCTTCCACGGCGACCTGCACGCGGGCAACCTGTACGTCGACCCCGACGGCAAGATCGTGTTCTTCGACTTCGGGATCATGGGCCGCATCGACCCGCGCACCCGCTGGCTATTGCGCGAGTTGGTGTACGCGCTGCTGGTGAAAAAGGACCATGCCGCGGCCGGCAAGATCGTCGTGCTGATGGGCGCGGTCGGCACCGTCAAGCCCGAGGCGCAGGCAGCGAAGGATCTGGAAAAGTTCGCCCAACCGCTGACCATGAAGTCGCTGGGCGACTTGAGCTATGCCGAGATCGGCAAGCAGCTCTCGGCGCTGGCCGACGCGTACGACGTCAAGCTGCCCCGCGAGCTGGTGCTCATCGGCAAGCAGTTCCTCTACGTCGAGCGCTACATGAAGCTGCTGGCGCCCAAGTGGCAGATGATGTCTGATCCAGAGCTCACCGGCTACTTCGCGAACTTCATGGTGGAGGTCAGCCGCGAACTCGTCGATGGGCGCTCGCGCGAAGAGCATGAAACAGAAGAAGTCGAGGCGTAGTGCAGACCAGGACGGGCACAGCCCGATCGGGTGAAGTCGACATTCACTACGAGGACATGGGCGATCCGAACGACCCCGCCGTGCTGCTGATCATGGGTCTTGGCTCGCAACTTCTGCTGTGGCGCAAGGGTTTTTGCGAGAAGCTCGTCGACCAGGGTTTGCGCGTCATCCGATACGACAACCGCGACGTCGGACTGTCCACCAAGCTGCGGGGTCGACGTGCGCGTGGGTCGTGGGCGCCGAATATGGTGCGGTCGTTCCTCGGCGTACGCAGCCCGGCCGTCTACACGCTCGAAGACATGGCCGACGACGCCGCGGCGCTGCTGGACCACCTCGACGTCGACAAGGCGCACGTCGTCGGCGCATCGATGGGCGGCATGATCGCGCAGATCTTCGCCGCAGCGCACAAGCAGCGCACAAGCAGCCTCGCGGTCATCTTCTCCAGCAACAATCAGCCGCTGTTGCCGCCGCCGGGACCGCGCCAGTTGAAAGCACTCCTTCAAAAGCCCAAGGACTCGTCGCGCGAGGCGATCATCGAGAACGCGATCAGAGTCAGCAAGATCATCGGAAGCCCCGGTTATCCGAAGTCGGAGGAGACAATCCGCGCCGAAGCGATCGAGGGCTACGACCGCTCGTACTATCCGGCGGGCTTCGCCAGGCATTTCAACGCGGTCCTGGGCACCGGCAGCCTGCTGCGCTACGACCGTCGGATCGACGCGCCGACCATCATCATCCACGGCAAGGCCGACAAGCTGATGCGTCCGTTCGGCGGCTGGGCGGTGGCCAGAGCCATCCGCGGGGCCCGGCTGGTGCTGTTCGACGGCATGGGTCACGACCTGCCCGAGGAGCTGTGGGACGACATCGTCGGCGAACTGAAGACCAACTTCGCGACAGGCGGCTCGGCCGCGTGATTCGGAGGTCATGCGGTGATCGGCTACCATTTCCGCTCGGACGCGTCGGCGCCTGCCGCGTCGTCGGGACCGAGTTTCGGACCCCAGGAAGCCAGAAAGGCAATGCGTAACACATGGCGCAAGCTCCGCGCAACTCCCTGAAACCGCATTTCGAGGACGTCCAGTCGCACTACGACCTGTCCGACGATTTCTTCCGGCTGTTCCTCGATCCCACGCAGACGTACAGTTGCGCGTTCTTCGCGCGCGACGACATGACACTGGAGGAAGCGCAGATCGCCAAGATCGACTTGTCGCTCGGCAAGCTGCGCCTAGAACCTGGCATGACGCTGCTCGACGTCGGCTGCGGCTGGGGCGCAACGATGATGCGCGCTGTCGAAAAGTACGACGTCAACGTCGTCGGCCTGACGCTGTCGCAGAACCAGCAGGCGCACGTCGAGAAACTGTTCGCGCGATCTGACAGCAACCGCTCGAAAAGGGTGCTGCTGCAAGGCTGGGAGCAGTTCGACGAACCAGTCGACCGGATCGTGTCGATCGGGGCGTTCGAACACTTCGGTTACGACCGATATGACAACTTCTTCACCACCGCCCGGGAACTGTTGCCCGACGACGGCGTGATGATGCTTCACACGATCACGTCGCTCACCATGAAGCAGGCGCTCGATCGCGGCGTACCCCTGACCATGGAACTTGCCCGTTTCATCAAGTTCATCATGGCCGAGATCTTTCCGGGCGGGCAGTTGCCGACGATCGAGATGGTCAAAGAGCGTTCCACGGAGGCGGGCTTCACGGTCACGCGCACGCAGTCACTGCAGCAGCACTATGCGAGGACACTCGACACGTGGGCAGAAGCATTGGAGTCCAACAAGAATGAGGCGATCGCCGTTCAGTCCGACGAGGTCTGCGAGCGTTACATGCGCTACCTCACCGGCTGTGCGAACGCGTTTCGCGGCGGCAACATCGACGTCAACCAATTCACCATGGAGATGTAGAGAGGACCAGCATGGCTGACAAGACGGCCAACACGGCTTCTGCGGACGCGAGGAGCGGCGAAGACAAAGACATGCGGCCGCACTTCGAAGACATCCAGGCCCACTACGACCTGTCCGACGACTTCTTCGGCCTGTTTCAGGACCCGACGCGCAAGTACAGCTGCGCGTACTTCACCGGCCCGAACGTCACGCTCGAAGAGGCGCAGATCGCCGACGTCGACCTGAACCTCGACAAGCTGGACCTCAAGCCCGGCATGACGCTTCTCGACATCGGCTGCGGCTGGGGGCTGTCGATGCAGCGGGCGATCGAGAAGTACGACGTCGACGTCATCGGCCTGACGCTGTCCAAGAATCAGCAGGCCTACTGCACACAATTGCTGGACAAGCTCGGCAGCGACCGCAAGCACGAGGTGCGACTGGAAGGCTGGGAGCAGTTCCATGAGCCCGTCGACCGGATCGTGTCGATCGAGGCGTTCGAGCACTTCGGCTTCGAGCGCTACGACGACTTCTTCAAGAACTGCTTCGACATCCTGCCCGACGACGGCCGGATGACAATCCAGAGCAGCGTCGGCTACCACCCGTTCGACTTGGCCGCACAGGGCAAGAAGCTGACGTTTGAGCTGGCCCGGTTCATCAAGTTCATGATCACCGAGATCTTCCCGGGTGGCCGCGTGCCGACCACCCAGATGATGATCGATCACGGCGAGAAGGCCGGATTCGTGGTGCCCGAGGCCAAGTCGCTGCGGACGCATTACGTCAAGACACTCGGGCTGTGGGCCGACGCGCTGGAGCGCAACAAGGACGCAGCCATCGCGGCGACCGACGAAGAGAACTACCACCGGTACATGAAGTACCTCAAGGGCTGCCAGTACTACTTCATCGACGAGAGCATCGACGTCAGCTTGGTGACCTACTTGAAGCCGGGCGCCGCGGCCTAGTTCTGCTCGGCTGTCGGATTGGGGCAGCGCCGTTCGTCGAACAGGTAGAGAGTGGAACGCAGGGTTCCGCTCGCTACCCGAAGAGGTGACCGCCATGCAGTATTTTGCTCTCTTGCTCTCGCCGTCCGACGCGCCCGAGGAGCGCGGGGATCCGGCGGCGTTGGAAGCCGAGATGACGGCGTACAACGACTTTCATACCCGGGAACGCTCGTCGATCAGGGCCGGCGACGCGCTGACTCCTGTCGTGGCCGGCGCCCGGATCAAGGGTGGTCCCGACGCTCCCGTCGTCACCGACGGCCCGTTCCCGGAGAGCGCGGAGATCGCGGGGGGCTTCTACGTGTTCGACGCCGACGACCTCGACGCCGCGCTGGCGCTGGCGCGTCAAATCCCGCACGCACGCAAGGGTGCGATCGAGGTGTGGCCGATGCTGATGCAGTTCGAGCCGGCCACCAAGCTGACCGGCGAGCACTGGCTGGCGCTGCTGTTGGAGCCGCCTGGGACGACGGTCGAGCCGGGCACGCCAGAGTGGGACGAAGGCGTCAAGAAGCACGGCGAATTCGGTTCGGCCGCAGGCGAACACATCGTTGGCGGCGCGGCGCTGCACCCGCCGTCGACTGCTACGACGGTGCGGGTGCGCGACGACGAGGTGTTGCTCACCGACGGCCCGTTCATTGAGGGCACCGAGGTGGCCAACGGCTTCTATGTGCTGGCCGCGGCCGACCGCGAGGAGGCGGTGAAGCTGGCCTCGATGATTCCGGCGACGACGGTCGAGCTGCGCCGGCTGATGGGCGTCGCGGGGCTGTAAGTCGTTGAGCGAGCTGGACGGCGTCTTTCGGCGCGAATGGGGTCCGGCCGTCGCGGCACTCGCGCGCTGGTCGGGGGATCTCACGGTCGCAGAAGACGCCGTCCAGGAAGCGTTCACCGAGGCGCTGCGAGCGTGGCCTCGCGACGGCGTGCCCGACAACCCGGGCGCGTGGGTGATGACGGTCGCGCGCAACCGTGCCCGCGACCGGCTGCGTCGCGAATCTCTGCGCCCCGGAAGGGAATTGGCGGCGGTGGTCGATGATATCCGGGCACGGACCGACAGGGCCGACCCGCACCCGGTCCGCGACGACGAGCTGCGAATGATGTTCACCTGCGCGCATCCCGCGTTGGACCGATCGTCACAGCTCGCGCTGACCCTGCGGCTGGTCTCGGGCCTGACCGTCGCAGAGATCGCCCGCGCACTGCTGCAGACCGATGCGGCGGTGGGGCAGCGAATCACCCGCGCCAAGAGCAAGATTCGGCACGCCCGCATCCCGTTGAAGGTGCCGTCGGCCGAGCTGCTGCCGGAGCGCACCCCGCATGTGCTCGGCTGCATCTACTCGGTGTTCACCGAGGGCTACTGGTCCACGGCGGGGCCGTCAGCGATCCGCGACGAACTGTGCACCGAGGGGGTGCGGCTGGCGGGTGAACTCGCGTCGCTGATGCCCGACGAGCCGGAGACGCACGCACTGTGTGCGTTGGTGATGCTGCACGACGCACGTCGGCTCACCCGAGTGGACAACTATGGCGCGCTGGTGCCGCTGGACGAGCAGGATCGCAGCCGCTGGGATGCGGTGGTGATCGCGCGGGGTCTGCGGCGGTTGCGTCAGGCGGCCGGCTCGACAGGTCTGTATCTGCCGCAGGCGGTGATCGCGGCGTTGCATGCCACCGCGCCGACGTTCGAGGCCACCGATTGGGCGGGCATCTGCGCCGCATACGACCGGCTGCTGGCGGTCAACGATTCACCGCTGGTGCAGGCGAATCGTGCCGTGGCGGTTGGCTTTCGAGACGGATATGCGGCCGGCCTGGAGGCGCTTGACCGCGTCGCCGACGATCCCCGGCTGGCGCGCTCCAGCCTGGTCGCGTCGGTCAGGGCAGACCTGCTGCGCCGCGTCGGGCGGGGGGACGAGGCGCTGCCGTGGTATCGGAAGGCGCTGGCGATGACCGGCTCGGAGCCGGCGAAGGCGTTTCTGCGGCGGCGCATCGCCGAATGCGGCGGCTGACGCCCCGTTTAGCATGGAGGCCATGCCCGAAGGTCGTCTCGCTGATCCCGCCTGCAGCCTGGGGACAGATCCCCGCTCCGATCCCCGCATGGTCGCGGCGTTCGCGCCGTTCGGCATTGACGCCAATGTGCCCGAACTGCCGGTGACCCACGACTCTCCCCTCGACGATCGGCTCGCGTTCACCGCCAAGACCGAAGAGATCATGGCCGCCGTCTTCGAACCGTTGGGCCAGGAGTTTCCGATCGTCGACGGGGTGAGCACCACGACGGTCACCATCCCCGGCGGCGACGGCCAGGACGTCACCCTCTATGTCAGCCGGCCCACCGACACCGATGCCGCACTGCCGTGCGTCGTGCATCTGCACGGCGGCGGCATGGCGATCCTCAGCGCGGCCGGCACGACGTACCTGCGCGGACGCGAATACCTTGCTGCCACTGGGCTTGTCGTGGTCGGCGTGGAATTTCGCAACTCCGCGGGCAAGCTGGGCATTCACCCCTATCCGGCCGGGCTGAACGACTGTGCCGCCGCGGTCCGCTGGGTGTTCGCGAACCGCGACCAGCTCGGCATTACTCACCTGATCGTCTCCGGCGAATCCGGCGGCGGCAATCTGACGCTGACCGTCGTACACAAGGCGAAACGCGAAGGCTGGCTGAACGAGATCGCCGGCGCGTACGCGCAGTGTCCCTACATCTCCAACCGATGGGTCGAAATACCCGACGAATTCCCGTCGTTGAGAGAAAACGACGGCTACTTCATCAACTGCGCACAGTGCGCGATATCGGCGTCGCTCTACGACCCCGAGTATGCCCACTCGGATGACCCCACGTGTTGGGCGGGCGTGGCCACACTCGACGACTTGACCGGTTCGCCGCCCCAAGTCATCTCGGTCAACGAGCTCGACCCGCTGCGCGACGAGGGATTGGACTACTACCGCCGCCTACTGGCAGCCGGGGTGCCAGCGATCGGCCGGATGGTCGCCGGTACCTGCCACGGCGGCGACATCCTGTTGGCCGGCGCGATGCCCGAGGTCTACGCCGCCACCATGCGCGATGTCAGCGGCTTCGCCAAGTCGCTCTGACTACATCCCGCGGTCCATGACGTCGAACACCTCAACGGCGTGATGGAACGGTGCCGGCGTGACGCCGATTTCCGTTCCAAATGGATGGTCGAGCCAATAGACGACGAACAGGAGCAAGCCCAGCAGCACGGCGACCCCGCTCGCCAGGGCCACGTGACCACGTCGGCTGCTGAAATTGACGAAACCCGCGATCGCAATCAGCAGTACGCCACCGAAGATGAGGCCGGCCCACAACAGGGTCGGAATTCGAGGTTCTTGGTCCAGGACACGCTGATCTCTGTCGGTCGTCAATACGGTCAGCTGACCGAGAAACTCTCCATCGACTGGACTCGACACGCTGGCGGGCCGATCGCCGAAGAGGCGATACATCTCGGTGATGGCGGCTCTTGCCGTGTCGCTCGTGCCACCGCCGGTTTCTTGAGCAGACCATTCCGGGCCCGATACCGCCGTGGCGTACTTGCGAAGCTGCTGCCGCAGCTGGGTCCGCTGGGGATCCGGCATCGCGACGGTCTGCCGGTACATCGTCGTGAGGGTCGACGCCTCATGGGCGACGTTGGCATCGGCCGAGGAAAACTGTTCCCACGCAACGACCACGGTGAACCCGAGCAGAGCTCCGAAGACCAGACCGACGACAGTAAGGAACGGCGACAACGACGGATTGTGCGTCGGGCCGATGTCCTCCCCAAGCATGCGTTTCGACAGCCACAGGAAACCGAGCGCGACCGCTATCGCCCCGATGATCGTCACGGCCAGCGTCAGCCACAGGCCCAACACCCCGAAGCCACCCATGATGACCTCCGATCTACGCCGAACGTAGAATTATTGCACCGGATTTGCGGAAAAACGTGCAATAAGTCGACTTTCGACGAACAGAAGTGCTACGCCTCGGTGATGATGGTCGGCTCCGGTTTCACCTACGCCTCCGCGAAGTTGCGCGTTACCGACGGGTCCACCGGAATGCCCGGGCCGGTGGTGGTCGACACTGTGATCTTCTTCAGATAGCGGCCCTTCGATGCGGTCGGCTTGGCCCGCAGCACTTCGTCGATCGCGGCACCGTAGTTCTCGACCAACTTGCTCTCGTCGAACGACGCCTTGCCGATCACCATATGCAGGTTGGCCTGCTTGTCGACGCGGAAATTGATCTTGCCGCCCTTGATGTCGGTGACGGCCTTGGCGATATCGGGGGTGACGGTGCCCGTCTTCGGGTTCGGCATCAACCCGCGTGGGCCGAGGATGCGGGCGACGCGACCCACCTTTGCCATCTGGTCAGGCGTGGCGATCGCGGCGTCGAAGTCCAAGAACCCGCCCTGGATGCGCTCGATCAGATCGTCGCTGCCCACGATGTCGGCACCGGCGGCCTCCGCTTCGGAAGCCTTGTCGCCCACCGCGAATACCGCGACTCGGGCGGTCTTGCCCGTTCCGTTGGGCAGGTTCACGGTGCCGCGCACCATCTGGTCGGCCTTACGCGGGTCGACACCAAGCCGGATCGCAACCTCGACGGTGGCGTCCTGGTTCTTCGACGACGTTTCCTTCGCCAATTTCACTGCCGACATCGGCGAGTACAGCTGACTGCGATTCACCTTTTCGGCGGCGGCCTGATATGCCTTGCTCTTCTTGCTCATTCGATTCCAATCACTCGTTGGTTGTGGTGCTGCCGGGCCGAAGCTGGCCCTCCCACGAATACTTAAGAAAGCTACGCTCCGTTATTCCACGGTGATGCCCATCGACCGGGCGGTGCCGGCGATGATCTTGGCAGCGGCGTCGATGTCGTTGGCGTTGAGGTCTTCTTTCTTGGTCTCGGCTATCTCACGGACCTGGTCCCACGACACCTTCGCGACCTTGTTGCGGTGCGGCTCAGGGGAACCCTTGTCGACACGGGCGGCCTTGAGCAACAGCTTCGCCGCAGGCGGCGTCTTCAGCTTGAAGTCGAAGCTGCGGTCCTCGTAGACCGTGATCTCCACCGGCACGACGTTGCCGCGCTGCGACTCGGTCGCGGCGTTGTAGGCCTTGCAGAACTCCATGATGTTGACGCCGTGCTGGCCGAGCGCCGGACCCACCGGCGGCGCAGGGTTGGCCTGGCCGGCCTGGATCTGCAGCTTGATCAGCCCGGCGACCCTTTTTCTCGGTGCCATGTTCTCTCCTTTTCTTCGCGATTTCGGCGCGCTTTCGTGCGCTGAGCGTAGATTTGCGCGCCGAAATCGCTGTTAGATCTTCGCGACCTGAGTGAAGGTCAGCTCTACAGGTGTTTCGCGGCCGAAGATGGACACCAGCACTTTTAGCTTCTGTTGTTCGGCGTTGACCTCGCTGATCGATGCGGGCAGCGTCGCGAACGGGCCGTCCATCACGGTGACGGATTCGCCGACCTCGAAGTCAACCTCGACCGGGGTTCTTTCAAGTCCGCCGGTCTCGGCAGCGGCGCCGGCCGTCGCGGCCTTCGTGGTCTTCTTTGCGGCGCCCTGCGGCAGCAGAAACTTCACCACGTCATCGAGGGTCAACGACGACGGGCGCGACGTGGCGCCGACGAACCCGGTGACCCCGGGCGTGTTGCGCACCGCCGACCATGAATCGTCGGTGAGGTCCATTCGGACCAGGATGTAGCCGGGCAGAACCTTGCGGTTGACCTGCTTTCGCTGGCCATTCTTAATTTCGGTGACCTCTTCGGTGGGCACCTCGACCTGGAAGATGTAGTCGCCGACGTCGAGGTTCTGCACGCGCGTCTCGAGGTTGGCCTTCACCTTGTTCTCGTACCCGGCGTAGCTGTGGATGACGTACCACTCTCCGGGCTTCGTGCGCAGATCCGCCTTCAGCGCTTCGGCGGGGTCCAAATCCTCGCCGGGAGACTCGGGGCTTCCACTGTCTTGTTGCTCTTCGCGCAAGCGCTCATCGGCGCCTTGTTGCTCTTCGCGCAAGCGCTCATCGGCGACATCCACGGAGAGACCCGCGGGCAGATCGGCGGACGGCTGCTCGTCGGAGAAGCCCTCGACGCCGTCAGGGGTTGTCACGGTCCTTGTCCTTCCCTACTTGAATCTGAACGACCAGTCGCCTGCGAATACGCCGCGCACGACTGCTGCGAACCCGACATCGACAACGAAGATCAGCGCAACCATGAAGATCAGAAAGGCCAGCACCACGGAGGTGTAAGTGACCATCTGCTTGCGGTTCGGCCAGATCACCTTGCGCAGCTCGGCGACGACCTGCTTCAGGTAGGTCCACACGAACGCCAACGGGTTGAATCGGCGCTTTTCCGATCCGGTTTTCTTGGCCTTCTTCTTGCGCCGGTCCTTGGTGTCCTCGACCTTCTCGATCGGCGGAGCCTCGACGGGTTCGGTGATCTGCCGGGACCGCTTGCCGGTGGGACGCAGCGGCCGGGTCGCGACCGCGGTCCGACCGCCACCTGTCGTGGCGTCGTCGCCGTCGCTGGCGGCGTCGTCGGTCTTGCGCTCGTCGTCGCTCACCGCGTGCCCTCCGCTCGTCTGTCGTTGTGTGTCCACCATCCAGTGTCCACGATCCGGTCGTATTCAGTTCAGCAGGGGCGACAGGACTCGAACCTGCAACCTGCGGTTTTGGAGACCGCTGCTCTGCCAGTTGAGCTACGCCCCTCCGAGGTTTGGCTCTCACACAATTCGCGCGCTCCCCGTTCACCGACGGACAGCGCGCTGACGTGGGGAAACCCCGAGGTCCGAGTGTACATCGGCCCACCTGCGAGTTACTAATCCCGCGTCGGCTATTCGCCGACGGCGGTCCTCATCACCTGACCGGATTCGGGATCCCATCGAATCGAGATGGAGTTGTCGCCCTCGTGGCCCATCAACGTGGTGAAGCCCTCCATGACCAGTTCGCCTTTGTCGTTGTTGCACACACTTCTCGTGACGACGATGTCGGCACCGAACCGCTCGTTGACGGACGTGATTTCCACCCGGGCCCAGAGCTTGTCGCCTGAGTGAATTGGCTTGTGGTACGTGAATGTCTGGTCTACCTGGACGATCTGCAGGGTCTCCATGCCGATGTCAACTGTGCGAAAGAAGTCCTGCTGAACCAGCAGCGCGATTGTCGACGTGAACGTCAGCGGGGCCACGATTCCGTCATGACCAAGCTCGGCCGCAGCCTCCTCGTCGAGGCAGGCGGGGTCGTCAGCCTTGATCGCCCGAGTGAAAGAGCGGATGTGTTCGCGGCCCACCTCAAAGTAGTCCGGATAGTAGTGAACCATTCCCCGGATGTCGGTCTTCAACGCCATGACTAGGCCAACTTCGCTGTTGCGACGGCGCGGCCGAAGATCTTCTTTCCACCGGTCGTGGCCGACAGCGCGATCGTCACAGACTTGGTTTCCGGATCGGCCGACTTCACCCGTCCGCAGAACACGATGTCGGCGCCCCTGCCGTCGTTTGGCACCGGCACCACCGCGGTGAACCGGACGTTGTACTCGGTGACCGCGCCCGGGTCACCGACCCAGGACGTCACGTAACCGCCGCCGAGACCCATGGTGAGCATGCCGTGGGCGATCGCGGTATCGAGGCCGACCTGCTTGGCGATGTCGTCGTCCCAGTGGATCGGGTTCAGGTCGCCGGAGACCCCGGCATAGTTGACCAGGTCCTGGCGGGTCAGCGTGATCACCCTCTCCGGGAGTTGATCGCCGACGTTCACCGAATTGAATTCACGCAATGGCATTGCTAAAGCCCTCTTCTCCGTCTCCCTCGCTACGACCAACCAAAGTGGTGTAGGTCTCCTGAACCGTGTCGCCGTCCTCGTTCGTGACGATGTTCTTGGTGACGATCGTGTCGGTGCCAAACGACTGCCGCACTGACTGCACGTAGACATCGCAGAAGAGGCGATCGCCGGTCTTGATCGGCCGCAAGAACTTCAGCACCTGGTCGATCTGGACGATCTTCGCGTCCTTGACTTCGATGTTCGCGTTCGCGAAGAAGGCGGACTGCGCCTGGTAACCGAATACCGAGATGAAAGTCAGCGGCGCCAGCAGTCCGTCGTAGCCCAGCTCAGCGGCGGCCTTCTCCTCGAAGAACGCCGGATCGTCGTTCTTGACGGCCACGGCGTACTCGCGGACCTTTTCCCGGCCGACTTCGTAGTAGTCGGGATACCGGTAATGCATCCCGATGAGCTTGTCGGACAAAGACACGGGTGATGACCCTACCTAGTCAGCGGGTCTCTTTGTGCGCCTGGTGCTTGCCGCAGTTGGGGCAGAACTTCTTCAGCCCAAGCCGGTCGGGATCGTTGCGGCGGTTCTTCTTGGTGATGTAGTTGCGGTGTTTGCACACCTCGCACGCCAACGTGATTTTCGGCCGTATGTCCGTACTGGAGGCCACGTCTGCTGCCCTTCTCGTTCCTAATTGTCTTGGAGTTTGTCTTGTAGCGATGGCCGGACTCGAACCGGCGACCTAACGATTATGAGTCGTTCGCTCTAACCGACTGAGCTACATCGCCTTGTGACGAGGCACGGGGCGCTTTTGCTCCTTGCATCCGCCTTGTTCGCCGAGCCCCCTAACGGAATCGAACCGTTGACCTTTTCCTTACCATGGAAACGCTCTGCCGACTGAGCTAAGGGGGCCTTGACCCCGCGCAATGGGCCTTGTAGAGGGTACAGCGTGGCTAGCTGGCCCGCCAACCAGCGGGTTGGGCTTCTGCTCGCAGCGCCAGCACGCGACTGTGGATGCGGTACTCGGTCCCTCGCGGCATCCAAACCGGAGCGTAGAGACCTCGGCCGCGTCGGCACACTCGGCCACGTCCCATTTCCCAGCGCAGCGCGTCGGATATCGCCTTCGACGGCCGTCCGCGAGTCTCGAAGCCGTCCCAGGCGAGCATGTCGATCAGCTCCTTCACAGTCGCCGGACCGTGGCGGAAGAGATCGTAGGTGAGTACGTAGCGCAGGTCGACTCCGCGCAGGCATCGATATGTCGTCATATCCAGACAGTCCCAGCCTTGTCTGACATCGTGGAGTGCCATGACGGAAGGCGCGACTCGGGTCGCGGTGTACCTGGACTTCGACAACATCGTCATCTCGCGCTACGACCAGGTGCACGGGCGCAACTCATTCCAGAAAGACAAAGCCAAGGGGCTGGCCGCCGAGAATCTCACGGGCGCGACCGTCGATGTTGGCGCCATCATCGACTTCGCGTCGTCGTTCGGAACGTTGGTGCTCACCCGCGCATATGCGGACTGGTCCACGGGCGTCAACGCCGGCTACAGCAGTCAACTGGTCGCTCGCGCAGTCGACCTTGTGCAGCTGTTCCCGGCCGCGGCATACGGCAAGAACGGAGCCGACATCCGGCTTGCGGTCGACGCGGTCGAAGATATGTTCAGACTGCCGGACCTGACGCACGTCGTGATCGTCGGGGGCGACTCCGATTACATCGCTTTGGCCCAGCGCTGCAAGCGTCTGGGGAGATACGTCGTCGGTATCGGCGTGGCCGGGGCTTCCAGCGGATCGCTGGCCGCCGCGTGCGACGAGTTCGTCACCTACGACGCGCTTCCGGGCGTCTCGGGGCCGCCGAAGGAAGAACCGAAAAAACGGACACGGGCAGCGTCGCAGGACGCGCAGCAGGCCGCCACCAACCTGTTGGAGCGGGCGCTGCGGATCGGCCTGCAGAAGGACGACACCGAATGGCTGCACAACTCGGCGGTCAAAGCGCAGATGAAGCGGATGGACCCGTCGTTCAGCGAAAAGTCCTTGGGGTTCCGGTCTTTCAGCGATTTCCTGAGGTCTCGCGCTGATCTCGTCGACCTTGACGAGACCAGCACCACGCGGATGGTGCGGCTGCACAGCGAGGCGTGACGCCGTCGTCTTTGCGTCGTGGGGAATCCGGGGACACACCTCTGCGCCTGCCTCCGAGCGACAACGCGCTGACCTGCGGTGACAGGGTTGCATTGTCGCTGGTTGGTTTCATGTCGTTATGCGCTCTGACCTCGCAAAATGCCGTTGTCGCGGGGAGGCGGGCAAAGAAGCACATGCCTCACCTCTGTGACAGATGTGACTCGAAGCAGCCCGGGCCGTAGCCCGACCAGCGCCGGTCATACGCTGAGCAACATGGCCACCGACGATCGCCTGTACTTCCGCCAGCTGCTCTCCGGCCGCGACTTCGCGCAAAGCGATGTCATCGCCCGCCAGATGCGCAATTTCTCCTACCTGATCGGCGACCGCGAGACGAAGGACTGCATGGTCGTCGACCCCGCGTATGCCGCCGGCGACCTCGTCGACGCGCTCGAGGGAGACGGCATGCGCCTGTCCGGCGTGCTCGTGACCCATCACCACCCCGACCACGTCGGCGGCACGATGATGGGCTTTCAGCTCAAAGGCCTGGCTGAACTGATGGAAAGGGCCAGTGTGCCCGTGCACGTCAACACCCACGAGGCGCTGTGGGTGTCGCGGATCACCGGGATCCCGCTTACCGACCTCACCACGCATGAACACGGCGACAAGGTCGACATTGGCGACGTTGAGATCGAGCTGCTGCACACGCCTGGCCACACCCCGGGCAGCCAGTGCTTCCTGCTCGACGGGCGTTTGGTCGCCGGCGACACGCTGTTCCTCGAGGGCTGCGGCCGCACCGACTTCCCCGGCGGCGACATCGACGCGATGTACCGCAGCCTGCACCAGCTCGCGCAGCTGCCCGGCGATCCGATTGTGTTCCCCGGCCACTGGTACTCACAGCAGCCCAGCGCGTCGCTGTCGGAGGTGCGGCGCACCAACTACGTCTTCCGCCCGACCAGCCTGGAGCAGTGGCGCATGCTGATGGGCGCCTGAGTAACGTCGGTCTGATGGGAGAACGGGTTCACTTCAATGTCGACGAGTCGGTAGCGACGATCACCATGGACGACGGCAAGGTCAACGCGCTGTCGCCGGACATGCAGCTCGAAATCAACGAGGCGCTCGACCACGCCGAGCTCGAAGGCGTCGGTGCGGTGGTCATCGCCGGCAACAACCGGGTGTTCAGCGGAGGTTTCGACCTCAATGTGCTGACGGGCGGTGGCGAGGCGGCGATCGAAATGCTGGCGGGCGGGTTCGAACTCGCCGCACGAGTTCTCGCCTATCCCAAGCCGGTGGTGATGGCGTGCACGGGACACTCGATTGCGATGGGATCGTTCTTCATGCTCAGCGGTGATCATCTGATCGGTGCCCCAACGCATCGTGTACAGGCCAACGAGGTCGCAATCGGACTGACGATGCCGGGTCCGGCGCTGGCGATCCTGCGGCATCGGTTGACCCCCGCGGGTTTTCAACGCGCAGTCGGCCTGGCTGCTGAGTTCAAGGGCGAAAGTGCTGTTATGGCTGGCTATCTCGACGAACTCGTCGAAGCTGACATGGTGTGGCCCCGGGCGCATGAAGTCGCTAAGGGCTTAACCGCACTGGACGCGCGCGCACACAAGGAGAGCAAGTTGAAGGCGCGGGCGGGGGTGCTCGACGAAATCCGCACGACGATCGCCGCGGAATTCCGTTAGGTCTCGGGGAGTCGCCGTCAGGCATTCCGTGCGGTGAGTCCGCCGTCTACAACGAGCGCCGAGCCGGTGACGTAGGAGGCGGCCGGCAGACACAGGCTCAGGATCATGTGTGCGACCTCGGCGGGCTCACCGTAGCGACCCAGGGCCGTATGGCGTTTCGCGAAGATCGTTTTGTGCTCGTCGAGGATCGGTTCGGTGAGCGCGGTTTTGATGGGGCCCGGGCAGACGCAGTTGACGGTAATGCCCTCGCGGCCAAGGTCTACGGCCAGCGCGCGCGTCAGGCCCACCACCCCGTGCTTGGCAGCGACGTACGGACTGTTATCACGAGTAGCGCCGAGCCCCTCGGTCGACGCGACGTTCACGACGCGTGGGCAGCCGGACCGCCGCAGATACGGCAGCGCGGCACGAATGATCCGCTGATGTGCGGTCAGCAGGATGTCGAAATGCCACTGCCAGAGCTCGTCGTAGCGTTCTTCGGTGAGACCCGTCAGCCGGGCGGCCCCGGCATTGTTGATCACGAAGTCGAGGCCGCCGAGCGCGTCCGCAGCCTCGGGGAGCGTCCTGGCGATGGCTGCATGGTCTGCGACGTCGAGGACCCAGGCCAGTGCATGTCTGCCGCTGTCCCGTATCTCTGCGGCGACTTGCTCGACGGCATCTGGATGAATGTCGGCCAGCGCCAACCTGATTCCTTCCGCCGCGAAGACATGTGCTGTCGCCCGGCCGATTCCACTTGCTGCACCGGTGATGAACGCCGTTCGTCCCTCGACGGACCGACTCAGCTCTGCAATTGCCATCCCGGGAGCGTAACGCGGGGTAGGACTATGACGTCGGCATGGCACCTCGGGCAGCGCGCGTTCGCCGGATCGTCGGCTCGGGATACCCGGCGACGGACAGCGCGTGTCGCACCGCTTCGGCGACCCGGCCAACCGCCCTGGCCGGCACCAATGCGATCACGCAGCCGCCAAAGCCGCCGCCGGTCATTCGCGCGCCCACCGCGCCGGCCTCCAGCGCGGTGTCGACGATCAGATCGATGTGCGCGGTGGTGATCTGGAAGTCGTCACGCATCGATACGTGCGAGGCGGCCAGAATCTGACCGGCCCGCCGAAAATCCGACTCTTCCAGGGCCGCAACGAAATCGAGCACCCGCTGATTCTCGGTGAGGACATGACGTGCCCGCCGAGCATCGACCGGATCGCTCACCGAAGGTGCTTGACCACCGACTTCGCGCAGTGAAGCGACTCCTAACTCAGCTGCTGCGCGTTCGCACGATGCTCGTCGTGCCGCATACTCGCCGCCGGCATGGCGGTGGCGCGCGCGGGAGTCGATGAGCAGCAGCACAACGTCGGAGGCGTCGAGGTCGAAGGGCACCGGCCGCACCGACACAGAATCGAAGTCGATCAGCACCGCCGTGCGCTCTTTACCGAAGAGGATGGCCACCTGGTCCAGTAATCCCGTTGGAGCGCCGACGTACTCGTTCTCCGCGGCCTGCGCGATCCGCGCCTGTGCGATCCGGTCGAGGTCGACGCTCGCAGCTTGCAGCAGCGCACCGAGAACCGCACACTCCAGAGCCGCCGAGGATGCCAACCCTGCCCCCATCGGCACATCGCTCGTGATCGACATGTCACCGCCGATCGCGCGGTGGCCTGCGCGGCGCAGTGCCCAGACCACCCCGGCGACATATGCGGCCCACCCGGTCACATCGCCCGGCGCGGTGTCCAGTGGGATGTGGGCTACGCCGCCTTCGACGTCGCTACGCACCGAGAGGGCGTCAGCGCCGGTCGGCGTGAACGCCACCTCGGTGCGTTCGGCTAGCGCGATCGGCAGCGCGAAACCGAGGTTATAGTCGGTGTGTTCGCCGATCAGGTTGATCCGGCCCGGCGCCGCGTACCCGATCACGTCAGACCTCACGCAGGCGCTGCGCGACGCTTTCGGGTGTGACGTCGCTGATGAACGTATCCATCGCCGACTCGGACGCGGCCAGGTACTTCAACTTGGTGGCGGTGCGCCGAATCGACATCAGCTCGACGTGGAAGTAGCCCTCACGTTGCACCTCGTTGTCGGCGTACTGATGCAGCGCCGACATGTACGGCAACGGCTGCGGATACATCCGGTCGAAGCGTTTCAGAATGTCGAGGTACACCCACGCGAAGCCGTCGAGCTCGGAGTCAGTCAAGTCAATGAGGTTGCGGACGAACCGGTTTGGGTAAATGTGGACCTCCACCGGCCAGCGTGCGGCGAACGGGACGAACGCGGTGAACATCTCGGTGTGCGCGACCACGCGATCGTCGGACTGCTCGTGAGCCAGAAGATCGGCGAACAGGTTGCGGCCGTGGCGCAATCGGTGCTCCTTCGCGTGATACAGCATGTTCGCGGTGCGTGGCGCGAGGAACGGGTAACCGTAGATCTGTCCGTGCGGATGGGTCAGCGTCACTCCGATCTCGTCGCCCCGGTTCTCAAAGCAGAACACTTGCTCGATGCCGGGTCGAGACATCAGATCGGCAGTGCGTTGACACCATGCATCCACGACAAGCCGCGCGTGAGCGTGGTCGAGCTCGGCGAATGAGCCAAAGTGGTTGCTGCAGAAGCAGATGATTTCAGAGCGGCCGGCCCCGGGCGCGGAAACGAACGCGTCGCCGTCGACGGCAGGCAGCTGAGGCGCCCCCGCGAAACCGGGAAATCGGTTTTCGAAGACGACGACGTCGTAGTCGACGGCGGGTACTTCGCTGGTCAATCCGGTGGAACCGGGGCACAACGGACAGCTGTCGGCAGCCGGTTTGTAGGTGCGGTCCTGTCGCCCCGCCGCGATCGTGATCCACTGGCCAGTCTGACGATCGAAACGCAACTCAGACTGCGAACTTTCGCGTTCGGGCAGCGACCGTCGGTCGTTGACCGGTGCCGGCGTATGACCAGGCAATGCAAAGAAAAGGAGGTCGCGACCGTCGGCCAGGGTCCAAGGAATCGGCGAGCGGGGTTCGGCCACGGGTGTTATGGGGTAGGCCAATCCTGGGCTGGCGGAATCGGATCGGCCATCACGGCCGTGATGCCGTTCCAGAAATACCGGACCGGAAACACCGTGCCGTCACCGCATGTGCCGCAGGTGCGCCCGGAAACGAAGTCAACCACCGCCGTGCTCTTCGTGGACGCTGTCACATCGAGAGTGGTGAACGGCCGCGATCTGGTGGTCGTCGTGCCGATGTAGGTCCCGCGGTGAAAAAGGAGACCCTGTCGTGGAGAAGTCGGCTTGGCCATGTCGATTGAGACAATCACTGCCGACAGGTCGGCACAGGCGTCGTAATTGCTTTCGATGGGGTATGGGTTCCACGGCGCTTGAGTCACACGGTCGTGTTGCTCGTGCGCGATCGCCTCGGTCACAGCTGTGAGTTGGTCTGGCCCGCAGGTCGGAAAGGAGTCTGCGTCAGCGGGTGCGATGCCCCCGACCAGGGCCGCCGATGCGCACACTGCCGCTGAAGCCACCAGTAGTCGGCTCATCGCATACTTCCCTCCGCCCTACATGTGCCTTTGCGAAAGTATCGGGTCCGAAGTCGACCATCGGATGCGGTTTGGGTCGATTGCTACAGCGGACTCGTGGTGTCGCTCTTCGGGTCGATCAGGATCTTCGCGTGCGCATCGGGATCGCCGAGCGTGTCGAAAGCGGCCTCCACCCCGGGCAGCCCCACAGTCCCTGTGACAAGCGGGCTGAAGTTGACCTTGCCGTCGGCGAGCATGTGAAGCGTGTCGCGGAATTCTAGTGGCGTGTAGCCGAGCACGAACCGCAAGTCGATTTCTTTGTTGATCGCCAACGACGGCCGGATGTGGTCGGCACCCATGCACACGCCGACCACGACCACGCGTGAGAACAGCGGTGCGCTCGTGATGATGCCGTCGATGATGCCCGGCACGCCGACGCATTCAAAGATGACCGGATGCTTGGGCGTTGCCGCACCGACCGCGTCCGCGGCACGCCAGAAGTGCCACCAGGGTAGCCGCAATTTCTGGATCTTCTCGATCGTGCCGAGCGCGAGATCGAAGGCGTCGAGCATTGATTCGAGGTGTCCGCGTCCGGCGGCCGCCGCGTATGGGGTGTCCCGTGCGGGGTCGACGACCGCGTCGGCACCGCAGGCTTCGGCGAGCGCGCGACGGCCGGCCGAGAAGTCACTCGCGATCACGGTGCGTACGCCCTGGGCTTTGAGCATGCAGATCACGGCGAGGCCGATTGGCCCGCAGCCGATCACGATCGCGACGTCGCCCTTGCCCACCTCGCCGCGACGGACGGCGTGCCAGCCGACGGCCATCGGCTCGGTCAGGGCGGCTACTTCGGGAGCCAATCCGTTCGGCACGGGAAACGCGAGCGACTGCTCGACCACGACCTGTTCGGCGTAGGCGCCCGGGGCCTCGGTCGTCAGCCCGATCGCATGCACGACCTTGCCGCGCCGCAGCAACGGCATCGCGACAACCGGCGTGCCGACGCCCGGCGACTTGCGGGTGCCGGGACCGTAGTCGACAACCTTGCCGGAGAACTCGTGTCCGAACACGACTGGTTGATTCGATCGCATGAAGTCGTCGTAGCCGCACTCGGACATGACCTCGGCGAGTTCGTCGCAGTGATTCCGCGCATGCAGGTCCGAGCCGCAGATGCCGCACCTGACGACATCGATCAACAACTGACCCTTGGCCGGCGTCGGCCTCGGCAGGTCCACAACTTCAAGCTTCGCGTTAGCGCACGTGACCGCCTTCACGCCGAGGAGCCTAGTCTTCGCGAATAGACCCCGTGGGCCTTCGACGGCGGCTGTCAATGGCTGAACCCTGAGAATCGGTGCCGGCCATTTGGTTCTCCGGTGATCCGGAGTACGGTGTGTACAGGTTGAGTTCCCAGCCTCAGGGAACGTCGAAGGCGTGCAGGTTACGAATGCGCTGCAGTTTGGGCCATTGACGCGATCCACTACGTAAATCTACTCTGCTACATCTGGAGCGTCAGCCATGCACGCAATAGCACCTTCCCCTTCCGGGGGTCTTGGGCCGCCCAAACCCCTTACCGCGACGATCACACACAACCGGCTGACCCTGTCCACCACGTGGATAACTGCCTCGATAGTGCGGATCACGGCCTCAGGGGATGTCGACGCGTCCAACGCGTGCGAACTCGCGCGCTACGTGTTCCGCCGTTCTGCCAACTGCCGGCACCTGATCCTCGATCTCGAAGGCGTCGATTTCTTTGGCACCGATGGTTTTACAACGCTGCGTAACGTCGAGTCAGAGTGTGCACGCGCATCTGTCACGTGGACACTCGTGGCCAGCCGGGCGGTGTCGCGGGTACTCGAGATCTGCGACCCCCGCAGCACACTGCCGCTGACCAAACCCTGACCAGGTTGCCACCGCACTAGGTCACCTGAGGGGCAGACGTGATACGCAGGTCGGCTACTTGTGCGTTTGTTGCTGTTGCCGCACTGTCGATGTCGGGACCTGTCGGCGCCGACACCGGGGCGACGGACCTCGTCAACGTCGTAGCCGTCGGCGCCAACGGTGCGCCGGTCAACGGATACCAGGTGATCAATCGACAGACGTCGGCCAACCTCTCTGAGTGCCCGGGCCCGTCGCCGGCGGCGGTGGGCAATGATATCTACGCGTGCGAGCCGAGTTCGGCCTTGGCCGAGGTGTGTTGGCCCGCCCCGGCGTCGTTGTTGTGTCTGGTGGATCCATGGACGAAGGCGCTGCGGCGCTTTTCTTCTCCGGGCCCGCTGCCCGCGGTCAATCCACTCGCCACACCAATGCCGTTCGCGTTACTCCTGGACGACGGCACCCGCTGCGTACTACCGAATGGTGTCGACTGGGGCGGCCGGGCTGACGGCACGGTGCCCGTGTATGGATGCGGTTTGACATCGCCGAATATCGGGGTGCTGGCTCCGCCCGATTGGGACCCGGTGGCGGCAATAGATCGGTCGCAGCCGCTGTGGGCGGTGTACATCGGCCAGCTCGGTCCGCGTGACACCCCGTTCCAGCCTCCGATAAGACATACGGTGACGACGGCGTGGTTCGCCGCGAACGCCTGACGCTAATCCTGCGCGTGCCGCCGCTGCTCCCACCGCTCGAGCCGCGCCTGGACCTCAAGCAGGCCAAGACCGGCCACCGGTATGCCAGCGAAGAGGCCGGCCACCCACAATAGGTTCATCTCGACCTCCTCTCGCTCTCATTCCTGACACGGTCGTCGGTGTCAGAAGGTTCAAATGCTGGGAGCTCGGGCCGATCGACGTTGTCGGACCCCGATGCGAAGATCTTGGTGTGCAGGGCTACGACATCATCGGCGACGTCCACGGCTGCGCCACGCAGTTGGAGCGGCTGCTCGCCGACCTCGACTACGCCCCGAGCGATGGGGCCGGCGCCTACCGGCACCCGGAACGCGGTGCCGTGTTCGTCGGTGATCTCATCGACCGCGGACCGGAGCAGCTGCGGGTCCTGGAGATCGTCAAGCCCATGGTGGACGGCGGGAATGCCCAGATCGTCATGGGCAACCATGAGTTCAACGCAATCGCGTACCACACCGAGCACCCGGAACACCCGGGTGCGTTCCTTCGGCCACACACCGACAAGAACCGGGCTCAGCATGCGGCGTTTCTCGACCAGGTCACCGGTGAACAACGCACTTACTACCTCGAGTGGTTCAAGACCTTGCCACTGTGGCTGGATTTGGGCGAGCTGCGGATCGTGCATGCCTGCTGGCACGAGAAATCGATGAAAATCGTTGAGGCAGAACTGGGCTCGAACAGATTCGACTCGCCGGACCAGTTCGTCCGAGCGTCCACCGAGGGCGACCCGGTGTACAGGGCGATCGAGGTGTTATTGAAGGGCCCGGAGATCAGTCTCGTCGACCATGGCCAGCCGATCTACCGTGACAAGGACGGCCATCCGCGGACGCGGGCGAGGATGCGGTGGTGGAACGAAGGCGCGACGACGCTGCGCGAGCTCGCCGAAATCGGCGGCAACATGACCACCGAGGACAGAAGGCCTTATCCGGAGCTGCCTGACATCGAGGTGCCGGCCGGGGAGCGCTCGTACGTGTACATGGATCATCGGCCGGTCTTCTACGGCCACTACTGGCGCGAGGGAACACCGGACCATCTGCTGGACTGGACCGCCCACACGGCGTGCGTCGACTTCAGCGCTGTGCGAGGCGGGACGTTGGTCGCCTACCGCTGGTCCGGGGAGAACTGCATCCAGCTCGAGCACTATGTTCCACGCACAAAAGACGTTGTGGCACAAAATCCTTCGGGTTGAATGGACGGGGACTTCGCGTAGAGTCGTCGCTCTGGCGAGAGGACTGAACCGTGGCATTCGTCGGCTCCATCGAAGACAGACTCAAAATTCGCGAGCGCATTGACACCTACAGTGATGCGGTGTTCCGTGCCGACCTAGAGGACTACCTCGCCTGTTGGTGCGACGACGGGGTGCGAAGCGGATCCGGTGGCGAGTGCCGCGGAAAGCCTGCCCTTCGCGAGCACTGGATTGGGATCTGGCAAGTGCTGGAGCGCATGGGCTTCTTCCCTCAGGTGGCGGCCATCGAAGTCGACGGCGACCGCGCAACCGCCCGAAGTTATTGCTTGGAGATCCTGCATCTGAAAGACGGGCCCATCCGTCGCCTGGTTGGCATGTACACCGACGAACTAGCCCGGGAGAACGGCGAGTGGCTGTTCGCCCGGCGGAGTTACGAGGTGCTCCTCGATGAGGGTGTCGTGGTGAAGCCGTGATCGGTTGCCAGCGGCACGGGGGCGGACGAAACCTCCTGTCGCTCCGCGCCAGATGCTGGCCGCGGCGTCGGACGCCAAGCTGGCGTATGCAGTCGGCGGGACCGACGGCAAGTCGGACCTGAAGACCGTCGAGGCGTATGACCGGCCGCGAACACCTGGACGCCCGTCCCAGATCTTCCGGCGGTGCGCAGTGATCTCGGTGTGACCATCGCCGACGGGCGCCTGGTGGCGGTCGGGGGCTCTCCGCGGGACAAGTCCTCAAGAGCGTCGCGGTGCTCCATCTGGCCTCGAGGTCGTGGACCGGATTGCCCGACATGGCGACCGCGCGACACGGCATGGCCGTCGCCGCCGTCGGGAAGTCCGTGTATGCGATTGGTGGCTCGACTGATCCTGGCGATGGCTTACTGACCTCGTCTGCGGAATCCCTGAAGCTGGCGCCGCGAAAACTTCAGCCGGCACCGCAGTGGCGGTCTCTGCCCGACGCGCCAACGCCCCGGTTGATGATGGCGTGGACGGTAACGCCAAACAGATCGTCTCGCAAACCGAGGTGTTCGACGGCAACTCGTGGAGCGATGCCCGCGACATGCCGACCCCGCGCGAACACCTGGATCCAACACACGTGCTGGACGCGGACCCTTTCTTGCACCGGCTCCGCGTCACGCCGAGGCACGTCGCCGCGGTCGGGCAGATATGTTCGGAACTCCCGCGCAATTCAGGCCTTAGCTTCACGCCCCTCCCGGGCGAGGCGCTTGGATTCCTCGCCGATCTCGGCGGCTCGTGCTTCGGTGAGTCGTTCGCCTCGGTAGTAGATCTCTCGTTGGTCCAGATTAACGTCCTCGATCGTGGCGTCGGGCTGTATGACGTAGTCGGTTGGTTCCTTGTCGCTCTTACTCATCGTGTCCACTCCAGTGGCATTGCGTGAATGATGATCAAAAGTTCGTCGTCTTCGGCGGCCGCGATCACGGCAATTTCCGTCAGCCTCCCTTTGGTGTCGCGTCCCACGAACAGAATGCTCCCATTTTCCTGGATTGTCGGCACACCGCTATTCCGCATGGCAGCGAGTGCGTTGGTCTTGTTGACACCATGACGTCGCCTGGCCGTTGCAGTCAACAACACCCGCTCTGTCATCCACCAACTGTGTCTTAAACGACCGACATATCCGGCCGCACCGAACGACCGCTATCGGCAACCAGTCGATAGGGTCGCGAGGCGTTTGTTTCATTCGCGGGCCGAAAGTCCTCGCGGACTGGCCCGCCCGCCGAGGCCGACCGTTCTATCGTGGCGCTCGTGGTTACGGCCCTGCTGGGCGGTGACGTCATGCTCGGCCGCGGCGTTGATCAGATTCTGCTGCATCCCGGTGACCCCGCGTTGCGCGAGCCGTATGTGCACGACGCGCGTCGATACGTCCAGTTGGCCGAAGCCGCGCACGGGCCGATTCCGCGTCCCGTCGACTTTGCGTGGCCCTGGGGTGATGTGCTGGCAATCCTCGACAACATCGCTCCCGATCTACGGCTGTTCAACCTGGAAACCACCATCACCGCCGACGGCGATTTCGCCGACCGCAAGGCCATTCACTATCGAATGCATCCAGCCAACCTCCCGGCGCTGACCACGGTCGGGCCCGATGTCTGCGCCCTGGCCAACAACCACATCCTCGATTTCGGCCCGCAGGGGCTCTCTCTGATACGGTGGAAGTCCTTGCATCAGCAGCTATTTCGGGTATCGGCGCGGGAGAAGACCTGATATCCGCTGAACAGCCCGCGATTTCGGAGTCGCGCGACGGACACCGGACGATCGTCGGTTCCATTGCGATGAAATCCAGTGGAGTTCCACGTTCGTGGGCTGCGAAGGCTGACCGCTCCGGAGTCTGGTTGATCGCGGATCCGTCGGCCCGCGCCGCCGACGATGTCGCCGCACCGCTACTGGCGCACAAGCGCACCGGTGATGTCGTGATCGTCTCGGTGCATTGGGGCTCCAATTGGAGCTATGACGTAGGGCAGGATGAAATCCGCTTTGCGCACCGGTTGATCGACGCCGGCGTCGACATCGTGCACGGGCATTCGTCGCATCATCCCAGGCCGATCGAAATCTATAACGGAAAACCGATTCTGTACGGGTGCGGTGATGTCATCGACGACTACGTAGGCATCAGGGGCTACGAGTCGTACCGCCCGGAACTCAGACTGCCGTATCTGGTGTCGATCGACGCCGGCGGCGGTGACCTGGCGAGATTGCAGTTGCTTCCGCTTCTCGTGCGGCGGATGCGACTCGAGCGCGCGCCGGGCAACGACGCGCAATGGCTACGCGCAATGGCTACGCGCAATGATCGAACAGATAAGCCGCCGGTTTCGGATTCGCGTCGAGGCCGGACCCGATGACCTGCTCGAAGTGAAGATGGAGTAGGCGGTTAGTCGGCCCGTTGGCGCATGCGTCACGGCTCGATAGCCTCTGATCCGGGTCTAGCCCCCGGCAGCTGTCCAGTCGTAAGGGAGAAACTTGCCGTCGAGTGTGACGACGACGCGGTCGCCCGCCGGGTGCGGCTTCTTCTGGACGTCGACGCTGAAGTTGATGGCGCTCATGATGCCATCGCCGAACTGCTCGTGAATTAGCTCCTTGATGGCACCGCCGTAGACCTGCAACACCTCGTAGAAGCGATAGATCGTGGGATCGGTCGGGACGGCGGTCGGGAGCCCGCCGCGCATCGGCGCCGCGGCGAGTATCGGCAAAGTCGACGGATCTAGACCGAGTATCTCAACCAGTATCTTGCCCAGCTCAGGTGGAATTGGATGTTGTCCGAGCAAGGCGGCGGTAGTCCACACGACGGGTCTACCGATGGCGTCAGCCAACTGCTTCCAGGTCAGGCCCTTCTCGAGCCGCGCAACGATGATCCGTTCGATGATCTCTTCTCGTTTCATGGCTTTCATCATCACGCGGGTAGTCTCCGAGTGTTCGTGGAACTGCCCCCAAAACCAGCTCGAGGCCGTCAGCGGTTGCGGGCGCAGCGGGTGCGGAGAAAGTTGCGCTGCATGGGGCTTTCCGGACACGGGTCGCTCGCCTTACAGGTCCCTGCCCGCAGCGCGGCGATGCGGGCGATCGTTGCGTCGTAATCCAGTCCGTCGTCGGCGAGCAGGCATCCGATCACCGTGGATGTGCGTCCTTTGCCGGCCCAGCAGTGGACGTACACCGTTCGGCCGGCGTCCATCTCGGCACGGATCCGCGCTAGGATGCGGTCGTAGCCGGTGTCGTCGATGACGCTCATGTCGGGGATCGGATGTCGGAAGTGACGGACGTCGCGACCGGCCTTTTCGGATGCGGCTGTTAGCAATTCGTCATACGGATCGAGCGGATCGTGAGCGGTGGTCAAGTCCACGATCGAGTCGACGCCGGCTTCCACCAGCAGGCGCATCTTCTCCACCGCGCGCTGAGGTGTCGTCGAACTCGGGTACTCACCGGCGAGCAACCGGCCAGGTATCACCCACCAGGCGTGCAGGACCGGGTCGTGCGGCCAGCGTTCCTCGGTCACTGCGTCACGCTTTCCCGAATTCCCAACCGCCACGCCAAGTCTCGGCCGCCCACCTCGCGGATGAAAGTCGGATCTCCGCACACCACCAGCTGATCGCGGGCCCGAGACAGCCCGACGTACAGCCGCTCGCGGGATCGTTCGCGCGGCTCGGATTCGTTGAGGACGAGTACCACGGCTCGGCGTTCGAGTCCCTTGAAGCCGAGCACGTGGCCGTAGAAGACCTGCTCGGCGTCCCAGAAGCTTTCCCAGTACGCCTCGTTGCCTTGACGCTGACGCTCAACCTGCTCGGGATGCCGACTGCCCGTCGTCAGCAGCGCGACGTCCTCGGGCCGCCAGCCTTCGTCGAGCAAGGTATCGACTTGGTCGTCACCAATGTTGAGCGCGTCCGCCGCGGAGCACACGATGAACCGCACAGCGGGACCGTCACCACCCAGGAAGCGCATCGGATGGTCGACCAACGGCTCAAACGCCGTGGCGATCTGACGGGTATTACGCAGATTGTGGTCGAGGACAAGTGGAACCAACGGCACCGGCGGTGAGCCGTGGCGATCGAAGACCCGTTGGCCCTCGTCGCTGAAAAGGTAGATGCCGCTTGTCTCTTCGTCGCACAACGACAGCAGCAGCGGCTCCCACCACGCGTCGGCGAAGTCCTGCGCCTCGTCGATCACGATCGCGTCGAAGCGGTGTCCGGGAGGCAACACCGCGGCCAGTTCAGCCATTCGTCGCGGAAGTTCCTCCTCCCAGAATCGTGCCGTTTCACTGGTTCTTTCGGCTTCGTCTGGGCCTTCCGGCGCGCCCCATGTCTTGCCCAAAGCATGGAACTCCCCGACGTAGGCCGGGCGTTTGCGCATCGACCAGCCGGCGGTGATGCGCTTGAGATACGACGCGAGTCCGTGGGAGTAACAGACCAGCGCCACTCGCTTGCCCTGTGCGACGAGCCGGCGGGCTTGCTCGACCGCCATGAAGGTCTTGCCGCTGCCCGCACCGCCGCGCACCTCAACGCGGTTCAGCATGCGGACGGCATCGAGGATGACCGCTTGGTGTTCGGTGAGAATGTCTGCGGAATCTTCGTTTTCGAGCGCTCGGGCGACGATGTCACGCTGCGGCAAACCACGTCCGCTCAACGCGACCTCGAGCTGTTCGATGCCTGTTGCCGTGATCAGCGGCCGGTCGATCTGCTGCTGTGTCAGCACATCTCGCAGCCGGGTCACCAGGTTGGGCAGATCACTTCTGTCGCTGACCTTCCAGCGTGGGCAGTCCGGGAGCGCGAAGTCGGACGGCAGCTCGGTGTTCGGCAGCACGATCGCGTGATCCCACCGCAGCCGGCCCTGTGTCCATCGTGGGTCGCTCTCAACGAAGTTCCTCAGCGCGTAGCACGCGTCGCGGGCCTGGCGGACCGGGTCGATGTCGACGTCACGGCCTCGGCGCCGTTGCCGCCAGCCGCCGTCCTCATGCCACACGTCGCCACCCTTGACTTCGACACAGATCACGCCGACGCCGACGATGGCGACGACGAAGTCGATTTCGTGGTCCTTCAGGTGGTCGGTGACGCGCTTGCCCGGGATCACGAGGTCATCGTCGCCGAGCTGCTCGACCAGCAGTTCCCACACCCGCCGCTCCGCGGCGTTGCCCAAGCGGGGAGTAGGTCGACGCTTCGACGTGTTCACGATGCCCGAGACGACTTCAACTCGATTCGCGCACTCGACTGCATGTTCCCCGATGATCCGGCCTAGCGCGGTGTATGCGGCGAATTGACCTTCGTTGAACCATTGATCTGATGTCGGATCATGCGGGAAGTTCCCTTTGGACGCGGCGTAGGTCAGAAGCCAGTACGGGCAGTACTCCCACAGCACCGCTTTGGCGACGATCAGAAGTCCTTCCCGACGCTCTAACCCGGCGGCCGGGGGGTAGCTGATTCTGCCGGCCACCACCGTCCCTCTGGTTATCCGGCCGTTGAGCATTTGCAAGGCATGCCCGCTTTCGAACGCCGTTCCCGAACCGGGTGCGACACTGTCGACGGAGTATGGGCCGCGCGTGTCGAGTGTGACCGTCACGCCCAGTTCGTATTCCGCCAGCCGCAGGGCATCGCCGAGGCCACCGAGCAGCGGCGGCGCATCACCGCCGCCGTCGATACAGATAATCAGACGGCAGCGGCGACGCAGTGCCTCAACCAGTCCGAGATTTTCATAGTGGCCACCATCGCTGACTTGCACCAACCGGGCGTCGCGATGGTTGATGCCCAACAGTTCACGATAGAGGTAGCTGGCTCCACGGATGGTTGGCAGCGATCTTGGCCACGGTTTCTTGATGTCAATGGGGTTGGGGCAGTTGCGATTACGCGCGCAGGCAAGCTTGGTGACGAAGCTCGGGTTGGGCAGCCAGGTACCAAGCCGTGCCCCTGATACCGCAAGAAGCTTCTGAAATCCGCGGTTCTGCCGTCCCATCGACGAGCCGAATGCTGCGCCGCTCACCGCGATGGACGCCTGCACCGTGATGTCGCGGCGCAGGCGCGGCGGGCTGTGGTACCACAACTCGGCAGTCTTGAACCACCCCAGCTCGGGCCCTCCCACGTAGTCAGCGCTGAGCACATAAGAGACCGCGTTCAACCCCGGCGCCGGTTTCGCTCTGCCGGTCAAGGTTGCCGCGGCGGCGAAGACGAACCGCGGGCCGCCCCGCATGACGCGGCCGTACTTGGGTAGTCGTGTCCACTCGGTTTCCGGATAGCCCTCGGCGCGCCACTCTGACGGGTGACCGTCGGCGTCAGGTTCTCCAACTCCGACCCGCCGCACCGCGAAGGTCCGGGCCAACCGCCGTCGATAGAAGGGATGCAGGCTCAACGAGGTCACGTCTGCGCAGCCGACGAACACTGCAGTCGCGGCGAGCCCTCCAAGCCACCACCCCCAGTTCGGCACCGCGTTGAGATGAGATCCGAACCCGATGGCCGTCGCCTGTCGGAATACACCCGCGGCGAAGCTGCCGAGCATGATCAGCCAAACCAGAAGCAGAACAGCCAAAGTCACCAGGACCAGCACCAGTTGCACTACTCCGGGCGGCAAGATCGACTTCCACCGAGACTGCTTTGCGGCAGCGAGTACGTCGCCTCGTCGCTTCCACCCCATCGCAGCAATCGCCGAGAGGTAATTGAGCCCGATCACACCTGCGAAGGCCGTGGCGGTAGCGCCTGCGTTCTCCTTGGCGTGAAGGCTCAACGACGAACACAAGCGCATCAGCAACGGCAGGCCCACGGTGATCCCGCCCACGAGGATAGAGAGGAGCGCGCTGGCTTGGGCAAGTCGCATCAACCGCAGCCGCCACCGTTCGCTGACCGGTCCCAACCACAACCATTCGATCCCGATCGCCGACGATATGAAGAAAACCGTTACGACGGCGAAGAATCCGAAGACCCACCATGCCGCGGAGTGCGGCTCGAGCGATTGTAGGTAGTCGGCATGGTTCGGCTTGATTTTTGTGTCGAAATCTGGGTGCGTCACCGGCACGATCGCGGCGAACGAGAACGCGGGATGCGCTAGTCCATAGCCGGCGACGAAGCCGATGATGGCCGGCACGATGAAAATGGTCAACAGCGACACCAGGAGGTTCTTGAACACCTCGGCGAGGGCACGGATCAGCGCGGCGGGTGAATCAGCGATATAGCTCGAACCTCGTCGGAAGTGATCGAACTCCACCGATCCTTCCTCGAAGCGCTCAGACAACAGCGGAAGCTCAGGGTCCGACGGCGACGGTTGCACCGCTAGCAGCCGCGCGCCGGCTGTGTAGCCGCCGCCGGACACCGAAATCACATAGTCGACCTCGTCAACCATTCGGGGCGTCTGCTGATTGAGATCTGGTTCTAGCCCCGATTCATCGGCGGCCTTCCCAGGCCGATAGACGTGCTCTACCGCCACCGATTGCTGCGCGTCTTGCTGTCGCTGCGTCGTAACGCGGGTGTCATCGAGGGGTCTGGCCTTCGAGAACACCTGCATCGCGCCCATTGCCACGCAAGCCGACCGCACGCCACCCCCGGAAAGGCAGATCGCCTGGGCAGCTGCGCCATTACGTCGGGCAATGACCTCTTCGGCACCGGGAACGTTGTAAGCGTTGACCCAACTCCACTGCTGCTCACGCAGCATCGAAGACGTTTCTGGCGGATGCATCGGCTGGTTTCCGGGCAGTTCGGGGTCTGCCAGTACCCGGTCCCACCACTTGCCTTCTACACCTCCATACCTGCCGACCACGGACCGGATGACGGCCATCGCGTAGCGTCCCAAAATCACCGCGGTGGCAGGTACGCCGACGATGGCAAGTAGCGCCATACACCATTTGACGATCGCCGCCGCGGTGGTCGCCGTGATCAATGTCGACGGATCCGGATCGTGGCGCAGGGTGGCCGAAAGCAGCTGGTTTTCAACAACATCGGCCAAAACCGTAAGAATGACAGCAAGCAGCACATAGACGGAGACCGTGCGTCCGAATGACGACACCGCGTGAGACCGGAATGCCCAGCCGAAACCGGCCAGCAGCAACCCGTAGCCGACGATGAACCGGTAATCGGCTGCCAGCGCCGCGGGCAGCGCCGCCTCGACATTGGCGACCGTCGATGAACGGTCGCCGTAGGTGTACCGCGCGAGACCGTCGAGATCGGCCTTTTCCCAAAAGCGCAGCGCGATGTACGCGCCGACCACGACGATCACGACCTGAGCAGCCGTCTGCAGTCCCCGTGGCACCGTCATCGTCACCTCGGATGCTCCCCATTCCGATGCGAGCTATTCACCCGGTCTCGCTGTCAACCTTCTCATTTAGGGGCGGTTCCCGTTGCAGATCAGCCGATGATGGCGCTAGTCCAGCCATGTCTCGCACCAGCTTGCCCGTGATCCTCGCTTTCCTCGGCATACTCATTTCTTATGCGGTGGTACACCAGGCACTGACAGACATGGATGCCTGACGAACCGATCGATCCGCTACTGCTGGGGCAGCGCGTCATCGATGCAGCCGAGAGCGCGAATCCTGTTCGCCACGAATCGATTCCGTGTCGCTGCCAGTGTCAGGCAGACCGGAGCCAGCTGGCGTTGAGCGACCGAACCTCGACGCCGCGGGTGGTGGGCGACGTGGACGCCTCGCGTAACTCCAGCTCGGCTCGCAGGTTGTCAATCCGTTGATCTTGTGCCGCGATGACAGCGCTGGCGGTGCCAAGTTGACGCTCACGATCAGCTAAGCGTGCTTCGGCTTGCTGGCGACGTTGTTCGGAAATTCGAAGTGCGGCGCGGAGTTCGTCGATCTGGGCACCAGGTGTGAGGGGTTGCATTATGCGGTCACCGTCACATGTGGGCGGGTTGTGACCACCGCGGGTCGGCCCTGGCATTCTCGCATCGCAGCGGCATGAGCTGCTTCGTGGGCGACAACTGCCTCACCGTAAGTCATGTTGTGTTCCCTTCTGTGGTCGCGGGTCGGTGCGCTCAGAGGTAGGAGTCGTTACCGCGTGTCCGTAATACACTTTTTCGGAAACCTCTTGGACCTTTCTTGAGGGCCTCGTCGGCTGGACTCTCGACGTCGCAGGCGACGAACTGACCGGAGCAGGTACGGCAAGACACCCAGAGCCGGGCGTATCGTCCGCCCGCCTCGCAGCGACAACAGCGTTTCCGCAGGCCCAGGGCACAACGATGACTGAGCGATTAGCGACAACTTTTGGCTAATATCGCAGGTCAACGGGCTGTCGCTCAGAGGCGGGCAACGCGAACCCCAGAACGAAGACCAATCATGACCCCGGTGCGCGCTCGGCGGCGCGAAGGCCGAAGGCCGCGGTGTTCCTTTCGCTCATCGTGTCCACTCCAGTGGCATTGTCGCGGTGTCGGACCCTTCTCCTATCGTGGCCATCGATGGCGCTTCATCTTCACCGTGCTGAGCGGACGGATCTTCTTGCTGACGGACTCGGCGCGCTTCTGTCTGACCCGCTCCCCGACACCTTCGCCGAGGAGCTCGTGATCGTGCCCGCGAAGGGCGTCGAGCGGTGGCTCAGCCAGCGGCTCTCCCATATTCTCGGCCGTGGCGACGGTGCCGACGGGGTCTGCGCGGGCATCTCGTTTCGGAATCCGCATTCGCTGATCGCGGAGATCACCGGCACCGTCGACGACGACCCGTGGTCTCCCGACGCGATGGTCTGGCCCCTGCTGGAGGTCATCGATGAAAGCCTCGACGAGCCGTGGTGCCGCACGCTCGCCACGCACCTCGGTCACTTTGAGCAGGGCGAGGAGAAGGAGCTCCGCCTGGGTCGGCGGTACGCTGTCGCGCGCCGCCTTGCGGGCCTGTTCGCGTCGTACGCGCGGCAACGGCCGCAGCTTCTCGTCAACTGGCTCGACGGCAGCCCAGGCGACCTCGACGACGACCTGCGCTGGCAACCCGACCTGTGGCGCGCGCTCGCCGACCGGGTAGACGCCCACCCGCCGCACATTCGTCACACGAAAACCATTGCGCGGCTTCAGGAAGCGAAGGCAGACGTGCCCGAGCGGCTGTCATTGTTCGGGCACACTCGGCTGCCGTCCACCGAGATCGAACTCCTGCAAGCGCTGGCCACCCACCACGACCTGCACCTGTGGCTTCCGCACCCCAGCGACGACCTCTGGAGATCGCTCACCGACGCCCACGGTCCGATCCCCCGGCACGACGACACCAGCCACCGCACCGTTGGGCATCCGCTGCTGGCCACCCTCGGCCGCGACCTGCGCGAACTGCAACGCGCACTACCCGCGGGCGACACCGACGAGTTCCTCAGCGGCGCCGACCATCCCGACACGCTGCTCGGCTGGCTGCAGTCCGACATCGCGGCCAACACGGTGCGACCACGAGGCCGAACGCACACCACGGCCGACCGCTCGATGCAGGTGCACAGCTGCCACGGCCCCGCCCGCCAGATCGACGTCTTGAGAGAGGTTCTGCTCGGTCTGCTGCAAGACGACAAGACACTGGAGCCGCGCGACATCCTCGTCATGTGCCCGGACATCGAGACCTACGCCCCGCTGATCATCGCGGGCTTCGGGCTCGGTGACATGATCAAAGGAGTCCACCCCGCGCACCATCTGCGCGTCAAGCTCGCGGACCGGTCGCTCACCCAGATCAACCCATTGCTCGGCGTCGCATCGCAACTGCTCTCCCTAGCCGGTGGCCGAGCGACGTCCAGCGAGGTGCTCAACCTCGCGCAAGCGGCGCCGGTTCGCGCATGCTTCGGGTTCACCGACGACAACCTCGAGGACATCACCCGTTGGGTGCGCCAGGCCAACATCCGCTGGGGCTTCGACCGCGAGCATCGCCAACCCTATGGCGTCGACTTCATCCAGAACACATGGCGTTTCGGCATCGACCGCATTCTCGCGGGAGTAGCAATGTCCGACGACTCGCATGCCTGGCTCGACACCACACTCCCGCTCGACGACGTCAGCAGCAACCGCATCGAGCTCGCCGGGCAATTCGCCGAATACATCGAGCGGCTGCAGCGCACCGTCGAATCACTCACCAAACCGCAACCATTGAGCGGGTGGCTGACCGCCCTCACCGACGGCATCGCCCTGCTTACCCGTGTGGACGACAACGACGCTTGGCAGACCAGCCAGATGGAACGCGAATTCAACGAGATCCTCAGAAACGCCGGCCCGCGACAGGCCACGCTGATGCGGCTGTCGGACATCAAGGCGCTGCTCACCAGAAGCCTCGCCGGGCGGCCCACACGAGCCAACTTCCGCACGGGCACACTCACGGTCTGCACGATGGTGCCGATGCGGTCTGTGCCGCACCGGGTGGTCTGCCTGGTCGGGCTGGATGACGGGGTGTTCCCGCGGATCGGTGTTGTCGACGGCGACGATGCGCTGGCCCGCAAACCGATGACCGGTGAGCGCGACATCCGTTCCGAGGACAGACAGCTGCTGCTTGATGCGATCGGCGCGGCGACGGAACATCTCGTCATCACGTACACCGGCGCCAATGAATATTCGGGCCAGCCCAAGCCCCCCGCGGTGCCACTGGCCGAGTTGCTCGACATTCTCGACATGACCACGCCCGAGAAAATCCGTGAGCGTGTTGTAGTCCAACATCCGTTGCAGCCCTTCGACGTTCGCAATGTCAAACGGGGGGCACTCGTCCCCGACGAGCCGTTCAGCTTCGACCCGACGGTGCTGCGGGCGGCAAAGGTCGCTATCGCCGAACGCGCAGAGCAGCCGAAGTTCATCTCCGGACCGCTGCCGCACCCACCACCCGACGACGTCGCGCTCGCCGATCTCGTCGCATTCTTCAAGGACCCGGTGAAGGGGTTCTTCCGCGCGCTGGACTACACGCTGCCGTGGGACGTCGACGGCGTCCAGGACGCCATGCCGGTGGACATCGACAATCTGGAGGAGTGGACCGTCGGCGACCGGATGCTTAACGACATTCTGCTCGGCATGTCACCTCAGCAGGCACAGGCGGCCGAATGGCGCAGGGGCACACTGCCGCCCGGGCAGCTCGGGTGGCAGAAATCGAAGGAGGTCCGGGCGCAGGTCGAGCTGCTGGCCAGCGCCGCAGAGAAATGTCGGCAGGAGCCGGCTGAGGCGTACGACGTCGATGTCGATCTCGGCACCGGGCGTCGGTTGACCGGCACAGTGTCACCGGTGTTCGGGAATCGGCTCGTATCGGTGACGTACTCGAAGCTCGGCGGCAAGCACCTTCTCCAATCGTGGATTCCCTTGCTGGGGTTGATTGCTCACGACCCGTCGCGCGACTGGTGCGCGGTCTGCATCGGACGTAAGAAGCATGGCCTCAATCCGGATGTGGACGGGCTCGGGTGGCCCGACGACGGCGCCGTCGATGTGCTGCGCGAGATCGTCGCAATCTACGACGCCGGGCGGCGTGAACCACTTCCGTTGCCGATCAAGACGTCTTATGCGTGGGCCGCCGCACGCCACCACAGGGAGGATCCGGTGAAGGAAGCGGCCTACCGCTGGAAATCCAGCGACAAATACCCAGGCGAAGACAAGGAGAAGGCGCATGAAGAGGCGTGGGGTAAGGAAGCGCCGCTCACCGAGCTGATGCAACCGGTCAGACCTGGCGAGGAGTACGACGGCGAAGACAATCGGCTCGGCGCGTATTCCGCGAGACTCTGGCTGCCGATGCTGCGCGCCGTGAGGACCGTGTGATGGAGCCCTTCGACCTGCTCGGCCCGCTGCCAGCCGCGAACTCGACCACGGTATTGGAGGCCAGTGCCGGAACCGGCAAGACGTTTGCGTTGGCCGGACTGGTGACGCGGTATCTGGCCGAGGGTGAGGCAACGCTCGACCAGATGCTGCTCATCACGTTCAGTCGCGCGGCCACACAGGAGCTCCGAGAGCGGGTGCGCCGCCAAATCGTCGAGACGATGGTTGCCTTCGACGACCCCTCTACTGCGGGCGAGAATCAGGTGATCGCCCACCTGCTCGAAGGCACAGGCGACGAACGCGAGGAGCGCCGACAACGACTCCGAGATGCGTTGGCGTTCTTCGACGCCGCGACGATCGCGACCACACACCAGTTCTGTCAACTGGTGCTCAGGTCGCTGGGTGTTGCAGGGGATACGGATGACGGCGCCGAGCTAGTCGAGAATCTCAATGAGCTGGTCGCCGAGATCGTCGACGACCTCTACCTCGCGCACTTCGGGCAGGAACGTGACGAGCCCATGCTGAAGTATGCGGACGCGCTCAAGCTCGCGCGGGAGGTTGTCCAGCACCCAGCGACGCAGTTGCGGCCCAGCGGACCTGACCCCGCCTCTCGGGCGGCCGTGTGCGTCAAATTCGCGGAAGACTTTCTCGCCGAGTTGGATACACGCAAACGGCAACGCGGAATCCTCAGCTACGACGACCTACTCACGCAGTTGGCCGATGCGCTCGAAGCCGATGACTCCCCCGCGCAGGTGCGCATGCACCAACGGTGGCAGATCGTCATGGTCGACGAGTTCCAAGACACCGACCCCGTGCAGTGGCAAGTGATCGACCGGGCGTTCAGCGGTCGGTCCACGGTGATCCTGATCGGCGACCCGAAACAGGCGATCTATGCGTTCCGCGGCGGCGACATCGCCACTTACCTGCAAGCGGCGGATACGGCGGGCGAGAAGAAGACGCTGACGACGAACTGGCGCAGCGACGACGCGTTGGTCAACCGGTTACAGGTGGTGCTGGGCGGCGCGGAGCTCGGCCACCCGCAGATCAAGGTGCACGACGTGGAGGCGTCCCACAAGGGCCACCGGCTCAACGGCGCGCCGCACAACGATCCGTTCCGGTTGCGGGTGGTGAGCCGGGCAACGTTCGGGTGCAGTGGGTTTGACAACCTCGGCATCGACGATCTGCGTGAGCACATCGGCGCGGACCTGGCGGCCGACATCGGTGCGCTGCTAACCAGTGGGGCAACCTTCGACGGCAATCCCCTGGAGGCACACCACATCGCGGTGATTGTCGAGAAGCACAAGGACGCTCGCGCCTGTTATCGCGCGCTGACGGCAGCTGGCATTCCCTCGGTGTACGCCGGTGACTCTGACGTGCTGGAGTCCGAGGCCGCCGGCGACTGGCTCACGCTGCTGGAGGCGTTCGACCAACCGCACCGCCCCGGCGTGGTGCGGGCCGCAGCGGCAACATTGTTCTTCGGCGAAACCGCGGCAACGCTGGCGGCGGGTAGCGATGCGCTGACCGACCGCGTTGCGGAGACAGTGCGTGAGTGGGCGGCGCATGCGCGCGAGCGGGGGGTGGCAGCGGTCTTCGAGGCTGCACAGCTGGGCGGCATGAGCGACCGGGTGCTTTCTTGGCAGGACGGCGAGCGGCATATGACCGATCTCGCGCACATAACGCAACTGCTGCAGGACGCGGCGCACCGGGAGCGCCTTGGCCTCCCCGCGCTGCGTGACTGGCTGCGCGAACAACGCAAAGAACGCAGTGGCGCAATGGAACGCAACAGACGACTCGACAGCGACGCGGCTGCGGTGCAGATCATGACGGTGTTCGTCAGTAAGGGGCTGCAGTTTCCGGTCATCTATCTGCCGTTCGCGTTCAACCGTCACCCGCCGGAGCAGGCCATCGTCTTGTACCACGAGGATGGCGTGCGCTGCCTGTACATCGGCGGCAACGGAAGGGATTTCAATGCGGTGTCGAAGCTCGGCCGCAAGGAGGATGCCAGCGACGACAGCCGCTTGACGTATGTCGCGTTGACGAGGGCCCAGTCGCAGGTGGTGGCGTGGTGGTCGCCGGCGTGGGACGAGCCGAACGGCGGACTGTCCCGGTTGCTGCGGGGGCGTCGCCCGGGTGACCCGGTAGTACCTGACAAGTGCGACCCAGTGAAAGTCACCGACGACGCTGCCATGGTGCGGCTGCGCGAGTGGGAGGTCGCGGGCGGTCCGGTGATCGAGGAGTCGGTAATCGCCTCTGCACCAAGCGTTTCGGTGTCTTCCCCGCCGTCGGACCTCGACGCGCGCCATTTTCACCGTTCGATCGACACGGCATGGCGGCGCACGTCGTACTCGGGCTTGATCCGCGTCACGGAGACGACGCCGGTGAGCAGCGAGCCCGAGGTGATCGAGTTGGACGACGAAGTCGGCGAGATTCCGTTAATGCACTCGGCTTCCGGTGCGGATGTCCCGTCCCCCATGGCGGAGCTGCCGACGGGCGCGAAATTCGGCACGCTGGTGCACGCGGTGCTGGAGACGGCGGACCCGGTCGCAGCTGATTTGGCGGCGGAGTTGGAGGTGCAGATCCGCAAGCACTCGGTGTGGTGGCCGGTTGATGTGCCGGCCGCGGAGCTGGCGGCGGCGATGGTGCCGATGCATGACACGCCGCTCGGGCCGCTGGCGTCCGGTCTGACCTTGCGGCAGATCGGACTCCAGGATCGCCTGCGGGAGTTGGACTTCGAGTTTCCGTTGGCCGGCGGCGACCTCCGCGGCGCCGCACCTGCCGTGCTGTCGGATGTCGGCTGCCTGCTGCGCGAGCATCTGCCGGCGGACGATCCGCTGGCGACGTACGCGGATCGACTCGCCGGCGACGCGCTGGGTGGGCAATCGTTGAGGGGGTATTTGAGTGGTTCGCTAGATGCGGTGCTCCGTATCCCGGGACCGCGTTATTTGGTGGTCGACTACAAGACGAACTGGCTGGGCGACTCGGATCGGCCGTTGACGGCGGCGGACTACGACCAGCCCACGCTGGTCGAGGCAATGCTGCACTCGGACTATCCGCTGCAGGCGCTGCTGTACAGCGTTGTGCTGCATCGGTTTCTGCGGTGGCGGCAGCCGGGGTATGACCCGGGACAGCATCTTGGCGGGGTGCTGTACCTGTTCGTGCGAGGCATGTGCGGACCTGAGACACCGGTGGTCGACGGCCACTCTGCGGGAGTGCTCAGTTGGCAACCGCCGGTTTCACTCATCATGACGCTGTCCGACCTGCTGGATGCGGGAAGGGTCGCGGCATGACGACGGTGGAGCGACAGATCGCTGTCAGTGCGACGGGTGTATTGCAGGAGTTCAACGAAGCCGGGGTGATCGATTCATCTGATGTGCATGTGGCGCAGCGGCTGGCAACGCTTGGCGGTGAACCCGACGAGACAGTTGCGTTGGCCGTGGCGTTGGTGGTTCGTGCGTTGCGTGGCGGGTCGGTGTGCGCGAACCTGAGGTCGGTCGAGGCGCAGGCCGACGTCCCGGGCTTGCTGTGGCCAGAACCGGATTCATGGCTGTCAGCCGTCGAGGCGAGCCCGTTGTCACAAACGCCGCCCGTGCTGCGCCTGGATGGGGATCTGCTGTACCTCGACCGGTACTGGCTTGAAGAGAAGCAGGTCTGCGACGACATCCTGGCGATGGTCGCGGCCAAGCCAACGCGAGCGACACCGGACATCGACCGGCTGTTTCCCCGAGGGTTTGAAGAGCAGCGCGCCGCTGCGGAAGTCGCTCTGTCGCAGGGGTTAACGGTTCTGACGGGTGGTCCAGGGACGGGCAAGACGACGACGGTGGCGCGGCTCTTGGCGTTGCTTGCCGGCGGCACCCCCTTGCGGATCGCGTTGGCGGCGCCGACGGGTAAGGCGGCGGCTCGGCTGCAGGAGGCGGTACAGCTGGAAGTCGGCAAGTTGGAGCAGTCGGATCGGCAGCCGTTATCGGGATTGCATGCGACGACGTTGCACCGGCTGCTCGGCAGCCGGCCGGACACGTCGTCGAGGTTCCGCCACAACCGGGGTAACCGCCTGCCGCACGACGTCATCGTGGTTGATGAGACCTCGATGGTGTCGTTGACGATGATGGCGCGGCTGCTGGAAGCCGTGCGACCAGATGCGCGGTTGATCTTGGTGGGCGACCCCGACCAGTTGGCGTCGGTGGAGGCCGGCGCAGTGCTAGCCGATCTGGTGGACGGGTTGGACGAGTCGAAGATCGCAGCACTGACAACGTCACATCGGTTTGGCGAATCGATTGGCGCATTGGCGTCGGCGGTTCGGGCGGGCGACGCGGACCGAGTCGTCGAGGTATTGCGCACGGGCGGCGACCACATTGAGTGGATCGAGACGGACGAGCCGTCGGAGCGTCTACGCAAGATCCTTGTGCCGCAGGCGCTTCGACTGCGCGAGGCGGCGATTTTGGGTGATGCATCGGAGGCACTGAGGACGCTGGACGAGCACCGTCTGTTGTGTGCGCACCGGCGCGGGCCATTCGGGGTGCGGTTCTGGAACCATCAGGTCGAGCGGTGGCTGGCGGAGACGACGGGTGAACCGATCTGGTCGTCATGGTACGCGGGCCGGCCCGTGCTCGTAACGGCGAATGACTATGGGCTGGGCTTGTATAACGGCGACACCGGCGCGACGGTCGTGCGCGACGGGCTTCTGCGCGCAGCGATTGCCGGGGCGGAACAGCAGGAGTTTGCGACGAGTCGGTTGTCGGACGTGGACACCATGCACGCGATGACGATCCACAAGAGTCAGGGCAGCCAGACCGACGAGGTCAGTGTGCTACTGCCGCCAGAAGATTCGCGGTTGCTCAGTCGTGAGCTGCTTTACACCGCGATAACGCGGGCCAAGAACCGCATTCGAGTGATCGGCCCGCAGGCATCGATACGGGCGGCGGTCGCGCGCCGAGTGGTGCGGGCCAGCGGTCTGGGCCAGCGATTACGCGCCGGACGCTGACGGGATGAGCACGAAGCCCGCTGCGGCTTCCCGGCCCCCCTACAGGACATCGGCATGTCAGTCGTTGGCGCGCTAGATTCCGGTCATGACGACGAAACGTCGGCCGCGATTTGACAAGAATTCTGGCGGGGCTATCGGTTTCTGCCTATTGATCCTCATTGGCCTGGCAGTGCGGTACTACTGGTGGTTTCTCGCGGCGGCCGCGTTGGTCGGATTGCTCTTCGCGGCCCGCGCGATTTCACGCCACCTCCGCGAACGCAAGGCCGCCGCTGAGCGTGAAGCCGAAGAGTTGGCGTACCGCGCTGACCGACAACACCGATGGGCTCGGCGAGGTGACAGCAGGGGCGTATACGGAGTCGAGGGCGCAGAGCTGATGCGCTCGATCACGCCGGATCCACCGACTTTGGCTGACGCCGGACCCCACAAAGACGTGAAGATCGCGACCATCGCCAGAACGTCAGGAGAGTTGACGACGATGCTGGCGGAGAAGCCGCCCGGATGGCGCTGGGCGGCATTCGCCTCCGTACTCGTACAGCGACGCGAGGCGGTGCGACCCCGACTGCGCGACTGCGAGCTCGGATACACGACCTCAAGCGGCGCTCGAGCGCACAGCGGCGTCGAGGTGGCGCGCTTCGTAACAGACTGCATGAACGAACTCGGCCAGCTCGTCAATCAGGTGGAAGCTTTCATGCTCGCGCCCGCGTTCATGGGGGTGTTCGGCGAGCGAGGCGACGAAAGCACTGCTGACGCAGACGGTATCGTGCATACGGCCAACCGGCTGATGGACTATCACGACCGCTTCCTCAACGTGGCCGAGCGATGTCGCGACTTCGCGGCACCGTCTCAGTACGCCGGTCTCATGCACGACAGCGTCCAGCTGACGAACATCCCGCTTGATGGATACCGCACCTTCATCGACGACTTCGTCGAGACCATCAACGAGATGCCGGAGTTGGTGCGTCATGGACTGGGCACTGTCGAGGCTGACCCGATTTGCCTTCACATGGCAGTTGACGATCAGCTCATCAGACGAATCACCAAGCAGGTGAAGGCTGCTGCGAAGGACTGATTTTCGCCGCCACGAGCAGACATCGCAAATACATGTCGGAGCGCTCTGTTAGCATGAGATCAGCTCTAGAGCGGACGTCTGTTCGGGTACCTGGCCCGTCGTCCCGGCAACCGCGCGACCACCGCACGGTGCCCCAGGGGAAGAGCCGGCACACGACGTGTGCAAGAGGTGGGCGCCCGTGCGTGGCGTTGCCAGAATGGCGAGAAATGACGGATGAAAGGCTCAGCGCCGTCGACCGGGCGCTGCGTGAACGAATAACCGAACTGTCAGTGCACATCCCGTGCGGAGACCTGCGCGGGCCGCTTTTCCGCAGAACGTACTACACCCCCGTACACACCGCTGCGGTGGCAATCCTGCCGGCACGAAGACTCTGCAGAGAAGTGGGAAGGATGCGACGTCTCCCGGGAACGGGATCTCTGCATCATCTGCTTCAGGGGTACGGCTGGCGGGACGTCGCGGTGGGCCTGGCTGGCATGTGAGGACTGCCTCGCCGTCAACAAGGCAATTGAGAAGCCTTGGGGCTTTAGACCTTTCGCGCTCGGGCGGCACAGTCTGATGAACGGGATCGGCGTCCGCGGCGGCAGCCCGCCCGAGGTACAGGGGGCTCAGATCGCCAGGCTCGTGGAGTTCATGAAAGGTGATGACCGACTGCGGGAGTGGCGCAGACGGGAGTACTTTCGGCTGGCGGCCAAATTCGAGCCCTCGGACGACGTCCCCCTTCGCGTGTGGCAGCAAGAATGGCCACCCAGCAAGGACGCATCAGTCGACGCATTTCAGCGGCTCCTGGGTGATACTCCCCTGCCACCGATCAAGTGACGGAGACATCCCGGTCGGAATTGCTTTTCCGTTTAGCCCGACGGCAGTAGTTCCGCCACGACTCCGCACAGCTGCTCGATTTCTGCGGTGGACGGCTGCAACTCGAAAGCGTGGAGATGGCAGGCGTTGCTCAGCCGATTCCACGCAAACGCGACACGATCCGCGACCTCGGCCTGATCGAGGGCGCGCAGGATGAGCAACTTGCTGCGCGAAGTCGCCCACGGTGCAGAGGCATTGAGAGCTGCACAACGGTGCTCGATGATCTCCTCAAGCGCACGACGAGCCAGGAATGCCGCCATGCGCGATGACGACCCACCCAAACCACGCGTAGCGAGGATCCGCTGTGCGTGGCCGAGGAGCTCGGTGGCACTCATCGCAGCTCTAAGCGCGCCGTCGTCGAAAGTCGCAAACGCTCGTTGCGCCTTCGCGGTACGCCGTCATTCAGAACCGATCACGTAGCCGTTCAACGAGTTTGACCATCCGTGCATGGTGTGATCCGGGGCCAGTAGACCCGGCCGCAGTCCGCACAGCAGCTGAAATCGGTGTAGTACCGGCGGGTCAACGGCGCGAGCCGTTCGCTCAACGAGAGTCTCGTCATCGGCGTCCCTTGACCACCACACGTCGAACCCGAGCGTTCGTAACAGCCACGCCAGTCGACCGAGGTTGACGTCCACCGCGAAGCGAATCACGCAGTGGTGCCGGACGCAGCCGGCTCGTCGAACCGACCTCGAGCGCTTCGAACATCGGATAGGCGGCGATGCGGTCGCCGGGAGCCGGGCGGTGCTCGAAATCAACGGCATTGCCGTTCAACACGATGAGGTCCACTTCTCTGTGCGGTATGCCCATCGCCTCGAGAACGTCTTTGACCGTCTGATGGGTCCGGAACGGCCGGCGAACGGTCAGACCATGCAACTCCGGTGCCAAGAAGTCGTTGAGCTCGGCGTACGCTCGCACATCCGCGTGGCCCGGCATTAGCCAGTTCCTAAGCCCCACGGGTGAAGAAGAGAAACGACGGAACGGGCTTTGGTCCGCCGGCCGGCAGGCAGCGCGTCACCACTGATCGAGCGCGGACCGGATGCCCGTATGCCCAAAGTCGTTGCCTTTCCACAGCAGCGGCTCCCGTGTGTCGAACGCCAGAGCGTATGAGAGGCAATCGCCGAAGTTCAAACCGGCCGGGTGGCCGCTGCCTTTGCCGAAATCTCTGTAGGCCTGGCGGGCCACACGGGCCTGGTCCTCGGTCACCGCTTCGATCACGATCTCTGCTTCCCGGAGGAGCTCGTCGAGGCTTCTACTGATGATCGGGTCGCGCTGGGAATCTAGGACTATCCCGCACTCGAGATAGCTGGCCGCCGAAAGTCTTCGCACGCCAGCATTGGCGATCGCCTGAGCGTAGACCGTCGCGTCGTCCTCCGCGGTGAGTATCGCGATGACTGCCGACGTGTCCACGATCATGCCGGGAGCCCGCGCTCGTCGTAAAGCAGCGCACCATGGTCCAGCCGCTTGCCCTCGGGTCTCATCCGGCTCGCAGACTTGCGGCCGATGGCCAGAAGCCGGGCCGCCAGGTCGTCCTTCTCCAGTCTGGCCAGACGCTCGTTCACCGCAGTCGCCACCGCCTGAGCCTGGGACTCTCCTGTGATCGCGGCGATCCGCCTGACTGCCTCATGGACTGCGGCATCTTTGATGTTCAAAGCCATGCTGGTACCTTTCTACCGCAGCGATGGTACCACTAGCAAGGTCTCAGGCTGTCCGTGTGTTTGCATCCGCTCTATCCGCGAAGCTCTGAAACACCCTGTTGCGGATCCACGCCTGAGCGCTGTCGACACCGGCGGCCAAGTCCAATTCGGGAACCCGCAGAGCTCCGTTGCATCGATTCACCTGTTCCTCGAAGCGATCGTCCCAGCACTCGGTCTGCCACCCGCTCCACAGCTCGGGAAGCGCCTGGAAGATGCCCATCGTGTCGGCGGTCTGCCACGCACCCAACGTCTTTCGGGGTACGTCGATATGAACGGCGCCTTCGGGGATCTTGCCGAGCGTCAAGCTTCGAACTCTACGACCGGGCAGCTTGTCAATCAATGCGGGCCCGTGCCACGCCTTACTGAGGTGCCACCACAGCGGCCACATCCGAAGTTGTCCGGTGCCGTCAACAACAGAGACGAGATGGCACAACGCGTTTCGGTCGCGGGCGAGCCGAAGCTGTGGCCGCTTCTCCCACGTGTGGGCTGGCAACGTGGCTCCTGCATATCCCGCGAGTTCAGCCGTTCCGTCCTTTCACGATGACGAAGTTCGCCCTGTTCCCCATGTCGGCCCCGTTCCCATTGACGCGATCTCCCACGCCGCGTCAACCAAGCCGAGTCTGCTCCGGGGGTCCGACACATTGCAGACGCCGCTGGGCCTTGCAGTGACCGATAAATCGCATCAGGTCGGTGTCGCGTCGAGGACTGGCTGCCGGGGTTCGTAGGCACCGTTACCTATGTACCCAGTCTCGATCCAACCCGACGCGTGGTGGCGTGCTGCGCGACCCGGCTAGCCGCGGCATAGGGTGGTCGCCGTGGCGGAAACGTTCGACCCGATGCGGACCCTCGCGAGAATTCTGGCCGAACACGGCCCATTGCACGAGGACGACGTCGCGCAACGACTACGGGACAGTGGCGTGGCCGATCCGGACACCTTACTGGGCGAGGTTCTCGACGAAATCGCGTGTCCGGCAAGGCAGTTGGTCGACGATCGGTGGGTGTGGCTGCCGGCGGTGCTGGCCGGGCGAGTGTTCACGCACCGGCTCGGCGCGGACGAGGTAGCCCACGACATACTCACGGTGACCCCGAACCTGAACCCGATCACCGCGCTTTGTGAGCACGACCAGTACCGGCGGCTCGCCGACGGGTCGGCGGCGCGGGTCGTGCTGGCCGGGTTCGACGACGAGCTGCTCGAGCAGCGGGGCATCCCGGCCGAGGTGGTCGACCCGCTCGGGGCGCTGCTCCTGGCGCCGGGCACGCTGGGGGCGATGGGCGTGGCCGACGGGGACCTGGTCGGGGTGCGGCTGACCGCGCGGGGACTTGTGGTCGAGCCCGTCACAGCGCTCGACCATTCCGCGCTGGGCGCCCGGTTGGCCGCGATGCTCGACGCCGACGAGCCGGCGTACTTCGACGCGGCGGTATGGACCGCGTGCGCCGAGGACCCGGCGGTGTTCACCGAGCCGCTGCCGCCCCTGTGCGAGATCGTCGACGACTACGGTCTGGCACGTAGCGGCGAATGGCTCGCACCCGACGGGTTCGATTTCGCCCGTTGGCGTTTCGAGCGAGGGTGCGCGGCGCTGGCCGAACGACATGACCTCGACCCCGACGATGCGTTCGCGCTGTACACGCTGGTCAAACTGTACGACCAGATGTCGCTGCTGCTGATCGACGCCGCCGATGCGGACGAACCGCTGCAGGATGCGTTGGCCGCACCTAGCGGGGGCGCGGAGACGCCCGGGGTCGACCGGTTCGTCGATCTGGTCGGTGAGCTCGGGGCCGCACTTGCCGACCCGCTGCTGGCTGAGCTGCTGGTGGCCGAGACGGTCGGCACCGGCCGCGCCGGAGCGTCCGCGCTGGGCCTGTTCGCCGAGGTGCTGGAGCCGAAGGTGCCGCACGCGGCGCGGGTGGCGTTTCGCTGGCTGCGCGCGGTGGCGCTGGAGCGGATCGGCGACATCGACGCGGCCGAACACGAGCTGCTGGCGGCCGAGTCGATGGATACGAACTGGCCGCTGCCGCTGCTCGATCTGGCCCGCATCGCCTCCGATCGCGGCGACGTCGAGCGCGGGTTGTCGCTGCTGCACCGCGCCGGCGCCGGGCCGGACCACCCGCTGGTGGGGCTACTAGAGCGGTACCGCGCCGAGCCGCGCCGCGGCCTCGGCCGCAACGAGCCGTGCTGGTGCGGGTCCGGCCGCAAGTACAAGAAATGCCATCTCGGGCGCGAGGAGCTGCCACTGCCCGAGCGGGTGGGCTGGCTGTATGCGAAGGCCGGCCAGCACGCGCTGTTGAACGGCTGGAATGAGCTGCTGGCCGAGGTGGGCTACGAACGCTGCCGCTACCACGACGATGATCCCGACGCGCTGACTGCGGCGCTGGGCGATCCGCTGGTGATGGACGCGGCGCTGGGCGATCCGCTGGTGATGGACGCGGTGCTGTTTGAGGGCGGCGCGTTCGCGGAGTTCCTCCAGGTGCGCGGTTCGCTGCTGCCCGACGACGAGCGGCTGCTGGCCGAGCAATGGCTGCTGGTGGACCGGTCGGTGTTCGAGGTCGAGCAGGTGCACCCCGGCCAGGGCGTCACCGTGCGCGACGTGCGCACCGGCGACAGGCACGAGGTGCGTGAGCGAGCGGCCAGCCGCCAGCTGAAGCCCGGGCAGCTACTCTGCGCACGCGTGGTGCCCGCCGGGGACACCATGCAGTTCTTCGGCGGGGTCGAACCGGTCGCGCTGCACGAGCGCGACCCGTTGATCGACCTGCTCGACACAGGACCCGACGCGGTGACGCTGGTGGCGCACCTGAGCCGCAGGTTCGCGCCGCCGACGCTGGCCAACACCGAGGGCGATCCGCTCGCGATCTGCGAGGCTACGGTGCGCGTGGGCGACCTGGCCGGGATCGAGGCCGCGCTCGACGACACCTACGACCGGGTCGACGGCGACGAGCCGCCGCGATGGTTCGAACACGTCACCACCCAGGGCATGCAGCGGATCCGCGCCGCGCTGGTCCTCGACGGCGACGCGCTGCGGGTGGACGCCAACAGCGAGAAGCGGATGGACCGCGTACTGGCCACGCTGGCGCGCCTCGACCCCGCGGTGAAGGTGCTCGACGACTCCCGCCGCCCGCTGCGCGACGCCCGCGAGGCCGCCGAGCTGGCCAGGCAGATGCCCATTACCGGCGAGGGCGCGCTCGACCCCGACGACCCCGAGCTGGCCGCGTTCCTCGACGAGTTCGTCCGCGACTACGAGACCAAGTGGCTCGATGCGCCCATCCCTGCGCTCGACGGCCACACGCCGCGGCAGGCCGCTGACGACCCCACCCGACGGGCCGACCTGATCAAGCTCCTCGACACCTTTTCTGCCGGTGAAGCCGCCCGCGGCGGCATGGACGCCGACCGGCTGCGCGTCGCGCTCGGCCTGCGGTAGCCGAGCAGGCGGTGCTACGCCGGGGGCGTCGCGCCGATCTCGGCAGCGAACTCGCGGAAGCCGTTGTGGCCGGGCAGCTTTCGCAGACATCGCGTGACCAGGTCCCGGGCGACATCGGTGTCGCCGCGTCGGTGCGCGAGCCGCGCGCAGAGGAACATATGCTCCGGACCGCCCAAAGCGGCATGCCCGGCGATCCTGTCGAGCAGACCACCCTCGGTGTCCACCAGGTTCGCCAACAGCAGGCCATGCCATTCCGCCAGCGCGCTGGCCCGCTCCTGCGCGGTACCGCCGGAACGGCGTAATCGGCGCGTCGACGCGTTGGGGTCGCACAACCTGTCCAGCGCCCGCACGTACTGCTCGGCGAAGCCTTCCCACGTGTCCGGAACGCGCAGCATGCGCGCCAATACGACGGCAAGCGAGGTCTCCTTTGCCGCGACCGAACCCTCGCCGTAACGGGTCCAGCCGTACCTGGACTCCCACCGAATCAACTGTGGCGCAGCGGTTTCGGCGAACGCCGGGAACCCGTGCCGTTCCCATGTCGACGCCCACAGCACCGCCGCCGCGTCGGACACGACGAAGCCCGCTGCTGCCACCGGATCGTCGGAGCGGAAGTAGTCGTAACCGTGGGCATCGCACGCGAGATCGATCAGTTGCTCGATCGCGGACATTGCAGGCCCGGCGTCCTCGTCTCGCAGCGCATCCTGGGCTTCCGCAGCAAGCCGCTTGAAGGTGAAACGCCAGCGCGATCGCTCGCGCGGCGACACCCGCCGGTCCCCGCCCATATACGCGCCCGATCGTGCCAGCGACACGAAGTCGTCGACCTCGAACCGCACCGTCTCCGGATCGGCCGGCGCCTTCGCGGGACGCGGCGGGTGACCGCGCCCGTCGCTTGCAAGCTCGACCTCGATACGCTCCCGCACGTTCGCCGTGCCGCGCCAGTAGAGGTTCCACAGTGCCTTCCGCAGGCGATCGTCGTCGAGCGCCGACACCACGCGGAAGAACTGCTCTCGGTCCATACGTTTCGCCGTCACGCGGGCGATTATCTCCGATGAAGCCGCTGGCTGAGCCGGGGCCTGCTGCACCCGGACCACATTGGCCCGAACCGGCGCGACCCCAAGGGTTTCCGCGACCCGCCGATCGGACCGACGGGCTCTAGTTCGAAGTAGGGGTGGACGGCGGGGGGCGTCAGCCCGTCCAGATCCGAAGCGGCGTGCAGGTGGCGAGGCGGTCGAAGTCGTCGTCAGCGTGCAACAGCGGGGCACCAGTACGCACGCAGGGAGCGGCGATCAGACAGTCGAGCGTCTTACGGACGGTCACGCCAACGCGTCGCGCCGTGCGATACAGCCTGGCCGCGAGCGCGAAATCATCAAGATCCTCCAGGCGAAGGATCGGGAAGGCGCGCAGATGACGTTCCACCAGCGCCGCCTCCCGATCCGACCGCAGCCCCTGCAGCACCTCGGTCAGGATGACGTCGGTGAGCGCGATGGGTTGTCCCGATTCAATCAGCTCCACACAGCGTTGGGCCTGCGGGGCGGGGGTATCGTTTAGGACGTCGATCCAGACGCTGGTGTCGACGACGATCATGACCGGCCGCGACGACTCTCAGCCAGGTCACCGTCCCAATGTACCCTCCCGCGCAGATCAAGCACACCGATCTGACGATGCCGGGCGACGAGTTCACGCAGCGCCAAATTGACCGTCTCGCGCTTGGTCCGCGTCCCGACCAGGCGCTGGGCCTCGCGCAAGACGTCGTCGTCGATGTCGATGTTGGTCCGCATACACATTAGTCTACACCAGCTGTTGTGTAGCCATCGACCATCGCCACAGCTGTCCGGACAGCGTCCGGACAGCTGCTATTCTCAACTCATGGGTGATCGTGCAATCAAACGCCTACGGCATAGGTTGGAGGTCCGCGTCACGCCAGATCAGGACGCGCTCATCCGTCAGGCGGCCGACCTCGAGGACACCACGGTGACGGCGTTCGTGCTCGATACCGTCACCTCGCGGGCGAAACGGGTATTGAAGCAACACCAGGATCTGGTGCTATCGAACCAGGCGTTCGACCGATTCATCGCCGAACTCGATAAGCCAGCCAAGGCAGTACCGGAGCTGGTTGACCTGTTCAAGAACAACCCGAAGCTCCGCGAGGCGTGAGCCGCGCCCCGCGCGTCCTACTCGAACGGCTCGATGCCCACCACGACGTCAGCACCTTCGACTCGGGAAACGAGGTGCTCGGCGGGTGGCTTCGCCGCCACGCGCTGGCAGCGCAAGACATGGACTCTGCGCGGACGTTCGTCGCCACACGAAGCGGTCGTGTCGTCGGCTACTTCAGCCTGACCATGGGCTCGGTGCTTCGAGCCGAGGCCCCTGCAAAGCTCGTTCGCGGCATGCCGGCGTATCCGATCGGCATGGTGCTGCTGGTCCGCCTGGCAGTCGACCAGTCACAGCAGGGAAGAGGCGTTGGCGCAATGCTTCTCGCCGAGGCTCTTCGGAAGGCAGTCGCTGCCGGGGAAGTCGCTGCCGCACGCCTCATCGTGGTGCATGCTGTGGACGAAAACGCGGCCGCTTTTTACCAGCGCTACGGTTTCGTCCGAGCACCCGAGAACGCGCTTCAGTTTTACCGCCGGATGAAAGACGTTCGCGCCAGCCTCGATTCGTCCGCCGACGGGTGAGCAGATCGGCCCAGCCAACGCACGCCACCGTCAAGCACCGACGGGGCGCCGCAAGGACGCCGCCCGCCGCGTCATACCGTCTACAACGTGGTGATGCGCCGGGCGAGACGAACGACGAAGCCGGCTACGGCCGGGGCAACGCTGCGTGACGCAGGCAAGAAGGCGCCGGCCGGGTTCGCGGCGCCCGGCCCCCGAAAGACAAGCCCGTCACCGTTGCAGCCG
>CAWDEZ010000001.1:0-73829 GCA_963801365.1 uncultured Actinomycetota bacterium | reverse complement strand
GCCACCGGCCGGGGCAGCGCGGCTTGGTCCCAGATGCGGCCGAATATCTTTCCAACTGTTGCCGTGCTGACCTGGTTGCCGGTAGCGGAGACGAAAAACATGCGGCGCGAGGCGAAATGCGCGCGCGAGGTCCGGTCGCACGTGTCGAGGATCTCGATGACCTGATCAGTCAGCGGCAGCCTGCGGCTGCGATGTCCTTTGGACCAGATGATGTCGATGTGCCCGGCATCGAGGTCGACCTGCCCGGTCTGCAGAGCGCGGGTTTCACCGGTCCGCAGACCGCACGAGTGCATCAGGGTGAAGAACGCGACCGCCTGCCATCGCCACGGGCATGGCGTCTGAATCTGTGCGGCGGCGGCGAAGAACAACTCGATCTCACGCCGGCACAACAGATAGGGATGAGCGGCAACGAACGGGGCTTTCCACCGATCGGAGAGCACGTAAGCGTCGGGGATCCCGTTCATCGCCATCCAGCGGCCGACGTCACGAATGTAGGACATCCAGGACCGGTAGCGGCCACACCGTTGCAGCTGAGCACTGACCCAGCCTTCGACGGTGTCCTTGTCGAACACCGTGCGATCGCGGGTGGCGCAGTAGGCGTCGAACTGTTTCAGGTACCAGATGCGGGAAGCACCAGTGCATCCCATGTTCGCCTTGAACGCCAGGTAGGCGTCCAACTCGGTGGCGAAAGCGCTGGTGAAGCCGTGGCCGCTCATGACCGCACGGCTTCTGGGACCGGCAGGACGCAGTCGAGCAGACGGAGCCGGTCCACACTCATGTAGAGGTTCGTCGATTCCTGGCTGGCGTGGCCGAGCACTGCTGAGATCGTCGGCAGCGGAACCGCTGCGGCCAGCAGCCGGGATGCGGCATTGTGGCGCAGCAGCCGGGTTCCCGCCTTCGGGTTGGCCACTCCCGCTTTCCGGAATGTCTCAACGGTCACCTGGTGCACCGTCGCGTGATCGCCCAGCCGGGTGTGTGGGGCTTTCGAACGCAGGAATAGGTGATCATCGCCGGAGCTGGGACGTTCGTCGAGCACATAGGAGGCCAGCTTGCCCAGCAGCAGCGCCGGCAATGGCAGCGTCAGCGGGTTGCCCGTCTTCTGCTGCACGAGGCCGATCGTGTGCCCACGCCAGTCGACATCACCGAGCCGCAGCGCGACGATGTCACAGGCCCGCAATCCCGTCGATAATGCGAGCAAGGTGATCGCGGCGTCCCGCGCGCTGACCACCCCCGACGCACAAGCGCGAACAACCCGTTCCTCGTCGCCATCGCCGAGGACCGGGACTATCGCGTGAAAGCGTTTGATGCCAGCCAGATTCAACGCGTTGACCAGATCGGTGCGGCCGGTGAACGTGAGGAACGGACGAAAGTTCGACACCACCCAAAACAGCGACGACCTGGCCCACCGGTCCAGTAGGGATTCCAAAAACGCCAGGACACTGGCGCCATCCGCCCCGCCCAGCACGGCGATACCGCGTGCTTCCAGGAACACCAGGTAGCGACGCGCCACCCGCCCGTAGGCCTCGCGGGTGGCCGGCGCCAGACCGCGCCGGCCCATCTCGGCCTGCCACGCGGCGTCCAGCGCAACGAAGTCGCTGCCCTCGGGCCGTGGACCTCCGCCGCCGCGGCCACGAACCGCCAGGTCCACCCGCCCGGTGCGCACATACGAGTCGAACACCGTAACCAGACGCCGGTAGTCGAACCGCCGCTGCGGGCTGAACCGACCGGTGCGCACACTGATCGTCATCGAGGCGAACTCCGCACCCAGACCGGCGGAATACTCACGCCCCGAGGCGAACTCAGTCAGCGCCTTGATCGTCTTCGCGTACTGACCAACCGTCGATTCCATATAGCCAGCCGCACGCAACTCCGCCACCACAACCGCGCCGATCTGCCTGACCGTCGTACCCATCACCGTCTCCTTCCACAGACGTACAGATACGACGGACGCTAACCAGCACCCGAAACGTTAAGCCGAGAAATCCGCCAGCACCCCCCACGAGCTCAGGCCATCCCCGCAGATCTTCGGCTTAACGCAAACCTCGGCATAATCACTGTTAAACCGAATTCGGCTTAACAGCGATGCCGGAAGTCAGTACACTGCAATACATTACGGTGAGACACTGATGTTGGAAGGGCTGAGGCCGTCGGTCGGCACGGTCGGGGACGCGCTCGACAATGCGTTGTGCGAGACGACGATCGGCCTGTACAAGACCGAGTGTGTCCGCGAGGGTTCCCCGTTCCGGGCCGGACCAATCCGCACCCTCACCGACCTGGAGAACATCACGTCGGCGTGGGTGGCCTGGTACAACGAACGCAGGCTGATGCACCGCCTCGGCCGACGTCCGCCCGCGGAGGCCGAGGCCGAGTACTACGCTCGACTGCACGCCGGAAAGCACACCGGTCACACGTAACGAGGTGTGCATGAAACCGGGGATGCTTCATCTCTCCGTAACCACTACGGCGGCCAAACGTTCGGATGACTGAGAGAGCAGGTGTGGGAAGTGATACCTACGGCTTCGAGCTCGATCCTGGATTGTCCTGTGCCACAGCGCTTACGGCGGCACGAGCTGCGGTGTGGATGGCCTCGAGTTCACCGGTGATGTCCGGCCCGGTGGGTTGGTAGATGATTTCGGTGATGCCGTGGGCCGCGAGTTCGCCGACGCGGCGGCCGATCTCGTCGGCCGTGCCGGTCAGGGTGGTCTGGCCGATGGCACGCCAGCTGCCCGCCGCCCATGCGGCAGCGTCGGCGCGGTTGAGCGCGACGAGGTGTTGGTCGTGGACCGCGAGGTGGCGATCCTGTGGTGGGTCTGGTTGATGATGTCGAGCCATACGTCTCCGGCTGGCAGCTTGGTGACGTCGCCGCCGAATTCGTAGGCGGCGTGATAGGCCAGGGCGTTTCCCGGTCCGGCGGCCGCCTGCACCCTTGGTGAATCCAGGGATTCGCCGGGGGGCAGCACGTTGCCGTGCATGCCGAGCGCGGCCCATCCGAACTGGGCGGCGTAGCGGGTCTGGCCGTTGACGGTGAACAACCCGTCGGCCAGCTCGGTGGCGACCTCGAGGCCCTTGGGCCCCAGCGCGGAGACCAGGATGGGTATGTCGATCGGGCGCTGGGGTGCGTGCCCGTCGGGGTGCATCATCTGCATCCGGCTGCCCTGCCACGACACCCGCGCACCGCTGAGTAGGCCGCGGAACGCGCGGACGTAATCGCGCAGATACGACCATGTAGCTGGTGCGGCGCCCAGTGCGCGGGCGCCCGCGAAACCGGTGCCGAACGCAACCGCGACCCGGCCGGGCGCCAGGGCGGCCAGCGCCGCTGCGGCCGAGGCGTTGACCATCGGGTGGCGCAGGGTCGGTACGAGCACGCCCGGACCTAAGCCGATGGTGGTGGTGCGTTTGGCCGCCAACGCGAGCATCATCCACACGTCGGGGCTTTCGTGTGGTGTGTCGAATAGCCAGGCCCGGTCATAGCCGAGTTCTTCGGCGACCGCGATGTGCACGGGGGAGTGCAGCGAGGTCGCGAATTGGGCAGAGATCTTCATTGGGATCATCTCGTGTCCTTTCCGTGCGCCACAGCGAGCCCCGGTGTGGCCGACTGTCGTTAGACCTGGGCCATGCCCCCGTCGACGCTGAGCTCGGCGCCGGCCACGAAGCTGCTGTCGTCGGACGCCAAAAGCAAAGCAGCGGAGGCGATCTCCTCGGGGCGGCCCATCCGGTTGAGCGGTATCGCCGCGGCGAACTGCGCCCTGATCGCGTCCGCGCCCTCCACGGAGTCGGCCTGACCGTCCATGATGGGGGTGTCGATGGGTCCCGGGCTCAATGTGTTGAACCGGATGCCGCGGTCGTTGAATTCCCTTGTCCACGTGCGGGTGTAGGAACGCAGTGCGGCCTTGGTGGCGCTGTAGGTGGTGTAGCCGCGAATGCCCGCGTAGCCCGCGATCGAGCCGACGACGATGACCGAACCGCCGTCGCGCATCAACGGCAGTGCCTTCTGCACGGTGAAAAGTGTTCCCCGGGCGTTGAGGTCGAAGGTGGCGTCGAAGTTCTCCTCGGTGATCTTCCCCAGCTCTTCGGGCTCGACCCGGCCGGAGTTGGCCACGAGGATGTCGAGGGCGCCTTTTTCCTCGAGGACGGTCGCGAACAGCTTGTCCAGGTCCGCGCTTTTCGAGGCGTCGCCGGCGAGGGTGGTCACGCCGTCGCCGATCAATGCCTTGGCGTTGTCCAACTCGCTCTGGCGGCGCCCGGTGATGAAGACGTAGGCGCCTTCTTGCGCAAACCTCTGGGCGGTTGCCAGCCCGATACCGCTGCTGCCGCCGGTGATCACGGCGACCTTGCCATCCAGTCGTGACATCAGTTCTTCCTCAATTTCGGTGTTGCGTGGTGGACGTGCTTATGCGCGTCCGTTGCTCCGACAACGCTGTCGCTGCGCGGAAATTGTTTTGGCCGGGCACCGTGTCAGACCCGGGTAGGAAAGGTGTCGCCGAGCATGGGCAGCCCGCTTTTGGAGTCTTCCCGTGTTGCTTCGTCTTGGATGACATCCCAATGTTCGGCGAGCAGGCCGTCTTCGAGCCTCACGATGTCTGCCACTATCCAGTCGGCCGGTTGCCCGACATTGGAGAATCGGCCGTGCAGCATCACGTAGTCGCCGTTGGCTACGATCAACACGTTCTCGTAGCGCATATCTGGCGGCGAAGCCTTGATCAGGTTGAACAGGCCGTCTCGGCCCGGTGCGATGTGCGCGTCTGTGCTGAATGTATTCCGGTGACCAGAAGCGTTCCGCTGCTGCGTAATCGCGCTTGTTGAACAAGGTGTCGAACGCGCTCAGGACGAATGCCTTGTTCTGTTCCTCGGTAACTGTCATGTCTGTGCCTCCAGCGATTCGTAGGGTCAGGGTCAGCCGGCGACGAGCTCGAACTCGTTGCCTTCGGGGTCGGCGAAGCTGATCCACCGGTTGTTGTTTTCCGCCAGTGAGCGGATCTGCTTGGCGCCCAGGCTTGTCAGCCGGTCGGCTTCGGCTACAACGTCGCCGGCCTGCAGGTCGAGATGCACACGGTTCTTGACGGTCTTGCCCTCGGGCACCTTGTGAAACATCAGGATGGCTCCGAGTTGGGTGCCGGCGTCGGCGGCGACCGATGCGAAGTCCTTGGTGGCGCCGTCTTGGGCATCGAAGCTGAGTCCCAAAACAGAGATGCTCATGAAGCTCGGTCCAGTCTGCGTTGCTGTCGGGCCACGGCGTGGCCACCGTCGACAGCGATATTGGTGCCGGTGATGTACGCGGCGTGGGGGGAGGCCAGGAAGCCGATGAGGTCGGCGATCTCCTGCGGCTCGGCGGCCCGTCCGAGCAATGTCGTCTCGGCGCTGGCATCGAACACTTCGCGACCGGCTGCGCCGGTGTAGACGGGTCCTGGTGAGATGGCGTTGACGCGGATGCCGGCGGGTCCGTATTCGGCGGCCCACGAGCGGGCCAGGGAGGCCAGGGCGGCTTTGGTGGCGCCGTAGGCTGCGGTGTCGGGCTGACCGACGGTGCCGGCCCTGCTCGCGATGTTGATGATCACGCCCTCGCCGCGGGCCACCATCTTCGGGGCCAGTACCGACGCCAGCAGGTAGGGGGCTTGCACGTTGGCCGCGAACAACTGAGCCAGCGTGTTGACCGGCAACTGTGCCGACGGGCCGAACCAGGCGAATCCCGCGTTGTTGACCAGAATGTCGACCTCGCCGGCCTCTTCAGCCAGCCGCAGCGCCTCTGCGGGTTGGCCCAGGTCGGCGCCCACGAACCGGGCTGAGCCTCCGGCGTTTTCGATCTCGGCGACCACCGCGACGCCGCGCGTCACGTCGCGGCCGTGGATGATCACAGTGGCACCCTGCGCGGCCAATTGAACCGCGGCCGCCCGACCGATCCCCGACGTCGCACCGGTCACCAGCGCGACCTTGCCTTCCAGATCCCGAACCACGGTGGGGCTTGTCATGACCACTCCTCAAGTGTTTAGACCGATCTGTCTGATAAATGTGAATTTAGACCGATCGGACTAAAGTTGCAAGTGCTGGTCAAACATAGATTCTAAGCTGCATAAATGTGGCTCCTCCCAGTCGGGATGGATGGGGATGGACATCGCGCGGGGCGGTTAGTTTAGACAAGTCTGTCTGGTAGACTGCTGTGATGGCGACGAAGACAGCGAAAGGGCCGTCAGCACGGGAACGGCTGCTGGCGGCGTCTGATGAGCTGTTCTACCGCGACGGTGTCCATTCCACCGGAATCGAGGCCGTCATCGAGAAGGCGGGCGTGGCCAAAGGCTCGCTGTACTACATCTTCGGCGGGAAAGACGAACTGGTCGCCGCCTACCTGCGTGGCCGCCACGAAGCATGGCGGCAGCGTGTTGAAGCGGCACAGGCCGGCGCTGACGATCCGGACGAGAAGATCCTGGCTGTTTTCGATGCGATCGCTGACTATGTGTCGCTTCCCGAGTTCCGGGGCTGCCCGTTCGACAACGCCGCTGCCGAAGCGCCGGGCGGGGAGTGCCAGAAACAGGCCAACAAGGAGTACCGCGACTGGTTGCGTCAGTACTTCCTCGAACTGGCCGAAGCCACCGGGGTAGCCGACGCCCAAGCGCTGGCCGACGCGCTCGTCGTCTTGTACAACGGGGCGCTGGCTACCGCGAACACGGCCGAGCCCGCACGCACCGCGGGGATCACCGCCAAACGCATCGCGCGGCTGACCCTGGCAGCCGCGAAAGCCTCCAGCTCGGCCTAATTCGAGTTCTGTCGCCGGCGCGGGGCGGCGTCTGCTCTCAGCGAGACCATTTTCATGAGGTACCTCACCTGGTAGCCGGCAGCCATCTATGGATCTGTCACAGCGTTCCCGTCGGGCCCGAAGGGGCGTCCCTCGAGGGCGGCGAAGACCCGCAGTGGATCCAGGTAGTCGCGCCACTCGGTGACTTTGCGGTCCTCGATGACGACCACGGAGATGTATCTGTTGCCGTAGGGCTGACCGGTGGCGACAACCCTGCCCTCGGAGGAGTATTCGAGCACGACCGACGACGTTGACGGCGACTGATGGACACGCAGGTCGTAGCAGCGGTCGAGGAAGAACGTGGAGCCGTAGCCGCGGTAAAGCTCGATGAGGTTGTCGCGGCCGACGATGTGGCGCGGGTAGTTCGGAACCGTGATGATGAAGTCGAAGACCACGTCCTCGGCCAACATGTCGAAGAAGTGGTCACCGTCAACGAATCCCGCAAGGCCTTGCTCAATGATCCGAAAGAACGGATCCAGAGCGCGGAAGTCGTCCATGTTCTCAATCCCTCGCCGCTCCTCAGAATGGTTGACAGCAGACAGTTTTGGATTGTGCGGTCACTCGTATATGACACGCACATGCACACTCAGCCGGCACTTGTGCACTCATCGACCACATAAGCCCGAGTCGCGGCTCGATCGATGAATTTCTCTTCGTCTCGGGCAATTTCATCGATTCCGAGGCTAGTCACCCAGGCGAGCAAGTCGTCTCGTTCGGCGAAGACGAGTTCGGTCATGCAGTCGAAGCCGATCTCCTCACCTTCGATGTTGAAGGCGTCCCCACGTTGGATGTAGTTTCGCTTGTAGACCATCGGCATGAACGCCTTGCTCAACACCAGCGGCACGTGATTGTGTTCGTAGTAGTCGGCGAATTCCTGAGGCGACAAGCCGGGCTTACGCCTCAGATATCCGAAAACCTTGATCATCGGCCACTCCTTGATGTCTACGATGACAGGCGAGGTTTGGTGAGGTCGACGCCGTCTCACTGCTCGCCGATGCTCACGGGTGACATGCTGGCACTCGTGACCACCGTCCTGATACCGATTCCGGACACCGATTTCGACCCGACCGAGGTCGCCGTCAGCTGGCAAGTGCTGACCGCGCGAGGGCACACCGTCGTGTTCAGCACCGAGAGCGGCGTGCAGGCGGTCGCCGACGACATCATGCTCAGCGGCCGCGGCCTGGACGTCTGGTCGAAGGTACCCGGTCTGAGTCGGGCAATCGTTGTCGGTCGGATCCTGCGCGCGAACCGCGATGCACGTGCCGCGTACGGGCGAATGCTGGAGTCACCGGAGTACCAGCAGCCGGCCGCTTGGGCCGACACGGATCTGGAGGGTGTGGACGGCTTGTTGCTTCCCGGCGGGCATCGTGCGCGGGGGATGCGCAGCTATATCGAGAGCGAAGTGTTGCAGCGACTCGTCTTCGAAGCCTTCCACCGGGAAATCCTCGTGGCCGCCATCTGTCACGGAGTGCTGCTCGTTGCGCGAACCCTCGATCCGGCGACGGGTCGTTCGGTGCTCTACGGCCGTAAGACCACAGCGCTGACATGGAAGTTGGAGCGTCGCGCCTGGCGCATAGCCCGGGTGACGAGGTTCTGGGACCCCGACTACTACCGCACCTACGTCGAGAAGCCCGGTGAACCGATCGGCTACATGTCCGTGCAGGCAGAGGTGACTCGTGCGCTGCAGAGTCCGGACGACTTCCGTGATGTCGCAGTGGGTTCCACGGACTGGCGTTTGAAGACATCGGGGATGGTGCGGGACTCTGCGTCGAATGCGCGGCCTGCATTCGTCGTGGATGACGGCCACTACGTGTCGGGTCGCTGGCCCGGCGACACGCACACGTTTGCCGCAACCGTGGCGGCGAAACTCTCGGGAGTTGGCCTCGAGTGAGGTAAGAACCCGCGCGGTGCCCGTTGAAGGGCGTTGAGCGACGCTTCGTATACAGGCGTGGGACACGCGAGCGCTTTGAGGGAGTCGACCTTGGATCCGAACCAACCCGGCTGGCAGCCAGTGGCGTCGCCGGCGCCTGTTTATGTTTATACGCCGCCTACCAACGGGATGGCGGTCGCGGCTCTGATTCTGGCGTTCGTGTTCTATCCGCTGGGCATCGTTTTCGGTCACGTGGCGCGTCGACAGATCAGCCGGACTCACGAAGGTGGACGCGGGTTGCTCTGTGGAGTAAGGGTCTGCCGCGCCAAACCGAGGACGTGAGCGGCGTGGGCGTCCGAGGCGTGGAGGGCACGGTGTAGAGCCACGGCGAAATCCCAGCCGTGGACGAGGAGTTCGAGAGACAGGACGCCAAGCGCAAGGTGTGCGGGCAGCGTTCGCCCGCTGAATACGATGTCGTCGGTCAATCCGCGGCGGCGCCATCCTGCCAGGATTGGTTGTGTCAGCTGCTGGATGCGTTGGGCGATGGAATCGCCATTGGGCGCGGGGGTTTCTATACCCGCAGCAGCGCCGAGGCGGGAGATGGTGTCGACGACGTGGTCGATGAGGGCCTTTACGTCGAAGTCGGGACAGGGCGTGCGACGGTGGAGGCCGTCGGGGTCGATCGTCTGGACGACTTCGGATATCACGACCAATGCCTCTTCGGCACTGGTGAATTCGTCCACAGGCTCTCCTGAAAGGGGTAGCGCGACGCTGACGCAGCGATCACTTAACGGGCTCGCCGGCCTCGGCTTCAGCAGTTGGTTCGTACGGCGGATAGTCGGTGTATCCATGGGGACCGGGTGTGTAGTGCAAAGCGCGGTCGGGTCGTTGAATCGGCGCTAAGGCGGCAAAGCGTGCCGGTAGGTCGGGGTTGGCGATGAACGTTTCGCCGAAGGCGACGAGATCGGCAAACCCGTCGGCGACGAGTTCGTTTCCCCGTTCGCGAGTCATGCCGACGTTGGCGATGAGGGTGCCACGGTAGCGAGGCCGGAAATGGCTGAACATGCCGTCACCCTGCAGGCCGGATAGCGGACCGCTCAGATCGGCCATAGCACCCATCAACAACCAGTGCGCCAACGGATAGTCATTCAGCCGGTCGACCACGTACTCGGTGGTGGCGAGGGTGTCGGCGGTCGAGACGAACTCGCCGCGTTCAGCCCATGCCGGACCGGCTTTGACTCCTACCCTGCCGATATCGATGCGTTCGCCGACGGCGTCGAGCACGTCGAACAAGAAGCGTGCACGGTTCTCGATCGAGCCGCCGTAGGCGTCGGTGCGCACATTGGTGCACGGGTTGAGGTACTGGCTTATCAGATAGTTGAATCCTGCCTGAAGCTGCACCCCATCGAACCCGGCGCGCGTCGCGTTGCCCGCCGCGGCGGCGTAGTCGTTGATCGTGGTGCGAATGTCGTCTCGTGTCATAGCTCTCGGAGTTACGGTCGGCTTGTTGCCCGACGGCGTGGGCGAGCGCAGTCCGGGGTTGACGGCCGATGGGGCCAACGGTGCTGTTCCGGCGAAGAAGTCGGGATGCGACGCCGATCCGGTATGCCAGAGCTGCGCGAAGATGAGACTGCCTTCGCGGTGCACCGCGTCGGTGACCGCGGACCAGGCGCGGACCTGGGCGTCGGTGAACAATCCGGGAACGTCGTGCCAGCCGACGGCGTCGGGACTGATCCATGTGCCCTCGGTGATGATCAATCCGGCGGAGGGCGTTGAGAGTAGTAGCGCACGTGCAATTCGGTCGGTACCAAGTCGGGATTCGTTGCGCGGCAGCGTGTCAGCGGCGCCATGACGACGCGGTTGGCGAGCTGGTACTCACCTATCCGGTAGGGCTGTAGCAGCGGCTGAGTAGCGCTCACGAGACTTCAGCCTTCGCGTCGTTGTGCCGGGCGTGAAGCTTCATGAACGCGGCCAGATCTTCGATGGCGAGCGCGGACTCGGGTAGTCCCGCGGAGATGTAGACGGGCCAGACGTGAATTCCATGCGTCCACGGCTGGAAGGTCGTATCGACTCCGGCGACCCGGGCGGCGTCACGAATCCGAGCCGCATCGTCGAACAGGATCTCGTCTTCGCCTACCTGGATCAGCAGCGGCGGAAGATCGCGCAAATCGGCGAAGACGGACGAACAGCGAGAATCGGCCGGGTCGGCACCGTCGAGATATTCGTCCGCCATGGATTTCAGCAGCTCGCGTGTGACGTAGGGGTCGGCGAGCTTGCGCAGTTCCATCGACGCTCCCGAGAAGGTCAGGTCGGCGAACGGTGAAATCACCGCGACGCACGAGGGCAGCGGCAGGTTCTGATCACGGGCGGCGACCGTGACGGCTACGGCCAGATTGCCGCCGGCGGAGTCCCCAAGCACGGCGACCGATTCCGGATCGGTTCCACCGTGCTCGACCGTCCACCGGTAGGCGGCGAGGCAATCGTCGAACGCTGCGGGAAAGCGATTCTCCGGAGCCAGGCGGTAGTCGACGACATGCACTCTCGCCTGTGCGGCGAGCGCCACGGCACCGGCCAGCGGCAGGTACCGATCCGGTGGCGAGCCACTGACGTAGCCCCCGCCGTGGAAGTACACGACGGTGCGCTCGGGTGACCCGACGAGCGGTTCGAGGGTGACCGCAGGGACGCCACCGAGGCTGCTGTCTTGGCTAGAGATTCCCTCCTGCGCGGCATGGCCGTCGTTGAAGCTCCGGGTGCTCGCGGTGTCGACATCGGCTGGCCTTGCGCGCAGGTAGGCGACGAAAGCCTGCAATAGTAGCGAAGCCGGTGCCGGCGGCCGCGCTGTGGGAAGCACGTCGCCGAACATGGGCAGGCCGCTTCGTGATTGGGTTCGGTCGGCCTCATCCCTGCTGGCCACCGGGGCCAGCTACGCCATGGTCGTGCGTGCGCTCGCGGCGGACAATGCCGAACTCGACAAGTGTGATCGGGTGACGATCGATTCGGTCAGAAACCACTGTGGGCGGCACTTTCCAGTCCAAAGCGTCGCCAAAGCGACCTACCGGGACATCCTCGAACGCCGTGCTGGGGAGAACCGCATCGACTTCATCGGGGGTGTGGGCACTGCGCTCACTCCCATTGCGTTCTTCGAGACGGTCATGGTCAAAAGCTATGAGAACCTTGTCGACTCGGACACCAAGGTTGATGTGAACACCGGCATCGTCGCGGCGGGTCGGCTGCAGTCGCTGATGGACTCCAAAGACTACGGCCGCGAAATCGCTGAGTTGAGGTTTCAGTTGGGCAAGATCGGTGAGGCAGTTAAGTCCACAGTGCCGCAGGAGATGTGGGCGGCGATCGTCGAGAAGCTGGAGGAACTGGAGCAGCACTCGGGGGCGCTCGGCGCCGTGGAGGACGGCTTCGATAACGCTGACGACGATCCGTACGACCCGACAGAGTTCATCGACGACGACGACGAGTTCTGACCTCCGCAGCGCCCGCCGTCACCGAGGGCAATGGGGCCGCAGCAGGTGTGGACGGGGCGTTCGCGGTGACATGGACCTGGACCGGCTGATCGCGGCTCAGTGTGTGTCGGTGATGACAGTGGTGAAACGACGAGTCCAGAATTCGGGATTAGGCCAGCAGATTTCGAGCTGGATGTTGTCCGGGTCGCGAAACGTGATGACGTCCGCATAATCGACGGATTTGATTCCGGAGTGCGGGATACCGAGCTGATCGAGGTGGGAGACCCACTCGTCCAGGTCGGGTCGTTCCAGTACGTGCAGCGCGAAGTGGTCTAGCCCGACCTGCCGCTCATCAAAATGCGAATGGTCACCATCGGAATGCTCAATCAGACCAACGAGGTTGGTCATCGTGTCGATGCGGAACAACGCCCTGTACCGCACTGGTCGGGATGTCGCGGACGGGTTCGTCTTCTCGTCGGCCACGATGTCAGCGACGAACACGCGCTTGTACCACTCGGCGCTCCGTTCGACGTCAGTGACTGTAAGGATGATGTGGTTGGAGCCTTGGAGTCGAGGCATTGCGGCTCAGTTCGGGTTCTGGGCTGCGAGCCGGTCTGCGACTCGCGCCGTCGTCAGTTCTCGGTCAGTTAAGGCCCACGAAAGGACGCGGCCGTGATCGGCATGGGCTTGGCCATCGCATCATTCAATCAGATCGAGGGGTATCAGCAGTGGCCCGTATACCGTCTCGTTGCATGTGAGGCAATGCCAGGCCCCGCTAGTTCAGCGAGATTGTTGCACTTGCGGTCGCGTGGACGTTGCCCGAATGGATCGCAGCGGATACGGCCTGCGAGCATGATCATCATGTCGAACATCATCGAAACCCTGTTGCTGCGTAATCTGCAGGAAGTCTTTGGTGAAGGCGACCCCGAACGCCGACGCTCCGCTATCGAGGAGCTATACACCGAAGATTGCGTGGTCAACCTGGCTGTCGGCCAGTACCACGGGCATGACGCACTCGACAGAATCTGCGGTGAGTTGCGCGCCAGCCACCCCAGCTATGTTTACACCCCACATAACGCGCCGATAGTGGTACAGGACGGCGGACGTGTTGACTGGGGTTCTGGACCCGCAGGCGAACCGCCGCGATACACGGGTATCGACATCATCATTACCCGTGACGACAAGATTTCAGCCCTTTATGTCTTCCTCAACTCCCCGCCGATCTGAAGCTGGATCGTAGCGCGCAAGTCAGCCGTTGATGTCTTCAGTTGCGCGCCATCGGTTACAAGCTCTAACTGCACCCCGTGCGGAACGCGGTGAGTTCCGCACGTTGATCGCAGGGAGTTGCCGTTTGATGCAGTGGTGGCAGTTCGGGCGGTGATCCGACCCGACGCTCGAACGCATCCTGGCGCGAACGCGACCAGGCTGCGCGCACTGCGCTGATCGCGATCGATCGACGAAGTCGCGCCGCGATCGCGTTGGCCGCCTATCCCATCACACCGGCGCGGTGCCGTTCGTCGTTCTACGGCGCGCACAGCTGGCTCGTTTGGGCGCCCGGAGTACGAATCTTGGGCAGACCGCACATTATTCGCAGGCGATCGCGGACTTCGTCGACCGTCGATCGCGCACCTGTACACCGACGACCACGCCGAAGCGATGGTTGCACTCGGAGCGATGGAGGCTGCGCCCGACTACGGCCCCAACGTCGTCCCGATTCACGGCTAGTCGCCGCCGGTAGCGGACTCATTCGCCCGTGCTAGTTAGCCGGAATGGCGGACACCAAGCAATCAAGTGCGACAGGATTGAAGGCATTGGCGTAGCAGAGAATCCGTGATGCATCAAGTCAAGATGCCCGCGAAATCTGGTCCATGCATCACTTAAGGAATGCCCGCGAAGATTGGGTTCTTCTGACATATCGGTGGGTAGTGCTCGCGGCCAGCCCCCCGCAACGGGGGCCTCTGAGGCCAAGCCCCGTTCCAGGACGGCCCACGAAAACCCCGTCACAAGAACCGAAAAGGGCTCGCTAGGAGGCTTTGGTCCGGATGCCTTTGCGGATGTCGGGTAGTGCGGTGGGGATGCTGGCGAGGTAGAGCTGTTCGGTCTTTTCCTTGGACAAGACGAGCAGCCGGCTCTGCAGGTCGGCGATCTGGCGCGCGATCGCGGCGGGGTTGAGGCTGTCGCGATAGGCGAGCAGCTCTGATTGTTGGGCTGGTGAAAGGACCCCGGCCGCCAGCAGCCGGTCCAGTGGGGTCATGGGCTGGTCGTAGAGGCGGCGGCGCTGGCCGTCGCGACCCGAGCCGCCGTAGCCGAAGGGTTTGATGGTGGGGGTCAGGTAGTTGAGCCGGTCGTTGACCAGGCGCCAGAGCCGGTTGAGCACCGCGCGTTCCTCGTCGGTGTCGTAGCGGTAGTAGAACCCGTACTTGCGCACGAGGTGGTTGTTCTTGGACTCGATCGTGGCTTGATCGTTCTTCTTGTACGGCCGCGAGCGGGTGAAGAAGATCTCCATCTCCGCAGCCCAGGCGATGACGGACTTATTGAGGAACTCAGTACCGTTGTCGAAGTCCAAACCGGTTACCTCATAAGGTATTTCATGCCTGGCTGTCTTCAGGGCGCCGAGGATGTGGGTGTGGGCGTTGTTGCGCACGGTGCGGGTGAAGACCCAGCCGATATGCACATCGGTGAGGTTGAGGGTGCGGGCGAATTCACCTTTGAGGGTTGGCCCGCAGTGCGCGACGGTGTCACCTTCGAAGAACCCCGCAGACGCCTCAACTTCGTCGGTGGCCTTGCGGATCTTCACCGAGGACCGCAGCAGCGGGGACGCCCTGGTGGTCGACTTCCCCTTGATCTGGTCGCGCGCCTTGGCGCCGCGCAGGTAGCGGTCGATCGTGGCGCTGCTCATCGCCAGCAACTCGGCACGCACCTCGGGGCTGTAGCGGGCCTGACCGCACACCAGCTCACCGTGGCGTTCCAAGGCATCCAGCTGCAGGGCCATTGACGCGGCCAGATACCGCCCGCACTGCCCACCGGTGGCCGCCCAGACCTTCTGCAGCACCTTCAACGCGTCGTAGGAATACTTCGGGTTGCGTTGCCGGCGAGGTCGTTTGGCGACCTGGCGGCCCGCCCCCGGCGGCCGGGCCGCGGACCTCAACCGGCGCCGAGCATTATCACGCGACCAGCCGGTGACCTGCACCACCTGATCCAGAATCTGACCCTTGTCCACCTTCGACGCCTTCACATACGCCCTGGCGAACCTCGCGGTGATCTCGGCACGAGACGACATCGACAGCCCACTTCCCATGCCTGGCGATCGTCACCCGTTTCGCGGGCATTCTTACGTGATGCACCGAGGGCGTTTCGCGGGCACTTTTCGTGATGCTTGCCGGAATCTTGCACTCCACACACGCTGGCTACAAGCTGAGAATAGCCAGGATCTATCCCATCACGAGGACTACTTGCACGGCGACGTCGAAGTGGTTCAGCCCGGGGCCGAGCCGGTTGTCGGCATCGCGGCGTACCGCGCGATGATGGAAGACGCGTATACCGCTCTTCCCGACTTCAACTCCGTCCTCGATGACCAGTTCGCCACTGACGACCGCGTCGTGTCCAGATGGCGGGTCAGCGGAACGCACAGCGCGGACTCATTCGGGTTTCCGGCCACAGGCAAGCACATCGAGTGCCCGGGCATGAGTGTCTGGGAGTTCGAGGATGGCAAAGCCCGGCGAGGTTGGATTTACTTCGACTTACCCCACTCATGGCACAGCTTGGGACGCCTTAGAAAACTGACGCCAGTAGGTACAAAGTAGGTACTGCGCGAGCCGTCGAACGCCTGTTCGCCAGCGATTGCGCTGGTCCTGGTGGAGCGGGCGACGGGAATCGAACCCGCGTAGCTAGTGGTGTGTCTCGTCATTGGTTGACCGCTTGAAGCGCGACGCGTCCGCGGGCGACCTTGGCGAGGATGTCCTCGGCGGTGGCGGTCCATACGAATGGTTTGGGGTCGTTGTTGTGCGCGGCGAGGTAGTCCTCGATCTTGGCGATGAGGTCGGGCACGGAGTGGAACACGCCGCGGCGCAACGCCTTGTCGGTCAGTTCCCGGAACCAGCGTTCGACCAGGTTGAGCCACGACGAGGAGGTCGGGGTGAAGTGCAGGTGGAATCGGGGGTGTTTGTCCAGCCAGGCCCGCACGCTCTGGTGCTTGTGGGTGGCGTAGTTGTCGCAGATCAGGTGCACCGCAAGTGCTTCGGGGACCTCGCGGTCGATGGTGCGCAGGAACTTCAGAAACTCGGTATGGCGGTGCCGGGGCGAGCATTGCCCGATAACTTTGCCGGTCAGCACGTCCAGCGCCGCGAACAACGTGGCGGTGCCGTTGCGCTTGTAATCGTGGGTCATCGTCTGCGCCCGCCCCTGCTTCATCGGCAGCGACGGCTGGGTCCGGTCCAGGGCCTGCACGGAGGACTTCTCGTCCATGCACAGCACGATCGCCTTCTCCGGAGGATTGAGGTACAGACCGACCACGTCGATCAGTTTCTCCTCGAACTTCGGGTCGTTGGACAGCTTGAATGTCTCGACCAGGTGCGGTTTCAACCCGCGCGCGGCCCACACCCGCTGCACCGTCGCCGCCGACACCCCCGCCGAGCATGTCCCGAGTTGCGTGGAATTTGGGTGACGATCCATGGTGACTCTATGCGGCGGTATCGACGGGCTCGGTGTCGGGGTGGGCGTGTCGCTTGAGGGCGGCGACGAGTTGGGGCATCTGTTTGTAGCCCTTGATGCGGCGGAAGGATCGTTCGGCGTTGAGCATGCCGGCGGCGGTCCAGCGCAGCACCATTTGCCCGTCGCGCCAACGGGTTACGTTGCGGTTGGTGGCTCTGGCGATGGAGATCATCGATTCGACGGGGTTGCTGGTGGTGAGGGTCCTGGCGAGGCGGCCGTCGATGCCCAGCCGGGTGACGGTGAACATCTCCTCCAGTCCTTCGCGCAGCGACGCGGCGGCGCTGGGATAGTTCTTATCTAGTTGTGCAGCAAGGCTTTTCGCATTACGCAGCCCGGTGCCAGGATCGGGGTGGTTGAACGCCTTGACCAGCTTGGCGTCCACCCACGCCTTCTCTTTGTCCGGCAGGTGATCAGCCAGGTTACGTCGCTTGTGTAGGGTGCATCGTTGGATCGCTGCCTTGGCGCCGAACACCTCGCGCACCGCCGCCGATAGCGCCTTGGCGCCGTCAAGGACGACCAGCAGCCCGTCGTCGAAGCGCAGGCCGCGGTCCACCAGGTCGGCCAGCAGCGCGCGCACCACGGTCTTGTTCTCGGTGGAACCGTCCCACAGTCCGACCGGCTTCTTGGTGCCATCGGCGGTGATGGCCAGCGCGACCACCACACAGCGCTCGGCCATGTGCTCCCCGTCGAGCATGAGCACCTTGATGTCCAGTTCGGTCAGGTCGCGGGCCATCAGCTCGGCCAGCGCGGTCTCGGTCTGGCGGACGAACCGGCGCGAGATCGCCGACTTCGAGGTGGATTTCTCTGTGCCAGTGACCTTTTCACCAACCGGCTCACCCGTGCGGGCGTGGCGGCGGGTGGCCAGCCCGGCCAGCATCCGCTCCATCACCACCTGGGTCAGCAGGTCCTCGGCGGCAAAGTGCGTGTAACAGGCCAGCGGCACCTCGTGCCCGTCGACGGTGCGCGCCCGCGGGCGGGTCACCGCCACTCGGCGCCCGCCCAAGGTGACCGAGCCGCGGCCCTGCCCGTGGCGCACCGCGGCCCGCTCCGAGTCGTGCTTGCCCTTGGGCCCGCACGCCTCACCGATCTCGGCCTCGAACATCGCGGCCATCACCGCCAGCCCGGCGGCCACACTCATCGCCATCAGCCCCTCCCGGGCCGCGCCAGCGATGTCGGTCATCGCCAACCGGATTTCCTCCGGCAGATCGGGCAATGCGGCGGCGTCGAGCGTGTCGGCGAGGCGAACAGTAGGTACGGTTTTCATGGCGGTCCCTGACTCCTTCTTCGTGGTGTACTTGGCGGTTCACCTCGAAGACCTACCACCTGGCAGGCCTCGGGTGAGGGACCGCCACCTCAAAATCCACGAAGACCGGGACAATCTCCCCCCGCCGTCGCCGCCATCGTCCGGCACGACCAGTGGGTCTGGCCGTCCGGCGTGGAATACCGTGTCAGGTGCACGATCTCGTCGATCTTCTCCTGCGGGATGGTGGACTTGCGGCCACGCCCGGCCCGGACCTTCCCCAGCTTCGCCAAGCCCTCCTCCGCGAACCGGGCCCGCCACGCCCGAACCGTCGCCGGCTTCACCCCGACCTGCGCGGCGATCCTCACATTCGCCACACCATCGGCCGCCAGCACCAGCGCCTTGGCCCGCCGAACCTGCCGATGCGGCGCGGTCTGCGACCGCGACAAGGCTTGCAACGCTTCTCGTTGACCGTCCGACATGACCAAAGCAGCCGCTGGTGTCATCACCCACGAAGTCTATCCCAGAACCAGCCTATTATTTTGGAGACACACCACTAGTTTGGAAGCTAACTCGCGTCCTGGCCCATTGCGATGCTGCAGACCTGAACGCCTTGACCGCCGTTCGGAAGTTGGGGTCGTCGTCGCGGTAGGCGCACAGGCCCTGGTGCTGCAGGTGTCGACCACCGTGGCCGAGATGCTGGTGCCGGAGATGGCACCAGCGATATGACGGACATCGCTGACCAGCAGTGAAACGATACTGACGTGGACCCCAGCGGGGATGGTGGCGGCGGACTGACGACGGCGGGACTGCCGTGTGGGGCGTGCGGCACCGAACTGCCGCCGAAATCCAAGTTCTGCAACGAATGCGGCACGCCCGTCACACAGGCCACTCGATCGGCGGAGTACAAGCAGGTGACGGTGCTGTTCGCCGATGTGGTGCGTTCGATGGACATCGCGGCGGCGGTCGGGGCGGAGCCGCTGCGGGAGATCATGACCGATCTGGTCAACCGTGCGGCGGTGGTGGTGCAGCGGTATGGCGGCACGGTGGACAAGTTCACCGGCGACGGGATCATGGCGGTGTTCGGGGCGCCGGTGGTGTTGGAGGATCACGCTGTTCGCGCCTGCCTGGCGGCATTGGGTGTTCAAGAGGTTGCCAAGCAACTCGCCGTCGGTTACACCGCGATCGGTGAGCAGGTCGGAATGGCGCAGCGGATGGAGTCGGTCGCTCCGCCGGGCGGGGTGATGCTCAGCGCGTCCACAGCACGTTTGGTTGATGGCGTAGCGGCGCTAGCGGGAGTTTCCGCCCTGTGTAGTTGATCGGCGTGTCTTTTGTTGTGGTGCTTGGTTTTTGATGTAATTAAGTGTATTACCCATATATGCCGTCTATCGTGGGGAAGCGACGTGGGAGACACACGTACTACTACCTGGTGGAATCGGCACGGGTGGACGGCAAGCCGCGGATCGTGTCGCAGGAATATTTGGGTACCGCCGAGGAAGTGATGGCCAAACTGGCCGGTGGTGGTGCCGGGGAACCGGTGCGTAGCCAGCACAAACGGTTCGGCGACCTGGCTGCGGTGTGGTCGGTTCTGCAGCGCCTCGGGGTGGCCGAGGTCATCGATACGGTCGCGCCTCGCCGCGCGGATGCCGCGGTGTCGGTGGGCACCTACATCGCGTTGGCCACCGCCAACCGGGTGGTCGCACCGTGCTCGAAGCTGGCGTTCGCCGACTGGTGGGCCGGCACCGCGGGTTCGCGGTGGGTCAAGACACCGGCGGGGGCGTTGGATCACCGCCGGTTCTGGGACGCGATGGATCACCTGGACACCGAGGCGTTGGGCAGTATCGAAACCGAGTTGGGGCGGCGGATGGTCACCGAGTTCGGGTTGGACCTGTCTGGGCTGGTGCTGGACATGACCAACTTCGCCACCTACATCGACTCAGCCAACGACCGCGCCCCGATCGCTCAACGCGGCAAAGCGAAACAGAAACGCATGGATCTGCGGCTGGTCGGGTTGGCGTTGGTGGTGACCCGCGACGGCGGGGTACCCGTGGTGTCGCACGCCTACCCCGGGGATCGCCCCGACGTCACCCAATTCCCCATGGTCATCGAGGAATTGGTGACCCGGTACCGTGCATTGGCCTCCTCGGTGGAGTCGTTGACGGTGGTCTACGACGCCGGACAAAACTCGGCCGACAACCACGCCCTCATCGAAGAGTCCGGGCTCGGGTTCGTCGGATCATTGCCCCCGTCAGACCATCCCGACCTGCTCGCGATACCGCGGAAAACCTACGTTGCCGTCGATGCCGACCGGTACCCCGGCCTGAGCTGTGTGGACACCGAGGTGACCGCGTTGGGGGTGACACGGCGTGCGGTGCTGACCCATTCCCCGACCCTGCACGCCGCCCAGTCCCGCGGTTTTGATCAAACCCTGGCCAAAGCACGAAAACGTTTGACCGAACTGCAAACCCGCCTCGCGCGCGGCAGAACCCGCCGGACCCGCGACGCCGTCGAGGCTGATATCGCCGCGATCCTCACACCCCGCTGGGTCAACGAGATCCTCACCGTCACCCTGACCGGCCAGACCCCGTCCGAACTGCGGTTGACTTTCCGCACCGACGCCGCGGCGCGAAAGAAACTGGAAGACAGGATCTTCGGGAAACGGATCCTGTTCACCAACCGCGCTCAATGGTCTGTTGCCGAGGTGGTCGCGGCCTACCGTTCCCAATCCGAAGTCGAAGCCGGGTTCCGTCAGCAGAAAGACCCCCACGTTGTCTCGTTCGGGCCGATGCACCACTGGACCGACCAGAAAATCCGCGTCCACGTCTTCTACAGCGTTCTCGCGCTCACCGTCGCCCACCTCATGCGCCGCCAAGCCGACCAAGCCGGCCTACACATGTCAGTGCGTGAACTGCTCAACGAACTCGCCGGCATCGAAGAGACCGTCCTGCTCTACCATGACGGCGGCAAAGGACGCCCCCGCGCCCGCCGCATGCTCACCGACACCACCCCCACCCAGGACCGCCTCGCCGACCTCTTCGGCATCGACCGCTACGCACCCACCCGCTAACCGACCCCGACGATGGGTAATACACACACCACCCACAAAAACCACCACTGACCAGCACCAACAACGCCCGTCAACGACCAAGGGGGGAAACTCCCGCTAGGTGAGCCTGAGCTTGTTCAGATCAAGGGTGCCGATAAGCCCGTCGCGGCACAGCGGCGTTAAACGGTGTAACTCCTGAGGAAGAAGGAGAGCACTGTGACTGATGTGATGATGGACGATAAGGTCGTCGAGATACCCGACGGGCAGGGCGTGGTCCGGCTGGACGATCTTGACGAGCAGCTGATCGGGCAGCTGGTGGATCGGGCCCGCTCGGAAGGGCTGCGGCTGACCGGCGAGGACGGCCTGCTGGCTCAGTTGACGAAGCGGATCATCGAGTCCGCCGCCGAGGGGGAGATGGACGTTCACCTGGGCTACGCCAAGCACGATGGGGCCGGCCGCGACGGCGGCAACTCCCGCAACGGAGCGCGCGCCAAGACGGTGCTCACCGACATCGGGCCGGTGGAGGTCACCATCCCCCGCGACCGGGACGCGAGCTTCGAGCCGCAGATCGTGCGCAAGCGGCAACGTCGCCTGTCCGGGCTCGATGGACTGGTGATCTCGTTGTCGGCCAAGGGGTTGACGCACGGTGAGATCTGCGCGCACCTGGCCGAGGTGTACGGCGCGGCGGTGTCCAAGCAGACCATCTCGGCGATCACCGACCGGGTGATCGAGGGCATGAGCGAGTGGCAGAACCGGCCGCTGGATGCGGTGTATCCGGTGATGTTCATCGACGCCATCAACGTCAAGATCAGAGAGGGCAACGTCGCGAACAGGCCGATCTACGTCGCGCTCGGCGTCACCGTGGACGGCACCCGCGACGTGCTTGGGCTGTGGGCCGGCGAGCACGGCGACGGTGAGGGGTCGAAGTTTTGGCTGCGGGTGCTCTCGGAGATCAAGAACCGGGGCACCGCCGACGTCTGCGTCGTGGTGTGCGACGGCCTGAAGGGGCTGCCCGCAGCGATCGAGACGGTGTGGCCCCAGGCGATTACCCAGACCTGCATAATCCACCTGTTGCGCAACAGCTTTCGCTACGCGTCGAAGAAGGACTGGGCCGCGATCGCCAAGGATCTCAAGCCGGTGTACACCGCGGCCAGCGAGTCCGCGGCGCTGGACGCGTTCGCCGCGTTCGGCGACAAGTGGGAGCAGCGCTATCCCGCGATCCTCAAGCTGTGGCAGAACGCGTGGGCCGAGTTCGTGCCGTTCCTGGCCTTCGACACAGAAATAAGGTCGGTGATCTGCACGACCAACAGCATCGAGAGCCTGAACTCGCGCATCCGCAGGGCGGTCAACGCCCGCGGCCACTTCCCGACCGAGCAGGCCGCGCTCAAGTGCATCTATCTGGCGATCATGAGCCTCGACCCGACCGGCAACGGCCGGCAACGCTGGATGAATCGATGGAAGGCGCCGCTCAACGCATTCGAGATCGCCTTCCCGGGACGACTGACCCCAGGCCGAAAGTAACAGCACAACAACGAGTTACACCGTTAAGTTGACAGTCGCGGCACAGCGGCTGTTGGGCATGGAGGAACGGCATCACCTCATCGAACGTGTCGAGTCGAATCTGGTCGGACGGCAATGGGAGATGTCCGCCGTTGAGGGCTTGTTACATCGCGCAATCGACGGCCACGGCGCCGTGGTCGGTGTGGTGGGGCCACCGGGCATCGTCAAGAGCCGTCTGGTGCGCGAGGTGTCTGCGATGGCAGCCACCCGTGGTGTCGAGGTGTTCACTGCCTTCTGCGAGCCGCACGCCAGCCAGGTCCCCTTCCATGCGGTCGCGCGGCTGCTGCGCGTGGCATTTGGTGTCGACGAGCTTGACGGGCAGGCCGCCCGCGATCGAGTGCGCGACCGGCTTCCGGACCCGGACCCCGAGGATTTGGCGCTGTTTGATGACCTGCTGGGGATCGCCGATCCGGATGTGAAGCTTCCGAGGTTTGATCCGGATGCGCGTCGGCGGCGGTTGACCGCGTTGGTGAATGCCACCTCATTGGCCCGTAAAACCCCGGCGGTCTATGTCGTGGAGGACGCCCATTGGATCGATGAGGTCAGCGAGTCGATGTTGGCCGAGTTCCTCACCGTGATCCCGCAGACGCCCTCCCTGGTGCTGTTGACGTACCGTCCGGAATATCGCGGCGCATTGACGCAGGTGGCAGGCGCACAAACCGTAGCCCTTGCGCCATTGAGCGATTCAGAAACCGCAGCACTGATTTCGGAGCTGCTCGGGCCGGACCCCTCTGTCGGCGGGCTGGGCCAGACGATCGCCGACCGGGCCGCCGGTAATCCGTTTTTCGCCGAGGAGATCGTGCGCGAATTGGCCGAGCGTGGCGCGCTGCGCGGTGAGCGCGGCGCGTACATCTCGACGGCCGAGGCTGCAGCGGTGAATGTGCCAGCCACGTTGCAGGCGACCATCGCCGCGCGCATTGATCGGCTCGACCCGAACGCCAAACGCACGTTGAGCGCGGCGGCTGTCATCGGGTCGCGGTTTGGCACCGACCTGCTGACCAGCCTGGGGTCGAGCCGATCGTTGACGAGTTGGTCAAGGCCGAGTTGATCGATCAGGCGAGGTCCACGCCGCACGCCGAGTATGTCTTCCACCACCCGCTGATTCGCGCAGTGGCCTACGAGGCTCAGCTCAAATCCGATCGCGCCCAGATGCACCGGCGGGTGGCGGCTGCAATCGAAGCGGATGACCTGGAGTCGGCTGATGAGAACGCGGCGTTGATCGCCGAGCACCTTGAGGCGGCGGGTGATTTACGCGAGGCGTTCGGTTGGCACATGCGCGCCGCAACGTGGGCGACCACCCGCGATATCGCGGCGGCGTATCTCAGTTGGGAGCGGGCGCGCCGGGTCGCCGATGCGCTGCCCCACGACGACCCGGACCATACCGCGATGCGGATCGCTCCGCGCGCCTGGCTGTGTGCCAATGGATTCCGGGTCCATGCCGACATCTCCGGCGGCGTCTTCGAGGAGCTGCGGCAGTTGTGCGCAGAAGCCGAGGACAAGGCGTCGCTGGCCATCGGCATGGCCGGGCTGATGATGGAGCACAATCGCCACGGTCGGGTGCGCGAGGCGTCGCGGCTGGCCTCCGAGCAAATGGAGCTGGTGGAGTCGATCGGCAATCCGACGCTCGCTGTCGGGCTGTCCTTCATGACGATCAGTATGAAAATTCAGACCGGCGAAATGGCCGAATCTCTGCGCTGGTCGCAGACCGTCGTCGACCTGGCCGACGGCGACCCCACCAAGGGCAACTTCGTCTTTGGGTCGCCGTTGGCGTTGGCGTTGGCATCGCGCGGCACCGCCCGGGCGGCGCTGGGCCGTGCGGGGTGGCGCGACGACTACGACCGGGCGCTGGCCATGGCCCGCAGCGCCGACCCGATGTCGCATGCCAGGGTCATTACATACAGCTACGGTTTCGCGATAGCGGGCGGGGTGCTGTTGGCCGACGACGCCGCGCTGCGCGACATCGAGGAGGCGCTTGAGATCATCGAGCGATCGAGTGAGGATATTGCGCTGGGCACGACTCGGGGCACGATGGGCGTCGCGTTAGTGCATCGGGAGTCCCCGGCCGAGCGTGAGCGCGGACTGGCGGTGCTGGGGCAGGTCCGCGAGATGTGCCATAAACGGGCGCTTCTACGTGTTCATGCTCCCGGTGATCGACGTGTGGGCCGCGCGGGGGCGGGCCAGGTGCGGCGATCGCGACGGTGCTATACCTCAAATGCGCGCCGCGACAAACGATCTGTTCCATGCAGGACAGCATTCGTATGCCATTCCGGCGACCGGGCTTTTGGTGGAGACGCTACTGGAGCGCGGTACCCACGGTGACGTGGCCGAAGCCGAGGCCGCCATCGACCGGTTGGCGGCCGCCCCGGCCGACGAGGGTCTGGTGATACGCGATGTCTGGCTGCTACGGTCGCGGGCGCTGCTGGCTCGGGCTAACGGCGACGACACCGCCTACCGCGACTATCGGGATCGCTACCGCGCGATGGCGAAATCCCTTGGCTTCGAGGGCCATATCGCGTGGGCCGAGGCGATGCCATGACCGGAGCTGAGTTGGCCCAGTCACCAGATACACGTTTTGACACGAACTTCCGCGAGTCGCAGGGCTGGCTCACGCTGCACCTATCATGCGGTCGTGGGTGCAATCGACCGGACTGAGCGATACCTGACGGCGTGCCATGAAGCGGGGCATGCCGTGGCAGCGGTGCTGCGGGGTGGCACATTCGACAGCATCTCCATCGAGCCGACCGTCACGCGCGACGGTCGCATTCGCACTCAGGGGTTAAGACGTGCGATGCCGACTTCGTCACGTTCGCGGGACCGTGGGCCGAGGCGCGCGCGGGTTGGGGTACCCGACCGCTCGATGGTGTTGATGGTGACGGCTTCACGTTCGATGACTACCTCAGAGCGTCGATGCGGGCGAATGCGGATGATCTCAGGCAGTACGTACCAGAACAGAACATTCCTTTCGAGTTGTTCTGCGCCGACGTTTGGGGTGGCGAAGCGCCCCAAGTTCCTTTGGCGCGGGATCAATCCGGGTACGTTGACCTTGAAACCTGTTGGCCGACAATTCAATGCGTCGCCGGTATGCTGATGAGTGGAGTCGAAGTCACTGCTGAAGCGGTACAGACCCTGCTAACGGATACGCGCTCAAAGTCGATCTGACCAAGCGCGTACTGCTACGGCCCGCCGTCGATGCTGCCTTGCTGAACGACATCCGTGTTGTTCGCGGTGCAGCGGTCAACCCCGCCATCACCGCGACCACGCCAGCGGTCCCGCACCCAAGTCGTCGTCCATCTGCCTGGCGGGCCCTCATCATCGATACCGGCTGCCCGCCGGATGTCCTCCAATTGGCGGACATCGAGTTCATCCCGTGTGCGGGCCGGTTGGCGGACAGACGCGCCCCGTTTGCTTCAGCACAGTAGGTACGTCGCCGGAACAAACCGGTGAACATCCGAAATGACAACGCAAACAGGAGAATTGAGATGACTGCCAACACCACCACCTCCACCCGTCAAGTGGCCGCCAGAGCGGTCGCGCACCATGACTGCGCGGAGCGCGGCTGCCTGGCCGCGATGCTCGGGCTCGAGCTGGGTGATGCCACTGCCAGCAACGCTGAGGAAGGTTCCGCGTCGAGCTGGTGATCAGTCTGCGCGCCAGCACAACACGCTGGGGGAGACCAGCCGTTTCGAGGTCTACCGGTTGACTGTCTACCGGCTATTCGGACACGAGACCCAGGCTGTGAATAATTTGTCAGTTTCTGACATCTAATTTGTCAGTTTCTGACATTTCCTTCCGCGCCCGCTGGGGTTATGTTCCTTTCACCCCTCTTGAGACATCCAGGAGGCCTTATGCCCGAACGTGTCGCCCGCATCCTCGCCGACTATGCGCTTGAAGTACGCAAACTCGCCTACATCTTGCCCAGCGGTGTCGGCCAGACCGAGGCCCTGCACCTCTCCGAAGAAATGGCCCAGGATGCCGACCTGTGGCTCCACAGAAGTCCCGCTGCGCGCAGCCACCTCCCGTCCGCCGCCCCGACCCTCTGACCACTGTTCAACCACGTCCGACGACGTATGGCACCAACATGGACGCTCGACCCGTCCCCCAACTCCTGGCCTGCACGCCGTCGCAGCGGAGCTGACCGTCACGACCAGCTCGTCGCTGATCCGGAAGGAGTGGCACACGCCATCGGGGCCGTCGGCGGGCCTCTAACACCGGTCGCTCACCCACCGGGCCCGGTGGCCTCGGGTGGTCATCGGGTGTGGTCACTCCTTCGTGGGTTGGGATTGGGCCGAACGCCAGCCCGGTCGGCGGAGGAGGAGACAACGGGCGAGTTCGTTCTGTTCGGCCAGCGTCCGCGTCACCGCAGCGAAGACCCGTACCAGTTTGATGACAACTTCACCGACGGGCTGCGCAGGCTGGTCCGCGCTCATCCCGGCTCGGCGCTGACCGCCAGAGTCAGTTGCCTCGCCTGGCCGCCACAGGTGAACCAGTTCGAGAACTGGCTGCCGCCTTTGGATTGGAAGATGAGCTGCGGGCCTCAGTCAACCTGCCGACCCGGCAGAACGAGCGACACCCACCACTATTTCTAGCGAGCGCGGGTCCGCATAAGCACGGCGTCAACGTTCGAATTGCGTGCGTTCGTCAAGAAACCGCTAACAGATGTGCTAGTCGGTGGGCGCGCATGCCAGCGTTGCACAGGTGTCCACCGGCATAAGGCCGGAGTCTCGATCAAAGTGATTGGAGCTGCGCCGGTTTCAGCGAGTCGCCTCGATGCCACGCCCATGCTTTCTGCTCAGCGGGCCAGGCGATTGCCACTGCGGGCACGGCGTGACGATGCATGCGCCCGACCCGGCGTCTGAGATGAAAGAAGAGGATGCACGATGACGCTATTCGGCGTATCAACCAAGGTGATCAGCTTCCTGCGCGCCGGATACCCCACCGGTGCGCCGACGACCGGCTACGTGCCGTTGCTGGCACTTGCGCCGCGTCGGCTCGGTGACGACGAAATCGCCGAGATGGCACAACAGCTTGCGAGTCAGAAAGAAACTCTGGTCGGCGACACCGACATCGGCGTCATGATCACCAGAATTATCGCGGACGTGCCGTGCTCCGCCGATATTGACCGAGTCAAACGGCATCTGGCGACCGTCGGCTTGGCCACTATCTATCAGAGAGAGAGCGCGACGTCGCCGCCGCCACCCTTAACCGGCTCCTGCACCGGTCGATCGTCATCAACCTCGACGGCGATTCCTACCGGCTGCGCGACCACCAGGCCGCCGCCGAAACCCTCCGCCGAGCAACCACCGGCACCCGCCAACCACTACACTGATCACCGCCCATAGGTGGGGAATTTCGGCGAGCACACCTGGGGACTTTCGATGAGTGCGATCATCTTTAAAACGAGTTCGTCAATGCCGTGATCGGGGCAATGGATTCCTCGGCGAACCTTTCGGCGCAGATTCTCAACAACCCTGAGCTGTCGCAGAAGCTGCTCGCCGAGCTAGTGCCGATCATCTCCAAGCGATTGAAGGCAGCGGGGTAAACGATGTGGGAAAACTGCGGGCGGTTATCTTTTGCCGACTTCCGTCTGGCTGACCGGGGCCGCTAACGGAGTGGCCGGTGGGTCGACGCAGTGTTGACAAAGCCAGCATCGAAAGTGGTGTTCCCGATCTCCCCCGACAGCGACGCGACGGGCTGGCGAACCCTTGCAATGAGTTCACCGAACTGCGCAAACGTCTCATCGATGCGACCGACGACCATGTCCGCCGTCCACTGTTGCCAATCGGTGTCAGGGCCCCAATCCGCGACCGCGACCAGGATGACCGCCCACCACACCGCAATCGCCAGCTGCACCTTGCGCTCGTCGACACCAACACCCATCCGCCTGGCCAGGGCCTCGATCACAGCGTCTCGCCTGTGTTCACTGGACGCGAGCAAGGGGGGCGACGAACACACGATCCGCACCGTCGTCATAAACCGCTCGGCGGTGAGCCGGTCCGGGGGTGCGGACTTCGTTGCCTTGAGCATGTCGACATGCGCTGTGCGCAGCGCATCCAGTTCGCTCAGCTCAGCAGGCTGGCGGAGCAACTGCACCGCGATTGCTTCGACGATTTCGTCGACCAGGGCGTGAATCACGGCATCCTTGGTAGCGAAATACCGGCTGAACGTGCGCGGCGACACGTCGGCGAGGGCAGCGATCTGCTCGACGGTGGTCCGGTCGAAGCCTTGTCGCTCACACAGCCCGACGGCGGCGTCGATCAGTATCGCCCGGGTGCGATTCCTCTTGCGTTCACGCAATCCGGCCACGGGCCCCCCCACTACGTCGATCAAGGCCACGATCTTAGCGCGCCAACTGGCACGCCGTCGCAAGTGCCGCACACGGTTGGGGACTGTCGTGTTGTAGATCGGTCAATTCGTTTCCGGCGGCGGTCTTGGTGGAGTTGTGGTTCGCGTAGCGGATGCTCAGACGTGACACTCTGCGGCCCTTGGTGTTTCGGTAGACCGACTTGGGGTTCGACTTCGGCACACGGCGGCGGTGCTGTGGCTGAGCGCCGGGGTGCACTTTATACAGGTAGCGAAGTGGTTGGGGCACAGCAGCTACGTGCTGACGTTGACCACCTACGCCGACTACGTGCCCGACGCAGAGGTTGCTAACCCGCTACCGGAACCTGTTGCAGCGGGTACGCGGTGGGCTGGTGCCCGGAGTTGGGTGGTCCGTAGCTGGTCATCGTGTTGCCTTTCGTTCGTCGGCCAGGGCCGTGACAGTTCGCCGGTCGTACAGCCAGATCGAGCCGACACGGACGCCATCGAGTCCGCTGGCGGCGAGCCTCTGTGTCTGCCTGCGGGACAGGTTCAGCAGGCGGGACGCTTCGGCGCTGTCGATCAGGTCGCTGTCAGGGCTGTTGCGGGATGACTCGGCGGATGTCGAATCGGCCAGCTGATGTCGCTGCTGCGACATGCAGACGCGGTAGAGCGCCATGCACAGCTCGGCCAAATCGTGTGACGAGAGGCCGTCACGGCGGCGCCGCGCGATCAGTGCCAAGGGTTCTTCCATTTCGATCGTGTGGTCGGCGCGTGTTCGACGACATCGGCGCTACGGCTGCTCTATGGTCTGTGCCGTGCGTGTCGTGGAAGCCGCCGAGCTGATTGCCGCCGACTTTTTCAAGAGCGCCGACGAACATCACCACCGCATCACGCTGGGCGACGTCGAGCGCCATCTGAGCCAGCTGGCCAACCATCACCACGGCTGTTCCTGTGGCGAGGGATCAGATCGCGGACGAGCTTGCCCTCGGTGTGGCTTGAGGCCACGGGTGACGGCACAGCGTGTGCGGATTAGTGTCGTGGCATGGCAACCAGTGATTCCAAAGAAGTAGTCATCGAGGCAAGCCTGGACGAGATTCTCGCGGTGCTCCACGACGTCGAGGCCATGCCGGAGTGGAATTCCGACCAGGAGTCGGCGGAGATCCTCGACACCACAGACGACGGTGATCCGCACCAGGTCAAGATGCGAATCAAGGCGGGGGGAATGGCCGACGACATGGTCGTCGTGTACACATTTTCCGATAATGTGGTGAGTTCGTCGCTGGTCAGCTCTAGCCGGCTGAAAAAGCAGGATTCCAAGTACACAATGACCCCGGAGGGCGATAAGACCCGGGTGAAATTCGACCTTACTGTCGACCCTTCGATCCCGATACCCGGCTTTATCTTGAAGAGGGCGCTCAAGGGTGCCATGGACGACAACACGAACGGGTTACGCAAGCGGGTGCTGTCTGTCAAGAAGGGCGCCAGCTAGCCTTCGTCTGTGAACAACAGCGGACCCCTGGCCGGGGTGAGAGTGATCGAACTGGGGGGGAAATCGGACCGGGGCCGCACGCGGCGATGATCCTCGCCGATCTGGGTGCCGCTGGTGCCGTTGACATCCGCCAGCACCTTCGCCTCGACGGCAAGACGCAGCCCGTACTCCAGCTCGCTGGAGACGAACGTCTCCAACGAGACTTGATCGAGCAGCCAGTAGTGCGGAATCCCTTCCGACAAATGCGCGATGACCACCAGCGAGTTGGCGATCTTGGTCACCGTGTAGACGCTCGTCGGCTTCGCAGTGTTCTCGGGCACCACAGCTGCGAGGTTGGTCCTGGTCGTCTGACGCATGAAGCTGAACTCGGTCTGGGCGTGTGGCACGACCGTGATCACGTCGAGCAGAGACAGCGCCGGTTGACCCAAGGCCACCGGGTCCGGCTTCATCTCCTGGCCGACGACAGTCGCACCAGACGGCGCCAATGCCTTCATGCCGTCGGGCAGCATCTGCCTGGCGACATGAGAACCCATGCCACGGAAGGAAAGTCGCGATGACTTGGACGAAGACAGCGATCCGCCCATGTCACCGCCACCGATAGGTCCAGTCACACCACCGACCGCCTCGTTGATGGCCGTCATCATCGCGTCGTCCTCGCGGACCTTCGCCATGCCGTCGGCGATCTCACGGGCCGACTTGATAACCGGCTCGGTGAATGCCTTTTCGGCATCGGTTAAATCGCGGCCTTCACGCTCGGCCTCTTCGATCGTCTTGCGCGCCTTGGTGAGATCGGGGCGGATCTTGTCGGCACGCTCTTTCAGAATTTCCATGCGGAACGTGTTCATAGTCTTCGCCTTTGAAGCGAACAGCTACATATTTCGTTGCAGCACAAAGTGATTGAGGGGTTCGCTCGGACTGACGAAGGGGTCTTGGCTGGCCGGAGGGTTTTGCATCTGCAAAACCTGCCGACGGACCTCACCGGTGGCCGAACACTTCGAGACCGGTGATTGCGACGCTCCTGCTGGCGCTGGCGTCCCAGAACGGACAGGACGGCGTCGCGATCACACACTGTGAGCCTACTGCCTCGTCGGTCCCAAGGGGCCGCGCATGCGGCGGCTGACCCTCGAAGGCCCCGGGGCTAGGCCGGGCGAACAACACGCCAAGTACCGGTCCAGCCAAGCGCAGTAGGAAATCGAGGAGGGTGCCGACGCCAGTGGTATCGATGGCGGGCATGCTGCGTGCTTGTAGCAGGGAGATGCTCTCTCGGGCTGAGTATTCGAGCGCCGTCCCGAACTCGGCTGCGGTCTGCTCAGTAGGCGGCGTGTAGGTGACGGTACCGCGCGTCGAGTCGATCATGTGAATCTCTGCTGGCGGTGGTGTCGGTGGTGTCAAGGTAGCGAACGCGGGCATCGTATAGAGAAATGCCGCCCCAGCAACGACCGCAATGAGGGTCAGCAGCGCACGAGATGGCTCGCAGACCGTAGCCCGAGACCGCCCAATATCCGTATAGGAGCATACGTTCCGCCCACGATGGCCCTGGGTTTTTACTCGCCGTGTCAGTGGGATCGCGTCCAAGGAGAGGTCACGCGCGATGGCGAACACCTCCTGGTCGTGCCGATACTGCTTCATCGCGTCGGCGACCGATCGGCCCTCGGTCATGATCTCGTCGTAAGTCTTCTGCTCCTCTGCGGTCATCTCGCGGTTCTCGGACTCGGCCAACTCGGCGATCTCGCGGGCTTTTTGGATCTTGCGCTGGACTTGCTCGACATTGCTCGCTCCTCAGCGAATCGCCGCAATTCCATTGCAGCACAAAGTGATTGGGGGAATTCGCCTGGGAACGACGGTCGAGTCCGGGCTGGCTCTTTCGAACGGACCCGCAGTCGCTTCTCGATTCCAGGGACTACAGCCACGACCTGTTGGTGATGAAGGTCCAGTTGGGGCCAGATCAGTGAGGCGGTGCGTTCTGTTGTCCCGCAGGAGATGTGGGGCGAGATCATCGCGAAACTGGAGGAACTGGAGGAGGATTCGCAGGCGCTCGACGTCGGGGAGGACTCCTTCGATGACGCTGACGATGACCCCTACGACCCGACCGAGTTCATCGACGAGGACGACGAGTTTTGACGTCGGTCTCGATTGGCGCCACCGAGGTTGATGGGGACCGCTGCCGGCGTGGACGGGGCGTTCGCGATCACGAGAACGCACGCTGTGGTATCGACACCAACTTCACATTCGGCCGTTGGCACTACTGCTTCGCGATGCCGGTGACCGCCAGAATTGTGCGCGCGACTAGGTCTGGGTCATCGATCATTGCCATGTGGTTGACATCGGGCAGGATCTCGAACGTCGCCTGGGGCACTCGCTCGCGGGCAATCTTGCCGTAGATGGCAACCGGCAAGAGTGAATCTTTCTCTGACCATGCGATGGTGATTGGGCATGGCAGCGGGTCCAGAGGGGCGATCTGCTCTTCGTCGGTAGAAAAAACCTCGTTGGTGACGGTGCACCCGACGGTGTCCTGGCAAAGCTCGTTGAGCCGGGCTGCCGCTAGTCGATCTCCGTGGTATGCGGTATTGAGGAATCGTAGTGAGAGCCGCCGCACGGTTGCCGACTTGAAGATCAGCGGACCAGCGGGATTGGCCAGGCGAGACATCGTGGCGCTCCGCTGCACTTTTTTGTCCGCCCGCGCTTTCGAGCCGTCGGCGGTCGCCCAGAAGCCAGCGGGCGATAACGCGCAGACGGTGGCGGCCCGGCCGCGCCTGGCCAGCTCCAGGGCCACGAATCCGCCCGCCGAATTGCCGACCAGGTGTGGCCGCTGGAGACCGTGCTCGTCGAGATACTCTTCGGTCGCGTCGATTACATCCCAGATCGTGGCCGGACGGCGCTGTACCGGCGGCCCGCCGCGATGACCGAGCAGCGTCGGGGTGAACACCTGGTGGTAGCTCGATAGCAGCGGCACCACGTCCTGCCACACGTTGCCCGACAGCAGGAACGGATGCAGCAGCACGAGGGCTGGCTTGCCGGAACCCACACCCAAGTCTGACATCAATGTTTTTACCTCTGCGAACCTGCAACCTTTCCTCGCGTGGACAGTGACGCACGCGCGGCCGGTGGCCTCGGATAAACTGAAGACGCTTCACGAGATGCCGTCGCCAAGCTCCGACTGGGCGGCACGCGAACCCGACGCTCGCGGGTGGCTCGGATGACGAAGCGGCTCGCACCGACCGGTGCGGGCAGGAGCGCCTCCAGGGCTGGAGGCTCGGCACGCTGCGGCCGCCCCTTCGCTTCGCAATTGTGGCTGTCATGGCGCACACCGATGCGCCGGATCGCCTGACCGGGGCCAGAATTCAGGCGGCCCTCCACAGCGGCCCAGCGGGCCGCCTCGCCATCGGATAGAAGCAGAGGCCGATGAAAATAGCCGACACGTGGCCGATCGCGGTGAAGTCGGGATTGATGACCAGCGGAACGCCGAAAACGAGTATCAGTGCGGCCAGGTATCCCCAACGCCACGGCGATGCGATCCGATACGTCAGCACAGCCATCACGCCCAGAGCGAAGTAGCTGACACCGATATCACGGGCATGTACCAGCCGCTCGTGCGCGAGGTGGTGCTGGATCTGCAGGTACAACACGCCTTGGCCGATGTAGGTAGACCCGATGTGGGCAGTCAATCCCACTGTCAGCCACCGAATTTGGCCAAGCCACCGCTCGGCTGGCGCGAGGAACAGGGTGAACAGCACCAGGTAGGGAGTCCAGTACCGGCCGTCGATCCAGAACAAGCTGGAGAACAGCACGTAAAGGGGGTCCGCCGCCAGATGATGAAGGTTTGTGTAGCGGTGGACGAGCACTCCGCTCACCTGTCGCCCGGTGAGTCCGCGCTGAATAATCGTGGTGACCAGCAGCACGGTCAGCCACGCATACGTCAGCGGCGCACTGCGGACAAACCGCCACACCGCGATCACCCACTTCTTCAGGCGCGCCGTGGCTGCGGTGCTCTTCATGATGTCCACCATCGCATGCTCAGGCACTCGCTGGCCCTGGATCGGCCCGCGCCGCGCTCGACCATTGCACTGACCCGGACGCCACACGAGCCAATGCCTTCTGCACGTCGGGCCGGATCTTGTCGGCCCGTTCTTTCAGTAGTCCCATCGGAACTCGTTCATCGTTCGCTCGCTCAAAGCGAATTCGGTTGCAATTCCATTGCAGCACAACGTGATTGGGTGATCCGCATGAAGAGGGACGGACGCCCAGGCTGGCCCAGATGGACGGACCTGGCAACGCTGGCCTCACTCACCAAGCCGGTGAGGCGGCTGGACCGCTGGCCAGTGCGGACCTTCGCTTCCACGACCTGCGGCACACCGGAGCGGTGCTGGCGGCTGCCCAGTCAGGGGCCACCCTGGCCGAATTGATGAAACGCCTGGGGCACACCACGGCGCAGGTCGCCATGCGCTACCAGCACGTGGCCTCCGACGCCGATCAGGCCCTTGCCGAGCGGATGTCACGGACGGCTCGGGGCGAGTAGTCCCCGACGGCAAGGCTCGTTTCATCGCAGCCGATCTCGGCGACGCCGACGATGTGCGTCGGCTGGCTGCCGAGGTCGGCGCCGTCGACATCCTGATCAACAACGCGGGTATCTACAAGTTTGCCGCGACCGCGGAGAGCGACGACGCGTTCTTCGACGAGCACATCAACGTGAACCTGCGCGCGCCGTACATCCTGGTGCAGCAACTGGTGCCCGGCATGGCCGAGCGGGGCAGAGGCGTCGTCGTCAACCTGAGCACCGTAGCGGCCGCTACGCCGGCTCGCGGCGCCGGCGCAGGAATCTATGGCGCGAGCAAGGCCGGGCTGGAACTGCTGACAAAGGTGTGGGCCGACGAGTTCGGCCGCAGCGGGGTCCGAGTGAACACGGTCCAGGCTGGCCCCACCGAAACACCCGGTACGACAGTCACTCCCGGACTCACCGATGTCCTTGGCGAGCTCACCACGCTCGGCCGGGCTGCGGCCGCCGACGAGATCGCCAATGCGGTCACGTTTCTCGCCTCACCCGCGGCCAGCTACATCAACGGCGCGATACTGCAAGCAACCGGCGGTCAGGTCGCAATCGCTGGTTGATTACGGCTCCCCTGACACCTCGAACGCGGTGACCAGCTGGCCGATGTCGCGGCGGTGCGAATTGACGGGCCCGGCTAATGAGCGCTCCCAGGGTGTTTCGAGCCGACGCACAGGACCGGATGCGCGCAAGGGACCTTTGTCATCTCGCACATCCGCGGTCATCCGACGTTGTACTGCACGACATCGACAGCAGCGTCGCCAGTAGTGAGGGTGAGAGCAGGGCGCAGCTTGCATCCCGCGCCCGTGAGGCTGAGCAGCACGAGAAGAGGATTAGCCGGAGCAATGACAAACCAGAAAACGGTCCATGAGGTGACCTACGACTTGCTTCGTTCGCTGAAGCTAACGACGGTGTTCGGCAACCCGGGCTCCACAGAACAGACGTTCTTGAAGAACTTCCCGGACGACTTCACCTATGTCCTCGGCTTGCAAGAGGCTTCGGTGTTGGCCATGGCCGACGGGTTCGCACAGTCCACTGGCGGGCCCGCGCTGGTGAACGTGCACACTGGGGCGGGAACCGGCAATGCGATGGGCAGCCTGGTCGCCGCGTACAACGGCAACGTTCCGGTGATTGTCACCGCCGGACAACAGACGCGCGAAATGGTGTTGTGTGAACCGTATTTGACGAACAAAGACGAGACTCTGCTCCCGTTGCCGTGGGTGAAGTGGGCCTATCAGCCCGCGCGCGCCGAGGATGTGCCCGCGGCGTTCATGCGCGCGTATGCGGTCGCGCTGCAGCCGCCAGCCGGCCCGGTGTTCTTGTCCATCCCGTTGGATGACTGGGAGAAGCCGGCGTTGGGGCCTGCCGTCGTGCGGACGGTCAGCCATCGGGTCGGCCCGGATACTCAGCGCTTGCGCACTTTCGCCGAGCGAATCAACCGCGCGCAGCGCCCCTTGTTGGTGTACGGCCCGGAGGTTGATCGCAGCGGCGCCTGGGATAAGGGCGTGGCCTTCGCGGAAAGGGTCGGCGCCCCGGTTTACGGAAGCCCGCTGCCCGACCGGGCGTCATTTCCAGAGGATCACCGGCTCTACCAGGGGCAGCTGCCGATGACCATCGCCGGCGCAACCGACGTAATGCGTGGCCATGACCTCGTGGTCGTGGTCGGGGCGCAGGTATTCCGGTATTACCCCTACGTGGCCGGTGATTACCTGCCCGAGGGCACCGAGTTGCTGCAGATCACCGCCGATCCCGAGTTGGCCGGCGCGGCGCCGGTCGGTGATAGCGTGCTGGGCGACGCCCTGCTGGTGCTCGAGCAGCTCGTAAACATGGTCGATGACAACAGTGACAGGGCCGTCCCGGCCGCCGCGCCCCGCGCCGCCGCCGTCAACCATGAGGGAGCGCCGCCGCTGACCCCCGACGCGGTGTGGTCGACGCTGGCAGCGGTGAAACCCGCCGACGCGCCACTGGTCACCGAATCGACATCGACGATGGCACAACAGCTTCGATATCTGCCCACCACCCGCCCGGGGTCGTTTTTCGCCACAGCCAGTGGCGGTATCGGTTGGGGTGTCCCTGCCGCGGTGGGCATCGCGCTCGGCGACCGAGCCCGCGCGGTGAAGCGAACCGTGCTCGCCACCATCGGCGACGGATCCTTTCAATATTCGGTGCAGGCGATCTGGACCGCCGCCCAACATCGGCTGCCGGTCGTCTACGTGGTGATGCGCAACCACGAGTACTCGATCCTCAAATCGTTCGCCGTGCTTGAGCAGACCCCCGGTGTTCCCGGGTTGGACCTGCCTGGTCTCGATATTGCTTCCATCGCAACAGGATTCGGATGCCGGGCGGTCAACGTCGACAGCACTGAAAAGCTCGCCCACGAGTTTACCTGCGCTCTGGACGCCGACGGACCCACCGTCATCGTGGTGCCGACCAAACCGCAACCGGCACATTTGGGCTGAGGAAGTCAAGGGCTGGGATCACGATGCCGATCTACACCTGTACGACGTCAGCATCCACGCTGGTGCATGACACCAAGGCTACGTTGGCCCGGGAAATCGGACGCATCCATGCCGCGATCAATAACGTGCCAAGCGCATACGTCAACGTCGTCTTTCATGAGCTGCCCAAGGACAACGTCTACACCGACGGCGTCCCCGCGAGCCCGGTGCTCGTGAGCGGGTGGGTGCGCGCGGGTCATCCGGAAGACGAAACCACACCGCTTGCCGAAGAAATCGCTGGTGCCGTCACCCGGATCACGGGAAGGCCCCCGAGCGGGTACTTGTCGTGATGCAGAGCAGCCCAGCGAGATTCGCCGTGGAGGGGCGGTCGCGTTCTGCCCGAGCCGGGCGAAGAGCGGGCCTGGTTGGCCAGAGAAAGCAGAACCAAGCCGGTCATGTGACGGCCGTCGATCATCATGATTCGCGAGATCGACCATTTGGTCCACCGCCCGTCGGGCGTCCTGGCCACAATGCCCCCAGGTGTTCACATAGCGGCCGCCACCGTCGGGGTTCATCAGCAATGGTTCGATCAGTCAATAACAGGCCCGTGAGAACCACAACCTATGGTCGAAACCCTCACGAGACGGGCTGAGGACAGATTGTGGAACGATGAGTTCATAACCAAGTAGTCTGCTGTCATGGCTCGACCACGTGAGTTTGACGAGGCCGAGGTCGTGCAGGCCGCCCGTGACCAGTTCTGGCTGCACGGCTTCAACGGCACCTCACTTGACGACTTGACCCTGGTGACCAGACTGGGTCGGGGCAGCCTGTATGCGGCATTCAGAGACAAGCGCGAATTGTTCCTGCGGGCGCTAGACGACTACGCCAGCGCGGTGATGGGCCAGCTGCTGGCCGATTTGCGCGATCCGGAGAAAAGCGGCCGCGACCGGGTGGTTGATCACATCCGGTTGATCACCAAACTTTTGACGGCTGACACCCAGGGACGCGGCTGTCTGATGGCCAAGAGCGCCGCCGAGATGGGGGCCACCGACAAGGAGGTCGCCCGGCGGGTCCGCAAGTGGCTCGACGGCTATCAGCGCGACCTGGCCGAAGCGATCCGAGTCGCCCAGTACGACGGCGACATCGACCCCGACATCGACCCCGACGAATTGGCGCTGCTGATTCTGGCGCTGTTGCGCGGGTCGGAGGCGCTGCGCAAGGGAGGAATGCCGCCGCGGGCGATCGCCGCCGTCGCCGACCAGGCGATCGCGCTGCTACGGCGCCCGCAGGCGACGACCTAGTCCGCCGCCGTACCCAACACCCCTTCGCACCAAAGTATCTCGATTGTTGACCATCTGTACATCGGAACTCGATCAATTATTGACTATGTAATACAGAATGGCTAGCGTGGGAGCTGGGATCCAACCGAGAAGAGGCACACGTGTTCGCCAGAATTGGAATCATCGGATCGGGAGCCCTTGGACGGGCCGTCGCCACACGGGCTGTGGCGGCGGGAGTTTCGGTCGTCCTCACCAATACTCGAGGCCCGGACACATTGACGGATTTGGTCGAAGAACTGGGGACAGGCGCTTCGGCAGGCACCGTCGCCCAGGCGGCCGACGCCGACCTGGTTGTCGTAGCCATCCCCTTCTTCAGAGTTCCCGAGTTGGCGGGCAAGGTGCCGGACTGGTCGGGTCGTGTTGTCGTTGACGCCACCAACCAGTTCGCCCAATACGAACCCACCTATTCCGGGCTGGTCGACCTCGGCGATGAGACCGGCAGCGAGTGGATGGCGCGGCACCTACCGGGCGCCACGATCATCAAGGCGTTCAACGCCATGTACGCCGACTACATCAAGGCCGACCCCCGGCACCACGACACGCGCCAAGTGCTGTTCTTCGCCGGCGACGACGACGCGGTCAACGCCGAATTCGCCGAATTCGCCTGCGCGCTCGGTTTCGCTCCCGTGCTGTTGGGCGGTCTGCGTGAGGGCGGGCGGCTAATACAACTCGACGGTCCCCTGAGCGCACTGCACGTCATCAAACAGGACTAATCCCAATGCCGGGTAGTTAAGGCCCCAGGGCTGTTGTCAACGACTTCGGTTCGCGTGTCGCGTGTTTGGGTTCGGGGTCGTTGATGGTGGCGGTGATGCTGGTGATCGGGGTGCTGGGCTCGGGCCGGTAGGGGTCTTTCTTGTTGTAGCGCGAGAGCGGAGATTTGACCTTGCGGACGCTGGTGCGTGGCCGTCGTGGTGGGAGCAGGTCGGCGAGCACGGCTTGGCCGATGCTGCCGACGAGATCGGTGTCGTCTGTCACGTTGACGGCGTTGACCAGCAGGTCTTTGGCGGTTTGGAGGGCGGTGGTGAAGCTGGCCCGGTCCGGGTCGGTGCCGGGGCGGGATTCGATGGCGGTGAGCATGGCGCGGCGCAGCGCCTGGTAGACGGTGAGCAGCGCCCACATCTCCTGTTGGAGCCCGGCCGGGTCGGCTGAGCGCAGCACCCGGCCCTGGCCGAGGGTGTGGCGCAGCGCCAGGTAGGCGATTTCGTGTTCCCAGCGTTCGTGATACAGCCCGATCAGCGCGGTGGCCGGGTGCCGGCGGGGGTCGCACAAGGTGGTGGCCAGCCGGTAGGTGGCGGTGTAGCGGGTGCCGTCGGCGCAGGTGACGGTGAGGTCGGCGGTGATGATGCGCACGGTCAGCGCGCCGATGCGCGACAGGTAGCAGCCGTCGTCACAGCGGGCGAGTATCGGCAGTTTGCGTGTCGAGCGGATCCGGGCCAGCAGCTGCGCGCCGGTGTCGGCCAGTTCGGTGAGGAACTCCGCGGCGTCGAAGCCGCGGTCGAGCAGCACCAGCATGCTGGGGTCCAGCAGACCCAGGAGGCGGCGTGCGTAGTCGGTCTCCGCGGTCGCGGGCGGCCCGAACACCGCGCCCAGCAGGGCGCGGGTGCCGGTCTCGGCCAGGGTCATCAGTTTCACCACGGGATATCCGGTGACCCCGTTGGTGGCGCGCAGCTTGCCCAGCCAGCACCGATTCCGCTCGGTATCGGGCACCTTGATCGAGATGCAGCCGTCGAAGGCCACCGTGCGGTACCGGCCGAACCGCACCCCCGGGGTCGACGGCGGCGCCACCGGCCCGGCCAACGTCTCGAACAGCGCCTTCAGCGGTGCGGCGCCGACCCGGCGGCGCAGATCCCGCAACGCTTTGCCCGACACCGACACCCGCAGCCCGGTGTCGAGGCCGGCGAGCAGCTTCGCCCATACCTTCCCCGCGCCGAGTCCAGGGAACAGAGCTAGCGCGAGAACAAAATACACGCCCACCCGCGAGGGCAGCCGCCGCAGCCGCCGCTCGGTCGCGCGGGTCTGCTCGAGCACCGCATCCACTAGCTCGAACGGCACTTGACGGGTCAGCTCGCCCAGGTGCCCGGGAGCGAATACGCCCGCGCCCACAGTGACCGACCGGACCACCGTGGCCACCGTCGACCGCAGCCGGGCAATCGCGCCGCGGCGGCTGGATCGGCCACGGGTGGGCATGACAGAATCGGCCATCGCGGCTCCTTTGTAGAAACTGATCGTGGTGATCTCGCTTCTACCAGGAGCCGCGCCCATTCCACAGACCGCTAAGTCCCGCGTGTCACACTTGACCCAACAGTCACACGCTTAACTACCCGGCATTGGGACTAATCCCAACGTAAATCGAAGGGCTACCATGCGTAAACTTCAGATGACCGCTATCGGCGAACCCGCCGATGTCTTGGAACTCGTCGAATTCCAGGCGCCCGCACCAGGTCCCGGCCAAGTGCTCGTCGAGGTTGAGGCCGCCACCATCAATGCCTCGGACTTCCTCTACGTCAATGGCCAGTACTTCATCACCCCGCGGCCGCCATCCGACGTCGGCGCCGAAGGCGTCGGCCGGGTCGTGGCCGTCGGCCCCGGCGAGAACGAGTCGCTGGTCGGTGCGAAGGTGCTACTCCTCCCGACTTACGGCCACGGCACTTGGGCCACCCATTTGATCGCCGCCATCACCGACATCGTGGTCGTGCCCGACGATATCGACACCGTTCAGCTCGCGATGGTCGGAATCAACCCGATGACCGCCCTGCTGTTGCTGCGGAACTACGGCAATCCCTCGATGCCTGACCGCTGGATCGGCCAGACGGCGGGCAACTCTGCGGTGGGAGAGTACCTGATCAAATTGGCGCAGCGGTTCGGCTGGAAAACCATTAGCGTGGTCCGCCGCGAAGCCGCCGCCGAGCAGGTCCGCAGCTGGGGTGGGGATCGTGTCGCCATCGACAATGACAATCTCGAATCCAGTCTGGCTCAATCACTCGGCGGCACCGAGCTCGACATCGTCGTCGACCCGGTCGGCGGCCGCGCAACGCGGCAGCTCGCCCACCACCTGCGCTTCGGCGGGACATTGGTGTCTTATGCCGTTCTATCCGGGCAGACCGCGTCAGTAAGCGTGCTTGATCTGATCGGCCGCCATCTCAACTGGACCGGATTCTGGCTAATCAACTGGCTACGCCGCACCGACACCGCGTGGGTGCACAACGCCTATCGCGATCTGGTGGCGCTGGTCGCCGACGGCACGCTGAGCGCACGCGTCGATCGCACCATGGCGCTGGAGGACTGGAAAGACGCGTTGATCCTCACCCAAGGCGACAGGGGTCGCGAAGGCAAAGTCGTGTTCGTGTTCGACGGGCAACCCTCGTGACCGGCCCACGCTTTTTACCCTATTCACGTGCGGACCGTGGGGAGTGTTGACGCGAACTGCGCTGTGCCTGGGCATGATTCGGCCCCTGTTGTCAGGGTGTGGGAAGTTCTTCAGCTGCACGGTGAATGTCGTGATGTGACTGGCCACCTGATCGGGCACCTCCAGAGGCGACAGATGGCCGGTGTCCTGCAGCACAGTCATACTGGCGTGGGACATGAGGGGCAGTAGGTGGTCAGCGAGCACATCGGGCGGCTCGACTCTGTCATGGTCGCCCGCGAGGACCAGCACCGGAATGTCGACGTCGGAGTCCTGCCGAGACGTCCAGCGCCAAACCGGATTTCGGCCAGGCTAGGCGAGCCTGGTCGCCTGTCTTCGACGATCTGTTGCCGGAGCTCGGCAGCCAGTGGGTCAGCATCTGATCAATGCTCTTCTGCACTGTCTGCTCATTGTCGTAGGCGTGCATTGTCAGCTCCTGTAGCTGCTGTGTGGAACCGACCGGCACGGCGGGTGCAGGCGCAACCAGCACAACACCGGCGAGACCGGCGGGCCTGCGCGCGGCGAGAGCTTGGGCGATCTTGCCGCCCATGGAATGCCCGACGAGGACATAGTTGGTGTATCCCAACGCGGCGATCACCGACTGTGCAACGTCGGCGAGACGTTGCAGGTCGTAGGGTCCCGGCGCGTTCGCGGAATCACCCCAGCCGCGCTGGTCGTAGTTCACGAAAGCCTGGTCCGGGCGCAGACGAGAGAGCACCAGCCGCCAGGTACGGCGCGAACCACCCCAGTAGTGCAGGAATGCTAGCGCTGGGGCTGTGCCGGAAAGCGTGTCACCGTGGAGCTGTACACCGTCAACGTCTATGACGCGGCTGATGACGTTCGGCGAACTCATCGCGTCCTCTCCATGTCGGTCTGCAGCGGGTCGCGCCCCGTGAACGCGATGAGCTGGTCGAGTGCGCCAGCGTTGGCGGGCACCGGCACGGGTGGGTCAAATCCGGCTGTGGCGCGGCTTTGTGCGGTGAGCGTCTGTTGTGCCAGACCGAGAACGTGAGCGGCGTGGGCGTCCGAGACTTGGAGGGGCCGGCCTATAGCTACGGCGAAATCCCAGCCGTGGACCACGAGTTCGAGAGTCAGGATGCCGAGCGCAAGGTGTGCGGCCAGTGTTCGCCCGGCGAACACCACATCGCCGGCCAATCCGCAGCAGTGCCATCCTGCCAAGATCGGTTCCGTGACTTGTTGTATGCGCTGGTCGATGGAATCGATATTAGGCGCGGCGGCTTGTATGCCGACGGCAGCACCGAGACGGGAGATGGTGTCGATGACATGCTCGGCGAGAGCCGCCACGTCGAAGTCGCGACAGGGAGTAGGACGGTGGAGATCGTCGGGGCCGATCCTCTGGACCACAGGGTGCACCGCGACCAATGCCTGTTGGGCACTGGCGAATTCATCCACGAGCTGTCTCTTCGGCAGCTGGCTTGTAGGGCGGGTAGTCGGTGTATCCGTGGGCACCGGGTGTGTAGTGCAAGGCGCGGTCGGATCGTTGGATCGGCGCCAGGGCGGCAAAGCGTGCCGGTAGGTCGGGGTTGGCGATAAACTTCTCCGCCCCCGTCGCGGAACTGTCCCGCCAAATAACCGGGTGTGGCATCACTTGCGGCGATTACAAATCCGTCGCGGGGAACCCCCGGCCAGCCACGAAATCCCGCCGCGTTACCCAGGCCGCAGCCAGCGGGACCAAAGACGCCGAGATCCAACATATTTCGGGCCACCCCGCATAGCACGAAGTCGTCGTTAGCGGTGGCGACCCGGATCCGCCGCACGCCCGTGGGCACCTCGAACGGCACGTACGCCCACCGGTCGAACCCGAATTCGCGATGAGCACGAATTTGACGTCGTCCAATTCACCGTTCGCGACGGCCGCGCCCGCGGCTAATTGTCGGAGCCGCGCCGGCAGTTACCATCCCGACCCCGGCGAAGGACCGGCTCATCCGGCGCGCATGCCCGCGGCTGAGCACCTGATTTGAGATCCGCACCCGACGCGGTCGGCTTTCCCACTCGTCCCGCAACGGGTTCGATGGGGCCCTCACAACTGGACCTGCGCCAGCGGCCTGCCGGTTTTCCCGAATTGGCGCAGCCGTGTCCGCGGTGGTGGCCGTTGGCCGACGGGGTTCGGGACACGGGGTCAGCCGACTGCGCCCGCCTTTGGCACCACCTCGTCTGCGAGGCGTCGGATAAACCCGACTGGGTCCGGGTTGCCGGGCAGCGGACCGACGTTGATCAAATCGATGCCCAGTTCGGCATAGCGCTCGAGTGTCTTCAGTTAGTTGTCGAGGTCTTCGAACGGGTCGCGCAGCAATCCGACAGTCACGCGGATCTCGGCTGGATCCCGACCCACCGTCTCGCAATGACGGTGCAGCACGTCGATCTTGTGTTCGAGTTCCTCGACGTCCTGGGCGGTGCTGTTCCACACGTCGGCATACTGTGCTACGAGCCGCAGGGTCTTCTTCTCTCCCCCACACCAATCAGAATCGGAGGACGCCGAATCGGCTGCGGCGCACAGATGGTTTCGGCCAGCTGGAAGTGCTTGCCTTCATACGGACCGTCGTTGTCGCTCCACATCTGTTGGCAGATCTGGATGGTCTCCTCGAGCAGCTCGAACCGCTCACGCACCGGCGGGTACGGGATTCCGAGACCGACGTGCTCACGCTCGTACCACGCCGCGCCGATGCCGAACATCGACCGGCCCTGCGACAACACGTCGAGCGTCGTCACGATCTTGGCCAGCACACCCGGATGGCGGTACGTGACACCGGTGACCAGTGCCGTCAGCGTGATCGTCTGGGTATGGCCCGCCAGGGACCCCAACGACGTGTAGCACTCCAGGAACGGATCCTCCGTACGGCCGACCCTCTCCACCTGGAAGAAGTGATCGGCCAGGGTGAACATCGTCATGCCGCCGTCCTCGGCGGCCCTGACCGCATCGACCAGCGACGGCCCGACCTTCTTCGCGGCGTCGGGTAGAAAGTCGATGAAATGCACGCCCAATTCCATTGTCCCGATATTCCTTTCGCTATTCGGTCAGCCGCTGCAGCAACGACAGCGCCTCGACGATGACGCGCCGCTCGCGCCCAGAAACTGATCCTGAACTGCACGTGCCAGCCACTCCTCGCGTGCCTGCCGATCGCTCTCGGCCCGGCTGCGCCTGGGCCTTGGCCAGGCTTATCGCCCTGGCGGCAGCCGTCCTCGGTCGGGCGCACGCACACTACAACCGTCAGCTGAAACTCAACAGTTTCAACTGAATGTTTCGCCAGATGCCCCGGCAGGCAACTGTCACCAGACAAACTGTGGCGGTACCTAACCCCGTTTCGCTTGAATGCTCTGATGATCGGTTCGTGGCTCGGCTTCGCCGTGGGGTTGTTCGTCGTAGTCGGCACCTTGTCGAGTGTCGTCGGCACTTTGGTGGTGCCACGCAGCATCAACTCTCGGATTTCGCGCGTCATCGAGCGCACGCTGGACGCCGTCTTCCTGCAAGTGACCAAGCTTGTCCGGCCGTTCGAGCTACGTGACCGCATCCTCGCGTGGCAGTCGCCACTGACGTTGCTCGTACGGCTTGCAGTCTGGCTAGGTCTCCTCGTTACCGGTTTCGCATTGTTGTTGCTGCCGAGCCTGGACAGGCGCCTAGGGCCGGCGTTTTCTGACGCTGGATCATCGATGTTCACCCTCGGTTACGCCGCCCCGATCGGTAGCGGCAGCACCACGCTCGAATACTTGGCAGCATTTAGCGGTCTGGTTGTCATCGGCTTGCAGGTCGGCTACCTACCTGCGCTCTACGCGGCGTTCAACCGACGCGAAACGGAAGTGAGCCTGCTCGCCTCACGCGCCGGCATCCCAGCATGCGGACCCGAGATTTTGGCCCGTACTCGCTGGGGGATCGATGACCCCGACACGCCCTCTGTCCTCGACGAGCTCTTCACCGCATGGGAACGTTGGGCCGCCGAGGTCGCCGAATCCCACACCACCTATCTGACGTTGGTCAGGTTCCGCTCACCGCGGCCGCTGTCGCACTGGCTGATCTCGCTGATCGCGGTGATGGATGCCGCCGCTCTGCATCTGGCGTTGGCGCCATCACGAGAACCGAAACTTGCTGCGCGGCTCTCGCTTCGGATGGGCTTCGTAGCGCTGGAACAGATCGCGAGAACCATGCGGTTGCCAGTACCCGACGAACCAGACCCGGACGACCCGGTCACGGTGTCGTTTGACCAATTCAGGGCGGCCACCAAAATGCTGCGCGAACTTGGATACCCGATCGAGCGGACTGACGATCAAGCTTGGCCCCACTTTCGTGGCTGGCGCGCCAACTACGACACCGCTGCCCTGCTGCTCGCCCGGCAACTCGACGCGCCGCCAGCACTGTGGACCGGGCCTCGCCGGTGGCCATCCACACCTATCCCACCACAGCGGCCCGCAGCCAGACTCGCCCGAGACGCCCAACAGCGGCCGACATAGCTACCGGTGTCAGGAAGGCAGGTCTGTGCCGCTGTCGCGATGGCTACCTTCTTCGATCGACCAATCAGCCTTCGAGACCGGTGAAATAATGTCGCGTGCCAGCAGTCAGGGCAGCAGCGTATCGATCGCGGTTGGTCTCGCCGGGGATTCCGTGGGTGCTTCGGTGAGGGCAGGGCAATGATGAAAACCGACTGTGGTCCGGGTGCCCGATTGGATTCGGAAGGATTCGCATGCAAGCCCACTTGAGGAACTATCAGTGGCCATCCCTAGTCGTGGACGACTGGACGCCGACCCGCGACACCCTGCACATGTGGATGCAGATCGTCGGCAAGATCCGGTTGGTGCACTTGCCGCTGATCAACCACTGGTGGCAGGTGACGTTGTATGTCACTCCACGTGGCCTGACCACCGGGACGATGCCTTGCGGCGACGCCATATTCGACATGGAATTTGACTTCGTGACAGGCGTTCTCGTGATCCGCCACAGCGACGGACGCCAACGGACGGTGCCATTGAAGACCAAGCCGGTCGCCGAGTTTTACCGAGAGACCCTCGCGGCACTCGACGGTCTGGGCATCGTTTCACATATTGTCGCTCGCCCCAACGAGGTCGACCCGGCTATCCCGTTCGCCGAGGACAATCAGCACGCCGCCTACGACCCCGAGGCCGCGCGCGCGTTCTGGGGGCAGCTGGTGCAGGCACACAGGGTGCTGACCCAGTTCCGGGCATCCTTCGTCGGCAAGGCCAGTCCGGTGCATTTCTTTTGGGGCGCCTTGGATTTGGCGTGTACCAGGTTTTCCGGGCGGCTGGCGCCCGAGCATGCCGGCGGCGCGCCCAACTGTCCAGACTGGGTGATGGTGGAGGGGTACTCGCGGGAGCTGAGCAGCTGCGGGTTCTGGCCAGGCGGCAGCAAGGAAGGGGCGTTCTACTCCTACGCGTATCCGCAGCCCGCCGGATACGCCGAGTATGCCGTCGAGCCAGACGCCGCATACTTCAGCGAGCAGCACGGGGAATTCTTGCTGCCCTACGAGGCGGTTCGCACTGCCGATAACCCCGACAACGCGGTTGGGCGTTTTCTGCAAACCACCTACGAGGCGGCCGCCGAGCTTGGCGAGTGGGACCGCGCCGCGCTCGAAGACGACCCCGATCGGTTACGACCACAATCCGAACGAATGTAGGTCGACTCTGCAGACGGGCTAGCTACAAAATGACCGGCCTCCATGGGCGATGGCAGCAGCGCGCCCTCGTACTGGAAGATGCGTAGCTACGGGTCTCACGCGCGGCGCTCACCGTCTCACTATGACTTAATCGCTGAACCGGAAATACTCTCGTCACTTAATTGCCAGCCAGTTCGTGTGCCACCGCATCGAATGCGCGCAGCGGGCCTAACGGATGGGGATGCTGCGTGAGCTCGCTGATCTGACGGGTCTATCAGCGCGGGTCACTGCGGTGCTGGCGGATACCTATCGCGGCCCGTGGGTGTATGCGCCCGGGGCTGTCTTCGCTGATCTGGCCGCCGCGGTCGCTGACGGGGCGGACTGTATTGATGGGGTCGGGCAGCTGTGTGGGGATCGCGAACATGTGTTCGGGGCGGCGGCGTCGACGACCACGATGTGGCGGCTGGTCGATCAACGCGTCGATGCGGCGCACCTGCCGGGGGTGCGTGCTGCCCGGGTGGCGGCCAGAACCAAGGCGTGGGATGCCGGGGCCGCCCCTGTTGCCGGGGAATGGTTGCATATCGATATCGACGCCACGTTGGTCATCGATCATTCCGATGCCAAGCAGGACGCGGCACCGACCTGGAAGAAGACTTTCGGCCATCACCCCCTGCTGGCGTTCTTGGATCGACCGCAGATCGGCGGCGGCGAGGCGCTGGCCGGGCTGCTCCGGGCCGGCAACGCCGGCTCCAACACCGCCGCTGACCACATCACCGTCCTGCAGCAGGCGCTCAACGGCCTGCCGATAGGTTGGCGGCCCGTCCCGGGCGATCCCGACCCGCCTCGGGTGCTGGTGCGCTGCGATTCGGCCGGGGCCACCCACGCGTTCGCCGCGGCCTGCCGAGCAGCCGGTGTGGGGTTCTCGTTCGGGCACCCCGTCGATGCCCGCGTGCAAGACGCCGTCGACACCCTCAACCTCGGACACGGTTGGTATCCCGCGATCGACACCGATGGCGGGATGCGGGACGGGGCGTGGGTCGCCGAGGCCACAGATCTGGTTGACCTCAGCAGTTGGCCGGCCCGAACCCGGCTGATCCTGCGCAAAGAGCGCCCCCACCCGGGAGCGCAGCTGCGGTTCACCGACGCCGACGGTATGCGCGTGACCGCGTTTCTCACCGACACCGCCCCCGGCGTCATCGCCGGACAGCTTGCCGGGCTCGAGCTGCGTCACCGCCAGCAAGCATCTGCGGGTCCGGAGAGTCCGGCTGGGTGGATAACTTGGCGGCGACCATTTCCGCGGCGCGGTTGACGTAGATCACCTGGCCATTCACGCCCAGGCACAACACGACGTTGCTGCCCGGGTAGGGAATCCACACTTGGTTGCGGTACATTGCGCCGGGCATTCGGTTGTCGTCGGGGCGGGCGCCGAATGCCTGACGCGAGTCGGGACCGCCGTCGAGAGTGTCGGCGATCCACGCCGCCGGCACCACTTGCTGGCCGGTCAACGAGACACCGTCGTGCAAGAACAGCGACCCGAACCGGATCATGTCGGTAAGACAGGCGGTGATGCCGCCGTCGAATATTCCGGTGCCGACCGGGTCTACGCCGATGGTGGCGTCGCATTGGGCGCCGATGCGGCTCCACAGTAGTTCCGACATCAGTTCGGGCATCCGCTGGCTGCCGGCGACCTCGCAGATCCAGCCGAGCACGTTTGGTTTCACACGAGCGATATTCGAATGGGCCGCCGTGAGCCGACTTCTGCCGCAAGGTCAGCAGGAAGTCACGCAGCGTGCAGGGGACATCCGGACTGCTCTTGGGTGCCCACCCGATCGCCTGGTCGAGGACGTGTATTTCCGCGGTCGGGTCGAGGTAATTTTCTGAGAAGGCGATACCCGACCTCATGTCCAGCAGGTGGCGCACTGTCGCACCGGCGTAGCCGCAGTTCGCCAAGGCGGGAACGTATGCCGTGACCGGCGCGTCAAGCTCGATCGCACCGGCCCCCTGCAGCGCGCCCACCACGGCTGCCACCAGCGACTTGCTCACCGAGAACAGCAGGTGCCGGGTCTGGGCCCCAACCCGTCGAGGTACTCCTCGGCCACCATCGAACCGCGGCAGGCGACGGCCCACCCGTCGGTAGCGGTGGTGGCCATCACCGCGCCAACGGTGGTGGCCACCCCGTCAGTGCTAATCACCCGGATCTCGGCCATCGGAGCACTGGCTGCGGGCAACGCCGCGGCCGGCCCGGTCCCGCGCGAGATTACCGCGGTCGGCACGAAGTCTTCGACATGCTGGAATGACCAATGCGAATGTGGCGCCGACAGCCAGTTGTCCAGTGAGATACCGGCCGGGACGCGAACAGGTTCGCCGCCGATCATGCGCGCGGCTCCACGGGATCGCCGAGTGGTGGGATGACCAACAGTGCGCTGATTCCAGCTGGCAGGCGATGCGGATGAGGAGATCGTCTCGGCCGAAGCCGGCGGCGAGCTGGACAAGATCGGGTAGCCCAGGTGCGACCGTGTTGGCGGTCTCGGCGGCTGCATAAGACCTGAGGCGAGGCTAAGGCGACGGTTTCGGCCCGCAATAGTCGACGACACCGTCGACGGCGCGGTAGACGGCGGTGTACGCCGTCCCATGCCCTTCGCGGTAGCGGGTATGGCGCAGGGGTGAGCGCAGGAACGCCTGGATCAGGGGCTCGCGCGCGATGGCCTGTCGAGCAGCTCGTGCGGCGGCTGCTCATGCTCGTGCGACGAGCCGCGAGACGATCGGCCCGGCCGGCGCCAGGGATGTTGAGGCGAACTGCGCCTTGATGCCTTTGACCCAGCGTCGCCGGCAGCGCTCGGTGAGCTGGTAGTCGTTGGTCTGCAGGTGCCCACGGGTGACGAGCACGCCGAGTTGGGCGCCCTCGCAGCGTAAGTCGCCAGGCGCCGCGACACGCAGGTAGAAGGCCTCGGACTCGTCGAGCAGCGGGCCCAGTCGTTGGCCTGGCGCGCAAAGGAGATGCGCCCGTCGTCGAGGTGCCACACACCTGCGCGTGGAGTTGCGGTGAAGAGCTCCACATCCGGTGAGGTCTCCGTGATTATCAGCTGACCCCAGACCTCGTCGTCGCCATAGCCCCGCTCCCAGCGCGAGTTGATCTCGTCGATGTCGAGCTCGTAGTCCACGTCCATGTACTCGAGCAGGTGGAAAAGGAACAGCGGCAGGTCGGCGTAGGCCTCGGTGGTCAAGTTCGTCATCTGGCTTACGCCGCTCAGGCGCGGGGTTCACCTCGCCGAGGTAGAGCTCGTCGGAGTCCAGATCGCGCAACAGGTCCACCTCGAAGTAGCCGCGGTACCCCTCGCGGCGTAGAACTCAGCGAGTGCCTTGATGGTCTTCACGTACTGACCAACCGTCGATTCCATGTAGCCAGCCGCACGCAACTCCGCCACGATAACCGCACCGATCCCAGTGACCGTCGTATCCATAACCGTCTCCTTCCACAGACGTAGAGATACGAAGGACGCTAACCACCACCCGAAACGTTAAGCCGAGAAAGCCATCAGTAACTCCCACGGGCACAGGCCATCCCCGCAAATCCTCGGCTTAACACAAACTTCGGCATCCGAGTTAAACCGATATCGGTTTAACTCGGATGCCGGATCTCAGTATACGAGCGTGAGATTCGGTGAAAAACTTGCCCTTTCGGGTATCCGGCCCTCCGTCGGCAGTGTCGGCGATGCCTACGATAATGCTCTGGCCGAGACCACGATCGGACTCTACAAGAACGAGTGCATCCGGTCTGATTCCCCGTTTCGCGGCGGCCCACTGAACACCCTGGGCGACGTCGAACTCATCACTGCCGATTACGTCGCCTTGTACAACCAGCAGCGCCTCATGCACCGCCTCGGCCGAGTCCCACCCGCCGAAGCCGAAGCCCACTACTATTCCCAACACGTGACCGACCAACCGGCCGGGTCCCTCACAGAACCCCGAGGGTGCATGAAACTCGGGATGCTTCACCGTCGCGTCCGCCAGTGTTTATGCAGGTCATTCCTGAAGGAATGGGGTCGGTCAAGAACCGACCTCTGTGTGGTTTGATTTTGTTCTGCGAGCTTCCTTGTCCTGGCTGGGGGCCGTAGTGCCTTGGCGACGGCGCGGTTCGGCGCATGCTGTTCAGGGCAGGAAGATCGAAAAGGCTTGTCCTGCTTTCGGCTTGGGTAGCAAGGTGATCGTTGGCGTCTTCAGTGCCGGTTTCCCGGGGCGGGGCAGGCGATGGGGCTGGCGGTCATTCCTTCGCCGCGTGTGCGGCGTGAAGCGGTTCGCAGGGGGATGGTCGGTCGGGATCAATCAGCGGGGGCGACCTCGCCGGTTTCGGGGGTCATGACCTGCACGATCCGCGGCCGGGCCGAGTCTAGCTGCTCACGCCGGGCGCGGTGGCGGGACGCGAGTAGCCGCGTTACCGTGCGGCGGCGATCTGCTCTGGCGTGGTGGCGACCCATTCCCGCAACTTCGCGTAGATCTGCGGGTGGTTGAGCAGGTCCATGTGGTGCAGTCCGGTCAGTTTCAGCCCATGGTCGGCGTCGAACGGAATATGCCGGAACCTGCCCGTGCCGGTCGCACTGTATGAACGCACCAGGCAGTCGCCGACGAGCCGGCCCAGCACGGGCGATGCGACGGTGGCGGCGACGAAATGATAACCGGCGCTTGGCAAAAACGGCACCTCATGGCAGCGGTCACGGAGGAATTCGTCAGGATCACCGTCACGCCAATCCTCCTCGATGAGGGCGCCGAATCGCAGATCCTTGACGCCCGGACTGCGTCTGTTCAAAAAGCCAGCCACAGCGCGGGTTTCGGGCAGCCGCGCCAGCGCCCACGCCGCGACATTGACCCCTTTCTCCAAATCGGCGCCAAGGTGAGGCGAGCCCAGGCACACGACGTGGCGCACGGCGGCAGTCCACCGGTGATGCTGCTGCATGCCGTAATAGCCAGCACTGCGCGCGACCAGGCCGCCCATCGAGTGGCCCACCACAACAAGCTCGTCGATGGGCACCGGCCACACCAGCTGCAACCGCTCCAGCATGCCGGCCAGCAGCTGCCCGTTCTGCGAAATATGCAGACCGGTGTTGTAGCGCAGATAGATCGGCGTGAATCCCAGATCCTCGGCCAGCCGCTGTCCATAGCAGCGCGCGTCGTCTTCGCACGGCGGCCACCACCATAATCGTTCGGTCGCGCACCAGCCGTGCACGAACACGACGACGCGACCGGTGGCCTCTGGAAACGCCGCCGAGACCGACCCTTCGCACAGCGGCACCACGCTGCCGTGCTGTCGAATCTGCATCGTCAGCGCCAACCCGTTTCGGTGCGACGCCAACCGATGCCCGTAGATGCCGTTGACCGCGGCCAGGGCCGCGCCAACCCGGGCGCGCGAGTCCAGCCCCGCGTCATCGTCGCGGCCCCACACCTGCGACGCCAGCACACCACCGGCCTGGGTTGCCCCACGTAACCCGTGATCCACCGCGCAATACACAGTCCCAGCGATACCGTCGTGGATGACCTGTGTCGGCTTCGACGACACGCCGATGGCCCCGAACACACGCCCGGCGATACCGGCATGCATGTCACGCACCAGCGTCGTCACCACGTGCGATGCTTCGCCGGCCAACTGCCCTACCGCCTTGATGTCACGTCCCCGCATCCTTGGATCGTAAGACTTCCGCCTGCCGCCCGGGCAGCCCGGGGACCTGATCCGCACCGAGCCCTCGCGGCTGGTGCTCGAGCCGTCCGGCCAGCTCGGCGCGTTCGTCGCGACGGGCACCCCAATCATGTACCGCAGCACCGATGCCCGCGGCAACCAAACCGCGGTGACGGGCACCTACTTCGAGCCGGACAACCCATGGCCCGGCGCCGGGCCGCGGCCTTGATCTCGTTCGCGGTCGGCCCAACGGTGCTGCCGCTGACCCTCGCGGACACCGACTCGCCGAAGAGGCTGACCGGGTGTATGGGCGGCAATGCCGCGTTCCGATGCTGAGGCTACCGGAATCCGTTGCGGCGGTGCCGGGCTCGTCCTCGCGCCAGGCTGGCCACTGAGTCCGCCGCCGGCGATTAGGCTGATGACCGCGCCGTGTCCGGCCCGCGGCGATGCGAGGCGGTGCGTCACGTGATGCATCACCTGGCCTCAGGTTCGGTGTCAATCTGTTGTGGCCTGGTTAGGAACACCAGGCGGAACTTGCCGATTTGGATCTCGTCGCCGCTGGCCAGCACCGCCGACTCCACGGGTTGACGGTTGACATAGGTGCCGTTGAGGCTGCCGATGTCGACGACCCGGATGTCGCCGCTTTCCCTTCGGAACTCGGCGTGCCGACGGCTGACGGTGATGTCGTCGAGGAAAATGTCGCTGTCGGGGTGCCGACCAGCAAATGTGGCGGGCTGATCCAGCGCGAACCGCGATCCGGCGTTGGGGCCGCGCTTCACGACAAGCAGCGCCGAGCCGCTCGCCAACCCCTCGACTCCCCAGCTCCCCGACTCGGCGGCGGCCGCGGCCGAAGCGTCCAGCTCGCCGAGCAGGTTGGCGCGGAAAGCCGAGGTGGTTTCCCCCCGCCTTCCTCGGCTGTCTGGTCGGTGTCGTTGTGGCTCACTTGCTGGTCCTTGTCGGTGGTGCCGGCGCTATGGCCTGGCCCTGGTAGTCGGACGTTACCGTCGCTAGAGGGCTAAGTCCGGCGAAGCCGGATTTTTGAGTCAAGTCTGTGGTGTGTGGGTTGAGTTCGCTTGTGTTCGATTGGGGTTGTGGCGGTTGATGTTTCGTTGCCCGAATTATGCTGCCGTGGTGAGGTTTTCGACCGCGGTGCGGTATGCGGTGGCGGCGGATCGCAGACGGCCCGGGGTGGGTGTGGTGGTGGCGAGTTCGGCCAGGCCGCAGCGCAATACGCGGTCCTGGACGCAGGTGAGGAACTTCGCGGTGTCCAGGCCGTGATCGCTGACCTGGTAGCGGTGGGTGCCCTCGAGCCGGGTGATCAGTGCCCGGGTTTTCAGGCGGCGCAGGTCGTAGGTCATCTGCCCCGCGGTGACAGTGGCGGGATCGAGTCCGCGCAGCTCGGTGGTGTATGTGCGCAGGTCTTTGTTGGTGAAGCCGTTGGGTTGGCAGCGGAACACCAGCAGTGCCGATAGCAGTGAGTGGGTGCGCTGGTCGGCGAGCCGCAGCCCGGGGATGCGGGCGCCGGTGGCGGTGGTGACGGTGCCGGTGATCGCGGCCAGGGCGTCGGTTCCGGTGATCGGGTCGTGACCGAGTTGTTGGACGCGTAGCAGGCGCCGGTTGGCGGAGAAGCCGAGGTCACCTGATCACGTTTGTCGAGTTCGGCGTTATCCGCCGCGAGTGCGCGCACGATCATGGCATAGCTGTGGTTCATCGACACAGCTCAGGCGCTCTGAACGTACCCCGCACCCACATGTGGTGAGCCAGTCATGCACCCGAGGGCGTCGTCAGTCGCCAGATGCCCTGAGATTCGACACCCTGTCAGAAGGGTCAGAGTCGATGGCATGAAAAGCATTGAGCGAGTGTGTATTACTGGCTACCGATAACTCGCCGCAGGTGCGCCCCACCTTAGAAGTTGTCGAGTCTCAATTTAATTGGCAGTCAGCACCTTTGGAGATGTCAGCCAGTGTGAGACACCGCGTTCTCAACGTGTCTCAGGATCGGAACGATTGCGGGTGACGGGACATGTCCCGCGACATGGTCGAACTCAACCGGTGACCATTCCAAGGACGAGATTGATTGCCGTCGCCAGGATGACGGTGCCGAAGAGGTACGACAGAAGACAGTGCCGAAGCGCAACCGCACGAATGGTCGGGTCCGACACGCCGGTGTCGGAGACCTGATAGGTCATGCCGAGGTTGTAGCTGAAATAGAAGAAGTCGCGAAATGCAGGCCGGTAGTCGGGATCATTGAAGTCGATTCCACCTGCCGATGGCGTGTAGTAGAGGTAGGCGTAGCGGGCGGCGTACATCAGGTGCAAACCTGCCCAGGCCATGAAGACCCCCGCGAGCGCGGTCGCGGCCGCGGCGGGGTCGGCATGAGCATGACTGCGAACGAGCAGCACAACGATGCTCACCAGCGCGCCGAGCGCGGCCGCGACGACCACGAGTTCCTCCATAGCCGGTCGGAACGTCTCTCGGTGCGCATTGTCGTGGGTTTCGTCGGCATCCATGGGCCACAACAGGATCCAGCCGGAAGCGGCGAAGATCGCTCCCGTTGCGGTGATTCCGGCAAGAACGCCCAGCTCGGCGTCGGTCAGCACACCGGCGACCGCACCGATCACCGCTCCGGCAATCACCGAGCCGGCGAGTCGTACTACAGCCGACCGCAGGATTGCTGCGCTCATGGGCATAACAGTAGCCGTGACATGAGGTACCACGGTGGGACAAAGGTCCGTCGCGGGGGAATGCGACGGACTAGGGCGTGTCTCCCGATTGGGTGGTGCCGACGCGGGCGTGAATGACGGCGCAGGCCAGGAGAACGCCGCCGAGGTAGGTCAGGGCGTATTTGTCGTAGCGGGTCGCGATGCCGCGCCATTGCTTGAGCCGGTTGAAGCCGCGCTCGACGGTGTTGCGTAGCCCGTAGATCGCGGGGTCGAATGCGGGCGGGCGACCGCCAGCCGATCCCTTGACCTTGCGTCGAGCGATCTGGTCACTGCGCTCGGGGATCGTGTGTTTGATTCCTCGGCAACGCAATTCGATGCGCGTGCTGGGATGGGAATACGCCTTGTCGGCGAGCAACCGGAAGTCGCGGCTGGGTTCGCTCTGGTCCCGCCGGGCGGTGGCGTAATCGTCGAGCAACGGCACCAATGCAGGGTTGTCGCCGGCTTGTCCGGCACTGAGCCGGACCGTGACCGGTGCTTGGCGCTGATCGGTCAGGGCGTGGATCTTGGTGGTGAGCCCACCGCGGGAGCGGCCGATCGCGTGATCGTCGGGCTCATCGGCAGCTTTCTTGTAATTCGACAGAGCCCCCTGTGTTCAACGTGTCCGAACGTGCCCCCGCGCAGTGTTGATGGGCGCGCACGCTCGTCGAATCCACCGACAACAGCTTCTCGAGGTCCTCGACCATCGCCTCATCCATCCCGAACGCCGCCGCGACCTGGGCGAACATCGCATCGTAGGTGCCATCCAACGACCAGCGGTGATGGCGTTTCCACACCGTCTGCCACGGCCCGAAATCGGCGGGCAGGTCCCGCCACGGACTCCCCGTACGGAACCGCCACGCGATACCTTCCAGTATCTGGCGATGGTCACCGAATCTGTTGCCCCGCTTGCCCACATCAGAAGGCATCAACGACTCGACCGCCGCCCAAAACTCATCAGAAATCACACCCACGCGCGTCACCAGCCAAATATCACTGGTCAGGACACGAAAATTCGGGAGACACGCCCTAGTCTCCGGGCTACCTTTCGACGCCCTGTTGATCAACTCAATGCTTCGTGGTTCCTACATCGTCAACGGCACTGTCAAGTTGGTGAGCGGCGCGGCCGAAGCGGATGATCTCGGAGTCGATTCGCAACCGGAGGGACCATCGTGGGCGAGGTGTCGTAGGAGGGTCACCGGTATCCGGCGGAGATCATCGCGCACTGCGGGTGGCTGTATCACCGCTTCCCGTTGTGCTTCCGTGCGGTCGAGGAGCTCATGCTGGTGCGCGGCGTGATCGTCTCCTACGAGACGATCCGACAGTGGTGTGCCAAGTTCGGGCCGGAATACGCCTGCCGGCTGCGCCGGCGCCAACCCCGAGCCGGCGACACGTGGCATCTCGACGAGGTGTTTCTTGACGATCAACGGCCGTCGGCAGTATCTGCGGCGGCCCGTCGACCAGGACGGCAACGTCCTCGGACATCCTGGTCTGACCTCGTCGGGACGCCAAGGCCGCAAGCGGTTCTTCCGCAAACTCCTCACCAAACAGTGCGCGTCTCCTCGGGTGCCGGTCACCGACAAGCTCCGAAACGATCGGGTGGCGCATCGGGGCGGTGATGGCGTCGGTCGAGCACCGGCAATCGCAATACCTGAACAACCGGGCGGAGAACTCGCACCAGCCGACCCGGCACCGCGAACGCGCCATGAAACGCTTCCGCACCCCCGGCGCAGCCCAACGGTTCCTGGCGGTGTTCAGCGTGATCTGCCCGCATTTCCGGGCCCGCCGCCATCGGCTCACCGCCGACGACTATCGCACCGAAATGACCCGACGATTCGCCGTCTGCAACGAGGTCAGCGGACTGACTGCGGCAGCCTGACCCATACCACCGAGCCCCTGCACGCCCCGATCCCGCTGAGCCCCAGCCAAGTTGACAGCGCCCCTCGGCGTAGCCCGTCGGCTGCACCAGTACCTCTCGCACGAAACGAGACGCAGTCGAGCTGATTTGCGGTAGCGCAGGCATAGCGCCCTGACGAGGGAGAATTGCCCAGTTCACACTCGCCATCACGAGTAGCTAACGCACAGCGTGTCGGATGGCACTCCGGCGGAGGGTCTCCTTCATGATGTCGAGACTCGACTCCAGAAAGGGCCCTAGATGACTCAGACATCGATGATGCCGGGTCAGGCATCCACCCGCCGGATTCGGCTGAGGCACCACGTTGTCGAGCTTGATGATGGGCACGAGGTCGGGGTTTCGGTCGGTGGCCAGGGTGTTCCGCTGGTGTTCCTGCACGGACTTGTGCTGAGCCGCCGCGCGTACCTGCGGATGTTGAGCCGGGTGGCCGGGCTCGGTTTCCAGGTGGTCGCCATCGATGCCGCCGGGCACGGCGACACCCCCAACCTTCCGCGCGATGCGCGCGAGTTCGACCACCGCGTCGACCTCACGCTGCGTGCACTTGACGCTCTCGGCGTGTCGCAGGCCGTCATCGCCGGCCACTCCATGGGTGGACGGATGGCCATCCAGCTGGCGGCGCGCGCACCCGAGCGGGCGATGGCGGTGGTGCTGCTCGACGCCGCCGCCGGGGCACGGTTCGACGAGGCGATCCCGACCGTGCTGCGTTCACCGCGGGCGGCTGCGCGGATCGTCCTGGGTGCCGCCTACGACACCCAGCAGGATCCGTTCCGGTTGGGTATCGTCGAGCAGGGCCGCTACCTGCGGATGCTGGCTTCGGTGGCGATGCGCAACGCCCGTCGCCCGTCGGGGGTCGCCGGGGCGGCGCGTGCGATCGTGCACTCCGGCGACTACTCGCCGCTGCTGCAGATGATGCGCGACCATGCCGTCCCGACCTTCGTGCTGCATGGTGAGAAAGACCTCATCGTGCCGTTCGACAGCGCACGAGACATCGCCGACGACGCAAACGCCACGCTGTACTGCGTGCCCGACGCTTATCACTCGTGGATGATCACCAATCCGCGGCAAGGCGCCGATGCGTTCCGGCAGCTTCTCCACGGCGAGCTCGGCGAGGTACTGCGCGATACCGCAAATGCGTTGGGCATCATGGACTTCACCGACGCCACCTGCTGGGAGGATGCGCTGATTGCTCCGGATGCCCTGGTGCGGGGACTCAACGAGGGCCCGATTGAAGAGCTGGGCGCTGAAGAGCCGGAGCCCGTTGAATTACAACAGATTAGGCGGGCGTGGCGCCCGCGTTGGACCCAGCGGATGCGCTGGGTCGAGCGGACGTATCGACGCCGCACCACCGGCTCGCAGGCCCGCAATCAACCACCGCCAGCCTCACGCTGGCCGCCGGCGCTTCGGCTCGCCGAGCACCTCAAGATCGGGTGATCGTCTGCGGCGCAGGCTAATTCGGTGACTGCGTGCGAAGAACGCTCGTGCGACAGCATCACCGTGCTCGACGAGCCGGCGAGTGAGTAATGACATCAGGTCGCCGGGATCAGATAGGCGTCGCCGAACTCGTTGGGTACCTCGGGCGGAGTGATGGCTGAAATGTAGTGCTGGGGGCCGTGGTCGTTTAGTGAGAATTGGAACGGCAGGCCCCGCACCAGCCGGAACTGGCGCGCCACAAATGCCAACGGGGCCTCGATGAGCCCAAAAACAGAACCAATCTGCCTAATCGGGTTGTCGGAGGTGTCCTTCCACGGGTAGCTGCCCTCGTAGCGGTACTCCCGTCCGAAGTGCTCGAAGAAGTCGGAATCCCGTGGCGGCAGGTGCGGCACCGGGTCGCGCTTGTAGACATAGCGGACCACATTGCGGTCAAGGAAAGGGTGCGCGGCGCAGGCCTCGGCGAAGTCCGGCGAGCCCACCATCGGTGCACCGTAGGTGTAGGCGCCCTTGAACACCGCCGCGAAACGCTCGATGTAGTCCTCGTCCACCGACAGCATCACGGCCATCAGCGCAGCCATCGCACCGCCGAGACTGTGACCGGTGAGATAGAGCGTTGTCATCGGGCTCGCCATGGGCGGCATCGGTGACGCTCCCGTGCCGTCGTCGAGCACCGAGCGCCCTTCCAGCGCCCGCTTCAGCGCCGCGATCACCTCGAAGCGGGTCGCCCGCACGTTGCGGTAGAACCCGCCATGGACGGCATAAAGGTCGGTGGAATGGGCAAACCGCAACGCGATCTTGTCCGGGTGTACGTCGGCGTCGGTCAGCCAGTTGACCAGGTTCGTTGGTTCGGTTCCGCGGTAGGCCACGATCACGACGGTGCCGTCGCTGCTCTGGACGACGTGGGCGGTGGACTGGATGAACATCGCGTCCACGGACATCGCCACCCGCAGACAATGGTTGTCGGCAAGGCCCATCCGCGCGAGCAGCATCGCGACCGTCTTGGGGTCCGAGTAGGCATAGCCGGCCGCCACCGCCAGGGTGTGGGCTACGGTCGGGTCGGGTTGCTGGCTGACCCCGGCGAGCGTCGCGCCCAGATCGCGGTAGACCGGGAAGGTGAACGACGCAATCGGCTTGGTCGGGCGGAGGGTGGAGTACGACGGTGCAATCGCCGTGTCGATCAGCATAAAACGACGCTACCAACCTCGATCAGGCCGGGAAGTGGATCCCGCGCCCCGCCGCCGCGCCGGCCGGCCGCTCTCGGTCTGCTGGTGAGCTTGCACTCGTGGCCATCGCATTCACCGGATTCGACGCCCGCGGTACACCCGGAGATCTGCGCGGTCCCCGACGAACGCCTCGCGGTGGAGCGGAAACTGCTGGCGCGGCTGCCGTCGCTGCGGCCCGAGATCGGCGCCCCGTCGATGACCCGCAAGGTCGACCGGCTCTCCAGCATCCGGTACGGCTCGGCCCGCTACTCGATGCCCACCCGGCTGATCGGCGCCACCGTCAACATCGTCATCGACCACGGGGCGCTGCTGGCCGCGCGGGTCAATACCCAGTGCACCGTCGAGGGAATTCAATCCCAGCAGATAACCGATTCGAGCTGGCCCCCAACGCCGCACGACGCGCACGTTGATGATCCGCCGCTCGGTTCGGGTCGGGGTGCGCTGCGGACTGTGGTGCGCGACACGACGACCGGTCTGCCATCCCAGCCTCGCCCAGGGCCCGGTACCGGCTCGCCCAGCGCACTGCCGTGGTCGCCGACACCTGAAACCGTTCAGCAGCGCGCCGCAGTGACCAGCCGTCCTCGATGACACGACGAGCCAGCCGCAGCCGGCCCAATTCAGACAACGGGGCATTACGGTGGGACATGAAGACCTCCGGTGAACAGTGCGTTCCTCGACAGCTCGCACTATTCGCCCGATGGTTGCCCGCGATCCGCTCGAACGCCACCAACAACGTCGCCGGGTCTCCACGAACAACGGGTCGTTCGACAGCTTGAAGTCCTCGGCCCGGTGCGGGGCCAGCCCGAACGCGCGCCAGATCCGCCCGATCGTCGACTTGCTCAATCCGGATCTTTGGGCCATGGACGCGCGCGACCAGTGCGTGGCGTTGGCCGGGGCGGATTCCAGGGTGGCGACCACCACGTCCTCGACCCGCTCGGCGGTCACCGACGCCGGCCGGCCTGGGCGCGGATCGTCGACCAGCCCGTCCAGGCGCGCCTCGACGAATCGCGGTCGCCACGTCCCGATCGTCAATTGCGCCACTCGCTCGCGCGCCGCGACCGCCTTGTTCGACAGGCCATCGGCGCAACCGAGCACAATCCGCGACCGCAACGCCAGCGCCTGCGAGGACTTGCGCCGTCGCGCCCACCGCGACAGCGTCTGACGCTCCTATTCCGTCAACACCAACTCCGCCTTCGGCCGCCCACGTGATGCCGTGTCAGGAGTTGCAGAGCTCCACGACGAATCACGTTGGCGGGTGGGATGATTCGCCTATGCCAATCCGTCCCACTACTGGTGTCTCGCGCCATAAATTATTTACATAATTGTGTTGATAGGCATTGGCGGTGCGAGCATCGAGTAACCGCCTGAAGTACTCGGCTTGCTGCATGTCTCCATCCCGCATGTCAGCAAGACTCACGACCTCCGCCCCCTCGCTCATCGGCGCAACCAATACCTCATATGCCACCTCCGCCCCATAAATCGATAACCGCAACACCGCCGTTACACCGACGACGCGACACCATCCGACTTCGGCGGAAACCCCCCACCGCCTTGACTTTCGGGGATCTTCAAGGGCAGGTTGCGGTGCAGGACCGTCATCCCATTCAAGCCGGGATCCGTCGCGTGATTGTTGCGGGGGCCGCCGCGTCGATCGCGCACTCGCGCCAGTCGCCGCCGCCGACCCGGTCTGGCCGGTAGCCGGTGCCGAGGGCGCAGCCGCCACCATTCGAGACCTGGAAGACCAGGGCTACAACGTCCAGATCAACTGGGTCAACGGGAACACCACAACTCCGCTGTACTTGTGCTACGTCAATGCGATCCATAACCCCAACGTTCGCCAGGCCCCCCGAGACGTTCACGACCGTCTACGTCGACGTGTCATGCCCGCAGTGGGACCACGACATTGGGGACTTTGGGATCGGAATCGGCTTTTAGCAGGTGCGAGAGATCGAACTCAGAGCCTGATCGAGCAACGATCGAGCGCCCGTTGTCGGAACAATCCATCCACGCGGCCCGCGACCTTGTCGCCCGCATTCTGGAGGAAGATCCGGAGCGGCTGCACCACTGCGCAGGAGTCGCCGCCCGGGCGCAGGTACTCGCTGTCACGGTGCCGCGCACGGCGGGCTCGGTGCCCGCCAGGGCAGCGCGATCTCTAGTCGTTGGTCGGCGGGCAGGAGACGTCGATATAGACGGTCTCGAACCCGCCAGCCGGTTCTGGTTCTGTCACGTAGGGATGCTCCCCGGTGACCAGGCAGTCGGCCAGTGGTGCGGTGATGGAGCCGTTGAACTCGACGTCATAGCCGCTATCCTGCAACTGCGTTCGGAGACTCTGGGCATTGGCATTGCCGGTGGGCGCCGCGGCGGCCGCACCGGCCAATCCCAGAGTGGTTGCTGCCAGGGCGCCGACGGTAGCCGCGGTGATGGTGAACTTGTTCATGATCTTGCTCTTTTTCGGTGCGGAATGGGTGCAAGCTCCGTGGTGGAACTCTTACTAATAAATAGGCCGGCGGGTTACACCTGTTGAAAAGTTGAGTGCGCCCCATGCCCGCGTGATATCTGATGTCATCCCTATCGGACATACCTCGTTCCAAATGAAGGGCCAAAATCGGAAGCTCCTTCACTTCAGCGTTGCCTGCGCGTCCGAGAGAGCAGACGCGGTGATCGGGAGGGTGCGCGCTTGATCACGGCCACCGGTAATGCTGACAGGCGAGCTCCCCTGGCGCGCTAGATCATCTGGCCAGCTCACACGTGGCCAGCTCACACGCGGACTTCTGGTGGCGCGGGCACGTCGAATCCGGCACGCCCGGGGCGGTGGCCCCGGGAAGCGATCAGATCAAATGAACTTCACATTGGTGCCTTTGCTATTGGCTTTTCAACCCGTCACATCGTGCGCCAATATTATTTCGCGCACGGGGGCTAGCGCGTCGGTCGATAATGCGCCGAGCGCGCGGACATTCGGCGGGTTCTGCTGGCCGCGCATCAGTGCTTTCGCGTTCCTGCGATCGCGTTGGCCGCCTACCCCATTAACGAGGCACAGTCGCCAATAGTTCATCGTTTGGCAAGGACCGAGCAGCGGCGTCACACAAAATGTGAGAACCGACAAACCCGCCAGCCACCCTCAGTTGCTGGCACCGCTGCGGTATACCGATAGAGGGATGAGCGGGCGCGGTCACAGACGTGACCCGTGTGGACCGCCCTGACACGCAGGGCGGCGTTGGCCGCTCGACTGGTAGGGGCCCTGGCGGTGGCCAACCCGCTCGACAATCACTGACCCAGCCACCAGCCACGGGCCCGGCAACGGATTACGTTGCGGGGGCTGTGCTGCGGCCGCTCAGCACAGATGCCGCAACCAATACCATCGTGAGCACCTCGGCGATCACACTGATCGCCGCGTGGGGCGACGGTTCCCAGCCGCGCTCGGTGAACCCGAACAGGCCCGTGGTCCGCGAGAGCGCGAATGCGATCAGCGTCCCCACCGAAAGCAGCGCGCCGGCCCACCGAAACCACTGCGGTGCGCCGGCAAGGATCAGCACGGCCAGCGCGCAAAACATGCTGGCCTGCAACAGGAATGCTGGACCTACCGTGGGGATGTGGTTGTAGCCGTGGATGTACAGGTAGGCGTGGATGACGCCGCTGACGGCCAGCGTGGCCGCGACGGCGAGTCGAAGAAAAATCTCGGTCGCTGTTGACCTCATTGCAGTGTCTGCTCTTTGAGCGCGAGGGCCTGCTGACCCTTGGTGTAGCTGACCGCGCGGATACCGAGCGCGTCGTGGAGTTTCCCGGCGGGCAGGGTCACCGGTTTGGGCGCCGGGCCCTCGCCGGGATGCGGCAACGGGTAGGCGGTGGTGGTGCCGCTGTAGAACGTCACGTTGCCCTCGGTCTTGGAAAACAGTTGGTGCACATGCCCGTTGAGGCAGGTCACCGACGAAAATCGCTTCAGGTAGCTCAACGCGTGGGCGGCGTCGTCGGTGCCCCAGCCCCAGTCCGGGTACATCGCGAACAGCGGGATGTGGCTGAACACCACGACCGGGGTGTCGCTGGACAGCGCCGCGACGTCGTGTTCGATGAACGCGAGCTGATCGGTTCCCAAGTGGCCCAGTTTCTTCAGGTTCAGCGTGTTGACCAACCCGATCACATGCACCCCGGCGACATCGAAGCTGTACCAGCCATCCCCGCGGGTGCCCGCCCCGAACACCCGGCGGTACTTATGGCCGGCGTCATCGACCGAGTCATGCTCGCCGGGCACGGTGAAGATGTGCGGCGTGTTCAGCCCGGTCAGCATCTGGCTGACCTGATCGAACTGCTCCGGGGTGGCCAAATGCGTCAAATCGCCGGTGTGGATCACGAAATCGGGCTGGTAGCCCAACGAGTTGACCTGACGGATCGCCTCGGTGAAGGTGCCGGCCACATCCGGATTGGGGGCGCCGGTGAAACCGATATGGCTGTCGCTGATCTGAGCGAACCGCAGGGTGGGTCGGGCCTGCGTGTTGGCCGCCCCGGCCGACCCGGCGACGTGTGAGATCACCTCACCGCCGGTCACGGTCAACACCACCGCAGCCCCAAACCACGCCGAATGGCGGATCAGCTGGCGGCGCGTCATCGTGCGCGGATCGCGTTGGGCGCTCATTTGGTCACCACCACGGTGCCGTGCATGAACGGATGAATCGAACAGATGTAGTCGAAGGTGCCCGCGGTGGCGAAGGTGTTGGAGAACGCCGCGTTGGTGCCCAGACCCGGCGAGTGAAACGAGCCGTCGGTGGCGACCACGGTGTGCGGTTCCTCGTCGTGGTTGGTCCAGGTCACCGTGGTGCCGACCGGGACCGTCAGCGTCGCCGGGGTGAACGCGAAGTTGCTGATGCTGACCGCGTTGGGTCCCGCCGAAGCCGGCGCCGGCGCCGTCTCCGATGCCGGCGCCTGCGGCGCCGCTCCGGATACCGGCGACGCACCGCCGGTCATTCCCGGTGTCACACTGGCCTGCGGGCCGAAGTTGATCGACGGATGTGAGTCGGCCGCCGGACCCGCGCTGGAGCAGCCCGACAGCAGCAGGGCCGTCGCCATCGCGGCAATCCCCGCCGGCGCGGTCAGGGGCCGATGAGGCCTAGACATGACTGTGCATACCTCCCTGTCGGACAGCGGCCCGCAGCCGCGGACTGCTCACCAATAGATAGGAAAGCGGGTTACACCGGGCCGGCAGCCCAGCCCGCTACGCCGGTTCGGCCGGGCCGAACACCTCGATGGCGCCGTTGACCTCACGAACCTTCAAGCGCGCCAACGGTGCCAACGGCGCGGGCGAGGGGTGCGACAGGACCTCGCCGGTCGGTGAGAACGACGCCCCATGACACGGGCACCGCAACCGGTCACCGGATTGCTCGAAAAACAGCCGGCAGCCCTGATGCGTGCACACCCCCGACACCGCCTCCGCGCGACCATCCACCCGACGCACAAACCCCACCAGCGAGTCCTGTTCAAACGGGCGCATCACACCGTCATCGACCACATCCGAACTCGCCGCCACCGGCCGCCAACGGCCCTGTGTGGGAACCAATTCGGTGCCGGCAGCCACCGGCCGACTTGATTGGTCGCCCGCATGGCGGCCACCGCGCAATAGCAGCCGATCGACGGTCACCGTCGCGACCACCGCCGCCGCGGCCGACGACAGCCCGACCATCACCTGCCGGCGGCTGGCGGCCAGCCAGCTCACCGATGCGGCCCGCGGCTGGCCGCCTTCCATCTGCGCGGCTAGGCGCCGATGCAGATCGTGCAGGAAATCCGGGCGCGGCTCATCGGCACCCGGTCGAGCCGCTTGCAGGTCGATCGCGGTGCGGATCTGCGCGGCCTCGACATCATCCGGGCGAAACGGCGTCGGACGCCGACCGCGCAATAGGTCATCGACATACCGTCGCAACCCGCGCGCGTTCATCGCTCGTCCTTCCCGTTAACCCATGCCGTCAACAGCAAGGCCAACATCCCCCGATTCGCTAGGGGGCGTGCCTGCACCGATCACCTGTCGACAGGCCTGCCGCCCTCTCTGGGTGTTCCGCGCAGCGCAGACACTGCCACCCTCCTATAAATAGCAGCCCGGGTTACACGCATTCATTCGAAAACCGGCCAGGCGATCTAAAAGCGCCGCGGCGGCTCGCCCTTGATCGTCAAGCGTCGGTGTTGGTTTGGTCGGCAGCCAGGGCCGCAGGGTTGTTGATCCGCCCCACCTGCACGGGGGTGGGCGGGATGGCGGGCGTGTCGGGGTTGTCCTCGGTGTGCAGCTCATGCAATTCGGACTTGAAGATCCGCAGCGAGGTGCCCAGCGACCGGGCCGCGCCGGGCAGCTCATTGCCGGCGAACATCAACACCATCACGACCGCAAGGACCAGCCAGTGTCCAGTGTCCGGAATTGGCCAGCATCACTACCTCCACATGCAACTCGTCACCCTTAACGAGGACCATGCGCTACAGCGGGGCGGAAGCCGCACCCACCGTCCGGCGCGACGATGCGCGGTGGCGCATCGTGCTGCGGTTGGTTCCTTCGTAAGTTGAGCGGTTGTCCAGTGACAGAGCGCCACCAGGGGCACCATTGGCAATGGCTGGCAGTGTTTTCTGCGGCCTGAGTGCTCGACTCGGACAGGCGTGTGATGGCGGAGCGCGATCCCCAGACCCCGCCCGCGTTGCGGGTGGTGCCCGGTGGGCGGTACGCCGATTGGGACGCGATCTATCGGGACAACGCAACCTGGGTGTATCGGACGATATTCGCCCGGGTCGGCAACCAACCCGAGGCGGAAGATCTCACAGCCGAGGTGTTCTTGGCCGCTCTCGGGCCGCTGCGGATTTCGGCAACTGTACCCGAGGTGCGTGCCTATCTGCGGGCCACCGCGCGCACCGTGCTGGCCGCGCACTGGCGCGCCACGCTGGGCCGCGAGATCACCTCGATCGAGGACATCGCCGAGGCGCCCGAAAGTGAGCAGGCTATCGGCACGGCTCCCCAGAGGGTGGCCGTCGTGTTGGAAGCGCTGCCCGACAACTACCGCCGGATCCTGCAGCTGCGATTCTTGGAGGGGTGCTCGATCAAGGACTCCGCGACAGCGATGGGTGTCAGCGTGGCCAACGCCAAGGTCCTGCAACACCGGGCCCTGCAGTTGGCGGCACAAGCTAACGGGAACGACGAGGAGTGACTGCCGCTGGTCAGGCCGTTACGTACTCCGACGCGGTTCGCTGTGGCGCGCGATCAACGGACTCGATGCGTTCCCGCCTACATGACTAGGTGCCCGGATCTTTGGAGCCAGAGCGACCAACGGTGACACCCAAGACCAGGTCCACATCCGAATCCACACACACCTGCGAGCAGGAGCTCGCGACGTCATTCGGGAAAGGTTCGGGGCAGCCCGAAGCGCGGCAGCACGCTGTTGTCGAAACTGGTGATGGCGCTGATCTTGTCACCGGCCAGGGTGAGGTCCATGAGTCCGTTGGCGTGTAGAAGGCTCGCGTGCGGATCCTGGGTATACATCCCCAATGCCGGCTGGCCATTGGCTCTCGTCGGGATCATCCGGTAGGTGCGCCGCTGGCCGAAGGTCACCACTGGCGCGCCGAAACTGCTCGGGTTCCCCAACACCGCGGTGCTGGCGGCCACCCAGCCCGATGCCATCATCGCCACCGGTGAGATCGACGACGCTCCCTACAGGGAGCTGTCCGCGATCGCGCCCACTGTCACCGGCCCAAAGACGCCGCCGCGGCGGTGTGGACGTGGCAGAACCAATTGCTGCGGATCGAAGAGATCCTCGGCCAGCAGAGCCAAGCCGCAGACCTTGTCGACTCCGCCCGGCTCCAACAAGACGAACTGCGCAACCAGCACCCGGCGTTCGCCGCCAAAACGATTGCGGCGGTCTACTTTTCAGACACTGGTACCGCCGCGGCGCTGAGCGGCTCCAAAATCAGCGACTACTTGCGGGGCCTCGGGTTCTGCTACAACCAAGACCTGCAACGCGGCCCTGGTGACCTCGCACCCTTGGCCCGACAGAACCCGACAGTCTCTACCTGATCAATACCGACGCCCTCGTCGTCATCTAGATCGACACGTTCGCAGGCTCCGTCGGATCTAACGGACTACCAGTCGAATTGACCGGCTACCGGGGAGTCATGGTGATCGTCGACGACCGAACGTCATCGCAGCGCTCGTAGGTTGCGGTATGGTCGGCTGGGAGCCGGGGGAGTGATCGTTACGGCGATATGCCACCATCCCGAAACACCGTCGGATGGGGAGCGGCTCACGTGAGTGAGATGAAGTATCTCGATCTGCACGGCGACCGGGTCGCGTATCGGGAGGCGGGAGCCGGCGAGGCGGTGTTGTTGATCCATGGCATGGCGGGAAGTTCGGCCACGTGGCGGGCTGTGCTGCCCCAGTTGTCGAAGAAATATCGGGTGGTGGCACCGGATCTGTTGGGGCACGGGGAATCCGCCAAGCCGCGCGGTGACTATTCGCTCGGTGCGTTCGCGGTGTGGCTGCGTGATCTGCTCGATGAGCTCGGCATCTCGCGGGCGACGGTGGTCGGTCAATCCCTCGGTGGCGGTGTGGCCATGCAGTTCACCTATCAGCATCGCGACCACTGCCAGCGGCTGGTTCTCATCAGCAGCGGTGGCCTGGGCCCGGACCTGAATTGGATCCTGCGGATCCTGTCGGCACCGGGAGCCGAACTGGTGCTTCCGGTGATCGCACCGCGGCCGGTGTTGAGCGTCGGCAAAAAGTTGGGGTCATGGCTCACCTCGGCGGGAATCCACGCGCCGCGCGCCGGCGAGATCGAGATATGGAACGCCTATTCCTCGTTGTCCGACGGCCAGAAACGGCAGGCGTTCCTACGTACGTTGCGTTCGGTGGTGGACTACCGTGGTCAGGCGGTCAGCGCGCTGAACCGTTTGCATCTGACTTCTGGGTTACCCATCTTGCTGATTTGGGGTGATCGGGACCGGATCATTCCTGTTGCCCACGGTTACGCCGCTCACGATGCACTACCGGGCAGTCGGCTTGAGGTGCTCGCCGGTGTCGGGCATTTCCCGCATGTCGAGTCCCCGACGGCGGTGGTGGACATCCTTGACGACTTCATCGTCACCGCGACGCCGAACGCCGATGTGAGGGAGCGAAAATCGTGATCATGACTGATGGAACGAGCGTCGACTTCTCATTCTCTGTCCGCCGTGTCTCGAGAGGCTCTGAGGCCGCCTGACGGCTGGTTTGGACACTTTCGACGTCGCAGCCCTACCCGGGGCCGCCCCGCATGCCTGGCAGGGGTGGAGTTCCCCCGGTTTGCCGGAGACTTCGCTATCTGGTTTCGGCGCCCTCGGGTTGGAGGGTAGCCGAGTGAGGTTGCGACTGGCTGGCTTGCCAGACCGCCTCGTACTCGTCGGGCGAGAGCCCATCGAGTCCGGCTTGGATGCGACGCGGGTTGTACCAGCCGTCGATATAGCGGAACAACGCCGACTGCGCCTCCACTCTGGTCGCGAAAGTGGTTGCGGGCCAGTAGATCAGCTCGATCTTCAGGCTCGACCACAGGTTCTCGGCGAGGGCATTATCGAAGCTATCCCCGACACCACCGGTCGATGGCGCGATGCCGGCGTCGACCAATCGCTGGGTGAACCGCACCGACGTATATTGGCAACCCTTGTCGGTATTAAGCCGAATTCGGTTTAACAGTGATTATGCCGAGGTTTGCGTTAAGCCGAAGATCTGCGGGGATGGCCTGAGCTCGTGGGGGGTGCTGGCGGATTTCTCGGCTTAACGTTTCGCGGTTATCGCAGACTGTAGAGGGTTTGGAGTTGGTCTTCGGTGAGCGGCTCGGTGGCCGCGGTGTTGATTGCGGGGGTGGCGGCGTTGATGGCTTGGCGCATCATGTCCAGGGTTGCAAAGGCGTAGAACGCTGCTGTGGTGGAAGCGTTTTCGTGACCGAGGAGGCGCATGATGATCGGTAGCGGGATGCCCTGCTGGTAGAGGTCCATCGCTTTGGTTTTGCGCAGCAGGTGGCAGTGGATGTTCTGCGGGATCGAAGGGCATTGAGCACGTGCGGATTCGGTAGCGTGCTTGAGCACGGCGGCGACCGTGTCGGCGGACAGTTCGGCAGGTTGCCCGCGGTGCAGACTGTAGAACAACGGCCTGGTCGCGGGGAGTTTGGTGGTGTTCGGGTGGAACTCGGCGAGGTAGACGTGCAGGTGCTCGACGGTTTTCGCGGTGAGCGGCACGACGCGGGTCTTGTTGCCCTTGCCGGTGAGCAGGATGTGCCCGGGTTCGGTCAGGTGCAGATCGCCCAGGGTCAGGCCGGTGATCTCGCCCACGCGAGCCGCGGTGTCGTAGAGCAGAATGAGCAGCATCCGGTTTCTCCGAAATTTCGCTGTCTGCCCGGTGAACGCGGCAAGGATCGCCCGGGTTTGAGCTTCGGTGAGGTACTCGATGGGCCTGCGGGGGCCAGCCGGCGCTTTGAGTGCTTTGGCTGATTGGCTGAGTGCGACGAGCGTGAGGTCTTCGTAGGCCGCGTAGGCCAGGAACGCTTTGACCGCACTGAGGCGCAACGTGACGGTCTTGGGCGTGTAGCGCCGCTGATCGGTCATCCAGGCCAGCCATCCCTTGAGGTGCTGGGGTTCGAAGTGATCGAAACTGACGTGCTCACGTCCGATGTGCTCGGCCTCGGCGAGGTAGTCCAGGAAGCACTCCAGGCTGATCCGATATGCCTCAATGGTTTTCGGTGACAGCCCTCTGGTCTTGGGCATGTAGGCGTGCAGATAATCGCGGGCGAACCCGAAGAAGTCCGGTGCGCCGGTATGTGGGTCGCGTCTCATCAGAATCCCACCTGCGGGAGCAGGGATTGGCGATCGGCGGTGATGTCGGCGTAGGCGGTCATGAAATCGGGCGAGGTGTGCACGTAGTAGTACGTGCTGTCAAAGGTTGCGTGACCCATGTAACGAGACAGGTAGGGCAGCATCGCGGTGACGTCGTCGCCGGCGGTCATCCATCGGTGGATATTGGCGTAGGCGAAATGATGCCGGAAATCGTACGGCCGTGGCTGTTGACCAGCCACCGGCCGGGGCAGCGCGGCCTGGTCCCAGATGCGGCCGAATATCTTTCCAACTGTTGCCGTGCTGACCTGGTTGCCGGTAGCGGAGACGAAAAACATGCGGCGCGAGGCGAAATGCGCGCGCGAGGTCCGGTCGCACGTGTCGAGGATCTCGATGACCTGATCAGTCAGCGGCAGCCTGCGGCTGCGATGTCCTTTGGACCAGATGATGTCGATGTGCCCGGCATCGAGGTCGACCTGCCCGGTCTGCAGAGCGCGGGTTTCACCGGTCCGCAGACCGCACGAGTGCATCAGGGTGAAGAACGCGACCGCCTGCCATCGCCACGGGCATGGCGTCTGAATCTGTGCGGCGGCGGCGAAGAACAACTCGATCTCACGCCGGCACAACAGATAGGGATGAGCGGCAACGAACGGGGCTTTCCACCGATCGGAGAGCACGTAAGCGTCGGGGATCCCGTTCATCGCCATCCAGCGGCCGACGTCACGAATGTAGGACATCCAGGACCGGTAGCGGCCACACCGTTGCAGCTGAGCACTGACCCAGCCTTCGACGGTGTCCTTGTCGAACACCGTGCGATCGCGGGTGGCGCAGTAGGCGTCGAACTGTTTCAGGTACCAGATGCGGGAAGCACCAGTGCATCCCATGTTCGCCTTGAACGCCAGGTAGGCGTCCAACTCGGTGGCGAAAGCGCTGGTGAAGCCGTGGCCGCTCATGACCGCACGGCTTCTGGGACCGGCAGGACGCAGTCGAGCAGACGGAGCCGGTCCACACTCATGTAGAGGTTCGTCGATTCCTGGCTGGCGTGGCCGAGCACTGCTGAGATCGTCGGCAGCGGAACCGCTGCGGCCAGCAGCCGGGATGCGGCATTGTGGCGCAGCAGCCGGGTTCCCGCCTTCGGGTTGGCCACTCCCGCTTTCCGGAATGTCTCAACGGTCACCTGGTGCACCGTCGCGTGATCGCCCAGCCGGGTGTGTGGGGCTTTCGAACGCAGGAATAGGTGATCATCGCCGGAGCTGGGACGTTCGTCGAGCACATAGGAGGCCAGCTTGCCCAGCAGCAGCGCCGGCAATGGCAGCGTCAGCGGTTGCCCGTCTTCTGCTGCACGAGGCCGATCGTGTGCCCACGCCAGTCGACATCACCGAGCCGCAGCGCGACGATGTCACAGGCCCGCAATCCCGTCGATAATGCGAGCAAGGTGATCGCGGCGTCCCGCGCGCTGACCACCCCCGACGCACAAGCGCGAACAACCCGTTCCTCGTCGCCATCGCCGAGGACCGGGACTATCGCGTGAAAGCGTTTGATGCCAGCCAGATTCAACGCGTTGACCAGATCGGTGCGGCCGGTGAACGTGAGGAACGGACGAAAGTTCGACACCACCCAAAACAGCGACGACCTGGCCCACCGGTCCAGTAGGGATTCCAAAAACGCCAGGACACTGGCGCCATCCGCCCCGCCCAGCACGGCGATACCGCGTGCTTCCAGGAACACCAGGTAGCGACGCGCCACCCGCCCGTAGGCCTCGCGGGTGGCCGGCGCCAGACCGCGCCGGCCCATCTCGGCCTGCCACGCGGCGTCCAGCGCAACGAAGTCGCTGCCCTCGGGCCGTGGACCTCCGCCGCCGCGGCCACGAACCGCCAGGTCCACCCGCCCGGTGCGCACATACGAGTCGAACACCGTAACCAGACGCCGGTAGTCGAACCGCCGCTGCGGGCTGAACCGACCGGTGCGCACACTGATCGTCATCGAGGCGAACTCCGCACCCAGACCGGCGGAATACTCACGCCCCGAGGCGAACTCAGTCAGCGCCTTGATCGTCTTCGCGTACTGACCAACCGTCGATTCCATATAGCCAGCCGCACGCAACTCCGCCACCACAACCGCGCCGATCTGCCTGACCGTCGTACCCATCACCGTCTCCTTCCACAGACGTACAGATACGACGGACGCTAACCAGCACCCGAAACGTTAAGCCGAGAAATCCACCAGCACCCCCCACGAGCGCAGGCCATCCCCGCAGATCTTCGGCTTAACGCAAACCTCGGC